>NZ_JACGWZ010000016.1 GCF_014137975.1 Halosaccharopolyspora lacisalsi | reverse complement strand
CACCGGTGGTTGACGGTGGAAACCGCGAACGTCGCCACCCTCGACGGCGCGCGGCAACAGCAGGACACCGCCGGCGAACCGATGTTCAAGGGCTGGATGGCGACCACTGACCAGCGGGTAAGGCCCGCGCACTGGCACGCGGATAAGCAAGCCGTGCCGCTGGACGAACCGTTCACCGTCGGCGGGTATCCGATGCAGTACCCGGGAGACACGTCCGCACCACCCGCTTTGTGGAAGAACTGCCGCTGCACCGTGCTCGTACTCAACTCGGAGGAAGCCGCCGAGTCCAACGAGCGCCGCGACCGCGAGCTACCGAACCGCACCGACGTCCACGGAAACCCCGTCGCCGCTGACGCCGCCCCCGGAGGAGATGACCCGATGAGCATCCCCACTCAACCCGACAGCACGAGCATGTCCCGATCGGAGCGCATCGCCAACAGCGCCACCGAACATCCCCCCGCCGCACGGTTCACCGATCCCCAACTGACGGGGCCGACGAAAGTGCGAGTGACAGACGACGGGTGGGTGTACGGGCACATCGGCGCGTGGGGCACGGCGCACGCCGGCCGGCCGGACGTGTCCATTGACCGGTTCCGTGATGACTCGTTGGCACGGTTCCACCGGCATCCGGTTGTTGCTGACAGCGGCGAGCGCATCAAAACGGGACCGTTGGCCACCGGCGGGCACGCAGCCACCGAAGAGCCGCTACCGACGATTTCGGCGGTGCAGTCGCACTACGACGACCCGCGGTTCGTGGTGGCCGACGTGACGGCCGGCACCGATGACCACGGGATCTGGATCTCCGGCAGTGTCCGCCCGGGGGTGACGCCGTTTCAGGTGATGCTGCTCGACCGGTACTCGATCAGCGGGGACTGGCGAGAAAACGAACTGCTCGCAGCGTGCTCGGTGTCGGTGCCCGGATTCCACCTGGACGACGATCACGGTGTGGTGGCGCTGTCCGCGTCCGCCGCGCACGACGGGCAATCCACCCTCGCAGACCCGACCCCCCGCGCGGTGTGGGCCGAAGGTGGAGCCCTGGTGGCGTGCGTGGCCGCCGGCATCATCGGCACCACCGACGACGCGGGCTGTGCCGAGTGCGGAACCACCACGGCCAGCGCCGGCGACACGTCACCCACGGTGGACACCACCGCGCTCGGGTGGGAGATATACCGCGCGTCCCAACACGCCGCGGCCGTGGACCACGAGGTCACCGCCGCTGCCCGTGCGGCGCTCGCACCGAGCCTGGAAAACGTGATCGCTCGCGCCGAACTCGGCTCCGACGACCTGGACAACCTCACCGACGACGACATGCGCGCCGTACGCCGTATCGCCCGGCTGCCGCACCGGGCCGGCAAGACCAGCAGCCGCACCACGACCGTCGCGGCGAATTGGGTTGACCAGGAAGGCGGCTTGCCCAGCTACATTGACCGGATCGTGAAGCACCTCAAGTCCAGCATGAGCGAGTCCCACGCGATCGCCACGGCCGTGAACGCCGCGAAGAAGATGTGCCGGAGCGGCGACACCAACTGGCCGGGAAAGCAGGACGTCAATGCGGGGTCCCGCGCGGAGGCGTGCGCATCGGTGCGCGAGTGGGAAGCGATGAAACGCCGAGCGAACGCAGACTAGCCCGATGCTGTCCGCGCTGGTCACACACACGATCGCGCTGACGGTCGAAATCGCGATCCTGGCCGTCATCGCCCGGGACATACGATCCGCCGAGCAGGCAGCCAACCGCGCCGAATCCGCCGAACGGCGTGTGTGTGCCTATGCTCGCGGCGAGTCCAGCAGAACCGAACACGGGAGTTGAACTGATGGGTTGTTGTGGGTCCAGCCGGCGCAGCGCCGCCACCGCCGGGAGCATGGCCAGAACGTCGACCGCCGGCGGGCAGGGCGCAACGTCGGAGACCGTGGGGGACTGGACGGTGGACCACCCGAGCGGGGTCACCGCCCGGTACCCCAGTGAGCACGAGGCGCACCGCAACGCCGCGATTTACGGGGCCCTACGGGTGTACAAATCCCCAACCTGACCGGGGGGTCACTTGGTGCTACGGAAACACCACCGAACGGGTGTATGATCCACACCAGCAGCACCCCCCGGCGGGTGCCCGCTGCTGGTATTTGGTCCGGGCGGAACGCAGTCAGACACACGTATGTGTCTCCCGTTCCGCCCGAAAGGACCCATCGTGGACGCCTCCGAACTCCTCCAGCTCTACAGCAACTCGCAAGCGGACGACCCGGTTGCTGAACTGCGCGGCAAGATCCAAGAAGCTGTGGACACCGACGGTGCTGACCTCAACGAGGTTGAGCAGACCGCGACTGAACAGCTCGAGTCTGCCTACAACGACGGCAAGTACGAGCCGAGCCAGGCCGGCGAAATCCGCAATCTCGCCCAGGTGCTGTCCGAGGTTCGATCCGAGCGCGACGACCGCGCGCAAGCCGCTGCCGAGCTAGACGCGGAAATGTCGAACCTCATGGCTCAGGTGCGCGGCGACACCGGCGACGAGAGCGACGACCAGGACGACGAGCAGGATGACGACAGTGGCGTGATCGGTGGCGAGTCCGCGGAAACCGACCAGTCTTCCGCCGGCGACGCTCCCGCTCAGGACACGCCGGCCGAGCAGCAGCCCGCGGCGACCGTCCCGACACAGCCGGCCAGCAGCCCGGACCCCGTTCCGGCCGCGGCGACCGGCCAGCGGTCGAACCCGCGGATCACCCCGCCCCGGTCGAACACCCGCGTGGCCGCCCCGAGCTTCGGGGATGTGCGCTCACACCAGCCGGACACGAAGCTGCCGGACTCGAACTCGAACACGATCAAGCCGTTCATCACTGCCGCGGCTGACGTTCCCGACGTGCCGGCCGGGCAGAACATGAACATGCGCGACGTCGCCAACGCGACCCTGTCGCGGTTCCGGTCGATGCCGATCGGCCAGCCGAACACCGGTGAAGTCCGTAAGTCCGTGGCGGTGGTCAACAAGGGCTACCCGGAGGCGCTGACCGCGTCCGGCAAGCCCGGCAACGACGCCGACACTGAACTTGTGGAGCGGGTGGCCGACGAGAAGCAGCTCCCCGGCGGGTCGCTGGTGGCTGCTGCTCAGCTGGCCGAGAAGAACAACGGCAACGTGACCGCGGCAATGGATCCGCTTCCCACGCCGCCCGGGGACGTGTGGTGCGCCCCTAGCCAGCGTGACTTTGAGTTGTGCCCGCCGTTGGCCCAGCGTTCGAACATGCTGGACCTTCCGAGCATGGCCATGCCGAGCATGGGCGGGATCCAGTGGCCTACCTGGTGGCAGTTCCCCGACCAACACCAGCCGCCGGAGTCGAACCAGCCGGACGGCAACCCCCCGGGTCGGAACAGCTGGCACGGCTACAACCACATGTATGACCCGGACTTGAAGGACCCGGATTTCTTCAAGAAGAACCCGAAGAAATGCATCCAGGGCCCGTGCCCTGACTGGCAGGAAGAGCGCCTGAACCTCGCGTACTTGTGCATTACCGGTTCAATCTTGCGCGAGTATGTGTGGCCCTCGATCGCGGAGCGGTTCATCTCCGACTCGCTGCTGTCGCACGCGCGGTACATGAACGGGATCTACATCTCCACGATCATGGCCCGGTCGGACAACCTCCCGGCGTTCTCCGCGAACGACACCGCCGGCACGAACGGCGTCAACGGCTACGGCATCGGGTCCGCAGCTGAGGCCGTGCTTGAGCGTGTCGGGTTCCTGGCCACCTGGTTCCGCACGACGTACCGGATGGCGCCGGACGAAACGCTGGAGGGTTTCGCGCCGCTGTGGTTCCGCGAGTACTTGAAGATTGACCTGGAACGCAAGCTCAACCGGCCGCACGGCAGCGTCAGCAACGCGGAGGTCACCGCGCTGTTCGCCCAGTGGAACACCCGTATCCAGTGGGTCATGGACCACCCGGAGGACCTGGACAACGGCAACCAGTGGAACGGCTCTTACTCGGGCGGAGTGATGCCCGGTTCCGGCGCCGACGCGAACTGGCCAGACAATGTGACGCTGACGTTCTACCCGGCCGGGTCGTGGGTGTTGGCTGAGGACAACATTATCCGACTGGATAGCCTGTACTCGAGTGAACAACTCGCCAATAACGAGTACACTGCGCTTTTCACTGAGGACGCGTGGCTCCTCATGAATCGCTGCAATCGCAGTTTCA
>NZ_JACGWZ010000015.1 GCF_014137975.1 Halosaccharopolyspora lacisalsi | reverse complement strand
GACAACCCGGGGGTGGCCACCGTCGGCACTGGAAGCAACGCCGGGCTGATCACCGGTGTGGCGGACGGGTCGACCACCGTCACGGCCACCTACGGCGGCCGGACCGCTCAGGTGTCGGTGACCGTGCCCGCTGCTACCGCGTCGACCCGCAAGAGCACGCGCACGTGATGACCACCGGCGGCGAACCACGCACGTTCGGGGTTCGCCGCCGGTTTCGTGTCCCTGCCAGTGAGAACGGAGAAAACGGCAATGGCGAACACACACGGACAGCCACACGACACCAGCCACGGAACCAGCAGCAACGGCGACGCCCCGACCGAACACCCGGAGGTACTGGCCAACACCGGTGGCGACGAGACGCCCGACGAGAAGATTCGGCATCTCGACCAGGAACAGACGAAGCGACTCAACGCGCAGAACGTGCGGTTGACCAACGTGGAGAACCTGGTCACCGAGAAGACGGGCGCGCTCGAACGCGAGTTGAAGTCCCTCAAGGCCAGCGTGGACAACAACGCCGCGAGTATCCGTAGCTTCACCGACAGCATCAACGCTGCCCGGCAGGCTGCCCAGCAGGCCAAGAAAGCCACTGACCAGCTGTCGGCGCACGTGGAGCAGGCCATTGACGCTCAGGCCCTGAGTAACCAGGAGTTCGACCGCAAGATCCAGGCCAACTCTGATCAGATCCACAACACAGCCGAGCAGGCCAACCAAGCCCTGACGGACGCAGTCAAGACCCTCAACAAGAAGATCACCGACGGGGACGCGGAGGTCACCAGCAAGCTCGGGGCCCTGGAGGGCGAGTACCGGGCGCACACGCACCACTTCCGGTTCGACGGCACCACCGACGCACCCGCCAAGCCCAGCAAGTGACCACCGGACCCGCACGACCCTTCACAGGAGACATGATGCGTAAGACAACCGCAGGAATCGCGACAGCGCTGGCCGTGGCCGGCGCCGGACTGTTCGCCGGTACCGCCTCAGCCGCACCCGCCACGAATGCGGCTCTGCCCGAACTGCCCGCGTGCTCCGTGCCGCCGATCCCCGAACCCGAAAACGAAGGACTCATTGACGGGGCATGGATCGGTGTGTTCACCACGTTCAACGAGGTGGCGTGCAACACGTTCGACGTGGTGCACGAGGTGGCGTGACCGGTGGACATGAGCGACCCGCACACCGAGGACAGTTCCTCGGTTGACGACCGGATCACCCAACTCGACCAGCGGTTTACGCAGCAGATGAACGAGTTGCGGAGAGATTCCGTCGCGGATCGCAACGACACAGCTCAGAGCGTCACGACGCTGCGTCAGGACGTGGCAGACCTTCAGGCCGGGGTCAGCAACAACCGCGCGAGTATCGAGACGCTGCAACGCACGTGCGAGCACGATCACACCGATAAGGACGGACATAGCATGGCGATCCAGCCTCCGACCGGGGTGAAAGCACGGTTCGCTCCTGGTTGGGCCTATCTGACGGTGGCGCCGAAAAACGGGCACTCGATCGAAGTGGAGTATTCCACCGACGACAGCACCTCGTGGCACGCCGCGTCCACGTTCGGCGCGGAATACCTCGTTCCCATGTACAACGACCCACGTCGCACCGAGTGGCGCGCCCGGTACAAGCGGGCCGAGTCCGTGTCCACGTGGACGACCGGCAAGGTCGGCAGCCCGGATTTCTTTCAGGAAGACAGCGACCACAAACCGAACCCCGATCCGACTCCGGATACGCCTCCGGCCGCGCCGAACGGGGTGCAGGTCACGGCGGAGGACGCGACCGCCGGCACTGCCCGGATCGAGTGGTCCCAGACCGGCACGGTCGACCACTGGGAAGTCAAGACGGGTTCCGGCGAGTTCCAGCCGGCCAGCGGCCGTGACTATGTCCTGCGGAACCTGACGCCGGGCACAGCCTACGAAGTGCAGGTACGGGCAGTCGGTAAGGGCAACAGTGGGTTGCTGTACTCGCCGGCCACCACGCACCGGTTCGTGTTCCAGGCCGACGTGAAGCCGGACCCGGACCCGGACACGACGGTGGCCACCCCCCGCAACGTGCGGGCACACTGCATCGCACCCACTTCCACGAAACTCGAGTGGGACCGCGATCCGGTGGTGCACGAGTACGAAGTATGGCTCGACGCGGCGCAGAATGCGGCACAGCGCACCCAAGACACCCTGGTGTCGGTGAAGGGACTCAAGCCGGAGACGCAGTACACGGCGCACGTGGTGGCGCACACCGCCGACGGCCGCAAGTCCCAGCCGGGCAGCATCGTGTTCAAGACCGGTAGCCCGGAGCCCGCGCCGGACCCGGACCCGGACGTGGACGTCAAGGCGGATTGGCCGGCGCCCGATTTGATGGTGTGGCCGATCGAGAACGGCAAAGTCCGCGCGACGTGGGACGACCCGGACGACGGCAGCAAGCCGAAGTCCGCGATGGGCTACCCGTTTTGGCACGTCTCCGTTGACCAGCGCACCTGGTACTTCACGAAGACTCGGGAATTCGAATTCGAAGTGGCACCGGGCGCTGAGGTCATGTTCAGCGTCTACGGCGTGTGGGACAACACGCTGACCGCGATCGCCACAAAGGGGGCTGCGCTGTGACTGAGCCAGTGTTGGAAATTGAAACCACCGAGATCATGGCCGGGCACGGCTACGTGCGTACCCCCCGGTCGCGGGTCATCGCCGCGCACGAAGACCCGTCGTTGGGCGCGAAGGTCCCGGAGCCACAGTCCATCGAACGCCCGAAAGGGTTCCCCGCGTACACGCGGCAACACAACGGGCAGACGTTGACGATCCCCCCGGATGGTCAGCTCATGTCCGCCGGGATCGAGCCGTATAAAGACCTGGACGGTCCGGTGTCCCCGTCCGGGCAGCCGTGGCCGGCGATGCCAGTCACCCCGGGCGGCACCATCCGTATGTCGTGGTGGCTGACTGCGCAGCACAAAACGCAGAAGTGGCACTACTACATCACGAAGGACAGCGCTGATCTGTCGAAGCCACTCACGCGGGACATGCTCGAGCCGCTGTGCGAAATCTGGTGGCTGCACGGGCCGAACGCTGACCAGTTTTGGACCGCGCCGTTCCCCGTGAAGGACGTGCACCACTGGATCAAGATGCCCACCAAGCAGGGTCGGCACATCATCTACGCCGTGTGGGACGTGGCCGACACCGCGAACGCGTTTTACCAGGGCATTGACGTGGATTTCTCGCCGAACGTGAAGGACTCCTGACATGAGCAGGGTGGCGATCATCGGGGCCGGCGTCGCGGGACTGGCCGCGGCGTATCGGCTGCACCAATCCGGACATGACGTGACCGTGCTCGAGGCGAAGTCCCACGCCGGAGGGCTGTCGCAGACGGCGCGGGATGGGTCGGTGGTCACCGAGCTGCACGACGGTGAACGTGTCGCACAGACCGTGCGGCTTCCTGAGGGGCACTACGTCAATCTCGGACCCGGGCGGCTGCCGCACCATCACCGCCGGATGCTCGGGTTGTGCCACGAGCTTGGCGTTGAGCTGGAAACCTACATCATGTCCAGCGACGCGAACCTGTACGCGGACACCGCCACCGGTGGCCGCTACTCGCGTCGCCGGCTGGCGAACGACATGCGCGGCTACGTCGCCGAGAAAGCCTACGCCGGGCTGTCCGGCGACGGTGCGGAGATGGCGCGCGCGTTCGGTGACCTGGACGGGGAAGGCATCTACCGGGGCACCGGCCGTTCCCCCGGCACGCCGTTGAAGCGTGACGAGTTGGCTCGGATGCGGGCGTGGCAGCACTTGTTCCTGCAACCGCTGTCGCACTACTGGCAGAACACGTTGTTCCAGCCAGTCGGGGGGATGGACCGGGTGTGGCGAGCGATCCTCGCTCAGGTTGAAGACTCGGTGCAGTACAACGCCCCGGTGCAGCGGATCCAGCAGCGCCGCAACCGGGTGCAGGTCACGTGGACGTGGGGCGGCTACCGCACGTCGGAGTCGTTCGACTGGTGTCTATCGTCGGCTCCGCTGCCGCACGTGGCCGAGCATGTGGAGCTGAAAGGCTTCGACCGCGAGTTCACCGACGCGGTCGAGTCGGTCGAGTTCGCGCCGGCCTGCAAGGTGGGTTGGTACTCCCGAACCCGCTGGTGGGAAGACGAAGAGATCTACGGCGGCATCAGCTACTCGGATCACGACATCCAACAGTTCTGGTACCCGTCCAGCGGGCACTTCGGGGCGGACGGTGGCACGCTGACCGGCGCGTACAACAGCTATGAGGCGGCCGAACGGTTCCAAGCAATGTCGGTGCCGGACCGGATCGCCACCGCCCGTCAGGGCGGGAGTCTGCTGCACGAGCAAGTAGCAGACCCGAGCATCATCCCCACGGAGAACGCCGCCACCGTCGCGTGGGCCCGGGTGCCGTACCAGCGGGGCGGGTGGGCCCACTGGCGGCCGGACGATCCGAAACACCGAGCGGCGCTGGCCACGCTGCGCCAACCCGCCGGGCGGTTCGGAGTCATCGGCGACCAGGTCAGCGACTGGCCGGGTTGGCAGGAAGGCGCGGTGTGGTCCGCCGAGCGCGCGCTTGCGTGGATCCACGACGAACCCACCGGTGGCGCCGAGCCCGCGGAAACCGAAGTGCCGGATTCGCGGTGGTTGACGACCGGCGTTCCCGGGGGGACCGGGTGACGGAACCAGCTCGTGACGACCCCTGTCCCCCGCCACCCGTGGATGGGGGGCAGGGGCGCGTCACACCGACCGACATCGGCAACGACGGCACATGGCCCATGCCCCCGGGTAGTGGACCGTGCCGCACGTGGCCGCTCATGCCCGGGTGCGGGTGCCTCGCGCCCGGGGACGCGTCCCACGAGTGGCAAGGGGCCGCGTCGTGGACGCCGGAGCAGACGAACGCGGTGGAAGCGGCCACCGAAATTCTGTGGCGCCTCACGGCCGGTGTGTACGGCATGTGTCAGGAAACGATCCGGCCGTGCCGCTCGTGCACGTGCGACCCGTGCCGCGACGGGCACGGGTTCCACCTGGCTCGTTCCGGCGGGCACTGGTGGAACGCCGGGTGCGGCTCGTGTGGCTATGGCATGGACCGGTGCGGGTGCCCAGCACTTCCCGAACTGCGGTTGCCCGGCCGCGTGTACTGGGAGCCGTTGGCGCGTCCGCCGGACTGGTCGCGGCCATACCGGCCGGCTGACCGGCCGCCGGACGTGACGTTCTCGGATGCGTCTCCGCGGTACCGGCTGATCGTGTGGCAGGACGGGCAGACCCTCATGGAACCCGGCTGGCCGCTCGAGTGGGTTCCGGGTGAGCCGTTGCCGTCGGACTGGACGCCGGCTCGCGGTCAGTACTGGCTGTACGACTCGGACCGGCTTGTGCGCACTGACGGGCAACCGTGGCCCACTGATCAGGACTTGTCGCGGCCGTTGCAGCCCCGCGAGCAGTACCCGAACGAATCGGAAGGCACGTTCGGGATCCAGTATTGGCGCGGCACTCCGGTCCCCCCGGGTGGTCGGCGCGCGGTCAGCATCCTGGCGTGTGAGCTGTGGAAAGCCTGCCAGGATGATCCGTCGTGCCGGCTGCCACGTGGGGTGCAGAGCGTCACCCGCGAGGGGGTGCAGTACACGATGTTGGAACAGCAATCGGGGCTGCTGGACTATCTGCCGGACGTCAACGGGTGGGTGCGCACGGTCAACCCGCACCACCGGCGGCAACAGTCCCGCGTGGTGTC
>NZ_JACGWZ010000014.1 GCF_014137975.1 Halosaccharopolyspora lacisalsi | reverse complement strand
GCCCGCCACCTGACCGCCGACACCGGCAACCCGCCCGGGTGGATGTCCCAACCCGGGGACCGCGTCGCAGTCTCCCCCGATGACGACAACCGCGGCACCGTCCGCGCGCCCCGCTCGGGTCTGCGCACGTGGATCGAACTCGACCGCGGCGACAGCGTCGTAGTTCCCACCACCGACGTGATCCCGCTCGCTCGGATCACCGTCAACGCCGGCCGGAACCCGCGGGCAAGTACCGCCTTCGCCGAGCAGCTACGCCAGGTGTACCCCACTTCACGGCTGGTCGACACCGACCGCGACGTGTTCGGGAACTGCTGGATCGCACTGGAAGCGCCGGTGTTCCGGGAACACCTCGTTCCCGACGTCGCCGGTACGTGAACCCGGCCGTTGGCGCACACGCCCCGGTGTGTGCGCTTCCGGCTTGGCTCACTGCCAGGCACACCAAGACCGAACGGAGTCCCCGCCATGAGCGAACCCGCCCCGAAAGACATCCACACCCACTTTGGCCTGTCCTACGCCAACTACCTGGTCATGCCGCGCGCGTTGCTCCAATCCATGCCAGAGGACTGGCAACACCGATTCGTGGAACTACTCGACCAGTTCGAGAACGCCTTCACCCACGTTGACCAAGCCAGCTCGTACGACGTCACCCCCGGGGAAGGCCGGTATCTCACCGAGGTGAGCCGCCCCGTGCTCGAATCACTCGGGTGGACCGTCCAGCACGGAGCCGACGAAACGCTGTACTACACCCCCGACGGCCACGAGATCACCGGCGCTGAGGCGGACGTGCATCACGTGCTCGTTCCGTCCGCCGATCCCGTGCCGCACTACGACCGGGGACGCGCCTACATCGCCCCGAACCTGTAACCGCCCGGGTGGCCCCGAGACCGATCGGGGCCACCCGTCACTACCGGGCAGGCACGCTAGGTTGACCCTCATGCGCAGACACACCCTGAACCCCGAAGCGCTCGTCGCCGCCGCACTCGGGACCACACTGCTACTGGCCGCGTGCAGCACGGCCACCACCGGTTCCGACGACGCCACCGGCACCACCGGCGCGCCAACACCACCCCCCGCGTCCAGCAGCAGCCCGAACAAGCCGGACACGTTGGCCTACGGAACCGCGAGTAGTGATCCGATCGCTACCACCGTGTCCGCCCCGGAGCCGTTCACCACCAGCACAACCGCAATGCCGCAACGACTGGCCGGGAAACCAGCGTTCAAGGTCAAGATCACGTTCGAGAACACGACCAGCAAACCGGTCAACCCGGCCACCTTGCAGTTCCAAGCCACCACCGGCGGCCAGGTCGTAGAGAAAGTCCAAGACTCGAGCAACGTCGCACCCGGCATCCTCATGATCGGGGACATCCCGCCCGGCGCCACCGGCAGCGGCTGGACCGCATTCGCCGGCCAGCCCGACCAGTCCACCCGCGTCATCGTGTCCGCCATGCTCGGAAACAAGTCCACGACGTTCGCTCACCAGTAAGGGAGCCGCGCCATGACCACCACAACACCCCGTATCCGACTGCTGTGGTGCCTGCACGCACCGGACGACTCGCTCATCCCCGTGCCCGACTGGCCGACCGGCAAGTACCACGCAGACAGCATGGCCCGAATCATGAAGTCCGAGAAGATCACGTTCGGGATGACTCCGCGCGTAACCGTCTGGACGGGATCGCCCCGTGAGCACGCGCGGTTCGTCGCATCGGGCGAACCCATCGACATCTAGCAGACAACACCATCAGCCACCACGCAGAGAGGCGCCCCACGATGGATGATGCCGCCACCAACACCGTCAGCGTCCCCTACGGAGACGCCCGCTTCGTCGCCGCTGCACTCCACGGACTCACGCAGATGATCACGCGCTATCCGGTTTCGACTCCCGAAAACAGAGCCGTCACCAGCATCAACATTGCGCTACTGTCCCGCGCGGCCTACGTGATCGACCACGCCATCCGGCGAGACTGCGACACGGATGGAACCACCCCCAGTGAAGTAGCGGATTGGCGTCACGAGCTACGCAGCATCTACGACAACACTCCGACGTACACCGAGAGCGAGTTACCGGAGTTCATCAACGACCAAACCGTTCCCGGCCGCGTCGAAACCTACAACCAGCATTGCTACAGCGCCTACCCCGACGGGGACTACGGAACGCCCGATGAGGCGCGCGCGTTCGCCTACAAGATCCTGGCCGCGGCGAACTATCACGAGTACCTGACCAGCAGCCAAGCCGGCGCGTAGCATCACCCGCGTACCCACACCCCGCGGCTAGGGGTCGGACACGCGCGATCCCGCCCCCTGGTTGGCACACCTCACCGACCAGGGGGCGGAATCGTCTCGCCACCCGACTTCACACCGCCGGCGGGTCATCTCCCTGACCAGGGCTGTAAACCCACCCGTGCCACACCGCCCGCACCGGTTCATCCCCGGGCGGAGCCTGACGGCCGAAGTACAGATACGGTCCCCGCGACGCCGGCAACGTGCCCTCACCGGACGCGGACTCGGTGTACACCGGAGCGATCACGTTGTTTGGATCGGACCGGCCGGTGATCGCGAACTCCACCCGGTCGGCATTGACCCGCACCCGGAACCCCACGAACCCGGAATCGACCGTGGAGAGCTCCCACCGGTGCCGCTCCACCGTCCCACCGGCCCCACTGTTCAAACTCGGGTCCCACGCGTACACGTACGCCCACTTCGACGCGTCGGAATCCCACGTCGCGAAACTCACGATGTAGCCCGACTTGTCCCCGGAGTCCTCCCACCGGACGAACGCGTCATCGGTGTCACGAGCGAAGAGCACCTCGGCGCGCAGCGTGGACACGTTCGGATCCACCCCCGCCGGCGGCTCCAGATCCATGTCCCACGACATTTGGTAGTTCGTCGGGTTCGGCAGCGGGCACAAGTAGCCCTGCAACACGAAGTGCGTCCTGGTGTTCGGCTGCACCGCCTGCCCGCCGAGCATGTACAGCGCGTCCGCCGGAGCCCGCGCGGGCATGAACCCCCGCAACCGGGCCGACACATCCGTAGTCGCCGTCTGCGGACCGAACAGCCCGTTGCACACCGTGGAGTACCACCACGTCGGGGAGTCCTTCCGGTACCGGAAGTTCCCTTGCCTCGGGTGCGTGTCGATCGCACCCGCGTAGTAGTCCGGGTCCACCGCGATCGCACCGGCCGCACCGGACGGCACCGTCACGTCCTGATGTTCGTGGTGCCGAGCCACGCTGTAGGTCAACGCGAACACGTCCGACAACGACGTGTACCCGGTCATCGTGTCGATCGGCAGGTTCTTATCCAGCAGGCACCACCGCCACCACGACCACCGCTCATCCGTCGGGGGGATGTCGGTGGCTTGCTGCTCGGTGCCGATCACCGGTCCGACCGCCGGCACGGACGCGTCGTAGAACGGCCGCAACACGTCCCGCGTGTCCGTGCTCGATTCCATCGGCACATTCGGCGTCAACGACACCACCATCACGGACTGGTGTGCCGCATACCGGCGAATCAGCCGGATCATGTCGTCCAGAAACGCCGTGATCTGACGGTCCGGCGTCGGACGCGCCCAACCGCCCCCCTCGATCGCGGGGAACCGCAGATCCAGGATCAACACGGTGCGCCGGTCGACCCGCTCGAACGTTTCCGCCAGCGTGATCCACCCGTACTCGTTCGGCTCCAAAAAGCCGAACCACCCTTCGACCGGGTCGGTGTCCCCACGCGGATCCGACGGCCAGATACCGGGAAGCTGCTCGAGGACACGCCACCGCTCGTGATCCTGCTCGTACACAGGTTCGCCGAACACCGTGTTCACGCTGGAAACCACCGGCGTTCCGTCCCGCAAAAACAGCACGGGAAGGTGCATCGCGTCGACCCCGCGCCGCGCGCCGTAGTCCACGCTGCCCCGCGTTGAATTCGGCTTGATCATGTATCCGGCGCCGTCATGCCCGGCCACGACGTTCTGCGCTCCCGCGCGTTGCTCGAGCGCGGCCACCGTCGCCGGCTGTGGCTGGTTCCCGCCACCGCCACCACCACCGTCGCCGGTCACGTACAGGGCCCCGGTGGCGTTGTAGGCCAACCCCCCATTCGGCGCGAGCTTGGTGGTGAACCGCCGCGCGACCGGATCCCACCGCATCCCGTCACCGACCAGCTCGGACCCATCCACCGAAATCGCATACGTGAGATCAGGGGCCCCCTCGCGGGTCACGGTGATGCCGTGATCCCCCCGCACCTCGATCGTCATCGACCCCGCGCAGCCGCACCGGTCAGCCATCCTTCCCACTCTCCCGTTCGTCGCTGTCGGGGGCCGGCGCGATCACCCGCACCACCCCACTCGTGTGCACGGCCACCAGGTCCCCCGCCTCGTTCTCGGCGATCCGCCACGACGCGGTGACCACCTCCGCGGTCCCGCCGGCCGAACCGCCCGGTGCGCCGCGTGGCCGCTGCGCCCGAGCTTGAGCGCGCCGCGCGGCTCGTTCCGGATGTAGCGATCCCGACGCCCCGTACTTAGCCACCGGACGTGCCTCCCGTCTGCTCGTTCGGGTTCTCCCGCTGCGTGTTCAAGCTGATTTGCACCTGCTCAACCGTGTCCTGTGTCCACGACACCTCAACTTCGGACAGCCGGAACAGCTCGGACGTGGGGAACACGTAGTCATCCAGGGACACCCGGAACGGCCGACCCGGAACGAGCTGACCGATCGTGACCGGCGCGCGCGGGGACAGTGCCGCACCGTCCGGCACCTGCACCGTCATCGGAGTCGGCCACCCGTACTCGCGCAGCGACCGCGCCACATCGGCCAGCGCCGACGGCTCTACCTGCTGCCCGGCGTCGGTGAACTGAGTGATCCGGCCGAACCACGGGATCGTGGCCTGATCGTCGTTGGCTTCGCTCGGGTACTTCGCGAACGTCGGGGGCGGGTTGTTCGGGTTCCCACCCGGCGGGACCTGCCCGCCCGGGTCCATCGATTGATCCGCGATCGCGAACCCTTCCGTCGCGGTGTCCAACCCCCGCATGATCACCGAAATGTCGTCGGTGAAGTCGTCACCGGTCAGCCGGTACGGTGCCCGCGACGTGGCGTAGGTATCCGGCACCATGAACACCTTCCGGCCGAGCGTGTACATGTCGATACCGGACTTGATCAGCTCGCGGACCACCTCACCCACCGTCTGACTCCCCGGCCAAATCGTCTCCGGGAACACCTGACGGGACGGTGTATCCCGGTGCACCTCCATGTACTCCGAGATACCCGGGTTGTTGTAGACGTTGCCCGGCGGGAACGTGGCCGTCAGGATCTGCCACAACATCTCGCCGGTATCGACCGGCGCCGACCCCTTGCGGAACTCGTTCGCGATCACCCGCCGATCAAACCAACTGATCATGTCGCGGGCCGGCAGCACGATTTCCGTGCGGTTCTCCTCCGGCTCGATCAACGGGCCCTGCCACACGATGCCGCCATTGCGGTACACCGTCAGCTCATGCGACCACGGCCGAATCTGCCCCAACCCGGGCACACAGTCCCGCGGGATCCTGCTCTTCGGCACCGTCACCGACGCTTCCGAGTAGTCGTCCAACGTGCGACCCCAGCTGCACGCCGTCAACCGCGGCAACCGCAGGTGCAGCCGCCGGCCCCCCTGAAAATGGATCGCCGCGCTGTACTCGTCCGCACACCCCAACTCCCGCGGCATGTCAGATCACATCCTGACGCGCGGCGAACTCGAGCGTGTACCACATATCCGGCGAAATGGACGCTTGCAGCGCGAGCACCTCCACGAACAACGGCGTCGCGCACTCGAACACCGGCCACGAGAACTCATCCCCACGCGGCCCATACAACGTCGCGCTCGTAGTGGTCTGGCCGGCGTCATCGCAGTTGACCAACACGTCCCGCGTACGACCGTCCAGCGTGATGATCGTGCGCGCCGGGATCCACGGAATCGTCACCTCCGTGCACGCCTGGCACGGGTCCAACTCCGGGCCCGGCGGCAACCCCTGAGGGTTCGTGTAGAACCGCACCGTCACCCGCCTCAACTCCTGGCTCCCGCTGTGCACCGTGATGATCGGGACTTTCTCCAGCCACCCCGGCGTCAACCCCCGCGGCACCGGCAACACCCCACGCTGCGCCCGGAACGGCGCCGTCGGGAAACACGGATCCAACAGCACCCCCGGGTTGTTCGGATCCGACCCCGGGAACGGCTCATCCCCCCACGGAGACGACCCCGGACCGCAATACGGGCTACTGTCCATGCAATCCACGGGCGCCGGGCACATCGCGCTGGCCATGATGTCGTAATTGTCGAGGACATCCCGGTACGGCGGGGGACCATCTTGGGCCGAATACACCAGCTCGGGAATCCGGTAGAAGTGCGGCGATCCGGCCTTGAGCGTGAACGTCATCTCCGCGGTCCACCCCCCGGTGACCTGGCGTTCCTGCTCGAGCGTGGGCCCCTCAATCAGCGACACGTCGAACAACGTGCGCTGCACCCGATCACCACCAGACACCGGCGTCCACCCGGGTTCCGGCATCAACCCGCCCGCCCCCGAACAGTCCTCCGGTGACGGATCCGGCGCGTCCGGATCCGGCACCATACGCGGCTCGGGGCACGCCGCGTACACGCACAGCTGGTCACCACTACACCCGGTTTGGCAGTGCGACCCGCGCAGCGTCGACGCCAGCCACGCCTTGCCCCACGACAAAGCCTCAGCATTCGCGGCCAGCAGCATCACCCGACACTCAAGTTCGCGGGAGCCGCGCCGCAACGCGCCGGCCACACCACCATCCGACAGCAGTTCCGTCCACTGTCGCTCTGCCGTACCCGACGACGCGCCGGTGAACTCGAGACCGACCACCCCCCAAAAGTCCGCGCTCGCGGGTTCCCCGATGTCGAACCACGGGGCCGGAACCTCCCCGGTCTCGGCGTTACCCGCCGGATGGGTGTACGGCTCGTGCCCCAACGACTCCCGCAACCCGGCACAGTCGGCGCACTGCACCGGAACCGCGCTGTAGGACGCTGCCCGCACGGAGTTAACGACCTCCACGCCGGCGTAACTGAGCCATCCGGTGAACACCACGTCACACCCCCTCTGGTTCAGGCTTGCGCCGCACGCGCGAGCCGATCGGCCGTTTTCCGCGCCACGATCTCCGGATCCGTCGCCGGCGTGGTCACCGTGATCGGCGCGTGCACCGTCGTGGACGAACCACCACCCGCCGCGCCGGCCGACGCGCCGGCCGCGACACCACCACCGCGGTCGCGGCCACGACCCGCCCCGATCGGCCGTGGCTGCACCCGTCCAGGCTGTCCCGGTGACCCCATCGACACGGGCACCTGCACGCTCGGGATGTCGGTAGTGATGCCGGCCAGGGTGCGCCGCACTCGGCTGTAGCCGTCCCTCAGCCCCTGATCGAGACCGTTCATGATGGCTTCACCGGCGGGGATCAACAACCGGCGGTCATACGACGGTGGGCCCTTGAGATTCTTGATCCACCCTCCGATGTTGCCGAGCCAGCCGGACACGGCGTTCCACGCGGACTTGAGCCCATCCCACAGCCCTTGCAGGATGTCCTTACCGATCCCATACAGCAGGTTCCCCAGCCCGGACAGAACATCTGTGATCTTGCCCGGGATTTCCCGGACGAACCCCACAACAGCGTCAATACCAGCGGTCACGGCGTTTTTCGCCAGGTTCCACGCGCCCGTGAACGCATCCATCAGCAGCGGCCCCAAGTTTTTGATGATCGACCAGACGGTTTGGACCGCACCACGCAGGATCGACCAAATCACGTGCCACGCCGACGTCAAGATGCCCTTGAGCGCGTCCCACGCTGCCGACCAGTCGCCACGCATCACCGCGCCGATGAGCTTGAAAATGTTCGATATCGCGTTGAACAGTCCCTTGACCACGGACACCACCACGGACACGACCGTCTGCACGACCGGAACGAGCCGCTGAAACGCCGGCGTCAAAAACGACACGATCTGTTGAACCACCGGCGCCACCGCGGCCAGAACCTTCCGGAACGACGCTCCGAGCTGCACGAACAACGGCCGTATCAACTGGATCGCCTTCGTCAGCATCGGGAACACCGCCGCGGCCAGCGTCCGCAGGATCGGCATCACCCCACGGATCGCCGGCAAAAGCACGCTCTGGAAGATCACCCCGAGCAGCCGTAGCGGCACTTTCAACAGCCGCACGGCCATCATGATCGCGTTGAACGTCGCCGTGACCGCCTTACCGCCCTGCGCCGAGGTGAAGAACCTGCGCATCGCCGCCGTGGCCTGCACCAACATCGGCAGGATCTTGTTGCCCGAGCTGGTGATCTGGCCGAACACGGCCGCGGTCGTCGCCCCCAGATTCATCACGATCCGCCCCAACTGGCCGAACGTCGTCATCGCACCTTGGATCCACGACACGGCTTGCCCGGACGCCGAGATCTGCTGCAACCACTGCCCGAACGCCGACGCCACCCGCGCGATCGATTGCGCCATTTGCGGCAACGTCGATGACCCGGCCGTGGCCAACGAGGCGAACCCCTTCACCACCTGGCCGATCGCGGGCACGAGCGCGGACACCGCCTTACGCGTGTTCGTGAAAATCGCGTTGATCAGCTTGGTGCCCTGCGCGGAACTGGCGAACTGCACCAACTGCGACGCAGCCTCACCGAACAGCGCCGCGAGCTTGGTCATGCCGGTCTGCAACGGGCCCGTGATCACCCCGGACAGCTGTTGGAGCTGCCCCACCAGCGGGCCGAAGAAGGACTGCTGCACGGCCTGCTGCAACCCATCGAACGCCGGTTTCAGCGTCCGCAAATCCCGCGCGGTCTGCGCCGCGGCCGGAGACAGCCCCTTGAGCGACTCTTGGAACTTCGTGGCGTCACCCCCCAGTGCCGCCCCGAACGCTTCCCCCACACCCTGCAACGCGAGTTTCAGCGTGGCCGTGGCCGCAACCATCCCCCCGATCGCGGCCGGAACCGCCGCGATGATCCCGAGCGTGGACGACAACTCCGCACCGAGCTGCACCGCAGCCGCGGCGACACCGGCCAGCGCCACCCCCGACGCGGCGATCCCAGCCGCCGACGACGTGGCAGCCTTACCCATGCCCTGAAACGCCGACGCCGCCCCCGACAACGCCGATGAGGCTGCCTGGCCGATACTC
>NZ_JACGWZ010000013.1 GCF_014137975.1 Halosaccharopolyspora lacisalsi | reverse complement strand
GCGCGGTCAGCATCCTGGCGTGTGAGCTGTGGAAAGCCTGCCAGGATGATCCGTCGTGCCGGCTGCCACGTGGGGTGCAGAGCGTCACCCGCGAGGGGGTGCAGTACACGATGTTGGAACAGCAATCGGGGCTGCTGGACTATCTGCCGGACGTCAACGGGTGGGTGCGCACGGTCAACCCGCACCACCGGCGGCAACAGTCCCGCGTGGTGTCGCCGGATATGCCGTCGTACCGGTCTACCTGGACCACCGGGGGGAGGCGCGGGTTATGACGACACCGGGGTGTCGTGACCGGCTGGTGTTCCCGGTACTGCGAGCGCTACGGAACTGCGTGTCCACCGAACTCGCCGCGTGCGGCCGGAACGTGTGCTACTTCCCGATCGTGTTCAACGGCGGCCACCCGCCGGCCGACGCGTGTGACTGCACTTGCGCGGACGGGGATGGGCAAGCGTGGGTCCGTCTGGTCAGCGTCAATGCGCACAACGGCGCGGGGAGCAGAATGGCCGGTAGCTCGTGCGGACACGGGCAGCTGGACTTGACCGTGGAAGCCGGTATCTACCGGTGTTCACCGGTGCCGATCGGGGGTGCCGCCACCGTTGAGGAAGACACCATGACCGCGCACGCCGAGAACATGTATCTGGATTCGGCATTGTTGCGGCGCGCGATGCTGTGCTGCGAGCTGCCGAGTAAGCGCGGTCCGCAGCCGCTCAACGCTGTGCTGACCACGCAGTCCGCGGTCGGCCCGTCCGGCGGGTGCGTCGGCGTTGAAACGCAAGCTCAGCTCACCCGCTTCGAATGCGACTGCAATGGGGGCCAACGGTGACGACTCCGGACCCGCCGGCCGCGGCGACCACGTTGGTGAAGAACCAGCTGTTGCACCCGGACGGCACGGCACAAAAAGGCATCCAAGTGGACCTGATCGCCCGGTCCAACACCGCCTGGACCGCGGACGGCACGGGGCGCATTGTTGGCCAGGTTCGCACGTGGACGGGCCCGCGTGGGTGTTGGCGGCAAGCGCTGTTGCCGTACTCGGCGTACCTCGCTTCGGAGTACGTCTACGTCGAAGTGTGGGAGTCCGGTCGGCTCACCGGTGCGATCCGGGTCCCTCCGAAACCGGCCGGTGTTGAGTGTTGGGTGTGGGATCTGCTGGTGAACCCGCCCCCGGCGCCGGACGGGAACGGGTGGCAACCGGTGTCCGAACTGGGAGATTTGCGGAACGTCGCCACCGCGGCGAACCGGCCGGCCGACGGGTCCGCGCTGCTGGCCACTGGTGGTGTGTGGCGACCCGAGCCCGTGTCGACGATCGGTCAGGAACTCGAACTCGAGGACGTCGGCAACGTCGCACCCACGCAGGCACGACCCGGCCAGGTGCTCACCGCCGCGGCCGGCGACACCGCCGGAACGATCACGTGGCGCGCGCTGAACCTCCCCGACCCGCACACACCGAGCAAGCTCACCGAGCTGGCCGACGCCGCCGGACTCGCCACCGCCACCGAAGGCCAGTTCGTGACAGCGCACATCACCGGACGTGGTGTGCTCACGTGGATCCCGGCCGACCCGCCGGCCCCGCCGGAACACCTGGCCGATTTGGGGGATGTGGCGGCCACCGCACCGAGCGTGGGGCAACGGCTCACGTGGAACGGCTCCGAATGGACACCGGCCGATGTGCCGACCCCGGCCGTGCCGGCGCTCGGTGAGCTACCCGACGTCGACACCACCGGTGCCGCATCCGGTCAGCCACTCGAGTACGACGGCACCACCTGGCAGCCGGGCACGTACCCGGAACCACCGGGACCACCAGCGCTGGACGAACTTCCCGACGTCGACACCACCGGCGTTACGGCCGGCCAGGTACTCACCGCCGCGGCCGGGTCGACCCCCGGTGAGCTGGTGTGGCGGTCGCTGGCACTGCCGGACCCGCACACACCGTCGAAACTCACCGAACTTGCGGACGCGGCCGGTTTGTCCACGGCCACGGAAGGCCAGTTCGTGACGGCGCACGTCGACTCGGACGGCGCGCTGACCTGGATCCCCACGGCGGGCCCGACGGTGCCGCACGTGGCCAACGATCTCGCGGACGTGCAGAGCGCCACCCCATCCGAGCACGGCCGGGTGCTCATGGACAACGGCACCTACTGGACCGCCGGCCGGCCCGAGCTGTCGGACGCGTCCGACGTGGCCACCCGCACCCCCAAGACGGGGCAGCACCTGGCCTACGACGGCACCGAGTGGGCCCCGGTCGACCCGCCGGCGGTTCCGGAGGTCCCGTCCGAGCTGTCTGATCTGTCGGATGTGGCGAGTGCAGCACCCACCGGGGGACAGGTACTCACGTGGGACACGGCCGGGGCCACCTGGAAACCGGCTGCGGTTCCTACCCCATCTCCGGCGCCCGCGACGGTGCCGGTTGGGTTCCCTGCCAGCGCGTACGGGCTACAGGCTGCATCGTGCCACCCGGGGGAGGGCAGCAGCGTTTATCAGGTGTACAACACCGGCGCGGCGGTGCGCATGGTCGTTCCCGCCGGTGTGCCGGTGACCGGCGTCGTGTGGTGGGTTAGTGAGGCGTTCAGCGGATCCAACCGGAGCGATTGCGGCGTGGCTGTGTACGTCGCTTCCGGCGCCAACACGGCCACCAATCCGCGTGCCACGGACACCGACGGGTACACGTCCGTGTTCGCCTCGACAGGTGCGAAAACGTCGATGCTGAACACTGCGATTCCGGCGAAGTCCGCGCCGTGGGAAGCGTACGTGGTGATCAACTACTGTTACTCGGGAATCGGGAGGATCGCCGCGCAGTCGTGGCCGTCGAACTCGTCGCTGCAATATCACGCTGTGACCAGCGGATACGTGCGCGTCGGGAAGTACATAAACTGGCAGATCAACGCCTCTGCCACGTGGTCCAACACGGTGACGGTGGAACCGGCGGGTAAAGCCGATCCGACCATGCCCTATATCGGGCTGATTTAGGCCCACAGGATGCCGGTCGTGGCGGTGTACAGGGCCCAGCCGTTGAACACGGACCATCCGGCGATCCACAGCAGAGCGGGAATCCGGGTCATCTCGGCGAGTGCTTTGGCGTCGTCGTGGTCCCAAACCTTGCCGGTGATGCGACTCCCGACCATTGCCACGAGCGATCCGAACTCGCAGACCAGCAGTAGCCACACGATCAGGGTCACGGCGGTGGTCTGTGCCCACGCGGCACCGGAGACCAGTAGCGCCGCGAGGACAGCGGCGGTGATGATGCTGGACAGGAACGCGCGGGTGTTGCGGGCGAGCGCGAGCACGAACAGCGCTACAGCCACGCCGGCGGCCAGTACAGCGGGTGCGTGCCCGTCGGACAGGGCGAATGCTGCCCACAGTCCGGACGCGGGAGGAGCGAGGTATCCCGCGGCGCACGTGATGACGTCGGACCACGAATCGGTGTGGCTGGTGGTCGTGGTCCCGGAGTCGGGGGAGGTCAGTTCGATGCGGTGCGCTCCCCCGCCGGTGAGTAAGCTGGCGATGCCGTGGCCGGCTTCGTGGGTGAGGGTGGAGACGACGTCCATTCGGACCATGCTGTTGGGGATGGCGACCAGGGCCGCGGCGATGCCGGTGGCCAGTACCATCCACCAGGTTGGGGCGGGGGTGGTGGCGGTGACGGCGTCCGCGATCGTGGTGGCGACATCCTCCGGGTTCATGTCACGTATGTACCATAATACTTGGGAGGTTCCCACATGCCGCGACGCACGTCACCCACACGTCCGAGCGCGCGTGGCCGTCGCCGATGGGTACTCACCGACCAGCGCGTGCATTGGTGTTGGCGCGACTGCCCGTGTCGCGCGCCGTGGGAACATCAGCGCGAACCAGACTCCGACGGAAACGAGCAGCACTGATGCGCCCTGATTCCTGGATCCGCGACAATCCGCGCCTCGCTCATGACGGCGGCTTGCCTTGAGTGCAGCTCGGATCGCCGCTGCGGACGCGGTCGCAGAGCACTTGGGGGTCGCGCCGCTCCCCGATGACGACACCGAGCGCACACCCGAGCAGGAACACGCTGTAGGGGTGGCTGCTACGGCGTTCGACGCTGTGATCCAGAAGCTCGGAGCCGATCCGGCCTTGACTTCCCGCGCGGAGTTCTCGGCGGTCACGGTCCCTGAGCTGCACGAGGTGTACCAGCGGGGAATGTAGCCGGTTTTTACGCGCACGTCTGGACGTGGGGTAGCATGAACCCCGATGACGAAAGGCGGTTCAACGCCGCTGCGATCAGGAGATCCCGCCGCCAAGCAAGGTCCCGATCGTGCAGGCTGGATGAACCACCGCACGCAAAAGTGCCCTACTGTCCCCGCGGGGAGCGGTAGGGCACTTTTGCGATCACCGATCGGGCGTGGCGCTCCACACGCGACACCAGTGCACATGCAGAATCACGAGCATGGACTACGGAATAGACATCTCCCACTACCAGCAGGTCACCAACTGGGACGCGGTGGCAGGGAACAACATTGCCTACTGCTCGATCAAGGTCACTGAGGGCGAGTCGTGGTCGGATGACGCCGCGTGGCACCACATCGACGGATGCGACTCCGCGGGGATTCTGCCCGGTGGCTACCACTTCGCGCGCCCTGGTGAACCGTCCGCGCAGGTACAGCACTTCGCCGGCCAGCTCGAGCACCACCGACTCACCGGTGGGAACCGAATCTGGCCAATGCTCGACATCGAAGACCCCGCGATCCCGAACCCGGACGGGTTCATAGATCAGTTCGTGCGCGAGCTGCGACACGCGACCGGCGTTCCCGGTGTGCTGGTGTACGCGAACACGAACTGGTTCACACACCGACTGAATCCCTGGTGGGCACGGGCCGACGTGTTGCTGTGGGCAGCGCACTACAACGGCGAACCCGGAAACCCCGGGTGGAGTCACGAGCGTCTCGCGCTGCACCAACACACGAACGAAGGCCAGGTGCCCGGGGTGGTCGGCCACGTCGACCGTAACGCCACGGTCGGGACGTGGCGGCTGCCGGCGTTCACGATCGGGCAGGGCGCACCACCGCCGGCGCCGGCCCCGGAGCCGCCGGCGCAGGATCCCGCTCCCGCGCCGAGTCCCGAACCGGAGCCGCGCACGCGGAACTATGAGGTGCGGGCCGGCGACACGGTGTCGGGGATCGCTCGGAGATTCGGCACGACGGTAGAGGCGATCGCTTCCGCGTCCGGGCTGGCCGATCCCGATGAGATCCAGGTTGGCCAGATACTCAAGGTCCCGCATGGTCCGGGGTCGACGTACATGGTGCAGCCGGGGGACACGATCATCGGGATCGCGTCTCAGCTCGGAGTTGATGCGGGGCACTTGGTTCGAGCGAACAACTTGGGGAACCCGGATCACATCGTTCCGGGGCAGGTGCTGACGTACTGACCGCGTGGCGTAGCGTGTTGACTACGTCATGCTGATTCTGCGCTGACGGGCACCCCGTGCGACCCCTCCCCCACATCGCTTCGGGGTGCCCATCTCCCTCCGCTCGTTCGTCACGGTGACGTTTCCCCGTTGGACTGAGTGAGCATCTTCCCGGTGGCTCGCCGAGTGCGCCCCTCCCCCGGAAACCGCGCATAAGCTGAGTTATGCACTCTTTTCGCGCGGTGTGATCATGCCTCGAGCGAGGGCCGATTTTGTAAACCTGTAGCTGCACTACGGACTATGCTCGAGGCATGACCGACCACCACGACGCAACCGCCCCTCTCGACCCGGGCGACGGCGGAACGCTGTACATCCCCCTTGACGCGTGCGGCAATCCAGCAAAGGAACCAGAAGACTCCCCGGACGTATCCGAACTGGTTGATGCACTGTCCTCATCGGTGCCGGACGCGGCCGGAACGGCTCCGCGGGTCGCGTTGTTCGGTGACGCTATCGACGGCGAGACAACAAGAGAAGTTGATCGTGCTGTTCGTGGCTGGTTCGCCGCACGCGATGAGCACACCGACGTCCGATGGCCGTGGCGCCCGTACCTCCAACTTGCCGACCAGTCCCCGGGACTCGGCATGACCTTCCGGACGCGGGAGGAATGTGACGCGTTCATTCGGGACAGCCTCACGGGCACCAACGCACCCGGAGAGCTGAGCGCGTGACGCCGCGCGTAACCCTCGACCGCACCGGGTTCGATTGTGGACACTGCGGTAAGCCGGTGGATTTCAGGCACGTCCGGTGGCCGTTCCCGGGAGCGTGGTACGTCCACGGGGACGACCAGCGTTTCCGGTGCTACG
The DNA here is from genome assembly GCF_014137975.1 of Halosaccharopolyspora lacisalsi. Classification (GTDB taxonomy): domain Bacteria; phylum Actinomycetota; class Actinomycetes; order Mycobacteriales; family Pseudonocardiaceae; genus Halosaccharopolyspora; species Halosaccharopolyspora lacisalsi. The sequence goes on along the minus strand of NZ_JACGWZ010000013.1, from coordinate 3,262 downwards.
GGCGTCGTTGTTGGGGAGCGCACACGAACTCGGCTCCACTCGCGCGGGAACCGCAGCAGTAGGAACGGGGAGCCGCCCCGCGGTGGTACCAGACCACGGGGCGGCTACGACCCTTCATACTGCACCGGTGCCCGCTGACCGCAGGGCCACCGAAGCATCCTCACTCGGATGCCCTGGGGGTTGTGGCCCTTAGATCCAGCTGGATCCGCGTTCCGCTTGGCGCGGCTGGTGACGTTGACGGCCGGGGTCGGTGCGGACGCTGATGATACCGAACGTGACAGACTTTCCGGCATGAGTGCGGATTTCCTCCCGCCCGGCGTGGGCAGTGTCGTGCATTACGCCGAGTACGACGAGATGGGCGCGGTGGTGTGTCGAGCGGCGCTGGTGACGGCGACGCCGGACACCGGTGGCGAGTTTGACCTATCGTCGCTGGTGGTGTTTACCGAGGATGGGTCCCGGTTTCTGGTCGGGATTCCGCACGGAGCGACGCCGGAACATGGCGCGTGGCATTGGCCGGAGTGGTGTTGATGGTGGGACGGACGCGGGTGACGTTGAACCGTAGCGAGCTGGATCGGCTGCTGACTGGTGATCGTGGTCCGGTGAAGAGCAAGGTTGCCGAGATTGCGCGGCGCACGGTCAACGAGGCGAAGCGGTTGGCGCCGGTGGATTCCGGTGAGGGGCGCGCGTCGATTCATTGGGAGTGGCGGTCGCGGAACGGGTTGGTGCGAGCATGGGCGGGGACCACGTTGGACTACATGTACTACCAGCATGAGGGCACTGAGGCGCATGGGCCGAAGACCGCGTCGGTGATGGTGTTCCGGCCGAAGCAGGGGCATCCTCAGCGTGCGGGCCGGAAAGGTGGCCGTGGGGGGAAGGTCTTTGCGACGTGGGTGGAGGGTGTGAAGCCGCATCCGTTCATGGTGAACGGGTTGCGGGCGTCGACGTCGTGGCCGATCAAGAAACTCTGAGTGTCGCGCGGGGTGGTGTACGTCACCATAACCCCCGGTTGTGTCACTTGTGTACCGTAAGGCACTCGTGTACCTTAAATGGTGTCAGCGGGGGCGCACACCCCCCCAGCCACCACACAAAGGAGACACGTCGTGTCCAACCCGCCTACTCGCGACCAGTTCAAGTCCGAGAGCGACTTCCAGAACGCGTACGCGGACTGGATCCGCAACGACCCGGGGCAGAACCGTTCGGCCCGCTCCGCGGAAGCCACCGTGCGCGAGTCCCGCAAGGCAATCCGCGGCGACAAGTAACCTCACCCGAGAGAAAACACCGCCCCGTGGTCCCCACGACCACGGGGCGGTTTCGTGCTAATGACCGGCCCGAGCTAGCTTCACGTCCAGTTCAGCCAGGATCGCAAGAAATACCTGGTGGCTGTCACGCTCGACCCCATCCCGGGACATCTCCGCGACCCGCTCCCGCACAGCAACGAGCGTGGACCGGTCACACTGCTGGTTCTGCACTGATTCCGCCATACGGCTACTCTCTCCCCACTCCGTTGTGGTGCGCGACGTTTCCAACGCGCTCCCCCACTCTTGAGTGTCCCCCACTTGAGTACCGTCCATCGTGTGCAAACGATCGAATTCACCACTCCGCAACACTCCCGCGCTCCCCAACCAGTCGACGTCGATTGGTGCGGCTCCCACTGGACGGTAGAGCGACCGAAAGACGCCGTGCTGCTGTTCGCGTCCACGGCCACGTCCACGCAGGTCCCCGACCAGGACCGGGCACTAGCAGTCTTGCAGTTTTTCCGCGGGACGCTGTCCGACGTGCAGCTGAAAGAGTTCCACGACCGAATCAAGGATGAGCGCGACCCGGTCGACGAACCCGAGGTGACTGACCTAGTGGCCGCGCTGCACGATCGGTGGTCCGGCGAACCCGACGCGCACGACTACGACGATTCGGCGCTTGTGATCACCACGCAGAGCGTGCGCCCCGACCAGCCGGTCACCACCCGCGTCGTCTCGCAGGACCGACTCGACGAACTCGACACCAGCGAGCGGGACTCGGTGGACCTGGTGGCGCCGATGGACCTTGAGCTGGACATGGTGTTCACCCGCCCCAAAGGATTCGTGACGCGCATCGTGCACTCCGGGATCGGCACGCAAGCCGGCATCGGTGATCAGGCGTGGTCGATCGGGTTCCTGCTGGACGCGGCGCTATCTCCGCAGGACGCGGCGCACGTGCAGGCCCGTTGGGGATCATCCGACCCGGATGACCTTCTGGACATTCGGCCGATGGCCGACATCGTGACCGCGCTACTGTCCGGCTGGGGTGAGCAGGACCGGAGTAACCGGGCACAGCGGCGTTCCGCGGCACGGGCACCGAAGAAACGCCCGGGAAACCCGGGCGGCAACAAGTCCCGTAAGACCTCCCCCGCGTCGTGACGGGGCCGGCCCCGTTCACACCTCCCGAGCCGGACGGTGTGGCGTTCCGCGTCGATGGGGTCGAACTGTGGTTGCCGCGGCTGCCGTTGCCCGTGTGGCTGGACGCGTGCCAGTACGAGCCGTCGGGATGCTGGTGGATGCTGATCCCGGGGCGGCTGGAAGAGCAGGCGCGGGCATGGCTGGAATCGCGGATTCAGGACCCGCGCGACGGGTTCGACGTGGACCTACTCGAGGACGTCGCGACGCGGGTGCTTGGCCGGGTGCTGGGATGCGACTTTTGGGCCGGCCGGCGGCTGCTCATGGCGGTGGCCGCCGAGTGGATGCAATTCGATGGGCTCGCGGTGCAATGGGGGTTCGATCCGCTGAACGCGCCGGTGCATCGCACGGTGAATGCGATGTGGGCCCTCCAGGTGCAGGGCTGCGACGAAGATTCGAAGCGCGCGCGACTCGAGTCGGAGGTATTCGCCGGCCCGGAGGGCCCGCGGCCGTCCGGGCGTGCCCGTGAGGCTGGTGGCGGCCGTGCCGCGGGGGGTAGTTGGGAGGCGCGAGCGTGGGACGCGTGGCGCGGGGGTGGCTAGATCGTCCCGGGTAGGATCACCGGTGTGATCAGTTGATCCGCGTTGCTGGCACGTGGTCCGGGCGCATCTCTCGTAAGGTGAGGTGTGCCCGATGGCGCTGGCGGAAGCCGCCGTGGAGATCACAGCGGACGTGTCCCGCTTCGGTGGTCAACTCAAAGACTCACTCCAGAAGGCCGGCGCGCAGGCGGCAAAGTCGTTTTCGAAGTCGTTCGCGTCGAACCTGGATACGTCGTCGGTGTCATTCGGTGGTGTCGGCCGAACGGCTGGCCGTGCGGGCAAGCGAGCCGGGCA
>NZ_JACGWZ010000012.1 GCF_014137975.1 Halosaccharopolyspora lacisalsi | reverse complement strand
CACCCCGGTGGTGTCCGATGCCGTGGCCGTGCTGCTGTCGACGGCCGGCGTCGCGGCCGGGGGTGCGCTCGCAGCCGCGGCCGGTTCGCGCCGAGTGCGGTCATCGGGCCGGTGCGGCACGTCGCAGCGCCGGCGCTGTTCCTTGCCCGTGTCCGGGTTGTAGGTGTCCACGAAGTGCATGTGGTCGCACTGGTTCGGGCAGTCGGCGTGCGGCACGGCGTCCGCACCGGTGGATCCGCCGGCGGTCGGGGCCGTGGGGGCATAGGCGCACTGCGAGGTGATCCACCCGGCCGGGCTGGACACTCCTCCGCGGGGGATGCGGCTGGTGAACCACGCCGCGAGCTGCTCGGGACCGTCGGCCACCGTGTCCCACCCGTCGGTCAGGAGCGCGGCGACGGTGTGGCCGGTCTTGCCGGAGCGGGCTGCGGAGTTCGGGCACACGTGAGTGGGCAGTGACCGGAAGAACCGCTCGAGGAGCGCTGACACGTCCTGTGTGGCACCCGCACCCCGATCGTCAGGGTAGTTCGGCCCGTCCGGCGGGTTCGTGGCGCCTGTGTGGATCTCAGGTGCCGTTGCGGGGGTAGTGGTGTCGGTGTCGTGCTCGGCGTCCCGTCCGGTGTCCCGGCTTGGCTTTTCCTCCCTTGCGGGAGCGTTCTCTTCCTCCCTCTCAGTGCCGGCGTCGTCGCGTGCGTGCGCGCGCTCTGAGGAGGAGGTTTCACGGGGGAGGTTTAGAGGGGAGGTTTGGGGGTCTGTGAGACCCCCCTGGTCGATACTCATAGACCCCCCTACCCGATACTCATAGACCCCCCTAGCGGAGTTATCCACAGGGGGGTCTGTGAGACCCCCCTGTGGATCGTCGTGCTCACCCTGCCCAGTTTCCCCGTCCTGACCTGCGGTTTTCGCCTTTTTCTTGCCGGGACCCTTGCTCGGGTTCGAAACACCCTTATCGGCGCGCGCCTTGCGTTCCGGCGCCGGACCCAGATCTGGCCGACCCCCCGGAGTCAACGGGCCGACCCCCCTCGCGGCGCGGTCGGCGTTGACGCGGTCGACGTTGGGAAACCACCGGTACGGGATCATCAGGTCGTAGACCGTGGGCCGGTACTGCTTCGGGATGCGCCGCGCCGCTTCCTGGTCTCCGGGCGCGATCAACCGGCGCTGCTGGAACTCGCGAACGAGCCGCTTGACGGTTTCCTTCGACAGGCACGCGCGAGCGGCGATCGTGTCCTTCGACGGATAGGCGTCGGTGCCGTCCTCATTCGCGGTCTCAGCCATGACCACGAGCGCCAGTTTCTCTTCCGCGGTGGCGACCGGGGCATCCTTGAGGGCCCACAGGATCGGATCGAGTGCCACGGTGTGTCCTTCCCCCCGGCACGATGCGCAGTGTGACCAACGTCAGTAGGGAGCGTGTTGGTACATCGCTGCCCAGTGCACTACGCTAGTGCCAGCTTAATTGATGGCTGGTTGGTGCCAGCTTGTGTGTTTTTTGTGTGTACGGTCCCACGTTCGCCACGGTGGACGTGGGACTTTTTCATGTTCTGGTCTAGCTCTGATCGATCATAACGGCCACGATCAGTGCCCGGTCGCTGGCTCGCCGTCGGCCAGCACACGCAGCCCGGACAGCATCGCCGGCGAGAACACCTCCCCGATGCCGGGGATCGCCAGGATCAACCCGCGCCCGATGAGCTGGTCATGCACCCGCTGCGCTGTGGACCGATCCACGAGCGACCGCACCTGATTCGGCATCGCCGCGCCGCACCGGCCGTGCTCGGTGAGCACCACCACCGCGTCCAACTCGGCGCGGCCGGACCACGGTCCGCCGTGCTCCACCAGGCGACGCGGTAGCTCATCGATATCACTTGGGTGGATCGGCGTTGTCGGGTCGATCAACGTGGAGGCCGGATCCACCGGCGTCCACGGCTTGCGCTGTTGCCGGAGTGCCGCGCGCTCGCTCGGCGGTGTCCACGATCCCGTGAGCGAGTCGGCCACAGCGTCGAACACGACCACCGCGGCCGGCCCCCGAGCGGGAGGCGTGCCGCGAAGAGAGCGCTGGTAGTCCTTCCACGTCGCGTGGAAGTCGGTGAAGTCGGACAGCGCGATCCCCAGCTTGTTTTCCGCCACCGCGGGAACCTTGCCGAGATGGGGGATCGCTTCGACGTGCCGCACTCGGCAGTGCATCCGTGCGGGGGTCTGCGTGTTCGGGCGCAGCTCGAACCCCCGCCGGCGCTGCTGGATCATCTTCCCGACGGTGGCGGTGACGACGGTGGCGTGTTTCCGCCCGTCCAGGGCGGCTTGGAACGCGCGGACGCCGGCCATCACGTACGGCTTGGGGTTGGCGGGACGCGTCGGGGAGTGCGCGCCGGCGCCGGAATCGGCGGGGGATGCGGTGTGTGTGCTCATGGCGGGTGCGGGTTTCTGTGTCAGGGGTTCAGTGCTGCTCGAGTTCGTGCACGAAGTCCGCTTCGGGTCCGAGCTGGATCGGGTTGCCGGTCCATGCCTCGTACGCGGTCGGCGGCATGAACACCGTCGCGCGCTCCCGGTAGCGGTACACCGTGGTGTGTCGGTCGCGGTAGACCGCGTCATCCAGCACCGTCGGCAATCCGGGGCGCGCCTCGTTCGTGCGTTTCGTGACGACCTCCACGAGATCATCATGACGAGACCGGACGACGCCATTTTCCGGTGGATCGTCGGTGGAGAGGTTTCCGACCCACCAGGTGAAAGAGACGCCGATCGCGGCTACCTGCGGACTCGGGTCGTCGGTGATGTGGCTGAGAGAGCGTGTGACGGCCAGGTGGTAGCCGTAGTGGATGACGTGACGCGTGAAGGCGCCCCATGCGCCGGGGGTCTTGCGGAGCGTGGTCGTGGGGATCGTGTACATGGCCGTCAGGGTACATGAGTGACACCACTAAGCCAGGGGGGAATTCGTCCGGATGGGCGACATCACTCGACGCATTCATGCCACTCAAGTACCGTGACTCACGTCATGACCACCACAGTCCATCATCACCCACCGATGTGCCTCACACCGAGCCAAGACCAACGAGCCCGCGACCGACTCGCCACGTGGGGCCCAGTCCCCAACCAACTGCCCTTACCCCTCACCGTCGACCCCACAGCCGAACACATCTCGTTACCGCTGGACGTGACCCCATGCCCGACACCGTCTACACCTCCGCAGACCCCGCAACACCAATCTGGTGGGGCATCCACGAGCAACCCAACCCAGCCGACCAACACCGACACGCCTACACCGGCGACTACCGCAACGACACCCCGGTAACCGCGCTCTGCGGACTCGAGTTCCAACACCGCAAGTTCGACCAACTCGACACCGAACGCCAGTACGCACGCACATGCGGCGAGTGCGAACGCCGCGCGTGGCGGATCCGCAACCGCAGCCCACACCCGTACTGGGACGCACCTCCGGTCACCGCCTGAACCCCCGCCGCGCACGAAACCGCCCCCGGACCCTGCACAGAGTCCGGGGGCGGCGTCATGAGCGCACATGAATGCACGGTCACGCATCCAGCGCGATATCCAGATGTTCCACGCACACTACCCCGAGGCGACACGACCGGCCCACGATCGGCGGTTGCCATTGCCCGCACACCACGCAACACCGCTCCGGCCGCTCCGAGACCAACCCCCGGTAGCGCTGCACCGCCAACCACGCCCGCACCGACCGCACGTTCTCCGTGTCCACCGCGTGCCACGCACCGATGTCGGCCACCTCAGCATCCGGCAGTGCCTCAACCTCAGCGACCGCGCACCCGCGCTCGTACTCGGACCGCGACAACGGGCCCGAACCAACCACGGTCGTCGCCTGCTTCCGCGCGGACCGCTGCGCGGCGTCCAACTCCGCGAACAACCCCCGCCCCCGGGTCGTGGCCAACCGAGCGGCGATGACCACCCGCGCCGGATAGTCCGACACCGGGAAAGCCCGGTCGCTCTGATAGTGCTGAGCCACCTGCAATTCCGACAGGGGCGGCACGTCCGCGGCCAAGCACGCTTCCTCGTACCGCTCGCGGGTGTACATCAGCGGCGGTTCCTCCGTTAGCGCGAGGCGCACCGCGTCTTCCGCGCGGTCCAGCTCGAACCACGCGATCGTGGTCTGCTCGGTCTCTTTCCGCGTGGTCGTGTAGATCGGTAGCTTTTCCCCGTCCGAGTGGACCGGGCAGTAGTACGTTCCGTCGCCGAACGGTCCGGGGGTGGACGTGATCGACCAGCCTTCCGGCATGGCCGGTAGCGCGTGTTGCCACTCGGCCGGAGCCGAGTTCGGGTCGAACGTCATTTCCAGGCAAAACGGGATCACGGGGACTCCTCATCGGGAGAAAGATTGTGTGGACGTGACCAGACTACCCCACTTGTGTCACTCAAGCCACTCATGTACCTTTATAGGTGTCCGAGAGGCCACACCCACGGAGGAAACCCCAGTGACCACCACCGACCCGTTCTGCCACTGCGGACACCGCGAAAGCACCCACGACGCCGGCCAATGCTGGACACACGGGGACATCCGCTGCACTTGCGCATGGTTCGAACCCGCATGGACCCCGACCAAGCTGCACGCCCACGGAACCACCGGCAGCGCCAAGCAGGAACACCGCGTGGCAATGGCCATCGACGAACACATCCAGGCCAACCGCAACGATCCGAACCTTGACGCCTACGACCTCGCAGCAGCCGCCCTCGAAGCCATGCGCGCCGACACCGGCAACCACCTCTGAAAGGAACGACCAGTGGACCCGAACAGCACCCCCGACGACACCGAGTACTACCTCCGACGCGCCGAGAGCGCCGAGCGCGACCGGGATCTACTTCGATCCGAACTCGAGGGAGTGATCAAGCGAGCCGAGAACGCCGAAACCCGGATTCGTGACCTGCGCAGCCCCGCCCAGCCAAGTGACGCCATTGTGATCATGTGGCGTGAGGGCACCGACAACGGAGACGCCCAGCACGAACGACTCGCCAGCGAAGTGGCGAAGGTTCTCCGCGAGCGGGGGATGAGCGGCACCACCGGTGACAACCAGGGCGCTGATCACGCTATCGCTAGCGCCGTCATTAACACGCTGCGCACCGATATTCAGCCTAAACCCGAACCACCGCACCCCGATTACGTCGCCTGGCTCAACAGCGACGCAGACCCACTCGACTCAACCGACGTCGACCACTCCTGAACCCGCACACCGGCCCCGCTCCCGGGCGGGGCCAACCCCTCCACGCACCCCGAGAGTGACCCGCCATGTACCGCCACACCGACTCACCGAACCGCCACTTCCGCGACGAGATCACCAGCCCCTATATCGGGTGGATCGCACTGGCAATGGCCATCTACGGCAACCCCGATGGCGAAGCACCCGACTGGCACCGCCACGCCGCGTGCGCCGGCACCTCCCACGAGCCGTGGTTCCCCCCAGACGGCGCGAAAAGCGGCAACCCGGCGCGCAAACACCGCTACCTTCGCGAAACCTACTGCGATCACTGCCCCGTTCAGCAGCAGTGCTACGACGACACCGTCCAGTGGGAATCCCGATGGACCGCCGGTGGTGGCCAGGTGCACGGATTCGTCGCCGGAGCCAGCGGACCACAGCGCTACGCAACGATCCACACCACGAACACCAGCGAGGACGCAGCCTGACGGCGCCCGTGCTTTCCACGCAGCCCCCTCCCGCTCGGGTCTGCGTGGGCTGCTCGGACACCGCCCCAACCCGAAAGGAAACCAGCCCGATGCCCGAATCCGAAACGTTCACCGGAACAGCCGACTTGGCCGTGTTCGCCCCCGACGAGACTGGCAACCTCCACGTACTCACCGGACTCCGCAGCGGGTACCCCTATAAGGGCCGGTGGGCACTGCCCGGCGGGATCGTCGACGCGGGGGAGACGTTCCGTGGCTGCGCCGTGCGCGAGCTGCACGAAGAAACGAACCTGATCATCGAGTGGGAAACGCCGCTGTGGTTCGTCGACGTCTACGACGCCCCCCATCGCGACCCCCGCGGCCGGTACGTGTCGTGCCTGTACACCACCGTGTTCGACCGGATCCCGGGCGTGCAGGCCGGCGACGACCTCACCGACACCCGCTGGATCCCCGCCCCCGAAGCATGGCGGCACAGCCTGGCGTTCGACCACGAGCAGATGATCCGAGACGCCTACAGGCTCCTGGCCTCCCACGGCGCATTCACCACCACCCTGCACCACACCTAGCCCGGGAAGGAACCGCAGTCATGACCAGCAGCAACGGAAACCCCGAAATCGGCGTCAACCCCGCCCCGGCCACCGGCGAACGTGTCGCCACCAGTGACGGCATGTTCGGACGCATCGCTACCAGCTCTACTCCCCGAAGGCACCTGATCAACCGTGACGACGGAACCGGCCGCGTCTATCACGTCGACAACATCCAACCGGTCGCAGTCGTCACCGTCACCGTGTCCGACTCCACCCACGGGACGGGCGGAGCCAACGACATCGTCAAAACCGTCCGCGACTTTCTCCACGACACGTACGGCGGAAGCAACATCGTCAACGTTGACGTCTCCTCACCAGGTTCCGCAACGATCACCGTGGAAGTACCGACCCGGGAAGGATTCGCCTCATGACCGTGCAGCGAGTCCGAGCCGAAACCGTCAACCCCGACACTGACCAGTTCGTCCACGCCACCGGCCGCGACATGTTCCGCTTCCCGATCAACTGGGTGGACACCAACCGCCGCGACGGGTCCGTGCTTATTGACTTCGGCAACCCGCGCGACCCCAGCCTGAACGCATGGTGTGCGAGCGGAGACGCACCCGTCTACGTCGACCGCACCGCCCCCGACGACACGACGGAAGAGAGCCAGTCATGACGCTCGACATCAGTAGCCACCACGACTGGGACACCCTCGAAGTCATCGACGCGCCACGATCCCCCGCCGGCGGGCAGATCCTGCACCTTGGTGCACGCGTGGCCGTCACCGCACTGCCCATAGAAACCGGGGAGCACGGCACGCTCACCGGCATCTCGGTGCACTCCCGCACCACCGGCGAACGAACCTGCACCGTCACCCGCGACAACGGAACCGACCGGCACGTGTTCGCCCGCCACCTGACCGCCGACACCGGCAACCCGCCCGGGTGGATGTCCCAACCCGGGGACCGCGTCGCAGTCTCCCCCGATGACGACAACCGCGGCACCGTCCGCGCGCCCCGCTCGGGTCTGCGCACGTGGATCGAACTCGACCGCGGCGACAGCGTCGTAGTTCCCACCACCGACGTGATCCCGCTCGCTCGGATCACCGTCAACGCCGGCCGGAACCCGCGGGCAAGTACCGCCTTCGCCGAGCAGCTACGCCAGGTGTACCCCACTTCACGGCTGGTCGACACCGACCGCGACGTGTTCGGGAACTGCTGGATCGCACTGGAAGCGCCGGTGTTCCGGGAACACCTCGTTCCCGACGTCGCCGGTACGTGAACCCGGCCGTTGGCGCACACGCCCCGGTGTGTGCGCTTCCGGCTTGGCTCACTGCCAGGCACACCAAGACCGAACGGAGTCCCCGCCATGAGCGAACCCGCCCCGAAAGACATCCACACCCACTTTGGCCTGTCCTACGCCAACTACCTGGTCATGCCGCGCGCGTTGCTCCAATCCATGCCAGAGGACTGGCAACACCGATTCGTGGAACTACTCGACCAGTTCGAGAACGCCTTCACCCACGTTGACCAAGCCAGCTCGTACGACGTCACCCCCGGGGAAGGCCGGTATCTCACCGAGGTGAGCCGCCCCGTGCTCGAATCACTCGGGTGGACCGTCCAGCACGGAGCCGACGAAACGCTGTACTACACCCCCGACGGCCACGAGATCACCGGCGCTGAGGCGGACGTGCATCACGTGCTCGTTCCGTCCGCCGATCCCGTGCCGCACTACGACCGGGGACGCGCCTACATCGCCCCGAACCTGTAACCGCCCGGGTGGCCCCGAGACCGATCGGGGCCACCCGTCACTACCGGGCAGGCACGCTAGGTTGACCCTCATGCGCAGACACACCCTGAACCCCGAAGCGCTCGTCGCCGCCGCACTCGGGACCACACTGCTACTGGCCGCGTGCAGCACGGCCACCACCGGTTCCGACGACGCCACCGGCACCACCGGCGCGCCAACACCACCCCCCGCGTCCAGCAGCAGCCCGAACAAGCCGGACACGTTGGCCTACGGAACCGCGAGTAGTGATCCGATCGCTACCACCGTGTCCGCCCCGGAGCCGTTCACCACCAGCACAACCGCAATGCCGCAACGACTGGCCGGGAAACCAGCGTTCAAGGTCAAGATCACGTTCGAGAACACGACCAGCAAACCGGTCAACCCGGCCACCTTGCAGTTCCAAGCCACCACCGGCGGCCAGGTCGTAGAGAAAGTCCAAGACTCGAGCAACGTCGCACCCGGCATCCTCATGATCGGGGACATCCCGCCCGGCGCCACCGGCAGCGGCTGGACCGCATTCGCCGGCCAGCCCGACCAGTCCACCCGCGTCATCGTGTCCGCCATGCTCGGAAACAAGTCCACGACGTTCGCTCACCAGTAAGGGAGCCGCGCCATGACCACCACAACACCCCGTATCCGACTGCTGTGGTGCCTGCACGCACCGGACGACTCGCTCATCCCCGTGCCCGACTGGCCGACCGGCAAGTACCACGCAGACAGCATGGCCCGAATCATGAAGTCCGAGAAGATCACGTTCGGGATGACTCCGCGCGTAACCGTCTGGACGGGATCGCCCCGTGAGCACGCGCGGTTCGTCGCATCGGGCGAACCCATCGACATCTAGCAGACAACACCATCAGCCACCACGCAGAGAGGCGCCCCACGATGGATGATGCCGCCACCAACACCGTCAGCGTCCCCTACGGAGACGCCCGCTTCGTCGCCGCTGCACTCCACGGACTCACGCAGATGATCACGCGCTATCCGGTTTCGACTCCCGAAAACAGAGCCGTCACCAGCATCAACATTGCGCTACTGTCCCGCGCGGCCTACGTGATCGACCACGCCATCCGGCGAGACTGCGACACGGATGGAACCACCCCCAGTGAAGTAGCGGATTGGCGTCACGAGCTACGCAGCATCTACGACAACACTCCGACGTACACCGAGAGCGAGTTACCGGAGTTCATCAACGACCAAACCGTTCCCGGCCGCGTCGAAACCTACAACCAGCATTGCTACAGCGCCTACCCCGACGGGGACTACGGAACGCCCGATGAGGCGCGCGCGTTCGCCTACAAGATCCTGGCCGCGGCGAACTATCACGAGTACCTGACCAGCAGCCAAGCCGGCGCGTAGCATCACCCGCGTACCCACACCCCGCGGCTAGGGGTCGGACACGCGCGATCCCGCCCCCTGGTTGGCACACCTCACCGACCAGGGGGCGGAATCGTCTCGCCACCCGACTTCACACCGCCGGCGGGTCATCTCCCTGACCAGGGCTGTAAACCCACCCGTGCCACACCGCCCGCACCGGTTCATCCCCGGGCGGAGCCTGACGGCCGAAGTACAGATACGGTCCCCGCGACGCCGGCAACGTGCCCTCACCGGACGCGGACTCGGTGTACACCGGAGCGATCACGTTGTTTGGATCGGACCGGCCGGTGATCGCGAACTCCACCCGGTCGGCATTGACCCGCACCCGGAACCCCACGAACCCGGAATCGACCGTGGAGAGCTCCCA
>NZ_JACGWZ010000011.1 GCF_014137975.1 Halosaccharopolyspora lacisalsi | reverse complement strand
CCTTCCACCTGGAGGTCATAGACGCGCTCACGCGCTCCGCGTCGGGCTTGGGAAACAGTGTCGCCAACGCGCGATGCTGAGTGCGGCTCGCTCGCACTTACGATCTGGTCACCGAACTCGAGTTCGCCGGCGGGGACGTATCCCCGTTCGGGGACGTAGACCAGGTGGTCAGGGGTGCAGCGCAGTTGTCGACCGCCGGCGGTGATGACGTCGAGGACGGGTCGGCTTTCGATGACTCGTGTTGCTTCGACGCTGCGGAATTCGGCGCGGTGTGCGTCATGACTCCAGCTCAAGACCTGTGGTGGTTGAGGTAGCTGGCAGAGTTCTTCCACTGTCAGCTTCCCTGCTGGGGTTGTGATCTCAGACGAACCTGACACGCAGTCAGCGGAGTGCCCTGTCAGTCCACCCCCGACACCGACCGATCGGACTCCACCTCCGGTGGTCAGACTCCAGTCTTCCGCGCTGCGTGGGGTGCCGACCCCCATCCCGAACAGGTGTCCGTGTTCGTCGAACGTGTCCCGGATGTCGCGTCCGCGCTTGATGGCCAAACTCGCCGCGTAACTCGAGATAGCCACCCGGTGTTGGGGGTGGTGGATGAGCCACCACACGACGGCCCACATGCTTGCCGTGGCGCTCTTACCTATCTGCGGAGGTGTGACGCACATGATCCGGTCGTGTCCGCCGGTGCCGGCGTCGTGGTCGCGCAGCCCGGTGAAAGCGTCCGAGATGACGCGGGTGTGTGGCCGGATCCGGTACGTCGGGTCGAGTGCTTTAGCCAGTGATGCGGGGGAGCGGGTCACTTGGCTGATCAGGGCTTGTTGTGCGGCCAGCTGGTCGGCGTAGAGCTGCTCGGGGTCCGGCGCTGTCCTAGTCATCGTCGGTTTCGCTCGCTGCGGACAACCACCGCTGGTTCGTCTCCATGATCTCTCGGACGGCGGCTATCTTGGCGTCGTCGTTCATGCCGTCCAGGTGGGTGACTTCTACGCGGCTGGGGGCTTCCTGCTGTGGCGAGTCCGGGTCCTTCTCGGCTGCCTTCGTGGGGTCGCCGAACAGTGCGCGCCGGTGTTTCAGTGCGACGTCTAGGAGACGTATCGCGTGTTCTGGAGCCAGCTCGTCCATGTGGTCAAGGTTGGAATCTACCTGCGTGAGAGCTTTGTCTAGGATCGCCATTTCACGATCGGCTGCCTGCTGTGACCGTTCAATGAACCGCTGGTTGACAAGCCTGTCATGGAATTGGTCCCACGCTCTTGCTCTTTCGTACCATTGTCCAGATTTGGCGAGTTTGGACATGTATTGCTTGCTGTAGCCGGTCTTCCTGCCCGTGCCCTCTACTCGCCTTCCAGCTTCGGCGAGTGTTCTACTGCGCCCCAGCTCGAGGAACTTGCGGAAAACTTTGTAGCGGTCCGCTGACTCTTCGTCTTGTTGGTCCCACGGGTACCTGTCCTCGGATAGTTCAATGTAGTGTAGTGCGTTTCCCGCGCCTTTTCTCCGTGCCACGGTTCTACTCCTTCGGGGGGGTGTGCGTGCACGTGCGGACGACGCTGGTCAATCGGATCGGTGATCGCTCGGACGTGTGTGGTGCGTGGTGAGGCGGTGTCGCGTGGGTCATGATCTCTACGCTAACGACCGTGGCCACAGCGCGGGTCGGCGTGTGGGACATCGTTTCCCGCGTTGTCACGGTGTGTGCCGGTGGTGGTTCCCCGGTCGGGGGATGTGTCACGCGGCCACCGGGCTCGGTGTGCGGGGTGTGTAGGGCTGCACGGCACAGCACGAGCGTGGGGGTGTGCGGGGTTCGCGGCCGGGATTTCGGGGGTTCGGGCTGTGTAGGGCTGCACACCCTGCACACCCCTGCACAGGGCTACACATCGCAGGTCAGGGGCTACACGCGCCCCTACACAGAACCCTGCACGGGCTGCGCGCGGGCTGTGTAGGGCTGCACACCCCACACAGCGGCGTGTGTAGGGCTGCACAGCAGTCGACCCCCGGGGTTGCCGGGGGTCGCTGGTTGAGCGGGTCGTTACGTGCCGTGTTGGGTTAGGTGTCGAGTTCGCGGGCCCTGCGTTGCAGGTCTGCGAGCTTCCACCCGGCGGTAGGGGTGCCGTCGTGGTCGGGGGAGCGTCGGCGCTGCGATTGGATCGCGATCGGCTCGCTGGCCATGAGTGCGCCGAGTCGGCTCGCGTCCATCTCGAGGGCTGTGGCGCATTCCTTCACTGACAGGAATGTCCGGTCGCTTCCGGCGTAGTGGTTGAGGATCGCGCCGAGCGGGTAGGGCGCGGTCGATTCTTCCGGTGTGGTTTCGGATGTGCTGGTAGGGTATTCCACTTCCTCGGTTGTGGGGAGCTTGTCAAGGTCCCCAACGAGTCGGAAAAATTCGTCGTCGGTCTCCGCCGGTGGTTTTTCGGTGGCGGGTTCCGGCGTGTTTGTGTCGTCGCTGGTGGTGTCGTTCTCTCCGGGGTTCAGGTATTCGTCGGGGTCCACTCCTTGCTTGCGGAGTGCTTCCCTCATGCTGGCCTGCAAATCGGGGGCGGGCCCGAACTTTCCTCCGTTGTCTCCGGTGGTGTCCGGGTATGTCGGTGCGGGCCCGTTGAGGGGGGCGGTATTCGTGGTGGTGGCGTCGGGGGCTGGGGTGAGGTCGTCGGCGCTGGCCGCGCCGAAGGCCACCAGCGTGTTGTTTTTGTGCGCGATGATTTCGGCTTGCCGTTCCCGTGACCACCGGTCGGCGTAGTAGGGAAGGTTGCGGGTGGAGGGTTCGTCCAGGTCGCTTTGTAGCCCGTGGTTGGTTCGGACCAGCCGGGCAATGTCTTCGGTCTTCCCGCCGTAGTAGGACTTGCCCTGCATCAGGCGGGCGTTGTCGCCGAGTACGGCGTACATCGTGTTGTTTTTGATCTCGCTGGCCTTGATGCGGTTACCGAGCGGGCCGAGTACCGAGGATGCGTCCTGGTCAGCTTGAGTCCACAGCAGCACGCGGTTAGCGGTGTTGCGCTTCATCTTCGTGCCGGCCTCACCGCCGGAGCCGTACAACGCGTACTGGCCGAGTCGCACGGCGTGCACGAGTTCGGACCCGCCGAGTGCGTGCACCTCGGCGAGTGCTTCGGACGCGGAGTAGCGCTTGCCGGTGCGGGGGTGCTGGTACTTCTCGCCGTTTTCCAGTAGGTGCGGGGACTCTTCGATGACGGCGAACACGATGGGCATGTCCGCGGTCGGGGTGCGCTGCTCATCGAGCTTGGGGATCTGCGTGCGGTCTTCGATGAGGCACAGCAGGTCAAATAGCTGCTTCATCACTTCGTCGTGGGACTGGCCGGCGATGTAGTCGACTGGGGGTGAGTCGGTCTCGCCGCGCCACCAGGGCAGGCACAACGGGGTGATCAGGGGCATGAGCTTAGCGGTTCCGCCGATCCAGATCACGGCGTTATCGCAGCGCATCAGTTGCAAAAAGATCGACATGAGGAGCGCGCTTTTACCGGAGCGGGTGCCGCCCACGATCTCGGTGTGCTTGCCGACGAGTTCGAGGAGGATCCGCAATCCATCCTTGAACCGTCCGACGTCCAGCCCTTGCCCGGCGTCGCTCGGTTGTCCCATGCCGGGCGGGTCGAGGATCCCGGCCAGGGGATTTTTGAGCTGCACGTGTAGGCGGAACAGTGCGGCGTCTTCCTCGTCGGGTTCGGGCTGGCACGCACCGGCGGCGATCTTGACGCCTTGCGGCTTGAGGCGGTGTCGCGCGGCGGTGGTGATCGCGGTCCCGAGGCTGCGCAGGTCGTCTTGTGTGATCGCGGCTCCGGATCCCTCATGGGGCTGGATTTCGCAGGTCAGGGTGAATCCGAGCGGGTCGTCTTCGGGTTCCCAGTCGGTGCGGTCCAGGATCTCCACGTTGGCAAGCCGCTTATCCGCGGTGGCCAGGATCGCGGTCCAGTCGGCGTGGGTCTGGCGTTGTTGCCGTTCCTGCTCGCTGGTGTGCTTCTTCTCGGCGATTTCCGTTTCCCGGGCGGCGATCGTGCGGCGCTTGGAGCTGCGCAGGTTCGAGTAGGACGGGCCGAGTGCGATGAGTCCGGCGGCCAGGGTGGCCAGCGCGGCCGGTGTGTAGGGGCTGTCCAGGGCTGCCCATGTGATCCACGATCCGGCGCACGCGAGGCACGTGGCGGCGTAGCGGGCGGCACGTCGGGGGAGTTTGGAATCGGTCGTGACGTGGGGGTCTGCGCGCATGTGCTGGTGTGCGGCCAGTGCGCCGGACACGGTGCCGATCGCGGTCATGATCGCGGGGTAGGCCGGCGCGAGATCCAGGACGTGCACGGTTCCGCCGGTGCCGAGCGTGAGCATCGCTGTGTTGACGGGGGTGGTGATGCTGCCGTGCTGGTGTGGGGTGGACGCGGCCCGGGTGAACGCGCTCTGGTTGGTGGTGGAGCGTTTCGTTTTCGGTGCGGGCTGGGGTGCGTCGTCGCTGGTGGCGGTGTCGGTGGTCATGGTTCCTCGAGTGTGGTGGTTGCGCCTTGACTCCCGTCAGGGTACTTGAGTGACATTCTTTGCGCGAGAGGGAGGCGACCCCGCGCGCAGCGGAGCCGCCTCCCTGGTCTCGAGCGTCAGCGGTTCTGTCGGGACTGGTCGAAGACGCCGCTTCCGCCCTCTTCGGCGTAGGAAACCATGTCGGTTTGGTGGGTGCGGACGGCTCCCACCGAGCTTTCGCACTCGGTGGCGATGCCTTCCAGGTGCCGCGCGAGCGGGGCGAGTACCTCGTACATGGCCGCGGACAGGCCCTGCGTTTCGGCGTGGCGCTGCGCCATCGGCTGCACGCACTCGTAGCCGATCGCGCGGATGAACGTGGCTACGTCGTTCATGTTGTGCTTGATCGTTTCCCAGTCGTCGTCGTTCTCGGGGTTGATCTGGGAAAATCCCTGCTTGGCGGCGTCGATGGCGTTCTCGAGGGACACTTTTTCTCCTGGTTGCGTGTTGGTGGTGTTCGAGCGGTTGCGGCTGCCGTCGGGGTTGACCGATGCTTTGCCGCCGTTGTTCGTGCTGGTGTTCTGCTGGCCACCGCCGGTGAGCACGATGGTGACGGGGTTGGTGTTCTCTTCCTTCGTGTTGCCGGTGTCGCTGGTGTTGTCGCTGGTGGCCTGCTCGGACTCAGACTTTTTCCCGCCGAGCTTCACCCACAGCGTGAGCAGCCACGCCGCGATCTGAGCGGACGCGGCGTTCCCGTGACCAGCTTTTTTCTTGTTGCGCAGCCACCCGGCGATTTTCTTCCCCGGCTTGCTGTGCGGGATTTTGCCGAACAGCTTGGCCAGGAAGCCAGAGCTTGCCTTCCCGCTGCGCACGGCGCCGCGTCCGGCTGTGCGTGCGAGCTTTTGCAGCCACCCGGGGGATCCGTCTTTGCGGGACCATCCGGCGATGCGGCCGGCGCGGGAACCGACCGCCTTGCCGGCTTTCGCTGCGCCTCGTGCTCCGCGGCCGGCGACTTTCCCGGCGGTGCGCAGCGTTTTGCCCGTGGCGCGTCCGGCGGTGCGGGTCGCTCGGGACAGCGGGCCGGTCTTGCCGCGTCCGGTGCGGCCACTGCCGTTTTTCCCGCCGGCGGGGGTGTCCTTTTTGCGGTGCGGGCCGATGCCGAGTTTGCCGGCGGTGCGGGCTGCCTTGCTCGCGAGGCTGGTCTTGCCGGAGCCGTGTTTGCCGCCGGGGGTGTTGCGGTGGCCTTTGCCGCCGGTGACTCCGCTTGTGCGGCCCTTGCCGGTGCCGCTGGTGGGTTTCGACCCGAGTGGGTTGCCGGTGCGCGACGAACCACCCGTTTTGGCGGCTGATTTGCCGCTGTGCGCGCCGGTGGTGCCTTTCCGGGCACTTCCCCCGGGATGCTTGCCGCCGAGCCCGAGAGAGCGCGCTGAGTGCTTTTTCCCGGTGGTGCTGCCGAGTGCGCTCCCGCCGGTCTTGCGGCCGGATCCGGCCTTGCCGCTGCCGGCGCGGGAGCCGCTCCCGAGTTTGCCCATCTTGGGCGACTTGGATTGGTGGGACTTGTGGCCGGCCGCGGAAGACTTACGGCTTTTCCGGGTCTTGACCGCGCCGTAGGTGGCTGCCACGCCACCCGCGCCGATTCCGGCGATCGCTCCGACGGTTCCGAGTCCGGTCATGCTGGCCAGTGCCGGTGCGCTGGCCGCGATCGCGGATCCGCCGGTGGTTGCCGCGGCCGTCAGGGAAGAGGGTCCAGCCGGGGCGGGGGCGGATTTCGTGCCGGCGCTGGTGGAAGCCGTTGCCGGAGTCGGGGCGGGTTCGGGGTTGGCGGGGGCCGGTGCCTGCTCGGTGTCGGCCGGCGGGTCGGGGTCTGTGGTGGTCTGCTCGCTCATCGGGGGTTCCTCGGTTTGCGTGTGGGCCGGTGTCGAGAGTGGGTTTCCGGTGTCCCGCGGGCGGCCACTCGGAGGTGAGTGGCCGCCGGGCGCGACATCGGGTCACCCGGTCTGTCGGGTGGTGGCGCGCGGATCGGTGTGCTTGCCGTTGCTGCACTCGGCGAACACGCGGCGGACGTATCCGCGGTCGGCTCCGAACTCGCGTCCTTCGGCGGTGAAGTTCGCTTGCATCGGGTCGGTTCCGGCGTCGCGCAGTTCGTAGTAGCGCATGATCAGTAGCTGCTTTTTCGTGATCGTGTCTTGGTGTACGCGGGTGGTGTCGGTGTCGGTGTCCCGGTCGGGTGTCCCGGTGGTGTCCCGGTCCCGGTCGACACCGGGACTTGCGGAACGGGACTCGTCCGGATGTCCCGGGGCTGTCCCGGTCCCGGTCCCGATCGGGGTGTCCCGGTCCCGGTTACTACCGGGACTTGTCCCGGTCCCGGTGGTCCCGGTCCCGGTCTGGTTGTCCCGGTCGGACCGGGACCCGGGGCGGGACATGTCCCGGTGGTCCCGGTGAGGGGTGTCCCGGTGTCCGGTGTCGACCGGGGTTGTCCCGGTGGTGTCCCGGTTGGGGGTGTTGGTGTCGCGTCGTGTCCCGGTCGCGTCGTGTCCCGGTGTGTTTTCGCTGGTGGCAGGGTGTCCCGGTGTGTTGTCCCGGTGCGAGTCCCGGGGGGTGTCCCGGTGTCCCGGTCCCGGTGTCCCGGTCGAGTCCCGGTGGTCCCGGTTGGTGGTGTCCCGGTCCCGGTTGTCCCGGTCGGCAGGGTGTCCCGGTCCCGGTTCAGACCGGGACTCGGTGCGCGGTGTCCCGGTCGAGTCCCGGTCGGTGGTGTCCCGGTCCCGGTCGGATGTCCCGGTGGCGGTGTCGAACAGTTCGGCGGCCGTGCCGATCGCGTCGAGTTCGCGGCGGAACTGCTCGAGGGTGTCCCGGTTGGGGTCCCGGTCGAGTCCCGGTGGCGGTGTCCCGGTGTCCCGGTCGAGGGTGTCGAGAGTCCCGGTGGTCCCGGTTGGGGTTGTCCCGGTCCCGGTCGTGTCCCGGTTGGGGTTGTCCCGGTCCCGGTTGGGAGTGGCGTGGTTCTGCTCGCTCGTGGCCGCCGGGACGTCGTAGACGCGTCGGGCGCGCTCGTTGATCGCGTTGGCGTATTCGTCGCGGAAGACGTCGCGGTAGGGCGTGATCTGCTTGGCCGCGGCCAGTTGGAACGCGACGCTGTAAGCCAGGTGGTACTTCGTGGACACCCATCCGGCTTGCACCGTCAGCAGGGGGTGCAGTACCGCTCGGGTGGTTCCGACCGCGGCGCGGGATGCGATCCCGGCTGCGGCGAGAGCGACGCGGCGGACGCGGTCGATGACGTCTTGGTGGCGTTGGTCGGTGGTGCGTTCGTCGAGTGCGTCGCGGTCCCACCGAAGCGCGCTGTGAACGATGAACGGAGCCACGATCGACAGGCCACCGAGTACCGCACCGGTGAGGTACTGGCCGCCGGACATGTTGTGGGTGGCGTTGACGACCGCGGCCAGGCTCGAGAATCCCCACATCGCGAAGGTGTAGCGGCCGGACGGTCGATCGTTGGCCACAGCGAGCACGGCCATGACGGTGTAGACCCACGCGACGATTTCCACGGCCATCGGCGCGAGGATCGCGAGGTTGAGCCATCCCGCCCATTCGAGGGGCGTGGCGGCGTCGCCGAGCATCGACCGGTAGGCCGGGATCTGTAGCGCGATGATGACCAGCCCGAGCAGGGTGGACGCGCCGAGCGCGACGGTGCGCACGATGCCGCGTCCCCGGATGCCGCTGGGGGTCGGCTGTTGATCGGCCGCGGGGTCACCGGTGTTGACCGGTTCGGGGGTGGCCGGCGTGGCGGGGATCGCCTCGGTGGCGTGCGCGGCCTGATCGATCGCGAGGTTCAGCTTTTCCCGCTGTGCGTCCGTTTCCGCCTGGTCAACGTGGATCTGTCCCAGCCGGCGGCGTTGCCTCCGGGTCATCCGGGGTGGTGATTCCGAGTTGCGGCCCATCGGGGGCGGTCCTTTCCTGTGGTGGTTGGACGGTGCTGTCTGCTGTCTGGACGCCGACCCTACACCATCGGTGGGATATGTGGGATAGTTTGTCCCATGCAGATCACCCTTATCACCCTGAGCGAGTGGGCCCGTCGGTACGGCGTGTCGTCGTCAACCGCGCATCGTTGGTACCAGGAAGACGCGTTACCGCAGGGTGTGACAGCGCGGCAGGACCATCCCCGTGGGGTGATTCAGGTTCATGTGGACCCGCTGGCCGGGGTGGATCTGGACGAACTCGCCCGGAGGTTGGCGCCACGGTTGCCCCCGCACGAGCTGGCCGGCGTGTTGCGGTCGGCCGGGTACACCGTGGCCGGCCCGGACGGTGGTGCGGGTGAGCAGTCGCCGCACTGTGCTGTTGAGGGTGCGTGACGGGTCGACGGCGCGGCGAGACACGAAGAAACCCCCCGCCCCGGGTGTTCCGGGTGCGGGGGGTTTCTCGTGTGTGCTTGCCGGAGTGCGGAATCCGGAGCGGGAAACGATCTTACGGGATGCTGCGGTACTTCCGGGCCTTGCGGTAGCTACTCCAGGCGGACAGCTCTGCCGTTGCCAGGTACGCGAGTGCCACGAGGATGCCGCACGCCAGGGTGAGCGCGGCCACCGGCGGGAGCATCCGGGCCCAGCTGGTCAGGGTCACGAAGTAGGCGACGACCGCCAGCGCGAGCATGACCATGCTCGTGACGGCTGGCCGTGCGGTCGGCCGGTGCCACACGATCCGGCCCGTGGTTCGACTCCGCAGGGTCGGCGCGGTCGGGTAGTGGGTGGCCATGTAGTCGTCAAGCCACGAGTGGGCATCGGCGACCGTGGCGCGCTCGAACGCGGCTGGTTCGTGTCCCGGATTGTCGTGGAGGACGTCGCGGTAGTTGCTCAGGACGGTGCACGCGACGTGGAAGTGGACGGTGTCGGTGGTCATGACGCGGTCTTCCTGGCTCGTGACTTACGGACGGGGTCGGGGTCGGTGTTCGGTAGTCGGTAGATGATCGCTTCGGTGTAGGGCTGCTCGTTGACAATGATCTTTCGGGTGATCTCTTCACGGACGTGGGCGTCATCGACCCACGCCAGCTTGTTCAGTGCGTCTTTGAGGATCTTGAGTAGGTTGTCGGTGTCTTTGACGTGTCCGCGCTTGGTGGATGCCCAGTGCACCGCGATGCCGTACCGGTCGTCGTTGCCGGGAACGTGGTCGCGGTTGGCTTGCTTGAATGCCCACGCGATGCGGTCTTCCTCAACCTTCGTGGCGGTCGGGGTGTACCAGCCTTTCTTTCCTTTGCGTGCGCGTTCCTTCGGTTGCGGCTCGCCCTCAATCACCAGGTGAGCGACGAACGGAGCCGCGTAGTCCGCGCTGACCAGGTGCGGCGCGATGAGTTCCATCGGTGCCGGCGCGGTGGCCAGGTAGTCGGCCACGGTCATCGCGGGAGCGTCCACGTCCGTGGCCGGTTCGGGCATGTGCAGCGTCACGAGGCACCCCCGCGGGTGAAGGTGTCCTCGAGCTGCACTTGGTGGCACTGACGCCGGATGGTCTGGGGGATCCGTGCGGGGTTCGTGCTGGTCATGTGCAGCCGGATGCCGTGCTGGTGGCCGCGGGTGGCCAGGATGGTGAGCGCGCGGTCTGTGGGGATCGCGATTCCGGGGTTCGGGTGCTCGAGTAGGTCACTGACCGGGTCAAGTGCGATCAACAGCGGATCGCGTTGTTCGTCGGGGTGTTGCTGGTCGGGGGTCTGCTCGCGGTGGGCGAGTTCGTTTTCGGCCCATTCGAGCAGTGCCACGCCCATTTCGGGCTGACGGGTGATCGCGGACAGTCGGTTCCGTAGCTCGATGCCGTGCGGTTCGGTGTGCACGATCACGGCGCCATCGTGGGCCATGTGGTCGTCCACGTCGGCAGCGATCGCGGCCGTTTTTCCCGATCGGACGGGGCCGGTGGTGATGCGGTGGCGCGGAATGGTCATGATCGGTTCCTTTCGGGCTAGAGGGTGGCCAGCAGCACGGCGCACACGAGTAGCGCGAGGTGGTGCAGGGCTTGATCGGCCAGGTATACGCCGTTCATGCCGGCTTGCTTGAGCGCGGCGAAGTCGGGGGATCCGAGCGCGCGCAGCAACGCAGCCACGGGCCATCGGCGGTCCAGGAACGAATGGGTGACCACTGAGACCGCGAGTGCGGCGTAGATGCCGGGCAGGGTCCACGGGATTCCGAGTGTGAGCGCGGAGATTCCGGCGATGACGATCATCGACACGTGGTAGGCGCCGACGTGTGCGAGGTTGGCCCACCAGCCGTAGGCGCCGGGGTCTGCTTTGTGCGCGGCGATCGTGTCGGTTTGCCCGGTGATGTGGTCCGAGACAGTGTGTCCGACGGCCAGCACTGGCCACGTCGCGGCGAACGTGACCAGCGTGTCCAGGGTGTGCGGGTTCATGACTGGTTACCGCCGGTCCCGGAGAACCACCGGTGCGCGAACGCCAGTACGTCGTTGCGGCCGAACTGGTCGGCGGGGGTGATGTAGCGCCGGCGGATCCAGGCGGCCGTTTCCGGGTCCGACTGCTCGAGCGCGGCCAGCGCGTTGGCTACCTCGGTGTCCGTGATCACGGCGTTGGTCGGGGCGGGAGTGGGGGGTTCGGCGGGGGCGGCCACGGTGGACACGGGCCCGGGTTGGGGGGATTCCCACGGGTGGACGGGTTCGGCTGGTGGGTTCTGCTCGCCGGCGGGTTCGGGTTCGGGTGCGGTGTCGGCGGTGTTCGTGTCGAGGTTCCCGGCGGGCATGGTCAGGTCACGGCCGTCGAGAACGTCGGTGGTCCAGCTGTAGAGCGCGTCGTAGGCGCTCTGGTCGGTGCCGAGCACTTCGTCTACGCGGGCGGCTGCCCGGTCGGCGGCCGTGGGATCAACGTGCCGCAACTCCGTCAACACGGTGACGACGGTGACGGCGGCGCGGACGGCGTTGCCGTGGGTGTCGTCGTTGCTGGTGGCGTGGGCGGTGGCGGCGTGGTTGCCGAACGTTAAGTAGTTACGCAAGAGGTCAGCGGCGGTTGTCACGGGTTGTCTCCGATGTCGTTAGATAGTGCGTTGAGCCACGCACGGATGTTGCGTTCCATGCCGGCGTTGATACGGGGCATGGGTTGGGTTGCTGTGGTGCTCGGGGTTGGGTTGTCGGGGTCGTCGGTCGGCCACGTGTAATCGGTTTCTGGGTCGTGGTCGTGTCTGTAATCCACGTGGTTTCCCGCTCTCGGGAGGAAGGGGCGCGGGTCACTGTCGGGGTTGCTCGCGCTCGGGGGTAGAGCACAGTGACCCGCGCCGGTTGGGGGTTGCTACTTACTTGCCGGTGTGTTCGACGGTTTCGCCGGCGAACGCGACGACGTTTCGCATTTTGGCTGTTACCTCACGTTGCGACTGTGGTTGCGGGGGAAGTCAACCGGGGGGTTACCGTCGCTTGCTGCGGTCGAAGGCGTCGCCGATCGTGCTGTTCTTCTCGGCTTTGTCGTGGTCGGTCTGGGTGTTGTCGTCACGACCGTTGAGAGCGCGCATAATGCGTGTGGCTCCGTCCTTATTGCGTGGGGATGGTGTCGAGTGGTGAGCCGTCACGTCCCTGGCCATTGGGAAGTGCCGTCGGGGGCGTGGCGGCTCGTGCGTGGGTTGCGCTTGCCGGATGGCTGAGCGAACCCCCGTCGTCACCAGTGCGTTGGGGTGCGCTGGTGACGACGAGTGTTGTCAGTCGTCGGACAGTGCGGGCGGCTGAATTCCGCGGTGTTCAAACTCGCTGATCAGGTCTTCGATCCGGCCTTTGTAGCGGTTCGCGAGGGCTGTGGATCCTTCGGTGTGCAGCCTGTCCCGGGTGTGCACGGCGACTTGGTAGCGCATGTTCAGGTCAGCGACGTCGACTCGTTCGAGCATGTCGGGCTCCTGGTGTGGTGGTTGGGGAACTCGTGGGTTCCTGCCGACACCCCTTAAGGTACTTGAGTGACATGACTCGGGTCAAGGGGAACCGCGCGTCGATCAGGGCCGAAAATTCAGGCCACGGCGTCGAAGTCGAATTGCAGCTGGGAACTGTGTCGCGGTGCGGCGCGGCCGGTCGTGGACATGCGGCGCGAACAGCCAGAGCGCTTGCAGGTGACGACGTTGGAGATCCAGCACGCGGAAACGCGGTCGTCTGCCTGGCGTCGGGGGGAGACGCCGATGCCGCACGCCGGGATGAACCGCGCGCGGCCGTGCTCATCGGGCACCATCAGCGTGGCGTGTCGCGTCCGTGAACGTCCTACGGTGCAGCACACGCCGACTTCCTGAGGTTCGGCATCGCCGGCCGCGACGTTGCGTGGTCGGGGAATCAGTGTCGCTGTCATCGCGAGTCAGTGTGTCTTATGCGCGATGTGGCGTCTACTCGAACGGGTGAGCGTTAATTCTGTGCGCTGGACCGTTGTGCAGTTGGGTGATCAATGAACCCCAACCGGGGGAGTGCGATTACTGCAACGTGCGGAGTCGTGCACGGTCCGATGTGATCTACGGAACGTGTCGCCGCATCGTGGTAGCCCACTCGAGCGTCCCGACTCGAACCGACTCCGCAGGGCACGGGGTAGCCTGCACGCGCAGTCATACGGGGACTGTGTGGACACACGTGCACCCCACTCGGATCCTTCGACGGCCGCCGGGTTCCGGGTGGGGTGCGCGTGGTGATGCTCGTTTTCAGTTCGGGGAGCTGATGTCCCGGGCCGGCCATGCCGGGTCCACCGACACCGCGTCAATGACGTCTTGAGCCTCCCCGTCGCGGCGCTTCGTGCGCTTGAGGAACTGCTCAAAGTTCTCGGCCCAATCTGCGTGCCAGGCAGCTTGGTGCGTGGTCAGGTCGTTCAGGCTCATGTCCGCCAACTGTGGGTACGTCCTGGTTTGCTTCCACAGCACGCGCCAGGCGGTCAGCGCGTCTCCCGCGGCGGTGTGCGCGTCCGCGTCGTCCACAGCGATGCCGTGATATTCGGCGACCGCGGACAGGGTGCGCCGGCCCTTGCGGTAGCGGTCCCATGCCCGGTCAATGACCAGCGGGTCCAGCACGGGCCCGATCGTGACGAACGGGTCCATGCCGTGCCGGTGCATCTCCGCGGTAAGCATGGTCAGGTCGTAGGGGGCGTTGTAGATGACCAGGGGGGTTCCGTCGCTCCACGCGTCATCGACGCTCGCGGCGATGACTTCCACGACGGTGGCCGGGTCTTGCCCGTGCTCGCGGGCGTAGTCGGTGGTGATGCCGTGCACGGCGGTGGCTTGCTCGGGGATGTCGCAGCCCGGATCCACAAGCCAATTCTGTCTGGTCTGTTGCCCGGTGGATGGGTCGAGCGCGACCAGTGAGGCGGTCACGATGCGGTCTGATGTCGGGTCGGTGCCGGTCGACTCGATATCGAAGCTGATCATCGGGCCGGTGTGCCAGTCCATGTTGGGTTCCTTTCCTGCGTGCCTGCGTGTGGTGGCTAGAGCTGGATGGTGAGGGAATTCAGCGTGCGCGAGTAGCGGTCCGTCATCTGCTGAACCAGAGTGCGCACGTCGTCGCCGGTGGCGTCCGGCGCGTCGGCGTGCCGGTGGAGAGCGTCGACCGCGTCCGGGGCGCCGGCGTCGTAGTCGCGGAGTGCGGCGCGCATCGCGACAACATCACCGTTCATGCTGGCGATCGTGGCTACCCGGGCGAGTGTCGGGAGCCGTTCGGCGAGTTCTTCCCCGACCCGGTCGGGGTCGTCGCGTCCGTGGTCTTCCACGGTCATTCCCGGGTGTCCGGTGATGTCGTAGCGGTCGGGATCCCACCGGGTTTCCATGCGCAGGAACCGATCGGTGATGACGGCTCCGAGGTACACCCCGAGGATGAGGGTTCCGCGGACCGCGGACGGTTCACCGGGTGCGTGGCGGTAGTGCGTCCCGGGGTCGTACAGGACGGCCAAGCCGTCGGTGGGTGCTTCGTCGAGCCTGCCGGGGATGTGGTGGACGGGCATGGTGGCGATCGCGTCGACGTCGTCGCGGGTGTGTTCGGGTAGGTGCAGGACGTAGCCGGGGGAAAGTCGGGGGTCGTCTAGGTTCATCGGTGTAGCGTCCTTTCGGGGATGAGAGGGGGCGGGGCGCCCCGGGTGTTGGGGCGCCCCGCGCGGGTGGGTTACGTCGTGCTCGACTCGGCCGGAGTCATGGCGGTGACCATTTTGTCCGCGCGGTTGAACAGCCGGATCCGGGCGAGTTCGTCCATGCTCGTGGCGTCTTGGAGGTTGTCGCGAATTTCGCGTGCCGCGGTGAGCTGGTCGGGGTCGTTGGTGTTGATCGCGTTGAGGGCTGCCCGGTAGGCGTCGGCATCGCTCTGCGTGTCGTCGCCGGACTCGTCACCGGTGTCGTGGTCGGTCTGCTCGCTGGCCACCATCGTGGCGTGAATCTGGCCGGCGGTGTCGTCGGCACCGGACTGTTCCGGAGCGGAGTGCTCCACCATCGGTGAGGACAGGGAATTCCGCGGCGGGTACTCCGGTGCCGAGTCAGACTCGGTCGGTGTGGTGGCGGGTTGCTTGTTGCCTTCGACGGCGTCGCGGACACGGGCGACGAACTCGTGTTCACTGCCGTCGTCGCGGACGAACTTTTTCGCGGCGCTGGCCAGCAAGTCCGTACCGCGGTGCGCCATCTCGCCGGAGAGGACTTGCGCGAGCGCGTCTTCCCACCGTTGGTCCACCGGGGTGTCCGGCAATGCGTCGACGTTGACGCCGTTCGTGCGCAACCGGCGGATCACGGCCCGATCGGCCTTGAGGTAGTCGAACGCTACGTTCGCGGTGTCGAGAGTACCGAGGTTGACCGGCTGATCGCTGGTGTTGATGTTCTGCCCTGGTACCGGGCTGCGCAGCTTCGTGAGTCGAGCGGGTTTACCGACGTCGAGCCGCACGATCGCGGTTGCATACGACGGTAGGGACTCGTGGCACTCGATTTTCCACTCGGTGACCTTCGTGGGTCGGCCGTTGTCGTCGGTGCCGGAGACTTCCTTTGCTTGCGCGAGCAGTACCACGGGCCCGGGGAAGCTCACGATCTGTGCCATGAACTGCGCGTAGCGGGATCGGGCGTCGTTCCACAAGTTCCGTCCGACGTCGACCGCTGCGTCCGGGTCCTCTTCGAGAGTCTTGCGGCCGGCCTTGCTGTTCTCGGCGCGGTGGTAGGTCCACGCCTTGATCTGCTCCCACAGTCCCGAGACGTCATCGATGATGAGCAGGGACGGTTTGCCGGTGGTGTTGAGATCGTGCTCGGCTTGCTCTCGCACGGCCAGCAGTTGCCCGAAGAGGTCTTCGAACGAGCCGTTGTGGTCGATGAGCTTGTAATCCGAACCGGGGACCTGGGAGTACTCCCGGCCGATGCCTTCGTTGTTGACTCCCAGCTCGATCCAGTAGGACCGGCCGATCCTGCTGTCTCCGGTGTTCGCCGCGGCGGTGTGCGACTTCCCGGATCCGGGTTCGCCGGCAACAACGATGACGGGGAACCGCGGGGTGCCGTCCGGGTCTGCGAGCTTGAGCGTCGGAGTGGGGCGGTTGGCGATCTGGTCAGCGAAGGCCATTGCTTTCCTTCCGTGGGACACGGTGGGACGTTTCGGGGTCGCGCGGGTGTGCGCGGGTGCGAACCGCGCGCGGTTCGCAGGCGCGCGCGGGGAACGGTGTCTAGGCTGCGTCGGCGTAGTCCTGCTCGGCGACCAGGTGGGAGATCCACGCGCCGAGTTCGGGCGGCTGGTCAAGGTGGCGGCCGGTCGCGCCTTGCGGGGTGCCGTCGATGGGGGTTGCCCCGGACCATCGGGTAGCGCCGGGCAAGGTGCGGTAGCCGTCGCGGGTGGTTCCGCCCGGGGGGATGACCAGGAACGTGTATTGCGTGACGTCGGCGTGCGGGGCCATGTGGCGGGCGATGACGCGGAGCGTGCCGCCGTCGACCGTGGGGAAGTCCCAGCTCGCGCGGTTGCCCTGCACGTGGGTGCGCACGGTGCGGGGGGTGCGCCGGTCGCGGCGGGCGTAGTAGTTCTCGTCGCTTTCCATGCGCCATTCCATGTCGCGCATGGCTGCGGCGTCGTGTTCGTCACGACGGCGTCGTGTGGGGAAGGTCGTGATGGTCGGTTCCGGGGTGCGAGCTGTAGAGTTCACGTTGATCCCTGTGCCGTGTCGTGCTGACTGTGGTGGTTGGCGTCCGGCGGGGGAGGTTGAAAGACCCTCGCGTGTGGTGTGTGCGCACCCGGCGGGGGTCTTTCTCTGTCCCAGCCACCTTTAAGGTACATGAGTGGCACGAGTTGGTCAAGTCAGGATGTCCCGAGCCAGTCGACCAGCAGCGGCCACGCCGGCGGCAACACCGCCGTGCCCGCGATCAGCAGCACGGCCACCGTCAGCGACACGCGCCGCACTCCCGCTTCAACCAGCGAGTCTTCCCCGGTCGAGAACCGCAACGCCGGCGGCAGACCCGAACACGTCCACCGCTTGCCGTCACGCTGCTTCGGCCACGTCATCGGCACAGCACTGTTCGTGCAGGCGTCTCCGAGATCGTGCGTGACCATGCCGACCGCCAGGCACAGCCCGAGATAGATCCCGTCGGCCCGGTCGATGCTGCCGAATCCGAGTAGTGCCGCGGTCACGCCGGCGGCATAGAACCACTGGAACACCTCGCGTAGCGACCGGAGCGGATACATCGCCCGGATCCACTCCGACGGCAACGACCGGTGCAGCCCCTTGAGGGTGAGCACTCCACACAGGAACAGCAGCGGCGCGACTGTCCACGGGGTCACCAGCACGGCCAGCGCGCACAGCACACCGACCAGGCCGGCGAACGTCGGGGTGTGCAGCAATCCCCGGTGCACCCGGGGGCGTGGCGAGTCCGCGGGGCCGGCCGTGGCGACGTAGACCCGCCGGCTTAATCGCTGGCACCCGTTGCCGAGTCTGGCCGTGGCAGGGCCGACGGCGTGGTACGCGGTGGACTCGGTCGTGTCCAAGTCCGGTAGCAAGCTGGCTCCGGCGGCCAGGATCAACCCGGAAATCCACGGGCCGGCGCCGAGTCCGGTGAACCCGGGCACGAGCCAGTAGCCGAGTCCGGTCGTGCCGGCGAGTACGACACCGCCGGTGGCGCATCCGGTGGTGATGTGGCTGCGTCCAAGCATCAGCAGTCCGTTCCTTTCGAAACGTCGGGCCCGCTCACGAGGTGGTGAGCGGGCCCGGGTGTGGTGTGGCTATTGGCCATTGATCGCGCGTTTCCAGTCGTCGCGCACCCGGTCGGGGATGTCTGGCAGCGAGCTGAGGACGGTGGCGGCTACGTGGGCTTGCGCGGTGTGCCATTCGGCGCGGCGCTGCTCGTGGTCGCGCTCGGCGCGGAGCCAGTCGCGGTATTCGGCGGTGTCGTGGTTGCGGTAGGTGGATAACTCCTGGTCGATCGCTTCGGCGTTGGCGTGGTGCAGGTGTGCCTTCCGGTAGTGGTCCGGGCCGGTCGGGTAGGTGTCCGCGGTGACGCAGTTTCCGGGCGCGGCCGGCGCCTCGTGGCTGGCGTTCGGGTCGGAGTCGTGCAGCTCGTTTTCAAGCACGGGATCGTGCTCGATGACGGATCCGACGGTGGACCGGGTGTAGATCCAGCCGCGCTCGGGGATGTAGTGGCGTGCGCGGATGACGTAGGGGACTACTCCGGTGCGGCCGTAGACCTGGTCACCGACGTTGTAGCGGGGTTCCGGTGCGGTTTCGGCCGATGCGCCGTCCGCGTAGGTGGTGCGGTGGTTGACGACTGCGAGCGCGTCGGCGTCCAGGGGGAGGCGGGATCCGTCCCACATGTCCACTTGAACCAACGTGACGTCACCGTGGTTGTGGACGGGGCCGAAGACGGTGCCGTATTCGTCCCAGTGCACATTGTTGGAGTCCCAGACTCGGACGCGGTCTCCAATGCCGAGATAAGCCATGCTGTTCCTTCCGTGACGGGGAGGGGATCGGGCGGGGCGGATGGTCCGCCCCACCCGGGTGGATCACTTGACGGCGTCGCCGCGGGTGAGGTGCAGGGCCAGGAAGCGGGCGTAGCGTTCCATCCGGATCGTCTCGGAGTGGCGACGGAAGAACGTCTGGA
The DNA here is from genome assembly GCF_014137975.1 of Halosaccharopolyspora lacisalsi. Classification (GTDB taxonomy): domain Bacteria; phylum Actinomycetota; class Actinomycetes; order Mycobacteriales; family Pseudonocardiaceae; genus Halosaccharopolyspora; species Halosaccharopolyspora lacisalsi. The sequence continues at coordinate 2,231 of NZ_JACGWZ010000011.1, read as the reverse complement.
CTTTGTCCAGGTGCTCGGTGTCCGGATCGTCGCCCGGCTTGATGTGATCCAGACGAACGTTGATACGCCAGATGGGCTGTCCGTCGTCCGTGCTGGCCGCGACGTCGAAGTTCACGCCGGTGATGCCGGCGGTAGCGAGCTGCTGTTCCAAGTCCGCGGCGACGTCGTCATTGTGAATCATGGAAATCCTTTCGATGGTGGCTGGAGGTTCTTCCTCGCTGACACCTATTAAGGTACATGAGTGGCATGACTACGTCAACGCGGGGGTGCCGACACGAAGCTGCCCACCGGACTCGGATCCGGTGGGCAGTGGATACCGCGCCCCGCGCTGGTCAGATCACCTCACCAGCAGGGTTCGTGTGCACCACGCTGCGCATATCGTTGTCCTGGTCGCACTCCTGAGGGCTGAGCGCGTAGGCAGCCACGGCACTCCCCACGGGAACGGCGACGTGACGCTTGCCGCTCTCGCAGACACGCACGGCGTTCTTACCGTGCTGGACGCGCTCGACGATCTCGCTGGCTTTCTGTGCCTCGCAGTCGATGCGCATTGTGTTTCCGCTGGCAAGGAAGATAACGACGGTCCACATTGTTCGGTTTCCTTCCGTGGGTTGACGATCAGGGCTACGTTGCGAAGAACTACTCGGTGCGCTCTGTAGCCTGCGCATACGCTTCCTTGAGTGCCTGGCCAAGCAGCTCGTTTACGTTCGCGGGTCCCTGGTTCACGCCGACCAGGGATTCCATTGCGCGCGTCAGCAGCGACTTCGATCGCTGGCCGTCGACCAGTTCCACGGAACCCGGCGTTCCGTTGTCGTTGCGGTAATCCACACGAGCACGGAGGACACCGGAGTCGGTCCGGTCTGTTGTGATGCCGGTTATATACATCGTTTACCCCTAGCTTCGGTGGTGGTTGTCGGCCGGTCGGAACACGCTCGAACCCGGTCGGGGGGCGGATTCGAGCGCGAACCGAGCGACCTCAACTCGAGGACTGCTCGGCGGCGTAGTCGGCGTCGGCGTTCAGTGTTTCGGCTTCGGTGAACACGGCGCCGATCGACACGATGGCGTCATCGATCGTGTTGGCCAGGCGGTTCTTTCCCTGGCTGCGTGCGAGCTGAGCGGCGCGGGCAAGCCGGATCAAGTAGTGACCGCCGTCCTCTTCGCCGGTGTCGCTGTAGTCGGCGTCAATCTCGATGTCGTCGGCAAGTTCGGCGATGTAGTCGTTCAGGGTTTCAGACTCGGCGTTCATGATTCGGGTCCTTCCGGGGATCGGGCCCGGGGGTGCGGGTACACCCCGGCGGGGTTGGTTCAGTTCGGCACGGCTGATCGTGAAGATACTTGAGTGACGTGAATCGGTCGGGTGGTGTCACGCGGCCACGAGGGACCGGCCGGGCACGGTTGTGCGAGACAGCCACGCGCCGTTCTGGTCGAAGCAGTCCACGAGGATCCACCGCTCCGGGTTTCGTGACTGCACCTGCTGACACTCGCTGTCGACGGCGGCCAACACGGCGGCATGTTCACCGCTGTGCACTCCGAGCACGGTGACTCGGACGTGCGCGCTGTTGGTGGGTTCCACGTAGTGCTCGTATCCACCGTCGAGCAGCGGCGCGAGCCGCGCGGTAAGGACGTTGGTCGTGACGTGGGCCCAGATTCGGGATTGCGTGTCCATGCTCGGATTCCTTCCTGCTCGCGACGTGCGGATTACTGGATTGTGTTGGCGATCGCGCTAGCCACGGCGTCCAGCCCGGACCGGTCGGGAACCTCCCCGGTGTCGCACTCGGGTGCGCCGACCCGTCCGAGCGCGGCACCGAATCGACGCAACGCCATGTCTTCGGCGGTGTCGCCGGCGTCGACGTTGTGCGCCATGTCCATGAGTGCCCGGTCGATGCCGTGCCACGGCTCGGGGTCGATGGACAGGCCGGTGCGGGAGTGCACGATGGTCAGGGCGCGGACGGTCGCGGGGTCGATGCTGGTGGTGTGCACGATGTGTTCTCGCTTCCTTGCCGATTCGGGCGGGGTGCTGGTGGCGACGGGATGGTGCGTGCCCTTACTCGTCGCGGGTGAGGTGCACGGCCACGAAGTAGGGGTACTGGAACGTCCTGATCGTTTCGTGCTGGACGCAGAAGAACCGCCTGACTTCGTTCAGGCGTTCGGTGTCTGGCTCATCGCCCGGGTTGACGTCGTCCAGGTGAACCGCGATGTGCCAGGCAGGACGGTTTCCCCATGTGCTTCGCGCC
>NZ_JACGWZ010000010.1 GCF_014137975.1 Halosaccharopolyspora lacisalsi | reverse complement strand
GCAACATCACGAGCGCGTTGTCCGCCGACGACCTCGGCGACACGATCGGGGTCGCCGACGCACTTGCCCCGAACGCGGAGTACGCCCTGGCCGACGTGCTCGTCCCCAGCATCTGGGACGGGGTGACGCTGGCGCCGACACCGATTACGGAAGCGCTGGCCGACGCCGGAACACAGGTCGAGTCTCAGCGGTTCGGCCGGGAGCACCGGTTCACTCACGTGCTGCGCCCGGTGCTGAGCGCCTACGACGTGGTGCTGGTGGATACCACGCCCGCACTGGGGTTGCTGCTGACGAACGCGCTCGTTGCGGCCGAGCAGGCATTGATCGTGTCCCAACCGGAGCAATGGAGTGCGGACGGGCTCAACGAGCTGCACAACACCATCGATCTTGTGGCCGCGTATCACAACCCGAAGCTGACCGCTGTCGGCCCGCTGATCAACGGCAAACGCAAATCGCAGCACCACGACCGGGTGCTGACCGAAGACATCTCCCCGTACTACGGCGACCAGGCCTGGACCTCTCCAGACGAGGTCATCCCGCTGTGGGCGCCGATCTCGGACTACCTGCTGGCCGGCATCGGCCTCGATGAGGCCAAGGAGACGCGGCTGCGCCATGTCGCCAGCGTCTACGGGCGGTTCGTCGAGCGGATGTTGACCACAGGAGGGCGTCGCTGATGCCACCACAGCCGCGCAAGCGCACCAAACTCGGTCGACACCCGGCCGAGCCGTCTGAGCAGCATGAACCCACCAAGGATGAGCAGCACGCGCGCGGGCGCGCGGGTGACGGGCGCGAGAGCGCGCGGGTACCGAGCGCCCCGGACCCGGAAGGCGAACACGCGGGTGACGGGCGCGAGAGCGCGCGGGTACCGAGCGCCCCGGACCCGGAAGGCGAACACGCGGGTGACGGGCGCGAGAGCGCGCGGGTACCGAGCGCCCCGGACCCGGAAGGCGAACACGCGGGTGACGGGCGCGAGAGCGCGCGGGTACCGAGCGCCCCGGACCCGGAAGGCGAACACGCGGGTGACGGGCGCGAGAGCGCGCGGGTACCGAGCGCCCCGGACCCGGAAGGCGAACACGCGGGTGACGGGCGCGAGAGCGCGCGGGTACCGAGCGCCCCGGACCCGAAAGGCGAACACGCGGGTGACGGGCGCGAGAGCGCGCGGGTACCGAGCGCCCCGGACCCGAAAGGCGAACACGCGGGTGACGGGCGCGAGAGCGCGCGGGTACCGAGCGCCCCGGACCCGAAAGGCGAGAATCGGGAGCCAGCTGTTGAGCACGGGGAGTCCAACCGAACGGAACCCGATACCCGAAACCCGAGTGCCGAACAGACGGATGTCGGGCGTGTGGTGCGCTGGACCCCGGAAGCGAAGGCTGTGCGCTCCGCACTGACGGCGTGGGCTGCGGCCCGCAGGAAAACGATCCAGCGCGCGGCCGAAGCTCGCGAGGCAGCCGGCCGTGGTCAGGTCACGATGGCCGAGCTGACCATCATCGCCGAACGGGTAGCCGCTACATCCGGAGAACCACTCGACGAAGTACGCCAGGCGCTCGGAATGAAGCCCGATTGATCATGCCGTGTCGAACAAGGAAACCTCACGCGAAGCCGTGCAGTCACTCGAGTGCACGATCGCCAGCGCGCTACCCGCGTGATTTTGAGCGCTGAGATCACCTATCCAGCTTCCGGGGTGTATGACCTTCGACCGCGGGCCTGCGTCGCTGTGTGGCGACGCTGGGCAGCAAAACGGCCCCATCCTGATCTACTCAGGATGGGGCCGTTCACGGGGCGGCAGAGTCAGGTGGGCAACGGTGACGGGGCGTTGAGCCGGTCGGCGACGGACATGTCTGCCCGGTCGTTGTCGTTCAGCGCCCTGAAGTGCGCCTTGTGGCGCTGCTCAGCGATGGTCACTGTCGTTCCTGACACGCCCTTACGGACCTTCGGCAGGGACACTTCGACCTCGCCAGCCCGCGACTCGTCATCCTTGCTGGGGTCGATCATCATCCCGACCACGTCGGCATCCTGACCGAGCGAGCTCGACCCCTTCAGGTGGTAGGTCTGCGGGGCGGAAGACTTCGCCCCTTCGTTGTTGAACTGGCTGATGCAGATCACCACGCATCCCAGATCCATCGCGAGTTCCTTTAGCGCACCGGTCATCGCGGCCAACGCGAGGTCATCGCGTTCGGTGGAGACGTCTCGGGGGCGCTTGGCGATCTGGAGGTAGTCGAGCACGACCAGGCCAATCCCACTGTCGCCGCGGTGCTCGTGGTTGAGTCGCTGCGCGTTGCGGGCGACTTCGGACACGCTGGCCTTGCCCTCGACGTAGTGCAACCGGGACGCCCATTCACGATAAGCGGGCAGGTACTCGTCCTTGATCAGGTCATAGTTGCTTGGTTCGAGGTCGTGTACACCCGTGATCTTGGACAGGGCCACGCCGGACACGGCCGACATGTCCCGCTCAACCATCTCGTCACGGCTCATCTCCAGGGAGTGAAACAACACCCGTTCACCCCGGTCGCGGGCGTAGTGCCGCGCGATTTGCGCGGCCAACAGCGACTTACCGACTCCGGTATCCGCGCTGAGCAGGATCAGAGCGCCGTTCCGGGCGATCATCGCTCGGTCCAGGTCATCGATCCCGGTCGAAAACGCTGAAGTAGGGCGCTTCCCGAGATTGGTGACGAACTCGTCCATGAGCGCGTCGTCCTCGCCGACTGGCCGGGCTTCGTCGGCGTCGGGATCAGACAAAGCCGACATGCACTCTTCGTACGACTTCGCGACTCGCTCTTCGAGGTCGTCGACGTCGACGCTGTCCTGCGCGGCCTGAAGCAGACGTTGCGACTCTTCGGCGATCGTGCGCTTGATCGCAACCTTCTTGACCTCTTCGGCGTAGAACGTGGCGTTCACTGCCGTGGGCACGGTCGAGACCATCGTGATGATGTAGTTCGGTCCGCCGACTCGCTCGAACACGCCCATCCGGTCGAGTTCGGCGCCGACGGTGAGCTCGTCAACAGGCTTGCCCTGTTCGATGAGTGCGGTGATCGCGTCCCAGACAGCTTGGTGCTTGGGTCGGTAGAAGTCGTCCCGATCGAGGATGCGCGGCACGTCGATACGGGCGTCCTTGTTCAAGATCATTGACCCGAGGACGGACTGCTCGTTGATCTCGACGTCGGCGTTCGCTTGGTCCAGCCGCGGATGCGGCGAGTACGGGTCGGCAGGTGAGACACTGTCGGTGGACATCCTGCTTCCTTTCAGCGTTGGTGAGGATGTTCGAGCCCCGGCCGGGGAAGCAGCCCCGACCGGGGTCGTTTCATGCCGCGTCCGCGTCAGCGGTGCGGCACGAGCAGGGAGTTCCGTCCGGCCACGTCCGCGCCCGGACGTTGTTCCGGCACTTCAGCTCCCGCTTCGGGTCATCGGGGTCACCGCACTGGCCGCACCACTCTGGGAAGTCTGACTTCGGCTCGACTGGACCGGCAGTCTCAGCAACAGCGGGGATCTCACGCAGTTGGCTGATGACGAACCCTGCAGGGCTGCGTACGGTAGTGCGCTTCTTGGCTGCAGTGAGCTGTGTGTGGACCCAGTGAGTCAACGACTCGGGAGTCCAGCCAGATTGCAATGCGGTCTGCACCTGGCTCTGCACATTGCTTCGGCCAGGTGGGTCGATCATGGCAATGGAGGAGCTGATCAGTTTCCAAAACTGGGACACTACATCCATGCATGCATGCTTTTCATCATCATCCCTACGGGATGATGCATCAGTCTGCGCTGGTGCAGAGTCGGCGTGATCAGCGGAAATATCCTGTTTTTCCTGGTCATGCCGAGTCTGCGCTGGTGCAGGGCCGGTTTTGTGAACTCCCTGGTCATGCCGAGTCTGCGCTGGTGCAGGGCCGGTTGACAACTTCCGAGTCTGCGCTGGCGCAGACTCGGCATGACCAGCAGAAACGTTGCCCGAGTCTGCGCTGGTGCAGGAACGGTGTGCTAGTTCTCCAGACGGCCCGACGAGGTAGTCATTGCCGCCACAGCGGATGCGAGATGACGGCGGGTACTGGATGGCGAGCTCGGCAAGGTCCTGTTCTCCGAGGCGGATTTCCGAGAACAGCGTGATCCGCCTGAACCTGCCGTTGGGTTGACGTTCATCGAGTTCGACCCAGAACCCCCGATCGATGAGCGCCCGTCGAGCTGCGCGCGCTCCGCGCTCGCTGGCATTCCAACGTTGCCGGAGCTGCGGAAGAGTGAGAGCCCCGTTGTTCGGATCATGAAACAAAACGGTGGTCTGAAAGGCCACGACCAGTGGATCAGCTGTGGCCGTGAAGAGGTCTCCGCTGATCGGAGCGGATCCTCGAGTCTGGCGGAGTGCCACGATGGGGGGATTGGTGCTGCCGTCGGACGGCGTATGGGCCACGGGTGCTCCTCTCGATGAGAACACCCTTAGGAGCTGCAGCGATCGTGTGACGTGTGCTGTCGTACGGATGCACGAGTTACACACAGGCCGCATGTGTTGTATCCTCGATGTGGGCACGCCCTTGAAGGCGTGGAGCCGGGATACAAGCACATAGCTTTACTCCCAAGGGAGCGAGAAGCGCCGGGTTTAGGTTGGCAGCCAGACCGGCGCTTTTCGTATGTCTGGATCTTGTTGCAGTCAGTCTACCGCGTGTGATCGACGCGGCGCGGCGTGTCATGTCACGCCGCCCTCGCTTTTCCCGTCTGGTTCGCCTCGCTGTCGGCCAGCGCTTGGCAAGCGCGCTCGTACCAGCCCGGGTCGACGAGTACAGCGTGTACAGCCGACCCTCGCTGAACTCCTACGTGCTCGTGTCGGACGCCCACCTCGTTAAGGACAGCAGCCCATTGCTTTCGGGCGTCCGTGGCTGAGTAGGTCTTCATGTACCACACTGTACAGAACTGATCTGTATGGGCAAGTCGGGGCTCCCGGCATGCGCGTAAGCGCTCGCTGGGCAGGCACATGCCCGCCCAGCGAGCGCAACGCGCGCTCGCCGTCGAGTGATGACACGGCGGACGTCGTGAGATCGACTAGACCCACGCGGGCCGTTGGGCGATCCTGAGGGCACATGACGCGCAGGCGCGCGCGTACGCGCGCGAGGCGCCCCCACGCAAGCGAATCGACCAAATACGCGGTGACGTGCGAAAACTCTCCACGGATCGACCAGTGATCGATTCCAGATCGACCAGCACCGTTGGTCGATTTTCCGGCCGCGCTGGTCGATTTGCTGGCTGATTCGCTGGTCGATCTGGATACGCGCCGTGACCCGGCCGCGAACACGATCCAGACATGACGGAGCCCCCGGCGGCATGGCCGCCGGGGGCTCCGTCGAGGACTTGCTTCCCGCTTCGACACAAGGAGTCATCCCTCGCCGGGGAAGCATACGCACACGGCGGCGCGGTCACCGTGTCCCCGCGGCGGGCGTGCCCAACCGGAGACCGTTCGGAGGTGCCGCACCTGCCGTCACACGAACCCGAAGGCCCGTCCGCGGCGGGAGAGCTGGGCGGCTTCCGCGAACCCCGATATCGGCGTCGGTCCCCTTCCGGGAGGTGTTCGTGGAACCGGGCGAACGCGGGCGCGGCGAACACCCGCCGGGGTAACTGGGCGGGTGCCTCGACCGGATGTTCGCGAACCCGTACCCGTGGCGCCGTGGTTGGCGTTCACGGACCCCCTGCCGATTCTTTCCGGGGCGGGTTCGACGAACCCTTGATGGATCCTCTTGAAGACGGGTTCGCGAACCCCGGGTGATTTTTCCGGGAGGGGTGTTCGCGAACCTGTACATCCTGCCCCGGCTCGGAGGTTCGCGAACGCCCCGTGAGCCCACCCGAACCCGGTGTTCGCGAGTCGATACCATCGCAGCGCACGCCGTCCGCGAACACCGGTCGACGAACCCCGGATACATCCGTCGGCGAACCCCCGGGCGAGCCATAAAAAGACCCCCGGGCGCGGTGTTCGCGCCCGGGGGTCGATGTCGCCGTCGGTCGGCTACAAGATCGGTGTCCGGATGTCGAGCTCGTCCTACGAAACCCGCCGGAACACCATCGCGCACGAACCCCCACCGTCGGCGGAGTCAACGTGTTCGATGACGTACACACCGCCGTCGACGAGCACGCCATTGTCGAACCGTTCGACATGACCGATCACGGTCCGCCCGTCCAGGTTCGACGCCAACGTCCACCGCCCAGCCGCGTCCTGCCGGAGCCAGTAGCCGAACGTCGGGTTCAACCTCGCGGGTTCGACCATCCTGGTCCCGTCGAGCTCGACCTGAAGGGTCGAGCAGTGGTGCCAGTGCCCGAAGTCGACGAACCCGAGCGCGGTCATGTCGTCGGCTTCCGGCGGCACGATCGGCGAGCGGGTCGATTCCAACCGAACCCCGGCAGTGTCGATGTCAATCATGCGTGCGCCTCCCTGTAGTCCAGCGCGATCACCGTCGCGTCGTCGTGCCCTTTCGCGCGCCGTGCCCCGGGCAGGACCGACGTAGTCGGATCGTCTTCGGCCGCGCGGGTGCGAGTGATCAGGCCCCGCGGATCGCCTTCCGGTGGCGTGCACAGGTCGAGCAGGCCAGCCCAGTCGAGTAGGCCGAACACGTCGACGAGTCGGGTCGCGCCGTCGCTGGCCAGTGCCACGCGGCGCACCTGGTTCAGCGGTGTCGACCCGGATACCGCGCGGTATGCGGCGGTCGGGTCGGTGGAGGCGACCCAGAATCCTGCGTCGGTGTTGCGCACCCGGGTCACGGTGTCCAGGTCGTAGGCGGGGAGGTGATCGATCCGGTCGTCGAGGACGGGGCGGACCTCGCCGTCGACGTCGAGGATCACGGGCGAGTCGGCAAGAACGAGGTAGTCGAGCTCGCCGCTGCGCTCGCGCACCAGGGATACCGTGCTCGACGGGCTCGACGGGTTCGCGGTGTCACATGTCGATGCGTGCGATTCGGTGACGGCTCTGATCGACTCGGCGAGCATGTCGGGCAACGGCATCGTGCCGTCACTGGACAGTCGCGTACGGAGTTCCCGGCTGAGCTGGTCGACATACCAGCGCACCCCGTGGACACATCCGGTCTCCAGTGGCGGAGCGGTTGCCCCGTCGAGCACCAGTGCCCACGTTGCTTGCACTTCGCCGACGTCTTCGTTCACCGGGCCGTCGCCTCCGTCGCATGAGAGGGAGCGCCGGCTCATTCCGGGGCCTCGAACGTGTAGCTCCACTGAAACTTCAGCGCGTTGTGCACTCCGTAGGCGTACTCGACCGGGCGCCCGGCGGCGGTGCGGACCCAGCGCCACATTTCGGTGACCAACAGCGTGGGGGGGATGTCGAGCTCGTCGGTTTCGGCCGGGCTGGGCTCGCGGATGTTCAGGTCCTCGCGGATGGTGTGCGGTGTGAGCCCCTGCTGATGCAGCACGGAGAACCCGCCGCCTTGTCCAGCGGTACCGGGATCGGTCGACATGATTGCGGTGCCGATGACGTCGTTCACGCGGTACCAGCTCGTGACGTAGTGGGTCGGCTGGCCAGCGGCGTCGTAAAGCTTGCGATAGCGCCGAACCACGGCTTCGCCTTCGCCGATGTCGAGTCCCGCGGCGACATCGGCTGATGCTGCGACGGTCTCGACGGTGTTGCGCTGATCCACGGTGACCGACGCGCCGCCGTTCCCCGCTGACATGTCGGCTTCGAACGGGGCGACGCCCTGCATCCATCGATGGCGGGCGTAGCGCTCGACGCCCATCCGCTTCACGGGCTGCGGGTCGAGCACCACCGTCCCGGCCTTTCGGCGGATCCGGACGAGCCCGGCGGCTTCGAGTCGCTGCATCGCTGCGCGGATTTCCCGTACGTCGTGCCCGTACTGTTCGGCGAGCTCGCGCTGCGTGGGCAGCACGGTCCCCGGCGGGTAGGTGCCTGCGTCGAGCTCAGACCGCATCCGGTCCAAAAACTGATCTTCCTTGCGCATCGCGCGTCCTTTCCTGTCTGTGCGTGGCGTATCACCAGGTTAGCGCCACCTTGTGCGCCCCGACGCATGACAGGGGCAACCTTTTTAACCCGATTAAGGTGGCATCACTTGACATATAGATCAGATTGGGTCAATCTTAGGTCGTCACTCGCGGGATACGGACAGTCGAAAGGCTTCCGGTGTTGTTTGAGAACTCCAGAGCAGCGGCACGCGTCGATGCGGTCGACAAGCTCGTCAGCGATGACCCTCCACCGGACGGCGTCGGGAGACGTCAGGGGCGAGCGCCGAGCGACCTCGACCGTAATAGCGATTGCCGCTGATGAACCCCGTCTCACCTGGGCACAAGAGCTCGGCGAGGACGGGGAGACGTCCCCGCGACACCCGGCCGACACGGTCGGCGGGTCGCGCGCAGGTTCGAGCCCTGCCGGGGACACAGCAGAAACCCCCGGCCGCTGCATCGCCACGCACGGCCGGGGGCTGACGGACGACAGATGGAAAGGACGCGCCCGTGAGCACCACGATAACTTGCTACACAGCCCCAAGCGCCGGGTTCGTACGCGGAATTGCCGCGCTTGACCCGGACACCCTCATCGCTCACACAGAGGACCTGCGGTTCCTCGCCGGACTCACCTGCGACGAGCACCCGGCAAGCAGCACCGCCCGCGCTCTTCTCCGTGGGGTCGAGCTACTGGTCCGCAAGGTCCACGAAGACGCGGATCTTCCGGTTCCCGACGACATCCCCGCGATCTCCCCGGAGCTGAGGCACGCATGAGCACGAACGGAAGTGCCACGCTCGACCGCGTTCCCGGATCGGGTAGCGCGGTACTTCTCGGACCCGCGCTACCGGCCCCGGATCCGGTCGAGGACACCGACGTCGACGCAGACGTCACCGCCACGGCGGAGCAGCACCAGGCGGAGCCCGAACCTGAACCGGAGCTCCCGGCCGACGTTGCTGTCCCCGATGGCAGCAAGGTCACGCCGGAGCCACTGCCAGAACCGGATCCCGTCCCGGCCACCACGGGAACCGCGGACGAATGGCAGCCCGCCCCGGGATCGAAGGCCGAAACGATCGCCGAGAAGCGGCGCCAGCGTCGCAAGGACGCCGACGCTCGGTTCGAGCGCAGGCAGGCCAGGAAAGCCGCCCGCACTCGCGGCGAGTGGAACACCTGGTACGACAAATCACTTGCCAGGATCAAGGCCGCCCCGGACAACATCCTCGGATCGCTGTCCGGCATGACCTTCGTCAGTGCCTTGATCGGCTCCGGTCTCGGTCAGCTCTCCTACTGGTCAACGAAGTTCCCGTTCGCCGTGGCGATCTTCTTCGCGTTGACCTTCGAGTTCGGCATGGTCGGCATGAGCCGCAAGGCCCGGCTACGCCGGGAGCAGCAGGCATCAGCAACTGCGATGCGGGGACTGTCCTGGTGTGCCGCGCTCGGCGCCGGGGCGCTGAACTTCTTCCACCTCAGTGACCCGGCGGTCGTCGTTCGCTTCGCCTGGATCAACGGCGGAAAGCCGCTGTTCCACGGCTCCCCCGCGCTCGGGACGAGCTTCGCCGCGATCACCGCGATCGGGTTTCTCGTTCACGAGGTGTCGGAGTATTACCACGTCACCGACCGGCTTCGCGCCGCCGCGAAGATCTCGGAGCCGAAGCCGATCGGGTTCGGCCGATGGGTCTTCTACAGCGACCACGCATGGCGGACGAAGAAGCTGCTCATCGACCAGCCAACCCTCACGGTTGAGCAGGCGTGGGAACGCACTCGCAAGCCACGCCCGGCACGACCAGGAGCGCGGGTTGGTTACGCCATCGGCCGCAAGGTGGGCGGCAAGAGGATCAAGGTTGCCCCGCCGACTCCGGTTGGCAAGGCCGCACCCGCCAAGCAGTCGACCGCGGGCACCGCCGGTCCCAGTGACCATCCGGAAACACCCCCGGCGGAATCGAACACCGAGCAGACCGGACCCACGCTGCGTGCCGTCGAGTCGACCTTGAAGGGGCGCAGCGCACAGCGAAAACAGAAGAGCAGGCGTAAGGGCCGCACCAGCAAGGTCGACTACCTCGCCGCTGCCCGCGAGCACTTCGCGAACCTGCCTGACGGTGCGATCACCGTCGGCACGGTCGTTGAAGCCGTCGGATGTGCCCGCTCGACCGCGTCGGGCATCGCCAACGACCTGAAGGCGGAACGCCAATCCGCGTGATCCGCGTCCGCGGGTTCCGGCCGCGCCTCAATGGGCGCGGCCGGTCCGCCGGGGAATCGGATTGCCTCACCAGAAACACCGGCCCCACCCGTAACCCGACCCTCTCTTGGAGGACATCGGAGATGAGTACCGATACCACCACCGACCAGCGGGACACCACCGCCGAATACGCGAACGCCCTGTTCGGCGACGGGACCAACCCGCCCACCGACCCCGCTGGACCCTCCAAGCCGGACAACGGCAAGCAGGGAAAGACCAGCGAGAGCGCCAAGACCGGGGGGACGAAGAAGTCGCCGGAGAACACCGCCAGCGAGTCGAAGACCAAGGCCAAGAACAAGGTCGCCAAGATGGTCGGCACCGCCGACGGGTGGATCCCCGCCGACTTCGCCGCCGTCGCGCCGTCCAGCCTCTACGACGCCGTCACCGAGCACCGCACTCGGTTTCAGGCGCAGAGCAACATCAGCGTGAAGACGCTGTACGTGGCGTACGCCGTCATCGCCGTACCGGCCGGGTTCGCCCTGAACGTGTTGTCCCTGGCCGCCGCACACACCGCGACGGCGCTGAACGAACCGGAACGGGCGCGGGAAGCCGGGCTTGGTGTTGTCGTGCTCGTTATCGCTGTCGTAGCCCTGTTCTGGGCACTGTGAGCGTGAGCGACGATGCCGACAGCGACAGCTCAGCCGGGAGCGTCAGACGTCCTCGACGCCGAGATCGTTGACGACGCTCCCGGCCGGAACCGGCGGCAGACAAACCCGCCGCCGAAGAAGCCGAAGAAGTCCGCCACATCCACTGGGGCTCGCCGCGACCTCGACGATCACGACGACGCCTTCGAGCGACGCCTACACCAGGCCGAAGCATCCGCAACCGAGCGGATGCGGGACATGCGCCACCGCGCCAAGCAGGCGCGGCGCACGGTGCTGAAGAACAAGCACAAGTACCAGAACAAGAAAGTCCGCGTCGCCGGAGGCATGGCCCTTCGAGTAACCGGAGTCGGAATTGCGGGCGGATACCTGGCTACCCGATCGGCCGTAAAGGGTGGTCGTCGCGCCTACCGAGCCGCGTCCCCCCACGTTCGGCGAGTTGCCGGACACGCGACGCGGGCCGGATACGCCTACGCCACCGTCTACGGACACCACTACGCCCGCACCACGCGGCAACGGGTACTGCGGACCGCCGCACGACACCTGGTTTCCCGACGCCGACGTCAGCAGCTCCGTAGCGACCCGCTCCTGCGGGCGGCGATGGTCGCCAACGGGCAGATGCCCACCCGCAACATAGCCGATGCCCGCAGAGCGGCCGGGCTCCTCGATCCCCGCACCAAACAGGGCAACGGCAGACCCCGACGTCACCGCCCCGCCGCTGGGCGCAGAACACCCCCGGCTACCGGTCGCCAAGACCGAGAGGCGATCAAGCGGGCCGACGGGATCCGCCGCGACCCGCACCAGCTCATCCGAACTCAGGAAGGGGACGAATGGGCGTTCGGAATCGTCGATTCCGACGTGAAGAGATCCCCTCCGAAGCACGTCCGCGACGCGCTCCGCACGCCCCCGCCATCGCGGCGACGCTCCACCCCGACCGGCGCCCCCGACGGGGGCGACACCCGTTTCACCGATCAAGGAGGTAGCCCCGTGACAACCGGTATCCCGCAAACCACGAACCCCGTGGCCGCGCTCGACGGCGCGTTCAAGCTCGTCGCTGAGTACAACCCGGCGAACTGGCACGACTGGATTCAGCAGCTGCGTGGGCAGGCCGCCGCCTACCGGCAAGCCAGCCAGTCCTACTTGCAGTTGGCGATGTTCCTCGACCTGCGTCGGCGCATGGACCCCCGCGCGTTGGCAGGGCTCTACGTCGTCGCGGCGGCGATGGGGCAGATCGCGGATCTGTTCATCGCCACCGCCAACACCTTTTGGCAGCTCTACAGCGACCGGTTCGAAAACGCCGGTCGTGGTCGAACGATGGATGACGAGAACTCCTTCTTCAACCAGTGATCAAACCGGCCGGGCGGAAGTCAATTTCGACTTCCGCCCGGCGTTCCGACCGTGACCAGTAGCGGAGGTACTACTCATGGGCAAAAGCGTCACGAAGCCCCCGAAGCCGCCGACCGCGAAGAAGGTTGCGCGGGAGCATCGCAAGCACGACAAGAAGCAAGACCGCAAACAGAAGCGCCGCGCGTGGTTGAAATCGCGGGCGCACCAGAACCGGCACCACGGTGTTCCGCTCGCCGTCGACGCGACCGCGGTACTTACCGGGTGCGTAGGCCACTACGCCGACCCCACGACAGCAGTCATCACCGGAGCTGTGTCAGCCGCCACGATCGGCGTGCCCGTCGCGCTCGGTGCCCTGTCCGAACGGGAACGCGGACTCGTTTCCGCGCACGGTCTCGGTGCCGCGGCATGGGCCGTAGCCGGATCGGTGTTCGGACCCGTCAACACGCTGGTGAGCGCGGCCGGGGCAGTCGGGGCGATCACCGCGCAGGTTTCATGGATTGAGTCCCGCAAGGTCCGCACCACGGTGAACAGCGCCAAGATCGACAAGAAGAACGCTGAGACGTGGAACGGTGACGGCGGTGTCCTCTCCCGCGTCGGAATGCCCGGAGCCGGGCTCTTCGCCACCGAAACCGTGTGGAGCGCCGACGGGCAGCGGCGGATCGGCATGAACTACCACATCGACCTTGCCGGGTCCGGTGTCCGCGTCGAGCAAGCCCTTCAGTTGGGTCCGTCGCTGGCTGCCGAGATTCCCGGCCGCTTGCGTCAGGGTGCGGTCACCGTCCTCGATGACGAAGAAGACACGAACCACGTCATCGCCCGGGTGGTCTGGGTCAAGCCGTGGAGCGAGCACACCAAGCTCGAACACCCCATCGTCACCCATCTCGACGAGATCCGGCAGCAGGTGAACGCCGCCGTCGAGTATCACCTGTCCGACGGCGCTACCGGCGAGATGGACATTCCCGACCACATCAAGCACTTGTTGCCGAACATGTCATCGATCAAGAATCCGTTCCCCGCCGGGGAGATTGACGACGGCTCGACCCACTACAAGGAGTTTTGGCGCAAGGGCTACGGCTCCCTGCACGGGCTGAAGGTCGGCTTCACCGGTAGTGGGAAGACCGTCGACATCAACAGCGAGATCACCTCGCTCATGCCGTGCCGGGACGCGCTGGTCTGGGTCATTGACGTCTCAATGAAGGCGGGGAAGGACTTCGCGGCGTGGGGCGACTGCATCGACTGGATGGGAAACGATCCCAAGAAGGCCGCTGCGATGCTGCGCCAAGCCATCGCCTTCGCCGACGGCCGCGGCAAGGAATACCGCAACTCCAGCATCCTTAGCCCAGCCACGGCCCCGGCAATCGTGATCCTCATCGACGAACTCAGCGCCCTGTGGAAGCAGTTGCCGGAACTGTGCTCGTCGATGCTGACCCGCGGGACGAAGGAGTTCCGGTCGCAGGGGATCATCCTGCGGACCGCGAGCCAGCGCGGCAGCCAGGAAGGATACGGACACGGCTTCGCCGAGTTCCGGGAAATGCTCGTCGCCAACGAGCTCCTGAAGGTCAAGAAGGCCGCCGAAGCCGCCTTCACGCTCTCCGACACCGAGAACCTGCCCGGCAACCCGGAGAAGTTCACCTACGGCGAAGCCGTGGAAGAGAACTCGATCACCGGAAAGCAGGTCCACCGAAAGGGCTACTTCGTCGACATCGGCGACGACGAAGACGAAGACGACCACGGTGTGATTCCCGAACTCGCATCTCTGTATGGGCCGTTCCGGCCCACCCTGGACGCGCCGACCATGAAGTACGCCACTCCGGATTACCTCAACCGCACGACTGCGTCCGGCGAGAACCCGTTGATCACTCCGGAGATGGTCACCAAGCCGCGCACGCCGGAGCCGATCACCACCGAAGACGAACTCGCCGAGCACGTCGAGGGCATCCGAACCAACACCGAATGGTTGGGGTCGCACCTCAGCGGCGACTTCCGCATCAACACCACCGGACCGTACGACGACGACACGGACGGAGAGGACGACGACATGAACACCGCCCCCGAAATGCACATCACCGACATCGCCAAAAAGATGGGAATCACCACCGGAGACGACGAGATGGTCCGTGAGCAGCGCGCCGCGATCATGCAGGCCCAGCACGACGCCGACGACGCTCGCCGCGGCGACGAGCTCGCTGACCTGGACCGGCGCCTCGAACAGATGCCCGCCGAGCACGCCAACAAGGACGCCGCCGAAGCGGTTGGGCAAGTCACTGTGAAGCAGTTCCCCGACGACGACCCCATCAAGGCGTTCTGTGTCCAACAACTCGGCAAGGCCAGCACGAAGGGCATCCAGACCGGTGAGATCGCCGCTCGCTACGCCGAACACAGCGGGAAGAAAGCCCCGAGCAAGACCACCGTCGTCGACCGGCTGAAGGACCTCAACGCCCACGGCAAGGCGAAAGCCGCCGGATCCGGCCGTGGCGTGAAGTGGTTCCGCGCCGACCAGGCGCCCGAGGACGCGATGTGAACCGAACCGCACTCCGCCCTGCAGTCACCCCTCGGTGACTGTGCGGGTGGGTGGGCAGTTCGGCTCGCCCCGCTTCGACACACCGCCCCGGCCAAGACCGGCGGGGCACCTACTCACTCAGGAGTACTCATCATGGACAAGAAGAAGATCCTTATCTACGTCGCCGTCGGCTTCGTCCTGTTCTGGATCATCGGTGACCCCATAGGCGCAGCCAACACCGTCAACGACGGGCAGAACTGGCTCGGCGACGCCGCCGGTTCGATGCAGACCTTCCTCGCTGGGGTCTTCCAGTGACCCGAACGGACCTCGGAGCGCTGTAGCGCCCCGCTTGCTTCTGGTGCCCGGCCCACGCCGGACACCGGGGGGCGCACGACCCCGTCGAACCGAACCCCGTGATTCGGGGAACTGGCACGTACGACACAGGAGAGGACCCGAAGCATGAACACCGACCACCCCCGGCCTGGACGTCCGCCGCTGCCGATCGATTGGGAGGCCGAGAACGCTGTCCACAATGCCGAACACGCCGACTTCACCAAGCGGTCGCGCAACGCCATGATGCAGATGTTCCTCAGCAACGGCTATACGCCGGAGCAGGCGCAGCACGAAGTTGACAAGCACGACCAGCGCACCACCGCCATCGGTGAGGCGATGCAGTCGGCCGTTAACGACAGGATGCCGACCTGCGGGGACACCGATCCGTCGTCGCCGCGGCCGGATCAGCAACCCGTCACCGAGTACGCCCCTGAAACCCGTGCGGAACCAACGGAACCGGCTGCGCCCCGCCCGCGTCCCTACATCGAAGAGTGCGACCAGGAACCCGAGATGCGAATGCCGGTCATGCCCGGCGCGTTCTCCCGTGCACTGTCCTCACCGGGGCACTGGCTCAAAGCGTTCGGACTCGCCTTGTTCACGGGCGGTGCCGTGTTCCTTCTACTGGCCGGACTTCTGCACTGGTTGTTTGGTACTGCCGCACTAGTGACGTGGGTTACCGGCATCATTGCCGGAATCGGTGCGCTACCGGTTTTGATGGCCACTCTGAGTGCCGCATCACGTGAGGTCCGTGAATGGGTCCGTGTTGGCGGTCCAAAGCCAATCCGGTGGTGGTGACACCAGCACCTCCGGTCCGGGCGTGCCCGCAGCACACCGACACGCGCGCGGTGTGCTGCGGGGTCCGTCTCAGGGCCGTGTCGCTTGTCTGCTCCGTGCTGTGTCCGGACCTTGTGCATACAGACGTGGCAGCGATCAATTCCGACCGTGAAAGACCCGCCCGGGCTCTTTGACCGGAACCGGGCGGGTCGTTACCTCTACTGGAGGCCTCTTCCATGTTGGCAGAAATCGCGGTGCTCGTCACGAGCGCCAGCACCCTCACCACCAGCACAGTCGCTTGCCGACTGCGACGGCAGCTGCGCACCGACTTGTTGACCGGGCTGGCCAACCGCGTTGCCCTTGCCGCCGCGTTTCCTCGGGCGTGCCGTCGCCACCGTCACCACCGGGTTGCGGTAGCCCTCGGCGACTTGCGGCGGTTCAAAACGATCAACGACACTTATGGGCATCGTTTTGGTGATCGCGCTCTGACTGCGATAGCGGACCGACTTCGTGCTGTCACCAGCCGCGGCGAGCTGCCGGTGCGGCTGCACGGCGACGAGTTCGCGGTGCTCCTGAGCGGAGCTTCGCACTCCGAGGTTGAGCGGCGGGTCCGGGAACTCGAGGAGATGGTGAACCGTCCCCTGTTCATTGACGGAATTTTGGTCGAGACCGGCCTGGATTTGGGGGTGATGAGCGCTCCCGCCGGATCGGCGGAACTCTCGGCGCTGCTGGCCAGTGCTGACGACCGCATGTACGGCACCAAACAGAGCAACCGTGCTCACGACGTCTCCACTTTCACGACGGAGTCGAGGTAGGACACGAGCTTGCCTGCTGAGTTGGTCAGTCGCAGGTGTTTGCGTTTCTGCCGGGCGGTGTCACCCTGCGAAGCTCTGGTGTGGATTGTGTGCTTCGCTACCCCACCAGGAGGTGTGGGGTTGTGGGGGCCGGGAATGCGCGGCTATCCGTGCCGCTGGAGGGGCATAGTGCTCTCCAGCGGCACGGGAGGACCAGCCTGATCCGGGCCGGCGTGCTCTTCGCGGGTTACGGGAGGGCTGATTCGCGGCTCGGGCCGGTGACCGTGAGCAGTGTCGCGGCGTAGAGACAGGACTGGTCATGCGTGAGGTCGGTGTTGGCTTCGGCGATACGCCTCGTCAGCTCGTCCTCGGACATAGACGGATTCTCGTCGAACGCTTGACAAACCGACTGGCCGATCGCATCGCGCACGCGCGCGATCAGTGGGTCACCTATCTGGTCGCCTTGCTTCGGTGCTGCGTAATCAGAGTGACCGGCGTTTCCTCTGAACCCCTTTTGGAGGATCGGAACCTTTTGGGGGTTTCCAAAAGGTTCCGTCGTCTCCTCCGTCGTGTTCTCCCTCGTCTCCTCGCTCGTCTTCTCTGGAACCCCCCGGTTGCCGACCCCTCGGTCATCCGACCCCTCGGCCATCCGGCCCCCGGTATGTGCGGGGTCGGGGCGAGCAGGGAAAAGGTCACCACCAAAGCTGTGACCAGGAGATTTGACGTCAGTATCCCGACCCCCTGAATCCGGGGGGTCGGTGCGACCTGCGGAAACGTCGCTGTCGGGGGAGTTATCCACAGGCTTGCCCGTGATCCGTTCGTTGGTCGCGCGCCATGACTCCATCTGCGCCGAGCGCACCGTGACCGGACGCATGACCGTCTGGCCTCGCGCGTCGCGCACGTGTCGGCCGCGCTTGTCGACCTGGGGGATTTGCCAGATGGATCCGGGCACGTAGTAGCTCGCGATTTGGTCGAGCTCGACGTCGGTGTGCGGTTCGGAGGCACGCCAGATGTCGGTGTGGTGCTTGCCGCCATCGTGTTGAAACTTGACGCGGACGTAGTAGCCCTCATCGCGGAGGGTTTTCCGTGCCTTGCCGAGGCTCGTTTCGCCTTCGAGGTACTTCTGCACAAGCTTCTCGAGGGAGGGCACCCAGCCATCTTCATGACGCATGAGGATCGTGAGATAGCCGATGGCGAGGACCGACGGTGTGTTGTCGACCGCGCCGTTGCTGACGCGCGCGTACTTTTCGGGATGGAGAGTGCGCAGGTTGGGCACGTGAGGGCCTTTCCGGCCCGGGGCGTTGTTCCCCGAGACGGCTGTGCCGTCGGCGGAGGTTTCCGGGTGGATGCCGGGACCTCCGCTGGGGGAACACCACCGCGGGGCGTCTGCGGGTGGTGTCAGGAGTGGTCGGTGAGCACGGCCCGTCGCGGTGGCAGGATGTGCGGCTCTGCCGGGGGGTCCTGGGCGCGTTCGGCGGCGAACAGGCGCACCAAGGAGGGGCAGCAGGCCTCGGGGGTCAGCAAATGCTCGGCGAGCAGTTCGGCCAGTGCGGTTTCGGCCTGTTCGAGGGGAACGTCGAGCAGGTTCCTGGCGGTGACCGCGTCGATGCAGGTGTGGTCGGCGGCACCGAGGTGCTGCAGAAGCCGGGCGGCCAGGGGGGTGAGGTGCTGGTAGGAGGCGGCCAACGTGGCGCGCAGCGCCGACTGGGGATCGCCTGCGGCGGCGGTGGTCAGCACGTGCAGGCGGCGTGGTCCGGTCAGCGGCTCGACGAGCTGGGACAGCTCCCGGCCGGGGTGGGTGGTGATGACCTCGGCGGCAGCGCACAGAGCCAGGGGAAGTCGGTCGCAGCCGTCGACGATGCGGGCCAGGGCGTGCTGATCGTCAGCGCCGTCGAGACTGCGGTGCGGAGTAAGCAGATTGCTGAGCATGTGGCCGGCTTCGGCGGCCGACAACGGTGCCAGCGGGATCCGCGTCGCGGATCCGCGTAGGGACAGCCGGGTCAGGCGCCGGCGGCTGGTGATCAGCACGTGGCAGCTGGAAGTGCCGGGCAGCAGTGGCTGGACCTGGTCACTGTCGACGGCATCGTCGAGCAGCAGCAGCAGATGCCGCTCGGCCAGCACGGTTCGCAACAACCGGGAGCGTGCGGGGGTGCTCTCGGGGAGGTCGGTGATCCCGAGGTCGCCGAGGATGTCGGCCACCACGTCACCGGGGTCGGCGGGGGTGTGGCCGGGGGTGTGGCCGCCCAAGTGGGCGGTGATCACCCCGTCGGGATAGTGCTGGGCGTGCTGGTGGGCCCAGTGCACGACCAGCGCCGATTTACCTACCCCTGCCGGGCCTTCCACGGTGGTGATGGCGGGGGCCGTGTCGCGCGTAGCGGACAGCGATTCGGACAGGCGCGCTAGGGATTCGTCGCGGCCGTACAGCTCGGCGATGTCGGCGGGCAACTGTTCGGGCCGGTGCAGTCGCTGGGGGCGAGCCTGGGTCAGGCTTTGGTGGGCACGTTTCACGAGTTCGCCGCCGGTGTGCAGGACTTCGTCCATGCTGGTGGCGAGTTTGAGGCTGAGCCGCCGTCGATTTTTTTCGACGTAGCTGACCGTGCCGCGCGTGCAGTACGCCTGACGGGCGAGTTCCCCCTGGGAGAGATTGTTGCGCTCACGGTGTTCGCGGACGAACTCGCCGAGATTCGTGGTTTGGGTCTGGCTGGTTGCGTGCATGTCTACCCCCGACTCGTAGCTGCGGGCCGGTATCCCCGTTCCGACCCATCAGGTCCCCGTGTGGCGCTGTTCGCGTTCGCTGGCCGCATGGCACTCCTCCCCGGTGTTGCTCAGTGACGCACGAGCGCGACGTCTGTCCAGTGTGGTGACCTGCCGTATGATGTTGGTGCCGTTGGGTGGCATCTGGTCGCGGAATCCCCGCAAACGGACGCACCGCGTTGAGCGATCACCACTCTACGAAACTGTCAAACCGGTTGAACAGAACGGTGCGGAGTGGCCGTGCTCACCGTGGGGTGGGTTGTTGCTGCAGTGGGGCCTGTGCTGAACTAGATCGACCATGACAACTCAGCAGCAGCGGATTCAGGAGCTGGTGGCGGACTATCAGCGCCGCACCCAGCAGCCGCGGCTGTCCACCCGCGCCCTGGCCCGGCAGATGAAAAGCGCCGGCCAGACGATCTCGCACGGCACGCTGCATAACCTGCTGAACGGGAGCACATCCCCGGACCTCCGCACGCGTCATGCCTTGACCGAGTTTTTCGGGGTCAGCCCGTATTACTTCGACACGCGCGAACCTCGCTCGGCGGAGATCATGGGCCGGATCGGGCAACTGGAGCAGGACAAACTGGATGCTGTGGAACAGTTGCTCTCTGAGTTCGATGACGAGGCTGTGTAATGGCGGCTCTGCCCGTCATGTTGCGGCACGCCCGAGCTCGGCTGGCCGAACTGCCACCGTTGCCGGAGCCGTGGGACATGGCCGAGTTCGTCGAGCGGGTGGCCCAGCACCGGGGGCGGCCGATCCAGCTGGCCCCGCGCACGATGAGCCATTACGCCAGCGTGGCCACCGGGCTGTGGATCCGCCGCACCGACCGCGATGTCATCGTCTATGACACCTCGGGCACCGAGCTGCACCAGGATCACATCGTGCTGCACGAGTTGGCGCACATGCTCTGCGGCCACACCGGCGTTCCCCTCCATACCGACGCGACGTCCCGAGACGATGATCAGGATGGGGATCAGCAGATGCTGTCCCGCTTGAGTGGTGACGACGTGCTGGCCGAGGAGTCGGTGCGGGTGTTGCATCGCAACGCCTACGACTCCGCCCAGGAGCTCGAAGCCGAAACGCTGGCTTATGTGATCTGGCAGGCCGCCGGACTGCAACTGGTCTCCGGTAGCGGGCCGGTCTCGCGGGCGGTGGCCGCCTTCGAATACCACTGACCCCGGAGACTTCTATGTCGACCCGCGATCTGATTCAGATCATGGTCGTGGCCGTGGCCGTGACCGCCGCCACGGTCAAACTCCTGCAGCTGACGCGCCCGCAGCCCGGTATCAACCGGCCGGCGGTGGCCGCGATGTGTGGCGCCATCATCACCATGGGGATCGCCAACACGCAAGAAGTCCCGTCGGTGGTGCCGGTGCTGACCGAGGCCCTGGGATCCAATTTCGCCTACGCCCAGCGCCACACCCCGGCGTTGGCGTGTTTTTTCCTGCTGCGGCTGGCATTTGTGTGCTGGGTCTGGCCTCCGGGGTGGCGGCGTCGCCAGACGGTGCGCGCCCACACGGCCCTGTTCGCCGTCGTGGTGGTGGCACGGTGGCTGCTGGCCGCTCTGGCGCCCACCGGAGATGCCGCCCAGGCGCTGGACGGGTACTGGATGCAGGCACCGACCACGATGGTCGCGATGCTGATCTACGTCGCCTACATGGGGCTGATGATCGGTTCGGTGAGCAGGCTGTCGTGGCTGTGGGCGCGCAGCGCCGCCCACCGCACTCGGTGGACCGCCCGCGGGCTGCGGCTCATCGCTGCTGGTGCGGCTACCTACGAGCTCTACCTCGCCCACAAGATCGCGTTTCTGGGGATCGTGCTGGCCGTGGGGTATCCGCCGTATCCCCAGGTGCGGGTGGAGTGGTTCATCTTGGTACCGGGAACGCTGCTGCTGGTGATCGGGTTGGCGATGCCGCTGATCGCCACCGGGGTGCCGGCCGCGGTGCGTCTGGCCCGGCAGCGGGCCGCCTACGGTCGCCTCGGCCCGCTGTGGCTAGCCCTGACCAGCTACCGGCCCGAAGTGGTGCTGGGGGCCTGCCCGGCGTGGATGCCACGGTGGCTGCGCCCGGCCTGGGACCGCTTCGTGCTCGTACATATGGGATTCCGGCTCTACCGGCGGGTCATCGAGTGCTGGGACATCGTCGTCGGTCTGCACGGCTACTGCGACGAGCGGCTCCGCCAGCGGGTCTACGACCAGGCCCGGGAGAGCACCAGTGATGAGGACCTGGCGAGGTCGGTGGCTGAGGCGGTCATGATCCGCACCGCCCTGGAATCCGCCCGCACCGAGGACGCTCTCGTGCCCGCCGAACACCGGGCCCCGCCCCAGGACCACCATCCGCGGTTGCGGGACAACGTGGCCTGGTGGCAACGGGTCGCCCGCGCCTGGGGGCACCCGCTGACCGCGGCGTTGTCACCACCGCTGACTCAGCTGCCCTGACCACCTGCCCTGTCGTTGTCGGAAGGACGAGCCGTGTCGTCGCCCGTGCCGGTGGCCTTCGATGCCGCGTTCCTGGCCGCCCCGTACGCGACCTACGCCCGCCTGCGTGCCCAGGCCCCGGTGCATCGCGCGCACACTCCGGACGGGTCGCCGATCTGGCTGGTCACCCGCTACAACGACGTGCAGGCCGCCCTGGCCGACCCGAACCTGTCGGTGGACAAACAGCACTCCACCACCGGGTATGCGGGGTTTTCCCTACCACCGGCGCTGGATGCCAACCTGCTCAATCGCGACGCAGGCGAGCACGCCCGGCTGCGCGGACTGGTCAACCAAGCCTTCACTCCGCGTCGCGTGCAGCAGTTGCGGCCCCGCATCCAGCACCTCGCCGACGAGCTCACCGCCACCCTCCCGGACGGGCAGGTGGAGATGATGCAAGCCTGGGCCGGACCACTGCCGATCACCGTGATCTGTGAACTGTTGGGAATCCCCCCGGATCAGCGTCCCAATTTCCAGGCCTGGACCGACCGGATGCTGGCCCCGCAGACGTCCGACGACGTGCGCGGCGGGGTGGCCGCACTGCACGAGTACCTCCTGGAGTTGATCAGCAGCAAACGCCGCGCCCCCGGTAGTGACGTACTCAGCGACCTGATCGCCGCCCGCGACGCGGGCGACCACCTCGACGAGAATGAACTCGTCTCCGCTGCGTTCGTGATCCTGTTCGCCGGATACGAAAACACCGTCAACCTGCTCGGCAACGGGCTGGCCGCGCTGCTGACCCACCCGGAGCAGCTGGCCGCGCTCCGCGCCCGCCCTGAGCGCATTCCGGCCGCCGTGGAAGAGCTGCTGCGGTTCGACCCCCCGCCGCAGCTGGCTATCCGCCGGTTCGCTCTCACCGATCTTGAGCTCGGCGGAATGACCATCCCCGCCGGAGACACGGTGATGGTCTCGTTGGCCTCGGCCCACCGCGATCCGCGGGCCTACTCCGATCCCGACACCCTGGATATCGATCGCGGATGCCCGGCCGCGCCGACGCATTTGGGACTCGGCTACGGGCGGCACTTCTGCCTCGGTGCGGCCCTGGCCCGCACCGAGGCCGAGATCGCCCTGACCACCCTGCTGCGCGACTGCGAGGATCTGCGGCTGGCCGTCGACCCGGCCGAACTGGCCTGGCGCCCCTCGTTCCGCAACCGTGGCTTGATCCGTCTGCCGGTGGCCTTGTCCCGGCGTTGACCGCCATAGTCACGAGGTCAACACTTCCGCCGCCTCGTCGCGGGTGATCGTCTAGGCAACGTCCGGGCCGTCGAGCCCGGATCGGGACACCGGTGCCTCCTGCCGCTGAAGGCGGCACCACCGGTGTGCCCACCATCGATCCACCCCTGGGTACGAGGAGACGATGCTGGTGAGCTGGCTGCAACCCGCCCCCCACGAGGAACGAGCCCACACCGCCAAGCGCAACCCGAGCGATGCGGAGTTCGCGCGCACCACCGTGTTCGTCGAGCGTGACCTCGACAGCGAGAAGATGATCACAACCACGGTCGGCGGCTCCGATTGGGTTTATGCCTACCCCAGCTATGAACTGCTGGAACGCTGCCGCGGTTTCTCCGAGGAGCTCGATCACATCATGCTCACCGGGCGCCAGCTCAAACAGCGGCTGCTGGCGACGACGGGCATCGTCTGGCGCCCCAACGAGATCGACGAGGACGTCCTCGTCTACCCGCAGGCCACGCCGGTCCAACGGGTGGTCGTGGAATGAGCACTGAGGACACTCCCCGGGGGCCGACTCCACCGGAGGAGATCACCGACGCCGTGCTGCTGGACGCGGCCAACCTGCGTCTGCAGGCCGAACGCCTCCACCAACGTGAGCAGCAGGCCACCCCGGAAATATTCGGCCACGCCGGTGTGGCCGCGTCGATGCAGACCTTTCTCGGGGAGGCGAGCGCGTACCTGTCGCAGCGCGCCGACCACCTCGACCAGATCACTCGGGCTGCCCTGGCCGAGCACCGTGATCCGCACTCTCCGGGGGAGGACGGCGATGAGTAGTCAGCCCCGTGCCCTGACCGTGGTCGGGGATCTGTCCGACCCGGAACCCGCGCCCGCCCCGGACGACGGTGACGAACCGGTCGCGCTGCTGGAGGCGGTGCGCGCGGTCCGTGCCGGGGACGGCGACATGGACGAGCTCCTCGCGCTGTTCCGAGACACCGAGGTGTACATCGAGACCAGCCCCGTCGAGGGCGGGACCAGCGTGTCCACCGTGTCCCAGGACGGGCTGAACTGGCTGCCGGTCTACACCACCCTGGAACGGATGGCGGCCGGCATGGTCGCGGCCGGACGGGGCGCCGAGGACGTCGGCTACGCCCACGTCCTGGGTGCGGACCTGCTCGACGGGATCCTGCACGCCCTGCCGTACGGCACCGGGCTCGTGCTGGACCCGCTCGCCGAGCACGTGTTCGCGCTGCCCCCGGTGAGCGGCATCGTCGCCGAACCGTTGGCCGTCGACGGGCAGGAGCAACACGCCTCATGACCGACACCACCGACAGCGCGATGCTGGAAACCCTGCAGCAGGCCTCGGCGCGCCTGCGGCTGCTCAGCCCCGATTTGCAGGTGGAAGCCGATTCCGTACCGGCCACCGTGCTGGGTAGTGCCGAGCTGGCGGGTAAAACCAGCACGCTCATGCGTGACTTCGGCCAGGCCGTGAACTCGTTGGCCGACGACGTCGAGGACCTGGCCTACCAGTACCGTCAGCAAATCCGGGGCGGCGAGACGGCGACTCCGGAGCCGGGCCAGCCCGGCAGCATTCTGCACCGCCCCCTCAACGGCCCCGCCCCGCACAGCGCGGAGGAGGCTTGATGGGCGGCGGGGAAAACAGCTTCGGCGTCGACCTGGATGCGCTGCACAAAGCCGAGACCGGAGTGCAGGACGCGATCAGTGAGCTCGAAGGGCTGACCATGTGGGGCACCTCGGAACAGGCCAAGGAGGGCATGGGGCTGACCTACGGGCTGCCGACCTCGGGGTGGGAGATCGGCCACGACGACCTCGCGGCCGCGCTGGGCGAGTTCGCCGAAGCCTGGGAGTGGGGCGTGCGCTACCTCATCGACGACGGCAAAGACGCCGCCGACGCGCTCGGCGAAACCCGCAGCAACTATCAGCAGGTTGAGGACAGTGTGGTCCACGTCCTCGACCAGGTCGCGCATGTCGCTATCGGGAATCCGTCCAAGACGCTGGAAGAAGCCAACACCGACGGCCAGGTCTGGGGGTACTAGCTCGTGGTCAGCAACACGACCTCGTTCGGCCAGGACTGGGACGGGATGGTCTCCGGCATCACCGGAACCACCTCGGCGGACATCATCCCCGGGGACCCGTCCGAGGCCGCCAGCCGGGGCGAACATCTGACCAAACTGGGCGAGGCCTTCGACCGTGCCGGACAGGGATTCCGGGCCGTGCGCACCGACGGGTGGCACGGCCAGGCTGCGGAGGCGGCACGGTCCTATCTGGACCAGGCCCCGAAGAAGTGGTTCGCCGCTGCCGACGCCTTCACCGACGCGGGCGCGGCCATGACCGAGTATCAGCACGCGCTGGCCGCCGCCAAACGCAAAGGGGCTCAGGCCCAGAAGGACCTGGAGGCGGCCAATCAGGCCAGCGAGGCCGCCCGGCAGCAGCACAACGCCCAAGTCGAGGCCTACAACGCCGCGATCAAACAGGGCGGCGGTCAGGGGCCGCCGCCGACCCCACCGGGCTCGTTCCAGGATCCGGCCGCCGAGAAGCGGCGCCAAGCCAAGCAGGACACCGTCGAGGCGATCGCGGCGGTCAGTCAGGCGGGAGACCGGGCCGCGGCCGCCCTGCGTCAGGCACTCAAGACCGCCCCGGCCGAGCCGGGATGGATGACCCAGCTCAAAGAGACCCTCGTGGACAACACCCAGACCATGGTCCGCACCCATGTCAATGTCCTGGAGGGAGCCCTGGGCGCGGTCACCGGGCTGATCAAAACCACCCGCTTGATCAACCCCCTCGACCCCTACAACATCTCCCACCCAGGCGACTACGTGAGCAACGTATCCACCATGGCCGCCGGCGTGGTCACGGCGGCCGCCAACCCGTGGCAGACGGTCAAAACCGTCGTCAACGTCGACGGATGGCAGAACCAGCCGTTTAAGACACTGGGCTCGTTCATCCCCGATGCGCTGGCCAGCGTGGTCGGCGGCGCCGGCGTGGCCAGCCGCGTCACCCGCGGCCTCGGCACCGCCAGCAAGGTCGGCAAAACCGCCGACAAGGCCAGCGACGCCAGCAAGGTCGGCAAAACCGCCGACAAGGCCAGCGACACCTCGCCTCCGCGACCCGATCCGAACCAGCCACCCCCGGGCCAGCCCGCGCACCCACCCGGCACACCGACACCGCCCGAGCCCGGCACCCCCACGTCGGTGGGCCAGCCCCACGTCGGCACCCCCTGGGACAACCAGGACCTGCCCCCCGCGCCCCGGCCCGACCAACCCGACTCGGGGCCGAACCCGTTCGGCGAACAACAACCCTGGCGCCCCTCGGACTCGGCGGGCATGCCCTCCCGCAACGGCGAAATCGATCTGCACCAGCCACCCGCCCACAGCGACCCCGTGAACCCGCACACGGCGCGGCCCGAGCGGCTGGATCAGCCCGGCCCGGCACAATCCGCCACGCACCCCGGGCCCGGACCGCGCCCCGACGGCGGATTCGGCCCCCCACCCCGCGATCCCACGCCGTCCGCGCCGGAACCGCGCCCCGGGACCGACTCCCCGCAGCGGGTACACCCGTCCGAACGCGGGATGGAACCGTGGGAACGTGACTCCGGCGGGGACGGTGAACCAGCCCGCCCCGGGCGTCCGTCCATCGGTGACAAACTCTCGCCCACTCCGGAACCGGAGGCACCGCAGCACGCGCCGGACTCGTCTCCCCAGCCGGACTCTCCCGGCACGCCCAGGTCGGAGGTCGGGTCGGACTATTCCGGCAACAGCGACTTCCACGCCTCCGAGCAGGACCACCAGGCCTATCGGGAACAGCTGGGACACAACCCGTATGAGGACCGCATGATCCAGGAGACTCGTGCCCTGCACCCCGAGCTGGATCACGTCCCCGACGAAGAGCTCACCGCGATGCGGCGCTACACCGGGATCCACCATCAGGACATCAACGAAGCACTGCGCTCCGGCGACGAAGCAGCGCTCCAGAAGCACGACACCGAGATCAAAAACATGACCTCGGGCATGAACAGACTCCCCGACTGGAAAGGAAGCCCCGAACACCCCGACGTGTACCGGGGCATCCAGATCGACAGCCCCGAGGAGATGGACAAGCTGCTCTCCCGGTACGAACCCGGGGCCGTGGTCAAGGAAGAAGCCTTCACCAGCGGTGACAAAACCCAGGCGTATCCCGGCAATGTCGAGTTCGTCATCCGGCCCGAGCATGCCAAGGACCTCGAGTTCGCCAACCCACACGGGGTTGGCCACGAAGTCGGCTGGGCACCCGGCAACCGCTTCGAGGTCACTGGCCGCGTGTACAACCCGGAAACGGAAAAGTGGACCATTCACATGGACGATCACGGAAGGTGAGCGCGCGTGGACCATGAAGATTTGCTCAGGAAATATCACACAGACCCTGCTGACCTGCCGCCGAACGTGCGCGAGAGGCACGAACGAGCTCAAGCGCAATGGCGAAAGCAGATGGAGACCGGCGAGTGGGCGCAACCCAAGGAGGGCGACAACTTCGCAATCGGGTTGGACGCCAACTACGAGCCCTTCCCCGACCGGGGCGATACCGAGACCGGCCCGGCGCAAGCACACGATGAAGGCGGGGAAGCTGCAGCCTCAGGATCGGACGTCCGCAGTGTCGCGATCCCCCCGGAAGACATCGTGGCCTCCGGGGTCGGCATGGCCGTCACCAACTGGCACCAGCAGCACAGCAATGCCCACGGGCGAAGCCGCGACGGCGACGCGGATCCATCCTGACGCAGACCCATCGTGGGCTCGCCTTCGTGGTCATCAATCGCGATGAGACCGGCCGCATCCTGCACAGGCTGACCACGCTCGACGCGGACCTCACCGAGTAGGAATAATTAAGTTTACAACTTCAGTACTAACTAAAATTACCCCCAAGGGAACACACCTCCCAAATCGCCATGACAAGAATATGGCGATCGCGTACATCGCACAGCGAACTACTCGACGGTCTCCACGCGGGGATCGTGTTTCGAGGGTAGGTGCGCCTTGGCACATACGTTTCGGGCTCGGGCATGATGGGGCTGTGAGCACCGCGCGGAGCTCGACCATAACGATGCCGCCCGGCCACGTGGTCTGGCCGGGCGGCATCGTCGGTGGTGCGGTATCACGTCAGTGTCAGCGGAATCGTCCTTGCTTGACCGCCTCCACGAACGCGCGGCCGTGGTGGGTGGACACGGCCAGCACGGGTGAGTCGGTCAGCTTGGAGTCGCGCAGGCCGAAGGCACCGCTTTCCAGGGCGACCTCCACGCAGGATCCTTGGTGGTCGCTGTAGCTGGACTTGTAAAACGTCGCTTCCTGCAGGGCGTGCATGTTCACGTGTTCATCTCCTTGGCTGCTGTGGACAGGTGTCTCTGTGAGTCTTTCGTGTCCCGGGCGAGGTCTTGCAGCTGGGTCATGGCTCGTTTGTAGGCTTCGACTTCAGCAGGGTCTTCGTAGTAGTGTCCGCCGACGAGCTGGTCCACGGCGACGATGCCGGGGTCGGCCATCTCCGGTGGAAACCGCATGATGTTGAATGATCCGGTTTGCCCGAGGTGGGCTCCTGCCGTGAAGGGCAGGACCTGGATGTTGATGCGGGGATGCTGAGCCATCTCGTGCAGGTGTTGCAGTTGGGCGGCCATCACCGCATGGGTACCGCGGACGCGGTGCAACACGCCTTCGTCGAGTACGGCCCAGATCCGCACCGGCTCGTCGTCACGGTGCAGGATCTGCTGGCGTCCCATCCTCAGTTCGACTCGTTGCCGGATGCCCTCCTCGGACAGTTCCGGATCGGCGCGGATCGTGGCCTCGGCGTATTCCGGTGTTTGCAACAAGCCCGGCACCAACAGTGCGTCGTAGGAGTTGAGCTCGGCTGCACCGGCTTCCAGTCCGAGGTAGAGATCGAACCACTTCGGGACCGCCTCGCTGAGCGCCTTCCACCAATTGTCCTTCTTGCGAGCTCCGCTCAGTAGTTGGCGGAAGAAGTCGGTGCGTTCCGGCACCCCGTACAGCCCAAGCAGCAGCTCCAAGTCCGCCGCGCTGGGCAGGTTCGCACCTTTTTCGATGTTGACGATCGCCTGCTGGGTCCGGCCGATTCGGGCGGCTGCGTCCTGCTGGCGATGTCCGGCTTCGCTGCGCAGCAGCTTGAGATGCAGGGCGATCCACCGTTTCAGCACGGCGGGACTTGACGACGCGACCACGAGTCTCCTCCTGGTGGTTGAGGGCGCTTACGGGGCATCTCCGACGAACTCACCCGAACGGAGTATCAACCCCGGGTTGATTTTCTTGTATCAATCTACTTGTATCAAGGTGTGGCTGCGTTCACAGTGTTGATCACGAATGTAGCCGCTGGCCGGTGGAGTGCGGGCGCACCCCCGAGCGCCTGCCGGGACTTCGTCCCGGCAGCCCTCGCCGGCTGCCTCCGGCTCTGACGGGGTCCAGGCGGTACCCCGACTGCCTGCCCCCCGTCAGAGCCTCCGACACAGCTATGCACACACGATCAAAGATCGGGGAGATCATGACGGTGCTCGACCGCGAGGACGTGGGAACCCGACTGTGGGTCCAGTGTCAGGTGGCGATCGACCTGTTCGAATTCAAGGTGGATGGCATTCCCCGAGCTGTAGCGGCGGCGTCCACACTGCACGCCAAGTACGGCTTGCCCGTGCGGTGGACACCGATCGGCGGGGGTGACGGGGTGCCTTGTGCTTTCGTCCCGCTCGGGTTCTGGATCCATATGGCGTGGTTCCCGACCGGTGTCTGGATCCGGGAGTACGCAGGCACCGCCTGCGGGAAATCGTTTCACACTCGGCGTGAACCACTACTGAGCCGCCCGGAAGCGGCGTGCACCGTCGGTCACTGCGTGTTCTGTCTCCCCGACTGGAGGATTCACGATGGAAACTGACGAGCTCCCACTGCGGAAGCCCGGCACGCACATGGTTCGCGGACTGTGCTGGTCCGGCGAGATATACCCGGCGACCGTGGATCTCCGCGACGCTCCGGAGACGGACTGGTTCGGACGCTCAAGCTCGCAACGGCCTACATCGCCGTCATGGGTCAAAGCTCAGCCAGACACCAGCATTTACCGCATGCACCGCCTGTACCGGGCGCTGGGTGGGACTGAGTCTGATGTCGAGCTCGGTCTTCCACAACTTCAGGGTTCGGAACAGGAGTGACTGCGATGACCGACAAGTTCTACACCATCCCGCCCGGTCTGCATTCGCAAGCCGTGCGTGCAGCGCTGGCCGCTGAGTGTCCCGGCATCTCTGAGTACTGCCACTTCAGTAATGAGGCTTGGTGTTACCGCTATATCGACCACAACAACGGTGAATACCTGCACCTGGTGCGAGGGGCGACCACGGGCGTGGCCGCCGAGTTCTTCGGATCCTCCCGATTGTGGGCACAGAT
Source organism: Halosaccharopolyspora lacisalsi (assembly GCF_014137975.1). Taxonomy (GTDB): domain Bacteria; phylum Actinomycetota; class Actinomycetes; order Mycobacteriales; family Pseudonocardiaceae; genus Halosaccharopolyspora; species Halosaccharopolyspora lacisalsi. The sequence continues at coordinate 71,071 of NZ_JACGWZ010000010.1, read as the reverse complement.
CCGGGAGGTGGCGCTGCGCGTGGCCAGCGCTGAAGTCATCGCTGCCTGAGATAACTCGGTCCGATACCGCATGTCCCCCGACCGGTATCGGACCGCGCCCGATCTCCACGCGTCGTGGCATGCCAGCGCCGGTAGGCGTGGAGATCGGGCTCCCACTGCGGCACGGCGTCTGCCGTGCCGTCGCGGGCCGGTCGAGCAGCAACTCCTCCCCTCCCAAGCTGCTCGACCGGTCCTGCCCCTGTGCACCCCGTTGATCCGAGAGGAACGCTCGTGCCGGATTCCCCGCCGACGCTGGCGCAGTACTGCACCGCGCTGCGCCAGGACCCCTGGGCCTGGCAGCAGGTCGCTCGACGCTCTCGGGTGATGAGTGAGTTTCGTTCCGTGCTGGCTCGTCGGGGACACCTCGAACAGCCTCCAGGGCACCGACCAGAGCGGTGGCACGGCCAGCCCCTGGCGCTAAGAGCGCTGGTGACCTGCGGGTTCGCCCGCGTTTACGAGATCAGCCGCAGTACCTTTCCCGGGTCCACCCGGTGTGAGGCCTACGAGGCCGACGCGGACCTGACAACGATGCAAGACCTGGCCGTGGACCTCCTGTCCACGGTGGCGGCGGTGACCGCCCCGATGCCCGGGATCGTGCTGACGGCGAAAGCCCGTGGCGTGTCGGTGCACGCCGCCGTCGGTGGCGTGCTGGGCACGACCGTCACTCCGGACACCTCACGGGAGACGCTGCAGCGGCTGGCCGTCGAGCAGGGGATTGTAGTCGACGAGGCGGCCTCGGTCGCCGAGCTCGTGTACGCGGTCTATGAGCAGCGCGTCGTGCCCGTCACGCACGCCCCGCAGTTGTACACCGATTTCCCGACCAACGCGTTCCCGCTCGCGCGAACCTGTGCCCACGACGAGCGGCTGGCCCAGCGGTGGACGCTGGTGGCCGCTGGCGGTGAGATCGCTGCGGCCACCGCCGAGGAACCCGACCCGGCCACGATCCAGCAGCGAATGCGCACGCCAGATGGAGACGCGGAGTGGTGGTCGGTCCTGGCCGGGATGCCGCCAGCGGCCGGGATCACGGTGCACCTCGACCATCTGATGACCACCCCGGTGTCCAGGATCGGGGGAACGACGGACGAGTCCACACAGGATGATCCTGAGTGCGACGGGAACAGCCACTGAGGTGGCACAGCGCGTCGGGAACAGGCACTGGCAACCAGGCCGAAATTCGTGCTGTGCGTCCACCTCACTGTGCTGGCCAGCGCACTCGAATCCTTTCTGACGTGGATATCACGGGGCTGTGCCGACCTGCTGGCCAGTCTCGTTGGCCCTCAACCTGCTCTGCACCGGGTACGCACCGTTGCCGGTTTCGAGGCGGTTCTGCCCCGAACGAGTGGCCTGCCACGTGCTGTTCCTGTCGGTGATGATCGCTATGATCCCACATGTAGTGGATCGCCTACTGGTCACGCTCCACCTGTTGTAGCCCCTCGCCCCAAGGAACCCGCGCCGTATGCCCCAGGACGTCACCGACGCCGCCCCGGTCACCCCCACACGCTCGCGCCGTCGGCTCCCGCGGGTACGCAGCGGCTACCGGCTCGACGTCGACATCGGCGGCACCGAGTTCGGCATGACCGTCAACGTCGACGGTGACCAGCGCCTCGGCGCGGTTTTCCTCGACCACAGCAAGCACGGCAGCTTCACCCACGGCCTCGTGGCCACGATCTCGGAACTACTGTCGACAGCCTTGGCCTACGGAATGCCGGTCGACGAGTTCGTCGAACGGTTCCTGCACACCCGCTTCGACCCTTGCGGACTCACCAGTGACCCCGATATCCGTTGGGCGGCTAGCCCGATGGACTACCTCGCCCGACGGATCGGCAAAGACTTCCTACCCCGACAACGCCAAATCACCCTCGGCATCACCGACGCCAACACCGCCGCTGTGACCGCGTAACCCGCCGATCCCTTCCGGGCCCGCACAACCTCCCGACCGTGGCCGCCCCTGCGCACGCATCGGGGCCGTGGCATCGTGCTCGGCGCTGTTCACGCTGGTGAGTCCTGCGGCCAGGACATCTGGATGCGGGTGTGGTGCTTGTCGAGTACTCGGCCGGCGGGCAGGTCTGGGACCGTGGCGGTGGCGGGGTAGACGTCGATGCGGGGCTGCTGCTCGCGGTGATGCTGGTCCCAGGTTTGGATGAGTGCGACGTAGTCCGCGGCCAGGCGTTCGGCGGCGGGTCCGTGGGCGAGGCTCCTCCTCGAGAACTACCGACACTGTGCCTACTACTGCGAGCCAGTAGTGTTCCGGGGAATCGACCGCCGATGTCGGGCTCCGGCTATGGTCCTGATCGTGTCGTCTTCTGCTGCTGTCAACTATGCGTGGTGTCCGGGTCCGGTGCCGGCAGGGATGCCGGTGGTGCAGGTGTATGGCTGGCTGCTGCACCAGGGCCGGGTGCTGGTCCAAGACACCGGCAGCGGGTTCAACCTGCCCGGTGGCCGCCCCGAACCCGAGGATGCCGACCTGGTGGCCACCCTGCGGCGCGAAGCTCGGGAGGAATCCCAAGTCACCGTGGCCGAGACTCGATACCTGGGTTATGAGCGCGTAGTCCGCTCCGGACAGCCCCGAGCGCTGGTGCGGATGGTCGGCGTGATCGACGAGTTCCTGCCCCGCCATCCTGATCCCGATGGCGGGCGGCTGCTGGGACGGCTGCTGTGCCCGCTGTCGGAAGCGACGCACCTGCTCGACTGGGGAACCAGCGGACAGGACCAGTCCCGGGCCGCTGCGGTGGAGGCGGAACAGGGATGGGGCATATCGGTGCCCACCTCGGCGGCGGCGTTGCTGGTCGTTTAGGACGCAGTGGCGGGAGAAGCCAGGGACCACGGGGCGAGTTCGGTCAGCAGCTGATCGCTGCTGGGCACAGTTCCGGAGAGAAGCACGTGACCGGTGTCCGACGTTGACTGGGCCAGCCTGAGCCAGCGATGGGTCCATCCTCCTGATTCTTCTCCGGGGCTCATGCGGTCGTGCACGGTGAGCCTGTGTAGCTGCCACTGTGCGTGGGAATCCGTTTGTGTTTGTGAAACGGTGGTCGTCATGGCTCGTCATACCAAGGTGCTCGATTTGCGTGAGGCGTCCTATGAGGACGTGGTGGCCCAGATGCAGTGGCGCACCGGGGTCGGGCTGGATCGGGCGACGGTGGTCTACGGCGAGAGTGGCGCCACGGCGGGGTTTCGCACCACCCGGGGCACGTGGCTGCGCGTGCAGCACCGGCATTGTGACCGCACACCGCCGTGGACCTGGACCGGTCTGGAGGACGCTGCCCGGGTGGTGGGGGTGCGCAAACCCGGCTGGATCCAGGCCGTCGAATGGGTCGACGTCGAGCGGAACGTGGTGTGGCGGGCCGACGAGTTGGAGTTGGTCACCGCTGCGGTCGTCGGGGGACTGACCCACCGACCCGAGGATCTGCCGGACGAGTGGTGGCAGCGCCTGGCCGGGTCGCTGGAGCTGCTTCAGGCCTACAGCACCGACCGGATCGCGCTGTCCCAGGCGCATCTGTCCGACCGGATCCGGTCGGTGTTCGGGGACCGGGTTGATACCACGGTCACCGAGTGGCGCACCGCCCACGGTGATCTGCACTGGGGCAACGTGACCGTCGACGGGGAGCTGTTGGATTGGGAGGCCTGGGGGCTGGGCCCGCGCGGGCTGGATGCCGCCTGTCTGTGGGGCATTTCGCTGACCGACCCGCTGTTGGCTGAGCGGATTGAGCGCGAGTTCGCCGCGGAGTTGTCCACTCGGTCGGGCCGGTTGTGCCGGCTGATGGTGTGTGCCACCGCGATACGAGCCGCGCAGCACCGCGCGGATGCCGAAGCGGTGGCCGCCCCGGCCCGGGACGCGGCCGAGACCCTGGTGGCCGAGCTCGCCGAGTATCCGGCCGCGGCCAGGTAGCGCAGCCGGCCCGGGCAGCAGCGGAAACACCGAGACGGCGTTTCCGCGTGTGCGCACGGTTGTCCGGTCGTGTCGGTGGCTACTCCACGGGCCGGCTCGGTGGTGACTCGTCGAGTAGCCTCTCGCGGTGCTGCTGGGCCAGTCCGATGGCCGCGGTCGCGCCGGGAGAGACCGCACCGAGGCTGCGGGCGTGGGTGAGGCTGTCGGGCCCGAACGGGACACGGCAGGTCGGGATGTGGCCTTCGTCGTTGGCCGTGACGGTGACGGCGAACAGGTCGTCGTAGACCTCGGGGGCGATGACGGCGACGGTGAGGATGTCGGCGGCCAGCGTCAGCGCGTCGAGGGTCACGCCGAGGCAGTACACGCGGATCTGCCCGCGCGCTCGGGCGCGCTCCATACCGGCGAAGGGCTCCTGTTCGTAGTCGATCGGGGAGCCGTCACCGCCGCATGTGGTGTCGCCGAGCAGTTCCTCGACTGCTTCGCGTTGGATGTTGCGCCAGAGCGAAAAGTCCTGGTCCAGCGCCTGGGGGTGCACGCTGGAGGGTTGGAACAGTCCGGCGGGCATCAGGTGCAGCAGGCTGCCGCCGCCGGCGACCCGGTGGCTGTCGCGGTGGTGCAGCACCATGCTCGGCGCGGTGCCGCCGCGGATGGTCAGGGTGCCGATCGCGCCGAGTACCGCGCGTCGCGACAGCGCGAACGGGTCGCCGACATGACTCCGAAACGGCAGGTGGGGGTGCTCGGTCTCCGTCGAGGGTGCCTCGGCGGCGGCCAGTTCGTGGGCCAACCCTTCGTTGATGTCGACGCCGTCGTAGAAGCCCATGGTGGAAAACCGCAGGCTCTGGGTGTTCCAGTCGATGCCGGTCAAACGGAAACACAACCGGTTCTCGAACAGGCGCGGCATGGCGAGATCCCGGATGGCGTGGCTGTAGCGCCGGTAGGGGGTCGTGGCCGCGTGGGCGGGGCGCACCCCGATGCTAGGTGGTTCCGAGCCGTCGATACTCGGTGCCGGGGCCTCGGGTTCGTAGGCGATCCGCATGGCCGACAGCTCGACCGGAGTGGGCGGGATCCACGCGGACGTGGTGATCGCACCACTGCCGTCGGCGCCGGGCACCGTGTAGTCCGTGGCGTAGAACCGTGCCGCGGCGGCGGCGAGAGCATGGCGGCGCCCTGCTAACGCGGCCCGGGTCCTGCACCACCGGTGTTGGTCCACCGCCACCGCGGAGGCCTCACCGCTGTGGGGATGCTCGTCGCCGCCGGCGGGGTCGGTGAAGCCGAGCTCGCCAGGTGCGCACCCGAAGAACGTCGCCAGCAGGCGGCGATACAGCGGCACGGGGCAGGCGACGTCGCCGCGTTCCCAGCGCCCGATGGTTTTTTTGGTCACCGCGACGCTGCCACCAGCGAGATCGCTGAGCGCTCGCGCGAGCTCGTCCTGCGACAAGCCCGCTCGCTCGCGCAGCGCCACCAACCGGGTATTCGATGCGTGCTCCGCCACCGGCCGAGCGTATCGCCGTGCCAAGCATCTGCCCGCAGTGTCCTCGACCTGTCCCCACGATGTCCCTTTCGATGTCCTCGAAACCGGGCGTGCCAGTTGGTGCACTGTCCGCAGTGGCGGGACCGGCCCGCCACCCCGTAGGAAAGGAGACCCGCCGTGGGCGGTTCCGACTTCGATCACCCCCGCAGCACCACCACGCCGGTGCTGGCCTTCCCCGAGCAGGTCGCCATCGACCAGCTCGCCACCCGGATGCCCGTGACCACCGACCACGAGCAGCCCGCCCTGGCGCGCTGACCCAGCACGCCACACGACAGGTCGGCGGGAAGGCCCAGGACCCCCACTCCCCCCGGGTCCTTCCCGCCGACCGCCCCCATACCTGCCCCTGACCGACCTGCTCACGCGAAGGACCCGCCGTGCCGATCACCGAGATCACGACCGAACGCGAAGTGTCCTTGTCCGAGGCTGCCGAGCGCGCGCACCGCCTACTCGACCAGCGAGGATGGCAAGCCCACTATGACGATCTCGGCCACGGCGCCACCGTCACCGCGTGGCGCTGCACCCTGCACGACGCCCACGGCCATCCGATTCCCGGCGGCACCGGAGCGGGCAAGGGCCACACCGACGCCGCCCGCGTCGGGGCGGTCTTCGAGGCGATCGAGCACTACACCAGCCGCCACCCCGAGCTGCACCACGCCGACATCGCACCCCACCCGGCCGGGACCGTGGCCGAAGCCCTCGGCCCCGACCCGATCACCGCGGTACTGGCCGCCGACCCCGAGGTCCCGGTGGGCTGCGTGCGCTATCACGCCGCCGAGGAGCCCCAGCACGAGCTGCTGGCCCCCGCGGCACTGTCGGTGCCCTACTACTGCGCCGAGGACCACGCCGACCAGCGCCGAACCCTTGGTGATCACGCCGACTACCGGGTGCTGGCCCGCTACGCCTCCAACAGCGGCAGCGCCATCGGCACCAGCCACAACGAAGCCCTGCTCCACGCGCTCAACGAAGCCATCGAACGCGACGCCCTCTCACTGCTGCTCGTGCGCGCGTTCCTGGCCGAGCGGGCCTACCGACCGCAGGTACTCGATGTCGACACGCTGCCCGGTGAGCTGGTTGAGATGACCACCGCCGTCGAAAACCACCTCGGCGATTCGGTGTGGCTGGTCGAGATCACCACCGACATCGGCGTGCCCACCGTGCTGGCCTACACACCCCCCAGCACCCACCACCCCCGCCACCGACGCGGACTCGGCACGTCCCTGAGCCGCCACCACGCCATCTACCGCGCCCTCGGCGAACTCCTACAAGGCGAACTCGTCGGCGAAGTCACCCTGACAGAACAGCTCGCCCACCTCGCCGATTACCACACCGGGCTGCACCGATGCGCCACGTTCGACCTCGGCGCCCACCTCGCCCACGCCGAGACCATCCCGTACCGACCCACCCCCGGCCACCAGGCCCCCGCCGACCAAGTCGAGGCCGTGCTCGCCCACCTCCGGGCGGCCGGATATACCGCCTACACCCGCACCCTGGGCCAGCACACCCTCCCGATCGTGCACGCCCTCGTGCCCGGGCTCGAACGGTTCATGACCATCCTGCAAGGAGTCCTGAACCTACCCGGCCCCCGCGCACACCATCACCGCAACGCACCCGGCGAACACCTACCGGCCCAGCGCACCAGCCCCGAACCCAACGGAAGCTGACCTCGCCAGCGGACTCGCCCGGAGGTCGTTGCGGCGCTGCTGACCAGGGGGCACGAGCGGCCGTGGTTGATGATCGTGGCCGCGTCCCGGCCGGCGGCGACCAGTTCGCGCAGCCGGGCGGCCGCCGTTTCCAGTTGGTCGGCCGTCCGGGCCAGGTTCGGGGTGACGTGCTCGGCGCGGGGATCGTCGGTGCTGCGCACGGTCGTGATCTCCAGTAGCAGTGTCACCGCTTCGGCGCCCGCTGGAGGCCGCGCTTATCACTCCGAGATCGACCGGGAGCCGTTGCTGGATCGCGGCCAGCTCGGAGGCGTGGCACATCGCGGTGTAGTGCAGCAGGATCGCCACGCCCTCGGCATCGGCCCCGGCGGCCTGCCAGGCCTCAGCCCGATACCGGTTGTCGACCCCGGCATCGTGGGCGGCGACTTCGGTGTGCAGCACCCGGGCCCACGCCGTGCCGTAGAGGGCATTGGCCAACCGAGCCGACAGCTCCGCGGTGCCCTCGTTGTGTTCGGCGATGGCCAGCCGCTGCGCTGTCGGCTCCTCGGCGTAGGCGCCCAACGCGGCCAACGCCCCGGAAAGTTCGTGAATCGCCGGTGACAGTGCCGCGCGGGCCAGGTCCAGGCCGACCTCCCAGACACGCTCGCGGAGCTGGCGAGCCCGGTAGGCCCGGGCGGCGCGGCAGCCCGCACACCGACGCCGACGACCGGACATCACCCCACCATGCGCCCTGACGTGCTCTGTTGCCGTGGGAAGGCTCGGGCCGCGAGGAACACCGGACCCGGCTCTCTGGTGCTGACGGCATCTTCTGCTAGTATGTCTACTAACACGGCCAGCCCCTCTGATCATTGTGATCACGGGCTGGTTTTCTTTTGCCCGGACACCGGGAGAGGACGTCCTTGCCTGCGTCATACACCAAGCCGCACTTGGACCTGCCTGCCCAGGTGCAGCTGCTGTCCTCCCGCGGGCTGAGCATTTCCGATTCTCAGCACGCGCAGCGCGTCCTGCGCACCGTGGGCTACTACCGGCTCAGCGGCTACTGGTATCCCTACCGCCAACCCGACCCGACCGGCGTGGGACGAGCGGACGACTTCCTGCCCGGCACCAGCTTCGACCAGATCGTCGGCCTCTACGACTTCGACCGCCGATTGAAACTGCACCTGCTCGACGCCCTCGAACGCATCGAGATCGCCGTACGCGTCCAGCTCGGCGACGTCCTCGGCCGCCGCAGCGCCTACGCCCATCTCGACCCGACCAACCTGGACCCCGGCTTCGACAAGTCACCTGGAGGCAAGCCTAGCCGCTACCAGGAGTGGCTGCGCCGTATGCAGGAGGCCCAGCAGCGATCACGCGAGGACTTCGTCAAGCACTTCCGCACCAAGTACGACGGTTGGCTGCCGACGTGGGTCGTGACCGAGATCCTGGATTTCGGTGGGGTCTCCACCCTCTACAGCGGCCTCCAGCGGCGCGATCGTGACGAGATCGCGGCCGACCTCGGCGCTCTCGACGCCACCGGAGCAGGCAACGGCTCAGCCCTCAAAAACTGGCTGCAAGTGATCAACTATCTGCGTAACACCTGCGCCCACCACTCGCGGCTGTGGAACCGAAATATGGACGTTCAGCTCGCCCCGAAACATCTGGGACCGATCAGCCGACTGGCGCACCTGCACACCGGGCCGCCCACTCAGCTCTTCCGGGTTTTCGGGCCCCTGTGCCTCGTGCTCTTCCTCCTCGCCGAGACCACCGACGACGACGCGTGGCAACAGTGGCGTGCCAGTCTCCTGGACCTGCTGACCACGGCCCTGCCGCCGACCGGACGAGACCTGGTCGAGATGGGCTTCCCGCTCGACTGGCGCACCTGGTCTCTGTGGCGTTGACCCGGCTGGGAACCCAACGCCTCCTACTTCTTCTGCTCCCTCCACTCCTTGCACTCCTGGCGGAGCATGGCGAGCGCCAAAGAGGCATTGGCCACGGCGAGTGCCGCCTGGGCACGTTCCTCGCTCGTCGCGCACTGCTCCCAGGTGTTCTGAGCCATGTCGTAGGCCCGTACAACGTTCTCGTAGTCGGAAATAGGATTGGGGGGAGCCATGGTGCGGCCCTTCCTGTTGTGAGCGAGTGTCGTATTCAATCTTGCACGAAAGACGTGGCAGGCGGAGGCGGTTCGGTGCCGGCCTCGTCCTCGCAAGCTTCCTGCTCTGTACCTCGACGGCCGCCGCCCAACCGGCCTCGCCGGATGCGCTCAGCCCCGTGTCCGTGACCATTCTGGACCTGACGGACATCCCGCATCGCCGCAGCTAAGCGGGGGGCGAGCTCGTCCTTGTTCTGTTCGCTCATCGCGTCAGTGTCTCGCCGATGCACCGTGGGGCTCAAGTTCGTGCCGATGGTGTTGTCGACGAGCAGAGGGATCGACCGGAGGGTAGGCGGGGATGGCGGAGTCGGTGCGGGCCGATGCGGTACAGCGATTGCGGAAGCTGCTCACCGAGCTCGCCCCGCGTGATCCAGCGGCGGCCGCGCTCGCCGTTGATGCCCTGGTCGTCGAGCTCGGCGCAAAGGAGACTGCCGCGGTGGTCGCGGTGGTGCTACCGGACGGGCCGGCCGAACTCAGTGCCTACCTCCGTACTCACCGGGCGCAGGATCGTCCGAGCTGGTCGGGCCCCTAGCCGCGGGCCAGGCGTTGCAGCCCCGGATGGTCCAGCCCGGCTCGCCCGTGGCACAGATACCGCAGCGCCACCGCCCACCAGAACACCCCGAGCCCGGCCAGCCGCAGCGGCTCACCCCCGACTCGAGGGTGCAGATCCACGGTGCCGGTGCCGAAATGCCGCTTGGCGGTCTTTTTGCCCAGGTCCGGCACGACCTCGACCGCAGCCAGAGGCAGGTCTTCCCACCGGTTGTCGAGGAAGGAGCACACCCGGTGATTGGTCAACAGGTGCGGGTGCGCTCCGTAGTAGCGCCACTGGGGCGCGGCCCGGCGCGCGGCCTGCCGCCGGGTCGCCGCGGCCGAGACGGCGTGGGTGAGCGCGGCACCGGCCACGAACCCCGGGGAACCGACCGCGGCATAGCCGGGCACGGAGTAGGACACGTGCGCCGACCGGAACCGGCCGACGTCGAACCACCCCTGAGCGCACAGCACCTCACCGGGCTGCAACCAGCGCAGCGTCTTATCCCCACCTAAAAGCTGGCCGTTTCGCAGATTGCTGTACAGCAGCAGCGCTTCGTTCCACTGCTCCCGCAGGTCCTGCCGGTACTGACGCATCACTGCTCCTTGATGGGCACTGGTCGAGGTGGCGGGTCATACGACGACAAGCCCCAGCAGCAGGCATCCCGCGCCGCCGCCGACCAGGGCCAGGCCGATACCGAGTTCCCCGTAGGCCAGGGCCACGACGCGCTCCGTCCGCGCCGCGCGAAACGGCCCGCGTGGGCGCTGTCCGCGCACGGGTCGGTGCAGGTCGAACCGGTAGACCTCGCCGAGGCGGGCGGCCCCCAGCAGCAGCCCGAAAACACCGGCCAGGGAAAGCGCCACGGCCAACACCGTGGCCCCCGCCTGCTCCACGGCCTGGGTAGCGCTCCCATCGAGGGTGTCCATGCCGGGCGGGACGGGCGTGTACACCACATAAGCGAGCATGATCAGGGGTAACCCGAGTCCCGCGGCCAGGATCGTCAACCCGTCACGTCGCCGAAGCTGGCTCCCCGTAGCCAGGAGGAGTCCCATTGGGACGGCAAACGCTGCGACGGCGAGGGAGGCTGCCAGCAGCCAATACTGCAATGCGGTCATAACGCGATTCTCCGTGGCGAGGTAGCGAACAAGGCGGTGACTGCTCGGCGCGGCGTACTGGTGGCTGACGAGTTTCGGCGCCGGCCGGTACCCCTGCTGCACCGCCTGCTGCGTCTACATCTCCGCCGGGACCTCGTTGGGCTCATAGATCGGCACTCCGTGAACGTCAAGGTTACGCATCATCGCTGGGCTCCTCGTCCGTATCGGCGTGGTCGTCGTCATCGGTCCGATTAGTCTCATAGTGCTGTTCGGCCACATGGGCCGGAACGAGTGCCATGCGGCGTTTGCCGTTCCGTGTCAGATACAGGTATCCGCCTGCTCCAACCACGAACGAGGCATCGTCCCGTTGGGAAGCAAACTCCGTCATGGTCAGTTCATCGCCTGACTCCAGTTCCTTGCTCATGGTGTGATCGTAGCACAGGCTCGTCCCATTTGGATCGTACGATCCGCGTGGTAGAGTGGAGATCATCACGAGCCCCTGATAATCCCCATTAACTGGGGCTAGTGAAGACGAAGGGAAGGAACGTGGAACAGCTCCCCGAATCGCAGCGATCGAACGGTGTGCTGCAAGCAGCCAATAGCGATGATCGCTACAATCCACACGGATTGACCGATCTGTGGCTTCAGACGCTCGCACGCAAGTCAGCCAATACGTGCAAACTGTACGAACGCGCGCTCTCGTCGTGGTTGACGTACTGCCACGGCCAGAACGTCCACCCGTTCGAGGCGCGTCGCGCCGACGTGGACGATTGGCTGCTGTCGCTCGGACCGAAGTCCGCGAGCACCCTGAACAGCTACCAGTCGGGCGTGCGGAACTGGTACCGCTACCTCGGCCGTAATGGCGCCACCGAGGCCGACCCCGTGGGAGCGGAGAACCGCTCGCCGGTCGACCGCGACGTGTCCAACACGGCCAGCCTCGACCAGGAGGAAATGAGCCGCCTGCTCGACTACGCGAGCAAGCACGCCGACGAGACCGGCACCGAGACCGCCGTACGCAACTGCGCGATGCTGCGGCTCATGCTCACCACCGGAGTCCGCTCGGCCGCCGTACTGGCCAGCACGGTCGGCCAGATCCAGATCAACCGAGGCCACCGGGTACTGGAGTACCGCAACAAGGGAGGCAAGCGCCGCCAGGTGCCACTCGCCCCATACGTCACCGTGACACTTGACCGCTACCATCAGATCCGCGCCGACCGGCACGGAATCCGGCGCGATGAGCTATCCGGACTCCTCTTCGTCTCCGCGCCCTACCGGGGTCCGACGAAGACCGGCGATCGTCAGCTCGACTCGAAAGACCTCGGAGAGATCCTGCGCCGCTATGCCCGCAAGGCGGGCATCGAGTCGCACGACCAGCTCGTGCCGCACTCGACCCGACACAGCGTCATCACGAACGCGCTCGCGCAAGGGATCTCCCTGCCGAAGGTGCAGGACCTCGCCGGACACGCGGACCCGCGCATGACCCGGCTCTACGACCATTCGCGGAACCGGCTCGATGACTCGCCCGCCTACCAGATGGCGGCATTCATCAGTGAGCACAGCAACTACCACCCGCAGCGCGATTAGGCCCCGTACTCCTGAAACTGCCCTGAGCCGCAAAGTAGCGGAGGCTCGGGCGTGGCTATGACCGGTGCTCGATGGCCCTGTACTCCTGGAGCTGTCCTGAGGGGCGGAGTGGCCATGATCTCGGGGCCGGCCGGGACGGATGCCCCCTGATATCGGAAGTCGTATGCGGACACTATGGCCGCGGCGCTCTCTCGATATCGGAAGCACCCTGGTGCGCTGTGTTCTGATATCCAGCAGTATCGGAACCTGGGGGACGCTTGTGTCGCGGCAGGAGGTGTTGAGTACCGATGCGGACCTCTGCGATCGTCACCGTCCTCGTCGTGCTCTTGGGAGGGCTTGGCTACTTCGTCGGCGGCCAGTGGATCGCTCCGTTCCAGGACCGTGCAGTGAGCATCTGTGCCGAATTGGACGGAGACCACTCCGGAAGCGAGGTTTCCTGGCGCATCGGTATCCCCGCCGGATGGGTCTGCCACCACCCCGGCGGAGAAACCTTCCTCGGCTGGACCGCCCCCTTCACCGAGTCCTACTACGACGCGCACGTCGCCTGACCGGAAACGGACGCTCCGAGCCGATCGACTCACTCTGCCCCTCAGGACAGCTTCAGGAGTACGAGGCCTCGATAGCGTGCGCGTGTGCAGCGCGAGTGGCAGCCAGATGAGCTGGTGGGAGGAGAAACCGGATATGCCGGAAAGGGGCCACGCTGCTCGTTCCTGCTGGCCGGTCCCGGTCGCATCCGAACTCTCGGTGGGCTATACTGGGGTCAGCCACGGCTTCGCGGAGTCGGTGGAAGTGAGCCTGGGAAGTTCCCGCCGGACGACGGGGTCCCGGGCTCGCGGTGTTTCTATACCTGGTCAGTCGCGTGCAGGGTGTGCAGCGTGACCAGCGGTTTCAGGGTCTGCAGGTAGTCGGAGTGGCCGCCGCGATCGGCGGTGACGGCCCCGCAGACGATGTCGGCCAAGGCGAGGACCGGCTCGTTGGGCCCGCTGACGTGATCCATCCGCAGTGCGCTGGTCAGACGTTTTTGCGCCCGCATCGCCGCCAGCAGCTGCTGATCGGCGAGGTTTTGCTTGCGTTGGCGAGCCTCGAGGACGACGTGATCGATGCCGGTCTGTTCGAGCTCAGCCAGCAGGCGCTGCAGACACAGACGTCGACGGCGTTCACTGCGTTCTCCGTCGAGGCCGCCGAGGCGAACGACGACCAGGTGCAGCACGTCGAACTCGGCCACGGCCGTGGCCAGCTGCGCCCGTCGCTCGGCCGACTCGTTGTGCCAGTGCAACTTGCGTTGCCCCGGCAGGCACCAGGATCTCACAGCTGTGGTGAGGGACTCGTGTTGTGCCTGTTCGACCAAGGCCGCGGCCAGCAGATACACGCCGGGATCGTCGTGGCGAGCGGGTTCGGACTCGTCGACATAGGCCGTCCAGCGGCTCATCCTCGCTCCTCCGGTTCCGCCGACGTGTTCTCTGCGGGCAGGGCCAAGAATCGATCCCGGACCGCAGCGGCATCGCCGAGGCGATCGGTCAGTTTCTTCAATCGCTGGTCCGGGCCGCGCACGAGCAGGCGACTGCCGGACTGGGACCACGCCGCAGCCAGCGGCGGCAGCGTTGCTCCCTGCTCCCGTGCGGCGACCAGCAGCCAGTCGGCCAGCCACCCCAGGTCCCGGCTTGCCCGGCGCACCTCGGCCAGCTCGGCGACGACCGCCGCGCCGTCGCACTCGCCGGATTCGATCCGGGCTTGCAGTTCGAGGACCCACTGGTGGAGTCGTTCCCGTCGCGGGACGGGGGAGTTGGGAAATGCCACCATGGCCCGGTTTATAGCAGTTATAAACATATTGGGGTGCAGGCGCACGGATTACGCATGCTGATCGGGATGATCCCTCTCGGGACTACCGGTGAGGGTACTGACCAGTTCCTGCTGCACGCGGCGGTGTTCGCGTCGGCGGCGCCGGGTTTGCCATCCGGTGTGGGCGGCTCCGAGGGCAAGGCCGAGGGCGGTCACCGTGTAGATCACGGACTGGAAGCGGTCTTGGACGGCGAACCACGGTTGAGGCCAGGCCTGCCACAGCACCCCGTAGCCAGCGGTGAAGGTGATCAGCATCGTGCCGACGAGCCAGAGCACAGCGATCCCCCAGGGCGGGATCATGCGCTTGGGCACCGGCAGTGCCAACTGCACGTCCCGCTGTCGGGCCTGCTCGGTTTCCCAGCCCTGGGTGATCCGGGCGGCCAGGAAGAACGCTGCGGCCGGGACGCAGAGCCCCCAGAAGGCGGTCAGCACCGCCCAGCGCGGGGGCTCGGGAAGGAGCAAAACGGCGAAGAGGGTCACCAGCCCCACGCCGGTCAGCCCGAGTCCAGCGGCCTCATACCGGGCCGACCGCGTCCGGTCGGCCCGGCAGCGCCAGATGCGCCACTGGGTGCGGGTTCCGGCCCCGAGCAGAGTCATGAAGAAGGCCGTGAACAGGGTGAAGGCCAGAATATGGGGCAGATCCATGCGCGGTACCTCGGATCAATCGGTGCCGGTGTTCGGGGTGTCGGTAAGGGTCGTGTCACCAGGTGCAGACGGGCCTGTGGAACCTGGTGACACGACCCTTACCGACACCCCTGTTCCGATGGCCGAACCCGAAGTGCAGCGCGGTCAGCGTGTCGCCGGCGCCGTCCTCGGCTGCGGTAGTCATGGGCAGTACAACCGCCGGATTTCGTTCGAATGTTCCTCACGTCCGGGGCGGTGGCTAAACCTGGGTACTCCCGCATAGTGGTGGGGCGCCGTGCTGGCGATGGAACGCTCGGGGATCGACGGCCGCGCCGTCGACGTTGATTTGGTAGTGCAGGTGCGGCCCGGTGGATTGGCCGCGGTTGCCGCGGGTGGCGATGACCTGACCGGCGCGGACGTGCTGGCCGGGGTCGACGGTGGCGTGGTGGATGTGGCCGTAGATGGTCACCACACCGCCGGGATGTTGGAGTTTGACCCACTGGCCGTAGCCGGAGGCGGGGCCCGCCTCGAGGACGGTTCCGGCCGCGGCGGCGGTGATGGGGGTGCCGACGGGTCCGGCGATGTCTTGGCCCTGGTGGAATTCGCCCCAGCGGCTCCCGTAGCCGCTGGAACACGTGCCGGGCACAGGGGTGGTCCAGCCCTGGTTGGGAGAGCGGTGGGGAGCGGGTTGGGCCAGGGTGCGCGCGAGGCCGCGGATGCGGCGCACGTACTGCTGGGTTTGCTGATACGGCGGGATGCCCTGGTACTCCAGCACGGGGCCGAGCCCAGCGTTGTAGGCGGCCAGCGCCAGGGTGATGTGGTCGCCGGGTAGGCCCGCCTGGCGGACCTGGGTCAGCTGGCGGCACATGTAGGCGGCCTGGGTCGGGATGGCGTCGCCGGGTTCCATGGGTGAGGTCGCGCCGTTGCCGTTGTAGTCGCGTCCGACGGCATCCCAGGTGGCGGGCATGAACTGGGCGATGCCGTGGGCGCGGGTTCCCAGGTAGGTCACGGGCCCGATGGCGTCGGGCTCCCAGTTGGACTCGGTCTGGATCTGGGCGGCCAACAGGGGCGCGGTGATCGCGGGGCAGGTGGTCGCGGCCTGTTGGATCAACCCCACGTAGCGCTGCGGGATCGTGCCGGGTTTGAGTTGCCCGGACAGGCCCACGGTGCCGGTGTTGGCGTTGTTGCCGCTGGTCACGATCACGATGAGTAGCCCGAGCAGGGCCACGACCGGGCCGATGATCACTACGACGACTGCGGTCAGGAGGCGGGCCGGGCTCATGCGGGGGCCTCGCCGAGGTCGGTGTCGACGTCGTCGACGCGCCACTGGCCCTGGTGGCGGGTCAGGGTGCAGTACACCGTCACCGGGGCCAGTTCGGCCCGCGTCTGCGGGCCGACGGCGGTGCGGGCCACGGTCGCGGCCGCGAACGCCTGCTCGGCGGTGTCGGCGGGAGGCGGGGTGCCGATGTAGGGCTGTGGGTGGGGCTGGATGTGGACGTGCTGCTGCCATTGGGCCCACTGCTCCGGCGGGCGCTTCGGCTGTCGGGTCAGCCGGTCCTGCAGGGCGGGAGTGCCGAGGTCGGTGGCGGCGCGGCGGCGGGCGTCCTGCGGGCTGCTGTCGCGGCGGGTGTCGACGGCGACCCAGGTGGCAGCGAACGCGCGGCACACGGACTTCGCGGGAACCGTGGAGGCCCGCGTGGGCCCCGTGGGGTTTGGGGCCACGACAGTGGGCTGACGGGGCGGGGGCGCCGGTGGGGCCGAGTGGGGGTGAGCGCCGAGCCAGTAGGCACCGACGGCTAGCCCGGCCAGCCCGAGTCCCGAGGTCAGGAGCGCGGCCAGCACGCGAGAGGGCATGAGGTTCCTTGGAGCGGAGACGGAGTGTCTCCGTGATCGTCACGCACACGCGTCGCTTCGGGGAGTCCTTCCGGGGCGTTAACCGCGATAGTCACTAGGTCAAGTCTTCCGCCAGCCCGTGGCGGCATCCAAGCTCAAAGGGCCCCAGGGGGATATCGGGGTTCCGCGCACATCGGTGCAGCCATGCGGGAGGACAGTGCCAGTGCGGCAGCCATGGGTGGCCGGCGTGGCCGGCGGGGTGGGTACCTCCACCGTGGCCGGTGCGTTGCAGGCCGCTGATCTGGGGGTGTATCGCGGCGGCCCGGTCGACGCGGTGGTCTGCCGCGACACCGTGTCGTCATTGGGGCGGTCCCACCAAGCCGTTCAGCACGCCGGGACGTCGCCGGTGCTGCTGGTGGTGGCCACCAGCCGGGCACCGACGAGTAAGCCCGCCGCGGCGCGGATCACCATGGTGCGTCCGTATGTGGGCGCGGTCGTGGCGGTGCCGTGGGTGGGCCGGTGGTGCGAGCTGGTGGACCCGTGGACCCAGGCCGCCCAGGTGTTGGCCACGGCTCAGCCGGACAAGCATCTGCAGCCGTTCGCCGCGGCGATGCGCCAGGCCCACCGCGAGTTGGTGGCCCAGCTGCGCGCCACGACACCGGTGGCCGCCGCAGCGCCCCCGGTCTCCCCGGCGCGGGGAACCGCCTCGCCCGTGGCCGGTGCTGACCGACCGTCGTAACCGAGAAAGGACGTCTCTGTGCTGGTGCACACGGCCACCGAGGTGCTGGCCCAACAGGCCCCCGTGATCCCGAATCCGTCTCCGGGAGTGCCTAGGGAGCTGCAGGATTTCGGTAACACGGTGGTGGCCGCGCTGAAATGGTTGCTGCTCGTGTCCGGCGTCGGTGGGCTGCTGGCCTGCTCGATCATGATCGCGATCGGACGGCGTAACCGCAACCAATTGGCGCAGCAGGGCATTTTCGACGCTGGGTTCGTCCTGATCGGCCTCGCGTTGGGGTCGATGGCTGCCACCCTGGTCGGGATTTTCGCGATCTAGAGCAGGAGGCGTCATGTCCTATGTAGTCAGTGAGACCACCGGTGCGGCGCGACGGCGGCGGTGGCCGTGGGTGGTGGCGGCCGTGGTGGTGCTGCTGCTGGTGGCGACCACGGCGTTCTGGTTGGGGCGCAGCAACAGCCAGCCTGCGGCCCGGCCGACGTCGCCTGCTCCCTCGCCGAGCGAGCAGCAGGGCCCGTGGGGGCCGCTGCAGTGGCGCCCGGTGGCGGATTCCCCGCTGCCGTTTTCGGCCGAGCACGGACCGCGCACGGTCACCGACGGCCTGGCGCGCGGGTTTTCCCACGACAAGGCCGGGGCGGTGTTGGCGGCGCTGCACATCAGTACTCGGGCATCGAGCGCGGCCGGGCCGCGGACCTACCGGGCGGTGGTCCGCGAGCAGACCTACGGCGACAAGCAGGCGCAGTTGTCGCAGTTGTCGCGGCAGTCCTCGTCGGCCTCGGCCGCGGCGACCCGGCCGCAGCAGTGGTGGTATGCCATCACCGGTGGTGATCCCCGGGGCGATTTGGTGCAGGTCTCGCTGGTGGCCTCCAGTGAACAGTCCCGGCAGATGGGCGGCTATGCGCACCTGACTCGCACGTTGTCCTGGCGCAACGGGGACTGGCGTCTGCAGGTGCCCACACCGGCGCCGGAGCTGAGGACCTCGACCGCCGGGCACACTCGCATCGGAGGGCCCTAGTGGCCGACTGCAACCCCATCAACCTGGCCTGCCAGGGCAGGCAGGCCATCGCCAATGGAATCCACAGTGGATTCGAAGAAATCGCGGAGTGGTCCAGCAAGTTCGCCGGCGACTTGTTGGTCGATTCCATGTTGTGGTGGCTGTATACGCCCACCATCAACCCGAACACCGAGGGTGTGCGGAACGCGCAGTCCTACCTGACCCCGGTCATCGCGCTCATTCTGATGTGTTCGGTGCTGGCTCAGTGCATCCGCATCGTGCTGCAGCGCAAACTGCAGCCGTTGTTGGATGTCGGGCTCGGCGTCGGCCGGTATGTGTTGGTCACCACGATGGGGCTGATGCTGCTGGCCGGGGCCGTCTCCGCGGGAGACGCGTTCACCACCTGGGTGTTGGACAGCCAGAAAACCACCGTCTCCGCAGCCTTGCAAAGCGTCCTGAACATCACGGGCACGAACAATCCGATGGGGGTGCTGTTCTTTTCGCTGGTCCTGGCGGTGTTGGGGTTCGTCCAGTGGGTGCTGGGGTTCATCCGTCAAGCCGGGATCGCGGTGTTGGCGGTGATGCTGCCGCTGGCCGCGGCCGGGACGGTGTCGCAGTGGGGCAAAGAATGGCTGACCAAGATCCTTCCGTGGCTGATCGCGCTGGTGGCGTACAAGCCGCTGGCGGCGATGCTGTATGTCATCGGGTTCCAGTTCATGGGCTCCGGTAACTCGTCGCCGTCGGGAGAGGTCGATCAGGACTGGAATGTCGCGATGGTGGGCATCATGGTGGTGTTTTTGGCCATTATCGCGCTGCCGGCGCTGATGAAGTTCTTCAGCTGGGCGGGAGTGTCGATGCCCTCCGGTGGGGGCGGGGGCTCGGCGTTGAGCAGCCTCGGACAAATGTCCGGAGGCGGGGGCGGGCCCTCCCCGAGCGGGGCCGCCCCGCGCTCGTCCGGCGAGCAGCAGGCCAACTACGTGGACGCGACCGGGCCCGGCAGCGGCCCGTCCGGATCCGGGCCTGAAGGCCCCGACTCGGGCTCCGAGAATCGCGGCCCGTCCGGATCCGGTGGGCCTGGCCAGGGCGGCCCGTCGAGCTCTCCGCCGCAGGCCAGCCCCACCGGACAGGGGAAGCAGGCCGCGCCCGTCGGGCAAGGGCAGCAGGCCGCGCCCGTCGGGCAGGGTCAGCAGGTCGCGAGCGCGGGTCAAACCACCGGTGCGGTGGGCACTGGTGTCGGCATGGGGCTCGCGGCGACCGGCGAGGCCTACACGCAGACCAGGGACACCGCCGCAGACATCGGCGGAGAGGAGCCGACGTCGTGAGTACCAGCAGCAGTCCGGACGGCCCGCGGTTGTACGGCAACTGGCGCCGTGCGCGGGGTTTCGGCATCGCGAACTGGTCGCCGGGCCAAACGCTGACCCTGTTCGTCACGATCGTGACCGCGATCGCGGCGTTCTACATCGGCGTGGTGGTCGGGCTGGTCGTGGTCGGGATCGGTGTGCTCGTGGCGGCCAGTGTGCTCATTCCCGTCGGCGGCAGCTCGCTGTGGCAGGCCCTGGCCCGCACGCTGCGGTTTTCCACCGCCCGGCGGCGCGGCTGGACCGCCTATTCCGGCGGGGTGCTCACCGACCATCCGCGCCAGCACGACCTGCCCGGGCCGATGGCGCCGTTGGTGCCGCTGAACACCGACGACGGGCGCGGCGGCAAGCAGGGCCTGCTGTGGGACCGGAGGAGCGGGCTGATCACCGTGGTGCTGCGGTGCTCTCCGGTGGGGCTGGATCTGGCCGATCAGGACCAGGCCGACCAGTGGGTGGCCTCGTGGGGGGCGTGGCTGGCGGATCTGGGCTATCAACCGATGGTGCGCTGGATCAGCGTGACCGTGGAGACCGCCCCCACCGGGGGCACGACGATCCGTGACTACACCCACCAGCGCCGCAGCCCGCACTCGCCGCAGGTGGCCAGCCAGGTCATGGACGAGCTTCTCGCCGAGACCCCGGCGGTCACCGCCGATGTGGACACCCGTGTGTCGATCACGTTCGATCCGTCGCGGGCCAATCCGCAGCCGCCGGACCTGCTGGCGGCGGTGGCCGAGGTGTCGCGCTGGATCCCCGGGCTGGAGCAGGGGCTGGCCTCATGCGGGGTGTCGGTGCTGGGGCGGGCCACTGTGCCGCAGCTGATCACCCGGCTGCGTACCGCCTACGATCCGGCCAGTCGCGGCGAGGTCGCCGTGCTCGACGCGCAGCAGCAGGTGCTGGCCTGGCGGGATGCCGCTCCCGTGTCGGCCCGCGAGGACTGGGACGCCTGGCACCACGACTCGGGGATCTCGGTGTCCTGGGCGATGCGGGAGGCCCCGCGGCAGGCGGTGACCGAGCGCGTGCTCGTGCCGCTGCTGGCGCCGGGCCCGCACCCGCGGCGGGTGACGCTGCTGTACGAGCCGCTCGGGGCCGATGCCGCCGCGGCGGCCGTCGAGTCCGAGATCAGCAACCTGGCGGTGCGTCAGGAGTGGGCGAAGCGCACCAAACGCGATACGACGCAGCGCGATCGCGACGATGCCGCGCACGCGCAGCAGGCCGCCCGGGAGGAGTCCCAGGGTGCCGGGGTCGGCACGTTTTCGCTGTATGTGACCACCACCGTGGCCGCCGCCGAGCAGATCCCGGCGGCGGTGGCCGATGTCGAGCTGCGCGCCGGTCAGGCCAAAACCCGGCTGCGCCGGTTGCGTGGGGCCCAGGCGTCGGGGTTCGCCGCGAGCTTGGGCATGGGCATCAATCCGCGTGAGCTGGAGACCCGTCATGGCTACTGACTCCCCCACTGCCGCCTCCGCCGGGCCGGATCCGGCCGGACAGGCCCGGAACCGGCCCGCGCCCCGGTCGTGGGGCTGGACCACCCCCGGCGGGGGCCGGGCGGCCACCGTCCAAGCCGGGGTGGGCTATCAGGGCACCACCAGTCAGGTGTGCGGGCTGTACCCGTACGCGGTCTCCTCGGGCGCGGCCCCGCGTGGGGTGCCGATCGGGCGGCACATGCACACCGCCGAACCGGTCGGGCTGGACCCGAGCGAGTGGCTGCACCAGGGTTTGGTGACGAATACCGGCTTGTGGGTCCAGGGGCAGCCCGGCGTCGGCAAAAGCACGATCATCAAACGGCTCATGACCGGGTTGACCTCATTCGGCTTTCTCGGGGTCGTGCCCGGCGACGTCAAGGGCGAGTACTCGCCGCTGGTCGAGTCGCTCGGCGGCACCGTGTGGCGCGTCGGCCGCGGGCTGGCCCGGCTCAACCCGCTGGACATCGGCCCGCTGCGTCAAGCGGTGGCCGCGGCCACCGGCCAGGCCCGGGCGCAGCTGCTGGAGACCGTCCGGGCCCGGCAGCTGTCGCTGCTGGAAGCGCTGATCACGATCGTGCGGCGCCAGCAGTCCCACCCGGAGATCACCACCACCGAGCGGCGCCTGCTGGGCCGGGCGCTGGATCTGGCGACCACGGCCGATCCCACTGGCGAACCGGTCATCCCGGATCTGCTGCGTATCCTCGAGCAGGCGCCCGAGGCCGTGCAGCAGCTGACCGCCTCGGCCGACGAGCGCCAGTTCCGCCGTGATGCCCGCGAACTCATCAACTCCCTCGGGGTGCTCTGCGAAGGCGCGATCCGGGGGATGTTTGACCAGCGCTCCACGGTGGCGGCCCCGCTGGATACCCCGGCCATGAGTTTGGATATCTCCGCGCTGCACCGCGATGACGACGAGGTCGTGGCCGCGGCGATGCTGTCGTCCTGGGCCTGGAGCGCGGCCGCGATCGACGCGACCCAAGCCGTCGGCCAGCGCCGCAACGTGTTCCGGCCCATGGACGAGCTGTGGCGGGCGCTGCGGGTGGCGCCGGGCCTGGTGGAGTACGCCGACCGGCTTACGCGTTTGAACCGCCACGAGGGCGAGGTCACCGCCCAATCCACCCACTCCTTCGATGATTTGGAGGCGCTGCCGAACCCGGCCGATGTGGCCAAGGCGCGCGGCATGGCCGCCCGCAACGGAGTGCTCGTCCTCGGCGGACTCGACAACAAAGAAATCGAGGCGATCTCACGGATCGCCCCGTTGACCAGCGGCGAAACGTCGCTGTTGACCTCCTGGGCGGCCCCGCCGACGTGGGTGGCCGGGATGAGCCACCCGGGCCGAGGCAAATACCTCATCAAAAGCGGGGAACGGCTCGGGCTGCCGGTGGCGATGAGCCTGACCGCCACGGAACGGTCGCTGTATGACACCGACACCGCCTGGCACACCAACACCGCCTGGCCCGATCAGGACCCGCAGTCGCCGCAGCAGGGGGTGGCGGCATGAGCGGGGCGGCTCCGGCGTCGAACGAGAAGACCACCCTGGCCATCGCCGGATCGGTGCTCGCTGCCGCCGTGGCGGCCTACGCCGACATCTGGGTGGCCACCGGTCTGTGTGGACTCCTGGCCACCGGGTCCTGGGCCCGCCCGGGCATGGCGGTCCCGCAGCTCGTCGAGACCCTGACCACGGTCGGCCCGGCCGGGCTGGTGCCCGGGGTCTCGCCGGTGCTGTTCTGGGTGTTGGTGGCGGTGTTGGCCATTGCCGAACTCGTCGGCGGCGTCCTGGGCGGGCTTGCCCTCGCGGACCGGTTGGCCGGGGGCCACGATCCGGCCCGGCTGGCCCGCAAACGCGACCTCGGCGACCTGACCGGCAAGCAGGCCGCGCAGAAAGCCCGCGGGCTGCGGCCTTCGCTGCAGCACGCGCAGGAGCTGGGCCGCGATGTCGGTATCCGGCTGATGCAGGTCGCCGGGATGGATGTGTACATGTCCTGGGAGGACGTGGCGCTGATCCTCATGGGCCCGCGCAGCAACAAGACCAGCGCGATTGCGGTGCCCACGATCCTGTCGGCCAACGGTCCGGTCGTCGTGACCAGTAACAAGACCGACGTGTGGGCGCTGACCAGGTCCCTGCGCGCGCAGGCCGGGCGGGTGTTCACGTTCGACCCGCAGCAGATCGCCTACGTGGACCAGACCTGGTACTGGGACCCCATCGCCGCGATCCGCCAAACCCCGCAGCACCGGCAGCTGGAGGCCGCCTCCCGGTTGACCGCCCACTTCACCGGCACCATCTCCGGCGAACGCGCCGACCCGTTCTTCTCCCAGGCCGCCGAGCGGGTGCTGTCCGGCTCGATCCTGGCCGCGGCGGCCAACCCCGACGGCACGTTCCGCGATGTGCTGCGGTATCTGCGCGACCAGCGCCGCGACGCCGTCGACGCGCTCGATAACCACGGGGCCACCGTCGACGCCGAAGAACTCGAATCGACCCTCGGCGGGGCCGACGTCACCACCGAAGGCATCTACGAAACCGCCCGTACGGCGGTGAAATGCCTGCGCAGTGAGGCGCTGCTGCGGTGGGTCACCCCACCGTCGACCTGGTCGAGCCCGCCGGAGCACGAGCTGGCCAGCTTCGACCCGTGGGAGCTGGTCGCCGGCGGCGCCGACACGGTGTATCTGCTGTCCAAAGAGGGCGGCTCCTCCTCGGCACCGGTGGTGACCGCGCTGGTCGACCGCATCACCGAAGTCGCCGAGTACGCCGCCCAGGCCCGCGGCGGCCGGCTGGACCCGTCGTTGGTGCTCATGCTCGATGAGGCCGCCAACATCTGCCCCCTGAGCAGCCTACCGAGCCAGTACTCGCACTGGGGCTCACGCGGGATCCAGGCGCTGACGATCCTGCAGTCCTACAAGCAGGGCGCGCGCGTGTGGGGCCGCGAGGGCATGGACAGTCTGTGGAGCGCGGCCACGGTCAAAATCGCCGGAGCCGGTCTCGACGACGTGGACTTTCTGGGATGGCTGTCCCAACTCATCGGCGAACACTGGGTGCGCCAGCCCGTGTCCGTCTCGACGAGCTCCTCGGGCAGGTCCGACCAGTACAGCGCCACCAAGGAATCGATCATGCCGGTGGCCCGGCTTCGGGCGCTGGCCAAAACCGAAGCTCTGCTGATCAACCCGGGCCGTCCGGTCGCCCACGGCACGCTGCTGCCCTGGTACCGCGAGTCCGAGCAGGCCGACGACATCAGCGCGGCCGGCGACGCCTCCGTCCAGCAGGTCCAGCACGCCGCAGCCGCCTACCTCGGTCCCGACAACCCCGTGGCCGCCCGCCTGAACCGGGGCGACGATTCGCCATGAGCTTCGACTTCTTCCCCACCGCCGCGGACACCGCCCCGGCCGAGGAGGCCGTCCCCGGCGGCGAGCCCGTCCCGGACGAGCAACCCCCCGCCGCCGAGACCGGCGACGAGTCGGCCGTGGACATGGACGAGCTCCTCGGCTGGGTCCACGGCCTCGTGATCCCGCTGTATCAACGCAGCCTCAAATACGCGACCTGGTGCCCGGCGTGGTTCGAACACCCCGAGGCCGTGTTTCGGCTGGAACTGGTACGGCGCGCGTGGGAGGAAGCCGTCGTCGCCGACGAGGGCTCGGCCATGTCGACGTGGATGCTGCACCACCTCGACCCGCACATGAGCGTGCTGACCAGCCCGACCGGGCCGTTCGGCGAGTGCGAGTACAGCCAGCGGCACGGGTTCAAACACACCGGGCACGGCAGCCGGGTGGAGCTGCCCGTCCTCGATCCCGACACCCACCATGCCGATACCGAATCCGAGTGAGGAGATCGTATGCCGCAGACCGACCCCACTGCCTATCTCACCGCCGTTGCCGCCGCGCTGCAGGCCGACGAGATCGCCGTGCTGAACCAAGAGATCGACAGCCAGCCGCCGCGCTGTGGGCGCATCCGCCTCGACTGCGACACCGACGAGATCGCCGGCACCGACCTGGAGTCGGTCACCGTGGACTGGAGTGAGGACACCGGATGGTCGGTGACCGTGCGGTATCAGGCCGACATCGACATCGTGCCGGACCCGATCGAGCGAGGTCTGGATCTCGTGCCGACACCGGAGGTCGTGGCGGCCTGGGTCGGTCTCGTGCTGACCAGCCCCGAGGCGATGCCCAGTCGCCCGGCCGCGGCGTTGCCAGCCACCACCACCGGGAGCGATCTCGACACCGCGTTGCAGCGCTACGCCACTCACCACGACTGACCTGATCCGCATCGTGTGTTCAGCAGGGGGATTGCATGTCCAGCGAAACCAGCACGCCAGAGCCACCGGGACCGCCGCGGGGAGAGATCAGTCGAGCCCGCGCCGGGATCGCCGCGCTGCAGACCGCCCAGCGCCTGTCCCAGCTCGGGGCCACCAGTACCGCCGAGGACTGGGCCGCATTGCGCACCTGGCCCGGCTGGGGACCGTTGGCCAAGGCCCTGTCCCCGGAACCGTCGGGCACCTGGGCCGATCTGCAGGGCGAACTGCTGGGGCTGCTGTCGCCACACGAGTACCAAGAAGGCTTCTATGCCACCCCGAACGCCTTCTACACCCCACCGGTGGTGGCCGATGCGATGCACCGGCTACTCGGCGATCTCGGCTTCGACGGGGGGCGGGTGCTCGAACCAGGCTGCGGAGCCGGGCAGTTCCTGGCCCGCAGCCCCGAGGGCACCGACATCGACTGGGTCGGCATCGAGCGCGACCCCTCCACGGCCCGCATCGCCGCGTTGCTGCATCCCCACGCCACGATCCGCAACAGCCCGCTGGAAGAGACCGCGCTGCCACTGGCCGAGGCCGCCCTCGGCAACGTGCCGTTCGAAAACACTCGAGTCCATGATCCGAATCCGCAGGTGCCCCAGCACGTCAAACGCAACCTGCACAACTATGTGCTCTGGCGCACTGTGGAGGCGTTACGGCCCGGCGGGGTCGCCGTCCTGCTGACCTCGCGGTACACCCTGGATGCTCAAGCTCGGAACGGGCGCGCGGCGCTGGCGATGCAAGCCGATTTGCTCGGCGCGATTCGGCTACCGAGTGGGGCCTTGGCCGACGGGGGCACCGACGCGATCACCGACGTCATGGTGCTGCGCAAACGCCTGCCGACCGAGCCCACTCCCACCGACCCTGACGAAGTGCCGTGGCTGCACGCTGAGACGCATCCACAGCTGGATCAGCCCGTCAACCGGATCTTTCTCGACCACCCCGAGTGGGTGCTCGGGGAGATGACCACCACCCATGGTCACAAGTACGGCCAGACCCTGCACGTGGAACCGCACGCGGACTCTGACCTGGCCAGTCAGTTGTCCCAGGTCAGCACCCAGATCGTTGCCCAGTCCCGGAAAGCCGGGATGACCTTTCAGGCAGCCCGTCATGATCCCGCCGCCGAGCTGGCCTCGGTGCCGCTGGCCGATGCCGACGGGCGCCCGGAGGGCTCGTTCCACGTCTTCGATGGCACCGCCTACCAGGTCACCGGGGGTGCGCTGGCCCCGGTGATGATTCAAGATCAGAAAGCCAGCAAGGAAGCCACCCAGCAGGCCAAACAGCAAG
The DNA here is from genome assembly GCF_014137975.1 of Halosaccharopolyspora lacisalsi. GTDB lineage: Bacteria > Actinomycetota > Actinomycetes > Mycobacteriales > Pseudonocardiaceae > Halosaccharopolyspora > Halosaccharopolyspora lacisalsi. The sequence continues at coordinate 44,217 of NZ_JACGWZ010000010.1, read as the reverse complement.
CCCGCGACCACGGCCAGGACCCTCAGGCGGTGGCCGAGGTGCGCATCGACAAGGGACCGTTGTCCGGCAAACCCTTGCGGGAACTGGCCACCCTGACCGAGCTGCGCGATGCCACGGTGGAACTGCTGGAAGCCGAGGCCGACCACAGTCGCTCGGACGAGGAACTGGTGCCGCTGCGCGCACGACTCAACGAGCGCTATGACGCCTACGTCGCCGAGTTCGGCTACCTCAACCGGGCCACCGTCACCACCACAACCACCTCACCCAAATCGGCCTCCGCCGGCGAGGAGACCGCGGACGGGCAAACCGGGCTGCCCAAGGTCACCCGCAAGCGCCCGTACATGGGGGGATTCGCCGCCGATCCGGACTATCCGGCGGTGCTGGCCCTGGAAGATTTCGACGATGCCACCAACACCGGCCAGAAAGCCGCGATCTTTCACCGGCGCCTGAATGTGCCGCCACGGCGAGCCGAACACGCCGACTCGCCGGACGAGGCGGTGCGGATCAGTCTGGACGAGACCGGACAGGTTGATCTCGACCGTATCGGCGGGCTGCTGGATTGTCCCACCGAACAGGTCCCCGGCCGGCTCGGTGAGCTGGTCTACTACGACCCCGCCCTCCAACGCTGGATGGCCCGGGAGGACTATCTCGCCGGGGACGTGGTCACCAAGCTCGAACAGGCCCGGGCCGCGGCCGAACAGGCCCCCGAGCACTACGACCGCAACGTCGCCGCGCTGGAGCACGCCCAACCGCGGGCGTTGACCCCGGAGGAAATCACCGCCCCTCTGGGCGCTCCCTGGATCCCCCCGGACGTGGTCACCCAGTTCTGCGCCGACGTCCTCGACGAGAACGTCGAGATCACCTACACCCCTGAGCTGGCCAAGTGGCAACTTACCCGCCGGGATGCGCAGCGCAGCGTGGCCGCCACCTTCGAGTGGGGCACCGATCGAGTCGATGGGGTGCGGCTGGTGGAGTTGGCCCTGGACGGCAAAACTCCCACCGTCAAAGACGACGGGCCCGATCCCGACAGCAAACCGGTCACCAACCAGGGCGCGACCCAGGCTGCCCAGGCCAAGCAGGTCGAGATCGGCGAGCGCTTCTCCGACTGGGTTTGGCAGGACCCCGCCCGCGCCGAACGGCTGGTCACGCGCTACAATCGCCGGTTCAACTCCTATGTCAACCGCGTCTACTCCGGCCAGCATCTGACCTTCACCGGCCTGGACGCCGACTTCCATCCCTACGATCACCAGCGCGAGATGGTGCATCGCATCCTGGCCAATCCCACCGCGCTGTGCGGGCACGCCGTCGGTGGCGGCAAGACCGCCACCATGTATTTGTCCGCGTTAAAGATGCGCGAGCAGGGCCTGGCCCACAAGCCGCTGATCGTGGTGCCCAACCACCTGCTGGAGCAGGTCACCCGCGACGGCAAGCGCTTCTTCCCCGGCGCGAAGATCCTCATGGCCGGTGAGCAACAGCTCGGCACGAAAAACGATCTCTCCCAGCGCAAACTGTTCGCCGCGCGGTGCGCCACCGGTGACTGGGACGCGATCGTGATGACCCACACCGCGTTCGAGTCCATCCCGGTCTCACCCGAGACCCAGTCGCGCTACCTCGCCGAGAGCACCGCCGAGCTCGAAGACGCGCTGCGCGCCCACGGCGGCGAGGAATCCAAACAGGCCAAGGCCCTGGCCAAGGCCCTCAAGCGCAAAACGACCACGCTGAAAGACAACCTCGCCGCCAGCCGCTCGGATACCGGCATCACCCTGGAGATGCTCGGGGTCGACTATCTGCTGCTCGACGAGGCCCACTACTTCAAAAACCTGCACCTGAGTGCCTCCGACCGGGAGATCTCGCTGCCCAAGGGCTCCAACCGGGCCACCGACCTCGACAACAAGCTCGCCCACCTCCGCCGCACCAACCCCACCGGCCGGGTGGCGACGTTTTTCACCGGCACCCCGTTGTCGAACAACCTCGTCGAGATCTACGTGATGCAGCACTATCTGCAGCCTGAGCGGCTCAAACAGATGGGCGTGGGGCAGCTGGACCCGTGGCTGCGCACCTTCGTCCGCGTCGAGCCCCGACTGGAGATCGGGCTCGACGGGGTCTCGTTTCGGCAGAAGAACCGGCCCGTGGGGTTTCACAATCCGGCCGACCTCATGGCGGTGTTCAACGAGATCGGCGACGTGCGCGGCCAGGACGATTTGGGGCTCAAACGTCCTGAGGCGCGTTCGGAAACCGTGGTGGTCGAGCCCAGTGACCGGTTGACGGGCTATGTCGCCGGGATCGCCGAGCGCATCGATAAGATGTCGAGCACGTCGCCTGATGTGGACAACATGCTCAAGGTCTGCAGCGACGGCCGCAAGGCCGCCGTCGACCTCGACCTGGTGGGCGTGTCCGACCCGGAACCGGGCAAGGTCGAATCCGTGGTCTCCCGGATGGCCGCGATCTATCACCGCACCAAAGACCAAGTCTTTCCCAACGGTCAGCGCGGCGGGCTGCAGCTCGGGTTCTGCGACCTCGGAACACCGAATCAACAGCGCGGCGACCAGGTCTACGGCAAGATCCGCGACGGGCTCGTCACCGCCGGGGTACCCGCCAACAAGATCCGGTTCATCCACGAGGCCACCACCGATGGCCAAAAGGCCACCCTGTTTGCCCAGGCCCGCTCCGGCGAGGTGGCCGTGCTGCTGGGCTCGACCGACAAGATGGGGGTGGGCACCAACGTCCAGGACCTCATCGTGGCCATGCACCACATCGACGCTCCGTGGCGTCCGGCCGACATCGAACAACGCAACGGCCGCGGGCTGCGGGTGGGCAACCAGATGCTCGAGCTCGACCAGCCCGTCGAGGTCCTCAAGTTCGTCGCCGAGGGCTCATTCGACTCCTACATGTGGCAAACCTTGGAGCGCAAAGCCTGGGCAGTGACCCAACTGTTCGGCGGTAACCCCGGTCGTGAAGACCTCGATATCGACCTCGACGACACCGTCATGGACATGTCGGAGGCCAAAGCCCTGGCCACCGGCAACCCCCTGCTGGAGCGTCACGCTAAGGCCAAGCAAGAACTCACGCGGCTGCAACGACTCTCGACCAGCCACGCGCGCACCCAAGCCGACCTGGAACACAACATTGAGACCTGGCAGCAGCAAAGCCAGGAACTGTCCCGGCGGGTCCGCCGGTTGCGTACTCTCGCCGAGACCGCCGAGGCCAGCACCCACCACTGGGTGCATCAGGACAGCGCCCTACCCGACGACAAGACCGTCAACGAGACCCTGGGCGGCATCCTCACCCGCGCTATGGCCGGGACCTCCCGGTATCACGGCAGGCTGTCCTACCGCGATGTCCGTGTCGAGATCCGCGCCCGCCAAGACCTGTCTGCGTGGCGACTGGAGGCCACCCTCGGTGGATCCGAGACCGTGTCGTTGAAAAACGAATGGGTCTCGGCAACCAACCAATACTGGCGCATCACCCAGGCCATCACCGACCACATCGACCAAGCCCGCGACCATACCGCCGAGCTGCAAAGCAACGTCGACGACCTTCAAAACCGCATCGACTCCGGCCGTGGCCAGCTCGGCGCCCCGTTTCCCCAAGCTGAGGAACTCCGCCAAGCCCGTGTCCAGCTCACCCAAATCGAAGCGGACATGGACAACGTCGAGACCGACACAGGCACCTCGGCCGCCCCTACCGAACACGACCCCCCGGGCGATTCTGACCACACGGTCATCGACGCCACCGCAGACGGCGATGCCGCCCCCATTGCCCGCGAGCAGCCGGCCGGCGCGGCCACACCGGGTCAGGACCGCCCCGGCGAGATCATCGGGGTGGCCATCGGCGCTGACGGCAGTTCCCGCCGTGTCGATGTGGCGGAAGCCATGTCGACCCCCGAGCAAGCCACCGAGCAGGCACCCGAGGCTGGCGAGTCTTCCGCGGCGGTGATGAGCGCCGAACACGCGCAACGGCTGGCTGAGGACCTGATCGTGGAGGATCTGGTGCCCGCCGAGAGTGCGGGCCCGCTGCGGCAGGCGGCGTGGTGGCTGCTCATCGACGCCGAACTGACCCGCCTGGCTCGCGAGGACACCGGCGAGCAGGACCTGGCCAGCGCAGTCCAGGCCCAGACCCGCCAGTACCTGAGCCAACTCCGCGACGATGCCGACTCGCAGCTGCTCAGGCCGCTGCTCCGCGATGAGGACTTCCGCAACCAGGTCCTCGACCGGCTGACCCGATTCACCATCGGTCACTTGCGCCCGACCCTGGCGGTCGAGGATCCGTCCACACCGGATACCGCCACACTGGTGGAACATCCGCTGCACGCGCCGATCACCCGGCTACTCGACCAGCACCAAATCACCGCCTCCGAGACCGACCTCGCAGGTCTGCTGCGCGGACTGGACCAGCTCACCGAACAACCCCGCATCATTCAAGCCGCCCGAGCCAACGCCCTCGACAACTACGGCGACGTGATAGGCAAGTGGGTCAAGGACCTGATCGTCGACATCATCGAGGCCGCCGAGCCCGAGGGGCCCTCCACGGCCTTCCTGGCCCACTGGATCAACGACAGCGCGCTGTTGCAGCAGCTGACCATCCTGTACCAGCGGCACTCCCACGCCGTCCTCAACGCTCCGCCTGACGAGACAGACGCCCGTGCCTCCGCCCCAGCAGGTACGGCCAGCCCCTTCTCCGGGGAGGCGCCCGGAACGCCTCACGAGACGCAGCAGGAGCAGGCAGCAGCACATGCCGCGACCGCGGAGGCATCCCCCAGCCCGGCCGTCGAGACCACGCCCGGTGAGCAGGCTGGTCCTGGAGGTGCTGATGCGGGTCCGGCGGAGACCAGCGCGGAAGCTCCTGCTGCGGTCGGAAACGACGCGTCCACGGCCACGACACCCCCTTCCGGGGGCGGTAATGAGACAGGCGACGTCGCGGTCACCACCACGGCCGAGCACTTGTCCGGCAACGCAGCACGGCTGCGGGAGCTGGCCGACACACTGGACCAGCTCGCCGAGACCGCCGCCGGCGCTGCCGAAGACGGTTTCTACGACCGTGACGGCATCCTCATCCCGGAAGAAGAGACCCTGAATGGGGTCGCTGGCGACGGTGGCCGCAAACGCCCGTTTTTCTGGCGCGGTCTGCAGATCAGCACCGTGAGCTATGCCGGGTCCCGCTGCCAAGCAGTTATCAGCCTCCCGCACGGCGATCACAGCACCAGCGTGCTCTTCGACGCGGGCTGGCTGCGTACGGGGCAACAACCTGTGCTGCGCCAGGCGCTGACCGCGTGGCTGGCGACCCTGCCGAACACCGCCGCCCAGGCCCGCACCGACGCCGACCAGCATGACCAGGCCGATCTGGTCATCGCCCACGACGAGACGGGCACGGCCGTGCGGGGCACACAGCGCGGTGACCGACAGCTCACCGAGACCTTGAAACGGCACAGCTTCCGTTTCTCCACACGCCAGCAACTGTGGTATCTGCCCCGACCGTGGAAATACCCCACGCGCTCCAATCGGGTTCGCGACCTCACCCGCGACCTGCAGGACCAACAACGTCTGTTCCGTCTCGACGACGGCCAGCCTGGCCCGGCCCCGACGAGCTCGCCCGAGAAGGGTGCTGACCCCACGACAGAGCCTGCACAGCAGCCGGTCACCGACACCGACGCACAGTCGGATGTCCGGAACGCGGACACCGCCAGCGCCACGTTCTCGGACTGGGCCAATGATGCGCCGGAAACCGGCGTGATGACCACGCTGCGGCAGCTGGCCGACGAGCACGGGCTGCAACAGTCGGTGCTCCAGCTGGACGGGGTCCGGTATGTGACGCTGTCCGAGCCGGGCGCGGCGGCGATGCCGCTGGTCAGCTACAGCGGCGGCGAGTCCGTGACCGTCGCTCGCGGTGACCACGAGCTTGCCATCCAGCATCTGGCCGCGACGGTGGGACTGTACCGGGACGCGGTTCGCCCTGGCGTGTTCACCCTGGATACGACCGTGCCGCAGTGGCCGCTACGGGTGGCGCAACTGGCCGCCCACACCCAAAACGGCCCGCACTTTCACCGCGCGGTCCGCGACGAGCTCAACACCGCGATCCGCCTGGCCGGCCAGGGCCGTAGCGAGGAGGCGCAACGGTGGCTGTCCCAGGCCGAACAGTCCGCACCACCACTGGTGGTGATGCCGCACCGTGCCGCGCAGCTGCGCCAGAGCCTGACCGGCCTCATCGAGCAGGGTGACGTGCCGACCGTGGCATCCGCCGCCGAGCGGGTCGCAACGGAGACCGGAACGGCGGTCACCGAACGGGAACAACCGACCCTGGTCGAACTCGTCACCCAACACACCTCCGCCAACCCGGAACTACGGGAAGCCACCCAGGAAGCGTCACGACAGGACCGGCCAGGCGACGGCACTCCTGCGGAGGATCCTGCTTCCGCCGACAACACCGACGCCGAGATGCCGTCGGTGGCGGCGTTGCCGACCGCCGAGCCCTACACCAGCACTTCGCAGGCCCTCGACGATCTGCACCAGGCCGGGCGCGCTCGCAGCGACATGGACCGAACGGCAGCGGGGCAACGCTTGTCGCCGTCGCGGTCGGATGTGTCCGCGCTGTGGGAAGCCGAACGGGACGCTCGTGGTCTGCGGAAGGCTTCTGCGGGTGAGTCGGTGGCCGGGTATGCCCGGTGGGCGCAGGCCGCTCGCATGCTGGCGGCCAATCTGGAAGCCGAGGGCCTGCGGGCTCCGGCGTTCTGGCCACTGCTGACGCGTTACGTGGAGACGGTGCAGCGTCTGGCCGCCCGGACCAAGGCCACCAGCGAGCAGGTTTCTCTGTCTGAGGAGCCGAGCACCCGCAATAGTGACCGCGATCCCGACTCCCGCACAATGGTCCCGGACAGCAGCGAGACTCCTCAGGCCGAGGACCCTGATCAGACCGTCACGACGGCCGCCAGTGCGGCTCCTGGCGACGTGCCCACCACCCCTGCTCCGGCCGAGGAAGAGCTGTTCGCGGTCATCCCCGAAACACCGCAGCGGTTTTCCGGAGTGCCGACCATGGCGGCGCTGACCACGACGCTGCAGCAGGCACTGCCGAATGCGGGCACTCCCAGCGGGATCACGAACACAGTGACGGATCCGGCGACGGCGCGGGGGGTGTTGTCTCGTATTTGGGCTGCCTCCGTGGATTCGCGTTTTGCGGCTGCGGCCGACTCGGCGCACACGCTGCTGGTCAGCGACACGGCTGTGTCCCCCTATGACCGCGGTCGGCGCCTGCGCGCGGATTCCTCGCTGTCTCGGCAGGAGTTCGAGTACCGGCTCCGGGTGGCCGAAGCGGTTGCCGAGGTCCTGGACGCCGAGAGCGTGGGGGAGGCGGCCACGGTCCGCGCCACGGGGCGGGGCGCTGCCGGGGAGACGCTCAGCGCCAGTGTGCGCGCCATGGTCGCCGCCGCTCGCGGCACTGTTCCCGCCGAGCAGGCACCGTCCGAGAAGAAGACGGCGCAGCAGTCCGCCACGGACAGCGACGCAGAGCACGCTGTCACCGACGAGCACGGGCAAACTATCGCGGATAGGCTACGGGCCACCCGGCTTCGTCACAAGCAGACGGGAAGCCCGCCGGTGTGGACCGCTCCCGCACCGCAGGTCCGTGGGGACATCACCGTCACCGCCGCCGAGAACGTCCGGATCGGGCAGGTGGTCTCCTATTCCCCGGTCTCACGGGCCGTTGAGGACTCCGAACCCGACCAGCAGGCGCCAGCGGGGCGTCGGGCCGCGGCGGCACTGCTCGACGACGCCCGTGCCGAGTTGGCCGAGAGGTCTCCGGCTGCGGCCCAGGCGCTGCAGCAACGCACTACCGGCACCGGACTCGCTGCCTCCCAGCAACACACGACGACAGCCGGTGCGCCGGAGCAGCGCGAGACCGTCGAGCGCACCAGCGCTGGCGACGGCGAAATCCCTGGTCAGATGGCTATCCCGGTACCTGGGGAGTCTGCGGGCACGGCAATCCCCGGGGAGGCTCCTGCGGAGGCGCCCGCCTCTGAGGCCGTCGACGCGACGGCCGGGCAGACCAGCGGCCAGCCGGTCAGCACGGTCCTCGCTTCGCCCGCTCCGGTGCGGGCCGACGTGCTCGTGGCCGGGTCCGCACGCGGCCCGATCGCGACGGTGGCCGCGTACACACGGCTGCAGACTCCAGACTCCGTGCCCGGAACCCGGGCGGACACGGTCCCGGTCGAGGACGAGGAACCCACCCCGGAGCCGCTGACTGACCAAGACATCGCCGAAACGCTGTTCCGGCTGGCTCCGCATGATCTCGTCGATCTGGTGGCCACGCTGGATGTCAAGCACACGCAGCGCCGCATCACCGCCGGGTGGGGCCACCACAGCTGGCGTCCGGCGACCGCACCGGATGCCGGAGCCAATGAGGTCATCCAAGCCGACCGGACCGGACTGCACATCCGGGTCAGCACCCCCACCTTTATCCGGCAGGGTCACCGCAGCTGGACCGAACTCCAGACGTGGCTGCGCTCCGGCCTGACCCCGGGCCGCGAACGCGTGCTGCTGCACACGGCCAGAACACTGCAGCGCTACGAACAAAACCGCCTCGGGTTCACGATCACCGACCAGAAAGACGCCTGCACACACATCCTGCGCGGGCTGGCTGCCCAGCAATCCTCGACGATCACCGCGATCGTCGAAGCGGCGCTGTCCTCGCGCCAGCGGGGAGAGCCCACCCCGGCGCGACCGACCAGCAGCAGTCAGGAGGCGGGACTGTTCGACGTCGCTGACGTCGCCATCAGTGAGCACGAGGCGGCCCTGCTGGCCCGTCTCGACCAGCTCGCCACCGTCCTGCCCGCCACCTCGACCTCCCACGTGGCGATATCGCAGCTGCAGCCCGGATGGGTGCTCACCCGGGGGCAACTCGGCCTCTCCAACCCGCTCACGGTCACCGAGCCCGCCGAAGATCACGGCGACTATCTGGCTCTCCACGGCCAGTATCTCGGGGGCCTCAGCACGGAACCTCGCACCAAACACGTCTACAAAAACGGCCGCACCGAACCCCCGGTCGCGGTCGTCAATCACCCCGGGCGTCTCGACGCGCTCACCACCACCGAGACCAGCCCCGCCTCCGCCCAGGACCGGCCCGTCACCGCCGCCGAACGCGACGCCAACGACACCCCCTCGGCACCGGCCGAATCGGCTCAGCAGGACCACCAACCACGTCCGGAAACAACCCCGCCGGAGCGGCCGGACTTTGCCACCGTCACCCGCACCGACACCGTCCTCGCCATCGCCCCGGCACATCCCCGGGACGTGTCGGTCCGCGTGAGCCGCACGGGGGCGGGCCCCGCACGGGCCGACCTGGTCAGCTACGTCCGTCATGCGGCCACCACCCCAGCGGTCGCAGAGCACCGCTCGGTCGTCGTGGCGGATCCGGGCGTGCCACGCGGCGAGATTCGGATGGGCGACTCCCCGCGGGAGGCCGGTCCCGTGCCGGCGGTCTCGGGCTATGTTCGGCTGTCGTCCTCGCTCGGCGGCACGGATCAACCCGCCACGGCCCCGGGCACGGAAGCGGAGCAGGTGGGCTTGTTCGCCGCCCCCGAGCCCGCCCGGTGGCCCCTCATCTCTCCGACTCCCGGGGTGCAACCGGCTCCTGCGGCGGAACGGGCACACGCCGCGGACCTGCTGGCGCTGTCGGACGACGAGGTGATCGCACGGTGGGAGAGGCTGCTGGAGCTGGCCGACCAGCGCGGATTCGCGGTCTGGCGCACCGGTGGCGGCAATCCCGTGCCCGAGCCCGGGGTGCTCGACGTAGCCTACGGTTTGACCAATCGGGCCTCGGTGGCCGACCTCGAAAGACTGTTGGCCTGGCAGGAAGCCGGAACCGAGCAGCGCCAGTTGGACCAGGTGCCGCGTGCACTCGCCCAGGGCAGTCTGCCGCCGCTGCAACTGGCCACCGCCGACGGGCAGGCAAACCTGCCGTCGCGGGAGGACCCCGACGCCCTGATCAACTGGGTCGTCGAGCTGTTGGACTACACCTGGCAGCCGAGAACGACCCGCTCAATCACCACCCCCTGGGGCCTGCACCGGGCGCTACAACTGGGCATGGCCCGCACCGGCTACGAGGTCTATCTCCACCGCCGGCCGAACATCGTCGTCGACGAGGCCACCGGCGAGATCACCCTGCCGAGACGGGACGAATCCCCGGACGGGGAAGCCACCCAGATCGTCGAGCTCGCCGAAACCCTCGTCGACCGCCTGCGCAAGCGGCGCAGCGCCCTGGCGAACCAGGCCGCCGACGCCACCAGCGCGAGTATCGAACCGCTCCTCGCGCGCCACCGGGCGCGCAAGGAGGCCTTAGCTGACCATGCCCCCGGCCACGACCGCGAGCACGCTGCCGAGTCCACCGGCGACGGTGCTGCCCCACAGCCCCACGCCGAGTCGGGACCAGACACCGCCGCCCCCACGGAAGGATTTCCGCCGGAACCGACGGCGGTGCAGGTGCGCTACACCCGCCAGCGCGGGGTCGAGCTGCTCGGCGCCCAGCAACTACAGCTGCCGCAGGATCTGTCCCGCCCGAGCGAATACAGCACGCTCACCGACCACGATATCGGGGAGTGGGACTGGATTCCGCCCCAGCAGGGCGATCCGGGCCGGTGGCGGATGCGCGGCACCCAAGGGGCCGCCCTCGATGAGCAGCAGGTGCTGCGGCTGGTGCGGTGCTGGCACGGACTGCAGTTCGGCGACCTGGATACCGACCCGCCCCAGGTCACGATCTCCGACTTCGCCGATACCCAAGCGCGCTCGACCTACCTGTCGCTGGTGCACGAGCCGCCCGCCCCCGTCGACGGGCCCGCACCATCGGGGACGGGCACCGGCACCCTGGCCGAGACCGATGTCGCCATGGCTCTGGTGTTCCTGCACCAGCAGGGAGCAGGCACGTTTGCCACGCTGCTGCGGTCGCGGCAGGACGAGCAGGCCCGCACGGACCTGACCCAGCAGCGCGGTGAGGGACCGGCCCGGCAACACCCGCAGGGCTTTCCCGACGAAGGGGCGTTGAGCCGGGTCGATCTGCGCGGTCGGGGACTGGGCATCACTGTGGCCACCCCCGACGGGGCGGTGCGGGCGGGCGAGCGCACGTGGGCTCAGCTGCGGACGTTCCTGCAGCCGGTCACCGACGGCCAGCAGCAGCTGTTCGAGGCCGTGTCCGCACTCGCGCAGCGCTGGCAGTCCTCGGAGGTCGCCGGTCCGGACGATCCGCAGTGGCACCACCGGCGGCACGACGTCCACGCGCTGCACGCCCGGGTCGTGCGGTTTCTGATCGGCACCGCCCTGTACCCCCCCGCCGACAGCGACACGACCCCGAGGAACTGGGAAACGCAGGCCTGGAACCAGCTTCGAGAGCTCGACGCGCTCCTGCCAACCACCGCCACCCCGGAGGAGACCACGGCGGAAGGGGCTACAGCGCCTGAGCGCGGCGAGGACACTGAGCAGACCCTGCTCACCGACCCCGACAGCCCACAGGACCCCGCGGCGGCACCCCCCGCCGCGGAACTCGAGGACACCGAAACCACCGCGCTGCCTGCCTCCACGACGAAGGACACCGCCACGGGCGACGAGACGGCACACCCGCCCGTCGACCAGCTCGGGCTCACTGACACTCGCGCCGGTGAGCACACCGGGGTGCCTGTCGAGCAGGAGTGGCAGGCGTGGGCCGACGCGGAAGAGCCTGACTCGGCAGCCCAGGAGCCCCTCACCGGGCAGGAATCGAACGAGCACGGCGAGACCGCAGCACCGGCACAAGCCCGCCCATCCGGGTGGGTACTGGCCGGGCCACCCCCACACCCGCCCCGCGACGTTCGGGTTGGTGCCCCGCACGCTGACAGCCCCGGGCAGGTGGCCGACTACGTGCGTCTGACCACCGGACAGCCAGTCCCGCAGGCCCTCGACGTCGACCTCGCGACACGGCGCGCCCACCCCGCCACGTCGTTGCCCCAGCCGAGAGGGTTCATCGTGGGCCGACCGGGATCACCGGCCACTACCCGGGCGATCGGCGAGCCGGTGCCATCGCGCGACCAGCCTCCAGCCGCCGAGGCTGCCGCGTCCCCGCCAGCACCCGTCACAACGGCTCCCCCCGCGACCACAGCCCCGGCCGAGCAGACGGCGCCGCCGGACGAGCCGACCTCGACCAAGGCGAACACGGCCACCACGGTCTGGCCCGCACCGGCCACCGGCGAGCCCGAGCTGGACCGGCTGGCCGCGGTGAACACGCTCGCGGCCGCGTGGTTTGCCGACCAGCTCGACCAGTCCCGGCGCGTCCAGACCTACCTGGCCAGCAACACGCGGTTGGGCAGCCACGAGGCGGTCGCGGCCGTCCGTGAGCGGACCCTCGTCGGCTACGGACCCCGCGACTGGACGGGGCTGATCGAGCATCTGCGCCAGGCCGGGTTCTCCGAGGACGACATGCTCGACGCCGGGGTGGCCACCCGCTCGTCCCGCACCGGTGATGTGATCACCGCCTTCTACGACCGGATCACCTTCGGCATCCGCGACGAGTCCGGGCGTCTGGCCGGGTTCACCGGCCGCGACGTGTCCGGGCGTGCCTCGGCGAAGTACCGCAACACCAGCACCACCGCCTTGTTCCACAAGGGACAGTTGTTGTTCGGTGCTGTCGAGCAGCGCCAGCAGCTGGCTCGTGCCGAGCGGGTCGTAGTGTGTGAGGGGCCGTTCGACGCGGCCGCGATCACCGCCACCGCCGCGCTGGCCGGGCGCAGTGATCTCGTGGCGGTGGCCGCCTGCGGCACCGCGGTCACCACCGCGCATCTGCAACAGCTCCAGCGGGTGATGGATCCGCAGGCCACGCTGGTCATCGGTGCCGACAACGACGCCAACAACGCCGGCCGCCAGGCCGGGCTGGCCACCGTCGAGCAGGCCCTGCTGGTCACCAGCCTGTCGGTCGACTACGCCCAGCCTCCCGAGCGGGGCCACGACCCGGCCTCGTGGGCCCTGCGCAAGGGGGGCGAGTCGCTGCGGCTGTACACCACCGACGCCCAGCACGGGCTGGACGTGCTCATCGAGGAGCGGGTCCGCGGCCGCGAGCGTGCCGACGCGAACGCCTCGGTGGAGGACTCGGTCGCCGCCGCCCACGCGGTGGCCACGTTCGCCGCCCAGTTCGATCTCACCGCGGGGCCACGCCGCAGCGAGCTGATCGTGGCCACGATGCAGGCGGCCCACCGCACCCTGGTTGATCCCACCACCATGCCGGAGCTCATCGCCCACTACCAAGCTCCGGAAGCCCCCGCTGCTGCGCAGCCATCCCCACAGCCCGTCGAAACCGCCTCCCCGGCCGCCTCGCCGCCGGACAGCACCTCGGGCACCGCCGTCGACCACGCTTCCCCGGCACCCGAGACCCCTGCGGGCTCCTCGGAGGCGGAGGCTGTGCCGGACAGCCAGTCTGCGCAGGCAGCCACACCGCCCCCGCCCGAGCCGGAACCGACTCCCGCCGCGGATCAGCAGCCCGTGGCGGCCTACAGTCAGGCCCTGGCCACGATCACCCCAGCCGCGGTGCGCCAGTACCTACAGGAGACCGGTTGGGCCGACACCGGCGCCACCACCAGCGGCGCGGCCGCGGTGTTCACCCGCGTCGTCGACGGCCAGCCCTGCGACGTGCTGGTGCCCAGCAGCAACCAGCAGCGCGACTGGCCCCGTCGGATCAGTGAGCTGCTGTCCACGCTGGAGGAGGCCGAAACACCCCAGGGCCGGGACTGGCGCGTCATCCTGCGCGAGCTCGCCGAGGCCGACACCACCCCCTCCGCGGCCGAACCGGGCGCTGCCACCACCGAGCACACTCCCGTACCTGCCGCCGCCGAGGCCGGGCAACAAGCCCCTGCCGAGCCCACCAGCACCAGCACGGACCCGTCCCCGGCCGGGGGGAACGCCTCGGGGCCCGAGTTCGCGCCGCAGCCCACCCACGCGGCGACACCGGCCTCGGCCGACGGAACACGGCAGCTGGTGCTGCACCACTCCCGCCACCACGGGCTGCTGCTGTACGGCACCCAGAACTCCGACCACATCGGCGACCTACTGCATCTGCAGCGGCTCCGCGGCCACGCCATCGGCCAGTGGCGCTGGGACCCCAGCAAACCCACCCCCGACGGCGGGCACGGGGCCTGGCACGTGTCCGGCAGCGCCGGACGGCTCGCCACCCCCGCCACGGTCCACGCGCTGCACCACGTGCAACAGACCCTGACCGAGACGGGTCTGCAGGCCCGTATCGACCTCGCCGAGACCGACGCCGATCCCGACGCCTGGACCCAGCACACCGCCGACCAGGCCCCGGCCGACGAGACCCCCAACACCGCGACCACCACGCCCGAAGACGAGCCGGTGGCCCGCTGCTGGACCAGCAGCGAGACACACCAGTGGAGTCAGAGCCGCCTCACCAGCTACACCAGCGCCGACCGCACCACCCGCGTCGACCTCGCCGAACTGGACGGCCGGTGGGCCCTGCAGGTCTCCACGGAGCTGGACGGTCACCAGCTACAGATACGCACGAGCCTGCGCGACCGGGAACGCGCCGACGGCGTCTCCCGCCAGGCGACCACCCAACCGGCCAAAATTCCCCAGCTGGCCCGGGACACGGTCACCGTCGGCGCCGCCGACGTCTGGGTCGACGACACGCCACTGCCCAGCCACAACCCGCTGCAGACGCTGCAACAGACGCTGTCGCAACCGGCACCGCAGTCGCCCCCCGCCGCCTCGTCGCCCCGCTCGGGAGCGTCGCGGACCACCACCGCGGCCGCCACGGCCGCCGCCGCAGCACCCGCACCGCGTTCCGGCACCGGCCAGCCACCCTCGTCGCTGTCACGACCCCCTACCCCGCCTCCGGCCACCACCACAACCACCCTGCCCCCGCGCAACCAGAGCCGCTACGCCCCCTGAAGGACTCGCGATTCCTGCCGACCCGTCCCCGCCCCGCGACCACGGCGGTTACATCTCCGCCGTCGCCCGCGCCCTGGCCGCCGAAGACCTGCCCGCCACCGAAATCCACAGCAGCACCACTCCCCTACGCCGGGCACGACTGCTGCTGGGCACCGACCAGATCGCGCTGGCCTTCGGCGAGCTGCAGAGCGTCACCCTGTACTGGCAGGACGACGTGGGCTGGTGGCTGACCCTGATCCCACACCCCTCGTGGGGCATGCGCCCCACCCCGGTCTACCGCGGGCAGGATCTCGTGCCCACCCCGGCAGTCGTGGCCGCCTGGACCATGCTGGTACTGACCCACCCTGAGACCACCGAAAGCGCAGACGGCGCCCGGCTTCGCCACCCCGGCGACCATTCTCCCGAGCTCGACGCCCAACTCGCCACCTACGACGTCGCCTAAGCAGAGATGAGGGACTTTCCCCTCTCTCCTCGGAAGCATCGCGCCCCCGCGGGAATCCGCGGGGGCGCGTATGCAGGCCTGGTGCTCCTGAAACTGGCCCGGGACGCAAAGTGGAACGTTCTCGCAGCTCAGCGAGTTACCAACCCGATGGTTACGAACAGGGACACCCGCTGAGCAACTACCGATAGCAGCCAGCGTCACCAGCGGTAACGTCATACTTGGCACTCTGGAGCAGGTTCAGGAGTACCAGGCCTACGAACACGGCACCATCTAACTCGCTGAGATCACCTCACTCTCGCAGGGCCACTCCTCAACTGATCGACTGACGTCCGGAGTCAGCACCGCGGTACGTGTTCTCTGCACTCTTGCGCCCTCGAACCGAGGTGGGACGATCACGAAAAGTAGTCTTCCAGCCCCCCGTCACGAACAGTGTCCAGGGTGAAGCAGTGGAGGCCGCCGCCGAACAACCGCCGATGGCGATGGCGTACGGGCACGACGTCAAAGCCGTGCTGTTCTAGCACACGGCCCAGCTCCGGGCAGGAGTCGTTGATCATGACGGTGTGCTCGTCGATCGACAGCACGTTCAGATCGATGAACGGACTGGTGAGGATGACGTCGTCCTCGTCGTACTGCGGGAAGTTCTGCACTTTCGGCTCCGGCGCCTCGATCACGTCCCACTTCTGAAGTGCGACGGGCAGGTAGTCGAGGAACTGCCGGGAGCGGATCAACAGCGTGCCCGGCCGCAGAGGGAGCACCACGCTGTCGATGTGGCTGTCGGTCAGCCGGTGCATCCGGTGGATGGTGTAGCGGCCCTCTAGGTGGCGCTCCAGCCACTCGACCGCCAGGAGGTGGTTCTCCGTCGCGATGTTGACCAGGAGGTCCCGGCCGAACCGCAGGCACTGCGCAGCGTCGAAGAGCATCTCGATGCCGACGTCGTACGGGGAGTCGTTGACGGTGGGCACGAACTCCATCCCGCCGGCCTGCTCGGCGTAGGAGAGGTCGAAGGAGTGGTCGGTCATCCACGGCCTGGGCATCACCGTCCATCGGGCGCCGTGCTCGAAGTACTCCATGAAAAGCGGCTTCAGAAGCTGCGTCTCGAAGTAGCGCGAGCGCATCATCGGTGGCGTCTCGACGATCTCGTTGCCCAGGATCAACGTGTTGTCCCGGACGTTCAGGGGTGGCAGGGCGGCGGCCGACCACGCGAGTGTGGAGAACTGCGTCGCGCCCTCGTAAATGTCTATCGGCCGGCGAACGCGCACGCCGAGAGACTCGAGCGCCTCGGCCATCCCTTCCACGTCCTCGTGCAACTCGTCCACGTAGCGCTTCTTGATGGACACCGTCGACTTTTCCTCATCCGCCGGCTCGTCACCGGTGGCGAGCCGCGGGTAGTAGCCGCGGTGCGTCTTCGGGTTGTCGTGGACGAGGTTGTCGTAGAAGAAGAGGTGGAAGGAGAGGTCACGGGCCTGTTCTCGGTAGCCCGAGGCCGAACCCAGGACGATCTCCCGCAGCGGCGACCACTCGTCGAAACTGTGCAGCTTCACATCTTCTCCTCAGGGCAGGTGTCGTTTCGCGATCATTCAGGGCTGTGGCACCGGGTCGCGCAGGATCGGGCAGCTCATGCACCGCGGCCCGCCTCGCCCGCGGCTGAGCTCCGCGCCTGGCACCTCCAGCACCTCGATGTCGTTGCGGCGCAAGTAGGTGTTCGTGGCCACGTTGCGCTCGTAGGCGACGACGACACCCGGCGAGATGACGAACAGGTTGCACCCGGCGTCCCACTGTTCGCGTCGCGCGGAGTGCACGTCCAGCTCCGCGGTGAGCACCCGGATATTGTCGAGGCCCATCGCCTCGGCAATAGCGTCGTGCATCCGATCCGGCGCATGCTCGGCCACGTGCATCGTGCCGAGCGATCCGCCGGGGCGCACCGTGTACGACGGCAGCATCTCGAGCCCCGCAAACTGCACGAACGTCTCCGGATCGGCCATGGTGAGCACGGCGTCCAGGTGCACCTGCGCGCGGCTGCCCGGCAACCGCAGTGCGACGATTCGGTCTACCTCTCCGTCGGCGAACAGCGTGCGGGCCAGCCGTTCCACCCCGGCCGCGGTGGTCCGGTCGGAGAGCCCGACCAGCAGCGCGCCATCACCGAGTACCAGCACGTCCCCGCTCTCAACGGTGGCGAGGCCACTCGCGATGTCCGCCGACCACGTCGGGAACCGGTGCTGGGCGAACATCGGGTGCCAGCGGTAGATCGCCTCGTAGTGCAACGACTCCCTGCGGCGAGCACTCCTGCGCATGCTGTTGATCGCGACGCCGCCGTGGATCCAGGCCGACGTGTCACGCGGGTACAGGTGGTTGGGCAGCGGCTCCAGCACGAACGCGTCCGGGCTCAGGGCGTGAAACGCCATCGACCGCGGCATTACGACCCGGTCGAGCACCTCCCGCTTGGTGATGCCGCCGACCAGGTGTTCGGCGAGGGTGCCGGCGTCCATCGCCTCGAAACAGGCGCGCAGCGCGTCCACCGCGAGGGGGCCGAAGACCCGGTCGTCGAACACCCGGTCCAGCACGTGCTTCCGCGCCTCGTGGACGGCCAGCGTCTCGCGCAGCAGCGTTGCGAACAGGTGCACGACGACGCCGCGCTCGCGCAGGACGCCCGCGAAGCGGTCATGCTCCTCCTGCGCGCGCTCCACCCACAGAACGTCGTCGAAGAGCAGCTGTCCGGCGTTGTTCGGGGTCAGTCGCTGGAACTCGAGGCCGGGCCGATGCAGCAGGACCTCGCGCAAACGCCCGACCTCGGAATCGACCCGGTACATACCGCCATCCTTCTATCGCTGTCTTTGTCGTCCAACACGTCTTTCACGCTTTAACCACGACGGCGACGCAGCACGTCGGCGATCGTCTCGAGCGATTCTTGAAGAAGGGCGGTTTCGACGCCGTACGGTATCCGCACGTGATTGTCGAGGGCCGGGTAGAAATTAGCTCCCGTACTGATGATCAGACCGTGGTCGGTCATCAGCTCGTCGGCGAGAACTTCCGCGTCGCCGACCAGAAGATCCGTCCACAGGTGCGTGCCTCCCTGCGGCGGCGCGACCACCGCGCCGACCTCCTCGGCCCAGCACGACACCAGCTCACGACCGGCCCGCACCCGCTCGACGAGCGGCGCGTTGCCCAGTGAACACAGGCTGGCCGCCTGGTGCTGCGCACTGCTAGACACGGCGATGCGCTCCCACTCGATCCGCGCGGTGAGAGCCTCGATCTCTTCGGGGGCCGCCATCAGCCACCCGACACGCAGGCCCGGAGCTCCGTAGTTCTTCGAAAAACTGTTCACGGCATAGACGTTCCGCCAGTCCGGCACCGATGCGATCGGCGAGACCGCCGCGGCCGGGTCGTGCACGAACGAGTCATAAACGAGGTCGACCACGAGAGTGAACCCGAATTCGAGTTGAGCCTCGAAAATGGCGCGCACCGTCCGCTCGTCGAGGCAAGCCCCGGTCGGGTTATGCGGAGTGTTGATGTAGAGGAGGTCACTCGGGCCGAGTTCGAGGGAGAACAGGGACTTCCCGCCGGCTGCGACGGGAAAGTCCTCGATGACCGTGCGCAAACCGACCGCGTTGAACAAGTCGAACACGTTGAGCAGAACAGGGCCACCGCACACCGCGCGGCGGACTCCCCTCGCGGCCAGGTGGCGGGCGATCAGACCGAGGCCGTCGAAGGCGCCGTTGGTCACCAGCAGGCACTCCGTGGTGATGGTGACGTCCCGTCGGCGCTCGCGCTCACAGAGGACGTCCAGCAGCGCCTCGACACCTTGACTAGGTGCGTACTGGGCGTGGTCGTCCCAGCCTGCGACCGGCATCGGCGGATCCGCCTGCCACACTGGGATGTTCTCGGCGAGGATCCGCCAGTCCACCCCGGGCGTACCGGCGGCGACGGCGCGTCGCGAACTGAGCGGTGTGAGTCGCATCAGTGCTCGTTCCCGGCAGGGGCGAGAAGAAAGCCGATTTCCAGCCCTGTCGAGTCGACCTGCGAGTTCACCGTGCGCCGTGCCACGACCACGGCTCCTGCCTCCTCGAACAGCCGCAGCCAGAACTCCTCGGGCTCCAGGCGCTGTTCGGTGATCGCGTGCAGGAGGTTGTACGGGTTGTAGTAGCCGAGACCCAGGCCGTTTTTCATGATCGACGGGTCGGTGGGCTTGTAGTCGACTTCGACAACCGCCAGGTGACCGTTCGCCAGGGCAGTGCGGACCAGTTCGACCACGGCCGGCCTGCCCTCCTGCTCGAGGACCTCCTGCAGGAGGAACACGGCCAGAAACAGTGTTTCGCCACGGTCCGCACCCGTCGCGGGCACCAGGGAGCGCGCGTAGTCGGTGGCATTCTTCATCAGGAACCTGATCCCGTCCACCGGGGATTCGGCCGGCGCGAACAGGTCGACACCGAGCCCGGACACGGACGGGTAGCTTTCGAGGAGGCCGGTCAGAAAGGCCCCGTCCCCGCACCCGAAGTCCGTGATGAACTTCGGCGGGGCCGGCAGCTCGGCCATCAGCTCGTGGACGAGCGGGAACGCGTCATACTCGCTGATTCCACAACTGCCGACACCGATCATCGGCCCGTTGCGGGTCGCGTAATCGGGCCCCCGCAGTGCTTCGGTGATTTGCTGGAACGTCTCGGCGTAGCCTCCGACCAGCAGTTCGTACCACGGCCGGAAAGGGGCCAGCTCGCGCCCTGCCGCCGTCAGCGAAACACATTCGTCCTGCAGCAGCACGATGCCCTCGTTGGCGAGATACTGGAGGAAACCCGTCGCGCGCTGCGGATCGAAAGCGAGCTCCTCGGCCAGCTCGATCACCTTGATGGGGCCGCTCGAAACGCGCTCGTACAGGCCGCTGTTGAACAGATGGTAGATGCCTTGAGCCAGAGCGAAGTTGCGGATCGGCTGGAGAGCCTCCACCAGTCGAGCCTCGAACGTGCCGCCCACCGAATCACCCTCCGATAGTGCTCGAGCGTGGATGGAAGTCAATCCGCACGACCTCGAGATCGCAGTTTCCTTGAAGTATTCGACGAAATCGTTCGGCTCGGTCGGCCGAACGGGTGCTCACGCGAACGAACGGGTGGGACCGGCCCTGCCGGTCGACGACCTGGGATCGAGCAGCCCTAACGAACACGCAGTCGTCTCGGAAGTCGTCCTGGGAGAGCTCTTCGAGTAGGTACCGCTCGAGTTTCTCCTGTTTGTCGTTGTCCATGCCGAAGAATTCAACTGTTGGCATTTACCGGTCCTGTTTCCGTCTCCGGATTCCCTTACGGCCAGATGATGCCGGGCGTGCAGTTGAAGGTCAGCACAGCACAAGAAACGCGCGTCATGGAAATTCTCCCGAATGGACTTCGCAGACAGTTTCTGCGTACTGGAATCGATGGTTGTTCAGAACGTGTGGAACATCAAGGCCAGGACACTGTCCGGTTCCTGCCTGTCCGGATCCGGACAGCTCGCTCCGTCGCGCTAGCCAACGGGGTTGTTCCGGCCGCCAAAGCGGAGATCGACGGTCACCCCCGGCGGGCAGGTCTGCTGGATGCCGGCGGTTTCGGCACCAGGGTTGTAGAAGTTCATCTGGGTGGTGTCCGACTGGACGTGGCCGATCTCCACAAGCTCCCGGGCGGGGTGCGACCGGGCGCCGGTCCACACGTAGCCGTTGCACATGTCGGTGATCTCGGAGACCTTGCCGTAGACGAAGCCGGGGTCCAGCCGGGTGTTGGCCACCAGGTGGGCGTCGGGGAAGGCAAGCCGCAGGTTGGCGCAGATCTCGAGGTACATCTCGAGAGAGACCGTGAGTGGTGGGTCGATGTCGAACCCCTCGGGCGCCGAGGATCCCGCCGGAAGGGTGATCGTCTGCTGGACCGGGGTGGCCACGAAGTCGAAGCCGCCGACCTCCTTCGACCACGCCACGAACTGCTCGAACTCCGCCTTCCAGTCAGGCGCCAGGCCCCAGAGCAGCGCGTTGCCGACGGCCATGCCCGCATCGCGGATCCGCTGCGGTGCCTCCAGGCGCTGCGCCTGGTCCGCCTTTAGCCCTGAGCGGTGCTTCTGGGCGTAGATGTCGGGCGACATGACCTCCATGAAGGTCCAGACGGCGTCGGCGCCCACCTCCTTGAGGCGCCGGTAGCCGTCCGGGTGCAGTGTGTCGCAGTTGACGATCAGGTAGCTCTCCGGATGAGCGGCCCGCGCTCGTTCCACCCAGCGGACAACCCGTTTGGTGAGCAGGTCCTGGTTCTCGGCGACCGTGCCGAACACCAGCTCGTGGACCTGGTAACCGGTGTCGGCCAGCTCGCGGATGAGCCAGTCGAACGTCTCCGGCCGCATCCCTCCCCGCACGCCGTGGGCGCCTTCCTTGGCGAGGAGCGTGCTCAGCCCGCAGTACGTGCAACCCGATGTGCAGAAGTCGATCGGATAGATCACGGAGTGGAGGCAGAGCGCGTCGCCGAAGTTCTTGGTCCGGATCTGACGCGCCTGCTCGATGATGCTTGACGTCATGCTTCCTCCTCTTGGGGTCCATGGCGGTCTGGGCCGGAGAGGCCCGCGGGGATGGCGGAGTCAGGCCGGGCTTCGGTGAACAACGACTCGACCTTGTCCTTCAGCTGGGCCGCGCCCACGAGGTTCTCGGCGATGGCGCAGTACCGGACCGTGCCGTCCGGGCTGGGCGCCTTGGTCAGCACGACACCGCTTTTCGTCGCCGGGTCGTACGCGAGACTGGATTCGGTCAGCCGTTGCACGGCCGCCTGGAAGGACGGCACCTTCCAGTGGATGTACTCCGCGACCACCACGGACTCGCCGAAGTTCGGTCCGACGATCTCGTTGCCGATGACCGCGTGGGCGTGGGTCGATCCAGTGATGCGGCCGTTGTACTCGGTGAACAGGACCTGGCCGTCCGGGACGAGAATGGCGTCCGCGGAGATCGGCCCCCGGTAGCCAACCGCGTGCAGGGCCTCACACAGCCGGACCGTGGAAGCGATCAGTTGCGTGAGCGCGCTGCGCGGGAGGTCCGGCGCCGGGATGACCTGCGCGTCCGCCACCGGGGCGAAGTACAGCGCGCCCTGTTCGAGGAAGACGGGACCGCGGTCGGTGATCTGGAACTCGGCGAAGATCGCCCGG
The DNA here is from genome assembly GCF_014137975.1 of Halosaccharopolyspora lacisalsi. Classification (GTDB taxonomy): domain Bacteria; phylum Actinomycetota; class Actinomycetes; order Mycobacteriales; family Pseudonocardiaceae; genus Halosaccharopolyspora; species Halosaccharopolyspora lacisalsi. The sequence goes on along the minus strand of NZ_JACGWZ010000010.1, from coordinate 21,741 downwards.
CTGCCCTGGACGTACCGTTCGACCACCACCGCGTACCGGCCGCCGACGGACAGCCAGTCCCACCGCTCCTGCAGGTAGGCCTCGATCGCGGCGCTGTCCGGCAGCACCACCGTCCGGCCGGCTCCGACCGGCTCGATGCCAGGCACGCTGCTGACGACCTCGTTGCCGAAGCCGCCGCTGGAGAAGTCCCGCTTGAGCATCGCCGGCAGGCCTTGGTCGAACAGACGGGAGATCGCGAGATGTGCGTCGGTCTGGTTGGTGCACACGCCACCGGCCGGGATCGGCACGCCGGCGCCCGCGGCGACGGTGCGGAAAATGGCCTTGCTGTTGACGAAGACGCTACCGCCCTGGCTGAAGAACGCGTGGCCGGGCAGGGCGGCCTCCAGACCGAGGTCGGTGGCCAGCGTGGCCACCGAGGCGTCCGGGGTCATCGGGAACACGTTCTCCACGGTCACGCCGTCCAGCGCCGCGGCCAGTTCGTCTCGGAAGCTCTTGTTCGCCAACCGGTCCGCTGTCAACAGGCCCGTGCCGGACACACCCGGCGGAGGCACGACGACCCGCAGAGTCGAGCGATCGGTGCCCGTCATCCCGGTGATGTAGTCGAGCACCGCGTCCTCGGGCATCGCGGGGAGCAGGACGACGTCGCTGTCCTTGGCGAACCACAGCACCATCTGCGCGCCGAGGGCGGCGTTCTGCAGGTATGCGGCGGGCAGGAGCCGCGGGTCGCCGGCGGTCTCGTCGGTGAAGAGGTTGCCGATGATGAGCCTGGGCATGGGTTGGTTCCCTTCTGCGGTTTCCTGGACGGCTAACCGACGTAGATTCCGGCGGACTCCATGGCTCGGATCTCGGCGTGGTCGCGCTCGATGTCCTTGAGCGAATCAGCGGCGAGGTAGACGTGGCCGGGGATGCTGACCAGGTCGACGGTCTGCGGCACCGGTGCGCCCGGTGTGATGTTTGTGCTCAGCGCGACGAAGGTGTCCAGCGATCGCAGGCTTTCCTGCCAGTCGTCCGGCTCCGCCACCCCGGCCCGGTTGTTGAACAGGTAGACCTGCCGGAGCACGTGTGACCACCGGACGGCTTCGTCGTCGAATGCGAGGAACGCGTCCGGATCAGTGAGGGCGGTCGCGTAGAGATGCACATGTGAACTGCCGGAGTACTTGGCGTGCACCCAAGGCAGGACCGTTCCCATCAACCTGGCACCGGTCTCGACGAGCACCGGGCCGGTGGATGTCATCATCACTTCGCTGTGACCGGCGCCGTGCTCGATGCCGAGCGCGGTGATGGCTTGCTTCGTGTACGCAACAACGGCTTCGCCGACGGCGTCGCCACGCGGCACGGCCTGGTGGTGGTCGTAGATCGGCGAGCCGGCCTGGTCCTGGTACTTCGTGCACCTCCAGACTTCGACCACTTTGTGCACCCCGCCCAGAGTCACCGTGTTCACGATGTACTCGTCGCCGTCCAGGTAGTCCTGCACCAGGGCACGGTGATTGGTGGCACCGAGCAGGTCGACGTGGCCGAGGACGTTCTCGCAGGCGTGGCGGGCCTGCTCGGCCGTGCGGCAGACGCGCACGCCGTCGGTCCCCGCGCTGGCGAGCGGTTTGACCACCACAGGCCGGGAACCGTTGGCGGCGAACCATTCCGCGGCCTCACCGGCGGATGACACGAGCCTCCCCGACGGCGCCGCGAGACCGGTGTCGTGAACCACCTTCGCCATCGCCACCTTGTCGCGCCGGGCGTGCGACCGGGTGATGCCGTTGCCCACCAGCCCCAGCGCTTCGGCGATCTTGTCCGCGAGGATCACGCCAGACTCGGCGCCGGGGATGACCGCGTCGACGCCGAGGGCGCGCACGGCCTCGGCCGCGGCCGGCGCGTCGCCGGCGTAGCCGAGGTCGGCCGCGTAGACGGTCGGGTCGAAGCTGCGGGTGTGGAACTCGCTAAAGTTCGGTCTGGTGCACACGTGGACGCATTCCGCACCGCGCTGCGCGAGCTCCTGCACGAGGACCGGGGACATCGAGAAGCCGTCGACGACTGCGATTCTCACGGCACAGTTCCTTCACTGGTCGCTGGGAGTGGCCTTGTGAGTTTCTGCGTGCACGGAGTCGATGATTGTTCACAACCTGTGACAGAACAAGGCCAGGCCACTGTCCAGTTCCTGCCTGTCCGGATCCGGACACATCCGAGCACGCGCACCCGCGACACCGAGTCGCCAGCAAGGCTTGATTCGTTCCAGGAGTTTCCCTAGCATCAGCGACCAGTTAATCACGTGAAAATTCGCGAAGCCGCGTCACGCGGATCCTCGGATTTTTCGGCTGGAAATCTCCCTCGTCCACTGAGGTGATCTCAGCGAGTTAGATGATGCCGTGTTCGTAGTGGGTCAGGGTGAGAGCGGCTGCGACGATGTCGCCGATTTTGCGGGGCTGGCGGTGAGATGTTGCAGGGTCTGCCAGCGTTGGGTGAGCAGGGCGAATCCGCGTTCACCGAGGCCGCGCAGACTCCGCAACAGAGCGTTGTAGGTCCGGTTGTCCGGGTCCAGCCGTTGGGTGCCGGCGGGCTGTTTGACCGGTGTGTGTACCCCGATGCCGGCTCTTTCATAGCCGCTGTCGGCCAGGGTCGGCAGCCCCTGGGACGCGGTGGCATAGCAAGCCCCGAGCACGTGCTGGCGGGCGCAGCTCATGTCGTGAGTTGAGCCGGGTTCGACGTCCGAGGTCCACAGCGGGGTCCCGGTCGGGGCGGACAGCGCCTGAATGTTCTCGCCGTGCTCGCCGGCTTTGCCCGAGTACCACAAGTCGATCGTATAGCCGTGTGCGCTGGTGGTTTTCTCGCTCATACGGTCGGACGAAAGCACACTGCCGTCCTCCGATCACATACTCCAGCTCCTGGTCTTGGGCACGTTGCAGGGCTTGGTGCACGTCCGGAGCCTCGGCGGCCAGCACCGTGATGACCTCATCCAGGTAGCGATAACTCGTCGCTCGTGAGACTCCGTGATCACGGCCGAGTCGGGCTGGGGCCAGGCGGTCGCGGAACCAGCGCAATCCCAGCACTGCCTGCCAGAAGCACGTTAACGCCCGCGTACCGCGGCGGCAGCGTTCGGCGAACAGCAACCAGGCCACGTACTGGGCCACCTCGACAGACACATCCAATGTGGCACGATGAGTAATCACGCAGAGCCTCCACGGCGGACTTCGTGCTGTAGCAAGACCAGTCTTACCAGGGGCTCTGCGCCTACCTCCTCTCCAGAAACTACGCCAGCACCCACCGTTGAGATCACCTCACTACCCGTCAACCTTTCACGGGAATGACTGATGGGAAGCGCACAGTTGGAGCATGAAGAGATGGATGACGCCGTGCAGCTCCGCTCCGAATGGGGCGAAAGCTTGACTCGCTACGAAGTGATTGGATTGGGTGAAGAGTTCAACTTCGCGGATGGCCACGCCTACCACCCAATGCCCGCAATGTACGCGTCGGTCGAGTCACGTCTCACGGAGATATGGCGGGAGACAGCATCGAAGAACATCCGAGATCTCGAGGTCGAGTTCAAAGATGCGCTGGCCAGGCTCATCTGCTCCGACGCACTGCGCAAGTCCACCTCTTTCTCCATCTCGCCGACCGCATCGAGCTCCATCGACATCGTGTCCGCATATCTGGTATCAGAGGGTGTTCGCGTCGGCCTCATCACGCCCGCATTCGACAACCTAAATCTCATGATGCGGCGCCGCGGAGTGCACGTCACACCCATTCCGGAGGCGGAGTTCGTCGATCTGGACAGGCTTCGCGCACGAGTGATTGAGGATCGCGTTGGATGCGTTTTCCTGGTTTCGCCGAACAATCCCACAGGATTTCGCCTGAGTCGTGCCGAGTTCACTGATCTGTGCACCCTGTGCGCGAAGCTGGACAGGTTCCTCGTGGTGGACCTGACATTCAGGTTCTACGCAGAGGAACCGTACGATGAGTACGATATCCTGCGTTCCTCCGGAGTCAAGTACTTCACCATTGAGGACACCGGAAAGACATGGCCGACGCATGACATGAAGGCCAGCCTGCTCGCGTACTCCCCGGAGGTGGCGTCATTGACGCGGCAGATCTACGAGGAGATCTTCCTGTGCTCGAGCGGATTCGCCTTGTCGCTCTTCGCGGAGCTGTTTCACATCACCCGCCAAGAAGGTGTCGAGAAATGCATTCTCGATGAGGCACGTAGGCGGCGGACGCAAGTAGATGCCGCGCTTGCCGGAACCAAGTACCAGCCAGCCTCCGGACGGGGCGCCGTCGTTCTGCCGCTCGCATGGCTCGACTGCGAGAATTCAGGGCTGAGCGACCTGGAAGTGTCTGACGGGCTGAGGAGCACCGGTATTGCGGTGCTCCCGGGAAGGCATTTCTACTGGAACCACCCCAGCCGCAGCTCGAATTTCATCCGCCTCTCGCTGTTGCGGCCGGACGATGTGCTCAGGGACGGCCTGGAGGCGATCGGACGGCACTTGCCGATGTTGAGCTCGTGATGCGTCAGACTTCGCTGCTGACGGGGTCCTGACGCCGCCACCGTCGCAGCGCGGGATGCGTTCCCGCGATCACTGCGACCGCCAGCATGCACGCCAGTCCGCCGGTGATGGCGGTGGCCGAGGCAGACAGCAGGCTGGCAACGAGACCGGCGCGCGCGTCGCCGATTCCCGGTGCACCCGCACCAACCGCGTACTGGGCCGAGGTGATCCGGCCGCGGAATCCGTCGGGGGTCTCCAGTTGCACAAGCGTTCCGCCCGATGTCACCGACACGTTGTCCGCGGCGCCCGCGATGGCCAGGCACATCAGTGTGGCGGCGAGGCCGTCGAAAAGACCGAAACCGGCCATGGCCAGCCCCCAGACCCCGACCGCGCCGAGTATCAGCACGCCGGGCCGGGTGGCGCTGGTGACCGCGCCGGACAATAACCCGGAGGCCGTGCCGCCGACCGCGACCGCGGTGAGGAACAGTCCGAGGGTGTGCGGGTCGCCACCGAAGCGCTCCTGATTGATGATCGGGAACAGGGCGACCGGGATCGCCAGGACGGTCGCGGCCATGTCGCTCGCCAGCACCCCGCGCAGTACCGGACGCCGCCAGAGGAAAACGAGTCCCTCCCCGGTGGCGCGCAGTCCTGCCCGTGCCGAACCGTCCTTCGGGCGCATCGAGGGCAGCCGGGCCACCCCGTAGAGCGCAAGCAGAATCGCGAGGGCGTCGACGATGTAGACCCAGCTCGGACCCCAGGCGGCCAGCACCACCCCGGCCAGCGCCGGGCCGCCCAGCATCGCCACCTGGAACGCGAGGAGGTCGAGCGCCACGCCGGCCGGGACCTGGGACTCCGGCAGCAACCGGGGTGTGAAAACCCGCCTCGACGCCCAGCCCAGCGCGGTGCAGGACGTCTGCGCGGCGACCAGTGCCAGCACCAGGAGCGCGGACTCGATCCCGGCTACCGCCTGCACGGCCAGCAACACCGCTGCGGCGATCGCCCCCAAGCTGGTCAGCAGCACCACACGACGGCGATCGAACATGTCGGCGATCGTTCCGCCGTAGAGGCCAAGCACGATCGTCGGAGTGGCCGTCGCCACACCGATCATGCCTGTCCACAACGGATTCTGCGTCAGCTCCCACACCTGGTAGAGCACCGCAACGACGGCCATCTGTCCGCTGAACCGGATCGCCACCGTCCCGATCCAGAGCCTGCGGAACGCCGGTGACGTTCGCAGCGGGCTGATGTCCAGAAGTCCCGTCCGCACCATGGCTCCTTCAAAGATGAGAGCACGGCCGTGTCCCGTGGGTGTGTCGGCCTCGGCACATCCCACCCGGCCGAATCTGAAACGCTTGGACCGCAACGGGTCGGCGCCGCTGGTGCCGACCTCGGTGCGGTCAGGTGTTCACCCCGAGCCCGAGTCGTTGTCGTCCGGTGGCTGGGGAGGCGTGGCGGCTCCGATGATGTCCGAGATTCGATCTTTCATGCCGCGGCGGCGCAGCGCCTCGGTAGTGGCGGCCACCGCTCGGCTCAGGGAGTGCGGCATTACCTCGTCGTCGAGCTCGGCAACCGCTTGTTCGGTGGCCCGCCACTCCGCCTCGAGGAACGGCACCAGCGAACGGGCGCGCTCGGTCAGCATGATCCGCCGTGTGCGGGCGTCCTCGCCGGGCACGGAGTCGATCAGCCCTTCCCGGCGCATGCCCGCCAGGGTTTGACTTGTCGCTGAGTGGGTATGACCGAGCGATTCGGCGAGCTCGCGGATCGTCATCGGTCCGCTGTGGGCCAGGCGGATCAGGGGATAGACGTACCGCGAGCGCATGTCATGCAGGCCGCGGGCTTTGTAAACGTTCTCGATCTCGGCCTCGACCTCTGCGAGCAGTTCCCGCAGCACCTGCCAGCGACCTCGGAGTCTCGTCGGATCGGAGGATGCCACAGCGCTAATATAACAGCACTGTCAGAATTATCTGTCGACGGACAGGTCGTCGTCCCGCCGTCATTGGTCCACCCATCCCTTGAGCGTGGCGAGCACACCTGCCTCGAACCGGCTGCGCGCGCCGAGTCGAGCCATCATCTCTGCGGTGATCCGGCCGACGGTGCGGGTGGACACGCCGAGTCTGCGGCCGGCTTGCTCGTCGGTGCAGCCTTCCCTCAGCAAGCGCAGCAATGCCTTCCACTCATTTGGGAACTCCGGCTCGCACCCTTGGTCGCCGGTGTCCTTTTCGACCGTGAAGAGTGCGGCGTCGCGCCAGAAGTGGTGGAACAGCTCGGTGATCGCGGTGGCCACACCCGATCCGGACAGCAGCACCGCCTTGCCGGGCACGCGGCCGGAGTCCGATGGCAGCATCACGTGCTCGCGGTCGAAGACGATCATGCGCATTGGCAGCATGGGCACCGTGCGCACTTCCGCACCCCGCGCGCACAGCCAGCGCAGGTGCGCGGAGGTCGCCTTGTCGCGGCGGGCCGAGTCGAGGTATACCGAGCGTATCTGCACGCCGCGAGAAAGAACGTGGTGGTTCAGCGTCTTGCTGGCCGCGATGGACTCACGTTGCTGCAATCCGCCCGGCCCGAACGCGAGCACTTCGCGCTGGACCCTATAGGCCAATTGCTCCAGCTGCCGCCGGATGCTGGCGAGCCCGGTCAGCTCGGTCACGTGATGCGAGCCCGACGGCGACCTGATCGGCGCGGCCCGCATCACTTCGACCTCGTTCCGCATGCGCGTCGGCGCGGGGGGCGCTCGCGGGCCAGCGGCAAATGCAACCCTGTCTCCGGTTCACACGCGCACAGCGCCTCCGGCAGTCCCCATGACTGCCGGATCAGGCCGAGTTCGCTGAGCTTGTCCACTTGCGCCACCGTCCTTCCCTCGTCCCAGCCGAGCGCGCGCCAGTTCGTCGACACTGGTATGAGGACGGTCGAGCATGGTTCGGTAAACGCGTTCGCTCTCCGCCGAAAGACCGAAATGTGTGAGCACAACTTCCCTTCCACAACCGCGCCGGCGAGTGGGCAACAGTGACTACCGGTCTGCAATGGACCGGAAAGGCCGAGCGGAGGCTTGCGACGATCACGTAGGGCGTCAGGTATCTGCACCGGCTTGTTCGAGGGCCCTGTATGGTGTCTCATGGGGCTCCCTGCCTGAGCTTGGTCGCGAGGTCCTGCCAGACCTGGGCGTACATCTCAGCGAGTTCGGCGACCGACCCGGCGCAGTGGGCCGGCACGTTGTCAACGAGACGCACGCGCTCGGTCTCATCGACAGGGCAGGCATCGAGCGACCGGATCAGACCTCGGCCCACCTCGTTGAAACGAAGTGACGGATCACCCTTCAGATTCTGCAAGAGTGCAGCATGTCTCGTGACCCGCACTGACGCACGGCTGCCCCCCTCCTCCTGGACGACAGCCCGGTTGACCGGTTGCGCCGCAGGTATCAGGCTTCGTTGTGCCAGCACTGGATTTTCACCGCGCCGCAGCCGATCCCGGACATCGCGCGCCGTACCTTGCGAGATGCCCGCGCGGAGGGCGATCTGCCGGATGGAGGCATCCGGGTTCGCCTTGATGAGGTCGCCGGCAAGTTGGCGACCGTCTGCGGAGTCCACTGGCCGGACCCGCCCGTCCCTACCGACCCGGGTGTGCAAATGAGGAATCTCAGCAGTTGAGCACCTGCGCGTCTTGGCCACCGTCTTCGGAGAGAGACCGGTGACCCGCGCAATGGCACGGTCGGACCAGTGCGGACGCAGAACGATGATGCGTTCTGCAGCTGTCGTGCGGTCGGCGAGCGACAACGGCAATCCGTGTTCTACGTTCGCCTGAACAGCGATGATGAACGCGTCTTGCTCACTACCGTCGTAGAACACCACCGATATCTCGGTATCGCCTCGTAGTTCCGCCGCAGCGAGGCGATGCATCCCATCGATGACATGCCTCGTCGACCGGTGCACAATAATAGGAGGTAACGCCGCTTCAGATTCAGCCAGCATGTAGGCGTGTTCTTTGTTCTCCCCAGCCAGCCGCAGTGATCCAGATTGCACCAATGATCCGATCGGCACCATCTCGGCCGGACCCTTGCGGAGCAAGGGAGGATCGTCCTGCCTAATCCTCACTTGTCGTTGCGACATTCATGCCCCTGATGATGAATTAATAGCCAAAGAAGTCGGCCCGATACGACGGGAACGCATCCACAGCTATCGGACCACTCCGATTCAAGTCCGGATAACGCACGTCCTCCTTGTTTGCCGTTCCGCACGACTGCGTCGCTTCAAGCCGGGCGCTGCTACCGCCTTCCAACATACAGCTGCGTATATCATCAATTAAATACATCATGCCACAAAGCCGGGTCGTGCCAGTACCACCAGATGGAGCAGGCCCGGCGAGCATGACGGAGAGGAGCACGCGAGAAACCGGCGTTGTTACGTCCTTCAGCTTTCGGGCCGGCTCAAATCTGGTGGATAGGGCCCGGCCGAGCTGGCAGGGCGCCCTGCCAGCCAGCGCACAGAAACCCTCACGAGCGGGCCCAGACCGCAAACGCGGATCGAAAAACGCCCACCGCGCCACCCGACACACCCAGGGCGTGAGCAAAGTTGATTTGGGGGCTGCGGCGGTGCTGTCACCAGGCAAGATGAGGGCGCGATTTCCGGTGGGAGATCACCGGGGTGTTGAGTCCTTGACGGTCTACCCAGGCCTGGTACTCCTGAACCTGCTCCAGAGTGCCAAGTATGACGTTACCGCTGGTGACGCTGGCTGCTATCGGTAGTTGCTCAGCGGGTGTCCCTGTTCGTAACCATCGGGTTGGTAACTCGCTGAGCTGCGAGAACGTTCCACTTTGCGTTCGAGGTAGTGCGCTACCGGGATCCCATAGTGCTGTGCGTGCCGTTCGGCTAGCCGGGCAGCGGCGGGGCCGAGCGGGATGGATCCGTCGCTAGCGGTCCCGCGCTCCACGACACAGGCACCATCGAGATACTCCTCGGCGACTGTGCTTGCGCAGTCGCCTGCACACAGTTCATGCCTGCGTCGCTTCTCAGACGAGCTTGCTGCCATAGACGGCCTCCGATGCTTGCTCTCGTTGTCAGTGTGTGCCGACGATCAGATCAACCAACGAGCACGCCCTTAGTCCAGCACCCTACCGAGATCGCTCTACTCTGCCCCTCAGGACAGATTCAGGAGTATAGGGCCTAGTTACCCGACAGCCACGCCTGTTCGGCCTCGTCGGGAGTGGCATACATCGGCGATTCCTGGGTGTACCACCACTGGCTGCACCGGCACAGGGTGGCGATACACCACCCGCCCGGGCAGGCGACCACGGCCTCGGTGCCGCCGACCCTCGCCAGACAATGCCGACAGCGCGGAGGTGCCGTGCCATCCGTGACCGTGCGGCTGCCCTGACGCGGCATGCCGGATACCACCGGCAGCTCCGCGGTCCCGTCCTCCGCCGCAGGGGCCGAGTCGCCGTGAGCCGCGCTGTCAGCCTCCCGGGCCCGCTTCGGCGGGGTGAGTGCTGCGCCCGCCTCGCGGGCGGCCCGCAGTCGCTCCTGCGGCGTCAACGGCACCACCCGCGGTACGGGATCAGGTCGAGCGCTCACCGTTACCGAGACGGCTGCTGCGGCGGCTGCTGTGTCGGAGCGGGCTGCTGCTGCGGTGGTTGCTGCTGCTTCGTCGGAGCACCCTGGCCACCGCCCCCGCCGCTCTGCTGGGCGGCCTTCTTCGCCGCTGCCTTCTTCGTGGGACTTACTCCGGCGCCTGCGGCCGCCTGAGCACGTCCCCGCGGCGTGGAGGCGTTCTGCGCCTGCTCCTTCTGCTGCTCATGCGCATTCCCCGACTGTGTCTGCTGTTGCGCGGCCAAGGCGGCTTCCCGCTGCTCGGCGTAGCCGTTCATCGCGGTTTCCAACCCGGGGAACTGCTGTTTCAGCGCCTCGTTGAGCTTGTCATCACCAGTTCCGTACAGCGCGGAGCCCATCTTCCGATGGCTTTCCTGGGTGTAGTCCAGGCCCTGTACAAACGACACGCCGTCATCGTCCGTCAACGGACGAAGATTCCCGTCGGCGTCGCGGATCTCGATGCCCGTGTTCTGCCCCGGCTCCGGGTACAGCTGCATGGCCTCCTCTTGAGACACGACGGTGGCCCGGCTGCCATCCGGCCCGGTCACCGTCGTGCCGATGGACGGTGCCTCAGCGGGCTGCTCGGCCGCCCCAGCAGCCTCCTCCGCCGCGCCGTGCTCGGCAGCAGTGGCGGTGCTGGACTCGGACTGCGCAGCCGGCGCGGGAGTCGGAGGCGCGGGAGCCGGAGGGGGCGTATCGAGGGAATCACCGAACCGGGAGTGAATCCGTTGCCTCAGCTCCTCGTCAGCGCCGTCGCGCAAATGCCGCGCGAGCGCTTTGCTCTCCTCCGAGTTGTCCAGGGTGGCCACCAGGTCCGTGTAGTCCTGCCGCAACCGTTCCTGCTCGGCTTCGCGGGTGAAGCGCCGCTCCGGCACAATCGGCTCGCTCGTCAACGCCAACGACCCGAGCTCCTCGGCCGGCGCGGTCCGCATGTGCTCATACATCGCCTGAGCCTGCTGTTGGCTGGCGACCTCGATGCCCACGTCCCCGATGGTGGGAATCGTGCCGGTCACCGCCCAGGTCGACCGTCCCAGGCGCTCCAGCGAAACCGGCTGATTGATGACCCGCTCGGACTCCTGCGTGGCCAACTCGGCGGCCTGCTGGAACAAGCCCTCGTCCATCGGACGAGGAACCTCATCCGTGGCCGCATCCTGATCCCCGGAGGCCCTTTTCAGCCCGTCCTTGCCGGCCTGCACGTCACGGGCCGCCTTCCACGCCCGGCTCGAGTCCCGGTTCTGCAGATGCCGCTGCAGACGTTTCAGACCGCGCGTGGCAAACATCGTCAGCATCGCGATCTCTTGCATCTTGTCGGAGCGCAGCGCCAACGTGGGCGGCTCGTCCGGTTGACTCATCGTCCTCGTCCTCTCCCCGAATCTCGTCCTGGAGCGGGCCCTGGACGCCCACCCCAGCCTGGCGGTGGCGTCGAGGGCTGCCGTGATGATCGCCCACGAGTCGGAGCGACCGCAGGCATTTCCCGCGAACGGTGCCGCCCACCGGGCCGCCGGCCCGCACGCTCCACCGGCTGACTCGGCCGCGGCACCGGCCGCGACGGCGGGCGCGTGGCAATCCGCGACGTCTGCCGCGCCGCCCGCGCCTGCTGCGGCGCCCGCCCCGACTCCGACAGCAGACTGGCGATCTGCAACGCCAGCGCGGCCAACGCGGCCGCCAACTGCATCGCGGCCACACTCGGCACGTCCGTGGAGCCGATACCGCGGGCCAGCCACCGCAGCTCGTCGGCCAACCGGCTGGTCTCCGGCACCGGCTGGTACGGCTGCCGCGCGGCGCGGTCCCACCGCGCCCCCGGCCCGCTGATCAACCGGCCCTGGCTGTGATCCAGCACCGCCCACACCTCACTGACCGCGTGGGTGATGCCGTGGACCTGCTCGGGGTCCTCCAGCAGCAACCGGCGAGCCCGCTCGGCGAGCGCCTCACCGTGCTCGACCCACGCCTGCCCGGACACGCCCGCTCCGTCGAGCGCGGTCTCCGGCCTGCGGCCCCGCCTCGCCTGGGACCACCGGCGCGCCAGTTTCGGCCACGACAAGTCCGACGCCAGCTGTGACCCGGAAAACCAGATCGGATTGCCCGCCGCATTGACGTCGCCTTTCCGGGCGACCTTGTAACCGGCCACGTCCCCACTCGGCAGATACCGCAGCGCCACCTCGTAGTTCGCCGCCGTCAGAGCCGCCTGGAAATCCTGCAGCGTCACCACCGACGAGGCCGCCTGTGACACCGCCTCCCGCAACTCGGTCCGCGCGGCCACCTGCCCCGACCGGGCGGCCTTCTCCTCCTCCGCCCGCGACGGAGTCGCCGCCGCCGTCTGATCCGCCGGCGCCGTTGACGTCACTCCGTACAACTGCTCCATCGCCTCGGCCGCCTTGCGCAGCCGGGTGTAATCATGACGCGGCCACATGCGCTTGCCGGTGTCCTGACGCACCAGCACCGCCACGATGTGGATCCCCTCGTCGTCATGGCGCACCGCCGCCCACCGGGCCGCCCCCGGATCATCCCGACGCGCCCACCCCGAGCGATGCATCATCTCCTCGGCAATGTGGGCCCACTCTTCGTCCGAAAGCGGGCGATCCGTCGCCTCATTGCGCAGGGTCAGATGCCGCACCGTGCCGTCCCGCAGCGCCTGCGACCCATCCGGCAACGTCTTGAAAAACCGGCGATGCGTCGGATCCTCCACCGTCGGGGTCGTCACCGGAAGCCGCGCCGCCTTCAACGGAGCCTGCATCGCCGCGACCAACGCATCGGTGTCGTAGTCGAACTCCCCCGGCCCGACGTGTTCGGGCTGCCAGACCTGCGGGCGGTTGTCCCACGTCGCCACCACCCGCGGATTCTCATGCTCGGAGTAGCGACCCGGCCCGAACAAGTACCAAATCAACCCACCCGGGTCCCAGCCCTTGTACACCCGATCGATCATCGCGACCGCCGCACCCGCTCGCCGGCCTCTTCGGTCGCCGCATCGATCCGTTGCAACAACCGCTCGACCAGCGCCATCAACCGCTCAGCACCGTCTTCGAACTCGCCGGTCGCGTTCGCGTGCCGAGCCACCTGATTGATCACCGTGCCTGCCCGCTGCACGTCCACCCGGTACCGCACAAACTCCGCCGCGAAGTCGCGCCAATCCGCCGGAAGCGGATCCAACTGACCCCGCGCATACCGCACCGCCATCTCACCGACCCACGCACCAGCGCTCAAGCCCGTCCGTCTACTCACCTCGTCGATGGCAGCCAACTCCGCATCTGAGAACGACACCACGAGCTGATTCGTGCGCTTGCCATCCTCCGCCGGAGCCCGACGGCGCCCACTTCGCTCGCGCCGTCCCCCAGATGCTGCCTGATTCAACCGGCGATCCGACGACGACAACTCACCAGTCACCCGACCGTCGCTGTCATCGTCCGCCAACACCCTCACCTCACACCAACGGCAGAATGCCTGCTCTTCACAGCCTGCCGATCGCCCTCGATCGCAGGCGCTAGTCTCGCACGCCGCCCTCGGCGAGCGAGAGCAACAAACTATGTTTGTTGCATATCTTGCTCCGGTTTGACCAAGCAAGCGAGGTTTCGTTCACCCCCCGAGGTACACGGCCGCAAGGCGCCGCCTTCGGCGGGTGGTGCCCCGTCGCTCCTCCGTCGCGTCGGAGCACTCAAACCGCCCGAACGGGCGGGTGTTCGGGCGCACCGAACACCGGCAAGGACCGCACACGTAGCGCACGGACAACGCGGAATCCACCCGCAACAACGGGACGTATGCGTGCGCTTCCCGACATGGACAGGACGCCGTGCGTGCTCAGGCATCCGCAAGAAAGCTGCAGAAGAGGAAACGGCGAAGTATCCGACGCCCGCGAACTCGGCGCCGGCGGTGGCAACAATCAGACGACAGGGGCGGCCGCATCAACGCGCTTGAGGCGTAGTCCGCCTGTCCCTGTCGTTTCGGCCGGTGCGGCCTCCGGGCATGACCACGTTGGTCCTTCAGGGCGCGTGCTGGCCCGGATGAGCTGGTGGGTTCAGTCCTGGACGTCGGCCAAAGCAGCTCGCACCGTCATGCGGCTCACGCCAGTGGCGCGTACCAGCTCAGCCTGATTCGGCTCGCGTTCTTCGGTCTCGCGTATGTGGCGCAGTGCGGTGAGCACGCGGTCGCGTTTGGACTCTTCTGTCCCCGCGGGTCGGCCTCCACCGCGGGCAGGATCGTTGGCGGACTCCTGCACTACCGCATTCAGACTGCGGCGTTGCCAGTGCGGCACCTGGTGGTCGCTGCACAGTTCCGGAGTGAGGGTGATGCGGCCTTCGTGACGCGCTCGGTCGAAGCTTTCCAGTTCTAGGCCCAGCAGGTTCGCGGCTTCCACACGGTCGAGCAGATCGGCGGCGGCGTCGACGGCAGGGATGTTCGGTATCGGGTCGTCGGCGAGTTCGGCCCGGACCTGATCGGCATCCCACAGGGCCGGGCGCGGCCGACGGTTGCCGACCAGAGAGTGCGGGGGCGCGTTCACCGGTGCAAGCCCACGTCGGTGCAGGCGACGCCGCATCGCCTGGGGATCCATGCCTGCCGCATGAGCGGCCTCGTCGAGGCCCATGACGTCGCGTCCGGCTCGGATGACCATGGGTTCTCCCTCTCTCGACCACACTCCCGATGAAACTATACAGGAGTTTTTTTCATCATGCTCGGGGAGAATCCTGCACACGCTTCCGGGGCTGTGCTCGCGTCCAGGACGCGAGCACAGCCCCGGAGAAACAGGCACACCGGATCCGTCAGCTGGTGCGCAGCCGCACCGCCCGCAGCGATCGAGTGCCAGGTGCGCCCGCGATCGTCAACTGCACGCTGGCCGCCAGCGCGCCGCATGCATTGCAGCGGCACAATCCCGGCTGTGACACCGGTGAATCGACACAGGGAGTGAAACCTGCTTTAGTGCCGCACGCACACTCCAGTGCCTGGTTACTGTCCTCGGGATTACCGACCAGTCCTGCAGTCTGGGCCACTGCCGTCAGGTGGTTGTCGACACGGGCGGAGCGATCGGCAACCGCTTCGAGATCATGCAAAACTCCGGGGCTGCGAACATATCCCTTGGCGGCACAGAGTCCCTGATACCAGCTGTACAGCAGCTCCCTTACAGCCATGACCGCATCGGAGTTCTCCTCCCGTACTTGGATCCAGGCTGGATGCCGGTGGCCATGCTCGGTGAACAGGTTCTCGGCGGTGCAGTCGACCGCCGCATCGAGCTGCGCGAGATCCTCGGGAGCCTCAACCAGCGGGGCAGGGAGCTGAATCCCCACCGTGTACTCAACGAAGTTCACCAAGCCCGCAACCCGGCCGGCCCGGAGGTGCAAGAACTCGGCGGCAGCGGCAAACCGCTTCCTCTGTGATGGCATACTTGCCAGTCCCTTTCCATGTAGTCGTGTGGAAGCAAGGGGCCGGGTGGAGCGGGGCGGTTCCGGCATGAGCAGCACCGCTCCACCCGGGCGCGGTCAAACCGTGACGCCTGCCCCTGGAGAGGGGATGAAGCGCACTGTCCGCACGGCTGGGCTGTGCCCGAGCAGACGCTGCCCGAACGTCAGTTCTTGCTGGAAGTGCACAACCAGCGCAGATTGGTCAGCACTCCCCGGTGCCAACTTAGTGAACAGGCCGCGAACCACGCCCTGCATAGCTTGGGGACCATCCTGGTTTTCCGAGACGACGGTGCGCCCGCCACTCCTGCAGACCTTGTCGCCCGTCCCCTCTGCCAGTGCACGGACGTGGGCAACCAAAAGCTCACTGGCCTGCTCATACGTCAGACCCTCGAAGGTCACCCCGAAAGCTTGCCGCGCCGCTCCCTCCAACAGGGATGCATGCGACTCAGGCAACGACACGGTGGTGCCGTTCTCGATGATGTCGTTCTCGGTCATAACTCTCCTTCGTCGACCCAGTGGCCTTCCAGCACCCTTAACTATACCGTATTTTTTTTCATAGTCAAGTGGGTTCACACCTCTCGCCTTCGCACGCGCACCAGGTGCCACACACTGCGGACGACAACCAGCCCCACACTCGTGATCACGCGAGTTAGTCTCACGCCATGACCGCGAAACGCACCACCACCGGTGGCGGCAAGCAAGTTCGGGAGAACGCGCGCCAAGCCGCCTTCAACCTCATCCCGCCCGCGCAGGTGCAAGCGGCGGAAGATTTCGGAGAAGCCGCGGCCGTCGTCGCAGCGGGGCGGGAACACCAGCGCCAGCTGGAAGAGACGTACCGCTCGGCCACCGAACACGCCCGCGACACCAATTGGAACTCTGACCAACTGCGGCAGCTACTCACCGAACTCGGACTCGACCTGGAGCTGCCGAAACGCAAACCCCGCAGCACTTCCTCGGGAGCAACGTCGCCACCCCAATCGACCACCGGGCAGTCGCCCAACGGCGGCTCCGTCAACCACGAGGCCACGCCACCCCGCGACGTCTCCTGACACGAGAGAGCACCGATCGAGACAAACGTGCCCGACTGGACACAGTCCAGTCGGGCACACTCTCCTGCCGGAATCAGGGGAGCCCCTGGAAGTCCTCCCCTCCCATCACACTGGCGCGCGTAGCCCGCCACGTGGCGTGCACCACTGCCTGGATTCGCTCCTCCTCGGCGGGAGCGAGCTCCTCCTGTGCAATCGGCAGGGTCGCCGCGAGCCACACCGCGCTTGGGACTTCCTCCATGGTTACCTCCTGAGCCTTCACGCCGAACCCTCCCCCAGCAAATCCTTCTCCCACTCGGCCAGAGGCTCCGTTTCCTCCAGCGATACAGCGGACACGTCCATCTCCTGGATCGCTCCCTCCAGCCCCCGGAGAGTTTGTTCCATCCCCAGAAGTCGAGTACGTGTCTGACTGATCAGCTTCTCCAGCTCGTCCCGCTGGCGCTGGTCCGTACAGCGACGCTCGAAGTCCTCGCGCCCCTGCTCACACTCGGTAAGCCGGTAGAACACATCCCCGTAGCGGGACGGCTGCCCGTTCTCCTCGTAACGGAGGAGCACCGCCTTCTCTGCCAGGATCGCCTGCAGCCGGGCCCCCGTGCCCGCACTGGTCCAAGTCACCACCAGGAGATCGTCCGGGCGGACTCTCGGAATCCGGCGCCGATCAGCACCGGATCCTCCGTGGCGCCGGGGCAACGTTCAATGTTGCGACCACCCATTGAGTGCGGCGAGACCCAAACGCGGTCTCTGGTCAACCCCGCACCGTCGGACTCGTTGGTCAACTCGATCGACAGCCGAATCAGCGTGTCGATGTCGATCTCGGCATCGGCGATGATCTGCATCGGTGATGCTCCCTCCAAAAGTGGATTGCCACTTTATGGTGACATGCGTCGTCGACAAGTGGCAACCCACTATGTGATGCTGGTGGCATGAGCAGCCAGCACCGCGACCCCGCGATCACCTTGCGCGTCTCGCGGGAGATTCACGACGCTGCTGCGGCACGACTCGACGAGCTCGGACGCACGAAGAGCGCCTTCGTGCAGGCGTGCATGACCGCCCTCGTTGCCGACCCGGACACGGTGCTGCCGCTCCTGGAGCCCCACTGGCCCGAGCCCAAGAGATGGGGCCGGCCACGACGCTCGGCCGGATCACCGGATCACCGCTGACCGCGGTCGCTCAGTCCCGGCTCGTCCCTGGTGCCTTACGTCAGACCACGGCAGGACGGGGTAGCGGAGTCATCCCACCGCGTCCAGCACAAGCTCGCCGTGCCCGTCATCGGTGGCGACCGCCACCGATCCGTAGGCCGCGATGGCTTCCTCCAGCGCACCGAGCTTGGCATCGAACTCGCCCGGCTTTTCCTGGGCATCGGGAAGTACCCAGTGTTGACCGCCGAAGCGGATCCCACGCTGCCGCGCCGCGGCGGCATAGATCCGACACACCAGGTCGGCCTGCGCCCACGCGGCGATATCCTCATCGCTGGGCCGCTCTTCCGCGAGGGTGATCCTGCCGGTGAGGTCGAGCCCATGCTCATCGGAGAACGCAGCCAGCTGCTGCTGTAACCATGTCCGCACCGCCGCGTCACCCACACCGGGCGCGGGGGGCCACACGATGCGCCACCGGTAACCGTGAGTGACGAAATCCCCCAGGATCTCGCTCGGACTCACACCAGCAGCATCGACCTCGGCAGCACTGCGCACCCGGCCCGCGAACGGGCCGTCCAGAACAACCACATGCAGCATGCTGCTGGCCTCTCCTCCGACGACAGGACTTCCCGAACGCCGTGTCACCCACGATTTCCGATCACGATCCTACCCACTCCTCGACCCCCACCGGTCAAGACACAGCGCGCGATCGATCGTCTGCGCAGTCAATAGAGGGTCAGCTGCTGCCGTGCGGCGGGCGGTGGATATTGCCGGGGTGGGACGAGCCAGCCCGACAGCTATGGCTTCCTGGCATGGCTCCTGGAACAGGATCTGTCCCAACCCAAGCGTTTGGATGACTTAGCCGTCGCCGGACACGGCCGAGACTCCATCCGCCGCTTAGCGGGCAAGCTGGAACGAGCTGGCTACCTGAAGCGTCGCCAGGTCAACCTCAGCTTCGGCATCGGAACGGCATGGCACTGGGACGTCTACGTCAACGGCGACGCCCCAACCGACTGAGCCAGCCCCACAAAAGGGCGGCGAAGACCAGGTCTTCGCCGCCCTTTTATTGATCGACTTACGCGCTCGGGCGCGCGAGTACCGGGCGCGCGAGCGCGTAATTTGGCCCGCTCTCGACCTCGGATACGCCCATGCGGCAGGCTCTGTCCTGACCCCCGAATGGAAGGAGCTGTACCGCATGTCTAATGCGTTGACCGTGGCCGTGTGCAACCAGAAGGGCGGGGTCGGCAAGACCACCTCGACTGGCCATCTCGCACGCGCTGCTCACGTACTCGGTCTGGCCGTGCTCGTGGTCGACCTCGATCCGCAGGGCAACATCACGAGCGCGTTGTCCGCCGACGACCTCGGCGACACGATCGGGGTCGCCGACGCACTTGCCCCGAACGCGGAGTACGCCCTGGCCGACGTGCTCGTCCCCAGCATCTGGGACGGGGTGACGCTGGCGCCGACACCGATTACGGAAGCGCTGGCCGACGCCGGAACACAGGTCGAGTCTCAGCGGTTCGGCCGGGAGCACCGGTTCACTCACGTGCTGCGCCCGGTGCTGAGCGCCTACGACGTGGTGCTGGTGGATACCACGCCCGCACTGGGGTTGCTGCTGACGAACGCGCTCGTTGCGGCCGAGCAGGCATTGATCGTGTCCCAACCGGAGCAATGGAGTGCGGACGGGCTCAACGAGCTGCACAACACCATCGATCTTGTGGCCGCGTATCACAACCCGAAGCTGACCGCTGTCGGCCCGCTGATCAACGGCAAACGCAAATCGCAGCACCACGACCGGGTGCTGACCGAAGACATCTCCCCGTACTACGGCGACCAGGCCTGGACCTCTCCAGACGAGGTCATCCCGCTGTGGGCGCCGATCTCGGACTACCTGCTGGCCGGCATCGGCCTCGATGAGGCCAAGGAGACGCGGCTGCGCCATGTCGCCAGCGTCTACGGGCGGTTCGTCGAGCGGATGTTGACCACAGGAGGGCGTCGCTGATGCCACCACAGCCGCGCAAGCGCACCAAACTCGGTCGACACCCGGCCGAGCCGTCTGAGCAGCATGAACCCACCAAGGATGAGCAGCACGCGCGCGGGCGCGCGGGTGACGGGCGCGAGAGCGCGCGGGTACCGAGCGCCCCGGACCCGGAAGGCGAACACGCGGGTGACGGGCGCGAGAGCGCGCGGGTACCGAGCGCCCCGGACCCGGAAGGCGAACACGCGGGTGACGGGCGCGAGAGCGCGCGGGTACCGAGCGCCCCGGACCCGGAAGGCGAACACGCGGGTGACGGGCGCGAGAGCGCGCGGGTACCGAGCGCCCCGGACCCGGAAGGCGAACACGCGGGTGACGGGCGCGAGAGCGCGCGGGTACCGAGCGCCCCGGACCCGGAAGGCGAACACGCGGGTGACGGGCGCGAGAGCGCGCGGGTACCGAGCGCCCCGGACCCGAAAGGCGAACACGCGGGTGACGGGCGCGAGAGCGCGCGGGTACCGAGCGCCCCGGACCCGAAAGGCGAACACGCGGGTGACGGGCGCGAGAGCGCGCGGGTACCGAGCGCCCCGGACCCGAAAGGCGAGAATCGGGAGCCAGCTGTTGAGCACGGGGAGTCCAACCGAACGGAACCCGATACCCGAAACCCGAGTGCCGAACAGACGGATGTCGGGCGTGTGGTGCGCTGGACCCCGGAAGCGAAGGCTGTGCGCTCCGCACTGACGGCGTGGGCTGCGGCCCGCAGGAAAACGATCCAGCGCGCGGCCGAAGCTCGCGAGGCAGCCGGCCGTGGTCAGGTCACGATGGCCGAGCTGACCATCATCGCCGAACGGGTAGCCGCTACATCCGGAGAACCACTCGACGAAGTACGCCAGGCGCTCGGAATGAAGCCCGATTGATCATGCCGTGTCGAACAAGGAAACCTCACGCGAAGCCGTGCAGTCACTCGAGTGCACGATCGCCAGCGCGCTACCCGCGTGATTTTGAGCGCTGAGATCACCTATCCAGCTTCCGGGGTGTATGACCTTCGACCGCGGGCCTGCGTCGCTGTGTGGCGACGCTGGGCAGCAAAACGGCCCCATCCTGATCTACTCAGGATGGGGCCGTTCACGGGGCGGCAGAGTCAGGTGGGCAACGGTGACGGGGCGTTGAGCCGGTCGGCGACGGACATGTCTGCCCGGTCGTTGTCGTTCAGCGCCCTGAAGTGCGCCTTGTGGCGCTGCTCAGCGATGGTCACTGTCGTTCCTGACACGCCCTTACGGACCTTCGGCAGGGACACTTCGACCTCGCCAGCCCGCGACTCGTCATCCTTGCTGGGGTCGATCATCATCCCGACCACGTCGGCATCCTGACCGAGCGAGCTCGACCCCTTCAGGTGGTAGGTCTGCGGGGCGGAAGACTTCGCCCCTTCGTTGTTGAACTGGCTGATGCAGATCACCACGCATCCCAGATCCATCGCGAGTTCCTTTAGCGCACCGGTCATCGCGGCCAACGCGAGGTCATCGCGTTCGGTGGAGACGTCTCGGGGGCGCTTGGCGATCTGGAGGTAGTCGAGCACGACCAGGCCAATCCCACTGTCGCCGCGGTGCTCGTGGTTGAGTCGCTGCGCGTTGCGGGCGACTTCGGACACGCTGGCCTTGCCCTCGACGTAGTGCAACCGGGACGCCCATTCACGATAAGCGGGCAGGTACTCGTCCTTGATCAGGTCATAGTTGCTTGGTTCGAGGTCGTGTACACCCGTGATCTTGGACAGGGCCACGCCGGACACGGCCGACATGTCCCGCTCAACCATCTCGTCACGGCTCATCTCCAGGGAGTGAAACAACACCCGTTCACCCCGGTCGCGGGCGTAGTGCCGCGCGATTTGCGCGGCCAACAGCGACTTACCGACTCCGGTATCCGCGCTGAGCAGGATCAGAGCGCCGTTCCGGGCGATCATCGCTCGGTCCAGGTCATCGATCCCGGTCGAAAACGCTGAAGTAGGGCGCTTCCCGAGATTGGTGACGAACTCGTCCATGAGCGCGTCGTCCTCGCCGACTGGCCGGGCTTCGTCGGCGTCGGGATCAGACAAAGCCGACATGCACTCTTCGTACGACTTCGCGACTCGCTCTTCGAGGTCGTCGAC
>NZ_JACGWZ010000009.1 GCF_014137975.1 Halosaccharopolyspora lacisalsi | reverse complement strand
AACCTGGGCGCCTCCGCCACCGGCGGGAAGATCGCCGGCCCCATCGGCCGCTCCGTCATCCGAGCCGGCCTGCAGGGGGGTGGCTGACAGGTGCTGACCTCCGGCCAACTTCTCGCCGAGCGCTACCGTCTCGACCGGCGCATCGCCGTCGGCGGTATGGGCGAGGTGTGGCAGGCCGTCGACGTCCGGCTGGACCGCAGCGTGGCGGTCAAGGTGCTCAAGCCGGAGCTGTGCGGGGACGCCGAGTTCCTGCACCGCTTCCGCACCGAAGCCCGCACGACCGCCTCGCTGAACCACCCCGGTATCGCCGCCGTGCACGACTACGGCGAGACCGCGTCGATCCCGGACGGCCCGGAGGACACCGCCTACCTGGTCATGGAGCTCGTCGAGGGTGAGCCACTGGCGGCCATCCTCGCGCGGGAGGGCCGGATCACCACCGAGCACACCATGGAGATGCTGGAGCAGGCGGGCAACGCGCTGCAGGCCGCCCACGAGCGCGGCCTCGTGCACCGCGACGTCAAGCCCGGCAACATCATGGTCGGCCCGACCGGAACGGTGAAACTCACCGACTTCGGCATCGCCAAGGCGGCCGACGCCGCCCCGGTCACCCGTTCCGGGATGGTGATGGGCACCGCCCACTACATCGCCCCGGAACAGGCCCTCGGCAGCGAGGCCACCCCCTCCAGCGACGTGTACTCGCTGGCCGTGGTCGGTTACGAGTGCCTCAGGGGGCACCGGCCCTTCCTGTCCGAGAACGCGGTGACCGTGGCCATGATGCACATCCGCGAGATCGCGGCACCGCTGCCA
Source organism: Halosaccharopolyspora lacisalsi (assembly GCF_014137975.1). GTDB lineage: Bacteria > Actinomycetota > Actinomycetes > Mycobacteriales > Pseudonocardiaceae > Halosaccharopolyspora > Halosaccharopolyspora lacisalsi. Next base: position 122,820 of record NZ_JACGWZ010000009.1, on the reverse strand, counting down.
CCGGACGTGGCGCCGGGAGCGCGCGCCGTGATCGAGGCGACTTTGGTCAAGGACCCACGTCGCCGCTACGCCGGGGGCGGCGAGTTCGCCAACGCGGTGGCCAGCGTCCGCGCAGGTCTGCCACTTCCGACACCGGCGGCGTTGGCGGTGCCCCAACAGCACTTTCAACAGCGCCCGGTGCCGCAACCGGTACAGCCCCCGGTGCAGCAACCACCGCCGTCCCAGCAGTTTCCCGCCAGCGCGGCCGCTACCGGGGTGAACCCGCTGCCCACCCCCGCCCCACCGGGCCAACCCACCACCCAACCGCCCGGCGCCGTACCACCCCAGAACTCCGTACGGCACCAGAATCCGCCGGGCCCGGCACCACCGCCGGGGCAGCCGGTCTCCGCGGGCAGAGCCGGACTGTGGGTCCTGCTGGCCGTGGTCGTGGTGGTCGTGCTGGTCATCGTCGGATTCGCCGTGGCCATCACGTACCCCCGCAGCAGTCCGGCACCGGGGCCGGCCGCCTCGAAACCCGCACACCTCACCACTGCCCGGCAGGGCGACACTGTGAGATTCCTCGGTCTGGATTCCACGTATCGTCTGAGTCAGAATGCGCTACGGCATCCTGGTAGTGCCGGGGAGAACAGTCACAGTGCCCGCGAGGGGCACCGTACGTGCCGTAGCACGCCGACCACCGAACGTATCGCGACGAAGTCGCCGGGAACCGCGTACCGCGCCCTTGTCCCCGGGACATCGGCTGTCACGGACCGCGGGTCGGCATGATGGCACCACCGTGGACAAGGATCGGGACTACGCAGCGATGAGCTCACCACGACTTCTCTCCAATCGCTACGAGATCGGAGACACGCTCGGCTACGGCGGCATGTCGGAGGTGCACCATGGCCGCGACATCCGGCTCGGCCGGGACGTGGCCGTCAAGGTGCTGCGCGCCGACCTTGCCCGCGACCCCACGTTCCAACTGCGCTTCCGCCGCGAGGCGCAGAACGCGGCGGCGCTGAACCACCCGGCGATCGTGGCCGTCTACGACACCGGCGAGACCGAATCCGAGAACGGGCCGCTGCCCTACATCGTGATGGAGTACGTCGAGGGGCAGACGCTGCGCGACATCGTCAAGACGGAGGGTCCGCTGGCGCCGCGCCGAGCCATGGAGGTCATGGCCGACTCGACGGCCGCACTGGACTTCAGTCACCGCCACGGCATCGTGCACCGCGACGTCAAACCGGCCAACATCATGATCACCGAGTCCGGTGCGGTCAAGGTGATGGACTTCGGCATCGCGCGCGCGGTCGCCGACGGGCAGGCGGCCGTGACGCAGACGGCGGCCGTCATAGGCACCGCCCAGTACCTGTCACCGGAACAGGCGCGCGGCGAGACCGTCGACGCGCGCAGTGACGTCTATTCCTCGGGGTGCGTGCTGTTCGAGCTGCTCACCGGGGAACCTCCGTTCACGGGGGACTCCCCGGTCGCGGTGGCCTACCAGCACGTGCGGGAGGAACCGCGCAAGCCGTCCGACGACAACGAGCAGGTCCCGGCCGCGCTGGACGCCGTGGTGCTCAAGGCGCTGAGCAAGAACTCGGACAACCGGTACCAGTCGGCCGCCGAGATGCGCTCCGACCTGGTGCGGGTGCTCTCGGGGCAGCGGCCGAAGGCACCGATGGTCATGACCGAGGACGAGCGCACCTCGATGATGGCCGGCCCGCCCACCGCCGAGTCCACCGCGACCACCCGCAGGGCGGTCGCCCCCATCGACGCCGACGAAGACCCGGAGCAGCAGGACGACGGCAAGCGCCGCAGACGATGGACCATCGGACTGGTCACGGCGGCGTGCCTGGCCGTGTTCGCGCTGGTGTCGTGGGTGGCCTACGTCATGATGACTCCCGAGGAGCCGAAGACCGTGGCCATACCGGACGTGCAGGGCCAGCAGGTCCCGGCTGCCACTCGAGCGCTCAACGACCTGGGGTTGACGAAGCTGAGCTACCCCAAGAGGCCCTCCACCGAGGCGGAGAAGGGCAAGGTCGTGCACATCACTCCCCCGGTGGGCACGCAGGTCGGGCCGAACAAGCCGATCAAGCTCTACGTCGGCTCGGGCCCCGACATGATCGACGTGCCCGACCTGACGGGCAAGACGATGCCGGAGGCCCAGGAGATCCTCTCCAAGGCCGGCTTAAAGCTCAACGTCACGCCCGAGACGAAGACCGTCACCGACTCCAGCAAGGTCAACAAGATCCTGGACCAGAGCGAGACCGGTGAGGTCAAGCCGAACACCATGATCACGGTGACGGTCGGCGAGGCGATCGAGAAGGCCAGGGTCCTCGACGTCACCAACCTGCCGCTGTCCGCCGCGAAGCAGACGCTGGAGTCCGCCGGTTTCAACGTCTCCGTCAACCGGGTCGACTCCCCGAAGCCCGCCGGCACGGTCCTGGAGCAGAACCCGGAGGGCGGATCCAGCGCGCGACCGGACAGCACGGTCACGCTGACCGTGTCCAACGGCTCGCAGATCACCGTGCCCGGCAACCTGAGGGGCATGTCCGAGGACGCGGCCAAGCAGGCCCTGCAGAGCCAGGGGTGGAACGGCTCGATCTCCACGCAGCGGAAGACGACCACGGACAAGTCGCTGGACGACAAGGTGGTCGGTACCCAGCCCCCGGCGGGATCGAAGATCGGCAGGAACCAGTCGATCACGCTGCTGATCGGCGACTACGAGTCCGAATCGTCCACCACCACCCCACCGACCGAGAGCAGCGGCCTCTTCCCGGGATTCGACTAGCGTCCGGGAGCAGGAAGGACGCGGGAGGCGCGGCAGCGCACCGGTGACCGACCGGAGCGTTGCCGAGATTGCCGGATCGTTTCACGTGAAACGACCGTTCGTACTGGCCAGCGCGCCGCGAAGGATCACACGAGGGTCAGCGCAGCGCGCTGGCGGCGACCTCGCGCATCCCGCGCTCGAGTTCGGCGACCGTGTGCTCGTCGACCGGGTGTCCGGCCGCGGCCATCCAGTTCGCCAGCATGCGGTGGCCGCCGTCGGTCAGCACCGACTCGGGGTGGAACTGCACCCCTTCCAGCGGCAGCTCGCCGTGCCGCATCCCCATCACGATGCCCGACTCGGTGCGGCCGGTGACCTCGAAGCCTTCGGGGATCTCGGTGGCCCGCACGATCAGCGAGTGGTAGCGCGTGGCGGTGAACGGGCGCGGCAGGCCGTCGAACACTCCGGTGCCGGAGTGGTGGATCTCGCTGGTCTTGCCGTGCAGCAGCTCGGGCGCACGCTCGACGGTGCTGCCCCAGGCCGCTCCGATCGCCTGGTGACCGAGGCACACCCCGAGCAGCGGCTTGCGCTCGCGGGCGCACCCCTCGACGAGCTCCATCGAGCGCCCGGCCCGCTCCGGCGTTCCGGGACCGGGGCTGAGCAGCACTCCGTCCGCCTCGGCGACCTCGGCTTCGGTGACAACGTCGTTGCGACGCACGACGCAGTCCGCACCCAGCTGGGCGAGGTACTGCACGAGGTTGTAGACGAAGCTGTCGTAGTTGTCGACGACCAGTACACGCACGCCGACAGCCTACCCAGCACCTCGGGACGCCTTCCAGGGCACGCGGGGACACCCGCTCGAATGCCGACGCACCCGACCACGGGCGCGGTGCGTCGAGGCGCCGTCGGGCCTCGGTGCACCCGTGGCGTTCCCTCGCTCACCGCGAGTGCCACGGGATGTTCGGGCACGCCTGTGATTACGTTAACGTGTAGGGGAGGATATGGGTTCGCTTCGAGGCTGGTCGACGTTCCGACGAAGACCCGCCCCGCGGCCGTATTGACCACGCAGCACGACCGCCCGGTCGGCTGCTACACCTGGCGAGGACACCATGCCCAAGTCCAAGGTCCGCAAGAAGGACTCCTCCGCTCCACCGGTCGCCCGTCGCACACCGGTGGAGGCGAAAGCGGTCGGACCGTCGCATCCGATCTACGTCGTCGTCATGCTGGGGCTGATGGTGGTCGGCCTGCTCTGGTTGGTCGTGAACTACCTGGCCGGACCACAGATCCCCTTCATGGCCGAGCTCGGCGCGTGGAACTTCGCGATCGGGTTCGCCTTCATGATCATCGGACTGCTGATGACCATGAAGTGGCGGTAATCACCACACGTCGTGACCAGCCCCGGAGGCGTTCACGCCTTCGGGGCTACTGCTGTCGAGATACTGTCGCGGTCGGTGAGCGAACAACATGTGTGTAAGTTATCCCCATGTGGAAAACCCTTGTGGATAACTTCTGTGGACAGCTCGCTCGGTAGCCGCGTGGCAGGCGAGGACGAGATCCGAAGGAGCTGAGCTCTCCGCGTGCAGGAAGACACTCCGTCCCGGTGGTCGACACCGACCTGGCTCGTCGGCTGCGGCTGGGCCCTGACCGTCGCCGCCGCGCTGTGGTGGTCGACGGCCCCCGGCGCCGTCGACGGCCTGTTCATCGGCGTCCTGGTCGTCGTCCTCGCGGCCGTCTCGGTCCTCGGCAGCATCCTGCGTCCCCGCCTGCGCGCCGACACCACCGGGATCACCCTGCGGACCCCGGGCGGCACGAAGCAGTGGTCGTGGGATCAGGTGCGGGTGCGGGTGCGGCGCTCCCAGCGCCTCGGTCGCACGGTCGAGACGCTGGAGCTCGAGGTCCCCGAGCACGACGTGGGTGGCGGGCTCGTCGTCCTCACCAAACTCGACCTGGGCACGGACGTGACCGAGGTCGCCGAGCGACTCGACCGGATCCGGCCGTGAGTCAGCCCCGCGGTGAGTAGCACTGCAAGCCCTGCGGCCCCCGCACGCACATGACGTCGCCGAGCTGCAGGTCCCGCGTGATCAGTGCGAGTACCAGCACGACCAGCAGGGCCACGAGCGCTCCGGACTGCCAGAGGTTGCGCCGGCTCACCGGTGCGTAGAGCATCGCCGCCGTGGCCACCCCCCCGATCACGAGCCCGCCGAGGTGCCCGAGCAGGGAGATCCCAGGGATGCTGATGGTCAGCACGATGTTGATCCCGATGACCATCAGGATCGAGCGCATGTTCAGCTTCAGCCGCAGCGCCGCGATCGCGATCCCGCCCATGAGCCCGTAGATCGCTCCCGAAGCACCGGCCACCGGGCGGGACAACTCACCGAACAGGAACACGGCCGTGCTGCCGCCGAGCATCGCCAGCAGATAGACCGCGCTGAAGCGCAACCGCCCCAGCACCAGCTCCAGATCCCGCCCGATGACCCACAGCGCGATCATGTTGACCACGAGGTGGAGCAGCCCGATGTGCAGGAACCCGGAGGTCACCAGCCGCCACCACTGCCCCGCGCCGGTCACCGCCGGTGACCACATCGCCAGCGCGGAGAACAGGCCCGAACGGGCGTTGTTCATGGCACTGCCCGCCTGCACGGCACTGGCCACGTAGACGAGCACGTTCAGCGCGACCAGCACCGGCACGATCACCGGCTTGGTCGACAGTCGCGCCCCCGCCACGGTCACCGGCCGTCGGCTCCCGCGCTCGGCCTTGGCGACGCAGTCGACGCACTGGTAGCCGACGGAAGCCTCGCGCAGGCACTCCGGGCACATAGGACGATCACAACGCACGCAGCGCAATCCGGTCGGCCGGTCAGGATGACGCGCGCAGCCGGGCATCGGCTGGCTCTCCTGCGGCTCCGGAGTCTGGCCGGGCGGAACGGTCACATCGGCCCCCGTGTTCGGGTCAGGACTCGCCGCGGTCGATGGTGACCTTCTCGATCACGATGTCGTTGACGGGGCGGTCGGCCTGACCGGTCGCCGAGCGGGCGATCACGTCCACCACATCGCGGGAGTCCTGGTCGGCCACCTCGCCGAAGATCGTGTGCTTGTAGTTCAGGTGAGCCTGCGGAGCCACCGTGATGAAGAACTGCGAGCCGTTGGTGTTCGGCCCCGCGTTGGCCATCCCCAGCAGGTAGGGGCGGTTGAACTGCAACTCCGGGTGGAACTCGTCGGCGAACTGGTAGCCGGGGCCACCCCGGCCGGTGCCCGTCGGGTCACCGGTCTGGATCATGAAGCCCTCGATGATCCGGTGGAAGATCACGCCGTCGTAGAACGGCCCGGAGCGTTCGCCCCTGGCGTTCGGTTCGGAGTACTCCGCGGTTCCCTCGGCGAGGCCGACGAAGTTGCTCACGGTCTTGGGCGCCTGGTTCGGGAACAGGTTGACGCGGATGTCGCCCTGCGTCGTCTGCAGGGTCGCGGTCAACGTCGTCCCGACGAGCGATCCATTTTCTTCAGCCACCGCCCCATCCTGCCATCAGCGAGCGCGATCCCCGCCTCAGGGTGCAGTATGGGGCTGATCGTCCCGTCACGGGCATGTCCCGCACGGGTCAGCCGCGGCACCGAGAGCGTGCCGCACCCCGGCCGTCGCAGCGCCGGGACGACAACTCGTAACGACCGGTGACAGCCGGCCAAGGAGGCACACGATGGACGAGGTCGAGGCCATGTCCCGAGCTGGTGAGAACATGGGCAAGGCCGTGGGCACCGGCGTGCGCAACGCGCGTCACGGTGCGGCTCGCGCCAGCAAGAAGGGTACGGAGATCACCCGCCAGGCCATCCTGCTCGCCGAACAGGAACTGGCCAGTCGCGGTGTCTCCACCGAGGACCTGCAGGAGCGGCTCGCCCAGCGGGCCACCGGCATGTCCCGCAAGGAACTGGCCAAGCGGGGCAAGAAGGCCCGCAAGCAGTGGGAGAAGAAGTCCGCCCGGTCGCGCAAGCAACTCGCGAAGAACGCCGAGGCGGCTCGCAAGGAGCTGGCGGGGCGCATCGAACCCGCGCCCAAGAGCCGCCGCAAGTGGCCGTGGGTGCTGCTGGCGCTGGCGGGACTGGCGGCGGCCGCCGCTGTGGCGCTCTCGCGGCGACCGGAGGAGCTGCCCGTGGTCGACGCCGAGCACGACCGCTTCCCCGCCCAGGATTCCGAGGGCAAGTCCACCAACGGGTCCGAAGCGCACACGGACGGCCAGGTCTCCGGCACGCCCACCGCCCTGGACTCGGACAAGGAACGCTGAGGGGGGTTTCGTCGAAGCCGCCCGGCCCACTCGCACTCGATCGTGACCACGTATCGCCGTTCCACCACCATCGACACCTGTCCGTGGCAGGCTGTGGTCATGAACCAGTCCTCAGACGCCGTCTACGACATACACGCTTCCGCGCGAGTCGACGCCTCGCCGGAAGCCGTCTACGCGGTGGCCAGCGATATCACCCGCATGGGTGAGTGGAGTCCGGAATGCGTCGGTGGTGAGTGGACCGAGGGACAGCCCGGGGCGCTCGGAGCCCGGTTCCTCGGCCACAACCGCTCCGGAGACCGCACTTGGAGCGCGGAGTGCGAGGGCGTCGGAGCCGACCCCGCTCGGCGCTTCGCCTGGGCCGTGCTGAGCTCGTCACCGGACAACGAGAACTCGGTGTGGTCGTTCGAGATGGAGCCCGACGGTGACGGGTGCCTGCTGACCCAGCGCTTCCGGCTGCGCACCGTTCCGGACGGTCTCCAGAGCATCATGGACCAACTACCCCCGAGCGGGCCGAGACCTTCCTGGAGGAGCGCCGGGCCCAGCTCCAGGACGCGTTACGCCAGACCGTCGAGGGCGTGCAGAAATCGGTCGAAAACCGCTGAACGACTTCCGTTCGGCTCGGGCGCCGACGACGCGGGGCGCCGGCAAGCTAACCTGTCGCCGGACGGTGTCACCGGCGACGAGGAGCCTCTGCGTGTCCGAGAACGGGAACGTGCGCGGTAACGAGCGGAAGGCGAGCACCGGGCTGTCGATGATCGCCGCCACGCTCCGACGGGCCGCGGCGTTCTCGCTGGCCGAGCCGGAGCTCCTCGGGCTCGACCAGCTGGTGGGACCCGGCGACACCTGCTTCGACATCGGGGCCGCCTACGGCATGTACAGCTTCGCGCTGGCCGACCTGGTCGGCGGAAACGGCAGCGTGCACAGCTTCGAACCGCAGCGCAAGCCCCACGGAGTGCTCGGCGCCGGCCGCCGTCTGGGCGGTGTCGGGCACCTCCGCCCGGAACGCGCCGGTATGGGACGTGAGCCCGGTACGAGCCACCTGAGGCTGCCCGTGCGGTTCGGACTGCCCATCCACGGACACGCTCACGTCGGCGACTCGGCCGACGAACGGCGCCGGCCGACGTGGTGGTCCCACACTCGCTCACTGCCCACCGCCATCCACTCGGTGGACGAGATCCGCGAGCAGCGCTCGATCGAGCGGGTCCACTTCATGAAGGTCGACGTCGAGGGGTTCGAACCGAACGTCGTGGAGGGAGCGCGGGACACCATCGCCGAGCACCGCCCCGCGCTGCTGCTGGAGATCGAGGACCGGCACCTCAGCCGCTACGACACCACCGCCGCCGAGTTCACCCGCTCGCTGCGCGAGCATGGCTACACCATGTACACCTGGCGACGCCCCCGCTGGGTGCGCACCGAGCGCGTGCTGCCCGAGACGCGCAACTACCTGTTCGCCACCGATCAGAACTGGCGGCACCACCGCACCGCGTGACAGTGCTTCCACGAACGGGGCTTTCACGAGCAGGGGCCACGAGCGATGAGCCCCTCGAGGGCCCCGGGAAGGCCCGGCGGCTCGATTCGGCGGTATGCGCCCCACACGTGCCCCGAAAAGGACATGAAAAAAGACCAGGCCGTGTGACCTGGTCTTCCCTCTGTGGAGACGAGGGGAATCGAACCCCTAACCCCCGCCTTGCAAAAGCGGTGCTCTGCCGATTGAGCTACGTCCCCGCCTCGGCACCGTAGACCGTACGGGTCCGAACCGGCATGAAACAGCCGCTCACGATCTCCGGCGGAGTCAATCGGTCGAAGCTCTCAGGCCTCGGCCGTGGCCTCGCGCCAGAGGTCTGCCTCCGCCTTGGCGGCACGCTTCCGCTGGACGACGAACAGAACAGCACCAGCGACTGCGGCCAGAACGAGCAGCTTCTTCACTTCGGTCGCCTCCTACCGTTACGGAACCCGTGCCGCCGCACATTGGGTCGGCGCGGGAAGAGAGTGGGCCTAGGAGGACTTGAACCTCCGACCTCTTCGTTATCAGCAAAGCGCTCTAACCGACTGAGCTATAGGCCCTTCGTTGTCCGACGTCTCCAACACTACATGACCTTATTCAGGCCTTCCAAACCGGGGGTGGACTCACCTATCATTCCAGCTCACGCCCCACTGGCCCGAAGCACGCCCGGACCGGTGGACGCCCACCTGAACGCCTCCACCGTCAGGCAAGCGGCGCCAGCCGCTTTCTCCCCCAGCACGCAGCTGGACCACCGCGGGTTCTCAGGCGGGGCCTCGCTGTGGGACCCCCGACATCAGGTAGGTCTCCACATCACGTCGGGGCTTTCCTCGCGAGGCCCCGCCTGAGGTTCCGCCACCGGACCCGCTACGCAAGCCGGTACCGGAGCCGGAAAAAGCCTCAGTCGCGTTCGGAGAGGGTGACCTCCACACCACCGGCGAAGTCGGCGGCCACGTTGTAGATGAAGGAAGCCACGGTGGCCAGCGCCGTGAGCAGCACGATGTTGACCGCACCGATGATCGAGGCCACGCCGAACACCCGGGCCGGGCTGATCAGCGGTTCCCCGAGCGAGTTCTCCGGCTGGGTCAGATCGCTGAACGTACCGTTGAGCTGCTCCCAAACACCCATGCCACCGAGCACGCCGTAGAGCACCGCCACGGCGATCATCCAGGCGAAGAACATCGCCACGCTCAGCACCAGGGAGAGCTTGAGCACCGACCACGGATCCACCCGCCTGACCTGCAAGCTGGCCCGCCGCGGCCCCCGGCTGGGGCGCCGGGCGCTCGTGGCCCCCGCCCGCGACTCGGCCCCGAAGGACACCGTGCTGCGGCCGGGGGAGGCCGACTCGGTGGCCTCCCCCTCCGGATCCTCCTGCAGGGGACGGATCGTCTGGGTGTCCTCCGCGCCCGAGTCCGGAGCCGAATCGCGCGCGGTGGTCTCGTCGGCCGGATCCGAGGATGCCGAAGCGGTCGACGTGGCCGAACCACGCTGCCACGGCGGAGGCGCCTCGGTCCCCTCCGAACTCTCCCCACCGCGCGACTCGGACGGTCGCTGCTCCGCGTCGGCCGCCGCCCCGCCGTCGGATCTCTGCTGCTCGGCGGACGTGGCGGTTGTGCTGTCGTCGACTGCCTGCGTCATGACCGAGGCCGGATCCTCCTGCTGCGGATCCGAACCCTGCGGCTTGTCGGAAGGTGTCACGAGCGATCCTTCACTGATCGTCGGCGGCTGGGTGGCGGCGTGTCCGCCCCACTACTTTCGCTGCTCCGGCCCGGCGGCATCGGGATTGCCCGCCTCGTCGGCGTTGCGCGCCACGGCGACCACCGACGTTCCCTCACCGAGGTCCATCAGACGGACACCCTTCGTCTGCCTGCCTGCCTTGCGCACCTCCTTGGCCGTGGTCCGGATGACCCCGCCCTGGGAAGTGATCGCGTAGAGCTCATCATCCAACTCGACGATGAGCGCCGCCACCAGCCTCCCACGTTTGCGGTCGTACTGAAGGGTGAGCACCCCCTTGCCGCCACGACCCTGCACCGGGTAGTCGTCGATCGGGGTGCGCTTGGCGTAGCCGCCCTCGGTGGCCACCAGCACGTACCGGTCCGGGCGCACCACGCCCATCGACAGCAGCTCGTCACCGGAGTTGAACCGCATCCCCAGCACACCGGAGGTCGCCCGGCCCATCGGCCGCAACGCCTCGTCGGTGGCGTGGAAACGGATCGACTGGCCCTCCGCCGAGACCAGCAGCAGGTCGTCGTCCTGCGAGCACAGCACCGCACCGACGAGCTCGTCGGTGTCCTTGAGGTTGACGCCGATCAGGCCACCCGTGCGGTTCGAGTCGAAGTCGGTGAGCTTGGTCTTCTTGACCAGCCCGTTCTTCGTAGCCAGCACCAGGTACGGCGCCGCCGTGTAGTCCTTGATCTGCATCACCTGGGCGATGTGCTCGTCCGGCTGGAACGCGAGCAGGTTCGCCACGTGCTGTCCCCGCGCGGTGCGGTTGGCCTCGGGCAGCTCGTAGGCCTTGGCCCGGTACACCCGCCCCTTGTTGGTGAAGAACAGGATCCAGTCGTGGGTGGAGCACACGAAGAAGTGCGACACGATGTCGTCCTGCTTCACCGCGGCGCCCTGGACACCCTTGCCGCCACGCTTCTGCGCCCGGTACAGGTCGGTGCGCGTGCGCTTGGCGTAGCCCGTGCGGGTGATGGTGACGACGACGTCCTCGTCGGCGATGAGGTCCTCCATCGAGACCTCGCCCTCGTACGGCAGGATCCTCGTCCGGCGCTCGTCGCCCTGCTTGTCGACGATCTCCATCAGCTCGGCGCGCACGATCCGGCGCTGCCGTTCCGGATTGGCGAGGATGTCCTTCAGATCGGCGATCTGCTCCTCGATCTCGGCCAGCTGGTCGGTGATCTTCTGCCGCTCCATCGCGGCCAGCTTGCGCAGCTGCATCTCCAGGATCGCGTTGGCCTGGATCTCGTCGATGTCGAGCAGCTCGATCAGCCCGCTGCGAGCGTCGTCGACCGTCGGCGAACGGCGGATCAGGTCGATCACGTCGTCCAGCGCGTCCAGCGCCTTGACCAGCCCGCGCAGCACGTGCGCGCGCTCCTCGGCCTTACGCAGCCGGTAGCGGGTGCGCCGGACGATGACGTCGATCTGGTGCCGGACGTAGTACCGGATCACCTGGTCCAGCCGCAGCGTGCGCGGCACGCCCTCCACCAGCGCCAGCATGTTCACGCCGAACGTGGTCTGCAGCTGGGAGTGCTTGTAGAGGTTGTTGAGCACCACCTTCGGGATCGCGTCCCGCTTGAGGGTGATCACGATGCGCATCCCGCGACGGCTGTTGGACTCGTCGGCGATGTCGGAGATGCCCGAGATCTTGCCGTCCCGGTGCATCGTGGCGATGTTCTCGATGAGGTTGTCCGGGTTGACCTGGTACGGCAGCTCGGAGACCACCAGCGAGGTGCGCCCCTTGGCGTCGTCCTCCACGTCGACCACCGCGCGCATCCGGATCGAACCACGACCCGTGCGGTAGGCCTCGGCGATGGCGTTGGTGCCCAGGATGAGTCCCCTGGTGGGGAAGTCCGGGCCCTTGATGCGCTCGATCATCGCCTCGAGCAGCTCTTCGTCGGTGGCGTCCGGGTGCTCCAGCGCCCACACGACACCGTCGGCGACCTCGCGCAGGTTGTGCGGCGGGATGTTGGTCGCCATTCCGACCGCGATTCCGCCACCGCCGTTGACCAGCAGGTTCGGAATCCGCGCCGGCAGCACGTCGGGCTCCTGGGTGCGCCCGTCGTAGTTGTCGGAGAACTCGACGGTGTCCTCGTCGATGTCGGCGAGCATGTTCATCGCCAACGGCTTCAGCCGCGACTCCGTGTACCTCATGGCGGCGGCCGGATCGTTGCCGGGGGAACCGAAGTTGCCCTGACCGTCGATGAGGGTGTTGCGCATGGACCAGGGCTGGGCAAGCCGAACCAGGGTGTCGTAGATCGCCGAGTCACCGTGCGGGTGGTAGTTACCCATCACCTCGCCGACGACGCGGGAGCACTTCACGTAGGAGCGGTCCGGGCGAAAGCCCGAGTCGTACATCGCGTAGAGCACACGACGGTGCACCGGCTTGAGGCCGTCGCGCACGTCGGGCAGCGCCCGCGCGACGATGACGCTCATCGCGTAGTCGATGTAGGAGTTCTGCATCTCCTGCTGGATGTCGACCGGTTCGGTGCGACCACCTTCTGGCAGGGTTTCGGTCATGGCGTCCTTCTGAAGTCGTTCGTGGGAACTTTGCTCGGGAGGAGAGCGGGGCGATCAGACGTCGAGGAACCGGACGCCCTTGGCGTTGCGGGTGATGAAGGAGCGCCTGGCCTCGACGTCCTCACCCATCAGCACGCTGAACAGCTCGTCGGCCGTGGCCGCGTCATCCATCGTGACCTGCATCAGCAACCGGCTGGCCGGGTCCATCGTGGTTTCCCACAGCTCGGGAGCGTTCATCTCGCCGAGTCCCTTGTAGCGCTGGATGCCCTCTTCCTTGGGCAGCTTCTTGCCCTCCGCGGCACCCTGTTCCAGCAGCGCGTCCCGCTCGCGGTCGCTGTAGACGTACTGCGGTTCGCCGCGCGGCCACTTGATCTTGTACAGCGGCGGGCTGGCCAGGTACACGTGGCCGTTCTCGATCAGCGGGCGCATGAACCGGAACAGCAGCGTGAGCAGCAGCGTGCGGATGTGCTGACCGTCCACGTCGGCGTCGGCCATGAGCACGACCTTGTGGTAACGCAGCTTGGACAGGTCGAACTCGTCGTGGATGCCGGTGCCCAGCGCCGTGATGATCGACTGGACCTCGTTGTTCTTGAGGACCTTGTCGATGCGGGACTTCTCGACGTTGATGATCTTGCCTCGAATCGGCAGGATCGCCTGGTACCGGGACTCGCGCCCCTCCTTCGCCGAACCACCGGCCGAGTCGCCCTCGACGATGTAGAGCTCGCACTCGTCGGGGCTGTTGGACTGGCAGTCCTTGAGCTTGCCCGGCAGTCCGCCGATGTCCATCGCCGACTTGCGCCGCACCAGGTCCTTGGCCTTGCGGGCGGCCTGCCTGGCCTGCGCCGAGGACACCGCCTTGTTGATGATGGTCTTGGCGTCGGCGGGGTTGCGCTCGAACCAGTCGCTGAGCCACTCGAAGGCCGTGGACTGCACGAAGGACTTGACCTCGGTGTTGCCGAGCTTGGTCTTTGTCTGACCCTCGAACTGGGGCTCGCCGACCTTGACCGAGACGATCGCGGCCAACCCCTCGCGGACGTCGTCGCCGGTGAGGCTGCCGTCCTTGTCCTTGATCAGCTTCTTGTCCTTGGCGTAGGAGTTGACCACCCGGGTCAACGCGGCCCGGAATCCCTCCTCGTGGGAGCCGCCCTCGTGCGTGTTGATGGTGTTGGCGAAGGTGTAGACCGACTGGTTGAAACCGCTGTTCCACTGCATCGCGATCTCGACCTCGTGGCCCTCGCCTGCGGCGCTGAAGCTCACGACCTTCTTGTGGATGGGTTCCTTCGTCGCGTTGATGTGGGCGACGAAGTCCTCCAGCCCACCCGGGTAGTGGAACGTGCGCTCGGTGGCGCGGGCGGCGGATCCGCTGGCGTCCTCGCCGGAGTCGTCCTCCTCCGCGGCGCGTTCGTCGCGCAGCACGATGGTCAGCCCCTTGTTGAGGAAGGCCATCTCCTGGAGGCGGCGCGAGATCGTCTCGGCGTTGTAGCGGGTGGTCTCGAAGATCTTCGGGTCGGCCCAGTAGGTGATGGTGGTGCCGGTCTTGCGAGTGGAATCGCCCCGCTCCGGGGCCTGCACGGGCTTGGAGTCCTCGTAGCGCTGACGCCAGACGTACCCGCCGATGTACACCTCCGCTTCCAGCGCGGAGGACAGCGCGTTGACCACGGAGACGCCCACGCCGTGCAGGCCGCCGGAGACCGCGTAGGAGTCGCCGCCGAACTTGCCACCCGCGTGCAGCATGGTCAGCACGACCTCGAGAGTCGGCTTCTTCTCGATCGGATGCTGGTCCACCGGAATACCACGACCGTCGTCGGTCACGCGGACGCCGCCGTCGGCGAGCAGGGTCACGTCCACCTTGCTGGCGTGCCCGGCCATCGCCTCGTCGACCGAGTTGTCCACGACCTCCTGCACCAGGTGGTGCAGACCGCGCTCACCGGTCGAACCGATGTACATGCCGGGGCGCTTGCGGACGGCCTCAAGGCCCTCAAGAACGGTGATGGAGGACGCGCCGTATTCGTTCTTCTTCGCTGCCACGGGCCTCGGAGTCTCCTAGAGCCGAAAATAGCTTCTCTGGTGCTCGGGATGAGCACGAGTCGCCGCGGCGCGGCGGACGCCCACCGCGACACGGCCTTGCACGGGGTGATCGACCGCGGGGAACGTCACCGCTGGGACGTCGTCACAGGGCCACTGGGACGTCACCACCGGACCGACGAGTCGGCACCCGCGGCCATACCCGCCGACCATTCTACTGGTCCCCTCCGTCAGAAGTGGGGCAAGGAGGGTCCTCACTGCCCCACAGAGCCAATGGATCGGATCAGGACACCTTTGCAGGGCCACGAACGGACCACGGGGGACTCTGCGAGACGCTGTCAGCCGTAGGTGTCACGGGGTCCGCGGCCCGGTACGTGCTTGGGTCCGTAACGCCAGCTCGGGGCCGCGGGCCCCTGCACCTTGATACGACGTACCAGGTCCTTCCCCACGCCGTCGGAAATGCGCTTGATGATCTGACGCTGCAACAGCCGCAATTGCGTGGCCCAGGCCGTGGACTCGGCCCGGACGGTGAGTTCCCCGTCCTCGAGCGCCACCGGCGTGGTGTGCTCGGCGATCTCGTCCCCCACCAGGGTGACCCAGCGGGCGAAGACCTGGCCGCCCGCCAGCCGTTCCGTCCACCCCTGGTCGGCGACGATGCGGGCGGCCAGACGCCCCAGCCGCTGCGGATCGCGCTCGTCGCCGCCGGGGCCGGACCATCCGCGCTTGCGCCGCGCCCCCACCTTCTTGCGCGGCCGGCCGCGCGGGCGAGAACGCGTCTGCTCCTGAGCCGCCCGGAGCGCCGCGCGAGCCAGGTCCGAACCGTGCAGCGGTTGTCCCGATGAGTCGACCTGTGACACACCGACCGTTACGGAGTTATCCACATCATCCACAGAGTTATCCCCAATCGTGGATACCCCGGGGGCATCTTCGGACACTGTGCGTCCGCGCGTGGTCTCCGCTGCGGGTTCGTCACTCGACACGCCACACCTTCCCGTCTCGCACGTCGAATCGATCACCGGAGAGCTCGTCCGGAACGTCCTCGGGTACGGCCGCCGTCACGAGCACCTGCTCGGCACCGGCGACCAGCTCGGCCAGTCGCGCCCGGCGTCGGCGGTCGAGCTCGGCGAACACGTCGTCGAGCACGAGCACCGGCTCGGCGCCATCCTCGGACAACAGGTGGTAAGAGGCCAGTCGCAACGCCAGGGCCAGCGACCACGACTCGCCGTGGCTGGCGTATCCCTTGGCCGGCGCCTCGCCCAGCACCAGCTCGAGGTCGTCGCGGTGCGGACCGACCAGGCAGACACCGCGTTCGAGTTCCTGGTCACGGACCCGTGCCAGCTCCTCCAGCAGTGCCGCCTCCAGCACTTCCGTGTCGGCGCGGGGGCCGTGGGCCGTGCCGTAGCCCTCGGGCATCGACTCGCCGAGGCTGCCGCGATAGCGCGCCTCGGCGACGCGGCCGGCCGGTCCCGAGTTCTCACCGGTGGCGGCCACGTTCGCGTAGGCGCGGGTCACGTGCGGAGCGAGATCGGCGACCAGGTCCAGCCGCCCGGCGAGCAGGTCGGCACCGTGCCGGGCCAGATGCCCGTCCCAGACCTCCAGGGTCCGCAGATCGCCGGAGGAACGACGTGCGGCACCGGAGGACTTCAGCAGCGCACCGCGTTGCTTGAGCACTCGTTCGTAGTCCGTGCGCACGCCCGCGAAGCGCGGTGCGCGGGCCACCAGCAGGTCGTCGATGAAGCGCCGCCGCTCCCCCGGGTCGCCACGCACCATGCTCAGGTCCTCCGGTGCGAACAACACGGTGCGCAGCGCGCCGAGGACGTCGCGAGGACGAGCGGCGGCACCCCGGTTGAGGCGTGCGCGGTTCGCCCGGCCGGGAGCGATCTCGAGTTCGACCAGCAACTCCCGACCGCCGTTGACGACGGCGGCCCGAACCACGGCTCGCTGGGTTCCGTGCCGCACCAGCGGCGCGTCGGAGGAGACGCGGTGCGAACCGAGGGTGGCGACGTAACCCAGCGCCTCGACGAGATTCGTCTTGCCCTCCCCGTTCGCCCCGACCAGCACGGTCGGCCCCGGCCGCAGCGTCAGATCGGCGTGCTCCCAGGAGCGGAAGTCCCCGAGCTGGAGATGACGGACGTACACGACGCTCCAGGAAAGAGTTCGGATACAGCGGGCGGGAGACCGTGGCTACTCGATGTGGCGGGTCCCGGAAGGAGGTGCCGGCCGAGGTCGTCCACCGGCACCGCTACGCGAGCCATTCGCGGGATGGCCCGGACTAGTCCTCGAGTTCGTTCTCGGAGGGGTGCACGGCGTGGCCGCCGAACTGGTTGCGCAGGGCGGCGACCGCCTTCATCGCGGGCGAGTCCTCCTGGCGCGAGGAGAACCGGGCGAACAGCGCGGCGGTCATCGCCGGCGTGGGCACGGCGTTGTTGATGGCCTCCTCGATCGTCCAGCGCCCCTCGCCGGAGTCGGTCACGTAGCCCTGCAACCGCTCCAGGCCCGGGTCCTCCTCCAGGGCGCGCACCAGCAGGTCCAGCAGCCAGGAACGCACGACGGTGCCCTCGCTCCACGCCTTGATCGTGGCGGGGACGTCGGTGACGACGTCGGAGGCGGCCAACAGTTCGAAGCCCTCCGCGTAGGCCTGCATCAGGCCGTACTCGATCCCGTTGTGCACCATCTTCGCGTAGTGCCCGGCACCGACCGGGCCGGCGTGGGCGAACCCCTTCTCGCGCGGGCCGTCCGGCCGCAGCGCGTCGAAGATCGGCATCGCGTGCTCGACGTCGGCTGCGTCACCGCCGGCCATGAGGGCGTACCCGTTCTGGGCACCCCACACTCCCCCGGAGACGCCCACGTCGACGTACTTGACGCCCTTCTCGGCCAGCAGCTCGGCGTTGGACCTGTCGTCGGTGAAGCGGGAGTTACCGCCCTCGATGATCAGGTCACCGGGTTCGAGCAGGTCGCGAAGCGTCTCGACGGTCTGCCGGGTCGGATCGCCGTGCGGAACCATGCTCCACACCAGTCGCGGGGCCCGCAGCTTGTCCACCAGCTCCGCGAGCGAGGCGACGTCGCTGATGTTCTGGTCGCGGTCGTAACCGACGACGTCGTGCCCGGCGGCGCTGAGCCGCTCGCGCATGTTGAAACCCATTTTGCCGAGGCCGACAAGTCCGAGTTGCACCGAAACTCCCCTATGGCGTGCGTGTGTGACTCCGCTGGCGGTGTGGCCTCAGCCGGGAAGCCGCACCGGCATCAGCAGGTAGAGGTAACCCTCCGTTACCTCCCCATCCTCCCCGACCGGCTTGAGCAGCGCCGGACGGCTGGACGTGGTGAACAACATCTGCGCACGGTCGGTCTTGAGCGCTCCGAGGCCGTCCTGCAGGTAGGTGGGATTGAAGGCGATCGCCAGCGGGTCCCCGGTGAACTCGACCGGGAGCTCCTCCTCCGCGCTGCCCTCGTCGTCGCCACCCGCGGTCAGCCGCAGCCCGGAGTCGGAGAACTCCAGACGCACCTGGGTGCCGCGCTCGGCGACCAGCGAGACGCGCTTGATGGCTTCGGCCAGCGGGGTGACGTCGATGATCGCCGATGCCGAGGTCTCGGAGGGCAGCAGTTGGCGGTACTTGGGGAACTCGGCGTCCAGCAGCCGGGTGGTGTTGCGCCGCGTGGGACCGGAGAGACCGAGCAGACCGTCGCCGGAGGCCAGCGAGAGATCGACCTTGTTGCTCGATCCTCCGAGCGTCTTGGCCGAGTCGGCGAGGGTCTTGGCCGGTACGAGCACGGCGGTGTCGGTCACCGATTCGCCGGGCTCCCAGGTGAATTCGCGCATGGCCAGCCGGAAGCGGTCGGTGGCCACCATCGTCAGTCGGTCCGACTCGATCTCGATCCGCACGCCGGTGAGCATCGGCAGCGTCTCGTCCCTGCCCGCGGCCACGGCGACCTGGGCGACGGCCTCGCTGAACAGGTCGCCGGTCACCGAGCCGGCGTGCTGGGGCAGCTCCGGCAGCGAGGGGTAGTCCTCCACCGGCATGGTCGGCAGGCTGAACCGGGAGCTCCCGCAGGTGATGGTGACGCGGGTGCCGTCCACGGTGATCTCCACCGGACGGTTCGGCAGCGCCTTGGTGATGTCGGCGAGCAGTCGGCCGGAGACCAGGGTGCGGCCGGTGGACTCGATCATCGCATCGACGTTGACCTGTGCCGATACTTCGTAGTCGAAGCCGGAGATGGTCAGGTTCTCGTTGGCGTCGAGCAGCATCCCGCCCAGTACCGGCACCGAGGGCCGCGACGGCAGGCTGCGTGCGACCCAGGAGACGGCATCGGCGAGGCCGTCACGTTCGACGCGGATCTTCATGGGGGTCCTTTCGGGTCCGGCCGCCGGGTGTGGAAGGGACGTCGAACGGCCAGTGCCCCGGCCGATGCTGTGCGCGGAAGTGATGCGGGGATCGACGACACCGACACGAGCAGCGGCTGTTGGCCGTCGCGGGAGTCCCACGGTAGAGGCTGCTCGAGCTCGGCGTCATCCGGGCCCTGGCTTTGCGGCGTGGTGACGAGCTCGGTGACACCACCGAGCCGATCTTGCCCCTGTGCCCCTTCTTTTTTCTTTTTCCCCCTGAAAAAGAGATAAAGACAGTAGGCGTAGTAGGGCATGTGGATACTGGGGACAAGTGCCGTTTCGGCTGGTCACTCGTGGTAGCCCCATGTGTATAAGCTGGGGATGAAATTGGGGATGATCAAGCCTGCATGGGGACAACTCAACCCTGTGGATAACTCGTCCCCATGTGATCAAGAGTTGTCCCCACTCCGTCCCCAGGTTTTCCCCAGGTTGTCCCCATCCTGCTGTGGATGGTTGCGCTCACCCGATAGGGGTGTGGATTACCCTGTGGACAACTTGGGGACAACTCCGCCCCGGCCTGTGGGTAACTCGTCAAAGCCTGTGTACAGCCTGTGAGTAACTCGGGTAATTCGCTGGTCACTCGCTCGCGGGGGTCAAGCTGGGGACAACTGGGGAAAACCCGGACATTTCGGGTGGCGATCATGAGGCTGATCCCACACGGGTGAATATGAGTGGCGCTCGTTACCCATCGTGTTTCCAGTCCGATATGACCGTTTCGGGTGACTGAGATCGCCGTGTCGCACCTGCTGTCGACAGCCGCGGAAGAGGCCGCGGGATCGCGAGGACGACAGCTTTCTGCTCCCCCGGGGGTGCTCGACCGTCGCCGCGTCGCAGAAAGGTCGGCCACGTCGACCCCGGAGTCGAGGGGCCGACGTGGGAGAGCGTGCTTTCCGTGGCCTTCGTGACGTCTCACGGGCGTCATCCTCGTGGAGACGGCCACTCCACCTTTCCGCGCCCCCGTGGTGTTCGGAGCAGGGCGGGGGCGCGGAAAGGTGCGCCCGCCTCGGAAGTGCGGTGTGGTGCGGACTGTGGCGGGGCGAGTGGGGTCGTGGAACTACCGCGCGTCGGGGGACTGTTGCTTGATGCGGGAGGTCAGCTCCTGGACCTGGTCGTAGACCCGGCGGCGCTGAGCCATCTCGTTGCGGATCTTCTTGTCGGCGTACATGACCGTCGTGTGGTCGCGACCGCCGAAGCTCTGCCCGATCTTGGGCAGTGAGGAGTCCGTGAGCTCACGGCACAGGTACATGGCGATCTGACGGGCCTGCGCGAGCGCCTTCGTCTTGCCCGGCCCGCACAGGTCGTCCACGGTGACGTCGAAGAACTCGGCGGTCACCGACATGATCATAGAAGCGTCGATCTCCTCCGAGGGCTGCTGGGTGTCCGGGATGAGGTCCCGCAGCACGATCTCGGCCAACTGCACGTCCACCGGTTGGCGGTTCAGCGAGGCGAACGCCGTCACGCGGATCAGCGCTCCCTCCAGCTCGCGGATGTTGCGCTCGATCCGTGCGGCGATGAACTCCAGCACCTCGGCGGGCGCGGCCATCCGGTCCTGGGCGGCCTTCTTGCGCAGGATCGCTATCCGGGTCTCCAGCTCGGGCGGTTGGATGTCGGTGATCAGCCCCCACTCGAAGCGGGTGCGCAGCCGGTCCTCCAGCGTGTGCAGGCTCTTCGGCGGCCGGTCCGAGGAGACCACGATCTGCTTGTTGGAGTTGTGCAGCGTGTTGAAGGTGTGGAAGAACTCCTCCTGAGTGCCTTCCTTGCCCTCGAGGAACTGGATGTCGTCGACCAGCAGCACGTCGACGTCGCGGTAGCGGCGCTGGAAGGCCACCTGCCGGTCGTCGCGCAACGAGTTGATGAAGTCGTTGGTGAACTCCTCGGTGGAGACGTAGCGCACCCGCATCCCGGGGAACAACCGTTGCGTGTAATGACCCACCGCGTGCAGCAGGTGCGTCTTGCCCAGCCCGGACTCGCCCCAGATGAACAGCGGGTTGTAGGCCCGCGCCGGTGCCTCGGCCCCGGCCACGGCGGCGGCGTGGGCGAAACGGTTGGACGAGCCGATCACGAAGGTGTCGAAGGTGTACTTCGCGTTCAGCCGGGTCTGCGAGGTCGGCGGGGCGTGCTTCGGTGCGGTGTAGGGCTGGCCCTGCTGGGGCTCGGGATGGTTGCCGCGCTCGAACGTCGGCCAGGACTCCTCGGGCGCCTCGCCCGTCGTCGTGTCCTCGTTGGTGTCCTGTCCGCCTTCGGCGGAGTCCGGAGGAGCGTGGGCGGTCGGCCTGCCGGGGCTCGCGTCGGCTCCGTGGTGGGTGCCGTTCGCGATGCTGCCGATGGATCCGGTGTGCGCGGTGTTGCCGTAGGTCTCCGGGCGGTCGTCACCGGCCCAGTGCTCCTCGGCGCCTCCCCGGCCGTAGCGGCCGAGGGTGACGTGGGGGGGCACCTCGTAGGCGTAGGTCGGCTGCTCCTCGGGCTCCGCTTCCTCGCCCTCCGGGGAATCCTCCCCCTGCGGACGCGTCGGTGCCGGCACGGCGGTGTCCACCTTGACGGCCAGCGACACGTCACGGCCGAGCCTGCGCGAGAGCGCTTCGGTGATCGTCTCGCGCAGCGCGCGTTCGATCGCTTCCTTGGCGAAGTCGCTGGGGGCGGCCAGCAGTGCGGTCCCGTCCAGCAGTCCGATTGGTCGAGTCACGCGCATCCACGCGCGTTGCTGGGGTGAGAGCGTGCCCGAGGACAGCTCGTGCACCACCTCGTCCCAGACCCGTCCGAGATCCTGGTGGTCGGACACCGCTGGAGTCCCCTCCCCTCGCGCGATCCCCACCCCGCCCCGCGGCGTGAGCGAATGAACTGGCCTGCACCCTGCGGCGTGAACTGGCACCATCGGGTACGAGTGTTGTGGTCATCTCGCTGCGGGCATCCTGCCGTGGCGTTCTTGTGGAGCGGTCCGGCTCACGGTGCCGGTCCACTCCGAGCCACGTCGATCCACACTGTCGACACACTTGTCCACAGAGTTATCCACAACTGTGCACGAAGGTACGGCAGGACGCGACGACGGCTGTCCCGGGGTTCCCGCTGCGCCCCTGAACCCGGTGACCGCGCCCGGTCGTGCCGCGGGCTCCACCGCCCACCGAGCACGTACCGATACACGGCAGACCGGTAGGTTAACAACGTCGCGAAGACCGCGACAAGGCCCGTTGGTCGCCCCCGGTTTTGAAGCGCGACGGTAGGGTGCGTACGCTGGCGAAGTCCCCGTCACCGAGGCGGGCTTGCGGTCGTGCTTGATTTTTCGTCGACACGGTGCCGGCACATCGGGTTCGAGCGTGCCGTCCTCGTCCCCGCCGGAGAAGTCCGGTCACGGCGAGTGCGAGCAGCTGTCCGCGGACGGGACATGACCAGCCCATAGTGGTCATGCTGGCCACAGCATGCCTGTAGTAACCGGGAGATCCGACCGTGAGCAAGGGCAAGCGCACCTATCAGCCGAACAACCGCAAGCGGGCGAAAACCCACGGCTTCCGGCAGCGCATGCACACCCGCGCCGGGCGTGCCATCGTGGCCGCTCGTCGTCGCAGGGGTCGCAAGCAACTCACAGCGTGAGCTGACACGTGCTTCCCGCGGCTGCTCGGTTGACGCGAAGCCAGGACTTCGGCCTGGCCATCCGCCGAGGTCGTCGAGCCGGACGCTCACGCCTGGTGCTGCATGTGCTGCAGCCGGAGGCACCCCGTGCCGATTGCGGTACGACACCCATCCGGGACTCGGAAGAACCGGCCCGGGTGGGTTTTGTCGTGAGCAAGGCCGTCGGAAACGCCGTCGTGCGGCACCGGGTGACTCGCCAACTACGACACCTCGTGCGGCAGCGGCTGGACCGGCTGCCCGCGGGGACGCTGGCCGTCGTACGAGCCCTGCCTCCGGCGGCTCCGGCCACCAGTGCCGAGCTGGGTAGGGACCTCGACGCGGCACTGCGGAAACTTCGCCTGTCCGCACCGGCGGACGGCCCCTGTTGACGGGGGTTGGCGCGATGGACGACGAACGAACCGACTCCGGCACTCGGCCGGGGCCGGTGGCGTGGGTGCTGTTGTTGCCGGTCCGCGCCTACCGCAAGGTGATTTCGCCGCTGCTGCCTCCGACGTGTCGGTTCTACCCGAGTTGTAGTGCCTACGCGGTGGAAGCGCTGACCGTGCACGGTGCCCTGCGGGGTGGCTGGCTGACGTTGCGGCGACTGCTGCGCTGCGGTCCCTGGCACCCCGGTGGCTTGGATCCGGTGCCCCCCGCCCGACCCCCTGCCGAGGAGTAGAGCTGTCGTGCTGGATTTCATCAATTATCCGGTCTCGGCCATCTTGTGGTTCTGGCACGAGGTCTTCGGGAAGGTACTCGACTCGGGCGGCGGCTACGCCTGGGCGCTCTCGGTCGTGTTCCTCGTGTTCACGCTGCGCGCCCTGCTGTTCAAGCCGTTCGTGCATCAGGTGCGCTCGATGCGCAAGATGCAGGAGTTCGCGCCGAAGATTCGCGAGCTGCAACAGCAGCACGGCGACGACAAGCAGCGCCTGGCCGAGGAGATGCAGAAGCTCCAGCGCGAGCACGGGGTCAACCCGCTCGGCGGTTGCCTGCCGATGCTGGTGCAGGTTCCGGTGTTCTTCGGGTTGTTCCACGTGCTCAACGGGTTCAAGCCCGACGCGCCGTCGAACTTCGTGTTCGACCGCGCCGAGGTCCTCTCGTTCGTCCGGGCCGACCTGTTCGGTGCGCAGCTGTCGAACGCGATCAGCCAACCGGCCCAGGTGCTGGATTCCTTCGGTACCGACCGCACGTCCATGCTGCTGGTCGGAGTACCGCTGATGATCGCGGCGGCGGTCGCGACCCACTTCACCTCCCGCCACTCGATCGCGCGCCAGCCCGGAGCCGCGAGCGCGAACTCGCAGACGGCGATGATGAATCGACTGATGCTGTGGGGATTCCCGGCCTTCGCCGTCGTCGGTGGCCCGTTCCTGCCGCTGGCCATCCTCATCTACTGGCTCGCGAACAACGCCTGGACGCTGGGACAGCAGTACGTCGTTTTCCGCCGCATCGACCGTGAACAGCAGGCCACCGAGGTGACGGACGAGTCCGGCCCCGCGGTCGAGATCGAGGACGAGCCCGACGAAGTTCCCGGAGTGATCGAGGACCGTTCCCGTGACGAGGACCAGCCGGGTACGGCCCGGTGACCCCTCGCGAACCTTGGAGAGGAGACACCCAGTGTCGGAAACCGTGCAGGAGTCCGATCAGCAAGCGGCGGACAGCGTGAAGAACGCGGACAACACGGAGGACGCGGGCAACGCGGAAAACACCGAGTCGACCCTGGTGCAGGAGGGCGACGTCGCCGGTGACTACCTGGAGAAGCTGCTCGACCTGCTCGACTACGACGGCGACATCGACCTCGACGTGGAGGCCGGCCGCGCGATCGTCAGTGTCGAGGGCGGCAGCGACCTGGAGCGGCTCGTCGGCCGCGACGGTGAGGTCCTGGAAGCGCTGCAGGAGTTGACCCGACTGGCCGTGCAGCAGGAGACCGGTGAGCGCAGTCGGCTGATGCTCGACGTCGCGGGGTGGCGCGCGAGTCGTCGGGACGAGCTCAGCGCCCTGGGGCGCACGACGGCCGAAAACGTGCTGGAGACCGGCAAGGAGAAGCGGCTGCGGCCGATGAGCCCGTTCGAGCGCAAGGTGGTTCACGACGCGGTGGCTCAGGTCGCCGGCGTGCACAGCGAGAGTGAGGGCGAGGGGCCCGAGCGGAAGGTCGTCGTCTACCGCACCGAGTGAGAATTTTTCGGAACGGTTGCGCAGCGGTGCGGGTAGTGCCGCGCTCCCCGTTCACCCGAACCTTGGGGCCGTCCCGTCAGGGGCGGCCCTTCGTTGTTTCACGTGAAACCAGGGGCTGGTGTCGGTGCCCTCGACGGCGTCCGGCAGGCTTGGTGGCGGGCGCACCGACCGACGGTGTTTCACGTGAAACGACAGGGTGTGAACTGTGGTGGAGAACGAACCTCAGCACTCCTCGGATGTTCGTCAGGACCTTTTCGGCGAGCGGTTACCGCTGGCCGAGCGCTTTGCCGACATGCTCTCGGAGCACGGTGTTCGGCGTGGACTGATCGGTCCACGCGAGGTCGACCGACTCTGGGACAGACATCTGCTGAATTCCGTGGTTCTCGCGGAGTTGCTTCCCCCGAGTTCCCGGGTGCTCGACGTAGGCTCCGGGGCGGGACTTCCGGGCATCCCACTGGCCATCGCACGCCCGGACATACGGTGCACCCTGCTGGAGCCGATGGCTCGGAGGGTGACGTGGCTGCAGGAGGTCGTCGACGAGCTCGCGCTCACCGCCGAGGTGGTACGTGGGCGTGCGGAGGAGGCTCCGGTGCGAGAACGGTTCGCCGGTCAGGACGTGGTCCTGGCCCGTGCCGTGGCCCCGCTGGGGCGGTTGGCGTCCTGGTGCCTTCCGCTGGTCCGTCCTGGTGGGCGGTTGCTCGCGATGAAGGGAGCCACCGCCGCGGAGGAACTCGACAGGGACGCCGCCGAGATCCGTTCGGCGGGTGGTGGACGGCAGGAACTGATCTCCTGTGGCGACGGAGTGTTGGAA
Organism: Halosaccharopolyspora lacisalsi; assembly: GCF_014137975.1. GTDB lineage: Bacteria > Actinomycetota > Actinomycetes > Mycobacteriales > Pseudonocardiaceae > Halosaccharopolyspora > Halosaccharopolyspora lacisalsi. The sequence continues at coordinate 97,068 of NZ_JACGWZ010000009.1, read as the reverse complement.
GAACTCACGAACATCGTCGTGGTGGAGCGCGTCGCCGACCGGGACGCGACCACGCGGCGCCGTGGCAAGCGTCGGACAAGGAAGGATCGTTGAGAGATGAATCCCGAGTCGAACGACACGGACGGCGTTTCACGTGAAACCAGGGGACGTTCGGTCGGTGGCATGCGTTTCCCCGCCTCGTCCTCGTCCGGCAAGCACGCGAACGACGAGGTCGAGAGCATCGGGTGGACTCCGATCATGGAGGAGGCGCAGCGAGCGACCAACGTGCTGCATCCGGAGACGATGCAGCTCCCCCGCCCCGATCGACGGCGGATCATGACCGTGGCCAATCAGAAGGGGGGCGTCGGCAAGACCACGAGCACGGTGAACCTGGCCGCCGGGCTCGCGCTGCAGGGGCTCAACGTGTTGGTGATCGATCTCGACCCGCAGGGCAACGCGAGCACCGCCCTGGGAGTCGAGCACCGCTCCGGCGTGTCCTCGGTCTACGAGATCCTGCTCGGTGAGATCGGTGTCGCGGAGGCGGCGGTACCGAGCAAGCAGGCGGGGAATCTGCTGTGCGTGCCGGCCACGCTCGATCTGGCCGGCTCGGAGATCGAGCTCGTCACGATGGTGGCTCGCGAAGCCCGGCTCCGGGAGGCGTTGCGCCCCGAGGTGCTGGAGAAACTCGACGTGGACTACGTCTTGATCGACTGCCCGCCCTCGTTGGGCCTGCTCACGGTGAACGCGATGGTGGCCGCCCACGAGGTGGCGATCCCGATCCAGTGCGAGTACTACGCGCTGGAGGGACTCGGTCAGCTGCTCAGCAACATCGAACTCGTGCAGTCGCACCTGAACCCGTCCTTGTCGATTTCCACGATTCTGCTCACCATGTACGACGGGCGGACCAAGCTCGCCGACCAGGTGGCCGGTGAGGTGCGGCAGCACTTCGGCGAGTTGGCGTTGCGGACGGTGATCCCCCGTAGCGTGAAGATCTCCGAGGCACCCGGATTCGGTCAGACCGTTCTGACCTACGATCCCGGTTCCCGCGGTGCGATGAGCTACCTGGACGCCGCCCGCGAGATCGCGGAGCGCGGTATCGAGAGGGAGACGGCATGAACGAGCGGCGAGGTGGTCTGGGGCGGGGACTCGCGGCACTCATTCCGAGTGGCCCGGCGGAGGAATCCGAGCCGGAAACTCCCCCCGCCTCCCCCGGGAGCGTTCGGTTGCGCCCGGCCCCCGAGGAGGAGCACGAGGAGCCGGTTTCACGTGAAACCGGCGGCACCGTGGCTGGAGCGGTCTACCGCGAAGTGGACATCGCGGCGATCACGCCGAACCCGCGGCAGCCGCGTCAGGTCTTCGACGAGGAGGCGCTGGCGGAGCTGGAGCATTCCATCGGAGAGTTCGGGCTGATGCAGCCGATCGTCGTCCGCGACGTGGGCGACGATCGCTACGAACTCGTCATGGGAGAGCGCCGGTGGAGGGCGGCCGAGCGGGCCGGACTCGAGGTGCTCCCCGCGATCGTGCGTCCGGTCGAGGACGACGGCGCGCTGCTGCGCGACGCGCTGTTGGAGAACATCCACCGCGTGCAGCTCAATCCGTTGGAGGAGGCCTCGGCCTACCAGCAGCTGCTCGACGAGTTCGACGTGACGCACGACGAGCTCGCGGATCGCATCGGGCGCAGTCGCCCGGTCATCACCAACACGATCCGACTGCTGCGACTGCCGTTGCCGGTGCAGCGACGGGTCGCGGCGGGAGTGCTGTCGGCGGGGCACGCCCGTGCCTTGCTGACGCTGGAGGCTCCCGGCGATCAGGAGGAGTTGGCCGGCCGGATCGTCTCCGAAGGACTGTCGGTCCGGGCGACGGAGGAAGCGGTCACGTTGCGGAAGGGAACCGGGCCGGCCAAGTCCAAACCCGCGCCGCGCAAGCAGTTGGAAGCTCCGGGTTCGGAGGAACTGGCCGAGAAGCTTTCCGATCGGTTGGACACCAAGGTCCGCGTGGAACTGGGACAGCGCAAGGGGCGCATCGTGGTGGAGTTCGGCTCTTCCGAGGACCTGGAGCGGTTGGGCGAACTGCTGTTGCCGAGCAACGCCGATAACGTCGGTACGAGCCCCGAGCGATAATCCAAGGCCATTGCGTCACGGTGACGCTGGCTTGTTTCACGTGAAACCGATGGCGTCACTACGCAAGCCGGCCCGCGTGTCCCCTTGAGATCGCTTGTTCGATCAGGCCGGCGAACACTCCCCCGAGGGAGCGGTCGGCGGCCTCGATCGCCATCGGCAGCAGGGAGGTCTCGGTGAGCCCCGGGGAGACGTTGACTTCGAGGAAGTGCGCGGTGCCCTCCCGGTCGATGATCGCGTCGGTCCGTGAGACGTCTCGCAGTCCCAGCAGCCGGTGGGCCGCTATCGCCAGCTCCTCCGCGCTCGACGTGTCCAGCTCCGCCGGTACCCGGTAGCTCGTGAGGCCGGCGGTGTAGCGAGCGGCGTAGTCGTAGATTCCCCCGGCGGCCTCGATCTGCACCGCGGGCAGGGCCTCCGGGCCCTCCGGGCCGTCCACGACACCGATGGCGACTTCGGTGCCCTCGACGAGCTGCTCGACGAGCACGGTGTCCCCGTAGGACAGGGCCCCGACCATCGCCGAGGGAAGTTCCGCGGCTTCGCGCACCACCCTGGCACCGAGTGCGGAACCGCCCTGGTCGGGTTTGAGCATCAGTGGCAGTCCGAGCTTCGCCACCAGGGCGTCGATGACCGGCTGGGCACCGAGCTCCCGGAAGGTCGAGTGCGGCAGGGCGACCCAGTCCGGAGTGGTCAGTCCCGCTCGGCTGATCTCCGCCTTGGCCGTGGGTTTGTCCCACGCCCGCCGGCACGCGCTCGGATCGGTGCCCACGTGGGGAACGCCGGCCATGTCCAGGATCGACTGGATCGCGCCGTTCTCCCCCTCGCCACCGTGCAGTGCCACCACCACGGCGTCCGGACGTTCCGTGGCCAGCCGCGACAGCAGCATGCCGTCGGCGTCCCACTCCGTGACGGTCAGCCCCGCCGACCGCAGTGCGGCCGACAGGCGCCGGCCCGACCGAAGCGAGACCTCGCGTTCGTGGGAAAGGCCGCCCGACAGCACGGCGACCCAGCGATCAGCGGAAATATCGACCACTCCTCCACCTTGGGACGTAGTAAGTCCACTGCGCTCGTTCGACGAGCACAGTGGACCGGATCATGACGGGGAACCCTGCTGCCGACGGCGAATCAGGCGGTGTCGGGCGACGGTGTCTGCGGTCCCGTGGCCGGGCGTTTTCCCGTCGGACCGAAGGTGCGCACCAGGTCCAACTCGTCGGTGACGGTGTTGGCCAGGCGCCGCACGCCCTCCCGGATGCGCTCCGGGGTGGGATAGCAGAACGACAACCGCATCTGGCGGTTGCCGAACCCGTCGGCGTAGAAACCGGTGCCCGACGCGTAGGCGACGCGCTGGTTGACCGCGCGCGGCAGCATCTCCTTGGTGTCGATCCCCTCCGGGGCGGTGAACCACACGTAGAAGCCGCCCTCGGGGTGGGTCCAGTCGCTGCCCGCGGGCATGTGCTGCTCGAGCGCGCCCAGCATGGCGTCCCTGCGTTCGCGGTACTGCTCACGGAAGACCTTGATCTGGCCCTTCCAGTCGTGCGTGCTCAGGTACCGCGAGACGATCATCTGGTTCAGCGTCGGCGGGCACAGGGTGGCGGACTCGGCGGCCAGTACGAGCCTCTCCCGCACGGCGTGGGGCGCGAGCACCCATCCGACCCGCAGACCCGAGGCGAAGGTCTTGGAGAACGAGCCGAGGTAGACCACGTTGTCGGGGTCCTGCGAGCGCAGCGACGGATAGGTCTGGCCGTCGAAGCCGAGCAGGCCGTACGGGTTGTCCTCCAGCACGAGGATGCCGTTGCTGGCGCAGATCTCCAGGATCTCCGAGCGGCGCTCGACGGCCAGGGTCACTCCGGCGGGGTTGTGGAAGTTGGGGATCGTGTAGAGGAACTTGATGCGCTTGCCCTGCCGGTGCACCTCGTCGATGGTCTGGCGCAGCGCCTCCGGCTGCATGCCGTCGTCGTCCATGTCGACGTGCACGACGTCGGCCTGGTACGCGGTGAACGAACCGAGGGCACCCACGAAGGTCGGGCCTTCGGCGAGAACGACGTCACCGGGATCGACGAAGATCCGCGTGACCAGGTCCATCGCCATCTGCGAGCCGACCGTGACCATGACGTCGTCGGAGTGCGCGGAAATGCCCTCCAGCTCCATGATCTCGCAGATCTGCTCGCGCAGCTGCCCCACGCCCTGGGCGGAGCCGTACTGGAGCGCGGCCTGGCCGTCCTCGGCGATCAGTCGGGCGATCTCACCGGAGAGGGACTCCAGCGGCAGGGCGGCGAGATTGGGCATCCCGCCCGCCAGCGATACGACCTCGGGGCGGCTGGCGACCGCGAAGAGAGCTCGGATCTCGGAGGCCGTCATTCCCGCCGTGCGCCGGGCGTAGCGCTCGGTGTGCGCGTCGAGGGTGCGTGCCGGCGCCTGGTTCTCCGGCGACGTGGAGTGACTGTGGTGGCTTCCGTGATCGGACATGGTCGCGCTCCCGGGTTCGGTGGTGCGCCGGATCGACTCGGTCTGCGCCGTTATCGGCGATCCGGCGATTCTAACCAGCACATCGCTCACCCACCCTGTTCGTGTAACGTGCGCCTCCCCCGAGGTGTTCGGGGAGTAACGAACATCACTGTCCGTCGATGCTTTTCGAACGACTCGACGGGTGCTCGTTGGGCCGCCGTCCCACCGCGGTGTCTTGCTATGTTGAAGGCCACAGCAGGTGGCGACGTACTGATGCGCGCCGATCGTGGGAGGTCAGGTGTCTCGACGCATAGCGGGCATCACGCTGGACGAGCTCGACGAGTTGCCTTCGAAGTGCCGCCGGTGCGTGTTCTGGGAGCTCGCGCCGCACGTGCGGGAGCAGGCCGAGGAGTTCGGGCACACGGATCTGGAGAAGGAGGCCTGGGTCTCCAGCGTGCTCCTGGAGTGGGGATCCTGTGGGCGCACCGTCCACGTCGACGACGTGCCCGCCGGCTACGCCCTCTACGCTCCGCCGGCGGCGGTCCCCGGAGCCGCGTTGTTCCCGACCGGCCCCGTCAGCGCCGACGCGGTGCTGTTGACGGCGCTGCGCGTCACCGCTGATTTCGAGCGTGCCGGGCTCGGCCGCTTCCTGGTGCGCCACGTCGCCGAAGACCTCACCCGACGCGGCGTACAGGCGATTGAGGCCTTCGGAGACGCCACCGAGGACCCCGCGGGATGCGTCATCCCGGCGGGGTTCCTGCGGCAGGTGGGTTTCAAGACGGTCAGTCCCCACCACGAGTGGCCCCGGCTGCGGCTCGAGCTGCGCACGGCGATCAACTGGAAGGAGGACGTCGAGGCCGCGCTGGAACGGCTGCTGGACACCACGTCGGTGCGTACCGCCGAGCCGAGCTTCGATCGGAGGTAAGGGGGTTTGCCGGGTCGGCTCGCGTAGCGGGCCCGCCACAGGGGTCTCAGCCCCGGCGTGGCCGTCTCAGGCGCCCTCCGCGCGGGTGAACTCGTGGCGAAGCAGGTCGTCGAAGGTGAACGTCCCGGTCGGCTGGTCGTCCTCGCCCAGCAGGTAGAGCCGCTTCACCGCCACCAGCAGTGCCTCGGCGATCACGTCGCGGAACGCGGGGTCGAGCAGTCGGCGACGGTCCTCGATGTTGGTGAGGTACCCGGCCTCGACCCGGACCGCGGGCATCTTGGTCAGGCGGAGGACTTCCCAGGTCTTGGGATGGGTCCGGCAGTCCCGCATCCCCGTTCGGGCGATGATCTCTCGCTGCAGGAAACCGGCCAGCGCCTCGCCCACCGTCGACGTGGTGCCGTTGCCGGTCCCGAAGTGGAAACTGGCCACGCCCTGGGCCAGCGGTGACGGGTTGGCGTCCATGTGCAGCGACAGGAACAGATCGGCGCCCGCCTCGTTGGCGAAGGCCGCCCGGTCGGAGTCCGGGGGGCACGAGTTCGGGCCGCGGGAGATCAGCGCCTCCATCCCGGTGGCGACCATGCGGCCCTCCAGCCGCCGCGCGAAGTCCCACGCCAGGTCGGACTCGGTGATGCTGTCGTTGATCACTCCGTGATCGGTACCGCCGTGGCCCGGGTCGATGACGATGCGCTTGCCGCGCAACCGCGGTCCCGCGCGCCGTACTTTCTCCTGCTCACGCAGGTAAACCGGACGACCACCGCGCACCTTCGGCGCGAGCTGCTTGAGGGCGCGCATCGTCTGGGGGCCGCAGATGCCGTCGGCGTTGAGACCGTAGTCGCGCTGGAAGTTGCGCAGCGCCTCTTCGGTATCGTGGGCGAAAATGCCGTCCGGGCGGCCCGCGTCGTAACCGAGTTCGAGCAACCGCTCCTGAAGCGCGAACACGTCGTCGCCACTGACCGGTTTGGAGACCAGGAACGCCAGGGAACGGTCTCCGAGCCGCCAGCGCGCGTCCGTGAGGGCACGGTAGGTGGCCGGACCGACCACTCCGTCGGTGATCAGCCCTCGTTGCTGCTGAAAGGCACGCACGGCCTGTTCCATCGCGCCGTCGTAGGAGACGGGTTCCGGATGGCCGTTCGGTGCCGGTAGCAGACCCAGCGCGGCGAGAGTGTTCCTGATCTCGGCGACGGCCGGGCCGACATCACCGCGGTGGAGCAGCTGCATGCACTCCTCGCTCGATTCAGGCGCCGGAACGGACCGGCGCGAAGGATGATGGTTACCCCCCGGTATCCATTTTTGGCGTTTCGGCGGACCCTCGTGGAGTTATTGTGCCTTGCCGCTGTCGTTCCAGCGCTATGGGCCGCACGAACGCGGCAACACTCCACTGCGGTGCAGTTACTCAACGTGTCTACGTGGATTCCCCGTGCGCACGACGCGATCCCACCGTCCCCCCGTTGTCGGAGGGGCGATGGGATCGCGTTAGTGCGGCGCCTCACAGGGAGGCGGACTTCACAGGTATTCGGACAGATCGGACAGCAGCTGTGCCTTCGGCTTGGCACCCACGATCTGCTTGACCGGCTCGCCGCCGGAGAACAGCAGCATCGTCGGTACCGACATCACCTGGTAGTCGCGAGAGACGCTGGGGTTCTGGTCGATGTCCAGCTTCGCGATGGTGATCTTTTCCGGGTACTCGTCGGCGATCTCCTCCAGCACCGGGGCGACCATCTTGCACGGGCCGCACCAGGTGGCCCAGAAGTCGACCAGCACGGGGCGGTCACTGTCGAGGACCTCGGACTTGAAGGAATCGGCGTCCACGGTCACGGGTTTGCCGGCCATGTTCATCTCCCTTGACTTCGGTGATCTTCACCGGGTTTCGACCGGTGCGTTCAGCGGGTGGCCTCGGCGACGGGGGCTCCGTAGCCACCACCGACCTGCTCGGCGGCGATGTCGGCCGCGGGCGCGGCCTCCTGCTCGGCCAGCCAGCGCTCGGCGTCGATGGCCGCCGAGCACCCCGAACCGGCTGCCGTGACGGCCTGGCGGTAGGTCTTGTCGACCAGGTCGCCCGCCGCGAACACGCCGGGCAGGCCGGTGTGCGTGGAAGGGTGCCGCACGAGGATGTAACCCTCCTCGTCGACCTCCAGCTGGTCGCGGACGAGCTGGCTGCGCGGGTCGTGACCGATGGCCACGAACAGCCCCGTCACGGGCAGCTCGGACTCCGTGCCGGTGACCGTGTCGCGCAGGGTGATCCCGGAAACGGTTCCCTCGCCCTGCACCTCGGTCACGGTGGCGTTGGTGCGCCACTTGATCTTCTCGTTGGCCCGGGCCCGCTCCAGCATGATCTTGGAGGCGCGGAACTCGTCGCGACGGTGGACGATCGTGACCGACCGGGCGAAGCGGGTGAGGAAGGTGGCCTCCTCCATCGCCGAGTCACCACCGCCGACGACGGCGATGTCCTGGTCGCGGAAGAAGAAGCCGTCACAGGTCGCGCACGCCGACACGCCGCGCCCGAGCAGCCGCTCCTCGCCGGGGGCCCCGGTGTAGCGGGCGGCGGCGCCCATGGCGAGCACGACGGCCCTGGCCCGGTGCTGGACTCCGTTGGCCGTGAGCGTCTTGATCTCACCGGAGAGGTCCAGTTCCTCGACGTCCTCGGTGCGCAGCTCGGCGCCGAAGCGCTGTGCCTGAGCACGGAACTGCTCCATGAGATCGGGTCCCATGATGCCGTCCCGGAAGCCCGGGTAGTTCTCCACGTCTGTCGTGGTCATGAGTTCACCGCCGAACTGGGTGCCCTCGAAGACCACTGGTTCGAGCTCGGCCCGCGCGGCGTACACCGCCGCGGTGTATCCGGCTGGGCCGGAGCCCACGATGATCAGGTTCCGGACGTCGCCACTCACCGCGCCCCTTCCGTCGTCACGTGTACAGGTGGTGCGCGGCCTCTCGAGCGCGCACGTACCGGGTCAACGCGATCCTAGGCGTGTCTGTTCCCGCTGCCGACGGCTCCCGAACGGTGGGAGCCGCTCAGCCACCGTAGGTGGTGTCCGAGACGGTGGCCGGGTTGCCCGGGCCACAGTCGGGGCGGACCGCCAGCAGCCGGAACTCGCCGAGTTCGCCGGTGGTGAGGACGAAGAGCTGGGCCGGCTCGCCGTCGAGGGCGATCTCGCGCGCTCCGAGCGGATTCCCGCTCCCGATTCCGTTGGCCCGCAGGCAGCCGACGAGCCGTTCGGGGTCCGACAGCCCGCTGTACTGGTGCGTGCCCATCACCCGTGAGAACTGCTCCCCGTTCAGCGAGAGCTCGCCGTCGAGGGCGAGCGGTGCCTGTCCGGACGACGGCGGCGGGGCGGTGTTCAGATCGCCATCGTCGGGCACGAGCAACGTGGGGATGATGACGGCCGCGGCAGCGGCGGCGATACCGCCAAGCAGTCCGGCCCCCCACATCCGGCGACGGCGCCGCTGCCGTGCCCGGTCGATGTCGACGACCGGAGCAGCGGCGGAGTCCACCTGTTCGGCGGGGGGTCGTGGTGTCCGTGCCGATGCCTCTTCCCGGAGCGCGGCGTCGATGCGCACGGCGACGTCGTCGGGGATCGACAGCGGTGGTGGGTCGGCCAGCTCCGCGCCGGTGACCTCCAGCGCCGCCAGGATCTGCCGGGCCTCGGGGTCGGCCCGTACTCGGGGTCGCAGTTCGTCGGCCGTTTCCCGGTCGAGCACTCCCGCCTGGAAATCGGCCAGCAGTTCCGGGGACCACGGTGGCCCCTGCGGCGCTTCCCGGCGCCGATCCTCGCCACTCATCGTCCCTCCCGTCGACGTGCGTCCATCTCGTCAACTGGGACGTTTGCATTCGCACTCGGGTTCCGCAGATGTCCGAGAAGTTGCGCGAGTCGCACTCGCCCTCGCGCGCAGCGGCTCTTCACGGTTCCGTCGGCGATCGCCAGCATCCCCGCGACCTCGGAGACCGGGTACCCCTCGATGTCGACGAGCACGATGGCGGCGCGCTGGTCCTCCGGGAGGGACGCGATGGCGTCCTGCACCGCCATCCTGGTGTCGGAGTCGGCGAAGTCGTCCCTGGGCGCGGCCGGTTCGCGGGGGCCCTCGTCGGCCAACGGGACGGTGGGCCTGGACTGCCGTCGGCGGATGCGGTCGAGGCAGGCGTTGACCACGATCCGGTGCAGCCAGGTGCCCACCTGCGATTCGGCGCGGAACGACGCGGCGTTGCGGAATGCCGAGATCATGGCTTCCTGGAGCGCGTCGGCCGCGTCCTCGCGATCGCGCAGGGTGCGCAGCGCCACCGCCCACAGGCGATCACGATGTCGGCTGAAGAGCTCGCCGAAGGCATGCGGATCTCCGCGGTTGTGCGCCGCGAGGAGATCAGCATCCGAGCTGACGGGGACAGACACGGCTCAGCACTTTACTGACCACGAATCACGCCACATCCCCCACTCTGGGCAATCGCGTGAGCACGCACCCCGTTCGGCGGGGAGGCCCCTTTCGACGCGGCGGTGGAGCCGCCTGCGGCACGTACGCGGATCGCCCCCCGGTCCGCCACGCGGCCCTTTCGAAGGAACTCGCGGGCCCGTCAGGCCGCGGGCCTGCCCTTGACGGTGATCTCGTCGATCTGGGAGCTGTAGCGGCCGTTCTCGGTGAGCTTGGTGACCCACACCAGCACGTGGGAGGTCGGCTTGGAAGCCCGGACCGGAACGTCAGTGGTCCCGGCCTTGAGGTCGCCCTGCCCGATGACCTTGCTGCCCTGCAGGGACGGGTTGGTCCCCGACGCGGCGCGGATCTCGACGTGAGTCCCCGGACTGGGCGATTCGATGGTGACCTCGGTCACCTCGGTGGGGCGTTCCAGGGTCAGCACCAGGCCGATACCGCTCTTGAAGCCGGTGCCGAGCTGGTCGTTGTAGCCGTCGGTCTCCCAGTGCGTGCCGGGATCGCCGTCGATGACGTGTCCGGCGTCCTCGCGGTTGTCGCGGTTCTGCTCGGCCACGAACACGTCGGCCCCGGAGGCCGCGACCGGCCGCGCTTGCTCGGGCGTCGGCCGTGGCTGCTCGGTGACGCTCTTGTCCGGTCCCACCAACACCGAGGGGCCCGAGGTGGTCGGCCCGGTGAACATGCTGATGAGTCCGACGGTCATCCAGCTGATGACCAGCAGGGCCGCCACGGCCAGGACCGCGAAACTGATCATCAGCTTCTTGCGCTTGGAGCGGTCCGGTGCCGGGTCCTTGGTGCTCCACACCTCGTCGGAGCCGTCCTCGGCCGAGGACGCCGGCATGGTGGCGGTCGAGGAGTCCGAGTCGGCGTGCTGCTCCAGCACCCGCAGCACGGCGGCCCCGGTGCGGACGCCGCCGGTGGTGCCGGTCGAGTCGGGATTGCCGAGCGCGCGGACGGCCACGGTGGAGAGTTCCAGCGGAACGCTCGGCCGCAGGGTGCGCGGGGCGACGAGGACGCCGTCGGGGCCGACGGGTGCGGTCGGTGTCCCCTCGGGGCCACCGGACAGCGCCCATCGTCCGGTCGTCAACAGGTACAGCGCGGCTCCCAGTCCCCGCACGTCGTCGCTGGAGGTCGCGCGCGGCAGCGGCCCGGGAAAGGCCATCCGGATCTCCCCGTCGGCGGTGATCCGGACGCGCTGCGGGTGATCGGCACCGAGGACGAGCCCGGCGTGGTGGGCGGCCTCGATCGCCGCCGCGAGCGGGCGCAGCAGCCGGGCGGCGGTGCCCGGTGAGAGCGGTCCTTCCGAGACCAGGTCGAGCAGGTCGTTGCCGTGGGTCCACTCGGCGATGATCATGCCGAGAACGCCTTCCGGATCGTCCGGTGACTGGTTCACGACGTCGAGCACCCGTGCCACGCCGACGTGGTTGAAGGTACTGGCGTGCATCGCGCGTTCCAGGGTGCGGCGTGCGTTGCCGGCGATCTCGGAGTCGGCGCGGTCGCCCACGAGAATGGTCAGCGCGACATCCCGTCCGAGGACGCCGTCCTTGGCGCGCCACAATTGCGCGTCGCACCTGGTGTCCGAACCGACCTGCGCGAGCAGCCGGTAGCGACCGTGGTCGAGCACGGCACCAGGGGTCAGACCCTGGCGATGCGGCGCGTCACCGCCTTCGGTGTCGTCGTGTCCCGGGCCTGCCTGCTCGGTCGGTTTACCGCTCACCTTCCCGCTCCCGCTCCTTTTCGCTCCAATTGGGGGACACGGGCAGTCCCCTCCCCACGAAAAGAGACTTCCCGCTCGAGACTACGTGACGAGGATGTCAGCGACGACGGAGTACTCCGCCAAGTCGTCTCATCACCGGTTGCAGTTCGGCAACCTTCAACAGCCACATCACCGCGAAGACCGCCGCCAGTCCTATCGTGCCGCCGAAGACGAGTTGCAGCCACCCGGTTCCCGTACCGACCGGGCCCGGCACGAGTCCGTCGACTCCGATCCTGATCAGCCAGGCCACCGCCCCGCCGCACAGCGCGGCCACCAGCGTTTTGGAGAGCGTGGTCAGGAGGTCCCGCTCGTTCAGCGAGCCCAGCCTGCGGCGCAGCAGCGCCTCCCCGGCCACCCAGCCGAGCACGAAGCACAGCGAGTTGACGAAGGCCAGCCCCAGCACCACGTTCTCCGGGGACAGCAGGACCGGGCACAGGTAGGCCAGCGGAACCTTCACCGCCGTCATCAGCACCATGATCATGGTGGGCGTGCGGGCGTCCTTCATCGCGTAGAACACCCGCATCTGCATCATCGTGATCGCGTACGGCAGCAGCCCGAAGGCCGAGACCGCCAGTGCCAGTCCCAGCTGGTCGGCGCTCTGCTGGCTCTTTCCGACGGCGAACAGCGCGATCCCCAGCTGACTGCCGAGCGCGGTCATGACCGCGCTGATCGGCAGCAGCAGCACCGCCGAGAGCCGGTTGCCCATCGAGAGGTCCTCGACGACGCGCGCGTCGTCCCCGTCGGCGGCCGCGGCGCTCATGCGCGGCAGGATCGCCGTCATGATCGAGAACCCGAGGACGCCGTAGGGCAGCTGCAGCAGCAGCCAGGCGTTGCTGTAGACGGCCAGGCTGCCGGTGGTGGTGGCGACCTGGCTGATCGCCATGAGGCCGATCTGGCTGATCAGCACGTAGGAGACCATCCACGCGGCCAGCTTGCCGAACTCGTTGAGCCTGCTGTCCCACTCCCAGCGCCAGCGCAGCCGGAAGCCCGCGCGGCGCAGGGCGGGCAGCTGGATCGCCGCCTGGGCCACGACGCCGAGGGTCACCCCCAGCCCCAGGGTCAGCAGTTGGGCGTCGGTTATCTGCACCGAATCGGGGTTCCTGTCGCCGGGGAGCAGGGAGTAGACCCCGAGCGTGGCGAAGATGACCAGGTTGTGCACCACGGGTGCCCACGCCGGTGGGCCGAAGATCTGGCGCGACTGCAGGATCGCGCCGAACAGGGCGTTGAGGCCGTAGAAGAAGATCTGCGGCAGCAGCAGGTAGGCGAAGGAGGTGGCCAGCTCCCGGTTGGCCTCGCCGGAGTCGCTGACGTAGAGCGTGATCAGCACGGGGGCGGCGATCACGGCCAGCGCGGTGCCCACGACCAGCACCACGACCGACAGGCTCAGCAGCCGCTGGATGTAGGCCTGCCCGCCGTCGGAGTCCTCCTTCTGGGCGCGCACCAGCACCGGCACGATGACGCTGGTCAGCACCCCGCCGACGAGCAGCTCGAAGATGATGTTCGGAAGGTTGTTGGCCGCGGTGAACGAGCCGTTGACCACGCTCAGACCGACGATCCAGGCCAGCACCAGCTTCCAGCCGAAGCCGGTGATGCGGCTGATCAGGGTGGCGATGGCCATCGAGCCGGTAGCCTTGATCAGGGACTTCTTGCCGCCCCCCGCGTTACCGCCGGTTTCGTCGGAGCCCCCGACGGGGGTGATGACCCGGGTCTGCTCCTCCTGCTCGGAAGGCGCCTCGGCCACCGCCGGGATCGGTTCGGTCAGCTCGGCCCGCCAAGCGGACGACCCCGGGCGCGGCCGCTGGATCGGCTCCGTCGGGTGTGCGTCGGATGCCCCGCCGCCTCCGGTGTGCCCGTCTCGGTTCACCACGTAAGTCCTTCACTACCCAAACCATGCTCACCCGTGCGGATGACCCTGGTCAGGATGCCAGTCGGGGTCGCGGTCACGTTCAGTGGTGGTCTCCGGGGTGCTCTCCGGGGGTGGGTTCGCCTTGTTGGCGCTCGCCCTCCTGAACCGGCCGACGATGCGGCGCGCCGACAACAGCACCAGCAGTGCCGCGGCCGAGCCGGTGATTATCAGCGGGATCGCGCCGTAGGCGTTGGAGTTCAGCTGGAGCCGCCGGGCCTGGCCGAGCTGGGTACCGCCGTAGGCGGCCCGCAGCGCGACGTCGACGCTGAACTTGCCCGCCCGTCTGACGTCGGTCTGGAGGTAGAAGTTGCGACTGCCCTTGGCGGGGATCTTGAGCAGCCCCAGGTCCTCGACCTCGATACCGGGCGGTCCGGAGACGTTCAGGTTGACGCCCACCGTGATCGGCAGTTGATTGCGCACGGTGATCGGGATCGGGCTGTTGGAGTTCGCCAGCGTGATGTCACCGGCGAACTTGTCCACCTGGACCTGCGAGAGCACGCTCTCGATCGCGTCGTCGGCCTTGTCGACCCACTCCCGGGATGCGGCCGGATCCCCCCGCCACGCGCTGGAGGCGCCACGCAGCAGCCCGTTGCGCAGCGGTGTGGTGACCTGGGCGGGATCGACGTTGACCGCGGGCTCCTTCTCGGAGGAGCGGTAGAGGTCGCCGACCTTGTAGTTGCGCGCGGCGAGCTTGTCGAGCACGGGCTGACGGATCTCCTCGGTGGCCGAGTCCACCGGGTAGTTCAGCGCCACCTCGGGCGGGGGCTTCTCGTCGCCCTGGGACGCGGTGCCGCCGGAGCTCTGCGCGGCATCGGAGCTCTGCGCGTCGCTGTGCGGTATGGAGGTCGGTCGGACGTATCCGGCCTTCGTCAACCGCTTCATGCCCCTGAGCAGGGAGCTCAGCTCCTCGCCGTCGAGGTTCCAGCGCCTCGGCGGCGCCAGGACCGACCTCGCACCGCCCTCGAAGCCCTGGGTGGCGCGGAAGGTCAGGGCACCGAGGGTGTTCTGTACCGAAGGCGTCCCGTCTCCCCGGGGTGACAGCTGCGCGGAGGTGCCGGCGCTCCTGCGCCCGGGATCCAGAGCGTTGGCCAACAGCGGGTCGGTCGGTTGCGCGGTGGGTGCGTAGTCCTCGGCCCCGGTCCTGATCCGTGCCGGCCGGAGGGAGCTCTCGGGCCGGGCCAGCGCGTCGGGGTGCATCAGTGCCGTGGTGATCCCCATGCCCGCCAGCTGGGTGGCGGCGGGCTCGTCGAGGGCGCCGTCGATCGGCCACAGCACGTCGGTGCGGGGTTTCACGCCGAGTGTTCGCCGCACGATCCTGGAGCCGTCGAGGGCGCCCCTGATCAGGTCCGGCAGTCCCGCGCGGCCGAACGCGACGATGTCGGAGTCGGCGTAGGGCAGGGCGATCACGCACCGGTCCCGGGTGGCTTTCTTGAGCTCGTCCAACCACAGCTTCGCGCTCTCCGCGCCGGTGCCGGCGCGGGTGGAGCCGTCGTCCTGCCGGACCCGGTAGCCGCCCAGCATCGTGGTGGCCGTGGCCAGCAGGTCCGGATCGACGGCGAAGCACAGGCCGTCGTTCAGCGGTGATCCGGAGCCGGCCTGCTGGTTGACCGCGTGGACGAGTCCGTACAGGCGCCCGCCCGGAGCCAACGACTCGGCCAGCCGGTCGTCGACCAGCACTCCCGGGCTGCCCGGCGTTTGCTCCTGCCGCATCCGCGGGTATCCCACCAGCGGAACGAGCATCGTGGTCGGTGTGGCCTTCGCCGGTGTGGTGGGCGGTGCGCCCGGCAACGTGGTGACCGGCAGCATGAACCGCGACTCCGCGACGCGAGCGCGGTTGCCGTAGGCCGGTTCACCGTTGACGTTGAGCAGCAACGGGTACACGCCGGTGCGGGTGAGCCCCAGGGATTCCGACCCGCCCGCGAGCGGGACGCGCAGCGTGAAGGGCACTCGTTGACCGGGCTTGATCCGGTCGCCGATATCGGCGAAGGGAGTCAGCGTGGAGGTGGGCGCTTCCGAGCGCATGGCCTGCTGAACGCTGGCCTCGGTGGCTCGCGGTGCGCCGCGTTGGAGTCGTATCTCCAGGTCGTTGATGACGCGTTCGCTGGCGTTGGTCAGCGTTCCCGTGACGGTCACCTCGGGCGGGGAATCGGCTCGCACGACCGAGGGGGTGACCTTGGTCACTTCCAGGTGGGCGAGCGGTCGCCCGGACTGCGCGGAAGCCTCGGGGGTCATCGGCGGTGCCAGGCCGAGCAGCAGCACGGTCACCGCGACGAACAGTAGGAACCTCACCCTTGCTCCGTCCCGACGTCCGGCTTCGCCACGGCGGTGTGCCCGAGGAGGGAGAGCGCGTGTCTGACAAGTCGCCGTTCGTCGGTGTAGGCCAATACCTCGTCCAGCTCGCCAAGCGGGACCCAAGCCACCTCGGTGACCTCCACGTCCTCGTCGGAAAGTGCTCCGTCCACCGCCCGTAGCAGGTAGTGGTGCACGGTCTTGTGTACTCGTCTGTCGTCGGCGACGAACCAGTAGTCGATCGTTCCGATCGGCCGCAGTACCCGGCCGATGATCCCGGTCTCCTCGGCGACCTCACGCGCCGCCGTCTCCTCCGGGCCCTCGCCGAGCTCGATGTGGCCCTTCGGCAACGACCACGACAGCCGGCCCTTGCGGCCCAGTCTGCCGATGATCGCAGCGTGACCGTAACCGCTGTCGACCACCAGTCCACCCGCCGAGGTCTCGTTCACCGTCCTGAGCCGGCGCCGCCGGCGCCGGGTCCGACGCCCCGGCTTGGCACCGCCGGAGCGGCCGGGCGAGGAGGGCATACCGCCGATGGTAATGCGCTCGCGCACCCCCTGGGCTCGTTTCGGTTCGAACCGGCGCCGTCCACGTCGGCGGAGCGGCCGATATCCTGGTATGCCGTGTCACCCGCGACCCACGATTCCGCTGCCTCCGGCAGTGAGTTCGGTAACGCCCCCCTCTCCGGCGCCGAGGCCGAGAAGCAACGCGAGGCCCAGCGCAACGCCGTGGTGGAACTGCTGCGCGTGGCGCCGGTGGCCGAGGAACTGGCCCGGCGCTTCACCGCGGTCGGGCACCGGCTCTACCTCGTCGGTGGCAGCGTGCGCGACGCGCTGCTCGGTCGTCTCGGCGGCGACCTCGACTTCACCACCGACGCCCACCCCCAGCGCGTCACCGAACTGCTGGAGGGCTGGGCGGAGACGATCTGGGACACCGGCATCGAGTTCGGCACCCTGGGCGCCTACCGGCACGGCACCACGGTGGAGATCACCACCCTGCGGGCCGACACCTACGACCGGGTCGGCCGCAACCCGGAGGTCTCCTTCGGGGACACCATCGAGGGCGACCTGCTGCGCCGTGACTTCACCGTCAACGCGATGGCCGTCGAGATCGCGGAGCGCACCTTCGTCGACCCGTACGACGGGATGACTGCGCTGCTGCGGCGGCGACTGGACACCCCGGCCACGCCGCAGGAGTCCTTCGCCGACGACCCGCTGCGGATGCTGCGGGCGGCCCGCTTCGTCGCCCAGCTCGGTTTCGAGCCCGCGGAGCGGGTGACCGAGGCGATGACGGAGATGGCCTCCCAGATCGAGCGGATCACGCCGGAGCGGGTGCAGGCGGAGCTGTCGAAGCTGCTGTGCGGCCCGTACCCGCGGCAGGGTGTCGAGATGCTGGTGGACACCGGCCTGGCCGAGCACGTGCTGCCGGAGCTGCCCGCCATGCGGCTGGAGATCGACGAGCACCACCAGCACAAGGACGTCTACCGGCACTCGCTGGTGGTGCTGGACCAGGCGATCGACCTGGAGCGGTCGGCCGATCCGGACGCCGAACCGGACCTGGTGCTGCGCCTGGCGGCGCTGCTGCACGACATCGGCAAGCCCGCCACGCGCCGCTTCGAGTCCGGCGGCGGCGTGAGCTTCCACCACCACGAGGTGGTCGGGGCGAAGATGGCCCGCAAGCGGCTGCGGGCCCTGCGGTACCCCAAGGACGTGATCAACGACGTCGCGGACCTGGTGTATCTGCACCTGCGGTTCCACGGCTACGGTGAGGGGAACTGGAGCGACTCGGCGGTGCGGCGCTACGTGACCGACGCGGGACGTCTGCTGCCCCGGTTGCACAAGTTGGTGCGTGCGGACTGCACGACGCGGAATCGGCGCAAGGCCAGGGCGCTCCAGCGGTCCTACGACGACCTCGAGGAGCGCATCGACCGCATCGCCGCCGAGGAGGACCTGGCGAAGGTGCGGCCCGACCTGGACGGCAACGAGATCATGCGGCTGCTCGGCATCGGTCCGGGTCCGGAGGTCGGTCGCGCGTGGAAGCACCTCAAGGAGCTGCGGCTGGACCGCGGCCCCATGGAGTACGACGAGGCCGTCTCCGAGCTGTACCTCTGGGCGCGTGAGCAGGGAATCCGAGCTTCGGACGAGTAGTGGGTACGTGCAGTCGACGATAATGCTCGGTCACGAATATCGATTATTAATACTGAGAATTATCGTCGGTCGTTGTCGGCTCGTGTCCGAGCCGTTGTCGGCGGCCCCACCGCGAGCACGCGCGCACAGTGCGATCATGGCGGGGTGGAATCCGAGACCGATGTGACACCGGGCACGCTCCTGGTCGCCGCTCCACAACTGCTCGACGACAACTTCCGGCGCACGGTGGTCTTCGTCGTCCATCACCGTGCGCAGGGAACCCTCGGAGTCGTGCTGAACCGACCGAGCGAGGTCGCGGTGGCCGACGTGCTGCCGCAGTGGGGGGAGCACGCCAGCGAGCCGGGCTCGCTGTTCCTCGGAGGGCCGGTGGAACAGCGGACCGCGATCTGCCTGGCGGCCATGCACGCCGGCGAGGACGTCGACTCCGTGTCCGGTCTGGTCGGAGTCCGGGGGCCGGTGGGGTTGGTCGACCTCGACAGCGACCCCGACGAGATCGCCGCCCGCGCCAGGGGGATGCGGTTCTTCGCCGGTTACGCGGGCTGGGACGCCGACCAGCTCACGGGCGAGATCGAGCGGGGCGACTGGCACGTCGTCCCGGCCCTGCCGGACGACGTCATCACCTCTCCCGGTGCCGACCTCTGGGGAAAGGTGCTCCGGCGCCAGGGGCCGCCGCTGGCTTTCCTGGCGACCCACCCCGGCGACGTCCAGCGCAACTGAAGATCGTGTCGCCGAGGTGCGGCGTTCAGGTGCCGCAGGGCGACTGGTTCACCAGGGCGCAGCTTCCGGCGCAGCCCGCGCACGGGTTCGCGGGCTCGGGCAGGGCCTGCGCGGCGCGGGCGCCCAGGACGCCGCCTGCTGTCATGAGGCCGAAGGTCCCCACCGCACCGATCAACGCGACCATCACGACGCTGGAGGTAGACGGCAGCAGCGGCAGCATCGCGCCGGAGAGCACCCCGACGGCGCCTCCGGCCAGCATGGCCGGTGCCGCGACCCGGTTGCCCAGTTCGAAGGCCTCGTCGTTGCGCAACGCCGCCGGAGTGCGCACCCCCACGAAGCGGTTGCGCGGCAGCGTCCCGTGCAAGCCGCGTCGGCCGAGGACCAGCAGGGTGGCACCACCGAGCACCAGGACCGCACAGCAAGTGATCTGGACAGCGAGCGTCACGACCCCAGGGTAAGCCCGCCCCCGCGTCCCACCCGTCGGAGACCCGCACCGGATGTGCCGCGTTTCATGGGCGGCTGCCCGGTCACCCCGCTTCGTGTTCGCTCCGCTCCACCGTGCAAGGTGGATCACGTAGGTTCCGGGTCCGCCGCTGCGGTACGCATGTCGCCCGGGGCATCGTTCCCTGCTGCGGGTGGCGCCGGAGGCGGGAGTACCCTGGCGGGCGTGAGCACGGCCCGGCTGCTTCTTATGCGGCCGCGCTGAACGGCCCCGCGGGCACGTCTCGGCGCGGCAACCCCTCACGTCCCGCGAGGACTGGGGGGTTTCGACTTTTCTGCAGGCAGTCGCACCGGCGGGGCCGGACGAGGCGCGTTCGGGTGACGAGAGAGGAACGCACACGATGAGTGGCCCGGAAGACGGATCGACCCGGAACACGGAGGAGACGCCGCCGTTCCGCTACACCGCGGACATGGCCGGTGAGATCGAGCAACGCTGGCAGCGGCGTTGGGAGGAGCTCGGCTCCTTCCACGCCCCGAACCCCGCGGGCTCGCTGCAGGGGGACGTCTCCGGCGCGGAGAAGCTCTTCCTCCAGGACATGTTCCCCTACCCGTCCGGTTCCGGCCTGCACGTCGGTCACCCGCTGGGCTTCATCGGCACCGACGTCTACGCGCGCTACCACCGGATGCTCGGGCGCAACGTGCTGCACACGATGGGTTTCGACGCCTTCGGCCTGCCCGCCGAGCAGTACGCGGTCCAGACCGGCACGCACCCGCGCACCACCACCGAGAGCAACATCGAGCGCTACCTGCGCCAGATCCGCCGCCTCGGGCTGGGCCACGACGAGCGCCGCCGGATCGCCACCACCGACGTCGAGTTCTACCGCTGGACCCAGTGGATCTTCCTGCGGATCTTCCACTCCTGGTACGACACCGCCGCCGACGGCGGTAAGGGCCGCGCCCGCCCGATCTCAGAGCTGGCCGAGGAGTTCGCCTCCGGCGAGCGCGCCACTCCCGACGGCCGCCCCTGGTCCGAGCTCGGCTCCACCGAGCAGCGCCGCCTGCTGGACTCGTACCGCCTGGTGTACCTGTCCGAGGAACCGGTGAACTGGTGCCCCGGCCTGGGCACGGTGGTGGCCAACGAGGAGGTCACGGCCGAGGGGCTCAGCGAGCGCGGCAACTTCCCGGTGTTCCGCCGCCACCTCAAGCAGTGGATGATGCGGATCACCGCCTACGCCGACCGGCTGGTCGACGACCTGGAGCGGCTGGACTGGCCGGAGAAGGTCAAGACCATGCAGCGCAACTGGATCGGACGGTCGCAGGGCGCGACCGTGCGCTTCGAGCTGGAGGGGCCCGGGGGCAAGAGCGCGGCCGACCACGTCGAGGTGTTCACCACCCGCCCGGACACGCTGTTCGGCGCGACCTACATGGTGCTGGCCCCGGAGCACCCCCTCGTCGACGAGCTCACCGCCACCGAGTGGCCCGCGGGCACCGACGAGCGTTGGACCTTCGGAGCGGTCACGCCCGTCGAGGCGGTGGCGAACTACCGGTACACCGCGTCGACGAAGTCCGAGCTGGACCGCCAGGAGAACAAGGACAAGACCGGCGTGTTCACCGGAGCCCACGCGGTCAACCCGGTCAACGGCGAGCGGATCCCGGTGTTCATCGCCGACTACGTGCTGATGGGGTACGGCACCGGAGCGATCATGGCCGTGCCCGGCCAGGACCAGCGTGACTGGGACTTCGCCCGCGAGTTCGGGCTGCCGATCGTGCGCACCGTCGAGCCGCCGACCGACTTCGAGGGCGAGGCCTACACCGGTGACGGGCTGGCCACCAACTCCTCCTCCGAGGTGACCGGGCTGGACCTGAACGGTCTCGAGGTCGACGAGGCGAAGAAGGCGATCACCTCCTGGCTGGAGGAGCGCGGTCACGGCTCGGGCAGCGTGCAGTACAAGCTGCGCGACTGGCTGTTCGCCCGCCAGCGCTACTGGGGCGAGCCGTTCCCGATCGTCTACGACGAGGAGGGCACGCCGGTGGGCCTGCCGGACGACCAGCTGCCGGTGGAGCTGCCCGAGGTCGCCGACTACGCGCCCCGCACGTTCGATCCCGACGACTCGACCAGCGAACCCCAGCCCCCGCTGTCGCGGGCGAGCGACTGGGCCGAGGTCGAACTCGATCTGGGCGACGGCCTCAAGCACTACCACCGCGACACCAACGTGATGCCGCAGTGGGCCGGTTCCTGCTGGTACCAGCTGCGCTACATCGACCCGGACAACCACGAGGCGTTCGTCGACCCGGACAACGAGCGCTACTGGATGGGCCCCGACCCCGCCAAGCACGGGCCGAACGACCCCGGCGGGCTTGACCTCTACGTCGGCGGCGTCGAGCACGCCGTTCTGCACCTGCTGTACTCGCGGTTCTGGCAGAAGGTGCTCTACGACCTCGGCCACGTCTCCGCCGAGGAGCCGTACCGCAGGCTGTACAACCAGGGCTACATCCAGGCGTACGCCTTCACCGACTCGCGGGGGGTCTACGTGCCCGCCGAGGAGGTGGCCGAGAGCGACGGGAAGTACTTCCACGAGGGCGAGCAGGTCACCCGCGAGTACGGGAAGATGGGCAAGAGCCTGAAGAACTCCGTCTCGCCGGACGAGATGGCCGACTCCTACGGCGCGGACACGCTGCGGCTGTACGAGATGGCGATGGGGCCGTTGGACGCGTCGCGGCCGTGGGCCACGAAGGACGTCGTGGGCTCGCACCGCTTCCTGCAGCGGTTGTGGCGCAACGTCGTCGACGAGGACACCGGCGGGCTGCGGGTCTCCGAGGACGAGCAGCCGGACACCGAGCTGCTGCGCGCGCTGCACAAGACCGTCGCGGCGGTGCGCGAGGAGTACGACGCGCTGCGGTTCAACACCGTCGTGGCCAAGCTGATCGAGCTGAACAACCGGGTCACCAAGACCTACGCGTCGTCGTCGACCACGCCGCGCGAGGTCGTGGAGCCGCTGGTGCTGATGGTGGCGCCGCTGACGCCGCACCTGGCCGAGGAGATGTGGTCCCGGCTGGGGTACTCCGACACCCTCGTGCACCATCCCTTCCCGGTGGCCGACGAGCAGTACCTGGTCGAGGACACCGTGGAGTACCCGATCCAGTTCAACGGCAAGGTGCGCTCGCGGGTGGTGGTCGCGGCCTCGGCCGAGCAGGAGGAGATCCGCGCGGCGGCACTGGCCGACGACAAGATCGTCAGGGCGCTGGAGGGGCAGGAGCCCCGCAAGGTCATCGTCGTGCCCAATCGCCTCGTCAACGTCGTCGCCTGAGGCTTTTCCCAAAGGGTGAACGGACCGTTCTGGCACTCCCACCGCCCGAACGGTCCGTTCACCGGGCGAAGAGGGCGCGGGTGACCTCGGTGCAGATCCGCTCGCCGTGGTGCTGGCCTCGACTGATGTCGTAGCGGGTCATCACCGCCAGCACCCACCGCTGGTCCGGCCCCCACACACCGGTGCAGTTGAGGTTCCACAGGCCCGTCCGGGAGTTCGCCGTCCAGCCGTTCTTCACCGCGATCCGCACGCCCGGTCCAGCGGGATGGGCGTCCTGGATCCCGAAGGCGTCCGGCCTGTCGACCCGCCGCATCTCGGCGAGCAGGTACCCCCGCACGGACGGCGGCAGGATGCGGTCGGACAGCAGCACGCAGTCCAGCATCCGCACCGTGTCCCGCGACGACATCTGCACGCGCGCCCAGTAGCCGGGGTCGCCGAGCTCGGTGTCGCGCAGGTCGCACTGCTCGATCATGCGCCGGATGCTGACGTCACCGCCGAAGCGCAGGTAGACGTTCTCGGCCGTGCTGTCCGAACTGTGCCGGATCATGCGTTCGGTGCGGGCGCGCTGCGACGGGCCGGGCCTGATCGCGCCGTCCTCGGCGGTCTCGCGCAACATCTCCGCGGCGAGCCAGACCTTGATCGTCGATTCGATGTTGGTGCGTTCGTGGCTGCGCGGGCCGCCCAGCACCCTGCCGGTGCGCCGGTCGAGCAGCGACCAGGACGCCCAGCCGGGCACGGTGGTGGCGATCCCGTTCGCCGCCGTCACGTTCGCCGGATCGGGGGCCGGGTCGTCGGCGATCCGGTTCTCCACGGCTCGTTGTTCCATCGGGGGGTGGGACCGCGTCCGCTTGGCGGTTTCCGTGTTCCCCAGCACCGCCGTGGCCAGCAGAGCCGCGAACAGCGCCGGTACCATAACCCGGACGAGTGGATGACGTGAACCGTGTGCCATGGGAGTTCCCCAGTTCACCGTGAGGAGCACAGGTTTCGGGGTGTACTCGCAGTGTAGGACCGGCCCCGCCGCGAGCGCCGCTGGTCAGCGGATCACGGGTACTCCCGCGTGGTGAACACGGACAGGGCGGCCTCGGCGACCTCCCGGTCGGGGTGGGCGCGGAGCCGGCTGATCAGCGCACGCCACTGTCGCGGCCATCGCAGCCGGGGCGCCGCTCCCGCGCACAGCGCCACGGCGAAACTGCCTTCGACCGGTGTCCCGCTCGTCGCCAGTCCCTCCGCGCCGGGCAGCAGCCCGCCGGGGTCGTCGACGCGACCGGCGATGCCGGACAGCTGCTGGCTCGTCGTCGCCGCGAGCCCCGGGCGCCCGTGGAGCAGTCGAGCGATCTCGTGCAGGTCGTCGGGGGTTTGAGCCGGGTCGCGGGTGCGGACCTGCCGGACCAGCACCTCCACGGCCAGGGGCAGCAGCGTGGGATCCGACTCGACGAGGACACGACCGCCCCGAACCAGCACCGGACGCGGTGACACGCTGACGCGCAGCGCCGAACTCCCCCACTCCCGGACGAGGGCGTGCAGTCGCTGCCGGGCCGGTACGTCCCGCTCGGCGTCGGCGTCGCGACTCTCGTCGTTCACGGCCGCGGCCAGGCTCCGCACGGTGGTTTCCATGGCCGGCTGCTGCTCGCCCGAGGCGACGAGCCGGACGAGGGCGCTCATGGCCCTCGCCCAGTCGCGCCGGTCGAGGTCGGTGGTCGTCTCGACCAGCCACCGGACGACACCGTCGTTGAACGCGCTCCACTGCGGGAGCGCGTGCGCGGCCTCCTGCGAGGTGCGGGGGTCGGCTCGCTCGACGGCCGCGAGCAGCAGGTCGGCATAGCCCAACCGGCACCGCTCCGCGATGTCGACGGGTCGGAGGGCGAAGAGCGGTTTCGTGACCTCCCGCTCCGTGCCGGTGGACTCGCGCAGGATCGACCACGCGTGCGTGGCTCCCGGCATCCGCAGGGCCACCCTGACGCAGGACGCGCGCACGTCCCGGTGCTCCTCCGGCCGCTGCCACACCGTGTGAACCACCTCCATCGCGGTTTCCGGTGGCAGCAGGGCGCAGGTGTGGAGGAGCTGCTTGCGGGCGTTGACCTTCGCCGCCGTGGGCAGGGCTCGCCGCAGCGACTCGGCCAGCTCCGAGGGCCGGACGGAGCGGGCGCAGCGCGCGGCTGCGGTCATCGCCACGCGAGCACGCTCGTCGGAGCGGTGCGCGAGCAGGGTCGGCAGGGCGCTTTCGGGTTCGTCGGTCCACGCCAGAGCACCGAGGGCCGCTTCGGCCAACGACACGTCCTCGGAGTCGGTCCATCGCGCCACGACTTCTCGCCCGGTTCCGGGTATCCGCGCCACCGCGTGCAGTGCGGCCACCCGCTGGTGCGTCCGCTCCCCCTCGTCGGAGACGACCTCCGCGAGCCGGTCGGCGTGGAGCCGTTGGTCAGCCGGGGCGAGCCGGCGCACTCCCTCGGACCACACCGGGGTCCGCGAGTCACCCTCGAACAGGAACTTCCCCGCGCCGGCACCGGCCACCGCGCTGCGGAAGAGGTCGCCGCGCCGCAGGAACACGGCGCGCTGAACCGCGTCCACCGCGATGGCCGAACGGTCCAGGGCCAGTACGGCCCCGACCCGGGCGCCCCGGCCGCGAGGATCGGCCAGCCACTTCGTTACGGCCCGAGCTCCGTCCGCGCTTCGTCCAAGGGGAGGTGGGAGACCGTCGAGAGCACGATGTCATCGAACCCGGAGCGGCGGGACGTCTCGATGCGCTGCCGGGCTTCGCGGTGTCGGCGCGGAGCGGGCAGCAACGGCAGATTCATGTCGTTGTCGGGGATCAAGCGGGGTCCGTTCGGGTGAACCGCGTCGTACAGCGCCTCTCGTCGTGACGGGGGCAGCGCCTCCAGGACGGACGGCAGCTTGCCCCGCTTGGCGAGTTCGACCAGCTCCGGCGGCTCGGCCGCGGCCAGCACCTTGATCACCCCGCGTCCGGGCGTCGTGCGCCGCAGCCACGGCACGCGTCCGGTGTCGATCAGCAGCCGGATGTAGCGGCCCGGATCGGCGTGGGCCAGTGCTCGGGAGTGCTGGACGAACGGGGGCAACCGGTGTGCCGGCGCGAACCGTTCGAGCAGGGCGAGCAACCGGTGCGGGAAGAGCGGCGCGACGGTGGCCAGCGCGTCCTCGTGCCGTCGCCAGCAGTCGTCGTGCTGGATCACCGGCAGCCCGGCGAGTTGGCGTTCCAGCTCGTTCACGTGGATCCCGGGGTGACGGGTGGCCAGCGGGCGCCAGGTGGTCACCGCGTGGGCCAGTTCCGGCAGCAGCGCGGTGATCACGTGCGGCGCGCAGCCGGGCAGCAACCGGGCGGCCTCCCGGTCACCCCACCACCGCCGGACCGGCTCGATCATTTCGTCGGCCGGTGGATGGTGCTGGTGCTGGTGCCGCCGCAGCGACCGGTACACCCGGTGGCGCACCGCCGAGGGCGCGTCGTGCAGCAGCCCCGAGACCGTTTCGGTGGGCAGCTTCGACGCCGTGGCCGCGGACAGGATCCGGATCCGGTCGGTCGCGCCGGCGGCGGTGAATCCGATGGCCGTGCCCAGGTGAGTCCACCCGCGCAGCCTCGGTTCGACCGCGGCGTGGGGAGGGCGCGAGGTGAACGTTCGGGTCATGCGGCGAGTCCACGAACTCCTTCCCCGCTGTCGTTCGGCTCCTGCCGGCTCTGGGGGTCTTCGGCGAGATGCGCCGTGAAGGGAGTGCGCAGGCGGCGCATGGCCTCGGCACTGCGGTCCGCGTGCGGGCGGTGCTCGGCAGCGCTGTCGGTGTGGTCGGGGTCGACGAACTCCAGCGGATTCACGGGATCGAGGCGCTGGAGTGCACTCCGAGCGGTGGTCTTGCGGTGCGTGCTCGCCGCGCCGCGGGACTGGTGCGCGCGGGGGGAGGCGGAAGCGGAACTGGTCATGAGATGTCCTTTCGGATGCCGCGTTCGACCATTGGTCCGCGGAAGGACCACGGCGTCATGGCGGAAGCGCGTGAGGGCGGGGCTGAACGCGTGTCGGTAGGTGCGGTCGCTTGCCACAGTTGTGCGGCGAGGGGCGGCCGGCTCGGTCCGCGTGAGTGAGGAGCGCGGTGTCGTCACCGCAGGCGGCCGGATGGGGGGATCCGGATCGGCCCGGCATCAACCTGATCGGCGCCGCCGTGGGCTGGTGAACGGGGCGGAGGTGTCCGCTGGGGAGGCGGCCGGCGATGACCGGTACGGGCTTCTGCGACCGGGTGCACCGGGCGTGGGATTCAGCGGTCATCGCTTCAACGCGGCCGGTGCTGCACGGCCCGATGTGGAGCGGTTGCGGATCGCCGATCCGCTCGGCACGGAGCTGCCGCCGGAAAAGGGGGCCCGCTCAACGCGGTTCGACCGCACCGGACACACGCGAGGGCGGGTGCGGGAGCGCTGTCGGGTGATGGTCGCCCGGCCTCACCGTGGAGGCCGGACAACCTCCGACCGCGAGCGTGGTCTCAGACCGCGCGGACGAGTTCCGCCTGCGGACCCTTGGGGCTCTGGGTGACCTCGTAGGTCACCTGCTGGTTCTCGTCGAGGCTGCGGAAGCCACTGGCGTCGATGGCCGAGTAGTGCACGAACACGTCCGGGCCACCCTCGTTCGGAGCGATGAAGCCGAAGCCCTTTTCGGCGTTGAACCACTTCACGGTTCCCTGTGCCATGTCTGTCTCCTCTGGAGCTGGGGGGTAGGACGGGCGTCCACACCGCGTGGAGCCCGGGCCGGGTATCTCGAACGGCGGCTACTCCAGCAACAACCAAAGACAGCAGCGCGCTCGCACCAACATCTGAGCGAGCGTGCACGAACACGAACCCAGAAATACAACGACCACCACCAACCCTACACACTCCGGGAGTCCCGATTCCACAGGAGGCGGGCGCTCTCGGCCGGACGTGCCGAAGTCCGCGCCGGAGCGGTCGTGGAGCGGGCCTTCGAGACCGAAGGTGCGGCAGTGGCCGGGATCGTCGAACTCTCGTCGGCACCGGGCCGCCTCCGTCCCGTCGATGCTCCCCCAGCGAAAAGGTCCCGGTGCACCGGGACTGCGAGGGGTCTTGCTTACCGCGCTGCGGGCCGCGCAGCGCCCCCCGGGGGCCGGGATTGACGAGGGCTGCTCGCCGATCCCTCTCGTTCGGTGTGCATGACGGACTTGCCTCGTAGACCGGGTGGGGGAGTCCCGGGGCCGTCACCGCACTTGTTCACTCGCGGCGCCGAGTCGTCGTTGACGGCGCTGTGCGCTCTCCGTCGGTGACGGGAACTCCAGCAGGCCCGCAGTGGTATGTCCGCAGCGGCGACCGTGGAAAATCAGCCCCGGCTGCGAGCGGCTCGGCCCGTGGTCGTCTCTCACCCCTCCCTCGTGGGGAGCAGGGCGGTGAGCCGGTCGAAGTGCTCCTCGTGCTGGTCGCGCCGGGACTTCGGCGTGCCCGGGCGAACCACGGGCATCGCTTTCCTCGACGAGCGGGGCGAGCGCAATATTCTCGCGGAGAACCTCGCGAGGTCTTCACCCCCGCGAGGACGACACCGGCGAAAGGAAGTCCGTGACCCAACATCGTGAGCTGTTCATCGGTGCCGAGTCCGTCCCCGGCGCCTCCGGCACGACCGAGGACGTCAATCCCTACACCGGCGAGGTGTTCGCGACCGTGGCGGCGGCCTCTTCCGCCGACGCGACGCGGGCGGTGGACGCGGCCTCCTCGGCCTTCGAGGAGTGGTCGCGCTCGGGCGCGCTCACCCGCCGGAAGGTGTTCCTCGCCGCCGCCGACGTGCTCGAACGCCGCACCGAGGAAGCGGTCGAGCTGATGCGGGACGAGGTCGGCGCCGCCGCCCCGTGGGCGCGGTTCAACGTGGCGCTGGCGGCGAACGTGTTCCGCGAGGCGGCGGCCACGGTGACCTCCCCGCGTGGCGAGGTGCTGTCCAGCGACGCCCCCGGTGAACTGGGCTTCGCGCTGCGGCAGCCTGCGGGCGTGGTCGCCGCCTTCGCGCCGTGGAACGCGCCACTGATCCTGGGCGCGCGGTCGCTGGCCGTGCCGCTGGCGGTCGGCAACACCGTGGTGCTCAAACCCAGCGAGGACGCCCCGGTGACGGCGGGGTTGTTCTTCGCCGAGGTGCTGACGGAGGCGGGTTTGCCCTCCGGTGCGCTCAACGTGGTCACCAACGCGCGCGAGGACGCCGCCACCGTGGGCAACACCCTGATCGCCGACCCGCGGGTCCGGCGGGTCAACTTCACCGGGTCGACCGAGGTCGGGCGCTCCGTCGGCGTCGAGGCGGCCAGGCACCTCAAGCCCGCCGTCCTGGAACTCGGCGGCAAGAACTCGGTGATCGTGCTCGACGACGCCGACCTGGACTACGCGGTCGACGCGGTGACCTTCGGGGCGTTCATGAACGCCGGGCAGATCTGCATGTCGGCGGACCGCGTCCTGGTGCCGAGGGGCATGCGCGAGGAGTTCGCGCGGCGCTTCGCCGCCAAGGTCGCCGGGCTCAAGCAGGGCGACCCGGCCGAGTCCGACACCGTGGTCGGCCCGCTGATCGACTCCTCGTCCGCCGAGCGGGTCGCCTGTCTGGTCGACGACGCGGTGTCCAAGGGCGCGGTGCTGCACACCGGCGGTGGCGGCCCGAAGGGCGCCTGCTACCCGCCGACCGTGCTCAGCGGTGTGGACACCGACCAGCGGCTGTACTCCGAGGAGATCTTCGGCCCGGTCAGCACCGTGCTGGGCTACGCGGACGTCGAGGAGGCGATCGCCGTCGCCAACGACACGCCGTACGGGCTCAGCGCGGGCGTGATCACCGAGAGCACCGGGCGTGGCTGGGCGGTGGCGCGACGGCTGAACACCGGGGTGGTGCACGTCAACGACCAGACCGTCGGTGACGAACCGCAGGCGCCGTTCGGCGGGGTGGGCGACTCCGGATACGGCCACTTCGGCGGTCGCAACGGCGTCGAGTCCTTCACCGACACCCGCTGGGTCACCTTCCGCGAGAACCACGCGGGCTACCCCTTCTGAGGCGGTGACCATCCGAATCGGTGGCCGCACCTCGGCGCGGAGTTCCCCGCTTCCGCGCGAAACCGGGCAGCGGCCACCGGTCGGCGCGGCCACCCCCACCGGGCACCACACCCGCATCCACCGGCGCCGCCACCACCGGTCACCGGGGGGACCAGCGTCACATGGCGAAGTTACCAGTGAGTAACTAAGCTGGGAGTGACCGGCCCGGGTGACGGACTCGCCCGTGGCAGGGTTCATCGCAGTGGACTGGAGGGCCGATGGACATCCCGAAGACCCCGGCGAGTTTCGACGCCGCCAAGCTCCGAGAGCTCCTGGACGGCCGCTGGGCGGGCGTCCGCGAACAGGTGCGGCAGTTGCTGGAGAGCACCGAGCTGCCACCGGGCGACGATCTCGACGTCGAATCCCACCGCGAGCGCGTCCTCGAACAGCTGAAGGTGCTCGCCGGCAGCGGAGTCACCGAGTACGGCTTCCCCGTCGCGGCGGGCGGCAAGGGGGACACCGGTGGCTCGGTGGTCTCGATGGAGATGCTGGCCGGCAACCTCTCGCTGATGGTCAAGGCCGGGGTGCAGTGGGGCCTGTTCGGCGGGGCCGTGGTCGCCCTGGGCACCGAGCGCCACCACGACCGGTACCTGAAGCCCATCATGAGCATGGAGCTGCCCGGCTGCTTCGCCATGACCGAGACCGGCCACGGCTCGGACGTGCAGAACCTGCGGACGACCGCGACCTACGACGCGGAGACGCAGGAGTTCGTCGTCCACACTCCGCACGAAGCGGCGCGCAAGGAGTACATCGGCAACGCCGCGCGGGACGGCCGCATGGCGGTGGTGTTCGCGCAGCTCCACACCGCCGGTGAGGGCTACGGCGTCCACGCGCTGATGGTGCCGATCCGCGACGAGGAAGGTGCTCCCCTGCCGGGCGTGCACATCTCCGACTGCGGCCACAAGGCCGGGCTCAACGGTGTGGACAACGGCCGGATCACCTTCGAGCAGGTGCGCGTGCCCCGGGAGGCGCTGCTCAACCGCTACGGCGACGTCGAACCGGACGGCACCTACAGCAGCCCGATCGAGGGGGGGAACAAGCGCTTCTTCACCATGCTCGGCACGCTCATCCGCGGCCGGATCTCCGTGGCCGGCACGGCGGGCAGCGCGACGAAGCTCGCCCTGGAGATCGCCCTGCGCTACGGCGACGCGCGCCGCCAGTTCGAGAAACCCGGTACCGGCGACGAAACGGCCGTGCTCGACTACCTCGGCCACCAGCGCAAGCTACTGCCCGCGCTGGCCAAGACGTTCGCGCTGCACTTCGCGCAGGAGGAGCTGGTCTCCACGCTGCACGACCTGCACGAGTCCGAGCAGCGTGACGACCGTGCCCAGCGCGAGCTGGAGTCACGCGCGGCCGGGATCAAGGCGATGTCGACCTGGCACGCCACGCGGACCATCCAGGCCGCGAGGGAAGCCTGCGGCGGAGCGGGTTACCTCTCGGAGAACCAGCTCCCCCGGATCAAGGCCGACACCGACGTGTTCACCACCTTCGAGGGCGACAACACGGTCCTGCTGCAACTGGTGGCCAAGGGGCTGCTGACCAACTACAAGGACCAGTTCGACGACATCGGCACGCTGGGCATGGCCCGCTACGTGGCCGACCAGTTCGTCGGCACGGTCATCGAGCACACGGCCGCGCGCTCGCTGGTGCAGCGGCTGGTCGACGCCGCTCCGGGACGCGACGACGAGGACGTGCTGTTCGACCGGGGCTGGCAGCTGCGGATGTTCGAGGACCGCGAGAAGCACGTGCTCGACGCGGTGGCCCGGCGCCTGCGACGGGCCAGCGGTGGTGACTCGGACCCGTTCGAGGTGTTCAACAACGCCCAGGACCACGTGTTGCGCGCGGCGCGCGTGCACGTGGACCGCGTAGTGCTGGAAGCGTTCGTCGCGGGCATCGAGCGGTGCACGGACCCGGACGTCGCCGCGATGCTGGAGCGGCTGTGCGACCTGTACGTGCTGTCCAACATCGAGGAGGACCGGGGCTGGTTCCTCGAACACGAGCGCATCACCGCGCGGAGGTCGAAGGCCGTCACCGAAGCCGTCAACGACCTGTGCCGCACACTTCGCCCGCACGCGGTCGGTCTGGCGCAGGCGTTCGGCACTCCGCGTCAGTGGGTCACCGCGCCGATCGCCACCGGTGCCGAGGCCGCACGCCAGGACCGGCAGCGCGCCCACGACGCCGCACAGCGGTAGGGCCGCTCAGGGCGTCGCCGGACGGAGACCGAGCTGGAGGACGGGGTACTGGTACGCCGAACTCCGGTGACGCCCGGGGTGGTGCGCGACTGCTTTCGGCGGAGTGGAGCCCCGAGCGGTCTCGGCGGCCAGCGCCGCCTGGATGTGGGCGACCGTGGTGGCGCCGGGACCCGCTCCCGCGTGCTGTCCGGAGCAGTCGCGCACGTACCCGAAGGCGACGAGGGCGGTGGCGACGACCAGCACGGAGGTGCCGGAAACGGCCAGGGACCCCAGGATCTGGGCGTGGGCGGTGTCGAACACGGCGTCCTCCTGTCGGAAATGCCAGTCTCAACCTCTGCCCGGATGATCTCAGCGCACGGCGGACGTCGCCCGATGATCTTCAGCGATGCTGGGTGAACGCGTCGTCTCGGCGGCGAGAGCGCCGAAACGACGCGTCCACCACGTGTCCACGGGGGAGCCGGGGTTTCGCGGGGCGACACGGGGCCGGTCCCTCTTCCGGAAGATCGAGCGCGCCGTGGTCGGGGTGTGATGCGGGGAGCCGGTGACGCCCGACGTGCTCCTCGGGTGCTGCGGGCTCCGTTCGAGTGCGCGCGTCGACGGCCGGGCGCGCGATCACCGTCGCGAGCTTGAACCGCATCATGGCCGACCGGCCGGTGGCGAGACAGCTTCGACGACTGACAGCTCGGCCTGCCGGTCGGCCGGTATCCTCTCGGTATGACGGAGCCCTCTGTGTCCGACGAGCGGCGGCCCGCCAATCAGGGGAAGAAGGTGGCCGACCGGAACCGGTCCGCTCTGCTCACCGCCGCGCGGGAGATCTACGCGACGTACGGGTTGGAGGCTCCGCTGTCCGCGATCGCACGTCGAGCCGGGGTCGGGCAGGGCGTCCTGTACCGGCACTTTCCCGACCGGGCGGCCGTGGCGGAGGCGGTCCTGGACGAGAACGTGCGGCAGATCGAACAGGTGGCCGCGGCCGAGGCCACGACTTTCGACGACGTCCTCGGTGTGCTCACCTGGCATCTGACGGAGTCGGCGGCCTTCCTCGGTCTGTTGCACGCTCACCGCGCCGACGGACGCCCGGACGTTCTCGCCCACGCACTGACCCTGTCCGAGCGGGTCGAACGCGCCCTGCGGGAACGCCTGCCGGAGGAGCACCGACTGGGTGCGGTGAACGACCTCATGCTCGCCGTCGCCATGGTCTCCGGCGCCGCCAGCGGCCCCACGCGGGAGGAGCGGGAACGCCGAGTCGTGGCGGCGTGGCGGCTGCTCGGCGTCGAGGTGGGGCCGGTGCGGCCGTTCGACGGGTGAGTGCAGGAGGGTCAGCCGCC
Source organism: Halosaccharopolyspora lacisalsi (assembly GCF_014137975.1). GTDB lineage: Bacteria > Actinomycetota > Actinomycetes > Mycobacteriales > Pseudonocardiaceae > Halosaccharopolyspora > Halosaccharopolyspora lacisalsi. The sequence continues at coordinate 64,057 of NZ_JACGWZ010000009.1, read as the reverse complement.
GTTGGACTGCCGGATGCCCTCCGCCAGCGCGTCGAAGGTGTACACGTACCCCCCTGAGGGCCCGCTGACGGTCACGTACGCCGTGGTCCCGCCGGGGGTGATCGCCACGTTCGTCGCCGACTCGAGGCCCTCGGTCCGGGCGGGGACCTCGACCGTCGCCAGGCGCTCGCCGTGCCGGTCGTAGACGGCCATCGCGGGTCGGCCGTGCAGTGCCTGGTAGAGGTTGCCGTCCGCGTCCACGGCGATCGAGTCGGTCCGGGCGATCCCGCCGTCGACGCGGACGGCGGTGTGGTGGGAAGCCGCCCCTCCCATCTCGTCGAGGCGCAGGTAGGAGATCCGGTTCCGCGTGAGCTCGCTGATCCAGAGCCCGCGGTAGTCCGCGTCGAACGAGATCCCGTTCGTCGCGGCCAGCTTGTCGGCGAGGACGGTGGCCTTCTCGCCGTCGCGCTCGATGCGCACCACCCGGCCGTGCGCATCGCCCTCGGACAGGCCGCGTGAGTCGCTGACGTACAAGTCGCCCCGCTCGTCGAAGGCGATGTCGTCGGGGTGCATCCGCGCTCCGACGACCTCGCCGGAGAAGAAGGTCCGCGGATCGCTGCCGTCCGGGGCCAGACTCACGACCTCGCCGTGGGCGTAGTCGGTCAGATAGAGCCGTCCGTCGTGCGGACTGAACTGCGCCGAGGTGTAAGCCCCTCGGTCATCCGTGTGGACCGGCCGTGAAGTCCCCTTCTCCACGTCGACGCGCATCACCTTCGGCTCGCCCGCGGGTGCGGTGGCGTCGACGACGAACAGGCCGCCGTTCTCGCCGAAGGTCGGCCCCTCGAGCAGGGTCATCCCGGTCTTGTCGTGCGTCTCCGTCAACTGCATGACCTCGTGGGCGCGGATGGTCCTGCCCGCGCCGGTGGCGACCGCCTTGTCACCGGCGACCTCGCCCGTGCCCGTACTGCATCCGGTGAGGGCCAACGCGCCGACGGTGGCGAGCGCGGCGAGGGATCGGACCGGGGGGGGGGCGTCGCATGGGGATCGCTGTTCCTCTCTGCTGTGTGGGGTGCTGCCGGCCGAGAGATTCGCGTGGTCCGTGCAGGAGCGCGGAAGGGTCCGCACGAATGGCACATTTCACTCGCGACGAAACCGGACAACCTTGTCCGGTTGTTGTTATCGTAGCGGACGCCGCTCACCTCGGGGCGGCCGACCGGCAGGAGTGAGGCCCCGCATGACGACCGCTCAACCACCGACCCCCGACGAACTCGCCGCGCTGAGGCGGCGCTACCACCTCGAACGTGAGCGCCGCGTACGGTCCGACGGCGCCCGCCAGTATCACGCCACCGACGCCGAATTCGGCTACTACGCCGCCGACCCGTACGTCGGCGAAGTGGCCGAGCGCGAATCGATGCACGACGCCGTCGACGTCGCCGTGGTCGGTGGCGGGTTCGGCGGCATACTCGCCGGGGCGCGGATGCGGCAGCAGGGCGTGGAGCGCGTCCGGGTCGTCGAGAAGGGCGGTGACTTCGGGGGCACCTGGTACTGGAATCGCTACCCGGGCATCCACTGCGACATCGAGTCGCACGTCTACCTGCCGATGCTCGACGAGACCGGGTACGTGCCGAAGTGGAAGTACTCCCCCGGCGAAGAGATCCGCCAACACGCGATGCGCATCGCGCGGACGTTCGACCTCTGTCCGAACGCTCTGTTCTCCACCGCGGCGACCTCGCTCACCTGGGACGAAGCATCCGAGAAGTGGATCGTGGCCACAGACCGCGGCGACGCCTTCCACGCCACGTACGTCGTCACCGCCACCGGCACCCTGTCCGAGCCGAAGCTGCCCGGGATACCCGGCGTCGAGACCTTCCGGGGCCACACCTTCCACACGTCGCGCTGGGACTACGGTTACACCGGCGGCACCCCGGACGGCGGCATGACCGGCCTCGCCGACAAGCGCGTGGGCGTCGTCGGCACCGGCGCCACCGGCGTTCAGGCCGTTCCGATGCTGGCCGAGGACGCCCAGCACGTCTACGCCTTCCAGCGCACCCCCTCCACCGTGGACGTGCGCGCCAACCGCCGCACCACCGCGGAAGACGTCGGTGCCGACCACGACGGCTGGGCCCGCGAGCGTCGCGAGAACTTCCTCCGCATCGTCTCCGGCGAGAAGACGGTCGACCGGGACCTCGTGGCGGACCGCTGGACCTCTTCGGCGGGGCTTTTGGAAAAGCTCCTGCCGAGCTTCCACCGCCCGGACGGGGGACCGGACTTCGAAGCCGCCTACGAGGTGGCCGACGCCGCGAAGATGAACGAGCTGCGCGCCCGCGTCGAGCGGACCGTCACCGACCCGGAGACGGCGGAGAAGCTCAAGCCCTGGTACCGGTACGCCTGCAAGCGCCCCACCTTCTCCGACGAGTACTACTCGGCGTTCAACCGCGACAACGTCTCGCTGATCGATACCGCGGACACCCACGGCATCGAGCGCATCACCGAGCACGGTGTGGTCGGCGGCGACGTCGCGTACGAACTCGACTGCCTGATCTTCGCCACGGGATTCTCCGTCGGAGTCTCCGGTATCCAATCCGGCAAGCTCCCCGTCCGCGGCCGGGGCGGCACCGGACTGCTGGACCTCTGGGCGCGGGAGGGCCCGCGAACCCTCCACGGCTTCACCAGCAACGGCTTCCCGAACCTGATCCAGATGGGTTCCCTGCACAACGCCAGCAGCGTCAACTTCACGCACGTCCTCGACGAGCAGGCCGTCCATGCGGCCGCCCTCGTCGCGGCCGCCGAAGCGGAGGACGCCCTCATCGAACCGTCCCGCGAGGCCGAGGACGCCTGGCTCGCCGTCATGGCCGAGGACGCCCCCGACCACGAGTGGTTCCACGCCGAGTGCACCCCCGGGTACTACAACCGCGAGGGACTGGGCCGGCCGAACAGCGCACACGCCTACCCTCACGGCGCCCCCGCCTTCCACGAGCTGCTGAAGCGGTGGCGTGACCCGGCAGCTCGTCGTCCGGTCGCGACACCGAGACGTTCGGGAGGCCGGCGGACACAGGGCCAGGGCGCGGGCGGGTCGCCTCACCCCGACGTTCCGCGTCTGGCGACCGGACCGAGACGGTCGAAGGCGTCGGGGACTCGTCCCCTCATCGACGAGTCGGTACTGCACCGGGTTGTCGGCGGGCGTTCGGCACGGCGTGAACAACTTGATCATTTGCTGTGGGCCGGCCGTCGACCGACCGTGACCGATTCGGGGCATACCGCTTGCCGGCGGTGCTCGTCCTGCTTTGGACGGGGCTTTCATGCTGATGGGGCTTCCGGAGCGAGAGCCTCACGTCCACGTGCAGAGGTGGCCGTGGCACCCGACCGCGCGGCGGCGGGGTCCTTCCTGGACCGGCTCGGGCCGGGGACTACGACGGGTGGGCCGTGCGCGGTCGGTGCTCGCGATCACTTGGCGGTGCGGTCGCTGACGACCAGGAGTACGTAGAGCACCGCGAAGAGCACCAGGGCGGCGAGAAGGACTAACGGGTTTCCCGCTGACGGTGTGAGCCCCGTGGCGGCTCCGAGTAGCGCGCACGGAAGGACGACGGCGGTGATCGCGTACCACAGCCGCCGGGACGTCGGGGTCGTGCCGAAGTCGACTCCCGGCTCCGGAAACCACGCCGCTTGTTGTCGACGAGTGGGAGCGGCGGCCTGCGGTGCGGCTCCGTCGAATCGGGACTGCGGGTTCGGCAGGTCCCCGAACAGGGTCTGAATCTCCTCCCGAGTCCGCGCCTGGGACGCCCGCGAAGCGCGCTCCTCGTGTTCCCCGGAAGTCAGTCGTCCCGCCGCGAGGTGCTCGCTCAGCAGGCGTTGCGCCTCGTTCCGGTCGGCATCGGCGATGCGCAGCTCGGGAGATTCTAAAAAATCATTCACGTACCGGAGTGCACAAGGGACGATCGGTGTCGTCGGCGGTTTTCGATCGCCGCCCGGTCGGTCACCCGTCCAGACCGACGTCCTGGGTCAGTTCGGTGAGCAGGGACTCGAAGAGGCGGTCGGCGTGGGCGACGTCGAACGGAAAGCGCCGGAACACCTCCAGCGCCACGTGGCCGTAGATCCTGATCCACCACCGCAGCAGGAAGTACACCGCGTGCGGCCCGGTGGCCTCCTCCGGAACCTCGATGCCCTTGATCGTGAACGCGGCGGCCAGCGCCTCCTGGTTGGGCGCGAGGTCGTTGTGCAGGTCCGAGGGCGCCCCCTCGTTGACGACCTGAGTGGCGCCCTCGCTCATCAGCGGCCCGATGACGCGCAGGAACACGCTGCCCAACTGGTCCTGCGCGGGCTCGCCGGTGTCGGTGCCGGTCTCGTCGGCGGGTGAGGCGAAGACCAGCGTGAACTCGCGCGGATGTCCCAGCGCCCACCGCCGGAACCCGCGGCAGACCGTGAACAGCTTCTCCCGGTAGTCGTCCTCGCCGACCTCTTCGAGGGCCCGGTTGAGCTCGTCGGCGAGATCGTCGCAGATGTCGACGCACAGCTGCCGCAGCATGTCCTCGCGCGAATCGTAGTAGCGATACAGCGCCGGGGCGGTGATGCCGAGCTCACGGGCGATGGCGCGCAGGGTTACGGCCTCCCGGCCCTCCGCGACGAGCAGCCTCCGCGCGTGCTGGCGGATCTCCAGGTCGGTCTCGACGCGCATTCGTTCACGCCGAGTGATTTCGCTCATGGTGTGCCACTCCATCGGGTGCTGGACGCGCTTCTCGTCGCTACTGTGGGGCACAGCGGTAGTGAACGCCGTTTACTCAGTTCAAGGTAGCCAGGACACCGTAGTCGCCGCGCTGGGCAGCTACCAACACAGCCGGAGGTCAGCCTTGTTCGCTTCCTGGGGATCGCTCACCCACCGACATCGCCTTCCGGTGGTGATCGTGCTGCTGCTCGCCGTCGTCGGCGGCGGTGCGTGGGGACTCGGCGTCTTCGACAAGGTGAGCCAGGGCGGTTACGAGGCTCCCGGCAGTGAAGCCGCGCAGGCCCAGGAGGTCGCTTCGGAGGCCCTCGGCTCGTCGGGCGGCGACCTGGTGGTCATCTACGGCGCTCCGCAGGGCGGGACCGTCGACGACCCGGCGGTGGCCTCCAGGATCGAGCGGACGCTGGGAGACCTGCCGCCCGGCGCCGTCACCGACGTCACGTCCTACTGGCGGACGCCGGCGCCGCAGCTGACCAACTCCGACCACACCAGCGGACTGGCCACGATCACCCTCGCCGGTTCGGATCTCGGCGCCAAGACCGACTCCTACGAGCGGATCGAGGGCCGGTTCCAGGTCCGGGGCGTGGAAACCGACGTCGCGGGTCAGATCCCGGTGCAGCAGTCCATGACCCAGCACACCACCAACGACCTCGCCATGGCCGAGGCCGTCTCGCTGCCGGTCGTGCTGGTGCTGCTGGTGATCATCTTCGGTGGTGTGGTCGCCGCGTCGCTGCCCGTGCTCGTCGGTGGCCTGGCCGTGTTCGGCTCGCTCGGCCTGCTGCACCTGATCTCGTTGTTCGCCGAGGTCAACGTCTTCGCGGTCAACGTGGCCAGCCTGCTCGGACTCGGACTGGCCATCGACTACGGCCTGTTCATCGTGGGCCGGTTCCGCGAGGAACTCGCCGCCGGAGCGTCCACCGGTGAGGCTGTGCGTCGCTCGGTGGCCACGGCCGGTCGCACCGTGGCGTTCTCCGCGACCCTGCTGGTGGTAGCCCTCGGCGGGCTGCTGCTGTTCCCGCAGAGCTTCCTGCGGTCGCTGGCCTTCGGCGGCATGTCGGCGGTGGCGCTGGCGGCCGTGATCTCGCTGACCCTGTTGCCGGCGATCCTGGGGATGCTGGGCCACCGCGTCGACAAGCTCGCCGTGCCGTGGCGCGGGAAGCGTTCCGGTTCCGCTTCCGGCGAGGGGCGGGGCTGGCGCCGGTTCGCCGACGGCGTGATGAAGCGTCCGCTGCTGACGGCGGTGCCGATCGTCGCCGTGCTCCTGCTGCTCGGCTCCCCGTTCCTGAACACCCAGTTCGGCGCCCCCGACGAGCGGATCCTGCCCGAGAACGACCCGGCGCGGCAGGCGATCGAGACGCTGCAGACCGAGTTCCCCGGCATGAGCAGCGACGCCGTCCAGGTGGTGCTGCAGGGGCACGGCTCGGCCCCGCCCGCACCCGCCGTCCAGCGGTTCGCCGCCGAGGTCGGTCAGGTGCCGGGGATCGACACCGCCAGGTCCAGCGGTGCCGGTGGTGACGTCGTCGTGCTCAACGCGTCGCTGACCACCGGACCCTACACCGACCAGGCCAACCAGGCGGTCACCGACGTCCGGGGTCTGACGCCCCCGGGCGGCAGCGAGATGCTGGTCGGTGGGCCGACCGCGCTGAACCTGGACAGCTTGCGGGCCACCGCCGACCAGCTGCCGTGGGTGGCCGCCCTGCTGATCGGCGCGACGCTGGTGCTGATGTTCCTGGCCTTCGGCTCGGTGCTGCTGCCGATCAAGGCGGTGGTGATGAGCGCGCTGAGCCTGTCGGCCACCTTCGGCGTGCTGAGCTGGATCTTCGTGCAGGGCTACGGTGCCGACCTGATCAACGTGACCCCGGCGCCGGTGTCGGTCGGCATCATCGTGCTCATGGCCTCGGTGGTGTTCGGGCTCTCCACCGACTACGAGGTCTTCCTGCTGTCGCGGATGGTGGAGGCGCGCGCGGGAGGTGCTTCCACCGAGGAGGCGGTCCGCACCGGCCTGGTCCGCACGGGACGGATGATCACGGCCGCCGCGTTGCTGCTGATCGTGGTCACCGGCGCGTTCTCGTTCTCCAGCGTCACGATCATGCGGCTGGTCGGCGTCGGCATGATCGTCGCGCTGGCGCTGGACGCGACCGTGGTGCGAATGATTCTGGTGCCCGCGGTGTTGAAGCTGATGGGTCGCGCCGCGTGGTGGGCGCCGGGACCGCTGAAGCGGTTGCAACAGCGGGTCGGGGTCGGCGAGGCCGAGGAGTCGTCCTCGCGGCGCGAGCACGAAACGGCCTCATAGCCGAGAGCGGAGAGATTCATGGGAGAGCAGCAAGCCGACGCGGTGACCGTCTACACCCGGCCGGGATGTCCGTTCTGCACCTCGCTGCGGGCCGGGCTCAAGCGCAGGGGCCTGGAGTTCACCGAGGTCGACATCTGGCAGGACCAGCAGGCCGCCGCCACGGTCCGGTCGCTGGCCGAGGGCAACGAGACCGTGCCGACCGTCGTGATCGGCGAGTGGTCGGCGGTGAACCCGGCGGCGGAGCAGGTCGTGGCGGCCGTGGGCGAGCACGCTCCGGGGGCGCTGCCCGAGCACCGGCCGGGGCCGGTCGAGGGGACGCTCAACGCCCTGGGCCTGCGCAAGGGCCAGTAGGGGTTCTTCGGAAGTGGGAGAGCCGTGAGTCCTTCGGTTTTTTCGGATTCCGAAGGACTCACGGCTGGTCGGAGCGGCCGTACGGGGGGCGTTACGGCCGGTTCCGACCGGTTGCGTTCGTCGGTGGCGCGTACCGACGAGCGGCAACCACCTATTTTGACGCCCACCGACGCGGGAACGATGCGCCCCACCCGGAAAATACGCCCGAACGGGGGCATCGATTTCGCTCAGAATCACCGGATCCGGTGACATCGCGGCGGAGAGCGGGGAGGCACGGCCGAACCGGTTACCTGCTAGGTCGTCTCGCCAACACACGGCGTGCACAGTGGGCGCCCGCCGTCGAAAGCACGAACCCCGCCAGCAGCAGGGCCGCGTCGCGCGCCCTTCCGCCGGGTGCCGCACCGGAGAGGGCGCCTCCGTCGAGCCGCAGTACTTTTGGGAGCACCACCACCGTTCCCCGCGCCGAGGCGGCCCCGTCCGCCGAAGCGGTCGGAGACCGGCGGGGCTCGGCATAGCTGGTATCGACGGGTTCCCCGCGCACCAGGTCGGGGCCACGGGCCGTGCTGTCCTGCGAGGACGGTTTACCGCCGAGGCGGTCGAGCTCCGCACCGATGTCGGCGCACATCGTGGCGATCCGCGCGATCGAGGAGGACGAGTCGTGGTCGAGTGTCTGATTCGATCGTGTTGTCATGGGCCCAAGAGTGCTGGTCGCCGGGGGGTCACCGGATCCGTACGCCTACTCAACTGGTTACTCATGAGTAATGGCCGGATCGCGTCGTTCGACGGACGTAGAATCCCTCTGCCCCGGGGCTTTCGTGCCGCGCGGTTGAGCAGGGTCGCGACGGAATTACCTACCATCCTCGCAGGTGAACACGGAGAGAGGTATGGTCTAGACCATGTCGAGTATTAGTGGTGTCGGAGTGAGTACCGGACGTGCCGCCGGACCTCTCGTCCGCGTGGCCGAACCCCTTCCCGAACCTCCCTCCACACCCGCTCCCGTCAGTCCCGAGGCCGAGTCGGGACTCATTCGTCCGGCCGCGGAGGACGTCGCCGGTCGGCTGTCGGCCCGCGCGGCCGAGGTCGAGGGCGACGCGAAGGCCGTCCTGGAGACCACGGCCGCGATGGCGGTGGACCCGGCGCTGATCTCCCAGGCCGAGCAACTGGTCACCACTCGTTCGCTGCCCGCGCCCCGCGCCGTCCAGGAGGCCGCCAACGGTTTCGCCGACGCGCTGCGCGAGGCGGGCGGTTACCTCGCCGAGCGGGTCCGCGACGTGCACGACGTGCGGGACCGGATCATCGCTTCGCTGATCGGTGTCGACGCCCCCGGCGTCCCCGGACTCGACCGGCCCGCCGTGTTGCTCGCCCGCGACCTCGCTCCCGCCGACACCGCCGACCTGGATCCGGCCCTGGTGCTCGCGCTGGTCACCGAGGAAGGCGGGCCGACCAGCCACACCGCGATCCTGGCGCGTTCGCTGGGAATCCCGGCCGTGGTCGCCGCGCGCGGAGTGCTCGCCGCCGACAGCGCCGTGGGGGCCGTGGTCGACGGGGACGCGGGCACCGTCGACCTGTCCGACCAGCCTGTGCCCGTCGAGGCCGTCGACCGCGTGGCGGGCGAGGAGTGGGACGGAACGGCGGCCACGGCCGACGGTCACGCCGTCAAGGTCCTCGCCAACGTCGGCTCGGTGACCGACGCGCAGGGGGCGGTCGAGGCCGGCGCCCAGGGAGTCGGCCTGTTCCGCACCGAGTTCTGCTACCTCGCCGCCGCCGAGGAACCCGACGTGAGCACCCAGCGCCGGGCGTACGCCGAGGTGCTGACGCCCTTCGCGGGGCAGCCCGTCGTGGTGCGCACCCTGGACGCGGGCGCGGACAAGCCACTGTCCTTTCTCGAACCGGGTACGGAGCCGAACCCCGCGCTGGGGGTGCGTGGGCTGCGCGTCTCCTTCGAGCAGCCGGGTGTGCTCGACCGGCAGTTGGAGGCGATCGCCGCGGCCGCCGCCGACTCCGGGGCCGAGGTCTCGGTGATGGCCCCCATGGTGGCCACCGCAGCGGAGGCGCGGTGGTTCGCCGAGCGGGCCCGTGCGGCCGGTGTCGACCGCGCCGGGGTGATGATCGAGGTTCCCGCCGCCGCGTTGAGCGCACCGGAGATCCTGGAGGCGGTCGACTTCGTCAGCATCGGCACCAACGACCTCGCCCAGTACGTCTTCGCGGCCGATCGGATGCTGGGGGCGCTGGCCGAGCTCAACGATCCCTGGCAGCCCGCCCTGCTGCGGCTGATCGACGCGGTCGGTCGGGCCGGCCGGGACCTCGACAAGTCGGTGGGCGTGTGCGGGGAGGCCGCCGCCGACCCGCTGCTGGCTCGCGTGCTCGTCGGGCTCGGCGTTGGCAGCCTGTCGATGGTCGCGGCGGCGGTGCCCGCCGTGGGATCCGCGCTGGCGGGTCATCCACTGAGTACTTACCGCCGGGCCGCGGAAGCGGCGCTGGCCGCGGCGGGTCCGGTGGACGCGCGCCGGGCGGCCCGTGCCGTCCTGGAGTGAGGTGCACCCGATCGGGTGAGTTTCGCCCGCTTTCGCGCGAAACCGGGAAAGTCCGCTTTCGCGCGAAACCGGGTAGCCCTACTGGGCAGAGTGCACCGTCATGGGCGTGGTGCACGGTGTCGCTGGGGACACGGTCCGCGCGAACCCGTGGCCTTTCCGCCTTGCCTCGCCTTGCTCCGCTTCACTTCTCGGAGTCGTCGCCGTCGAGGCCGTGCTCGATGGCGTAGCGAGCGAGTTCGACGCGGTTGTGCAGCTGTAGCTTGCGCAGGGTGGACTGAACGTGGTTCTCGACCGTGCGGTGCGAAATCACCAGTTTGTTGGCGATCTGCCGTGCGGTGAGTCCCTTGGCGACCTGCTGGAGCACGTTGGTCTCCTGCGGCGTCAGCGTCGGGGCCCGTGAGCCGGAGTCCGGGGCGACGGCCATCCGGCGGTACTCACCCAGCACCAGCCCGGCCAGGCCGGGGGTGAACACGGCGTCGCCCATGGCCGTGCGCCGGATCGCGTCCACCAGTTCCTCCGCGGAGGCGGACTTGACCAGGTAGCCGGACGCACCCGCCTTGACCGCCTCCAGCACGTCGCTGTGCTCCCCGCTGGCCGACAGCACCAGGACGCGAGTGCCCGAGACCTCCTGGGTGATCTGCCGGGACGCCTCGACCCCGGAAGTGTCGCCGAGGTTGAGGTCCATCAGCACCACGTCGGGCCGCACCGTCCGCGCGATGCGTAGCGCGGCCTCCGCGTCCCCGGCCGTGGCGGCCATCTCGAACCCGCGCTCCTGCAGGTCCCTGGCCACTCCGTCGCGCCACATCGGATGGTCGTCGACCACCATCACCGAGACGTCGATCATCGACTCACTCCTCCACGGTGCCCACTGCCGTGCTGCCGGTCGGAGGACTCCGGTCGAGGGACCCGCAGCTCCCACTCGGTGCCCTCGCCGGGCGCGGTTTCCAGGGTGGCGGTGCCACCCAACCCCTCGACCCGACCCCGGATGGACTGGGCCACGCCCATCCGGCCCTGCGACTCGGCCACGGCCAACCTGCCTTCGGGAATGCCCTCTCCATCGTCCCTGATGCTGATCACGACCTCTTCGGTGAGATCCTCCAACAGCACCCACACCCGCGCTTCGTCCCCCGCGTGTCGATCGGCGTTCTCCAACGCCTCTCGTACCGTCGAGAACAGGTCCGAGGCCGTCGCGACTGGTAGTGGGACCGGTGTGGCGGGGACCGAGATCTGGACCCTGGCGGTGCTCAGCGCCTGCAACCGGGCGGCGAGATCCTGGCCACCGTCCTCGTCCGGTTCCGGGGGGCTCGACGCGATCAGCGCGCGCAGCGTGACCTCCTGCTCACCGGCGAGGCGGGCGAGGTCGGCCGCCTCGCCGCCCATTTCCGCGCCGCGCTTGCGCACCCGCGCGAGTACCTGCAACACGCTGTCGTGGATGGACCGGGCCAGCCGCTCCCGTTCGGCCGTGGCGGCTTCCGCGCGCAGTGCCTTGCTCAGCCGCTCGGTGGAGCGGACAGCCGTGTCCGATGCGAGACCGAGCAGCAGCCCGGTACCGACGTGCAGCACCGTGTCCATGGCCATGTTGGAGTCGATGAGACCGCGCATCAGGAGGTTGCCCACCGCGGCCACCACACCGCAGATCCCGCCACCGAGCATTCCCCACTGCACGGCGGCCGAGGTGACCATCGATCCCTGCCAGATCGTGACCACCGTGGGCAGCCCGGCCTTGAGTTGATCGTCGGTCATGACGAGGGCGCAGATCGCGAACAGCGCCGTGACCACGACCTGGTCGGCCAGCACCAACCTGTTCGTCCGTCCGGAACGGTGTCGGTAACGATGGATCGTGAAAGCGGTCCACAGTGCCATGACCACGAGTACGGCCGTTCCCAGCAACGGGTACGCGTAATCGTCCACCAGGATCGTGAACCAGATCAGCGCGTAGCAGAGCATGACGACGCGCATGACGTTGTGCGCGCGCCACAGTGGTGACCGGCCGTCCGGTGGATGCGTCGAAGGTTGTAACGTTTGGTCACTGGTCGTGTTTCGAGAGTCCACTCGCTCGCCGGTCGTTCGCTGATTGGCCACAACTGCTCCTTCCCCCGGCGGTCATCCTGCCGTACGAGAGCGGAGGAGCAACCCTTGGCGCCGAATCGGATTCACGATTGTTGGTGACAGGGAGCGTTCGAAGCGCGATCGTACGGGTGGAGCTCCACTCCGGTGTCGTCAGTGCGAGGCTCCTCCCGGGAGGTGTGAAGGGCACATGGGGGATTGGTCGCTGTGGAAACTGCGTCCACCCGCGCTGGTCTACGTGCTGGCGGTGCAGTCCGTCGCCCTGATCGTGGTGACGTTGGTCATCGCGACCACGTCGCCACCGAGCATGGGCGCGCTGCGGCTGTTCGCCATGATCGCGATCACGGCCGGTGTGGTGATCGTGGCCACCTCGTTGTCGATCCACCTGCGCAAGGAGATCCGGCGCAACCCGTGGACGCTCCACATTGCCTACCTGGCGGCGGGAATACTGACGCTGCCGCCGAACATGCTCGTGCTGTTGCTGCTCGGCCCCGCGCTGCACGGGGTGCTCGACAATCGTCCCGAGCTGTACCGCTGGATGTTCACCACGGCCGCGACCACCCTGGCGGTCTTCGCGGCGCGCTGGGTGATCGGCTGGCAGCACCCGTCCTGGAACCCGGTGCTGCTCGTGCTGAGCGCGACGGTGCTGCTGCTGGCGCGGGCCTTCGTGATCGCGGTCGGACTCCGGTTGCGCAGCCCGGACGCCTCTCGCCGGGGAGTGCTGGGCGAGCCGATCGACGTCCTGCTGGGCATCGTGGCGGCGAGCCTGGGTGGCCTGCTGGCGATGGCGGTGGACGCGTACCCCGCCTCGGCGCTGTTGGCGGTGCCGCCGCTGGCGCTGCTGGACCTGGCCGGTCAGCTGCCGCAGTGGCGCCGCTCCGCGCAGCGCGACGGCAAGACCGGGCTGGCCAACGCGATGCACTGGGAGCGGCGCGCTCGTGCGGAACTGGTGCGCGTCGGAAACCGGGGGCATCCCGCCGCCGTGCTGCTGCTCGACCTCGACCACTTCAAGCGGGTCAACGACGAGATCGGCCATCTCGCCGGGGACGCGGTGCTGGCCGCCGTGGCGCTGATGCTGCGCGGCAGCGTGCGCAAGGAGGACGTGGTGGGGCGCTTCGGCGGTGAGGAGTTCGTGGTGCTGCTTCCCGGGGCCGACACCGAGGTCGCTCGTGCGGTCGCGCAGCGCGTTCGGGCGGCGACCGCCTCGCTGTCCGTGCCGGCGCAGGACGTCCACGGCCGCCCGTGCGAGCTCGACGACGTGACCGTGAGCATCGGGGTGGCGACCTCGGTGCGGTTCGGTTACGAGTTGCCGGATCTGCTGGTGGCCGCCGACGCGGCGCTGTTGGCCGCCAAGTCCGGTGGTCGCAACGCCGTCACGATGGCGTAGGAGGTCCCGCGGAGCGGGTCCGAGCGGGTCACTCCTCGACGGTGCCGGTCTCGGCGGGTTCCTCCTTCGCGGGGAGGGAGTCGCGTGGCCGTAGCGAGGACACCGCGTCGGCGTCGTCCTCCCCGGCGGCCAGCGATCGGATCGCGGCGTTCAGCACGGCCAGCAGCGGCACCGCCAGCAGGGCTCCGGCGATCCCGGCGACGACCACGCCGGCACTGATCGCCAGCACGACCGCCAGCGGGTGCAGCTTGACCGCGCGCCCGATCACCAGGGGTTGCAGCACGTTGCCTTCGATCTGCTGCACGCCGAGGACCACCGCGAGCACCAGCAGCCCCGTGATCGGCCCCTTGGTGACGAGTGCGACGAGGACAGCCACGGCCCCGGAGGCGATGGCACCGACGATCGGGACGAAGGCGGAGAGGAACACCAGCGCCGCCAGCGGCACCGCCAGCGGCACTCCCAGCACCGCCAGACCGATGCCGATGCCCAGCGCGTCCCCCACTGCGACGAGACCGGTGCCGCGAATGTAGCCGGACAGCGAGGCGAACCCCCGCATTCCCGCCGCGTCGATCCGATCGCGAGAGGAAGCGGGCAGCATGCGCAGCAGGAACTTCCAGATGCGGCGCCCGTCGTGCAGGAAGAAGATCAGCGTGAACAGCATGAGCGCCAGGCCGGTCAGGAAGGTGCCCAAGGAACTGGCCGTGGCCAACGCCCCCGAGGTCAACCACGCTCGGTTTCCCTTCAACCACTCCTGGATCTGGAGCACGTACTCGTCGAGCTGTTGCTGGTTCAGGGGAAGCGGGCCGTTGAGCAGCCACTGGTGGATGTTGTCGATACTGCGCACGATCTGGGTCTGCATGTCGGGCAGTCCCGCGATGAAGGCGTTGATCACGAACGTGAGCAGTCCGCCCAGCGCCGCCAACCCGCCCACGAGCACGATCGCCGTGGCCAGCGAGCGCGGGACCCGCAGCCGGTGCAGCGCGGAGACCGCGGGGGCGAGCAGCGCGGCCAGCAGCAGGGCGATGGCGACCGGAACCACCACGATGAAGAGTCTGCCCACGACCACACCGAGCACGTACAGCAGGCCGAGCACCAGCAGCACGCGCCAGCTCACCGCGGCCGACAGCCGCAGGGCGGGAGGGATGCGGGCGGCGTCTTCCGAACCGATGTTCCTGGGGTCGCTCACGCCCGCCACCGTAGCGGGAGATCGTCATCTCGTGGGGCGGAGATCCGCGACGTCGTCGTCAGGACACGAACTCGTCACTCTCCGAACATGCAACGATGGCTGGTCACACGATGTGGCGATATTGCCGTGGAGAAGCTGCGCCGGCGGTGGATCTTTTGGCAGAGTTCCGTTCGGTAGCGCGAAGATCACGGTCGGTTTCGGTTGAGCACGTCGGTCGAGCCCGCCGATCACGGTCCATGTACCCGATACCAGGAGGCTCGCGAAGCCCATGTCCGGAACCGAGCGGAGCACGGAATCCGGCCGCCTGCGGCGGCTGCTGAACCGTGCTCTGGTCTTCACCGGCACCGCGGTGGCGGGAACCTCGGCGGTGTGGTTGCTCGGAGCCGGTATCGCGACGGCGGAGACCACGTCGTTCGGCGAGGAGGACCAGCCCGTCGACGTGGCCGAGATGGTCGAGACGTCCTCGCGCGGTCCCGTCGACCCCGTGGAGGAGTCGGGGCAGGACGGGTCGAACTCGTCCGGCCCGGCGACGCTCGATCCGACCGAGCTCGACGCGACGAGGATCCTCACCCGGGTCGAGAGGGTGACGGACGAGATCGCTTCCACCCCCGAGCGGGACTCCGGTGCGGTGACCGCGCCGGTGAGCGACTCCGTGCACGAGCTCGTCCGGCAGGCTCGACCGGTGCTCGAACCGGTCGATGAGGTGACCCGACCGGTGCTCGAACCGGCCGGGGAGGTGACCGGCGAGGTCCTCGAACCGGTCCGGAAGGTGACCGAGAGCGTCGGCACCGGACTCGAACCCGTCGAGCAGTCACTGGACCCCCTCGTCCCCGACGTTTCCGAGACGCTGCCGATCGTCGCCCCGGACCGGAACGCCGACTGCCCGGAGCACGCGCCGAACGAGAACGCGCAGGTGCTTCCGGATCACCGGGACGCTTCGCCGATGCCTCGTACGGACCCCGCGCCCGTGCCGGCCTCGCAATCGATCGGCACCACCGAGAGCCGGCCGACTCCGTCCCCGGACACCGTCGGTGTTCGGGACGGTGCCGACGTTCCCCCGGAACCCCGGCCGCTGCCGTGGTGGCAACCGCTGGTTCCGATGCCCGCACCACTCTCGTCCGGGTGCGGAGGTGCCACCGGTGACAGCGGTGGCTCGAACGGTGGTGTGGGCCTCTGCTGGCTGTTCGGTGCGGCGCTGCTCTCCGAAACTCGTGGCAGCACCACCACGCGCCGCACCACCCCCGCGCTGACCGGTGGGCCGAAGCCGCAACCCGGTACGAACCCGGACTGACCCCCTCGTGTGGCGGTGATCCGCTGCGCGCTCGCGACTCGTCCGAGTCCGGCCGCCTTCCCACGATCCCGCCCAAGCCGTGTGACACGACGCGTCGACCGCGCTCCACGGCGAACGGCCGAGCCGGCGTGGTGTCCACAAGACGTTCCGACGCACCTCTCCTCGCATCCCGCGAAAACACCCCGAAGGAGAAATTTTCGATGCAGACTTGGGCAAAGCGCGGTGTTCGGGCCGCCCTGGTTACCGGCGGCATGTTGGCCGCGGGAAGCGGCGTGGCCTCGGCGTCCGAGGACTGTCCGGACCGCCCGGCCCCACCGCTGGGGGAAACGACGTTTCCCCAGGGCGCCGACGTCCTCGACGACGGCACCCCGCGCCGCAACGGTCTGTGCTTCGCCGGTGAGCTGTTCCCGACGGACACGCCGCGGAACAACCCGGCCCCCGGCAAGCACACTGTCGCCGCGCTGACCGGACCCATCGACCCGGTCACCGAAGTGATCCCCGTCGTCGATGACGTGCTGACCCAGGAGATCCCGCGAGTTCCCGAGCAGCCCACCACCGGCCGGCACCGCTCGACGGATCCCGAGACGACGGAGATCCCCGTCATCGACCCGGAGCCGACCACGGAACGCGCCCCGCGGCCGGATCCCTCCGAGACCACGTCCGGTCCGCCGGCCTCGAGCGGGCGGCACGCGCTCGAGGCCGAGTCCGGGAGTCCGGCGGAGGGGTTTCACCGCTCGTCGAACTCGTCGGACGCCATTGGCGACGTGGTCCACGACACTCGCGGCGCCATCGTCGTTCCCACGATCCGTGATCACGAAGCTCCGCTCGTGGTTCCGGCTGTCGACCCCGCCACCGTCGATGGGTTCGCCGCCGAGTCCACGCAGAGCATCGTCGAGCTCTGGAAGTCCAGCCTCGGCAAGACCGTCCCCGCTCCGGCCGGGGAGCCTCTCCTCTCCCCGCGGACCGTGGACCTCACCTCGGCCGGGCTGCCGGCCAAGAAGCTGCACACCGTCCCCCGGGAGCTGCTCGACTCGGCCGTGTCGACCGTTCCGGCCGCGCGCCGGGAGGCCCAGGAGTTCCTCCCCCTGCACGTTCCCGGTGACATGCAGCACCAGGTCACCGAGATCCCGAACCCGTCGGAGGCCGCGGAGCTCGTCGTCGCTCCGGCTCCGCGCGCCGAGGAGTCCGAACCGAGCCGCATCACCCAGGTCCTGCGGGGAGAGCTGCTGCCCGAGCCGCGGGCCGACGAGCCCGCGGCGGCACCGGCGTTCTCGACGGCGCCCGAGCTCTCCGAGGTCGTGGTGTTCACGGCGGACGAGCTCGCCGTCGCGTTGCCCGAGCGCGACGAGGTCGCCCGCAACCCCTTCCGCCGGTCCACCCGCACCGCTCCCACGGGTGGGATGTCCCTGCCGGTCGTCGACGACGGCGGTGCGCTCCCGACCGTCACCGTCGCACAGGGCGAGACCCTGGCCTCCGTGTTCGGAAACCCGGTGACGGAGCAGCTGAGGGCCGGGGCGCTGCTGCGGGACGTGGCCGGCAGGGCCTGACCGCGCACGCGCGCTCCCCGAGCGGCACGAGCCGCTTCGAGGAGGCGTGAAGGGCCAGCGGACGAGCTCGGGCCGGGAAGTCGTGGACTTCCCGGCCCGAGCTTTTCGCGCGGTACGCGCGGTTACACGGTGGCGTGCTCGTCGGAGGAGTTTCGCGCCGGTGCCTCGTGGCGCGCACGCCACCAGGCGTGCGCGTTGTAGAGCAGGTAAGCCGCGCCGAAGTACACGTAGGCGTTGCCGATGAAGTGCTCGAAGGCGTTCCAGGTCAGTTCCAGCCCCTCGCCCTGGGGGACGTGCCAGTGCGGCCCCAGCGCGAAGAACTCGGCTACCAGCACCGTGGCCAGCATCAGCGGCCAGTTCCTGTTCCGCCACGCGCTCCCGCCCAGCAGCACCAGGGCCGGTACCGCCCACACCCAGTGGTGCGACCAGGAGATCGGCGAGACCAGGAGGCCGAGGACGGCATTGGTCGCCAGCGCCGTCGGCAAGTCTCGTCGGCGCAGCGCGTGCAGCATCCCCAGCACCGCCAGTACCAGCAGTGCCACGACGAGCAGACCGAAGATCACCGTCTGCCACGGCTCGGGAACCTGCATCCGGCTCAGCAGGGCGCGCACCGACTGGTTGCCCGCGTACATGGACGCGTCGCCCTGGAACTTCGGGCCGAAGGAGACACCGCTGGTGGAGAACACCTCGTGGAGCCAGAAGCGCTTGGCGGCGTCGAAGGCCAGCACCACACCGAGCAGCATCGTGCCCAGGAACGTCACGATCGAGGTCACGATGGTGCGGTAGTCCCTGCGCAGCAGGAACAGCAGCAGGAACGCCGCAGGGGTGAGCTTCAGCCCGGCGGCCAGCCCGATCAGCAGGCCACGCGGGTAGGGCAGCTTCCTGGGCCCGTCCACCCGCCACAGGCAGTCGACGGCGACCAGCGCCATGAGCACCACGTTGATCTGGGCGTAGGTGATGGTCTCCTTCACCGGTTCGGTAACGGTGGCCAGCGGCAGCAGGGCCGCCGTCACCAGTAGCGCCGAATGGCGGTGGGATCGCAGGAACGTCGACGCCCGCAGCACCACGTAGAGCGTGGCCAACAGACACAGATGGGTGACGACCATGATCATGGCGATCGCCACCGGCTTGGGCACCACGGCCAGTGGGGTGAACACGATCGCCGCGAAGGGCGGGTAGATGAAGGGCAGTCGCAGCCCGGAGTCGGTGGGCGGCAGGTGTTGGTAGATGTCGTGACCGGACAACCACGCCTGCGCACCGAGTTGGTACACCTCGCCGTCGATGTGGGCGTGCGGATCGATGGCCGAGACCATGACGACCGCGATCAACTCGCACATTCCGATCACAGCGAGTAATTTTCGGTGTTCACGGATTCGTTGACCCAGGGATCGCTGGGGCTCGGCTCGTTCAGTCAAGGGCACGGGGCACCGTCCGGGTTGCTCTGGGTCGTGGCGAGTTCGGCGACCGCGTCCAGGGTAAGGGGGCTGAGTTCGCGGCCCCGTGCGCGTGGGCGGGACGTGACGCCCGTCATGCCGGATCAGGTGGCGGCGTTCGGTCTCTGCTCACGTAGGGTCGTTGATCCACTGCATAAATCACCATTACGTGGGGTAGCACTCCTCTTGAATTCCGGCCCTCGCAGAAGAGAGGCTCAGAGACATTACTCCGTTTGGTGGGGAGGGTAGAGCCAAATGAGTGTCGTGGATGCCTCCGTGCCGTCTCAGCTCACCCCGATCTGGGACGAGCTCATCGGCGGCCTGGATCTCGGCGTCCTGCTCACCGATGCGCACGGTCAGGTGTTGGCTACCAACGACGTCGCGGCGGGGCTGATGCGGCTGAGCAAGTCCGACCTGCTCACCGGAGTGCGCCCCTACGGGTGGTCGATGTCCGATGACACCGGCTCGGCCATGCCGGACTGGGCCGAGCTGGCCGGCCAGGTGTTGCGGGCCGGATCGTCGTTGTCCACTCCGGCGGTGATCTTCTGGTCCGGACAGCCTTCGAGCCGGGTCTGGATCGATTATCACCCGGTCTCGGCGCACGGGCGTGACAGGGCGCTGATGTTGTTGCGACCGGTGCACACCGGTGTGTCGCACGGCCAGGGGTTGCTGGATCCGCTGACCGGGTTGCCGGGACGGGCGTTGTTGCTGGACAGACTGGAGCAGACGCTGGTGCGCTCCCGCGTGGGAGGCACGCTGACGACGCTGGTGATCGCCGACGTCCGGCGGCTGAGCGCGTTCAACAACGAGCACGGTTTCGCCAAGGGTGATCGACTGCTGGCCGAGATCGCCGCGCAACTGCGGCAGGGGCTCCGGGACGATCAGACCGTCGCTCGTTACGGAGGGGACGAGTTCGCCGTCATCGCCGATCACCCCACCGGCGCGGGCGTCGACTTCGCCAGGCGGGTCCGGGAGGTCGCCACCCGGTCGGTACGGATCGAGGCCAAGCAGTTCCGCCCGAACCTGCGGGTGTCCTGGGTCACCACGGACGGTCAGGCCTCGGTGCACTCCGTCATCGAGCGGGCTCAACACCACCTCCAGCACAGCTAGTGCCGGAGGTTCCCGTCGAGACCGGCCCCGGGCGGGAACGATGTCAGCGCTCGGGTTCCGTGCCGCTTCGAACGATGAGGGAGCGGATCGCATCGGGTGTTCCGGGTCGCGCGAAGAACCATCCCTGACCGGTCTCGCAGCCGATGACGGCCATGCGACGCGCCTGCTCGCGGGTCTCCACGCCTTCGGCCGTGACCGTCAGACCCAGTGTGTGGGCCAGTTCGACCAGGGTACGCACGATGTGCTCGTCCACGGGATCGGGCTCGTCGTCGCGGATCCCCTCCATGAAGGATCCCGCGACCTTGAGCTCGTGCACCGGCAGGTGCCGCAGGTAGGCGAGGTTGGAGTAGCCGGTCCCGAAGTCGTCGATGGCGATGCGCACCCCCATGCGCGCCAGCTCGCGGAGCGCTTCGAGCGGTTCGTCGGCGGTGCTCATGATCGCGCTCTCCGTGAGCTCCAGCTGGAGCTTGCCCGGGTCCAGCCCCGTTTCGTGGAGGATCTCGGCCACGTCCGCGACCAACTGGGGATCCCGGGACTGGCGCACGGCGAGATTGACGCTGACGAACGGTGCGGCGGCTCCGAACTCCTCCTGCCAGTACTTGGCCTGGTAGCACGCCTGCCGCAGTACCCAGCGGCCCAGTGACACGATCAGGCCGGTCTCCTCGGCCAGGCCGATGAACCGGTCCGGGCCGAGGCGTCCCAGCTCCGGGTGCCACCAGCGCACCAACGCTTCCACTCCGGCCACGTCCTCGGCCCGCAGTCCCACCAGCGGCTGGTACTCGACGTAGAACTCCTCGTGTTCCAGCGCGGCGGGCATGCTCGCCGACAACCGGAACTGGGCGACCTCCGTGGCGCTGCGTTCGGTGTCGAACAGCGTCCACCGGTCCTTGCCCTCGGCCTTGGCCCAGTACAGGGTCACGTCGGCGTCGCGCATCAGGCCGACCGGTGTCTGCTCTCGTGTCGGGCGTTCCACGATGCCGATGCTGGCCGAGACCGACAGCTCCTGCCCGTCGATGTGGATGGGATCCACCAGGGTCGCCAGGGCCTGCTCGGCGAGTTCGACGGCCTGCTCGGCGCCCCGGGAGCCCTGGAGCAGGATCAGGAACTCGTCACCACCCATCCGGGCCACCAGCCGGTCGGGGCCGCTGATCGACTCCGCGAGACGGTTGCCCACCGTCGTCAGCAACTCGTCACCGACGAGGTGCCCGAGGCTGTCGTTGACGACCTTGAAGCTGTCGAGGTCCATGTAGCACAGCGCGACCCGTCGCTCGTCGGGATTCTCGGCGACGTCCCCGTCTCCCAGCGCCTCCTCCAGGCGCTCCAGGAACAGCGCGCGGTTGGGCAGGCCGGTCAGCGGGTCGTGCAGCGCCTGGTGACGCAACCTGTCCTGCAACAGCTTGCGGTCGGTGACGTCCTCCACCAGCGCGACCTGGTACAGCGGGAGGCCCTCCTCGTCGCGCACCAGGGACACGATCAGCTCGGTCCAGGAGCGGCCCCCGTCGGGGCGGGTGAACTGCTTCTCCACCCGGTACTGGTCGCACTCGCCCCGGATCAGCTGCTGGTACCAGTGCCACACCGCCTCGATGTCGTCCGATTCCATCAGGTCGTGCACCGTCGTGGACCGCAGCTCGTCGGCCGTGCGCCCGAGGATGCGTCGCAGTGAGGCGTTGCCCTCTATGATCCTGCCCTCGGTGTCGGCGATGCCGATGCCGATCGCCGCCTCGGAGAAGATCGTCCGGAAACGGGCCTCGCTGGTCCGCAGCGCCTGCTCCACCGCGTCCCGCGCGTCCAGCACCGCCTGACGAATCGCCTCCTGCTCGTCGAGGGTGCGCTTGCGCACGGCCTGCATGAACCCCGAGCAGATCACCGCCTGGATCGTCGAGACCCGATCCCGCAGCGTCGCGTCCTCGCCCAGCCCCAGCAGCGGCAGCATCCGTGCACCGATCGTGGTGATCGTCCCGGACAGGGACGCGGCGCTGGTGAAGTGCATCGCGACCAGGTCGGCACCGACGGCATCCGCCGCGGCGGTGTCCAGCGGCTCACTCAGCAGCACCTCGACCAGCCGGTCGGTGTGGCCCCGCAGGTGTTCCTCGACCTCCGCGCTGGTCATGGGAACGTAGCTGGTGCCGACGAGGGCCTGTGCCCAGGCGGCGGCGAAACCGTGGCGGCCATCCCGCTCCACGGCAGTGGCTTCGCGAGCGCCCGGCAGGGGCGCTGTCCACCCGGTCATCCCCGCGGCGCCCTCCGCTCGTAGTGCTCGTTTGCGCCAGCCACGTCGGGAGCATACGGCCGAGGGGGCGTCCGGGTCGAACACGTACCACCGGTTACTCGCGGTGATGGGGACCGTTGCTCGGATGGTGTGCGCAAGAGCGTCTCCCCGGCTTCGACGAGGTGGTTCCGGTCTGTCGTCACCGTCCCACCTTAGAGGGTGGCGTTCCCTCCTTCAGGTTAAAAAGCCACAAGAGTGCTCGTATGTGCGTTAAGCTCTTGCCACACTTTCCGGTAAGCAGCCGTCACTCCGGCGGTGGGCCGATTCCCGGGGGACCAATATGAACCAGCCGAGTGGACGTCGACACCTGCGAGTACTGAGCTCCATACTGCCGATTCTCTGTGGAAGTGCCCTACTGGTCGGCGTCACCGCCCAGGCAGCCGTGCCCCCGCCACCACCGGTGGGTGATCACGCCATGGGCTCGCAGATCCGCAAGCACGAGGATACGGGCGAAAAGCGATCCCTCGAACCGGCTCCGAGCGTGCCGTCGGTGCCCGGGATCGATGTCAGCGGTCACCAGGGCACCGTGAACTGGCGGCACTGGTGGGACCGGGGCGTGAGGTTCGCCTACGTCAAGGCCACCGAAGGCACCGGCTACACCAGCCCCGACTTCGCACATCAGTACAACGGTTCCCACGGAGTGGGCATGATCCGGGGGGCTTACCACTTCGCCCTGCCGGACCGCTCCAGCGGCGCCGCACAGGCGAACTACTTCATCGACCACGGCGGTGGTTGGTCGCCCGACGGCAGGACGCTGCCGGGCGCCCTGGACGTGGAGTACAACCCCTACGGACCCGACTGCTACGGCAAGTCACCGCGTCGGATGACCGCGTGGATCAAGTCCTTCAGCGACACCTACCACGCCCGCACCGGTCGTTACCCGGTGATCTACACGAGCACGCACTGGTGGAACAAGTGCGTCAGCGGCGACTTCAGCTCGACCAGTCCGCTGTGGGTCGCCCGCTACGCCGACCACATCGGCGAGCTCCCCCACGACTGGGGGTTCCACACCTTCTGGCAGTACACCTCGAAGCCGCTGGACAAGAACTTCTTCAACGGCTCCTACGAGGGCCTCAAGCGCCTGGCCAAGGGGAAATGAGGGTTCTCGGAACGGCTGCTTAGGGCGTAAGTAGCGGAACCTCAGGCGGGGCCTCGCTGTGGGATCTGGGACATCGAGTAGCTAACGCCACGTCCCAGCTGTCCTCGCGAGGCCCGCGCCTGAGAACCCGCGGTGGGTCCCGTTGCGTGCCTGGTGGGAAGCGGCTTCGCCGCTTGCCTGACGGAGCGAGACGACGCCCGAGGTTCCCCACCAGACCCCTACGCAGGCCGATCGGGGAAACCTCGAAAGCTCAGTCGAAGAGGCGGGGGAAGGTGCCTTCCCAGGCTTCGCGCAGCTCGGTCAGCGGGATGTCGGCGACGTCCTGGATCTCCAGCGATTCCGACTCGGCGTCGACCACGCCGATCTTGGTGCACGGCAGCTCCCTGGCCACGCACATCTCGGTGAAGCGCAACTCCTCGCTGCGCGGAACCGCGACGAGCACTCGTCCGGCCGACTCCGAGAACAGCCACACGAACGGGTCCGCCCCCTCGGGCAGCACCACGCGCGCGCCGCACTCGCCGATCAGCGTCGTCTCCACCAGCGTCTGGGCCAGCCCGCCCTCGGACAGGTCGTGGGCCGCCGAGACCATGCCGTCCCGCGATCCCGTGCGCAGCACCTCGGCGAGCAGCCTCTCCCGGGCCAGGTCCACCTGCGGCGGCTTTCCGCCCAGGTGGTCGTGCTCGGCGCGAGCCCACTCCGAGCCGCCGAACTCCTCGCCGGTCTCGCCGAGCAGCAGCAGGGTCTCGCCCGCCTCCTCGCCGACGCCGGTGGGAATCCGGCGGGTGACGTCGTCGATCGTGCCGAGCACACCGACGACCGGGGTCGGCAGGATCGGCTTGGCCCCGGTCTGGTTGTAGAAGCTGACGTTGCCGCCTGTGACCGGGATGCCCAGCTCGACGCAGCCGTCGGCCAGCCCGCGCACGGCCTGCTGGAACTGCCACATCACGCCGGGGTCCTCGGGCGAGCCGAAGTTCAGGCAGTTGGTCACCGCCATCGGGGTGGCGCCGGTGACCGCGACGTTGCGGTAGGCCTCGGCCAGTGCCAGCCGCGCGCCCTCGTACGGGTCGAGTCGCGTGTAGCGGGCGTTGCAGTCGGTGGCCACCGCGATACCGCGCCCGCTGTCCTCGTCGACCCGCAGCACACCGCCGTCCGACGGCTGGGCCAGCACGGTGTTGCCGCGCACGTAGCGGTCGTACTGGCTGGTCACCCATTCGCGGGATGCGAGGTTCGGGGAGGCGGTCATCCGCAGCAGCGTGGCCCGCAGCTGCTCCGGCGTCTCCGGTCGCTCCAGCGTGTTCGGATTGTCCGCGGCGATCAGGTCCTGCTCGGCGGGCCGTTCCACCGGTCGGTCGTAGACCGGCCCCTCGTGGGCGACCGTGCGCGGTGGCACGTCCACCACGAGCTCGTCGCCGGAGTAGATCTCCAGGTTCTCGCCGTCGGTGACCTCGCCGATGACGGTCGCGGGGACGTCCCACTTCGCGCAGACCTTCATGAAGGCCTCCACGTCACCGGGGCGCACGACAGCGCACATGCGCTCCTGCGACTCGCTGGACAGGATCTCGGCGGCGTTCATCCCACTCGCCCGCAGCGGCACCTCGTCGAGGTCGACCCGCATTCCGCCGTCACCGGCGGAGGCCAGCTCGGAGGTCGCGCAGGACAGCCCGGCGCCACCGAGGTCCTGGATCCCCAGGACCAGCCCGGCGCCGTAGAGCTCCCGGCAGCACTCGATGAGGACCTTCTCGGTGAACGGGTCGCCGACCTGCACGCTGGGCAGCTTCTTGTGGCCGCCGCCGGACTCGTCGCCCTCGAAGGTCTCCGACGCCAGCACCGACACCCCGCCGATGCCGTCCAGCCCCGTGCGGGCGCCGAACAGGACCAGCTTGTTGCCGGTAC
The DNA here is from genome assembly GCF_014137975.1 of Halosaccharopolyspora lacisalsi. Taxonomy (GTDB): domain Bacteria; phylum Actinomycetota; class Actinomycetes; order Mycobacteriales; family Pseudonocardiaceae; genus Halosaccharopolyspora; species Halosaccharopolyspora lacisalsi. Next base: position 38,901 of record NZ_JACGWZ010000009.1, on the reverse strand, counting down.
CACTGGCGTGCGCCAGGTGCAGGTCCTGCGAGGGCAGCACACCCACGCACATCGCGTTGACCAGCGGGTTGCTGGCGTAGGACTCGTCGAAGACGACCTCACCGCCGATGTTGGGCAGCCCCAGGCAGTTGCCGTAGCCGCCGACCCCGGCGACCACGCCCGGCAGCACCCGTCGGGTGTCCGGCGCGTCGGCGGGACCGAAGCGCAGCGGATCGGCGACCGCCACCGGACGGGCCCCCATCGCCATGATGTCGCGGACGATGCCGCCGACCCCGGTGGCCGCTCCCTGGTAGGGCTCCACGTAGGAGGGGTGGTTGTGGCTTTCCAGCTTGAACGTGACCGCCCAGCCGTCGCCGATGTCGACCACGCCGGCGTTCTCGCCGATACCGGCCAGCATCTTGGAGCGCATCTCGGGCGTGGTCGTGGTGCCGAAGTACTTCAGGTGCGGTTTGGAGGACTTGTAGGAGCAGTGCTCGCTCCACATCACCGAGTACATCGCCAGCTCGGCCTCGGTGGGCCGCCGCCCCAGGATGTCGCGGATCCGCTGGTACTCGTCTTCGGCGAGCCCCAGTTCCCGGTGCGGTTGGGCCAGCTCCGGCGTCTCCCTGGCGTGTTCGACGCTGTCGGGCCGGACGGTTTCGGGGAGATCGCTGTGGGTCACGCTGTCACCAGTGCGTCGAGGGCGGACAGGAACATGCCGAGGCCGTCGTCGGTCGGGCCGGTCAGCGGGTCGACCGCGTGCTCGGGGTGCGGCATCAGACCGGCCACCCTGCCCGCGGTGTCGGTGATGCCCGCGATGTCGCGCCGAGAGCCGTTCGGGTTGCCGCCGACGTAGCGGAACAGCACGCGGCCGGAGCTCTCGAGCTCGTCGAGGGTGTCCTCGTCGGCCACGTAGGAGCCCTCGCCGTGCTTGACCGGGATGAGCACCTCGGCTCCCGGCTCGTAACGGGTGCTCCAGGTCGACGTGGTGTTCTCGGCCCGCAGCCACTGGTCGCGGCAGACGTAGTGCAGTCCGGCGTTGCGGGTCAGCGCTCCCGGGAGCAGTCCGGACTCGCAGAGCACCTGGAAGCCGTTGCAGATGCCGAGCACCGGCAGGCCCCGGCCCGTGGCCAGCACCAGCTCCGTCATGACCGGGGAGTACTTGGCGATGGCGCCGCAGCGCAGGTAGTCACCGTAGGAGAAACCGCCCGGCACGACCACGGCGTCGACCCCCTGCAGGTCGTGATCGCCGTGCCACAGGGCGACGGGTTCGGCGCCGGCGCGACGTACCGCCCGCTGCGCGTCCACGTCGTCCAGGGTGCCGGGGAAGGTGACGACTCCGATGCGGGCACCGGTGGCGACGGTCATGCTTCCTCCCGCCGTACGGTCCAGTCCTCGATCACCGGGTTGGCCAGCATCGTCTCCGCGATCCTGGACAGCGTCTCGTCGTCGACGTCGGCGGCGACCTCCAACTCGAAACGCTTCCCCTGACGGACCTCGGAGATGCCCTCGAAACCCAGTCGGGGCAGGGCACTCGCCACGGCCTGTCCCTGCGGATCGAGGATCTCCTGCTTGGGCATGACGTCGACAACGACTCGGGCCACGGGCGCTGCTCCGGTTCCGTGCGATGGCCAGCAGTACGTGTTAGAGCATACCTGACCTGCATGTTCACCTGACGCGAGGAGGCTGGGTATGCGGTGTGGGTCACGTCCGCCGAGGTCGCCGGGCTCGCCCGCACGAGTGCACCCGCCTGCGGAACCGGCGACCGCCGACGGGCTCAGGGAGACTGGTTCGTCCTGTCCTCGTCGATCTCCGCACGCAGGTGCAGCGCCCGCTGCCGGGAACGGAGCCTCGTCATGGCCCAGATCGTGATGCCGTGGGCCAGCGCCAGCACGAGCAGCACGACGCCGAGCCGGGCCACGACCGCCTCGAACGCGTTGCCCGCGCTCATGTCGATCGTCGAGATGAGGGCGAGCACGCCGAGTACGGCCAGGTGAAACAGGACACTGATGAGGCGGTTGACCGAGTCGGCGACCCGCGGGTCGGGGTAGACCTCCTCGAGGTAGGTCGCTCCGCTGCGTCGAATGAGGTGCCCGTCGACGAACACGAGCACGATGCCGACGACCAGGAACACGATGTGGGACTGCACGTTCGGTTCCATCGTCCTTCCGTCCTTCCGCGCGGTGCGCGCCGGGTTTCCCGCGCATGGTCAGGACTACCCGTCGTCCCCGATCGATCAAACCGCCGTCTGAAGGAACTTCGCGTACTCGGGCGATTACGCAGTGGCAAAATGGGCTCCCGGCGCGGTAAGCACGCCGGAGCGAAGGGGCCGAGGTGAGCACCGAACATACGCGCGGTCCACTGTCGACGGCCGTGGCGCAGCTGTGCGAGGGCCTGCGGCCGCAGGTCTGCGCGGCGACCGCGGCGGGACTCGACGACGTGCTGCGGCGGTTGTCCGCGCCGTTGCAGGTGGCGGTGGCGGGCCGCATCAAGTCCGGGAAGTCCACTTTGGTCAACGCGTTGATCGGGCGCAGGGTGGCACCGACCGACGTCGGCGAGTGCACGAGGTTGGTGACCCGCTTCCGGTACGGGACCGTCGACCGCGTCGAGGTGGTCTTCCACGACGGCGGCAGCCGGGCGGTGCCGTTCGACTCCGACGGCGCCATTCCCGCCGATCTGGGCATCGACGTCGACAGGATCTCGCACCTGGAGGCGTACCTGACCAACGCGGTGCTGCGCGATCTCACGGTGATCGACACGCCGGGACTGGGATCGCTGGACTCCGGTTCGGTCACCCGGACGGAGCAGGTGCTGGGTACGGACGACGAGCTGGATTCGGTCTCGCGCAGCGCGGTCGTCGGCGCCGAGGCGGTGCTGTACGTGGTCACCCAGCAGGTTCGTGCCGACGACCGGCAGATCCTGTCCGCCTTCACGAGCGCCACCGGCAGCCGGGACTCGGGGCCGGTCAACGCGCTCGCGGTGCTGAACAAGGTCGACACCGTCGAGCCGGACTCGGTGTCCGGAGCCGAGGGCGACCCGTGGCGGGCCGCGTGGACGTTGGCCGAGGGTCAGGCCGAGGTGCTCAAGCCCAGGGTCGCCGATGTCGTCCCGGTCGTCGGGCTGCTCGCGGAGACCGCCGAGACCGGCGAGTTCACCTCCGCCGACGCCGCCGCGCTGCACGAGCTCGCCGGGCTGGACGCGAGCACGCGGGAGATGCTGCTGATGTCGGCCGACCTGTTCACCGACTGGGACTGCGACGTTCCCGCGAACGTCCGAAGCGGGCTGCTGGAGCGGATGGACCTCTACGGGATCGGGCGTGCGCTGGAGGCCATCGACGCGGACCCCGCGATCACGGCGGGCCGACTGCGGCGTCTCCTGCTGGACTCCTCCGGGCTGGAGGCGGTTCGCGGCAGGTTGGACTCGCTGTTCCGCGTCCGCACGGACGGCATCAAGGCGGCGGCCGGACTGGCTTCGCTGACGGCGCTGGCCCAGTCCTCCGGGGACGACGGCGAGCGCAGCAGGGTGCACGACGCGATCGAGGTCCTGCTGACCAAGCCCGAGGCGCACCAGCTCCGGGTGTTGGAGGCGCTGACGCTGGTCACCTCGGGGACGGTGGAGTTGCCCGCGGACCTCACCGCGGAGGTACTGCGCGTCGGTGGCTGCGGCGACATCCCCGAACAGCTCGGAATGAGCGGGCGCGGTCCCCGCGAGCTGGCGGAGCACGCGCTGGATCGCGCGAAGTGGTGGCGTTCGTTCGCCTCCCTCGGCGCCACACCCGCGCAGAGCCGGATCGCGCACGTGGTGCACCGCGCCTACTTCCTGATCTGGAAGTGCCTCCGGGCGAGCGGGGAAGGATGATCGTGATGCGGTGGTTGCGGCGGTCACCCCCGGATCCCCCCGGCGTGGATTCACAGAGTAACGACGGTCAGGAAAATTCACACGTTGGTGGAACCGAGTCGTCCTCGCCTGCGTCTTCACCGGAAGTGGACTCGTGTGCCGTGCACACCACTGCCGGGGACGGTGCGGCCCCGGAACACACCGAGGCAGCGAACCCCGACCGGACGGATCCCGAGTCGGGCAGGACCGAGTGGGGAGCCGACATGACCGTCGTGGGCAGTGAGGCCGTCAGCGACCCGCTGAACCGGGCGCTCGCGGAACGGGCGAAGTTGATCGAACTGTGCATGTACGCACTGGACCGTGCCCGCAGCATCGGGGTGGCCGAGCGGCTGTCCGAGGGCATGGACGGGATCGGCGTGAAGGTGCTGCGGCCGGACGGGGAGCGCTTCGACCCCTGCCACCACGAAGCGGCCGGCACGGTGGACACCGACGATCCGGATCGGGACGGGTTGATCGCCGAGACCGAGGTCGTCGGCTTCGCCGATCGGGACCGCCTGGTGCGCCCTCCGGTCGTGACCGTGTACCAACTCGTCGTCGCCGAGTCACCGCGGTCGCGTCGATGACCTCCGAGAGCCGAGAAGCCACGACCACGACCGGAGCACCTTCCGGGCCGTCCATCGCGGGTTCCGGTGCGGCGACACCACTGCCCCAGCTGGTCAAGCGCACCAGGGACAAGCTGTTGTCGTTGGTCCGGGAGGTGGATCCGAAGGCGGCCGAGTGGGTGGACCGGGTTCGGCGCACTCCTCCGGAGGTGCCGAGCGTCGCGGTGGTCGGTGAGACCAACCGGGGTAAGAGTTCGCTGGTCAACGCTCTGATCGGTAGCCCGGGCCTGTCTCCCGCGGACGCCGAGACCGCCACGGCAACGTATCTGATGTTCGAGCACGGCCCGGAGTGGAGCGCCCACGGTTGCCATCCCGAGCACCGGGATCCGGTTCCCCTCGACCTCGGTGAGCTGGCCTCCAGGGTCTCGGCCACCCACGGACTTCCGGAGGGCAGGCCACCCGGTTACGTGCGGGTGCGCGCACCCCTGGAGCTGCTCGAACGGGTGACGGTGGTGGACACGCCCGGTGTCGGGGGGCTGGAGTCCGTGCACGGTGAACTCGCCGCCGAGGCGGCCGCCTCCGCGACGGCGCTGTTGTTCGTCGTCGATGCCTCCGCCCCGCTCACCCGCGGTGAGCTCGACTTCCTGCGCAACGTCGGTGACCGGGTGGAGACGGTGCTCTTCGTCCTGGCCAAGGCCGACCGGCACCGCGGCTGGAGACGGGTGCTGGAGGAGAACCGCAGGCTGCTGGCCGAGCACGCCCCGCGCTTCGCCGAGGTACCGATCCACGCGGTCTCGGCCAGGATGGCCGAGACCGCGGCTGAGGCCGCCGACGAGCGAACCGGCGAGCTGCTGCGGCAGCGCTCGGGCGTGACCGAACTGCGTTCGTCCCTGGAACAGCTCGTCGCGGGACGTCCGGCGATGCTCGGTGCGGCGAACACGCTGCGTGCGCTGTCCACCGTGCTGGACGAGCTGACCTCGCGGTTGGAAGCCGAGAAGCGCGCGTTGACGGTCGGCGAGGACGAAGCGGAGTCGTTGCGGACCCGGCGCGACGAACTCAACGCCGCGCGCCGGTCGTCCACCAGGGGGTGGCAGCTCAAGCTGCGCGGAGAGATCCAGCGCGCCAGGGTGGAGACCAGTCACGAGGTCACCAAACAGGTGCGCGAGGTGCAGAACTGGTTCCGCCGTGCCATCGATGCCGCCGACCGCGCCCAGCTGGTCGAGCTTCCCCGCCACGTCGACGCGGCCCTGCAGCTGGTCTCCTCACGGGTGTCGGCGACGCTGTCGGCCAGGTTGGGTGCGGTGGCCGAGTCATCGCTGGCCGAGCTGTTCTCCCACGACGAGCTCGCCGTGATCCGCTCCCAGTTCGCCAGGGGAACCCGGCGGTCCGTGGCGCTGCGGCCACCGGAGAAGCGCCCGCCCACGGCCGAGGACAAGCTGCTGGTGTTCATGGGGGTCTCCGGTGGTCTCGGCGTCGGCCGTGCGGCGGCGCTGCCGCTGGCGGGGGTGGGAGTGGCCGCGCTGAACCCGGTGGTGCTGCCGGTCACGATCGTGCTCGGACTGGGAGCGGGCTGGTGGATGGCCCGCACCCGCAAGCACGTCGCGGACAAGCAGCACATGAAGCAGTGGTTGACGGAGGCGATCGCCGACGCGCGCTCCACGCTCGACCAGCTGGTCTCCGAACAGCTCATCGAGGCAGAACAGCAGTTCTCGCTGGCGCTGGACGAGGTGTTGAGCAAGCGGATCGAGGCCATCGAGGGCGAGCTGCGCGAAGTCGACCAAGCGCTGAAGATGGACGCCGCCGAGCGTAGTCACGAGCTGCAGACCGTCAACCGTAGGCTGGACGAGGCCAAGGCGGGTCGCGAGCGGATCGAACGACTGCTGGCCGACATCCGTGGGATCCGCGACCGCTCCGGTTGACGGCGGTCGGATGTGGGTGATTCGTCGAACGGGGAACCAACTTGTCTTACGCTGCGTCACAACAAGGGAACGCAACGGATCGTTGCGCGAGCCGATCGAGGGGAACGGGCATGTACGTCGAGAACACGGGCGCCGGCGATGGCGACGTTCAGGTCACCGTCGATGGCCAGGAGTACACGGCCGAGGCCAACTACGACGTCGACGGCAACGGCGTCGACGAGACGGTCGCGGTGATGACCGGGGACGGCTTCCTCGCCTACACCGACGCCGACGCCGACGGCCGAGCCGATGTCATGCGCACCATCGACTCCCGGGGCGAAGTCACCAGCCAGGCCGGTTACGACGAGACCACCGGGGAATGGGTGGCCGAACCGCCCCAGCAGCCCGGCGCCGTGGACACCGGCGACGACGCGGACGCGAAGTCGCTGTTCGTGGACACCCCGGAGGGGGATCACAGCGTCGGTCCTCCCACGGAGGACACCAACGACGACGGCAAGCCCGACACCGCGATCGTGGACACCGAGACCGGCCAGATGATGGTCACCGACGTCGACGGCGACGGTTCGGCCGACCAGCTGGTCGAGATCAGCGACTCCGGGGAGGTCACCGTCGCCCACCACACCGGGGAGGGGCAGTGGACCGTGGTCGAGCAGGGGCGGCTCGACCAGCGGGGCGAGTACGCGCCGGAGCGGTCGGCCGAGGGGGACGAGGTGTGGCGGTTCGAGGAGCAGGACCGCCCCGAATCGGCACGCTCCGCCGGTTACCAGCAGGCCGCTCCCGACTCGGCCTGGAAGTGATCGGTTCGGTGAACGATTCAGCGGCTGTTCGGTACGCGAACCGGAAGCCGCCGAGATCATGTCCGGTTCGCCGGAAATACTTGTGCGCGGAGAGGGCTTGACGGGCGGATTTCCGGCCTTTTTTCGGGATGGGAGCCAACTGAATCGATTCCCTTATCGTTCCTGTGAGGGAAGCGACAGCACTGATCTCCGCTGTGGCCGCTCACGGCCGTTACTCTCGTTGCATCCCCACTTCGTTTCCATCCGGCTTTCCGGATGGAGCGAAGCTTTCCCTGAAAACGCCTCTGGGGCGCCGGTGGCGTGAAATTCGGGCTGTGGCGCCCAGTCAGGAGACACGACGCGATGACCGCTTTGACCATCCCCGGTCTCGACCAGGCACCTGTCACGCACGAACGTCTACAGTCGTGGGTACGCGAGGTTGCGGAGCTGACCACCCCCGAGCAGGTGGTGTGGTGCGACGGCTCGCAGGAGGAGTGGCAGCGACTGACCGACCGCCTGGTCGAGGCGGGCACCTTCAAGCGTCTGGACGACTCCAAGAAGCCGAACTCGTTCTGGACGGCCTCGGACCCCAGCGACGTCGCTCGCGTCGAGGAGCGCACCTTCATCTGTTCCCGCGAGAAGCGGGACGCCGGTGTCACCAACAACTGGATGCCGCCGGAAGAGATGAAGGCGACCATGACCGAGCTCTACAGGGGCTGCATGCGGGGTCGCACGATGTACGTCGTGCCCTTCTGCATGGGGCCGGTGGAGGCCGAACCGCCTCGGCTCGGGATCGAGATCACCGACTCCGAGTACGTCGTCGTCTCGATGCACATCATGACCCGGATGGGACCGCGGGTACTGGAACGCTTCAGCGAGGACGGTGACGTCGAGTTCGTGCCCGCGCTGCACTCCGTGGGCGCGCCGCTGGAGCCGGACGAGCAGGACGTCGCCTGGCCCTGCAACGACACCAAATACATCACCCACTTCCCCGAGGAGCGGATGATCTGGAGCTTCGGCTCCGGTTACGGCGGCAACGCGCTGCTCGGCAAAAAGTGCTACTCGCTGCGTATCGCCTCGGCGATGGCCCACGACGAGGGCTGGCTGGCCGAGCACATGCTCATCCTCAAGTTGATCTCGCCGGAGAACAAGGTCCACTACGTGGCCGCCGCGTTCCCCTCGGCCTGCGGCAAGACGAACCTGGCCATGCTGGAACCGACGCTGCCGGGCTGGAGGGTCGAGACGCTCGGCGACGACATCGCCTGGATGCGTTTCGGCAGCGACGGCAGGCTCTACGCGGTGAACCCGGAGGCGGGCTTCTTCGGCGTCGCCCCCGGCACCAACTGGAACACCAACCCGAACGCGATGCGCACCATCGAGCAGGGCAACTCGATCTTCACCAACGTCGCGCTCACCGATGACGACGACGTGTGGTGGGAGGGCCTCGAGGGTCAGCCGCAGCACCTGATCGACTGGAAGCAGCGCGACTGGACGCCGGACTCGGAGGAGAAGGCCTCCCACCCGAACGCGCGCTACTGCACGCCGATGTCGCAGTGCCCGATCATGGCGCCGGAGTGGGACGACCCGCAGGGCGTGCCGATCTCGGCGATCCTGTTCGGCGGTCGCCGCAAGACCACGGTTCCGCTGGTCAACGAGGCCTTCGACTGGCAGCACGGTGTGTTCATGGGCGCGACGATGTCCTCGGAGAAGACGGCCGCCGCCGCGGGCAACGTCGGCGAGGTCCGGCGCGACCCGATGGCGATGCTGCCGTTCCTCGGCTACAACGTCGGCGACTACTTCCAGCACTGGGTCAATCTGGGCAAGGAGCACGACGCCTCCAAGATGCCCCAGATCTACTACGTGAACTGGTTCCGCCGTGACGAGTCCGGCGAGAAGATCGTGTGGCCGGGCTTCAGCGAGAACTCCCGCGTGCTCAAGTGGATCGTCGACCGCATGGAGGGCAACGCCGCCGCCGAGGACACCTCCGTCGGGCGGGTTCCCACGGCCGACCAGATCGATCTCTCCGGTCTGGACACTCCGCGAGAGGACGTGGAGACCGCGCTGCACGTGGACGACGAGGAGTGGAAGGCCGAGATCCCGCGGATCGAGGATTGGTTCGAGTTCGTCGGTGACGACCTGCCCGACTCGATGCGCGACGAGCTGGAGGCGCTCAAGCAGCGCCTCAACGGCTGACTCGGGTTAGCTCGACGAGGGGAACGGGGTCGTCGGTGTTTCGTCACTGACGGCCCCGTTCTGGTTTTGTCCTACCGGGCGCTGACGGGGGTGACGTGGACCGTGCTGGGCACCTCGACGCCACTGATCCAGGGCACGGTGACCGTGTACACCTTCATCGGCGCGGGCAGGGTGACCGCCATCGACGCGGGGGTCGGGCCGGATAGCTGCCGCCCGGTGTTCATGTTCACGCGCTGGAAGCTGAGCGAAGCCGTCGCGGAGTGCTCCTGGTCCACGCGCACAGGCGTGCGCTGGTCGCTCGTGGGCCGTGTCGGAATGTCCAGCGCGTGCCCCGCCGGGTCGGTGAAGGTCACTCCCGGTGCCCCGCCGAGCAGGCAGCTCTGTCCGGGGCGGGCCGTGAACACCAGCTGGGTTCCGCTCTTGCCCATCCCCGAGTCCAGGCGCGTGGTCGTGACGTGGACCTGATCGGAGGTGCAGTACCGGTCGAAGTTCGGGTGGTCGCTCGGCATCGCCTGCGCCGCTCCGGCCGTCGACGCACTCACCAGTACGGCCGCGCCCACTGCTGCTGCGGCGGTCCCCATTTTCCGGAAACTCGTGCGCTTACCCACGGTCGTAACTCCCTGCTGTGTCACTCTTTCGCGTAGCTCTGTCTGGACGGCCGTCTCTTCCGAAGACGCTCGGGGCGACACGGGGTTGTTCGATGTGGTCGTGAACACACCAATTCGTGTGAGTTTGCTTCGTGAACAGGGAGCACTGCTCGGAGTCTCGCGCCCGCCGGTCAGCTCCTCGGCGGTCGCGTCGAGTGGCGGTGGAACCGCAGGGCAACGCCAAGGGTGTCAGTAACGGTCACACCCTTGGTGGAGTTGTCCACAGGGGTCCTGGCCGACCCCGTTCAGTAAACGCAGTCGGCATGACCTGCGGCTTCGCGGATCCTGGCGTGGTGCTGCGAGACCTGTCCACAGACGCCGCTCCCCGACTGCCAGTAGTGGCGACAGTCGGGTGACGTGCGGTTTGTGGACGATCCGTGCGCTGGATCAGCAGTGATGAGTTGTCCACAGGGATGTGTCGAGAATGCTCGGCGGGTCGTGTGGAGCGTTCTCCCGCATCGACCAGCTTCCGCGCGACCCGGGCGACCCCCTTGCGGATCAATTTGCCGCTGATCGTCTGGCCACCGGCGGTCAGGTACACCTTGTTCTCCATGTAGCCGGACTCCGTTGCGTACGCCTTGGCGCCGACGCTCTGCTGGTCGAGCCAGCCCCATCGGCGCAGCGGGCCCGTGAAGCCGCTCTGCCGCATCCCGAACGCGCGGGCCGCCTCGCGCAGGCCCATCAGACCACTGCTGCCGAAGAACTCGTTCGCGACCAGCACTTTCGGCCTGTCCTGCTCACGGGCCTGCTCGACCTCCCAGCGCTTCGCGCGCTCCTCGACGAGCAGCTCCCGCGCCGTCTGCGCCGCTTCCCACGCGGCCTTCGCCACGGCTTCCGGGTCGGTGGTGTCCACCCGGCGCGGGTCGACGTAGGCACCCGTCCGGCGGATCGTCGGCAGCACCTCGCGGGTCACCCAGTGCTTGAACTGCTTCGCTGCGGGCCTGCGGCTACGCAGAACAAGTGAGTACAGACCTGATTCGTCGATCAACAAGTAGCCCTGTGGACCAACTCCTGCCCGACGGTGCTTACTAAGCACCGTCGGGCTGACGTGCAGTTTTTCTTCTTCGTCGAGGTAGCGTGTGCTCCGCACCGGTTTTTCTAGCCCCGGGGCCGTGCACACGTCGAGGGCCACGAACCACGGCCGGCGGTCGCGCTCGACCACCCGGATCGAGGCCTGGTTCATGAACGTGAAGGTCCGGACGTCCGTCACTGCTCGTTCTCCCGAATACGTCGTGAGTGGTCACCACGTGCTTTCCCGAAGAGATTTCAGGCTCCGGGGGAATCGTTCTCCGTCGGCTGCGCCCGTGCGGTTCATCGCCCGTACCGCTGTGTCTCGATGCACGCGCTTGATCGACGATGTTGCCACGGCGGCGTTCCGCCGGTCGAATCACCGTCGGAGGGCCGGTGCGCGATTTTTCCGGCCGTGACGGGAAAAACCGCGATGATCTGGAACCTCCCGGCGTCGCGCGCGTCTTGGGGAGTGTTCGGGAATCAGCAAGCGAAAACCCGAGGGAGGTGCGTCATGGCCGGACTGGCGATCCTGGTGCTGGGGGTGTTCGCCGCCGTCGCGGTGTTGTTGGTGACCCCGCGAGACGCGGACGACGGTGTCGATGACCCCGAAAGTGGAGGGGTCGACGGCATCCAGTCTCCGCGCTCGGCGGAGCGATCGGTCGGAACATCCCGTGACAATTCCCCGACGGGGATGGCCGGATGAGGAATCCGCGAAAGCAACCGGGGAGTGGGCCGATCCGCGAGGATTGCCCACTCCCTCTTTCGCTCTCAGCGTTCGCGGCGCAATGAGCGGGTGATCCCTGCCGCGACGGTGGTGGCCAGAACCCAGCCCGCCGCGATCAGCACCGTCGTGATCCACTGGGAACCGCCCGCGGCGCGCCACATCACGTCGTGACCGAGATTGATGATCGGCAAAAGTTGGTCCACGGTGTAGAGAACTGGATTCCACACGGGATCGTCCTCTTCGTTGAGCGGTTCGAGCTCGTGCAGGCTGAACCACGCCGTCCCTCCTGCGGCGAACAGCAGCAGCCACATCAGTGCTCGCCCCGGCCGGTAGCCGTAGCTGACCGTGATCAGCTGCAACAGGCTCCACACTCGGACCGTCGCCCGCAGCGGCGGCCGGACGGTTTGGGCGACCGCCCGGTACCTGCGCCGCTGCTTCTCGATCAGCACGGTCACGGCGTGTTCCTCGTTGCCGTTCTCCCGGAACACCGCGGCCAGTTGGTCGTACGGTCCGGGTTGGTACGTACCGGAGGTGGTGCGCAGCCATTCCAGCCGCTGCCGGACCCGCTCGGTGTCGGTGGACTCGATCGGCTTGGAGAAGTTGCCGTAGACGAAGTCCTCCACGTCGACCCCACCCGTGGCCTCCCACAGCGTGGCGTTGTCCTCGAGGAGTTCGCAGTGGGCCTGCCGCAGCAGGATCCGGCCACGTGGTGGCTCGGGCGGACGCATCGCCAGCTCCTGCGTGCTCAGACCGAACGCGTTGAGCGCGTTGGTCGCGCTGCCCTCGCCGAGCTGCGCTCCCCACAGGTTCGTCTGCCGGCCGATCACCGCGCGCCGCAGTTGCACCTCTCCCTCGGCGCTGAACGCCCTCCGTCCCGCTGCGCACACCAGGTCGTGCCCCACGTTGCCCGCGCGGAGGTCCAATGAGGACTTGTAGGCCCCGCGGTGCCGGTGCCAGGCGGGTTTGGTCAGCACGGTGGAGCGCAGGTCGAGGTTGGCGCCCACGTGGACGCCCTGAAGCTGCAGCGTTCCCGTGATGTCGGCGTCACGGCAGTCCAGGTTGCTGCCCACCCGTATCCGGTTGGCTTGCAGGACGTCGGTGCGCGGGCCCACGAGAGCGGCCTCGTTGAGCTGGAAACTACCGCCCACCCGAGCGTCGATCATGCGCAGCTGGCCGTGCAGCGTGGCTCCGATGGCCTCGACGTTGCCGAGCACCTCGGCACCGTCGATGTGCATCGAGCGCAGTGGCCGCTCGACCGAGTCCGTCGACGAGCGCGACCAGCTCAGATCGATCGTGGAGCCGCTCATGCGCAGGTCACCGCTGATGCGGGTGCTGACCATGCGGATCGTGCCACCGCTGAAGAATCCCTGGTCGAGCTGGGCGTCCCCGTTGATCTCGCTGCGGTCGAGGATGAGGGTGCTGACGGGATCGTCGTGGGTGGACTCGTCCCGCTTCGGCGGACGTACTCCCGGCTCCAGCACGGCATCACGCATCCGCAGGTCACCGGCCAGGTGCGCGCTGGGCATGAAGATCACGCCCGCCGCGGAGAACACGCCGCCGCGATCGGGATCGACACCGGCGCGCAGCGAGCCGCTGATCTGGATGCCGTTGCCGTTGAAGGCGTAGCGGCCCCGATTGCGCAGGACGGCGCCGCACAGGTTGACGTTGCCGCCGATCTTCGCCCCGGGAATCCGGAATTCGCCGGACACCCGCAGCCGCATCGCCAGCAGCGCCCCGCCGACCGAGAGTCGATCGGCGTGCACGGCCCGGTACCCGGGGTTGTGCAGGCTGTTGTCGATGAGTTCCAGCGAGCCGCCGATCTGGGCGTCGGTGAGGCTGACCAGACCGGTGCTGGTGCAGCTGTACAACACCGTGTCGTTGGTGGTGCGCATGTTCCGGGCTCTCGCGCCGGGCAGGCGGCAGTGCGAGAGCACCAGTCCGGCCAGCTGCGCCTGGCGCAGGTCGGGCGTCTCCTCGAAGCGGCAGCGCACGAACTCCAGCAGGTACGGCAGTTCCGCCGCTCGCAGGTCGAGCCCGCCGGTGATGACCGAGTCGCGAACCCGGATCACCGGCGGTTGCGCGCTGCGACGCCAGAACGGCAGCCAGCCACCCTCGTCGGGGGACTCCACGAGTCTGCGCGTGAGGTACTCCCCGCGGACCTCCTGGCTCGGGTCGTGGAAGTCGGCGTGGACGTCGAGCCGTACCGGCTCCTCGGCGCGGCGGTTGCCCCAGGGTCTGCCCTGGCCGAGGAGTTCGTCGAGGCGCTGTTCGGCGACGGTCGGCGATCCGTTGCCCTCCCAGGGTCTTCCCGGCACTTCTCGCCCTCCAGCATTGATGGTCGCCAGCGCTGGTGATCGTCGGCGCTGACGATCACCCGACACGCAAGGTATCCGATCGAACACCTCTTCCACGTGGACGTGTGATCTCGGCGAGGAGTTCCCGCGCTCACCCGGTTGCAGTAGACCGACGGGCTTTTTCGAGTGGAGGGTGCGGTGGGCCGGTCCCGAATGGACGCTCTCGGCCCGGAGCCGAGCTCCCGGAGAACCAGTAACGTGTCCGGTGAGGGGAGGAGTGGGTATGCGTGCCGTCCAGTACCACACCGTGGGTGAGCCGCCGGAGGTCCGCGAGGTCGCCGCTCCCGAGCCCGGCCCGGGCCAGGTGCTGCTCGAAGTCACCGCCGCCGGGTTGTGCCACTCCGACATCGCGGTCATGAGCTGGTCCGCCGAGCAGTACCCGTTCCCGCTGCCGATGACTCTCGGACACGAGGGCGCGGGCCGCGTCGCGGCTCTCGGGGGCGGGGTCGAAGGGATCTCCCACGGGGACTCGGTGATCGTGTACGGCCCGTGGGGATGCGGTCTGTGTCATTACTGCGCGCGCGGCAAGGAGAACTACTGCCTGCGAGCGGCCGAGCTGGGGATCGACCCGCCCGGCCTGGGCGCTCCCGGTGCTCTCGCCGACTACCTGCTCGTCGACTCGGCGCGGCACCTCGTGCCGATCGGCGACCTCGATCCGGTGCGGACGGTGCCGTTCACCGACGCGGGGCTGACGCCGTATCACGCGATCAAGCACTCGCTGCCCAAGCTGGTACCGGGAAGCACGGCGGTCGTCATCGGCGCGGGCGGTCTCGGCCACATCGCCATCCAGTTGCTGCGGGCGCTGTCCCCGGCGCGGGTCGTGGCCATGGACGTCGGCGAGGCGAAGCTGGAGGCGGCTCGGCGCGCGGGGGCCGCCGAGGTGCTGTACTCCGACGAGCACGCCGCGTCGAAGGTCCGCGCACTCACCGAGGGGCGCGGTGCCGAGCTCGTCCTCGACGTGGTCGGCAATGACGCCACCGGTGCCACGGCCGTGGGCTGTGCGGGGGTGGAGTCCGATTTGACGATCCTCGGCGTGGGCGGTGGCAGTCTGCCCGTCGGTTTCGGCCGGGTCCCGTACGAGTGCGCGGTCTCCGCGCCCTACTGGGGTGCCCGTGACGAGCTGATCGAGCTGGTGCGCCTGGTCCGGCAGGGTGCGGTGCGGTCCGAGGTCGAGGTGTACGGGATCGAGGACGCCCCCGGCGCGTACGAACGGCTGGAACGCGGCGAGGTCAACGGCCGTGCCGTCGTCGTCCCAGGTCGCTGATTTCCTGCTCGCCGAACCCTCGTTTCCCCGGTGCCCCGGAATTTTCCCCGATATCGAGCTTCCGAGGGGCCCCGCACGCCCCGGCGTCTGGCAAGCTGAGGGGGAAGCCCGCGGTCACGGGATCGTGGCGGCTTCGACGAAGGGGTGAGGTGCCATGTGGTGGAAGGTGATCGGAGGGCTGCTGGCGCTGTGGCTGGTGGTCTCCGTGGCCGGCGCCGTGATCGGTTTCGTGGTCAAGGGACTGTTCTGGATCGCGGTGATCGGCGGTGGGCTGTTCCTGGCTACGGCGGCGATCGGCTGGGCGAAGAAGGACCGCAAGCAAATCGAGCGGTGACCGGTCCCGGCCCGGGGCTTCACCGGTTCTGTCCGGAGTCGATCCTGCGCAGCGCCTCGTCGACGTCGTCGGTGGTGACGTCGCGGTGGGTGACGAAGCGCAGCCGTCCCGCCATGGGGACGCCGAGGACTCCGACGGCCCGCAGTCGCTCCAGGGTCCGGCTCGTGTCGGGCACCGTGGCCAGCACGATGTTCGTCTGCGGGGTGTCGACCTCCCAGCCGAGCTCGGTCAGCCCCCTGGCCAGGCGCGCGGCGTTGTCGTGGTCCTCGGCCAGCGCTTCGAGGCGGTCGAGGGCCACGATCCCGGCCGCGGCCAGGACGCCACCCTGACGGACGCCGCCGCCGAGCATCTTGCGCATCCGACGGGCCTCGGCGACGAACTCGGCCGACCCGGCCACGACCGACCCGACCGGCGCCCCCAACCCCTTGCTCAGGCAGGTCTGCACCGTGTCGACCCCCACGGTCAGCGCGGCGGGTGGCACACCCAGCGCTGCCGCGGCGTGCCAGATCCGCGCGCCGTCGAGGTGGACCCGTAGACCGCTGTCGCGAGCCGCCGCCGCGAGTCGCGCGTGCTCGTCCGGAGGGATGGCGGTCCCACCCGCGGCGTTGTGCGTGTTCTCCAGGCACAGCAGCGTCGTGCGCAGCGCGTCGTAGCGGGAGCTCTCGTCGTTGTACGAGCGCACGAGCTCGGGTGTGGGCCTGCCCGGGCCGGCCGCGCAGGCCAGCGCTTCCGGCATGCCCCCCGCCAGCCACGCCGCCGAACCGAGTTCGTGGGTCAGCACGTGAGCACCCCGGGGCGCCAGGAACCGGTCACCACGTCGCAGGTGCAGGGACAACGCGATCAGGTTCCCCATGGTGCCGCTGGGCACCCAGAGGGAGTCGCTGGTCCCGAGCAGCTGGGCGGTTCTGGTCTCCAGAGCACGCATCGTCGGGTCGTGGTCCAGCACGTCGTCGCCGACCTCGGCAGCGGCCATCGCCGCGGACATCTGCCGGTCTGGGCGAGTGACAGTGTCGGAACGGAGATCGATAGGCGCCGAAGTGGTCACGAAAATATCACACCATATCCGCACGGGGATTCGGCAACGGGTGCCGTCGCGAATCGCACGCTAAGGGGGGCGGATGAATTCGGTGAAACCGACGTGCAACCGTTGAGGCCCGGCCTGCCGTCTACGTACGTGTCAGCACACAGAAGCGGAGAGTCCGCGTGGACCAACGCGAAGAGCAGGAGTTCGCGGAGTACTTCGCGGCTCGGCGGGAGGCGGTGCGTCGGATGGCATACATGATGTGCGGTGACTGGCACCGCGCGGATGATCTTGCCCAGACGGCGTTCATCGCCCTGCATCGCCGGTGGCGCAAGGTGCGGGACAAGGACGCACTCGACGCCTACGTCCGGCGCACCCTCACCAGGGCCATGATCGACGAATCGCGCCGACCCTGGCGGCGCGAGCGTAGCGTCGAGGCGTTGCCGGACTCGCCGTCGGACTCCGAGGACGTGGCCGGGACCGTGGCCACGCGGCGGACGCTGTTGGCCGGGCTTCAGCAGGTTCCGCCGAAGCAGCGGGCCGTGCTGGTGCTGCGGTATCTGGAGGGACTCGACGTCGCGGGGGTCGCCGAGGTCATGCGCTGTAGCGAGGGCAATGTGAAGAGCCAGTCCGCGAGGGGCCTGGAGGCCCTTCGGGGAGCGCTCGGTGACGCCCTCGGTGATCTGCGGTCGATGTCGTGAGGAGGTGCGGTTAAGTGAAGGAGCGGGAGCTCGAGGAGCTGTTCCGCGATGCGGCGCGGACCGCGCCTCCGGCGGCGTTCGACGCGGCCGACATCGCCGCCCGGTCGCGTCGGGTGACGGCACGCCGCCGGATGGCGGCCACGGGTGGTTCGCTGGTGGCCGCGGCGGTGCTCGCGGTCGGGATCGGCGCCGGCACGGGGATGCTGCCCTCGGAGCCGCAGGCGGGACCGTCGCCCCGAACCACCGCCCAACAACCGATGCCCCGCACGGGTGGCACCGACAGCGGTCCGTCCGTGCTCGGTCTGCCCGGGGGTGGCTGCGGTCCGGACGAACGGCTCGCGAAGGCCCTGGCGACGCGGTTGCCCCACACGTCGGGGAACATGCCGCTGGCGGCGCGGGAGTGCCCGACGGCCTCGCGGGCCGCCTCCTTCCGGCTCGTCGAGGGGGAGTCGAAGGGCAGGGTGACGGCGATCGTCAGCCCGGTCGCCACGGTTCCGCCGGAACGGCGCGAGCCCGGCACGTCCCGGATGCCGGACGGCACGAAGCTGGCCGTCGAGCGTGCGAACAGCGGCCGCGTCGTCATGGTGCGCAGCGATCCCGACCCCGGAGCGCAGGCTCCCTACGGTGATCGGCTCTCCGCCATCGCCGGTGATCTCGCCAAGCGGTTCTGACGGCTCGCCGCTGTCAACTCGCCGCGCGGGGATCCACAACTTTAGGGAAAATCGCAACCGTCCGCGCCGACACGAGCGGGGCGGTGTTCTCGCCCACCAAAGAAGTACGACTGTGCCATTTTATTGGTACGGTAGTGCCATTCGGCGGGTGGGAACGGACCGCCCGCGACGAGTCGAGGGACGGTGCCGAGGATGGCGTGGATCGTGCTGATGCTCTCCGGGGTCCTGGAGGCGGGGTGGGCCATCTCGCTGAAGCTCTCGGAGGGGTTCAGCAAGCTGGTGCCCAGCGCGTCGTTCCTCGTGCTGGCCGGGCTGAGCTTCTCGGGGCTGGCCTGGGCGATGCGGGTGCTGCCCGCGGGCCCCGCCTACGCGGTCTGGACCGGCATCGGGGCCGCCCTGACGGCGGTGATCGGCATGGTCTGGCTCGGCGAGGGAACCTCCGTGATCAAGACCCTGTCGCTCGTGCTCATCGTGTCCGGGGTCATCGGACTGAACCTCACCGGTGACGGTCACTGAACCGGTCGGCGCCGGTCGGCGGTGGAGCAGTGGGAATAGGATCGGCGACCATGACGGCGGCCAGTACTCCGAAGGGCGAGCGGCGGCGGCAGACGTTGGTGCGGGCCGCGGCGCAACTGTTGGCGGAGGGCGGCTTCGACGCCATCCGCCACCGTGCGGTGGCCGAGCGCGCCGAACTGCCGCTCGCGTCCACCACGTACTACTTCACCTCGCTGGACGACCTGGTCACCGAGGCCGTCAGGTACGAGGCCGGTGAGGAGCTCGAAGCGGGACGGCGACGCCTGGAGCAGCTCACCGAGGAGCACCGCGGTACCGAGACCGTCACAGAGCTGATGCTGGATCTGCTGCTGGGCGTCCGCTCCCGCGACGGTGGGGTCGAGCCGGTGTTGCTGCGCTACGAGCGGCTGGTCGGCGCGCCCCGGCGCCCCTATCTGGCGCCGCTGATGCGGGAACTCTCCGCGCAGCTCCACGACCTGCTGGCCGAGATCCTCGCGCACTGCGGCATGGAAGTCGGCCGCGACCGCATGTTCGAACTGATCGCGCTGGTCGACGGTACGGTCGTCAACGCGCTGAACGAGAGCGATCCCGATCCGCGTGGTGCCGCGCGGCGAATGCTGCGTTCCCAACTGGAGTGATCGCGCGCGGAAAGTCTCTCCGCGCTCACGCAACCCTCTTCGCTTCCGGCGCGTAGTAGGGGGCGGTAGTGCGGAAAGGGGCATCGACCGATGCGAGTTCAGTACGAGGAATCGTTTCGCGTGTTCGCCAGAGACCAGGCCGCGGCGCTGCGTCGCTCGGCGTACCTGCTGTGCGGTGACTGGCACCTGGCCGAGGATCTCGTTCAAAACACCTTCACCAAGCTTTATCGGGCCTGGAAGCGGGTGGACGACACGACGAAGGAGGCCTACGCGCGCAAGGCCCTGATGCGTGCGTGGTTGGACGAACGACGACGTCCCTGGCGCCGGGTGGAGAACCGCAGCGGGGTGATCCCGGACTCCGGTAGTACCGGGTCCGATCCCGAGGTGGCGGGGCAACGCGCGCGGACGCGGAATCTCGTCGCGCACGCGTTGACCGAGGTGCCGCCACGGCAGCGGGCGGTGCTCGTACTGCGCTACTGGGAGGACCTGCCGATCGCCGAAGTGGCGGCGGCGCTGAGGTGTTCCGAAGGCACGGTCAAGAGCCAGAGCTCGCGCGGGTTGCAGAGCCTGCGGGAGGCGATCGCGCGGTACGACCCCGACCTGGTCGGTGTCGACGCGGAAGGGACAGCGTGATGGACGAGCAGACACTGCGCGCCGGCATGCGCGACGCCCTCGACGACGAACCACCGCTGGGACTCGAGCCCGACCGGATCGCCGACGAGGCCAGGAGAGCCCAGCGCAGGCGTCGGGCGACCTTCGGCACGGGCGTGGCCACGCTCGCGGTTCTCGCGGGAGCCGCCACGATCCCCGCCGTGACGGGACCGCACCACCGGGAGGTGATCCCGGCCGCACCTTCGGTGGTCACCGACGTCCCCACCGAGGGCGCGGTCCCGCCGAAGCTGTCGCAGGACGAACTCGACCAGCGTCGCCGGATGCTCGAGAACCACGCGGCGAAGGCGGTGCGCAGGGTCGCACCGAAGCTCGACGACGTGAGTCTGGAGCATTCGGGGCTCATCGGCATCGGCGCGCCCCGGCCCCGCATGCCCCGGAAGCTGAACATGAGCGTGGGTTTCACCGACAGCACCGGGCCGACCGCGGTCTCCGTCGAGGTCGGCACCGCGGGCACCTTCGACAAGGCTCCGTCCGAATCCTGCGACGACACGCTGACCTGCGAGGTCGTGAACCGCCCGGACAGGTCCGTGCTGGTTCGCGACGCGGTGCTGGTGGGGCCGCGGTCCGCCGTGACGGAGTCGGTGTCGCACTACCGCACCGATGGCACCGTCGTCAGGGTCACGGCCTTCACCTACGACCCGGCCACGCCTTCAGCGGACGAGGTGCGCGAGAACCCCGCGCTCAGTGAGGAGCAACTCACCGGCCTGGCCACCGACCCGAAGTTCACGTTGGGCAAGTGACTCCGCAACGCCGCGCCCGCGCCCGCGACCCGGGCGCGGCACGGCCGCGTCGGGCGGACCAGGTGCACCGCCCCGAGTGGCACCGCACGTATCCTCGACGGTCGTGACGGACAAGCCCAGCATCCCCAACGTCCTGGCCAACCGCTACGCCTCGCCCGAGCTGGTCGAGCTGTGGTCACCGGCGCACAAGGTCGTTCTGGAGCGAAGGCTGTGGTTGGCGGTGCTGCGCGCGCAGGCCGACCTCGGCATCGACGTTCCCGAGCAGGCACTGGCCGACTACGAGCGGGTGCTGGAACGGGTCGACCTGGACTCCATCGCGGAGCGGGAGCGCGTGACCCGGCACGACGTGAAGGCGCGCATCGAGGAGTTCAACGCGCTGGCCGGTCACGAGCACGTGCACAAGGGCATGACCTCGCGCGACCTGACGGAGAACGTCGAGCAGTTGCAGGTGCGCCGCAGCCTGGAGCACGTGCGCGACCGCACGGTCGCCGTGCTCGCGCGGCTGGCCCAGCTCGCCTCCGAACACGGCGAGCTGGTCATGGCGGGACGTTCGCACAACGTCGCGGCCCAGGCCACCACGCTGGGCAAGCGCTTCGCCACCGCCGCCGACGAACTGCTCGCCGGGTTCCACCGGCTCGAGGAGCTGCTGAGCCGCTACCCGCTGCGCGGCATCAAGGGTCCGGTCGGCACGGCCCAGGACGCGCTGGACCTCGTCGGAGGCGACCGGGACAAGCTGGCCGAGCTGGAGCGCCGGGTGGCCGGTCACCTCGGTTTCGGCAAGGTGCTGACCAGCGTCGGTCAGGTGTACCCGCGCTCGCTGGACTACGAGGTGCTGACCACGCTGTCCCAGCTGTCCGCCGCCCCGTCGAGCCTGGCCAAGACGATCCGGCTGATGGCTGGTCAGGAGCTGGTCACCGAGGGGTTCAAGCCCGGTCAGGTCGGCTCCAGCGCGATGCCGCACAAGATGAACACCCGTTCCTGCGAGCGCGTCAACGGCCTGGCCGTGGTGCTGCGCGGGCACGTGTCGATGGCGAGCGAGATCGCCGGTGACCAGTGGAATGAGGGCGACGTGTCCTGCTCGGTGGTGCGCCGGGTCGCGCTGCCGGACGCCTTCTTCGCCTTCGACGGGTTGCTGGAGACCTTCCTGACGGTGCTCGACGAGTTCGGCGCCTACCCCGCCGTGATCTCCCGCGAGCTGGACCGCTACCTGCCGTTCCTGGCCACCACGAAGGTGCTCATGGCCGCGGTGCGGGCCGGGGTCGGGCGCGAGACCGCGCACGAGGCCATCAAGGAGAACGCCGTCGCCGTCGCGCTGGACATGCGCGAGCGGGGTATCGAGGGCAACGACCTGCTCGACCGGCTCGCCGCCGACGAGCGACTGCCGCTGGACCGCGACCAGCTCGGCGCGCTGCTGGACGACCGGCTCGACTTCACCGGAGCGGCCACCGACCAGGTCCGCGACCTCGTCGCCGAGGTCGACAGGATCACCACCCGCCATCCCGAGGCCGCCGCCTACACCCCCTCCGACATCCTGTGAGACGTCGAGCCCGGTGAGCGTGGTCAGCTCCCGTGGCTGGTCCCCTCCGCACCGCGACGGGCGTACAGGCTGGTCAGCGTGACGGTCGCCAGGATGACCACGATGACCGCCAGGGAGAGCGCGGTGGGAACGGTCGGCACGGCGGGCCAGATTCCGTGGGCCCAGTGCAGCACCAGCTTCACCCCGATGAACGCGAGGATCAGCGCCAGGCCGTGGTTGAGGTGGACGAGCTTGGCCAGCGCGGTGTGCAGCACGAAGTACAGGGCCCGCAGCCCCAGCAGGGCGAAGGCGTTGGTGGTGAACACCAGGTAGGGATCCTCGGTGATGCCGTAGACGGCGGGCACGGAGTCGACGGCGAAGACCACGTCCACGGCGAAGATCGCCACGACCACGACGGTCAGCGGGGTCAGGGCGCGCCGTCGGCCTTCGCGCACCGTCAGCCGGGCGCCGCGGTAGTCGTCGGTGACCGGCATCAGCCGGCGCAGCAGCCGCACCGAACGCATCTGCGAGACGTCGTGGTCGAAGGCGCTCCCGCTGAGCGCTTCGTGCAGGACCTTGACGGCGGTGCCGAACAGGATCGCGCCGAACACCAGAAATGCCCAGGTCCCGGCCTGCAGCAGGGCGGCCCCGGCGGCGATGAAGACGCCGCGCAGCACCAGCGCCCCGATGATGCCGTACAGCAGCACGCGCTGCTGCAGCGCCGCCGGGACGGAGAAGCCGGACAGCACGAGCATGAACACGAACAGGTTGTCCACCGACAGCGACTTCTCCACCACGAACCCGGTGAGGAACTCCAGCGCCTGGCTCGTGCCGAACGTCAGCCACAGGAGCACGCCGAAGATCAGTGGTAGCGCGAGGTAGAACACCGACCACCCCACGGCCTCGCGCATCGAGACCTCGTGGGGGCGGCGGGTCACCAGGAAGTCGGTGGCCAGCAGGGCGAGCAGGACGGCGATGCTGACCGCCCACAACAGCGGCGATCCGATCGATTCCGACGGAGCGGCGAGAGCAGCGGTGGGACCGGGCACGGAAGCCTCCTCGAACATCGTTCGCGTTCGAGGTCTCCTTCGCCCACCGCGGACGGCCTCCCGGGGACATCGGCGGATGTCCGGACTGACCGGGTCGACCCGAGGAAGTACTCCCCTCGCACGCGAGTGTCGCGTATCCGGCCTGTTCAGCCAACCCGAGCCCGTTGCTCCACCGACGAGCGAGCCCGCACCGCTCGGCGCCAACGGTTGGGCGAGCTCGGTGGTGTGCCCGCGCGGCGGGATCAGTCGAAGTCGATGTGCACGTGTACGTGGCCCTGGTCGTCTCGGGTCGCGAGCGCGTCGCCGGTGCGTTGTTCACCGGCCACTTCGAGCGTGGCGGCTCGGCGCTGGTGTCGGAAGTTGCGCCACCAGCGCTTCCGGTCCGGCAGCTGCACCTTGATGACGATGCCGTCGCTGGTGCGGTGGAAGCCGACGACCAGTGAGAAGTGGCGACCGGACCGGTGCCCCCGGTAGGAGAGGACCGCCATGCCGAGGCGGCCGGTGGTCGAGGGCCAGCGGGAGAACTTTCTCACCAACGGCATGGCGATCTTGTTGACCCAGCGGCCGGCAGTGGTAACGGTTGTCATCGTGACGACTCCTGTCTCGGCAGTGGGTGGTTCGCGTTCGGTCGGGCACCGCACGGCCCGCGGTCGCCGGCCGGAGCGCGTCGAAGCGGCACGAGGGTTCGTACTTCCCGCCGGTGCGAAGGTCACCCACGGGACGCGGAGTCACCGAGCCGAGTCCGGTCACCTCACATGACAGCAACGAGGAAGAAGCCATGCACGTTCCCGGAGAAGAGGGCAGCTCCTGATGTCCACCCGTACCAAAGTCGCCGTCGTCGGTGCCGGTCCCGCGGGGCTGACGGTGGCGAACCTGCTCAACCACAGCGGAATCGACTGCGTCCTGCTGGAGGAGCGGAGCCGAACCCACATCGAGCAGCGCCCCAGAGCCGGTTTCATCGAGGAGTGGGCGGTACGCGCGCTGGACGAGCACGGTCTGGCCGACCGGCTGCTGCGCACCGCCGGGACGCAGACCTTCTCCGAGTTCCGCTTCGACGGGGCCCGCCACTTCTTCCGCTACGGGGACCTCTCGGGCCACCGGCACTTCGTCTACCCGCAGCAGGAGCTCGTGACCGACCTGGTCGCGACCTACGTCGACGACGGGGGCGGTGACGCGCGCTTCGAGGTCGCCGACGTGCGGCTGCACGACCTGGACACCGACGCCCCGGCCGTCACCTACACCGACCGGGACGGGCGGGAGCAGCGCGTCGACTGCGACTTCGTCGCCGGGTGCGACGGTGCGCAGGGAGTCTCCCGCAAGCACATGCCGCCCGATGCCGTGGTCGCCCGGCACGACTACGGCATCGGGTGGTTGGCCCTGCTGGCCGAAGCGCCGCCGTCCGCCGACGGCGTCCTGTTCGGCGTCCACCCCCGCGGGTTCGCCGCGCACATGGCCCGCTCGGACCGGGTCACCCGCTTCTACCTGCAGTGCCCGCCCGGGGACACCGAGGACTCCTGGCCCGACGAGCGGGTGTGGCGGGAGCTGCAGGCCCGGCTCGCGGTCCCCGGCGGGGAGATCACCGAGGGCGAGCTGATCGAGAAGCGCGTCCTGGACATGCACAACTACGTGGTGGAGCCCATGTCGCACGGCCGGCTGCATCTGGCGGGCGAGGCGGCGCACCTGGTGGCTCCCATCGCCGCCAAGGGCATGAACCTCGCCCTGCACGACGCGCTGCTGCTGGCCGATGCGTTCGGGGCGCACTACCGGGGCGATGACGCGAAGCTGGACGGGTACTCGGACACCTGCCTGAGCCGGGTGTGGCAGTACCAGGAGTTCTCCCAGTGGCTCTCCGACGTCTTCCACAGCTCCACGCAGGATCCGCCGTCCGATCCGTTCCGGGCGCGGCTCGCGCAGGCGCGGTTGCGCAGGCTGCTCGGCTCCGAGGCCACGGCGACGGCGCTGGCCGAGGTCTACATCGGCAAGCGCGCCGACTTCTGAGGGACGGCCACGTCCCTCCGGCATCCCGCGAGCCCCCGCTACGACCAGTGGGCGTTGAAGAAGTCCAGTTCGTAGCGGGTGGCGAGCTGGAACAGCCGCAGGCACCGGGCCTGCTCGCGCTCGTCCAGGGTGGCGCCGACGCGGTCGAGCTCGGCGCACAGCCACCGGACCCACTCGTTGAAGGCCGCGTTGTTGTGCAGCGTGATCCACTCGCTGTGCAGGAAGTTGTACGGCAACCGCTCGGGTGCCCGAGCGGCCCACTGCTGGTAACTCCACTCGGCGACCACCAGCACCGTCAGGACGTCGGCGTAGCTGCCGCGCGTGTTCATGTCGGCCATCAGCTCGCGGAACGCCTCGGTCGCCTCGTGCCGCTCGGGAACGCTGCGCTCGGCCGCCGGCACTTCCAGCTCGTCGAAGGCCCGCTGGAAGTACGTGTTCTCGTCACTGGTGACCACGGTGATGCTGCCCGCGATCGCCAGCCGTGACGGGTAGGCGTCGGCCCTGGCCAGCGCCGCCCCGAGCAGGGCGAGGAACTGGTCGACGAACTGGTAGTCCTGCACCAGGTAGGAGCGCATTCTCGAGTTCGGCATCGAGCCGTCGAACAGCGCGTCGGTGAAGGGATGGTGGACCACGGCGGTCCAGTCCGGTTCGCTGCGGGAACGCAGCCATTCGGTGAAGCTCCCGGTCACTGTGGGGTCCTTTCGAGCCACGGTCGTCGTGTGCACCATGCCGCATCGGCGGCCCGCCCGGCGCGGTGAAGCACCCTATGCGGCAAAATTCGAGCCGTGGTCACCCTCGCCGAGTACCCCCTGATCGCTGCGGGCAAGGTCCGACAGCTGCACGCCGTGGACGACGAGCACCTGCTGATGGTGGCTTCCGATCGCATCTCCGCCTACGACCACGTGCTGGCCACCCCCATTCCGGACAAGGGCCGGGTGCTCACGGCGATGAGCGTGTTCTGGTTCGAGCTGTTGTCCTCCGAAGTGGACAACCACCTGGTCTCCGCCGACGATCCGCGCGTCCCGGACGAGGTGCGCGGCCGCGCGCTGCTCGTGCGCAGGCTGGAGATGCTGCCGGTGGAGTGCGTCGCGCGCGGCTACCTCACCGGATCCGGGCTGATCGACTACCGCGCCACCGGCACTGTCTGCGGCGTGGAGCTGCCGAACGGACTCACCGAGTCCTCCCGGCTGCCAGAACCGATCTTCACACCGGCGACGAAGGCCGAGCTGGGCGAGCACGACGAGAACGTCAGTTTCGCCGCGGTCGCCCGCACCGTGGGTGACGAGCGCGCCGAGCAGCTGCGCGAGCTGACGCTGCGGCTCTACCGGCGAGCGGCCGAGCACGCCGAGAGCAGGGGCGTCATCCTCGCCGACACCAAGTTCGAGTTCGGCCTCTCCGAGCGGGGCGACCTCGTGCTGGGGGACGAGGTGCTCACTCCCGACTCCTCGCGGTACTGGCCCGCCGACGGCTACGAGCCCGGCCGGGTTCAGCCGTCCTTCGACAAGCAGTACGTCCGGGACTGGCTGACCTCGCCCGCCTCCGGCTGGGACAGGTCCTCGGAGCAGCCCCCACCGGAGCTTCCCGACGAGGTGGTGGCCAACACCCGCGCCCGCTACGTCGAAGCCTACGAGCGCATCACCGGTCGCGATCTGGCTGACTGGCCCGGCCCCGGCGCGTGAGTCCCGCTCGTCATCCGTCCGGGTGGATTACGGCGGGCGTTGACCTCGATCGGGTCCGATCGTTACCGCTCCGTCGAGCGCACGACACTCGAATCAGGCCTAATGGACGGCGTGAGCACGTGGCTCGTGGTGTCGCTGTCCGGACTGGAGAACCGAACCCTGGACCGCTGCGCGGAATTCGCCGCGGAACTGCGGTGTCGCGGGGTTCCGCTGACCCTGCTCGTGGCTCCTCGCCCCGAGCGGGCGGAGCCTCCCAGGCCGGACTCGCCCGTGCAGCGGTGGGTCCGGGGCAGGGTCGCCGACGGCGACGCGATCGCGCTGCACGGTTTCGAGCACTCGGTTCCGGCGGACGGCTTGCTGCCCCGGCTCGTCACGGGGCGCGGTGCCGAGTTCGCCACGCTTCCCGCTCACGAGGCGGGACTGCGGTTGATCGCCGCTCTGGCCACTGTGGAGCGACTCGGGTTGCGCGTCGAGACCTTCGTGCCGCCGCGCTGGCTGGCCTCGCCCGGCACCCTCTCGGCGCTTCGTCACCACGGCTTCACCGTGTGCGCCGACGGTACGGCGGTGCACGAGCTCGACGCGGGGCTGGTGCACCGCGCCCGAGTGCACTCCTTCGGCTCCGGTGAACGCGGCGAGGTCCGGCGCTGCCGCTCCCTGGTGTCGCGCGTCGGTCGCACGGTCCGGCGCGACCTCCCTGTGCGGCTGGCGGTCGACGCGGCCGATCTGCAACGGCCGCTACCGGGACGAGCCGTTCTCGACGCCGTCGACCTCGCCCTGGAGCAGGGCGCCGTCCCGCGGAGCTACGACGATTTCGCCTCGCGGGTCCCGCGCCCGCGTGGTGCGGAGCCTTCGGGCAACGTCGCCGTCAACATCGACCCGCTGTCGCGCTGACCAGGTATTTTCCCGTTCATGTCGATATGAAAACCCCTTCATGGTGCTTTCAGGGGTACTTCATCGGCAGCACCGAAGCTGGTTGGTGTCGGGGCGCCGAGACGGTGGTGCCCCGCTACGGCGGGAAGGTGCAATCATGCGTACGAAGTCCAGGGGCGTCTGGGTGGTCGCGGCGATCGTGGGAGCGGTCGGCCTCACCGGTACCGGCATCGCGATGGCCGGCGACGATGGTGCCCGGCCGGCTCCGGTTCCGGCCTCGGCTCCGGCTGCGGAACGGCCGGCCCCGGCGCCCGTTCCGCAGCAGTCGGCTCCGCAGCAGCTGGAGCGGGACGACGACGCCGACGACCGCGACGACGTCGACGACCGCGACGACGTCGACGACCGCGACGACGTCGACGACCGCGACGACGTCGACGACCGCGACGACGTCGACGACCGCGACGACGTCGACGACCGCGACGACGTCGACGACCGCGACGACGTCGACGACCGCGACGACGTCGACGACCGCGACGACGCCGACGACCGCGACGACGTCGACGACCGCGACGACAGGAACGACGACTGACCGATGTTCGCCGGTGAACGGAGGCGTTCTGGCGGTGTGAGTGCCAAAACGCCTCCGCTCGCCCCCGGGAAGTTCCGGTGAGCCGCTACGGGGAGGTCGAGCAGATGGAACCGTTCGCCGCCGCGCTCGTCGGCGCGGGCGAGTCCATGCTGGACTGGTGGATCGACCATCCCGAGCACACCGCCGACGGTCTGTCGATGCGGCTGATGAACATGGTCTGGATGGGATTCGGCGATATGGTCGAGGGACGCCGGTGGAAACCCGCGGAACGCTGAGGAGAGTTATGGTGCGGATTACTCATTACGGGCACTCCTGCGTCCTGGTCGAGGCCGGCTCGGCCCGGTTGCTGATCGACCCGGGATCCTTCTCCACCGACTTCGAACAACTCCGGGGGCTGGACGCGGTGCTGATCACCCACAAGCACCCCGACCACCTGGACACCCGGCGGCTGCTCCCGTTGCTCGAGGCCAACCCGGGAGCCGGGCTCATCGCCGACTCGGAGTCGGCGGAGAGCCTGGCCGAGTCCGGGCTGACCCCCGAGACGGTGCGTCCCGGTGACGCGCTGGAGCCGGCCGGGGCGGCGGTCAACGTCGTCGGAGGACAGCACGCCGCCATCCACCCCGATCTCCCGGCCGTGGCCAACATCGGCTACATCGTCGACCACGGTGCCTTCTACCACCCCGGCGACTCGTTCCACGTTCCCGAGCAGCGCATCGACGTGCTGGGGCTTCCGACCGGGGCGCCCTGGCTGAAGCTGTCCGAGGCGGTGGACTTCCTGCGCGCGGTCGGGCCGCGAGTCACCGTCCCGATCCACGAGGCGGTGCTCGCGATGCCCGAGATGCACTACAGGATGTTCGACCAGCTCGGTCCCCGGGACACCAGCGTCACCGTGCTCAACAGGGGAGAACCGACCTCCCCGTAGCGGCTCACCGGAACTTCCCGGGGGCGAGCGGAGGCGTTTTGGCACTCACACCGCCAGAACGCCTCCGTTCACCGGCGAACATCGGTCAGTCGTCGTTCCTGTCGTCGCGGTCGTCGACGTCGTCGCGGTCGTCGGCGTCGTCGCGGTCGTCGACGTCGTCGCGGTCGTCGACGTCGTCGCGGTCGTCGACGTCGTCGCGGTCGTCGACGTCGTCGCGGTCGTCGACGTCGTCGCGGTCGTCGACGTCGTCGCGGTCGTCGACGTCGTCGCGGTCGTCGACGTCGTCGCGGTCGTCGACGTCGTCGCGGTCGTCGGCGTCGTCGTCCCGCTCCAGCTGCTGCGGAGCCGACTGCTGCGGAACGGGCGCCGGGGCCGGCCGTTCCGCAGCCGGAGCCGAGGCCGGAACCGGAGCCGGCCGGGCACCATCGTCGCCGGCCATCGCGATGCCGGTACCGGTGAGGCCGACCGCTCCCACGATCGCCGCGACCACCCAGACGCCCCTGGACTTCGTACGCATGATTGCACCTTCCCGCCGTAGCGGGGCACCACCGTCTCGGCGCCCCGACACCAACCAGCTTCGGTGCTGCCGATGAAGTACCCCTGAAAGCACCATGAAGGGGTTTTCATATCGACATGAACGGGAAAATACCTGGTCAGCGCGACAGCGGGTCGATGTTGACGGCGACGTTGCCCGAAGGCTCCGCACCACGCGGGCGCGGGACCCGCGAGGCGAAATCGTCGTAGCTCCGCGGGACGGCGCCCTGCTCCAGGGCGAGGTCGACGGCGTCGAGAACGGCTCGTCCCGGTAGCGGCCGTTGCAGATCGGCCGCGTCGACCGCCAGCCGCACAGGGAGGTCGCGCCGGACCGTGCGACCGACGCGCGACACCAGGGAGCGGCAGCGCCGGACCTCGCCGCGTTCACCGGAGCCGAAGGAGTGCACTCGGGCGCGGTGCACCAGCCCCGCGTCGAGCTCGTGCACCGCCGTACCGTCGGCGCACACGGTGAAGCCGTGGTGACGAAGCGCCGAGAGGGTGCCGGGCGAGGCCAGCCAGCGCGGCGGCACGAAGGTCTCGACGCGCAACCCGAGTCGCTCCACAGTGGCCAGAGCGGCGATCAACCGCAGTCCCGCCTCGTGAGCGGGAAGCGTGGCGAACTCGGCACCGCGCCCCGTGACGAGCCGGGGCAGCAAGCCGTCCGCCGGAACCGAGTGCTCGAAACCGTGCAGCGCGATCGCGTCGCCGTCGGCGACCCTGCCCCGGACCCACCGCTGCACGGGCGAGTCCGGCCTGGGAGGCTCCGCCCGCTCGGGGCGAGGAGCCACGAGCAGGGTCAGCGGAACCCCGCGACACCGCAGTTCCGCGGCGAATTCCGCGCAGCGGTCCAGGGTTCGGTTCTCCAGTCCGGACAGCGACACCACGAGCCACGTGCTCACGCCGTCCATTAGGCCTGATTCGAGTGTCGTGCGCTCGACGGAGCGGTAACGATCGGACCCGATCGAGGTCAACGCCCGCCGTAATCCACCCGGACGGATGACGAGCGGGACTCACGCGCCGGGGCCGGGCCAGTCAGCCAGATCGCGACCGGTGATGCGCTCGTAGGCTTCGACGTAGCGGGCGCGGGTGTTGGCCACCACCTCGTCGGGAAGCTCCGGTGGGGGCTGCTCCGAGGACCTGTCCCAGCCGGAGGCGGGCGAGGTCAGCCAGTCCCGGACGTACTGCTTGTCGAAGGACGGCTGAACCCGGCCGGGCTCGTAGCCGTCGGCGGGCCAGTACCGCGAGGAGTCGGGAGTGAGCACCTCGTCCCCCAGCACGAGGTCGCCCCGCTCGGAGAGGCCGAACTCGAACTTGGTGTCGGCGAGGATGACGCCCCTGCTCTCGGCGTGCTCGGCCGCTCGCCGGTAGAGCCGCAGCGTCAGCTCGCGCAGCTGCTCGGCGCGCTCGTCACCCACGGTGCGGGCGACCGCGGCGAAACTGACGTTCTCGTCGTGCTCGCCCAGCTCGGCCTTCGTCGCCGGTGTGAAGATCGGTTCTGGCAGCCGGGAGGACTCGGTGAGTCCGTTCGGCAGCTCCACGCCGCAGACAGTGCCGGTGGCGCGGTAGTCGATCAGCCCGGATCCGGTGAGGTAGCCGCGCGCGACGCACTCCACCGGCAGCATCTCCAGCCTGCGCACGAGCAGCGCGCGGCCGCGCACCTCGTCCGGGACGCGCGGATCGTCGGCGGAGACCAGGTGGTTGTCCACTTCGGAGGACAACAGCTCGAACCAGAACACGCTCATCGCCGTGAGCACCCGGCCCTTGTCCGGAATGGGGGTGGCCAGCACGTGGTCGTAGGCGGAGATGCGATCGGAAGCCACCATCAGCAGGTGCTCGTCGTCCACGGCGTGCAGCTGTCGGACCTTGCCCGCAGCGATCAGGGGGTACTCGGCGAGGGTGACCACGGCTCGAATTTTGCCGCATAGGGTGCTTCACCGCGCCGGGCGGGCCGCCGATGCGGCATGGTGCACACGACGACCGTGGCTCGAAAGGACCCCACAGTGACCGGGAGCTTCACCGAATGGCTGCGTTCCCGCAGCGAACCGGACTGGACCGCCGTGGTCCACCATCCCTTCACCGACGCGCTGTTCGACGGCTCGATGCCGAACTCGAGAATGCGCTCCTACCTGGTGCAGGACTACCAGTTCGTCGACCAGTTCCTCGCCCTGCTCGGGGCGGCGCTGGCCAGGGCCGACGCCTACCCGTCACGGCTGGCGATCGCGGGCAGCATCACCGTGGTCACCAGTGACGAGAACACGTACTTCCAGCGGGCCTTCGACGAGCTGGAAGTGCCGGCGGCCGAGCGCAGCGTTCCCGAGCGGCACGAGGCGACCGAGGCGTTCCGCGAGCTGATGGCCGACATGAACACGCGCGGCAGCTACGCCGACGTCCTGACGGTGCTGGTGGTCGCCGAGTGGAGTTACCAGCAGTGGGCCGCTCGGGCACCCGAGCGGTTGCCGTACAACTTCCTGCACAGCGAGTGGATCACGCTGCACAACAACGCGGCCTTCAACGAGTGGGTCCGGTGGCTGTGCGCCGAGCTCGACCGCGTCGGCGCCACCCTGGACGAGCGCGAGCAGGCCCGGTGCCTGCGGCTGTTCCAGCTCGCCACCCGCTACGAACTGGACTTCTTCAACGCCCACTGGTCGTAGCGGGGGCTCGCGGGATGCCGGAGGGACGTGGCCGTCCCTCAGAAGTCGGCGCGCTTGCCGATGTAGACCTCGGCCAGCGCCGTCGCCGTGGCCTCGGAGCCGAGCAGCCTGCGCAACCGCGCCTGCGCGAGCCGCGCCCGGAACGGATCGGACGGCGGATCCTGCGTGGAGCTGTGGAAGACGTCGGAGAGCCACTGGGAGAACTCCTGGTACTGCCACACCCGGCTCAGGCAGGTGTCCGAGTACCCGTCCAGCTTCGCGTCATCGCCCCGGTAGTGCGCCCCGAACGCATCGGCCAGCAGCAGCGCGTCGTGCAGGGCGAGGTTCATGCCCTTGGCGGCGATGGGAGCCACCAGGTGCGCCGCCTCGCCCGCCAGATGCAGCCGGCCGTGCGACATGGGCTCCACCACGTAGTTGTGCATGTCCAGGACGCGCTTCTCGATCAGCTCGCCCTCGGTGATCTCCCCGCCGGGGACCGCGAGCCGGGCCTGCAGCTCCCGCCACACCCGCTCGTCGGGCCAGGAGTCCTCGGTGTCCCCGGGCGGGCACTGCAGGTAGAAGCGGGTGACCCGGTCCGAGCGGGCCATGTGCGCGGCGAACCCGCGGGGGTGGACGCCGAACAGGACGCCGTCGGCGGACGGCGGCGCTTCGGCCAGCAGGGCCAACCACCCGATGCCGTAGTCGTGCCGGGCGACCACGGCATCGGGCGGCATGTGCTTGCGGGAGACTCCCTGCGCACCGTCGCACCCGGCGACGAAGTCGCAGTCGACGCGCTGCTCCCGCCCGTCCCGGTCGGTGTAGGTGACGGCCGGGGCGTCGGTGTCCAGGTCGTGCAGCCGCACGTCGGCGACCTCGAAGCGCGCGTCACCGCCCCCGTCGTCGACGTAGGTCGCGACCAGGTCGGTCACGAGCTCCTGCTGCGGGTAGACGAAGTGCCGGTGGCCCGAGAGGTCCCCGTAGCGGAAGAAGTGGCGGGCCCCGTCGAAGCGGAACTCGGAGAAGGTCTGCGTCCCGGCGGTGCGCAGCAGCCGGTCGGCCAGACCGTGCTCGT
Source organism: Halosaccharopolyspora lacisalsi (assembly GCF_014137975.1). GTDB lineage: Bacteria > Actinomycetota > Actinomycetes > Mycobacteriales > Pseudonocardiaceae > Halosaccharopolyspora > Halosaccharopolyspora lacisalsi. The sequence goes on along the minus strand of NZ_JACGWZ010000009.1, from coordinate 5,446 downwards.
CCAGCGCGCGTACCGCCCACTCCTCGATGAAACCGGCTCTGGGGCGCTGCTCGATGTGGGTTCGGCTCCGCTCCTCCAGCAGGACGCAGTCGATTCCGCTGTGGTTGAGCAGGTTCGCCACCGTCAGCCCCGCGGGACCGGCACCGACGACGGCGACTTTGGTACGGGTGGACATCAGGAGCTGCCCTCTTCTCCGGGAACGTGCATGGCTTCTTCCTCGTTGCTGTCATGTGAGGTGACCGGACTCGGCTCGGTGACTCCGCGTCCCGTGGGTGACCTTCGCACCGGCGGGAAGTACGAACCCTCGTGCCGCTTCGACGCGCTCCGGCCGGCGACCGCGGGCCGTGCGGTGCCCGACCGAACGCGAACCACCCACTGCCGAGACAGGAGTCGTCACGATGACAACCGTTACCACTGCCGGCCGCTGGGTCAACAAGATCGCCATGCCGTTGGTGAGAAAGTTCTCCCGCTGGCCCTCGACCACCGGCCGCCTCGGCATGGCGGTCCTCTCCTACCGGGGGCACCGGTCCGGTCGCCACTTCTCACTGGTCGTCGGCTTCCACCGCACCAGCGACGGCATCGTCATCAAGGTGCAGCTGCCGGACCGGAAGCGCTGGTGGCGCAACTTCCGACACCAGCGCCGAGCCGCCACGCTCGAAGTGGCCGGTGAACAACGCACCGGCGACGCGCTCGCGACCCGAGACGACCAGGGCCACGTACACGTGCACATCGACTTCGACTGATCCCGCCGCGCGGGCACACCACCGAGCTCGCCCAACCGTTGGCGCCGAGCGGTGCGGGCTCGCTCGTCGGTGGAGCAACGGGCTCGGGTTGGCTGAACAGGCCGGATACGCGACACTCGCGTGCGAGGGGAGTACTTCCTCGGGTCGACCCGGTCAGTCCGGACATCCGCCGATGTCCCCGGGAGGCCGTCCGCGGTGGGCGAAGGAGACCTCGAACGCGAACGATGTTCGAGGAGGCTTCCGTGCCCGGTCCCACCGCTGCTCTCGCCGCTCCGTCGGAATCGATCGGATCGCCGCTGTTGTGGGCGGTCAGCATCGCCGTCCTGCTCGCCCTGCTGGCCACCGACTTCCTGGTGACCCGCCGCCCCCACGAGGTCTCGATGCGCGAGGCCGTGGGGTGGTCGGTGTTCTACCTCGCGCTACCACTGATCTTCGGCGTGCTCCTGTGGCTGACGTTCGGCACGAGCCAGGCGCTGGAGTTCCTCACCGGGTTCGTGGTGGAGAAGTCGCTGTCGGTGGACAACCTGTTCGTGTTCATGCTCGTGCTGTCCGGCTTCTCCGTCCCGGCGGCGCTGCAGCAGCGCGTGCTGCTGTACGGCATCATCGGGGCGCTGGTGCTGCGCGGCGTCTTCATCGCCGCCGGGGCCGCCCTGCTGCAGGCCGGGACCTGGGCATTTCTGGTGTTCGGCGCGATCCTGTTCGGCACCGCCGTCAAGGTCCTGCACGAAGCGCTCAGCGGGAGCGCCTTCGACCACGACGTCTCGCAGATGCGTTCGGTGCGGCTGCTGCGCCGGCTGATGCCGGTCACCGACGACTACCGCGGCGCCCGGCTGACGGTGCGCGAAGGCCGACGGCGCGCCCTGACCCCGCTGACCGTCGTGGTCGTGGCGATCTTCGCCGTGGACGTGGTCTTCGCCGTCGACTCCGTGCCCGCCGTCTACGGCATCACCGAGGATCCCTACCTGGTGTTCACCACCAACGCCTTCGCCCTGCTGGGGCTGCGGGCCCTGTACTTCGTGCTGCACACCGCGCTGGCCAAGCTCGTCCACCTCAACCACGGCCTGGCGCTGATCCTCGCGTTCATCGGGGTGAAGCTGGTGCTGCACTGGGCCCACGGAATCTGGCCCGCCGTGCCGACCGTTCCCACCGCGCTCTCCCTGGCGGTCATCGTGGTCATCCTGGCGACCGTCACGCTGACCAGCCTGTACGCCCGTCGCGGTGCGGAGGGGACCAGCCACGGGAGCTGACCACGCTCACCGGGCTCGACGTCTCACAGGATGTCGGAGGGGGTGTAGGCGGCGGCCTCGGGATGGCGGGTGGTGATCCTGTCGACCTCGGCGACGAGGTCGCGGACCTGGTCGGTGGCCGCTCCGGTGAAGTCGAGCCGGTCGTCCAGCAGCGCGCCGAGCTGGTCGCGGTCCAGCGGCAGTCGCTCGTCGGCGGCGAGCCGGTCGAGCAGGTCGTTGCCCTCGATACCCCGCTCGCGCATGTCCAGCGCGACGGCGACGGCGTTCTCCTTGATGGCCTCGTGCGCGGTCTCGCGCCCGACCCCGGCCCGCACCGCGGCCATGAGCACCTTCGTGGTGGCCAGGAACGGCAGGTAGCGGTCCAGCTCGCGGGAGATCACGGCGGGGTAGGCGCCGAACTCGTCGAGCACCGTCAGGAAGGTCTCCAGCAACCCGTCGAAGGCGAAGAAGGCGTCCGGCAGCGCGACCCGGCGCACCACCGAGCAGGACACGTCGCCCTCATTCCACTGGTCACCGGCGATCTCGCTCGCCATCGACACGTGCCCGCGCAGCACCACGGCCAGGCCGTTGACGCGCTCGCAGGAACGGGTGTTCATCTTGTGCGGCATCGCGCTGGAGCCGACCTGACCGGGCTTGAACCCCTCGGTGACCAGCTCCTGACCAGCCATCAGCCGGATCGTCTTGGCCAGGCTCGACGGGGCGGCGGACAGCTGGGACAGCGTGGTCAGCACCTCGTAGTCCAGCGAGCGCGGGTACACCTGACCGACGCTGGTCAGCACCTTGCCGAAACCGAGGTGACCGGCCACCCGGCGCTCCAGCTCGGCCAGCTTGTCCCGGTCGCCTCCGACGAGGTCCAGCGCGTCCTGGGCCGTGCCGACCGGACCCTTGATGCCGCGCAGCGGGTAGCGGCTCAGCAGCTCCTCGAGCCGGTGGAACCCGGCGAGCAGTTCGTCGGCGGCGGTGGCGAAGCGCTTGCCCAGCGTGGTGGCCTGGGCCGCGACGTTGTGCGAACGTCCCGCCATGACCAGCTCGCCGTGTTCGGAGGCGAGCTGGGCCAGCCGCGCGAGCACGGCGACCGTGCGGTCGCGCACGTGCTCCAGGCTGCGGCGCACCTGCAACTGCTCGACGTTCTCCGTCAGGTCGCGCGAGGTCATGCCCTTGTGCACGTGCTCGTGACCGGCCAGCGCGTTGAACTCCTCGATGCGCGCCTTCACGTCGTGCCGGGTCACGCGCTCCCGCTCCGCGATGGAGTCCAGGTCGACCCGTTCCAGCACCCGCTCGTAGTCGGCCAGTGCCTGCTCGGGAACGTCGATGCCGAGGTCGGCCTGCGCGCGCAGCACCGCCAACCACAGCCTTCGCTCCAGAACGACCTTGTGCGCCGGTGACCACAGCTCGACCAGCTCGGGCGAGGCGTAGCGGTTGGCCAGGACGTTGGGGATGCTGGGCTTGTCCGTCACGACCGTCGAGGATACGTGCGGTGCCACTCGGGGCGGTGCACCTGGTCCGCCCGACGCGGCCGTGCCGCGCCCGGGTCGCGGGCGCGGGCGCGGCGTTGCGGAGTCACTTGCCCAACGTGAACTTCGGGTCGGTGGCCAGGCCGGTGAGTTGCTCCTCACTGAGCGCGGGGTTCTCGCGCACCTCGTCCGCTGAAGGCGTGGCCGGGTCGTAGGTGAAGGCCGTGACCCTGACGACGGTGCCATCGGTGCGGTAGTGCGACACCGACTCCGTCACGGCGGACCGCGGCCCCACCAGCACCGCGTCGCGAACCAGCACGGACCTGTCCGGGCGGTTCACGACCTCGCAGGTCAGCGTGTCGTCGCAGGATTCGGACGGAGCCTTGTCGAAGGTGCCCGCGGTGCCGACCTCGACGGAGACCGCGGTCGGCCCGGTGCTGTCGGTGAAACCCACGCTCATGTTCAGCTTCCGGGGCATGCGGGGCCGGGGCGCGCCGATGCCGATGAGCCCCGAATGCTCCAGACTCACGTCGTCGAGCTTCGGTGCGACCCTGCGCACCGCCTTCGCCGCGTGGTTCTCGAGCATCCGGCGACGCTGGTCGAGTTCGTCCTGCGACAGCTTCGGCGGGACCGCGCCCTCGGTGGGGACGTCGGTGACCACCGAAGGTGCGGCCGGGATCACCTCCCGGTGGTGCGGTCCCGTCACGGCGGGGATCGTGGCGGCTCCCGCGAGAACCGCGAGCGTGGCCACGCCCGTGCCGAAGGTCGCCCGACGCCTGCGCTGGGCTCTCCTGGCCTCGTCGGCGATCCGGTCGGGCTCGAGTCCCAGCGGTGGTTCGTCGTCGAGGGCGTCGCGCATGCCGGCGCGCAGTGTCTGCTCGTCCATCACGCTGTCCCTTCCGCGTCGACACCGACCAGGTCGGGGTCGTACCGCGCGATCGCCTCCCGCAGGCTCTGCAACCCGCGCGAGCTCTGGCTCTTGACCGTGCCTTCGGAACACCTCAGCGCCGCCGCCACTTCGGCGATCGGCAGGTCCTCCCAGTAGCGCAGTACGAGCACCGCCCGCTCCGTGGCGGCACCTCGGTCAACGCGTGCGCGACGAGATTCCGCGTCCGCGCGCGTTGCCCCGCCACCTCGGGATCGGACCCGGTACTACCGGAGTCCGGGATCACCCCGCTGGCGGTTCTCCACCCGGCGCCAGGGACGTCGTCGTTCGTCCAACCACGCACGCATCAGGGCCTTGCGCGCGTAGGCCTCCTTCGTCGTGTCGTCCACCCGCTTCCAGGCCCGATAAAGCTTGGTGAAGGTGTTTTGAAGCGAGATCCTCGCCAGGTGCCAGTCACCGCAACAGCAGGTACGCCGAGCGACGCAGCGCCGCGGCCTGGTCTCTGGCGAACACGCGAAACGATTCCTCGTACTGAACTCCGCATCGGTCGATGGCCCCTTTCCGCACTACCGGCCCCTACTACGCGCCGGAAAGCGAAGAGGGGTTGCGTGAGCGCGGAGAGACTTTCCGCGCGCGATCACTCCAGTTGGGAACGCAGCATTCGCCGCGCGGCACCACGCGGATCGGGATCGCTCTCGTTCAGCGCGTTGACGACCGTACCGTCGACCAGCGCGATCAGTTCGAACATGCGGTCGCGGCCGACTTCCATGCCGCAGTGCGCGAGGATCTCGGCCAGCAGGTCGTGGAGCTGCGCGGAGAGTTCCCGCATCAGCGGCGCCAGATAGGGGCGCCGGGGCGCGCCGACCAGCCGCTCGTAGCGCAGCAACACCGGCTCGACCCCACCGTCGCGGGAGCGGACGCCCAGCAGCAGATCCAGCATCAGCTCTGTGACGGTCTCGGTACCGCGGTGCTCCTCGGTGAGCTGCTCCAGGCGTCGCCGTCCCGCTTCGAGCTCCTCACCGGCCTCGTACCTGACGGCCTCGGTGACCAGGTCGTCCAGCGAGGTGAAGTAGTACGTGGTGGACGCGAGCGGCAGTTCGGCGCGCTCGGCCACCG
>NZ_JACGWZ010000008.1 GCF_014137975.1 Halosaccharopolyspora lacisalsi | reverse complement strand
CTGCGCTGACCCTCGTGTGATCCTTCGCGGCGCGCTGGCCAGTACGAACGGTCGTTTCACGTGAAACGATCCGGCAATCTCGGCAACGCTCCGGTCGGTCACCGGTGCGCTGCCGCGCCTCCCGCGTCCTTCCTGCTCCCGGACGCTAGTCGAATCCCGGGAAGAGGCCGCTGCTCTCGGTCGGTGGGGTGGTGGTGGACGATTCGGACTCGTAGTCGCCGATCAGCAGCGTGATCGACTGGTTCCTGCCGATCTTCGATCCCGCCGGGGGCTGGGTACCGACCACCTTGTCGTCCAGCGACTTGTCCGTGGTCGTCTTCCGCTGCGTGGAGATCGAGCCGTTCCACCCCTGGCTCTGCAGGGCCTGCTTGGCCGCGTCCTCGGACATGCCCCTCAGGTTGCCGGGCACGGTGATCTGCGAGCCGTTGGACACGGTCAGCGTGACCGTGCTGTCCGGTCGCGCGCTGGATCCGCCCTCCGGGTTCTGCTCCAGGACCGTGCCGGCGGGCTTCGGGGAGTCGACCCGGTTGACGGAGACGTTGAAACCGGCGGACTCCAGCGTCTGCTTCGCGGCGGACAGCGGCAGGTTGGTGACGTCGAGGACCCTGGCCTTCTCGATCGCCTCGCCGACCGTCACCGTGATCATGGTGTTCGGCTTGACCTCACCGGTCTCGCTCTGGTCCAGGATCTTGTTGACCTTGCTGGAGTCGGTGACGGTCTTCGTCTCGGGCGTGACGTTGAGCTTTAAGCCGGCCTTGGAGAGGATCTCCTGGGCCTCCGGCATCGTCTTGCCCGTCAGGTCGGGCACGTCGATCATGTCGGGGCCCGAGCCGACGTAGAGCTTGATCGGCTTGTTCGGCCCGACCTGCGTGCCCACCGGGGGAGTGATGTGCACGACCTTGCCCTTCTCCGCCTCGGTGGAGGGCCTCTTGGGGTAGCTCAGCTTCGTCAACCCCAGGTCGTTGAGCGCTCGAGTGGCAGCCGGGACCTGCTGGCCCTGCACGTCCGGTATGGCCACGGTCTTCGGCTCCTCGGGAGTCATCATGACGTAGGCCACCCACGACACCAGCGCGAACACGGCCAGGCACGCCGCCGTGACCAGTCCGATGGTCCATCGTCTGCGGCGCTTGCCGTCGTCCTGCTGCTCCGGGTCTTCGTCGGCGTCGATGGGGGCGACCGCCCTGCGGGTGGTCGCGGTGGACTCGGCGGTGGGCGGGCCGGCCATCATCGAGGTGCGCTCGTCCTCGGTCATGACCATCGGTGCCTTCGGCCGCTGCCCCGAGAGCACCCGCACCAGGTCGGAGCGCATCTCGGCGGCCGACTGGTACCGGTTGTCCGAGTTCTTGCTCAGCGCCTTGAGCACCACGGCGTCCAGCGCGGCCGGGACCTGCTCGTTGTCGTCGGACGGCTTGCGCGGTTCCTCCCGCACGTGCTGGTAGGCCACCGCGACCGGGGAGTCCCCCGTGAACGGAGGTTCCCCGGTGAGCAGCTCGAACAGCACGCACCCCGAGGAATAGACGTCACTGCGCGCGTCGACGGTCTCGCCGCGCGCCTGTTCCGGTGACAGGTACTGGGCGGTGCCTATGACGGCCGCCGTCTGCGTCACGGCCGCCTGCCCGTCGGCGACCGCGCGCGCGATGCCGAAGTCCATCACCTTGACCGCACCGGACTCGGTGATCATGATGTTGGCCGGTTTGACGTCGCGGTGCACGATGCCGTGGCGGTGACTGAAGTCCAGTGCGGCCGTCGAGTCGGCCATGACCTCCATGGCTCGGCGCGGCGCCAGCGGACCCTCCGTCTTGACGATGTCGCGCAGCGTCTGCCCCTCGACGTACTCCATCACGATGTAGGGCAGCGGCCCGTTCTCGGATTCGGTCTCGCCGGTGTCGTAGACGGCCACGATCGCCGGGTGGTTCAGCGCCGCCGCGTTCTGCGCCTCGCGGCGGAAGCGCAGTTGGAACGTGGGGTCGCGGGCAAGGTCGGCGCGCAGCACCTTGACGGCCACGTCCCGGCCGAGCCGGATGTCGCGGCCATGGTGCACCTCCGACATGCCGCCGTAGCCGAGCGTGTCTCCGATCTCGTAGCGATTGGAGAGAAGTCGTGGTGAGCTCATCGCTGCGTAGTCCCGATCCTTGTCCACGGTGGTGCCATCATGCCGACCCGCGGTCCGTGACAGCCGATGTCCCGGGGACAAGGGCGCGGTACGCGGTTCCCGGCGACTTCGTCGCGATACGTTCGGTGGTCGGCGTGCTACGGCACGTACGGTGCCCCTCGCGGGCACTGTGACTGTTCTCCCCGGCACTACCAGGATGCCGTAGCGCATTCTGACTCAGACGATACGTGGAATCCAGACCGAGGAATCTCACAGTGTCGCCCTGCCGGGCAGTGGTGAGGTGTGCGGGTTTCGAGGCGGCCGGCCCCGGTGCCGGACTGCTGCGGGGGTACGTGATGGCCACGGCGAATCCGACGATGACCAGCACGACCACCACGACCACGGCCAGCAGGACCCACAGTCCGGCTCTGCCCGCGGAGACCGGCTGCCCCGGCGGTGGTGCCGGGCCCGGCGGATTCTGGTGCCGTACGGAGTTCTGGGGTGGTACGGCGCCGGGCGGTTGGGTGGTGGGTTGGCCCGGTGGGGCGGGGGTGGGCAGCGGGTTCACCCCGGTAGCGGCCGCGCTGGCGGGAAACTGCTGGGACGGCGGTGGTTGCTGCACCGGGGGCTGTACCGGTTGCGGCACCGGGCGCTGTTGAAAGTGCTGTTGGGGCACCGCCAACGCCGCCGGTGTCGGAAGTGGCAGACCTGCGCGGACGCTGGCCACCGCGTTGGCGAACTCGCCGCCCCCGGCGTAGCGGCGACGTGGGTCCTTGACCAAAGTCGCCTCGATCACGGCGCGCGCTCCCGGCGCCACGTCCGGTGGCAGCGGTGCCGCGATCTCGCGGATGTGCATCATGGCCACGGTCACCGCGTTCTCGGACAGGAAGGGCCGGTGCCCCCTGAGGCACTCGTAACCGACCACGGCCAGCGAGTACACGTCGCTGGAGGGGGTGGCCTCGCTGCCGAGGGCCTGTTCCGGGGCGATGTAGTGGGCGGTGCCCATCACCATCCCGGAACGGGTGACCGGGGCGGCGTCGGCCGCCTTGGCGATGCCGAAGTCGGTGAGTTTCACCGTTCCGGTCGGGCCGACCATGATGTTGCCGGGCTTGACGTCGCGGTGCACGAGGCCGCGCTCGTGGGCGGCCTGCAGCGCGTTGCCCGCCTGCTCCAGCATCTCCATGGTGTGCTCGGTGGTGATCCGGCCCTCCCGCGCGAGGATGGCCGCCAGTGGCTCACCCTCGACGAGCTCCATGACCAGGTAGGCGGTGTCCTCCGGGCCGTCCGGGATCGACGCGGTCTCGCCGTAGTCGTGCACGGCGGCGATACCGGGGTGGTTCAGCGAGGCGGTCGTGCGGGCTTCGGTGCGGAAGCGGTGCAGGAACTCGGCGTCCCCGCACAGCTCCGGCTTGAGCACCTTGACCGCCACGCTGCGGTCCAGCCGGACGTCGACGGCCTGCCACACCTCGCCCATACCGCCGACGGCGATGCGCCGGTCGAGACGGTAGCGCTCGGCGAGAAGTTGGCCGGAGGTCAGCACCTGTCAGCCACCCCCCTGCAGGCCGGCTCGGATGACGGAGCGGCCGATGGGGCCGGCGATCTTCCCGCCGGTGGCGGAGGCGCCCAGGTTGCCGCCGTCCTCCACGATCACGGCGACGGCGATCTTCGGGTTCTCCTGGGGGGCGAAGGCCACGTACCAGCCGTGCGGGTCGGAGCCGCTGCCGTGCTGGGCGGTTCCGGTCTTGGAAGCGATCTGGACGTCGGAGATCTTGCCGCCGCTGCTGGAGCGCTTCTCGGACTGGACCATCATCTTCGTGATGGTGTTGGCGTGCTGCGGCGAGATCGGTCGGCTCATCTCCTGCGGTTGGGTCGTCTCCAGAACCGACCTGTCCGGCGCCGTGGTGCTCTTGACCAGATGCGGTTTCATGAGCGAGCCGTCGTTGGCGATCGCGGCGGCCATCATCGCGCTCTGCATCGGGGTAACTCGCACGTCGCGCTGGCCGATGCCGGTCTGGTAGAGCTGGGGTACTCCCTCGATCGGGCCGAGTGAGGACTTCTCGACGCTCATCGGGATGTCGAGCTCCTTGCCGAAGCCGAAGCTCTGCGCGGTCTCCCGCAGCTTCTGCTCGCCGACGTCCCCGGCGATCTCGGCGAAGGCCGTGTTGCACGAACGCGCCATCGCCTCCCAGAGCGGCGCGGTGGGCAGGGTGCCGCACGTGTTGTTGCCGTAGTTGGGCAGGGTCGCGCTCGTGGTCTTCGGCAGCGGGATGGATGCCTCGGCCGTGACCTGGGTGTTGTAGTTGTACTTGCCGGTCTCCAGCGCGGCGGACGCCGTGATCAGCTTGAAGATGGAGCCGGGCGGGTAGACGTTGGAGATCGCCCGGTTGAGCCTCGGGTTGTGAGCGTCGTTGTTGAGGTCCTTCGAAGCTTCCTGCTGCTCGTCGTAACTGTGACTGGTCAGCCGGTTCGGGTCGTAGGACGGCGCGTTGGCCATCGCCAGGATGTCGCCGTTCTGCGGGTTCAGCGCGACCACCGAGCCTTGGTAGCCCTTGCTGGTCAGCTGCTGGTAGGCGACCCGCTGCATGGCCGGGTTGATCGTCGTCTGGACGTTGCCGCCCTGCTTGTCACCGCTCGTGAACATTTCCGAGAGCCTGCTGAAGGCCATCGAGCCGGCATTGCCGTTGAGCACCTCGTTCTTGGCGCTTTCCAACCCGGTCCTGCCGTAAGCCCACGAGTAGTACCCCGTGATCGGCGCGTAGGCCGGGCCGTTCGAGTAGGTGCGCAGGTACTTGAGGTTGTCGTTGGTCGGCACGGAACTGGCCAGCGACTGGCCGCCCGCGATGATCTGCCCGCGTTCGGTGGCGTAGCGATCGTAGAGCGCCCGCTTGTTATTCGCGTGGTTGGCCAGTTCGTCGGCGCGGACCACCTGCATGTAGGTGACGTTGCCGATCAGCAACACGACCATGGCCATCATGGCCGTGGCGACCCGCCGCAGCGGCTTGTTCATCGGGGACGCTCCACCAGTTCGGTATGTGCTTCGGCGATGGGGGCCTGCTTCGGTTTCGGCTTGCTCGGTGTCTGCGGGCGACGTGCCGCGTCGGAGATCCGCAGCAGCAGGGCGATCAGGATGTAGTTGGCCAGCAGTGAGGAACCCCCCGCGGCCATGAACGGTGTGACCAGCCCGGTCAACGGAATGAGCCCGGTGACTCCACCGGCGATGACGAACAGCTGCAGCAGCAGCGCGAAGGACAGACCGCCGCCGAGCAGCTTGCCGAAGGAGTCCCGCACCGCCAGCGCGCTGCGCAGTCCCCGCATCACCAGCAGCAGGTAGAGCAGGAAGAGGGCCATCAGGCCGATCAGCCCCAGTTCCTCACCGAAGCTGGTGAGGATGAAGTCGGTGGCGGCGTAGGGCACCAGTGTCGGACTCCCTTGGCCGAGTCCGGTCCCACCGATGCCGCCGCTGGCCAGTCCGAACAGCGCACTGCGCAGCTGGCCACCGCTACCGCTGGTCAGCGGGTTCAGCCAGGAGTCCACGCGCTCCTGGACGTGCCCGAATATCGAGTAGGCGAGCACGCACCCGCCCGCGAACAGCGACAGGCCGATGCCGATCCAGATCGCGCGCTCTGTCGCGATGTAGATCATGACGAGCACGATGCCGAAGAACAGCAGCGAGGTACCCAGGTCGCGTTCGAGCACCACGATGCCGATCGACAGCGCCCAGGCCACCAGTACCGGGGCGAGGTCGCGGGCGCGCGGGAAGTCGATGCCGAGGAATCGCCGGCCCGCCGTGGTGAACAGCTCGCGCTTGGACACCAGGAAGGCCGCGAAGAAGATCATCAACAGGATCTTGGCCGGTTCCGCGGGCTGGATGGACAGCGGCCCCACCCTCAGCCACAGCTTCGCGCCGTTGATGGTCGGTGCGATGAATCCGGGCAGGATCGCGGGCAGTGCCAGGGCCACCAGCCCGACCAGACCGCAGATGTAGCTGTACATCGCCAGCGTCCTGTGATCGCTGACGAACTTCAGCACCAGCGCGAACAGCACGAGGGCCAGCGCGGTGTAGAAGACCTGCGAGGGTGCGGCGGGGCCCGACCAGCCGTACGGAGGGTCCTTGATGTTTCCGAGATCCACCCGGTGGATGATGACCAGGCCGAGCCCGTTGATCAGCGCGACCAACGGCAGGATCAGCGGATCCGAGTACGGCGCCCACCGGCGCACCGCGAAGTGCGCCGCGGCGAACAGCCCCAGGAACGCCCCACCGTAGTAGAGGATCTGTGGCGTGAGCCGCGTTTGTTGGCTGACCTCCACCATGACCAGCGCCGCCGTGACGATGACGGTGGCGAAGACGAGCATGATCAGCTCGTTGCTCCGGCGAGCCCGGGGGGTCGCCTCGGAGTCGCCGGAGGGCGTCTCGGTTCCGGTCGCCGGTTGTGACATCAGCTCACCGTCCGGCAGGTCACACCCGGTGTCTGCGTAGCGGTCTCCAACGGGGTGGCGCTACCGACCACCGTCGAGGAGGAGCTCGGTGGGGTGGTGTCGGTCGCCCCCGGCGCGTTCGGTGGCTGCCCCGATGCGGTCGGCGGCCCGGGCTTGTTCGGGTCGGTGGGCGGGTTCGGCTGCCCCGAGGAGTTCGGCGGCTGCGGCGGCTGGTCCGACGGCGGGGGATCCGACTTCTCGCACTCCGGCAGCAGCGCCCGCATCCGCAGGTTGCGGATCGCCTCCCTGGCGTTGTCGAGGCCGTTCACCGGAATGTTCCCGTTGCGCACGTCGGGACGCTGGGCCTGCTTGAGGTCCTTGATGCCGATCGGCCTGCAGCTCTCCGCCGCGCCGGGTGGGCACGACTTCTCGACCTGTCGGTGCAGCGAAATCCCCAACATGCTGCCCTGCACACCTTGGAAGATCACGACTTCGTCGGCTCGGTTGACGCCGATGAAGTACTGGTTGAACACCCACCAGCGCCCCGCGAACACCATACCGGCCAGCACGACGAGGATCCCGCCGGTGACCAGCAGCGACCGTAACCATCGCCGCTTGCGGGGTGGTGGATCGGGCGGAGGGGACTCCTCCAGCCACTGCGGCTGCTGCCGCGCGGGCATCGTGGCCGCCGAAGCCCGCGCCGCCGCGGAGTCCGGTTGCGGGTCCTCGTCGCCGAATCCGGCGGCGCCACCCACGATCGGTGCGTCGTTGCCGAACTCGACGTCGACCACGTCGGCCACGATCACGGTGACGTTGTCCGGACCGCCTCCCTTGAGGGCCAGCTCGATCATCCGGTCGGCGCACTGCTGCGGATCGGAGATCCGCAGCGCCTCGGCGATGGTCTCCTCGCTGACCACGCTGGACAGGCCGTCCGAGCACAGCAGGTAGCGATCCCCGGCCCTGGCCTCGCGCACGGTCAGGCTCGGTTCGATCTCGTGGCCGGTCAGCGCCCGCAGCAGCAGCGAGCGCTGCGGGTGGTTGGCGGCCTCCTCCTCGGTGATCCGGCCTTCGTCGATCAGCGACTGGACGAAGGTGTCGTCGTGGGTTATCTGGGAAAGCTCGCCGTCGCGGACCATGTAGGCCCGGGAGTCGCCGACGTGGACCAGCCCCAGCCTGCTGCCGGCGAAGAGCACGGCCGTCAGCGTGGTGCCCATCCCGTCCAGCTCGGGGTCGCTGGCGACCAGGTCGGAAATGGCACTGTTCCCGGAGACCATCGCATCGCGAAGGTCCCCGAGCAGGTCGTCGCCGGGTTCGTCGTCGTCCAGCGGCGCCAGTGCCGCGATGACGACCTTGCTGGCGACCTCGCCGGCGGCATGGCCACCCATGCCGTCCGCGAGGGCGAGGAGTCGTGGGCCGGCATAGACCGAGTCCTGGTTGTTGGAACGAACCAGGCCGCGGTCGCTGCGGGCAGCGTAGTGAAGGACGAGGGTCATGAGCGCAGCTCGATCACCGTCTTGCCGATTCTGATCGGAACGCCGAGCGGGACCTTGGTCGATCCCGTGACCTTCGTCCGATCGAGGTATGTGCCGTTCGTGGAGCCTAGGTCCTCCACGTACCAATCCGTGCCCCGGAGTGCCAATCTCGCGTGCCGGGTCGATGCGTAGTCGTCATCGAGCACCAGCGTGGAGTCGTCGGCACGACCGAGTGAGATCGGCATGCCGTCCAACGAGATGCGCGTGCCCGCGAGCGCGCCGTGCGTCACCACGAGTTGTCGTGGTGACTTGGTCTTGCTCTTGGGCTGCTTACTCGGGGTTTTCTTGTTCTTTCCAGCCCCCGGAACGGACACACCGATGCCGGGGGCGCGCAGTCCCGAAGCCGAGTGCAGGTCGGAACGCACCACGCGAAGCGCGGCCAGCACGAACAACCAGAGCAGGGCGAGGAACCCTGCTCTGGCCAGCTGAATCACCAGCTCGGACACTTGTTGTGAACGCTCCTGCCTGTCGTCGGATACGGCTCTGCTCAGCCCTGGCTGCGGAAGACCAGGGAGGAGTGGCCGACGCGGATGACGTCGCCGTCCGCCAGTTGCCAAGTCTGGACCGGAGTGCCGTTGACCGTGGTGCCGTTCGTCGATCCGAGGTCGGCGAGCATCGCGGCCTGACCGTCCCACTGGATCTCGATGTGCTTGCGGGAAACACCGGTGTCGGGCAGTCGGAACTGACCCTCCTGACCGCGCCCGACCACGTTGCTGCCCTGCTGCAGCGTGTACGAACGGTTCGAACCGTCGTCGAGCTGCAGCGTGGCGGTGAGCTGGCGCGGTGGCATGGCCTCCGGGTAGCCGCCCGGTGCGGACTGCGGGTAACCGCCGCCGGGTGGCGGGGCGTAGCCCTGGTCGGGGAATCCGCCCGGCGCGGACTGCGGGTAGCCGCCGCCGGGTTGGGGCTGGCCGTAGCCGGGAGGCTGGCCGTAGGGGTCGTAGCCCGGGGGCTGGGCGTAGCCGGCCGGCGGCTGGGGTTGGCCGTAGCCCTGGTCGGGGAATCCGCCCGGCGCGGACTGCGGGTAGCCGCCGCCGGGTTGGGGCTGGCCGTAGCCGGGAGGCTGGCCGTAGGGGTCGTAGCCCGGGGGCTGGCCGTAGCCCTGGTCGTAGCCGGGCTGCTGCCCGTACCCCGGCTGGGGCTGGCCGTAGCCCTGGTCGGGGAATCCGCCCGGCGCGGACTGCGGGTAGCCACCACCAGGTTGGGGCTGTCCGTACCCCGGCTGAGGCTGGCCGTAGCCCGGGGGCTGCTGGGCGTAGGGGTCGTAGCCCGGGGGCTGGCCGTAGCCCTGGTCGTAGCCGGGCTGCTGCCCGTACCCCGGCTGAGGCTGGCCGTAGCCCGGGGGCTGCTGGGCGTAGGGGTCGTAGCCGGGCTGCCCGTATCCGTAGTTGGGGTCTTGCCCGTACTGGCCTTGGCCGTAGCCCTGGTCATACCCGTACTGGCCCTGACCGTAAGGGTCCCCCTGGGGGTAGTGGCCTGGTGGCTGGCTCATGGGTCGGTCTCCTGCGATACGAGGTGTTGCCGGCCGTCGGCTTGCGTCGGGGTCGACGGACGATCTGATTCGAAACTGTCCCGTGTGCAGCGTCTCAGAGCGCTCCAGGGAGACTACGACGTCACCATATGTTTCCCACCCCTGTTCGGTGAGATGCTCCTGCACGCAGTCGGCGAGGAGGTCGGTCACCCGTTGCTCCTCCTCCCCGGCGAGCCGGTCGTGATCGGTGGGGCTGAGTTGCACCACGTAGTGGTTGCAGGCGAGCAGCCGCCCCCCGGCCAATTCCCGCACCTGCAACTCGGCTTCGCGCTGCAGGGATTGGGCAACCTCCTGCGGCACGACCTTGCCACCGAAAACGCGCGCGAAGCTATTACCGACGATGCCTTCGAGCTGGCGCTCGAAACGCTGCACGAGGCCCACGGCAATCCCCTCCACACGTACGACTCCTCGACCCATCGTATCTGGGTCAACGGACCGTGACACCGCCCAGTTCCCAACAGGCCCCCTCCCCCCGGAAAATCACCTCGTGAGCCCGTGCTAAAGTTTTCTCGTCCGGTTCGGCGGCGGAGCTCGCGGACGGCCTCGACGAGGCGGTGAGCGACCCGGTGTCGAGGGCCAGATCCGAGCAGGGTAGGGTTCACACCGGAAGCCACGGGCGAGTGGCGGAATGGCAGACGCGCACGGTTCAGGTCCGTGTGTCCGGAAGGACGTGGGGGTTCAAGTCCCCCCTCGCCCACTCGGAGTCGAGTAAGTCGGCTCCTGTGTGATCGAGCACAGGGAGGCCCCCACCGCGGTGGGGGCCTCCTTTTTGTGCCCCTCCTGTGTGAGCACCCCACGGCACCCACGATGTGGGGAGTGTCTCGCTGCGCTGATCGTGCGTTCGGCTGCAGGTTCGCTTCGTCCGCTGCGTCACGATTCCTCGTGGTCGCGGCGGTCGTCGTCCTCGTGGCCCGCCATGGCCGTGGCCGGTGGGGCGCAGCAGTTGTCGCCGCGCCAGGCCTCGCGGCCCTCCTTCGCGGCGACCGCGGCGATGACCAGGGCCACGATCGGGTCGGCCCAGGACCAGCCCAGCAGGCTGTTGAGCAGCAGCCCCACCAGCAGCACTCCGGACAGGTAGGTGCACAGCAGGGTCTGCTTGGAGTCGGCCACCGCGCTGGCCGAGCCCAGTTGGCGGCCGGTGAACCGCTGGGCCAGGGACAGACCAGGCATGATCAGCAGGGACAGCGCGGCCAGCACGATGCCCACCGTCGACGAGTCGGCGGCCCCGCCGCCGAGCAGGGAGCGGATCGCCTCGACGGTCACGTAGGTCGCCAGGGCGAAGAACGAGACCGCGATGATCCGCAGGGCCGTGCGCTCGCGAGCCTGGCGGTCCGCGGCCTCGCGAGCCGAGAACTGCCAGGCCACGGCCGCGGCCGAGGCGACCTCGATGACCGAGTCCAGGCCGAACCCGATCAGCGCGGTCGAGGAGGCCAACGCGCCCGCCGTGATCGCCACGACCGCCTCGACGACGTTGTAGCTGATCGTGGCCGCCACCAGCAGCCGTACCCGCCGGGTCAGCACCGACCGGCGCTGCGCGCTCGGTTGCCGCGGCGCGGTGGCCGGTGGCGCTGGAGGTCCGCAGCAGTCGTCGTCGCAGTGCTCGGGCGAGGCCTGACGAGGCCGGGAGGGCTCGCTCATGACGCCACCTCTTCCGGGGCGGGTGTCTCCACCGGCCGGTCCTCGGCGCAGGCCGTGGTCGGTTCGACGGCCAGCACGACCTGGACCAGTTCGCGCAGCGCCTCGGCCAGGTGGGCGTCGGCGAGCTCGTAGCGGACCTGCCTGCCCTGGTAGGTGGCCACCACCAGGCCGCAGCCGCGCAGGCAGGCCAGGTGGTTGGACACCTTCGACCGGCTCAGCTCCAGGAGTTCGGCCAGTCCGCCGGGGTAGCGGGTGCCCTCCAGCAGCGCCGTGAGGATCCGACACCGGGTCGGGTCGGCCAGGGCGCGCCCCAGGCGGGCCAGCGCGTCCTCCCGCGTCTCACACGTCACCATGGCTCAAACAGTACAGTCAATGCTGTATTGCAGCAATCGCTGAACAGTACGGTGCTTCGGGGGTCGCGGACACGGACCGGGGCGCCCGCCGATGAGACGATGCGGCCGAACGGTTGCCCCCGGGTCCGCTTTCCGGCTAGAACCGGTTGCGACAGTCGCCGACAGGAACCGAGAGGTCGATGGCGGGAAACAGCCGGGACGCGGGGCGTTCCGTGACGGCACGCGCGCTGAGCGTGCTGACCGCCTTCGACACCGAGCACACCCGCCTGACGCTGACCGAGATCGCGCGGGCGGCCGACATCCCGCTCGCGACCGCTCACCGGCTCCTCGGCGAGCTGGAGGAGTGGGGCGCGCTCCGGCGCGAGTCCGACGGCCGGTACTGCGTCGGACTGCGCCTGTGGGAGATCGGACTGCTGGCACCGGTCTACACCCGACTGCGTCGGGAGGCCATGCCGTTCATGCAGGACCTGCACCAGAGCACCGGCGAGAACGTGCACCTGGCCGTGCGCGACGGTCTTCAGACCGTCTACGTCGAAAAGCTCGCGGGGCGCCGCTCCGCGCCGGTCATCTCGCGCAGCGGTGGACGGTTGCCCCTGCACACCACCGGTGTCGGCAAGGTGTTGTTGGCCTACTCCCCCTCTTCGGTCCTCCACGCCTACTGCGAGGGGACGCTGTCGCGCCCCACGCCTTACACGATCGTGGAACCCGGGCGCCTGGGCCGGGAGCTGTTCGGGGTCCGGCAGCGCGGTTTCGCGCAGACCACGGAGGAGATGACGCTCGGCAGTTGTTCGGTGGCCGTCCCGGTGCGGGTGCACGGTGAGCTCGTCGCATCGCTGGGTCTCGTCGTGCACAGCGCGCGTGCCGACTTCGTGAAGCTGCTCAAGCCCCTGGCCCCGGCGGCGGATTCGCTCGGTCGACGGTTGGCGGAGACCTCCGGCGCCACGGTGGGCTGACCAGCATCGGCCGTTCGGCTCCCGGCTTCACCCGGATGGGGCATCGCCGGGCCGAACTCGCGACACCGCTCGTCTACCGGCCACCGACGGTTCACGGCCGTCGATCGCAGCAACCCCTGATGACCGGCGAAGAACGGACGCGAAGCTGTTTTAGTCGGAGACCGTGAAGCGCGGGAGTCGATACCGGTCTCCCGCGGCCACCGCCGAATGCCACCACGCCTCAAGTGGAGTCCATCGATGCCGGAGTCCCTGATACGCCGAGAGGGAGGCGGAAAACAGTGACCGGAAGATCGCGACGTGTCACGATCGACAGCGAGGTCCGCCCGTGTTCCATCCCGTCCCAGACCACCGCGGAGCTGCCGGACTCCGTGGGCAGGCTCGCCGAGCTCGCGGCTGAGTCGCTGGCCTGGCCGGGCAGCGTGCTCTCACCGGCCAAGCTGCTGGGGCGTCGAGTGGTACCGGTCGCCGAGCTGCTGCCCGACGCGCACGCGGAACGGTTGTGCGTGGGGAGCACCCCCGTGCTCGACCGGACGGAGATCGCCACGTGGGTGTGGCCCGAGATGGAGGACCGCGTTCCACCGCCCGCCGCCCGGGTGACCGGAGTGCTGGCGCCCGCGCGCCATTGGCGTAGCGCTCTGACCGCGGCCGTGCCGTTCGCCCGCTTCACCAGCGCGGCGATCGTGGTGCCGCGCGGTGTCGCTCACGGGAACGAGTTCGTCTCGACGTGCCTGATGCGCGCCCGGCAGTTCGGGATCGCCGTACTCAGTGCCGACGCCGAGAGCGTGCACATCGAACTGGAGGGGCGGTCCTTCGAGGACGCGCCGCCCGTGGAGCACACGGCGGTCTCGCGCTGGGTCAACGAGGTCGCCTACGAACAACTGCTCGCCACGGAGTCCCCGGCCGCGACCAGGAGCTCGCCGCTGTCCTGAGGCCCTCCCGCGGTGCCGCTTCGCCCCGGTGTCCCGTCTCGGACGCACCGCCCACCGCAGCCCTTGCGTTGACCGACTCGTCGTTGACGAGGATTCCGGTCAACCAAGGGCTGTTACTCCGCTCGGACGAGTACCGCTCCGCCGTCGGCGAGCAAAAAGATTCCGGGTTGAAACCTGGTAACGATATTGCTTCTCCGTATTATTTGTGAACTGGTTCGCAGTTTCTTGTTCTGGGGTGTTTTCGTGTGAATGATGATGCCCACCAGGCGATGGGGGAGGAATGGACGAGAAGGTCCTCGAAGGACAGCAGTGGGTCAGCAAAGACCTACGGAGGAATAGCGGGTTACGAGCCGTGCCCGGAAGACGGTGTTACCGGCTGGGCGACGACGTACTCGCTGACCATGGGGCTCCAGCACGAACTGGGTATCGGTCCGGTGGTGGCCAATTTCGGGCCGGGGACGCTGGCCGGGATTCAGGCGCGTCCTGACACCGCGCTCGGGGAAGAAAACGCGAACATCCGCAACATCCTTCAGTGCGGTTTGTTCGCCAAGGGGTACTGGGGCGGCAGCGGGGACGGTACGTACTCGTCCACCACGGACCGGGCTGTCACGGAGATGGCCTACGACATGGGCACCACCAGTCCCGGGGAGCCCCAGTTCGTCACCCCGGAGGTGTTCAAGGCGCTGTTGTCGATGGACGCCTACGTGGTCACCGCCGGCGGTACGGAAAAAGTGCGCCACATACGGCAGTCGCTGATGAAGGCCCTCCAGTACGAGGTCGGCATTCCCGAGGATCTGGCCAACGGCAACTTCGGTCCGGGAACGAAGGCCGGTCTCCGGCGGAACCCGGTGTCGGTCGGTTCGACCGGCATTCTCGTTCAGCTCTTCAGCGCCGCCTGCGTCTTCGACGAGCCGGTCGGCAACGTGCGCACGACGTTCACGCACTCCTTCGACGCCGATCTGGAGGAGTTCGTCAAGATCTTTCAGCGGTTCTCGGCCCTCGACGATACGGGGCGAGGGGACTACCGAACATGGGCGCAGCTGCTCATCTCGACCGGTGACCCCGACCGATCCGCGTCCGGTTGCGACACCCGGTTCACCATCGCGGCGGATCGAGCACGGGCGCTGTTCGACGACGGGTACCGCTACGTCGGCCGGTACCTGGGCGAACCGCCGGAGAGCACGCTGAACAAGGAGCTCCAGCCCGGCGAACTCGCGAACATCTTCGACGCCGGGCTCAGCGTCTTCCCGATCTGGCAGTACAACGCGCGGGAGCTGGCCGACTTCAGCTACACCAGTGGCTTCCAGGTCGCGCTGCGCGCTCACGAGCGTGCCGTTCACCACGGTTTCAACCGCGGAACGGTGATCTACTTCGCGGTCGACTACGACGTGACCCAGGCCGACATCGAGTCCAACATCGTCCCCTACTTCAGCGGCGTGCCGGCCGGGCTGATCAACCAGGGCAAGCGGTACGTGCACGGCGTCTACGGGGCACGGAACGTGGGTGCCGAGGTCACCAAGAGCACCTACGCCCGCTGGTCGTCCGTCTCGGGCATGTCCCGGGGATTCTCCGGAAACCTCGGTTTCCCGCTTCCGGCGAACTGGGCCTTCAACCAGATCAAGGAGTTCACGTTCACCGGGGGCGGTACCGAGTTCGACTTGGACAACGACGTCCACAAGAGTGGGACCGACCAGGGACAGGAGTCCGTCAACAAGCCGTCGACACCGTCGGACGAGTTCGTCGCATACGTCCAGATGCTGTACGACTGGGAACTGAACCACGGCAGCGCGGGCCCGAGTCTTCGGGTCATGGAGTACATACGCTCCGGTTCGCACAACGAATTCCAGTGGAAGAGACTCCTCGGAGGGGTGGACGAAGCGTTCATCGCTTACGCGAACGAGCACGGCGCGTACCTGATGAGGGAGTTCGAGGACAGCTTCACCGGTCACGAGCTGGGTGCCGATACGCGTCCGGGCACACCTATTGCACGGAACTGCTCGCGAAGACCGGAATCAGTTCGTCCTTCGGTTTCCCCGACCTCATCGAGGACGCGGACGGGTACCTGCTCGCCGAGAAGATCCGTGGTGGCACGAACGTCGTCGACGCCGTCCGGCAGCACTACGTCGGCGACGGAAACCTGGGGCGATTCAGCGATTACTTCGACCGGCGTTTCGGGGGGGGGGGACGGTCGGGAACGCGGTGTTCATGGCCCGCAACGTGCTCACCATGGCGGGTGACCCGGTTATCGCGCTCGGCCGGGCGTTCCTGATCGAGACAACCAGCGGTACCGGCGCGCTGCTTCCCGCCATGTTGCCGTTCGACAAGCTCCCCGAGTTCGTCAGGGGGTTCGCCGACACCCCGCTGTTCAGGGCGGGGCAGGAGAACCAGATGCGAGTCGGGGGCCTCGCGCGGCGGCGGAGCGAGTCCTGATGGAAGTTCTGATCGCGGCAGCGTACTTCGCTCCCGTCGTGCTCGTGGTCAAGGTCTTCCATCTGCTCCTGACGCAGCAACTGACGTTGTCCCGTCGTCCCGCCGGGCGGTGGATCGAAGCGGCGGTGCTGTGTGCGTGTGCCGGCCTTACCGTGTTCGCGTTCTCCCCGTTCATCGGATTCGCCCGGAGCACGCGTGAAGTGTGCGCCTCCAGCACCGGGCGCGGCACGGATAGTTTCACAGGACTGGACGGGACCATCTTTCCCAGGTCTTTCGCCTGCCGGTGGGACGACGGGAGCTCGACGGAACTGGTCCCGATGTGGGTGAACCCGCTGATTTTCGCGTGTATCGCGGGTGTGGTCGCGCGCGCCGCGCTTGCCGTCGATGCCGTGGTTCGGAGGAAGGGGGCGGACGATCACGAGTGACCGTTCGACGGATGTTCGAGGGGCCAGTCGTCGCGCCGTGCTGACGGCAGTTCTCGGTGCGGTGGGGAGTGCGGCGTTGTGGAGTGGCGGCTTCACCGGAGTCGCCCACGCACGTGCAGCGACCCCGTCCGGGAAGCTCGAGCGGCGGACGTGGAGCCGGTCCACGTCCGGCAACGGCTGGCCGATCGTCGACGCGGTGCCGGTCCGGGCGATCGAGGGTCCCGACGTCGGCGTGGCGGTGTTGGACGGTGACGTGGGAACCGTGCTGCTCCACGTGGCACGCCGCTTCCACTACGAGATCGACGCACTGCGCAGGGGCGACGTCGCCGGACACACCAGCGAGCGGGAGATCACGGCGACCTGCGAGAGCAACCACCTGTCGGCGACCGCGATCGCGATCCGGCCGCGGTCGTATCCGGTCGGAATCAGCGGGGGACTGTTTCCGAACGAGTTGACGGTCGTTCGCGACGTCCTCCTCGACGTCGGCGACGTCGTCCGGTGGGGCGGCGACGAACAGCTCCCCGAGGAGTCGGACTTCCACATCGCGGTCGGGCCGCGGCATCCGGCCCTGAAGGAGGTCGCGGACAGGACCCGTGGCTGGAACGCCGGGCAGGGAAGGGGAGCGGGAGCGACCAACTCCTGGGAACCGGCGCGCCTCGGGGCCGCCGGAAGCAACCGATGACGCTCCGAAGGTTCGGCCATCCTCCTGACGGCCTTGCGCTTTCGGTTCGAAGAAGGGAAAAACGATGAGAGGGACTAATCGGCTATCCGGTGTGAGAGCACGTCTGTACAGGCGGTTCGCGGCCTTGGTGACGACCGTGGTTTCTTCGGTCGCCTTCCTGCTGCTCGGTATGGCGGGTGTCGCCACGGCGGAGCCCTTCCCCTGCGGAGACAGAGGAACCTGCGCGGAAAACCTGATCGAGCTGAACGTGCGGCTGGGCCCGAGTCTGCCCGAGCCCGTGATGTCGCGTGCTCCGCAGGGCAAGTGGATGGCGCTGCACTGCTGGACGTACGGAGACGTGGTCCACGGCGATTCCGTTCGGTACCACATAACCTGGGTCTCGTCCTTCGACGGCCACTCCGGCTACGTGGCCGGTTACTACGTGGACACCGGCCCGGACCCGGCACCGGGGATCCCGCGCTGCTGACGGACGGGAGTCCTTCGCTGACCGGGTGGGCGGTCCTGCCGCGGCCGTCCACCCCTCCGGGCGTTCCCACTGTCCTGAGGTCCCGCGGGATTTAGGCTGGGGACATGCGCATCGTGGTGGCCGGAGCACACGGCAAGATCGCACAGCAGCTCGGGCGGTTGCTGGTCGCGCGGGGTGACTCGGTCCTCGGGCTGGTCCGCGCTCCCGAGCAGGCCGAGGATCTGCGTGCCGCCGGTGTCGAGCCGTTGGTGGCGGACCTGGAGGAGGTGGACGCGGCCGTACTGGCCGGACACCTGTCCGATGTGAACGCAGCTGTGTTCGCCGCCGGTGCCGGACCCGGCAGCGGTTCGCCGAGGAAGGACTCCGTGGACCGGGCGGCCTCGGCGCTGCTGGCCGATGCGTGTGAGCGCGCGGGGGTACGCCGGTTCCTCCAGGTCAGTGCCATCGGGTTGGACCGTGCGAACCCGGAGGGGATCAGCGAGGTCTTCGCCGCCTACCTGGACGCCAAGCGCGCCGCCGAGCGGGAACTGCGTTCCCGCTCTCTGGACTGGACGGTCCTGCGGCCCGGACGGCTCACCGACGAGCCCGCCACCGGCCACGTCACGCTGGGGGAGTCCCTCGAGCGCGCCGACGTGACCCGCGGCGACGTCGCCGCCGTCCTCGTGGCCCTGCTCCACGAACCCGCGTCGATCCACCGCACCCTCGAACTCGTCAACGGCCCGACCCCCGTCGCCGAGGCCGTCCGGTCCCGCTGATGCTTTCTTGTCGGGTCGTTCGGCTGGAGACGCCTCCCGCATCGTGGTGAACGGACCGTTTGGGCGGTGGGAGTGCCAAAACGGTCCGTTCACCCTTTGGGACAGCGGTCCGGATCCCGACGACAGCCCTGCCGGAAAACCTCGGTGGCGGGGAATTCGCCGAGCGGCGGATGCCGCGGATGTTTCGCGGATGATCCCGGCCGCTCAGCCCGTGCCCAGCACGCGGTCGAGGTGGGGGTTGCGGAAGAGGCCTGCGGGGTCGACCCGCGAGCGGACCCGCAGGAAGTCGTCGAAGCGCGGGTAGAGCTTCCGCAGCGCCTCGGCGTCGAGCCGGTGCATCTTGCCCCAGTGCGGTCGACCGCCCGCGGCGGCGACCACGGACTCGAAGGTGTCGAACCAGTGCCGGTAGGGCATCCCGGCGTACTGGTGGATCGCCACGTAGGCGGTCGGCCGCCGGTACGCCGTCGACATCCACACGTCGTCGGCGGCGGCCACGCGCACCTCCACCGGGAACATCACCGGGTGCTCCAGCGATCCGACGGCCGAGCGCAGCTCGCGGATCACGTCGACGAGCGCTTCGCGGGGAACGGCGTACTCGCACTCGACGAACCGGACGTTGCGGCGGGTCACGAACACGCGGTGCGAGCGGTCGCTGTAGGAGCGGGACGACCACACGGCGCCGGACAGCCGGGTCAGCGGGCGTACGAGTGACGGGATTCGGCTGCCGACGCGGCACAGCGCCCCGAAGGCGTGGTTTTCCAGCACGTCGTACTCGACGAAGTTCCGCAGCGGGTGCAGCGGCTCGGGCCGGGCCCCCGCGGGCAGCCGGTCGTTGCGCTTGACCAGCGTCGCCGAACCGTGCGGGAACCAGTAGAACTCGACGTGGTCGTGGGCCTCCGCGAGCTCGTCGAACCGTTCCAGCACGCCGTCCAGCGGTTCCGGGTGTTCCTCGGCGGCCAGGGCGAAGGCCTTCACGCAGCGCACCGTGACCGTGCTGATCACGCCCACCGCTCCGAGACCGAGCCGGGCCGCCTCGAACAGCTCCGGGTTCTCGGTCGCCGAGCACCGGTGGACGGAGCCGTCGGCCGGCACCAGCTCCAGCGCCTCGAGCTGCGTGGCCAGCCCGCCGAGCGCCGCGCCGGTGCCGTGCGTACCGGTGGCCACGGCACCGGCGACGGTCTGCCGGTCGATGTCGCCCAGGTTGGGCAGCGCCAGCCCCAGTTCGTCGAGTTCGGCGTTGAGCCGGTGCAGCGGTGTCCCGGAGCGGACGGTGACCAGCTCGCCGTCGGTGCTCACGACGCCGCTCCAGCGCGACAGGTCGAGGGCGACGGAGTCGGCACCGGGCGCGCCGATGCCGGTGAACGAGTGTCCGTTGCCCAGCGGGCGCACCGTCCGGCCCGCCCGCTCCGCCGTGACGACCGCCGCCCCGATCTCGTCGGCCCCGACGGGGCGGATCGTGCTCGCGGGGGTGGACGTGACCGTGCCCGCCCAGTTGGTCCAGTCGCGCCGTTGGCGTCGCAATCGGTACCCCTAGCTGTAGCGCCTCGGGAGGAGCGTACCGGGATGCCTCCGCACCGAAGCTCGCGCCGAAAATAAGTGAAACTATTTCACTTAACAAGACGCGGCGGCTTACCGTAGGGGTGTGACACCTTTCCGGCTCGACGCGGCGACCAGCGATCTCGACCCCCCGTTCGCGGTGGTCGACCTCGACGCCTTCGACCACAACGCGGCGGAGCTGGTGCGTCGCGCCGCACGGCCACTGCGCCTGGTCAGCAAGTCCGTGCGCTGCCGTGAACTGCTGAAACGCGCGTTGCGCACGCCCGGCTTCTCCGGAGTGATGTGCTACAGCCTGGCCGAGGCGCTGTGGTTGTACGACACCGGCACCAGCGCGGACATCCTGGTGGCCTACCCGACCGCCGACCGGGGAGCACTGCGCTCGCTGGCCGTCGATCCCGGGGCCGCGGCCGCCATCACCCTCATGGTCGACTCGATCGCTCACCTCGACCTCATCGACGCGGCCACCGGCACGGACCGTCCCCGGATCCGGTTGTGCCTGGAGATCGACGCGTCCTGGCGCCCGCTGGGTTCCGGGCTTCCGGTGGGCACCCTGCGTTCACCCGTGCACACCCCCGCGCAGGCGCGCGAGCTGGCCGAGGCCGTGCTCGGTCGCCGGGGATACCGCCTCGTCGGAGCGATGGCCTACGAGGGCCAGATCGCCGGCCTCGGTGACGCACCGCCGGGGCGGCCGGTGCGGGCGGTCGTCCTGCGCTGGATGCGGCGGCGCTCGGCGGCCGAACTCGCCGACCGGCGCGCGGCCGCGGTCGAGCGGCTGCGCGAGCTCACCCCGCTGGAGTTCGTCAACGGGGGCGGGACCGGCAGCATCGAGAGCAGCGGTTCCGAGGCCGCCGTCACCGAGGTGGCCGCCGGGTCGGGCCTGATCGGGCCCACCCTGTTCGACGCCTACCGGGCGTTTCGCCCGCGCCCGGCCGCGCTGTTCGCGCTGCCCGTGGTGCATCGCCCGGCACCTCGGGTGGCGACCGTGTTCGGTGGCGGCTACCTCGCCTCCGGGACGCCGACCGCCGACCGCCTGCCCACGCCGTACCGGCCGGCCGGGTTGCGCCTGACGACGACCGAGGGCGCCGGGGAGGTGCAGACCCCGGTCACCGGGCGCGCCGCCGTACGGCTGCGAATCGGTGACCGGGTGTGGTTCCGGCACGCCAAGGCGGGAGAGCTCGCCGAGCGCTTCGACCACTACCAGCTCGTCGGGGGTGCGCGACTGCTCGGCTCCGTCCCCACCTACCGGGGCGAGGGCAGGTCCTTCGGATGAGGCCCGGGAATCCGGTTGGCCAGGTAGCCCTGTACGAGTTCGCGGGCCTCGGCCACGTACCCGGGGTCGCCCGTGGGGTCCCGTCGGAAGGCCAGGCGCAGCACCGCGTCGGCGGCCTCGACCGCCACCGCGAGGGGTTTGTGCAGATCCTCGGTGGCGAGCCCGAACCGGTCGGACAGCACGTTCACGAGTTTCTCGGCCAGCACCGCGTTGTTGTCCTTGCTCTCGTCGAGCAGCCGCAGGTCCACCACGTCACCGAAGTGCAACCGGTTGAACCCGGGAATCTCGCGGTGCATCGTCATGTAGATCTCGAAGACCGCGTCCACGGCCTCCCACCAGTTCGTCATCTCGGAGTGGTCGAAGCGCTCTGAGACGGTCTGCACGAACCGATCCATGTTGCGCAGCGTCAGCTCCTGCACCACGGCCCGCTTGTCCGGGAAGAACTGGTACAGCGATCCGACTGCGACTCCGGCCCGTTCGGCGATCAGCGTGGTCGTTAAACCCTCGTAGCCCACCTCGTCGATGAGCTGGGCGCAGGATTCCAGCATCTTCTCGACGCGCTGGGCGCTGCGCTGCTGAACAGGCTTGCGTCGCAAGGGGGCTGCTTCGGTGGGCAAGACGTCTCCTTGATCGTTTCCGGGCTCCACGATGAGACCACCTCCAGTTTCTCCCCTTCACGGCGATCACGCCGGATGGGAAGCCCGGCCGGGTGTCAATCGAACGGGTGGTTCTCGCTGCTGCTTCATTGCGCCCCACCCCGCGCTGTGCTGACGAGCTTCCGTCACCGACGGCGCAGGGCACTCGACGAAGTCCCCCGGCAGAGGGTGCCACGTATGCGGCGCGTCACATTGTCGTCACGATGATCACTATTTAGCGTGATGCAAGTGTGTGCGAACCGGGTTCTTGACGTCATTGTGAGTGAGCGCCGTGCTGGCTCTCGTCTTTTCGGCCTCGGTCGTGGTGTGCTCGGTTCGTGGGCACCGACTCCGGCTTCCGCGAGTCACCTCGTCGAGGTGACCCGGCCGTGCTGCACTCACCGGTGAGGCCGCGAACAGCTCCCGACCAGCTCGAGCGTGGAGGCCATCGGCAACAGGACCTCTCGGTGCGCGGATGGATCCCGGGCCACTCGACGCCGGTGGGCACCGTCGCCCTGGACGTCGACGAGGCCAACACGATGCTGGCCGAGGGAGACTACGGCGTCCACCTGGGGCGGCGTGACGGTGCGGTGGTCCTGCTCGGCGTCGGTGCGGGGATTTCGCTGGGTACGGCGCCGACCTGGGGCGAGCTGGCCCGGGTGCTCGTACGGACCCGGCGCACCCGCCTGCACCATGACCCGGCCCGGCTGCACCACCTGGCCCGAACGCTCGACGTCCCCATGACCGCGCTCCCGTCGTGGCCGTCGCAGGAGTGGTCGCGCTTCGCCGCCGCAGTGGGCGCCGATCCGCTGCTGAGGATGCACTGCGCGACGCAACCCCTGCTCGCCGTGTTGTCGCCGACCGAACCCATGGCCGCTCCCGTGCCCTCCCACCCCCGCCATCCCGGTGGCACGCTGGCGGTGACCGCCTCCGGACTGGTGCGTACGAGCACCGGGTTGCCCAACGGCCTGCTGGAACAGGTGGTGGGCAATCGGTTCGAACGCGGGGAGGGGGACGCGAGCTACTTCCTCGAACACTTCGTCCGACCGCCGCTGCGAGCGTTCCGGTTGGCGCTGGAACGGTGCCGCACCCTCCTGGTGGGCCTGCACGGATGCGGGATCGGCTTCGAGCTCTCCCCGGAGCTGGAGGCCACCGGCAGGATCGTGGTGACGACGGCGGCCAACGTCCGCGACTCCTCGTGCGTCGACTCCTCCGAGGTCGCCGCGGCCGTCCAGGCACTGCTGGAGACCGTCGACATCCTGAGCACGGCCTTCACGCGGACCGGCACGCTCGGGGACGGCGTGAGCAGTGTGATCACCGAGGAGCTGAGCGACCTGGAGCCCCACGCCGCCGCCACGCTGGCCGGGCGACATCGGCTGCGCTCTTTCGTGCGCACGGTGCCACCGGTTCAGGACGGCGTCCTCAAGGACGTGCTGCACACCGTGCAGGAACGCACCCGCAACCGGCGCTGGGACACCGCCCGCCCCGTTCCCGCCGTGATCGTCGACCCGGACCTGCCCGAAACCGCCCAGGCGGGTCTCGACCGGTTCGCGTGGGACGTCCGCGACGCCGGCGGGCGGGTCGAACTGGACGGCAGGATTCACGAGGACACCGACGTGGTCGCCGTGTTCGGTGCCGCTTCGGCCCGGTGCGTCGCGACCGCCGAGGAGTGCTCCGGAGCTCGGCCCGTGACCGTGGATCCCGTCGGCGCGCCCTCCGGGGACCCGGTTCCCGTGATCTCCTCCTTCGAGACCTCCCCCAGGCGTGGGCGGGCGCGCGCGGCGTCGGGACTGTCGCACGCGCACTCGCTGGAGGAGGTGCAGATCGGTCAGCTGCGCGAGAACCGCGCCGCCGAGCGGTGGGCCGTGCGTCTGAGCACCGACGAGTCGCTGGGTCTGGTGGAGTCGATGGTGGCCGACACCGATCGCGCCGCCGAGCGCACCGTGGCCGGTGCGCGCGCGAAGTTCGCCGAGGGCGAGGGCGACGAGCGGGAGCGCGCCGTGGAGATGCTGCACCACGTGTTCACCCGCAAGCAGTTCCTCAAGGGATCGCGGTCGCATTACGGCCCGGAGGACATGCGTCGTGACGCGTGGCCGTTCCTGCGCACCTCGAGCCCCATCGAAGTGGTCCTGCTCGGCTTCCCCGTCAAGCAGTGCCTGAACCGGCTGAAGGCGTCCGGGCCGATGCCCGACCTCGCCGAGCTCGGCGCGCTCGTCCGGTTGCGGGAGTTGCAGACCGCCGTGAGCGCGATCCACCCGCCGGGACTGCACTTCAACGTCCTCACCGACGGCAGGCACTTCCGGTCCCGGCCCACGTCCGTCACCGCGGCCTACAGCGGGATGCTGCGCCGCTACTCCGAGCTCGCGGGCATCGGCGAACGCATCACGTTCACCGAGATCGACGAGCTGGCCGCCGACCGGATGGACATCGACGTGCCCGGCGAGCGGACGGTGCGCTTCGCGCGGTACCGCCGGTTGTTCGACGAGACCCTGCGCGGTTTCGACATCACCGACGATCCGTTGCGCACCCTCGCCGGTGTGGCCGAGCTGGCCACGGCGGTGGACGGTCCGTACGCCGCCGTACTCGCCCGCTCGCTCGGGGTGCTGCCCGAGATGGTGATGTCGATGGTCTACTCGGTCTCGGTTCCGCTGCCGCGCCGGATGAACCGGCTCTCCTGGTCGCGCCTGGTCCACGCCGACGTCTACGACCTCACCGAGCGGGTCGCTCCCGACGTGCGCCGGGCTCGGGCGGCGGTGCTGCGCCGGGCGTGGCACAACGTGATCGACTACTTGGCGACGATGCGGGTCGACGAGGACCTCGCCTACGACGACCTCTTCCCGCACCGGGTGCGCCTCACCGTCAACGCGGCGACGCCGGGGCGTTGCGGGTTCACCTACCTCGGCGGTTCGGGACTGCTGCCGTGGCAGGGCACGGGGGTGCTCGACGAACGCGGTCACGTCGCCGTCGATTTCGCCGTCTCGTTGCTCGACCAGGGGTTCGTGCCGGTGTACTCCCCGTTGCTCGGACCGCGTCAACCGTGGCTGATGGTCCCCGCCGGGCGTACCGGCGTACCCGGCACGGGGGCGGAGGAACCGGGCATGAGACTGGACGGGTCCTTCGCCGCCGGAGCACGCCTCCGTCGCAGGTGACCTGTCGATTCGGCGTGTCGGATTCCCGGATGCGGAGGGGATGTGCGGGCCTTTCCGCGGGGGATCCCGAATACATGAGGGGTCCCGCGCTTGTTCGGGGTAACAAGCTCCGGGACCCCTCACAACTCCTGCGTCCTGACGGCGAACCGTCCGGGGAAAGGTGGACACGGGAGTCGGTGGAATCCGCGAACCGGTACCGGTCGGGGAGGGGAGTAACGTCAGCACCGGTTCGCGGAAGTCTGCGTCCGCGGTGGGAAAGCTCCCACCGGGCGTTCCTTTGTGGATTTTTCGGTGGGTGGTCGGCGTCGGCATCGACGCGGTCGGGGGACGTGCCGATGCCGACTGCCGCCACCCGGGCGGTTGCTCGGTCTGGTCCGGATCGGGGAGGTGCTCCGGTACCGAGGCCGCCCGGATCAGGGCACTGCGGCCGTTCCGGGCAGTGCGTGCGCGGGGAGCAGGTGTCGCGCGGGACGAGGGGCGAGACCGCCGGCCACCAGATGCTCGTAGGCCGAGCGCCACACCGCGCACGGTGCTCGGGAACGGCGCCAGCGGCTCGAGCACTCCGGGCAGTCGCCGCGGTCGTCCGGCTCGTGCACGGTCAGCAGCGCCCGCCACTCATTGGTGATTCGAGGAAGTTCGGAGCACGCCACGGACAGCAGGGACGGGGCGTCCGCGTGCTCGGCGAGCTCGGTGAGCACGTCGAGTCGTTCCCACACCGCGTCGCGCAGTACCTGTCCCAGTATCTCGTCCACCCCTGCCTCACCCTTCGCCTTCTCGTCGTGACCGGTTGGTCGCACCGGAGTTCCGCGTCGACAACGTCGTCGGGGATTACATCGGCAAAACCGAGTTCCTTTCGTGCTTCGCTGCTTGCCGATGACTAGATTGGACCTCGTGCGTCCGGCTTGGCTAGTGGTCCGGCGACGACCGGACGCCCCGTGCCGATGAACGGTCGGTGGAATTCATCCCCGCCGATCACCTCCACCGATACGTACTTCACCGGCTTGCCGGCGGGGACTTACTCTGCGATCGACGCCCGAGAAATGCAAAGGGGTCCAAATGAGCACCATCGGTTCGAGCGGCTCGCTCGTTACACCTGACATCTGGGAAGAGCCCGAGATGCGGGAGGCGCTGGCCTCTCGCGACGTCAGCCACATCTACAAGCGGCTGCGTCGCAAGGGGGTCTCGCAGCGCCTGATCGCGGCGTCGACGGGCCAATCGCAGTCCGAGGTCTCGGAGATTCTCAAGGGCCGCCAGGTCATCGCCTACGAGGTACTGGCCCGGATCGCCGACGGACTGGGCGCGCCGAGGGGCTACATGGGCCTCGCCTACGAGGGGGCGGCACCGAACAAGGCCGAGGCCGCCGCCCGAGCCGCCAAGGCTGAGGAGGAAGAGAACGTGAAGCGCAGGCACTTCCTGACCCATGCTGCTTCGGTAGCCATGGGTGGGTGCGTTTTCGGGGCCAGCGACGGCGACTGGTTCCCCACCAGCGTGCAGACCCCCGCACCGACGCGGATCGGCATGACCGACGTGCAGCAGGTCCAGGCCGCGACCAAGGCGCTGCGGGATCTCGACTACCGCTACGGCGGTGGCACCTGCAGGGATGCCGTCGTGGCCCAGCTTTCCTGGGCACAGCAGCTGTTGGAAGCCGACGCGAAGGACCACGTGCGGCAGAAACTGCTCGTGTCCCTGGCCGACATGCACAGTCTGGCCGGATGGACCTCCTTCGACACGGGACTGCTCGACCCGGCACGAGGGCACTTCGGCAAGGCGCTGGAGTACGCCAAGCAGGCCGGGGACAACAGCCTGGCGGCCAACGTGCTGTACCGGATGGGGCGTGTCTACCTGCACCATCAGCAGCCCAACGAGGCGTTGAAGTTCTTCCAGCTCGGTCAGATAGCCGCCCAGGAGTCGGGCTCGTCGATGGCCGTGGCGATCATGTGCGCCAACGAGGGCTGGGCCTACGGGATGCTCGATCGTCCCGACCAGGTCGAGCGGATGCTCGGCCGCACCCAGGACGAGTTCGTCCGGGCCAGCAAGGAGAAGCCGGACTGGGTCCGCTTCTTCGACGAGAACGACCTGCACGGCATGACCGGATCGGCCTACGACGCGCTCGCGGAGTTCAACCCGGACAAGTACGCGCCGATGGCCGTGTCCGAGACGATGAAGTGCAACAACGGTTACGAGTCGCCCATGCAGCGTTCGCACGTGTTCGGGATGAGCTTGCAGGCCACCAACCACATCCGCGCCGGTGACCTGGAGGAGGGCGTCACGGTCGGCAGAAAGGCGTTGGAGTACGGCGCCAACGTCAGTTCCGCTCGTGTGCCGGACCGGCTGCGTCCGTTGCAGCTGGAGGCGGCCAAGCACCCCACGCACCCCGACGTCAGGGACCTGGCCGAGCAGATTCGGCGGTTCCGCGAATCCCGTGCCGTGTGATGGCGGCGAGAGTGACGCTGCGCCGATCCGCTCCGCCCGGCGAGACGGCTTCCCGGACCGGTGACGGAGAAGGGCGCTACACGCGGCCGAAGTTGGCTGTGGCGCTGACTCAGGTGTGTACCGCTGCCGGTCTGGACTCCCGGGGTGCTCGCCTGCTGCGTTTCGTCAACAACGGCGTGTTCCTGTTGCGCGAGCAACCGGTGGTGGTGCGCATCGTGCTCGCACCGTCCTTCTCGTACCGAGCCGAGCGCGTGGTCGAGACCGCGCGGTGGCTGGCTCGGCACGAGGTACCCGCGGTGCGGTTGCTCGAGGACGTCGAGCAACCGGTGCGCGTGGGGGAGCATCTGGCAACTCTGTGGCACGCCGTCCCGGACGCGGGGCGGGAACCCACGGCCGCTGACCTCGGTGAACTGTTGCGGCAGGTGCACGAGCTGCCGCTGCCGCCCGGACTGCCCGACTGGCAACCGATGGCCGAGATTCGGCGGCGGTTGCGCGACGCCGAGGTCCTGGACCCGGGTGACAGGGAGTTCCTGGAGCGGCGCTGCGCGGAGGTCGAACGGCGGCTGACCGAGCTGACGTTCCCGCTGCCCCGCAGCGCGGTACACGGTGACGCTCACCTGGGCAATCTCATCGGTGGGCCGCACGGCCCCGTGCTCTGCGATCTGGACTCGTTGTGCGCGGGGCCTCCGGAGTGGGACCTGACGCCGATGGCGGTGGGGCGCTGTCGCCTGGGGCATCCGCCGGAGCGGTACGAGCAGCTGGCGGGGGCCTATGGCTTCGACATCACCACGTGGTCCGGTTTCGAGGTGCTGCGCGAGCTGAGGGAGCTTAAGATCACCGTGAGCGTGCTGCCGATCCTGCGCAGCAACCCCGTGCTGAGCGAGGAGCTGCACCATCGGTTGAGCTCCATGCGTCGCGGGGACCGCGAAACCCAGTGGTCTCCCTACCAGTGAGGACCTCCACCGCCGGAGCCCGCTCCGGCGGTGATCGCTCCAGCGGAGCGAGTACCGCTCGACGCCGGTACGACAACTCACCGAGCGCGAGCGACCGCTCGGCGATGGAAGCGGTTTTTTCGCGATGTGAAACTTTATTGCCATTTCGGCCGGAAATTCGGCCGGGCCGAACTCTGGTGTCTGTGTGGCCCGCGTGGTCGCGCGTTCGCGACCGCGGCTCCGCGGATTCACTCGACCACGTGGGAGTGTCTTATGTCACACGAGGATCCCGAAAGGGACTTAGGAGACAATACGGTTGTCTCTTCTTGGTAACGAAAGCAGAAAAGGGTCGCTGCCGGAAAGGCGGGCGACAAAACTGAACGTGTCCACGTCATCTCGCATGGTGAGTAATAACCCTACAGCGGGTAACGAGTCCGCGAGGCCGAAAGTGGCAGTGCCGTAGCTACGAAGAGTGCATGCTCCCGTGGCGGGAACCGGGGCGGTCGTCGCCGTGGTGCGGTCGGCTTCCCGGTCGTCGCGCACGGGTCGACACCGGCTCCGCGGCACGGCCCCTGTCCCTGGTGAGCGGCCAAGAGCTGGAAAAACGAGCGAACAGTCATCGGAGTGGCCCCCTCGGGACCTACAATGGTGGACGGTCCTCGTCAGCGTTCGGCGGGGATCGGGCCGACGCAGGTCGACGAAACGGTGAGGAGTGTGGTCGTGACCGAGCCCGGTGGCATCCCTCGTCCGCCATGCGCTCGAATACCGAGAGTAACTGCGGTGTGGTGGTGAGCACGATGCCGCGGAGGTGCGAGTAGCACCCACTTCTGATTCGAGAAATCGTCACCAGGGGTGTGTCTTTCGTGTCGAACCGGCCACGTTGAGCGCGGACGAGCTTGCCTTGAATCACCCATCGGGGCCACGGTTTACGGACCGTGGGGCCGCTGGATGCATCCCGCTGTGCTGAGGCAGGAGGCGACGGCTGCGGCCGTCGCCTCTGACGACGAAAGGAGGGGCGTCGGAGACGGCGCTGAAGCCTGTGTCGACAGAAGAATTAAGCAAAGACGGTGCGAACGGTCCGCAGGATCGACGACAGCTGGATACGGAGTCGACGGAAGCGCTCGTCGACCAGCCGGGGCGTACGAACCCCACCGTGTTCGGCGTGGCGGCTGTCCTGGCGTTGGCTTTCATCGCCTGGGGAGTCCTGGGGACCGAATCGCTGGACGCCGCCGCTGATGTGGCGCTGAAGTACCTGGTCCGTGACGGCGGCTGGGCGTTCGTGATCGCGGGCACCGGATTCGTGCTCTTCGGCGTGTGGTTGTCGTTCAGCCGGTTCGGCAAGATCCGCTTGGGGCGCGACGCGGAGGAACCCGAGTTCCGGACCGCCTCGTGGATCGCGATGATGTTCGCGGCGGGCATGGGCATCGGCCTGATGTTCTACGGCGTCAACGAGCCGTTGAGCCACTTCACCGATCCGCCGCCGGGAACCGTGGGGCCGGAGAGCGACGAGGCGGTCCGCACAGCGATGGCGACCTCGCTGTTCCACTGGACCCTGCACCCGTGGGCGATCTACGCCGTGGTGGGGCTGGCGCTGGCCTACAGCAGCTACCGCCGGGGTCGCCCCCAGCTGCTGAGCTCGGCGTTCGTGCCGCTGCTCGGTGAGCGTCGTGCCAACGGCCCGCTGGGCAAGGTGATCGACGTCCTGGCGATCTTCGCGACGATCTTCGGGACGGCCGCCTCGCTGGGGCTCGGTGCGGCCCAGATCGCCTCCGGGCTGCGCGAGGTCGGTTGGATCGACTCGACCAGTCGCAACGTGCTGGTCATCATCATCGCGCTGTTGATCGCAGCCTTCGTGGCCTCCGCGGCCTCGGGGGTGTCCAAGGGCATTCAGTGGTTGTCCAACAGCAACATGGTCCTCGCCATCAGCATCGTGGTGTTCCTGTTCGTGGTCGGACCCACCGTGTTCATCCTCGACCTGATTCCCACCTCGGTGGGCGCCTACATCAACCAGTTCGGGTCGATGATCTCCCGCACCGGCGCGACCGGCGGTACCGAGATGCAGGAGTGGCTCAGTGGCTGGACGATCTTCTACTGGGCGTGGTGGATCTCCTGGGCCCCCTTCGTCGGCATGTTCATCGCCCGCATCAGCCGCGGTCGCACGATCCGCCAGTTCGTCGGCGGCGTGATCCTCGTCCCGACCGTGATCAGCCTGGTGTGGTTCGCCATCCTCGGTGGCACCGCCATCTACCAGCAGCGGTCGGGCACTGATCTCGCCGCGTCGGGTGGTGCCGAGGCGCAGCTGTTCGGGATGCTGGAAAGCGTTCCGCTGGGTGGCGTCGTCAGCGTGCTGGCGATGTTGCTGATCATCAACTTCTTCATCACCAGCGCGGACTCGGCGTCCGTGGTCGTCGGGTCGCTGTCCCAGGACGGCAGCACTCGCCCGCAGACGTGGATCGTCATCTTCTGGGGCGTCGTGATCGGCGGTGTCGCGACGGTGATGCTGGTCACCGGAGGCGACAGCGCCCTCACCAGCCTGCAGAACATCACGATCATCGCGGCGTCGCCGTTCCTGCTCGTGGTGGTCATGCTGTGCATCTCCCTGCTGAAGGACCTGCGCAACGACAAGGCGATGATTCGGGACGAGAAGGGCGCTCAGGTGCTGGAGGCCGCGGTCATCCAGGGCCACGAGGAGCACGAGGGCGACTTCCAGCTGGAGATCTCCCCCACCGAATCGGAGGGGGAGACCGACCGGAGCGAGGAAGTGGACGCGAACTCCGGCACGAGCCGGTGATGGACGGGTGACGACGAGGACGACACCCTCCGGGAACTAGTTCGCCGCTCACGAGCACGTCGTTCGTGCGGATTTCGCGTTTCCCGCACGAACGACGTGTGAGCCGGGTTACCTTTGTTCGGCCACGCTGAGCGAAGGTGGGCTTGCTTCGTTTCGTTGGTCGGGTCGTTGCTTGTGGGGTGAACTTTCCGAACGCGTGCCCGGCCGGGAGTGTGGGCCGGTGGCGGACGGTGCAACTGAAGACTGGAGAGGAGGGGGCGCCGCACCGTCGGTGCCGAGACCTGTGTCGACAGATACCTCGCAGAAACAGGAAGCCGGGGGGAGTTCGGCTCCCGATCCGGGTATGCAGGCCGCGCCCGACGGGCGCTCGAGGACCGACTGGGTGGTTTTCGGGGTCGTCGCGGTGATCATGTTCGTCCTGATCACCTGGGGTGCGGTCTCCACCGGCTCGTTGAGCGGTTTCGCCTCGAGCGGGTTGCACTGGTTGATCGAGTACGCCGGGTGGGGTTTCGTGCTCGCCGCCACGGGCTTCGTCGTGTTCGCGCTGTACCTGGCTTTCAGCCGCTACGGGCGCATCCCGCTGGGGCAGGACGACGAGCGACCGGAGTTCCGGACGATTTCCTGGATCGCCATGATGTTCAGCGCCGGTATGGGTATCGGACTGATGTTCTTCGGCGTCAGCGAGCCGCTCTCGCACTTCGTGAATCCTCCGCCGGGGACGGTTCCGGGACAGAGCGACGATGCCGTCTACACCGCGATGGCGACCTCGCTGTTCCACTGGACGTTGCACCCCTGGGCCATCTACGCGGTGGTCGGGTTGGCGATCGCCTACAGCAGCTTCCGCCGCGGTCGCAAGCAGTTGATCAGCGCCACGTTCATCCCGATGATCGGCAAGCGCAACGCCGAGGGGCCGGTCGGCAAGCTCATCGACATCCTGGCGTTGTTCGCCACCCTGTTCGGTTCGGCGGCCTCGTTGGGCATCGGCACGATCCAGATCCGCACGGGTATGGAGCAGGCCGGGTGGATCAGCGGAGCGGGCACGGTCGTCCTGGTCCTGATCATCGTCGTGCTGACCGTCTGCTTCATCGCCTCGGCCGTGTCCGGCATCGCCAAGGGCATCCAGTACCTGTCGAACATCAACATGGTGCTGGCCGCGCTGCTGGCGCTGTTCGTGTTCTTCGCGGGGCCGACGGTGCTCATGCTGAACCTGGTGCCCACCTCGATCGGCTCCTACCTCAGCGACTTCTTCGACATGGCCGCCCGCTCCGGCGCGA
This sequence comes from Halosaccharopolyspora lacisalsi, assembly GCF_014137975.1. Lineage (GTDB taxonomy): Bacteria > Actinomycetota > Actinomycetes > Mycobacteriales > Pseudonocardiaceae > Halosaccharopolyspora > Halosaccharopolyspora lacisalsi. The sequence goes on along the minus strand of NZ_JACGWZ010000008.1, from coordinate 273,813 downwards.
CCGGCGGTACCGAGATGCAGGAGTGGCTCAGTTCCTGGACGATCTTCTACTGGGCGTGGTGGATCTCCTGGACGCCCTTCGTCGGCATGTTCATCGCCCGCATCAGCCGCGGTCGCACGATCCGCCAGTTCGTCGGCGGCGTGCTGCTGGTGCCCAGCGTGGTCAGCGTGATCTGGTTCGCCATCTTCGGCGGCGCGGCCATCGGTCTGCAGGGCATCGGCGAGAGCGGTACCAACATCGCGATGGGTGGTCCGGAGGCCCAGACGTTCAACGCGCTGGGCGAAATGCCGCTGTCGGCGATCACCTCGGTGCTGGTCATGATCCTGGTGGCGATCTTCTTCGTCTCCGGTGCCGACGCCGGGTCGGTCGTGATGGGAACGCTGTCCCAGCGGGGCGACATCGATCCGAGTCGCTGGATCGTGATCTTCTGGGGTGCCGCCACCGGTGCGGTCGCCGCCATCATGCTGGTCATCGGTGGTGGCGGGGACTCCGCCCTGTCGGGCATCCAGAACCTCACCTTCATGGGCGCGCTGCCGTTCACCGTCGTGATGGTGCTGATGTGCTTCGCGCTGCTCAAGGACCTGCGCAACGACCACATCACCAAGCGCGACGAGAAGGGCGCCGCCGTCCTCGAGGCCGCCGTGATGCAGGGCCACGAGGAGCACGACGGCGACTTCCAACTCGAAATCTCGCAGGCCGAGCCGAACGAGGACGACGAGGCGGGCGGTCAGGCTTCCGACGAGGAGAGTTCCCCGGCTTCCACCTCCTGAACGCTCCCCGGCCGGGTTCCGCCCGGTCGGGGAGCCGTAACGGGGTCGCGACCTTCGCCGAAGGTCGCGACCCCGTGTGCTTTCAGACCCCGAGGCGGTGCAGCAGGTCCGCTTCGATGCGGTCCAGCTCTCCGGTCACCGCGCGGTGCGCGGCGCGGCGGCGGCCGACCGGCATTCGTTCGGCCGCCCGGACCGCGCTGGTGAGCTCTGTGAGCCGCTTCTCGGCGGTGGCGGCGAACTGCTCGGTGGATACCCCGTTCCCGCCCGTCGCGCCCGCCGCACGGGAACGCAGGTCGCCCAGTGCCGTGGCGTCCCCGGCGATCCTGGCGTGCAGCGCGGCTCCCCTGCCCGTGAAGCGCCCCAGTTCCTCGGGCGCCACACCGAGCCGGCGGGCGCGCATCCGGTCGTAGCTCTGCCGCGCGCTCGCCGCGGCCCTCATGGCGTACGGGGCGACCACGGGGGAAACGACCTTGGCGACTCCCAACACCTTCTTGGCATTGCCCGGCGTGATGCGACCGCGCTCCCCCTTGCGCTCGGCTCTGGTTGCTTTTTTCGCCTGCTTGCGGCTCTGGGCGGAGGTCACATCCGGCTCCTCGCGCTTGCGCACGGCACGTGCCATCGCTTGCCAACACCTCCGGGCGGGGGAACGGACTACTGCGATCAGTCTAAGCCTCCGCAGCGCCGCGCACGACAGCGGAAACACGACTTGATCACCCTGCGTCACTCGATGTGCTCGTCGGAACGAGCCGCGTCACCGGGGCGGTGGGCGCGAACGTCGGAGCGACGACCTACCCTGCTGGTGTGGATTCCGAGGTGTCGCTCGACGGGGGCGTGGTGAGCCGGTGCCGTCGGCGAGTGCATCTGGAGCACGATCCGACGGTCGCCGACGCGCCGAAAGCACCCCCCGACCCGGGCGTGGAGCAGCGCATCGCCGACGCCGCCGAGCACCGGCGCTACGTCGCCGACCGGCTCGGCAGGTTGTTCGGCTCGGCGTGGACGGAGGTCCCGCGCAACGCGAGCAGGAGCGTTCGGGAGCGGGCCACCCTGGCGGCCATGCGCGCCGAAGCCCCCTACATCTCGGGCGCCCAGTTGCCCACCGACGCCGCCGGTGGTCGGCACGGTGGTATAGACCTACTGGTGCGCAGTGGTGCGGGGTACGTGCCGGTCCTCGTGGTGCGGCACAAGGTCAGCGATCCCGGCCGCGGTGCCAGGACCTCTCCGCTGACGGACCTCTCGCCGGAGTCCGCACGGGCGGATCCGCTCCGCAAGGTGCGCGGACAGTCGCGCGACCAGCTGCGGTTGGCGCACTGCGCGCGGATGTTGCGGGCCGGCGGCTGGAACGCCCCCGGCCGCCTGTGGGGCGGAGCCATCGGTGCCGACGCCGACGTCGTGGTCTGGCACGATCTCCAGGCCCCGAACTGGCACGCCGGGCGCAGCGTGCTGGAGGAGTACGACAAGCGCTTCGCCGACCGGTTGGCCGTGGCCGAAGCCGCCTCCTCGGGCGCGGAGCCGCTGGCGCGGCCGTCGCGGGTCGTGGAGTGCAAGACGTGCCCGTGGTGGACGTTGTGCGGCGAGCAGTTGCGGGCCTCGCGGGACGTGAGCCTGGTGGTGCGTGGCGAGGACGCCGTGTTGCTGCGGAACGCCGGAATCTCGACCGTGGACGAGCTCGCGGCGCTGGACCCCGACGCGACGGACGCGACGGACGCGCCGCCGTTGTCGTCGGCGAAGACGGCGGACGCGGTGGTACTGGCCAAGGCGTGGAAGCGAGACCTGCCGGTGGTGCGCCGCGTGCGCAGGCTCGCGGTGCCCCGTGCCGACGTCGAGGTGGATGTCGACATGGAGAGCTACGCCGACTCCGGTGCCTACATGTGGGGATGCTGGCTGACCGGGGCCGGGGTGGACGAGGACGAGGGATACCGGGCCTTCGTCACCTGGGAGCCCCTGCCCTCCGACGACGAGGCGCGCTCGTTCGCGGAGTTCTGGTCCTGGTTCACCGCGGTGCGTCACCGCGCCGCCGAGCGCGGGCTGAGCTTCCGCGCCTACTGCTACAACGAACTGGCGGAGAACCGCTGGATGATCGCCTCCGCCGAGCGGTTCGCGGGCAAGCCCGGCATTCCTCCGGTGGAGGAGGTGCGGGAGTTCATCGGTTCCGCGGAGTGGGTCGACGTGTTCGCCACGGTCAGCGAGCAGTTCCTGTCCCCGCGGGGCAAGGGGCTGAAGGTGATCGCGCCGAACGCGGGCTTCGCCTGGCGCGACGCCGAGGCCGGGGGCGAGAACTCGATGCGCTGGTACCGCGACGCGGTCGGCATGGACGGTGCCGCGCCGGACGAGGCCCAGCGGCGACGGCTGCTGGAGTACAACGAGGACGACGTCCGAGCCACTCTGGCCATTCGCCGTTGGATGAGCACCACCGCCGAGCACGAGATCCCCTACGCCGGGGACCTGTGAGCGCGTCCCGATCCGCCGGCACGAAGCGGCCTCCCCCCGCGTCGACGCGGCGGAGGAGGCCGCGAGCTCGCGGTTACTTCGGGGGCATCCGCAGGGCGCCGTCCAGCCGGATGACCTCACCGTTGAGGTAGTCGTGCTCGATGATGTTCAACGCGAGCTTCGCGTAGTCGTCCGGCTGGCCCAGCCGCTTCGGGAAGGGCACGTTCTCGGCGAGCCCGGCGCGGATCTCCTCGTTGACGGTGGCCAGCATGGGAGTGTCCACGATGCCCGGTGCGATCGTCATGACGCGGATGCCCGTCGAGGACAGGTCGCGGGCGGCGGGCAGGGTCAGGCTGGCCACCCCGCCCTTGGAGGCCGCGTAGGCGGCCTGCCCGATCTGGCCGTCGTAGGCGGCGACCGAGGCGGTGTTGACCACGACGCCGCGCTGACCGTCCTGGTCGGGTTCGGTGCGACCGATGGCCTCGGTGGCCAGCCGCAGCATGTTGAAGGTACCGACCAGGTTGACCTCGACGACCTTGCGGAACAGGCCGAGGTCGTGCGGTCCCTTGCGGCCCACGGTCCGCGCCGATGGACCGATGCCGGCGCAGTTGACCAGGGTCCGCAGCGGCACGTTCGCTCCGGATGCTCGGTCGACGGCGTCCTGCACCTGCTCGGCGTCGGTGACGTCGGCTCCGGTGTAGGTCACGCCGTCCACGGCGGGGGCGTCGTCGATCGCCTTCGGCAGGTCGACCGCGAACACCCTGGCGCCGCGAGCGGCGAGCGTCCGGGCCGTGGCCGCGCCGAGCCCGGAGGCCCCGCCGGTGACGATCGCCGCGGTGTCGTTGAGCAGCATCTGGTCTCCTCGTCCTGACTGTTCGGTCGGTCGGCAGCCTAGTTCGGCCGGGTCACCGGCGGGAGGGGGGACAGATGGTGTCGATCTCGTCGAGGTCGGCGGCGGTGGGGCGCCACTGCCCCGCCCGCGCGTTGGATTCCACCTGTTCGGGGTTGGTGGCGCCGCTGATCACCGAGCCCACGGCGGACTGCGCGGCCAGCCACCCGACGGCCACCGCGATCATCGACAGCCCCCGCTGCTGGGCGAAGGCCCGCAGCTGCTCGATGCGCTCCCACGGAGCGTCCGCCAGCAGCCGCTCGCGCCCGGAGAGGCGGCTGCCCTCGGGAGGCACCTGGTCCTGCCGGTACTTGCCGGTCAGCAGCCCGTTGGCCAGCGGGAAGTACGGGATGAGCCCGACTCCGAAACGCTCGCACGCGGGGATGACCTCCCGCTCGGCCTCCCGCTCCAGCAGCGAGTAGTGGTTCTGCGCCGAGACCGGGGTGGCCAGCCCCGCCGATGAGGCCGTCCACGTCGCGTCGGCCGTCTGCCAGCCCGCGAGGTTGCAGTGCCCGACGTAGCGGATCTTGCCCTCGCGCACCAGGTCGTTGAGCACCGCCAGGGTCTCCTCCAGCGGCGTGACCGGGTCCGGCCGGTGCAACTGGTACAGGTCGATCCACTCGGTACCCAGCCGCCGCAGCGACGACTCGACCGCGCGCCGCACGTATCGGCGGGAACCCCGCGCGGAGAAGTCCGGTCCATTGGCCCCCTGCATGTCCATGCCGAACTTGGTGGCGATGACGGCGTGTTCGCGCCTGCCGGTCAGGGCCTTGCCGAGCATCTCCTCGCTGCGCCCGCGCGGCGCGCCGTACACGTCCGCCACGTCGAAGAAGGTGATCCCGGACTCCAGTGCCCGGTCCACCACCGCACGCGCTCCGGCGGGGGATTCCGTCGCGGTGCCCGGCCTGCCGAGGTTGTTGCACCCCAGCCCGACAGCGCTGACCACCAGACCGGAGTCGCCCAGACGTCGTTGTTCCACGGTGAACGAGACTAAACGGCCGATCACCGCGCCGTCACGCGAGTAGGGACCGGATCGACTCTTTGGGAGGAAACGGACCGCGGCGGTTCTTCGGTGTGTCACGCTCGTCGAAGACGGTGTTCGGTCCGGGACTCGGGCCGCGTGAGTCGGGAAGTCGGGGTGTGGGTGGTGTTCGCCCGCCGGATCATTGTGATGGGCACGGGTTACGTCGGGTTGACCACGGGCGCGTGCCTGGCCTCGCTGGGGCATCGGGTGGTGTGCTGCGACGTGGACGTCGTCAAGGTCGAGCGGCTGGCGCGCGGCGAGGTGCGCATCCTGGAACCGGACCTGCCCGAGCGGGTGGCCGAGGGCATCGCCGCGGGACGGCTGGAGTTCGCCTCCTCGGCGGCTGCCGCGGCCGAGGAGGCCGAGGTGGTGTTCCTGTGCCTGCCGACACCGATGTCGACGGGCGGTGCGGCGGATCTGACGGCCGTGGAGTCGGTGGCGGGCGAGATCCGGGGACGACTGCCCGCGGCGAGCGTGGTCGTGACGAAGTCGACGGTGCCGGTGGGCACGGCCGCGCGGCTGGGGCGGTTGCTGGACCGCGACGACGTGGCGGTGGCCAGCAACCCGGAGTTCCTGCGTGAGGGCTCGGCGGTGCACGACTTCCTGAACCCGGACCGGATCGTGGTCGGCTCGGACAGTCCGGACGCCGCCGAACGGGTCGCCGCCCTGTACGCGCGGCTCGGGGCGCCCACGGTGCTGACCGACGCGGCCAGCGCGGAGATGGTCAAGTACGCGGCGAACTGCTTCCTGGCCACCAAGCTGTCCTACGTCAACGCCATCGCGGAGCTGTGCGAACTGCTCGGCGCCAACATCACCGACGTGACCGAGGGGATGGGTTACGACCGCCGCATCGGTCAGTCCTTCCTGGAGGCGGGGCCCGGCTGGGGCGGCTCCTGCCTGCCCAAGGACACCCGCGCGCTGCTGCGGGTCGCCGAAACCGCCGGATTCGACTTTCCGCTGCTGGAGGCCGCGGTCAACGGCAACACGCGGCAGCGCGAGCAGGTGGTGTCCAAGGTGGCCGATGCGTGCGGCGTGGGGGTGGAGAGCTCGTTGAGCGGGGTGCGGCTCGGGATCCTCGGGCTGGCCTTCAAAGCCGGGACCGACGATCTGCGGGACTCCCCGGCGTTGGCGGTGGCGCGTGCGCTGGTCGACCGCGGCGCGGAACTGATCGCCTACGATCCCGGGCTGCGCGGGGACGAACCGGAGCTGGCCGGGATCGCCACGCTGGTCGACGATCCGTACCGGGTCGCCAAGGAGGCGGCGGGGCTGGTGTTGCTGACCGGCTGGCCGGAGTTCCGGACGCTGGACTGGTCCCGGCTGGCCGGAATGCTGCGGGGCCCCGTGGTCGTCGACACCCGTAACCACCTCGACCCCGACGTGCTGCGCCGCGCGGGCATGTCCTGGCGTGGTATCGGGCGCGCTCCGGTCGGTTGACCGAGACCTTCCCAAAGGGTGAACGGACCGTTTTGGCACTCACACCGCCAAAACGGTCCGTTCACCGGCCGCGTACGGGGATGTACCCGCGGGCGGAGAACACTCTAGAGTGACCGAATGTTCACGACTCGTCCTGAACTGGCCGGCACGCACGGCATGGTCGCTTCGACGCACTGGCTCGCTTCGGCGTCGGGGATGGCCGTGCTGGAGGACGGCGGCAACGCCTTCGACGCGGCGGTGACCGCCGGTTTCGTGCTCCAGGTAGTCGAACCGCACCTCAACGGTCCCGGTGGCGAGGTCCCGGTGCTGTTCGCCGCCGCGGGGGAGTCGCGTCCGCGCGCGCTGTGCGGTCAGGGCCCCGTTCCGGCTGGCGCGACCGTCGGGCACTACCGCGACGAACTCGGCCTCGACCTCGTGCCGGGGACCGGACTGCTGCCCGCCACCGTGCCTGGTGCGTGGGACGGCTGGCTGACGCTGCTGCGCGACTACGGCACGAAATCGCTGCGCGAGGTCCTCACCTACGCGATCGGCTACGCGCGCGACGGATTCCCGCTGGTCGACCGGGTGAGTTCCACGATCGCGATGGTGCGGGAGATGTTCGCCCGGCACTGGACGTCGTCGGCGCGGTTGTGGCTGCGCGACGGCGCCGCGCCGGAACCGGGCAGCCTGTTTCGCAACCCCGTCCTGGCCGACACCTGGGAGCGGTTGCTGGCCGAGGCCGACGCGGCGGGAGGTGACCGGGAGAAGCGGATCGACGCCGCCCGTCGCGCCTGGTCCCAGGGGTTCGTGGCCGAGGCCGTCGAGAAGTTCGCGCGGGATCCGGCGCGGGACAACTCCGGTCGCGACCACGCCGGTGTGATCACCGGTCAGGACATGGCCGAGTACGAGGCGAGCTACGAGGACCCGGTGACGGTGGACCTTCCTGGCGGCTGGTCGCTGGCGAAGTTCGGCATCTGGTCGCAGGGGCCCGCGCTGCTTCAGCAACTGCGCCTGCTGGAGGGCGAGCACCTCGGGTACACCGACGGCGCGCCCGACGCGGCGACCGTGCACGCCGCCACCGAGGCGAGCAAGCTGGCTTTCGCCGATCGCGAGGCGTTCTACGGCGACTCCGCCGATCCCGGTGTGCTCGACGACCTGCTCTCCCGCGACTACGCGGCCTCCCGTCGGGCGCTGATCGGCGAGCACGCCTCGCTGGAGCTGCGGCCCGGAACGCCGGGGGGACGCACCGCGCGGCTGCCCTCCTTCGTCGCCGAGGGCAGGGGAGCCGACGGCCCGCAGGACCCCAGCGGGGTCGGTATCGGGGAGCCCACCGTCTCCCCGACCGGGGAGAACCGGGGAGACACGGTGCACGTCGACGTCGTCGACCGTTGGGGCAACATGGTCAGCGCGACGCCCTCCGGGGGGTGGTTGCAGTCCTCTCCCACGATTCCGGAGCTGGGTTTCTGCCTGGGCAGTCGCGCGCAGATGTTCTGGCTGGATGAGGGGTTGCCCAATTCGCTGGTGCCGGGGAAGCGTCCGCGCATCACCCTGAGCCCGTCGCTGGCACTGCGTGGCGGTGCGCCGGTGCTCGCCTTCGGCACGCCGGGCGGCGACCAGCAGGACCAGTGGCAGCTGTGCTTCTGGCTCGCGCACGTCCACGGTGGACTGAACCTGCAGGCCGCGATCGACGCTCCGGCCTGGCACTCGGGGGCTTTCCCCGGCTCGTTCTACCCGCGCACGTGGCAGCCGGGGCGGCTCATGGTGGAGTCCCGCCTCGGCGCCGAGCGCATCGCGGAGCTCTCCCGGCGCGGTCACCGGGTGACCGACTCCGGCCCCTGGTCGCTCGGTCGACTCTCGGCCGTCTCCCGCGACCCCGAGGCCGGTCTCCTGGGCGCGGCCGCCAACGCCCGCGGAGCCCAGGGCTACGCCGCCGGGCGGTGACCGTGGCGCCCGGTGCTGCACCGGAGGAGCACGCGACCCCGACGCCGAGATCGAACCCCGGTTTCGCGCGAAACCGGGAAATCCCACTGGCGCCGGGGCAACCGCTGTCACGCCGCTCGGAGGGTGCGGCCCAGCAGCAGCATTCGCAGGGTGCGCGCGGTGGCTCCGGCGATGAGTTCGGGCGCTCGGTTGATCGCGTCGGCAGGCTCCATCGGGCCGGACGTGATCGCGGCGAAGGCGTCGATACCGGTGTCGTCGCTGCTCTCGGCCCCGGCACCGATCGCGCCCGCCAGGGCGATCACGGGTTTGCCGTGACGTTTCGCGCGACGGGCCACCTCGGCGGGGACCTTGCCGTGCGCGGTGGTCCCGTCGATGGCGCCCTCGGCGGTGATGACCAGGTCGGCCGCGGCCAGCAGCCGGTCCAGCCAGGCCCGGTCGAGCAGCACGTCGAACCGCGACTCCAACCGTGCTCCCGCGATCCCGGCCAGTCCCGCCCCGAGCCCGCCGGAGGCGCCGCCCCCGGACGCGTCGGACAGCCACTTGCCGCCGTGTCCCCGGAGCAGGTCGGCCCACACCCGCATGGCGGCGGCCAGCTCCTCGACGCGCTGCGGAGTCGCTCCCTTCTGGGGGCCGTACCGCCGAGCCACGCCGTTCGGGCCGCACAGCACGTTCGCCGGGTTGGCCGCCACGACGAGCTCGACCTCGCGCAGTCTCGGATCGACTCCCGTGGTGTCGATCCGCCGTGCGCGGGTGAGTTCCGCCCCACCGCCGACCAGCTCCCGTCCCGTCACGTCGAGGATTCGCGCCCCCAGCGCACGCAGTGCTCCCGCTCCGCCGTCGCAGGTGCCGGAGTCGCCGCACCCGATGATGATCTTCTCGACCCCCGCGTCGAGCGCGGCCGTGATCAGCTCCCCGACGCCGTGGCTGGTCGTGCTGCCGGGATCGCGTCCGTCCGCCGGTACGAGCGAGAGGCCGGCGGCAGCGGCCATCTCGACGAAGGCGGTGCGGATCCCGGTGTCGCCGAGCAGGGCGAACCGCGCGCGCACGGGGTCTCCGGTCGGGCCGGTGACCCCCACGGGGACGAGAGCGCCGCCGGTGGTCTCGGCCAGCTGCCGTGCGGAGCCCTCGCCACCGTCGATCAGCGGCACCGTGGTGGTCACGGCTTCGGGCACCACGCGGTGGACGCCCGTGGTGATCGCCTCGGCGACCGCCCCCGCGGGCAGGCACTCCTTGAATCCGGTGGGTGCGACGACGAAACGCATGGTGATCCTTTCGTTGGGCTCAGTACAGCGGCAGACCGAGGTACGGCCAGAGAGTGAGGGAGCAGAGCAGGACGAGCGCGGCCGTCAGCAGCCCCAGCGGAGCCGCGAGCGCGGCGAGGTCACGGGTGTCGTAGGTGGTCACGCCCTCGACCCGGGCGAACATGGCCACGGGTTTGGCCGAGGACGGAAGGGTGTGGCAGAAACCCGCGCCCGCCGTCGAGGCGAAGGCCAGCGCCGCCGGGTTCATCCCGACCGCGGTGGCGGCCGGGATCACCAGCGGGATGAGCACCGACGAGCGTGCCGACCGCGACTGCACCAGCAGGTGCGCCGCCACGCTGAGCACGATCACCAGGATCAGCAGCCCCGTGCCGCTGCCCACGTCGAGGACGTGCCCCGCCAGCCAGCTCGCCGCTCCGGAGGAGGTCAGCGCGGTTCCGAGGGCGGCGGTGGCGGCCATGAACAGCAGCAGGGCCCAGGGCACCTCGGACACGGCGGTACCGAGCCGGACGGTGCCCAACCGCGGTGAGGTGATCAGCAGCGCTCCGGCCAGCGCGACCAGCGCGGGCGGGAACCCGTGCAGCGGCCCGGTGCTCCACAGCGCGATGACGATGCCGAGCAGAGCGGCGGCACGCAGTTCCTCCCGCCCGACCCGGTGTCCGACTCCCACCTGCTCGCGGAGCGCGGCGGCGTCGACCCGCAGCGGGACGCGGCGGTCCCGGCGACGGGTGTGCACCAGCAGGATGAGCTCGGTGGCCAGGTGCGAGCTGACGACCGCCAGCGGCAGGCCCAGCAGCAGCCACCGGCCGAAGCCGATGCCCGCTCCGGTGGTGCCCGCCAGGACCTGGCTGGTGACCAGGTGCGCCCCCGCCCCGACGAGGGTGGCGATGGCCGACAGCAGCACCACGCTCGGAAACAGCAGCGCGAGTGCGCGAACCAGCCGTCGGTGCTCGGCGAAGGCCCCGGCCAGGGCGGTGAACACGGGCAGCACAAGCGCGGCGCGCCCGCTGGTGCTGGGCACCAGCAGGGCCGTGATCACCAGCCCGGCGGTGAGCAGGTGCGTCAGTTGACGTGCCGTCGTCGCCCGCGCGGCGAGCGCGATCGCCAGTCGCGTGGGCAGGCCGGTGCGGTTGACGCCCGCCGCGAGGACGAAGGCCACCACCAGCAGCCAGATCGGCTCGGCGCCCAGCGTCGTGAAGAGGTCCTCCGGATCGAGGGTGCCGAGCACGACCAGGGCGGCGGCCGCGGTGAGCGCGACGAACGTGTCGTCGAGCTTGTCGGTGACCCATCCCGCCACGGCGGCGGTGAACACGAGCATCGTGCCGATCGCGCCCCAGTCCACGGCGATCCCGCTGCTCTCGGTGACGGTGCCGACCGGGGTGTGGACGAAGGACACCGCCGCGACGAACCCCAGCGCACCGAGAGCGACCAGCGTGAGCCCCACCGCCCAGCCACCACCGGCGTGGGGGTGCTCCCGTCGCGCCGGTGCGGGCCGGGACGGGGTGGCGTACTCGACGAGCACCCGCCCGGGGCTGCTGGTGTTCATGTTCCCGACGATGTGTCCTGCGGCTGAGTCGTCCGTGAACCTCGGATGAAACCGGATTCACCTCACGGTCGTGGAACGGGGATGTCACCCGGCCGAGCGAGTTGTCCACAAGCTGTGGACAAATTGTGCACGGTATGTGGATGACTCACCGACAGGCGGTCAGGAGTTCGTGGACGATCGCGACGAAGGGGCCCCGGTGGCAGTACCTGCGGGTGGCCACGGCGGCCAGCGCGGTCCGGGTCGCCGCTCTGGGTCCGAGGAAGGCCTGTTGACCGAGGGTGGAGCCGGTGTGGAAATAGGCGGTTCCCCGATCGGTGGGGTGCCGGAACCAGGTGAGGGCGTGGGTGTGCGGATGGCCGAGGTCGGGACCGATCGTCGGGTGCGCGTTCGGTGCAGCGCCGCCGCCAACGGGCTCGTCGCCGGTTCGAGATGGGCCTCCAGGTAACCGAGCAGGTCCTCCGGGGTGGCGCGGACGGCCCCCGCCGGGGCGAAGCCGCCCATGTCGAGGGCGGGGGCCGGGGTGTCGCCGTCCGCTCCGTGCCCCGTCGCGTCGCTGTCCGCGGTCCGCAAGCCGGTGTTGCGCAGGCCGAGTGGATGCAGCACGTGTTCGGCGAGGAGATCGCCGCAGCGGGTTCGGGTGGCGCGCGCGAGAGCGTGTCCCAGCACCGCCATCCCGAAGTTGGAGTAGTGCCAGCGTCGCCCGCGCGGGTGACTGCGGGTGAAGGCACCGAGCAGTCGGCCGGCGAGTAGCCGGCGTAGGGGTTGGTGTTCCAGCGCGGCAGCGCCCACCAGTAGAGATCCGGGGGCAGGCGCGGTGGGCCGGAGGTGTGGGTGGTCAGCCGGAACAGGGTGGCGCGGGGCTTTCGGGCGGGCAGCCGCAGGTGTGCGGCTGCGTGGTCGTCGAGGTCGACGACTCCCCGCTCGACCAGGTCGGCCAGCAGCAGGACCGCGAAGGTCTTGGACGCGGAACCCACCTCGTAGCGCATCCGGACCCGTGTTCCGGGGGCCGCGATGCCGTGCCGCCGGAGACGACGCCGCGCCGGCCGTCCTCGGAGTACGCGATGACGACGTCGGGGGCCGTCGTGCGCTCCGCGGCGGCGAGGACGCGCTCGGACAGGGTGCCGGTGGGCAGCGTGACGCCGCCGGTCATGACGGAGTGCGGGTCATGCCGGTCAGCGCCCGCGAGGTGGCCATCGCCGAGGCGAAGACGGCGACCAGCGTGGGGTGGTAGACGATGTCGAAGACGTCGTTGGTGTCGCCGGTCGGCAACCCGCCCGCGGCGGGCATGGCGCCCCGGTCGCTCTGCGCCCCGCGTAGCGCTGCCAGCTGTCCTCGTCGAGGGACGGAGTGGGCAGGCAGGCATCGACCACGAGCAGTTCCCCCACGAGGTCCCAGTGCAGTGCCGTGATCCAGTCGTCGATCCACGCGGGCAGCCACAGGGCCAGGTACTCGGCGATGTCGGCCGGAATCCCCTCGGGGCGCCATCCCCAGTTGGTCAGGTGGAACACGCCGTGGGTCAGCGCGTAGGCGGCGAAGAGCTCGATGGCCCACGGTTCGGGCAGACCACCGAGCCAGGTCCGTCGCGTCATGGCCTCCACGTCGCGGTCCGGCGGGACACCGATGCGCTGCTGCGCGTTCACTACTCCCAGGGCGCGCGTGGGCTCCTGCTCGATCACCGGCCAGTTGCGCGTGGTCGTCATGCGGTGGGCGAGGTCCTCGAACACGTGGTGCCGGAGTCCCACCTCGGTGAACGGTGCGTAGAATTCCATCGGATACGTGGTGCAGGGCGCGGCTCCCAGCAATTCCATGAACAGTTCCCCGTCGTGGAATTCCCGCCAGCAGAGATCGATCAGTTCGGTGGCGATCCTCTTCGTCGCGGTTCCCGGGGCGCTGTCGCGGTGCAGGGCCACGCCGATCCTGGCCAGTTCCCCCAGCGGTTCCAGGGTGAGGTTGACGTCGTTCCCCGGTTCGGTGATGTCGTCGGGGAGCCGGAATCGCGGCAGGTGCTCCTCGGTCCAGGCCAGTGCCCGCAGCGTCAACGTCTCCAACCGCCCGGTCTCCGACCGTTCCGTCCCCTCCATCACCCGACTTCGTTCCTGAGCAGCCGAGCCGCGCTCACCCGCAGGCCCACCCGGGCGTCGCCGGCACCCATGTGGTCCAGGAACCGCGGCCCCGCGTCCAGGCCCAGCGAGGGCGGCCAGTCGGGCATCGTGGCCAGCCAGCGACCGGCACCGGCGGCCTGCAACCGGTCCCTGCGCCGCACGGGCCGGACGAATCCCCTGACCACGTCCTCGGGGCGCCTGGTGGCTCCCGCGGTCAGCGCCGAGACGCCCGCCGGATGGGCGAGCGCGGCCAGGCGGTACGTCAGCGTCGGCCACGGCTCCCCGTCGACCCAGGTGGCGTCGGGTTCCGACGCGGCCCGTTCCGCGCCCACACCGGACTCGGCGAGCCGCAGGGCTCCGGCCAGTGGCTCCACGCCGAGACGGGAGAGGAATCGGCTGCGGGCGGGAAGGCCCGCAGCGCGGCGCGAATCACCGCGAGATCGTGCGAGCCGATCGTGTGCCCGGTCAGCAGGCGTGGTGCCAGCAGGTCCGCTTCCAGCGCGCGGGCCGCGGCCAGTACCACCGTGTCGTGCTCGGCCTCCGGAAGATCGTCCAGCAGTCCGTCGTGGTCGGCTCCGCCCCGCAGGACGGAGTCGACCACCGTGGCGAGTCGCTGGACCGTGTCGGTCAGTCGCGCGGTTTCGTCGGTGCGCATCGCTCGAACCCGCGCGATCAGTCCTGCCGCTTCGGCCGCGGAGTCGGAGGGGAGGCCAGCAGCAGGGCCGCCCCCGCCGAGCGGGGCGAGTCGCGGAACACGCCGTCCGGCTCACCGGGATCCAGCAGGGCGTCGACCTCGGTGGTCAATTCCTCCGGCCGAACGGCCTCCGAAACGGAGTCGACTTCGGACAACATGTGGATCACCTCTTCGAGGGTGTTGTTGCCGGCGTACTCGCCCACCATCTCCCCGGATTCCGGAAGCAGAAATAGAAAAATCATTGCCGAGCGTCTTCAGCGTCCATTCCGGTCATTTGTCATGCACAGTTTTGTCCGGACAGGAAATCCGATATTTCGCGTCCGAACGGTTTCGTCCCCTCCCGGTGTCGGACCCGGACGGTGCGGAGGCGCGGAGCGTCGCCACGGTGGCCTCACGCACCGAGCCGGTAGCCCATGCCGCGCACGGTGCGAATGCGTTCGGTGCCGATCTTGCGGCGCAGCGCCCGCACGTAGACGTCCACGACGTTGGAACCGGGATCGAAGTCGTAGCCCCACACGTGCGAGAGGATCTGTTCGCGGGAGAGCACCTGCCCGGAGTGGCGCAGGAACAGTTCCAGCATCGCGAACTCCCGCGCCGTGAGGTCCACGGTGGAGTCCGGGATCCGGGCGCGCCGGGTCCGCAGGTCCAGCGACAGCTCCCCGTCGCGCAGCACGGTCACCTCGGGCGTGCGCTCGGCGGGACGCAGCCTCAGCCGGATGCGGGCCAGCAGTTCCTCGAACCGGAACGGTTTGGTCATGTAGTCGTCGGCGCCGCCCTCCAGGCCCGCGACCGTGTCGTGCACGGTGTCCCGCGCCGTCAGGATGATCACCGGCATCGAGGCCCGCTGGTCGCGCAGCGCCCGCAGCACGGCGAACCCGTCCTTGCCCGGCAGGCCGAGGTCGAGCACGACCAGGTCGAAGTCCCCGGTGATCGCGTAGTGCAGCGCGCTCTCGCCGTCACCGACGACGGTCGTGGCGAAGCCGTTGGACCGCAGCCCCTTCTCCACGAACGCCGCGATGCGGGACTCGTCCTCGACGATCAGCACCTTGCTCATGCCTTCAGCTCTCCTCGGTCGGGTTGCTCGTCGGCGCGGCGGGCAGCTCGAGCACGAAGGTGGTCCCGTCGCCCGTGCGCACGCGCACGCGACCGTGGTGGGCCTCGGCGATAGCACGGACGATGGACAGGCCGAGCCCCGCGCCGCCACGGCCCTCGCCGCTGCCGTGCGTGAAGCGCTCGAAGATCATCTCAACCTTGTCGGGGTCGACACCGGGGCCGCTGTCGGTGACCCACAGGGACAGTTCGCCCTGATCCAACACGGAACCGATGCGGATCTCGGAACCCTGCTCGGTGTGCTGGACGGCGTTCTGCGCGAGCTGCACGACGGCTTGGGTGAGCCGTTGCCGGTCGACGGTCACGTCCCCCTCGCCGATGTTCTCCAGGATCCAGCGGCGGTCGCCGAGCGTGCGCACCTTCGAGTCGACGTCGCTGGTCAGCTCGACCAGGGAGATCGGTTCCGGGGTCACGAAATCCGGTCGGTCGACCTTGGCCAGCACCAGCAGGTCCTCCACGATCCGGGTCATGCGGTCCAGCTCGTCGGTGCACAGCCGCACCACCTCCTCCCGCTCCACCGGGTCGGAGCCGAGCAGTTCGAGGTTGCCGCGCACGATGGTGATCGGGGTGCGCAGTTCGTGGCTGGCGTCGTCGACGAACTGACGCTGGGTGGCGAACGCCTCCTGCAACCGGTCGAGCATCGCGTTGAACTGCTCGGCCAGCGCGGCGATGTCGTCGCGCCCCTGCACGGGGATGCGCTGGGTCAGGTCCCGCTCGCCGATCTCGGCCGCGGTGCGCCGGACCTGGCGCACCGGGGCGAGGATGGCCCCGGCCACGATCCACGCCGCGATCGCCGCGAGCACCACACCGATGCCGCCGACCAGTAACAGCGTCTGCACGATGCGGTTGGTCTGGGCGGTCTCGTCGGCCGTGAAGTGCCCGGTGACGAACCAGGCGGGTTCGCCGTTGCCGGTCACCGTCCGGACCCTGGACCAGCGCATCGGGCCGGCGGGAGTCTCCGCCGTCCCGTAGGAGCGCTCGGAGGTGGTGATCTCGCGCAGCAGGGCGGGGGTCTCGGCGATGCGCTTGGTCCGGTCCCGCTGGGCCTGCGGCAACGCGCGCAGCCTGGTGGGGGATCGCCACACACCGATGAGTGCTTCCGACGCGTCCGGGTACTGGCGCTCCAGGTAGGCGTGGAACAGCTGTTCCGGGTTGTTCAGCAGTCGCGGGTCCCGCTGCGTCGAGGCGAACTGGACGAACTCGGTCGTCTCCTGCTCCAGCGCGTTGGTCACCCGGCTGGCGGTCTCGTTGTGCAGGTACTGCCGCGCCAGCAGTACGACGGTGGTCAGCACCACGACCAGCACCAGCAGCAACCAGCCCATGATCTGGGCGCGGGCGGGGATCCGCGTGCCCCGTCGTCGCTCAGTCGTCATCGCGGTCACGATCGTCGTCGTCATCGTCGGGCGCGGGTGCGGGCGGCCCCAGGTCGTCGTCGTCATCGTCATCGGGCCCGGGTGCCTTCGGGGCGCCGTCGTCGCCGTTCGGCGGCGGGGGTTGCCGCGTGTCCGGCGGGACCGAGGTCGTCGGTGGGGAGGAGGGCGAGCTCCCGACCTTCACCTGCGTGGGCGCTCGCGGCGCGGGGGGACCGCTGGTGAGCGCGTAACTGCCGTAGATCACCGCGATCGGTAACGCGACGGCCGCCACCAGCAGCGCGACCCGGGAAGCTGATCTCATATCTCCCACTGTGATCGTCCCGTTCGAGGCGTTCCATGAAGCCCGGATGAAAACTTTTTCATCACTGCGTTCGGATTACGAGCACGGAACGGTGGACCGGGTGAGCGATAGTCTCTCCGCGAGGGGTTTTCCCAGGTTTCGAAGAGGGGCGCAAGTGAACGACAGCGGTGCCGACCGGCGGTTGATCGACTGGACCGGGGAGCGCTGCGTGCCGTGGGCAGACGACACGCAGGTGATCTACGAGCACTACCACCGCTACGCGGTGGCTGCACGCTTCGCCAGGGGGAAGAGGGTGCTGGACCTGGCCAGCGGAGAGGGATTCGGCGCGTCGTTGCTGGCGGCCGAGGCCACCGAGGTCGTCGGCGTGGACATCGACCCGGATGCCGTGGAGCACGCCAACCACAACTACGCGGGCCACCGGCTCGAATTCCGGACCGGCTCGATCACCGACCCGGGAACGCTCGCCGGTCAGCGGCCGTTCGACGTGATCGTGTGCTTCGAGGCGATCGAGCACGTCGACGACCACGCGGCCGTGCTGCGGCTGGTCCGCTCCGGACTGGCCCAGGGGGGCTTGTTCGTCGCGAGCACTCCGGACACCGACGTCTACCACGACGAACAGGGCAACGAGAATCCGTTCCACGTTCACGAGCTCTCCGCGCGGCAGTTCGAGTCGCTGCTGGAGGACAACTTCCGGCACGTGGCGATGCTCCAGCAGAACGTCGCCGTCGGATCGCTGATCGTCCCGGCCGAGCCGGGTGATCCGGACACCGCCATCGACGGGGTGCGGCTGCAGACGCTGCGTCAGGACGAATCCGGTGGTTGGGCGGTGCACCAGGGCGTCCCGCACACCTACATGCTGGGGCTGGCCTCGGACGGTCAGGTGCCCGGACTGCCCGCCGCCGCGATGCTGCTCGACGCTGACCTGCGGTTGGCCCGTCGTGCCGGGGCCGACTCCCCCGACCGGCTCGACGAGGTCGTCGAACAGCGGGACGCGGCCGTGGCCGACGTCGCCCGGGTCAACGAGCTCTACCGGCGCAGCGTCGCCGAGACCGAGGAGTTCAGGTCCACGATCACCCGCCTGGAGTCGCTGCAACGCGCCGCCGAGCAACGCGCCGAGTCGGGTGAGCACGAGCAGGCACGGCTCCGCGGTGAGCTCGACCGCCTCGGAATCGAGCTGCACGAAGCGCGGTTGGCCGGTGAGCGCGACACGGCCAGGATCGAGTGGCTGCGCGACACCCTCTCAGTCCTCGAGGACCGGGTGGCCGAGGCCGATCGGCGTGTCGCCGCCCTCGCCGCCGAGAACGCCACGCTGGCCGAGCAGAACTCGGCGCTGGTCCAGCGCGCGGCGACCAAGTACCGCAAGGTGGTCGAGCGCGTCGCCCCGCGCGGCACCGCCCGCCGCGACGTCTACGAACTGGCGCTGGGCCGCCCGGCGGGGCGGCCCGTGGTGGGCGAGGTGGGCGAGACCGGACCCGTTTCGGTGCCGCGCAGTGACGCCCCGCTGGTCAGCGTGGTCGTGCCGGTGCACGGCGAGTGGCCGCACACCCGGCAGTGCCTGCGGATGCTCGGCGGGCACCTGGTGTCGGTGCCGTTCGAGGTGATCGTGGTCGACGACGCCTCCCCGGACGACAGCGCCGAGTACGTGGCCGCCTGCGAGGGGGTGCGGCTGGTGCGCGCCGAGCACAACCTCGGTTTCGTCGGTGCCTGCAATCTCGGGGCCGAGCACGCGCGCGGCGAGCACCTGTTCTTCCTCAACAACGACGCCGAGGTCACCGAGTCCTGGTTGGACCACCTGATGGCGGCGATGGACTCCGACGAGCGGATCGGTCTGGTCGGGTCCAAACTCGTCTACCCGGACGGCCGGTTGCAGGAGTGCGGCGCCGTCGTGTGGTCCGACGGCACGGGGTGGAACCTCGGCCGGCTCGGTGATCCCGGTGCCGCCGAGTACAACGTGCTGCGCGACGTCGACTACTGCTCCGGTGCGGCGCTTCTGGTGCGTGCGGGGCTGTTCCGTCAGGTCGGTGGCTTCGACTCGCGGTACGCCCCGGCCTACTACGAGGACACCGACCTCGCTTTCGCGGTCCGTGCGGCGGGATTTCGCACGGTGGTGCAGCCGAGGGCGGTCGTGGTGCACCACGAGGGCGTCTCCCACGGCACCGACACCGGTGGCGGCGTGAAAAGGCACCAGGAGCTCAACCGGCAGGTCTTCGCCGCGAAGTGGGCCGACACCCTGGCCGTCGAGCACCTGCCGGAGGCCACGGCGCGCAACTTGTGGATGGCCAGGCATCGGGGCAGTCGAGGCCACTTCGGTCCGCTGGTGCTGGTCAAGGACCACCAGGTGCCGCGCCCGGACTTCGACTCGGGGTCGGTGCGGATGCGGTGCGTGCTGGAACAGCTCGTCGCACTCGGCTGCCGCGTGGTGTTCATGCCCGCCAACCACGCGCGGCTGGAGCCCTACACCGGTGACCTGCAGCAGCTCGGGGTGACGGTGCTGCCGGAACCGGAACTGCAACAGGCGTTTCTGGAGGAGGCGGGCTCGGAGATCAGCCTGGCGCTGCTGTCCCGGCCGCAGGTGGCCTGGAGCGTGCTGGAGCAGCTGCGCACCTCGGCACCCCGGTGCGTGATCACCTACGACACCGTCGACGTGCACTTCCTGCGGCTGGAGCGGCAGGCCGAGCTGGAGGACGAGGAGGGCCGCGCCGAGACCGCCCGGGGGTTGCGCAGCAAGGCGTTCGCCTCCCGTCAGATGGAGCTCGGGCTCGTGCGCAGCTGCGACGTCACGATGGTCGTCTCCGAAACCGAACAGGTCCTGCTGCGCGAGCTGGTGCCCGACGCCGACGTGCGGGTGCTGTCGAACGTGCACGAGGTGCGGTGGCAGTCGATGCGGCCGGAGGGGCGCTCCGACGTGCTCTTCGTCGGCGGTTTCGACCACCCGCCGAACATCGACGCGGTGGTCTGGGCCGCCGAGGAGGTCATGCCGCTGGTTCGCCGACGTGTCCCGGAAGCCGTGCTGCACGTGGTCGGCAGCAACCCGACCGACGAGGTCTCACGGGTGCACGGTCCCGGTGTCGAGGTGCACGGCTGGGTGGCGGACCTGACGCCGATGTACGAGCGCACCCGGGCGACGGTGGCGCCGCTGCGGTTCGGTGCCGGGGTCAAGGGCAAGGTCGGCGAGAGCCTCGGTGCGGGGGTCCCCGTGGTCGGCACGACGCTGGCGATGGAGGGGATGCACCTGACGCCGTCCGCGGACGTGCTGGTCGCGGACGACGCTCAGGGGATGGCGGACGGGATCGTGCGGCTGCTCACCGACGACGCCGAGTGGCGGCGCCTCTCGGCGGCGGGCAAGGCCGCGGTCGCCGCGCAGTTCGGCCCCGACGTCTCCCGCGCCACCCTCGCCGAACTCCTGCACGTGGCGGAGGTCACCTGACGGAGCCGGTAACCGGATGCGTGGGGAGTCCGGTTTCGCGCGAAACAGGAAGATCCCGATTTCGCGCGAAACCGGGTAACCGCCGAAGGGCGGTTACTCCCGAACGGTGGGGGGCGTCTGGGCGAGCTGCTGCGTCAGCACGTCCTGGAACCGGCTCTTGGCCGTCTGGTCCTGCCCCTCCGGAGCCCTGGCCGTGACGATGATCGTCCAGCCGTGGCTGGTGTAGGCGGTGCGGAACACCCTGCCGGTGGAAACGACCTCGACGCCCTGGTAGGAGAGTTCCTCGACCGTGCTCAGACCGGTCTGGGAGTCCAGGTACGTCCGGGTGAGCTCCTTCGCGGCCTGCTGGTTCGGCATCCGAACCGCGATCAGGGAGGTTTTCTGCGGTGCGATGGTTCCGTTGAACCAGCCGTCGACCATCCCGTTGCCCAGGGCGAACTCGCGCACCGATCCGGTCAGCAGCCCCGACTTCTTGCCCCGGAGCTCCGCCGGAGGCAGCGGTCCGGTGAACGTGCTCGGCTGTCCCTCGGGAGCCGGGACGAGCACCTTCGCCGGGTCGACCGGAGGCGCGGGTTCGGCCGGCGGAGGCTCGGGGAGCGGGTCGGAGGTCGGTGTCGGCGGCTGGGTGGATGTCGATGCCGGGGGCTGCGCTCGCGGCTGGGACCCCGGCAGGAAGTAGAACACCCCGGCCGCGATGAGTCCGAGCAGCACCACTCCGCCCACGGACAATCCGATGATCAAGCCCTTGCGGGACTTGCCCGCGCCCTCGAAGACCTCCGGGCCCTGCCGCATCCAGCTCGTGTCCCCGTGCTCGGGAGGCAGGTCGGAGTCGCCCCAGGGCGTCCCGCCGTCGGCGGCAGTTCCCCAGTTCTGGCCCCACGCCGGCTGGTCCGGCCAACCCTGCTGCTGGGGCTGCGGAGGTTGCTGCGCCTGCCAGCCCTGGGCCGGCCACCCCTGCTGGGGTGGAGACACCTGGTTGAGGTTGACGACCTGGGTGGAGTCGGACTGGTCGTTCGGCGCCGCGGGCTGCCCCGGAGGTTGCTGCCCCGCCACCGGGTTCTGCACGACCTGGGTGGAGTTGTCCGGTGCGGGTGGTTGCTGGTTGCCCTGTTGTGCCGCCTCACCCCAGTTGAACGCGGGCGGGAACGGGTTCGGCTGCTGTCCGGGGTAGCCGCCTCCCGGCTGCCCCTGCTGGGGAAAGCCCGCGGACGGACTCCCCGGCTGCTCGGACTGCGCGCGTCCCAGTGCGGCATCCCGTCGTTGACGGTACTCTTCGGCGGAGATCCGCCCCGCCGCGAGTTCGGCGTCGAGATGCTGCAACTCGTCTTGCCAGGTCACCGATGAGCCCCTTCTGAATCACCGATCGCATCCGCGACCGACCGCCATTCTGCCCCCCGAAGGCGGTTTCCCGGCAGCGACCGGATAACGATCTCATCGGCATTGTCGTTCACCGGCCCTCACGGCAAACCACACCATAGGCGAACGCGCGACACGATACGCCACTCGCCGCTGTCGGAGGAATGAAGTGGTGCGATCGATCGGGTGACCTGGACGCGCGAGGTGCTCGCCGTGCGTTCACGCCCCGAAACGCGCACCTTCCGTGCTCTGTGGACATGTCCGGCGGAGCCGTTGGCTCGCGCGGGCGACGGCGGAGCCGTCGGCGGTGGAAGTCACGTCACCGCGTCCGGGCCACGAGCGGTTCGACGGTGCGTGACGGGCGTATCCTGGTGGCATGGTTCTGTTCGGTGGCACACCCCGAGTGATCGAGGCGGACGAGGCGTTGCCGGGGCGGCCCACGCCGCTGGCCGTGCCCGAGCACCACGCGGTGTTCGGCGATCGCCGGATCGTGCCCCCGTTTCCCGCCGGCCTGTCGACCGTCGTGGTGGGCATGGGCTGCTTCTGGGGAGCGGAGCGCACCTTCTGGCGCACCGAAGGAGCGTGGTCGACGGCGGTCGGCTACGCGGGCGGGCACACGCCGAACCCCACCTACGAGGAGGTGTGCAGCGGCTTGACCGGGCACACCGAGGCCGTGCTGGTCGTCTTCGACCCGCAGGTGATCGACCTCGCCGGGGTGCTGCGGGTGTTCTGGGAGAACCACGACCCGACGCAGGGGATGCGCCAGGGCAACGACGTCGGCTCGCAGTACCGCTCGGCGATCTACTACGCCGAGGAGCAGCAGCGCCAGGTGGTCGAAGCCAGCCGTGAGCAGTACCAGCGGGCGCTGACCGCGGCCGGTCGCGGTTCGGTGACCACCGAGATCGCCCCGCTGGGGGAGTTCTACTACGCGGAGGGCTACCACCAGCAGTACCTCTCGGAGGGCAAGAACCCCAACGGTTACTGCGGTATCGCCGGAACCGGCGTCTCCTGCCCCACCGGCCTCGCGGTCTGAGCTCGGCGGTATCCGGCTCATCGTGATCACTCGATGGTGACCGACGCCACTCCGGCCATGCGATCAGTGGTATGAGCTGGGAAGCGATGGGTGATGAGTGAACGAGTCGGGTGGCGCCGACTCCGCGCCAGGCGCATGGCCGAACCGGGAGCCGAGGAGGCTCACGAAGTCGCTCGCCTCTCCTTCGGAGGGGAAGAAGCCCGGCACGACGCCCCGGCGCGTCAGGGGAGCGCCGGGGCGTGCGGTGCGGGGAACGCTCAGCCGAAGTTCACGTCCGAGCAGGCGTAGAAGGCGTTGGCCGTGTCGGCGACCTCCCACACGGCGAAGATCACGTGCCTGCCGCTCTTGCCGGAGGGCAGCTGACCCTCGTGGGAGAAGCTCGACGGAGGCTGCTTGCCGCCGTAGTCGATCGACAGGAACGGGGCCGGTTCGAGCGCGGACCTGGTCAGCGGCTGGCTCGGGTCCCAGCTGTCCTTGGTGACGAAGTAGCGCCAGGACTCGGTGGAGTGCATGGCGCTGAGGTCCCAGTTGAACTGGAAGTTCTGGCCGGCCTGGACGTCGGTGGTCGGCCAGTCGCCGCCACGCGGGTCGTCGAGTTCGGAGAAGCGCGAGTTGCCACCGCTGCACAGGTGGCCGTCGGCCGGACCGGCATCCGGGAAGTTGCCCGGTCCCTCGACGCTCTGCGGTTCCCACTGGATCGCGCCGCAGTTCTGGACCGTGCCGTTGGCGCACAGTGCCTGGCGGCTGATCGGGCTCTGGGGGTAGCCGTGCCCCTGGGCGACGCCGGTGGTGACCATCGACAGGGCCAGCGGTGCCACGCCGAACGCGGCGATTCCGAGTGCTCGTTTCACACGTTTGGTGAGCATGGGTGCTCCTTTTCCGGGTCCGATGGAACAGCAAGCTACTCGTGGTTGAACCTTTCGGGACAGCACCGTTCTGGGGAACCTGAGGCGCTGTTACCGCCGCCACTATGGTCTAGACCTCTAGGGTGAAAGGACCAACCGCACCCGCTGCCGGGCGGTCGTGGGACACAGCTGTTGCGGGCAGCCGGGGAGGAGCCGAGGAGCTCGGGAGCGGGTGACCCGGTGCGGCGCGAGGTGGCCGGTCGGACGGGTCGTCGAGAACCCCCTGGTGAAATGACGAACCCGCCGGGGGGTATACCACCGACGGGTTCGTCATTGAGCGGATGACGGGATTCGAACCCGCGACCCTCAGCTTGGCAAGCTGATGCGCTACCGCTGCGCCACATCCGCGTTCTTCAGTCGCTCACGGAGTCCGACTCCGTGCTGCTGTGAATACCACTTTAACCCATCGTTGACGGGCGTTCGAAGGGGGGTCCCCGTCGCTCAGCGCGAGCGTGCGGGGCCGGCCCGGGTCAGCTCGACCCGCACGACGACGCGCTCCTCCGCCCGCATCGCGGCCCGGTAGGACTCCCAGTCCTCGTGTTCGCCGGAGATGCTGCGGTAGTACTCCTCCAGCAGCGGCATCGCCTCGGGCAACTCCGTGATCTTCACGTTCCCCTCCACCTGGATCCACGGGCCGAAGAACTGGTCGGGCAGCACGCACAGCCAGGCGCGCGGATCCCGGCGGAGGTTCGCCACCTTGGTCGATCCCGCCGTCGTGCTGACCACGATCCGCCCCTCGCCGTCCACGGTCGCCAGCACCGGAGTCATCTGCGGCGTGCCGTCGGCGCGGAGGGTGCTCAGTACCGCGTGGTGCTGGTCCTGTACGACCTTGCGTGCCTCGTCGAGATCCATCGGGTGTCCTTCCCGTGTGGAGTGCTGCCGTGGATTCCCACGATAACGCCGATCACGGCCGTGGCGAGACCTTCGACGATCCCCTCGTCGGGTTGGATCGGGGGCACGCGGCGCGGGAGTTTTCACCCACGAGGCGGTAGGCGTTCGCGGTACCGTGGAACCGCTCTCGGTGATCACCGAAGGCGACGGGAACCGGCGAACGATCCCTGGGCGAGGAGGCGGCGATGAACCGGGTGGTGCGTGGCTCCGACGGGCGCATGTGGAACGTGCGCTCCCACTTCGAGTGGTCCGATCCGCTCGAGATCAACGAGTGGGAGCACGACATCGGCGGCGGTCGGGCCTCGGGGATGGGCGTGGGAGCGGTGGTGCTGTTCCTCTACGTCGTGTTCATCCTGTGGACGCCGAACGGGGTGTACCTGCCCAGCTGGCTGTTCCTGGTGTTCCTGGTGGTCGTGCTGTTCTTCCCGGCGCGGTGGTTGGTGAACCGGCCGTGGACGGTGATCGCGGAAACTCCCGGTGACCAGGACGACGCCCCGCCGGAGCGATGGGTCGGCGTGGTGCGCGGAGTCGTCGTCGTGCGTCGTGAGAGCGCGCGGGTCTCGCGCAACATCGAGCTGCACGCCGAGCCGGACATGAACGGGCCGTTGCAACCCGTTGAGTGATCGACGCAGGAGGTATTAGCACGCAAGGATTACCACGATCGGCCTAACATATCGCCCCGCTTCCGCCGGACGGAAGTGTTCGCGACCGCTCACCGATGATCAGGGTGCGTTGAACCCGATCAACGGCGAACAGCCTTGATTCTTGCTCGGCCCGCACACGAGTATGGTCCGCGTGCCCGAGCTGCTGACTGATCGGACAGTGCTGACCGTGATCGCGGCGCTCGGTGTGCTCGGTATGTTCGTCATGCTTTGCCGCGCGCGCCGAGTGAGTACCTCGCGAGAGGACGCCACGCTGGCAGCGCTTCACCGCGTGACCACTGCCGCCCCCTACCTGAGGGACGGGCTGGACCAGACCTCGGCGGACCGGACCGCTCCCCACCTGCGCGAGCTGCTGTCCTGCGTGGCCGTCGGCATCGTCGATTCCGACGCCACCCTGCTGAGCTGGGACGGCGCCGCGAACCAGCACTACGCCGACATCACCGGCGAGATCGAGCGCGCCCTGCGCACCGGTAAACGCGAGTACGTCGACCACGCCAAGCTCTCCTGCGAGTGGCGACCGTGCCCGATGCGGCACGCGGTGGTGGTTCCCCTGGAGGTCGAGGGGCGCAACCGCGGCGCCCTGGTGATCATCACCGAGGGCGACCGGCGGAGACTGCTGCGCGCGGCCGGAGAGGTCGCCGACCACGTCACGGCACAACTCGAACTCGCCGAGCTCCAGGACTCCAAGGAAAGGCTCGCGCGGGCGGAGGTGCGTGCGCTGCGCGCGCAGATCTCCCCGCACTTCATCTACAACGCGCTGAACACCATCTCCTCCCAGATCCGCACCGACCCGGAAGGAGCGCGCGACCTGCTGCAGGAGTTCGCCGACTTCACGCGCTACTCGTTCCGCACCAGCGGGTTGTACACGACGCTGTCCGAGGAGATCCGCAACGTCGACCGCTACCTGACCCTGGAGAGCGCCCGGTTCGGCCCCGATCGGCTGCGGATGCAGTTCAAGATCGCCCCCGAGGTGCTGCCGGTGGTCCTGCCGTTCCTGGCGCTGCAGCCCCTCGTGGAGAACGCCGTGCGGCACGGCCTGCTGAACAAGCCCGGCGGCGGCACGGTGTCGATCACCGCGGAGGACAACGGCAACGAGGCGCTGATCAGCGTCGACGACGACGGCGTCGGGATGGATCCGCGGCAGCTGGAGGCCGAGCTCGACAATCACCTCGACGGCTCCCAGGTCGGACTCGGCAACATCAACAACCGGATGCGGGCCACCTTCGGCAACGACTACGGCCTGGTGGTCGAGACCGAGCAGGGGGCGGGCATGAAGGTCATCATGCGGGTCCCGAAGTTCTCGCCCGGTGTCCGTCCCGTACCGGAGAACCCCGACGCACTGCCCGAGCAGCGGGACAACCAGGACATGGCTGAGCCGGTAACGTCGGGGTATGAGTGACAGCCGCACGAGCAAGAGGAACGGGTCCGGGGTCGCTGACGTGATCAGTGACAAGCTGGTGTCCCGGCTGCCGAGCAAGTTGGCCGAGCGGGCCGAGCGCGGCCCCGTGGTACCCGTGGTCAAACTGAGTGGTGTGATCACGCCGACGCCCTCGCCGATGGGGCGCCCCTCGATCTCGCTTCAGACCGTCGAGTCGGCGCTGACCAGGGCGTTCGGTCACGAGCGGCTGGCCGGTGTGGCGTTGGCGATCAATTCACCGGGCGGAGCGGCCACCCAGTCCGCGCTGGTGGCCGATCGCGTCCGGGAGCTGGCGCGGTCGAAGGACGTGCCGGTGCTGGCCTTCTGCGAGGACGTCGCGGCCTCCGGCGGCTACTGGCTGGCCTGCGCCGGTGACGAGATCTACGCCCACTCCACCTCGATGGTCGGTTCGGTGGGGGTGGTCAGTGCCGGCTTCGGTCTGCACGGGCTGCTGGACCGCTTCGGCGTGGAGCGCCGGGTGCACACGGCGGGCGAGGCCAAGATGCGGCTCGACCCGTTCAGCCCGGAGAAGGAGGAGGACGTGCGCTGGCTGAACTCGTTGCAGACGGAGATGCACGAGCAGTTCGCCGAGTGGGTGCGCGGGCGTCGCGAGGGCAAGCTGCGGGGCACCGAGGACGAGCTGTTCTCCGGGGAGGTCTACAGCGGCACCAGGGCCAAGGAGCTCGGGTTGGTCGACGGCGTCGGCACGCTGCGCGGAGTGGTCAACGAGCGGTTCCCCGACGCGCACATCGTCCCGGTCGAACCCCGCAAGCCGCTGCTGGCCCGACTCGGTCTCGGCACCCCGGCCGCCCGCGGGCCGGGCGGAGCTGTGCTGACCGCGCTGGATGCTCTCGAACAGCGGACCGCGTGGTCACGTTTCGGCCTGTGAGCCTCACGGACCACGGTGATTTCGCGAACCACCGTGGACATTCGCCCGCCGGGACGGCAGGATATGGCGTTGCTGTGGGTACTCAGGAGCGCGCTCCGGGGCTCGTCGTCCTGGTCGTGGACGACGAGACCGCCGGGCTGAACGAGATGAAGCACATGCTCGGCGACAACTCGCGGGTCGGTCGTATTCTGGCCGCCTCCGACGCTGCCGAGGCATTACGCATGTTGCGCAGCGACAACCCCGAGCTCGCCGAGCGTGGATCGCACCGTCCGATCGTGGACGCGGTCTTCGCCGACGTGGTGATGCCGGGGCTGAGCGGATTGGAGCTCGCCCGTGTGCTGACCGCTTTCGCCAATCCGCCCGCGCTGGTGTTCCTGACCGCGCACGGGGAGAACGCGCTGGAGGCGTTCGAGATCGGCGCGGTCGACTACATCATGAAGCCGGCCAACGAGGAACGCATCGACCGTGCGCTGAAGAAGGTCGAGACAGTCGCCCCAGCGACAGGAGCGATCGCTCCTCCGAGCGAGCCGGAGCCGGCGCGGCAGGGGGACGACGAGGTCATTCCGGTCGAGCTGGCCGGCACCACCAAGCTGGTGCCGCGCAGCCACGTGCGGTGGGTCGAGGCCCAGGGCGACTACGCGCGACTGCACACCAGGGACGGTTCGCACCTGGTGCGCATTCCGCTGTCGCAGCTCGAGGAGAAGTGGTCCGAGGTCGGTTTCGTGCGGATCCACCGCTCGTACCTGGTCTCGCTGTCGTTGATCAGCGAGTTGCGGATGTCGTCGTCGGGGTACTCGGTGCTGCTGGCGGGCGGGGAGCTGCGCGAACTGCCGGTCAGCCGCAGGCACACGCGCGAGCTCAAGAACCGGCTGGTCCGCGCTCCGCGACTGGGGTAGTCCATGAGCGCGAGCAAGGACACCGGGGAGCGGGCACCGCGCCGCAAGCGGGTCGTGCTGGCCGATCGCCGGGGCACCCGCGAGGTGCCGCGCACCATCATGGAGCTGGAGGAGCAGAACAGCGTGGGCGAGGCGATGGTGACCCACCTGATGAAGGCGCAGCTGCGCGGTTCGCTGGTGCTGGCCGGGGTCACCGTGGCGGTGTTCCTGGCGCTGCCGCTGCTGTTCTGGTCGCTGCCGGACTTCGCGCGGGCGACCGTGTTCGGTATCCACCTGCCCTGGCTGATCCTGGGCGTGCTGCCGTTTCCGTTCATGGGGCTCATCGGTTACCTCAGCGTCCGGTGGGCCGAGCGCCACGAGCGCGAGTTCCTGCACATGGTCGAGCGGTGAGCCGGTGACCTGGTGTTCTCGGCGCCCCGCCCAGGCGTGGGTTTCGGCGGTTTCTCGCGAAACCGCATTACGGCACCTCCACCGGTGACACGGTGCGCGACTGGGTACGCCGACAGCCGTGGCCGCGGAGCTTCCGTCGAGCAGTGGTTTAGCATGATCGACGCTAAGTGCTAGGCGGACCGGGGGCCTGCGATGGAGTGGAACGTCTGGGCGCTCGGTGGGATCGTCGTGCTCGGTGTCGCCACGTGCACCCTCGCCCTCTGGGGCTCGCGTACCGCGCGGACCACCTCGGACTTCCTCGTCGCGCGCCGCTGGGTGGGTTCCGAGCGCAACGCGGCGGCGATCTCCGGTGAGTACCTGTCGGCGGCGTCGTTCCTCGGCATCGCCGGTCTCGTGCTCAAGGACGGCGTCGACGCGCTGTGGTACCCGATCGGGTTCACGGCGGGCTACCTGGCGCTGATGCTGTTCGTGGCGGCTCCGCTGCGGCGCTCCGGGGCCTACACCCTGCCGGACTTCGCCGAGGCGCGGCTGAACTCCTCGCGGTTGCGCCGCGTGGCGACCGTGCTCGTGGTCGTGCTCGGGTGGCTGTACCTGGTGCCGCAGTTGCAGGCGGCGGGGGTGACGCTGGCGACCGTGACGGGGATGGGGTACTCCGGCGGCGTCGTCGTGGTGGCGGTCATCGTGTTCCTCGGGGTGCTCGGCGGCGGGGTGCGCGCGGTCACCCTCGTGCAGGCGTTCCAGTACTGGGTGAAGCTGTTCGCGATCACCGTGCCCGCCTTCGCGCTGTGCGTGGTCTTCCTGGGCGACGACGCGCTGTACCGCAACGGTCTGACGGAACCGGCCCCTCCGGTCTTCGAGCGGGCCACGACCGTGCGGATCGAGACCGCGGTGGAGCTGCGGGTCACCGATCCGGTGTGGGTGCGGGTCACCAACGGCGCCGACCACGGCGTCCTCCAGGACGGCGCCGTCTACGTGCGTCCGGGCGTCTACCCGGCCCACGCCGGTACCGAGCTGCGGTTCCCCGCGGGGTCCCCGGTACCGGTGGTCGCCGACGCGGAACCGAGCAACGCCTCCTGGGCGCGCCCGGAACACGGGGGTGCGAGCGGGCTGCTGGAGACGTACTCGCTGATCATGGCCACTTTCCTGGGCACGATGGGGCTGCCCCACGTGCTGGTGCGCTTCTACACGAACCCGAGCGGGTACCACGCCCGGCGCACGACGCTGTTCGTGCTCGGGATGCTCGGTGTGTTCTACCTGTTCCCGACGATCTTCGGGATGCTCTCGCGGCTGTACACGCCGCGACTGCTGGTCACGGGCCACACCGACGCCGCCGTGCTGCTGCTTCCCGGGGCGATGCTGCACAACTGGGTCGGCGGGCTGCTCGGCGCCATCACGGCGGCGGGAGCGTTCGCCGCCTTCCTGTCCACCTCGTTCGGCCTGGTCATGAGCGTGACCGGGGTGCTGTCGAGCGACGTGCTGCCCGGCCAGGTGCGGGACTTCCGGGTGACGGTGGCGGTCGCGTCCGTGGTGCCGACCCTGCTGGCGCTGGTGCTGGTCGAACGGGACATCTCGGAGACCGTCGGACTGGCCTTCGCGATGGCCGCGTCGACCTTCTTCCCGCTGCTGGTGCTGGGAATCTGGTGGCGGGGACTGACGGCGGCCGGTGCGGTCAGCGGGCTGCTGACGGGCAGCGCGCTGGTGCTGAGCACGCTCGCGCCGGGGTTGCTCCTCGGCGACTCGACGAGCTGGTGGGCGGTGCTGCTGCGGCAGCCCGCCGTGGTCACGGTCCCGGTGGCGTTCCTGGTGACGGTGCTGGTCAGCCGGGCGACCCGGGGGCAGGTGCCCGCCGACGTGTCGCGCGTGATGCTGCGGATGCACGCTCCGGACCGGCTCGGCTTCATCCGGGACCGGGCGGTCGAACGCTTCGGTCAGACCGGCGGTGCGGACCGCCGGGGCCGCCATCGCCGGTGAGGCCTCACGACAGCCCCACGAGACCCGTGGCAGTATCGGGGTGTGACTACACCGATGCACGGTCAGGTACCAGCGGTGCAGCCCGAGGAGATCCCGGCGGAACTGTCCGAGGGCGCGCTGCTGGATGTGCGCGAGAACGACGAGTGGCTGGCCGGGCACGCGCCCGGAGCGGTGCACATCCCGATGAACGAGGTCCCCGAGCGTCTCGACGAGATTCCCGAGGTCGACCAGCTCTACGTGATCTGCCGTTCCGGTGGCCGCTCCTCCAAGGTGACCGCCTACCTCAACGCCGCGGGCTGGGACGCCGTCAACGTCGAGCGGGGCATGAACGGCTGGTCGGCGGCCGGGCGTCCCGTCGTGGCCGACGACCCCGACGCCGACCCGTACGTGCTGTGAACCGACCCGGTCCGGGCGCGCCGGTGGAGTGGGTGGCCACTCCGCCGGGCGGCGGCCGGCCCGCGCGTCGTGAGGCTCCGCCACGTCCGTACACCGGTCCGCCGTCCTACCCGGTGACGCCCCGATGGGGGTTTCCCCCGCTGGGCTGGCGCTGGCCGCTGGCGTTGCCGACCCGGTACCGGGCCGATCCGGGAGAGCGTGTGCTGTCCCTGTCCTCCACGGCGGTCACGGCGTTGTGGGGACTGGCGGGCGTGGCGGCGCTGGCGTGCGGGGCCGAGGTGTGGCGCTACGTGCTGCTGCTGCGCAGCCGCGAGGAAGCGCTGCCCGCGGTCACCCTGGCGATCTCCGACGCCCTGGTGGCGACGGCGGGTGTGCTGACCTGGCTGGTGGGAGCGCTGGCCGGTGTCGTCGCGGTCCTGTGGGCCCTGCGCGCGCGGGACTGCGCCGGGGAGAGAGCGGGCGTGCGCCCCGCGCGCCCGGACTGGCGGTTCGTCGCCGGTGTGCTGGTTCCCGGACCGAACCTGGTCGTGCCCGGGTGCGTGCTGGCCGAGCTGGAGCACACGGTGCTGGTCGACGAGGGGGCTCGCGACCTGGACGCGCGCCCGAGCCCGTCACGACTGGTGCGGGCGTGGTGGTCGGCCTGGGTGGCGAGTCTGCTCCTGGGCTGGGTGACGTTCTGCTGGGGCTTTCGCGACGGCGTGCAGGCGATGGCCGACGGCGTGGTGCTGCACGCGTGGACCGACGCCGTGGCGGCCGTGCTCGCCGTGCTGACCCTCCGCGTCGTCAAGCAACTGACGCGCCTGCTCACGCCGGTGGACGCGACCGAGGTGCCGCACCCGCGTGTGCTGGCCGTGCGCGGCGCTCCAGAACCACAGCGCCCGCCACGCCCGGACACCGCTCCTCGCTGATGTCACTCGCCCGGCCGGGCCGAGGTGCACCCGTCCGTGTGGGGCTTCTGCGATTTTCCCTAAAGTTGTTCCATCTATCCGCCCGCGTCGCCGACGCCGCACACGGTCCGATACCGTCGCGTCCACCTGTGTAGTCATCATCAGGGGAGCGAGGAGGCACCGGTGACGAAGCGGACATCCGATCAGTCCGCCGCGGAAGCACCTGTCGGTAAGCGGCAGCCGTGCCCCTGCGGATCGGGCAAGCGCTACAAGGCGTGCCACGGCGCGGAGAGCGGCTCGCGGCAGCCGATCGTGACCCGTCCGTTCGGGGGTCTGGCCGCCGAGGGCGAGCTGGTGGCGCTGCGCGAGTTCGTCCCCTCGGCCACGGCCGAGCTGCCGCTGCGCACCGGCGACCGGAGCATCCTGCTGGCGACCGTGCTGCCGATGGCCGCGGCCGCGATGGTGCGCAACGACGGGCAGGCCTTCGTCGGGCTCCAGGTCCAGACCAAGTCCGGCGACATCAGCAGCGACCTGGCGCGGGCCGTCGAGTGGGCGCAGCAGGCGGAGCCGGGCCAGTCGTTGCCGGCGGTGGGCCCGGAGAACGTCCCCACCAGCGTGGCCCCGAACCGCCTGCAGGACCTGATGGACCCGCAGGAGCAGCTGTCGCCGCAGCTGTACGACGACTTCTCCTGGTGGATGCCCGAGGACACCGAGCCGAGCCGCGAGGTGCAGCTGTCCCTGGAGCGGGCGAACGCGGCGATCACACCGACGCAGCGGATCGACGCCGAGGGGGTGTGCTCGGCCTACTGGGTGGACACCGGAACCAAGGCTCACCTGCGGTGGGTGCGCTCCGAGTCGGAGGATCGGCTGATCGCCGCGCTGGCTCGGTTGTCGGCGCGCGGTGAACTCGCCCTCGACGAGGACAGCCGCTACGCGGGCTCGTTCCGGGCGCACGGCCTGATCGTGCCGGTGTGGGACCTCGACCGCGAGAAGCACGCCAGCGAGTGGCGGGAACCCGCGAGGGCGTTGGGGCAGCGGCTGGAGGAAGCGCTGTCCTCGCTGGACGACGAGCCGCTGACCTCGACCGAGCGTCGTGCCCGTGAGGGGCTGCGGGGGCGGCAGGTCACCATCCGGTGATCTCCGCGCGGCCGCGCGTGGAACCGTTCCCCGCGGCCGGAGCCGGTTCCGCCTCGGACGACTTCGCGGAGTTCGTCCGAGGCGAGCTGCCCGGCGCGGGACGCGGCTGAGTGACCCGGCGAGCGACGCTCACACCCCGCCGCCGGCCACCGGGGGAGCGGTCGGGTCGTGGTGCTCGCTTCCGGCGCCCTCGCGGGCGAGGAAGTTCTCGATGTCGAAGGTGTTCCCCTGCGCGCGCTCGGCGATGTTGAGCAGCGTGGACATCTGGGAGACCTCCTCGGTCTGCTCCTTGAGGAACCACTGCATGAACTGCTCGCCGATGTAGTCGCCCTCCTCGCGGGCGGTCTCGGCCAGCGTGACGATCTCCCGCGTGACCGCGCGTTCCTGCTCCAGCGCCAGCGCCAGGAGCTCGCGGGTCTCGGTGAACTCGTTGCGGACCTCCCCGATGGCGGGAACGGTCGGGGTGACGTCGTTGTCCATGAGGTACTGGACGATCATCATCGCGTGGTTGCGCTCCTCGAGCGCCTGGCGGTGGAAGTGCTTGGCCAGCCGGGGTAAGTCCTCCTTGTCGAACCACACCGCCACGGCGACGTACTGCTGCGAGGCGGTGAACTCGTTGCGGACCTGCTCCTGGAGCAGCCGGTGGAATCCCGAGTCCTGCTTCTCGAATTTCTTCGTGCTCGTAGTCATGCTTTCAGGCTACGCGGGAATTGTGGGAATCGTCATCGCAGGTTACCCTCACGATGATTAGTCTTCCCTTTTTGAGGTGAACCTTTGAAAGGGAAGGCGATCCTCGTGAAGGAAAGGCGATCCTTATTGTGAAAGGGCTCGCCTCCTGTCGTGGTGCGCCGCGTGCGCGAGAGTCTCCGGTAGTGGCCCCGCTGGGCGTCGGGGCCGGATGCCGCGGCGAGTCCGTCCGGCTCCGACTCCGCGATGGCGGCATCAACGCCGTGTTCCAACTCGTCTCACCTCTGACACGGACTGCTGACCAGCCGCGATCGATGTAGTTGCAACTTATACACTAGTTCATGTATAAAGCTAAAAGTGAAGCTTTTCGAGGCCCTGGCCAACCCGCTACGACGTCGGGCCCTGGAAGAGTTGCGCCGGGACAGCGTTACCGCGGGGGAACTGGCCGCACGCCTGGGAGTGCAGCCGTCCGCTCTGAGCCAGCACCTGAAGCTCCTCAAGG
Source organism: Halosaccharopolyspora lacisalsi (assembly GCF_014137975.1). Classification (GTDB taxonomy): domain Bacteria; phylum Actinomycetota; class Actinomycetes; order Mycobacteriales; family Pseudonocardiaceae; genus Halosaccharopolyspora; species Halosaccharopolyspora lacisalsi. Next base: position 239,518 of record NZ_JACGWZ010000008.1, on the reverse strand, counting down.
AGTCGGGGTTGGTGGAGGCCGAGCACCGTGGCACGGCAACGGTCCTGCACCTGAGTACTACTGCCGTGGAGGAGGCGGCGCGTTGGATTCTCGACCTGACACGGCCGCGCGAAGAAAACGAGCAGGCCGATAAACCAATGACGCGATCGGACGACGAATCCGGGTAAGGATCCTCTTCCGCGGTATGATGCAAAACAAACCACCCAGGCTTACGTGGCTCACTCTGTGCGCCGTGATTTCGGTCGCCCTGATCGCCGTGATGGTCGCCCTGGCGGTGATCACTTGGAGTGTGACACCGCCCGGAGAGATTATCAGTCGGCACGGCCCGGATGGTCGGGTCGCTGCCACGGGACCGAAGTGGCTGGTTTTGTTGCCGGCACCGGTAATTTCCGCTGTCGTCGCCGGGACGCTGTACCGGCAGGCGGCACGAACGGGACTTCTCTCCTCGGAGGGACGTACGCGGCACGCTTACGTGTGGGGCTGGTTGGGTACGCTCGTGATCGTCACTGTTGGTCAACTGGCTACTGTGGCAGGGGTGTTCGACCTGGGAACGGATATTTTCGTTCGTGGGGCCTTGGTCGCCGTGGGGACTTTTGTCGCCGTGCTGGGCAACAGGCTGCACAGTGCGCCACCGCATGCGGCTTTCGGTGTCCGTGCGAGTAAGAACGATCGGCTGCGTGGATCACGTGGGGTCCACAGGGGTACGGGGATCGCGCTGCTGCTGGTAGGTGTTCTTACGGTCGTCGGGGCCGTGTTGTTGCAGTCGGCCGTGGTCGCTGTGTTCGTGGCTGTCGCCGTCGTCGTGATAGCAGCGGCGTCCTTGACGCGTGTCTGGTTCGCCGGGTGACGCCGCCGAACACCGGATGCGGTGTGAAAAACAAACCAGTGGATCGTGGTGATAATATGCATTATGACAATCGCACCTTCCCGCCTCGTTTCCTCCAGGCGGTCTTCTGCTTGCTGCTGGTCGCCAGCGTGGCCGGCAGTGTCGCGATATGGGTCCTCAAGGGCGACCAATTGGTTCCGGCGATTTTGTTCACGGTGATCACCGTCGGCCTCTTCTCGGGGCTGCTTTTCATGCACATGCGTGTTCGCGTGGACGACGAGCACCTTGTTGTCTCGATCGTTCCCGTGTTGCGTCGACGTTTTGCGCTGCGTGACGTCGAGAGTGCGGAATTGGTCGACTCGGGGCCGCGCGAGTTCGGCGGTTACGGCATGAGGTTCGGCCCGGGCGGAGCAGTCGGTTTTCTCATGGGGCCCGGTCCCGCGGTGCGGTTCACGACCGGTTCCGGGCGGATTTACGTCGTCGTCGACGCCAATGCCGAGGAGATAGTCCGTTTATTGAGGTGATCTCGGTGAATTCGCGGAGCTCGGAAAAGTGAGTCTCGGCGATCGCACGAGCCGGGCCGCGGTACTAGTTCTGTGGTTGCTTGGCCCCCGGCTGAGAGGTCGACGACGGATCCCGGTCGTCCGATGTGATGTCCTCGGGTTCTCCTCGAACAGCGGTCGTTGATGCTTCTTCGCTCGAAGGATCGGGACCGCTGTCCCGAGACGGGCCGTGGTACAGCTGCGAGACCGGCCCGCCGATGGGTACCAAAAGCAGCAGCAAGGCGCCGGTCATGGCCGCTGCGAAGCTCCACAGCCCCATGACGACCGCGATCAGGGCGTGGAATGTCACACCCAGCGGAAGAAGAATCGCACGCAGGCGTCGCGAGGAGTTCAGGACGCTGAGGGCCAGGGCGAGTTCCAGCACCAGTGGTAGCCAGGTCAGCAGTGCTACACCGACGGGAACTTCGACGATCCACGACAGCAGCGGTCGCAACCAGGGGGAAGCGCCGAAGGTGGGACTGTTGATCCAGTAGTACAGTGCCGTTCCGTCCACCCACTCCGGCACGGCGAGCTTCGCCAGGCCGGACTGAAAGTATATGCCGACCACTTGGAGGCGGGCGAGAACAAGGCCCGTGACTCCGATGACCGCGGATACTTGAACGGCGTTGTTCTTCCACGGGGTGCCGCTTTCCCCGTCGAGTCCGTGCTGTCGGTTCCAGTGCCATTTCCTCGGGTCGGTCAGGGCCACTGGCAGCAGCAGTATGGCGAGGATCATGGAAACTTGGTCCCCGCCGTCGGGAATGGAGATGGAGGTGTGGAAGCTGAAGGTTATCCAGGCGTGGGGCAGTGCCGTGACGCGAGGCCGCCACCCGCTCGCCACGACGAGCAGGATCCCTGCGGCCACGAACCGCCAGATGTTGTGGCTGTCGCTCGGTACGAGGCAGAAGAGACTTCCTCCCGAGATACCGTCGCACTTGGGGTAGGAACCGAATTGGGCCACCGGGTGAAACAGTGTTTCATCGGAGCTGAAAATCAGCGTTCCCGCCACTCCGAGCGCCAGGAACGTACGCGCCGCGCCGTATGCCGGTCCCCACGGCACCGGCAGGCGGGACGGTTCGCGAATAAATTGCGAAAACTGGCGTACCAGATAATTCAGCATGATACCTCCGCCGGCAGAACCCGCTTGATGCTCCATCGCTTTTCCGTGACATTGCGGAAGGCCCAGGGTTCCGGGACACGTTCGACGAACATGATGTGCCCACAAATACTGGGTTCCGGAGACGGGTTGTGGATGGCCATCGCGCCGTGGTCCTTCTCGGCCAAGCACACCGCCAGGTCCTCGTAGCATTTTTGCCACTCGTCGTTCGGTGCCTCGTGGATCAGCAGTGCTACTTCGACCTTCTGGGCCCGGGAGTAGCGGTTCAGGCCGAACATGTTGACCGGACGAGAGTGCGGAGATCGTATCTCCCCCCGCCATTGCTCTGGTCCGATTTTTCGGTAGGCCGTGAAGTTCTCCGAGCGAGGTGACTTGGTGAAGAAGGCCCACCCCTGCTTGAACAGCTGGCTCGTCGCCGGGGCGACGTGTTGCTCGAACGGCAAAGTGATCACGTTCTTGGGCAGGTGGATATGCACCACGTACGTGAAAAAAACGATGGCCACGAGCGCGGCGGGAATTATCTTTAGCTTGCCGACTCGAAGGTGCGGAGTGGGTTCAGCGGGATCCCTTCGCGGGGTCTCGCGGTCGTCGGTGGTATTTGTTTTTGGCATGACTCGTATGGAAACTCTTGTCTCTGACGTGTTTTCCGTCTGACGGATTTTCTTGCGACGAGGAAGCAAGGTGGGGGCGGGCGGAGAGCTCGTCTCCGCCCGCTTTCGATCATGCCGTCCTGAGCGTGTTCAGCAACTGTGCGAGTTTTTGGTCCTGCCCGAGCTCGCTGGCACTCGCGGCCTTGTTCGGCCAGAAGTACGCCGATCCGTACACCAGGAAGTGTCCGACGGCCACGGTTTCGGCGACGGCGACTCCGGCGGCCGTGAACGCGGCCGCGGCGTGGACGACCGCGAGTCCGACGGCCACGGTGACCCCGCAGGTGGGCTTGGCGTCACCATTGGTCTCCTTCGTGCTCACCTGCTCGGGAGCCGCTTTTTTGGCGAGTGCCACCGAGTTCTCCACCGCGCGTGAGACCCGCACGGGATCGCCACTGCGGACTTCTTTCTCGAAATCGGCGAAGAAACCGGGTTGCGTTTTCTCCATCTTGGCGGTGATCTGGTCGACCGCCTTCATGGCCTCGGGAGAGTTGTTCCTGTCGATCATCTCCTGGTCGCCCGTGAAGATGGGCAGGCCCATCAGCTTGTCGCCGACCCCTCCCTGAAGGAAGAATATGCCGCGGAAGAGATCCTTTCCGTTCGTTTGCGCCTGCTCGATCTTGGCGGTTTTCTCGGTGATGTGCCGCTCGGTGATGACCCGCTGGTCATTACCGATGGCGGCCTGCGCGATACCCGTTCCAGTGGCCAGCACGACGGCGCTGGAAACGAGTACGGCTATTCCTTTGGAGCGTAATTTCATTTTTTCCGCACACCCAGTTTAGTAGTGACCAGATCGGGATTCTGGCACGGCCAGCGCTGTTTCCCCAATTCGCTTGCACGAGCCAAAGTATCAAGCGGTGTGGTTGTGGTCTACAACGGACTGCGTTCGTTTCGGTCTCGTTACTTCGCGATGCTCCATGTGGAGCAATCGGTGGGGCTGCTCGGGTGAGAGAGATTCACGCGGACGGTTTTCGACGGTCTGACAATACGATCCGACGTGTTTGTTGATCATAGGCCGTGTCCTGCCGAAGGGTCGAGCTCCGTGGCGACGCGATCCGTTGGTCTTCGCAAAGCGTCGGGCCGTCCCGTGCGCTACCCTTCCTGGCCGGTCTCGGCCGACGACCCGTCGGAGCGGTCCGAACCATCCGAAAGGCAGCGAACCCGCTGGTGGCACTCCCGCGCGGCCTCGGGGCCACCGGCTTGCTCCAGGGCTGTTGCCAGGGACCGGAGACTGTCGACCTCGCCCTGCCGGTGTCCGATCTCGTTCCGGTGGGCCACGGCCTGCCGGTAGGTCTCCACGGCGTCGTCGAGGTTCCCGGACCCCAGGAGAGCCCCGGCGAGGTCGTGGAGCACGACACCTTCGCCGTACTTCTCGTCGACCTCGCGGTAGAACGACAACGCCTGCCGCAGGTGTTCGAACGCCACGTCGAAATTCCGCAGCTCGGATTCCAGCGCGCCCAGCGCGGCGTGAGTCACGCCCTGGCCGAACGGTTCGCCGTCGGCGCGGTGCATTTCCAGCGCGCGGCGCAGGTGGTTCCGCGACTGCCCGTGCCGCTCCAGAATCGTGTGCACCTCGCCGAGCGCGACGAGCAGCGTCGCGGTCCAGTACCGGTCGTCACGGTGGTCGAACAGGCTCAGCGACCGCTCCTGGTGCCTGGCGGCCGTCTCGTACTCGCCGCGCTGGAAGTGCGCGATGCCGAGGCCGAGTCGCAGGTGCGCCCGCGCCTCGTCGTCGCCGAGCTCGCGGGCCGAGTCGAGCCCGGTGGAGAAGGTGGCGATCCACTGCTCGGTGTCCCCGCGCAGTCGCAGCGGGTAGAGCAGGGTGTGGGCGAGCTGCCACGAGTGCACGTTCATGCCGACCTCCCGGGCCTGCCGGACGGCGGCGGTGAGGTTGGGCAGTTCGGTCAGCCACCAGTCCAGCGCATGCCGAACTCGGGGCAGCTCCAGCTCCTCGCCCTCGGCGCGCGGGATGTCGGGGGTGAACTGCCGGGAGTGCCCGAGCAGCTGGTGCTCGATCCCGAAGCTGGTGCGCAGGTAGTGGTCGAACAGGCGCCGCAGGGCGGCGTCGCGCTCCTCGGCGGGTTCGTCGGTGCCCGCGCACTCGGAGGCGTAGGCGCGCAGCAGGTCGTGGAAGCGGTAGCGCTCGGAGGAGGGGCGTTCGAGCAGGTTCGCCTCGACGAGTTCGCCCAGCAGCGCATGGGTGTCGCGCTTGCGAGTGCCTAGGAGTTCGACCACGGCGGCGAGGCCGATGTCCGGACCGGTGGGCAGGCTCAGCAGCCGGAACAGGCGAGCGGCCCCCTCCGACAGCGACCGGTAGGACCAGGAGAACACCGCGCGGACACCGGTCGTGCCGCCGGTCTCCAGCGCGTCCAACCACTGCTGTTCGTCCTGCAACTCGTGCAGCAGCTCGGGCAGGGGAGCGTCGGCTTCCTTCGCGGCGTGCACGGCCACGATGCCCAACGCCAGCGGCAACCCCGCGCACAGCTCGACCAGCGAGCCGACCGCATCGGACTCGGCCGCCACTCGTTCGTGCCCGAGATACCGCTCCATCAACTCCCGCCCCTCCTCGGGGGTGAGAGCCGCACGACTGTCGGTAACTACGCTCATCGCTCCCGTTCCTTGCCATACCGGTTGATCAGGCAAGGATGACACAGATCGGGAACGCGAAAGCACAAAACGTATCCGATGACCGTTCAGGTGTGTCGCGTGTTTCTATGCGCAGGGGTGACGCGGGTTTTTGAAAGTCGGCTACGCGCGCACGCTGCGCACGAACGACGCCCACTGTTCCCGGTCGAAGGCCAAAGTGCCGCCGTCGCGGTCCTTGGTGTCGCGGACACCTACGAGGCGTGGAGTAACCGCCACCTCAACGCAGGAAGCGTTGGTCGTACTGCGACTGGATTTGCGCCAGGATGCACACGTTAAGTGTTCGTTGACCGCCTCAAGATCCATAATGCCACCCTAACGAGTGACACCCTGGCGAGTTAAGAGAAAAAGGGGCTCTCACGGGTGGATCGGCGTGTTCACGCCAAAGTGAGGTCGCCGTCCTTGAGGGCGGCCGTGAAGGCGGACCAGGCGTGGCGGTCGAAGGCCAGGGTACCGCTGTCGCGGTCCTTGGTGTCGCGCACGCCGACGGCCTGTGGCGTCACCGCTACCTCGACGCAGTGCGAGTTGCTCGTGCTGCGGGTCGACTTGCGCCAGCAGGCGTGGTGTAGGTCGTGAGACAGGTGAACAGGCTTCATGTCTCCACTGTAGTTCGGCTTCGGAGCCGACCGTAAGCATCTTTGATGCGCAGCAACGAACTCTTGCGGTCGAGAGCTGCCTTCGTCACCTCGGTGTAGGCGAGGTGGTATTCACGGACCGTCATCGGATCCGTGATCACCTGCGTTGAGGTCACGGTCTCCTGCCACAGCAGAGTGGGAAGCTTGCCACTGGGGAACGTCATGAGGTGAAAGATCGATCCGCCCATAGCTTCGTGGCCGGTCGCTTCGAACGGCACGATACGAATGTCCAGGTTGCCCGGCTGCTGCTCGACCAGGTCTCCCAGGTACTTCAGTTGCCCAGCGAGCACCTCTCGGCCACCGACCTGCTGGTACAGCACGGCCTCGCTCATGATCGTGCTGAGTTGCAGCGGGTCTTCTCCGGTAAGGCGATTCTGGCGATGCAGACGAGCTTGGATCCTGCGGTCCACTTCGGCCAGGCGGAGGTTGGGGCTGCCAGCTTCGATGAGCGCGCGTGCGTACTCCTCGGTCTGAAGAAGACCGGTCACGATGTCGCTTCCGTAGGTGCGAATGCTTTCCGCGCCGTGTTCGTAGCCAAAGAACCGCAGAAGCTCGTCGCTGAACAGGCCCGTGTAGTCGCTCCACCAGCCGCGCCGACCTGCTTCCTTCCTCAGCACACGGAGCTCATCGGCTTCGTCTTTGTCGAACTCGTACGCGTCGAGCAGAGCCTCGAGTCGATCTTCGCCTACGTTCTTCTTGCCGTGCTCGAACTCCGAGAGATAAGCGGATGTGATTCCAAACCGCTTGGCTGCAGCCGTCGCGGTTAGTCCCGCCTGGTCACGCTTTTCGCGAAGCCTTCGCCCCAGTGCCCAGGCCGCGACGGTAGGAGAGCTTGGTGCCATGTCGTACCTCCGGAGCGATCACACCTTTGGGTGATGTAGCTATCTATTTAGATAGCCATCCTCTAGTCTCGATCTCACGGTAACGCTAGCAACACGTTGGGTTACCGCAGGCGGCGGTCCTGGCTCTGCCCCCGACCCCGGCCGGGATCGCCGCCTCCCAGCAACGACGAGCGAGAGGGCGTGGTCGTGGTGACGATGTTCTTGGAGGAGGGCCTGTTCTGGCGGGGCCCGGTGGTGTGGTGGAACCCGGTCGACGGGGCCCGGCACGCGTTCTCACCGGAGGCGAAACCCAAGCCCGAGCAGGAGCGGGTCACGCTGTGCGGGCAGGCGGTGGTGTTGATCGACCCGAGCGAGTTGGACTGGTTGATGCCGACCTGCGACACGTGCATGGATCGGGCCAAGCAGTGGTCCCAGCAGCGCCAGGACTCCATCGAGGAGCGCCGCCGTGATCAGCGCCGCCGACAGGGGTGGTTCTAATGACTGCCCACGAGCTCGGCGTCTGGCTGCCCCTCGGCGCGCTGCTGGCCGCACCCTTCCTCCTACTGGTGCCCGTCCGAGGCGGGAACGGCCAACACGCCCACGCCGGACCCGGCACCCTGACCGTCAACCAGTTGCAGAACGCAGCGATCCCACAGGGTGAACGGACCGTTTGGGCACTCACACCGCCCAAACGGTCCGTTCACTCCGAAACCGAACCCGACGACGAGGACATCGCCTGGCCGCCCGAACCCGAACACGAGTGGGACGAACCGGACCCCACCCCGCTGGAACGCAACCTCCACCAGCTACTTCACCCGCCCGCCGAAGAGCCCTACGTCGGCCGCCACCGCCTCAACGAACCCGGCGAAACGTATCCGCCCCCGCCCAGGCTGGCCGGACTCCGCATCGCCCTCGCCCCAGCGCTCACAGGCGCGGGCGTAGGTCCGAGCGCAGCCGCGTAACCACGGGTGCACCCGACGACCACTGCAAGAGCGAAGCCGGTTTCGCGCGAAACCGGGAAATCCTGGTTTCGCGCGAAACCGGGCACAACCATCCCCACGACACCACGTCAGGGGGCAGTTATCCACAGGAAGACCCGGGAAGAGCGGGGTTGCCCACAGGAATGTGAAGTTCCGTGCGGGGTCAGCCCTGCTTCTCCCAGGGTGCGATTCCGATGACCGGGGGTGCGCTCTTCTGCATGTCGTTGGTGAAGACGTCCTCGTCCTCGACCAGCCAGCTGGGACGCTCGTGCTCTTCTTCCTCGCCGCCCTGGCCCTGCTGGCCACCGCCGCCCATCGGGCGCATTCCTCCGCCTCGGCCGGACTGGCCACCGGTGGCACCACCACTGGCCGTGGACGACGCACCGGAGCCCGGACCACCAGTCGGGGCCACACCGGAGCGGCCGCCCGCCGAGAGACCACTACCCGAGCCCGGAGTCGCACCGGCACCCGACCGGGGGCCGAAGCCACCGTCGGCACGACCGGAACCGCCGCCGCGAGCACCCCCAGCACCGCCGCGGCCCGCGCCGCCAGGACCCCCGCGAGCCGTGCCGCCGGGGCCACCGGGCGCCGGGGCCCACCGGCCGTTGTAGGGGTTCTGGCGCTGCCACGAGCCGTCCGGCATCTGCCGGTACAACATCCCGTCCTGCCCGCGCACCGTTCCGGGAGGCAGGTTCGAGTTCCCTCCGGCCCAGGTGGAACTCGTTCCGGCCGGAGCCTGCGTCCCCGACCCAGCCGGAACCGAGGAGGGAGACGGTGACGGACTCGGAGCGACCGAACCCGAGGACGGCGCCCACGCCGACTGCGTCGACGACGGCGTACCGCCGCCACCCCCACTACCCAGATTGGGCGTGCTGCTGTAGCTGGACTGCCCCAGACCCCGCGCCGTCGTGCTGTCGCCGCTGTCACCCGGAGGCGGCTGCGGTGGCGGCTCCTGCGGAGGCGGCTCGAACTTCGGCAGCGACTGGATCCGTGACTGGGTCTGCTGCTGGTACTGCTGCATCACCTGGTCGGCGTGCGAGTTGGTGGCTTGGAAGCGACGCTGCTTCTCCTCGTAGTCGCTCGTCCACCCCAGGCCCGGAAAACTGTCGACACCGTGCCGCTCCGCCCAGTTCTTGTCCGGCGGATCCAGCTGCGCCATTTCACCGTTCGGCAGCTTCTCGCCCTGGGCAGGAAGATGCTTGAAGGTCTCTCCCTGGGCGTTTGCCTGATCGGTGATCGCCTTCTGAACGCTCTTGGCGGTGTCCTCGCAGGTCTTGACCCGCTTAGCGACCTGGTCCACCGAGATTTGCGCGGCCTCGGCGGCCTGGCCCTGGTGAGCGTCCCGGGCTTCCTTCATCGCGGTGTCGATACCGCCGCCGACGGCTTTGAGCTCATTGACCACCGTCTGCCATTGCTCGCTACCGGTGCTGCCCGACGGGCGCGGCAGCTCGGTGGCATCCGAGCTCCCGGCCATGGCCTGCCGGTACATTCTCGCGCCGCTGGCGTAGCACAGTTCAATCATGATTGACCCCCATTCCTACTTGGCAGGCGGCAGCGTCGGTACGGTCTCCTCCAGCGCCTTTCGCGCCACCTGACACGGATCCTTCTTGCCCACCTTGGAAGTGGACTGGGTGACCTGGGCTGAAATCATCTGACTCTGTTGCGTACCCAGATAGATGCTGCAGATTCCGGCTTTCTTTGGATCAGAAGTATTTGCCCGCGCGGTCGGATAACCTGCCACTGTCAACTTCTTAAAGTCGCCCCATGTTTCAGGGTGGGCGTAGTAATCGCTAATCTTTCGATTCAGGACGGTGAGTGCCAACTGGCCACCCTCGCTGCTTCCGGGAGTGCGCCAGACACAAGCACTTGGTGAGTCAGGATCAAGCCCACCCTGTTCTTTGCGTCCCTGTGTCTCGTATCCGAGAGCTGTAGCAGTCTCAGCGGGCAGAAGATCACACAGTGGCACCGCCGCCGCGTCCTTGGGATTGTTGATCTGTATTGCCGACTGGTTCTGCGAGGGTTGTTTCGAAGCCGTCGGATCGGATGCCGCTTGCCTGCCCCCGCTGGAGCAGGCTGTCAGGGTCACCAGCAGGGCCGCGCCGGAGCACGTCAGCACCCCGCGTCCGAACTTGCGCACTCGTCGTCCTTCCGGAATCGTCACGGTCTCACGCCCGCCTGTCTTCGCCGGGTACCTGGTTTGGCATGGCCTCGGCGTCGTCCTGCTGATATTGCTTGATCGTCGCCCAGTAGGTGTCGATCTTCCCTCTCAGCTCGTCGTAGAGACCACGGAGTGCCGTTGTCAGCGAGCCGTCGTGGCCGATGGCCACGTCCTCGATGGCCTTGCGCGCCTGGCTGGTGGTCTGGTCGTTGGCGACCAATTCACCGGGCTTGATCCCCTGCTCACTCTTACGCATGAGACTTTCGATGTTGTCTCGCTGTGTCTCCAACTTGTTCACCGCGCCCTGTAAGGCTTCTATGTCGACGTGGAAGCCGTTGCCGGGTCCGGTCATGGGTGTGCCCCCCTTTACGTACTGCCCCCCGGTACGTGGTGTCGAGGCGTATCTTGCCGGATCGATCTCGCCCTGTCAGCCACCGGGGCGCCACGGCCGTGTGAAGCCAGGCACAGATCAACAGCGCACCGCAAGATTTTCGCCCGTTCGGAGTAGACGCACTGCCCACGCCGTGTGACGAATTCACTGGTTGCGATTCGTTCGAGTCACCCCCCCGCGAAGATCCGCGCTCCCATAGGCTTTTCCGCTGGTCCGCTACCGAACAGAAATCAAGGAGGCAGGCGGTGTCCACCCCCGCCCGCACGGTGGTCCCAACCAGGGGCGGGGTCCCCGGAGCCCACCTGGTGGCTGCACCCCTCACGGAGCGCCGCCGCCTCCGGGACACGGGTGGCAGCGCCCTTCGGACCAGCTCGGTCTTGCCGGTGGCCCGCCTCCGAAGAAATCGCGGTGGTGGATCCCGGTGCTCGTCGTCGGTCTGGTGGTCGTCCTGGTCGGTGGCGGAACGACCGCCTGGTGGTTCACCTCCGGGGGAAGCGAGGAGGCGGCGAAGCCCGCAACCGAGCCCGTTCTGGATCTCGTCCTGACGAGCGAGGTGGCCTGGAAAGTCCCGGGTCCGTCGACCGATGTCGAGGCGCACCCCTGGGAGCCGGTCGTCGGCCGGCCTCGTGATCCGCGTGGACCAGGAGCGGATCACGGCTCGGTCCAAGTCGTCCGGGGAGAAGAAGTGGGAGATCGCACCACCCGCGCAGCCGGGCGGTGGAATGTTTTGCGGCATGAGCAGCAGCGCGGTGAAGGGGCTCGGGGCCGTCAGCTACGGCGCTGATCGCGAATGCGCGGATGTCATGCTGCTGGACCCGAAGACGGCGGCGAATCCTGGTCCTGCCACGTTTCCGACTGCTCAATCGATGATTACGAGGCCGAAGGCGGGACCATCGTGTTCTCCCGGAGCTGTGGGTACCAGGACAGGACGAGGACGGTGGTGCTGAATTCGTCGACAGGACGTGTCAAGGGTGGAGCGCAGCTGCCGAAGGACGCGATCGTGGACGTGGTCTCGGCGGATCCCTGGTGCTCTCCGTTCAGGGGCCCGCTTTCTCGGGAAAAACGGGGAACTACGTGGTATTCGACGAGCAGGGGAACAAAGAGGCTCCATCTCGCAGCGCTTCCGTTCGTACGGTCCCAATGCGCGCTCGCTCGGCTAGGTTGATCACAAGCACTACCGCGTCGCCCTCTCGCACGGCGTGCTCGTGACCGTGACGAGCATTTCGGACCACAACGACTACTCCAACGAGATCGTCGCCCTCGACCTCGACACGGGGAAGCCGCGCTGGTCGAAGTCGTTCGGAACCGATGTCATCGGTGTTCCGCTCGCCGCCACCGGGGAGGGGGTGCTGGCCGTCAAGAGCGGTTGCTCCGCGAGTTCGCCGAGGGCGATCCGGCTGTCCTGGAAGGACGGCACGGTCACGCGGGCGAGCAAGCCGTACCCGACACCGGGTCTCCGCGTTGCGAACTGCGTCCTGCACCGGGGCGGCGACGCGGTCTACGGCGTCAGCCTGTCGGTCTCCGCCTCAGGGGACTCGCCTTCCCTCTTCGCCCTGAAGTGACTCTCGGTAACTCACCTGTTCGGGTTAATATTCCAGTTGCTGAGAACGCGGAGCACACAGGGATATGTGTCTTCAGGGGGCGGCGTGATGAAATCCTTTTGGGGTAAAGTAGCGGCCGGGTTGAGCTCACAGCCCGGATCGGGCATCACAGGAACCGAGAAGTCGTTGACCCGCAGTCTCGGCGACACCACCGGAAGGGGCCGGTCGGTGACCGCCGAGCAGGAGCGGCTACGCACCTCCCGTGGAGAGGACCCTCCGTGACCGCTGAACTCTCAACCGTACGAAGCCGCATGGATGACGTGACCACGGAAGGCGACGCCGAGGCGGCCCGCCTGCTGGCGGTGGCCCGTTACGAGGTCCTGGACACGTCCTCGGACGGGGCGTTCGACCGGATCGCCGCGCTGGCAGCGCGGCTGACGGACGCGCCGATGGCGACGGTGTCCCTCGTGGGTTCCGACCGGATCTGGTTCAAGGCCACGCGTGGCCTCGGCGACGCGATGACCGAGATCGACCGCGAACCGGGCCTGTGCGCTTCGGCCGTCCGGCAGAGCGAACCTTACATGGTGTGCGACACCCTGGCCGATTCCCGCACCGAGGGCAACTCGCTGGTGTTCGGGCAGCTGGGCGTCCGGTTCTACGCCGCCGCGCCGATCACCACCTCCGACGGCCACCAGCTGGGCACGGTCAACGTGCTCGACATACGCCCGCGCGAGCTCGATGACTCCGAGCTGGACACGCTGCGGGACCTGGCGGGCGTGGTGGCCAACGAACTGGAACTGCGCCTGTCGGCGTCGACGACGCTGCGCCAGGAGCAGGAACTGCGGGAGCGGGTCGAGGGATACGCCTCCACGCTGCAACGCACGCTCCTGCCGCCGTCGTTGCCCGAGGTCCCCGGCCTGGAGCTGGCCTGTCACTACCACGCCGCGTCCCCGAGCGAGGTCACCGGCGACTTCTACGACGTCTTCTTCCTCGGCAACGACCGGTGGGCGTTCTTCCTCGGCGACGTCTCCGGTCACGGTGCCACGGCGGCGTCGGTGACTTCGCTGGTCCGCTACACCCTGCGGGCGGCTGCGCTGCACAATTCGGAGCCCACCGAGGTGTTGTCGAAGCTCAACGACGCGCTGCTGCTGGACTCGCGGTTTCGGCAGCCCTGCACGGTCCTGTTCGGGATACTGCGGCCCGGCGCCGACGGGGGCTTCGACGTCACCATCGCCGGCGGTGGTCACCCACCGGCCCTGTGGTTGGGGCAGCGGGGGGAGGAGAACGCGGTGCGGGAGATCTGGCCGAAGGGCGGGATGCTCGTGGGGGCGTTGCCGGACGCCTCGTTCGCCACCGCCGACCTGCACCTGAAAGACGGCGAGGCGCTACTGCTCTACACCGACGGGATCACCGAGGCCCGTCCCGGTTCGGAGTTCTTCGGGGAGGAGGGGCTGACCGAGTTCCTGGCCCACCGTGCCGGCACCGCCGCTTCCGGGGTGATCGACGACCTGACCGAGCTGATCGACGGTTTCGACCCCCCACCCATCGACGACGTGGCTCTTTTGGCGCTGAGCGTGCCCGCGGCGCCCGCACAGCGCTGAGGACTCAGGGCGGCCGGGCCGCGGTGTCCGAAACCAGGTTCCAGGTCATGGACACGGTGGTGCCGGAATCGTCGGAGGTGACCTCGGCGTGGTCGGCCAGGCTGCGCAGGAGTACCAGGCCACGGCCGCCCGGTCCGGCGTTGGAACTCCGGGGCTGCTGCCACCGACCGTAGTCACGCACCATGACCTCGATCCGTGCCGGGTCGCGGCGGCGGATCGCGTGCAGGTCCAGGACACCGGTGCCCTCGGGGTAGGCGTGGGCGGCCACGTTGGCCAGCGCCTCGTAACAGGCAAGCGTCAGCATTTCGACCTGCTCGTCGGTCGTCCCGGCGTGCCGGGCCCACTCGACCAGCGCGTGCCGCAGCTCCGGCAACCGTTCCGCCTCGGCGGGAACCGCCATGTGGTGCAGGTCTGTCACCAGCAGGGAACCGTCGCCATCGGGCTCGGAGGGCGCCATTTCCATGGGAACTCTCGTACTTCGGCTACTGCGTTCGACTTCGGGCCTACCCACGCGGACGCCTCGCTATGCACTCACCGTGACATCGGGGCCGGCTCCTTACGCGGCGAGCGCTTCCTCTCGCGTGGCGTGGACGGGAATCTTGTTGTCCAGTGCGGTGACCTGCAGAGGCCGAACCGTGGCGCTGTTCGTGGCGACCACGCGCAACTCGGTGTGCTCGTCGGTGCGCTGATAGGCGGTGACCAGCGAACTCAGCCCGGCTGAGGCGAAGAAGTCCACACCGGAAAGATCCACCACCAGTGTCGCGGGCTCCTTGTGCAGAGCCTCCAACAACGCCTCCTCGAAGCGTGGCGCGGTCACCATGTCGATTTCTCCCGACACCGTCAGCACCGCCGAGCGGTCGTGCCACTCCACGGCCGTCGCCACGTTCGGCCCGCTGGCGGACTCGGCGGACTCGGCGGTCTCGAGCTGGGAAGACGAATCGAATGTGTTCACGACACCCACTATGGCACACCAGCGCCGGGGTCAGAAAAGCGAATGCGTGTCACCGACCAGCCGGGCAAGGAGGTTTCCGCAGGTTAGGACGCTTGGCGATCACTCGACACGAACCCGGCACGATCGATCGACGTACCGTGCTCAGCGGCCCGGAAGCAGGACCGCCGGGTCGAGGGTCAGGGGTGTCGGTGTCTGCGCGGTGAACTCGGCGGCGCTGCGCGTGCCGAGTGATTCGTACCGTGGCGGGCCACTGCTCGGACAGCACGACCTCGACTTCGGGGGGGGGCACCGAGCTCGGCAGGAAGCTGCCCGCGAAGCTGGTAGCCCAGCTCCATGAGCGCCCACCGGTGGTCCGACACCGGCCGAGGACTCACGTGCAGCGCTCCTTCGACAAGCTCGTAACAGGCGGCTGGTGCCCTCCGGCAGCGACGCCCAGGCCTCCGGGGACAGCAGGTGATCCGGCCACGCCACAGCGCTCGTCGTGCCCCGTTCGGCCCGGCATCGCTTACCGACCGTTCCGCCGCATTCCGGCGGCGTCGGGAGTGCGCTCCGACACCGCCGGACATCCGTCACGTCAGGCCGAGCAGGGCTCCCGCGACACCGTCGCCGTAGAAGACCATGAACAGGCAGGCCGCCAGCGCGGCGCCGAGCACGATCAGGGTCTTGTCACCCAGCACGACCTCCTCGGGCTCACCGGCCTTGCCCTTGTCCACGTCCACCGCGTAGCGCAGGATCGCGATCACGAAGGGAACGATCGAAACGGTGCTCCAGATCGAGGAGATCTCGTGCTGCTGGTAGGCCCACAGCGAGTACGTCATGATCACTATCGCCGCCGAGATCGCCCACACGAACCGCAGGTAGGACGCCGAGTACGCCTCCAGCGACTTGCGGATCTTCGCGCCGGTGTTCTGCGCCAGGATCATCTCCGCGTAGCGCTTGCCCGCCACCATGAACAGCGAGCCGAACGCCGTCACCAGCATGAACCACTGCGAGATGCCCAGGCCCGCCGCGGCGCCACCGGCGATGATCCGCAGCAGGAAGCCGGAGGACACGATGCACATGTCGATGACCGGCTGGTGCTTGAGCCCGAAGCAGTAGCCGAGCTGGACGGCCACGTAGACGGCCATCACCACGGCCAGCGTCGGACTGATCAGCACCGACAGGCCGACGGAACCGAGCAGCAGCACGGCGGAGACCACGTAGGCCACCGGCAGCGGGATCAGGCCCGCCGCGATCGGCCGGTTGCGCTTGGTCGGGTGCGCCCGGTCGGACTCGACGTCGAGGATGTCGTTGATGAAGTACACGCCCGACGCCGCCATCGAGAACATGACGAACGCGAGCGCGGCGTCGAACAGCACGTTCGGCACCGCGATCTGGCCCGCCAGGAAGGGCACGGCCAGCACCAGGACGTTCTTGACCCACTGCTTCGGGCGCAGTTCCCGGACGAGGCCGTTGACCAGCCCGGCCGGTGTTCCCGCCGCGGCGGTCACCTTCGCGTGGTGGGAGTCGGAGGACCTCTCGTCGGCGTCGGCGGCCGGCTCGGGAGTGGTCTCCTCCACCAGGGCGGCGGCCTCCCCACCGCCCTCGGAGCCGATCGAGCCCTCCGCGTCGGCTTCCACCTCCGCGTCGGTTTCCACCTCCGCGTCGGCTTCCACCTCCGCGTCGGCCTCCAGCTTCACGTCGCCGGTTGCCCCGGTCTCCGCCTCGTGTCGGCTCGTCGCGGCGGTGTCCTCGCCGGTCTCCGGCGATACGTCGATCCCGGTCTCGTTCTTGTCAGCCACGGTTCCTCCGCCGTTTCATGTATCGCCGCAGCCCCAGGGCCACGGCCGAGCCGAGCGTCGTTCCGGCGAGAACGTCGCTCGGGTAGTGCACTCCCAGGACCAGCCGGCTGACCATCATCGGCGGCACCAGGACCGGCGTCAGCCGCTTGCCCAGCAGGCTGCCGTAGAGGACAGCCGCCGCCGTGGTCGAGGTGGAGTGCGAGGACGGGAAGCTCAGCTTGCTCGGCGTGTCCACCAGCACCCTGATGCTCGGGTCGCCCGGCCGTGGCCGTCGCACCGTGCGCTTGACGCCGATCGACGCACCGTGCGCGAAGGCCACACCGGCCGCGGCGGCGACCCACCGCCCGCGCTGCTTGCGGTCCACCAACGCCCCCACGGCGCCGATGGCCAACCATCCGATGGCGTGGTCGCCGAACTTCGACATCGCCTGGGCGGTGGTGACCATCGGTGGCCTGGCCAACGCTTCCTGAACTCTGCGCACGGCCACGGTCTCAGGGGTGACCTGGGGCTCCCCGCTCTCGGGGGGCTCCGTGTTCGCTGCAGGGTCCTGCTCCGGCGCGGGGGCAGTGGTCAGCTCAGCCACTTCGTCTCCGGGGTTCGTTGTCGGTGCCCGTCGACGGACACCGGCGTTGATCAATGGTCGTAGACTTGCTTCCAGGACTCGGCGCTGGTCAGCTCCGGCAGGGCGGCCCGGTAGGACTCCCGCAGCCGCGGCCACTCCTGGGCCAGCTTGCGGTAGGTGGCCAGGGCGCGAAGACCGAGCCTGCGGAACTCCTCGGGGTCGCGGCGCCGGAACGCCACGCCACTGCCGTCGGCGGTGGAGACCGTCGCACTGTCCAGCGAACCGAGCAGGAACCAGCGGGCGCTGGCCGCCGGGATGTTGAGCTGGGGCCGCTCGGTGGCCTCGTCCGAGGGATCTTTGAGGTTGTGCAGCAGCGCCTTGGAGGCGCGGGCCGCGATCACCGCCGGGTTCACCGGCGGCTTGAGCAGCTCCTCCGCCATGATCGGGTCCGCTGTCGGTGTCGGGAACTCCCGCGCCGAGGATACCGTCTGCGCGTCGCTGTAGTGCTTGCGCAGCTCACGGACCTCCGGAAGCGCCGTGCGCAACGACTCGAACAGGTTCTGCGGCCCCTCCATGAAGTCCTCGACGGCCTTGAGCTGCACCGCCACCGTCGAGTACTCCATCGACAGCAGGTGGCGCAGCGTCAGCTTCAGGCCCTGCTTGACCAGGTTGGAGCGAACCTCGTCCGGACTGTGCAGCGCGGCCATGATCAGCCGGTTGCGGGTGTGGAAGTACGCCGTCCAGTCGGTGGCGTCGTTCTTGTCCGTCCACGGCATGTGCCAGACCGCCGCACCCGGCAGCGACACCGTCGGATACCCGTGCTCGGCCGCGCGCAGCGAGTACTCGGAGTCGTCGTGCTTGATGAACAGCGGCAACGGCAGGCCGGTGTTCTCGATGACCTCGCGCGGGAACAGGCACATCCACCAGCCGTTGTAGGTGGAGTGGATGCGCTTGTGCAGCTTGGTGCTCTGGCGCAGCGGGTACTTGGAGAAGTCGTAGTCGGTGACCGCGCCCGGGGCCGCCCGCCACGTCGCCGTACCGAGGTCGACGACCTCGCCCATGGTGTGCAGCCGGGACCGCGCTTGCAGGTTGAGCATGTGCCCACCGACGATGACCGGCTGCGTGGCGGCGCGAGCGAAGGCGTTGGCCCGCAGCACACCGTCCGGCTCCAGCGCGATGTCGTCGTCGAGCAGCATCACCTGCGCGGCGTCGGAGTTGTACACGCCCTCGTACATGACGCGGGTGAACCCGCCCGAACCGCCGAGGTTGGCCTGCTCGATGACGTGCAACTTGTCACCGAGCCTGCGGGCCGCCTCGTCGAAGCCGTCGGTGTCGCGGATCTTCTGCGAGCCCTGGTCGGCGACGACGACCCGCTCCACCACGTCGAGCACCTGGGAGTCCTCGCCCAGGGTGCGCAGCGCCACCACGCAGTCGGCCGGGCGCATCGTGGTGGTGCCCACCACGACCTTCTGGCTGGCCAGCTTGAGATCGGTGGTCCAGGCGCCCTCGTCGATCTCCAGGGCCGAGTCGTTGGTGAACATGTCGAACCAGATCCAGCCGCCGTCCTCGAACGGCGTCAGTGCGATCCGGAACTCCAGCCACTTCCACGACTTCGGCGTGGAGACCGGCGTGCCCTCGAGGTGGACGCTGTCACCGTTGGGCTTGGAGCGGTAGACGTCCAGCCGGCCCGCTCCGCGCACCTTCAGCCGCAGCACCACTTCCTCGACCTGCGTCCAGCGCTTCCAGTAGCTGGCGGGGAAGGCGTTGAAGTAGGAGGCGAAGGAGACCTTGGAGTGGGCGGGCACCTTCATCGATCTGCGCGAGACGACCGTGGCGGTGCTCGCCAGCGTCTTGGGCTCGTCGACGTAGAGCGGACGCACGTCCAGCGGGTCCTCGGACCGTGGCATCACGATCCGCTGCAGGACCTGTTCGGCGGGGACGTTCTTGCGTCCGCCGGTGCGTACCGAGGCCACGTCGCTGAGCTTGCTCTCCCCGGCTTCGGGGCTCTCCTCGGTGGCGGCGACGGAGCCGGTGAACGCCTCGGTGGCCTGGTCACTACTCGCAGTGGTTTCCTCGGCCCGCGCGGTGGGCTCGGGTGAGTCCGAAGGGGTCCGCTCGGTCACGTCTCAATCCTCCATCGAGCCGTCCGGCGAACGGCCCTCGGTGAAGTAGGGGGCGATTTTGTTGTCGAACATGCTCAACGCGGAACCGATCGCCATGTGCATGTCCAGGTACTTGTAGGTGCCCAACCTTCCCCCGAAGAGCACCTTGTGGTCCCTGGCCTCCTGCTTGGCCAGGTCACGGTAGGTCTCCAGCTTGACCCGGTCCTCGGAGGTGTTGATCGGGTAGTACGGCTCGTCGTCGCTGTCGGCGAACCGTGAGTACTCGCGCACTACCACGGTACGGTCCTTCGGGTAGTTCCGCTCCGGGTGGAAGTGGCGGAACTCGTGGATCCGGGTGTAGGGGATTTCCTCGTCGGCGTAGTTCATCACCGGCGTGCCCTGGAAGTCACCGGTCTCGACCACCTCGGTCTCGAAGTCGAGGGTGCGCCAGCTCAGCTCACCGGCCGCGTAGTCGAAGTAGCGGTCCAGCGGCCCGGTGTAGACGACCGGAACGTCGGGCAGTTCCGCGCGCACGTCGAAGTAATCGGTGCTCAACCGGACGTCGATGTTGCCGTGATCGGCCATCCGCTGCAGCCAGGCGGTGTAACCGTCGACCGGAAGGCCCTCGTAGGTGTCGCTGAAGTAGCGGTTGTTGAAGTTGTACCGCACCGGCAGCCGGGTGATGTTGGCCGCGGGCAGTTCCTTCGGGTCGGTCTGCCACTGCTTGGCCGTGTACCCGCGCACGAAAGCCTCGTACAGCGGGCGGCCGATCAGCGAGATCGCCTTTTCTTCCAGGTTCTTCGCCTCGGCCGTGTCGATCTCGGAGGCCTGCTCGGCGATCAGGGCCTTCGCCTCGTCCGGGGAGAACGCCCTGCCGAAGAACTGGCAGATCAGCCCCAGGTTCATCGGGAACGAGTAAATCTGGTCCTGATAGCGGGTGAACACCCGGTGTTGATAATCGGTGAAATCGGTGAACCGGGTGACGTAGTCCCACACGCGCTTGTTGGAGGTGTGGAACAGGTGCGCGCCGTAGCGGTGCACCTCGATCCCAGTTTCGGGTTCCGCCTCCGAATAGGCGTTACCCCCGATATGGTCTCGCCGGTCCAGCACCAGCACTCGTTTGTCCAGCTGACTGGCGGCGCGTTCCGCGATCGTGAGGCCGAAGAATCCGGAACCTACGACGATCAGGTCATACCCTGCGAAGCTCACAGTCGTCGAGGGTAGCCGGAACCCGGTGGCGGCTGCCGGTAGGGCCGCATTGGTTAGCATCGTCGACGCGTTGACGGCGCACAGCCGTACGGCGCTTGTCATTCCCCGGTTCGGGCGAACTTGCGAGGACGGTGATCACGGCGTGTCGCGTGTGCGTGACGGGCGTTACTTGTTGCTCGTGGCGATCGTCGCCGAGATACTGGCGATCTGGTTCGTGCACTGGATCGACACGCGCGGCTACATCGACACCGGGATCTACCGCCTCGGCGCGCGGGCGTGGCTGCACGGTTACGACGTCTACGGCGGCGACCTGACCCCGGTGACGAGTCCCGACACCGGGACGCTGCCGTTCATCTACCCGCCGTTCGCGCTGCCGGTCTTCACCCCGCTGATCTGGATGCCCCCGGACGCGGCGATCGTGACGGTGGCGGTCTGCTCCCACCTGGCCATCCTGGTCACCGCTTACGCGCTGGCGCGTTCCTCGCGCTACCTCGCGCCGCGCGCCGGCCTGGTCGCGGTCGGTACCGCCGTGGCGATGCCGGTCATCACGCTGCTCGAACCCGCCAGGGAGACGCTCAACTACGGCCAGATCAACCTCGTGCTGATGGGGCTGGTCGCCGTCGACTGCCTGTTGCCGCGCACGTACTGGCCGCGCGGGCTGCTGGTGGGGATCGCCGCGGGGATCAAGCTGACCCCGCTGGTGTTCCTGCTGTTCTTCCTGCTGCGCCGCGACTTCCGCGCGGCGGCGGTGTCGCTGGTCACCTGCGCCGGCACGGTGCTGCTGGGGCTGTTCATCGCGCCGAAGGACGCCGCCGACTGGTGGCTGGACAAGATGCTCTCCACCGGTGATTCCTTCGGCACCGTCTACACCGGCAACCTCAACCTGCGCAGCCTCGTCGCGAAGCAGGAGATCACCGGGGTGGCGCTGGACTCGCTGTGGATCGTCGGCTCGCTGGTGCTGCTGGCGCTGGCCGTGCTCGGGATGCGCTACGCGATTCGTTCCGGCAACGCCCCGCTGGCGCTGATGGTCAACGGAGTACTCGGCGTGCTGGTCTCACCGATCTCGTGGTCGCACCACTGGGTGTGGGCCGGTCCGACGGCGGTGCTGCTGTTCGCGATGGCGCTGCGGCACCGGTGGTACGGGGTGCAGTTCACGGTCGCCTGCTGCGCGGTCGTGCTGGCGATCGGCCCGCAGTGGTACCTGCCCTACGGCGACGACCAGGAGCTGGACTGGACGTTCTCGCAGCAGGTGGTCGGCAACGCCTACACCCTCATCGGGATCGGCTTCCTCGTGGCCGCCGCGGTGGCCTGGTTCCGCTCCCACCCGCGCACCTACCCGTTGCAGCGTCACTACGAGGCCACCCTCACCCGCCTGTAGACCCGGTGGCCCGGTGTTCCGGTGGCCCGGTGGGACATGCCGCCTCGGAGGCAGCGGGGCTTCGCGCGAAACCGTCAACACCCACGTGCTCGTCATCCACGGTCGGGAGCGTTCACGTCGACCACGACGTCGGTGTCGAGGCCCCCGACGTGGCACGAGGGCCGGACCGGGTGCCGTGGCAGCTGGACACGCCGACCGCGGCCTTCTGGGCCTTCTCGAAACCACCCGGGTGACGCACCTCGGCCACGACCGGCAGTCCCTCGTCGACGACCGGGGGAGCACTGCCGCCGGTGACCGTGCCGGGGAAGGTCACCCCGAGGAACGGCTGCCCGCCATCTCGACCGGCTCGCCCGAGCCCGGTTCGGTCGGGAGAACGTCGAGGTACTCCACCTCCGGGGCGGGAACCCCGTCGTTGTGCAACTGGTCGGCGAAGTGGAGCGCGACGCGGTCGTAGGTGCTGTCACCCGGCTTGGTCTCGATGTTCTTCAGCGTGGCGGGCGCCTGTCCGGTTCGGGGGTCCTGCCCGTTCGAGGCGTCCTGGGCCGCAGCGATCCCAGCTCCCGCGAAGGGGGCCACCAGCGTGGCGGCGAGACTCGCCATGAGCGTGCGCAGGGGACGTTTCGTCACGGTACTCACCTTCTTCGCGTGGGAAGCGCCGCTGCTTGCACCCACTGATACGGAGCTCCCCTCCGTCGGGTCACGGCTTCACCAGGCGGGAAACGTGACTTCCACCCATACTCGGGCTCGGTAACGCGAAAAGTTCACCGCCGCCGAGCGAGGTGCGCCCATGCGTTCAAGGCTCAGTCTCGGAAGTCCCGGATTCGGCACGCTCGCAGTGACGCTGCTCCTGCTCAGTCTGCTCATCACCGAGGGCCGCGCCGGAGCCGCCTCGGACACCACGGCTCGGCACATCGCCCTCGCCGGTGTTGCGCTGACCCGGAACGCCGTCGCCACCCGTGAGGTGCACACCCCGACCGCCTTCAGCATGGTCGGTCTCACCTGGCAGGGCGCCGATCCGGACGACATCCGGGTGCGCCACCTCGAGAACGGATCCTGGAGTCGGTGGCGTTCCGTGGAGCGGATCCACTCGACGGGCAGGCCCACCCCGGTACGGGCCAGTGAGTCGGTGTGGACCGGACCGACCACGGCTGTGCAGGTCCGCGCCACGCGGGCGGGGCACGACGTGAGCGGACGGATCGAGCTCGTGGCCATCAGCCCCGGACGCACCTCCACGCCCCGAGCCGCGTCTCGGGCCGGTATGCCCCCGGTGGTGAGTCGCTCGGCCTGGGGAGCCGACGAGAGCGCCATGATCTGGACGCCCGAGTACACCACGATCACCAAGGCCGCCACCGTGCACCACACGGCCGAGACCAACGACTACACCTGCGCGCAGTCCGCCGCGATCGTGCGCGGCGTCTACCACTACCACGCCGTCGAGCTGGGGTGGGGCGACATCGGTTACCACGCGCTGGTGGACAAGTGCGGCACGATCTTCGCCGGTCGCACCGACGGGCTCGGCCGCAACGTCGTCGGCGGGCACACCTCCGGATTCAACAAGGGCAACTTCGGGGTGGCGGTCCTGGGCAGTTACGACAAGGTCGCCCCCACGCCCGCGGCGCTGAAGGCCGTCGCCGACATCGCGGGCTGGAAGCTGGCCGTCAACGGCGTCGACCCGCGCGGGCGGACGAGCATGGTCGCCGGGAAGGGAACGCTGTTTCCGGAGGGAACGCGGGTGAAGATGCCGACGATCTTCGGTCACCGCCGCGTCAACGACACCGTCTGCCCCGGTGACAAGCTCTACGAGAAGCTCCCGTTCATCCGCGAACAGGCCG
Organism: Halosaccharopolyspora lacisalsi; assembly: GCF_014137975.1. Taxonomy (GTDB): domain Bacteria; phylum Actinomycetota; class Actinomycetes; order Mycobacteriales; family Pseudonocardiaceae; genus Halosaccharopolyspora; species Halosaccharopolyspora lacisalsi. Next base: position 215,800 of record NZ_JACGWZ010000008.1, on the reverse strand, counting down.
CCGAGCCGGCTCCGTGACTCACCACCAGCGTTCCAGGACCTGAGCCACTCCGTCCGCGCTGTTCGGCGCCGTGATCTCGTCGGCGGCCTCCGTCACGTCGAGGTGGGCGTTGCGCATCGCCACTCCGTGTCCGGCCCATTCCAGCATCGCCACGTCGTTGGGCATGTCCCCGAAGGCGATGACGTCGGCCCGGTCGATCCCGAGGCGGGCGGCGATGTCGGCCAGTCCGGTGGCCTTGTCCACTCCGGAGGCCGACAGTTCGATCAGCCCCTCGTTGGTGGAGTAGGTCACCCGCAGCTCGGACCCCACGACCCCGTTCGCGGCGGTGGCCATCTCGCCGCTGGTCAGCCGTTCGTGCAGGACCATCAGCTTCATCGCGCCGGTGTCGAACAGCTCGCGCGGCGGCACGACGCGCATGTCCGGGTTCGGCCACATCCTGTGGAACTCGGTCATGGCCAGGAACTGCTCGTCGACGCGGTCGAAGGCTCCGCCGGTGGCGCGTTCCACGGCGAAGGAGCACCCCGGCAGGACTTCACGCAGCCGTTCGGTGACCTCGAGCAGCCGCGAGGCGTCGATGTCGGTGCTGCGCAGCACGGTGTCGGAATGCGCGTCGTAGACCACCGCCCCGTTGGAGCAGATCGTCACCCCGGCCACGCCGAGCTCGTTGGCGACACGCGGTATCCAGCGCGGCGGGCGTCCCGTGACCATGACGAACGGGACCTCGTCGGACACCTCCCGAACGACCCGCGCGGTACGCGGGCTCACGTGCTCCTGCGGGTTCAGCAGTGTCCCGTCCACGTCCGTTGCCACCAGTCCAGGTTTGCGCACCCTGCCATCATGCCGGGGGAAGCGGTCGCGGTGGAGCGTTTTCCCGCCGCGAGGTGTGAGACTTTGCCGACACGCCGAGATGTCGGTGACTCACCTAGTACGACCCGTGATTCGGCGTATACGGTCGACGCGTGCGCGTTGGGATCGTGATCTTGCCCGAACACCGCTGGTGGGCCGCGGAACCGCTGTGGCGGATGGTCGAGGAATACGGCTTCGACCATGCCTGGACCTATGACCACCTCGGATGGAAGTCCCTGGTGGACAAGCCCTGGTTCGACGCCGTGCCGACGTTGAGCGCGGCGGCCACGGTGACCGAGCGGATCAAGCTGGGGACCCTCGTCGCGTCGCCGAACTTCCGGCATCCGGTGCACTTCGCGCGCGAGATCACCGCCCTCGACGACGTCTCCGACGGGCGGTTCATGCTCGGGACGGGTACGGGAGGCAACGGGTTCGACACCACCGTGCTGGGGCAGCAGGAGCTCACGGCGCAGCAGCGCGTCGACCGGTTCGGCGAGTTCGTGGAACTGCTGGACACCATCCTGACCCAGGACAGCACCACCTACGACGGGCACTACTACGCGGCGAATCAGGCGCGTCGTGCGCCCGGATGCGTACAGACGCCGCGTGTTCCGTTCGTGGTGGCGGCCAACGACAGGCGCACCATGCACACCGCCGCGCGATACGGCAACGGGTGGGTGACCAACGGGCGCGCGGTCGACACCATGGACGTCTGGTGGCGGTCGGTGCGCGAGCTGTCCGACCAGTTCTCCGAGATCCTCATCGAGGCTGGACGCGTGCCCGCACGGGCACCGCGCTACCTGTCCGTCGACGCCGCACCGGAGTACTCGATGTCCAGCGTCGAGCACTTCCGCGACGTCGTCGGCCGGGCGCGCGAGATCGGCTTCACCGACGTTCTCGCCCACTGGCCGCGCGCGGAGGCTCCGTACAAGGGGCAGGAATCCGTCGTCGAGGCGATCGCCGACGAGGTGTTGCCCGAGCTGCACACCTGAGCGCGTGGTCGCCGTGTTGCCGCGCCGGTGTTCGGGTAGGGCGACGGGGAGGAGGTGTGCAGCATGTCATCCGAGGGAATCGCGCGCCGGCTGCTCGACGAAGCGGGCACCACCTACGCGGCCGAGGCCGGGATCAGGATCGCCGACAAGCCCGCGCCGCTGTACCGGCTCCAGGTGCTGTCGGTGCTGCTGTCCACCCGGATCAAGGCGGGAATCGCGGTGGCTGCCGCCCGCGAGCTCGGCGAGTTCCCCACGGCGGAGCGGATGCGCGAGGCCACCTGGCAACAGCGCGTGGACGCCCTCGGCCGTGGACACTACGTGCGCTACGACGAGAGCACGGCCACGGCGCTGGGGCAGGGCGCCGATCTCCTGCTCGACCGGTACCGCGGTGACCTGCGCCGGCTGCGGGAGCAGGCCGACGGTGACGTCGGGAAGCTGAGCCGGTCGCTCAAGGAGATTCCCAAGCTGGGGCCGGTCGGTGTGGACATCTTCTGCCGGGAGGCCCAGGCGGTGTGGCCCGAACTGCGCCCGTACTTCGACAAGAAGTCGCTGAGCGGCGCCGAGAAGGTCGGGTTGCCGAAGAAGCCGGAGCAGCTGGCCGAACTCGTCGACGGTGACGATCTCGCTCGGCTCGCCGCGGCCTGCGTCCGCGTCACCCTGGAGAAGGGCGTGGCCGACCGGGTGGCCGGCGCCGTGTCCGCCTGAGCGAGTGCTCACTCGTCCGCGTGGAGTTCACAACTTTAGGGAAAATCGTAAAACCCCCACACGGACGGGTGACGTGTTCGGGTTACGGGGTGAGGACCTCGCGCCCACCGAGGAAGGGACGCAGGGCCTCCGGCACGAGCACCGATCCGTCGGACTGCTGGTGGTTCTCCAGGATCGCCACGATCCAGCGCGTGGTGGCCAGCGTCCCGTTGAGCGTCGCGGCGGGCTGCGTGCGGCCTTCCTCCCGATAGCGGGTGTTCAGTCGCCGTGCCTGGAACGTCGTGCAGTTCGACGTCGACGTCATCTCCCGGTACGCCTGCTGGCTCGGGATCCAGGCCTCGCAGTCGAACTTGCGGGCCGCGCTGGCGCCCAGATCGCCGGCGGCCACGTCGATGACCCGGTAGGGGACCTCGATCTTGGCCAGCATCTCCTCCTCCCACGCCAGCAGCCGCTCGTGCTCGACGCGGGAGTCCTGCTCGCGGCAGTAGACGAACATCTCCAGCTTGTTGAACTGGTGGACCCGGATGATTCCCCGGGTGTCCTTGCCGTAGGAGCCGGCCTCGCGGCGGAAGCACGTCGACCAGCCCGCGTAGCGCTTGGCGTCGGAGGAGAAGTCCAGGATCTCGCCGGAGTGATAGCCCGCCAACGGCACCTCGGAGGTCCCGACCAGGTACAGGTCGTCCTCGGCCAGGTGGTAGATCTCGCTGGAGTGCTCGCCGAGGAAGCCGGTGCCCTCCATGATCTCCGGGCGCACCAGCACCGGCGGCACCGTCAGCGTGAACCCGGCGGCGGTGGCCTGGGCCGCGGCCATGTTCAGCAGCGCCATCTCCAGCTGCGCGCCGACACCGGTCAGGAAGTAGAAGCGCGCCCCGGAGACCTTGGCGCCGCGTTCGGTGTCCAGCGCACCGAGGGCCGTGCCCAGCTCCAGGTGGTCCTTCGGGGTGAAGTCGAACTCGCCGGGAGTGCCGACGTGCTTGAGCACGACGTAGTCCTCCTCCCCGCCGGGCGGGGTCACGGACTCGATCACGTTCGAGACCCGGCGCTGAATCCGCTGCAACTCCTCCTCGGAGGCGGACTGCTCGGTCTCGGCCTCCTTGACGTTGGCGGCGAGTTCCTTGCCCCGTGCCAGCAGCGCCTCGCGTTCCTCGCCCGAGGCCTTGCCGACCTGCTTGCCGAGCTGCTTCTGCTCGGAGCGCAGCGTGTCCGCTCGGGATACCGCCGACCTGCGCCGCTCGTCGGCGGCCAGCAGCGCATCCACCAGGGACGCGTCCTCCCCTCGCGCGCGCTGCGAGGCGCGCACGGCTTCCGGATCTTCGCGGAGCGTCTTCAGGTCGATCACAGCTGGTCAGCCTAGCGGGTCGCGAGGCGGAGCACAGTGGCAGGGGGCATCGGTACCGTGCTGGTTGCCCCGGTCTCGCGCCAGGCATGATGGAGACGATGGCCGAGTCGACGAGTCCTCCCGGTGAGCGTGGGAAGCGGAGAAAACCCAAGGCCCAGCTCGTGATGATGATTTCGGCTGCCTGCGGCGCCGCGGTGATCCTGGTGGTCAGCATGGTGACGAACTGGTCCGAACCCGGTGGGGGAGTCGTCGCCGGAGCGCGCGGGACGGGGAGCAGCACCACCACCGCCCCACCGCCCGTGTTCGAGGCCAAGTCCGGGACCTGCCTGAACTGGACCGAATCGAACGCGACCGACGCCCGGCAGCTGAACTGCAGCGATCCGCACCTGTTCGAGGTGACCGGCACGGTCGAACTGGGTCCCGAGCTGGGGCCGAACGCGCCTTACCCCACCACCGAGCAGTGGATGCAGATCAAGCAGCAGCGCTGCACCGAGGTCGCCGTGCGGTACCTGAAGGGCGACTTCGACGAGGAGGGTCGCTTCATCGTCGGTGCGTTCCCCCCGCCCCAGGAGAGCTGGGCCAACGGTGACCGGACACTGCACTGCGGCCTGCAGCGGCCGGGACCGGCCGGCGAACTGCTCCGTTTCAGCGGCAGCGTGCGCGATCTCGACCAGTCCGACGTCTACGACATCGGAACCTGCCTGGGTATCAGCGGCGCCGCCATGTCCGGCCCGACGTCCTGCGCGGAACCGCACTCGGTCGAGGTCACCGGAATCGTCGACCTCGGCAAGGAGTTCTCCGCCGGCTACCCGCCGAGCGCGAAGCAGGACCCCTTCCTGGCGACCAAGTGCAACGAGCTCACCGCGAAGTACGCGGGCAGCCCCACGGCCGCCAAGGACAAGAAGCTGACCGTGTACTGGGACACCCTGAGCAAGCAGAGTTGGGAGGCCGGTTCGCGGAAGGTCGACTGCAAGGTCAGCGCGCTGTTGCCCGACGACGCCGGTTTCGCTCCCGTCACCGGTAGCATCGCCGGCCAGGTCCAGATCGGGACCGAACCCGCCCCTACCGACTCCTCGGCCGCCCCTACGACCGTCCCGGAGACCGGGACCGAGACCGGATGAGGTGCGTGCGATGGAGATGAGCCGGACGCGCTTCGAGGAGCTCGTCGCCGACGCGCTGGACCTGCTGCCCGCGGAGTTCGCCCGGTCCATGAGCAACGTCGTCGTGCTCGTGGAGGACCGGAACCCGGAGGAGCCGACTCTGCTGGGGCTCTACGAGGGCATCGCACTGACCGAACGGGACAGCACCTACGGCGGGGTGCTGCCGGACCGGATCACGATCTACCGCGAAGCGGTGCTGGAGATCTGCGGCAGTGAGCAGGAGGTGACCGACGAGGTCGCGACCACCGTGGTGCACGAGATCGCGCATCACTTCGGCATCGACGACGAGCGGCTGCACGCCCTCGGCTGGGGGTAGTGGACCGCGAGGAGGCCTCGGACGGTTCGCGGAGACGCCGGGGCTCACGCCTCGGGTGCGGGTGGCTCGTCCGCCGTCACGCGATTCGCCCCGCGCGGATCTGCTCCAACCACTCCTGGGAAGCCTGGAAGGCCTGTTCCGAGGCCATCGGCCGGATGACCACCGGAGACCGGTCGGCCTTGGGGTAGGAGCCGAGGAACCGTACCTCACCGCAGCGCCGGCGCAGTCCCGTCAGCGCGTCTCCGACGCGGGCGTCGGAGACGTGGCCGTCGATGTCCAGGAAGAAGCGGTACTTGCCGAGCCGGTCCTTGGTCGGCCGGGACTCGATGCGGCTGAGGTTGATGCCGCGGAGCGACAACTCGGTCAGCAGCTCGGTGAGGGCGCCCACCTCGTCGTGCGCGACGACGGAGATCGACGTGCGGTCGGCCCCGGTGGGATCGGGCAGCGTTCCAGGGCGGCGCACGAACAGGAAGCGGGTGACCGCGTCGGTGACGTCGGCGATGCTTTCGGCCAGCACCTCGAGATCACCGTGGTGTTCGACGGCCACCGGTGCCGCCACGGCGGCGTCGACCTCTCCGGCGTCGACCGCGGCCACTGCCGCCGCCGTCGACGAGTCCACCAGCACCTTGGCCCCGGGGATGTTGTCCGCGAGCCAGTCGCGAACCTGGGCGATGGCGTGCGGGTGGCTGCTGACCGTGCTGATCTCGTCGAGGCCGGTACCGCGCCGGACCAGTACGTCGAAACGGATGGGCAGCACGGTCTCGCCGACGGCGATCAGCGGTTCGCCCGAGGTTAGCGCGTCGAGAGTGGCCGAGACGGAGCCCTCCACCGAGTTCTCCACGGGCACCCCCGCCGCCATGACCGTTTCCTCCCGGACGGCGTCGAGAGCCTGCGAGACCGTCTCCAACGGCACGAGCTCGGCGTCGAAGTCGGCGGTCAGGGCACGCGTCGCCTGGTCGGTGAACGTTCCAGGCGGGCCCAGGTAGGCGATTCGCGGCACACGCTCAGCTTACGGACAAGCCGCTGAGGATACTCCACCCCGTCGGCGGGAAAATCGTGATCCGCAAGTGTGACCCACCCGATTACGTTCAGCGGCATATTCCTGCGATGCTGTGGAGGTGACCGCGGATTCGGAGCGCTCGACGGACGGGGCGGAGCCGGAGCTGCGGCTGGTCCTGTGCGCGCTGGACGAGTCGCTGTTGGCAGCCTGGAACGACATCGCCGATGGTCGCGACGGTCTCACCACCCATCGCGGGTCGGTGCTGGACGTCAGGGCCGACGCGGTGGTCAGCCCCGCCAACTCGTACGGACTGATGCGTGGTGGTGTCGACGCCGTCTACGCGAGCACCTTCCCCCAGATCGAACAGCAGGTACGCAGTGCCGTGCTCGCCTACCACGGTGGTGAGCTGCCGGTCGGGGAGGCGTTGCTGGTTCCGACCGGAGCACCGAGCCCCACCTGGCTGATCAGCGCGCCGACCATGCGCGATCCGGGTGAGCGGCTTCCCGGCGACACCGTGCACCCCTACCTGGCGGCTCGCGCGATGCTGCGCCTGTGGGCGCGTGCGGCGTTGGACAACGGGACGCCGGTCCGCAGCATCGTGCGCTCCATCGTGCTCCCCGGTTTGGGGACCGGCATCGGCGGTGCCTCCCCCGAACTGTGCGCGCGCCAGGTCGCGGCCGCCTGGGACGAGGTGTTCGCTCCCGCCGACCAGCGCTGAGGGATCTCCTCGGACGACTTGCGCGGCGGTGCGGCACGCGGGTGGCCCGGCGGTGATCCGGAGGGCTGTTTCGTGGGCGCGCGCGTGGGGAACGTGATGAGTAGTCTCGGACACGTCGTTCGATCCCAGGAGGTCCGCTGATGCTCGTCCGCCGGTTGGCCCGCCCACTGCTCGCCTCGATCTTCGTCTACGGCGGGATCGGCTCCCTGCGCGATGCGAAGGGGCACGCCAAAGCCGCCTCCGGACTGGTCGACAAGGCGATCACTCCGGTGAAGGACTCGATTCCCGAGCAGGTGCCCACCGATGCCGAGACCCTGGTCAAGGTGGACGGTGCGGTCAAGATCGGTGCCGGGGTGCTGCTGGCGCTGGGCAAGTGCCCGCGGGTGGCGGCACTGCTGCTCAGCGGATCGGTGATCCCGACCACCTTGTCCGCTCACGCGTTCTGGGAGATCGAGGATCCGGAGCAGCGGGAGGCACAGCGGATCCAGTTCCTGAAGAACCTCGGCCTGCTGGGCGGGCTGCTGATCGCGGCGGTGGACACCGAGGGCAGGCCGTCGATGGCCTACCGCACTCGTCACGGTGCTCACCGCGTCGCCGAGCAGACCCAGCAAGCCGTGGACTCGGCGCGTGCCACCGCGAGCAGGACCATCGACTGATCGGCAGGCCCCCTGCCCGACGCTTGTGCAGCGTACGGCCGTAGCGTGGGGGACGTGTCGGTACGTGTGGTGCTCGTCGACGATCACGAGGTCGTGCGTCGCGGCCTGCGCGATTTGCTGGACACCGAGGACGACGTGGAGGTCGTCGCCGAGGCGGGCGGCGTCGACGAGGCGCTGGTGCGCACGCGGGCCACCGAACCGGACGTGGCCGTGGTGGACATGCGGCTGCCCGACGGCGACGGACTGGACCTGTGTCGGCGACTGCGCGAGTTGCCCGCGGGACCGCACTGCCTGGTGCTGACCGCTTTCGACGACGAGCAGGCCCTGGTGGGCGCGATCAACGCCGGTGCCTCCGGATACCTGCTCAAGCAGGTGCGCGGCCAGGATCTGGTCAACGCGGTGCGGGAGGTGGCGGCGGGCCGGTCGCTGCTGGACCCGGTGACCACCCGGCGGGTGCTCGACCGGATGCGCGACTCGCCCGAGCGGCAGCCGGACGAGCTGGAGGCGTTGACCGAGCAGGAGCGCCGGGTGCTCGACCTCATCGGCGAGGGGCTGAGCAACCGCCAGATCGCCGAGCGGTTGTTCCTGGCCGAGAAGACGGTGAAGAACTACGTCACCTCGGTGCTGGCCAAGCTCGGCATGGAGCGCCGCACCCAGGCGGCGGCGTGGGTCGCCCGTCGCCAGGGCTGAGTCACCAGGGCTGGTTCGTCAGGACTGGTTCGTCAGGGTTGGGTCGCCCGTCCGTGTTGGAGTACGCGATTTTCCCTAAAGTTGTGACACAAGTTTAGGGAAAATCGTGAAACCCCTCGCGCGGTCAGGGGGATTCGGTGCCCGTGGCCGTCAGTGGGACCTCCCAGGTGACGGTGCTGCCGCTGTCCGGGGAGGAGTCGACGGTGAACCGGCCTCCGGCCGCGACCGCGCGTTCCTCCATGTTGCGCAGCCCGCGCTTGCTGACGTCCCGGGGGATGCCGCAGCCGTCGTCGACGACCTGCAGCAGCAGCCCCGTCGCCGAGCGGCGCACCCGCACCAGCACCGTCCGCGCCCCGGAATGACGCACCACATTGGACAGCGCTTCGCGCAGAGCGGCGCGAGCGTGATCGGCGACCGAGACGGGAACGCCCGACAGGTCGCCCTCGATCTCCAGTTTGGGCGGTCGTCCCAGCAGCTCCCCGGCGATGTGGACCTCGGAGCGCATCGAGTCGGTCAGGTCCGGTGCGTGTTCGGGGGTCTCCGGATCGGCCGACTGCAGCGCCCGCACGGTGGCCCGCACTTCGGCGATGGTCTGGTCGATCTGGTCCATGGTCTCGGACAGCCGGGCGGCGTCGGCCGCCTCCAACTGCCCGGAAAGCCGTCTGTCCAGCACGTTCAGTTGCGTGCCGGCGCCGTAGAGCCGCTGCACGATGACGTCGTGCAGGTCGCGCGCGATGCGCTCGCGCTCCTGGTACACGGCGATCCGCTGGCGTGCGGTCGATCCCTCGGCGAGCACCAGCGCCAACCCCGCGTGCGCGGCGAAGGACGTCAGCACGTCCACGGCCACGCGGGCGAACGTGCTCGCGCCGCGCCTGCGGTAGACGGCGAGCGCGCCGAGTCGACGCTCGCGGGTGCCGAAGGGGGCGACGGCGAACGGGCCGTAGACCCGAAGCGAGGAGGGCACGTAGGGCGCGGTCAGCGGGTCGTCGATGAGGTCGTCGACGACGACGGGCACACCGCTGCGAGCCACCCGTGCCGCCGCGGAGCGCGGCGAGAGCACGGAGCCGACCGGGTCCTCCAGCGGCCCCGGTGACGTGGGACCGCCGTAGGCGGCCTCCACGGTGAGCTGGCCGTCGCCGTTCTGGACCGTGACCACCCCGAGGTCGGACTCGGTGAGCTCGGCGGCGCGGCGTACGACGAGCGGGAGGACGGCGTCGGGGTCCTCCCCGGAGAGAGCGGCCTTGGTGATCTCTGTGGACGCCGCGAGCATGCGCCTGGCGAGCGTGGAATCCATGACGTACCCAAGGTTATAGCTCTGCGGGCGGGTCAGTCGGTGTCCCGGACGAATGTCACAGCGAGTCACGTCGTCATCGCCGACTTCGTTCGGTCCCGGACGACACCGACCTCGCCGTTTTCGACGCGCAGCACGAGATCGGCGTGCTCGGCCTCGGACCAGCGGTGGGTCACGTGCACCACGGTCTTGCCCGCGAGGGCTTCGGACAGGCGTGGCAGCAGCGCTTCGGAGGTCTCCACGTCGAGATGCGCGGTCGGCTCGTCGAGCAGCACCAGCCCGGCCTCGGCCACGAGCAGTGACCTCGCCAGCGCCAAGCGCTGGGCCTCACCCCCAGACAGGGTGGTGCCACCGGTGCCGACCTGAGTGCCCAGCCGGTCCCGCCACTCCGCCAGCCCGGCCAGCCGCAGCGCTTCGCGGAACCGCTCGTCGTCGGCCGTCGGCGCCGCGATCCGCAGGTTCTCCCGGACGGTCGTGGACACCAACTGCGGTTCCTGCGGGCACCACGTCACGTCCCGCGGGGCGGTCGCGGTGCCATTCTCGGGACGCAGGAACCCGAGCAGCACCGCCAACAGCGTGGACTTGCCGCCTCCGGAGGGCCCCACGACCGCGACGTGCGCGGCCTCCGGCACGCGCACCGACGCTCCGCGCAGGGCCGGCTCCGCCGACCCCGGCCACCGCGCGTCCACGCCGTCGAGCTCGACCTCGCCGCCGCACGGCTCCGCCGTGGCGCGCTCGGTCGAGCCCTCCGCCGTTAGCAGCGGCGTCAGCCGCGCCTGCGCTCCGCGCAGCGAGCGCCACTGCTGCGCAGCGGAGGGGAACTCCGCGACGGCTTCCGCCGCCGCGAGCGGTACGAGCGCGAGCAGCGGTGCGAGCTCGGGGGCGAGGCGGCCTTCGGTCACCGCCAACGCCCCGAGCCAGGTGCCGCCCAGCACGGCGACGCCGGTGGCGATGGTGACCACGGCTGTGGCCGCGCCCGCGCCCGCTGCCGCTCGCCGCGCGCGGGAGGCCAGCTCGGCGTCGGTGGTGGCGAGCTCGGACCGGCGCGACCGTGCGGCGCCGAAGGCGATGAGCTCGGCCGAGGCGTCGAGGAGCCCGAGGACCCCGGCGGCGACGTCGCGGCGTCCCTCCGCCACGGCTGCCGTGGCTCTGCGCTCCACGGCGACCGCGACGGCGGGTCCGAGCGTGGCCGCCGCGAGCAGCGTCACCGCCAGCAGCAGTCCCGCCGAGGGCAGCACGATCGCCTGGAGCACGACGGCGCCGACGGCCACCGCGCCTCCGACCATCGGCGGTACGAGCACCCGTGGTACGAGGTCGCGGACAGTGTCGGCGTCGTCGACGAGCCGGGCGACGCCGTCGCCGCGGCGGAGCCCGGCGGTGCGCACGGGCCCCAAGCGCGCGAGCGCGTCCCACAGGCGTCGCCGGAGGTCCCCGGCGAGCCGGAAGGCGGCGTCGTGGGTGACGAGCCGTTCGACGTAGCGCAGTACCGCGCGCGACAGCGCGAAGGTACGCACGCTCACGGTGGCCACCGTCAGCGTCAGCACCGGTGGTTGCTGGGAGGCGCGGGAGATCAGCCACGCGGAGGTGGCCGTGAGCGCGACGCCGGACAGCAGCGACAGCGCGCCGAGACCGACGCCGCCGAGCGAGCGGAGCGTGACGAGGTCACGGAGTCGTCCGGCCGCGGGCGGGAACTCGTCTCGCGGGTCGTTCGCGGGCGGCTCCGTCCGGGCCGGTTCGTCGCCCTGCTCGCCGGGGCGGTGGCTGGCCAGCACGACCACCGCACCGGCATCGGCGGCACGCCTGATCGCGGCGGTGACCTGCCCGGCGGTCGCGGGATCCAGATGCGCGGTCGGCTCGTCGAGCAGCAGGATTCTGGCGTCACCGCGCAGCCGAAGCAGCGCGCGCGCCACGGCGACGCGTTGTCGCTCCCCGGTGGAGAGCCCGTCGACGCGGCGCTCGAGCAGGTGCCCGGCCGCCGTCTCGGTGAGCGCTTCGCGCACGGCGGATCCCGGTAGCTCCGGTTGGTCGGAGAGGGCCACGGTCAGCTCGTCGGCGACCGTTCCACCGGTGAACACGGGACGCTGCGGCACCCACGCGATCGACCGCCGCCACGCTGCCGGGTCGAAGTCGCTGACCGCGGTGTCGGCGTAGTGCACCGTGCCCGCGTCCGGTTCGACGAACCCGAGCAGCGCCGCGAAGGTGGTCGACTTGCCGCTGCCGCTGGGCCCGATCCCGTCGAAGCCGTCCAGCCGCAGGATCTCGCCGGGTCGGGCGGTGCAGCTCAGCCCGTCCGGGGCGTGGCCACCACGCCGCGCCACTCGCAGGTTCTCCACCCGCAGCGCGCCCTCGGGCGGGACGGGGGCTCCGCCCGGTTCGCCGGTGTGCACGGCGCGTATCTCGTCGACGCGGCGGACGGCTTCGAGACCGTCCTCGCTGGCGTGGTGGGCGGCACCGGCCGCCCGCAGCGGCAGGTAGCACTCCGGGGCCAGCACCAGCACCAGGAGACCGGTGAACAGGTCGAGCTCGCCGGAGACCAGGCGCAGCCCGATCTCCACGGCCACCAGCGCCACCGACAGCGACGAGCACAGCTCCAGCACCAGCGCGGACAGGAACGCGATCTTCAGCGTGGAGCCGGTGGTGCGGCGGTGCTCCTCGCTGACCCGCCGTACCGCCTCGCCCTGCGACCGCGCGCGGCCGAACGCGGTGAGCACCGGCAGCGCGCGGATCAGTTCCAGCAGGTGTCCGGACAGCCGCCGCAGCGCCTCGGCCGACCGCGCCGTGCGACTTTCGGTGAAGCGCCCCACCAGCCACGCGAACAACGGGATCAGCGGGACGGTGATCACGATGACCAGGGCCGAGGTCCAGTCGGAGTACAGGATCCACGCGCCGACGATCGGCGGCACGATCGTGGCCGTGACCAGCGCGGGCAGGTACCTGGTGAAGTAGGCGTCCAGCGCGTCCAGTCCCCTGGTCGCGAGGGTGGTCAGCTCGGCCGGACCGTGCCGGTGGATCCACTCGGGGCCGCGCTGCAGCGAGGCGTCCAGCAGCAGCGCGCGCAGCTCCTCCTTGGCGCCCGCGGCGGCGCGGGCGGAAACGCTTTCGGTCGCCCAGCCCAGTACCGCGCGAGCGGCGACCGCCGACACGAGCACACCCAGCCACCCCGAGATTCCGGAGGGCCCGGTCCCGTCGGTGACCACCGCGGACAACGCACCTGCCAGCGCGGTGGCCTGCGCGACCAACGCGACCGCGTTGCCCACGGCCAGTAGCGCCGCGAGCAGCAGCGCCCGACGCGCCGAGGACGACAGGTACGGCAGTGCTCCGAGGGGATTTCGGGCTCCGAGCGGGCTGCGGGTTCCCGGCGAGATCCGTGAGCTCAATGCGCACCACCCGGTGACGGCGCGTGCACCGGTGGAATGTGGGCGGTGCTGATGCGCTTGCGGAACACCCAGTACGTCCAGCCCTGGTAGACCATCACCGCGGGAGTGCCGAACGCGGCGACCCAGCTGACCACCATGAGCGTGTACGGGCTCGACGCGGTTTCGGCCACCGACAGCGACCACGCCGGGTTCAGGGTGGACGGAAGCACGTTCGGCCACAGCGCGCCGAAGAGGGTCACCACCACCGCGGCCAGCGCGACGCCCTGGAGCGCGAAGGCCTGACCGTCGCGCCACCTCCCCTGACGCGCCAGACCGGCCAGCGCGGCGACCAGGGCGACCACCAGCGGCACCCACGTCCACGTCGTGCCCTCCCGCAGCTGGGCCAGCAACATCAGGGCCGCCAGCGGCAGCAGCAGCACCGGGCCGTAGCGCAGGGCGAGTCCCCGGGAGCGTTCGCGGATCTCGCCCTCGGTCTTCAGCGACAGGAACGCGGCGCCGTGCAGCAGGGAGAAGCCGAGGACGGCCAACGCGCCGATGACGTTCGGCAGGGTCAGGATGACCAGCGGACTGCCGACGCGGTCGCCGCCCGCGTCCAGCGGCAGCCCGAACACGGTCGCCGACAGCACCAGCCCGATCATCAGCGGTGACACCCAGGAGGCGAGCACGATGACGGCGTCCCAGGTGCGGCGCCAGCGCGGGCTGTCCACCTTGCCCCGGTACTCGAAGGCCACGCCGCGGCCGATGAGCATCAGCAGCAGCACCGTGAACGGCAGGTAGGCCGTGCTCAGCAGTGAGGCGTACCAGCCGGGGAAGGCGGCGAACATGGAGCCGACGGCCACGATCACCCACACCTCGTTGCCGTCCCACACCGGGCCGATCGTGTTGATCAGCACCCGGCGCTGCTCCTCCCCGCGCCCGAGGACCGGCAGCAGCATCCCGACGCCGAAGTCGAAGCCCTCCAGGAACAGGTATCCCAGCCACAGCAGGGCGATGACGCAGAACCAGAAGGTCTGAAGTTCCATCTACGATCCCCTCAGTAGGCGAAGGACAGGACGTCGGAGTCCTCGTCGTCCTCGTCGGGTTCGGGAGGCATCACGGCCTCGACGCCGCCGCGCGCGAAGCGCACCATCAGGAAGATCTCCACGACGGCCAGTACGGCGTAGACCGAGGTCAGCGCGATCAGCGAGGTGAGCATCTCGCCGGGGGAGACGCCGGGGGAGACCGCCTGGGCGGTGAACATCCACACCTTGTCGTCGCTGCTCGGGTTGGGTGCCACCACGAAGGGTTGTCGTCCCAGCTCGGTGAACACCCAGCCGAAGATGTTGCCGAGGAACGGCGTGGCGATGTTGGCGATCGCCACCGGCCCCCACCAGCGGCCCTCCGGGAACCGACCCCCGCGGGTGAACCACAGCACCGCCGCCGCGGAGGCCGCCGCCACGGCGCCGAATCCGATCATGAACCGGAAACCCCAGTACGTGGCGGGCAGGTTCGGCGTGTACTTGATCGGCGCGCCGGCGAACTCGCCCAGCCGCGGGTCATCGGGCAGGTGGGTGCCGTACTTCTGCTGGTACTCGGGCACCAGCTCCTGCACGCCCTCGACCTCGCTGGTGAAGTCGCCGTTGGCGAGGTAGGACAGGACGTAGGGCACCGTGAAGCTCTTGACGCTCTCGCAGTCCGGCTGGCTCACGTCGCCGTAGGCGAAGATCGAGAAGCTGGCCGGCTGCTCGGTGTGGCACAGCGCTTCGGCCGAGGCCATCTTCATCGGCTGCTGCTGGAACATCAGCTTGCCCTGGAAGTCCCCGGAGATCGCCAGTCCGGCGAAGGCCACCACGCCGACCCAGGCGCCCAGGCGCATGCTCTTGTGCCAGAGCTTGCGGTCCTCGTCGTCTCCAGCGGGCCTGCTCGCGGAGTCCGCCATCGATTTCGGCTCGGACTCGGTCGCACGGCGTTGCCGGTCCTTCTTCCACACCTTCCAGCCGCCGATGCCCATGAGGAAGGTTCCGGCCACGGCGAAGCACCCGAAGACGGTGTGCGGGAACGCCGCGAGCACGGTGCTGTTGGTCAGCACCGCCCAGATCGAGGTGAGCTGGGGTTTGCCGTCAACCATCTCGACGCCGACCGGGTGCTGCATCCAGGAGTTCGCGGCCAGGATGAAGTAGGCCGAGGCCACCGTGGCCAGTGAGAACGCCCAGGCGCAGGCCAGGTGCACGCCCTTGGACAGCCGCTCCCAGCCGAAGATCCACAGTCCCAGGAAGGTCGACTCGACGAAGAAGGCCACGATGCCCTCCATCGCCAGCGGAGCCCCGAAGACGTCACCGACGAACCGGGAGTACTGGCTCCAGGCCATCCCGAACTGGAACTCCTGGACGATGCCGGTCACCACGCCCATCGCGAAGTTGACCAGCATGAGCTTGCCCCAGAACTTGGTCATCTTCAGGTAGCGGGTGTTTCCGGTGCGGTACCACGCGGTCTGCATCCCGGCGACCAGGATCGCCAGTCCGATCGTCAGCGGCACCATCAGAAAGTGGTAGACCGTCGTGATCCCGAACTGCCAACGGGCGATGTCGAGCAACTCCACGGGCACCATGCTGCCCGGCGGGGGAGTCGACGATCAGGGAATTCCGTCCCCGTCCGACGGGACCGCCGTCCCGAATCGAGCGGGACTTTCGTCCCGGAGAGTGAGCACCGGTGAGTGAGCACCGGTGAGTGAGCACCGGCGGCTGGAAGCCGACGAGTGAACGCCGCCACTTCCCCGTAGTTGTACCAATCGCACGGACGTTACGAAAGAGCCACGAACGCTGTGGATGAACGACACGTCTGTGGACACCCGAGCTCGTAGGTTTCCCGGTTTCGCGCGAAACCGGGAAACCACCACAGTGGGACGACGGGTTACTCGTTCCCGCGCGGCGCCCGGGTCACCTCCAGTTCCCGGACACCGGCGCGGCCCTCGCCCCCGGAGTCGGTGACCTCGACCCGGACGTAGCGGGCCACGCGGGGGTGCTGGGCCTTCGGCGGCACCTCGGTGAAGTGCTTACCGTCGACCGAGGTCAGCAGGCGCGACGCGGCCGGTGCGGTGTCCGTCCACTGTGTCGCGATGTCGGTGATCCGCCGCGCTGAGCCCAGGTCGACCGTCAGCGAGCTCGTCGCAGCCTCGGGCACCCAACTCGTGGCGGTGCTGCCGTCGACAGCGGCCATGGCGTAGCGGCCCGGACGCACGCTGTCGGCTTCGGCCGTCTCGCACCGCGCGACGTTCGAGGTCGGTGCGAGATCCGGCCTGCGCGTCTTGAGCGTCAGCGGCGAATCCTGACTCACCAGGTGTTCGCCGTCCGGTGCGCGCACGGTGAAGGGCTCGCCGGAGCGCAGCGTCACCGTGGTCGAGTGCGGACCGATGTGCACGTCGAACGCCCGGCCCCGCCAGTGCATCTCGTTCAGCTCGACGCCCCCGGGCAGCTGCGGCGGCAGCATCGGGTCGAGCTCGACCCCGTCGGCCCGCAGCCGCAGACCGGGCAGGCCGTGGGTGAACACCTGCATGAAGCCGCCACCACCGGTGAGGAAGTTCAACGCGGGCGCTCCGGCGCCCTCCCCGGCCTGCTCCCCGCGCGCCTCCGAGAACTGGGCGAACGGCTCGCGCATGAAGGGCTGAACCGAACGGTGCAGGTAGGTGTTGGTGACGCAGCCCGGTTGACCGTTGGCCGCGGCGTCGATGGCGTGGATGGCGTCGGTCATCGCGGGACCGTCCGGGTCGGTGCGCGGCGCGTAGTACTCCAGCGTGTTCGAGGCGATCTTCGACGACATCGGCCATTCGAGCGGGTACTGCAACAGCACCGTGTCGGCCTGCTTGATCTCGCCGCCCTGGTAGCCCGCGTACTGCTGGAACACCTGCTCGTCCTCGTCGAAGGGGATGCGCAGGTCGTCGGCGATCTCGCCCCACTTCGCCGGTGCCGGCTCCCCGAGCAGCTCGGCGGCCTCGGTCGCGCGGCGCAGCGCGGTGGCCGCCACGGCGTTGGTGAACACCCCGTCGTCGACACCGTTGCTGTACTCGTCGGGTCCGGCGACGTCGTTGATCGAGTAACTGCCGTCCGGATTGGGCGTGACCCGCCCGGCCCAGTACTCGGCGACGTTGCGCAGCACCGGCCAACCGCTTTCCCGCAGCCACTCCCGGTCACCGG
Organism: Halosaccharopolyspora lacisalsi; assembly: GCF_014137975.1. GTDB lineage: Bacteria > Actinomycetota > Actinomycetes > Mycobacteriales > Pseudonocardiaceae > Halosaccharopolyspora > Halosaccharopolyspora lacisalsi. Next base: position 198,541 of record NZ_JACGWZ010000008.1, on the reverse strand, counting down.
TGGCCAGGTAGTACTGCCAGGTCGCGAAGGCGATGTCGCCCTGGAGGTGGTTCTGGGTCCGGCAGTGCGGCGGGTCCCAGCTGTGGCAGTCCGACCACAGGTTGCCGTCGTCGGCACTGGTCCACGGGTAGAACGAGCCCCGCGCCCCGATCCTCTCGGCGTTGACCTTCGCCCGCTCCAGCGTCCGCTCGCGGTAGTCCACGATGGACTTCGCCAGGTCGGGATGCTGCAGCAGCAGACTCGGCATGATCCACAGCTCGGCGTCCCAGAAGATCAGCCCCGCGTAGTTGTCGCTGCTCAGCCCCGCGGGAGCCACGCTGTGGTCCTGCCCCTCGCGCACGCTGGACAGCACCGCGTACTTGGCGCCGCGCAGCCACTTCTGCATCCGCGGCTCGCCGGGGACGCGGATGTTGCTCTCCCACAGCCGCTGCCACCGCTCGGCGTGCTCGGCGAACATGTCGTCCCAGCCGCGCTCGGCCGCCCGCTTCGAGGCCTTCACGGCCGCGGCGCGGTGCTCGGGAGTGCTCACCGAGGTGTTCACGCCGACGTACTTGCTGAACTCGTAGGTCCGTCCACGCCGCGCCGTGAAGCTCAGGCTCTGCTCGGCGGTGAGGCCGTCGATCCGCTGGGATCGGTCGAGTCCGGCGGTGTTCGTCCCGTCCTCGGCCCGCAGCGTGGAGGCCACGGTCCCCGTCTCGCCGACACCGTTGGTCTCGAAACCGACCCGAACGGTGTCGCCGTCGGTGCCGCCACCCGTGGGATGCATCCGTCGCGCTCCGGCACCGTCGATGAGTCCGGTGACCGTGGCCCGGCCCCGCCAGTGCGGCGTCATCCGCACCCGGACCGCGCCGACGTGCGGGTGCGCCCGGTCGGCCACCACCTCGTAGACCAGATCGGTGGATCTGCCCTTGGGAGTGGTCCAGGTCAACGAGGTGCGCAGCACGCCGCAGCGCACGTTCAGCGTCTGGTGGTAGTTCGAGATCCGTCCGCGGGGCGTCCGCGGCGTGTAGCTCGATCCGCCCGTGGCCACGGTCAGGGTCGACCACGTGGGGATGGCGGCGTAGGAGTTGAGCTTCTCGTCCGACTGGGACGCCGGTCCGTCGGCGTAGAGCCCGGCGACGAAAGCCCCGTCGTAGCGCGGGGTCTCGAGGGGAAAACCCGTCTTTTCGCCGGTGGCCACGTACCCCGTGCCGCGCGGGGGGACGCGCTGGGAGAGGTATCCGTTGCCGACGAAACCGTGGCGCGTGTAGGTGGGGTCGAGCTTGTCGGTCGACATCTCCCAGGAGGTTCCGGTGCCGCACCCGCGGACGGGATCGCGTGGGGGAGCGGTGGTCGCCGGCGCCGGAGCCACGGTCGCGGTGGCCGCGAGCAGCGCGCCGCTGAGCACACCACCGAGGCGTATCGCCGAAATCCCCATGATCCACCTTCGTCCAGAAGCCGGTTCGGTGATGGTAGAGCCAAGCGTCTGAATCCTGCTTCAGTCAAGGGTGGGTCGCCAGTCGGGCACTTTCCGGTGCGCGGTCCGATGTGGTGGGTGATCAGGGGTTTCGCGCAAAGTTGGGAGATCCCGATTTCGCGCGAAACCGGAAAACCTCACCCGGACGGACTAGCTGTACGAGGCGACCGTGCGACTGGTCATGTGAGATGCCACAGCGAGGCCCACTGCTGGGCGGTGAGATCCTTGGGCAATGCCTGCGGTGACACGTGGTTCCCGTGCAGCCACTCGCGCAGCGTGCCGCGGTCGAGGCGTCCGGTTCGGGCCAAGATCTCACGCAGACCGTGTCCGCGCCCGGTGAAGACCTCGCGGACGAGCCGCTGGTAGGACGTGCGATCCGAGACGAGCGGACGGGCCCGACGCGTCATGGTCAGCAGCCCCCCGTCCACGGTCGGGACCGGGCGGAACGACCGGGCGGGCACGCGGGCGTGCAGCGTGAACTCGTACCAGGGCCACCAGCTCGCGGTCAGCATGCTCGCACCCCCCACGCCGGCTCGTCGCCGGGCCACTTCCCACTGCACCAGCAGGACCGCGGTCTGCCAATGCTGTGCGGCCAGGATGCGTTTCAGCGCTGCGGTGGTGAGGTGGAACGGCAGGTTGCCCACCAGCACGTGTGGGGAGCGCGGAAACCGGTACCGCAACATGTCGGCGTTGACGACCGCGACGTGCTCCGGTGTGCGCCGCTGCAGTCGCCGGGCGCGCTTCGGATCGATCTCGACCGCGGTCAGGCAGCGTCCCGAGCGACTCAACGGCACCGTCAGCGCGCCGTCACCCGGACCGATCTCCACGATCGGTCCGTCAGTTCGGGCGACCAGTTCCTCGATCGTGCTGATCATCGAACGGTCGACGAGGAAGTTCTGGCCGAGTTCGCGTGGTCCACCCCCAGCGGAAGAAGGCATGAGCGTGCTCCGAGAGGAAAGAACCGGAGCCGGGCAGCAGGAAGGCGCCGCACCGGCGGTGGCCCGATGTGCGGCGGAGCTGAGAAGAGGTGAGGTCAGCCCGCCGCTAGGAGCGGCGGATCCTCACGTAAAACGCGGCACTCATGCTGATACCCATCAGCCGAGGATCCTGGCAGCGAGGCCGGACGACCAACGCAGCCGACCTGCGCCCCGGACACACTGCCTGCGAACAGCGTCACGACCCGCGACAGCTAGCGCAGTGCCTCGGCGACGGCGCCGGCGGTTTCGAGCAGCAGCGGCCCGATCTCCTCCTCCGGTGGGGGATCCATCGCCACGACACCCACACTGGCGCGCAGTCCCGGAACTCCGCGCACCGGCGCGGCGATGCCGTGAACGCCCGACCGCGCTTCGTCGGTGTCGGAGACCCAGGACGAGCCGTACTCCGGCAGGTCGAGGGCATGTCCCGCCGCCCCTTGCCGGATCGGGTGACGCGTTCCCACGCGGTAGGAAACGTGGTACTTCGTCCACGACGGCTCGACGGCGGCGACGGCCTGTGCCTCGTCGCCGTCGGCCACCGTCAGGTGCGCGGTGGCCCCGACCCGCTCGGCCAGCTCCCGCAGTGCGGGCAGCGAGGCGAAGCGCAACTGCGGCAGCACACGTCCGGACAGCCACAGCACACCGAGCCCCAGTCGCACTTTGGACCCGTCCCGGCGAATCAGTCCGCGACTCTGCAACGGCCCCAGCAGCCGATACACGGCCGCGCGGCTGACGCCGACCGCGGTGGCGAGGTCGCTGATGGTGGGAGCCTCGCTGTCGGCGTCGGCCACGGCGCGCAGCAGGTTCAGCCCGCGTTCCAGCGTCAGCGAGCTCTCCTTCGTCGGGGCGGCCTCACGCCCCTCCGGCGAACCGGAGGGGCGGGCGATGTCGGACGAGTTCATCCGTCCGGCTCGCGGACCGTCGAGGCTGTCGAGCTCACAGCAGTTCCAGATCGATGAGCGCGTTGATGGGATCGTTCGGCGAACACGCGCCGTAGGAGGCAAAGACGCTGCGTACAGCCTTGGCCGCATCCTCGGAGAACGCCCCGGCCTCCTCCGCCAACGCGTCACGGTCGGTACTGGCCAGCGCGGCGCGCACGTCCTGTCCGGACAGTGAGCGTCCCGTGGCCACCAGCAGATTGAGGAAACCGTGGTGGACGAATCCGGTCTCCGGGTCGGTGTGGCGTACCGGGTGGGGCATCCCCGAGGTGGTCTTGAACGGCACGGGCAGGGTGCACGCCACCGTCAGGAACTCGGCCACCACGTCGATGCTGGGGAAGGACTCGGCCGTCGGCCCGCCGGAACTGAGTTTGGGCCAGCACCCGTACTCGGCCACCTGCCGGACCCCGTCGAGCCATCCCTCGCCGCGCCGGGGCTCCACGACGCGGATGACGTCCTCGGGAACGAACTCCGAGACCCGTTCCAACCACACCTCGTCCACGTCGGAGGGTGCGGGCATCTCGACCATTCGCAGGTCGAGCAGTTCCTGGCGTCCCTCGATGATCGACAGTGCCTTGGGAACCCCTCCGAGTCCGTTGTCGCAGACCAGGGACAGCGGGACCGGTTCGGCCGGTTTCGCCTTGGCCAGCTCGGTGATCAGCTCGGCCAGCCGGGACGCCTGGCACAGCAGCGGCCCCAGCACCCCGGCGTACTCGCCGGCACGTACCCGCAGGTGTTCGTCGACCGCCTGGGGAACGGGAGCGTTACCCGGTGGGAACAACGAGGCGTCGTCGACCAGTCGGGCGAACAGGGGTGGGATGCCGCGCGGTCCGGGCGCGCGGAGCTCTACAGCACTTGACACGACCGACACGCTAATGCCGTACCGGCCAGTGAACAAAAGCGTCCGCCAAGCGAACACGCCTCACGTCGCTGCCCACCGAAGACGATCACTGTGCCTGCTCCCGCTCGCCGCGATTACCTGGTATGACGGAAGTCGATCCGGCGACTTTTCCTGTCCGGGCATTTAAGTTAGGCTAGCCTAACCAGGAGGTGAGCGATGGCAGAGCCGACGACCCGTCGACCGGCCACCCCGGGCCCGGCGGAACGAGCCAGAACGATCGCCGCGCGGGGTGGTCGGGCCGCACTGCTGCCGTCGAGCGACACCTCCGCCAGAGTGGCGCCGCTGCTGCACCACGTGCGTCCCGACGGGGGCGCCACCGTGCTGCTGGACGACGCGCACCCGCTCGTGGCCTCGGTGTGGCAGGCTCCGCGGGGGGAGTTCGGCGCCATGCTGGAGCTCGCCGATCCCACTCCGGTGCGGCTGCGCGAGCCCGTGCGCGGGCTGCTGTGGCTGACCGGGTGGTTGCGGGTGCTCGAAGCCGACGAGGCCAGGACCGAGGTGCTCGAAGTCGCCGAGCAGCGGCCGGACACGCGGCTGCTGGACGCCGGGCACGGAGCGACGGTGCTGCGGCTGGAGTCGGTCTCGCTCGTGGTGGCCGATGCCGAGGGGACGTGCTCGGTGAGCCTCACCGACTTCGGGGCGGCGCGGCCGGACCCGTTCCACCAGCGCGAGGACACGTGGCTGCGTCACCTGGAGCTGTCGCACCGCGACGTCGTCGGACTGCTCGCGCGTCACCTTCCCGAGGAGTTGCGCGGGGGACACATCCGGCCGCTCGGGCTGGATCGCTACGGGCTGCGGCTGAGGGTGGAGTCCGCGGACGGTGATCACGACGTGCGGCTGGCCTTCTCCGGCCCGGTCGCCGACTCCGAGGCGCTCGGGCGCGAACTACGACACCTCGTCGGCTGCCCGTTCCTGGCCGCCCAGCGCCAGGGGTAGCGGGAGGCAGCGGCCCCCCGGTGTGGTGAAGCTTGTCCGGTTTCGCGCGAAATCGGGAAGGCCCGGTTTCGCGCGAAACCGGGAAAAACCACCGGCGCCGGGGGTCGCCCTCCGTCCACCGGTACGGTACTTCGAGTGAGCGCGTCCTCCACCGCGAGTACAGACCGCACCATGAGTTCACCCCTGCGCGCCTGGCTGTTGCCCACTCGCCCCGCCGAGCCCGCCAGGGTCGCCGATCCCGCCCAGCGCAGGGCGATCGGGATCGAACTGGTCCTCGTGTTCGTCACGACCCTCGGCCTGTCCGGTCTGCGCAGCCTGCTGTCCCTGCTCGACGCGCTGCTGCGCCCCGCGCCCCTGGCCTCGCAGGACGCGGCGATCAACACTCCCCAGGCCAGGTCCGGCCTGCTGGACCTGCTCGGTCAGCTGCTCAACATCCTCCAGCTGTTCGCCTGGGGCGCGCTCGGCGCGTACCTGCTGTGGCGCGGCGGCGTCGTGCTGGCACGCGTGGGCTTCGACCGCGATCGTCCGCTGAAGGACGCTCTCGGCGGTGTCGGGCTCGCGGCGCTGATCGGCATTCCCGGCCTGGGGCTGTATCTCGTGGCGCACGCGCTGGGTCTGAACCTGACCGTGCAGCCGTCCACGCTGGAGGGGCAGTGGTGGCGGGCGCCGGTGCTCGTGCTGGCGGCCTTCGGCAACTCCTTCGCCGAGGAGATCCTGGTCGTGGGGTACCTGCTGACCCGTACGCGCCAGCTCGGCTGGACCGAGAACCGCGCGCTGTGGCTCTCGGCGGTGCTGCGCGGTTCCTACCACCTCTACCAGGGCTTCGGCGGTTTCGTCGGCAACGTCGTCATGGGGTTGGTCTACGGCCGCGTCTGGCAACGCACCCACCGCATCTGGGCGCTGATCCTCGGACACGGTCTGATCGACGTGGTGGCCTTCGTCGGTTACGCCCTCTTGCGCGGAGAGGTCTCCTGGTTGCCTTGATCGAACATCGTGGGCGCAACGAAAAGACCCCGCAGGCGCGAATTCGGTTAACAATCCTTCGAACTGCTGCGGATGTGCAGTCGATTTCGGCTACGGCAGCTACGCTGCGGTATTGTGAGCAACCCACACGCGCAGAGTGAAGTCGGCCCGTTGCACACCGTCCTGATGCACCGGCCGGGGGACGAGCTGAAGCGGCTGACGCCGCGCAACAGCGATCAGTTGCTGTTCGACGCGATTCCCTGGGTCGACCGTGCCCAGCAGGAGCACGACGCCTTCGCCGACGTGCTGCGCGAGCGGGGAGTCGACGTGCTGTTGCTGCACGAGCTGCTCGCCGAGGCGTTGAGCGACTCCCGTGCGCGGGCGGCGGGCGTCCACAGCGCCGTCGACGAGCGCAGGCTCGGCGCCGAGGTGGCCGAGACGGTGCGCTCCCACCTGTCCAGCGTGGACGAGCAGACGCTGGCCGGACTGCTCATCGCCGGGATGACCTTCGAGGAACTGCCCGCGGCCGAGGGGCAGTCGCTGGTGCGGCGGATGCACCACGCCCACGAGTTCGTCATCGATCCGCTGCCGAACCTGCTGTTCACGCGCGATTCCTCGGTGTGGGTGGGCGAGCGCGTCGCCGTGGCCTCCCTCGCCATGCCCGCGCGCAACCGCGAATCCGCACTCACCGACCTCGTCTACGCCTATCACCCGAAGTTCTCGCACGCCGCCCGCGCCTACGGCGCGCACTCCGCGCCGGTCGAGGGCGGTGACGTGCTGCTGCTGGCACCCGGCGTCGTCGCCGTCGGCGTCGGCGAGCGGACCAGCCCCGCCGGTGCGGAGTCCTTCGCGCGTTCGGTCTTCGCCGACGGGCTCGCCCACACCGTGCTGGCGGTGCCGATCGCCCAGCAGCGCGCCTCGATGCACCTGGACACCGTGTGCACGATGGTCGACCGCGACACCGTGGTGATGTATCCGGCGGTGCAGGACTCGCTGACCGCGTACACGCTGCAGCCCAGTGGCGACGACATCAAGGTCGGCGGTCCCGAGCCGTTCCTGAACACCGCCGCCGAGGCGATGGGCATCGATCGGCTGCGCGTCATCGACACCGGCCTCGACCCGGTCACCGCCGAGCGCGAGCAGTGGGAGGACGGCAACAACACGCTGGCCGTGGCCCCCGGCGTCGTCGTGGCCTACGAGCGCAACGTCGAGACCAACGCGCGGCTGGAGGAGGCCGGGATCGAGGTGCTGCGCATCAGCGGCTCCGAGCTCGGCTCCGGACGCGGCGGCCCCCGCTGCATGTCCTCGCCCATCCTCCGCGGAGCGCTGTAGGGGGCTGCGGCGGAAGAGTTCCGTGTCGCCCGGCGGTTCGGAACGGTCGGGATTGCCGGGCTCGTTATGCTGATCAGCAGCACGGTCGGCGAACGGTACCGGTCCGCGAACGCCGGTCGGGAGAGGCGATCACGTTGAACGAGTCGGAGCTTCCGGGAACCGGTGCGCGTGGTGGGGGTGTGCTGCGTTCCGTGTTGCCGACGCTGATCGATGTTTTCGTTCCCGTGGTCGTGTACTTCGTGCTGCGCGGTTTCGGTGTCGCCTCGTTCTGGGCGTTGACGATCGGTGCTTCGGTCAGTGTCGTCAGTGTGCTGGTCGGTGTGTTCGGGCGGCGTCGCCTGGACGGTGTGCCCCTGTTGGTGCTGTTGATGTTCAGCGTTGGTATCGCGATCACGTTCCTGACTCACGATCCGCGCATCCTGTTGGTCAAGCCGTCCTTCTTCTTCGTCGTGGTGGGTGGTTACATGGTGGTCAGCTGCTTTCTGGGGCGTCCGCTCATGTACGAGTTCATCAGGCCGGTCGCCGCGGGTGGTGACGCGGAGAGTCTGGCTCGGTTCGAGCTCACCTGGGAGCAGGTTCCGCGTTTCCGGAAGATGGTCTACATCATGACGGTCGTCTGGGGTGTGACCTGGATCGGGGAAAGCCTCGTGCGGGTCGTTGTCGTGTATTCGTTCCCGCAGGGCAGGGTTGGTGAGGCGCTCATCTGGACCGTGGTCGCCCTGGTCGTCTGCCTGCTTCCCGCGCTGGTGTTCACCTTCGTCGGTGGGCGGCGCATGCTCAGCGTCGGTGCGGCCTTCAACGAGACGATCGATCAGGACGAACTCGCCCACCGGACACGGCAGGTCGCCCGCTGAACGGTGGTCGAGCGGAGATGAGTCCGGCGGGTAATCCGGTCTACCCTGGTGAGGGCGGTCGAGCTCCGAGGGGAGCTACGACGGGAAGCCCCGTTGTGGACCTCTCGACGTCCTCGGACGGATTCGCGACAGAGCCGCGCGCCGACGACAGGAGACCATCATGAGTGGGTCGACCTCACCGGAGCCGCTCCCGGCTCCCGCGCGGCGGTTCGAAGCGGGGGACGCCGTTGCTCCGCGTGAGCTGACGACGATCCTCGGGGAGCGGATTCGGGTACCCGATCCCGAGGCACTCGTCCACCTGCAGTTCCGGCGCTTCGCGGGTTGCCCGATTTGCAACGTGCACCTGCGGTCGGTCGCCGCCCGGCACGACGAGATCGTGGCCGCGGGCATCCGCGAGGTGGCGGTGTTCCATTCCTCGGTCGAGGACATGGTGCCCCACCAGGCAGCGCTGCCGTTCGCCGCGGTGGCCGATCCCGGCCGAACGCTGTACGTCGCCCTCGGCGTGGAGAGCTCGTTGTGGGCGGTGCTGCACCCGCGGGCACTCTTGGCCGGGCTTCGCCCAGCGGCCCTTTCCGTCGTGGCGCGGGGCAAACGTGCGGGAGGGAGGACCGGGTTGGCCAGAGGAGAGACCGCCCTCGGCCTGCCCGCGGACTTCCTCCTCACCCCCGAGGGGCTGGTGCGGGCCGTGCACTATGGCGACCATGCCAACGACCAGTGGTCGGTCGACGAGCTGCTGGCTCTCGCCGCCGCGTAGGGGCTGCGGCGGCTTTCCGGCTGTGGCAGGTTGCGTTCGTGACGTCTGTGGATGCCGTGGTGGTGGGTTCCGGGCCGAACGGGCTCACGGCGGCGGTGACCCTGGCCGAGGCGGGACTGTCGGTTCAGCTGCACGAGGCGGCGCCGGAGATCGGCGGTGGTGCCCGCACCGAGCAGCTGACGCTGCCCGGGTTCCACCACGACCCGTGTTCGGCGGTGCACCCGCTCGGGGCGGGCTCACCCGCGCTGAGCCGGCTGCCGCTGGAGCGTTTCGGCCTGGAGTGGCTCTACCCCGAGGTGGACCTGGCTCATCCGCTGCCGGACGGCTCGGCCGTGGAGCTGACGCGCGGCGTGGAGCGCACCGCCGAGCTGATGGGTGCCGATGCCGCCACGTACCGGCGGGTGGTTCGCGGTTTCCCGGAACGGTGGGATTCCCTGGCCACCAACTTCTTCCGCGCCCCGCTGCACGGGCTGCCGCCCGACCCGCTGCTGCTGGCCAGGTTCGGGTTGCGCGCGGCGTGGCCGGCGGGCGCGTTGATGCGGCTGTTCCGCGAGGAGCGGAGCAGGGCGCTGCTGGCGGGGCTGGCCGCGCACGTGAACACACCGCTGAGCTCGGTCGGCACGGGCGGCGTGGCGCTGATGTTCGCCCTCGCCGCGCACGCGGTCGGCTGGCCGGTACCGCGCGGTGGCTCGCAGGCGATCACGAACGCGCTGGCCGGTTACCTCGGTGAGTTGGGCGGCACGATCGTCACCGGTCACCGGGTTTCCGACCTCGCCGAGCTGCCGAGCGCCTCGGCGTACCTGCTGGACGTCGCGCCCCGCGAGCTGGCCGGGATCGCCGGAAGCCGGTTGCCCGCCCGCTACCTGCACCGGCTGGGCCGCTACCGGTACGGACCGGGCGTGTTCAAGGTCGACTACGCGCTGAGCGGTCCGGTGCCGTGGTCCAACCCGAGTTGCCGACGTGCAACCACCGTTCACATAGGACCGAGCAGTGCCGAGATCGGCGCGGCGCTCACCGCGGCCTCGCGTGGCCGGCGACCGAGCACACCGTTCCTGATCACCTCGCAGCCCGGCGTACTGGACGACTCCCGGGCTCCCGCGGGCGAGCAGGTGTTCTGGGTCTACGCTCACGTCCCCCACGGCTGGGACGGTGACCTCACCGCCGAGATCGAGGCCCAGCTGGAGCGGTTCGCTCCCGGTTTCGGAGACCTGGTGCTCGCCCGCACCGTGCGCGGACCGGCCGAGCTGGAGGCGCACAACCCGAACTACGTCGGCGGTGACATCGCCTGCGGCAGCTTCTCCGGCACCCAGACGCTGTTCCGCCCGGTCATCGCCGCGAACCCCTACACCACCCCGGATCCGGCGGTCTACCTCTGCTCCTCGGCCACCCCGCCCGGTCCCGGCGTGCACGGCATGTGCGGGTACCACGCCGCCAGGGCCGCGTTGCACAACCGGTTCGGCACGTCCCTCACGTGATCGCCGGGCCGTGTACCAGCAGCAGGAGCACGGCCAGGGCCGCCACCGCCATCGCGGCCCGGAAGGGGCCGCGGCCGTGCGGATCGCCGACCGAGCCGCCGATCGCCACGACCGCGGCCAGGATCGTCAGCACCCAGCCGATGACTCCCACCGGTCCGGCGGGACCGACCGCGAGCACCCCCATAGCCGTCAGCATCACCAGCGGGCCCAACCATCGGCACGCCGCGCCTCCCAGTCGCTGCGGCAGCCCCCGCACCCCGGTGGCGAGGTCGTCGGCGATGTCGGGGAGCACGTTGACCAGGTGCGCCCCCACTCCCAGCAGCGCGGCGGCGGTCACCGCCCACCAGGCGGGCCAGGGCCGCGACGGCAGGGCGAGGGTGACGAAGACGGGCAGCGTCCCGAAGGACCAGGCGTAGGTCAGCGGGGACAGCACCGTGCGCTTGAACCACAGGTTGTACCCGAGCGCGGCGAAGACGCCCAGCAGGTGCGCGGTGGCGGCCGGGACACCGCTGAGCAGCGACAGCGGCACGCAGGCGGCCAGGGCCACTCCCGCGGCCGTGGCCACCGCGCGCACCGGGGCATCGCCGGTGGTCAACGGTTTGTCCCGGCGACCCGCCGCGGTGTCGCGCCGGGCGTCGAGCGCGTCGTTGGACCAACCGATCGAGAGCTGGCCGGCCAGCACGGCTGCTCCCACCACCGCCGCACCGGCCGCTCCGTGCCCCGCCGCCACGGCCAGCGCGGTCACCAGCGCCGTCACCGCGAGGGCGGGTTCCGGGTGGCAGGAACGCAGCAGCGCCGTGATCCGGCGTGTCGCCGACGGGGACGGTGCCCGAGGATGTAGTAGGGACACGGACACAAGATAGTCGAACGAGTTCTCCGCACAGGAGGAGAGCGCTGTGCGTGTCGCGTCCGAAGCTTCCGGGAGTGCGTGATGTGGTGGTACTTCGTGGTGCTGGCCGCCGTCGCGGCCGAGCGCGTCGCCGAGCTGATCGTGGCTCGGAGCAACGAGACCTGGACGCGCGGACGCTCCGCCGTGGAGTACGGACGCCGGCACTACCCGGTCATGGTCGTGCTCCACACCGGGCTGCTCGTCGGCTGCCTCGTCGAGGTGGCGGTGGCCGAAAGGCCGCCGCTGCCTGTGTTGGCGGGGTCGATGCTGGTGCTGGTCGTGCTGGCGCAGGTACTGCGTTGGTGGTGCATCGGCACCCTGGGCCGTTACTGGAACACTCGCGTCCTCGTCGTGCCCGGTGCCCGGCCGGTCCGCTCCGGACCGTACCGGCTGCTGCGACACCCCAACTACGTCGCCGTCGTGGTGGAGGGCGCCGCGCTGCCGCTGGTGCACTCCGCCTGGGTGACCGCCGTGACCTTCACCTTGGCCAACGCGGCACTGCTGACCGTCCGCATCCGATGCGAGAACGCGGCGCTCACGCGGGCGGTACCGGCTTGAGCCCCGGGTACGACCTGGTGATCGTCGGCGGCGGTCCGGCCGGACTGGCGACCGCCCTGCACGCCACCCGGGCCGGATTCGACGCGGTGGTGGTCGAGCCGCGCCAAGCACCGGTGGACAAGGCGTGTGGTGAGGGGTTGATGCCCGGTGGTGCCGAGGCGCTGCGCGAGCTCGGGATCGAGGTCGCCGGTCACCCGATCACCGGCATCCGCTACGTGCAGGGCCGACGCGAGGCTCACGCCGCGTTCCGGAACGGCTCCGGACTCGGCGTGCGCCGCACCGATCTGCACGCCGCGCTGCACCGGGCCGTTCTCGACGCCGGTGTGGCCGTGGTGCCCGAGCAGGTGCACGGGGTGCAGCAGGACGACGCGGGCGTGACGGCGCTCGGTCCGCGACTGCGCGGCCGGTGGTTGATCGCCGCCGACGGGCTGCACTCCCCGGTACGTCGTTCGCTCGGCCTGGGGCTGTCCTCCGGCACGACACCCCGCTACGGGCTGCGACGGCACTACGCCCTGCCCCCGGCTTCGTCGTCCGTGGAGGTGCACTGCGGACCGGGTGGGGAGGCTTACGTGACCCCGCTGGGCGACGAGCTGGTCGGTGTGGCGCTGCTGACGAGCGAACGAGCACCGTTCGAGACGCACCTGGCGGGCTTCCCCGAGCTGGCCGCCCGGCTCGCCGACGCCGAGACCGTCACCGGAGTGCGCGGCGCGGGGCCGCTGCGGCAGCGCACGCGGCGGCGCGTGCACGGACGGGTGTTGTTGGTGGGGGACGCGGCCGGGTACGTGGACGCGTTGACGGGGGAGGGCATCGCGCTGGCGCTGACCGGAGCCGAAGTGTTGGTCGACGCCCTGCGCAGGGGCGAGCCCAGCGACTACGAGGTCGCGTGGCGGCGGACGACGCGGCGGTACCGGCTGTTGACGGAGTGCCTGGTGCGGGCCCGTGGGCAACCGGCACTGGCCGGGCGGATCGTGCCCGCCGCCGAGCGGCTGCCCCGGGTGTTCGCGGCGGTGGTCAACGCCCTGGCTTGAGGTGCGTCATCCGATGGGGTGAACACAACTTTAGGGAAAATCGTGAAACCCGCGGCGGTCACCAGCGCAGGAGCACCAGTTCGGAGCAGAAGCCCGGACCCATCGCCATGAGCACTCCGGGCGCGCCCTTCGCCGGTCGGGGATCGGCGAGGGTGTCGCGGAGCACGTCGAGCACCGAGGCCGACGACAGGTTCCCGTTACGGGCCAGGGACGCGCGGGTGTGCGCGAGCGCGTCCGCCGGAAGGTCCAGCGTCCGCTCGATCGCCTCGATCACCTTCGGACCGCCCGGGTGGCACACCCAGGTGGCGACGTCGTCGAGGTGCAGGCCGTGGTCGGCGAGAAAAGCGGAGACGTCCTTGCCGAGGTGTTCCTCGGCGATGGTGGGAACGTCGGCCGAGAGCACGAGGCGGAACCCGCTCGCGCCGATGTCCCAACCCATGACCCGCTCGGTGTCCGGGTACAGCCTGCTGCGGCTGGAGATGATCTCGGGTCCGTCGGCCGCCCGCGCCGCGCCGACCACGACCGCGGCGGCGGCACCGTCTCCGAACAGACTGCTGCCCACCATGTTCGCCATCGAGGTATCGTCGCGCTGCGCGGTCAGCGAGCACAACTCGACCGACAGCAGCACCGCCACCTCGTCCGGCTGAGCCCGCAGGTGGTCGTGGATGCGGGCCAGCCCCGCGGCACCGGCCACGCAGCCCAGTCCGAACAGCGGAACCCGCTTGACGTCGGAGCGCAGCCCCACCCGCTGCGCCAACCTGGCCTCCAGCGACGGCACGGCCAGCCCGGTGACCGTCGTGGACACCACGGTGTCCACCTCGTCCGGAGCGATACCGGCGGTGTCCAGGGCCTGCTTCAGCGCCGACTCACCGAGATCCAGAGCCGCGTCGAGGTAGGCGGCGTTGGTGTCGGTGAAACTATCCAGCGCGGTCACGCGCTCCAGCGGCAGGGCGAAGTGTCGGGTGTGGACCCCGGCGTTGGCCGAGATCCGGGCCGCCACCCGCCGGTCGGGAGGATCCACCGTGAGGATGTCCTCGGTGAACGCATCCAGGACCTCGTCCTGGCGGTAGACGTGGGGTGGCAGGGCCAGCTCCACCGCCGCGACGCGGGGAGCCGGCCCCGGCGCGTGGAAGGCATCCTGCCGCGTCGGTTCTGGTGTGGTCCTGTCCATGCCCGCCCTCGGCCGAAGAGAGGTGCAGCCTCGCCGTGGTGGCGAACTGCCTGATCACCCTTTCCCTAGCAGTGTCCCGACGGTGACGCCACCCGGAGCGGCGCCGGGATCAGATTTGTGGCAGGAACGGGGTGGGCTGACCGGACCAGGTGACCACCAGCTCGTCGCGTGCTCGTGACCCCCGGTTCACCCGCGTACTGCCACCGCGAGCTCCTGCATCCCGCGCGGGATCAGCGCGTCCCGCCAGCGCGGTGTGTCGAGTTGTTCGGGGGATGCGGCATGCAGCTTCGGATATCGGCGCAAGAGCTCCGGCAGGAAGAGAGCACCACACTCACGGACCAGACCCGCTCCCAAGCAGTAGTGCGTTCCGGAGCCGAGGGCCAGGTAGGGGTTGGGGCTGCGCGCGAGGAGTAGGCCGTCGGGCTGTTCGAAAACCTCCGGATCGCGGTTCGCGGCACCTATCATGATCAACACTCGCTGGTCGGCGGGAATGACGGTGTCGCCGAACACCACGTCATCGGTAGTTACCCGGGCGGTGAACGGGACAGGGGATTCCACCCGCAGCAGTTCGTCGACCGCGCCGAGCGCGAACCGGGCGTCGCCGTCGCGGATCCGCTCGATCTCCGCCGGCCGGCCGAGAAGCCATACCAGCGCGTTGGCCACCAGATGGGAGAGCGGCTCGAATCCACCGACGATGCTCAGTGAGAGCACCCCGATGACCTGGTGCCGCGTGAGACGTTCGTCGAGGGCCAACCGTCGGATCGGGCCGTCCGTTCCGTGCTCGACGACCCGGTCGAGATGCTCGTCCAGAAAGACGTCGAGTTCCCGCATGGCCTCGGTAGCCCCTTCGGCCTGCGCACCACTGGCCAACGGATTGAGCGAAGGCGACACACGGCGGGCCATGTCGGTGAAGATGGTGCGCTGTGCTGCGGAAATGGACAGCGTCTCCGCCAGCACGGTCTCGGCGAACCGCTCACCGATGTCGGCGACGGCATCGACGGTATTCGGGGTGTCGAGCTCGTCGAGCACTCGCTGTAGCCCGTCGTGGATGCCGGGTAGGTGCTGTCGAAGCACCGCGGGAGCGAGCATCGCCTGGCCCGGGGAGCGTAGCTGTTCATGACGGGGTGGATCGGTGGTCAGCATCGACACGGGCAGTTCGTCGTCCCGCAGCCGCTGGCGCTGCCCCAGTTCCGCGGACAAGCGCGCTTCACGCAGCGCCCGCGCGCAGTCGGCATGCCTGGTGAGTAACCACATCGACGTTTTCCGGTCGTAGTGAACCGGTGAGTTCTGCTGCAGCCACCGGTAGCCGGGATACGGATTCGTTCGCGCCGAGGGTGCGAACGGATGAACGAAACCGTTGCCGTGGGGCGGTGTCATGAGGCGCTCCGCTCTGCTCCCGATGGGTCGTCGTCGGTGAGAAGGTGGACTTCTCCGGTACCGCCGTCGACGGTGACGAGCTGACCATCCCGCAACACCCCGGTTGCCGATCCCGTGGCCACGACGGCCGGTACTCGATATTCTCTGGCCACGATCGCGGGATGGGACAGCAGTCCGCCGGTATCGGTGACCAGGGCGCCGACTTTCGCGAACAACAGTGCCCACTGCGCGGTGGTCTCCTTGCACACGAGTACTTCTCCTGAACGCAGCCGGTCGAATTCCGATTCGTCGGTGACGACTCGGACCGCTCCGGTGTAGCGCCCCCGAGAGGCGCCGACGCCGACCAGGGTCGTCTCGGACAGCCCACCGGAATCTCCCGGAGAGAACGCCATCCAGGCCCACGTCGCGCCACCGACCGCCTGTCGGACCTCCGAGGGCAGGCCGTGCATGGTCGGACTGTGGCCGCCACCCGTGTCGGGAGGTGTTCCGTAACTGTCGAACGGCGGGTGCGCGGTTGCGCGCTTCAGCCATGCCGCACGTTGCTCGACCAGCTGTCGTTCTGGCTGGACACCGCCGAGGGCGGTAACGGCTTCGTGCCGGGTGAGCAGGAAAACGTCATCCCTGCGACCGACGACTCCCCGAGCGGAGATTCGGGATCCGATCTCCAGAACCGCGTAACGTACCAGCGCCTCGGCCGAGTAGCGGAAGAAGTCGGTGTCGTCGCGAACCGGGTATGCCCAACGCGCCCGTCGGACCGCGCTCATAAGCGCATCGCGGTCCTGGTCGGCCGTGCCGCGACGTCGTAGTTGCTCCTCCAGGTCGGGATCGTCCTCGGTCGCGGTGTCCGGTCGACCGCTGATGCCGGCTCGGCCGTCGATGTGGTCGGCGAGCATGCTCAGGACCAGGTTCGGTCGTTCGGCCAGCGTCGGTTGGTCGATGTCGAACGACGTGGTCCGTTGCCCGTAGTTGAGCAGGAAGTCGTTGAGTTCGTCGACGAACTCGGCGTCCTCCCGCTCGAGCTGTTCGAGATCGACGGTGTCGGATCCGGTCAGGACCTCGCGTAGTCGCGGCTGCTCCACAGCTTTCCCGGCGAGTTCGGCGAGCTGTTCACCGGGCTCGGTCGTCTTGCTCGGTACACCGTCGAGCAGCATCAGCACCTGGTGCGCGTCCCAGTTCAGCAGTTCGTCGCAGTACGTACCGAGCTGACCGAGCAGGAACATCTGCGCGCCGTTGGCGGTGAAGTGAATGTCCAACGCGCGCTCGCGAGCGGAGTGGACCGTGTCGAGATGGGACACGAGATCGGCGTCCGTCAGCTTCGCGGGATCGACCTCGCGAAGCTGGTGGAGTTGTCGTTCGATATTTGGCAGCCACTGGTCGTAACAGCGCTCGACCACCGTTGTCGCACTGTCGGTACGCACCGCCTCGACCAGTTTCCCGACGCGCTGTTCCGTCGAGTCGTTCTCCGTGAGGGGAAGGTGACGGGAGTACAGCCAACCCCCGATCACGGTGAATTCGACCCCGCGCGTCAGCGTGAAGTCGAACATGTTGGTGACAGTTCGATTCATGGCAGGGACCACAAGTGATGCCTGCATCGGTGACAGCGGATGGTTTTTGTTGTGAGCCTTTCGCCAGTACCCGGAGGGGATCTCCTGGGGTGCGGTTTTTTCGGGCAGTCCCGTGATCGGGCGTGCCTGAACGATCCACGGCCCCGTCTCATCGATCGCCCACTCGACGTCGCGTGGTGAATCGAAATGTTCGGAAACACGGCGCACGACACCGGATATCATTTCGGCGCTCGCGTTTTCCAGGGCGCCTTGGTCGCCCGAAAGAATCGTTGCTCCGGTGGTGTCGACCACCCACTCCTCGGGGGTTGCCGTGCCGCTTGCCATGCGATCACCGAGGCCCGGTACGGCATTGATCCGGGTCTGCCCCGGGTCTCCGGTCACCGGATTCATCGAAAAGGCGACACCGGCCGCAGTCGGCGAGATCATGCGTTGGACCAGCAGGGCCATTCCGGTCGTACCGTCCGTTCCGGCCGCGTTCTCGTACTGGGCGACCCGATCGGACAGTGCCGAGGAAAAACAGGTCTCCACCGCCGCGAACAGCTCCTCCGTGCCGCGGACGTCGAGCACTGACTCGTATTGTCCCGCGTACGACAGCCCCGCGAGGTCCTCCGACACCGCCGAGGAGCGCACGGCCCACCGGGCATCACCGAGCTCCGTGCCGAGCGCGTTCACCGCTTCGTGGACCTCCCGAGGCAGATTCCCGGCCGCGAACCTCTCCGGTCCGCGGTCCGCTCCCCCCGCGTGGTCGAACACCGCGGTGGTGAGCACGTATCCCTCCGGTACCCGGAACCCGGCGGTACGCAGTTCAGCCAGCGCGGCCGCTTTCGCTCCACCGATCGCGGGATCGAGCACCTCGGGGTCGTCCAACCCTCGGACGTACCGCATTCGCATTCCAGCCTCCTCCGGGGCTTTTCCCGGCCAGGTCATCGCGCGAGAGCCACATATTCACGAATCGTGTCCGCGACGTAGTCGATCGCCTCGGGTGAAAGTCCCGGGTACACTCCCAGCCAGAAGGACCTTTCGGTCACGATGTCGCTGTTCGTGAGTGTCTCCGACACTCTGTACCGGGACTCGGTGTATGCCGGGTGTCGGGTGATGTTTCCGGCGAACAGTTGCCTCGTGGCGATTTTCCTGTCCTCCAGGAACCGAAGCATGTCCCGGCGCGTGAAATTGGCTTCGGGAAGCACGGTGATGGCGAATCCGAACCAGCTCGGGTCGCTGTGCGGGGTGGCGCGCGGAAGCATCAGTCCCGGAACTCCGTCCAGGCGTTCGGACAACCTGTTCCAGTTTTCCCTGCGCGCCTTGCCGAATTCGGGAAGCTTCTGCAGCTGACTTCTCCCCAAAGCCGCTTGTAGATCGGTGGTCTTAAGGTTGTACCCGATGTGCGAATAGGTGTACTTGTGGTCGTAGCCACGGGGGAGTTCGCCGAGCTGGTAGTCGAACCGCCGGGTGCAGCGGTTGTCCTCCCCGGGCTTGCACCAGCAGTCCCTTCCCCAATCCCGCATCGACTCGACGGCGCCGGCCAGGACCATGTTGCTGGACAGCACGCAACCACCTTCACCCGTGGTGATGTGGTGGGCCGGGTAGAAACTGACCGTGGAGGCGTCGCCGAAAGTTCCGGTGTTCCTGCCGCGATACGTCGAGCCGAGGGCGTCGCAGTTGTCCTCGATCAGGAACAGGCCGTTGTCGTTCGCTACCTTCGCGATCTCGGTGGCCTCGTAGGGGTTGCCCAGCGTATGTGCGAGGGCGATCGCCTTGGTGCGTGGGCCGATCGCCGCGGCGACCCGCTCAGCCGTGGTGTTGTACGTGCCCAGTTCGATGTCCACGAACACCGGAACCAACCCGTTTTGCAGCACCGGGTTCACGGTTGTGGGAAAACCGGCCGCCGCGGTGATGACCTCGTCACCGGGACGCAGCTGCCCGTCCCCCATTCTGGGCGAGGTCAGGGCGGAGATGGCCAGCAGGTTCGCTGAGGAACCCGAATTGGTCAGTAGTGCCTTGCGACGCCCCACGGTCCGTGCGAACTCCGACTCGAAGTGCTGTGCGTGCGTACCCGCCGCGATGCGCAGATCGATGGCGGCACCGGCCAGTGCGACGCGGTCCGCTTCGTCCAGCACGGCTCCGGAGGACAGCACCGGAGTCTCACCGGGTACGAACTCCGTCGGTGCCTCCTGGCTCCGGTGGTAGGCGGCCACATCCCGCAGCAGATTCGTACGTTCTTGTTCACTCATCGACGACCCTTCGGATCTGCCCGTCGGGGCATGTCTCATTCGGCCCCGGCGGCAATGGACTCCAGACCCCGGACCGAGTCCGCCGGGGTCGGCATGTCGTACATCTCCCGACGAAGCGCTTGGGCGTGGTGGCGGTACGACGGATCGTCCAGCAAGGTGATCGCGCTCTCGCGGACGGTTTCGGCATTGATACGCACCCCGTCGAGCTGCACTCCGGCACCGGTTGCGGCGAGTCGGCGACCGTTCGCCCGGTATTCGGCTCCGAAGGTCACCAGTAACTGTGGTACGCCCGCAGCAGCCGCCGTGAGCAGAGCTCCCGCTCCCGCGCTGTGCACCATCAGGTCGGTGGTTTCCTGCAGGATGTGGACCGGACAGTGCTCCAGCGCCCGCACGTTCGCCGGGATCGGACCGAGCCGGGAGAGGGCGTCGGCGTTCATGGTCAGCACCACCTCAACGTCCAGGTCGGCCAGGGCCGCCAGGAGCGTGGGAACCACGAACGACTTCGATCCGTACAGGTGCACCAGCGTGTTGCTCCACATGATGCACACGCGCGGCTTGTGTGATCTCTTCTGAGCCCATAGCGGCATCGATCCGGGACCGTTGTACGGGATGTAGCGCATCGGAAGCCGAAGCGCGTTCGTGGGCGGGGACATACTCGGTGGGCAGATGTCCACGACACGGTCGATCAGTGCTTCCCCGTCCCGGGGGACCTCGTGGTTGTCGAACTCCTCGCTGAACCACTGTGGAACGAAGTCGAGCCCCCATTCCGTCTCCGTGGTTCCGATCGGTCCGGTAAGGTGGCAGATCGAGGGGATACCGGCGTCTCTGGCGGCAACGACGGGGTCGAGGTACAGCAGGTCGTGGACTACGAGTCCGGGGCGCCACTGCTCGACGAAGCCGACCATCGCCCTGATCCGTTGCCCCATGGTCGGCCCCGGCCACCACTCGTCACGGGGGAATTCCGCCCAGTCGAAGTCTTCGAGCCGGTCGAGTTCGGCACCCGTCATCGGGTTGAGCGCCGGAAGTTCCAATTCCTCCGGGGCCAGCCCCTCGCGCTGCTGCCAGTGGTTCCACACCCTGGTCATCTTGAGCAGGTCGACGTCGTCGAGCAGCGGGACGGGGGTCAATCCGGCACTGTCGATCAATGGTGCTTGTTTGGGGGCGCATACCACCCGGACTTCGTGGCCGGCGGCCTGCAACGCCCACCCGAGCGGCACCATCGGGTAGTAGTGCGGTCGGTAGTCGGAAACCGCGAACACGACACGCATGCATCACCTGCATCAAAGTGGAAAACCTGGAACTGGTTTTCGTCGGCAATCTTCTCTTCTTTCGACGTGATCATGGACTAGTCCGAGGCGCGCCGGATGAATCCCCTTACCCCGATGGAGCCGAATGCGAAACAAGCGAAGATCAGAACGGTAATATCGATCCACAGCGGTATCGACTGGGACATGTGCGGAATTAGCTGCGAGCGCAACCCCTCCGTGACGTAGGTCAGTGGATTCAGGGCGCACAACATCTGGTACCAGCGGAGCGCGTCCAGTGCCATCCACGTGAACTGGACCGAACCGGTGAACAGCAACGGAGTGAGCAGCACCGTGAAGACGATGTTGATTTGTTTGGGACGTACCGCTGTGCCGATGACCAGGCCGACCGCGGAACCGGCCGAGGCGCCGAGCAGGACCAGCACGATCGCACCCGGTACACCGGAGAGCGACCACGAGACGGCGGGCAGGAGCAGGAATCCGATCGGAGTCATGACCAGGGCGGCCACGACTCCCTTCAGCGCGCCGAAAGTCATTTTCTCGACGGCGACCAGCCACACCGGCAGCGGTGCCAGCAGCCGGTCCTCCAGCTCCCGCGTCGCCGACAGGTCGACGACCAGGGGAAGGCCGGTGTTCTGCAGTGCGGTGATGAAGGCGTTCAAGCCGATGACGCCGGGGAACAGTATTTGCGCGTAGGACGGGTCGGTGTAACCGAGCGCGCCGAGCACCGTCCCGAAGACGAACAGCATGAACAACGGCTGCAGAACGATCTGCGCGATGTAGGGGGGTAGTTCCCGCGCGGTGACGAAAACGTCGCGCCACAGCACCGCGAAGAACATGCCGGTGGTCCCCGAACGTGTCTCGGGTGTGGCCGTACCGGGGCGTCTCGGCGTCATGAGCGTCGCGTTCGAGATCATCGTAGCTCTCGTCCGGTCAGCTGGATGAAGACGTCCTCCAGGCTCGTGCGACCGACGCTCATGTCGCGCAGCGCGTGCTCGAACTCGTCGAGAACGGACACGACGTGCGGGATCAGCGTCGCAGCCCCCGTGTCCGTGTAGAGCCGGAACTGCTCCGCATCGCTGGTTTCGGCGTCGTCGACCTCGGGACGAGCACTGCCTTCGCCCGCGGTGGCGAAGCGCTCCACGCGTCGCACGGACGGTATCTCCGAGAGCCTGGTTCGCACGGATTCCTCGCTGCCGGCGGGGAGCGTGACCGCGACTGTCAGCGTCGCCTGGCCGGGCATGGACCTGGTCAGTTCCACCGGTGACCCCAGCCGCAGAAGTCTGCCGTGATCGATGATGCCCACTCGGTCGCAGACCTTGGCCGCCTCGTTCATGTCGTGCGTGCACAGGATGACAGCGATCCCTTCGGCCTTGAGCTCGGCGATGTGCTCGTGCACGAACAGCCGCGCTTGCGGGTCGAGTCCCGTCGAGGGTTCGTCCAGGATCAGCACGTCGGGGATGTGCATCAGCGCACGAGCGATCAGCAACCGTTGTGCTTGACCACCGGAAAGGTGTTCCACCCCGAACCGGGCGTGTTGTTCAAGCCCCATCCGCCGGAGGAGTTCGTCGGCGGTCCGAGTGCGTTCAGCGCTGCGCATGCCGTGGTAGGCACCGTGGAAGAGGAGGTTCTGCCGTGCGTTCAGCGACCGGTCCAGGTTGTTGCGCTGCGGTACCACGGCGAGCCGTTCGCGTGCTCGGATGGAGTTTCGAAGGGTGGACGCCCCCGCGACGTGGGCGCTTCCGGAGGTTGGTCGCGTGCGCGTGGTCAGCACGCCCATCGTGGTCGTCTTACCGGCTCCGTTGGGTCCGAGCAGCCCGAACACCTCGCCGTGGCTCACGGCAAAACTGATGTCGTCGACAGCCGGTGGTGCGTTCTGTCGATACGTCTTGGTCAAGTTTTCAACGACGACCGCTGCCTCCATGTGCCGGAGGCTACCCCGTAACTCCGGGGCCAACCAGCATAGAAACTTTGCAAACACGTTGACGTTGACACTCGCCCGTAGGTATGTAGTGTGTTTTACACGCTTACGGGGGGCTTTGAGTCGGCAAATTGAGTCGTTTGGGGTGTTGGGGGCCATGGATGGCATTGGCGTACATACTCGGCGGAGGATTCAACGACCGCCCCGGAATGGGAGAAGGACTTTACGAACAGTTCGAGGCCGCTCGTCGCTGTTATTTTGATGTTGAGGCACGTACCGGGCTGTCGACCACCCGGCTGCTGCGGGCCGATACTCCGGACGACGACGGGCGACCACGCGGCATCGGTGCGATCCGGCAGACGGCGCTGGCCTTCGCCGCCCACGACGTGCTCGCCGATTTCGGCATCACCCCTTCGGTGCTGAGTGGACTCAGTCTCGGGGCTCTGGTCAGCGCGGGTCTTGCCGGATCGATCACTCGTGCTGAGCTGTTGGATCTGTTGATGCGGGCCCGTGAGGTGCCCGTCTTGCCGGAGGACGGACGACAACAGGCGGTCGCCACCATCGCCGTGCCGGTGCGGGCGCCGTTGTCCGACTACCAGGGTGCGGCCGCGGGAGGGGTGTATCTCGCCGGTGATCTGGGACCGATCGGTCCTGGGGAGCGGCGCCTGCTCGTTCTCAGCGGGCACCACGACGCCGTGCGGCGCCTCCCCGAGCTGTTCCCGGAGGACAGGGTGACTCCGCTGGGTGGGGGTGGTCCCGCCGTGCATTCGCCATTGCAGGGGCACCTGGCGACGGCCCTGCGCCCCCACATCGAACGCCTCGATTTTCACGATCCCGTCGTCCCGATCTGTTCCTGTCTGGAGGCGAAAGTGTTGCGTACTGGAGACCAGGTCCGGGATGCGTTCTTGCGAAACAGCACGAGTCCGGTGAGCGTACCGCACATGCACGCCGGTCTGGAGGAAACGGGGGCGGAGCTTGGTGTGGTGGTCGGCCCGTCCCGGTTCGATCGCTATCTCAGCGTTCCCTTTCCGGTCGTGCACGTGGAGGAGCCCGAGCATGTACGGGAGACGCTCAGCGTCATCCACGAACTCGGGGTCGATACATCGGGCGACACTGCGGCGACGGGGACCAGATGACCGGCGAACCGGACTCGCGGATCGATCGGTGGCTGGAAACGGATCTCGACGAGTGGACCCGTCACGTACTGCACCGGCATTTCGATCCGCGGACAGGAAGCCCCTATTGGCTCAGGAAAGCCGGCGAGCTCTCCTTCGATCCGCGCGACATCACTCGTTACGAGCAGTTGACCGAGTTCGGCCCTTTCGTGCTGGACGAGCTACGCCACCTGGATCCCGTTGAACTCGTTCCCCTGGCGGTCGGGAGACCGGTAACAGGACGAATCTGGGAGAGCGGTGGGACCACGGGGTCTCCGTGCCGCGTGTTTTACACCCGGGACATGCTCGTGCATCGCGGAGTGTGGCGAAGGTGGTCCTTCGTGACCGAGGGATTCCAACCGGGCCGAACCTGGCTCCAGGCGACCCCGAGCGGGCCGCACTTGATCGGAAACGGGATTTGGGAGGTCTCCGAGCTGTTCGCCGGGCGCGTGCACAGCATCGACATGGATCCCCGCTGGGTCAAACGTCTGGTGCGTGCCGGGGACCTGCGGGGGGCCGATGACTACACCGACCACCTGGTGGACCAGATGGTGTCCGTCCTGGAAAGCGGGACCGTCGACTACGTCAACACCACACCGGCACTGTTGCGGGCCTTGCTGCGGCGGAGCCCGGAGGTGGTGGCCGCCCTGTCCGGTGTCCGCCTGAGTGGCACGCAACTGACTCCGGCCATGTACC
Source organism: Halosaccharopolyspora lacisalsi (assembly GCF_014137975.1). Lineage (GTDB taxonomy): Bacteria > Actinomycetota > Actinomycetes > Mycobacteriales > Pseudonocardiaceae > Halosaccharopolyspora > Halosaccharopolyspora lacisalsi. Next base: position 174,103 of record NZ_JACGWZ010000008.1, on the reverse strand, counting down.
GGTCCTTTGCCGCCGCGCTCGACGGCGGAATCTGCGGTTACAGCTACGGCAATACCTTCGGCAACGCGGCGGGGCTGCCCACCGAGGACGAGGGTCGAGTGGTGCCTTACGTGCCCAACTATCCACAGGTGACCATGGCGGTTGTCGACAGGGAGGACACGCGGCGAACCGTCGAGTACGCCGAGACCGGGCAGGTGCGTTTGACGGTGCTGCACGAGGATCTACTGCTGCCGAACATCCTCGAGCGTGACCAGGCTCAGCGTTACGACCCGTGCGGGCGTTGGCCCAGTGACGGTGTGGCGAACGTGCGGCCGCTGCAGCGGATCCGGTCCGCGCCGGAGGGAATCTACTGACTCCGCACGGGGCCGTCCCCGACGAATGCCCGCGTGAGTGGCCGGTCCTAACGATGGGGGGACGATCGCGATGCGGCCGAATCGGGATCGCCCGATCTTCTGTAACTTTGATGACTGTGCGATCAGTTCGAAATTGTTTGGATGAGATCCGGAGCTATGGGGAAGTTTCGAAGATGAAGCGTCGTGAGCCGTTGACACTGACCGATACACAATTGAGACAACTCAGCCACTGGTCCTGTACCGCGCACGGTGATACACAGTTGGGGCGGCGCGCGAAAATCATCATGCTCGCCGCGGACGGAGTTTCCAACGCAGAGATCGTCCGGCGCGTGTGCGTGTCCCGCCAGACCGTGGTCACCTGGATCAAACGTTTTCGTCTGCTGGGCGTGGATGGTCTGATCGACGCGCCGCGCTCGGGCAGGCCACGCACGGTGGACGAAGCCAGGGTGATCGCCTGGACCTTGGAACCACCGCCCTGGCCGGAGGGAACGCGGCGCTGGTCCACCCGGACGCTGGCCTCCGCGCTGGGGGTCAGCAATGCTCAGGTGAGCAAGGTCTGGCGGCGCTGGGGGATCCGGGACGGGTACGTGTTCGACACCGATCCGCCCTTTCGCCCGACACTGCGCTACCTCCTCGGCGTCTACCTCGACTCACGGACCCGTGCGATGGTCCTGAGCGCGGACCAGTCGCCTCCCGGGCCGCCCGTTGCCGAGGCTGCTCGGGGCGCTTCCCCGGCCGCCACGTCGGAGCGCGTGCACGCGATCGGTGATCTGATCGAGTCGGTACCGATCGTAGGTCCGGCGACCGGTCCCACAGCACCCGCCGGCCTGTCGGATTTTCTGCGGTGCCTTGCGGACCCGGACGTTCGCAGGCCGCTCCGGGTCGTCGTGGACACCAGTGAACAGCGGCCCGCTCTCTTGGACGAGATCCCGTCGGGCTGGAGGGGCGACGTTCAAGTGCACTACGCAGACCATTCGGCATCGTGGCACAATATGCTGCGCGTCTTCCTGTGGGTCCACGAACTTCGGTGCGAGCGCTTCGGTCGTGTCACGCAGCTGCCGGGGCTATACGAAAAGATAGCCGACCGCCGTTCGGAGCTCGTCCCTCGGAGTGCCCGGCTGGAGTGGCTGGATTCGACCGTCCGGAGCAGTGAGGCGTCCGTTGTCGGGGTCTAATTATTTGATGAACACGCACTCGGAGGAATTGCTTCCTGACCTGCGCCTTGCTCCCCCAGGTTACTTAGTTATCGATTGTGCTCGGGGATTTTCGGCCCGCCGTCCCGGGAATTTTCCTGTACACGGTCCTGTTGTCGTGCCATACTCGTTCTCGAACCCGGTGTTCCATCGATGCACAACGATCGGGTTCACCGCCGCACCGGAAATACAACCGGCCACGGCAGGATGATTTTTCGTGCGGTTGTCCGTCGAAGTGGCAAGTGGTCGTCCCGTCTCGGGAGTACCGAGCACCGGGCGATCGTGTCGATTTGATTTGGGAAGGTCTCATGGACTCGCAGACACGCTCAGATTTCGTCAACGCTTACACGAAGGTGCTGACCACGGCCTGGAACGACGAGGCTTTCGCAGCACGTCTGGAAAGTGACCCGAAGGCGGCTGTCCGGGAGTTCGGCCTGGAGGTCGCCGATTCCGCCGAGCTGCATCTGGTCCGCAACGTGCCGGTCGGTCAGGATGAGCCGGACATGGACAAGCAGGTGCAGTGGTGGGAGGCCGGCGAGCAGACCGGTCACTACGAGCTGCACATCCCGCATGCTCCCGAACTGGACATGACGGAGCTTACGGAGAACGACCTCGAAGCGGTTTCAGCGGGTTACTGCTGCTGCTGCCCCTGCTGCTGCAGCTGAGCGGCAGGTAATCTGGTTGGTGCATGAGAGTGGGCGGGCAGCCACTTTTCCGGGTGCCCGTCCACCCGCTTCGTCGTCACGGCGGTTCGGAACGCAGGACCGGCTTCGCTGGACTGATCGGTGACACGGACCACGAAAGGTACGAACCCACAACCTCAGTTGGGAGCGGCGGCGACGGTGAATACCTCGGATCGCCCAAAAACCGGTGCGCGTGGTGGGGGTGTGCTGCGTTCCGTGTTGCCGACGCTGATCGATGTTTTCGTTCCCGTGGTCGTGTACTTCGTGCTGCGCGGTTTCGGTGTCGCCTCGTTCTGGGCGTTGACGATCGGTGCTTCGGTCAGTGTCGTCAGTGTGCTGGTCGGTGTGTTCGGGCGGCGTCGCCTGGACGGTGTGCCCCTGTTGGTGCTGTTGATGTTCAGCGTTGGTATCGCGATCACGTTCCTGACTCACGATCCGCGCATCCTGTTGGTCAAGCCGTCCTTCTTCTTCGTCGTGGTGGGTGGTTACATGGTGGTCAGCTGCTTTCTGGGGCGTCCGCTCATGTACGAGTTCATCAGGCCGGTCGCCGCGGGTGGTGACGCGGAGAGTCTGGCTCGGTTCGAGCTCACCTGGGAGCAGGTTCCGCGTTTCCGGAAGATGGTCTACATCATGACGGTCGTCTGGGGTGTGACCTGGATCGGGGAAAGCCTCGTGCGGGTCGTTGTCGTGTATTCGTTCCCGCAGGGCAGGGTTGGTGAGGCGCTCATCTGGACCGTGGTCGCCCTGGTCGTCTGCCTGCTTCCCGCGCTGGTGTTCACCTTCGTCGGTGGGCGGCGCATGCTCAGCGTCGGTGCGGCCTTCAACGAGACGATCGATCAGGACGAACTCGCCCACCGGACACGGCAGGTGTCTTCTTGAGCGGGTTTTCACACCGGTCGAGCATCGATCAGACTGTGCAGTGATCCGGGACGTACGTCCGTGAGTTCGAACCCGTTCGCGGACAGCAGCGTGCACCACTGCGATTCCGTGCGTTCCCGACCACCGAGTACCAGCGCGAGTAGATCCATCATCTTCTGGCCGGGCTCGTTGGGTGGTGCGACGACGTCGTTGACAATGATCAATCGTCCTTCCTCAGGGATGGCCCTGCGTACATTGTGCAAGATGACCGCGGCGTCCCGGTCGCTCCATCCGTGCAGGATCCTGGACAGCAAGTAGCTGTGCCCGCCACTCGGGACACCGCCAAAGAAGTCGCCGCCAACGGCCGTCAGGCGGTCCCCGAGCTCGGCCAGTGCGATCCGTTCCTCGGCGTCCCGGACGACATGGTCCAGATCGGTGACGAGTCCGCGCAATTCCGGCCGCCGCTGCAGCAACTCGATCAGCAGCGTTCCGTTGCCGCCCCCGACGTCGACGACGAGTTCACCGTCCTGCCATTCCTCGGCGGCCAGCCGGGCGGCCAGCGCTCTCTTGCCTCCGGCCATGAAAGCATGGTAGTGACGTCCTGATTCCGGGTTCTGCGCGTAGTGGCTGTCGTAGTCCGTTCCGTGCACCATGTTGAACGAAGGGGATCCGGTCTCGACGGAGCGCAGCATGTCACCGAATGCGGTGTAGAATCCTTCTCCGAAAGTGATCGCGAAATCTCGGAACGTTCCCAGGTCGCTTCGCAGCAGGGAGCTGACCTCGGAGTTCCCGAACTCGGAGTCGGCGTGCTCCACGAAAATTCCAGAACCGGACAGCATGCGCAGCAGCCGGTACAGCGAGTCCGAGTCCGTGTTCGTGCTCTTGGCGAGTTCCTCGATCGGTACCGGACCGTCGTTAACTAAATCCGCGATCCCCAGTTTGGCTGAGGCGTAGACGGCCTGGGTGACGATGAAACCAGTGATGCTGGTGGCTAGTTGCCCGGCGGGTGATCCGCTCGACGACGGATTGTCGCGCTGTTGCACGGTCGGAAGATTAACACGGATCGCTGTGAACGTATACTATCTTTTATGTGGGTCTTCGTCCTGTCGGTGTTGTCCTCTCGCTGTTAGGGTGAACTGCGTGGTGATGCAGTGGAACGTGTATCGGGGGGTGGGATGGGCGCCGAATTTTTCGACGTGGTCGTCATCGGTGCTGGAGCGGCCGGACTGGCGTGCGCCCGGGAACTGTTGAAATCCGATCTGCGGGTGGTCGTGCACGAGGCGCGGGACCGCATCGGTGGACGAATCATGACGTACCACCCAAGAGGCGGTCATCTCCCCGTCGAACTGGGTGCGCAGGTCGTCCACGGTGAGCACAATTCGCTGTGGACGAGTATCGGGGGATCCTGGACGACCACATCGTTCTCCGATGCCGCGGCCACCGCTGTCGTCGACGGGGCCAGTCGCCCGATGAGCGCGTTGGCGCGGTGGCCGAACCCACCCTGGTCGATCGACGATCGTCTTCGCGACGTAGGGGAGCGGAGCCTGACGGTGCGGCGGTGGCTCGCGAGCCTGGAGCTGCACGAACGCGAGGGTGCCGTGGCCGCCGAGTGGCTGCGGCAGACGTGGGCCGCCGACCTCGCCGAGCTCGACGCTCGCGGTGCCGCCGCCTGCCGGACGGGATCTCGGGTCGGCAGCGGCCAGTACTGTCTGTCGGCCGGGTACGACGCGGTGATCGAAGCACTGGCCGAGGGGACCGACGTGCGGTTGGGCACTCCGGCGTGGGAAGTCGACCGGTCCCGGAAGTACGCGACGGTCACCGGCCCCACGGGATCGGTGCGGGCGAGAGCGGTCGTGGTGACGGCTCCGCCGCCCGTGATCACCCGGGGGACGCTGCGGATCGATCGGCTTCCGGTCGTCAAGCACGCGGCCGCCACCGGTCTCGGTCTTGGTGACGCGCTGTCGGTCGTGGTGACCACCTCGGTGCTCGCTCCGGATACCACCGTGGTCTTCGATGCCGACACGGCGTGCGGATTCCTGCGGGCGACCGCGGCGAGCCCGCACGTGTGCCTGGTTTGCAAGGGTCCGTCGGCGGAAAAGCTGCGCTCGGTCGCGACGTCCCGGTCGGGTCTGGCCGAACTGCTCGCGCGGGCACTGCCCTGGACCTCGCGGGCCGACATCATCGACGTGCGGATCGCTGACTGGGGCGGTGATCCCTACGTGACGGGAGCCTTCACCTTTCCGCGGAACGGGGCGGTGTCGGACGCGAGCCACTGGGCCGAACCGGTAGCGGACACGATCTTCTTCGCCGGTGAAGCTACCTGTGGTCCGGCCGAGGCCGGAAGTGTCCACGGTGCGTACGAGAGTGGCAGACGAGCAGGCCGACAGGTACAGGAGGCGTTGGAGTGCTCAGCAGCGACACACTGAGCGGGCAGGACCCGGCGGTGCACACGGGGTGGTACTTACTGGCGTTCGACGAGGAGCTCACCGAGGACGTGACGCCGCTGCACGTGGGAGACCGCGCACTCGTGGCGGTTCGTCGGGACGGGCGGGTCGGAGTGTACGACGCGATCTGCCCGCATCGTGGAGCCAACCTCGGCTACGGCGGCACGGTAGCGCGTGCCGGGGTGATCTGTCCGTTCCACGGCAAGGCCATCCATCTCGGCGAGCGAGAGGGACGGAGGTACTGCGTGCGGGAGTATCCTGCCCTGCAACTCGGCGGTGTTCTGTTCGCCCGGCTTTCGGATACCTCGGAAGACGACAGGGGGTTCACCGAAGCGATGCGCAAGCTCGCCGAGACCCACGTCGTCGTCGCCGGATTCTCGCTGCCGATCAAGGTCGACGGTGACCTCGTCGTCGAGAACGCCTTCGACATCGATCATTTCACCGCGCTGCACAAGGTGCCGAAGGTGCTCAAGATGACCCTGGAGCAGGGGGCCGAGGGCGAACTGAGCATGCAGGGCGTGTTCGTGAGCCGTTCGTCCGGTTGGTCGCAGGGCGATGCCGGAGATCGGGTGCTGCGGACCGGGTTCCACGCCAGAGCGTTCAGCCCCACCCTGGTGGCCTCCGAGCTGAGTCTGGGCGACGACGCGCACGTCATCATTACGGGCACGACCCCGACATCGGAGGGCTGCATCGCTCGGGTCGCCTACGGCCTCGTACCCGACCCCGAGGACGGGACGGCTCCGGCGGAGCTGCTGAAGTCGCTGATCACCAACAGCAAGCTCGCCTTCGAGCAGGACAGGACCGTCTGGGAACACATGGACGTGACCGCCACCCCGCGGTTCGACGCCCGCGACGAGTCGTTGGCCGCGTTTCGCGAGTTCACCACCAAGTTCCCCGCGCTGAACCGATGAGCTCTCCGGGCCACTTCGCAGTCCGGGAGCACGGAAGCGGTCCCGGCGTGCTCTGGTTGCACGGCTACACCATGGATTCGTCGCTGTGGCAGCCGTTGTGGGAGTTACTTCCCGACTGGCGGCATGTCGGTGTCGACCTGCCCGGTCACGGTGCGACGAGTAGGCCGCTGTCGGCCGAAGGCGGTTTCGCCGGCTTGGCCTCCGAACTCGCCGACGTCCTCCGTTCGAGAAACATCTCGAGGGTGGTGGCACTATCCTTCGGCACCACCGCGGCCCTCCAGCTCGCGATCGACCATCCCGACCTGGTGTCCCGCCTGGTGCTGGCTGCCCCCACCGTCGCCGGCGGGGCGGGTGCTCCCAGGGTCGCCGAGCGATATCGCGACCTGCGCAGATTGTTCGCGACGTTCGGTCCCGGCAGGCACATGACCGACCTGTGGATGCAGTCCCCGCCCGACATCTTCCGTGGAACCGAGTCCCGCCCCCTGGTGCGGGAGCGGATCCGAACCGTCGTCGACCGGCACCGTTGGACCGAGCTCGCCAACGGTGCCATGCGGCAGCTGAACCAGCATCTTCAGAGCACCGCCGCACTGGCGGGGATCCCGGCGAGCGTGCTGTGCGTCGTGGGGGAGCAGGACATGCCCGCTTTCGGCGACAATGCCGGGACACTGCGTCGCACTGTCCCGGACTGCCGGGTCACGACCGTCCCCGGCACCGGCCATCTCCCCCTGTTGGAGTCGCCGGAGGTGGTCGCGCCCGAGATCGGCGCGCACCTGTGACTTCGCAATGATTTCCGAGGGTGCCGGTGGTGGGGTTTCACCGAGGTTTTCCGGTCGGCTTGGTGTCGGGGCCCGGGCCGCTTTCCCAAAGGGTGAACGGGCCGTTCTGGCACTCACACCGCCAAAACGGCCCGTTCACCACGACGCGGGGGCTTCCCAGCCGGACGATGTGAGGGGAAAGCATCAGTCAGACGTCGTTTCGGCCGTCGATCCGCTGTCCTTCCGTGAGCCGTTCGAACGGCGATCCCGGCTGTTCCAGCAGTGCGGCGCTGTCGCCCTGTTGGATCAGTTCGCCCCGGTCCAGTACCAGAATCCGGTCGGCGGCGCCGACGGTGGACAACCGGTGTGCGATCACGATCCTGGTGCAGCGCAGCGCGGCGATGTTGTCGGCGATGAGGCGTTGGGCGGGGTTGTCGAGGGCGCTGGTGGCCTCGTCGAGCAGCACGATGCGCGGCTCGGAAACCAGTGCGCGAGCGAGCATGATCTGTTGGCGCTGCCCGCCCGACAGACCGGCACCGCCTTCGCCCACGACCGTTTCCATGCCCATCGGCAACCGTTCGATGTCCCCGGCGACGCCGACTCGGCGCGCTGCTTCCCAAGCGTCCTTCCGGGAGCTCCCGCTGTCACCGATGATGTTGTCCGCGATGTCGCCGGGCAGGAGCGAACCGTGCTGCAGCACGACACCGCACTGGCGTCGCACGGCGGTCACGTTCAGCTCGGTGAGATCCTGTCCGTCGTAGCGCACCGCTCCCGCCGTCGGCCGGTCGAATCCCAACAACATGCGCAGCACCGTCGATTTCCCGCAGCCGGTCGGACCGACGATCGCGACGAACTCACCGGGATCGACCGAGAACGACACGTCCCGCAGTGCCGGCGGTTCCGTTTCGGCGTACCGAAAGGACACCGACTCGAAGGCCACCGCCCCGCCGAGCTCACCGGGGTCCGAATCCGACGGTGTGGTTTCCGGTTCGGCGTGCAGGACCCCGAGCAGATCGGCTGCCTCCGGTTCCGGGCGGCGCAGCGTCGACAATGCCGTGGTGCCGCGTTGGGTCGCTGCCAGCGCCAGGTGCATCGCGATGAAGAAGGTGAGCAACGACCCCGCGGGGACTTCGCGCGCGGCCGCGAACACCACCGCTGAGGACACCAGGGGAAATCCCGTGTTGAACACCGTCAGGCCGTCCCGTGCTCGCTGGACGTCCTGAGCCCGACGCCTGGTTTCCAGGAAGCGACTCGTCCAGCGCTCGAAGGCGCGTCGTTGCGCTCCGAAAGCTTTCAGCACGGAGATCCCGCGCAGTAGTTGTCGTGCTGTGGCCGAGGCGCGCCGTTCGGACTCGCGCAGCGTCCGCTCGGCGGCGGTGATGCGGCTCTGGACCACCAGGCACACCGTCGCCACCGTCGCCACGAGGCAACTGCCGAGCAGGGCCAGCGCTGGGTGAACCACGTACAGCAGGAGCAGGTTCGCCAGGGCGCACAGCAGGGTGGTCAGTGCTGTCATCATCTCGCCGAGCGCTCTGTCCGGCACCGTGCCGAACCCCGGCGGGCTGCTCCCGGACGGTCTTCCGGCCGTCGAGCCGGTGAAGAAGGAGGCGGGCAGGGAAAGCAACCGGTCCCACACGGCCGCCTGCACGACCGACTCGGCCCGCCCGCGCAGCCGGAGCGCAGAGATGTTGCCCACGGTGGTCAGCGCGGCGAGCACGAGCGCCGTCACGATCACCAGCAAGCCCGCCGGCACCAGTCGATCAGGCTGCGCCTGGTGCACCAACCGGCTGAGCAGGGCCCCTCCGAGGTAAGCGACGAACACGCTGATCAGCGCGGTCGCCACGGCGGTGGCCACGATTCGCAGCACATCGCCGCCCGCACCGCGCAGGCCGAATCGCACCAGCGAACGGATCGAGTTCGTCCCGGTGGGCAACGGCCGGTACAGCATCGTGGCGCGTTCCCGTAGTCGGGCCGCCGTGGTCGCGGTGACCGGCACCGACACGCCTTCGCCCGCGATCACGATCCGGTAGCCCCGACGGGCCGGCAGCAGGGCGACCGGAGTGTCGTCGTCCTTGCGATAGCCGATCAGCGGACCGAGGTCGTGGCGCCACCACGAGTCCTCCAGCCGCACCGTGCGTGTTCGGATGCCACGGGTGCGGGCCATTCGTGCCGGAGAGGTGTGTCCGGGGTCTCCCGCGGCCTCCGGTGAAGACACCGCCGTACCCATGTGGTCGCTCACCAGTCGAAACGCCGCGAAGGCCGCCGTGGTCCCCGCGGTGGCGGGGTCGATGTCCGGTGGTGGCATCACGAGGCCGCGATCAGATCGACGTAGGGGCCCGGCTTCTCGATCAGGTCCTCGTGGCTGCCCCGCTGCACGACACGGCCGCCGTCGAGCACGATGATCTCGTCGGCGTCGCGCACGGTGGACAGGCGGTGTGCTATCACCAGGACACCGCACCCTCGGAGCCGGAGGTCTTCGACGACGGACTTCTCGGTCCGCGTGTCCAGCGCGCTGGTCGCCTCGTCCAGCACGAGCAGCGCCGGGTCACGCACGAGCGCTCGTGCCAGCGTGATGCGTTGGCGTTGCCCCCCGCTGAAGTTGTGGGCACCTTCGGCCACCGGGGCGTCGATGCCTCCCGGCAACCGCGAGATCGTTTCGGTGAGCGCCGCTGCCCGGAGCGCTTCGGTCACGGCCCGGTCGGTGAGGGCGTCATCCCACAGGGTCACGTTGTCGCGGACCGTGCCCTCGAAGAGGACCGCTTCCTGGTCGACGTAACCGAGTATCTCGGTAGCGGGCTCGTTCGTGGTGCCACCCACGACGAGCTCGCCGGACCAGGGTTCGTGCAACCCGGCGACCAGCTTGCCGATAGTGGACTTGCCACTCCCGGAGCCGCCCACGAGGGCCACCTTCCGTCCCGGTGCGACCTCGAAGGACACGGCTTCGACCGCCGGGGCCTCCAGCGGCGCGTACCCGAAGGTGACCTCGTGGACCCGCAGGTGGCCACGTGTGCTCGCGGGGACGGGAGACACCGGGGATTCGCCGAGGACCGCCACCGGATGCCGCTCGACGTCGTCGATGCGCTCCAGGTCGGCTCGTACCGTCCGGACCCGTTCGGGCAGGGCGTCGATCCGCGCCACCGGATCGTGCACGCGGTGCAGCAGGACGACGCAGACGACCAGCGCGCCGACGGTCAGTGAACCCGAGCGCGCGTGCGGCCCGCCGATCAACAGCACGAGACCGATGCCGGCCACGGCGATCATGGGCGGAATCCCGGTGAGTGCGGTGGTCAGGCGGCCGAGACGCTGTTCGCCGGTGGTCACCTTGGCCCGGAACCCCGCCCAACGAGCGAAGGACTCGGACTCGGCTCCGGAGGCCTTGACCACCTCGATGAGCCGGAGGATGTTCGCGCTGGCCGCCGTGAGGTTCCCCCTGTCGGCGCGCAACCGCGAGACGCTGTCGCCGCGACGCCGCGCGATCCAGCGCAGCACGGCGACGTGCAGCACCGTCACGCCGATTCCCGCGATGCCGAGCAGTGGGTCGATGGCGAGCACCACGGTCAGGCAGCCGACGACCAGCGTCGCGTCGACCAGCGCGTCCACGCGCTCACGGGAGAGGAACTCCGCCACCGTGGTACTCGCCGACAGTCGCCTGTCGAGCTCGCTCGGTCTGCGCTGGGCGAAGAAGTCGATCGGCAGCCGTAACAGGTGGTGCAGTAACCTCGTCGACCGTTCGCGCGCGTGTCCGGCCGCCGCGAGTCGCAGGCACCGCGTCCGGATCCAGGCGAGCACGAACACCGCCGCCGCGATGAGCAGCATCGCCCCGGCGACGCGGAGGAAACCCCGGCCTTTCGGCAGCGCGGAGCCGAAGAAGGCCCCGAGCAGGGCTGCCTCGGCCAGCCCGGCCACCACCATCAGGAGTCCGGCCACGAGACCGCCCACGGCCGCCAACCGCGGGTGTGGCACCGGTCGCGGTATCCAGCGGTTCGAACGCCGAATCGGTTCGAACTCCTCGGTCACTTCGAAAGTCAGCGCCACGCCGGTGAAACCGGAGTCGAAGTACTCCCAGGAGTACACGCTCCGTCCCACGGCCGGATCGTTGACCACCACCTCCCGCCGACCACGGCTGCGACGGATCTCCTCGACTACCAGGAAGTGCTGGAAGGCCCAGTACACGACGAGGGGTTTCGGCAGCGTGTCGAGTTCCTCGGGTTCGAGCTGGAATGCCTGGGGACGCAGCCCGTAGCGGCGCGCGGCGGCCATGACGCTCGCCGCGCGCGCACCGTCCCGGGAGGCTCCGCAGAGCGCCCGCAGCTCGTCCAGCGCGACGGCCCTGCCGTGGTGTCCCAGTACCATCGCCAGCGCTGCCGCCCCGCACTCCAGCGATTCCATCTGGATCACGGTGGGCACGCGCACCCTCCCACGACCGGGGAAAGCGCGTTTCGGGATCGTGCTCGTGGGCGGATTCCGTGGTGGACTCACCATCCGGCACCCCCGGTCAACAACCAGATGCCGACCGCGACGCAACCGAGCACGACGACGACCCACGTCACCCACCCGGACGGGGCTGCCAGCCGTACGACGGTGTCCAACTCGTCGAGCTGGCGCTTGCGTCGGTAGGCCTTCATCCGGAATCGCACGGTCAGCTCCTCGGCGCGGCGGAACCGAGGACGAACTCTCCGACGCTGCCTTCGGTCGCGTAGTCCAGGCCGCTGGCGCGCGCGAACGTTTCGGCGTCGCCCCCGCCCAGCGCGCACGGTGCCAGCCCCATGGAGGTCGCGACCAGATACATCGTCTGGTACACCACGCCCACGTGCTTGAGGATCAGCGCGTAGCTCATCCCCTCGTATTTGCGCATCACTCTGCCGAACCTCGCGGTGATCACCACCACTACCTGGGGCGGCGACGACATCAGGCCCGACAGCCGGGCGGTCTCCACGAGCGAGCTCACGGCCGCGTCGTCCCCGTCCACGCGTTCGAGCGCGTGATCGGCGGTGGCGTAGTGCCACAGCCCCGGCTCGACACCCTCGCAGGCGGTGATCAGCGGGTAGAACTCGAGCTCGTGCAGTGCCCCGCCCGCCGGGTAGGGGCGGGAACCGAGTTCGTCGTCCTCGACGGTGAGCTGGTCCTTGGTACGGACACACCGGTACAGCAGTTCCCCGAGCCCGGCCGCCGACAGGGGAGCGGTGTCGTCGTGCTCCCGGATCGAGCGCCGCCGTTCGATCGTCTCGGTCAGCGACGGGTCGGTGGCCGAGATCGCGTCCAGGTCCGGGGTCGGCAGCGCGACCCGTCGTCCCCCTGAAGCGGGGGGCACGAACGGCAGCGGGGAGAAATCGTCGACCAGCGGGTAGGTGCCCCCGTACCCCGGGGACAGGCGCTGCCCCCGGCTTCGGGCGTGCTGCCACAAGTCCGGCACCGACCACTGACGCAGTGCCATCGTCCCGGTCTCGGGATCGCTTTCCGGACCGCCGCTGATGAGCAGCCCCGCGTCCCTCGCCATGTCCAGTACCGCGTCCACCGTCTCCGACTCGAACCGCGGTAGTCGTTCCCCCAATTCGGCGCGCGTTGCCCAGCCGGCCAGCGCGCCGAGCACACCGGCCATCGGCTCGCTCACTTCCAGGGCCAGGTGGCTGGACGGCGCCTGCGCGATCAGCTTCCCGTCCTGGGGGCGGATGGTGACGAATCGGGAGAGCTTTCGCGGCACCTCCGGGTCCGGTGCCGGGGACCGGACCAGCTTGCCCACGCCGAGCGGGCGCAGCGTGGCCAGCAACTCACCCCCGGTGGTGTACCCGTGCTCCAGCAGTCCGCCGGAATCGAGTTTGCGCAGGAACATCCGGAGGTGTAATAGGTTGTCCTCCCCGACCTCGTCCACCAGCGAGGACTCGGTCACCGGGGCTTCGGCCAGCATCCGCACCGACGCGGCCAGGGCGGTGGGCAGCGCTCCCAGCCGGACGAACCCGTTGGGGTAGTCGATCCTCCAGGCGCCCGAGCGGTCCGGATCCTCCGCGAGCCGGGCGTCACGGCGCAGTCGCAGTACGGCCCGTTGAGCTGATGTCGTGGCTGTCACTTCGGCCTCCCGGTCGGATCAGAAGAAGACGCTCTTCGGATTGAGTGATTCCGGTTCCAGCGGCTTGTCCAGCCACCCCATCCTGACCGGGACGTCGAAGAGTCTTCCCGGGCCGAGCCGCCGCCAGAAGTGCCGCATTCCGGGCACCATGACCTTCACGACCGGTAGTTCCATCTCCGGCCTGCTCTGGTCGAGGGCGATGACCTCCAGATCGTTGTCCGCCGCCCGTCGCAGGCAGGTCCGCACGTTCTCCGACATGTCGTCGCTGACGATCTCGGGGAAGTCGCCGATTCTGCGGGCGGGTTGCCGTTCGTCCGGGCACAGCCACGGGTCCTGCTCCAGCGTGGTCTCCTTCCACCACTTCAGGGTCGCCGGATCGTCGGAGAAGTAGATGGTGTTGCCCTCGGAGTCGCGCCGTTCCAGCGTGGGCAGGAACTGGTTGACTTCGGTCAGCGCGCGCATCGCGGCCATCTGCGGGTCCAGGTGCGCACCGAACCCGATCACCACGTCCTGGACGGGGTGGTTACGGCGGTGCGATACGGCCGTGAACGCCGGGATCCCCAGGTCCGCGGTGATGTCGAGCAGCCAGAGGCTCCGGTCCATCCCGTCGTAGAATTCCCGCAGCATGTCGACGTAAGGATCGTGCAGGGAGTCGAGGTCCAGCCCGGGGCGGCGCAGCCGGTTGTACCACCAGATCGCCACGCTGTCGCGTTCGACGATCTCGCTGAAGCCCTGCAGGACGGCTTCGCCGTAACTGTTCCCGCTCGCGTTGCCGTTCGAGTCGATGAGACAGAAGAAGGCGCTCTGCGACTCGGGGTGTCCGAACCAGGAGTACGCCGCGGGCACCATCCGGGGCCGCTCCCGGGACAACGACCACGCGGTGCTCCAGTCGTAGACCCGGGTGGTTTCGAAGGGCTCCGGGACGGTGTGCAGCGGGCAGTCCAGGTCCCTGTTCCAGGTGACGCGGTTGGCGTACTGGTCGTCGGACATGGTGATCAGCTCGTTGACGTGCAGCGCAGCGTCACTGCCCAGGTCGTCGTAGGCCGCTCTGGTGACGGGTTCGTCACCGCGCCACAGCCCGGAGTAGCGTTCGATCGCCTCACAGAGCGCACTCACCCGTGCCTGCACATCCGTACGGCCCTTACCGCCGCTCTGACCCCGCAGGTTGCGCTTGAGCTGGGTCATGCTGTCTTTGACCATCGCGAAGTTGTGGCCGCTGGAGTAGCTGTAGGTGATGCCGTTCTCTTCGGCGCACAGGTTCTTCAGGTGGCTCACTGCTCCGGTCAGGGGGCTGATGTGCTTTCGCAGTCGCTGGTAGGTCTCGCTCGGTGACTCTATTCGGTAACCACCGTCGTTCTTGGAACGCACGTGTTCGGTGCCGATCTCCGGGCGCGGGTCGCGTTTGGTCATGAGCTCGGGGTCGCCGCAGGCCGCACATTGCGGTTGCCGGATCAGCACGTGGGCTTCGGTCTCCAGCGAGACGGGATCGAGGGTGAGCAGCCGCCCCTCCAACTCCGTCGGATCCTTCTCCACGAGTGACAGCGTGACCTGGCCTGCGACCAGATTGGCGAGCGTGTGCTCGTTGCGCGGTAGGCTGAACCGGGATGTCTCCAGCGGCCGGGAATCGCTGCGCTGTCCCAGCAGATACCGTTCCACCTGCCGATTGCCCGCCAGCCGCTGGACGAGGCACTCCCAGCATCCGGTGTGCCCGGGGCGCAGCAACGGGCCGGCCCACAGCAGCGAACCACCCGGCTTGACGAGCAGCCACGGGTGTCGTCCGGCGAGGAACGCCTCGTTGAGCAGGGAGAGTTTCGGGTCGAGGTAGTCCTCGACGACGACGACGGAGAGGTCACCCCCGGATCCGCTGGTGTCTTCCCCGGCGGTCTGCACCGTGGCACTCAGTCCGCTGCGTTCCAGCGCGTCGGCGATCGGGGTCGTGTCCACGTTACCGAGGCCGAGGACAGTGACTTCGGACTCCGCGCACCCGCGTCCAGCCGCTGTGGGATCGACGTTCATCGAGTCCCAGAAGGCGATCTCCCGCTCGGGCATGTCGGGCCTGCCGTCGACGAGATGTCCCATCGCGGTGAGTCGACGCAACGTCGCCGCGACCTCACCGACCGACATCTCACCGGAGAGCGCCTGCGCGATGTCACCGACGGTGTGCTCTCCGTCGAGATAAGGAAGTACCTTCACGGGGCCGGAACCCTCGATCAGGTGATGTCTCCTCTCGGTTACGAAAAAGAGCTTTTCGGAACCGACCGGCTCCGACACGTAATGCGCCTTCAAGCGCGGACGGTCCATAATGCATTCCTCCAGAGTTCGGGCGATTCCCGGGAGGCCGAATCGACACCGCCACGTAGCCTGCCAGGAGTTGCAACATCGTGTAAAGACCTGGGGTCCTGCGTTGTGATCTCGAAGTATCCATTGATTTCGTGCACACCCGCCCGTCGGATGCCGCGCCGTTTTCGGGTGTTGAATATATTTCTGTACACACGGGTTTTCGGGATTGATTGACGAACCGTGTCCCGGCGCATAGCCTCGCTGTTCGCGGAGCGGCGTGTGCGAGGAACGCCACATCGGATTCGTCGAACTGAGGAAGGTCCTTCGGATCACCGGGTAATGTGAAACGAGGAGAGCGTGTGCGCGCACTGCTGCTGAGTACCCCGTATACCACCCACTTCATGCCGCTGGTTCCGATGGCCTGGGCGCTGCGGACTCTGGGCTGCGAAGTGCTCGTCGCCGGGCAGCCGGAAGTCACGGAGACGGCGCGGTCGGCCGGACTGTGCACGACGACCATCGGTGAGCGTTTCCACGGATTCGACGAGCTGCACTACCGGCTGGCTTCCGGTGAACGACCGCTACAACTGATGGGACGCCAACCTCCCGAACTGACCCAGGCGGGGACGACCCAGTGGGCGGTGCACGCGCGGTACCACCTCGCCTCGTACCTGGAGCTGGCCGAGGAGTTCGCCCCCGACCTCGTCGTCTCCGAGCGGATGGAGGCAGCGGGACCGATCATTGCCCGCAAGCTCGGAGTGCTCGCCGTCGCGCACCGCTGGGGGATCGACCCCATGGGCGCCACGGCCCGCGAGGTCGCCGCGTTGCAGCTGACCGGTGCGTGCGAACGGCTCGGGATCGGGGGATTTCCCGAACCCGACCTGCTGCTCGATCCGTGCCCGCCCGAGTTGCAGGTCCGGAGTGACGAGGTGATCCGGCCGGTCCGCTACGTACCGTTCAACGGGACGGGGGAGCGTCCCCGGTGGCGGTTCCGGTCCAGTCCGTCGGTGGGCGGACGAAACCATCGGGTGTGTGTGACGCTCGGTCGGCAGACGCTGGCCCTCAACGGGTTGCCGCTGCTGCGCAGCATCATCGACGCGGCGTCCCGGCTGCGCGACGTGGAGTTCGTCGTCACCGCCGAGGAGCGGTACTACGAGGAGATCGGTGCTGTACCGGACAACGTGATGCTGATCGAGCCGACTCCGCTCGACCTGTTCCTCGGCGAGTGCGATGCGGTCGTCCACCACGGCGGTTCGGGCACCGTGCTCAGCTGTGTCCATCACGGACTGCCCCAGCTGGTTCTGCCGCAGATAGCCGACCAGTTCTCCGCCGCGAAGACACTCCGGGAGGCAGGTGCGGCGAAGGCCCTGTTCCGGGCATCGGAGCAGGATGACAGCGCCGTGCTCGGCGAGTCGATCCGGGAGCTGCTGGACCAGCCGGAGCACGGTGCGCGGGCCCGGGAGCTGCGGCGGTCGATGCACGCCATGCCGTCACCGGCGGAGGTGGCTCGGCAACTGCGCGAAACGGTCGTCGGCCCCGATGCGGGGGAATTCCCCACTTCCGGGATCGAAAACTCCGCTCGGGTGGAGAAGTGAAATCGTAGTTCTCGTGATCCAGGGAGTCGGTATGCAACATTCCCGCCGTGCGGTTCTCGGCATGACCGGGGCCGCGATCACCTCGGCTGCCGTTCCGGGATCAGCCGTCGCGAGCACGGGACGGCGGCGCCGCCGTCCTATCACCCTCGACGTCCTGTCGGACATACAGGGAAGCGTCGACGACTTCGACACGGCGCTGGGGGAACTGTCCCGGCTCGGCCCGGTCGACCACATGGTGATCAACGGTGATATCACCAACCAGGGCCTGGAATCGGAGTACCTGAACGTCCGTCGCACGTTGGACGGCCATCCGCATCCGCCGGTGACCTACTCGATCGGCAACCGCGAGTTCTTCAACCCCGACGGCGATCCGGCTCTGATCGAGCGCTTCAAGAAGCACACCGGAATGCCCGGGGTGTATGCCGGGTTCGACGTCGACGGTGTTCCGGTTCTGCATCTGGGGACCACCGTCGGCACCTACGACAGCGGTCACTACGTGATCCTCGGTGCGGAGCAGCTGAGCTGGCTCGAACGCAACCTGCGCGATCACGCCGCCGACGAGCCGGTGCTGGTGTTCAGTCATCACGTGTTGCCCGACACCGTTTCCGGTACGTTCTCGAATCCGGTCACCAGCGCTCCGGAGGAGTATCGGCAGGACTACATGGAGGCCGAGCAACTGATGGGCCTGCTGAGCAGGCATCCCAACGTGGTGCTGTTCACGAGCCACACGCACTGGTTGTTGCAGCGCTCGGACTGGATCGGACGCCGCTCCGCACCCGGGGGTCACCGGGCGGGGTTCTGCACGGTCAACACCGGCGCCATCGGGAGCTCGTGGCAGCCGGACGGGCAGGGCTCGGAGACACGACTGACCGACAAGGACACCTCCGCGCTGCGGGTGCGGGTCCTCGGTAACAGGGTGCGGGTCGAGTCGCGCGATTTCCGGCGCCGGGAGGTGATCCGCGTCGTGGACGTTCCCATGTTCGGTGACTACCAGCCGGTCGAACTGGCGACGTACGGCTGGTAGTCACGACTCTTGCTGCCATGCTCGCCGGGACGGAGGCGGCATCCACAGCCGGGAACGGTGGAGGCCGTCGTGATGGGGTTATACGGGGATCGGTTCGGTGAGCTCGATGTGCACGCCGGGCGGGGGCAAATACGTTTCGCCGGGTTCGTTGAGGCGGTGGCGGCCGAGGTAGGGCTCTTCGGCGGGTGGGTTCAGCAGGCGGTGGAGGTCGCGTTCCAGCGGGGTGGGGTCCGGTTCGGGCCGTTCCGGCTCAGGCCACTCGGGGTCTGGTGGCCGGGCGATGGTGTCGTCGTGGGGGTCACGATTTCCCCCAAGATCGTGGGGGTGCCCCTGATCGCGTGGTGGAGCTGGGCCACGGTCAGCGTGCCGGGTCCGGCGTGGGCGTGGTGCCCGTTCCCACCGCGGACCGGCACCAGCAGCAGGAACGGGGCGGCCAGCAGTACCCCGAGGGTCAACCAGACGCCGAGCTCGTGGGCCGTCATCGACGAACAGGCGTTGGATCGTCCGATCGGGGAGGCTGCCACCATGCGTGGCAAGCTTGAGCACCTGATGAGCATGGTGGAGCTGGCCAACGTCGAAATCCAGGTTTGCCCCGTGACCATCGGTGGTCACCCGGCACTGACCGGGCCGTTCACGATTCTGCACTTCCCGATGCCGCACGACCCCGGTGTGGTCTACGTCGAGACTCGGGTCCGAGCCGTCTGGTTCGAGGAGCAGGCGGAGATCGATCAGTACACCCAGGTCATGAACCACCTTCGCACTCTGGCCGCTACCCCGGAAGAATCGAGGCAGCTGCTCACCCGAAAGCTGAAGGAGCTATGACTATGTGGTTCGAGGATCACCTGTGGTTCGAGCCCTCCCGCTCCGATGTTGATCAAGGATGCGTGGAGGTCGCCTTGACCTCGCAGGTCGTGGGGGTACGGGACACGAAGAACCGGGAGGCCGGGCACTTCACCGTGGACGCGGCCCGGTGGGGATCCTTCGTCGACGCCGTGAAGGCGGGCATCCTCGACCGGTAGGCGTCACCCCTGGCCGGACTGTCGGTGGTGCTCGCCCGCTGTCAGGTCGAGAGATCGTCGTGGTGCCGGTCGTCACACGGTTGATTTCGGCATGTGGCTGACAGGGGGAGGTCCGTCCGGCAGGATGTCCCTCGGCTTGCACGGGGGTCTGGAGGGTGCGGCAGGCGTGATCGAGGAGTACGAGGCGGTCGTCGGGATCGCACCCCGGGAAGAGGGAGGATGATCGTGGCTCGCGGACAAGTCACCCTGAGCCCGCACGCGCTGACCTACCTGTGCGAGCACTACGACCTCAATCTGCACCCGATGGTGCGCGTCGGCCGCATGCCCCGGGGCGCCGACGAGGACCAGACCAGGCAGGCGCTGGAACGGGGCCGCCGTGAGCTGATCGACCGGCGGCTGCTCGACGGGCAGGACCTGGACCCGTTCGTCGGCGACGCGATCCACCTGCTCGCCCGCCCGCCGGTGGCGGTGGGCGTGGCCGTGCGCTCCGAGGAGGGGACGAGCTTCAACGCCGTGCTGGTCGAGCACGGGCGCAGCACGGTGCAGGCCTACCAGGCCGACGGCGAGGACGCCGAGCAGGTCACCGACCTGCACCTGACCCGGCACGAGTTCGGCGGCCCGAGCGGCAACGCGGTGAACCTGCTGGGCAGGCTTCCCCAGAGTCAGGGGCAGTCGGCCAGCGTGCCCAGCGAGCTGATCGACCGGATGGCTCAGCGGTTGCGCGACCACCCCTCCGGGGGAATCCAGGCCGCGCTCTCGGCCGCCGGCGTCAAGCGCGCGGACGCGCAGGTGCTGGCGAAGGTCTTCACTGCCAAGCGCACCAGCGACGCCGTGCTGACCGTGCAGTCCTACGACGACAAGGTGCGCCGCACCCACCGGTTGCCGTTCAACCTCCAGATCTTCGTCACCGAGGAGGGCGGGTACTTCAGTCAGAAGAAGCCCGACGGCAACGGGCGGGAGTGGACCACCGTCGCCCCGGCCGACGGCCGCAAGATCTCGACCAAGCTCGAGGAGATGGCCTCCTACCTCGTCGGCCCCCGGTAACAGGTGCTCCCTCGGCGTGCGGTGACCCGGTTTCGCGCGAAACCGGGAAAGCCCACGCGTCGGATCAGTCGAAGGTGTACTCGGGGAGGGGTTGCCCCGAGGTGCGGCGCAGCCCGTGGGCGACCTTGTCCAGCCACACCACCGCGAACCGCACGGGAGTCAGCGGATCGTCCCAGTCCGCCTGGGGACCGACCTTCTCCTTGATCGGCGGCCGTCCCGGCCCCAGCACCCCGTGCTGCACGCCGTAGCCGATCCGCATGTTCAGCAGCGCCCAGTACCACGCCTCGACCTGCTCGGCGTAGCGCAGCTCCAGCGGTTCGTCGTCGGAGGGCATCGTGGACAGCACCAGCTCGACGTCGTCGAGCAGCCGGGTCATGAGGTCGGCTTCCATCCACTGCCGCAGCGTCTCGTCGGGAGTCCACCCGCACCAGTGGTCCACCAGCACGTTCAGCAGCCTGCGCTTGAGCGGCGTGACCGGCAGTGCCAGCCCCAGTTGCTCGCACAGCGGGTCGTACTCGCGGTACTCGTCGATGCGGGCGCGCAGCATGTCGCGGTAGCTCCTCAGCGAGGCGTCCAGCCAGTGGTACATCGTCGGGTCATCAAAGTGAGCGACCAGTTTGTCGTCCACCATGGAGCACCTGAATGCCACCGGAGGCCTCCCGTCGCCGGAGCACCATCAACGTGAAGCGATTCTCGCAGGTTCCGCACGCGGCCGGCGCACCGGCACCGTCGGGGCGATCTTCACGACGGTCGGTGCGCCGGCTTCGCGTGAACGGCCGTTACGAAGTTCCGTCGAGCCCCAGGCGACTCGTGACGTCGTGGGCCATCGCTATGGCGTAGCTCTGCCCCCGGTCCTGGGGATAGATCTGCGACATCGTCGCCAGGGTCACCCCGGACATCGCCGTGTTGTGGCCGGGGATCAGCGACCGGTACTCGGGCGTGACGATCGGCTGGGCGAACCCGGCCTTCGAGAAGTGCCAGTTCTTGATCCACGAGCGGTCGAAGTCCGGGTTCAGCTTGCGCAACCAGGGGATGTAGTGCTCGAGCAGCTCCTCGGGGTCGGTGGTGAACCGCCAGTCGTCGCGGTCCACGTAGTTGCCGACGTAGACCACGTGGCGACCGTCGTACTCGGAGCGGTCGACCATGTTCGTGTGCTCGACCACGGCCAGGAACGGGAAGTCGGTGTCGTTGATGTTGAGCCAGTAGTACGGGATGACGCTGCGGTCGCACTCCAGCACGAAGCACGTCGCGCCCAGGTACTGGTTGCGCCAGAGCACGTCGTCGGTGTCCGTGCCGGTCGCCTTGGCGAAGACCGGCTGCGGCACGGTCACGATGAGGTGGTCGAACTCGTAGCTGCTGTCGTCGCCGGTGCGCACGTGCACCGTGGAGTCGGGTTGCGTGATCGACTCCACCGGCTTGGAGAACTCGACCTTGCCGCCCCGTTCGGTGACCGCCTCCAGCAGCGCCTCGTAGACCTGATCGAACCCGCCGTGCACGTATCCGAGGTCGAAGGTGCGGTAGTGGATCCGCGCCCACAGCCACGCCATCGACACGTCACGCGCCCGCTTGCCGAACTTGCCGGTCAGCAGCGGGTCCCAGATCGTGTCGGTGACCCTCTTGCCCGCCCAGCGGCGCATCCAGTCCAGCGCGCGCACCGAGTTGAACCGCTGCCCGTTGCGCACCGCCTTCAACGCCGCCGAGGACGCGCCGAAGCGCAGCCGGTCGAGCATCGAGAACTTGGGGAAGCGCAGCATCTCCAGCGGCGTGCCGAACGGGTACATCCGTCCCTCGTGGAACACCCCGGTCGACGGCCGGTGGAACCGCAGCTTGGAACCGAGCCCGAGCTCCTCGACGAGCTCGATCATCGCGCGGTCGGTCTTGAAACTGTGGTGGTAAAAGCGCTCCAGCGGTGTACCGCCCACATCGATCGACGCGGCCAGCCCACCCAGCTCGGCCGAGGCCTCCAGCACCGTCACCTCGTGCCCGGCCTTGACCGCGTCGAAGGCGGCCGTGAGTCCGGTCGCACCCGCACCGACGACACCCAGCCTCATCCGAAGCTCCATTTCTTGTTGAGCGTGTATTGGAAGATCAGCACCAGCGGCAGCGAGCCCAGCTTGACGAGGTTGGGGTCCAGTCCCACCGGGCCCGCGAACACCGCCAGCAGCACGAACGTCAGCGCGATCCCGCCCATGCCCACGGCGTAGAACCGCACGAACCGCGTCAGCAGCCGATCTCGTTTGCGGAAGTTGAACAACGTGTTCAAGGTAAAACTGCTGGTGATCCCCGCCGATATGCTGATCGCGTTGGCGAGCTGCTCGTGCAGGCCCGCGACGTTGAACAGCAGCAGGAACAGCAGGTAGTCGAGGACGACCCCGAATCCCCCGAGCAGCGCGTAGAGGACGAGCTGCTTGCTCACCAGCGGGGGTCGCGTCATGGCGGGCACGTCGGACTCCGGCTCGTCAGTCGTCGTCATGCCGGATCACTTTCCGGACGATGTAGAGCGGTCGCTGCTGGACCTCGCTGTAGATTCGGCCGACATAACTGCCGATGACGCCCAGCGACAGCATCTGCACTCCTCCCAGGAACAGCATCACCACCATGATCATGGTCCATCCCGAAACCGTGACCTGCGGGAAGAAGATTCGCAACGTCACAGAGTACAGGATTCCCAGGACCGCCAGCACCAGGCTGACGAAGCCCATCCGAGTGATCAGCTGCAGCGGTGCGGTGGAGAAGCTCGTGACCCCGTCGGCGGCCAGTCGCAGCATCTTGCGCATCGGGTACTTGGTCTGCCCCGCGAAGCGCTCGTCCCGGTCGAAGACCACCTCGGACTGCTGGAACCCCATCGAGGCGACCATGCCGCGAATGAACCGGCCGCGTTCGCGGAATCCGCGCAGCTCCTCGGCCGCTCGTCGGTCGAGCAGCCGGAAGTCACCGGTGTCGACCGGGATGTCGACCTCGGCGCAGCGCCGCAGCAGGCGGTAGTAGCCGTGCGCGGTGAGCCGCTTGAACCAGGTGTCGGTGCGAGTACGCCTGCGGGCGGAGACGATCTCCGCGCCGGAGGCCCACTCGTCGACCATGTGCAGGCTGACCTTCGGAGGGTCCTGCAGGTCGGTGTCCATGATGATCACGGCGTCACCCGCGGCGTGGTCGAGCCCCGCGGTGATGGCCAGCTGGTGTCCGAAGTTGCGGGCGAAGTCCACGACGCGCACCCGCGTGTCCTCGGACGCGATCTCGCGCAGCAGTCGCAACGAGCCGTCGGCCGAGCCGTCGTTGACGTAGACGAACTCGTAGTCGTACTCCGGCCGGGTGGCCACTGCGGCGGCGAGCTCGTCGTGGAACCCCCGGATGCCCTCGACCTCGTTGTACACCGGCAGCACGTAGGAGACCAGGGAACCCGTGGTCTCCCGCTGCTGGAACTGCTGTTCGGGGATGTGTCGCTCGGCCTCCTCGCGCCTGCCGTCAGTCGCTCTCGAAGGGATACTCACCATCTCCTCCTGCTCCGCTGACGCGCACCCGATGTCGACTGACGTCGTAGCCGTCACGCTTGATGCCGTAGCTGACCGAGTACACGTGACCCCACGTCACCCCGGGCGCGCCTTTCAGTCTGCTCGGTGTCTCGAATCTCCGCGAGGTCATCGGCACGCCCGCGAACACTCCGCCCACGTTCGGGTCGAAAGCCATGGACGCTTCTCCGCGCGGTGGGCTGACCAGCAACTCGGGCCCCTCGGCCGTGCCGTTGCCGACGCGCGGGTACCGGGAGAAGCACGGGAAGGCGAAACTGATCGGCCAGTCGATCAGCGCGGAGGCGTGGCCGGCGAGCATCCGGTCCAGCCCGACGACGTCGCGCACCACGGGACCGCTGAAGCCCAGCCAGCCCTCCGGGTCCGTCGTGCCGTCCTCGGCGCGCAGTCGTACCCGGTCGGCCCCCGGTGGCAGCTCCTCGGCCTCGATCTCCAGCAGTCGCCACGGGGAGTAGTCGCGCCAGTTCCCGGGGCGCCCCTGCCGGGGATCGGCGTACGGCCGCTGCATGGGTTCGGGATCGGTGAGCGCACGACGGTCGAGCGACCGGACGCCGCCGCCGCGAGCGGTGCCGAACTCGAAGGCCAGCGTGTTGCCCCGTTCCGGGCGACCGGCCACCCACACCGACAGCACCTGGTCGTCGGTGAGCCGGGGAAGGCTGAACCAGCGCGTGCTCATGGAGCCGAGCGCACTCGGTCCACCGACGAAACTGCCCCAGACGGACGGTGACGCCGCGACGGGCGTCTCGCTCTCCGAGCGCAGCGAGCCGTCGGCCGCCCTGAGCAGGTCCGGTTCCCGGGGAGGTCGCGGGCCGGGGAGGCCGTCCTCGCCCGCGGCGAACCCGTCCAGCTCGGTGGTGCCCTCGGCGGGGCGCGGGGCGTCGCCGGAGGCCACCGGCAGTACCTGGACCTGCTCCTCGATGCCGCAGTCTTCGCCGGTGAGGCTCTTCCAGTTGGACCCGCCGACCGAGTAGCTGCCGGACATGCGCTGCGGTGCGAGCAGGAAAGTGCCCAGCAGTACGACCACGGAGGTCAGGGCGGCGGTGACCAGGACCGACGACGGCATGGTCGTCCATCCCACGCCCCGGGACTTCGAGGCTTCCCGCGCCGTTGCGGTCGCGCGCCCCCGGACCAGTCCGTAAGCGACGAGACCGGACGCACCCGCCAGCAGGATCCACGGCAGCGGACTGTTCAGCGGCAGGCCGCCGGGGCGCACCGGAGAGCTCGACCAGAGCATCCCCCAGTCCGAGTAGGACGACCAGGCGTTCGGGCCGGTGAACGACAGCGCGGCCGCTCCGGCCGCGCCGAGCGCGCCGAAGAGGCCGAACAGCCGGGCCTCCCGCCGCGCCCGCGGCAGCTTACCCACGCGTGCCAGCAGCACCACCGTCACCGCCAGCAGTGCCGAACCGACACCGGCCAGCGCGCCGAAGTGGTGCGTCCACTTCGACGGTGTCAGGCACAGGGTCAGGAAGAATCCCGCCACCGCTCCCACCAGCAGCCCCAGCCGGGGCTGGTTCGTCCGTCGGTGCACTTGCCGGATCAGGGCCGCACAGGCGATCAGCAGCGCGATGATCACGAAGAGCACCGCCAGTCGCTTGGCCGCGGAGCCCCAACCGCCGGTGCTCAGCAGTGCCGTGTAGCGGGCGAGTTCCTGGTACCAGCCCAGGCTCGGGCCGAACTGGTCGTGGATGGCCGTGGCCCGCAGCACACCGGTCAGCGTCGAGTCGGCGAACATCGCCACCACTCCGACCGAGCCGAGGCACAGCACGAGGGCGGCCCGGGCCGAGATCGCCAGTGGGCGCGGTGCCTGCCCCCGCGGGCTGAGCAGCCGCCATATTCGCGGCAGGAACACCAGCGTGGTGAACAGCACCGTGAGGCTGGTCGGCGTGACTGCCAGGGCCAGCCCGGCCGCCAACGCCGCCACGCCCAGCCAGCCGAACGGCGACTCGGTGGTCGACGAGGTCGCCTTGAGCAGTGCGGCGAAGACCCCGGCCGCTCCGAGCGCGACGAAGGGCTCCGGGCGGATGCCGACGCAGTACGGCATCCAGCACGCCAGCAGGAAAACCGCCGTGATCAGGTGCAGCGGTAGTCGGCGCGTGCCACGGCACATGGGGGCGACGATGCCTCTGCTGACCACCAGCCAGGTCAGGAAACCGATGATCACGCTCGGCACGCGCAACCACACCGGGGCCAGGCTGTACTCGGAGACCCACCGCATCAGGTGCTGCACGAGGGTGAACGGGGTTTCGGCGGCGTCGAACCACCGGTAGTAGTTGCCGATGTTCTCGCCGGAGGCGTAGCTGCGCACGGTCATCATGGCGAAGCCGTCGTCGTCGGTCAGCGAGCCGATGATCCCCCAGAGAGCGAAGACCAGGCCCATGACGGCGTCGAGCAGCAGCAGCGGCACGTTGGTGCGCACCCGTCGCAGCAGTGCGGCGGGGCGGAACAGGGCGCGATTCGGCGGCGCGTGGGCGATCAGCAGCGTCAGGGACACGGCGGCGGTCAGCAGCGCCGTGGCGATCAGGGCCGTTTTGACGGCGGTGGCCGAGGTGGCGAACCAGGAGAAAGGCCGGGCGGTGACCTTCATGCCCTCGGCGTCGGCGGGTGGCAGTCCCGTGGTGAAGGTGAAGATCTCCGGCGCGGGTTCGTCGAGCACCACCGGTTCCGCCCGGCCCAACCGCACTTCGGTGTGCGAGGAGTCCGCTCGCACCGTGATGCGGCAGTCGGCGGGCAGCGGCGGTAGCGGAACCTCCCGCTGACCCAGGAGCAGGTGCAGTTCGTTCTCGACCGCGGTCAGCGCGAGTCCGTCGTGGTTGCTGCTCGGCGGCGCCGTCCGCAGGATCGTGGTGGGGCCGGGGGCGTCCAGACCGGAGCGGATCACCGGACAGGGCACGGTCGCGTGCATCGAGGCCGGGCGATACGGCGTCAGGAACGCCGTCGTGGACGCGGTCGGCTCACCCGTCGCAGGCCAGTGCACCTCGGTGCGCTCGTTGATCACAGGGGCGAAGGGCAGCGCGAGCGCGGCGAGAAGTCCGAGCACGCCCACGCACAGCGCGACGACGTTGCTCCTCCGCGACGCGTCGCTCCGGGGCCGACGTCGGAGTTGGGGATGAGCTGCCTCCGCAGGCAAGTCCATTGTGGACTCACTCCGGTACTTCACTGATGACGCCCTCGAGGATATGTGGACATGTTCGGGTAGCGCGCGATTCCGATTCATTCCACACATCCGCGAGGGACCGTGTCAAATATTTTTCGCCTTTCCGGTGGGACGATCGGCGATCGTGCCCTGCTCGTGACCGCCCCGTTGTGCGGAATTTCTTCGCGCGATCGGAGGCGGACGGGTCCGATTACCGCCCGCCTTCGATCATGCACTTCTCGTTACTCGGAGGAGTAGCGGTGAGCGGTGGCGATTCCCGTGGACGCGTTCCAGGTGATGAACCCGCCCTGGAAGTCACTGCGCTTGCCGCCGGGAATGTCGTACTCGTTCGAAGTGGGGAATCCCAACCAGGAGTCCTCCCAGCCGAGCTGCGCCCACTCCTCCCGGATCGTGCCCTGCACCGAGTGCGCTCCGGTGTCCGGGCTCCAGTACACCGAGGCACCGCTGCCGTCGGCCCCCAGGAAGTGGCTGAACACGCCGGGCTTGTGCGGGGTGTCGGCGGTGGTGGTCGTCGGGTAGCTCAGAAAGCCGGTCTCCCAGCCGTGGTCACCCCAGAACTGCTGCACCGGCCCCCAGGTGCCCTGGGCCCCGGTGTAGCGGGTCCAGTAGATCGAGGCGGTGCCGATGGCGTCGGTGCCCTCGAAGTAGTTGAACCGGCCGACTCCGTCCGGAGTGGACAGCTCGTCGGTGACCGGGACGCCGTAGGTATAGTGGGTGCCGACCTCGGTGTACTTGTCGGCGATGGCCCCGTGCGTCTCGTGCACCCCGGTCGAGGAGGTGTGATACATCCACCCGTTCTCGAACTGCCGGTAGGAGATCTCCCCGAGATCCTGCTCGGAGTCCACCGGGGGGCCCAGCACCCGGCGCAGCTCCGGGTCGCTCCAGTATCTGCGGTCGATGGGTGTGAGCTGTCGATCCTCCTGCTGGGTGACGGTGGTGCCGTTGTCCGGGGCCGTCGTGTGCGCGTTCGCCGCAGCTGCCGGTGCGGTGAGCGTGAACGACAGAGCGGCGGCGGCGGAGGCCGCGAGCACCGAGCTGACCAGTTGGCGTTTCGTCGTCAAGGCCGATCCCTTTCTCCGGTCGTGCTTGTCGTCTCCACATTTGTTCGGCGTCGGGTGATCCGCAGGGCGAAGTGCCGTAGTTCACCACTTCGTGTGACTTCTGGGAGATCTTGTAACGGAACAACGTTCCCCGGTATCAAATCGTCCACAGGAGACTGTTCGATGGCTTCCGTGCGAAGGTGTCTCCGCTTCGTTGGTGGCGACACCTCCGATGATGCGGTTTCCTTCGAACTCCTGGTGCGCGAGGACGTTCGCCGTTCTCGAACAGCGGTGAGAACGCGGATCGCACGAAAAGCCCGAGATGCGGGGGTGCATCCCGTTACCTTTTCGTAGTCCGCGCGGGAGACCGGAGTGGGGCGGTTTCGGCGAAAACCACCCCACCCGCAAGAATTCTTCTTAACTGTCGCTGGTCGGTTCCTCGACCTGAGTGCCCGCGTTGTTCTCGATGTTCGGGTAGTCGTTGTCGGCCAGGGTGGGAAGCCGCTCCCAGCCCCAGCGGACGTTCTGCTCGACGCGGAGGTCGTAACGACCGGTCGGATGCGGGTAGTCGATCGCGAACACGTGTCCCCACGGCTTACGCGGCGGCCCCTTCGGGTGCAGCTCGGCGTGGAGTTCGGTCTGGGTCCAGGAGCGCGCGGTCTGCATCCACGCTCCGCCCCAGGTCAGGTTGCTGATGTTGTCCGGCCACCCCGGCGGCAGCAGGTCGTCGACCGTCATGCGCACCCGCGGCGTCTCGGTGATGCCGTTGTCGATGTCGACCTGGTTCACGCACGGCCACAGCCCCGCGGCGATGTGGTTGGCCAGCACGGCCTTCCCGGAGGTCAGCTCGGTGATCGGGCGGGCCGCGGTGAGCTCGGGTTCGGCCACCGTCACCCAACTGTTCGCGCCGGTGACCCGGTCGGTGACGACGACCCGCACGGCCCCGGGGCGGTCGGCGGGCAACGGCACGGACAACTGCTGCCACTCGTGCGGCGGCCGTCGCAGGTCGGAGGCCGGCGATTCGCTCGACGCGACCGCCCACCCGTCACCGGAGCGCTGTCCGAACTGGACCTCCACGCCCTGGTTGGCCAGGCTGCCCGCCACCGGAACGGTCACGTGGGTGCCCGTCGTGGACTTCGGCAGGGGATACCAGCCGGTGGTGACCTGACCGGTCCCCGTGGTGGTGCCGTCGGGAAGGTCGTCGTGCCAGACCTTCACCGGCCGTGGCCACGGATCTGCGCTCACCGGCAGCGGGCGATCGTTTCCGAAGTCGCCGGCGGTGGCCGGTGGCGTGGCCGGGGGCAGCAGCTGCTTCTCGGCGGGAAGCTGCACCCGCACGGCATCGGACAGCCCGCACCCGCCGCCGAACATCGACCGCACCCCGGAACGGGCGACCGTCCACCCCGGTGCCTGACCGATCGGCGCGTAGGCGAACAGCGCCACCATCAGCAGGACGGAGCCCAGCGACGCGGCGGAGACCACCGCTCGGTCGGGCGTGACCAGCACCAGCTTTCCCCGGGACCTGCGCCAGGCCCCCCAAGCCCACGCCAGTGCCGCCACCGCCAGCCACGGCGCGGGATTGCGCAGGTAGAGCTCCGAGATGTGCGGAGCCGTGTTGTTGGTCGTCAGGTCCGGATCGAGGTGGTTGCCGAAGCGCTGACCCGCGTCGGTGAACGGAATCCACCAGTTGGGGCCGGCGTAGCTCAACGACACCGTGCCCACCAGCGCCAGCAGGCTCGCGCCCGTGAGCATCGGACCCGCGCGCCGGGGCAGCGGGGAGCGCAGCAGTACCGCCGCCAGCAGCACGGTCGGTGCCGCCGCCACCGCGTGGAAGTGGTTGACCCACTTGGTCGGGCTCAACGCGATGAGCACGAGCGCCACGGACGTGGTGATCGCGCTGACCAGCACCAGCCTGCGGACCGGATCCCGCCCCGTGCCGCCGCGCCCGCTGGACAGCGCCACGACGACCAGCACACCCAGCGTCAGCAGCACCGGCAGCCGGCGCGCCCACGTGGAGGAGTTGATCAGGGTGTCGTAGTGGACGAACTCCTCGTACCAGGCGAAGGACAGGTAGTACCACTGGTGGACGTCGATGGCTTCGAGGGCGTCGCCCAGGGTCGCGTCGGCGAAGCCGATCGGAACGACCACCGTCGCCGAGGCGACGGCCAGCGTCACGGCTCCCACCCGTGCCGACCACGACTGCTGGCGCAGCCAGCGCACCAGCCAGGGCAGGCTGAGGAGCAGCGGCGCCGCCGCGACCACGCCCGAGGGCGAGGCGGTGACCGCCAGCGCGGCGCAGATCGTGGCCACCGCCAGCGCCCCGATCGAGTGCCGCAGCACGGCCAGCTCGGCGAACACCAGCGTCGCCGCCGCGCACATCACGATCACCGGCTCCGGCCGCAGCGTCACCCCGTAGGGCAGGTACCAGACCAGGAACGCGACCAGCAGTGCCCACGGCACCGTCCGCATCGTGCCCGCGCGCCCGAGAGCCACGGTCATCAGGACACGCAGCAGTGCCCACGTGGCCAGCCCGCACAGGGTGGGCACCAGTCGCATCCACCACAGCGACCAGCCACCGAGCTCACCCCAGAGCTGCAGCATGTACTGGCTGAGCACGAACGGGTTCTCGGTGACGTTGAACATGTAGACGAAGTTGCCGATGTAGCCGCTCTCGCCCGCGTTGCGCGCCATCATCAGGTACCAGCCGTCGTCCATGTTGGCCGGACTGAGGAACACCCACGCCGCGGCCACCAGCACCATCACCGCGTCGGCGGCACCGGGACGGGGCAGTCGTGGAGTGCGGGACGGCCGAGGATCGCGCCAGCGCCGCCAGGTCACGACGAGCAGGGTGGCCAGCGCGAGCCCGTGCGCGGTCAGCAGCACCACCTTCAGCGCGGTGGGACGGGACTGGTAGCGGGCATCGGTGTGCAGCTCGACGGCCAGGCCCGAGGCCTGCGGCATTCCCTCGGCGTCGGTGGCCAGCTCGGCGACCTGCGGCGGCAGCAGTTCGGGAGCGCGCGCCAGCATGTCGCCGTCGCGCAGAACGCGCACACCGTCGGAACCGGCCAGCACCCGGTAGGTGCATCCGCCGTCGGGGATCGGTTCGGTGAAGACCTCTCGACCGGACATCCGGAACAGGACTTCACCGCCCCGTGCGGAGACCTCCATCCCCGGAGCGCCGTTCGGGCGCGTGCTCAGCGCCGTTCCCCCCTGGGGGGAATTCGCGTTCACCGCGCGCAGAGTGGTGCACGGGACGTGCGCGTCCAGGCTCAGTGGACGGTACGGCGACAGCGGAAGCACGGTGGACGTGGGCTCCTGCCCTGCTTCCGGCCAGGTCACGACCGGGTCGTCGGCGATGACCGGTGCCAGTGCGGCGGAGATCCCGAGCGCCACCGTCAGCGCTGCCAGCGCCGCGATCAGCCAGTTTCCCCATCTCGATCGTTCCTTCGAGGACAGGCTTGATGGCGGTGGTATGACTCCCATACTGGAGAAATCTGCCGCCATACGAGTGAGGTTAACCGTTACAGAGTATCGATCGCATCACGATCTGTGAGGGTTCGTGGCTTTGTTCCTTGCGGGACGCCTTCCTCGGTGGTCACAGCGGTGCTCGGCGTGCCGATCAGTACGGTCCCGACGGAGCGGACGACGGGCCGTAGAACCCCTCGGGGATCCGGGAGGTCCTACGGCGACCGGTCGGGCCACTCCGCGTGACGAGTCGTCAGCCCTGACCCGATCCGGTCCTCTCGAGGTCGAAGTGATGAGGACTCACCCACGGCGAGTCGGCGTTCCACCGTGGGTCGGGCCCGTATCCCTCCACCGAGCGCAGGGTGTATTCAACCGGCCGTGGTTCGGCCGGTGCGAAATGCGCGTAGTTGAGTTTCAGCAGCCATCGCGTGGCGGGGTGGGCCTCGGACACGCGTTGTTCGATCTGGTCGGCGAGGTAACCCCGGTCGGAGAAACCGTCGACGACGGCGCAGTCGCAGAAATAAGCCAGTACGCCGATCTCCCCCGGGCTTCTGACGGCGGAGTCACCCCCGATTGCTCCCACCATCCCGCCGACCCTGGCGTAATCCGAGGGAGGAGCCCAGTTGGCCATGATGGGCGCACGGTGCCAGGGCGCCCCGTGCTCGACGGGGAAGCGGCCCTGTGCCGCGAGCACTCCGAGCCCGGCAGCGACGGCCACTGCCGCCAGCAGCAACGGTCGTGTCAGTCGGGTGGCGGTGTAGGCACCGACGACGGCACCGATCGCGCCCGCGAGGAAGATGGTCGGCCCGATCATGCTCGATGCGTAGTACCAGTGGTACGGCGGGACACCGAGCAGCGTGTAGACGTAGAAGTGCGCGGCGCCACCGATCCCGAACAACGCCCACGGATGAAGGTCCCGGGGACCGGCGCGTCGCGACAACCGGGCCACCAGCCAGATCGGCAGCGCCACGAGTCCCAGCGCGGCGGCGCTGACCGAGGCCACGGTCGCGGCCGGGTACACGCTGTAGTACAGGTCCAAGCCGTTGGCGAAGCTGTATTCACCCCATTGGTCCTGCAGTTGTTTCATCACCAGCGAATCGGGGACCGCCGATCCCAGCGCGAACCAGCTGAACACGAACCACGGTAGCCCGACGAAGCCCGCGGGCAGCGCCCACTTCCACCACTCCCACCACAGCGACGGCCGGCCGATCAGGATCAGGAGAACGAGCACTCCCAGATCCAGCCGCGTCAGTGCGAGCAGGCCGACGACGACGCCGAAAAAGACCCGGCGCTGCTGGACCGTCGCCAGCAGCAGCAACCCGAGCAGCGCCGCGGCCAGCGTCATCTCGAGCCCGACCGTGGACAGCAGGAGCGGGTTGGTCAGCAGCAGCAGGGTGGCCAGGAGACCGCCGAACGGTGACAGGCGGCTGTGTTCGGCCGATTCGTGCGGCGCGTACGCGAAAACGACGTTGGCCAGGACGAACACCACGCCGAGAGCCAGCACCGGCTGTCGGAGCACGGCCGTGAACGCGGTCAGCGCGATGACGTTCAGCGGGGAGGTCGCCGAGTTCGCGACCTCTTCCCCGATGATTCCCCAGTGCCCGTGGAAAGCCAGATTCCGCGCGTAGTCGAGCGTGATGTAAGCGTCGTCGGTCAGGCCGTTTCGAATCGTCGCGAACACCGCGCCCGCCAACAGCGCGACCCCGCCGAGCAATGCGAGCACGGTCCAACGCTGCGGATGATTCGTCACCCGCCGCACTGCCCGTAAAACGGGCGCCACCTCGTCTCTCCGTTTCGGCGACCGCCACTGTCGCTCCTCTCGCTGCTGACATCACGAATGGCACCCGGTCGGTGCCGGTCAACGGGTCGTTCGGGAGGCACGGTCGGAATTCACGCGGGTCGATTCCCCGCGCTCGCGGCCCGAGCTGACGACCGATGACCGTGGGCCGATGGCGGCACGGTGCCGTCGGCCGGGAGACGACGCGTCGCGGCGACACGATGGAAGCGCTCCGGTTGCCGACGGTTCTCGGCCCGTCCATCGTCGCTGCGCAAGCTTCCTCTCCGGGTCCTCGGTACTCGCCTCGGTTCGACCGCTCCGGACGACAAGCGCGCTCCGACCCGTATCGGACCAGCACGGATCCGAACAACGGGCGTGATGCACGGGTGGGAAAAGTACGCACCCGCGTGCCGGAGCGCCTGGAAGCGAGGACCCCGAGAATGGGAGGTGCTCCGACCGCCCGGTGCCCCTCGTCGAACTCCGGGCGTGAAGTCTACGGACAGAACGCGTGCGGAACGACCCGGTCTCGGTAACACGTCGACAACGGATCTCTGCGAAAAGAATAACCGGACAACGATTTGATCGATCTGGTTCTCGTTCGTGCGGGGAAAACTGCCGACGCGCGAACGAGTGACGAGGAACCCCGATTATTTCGATGCTCTGTATGTAACGTCAGACACCCGCGCCACGATGAGTCGTATTCCTCGTTCATCACGGTGTCCCGGTGCCGGCCGGGACACCGTCGGGATCGGGCTCCGAGAGTGAGCGAGTCCAGCAGGCGGTGCAGCACGCGGTGGAACCCGTGTAGCCGCTGTACTGGATTCGGGGGGTCACCCGCTTTCGCGCGAAACCGGGAAATCCCAGTTTCGCGCGAAATCGGGGGACGACTACCGAGGTGCCGCGCCTCAGAAGGGCAGGCGGCGGAAGATGACGCGGGGGAGGTGACGCAGCACTGTCATGACCCAGCGCATCTGGGCCGGTACCCACACCTGCTCCTTGCCCTTGCGCACAGCGCCGACGATGGTGCTCGCGACCTGCTGCGGCGTCTGCGCCATCGGGGCGGGCTTCATGCCCTCGGTGAGCTTCGTCCTCACGAAGTT
The DNA here is from genome assembly GCF_014137975.1 of Halosaccharopolyspora lacisalsi. Lineage (GTDB taxonomy): Bacteria > Actinomycetota > Actinomycetes > Mycobacteriales > Pseudonocardiaceae > Halosaccharopolyspora > Halosaccharopolyspora lacisalsi. Next base: position 139,823 of record NZ_JACGWZ010000008.1, on the reverse strand, counting down.
CGGACGCACGACCGTCACCTTCACGCCCGAGTCAGCCAGGGCGTAGGTCAGACCCGTGTAGAAGACGTCCAGCCCGGCCTTCGCGGAGCCGTAGACGAAGTTCGTCCGCCGCGCACGCTCGCCCGCGGGAGAGCACATCACCACGAGATTCCCGTGGCCCTGCTTGCGCAGTTTCTCCGAGAGGTGCACACCCAACGACACCGGTGCGACGTAGTTGACGTCGGCGTTCAGCCGCGCCGCCTCGGCATCGGTCCAACCCTTCTCATTGTCGCCCTGGATACCGAAGGCCACGAGAGTGACGTCGATGTCACCGTCGGCGAACGCCTTGTCGACGACCTCGGCGTGCGTTTCGGGTTTGCGGGCGTCGAACGACAACGTCGTGACCGTGCTCCCCGTCTGACGCAGCCGCTCGGCGGCCTCGTTCATGCGGTCCGACTCCTCGGGACGATCCGCGAGGATGATCCGCAGCGAGCGCTGTTCGGCGTACTGCTCGGCCGTCGCCAGCGCGATGTCGGAGGTACCGCCGAGAATGAACAGGGACTGGGGGTTTCCGACAGCGTCGATCATAGAGTCAACCTTCGGGACATATCGGAGGTGAAGATTCCTTGGGGGTCGACGGAGGCGCGGATCTTGCGCCACTCGTCGATACGCGGATACATCTGGCGTGCTCGGGTCGGCGCGGTGCGACCCCAGCCGTTCAGGGTGCGGATCTCTCCCGCGGGGGCCGTCACAGGCCCAACCTCCGGGACAGGTCGGAGCGGAACACGCCCTCGGGGTCGACGGCTTCGCGGGTCTTGCGCCACTCGTGGATGCGGGGGTACATCCGCTCGATCATCTCCGGCGTGGTCCGCGACTCCTTGGCCAGGTACAGCCGTCCGCCCGCGTCGAGCACCATCTCGTCGAGCTGGGCGCAGAGCCGGTCCAGCCCCGGCGTGACCGGGATGTCCACGGTCAGCGTCCAGCCCTCGCTCGGGAAGGACAGCGGCGCGGCGTTGCCCGGGCCGAAGGTCTTGAGCACGTTGAGGAACGAGGCGTGCCCGGAGGCGCTGATCCGGTCGATCGAGCGGCGGAACATGTCCTCCTGCCCGAAGGGCACCATGAACTGGTACTGCAGGAAACCGCTCGGCCCGTACACCCGGTTCCACTCGCCGACGAGGTCCAGCGGGTGGAAGAACTGGGTGATGTTCTGCACCGAGCCGTACTTGGTGGGTGCCTTGCGGTACCAGACCTCGTTGAACGCGGTGATCGTGTACTTGTTGACCAGGCCGTTCGGGAAGATCGGCGGGGCCGTCATCAGCTGCGGCGCGTTGAACCCGAGCGGGTCCTTGCGCAGCTTCTTCGGCAGGTCCTCGACCTTCGCCGAGTTGCCCCGGGTCAGCAGGGCGCGGCCCATCTTGTCGCCGCGCGCCAGCGAGTCGAACCAGGCCACCGAGTAGGTGTAGTTGGCGTCGGAACCGTCGGTGAAGTACTCGAGCAGCTCGTCGAGGTTGCGCGTCTGGACGTTGTCGACGAGGAAGTAGGCGGTCTCCACGCGCTTGAGCCGGACGGTGGCCTTGAGGATGATGCCGGTCAGGCCCATGCCCCCGACCGTGGCCCAGAACAGGTCCGACTCGGCGCCCTCCGGCGTGAGGGTGCGGACCTCGCCGTCGGCGGTGAGCAGGTCGATCGAGAGCACGTGGCTGCCGAAGGACCCCTGCGAGTGGTGGTTCTTGCCGTGGATGTCGGAACTGATCGCTCCGCCGACGGTGACCTGCCGGGTACCCGGCAGCACCGGGACCCACAGCCCGTAGGGCAGCAGGCGACGCATCAGGGTGTCCAGCGACACACCGGCGTCGACCTCGACGGTGGCCTCGTCCGCGTCGACGACGTGGATGCGGTCGAGAGCGGTCATGTCGATGACCGTGCCGCCCGCGTTCTGCGAGGGGTCGCCGTAGCTGCGGCCGAGCCCTCTGGGAATGACACCGCGCTCACCCGCCTCGCGCACCGCGCGGGCGATGGTCTCGATGTCCGGGGTGCTGATGACCCGTGCCTGGGTCGGCGCGGTGCGCCCCCAGCCGGTCAGCGTCTGTTGCTCGTCCTTAACCGATGCCACGCTGCCGAGTCTAGCCACGTTCGGTGGTTCGGCCCGGACGGGTGCGGGCGCGGTGCGGAGTGTGCTACCTCTCAGCGATACACTCCTGCGGGGGACCGTATTCGCCTGGTTCCCGGTGTTTTGGGTACCGGACGTTTGAGGTGAACGAGTGGCCGTGGCTGAATCCGCCGCCGAACCCGGGTCCGAGAAGCTCGGACTGTTCCACCAGCTGGTCCGTTTCGGGCTCATCGGCGGTGTCTGCGCCGTCATCGACCTCGGCACGTACATGCTGCTGCTGCAGGGGCTGGAGTGGCCGAACTTCGTCGCCCGACCGCTGGCCTTCGTCCTCGGTACCGGCACCTCCTACGTCGCCAACCGCAAGCTGACGTTCACCGGGGCCGGCAAGGGCAACACCACGGCCAAGGCCGGTGCCTTCGCGCTGGTCTACATCGTGACGTTCTTCGTCAACAACGGTACGAACCAGCTGCTGTACGTGAGTCTGCCCGAGTTCACCGTGGTCTACGGCGACTCGCTGCGAGCGTTCGTCTGCTGGTTCATCGGCCAGGGACTGGGTACGGGCATCAACTTCGTGATGCTCAAGTGGGTCGTCTTCAAGGACTGATCCGAAGAGGCCCGGCGGCATGCACGATGTTGGGGTCCCGCCCGATAGCGCTGCGGCGTGCAGCGCCCCCGTGAGGGGTGGCGGTGTGGGACCCGGCTGAGGTCCCGCCACCTGACCCCGCACAAGCCGACCAGCCGGTGCCCATCAACCCCCGAAGCCCGCGCTGCGGGCGGGTGCTCCGTAGGCCATCGACTCCGAGCGCACCGAGTCGACGTGGGCCGCGGCCACGTGCGTGAAGTTCACCGTGAACCGCCCGCCGTCGGCGGTGTTCAGCGTCCTCGGCTCACCCGAGGACATCAGTTCCGGCAGCAGGGGCGCCAGGCTCTCGGCCTCCTCGCGGTCGAGAGCGATGTGCAGCGGCTGGGCGGCGCCGACGAGGTGCAGGACCAGACCGGGTTTCGTTTCGCTCATGGTCGCCATCGCACCACGCCGGGCAGCCGCCGTCACCCCTTTTCGCTTTGAGCTTCAGCAGCGCCCTCACGGGGTGGAGTCGTCCTGACTGCGCCCGCCGCCGTCAGCACCACCGCCGTTTCCGCTGTCGGAGTTGTTGCCGAAACTCTTGATGTCGTTGCGGTCGTCGGAGCTGGGAACGTCGCCGGGCAACTGCACGGTCTTGCTCAGCGGCCCCGGGGTCCAGGTGCCCCAGTGGGTCTCCTTGCGGATGTTCATGGCCGCTTGGGCGGGCAGCGCCCGGGGTGCGTAGGGGTCGACGGCGTACAGGGTGCCCCAGTCCCGGTGAATGTTGCCCTCCAGGTACGTGGGCAGCGTCCGCATGCTGGTGGTGACGCTGAGCCAGCCGAACGGACCACCGGCATCCGGCGAGGACCAACCCTGCCCGATGCTGCGCAGGGTGCCGCCGGCGGTGACGCGGAACCGGGGCATCTCGGCGATGCCGTGGCTGATGCTGGGAACCTCCAAGCAGGGGTGCTGGAACGCGGCGGTCCACTCCACGAAGGTCGGCGCGTCGCCGATGAACTCGGTCATGTTGGTCAACCGCGGCACGCGCGGCGCCGAGACGGACAACCACCCGTCCGAACCCAACGACTGGTCGACGGCCACCACCCGGATCTGCTCGGCCCCGGTGGCGGCCCGGTCGACGCTGATGCGGGCGTCGCGCCAACCCGGCGGGGGCCCCTTGCGCACCGGACGCCGCTCCAGGACCTCGAAGCCCTCCTCGGTCTGCTTGCCGTACTCGACGAACAACGAGTTCGCCCCGGACTCGCTCCCGGCCAGCGACAGCACGATCGGCACCTGCCCTTCCCGGGCCCGTTTCGGCAGGTCGTACCACTGGGTGCGCAGCTCGCCGGTGGCCATCCCATTGGGGTCGTAGCTGCCCCACACCGGGGCCTTGTCGGTGCCGAACCCGTACGGCGGCTGCCAGTCCTTCTCGAAGGTCTCCGAACCGTCACCGGGCGGGAACCCGCCCCGGCGGAAGCCCTCCATCCGCGCGCCGAGGTACTGCCGCGGAGTTTCCTCCTTGGCGTTGCGGTCGGGCACGTCGGTGTCGGGGGCCGGATCGCTCGGCTGCCGCTGCGAGACCGGCAGCATCCCGGCCAGCGGATTCCGCTCCACGTAGACGGAGTCCGACAGGCCGCACTGGGAGCCGCCGGCCAGCGTCTGGAGATTGTCGCCCCCCAGGCTGTAGCTGCCCCACTGCTCCTCGATGGCCTTGCCGAACAGGGCGAGCTCGCCGAGCACCAGCAGCGCGCAGATCAGCGACAGCGGTGCCGTCCCCAACCGCAGCGCGCGGCTGCGTTTCTCCTGCTCCCTGACGTCGACCACCGTGGGGTTGTGCTCGTCGGTGCGCAGGTGCTCGATGAAGGCCACGGCCAGGGCTATCCCGGCGATGATCAGCAGGAACGTGCTGGCCTCGTAGCCGTGGTACGAGGGCGGTTTGTTGAACCAGGGGATGCCCCAGCCGGAGACGTACCACCAGGCGTTGAGGCCGGTCGCGGCGAAGGCCAGGATCAGCATCAGGCCCGCGAAGAACGCCGCCCGGTTGCGGCGCGACCGCAGCACGCTGCCGCTGGTGGCCAGGGCCGTCAGCGCCGCCAGTGCTCCGCCGACGGCGGCGAAGATCCCGAAGTGGTGCGTCCACTTGGTCGGGACCATCATGAGGACGACGAACGTCATCCCGGTCACGCCGAGCAGCCTGCGGCTCGGACCCAGCGCCGCACCCCGGATGCGTCCCCGCCGCAGCAGCACCACCGCACAGGTGATCAGGCACAGGATCACCAGCAGTACCGGGAACCGCCGCGTCATCGATCCGTCCGCGCTCTGACTGAACAGCAACGAGTAGCGCTGGAACTCCTCGTACCAGCTGTGGCTCGGTCCGATGTCGGTGCGCACCCTGGTGGCCTCGGCCACCGACTTCCACGTCTGGTCCCAGAACACCAGGTTCAGGATCACGAAGCCGGACGCGGCGATCGGCGCCAGCACCGGCAGCCATCCGAACTCCTGGATGCGCAGCCGCACCAGGCGGATCAGCGGTTTGAGCGCGGCTATGTAGGGCAGCACGGCCACCAGCCCGTGCGGGCTGGCGCCCAGCGCCAGCGAGGCCCCGACGAGCCCGACAGCGGCGGGCATGAGCCTGCGTGCGGCCACGGCGCGCTCCACGGCGGCCAGCGACAGCAGCGAGAACAGCACCACGACCGGCTCCGGGCGCAGGCCGTTGTTGTAGGGCAGCCAGAACGCCAGGAACACCGCCGCGGCGGCCCACCCGGAAGCGTTGCTGCGCCGGACCTGCTGACCCAGTCGGGGCAACACCTCCCGGCTGATCAGCAGCCAGCTGGCCATCCCCATCAGCAGCGCGGGCAACCGCACCCACGGGGTGGCCGTCGACACCTGCACCCACAGCGAATACAGCTCGTAGAACCAGCCGAACGGTGCTTCGGGTACCGCGAACCAGCGGAAGTAGTTACTGATGTAGCCGGCATCGGCGCGGGCGCGGGCGATGGTGAGGATGTAGCCGTCGTCGGAGGTCATCGCCCCGATCAGCCACCAGACGCCCAGCGCCGCGAACACTCCGCCGTCACGCAGCGTCGGCTTCCACCAGCCCGGCGGCGCCAACTTCGGCGGCCGCCGCCCCGCGCGCACGTCGAGCTTGCGCAGGGTGATCACGGAGCCGATGAAGCACAGCACGGCCACGCCCATGACCACGAACTTCAGCACCGTGCCCTGGGTGGACCACCGGTTGTCGACCTGCGCGGAGAACGACAGTCCCCGCGTGGGGTCCTGCTGCTCGTCGATGTCGGAGTAGATCCCGGTCAGCTGCGGACGCCGGTCCTCCCCGTGAATGTCGGCCAGCGGTTGGTTGCCCACGCCGGCCGTGGTGCGAAACGCGTCGGAGTGGATCGAGATCGAACAGTCCCCGCTGGGGATCGGAGTCGTGCCCAGTTGGCGCCCCTTGGACAGCAGCGTGAGCTGACCGCCCGTGACCTGCAGGGTCATCCCGGTGAGCTTGCCGTACTCCGAGCCCGGCGGATTCGTACCCAGCACCAGCGCTTGGTCCTGGGTACGAGCGTCCAAACTGCGCGCCGTCTGACACGGCACGCTGGCGTTCAGCTCGATCGGCGAATACCGCACCAGCGGTGCCGACACCGCCTGCGTCCCCTGGGCGGTGGGCCACTTCAACGTGGTGATGTCGTGAACCACCGGTAGGAAGGGCACCGCGATCGACAGGATCGCCCCCAGTAGCCCCAGCACCGAAGCGGTGATCCACAGTCGCTTCGCCACCGGACCGCGCCGAGTCTTCGTGGCACCGCCCGGCGACTCCTCGTCCGGGGGCGGCTGCCCGTTGTCGTCCTGGCCCGCGTTACGCACGCAACGCAGAATAGTAGTTGCTCTGACGGGCCCTTGCGCGGTACTCGGTACCTGTGCGAATCGACACGGTCCGTAACGCAGTGAGCTGCGAACTCAGGATTTCTTCAGGTTTTTCTTCGCGATTCGCGTCCGATCGGCAACCGAACGGGTTCACGCTGCACGCGGTGCCGATCGATGCCGCGGGCGGCTCCGGGCTCGTCGGTGGGCGCGTGGAGCGGAGCCCGTGCCTCGGCCGCTCGGCGGTACTCATCGTCGCACTCCCGACGCGCGTGAGGGAGTGGTGGAGACTATCCGCACACCGCACGATCCGAGTGACCGCGTTCAGCGGCGGAGTTCAGTGACCGCGTTCAGCGGCGGAAGAAGTGCTCGCGGCGGCCCTGGTGGACCAGCCGCAGCCATTCGCGGAAGGCCTTCGGGTCGCGGCGCTGTCCGAGGAAGTACAGCCCGAAGCGCAGCACCTCCAGCGCACCGATCTTGCGCATGCCCGGCTGGGAGAGCAGGTAACCGCGGTTGCGGTAGGTGTAGTAGCGCTTGTTGGCGTCCGACGGGTCCTGCGCGTGGAACCGGCCGCCGAGCATCGGCTTGAACTCCGCCGACCCGTCCGGATGGACGAAGCGGGTGCGCAGGGTGGTGCCGAAGGGAAGTCCGGAGCGCACCACGCGACGGTGCATCTCCACCTCGTCACCCCGGAAGAACAACCGGTAGTCCGGCACACCGACGACGTCCAGCGTCGAGGCCCGGAACAGCGCGCCGTTGAAGAAGGAGGCGATGCCGGGCAGGAAGTCCTCGTGACCACCCTCGCCGCGCAGCTCCTCCGGGAGGCGCTTCCAGGTCAGCCCCCGCCGCAGCGGGAAGGCCAGCCGGTCCGGGCGGTCGATGTTGACCACGACCGGGGAGACCGCCGCCAGCTGTCGGGTCTCGGCGACCTCCAGCAGCGTGGCCAGCGCGTGGTCGTCGGCCGGGCGGCCGTCGTCGTCGCCCAGCCACACCCACTCGGCGCCGAGCGCGAGCGCGTGCATCATCCCGAGCGCGAAGCCTCCGGCGCCACCGAGGTTGCGTCGGGCCGGGAGGTAGGTGGCGGGCACCGGGCACTCCGCGACGACGTCCTCGGCGGGTTGATCCGGGCCGTTGTCCACCACGACGAGGTGGTCGGGCGTTCTGGTCTGGGTGGAGATGACCTTGAGCGACTCCGCGAGCAGTTCACGGCGGTGTCTGGTGACGATCACCGCCACGACGGCTCCCGCCGGTAGTGTCGGCAACTGCTGCGGCGCCTGGCTCATGTGCTCTCGTTGCTCCCGCTCGCGGCCACGGACCGGGTCTCGCCGATCCGGTCCAGGGTCTCCTGACTGGCGTTCTCGAAGGGGTCCTTGCCCTTGTAGTGCGTCAGCACATCACGCAGGGGCCCCTGCTCGACGATCCCGCCCTTGTCCATCCAGATGGCGGTGTTGCACAGCTCCATGAGGAACTCGTCGGAGTGCGAGGCGAAGACGAGGATGCCGGACCGCTGGACGAGGTTCTTGAGGCGCGCCCGCACCTTCTCCATGAACTCCACGTCGACGGCCCCGATGCCCTCGTCGAGGATCAGGATCTCGGGGTCGATGGAGGTCACCACGCCCAGCGCCAGCCGCACGCGCATGCCGGTGGAGTAGGTGCGCAGCGGCATGGACAGGTAGTCGCCGAGCTCGGTGAACTCGGCGATGTCGTCCATCCGCTTCTCCATCTGGGTGCGGTTCATGCCCAGGAACAGCCCGCGGATGACGATGTTCTCGTAGCCGGAGATCTCCGGGTCCATGCCCACGCCGAGGTCGAACACGGGGGCGACCTTGCCCTCCACGCGCGCGTTGCCCCGGGTCGGCTCGTAGATGCCCGACATCAGCCGCAGCAGGGTGGACTTGCCCGCCCCGTTGTGCCCGACCAGGGCGACCCGGTCGCCGTGCCGGAAGGAGAGGTTGATGTCGTGCAGGGCCTCGATGATCGGCACCTTGCTGTCGGTGCCGATCTTGCCGCCGGCCTTGCCGAGGACGGCCTTCTTCAGCGAGCGGGACTTCGCGTCGAAGATCGGGAAGTCGACCGCCGCGTTCCAGACGTCAATGCTGACCATGGTTGCTCCAGCTCCCGATCAGACCCAGTAGGTGACGCGAGCGCGGTAGTTGCGGAGGACGAGCAACGCCAGTGCCCACCCGACGATCGTAATGGCCCCGACCACGATCCAGTTGGTCAGCACGATGTCCTCGCCCAGCAGGGGATCGCGGAGGATCTCGATGTAGTGGTACAGCGGATTGAGCTTCGCGATGAACATGCTGCCGCCCTTCTGCTCCAGGATTTCGGCGTCCCAGACGATCGGCGTCATGAAGAAGATCAGCTGCATGAGGCTGCCGACCACGGGGGGGATGTCCCGGAACCGGGTGGCGACGATGCCGAACAGCAGGGCGACCCAGGCACCACTGGCCATCATGAGCACGATCGCCGGTATCGCCATGACCACTGTCCAACTGATGGGCATCAGGAAGATGGCCAGCACGACGAAGTAGATGACCAGGTTGTGGGCGAACAGCAGGGTCTGGCGCCACACCAGCCGCAGGATGTGCACGCTCAGCGGGGCGGGGAGCTGCTTCATCAGGCCTTCGTTCTGGATGAAGACCTCGGTGCCGTCGGTGATGCAGCCCGAGATGAAGCCCCACATGATGAAGCCGACCGCGAGGTAGGGCAGGTGCTCGCCGAGGTTCTTGCCGAAGAGGTTGGAGTAGAGGATCCCGAGCGCGGTGACCGTCATGCCCATGCTGATGGTGATCCACAGCGGGCCGATCACCGAGCGCCGGTAGCGCTGCTTGATGTCCTGCCACCCCAGGTGAGCCCATAACTGGCGCTGCTGGGTGCCCGCAGCGATGTCGTTGAACGCCTTGCGCCAGGTGCGCGAGGAGGACTCGGGCGGGGCCGGGGGTTTCTCTACCGTGCTGGTCGCCTGCACGGTGCGTCAGAATACCGACCCGCCCGGGGCGGTCGCCCGTGGGCATCCCGCTCGAAACCCGCCGCGCGGGAGAACGTGCATACCGGACACGGATGCTCCCGGTTGGACGTCGTCGTGCGAAGCAGACCCGCACTCACAGGTACTGACCGGGGCCTTCGTCGTACCGCTCGTCGCCGTGCGCCGGGTCGCTTCCGGTGCCACCGGCGGGAAGCGCGCCCTGGCGCATCTGCTCGAGCTGGGCGCGTGCGGACATCTGCTGGGTGACCAGCGCCGTCTGCATCCCGTGGAACAGTCCCTCCAGCCAGCCGACCAGCTGGGCCTGGGCGATCCGCAGCTCCGGCTCCGACGGCGTCTCCTCCTGGGAGAACGGCAACGACAGCCGTTCCAGCTCCTGGATCAGCTCGGGGGCCAGTCCCTGCTCGAGTTCGGCCACGGAGGACCGGTGGATCTCCTTGAGCCGCTCGCGCCCGGCCTCGTCCAGCGGCGCGGCCCGCACCTCCTCGAGCAACTGCTTGATCATCGTGCCGATGCGCATGACCTTCGCGGGTTGCTCGACGAGCTCGCCGAGGTCCTCCCCGTCCTCCCGGGAAACCACCCCGGAGCCGACCGGCGCGCCCTCGCCGACGGCGAGCATGTGTTGCCCGTCGGTGTCCTGACCGTGGTCCTGACCGTGACCGTGCTGGCTCATCGTTTCATTCTCGCCGTTCTGCGCCGGATGCGACATCGGCCACCCCGGGCGGAGCCCCGTGCGCGAACTCCGTACGGTATTACGCATGGCGTTCGACGTCGCTGCGGTGCGGGGCCGCTTCCCCGCGCTGGGCGACGGGTGGGTGCACTTGGACGCCCCGGCTGGTATGCAGGTTCCCGAGCAGGTGGCCACCGCGGTGTCGACCGCGCTGCGCGCCCCTGTCTCCGGCCCCGGCGGGATCTTTCCCGCCTCGCAGCGCGCCGAGGCGATCGTGGACGCCGCCCGTCGCAGCCTGGCCGATCTCGTGGGTGCCGACCCCGCAGGGGTGGTGCTCGGACCCAGCTCGGCCGTACTCCTGCAACGACTGGCCGACACCCTCGGCGACAGCTGGATGATCGGCGACGAGGTCGTGGTCTCCCGGCTGGACGATCCGGTCAACGTCGTGCCCTGGCAGCGCGCCGCGCAGCGCTCCGGCGGCACCGTCCGGTGGGCCGAGGTCGACATCGAGACCTGCGAGCTGCCCGGGTGGCAGTACCAGGAGCTGATCACGCCGCGAACGAAGGTCGTGGCGGTCACCGCGGCTTCCGGGGCGGTGGGCACGCGCCCCGACGTGCGGCAGGCCGCCGACGCCGCCGCCGAACACGGTGCGCTGGTCGTGGCGGACTGCTCGGCCGCGGCTCCCTTCATCCCGCTGGACATCACCTCGATGGGCGCGGACGTGGTCGCGCTGAACGCCTCGTCCTGGGGTGGCCCTCCGGTCGGTGCCCTGGTGTTCCGCGATCCCGCGATGGTGGAGCAGCTTCCGGCGGTGGCGCTGGAGCCGGGCACGCGCGGTGCCGAGCGGATGGAGCTCGGTCCGCAGGCGTACCCGCTGCTGGCGGGCCTGGTCTCCTCGGTGGACTACCTGGCGGCTCTCGACGACGCCGCCCTCGGGCCGCGCCGGGAGCGGCTGCTCACGTCGATGGGCTCGGTCAAGGCTTATCAGGCGGGGTTGCTGTCCAACCTGACCAACGGCCTGCGACAGCTGCGGCACGTCATGGTGATCGGAGACGCCATGCGTCGCGTGCCGTCGATAGCGTTCACCGTGGAGGGGGTCAAGGCCGAGGACGCGATCGAGCACCTCTCGGAGCGGGGCGTGTGCGCCTTCGCCGACCCCGGCACGCACGGGGTCTACGCGGTGCTCGGGGTCGGCGAGGTCGGCGGCGCGGTGCGTGTGGGGCTGGCCCACTACACCAACGCCTACGAGGTGGACCAACTCGTCCGCGCCGTCGCCGAACTGGGGTAGAGGGTTTCTTTCGGGGTGGCTTGTGCAGCCGAACCCGCGGCGGCCCCCGCGGTGGTGGTGCGATTTTCCCTAAAGTTGTGCCACAACTTTAGGGAAAATCGTGTAACCCCCAAATCCCCGTGGACTCGTTACGGCACGGTGAGCAGGATCTTGCCGTGCACCCCTCCGGCTTCGAGCATCTCGTGCGCCCTCGCTGCTTCGGGCATCGGCGTGCGGCTGTGCACGGGGGGTCGCACGGTGCCGCGCTCCACCAGTGGCCACAGGCGCTCCCGCACGTCGGCGACGATGGCCGCCTTGCCGTGCGGCCCCTCCACGGGGCGCCCGCGCAACCCGAGCGCGGACATGTGCAGTCGTTTGACCAGCATCTTTCCGATGTCCAGCTCCGCGCGACGTCCACCCTGCATTCCGATCACCGCGAGGTGACCGTCCGGGGCCAGCGCGCTGAGGTTGCGATCCAGGTAGGAGGCCCCCATGTTGTCGAGAACGACATCGGCCCCACCGAGCTGCTTGATCTCCTCGACGAAGTCCTGCTCGGAGTAACTGATCGCCAGTTCGGCACCGAGCTCCCGGCACAGCCGCAGGCTCTCCGCGGAACCGGCCGTGGCGGCCACCCGCGCCCCGAGTGCCCTGCCGATCTGGATGGCGGCCGTGCCGATGCCTCCCGAACCACCGTGCACCAGCAGCACCTGGCCCCCGCGGAGCCCGGCCTCCATGACGACGTTCGACCACACGGTGCACAGCACCTCCGGCAGCCCCGCCGCGTCGACCAGGTCGATTCCCGCCGGGGCGGGCAGGATCTGCTCGTCGGGCACCACGACCCGCTCGGCGTACCCGCCTCCGGCCAGCAGCGCGCACACCTGGTCGCCGATCTGCCTGCCCGCGACTCCCTCGCCCAGCGCGGCGATGGTGCCCGAGCACTCGAGCCCGAGGACGTCGCTGGCGCCCTTCGGGGGCGGGTAGTTGCCCTGACGCTGTGACAGGTCGGCGCGGTTGATACCGGCGGCGACGACGTCGATGGCGACCTCGCCGCGTCCCGGCTTGGGCGTGGGTCGTTCGGTCCACTCCAACACGTCCGGAGCGCCCGGCTCCCGAATGGTGATCGCTTCCATGCCTCCGACGGTAGCCCGCTCGTGCGGTGTGGCCCAGCTGGCGTACGCGGCGCTGTCCGGCAAAACTGGCAAACACCGGTCGTTGCCATGAGGCGAGAGTGGAGAAAGGATCCCGGGGTCCGACCATTCCGGGTGAAGCATTGACTTCACCGAGTGACCGTACGACTGTTGTGCGGCACGAAAAACACCCGATCCGGGAGCATGATGCGAGCACCAAACCTGAGACCTGGACGCGCCGTGTCCACATTGTTCGCCGCTTGTACGGCGGTGGCGCTGTCCGTCCCGGCCGCCACCGCGGCGCAGCCGCAGACGATGCAACTGGGTGAGCAGGTCGACGTCAACGACGTGAACCGACACCTGGTCGCCCTCCAGCGCATCGCCGACCAGAACGGGAACACCCGCGCCTCGGGGACTCCGGGCTATCGGGCCAGCGTCGACTACGTGGCGGACAAGCTGCGCGCGGCGGGCTTCGACGTGTCCACACCGGAGTTCGCCTACACGAAGTACTCCCTCGAGTCGATCGAGCTGAACGTGGCCGGATCACCGGTCGAGGCCGACGCGCTGGAGTACTCCCCGGCCACTCCCCGGGGCGGGGTCACGGCGCCGCTGTCGGTGACTCCGGTCGACGACAGCACCGGCTGCCAGGCGAGCGACTACGGCGGCGTCGACGTCACCGACACCATCGCGCTGATCCAGCGCGGTAGCTGCACCTTCGCCAAGAAGCAGCGGATCGCCTCCGAGCAGGGCGCGAGCGCGGCGATCATCTACAACAACGCCGAGGGAGCGCTCAACGGCACGCTCGGTGGCGCCGACGCCGGAGTGATCCCCACGGCGGGCGTCAGCAAGGCCACCGGCGCGCAGCTGGTGAAGCAGCAGGGCACCGAGGCCACCCTGGACCTGCGGGCCAGCTTCGACGAGATCACCTCGGAGAACGTGATCGCCCAGACCCGCACCGGGCGGGCGGACAACGTCGTCATGGCCGGGGCGCACCTGGACAGCGTCGCCGAAGGGGCGGGGATCAACGACAACGGCACCGGCAGCGCCGGTCTGCTGGAGACCGCTCTGCAGCTCGGCGGCAGCCCCGACACCAACAACGCCGTGCGCTTCGCGTGGTGGGGCGCCGAGGAGTCCGGGCTGATCGGCTCGACGAAGTACGTTCAGGGGCTGAGCTTCGAGCGGCAGCTCGACATCGCCATGTACCTGAACTTCGACATGATCGGCTCGCCGAACGCGGGCTACTTCACCTACGACGGCGACAACTCCGACGGCGTGGGGGCTGGTCCCGGCCCGCAGGGTTCGGCGGCCATCGAGCACGCCTTCGTCAAGGCACTGCACAAGCAGGGCGTCGAGGCCGAGGGAACCGACTTCGACGGCCGGTCCGACTACGGTGAGTTCATCGCCAACGGGATCCCCGCCGGTGGGCTGTTCACCGGTGCCGAGGAAATCAAGACCGAGGCCCAGGCCGCGAAGTGGGGCGGTACGGCGGGCAAGGCCTTCGACCCCAACTACCACCAGCCCGGCGACACGCTGGTCAACGTGGACCGAACGGCGTTGGAGCGCAACTCCAAGGCGTTGGCCAACGTCATCGGGCGCTACGCGCACAGCACCGAGAGCATCAACGGGATGCAGAACCGCGCGGAGCGGGCCGAGGTGCGTAAGGCCCAGGCCCACACCCTCGCCGCGAAGCAACCGCAGGCGCAGGGCCCCCTCTCGCTGAGGTGACACCGGGATTTTCCCGAAGGGGGAACGGGCCGTTTTGGCACTCACACCGCCAAAACGGCCCGTTCACCCTGTTCAGTCCAGGGCGCGGCGGAGGAAGAACTTGATCCCGAGCACGCCGAAGATCCCGCACGCGGCCACGAGCGCGACCACGCAGACCCACGGGGCCATGTGCGGTACGGACGGCAGCAGCGCCCCGCGCATGCCCTCGCTGACGTAGGTCAACGGGTTGAACAGGCACAACACCTGGAACCAGCGCAGCTGATCCAGCTGTGCCCAGGGGAACTGGCTGGCCCCGGTGAAGATCAGCGGTGCGAGGATGACCGCGAACATGATGTTGATCCGGCGCGGCGGCACGGCCGCACCGACGGTGAGGCCGACCGTGGCCCCGGCGAACGATCCCAGCACCATGCACAGCACCGCGAACGGCAGTCCCGACAGCTTCCAGTCGATGTCGCCGAGCATCGCGAAGCCGATCGGGATCATCAGCAACGCGGCGAACAGCCCGCGCAGAGCTCCGAAAAGCATCTTCTCGGCCGCCACCCAACTGATCGGCAGCGGCGCCAGCAGCCGGTCCTCGATCTCGCGGGAGTAGGAGAAGTCCAGCACCAGCGGGAACGAGGTGTTCTGCAACGAGACCAGGAACGCGTTGAGCGCGATCATCCCGGGCAGCAGGATCTGGGCATAGCCGGGCTGGGTGTAACCGAGCTGACCGAGCACCTTGCCGAAGATGAACAGCAGCGCCACCGGCTGCACCAGCACCTGGGCCAGGAAGCTCGGCAGCTCCCTGCCGGTGACGAACACGTCGCGGCCGAGTACGGCGACGAAGGCGCGCATCGAGCTCAACGCAGCTCCCTCCCGGTGATCTCGATGAAGACGTCCTCCAGCGTCGGTGAGCCCAGTGACAGGTCGCTGACGGCCACGTCGTGCTCGTGCAGGGTCGCCGCGACCGGGCCGAGCAGCGCGGAGGGTTCCTCCGCGACGTAGAGCCGCAGTCGCGGTTCCGGTTCCCCGCCGCCCCGGTCGGTGCCGATCCGCTCCACTCGCTCGACCCCCGCCACGCTCGAGAGCAGGTCCAGCAGCCGGTCGGAGTCGACGCCGTTCGGCCGGACGGTGACGTCGATCGTCCCGCTGCCCGGCAGCGACCTGATCAGCGCTTCCGGCGTGTCCAGCGTGAGCAGCTTGCCGTGGTCGACCACGCCGACCCGGTCGGAGAGCTTCTCGGCCTCGTCCATGTCGTGGGTGGTCAGTACGACGGTCACCCCCTCGGAGCGCAGGTCGTTGACCCGGTCGTGCACGAACAGCCGAGCCTGCGGGTCGAGACCGGTGGAGGGCTCGTCCAGGAACAGCACCTCGGGGCGGTGGATCAGCGCCCGAGCGATCATGAGTCGCTGCGACTGGCCGCCGGAGAGATCGTCGACGCGAGCCTTCGCCTTGTCCGACAGCCCCATCCGGTCGAGCAGCTCGTCGGCGAGCCGGTGGCGCTGCGCCCGTGCGATGCCGTGGTAGGTGGCGTGGAAGAGCAGGTTCTGCCGGGCGTTCAGCGATCGGTCGAGGTTGACCCGCTGCGGCACCACGGCCACCTTGTGGCGCGCGGCCACCGGGTCGGAAGCGACGCTGACGCCGCCGACCTTGGCGTCACCGTCGGTCAGCACCACCCTGGTGGTCAGGATGCCGACCGTGGTGGTCTTGCCGGCCCCGTTCGGACCGAGCAACCCGAAGATCTCGCCTCGGTGGACCCGGAAACTCAGCCCGTCGACGGCGTTGCTCCGGCTCTTGGGATAGCGCTTGACCAGGTCGCTCACTTCCACCGCTGGAGCCACTCGGCTCCTCCTTCCCGTCGAAGGTGTTTCGCGAGTCCGGTCGGCACAACGCCGTATCGGGTACTGGTCTTCCCGATGTGGGACGGCGATCGACTCCCCAGTGCGCGTCGCGGGGCGGAGCCCGGCCCGCTGACGGTGCCGGGCCGGGCCGAGCCACCTCCTTCGTCGTGGACCGTTCACGTCGCTCGGTGCCCGGATAGCCTGTCGGAGTGATGGGAGACGACGACACGCGGTGGTTGAACAATCGGGAGATGTCGGCATGGCGCTCCTACATCGTCGGCAGCGCCTTGCTGGAGTATCGGCTCAGCCGGGAGTTGCAGACCGAGCACGGGGTCTCCCTCGCCGATTACGAGATCCTGGTGCAACTGAGCGAGCAGCCCCGTCACCGGCAGCGGATGAGCGAACTCGCCCAGGGAGTCGCGCACTCCAAGAGCCGGATCTCCCACCAGATCCGTCGGCTGGAGGCCAAGGGGCTGGTGCTGCGCCGCGAGTGCCCCAGTGACGGCAGGGTGGTGCTGGCCCTGCTGACCGACGAGGGGAAGCGGCTGCTGCGGCAGGCGGCGCCCACCCATGTCGCCGGAGTGCGGGAGCACATGGTGGACTTCCTGGACGAGGAGGAATGCCGCGTGCTGAACTGCGTGTTCGGGCGTATCACCGAGCACCTGCGTGATTAGTGGGGCCCGAACCCACCCTAGGTGTTGTGCGTGCGGGTTGGCTATGGTGTGACGAGGAAGCGTGGCAGAGCGGCCTAATGCACTCGCCTTGAAAGCGAGCGAGCCGAGAGGCTCCGAGGGTTCGAATCCCTCCGCTTCCGCTTCGTGCTGGGAACACGCCGTCGGAATGACCACTGGTCACCGGCGGCGTTCGTGGTTCGTCCTCAGCTCCCACCCGGTCGTCCTGCTCCGATCGGGGGATTGGCGATCGAGAGCGGAAGTGGTAATCGGAGAGGATTCCCTCTCACCGGTGGGGCTTCGTCACGGCCGAATACCATCCGAATCCCGGTTGGAAACGCCCGTGTGAGTCCGGTGTCACGGTCGCTTTCGGTAGGGTTGACCCTTGGGGTAACCTCGGTGATCACCTGCTGCGCGAAAAGGAAAGGGGGGTGCCCACCACGCCCGCGGGGGCTGTTTCGTCGGCTGCGTGAAAGCCCGTGAATCTCCTGCCGAGAAGCTGCTGCTGTCCGTCCGTGCCCTGCGAGCCAAGTCCTTCGATTCTCCCTTTCTGGGGTGTGCATGGGAGTTCGACACGTCGTCGGTGTTCCTACGGGGAGCGAGCGGCCCGTTCGGCGTTCGTCATCGTTGTGTCCGCGGGTCTCGGAGTGTGTCTCCGGGGGCCCACCAGGGGCGATTCGTTCGACCGGCAGTATTTTCCCGATGGACCGGAACGCCTTCGTTTCGTTCTTTTCCGTCGCGTGATGCGACTCGACTCCTGTTCCTTCCCGATCGCGACTTCAGGTGACCATGACATTTTCCTCGACGGTGCCGTCTCGACTGCGAAAGGCCGGCCCGTGGTTGTGCGTCGGTGTCGTCCTCGTTTACGTCCTCCTCACACCACTGCTTTTCGGTGGAGTGCCTGCGATGGTGTGGCTGCTCTCCGGCGCGGTGGTGACGGCAGTGGCGGCGTTGGCAGCGTCGGTGGCGGCGTGGGTGGCGGAACGGGACGAGCGTCGGCACCAAGCCGAACTGGCGCGCCTGGAACAACAGCACCGGCACCTCGAGACCCTCTCCGACGCGAGGTACGCGGCATTGCGGCACGTGGTGGAGCAGCAGTTGCCCGCGCTGTCGCAGGATGCGGCGGTGCCGCCGCTCCCCGAGGCCGTGGCCGACGACGCGGCGACCGAGCTGGTCGGCCGGTCCACGGCGGTGCTGGATGACGTCCGGACCGGGCAGCTCAACAAGCAGACCGCCGTGGAAGAGGCGGTGGTGGCGCTGGGGCGGAAGGTGCAGTCCTCGGCGCACCGCATCCAGGAGGAGGGGGCCCGGATGGTTCAGCGGCACCCCTCCGACCCCGATGTCCTGCACACGAGCATGCGAGTGGATCACGCCGCCGCCCAGCAGGCCCGGCAGGCGCAGACCCTGGCGGCGCTGTGCGGCGAGTGGCCCGGTCAGCAGTGGCACCAACCACTGCCGCTGGAGGACGTGGTGCGGGCCGCGGCCGGACGGATCACCGCGTATCAGCGGATCGAGGTGTCGGGGGACTCGGGGATGGCCGTCGTGCCCCGGACGGTCGAGCCGCTGATCCACCTGGTGGCCGAGCTGCTGGCCAACGCCACCCAGTCCTCCCCGCCGAGTACGCAGGTCCTCGTGGCGGCGCGCCGCGTCCAGCGGGGCGCGGTCATCGAGATCGACGACTGCGGTGTGGGCCTGGACGACAACCGGCTGGAGCAGGCCCGGCGGATCGCGTCGGGGCGCCGGCCGGTGGGGCTGGCCGAGCTCGGCGAGATCCCGCAGACGGGCCTGCCGGTCGTGGGCAGCTACGTGCGTCGCCACGACTTCCGAGTGGATCTGACGGAGTCGGTGTACGGCGGGCTGCGGGCGATCGTGCTGGTGCCCGGTGACCAGACGGAGACCGTGGCACCGACCGGAAGAGCAGCACCGGGAGGACCCACCCTGACACAGCGACCCGAGACGCGGAGCCCGCGGGCCGAGGGGACACCGGAGCGGTCCGAGGCCGTGACGGCGTCCCGGAAAGATCGCGCCGATCCCCGTGATGATCACAAGAGTCCTCAGGGGAGCGAGGAGTCTCCCAAGTTGCCGCAGCGGCGCTCCCGTCGCAACGAGGCACCGCCCACGACTCCGGTGCGCTGGCCGCAGGAGCACGAGGCCACGCAGACACCCGAGCAGGCGGGGCAGTGGATGGGCAGCTTCCTCAGTGCCGGGGGCAGCCGCGGCACGCCCGGCGACGGCTCCGCGCGGCCGTCCGCCGACACTCACGACGCTTCGGAGGAAAGATGACGATCCAGGCTGACGACAACAGCTGGATGCTGGAGCTGATCAGGACGGTGCGGGGTGTGCGTCACGTCGTGGTGCTCACCTCGGACGGCCTGCTCAGGGTCCGGACCGACAACACCGACAACGACGTGGCCCAGAAGCTCGCCGCCGCTTGTGCCGGATTGTCCTCCCTGGGCAAGGGCATGAGCATGGAATTCGGCTCGGGCAGCGATCCCCGCCAGGTGATGGTCGAGTTCGACGGTGGTTACCTGTTCATCCGCGGTGCCGGCGACGGATCCCGCCTCGCGGTGGTCACCGAGTCCGTGATCGACCCCGGGCTCATCGCCCAGCAGATGCAGGCGCAGGTACAGATGATCGGCGAGCGTGCCCTGAGCACGCCCTCACGCACCGACTGATCATGGGTGGGCCCGAGGAGTACGCCGATCACCCGGTGCGGTCGTACGTCATGACAGACGGTCGCGCTCACCCGTCGCGCAACACCATCCGGCCGGAGACGTTGCTGGTCGCCGATCCCGACAAACCCGTTCCGCTCTCGGCCAGCCACCGGCAGCGTGCCCTGCTGGACGTGTGCGGCGGGGTGCTCTCGCTGGCCGAGGCCGCCGCATACCTGCGATTACCCGTGAGTCTGGTGGTCGTGCTCGCTTCGGACCTGGTCGACTCCGAGCACCTGTCTATACGTTGCGGCGCGCCGCGCCACGATCTCCCCGAACGCCACGTCATAGAGAAGGTGCTCAATGGTCTTCGCGAACTCTGATCGTTCGCGGTCGGGGCCACACGTCGTTCCGACCGTGCAGCACTCGGTCAAGATCCTGGTTGTGGGAGCTTTCGGGGTCGGCAAGACCACGCTGATCAACTCGGTCAGCGAGATCACGCCGCTGCGGACCGAGGAGACGATGACGACCGCCAGCATCGGCGTCGACTCCCTCGACGGTCGCGAGGAGAAGTCCACGACCACGGTGGCCATGGACTTCGGCCGTATCACCGTCAACCCGGAGGTGGCGCTGTACCTGTTCGGCACTCCGGGGCAGCGGCGGTTCTGGGATTTGTGGGAGGGCCTGGCCGAAGGGGCGCTCGGCGCCCTGGTCATGATCGACACTCGCCGCCTGGAGGACAGCTTCGAGGTGTTCGACCAGTTGGAACTGCGCACGTCGATGCCCTTCGTGGTGGCGGTCAACAATTTCGACGGCGCCCCGCGCTACGAGACCGAGCAGCTGCGCCAGGCGTTGGATCTGCTTCCGGAGGTCCCCATCGTGAATTTCGACGCGCGGGACAAGGACGACTCGGCGCAAGCACTGATCAGTCTCGTTGAACACGCCCTCCAATTCTCCTCCGATGAGGCACTCGCATGATGTCGGTTACTCGCCCTTACCAGTTGACGGACCTGTCCGACCTGATGGCGCTGTCCGCCACGACGAACTGCGCCGATCCCCGGGCCGCCTACGGGTGGCTGCAGGAGAGGTGGGGTCGGGTGGCGCCCGTCGAGCTCGAACCGGGCGTCCCGGCGTGGTTGGTCATGGGCCACCAGGAGATCTGCCGGATCGTGCGCAACGAGCAGTTGTTCTCCCGGAACCCGCACAACTGGCGGCTGTACAACGAGGGTGCCGTCTCCCCGGACTCCGGGCTGGGGCCCATGATGTTCCCCCGCGACAACGCCTACTTCGCGGACGGTGACAAGCACCGCCGGTTGCGGGCCCCGCTGGACGACGGGCTGGCCGGCCTGGACAAGCAGCGGATGAGCCGGTTGATCCGGACGACGTGCGCGGAACTGATCGACCGGTTCGCCGACCGGGGGCGGGCCGACCTGGTGAACGACTACGCGGCCATCATCCCGATGCTGGCCATCGCCGGTCTGTTCGGTCTCGGCCCCGAGAAGCGGCACGAGCTGCAACGCGGCCTGCTCGCCCTGTTCGGCTCCGGCTCGGACTCCCAGGCCGGCAACGAGACGGTCGAACGGATCCTGACCGAAGCGATCCGGGAACGCAGGGCCGAACCCCGTGACGATCTCACCACGGCGTTCATCTCCCATTCCAACCTGGCCAACGACTACGAGATCCAGCAGTCGATGGTGCTGATGATCTCGGCCGGGTACGAGACGACCAAGACCTGGATCGCGCAGACGCTGCGACTGATGCTGACCGACACCCGGTTCGCCGGTCGGGTGCGCGGAGGACGGATGGGCGTCGACGACGCGCTCGACGACGTGCTGTGGCGTGATCCGCCGATGGCCAACATGCCCGCGCGGTACGCCCTGGCCGACTGCGAGATCTCCGGCCAGCACATCCGTCGCGGGGACGCGCTGATCCTCGGGTTCGCCGCGGCCAACGCCGACTCCCGGGTACACACCGAGGACCCGTGGCTGGAGGTCGGCAACCGCGCGCATCTGGCCTGGAGCGCCGGGCCGCACTCCTGCCCGGCCCACCGGCCCGGCCGGTTGATCACCCGGATAGCGGTCGACACGGCACTGCACCGCCTCCACGATGTGATCTTGGAAATTCCCGCCGACCAGGTTCGGGTGGCGCCCTCCCCGTGGACCCGATGCCCCCACCGGCTGCCCGTGAGTTTCACGTCGGCGGGTGCGTCGTAGCAGGTCAGTCCGCAACTGATTCCCCCGCAGATCAGGAGAAACCCCATGACCGACTCGGTCGCCCAGGTTCCCCTCATTCACCTCGACCCCACGGCCGCCGACCACCACGGCGAAGCGGCCCGCATGCGCGAGCTGGGCCCGGTCGTGCGTGCCGTACTCCCCGGTGACGTGCGGGTGTGGGTGGTCACCGAGCACGAGCTGCTCTCCGAGCTCGTCACCGACTCGCGCGTCAGCAAGGACTGGCGCAACTGGGGCGCCATCCAGCGCGGTGAGATCCCGGACGACTGGCCCCTGATCGGCATGATCAAGGTCACCAACATGGTGACCAGCGACGGCAGCGATCACCACCGCCTTCGCCAGCCGGTCACTCGCACCTTCACCCGCAAGCGCGTCGAGCAGCTGCGCCCGCGCATCGACCGGATCGTGGCCGACCTCCTCGACGACTTACCCGCCCGAGCCGATCCGGACGGCTCCGTCGACCTCCGGCAGCATTACGCTTACCCCATCCCGATGCAGGTGATCTGCGAGCTCGTCGGCGTTCCCGAGCAGTGGCGTCCCCGGCTCCGCACCCTCGTCGACAGCATCTTCCGCACCGACACCGACCCCGAAGAGGTCGTCGCGACCCAGCGCGAACGCCACGAGCTGTTGAACGGTCTGGTCGAGCTCCGCCGCGAGGAACCGGGCGAGGACCTGACCAGCGCGCTGATCGCCGCCAACGAGCAGGACCCCGAGGCCCTCACCGACGAGGAGCTCGTCGACACGATCTGGCTGCTGCTCACCGCGGGGCACGAGACCACCCTCGGCCTGATCGCCAACGGTGTGCGGGCGCTGCTCACCCACCCCGAGCAGTTGGAGATCGCCCGCAACGGCGATGCCGACACCTGGGCGAACGTGGTGGAGGAGGTCCTGCGCTGGGACTCCCCGATCGGGAACTTCCCCGCCCGCTACCCCCTCGAGGACATCACGGTCGGCGGGGTCACGATCGCCCGTGGTGAGGCCATCCTCGCGCCCTACAGCGGTGTCGGCCGCGATTCCGCCCACCACGGCGACGACGCCGACCGCTTCGACGTCACGCGCTCGCAGGGCAGGCACCTCGCCTTCGGCGGTGGACCCCACTTCTGCCTCGGCGCCCACCTCGCACGCCTCGAAGCCGGGATCGCGCTGCCCGCCCTGTTCGCCCGCTACCCGGAGCTGGGCCTGGCCACCGACTCGGCCGGCCTGTCGCCCGTCCCCTCCCTGTTCTCCAACTCCACGCAGACGCTGCCCGTGCGGCTCGGCTGAGTGACCCCGTAGTCCCGTCCGGGTTTCCGGTCCCGGCTTTCGCTCCCGCGGCACTATCGGCGCGGGAGCGGAAGCCGGTTTTCGTACGTGGTGTCCCCATCGGCCGATGCCACGCCGCCGAGCGTCGCGAACGTGGCGCTCCGCGATCCATCCGAATTCGCGCGGATTGTGCGAGAGCGTGAAAGCGTCACTCTTTCGGGTATTAAATATGTGACTACGAGTGACGAAGCTTCTCGTCAGCGCTCGGATGTCCGTTCAACGTGAGTATTTTTCCTGCTCATTGCCGCTTTGTTCGGTTTCCGCTTCCGGTTCGACGGTGCCCGACCCGGCAGGGGAGAGGAGTGCGGTCGTGGGTAGCGTCCGCTCGAGTCCGATCACCGCGATCGTTCGCCACACCCGCGATTCGTCCCCGTGTCGTTCCACTTTCCAGGCGAGGGAATCCCCATGGAAGTACCGAGAATTCATCTCCTGCCCGCCGGCAGGAGACGGGCGGTCGCCGTCGTCGGCGTCCTGCTTCTCGGTCTGGCCTCCGGTTGTTCCAGTGCCGTCTCGGTCTCACCGCAGGAGACCACACCCCCGAAGCCGGTGTCCTCGAAGCCGGCGCCCCCGAAACCGGAACCCCGCCGGGTGGACCCGGCGACGCTGCCGGCGGCCACCACGTTCGGCACCACCGCGGACGCGGTTCCCGACCCGGATCCCCGAGCGGGCACGAACGGCATCGTCCTGCGCGTCAAGCAGGAGGTGACCGTTCACGACGCCCCGCGCGGAACCCCCGTCGCCCGGCTGCCCGCCACCCAGTTCGAGTCCCCGACCTGGGTGCCGATCGTCGAGGAACGCGGGGACTGGGCGCGGGTGCTGCTGCCCTCCCGACCGAACGGTTCCACCGGATGGGTTCGCATCGGCGTCTCGGCCCCGGTGTCCAAGGCGCGGACCCCCTACGTCGTGGAGGTCGACATCGACGCCCGGCGGTTGGTGGTGCGCAAGAGCGGTCGCGAGATCGGGACGTGGACGGTCGGAGTGGGGGCGCCCGGTACGAGGACCCCGCGCGGCCGGACGTTCATCCTGGCCAACATCCGGGAGACGGTCACCGACTTCAGCCCGATCGTGCTTCCGCTCGGTACCCACTCCGCGACGCTGACCACCTACGGCGGCGGTCCGGGCACCGTGGCGCTGCACGGTTGGCCGGATCCGAGCGTGTTCGGCACCGCCAGCAGTGACGGATGCGTCCGGGTGCCGAAGGACGCGCTGCGACTGCTGAGATCACTTCCCCTGGGCACGCTCGTGCTGTTGCGGTGAGCGAAGGCCCAGGAGAAAGGCCCGGGCGAGAACCGGGGTATCAACAACGAAGGAAGGTCCAGAGTGCGTAAGAAGACCTACTTGGCGGGTACTGTCGCCGCGACGGCCGGATTGCTCGCGACGGCTACCCCCGCTTTCGCCGACAGCGCCGACAACGAGGGTGTCAACGTCCTCAGCGGCAACGACATCAGCCTCGCGCCGGTGCAGTTGTGCGGGAACAACGTCGCCGTCATCGGTGCCGTCGTATCGCTGGCCTCGCCGCAGGCCAACGACTGCACCAACGCTCCCATCGTCGATCACCCCGAGCACGACGGCGGCGGGAAGACGCCGGAGGATCCGCGGAGCCCGGGGGACGACTCGGAGGATCCCGGTGACGACGGTTCCGAGGACCCGAAGGACCCGGGCGGTGGCTCCGAGGACCCGGGTGACCCGAAGGACCCGGGCGAGACCGACGGCAAGGCGGGTTCGGGGGACTGGCCGAGCCGGTCCGGTCAGCTCGAACAGGTGCCCACCGCTCCGGCTCCCACGACGGTCACCGGCCACGCTGCGGTGACCGGCTGACGTACCGCGCCGCTCGGGCACAGTGGGGGTATGAAGATCGGTATCCCCAAGCCCGGTGACGTGGTCGCGACGGCGAGGTCCACCTTCGAGTGGGCCACCGACTCGGCGGCGACCGTCGCCGCCGTTCCCGGACGTGTGATCGGCCTGGTCGACGGCGCCGAGGACCTGCTAGGCCGGGTCCGGGAGGTCGTCGACCGCGCCGACGAGCTCGTCGAGCGCACGTCACGAACGGTGGACGAGGCCGAGGGCCTGCTGCGGACCTCCCGGACCGTGGCGGCCTCCGCCGAGGAGGCGGTGACGGCGGCGGGCCGCATCTCCGGCTCCGCCGAGACCGTGGTCGCCAGGGCCGGTGACATCTCCGAGCGCGCCTCGTCCACCGTGGACACGGCCGAGCGCATCTCCGGCACCGCCGACAGCCTGCTCGCGGCGTACGAGCCCGCGGCGCGGCGGGCCGCCCCGATGCTCGAGCACTTCGTCGGCGAGCTGTCCCAGCAGGAGGTCGACGCCGCGATCCGGCTGGTCGACGAGCTGCCGGTGCTGACCGAGCACGTCTTGACCGACATCCTGCCGATCCTGCGCACGTTGGACCGCGTCGGTCCGGAGATCCACGAGCTGCTGGAGGTCACCCACGACGTGCGCAGGGCCATCGTGGGGCTCCCCGGTTTTCGCTTCTTCCGCAGGCGAGGCGAGGACCGGGTCAGCGAGGAGGAGACCGAGGACCCGGAGACCGGGCACTACGACCCGCCACCCGGCGACCGGTCATAGCGACCGGTCACCGACGATCTCGCGGAGCGCGGCGAGGTGTCGCGCGTGGGCGGTGCGGCCGAGCTTGCTGAGCCGGAGCCAGACCCGTCGGCGGGTGTCCCGGGTGGCGCGTCGCTGCTCGGGGTGCCCGGCTGCGACGAGCGTGCCGACCTGCTTGCTCAGCACCGGGTCGCTGACCTCCAGCGTGTCCCGGACGACGGAGAACTCCGCCCACTCCACCGCATCCAGCGCGGCGCAGATGCGGAGGCGGTCCGGTGCGTGGATGGTCCGGTCGAACTCGGAGAGTGCGGCGGCGGATTCATCCGACGTGGGTCTTCCCCCGGGTTGTGTTGCCGTACCGGAAAGTCAAGCATTCGACTTTCCGGTACGGCAAGTACCGGGTTTCCGCACCGGCAAGTGATCAGACGGGAAAGGCCTTGGTGGCGGCGAGGAAGGCGTCGTTCTCCTCCGGCGACCCGATGGTGACCCGGGCGCCGTCGCCGGGGAAGGCCCGCACGATCACGCGGTGCTCCGTGCAGTGCTCGTTGAACTCCTGCGTCCGCTCGCCGAGCGGCAGCCACACGAAGTTCGCCTGCGTATCCGGCACGTCGTGGCCCTGGGTCAGCAGCTCGTCGCGCACCCGGGTGCGCTCGGCGATCACGTTCGCGCAGCGCTCCTCGAGCTCGGTACGGGCCTCCAGCGCCGCCACCGCGGCCTCCTGCGCCAGGGCGTTGACGCTGAAGGGGATGCAGACCTTGCGCAACGCCTCGGCCACCTTCGGCGAGGCCACGGCGTAACCGGCGCGCAGTCCGGCCAGGCCGTACGCCTTCGAGAACGTGCGCAGCGAGACGACGTTGTCGCGTTCGAGGGCGATGCCGACGCCGTCGGGCGCCTGCGGGTCGTTGACGAACTCCCGGTACGCCTCGTCCAGCACCACGAGCACGTCGGAGGGCACTGAGTCGAGGAAGCGCTCCAGCTCGGCGCGGTGCAGCGTGGTCCCCGTCGGGTTGTTCGGCGTGCACACGAACACCAGGCGCGTGGCGGGAGTGATGGCGGCGGCCATGGCGTCCAGGTCGAGCGCGTGCCCCTCGCTCAGCGGCACCCGGACCTGTCCGGCGCCGGCGACCTGGGTGATGATCGGGTACGCCTCGAAGGAGCGCCAGGGGAACACGACCTCGTCGCTCTCCCCGCAGGTCGCCTGCACGAGCTGCTCGCACAGCGCCACCGAGCCGCAGCCGACCGCGATCCGCTCCGAATCCACCTCCAGCTGCTTCGACAGCGCGTCGACCAGCTTCGTCGCGCCCATGTCGGGGTAGCGGTGCACGTCGGTCGCCGCGCGGGTGATGGTGTCGACGACGCTGGGCAGTGGTCCTGCCGAGACCTCGTTGCTGGCCAGCTTGATCGAACCGGGCACGGTGCGTCCGGCGACGTAGGGGGGCAGCTGGTCGAGATCGGGGCGGGTACGCGCGCTCATGGGCCACTCCTTGGTCAGACGGCTCGTTTTCACCGCACGAGGACCGTAACGCTTCCCGGGCATGGCGGATAACTCTCGTGGAGCTGGTGCGCCTGCAGGGGGACTGTCCACATGTCAAGACACCCGTTCGGGTGAAAGTGACTTCGGTGCTCTACCGTCCCCCCAAAGTTTCGATCTCGAAATGCGGGAGGACGGCGATGGCGGCTGCGGGACGGCGCACGTGGTGGCGCCGCTACCTCGACATACCCCTGATCTACAAGCTCGGCGTGGCCCTGGTGCTCGGCGCCGTGGTGGGGCTGCTCGTCGGTGAACCCGCGAGCGCGCTGCAACCGTTCGGTGACCTGTTCCTGCGGCTGCTGAAGATGCTCGTGGTGCCGCTGGTCGTGGTCACCCTCATCGCCGGGGTCTCGTCGGTGGCTCCGTCGCAGCTCGGGCGCATCGGGGGGAAGGTCTTCGGCTACTACCTGCTCACCTCCCTGGTGGCCATCGCTCTCGGTCTCGGACTCGCCTGGTTGGTGCATCCCGGCGCGGGACTGACGATGCCGGGTGGGTCGACGCAGCAGCCGGAGAAGGCTCCGCCGATGGCCGAGACGCTGCTGGGCATCGTTCCGGAGAACCCGCTGGCCGCCATGGTCGAGGGCAACGTGCTGGCGGTCATCTTCTTCGCGGTGATCGTCGGGATCGCCATCAGCGTGCTGTGCGGCAGGGACGACGAACGGCTCAGCGGACTGGGCAACCTGCTGCGGCGAGCCAACGAGGCGCTCGTCGAGGTGGTGTTCCTGCTGGTCAGGGGAGTGCTGGAGTACGCGCCGGTCGGTGTGTTCGCGCTGATCGCCGCGGTGCTGGCCGAGACCGGCATGGAAGCGCTGGCGCCGCTGGCGAAGCTGACCGGTGTGGTCTACGGCGGCGTCGCGCTGATGATCGTGTTCTACGCGGGGTTGCTGGCGGTGGCGCGCGTGGGCGTGCGGAAGTTCTTCGGCGCGGCCAAGGACCCGATGCTGACGGCGTTCGTCACCCGGTCGAGCAGCGGAACCCTGCCGGTGAGCTCGCGCGCGGCCGAGCGGATGGGCGTGCGCGACAGCGTCTACAGCTTCACGCTGCCGCTGGGAGCGACGGTGAACATGGACGGTACGGCGATCTACGTCGGTGCCGCGACCGTGTTCGTCGCCGACATCGCGGGCGTGCAGTTGTCGCCGGGACAGCTGCTGGGCATCGTCGCCGTGGGGGTGCTGGCCTCTATCGGGACCGCCGGGGTGCCGGGAGCGGGGCTGATCATGCTGTCGATGACGATCAGCCAGGCCGGGCTGCCCTTCGCCCCCGTGGCCCTGGTCGCCGGGATCGACTCGCTGCTGGACATGGTGCGCACGATGTGCAACGTGACCGGCGACCTGACCGGTACGCGGCTCGTGGCCAAGACCGAGCGCGACATGACTTCCGAGGAGGAACCGGAGCACGTCGCCGCGTCCTGACGTGTCCCGGCCCGTGGTGTTCACGATTTTCCCTAAAGTTGTGACACAACTTTAGGGAAAATCGCAAAAACCCCCGGTACGGATGGAACCGGAGCACGCTGCCCCGTCCTGAGACCGGCCCGGGTGGCAGTAGGGTCCGGCGGTTTCGCGCGAAACCGCACGAGCTTCACTCCCACGGGGGTCGCCGCAGCTGCGCCCCGTATCGTTTCCGCTGCCGAAGCGGTCCGGGGGTGCCCTGGCATGACGAGGGCCTCATGCGTTAGGAAAAACGCATGACATCGAACACCCCCGAACACACGCCCGAGCTGCTGTGGGAACCGTCGTCGGAGCGCGTCCGCGACAGCCGGATGGAGCGGTTCCGCGAGTGGCTGCGCTCCGAGCGTGATCTCGATCTGCCGGACTACCGGGCGCTGTGGCGGTGGTCGGTGACCGACCTGGAGGGTTTCTGGGGCGAGCTCGCGGACTTCTTCGACGTCGACTTCCACGACCCTCCCGAACGGGTGCTGACCGAGGAGGTCATGCCGGGCGCGGAGTGGTTCCCCGGGGCCACCCTGAACTACGCCGAGCACGCCCTGCGGGACGGTGCGGGCAGGGCCGACGAGGACCAGGCGGTGATCTTCGCCCGTGAGGACGGGCTCCGCGAGGAACTGACCTTCGGTCAGCTGCGCGCCAGGGTCGCGGCCACCAGGGCGGGGTTGGCCGAACTCGGCGTGCAGCGCGGTGATCGGGTCGTGGCCCTGGCGCCGAACAGCCCGGAAACCCTGATCGCGTTCCTGGCGACCGCGAGCCTGGGGGCGGTGTGGTCCTCCTGCTCGCCGGACTTCGGGCTGCGCGCCGTCGCCGAGCGGTTCGTCCAGATCGAGCCGAAGGTGCTCATCGCGGTCGGCGGCTACGTCTACGGAGGCCGCAGCTTCGACATTCGCTCCACCGTCGACGACCTGGCCGAGCAGTTGCCCGGCCTGTCGGCCACGGTGCTGATCGACTACCTCGACACCGGGGCGTCCCTGGACCGCGCCGTGGACTGGGGG
The DNA here is from genome assembly GCF_014137975.1 of Halosaccharopolyspora lacisalsi. Taxonomy (GTDB): domain Bacteria; phylum Actinomycetota; class Actinomycetes; order Mycobacteriales; family Pseudonocardiaceae; genus Halosaccharopolyspora; species Halosaccharopolyspora lacisalsi. Next base: position 110,328 of record NZ_JACGWZ010000008.1, on the reverse strand, counting down.
ACCCTGCTGGAGCGGCACCGCGACGCCGAGCTCGTCTTCGACGCCGTGCCGTTCGACCACCCGCTGTGGGTGCTGTACTCATCGGGCACCACGGGCCTGCCCAAGGGCATCGTGCACGGGCACGGCGGGATGACGCTGGAGCATCTCAAGGCGATCGGGCTGCACGCCGACCTCGGACCCGGCGACCGCTTCTTCTGGTTCACCACCACGGGCTGGATGATGTGGAACTTCCTGGTGGGTGGGCTGCTGGCCGGGGCCACGATCGTGCTGTTCGACGGCAGCCCCGCGTACCCGTCGTTGACGACGCTGTGGGAGCTGAACGAGCGCCACCGCGTGGACTACTTCGGCACCTCGGCGCCGTTCATCCAGAGCTGCCTCAAGAAGGAGTTGCGGCCCGGCTCCGACTACGACCTCTCCGCGCTGCGCACGATCGGGTCCACGGGTGCGCCGCTTTCCACCGACGGCTTCCGCTGGATCGCCGACGCGGTCGGCCCGGACGTGCAGATCGCCAGCGTCTCCGGAGGCACCGACCTGTGCACGGCGTTCGTGGGTGCCGCACCGGACGTGCCGGTGTGGCTGGGCGAGCTCTCGTGCCCGATGCTGGGCGCGTCCGTGGCCGCCTACGACGAGAACGGGAACGAGCTGCACGGCGAGGTCGGCGAGCTGGTCATCACCAAGCCGATGCCGACCATGCCGGTGTTCTTCTGGAACGACCCCGACGGCGCCCGCCTGCGCGACGCCTACTTCGACACGTTCCCCGGGGTGTGGCGCCACGGCGACTGGGTCAAGATCACCGAGCGGGGGACGCTGGTGATCTACGGTCGCAGCGACTCGACGCTGAACCGCGGCGGCATCCGGATGGGCACCGCCGAGTTCTACCGGGTCGTGGAGGGCTTCGAGAGCGTGGTCGACTCGCTGGTCGTGGACACCTCCGGCGCGGGGGAGTCCGAGGGCGAGCTGCTGTGCTTCCTCGTCCTGGCTGAGGGTGCCTCCCTCGACGAGCTCCAGCCGGAGTTGAAGGCGGCGCTGCGTGCCGAGCTCTCGCCCCGGCACGTGCCGAACCGGTTCATCCAGGTGAGTGAGGTGCCCCACACCCTCAACGGCAAGAAGCTGGAGGTGCCGGTGAAGAAGATCCTCGCCGGGGCCGCGCCGGATCAGGCCGTCAGCCGCGACGCGCTGAGCAACCCGGACGCGCTGACGCCGTTCGTGCAGCTCGGAGGGGGTTCGAAGGAGTGAGCACCGGGGGGTGGGGGCATGAACCCCACCCCCCTTTGCTTGGCCGATCAGGGAGTGTGTAGGCTTTCATTCGTGGCCGTGAGAACGACCCGGAGGCTTCGCCTAGTCTGGTCTATGGCGCCGCACTGCTAATGCGGTTGGGGCATTCCCCCTCCCGGGTTCAAATCCCGGAGCCTCCGCAGGGACGTTCGCCGTGAGGTGGAGGTCCACAACTGAACAAGCGCCCGTAGCTCAACGGATAGAGCATCTGACTACGGATCAGAAGGTTTGGGGTTCGAATCCCTACGGGCGCACGTCTGGTCGAGACAGCTCGAAGCCCCCTACTTAGTCGCAGGGGGCTTCTTGCTGTTCGGGGGCGTTCGCCAGCCGCGCGACGGCGGACTCCGATCGACACTGGCACGGGAGCCCGGCTTCGCCTCGCGGAACGTGTGGATGGTCACCCACCCGTAGCCCGCACGCTTCCGGAGCGGCACCCGATGGCGGTTCGTTCGGACGGGTCACCAGTCGGGTTCGACCAGGGCCCGCACGAGGGAGTGCTTCCACGTCGGTCGGTGCTTCGAGCGCTGGCGCGCACACGGTCACCGCTCCTCGGCCCATCCCGCAACGCTGTGCGTCCGCCGGGAACTGTTGCTCGCACTCGGCGGATGGATGGCACTACGGGCGTTCGAGGACAGGGAACTCCTGGTCGCGCTCAACGCCGTCAGCGATGGCTACTTCTCCGCCGAGCGCGGATTGCTCCACCGCAAGTGGGGCGGTCAGACCACCAAGCACGCCGCGCACTCCACCGGTCCCGAGCACGAAGCCCGGATGGGCATCATCGACGCCCGAGCCGAAGCACTTGGCGCCACGTGCCCGAGTCGCGCGCAGTGCGTGTGGTCGGAGTTTCTCTCCTTCATCAACGGGCGGCCTCACCGGGCTGAGCGGGAGGCGGGCGGCCGGAAGCCACGGAGGGGCCGCCGAAGCAGAAGATCCCTTACCCGGGCCCGGCCGTTTCGCCGAGCACCTGGAGACACGCCATGCACCGGCCGAACGACACTTGATCCCAGACCATCTCCGGGACGACCTCGACCCCCACGTCCGAATCGCACAGCGCCGCTCCGGTCTCGCTGTCCACCGCGTGAAACGGTGCCAGCGGTTTCCACTCGGCCGCGTCGGCCACCAGGTCCTCATGGTCTTCCCGGTGGTGGTGTGCCCATTCCTCGGTGCCTACAAGATGGCTCATCAGGTCACAATAGTCTCACCGACGACAACGCAGCCAAAAGCTGAACAGGCCTCACGTCGCGACGAGGTCCCGTCACAGCAAGTCACAACGTGAGCGAAGAGCGTCAAGGGACCCCCTCGGGGGTCGTCGAGAGATACGGAAGGCGTGTCAGCAGGAGGGACCGGTTTCACTCCTGACGCGCCCAACGGAGTACTCAATGCTCCTGGCTGCTCAAGCGCACTGCTGCTCTGGCCGAGCAGTTCCCTTGGCGAGACGTCAACTCGGCTATTCGGAGAGTAACCGATGTGGCACCGATCTAAACGAGGGGACCGGACGAGGCTCAGCGGTCCTCGGCTCCCGGGACCTCGCCGGTTTCGGCGACCTCCTGGGCGACCTCGCGGAGCTTGACGTTGCGATGCTGCGAGACCCGTTTCAGCACTTCGAAGGCCTGGCCCCCGGAGATCTTGTAGCGGTTCATGATGACGCCCATCGCTTCGCCGATGCCCTTGGCGAGTCGTGATGGTCCGGTGGAGTTGCGCGTCGTTGCGGGCACTGGCGAAGGCCACCGCAGCATGGGAGGCGAAAACCCATCCCACCTTCTCGGAGCGCTGCGTGAACGCCTCGGGCTTCGAAGAGGACAGGCTCAGCATGCCGAAGTTCTCCCGCGTGGTGAACAGCAGGGACCCCGTCATGCTGCCGATGCCGAGGGCACGCGCCTGCGGGACGTAGTGCGGCCACCGATTCTCGCTGGCTCCCATGTCAGCGATCCGCAAGATCTCCTGCTTCTGGTCGGCCACGTCGAACATCATCGCTACCCGTCCGATGCGGATCACCAGTGCGACCAGCGATAACACGAGTCCGACGAGCACGGGCACCTCGTTCGTGGCTGCGCCCGTCCTGACCTTGTGGAGAGCGGCGATCGAGAGCCCTGTTCCGGTGATCGGCACGGGCCGGGCGATCAGACCGATGACGGGGATGAACGAGAACACGCAGGCGCACGGGCCGACGACGAACGCGGCCGTGCCGAGCCCGTTTTCCGGCCCCGGTGGATACGGCGCGGGGTGGTGATAATGGTGCACGGCTGACGATGGAGGTCGGTGGGGTTCTGTGGCTGAGCATCATGCCTGGTGGTGATCTTTCACGTGGGAAGCGTGGCCGGTTCGACGCATCCCCGTTCGCGCGAGTGACGGATCGTTCCTGCTGAAGTGCCTACCGGCGGCCGTCCGCGCTGGTGCGTCGGAGCCGGTGCGGAACCAGCGGTACCCGCGACTGATCATGGGCCAGTAGGTGCGGGTGAGGATGTTCGGGGTGTCGATGCGGATACCGGCCCCGGTTGCTCGGGTCCGAAACGACTCTCGATCACGTGACGAGTCGTCATTCGTCGTGTGTGTCGTGTGTGGAGTGGCGAGGACGGCGAGTCCTGCGCTGCTTCGCCATCGACTCACCCGTGCGTCGAGCCGGTTACCGGGCAGCGCCGTCTTGCGCCCCGCTAGCCCTTCTCGCCCTTCTTGTCCTTCTTGTCCTTCTCGCCCTTGTTCCGTTCGTTTCCTCCCCTCCTGTCCTGCTTCTTCTCCCGCTTCTCCTTCTTGTGCTCCTCGCCCGGCTGCTCTTCCTCGCCCTCCTCGTGCCTCTCGTCGTGCTCGGTCGGGCTGGGCGGGGGCGGCGGCGCGATGCGCTCGCTGCGCAGGACGGTGTCCGTGTTGATCAGCGGATTTCCCGTGGTGGTGGTCATGCCGAGCCGGTGGAGTTTCCGCACCCTGGTCCCGTCGCGCAGGGTCAGTTCGACGCCGACGTGGACGGTCCTCTCCCCGGTGGCGCGGGGTGCGGAGAACACGGTGACTCCGGAGACGCTGGTCCAGAAGTCGGCGTACCGAGCGTGGCCCCGGGATCGCAGTCCCGGACCCAGACGTCTCCACGCGTTGTCGGGGTGCTCGGGCAGCAGGGCGTAGTAGTCCGAGGCGATCCGTTCGAGCTGGTGGGGTGCGAGGGTCCGACTGGCCGGGGACGCCTGCGGCGCGGGATCACCGCCCGGGCCGAGCTGGGCCGCCACGAGCACCCCGGTGAGGACCGCGACGGCGACAGCCGCCGCGGTGAGCAGGAGTCGGCGACGTTTCGCGCCGGGGTGTCCTCCACGGGGCCCTGGCCGTTGATCGAGGGGTCGTGCGTCCAGGCGGGTTCCGTTGCGCCCCTCGCCCGGCGGAGGAGCTGTGGCGGTGCGGTCGAGGGGCCGGGCGGGAACCTCGTGGGCGAGGTGGTCGACAGCGGTGGGCAACGACGTTCCCACCGCGACGGCGCGCATGGCCTCGCGGGCCTGGGCCAGCTCCGGTCGTTGGGCCGGGTCGGCTTTCAACATGTGCGTCAACACCGTTGCGAGCGGTCCCGCGCGTCGGGGCGGCAGGGCGTTGCCCGCGGCGACCACGTGCAGCAGGGCCAGCGAGTTGTCGCTGCCGTGGTCGAACGGGGTTCTCGCTTCGACCGCCTCGTACAGGGTGGCGGCGAGGGAGAAGACGTCGGAGCTGGGCGTGGGGGAGTGGCCCCGGGCGATCTCGGGGGCCAGGTAGGCGGGCGTGCCCGCGAGGATGCCGGTCCGAGTCACGACGACGTCGTCCGCGGCGTGGGAGATGCCGAAGTCGGTGATCTTGACCGTGCCGTCCGAACCGAGGAGCACGTTGCCCGGTTTGACGTCCCGGTGGACGATCCCCACCGCGTGTGCGGCCTCCAGCGCCGAAGCGGTCTGGGCACCGATACCGGCCACCGCCTCCGGCGTCATGGTGCCCTGCTCCGCGAGCACGTCCGCGAGGCTGCGGGAAGGCGCGTACTCCATCACCAGCACCGGAAGGCCCTCGTGCTCGGTGACGTCGTGCACGGCCACGGCGTTCGGGTGGTGCAGCCTCGCGGCGAGTCGCCCCTCACGCATCGCCCGTTGCCGCGCCTCCTCGACGCGCGCGGCGTCGAGGCCGGGTTGGGGGAGCAGCTGCTTGACCGCGACGGGTCGCTGCAAGAGCTCGTCGGTGGCCTGCCAGACGACCCCCATCGCTCCGCTGCCGAGCCGGCACCGCAAGCGGTACCGGTCAGCGAGCAGCTCCCCCTCGTCACTCACGGGCTCGTCCTTCCGCGCCTGTCCACGGGTTTCATGCGGTGCGTCCGCGCGAATGGACCGGGACTCCCGGAACCGGGGCGGTTCACCCGGGAGTCGAACACCGGGACCGCGATGGCCGGGAGCACGATAACGAGGACGACCACGATCATTCCGAGGACCGCCATCAGGATCGCCGTGAGCAGCATCGAGGCGACCAGGAACCAGCAGAGCGGATCGACGGCCCCGACCCTCGCGGCTACGGGATTGGTCTCGTCCGCATCAGGTGTCATCGATGTACCCCCGTTGGTCCACCGGCGGCAGCTTCAGGGCCAGTCCCGTGCCCCAGCACAGCGGACAGCGCTGTCGGCTGGTGACGAACTCGGGCGCGGTGCCGGCGCCGTACTGAGCGTGCACGGCGGCTACCTCGCGCTGGCCGCCGCAGTGTTCGCACTGTCTCCGGGGCCGGGAGGTGCTCGGCAGCGCGTCCACGAGCCGGAGCAGCTGCGTCCGCAACGCGTGTAGCTGACCCGTCTCGTCTTCCGGACTCGCGTGACGTCCGAGGAAGCCGACCTCGGCGAGTGCGTCCTCGTAGGCGCGCGCTGCCTGTTCCGCGTCGCCTCCGTGCTCGCTCATTTCCACTCCTTCGTCGTGATCAGTTGCCCATCGAGGCGGTGTTGGTGATGACCTCCTGCGGAACCGGGGTGTCGGTGGCCAGCGCGCGGAACAGCGTTTCGGCCTTGTCCTGATCCCACTCGACCACCGAGGCGCCGCCGTCGGTCTCGCCGAACTCGCCGAACGGCACGGTGGTGGTCACGCCCTGCCCGGAGGCGATGCCGTTCATCGCCCATGCCAGGCTCGCCAGGTGCCAGACGTGGTCGCCCTGGTCGACCCGGAACGCGCCGGCGGTGTTCGTGATCAGGGGGAACAGTCGGAACGGGTTGAGCAGGACTCCGGGGCTGGAGGCCTTCTCGGTCAGCGCGGCGAGGAACTCGCGTTGCCGCTGGACCCGGTCGAGGTCGCCGCGTGCGGTCGCGCGGGAGCGCACGTACCCCAGCGCCTGCGGACCGCCGAGGTTCTGGCAGCCCGGCTGCAGGTCGAGGTTCGCCTTGGGGTCGTGCATGGGCTCGTCGACGCACAGGTTCACGCCGCCGATCGCGTCGGTCATGCCCGCGAAGCCGCCCAGCCCGATCTCGGCGTAGTGGTCGATGCGCACTCCGGTGGCATCCTCGACCGTCCGCGTCAGCAGCTGCGACCCGCCGTAGGCGAACGCGGCGTTGAGCTTGTCCTCGCCGTGCCCGGGAACGGACACGTAGGAGTCACGCGGCAGGCTCACCATCGTCGGCTTGCCGCTGCCCTCCGGGACGTGGACCAGCATGACGGTGTCGGTGCGCCGACCGGCCGCCTCCCCGACGCCGAGTTCGGTTCGCCGTTGGGCACCGAGTCCCTGGCGACTGTCCGAGCCCACGAGCAGCCAGTTCGTGCCCGGGCCGTCGGACGGACGATCGTCGCCGGAGGGCAGGGCGTTCTCCCGCTTCAGCGACATGTCCACGTACACCACGAACCCGACCAGGACCAGCAGCAGCGCCACGAGGACGCCCAGGACCCTGCGTCCACGGCGCTTCCGACGAACCGGTGGCCGCGACTTTTCGTAATAGTGCTGTTGCTGCGAGTAATTCATGCTGTTATTTGAACCTCGTCTCGCGCGACATCGGACTCTTTTCTTCGTCCTCGACCGGTCAGCGCGGAAGCGTAACAGAGTCATGCGGCCTAAAATCGAAGTGAACCCATAGTGCGCAACGCGGCGCCAAAAATTGTGCCGTGCAACGAAAAAGGGTTGCACTGTTCGCTGGTTGTTGAAATCAACTTTACGAAATCCCTGGTCAGCTCTTTTGTTGAGTAGTTTTCATGTTTTTTGAGTGTTACGTGACAACTCTCTCAGGAAATTTCCTTCGTGCGGGGTTGTCGTTCCGGGGAGTCGATCAACACAATCGCCGCCCATGAATTCCCCCTCGAATCAGGGTCCCAATCCTCACCCGCCGCACAATCGGGGCCACCATCCGCAGCAGGGTGGGTACCCCCAGGAGCCCGCCCCCGGGCGTGGGTCCCGCGGCGACGGCGCCAACACCGTCGCCAACATCATTCGCTCCGCGGTCGGCGTGGTCGTCACCGTTTTCGCCCTGCACGTCCTTTTCGTCGTGTTCGACGCGAACCAGGGCAACGAGTTCGTCTCGGTCGTCTACGCGCTGGCCCAAACGCTGGTGCTGGGCCTGGGTGACGTCTTCACGCCCGAGGGCGCGGTGCTGGGCGTCGTGCTGAACTACGGGTTGGCCGCCCTGATCTACCTCGTCGTCGGGCAACTGATCATCAAGGCCCTCCGGAGTCGCTGACGAACATCGAGCGCATCAACCCCGAACCAGGGGGTGCTCGGTGGCCCCGTCCGCGTACCCGAGTCCCCGCTCCCCCGGGAGCGTTCGGCGATCAGCGGACGTGACGCCGCCGCGTGGACGAGTTCCGGAATGTCGCGAAACGTTTTCTCCTGCGGTGCTTTCCCGCTGTTTCGCTCGTCGTCGAGGAATCGTTGACAGCAACGAAAGCCGAACGGGGCCCGTGCTGCTATGGGTGGAGCCCCGTTCGGCTTCGATGCTACCGGTGTTCTCAGTCGATGATGCCGGCGTTGATGACCGTCTTGTCATTGTCGGAAACGTTGACCTGAGTCCACTTCCAGCCCCAGGACCACTTGGTGTGCTTCTCGTGCTTGGAGTGGTTGTCACTCTTGTGGTGGTGGTTTCCGTCCCCCTTGTCGGGGCAAGCGGCGGCGAGACCCGCGCCGGCGAAGGTCATGGGCAGGGCGAGAGCACCGGCGACAACCGCGCGAGAGAGCGAACGCATCGTGTGTCTTCCTTCCTCGTGACGTGTTCCCCTGTTCCGGCCCGGAAAGGCCGGTTTCTCATGGGGTGTGCTCTTTTTGTATACCCGATTTCCGTGGTGCCGCCAGCGCAAGCGGAGTAATTCACCTTATTGTGTGGTGGTCCATCCGCTCGGGCGTGTCGGATTGTGGTTCAACTGCCGAATTGTTTTCGGGTCGGTTCGGGGTGGTTCGAGGGCGTCGGCTCCAGCCCTCGAGCTCCCCGAATCGTGCACTACGTCACGGTGGGTAACACTGGCGGTTCGTTCATCGACATGCCGGGTGCCGTCCCGCCGGGGCGGCTTTCGAGTGCTCACTCACCACCACTCCCGTCTCCCGTGTCGGCGAAGGAACGCCCATGCCCGTACGACTGTTGGCGCTGGCCGTCGGTGCCTTCGTTATCAACACCGGTTCCTACTTGATCGCCGGTGTACTTCCCGCCGTCGCAGCGCATCTCGACGTCCCCGTGACCACGGCGGGGCAACTCGTCACCGTGCACGCATTCACCTACGCGATCAGTGCTCCGCTGCTGTCCGGTCTGGCAGGGCGCTGGGAGCGGCGGCAGCTGCTGTGGCTGTCACTGGGGCTGTTCGTCGTGGGCAGCCTCGGCACCGCCGTGGCACCGGACTTCGGTTCGATGACCGCGGCCCGGATCCTCGCCGCGCTCGGGGCGAGCCTGTTCACCCCCACGGCCGTGGTGATCGCCTCGGACCTCGTCCCGCTGGATCGCAGGGGGCGCGCGGTCTCGGTGGTCCTCAGTGGGCTGACGCTGGCCACCGTGATCGGTGTGCCGCTCGGGGTGCTGCTCGTGGGGCCGCTCGGCTACAAGGGACTGTTCGCGATGGTGGCGCTGCTGGGAGTGCTGGCCTCGGCGGTGCTGCTGGTGCTGCCCCGGGTTCCGGCGCCGGAACCCGCCGCGTCCGGTCAGCGGCTCGCACCACTGCGCAACAGGGCCGTGGTGTGGGTGCTGGTGGTCTCGCTGCTCGGCTCGCTGGCCGACTTCGCCGCTTACACCTACGCCTCTCCGATGCTCGGTGCCCTCACCGGGGCGGGAGCGACCACGGTGGGTCTGCTGCTGTTCGTCTACGGCGCAGCCGGCGCCGCTGGCAACGTCGTGGTCGGGCGGATCACCGACCGCTACGGCTCGACCGTCGGCATCGTCGGCTCGCTGCTGGTGCTCGCGATCGGGCTCGCTTTCCTGCCGTTGGCCGGTTTCTCCGTGGTGGCGATGGGGACGTTGCTGGTGCTGTGGGGATTCGGCGGCTGGGGCATCATGCCCGCCGTGCAGCACCGGCTGATCTCGCTGGCGCCGACCGCCACGGCGATGGTGATCGCGCTCAACTCCTCGGCGCTGTACTTCGGGATGGGACTCGGCGGGTTCACCGGCGGTGCCGTCGTGGCGGAGTGGGGCTGGGGTGCTCTCGGCCCGGCGGCGGCCGTCGTCTCGGTCCTCGCTCTCGTGCTCTTCCGCCGCATGCCCTCCGACGGCGCGGTCCGGCAGCACCGGGACGCCCCGGAGAACGACACGACCGCGGAGGAGCGGAAAGCCGAGGTGTGAGCCCGGTGATGCGGCTGTGACGGGCTCACACCCCGGTCGGTGTCAGCCCGTCACCAGCGGGAGCTTGTTCACGCCGGTCATGTAGGGGCTGGGCTGGAACTCCGGGGGCCGGTCGGGGTCGGTGCGCAGCTCCGGGAACCGGTCGAGCAGGATGTTCATCGCCACCCGCCCCTCCAGCCGCGCCAGCGGTGCGCCGATGCAGAAGTGGATGCCGCGCCCGAAGGCGATGTGCGGGTTCGGGTCCCTGGTGATGTCGAAGGTGTCCGGGGCGGTGAACTGCCGGGAGTCGCGGTTGGCCGCCGCGCTCCAGACCATGAGCAGCTGGTCGGCGGGCACGGTCCTGCCGCCGATCTCGGCCTCGTGATTGGTGACCCGGGCCACCACGGCGAACGGGCTGAGGAACCGCAGCGACTCCTCGATCGCGGCGGGCACCTTCGAGCGGTCCGCGCGCACGGACTCCTGCGCCTGCGGGTGCGCGTCCAGGCACAGCGTGGTGTTGCCGAGCAGCATCGTCGTGGTGATGTGACCGGCGACCAGCAGGACGTTGGCGAAGTTGACCACCTCCTCCCGGCTGAGCCGCTCCCCGTCGACCTCGGCCTCGACGAGCTTGGTCAGCAGGTCCTCGCGGGGCTGCTTGCGTCGCTCGGCGGCGTGCTCGCCGATGTAGTCGGACAGGTGCTGGAACTGCTCCGTGGCGTACTGCATGTCCGGGTTCTGCTGATCGGCGATCTCGTCGAGCGAGAACTCCTGGGACTGCTGCATCATCGCGTCCACCCACTGCTTGAACAGGTGGCGGTCGCTGCTGGGCACGCCGAGCAGCTCGGCGATGACGATCACCGGTAGCGGGTAGGCCAGATCCCGGACGAGCTCCATCCGGCCGGAGCCCGCGGCCGCGTCGAGCAGCTCGCGGGTCAGCTCGCTGATGCGGGGCTCCAGGTTCGCCACCACCTTCGGGGTGAAGGCGTGGCTGACGAGCTTGCGCAGCTTGTTGTGCGCCGGTGGGTCCATCTGGACCAGGTTGCCCTCGGCGAACTGGTCCTCCTGGGGCATCAGGCGCCCGGTGTAGGAGGAGAAGGTCTTCGGGGCGCTGAGCACGTCCAACGCCTCGGCGTAGCCGTAGACGTTCCACATCCCGGTCTTCGGGTCGAAGCCGACCGCTTCGGAGGGCTGGTGGCCGTGCAGCCAGAACTGGCGCTGGTCGAGGTTCCACGGGGCGGGGGCGGTGGTCATGGTGGTGCCCTTTCGGTCGGACCCGGTCAGTCGGATCGCGGTGCCGGGTCGTGGGAGTAGATCCACTGGCCGAGGTTGGAACTCATCTCCTCGAACACGGCGGTGACCTCGGCCGCCGCCGCGGCCAGTGCGTCGGGGTCCGGTTGGCCTTGCGGTTCGAAGGCGTACCGGACGGTGTGGGCGAGACCGTCGGCCCTGGCCTCCACGTCCGGGACGTCGGCGGCGGGCTGGAGGCCGTCGATCACGAAGAACCCGGTCAGCGCCGCGTTCATGGTGTAGTCGAGGTGCGCGACGTCGGTGCGCAGCAGGCCGTGCCGGGTCATGCTGGCGAAGTACTCGGCGTTGGAGACGGCGTCCTGCCTGCCCAGCTGACTGTCGGCGAGACTGCCGAGCATCTCCATGTCCCCGGTCAGCAGCGCCTTGACCAGCGGTCGCCGCTCGGTGGCCAGGAACATCGTGCGCATGAGGCGGTGCGGTCGGACTTCCGAGGGGTCGCGGCGCAGCTCGGCCAGGGCTTCATCGAGCAGTTCCACGGACTCGCGCGCCAGCAGCGCCTGGAACAGCAGGTCCTTGGTGCGCCAGTGCAGGTAGACCGTTCCCTTGCCGATGCGGGCCTGCTTGGCGACGTCGGCGATGGTGACCTTGCGGTGCCCGAGGCGCAGTAACAGCTCGCCGGCGGCATCGAGGATGCGGTCGGCACGGCTGTCGGGGAGCTGCTTCCGGTCGGGCACGTCGCTCCTTCGTCGGTACTGGCTCGTCGGTACTGCGTGACCAACTTTGAAATCTGGTCACCGAGTCACGTACGAAGGTAGCGCGGCACCGAACGGCGCACAAGAGCGTTCTCAGACTCGTACGGCGATGGCCACGCCCTGCCCGACGCCGACACCGGCGGCGGCGATGCCGAGACCACCGCCGCGGTGGTGCAGGTGGCGGCACAGATCCACCACGGTCCGCGGCATCGAGGCGCCGAGCGGGTGTCCGTAGGCGAGCGCGCCGCCGTGGACGTTCACGCTGTCGCGCTCCACCTCCGGCAGGTGGTGCAGCACCGACAGCACCAGTGCGGCGAAGGCTTCGTTGATCTCCCACAGGTCCACGTCGGTGGCTCGGGCACCGAGCCGGACCAGCAGCCGTCGGATCGCGTTCACCGGGGCGAGGGGGAACCGGTGCGGCTCCACGGCCACCGTCGCGCTGCCGAGGAACTCGCCGAGCACGGCGCTGCCCAGCCGCTCGGCACGGTCCTGCGAGCCGACCAGCGCGGCGAGCGCACCGTCGTTGAGCGGTGCCGAGTTGCCCGCGGTCACCGGTCCGTCCGGGGAGAAAGCGGAAGCGAGTCTGGCGAGCCTGGCCTCGTCGGTCTCGATGCGCACCGACTCGTCGCGCCGCACCGTGACGCCCTCGGGCGTGGTCACGGGGAACACGAAGCCCTCGTGGACCCCCGCGTCCCAGGCGGAGGCCGCGCGGCGGTGCGAGCGCAGGGCGTAAGCGTCCATCTCGGTGCGCGTGATGCCCAGTTCCACCGCGATCCGTTCGGCCGCCCTGCCCAACGGCACCGTCCACACGGGGTCCATCCGGGGGTTCACCAACCGCCAGCCGAGGGCGGTGGAGACGAGCTCCTGCTTGTCGGGCAGGGCCCGCTCGGCGCGGGGCATCACGAACGGCGCTCGGCTCATGCCCTCGACTCCGCCCGCGATCAGCAGCTCCGCGTCCCCGGCCCGGACCGTCCGCGCGGCCTGGACCAGCGACTCCCCGCCGGAGGCGCAGAGCCGGTTGACCGTGACCCCGGGGACGCTCTCCGGGAGACCGGCCAGCAGGGCCACCATCCTGGCGACGTCGCGGTTCTCCTCGCCCGCGCCGTTGGTGTTGCCGTAGACGACGTCCTCGACGTGCTCCGGATCGAGCCGGCCGCTGCCGCCGGTGCCGTGGCGGCGCAGCAGTTCGGTCACGGGCAGGGCGGCGAGGTCGTCCACGCGTACGCCGGACAGGCCGCCACGGTAGCGACCGAACGGGGTCCTGGCGGCGTCTATGAGGAAGGCGCGGGCCATACCGTCATCGTGGCCGATGCGCGCTCCGGCGTATAGGTCCTCGCTTCCGGATGCTCCGGAAGCGAGGAGAACTACCCGGCCTCGGAAGCGGGTACTTCGGCGACGGCGGAATCGGCGGTCAGCTCGACGACCCGGCCGCCCCGGTCACCGAGCTCGCGCAGCCGGCGCAGGGTGTGCCGGGAGTCCAGCGGGACGGTGGTGCGTTCCCGGCTCGCGCCGCGCAGCTCCTCCAGCATCCCGCGCGCAGCGTGCCCGGCATCCACGGTGGACTTCAGCGAGCCGGTCGAGGCCAGGGAGCCCCGCGCGGCGCCCAAGCGCCCGAGAGCGTCGTCCGCGGCGTCCAGCAGCGCTTCCCGGTTGCCCTCGGTCATCGCCCGCACCAGCTCCGGATCGCTGCCCATCACCCGCGTGGCGTCCCGGAACGACCCCGCCGCCAGCGACATGGCCAGCGGTCCGCCGTCGGCGCCGACGGCGGCCAGCACGGCGGCCAGCACGTGGGGCAGGTGCGAGATCCGCGCGGTGGCGGCATCGTGCTCGGCGGCCGAGGTGGGCACCACCCGCGCGCCGCAGTCGAGGGCGAGGGCGGCGGCTTCCCGCCATGCCTCGGAGCGGGTGTCCTCCTCGAGGGTGACCGCCCAGGAGGCACCGGAGAACATCTCGGCCGTGCTCGCCGTCCACCCCGACGACGCCACTCCCGCCATCGGGTGCCCTCCGGCGTAGCGCGCCTCGGGCAGCAGCCGCCGGACCTCGTCGTGCACCGGATCCTTCACGCTGACCACGTCGGTCAGCCACGCCGCCGGGGAGTGCCAGGCGACCTGCCGCAGCACCTCCCGGACGGCGGTCAGGGGAGTGGCGACCACGACCAGCGCGTCCTCGGACTCGGCGCGACGCAGTGCCGCGGGTACCGAGTCCTCGACCGCGTGGCCCTCGGCGCGGGCCGCCGTCGCGTCCTGTTCCGAGGCGGTGGCGGCCCAGCCGGGGCGGCCCGCCGCCGTGGCGGCACGCAGCACCGATCCGCCGATCAGGCCCAGTCCGATTACGCATACGGCACGCACGAGAACATCGTGCCGCACGTTCTCCCGGGTGGGCACAGTGGCCCGTGCCTCGTCCCACCGGATCTTAACCGTATGCAACAGGGTTGGTGGTTACCCGGTTTCGCGCGAAACCGGGCGAAGCCCCGCGCGGCCGGGGGCACGGGTCCCGGGTACCCGTGTTGCACACCGTCCGGAATGAGCGCTCGGCGGGGCTGGTGCTTTCGGGTGGATCGCTCACGCTTTACGGTGTCCCCATGACGGTCCAGGAGCCGGTCGCGGGCTTGGCCGTTGCCGTAGTGCGTGAAGACGGTCGGTGGCGGTGCAACGCGATGGACAATTCGGTGCTGGGAAGCCTCGACACCGCCATCACGGAGCTGCGCGGACTGCGTTCCACCGGCGCGGTGTTCGGCATGCTCGACGTGGACGACGAGTTCTTCGTGCTGGTGCGACCAGTACCCGGCGGGGTGGACCTGCTGCTGTCGGACGCGACGGCGGCGCTGGACTACGACGTCGCCGCCGACGTGCTGGACCTGCTGCGCAGCGAACCGCCCGACGAGGACGACGACGAGGTGTGGCCGGAGGGCAACCTCGGGATGCTGTTCGACCTCGGCCTGCCGGAGGGGGAGATGACGGTGATCATCGAGGAGGTCGACCTCTACCCGGACGAGCAGCTGGAGATGATCGCGCAGCGGTGCGGTTTCGGGGACCAGTTCAGCGCCCTGCTGGACAAGCTCGAACAGTGACGGAACCACGTCACCGCACCCGTGACGTCGAGCTGGTCCGTGATGCGCTGGCGATCGCTCCGGCCGCGCTGGCGGGCGGGGACGTCCCCATCGGCGCGGTCGTGGCCGGTCCCGACGGCGAGGTACTGGCGCGCGCGCACAACGAGCGCGAGGCGCTGGGTGACCCGACCGCGCACGCCGAGATGCTGGCACTGCGCGCTGCGGCCTCCGCCCACGGCGACGGCTGGCGTCTGGAGGGTTGCACGCTCGCGGTCACCGTGGAGCCGTGCACGATGTGCGCGGGCGCGCTCGTGCTGGCGCGCGTGGCCAGGGTCGTCTTCGGCGTCTGGGAGCCGCGCACCGGTGCGGTCGGCTCGCTGTGGGACGTCGTCCGTGATCGGCGCATGAACCACCGGCCCGAGGTCGTCGGTGGCGTGCTGGCCGCGGAGTGCGCGGCACCGCTGGAGGACTTCTTCGCGGACAATCACCGGTGACTGAACTCACGCGGAAGTGTGTTCGGTGTAGCTGCGGGTATTCCCGGGGTGGCCGAAGCCGTATGGATCGGAGCGAGTTGATGAGTGTTTTCGACAAGGTCAAGCAGCAGGCACAGCAGCTCACCGGTAAGGCCAAGGAAGCAGCGGGCCAGGCGAGCGGCAACGAGGACCTGCGGGACGCGGGCAAGCGCGACCGCCTCGCCGGTGAGACCAAGGAACAGGCTCACGACGTCAAGGACAAGGCGGCCGGTGCCGCCGAGGACGCCAAGGACAAGCTCCGCGGGCGTGAGGGGCAGGACGGCGACAACCGCTGAGGCGCACTTCGCGTTCGGCCCCCCGTGACGAAGTGAACGCAAGCGTCCGTTACGCTTGTTGGCGGTAGCGTGTCCGAGCGGCCTAAGGAGCGCGACTCGAAATCGTGTGAGGGTAACACCTCCGTGGGTTCGAATCCCACCGCTACCGCCACTGCCGTGAGCAGCCGAAACGCCGGGTTCCGCGAAGTCGGGGCCCGGCGTTTCGCATTTCCGCCGGGCTCGCGCGACGCCCGCGTGTGCGGAGCAGCACCGGCTCCACGGCGTTCCACGTAGTCGGTGGCGGGCGCCGGGGCGGCCTGTCGTCGCATACTCGGGACTATGGCTTCGCTATGGCGTGGCCGGGTTTCACTGCTGGGACGCGTCTACGTGCTGGTGACGGTCCTGGTCGTGCTGCTCGGCGTCGTCGCCGTGGGCACGGTCGCGTTCCGACAGCGTGCCGAGGCGGTGACCACCCACCTGACCACCGTGGTCCTGCCCGCGGAGAGGTCGGCCACCGCACTGACGGCGGCCTACTCCAGAGAGGCCAGGAGCGTGCGCGGGTTTCAACTCACGGGCGATCCCTCGACGCTCTCGGCATACGTGACCGCGCAGGAAGAAGCCGAGAACCTCCAAGCCGACATCGAACGCCGGATGGCCGGGTACCCGTCGGTGCTGCGGGCCCTGACCGATGTCCGGGACGCTGCTCAAGCCTGGTTTCCGAACTCCGGCGATCTGGGCCCCGGGGCTGGGCGAAGTCAGCGTCTCCTGATGCTGTCGCCGGCGGAGACGGCGGCCATGCAGGAGCGTTTCGACACGTTGCGGGCCGAGTTGACCACGTTGCAGCAGCGAACCGACATGGTCGCCGTATCGGAGACCGCCGAAGCCGATGCGGCGCGCGCGGCGGCGACCTGGTTCGCCGTGGGGATCGTGCTGATCGGCCTCGTCATCGCGGCGGGAGCGGTGCTCTCCCTGCGCTTCTCGCTGACCCGCCCGCTGCGCACGCTCCTCTCCCAGGTCAACCGGGTGGCCGAAGGGGAGCTCGACCACGCCGTGCGGTTGGTGGGCCCACCCGAGTTGACCGCGGTCGCGAGCGCGGTGGAGACCATGCGCGGGCGCATCGTGGAGGAGACCGGCCGAACCGCACGGGTGCAGCAGGACCTCGCCCGCCACGAGGCGGCGGAGCGCAGGCGGGCCGAGCAGGATTACGCCACCGTGGTCGCCGCCCTCGACGAGGGCGTCATCGTGGTCGGTACGGCGGGCACCATCGAAGCGGCCAATCCCGCGGCCCAGCGCATCTTCGACGCGGGCGAATCCACGATCGTCGGTTCCTCGACCACCTCGTGGCCCCTGTACGACGAGTCCGGGGCGGAACTGCGGTCGGACAACCACCTCGCGATGCCCACCCGGCAGACCGGAGAGCCGCAGAACGCGCGCGTGATCCGCCTCGGACGCGCGGACGGTCGCGACGTGTGGTTGTCGGTCACCTCCCGCGCGCTGCGCCCGCAGGATCAACCGCCCCACGTCGTCGTCACCTCGTTCACCGACATCTCCGAGAGCCTGGCCGCCCGGCAGCGCCTGGAGTACGAGGCCACCCACGATCCGCTCACGGGGCTGGCCAACCGGACGATGGTGCTGCGCCACTGCGACGAGCGCCCGCGGGAGCGGTCGATGGCCCTGCTCTACATCGACCTGGACAACTTCAAGCGCATCAACGACTCCCTCGGACACAGCGCGGGCGACGACGTGCTGCGCCTCATCGGGGAGCGGATGATGCACGCCACCTCGAGCGAGACGTTGGTCAGCAGGCTCGGCGGTGACGAGTTCGTGCTGCTCGTCCAGGACGAGAGCGATCCCGAGGCCCTCGTCGAACTCGGCCAGCACCTCCTCGACACCCTCACCCAGCCGATCCGGCTGGAGAACAGGCAGCTGCACGTCGGCGGAAGCATCGGAATAGCGGTCTCACCACCGGGGGACACCCGAACCGGTCAGGACCTGCTGCGCGACGCCGACGTGGCCATGTACGAGGCCAAGACGGAGGGCACCGAGCGGTACGCGTTCTTCGACGTCGAACTCCGCGACCGCGTTCAGCGGAACATGGTTCTGGAGCAGGACCTGCGCCACGCCGTCGCCCAGGACCAGCTGTGGGTGGCCTACCAGCCCGTCGTCGATCTCCGCACCGAAGGCACCGTCGCGGTGGAGGGCCTGCTGCGGTGGAACCATCCCACCGACGGCACGGTGCCGCCCGACGTGTTCATCCCGCTCGCCGAGGAAACCGAGCTCATCAACCCGATCGGTGCGCACATGCTGCGCATGGCGACCCGCCAGCTCGCGGCGGAACGCAGGCGGCACGACATCGACCTGCGACTCAACGCGAACCTCTCCCCGCGCCAGCTCGGGGACCCCCACCTCCGGTCCGTGGTCCGGCACGCGCTCGCCGAGAGCGGTCTACCGGCCGGCGCCCTGTGCCTCGAGGTCACCGAGAACGCGATCATGCACGACCCCGAGCGCGCGGCACGCGTCCTGCACGAACTGCGCGAGCTCGGGGTGTACCTGGCCATCGACGACTTCGGAACCGGGTACGCCTCCCTGTCGCAACTGCGGCGCCTGCCCCTGGACACCCTCAAGATCGACCGGTCGTTCGTCACCGACCTCGGCGACTCCCACGACCTGCGGGTCATCGTCACCAGCATCGTCGCCATGTCACACGCCATCGGACTCGACGTCGTGGCCGAAGGCGTCGAAACCCCCCAGCAGCTCGAACTCCTGCGGGACTTCGGCTGCGACCACGTGCAGGGATTCTACCTGGGTAAACCCGTTCCCGTGGCCGAGCTCTTCGCGGGGCACCGCGACCGGTGAGCGAAGCCGAACCGCCTCACTCCGGCTGCAGCGGCAGGTTCCGGTACTCGTGCTGGACGCTGATCCAGTGGTCGGTGGTGAACTCCTCGATGGCCCACTCACCGCCGAAGCGCCCGAGCCCGGACGCCTTCTCCCCGCCGAAGGCGGTGTTCGGCTCGTCGTTGATCGTGGTGTCGTTGACGTGGGTCATCCCCGCCTGCACGCGCTGCGCGAAGCGCACGCCCCGCGCGCCGTCGGAGGTGTGGACCGCGCTGGCCAGGCCGTACTCGGTGTCGTTGGCCAACCGCAGCGCGTCCTCCTCACCACGAGCGCGGATCACCGTCGCGACCGGTCCGAACACCTCCTCGGCGGCGGTCGCCACCTCGTTCGTGCCGAGCAGGAGGTGGGGTGGCAGGACGCGTCCGGCCGGGCCGGTGGGCTCGCCGGAGATCAGCAGTTCGGCTCCGTCCGAGACCGCGCGGGAGACCTTGTCCCGGACCGAGTCGAGCTGACCGTCGTTGATGACCGGACCGAGCTGGGTTGCCGGGTCGCCGGGGTCGCCGGTGCGCAGCGCCCGGATACGCTCCGCGAACCGGTCGACGAAGTCGTCGTGGATCGAGTCGTCGACGATCACCCGGTTCGTGGCCATGCACACCTGGCCCTGGTGGAAGTAGCTGCCGAACACCGCCGCGTCCACCGCGCGGTCGAGGACGGCGTCGTCGAGCACCACGAGCGGGCCGTTGCCGCCGAGCTCCAGGGCGCAGCGCTTCAGCGGGGCCTGCTGCCCGATGCCCCGGCCCACCGGTGTCGACCCGGTGAACGAGATCACCTGCGGCACCTCGTGGGTCACCATCGGGTCCCCGACCTCGCTGCCCCTGCCGATCACCACGTTGAGCAGTCCGGGAGGCAGACCCGCCTCCTCGTAGATCCGGGCCAGCAGCAGACCACCGGTGACCGGTGTGTCCCCGGAGGGCTTGAGCACCACGGCGTTGCCCAGTGCCAACGCCGGCGCCACCGAGCGGTGGGACAGCTGGAACGGGAAGTTCCACGGGCTGATCACCCCCACGACACCGACCGGCTGGCGGTACACCCGGTTCTCCTTGCCCGGCACCGTGCCGGGCAGGATGCGCCCGGCCACCCGCGACGGGTAGGAGGCGACCTCGGCCATCGTGGTCTTGACCAGGCTCCACTCGAACTCGGCACGCTCCCGCACGCCGCCCGCCTCGGTCACGAGCCAGTCGACGATCTCCTCGCGACGCGCGTCCATGATCGACATGGCGCGCCGGAAGATCTCGTCGCGTTCGCCGGGCAGGAAGGTCGCCCAGGACCGCTGCGCCCGCTGGGCGGCGCGGTAGGCGCGGTCGACGTCGTCGGAGCGGGCGAGCGGAATCTCGGTGAGCACCTCGTCGTCGTAGGGATTGACGTCGGTGAGCACCGTGCCGGAGCTTCCGGTGCGCCACTGACCGTCCAGCGGCATCCGGTCGAATCCCTCGTAGGCCTTCGGTGCGCGGTCGGTGGACATCTGCTGCTCCTTCGGGTTCGTGCGTCGTCCCCGGAGGAGTACCCGGCAGTGGGCGAACGACAACGGTGTCGCCGCCGACACTTCGACAGCGACACCGTCGTCGAGATCGGGGTGGTCAGCCCCCGGTGCCGCAGGGACCGTGTCCCGCGCGGCAGGCCCGGGCGGCGAAACCACCGTTGTCGGCGACCCCCACGGTGATCCGGGAGTCACGGGTGACCGTGCGGGTGTCGGTGACCAGCCCGTTCGGACCGTCGCGGAAGAGCTCCACGCGCCAGCGACCACCCGGCAGGAACTCGAACGGCACCGTGACCTCGTGGGCGGACCCGGCGAAGATCCCGCCGACGAACCAGTCCGCACCGTGCTTGCGGGCGATGATCTGGCCCTCGCCCGGGTGACCACCGAGGAACCGCGTCTCGTCCCAGGCCGCGGGGACTTCGGCGAGGAACCTCTCGGCCACGGGGTGCCGGCGGTAGGACTCGACGGAGTCGGCGAAGTGCTGCATCCCGGACTCGTAGACCACCGAGAGTCCGAGTTCGTGCCCGTCGGAGGTGGTGCGCTCGTCGGTGGAGAACGTCACCGGCGTGTAGTCCATCGAACCGATGACGTTTCGGGTGTAGGGCAGGACCGTGTTGTGCGCGGCGGTGTTGCCCTCGCCTTCGCCGAACGTGTAGTACTCCGCGCCGCGCACGGCTTCCATGGTCATCACGTGCGGCCACTCGCGCTGCACACCGTGCGGGATCGTCGCGCCGTGGAAGTTCACCGTCATGCGCAACCGGGCGGTGTCCTTCAGGACCTCGTCGTACCAGCGCATCATCTCCTGGCTGTCCGAGTCCATGTAGTCGATCTTCAGCCCGGCGATGCCCCAGGACTTCCAGCGCGGCAGCCGTTCGGCACGTTCCGCCTCGGTGTCGACCTCGGTCCAGGGCAGCCACGCGATGATCCGGACGCCGCGCTCGCGCGCGTAGTCGACCAGTCCGGGCATCCACTCCGGCTTCCAGCCCGCGTCCACCAGGGCGTACTCCCAGCCCTGCTCGGCCGCGTAGTCGACGTAGGCCCGCTGGGTTCGCAGGTCGCCGGGACTGTCGTGGTCCGACCACCAGGACCAGGACACGCGGCCCGGCTCGATCCACGAGGTGTCCTCGATCCGCGAGGACGGGGCCAGGTCCTCGACGAAGTCCGACTCCACGACCTGTCCCAGGTCACCGATGATCATCGTGCGCCAGGGCGTGACCATCGGAGCGGCGCTGGTCTGCTGGGGGTCGGGCAGTGTGACCTCGAAGGTGCTCCCGTCGAGGGTGAGCCGGGTGGCGCCGTACTGGTCGATGACGTCCGACTCGCTGAGCAGCACGTAGTCGTCGCGACCGACCCGCAGCAGCGCGGGATAGCCGTACTCCCCGGCCGGGGCGTCGCCGACCTCGGTGCCGGACCACCGCTTCTCGTAGTGGTCGCCCCACGGAGCCATCCAGGCGGGCGAGGACGCGGGCACCCGGAACGAGGACGACTCGGACTCGACG
This sequence comes from Halosaccharopolyspora lacisalsi, assembly GCF_014137975.1. GTDB lineage: Bacteria > Actinomycetota > Actinomycetes > Mycobacteriales > Pseudonocardiaceae > Halosaccharopolyspora > Halosaccharopolyspora lacisalsi. The sequence continues at coordinate 88,663 of NZ_JACGWZ010000008.1, read as the reverse complement.
ACGACCTCGCCGTCGGGCTCGGGCAGCACGTAGCGGTAGGCCACCCCGTCGTCGGCCACCCGGATCAGCAGGTCCATCCGCCCGCCGTTCTCGGAGCGGAAGGACAGGCGGGTCTGTCGCGCGGTGGAGTGATGGCGGTGTCGCTTGCCCACCGGCGTGGTGTAGTTCCGCTCGACCCGGCGGTCCTCGCGGGAAAGGAAGGTCAATCCCCGGCCGAAGTCGGCGTCGGACGTCGTGATGCCGAGTGCGGAGGGTTCGAGCACGGTTCGCTCGCCGCGCCGCACGCTGATTCGCAGTGCGCCGTCGGCGGTGAGCGAGACGGTGGCTCCGAGCTGGGAGTTCGGTGGCCGGTCCGGTTCGGTGACGGTCCACGAGTCCGGTTCCGCCGGGTTCGCCGACGCGGTGTTGCCGGTCCAGACCAGGCAGAGGGCGAGTAAGCCCCCGAAGAGGGCTCTTCGGGGGCGCGATCGGGTGCTTCGTTGCTTCGAGGACGGCCGTAAGGGTTCTCCCGAGGGATGTCGCGACATGGGGACCTCCGCATGAGCAGGACCGTTTCCGTGTCACAGCTTCAGACAGAAATCACCACAAGTCAACGCAAAGTATTCGAAAAGGCACGTACCGAAAACGGGATGGTGCGTCGAGTTCCGCGTGGTGATGACGAGCACTTCGTCGCCAGTGCGTGCGTCGTCGCCCGCACGGGGGGCGTTTACCGTCCACGCTGATTGCGTCATCCGGACGCCTCCGTCGCGTCCGGATGGCGGCAGATGTCGTCAGCACGAGGAGAGCCGGTGCCCGAAGAAACCACGACCAGCACCCCGCGATCGCTGTTCACCCCCGCCACCGTCGGTGGTCTCACGGTGCCCACGCGGATCGCTATGGCGCCCATGACCAGGGAGTTCTCCCCGGGAGGCGTCCCCGGTGCCGACGTGGTCGAGTACTACGCGCGCCGTGCGGCCGCCGACGTGGGACTGATCATCACCGAGGGCACGTACGTCGGTCACCCGAGCGCGGGCACCAGCGACCGGGTGCCGCACTTCCACGGGGAGGAGGCGCTGGCCGGCTGGGGGAAGGTGGTCGAGTCCGTGCACGGTCACGGCGGGAAGATCGTTCCCCAGCTCTGGCACGTGGGAGCCCAACGCTCCCCCGGTACGCCCCCTTCCTTCGACAGCCCCGTGCACAGTCCCTCCGGCCGCTCCGCCACCGGTTCGGACGTCGGGGACGCGATGACCACGCGGGACATCGACGAGACCATCGACGCCTTCGTCAAGGCGGCGGCGACGGCGGAGCGACTGGGCTTCGACGGGATCGAACTGCACGGAGCACACGGGTACCTGATCGACCAGTTCCTCTGGGGCCGGACCAATCACCGCGAGGACGACTACGGCGGCGACGTGATCTCGCGGTCCCGTTTCGCGGCCGAGATCGTCACGGCGTGCCGTGAGGCGGTGTCCCCGGCCTTCCCGATCCTGTTCCGCACCTCCCAGTGGAAGATGGACGACTACCAGGCACGCCTGGCCGACTCCCCCCAGGAGCTCGAACGGTTGCTGACGCCACTGACCGAGGCGGGCGTCGACGTCTTCCACGCCTCGACCCGGCGCCACCGGACCCCGGAGTTCGAGGGGTCCGACCTCAACCTCGCGGGCTGGATCCGGGAGGTGACCGCCCGTCCGACCGTGACCGTCGGGTCGGTCGGTCTCGACAGCGAGTTCACCTCGGCGGCCTCGTGGGAGGGCGACGCCGGGTTCAGCGGCGTCGACGAGCTCCACGAGCGGTTGGAGCGCGGCGAGTTCGACCTCGTCGCGGTCGGGCGGGCGCTGCTGGGCGACCCGGCCTGGGCGTCGAAGGTCCGCGACGGCCGTTTCGACGAGATCGTCCCGTTCGCCAAGGACACGCTCGGCACGTTGCACTGAGGACGGACGCCGGGCCCGCGGGACGTGTGGCGAACGCCATTCCCCCGGGGCCCGGCTTTGACCTGCTCGTTCGCGGCGATCTACCGTTCACGGCGTTCTCCGGCGCCGAGGTGGGGGTTTCTTCCGAACACGTCCGTTCGGCCAACAGCTCTCCCCAGGTCCGTCTCGAGCACGCCCCCGGCCCGAGCTTCCCGTCATGGACGGTGCGTGAACCGGTCCACGGGGTCGTAGTCGTGCTTGTCCTGGCGCCCCGTGACAGATTGGTTTTCGCTTGTCTTCCTCAGTGCTGTCCGACGCCGGGCAGCAGAATCCCGCGTCCGAGCGGGACACCCGGCGACGGGCGAACGTCGCCGTGACCGTGCTCAGCAGCGGCCTCCTGATCGCTTTCGTCGTGGTGGCCCTGCTCGCGCCGGAAGCGACCAGCTCCGCCGTGACCGCGGCGTTCCGGGTGTGCGCCGCCTGGTTCGGGCCGTACTGGCAGGTGCTGCTGCTGGCGACGTTCCTGATCGCCGCCGCGCTGGGGATCTCCCGCTACGGCCGGGTGCGGCTCGGCGGCACGGACACCCCCGAGTTCGGGCACTTCAAGTGGCTCGCGATGATCATGTGCACGCTGTTGGCGGCAGGGGGCGTGTTCTGGGCCGCGGCCGAGCCGGTCTACCACTACGCCGACCTGCCGCCCGCCTACTCCGCCGTCGCCGCGGACTCGTGGGAAGCGGTGACCGTGGCGTTGGCCCAGAGCTTCTCGCACTGGGCTTTCCTGGCGTGGGCGGTGCTGGGCACGCTCGGCGCGATCGTGATGATGCGCGCGCGGGAACGGGGGCTGCCGCTGCGTCCGCGCACGCTGCTGGACCCGGTGTTCGGCGAACGGATCCAGCGTCACTGGTTCGGCACCCTCGTCGACGTCATCTGCATCATGGCGGTCGTGGCGGGCACCGTCGGCCCGCTCGGGTTTCTCGGGCTCCAGGTCTCCTACGGCATGTCGGCCCTGTTCGGTACGCCCGACACCTACCCCGTGCAGATCACGATCGTGCTGGGGCTGACGGCGATCGCGGTCGTCTCGGTGGTCGCCGGTATCGAGAGGGGCATCCAGAACCTCAGCCGGTTCAACGTGTGGTTGTCGATCGTGACCCTGGCTGCGATCGTGGTGCTCGGCTCGGCGAGTTTCGTGGTCGACGGTTTCCTCGGCGGATTCGCCCGCTACGTGCAGGACTTCGTGCCGCTGTCGCTGTATCGCGGTGACGACGAGTGGCTGAGCAGCTGGACGGTGTTCTTCTTCGGCTGGTTCATCGGATACGCCCCGCTGATGTCGATTTTCGTCGCACGCATCTCGCGCGGGCGCACGGTGCGCGGCCTGGTCGGCAACCTCATCGGGGTCGCTCCGGTCGTCACGGCGCTGTGGTTCACCGCGCTGGGCGGTACCGGGATCATGCTGGAGCAGCGCACACCGGGGTCGGTCTCCGGCCCGCTCGCCGAGGACGGGCTTCCCGCGGTGGTGATCGCGATCTCCCAGCAGCTTCCGTGGGGCGGGCTGATCGGTGTCGTCCTGCTGGTGCTGACCACCACTTTCGTGGCCACCACGACCGACTCGATGTCGCTGGCCATCGCCACCGTCGGGGCGGGTGGCGAGGAACCGAGCAAGCTCTCCCGCGCGTTCTGGGGACTGCTGATGGGTGCCGCGGCGAGCGTGCTGATCGCGATCGGGAACGGTGGTGTCGACGCGTTGCAGTCGTTCATCGTGGTCACCGCGGTACCCGCCGGGTTCGTGATGCTGCCCACCCTGTGGTCGGCGCCGCGGGTGGTCCACCGGATGGCGCGGGAACAGGGCATCCGCTGATCCCGCTCGCGCGGTCAGCCACGGGTGGTGTCCCGGTTGGTCTGCCGCTCGGACTCGGCATTGATCTCCGCTCCCAGCAGCACGACGTAGCTGGTGAGATAGAGCCACAGCATCAGCACGACCACCCCGGCGAGCGCCCCGTAGGTCTTGTTGTAACTGCCGAAGTTGGTGATGTACAGCGTGAACGCGACACTGCCGAGGAGCCACAGCGCGGTCGCGACGACAGCGCCGACGCTGACCCATCGGACGCGCGGGGCGACCCGGTCGGGTGCCACGCGATAGACGACCGCGAGTGCCACCGCGAACAACGCGACGAGCAGGAGCCAGCGCACCACCTCCGCCGTCACCAGGACCCCGGGTCCGAAGTCGAGACCACCCAGCACCGCCGGGGTGACCGCGATCAGCGCCAGCGCCAGCAGCACGAACACGGCCCCGCAGAGAGTGAGCCCGACCGCGAGAGCCCCCAGCTTGACGGCTCCGCGGCCCTCCTCCTCGTCGTAGGCGATGTTGACCGCGTTGATCAGGCTCTGCGTCCCGGTCGAGGCGAGCCAGAGCGCGATGAGGAGTGAGAGGACCAAGCCGAGGCCGAGTGATCCACCGCCACCACGGGCCACCGCGGCGAGTTGATCGTTGATCAGCTGTTGAGGTGCCTGCGGCAGCGACGAGGTGTACACGCCGATCCGGCGCGCGGCCTGCGTCGGGTCGGCGACCAACCCGAAGACGGTGAGCAGGGAGATCATCGCGGGAAAGATCGCGAGGAACGTGAAGAAAGCGACGCTGCCCGCCAGCATGTAGATGTTGTCGGCACTGCCGGCCTTCCATGCCCGCACCAGGATCTGGCGCCACCCCCGAAGCGGGATCTGCGACGGCCGGTCGGCCCATCTGCCCGAGTGCGCCCCCGGACCTGCTCGACGGCACCGATCCGCATGCCCGGCCACCTCGTTCGGAGACATCACGACGTCCCTTCCACGGCTTCCATGACTCACGCAGGGTGCCCGCGGCGGCGTCGCCTCATGCCCCGGCGCCGTGTCCGGGCTGAACACCACCCCGATGGCGCGATGTCCTCCGCGGCGACGAGTCAAGCGGTCCGCCGCTCTCGGGCCCCGAACAAGTGCGTGCCGGCCACGCGGGCCGGCACACACTTGCGGTGAAGAACGTGAGTCAGTGAAGTGGGAACGTCACTTGTGCGACTTCTTGTCCTTGTCCCCGCCGATCTGCTGCTCCGATCCGGCCTCGCCGCCTGCGCCACCGTCGCCGCCGTTACCGGCCGAGCAGTTCACGGTGTTCTCCCCCAGGATGGCGATCGGGACGAGACCGCAGAGGTTCACGCCGGTTCCACCCTCGCCGCCGTTACCGGCGTTCCCGCCCTCGTTCTGGGCGATCTGGCCGGTGACGTCCTCGACGTCCACGGACGGGGGGTTGGCGGCGAAAGCCGGTGAACCCATCGCGAACAGGCCGACAGTCGCGGTCGCGACACCAAGAACACGCAAAGAAGTACGCATACAACACTCCTCGTGAGCAAAACCGAATATGGCGGTCGGCTCCGGAAGCTCCCGTGTCGACGGATATTTCCGGATGAGCCGCGAGTCACTCTGGCAGCGCCTCGCCGGGCCCGCAGCGCGTGTCACCCGAAGGTGTCAACGGATCGTCCGAGTGCTCGTCGGCCGCGCGGCGGGAGGCCCTGTCACGGCATGGTCGGAGAGCGATGGCCGTGGCATCCCACGAACCGGACACGTCCACCGTGCACCCGTGCGCGGTGCCGAGCGATTTCGCGAGCACGGTGACCCGGTGCCGTCACGGTCGCGGCCGCCCGAGTGGACCATCGGGGGAAGCCGAGGTCGGAAAGCAGTGAGGCCGGGCGCTGGTGTCGCGCCCGGCCCCGTATCCGGCGGAGGATGCGGGATTCGAACCCGCGAAGGGGGATGCCCTTACACGATTTCCAATCGTGCGCCTTAGGCCGCTCGGCCAATCCTCCGCGAACGAGTGTACGGGAGAGGTTGTCCGCCTTCGTCGCAGGGGGCGGGTGACGATCGCGCCACCCCCCGGGGTCGGGTGGTGCGGTGTGGATGGTTACACTGGGAATCGGACCCCGCGCGGCGTCCACCCTGCGAACTCCCCCAGGGCCGGAAGGCAGCAAGGGTAAGCGGGCTCTGACGGGTGCGCGGGGTCCCCTTCTTTTTCTCCAGGGGACCCGTCGGGCGTTGTCGGGTTGTCGGCGCGAGCACGTAGAGTTTCGGACGTGGCGTTGGCTCTTTACCGCAAGTACCGTCCGGCGACCTTCGGTGAGGTCGTCGGTCAGGAGCACGTCACCGAGCCCCTGCGCACCGCGCTCGGGGCCGGTCGGATCAATCATGCTTACCTCTTCTCCGGGCCACGTGGCTGCGGCAAGACCTCGAGCGCGCGGATCCTCGCGCGGTCGCTGAACTGTGCCCAGGGGCCCACGGCCGATCCGTGCGGGGAGTGCGATTCGTGCGCGGCGCTCGCGCCCGAGGGCGGCGGCAGCGTCGACGTCATCGAGCTCGACGCGGCCAGTCACGGTGGTGTCGACGACACGCGTGAGCTGCGCGATCGCGCCGTGTTCGCGCCGGCGAGCTCCCGCTACCGGATCTTCGTCATCGACGAGGCCCACATGGTCACCCCGCAGGGCTTCAACGCCCTGCTCAAGATCGTGGAGGAGCCCCCGGAGCACCTGATCTTCGTCTTCGCCACGACGGAGCCGGACAAGGTGCTGACCACCATCCGCTCTCGTACCCATCACTACCCCTTCCGGCTGGTACCGCCCGGCTCGCTGCGCGCGCTGCTGGAGCGTGTCTGCGGCGAGGAAGGCGTGCGGGTCGAACCGGCCGTGTATCCGCTGGCGATCCGCGCGGGTGGCGGATCGGTGCGTGACACGCTGAGCGTGCTGGACCAGTTGCTGGCGGGCGCCGGGGCGGAAGGCATCACCTACGAGCGCGCGGTCGCCCTGCTCGGCGTCACCGACGTCGCCCTGATCGACGAGATGGTCGACGGGTTGGCGGTGGACGACGGCGCCGCCGTGTACGGGACGGTGGACCGACTCGTCGAGGCCGGCCACGATCCGCGTCGTTTCGCCTCGGACCTGCTCGACCGGCTGCGGGACCTGGTTCTGCTGCGCTCGGTACCCGACGCCGGCCAGCGCGGTCTGGTCGACGCCACCGATGACGAGCTGGCCCGGATGCGCTCGCAGGCCGAACGCTTCGGGGCGGCCGGTCTGTCGCGCTTCGCCGACATCGTGCACAACGGCCTTTCGGAGATGCGTGGTGCCACGGCACCGCGGTTGTTGCTGGAACTGCTGTGCGCGCGGATGATGCTGCCCGCCGTCTCCGGTGACGAGTCCGCGCTACTGCAGCGGCTGGAACGAGTGGAAAACCGCATGACCATCGCGCCGCCCCCGAGCGCTCCCGCTGCGGGTGGGAGCGCGGCAGCGGTCTCCGAGAGCGCGGTGCCGTCGAATTCCGGTGACACCTCGGAACCGGTCGCCGACTCCGCGGCGTCGCGGCGTGTGTTCCAGCGGCCCCACGAGCGCGCCGCGCAGCAAGCCGCCGAGCCCGCGCCGGAGCAGCGGAGTCCGGATTCGGCTCCTTCCGAACGGCCCGCGCCCGTCGCGTCGGCACCCCCGGAGCCGCCGGCGCCCTCCGAGTCGTCGGAACCGGCCGTGGCCGAGGAGGGGGCCTCGGAGGGTGACTCCGGCGGGTTCAACGCGGCCGACGTGCGACGGGTGTGGACCGAGCTGCTGCGAGCCGTGGCGGAACGCAACAAGCCCACCCAGGCGCTGTTGCTCAACGCCACCGTTCAGGACCTGCGCGAGGGCACCCTGGTGCTGTCCATGCCGACGAGCGGACTGCTGAAGCAGTTCGCCCAGCAGCGCCGCATCGAGGTCGTCCGCGACGCGATGCGGGCCGTCGTCGGCGGGGAGTGGGACGTGCAGTGCGTGGAGGCGGGAGCCACTCCGCCCCCCGACGATCGCGGTGGACGGTCCGGTGGAGGCAAGCCGGAGACCGCGCCCCGCCAGGCACGTCCCGCACAGCGTCCCGAGGAGCAGGCCCGTCCCGAGACGCAGCAGCGCCCCGCCGCCGAACGGCCTCGGGCGAATTCCGAGACCGAGGATTCGGCGCCCCGTGACGCCGTCCCAGCGGAACGGAAACCGGCCTCGGAGGACAATGACCGGGACGGTATTCCTCCGCCCCCGGAACCTCCGGACGAGGAGCCTCCGCCGGAGGACGCGGCACCCGCCGTTCCCGCGGCCTCGGTGGAGAGGTCCGCACCGGAACCCACCGACGACTCCGGGCAGGGGGCCCCCGCGCCGTCGCAGGACACCGCCGCCTCGCGGCAGGATCCCCCGACCGCGGAGTACCGGGACTCCCAGGAAGTCGCCTTCGAGCTGCTCGCCAGCGAACTCGGCGCCCGCAGGATCGACGACAAGTAGCGTCGGGCCCCCGGAGCCGCATAACTGCCCCCCGGCGCACGTGGTGGTTACCCGGTTTCGCGCGAAACCGGGAAAACCCTCGGTGCGGACGGGGCGCCGGGTGGGACGGGCTCCGGTCTCTCCGGATCCGGGCAGCACACCCGCGGCGCCCCCGCAGTGCACCTACCGGGCGAGGTGTCGGGCGAGGAACGCCGTGGCGCGGGGATAGGCGTCGAGCCGGTTGGCGCGCTTGGCCACCCCGTGGCCTTCGTCGGGGTAGACGACCAGCTCGCACTCGATGTCCTTGGCCCGCACGGCCTCGGCCACCTGCTCGGCCTCCGACAACGGTACCCGGGGGTCGTTGGCGCCGTGGATCACGAACAGCGGCGCGGCGATCTCCTCCACCCTCGACAGCGGGGACGCCTCGCGCAGGAAGTCGGAGTCGTCGCTCAGGGACCCGTACTCGCGCTCGCGGTGCGCACGCCGGTAGCCGGCGGTGTTGGCCAGGAACGTGCTCAGCGAGGAGATCCCGACGATGTCCACCCCGGCCGCCCAGCGGCGCGGCTGGAACGCCAGCCCGGCCAGCACCATGTACCCGCCGTACGAGCCACCCCACAGGGCGACCCGTCGGGAATCCACCCCGACCGTGGGCAGCCAGTCGTGCACGGCGGCCAGGTCGGCGACCGCGTCCAGCCGTTTGCGGGCGTCATCGGCCGAGTACCAGCGTTTGCCGTAACCGGTCGACCCGCGCACGTTCGGCACCACCACGGTGTGCCCCGCCGCGGCGAGCGCCTGCACGATGGGGCTGAACGAGCGCACCGACTGACTCTCCGGGCCGCCGTGGACGACGAGCACCGCCGAACCGTCGAGTTCGGGCCTCGGTGCGGTGGGCGAGTAGACGAAGCAGGGCACCCGTTCGCCGTCCGGCGTCGGTACGCGGCGGGGAGCGGGTTCGGCCAGCGTCTCGCCCCTCATGGCGGCGGCCGAGTCGGTGAGCGACCGAACCTCACCGGTGGCCGCCGTGACCAGCAGCGCGTCTCCCGGTGCGGTGGGAGAGCTGAACGACAGGGCGATGTGGTGGGAGTCCGGTGACCACACCGGTGCGGGCAGCGGGAAGGTGCACCAGCCTCCGGCGGGCAGGTCCACCCGGCGGAGCTGCTGCCCGGTGCCGGCGTCGTGCAGGGTCAGGTGTGCCGCACCGTCGATGTTGGTCCGCACCAGCAGCGTCGAGCCGTCGGGGGAGAGCCAGCCACCGAGGTCGTGCTCCTCGGAGGTCACCAGCCACTCCCGCTCGCGGGTGTGCGGATCGATACGTGCGATGCCCGTGTGATCCCGGTCCGCGTTCGTCGTGACGATCAGGCCCGAGTCGTCGGGCAGCCAGGAGATCTGGTGGTAACGGCTGTGCTCGGTGGCCGTGGTCAGCGCGACGACGTGTTCGTCCTCGGTGGCGGGCAGCGTGTTGACCAGGATGACGTGGTCGGACAACGGCTGCTGCCCGGGAACGGTGACCACGACGTAGTGGCTGTCCGGGGAGACCGCCGCCTCCAGTGCCAGCCCGCCCCGGTCGTAGAGGACCTGTTCCTGACCGGTGTGCGCGCTGCGCAGGATCACGTCGAAGTCGACGCCGTTGCGGCGGTTGGTGGCGTAGACGATCCGCTCGGGCAGCACGTCCAGGATCCGGTGCACGTGCTCGGGGTCGTGGACCAGCGGAGTCAGTTCCTCCAGGGCTGCCGGGTCGGTCCGTGAGTCCAGCCGCAGCAGGGACAGCTGGCCGCGCTCATCACCGTCGGTGTCGTGCTGCACGACGGCGGTGCGCTCGCCGGGGAGGTAGCGGCCGGTGACGGCGCCGGGCAGTGCGGTCACCGGCGTCGTGGTGCCGTCCGGCTCGATCTCGACGAGCTGGATCGACCCCGACTCGTCCGAACCGGCCAGGACGCGCCCGGAGTCGTCCACGTCGAAGGCCCGCCAGCCGGTGAGTTCCAGCAACCGCACGATGTCCAACGCCATGTGATCAGCTTGTCATGGTCACCCGTGTCGGTGACAGCGGCAGTGTCTAGTCACGCTTGGTATTCGCCGGTGCGGTCGGTGCGGTTCGTCACGATCGTCCGGGTCCACACCGACGGGTGAGGCGCGGGGATCGCCACGTCGTGTCGAATCGCCGATTACGCTGGAGGCCAGTACCGAGTAGGTGTGTCAGTACCGATCTCAGCAGGTGCTCCGGGGCGATCGTCCCGTGCAGCGAGCCGAGCCAGAGCAGTACGGAGGAGCCATGGGACAGCCGGATGGACAGCCGAACATGCAAGAGATCATGAAGCAGGCTCAGGACATGCAGCAGCAGCTCATGACGGCCCAGCAGGAGCTCGCCAACACCGAGGTGGACGGCAGTTCCGGTGGCGGCCTGGTGACCGCGAAGGTGACCGGCTCGGGTGAGTTGCAGTCCGTCTCGATCGACCCGAAGGCCGTCGATCCCGAGGACACCGAGACGCTGGCGGACATGGTGGTCGCCGCGGTCCGCGACGCCAACCGCGCCGCGCAGGAGCTGCAGGCCGAGAAGATGGGGCCGGTGACCAGCGCCCTCGGCGGTCAGGGTGGTCCGGACATGGGCGGCCTCGGCCTGCCGGGCATGTGACGGGCGGTTAGGCGTGTACGAAGGGCCTGTTCAGGACCTGATCGACGAGCTCGGCCGACTGCCGGGAGTCGGTCCCAAAAGCGCGCAGCGCATCGCCTTCCACCTGCTGGCGGCCGAGACCGAGGACGTGACCCGGTTGCAGGACGCGTTGCAGAGCGTCAAGGAGGGCGTGGTCTTCTGCGACGTCTGCGGCAACGTCTCCGAGCAGCAGCGGTGCCGCATCTGTCTGGACTCCCGCCGTGAACCGAAGCTGGTGTGCGTGGTCGAGGAACCCAAGGACGTGCTCGCCATCGAGCGCACCCGTGAGTTCCGCGGCCGGTACCACGTGCTCGGCGGTGCCCTGGACCCGTTGTCGGGAGTGGGGCCGGACCAGCTGCGGGTGCGGGAGCTGGTGAACAGGATCGGCACCGACGAGGTCACCGAGGTGATCATCGCCACCGACCCGAACACCGAGGGCGAGGCCACCGCGACCTACCTGGTGCGGTTGCTGCAGGACTTCCCGGGGCTGAGCGTGACGCGGTTGGCCTCGGGCCTGCCGATGGGCGGGGACCTGGAGTTCGCCGACGAGATGACCCTCGGGCGCGCGTTGTCCGGTCGCCGCACGGCCTGACGGCCGGGTGGAACCACCACGCGGCGGTGCACCCCGTCCCGGCCGGGCGGGGTGCACCGTTTTTTCGGGAACTCCCGCTTTTTCGAAAGCCGGTCCATGCGGCTGCTTTTCCCGGTAACGTTCGGTCCTGTCACCGAATTACCGGAGGTGCGTGGTGATGGTAACCCTGATGGTGTTCCTCTACGTGGTGACCTTAATGTTTTTTTTCTTCGCTCCCGTCATGTCCGCTCTGGGGAAATCCGGCACGAAGTCGAAGGGGCGTAGCGGCTCCCACGGCTCCGGCGGCGTCGGCGGCGTCGGCGGCGGCGGTGGTGGTGGCGACGGTGGCGGCGCCGGCGGCGGCGGCGGCGGAGGCTGCGGAGGTGGAGGCGGGGGAGGCTGCTGAGTAGCGCTCGCCCGACATCGACGGCCCCGCCACACGGCCGACCGGACGGACCTCAGCCGGCGGACACCGCTGCGGCGTGGTCGCGCGCCCAGCGAATGATGGCGACGGCCTCCTCGGAGTGGTCGCGCAGGGTGTTGTCGGCGAAGCTGAGTATCGGGATGTGGCCCGCGTGGTCCACCAGCGGTGGACGCGGCCGGTAACCCTGCTCGTGCACCCCCGTGCTACCGGGGCCGGGAGTGCCCTCGGCGAGGTGGCTCGTGGTTCGGGCATAGCGGGTCAGCACCCGTGGTTTCCGCAGCTCACGGGAGACGCCGAGCCACTGCTGGCTCAGCGGGAAGATCCCCGACAGCGCGTCCCACCACCCCTCCGAGGCGAGTACCAGCCGGGAGTGCCGTCGCCGCAGCTCGGCGGCGAGCTGCCGGTACCCCTCGAGCAGGTCGTAGCGCGGGTCGTTGAACCAGTAGCCGATGGTGTCCAGGAACGCCGCCTCGACCCCGAACTCCCGGATCATCCACGAGATCGACTCGATCAGGTGCTCGCGGAATCCCGGCTCGCCGGGGTTGAGGAACACCTGGTTGCCCTCGCCGATGCGGTCGCCGTCCCAGTCCGGCCGGTTGAGCAGCTCGACGTAGCGGTTCGTGCGGTTGTGGATCGCCGCCTGCTCCCAGCGGGGGTACTGCTTCACGTTCACCCCGTTGCCGCCGAACATCGGCATCAGCCGCACCCCGAGCTCGGCGGCCGTGGCCACCAGCTCCTCGAAGCCCGCCCTGCCGCCGAGGTCCGCGCCCGGCCGGTAGTCCGGATAGGAGAAGTAGTAGCGGCCCTCCCATCCGGGCAGGTAGGCCAGTACCCGGCGCGGGTCGATGTGGCGGGAGACGAACCGCAGCGTCTCGGCCATCTCGCTGAAGGTGTTGAACACGTAGCCGGTCCAGTGCTGGCCGTGCATCGTGACCACGAGTGCGATGTCGTCCAGCCAGTCCGGCTTGTCGGTGCGCGACCGCCAGGGCACGAGGCGGTGGGTCCGCTCCACGAAGGACATGTGCGCGTCGAGGTCGTCGTCGATCGTGGCGGGCGAGGCGTTCCGACGCAGTCGGATCGGCGGGATCCGGCAGGAGGTGGAGCGCGAGGTGGCCGCGGGCACGTGCAGCAGCTCGGTGATCGGTTCGTCGGCGTACGGGGGCCGGCTGACGTGCAGGATGTGCTTGCGCACCAGGGGATCGCGAATGCTCAGCGTCACTGCTCCGGCGTCGTCCCCGGCGGCCACCCAGGGGGTGGCCCAGGTCGGGCCGGGATAGTCGAGCTGGAACCGGTGGCCGTCGACGCCGAGGGTGATGTCGCGACCGGTGTTGGGCGCCCACCATCCCGCGCGCCACACCGCCGGGTCGAGCCCGACGAGCAGCAGCTTGACCGACTTGACCGGTTCGTCGTGAGCGACGGTGATCGCCCACTCCAGGACGTCCCCCGAGCGCGTCACCCGGACGTCGACCTCCCCGACGGCGAAGGTGCGCTGCTGGCCGAAGCTGGCGTAGCGGTCGCAGCGCAGGTGCACCTGGTCGCCCCGCGCCTCCGGCCGCGCGCTCGCCGCGTCGAGACCGTAGCCGTTGGTGGTGGTGAACACCTGGATCGCCCAGCGCACCCCGCCGTGAGCGGCACCGCCGGGCACCGGGAAGTAGGGGTCGCGGGGGTCGAAGCTGAGATCGTCATCGTGCAGGGCCACTGCTGCCTCGCTTAGGCGTGTCGGGTGACGCGCCTCACTCAACCCCCGCGGCCTTCGAGACATCAAGCCACGTCGTTCGAACGGGTGTATCCGCGTGGCGCCTCAGCGCTTGGGCAGCTCCGGGGTCGCGCTGCGGGAGGCGGGGTCGTCGAAGACGAACTCCCGACCGGATCTGGTGTAGAGCTCGGCGTAGCGGGCCACCCGGTCGCGGTCCAGCTCGACGCCGATGCCGGGACGGTCCGGCACCCGCAGCCGCCCGCCGGCGTAGGGCAGACCGCCGCCCTCGACGACGTCGTCGTCCAGCAGGGCGCCGTAGGCCTGGTTGGCGTAGGTGAAGCCGGGTGTGGCGGCCATCATGTGCGCCCCGGCGTAGGTGGCCACCCCGAGCTCGCCGAGGCTGTGCTTGACCACGGGCAGGCCCGCGGCCTCGCAGATGCCCGCCGCCCGCTTCATGTTCATCAGCCCGCCGTCCATCATGTTGTCCACCGAGACCGCGTCGGCCGCACCCTCGCGGATGACGTCGAGCTGGTCGTAGCGCGTCCAGGACGCCTCGTTGGCCAGCAGCGGGACGCTCGTCCGAGCCCGCAGCCGCGCCATGTCCGGGAGGTTGCGCCCGGAGACCGGCTGCTCGGCGAACTCGATGCCGTAGGGTTCCAGCGCGCTCAGCGCGCGCAGGGCGGCGGCGACCGACCACGCCTCGTTGGCGTCCACTCGCAGCGCCGCGTCCGCCCCGATGCCCTCGCGGATCGCGGCGACCCTGGCCACGTCGTCGGTCAGGTCGTCGGAGCCGACCTTGAGGTAGAAGCTGGCGGCTCCCTCGGCGGCGGCCTTCGCGGCACGTCGCCCCATCCACTCGGCCGAGCCGCGCGGCAGGTAGTGCACGTACTCGACCTCGTCGCGCATCCGGCCGCCGAAGAGGTTGACCAACGGCTGCCCGCACGACTTGCCGAGGATGTCCCAGCAGGCCATGTCCACCGCGCCCATGGCGGGACTGGTGGCCTTGACGTGGTGCCAGGTGCCGACGACGTCGATGAGCTTGGCGATGCGTTCGGTGCGGAAGGGGTCCTCGCCGAGGACGAGGGGCTCGATGGTGCGCAGCACCGCCGAGACGACCTCGACCGAGGGGTAGGCGGGAGCCTCGCCGAGGCCGACGACGCCCTCGTCGGTGTCGACCTCGATCAGCACGCTGATCATGCCGCTGCGCGAGCCGTAGGCCCACGCTTCCTCGGTGTGGAACGGAACGGCCACGGGAGTGCTGCGGATACCGGTGATGCGCAAGGGGGTTCCCTTCGGGGAGGGGGTGACGGGGGTCGTTCAGCGGACTTCGGTGGGTTCGCGCGAGGTGCGCGTGAGCAGTTCGCCGCCGGACTCGGTGACCAGCACCGTGTCCGAGACGAGGTAGTCCGGCGTCGGCTGGCCGAAGATCCAGGACAGCACGTGGAAGACCATCCCGGGGCGGATCACCAGGTCGCTGTCCCGGCGCAGCCCGACCACCGCGC
Organism: Halosaccharopolyspora lacisalsi; assembly: GCF_014137975.1. Taxonomy (GTDB): domain Bacteria; phylum Actinomycetota; class Actinomycetes; order Mycobacteriales; family Pseudonocardiaceae; genus Halosaccharopolyspora; species Halosaccharopolyspora lacisalsi. The sequence continues at coordinate 73,656 of NZ_JACGWZ010000008.1, read as the reverse complement.
TGCCGCCGACCCAGCTCGGCGGGAAACCGATGCCGACCATGTATCCGCAGTGATGGCGCTGGTACTCGGAATGCCCCAGACCGGTGTCGATGACCCGTTGCCACGCGGCGTAGACCGAACCGGCCGTGACCCCCGGTCGCAGCGCGTCGAGGACCGTCCACAGGCCCTCGGCGGCCATGTCCGCGGAAGCCGCGATGCCGGGGGGAGTCCGGTCGACGTGCACCAGCCGGGACAGCGGTGCGTGGTAGCGGTTGACCGATGCGGACAGTTCCAGGAACAGCCGCTCCCCGGTGCCGAGCCTGCGGTCCCGCCACGTGACGTGCTCCTGATCGAGAGCGTCATCGCTGCGAATGAGCGGGGCGAAGCCGGGGTCCTCGCTGCCCGCGGAGATCATCTTGTGGTAGACGTGCGCGGCCACTTCCCGCTCGCTGACGTCGGGGCCGGCGGCGTCGACGCCCGCGCGCATCGCCTTGTCCGAGATGCGTGCCGAGCGGCGGATCAGCTCGATCTCGGCCGCGGACTTGATCGCCCGGACCTGCTCGACCACTCCGGACCCGTCGTCGAACTTCCGGTCGTCCAGGGTCTCGCGGACTCCGTCCCACACCCCGAGCGGGAAGAACATCGCGGTCCGCTCGACGCCGAGGGCCTGTCCGGGGCCGGTGCAGCGGGTGATGGTGTCCACCGCCGCGTCGACCGGGTCCGTTCCGTCGGAGAAGGTGACGTGCTCGACCCCGGAGACCTGGGCGGTGACCGTGGGCCGCTCCACCTCGCGGGTCAGCAATCGAGGTGGCCCGTCGAGAGGCAGCACGAGCAGCGTGAAGGCGAAGTAGCCCTGGTAGTTCAGCCCGAGCAGGTAGTAGACGTTCTCCGGGCTGACCACGAGCAGCGCGTCCAAGCCGCGCTGGGTCATCCGGGCGCGTACCGCGGCACGCCGGGCGTCGAACTCGTTCTCGGTGAAGGGGGTGACGGGTTCGGTTCCTGTGGTGGGGGCAACACCCGGCGCGGCCATGCCCACAAGATGGTCATCGACAATCCGATTGTCAACAACTTGACCGAAACCGCGTGCCCATCGTCTCCGGGTCGCACATCCCCTCCCGAGCGGGGAATATCGCACCCGGGATTCGTGGACGGGAGGCGACATGGGGCCGGTTCTGGTCACGGGAGCGACGGGCACGCTGGGACGTCCCGTGCTGCAGCAGCTGCTCGCCGGGGGCGCCGACGTTCGTGCGCTCAGCCGGCGCGAACAACCTCCCTCGGAGGACGTCGACTGGGTGCGGGCCGATCTGGCCGAACCGGCCGGCTCGGACGGTGTGCTGGGCGGGGCGCTGGAGGGGGTGTCCACTGTCGTCCACTGCGCCAGCGACCCGCTCGGCGGTGACGTCGATGCGGCGCGGAACCTGATCGCGGCGGCGCGTGACGCCGGGGTGTCGCACCTGGTCTACATCTCGATCGTGGGCGTGGACCGGGTGCCCTTCCCGTACTACCGCACCAAGTACGAGGTGGAGCAGTTGCTGGAGAACTCCGACCTCGGTGTCACGATCCTGCGCGCGACCCAGTTCCACGACCTCGTGCTCGGGGTCATGCGGGGGCTGTCACGGTTGCCGCTGGTCCCGGTGCCCAGCGGTGTCGACGATCAGCCGGTCGAGGTCACCGAGGTGGCCGAGCGCCTGGCCCGGCTCGCGCTCGGCGATCCGGCCGGGCGGGTGCCGGACCTGGGCGGACCCCTGGTCCACACCTTCGCCGAGCTGCTGGTGCTGTACCAGCGGGCGAGCGGCGTGCGGCGCCGTGCGTTGCCGTTCCGCCTGCCGGGCAGGACCTTCCGCGCTTTCGCCGAAGGTGGTCACCTCGCGCCCGAGCACGCGGACGGTGCGGTCACCTTCCGGGACTTCCTGGCGCACCGCCTCCCGTGACCGCCCGGTGGGGTGTGCGATTTTCCCTAAAGTTGTGGCACAACTTTAGGGAAAATCGCACAAGGGGCGCGTCCGTCAGTGGTGGGCGCGGTTGACGGCCGAGACGACGGCGCGCAGCGACGCGGTGACCGTCGAGGTGTCGATACCGGCGCCCCACAGCACCGTGTCCTGCACGGCGCACTCCAGGTAGGCGGCGGCGCGGGCGTCGTCGCCGGAGCTCAGGGCGTGCTCGTGGTAGTCCAGCACTCGTACCTGGTAACCGATGGTGCTCAGCGCGTCGACGAACGCCGCGATCGGCCCGTTGCCGTTGCCGGAGATCTCGTGCTTGGTGCCGTCGGCGACGACCGTGGCCTCGATCGACTCGTCGCCCGCCTCCCCGCTGAGGTGCTGGCGGACCAGCTGCAGCGGTGCGGTGCCGTCGAGGTACTCCTCGGCGAAGGTCGCCCACATCTGGCTCGGGTCGACCTCGCCGCCGTCGGAGTCGGTGCGCTGCTGCACCAGCTGGGACAGCTCGAGCTGCATCTTGCGGGGCAGCTCCAGCTGGTGCTCGGTCTTCATCACGTAGGCCACGCCGCCCTTGCCGGACTGCGAGTTCACCCGGATCACGGCCTCGTAGCTGCGGCCGACGTCCTTCGGGTCGATCGGCAGGTAGGGGACCTCCCACGGGTACTCGTTCACGTCGACACCGGCGCGCTCGGCCGCGCGCTGGTGCGCGTCCATGCCCTTGTTGATGGCGTCCTGGTGGCTGCCGGAGAAGGCGGTGTAGACGAGCTCGCCGCCCCAGGGCTGCCGTTCGGGGACCGCCAGCTGGTTGCAGTGCTCGACGGTGCGCTTGACGTGGTCGATGTCGGAGAAGTCGATCTGCGGGTCGACGCCCTGGCTGAACAGGTTCATGCCCAGCGCGACCAGGTCGACGTTGCCGGTGCGCTCGCCGTTGCCGAACAGGCACCCCTCGATGCGGTCGGCCCCGGCCTGGTAGCCGAGCTCGGCGGCGGCGACGCCGGTGCCCCGGTCGTTGTGCGGGTGCAGCGACAGGATCACCGAGTCGCGCCGGGCCAGGTTGCGGTGCATCCACTCGATGGAGTCCGCGTAGACGTTGGGGGTGGCCATCTCCACGGTGGCGGGCAGGTTCAGGATCACCGGCCGCTCGGGAGTGGGCTGCCAGATCTCGGTGACGGCGTCGCAGACCTCGACCGCGTAGGACAGCTCGGTGCCGGTGAACGACTCCGGCGAGTACTGGAAGCGGAAGTCGGTGTCCGGGTACCTGGCCGCGTGCTCCAGGGCCAGTTCGGCGCCCTGGACGGCGATCTTCTTGATCCCCTCGCGCTCCTCGCCGAAGACCACCCGGCGTTGCAGGATCGAGGTCGAGTTGTACAGGTGCACGATCGCGGAGTGGGCACCCTCCAGCGCGGCGAAGGTGCGCTCGATGAGCTCGGGGCGGCACGGCGTCAGCACCTGGATGCGCACGTCGGAGGGGATGGCCCCGTCCTCGATGATCTCGCGGACGAAGTCGTAGTCGGTCTGGCTGGCCGCTGGGAAGCCGACCTCGATCTCCTTGTAGCCCATCCCGACGAGCAGCTCGAACATGCGGCGCTTGCGGGCGGGCGTCATCGGGTCGATCAGGGCCTGGTTGCCGTCGCGCAGGTCCACCGCCGACCACAGCGGGGCGCGGGTGATGCGCTGGTCCGGCCAGGTGCGGTCGGACAGCGAGACGTCCTCGACCAGCTCGGGGAACGGGCGGTAGCGGTGGAAGGGCATCGAACTGCCCCGCTGCGGGTTCCAGGGTTGCTGGTCGGCGGGGGCGGGCCGTGAGGGCGTGCGCATCCTGCCCTGATGACCGCTGCCTTGACTACCGGGTTCGGACGTGGCGCTCATACGGATGGAAGCTCCTGCTCGTGCGCGAATGTCGGAAGGTCACGACCGGCGCGTTCGTACCCCGCGACGAGGGGCCGGTCTAGCGGACCCCGTCGCGGCGGCGAAGCAGGAGGGTGTAAGCCACGGACCCACCCTAACCGCGACCTGTGTCCGACACGCAACCGAGTGTTCCGGATGGTGGACATGCTCACGCTGGAAGCGGGAACGAGTCGTGATCGGGCAGGCTGGGCACATGGCTGCGAAGAAGGGCAAGAAGGGGCAGTCGCCGGTGGCGACGCTGATCAACGGTGCGGGCTTCCTCGTGGCCGTGATCCTGGTGCTGCACGCGGTGTTCGTGCTGGTCGACATACCCTCAGCCGCAGGGCTGGAGAGTTCGGTGGCGCAGGCGGCGGGTCCGCTCGCGCTGTTCTTCCCCGGCCTCGTCGACGCGCCGGGGCACGTGGTGCAGGTGCTGCTCGACTTCGGGTTGGCCGCGTGTTTCTGGCTCCTGCTGGCCGCGTTGCTCTCCCGCGTCTTCGGCTGAGGTCGCGATCGCCGTCAGGATCGTCCGTTCTCGGGGTCGAACCCCGCCGGCAGCTCGTGCAGCACGGTGCCGAGCGCCTCGACCGCCTCCCAGACGTCGACGTAGCTCAACCAGGCGGGGGAGAACCCGAACCGCAGCAGGTCCGGTTCGACGAAGTCGACGATCACCCCGTGGGCGAACAGTCCCTGCACCAGGTAGCGGGCGTGGTGGTGACGCAGCACGACCTGCGCGCCTCGGGGCGCCCCCTTGGGCGGCTCCAGGACCTCCGGGGCCGTCCCGTCGCGGTACGGCTCCAGCCGGGTGAGGAAGAGCTCGACGAGCGACGAGGTCTTGTTCTGCAACGACGCGGAAGTGACGGCGCCGAGTCGGGACAGGCTCTCGCGGAAACCGGCGACCGAGAGCGTGGGCGAGCTCGTCCGCCTCCCCGCCGGCGACGTACCGGCGGTGCGCTCGGTGGCGTGGTGCCGCTCGGCGACGAAGTGGTACGCCGGAGCTCCCGCTCCACCACCCAGGTACTTGTCGCCGCAGCCGATGGCGAAGTCCGCCTCCCAGGTCCCCAGATCCACGTGCAGGGCCCCCGCCGAATTGCTCAGGTCCCACAGCGCCAGCGCACCCGCCCGGTGGATCTCGGCGGTGATTCCGGCCGCGTCGCGCACCGCGCCGGATCGGTCGTCGACGTGGGCCAGCGCCACGACCGCCGTGCGCTCGTCCAGCACCTCGTCCAGCTCGGCGAGGTCGTCGAGCAGCACGAGCTCGCTGCCGGTGAAGTCGGCCGCCGAGCGGGCCAGGTAGCGGTCGATCGGGAAGCAGTCACGGCCCACCACGAGCACCGACCGTCCCGGGCGCAGTTCGGCACCGGCCACCAGCGCCCGGAACAGGTTCATCGAGGAGGAGTCGGTGAGCGCGAGTTCGGAGGCCGACGCCCCGAGCAGGGCGGCGAGGTCCCGTACGGCGCCGCGGAGCTCGGGGAAGGGGTTGTGCCCCCTCGGTGGACGCGCCCAGTGGTGCTCGATGAACCTGCGTGGTCGTATCGCCGTGTCGATGGCGGGACTCGTGCTGTTGCCGTCCAGGTGGATCACACCGGGCGACGGACCGCGGTGGTTCCGCAGCTTCGCCAGTGGATCCACCTCGTCGAGCGCTGTCGCGGCTGTCCTCGTACTCATCCACACGAGTGAAGGTCTACTCCATTACTTGACGGTAGGTAATGGATCACGCATTTCGAACGCGCAACTTCACATGGACGGGCGACTCAGGGGAAGGTGGGATCCCCCCAGTTGCCACTGAACACCACGTCCGACAGCGGTTTGCGCGAGCGTGGCGCGGCTTCCTTCTCGCGCAACTTGTCCGGGAGCTCGTCGGTCGTCCCCCGGGCGCCGACGGCGATCGCCACGAGGGGTTCGAAGCCCTGCGGGACGGCGAACTCGGCGCGGGCGGCCTCCCGGTCGAACCCGGCCATCTGGTGGGCGACGAGACCCTCGGACACGGCCTGCAGCACCAGGTTCTCGGTGGCCAGCCCGAGTCCGTACTCGCCGTAGGGCAGCGGTTCGCCCTCTTCGTCGACCGTCCGGGTGACTCCGATCGCCAGCACTGCGGCGTTGGCCGCCCAGCCGTGGTTGCCGCGGGAGAGCGTCGAGAGGATTCGGGTGAAGGCCTCGTCACCGCGCCGCCCGGCCAGGTAGCGCGCGGGTTGGGTGTTGCCCCACGACGGTGCCCACCTGGCGGCCTCGAACAGGGCGGTGAACTGCTTGTCGGTCAGTTCCACCTCCGGATCGAGCCCGCGCGGGCTCCACCGCTCGGCCAGCAGCGGGTGCAACGGCACCGAGGAGTCCGCGGGCTTGCCCACTGTCGGGTCCTCGTTCACGATGATCGACCTCCGTTTTCGCGAGTTCATTCCAGAAACCGGTGGAGCCGAGTGACTCACATGGCGTACTGCCAGGCTGTCAGGGAGTAGGCGCCGAACCACGAGCCGAACGCTACGAGCAGCACGGTCGTGCTCACGGCGGTCGCCGTGCGGCGGCGGGCCAGGCCGATGGCCACGGGCAGCAGCAGCGGGAAGGCGGGCAGCAGCAGCCGGACCTTCGAGTACATCAGCCCGTCGGACCCCAGGTCCTGGGCGAGCACGAGGAAGGCGAACAGCACCAGTGGCCACGGCATCCGGTTCCGCAGGCACAGCACCATGAGCACCAGCGCGGCCAGGACGATCCACACGGTGAAGGTCTCCAGCACCGACTTGTCGCCGGAGAGGGTCTCGAGCATGAACGTGGCCGTGGCCACCCCGCCGTCGAAGGCGGAGTCCCAGCCGCGCTGCTGCAGTTCGAAGTAGCCGTTGACGTCGTCGGTCAGCACGGCCACCCAACCGAGGTAGACCAGCATTCCCGAGGGAGCCAGCACCATCGCCGCCCACGGGCGCCAGCTGTCCCGCCGCCGCACGATCGCGATCAGCGCGGCCAGCCCGACCACGGCGATCAGGGCCGCCGCCGTCGGCCGGACCGCTCCGGCGGCGGCGCAGCACAGGCCCGCCAGCAGCCATTTGCGCTCGATCACACCGATCAGCGCCCACACGGCCAGGGCGCAGAACACCGCCTCCGAGTACGCCATCGACAGCACGACCGACATCGGTGCCGCAGCGAACAGCGCCACCCACAGCAGCCCGACCGAGTGGGAACCGCCGATCCGGCGTCCCAGCCGGGCCAGCCCGTACGCGCAGACGATGCCCGCCACCAGGTTCACGACGATCGCCGCCGCGGACACGCCCAGCCCCGGCAGCACGGCGAACAGCCGAATCAGCAGTGGGTAGGCGGGGAAGAACGCGAGGGGGGTCTCCGGGTGCCGGTTGCCGTGGCCGTCGACCATGTTCGGGTCGACACCGCCGTAGCCGTGCGCGGCGATCTCCAGGTACCACTGGCCGTCCCACGACCGCAGGTTGTTCAGCGTCGACTCGTCGTTGGCCGCCGAGAGCCAGGACAGCACCAGCACCCCGAAGAGCCGGATGGCGAGATAAACCACACCCGGAGCCAGCAGCAGGAGTTCGCGGTTGTACCGCCGCAGGGGGGTGCGAACCCGTTCCCGCAGCGCCGAGGAACCGCGTCGCCGCAGCGTGGGGGTCGTGTCCGTGGTGCCGGCCCGGTGCGGATCGACTGCTGGGTCGGTGGTGGACAACGGGTTCCTCTCCCTGTCGACAACCTGAACCACCAGGCTAGTCACCCCCGATGGGAGTGGGCTTGGGCGGTGAGGTTTCGGTAGGCTGGTGTGGCAGCGGAGCGGCCTGGTAGAGGACGCCCCTGTTCGAGGGCACCCCGAGTGGGTGTCCGAGCTCGCCCGGGTTCGGGCGGGTTCGGCGCTGTTCCTCCGCAGGCCGACGAAGTCGTCGGCGCGGCGCCGGTCTTTCGGTGTTGTTTCCCCGTCGGTTTCGTCAGCCCCGGTGTCAGTGCGGGACGTCCGCACCCGGGCTGTCCGCGCCTTGCGGGGGTTTTCGCCCGGTGAGGCTCCTCGCGGGGCATGCGAGGAACGGCTCGAGGAGGTTTGTTACACGTGGCGCTCGTCGTCCAGAAGTACGGCGGTTCCTCCCTCGAGAGTGCTGATCGAATCAAACGGGTCGCCGAACGCATCGTCGAGACTCGCAGGGACGGTAACGACGTGGTCGTGGTGTGCTCCGCTATGGGAGACACCACCGACGAACTGCTCGACCTGGCCCGGCAGGTGAATTCGGACCCGCCGGAACGCGAGCTCGACATGTTGCTGACCGCGGGTGAGCGGATCTCCAACGCCCTGGTGGCGATGGCGATCGAGTCGCTCGGCGAGCAGGCCCGCTCGCTCTCCGGCTCGCAGGCCGGTGTGATCACCACCTCGGCGCACCAGAACGCCCGCATCATGGACGTCACTCCCGCTCGGGTGCAGGAAGCGCTCGACGAGGGGCAGGTCGTCATGATCGCCGGCTTCCAGGGAGTCAGTCAGGACAGCAAGGACATCACCACGCTCGGTCGTGGTGGCTCGGACACCACGGCCGTGGCGGTCGCCGCCGCGTTGAACGCCGATGTGTGCGAGATCTACACCGACGTCGACGGTGTGTACACGGCGGATCCGCGCATCGCGCCGGACGCCAGGCATCTCGACCGCATCACCTACGAGGAGATGCTGGAACTGGCGGCCACGGGCGCGAAGGTGCTGCACCTGCGCGCCGTGGAGTACGCCCGCCGATACGGCGTGCCGCTGCACGTGCGCTCTTCGTACTCACCCAAGTCCGGAACGATCGTGTCCGGCTCAGTGGAGGATCTTTCCGTGGAACAGGCGATGATCACCGGCGTGGCCCACGACCGGTCGGAGGCCAAGGTCACCGTGCGCGGTGTCCCGGACAGCCCCGGAGTGGCGGGCAGGATCTTCCGCGCGGTCGCCGACGCCGAGATCGACATCGACATGGTGCTGCAGAACGTCTCCAGCACGGACTCGGGACGTACCGACGTGACCTTCACCGTGTCGCGCAGCAACGGCGGCGAGGCGGTCGCGGAGCTGGAGAAGGTCTCCGGGGAGGTCGGGTTCTTCGAGGTCGTCTACGACGACAACGTCGGCAAGGTCTCGCTGGTCGGCGCCGGGATGCGCTCGCACCCCGGGGTGACGGCGACGTTCTGCGAGGCGTTGTCCGACGCCGGGGTGAACATCGAGATCATCAACACCTCGGAGATCCGGATCTCGGTGCTGGTCGCCGACACCCAACTTGAGTCCGCGGTCAGTGCGCTGCACTCGGCCTTCGAGCTCGGCTCCGACGAGGAAGCCGTCGTGTACGCGGGGAGTGGTCGCTGAATGAACACGAACACGGGACCGACCGTGGCCGTCGTCGGAGCCACCGGCGCCGTCGGCAGCGTCATGATCGATATTATGAACCAGCGGGAAACCGTGCCGTGGGGCGAGATCCGACTGATCGCCTCACCCCGCTCGGCGGGCAAGAAGATCACCGTGCGCGGTGTCGAGCGCACCGTGGTGGAGCTGAGCCCGGAGGCCTTCGAGGGCGTCGACATCGCGATGTTCGACGTGCCCGACGAGCTCTCCGAGCGCTGGGCGCCGGTCGCGGTCGACTGCGGTGCGATCGCGGTGGACAACTCGGGGGCGTTCCGCATGAACCCCGAGGTGCCGCTGGTGGTGCCCGAGGTCAACGCCGCGAAGGTGCACGAGCGCCCGAAGGGCATCATCGCCAACCCGAACTGCACGACGCTGTCCATGATGACCGCTCTGGGGGCGCTGCACCAGGAGTTCGGGCTGCGCGAGCTCGTCGTCTCGTCCTACCAGGCGGCTTCGGGCTCCGGGCAGGAGGGCGTCGACCGGCTGCGCGACGAGATCTCCGCCGTGGCGGGCAAGGAGGTCGGCGAGCGCTCCGGTGACGTGGCCGAGGCGCTGACCGCCGCCGGAGTGCCGGAGGAGACGCCGTTCAAGGCGCCGCTGGCGCTCAACGTCGTGCCGTGGGCGGGTTCGCGCAAGGAGGACGGGTGGACCTCGGAGGAACTCAAGGTCCGCAACGAGTCCCGCAAGATCCTCGGCCTTTCCGAGCTGAAGGTCTCGGCCACCTGCGTGCGGGTACCGGTGGTCACCACGCACTCCCTGGCCGTGCACGCGACCTTCGAGAACGAGGTCGGCGTCGAGCGGGCTCACCAGGTGCTCGAGGCGGCCCCGTCGATCGCGGTGCACGACGACCCGGAGCAGCAGGTGTTCCCGACCCCGGCCGAGGTCGTGGGTCAGGACCGGACCTACGTGGGCCGGGTGCGCCAGGCGCTGGACTTCCCGAACACGCTGGAGTTCTTCGTCTGCGGTGACAACCTGCGCAAGGGCGCGGCGCTGAACACCTACGAGATCGCCGAGACGCTGGCCCAGGGCTGATCGGGTGAGTGCCGGCGCCCCCTCGACCACCGGGCGTGGGCGCCGGCACTTCCACATCGCACCGCTTCACCCGAACCGGTGTTCGGCTCGGTGAAGCCTGAAGCTCGTGCCGCCGGTTGCCGATAGGGGAGGCATGACCACGATGTCCTGGCCGGATCACCTGCTGACCCTGGAGGAGTTCGAGCAGCTGCCCGAGGACAACTCGCGCCGCTACGAGCTCCAGGAAGGCGTCCTGCACGTGACCCCGAAAGCAGCCAGCCTCCACCAGCGTGTCGTCGGCGCCCTGGTCGGATGCCTCAACCAGCAGCTTCCCGCCGAGTGGGAGGCGGTGCCGGACGTGGAGGTGGTGCTCGCGGCCACGTGGCCGCCCCTCGTCCGCGTTCCCGACGTCGTGCTCGCCGCCACCGCCAGGATCGACGAGAACCCGAACCGGCTGTACGCCCAGGACGTCCTGCTGGCCGTGGAGGTGGTCTCGCCGGGATCGTCCCAGACCGACCGGGTGGTCAAGCGCCACGAGTACGCGCGGGCGGGCATCCCCTGCTACTGGGTGGTCGATCTCGACGATCCCGTCGCCCTGGCCGAGAATCGACTGCACGAAGCCGTCTACAAGACGTACTTCGACGACGGTGGTGTGTTCCGCACCGGCGATCCCCTCGAGCTGCGAGTCGACCTCGACGCGCTGGTGCGGCGCCCTCGCCACCCGGATTCGTAACGCGGTGTGATGGTTGCCTCGGTCCTGCCTCCCCGGTCGGCGGATAGGTTGGGGGGCATGAGTGCAGGTGGCAAGGACGGGGTTCTGCTCGGCATCGATGTCGGGACCACGGCGACGAAGGTGGTGGCCGCCACCCGCGAGGGGCTGGTGCTGCACCAGACCGAGCGTGAGAACGAGCTGCGCACCGAGGAACCCGGCGAAGCGGTTCAGGACGCCGAAGCGGTGCGTGAAGGTGCGATCGAAGCTGTGGCCGAGTGCGTGACGTGGGCCGTCGACGCCGGACACGAGGTCGAGGGGCTTTCGTTCAGCACCGCCATGCACACCCTGCTCGGGCTGGACGGCTCGGGAAAGCCCGTCACTCCCGCCTTCAACTGGGGCGACACCCGCTCCGCCACGGTCGCCGCGCGGTTGCGCGAGGACTGGGACACCGCCTCGAAGCTGCACAGGGCGACGGGCACCCCCATCCACACCCAGTCGGTGATGGTGAAGCTGGCCTGGTTGAACGGTAGCCGCACCGATCTGACCGAGGGCGTCTCGTTCTGGTGCGCGCTCAAGGACTTCGTGGTCACCGCCTTCACCGAGGAGTTCGTCACCGACCACTCGCTGGCCTCGGGCACCGGACTGCAGGAGATGGCGAGCCTCAGCTGGTACGAACCCGCCCTGCGCCACGCCGGGATCAGCGCCGAGCAGCTCCCCGAACTCAGGGCACCGACCGAGGTCGTGTCGCTGGGCTCGCGGGTTGCACGGGCCACCGGCCTGGCCGAGGGACTACCCGTGGTGCTCGGTGGTGGTGACGGACCGCTGGGCAACCTCGGTGTGGGGGCGGTGAATCCGGGAGTCGCGGGACTGTCGCTGGGAACCAGTGGTGCGCTGCGCGTGGTGCGTGAGGAGCCCGGTGTCGACGAGCGGTGCCGCACCTTCTGCTACGCGCTGGCCGACGGTCTGTGGGTGGTCGGCGGCGCGGTCAGCAACGGTGCCGTCGTCGGACAGTGGGCCTCGGAGGCCTTCGGAATCGACATCGCGACCCTGCTGGACGAGGCGCTGGAAGTCGGTACCGGCGCCGAGGGGCTGCTGGCGCTGCCGTACCTGATGGGTGAGCGTGCGCCTTGGTGGGAGCCCGGCCTGACCGGCTCGTTGATCGGCCTGCGCAAGATCCACGGCCGTGCCGAGATAACCCGCGCCCTGGTCGAGGGCGTCGGGCAGCAACTCGCGCTCGTGTGCGATGCGGTGCGTGACGCCGGTGCTCTGGTGCGCGCGGTGCGCGCCACCGGTGGTGGTTTCCACAGCCGGGTCTGGTCCGAGGTCGTCGCGGCGGCACTGAATCTCGAACTGGAGCTCACCGACAACAGCGGCGGCTCCGGACTGGGTGCGGTGCTGCTGGGATGGCGTGCGCTGGGCGAGCTGGACTCCCTGGAGGAGGCGGCCGCCCTGGTGCGTCCCAACCGCACCGTGCCGCCCTCCCGGGAGGCGGCCGCGCTGATGGCCCAGCGCAGACCGACGATCGAACAGCTGCACCAGGTGCTCGACGACATTCCCCGGCTGAAGTGAGGCGGCCGGAGCGATCGTGCGGGAGGCGAGTGACTGAATCCCAACATGTGGGAAGAAGTGAGTCGTGTCGCTTGCCGTGTTCACGGCTGCTTGTCGAGCAGATTGAGAGCGAGATTACAAAAATGAAAAAAAGTATGACTTGAGCGATACAGTGCTCTGGCGCTTTGGAACACTCTCTGTGATGCTCCCCCTCACTGTCATGCCTCCGTGTGAGTTCGCGCATGGAGACCGGTAACGATGAAGGGGTGGATCCGTGCACGGAGCGCTTGTCGCGGCGGCCGAACCCGCCGCGGGATCCTCATTGGGGCAGGGGGCGACGCTGGCAGTGGCCGCGGGCTCCGTCCTGGTCCTGCTGCTGCTGATCGTCTTCCTCAAGCTGCAACCGATGATCGCGCTGCTCGGGGTCAGCCTGGTGACCGCGCTGGTGCTGGGCGTGCCCGTCGACGGGGTCATGGAGCTGCTCAACGAGGGGCTCGGGAGCACTCTGGCCGAAGTGGCGTTGCTGGTCGGCTTCGGCGCCATGCTCGGGCGAATGCTGGAGATCACCGGCGGCGCCAAGGTGCTCGCCGAGTCACTCGTCGGATTGTTCGGTGAGAAGCGAGCGCCGCTCGCACTGGGTGTCGCGGGCCTGCTGTTCGGCTTCCCGATCTTCCTGGACGCCGGCGTGGTCATCTTCCTGCCGGTCGTGTTCTCGGTGGCCAGGCAGCTCGGTGGTTCCGTGCTGCGCTACGCGCTGCCGGTCGTCGGTGCTTTCGCCGTCATGCACGCCTTCGTGCCTCCGCACCCCGGCCCGGTGGGTGCCGCGGGGCTCATCGGGGCGCCCGTCGGTCTGCTGCTGGTGTTCGGTCTCCTCGTGGGTATCCCGACCTGGCTGATCAGCGGTTACGCGTTCGGTCGCTGGATGGGCGAGCGCGCCTTCGTGGCGGTGCCCGAGGCGCCGGAGACGGACGAGGAGCTCGAGAACAAGCGACGTCCCTCGGTCGGGACCGTGCTCGGGCTGCTGTTCCTGCCGATGGTGCTGATCTTCATCAACACCGGTCTGACGACGCTGGCCAAGGTGGGTGTCGTCAACGGCGACTCCACGGTCGTGCAGGTGCTGACCCTGCTGGGGGAGAGCTCGATCGCGCTGGCCATCGCCGTGCTGGTCGCCTGCGTCGTGCTCGGTCTCAAGCGGGGCATGGGCGGTCGCGAGATCGAGGGCGAGCTGAGCGGAAGCCTCAGCTCGATCGCCGCCGTCATCCTGATCACCGGTGCCGGTGGCATGTTCGGCGCGGTGCTGGCCGAGGGCGGTGTCGGCACCGCGTTGGCCGGTGCCCTGAACAACGCGGGGATCCCGCTCATCCTCGCGGCGTTCCTGATCGCGGTGGTCATGCGAGTCGCGCAGGGCTCCGCTACGGTGGCGCTGACGACCTCCGCGGGATTCATCGCCCCCGCCGTGGCCGCCGCCCAGGGGCTGTCCTCGGCGGACCTGTGTCTGATCGTGATCGCCATCGCCTCGGGCTCGACGGTGTTGTCCCACGTCAACGACTCGGGTTTCTGGCTGATCGGCCGGTTGCTGCGGATGGACGTCCCCACGACGTTGCGGACCTGGACGGTGATGGAGACGCTCATCGGCGTGGTCGGCTTCGTCATCGCCTGGGGTCTCTCGGCGGTGCTGTAGGTGTCACGGTGAGTTCGTGGCGTGTTTTCTTGACTAATTCCAATCTGTTCGTGGCATACTGGGCAGTGCTATGACCCCCAGCACGAGTGGCGACGACGCGCGGTCGAATCCCGACCCGCGCGCGCTGTTGCACGACGCCGGACTGCGGGCCACTCAGCCCCGACAGGCGGTGTTGACGTGGCTGCGTGGCCACCCACACTCGACCGCCGAGCAGGTGGCCGGGGCGATACGGTACGAACTCGGCTCGGTGTCCACGCAGGCCGTCTACGACGTCCTGCACGCGTGCACCACGGCCGGTTTGCTACGCCGGATCGAGCCGGCCGGGCACCCGGCTCGCTTCGAGACCCGCACCGCCGACAACCACCACCACCTGGTGTGTCGGGGGTGCGGGAGAACCGAGGACGTGGACTGCGTCCAAGGTGTCGCGCCCTGCCTGACCCCCTCCTCCACGGCGGGCTACGTCCTGGAGGAGGCGGAGGTCGTGTTCTGGGGTCTGTGCCCACAGTGCCGGTCGGAGACTTCCGAGTCGCCCGATCACAGCCACCACCACGAGGAGGAATGTTCGTGAGTTCGCCACGACCCACGACCACCAACGCCGGGATCCCGGTAGCCAGCGACGATCACTCGCTGACCGCGGGCAGCAACGGCCCGGTCCTGTTGCAGGACCACTACCTGATCGAGAAGAACGCGCAGTTCAACCGCGAGCGCGTCCCGGAGCGGGTCGTGCACGCCAAGGGCGGCGGCGCCTTCGGTACCTTCGAGGTCACCGACGACGTCAGCCAGTACACCAAGGCCGCGGTGTTCCAGCCCGGTACCAAGACCGAGACGCTGCTGCGCTTCTCCACGGTCGCCGGCGAGCTCGGTTCCCCCGACACCTGGCGGGACCCGCGCGGGTTCGCCCTGAAGTTCTACACCACCGAGGGCAACTACGACCTCGTCGGCAACAACACCCCGGTGTTCTTCATCCGCGACGCGATCAAGTTCCCGGACTTCATCCACTCGCAGAAGCGCCGTGCCGACAACCACCTGCGTGACAACGACATGCAGTGGGACTTCTGGTCGTTGACGCCGGAGTCGGCCCACCAGGTCACCTGGCTGATGGGTGACCGCGGTATTCCGAAGACCTGGCGCCACATGAACGGCTACGGTTCGCACACCTACCTGTGGACCAACGCCGCGGGCGAGAAGTTCTGGGTCAAGTACCACTTCAAGACCGACCAGGGTCACGACTACCTGACCCAGGACGAGGCCGACCGGATGGCCGGTGCCGACTCCAACTACCACCTGCGCGACCTGTGGAACTCCATCAAGGGTGGCGACTTCCCGAGCTGGACCGTCTACGTCCAGGTCATGCCGTTCGAGGACGCCGCGACCTACCGGTTCAACCCGTTCGACCTGACCAAGGTGTGGCCGCACGGCGACTACCCGCTGCTCAAGGTCGGCAAGCTGACCCTGAACCGCAACCCGGAGAACTACTTCGCCCAGATCGAGCAGGCCTCGTTCGAGCCGGCGAACCTCGTTCCCGGCATCGGCACCTCGCCGGACAAGATGCTGCAGGGACGGCTGTTCTCCTACCCGGACGCGCACCGCTACCGGATCGGTCCGAACTACATGGACCTGCCGGTCAACCGCCCGATCTCGGAGGTCAACTCCTACTCCAAGGACGGGCAGATGCGCTACAGCTACACCCAGGACCCGGTGTACGCGCCGAACTCCAAGGGTGGTGCGCACGCCGACGCCGTGCGCAACGGCGAGGACGACGTGGCCACCGGCGTCGAGCAGGAGGTGCTGCGCACGGCCTACTCGCTGCACTCCGAGGACGACGACTTCGGTCAGCCGGGCGAGATGGTGCGCAACGTCTTCAGCGATGAGGAGCGTCAGCGCTTCATCAACAACGTCGCCGGGCATCTGTCCGACGGCGTGACCAAGCCGGTGCTGGACCGCGCGCTGGAGTACTGGCGCAACGTCGACAAGGACACCGGCGACAAGATCGCCGAGAAGGTCCAGCAGGGCTGAGGTCCCGCGACTGCCGCGACCACCACACCGCCGGCCCCCGGAAGCGCCCGCCGCTCCCGGGGGCCGACGCGTTTTCGTCGTGGTCTTCACGATTTTCCCTAAAGTTGTGCCACAACTTTAGGGAAAATCGCACGTACCCTAGCTCTGGACCTGGCGGGCGATGAGGCGCTCGCAGCTGCGCAGGACCGTGCGCGTCGCTTCGTGGTGCAGTCGGTCGTGCATCGGGTTCGCCGCCAGCTCGCGCCAGTGCGTCAGTGCTGAGCTCGCCGCGTCGGCGAGCGTGGCCTCGGAGGCGTCGGAGGTGCATCCGAGCCGCGACTGCCGCTGGTTACCGTGGGCACCCAGCAGGCGCTCGGCGGACTCGCGGTCCTGCTTGTCGAACCGCACCTGTCCCGAGCGCAGCGCCGAGAGCAGCCGCAACTCGTCCCACTCGTGGGAGTTGCTCAGCAGGTGCTCGAACTCCCCGTTGAGCTGCTGAGCGCCGGAGCGCGGGTTGGCCCGCAGCACCATGTCCACGGCCATGAGTACCGAGCGCGCCCGCAGGGCCTCCTGCCGCTCCACGAACTGCTGGTACACCGCCTCGTGCAGCTCGTTGAGGCGGCTCTCGTCCAGCAGCGCCGAGCGAAGCTTCTTGAGCTCCCGGGTGCCCTCGGACACGAGACCGACGGCCCGCTCGACCCCGAACCGCCCGAGTCGCTCCAGCAGCCGCAGCCGCGTCTCCGTCGGCACGGTTTCCGGGAAGGTGTTGTTGGCGAAGCGGTCCGCGGACAGCAGCAGTTCCTCGAGCTGTCGGGAGTCCAGGCGAGCCAGTTCGGTCAGCGCGGCGACCTCATCGGTGGTCAGCTCCGCGGCTCCCTGGCCGAGCAGCCCGGCCACCGGCAGGACGTACTGGGCGAAGGTGCGCACTCGCGGGTCGTCCCGGTAGCGCCGTGCGGTCTTGTCCGCGGCGGGCACGGAGTCGCCGCCGCCGCTGCCCGCCTCGTCGGCGCGCGAGATCGCCAGAATGGTGTTGATCGGAGCGCGTCGGGTGATCCGCAGCTCGTGCATCGACTCCAGGAACCGGAGGTCGGTCTGGTGCGGATAGCGGGTCAGGTAGATCACGCCATCGGCCTCGGACAGGATCTGCGCCAGTGCTGAACGTCCGGTCTCGGTGACGGCCGAGGACGACACCCCGGGCGTTTCGAGCAGCGTGATGGCCTGGAGCCCGGGGAAGGGAGCCTCGATGACCAGTCGTGAGACCTCGTCGGGACGCCAGCGCTGCAGATTCCGGATCGTGCTGATGTCCAGCGCGGTCACGGGCACGTTCTGCGTCGCGCCGTGCGGAGTGTGCACGGTGATCCGCGGCTCCGGACCGTACTGGTACACCGTGGTGACGTGCGTGCGTTCCTCGGCGTCGCTGGGAGCGAGCTGCTGGCCGACCAACGCGTTGATCAGGGTGGACTTGCCCGATTTGACGCGGCCGGTGACGGCGATTCGCAGCGGATGGTCCAGTCGCTCGAGGCGCTCGCGGAGCCAGCCCGCCGTACGCGGATCGTCCCGGTAGAACGTCATCGTGCGGATCAGCAGCGACCGGGCCTGCTGGAGCAGGCTCGCCGGTGCTTGTCTGGGTTCTGCCTGTCGAGTTTCTGCCTGTCGAGTTTCTGGGGTGCTCATCGGTCCTTCACTCGCTGGGGGCCCCGGCATGCCCGCGGAGGGGCCGACCTGAGTACGTCCGTGGTCAGGTGCGGGAAGAAGCGGGGTCACCGAGCGCGATCCCGGTGGTGTCTCCCCACGGGGCGAGGTACGTCAAGCTGCGATGCGGTTCGACGTCAGCATGGCGGCTCGTTTGCGCAGGACGGTCAGTTCCTCCAGCTTCTTCTTGATGTCCCGCGCTCGTTGGTCGCGGTCGACGGCGCTGGCCTCGGCCGCACGCTTGGTCTCCTGGATGGACTGGCTGATCTCGATCTGGCCCTGCTCGGTGAGCCGGTTGCAGGCCTGGTGCAGGTTCTGGTGCAGTTTCCGGATCGTGTCGCGGGTGTCCTTGTTCACCTGGAACACGATGTGCTCTATGTAGCGCTGGGCCGCGTTGCGCGCCTCGGCCTGGCGGCGCTTGAGCCGCGAGTCCTTCTCCTCGTTGAGGCTCTTGCTGCCCAGCAGCAGTCCGGCGGAGATGGAGACCACGTTCATCAGCGGTAAACCGGCCATGCTGGTGATCAGCCCGAACATCAGCACACCGCCGTACGAGCCGCGCAGCCCGGTCAGGATCTGGTCCTTGCGGGGGAATCCCGCCGCTTTCGGAGCCTTCGGCTCCGGAACCCGCTCCAACGGGTCGGAGGGGTGGATCTCGGCGAGGCTGGGCAGCGCGCGGGCGTGCTCGGGCAGCAGTTGTTCGGCGACCTCCTCGGTGAGTCGCTCGCGGCGCTGATCCAGCCATCCGAAGGTCTCGGACACGGCGTCGTTGAGACTGCTGGACAGCCACTCGGCGAAGTCGTCCCAGGTGGTGTCCGGATCGGCCTCGCTGAGGACTTCGTCGACCTGGTGCAGGATGGCCCAGGTGCGTTCCCGGAAGTCGTACTCGATGTCGGAGTAGAGCTCCTGGATGCCGTCGGACAGCGTCTTCTGCCAGCGCCCCGAGATCCGCTTGAGGTCGTCGGCCTTGTGCTGGGCGTTCTCCAGCTCGAGCAGGGTCTCGGTGGCGGTGCGCGGGCTCTGGTTGCTCAGCTCCTCGCGCAGCTTCGTCATGAGCTGGTCCAGGACTTCGGAGACGTTGTGGGACACCAGCTTGCGAGCGAGCTGCTCGTGCTTGTTGGCCATCTCGCTGCGAAGGTACTCCAGCAGGGCGGGGAAACCCGACTCGGTGTTCAGCGTCGGATTCTTGGCGCTGGTGGCCTGGGCGCGGACCTTCGACGACACCGGGAAGATCCGCGCGGAGATCTCGGCCTGGACCAGGTGCTTGCGGTTGACCTCGACGATCTCCCGCCAACGCGGGGTCACGTCGGTCTTGGGCTGCACGAGGGCCACGTTCGGGCACAGGTCGGTGACCTGCTTCAGGAACTTCAGCTCGTTGGTGGTCAGTTCCTGGGTGGAGTCGGAGACCATCAGCAGCGCATCGGCCTCGGTCAGCACCGACTGGGTGGTGGCGGTCAGCGAGGAGGAGATGCTGCCCACGCCCGGGGTGTCCATGAGCACCAGGCCGTCGCGGAGCACGGCGCGCGGCAGGCCGATCTCGGTGCGGGACAGGGGGAGCCCATCGGCGACGGCCTGCTCGACCTCGTCGTGCACCCGCTCGATGGGCACGGGACGACGGTCCAGGGCGGGCGGCCCCTGGGCCGGTTCCTGCTGGACGAGTTGGGCCGAAGGTTCCGTGGAGTGACGCACGATCGTGGGTACCACGGTCGTGATGTCCTCTCCCGCGTTGCACACGGGCGCGTTGACTACGGAATTGACCAGCTCGCTCTTGCCCTGTTGGGACTCACCCACCACCAGGACGAGCTGGGCGGGATCCAGCACCCGGCCACGGATCTGCCGGAGCCGGTTCCCGAGATCGAAGCGATGCTGCTCGGCGCATTCGGCAGCCGCTCGATCGATCAGTTCCACCAGGGCCGTTTCGATCACAGTCCGATTGTGACTTGGCCGTGTTCGTCGAAGCTACCCGGACGGGTGAATACGCACATTACTGGCCGTATTGACCGATTGGCCCGCCCCGAGCCCTTCGGGGCGGTGTCACCCCACGCGCCGGCGGGAAGACCGGCGTGGGAGAACCGAAAGGCCGGACCCACGGAAGGGGAACGTGGGTCCGGCCGGTTTCACCGTGTCGGCGTCAGAGCACGCCGTCCAGCGGCAGCCCGGAGGTGGCGCCGCCGGCCAGGTGAGCAGCGTCACCGGTGACGTCGCCGGCCAGGCTGCCCACGGCGTTCGGGGCGCCGCCGACCAGGTCGGTGGCGGTGTCCGCGGTGTCGCCGACCAGGCCGGTGGCGGTGTCCGCGGTGTCGCCGACCGTGTCCACCGTGTTGTTGACCGCACCCAGGCCGCTGGCCGCGGCGCCCTCGGCGGTGCCGCCCACGCCGTCGACGACGTTGCCGACGCCGCCGACCGTGTCGTCAACGGTGTTGCCCACGGCACCGACGGCGTTGCCGTTGGCGACCTCGTTGCCGCTCAGGACGTCGTGCACGTTGACCAGGTTCTGCGAGTCGGTCTGCTCCTGGTTGATGTCGACGTTGGTGTCGCCGGCGGGAGCGGACTGCTCCGGCATCTGAGCGTCGGCGTCGCCCTCGGCGGAGAAGTCGTTGTTGGAGCCGGAGTTGTGCAGCATTGGTTCCGTCGCTTCCTGCTGTTCGTGTTCTGGTGCTGGTTTCGGCGGGGGTTCCGGTGCCGGTTCCCGCGGGGGTTCCGGCTCCGGTTCCCAGCCGTAGTCCTGGCTGGGATCCAGGTGGTTGATCGCGACGTGCTGGGTGCTCGCAGCGAACGTTTCAACGCTGCTCTGGAGCGAGCGGCCGTACTCCTGCACGACCTCGACTGGCGCGTAGTCGAGAACCAGCGACGCACCTTGCAGTACGTCTGTCGCGTTCATGTCTCCGAGTCCCGCATCCTGCAACGAGGCCTGGGGACTGGCCTCGAAAGCCGACCGGGCGTGTGAGTCGCCGACGAGTCGCGTGAGGAACTCGTGCAGCGTCGGTGCGTCCGGTTGGCCGCCTGATGCGGTGGGTGCCTCGGAGGCGAGGTTGGGGTTGCCGACCTGTCCCGGTGCCTGGTCCTGCTGAGTGTGTGGCATAGCTGAAGTCCTCCCTGGGCTCTTCAGTTACTCGAGCGGTCGACGCCGGGTGGTGTCGTGCGGTTCCCCTTGCTCACTGGTGATCAATCTACCGAGGGTCTACGCGGGACTCATCGGGAACTACTCCTAGTTAAACGCAGCTCTATTAGGGGATGGCATACTTCCCCCGTTAGGGGATCACTAGGGGTGCCCACGTCTTTGAGTAATCGGGTCACGCTAGGTTGGACCATAAGCTGGCACGGGGCCATCCCCCGTCAGGGTGATTCCACGCAGGAGCACCGGAAGGGGCGACATGCCTTACGTCCTGGGCGTCCACCTGGGAGCCACCACGACATCCGCTGCCGTCGCGCGTCGCGACGACGGGAAGTGGGGGGGCGCCGCGCCGTTTCCGCTGGGCAGCGCGTCCCCGGCCGTGCCGACGGTGCTCTGCCGCGTCCAGGACGGCACGTTCATGGCCGGTGAGGCCGCGCAACGCCAGGAACCGGCCCACCACGAATGGGTGGCGCGTTCCTTCGTGCACCAGGTCGGCGACGAGTCGCCCCTCATGGTGGGCAGCGAGTTCGTCACGGCGCATCGGCTCGCCGCCGTCATGATCGAGTGGGTGGCCGACGCGGTCGCCCACCGGCAGGGGCACCCCGCCGAGCACATCACCGTGACCCACAGCGCGACGTGGGGACCGCACCGCAGGCACCTGGTCTCGCTGGAGCTCAAGCAACTGGGACTCCATGACGTGACCCTGGTGCCGGAGCCGCTGGCGGTCGTCCTGGACTACTCGACCCAGCAGGGGTTGTCGGGACACGGTGTCTCCGACGGCGGTGTGCTGGCGATCGGCAACATGGGAGGTAGCTCCTTCGACGCGACGGTGCTGCGTCGCCAGACCGACTCCGAGCCGTTCGGTTTCGAGATGCTCGGGTCCCCCCTGGACGGAGCCCACCCGAGTGGCCGGTCGCTGGACGACGTGGTGTTCGATCACGTGTGCTCCGAGCTCGCTCCGGGGTTGGAGGACCTCGATCCCGCCGAGCCGCGTACGCGGGTGTCCCTGCTCCAACTGCGCGCCGAGTGCGCCAGGGTCAAGGAAGTCCTGTCGCACCAGCCCGACGCCACGGCGCGGGTCGAGCTTCCGGAGCTGCGGACCCAGGTGGCGCTCTCCCGCGCGCACTACGAGCAGCTCGCCCGCGACCACCTCGAACGAGTTCCCGAGCTGCTGCAGCAGGTCACCCAGTCGGCCCTGACCGGATCGCAGGAGCCGGACGGCATCGTGCTCGCGGGTGGGGCGGCCCGGACACCGCTGCTGCGACAGCTCGTCACCCAGCAGCTCCAGCAGCAGGCGCAGGTCGACGGCGCTCCCGAACTGGTCGCCGCGCGAGGCGCCGCGCTCGCGGCGGTGCGGATCGTCTCGGCCGCCTCCGACCGCTCCACTGTCGCCGAGACGAGCGTGCTCATGCGCGTGGAGGGTTCCGAGCAGGACCAGGACGACCTGGAAGTCCTCGACACGAACCTGCCGCCCGCGCCGCGTCCGCCGGTGGAGGTGGAGCCGATGGTCGTGGAACCACCCGTCGAGAACCGCACCTTCAAGGTGATCAAGCTTTCGGCGGCCGCCCTGCTGGTCATCTTCGGATTGGTCCTGACCTTCGCCCAGGGGTGGAGCGAACCGCACAACTCCAGGCCCGGAATGGTCCAGCAGAAGTAGTTCGCCACGACCAGCCAGTACCGACCCATTGGGTACCATCGACCGAGAGGGACGGTCTTCGTGAACCACCCGACAGTCGCACCTCCGGTAGCCGCCGCAGCGCGGTTACGTTCCGCGATCGCCGCTGATCCCAGCGCCGCGGTCGTCACCGGAATCCAGGGAGCGGGCGGATACGGCAAGACGGCCCTGCTCGACGAGCTCGCCCGGATCTACCGGCACGCGGGAGTGCCGGTGCGCGAGGAGAGCGCGGCCGATCCCACCGATCCCGCAGGGGCGGCCGTGCTCGTCGACGACGCCCACCTGCTCGACGAACCGATGCTGCGCAAGCTGGGCGAGCTGGCGCTGAGCAGGCGGGCGCGGCTGATCGTGGCCTATCGCCCGTGGCCGCGCTCGGCGGCGCTGGACGAACTCGTCGGCGTGCTCGGCCGGAGTTCGCCACCGGTGCTGCTGGGGCCGTTGGAACGGGACGAGGTCGCCGAGCAGCTCGGTGACACCGAGCCCTCCTCCCTGCTGGAGTGGTTGTGCTCGGCCACCGGTGCCGTCCCGCGACTGGTGACCAGGATGATCAGCGCCGGTGACCCCGCCCGCTACGACCGGACCCGTCCGCCACGGGCCGTGCTCGATCAGTTCCACCACGACCTGGAGCGGCTGGACGAGAGGGCGCGACAGTGCCTGACCGCCCTGGCCGTGGGGGCCAACCCCCACCCCACTCTGCTGGCGTCGTTGCTCGACATCGATTACGCGGCCGCCGAGGAGGCGATGGCGGCCGTGCGGGCGGGTGGGCTGCTCGACTCCGACGACACGGTGCTGCCCGTCGTTCGGGAGGCCGTGCTGGCGCTGATGCCGCGGGAGCGCCGACTGTCCGTGCTCCGGCGCCTGGTCGGGATTCGGCTGGACCGGGGCGGGCCCGTGCTCGCGCTGGTACGGCCACTGCTGGAAGCGCAGCCGGAACCGCTGCCGGACGAGACGCTGGCCGCCGCGTTCGCTCGGGCCGGTGACGAGGCGTTGTCGGACTCACCGGAGCTGGCGGTGCGGTTGTTCGACGCCGCCGTGTCGGCGGGGGCCGAGGGGACTTCGGTGACCGCGCGGCGCGCACAGGGGTCGGCGATGGCGGGTGATCTCGACGAAGCTCTCCGCGCGGCGGATCGGGTGATCGTGGACGAATCGGCCGCGGACCGCGCGCTCGGCATCCGGGTCGCCGCGACCGTGCTGGCCCATCGTGGGCTGCTGGCGCGCTCGGCGGAGCTGTGCCGGTGGTCGGTCGACAACGTGCGGTGGTCGGGCGACAGCGCGTTCGCCGTGGTCGGCCTGGCCAGTACCGGCCGCGTCGAGGAGGCGGGGGGACTGCTGCGCTCCCACGCCGACGCGGGGCCACCGACCTCGCTGTCGGGCGCGGCCACCCAGCTCGCCGAGGGCGTGTACGAGTCGGTCACCGGATCGGCGAGCACGGCACTGTCCACGCTGGTGCGCGCTGCCACGCTGGCCGAACCGAGCGGGAGCACGGTACTGATGCCGGACACACCGGCGGCGGTCGCTTCCACGGTCGCCCTGCACTGCGGGGAGTTCGACGTCGCGGAGTCCGTTGTGGACCGCGCCGTCGAGACGGGCGCCGGTGGACCGCTGCAGCGAGTGCGGCACCAGTTGCTGGCGGCATGGGTGCCGCTGCTGCGGGGCGACACTGTCACTGCGCGCGCCAAACTCGACGTCGCGATCGAGGGCGCGAGCGCACTGGGTGCCCGGGACCGGTTGACGGCGATCGCGATCGAGGCGGGCATCGCCAACCGGGACAACGACATGACCACGTTGGGTGAGCTGCGGGGACGGGCGCGCCAGGCCGTCGCCGAACACCCGATCGACCTGTTCACCCTGCTGCCGCTCGGCGAGCTGGTGATGGCCACGGCCAGATTGCGGGAGCAGGAGTGGCTGATGCCGTACCTGCGGGAGGCGCGGACGCTGTTGACGGGTTCGGGCGTTCCACCGCTGTGGAGTGCCCTGCTGCACTGGAAGTGCCTCCAAGCCGCCGTCGTCCTCGAACAGCACGACCAGGTGCGCGAGCACGCGACCGCACTCGAGGGGATGGCCGGGCACAACACGCTGTCGGCGGCGTTGTACGACGCCGCGTGCATGTGGCTGCGTCTGCTGGCCGGGGATGTCGATCAGGACGAGGCCGAGCGCACCGCCCGCGCCCTGCACGCGGCCGGGATGGCCTGGGACGGTGCTCGGTTGGCCGGTCAGGCCGCGATCCGCACGACCGACCGCCGGGTGATGATGGCCCTGTTGGAGTGCGCGCGTGCGTTGCAGGGCAAGATGCCCCGCCCGCGCAAGCTCCCGGACACCGCGAGCGTGGCGTCGGCTCCGCAGGGCGGGGACCTGCTCAGCGGACGGGAGCGCGAGGTCGCCGAGCTGGTGCTGGCCGGGCTCACCTACAAGCAGGTCGGCAAGCGACTGTTCATCTCGGCCAAGACCGTCGAGCACCACGTCGGGCGCGTCAAGCAACGCCTCGGGTGCTCCTCTCGCGAGGAGCTGCTCACCCAGCTGCGCACCCTGCTGGACTGATTCCTCCGCAGTGAACGCGTCGTCGTGGCAGTCACACAGCCACGACGACGCGTTCACCGCGATGTTGGGGCCGCCTTCAGCCGAACAACCCGATAAGGAAAACCTCGCCTCAGGCGTGCAGGGCCAGGGCGGTGCGCAGGGACCCGGCGATCTCCAGCAGGGCCTCGTGCGAGCGGTCGACGATCCCGTGGAACTGGAGGAAGCCGTGGACGAGGTCGTCGAAGCGACGGGCGACCACGGGTACTCCCGCCTCGCGAAGGCGCCGCCCGTACTCCTCGCCCTCGTCGCGCAGCGGATCGAAGCCGGCCGTGGCCAGGTACGCCGGTGGTTGCCCCGTCAGGTCGTCGGCCAGCAGCACGGACAGGCGAGGGTCCCCGCGCTGCTCCTCGTCAGGCTGGTAGTGGTCCATGAACCAGTCCATGTCCTCGTCCGTGAGCAGCAGCCCGTCGCTGAACAGCTCCCGCGAGCGACGCCGCGTGCTGGCGTCCACGGCCGGGTACAGCAGGACCTGCAACACCGGTGCCTTCAGGTCCGAACCGGTCGCGTACTGGGACACGGCGGCCGCCAGGTTGCCGCCGGCGCTGTCCCCTCCCACCGCGATCGAGTCGGCGCTGGTACCGAGCTCGTCGGCGTGTTCGACCGCGTAGCGGTACGACTCCACCGCGTCGTCCACGGCGGCGGGGAAGGGGTGTTCCGGAGCCAGCCGGTAGTCCACCGACAGCACTCGGACACCGGCGTGGCGGGCCAGGAAACGGCACACGCTGTCGTGGCTGTCCAGATCCCCGAGGACCCAGCCACCACCGTGGTAGTACACCAGCAGAGTGCTCGGCTGTCCCAGTCCCTTCGGTTGGTACAGCCGAGCACCCACGCCCCCCGCCGAGGTGGGAACGTGCTTGCCGGTCACGTCGACTCCGGTGATGGCGGGGCCCTGCAGGACCTCGGTGCCCCGGCGCATCCCCGCGCGAGCCGCTTCCGTCGTGTTCGCCGAGAGTTGGGTCTGGCCGGTGAGGTGCTGAAGGCGCAGCATGGCCTGCACCCGGAGGTCCAGCTCCTGGCCGTCGATGCGGGTCGGAGCACCGGCGATGCGGCGCAACACCGACGGGGGCAGCCTCAAGACGTTGCGCAGTACCGTGGACTGCGCGCGGGCCTGCATCCGAGGGGATACGAGCTGGGACACGGAAACCTCCTGGTGCGACGGATGTGTTCGCCATTACCCGTAGGTAACTGACATTACCCGCAAGTAGTTTGTGGGGCGAAACACCTGCTACGCGATTGACCTCCGGTTCGCTCCAACTCGTACCGTGTCTCGGGCCGTGCGGGCCACGTTCCGCCCGGCACGGAACAGCACAGCGAGGAAGGATCTGAGCGCATGACGGTGACCGTGGTGGGTATCGGCGGGTCGGTACGTCCCGACTCGCAGTCCGAGCGGGCACTGCACGCCGTCCTGGACGGTGCCCGCGACGCCGGGGCCAAGGTGCACACGATCACCGGTGAGAGCCTGGTGCTGCCCTTCTTCGACCCGGCGGTGCCCGAACGCACCGACAACGCGCGGGAGCTCGTCGAGGCGGTGCGTTCGGCCGACGGCGTCGTGCTGTCCTCGCCCGGTTACCACGGAACGGTCTCCGGTCTGATCAAGAACGCTCTCGACTACGTCGAGGACCTGCGGGAGGACACCCGTCCCTACCTCGACGGTCGAGCGGTCGGTTGCGTGGGCACCGCCTACGGGTGGCAGGCGACCGTGACCACCCTGCAGGCGTTGCGGTCGGTGGTGCACGCGCTGCGCGGGTGGCCGACCCCGCTGGGTGCGGCGGTGAACTCGGCGGAGACCAGGCTCGGCGCCGGCGGCGCCTGCGGGGACCCGAAGGTCGCCGGGACGCTGCACACCGTCGGAACCCAGGTGACGGAGTTCGCACTGCGCCGGCCCTGAGGCAGGTGTTTTCCTCCCGCACTGCGGGTAGGTCGTAGTCGTATCCCCGAACTGACCACTTCGACCACCACGAGGAGGACGATCATGACCGAGAAGGCACCGATCACCGGGCCGCTGGGCGATGCGGAACGCGACATCACGGGCAAGGCGCTACAGAGCACCCTGCTGGAGCTGGTGGATCTGCACCTGGCCGCCAAGCAGGCCCACTGGAACGTGGTGGGAGGCAACTTCCGCGACGTCCACCGGCACTTGGACGATCTCGTCACCAACGCCCGCGACTTCGCCGACAGCGTCGCCGAGCGGGCGGCCACGATCGGCGTCTCGCCCGACGCCCGTGCCACCACCGTCGCCGAGGGCTCCGGGGTGCCCGGGCTCGACAAGGGCTGGAAGAACGATCGGGAGGTCATCCGGTTCGTCGTGGAGGCGCTGGGCAAGTTGATCCAGCGGTTGCGCTCACGCATCGACGAGACCGACAAGACCGACCAGGTCAGCCAGGACCTGCTGCTCTCCGTCTCCGCCAAGCTGGAGGAGGCGCACTGGATGTGGCAGGCCAAGATCGCCGAGGTCTGACCCCCTGAGCGCGTGAGATGGTCGGTTTCGCGCGAAACCGCATCCGGTCGGTTTCGCGCGAAACCGCAAAACCGATCCGTTCTTCAGCGGCGGGCGCGTTCGTACTGCACGGGCCAGATGTTGCCGGCGCGCAGTTTGTCGGCGGCGTGCAGCGGCCAGTGCGGGTCGCGCAGCAGTTCGCGGGCGAGCAGGACCGCGTCGGCGGAGCCGGAGGAGACGATCTCCTCGGCCTGCTCGGGCGAGGTGATCAGCCCGACCGCCCCGGTGGCCGTGCCGGCCTCGGCGCGAATCCGGCGGGCGAAGCGCACCTGGAAGCCGGAGGAGACGGGGATCTCGGCGTTCGGCACGGTGCCGCCGGTGGACGCGTCCACCAGGTCGACACCGCGCTCGGCCAGCAGACTCGCCAGCCGCACCGAGTCATCGCCGGTCCAACCGCCGTCGACCCAGTCCGTGGCCGAGATCCGCACGAACAGCGGACGCCCCTCGGGCCACACCTCGCGCACGGCCTCGGTGATCTCCAGCAGCAGCCGGACCCGGCCGTCGAAGTCGCCGCCGTAACCGTCGGTGCGGTCGTTGACCAGCGGCGAGGCGAACTGGGTACCGAGGTAGCCGTGGGCGAAGTGCAGCTCGACGACGTCGAAGCCCGCCTCGTCGGCGCGCCGGGCCGCAGCGGCGAACTGCCCGGGCAGCTCGGCGATCTCCGCCTCGGACAGGGCGCGCGGTGCCGCGAGGTCGCCGAAGGGCTCGTCGGTGGAGCTGACGGTCTGCCAACCGCCCTCGGAGACCGGGATGGTGACGTCGCCCTCCCACGGAGCCGTGGTGGAGGCCTTCCGTCCGGCGTGGGCGAGTTGCACGCCGGTGGCCGCGCCCCGCGCGTGCAGGAAGTCGGTGATCCGCCGCCACGCCTCGACCTGCTCGTCGTTCCACAGCCCGGTGTCGCCGGGGCTGATCCGCCCCTCCGGGACCACGGCGGTGGCTTCGCTGAACACGAGGCCGGCCCCGCCGGTGGCGAACTGACCGAGGTGCACCAGGTGCCAGTCGTCGGGCACCCCGTCGGTGGCCGAGTACTGGCACATGGGCGAGACCCAGGCGCGGTTGCGGATGTCCAGGTCGCGGAACTTGATGGGTTCGAAAAGGTGACTCACACTCGTATCGACCGCGTGCGGTGGCCGGATATTCCGCTCGGTAACCGGTCTCATAGTCCGGACGCCACACCGCCGACGCCCGTTGCCGGGACACGCCCCGGCAACGGGCGGTGGTCAACGCCGACCGCGTGACCGGTCGGCTTCGCCGAGGCCTAGATCCCGACGGCGCGGCGGGCGAAGTGGATCTCCGTGGCGACCTGCCGCAGCGTCTCGGCGATCACCAGCGAACCGTGCCCGGCGTCGTAGCGGTAGAACTCGAACGGAACCTCCCGCTGCTGCAGGCGGTCGAGGTAGTTCAGGATCTGCTGCAGCGGGCACCGCGGATCGTTGTCCCCGGCCAGCACCAGCAGCGGAGCGCGCACCCGATCGACGTAGGTCAGCGGTGAGCACTCCCGGTAGACCTCCGGGATCTCGTCCGGGGAACCGCCGAACAGGGCGCGGTCGTAGGCGCGCAACGGTTCCATCTCGTCGGCGTATGCCGACGCGTAGTCGGCGACCGGTACGCCCGCGACACCTCCGGCCCAGCGCTGCGGCTGGGTACCGAGGGCGAGCAGCGTCAGGTATCCGCCCCACGAGGCACCGGCGACCACGCTGAGCTCGGGGGTGGTCAGCCCCTGCTCGACGGCCCAGTCCTGGACGCGGGCGACGTCGTCGAGCTCGGTCAGCCCCGGCCGTCCCTCGATGGCGTCGCGCCACGCCGAGCCGTAGCCCGTGGAGCCCCGGTAGTTGACCTCCACCACGGCGAAGCCGGCCTCCAGCCACGTCGCGCGGTAGGACGAGAAGCGGTCCTCGTCGGCGGCGTGCGGCCCGCCGTGCAGGCTGAACACGGTCGGCAGCGGGCCGTCGCCGGCCTCGGCGGGTCGGGAGAGCAGCGCGTGCACGGTGTCGTTCGGTCCGTGGGGGTTCTCGACGAACACGTCCTCGACCGGTGACGATCCGGGAGCGCGGTGCCCGGCCGCGGTGAGCAGCACGCGGTCCTCGTCGTCGGCGGTCAGCACGCGCACCAGCGGCGGCGTGGCGGCGGACGACCAGGAGTACTCCACGGAGTGGTCCGGCCGCACCGAGGCGTTGCCGACGGTGCCCGCCGAGGTCGGCAGGTCGGTGAGCCGCCCGGAAGCGATGTCGTAGCGGTGCATCGTGGTGCGTGCCCGATGGGTGTGGGCGATCAGCAGCGCCCGGCCGTCCGGGTACCACTCGGCCGAGACCTCGCCGGGAAGGCCCAGGTCGAGTTCTGTCTCGGCATCGGACTCGACGTCCCAGATCAGCAGTTCCTCGCGGTCCCTGCGCTCGTGCGAGACCAGCAGCCGGGGGTCCCCGGGCACCGGGGCGAACTCCAGCGCGTCCAGTCCCTTGCCCGGACCGTCCCACTTCTCCGCGAGAGCCGAACCGTCCTGCCGCAGCACGCGCAGCGCCGGGTGCCGGCTGTCGCCGTGCTCGGAGTGCATGATCACGAGCAGGTTCTCGTCGCGGGACAGCGCGGCCAGGCCGCCGTCCTGCTCGTGCTGGTAGACGACCTCGGGGGAGCCGCCGTCGCGGGAGATCCACACGGTCAGGCCGTCATCGGTGGACATGCCCAGCGCGGTCACGCGCGCACCCGGTTCCAGTCCGGCCGGGTAGCCGGGGTGGGTGCCGGGCATCGCCGGAACGGGCGACGTGTCGTGCTTGGTGAAGGGCTCGGCGACCCAGCTGCCGAACTCGTCGCCGTCGGTGTCGTCGAACCACCAGATCCGTTCCCCGTCGGCCGAGAGCGTGCCGTGGAACGTTCCGTTCGGGCGGTCGGTGACCTGCCGGTGCTCCTCGGCCGCGCGGTCCCACGCGTACAGTTCCCAGGTCCCGGTGGCGTTGGAGACGTACAGGCTGTGCCGCGGCACGTCCCGCGCCCAGTCGGGCAGCGACACGCGAGGAGCGCTGAAGCGTGCTCGCCACCGTGCCTCACGTTCGTCGTCGAACAACGTCTCCGGGATGCTGGCGCTGGGGTAGGTGCTCACACCGCTCGATCCTGCCCGACGCCGTGCGGGCGCGGGGAACCGGGGACCAGGACAATTCACTCGCACGGGTCAGCGCAAATGAATACGGATGGATGATTGATCGTCGCTGTGGCGACGGGGATGATCGGGTTATTCCACTGCGCCAGTGGAAGGAGTCAGACCCGGCTTCGCACTTCGAGGGCCGGACCGCCACCGGGGGAGGTATTCGCTTCACGACCGCCCGGCAGCACCCGCGGAGCAGTGATGATTTTCGGTACCGACATCTCGCACCACCAGGGCACGTTCGACATGCACCGCGCCAAGGCGGAATCGTTCGAATTCGTGTTCATGAAGGCCACCCAGGGCTCGGGATTCGTGGATTCCCGATTCGCCGCGAATCTGGACAGCGCCAGAGCAGCGGGCCTGTTGGTGGCCGCCTACCACTACCAGCAGGGGTCCGACGGCGCTCAGGCCCAGGTGGACAACATCAGCGCGGTCGTCCCCACCGACGTACCGGTGATCCTCGACGTCGAGGCCGACAGCGGTGACACCGCCCTGACGGCCGACATCATGGGGCGATTGCGCGCGGCCGGTTACTCGATGCCGCTGCTGTACTTGCCGCCGTGGTACTGGGAGCAGATCGGCTCGCCGGACCTGAGCGGTTTCCCGCCACTGTGGAAGTCACGCTATCCGGACAACGATCCCGGTTACGCCTCGGAGATCTACCAGCGCGTCCCCGAGCACTACTGGAACGGCTACGGCGGTGGTCACGTGGCCGTACTGCAATTCACCAGCAAGGCGACCATAGCGGGACAGCAGCCCGTCGACGCGAACGCGTACAAGGGCACCACCGAAGAACTCGCGCAGCTGTTAGGAGAAGCCGACATGACGCCGGAACAGGACGCGATGCTGCGCCGCATCGAGCACGAACTGCTCGGGCCGCGCGGCTCCGAGGGGCAGATCGCCGGGTGGGGAACCGCTCTGGGGCCCCGAACGGTCGTGGCCATGCTGCTCGACCTGCACACCTCGATGCACGAGCCACGGCCGTCGCGGGTTCCCGGGGGGTCGGAGACCCTGGTGCCGTTGACCGACGCGATCCGCGACACCAACGGTGTCGTCTACCAGCTCCCGGCCCGCACGGCCGCGCAGCTCGGAGCGGGTGGGGGAGTGGATCGCGCCAGCGTGGACGGGGCGCTGCGGCCGGTGATCTCCGAAGCGGTCACCGAGGCGCTGGGGGCCGACAGTGCCCAGCACGAGGCGGTGGTCGACGCCGTGACCGCCCGACTGGCCGGTGCGGTCGATTCGCCCCAGCAGTCCGAGTCGGAGGCGTGACCCGATGAGGTGAGGATGTGCACGTGCGGGTTGGGTGGTGTTCGGGACGACCGCCCAACCCCACCGACGAAACAGGACCCGGCCACCGTGGCTACGGCGGCCGGGTCCTGATGTTGTCGGGGTGGCGGGATTTGAACCCACGACCTCCTCGACCCGAACGAGGCGCGCTCCCAAACTGCGCTACACCCCGAGGTGTTCGCGGCGGTGTGTCGGGTGCTCGTTCACCGCCGCTGCAAAGTCTAGCTGATAGGTGTGCCGGCTCCGAAAGGGGTCCCTCCCGAAGACTCGCTCGCCGCTCGGGAGGGGTCCTGCGGGCGCGGGACCAGGGTCAACAACGTGGCCTCGGGGGGACACGCGAACCGCACCGGCGCGTACGGGGAGGTCCCGAGCCCGGCCGAGACGTGCAGATGCGTGTGCTCGCCCCAGGTGGACGCGCCGCGCGCGCGCTCGCGGTCCAGCTCGCAGTTGGTGACCAGGGCGCCGTAGCCCGGCACGCGGAGCTGTCCGCCGTGGGTGTGCCCGGCCAGTACCAGGTCGTAGCCGTCGGCGGCGAAGGAGTCCAGGACGCGCGGTTCCGGTGAGTGCGACACACCGAGGCTCAGCCGGGCCTCCTCCGGAGGCGCTCCCGCGATCCGGGAGTACCTGTCGCGCTTGAGGTGCGGATCGTCCAGACCCGCCGCGTGCACGGGCGTTCCCGCCACGGTGAGCTCCCGCCGCTGGTGCGTCAGGTCGAGCCAGCCGTGCTCGGTCATCGCGGCACGCAGGTCGCCCCACGGCAGCGGGGTACCGCTGATCCGCTTGGTCTTCGACGGCGGCAACAGGTAGCGGGCCGGGTTCTTCGGCTTGGGGGCGTAGTAGTCGTTGCTGCCGAACACGAACAGGCCGGGACGGTCGAGCAGCGGTCCGAGCGCGCGCAACGCCGCCGGCACCGCCTTGGGATGGGCGAGGTTGTCGCCGGTGTTGACCACCAGATCCGGCGCGAGCTCGTCCAGGGCGGCCACCCAGCGCTGTTTGGACCGCTGGTTCGGCGTCATGTGCAGATCGGAGACGTGCAGGATCCGCAGTCGGGCACTGTCGGGGGGAAGTACCGGCAGCGTGGTGTGGCGCAGCGTGAAGTTCAGGCGTTCGATTCCGGCCGAGTAACCGGCCGTCGCGGTGCCGAGCGCGCCCAGGGCAAACAGGGTACGGCCGAGGGTGTTCACACCATCCACCTTACGGACGTTCCCGCGTGGCGGCGGATCGACCCGAAACCGGTCGCGGCATCGGGGATAATCGTGCGCATGGCCGAACTCAAGGACAAGCTGCGGGCGGACCTCACCGCGGCGATCAAGGAACGCGACACCGCCGTCACCAGCGTCCTGCGGATGGCGCTGAGTGCCGTGGGCACCGAGGAGGTGTCCGGAAAGCAGGCGCGCGAGCTCACCGACGAGGAGGTGCGGCGCGTGCTGTCCAAGGAGGCCAAGAAGCGCGACGAGTCGGCGGCGGCGTTCGAGTCCGCCGGGCGACCCGAGCAGGCCGCCGCCGAACGGGCCGAGGGCGAGGTCCTGCGTCGCTACCTGCCCGCCCAGCTCGACGACGGGGAACTGCTGCGGCTCGTGCGCGAGTCCGTTTCGGAGGTCGCCGACGAGAACGGGCAGCAGCCGGGGCAGAAGCAGATGGGACAGGTGATGAAGGTGGTCAACGCCAAGGTCGCGGGCCGGGCAGAAGGGGGCCGAGTAGCGGCCGTGGTCAAGTCCGAACTGGCCGGCTGAGCGGATCGTGGATCGGCCTGCGTCGCGGGTCGGCTCGCGTGCTCGGGCAAGCGGCTTCGCCGCTTGCCGGACGAACGGTGCCGGCGAGCAGGTGATCGCCTGATCCGTGCGGGCACCGAATCAGCCGGTGCGGCGCCAGTAGGCGAGGGCGTGCACGCGGGAGCGTTCGAGCCCGTGCTCGCCGCGGAAGTGCTCGTGCAGGTCGCGGACCGTCGCCGCCTCCGCCCCGATCCACACGTGCGGGTGGGGGCCGAGGTCGGCGGCGCGCACGGTCTCTGCGAGCAGGGTGGACGTTCCCGCCGGTGTGCCGTCGCGGTGCAGCCAGGTCCACTCCACCTCGGCCGCGGTCTCGATCCGCTGGCGCTCGGCGGCGTCGGCGACCTCGGCGAAGACGCGCGCGGAGGCGGTGGCGGGCAGCGCCTCCAGTGTCGCGGCGATCGCGGGCAGGGCGGTGTCGTCGCCCACCAGCACCAGCGGGTTCGCGTCCGGAGGCGGAGCGTAGGACGGGCTCGGGCCGACCGCCACGACCTGGTCACCGGCCCGTACCCGCTCGGTCCAGGCCGCTCCCGGGCCGCCGTGCTCGTGCGCCACGAGGTCGACCACGAGCTCGCGGCGCCGCGGGTCGAACCGGCGCACGGTGTAGGTGCGCTGGAGAGGCTGCTGTTCGCGGGGCAGCGCGAACACCTCCGCCCTGCTGCGCCCCAGCGGGGTCGGCTGCCCCGGCCGCGGCAGGCAGAGCTTGACGCGCTGGTCGGTGCCGTTGTCGACGAAGTCGGCCAGCTCGTCACCGCCGAGGGTCACCCGCACCACGCGTGGAGTGATCCGCTCGGTGGAGCGCACCTCCAGCAGCCGGTAGCGGGAGCGCGCGTGACGCGAATCCGGGTGCGTGCTCGTCACGGTTCCCGAGTCTAGGTGGTGTCCGGTCGACCGTGGCGCGGTACGGGAGCGTGGCGGTCGCTCCCACGACCGCGCGTCCCCGGCGGCTCGCCGGTCCGCGATCGGCGTTGTCGGCGTGCCGTGGCCATCCTGTGCGGTTGTTGAAGTCCGCGTCGCCGTCATTCCCGGGGGCACTCGTCGAGTCGGGAAACGTGACCGACGGGATCGTCGGCGATTCCGGACACGTCTATGCGAAAGCAGGTCGTGACACCGACGCTTCCTCCCAGGACGCCCGGTATGGTGCTGTCGAAGCGGGTGATCAGTGCCGCTCCGTCGGGCCGGGTTCGCAGGTCGGCGAGTTGGCCGCCCGTTTCGTCCACGGCTTGATTCGCCTCCGCGGCGCTCAGCGATCCGTCCCGCGAGCGCTCGAGAAGTGACTTCCCCACCTCTCGGGCGCTGGTGTGCTGCATCCGTATGGCATCGTTCTTGTGGCTTTCGGCCCTGTCGTCCAGGGTGCTGAAGAACCAGGCGATTCCGGCGAGGACGAGTGTGGCGCAAACGAGCAGGGCGCCGAACAGCCAAGCCAGCAGCTTGGCCGTTCGGGCGCCCCACGTCGAACGTTGGCTCATGTTCCGGTGTAGCCGATCCCGCCGATCTTGTTTCCCGTCGCGGGAGCGTAGTCAGTCGCGTCGGCGATCTCCAGGAGCGGAACGTCCCGGTCTCAGTCCTCGGGGCCGCCGATGCCGGCCTCGTCATCGGCGGGGAAGGCGTCCGACTGCAGCGCCGGCTGCTCCGTCTCGGTCGGTGACGGTGGCGCCGACGGGGTGTCCGAGGGCGGCGCCGACGGCTTCCGCGTCGATCCCGGTGCGCTGGTCGGCGACTGGTCGCCCCGAGAGGGCGGTCGTTCGCTGGTGGGCGGTGCCGGCTTCTTCGTCCGGGTCTGCGGGGGCGGGATGTAGCCGGTGCTCACCGAGATCGTCACCTTCGTTCCGGGCAGCGCGGAACCACGCGGGGACTGGCTCGTCACCGTGCCCTGCTTCCGGGAACTGTTCACCGGTTGCCTGGTGACCTCGTACCCGGCCCCGGTCAGGACTTGTTCGGCCTGTTTCGCGCTCTTGCCGACCACGTTGGGGACCTGCGCGGCCGAGCCGCCCTCGGCGTAGCGCTTCGTCGTGGGCGGCAGGGGGACGACGGGCAGCCCCTCGTGAACGGGCTTCATCGCGTCCATCCACGTGTGCGCCGGAACCGTGCCGCCGTAGATGTTGCCCTCGCCGCACAGCTGGGGCGGGTTGCCGACGCAGATCCCCTGTCCATTGGCCTGTGGTGCGAAAGTCAGCACCGAACCGGCCAGGTGCGCGGTGGAACCGATGAACGCCGCCGACTGGTAGCGCTCGGTGGTTCCGGTCTTGCCCAGCGTCGGACGACTCCAGTTGACCTCGCGCGCCGCGGCGCCCGCGGTCCCCTCGGAACCGGTGTCCTTGCTCATCCCGACCACCATGGCGTTGGCCAGTTTCTCGTCGACGACCTGCTCGCAGGGCCGCTCGGTGATCGTCACCAGGTTGCCGTGGCGATCGGTGATCTTCTTGATCGGACTGGGCGGGCACCACACTCCGCCGCTGTGCAGCGTGGCCGCCACGTTGGACAGTTCCAGGGGGCTGGTGGCGGTGAACCCCAGGGTGAAGCCGCCGAAGTTCCCCTGCTTGACCGCCTTCGCCTGGGAGGGGCCGTTCGACCCGTTCGGTGTGAGTGGCTGACCGCCGAAATTGCTGCGCAGCATGGTTTTGCGCATGCCGAGCCGCACGGCCATGTCCACGGCGTCGTTGAGGCCGACCTTTTCCTGGAGCGCCACGAACGCGGTGTTCGGCGAGGTCGCCAGTGCCATCTGCAGCGTTCTGGGGCCCGGATTGATGCCTTCGGCGTTGCCCACCGTGTAGGGAGCGGTGCCGTTCGAGTAGACCTTCGAGGTGTAACTGCCCGGGGCGGGGATCGTGTTGTAGATCCCCATGCCCTGCTCCAGGGCGGCGGCGGCGACGAAGGTCTTGTAGACCGACCCGGCACCGTGCGTGATCATCGAGCTGGGCCAGGCGTAGGCGGTCTGCCCCTCGCTCGCGTCGTTGCCGAAGTCGCGGTTGGTGACCAGCGCGCGGACCTTGTGCTTCTTCTTGCCGGGCTCCACCACCGACATGGCGTTCATGATGCCTTCGCTCTTCTTCGGCGGCGCGTTCTCCTTGGCCGCCTGCTGCGCCGCGGCCGTGATCCGCTGGTCCAGCGTGGTGCGGATGGTGTAGCCGCCCTTGTTGAGCTGTTCCCGGGAGAACCCGGCACGTTCCAGGTAGTCCAGCGCGTACTTGCAGAAGAACCCGTTGGCGGCCCCGGCTCCGGCGCATCCGTTGGGCAGGTCGTTGAGCGGTTTCTTGACGCCCAGCGGGGAGGCCTTGGCCGCACGAGCGGTCTGCTCGGTGATCCGCCGCTGCTTGGCCATCGCGTCGATGACGAGGTCGCGCCGGTACTTCGCGTCGGCGGGCTGGGTCACCGGGTTCAGCGAACCGGGGCTGTTGACGATGCCCGCCAACAGCGCGGCCTGCGGGATCGTGAGTTCGCTGGGCTTGGCGTCGAAGTAGGTGCGGGCGGCAGCGGCGACCCCGAAGGTCTGGTTGCCGAAGGGCACGACGTTGAGGTAGCGGGTGAGCAGCTGCTGCTTGCTCAGCCGTTTCTCCAGCTGCAGCGCGATGCGCATCTCGCGCAGCTTGCGCGCGATGGTTTGTTCCGTGGCGTCGGCCTGTTCGACCGGATTGTCCGCGGCGACCACGTGCACCAGGTAGTTCTTGACGTACTGCTGGGTGATGGTCGATGCGCCCTGGGTGATGTGTCCGGCGACGCGGTTGCTCAGGAAGGCGCGCACGGTTCCGGGCCAGTCCACGCCCTCGTGCTCGAAGAACCGCTGGTCCTCGATCGACACGATGGCCGCCTTCATGGTGTCGGCGATCTGGTCGGGAGCCACCGGAGTGCGGTGCTGCGCGTAGACGTAGGCGATCGGATTGCCCGTGCGGTCGGTGAACGTCGATACCAGTGGAGGCGGCTTGTTGGCGATCTTCGCGGCGATGTTGTCCACGGAGTCGCCGGCCCGCTTGGAAACCACCCCGAGCGAGCCCACGGCGGGGAAGAGCATGCCGGCCACCAAGACCCCGGCCAGCACGCACAGCCCGAACAGTTTGAGTACGCCGCCCCTGACACTCACGGGGTTCATCGTAGGGGCGTGTCGTCAAGATCACAGAGGGTCACGGTGAAAGAACCCCCGATGTGATGAGTCCGAACATAACGGACTGACAAAGATTGTTGGGGGATGGAACCGCGAAGTCCTACAGTACGTCCACGTCCAGCGACAACCCGAAGCGGACCGTCCGGGAGCTTGCTCCCGGTGGTTCACGAGTGTCCCGGTGCCGGGGGGTTCCGGAGGAGAACGGTCGCCGACGATCCAGTGAGGAGCTGGGGGAATATTATGTTCGAGCAGGGGGACTGGCGGGTCCAGGCCGCGTGTCGTGACGAGAACCCGGACCAGTTGTTCGTACGGGGCGCCGAGCAGCGCAAGGCGCGCATGGTGTGCTTCGGATGCCCGGTCCGTACCGAATGCCTGGCCGAGGCGTTGGACAACAAGATCGAATTCGGTGTGTGGGGGGGTATGACGGAACGGGAACGACGCGCGCTGCTGCGCCGCCGCCCGGACGTGCGCAACTGGCGCGACCTGCTGGAAGCGGCTCGTCGTGACTACACCGATCTCGAGTACTACCAGGTGAGCTGACCGCTCGGGCGCGGCGGGTGGTTCTCGCCGAGAACGCCCCGGCCGCTCACCGCGGTGAACGACCGAAACCGACAGCACGTGGATGGGATCCCCGGTCGCTGGGCGACGCGACACGGCAGTCGTGGAACGACGCAGTACTCGCGCCCGACTGAACGTCTCTTGTGCAGGATGCCCATCCACGTGTGTTCACTCGCCGGCGAGTCTGCGACCGATCTCGCGCAGCCCCTCCATGTCGTGCACGTCGGCGGGTAGCGCGGGGACACCGACGAGCGGAGCCTCCGGATGTGCTCGGGTGAACCGGGAGAGCAGCCGTTTCTCCCGTTCGGCCGTCGCGACGCGATCGGCGTGCAGCCGCAGCACCGAGGCGGCCAACGGTGCCGAACCGGACAGTTCCAGCTCCTCGGCGGCGGACAGCGCCTTGGAGGCGGGCAGGTCGGCCAGCACCGGATGCGTGCGGTTGGCCACCATCCCCGCCAGCGGCATCGCCTCCCCCGCCAGGCGCTCGACGAAGAAGGAGGCCTCCCGCAGCGCGTCCGCCTCGGGGGAGGCCACGACCAGGAACGACGTGCCGGGTGAGCGCAGCAGCCGGTAGGTGTTGTCGGCGCGCTCCCGAAAACCTCCGAAGGTCGAGTCGAAGGCCTGCACGAAGGCCGAGGCGTCGGCCAGCAGCTGGGTGCCGATCACCGACGAGACCGCCTTGGAGAACATGCCGAAGCCGGTTCCCACGATCTTGCGCAGTCCCTTGCCGCCCACGCGTGCCGGGCTGGACAACATGCGGATCAGACGACTGTCCAGGACCGTCGACAACCGTTGCGGGGCGTCCAGGAAGTCCAGCGCGGACCGGCTCGGCGGCGTGTCCACCACGATCAGGTCCCAGTCGTCGCGGGCGACGAGCTGGCCGAGCTTCTCCATCGCCATGTACTCCTGCGTGCCGGAGAACGACGTGGAGATCGTCTGGTAGAAGGGGTTGTCCAGGATCTGCTGGGCGCGCTCGCGGCCGGCGTGGGCCAGCACCATGTCGTCGAAGGTGCGGCGCATGTCCAACATCATGGCGCTGAGCTCGCCCGGCCCCTCCAAGGCGCCCTGGTCCACCCCGCGGGGTTGATTGTCCAGTTCGCGCAGCCCCAGTGCCTGCGCGAGCCGCCGGGCCGGATCGATCGTGAGCACGACCGTCCTGCGGCCGCGTTCGGCCGCGCGGATCGCCAGCGCGGCGGCGGTGGTCGTCTTGCCGACACCGCCGGAGCCGCAGCACACGAGGACGTTGTTGGCGGGATCGTCCAGCAGCCGGTCGACGTCGAGTTCCCCCGCCGGGCTCATCGGCTGCCTCCCACTCCGTGTTCACCGAGCGTCTCGGCGAGTTCGTAGAGAGCCGCGACGTCGATGCCGTCGGTGAACTCCGGCAGCGTGATCGCGGGGAGATCGGTCGTGGTGAGCCGTTCGCGAGCCTGCTCCTCGGCGCGGACGCGGGTGGCGTGCTCGATGGTTTCGTCGACCAGTCCGTCGAGAACGCCGCCCTCCCAGCCCAGGCCGGCCGACTCGAGTCCGGAGCGAATCCGCGAGGCGTCCACCCGGCCCCCGGAGGCAGCCGCCACCGAACGTGCCGCCAGCCGCGGCGGTTTCACCCGGTTGAGCAGTACCGCCCCCGGACGCAGGTCGGCCGCGTCGAGCTCCTCCACGGTCTCCAGCGTTTCGCGCACCGGCAGTTCCTCCAGCAGGGTGACCAGGTGCACGACCGTGTCACCGGAGTGCAGCAGCCGCACGACGCCTTCGCTCTGCCCGCGGATCGGCCCCACCTTGGCCAGGTCGGCCATCGCCCTGGTGACGTCGAGGAACTTCACCACCCGCCCCGTGGGGGGCGCGTCGACGACGACGGCGTCGTAGAAGTGCCGCCCACCCCGGTCGGTGCGGCCGACGCACTCCTTGATCTTGCCGGTGAAAAGCACGTCACGCAGCCCCGGCGCCAGGGTCGTGGCGAACTCGACCGCGCCCATTCGGCGCAGCGTGCGCCCCGCGAAGCCGAGGCTGTAGAACATGTCCAGGTATTCCAGCAGGGCCGCTTCCGCGTCGATGGCCAGTGCGCGCAGTTCACCGCCGCCCGGTGCCGAGGCGATCCACTCTTCGGAGTAGGGCAGCGGTGGGGTGTCGAAGAGCTGGGCCAGGCCCTGCCTGCCCTCCACCTCGACGAGCAGCACGCGGCGCCCGCCGGTGGCCAGCGCGAGCGCCAGCGCGGCGGCGGCCGTGGTCTTGCCGACGCCGCCCTTGCCGCTGACGAAGTGCAGCCGGGCCTGGTCCAGTTCCCCACTCCATTCCGAGGTCGTCACACCAGCAGCGTAGGCGCGTGGTGGCCGTGATGTCTGCCGCGCTCGGTTCGTGGCCGTGGGACGGCCGGGGCGACGTCGCCTACGGGCACCGTTACGTACGTCACCGCGCTGACGCTCTTATGGTGATGCGTATGACTAAATGGGAGTACTCGACAGTACCGCTGCTCAGCCACGCGACCAAGCAGATCCTGGACCAGTGGGGTGAGGACGGCTGGGAGCTCGTCGCGGTCCTGCCCGGGCCGACCGGTGAGCAGATGGTCGCTTACATGAAGCGTGAGAAGGAAGGCTGACGTGGGCCGCTGGACGGACCGGCTGACCGGGCTCGGCATCGAGCTGCCCCGGGTCGTGACGCCGGTGGCCTCCTACGTCCCCGCCGTGCGCACGGGATCGCACGTGTACACAGCCGGTCAGGTACCGATGGTGGAGGGGCAGCTCGCCGGCGCGGGCAAGGTCGGTTCCGGTGTGTCCCTTCCGGACGCCCAGCGCCACGCCCGTACCTGCGCGCTCAACGCACTGGCCGCGGTCGACTCTCTGGTGGGGTTGGACTCCATCGAGCGCGTGGTCAAGGTCGTCGGGTTCGTGGCTTCGGCGGAAGGGTTCACCGAACAGCCCGCCGTGGTCAACGGTGCCTCGGAACTGCTCGGTGAGGTCTTCGGTGATGCGGGGCAGCACGCCCGTTCGGCCGTCGGTGTGGCCGAACTTCCCCTGGGCGCTCCCGTCGAGGTGGAACTGATCGTCGAGGTCGCGTGAGCCGTGTGTCTTTCGGGTCGTCCGCGGCCCGAAAGACACACGACGCCCTCATCCGCGCACTTCTGCCCCGTATGGATTCGGTAACAAGTACCCTTCGTGTAGCTCCTCCTTGGATTACCCCCCCGCTTGGGTGATCCAAAAGGAGTCTTGTTTGCTGTGTGTAACCGAAGTAACCGGTTGTCGGGGGTTGATACACCGGCCCGGCCCGGGGAGAGTTCACCTGAACGGGTGTCAGACGGCGTGTGCGGGGAGACGCACCTGAGGGGATGGCGCGACGTGACCGACCGAGAAACCGGCCTGGCCTGCCACGAGCTACTGCTTCGACTCGCCGGTCGGCTGCCCGACGAGCAGTTGTGGCGCTACCGCGACTGGCTGTCCGGTGACGCGGCGGACGTGGTCGCCCTCTCGCTACCCGGTGTGCTGTTGAGGGAGCGGACCGGTCTCGATGACGCCGACCATCGACTGCTGGCCGACGCCCTGCTGCCGCTGGGAGCGGACCCGGCCGTGGTCGACTCGATCCTGCCCGGTGCGGACTCCGGTACCGGGGGCTGCACCTTCACGGCCGAGGCTCCCGTCGGCGGCAGTGCCGATTCGGAGGTGCTCGTGCTGGGAGCGACCCTGCGCGGACGTCCCGGCATCGGCGAGGTGCGCAGCAGCTGGCGCCGTCGTCCCGGATCGAACGAGCTCAGGCGGGTGCTGCTGGTGAGCGCCACCACCGACTTCATCGAGCTCACCGGGGAGATCCAGCGCATCCTGCGCGCGCTCGGTGAACCGGCGCCCCGAGTGGAGGTACTGCCCTCGGACATGGAGCCCACCGCGTACCACCGGGCGGCACTGGCCGAGTCGGTACTGGTCTGCGCGGGTTCCGAGGAACTCGCGGTGACCGCGGGCCGGAGCTGACAACGCCGTGGTCGTCGGTGGGACCCGAATCGTGGTGAAGGAGACTGGTGTTGGTGGACGCTGAGGGCGATTCCGTGGAACGACTGCACACCCTGCTACTGGGGATGACGGGGCGGGTGGACGACGACGCGCTGAACACGGCGCGCGAGATGATCGGCGCCGGGCATCCGGCGGAGGCCGTCGAGCTGCTCACCGGTTGCCTGCTGGCGGGCCGCGTTCCCGTCACGCCGACCGAGCAGTATCAGCTGCGCTGGGTGCTGGATCAGGTGCGCTCGAAGCGCTCGCTGGTCGACCGGCTGCACGTCGTGGAAACGGTGCC
This sequence comes from Halosaccharopolyspora lacisalsi, assembly GCF_014137975.1. GTDB lineage: Bacteria > Actinomycetota > Actinomycetes > Mycobacteriales > Pseudonocardiaceae > Halosaccharopolyspora > Halosaccharopolyspora lacisalsi. The sequence goes on along the minus strand of NZ_JACGWZ010000008.1, from coordinate 30,894 downwards.
TCCCGAGGAGCACCGCTTCGGCGAGCCGGAGGTGCCGGACGGCGACGTCGCCGAGGCCCTGCACCCGGTCGCGCAGCGACTCACCGGGCTCCAGGCGCTGTGGTGCGTCTCCCGGGTCACCCCGGCCGGGGTGACCTACGGGGCTGTTCCTCGGCGGGTGCTGTTGGCCGAGGTCGGTTCGGAGGGAACCGTGACCGCCGTGGGCTACCAGCTGTTGCAGGCGCTGCGGCGTGCCGGGCTCAGCTGCTCGGTCGACGTGTTCGAGACCGGAACCGAGCTGCCCCGGTACCACCGCGACGCCCTGGCGGCGGCACGCCGGATCACGGTCGACACGACCACCACGACCGCGCGGGGATCCGGTCGCTCGCGTGCCTCGAGGCAGCAGTCCGGTGGTGAGCGGAAGGAAGTCGGCGTCAGTGACTTAGCCGCCGAACCTCCGGCCCGGGTGCCGCCCACCGAGATCGCCGCCGGTCCGGAGCCGCCCCGGGCCGACCCCCTCGCGTCCGAACCCGCCGCGTTCGAGCCGGTTACGCCCGAACCTGCTGTGACCGAGCCCGTCGCCACGCCCGAGCCCACGCCCGGGTTTTCGAGTTCCGTCGAGACGGCTTCCCCGCTCGCGGGGGATTCCTGGTTTCCGGACCACGACTCCGAGCGCGAGCCGGTGGTCGAGCGTGACTCGGTGGTCGAGCGCGAGCCGGTGGTCGAGCGTGACTCGGTGGTCGAGCGCGAGCCGGTGGTCGAGCGTGACTCGGTGGTCGAGCGCGAGCCGGTGGTCGAGCGCGAGCCGGTGGTCGAGCGCGAGCCGGTGGTCGAGCACGAACCGGTCGACCGTGAACCCGTGGCCGAGGGGGAGAACAATCCTCGAGTACCGGCCGCGGTGGACGCGAAACTGACCGACCGGGAGCGCAACCTCCTGCGCAAGCTGCACGAGGAGCTGGCCCAGCGCGAGCAGGACGGCGACGACAGGGTTCCGGAGAACCAACAGCAGGAGTCCTGGTTGGCGACCATGCCGGGTACCGGTGGGTTCCCCCCGATCAACTCCTCGCAGCAGCATCCTCCCCAGGCGGGCTGATCACCACTTACGGTGATACGGCTCGGAACCGTAAGGTGTCGGCCATGCGCCTGCCCGAGGACATGACCCTGCCGGAGGAGTTCGTTCCCGAGGTGCCGCCGGAGACTCCGGTTCCTCCGCGGGACGCGGCGACCGTGATGCTGTTGCGCGACACCGCCTCGGGGCCGGAGGTGTTCCTGCAACGCAGGGTGGAGGGGATGCCCTTCGCCGGGGGCATGACGGTGTTCCCCGGTGGTGGCGTCGATCGGCGTGACGCCGACACCTCGGTGGACTGGAGCGGCCCGGCGCCGTCCTGGTGGGCCGAGCGGTTCGGCTGCATGCCGGAAACGGCTCGCGCACTGGTGTGCGCGGCGGTGCGGGAGACCTTCGAGGAGTCGGGTGTCCTCCTGGCCGGGCCGGACGCGAACACGGTCGTGAGCGAGACCTCCGCTTACTCCGCGGCGCGGGACGCGCTCGTTTCCCGCGAGCTCTCCCTGGCCGGGTTCCTGGCCGAAGCGGGGCTGGTGCTGCGCGCCGACCTGCTTCGCCCGTGGGGAAACTGGGTCACTCCGGAAGTGGAGCCCCGGCGCTACGACACCCGGTTCTTCCTCGCCGCGATGCCGTCGGGACAGCGTGCCGACGCGGTGACCACCGAGGTCGCTCACGCCTACTGGCAGCGCCCGGCCGAGGTGCTGGAGGACCGGCAGCAGGGTCGCTGCGGTCTGCTCCCACCCACCTGGGTGACCTTGACCGAGCTGGCCGCGTGCGACACCGTCCCCGACGCGCTGGTCACCGAGCGGCGGATCGGACGAGTCGTGCCCCGGGTGGTCCGTCGTGACGGAGCGTGGCGCGTCGTGCTTGCCGAGGAGGACGAGTGAGTCAGGTCCGAGACCATCCCGCCTACGGGATGCTGCGGCAGGTCACGCCGTACGCGGCGGTCGTGCTGGCGCACAATCCCTCGCCGATGACCCTGGAGGGCACCAACACGTGGCTGGTGCGTGCTCCGGCGGCGCACGAGTGCGTCGTGATCGACCCGGGCCCGGCCGACGTCGAGCACCTGCGCCGGCTCACCGAGCACGGCCCGGTAGCACTGGTCCTGCTGACCCACTGTCATCCCGACCACGTCGCGGGCGTCGACGAGTTCGCCGAGCTCACCGGCGCGCCGGTCCGCGCGCTCGACCCGTCGTGGTGCCGTGACGGCGCCGCGCTCGTCGACGGCGAGACGATCCGGGCGGCCGGACTCGAACTGCGGGTGCTGGCCACTCCGGGACACACCACCGACTCGGTGTCGTTGTCCGTCGAGCACGACGGTGTCGCCGCGGTCTTCTCCGGGGACACCATCCTGGGCCGGGGCACCACGGTGGTCGCTCATCCGGACGGGCACCTGGGCTCCTACCTCGCATCGCTGCGGAAACTGGCCGAGCTGCCCGCGGGGACGCTGGTGCTGCCCGGCCACGGCCCCGAGCTGGACGACGCGCGGACGGCCGCTTCGGCTTATCTCGCCCACCGTGAGCAGCGGCTCGACCAGGTGCGCGCGGTCGTGCGTGAGCACGGCGGCGGGGTCAGCGCTCGTCGGGTGGTCGAGATCGTCTACGCCGACGTCGACCCCTCGGTGTGGCCGGCCGCCGAGAGCACGGTGCGTGCCCAGCTCGCCCACCTCGACGAACTCGGCGAGCTGTGACCGGTCAGCGGCCACCCGCGGCTCAGACCGTGGCGAGGTCGGCGTGCGCGGGGGTGGGCGCCAGGGTGTGGCGACGTACCCAGAGGGTCAGGGCCAGGACGACGCCGATCGCACCGGCGATCGCGAAGGCCAGCGGCGGCCCGGAGGTCTCGACGAGCTGCCCGCTCAGCGACTGTCCGGCGGCGGCTCCGAGGGTCACCGAGGTGAGGACCCAGCCGAACGCCTCGGTCGCCGTACCGGCGGGTGCGGCGAGCTCGATCGCGACCGAGTGCGCGGTGGACTGGGGTGTGATGAGACTGCCCGCGACCAGCAGGGCCAGGGACAGTCCCCAGAGCGTGCCCGGAACCGCCAGCAGGGCGATGAGCACGGCGAATCCCAGCAGCAGCGCGGGCAGGCGCAGGTGCATCGGCCGCGGCCACGGCCTCATCCCGTACAGCAGCCCCACGACCACCGAGCTGATCGACAGCACGCTCAGCATCAGTCCGCCCAGGCTGGGTCGGCCCGCCTGCTCGGCCGCGGCGGGAACGGCCACCTCGACCATGCCGAGGAGTGCGCCGAATCCGAGCGCCGCCGTGGCCACGGTGCGCATTCCCGGGCTCGCTATCGCGCCGAGGAGGCTGGTCGAGGCGGTTTCCCGCGTGCGCGGACGTTGCTCGCGGGCCGCGCGGGTGCAGGCGAAGCCGACACTGCCGAGGATCATGCAGACGGCTCCGGTCACCACACCGGTTCCCGGCCACGGCAGCGCGACCAGCAGTCCGGCCAGTCCCGGCCCGAGGATGAAGAAGGTCTCCATGCTGATCGCCTCGTAGGAGTAGGCCGCGTCCCGGGTCGCCCCGCTGGGGAGCAGTCGTGTCCACAGGGCGCGCGAGGCCGGCGCGACGTTCGGCTGCGTGATGCCGTCCGCGAAGGCCAGCACCGTCAGTACGGCGACCGGAGCTCGGAACTCGATCGCCAGGATCTCCACGGTGATCAGAACGCCGAACACCCCGGACATGACCAGGAGCGGCGGACTGGGGCCGATCCGGTCCATCACCCGCCCCTGGATGACAGAACCGCAGGCCACCCCGACCAGCACGCTGGCCGAGACCAGCCCGGCGGCGGCGAACGTGCCCGTTTCGCGCTCGACGTAGAGCAGCAGGGACAGGCCGATCATCGCGATCGGCAGTCGTGCCAGCAACGAGGCGAGCACGGGGGCGCCCGCGCCGGGAGTGCTCAGGGCTCTGCGGTAGTCACCGAGGGAGATGGAAGTGGACACGTGTACCAGTATCGAACTACTGGTACGCCAGTACCACTGATTTTCGAGTGATTCACCTCACCGCGTGGCGATTTGGTGGGCACAACGTGGAGGGCCAGGGGGGCGAGTGCGAAAGAACCACGAAAAAATCCGCGCGGCCATGCAACCCCGCGGGGCTTCACTGCGTCTTGAGGGGTGAAAGGGGTTGGCAAGGACGTGGTTGGGCGCGCATGATGGCTCTTCCACCAAGGTGGTTGACCCGATACACTGTGTTACGAGGGTCAAGCCTCCGATGTCATTGGTTCGGGGCCGACGCATCGGAGGATCGGGGAAGCGTGGTTGGTCGGGGGACGAGCCACGCGAGAGAAGAGGGAGCTGGAGCGCCGCGTCGGGGGTGGCGCCCAGTTCCCTCTTCGTCGTTCGCGCTCCGCGTGGAAGGTGATCCGGACCCGCGTTCGGCATCTCGGGCGACGTTCGTCCCGTCGGGCGTGGAAGCGGATCCGGTGGCGGTTTCCGGACGCTGCGAAGCCCGATGATTACTCTGAGTGGTATCCGCTGACAGTTCTTGGCGGTTTCGCACGAAACCGTGAAACACGGTCTTGCGCGAAACCGCCAAGAACCACGCCGAGGCGTGACCGATCAGCGTGCGCGTCGAGCCAATCGCTCCGGATCGAGGATGAGCACGCTCTTGCCCTCGAGCCGCAGCCAGCCACGATGCGCGAAGTCGGCCAGTGCCTTGTTCACGGTTTCCCGTGAGGCCCCGACGTACTGCGCGATCTCCTCCTGCGTGAGGTCGTGGGTGACTCGCAGCAGACCGGCCTCCTGGCTGCCGAAACGCTGCGCGAGTTGCAGTAGTGCTTTGGCCACCCGGCCGGGCACGTCCGTGAAGATCAGATCGGCGAGCATGCCGTTGGTCCGACGCAGGCGCCGCGCGATGACACGCAGCAACTGCTCGGCGATCTCCGGTCGCGTACTGATCCACTGCCGCAGCGCACCGCGGTCCATGGTCAGTGCGCGCACCTCGGTGACCGTGGTCGCCGTCGACGTCCGCGGCCCGGGGTCGAAGATCGACAATTCGCCGAACATGTCCGAAGGCCCCATGATGGCCAGCAGGTTCTCCCTGCCGTCCGGGGACTTGCGGCCCAGCTTGACTTTGCCGGACTGCAAAATGTAGAGCCGGTCACCCGGCTCACCTTCGGCGAAGATCACGTGTCCACGCGGGAACTCCGTTGGTTCCAGCGACTGGGTCAATGCCTCCGCCGCGGCCGGTTCCACTCCCTGGAAAATGCCGGCCCGGCTTAGGGTCTCGTCCACCTCGTCCCTCCATGTTGAGACGCGGCGGCTGCTTTCGATGCCGGACCCGCGACGTACGCGGTGACCGGACTGTGCCGCCTGTCACCACCAACCAGTCTAAGACCGGTCACGGGAACGGCGCGTTCGTAGTCTACCGGCGCGTCCCACCCTACGTAGCTGGAACAGCTCCAGCGCACGTCCAATTCCTTGCCGGAACAGTGCCCGCACCTCGTCCGGGCGGGCGTTCTCCAGCAGCTCTTCCACCTCGTTCTCCTGCACCGCGACGTGCCGGAGACGTGCCTCCACTCGCTCCATGAAGAGCGTGAAGAACATGATCACAAGCGGTACGACGATCACGAACCAGGCAGTCATGGTGGGTAAATCCTCGCTCATGCGTTCGTGGCTGTTGCAACCGGGGTGTGTTAAGGCCACGTCAGTCTACGTCACGCTCGATTTCGTGGCCGGGGTTGCTCTTCCGTGTCCGCGTAATCCGTAAGCTTGGGGGGTGTCCGAGCGTGCGCGAAGCAGTCCAGGAAAGCGGGCGGCCCGGGGGGAGGAGTCCAGGACCGGGCTGGTGCGGCGGGCCCGCCGGATCCTGCGTGCCCTGGAGCGGGCTTATCCGGAGGCGCGGTGCGAGCTGAACTTCGACACCCCGCTGCAGCTGGCCGTGGCCACGATCCTGTCCGCCCAGTGCACCGACAAGCGAGTGAACGAGGTCACCCCGAAGCTGTTCGAGCGCTACCCCACGGCCGCCGACTACGCGGGGGCCGATCGCGCCGAACTGGAGGGGTTGATCCGTTCGACGGGCTTCTACCGCAACAAGGCCTCCTCGCTGACGGGGATGGGCGCGGCCCTGGTCGAACGTCATGACGGTGAGGTGCCGGCGAGCCCGGAAGAGCTGGTCGAGTTGCCCGGTATCGGGCGCAAGACCGCCAACGTGATCCTCGGCAACGCCTTCGACGTCCCCGGGATCACCGTCGACACGCACTTCGGCAGGCTGGTGCGGCGCTGGGGATGGACCGAGGAGAAGGACGCGGTCAAGGTCGAGCACGCCGTGGGTGAGCTGATCCCGCGCCGGGACTGGACGATGCTGTCCCACTGGGTCATCTTCCACGGACGGCGGGTCTGTCACTCGCGCAAGCCCGCCTGCGGTGCTTGCCTGCTCGCCGCCGAGTGCCCCTCCTACGGCACCGGCCCGACGAACCCCGCCGAGGCCGCTCCGCTGGTGAGGGGCTCGGAGGCGCCACGACTGCTGGAGCTGGCCGGGGTGACCGCCGACGAGGTACCGGACACCGCCGTCGAACGGGCGTCGTCGCAGGAGCCGGCGGAATGAGCCGTGTCACAGCCCGCCTGGGTGAGTTTCGGCACGAGGTTCGTTGGACGGTCGTGGTCGTGGTTCTCGCGGTGCTCGCCGCCGTCGCGCTCTGGCCGCGCGACCCCGGGCGGGAGACCGAGGCCGCTCCGCCCGCCTCGGCCGGGGTCGACCGGACCGATCCGGCGCGGCTGGCGGAGCTGCGTGATCGGACGAGGCTCGCCCCGTGCCCCTCCGCCGCGACCGCCGGCCCCGAAAAGCTTTCGGGAGCGCGGGGAACCTGCATGGCCGACGGGGCTCCCGTCGACGTGGCGGCGGCGACGGCGGGGAAGCCCACGCTGATCAACGTGTGGGCCACCTGGTGCCCACCGTGTCGGAAGGAACTGCCCGTGCTCCAGGAGTACTCGCGGCAGCCCGGTGCCGTACGGGTGCTCGGTGTCCAGGTGCAGAGCGACCAGGCCGCCGGACTCGAACTCCTCGACTCCCTGGGCGTGCGCTTCCCCTCGGTGCACGACTCCGACCGGAGCATCTCCGGCGCGCTGAACGTGCCGACCGTGCTGCCCGCCAGTTACCTCGTGACCGCGTCCGGTGCGGTGCACCGCCTCGATCCCGAGGTCTTCGAGTCTCCCGACGAGGTTCGCGCCGCGGTCTCCGAGATCACCGGAGCAGCCCGGTGAGCCCCCGCTCCGGACCGCTGGTCGATCCGGCCGACCTGCCCGGTTGGTTGCGGCCGCTGGTCGAGCGCAGCGCCCACATCGACGTCGACCACTTCGGCTGGCCGCGCACCCTGCCGCCCGCAGACGCGCGGCGGGCGGCCGTGCTGATCCTGTTCGGCGCCGATCCCGAGCCCGATGTGCTGTTGCTGCGCCGGGCCGACGGCCTGAACTCGCATCCCGGGCAGGTCGCCTTTCCCGGAGGGGCGCTCGATCCGGGTGACACCGGCCCGGTCGCCGCGGCGCTGAGAGAGGCCGTCGAGGAGGTCGGAGTGCTGCCCACGGGCATCCTGCCCGTGGCCACGCTGCCCGAGCTGCACGTCGCTCACAGCGCGTTCCGCGTCACACCCGTGCTGGCGCACTGGCAACAGCCGTCACCGATCGCCCCGGTGGACCCGGCGGAGACGGCGGCCGTGGCCCGGGTTCCGATCTCCTGGCTGACCGATCCGGTCAACAGGCTGCGGGTCAGCTTCGGTGAGGGGCGGAGGACTCCCGCCTTCCTGGTCCCCGGGATGCTGGTGTGGGGCTTCACGGCGGCGCTGCTGTCGGGGGTGCTCGACCTCGCGGGGTGGTCGCGCGAGTGGAACAGGGGTGACGTACGAGATCTCGACGAGGCGTGGCGTGCGGCCGAGGAGGCCGATGACGTCGGCTTCGGGCCCCCGGCGATGTGAAACGGTGCAGGAGGGGTGTCTCATGGCCGCTGGGTGGCTGTGTGGGCCATCCAGGGCCGGTCGGGCGTCCGCTCGGCGGTATGTGTTCCTCGGAGGTGCAGGGTGAACTGGGTCGACCTGCTGGTGGTGTTGTTGGCACTGGCGGGAGCCGCTTCCGGGGCGCGCAACGGGATGATCACGGCCGTTTTCTCCTTCACCGGTGTGCTGGTCGGTGCCATCGTCGGGCTCAGGGTCGCTCCGCTGGTGCTGGAGCGCCTGACCAGTGACGCCGCCAAGGTCGGGTTCGGCGTGGCGATCGTGGTGCTGCTGGTCGGGTTCGGCGAGGCACTGGGCATGTGGGCGGGCCGCGAGCTGCGGGACCGGATCGTCTCGGGCAAGCTCACCAGCGCGGACAACGTGCTTGGGGCGTTGTTGCAGGGCAGCGCGGTGTTCGTGGTGGCGTGGCTGGTCGCGCTGCCGTTCACCTCCGCGGCGGCCCTGCCCGCGCTGGCGTCGGCGATCAGTGGTTCCTCGGTGCTGAGCACCGTGAACTCGGTGATGCCCGCACCGGTTCGGCAGCTCCCGGAGGAGCTGCGGGAGATGCTGGGGGTTACCGGTTTCCCCGACGCGTTGGCGCCGTTCTCCCGGACACCGGTGGCTCGGATTCCTCCGCCGGACCCGCAGTTGGCCCGCAGCGAGGTGGTCCGCGAGGTGCACCCGAGCGTGGTCAAGGTCCGTGGCCGGGCGCCTTCCTGCGGGCGGGCCCTGGAGGGCACGGGTTTCGTCGTGGCCCCGCACCGGGTGATGACCAACGCGCACGTGGTCGCCGGTACCGACGAGGTCGCCGTCGAGGTCGGCCAGGGTCGGTTCTCCGCCGAGGTGGTGCTCTACGACCCGGACGAGGACATCGCGGTGCTCTCGGTACCCGCCCTCGACGCCGAGGCGCTGGACTTCGTCGCGGAGCCGGCGAACTCGGGGGAGGGCGTGATCGCCCTGGGCTATCCCCTCGACGGTCCCTACACCGCTTCGGCCGGGCGTGTTCGGGAGCGACTCGACCTGCGCGGTCCCAACATCTACGACACTCGCACGGTCGTGCGCGACGTCTACACGGTCCGGGCGAAGGTGCGCAGCGGGAACTCGGGCGGGCCGCTGATCGACGCGTCCGGTGACGTCGTCGGACTGGTCTTCGGCGCGGCCGTGGACGATCCGAACACCGGGTTCGTCCTCACGGCCCAGCAGGTCTCCGACGAGGTCGCAGCCGCTCCCACCCGCACCGAACCCGTCCCCACGGGCACCTGCACGAGCTAGAACCGCGACCGGCACCGGTGGTTTTCCCGGTTTCGCGCGAAACCGGATCTCGCTCTTGCAGTGGCCACCGGATGCGCCCGTGGCTGCGCGGCTGCACTCACGCCTGTGCCTGTGCCTGTGCCCACGACCGGGCCGGGGGGGGGGCGATCCGCCCCCGGCCCGTCACCGCGTCGGGAACCGAGGGGGCGACGAAGAGTCGCCGGTCATTCGGGGATCTCGTCCTTGTGCTCCTGACGGTGCCGGTGAGTGAGCTGCGCGGTGTCCTTGAGGGTGTCCATGGTCCGCTTCGGCGCTCGGATCTTGCGGACGCGCCGGTATCCGAGCAGGCCGAACAGGCCGGCCGCCAGCAGCATCACCAGGAACACGATCCCGAAGGCCGCCCAGCGCCACAGACCCAGCTGCGCCAACCCCTCGGCGAGGGTGAAGAACAGGAAGAACGTGCTGAACGCGAGCACGGTCAGGGCGAGGACGAAGTAGACACTGCCCTTGAGACCCTTGCGCACCTCGCCGGCGATCTCGCCCTTGGCCAGCTCGATCTCGGATCGAACCAGTGTGGACAGATGTGTGGTGGCTTCCCGGGCGAGGGAACCGATGGACTGCTCGCCGCCCGCCCCGGTGCCCTCTTCGGACAGCGGGAGGGAGGTCACGGTCGACTGCGCTCCCTCGTGGGCGGAGCTACCGGCCCGATGGCCGTTGGTGTTGTTCTGGCCGCTGTTCACACCGGTCATCGTGCCACGTGTGTGAATCCTCGCCAGACCGACTCACGAGTTCGCCTCGTCCGGACCGAGGGCGTTCTGCCGTTTCGTCTTGCGCTGCCGGACGAGCAGTATGGCCGTGGCCAGCAGCGCGGCCAGCGCCGATGCGATCAGCACGGCGGCCTTGGCCCGTTCGGCCGCGTCACCGGTCAGCGACAGGTCCGCGATGAGCAGGCTGACGGTGAAGCCGATGCCGCCCAGTATCGCGAGGGCGGCCAGATCGGTCCATTTCACCCCGGACGGTGGCGAACCGAAGCCGAGCTTGACCGCCGCGAACGAGGTCCCGAAGATCCCGAGGAACTTGCCGAGGAGCAGCCCGACGATGACGGCGATGGCCACGCGATCGTGGGCCAGCTCGCTCAGTGCTTCACCGTTGACGGGTACCCCGGCGGCGAACAGCGCGAACACCGGCACGACCAGGCCCGCTGACCAGGGCTGCAGTCGGTGCTCCAGCCGTACCGAGGGGGCGGCTGGTTCGTAGGGGTCCTTGCGGACACGGGTCAGCAGTCCCAGGGCGACTCCGGCGATGGTGGCGTGGACGCCACTGCTGTGCACGGCGATCCAGGTGGCCAGGGCCAGCGGGACGTAGAGCACCGGGGTCGTGACCCTCTTGTGCTGCGCGTACCAGTACACGCCGCACAACACGACCGAGGCCAGCAGCGCCAGCAGGTTGAGACCGCTGGTGAAGAGCACGGCGATGACCAGGATGGCCCCGAGGTCGTCGACGACGGCGAGGCTGAGCAGGAACACCCTGGCTGTGGTGGGCAGGGCCGAGCCGGTCAGCGACAGCACACCGAGCGCGAAGGCGATATCGGTGGCCATCGGGATGGCCCAGGCCTCGGCGAAGCCGGGAGCACCGAAGCTGACCCCGAACGCGATGACGGCGGGGACGATCATCCCGCCGAGCGCGGCGATGATCGGCAGGGTCGCCGTCTTGCGGTCGGAGAGGTCACCGACAGTCATCTCCCGCTTGAGTTCGAGCCCGGCGACGAAGAAGAAGATCGCCAACAGGCCGTCCTTGGCCCACTCGGCCACGCTCAGGTCCAGATGTAGCGCGTGGGGGCCGACCCGGAACTCGCTGACGGCCGTGTACAACCCGGACGCGGGGGTGTTGGCCAGGACCAGCGCCAGCACCGTGGCGGCGAGCATGGCCATGCCGCCGACGGTTTCGTTGCGCAGGTAGTTGCCGAAACCGAAGGCCCGGGCCGGAGAATCGCCTGGCTTGTTGCGAGAGGCTTTGGACAAGATGCAACTCCTGGTCGACGACAGTACGGTCCGCTGACGCCGACCAGTCTTCCCGGCACACCTTGTGTTCGACCGTAACATCCCACAGGCGTGCGACCGACCCCAGCGAACCGCTGATCTCAGCATTTTCGCTGTTCAAGCCGGGTGGCAAGGGGTTAGTGGGAAGGAACACGGGAGGACGTCCGCACCGGGGCGGGCGTCCTCCCGCGGACGTCACTCGTCGGCGGAGCCGCTCTTCATGCCCGCCGAGATCTGATCCATCACGGAGGAGTCGGCCAGCGTGGAGACGTCGCCGACCTCGCGGTTCTCGGCCACGTCGCGCAGCAGCCGCCGCATGATCTTGCCCGAGCGGGTCTTGGGGAGCTCGGAGACGACCATGATCTGGCGCGGCTTGGCGATCGGGCCGATCTCGTGGGCCACGTGATCGCGCAGGGCGTTCGTCGCGGAGTCACCGCTGTCCTCCGAGCCGGTGCCGCCGCGCAGGATCACGAACGCGACGATGCCCTGACCGGTGGTGGCGTCGCTGGCTCCGACCACGGCGGCCTCGGCGACCGTGGAGTGCGCCACCAGCGCCGACTCGACCTCGGTGGTCGAGATCCGGTGGCCGGAGACGTTCATGACGTCGTCGACCCGGCCGAGCAGCCAGATGTCGCCGGACTCGTCGTACTTGGCGCCGTCACCGGCGAAGTAGAAGCCCTGCTCGGCGAACTTGGACCAGTAGGTCTCCTTGAAGCGCTGGTCGTCGCCCCAGATGCCGCGCAGCATCGCCGGCCAGGGCTTGTCCAGCACCAGCAGGCCGCCCTGACCGTTGCCGACCTGGTTGCCCTCCTCGTCGACGACCTTGGCCGAGATGCCCGGAAGCGGCTGCTGCGCCGATCCCGGCTTGGCGGCTGTGACGCCGGGCAGGGGCGAGATCATGATGGCGCCGGTCTCGGTCTGCCACCAGGTGTCGACGATGGGAGCGGTGCCGTTGCCGATGTGCTCGCGGTACCACATCCACGCCTCGGGGTTGATCGGTTCGCCGACCGTGCCCAGCAGGCGCAGCGAGGACAGGTCGTACTGAGCGGGGATGTCGGAACCCCACTTCATGAAGGTGCGGATCGTGGTCGGGGCCGTGTAGTACAGCGACACCCCGTACTTCTGCACGATCGCCCAGTGCCGTCCCTCGTCCGGCGTGTTCGGCGTGCCCTCGTAGATCACCTGCGAGGCGCCGTTGGCCAGCGGTCCGTAGACGATGTAGGTGTGGCCGGTGACCCACCCGATGTCGGCGGTGCACCAGTACACGTCCGAGTCGGGCTTGAGGTCGAACACCGCCTGGTGGGTGTAGGCCGCCTGGGTCAGGTAGCCGCCCGAGGTGTGCAGGATGCCCTTGGGCTTACCGGTGGTGCCCGAGGTGTAGAGGATGTAGAGCGGGTGCTCGGAGTCGAAGGCCTCCGGGGTGTGCTGGTCCGACTGCCGGTCGACGACGTCGTGCCACCACTTGTCGTGACCGGAGTTCCAGCCCACCTCCTGCTCGGTGCGCTGCACGACGAGCACGTGCTCGACGCTGGGAGTGGCCGTGACCGCCTCGTCGACGTTGGCCTTCAGCGCCATCGGCTTGCCGCGGCGGTACTGGCCGTCGCAGGTGATCACGACCTTGGCCTCGGCGTCGTTGATCCGGCTGCGCAGCGCCTCCGCGGAGAAACCTCCGAAGACCACGCTGTGCAACGCGCCCAGCCGGGCGCAGGCCAGCATGGAGAACACGGCCTCGGGCAGCATCGGCAGGTAGATGGCCACGCGGTCGCCCGTGCCCACACCCAGCTCGCTCAGGGCGTTGGCGGCCTTGCAGACCTCGCGCTGCAACTCGTTGTAGGTGATCGCGCGGGAGTCGCCCGGCTCACCCTCCCAGTAGATCGCCACACGGTCGCCGTTGCCGGCCTCGACGTGCCGGTCCACGCAGTTGTAGGCGACGTTGAGCTTGCCGCCGACGAACCACTTGGCGAACGGGGCGTCCGACCAGTCCAGCACCTGGTTCCACTCGGTATCCCAGTGCAACCGTGCGGCCTGCGTGGCCCAGAACCCTTCCCGGTCCTGCTCCGCCTGTTGGTACAACTCCGCGGTGGCGTTGGCCTGCGCCGCGAACTCGGAGGACGGGGCGAACGTCCGGTTCTCCGAGAGGAGGTTGTCCAAAGTCGTGTTCTGCCCGTCGGGCTGGGTCATTACCGTGAACCTCCGTGGATCCTGGTGGGACACCGCTGTCAGGGGGAACCGTAGTGCGATTCGGCTCACTCCGACAGGGGTGTGGGGGCAAAGGGTACAGACCAATCGAGTCGTCACGATCTTGCAAGAGGTGGCCCAGGTTACTCCAGAGGACGATCGCGTCACAGTGACCTGAGTCCCAGGTGATTGGTCGTCCGAGCACGCCCGGACGGCAGGTAGCGTGCGCGGCGTGAACGCGCAGGATTCGCTACGTCCGCTCATGGAACTTCCCGGGGTCTCCGAGGCGGTGACCGCCGCGCGCACGGCGATCGACGAGGTGCACGAACACCCGGCCAACCGGCGCGGCTGGCCGACGACGGCCGCCGAGGCGTCGGTCCGCGCGGCGCGTGCCTCGGCGGCCGTCGCCGGGGGCGCGGCCGAGATCCCCGAAGGCGGCGAGGTGACGGACCCGCTGCTGGCGGGGGCGCTCCGCGTCGCCGAAGCGGTCGGGCCACTGCTGCCGACGTGGCAGCGCGCTCCCCTGCAAGCACTCGCGCGTCTGCACGTGCTCGCGGCAGCGGACCTGGTCGAGGAATCGGAACAGGAACGGCTCGGCCGCCCGCGCGCCGACGAGGAGGTCTCGGGTCGGCTGGACCTGCTGGCGCGGATCGTGGCCGAGACGAGCGGGAAGTCCCAGGGAGCGATCCCGGGGCCGGTGCAGGCCGCGGTCGTGCACGGGGAGCTGCTGGCCCTGGCGCCCTTCGGCGAGGTGGACGGTGTCGTCGCACGCGCCGCGGCGCGGTTGAGCGTGATCGGCAGCGGACTGGATCCGAAGGGACTCGTCGTGCCGGAGGTCGCCTACTTCCGGCGGCAGGGCGACTACGTCTCCGCTGCGCGGGGTTTCGCCTCCGGCGAACCCGAGGGGGTGGCGGCCTGGATCGTGCACTGCTGCGAGGCGCTGCGGTCCGGTGCTCGCGAGGCCAGGTCCATCGCCGACTCGGTGCAGGAGTGAGGCGCTACCCACGTCCGGTGTCACCCGGTCGGGTGGGGCGCGGACAATTTTGCCGAGAACGGTTCACCAGTAGGGGAGCGACGTGACCAAGAAGATCCTCATCGACTGCGATCCCGGCGTCGACGACGCCCTCGCGATCGCCCTCGCCCACGGCAGTCCCGACCTGGACGTCGTCGGGCTGACCAGCGTCGGCGGCAACGTGGAGCTGGAACGCACCACCAACAACGCGCTGAGCCTGGCCGAGTTCTACGGCATGGACGTTCCCGTGGCGCGGGGTGCGGGCATCCCCCTGGTGCGTGAGCAGCGCAAAGCCTCCGACGTGCACGGGAGCGAAGGGCTGGGCAACACCGTGCTGCCCGCCCCCAAGGGTTCGGTGCTGGACCGGCACGCGGTCGACGTCATCGTGGACACGCTGGCCGCGGCGCCGGGCGAGGTCTCGCTCGTCGCCGTCGGACCGCTGACCAACATCGCGCTCGCCCTGCGCAAGGAGCCGCGCATCGTCGAGTGGGCCGCCGAGTTCGTCGTCATGGGCGGGTCTTACACACGGGGCAACAACACCCCGGCCGCCGAGTTCAACATCGCCGCCGACCCGGAGGCCGCCGCCGTGGTCTTCGGCGCCGCCTGGCACCCGGTGATGATCGGGCTGGACGTGACGCTGCGAGCGCGGGCGTCGGCGCAGGTGCGTGACCGGTTCGCCGAGTTCGGCCGCCTGGAGTCGGAGCTGCTGACGCCGAGCCTGGACTTCTACGGCAGCAACCGGCAGTACCGCGACGAGGGGCCGGCCGTCCACGACGTCTGCGCCGTCGCGTACGTCATCGACCCGAGTCTGTTCACGACGGTGCCCGCCCGCGTCGACGTGGAGACGGGGGGACGGTTCACCTCGGGGATGACGGTGACCGACTTCGAGGACGGCTCCGGGGAGCACAACGCCGTCGTGGCCACCGGACTGGTTCAGGACGCCTTCTGGGACCTCGTCGTCGACTCGTTCCGGTGCGTGGCGTCGGGGATGGACGAGCCCACGAGCCACTGACGCTCGCCCGGTCGGTGCGGCTCACGTCGAGCGGTTCGGGACTGCCCAGCTGTTTTCGTCGGCGAGTGTCGGGGCACTCACCTACAGTCGCGTCACCAGGGCGGTGCGGAGGAGAGGTGGGGTCATGACGGACGACCGGGTCGACGAGGAATTCCTGCGTCTGACGGGCCCGTTGCGGCGGGAGCTGCTGGCGCACTGCTACCGCATGCTCGGGTCGGTGCACGACGCCGAGGATCTGGTCCAGGAGACGTACCTGCGCGCGTGGCGCTCCTACGGCGGCTTCGAGGGCCGGTCGTCGCTTCGGACGTGGCTGCACCGGATCGCGACCCGGACGTGCCTGACCGCGCTGGAGAGCCGCGGCAAGCGCCCGCTGCCCACCGGCCTCGGCGGTTCGAGTTCTGATCCGGACGACGCCCTGCTGGAACGGCGGGAGGTGCCGTGGCTCGAACCCGTGCCCGACACCGTGGTCGACCACGATCCCGCCACGATCGTCACGTCCCGCGAGAGCACGCGGTTGGCGCTGGTCGCGGCCCTGCAACACCTGCCGCCCCGGCAGCGTGCCGTGCTGATCCTGCGCGACGTCCTGCGGTGGCGGGCCTCCGAGGTCGCCGAAGCGCTCGAGACGACGACCGCCGCCGTCAACAGCATGCTGCAGCGCGCCCGAGCCCAGATCGAGGAGGTGGCACCGAGCGAGGACGGGGTCGTCGAACCCACCGCCCCGCAACAGCGCGAGCTGCTGGAGCGCTACGTCCGGGCCTTCGAGGTCAAGGACATCGCCGCCATCGTGGAGATGTTCACCGCCGACGCCGTCTGGGAGATGCCCCCGTTCACGGGCTGGTACCGGGGTCCCGAGCACATCGGTCGTCTCGTCGAGACGCGGTGCCCGGCCGGACCGGGCGACATGCGGCTGGTGCGTACCGAGGCGAACGGCCAGCCCGCCTTCGCGGTGTACATGCGCGGCGAGAACGACGTGTTCCGGCCGTTCCACCTGCAGGTGCTCACCCTGACCGGCTCGGGGGTCTCCCACGTCGCCGCGTTCTTCGACCCCCGGTTGTTCGCGACCTTCGGCCTGCCGGACGTCCAGCCCGCCGAGTCGCGGTGCCCGGTCCGCTGATCCGGACCGGGCACCACCCGTCACGCCTGCTCCTGCATCGCGGCCGGGTCCATGTACATGACCTCCCAGATGTGCCCGTCGAGGTCCTGGAAGCTGCGTACGTACATGAAGCCCTCGTCCATCGGGTCGTTGGCGGACTGCCCGCCCGCGGCGAGGGCCTTGTCGGCGAGCTCGTCGACCTGCTCCCTGCTGTCGAGGCCCAGGCACGTGATCGTCTCGGTGGTCGTGGTGGCGTCGGCGACCTTCTTCGTGGTGAACGACTGGAAGAACGGCTCCACCAGCAGCATGACGGAGATGTCGTCACTGACGATCATGGCTGATGCGTTCTCGTCGGTGAACTGCTGGTTGAACGAGAAGCCGAGCTCGGTGAAGAAGGCGACCGACTTGTCGAGGTCCTTCACGGGCAGGTTGACGAAGATCTTCGTGGACATGGGGGTCTCTTTTCCTCGAGGTGGGTCTCTCGAAGGGGTGGACCGGGCCCAGGTGGGAAACTCATCGCCGCGTGCCCACGCCTATGCTGCGGGACATGGTCGACCCCCGGTACATCAGGATGTTCCACGAGGTCGTGCGCACCGGTTCCTACTCGGCGGCGGCACGCTGCCTCGGGTACAGCCAACCCGCCGTGAGCCAGCAGATGCGGGCGCTGGAGCGCACCGTGGGAACGCCGCTGTTCGTCCGCGCCGGACACGAGCTGCGGCTGACCGAGGCCGGTCGGATCCTGGCCAAGCACGCCGACTCGGTCGTGGAGGACCTGACGGCGGCGCAGAACAAGCTCTCGGCCGTCAAGGAGCTGCGTTCGGGGGGAATCCGCGTCTGCGCCTTCCCCAGCGCCAGCGCCACCCTCGTCCCCACGGCCGCCGCCAGGGCCACCGCCGAAAACCCCGATCTGCGGATCCGGCTGTCCGAGGCCGAACCGCCGGACTCGCTGGAGTCGCTGCGGCGCGGGGAGTGCGACATCACGCTGGCCTTCACCTACCCGGGCATCGAGGAGCAGGTGAGTGGCGACGTCGTCGGCCTCGGGGTGCTGGACGATCCGGTGGTCGCGGTCCTGCCCGCGGGGCACCGGTTGGCGAAGCGACGTTCGGTGGAGCTGGCCGAACTGGCCGACGAGCGCTGGATCGCGGGTTGCCCCCGGTGCCGCGAGTACTTCGTGCGGGCCTGCGGGGAGGCCGGGTTCGAACCCGACATCGCCTTCACCACCGACGACAACCTGGCCGTGCAGGGACTCGTCGCCGCCGGTACCGGGGTGGCGCTGATGCCGCGGCTGGTGCTGTCGTTCCTGCGGCACCGCAAGGTGATCGGCCGCAGGGTTCGCGGGGTCGAGCCGCGCAGCATCCTGGCTTACACGTTGAGCGATCACCGCGAGGTGCCGACCACGGCACTGATGCTGGAGACCTTCCGGCAGGTCGGGGCGGAGATGCGGGCCGACTCATAGCCACAGCTTGGGGAGGGGCCAACTATTCGGGGGTCGACGGCGCCCGTCGCCGCTGGGCACAGTACGAGTATGACCACTGTCGAGAGCACACGGCTGATCGAGCTGACCGATTCGATCCGTGAGCGCGTGCGGCGCGGGGAATCGCAGGCACGCACGGCCGAGCTGGTCGAGGACGCGCTGTCGCCCTTCCTGTCCGAGCCGGGACTGCTCCGCGAGGACCAGCGACGGGGCGACTCCTCCCGCTACGTCCAGCACGTGCTGCACGTGGAGCCCGACGGTGGCTTCTCCGTCGTCGCGCTGGTCTGGCTGCCCGGGCAGGAGACTCCGGTGCACGATCACGTGGCCTGGTGCGTGACCGGTGTCTACGAGGGAACCGAGACCGAGCAGCGCTACGAGCTGCGCGATGCGGACTCCCACCTGGTGCCGGTGCAGGAGGTCACCAACGAGCGCGGATCGGTGTGCGGCTTCGCCCCGCCCGGCGACATTCACCTGGTGCGCAACTCGGGAACGGCGAAGGCGATCTCGATCCACGTCTACGGAGCCGACATCGGTTCCCTCGGCACCAGCGTCCGCCGCCACTACGACCTGCCCGTGCTTTCCTGAGCGGGGCCGGTACGGACGGTGACCGGGCGGGCCAGGGCACAACCCGATCGGTGCGAGGTTTTTCCGGTTTCGCGCGAAACCGGGAAGACCCACCGCACCGACGGTGATCGCGGGTAGCTTCCGATCCGGGGAACCGGACGGTGTGGTCAGCGGCCGAGGTGGCGTCGGACCATCTCGTGGACGTCGTCGCGGGTACTGATGGTGATGACGAGGACCAGCAGTCGGCCGTCGTCGACCTGGTAGCGGACGCGGTGATCGCCCACTCCGATCCGCCGCACCCCCGAGAACCCCTTGAGGAGTTCGCACCCGTGCGGACGTGGACTCCCCGGCCAGGTCCGTCAGGGCGTTCTCGATGGACTCGGCGTCGGAGGGCTGCTGTGCGCTGAGCTTGTCCAGAAACTCGTCGGCGCTGTGGACGCCTTCGATCGAGCAGGGCACGAGCCGTACTACCGCTGAGTGCGGCGGACGAACGGGACGCGCTCTTCGGCGCCGGCATCCAGATCGCTGAGCGCGCCGCGCACGGCCTCGGCGTCGATCAGGTCCTCGATCCCGTTCCAGCAGTTCGGCGGACGCGGCCGGGACCACGGCCGCAGCGCGGTGGCCGTGCTTGGTCAGTTAGGTCGTTTCGCCCCGTATTCGGCCCTCGAGGTCACCGGCCCCGGTTCGACCCGGGCCTCGCTCACCGTCATCTCCACGGACATGTACGAGATGTACGCCGATTTCGCCGGGCCGGCAAAGTCGTCGTCCGACGTCCTCAGCTCTCCAGGGAGCTCAGTGCGTCGCGGACCTGACCGCCGGCGTTGGTCAGCGCGGCGGAGGCGCGGTCGACGGAGACACCGGTCAGCAGGTGCACGAGGGCGGTCTTGAGGTCGCCGTCGGCCGCGGACAGTGCCTGGGAGCAGGCCTGCTCGGAGGCGTCGGTGGCTTCGCGCAGGATGCTGATGGTGCGCCCGCGCAGCTTCGCGTTGGTCGCCACCATGCTGACCATCAGGTTCGAGTACGTGCGCCCCATCCGGATCATCACGGTCGTGGAGAACGACGTGAGCACGAGCTTCTGCGCGGAACCCGCCTTCATCCGGGTCGAGCCGGTGATCGGTTCGGGCCCGGTGTCGGCGGTGATCGCGATGTCGGCGGGGGCGTTGCGGGCCGCGCCCGGGTTGGCCGACACCAGCGCGGTGGGGATCCCCCTGCGTCGCGCCGCCCGGAGCGCGCCGAGAACGTAGGGAGTCCGTCCGGACGCGGTGAGGCCGAGGACGAAGTCGTTGTCGCCCGCTTGGTTCTCGATGGTGGCGGCCCCGGCGGCGGCGTCGTCCTCGGCGTTCTCCACCGCTTCCAGGAAGGCCCGCTGCCCTCCCGCCTGATGGGCCAGGAACCAGCCGGAAGGCATGTTGAAGGTGGGCACGAGTTCGGCGGCGTCGAGAACCGCGAGGCGTCCGGAGGTGCCGGCTCCCACGTAGTGCACCCGCCCCCCCGCACGCAGTGCGTCGACCGCGAGGTCCACGGCACGGGCGAGGTCCGGCAGGGCGCGACCGACCGCGTCGGCGACCGTGCGGTCCTCGCGGTTGAGCGTGTTCAGGATGTCCGGTGTCGGAAGCAGATCGATGCCCGCGGTGCGGGGATTGCCACGTTCCGTCGGAGACTCCACCCCGGTCGGCCGGTCCTCGGTAGCCATATCGACCTCGGATGTCGTGGTGTCGCTGGTCAACGCCCGTCCTCTCGATGCCGCCGGCGGTCCGGTCTGGCTTGGAGCCGATGTCCCTCGACGGCTTCGTAGGTGGCTTCCAGCGCCGTCCTGGCCGTGTCGAGGTGTCCCTGGGCCACTCCGACGAACAGGCAGTCGATCACCGTGAGCTGTGCGATGCGGCTCGCCATCGCCCCGGAGCGGTAGGTCGTCTCCCTGGCGGCGGTGGTGAGCACGTGGTCGGCCACTTCGGTGACCGGGGAGCGCTCGAAGTTGGTGAGCGTGGCGGTGGTGGCTCCGCGCCTGCGCGCCTCGCGCATGGCTTCCACGATCTCGGTGGTGGCCCCGGTGTGCGAGATGCCGATGGCGACATCGCCCTCCCGCAGCACCGCCGCCGAGGTCAGCGCATTGTGCGTGTCGGACCACGCGAAGCACGTCAGACCGATGCGGTGCAGTTTCTGTTGCAGGTCCAGGGCGACGAAGGCGCTGGCGCCGACGCCGTAGACGTCGATGCGGCGTGCTCGGGTGACGGCTTCGACGAGGGATCGCAGTACCTCGGTCTCGAGCTGATCCGTCGTCTCCTCCACGGCCCTGGCGTCGGCATAGCCGATCTTGTCGACGATCCGGGTGATGTCGTCGTCCTCGGCGATGTCGCTGCCCAGCTCGCGGTCGCGCGTGGTGGTGCGCGCGGTGTCGGCCGCCAGCGCGATGCGCAGCTCCGGGTACCCGCCGACGCCGACCGCCTTGCAGAAGCGGGTGACGGTGGTTTCGCTCGTTTCGGCGGTCTCGGCCACGTCGGTGATGCTGCGCCGCGCGATCGAGGACGGGTCCTCCAGCACGATCCTGGCCACTCGCTGCTCGGCGCGCGCCAGACCGGGGAGCAGGGAACGGATCCGTACGAGCGGGCTCAACTCGTTCGGATCGGAGGACTGGTCGGGAGCACCCATGTGGGAAACTTACTAACTGTCCGCGCTGTAAGTCAATGTGCGTCTCATCGTTGTCAACCCCGTCGATTTTCCCGTTTTTGCCGGAGGACGTCCCGTGTTCAGGACGTGCTGGGGTTGCTCTCGAGTTGCAGGGAGAGCGTCACCCGGCCGATTCGGATGCGGTCGGCTCGGCTGAAGTGGTGACATCGCACGGTTGCTACTGAACGAATTATAGCAGACTCGTAAGGTTACTGTTTCGATTCAGCCAAAAAAGGATCACCACGATGTGGTGATTTTTCGGTTTCGCGCGAAACCGGAGTCCACGAGATCCGGTTTCGCGCGAGAACTCGTGGTGGAGCCTCACATCGAGGTGGTGTGCTCCGGCTCGACGTAGAGGATCACGCGGTGATCACCGGGCTGGTGGTACGGGTACTCGTCGGCGTCCATGTACTTCTTGGCCATCCGGTCGATGAACGCGTTGTCCTGGTCGTCCTCGACGTTGACGACCCTGCCGCGCACCTCCAGGTACCGGTACGGCTGCTCGGGGTCGAGCGCGGAGACGGCGATCCGCGGCTCCCGTCGCAGGTTCCGGTACTTCTGCCGCGTGGTGGTCTGGCTGAACTTGAGGTACCGACCGTCCCAGTCCACCCAGACCGGGTTCGACTGCGGTTCGCCGTTGGGTCCGATGGTGGCGATGTGGGCGAACGCGCGCTTGGTCAGAATGTCCTCGTAGTCCTGGGGAATGGTGGCCACGGTGACTCCTTCGCCGATAGCTGTGAGCGATGTGGAAAGGGACGAAAGTGATCCTATTCCGACTGCCGCGCCATCGCGCGGTCACCGAACGCGGGGCAGCCACCCGTCCGCGCGCAGGCGTCCCGGCTGCCGCTCGCCGGCCAGCAGGACGCCATCGCGGTCGGTGACGGTGATGTCCTCGACGTAGACACCCCGGCCGACGTAGCGCTCGTCGGGCGAGTAGCGCCAGCGCACCCGAACCGCCGAACGATCGGCCGGGATCGATCCGTGCACCTTCCACCAGGCGCGATGCCCCGACCCCGCGAGAGTCCGCCGCGGCTCCTCCGGGGCGCCGGGGCCGGTGGCTTCGAGGGTGACCGGATGCCACGACCGGCCGTCGTCGGTGCTGTACTCGACCGCGAGCCGGTCGCTGCCGTCGGTGTCCCGTTGGGTGTCGACGAAGGCGTCGAAGGAGACGTCCACCTCTCCGGTCGTCCCGCCGAGCGAGTCGGTGCTCAACGTCGCCGGAGTGGAGCTCGACCCGGTGAACCACGCGGTGTCGCCGCGCCGGGGTTCCACGGCCAGGGACTGGGCCAGTCCCTGGGACAGCGCCACCCGCGAGGGGTTGTTCGAGCCCCACTCGCGGGACGGGTGGACGCGGTTGGTCAGCAGGATCGCCATCGACCGCGATGCCGGGTCGAGCACGATCGAGGTACCCGTGTACCCGGTGTGCCCGGCGCTGCGCGGACCGCTCAGCCCCGCCATGTACCAGCGCTGGTCGAGTTCGAAGCCCAGGCCGTGGGAGTGCTCGGGGAACTCGGTGTTGTAGTTGGTCATCAACCTGCGGACGCCGCGCTCGTCGAGGATGCGCTCGCCGCGGTAACTACCCCCGTTGAGCAGTGCCTGACCGAGCACCGCGAGGTCGTCCACGGTGGAGAAGATCCCGGCGTGCCCGGCGACACCGCCCAGCGACCACGCGTTCTCGTCGTGCACCCGGCCGCGCACCATGCCGCGATACGGCGAGGTCTGGTACTCAGTGGCGGCGATGCGGTGCAGTTCCGACCGGGGCGGGTTGTAGCCGGTGTCGTCCATCCCCAGGGGCTCGGTGATGCGCTCGGAGACCACCTCGTCCAGCGGTTTGCCGGAAACCCGCTCGACGAGCTCGCCGAGCACGATCATGTTCGGGTCCGAGTAGCGGTATCCGCTTCCCGGTGGGCTGGTCGGTTTCAGCTCCATGACGTGCGGGATTCGCCGCTCGGGTGGCAGCTTCCACAGTTGGACCTCGGCCTGCAGCCCCGAGGTGTGCGTGAGCAGTTGCCGGACGGTGATGTCCCGCTTGCCGTGGACGCCGAACTCCGGCAGGTACTCCGCCACGGGAGCGCGCAGTTCGATCGCACCGTCCTCGATCTGCTGCGACGCGGCGATCGAGGTGAACAGCTTGGTCATCGAGGCGAGGTCGAAGATCGTGTCCGTGCGGGCCTTCTCCCGCCGTCCCGGTGGCAGTTCGGTCCCCTCGCCGTCCGCGTAGCGCAGCTCGTACCCGGCCGCCTCGCGGCTGACGATCGTCCCGTCGTGCGCGAGCAGGCTCACCGCGCCTCCGTACATGGGGTGTTCGCGGCCGGGAACCTGCCGCGTCCATGCCGCGAGCTGCCGCGTCGCCGCCCTGATGGGGTCGGGGTCCAGTCCCGCGCTGCGCGGGGAGCCCTCGTGCAGCGCGGTCGTCGCCGGGGCGAAGCCGCTCCGCGGACGGTCGAACCGCCCGTGCACCTCCCCCCGCGGCGGGGTGGACATGCCGCTGGTGGTCACCACCGCTACCGAAAGCAGTGCCGTGACCAGCATTCTCGTGCGCATCGCAACCTCAACAGATCACCGGTACAGCAGGTGGGGCTCGCGTTGACGGCGGAAGTCGTCGAGTTCGCCCCGCCAGGCGCCGACGATCTCCGCGGTGTCGGCTCCCGCGTCGACCATGTGCCGCAGCCTGGTCGATCCGGTGAGCTCGTCGATCCAGTGGTCCGGTCTCCAGCCGAACACCTCGGGGTACAGCCGACGGGCGGTCACGATCATCGCCACGGCGGTGCGGATCGCGTCGAACTCCCGTTGTCCGGTGCGGTACACGTGGACACCGCCGCAGGTGGCCTCGGCGTGCTTGGAGAACGTGGGCACGAAGTGGGTCTCCCGGAAGAGCACGCCCGGCAGTCCGGCCGCGTTGAGCTCCTCCGCCCAGCGCCAGTCGATGCCCGGAGCCCCGATGAACTCGAACGGTCGCGTCGTGCCGCGTCCCTCGGACAGCAGCGTGCCCTCGAACATGCCCGTTCCCGGGTAGACGGCGGCGGTGTCCGGGGTCGGCATGTTCGGACTCGGCGGTACCCAGGGCAGGCGGGTCTCGTCGATGGGCTGCGATCGCGACCACCCCCGGACCTCGGCCACGTCCAGCTTCGGCAGCGCGGCCCCCACAGCGTCCGGCAGGTACTCGCGGTCGAACATTCGGGCCAGCTCACCGGCGGTCATGCCGTGCTGCTGCACGATCGGCAGCATCCCGATGAAGGAGGCGAACTCCGGATCCAGCCGAGGACCGGCCACGGTGCCGCCGATCGGGTTCGGGTGGTCCAGTACGACGAACGGGACGTCCGCCTTCACCGCCGCCTGCATGGCGGTGTACATGGTCCAGATGTAGGTGTAGAAGCGCGCGCCCACGTCGGCGATGTCGAACACGACCTGCTCGATCCCGGACGCGCGGAACATGCCCGCGATGTCCTCGGCACCGGCGCCGTAGGTGTCGTAGACCGGAAGCCCCGTCCGCGGGTCGGTGTAGTCGCCCTGCGAACCGCCGGCCTGGGCGGTGCCCCGGAAGCCGTGCTCCGGTCCGAAGACCGCCGCGAGGTCCACCGCCCCGCCCGCGTGCATGTCGTCGACGATGTGCCGGAACCCGGCTTCCGGATCCGAGAGCACGGCGGTCGGGTTGGTGATGACCCCGGTACGCCGTCCGGCCAACGGGCGCCAGTGCTGCTGGGCGAGCGTGTCGGCGCCGGTCCGCGCGGGCCCCGGAGCGGCGGTGGCGCAGCTGCCCGACAGGCTCAGCAGTGGCGCGGACAGGGCCGATGCGGTCAGGAAGGTGCGGCGGTTCAGTCCGCTCATGGTGCTCCTCGCCAGGTCAGACCATGTCCGAACGGGTACAGGTTGGTCCCGGGGTGATCCGGGTCGGGAACGGGGGCGGGGAGCTTGCCGGTCGGAGCGATCTCGCCGAACAGCACCCGCGCCAGCGACTCCATGGACACCGCCTTGGAGGAGTAGGTGCTCAGCCACGTCCGGACCCGATCCACGTAAGCCGCGTCGTAGGGATCCCGTACCGCCACGGCGACGACGCGCACCCCGGCGTCCCGCAACGCCCGCAGCAGGTCCCGTTGGCTCGCGTGCTCCTCGGTCCACGCGGCGTTGGTCAGCACCACGGTCACATCGTGCTTCTTGGCTCGTTCGACCGCTCGGTGAATCTGCTCGGGGCCGGGTGAACTGCCCGTGGCCAGTGCCGAGGTCTCCGGGCCACGTTGCCGGATCTTCTCCGCCAGCGTGGCCGTGGCCTGCTCGCCCCGGCCGGTGACGAGCATCCGTCCGGGGTTCTCGGCCAGCGGCAGCAGTCCGGCGTCGTCGCGCAGCAGGGTGATCGTGTCGTCGGTGATCCGCTGGGCCGCCCGGCGGTGCTCCGGTGCGCCCACGACCTCGTCCACGCGCGAGACGTCGACGAACGGGTCGGTGATCACGCCACGGCGGAGCTTCATCATCAGGACGCGTTCGACGCTGGCATCGATGCGCCGCTCGGTGATTTCACCGGAGCGCACCGCCCGGAGCACGCTGTCGATGGCCACCGACAGGTTCTGCGGCATCAGCAGCTGGTCCGCGCCCGCCTTCAGCGCCAGCACCGGCAGCTCGGCGTCGCTGTGCAGCTTTTGCACGGCGTCCATCTGGAGCGAGTCGGTGATGATGACGCCGTCGTAGCCGAGCTCCTCCCGCAGCATCCCGGTCAGCACCTTGGGCGACAACGTCGCGGGCTCCCCCGAGTCATCCAGCTTCGGGACCTTGATGTGGGCGGTCATGACCGAGTCGACGTTCTCGGCGATGGCCTGTCGGAACGGCGGTGCGTCCAGCCGCTCCCACTCCTCGTGGGTGTGGTCGATGACCGGCAGCGAGGTGTGGCTGTCCACGCTGGTGTCCCCGTGGCCGGGGAAGTGCTTGACGGCCGAGGAGACCGTCTCGTCCGCGGGTGCCGAGTCCTGGTAGCCCCGCACCTGCGCGGCGGTCAGCCGTGCGGCCAGCTGCGGATCGGAGGAGAACGAGCGCACCCCGATCACGGGGTTCAGCGGATTGACGTTGACGTCCCCGACGGGGGCGAAGTCGCGGGTCAGCCCCATCGCGCGCAGCTCACGGCCCGTGATCGCCGCCGCTTGTTCGGCCGCGTCGGCGCTGCGTCCCGCTCCCAGCGCCATGTTGCCCGGAAGCTGAGTGGCCGGGGGGCCTATCCGGGTCACCAGCCCCTGTTCCTGGTCGGTGGAGATCGTCAGGGGGATCCCCGCGCCCGAGGACGCGGCCGCGTGTTGCAGTCCGTTGGACAGCTCGGCGATCTGTTTCGGCTCGTGGAGGCTGTCGGTCCAGGAGAAGTGGATGACGCCGCCGAGGTGGTAGCGCCGCACCACCTCGGCGGGAGTGTCGACTCCGAACTCCGCGCGGTTGTCGGGATGGGCCGTGTCGGCCGTGCGCCCGTAGGCGTAGGTGACGAAAAGCTGGCCGACCTTCTCCTCCAGCGACATCCGCGCGATCTTGTGCCGCGTCCAGGACCGTGCCGCTTCGTCGCTCACCCGACCGCGGTGATCGGGGGGAGGGGGAGCGGCGCCACCGGTGCCCACACCGACCGACACGAGGGCGATACTGCTGATCAGGGCTACCGCGACGCGGTGAGGAGCACTCATGAGCGGCACTGTCGCCTCCTTGCCCGTCGTGCGTCGGACGACGTGGCTCGAAAGTCGTTCACCGAGGAATCGATAGGTTTCGTAAGCTACCCACGATGGTGAAGTCGGTCAACGCTGTGCGCCACGCCGAACGCACATCGTGTCGAGCGTGAGGACTCTCCCGGGGGCACGGTGGTGAACGGCCTTCGACATGGTGGCGGCGCCCGCCAAGCTGCATTGGCGAGCGCCGCTTCTCGCGCGAGCCATCGGGTTACCATGCTGCGCTTGCTGTCGTAACTGGCGGGCTCGGCGTCCGGCGTCCCGGTACGCAACCCTGGTGAGCGACTTGACCGCCGAAGAGGGGCTGCGCGTGGGTGCCCGTGACTCGCGCACGGAGCCTGGTCGGGACGAGGCCGTTTCTCCTCTACGACCTCGCTGGCCGATTTCGGTTCCGCACTTCCATTTTTAGTCGGTGACGCGCATCACCGCAAGGGCTTTCCCGGTCACGAAATGGTCGCTCACCAGGTGTTCCGTGATCCCTTTCAGGACTGGCGGCGGCGGTGGCGGAGTCCGTACCAGGCGGCGCCGGCGGCGGCGACCGCTCCCATGCCGACGGCGGCGGCGGTGATGGTGGTGCCGGAGGGGGTCGGGATGCGTGCCCGCAGCGATACCGGGTGTTCGAAGGCCAGCGAGGGCCAACCGCGTTGCACGGCTTCCTTGCGCAACTTGCGGTCGGGGTTGATCACGATCGGATGGCCGACCGCCTCCAGCAGCGGCAGGTCGGTGACGGAGTCGGAGTACGCGTGGCAGAGCGCGAGGTCGTACCCGTGTCGTTCGGCGAGTTCCTCGGCGGCCAGGGCCTTGTTCGCCGCCGAGCAGTAGAACTCCACCTCCCCGGTGTAGCGGCCGTCGGCCACGCCCATCCGGCTCGCCGTCGTGTGGGTCGCGCCGAGCAGCCGGGCTATGGGCTCGACGACCTCGGAACCGGAGGCCGAGAGCACGACCACGTCGTGCCCCTGCTCCTTGTGCTCCTCGATGAGCTGGGTGGCCTCCTTGTAGACCAGGGGGTCCACGATGTCGTGCAGCGTCTCCTCGACGATGGCGTTGACCTGCTCCACGTCCCACCCGGTGCACAGGGAGGTGATGTGGGCGCGCATCCGGTCCATCTGGTCGGCGTCGGCCCCGGCCAGCATGAACAGGAACTGGGCGTAGGTGCTTTTGAGGACGGCACGCCGGTTGATCAGCCCCTCCCGGAAGAACGGGCGGCTGAACGCGAGCGTGCTCGACTTGGCGATGACAGTCTTGTCCAGGTCGAAGAACGCGGCGACTCCGGCGGGGGCCGGTTGGCTCTCGGGCTCTGTCACGAGGTTCAGCATACGAGCCGGGACGCCGTCGACGCCGGTGCCGGTCACCGCGTTCTCGTTGATCACGAGGTGTGCGCGATATGCGGGAGCGGACACACCGAGGTGTTTTCCGGATCATCCGAATGAGTGGTTACTGGGTCGGATGGCTGCTTACCTGCTGCTCATATTCCTCCGAATGGACGGAAAGCATCACTCGGTGGGGAGGGGATACAGTATGGGGGGTCCGGTACTCCCGGACCGGTTCAGCTCGACCCCCCGGAGCTGAACCTTCGGCGGCCCCCGTCCCTCCCCCCTGGCGGGGGTCGCCCTTTCTCTTCCGCTCTTCCCCGCTGCCCCTTTCCTCGCGCCGTTGTCGACGGACCGCCCGATCCCCGCGGTTTTCCGCTTCGGCTGCTTCGTGCCGTGAGCTTGTTCGTCCACAGGGGCCGGAGTTGTCCACAGGCGTGGGAAATGAGGGTGGGCAGCGGATCGGCACCGCGCCAGGCTGGACTCAAAGCCAGATCACTTCGGGGAGAGGTCGAGATGTCCACGACGCAGCCGCTGTTGGTCACCACGGACGAGGGACTTGCCGAGGAGGTGTTCCGACTCGCCGCCGTGGCCGGGTGCGACCTTCGGCGGCTGACCGATCCCGCCGCCGCGGGGGCGGAGTGGCGCAGTGCCTCCCTGCTCCTGCTGGACGGGCCCGCCGCCACCGCGGTCGCCGGTGGCGGGGTTTCGCGCCGTACCGGGATCGTGATCATAGGAACCAAACCTCCTCCCGACCTGTGGCGCGTGGCCTTCGAACTGGCAGCCGAGCGGGTCGTGGAACTTCCCCGGGACGAGACGTACCTGGCCGATCTGCTCGCCGAAGGCGTCGAGGCCTCCGCACCGCGAGCGGGGCGGGTGCTGGCCGTCATCGGAGGGTGCGGAGGAGCGGGTGCCTCCACGCTCGCCACGGCCACCGCCGTGGTCGCCGCTCGTCAGCGGCGGGACTGCCTGCTGCTGGACTGCGATCCACTCGGCGGGGGCCTGGACCTGGCGGTGGGCGCCGAAGCTCTCGGCGGACTGCGCTGGTCCGGACTCAGCGTTTCCGGAGGTCGGGTGTCGGTCGGTGCCCTCCACGAGGCGTTGCCGCGACGCGGAGTCGGCTCGGGTGCGCTCACGCTGCTGTCCTGCGATCGGGACAACGCGACGCGGGGACGGACCCCCGGGGCCGTGCGATCCGTGATCGCCGCGGGTCGTCGAGCGGGGGAGACGGTCGTCTGCGATCTGCCGCGAGTCCTCGACGAACCCGCCGCGGAGGCGGTACGCCAAGCCGATCTGACCACCGTGATCGTTCCCGCGCAGGTGCGGGCCTGCGCGGCGGCGGCCGGGCTCGTGACCGGGCTGCGCGACGTGACCACGGCGCTGTCGCTGGTGGTGCGCGGTCCCGCGCCCGGCGGACTCAAGGTCGCCGACGTCGGGCGGGCGGTGGGCCTCGACGTGCTCACCGCCATGCGGTCCCAGCCCGGTCTTCCCGCGACTCTCGACCGGTCCGGGCTGTGCTCGTCCGGGGCGGCGCTGCGGGGACCGTTGGCCCGGGGTGCGCGCGAGATCCTCACGGCCCTGGACGGTGAGCTCGAGGCGAGCATGTCGGTGGGGGCGTGATGAGTGCCGACCTCGTGGAGCGAGTTCGTGCCCGCCTGGTCGTGGACGGAGCCGAAATCACCTCTTCGGCGGTTGCCACCGCCGTGCGGGAGGAGGCCGGTGGGCTGGTCGGGGACGCCGACGTCCTGACCGCGATGCGGATGTTGCAGCGGGAGTTCCTCGGAGCGGGCGTACTCGAACCGCTGCTGCGTGACCCGGACGTGACCGACGTGCTGGTGACCGGACCGGAGGCGGTGTGGGTGGACCGGGGCGCGGGACTGACGCGATCGTCGGTCACGTTCGCCGACGAGGACGGGCTACGCCGGTTGGCACAACGGCTCGCCCTTTCCGCCGGACGCAGACTCGACGACGCCCGACCGTGGGTGGACGCCTGGCTGTCGCATCTCGGAGTGGCCCACGCGGTGCGACTGCACGCCGTACTCCCGCCCGTGTCCGCGGACGGAACCTGCCTCTCCCTGCGCGTCCTGCGCCCGGCGGTGCACGACCTGCGGTCCCTGGAGCGGATGGGCACCTTCGACGCCCCCGCGGGACACGTCCTGCGCTCGATCGTCGCGGCCCGGTTGGCCTTCCTGGTCGTCGGCGGGACGGCGAGCGGCAAAACCACGTTGTTGTCCGCGTTGCTGTCCGAGGTCGATCCCCGTGAGCGGATCCTCAGCGTCGAGGAGGCGGGGGAGCTGCATCCCGAGCATCCCCACGTGGTCCGGCTGATCACGCGGCCCCCGAACATTGAGGGGGCCGGGGAGGTCCGGATGCGCGATCTCGTGCGGCAGGCGCTGCGGATGCGCCCGGACCGCCTCGTCGTCGGCGAGGTTCGCGGATCGGAGGTCTGTGAGCTGCTGAGCGCGCTGAACACCGGCCACGACGGTGGTGCGGGCACCGTCCACGCCAACTCACCGCTGGAGGTTCCGGCACGGCTGGAGGCACTGGCCGCGCTCGGTGGCATGGGACGCGCCGCGCTGCACAGCCAGCTGGCCGCCGCCGTCCAGGTCGTGCTGCACGTTCGCCGGACTCCGT
>NZ_JACGWZ010000007.1 GCF_014137975.1 Halosaccharopolyspora lacisalsi | reverse complement strand
CTGGTGATCGTGGGCTACGGTTCCGCGTTCGTCGCGCTGGCCAGCGTGCTCAAGCTGGGCGTTCCGGTCAGCGTCGCCTACGCCATCTGGTCCGGTGCCGGAGTCGCCCTGGTGGCGATCATCGGTGCCGCCTTCCTGAACGAGAGCATCACGGCGGTGCAGCTCGGTGGCATCGCTCTGATCATCGGTGGTGTGGTGACGCTCGAGATGGGAGGTGCGCATTGACGACGGTCGACGGGCGCAGGATCAAGGGGGAGCGCCGTCGCCGCGCGATCGTCGACGCGACGTTGCGGATCGTCGAGCGGGACGGTGTCGCCGGTGTCAGTCACCGCAACATCGCGCGCGAGGCCGGCGTGCCGGCGGCCTCGATCGCCTACTACTTCGGCAGCATCGACGAGTTGCTGGTGGCCACGCTGCTGGAGAGCGTCGAGACGCTGATCGGCGAGTTGAACCGGCTCGCCGACACCGTGAACGGGGGCGACGCGCATCGACCCGCCGCCGTGGCGCGATTGCTGGCCGACATGGTCCGCGAGCACCGGGGACGCACCATCGCCGAGTACGAGCTCTACCTGCTCGCCGCGCGCCGCCCCGCGCTGCGCCCGGCCGCGCGGCGCTGGATCGAAGCGGCGTCCGGCTACGTCGACGACGGTTCGGGAGATCCGGCAGTGGCCAACGCCCTGTTCGCCGCGATCGACGGGATGCTGCTGCACGCGCTGATCGCCGACGAGCCGCCGGGTCCCGAGGATTTCGAGCCCACCCTGTCCTGTCTCATGCGGCCGATCCGACACCTCCACCGCATCGACGTTCCGCAGGGGGAATAGGAGCGAATCCGGACGATGCTCCGGGCGACGGGTGAACGCGGTTCGTCGAATGCGGAGCACCGTGGACATCGACGACGATCTCGTGGTGCTCGTCGAACAACGCGGGAAGGAGGCAGTCCAGAACTTCGACGAAGTGGTCGACGAAGCACTCCGGCGTAGCCGGCACCTGACGGAGGATCCGGGAGGAATTTCCGGCACCAGTCCGGACTCGCAGGTCAGTGTCCTCCTCCGCTCTCCTCGCACCCGCCGTCGAGGCTCGGGCCCCCGGTTTCGACGACGACGGACTCGGTGGTGAGTTTCCCGTTGACGCAGACGCCACTCCGCGGCGTGGACCAGAAGCGCGCCAGTGGGGGTCGTCCGGTGCGGGAAACGACGTCGACCGGTTCGAGTCCGGATTCCACCAGGGCGTTTCGCAGCGCTTCCGGAGAGAAGTCTCCGGCGGCTTGGAGCCGTCGCAGTTTCGGTCGCAACCGCGTCGCGGCGGCGTCGGCGATTTCCTGCTGCGGCGAGGAGAGTTCGTAATGCTGTTTCCACCCGTTGTTTCCCGCGTGCTCGCGGGCCCAGGCGTCCCCGGTGCCCTCGTGGCGTTGGTCGGGCGGACGGGGCGCCGTAGGGGCGGGAGTCGACGGCGAGGTCGTGACGACACCGGGATCCAGCGCCGGGTTCTCGGCGGAACGACCGCATCCCGCGAGAGCCGTGCCGCTCGCGGCCAGTGCCAGGGAGATGACGACGAAACGTCTTCGGTGGCGCGACATGGCCCGAGTGTGGCACGCGCAGCGATTCACGGTACGTGGCCCGCGTCACCTTCCTTCTCGGTGGGAAGTGGTGAGCTTCCGTCTCGGGGGAACAATCGTCGCAGGTCGGACGTTGTACCGGCAGGAAGCTTGAGCTTGCGTCACTCAACCCGGTTTGACGACCGCGGCGGGTGTCGGTAAGACTTGAGTCGGCAAGGCTCAGGACCGATGCGTCCCGAGCGAGAAAGCTAGTAGCAGGAGGAAACACCCATGGGGCGAGCGGTCGGTATCGACCTGGGGACGACCAACTCCGTCGTCACCGTCCTGGAAGGCGGCGAGCCGACGGTCATCGCCAACTCGGAGGGCGCGCGGACGACCCCGTCCACGGTGGCCTTCGCCAAGAACGGCGAGATCCTGACGGGCCAGCCCGCCAAGAACCAGGCGGTCACCAACGTGGATCGCACCATCCGCTCGATCAAGCGCGAGATGGGCACCGAGTGGAAGACCACCTTCGACGAGAAGGAGTACACCCCGCAGGAGATCAGCGCGCGCGTGCTGATGAAGCTCAAGCGGGACGCCGAGGCCTACCTGGGTGAGGACGTCACGGAAGCCGTGATCACCGTTCCTGCCTACTTCGAGGACGCGCAGCGGCAGGCCACCAAGGAAGCGGGCCAGATCGCCGGCCTCGACGTGCTGCGCATCGTCAACGAGCCGACCGCCGCCGCACTGGCCTACGGCCTGGAGAAGGGCGAGAACGAGCAGACCATCCTGGTCTTCGACCTCGGTGGCGGTACCTTCGACGTCTCCCTGCTGGAGATCGGCGAGGGCGTGGTCGAGGTCCGCGCCACCAGTGGTGACAACCACCTCGGTGGTGAGGACTGGGACGACCGCATCGTCGAGTGGCTGGTCGACAAGTTCAAGAGCGCCAACGGCATCGACCTGAACAAGGACAAGATGGCGCTGCAGCGGATCAAGGAAGCCGCCGAGAAGGCCAAGATCGAGCTGTCCAGCTCCGCGCAGGCCAACATCAACCTGCCCTACATCACCGTCGACGGTGACAAGAACCCGCTGTTCCTGGACGAGACGCTGACCCGCGCCGAGTTCGAGCGGATCACCTCGGACCTGCTGGAGCGGACCCGCAAGCCGTTCGAGTCCGTCCTCAAGGACGCGGGCACCAAGGTCGGCGACATCAACCACGTGGTGCTCGTGGGTGGCTCCACCCGGATGCCCGCGGTCACCGACCTGGTCAAGACCATGACCGGCAAGGACCCGAACAAGGGCGTCAACCCGGACGAGGTCGTCGCCGTCGGTGCGGGTCTGCAGGCCGGTGTGCTGCGCGGTGACGTCAAGGACGTCCTGCTGCTCGACGTCACGCCGCTGTCCCTGGGCATCGAGACCAAGGGTGGCGTGATGACCAAGCTGATCGAGCGCAACACCACGATCCCGACCAAGCGGTCGGAGACCTTCACCACCGCCGACGACAACCAGCCCTCGGTGCAGATCCAGGTCTTCCAGGGTGAGCGCGAGATCGCCGCGCACAACAAGAAGCTCGGCATGTTCGAGCTCAGCGAGCTGCCCCCGGCTCCCCGCGGCGTGCCGCAGATCGAGGTCACCTTCGACATCGACGCCAACGGCATCGTGCACGTCAGCGCCAAGGACCAGGGCACCGGCAAGGAGCAGTCGATGACCATCACCGGTGGCTCCGCGCTGCCGAAGGAGGACATCGACCAGATGGTCGCCGACGCCGAGGCCCACGCGGAGGAGGACAAGAAGCGCCGCGAGGAGGCCGAGACCCGCAACCAGGCGGAGTCGCTGGTCCACCAGACCGAGAAGGTCCTCAAGGACAACGACGAGCAGCTGCCGTCCGAGACCAAGGAGCAGGTCCAGACCGCGATCAACGAGGTCAACGAGGCTCTGAAGGGCGAGGACACCTCCGCCATCTCCACGGCGGTGGAGAAGCTGGCGACCGAGTCGCAGTCGTTGGGTCAGGCGCTCTACTCCAACACCGACGCCGCGGCCGCCGGTGCGGGTGCCGCCGGAGGAGCGGACGAGTCCGCGTCGGAGTCGGCGGACTCCACGAAGTCCTCCGACTCGGATGACGTGATGGACGCCGAGGTCGTCGACGACGAGGACGAGAAGAAGAAGTGACGTCACCGGAGAACGAAGACAGGGCGGAAACGCCGCAGGAGGAAGGTGAGCAGGAGCCCGTCGTGGTTCGGGACCGGCGTCGTATCGACCCGGACACCGGCCAGCGGCGGGCTCCCGCCCCCGAGGAATCGGACGAGCAATCCGCGGGAGAGGCCACGGAGAGCATGTCGGGAACACTGGACGAGGAGCTGGCGAAGGTGGCTTCCGAGTCCGCGGCCCCCGAGAACCAGGAGGCCGGGACTCCCGATGATCCGCAGGCCGACCTGCAGCGGCAGGTCGACGACCTCACGGCGGATCTCAAGCGGGTCACCGCCGAGTACGCCAACTACCGCAAGCGCGTGGAGCGTGACCGGGAGTCGGTGATCTCCGGTGCGAAGGCGTCGGTGGCCGGTGAGCTGTTGACCGTGCTCGACGACATCGAACGGGCGGAGTCGCACGGCGACCTGACCGGGGCGTTCAAGGCCGTGGCCGACAAGCTCACCGACGCGCTCACCAGCGCGGGTCTGGAGGGCTTCGGGCAGGAGGGCGAGGAGTTCGACCCCTCCCAGCACGAGGCCGTGCAGCACACCACGTCCTCGGAGGTCTCCGGGCCTACGGTGACCACGGTGATGCGCCGCGGCTACCGCTTCGGTGACCGGGTGCTGCGTCCGGCGATGGTCGGGGTCACCGACCACGAGTCGGAGGAACCCGCCGCCGCGGATCAGCCCGACGTCGTCGACGGCGCCGCCGACGAGTCGTCACAACAAGGCTGATTCCAGCGGAAGGAGGGGCGTCCGGTGAGCGCCAGGGAGTGGCTCGACAAGGATTTCTACGCCGAACTGGGCGTCTCTTCGGACGCCTCGGCGGATGAGATCAAAAGGGCGTACCGGAAGTTGGCGCGGGAGAACCATCCCGACGCCAACCCCGGTAACAGCCGTGCCGAGAACAAGTTCAAGGCCGTCTCCGAGGCCTATGGCGTGCTCTCGGATCCGGAGAAGCGCAAGCAGTACGACGAGGCCCGCAAGCTGTTCGCCTCCGGTGGCGGCCAGGGTGGCTTCGGCGGGTTCGGTTCTCCGGGAGGCGCCGGCGGCGGTGCCGGAGCCGGTGGTTTCGACCTGGGCGACCTCTTCGGAGGGGCCCAGGGCGGCTCCACCGGTGGGTTCGGCGACCTGTTCGGCGGGTTGTTCGGCAACCGGCGCGGAGGCGGGGGCGGTGCGGCTTCGGCGAACCGGCCCCGTCGAGGAGCCGACGTCGAGACCGAGGTCCGCATCGACTTCGCCGAGTCCGTGCACGGGGCCACGGTGCCGCTGCGGTTGTCCAGCCCGGCGACTTGCACGACCTGCCACGGCGCGGGCGCCCGTCCCGGTACGCGTCCGCGTGCCTGTCCGACCTGCTCGGCTGAGGGCGTGGTCACGCGCAATCAGGGTGCCTTCGCCTTCAGCGAGCCGTGCCCGGACTGCCGCGGGCGTGGCACCGTCATCGACGATCCGTGCCGGGAGTGCCGGGGTGAGGGTGTCAGCACCCGCACCCGGACGTTGACCGTGCGGATTCCGGAGGGCGTCTCGGACGGGCAGCGCATCCGGCTGGCCGGTCAGGGCGAGCCAGGCCGCAACGGAGCCGGCTCCGGGGATCTCTACGTCGTGGTGCACGTCAACCCGCACGAGGTGTTCGGGCGTTCCGGGGACGATCTGACGATCACGGTGCCCGTCACCTACCCGGAGCTGGCGTTGGGGACGACGTTGACGGTGCCGACGCTGGACGGGAAAGTAACCCTGAAGGTTCAGCCGGGCACCGCCAGCGGCCGTACGTTGCGGGTGCGCGGTAAGGGCATCGGCAAGAAGAGCGGCGGTAACGGGGACATGCTGGTCACTCTCGAAGTGGCCGTTCCGTCCAAGCTGGACGGCAAGGCCGTCGAGGCGTTGCGGGCCTACGAGCGTGAGACCGCCGAGCACGATCCCCGTTCGGAGCTCAACAAGCTGCTCGGGAGGTAAGGCGTGATCGGAAAGCAGTCGCCCGCCGAAGGCACGAGTGGCTTCCCTCCGGGAGCTTCCGAGGACACTCCGGTATTCGTGATCTCGGTCGCGGCCGAGCTTTCCGGAATGCACGCCCAGACGCTGCGCAGCTACGACCGGTTGGGTCTGGTCTCTCCCGGACGGACACCCGCCGGTGGTCGTCGCTACTCCGCCAGGGACATCGCTGTTCTGCGTGAGGTGCAGCGACTGTCCCAGGAGGAGGGCGTCAACCTCGCGGGAATCAAACGGATCATCGAACTGGAAAACCAGGTCGACGCCCTGCGTGGCAAGGTGCACGAGCTGATGGAGGAGCTGGCCGCCGCCCAGCTGGCGGCAGAGCAGGCCGCCGCGCAGGTGCACGCCTCCTACCGCCGTGATCTCGTGCCGCTGCGGCAGGAGACGGCACTGGTCGTCTGGAAGCCGAACCGTCAGCGGCGGCGGCGCTGACGGTTCGGGTTTCACGATTTTCCCTAAAGTTGTGCCACAACTTTAGGGAAAATCGTGTGTCCGACGCGCGACCGGCGCCTGCCCCCCCCGGGGCACGAGCCGAGCCGGTCCACGCACCCGCTAGTCCAGGGTGAAGGGGTCGTACTGGATCCGCTCCAGGGGCGTGCCCGCCACGAGCATCCGACTCACCGTGGCCCTGATCATCGACGGTGAGCCGCTGACCATGACGTCGCGCTCGGCCCACGTCCCGTGGCGGGCCACGACGTCGGCCAGCGTGCCCTGCTCGGCGCCGACGGCCCCGGGGTCGTTGTCCAGCACCGGAGTCACCGTCAGCCACGGGTTGCTCATGGCCACCTGCTGAAGGTTCTCCAGGTCGTAGAGATCGTCGCGGGTGCGGCCGCCGTAGAAGAGGTGCACGTTCGGGTTCTTGCCGTACTGGGCGAGTTCCTCCACGATCGCGCGCATGGGGGCCAGTCCCGTTCCGCCCGCCACCATGAGCACGTCGCGCTCGGACGAGCGGTCCACCGTCAGGCGTCCCATCGGTGCGCCGATGCGCCACTGGTCGCCGGCTCGGGCGTGGCCCACGATGGCGCGGCTGACCCAGCCCTCGTCCACCTTGCGGATGTGGAACTCGAGGGTGCCGTCCTCCGCGGGAGCGTTGGCCGGCGTCAGGTAGCGCCACAGCCGGGGCCGTTGCGGAACTTCGACGCTGACGTACTGCCCCGCCTGGTAGGGCACCGGGTGCTCGGGCCGTACCCGCACCACCGCGACGTCCCAACCCAGCCGCTCGTGCTCCACGACCTCGCCGTTGTACCAGGCCGGACCCTCGTCGGCGGCGGCTGCTTCGGTCATCGCCGAGGCCATCACGGTGTATGCCTCGGCCCAGGCACGTTCGACCTCGTCGGTCCAGGTGTCCCCGGCGTACTTCTTGACGGCGGCCAGCAACGCGGTGCCGAGCGCCTCGTAGTGGTCGGCGACCACACCGAACTTGCGGTGGTCGCGGCCGAGCTGGTGCAGGAAGGGGAGCAGGTCGTCCGGACGGTCGACCATCTGTATTACGTGGACGAGCGCGCGCAGCAGCCTGCTGCGCTGGACTTCCATGTTCACCGGGAACAGTTCGCGAGTGGCGGGGGCGAGGCTGAACAGCATCCCGTAGAAGAACTTGCCCACTTCTTCGGAATGGGGTTCCACCGCGGCCCAGCTCTCGCGGATCAGGCGGACCATCGTGCTGACCCCGGTTTGGGTCTCGTCCGGCCGGGGTGGCCCGGGGCTCAAAACGGCGTTCGCTGTCATGATTTGGGCGCAGTCTTCTCCACATGGGTGGGCGCACCGTGCGGTACGCCGTTCCTTGGTCAACGTCCCCGACAACTCGGACTCTAACTCGTATGTCGGTTGATGTGCTGCTTGATGCCACTTTCGAGTGTTTTTCACTTACTCGACGTCGGTGGAAGTACACGGTCGAGCGAATCAGCACTCCCGATATTGGTCGTGCCGAGCGAGCATGAAACGGTGTGGTCGTGACCGAGGCCCCGCTCCCTCCCACCGGTACGGCACCCGCGGACTACCTCGAACTGGAGCTCGCCGACTCCCGCGAGTCCGGTCGTGAGGCCCCTCCGGAATCCGTGCCCACACAGCAGATCGCCCCGGTGCAGCCCGGACCCGCGGATCCGTTCGCGGGTCGTGAGCAGCCGGTACGGTTCCCCGGATCGTCCGGGGAGCACCTTCTCCAGAGCGCCTACAGTACCGAGCGGCGTGCCAAGCGCTTCTACGACGACCAGGTTCTGGACCACCTCAACCCGCGGATGAAGGAGTTCGTCGGGCGGATGGACATGGCCTTCCTGGCCACCTCCGACGCCAGCGGCGAGTGTGACTCCAGCCTGCGCGCGGGACCGTCCGGGTTCATCGAGGTGCTCGACGACCGCCACCTGGCCTACCCCGAGTACCGGGGCAACGGGGTCATGGCCAGTCTCGGCAACATCAGTGAGAACCCGCACGTCGGCATCCTCATGGTGGACTTCGTCACCGAGATCATCGGTCTGCACGTCAACGGCAAGGCCCGCATCGTCGAGGATCCGGACCTGCGCGCCATCCACCCGGCACTGCCCTCGGAGTTCGAACGCGGGCGCATCCCGGAACGCTGGGTCGTGGTCCAGGTCGAGGAGGCCTACATCCACTGTCGCAAGCACATTCCCCGCATGGAGCCGGTCTCGCGGCAACGCAGTTGGGGCACCGACGACAACAAGCGCAAGGGTGGCGACTACTTCGCGGCGAAGGGCACCCCTCGCCCGTGGCACGCCCAAAACGCCTGAACCCGGCACCGGTGCCGATCCGAAGCGGCCCGCGAGGCACACTGGTCGCCAGTGGGTCCCATCGGTGAAAGAGGGCGCGGATCGTGACTGAAGGTGACGAACGGCGGGACGCCGCTGATGCCGTCGAACGTGAACTGATGATGATGTTCCGGCGGGCGCGCAAGCTGTCGTCGACCGTGGCCGCGCAAGTCCATCCCGACCTGGACCCGGCCTCCTACAGCCTGCTGCTGATGGTCGACGACGCCGGGTCGTTGCGCGGGATGGACGTGGCCGACAAGACGGGGCTGGACAAGTCCACCGTGAGCAGGCAGATCGCCACGCTCGTCGAGCTGGACCTGCTGGAACGCGTCCCGGATCCCGACGACGGCCGCGCCCGCCGCATCCAGCTGTCCGAAACGGGGCGGACCCGGTTGGACGAGGTGCGCAGGCAGCGGCGCGAGCACATGTACTCCGAGTTCGGGAACTGGTCCACCACGGACCTCAGCGAGTTCTCCCGGCTGCTGTCCCGCCTCAACGGGATGTCCCTGGGGCCCATTCGCCCGGAGTGAGCAAGGACACCCGGGAGTGGGCGTGTATCCGGAGTAGTTCGATCGCATGTTTTCCCTGGTCGTGAGCTTCGGCAGGAAGCAGCGGCGCGGGGGTGGCACGTCCTCGAAGTTGTCTTCAGCAACTAAGTACTATATAGTTGTTTGCAACAACCAAGGAATGCCGATGAGACCACAAGTCGACACCTGCGAGGAGCTGCTTCGCCCCCTGCGGTCGTTGCTCGGGCTCAAGCAGGTATCCCTGCACTGGGCGAACCAGAAGAACGACTCGCTTCCCGCCGCCGCTGCCGGGTTGCTGTCCGAGCTCGTTCACCGTGGCGAGTGCCGCTCCTGCGATCTCGCGCAGCACCGCGTCGTCGACGCGTCGGTGGTGAGCAGGCAGGTGGCCCAGCTGGAGAGCTCCGGGCTGATCGCCCGCAGGCCGGACCCCGACGACCGGCGCGTGTCCTTGCTGCACGCCACCCGGGAGGGTGAGCTGGCCCTCGCCGACCTCGAACAGCGAAAGTCGCGGTGGCTGAGCCACGCCCTCCGGGAGTGGGACGACCACGAGGTGCGGCAGCTCGCGAACCTGTTGCAGAGCGCCTCCACTGATCTGCGGGAGGCCGCGCAAGAGCTGATGGACCACCCCGGTCGGGGGACCGAGGAGGGGGCGCGATGACGACCGCGACCGCGGCGGTGTTCGTCGTGCTGGGCAGGACGCTGAAGTCGTCGGTGGCCAAGCGACGTCTCCCCCGCCCGCACCGCTGGAGGACATCGTGCGCGGCGCCCACGGCAGCGGCGACCTCCTCCCCGTCTCGACCCGCGTTCCCGTTGTCACTCCCATCGCCGTTTCGCTCATCAAGGAGGCCCCCCTTGCGCACCACTGTCGAGTCCGTGGAAGAGAACGCGGAAGCAGCGAAGAGCAGGCACCGTGGCGACTCCGGACGGTCGGTCACGGCGCTGGCACAGCAGGACGAAGACAACGGGCAATACACGAACAACGGGAACGGATCCGTGGACACCACACTCGAACGCTGGTCGCCGGAGGACCCGGACGGTGCCCAACTGGCCGGCTCGCTGTTCCCAGGTGGAGGAGGTGGCATGTTCGTCCACGGCGTCGTGCACGGTCCCGGAGGCGACCCGGTCTCCGGAGCGATGCTGACCCTGACCGACTCCGGTGGGCGCCAGATCGACCGCGCGCGCTCCGACGAGGAGGGTGGCTTCCGGGTGCACCCCGGCAGTGGTGGCACCTACATCCTGATCGCGTCCGCGGGCCAGTTCCAGCCGTCGGCCTCGATGGTGGCCGTCAACGACCGCCCGGTGCGCCGGGACGTGGAGCTGTCCGGAGCCGGTGTGCTGATCGGGATGGTCCACGCGGGTACGAGGCCGGTACCGGGAGCCATGGTCGTGCTCACCGACGTGAGGGGGGAGGTGGTCGCCTCGGGGGCCACCGGCAGCGGTGGCGGTTACCGGCTGCCCGATCTGCTCGGTGGTTCGTACACGTTGACCGTCTCGGCCGAGGGGCACCGCCCGGTGGCCACCCAGATCAGCGTGCCGGACGGGCAGGAGACCACCGTCGACGTCCCGCTGGAGGCGGGCACGCGGCTGACCGGTGTGGTGCGCTCGGCGAACCTGGGAGTGCCGGTGCCGGAGGCGCAGGTCAGTCTGCTGGACTCCACCGGCGGTGTCGTCTCGGCGATGACCACCGACGCCGAGGGCGGGTACGAGTTCACCGACCTGCCCGGGGGCGAGTACACGGTGATCGCCACCGGCTACCCGCCGGTCGCCTCCTCGCTGCACCTCGACGGGCAGGAGGCCGTCCACGACGTCGCCCTCGGTCACTCCGGGTCCGAATGACGTCCCGGCAGTACACCAGCTTCACCGCACGACCCGCGAGAGGAAACACGAGATGACCCTCGGCCAGCACGAATCCGGCGCACGACACGTGACCGAGGACTCCGGAACGGTGACCGCCCGGTTGCAGTCCGCGGACGGGTGGCCGCTGGCGAACGGGATCCTGACCATCACCGACACCGGCGGCGCGCAACGGGCGCGGGTGCAGGCGGACCAGCAGGGCATGGTCACCGCACCCGGTCTACCGGCCGGGACCTACACGGTGATCACCACCACCATCGGCTACCAACCGCTGGCCAGGACCGCCGTGGTTCACCGGGGCCGGACGGCCGAGCTGGGGGATCTGACCCTGGATCGCGTGGGCGGCGACGAGCTGCCCACCGCGGGGCTCTGGACGATCGACCCGGTGCACTCGTCGATCCTGGCGACCGCTCAGCACCTGGGCATCAGCAGCATCCACGGGCGGTTCAACGAGTTCAGCGGTGAGATCCGGGTGGCCGACCAGGTGGAGTCCTCCGGCGTGGACGTGCGCATCGAGGCGGCCAGCGTGGACACCGCCAACTCCATGCGTGACTCCCACCTGCGCAACCAGGACTTCCTCGACGTCGAGCGGCACCCGACGATCAGCTACCGGTCGACGGCGTTGAGCCGGCGCGACCGGGACCGCTGGGACCTGGACGGTGATCTCACGCTCTGCGGGGTGACCCGGCCGGTGCGGCTCGACGTCCGGTTCACCGGCGTGGGACCCGACCCGTGGGGAGGTACCCGCGCGTCGGCGACGGCCACGACGCAGTTGCGTCGCGAGGACTTCGCGATGACGTTCAACCAGGCGCTGAGCACCGGTATCGCCGCGATCGGCACGACACTGCGGGTCGAGATCGACATCCAGGCCGTCCGCCAGGACTGAGTTCGACCGAGTTCGCCCGGATCGCTCCTGCGGACGACCGGGCGCGTGGGAGTCCGGTTCCGCGCGAAACCGCCGAGGCCCTCAGGGGCGGACGAGGACCTTCAGGGACTCGCGGTCGGTCATCGCGCGGTAACCGTCCGGGACTCCGTCCAGGTCGGTGGTGTGGTCGAACACGCGCGAGGGATCGAGCTCGCCGGAGAGCACGTCGGGCAGCAGCTCCGGGATGTAGGACCGCGCGGGGCAGACGCCCCCGGCCAGGCCGACGTTGCGCATGAACAGCTCACGCGCGTCCACTCCGCCACCGTCCTGGGGAACACCGACGTAACCGACCCGACCACCGTCGCGGGCCAGCCGCAGCGCCGTGCTCAGCGACTCGCCGGTGCCGACGCACTCCAGCACGGACCTCGTGCCCTGCCCGCCGGTGAGCTCGCGCACCCGCTCCACCGCCTCGTCACCGCGCTCGGGGACCACGTCCGTGGCGCCGTACTCGCGGGCGAGGTCGGTGCGGTCGGTGTGCCTGCCCATGATGATGATCCGCTCGGCACCGAGCCGGGAGGCCGCCAGCACACCGCTGAGCCCGACCGCGCCGTCACCCACGACCGTGACGGTGTCCCCGGGTCGCACGCCCGCCGAGACCGCGGCGTGGTGGCCGGTGGGGAAGATGTCGGCGAGGGTCAGCAGCGCGGGCAGCAGTTCGCTGTCCGGCTCCACCGGCAGCTTCACCAGCGTGCCGTCCGCGTACGGGACGCGGACGGCCTCGCCCTGGGCCCCGTCGGTCCCGTTCGTGCCCCAGAGTCCGCCGTGCACGCACGAGGTCTGCAGCGACTCGCTGCAGAAGTCGCAACTCCCGTCGGAGAAGGTGAAAGGCGAGACGACGAGGTCGCCCGCTCGGAGGCCGGTGACCTGCGAGCCGACCTCCTCCACGACGCCGAGGAACTCGTGGCCGATGCGCTGACCGGCGTCGTCGGCTCCCATGCTCTTGTACGGCCAGAGATCACTACCGCAGATACAGGTCAGGCTGACGCGCACGAGCGCGTCCGTCGGCTCCCGCAGGGACGGGTCGGGGACCTGCTCGACCCGGACATCACCCGCACCGTGGATCACGGTGGCACGCATCGGGCACCTCTTCACGCCGTAGGGGAAGTTCACCCGTTCAGACGCTTGCGATCACCGTCGCATTTCTCCGCGGCGGTGTGGGAAGCCCCACCGTGCACGAAGAGGGGCGCCCCCTCGGTGAGGAGACGCCCCTGAAGCCGGGTCCTAGCCCGCGGGTGGCCCGGGGGGCGGTGGCGGCGGTGGAGCACCGCACTTCACGATCGGCTGCGCTTCGTACTCGGTCTCGTGACTGTTCTTGGTCACTTCGCCCGTCTTGACGTTCGTGCGCGTCCGCGTGTCGGTGACCGTGAAACCGGGCTTGCCGTCGGTCGACTTGCACGGCTGGCCGGGCGGAATCGTGGTCACCTCCGGCGGGATCGGGGGGCTCTTCGGGCTCGTGTGCGACTTCACGTCGTACTTCTTGGTGCCCCAGAACGTCACCGTGATGGACTCCGGGGTCCACTTCGTGGTGATCAGGATCCCGCTGTCCAGGGTGTTCTTGAACTTGACGTCGATGAGGCTGGTGCCGTCGGGCTGCTGGAACACCGTCGCCTCCCGGCCCATCGGGTAGCGACTGATGTAGTAGCTGTGCTCCTTGTGCTCGACGTCCTTGAGGCCGGCGAAGTACGAGGCGTTGTACAACGTCGTCGCGAACTGGGAGATCCCGCCGCCGACGGCCTTGCTCGGCCTGCCGTTCTTGATGATGCCGGATGCGATGTAGCCCTGCGGCTTCTGCCGGATGCCGGTGTGGCCGTTGAGGCTGAACGTCTTGCCCGGCTTGATGATCGCCCCGTTGACCTCCTGGGCCACCCTGCGGATGTTCACCCCGGAGTCGGGGCCGAAGCCCCTGGTCGTGAACGTGGAGACCTTCTCGCGGATGCCGAGCTTGTTGGCCTCCTCGGTGGTCAGCTTCGCGGGCTCCTCCACGTACACGGCTCGCACGCTGCGCGACTGGTCCTGCTGCCGCAGCACCTTGGACAGCGGTGCCAGGCTTTTCT
The DNA here is from genome assembly GCF_014137975.1 of Halosaccharopolyspora lacisalsi. Taxonomy (GTDB): domain Bacteria; phylum Actinomycetota; class Actinomycetes; order Mycobacteriales; family Pseudonocardiaceae; genus Halosaccharopolyspora; species Halosaccharopolyspora lacisalsi. Next base: position 385,939 of record NZ_JACGWZ010000007.1, on the reverse strand, counting down.
TCCAGTCGATGCCGCGCCCGTGCACTGATTTCTGCACGACCGGCTTGCCGCCCTTGACGACGAAACCGGCGTCCTTGCCGGGGCGGATGGTGCTCGCCAGCTGCGGTTCGGCGGCCTTCACCACGGTGGGCCGGTCCACGTGCATCTTCAACCCGCCGTTGCCGTCGGGGTTGAAGCGCAGCGCGTCCGCGATCATCTCGGGGGTCAGGGTCGCTTTCGCGCCGTCGCCCAGCACCGTCACCGGAGCGGACACGGCGGGCTTGGCGATCCGGTTCAGCGCCTGGTGCACGCCCTGGGAGGTGGTGCTGACCGGTTGCTCGACGAACGGCACCTGCACGGGCCCCTTACCGGCCCACTGGGTGAGCACGGCGTCGGCGGCCTTGGCGGTGTCGATGCTGTGCCCGGTCACCGGCTCGACGGCCACGGGTTCGGCGTCGTCGAACCGGATGGTGCCTTCGGAGGGCTTGTGCTCCAGCCGCGGCACGACCTCGTCGACCGCCCGGTTCAGCTTCGCCCGGTCGACATTGCTGACCGGAGTGATCTCGCGGCTGGTGAAGAACGAGCTCAGCCGCGTGAACGGGTTCAGCGGTTGGGAACCGGCCTTGTCCAGGGTGGCGTCCCAGTCCATCGACAGCCCGGCCTCGCTCGGATCGAGGCTGGTCCTGTCCGCACCGGCACGCAGTACCACGGGTTCGTTGAGTCCGGGGCCGAGTTCCTCGCGCAGCTTGCGCTCGGCGGCGGCCTTGTTCAGCCCACCGACCGCGACGTTGCCCACGACCGTGCCGCGCGGTACCTGACCGCTGCTGAACGCCAGGTCACCGATGTAGAGCAGGGCGAGCAGACCCACGGCGACGCCGGCGGCCACTCCCGAGCGGATCAGCGTGCGGCGTTTCTTCGCGGAACCACCGGAGTCCGGTCCGCTCGACTGCGGCGGGGACGTGCCCGGCGGCTGGTCCGGTGGTGGCGCAGTCCCGTCGAACGACCACGCGGCGGTCCGGGTGGTGTCGGTGATCGCCGGGATCGACTGGGTCGTCTCGGTGTCGGACTCCGGTACCGGGTCGGAGGACACGGCCGGGATGCGCTGCGTACGCTCGGAGTCCGATTCGTCGGGTTCGGTGGTGGGGAACTCCTGCCGCACGGTTTCGTCGGCGGGATCGCCCAACTGTCCCGAGAACCGCTTGGTCGGCTCGTCGCTCGACGTGGACCACTCCGGTGGTGACCCTTCCGGGGGCTCCGCGTTCGATCCCTCGGGGTGTTCGTGGTCTTCCGGCACCGCGTTCCCTTCTCCTCGGTCGTGCGGTGGCTCGTACGGCCAACGGTGACAGGCGTGCTTCACTCGTCAGGGTGACACTCTACGCACGGTGAGGACGCAGTAGCTGCTGTGGTGAGGAGATGCTTACAAGTACAGGCCCGTGCCGTGCTCGATGCGTTCGCTCGCCACGGCGTGCAGGTCCTGTTCACGCAGGACCAGGTACGACTCTCCCTGAACCTCGACCTCGAACTGTTCCTCCGGGTCGAACAGTACCTGCTGGCCGGCTTCGACAGCCCGAACCTGACTGCCCACTCCGAGGACCTCGCCCCACACCAACCGCTTGGCCACCTGGGCGGTTGCCGGAATCACGATGCCGCCGTTGCTGCGACGCTCGCCGGAACCCTCGGAGACCTGCACCATGACCCGGTCATGCAGCATCTGGATCTCAAGTTTGGCTTCGGTCACCCGAAAAGTTTACTTGCTCGCGGCGCGACCGTGGTCGAGGAGGGGACCACGGCCGCGCGCGAACTCAGGAGTCCTGATCGAGTCCGCCCATCACCAACGGTAGTCGCCCAGGACCGTCCGGAGTGACGTGAACCGGCACCCCCCAGTCCTGGCGGCTGAGCCTGCAGGCCGGGTGCTCGACCTCGGAGTCGTCGTCGCAACTGGCCGCCTGGGCCACGACGTGCAGGACGCCGTGCTCGATCCCCTCGGCCAGCACCAGTCGCCGCGTGAGTTCGGAGCCGGTGCCGCCGCCGGTGACCAGCAGCTCCTCGGGGGAGGCACTGACCTCCAGCCGGGTGGAGGGGCCGTAGCGCTCGTCGAGCTTCTGCCCCGGCGGCGGGGTGAACACCACCGCCAGCTCCAGCTCCCCGGAACCGATCTCCGTGGCCGGGCGCTTGACCTGCTGGGAGGCGCCGTGGACGAGTTGGGCCGTCATGCCGGGAGGAACGGGACGTTCCAGCCGGTGCGCGGTGGAGGCGACCACGACGAGTTCCCCGTCGACCACCGCGGCCCCGGAGGGCTCTGCGATCTCGGTGGCCAGCGTGGAGACCTCGCCCCGCTCCGGGTCGTACCGGCGGATCGCACCGTTGTAGGTGTCGCACACCGCCACGGTCGTGTCGGGCAGGATCGCGACCCCGATCGGGTGCTGCAGCAGTGCCTCGGCGGCGGGGCCGTCGGCGTGCCCGAAGTCGAACAGCCCGGTTCCCACGGCCGTGCGCACCTCGAAGCCGGTTTCGGCGGGAGCCACCCAACGCAGCGCCGAGGTCTCCGAGTCGGCCAGCCACAGGCGGTCACCGCCGTCGGCCAGGCCGGACGGCTGGGCGAAGTGGGCCTCGTCGACCGCGCCGTCGCGCAGCCCCTCCACGGTGGTGCCGGCGAACCGCCGCACCTCGCCGGCGGCGGGGTCGAACAGACCCAGGGTGTGGTTGCCCGCCATGGCGACGACGACGCCACCGGCCGGTTCCCACCAGCACACGTCCCACGGGCTGGTCAGCGCGGTGGCCAGGGCGGGGCCGGAGTCGTCCTCGTCCCGCCACTGCGCGCCGGTCCCGGCGACGGTCGTCACGTGCCCGTCGGCCAGCCGCACTCCGCGCAGCAGGTGATTGGCGGTGTCGGCGACCACGACGTCGTAGCCCGCGCGCGCGGCCACCGGTTCGGGCAGCAGCGCCAGCCCGGCGGGTTCGCGGAAACCGGCCACCTCCGGATCGCCGTCCGCGCGGTCGCGTTCGCCGGAGCCGATCCGACGCAGCACGGTCTCGCCGTCGGCGGCGAACTCCACCAGCGAGTGGTTGGCCGAGTCCGACACCAGCAGCGTTCCGCCTCCGAGTCGGATCACCTTGCCGGGGAAGCGCAACGTGGTCTCGGCGGCCTCGGGCGGCACGTAGGGGCCCTCACCCCGGTGCAGCGTGCCCTTCGCCTCGTGTTCGGCGACCACCTCGGTGACGACCTTCCTGAGCGCCTCGACATGGCCCTCACCGGCGGCGACGTGCACGACGTAGCCCTCGGGGTCCACGACGACCAGCGTCGGCCACGCCTTGACCGCGTAGTCGCTCCAGGTGGTCAGCTCGGGGTCGTCGAGCACCGGGTGGTCCACCGAGTAGCGCTCCACGGCCGCCGCCAGCGCCTCCGGATCGGCCTCGTGCTCGAACTTCGGGGAGTGCACGCCGACCGTGACCAGCTCCGCGGAGAACTCCTCCTCCAGCGGCCGCAGCTCGTCGATGACGTGCAGGCAGTTGATGCAGCAGAACGCCCAGAAGTCCAGGATCACGACCTTGCCGCGAAAGTCGGCGAGCCGCAGCTGCTCTCCTCCAGTGTTCAACCACTGACGTCCCCGTAGCTCGGGGGCACGGACGCGGGCGCGGCGGGATGTCTGCGGGGTGCTCACGTCGGTAGTCAACGACACCGGACCGTGCGCTGTTCCTCAGGACAGGTGCTCCTGAGTCACGTCTCACTGTTCGTTCGGCAGATGCAGGGTTTCGGTCAGCTCGGGGCACACCTTCGCCAGTTTGTGGTCAGTGGTCAGCACCCGAAGTCCGAGGTGGCCGGCCAGCGCGATGTAGAGCGCGTCGAGCAGCCGCACGTCCGCGCGCCGTGCCCATGCCCCCGTCAACAGACCTGGCAGCGGGTGACGAGTAACGGGCATGGCTGTGAGGCGGTCCAGGGCCAATTCGACATCGGCGACAGCGAGGTCACCCGCGCGCTGCATCCGACCAAGCGCGGAGATGACCTCAGCGTCCAGGTGCGCCGGAGCGTGTAGCTCGGTCCTGGTCAGACGGTCGATCGCCGCGGGGGCGCAGTCGGTGCCGGCGAGCAGATCGACCGCCACGGAGGCATCCAGCACCACGGCGTTCATCGCTGAGCTCACGCACCGAACTCCTCACGCGCGTCATCGAGCGCGGTAACGGCCGCCTCATGGGTGAGCCCACGCGGCGCAGGCAGCGTCGCCAACCATGCATCGGTAGCGGTGCGCGCCAGCTCGGCGGCGATGGCGGCCTGCGTCAACGCCGAGAGGTTGAGCTGGGCCTCGCGTGCTCGCTCTGCGAGCTCGTCAGGCACCCACACGTTCATCCGAACCATACACACACCATACACACATGTCGTTGCGCGGCCTAGCGCTCGAGGTGCGTCAGCACCCGTTTTCGACAGGGTTTCGTACTCCGTGTCGAGGCGGGTCCTGCCGGTCGGGCGAGAGACGGGTTCACCGGGGCCGACGATCTCGTCCGGAGCGAACTGCTCCCGGGTGAGGTCGACCTCGAGGCTTTTGGCGAACCGGTTCCACCAGTGGAAATCGACCCACCTCCGGTCACGGTGAACCTCACCGCGAACGAGGTCGCCACCGAGCAGATCGTTGAGGACGAGGGCAGTGGTGCCGCACTGGCCGCGGGCCGGATTGCTGGGGTGCCAGTCGGGGACGTCTTCTGGGGCACAGGTGTCAGCACCCCACGAGGACCGGATCGCGCGCTCGATGTCCATCAGAGTCCGAATCGGCATGCCGAGCAGCCTGCCGAAAGCCACCGACACTCACGCCCGATCATGCGTGTCGTCGCCACGACCGACCAGCGGCCCGAGCTGATACTTCGGTCCGGAACGCCCGGAAGTCCAGGATCACGACCTTGCCGCGAAAGTCGGCGAGCCGCAGCTGCTCTCCTCCGGTGTTCACCCACTGACGTCCTCGTAGCTCGGGGCACGGACACGGGCGCGGCGGGGCTGTTCGGAAGTGCTCACGCTGGTAGTCGACAACACCGAGCACGGCAGTGTACCGAGGGGTGTGGCCACCTTGACGGCGAAGCCTCACACGGTGGGCGCGCTATGCTCGCGCTCCCGTGCGCTCGATCGTCATGAGCGTCCTCGGGAGGCGAGCCCGGTAAGTGACCTTGATTCAAGAACGTGCGTTCCGGCCAGCGACGTTCGTTGATCACGCACTGATCGGTGCGATCGAATCGAGCGTGTCACCGAGCTTGTCCTTGGTCACAGCCCGGTCGTAGTCGTCCTGGAGTCCGGTCCAGAAGCCCTCGGACATGCCGAAGTAGCGTGACAGGCGCAACCCGGTATCGGCTGTGATCCCTCGTCGGCCGTGTGTGATCGCGCTGACGCGCGTCTGCGGGATGCCGAGATCCTTCGCGAGCCGGTATTCCGTGATCCCCATGGGTTCGAGGAACTCCTCACGGAGGATCGCACCCGGATGCGTGGGTGGCATGACGATGTCAGTGCTCATGGCTGCCTCTCAGTGGTAGTCGGTGAACTCGACGGCTTCCGGTCCCGCATCCGTCCAGCGAAAGCAGATCCGCCACTGCTGATTCACGCGGATGCTGTGCTGCCCGGCGCGGTCGCCCTTGAGCTGTTCGAGTCGGTTGCCGGGTGGCACGCGGAGATCGTCGAGGGTGGCCGCTCGGTTGAGCATGGCGAGCTTGTTGTAGGCACGACGTTGCGTTTCGGGGTGCAACTTCGTTCGGCGGCGCTCCCAGATCAGCAGTGTGCGTTTGTCGGTGAAGGACCGGATCACGGAGGAATGGTAACGCGTTGCGTCAGTAACGACAAGCATCAGTATTGACAGCGCTGTCGCAGTCATCCCTCATCGGGACGCTTCGCGCCACAGTGATTCCCACGAAGACGCTGTGCGCCGCAGCCGGTCAGCGCGTACCGTCGTCCAGCGCTGCGAAAACTCGGTTGCGGAGGGTCTCGTACTCACCACCGAGGCGGCATATCGCGGGCGGCCGTTCGATCACGGTGCCGGGGCCGACGATCTCGTCCGGAGCGAACTGCTCCCGGGTGAGGTCGACCTCGAGGCTTTTGGCGAACCGGTTCCACCAGTGGAAATCGACCCACCTCCGGTCACGGTGAACCTCACCGCGAACGAGGTCGCCACCGAGCAGATCGTTGAGGACGAGGGCAGTGGTGCCGCACTGGCCGCGGGCCGGATTGCTGGGGTGCCAGTCGGGGACGTCTTCTGGGGCACAGGTGTCAGCACCCCACGAGGACCGGATCGCGCGCTCGATGTCCATCAGAGTCCGAATCGGCATGCCGAGCAGCCTGCCGAAAGCCACCGACGCTCACGCCCGATCATGCGTGTCGTCGCCACGACCGACCAGCGGCCCGAGCTGATACTTCGGTCCGGAACGCCCGGAAGTCCAGGATCAAGCAACGACCTCGGAAGTCCCCGATCGAGTAGGGCTGGTCGCCGGGTGGAACCTCCTCACGGCGGCGGGAACCTTTTAGCGACCTCGGCGGCGCCCTGCAGCAGCCCCGGATCCATGGAACCGCTCGCCGCGGCCGCCTCGGCGCGGACGAGCAGGGAGCGCTTTCGGCGGGAGTCGTAGTGCTCGCCGGTGAGGCGGATACCCCGTGAGGTCAACGCCCAACCGGCGAGGGGGTGGACGTCGCCGGTGCCCTGGACGTCGTCCAACCTCTTCAGCCGGGCCGCGCTGCCACCACCGGACATCCGCACCCAGGCGATCGAGACCACGCCGGTGTTGCCGTGCTCGTCGGCGAGTCCCACCAGGGTCCGTCGCAGGGAGCGACAGGGCGTGTGCACGAAGAACCCCTGCACCTGTCCGAAGGAGTGCGCGGCGCACTTCGGGTCGTACCGGGGCTTTCTCCGGTGCTTGACCTTGAGCCGCATGCGCTTCCACGCCTTGGCGCGCTGCCCCTTGTTCGCGGCCCGTTTCGCCTTGCTCACGCGCACCTGCACGGTCCGACTCACGGCTGAGCCGGCCGCGCCCTCCGTCGACGTGGCCCCCAGACCTCCCAGACCGCCCAGACCACCACCGGAGGCAGCGACCGCGATGGCGACGGCAGCGGCGGCGACGCCACCTCTGCCCTTCGGTTTGTAGCCGGGCCGGGTACGGCCGTACTTGTCGCGCCAGTAGTAGTCTGGTTCCCTGTCATCCGCCACAGTCTCTCCCTCGACGCCGGATCAGTAGGGTGATCCTGCCAACCGGCTCCGACATCGGCGGGAGAACGAACGGGGTTCACCCGAAGGGAGTATCAAGGTCGTCGGTGTTCCTTGCTGGTGTGGGAGCCGCCTAGCATTCGCCGAGTGCGCGTCCTGTTCGCCTTCGCCGGGGGAAGCGGCCATTTCGAACCGCTCGTCCCGATCGCCCGCGCTGCCGAGCGCGCCGGGCACGCGGTCGCTTTCACCGGACGTCCCGCGATGGTTCCCGCGGTCGAGGACGCCGGATTCGTCGCTTTCGCCACCGGAACGGACTCCGGGGTGGTTGCGGAGCGGATCCCGCTGCGGGAACTCAGCGTTGCCGGGGAGGAGCTGGCCGTTCGGGAGGGCTTCGCCGGTCGGATCGCGCGGGAGCGGGCCTGCCGGAACCTGCGCACGCTGCGCGACTGCTGGAGCGGCTCGGTACCGGGGGATGAGCGCCGGTCCGGACGAACTGCCTCACCCGCGCGGGTCGGCCGCGAGGAAACGTTCGATCCTGTTCGCGGTCGCCGTGCGGTCGCCGAACCAACCCAGGTGGCTGTCGGCGCCGCTCAAGAAGAGTTCCGCCCCGGGAATGCCGGCCGTCAGGGACTCGGCGTGGGCGAAGGGAACGCCGCCGTCCGTGCGGCTCGCGACGACCAGTGTGGGTTGGGTGACGGTCTCGGGCGCCACGGCCCGGGTGTGGTCGATGTCGTTGAGAAAACCGCTTCCCGACCGCATCCGCGAGAACAGCTCCACCATCCGCGCCCGTTCCTCGTCACCCAGGGCGGCGACGACCTCGTGCGCCGGCTTCGTGGACAGATCGCCGAGCAGCAGTCGGAGACCGGTGGTGGGAGCGAGCCGCAGGAGCGCACGGACGGCACCCCAGGTCAGCCTCTCGGTGCGGGCGTTGAACACGATGTTCGCGGCGATGCGCGTGCGCCGGTCCGGATAGGTGCCGAAGCCGACCGAGCTCTCCAGGACGAGTCGCTGCACGAGCCGGGGACACCGGGAGGCCATCGCCAGCGCGGTCCGTCCGCCCGCCGAGATCCCCACGACCGCCGCCACGCTGTCGATCCCGAGTTCCCGGCACAGCTCCGCGAGGACGTCGGCGAAGCCGCTCGGTGACGGGCCGACGGACAGCGGCGTTCTCCCGTAGCCGGGGCGGGACGGCACCAGTACCGAGTAGCCGCGATCGAGGTAAGTCTCCTCGCCGGGTGCCAGTCCGGCGCGCATGTGTCCACCGTGGAGGACGAGGACGGTGGAGTCTCCGGCCGCCTCCAGCCGGTACTCGATCCGACCCGAGTGAAGTCGTGTCATCGACGTGGGCCGTTCGATTATCGGCTTCACCATCCGCGCCACCCCTCTTTCGTGAAGATCGCCTCGACCCAATGTAGTGCTTTGGGCGCGCGGGCCGCGCGGTTTCGCGCGAAACCGCCGAAATACGGTTTCGCGCGAAACCGACTAACCACCGCGAATGCGGCAGGAAGTTATGAAGACCGGTACTCGGTCCGCGAGGGGACGGCCATCACCGCGGCGGTCGCCCTGCCCCGGGGAACGCCCCTGCCCAGGGAGCACGCCGTGGCAGTGCTCGGTCTCGTCACGGTGAGACGATCGGCTCACTCGCGAGCCGAATGACCGGTGTGCCGTCAGTCCTGACCGGATTCTTCGTTCGTCGATGTTTGCGTCCGCCCGCGGGCGGTGCTGTGAGTATTGATGTAGAACATGCTCGCTGCCAGCATCGGGATAAACGTGCCGAGCAGCAGGATCGCGGTGTTCACAGGTGCCTCTCCCTTCAAGTGTCTCGAAGAGACCGGTAACCCCTTGATCACCCAGGGTGACGGGGCGCGGGTGTAAAGGAGGCGCCCCCAAAAAGGGGACACCTTGATCGGATCGTCGCCACGGGGGCGACGAAGAGACACCTCGTCCGGCGGCGTGGAGACCACCCCGGGGGCGAGGACGTATCCAAGCGAGGGCCCGACGCCGATATCTCGGCGGCGAGCGAACATCGGAAGTTGGAAGGCCCCGTGATGCTGCCAGGTCGGGGGTCCGACAGCATCACGGAGTCACTCCGTTCATCGTGCCTGGAGCCGACGGCGTTACACCGTCATGAAGGTATGACGTACATCACTTTAGTGTCACCCGTTCGGGTGTACGTGATCCGTACGGCGCACCTCTCGGCAGCGGGCACAACGCCCCAGCTCAGCGGCGCTATTCCTGCTCCGATCACCCTGGTCGAGGCCACGCGCGAAAAGGGGGTCGGGCGGTTCGCGCCGAAACCGCCCGACCCCTGAGGAGAAGCCGCTGCTCAGCGTTCGACGATGGCGGTGACTCCCTGGCCGCCCGCCGCGCAGATCGAGATCAGCCCGCGTCCCGAATCGCGTTCGGACAGCAGTTTGGACAGCGTCGCCACGATCCGCCCGCCGGTCGCGGCGAAGGGGTGGCCCACAGCCAACGAGGATCCGGTGACGTTGAGGCGGTCGGCGTCGACCGTGCCCAGCGGTTCGTCCAGTCCGAGGCGCTCGGAGCAGAATTCGGGGTCCTGCCAGGCCTTCAGCGTCGTGAGCACCTGCGAGGCGAACGCCTCGTGCAGCTCGTAGAAATCGAAGTCGCCCAGCCCGATGCCGTTGCGGTCGAGCAGCTTCGGCACCGCGTAGGTGGGCGCCATGAGCAGGCCCTCGTCCCCGCTGACGTGGTCGACGGCCTCCGAGACCGAGTCGGTGATGTAGGCCAGCACCGGCAGTCGCCGCTGCCGCGCCCACTCCTCGCTGGCCAGCAGCACGGTGGACGCCCCGTCGGACAGGGCGGTGGAGTTGCCCGCCGTCATCGTCGCGGTCTCGCCGCTGCCGAAAACCGGCTTGAGCTCGGCCAGCTTCTCGGGCGTGCTGTCCGGCCGCATGTTCTGGTCGCGGGAGAGTCCCTGGAACGGGGTCAGCAGATCGGAGAAGAAGTCCCGCTCGTAGGCGGCGGCCAGTCGCTGGTGACTGCGCGCGGCGAGTTCGTCCTGCTCGGTGCGGTCGATGCCCCACGCGGCGGCGGTCCTGGCCGCGTGCTCCCCCATCGACAGACCGGTGCGCGGCTCGGCGTTGCGGGGGATCTCGGGCACGACCTGCTGCGGTCGCACACCGCTCAGCGCCTGGAGTCGTCCGCCGAGGCTCTTGGCGTGGTTGGCCCGAAGCAGGAGGCGGCGCAACTCGTCGTTGAGCGCGATCGGCGCGTCGCTGGCCGAGTCCACGCCCCCGGCGATACCGGAGTCGAGTTGCCCGAGGGCGATCTTGTTGGCCACCGACACGACCGACTCCAGCCCGGTCGCGCAGGCCATCTGCACGTCGTGCGTGGGCGTGCGCGGGTCGAGGCGTGAGCCCAGCACGGTCTCGCGGGCGAGATTGAAGTCCCGGCTGTGCTTGAGCACGGCCCCCGCGACGAACTCGCCGACCCGTTCGTCCTGCAGTCCGAAGCGGGCGATCAGCCCGTCGAGCGCGGCGGTGAGCATGTCCTGGTTGCTCGCCCGCGCGTAGGGGCCGCCGGAGCGCGCGAACGGGATCCGGTTGCCGCCGACGATGGCGACCCGACGAATGGTGGTCATGACCGACTCCCTCGCTCTCGTGTCGAACCTCGATGGTGCAACATAACCTACCGACGGGTAGCTTATGCGTCGAGGCAGTCGTCCCTCCCAGGAGTGCTCATGTCCGATCGATACCAGCAACTCACATCATCCGGGCTCGGCCGGCAACTCGCGAAGCGACTCGGATTGCCGACCCCGACCCCGCTGCGGCGCCACCGCCCCGGTGATCCGGTCGTGTCGGCACCGGTGCTCAGCGGCGCGGCCGAGGGAGCCCGGCTGGGTGAGTCGATCTCGAAGACACTGGGCGAGGTGCACGCGCAGGTCGAGCACGCACCCACCGAGGGGACTCGTTACGCGGCGCTGGTCTTCGACGCCACCGGTATCACCGCCAGTGATCAGCTCCGCCAGGTTTACGCGTTCGTCAGTACCGCGATCCGCCAGGTCGCCACGAGCGGCAGGGTGATCGTGCTCGGCACGCCCCCCGAGGAAACCTCCGGCACCGCCGAGCGCACGGCCCAGCGCGCCCTGGAGGGCTTCGTCCGCACCGTGGGCAAGGAACTCAAGGGCGGAGCGACCGCCCAGCTCGTCCACGCCGCGCCCGGTGCGGGCAACGCCCTCGACTCCACACTGCGGTTCCTGCTGTCGTCGAAGTCGGCCTTCGTCTCCGCCCAGGTCATCCGGGTCGGTCCAGCCGACGTCGAGCAGCCGCACCACTCCCGCCCCCTGCGGGAGAAGGTCGCGCTGGTCACCGGAGCATCGCGCGGCATCGGCGAGTCGATCGCCGAAACCCTCGCGCGCGACGGCGCGCACGTGGTGTGCCTGGACGTGCCCGCGCAGGGGGAGGACCTCGCGCGAGTGGCCAATCGCATCGGTGGTTCCACGCTGCAACTCGACATCACCGAGCAGGACGCCCCGCGACGAATCACCGAGCACTTCACCGAGCGCCACGGCGGCCTCGACGTCGTCGTGCACAACGCGGGCATCACGCGGGACAAGACGCTCGGTCGGATGAGCGAGCAGCAGTGGGACTCGGTGATCGGCGTGAACCTCATGGCCCAGGAACGCATCAACGAGGCACTGCTCACCGACTCGTCACCGCTGCGCGCCGGCGGCCGGCTGATCGGAGTCGCCTCGATCAGCGGGATCGCGGGCAACGTCGGGCAGGCCAACTACGCGACCTCCAAGGCGGGAGTGATCGGCCACGTCCAGGGGCTCGCGCCGCGTGCCGCCGAACGGGGAGTCACGATCAACGCCGTGGCCCCCGGATTCATCGAGACGTCGATGACGGCGGCGGTACCCGTGATGATCCGTGAGGCGGGCAGGCGCATGAACAGCCTCTCGCAGGGCGGGTTGCCGATCGACGTCGCCGAGACCATCGCCTGGTACGCCGATCCCGGCTCCGGGGGCGTCAACGGCAACGTCGTACGAGTCTGCGGCCAGAGCATGTTGGGATCCTGACGATGAGCACGATCGAGTTGAGCGGTCCCCCGAACCTGGCCGCGCTGTATCTCAAGGCGGTGCTGTCCGCGCCGACGCGCAACGGTGCCGAACTGCCGGAGACCGAGTACGTGCGCCCCGACATCGTCGTGGACCGCGATCACCTGGCGGACTACAACAGGACCTGCGGGTTCGGGATGCGCGACGAGTTGCCCGTGACCTACCCGCACGTGCTGTCCTTCGCCACGGCGGTGCGCCTGATGACCGATCCGGAGTTCCCGTTCCCGCTGGCCGGACTCGTTCACATCGCCAACAGCATCACCCAGTACCGCCCGTTGCTGGTCACCGAGCCGCTGACGCAGCGAGTGCGGCTGGCCGACCATCGGCCGCACCCGAAGGGGAGGCAGTTCGACGTCATCACCGACACCCTCGTGGACGAGCACGTGGTCTGGACCGAGAGCAGCACGTACCTGCGGCGGGGTGAGCCGAACGAGTCGGAGCCGAAGCGCGGGGTCGAGGCGGTCGAGGCCGGTGAGGCCGTGGCGAGCTGGCGGTTGCCCGCGGACCTGGGACGCCGCTACGCGGCGATCGCCGGGGACCGCAACCCGATCCACCTGCACCCGTGGGCGGCCAAGGCGTTCGGGTTTCCCCGCACGATCGCCCACGGCATGTGGTCGAAGGCGCGCTGCGTCGCGGCGTTCGAGGGGCGCCTGCCGGAGGCGTACACGGTCGACGTCGACTTCGCCAAGCCCGTGCTGCTGCCCTCCACGGTCGAGTTCTCCGCGCGCGGCGCGGACTTCGCCCTCCACTCCCGGTCCGGAAAACCGCACCTGCGCGGTCGATTCTCGTAGCACCGGGTGATTCCGCTCCTCGCACGTGACATCACCCGCTTCGAAAGCCGAGGCCCTCGATGCGGAAAAACACCGTGGTCGGTCCCGTCGCCGGCGCGTACCCGCCTGGATAGGCTGACTCCCATGGTGCGGGTACTGCTGGTGGACGACCAGGAACTCATGCGGATGGGGTTTCGCATGGTCCTCGACGCGCAGGACGACCTCGAGGTCGTGGGGGAGGCAGGTGACGGCGTCCGGGCCGTCGAACTCGCCGAGTCCCTCCGGCCCGACGTGGTGCTGATGGACGTGCGGATGCCGGTGCTCGACGGCGTCGAGGCGACCCGTCGCATCGTGGCGGCCGAAACGGCGAAAGTGCTCGTGCTGACCACCTTCGACCTGGACGAGTACGCCCTGGCCGCGTTGCGCGGGGGTGCGGGCGGGTTCCTGCTCAAGGACACTCCGCCGGACGATCTGGTCTCGGCGGTGCGGTCGGTGGCCAGCGGCGATGCCGTCGTGTCCCCGAACGTCACCCGTCGCCTGCTGGACCGTTTCCTGGGCGGGCCCGGCGGTGAACTGCGGGACGCTTCCGTGCTCGACGTGCTCACCGAGCGGGAGCGCGAAGTGCTCGAGTACGTGGCCAAGGGGCTGTCCAACACCGAGCTGGCCGAGCGGTTGTTCCTGTCCGAGGCCACCGTGAAGACACACATCGGCCACATACTGTCCAAGCTGGAGCTGCGAGATCGGGTACAGGCCGTGGTGCTGGCGTACGAGACCGGTCTGGTCAGCCCGGGAGCATGAGTTGTGATTCGACGCGTTCACGTCCCGCTCGCCGGGCGACTGCGGTTAGTCTCACAGGAGTGAGTCAAACAACCCCGTGGAAACCTCGGCTCGTCGCCCTCGACGTCGACGGCACCATGCTCGACCCCGCCACCCAGACCCTGTCGGAGGGGGTGCGCGCCGCCGTGCGCCGAGCGGTCGACGCCGGTTGCCACGTCGTCGTCTCCACCGGTCGCAGCATGCTCGGCACCCTCCCCGTCCTGGACGAGCTCGGGCTGAGCGCGGGTGCCGTGCTGTGCTCCAACGGAGCCGTGCGGCTCGACGCCGCCACCCGCGAGACCGTCTCCGTCGAGACCTTCGATCCGGCTCCGGTGTACACGCGGCTGAGCTCGCTGCTTCCCGGAGCGCAGTTCGCCGCCGAACAACTCGGCACGGGCAGCCTTGTGACCAGCTGGTTTCCCGAAACTCACCTGCACGGTCCGCAACAGCCGGTCGACGTGGCGGAGCTGACCGAGCGCCCGGTGCCCCGGCTGATCGCGCACTGGGCGGGGCACACACCGGAGGAAGTCGCCGAGGTGCTCGACGGGGTGTCACTGCCCGGCAGCGTCTACACGATCGACCAGTACGCCACGTGGGTCACAGTCGTGCCCGACGGGGTCACCAAGGGTGCCGCGCTGGAGAAGCTGCGCGCCGAGCTCGGAATCGCGATCGAGGACACCTTCGCGGCAGGTGACGGCGACAACGATATACAAATGTTGCAGTGGGCCGGGCACTCCGTGGCGATGGGGCAGGCGCAGCCCGAGGTTCGCACCGCGGCCACCGAGGTCGCCGCCGACGTGGCGGCGGATGGCCTGGTCACGGTGCTGGACCGCTGGTTCTCCGGGGGAACCCCCTCGGGGTGACCCCGAGGCCCTGATACCGGTGTGGGGCCGTACTACGACCTGGATCTGAGACCGAATCCAGACCGAGGTTCGACGCGAAACGGCTTCGGGAACAGGCATGCTGGTGGAGTATCGGCGTCATGACGGCGCCACGGCGGCGTCGGACGCCTTTCCCTAGCTTCGCAGGAGCGACCATGATAGAGGCTGTTGGCCTCACCAAGCGCTACGGCTCGACGGTGGCCGTCAACGACTTGTCGTTTTCCGTCAAACCGGGTCGGGTCACCGGTTTCCTGGGGCCCAACGGTGCCGGTAAGTCCACCACCATGCGGATGATCCTGGGGCTGGACCGTCCGAGCGCGGGCAAGGTGCTCGTCGACGGCAAGCCCTACCAGGAGCTCAAGTACCCGCTGCGTCACGTCGGTGCGCTCGTGGAGGCGAGGTGGGTCCACCCGAACCGCTCGGCCCACGCTCACCTGCGCTGGCTGGCCCGCTCCAACGACCTCCCCCGGAAGCGGGTGGACGAGGTCCTGGGGATGGTCGGGCTGGACAAGGTCGCCGGACGCAAGGCCGGTGGCTTCTCGCTGGGGATGTCACAACGCCTGGGCATCGCCGCGGCGCTGCTGGGAGACCCGCAGGTGTTGCTGTTCGACGAGCCGGTCAACGGACTCGACCCCGAGGGCATTCACTGGATCAGGCAGTTCATGCAGCGACTGGCCGCCGAGGGGCGCACGGTGCTCGTCTCCAGTCACCTGCTCTCGGAGATGTCGCTGACCGCGGAGGACCTCGTCGTCGTCGGTCGCGGTGAGCTGATCGCCGAGTGCAGCACCGAGGAGTTCGTCAACAGGGCCAGTGACTCCTCGGTCCGCGTTCGCTCGCCTCAGGCAGAGCAGCTGGCCGGACTGCTGGCCGAGCGAGGCCTGGCCGCCCGAACGGCCGACGCGCAAAGCCTGCTGGTCGATGGTGCCGACACCGAGCAGGTCGGTGAGATCGCGGCGGCAGGTGGGATCGTCCTGCACGAACTGGCGGCGGAGCGCAGTTCGCTGGAGGAGGCCTTCATGCGGCTCACGGGCGACTCGGTGGAGTACCAGACCGATTTCGGCCAGCCCACCGACACACTCACGACGGCAGGAAAGTGAAGCGATGACTCTGCTCGCTGTTGAACGCATCAAACTGTTCTCGACCCGTTCGCCGTGGTGGTCGATGTTCCTCGCGCTCGCGTTGACCATCGGCTTCGCCGGTCTGATGGCCACCCAGGCGAGCGCGAACTCTCCGATGGGGGTGTCGACGACCCAGATCGGCTACCAGTTCGGGCTCATGGTCATCATGGTCATGGCCGCCCTGGCGGTGACCACCGAGTACCGCTTCGGAACCATCCGCGCCACCTTCCAGGCCGCACCGAACCGCACCCGGGTGCTGTTGGCCAAGACCGCTGTCGTGGCCGCCCTCGCGCTGGTGATCGGAGAGATCGCCGCATTCGGCTCGTGGGGAGTTTCGTGGGTGCTGGCCCCGGTCTCCGACCTGGCGTTGGCCACAGCCGAGCAGTGGCGGCTGGTCGCCGGAGTCGGGCTGGTGTTCATGGGAGCCGCGGTCTTCTCGATCGCCGTGGGCATCCTGCTCAGGCAGTCGGCGGGTGCGGTCACGCTCCTGTTGATCTGGTCCATGCTGGTGGAGCAGTTGATCCGTCTCGTTCCGACGTTCGGCTCGGACCTGCAGGAGTGGATGCCGTTCACCGCGGCCGGACGTTTCCTCACCGGCAGCAACAGGTTCACCGAGTCCGCTCCGCTGGGGCCGTGGGCCTCACTGGCCTACTTCTTCGCACTGGCAGTGGTACTCTTGATCATCGCGCTGGTCACCGCGAACCGGCGGGATGCCTGAAAATCGCGGGGATTTTTCCGATGACGGGCGTGTTACCCGGTGTTACCCATCCCGGCCGAGATACTGGTCACCCTCCCGGATAGAATCAGCGCACAGATCAAGGCCGCTCCGCTGGGTCGACAGTGGACAAAAGTCGCCGCCCTCGGTGGCGAGTCCGATGTGGATACTGCGATGACGCGGCCACGCACAATCGAAACGACCGACTGCATACGCGCTCGGGGGCGCCGGCGGTCGGGACGGGGGAGGGCCCGGGCTGTCATTCGGGGGATGGCCCGGGCCCTGTGCTTTTTTCGGAGCGCTTTTTCGGAGCCGGGCCCGGGTACGTGCGCAGGTGGATCACATGCTGGGGCGTACCACCAGCACCGGGCAGGAGGCGTGACGGACGCACTGCTCGGCGACCGCGCCGAGCAGCAGTCCGGAGAAACCGCCGCGCCCGCGATGTCCCACCACGAGCATGTCGGCGCCGCGCGAAGCCGAGAGCAGTGCTTGGGGGGAGGGCGAGTGCACCACGTGCACCTCCACCGGGCACCCCGGGTCTCCCCCGAGCGTTTCGGAGACGAGCTGATGAGTGTCGGCGAGCACCGACTGCTCGTACTGCTCGGTACTGGGCACCGCGCCGGGAGGGCAGTCCCTCGGTTTCGGTGCGGTGCGGATGCTCCAGGCACGTACGATGTGCAGCACCGTGTTCCTGCACTTGGCTTCTTCGGCGGCCGCGGTCAGGGCACGCAGAGCGGAGGCCGAGTTCTCCAGTCCGACGGCCACGCCCCCGTCGATGTCCACTCGTTGCCATGTTCGTTCCGTCACCTCTCCACTTCACGCCAGTAGCCGGAGGTTGTCGAGCCGAGAGCTCACGAGCACGCTCAAGCTGTTGTTGTTTTGTGACCTTAGACACAATATGGCTCGGTTTGTCCCCCTTGAGGCTTTTTCTGGTAATGCATGAGGGAGGAGACGTTGTCGACGAATCGCTCCTCCAGGGCAGGCACTGCCGTGGGCGTCCCGCGAGGTGCTCCGAGGAGTTCCGCGCGAAGGGAAGGTCCCTCCATGATCCGTACTTCCCCGTTTCTTCGGCACCGGCTGTCGGCGTGCCCACGGCGCAGGTCACCCGATGTCCGGCTGGAGCCACTGCCGGGCTTGGAATGGTCGCTGCTCATGGAGGAGCAGCCACCGGGACCCGACGCGATGTCGCCCGCCGCGCTGCGTCGTGGATGGGTTCATCGTGCGCCGCAGGGGCAGGTGTTGAACCTGTTCCGGAGGCTGACCGCCTCCGGCGGTGACCTTCCCGTCCCGTGGTGGCTGCGGGCGCTGGACCTCGGTCGGATCTCTTCGCGCGCGGAGGCCTTCGAGATCGAGGACGCCCTGCACGGGCTGCTCGGCGCCAGGGTCGGTTGGTCCTTCGTGCCGTGGGTGGGAGCGGGTGAAAGCGTGTACTGGGAGTACGAACCCTCGGACCGGGCACCCATGATCATGCCCACCACCGTGGTTCTGACACATCAGCACACCGGCTGGATCAGCGTCGTGCCCGCTCACAGCGACACCTTCACCGGAGACCCGACGGCGCTGGGCGGTGTGTCGGAGCTGGAGTCGTCACTGACTCGGATCGAATCCTGGTGACCCTGTCCGTCGAAGATGAGCGGCACCTGACGGACGGGAACGGCCGTTTGCGATACTGAATCCCCGTGAGCGCTTCTGACCAGCAGGTTCCCTTCCACCGCACGGTTGTCAGCTATGTTCGACGCAGCGAGCGGACGACAACCGGGCAGCAACGCGCGTGGGATCGGTATTGGCCGGAACTGGGAGCCGAGATCGACGCACTGCCCGAGGGCACACTCGACGTGTCCGGATGGTTCGGTCGCTCGGCACCGGTGATCCTGGAGATCGGCTCCGGGATGGGTGAGGCCACCGCCGAGCTCGCCACTGCCCGGCCGGACGCCAATCACCTCGCGGTGGAGGTGTACAAGCCCGGCTTGGCTCAACTGCTCCTGCGTATCGAAAAGCTCGGCTTGGACAATCTCCGGCTGCTTCGTGGTGATGCGGTCATGCTGCTGCGCAACCACATCGAGCCGAACTCGCTATCCGAGATCCGTGTCTTCTTCCCCGATCCGTGGCCGAAGAAACGGCACCACAAGCGCCGGCTGGTGCAGGACGACATCGTCGAAATGATGGCATCTCGACTTGCCGTGGGCGGTTTTTTGCATCTGGCTACCGACTGGGAACAGTACGCCGAGCAGATGCTGGAGATGTGTCATGAGCAGCCCACCTTGCGCAACCACCATGCTGACATGCCGGGTGGCTGGGCACCGCGGCCGGAATGGCGCCCCGTGACAAAATTCGAGCAGCGTGCGGAGGAGGAAGGTCGCGTGATACGCGATCTCGTGTTCGAACGGATCTGAGTGCCTTTTCACCTCACCTTGTCCCTCGGATTGCGGTCCCAGGCATCGGAGAGCTCCGAACTCACCGCCATCAGCAGAAGCACTCCCAGTGCCAGGATCGTTCCCGCGGTGGTCAAAGCGACAGTGATCATTGCTGTCTTCCTTTCACAGTGGCCCCTGTGGGGAGCGGGTTCCGATTCGTTGCTTTCTCCCGTATCATGACGCCTAAGTTGTGTTCGTGCATCGGCCATATGGTTGGTCACTGGTGACCATAAGGTCATACAGTTGGTCACTGGTGACCATAAGGCCAGGATTGTGTGCCGGAGCCGATTCTGCGCAGTGTCGGTGTGCAGGCGGCGGTGGCTACTACGGCCGCACCGCTTCCGAGGAAAGCCGGAGCGGCCATCCATCCCCCGAACACCGCCTCCGCGCCGAGCAGTCGCAGTACAACGGCGCCGATGACGACACCACCGCCACCCGCTCCCCACATGGCGATCAGCGCGGGCACGGTGACCTCCATGCTCACGACCCTGCGCAGTACCCGTACCGGGGTTCCCGCCGCTAACAGCGCACCGAAGACGTGCCGCCTGTCGAAGACGGAGGTCATCACCGTGGCGACCGCGCACCACCCCGCCGGTGCGGTTACGAGCACGCCGATGATGACCGTCTCCGTCCACTCGCCCGGGAAATGCCCCGGTCCATGGCACGCGGGCAACAGCGTCATCCCCACCGAGCCGAGAAAAACGGCCAGTACGGCGTCGCAGGAGGTTCTCCGGGGGGCGTCGGGGTTCTCGTACAGGCGGCGCCCGGCCAGGAGCGCGGCCGGACCGTGCCAGCGACCGATGAGAAGCCTCCCGAGCGTCGCGGCGATCCACGGGCCCGTGAGCCACACGGACAAGGTGGTGAGAGCCGGAGCGAACAGCAGCACACCGGTGTTGTCCGAGTCCGCTGTCGTGAGCAACCCGTATCCGGACAGTGCCGCCATTCCCATGAGCACGGCGACTCGCCAGACCGGCGCCACGGGGATCACGCCGCCATCACCCCGCCGGTGATGAGCCCCTCCCGGATCTCCATCGTGGTGCCGGTACGTGCGACGAGGTCCCGGTCACGAGTCGTGATGATCACCGCGCTCTCGTCCTCCCGCGCCGCTCGCAGCAGCGTGCTCACGGTCTCTTCTCCGGTACGGACGTCCAGGGCATCCGCGGGTTCGTCGGCGAAGACGATCCGGGGCCCGTGTACGAACGCGCGAGCCAGGGTGACTCGCAGTGCTTGCCCGGCCGAGAGCTCACGGGGACGCCGGTTCTCCAGCCCGTTCAGGTCGAGTCGTTCCAGCCGGGTACGTGCCTCGGCCAGGGCGCGGCACCGCCCCACCCCGGAAACCAGCAGCGGCAGCGCGACGTTCTCCTCGGTGGTGAGTTCGTCCACCAGCTTCCCGCGGGCGAACACGAACCCGAAGGACCGTCTGCGCACCTTGCCGCGTTCGGCCGCGCCGAGGCGGTCGATGCGGTGACCCTGCAGCGCGACCTCGCCGCTGTCCGGGGGCTGGATCGCGGCCAGCACGTGCAGCAGCGTCGTCTTGCCGGCACCGTGCGGTCCGACGATCCCCAGGGCCTCGCCGGCCTTGACGGTGATGTCGACGCCGGCCAGGGCGTGCTGCCGACCGTACCGTTTGAACAACCCGCGCCCGGTGAGTAGCGGCCCCGTCGGCGGGGGGAGGGACGCGAGGGGTTCGGCAGCTGGGGACATCACCGTGTTCTCCTCAGGGGCGAGGGGTGCCCGGTCGGGAAGCGGCATCGGCCGTGTTCGCCGGGATGGCCGGTGGACGTGATCGCTGCCGAGCGTGGCAGCGGTCGTAGCGCGTGCGCCTCGTCTTCGCGGCCGAATGATGCTCGGCCGATCGGCCAGGATCTTCCGAACCTTTCGACCGGGACAGCGCCGACTCCCCGACAGTTACGGTCGTGTGGTGAACACGCCCCGTACCGCTCCCGAACAGGTGAGTCCACCGGCCCCGTGGTGGTGGCACAGCCTGCTCGCTTCGTTGCGCGAGCAGTGGATCTTCGCCGCGCTGCTGGGCTTGGTGTGGTGCGGCGAGACGATCATGACTCTCCAGTACGGCACCGGCAGTCCGGTCCTGTTGGCCACGAGCACCGCCATGGCCGTGCTGGCCCTGTGGGCCCGGCGCTCCCCGGTCCGCGCCGGTCTGCTCGCAGCCGTCGCGATGATCCTGTCGACGGTGGTGTTTCGCCTCTTCGGGCTACGCTCGGGCCCCGACCTGCTCTGGAACGTCACCTTCACCGAGAACGCCGCCGGTGCCCTGCTCGTGCTGTACGTGTTCTGGAAGGCCTCGCGTGGCCGGGCGGTCGTGGTGACCGCCACGCTCGCGGCAGCGTGTCTGTTCGCGGTTTTCGTCCGCACGGGCGTCTCGTTCGTGATGCCCCCGGCGAGCGTGGCGCGCACCCTCGGGGTCGGATTCCTCCAGCTCGTCCTGCTCGTCGGTACGGGGATGTACTTACGAGCCCGGGAGCCCCGGGCCGCGGAAACCTCCATGCAGGGCCTGTTGCGCCGCCAGTGGCCGGTGACCGCCGCGCTGTGCGTGCTGCTGTTCGGGCAGGTGGCGAGCACGGACATGCCGCTTTTCCTGCCCGGCGGCTGGGTGGTGCTGCTCAGCTGCATCGTGATGGCCGGCCTGGCCGTGTTCGCTCCGCTGCGACCGTTCGAGGCGAGTCTACTCGGTGCGATCGCGCTGGTACTGACGACCCTGCTGACTCGACTGCTCGACATAACGCGCTCGTCGTTCCTGCTCGGAGCGATTCCGCCCACCGATATCGCCGCCGGAATGCTGCTGATGGCCTTCGTCGCCCGCTACGACGCGCCGCGCAAGGCGCTCTGGGGTGGATGCGCGCTGGTTTCCTCGACCATCGTGTCCGTGCTCGTCATGCCGCGCGAGCCCCCCGTTCGAACTCCGGCCGACGTGTACCCCGCCTTGTTCATGGGCGGTATTCTGCTGGTGCTGTCGGTGGGAACCGGCATGTACTTCCGCGCGCGGGACGAGGATCGCGCCAAGTCGGTCCGGGCGGCGATCACCGACGCCCAGTACACCGAGCGGATGGCGCTCGCGCGGGAACTGCACGACGTCGTCGCCCACCACGTCACCGGCATCGTTGTGCAGTCGCAGGCCGCGCGCGTGGTCGCGCAGAAGGAGCCGGAGGCCGCGTCGGCGGCGCTGGAACGCATCTCGACCAGCGGTACCGAAGCCCTGACGGCGATGCGGCGGCTGGTCGCCAGCATGCGGGGTGCCGACCCGGTGGGAGCCTCCGGAATGACCGAGCACGCCACGAGCGATCTGGAAGCGGACCTCGAAGCTCTCGTGGCCCGGGCCGAACGGACACTTCCCGACAACGGGCACGCCGCTCGCGTCGAGTTGTCGGTCGAACTGACGCGGCGAATTCCTCCCGAAGTGGCACGCTCCGGATTGCGCCTGGTGCAGGAGTCCCTCACCAATGTTCGGAAACACGCTCCGGACGCCACGCTGATCCACGTCGCGGTCGAGGACACGAACACGTACCTGCACGTCCGGGTCACCGACGACGGCTCGGACACGGCCGCGCATCCCGTCGGCGGATCCGGCGGCTACGGTTTGGTCGGGATGCGGGAGCGGATCGAACTTCTCGGTGGGCGGTTCTACACCGGCCCCGGTGAGCACGTGGGTTGGCGGGTCGAGGCATGGTTGCCTCTTGGTGAACACGAGCGGGAAGAGGGACACCCATGATCCGGGTACTGATCGCCGATGACCAGGAGATGGTGCGGGCGGGGTTCCGGATGATCCTGGAGGCCGAGGACGACATCGAGGTGATCGGTGACGTCCCCACCGGTTCCGAGGCCGTCCGGCTGGCGCGTGAGCAGCGTCCCGACGTGTGCTTGATGGACATCAGGATGCCCGGTCTCGACGGTTTGGAGGCCACCAAACAACTCGCGGGCCCCGAGGTCACGGAGCCGATCAAGGTCGTCGTGGTCACCACCTTCGACCTCGACGAGTACGTGGCCGGAGCACTGAGCAACGGCGCGAGCGGATTCCTGCTCAAGGACGCGGGGCCGGCACTGCTCGTCGAGGCCGTTCAAGCCGCGGTCCGTGGTGACGCGCTGATGTCTCCCCAGATCACCGTGCGTTTGCTGAAGCACTTCCACCAGCCCTCCGAGCCCTCCCGGGCGCAAACCGAACCGCCCGTCGAGGCGCTGACCGAGCGCGAAGTCGACGTGGTACGCGCCACGGCGCGCGGACTGACCAACACCGAGATCGGGCAGGAGCTGTTCATGTCCCTGTCCACCGTGAAAACCCACCTCGCCGCCGCCCAAGCCAAGATCAGAGCGCGGAACCGGGTCGAGACCGCCGCCTGGGCCTGGCGAAGCAACCTCATGGATGACTGATCGGCGGGGAACTCCCAGCCGCTAGGACGAGGTGGAAAAACCGAAAAGCCGAGGTGAGCAGTCTCAGCGGTGAGGATGTTGGAGTCATGACACGAGGACTCCAAGACACCATCCTGCTGGCCGTGCTGATTCTCGTCATGCTCTCGGCCGGACTCATCATGGTGCGAGCGGTCATGACCTTCGGTGCCTGAGAAGTCGGGGGAGAATACGGGTATGCCGATCGCATTACGTCTGTACGCACCACTGGCTTTGCCCTGTGACGCAACATGCTCGGTCGTCCGGGACGCCGTCGTCGACATCGACACCTCGGGGCGCGTCGCCTTCTGCGGAGTTCGCTCCCAGGCGCCGAAGACCGCCACCGACACGGTGATACGGCACTGCACGGGGATGTTGCTCCCGGGGTTGATCAACGCTCATGCCCACAGTCCGATGACGCTGCTTCGGGGGATGGGTGGGGATCTACCGCTGTTGCGTTGGTTGCGTGAGGTGGTTTGGCCCGCGGAGTCCCGACTGCGTCCCTCCGACGTCCGAGCCGGAATGGAACTCGGATGCGTGGAGATGTTGCGTGCCGGGGTGACCACCAGCGCCGAGATGTATTTTTCCGGTGAGTCCGTGGTGGAGGCGACGCTGGCGGTCGGTTCACGGGTCCTGTTCACCTCGGCGGTGATCGACATGCCGGATCTCGGTGATCTCGGCGGGTGGGAACGGATGGTTGACGAAACCAGCCGGTGGATCGACGCCGACGGTCTGCGGTTCGGACCCGGTGAGCGGATCGAGCTCGGTTATGGCCCCCACTCGGCATACACCCTGCCGCCCGAAGCATTGCGGAGCATCGGGGAACAGGCGCAGCAACGTGGTGCCCTGGTGCAGACTCACGTCGCCGAAACCGCCGGCGAGGACAGCAGGCAGCGGGAGCAGTACGGCTCGGTGCCGAAGTTGCTGGACAAGCTCGGTGTGCTCGATGGACGGGTACTCGCCGCACACGGGGTGCACCTGTCGGACGAGGACATCGCGATCCTCTCCGGGCGGGGAGTCGGGGTGGCGCACTGCCCGGGTTCCAACGCCAAGCTTGCTTCGGGAACGGCCCGAACGGTCGACATGCTCGCCTCCGGGATGCCCCTGGGGCTCGGTACGGATGGCCCGTCGAGCAATGACGACCTCGACCTGTGGGAGGAGGTGCAGCTGGCCGGGATGCTCGCAAGGCTGTCCACAGGGGACTCCACGGCGATTTCGGCTCGTTGCGCTCTACTGGCGGCCACCCGAGGTGGGGCCGCTGCCCTGCACCGGGACGACATCGGTTCCCTGGAACCCGGGTGCTACGCCGACATCGTGCACATGGACGTCGACAATCCCGCCTTCGCTACCGGACTCGACGTCGCGGACGAGCAGGTGCTTTCCAATTTGGTGTGGGCAGCGGGGTCGCGGTGTGTCCGAGACGTGTGGGTGGCCGGCGAGGAGGTCCTCCGGGAACGCGAACCCACCCGTGTCGATCGGCACCGCGTGCAGCGAGTCGCCGGAACCGCGGCCGAGCACGTCCGAGGCTGAATCCCGGTCGGTGGTGCCGGGGACTGGAAGTCGCCCCGGCACCACGCGCGAATCCCACGGAGTCGCCGTCCGCTCAGGAAGTGGGGCGTACGACGATCTCGGTGAAATGGGCATCACCGGGTGCGCGGACGGCCGAGACGATGGAGTCGGCGACCGACTCGGGCCGCAGGTAGTTCTCGGGTTCGAAGTCCCCGCCTTCGGCATCGCGTACGCCACGCTGCATATCGGTGGCCACTCGCCCGGGGAACACCGAGGTCACCCGAACACCGTTGGCGGCTTCCTCGGCGCGCAGCACGTCGGCGAAGGCACGCAGTGCGAACTTGCTGGCGGCGTAGGAACCCCAGTGCGGTTTGGCACCCAATCCGGCACCGGAGTTGACCAGCACGACATGCCCGGACGTGGCACGCAGCGCGGGCAGCAGAACACGTGTCAGCTCGGTGACGGCGAACAGGTTCAGCTCGAAGGTGCGTCGCCACGAGTCGGCCGAAACCTCGGATACCGCACCCAGTTCGATCGTTCCGGCACTGTGGACCAACACGTCCAGTTCGTCGATACTTTCGGCGGCAGCGGCGACGGCGCTGTCATCGGTGAGTTCCACGGGCCAGGGACGTGATCCGGGGATCTCGTGGGCCAGTGATTCCAGCGCGGCGTTGTCGCGTCCGCCCAGCAGCACCTCGTGAGTGTCGGACAGGGATCGTGCGACAACAGCACCGATGCCTCGCGAGGCACCGGTGACCAGGGCAGTCGGTCGGGAAGCCATACCGGAGACCGTAACCGCACGCCACGGCGAGGACAGCGGGGGCCTTTTCCCGGAGGAGGCCCCCGCTGCGGGATCAGCGCCGTCCGATCTCGCCGGCTCGACCGCCCTCGTCGCGCCACACCGCGGTGAGGGACGGACGCGGTCGGGAGTCGCCCCCGTCCGGCCAGTGCGAGGTGGGGTGTTGTGCGTCCTCGGCGTCCTCCCCCGGGTGTTGCACGCACACGGTCACCAGGTTGTCGGTGACGATGGGCCCGCAGGTCTCGGCCCCGTTGGGCACGGTGAGGAACTGCTTGACGTGGCCACGTTGTGGTCCGTCGACCGGGACGACGAACAACCCGTCGTGGGAGCCCAACTCGTTGCCGTCCGTGGAGATCCACAGGTTGCCGTGCCGGTCGAAGGCGAGGTTGTCCGGGCACGAGATCGGGCTGACCCGGTTCTTGTCGAATCCGCCGAAGTAGGTGTTCGAGTCCTCCGGGTCCCCGCAGACCAGCAGCAGGGTCCAGGAGAACCGGGTCCCGGTGGCGTCGTCGTCCATCTCCAGCACGTGCCCGTGCTTGTTGCCGATCCTCGGATTCGTCTCGTCGACCGGTGCGTGGCCCGGCGTGCCACGGTTGGAGTTGTTGGTCAGCGCGCAGTAGACGCGGCCGTTGACGGGGTTGGGTTGGACGTCTTCGGGTCGGTCCATCTTGGTGGCGCCGACAGCGTCGGCGGCCAGCCGGGTGAAGACGTAGACCTCCTCGGCGGTGAAGCCGGGGACGTAGGACTTCGCGCCGCCGGCCAGGGGAAGCCACTCGCCGGAACCGTCGAACTCGCCGTCCGCGGGGAGGGCGCCACTGCCGTCGATCTCGGCAGCGGGACTGTCACCGCTGAACCGCGCGACGTAGAGGGTGCCCTCGTCGAGCAACCCCATGTTGTGCCGCCGGGCGTGCGCGCTGCCGCCCGGTTTCATCGTGCCGTGGGAGACGAACTTGTACATGTAGTCGAAGCGTTCGTCGTCGCCCATGTAGGCCACGACACGTCCGTCCTCGGCGACCTCGATGGTCGCGCCCTCGTGCTTGAAACGGCCGAGCGCGGTGTGCTTGACCGGGGTCGAGTCCGGGTCGTGCGGGTCGATCTCGACGATCCAGCCGAACCGGTTCGCCTCGTTGGGTTCCCGCCCGAGGTCCCAGCGCTCGTCGAACCGCTCCCACTTGCGAGTGCTGGCACCGGCGTTGAAGCCGTAGCGGTCGAGTCGCCGCTTGGTCCGTGGATCGGTGACCCGGTCGGCGTGGGCGAAGTACTGGTGGACGTTCTCCTCACCGGAGAGCATCGTCCCCCACGGAGTGACGCCACCGGCGCAGTTGTTCTGGGTACCGAGGACGCGCGTACCGCTCGGGTCGGCCGAGGTCTTGAGATGGTCGCTGCCCGCGGCGGGGCCGCGCACCTCGAACTCGGTGTTCAGCGTGATGCGCCGGTTGTACCGGCTCGGTTCCGCTGTCAGACCACCCCTGGCAAGGTCACGCATGACCAGCAGGACGGACTGACCGTGCGCGGCCCAGGCGATGCGCACTTGCTGCTCGGTCGGGTTCTCCGCGTCGTACCCGGGGAACATGTGCGTCTCGGTGGTGTACTCGTGGTTGACCACCAGCAGGTTGCGTCGACCGGCACCGTCCAGCGGGATCAGCCCCGCGAAGTCGTTGTTGTAGCCGAACTGGCGTTGCTGGGCCTCGGGCGTCTGGTGGTGGAAGTCGAACTCCGGGGCGCCGGGCACGACCGGGTCGCCCCAGCGAATGACGATCCGCTGCTCGTAGCCCTCGGGAACCACCACGCGGTCCTCGGTGTTCGGCGGGACCGGATCGAAGTCCGTTCCCGGCGCCGACGGACCACCCGATTCCGGATGCGGTGGTGCGGGCCGGGCCGCGGCCGTGCCGCCGAACGCCATCGCGCCCGCCGTGGACAGCGCCAGTACGGCGCTGCCCTTGAGCGCGCCGCGACGGCTGAGCACATTCGCCACGATGTCGCCGAAGTACGCGTTGTCCGAGGTGTTGGGGGCTTCGTGCGCGCAGGCGTTGCCGCAGCGGTATTCGCAGGTCACCGCGGATCGTCTGGCGGAGTGGCTGGACACGAGGGGGAGCGGGACGACCCGCCCGCTGTCCGGTCGGGCAGACATGCGGACCTCCAAGACGTCGGTCGGGAACGTCTCGACAGTAGGCGGGTCAGGCGAGGTCGGTGAGACTTCAAAGTGAACAGCGCACGAACACTTCCACGCAGAGTCACCGACTCCGCATGCACCCACGGGGATGTTCACTCGTTCAGCGTCTTTTTCGACACGTTGGGTGAAACCTGTTGATTGAGGTTTTTCCGCCGCGGTGCCCGGCCGTCGCCGTGGTGGACGAGCGCCGGCGTCGCCGCGGCGGTGGCTATCTCCAGACCGCCACCACGGAGGGGCGTGGCCGGGAATCACCGCCATCGGGCCAGTGCGAGACCGGATGGTCGGCATCGGCGCCGTCCACCTCTCCCGGATGCTGCGCGGAGACCAGCACGAACTCGTCGTCGATCACCGGACCGCAGGTCTCGGCTCCTCGAGGCACGCTCAGGAACTGCTTGAGACAACCGCGCTGTGGTCCGTCGACGGGCACCGCGTACAAACCGTCGTTGGCCCCCAGCGCCGCCGAGGAATCGGTGGTGATCCACAGGTTGCCGTGCCGGTCGAAGGCGAGGTTGTCCGGGCACGAGATCGGGCTGACGCGGCTCTTGTCGAATCCGCCGAAGTAGGTGTTCGAGTCCTCCGGGTCCCCGCAGACCAGCAGCAGGGTCCAGGAGAACCGGGTCCCGGTGGCGTCGTCGTCCATCTCCAGCACGTGCCCGTGCTTGTTGCCGATCCTCGGATTCGTCTCGTCGACCGGTGCGTGGCCCGGCGTGCCACGGTTGGAGTTGTTGGTCAGCGCGCAGTAGACGCGGCCGTTGACGGGGTTGGGTTGGACGTCTTCGGGTCGGTCCATCTTGGTGGCGCCGACAGCGTCGGCGGCCAGCCGGGTGAAGACGTAGACCTCCTCGGCGGTGAAGCCGGGGACGTAGGACTTCGCGCCGCCGGCCAGGGGAAGCCACTCGCCGGAACCGTCGAACTCGCCGTCCGCGGGGAGGGCGCCACTGCCGTCGATCTCGGCAGCGGGACTGTCACCGCTGAACCGCGCGACGTACAACGTCCCCTTCTCCAACAGCGACATATTGTGCCGCCGGGCGTGCGCGCTGCCGCCCGGTTTCATCGTGCCGTGGGAGACGAACTTGTACAGGTACTCGAACGCCTCGTCGTCGCCCATGTAGGCCACCACCCGGCCGTCCTCGGCCACGCGAACGGTGGCCGTCTCGTGCTTGAGACGGCCGAGCGCGGTGTGCTTGACCGGGGTCGAGTCCGGGTCGTGCGGGTCGATCTCGACGATCCAGCCGAACCGGTTCGCCTCGTTGGGTTCCCGCCCGAGGTCCCAGCGGGAATCGAAACGCTCCCACTTGCGTTCGCTCTCCCCGGCCATGAAGCCGTAGCGGTCGAGTCGCCGCTTGGTCCGTGGATCGGTGACCCGGTCGGCGTGGGCGAAGTACTGGTGGACGTTCTCCTCGCCGGAGAGCACCGTGCCCCACGGGGTCACGCTGCCGGAGCAGTTGTTCATCGTGCCCCGCACACGGCGGCCGCTCGGATCGCTCGGTGTCTTCAACAGCTCACTGCTCGCCGCCGGGCCACGTACCTCGAACTCGGTGTTCAGCGTGATGCGCCGGTTGAGCCGATCCAGCACCACGGTCGGCGCGCCGTCATCCGAGCGGTCGACCACGACCACGGACAGGCCGTGAGCTGCCCAGGCGATCCGCACCTGCTCTTCGGTGGGGTTCTCCCCGTCGTAGCCGGAGAACAGGAACTCCTCGCTGGTGTACTCGTGATTGTTGACCATCAGCCGCCGGCCGTCCGGTAGCGGTAACAGCGTGCAGAAGTCGTTGTTATACCCGAACTGACGCTCCTGCGCCTCGGCCGTCTGGTCGTCGAAGTCGAACTCCGGAGCACCGGGCACGACCGGGTCGCCCCACCGCAGGACGATCCGCTGCTCGTAGCCCTCGGGAACCACCACAGCATCCCCGGAGTTCGGCCGCACCGGCGTGAAACCCAGACCGACCGGCGGCGTGGCCGCCCGCGCGGGAGTGGGGCCCGTGCCCACGACGCCGACCGCACCGAGCACGGCACCGGCCCGCAGCAGGCCACGACGGCCGAACACGCCGCTGAGCAGATCACCGAAGTACGTGTTGGCCGAATCGTTCGACGGAGGCTGCCCGCACTGGTCCCCACAGCGATAACGGCAGGTCACCTGGGCACGTCCACCTCCGAGCAAGGGCAGCGTCCAGTGGCTTCTTCGCGGCTGCAACGGCATCGAAGTCTCCCGAGGTTTTCGAACAGTACTGGGAGGTCAAGCAGTTATGAGGTGACAGTGAACACTTCTGCCCGAACTGGGCGGTCAGAATTCCTCGCCGACCACCGCGGCCTCGTCCGGAACCCGGTGCGGATCGGGGCGCCGCAACCCGAGTGCGAGCAGACCCGCCGCGAGCACGCACAGCACTGCCGCGACGGCGAAGGGGGCGTGCGGAGAACCCAGCCACCCGGCGACGTGGCTGACCATCGTCGCGGCGATCGCCCCGCCCAGCCAGCGGCAGAAGTTGTAACCGGCGCTGGCCACCGGCCGCGGAACCGGACTCACGCTCATGGCACTGCCGGTGAACAGGGTGTTGAGCAGTCCGGAGGCCAACCCGCTGAGGATGACGCAGACGACCACCACGACCTTGGAATCGATGGTCATCACACCCATCAGCGCCGCGTAGATCACCACCGCGATGATGGTGCCGCCCAGCTCGCCGAAGCGGGCCGCCACCTTCGGTGCCAACGTCACGCCCGCGACGGCCACGCAGACACCCCAGCCGAAGAACACCAGGCCGACCGCGATCGCGCCGAACTGCAGCACGAACGGAGACCACGCGAGCACGGTGAAGAACGCCGCCGTGTACAGCGCGGAACCGACCGAGGTGCGCAGCAGTCCGCCATGGCGCAGCGCCCGCAGCGGATCGAGCAGCTTGATCGGCTGACGCTGTTCGCGCCCGTTCTCGTCCGGGGGCAGGAAGCGCAGCGACAGCACCAGCGCGGCGGCCATCAGCACCGCCGTGCCGGCGAACGGGCCGCGCCACGAGATGTTGCCGAGCAGGGCCCCCAGCAGGGGCCCGACCGACAGTCCGATGCCGAGCGCCGCCTCGTAGAGCAGGATCGCCGCCTGCTGCCCACCGCTGGCCGCGCCCACGATCACCGACAGCGCCGTGGCGATGAAGAGGGCGTTACCCAGCCCCCAGACGGCACGCAGCGCCACCAGCTGCCCGATCGTGCCCGCCAGCGCACACGCCAGCGTCGCCAGCACGATGAGCACGAGTCCGGTCACCACGGTGCGCTTGGGTCCGAAGCGGGCGCTGAAAGCACCCGTGACGAGCATCGCCACGACCTGCACCCCGAGGTAGGAGGAGAACAGCAGGGTCACCGACTCGGGGCCGGCGTCGAGCGCCTCGGCGATGGACAGCAGGATCGGATCGACCAGGCCGATACCGGCGAAGGCGATCACCGCGGCGAAGGCCGTGATCCACACGGCTTTCGGTTGCCCCTTGAAGACATCCAGCAGTCTGGCGTGTCCGGCACCACTCATCAGTGGACGTACCTCGCTTCGCATGCACGCTAATTCGTTTGTCATGCTAACTTTTTGAGCGGGGAAACCCAAGTCGACGATGAACAAGCTCACCACGCCGCACCCGGCACGAGCACCGAGACGGCGATCGACACCGCGTCCCGAACGCGCAGCACTTAGGATCACCCGTGTGCTACCGCGAGCAGTGATCTTCGACCTCGACGGTGTCCTCGTCGACTCCGAACACCTCTGGGACCGAATCCGGCGCGACGTCGTCGCCGAACACGGTGGTGAGTGGTCCGAGGGAACCACCGAAACGCTCATGGGCATGAGCACCCCGGAGTGGGCCCGCCACCTCGTCGACCGGCTCGGAGTTCGACTCACACCGGAACAGACGGCCGAGACCGTCATCGAACGCATGGCCCAGCACTACGCCGCGGGACCACCCGTGATCCCCCACGCCACCGACGCGGTTCGCACCGTCGCCCGCGACCACCCCACCGCCATCGCCAGCTCGGCACCACCCCGCATCATCCGCCGCTACCTCGAGGCCACCGACCTCACCGGCACCATCGGTCACACCGTCTCCAGCGAGGAGGTCGGCGCGGGCAAACCCGCCCCCGACGTCTACCTGCGGGCAGCCCAGGGACTCGACATCGACCCGCGGGAATGCGTGGCCGTGGAGGACTCCGGCAACGGCCTCCGCGCCGCGGCCGCATCGGGAGCCACCGTCATCGCCGTACCCAACCCCCACTTCCCACCGGACCCCGAGGCGCTCCGGCAGATCCACCACGTCATCGACGAGATCAGCGAGCTGCCACCACTGATCCGGCGGCTCACGAGCTCCTGACCCGCGACACCGGACCCAGCGAACGCCGTGCCACGCTCGCCACCCGTTCGTCCGGATGCCCCTCGGCGACCACCCGCAACACACTGTCCCGCCGAGAATGCCGAACCAGGTTCATCCGCTCGACCAACGCGATCTGGTTCGTCGTCGCCGTGTCCCGAAACTCCGAAAGAAACGCCTCGGCGTCCTCCTCCGCGGCTATCGACATGCTGTCCAGCGCGAACGTCAGATCATCATCGGAGCGGAGGGGGACCTCGGCATCCACGTCGCGGCCCTGCAACCACATCCGCGCGGCCGGACCGGCGACCGGATCCTCGGACAATCCCAGCACGGCCTCCACACCATCGGCGCCCGCGTGCTCCAACACCGACAACGCCGTCAACCGCACCATCGGATCGTCCACCTCCAAGCCTCATACAACTAACCGCATGAATGAGGGTTTTGCGGGCGTGGTCGCCGTAGCTGCTCCTCGCCGAGGCCGTCGAGTTTCCACAGCACCACGTCGCGGTGTCGGTCGCGACTGCCGTGCAGACTTTCCTTCTCGTCACCGGTTGGAGGCACTGTTCGCTTCATGCGCGGAACCTGGCAGGCGCGCGCGGTCGCTCAGGCCGAAAAACGACCGGGGCGGCAACCGCGGGTTCGCGGAACACCTCGGCCGGGGCGGGGCATCGGTAGGCTCGTTCGTCATGGGCGTGGACGTGGGAAGCGAGAAGATGGTCGCTGTGCCACCGGGGCGGGTGACGCTGTCGGACCGGAGAACGCAGCACAGGTGGTCGGTCGAGCTCGCCCCCTACCAACTCGCCGCGCACCCGATCACCCGGGCGCTGTACGCACAGGTCACCGGCCAGTGGCCGAGCACCGCGCAAGGCGACCGGTTGCCCGTCGAAGGCGTTTCCTGGTGGGACGCGGCCCGGTTCTGCAACGCCCTGTCCCGGCACGAGGAATTGACGCCCGCCTACCACCCGCACGCCGACGCCGAGGACGTCGAGTGGGACACCTCCGCCGACGGGTACCGGCTGCCGACCGAGGCGGAGTGGGAACACGCCTGCCGCGCCGGTACGACGGGCCCGCGCTACGGACCGCTCGACGAGATCGCCTGGCATCGCCGCAACTCGCACGAGCGGATCCACGACGTGGGGGGGGCAAGCGCCCCAACGCGTGGGGGCTGCACGACATGCTGGGCAACGTCTGGGAGTGGTGCTGGGACCTTTACGACCCCGAGGTCTACGGCGCTTACCGAGTGCTGCGCGGCGGTGGGTGGTTCGACGAGCACTGGAGCTGCCGGGCCTCGGTGCGCCGCCGCAGCCACCCGACCTTCCGGACCGACGACGTCGGATTCCGCATCGCGCGCTCCCTCCGGTGAGGTGCGGGGCCTACTCCTTGGCCATGTCGACGAAGCGGCTGTAGTGCAGCTGGTGCGCCACGGTCACCGTCGACGTCGGTCCCGCGCGGTGCTTGGCCAGGATCAGGTCCGCCTCGCCCATGCGTGGATCGTCCCGCTCGAACGCGTCGGGCCGGTGAATGAGAATCACCATGTCAGCATCTTGCTCGAGGGAGTTGTGCATAACTATGCAGTTGGATACAAAGTTATGCGTATCGTCGACCGTGGCGTCGTAGACCGGCTGTTCGCCCAGTGGGGTGATCTCCACGATCTCGTCCCAGAACACGTCACGGGCCGCCGGGTTATCCAGCTCGGTGTCCTCGAGAACGGCGGCCCCGCCCGACCGGCTTCGACTGGGTGCGCGCTTCCACGTGGCAGAACCGGAGAATTCCGTGCCCAGCCGTGTCGCGAACTCGCGACGAGTCACGGAACGGTCGGGCAGAGCCGTACGTACTCGTCCCCGCACCTCCCCGGGGATCGTGTCGCAGATGGTGTTCCCGACGGCGGAGCGCAGTTTCTCGGTAACGACGTCGACCTGCGGGGAACGAGCACCGTGAACTCCCGCCTCCTCCAGGAAGCGCAGCTGGTTCTCGCCGCCGTAGATCAACACGTGGTAACCGTCCCGGTCCCCCGCCTTGCTCGCGGTCTTGATCCGGGCGAAGACGCCCAACCGGAGTAGCAGGTTGGTGACGTCGTCCGCGAGACGCCTGCTCGACGTGGCGTAGTGGATCCGGGCCTGACCGTAGGTCTCGTCCCAGCGCACCGACCCGTCGGTGGCCCAGAGGTGGCGCAGGAACAGGGCGATCTGCTCGCGCGGCAGGGAGAACACCCGCTCCGGGACGAACTTCTCGTGGCTGCGCAGGCCGAACAGACCCATGTCGTCCAGCCACGCCGCGATCGGGTTCCGCTCGCCCCGTGCGAGCGGATACGGCGCCGGAAGCCGCAACGTCGTCACCTCGGCCGAGGCGTACTCGTCCCGGACCGGTGTGACCCCGAAGTGCTTCGCTGCCTCGGTCACGGCTTCGAGGTTGGCCTCGTCGACGCCGGCGTAGCGGATCGGCTGGCGCTTCACGAAGGAGCCGTCGCCGGTCAGGTGCGCCAGCATGACGATCTCGGGCTCGGGCATCGACTCGGTGCCGAGCGGTTCGGGAACGCTGCGCGGGACCGCGACGCGGTCGCCCACGGCGAGTTCCCCCAGCGGTAGCCAGTCGCGGACCGTCAGCATCGGGTGGTTCGCGGTCGCTTCGATCTCGCGGCCGGAGGCGAGCCGAACCCTGAAGACCTCCTTCACACCGCTGGAGAAGACGTTGGTGATCGGCCGGGGCACCATGCGCATCCGCTCGTCCAGGGACCAGACGATGGGGCGCTCCCCGGTCTCCATGAGTTCGCCGAAGGTGACCTCGGCCCCGGTGTCGGCGCGCAGCAGGCGGGTGCCGCTGGTCAGACACCCCGACTCGCGGAGGTCGGAGAGCTGGGGGCGGCGGTCGTTGCGCTGTTCGGGACCGCGGTTGAGCTGCGAGATGGCCACGACGGGAACGTTGAGCTCCTTGGCCAGCAGCTTGAGGTTCCGGGAGAACTCCGAGACCTCCTGCTGCCGGGACTCGACGCGCTTGCCCGAGGTCATCAGCTGCATGTAGTCCACGACGATCAGATTGATGTCGTTGCGCTGCTTGAGCCGCCGGGCCTTCGCGCGGATCTCCATCATGGTCAGGTTCGGCGAGTCGTCGATGAACAGCGGTGCCTCGCTGATCTCGCTCATCCGCCGCGCCAGCCGCGTCCAGTCGTCGTCGGTCATGCGCCCGCCGCGCATGTCGCCCAGCCGGATGCGGGCCTCGGCCGAGAGCATCCGCATGACGATCTCGGTGCGGCCCATCTCCAGCGAGAAGATGACGCTGGCCATGCCGTGCTTGATCGAGGCTGAGCGGGCGAAGTCCAGCCCGAGGGTGGAGTTGTGGGTGGGGATCATCGACCGGCCGGCCAGGTACAGCCGATCGGCCGCGTCGACCTCGACGCAGCGCACCGGCACGCTGTCGACGGGCCGTACGGCGACGACGGTGCGCGCCGGCTGCTCGTCCGACTCCCGGCGGAGGCGCTTGTGCAGCTCGTTGTTGCGTCCGAGCCGGAACACCTCGTCGGGGCCGGAGTCGAAGACGAGCACCGAGGTGTCGAACTCGTCGCCGTCGTCCTCCCAGTTCGGGGTCGCCGTGCAGGCGTAACCGAGGCTGAGCACCAGCTCCCGGGCCCGGACGGAAGCGAGTTCGCTGATGGTCAGGCCGATGGTGCCGTCCGAGGACACGGAACCGCCCGCGTCGAGCATGCCCGCCAGCAGTGCCCGGCGCTGCTGCTCACTGCCCCGCAGGTATTCGGCGGGCAGGTCGTGGTCCCGCCACGTGCCCAGGTCGGTGAGCCGCTCGGCGATCTCGTCGCCGAAAAGCGGTCCGTCGCCGGGTTCGACGCCCTCCAGCTCGAGGTTCGTCACTAGCTCGGCGTCGTCGGTGCGCAGGCCGCCGGTGTCCGGGTCCCCCGCCAGCAGCCAGACCCCCAGCACGTACGGCGCCACCGGCAGTTCCCGCTCCGGTAGCCGGAGTCGTTCGTGCGGGGGGAGCCGCGGGGTGTCCTCGGCGGCCAGCTGCTCGGTGGTCAGGATCCGTCCGTCGGCCAGCCGCCAGCGGTGCTCGGAGTCGGCGACGACGACGGTGCCGTCGTTGAACTCGATCTCGTGGCAGGGGCGGTCGTGCAGCACCTCGGTCGCGGCCACGACGGTCGTGGGACGGCCGTCGACGCCGAGGAGCCGGTCTCCCCCGGCCACCTCGCCCATGCTGGTCCAGCCGCGCGGGGTGGGCAGCGGCGTGTCCAGTGCCAGCGCCTTGCCGACGCCGGGGCGGGCGGCCACGATCACCATCTGCCCGGCGTGCAGGCCGTTGGTGACCTCGTCGAGGTCTGTGAAGTCGGTGGGCAGTCCCTGGGCGTCCCCGCCGCGCGACGCGATGGCGTCGATCTCGTCCATCGTCGGCTGCAGCAGGTCCTCCAGCGCGGCGTAGTCCTCGCTGGTGCGGTTCTCGGTGACGTCGTAGACGGCCGCCTGGGCGCGGTCCACGACTTCCTCGATCGCAGCGCCCTCGGAGCCGTTGTAGCCGTACTGCACGATGCGGGTGCCCGCCTCGACCAGTCGGCGCAGCACCGCCTTCTCGGCGACGATCTCGGCGTAGTAGCTCGCGTTGGCCGCCGTGGGAACGGTCGCGATCAGGGTGTGCATGTAGGGGGCGCCGCCGACGCGGGACAGCTCGTTGCGGCGCTCCAGCTCGGCGGAGACGGTGATCGGGTCGGCGGGTTCACCGCGCCCGTAGAGGTCCAGGACGCAGTCGTAGATGGCCTGGTGGGCGGGGCGGTAGAAGTCGTGGGGGCGGACGACCTCGACGATGTCGGCGATCGCGTCCTTGCTCAGCAGCATCCCGCCGAGGACGGACTGCTCGGCCTCCAGGTCCTGCGGAGGCTGCCGGTCGAAGGTCTGTTCGCGTCCCGAGCGCCCGTCCCCTCCCTGAGAGGGGTTGGCCCCGCGTTCGTCGGTCAGCGCCACCGGTCTCTGCCACCTCCTGGACGCGCCGAGTCGGACCATCTCGCCCGGAGGGCGGCGGATCCGTCCTTGCCAACGATGTGTCTGCGGTGCTCGCCGACCCCGGTTTCGGAAACTCCGGGCGGCCTCGAGCGGGTTCACTCCACGGCTGTCGCGACTCCCCGCGCGATGAAGCTAGACCGCCGCGCGGAAGGAGGCAAACAGGGCTGTGGACAAGAGTGGGGACAACTTGTGGAGAAGTGCCGAAGTTATCCACAGGACAGCATCCCACTTGGGGAAAACCTGGGGAAAACCAGTGGAGATCCCATGGAAACCCCAGGTCAAGCCCTGTGGATAACTTGTGGACAGCATGAACCGCTTTACTGCGGCATGTCGCTAATCCGACGCGCTTCGGCGTGTCGGATGTATCCACTCATCGACCGGTTGAGAACAGGAACCGATCCGGTCGTGTCGGCGTGAGCGCGTGGCGGCTCTTCTTACTCCGTGGAGGTGACCAGGACGTCCATCGAGGCGTTGACGTCCGGGTGCAGCCGCACGTTCACCGAGTGCTTGCCCAGCGACTTGATGTGCCCCTTGAGGTCCACGGACCGCTTGTCCAGCGGCGGGCCACCGGCCTTGCGCACGGCGGCGACCACGTCGGACTCGGTGATCGAACCGAACAGCTTGCCCTTCTTGGAAACCTTCTTGGGCAGCGAGACCGTGTCCAGCTTCTCCAGCTGCTGCTGGAGTTCCCGGGCGTGCTCCAGATCGCGAACCCGACGGGCCTCCTGCGAGCGCCGGATGGTCTCGACCTGCTTCTGCGCGCCCTTGGTGGCCACGATGGCCAGGTTCTGGGGCAGCAGGTAGTTCCGGGCGTAGCCGTCGCGAACCTCGACAATGTCACCCGAGGAACCGAGGTTGGCCACGTCCGCGGTCAGAATGATCTTCACGACGTGTCTCCTAACGAGGTCGGTCGGTCAGCGGGCGGTCGAGGTGTAGGGCAGCAGCGCCATCTCGCGGGCGTTCTTCACCGCGGTGGCGACGTCACGCTGGTGCTGGCTGCAGTTGCCGGTCACGCGCCGGGCACGGATCTTGCCCCGGTCGGAGATGTACTTGCGCAGCAGCGTGGTGTCCTTGAAATCGATGCTCAGCGCAGCCTTGTCCTTGCAGAAAGCGCAGACCTTCTTCTTCGGCTTGCGCACGGGCGCCTTGGCCATGTGCTAGCTCCTTAAGCGAGCGAAAACTTCGTCTGGGGGTAGGGCCGTCGGGCCGCTGCTCAGAAGGGCGGCTCGTCGCTGAACCCGCCGCCGGAACCGGCGGGCGGAGCCGAGCCCCACGGGTCATTGGACGGCGCGGAATCGCCGCCCGTCTGGCCCCCGCCGCCGCGACTGACCTTGTTCACCTTCGCCGTCGCGTACTTCAGACTCGGGCCGACCTCGTCGACCTCCATCTCGACGACGGTGCGCTTCTCGCCCTCCTTCGTCTCGAAGGAACGCTGGCGCAAGCGCCCCTGCACGACCACGCGCATACCGCGGGTAAGCGTTTCGGCCACGTTCTCGGCGGCCTGTCGCCAGATGTTGCAGCGCAGGAACAGCGCTTCCTGGTCCTTCCACTCGCCGCTCTGGCGGTCGAAGGTCCGGGGAGTGGAGGCGACCGTGAAGTTCGCCACCGCTGCTCCCGAAGGGGTGAAGCGCAGTTCCGGATCGGCGGTCAGGTTGCCGACCACCGTGATTACGGTCTCACCAGCCATCGCCTGCGGGCTCCAGTCTTCTTGGTGCGGCTAGGGGCGCCGTCGATCGCTGAGAAGCGATCAGGCGGACGCGGTGGCCTCGCTGGGGGCGGTCTTGCCGCCGGACTTGGCGTTCGCGCGGGCGAGGCGGGCTTCCTTGCGGGGCTGCGCGACGTGCCGCAGGACCTTGGTGCGCAGCACCATCTCGTTGAGGTTGAGCTGACGGTCCAGCTCCTGCATGGAAGCGGACTCGCTGTTGACGTCGACGACGACGTAGACGCCCTCGGTCTGCTTGTTGATCTCGTAGGCGAGGCGGCGACGTCCCCAGACGTCGACCTTCTCGATGCTGCCACCGTCGTTGCGGATGACCTTGAGGAAGTTTTCCAAGGACGAAGCGACGTTGCGCTCGTCCTGGCTCGGGTCGAGGATGACCATGAGCTCGTAATGACGCATGAAGACCACACACCTCCTGTGGACTCGCGGCCGCGGACTCTCCGCGGCAGGAGGGCCGTCGCGTTGACGGACCGGTTCAGGCTAGCAAGTCGGCCGCGACCTGCTGTGGCGTGGGGCGGGAACCTCCGGCCGGTCCGGAGGGACTCCCCTCAGCTCCGGTGGAGGACCCAGCTGCGCACCAGTCCCGCGGTGGCTGCCGCCAGGGTGACCACGGCGATCAGCACCGGTACGGCCACCCGGTCGCTCGCCCCGGTGGGCAAGGCTTCGGCGCTGCCCACGGCCCGCACCTGCTCCCGCTGTTTTTCGGCGGGCTTCTCCTCGGGCCGTTCGAGCCGGTCGCCGACCTTCGGTCGCTGGTCGGGGGCCGCGCCGAAGGGCGTGCGCGACCACGGTGGCAGCGTCCCGGGCATGGCGGCGTAGTCCGGCGGCACCATGCGTTCGGCGGGCGCGGAGGAAGCGTCCGCATCGAGGGTGGTCGGGCTCGATGCGCTGCTCGGAGATTCGGACGGTTTCGCGCGAGACGGACTCGGCCTCGGGTTCGGTGCGGGATCGGTCGGCTTCACCGCTGGTCCGGGCTTCGGCGTCGACGATGATGTTGGTGCCGACGACGAGGTCGGTGTCGGCTTCGAGGTTGGTGCGGGTTCCGACGACGTTGGCGACGGTGACGATGTCGGCCCGGGTTCGGACGTCGGTGCGGGTTCGGATGTTGGCGACGGCGACGAGGTCGGCCCGGGTTCGGATGTTGGCGACGGCTTCGAGGTTGGTGCGGGTTCCGACGACGTTGGCGACGGCGACGAGGTTGGTGCGGGTTCGGATGTTGGCGAAGGCGTTGGATCGGACGTCGGTGCGGGCTCCGACGTCGGTTCCGGCTCCGGTGTCGATTTCTCGTGACCGGTGACGTCGGCACCGCCGCGGCATTCGCGCACCGCCAGTTCGCGCACGTGGGAGCGGAGCGCTTCGGTGCGTTCCTCGGCCGTGGACAGCTCGGAGATCCGAGGGGCCAGGGCGTCCGACAGTTCGGCCCCGGAGAAGGACCGGTCCTCCTCGGCGACGGTGCCCAGCGAGACGGCCTCGGTGGTCAGGAACTCCCGACGAATCTCGTCGGCGAGCTCGGCTCGGGACGGGAACACCTTGAGCGCGGCCTGTTCGACTTCGGCCTCGAGGACTTCGGGAGCCACCACGATCGGTTGGCCGAACGCGCTGCTGGGGACCTCACCGGTGCACGTGTCGATCACGACCGGCTCGGTTGCCGTCGCCGCACCCACGCCGAGGACCCCGCTCGCGGCGACCACGGCTCCGGCGACTCCCGTGCTCGCGGCCCGTCGCAGTGCACGGGGGTGACTCGTTCGGTCGCGTCCGCTGCCGTGTCGGTTCATCCGTCGCGCTCCTCAGCCGGTTCGACGAGAGTGGCACCACTCAGGATCAGGTGTTCGTGTCCGGATCAACGCACGAACACCCGAAGAGTGACGCCACTCACTCTGACGGAGGCACCCTCCTCACGGAAAGTGCACGACTGTGTGCGGGCCCCTCCCGAACGCGCTTGCTTTACGCTCGGGGCATGCCCATCGGCGCTCATGTCCGCGATGACGATCCCCTCGGTGCCGCCGGCGAGTGCGGCGCCGAGGTGGTGCAGTTCTTCCTGTCCGACCCGCAGGGGTGGAAGACTCCGCAGCCGCATCCACAGGCGGAACGTCTGCGCGACTCCGAGGTCGCGGTGTTCGTGCACGCGCCGTACCGGATCAACGTGGCCTCGTTGAACAACCGGATCAGGATCCCCTCGCGCAAGGCGGTCGACCAGCAGGTACGGGCGGCGGCGGAGGTCGGTGCCCGCGGTGTGGTGGTGCACGGCGGACACGTCACGAAGGACGACGACCCGGCCGAGGGGGTCGCGAACTGGCGCAAGCTGTTCGAGCGCAAGGAGGCCGACGGCGGTTTCGAGGTGCCGGTGCTGATCGAGAACACGGCCGGTGGTGCGAACGCGATGACTCGCAGTCTGGATGACATCGCCCGGCTGTGGGACGCCGTCGGAGCGTTCGGGGCCGGGTTCTGCCTGGACACCTGCCATGCTTACGCGGCGGGCGAGGACCTCGCCGACATCGTGGACAGGGTGCGGGCGATCACGGGCCGGATCGATCTGGTGCATCTCAACGATTCCCGCGACGGGTTCGGGTCGTGGCGGGACCGGCACGCCAACATCGGTTCCGGGAACATCGACCCGGAGGTGTTGCGCGCCGTGTGCGCCGGCGCGAACGCTCCGGTCGTGGTCGAGACCCCCGGCCGGGGACAGGCCGCCGACATCGCGTTCCTGCGGGGATGATCGAGTGACCGGCAGCGGGAAGTCGGGAGGCCGGATCATCGGGGGAACGCGGGAGTCCGCCACGCCGGGTCGGGCCGGGCGCAGGTTGACCATGCTGGGGTTGGCGTTGTTGTGCCTGCTCACCGGCCTGACGATGGTGCTGGGGTACGCGAACAAGGCGCGCTGCACCGGCCCGGGGTTCGACGAGTGGGGGCGCTCGGAGCCGTCCTTCCAGGAACGCTCCTACGGGCTGGTCTGCTACTCCGACATCCAGAAGCTGTGGATCGGACGGGACGTCGACCGGCACGTGTTCCCGTACGTGCACGGCGGCATCACCGAGGACGGCTCGCTCTACGGCGGCGTCGTGGAGTATCCGGTGCTGACGGGGATGCTGATGTGGCTCGGTGCGATGTTCGTCGACACCGACGCCGGTTTTCTGGCCGCGTCCGCGTTGTTGCTGGCGCCGTTCGGGTTGGTCACTGCGTGGTGGTTGGGTCGGTTGAGCGGGTGGCGGGCGTTGTTGTGGGCGTTGAGTCCGCCCCTGGTGTTCTACGCCTTCCACAACTGGGACCTGGCCGCGGTCGCGTGCGCGGTGGCCGCCGTGTTCGTGGTGCATCGTGGTGGCGCGTCGTTGCGAAGACGGGCGACTCTCGGCGCCGTCCTGCTGGGAATCGGGTTCGCCTTCAAGATCTACCCGGGGATCTTCGTGCTGCCGCTGGCCCTGTACGTGCTCACCGGGGGGTGCGGCGGCGCCGAAGGGGTGTCTCGGCTCGACGTTCGCGGTGCCCTGCGGGTGGCCGGTGCGGCCGTGGCCACGGTCGTGGTGGTGAACCTGCCGTTCGTGCTGGCCGGCTTCGAAGGCTGGCTGGCCTCGTTCCAGTACCAGTCCCAGCGGCGGGTGGATCTGAGCACGAACTCGATCTGGTACTGGGGATTCCTGCCGTACCACGGCTCACCGGCGTTCCAGGACGTCGTCGGGCTGGTCTCACCGTTGCTGATACTCGCCTCGTTCGCGCTGGCGTGCTGGCTGGGCTGGCGGCGCCGGGAGCGGACGGGGACGTTCCCGTGGATCCAGGTGAGCGCGGCGATGTTGTGCGGGTTCCTGCTGCTGCACAAGGTGCATTCACCGCAGTACGTGCTGTGGCTGCTGCCCTTCTTCGTGCTGGTGTCTGTGCGCTGGGGATGGGTGGTGGCCTATCTCGTCGCCGACGCGGTGATGGGGATCGGGATCTTCCGGTGGCTGTATCTGAACATGATCGGTGCGTCCAACGGGATCCACAGCAGTTTCGCCGCTCAGGCGGTCGTGCTCGGCGTGTGGGGACGGGCGGCGCTGCTGGTCGGCCTGTTCGTCGCCTTCCTCGCTGCTCGCTCCCCCGTGGACGACGACGAGGAAGCACCCCGGCGCCCCCTGATCGGCGGGCGGCCGGAGTGACCGGTGTGGCTCGTCGTCGGCTGCGGTAGGAGGGACCTGCTCCGAAAGTTCGGGTCCCGATACCGACTTCGACTGCCGAGTGTCGGTTATGTCAGTGGTATTCCGTGCAGTACCAGGTGTTCCATCCATGGACGGCGCCGTCTT
Organism: Halosaccharopolyspora lacisalsi; assembly: GCF_014137975.1. GTDB lineage: Bacteria > Actinomycetota > Actinomycetes > Mycobacteriales > Pseudonocardiaceae > Halosaccharopolyspora > Halosaccharopolyspora lacisalsi. Next base: position 342,799 of record NZ_JACGWZ010000007.1, on the reverse strand, counting down.
TGTACCTGCCGCAGACGCGTGTGGCGTCACGCCCGGCGCCCATCGGGGTCCAGAAGGGGTGCTGCTTGCTGCCCCCTGCCCAATATGTGTAGATGTCAAAAGTATAAGGAGGGTAGTGCGGTTCCGGGGGAACACCGTCCAGGTTGGTCTGGGTAGGAGATCCTGCTCCTCCGTTGACGTAGCGCCCCCAGTTCGCGTGGCACGCCGCCGAGTACCGCAGCTCGAAGATCGCGCTCTCGTTCACCAGCCGATCTACAGTCACGGCGTCGGCGGCGCAGCCCATGGCTTCGGGATCCTTGCCGGTGCACGTCCCGTCGTAGCATCCCGCAGCCTGCGCCGGCTGGGCGGCGACGAGCTGCAGGAAAAGCATGGCAACGATTGTCGTGACTGCTTTTGCCGAAGATAACAAACCTTTCCTGGTCGCTAAACTTCTGTTCCTCATCGTTTCTCCTCACGAGTTTTTTCGGTTCCGTCACTCAACGGGTCGAATTGAAAGAGTAAAGCAGTAAACACGGTCGAGCAAGGTGACAAAAGGCATACCGCTGAATTTCCAGACTTCCGTGACGCATATGCATCGACAGTGGTATGAGGATCCCTCTCGGTGCTGGGAAGTCGTATATAACGGTTGCTTTTTTGTAACCTTTGAGTATCGTTCGCCGCATCGGGGTCAGTGCGCTGCTCTTTCTGTAGTAGTTAGATAAGTGCTTTACGTCACTTTGATTTTCGCGTGTTAATACAGTATAATTATTCGATAATTAAATAATGACGTGTAGGCGGTATTCCGGTGCTCCGGCAGGTGGGCCGTCCCTACTGATACGAATTTTTCGAGCATGCTGCTCGTGAGGCCTACGACCGTTTTGTGTGGTTCCTCGTTCCACGGGGGCGGGGAACGATTTATTTGATGGGAGAAGAACCGTGGACGAGAAGGTTCTCGCGGCGCAGAAGTGGGTCAACTCCACCTACGGCGATGTTCCGGGGTACGAAAGATGCCCGGAGGACGGGACAACCGGGTGGGGTGTCATGTACTCGCTCACTCGTGCGCTGCAGCACGAGCTGGGTATTACCGCGCTGTCGGACAACTTCGGCCCCTCAACGCTGGGACATCTTCGGGATCACGGGGACATCGGCCCGGGTGAGGCGAACGAGAACATCGTCAGGATCGTCCAGCACGCTTGCTTCTGCAAGGGCTACTGGGGTGGTCCGGTCGATGGTAACTACCATAGCAACACGCGAAACGCCATCATCTCCATGAAGGTACAAGCCGGGCTGGACGGTACCAACACGATGGTGCAGCCCAAGGTCTTCAAAGCGCTGTTAACGATGGATTCCTATGTGCTCCTGTCCGGAGGATCCGAGAAGATTCGTGAGATCCAGCAGTGGCTCAACGGTAGGTACATCGATCGGCAGAACTTCTTCGTCGCCCCCTGCGACGGGCACTTCTCGCGAGACGTCCAGAAAGCGCTGATGAAGGCGCTCCAGTACGAGTTCGGTATTCCCGACTGGCAGGTCAACGGAAACTTCGGACCCCAGACGAAGGCGGGCCTGAAAGATCATCCCGTCGCCGAAGGTGATTCCGGTGTATTCGTACAGCTCTTCAGTGCGGCCTGTGTCTTCAACGGTACGGTCAACAACCACGAAGCCGGGGAGGAAAGCAGCTACCACACCACGTTCAAGGAAGTCTTCGATTCGGCTCTCACCACGTACGTGGAAGCCTTTCAGAGATTCTCCATGCTCGTCAGGAATGGTAACGGTGACTACAACACCTGGTGTCAACTCCTGGTGTCGACGGGTAATCCCGATCGCCCGGGGAGTGCAGCCGACTGCAGCACCCCTGTCACACCAGCGCGTGCCCGAACACTGCACGATGCGGGATACCTGGTAATCGGTCGATACTTGGACAACGTGGACGGTAGCAATCTGGATAAGGAGATCAGGCCCGGAGAGTTGCAGACCATATTCGACCATGGACTACGTGTCTTCCCGATTTCGCAGTACTATGGAAGGGAGGTCGACTATTTCACCTACAGCAAAGGTTATCAACACGGTCTTCAGGCTCATGCGCGTGCCGACCACTACGGGTTCAATCGTGGCACGGTCATCTACTTCGCTGTCGACTACGATGCCACGGACCCTCAGATCGACGACTACATTCTCCCGTACTTCTTCGGTGTGCAGGCAGCCCTGTCTTCGCAGAACAAGAAGTACATCGCCGGTGTCTACGGTTCGCGCAACGTGTGCTCCCGTGTGTCCAACGAGGCATACGCGCGCTACTCGTTCGTGGCGGGTATGTCCTACGGGTTTTCCGGAAATCTCGGATTTCCGCTACCGGATAACTGGGCCTTCAATCAGATTCAGACACTGACGGTCGGGTCCGGGGAAGGTGCGATCGAGATCGACAAGAATATTCATAGGTATGGAACCGATGCAGGTTCCGCTTCGGTGAACAACGAGAATTCACCGCTGGACACGTACCTGCAGTACATCAGTGATTTGTACAGCACCGCGCGCTCCTACGGCAGCGGTGACCCCAGCCTGCGCGTCATGGAGTATCTCCGGTATCCGAGATACAATGGTTTTACCAGCGGCTGGCAAAGTCTTATCGGAAACGTCGACACAGCATGGATTGACTATGTGGACAAAAATGTCCCGCGACGTGTTACGAAATTCACCGATCCCTCCTACGGCGTGAGTATCAACATCGACCACTTCGGCGCCACGGCCAACGCCGTGTACCTCAAGGGACGTGGGGAGGGTACGGAGGCCAACAGAGGTGACTTCGGTGGCTGGGGTGGTGACCTGTGTAGCTTCTACGGAGACTGGCGCGCCAACGGTGATGAGTACGCCTCCGGATACAAGTTCTGCATGGACCGTCTCGCGAAGATCAACAAGACTTCGTCCTTTCCTTTTAGCGACCTGATCGAGGATGTCGACGGGTATCTCGTCGGTATGGCTGTTCGCGATGGAAAGAACATCGTCGACGCGATTCAAGATCACATTGGCGGAACCGGGCACCTCAGCCGCTTCAGGAGTTTTTATGACGATCGCTACGGAGGTACGGTCGGAAACACGGTAAAAACGGCGAGCGACATGCTCCAAGGAGCTGTCGACCTGAAGCTCGAGGGTATACGGATAGCGGCGATCGAGAAATCGGGAGGCTGGAAGGTCATACTTCCGGCGGATCTTCCCGGCTACAAGCTCGATCCGTTCATCAAGGGCTATGCTGACACTATCCAGCAGCTTGTGGGGCAGGAAAACGCTCGCTTGTTGCGTCTGAAGTCAGCAGGCAAGGTAGACTGAGCAGAATGCTTTTTCTCGTTCTGCTGGTGTCCCCGCTGTTATCGCTCGGGCTGCTCGTCATGACACTCGTTTACGTGCTGGTTGCTCGGGGACACTCTCTGAAAAACTCGGTCAAGGTTCTGGTTCAGGGTGCGGTCGTTTTTACCTGCCTTGCGCACCTGGTATTCAGCTGGGGGTTTTTTCAGGGGCTCGGCGTGCCCGACATGGGGGAGGAGTGCGCGTCATCGCCGCGGGCCGGTGGGCACGGCCCGTCGGATCTTGCACGAGTGGACAGTCGATTGTTTCCGCCGAAAACCGTGTGCGTGTGGCGGGACGGCATGTCCTTTGATTTGGTGGCCCCCTATATCAATCCGCTGCTGTACACGTTCCTCGCCGCCGCGGTCGTGTGCGTGGTCGCTGCTGTGTACTTCCGCCTGAGGGGTTCTCGGGTTCCGACGAAGAAGGAGAGTGGTTCTGGTGAGTGAGTCCGTCCCCGCGCGGTCGTTGTCGCGAAGACGGCTGTTGGCCGTCGGAGCCGGTGTGGCCGGTGGCGCGGCGCTGTGGACTTCCGGGTTGGACAGCGTGGCCCACGCGGCGTCGAGGCCCGCCGCCGAGTCCGAGCCCGGGACCTGGACCGGCGGCAGGAGTGCGAACGGTTGGCCGGTGATCGATGACCGGGCGCGGATACGAGCCAGCCCGACGGCCGGGCACGTCATCGAGGGCAGCAACGCCTCGGTGACGGTGCTGGCCGGCGACGCGGCCGTCGTGCTGCTGCACGTCGCGCGGCGTTTCCACTACGAGGTCGAGGAGCTGGAAGACGGCGACGTCGTCGGGCACAGCACTTCCCGGACGATAGCGGCTCCGTACGAGAGCAACTACTTGTCCGGTACCGCGATCGCCGTCCGTCCGGGGGAGTACCCGGCCGGTGTCGGAGAGGCGTTGTTCCCCGGACAGCTCGTCACCGTTCGCGACATCCTCGCCGACTGCGAGGGGGTCGTCCGGTGGGGCGGAAAGGAGAAGACGCCCAAGGCGGGGCACTTCCAGATCGACGTCGCCCCCGGCAGCGAGCATCTGCGCGAGGTCGCCGACAAGATCCGACAGTGGAACAGGTCTCCGGGCCGGGGTGCGGGCACCGACTGAGGTCCGCTGGCACCTGAACGAAGAACCCCGCTCGCAACGGTCCGGCGCGCCAGGGGGCGGTCGCGCCGGACCGCTCCCCGAATCAGCGCAGGAAGGGCGGAAGCAGGTCGGTGATCGAGCCCGAATCGCCCCCGAAGGGCCACCACGGCTGCTCGTTCGGCTGAGGTGGCCGCTCGATCGGCCGGGTGTCCGGGGCGGGGCGCTTCTCCGGTGGTTTCTGCTCGTCGTGGCAGGACACGGTGACGGTGCGGTCCAGCAACACGGTGCCGTGGGAGCGGACCTCGATGCGGACGTCACCGTGGTCGGGCACCGAGATGCCGTTGATCACGACTCCGCCGGGGCCGACGGAGCCCTTGGCCTTGCGGTCGCCGTCGGCGGTGATGGTGAACGGTGCATTGTCCCCGTTCTCGGTTCCGCGGATGGTGACCGGGATGTTGGCGACCTCGTCGAGCTTCTCGTCGACCTGGTCGTCCAGCATCGGCACCATCGGCTTCAGCCAGGAGAGGTCGTTGCAGTGCACATGTCCCAGCTCGACACTCATCGGTGGAGCCGCCCCGGCGGCCGGGGCGGACACCAGTGCGGCCGCTGCCGTGGCGAGGACCACCGCGCTGCGACGAAAACCCATTACTGCCTCCCGAGAATCGGTGCCGTCCTCGGTGAAGCTACGGTGCCGCCGGGACTTTCGCCCGCTGTGCGGTGGGGGTTTCCCCCCAACGGGCGAGGCCGGGGAGCCCGATGCGGTCGGGTGCGTCGTCGAGGAAACCGCCGTGCGGGTCGCCGCCGGGCGTGGTGCGCACCTTGTCGCGGGCCGGGTCCAGGATCTCCCGCACGTTCAGCACGCACAGGGCCACGACCACGGCGTCGCGGACGACGACGGCGCCGAGGAACCACTCCTCCGGCAGGCCCTTGTCGGCCGTGCCGAGGTAGTAGTACATGCGCGGCGCCCAGATGGACGCGTCGACGATCATCCACACCAGCAGCAGCCGCCATCGTGGAAGGGCGAGCACGGCCAGCGGCACCAGCCACAGCGAGTACTGCGGACTCCACACCTTGTTCGTCAGCAGGAACGCCGCGACGAGGAGGAAGCACAGCTGCGCCAGTCTGGGTTTGACCGGTGCGGCCAGCGCGAGCCAACCGACGGCGACGCACCCGAGCAGGAACAGGGCGAGACTCACGGAGTTGAGCACGGTCGGTGCCTCGCCCGGCCCGAGCGGGCCGTCGAACCCGGCCCATCCGGTGAAGGAGGACACCACGTTGTACAGCGAGTCCGGATCGGCCGGACGTTCGCTGTTGACCCGGAAGAACTCCCACCAGCCGCGCGGGTACAGCAGCACGATCGGCAGGTTGACCACCAGCCATGCGCCGGCCGCGCCCAGCAGGGCGCGCGTGCCCTCGCGCATTCGGCCGGATCTCAGGCACAGCACGAGCAGCGGGCCGAGCAGGAACAGCGGGTAGAGCTTGGCGGCGCCTCCGAGCCCGATCAGCACCCCCGCGAGCACGGGTCTGCGCCTGGCCCACGCCAGGAGCCCGGTGGTGGCGAAGGCGATGGTCAGCGCGTCGAAGTTGGTGAAGGCGTGCATGAAGACCAGCGGTGACACGGCCGCCAGCGCGGCGTCCCACAGTCGTACTCGGCACAGGCGCGTCAGCGCCCAGATGGTGGCCAGCCACGCGGCGGCGAGCCAGAAAGCCGTGATGTCGAAGTAGACGACGACACCAGCTCCCCCCGGCAACCATCCCGCCTTCGCCAGCGTCAGCCACCCGTCGGTGATCTTGGCGTTGACCCACTGGAACAGTCCCGTCAGGACCGGGTACTCCATGTAGTGGTTCTGCTCCCGCGGAGTGCCCGCGTTCTCCACCCACGACGTCTTGTACGGGAAGACCCCGTCGGGGGCGAGATCGCCCATCCCGTAGCGGGGAATGACGTCGGTGTAGCACATCGCCGTGTACTGGCGGCTGTGCTCCCAGTTGATGCGGAAACCCTGCGAGGTTTCGTGGGTCTGCAGGCACGGCGCCTTGAGCAGCCAGCCCGCGGCCAGGGTGAGCACCGCCAGGAGCAGGATCACGCGCAGCGGGGTCCAGAACCACTGGCGTCCGACCTGGGCGTGACGGCCGAGTCTCCCGCCGAAGGGACGGCTCAGCCGCTGTGCCAGGGGTTCGGTCCACGTGGGCGCCATGCGTTCGGCGGGACCGAGCGAGGCGCGGTCGACGGCCGCCGAGACCCGTTCAGCGGTGCCCGTTCGCGACTCGTGTTCGGGTGGTTCCGGCGACGTGGACACGATCGAATTTTACGGCGTGGGTGCGGCGGTTCCGGCTACGGCCGGGTCCGGTGGCGACCTTCCCGGAAGGAGGTCGCCACCGGTGCCCGGATCAGCCCCCTTCGGGGCGTCCGGTCGATCCGACGGCGTTCTGCCTGCCGTCCGTATCGGTGCTGTTGTCCGAATCGGAGTTCGAGTCGCCGTCGTTCGAATCGCTTCCGCTTCCGGAGCCCTCCTGGCAGTCGGGGTTCCAGATGCTGCACTCCTCGGTGGGCTCCGTGCGGGAGGCGGAGGGATCCGAGGACTCCGAAGCGGACGGATCGCTGCTCGAGGTCGGCGGCATCGTGGTCGTCGGCGGTGGCTTCGTGGTCGTCGGCGGTGGCTTCGTCGACGACGTGGGCTTCTCCGTGGGGGTCGGGGGCGGGGTCCGCCACTGTCCGACCGGGTCGGGATTCGGGAACTGCTTGACGGATTTGCCCTGTAGGTAGCTGGTCATGAACTCCTGCCAGATGTGGCCGGGAAGCTCCGACCCGAAGACGTCGCTGCCCTTGCTGTCCAGCAACGATTCCTGCCCGTTCTTGCTGTTGGCACTCATCGACACGGCGGTGGAGATCTGCGGGGTGTAGCCGACCATCCACGCCGTGAGGTTGTGCCCGGTATCGCCGTTCTGGTGCGTGCCGGTCTTGGAGGCGACGGGGCGCTTGTCGTTGGCCACGCCGATCTCGGCGTGGTCGGCCACGTTGAGCATGGAGGCGGTGACGTTGGCCGCCAGATTCCTGCTCTCCTCCTTGCTGGAGGCGAAGGCCGGTTCCTGCCCGCTGCCGGTGAAGTCCTCGATGATCTTGCCGTTGCTGTCGACGATCTTGGCGACGAAGTGGGACTTGGTCCTCATCCCGTCGGCGAGGGCACCGTAGGCGTTGGACATGTTGGTGGTGGTCGCCCGATACTGACCCAGGGCGATGCCGAGATGGGGGACGCCATCCTGGCCCACCAAGGTCGACTTCCCACCCCGCTCACGCGGAATTCCCGCCTCGTGGGCGGCCTCGGCGACCTTGTCCGGACCGAACTGCATGGCCATGTTCACGAACACGGTGTTGACCGACTTGGTGGTGGCCTCCCGGACCCCGCACTGCTTCGGGCGCTTGCAATCGACGCCTTCGGCGTTGACGTACTTGGTGCCCCCGATCGTCTGCGGTTCCGATCCGTCGTAGGTCCTGCCGATGCCCTTGTTCTGCTGCAGACCGGCCATGGTCACGAACGGCTTGAACGAGGAACCCGGTTGCTGGGGTGCGGCGGCCCAGTCGGTACCGACGCCGCCGCCGCCGTAGTACGCCCTGACCGCCCCGGTCTTCGGGTCGGTGGCCACCAGTGCTGTGTCCAGATTCTCCGGTTGGCCCTTGGTCACCTTGTCGACCGCGGCTACCGCCTTGCGCTGCGCCTGCGGGTCGATGGTGGTGACCACCTGGTAGCCCTGGCTGGTCAGCGTGCCGTACGGGTAGCCCTTCTTCTCCAGCTCGGCCGTCACCTGCTGCTTGATGTGCAGCTGCGCTCCCGTGACCCCCTCGCCGCGCCAGGCCATGCGGGGCTTGGTCTTCGGCATCTCGAGGGTCTTTTCCTCGTTCTTGCGGATCCAGCCGTTGTCGGCCATCTGACCGATGACGTACTCCCAGCGGTGCTGGGCCTGCTCGGGGTTGACCCGGGGATCGTTGCCCCTGGGCAGCTGCACCATGCCCGCCAATACCGCGGACTCGGCCGCGTTGAGCTGCTTCGGCGTCTTGCCGAAGTACGCGTCGGCGGCGTTGTGGATGCCGTAGGCGCCGCGGCCGTAGTAGGCGGTGTTGAGGTAGGCCTTGAAGATCGTGTTCTTGTCGTAGTTGTTGGTCAGCTTGAAGGCGCGGACGACCTCGGTGAACTTGCGCCACATCGTGTGATCGTCGTTGCCGGTGCTGAGCTTGATGTACTGCTGGGTGATGGTCGAGCCACCGCCCTGCCCACCGGTGAGCTGGTTCAGCACGGCACGGGCGATGCCCGTGGGGGAGAATCCCGGGTTGCTGTAGAAGTCCGCGGACTCGGCGGCCATCGTGGCGTGCTTCATGTCACCGGAGACCTCGTCGAGGTCCTTGATGAGCACCCGGCTGTGTCCGCTGTCGCTACTGCTGAACTTGTTGAGCAGCGACCCGTCGGCGTACTTGACGACGAGGCTGGTGTTGTACTCGCGCTGCACCTTCGCCGGAGGCTTGTTCTCCAGGTTGTAGTACAGGACCACGAACATCACGGTCGGGACGATGAACATCAGGGCCGCCGCCCCGTAGCAGGTGCGGCGTACCCGGCGCCAGATCTTCCTGCGCCGCGCCTTCTTGGCCTGGGCGGCGTTCATCTCGTCGTCCGGGTCGCCGTAGTCGTCGTCGCCATAGTCGTCGTCACCGTAGTCGTCGTCGAAGTAGTCCTCGTCCTCGTAACCCTCGTCGTGCTCGTCGTTGGAGTAGTAGTTGTAGCCGCCCTGCTCGGAGCGGTGGGTGATCAGGCCGGGATCACGTGCCGGGCCACCTCCGGCCGCTGCCGCTCCACCGGCCGCACCGGCCGCTGCCGCTCCACCGGCGGCCTGGTGCCTGGTGGGTGGTTCGGAGTCGGTGGGAGGCAGGTTCTCCGTCGGCCGTTCGCCCGGGTGCTGCGGGGAAGCCGACTGCCGCGTCGGCTGTTGGCCGGGAGGTGGCGGAGGTGGTCCCTGCGGGGGCTGCCGTGTCGGCTGGTCACCCGGGGGACGCGGGGGTTGTCCACCCGGTGGTGGCGGCTGGTTGCGGCCGTGCGGCGGTTGCTGCCCCGGCGGGGGGCCCTGCCCTGGTGGGGGGGCTTGCCCCGGCGGAGGGCCCTGCGCCGATCGGGGAGCCTGCGTGGGCTGGTCGGCGTGATTGCCGACCGCCCCACCACTGAGGCGATTCGCGATGGGGGAGGAGTCGTCCGCGGTTTCGTCGGGTGACGGTGCGCCGCTGCCACGGTGACCTTCGGAAGGGACCTGCGGGTGCTGGGCCGTCTCCTGGTTCGGATCGACGTTCGGGGCGCCACGACGGTCCTGCGGACCGGAGCGCGGCGGCTCGCCCCGTGCCCGGGACTGCGGGTCCGTCGTCGGCCAGCCCTGTTGTTCCGGACGCCCCCCGGGCGGTTGTCCTTGAGGGGGTTGTCCCGGGGGAGGCTGCCCCTGGGGAGGTCCCGAGGTGCCGCGCTCCTCCTCTTCCGGCCACGCGGCTCTCCCGGACTGCTGCGGGGGCCGCTGCTGCCCCGGTGGACCTTGATCCGGGCGCTGCGGCGGCTGCTGCGGCGATTGCTGATTCGGTGGGGGCGTGCCACGCTCGCCGGGGCGACCGGGTTCCCGGTTCGTGGGCGGAGGTTGCCGTGAGTGGCGACTCTCGGCCCGGTCGTCTCGCTCGTCGTTCACGAGTTAGGCCTCCAGGACAGGCATCGTTGCGACGCCGTGCTGTGCTTTCACGTCGACCGGCCGTTGCCGGGGCGTGTGCGGTGCGCCGGGACCAACCGGATTCACTCTGCCGCGGTCCTACGTCCGTAGCGGCGGCCATCGGATCCGCCGGTTCCCAGGACGTACGACAGCACCAAGTGGTTCCAGCTACATGTGCGGCACACCTCGACGACGAAAACGTTGAACTCCTTGAACATGGTGTCCATGCGTGCGAGCTCCTCGGGTCCCCTGGCGGAGTTCGAAGCGTGCTTGAGCTCGTCGCCGAAGACCCAGGAGACCTCGGTCAGCCGCTCCTTGCGGCAGACCGGACAGATCACGTCGCTGGGCACACCATGAAACTTGGCGGCCTGTAGCAGGTACGGGCCGGCATCGCAGACCTCATCCACCCCGACTTGGCCGGCGTGCAACTGCGCGAGCAGCGACCGTCGCCGCAACGCGTAGTCCACCACCTGCCGTTGGGTCCGCACGTCCCCCAGCTTACGTGCCTTACGCCAGACCTCCCCATCCCAGGACCCCGTACCGTGCTCGGAGCACCCGCCCGGCGCAATGCAAGACGGTGTCTCGCTCGCCACATCGGATGCTGTGACCAGGGCGCGACGGGGTGGGGGGATATAATGCCTCGTCGGACCCGGCCGGTGGTGCGCGTACTCGTGGCGGTACTCCGCCGAGTTTTTCGCGGTACCGCCGAGTTTTTCGCGGGAGCCAGAGGAACAACGTCGGGGCGAATCGCGTTCGGTGTTTCGGGAGCGGGGCTCCAACGCGTCGTCGACGCATCGTCGCGGACGGGCCGGAGCGTGCCGTTCGAAGCTGCTCGGCGAGAACGGATCCCGGGTGGGACAACACACACGAAGCATGACCGAGAAGGAGGCCCGCGGCTATGGGCGGAGATCGTCGCGATGAAGGTGCCGCACGCGGTGCGGTGCGAGTTGCGGTAGTCGGCGTCGGTAACTGCGCCGCGTCGCTGGTACAGGGCGTGCAGTATTACGCCGACACGGATCCCGCCACCCGCGTGCCGGGGCTGATGCACGTGGACTTCGGCGGGTACCACGTGCGCGATCTCGAGTTCGTCGCCGCCTTCGACGTGGACGCCAAGAAGGTCGGGCGGGACCTGTCGGAGGCCGTGGTCGCCAGTGAGAACAACACCATCAAGATCACCGATGTTCCGCCGCTGGGAGTGACCGTGCGACGCGGGCACACCCTCGACGGGCTCGGGCAGTACTACGGCGACACCATCGACGAGTCCGACGACGAGCCGGTCGACGTGGTCGCCGCACTGCGCGAGACCGAGGCCGACGTGCTGGTGTCCTACCTGCCCGTGGGCTCGGAGGACGCCGACAGGTTCTACGCGCAGGCCGCCATCGACGCCGGTGTGGCCTTCGTCAACGCACTGCCGGTGTTCATCGCCTCGGACCCGGAGTGGGCGCGCAAGTTCACCGACGCCGGGGTTCCGATCATCGGCGACGACATCAAGTCGCAGATCGGGGCCACGATCACGCACCGCGTGCTGGCGAAGCTGTTCGAGGACCGCGGTGTGTACGTGGACCGCACCATGCAGCTCAACGTCGGCGGCAACATGGACTTCCTGAACATGAAGGAGCCGGAGCGGCTGGAGACGAAGAAGACCTCCAAGACGCAGTCGGTGACGTCGCAGGTGGATCGCGACCTCGACAAGCGCAACGTGCACATCGGACCCTCCGACTACGTGCCGTGGCTGGACGACCGCAAGTGGGCCTACATCAGGCTGGAGGGGCGCGCGTTCGGCGACGTGCCGCTGAACCTGGAGTACAAGCTGGAGGTGTGGGACTCGCCGAACTCGGCGGGCATCATCATCGACGCGATCCGCGCGGCCAAGATCGCCACCGACCGCGGTATCGGCGGGCCGGTGTCGGCGCCGTCGGCGTACTTCATGAAGTCCCCGCCGGAGCAGTCCTCCGACTCCGATGCCTACCAGGCCGTCGAGGACTTCATCGCCGGCGACTCGGAGCGCTGAGTCGCGGGGTGGTCGCACCGGGTGCGACCACCCCGCGACGAAGAGCCGAGGGCGGTTTCGCGCGGAGCCGGATTTCGCCGGTTTCGCGCGAAACCGCCCGGCTTCGGGCCGGGCTCAGTCCTGGAGATCGACGACGATCTTCACGTCGTCGGCTCGCTGTTCGAGCGCGTCGGTCCAGCGCGTCAGCGGAACGCGACGGCTGATCATCCGGTGCAGCCAGTCGTGGTCGGCCTCGTCCAGTGCCCGCACGGCCTGCCGGTAGTGCCGCAGGTTGGCGTTGACGCTGCCCACGACCACGTCGTTGTCCAGGACCAGCTCGTCGTTGATCGCCCCCGCCGGCACGGGCAGGGTGCGTTCCTGCCCGGAGATCCCGGTCAGCACGGTGATCGCGTTGCGGGCGGTGCGCCGCAGCACGTCGAACACGACGGTGCCGGATCCGGTCGCCTCGATCACCAGGTTCGGGCGGAAGCCCAGCTCGTCCAGGGACGTGTGGTACTCGGCGCCGAGATCGCGGACGAGTTCGGGTTTGGGGCCGCTGGTGACCTTGTCCAGCACGTGCACGTCCAGCCCCCGCCGCTTGCCCAGCAGCGCTGCCAGCAGTCCGACCGGTCCGGCACCGGTGACCAGCACGTTGTACGGCTCGAAGTGGGTCCGCCTGCCGATCAGCTCGACCTGCTCCCACGCCTTGGCCACGATCGAGGTGGGTTCGGTCAGCACGGCCAGCTCACCCAGCGACGGAGTGGACCGGACGGCGAAATCCGGTTCGATGGTCCACAGCTGGGAGCCGAATCCGTCCAGCTCCTTGATACCGCGCTCGGTGTACTCGCCGTTGAGGCAGAAGTCCCAGTCCCCGGCCGCGCACGCGCCGCACGGGCGCGGGTCCGGACGACGAACGATTCCCACCACGTGGTCGCCCTCGGCGAAGCCGCTGTCCGCCGGTGCCTGCCGGACGCGGCCCACGGACTCGTGGAACAGCACCATGCGCTCCCGACCCGGTGGCAGGCTGCCGTGCCCGTTCTCGGTGACGGCGGTGTCGGTACCGCACACCCCGGCCAGCAGGCCCTCCACCAACAGCTCCCCGGGGCGTGGGGCGGGTTCGGCCAGTTCGTCGACCCTGCTCGACTCGGGCTTGCCGGGAAACACCGTCGCGGCCCTCACACCTGTCTCCTTCCGTCGCGGCGGCTCGGCTCCTCCCGAGTGTGCCCGCCGTAGAGGACGGCCGCCGAGTTGACCAGTCCCAGATGGCTGAAGGCCTGGGGGAAGTTGCCCGTGAAGCGCCCGTTGGCCAGGTCGTACTCCTCGGAGTAGAGGCCGACGTCGTTGGACAGCTCGACGAGGTCGGTGAACATCCGCTCGGCCTCCTCGCGGTACCCGCACAGCGCCAGCGCGTCGACCATCCAGAACGAGCACGCCAGGAAGGAGCCCTCGCGCCCGGCCATCCCGTCGACCGAGTTGGTCTCGGGGCTGGTGGTGTAGCGGTCGACGAGCACCCCGTGCTGCAACTGTCGCTGCACAGCGCGCACGGTGGAGCGCACGCGCTCGTCGTTGCCGGGCAGGAATCCCAGCGTCGGGATCAGCAGCGTGGCCGCGTCGAGACCGGTGCTGCCGTAGTACTGGGTGAACGCGCCCATGTCCTCGTTCCAGCCCTTGATCAGCACCTCGGCGTGCACGGTGTCCCTGATCTCGCGCCAGCGCTCGACGGGGCCGGGTAGTCCGTCCTCCTCCACGGCCTTCACGGCCCGGTCGAAGGCCACCCACACCATCACCCGCGAGTGGGTGAAGAAGCGGTCCGGGCCGCGGACCTCCCAGAGGCCCTTGTCCGGTTGCTGCCAGATGGTTTCCAGGTGCTTGAGCATTCCGCGCTGCATCGACCAGGAAGCCTGGGTCTCGGTGACCCCCCGCTCGCGGGCCAGGTGCAGCGCGTCCATGACCTCGCCGTAGATGTCGAGCTGGCGCTGCCGGAAGGCGGCGTTGCCGACGCGGACCGGGGTGGCGCCCTGGTACCCGTCCAGCCAGTCCGGTTCCCACTCCAGCAGGTGCCGCTCCCCGTTGACGCCGTACATGATCTGCACGTCGGCCGGGTCGCCGGCCACCGCGCGGCCCAGCCAGTGGCGCCACGCCAGGGCCTCGTCGGTGCAGCCGAAGTTGTACAGGGCCAGCAGCACCAGCGTCGCGTCGCGCAGCCAGCAGTAGCGGTAGTCCCAGTTGCGGCTGCCTCCGAGAACCTCGGGCAGCGAGGTGGTGGGGGCGGCGACCATACCGCCGGTGGGACCGTAGGTCAGGGCCTTGAGGGTCGCCAGGGAGCGGTGCACCGCCTCGCGGTGCGGACCCCGGTAGCAGATCTTGCCGGACCACTCGCTCCAGAAGTCCTCGCTGTCCTGGGTCTCCTGCACGGGGTCCATCGGGGGTGGCAGGTCGTCGAAGTCCGGGGACCACTGCAGCACCCAGGTGAACCGCTCGCCCTCGCGGACGGTGAGCACCACCTCGTGGGCCCGTTCGTCGTCCTTGCGCCGGGGCAGCTCGTCACCGCGCAGCACCACGGTGTGCGGTCCGGCCAGGGCCAGCAGGTACTCGTCGAGCACCGGGGTGGTTTCGCGGACGTGGCGCACCCAGGGCATCGAGTGGCCGTAGGCGAAGCGCACCACCCAGCGCACCCGTACCCGGACCTCGCCGGAGACCCCTTCGAGCACCCGCACCAGGCAGGGCTGGTCCTCGACGTTCTTCTCGTGCGGCGGCATGCTGTCGGTCACCCGCACGACGCCGTCGTCGGTGTGGAAGTCGGTGTCCAGCACCAGCGAGTCGCCCCGGTAGGCGCGTTCGGTGCGGGTCACCTCGGTGGTGGGGGCGATTCGCCAGTGGCCGTCGTGGTCGTCGCCGAGCAGGCGGGTGAAGCACGAGGGCGAGTCGAACCGGGGCAGACACAGCCAGTCGATCGAACCGTCCTTGCCGACCAGGGCGGCGGTGCGCATATCGGACAGGAGTGCGTAGTCCTCGATCGGGCTGGGGAGGCTGCGTTCTTGATCGGTCACACCACCGAGGTTAGGGACTGTGCCGCGCACCGACCACCAGGTGCGCCCGGTGCGGCGGCAGAGTCCGTGATCAGTCCTTGGAGGCGGCGGCCTCGACGAGCACGTCGTGCGGGATCACCGCGCGGACGGCGTCGTCGAGGTTGATGCCGAGGTCGAGCCCGTTGAGCAGTTCCGGTAGGGCGTTGCCCGGTACGACGCGGTAGGCGGGCCAGCCCTCCGGCACGCGGGCCGACGAGGTGCAGGCGGGCACCAGCTGGCTGCCGTCGGTCATCTCGGCGGCGTAGACCGAGTCGTCCTCCTCGGACTCCGTGGCGTAGAGCAGGACCTCGGAAGCCAGCACCGCGGGGGGGAGGTCCGTGTCCGGGGCCTCACCGGTGGCGATGTTGTTGAGCACCTGCTCCAGCTCGTTGGTCGGCTCCGGTACCGGCATGGACTGTTCCGAGGGCTGGTACTCGTCGTTGTGGTGGAAGTCCTCGTCGATCTCGCCCTCGGAGTCGATCCGGTAGGCGCCGACGACGCCCTCCGGCGGCACGTCGTCCCCCGAGGACTGGTAGCCCGGGTCGACGATGTAGAGCCAGCTGTCCGGGGTCTGCCTGGCCTGTTCCCGCATCTCCTCGGTGATCGGCGGGCCGGGACGTTGTTCCGGTTCTTGCGACATGAAAGGAGACTCCGTCCCCGTTGGCATCGGCGTACTCCCCCGAGAATGCCAGTCCGCTGGGCGAGTCGGCGGATCGGTCTCGACGACGAGGCCCGTGCCGCGTGCCCGATGCCTCGCACGATGCTCGTGAAGGTGTGACAGGGCAAACTGGGCGAGGCCAGTGCGCTAGGTGGGTGGGAGGCGATCGCTCGTGATCGGGCAACGAGAGGCGCTGCGGCTGTTCGGATGTGAGGTCTTCGACCCCGTGGGCCAGCGGATCGGCATCATCGGGGAGCTCTTCCTCGACGACGTCACCGAGCAGCCGGCGTGGGTCACGGTGCAGACCGGCCTGTTCGGAACGAACGAGAGCTTCGTTCCGCTGGAGGGCGCGGCGTTCGACGGCGACACGGTGACCGTGGCCGTGTCCCGGGAGGCCGTGCGGCACGCACCGCAGGTTCCGCTGGAGCAGGGGAATCTTCCGCCGGAGCGGGAGCGGGAGCTGTACCTGCACTACGGGTTGGAGTACGGGATCAGGCCGGCCGACATCACCCCTGCCGCGGAGTCCGACTCCGCCGCGGAGTCCGATCCCGCGCCGGAGTACGTCGACGCGGTGAGGTCACGACTACGCCGCTGGATCGCGGCGTCCTAGAAGTTCTTCTCGTTCCTGCTGGCTCGTCCCACGTCGAGTGGCTCCTGTCGCATGGGCGAGCCGCCGACCGTGCACGGGCCGTGGATCATATGTCCCTCATGTGACACCTCAGGTGGCGACAACTCGCCAACTCATTCGAAAGAGTGAGGACGGCCATTACATTCCGTCCCGGAAGCGATCAAGTCTCGTCACGGTCACGCCGTGACGAGCCCGCAGGAGGGGACGGATGAAAACACTTTCCCACGGCTGTGGAGCGGGGGTGGCCGCGACTGCGCTCATGGTGGCCGTGACCCCGGTGGCCGGAGCCGTCGAAGTGCCGGAACTGGCTCCGTTGACGCTGCACACCCAGCATTCGGGCGATTCGCGGGAGCAAGCCACTCCGCAGTCGGCCGGGTCGAGGACCTACGTCGTCAACCTCACCGACGGCACGTCCCCACGCGAGATCGCTCGCGACCTGGGCGTGCCCACCGAGCACCTCTACACCTCGACCCTCAACGGATTCTCCGCCGAGCTCGCCCCCGAACAGTTACGCAGAGTGCGGGCCGCGGACTCGGTGGAGGGGGTCTCCGAGAGCTACCGAGTCCAGCTGGAGCCGCCGCGTCCCTCCAGCGCGCCCGACACGCAGGCGTGGGGGCTGGACCGGCTCGACCAGCCGGGACTGCCGCTGGACGGTCGGTACCGGCCCCGCGACACCGGTGCGGGAGTGACCGCCTACGTCCTCGACACCGGGATCGCGCCGAAGCATCCCGAGTTCGGGGGACGAGCCTCGGTCGGGTACGACGCCACCGGTGGTGACGGCATCGACCGCATGGGTCACGGCACTCACGTGGCGGGCACGATCGGGAGTGAGACCTACGGCGTGGCCAAGCGGGCCGAGCTGGTGGGCGTGAAGGTCCTCGGCGACGACGGCAGCGGCACCACCGCCGACATCATCGAGGGCATGGACTGGGTGGCCCGGCACGCCCAGGGGCCCTCGGTGGCGAACATGTCACTGGGGGGAGCCAAGGATCCGGCGCTGAACGAGGCCGCCAGTTCGCTGGTCGACAGCGGTGTGTTCCTGTCCGTGGCCGCCGGGAACGCGGGCAAGGACGCCGCGGACTTCTCCCCGGCCAGCGCGCGGGGCGTGTTCACCACCGCCGCATCGGGGCCCGAGGACCGGTCGGCGGAGTTCACCAACTTCGGCGGGGAGGTCGAGGGCTACGCCCCCGGCGTGGGCATCAGTTCCACCGTGCCCGGTGGCGGTACGCAGGTCTACAGCGGCACCTCGATGGCCAGTCCGCACGTGGCCGGCGCGGCAGCTCTGTACCTGCAGTCCCACTCGGGCGCCGAGCCGGCCGAGACGGTGCGGGCCCTGGAGAACGGCGCCACGCAGGACGTGATCGGCAACGCTCCCCCCGGGACCGAATCGGATCTGTTGCGGGTTCCGGCCCTGTGAATCGAATCATGCCCGGCTGGCCCTTCCTCGGCTGAGACGAGGGAGGGCCAGCGGTGTTTTCGCCCGCGTCGGCTCCGGCAGCCCCGGGAAACGCCGGGCCGGGATCCCGCGAAAGTGGGTTTCTCCCGTGGTCTCGGATTGGTTACGTTCCCACCGAGGGGGTATCGAGTGCTCGCCCGTTCGGGGAGGGCACGGCAGTGAGAGGTGCGCGGTGCTGTCCGGATTCACCGAAACGTCACGACCATCGCAGCATTCGTCGGACGAGACGGCGGATCCCGGGGCGGGAGATCCCGCACGGGAATTCGTGGCCTCGGTGACCCAGGCCCGGTCGAGCGACGGAGTGATCCAGGTCGTCCGGGGGGCCAGACGGGTCGGCTGGGCCGCGTACCGGCTGCAGCGGGACGCCTCGGAAACGGTGCGGGGAGTGGTCAAGCCGCCGTACGCCGCCACCGAGTCGTTGGACTCACTGGAGTGCCTCAAACTTTCCGAGGGGGTGGACTACCAGGTGCTCTACGACCGCGCGGCGCTGGCCCGGCCACCCCAGCTGGAGGTGACCTCCCGGTTGGTCTCGCTCGGGGAGCAGGCGCGGATCGTCCACCTCGCCCCCACCAAACTCCTTCTCGTGGACAACGCGGTGGCGCTGCTGCCGCTGACCACCACTTCCCGCACCGTCGAGAGCGCCGTGGTGGTGCGGAGCTCGGCGTTGTTGGCGGCACTGGTGCGGATCTTCGACGACCTCTGGCGGTTCGCCGGCCCGTTCACCTCGCACGGTGCGATCTCCTCCGAGGCGCCGTCGGAGGAGGAGCGCTGGATCCTGTCGCTGCTGGCCTCGGGCTCCACGGACGAGAACATCGGTCGCCTCATGGGATTCAGCGCCCGCACCGCCCACCGGCGGGTGCGCGAACTGATCACGCGGCTGGGCGTGGAAACCAGGTTTCAGGCCGGGGTGCAAGCAGTCAAACTCGGCTGGCTGTAGGAATTTTTCGGCATGGCTCACGTAGCGGGGCGGGTGGGGAACCTCGGTCGCCGTCTCGCTCCGGGACCCGACACACCGAGTAGTCGATACGCCACGTGTTCCGGACCCGGGTCGCTGTCCTCGCGAGGCGACGGCCGAGAACCCCCGGCTGGTCGGCTTGCGCGCTCGGTGGGGCAGCGGTCGGCGCCGCTTGTCTGACGGTGGGTGCGCTGCGCGGGGCGGCGCACCTTCCCGGTGACTCGCTCGCGCTTCGTAGGGTGGAGCCATGCCCTCCCGCCGCAGTGTGGACCCGCACGAGCTTCGCGACGCCGTCGAGACCGTGGTGCCGTGGCTGGACGGCGTGGCCGAGAGGCCCCCGCGCAGCGAGCTCGCGCCCGCCGTACGGCTGAGCCTGCGTACCCTGCAGCAGCTCGCACCGGGACACAGCGTGGAGGTGCGCGTACCGCCTTTCGCCGCGGTCCAGTGCGTGGCGGGTCCGCAGCACACGAGGGGGACCCCGCCGAACGTCGTCGAGACGGATTCGTACACCTGGCTGTCGCTGGCGACGGGCGGCCTCACGTGGGAGCAGGCGTTGGAGCGAGGCGATGTCCAGGCCTCCGGCTCGCGTGCTGATCTCGCACGATGGTTGCCGTTACTCCGCGTGTCCGGTCGGGGCGCCTCCGAAGTTTGAGTGTGGTCCATCCTGGTCGCGGGCGGGAGGACGGTGACCGAACGTTATACTGGGGTGTAACTCCGACTGCAGTTACAACAGTCTTTCGACAGGGAGTTTTTCGGTGGTCACCGACCTGCCATATCCTGGCGTGAGCAAGCCGGACCAGACGTCGCCCGAAGCTATCGAGCAGGACGTCCCTCGCGAGGAATGCGGGGTGTTCGGCGTGTGGGCGCCGGGGGAGGAAGTCGCCAAGCTGGCTTTCTACGGTCTGTTCGCGCTTCAGCACCGCGGTCAGGAAGCGGCGGGAATCGCCGCTGCCGACGGCACGCAGATGCTGGTCTACAAGGACCTCGGTCTGGTCAGCCAGATTTTCGACGAACAGGTACTCGCCTCGTTGCAGGGGCACATCGCCGTCGGACACAACCGCTACTCCACCACCGGTGGTGGAACCTGGGAGAACGCGCAGCCGACCTTCCGCACCACAGCGGGAGGAGGCGGAGTGGCTCTCGGGCACAACGGGAACCTGGTCAACACCGCCGAGCTGATGGAGCGGGTCGTCACCGAGGGCGCCGACACCGACGCGCAGAACACCTCGGCACCCGCGGGTGCCTGCGAACGCGCGACCACCGACTCCGACCTGGTGTGCGCGCTGCTGGCCACGCACGCCGCGGAGAAGGGCATCGAGCAGGCGGCGCTGGAGCTGCTGCCCACCCTGAGCGGTGCGTTCTCGATGGTCTTCTCCGACGAGTCCACGCTCTACGCCGCCAGGGACCCGCACGGGGTCCGGCCGCTGGTGCTGGGTCGCCTGGAACGCGGCTGGGTGGTCGCCAGCGAGACCGCGGCGCTGGACATCGTCGGCGCCTCCTTCGTGCGCGAGGTCGAGGCCGGAGAGCTGATCGCCGTCGACGAGCGGGGACTGCGCTCGTCCCGCTTCGCGCGACCGAATCCGAAGGGCTGCGTGTTCGAGTACGTCTACCTCGCACGCCCCGACACCACCATCGGTGGCCGGTCGGTGCACAGTACCCGGGTCGAGATCGGGCGGCGCCTGGCCCGCGAGCATCCCGCCGAGGCCGACCTGGTGATCCCCGTACCGGAATCGGGAACGCCCGCCGCCATCGGCTACGCCCAGGAAGCCGATCTGCCCTACGGAAACGGCCTGGTCAAGAACGCCTACGTCGGGCGTACCTTCATCCAGCCCTCCCAGACCATTCGCCAACTCGGCATCCGGCTGAAGCTCAACCCGTTGCGCGAGGTGATCCGGGGCAAGCGCCTGGTGGTGGTCGACGACTCCGTCGTGCGCGGCAACACCCAGCGCGCGTTGGTGCGGATGCTGCGTGAGGCGGGGGCATCGGAGGTGCACGTGCGCATCTCCTCGCCGCCGGTGCGCTGGCCGTGCTTCTACGGCATCGACTTCGCCTCCCGCGCCGAACTGATCGCCAACGGCCTCGACATGGAGGGCATCCGCCAGTCGATCGACGCCGACACCCTCGGCTACGTGTCGCTGGACGCGTTGATCTCGGCCTCCGAGCAGCCCCGCAGCCAGTTGTGCTCCGCCTGCTTCGACGGGCATTACCCGATCCCGGTTCCCGACTCCGATCAGCTCGGCAAGTACCTGCTCGAGAACTCCGACGACAGCGACGAGTCGGGCGTGGCCGGCCCCGCCGAGCCCGTACTGCCCAGTGGCTACGGTGCCGAGGACGCCGTGCGCCGCCCGTGAGGGTGCCGCCGGGAATCGCGGCACCTCGCACCGTCGGTGGTGACATCGTTTCGATGACCACCTGTGACCCTTCGATCCCCCGTGCCGCGTAGCGTGGTCACAGCCAGGGCGGATCGCTTCCCAGCACCAGATGTGGAGCCAGTCGTGTCCGAAGACCTGTCCACGGACTCCAACGCCGACGCCGCCGGGAGCTCATCGGCCACCTACGCCGACGCCGGGGTGAGCATCGACGCGGGCGACGAGGCCGTGGGGCTGATGCGCCCGTGGGCCGAACGTGCCACCCGCCCCGAGGTGCTCGGCTCGCTCGGCGGTTTCGCCGGTCTCTTCCAGCTCCCGCTGGACAGGTGGTCCGAGCCGGTGCTGGCCTCGGCCACCGACGGCGTGGGAACCAAGATCGCCATTTCGCAGGCGCTGGACAAGCACGACACGGTGGGAATCGACCTGGTGGCGATGGTCGCCGACGACCTGGTGGTCTGCGGCGCGGAACCGTTGTTCCTCCAGGACTACATCGCCGTGGGCAAGGTCGTCCCCGAGCGCATCTCCGACCTGGTCAAGGGGATCTCCGAGGGCTGCGTGCAGGCGGGCTGCGCGCTGCTGGGCGGGGAGACCGCCGAACATCCCGGGATGATGGGTTCCGGCGAGTACGACATCTCGGCCAACGCCGTGGGCGCCGTCGAGGCGAACGCGGTGCTCGGACCCGACAGGGTGCGTGCTGGTGACGTCGTGATCGCGATGGGGTCGTCCGGGCTGCACTCCAACGGCTACTCGCTGGCCCGGCACGTGCTCCTGGACAGCGCGCGGATGCCGTTGTCCGGGCACGTCGAGGAGTTCGGCCGCACGCTCGGCGAGGAGCTGCTGGAGCCCACCCGAATCTACGCCAAGGACTGCCTGGCCATGGCCGCCGAGGCCCAGGTGCGTACGTTCGCGCACGTCACCGGCGGTGGACTGGCCGACAACCTGGGGCGTGTGATCCCCCCGGGGCTGACCGCGGTGCTCGACCGCGCGAGCTGGACCCCGGACCCGGTGTTCCGGCTGATCGCTCAGCGGGGGCGCATCGAGGCCGCGGAGATGGAGCGCACCTTCAACATGGGGGTCGGGATGGCCGCGGTGGTCGCCGCCGAGGACGTCGACCGTGCGTTGGCAGTGCTCACGGCCCGCCACGTTCCCGCTTGGGTGCTGGGTGAGGTGTCCAAGCAACCCTCGGTCGAGGAGACCGAGGAGGGTCAGCGAGTGCTCATGAGGGGCGACCACCCGCGCTTCTGAGGCGAAGGTCCGTGGTTCCCCGGGAACCACGGACCTCGTGGCTCAGCCGAGCATCGCCCTCGTCTCGGCGGTCTCGGACCGCTGGGACTCGGTGATCCCGCGGGCGAGTTCCCTGGCGGCGTCGTTGCGACCTTCGTCGAACTCGGTGCGGGCCATGGTGACCGCGCCCTCGTGATGCTCGATCACCATGCGCAGCCACATCTCCTCGAAGGCGTGGCCGCGCGCCTCGTCCAACGCCATGTCCTCGGCCGACATCATGCCGTCCGTGGAGTCGTGCCCACCGCCCGAGGGGGTGGGGGGCTGCCAGTCGCGCAACCAACCGGTCATCCTGTCGATCTCCGGTCGCTGTGCCCGGCGAATCCGCTCGGCCAGGTCACGCAGGGCCGCGTCGTCGGTACGACTCGGAACCATGTCGGCCATCCGCACCGCCTGGTCGTGGTGCGGGATCATGTCGCTCGCGAACGTGATGTCGACCCGGTTGACGTCGACGGGTGCCTGCGACCGGGACGGCGGAGCAGGAGGCCGTTCCGGTTCGGTGTTCGTGCCCGCCGTACCGCAACCGGCCGTCGCCAGTGCCGCCGCCACGACCGGGGCGGCGCCGAACCCGCGCTCGTTCATCGTTCTCCTGTCGGATCTCTTCCGTGTGGTCATCGCTGGTGACGGCTCGGGCCGTCCCGGTGATCACAGCCGGAGAACCCGTAGGGAGTGCAGGCACGGTCGCAACCAGGGAGGAGCTCGGAGCGTGGCGCTCCCGAGGGCGACGCCCCCGGCGCGGAGGTATCGCCGGACGTCCGGGACCCGGCCGAGGAGGCGCAGCGCCCCGCAGCATCATCGCGGCCACCGTGACGGCCAGGCACAGGTGCAGCATGATCCCACCGCCGGGGTTCGCGTCGCGGCAGCACCCGTGGCCGGAGTGGCCCCCGGTCCCGGCCACGGCGACGGCAGCGGTCTCCTGATGTCCGTGCTGTGCGATCGGCAGCTGGTGCATGGCCACCACACCGGAGAGCACCGCGATGAGCAGGAGGACCTTGGCGACTGAGCGCACCACGTCGACTCCTTCCCGCGACCTGCGAGGAATATACCCCCTGGGGGTAGAAGTTGGTTAGGCCGGGCGATCGTTGATCGTGATGGAAGGGGAGTGATGCCCATGTCCGCCGCGTCCTGGTCGATGGCGGCCTCGGCGACACTGCACTGCCTCACCGGCTGTGCTCTCGGTGAGATCCTCGGGATGGTCGTCGGCACCTCGGTCGGCCTGCACAACGCGACCACCGTGTTGCTCTCGGTCGCGCTCGCGTTCCTGTTCGGCTACGCCCTGACCATGCGCGGTGTGCTGCGCTCGGGGGAGACCTTCGGCAGAGCAGCCCGGCTGGCCCTGGCCGCCGACACGCTCTCGATCGCGGTCATGGAGATCGTGGACAACGCCGTGATGGTGCTGATCCCCGGCGCGATGCACGCCGGACCGCTCAGCGTGCTGTTCTGGGTGGCGCTGGTCCTGGCACTGGGTGTGGCCTTCGTGCTCACGACACCGGTCAACAAGTGGATGATCGCGAGGGGCAGGGGACACGCCGTCGTCCACGGCGCCCATGCCCACGCCGGGCACTGAGCCGGAGTCCGACCCGCGATCGAGCCGAGGGGAGGCTTGATAAGCGTCCGTGGCGTCACCGGCAGCCGGTGACGCCACGGACGTCGCTTCCGAACATCGATGTACGACCCGCGAGCGTGCTGTCCACGCCGCGCGGGTGGTCCGGTGACCACTGGCTCGTCAACTCACCCGCTGACTCACGCGGTCACGGCGACATCGGCCGCACACCAACCGAGTGAGCGGTTGCGCTACCGCTCACTCGGTCGGGTCGTGCGTCAGTACCGGTGGTCGTCGTACCCGTCGTCGTCGTATGGGTCGCCGCGATCCTGCTCGTACCACTCGCCCCTATAGTCCGAGGAGAGCTCACGCTCCAAGGCATCCACATCCATGTTGGGCGAGTTGTACTTCAGCTCGCGGGCCACCTTCGTCTGCTTGGCCTTAGCCCGGCCGCGCCCCATGGCTCGACCCCCTCGCACAGGGTGTGCGGGGCGGCCAGGGGAACGGCGGCCCCGCATGATCTCGACAACTTTTCCTGTAACTACCGTACCGCGCCGATGCGGTTCTACGCGACGTGGTGCCGGTACTGGGGTGCCCTCGTCGGGGTGAGTTAGCCCCCATCCACGCCCGCGACACGCGGGCAGGCCGAACGAGCAGCTCGCGAACATGGCACCATGCTCGCTGTGCCAGAGCCGTTCGTCGCCTACCTGAGGGTGTACGAACCCCTGTCTTCCTTCGAAGCGTCCGCGCGGGAACGACTCGCCGAAGCCGTGGAGAGCGGTTCGGTGGATCCGGCCGTCGTGGGTTCGCACGAACAGGACTTGTGGTTGCGTACACAGGTCTCCACCCGTCCTCACCTGTTGCCCGGGGAGGCGGTCGTCGGAAGCGGACCGAGCCGGGAGGAGGTCCTCGTGCTCGATCCGGAGGAGGTCGCCACCGGACCGGCCGACTCCGTCGGGCCGGGGCCGCTGGTGTGCCCGCTGGATCTGCGGGGACGTTCCGCCGCCGCGCTGGTGGGCTTCATCGGCGCCGCCGACGCGCCGTTGCGCACGGCGGCGCTGACTGTGCCGGAGGAGACCGCGAGGTCCCGAGCCACGGCCGTGGTCCAGGAGCTCTCCGACAGCGCCGTCCACGTGCTGTCGTCGACGTGGACGGTGCCGCTGCCCTGGTTCGTGGTGATCGATCCGGAGCAGCGACGGATTCGCGTGAGCGAGACGGGCCGGATCGAGCGCGTGTCCTGGCAGACGTCGATGGCCGACGCCCGCAGGCGGGTCGCTCGGGCCCACACAGCGACCCGCAACTCCCTCGGGGAGGAAGGGCCGACCAGGATGCTGCGGGAAACGGAGCGCTGGCTGGAACGGTTCCACCCGTACTCGGCCGTGGAACTGGACTACGGCGGCCTGGTGCAGATGATGTCTCGCGAGGACATCGATGCCGACACGTCGGCCGAGGACATCGCCGCGATCGTGGACGCCATGGAGGAGGGGCGAAACACCGAGGTCGGGCAGCGCTACGAGGCGCTGCGTGACTTCTGGTCCGAGTTCGCCTCCCACGAACGCTACAACTGAGCTCTCAGGGGCCGCGGAACGGCTTGTGCGGCGGTTCCCGTGGGGGAGCCCGGACTGGGGCCGTGCCGCGGGGTTTGACGATTTTCCCTAAAGTTGTGCCACAACTTTAGGGAAAACCGCACCACCGCGTGCCTGACGGCAGGTGCAGCTGGGTGGGCGGTTCTCCGTGCGCTCTCGCCACCCGCGCAGCCGCGAAGTCAGTCGAGGGCGCCGGGGATCGGGCGCACGGCGCCCACCCGCTCGCCACCGCCGAACAGGGGCTCCTCGGCCAGTGCTTCGAGCTCTCCGACGTCGATCCCCAGGGTGCGCAGTGTCGCGACCGCCACGGGCAGGCGTGCGCGCGCGGCACCGTCCTCGATCTTGATCGCGATGCCGTGCCCGTCGGGCAGCGCGAGCGCCAGCACGCCCTCGACCCCCTCCTTGGACAACAATCCCGGAACCGCGCTCATCAGCTTCGAGTCGGCGCGTCCGGACCCCGACACCAGCCACGGGTGGGCACGCATCGCATCGGCCACCCGCCGCCGCGGAAGGCCGGGCGCGGCGGTGACGTGGTGGGAGAACATCCGGGCGAGCCCGGTGAGTGAGATCGCGAACAGCGGAGCCCCGCACCCGTCGACGCTCGTGGCCGCGATCGGCTCGGCGGCGAGCTCGGTCACGGTCGCGTGCAGCTCGACCTGCAACGGGTGCTTCGGGTCCAGGTAGTCGTCCAAGCTCCAGCCACGTTGCACGCAGGTGGCGAGCATCGCCGAGTGCTTTCCCGAACAGTTCATCGCGATGCGTTGCCTGCCGAAACCCTGCTCGGCCCGCTCGTCCCTGGCCGCCTCGTTCAACGGCCAGTCCCGCGGACACCGCAGCGCGCCCTCGCTCAGCCCGTTCCGACGCAGCAGCTCCCGCACTCGCGCGATGTGGGCGGATTCACCACTGTGCGAGGAGGCAGCCAGGGCCAGATCGGCCTGCTCCGGCAGCTCCAGCCCGGCGCGCAGCATTCCCGTCGCCTGCGCGGGCTTGTTGGACGAACGTGGGTACGTGGCGGAGTCGACGTCGCCGACCGCCCGCAGCACCGATCCGTCGGGGGCGGTCACGACCACCGAGCCGTGGTGCACACCCTCACGGACACCACCCCGGACGATCTCGACGAGGGGGATCGCCGCGGTCACTGCTCGTCCTGCTCCGCGGCCAGCAACTCGTCCACCGAGGCCGCCCCCTCCCTGTAACGGCGTGCGATCTCGGCATTGAGCCGATCCACCACCTCCTGCACCTCGCGGCGTCGCCGTGACACCGAATCCTCCTCGCAGGTGTAGGCCCGCAGCGCCTCGTCCAGCTTCTCCGCGGACAACGACATCACGTCGGAGAGATCGACGTCGGAGACCAGGGCTTCCTCGTGCCTGCGGTGCGACTGGGCACGCGAGGGCTCGGTGGTCTGGTACCGGCCCGATCCGGTGGCGGGGCCGACGGCGTTGTCGGACAGGATGCGCACGAGCTCGTGAACCACCGACGCCGAGCCGTCCTCGTGGCGTCGGCGTTGCTCGGCTCGCACGATGTCGATGCGGGCGTGCAGCATTCTGCGCAGGTAGGAAAGATCGGTCTCCTCCTGCGCGGCCTCGTTCCGCAGCTGCCGCACCAGCCGCAGCTCGCGATGCTCGATCTCGTTGGTGTATTCCGGGGACAGCACCCTGTCGATGCGGCGCCGGCCACCGGGACGGACTTCGATCACGCCTCCATCCTCCGGCACCGAGGAGGCCTCCGCCAAGGCATCGTGGTCCTTTCGCACGTATTCCCGCCGAACGAGGCCACCTTCCGCGTTCGCGACGGAGCTCACGCCGGAGGCTCCGGCAGCAGCGTCGACCGGGCTTCCTCCGGTGGTACCGGGGCCCGCTGGGCGATCTTGGCGACCCCGGTGGCCCTGGCCGCGAGCTGGGTGTTGTCCCGAACCGGGACACCGTCGGCGTAGTCGAGGGTGTCGGCCATGCCCACGCGCACGTGCCCGCCCGCGGCGAGCGCGGTCAGCAGCACCGGAAGACTCGTCGTCCCCAACCCCGTGGTCGTGAAGGTGGTTCCCGCGTCGAGCTCCGCGAGAACCTCCGACAGCCCTGCCACCGTGCCGGGAAGCTTCTCGCCCAGCACGAGGACCACATGCGGTGGGTCCACGAGCTCGAGCCTGCGCAGCGCGTCCAATCCGGCTTGGTCGCGCACCTCGTAGTGCACCGCGATGCCACGGATGCCCGCGCCCTCGCGCAGGTCGGCCACGAAGTCGTCCGGAGCTTCCAGCGGACACGTGATGATGTCGGCCCCTGCGTCGAGCAGGGTCTCCAGGGTCTCCGAACGGGCGTAGGCCGTGACCCGCACTAGCAGACCACTGCGGCCGCGCACGGCGGCCACAACATCGGGCAACGCGGTGTCGTGCCGGGGTTCCAGGTCGATCACCGCCGCCCCCACACGCTCGCAGTCGGCGGCCGCGCCGGCCACTTCCTCGGTGCTTACCGGAAGCTGGGGAACATCGGCCTTGGCGTGAGCTCCGGTGGGAGCGATCGTGATGATCGTTCCCACCGGCGTGTGAGACGGCGCTGTCATGCCCGCGATCCTGGCACAGGCGCCCGGATCACCGGCCGCGCAGGCCCTGCGCGGCCACCTTGCCCGGGGGTTCGCCGGTGTCCGGCGGCACCGAGTCCGGGTCCACGGCCGCGGCCACCGCCCGGTCCTGCTCGGCGTCACCGGCCATCAGGTCGACGTCGACCGGTGCGCTGCGCTTGAGCAACGCCAGCGCCACCGGACCGAGCTCGTGATGCAGCACCACGCTGCCCACGCGTCCCACCTTGCGGTCACCGTGGTGGACGGGGTCGCCGGATTCGGGACGGACCTCGACCGAACCGTCCAGATGCAGCAGCACCATCCGACGCGGCGGCTTGCCCACGTTGTGGACCTTGGCCACGGTTTCCTGGCCCCGGTAGCACCCCTTGGCCACGTGAGCGGCCTGGTGGATCCACCCCAGCTCGTGCGGGATCGCGCGTTCGTCCGTGTCGAAGCCGACACGCGGGCGCAGCGCCTCCACCCGCAGGGCCTCGAAGGCCTGGCTTCCCGAGGGGCGAGCCCCGTTGTCGGTCAGCGACTGCCACCACTCGACCATCGAAGCGCGCGGCACCAGCAGATCCGCCGTGAACAGGCCCCGGAACGGCACCTGGCGCACGAACCCGCCACCGGGCAGGCCGGTCACCTCGTAGGGCTGCGTGGGCACGGGCGAGACCCCGGCCCGCTCCAGCACGGTGGCGGCGTCCGGTCCGACGACGGTGAACACGGCGAACTCGCCGGTGGCCTCGCGGGGCTCGACCTTGGACCAGAAGCGCATCGCCTCCAGGTACTCCATCAGCGACTGCCTGCCGTCGACACCCATGCTGGGCAGGGCGCTGGTGGCCATGGCTCCCGCGTCGGTGTCCAGGTAGACGACGCCGTCGTGGTGGGCGACGAGCATGTGGCTGTCGACGCGGCCCTGGGTGTCCAGCACCAGGGACTCGGTGCCCCACCCCTCTTCCAAGTCGTTCATGTGCTGCGACAGCACCAGGTGCAGCCAGCTCAGTCGCTCCTCGCCGGGCACCGCGATCACCTCGCGGTGTGATCGGTCCACGACCACCGCGGAGCGGACCGCCGAGCGTTGTTCGGAGAACGGGTCCCCGAAGTGACGCGGTACACCCGCGTCCGCGGAGTCCTCCGGGGGCGGCACGGCCCCCGGCAGTTCCAGCAAAGGTGATTTCATGCCCGCTCCTGTTCGGGTGTGGCTTCGCGGCAGTCGCGGCAGCTGCCGGAGAGCGCGAGATGGGTCGCGTCGAGGGCGAACCCGTGCTGCCGGTCGAGTATTTCCGCGAGCCCGTCGAGCAGCTCGCACGGCACCTCGTCGATCCCGCCGCAGCGGTGGCAGACGAGGTGGACGTGTTCGTGCTCCTCCACGGAGTACGTGGGCGCACCGTGACCCAGGTGGGTGTGGCGCACCAACCCCAGCTCCTCCAGCAGGTCCAGCGCGCGGTAGACCGTGGTGATGTTGACCGTCGGAGTCGCGCGCTGGACACGGCGACACACCTGTTCCGGCGTCGCGTGCTCCAGCTCGCGTACCGCGTCCAACACCAACTGCCGTTGCGGGGTCATCCGCATCCCGCGTTGGTGCAGCGTGTTACGCAGCGATCCTCGGTCCGTCACCGCCCACTCCCGTGTCCGTTTCGTGCCGACCCACCGATCGTAGGACGGCCGGCCCCGTGGTGGTCGTCCACGGGTTCGAGAAGCACCTACGCAAGCCCGCACGGGGTTTCACGGCTAGGCTGCGAGTATGCGTGTACTGGCTCTGTTGGACGGGACCATCGCGGACGCCCAGGCGCCGCTGCTGCGCGCCGACGATCTGGGTGTGCAGCGTGGCGACGGCATCTTCGAGACGATCCTGGTCGTCGAGCGGCAGCCCCGCGAACTCGGCCCCCACCTGGACCGGCTGGAGCGCTCCGCCCAGCTCATGGACATGGATCCGCCCGACCGTGCCGGGTTCGAACGCGCCGCGCGGGCGGTGATCGATCACTGGCCGTGGGACACCGACCCCGAGATGGCCCTCAAACTCGTCTGCACCCGGGGCGTCGACGGTGGTGACGGCGGCCAGACCGGATTCGCCATGGGGCAGCAGATCTCGGCGGAAATGCTGCGCAAGCGTGCCGAGGGAGTCTCGGCGGTCACACTGGAACGTGGCTTCGCGCCGGACCTGAAGCAGCGGGCTCCCTGGCTGCTGCTGTCGGCCAAGACGCTGTCGTACGCGGTGAACATGGCCGCCATGCGCGAGGCGGAGAAGCGGGGAGTCGACGAGGTCGTGTTCACCGCGACCGACGGCTCGGTGCTGGAGGGGCCGACCTCCAACGTCGTGCTGGCCAGGGGAGACACCCTCTACACCACACCCCCCGAATCGGGGGTGTTGCCGGGAACCACCCAGGGCGCGTTGTTCCGCGCCGCCGAGCAGGCCGGATGGCGGACCGAGGTCGCCACCTTCCCCGGTGAGTGGTTGTTCGACTCCGACGGAGTCTGGTTGGCCTCCAGCGTCCGGCTGATCACCCGGGTGAACACCATCGACGGTGTCGACGTCCGGGCAGCCGACGAGCAGCACCAGCAGATCACCAAGCTCTACGAAAGCCAATACTGATCAAGATCGTGCGAATGGGTTGTGCGGTGGGTCCTGCGGCGGAACCTCGGGCGGGTTCCGCCCGTAACCCGGCCACCGCCCCCGCGGAGGTGCTGCGCGCCGCAGCGTCTCCGCGGGGCTTTCCTCGCGAGGCACCCGCCCGTAACCCGGCCGCCACCTCTCACGGAGGCGCTTCGCGCCGCAGGCGCATTCGAGAACCCGCGGCCGGTCCACTTGCGTGCTCGGGGCGAAAGTCAGGGTTCAGGTCGCCGGCGCCGCTCGCCCGACGTGGAGCAGGGGATCAGTACTGATTCACAATCAGCCGACGACTCGTTCGAGCTTGGCGGACAGGCGCGGCTGCATCTCGTGCTCGGAGGTGGCCCGCTCCTCGACGTAGGCCAGCGAGCCCTCGACGACGCCGTAGAGCCTGCTCGCGGCGGTCACGTCCTCCGAGGTCGGGGTGCGCAGGATCGCGTCGGTGGACAGCTCCCACGTCGTCTGGTTCTTCGGCTTGCCGAAGAACATCTCCGCGACTCCGGTGGAGTGCGTGAGCAGCAGCTCGATGGTGTCGTCGGGCTGGGGACGCCACCAGCCGCTCTCGCGGAACGCGGGCTCGACGACGTTGCCGCCCTGGGCGTCCAGCTTCCATGCGCGGCTTTCGTAGTGCAGGAACGGGCGACCGTCGTGGGAGAAGGTGACCTGCTGGACGAACCGGTAGCTCTCGCTCATCGAGGGGTGCTTGGCCTCGCCCTCGCCGCGCCACACACCGACCAGCGGCAGCAACGCCAGGCAAGCGCTGTTGATCTCGGGGCCCAGCCTGAGGTTGGCGGTGTCGCCGCTACCGGGCAGGTCGTCGAACTCGGGGAGGTTGCGGTTGCGCGTGTACTCGGCGCGTTCGGCGGCGGCTTGTACCGCCGCGTCACCGCTTCCCGGAGAGGGCTGATTCGTCGGTTGGTCGGGCGTGGCGTTCATCGCCATCGAGGTTACCTGGGCCGCTGACCTGCCCACACACCACGTCGGAGAGCCACTCAGTCGCTGTAGAGGCGCCAGACCACGTAGCCGGCGAACCACAGGGTCGCCACGGCGGCGACCCCGACCATGGTGACCAGGCCC
Organism: Halosaccharopolyspora lacisalsi; assembly: GCF_014137975.1. Classification (GTDB taxonomy): domain Bacteria; phylum Actinomycetota; class Actinomycetes; order Mycobacteriales; family Pseudonocardiaceae; genus Halosaccharopolyspora; species Halosaccharopolyspora lacisalsi. The sequence goes on along the minus strand of NZ_JACGWZ010000007.1, from coordinate 310,908 downwards.
CAGTGCAAGAAAGGTATGAGTTCCACGCGCACCAGGATAGCCACAGGTGGGCATCGCACGGAATGTGGCGTCGGGCATGATTCGCCTTCGAGGCTCGTCGACACCACCGGCCGGAACGCGTGCCCGTCGCGCGTCCGAGACAGGAAATCACCATGGACTTCGACACCCTGCGGGAGCGGGCGCTGACCTTCCGGGAGTGGCTGCTGGCGCGCAAGGACGCGATCGCGCCGACCGGGTTCGACTGGTACCCCTACGACACGATGGCCAGCGTGCTGCACCTGGACACCCTGTTGTCGGAACCGAACCGCTCGGTGTTCGGCTCCGTGGCGGGCGGCCGGGTCGCCGACATCGGTGCCGCCGACGGTGACCTCGGCTTCTTCCTGGAGGCCGAACTGGGCTGCCGAGTGGATCTGATCGACAACGCGCAGCCGAACTTCAACAAGCTCGCCGGTGCGGGCAGGTTGGTCGACGAGCTCGACTCCGAGTGCCGGGTCCACGACGTGGATCTCGACTCGCAGTTCTCGTTGCCCGCGGAGCACTACGACGCGGTGTTGATGCTCGGGTTGCTGTACCACCTGAAGAACCCGTTCTACGTGATGGAGACGCTCGCGCGCCGTAGTGCGCTGTGCTTCGTGTCCACCCGGATCGCACAGGTGACTCCGGACCACCGGAGCAGGCTGGAGCAGCAGCCGGTCGCCTATCTGCTGGACCCGTCGGAAGCCAACAACGACGACACGAACTACTGGATCTTCTCCCGGCAGGGCCTGGTGCGGTTGTTCGAGCGGACTGGCTGGGAGGTCGCGGACCTCGTCACGGTCGGATGCCGGCAGGACTCCGACCCCAGTCGCCAGGACAGGGACGAACGCGCCTTCGCGCTACTGCGGTCCCGAATTGCTTGAGGTGCGCGGCCGTTTCGCGCGAAGCTGCCGGGACATCCGCCATTAAACCCGTGTTGTGCTGGTGTTTCGGTGGTGAGTGGGGGTGGGTGTGTGGTGGGTGGTGGGTGGGATGTAGATTATTCGTTGTCAGCACGGAACGGACTGCGCGGTGGGCCGGGTGCTGGGGGTCGGATTCGGTCTGCTGGTGTTGCTGGTAGGGTGGATGCGGTCTTGCCGAAAAGTTGGTTGCTGGTTCTGCGGCGTGTTCCGGGGTTTTCTCGGGGTGGTTGTGGGCTGGTTTTTTCGGTGTTGTTATTGTTGTGAATACCTGGTTGTGGCTGAATCGTGGATTCGCTGGGATCGGGGGTTTGCCCCCCGGTGTGCTGGTGGTTTCGGGTTGGGTTAGACTGGTGAAGTAGCCGCGTGGCCGGGTTGTGGTTGTGTGGTGGTTCTGCCCGCTGTGGTGGCTCTGTGCCGGGTGTTCGGGGGGTGACCCCCGGGTGAATGCCGGGTTGTGGGTTTGCTAGAGTGGTGTTGGAACGAAGCGAAGGATAATTGATTCTGCGGTGTGTCCGTGGGTGCCTGCCGGTGGGTGGGTGTGTTCTTTGAGAACTCAACAGTGTGCCTGTTTTGGTGAGTGTTTGATGCGGAGCCGTTGATTCGGTTTTGTTTTTTGTCAGCGCCATGCGGGTCCGGCCGGTGATGCCCTGTTTGTGGGGTGTTGGGTTGGATGTGTGTGGTGTGCTGGGGTTTTGATGATCCATGGATGGAGAGTTTGATCCTGGCTCAGGACGAACGCTGGCGGCGTGCTTAACACATGCAAGTCGAACGCTGAAGCCCTTCGGGGTGGATGAGTGGCGAACGGGTGAGTAACACGTGGGTAATCTGCCCTGTACTCGGGGATAAGCCTTGGAAACGAGGTCTAATACCGGATAGGACATCTGGCCGCATGGTCTGGGTGTGGAAAGTTCCGGCGGTATGGGATGAGCCCGCGGCCTATCAGCTGGATGGTGGGGTAATGGCCTGCCATGGCGACGACGGGTAGCCGGCCTGAGAGGGTGATCGGCCACACTGGGACTGAGACACGGCCCAGACTCCTACGGGAGGCAGCAGTGGGGAATCTTGCGCAATGGGCGAAAGCCTGACGCAGCAACGCCGCGTGAGGGAGGACGGCCTTCGGGTTGTAAACCTCTTTCGACACCGACGAAGGCCCCGTGTGGGTGTGACGGTAGGTGTAGAAGAAGCACCGGCTAACTACGTGCCAGCAGCCGCGGTAATACGTAGGGTGCGAGCGTTGTCCGGATTTATTGGGCGTAAAGAGCTCGTAGGCGGTTTGTCGCGTCGGCCGTGGAAACCTGCCGCTTAACGGTGGGCGTGCGGTCGATACGGGCAAACTTGAGTTCGGTAGGGGAGACTGGAATTCCTGGTGTAGCGGTGAAATGCGCAGATATCAGGAGGAACACCGGTGGCGAAGGCGGGTCTCTGGGCCGATACTGACGCTGAGGAGCGAAAGCGTGGGGAGCGAACAGGATTAGATACCCTGGTAGTCCACGCCGTAAACGTTGGGCGCTAGGTGTGGGGACTGGTTCCACGGTTTCCGTGCCGTAGCTAACGCATTAAGCGCCCCGCCTGGGGAGTACGGCCGCAAGGCTAAAACTCAAAGGAATTGACGGGGGCCCGCACAAGCGGCGGAGCATGTGGATTAATTCGATGCAACGCGAAGAACCTTACCTGGGTTTGACATGCGCCAGATTGCCTCAGAGATGGGGTTTCCCTTTGGGCTGGTGTGCAGGTGGTGCATGGCTGTCGTCAGCTCGTGTCGTGAGATGTTGGGTTAAGTCCCGCAACGAGCGCAACCCTTATCCTGTGTTGCCAGCACGTGATGGTGGGGACTCGCGGGAGACTGCCGGGGTCAACTCGGAGGAAGGTGGGGACGACGTCAAGTCATCATGCCCCTTATGCCCAGGGCTTCACACATGCTACAATGGCCGGTACAGAGGGTGGCGAGACCGCGAGGTGGAGCGAATCCCTTAAAGCCGGTCTCAGTTCGGATCGGGGTCTGCAACTCGACCCTGTGAAGTCGGAGTCGCTAGTAATCGCAGATCAGCAGTGCTGCGGTGAATACGTTCCCGGGCCTTGTACACACCGCCCGTCACGTCACGAAAGTCGGTAACACCCGAAGCTCATGGCCCAACCACACTGTGTGTGGGGGGAGTGGTCGAAGGTGGGACTGGCGATTGGGACGAAGTCGTAACAAGGTAGCCGTACCGGAAGGTGCGGCTGGATCACCTCCTTTCTAAGGAGTTCAGTGGGACCATCAAACCCGCGCGTGGACGATGCCTCCGGATGGGGGTGTGGACGTGTGGTCGCTCTCGGCGTGGTTTCCCCGTGTGGGGGGACGCGGTGGGGGTGTGCTCGCTGCAGGCATGCTGTTGGGTTCTGAGGGAACATGCCCCCGGAGCCCGCCCGTGAAGGTCGGAACGGTGTTTCGATCTGGGGGTGGGTGGGGTGGGTGTGTTGTCTGGGTTGTTGTTTGAGAACTGGATAGTGGATGCGAGCATCTGTGCTGTAATTTGTTTGTGTGGCTTGTGTGGCAAGTTAGACGGGCACATGGTGGATGCCTAGGCACCAGGGGCCGATGAAGGACGTGGGAGGCTGCGATAAGCCTCGGGGAGTTGTCTACCGAGCGGTGATCCGAGGATGTCCGAATGGGGAAACCCAGCCCGAGTGATGTCGGGTTACCCGCACCTGAATGTATAGGGTGTGTGGAGGGAACGCGGGGAAGTGAAACATCTCAGTACCCGTAGGAAGAGAAAACACTGGTGATTCCGCTAGTAGTGGCGAGCGAACGCGGAACAGGCTAAACCACGCGCGTGGAAACCGGATAGGGGTTGCGTGTGTGGGGTCGTTGGGGCCCGCTGGGCGGATCTATTCGTCTGCCAGGGTCGTGCTGTGGTGAGCCGAACACCGTGGAGGCGGTGACCGGAGTGGGTGATGAGTCCCGTAGGTGAACACTGCAGGCATGGCCTGGGGCGGTGGCCCCGAGTAGCAGCGTTTCCGTGGAGGGCGTTGTGAATCGGGCGGGACCACTCGCTAAGCCTAAATACTTCCTGGTGACCGATAGCGGATAGTACCGTGAGGGAATGGTGAAAAGTACCCCGGGAGGGGAGTGAAAGAGTACCTGAAACCATGTGCCCCCAAACCGTCAGAGCGCCCTGTGCGGGTGTGATGGCGTGCCTTTTGAAGAATGAGCCTGCGAGTCGCGGCTGCGTGGCGAGGTTAACCCGTTGTGGGGTAGCCGGAGCGAAAGCGAGTCTGAATAGGGCGTCGAAGTCGCGTGGTGCGGACCCGAAGCGGAGTGAGCTACCCATGGCCAGGGTGAAGCGCGGGTAAGACCGTGTGGAGGCCCGCACCCACCAGGGTTGAAAACCTGGGGGATGAGCTGTGGGTAGGGGTGAAAGGCCAATCAAACTTCGTGATAGCTGGTTCTCCCCGAAATGCATTGAGGTGCAGCGTCACGTGGTGCCCGGGTGGGGTAGAGCACTGGTTGGTGGCGGGGCCCGATGAGGGTTACCAACGTCAGCCAAACTCCGAATACGCCCGTGGTAGCAGCGTGGCAGTGAGTCCGTGGGGGAAAAGCTCCACGGTCGAGAGGGAAACAGCCCAGAACACCGGCTAAGGCCCCTAAGTGTGCGCTTAGTGGAAAAGGATGTGGGATTGCCCAGACAACCAGGAGGTTGGCTTAGAAGCAGCCATCCTTGAAAGAGTGCGTAATAGCTCACTGGTCGAGTGATCCTGCGCCGATAATGTAGCGGGGCTCAAGCGTACCGCCGAAGCCGTGTCACCGTGCCCAACACTGTTGGGTGGGGTGGGTAGGGGAGCGTCCCCCACTGCGCGGAAGCATCGGTGTAAACCGGTGTGGAGTGTGGGGGAGTGAGAATGCAGGCATGAGTAGCGCATGGAAAGTGAGAATCTTTCCCGCCGAATGACCAAGGGTTCCTGGGGCAGGTTCGTCCGCCCAGGGTGAGTCGGGGCCTAAGGCGAGGCCGACAGGCGTAGTCGATGGACAACGGGTTGATATTCCCGTACCCGTGGGCACGCGCCCATGGCGGAACCGGGGACACTAACCATCCCGCTGCCCGCGCCGGCTTTCGAGCCGGTGTGGAGTCCAGTGGCATGGGACCTGATCCGGGAGTAGTCAAGCGATGGGGTGACGCAGCAGGGTAGCCCGAGCCAGTGAGTGGTAGTACTGGTGTAAACCCGTAGCCCGCCGTCCAGGCAAATCCGGACGGCTGCAGGGGTGAGAGGTGAGACCGAGCCGTTGTGGCGAAGTCGGTGATCCCGCACTGCCGAGAAAAGCCTCTAGCGATGTGTGTCCATGGCCCGTACCCGAAACCGACACAGGTGGTCTGGTTGAGTATACCAAGGCGATCGGGTGAACTGTGGTTAAGGAATTCGGCAAATTGCCCCCGTAACTTCGGGAGAAGGGGGGCCACCCCCGGTGTAGCACCGCGCGTGTGAAGCTCGGGGTGGCCGCAGAGGCCAGGGAGAAGCGACTGTTTACTAAAAACACAGGTCCGTGCGAAGTCGTAAGACGAGGTATACGGACTGACGCCTGCCCGGTGCTGGAACGTTAACAGGACTCGTTACCCACCATGTGGGGAAGCGGAGAATGGAAGCGCCAGTAAACGGCGGTGGTAACTATAACCATCCTAAGGTAGCGAAATTCCTTGTCGGGTAAGTTCCGACCTGCACGAATGGCGTAACGACTTCTCCGCTGTCTCGACCACAGGCCCGGTGAAATTGCAGGACGAGTAAAGATGCTCGTTTCGCGCGGCAGGACGGAAAGACCCCGGGACCTTTACTATAGCTTGGTATTGGCGCGGGCTACGGCTTGTGTAGGATAGGTGGGAGACTGCGAAGCCCTCTACGCCAGTGGGGGTGGAGTCGTTGGTGAAATACCACTCTGGTCGCAGCGTGCGTCTCACGTCGAACCCTGATCGGGTTCACGGACAGTGCCTGGTGGGTAGTTTAACTGGGGCGGTTGCCTCCTAAAGAGTAACGGAGGCGCCCAACGGTTCCCTCAGCCTGGTTGGCAATCAGGCCGCGAGTGTAAGTGCACAAGGGAGCTTGACTGTGAGACTGACGGGTCGAGCAGGTGCGAAAGCAGGGACTAGTGATCCGGCACTGGCAGGTGGAAGCGGTGTCGCTCAACGGATAAAAGGTACCCCGGGGATAACAGGCTGATCTTGCCCAAGAGTCCATATCGACGGCATGGTTTGGCACCTCGATGTCGGCTCGTCGCATCCTGGGGCTGGAGTGGGTCCCAAGGGTTGGGCTGTTCGCCCATTAAAGCGGCACGCGAGCTGGGTTTAGAACGTCGTGAGACAGTTCGGTCCCTATCCGCCGCGCGCGCAGGAGACCTGCGGAAAGCTGTCCCCAGTACGAGAGGACCGGGACGGACGAACCTCTGGTGTGCCAGTTGTCCCGCCCGGGGCACGGCTGGTTGGCTACGTTCGGCACGGATAACCGCTGAAAGCATCTAAGCGGGAAGCCCGTTCCCAGATGAGGTCTCCCACCCCCAGTGGGTTAAGGCCCCCACCCGACCAGTGGGTTGATAGGCCCGACATGCACGCACAGCAATGTGTTCAGTGGACGGGTACTAACCGGCCGAGGACTTACCCCACACCACACCGCACAGCACCACTACTCGCATCCACCATCCGGCTCTGAAACAACAACCCCCAACCCCATACAGACTTGTGGTCGGTGGCCACAGCGGGGCGGGACACGCCCGGACCCATCCCGAACCCGGAAGCTAAGCCCCCCAGCGCCCAAGGTACTGCACCCCCACGGGTGTGGGAGACTCGGACACCGCCGACCACATTCACCACAAAGAGGCCCCCGCACCCCGTGCGGGGGCCCCTTTCACATCACCGAACCGTGTTTCGAGCACGTGGAGCCGGTTGGGGAGTTTCACGCGAAACTCCCCAACCCCTCGTCAGTCCAGAGCGATGTCCGCGGGATGCAGGCCGGGACCGGAAGCGGCCACTTCCGCCTGACCGCTGCCCTGGCGGTGCAGGGCACGCACGGTCCAAGTGCCCGACGCCGCGTAGAACCGGAAGTCCCCCTCGTCGGAGGAGACCACCTCGGCGGTGAACTCCCCGGAGGAATCCAGCAGTCGTACGAAGGCGCCCCCGACCGGCTGGTCACCGGAACGGACCTTGCCCGCCACCACGGTCTGGTCGCCGGTGTCGGCTTCCAGCGTCGCCGTCTGCTGCGGTGCTCCGCATCCGTCGCTCATGATCAGGCTCCCTGCGTCGTTGAGTCCTTCTCGGAAGGGTTGTCGATCGGCACGCCGATCAGCGAGCCGTATTCGGTCCACGATCCGTCGTAGTTCTTCACGTTGGAGTGGCCGAGCAGTTCACGCAGCACGAACCAGGTGTGCGAGGACCGCTCCCCGATCCGGCAGTAGGCGATGGTGTCCTTGGAGTCGTCCAGCCCGGCTTCCCCGTAGACCTTGCGCAGTTCCTCGTCGGACTTGAACGTGCCGTCCTCGTTGGCGGCCTTGCTCCACGGCACGTTGATCGCGGTGGGGATGTGGCCGCCGCGCTGGGCCGACTCCTGCGGCAGGTGCGCGGGAGCCAGCAGCTTGCCGGAGAACTCGTCGGGCGAGCGCACGTCGACGAGGTTCTGGGTGTTGATCGCGTTGACGACCTCGTCGCGGAAGGCCCGAATCGAGCGGTCCGGGTCCTGGGCGGAGTAGTTCGTGCGCGAACGCTGCGGCTCCTGCTTGGTCAGTTCCCTGCCGTCGAGCTCCCACTTCTTGCGGCCACCGTCGAGCAACCGCACGTCGGCGTGACCGTAGAGCTTGAAGTACCAGTAGGCGTAGGCGGCGAACCAGTTGTTGTTACCGCCGTAGAGGACCACCGTGTCGTCGTTGCTGATGCCCTTGGAGGACAGCAGCTCCGAAAAGTCGTCCCTGCCGACGAAGTCGCGGCGCACGGGATCCTGCAACTCGTTGCGCCAGTCCAACTTGACGGCACCGGAAATGTGCCCCCCGTCGTAGGCGGTGGTGTCCTCGTCGACCTCGGCGAAAACCACCTTGTCGGCGCCGAGGTTCTGCTCGGCCCATTCGGTGGAGACCAGGACATCTTCACGGCTCATCGAGCGACTCCTTCTCGTCGTGCTTGTTCTACACATCGGTTGCTGACCGGCCGCTGGGAACCAGGCGGCGGGCCAGCGGGTACATCTGACAGCCGAGGCAGTATCCGAATGCGGCGTTGAGCAATGCGGCCACCAGCGCGAGCGCGTTCGCGAGGATGCCGAGGAAGTCCCACCCAGCCGCGTAGCCGATCATCGCGAGCAGCGCGAAGACGAATCCGACCCCCTGGGAGAACCGCACCGGTGCGGGATCCTCGCGATCGGCCTCATCGGCCGGCTCCAGGCGCGGCTGCACCGTCTGCCGGTAAACGTGGCCCCACGGGTTCAGCCGTAGACCGACGAACGCGCACAGCGCGAACAGCGCGGTCTGCGCGGCCAGGACACGCCAGCTCGTCGTGACCAGTCCGAGGGCGAGGATGCCGCTGGTCATCCATGCGGTGAATCGGACCCCGCGGGGGTCGAGCGTCTCGGCGGGCATGAGGGCATCCTCACCATGGGCTGATCGTGGACTTGACTGCCGGACCCGGCGGGCACTCGTGCGAACACGCCCCTGGCATCTACTACCGCCCGGTCAGCGCCACCAACACAGGCTGCTACCCACGCGGCACAGATCCACCGCGCGCCTTCGGGTCAGCAGTACATGCACGTTCGGCAGGTTACCGCGCGCGGCCGACAACCGGGAAGCTTGTTCACCAGATGGGACGGTGCGTCCGGGATTCAGCCGAGATAGGGGCGCAGGACCTCGGTGAGCTTGTCGCGGCGCGGTACTCCGCCGAAGCGGAACAGTTCACGGCCCGTGCTGTCGAGCGCGAGCGTGGTGGGGGTGGTGTGCACGCCCAGCGGAGTCGACCAGTCGGGATGGTGGGTGAGGTCGACCTCGACGTGCCGAATGCCCTCGGTGCGCTCGGCCAATCCCGCCAGCAGGATGCGCGTGTGCCGGCACGGGGCGCAGAAGGTGGTGGACAGCTGCAGCAACGTGACCGCCTGCGACCCCTCGGATCCGGCGGGTACGCGTTCCCGCAGCGTTCGGTTTATTTCCTGGGGAAGCTGATCGAACACTGTTCGTTCAACGTCCGTGTCCGCCGTGGTGTTCCGTACCCGGATCCTGCCCTGCCGGGCGCGCCACACCAGCCCCAGGAACATCGCGACGGTCACCGCGCACGCCAGCGCCCACCATTCCGCCGTCATCCGGTGCTCATGCCCTTGGGGCTGATCTTGACCTCGTGGGCGGTGCCCTCGACGATCAGAGCTCCGTGCTCGGCCCGTACCGCTGTCGGAGTCACGGTGAACGGGAGCTGCCCCGGATCGAGGGTGGTGGTGAACTTGTCCAGCACCGACTGCTCGAAGATGTCCGGGAGCGGTATCGGGCCGAAGGCGCTGTTGTCGAGCTTGAGCTCGCGCGGCTCGATGCGCAGCTTGCCGTCGACCAGTGACAACGTGGCGATCACTTGGACGTGGTTGTCGGTGCTGGCGATGTTGACCGTGCCGTCGAGCTTGATGGTGGTCTCGGTCGGGTCCGAGGGGTCACTGCCCGACTCGCTTCCCGACCCGCTGCCGGAGTCGCTGCCGGTGACGGAGTTGTCGGAGCCGCCGGAGGAGTCCCGCAGCGCGTTGGCCGGAGCTGGTGCGATGTTGAGATCGCCGATGCCGATGAACCGGCCGATGTCCGAGGCCTTCAGCCGGAGACGGCCGACCACCTCGTCGACCTGCAACTCGTCGGCCTTGCCCGCCATCAGGGCGGAGGTGGAGACCCGGGCGTGGTACAAGTGGGCCCGCACCCCGACCTCGGTGAGTTCGTCGACGCGCACACCCTTGGCTTTGATCGAGACGTCGTGGAAGTCTCCCGAGGTCGCCTGGGTCAGGAACGGGAAGCCGTTGATCCGGACCGCGGGCGCGTGGGCGAGCTTGAGCTGGGTGCGCATCTTCCGCGACACCTGGTGCTCGGCAATCGCCGCGGCACTGAAGTCCGCTCCGACCAGCAAGGCGACCACGACGGCCAGGGTGATGGCGAGCTTTTTCTTGGTCTTCGTCTTCACCGAGGAAGTCCGTTCTCGTCGGGGCTCGGCCGGACGCGGGCTGCACCGCGCCGTGCCGGGGCACGCACCTCACTGTAGCGGGGTTCGGACAAGCTCGATGAGCATGGCGATACATGCCCGTAACGTCCGGTTCCCGGCCGTTCACATGTGTGACGCCAAACGCGTCACCTGGGATTTCAGGGTGTGTCTCGTTAGTATCAGGGATGTTCCCCAAGCGGCAACGAAGCCGGGCCGTCCGCGCTGTCATGCCGGGGCGGCTTCATCGCCGGCATCGTCCCGCTCGTGTGGTGGGGTGATTCGGCCGGTCCGTCACGGAGGCCTCATGAGTTCTCAGCTGCTGTTCCTGAGCGCCGATGAAGACTGTGCGGCTGTGCTGCCCGCGCTGGAGCTGCTTCCGCACCGGGTGCGGAACCTGCCGCCGGACCCCGGCGCGTTGTTGAACGCGGGCCACCACGAGGTGGTACTGGTCGACGCCCGTCGTGACCTGGCCGCGGCACGTCGACTGTGCAGGATGCTGTCGGCGGATGACTCCGCCGCACCGGTGGTCGCGGTGGTCAACGAGGGCGGACTCGTCACGATCAGCGCCGAGTGGGGTGTCGACGACATCCTGCTGCCCACCGTTGGCCCGGCCGAGTTGGACGCCCGGTTGCGGTTGCTGACTTCGCGGGCGGAGCACGCGGGCAGTGGGCCGCTGACGGTGGGGGACCTGGTCATCGAGGAGGAGACCTACACCGCTCGGCTCAAGGGCAAGGCGCTGGAGCTGACCTACAAGGAGTTCGAGCTGCTGAAGTTCCTCGCCCAGCACGCGGGACGGGTGTTCACCCGTGCCCAGCTGCTCCAGGAGGTGTGGGGCTACGACTTCTTCGGCGGTACCCGCACGGTCGACGTGCACATTCGGCGGTTGCGCGCCAAGCTCGGCCCGGAGTACGACGCGATGATCGGCACCGTGCGCAACGTCGGCTACAAGTTCGTGAACCCGGCCCGCGGGGGCCGGTCCTCCTCGGTCGTCGAGGAGCGGTCCGTCGAGCTCGTCGAGCCGGTCGTCGAGATCGCCGAGCTCGGCCCGCGCTGAAGCGGCGGGCGCCGGTCGGCCGCCGCGGCGTACGTCTGTAACGTCGATGGTGTGGTGCAACTGACGTGGCGAAACGGGTTGGACGGCGCTGAGACCGCCGAGGTGATGCGGCTGCTGTCCGAGGCGGAGAGCGCCGACGGCGTGGCTCCGGCGGGCGAGCACGTGATTCTGCGACTCCGCGCGCACAGGGGCGTGGTCGAGCAGATAGAGCCGGTGCAGGCCGACGTGGGCGGGTCCGAGCACTTCGTGGTGCGTGACGCCGAGGACGAGCTGGTCGGTTACGCGCATTTGGACACCGCCGGGGAGCCCACCGGCGATCCGCTGGTGGCCGAGCTGGCCGTGCATCCCCGGCACCGTGGTCGCGGAGCCGGGGAGAAGTTGGTGAGCGCGCTGCTGGAGCGGGCCGAGGTGCCCGCCGAGCCCGGCGATGCGGACACCGGACGGTTGCGGATCTGGTCGCACGGCCTGCATCCGGCGGCGTCGCGGCTGGCCGAGAGGTTCGGGTTCCGGCGTTCCCGCGAGCTGTGGCGGATGGGTCGTGAGCTGGACGACACCGAGCTCGGTGAAGCGCCGCTGCCGGAGTGGGTCACGATTCGTGCGTTCCGCCCCGGCGTCGACGAGGCCGCCGTGGTGCGGGTCAACCACCGGGCGTTTTCCTGGCATCCGGAGCAGGGTGGAATGGACGAGGCCGAGCTGCGGGGCAAGCAGCGGGAGGACTGGTTCGATCCGGCCGGTTTTCTGCTCGCCGTGGACTCCGCCGGAGAGCTGCTCGGTTTCCACTGGACCAAGGTTCACCCGGACGGCACCGGAGAGGTCTATGTCATCGGTGTGGATCCGGACACGCAAGGCAGCGGTTTGGGGAAGTCACTGACCGTGGCCGGAATGCGCCACTTGCGTGATGTCGGCTGTCCGCGGGTGATGCTCTACGTGGAGGGTGACAACGCGGCGGCAATCGGCGTTTACCAGCGGCTGGAGTTTCGGCGCTGGGACATCGACGTCCAGTTCGGTCGGTGACGAACGGATGACTATCCGTCTCGATGGCTCCCAGTTTGTGGAATGAATCACCCATATGAGGGTGTGTCTGCTTACTTAGAGTGCTTTGTTCACCTGGGGTTCATCTCGACGCGGGTGCGTGGACACCGCGACTCCCTACTGTTTCGGGGCGAGCGGTAAGCACCGCGCCCATCACCCTGTCTCTTCCGGTGGAGGAAAGACGTGAAGTTCAAGAGGCACAGAGCTGCGGTCGGGCTCCTCGCGGCGGGTACGTTCGCGCTCACGGCGTGCGGGAGCGACCAGAACATCTCGGCCGCGAACATGAACCCCGCACTGAAGAACCTCAAGGTCGAGTGCGGGACCCAGCCGGTGGTCGCGGAGGGGTCCTCGGCGCAGAAGAACGCCATGGACATCTTCACCCGGGCCTACACCATGAAGTGCCCGGGACAGAAGATCAAGTACACCGCCACGGGGTCCGGCAAGGGAGTCGCGGCCTTCACCGCGGGCCAGGTCGACTTCGGTGGTTCCGACGAGCCGCTTCAGCAGGGGGCGGAGACCGCGGCGGCCAAGAAGCGCTGCAACGGCAACCCGGCCTGGAACATCCCGATGGTCTTCGGTCCCGTCGCGATGTCCTACAACCTGCCCGGCGTGGACAACCTGGTGCTCAGCCCCGAGACGATCGCCAAGATCTACCAGGGCGAGATCACCAAGTGGAACGATCCGGCGATCCAGCAGCTCAACCCGGACGCCAAGCTTCCCGCCATCGAAATCGTGCCGTTCTACCGCTCCGACGAGTCCGGCACCTCGGCCAACTTCCAGAAGTACCTGGCCACCGCCACCGACGGCATGTGGACCGGGGAGGGCAAGACGTTCCAGGCCGGCCCCGGTGTCGGCCAGGGCAAGTCGGGGACCGACGGGGTGACCTCCGCGGTCAAGCAGACCAAGGGCGGGTTCACCTACGCCGCCTGGGCCTTCCCGAAGAACGCCGGACTGGGCATCGCCAGCATCGACAGCGGTAGTGGACCGGTCTCGCTGACCAGTAAGTCCGCGGGCAAGGCCATCGACGGCGCCAAGATCAAGGGGCAGGGCAACGACCTGCGGCTGGATCTGAAGTCGATCTACGGCAACGACAGCCCCGGTGTGTACCCGATCGTGCTGGCCACCTACGAGATGGTGTGCTCGAAGGGCTACGACCCCGCCACGGCCAAGAGCGTCAAGGCGGCGCTGAAGGTCGCGGCCAACGCCGATCCGCAGCAGTTGGAGAAGGCCGGCTACGCCCCGTTGCCGCCGAAGTTCAAGAGCAGGGTCATGGAGGCGGTCAACGCCATCTCGGCGTAGAGCGTCGGTAATCGAGAAGTGACCAAGTGAGAGGCTGCCCCCAGCAGTGACCGACTCCACGAAGTCCGAGCGGCACCCGGCTGACGCCGAGCCGGGTGCCGCCGCGGCACCTTCCGGCCCGCAGGATCCCAAGACACCTGCCGAACCCCGGTCGGACAGCAAAGTGGTCCGAATCGGCGACCGCGTGTTCCACTCGGTGGCCACCGGCTCGGGTGTCTTCGTCATCGCGCTGATCGCGGCGATCGGGCTCTTCCTGCTCATTCGCGCGATCCCCTCGTTGCAGGCCAACGAGGTGAGCTTTCTGTTCAGCAGGGAGTGGCAGGCCGGGGATCCGGACAACCTGCGCTTCGGCATCATCGACCTGGCCTGGATCACCGTGGCCAGTTCGCTGGTCGCGCTGGTGCTGGCGATGCCGACCGCCTTCGGCATCTCCCTGTTCCTGACCCAGTACGCCCCCCGCTCGCTGGCCCGCCCCTTCGCCTACGTCGTCGACCTGTTGGCCGCGGTGCCGTCGGTGATCTACGGGTTGTGGGGCTTCCTGGTGCTCACACCGGTGATCAGTCCGGTCGCCGTGTGGCTGAACACCAACCTCGGCTGGATTCCGCTCTTCGCCGACGGCAACATTCCCGTGGGCACCGGCTCGAACGTGTTCGTTGCCGGCATCGTGCTGGCCGTGATGATCCTGCCGATCATCACGGGTGTGACCCGCGAGGTCTTCGAGCGCACCCCCACCGTGCAGATCGAGGGAGCGTTGGCCCTCGGTGCCACCAAGTGGGAGGTCGTGCGCACCACGGTGTGGCCGTTCGGGCGCAACGGCTTCATCGGTGGCTCGATGCTCGGGCTCGGTCGTGCGCTCGGCGAGACCGTCGCGCTGACGGTCATCCTCAGCGCCACTCAGGAAGCTCCGAGCTACAGCATCTTCGACGCCGGGGCCACCTTCGCTTCCAAGATCGCGCTGGGGTCGGCGGAGTTCAACAACAACATGACGGTCGGTGCCTACATCTCCGCCGGCCTCGTGCTGTTCGTCACCACATTCGCGGTCAACGCGCTGGCCCGCTGGATCGAGGGCCGCAGCGGTAAGGGGAAAGAATGAGAACGGACACCGCTGACGTGGAACGCCCCGCCACCGCCCCGACGTTCCAGCACATCGGTATCGGACGCAGGCTGAAGAACCACACCGCCACGGGCCTGTTCACGGTCTCCTTCCTGGTCGCGGTCGTTCCGCTGCTGTGGGTGCTGTACACCCTGCTGAGCAGGGGTTTGGTCCCGATGCTCAGCGCCGACTGGTGGAGCCACTCCTTCTACGGGCTGCTCCCCAACGACTTCGGCGGCGGCATCTACCACGCGCTGGTGGGGACCATCGAGCAGTCGTTCGTGGCCGCCGTGATCTCGGTGCCGCTGGGTGTGACGGTCGGGGTCTTCCTCATCGAGTACGGGAAGGACTCGCGGCTGGCCAGCACCGCCACGTTCATGGTCGACATCCTCAGCGGGCTGCCCTCGATCGTGGCCGGTCTGTTCGTCTACGCGCTGTGGATCACCACCTTCGGTTTCCCCAAGAGCGGCTTCGCCGTGGCGCTGTCCCTGGTGCTGCTGATGCTGCCGCTGGTCGTGCGCACCACCGAGACGATGCTGCGGATCGTGCCCGACGACCTGCGAGAGGCCTCCTACGCGTTGGGAGTGCCGAAGTGGAAGACGATCCTCAAGGTCGTGCTGCCCACCTCGCTGTCGGGCATCCTCACCGGCGTGATGCTCGGCCTGGCCCGCATCATGGGGGAGACGGCCCCGTTGCTGATCCTGGTCGGCTACGCGCGCTCGATCAACTTCAACCTGTTCTCCGGGCCGATGGCGTCGCTGCCGCTGACCATTTACACCGAGCGCAAGACCCCGACCGAGGCCGGCGACGCCCGGATGTGGGGGGCCGCGCTGACCCTCGTCCTCGTCATCATGCTGATCAACCTGCTGGCGACGCTGATCTCCAGGTTGTTCGCGGTCAAGACCAAGTAGGCGGTACACAACTCATGGCCAAGCGTCTCGACATCCAGGATCTGAACCTGCACTACGGCAAGTTCCACGCCGTTCAGGACGTGAGCCTGCAGGTGCACGCCCGCGGTGTGACGGCTTTCATCGGGCCGTCCGGGTGTGGCAAGTCCACCGTGCTGCGCGCGCTGAACCGGATGCACGAGGTCATCGCCGGTGCACGGGTGGAGGGCAAGGTCCTGCTCGACGGTGAGGACGTCTACGCCTCCAACGTGGACCCGGTGCAGGTGCGCCGGACCATCGGCATGGTCTTCCAGCGCGCCAACCCGTTTCCCACCATGTCCATCCGGGACAACGTGGTCGCCGGGCTCAAGCTCGCCGGTGAGAAGAACAAGAAGCACCTCGACGAGGTCGCCGAGCGCTCGCTGCGCTCGGCCAACCTCTGGGAGGAGGTCAAGGACCGGCTGAACAAGCCGGGTGGCAGCCTCTCCGGTGGTCAGCAGCAGCGGCTGTGCATCGCCCGCGCGGTCGCGGTCCAGCCCGACGTGCTGCTCATGGACGAGCCCTGCTCGGCGCTCGACCCGATCTCGACGCTGGCGATCGAGGACCTCATCGCCGAGCTCAAGAAGGACTACACGATCGTCATCGTCACCCACAACATGCAGCAGGCCGCCCGCGTGAGTGACCAGACTGCGTTTTTCAATCTGCGCGCGGTCGGTGAGCCCGGCCAGCTCGTCGAGATCGAGGAGACCGGCAAGATCTTCTCCAACCCGAACCAGAAGGCCACGGAGGACTACATCTCCGGTCGCTTCGGCTGAATCACTCTCATCACCACTTCGGTGGTTACCCGGTTTCGCGCGAAATCAGGAAAATCCGGTTTCGCGCGAAACCGGATTTTCATCTGTTCCGGCCGTCGGCGATGGTGGAGATGAGGTTGGCGGAGTCGCGCGTGGTCAGCGCCGCGGCGCACACCCTGTCGAAGGACGTCAGGTACGGCTCCGTCTCGCCGGGCTTGTCGAGAAAGCGCGAGTTGGTGGAATCGCCGAGATGAACGACCTGCGGGTCGGTGGGGTTCGAGAACGAGAAGACGGTGACCCGGTCGCCACTGAGCGCGTGCTCGTCGGCGTCGAAGGGCAGCACTCGCAGGGTGACGTTTCGCCGGTAGCTCATGAGCACGAGGTACTCCAGCTGGGAGCGCATCACCGCCGGACCACCGACCACGCGTCGCAGCACCGCCTCGTCGAGGACCGCCCACAGTTCGAGCGGTCGCTCGCCGAGCAGCCGTTGCTGGCGGGAGGAGGTCACGGCCAGCCGGTCGGCGGTGTCGGTCTCGTCGAGGTTACCGAGCAGTGCCCTGCCGTAGTCGACGGTTCGTAACAGCTCGGGGACCGAATCCGCGCCGAAGCAGCTCACCGCCTGCGCGGCGGTCTCCAGACCGAGATAGGTGTCGAAGCCGGGACGTCGCGCCGTGCTCGGATGACCCTGCCACCAGCCGGGTTGCTTGGAATCCCTGGCCAGCTCCTCCAACGAGGTGACCTGCTCGGCCGCTGCGCCGCAGAACTCCGCCATGAGGCGCACGTCCGAGGCACGTACCGGCACCCGCCCGAGCTCGATCTGACTGATCTTGCCCTGGGAGCAGTCCAGCCACTCGGCGACTTCCCGGTGCGTGCGCCCCGCTCTCTCACGCAGTTCGCGGAGCTTGCTGCCGAGGCGCCGGCGGTGCATGGTCGGACTCTTACGCACGCGGTTGATCTTCGCACGGTGAGTACTCGATACCGAGTATTAATACCGCGCGGCGCTTCGGCGTGTCGGGGATCAGCTGGTCGGCATCGCTCCGGTGACGATGTAGACGATCCGGCGGGCCACCGACACGGCGTGGTCGGCGAAGCGCTCGTAGAAGCGACCGAGCAGCGTGACGTCGACGGCCGCCGACACCCCGTGCTCCCACTCGGGGCTCATCATCACCGAGAACAGGTGCCGGTGCAGGTCGTCCATCTCGTCGTCCTCGCCCTCGAGGGCCTTGGCACCCTGCACGTCCTGGGTACGCATCACCTCGTTGAGACGGCTGGACAGCTTCTCCGCGGACTCGCCCATCCGGGAGAAGTACGGCTTCACGTCCTCCGGCAGCACCGGGTTCGGATGCCGGCGACGGGTGGTCTTGGCGACGTGCAACGCCAGGTCACCCATGCGCTCCAGATCCTCGGCGACGTGGATCGTCGAGATCACCGCACGCAGGTCGCCCGCGACGGGTGCTTGCAACGCCAGCAGGCCGAATGCTCGCTCCTCGCACTGGGCGCGGGCCTCGTCGACTTGCATGTCCTGGTCGATCACCTGCTCGGCCAATGAAAGATCGGCTTCCAGGAGTGCTTTCGTGGCGTGCTCCATGGCGGTGCCGACCATCGTCGACATCGAGGCGAGCTCCTCCGCGAGCATGTCGAGTTGTTCCTGGTAAACCTCACGCATGGTTCCATGCTACGTGGGGTGAGGGGTCGACAATAGGCGGGACGAGTGAACCACTGGTGAACGATTCCGGACGTTACCGACGGTGACGCGCCGCTCTCGTGATCTCAGACACCGCCGCACCGGTCCTTGCCCGCGTTGACGGTCGAGAGGTTGTCCGGGACGTCGGGTTTACCGGTGTCCGGGGAGTGGACCGTGCCCTCGTAGCCGGAACCGAGTTCCAACCGGAGCGCGTCTCCCAGGGAGGGATCGGCGATCAGCCCGGCCCCGGGAATCGAGGTCGCCAGCAGTTGCGCGGCCGCGGTGGTGGAGGGTGAGTGCCGGATGATCGTGCCTTCGCCCCCGGTGTCGAGGTTGCCGACCCCGCTGACCGTGAAGCCGACGTCCCGTAGTTCCTGCGCGGTCTCACCGGCCAGGCCGGCCTGATCGGTGGTGTTCATGACCTTGACGCGCACCTGGGACGGCTGCGTCGGCTTCGGCGCCTGCGACAGCGCCGGAGCGGCCAGCGCCGCACTGCTCGCGTTGGTCGACGCGGGCACGGAGGAGTCGGTCTGCGCGATCTCGCGGGTCTTGGAGTCGCTCGATTTCTCGGGGGCGAGCGACGTGCCTTCGATGATCGCCCGGAACAGGGAGTGGGCGTCGGACTCGCGCAACTCCTCGTTGCCGTTGTCGTTGGGTACGCCGGTGGTCGGCACGGTCACGAACGTGACCTTGTCGCTTTTCAGCCCCTGGAGCGACTTACCCAGCGCGATGAGCTGGTCGGTGCCGATGTTCTCCCCGAAGGTGTTGCTCGTGACCGCGCTGACGAAGTTCGTGAGCTTGCCGGGGTCGAGCAGCACGTTGGCGGACATGACCTTGCGCAGCAGCGCGGACAGGAACAGCTGCTGCCGCTCCATCCGCCCGTAACCCGAGGTCGGGTCGCCCTGGACGTGGCGGGCACGCACGTACTCCAGCGCTTGCCGCCCGTTGAGCTTGTGGACACCCGCTGTCGGGATCACCGGCCCCAGCACGTCGTCGATGATCGGGGTCTTGCTGCAGACCCGCACTCCCTCGACGGAGTCGACCATCGAGGAGAACCCCTGGAAGTCGATACCGAGGAAGTTGGTGATGGACAGCCCCGAGATCTGCTGGACGAGTTTGGTGGTGCACTTCGGGCCGCCGGTGGCGTAGGCGACGTTGAACTTCACGTTCTCCATCTCCGGCACGGACTCGGAGCTGTACTCACCGGTCTTGGGGTCCCAGCGGTTGCAGTCCGGCAGGTCCACCTCGAGGTCGCGCGGGAGCGAGACGACGACGATCCGGCTGCGGTCGGCCGGAATGTGGGCGATCATCGTCGTGTCCCCTCGTGCGCCGGGAACGCCTTTCGCGGTACCGACTCCCTCACCGGCTCCCGCGCCCGCCCTGGTGTCCGAACCGACCAGCAGGAAGTTGCGATCGCCGGTTTGCAGGTGCGCGTCCTGGATCCCGGCGCCGTCGCGGACCAGCGCGGAGACCTCCCGGAACTTCGCGTCCACCCATGCCTTGGCGCTCCAGCCGACACCGGTGGCCACGAAGACCAGGGCGGCCGCCGTGGCCGCCAGCGCCTTGATCGCGAACACGGAGCGCTGCTTGCGGTGCTGTTGCTTCGATTCCATCCGGGACGACCGCGAGTCGCGTCCCACCGCGAAGTCGAAGGGCAGGCTGTCCTGGCCGAGTTCGGGTTCCCTGCGCTTGCGGAACAGCCAGGCGAAGCGGTTGCGTCGCTGGGCCTCCTCCTCGGCGATCTGGTCGTGCACGGCGGAGAAGCGGGCCAGCGTCGCGTCGATCGCGGCGGTGTACTCGCCGTTGGGCTGCTCGTCCGCGCCGGGGACGTCCTCGGCGTCCTCGGACACGTCCTCCTCGGGCGTGTCGCCGTGCTCGGACTGCTCGGGTGTGTCCTCCTGACCGACCGGGGCATGCTGAGTGGTGACCTCGGCGTCCGGCACCGGTTCCCGGGCGGGCGGAGGGACGGGGTGCTGCCGCGTCCGCTCCGGTTGTGCGGGGGGGCCGGGGCGCTGCTCCGGCTCGGCCCGGGGAGCGGGCTTGCCGTCTCCGGACAGTGCCTCGGAGATCCGGGTGGCCTGCGGGTCCTCGCCGGCCCCGGTGTTGTCGGGGCCGGGGGCCGGTCGGGGATGCGCTGGCGGTGCCGCCGGTGGCGTCGGTCCCGGTGGTGGTGCGGGAGGACCGGGTTGCCTGGTGGGCGGGGTGCCGTTTGGTCTTCGCGGCGCGCCTCGGTACTCGGGGGGCTGGGGCGCATCGCCTGCGGGACGGGGGCGACGCGGCGGCTGACGGTCAGCCGTGTACTGCCCGCTGTCGTCGGGCGGGGCCTGGTGCTGTTCGGCCGGGGCCCGTGGCGGTGCCGCTCGACGTGCGGGGGCCATCGGGGCGCCGGCCTGCGGTTCCTGGTTTTGCCGAGGTGGGGCTTGCGGAGGCGCCGGAGGACGTTGGGTCTGCTGGGGTTGCTGAGTCTGCGACTGCTGAGGTTGCGACTGCTGAGGTTGCTGAGCCCGCTGCTGCTGGGGCTGCTGCTGGGGCGGGGGCGGAGGCTGCTCCTGGTTCCCCTCCGACTCCTCGGCGTCGGGCTTGCGCCTGCGATGCGCGGAGCCGCCCTGTGCGGAAGACTTGCCGTGCTTGGACAGCAGATCCGTGACCCGCGTGCCACCGGTACCGTCATCCCCCAGGGCACGCCTGCGGCGCCCGGACGAGGACTCTTCGTTTTCCTCGTCCGGCTGTTCCTGGTGAGGACGCTGGTGCCCGAAACTTCCCTCATGAGAATCCTGAGGCACCCTGGTTCCCTCCCACCATCGAAGACGATGTTGTGCTGGCTTGCTCGGCCGTTGGCGATTCCCCGTCCCCAAGCTGTATCGCTCAACTCTGCCGAGATGGTACGGCTGATCGCCCGAATTGACGATAGCGCGGCCAATTTATTCACAAATCGTGTACAGTCCCCCCGTAAATTGTCATCCAAATCACGTAACAACATTGCTCCGCTTGGCTGTTGGTAACGCCAGGTGTCGCACGCTGTGTGTTTGTCGGTGCTGTCAGTGACCGTGGTCGCGTGAAGCACCCAGGACGTTTCGCTGTCCGGGGCGCCCCGCCAGTCGGACCTCACCGCCCGACCGGTAGGCAACCGCGTTGCGGCCCGACCGCTTCGCCGCATACAAAAGCATGTCGGCGTTGAGGATCAGTTGTTCGGATCCCGGTCGGACGGTCTCGGTGGCACGACGTTGATATCCCAGCCCGACGCTCACCGTGACGTGCAGGCCGGGGGCCATACGCAGCCACGTGAAACTCTCGACGCGGGCGCGCGCGGCCTCGCACGCGGCGAGCGCGGTCGTCATGCCCACACCGGGGAGGACGAGTACGAACTCCTCGCCGCCGTAGCGCGCGCAGAACCCCCCGCCGGGAAGCACCTCCTGGATGAGCTCGACCACCTGCCGCAGGACCCGATCGCCGAGCACGTGGCCGTAGGTGTCGTTGACCTCCTTGAACCAGTCCAGATCGACCAGTGCGATCCCCAGCCCGTCCCGGGATCCCCCCGGGGCCAGCTCCTCCAACCGCTCGTCGAGGTAGCGCCTGTTGTAGCTGCCGGTGAGACTGTCGCGCCTGCTCTGCTCGTACGCCTCGGCGTGTTCCCGGCGCAGCCGGTCGACCTCGTGGCGCAGTTGCCGAGGGACGTGGGTGGGTTCGTCGGACGACATCAGGTCGACCGCCGAGCGCAGGTGCCGGTAGGCCTGCTGCCACTGGCCACGTGAGGCCAGCAGCGCCGCGATGGATTCGTGCAGCTCCACCATCCCGGATTCCTGATCGCCGTCCGGTTCGGGGGCGATCTCGTCGTCGGGAGGAGTCACGGTGGCCCACGACATTCGCGCTTCGTCGCACCGTGACTGCGGCCCGGCGGAACCGCTGCGCAGTCCGCTCATCGCACTCACCTCCCGTCCGTGGTGTCGTCGGGTGAGACGGATCGCTTGAGCTGCTGATACTCGAGCCCGCTCGAATTCGCTCGACCGGTCGACCCGTCTGCACTCTCCGTTTATCGGCGACCCGCCGGTTCGACGCTTCTCGCGAACTGCTTGGTGTTTACCGGGCGGAGGGGTGTGTGTGGAAGCGAAATGAGCTGTCCCCACCCACACGGAGGAGAGCACAAGTGTGTGGTTCGTGGTGACCGTGCCGCAAGTTCGTGAAACTCAGGACGGACACGGAGTGAAGCCGTACACTCGCTCATTCAGGTGGACCAGGTGTTGCGAACCGACCTGGTGTGCGCTGACGACTCCGCTGCGCCGAACGGTGACCTCGACGGCGACCACCCATATTTCACCCCTTGGCGTGATATCGCCGGGGGAGAACGTCGGGTCCGGCCGCAGCGTCGAGAGCACGGGGTCCAGCGTGACCGTCATGGCGCCGAGGTCGCACACGTCGGCGCTGTAATCCGGGTGTTGGGTGCGTCGCAGGAACTCCTGTTGCGCGGCGGGCCCGCGGCGCGCCGCGGCATTGTTGTCGTGAAAGTACCGCCGCGCCAACCGGAGTTGGTCCTCCTCGCCCGAATGCTGTGCACCGACCGAGCAGCCGGACGCGAGCACGACCGAGACCAGGCCGGCGAGCAGCCGCCGCGAGGAGCTCGACCGTGCCACCCTCAGCCGCCGTTGTGGTCCATCTCGGCGTCCGCCGGCACGCTCGCGTCCTCCGGATCGTCCAGCCACCCCTCGGGCAGCACGACCTTGCCCGCCGAGCCCTGTCGTCCACGCGGTCCTTCGGCTTCGTCGGGGAACGGAACGTCGGGATCGAGTTCGGCCAGCAGGTCGTCCAGCTCGCCGAGGCCGGAGACCAGGCCGAAGCGCTTCCGGAGTTCGGAGCCGACCGGGA
The DNA here is from genome assembly GCF_014137975.1 of Halosaccharopolyspora lacisalsi. Lineage (GTDB taxonomy): Bacteria > Actinomycetota > Actinomycetes > Mycobacteriales > Pseudonocardiaceae > Halosaccharopolyspora > Halosaccharopolyspora lacisalsi. Next base: position 288,109 of record NZ_JACGWZ010000007.1, on the reverse strand, counting down.
AGCCCCGCAGGTACTGAGTCAGGTGTTTGCGCAGGTCGCGGAGCCCGCTGTGCTCACCCATGTGGTCGGTCAGCAGTTCGGCGTGCCGTCGGATGACGTGGGCGACCTCGCCCAGCTTCGGTCCCTCCGGAACCGGCTCGCCGGCGAAGGCGGCCTGCAGGTCGCGGAACAGCCACGGGCGCCCGAGGCAGCCACGGCCGACCACGACGCCGTCGCAGCCGGTCTCGGCCTTCATGCGCAGCGCGTCACCGGCGCTGAAGATGTCGCCGTTGCCGAGGACCGGGATGCTTCGCACGGTCTGCTTCAACGCGCGGATCGCCGACCAGTCGGCGTGACCCGAGTAGCGCTGGGCGGCCGTCCTGCCGTGCAGCGCGACGGCGGAGGCGCCCTTGTCCTCGGCGATGCGTCCCGCGTCCGTGCAGGTGACGTGCTCGTCGTCGATACCGACGCGGAACTTGACGGTGACCGGCACACCAGCGGGTTCGGCGGCGCGCACCGCCGCGTCGACGATCTCGCCGAACAGGCGCCGCTTGTACGGCAGCGCCGAGCCGCCACCCTTCCGGGTGACCTTCGGGACGGGACAACCGAAGTTCATGTCGATGTGATCGGCGAGGTTCTCGTCGACGATCATGCGGACGGCCTCGCGCATGGTGTCGGGGTCCACGCCGTAGAGCTGCATGGACCGCGGGGACTCGTCGGCGTCGAAAGCGACCATGCGCAGGGTTTTCGGGTGGCGTTCCACCAGCGCCCTCGAGGTGATCATTTCGCAGACGTAGAGCCCGGCACCGTACTCGCGGCACAGCCGGCGGAACGCGATGTTGGTGATTCCGGCCATCGGGGCCAGCACCACCGGCGGGTCGACCTCGTAGGGGCCGATCCGCAGACCCGACGTGGTCTCACCGGGAGCGGGAAGTGTCGCCGTCATCAGTCGCCATTGTCCCCGATGCCGTCGTCGCGTGGCGGCGACCCGAGCGTTTCCGGTGGCGTCGAGATCACCGGCGTGTGCCGTGCCGTCCCGGTGGATCGCACCCGTGGGCGGTCCACCGGGGCGGTCGCGAGGTCAGAAACGGACGTTGAGGCAGGCCAGCCGCGGCCCGGCCTCGCCGGCCTCGCCGGGAGCGGTCCTGGTCAGGTGCTCGTGGATGACCACCGAGTTGGCCGTGCCCTCGGCCGGGTTCCAGTCGCCGAGGGCGCCGCTGACGGCGTTGCCCTCGGCGTCGGTGCGGAAGTCCAGCCAGATCTCGTTGCCCGGGTTGGCGTAGGTGGGATCGCCGGAGACCCCTTCGGGAGCCTCGTCCTGCTGGAAGTGCGGCCCGGCCGCCGAGCCCGTCTTCCCGCACGGCCGGGTGTGCACGTGCGCACCGTAGTTGCGGTTGGGCCGCAACCCGGTGAACTTCGCGAGGACCTTGGTGTGCGCGCCGTGGGACAACGACGTGACGCTGCCCTCGGAACCGACGGGCACCTGCTTCCGGTCGTAGGTGACGGCGTCGGCGTCCTCGCCGTACGGCTGGAACACCCCGTGCGAGCTGCGCGGCGGGTCATTGTCCGGTGTCGCCGAAGCGGCGGGCGCGGTCAGGGCCAACGCCGCGACGGCGGTGGCGACGGCAGCGGTCCGTCTTCTGGCGGTAGAGATTCGCATGGCAGCAGACTTACCCGGGCCGGGCGCTCCCTGCACTCGAGGTCCCCCGGACGGGTGTACATCCCGGATGGACTTCGCGGACGAAGCCCTGCCGTGAGGGGCCACGGTGATGACTCCCGGGGGTGTGACGAGGATCGTCGTGGTCGCGGCCCTGCCTCGGCGGGGCTTCGCGGTACGTTGATCGTCATGTTCGAGAGCGGACGGGACCGGACGTGGCTGGTCGCCGTGGCCACGGCGATGTGGGGCACCGACGCGCTGTGGCGGATGCCGTTGGCCACCAGCCTGCCCGCGGGCAGCGTGGTGTTCTGGGAGCACCTCATCATCGTGCTGGCGTTGTCACCGCTGCTCCCGCGAGCGTGGCGGGCCTTCGCCGCCTGCGACGTCCGGGAGCGGCTGGCGGTGGTCGTCGTCGGCGGTGGTGCCTCGGCGCTGGCCACGGCGCTGTTCACGGCGGCCTTCCAGGCCGGTGATCCGGTCACCCCGCTGGTGCTGCAGAAACTCCAGCCGATCTTCGCGGCCTTCGCCTCGTTCGCACTGCTGCGCGAGCGGCTGCGGGGGCGATACTTCGCGTTCGCCGTTCCCGCGCTGATCGGTGCCTGGCTGCTGGCCTTCCCCGAACCGCTGGATGTGCAGGTCTCCCAGGTGAAACCGGCCCTGCTGGCCGTGGGGGCGGCCGTCCTGTGGGCGTCGGGCACCGTGCTCGGACGCTTCCTCAGCCGCCGGTTGTCCGCTCAGGACGTGACGACGCTGCGGTTCTCGGTGGGACTTCCCACCGCCGCCGTCATCCTGCTGCTGCGGGGCGACCCCGTCGCGGTGGGCTGGAACAACCTGGGTGGTCTGCTGCTGCTGGCACTGATCCCCGGACTGATCGCGCTGAGCCTGTACTACTTCGGGCTGCGCACCACTCCGGCCGCGCGTGCCACCCTCGCCGAGCTGTCCTTCCCGGCCACGGCGGCGATCATCGGCGTCGGCGTGTTCGACGAGCACTTCACCCCCACCCAGTGGGCGGGCTTCCTGCTCGTGGTGCTCGTGGTCACGGGCATGGGCTGGCACGAGCGCACCAGCCGCACGAAGATGGTCGTCGCTCCGCCGGAGCCGGACCGCGCCTGACGGTCCGGCTCCCGGAGAGGACAAGATCACGCCGACCTTGTAGGCTCCCCCGCGAGGGCCGTTAGCTCAACCGGCAGAGCAGTGGACTTTTAATCCACGGGTTCGGGGTTCGATCCCCCGGCGGCCCACCGACTCTCCCGGTCGCAGCGTTGACCGTCGATCATTACAAGATCGCGAGTGCGCTCTGGGTGCACAGCACGTCTGGACTGCGTATCGACGGCGCTTTCCAGGGCTTCCGCCGCTAACCGCCTTGCGGAACACGTGCGGGGCCACCCGCGCGAATCCTTGGCGCCCCGCCCCGGCTCGAAGGCGGCAGGCTGCTCACCTCGGTCCGGGCCAACGCGGACTCACCGACTGAGACCGCGTGTTCGGAGTCGCTCTCCTCCCGAACCCGGCGAGCGGACCGAGAACCGTCGGACTCCCCGGTGTTGCTCGCGTGGTGGTTGATCAGCGTTCATGAGTACCGGACTCGTTCTCCCGAGGGACGTTTTGCTCGCGCCATCATCAGCACTGGTGCGGACAACAGGACGGCGAGCACCTCGGAGGTGGCCGGTTCCGCGTTCGCCATGAACATGATCGCTGCTGCCCGGGTGAGGACGGCCACGACGGTCATGACCGCGATGCGCTTCAAGAAGTTCCGGGGGCCTCCGTCCAGGACTGGTGCACCATGCTGGACACGAACGTGATGGGCCTGTCGCAGTGCACCCGTGCGGCGCTGCCTCATCCGCTGGAGTCCGCGGAGGGGAGCGCGTCGTCGCCGACGTCGTCAACATCAGCTCGGTCGCCGGGCGAGTCGTACGCACGGGAAACAGCGCCTACGCGGCCACCGAACACGCCGTGGGCGCCTTCAGCGAGACGTTGCGCCTCGAGCCGTGGTCAGACGTCTTCGACGACGGTGAAGTGCACGATGACGACGTCGGCGTCGTTCGGATTCCCGGGTAGTGCTGGTTCAGCGCGGACAGCAGGGCGCCGCGGTCGGCGGACCCGTCCGCGGTGGCGTCGACAGCGGTCCGCACCAGCTCCGCCTCGGCGTCGTTGAGCACCACCTCAACGTAGAAGCCGACCGCCCTCGGGGGCACTCCGCGCTGCCGGGGCATCCGGGTGGGCGGTCACATCGCGGCTTGCAGCAGCAGCACGACCGCGCCGACCGTGGCCACCATCAGCAGGGCCGGGCGGGTGCGGCCGGCGTCGAGGACCCCGCGCAGCGGCCCGGACAGGGCGAAACCCACCAGCGCGAACGGGAACAGGACCAGCGCGGCCAGCAGCGACTCCGGGCCCAACTGCCCGCCCAGGGACAGCCCCACGATCGACAGCAGCGAACCGATGGCGAAGTAGGCCCCCAGGGTCGGGCGCACCTTGGTTCCGTGGACGTGCTGGTAGATCAGGGCGATCGGAGGACCGCCGAGCGCGGCGGCGGTGCCGAAGGTGCCGCTGGCGACACCCGCGGTGACCAGCGCGGGCCGGGTCGGGCGGGGGCTCCAGGACAGCAGGGACAGCCCCACCGAGACCAGCACCGCGACACCGATCAGGATCCCGAGCCCGCGCGGGGGCAGCAGCGCCAGCGCGGCCACGCCGAGCGCCGTGCCGGGAACCCGCCCGACGACGCCCCAGCTCACTCCGTGCCAGTCGAGCTCGCCGCGTTCGCGCAGCATCGCCAGCACGGCGAACACCGAGGCCACCAGCAGCAGGGGAACCGGAACCAGCACCGGGTCGATGATCGCCAGCAGCGGCGCGGCCACCAGGTTCATCCCGAACCCGACCGTGCCCTGCACGAGCGCTCCGAGCAGCACGATCGCACCCGCCACCAGCAGCAGCCAGAAAGTCACGTGCTTCGCCTCCACGGCCCGGATCGGGAGCGCTACACACTCTCCGACCGCCCGGTCGGTGCTGTCCAGTTATCGTTAGCGGAAACACGTCGCCGTGGTGCGCGACGGTGGCGCGCCACTGCGAACAAGGCGGCGGAACCGAGCGCCCCGATGACCAGCCACCACGGGGATCCGGTGGTCAGCCCGGAAGACATGAGCACACCCAGCGTGGTCCCCGGAACCCTGCCGACGGTGGCGAGCAGCGCGAAGCGCCGCAGCCGCATGTCGCACAGCCCGGCGGCGAAGCAGGCGACGTCACCACCCAGCGGTATCGGCAGGGCGAGCACGGGCAGGAGCCACATCCCGTCCGAGCCCCCGAGCGCCCCGGTGACTCTCGTGCCGCCGAGGCGATGCACGAGCGGCCAACCGCAGCGCCGTCCCAGCATGAAGGCCGCGACCGACCCGACGACGGTGCCGACCACGCCGGTCACCCAGCTCGGCCAGGCGCCGAGGAGCGCGACCTCGGCGAAGGTGAACGGACCAGCCGGAACGGGGGCGACCACGACCGACGCCGCCTGCAGCATCACGAGGAGGACCGGTGCCCACGCGCCGAGTCCGGCGGCCCACACCCGCACGGCGGACGCGTCGGGAAGAACGTGCCCCGCCTGCTGGAACAGCTGCTGAAAGTCGATCACGACACCGGTCCCTCCCCGTCGCGCCTCGTCTCGGCCAACCTCGAGTGGTCACCGGCCGGAGCGGATGCTCACCGATCCACGCGGTCGCTAAGCGCCTCTGAACGGCGTGCCCCTGTGGGCGGGAGCGAGGAAGAATCCGATGTAGACCCCTGGTGCACCGCGACGAGCACGAGCGCTTTCGCCGGGAGAGAACGGCGGCGGGTGGAGCGTCGTCACTGGGCATGCGGCCAGCCTCGACGATTCGGTGCGGCACCGTAATCCGGTGGGCACCCGGGCACGGCGGGGGGACGACCCCACTGCGGTGGCTTGTTCGGCGGCGCGTCGGCGGTCGCACGGCTCCGGCCTTTCTCGGGGGCTGGCGCCTTGTGGCACCACCTTCGACGGTGCCGGGAGTGCCGGGCCGGGCGCGTCCGACCGCGGTCCCGGATCGGACGGACCGCGGGGGTACGCCGGTCGGGCGGTCGCCGAGGTCAGCGTCCCGGGCGGACCAGTCGGTGCTCGTAGGCGAAGATCACGTCCTGCACGCGGTCGCGCATCCCGAGCTTGGACAGGATCCGGTCGACGTGCGTCTTGACCGTGCCCTCGGACAGGAACAGCCGCTCGGCGATCTCGGTGTTGGCGGCACCGCGCGCGATCTCGACCAGGATCTCGCGCTCCCGATCGGTCAACGCCGCCAGCGGATCGGTTCCCGGATCGGGAGTGGGGGAGATCGGCGGCCACGTGGTCCAGCAGCCGCCGCGGGGGCGACGGTGCGATCACGGCGTCACCTCGGTGAACGGTGCGGATCGCGCCGAGCAGGCCCTCCCGTAACCCGACCACCACCCCTCATCGTGGCGCTTCGCGCCGCAGCGATGTCGGGGTCGGAGTCCTTGACCAGGAAGCCGCCGGCCCCGGCGCGCAGGGCGGCGAAGGCGTACTCGTCGAGGTCGTAGGTGGTGAGCATGACGACCTTCGGAGCTCGGTGCCCGGTCAGCACCCTGCGGGTCGCCTCGACACCGTCCATGCGCGGCATCCGCACGTCCATGAGCACCACGTCGGCGGCGGTGAGCTGGTGCAGGGCGTCGTGGCCGTCACCGGCCTCGCCCACGACCCGCATGTCCTCCTGGGACTCGACGACCATGACGAACCCGGCGCGGACCAGCCCCTGGCCGCCTTCGGCGCTCGTCGGGCCGGGACCGTCGTCGCGGACCGCGATCACCAGTTCGTCGCGGCACCAGGACAGGTCCACCTCGGCGCGGGCTCCCGGACCGACGTGCTTGAGGGTGTTCGTCAGGGCTTCCTGGACCAGCCGGAACACGGCCAGCTCAGTGACCGGGCTGAGCGCGTGCTCGGATCCCCGCTCGGAATGCTCGACCGCGACGCCCGCCTCGCGCACCCGGTCGAACAGGGCGGGCAGGTCCTTCAGCAGGGGCCGTGGGAACAGCTCCCGCTCGACGTCGGCGTCGTCACGCAGCACCGTCAGGGTTCCCCGGCCGTCGGCGAGTGCCTGCCTGCCGGTTCCGGCGATCGTGTTCAGCGCCTCGATGCCCCGCTCGGGGTCGCCGCGAGCGGCGTACCGGCCACCGTTGGCCTGGCTGGTGATCACGGACAGCGCGTGTGCGACGACGTCGTGCACGTCGCGGGCGATCCTGGTTCGTTCGTCGGCCACCGCACGCCGAGCACGTTCCTCCCGCTCGGCCTCGGCGCGGAGCGCCCTGCCCTTCAGGGCCGCGACGTGGTCCAGCCGTACCCGGCGGAACATGCCCAGGCTCCACGCGGTCACCACGAACGGCAGGAACCGGACGAAAACGTGCATAAGCAGATCCGGGACCATCGGTCGACCCGCGATCGCGAACCCCGCGACGGTCAACGCCACGGTCCCACCGATACCGACCGCGAAACCCGCCGTCGGCGCAGGCCGCCTGCCGTGGGCGCAGTAGGAGTACAGCGCGATCAGGAACAGTGCTTCCGAGGGAGATCAGGTAGGCGCTGGCCAGCAGCTGCACCCCGGATGCCGCGCTCACCACGGTGAACGAGATCCCCGGTCGCACCCGTCGGAAGGCGATGGCTCCGTGCCCGAGGACCGCCGACACGGTCATCAGCCACGTCAGGTCCGCGGCGGGCGAAGCGGCGACCCGCGCCTCGGCCAGAGGAGCGCGACCACGAAGGCCGACGCGACGGCGATCGCGCCGTCCACGACCAGCGGATGTTCACGGGACCACGTGCTCGCTCGTTCCAGCCATCGCGACCAGGTGGTCGTCGTCATTCGGCCAGCGTAACCAGGCAGTGGTCGGCCGGGCGTCCTCCTCGCGCCTCGGGACCGTGCGACCCGAGGCGTAGTCGTGGAGACCCGGTTTCGCGCGAAACCGGGAAACCCCTGAGCGGGCTGTGGCGGTTACTGCGGCACCGTGCTCACGCCGGGAACTCGAGGACCAGGCGTCCCCGTGTGCCACCGTCCTCGAGCACGCGGTGCGCGTCGGAAGCCTGCGTCGCCGGGAAGGTGCGCGCCACTCGGAGGGTGACGGCGCCCTGCTCGACCTGTTGCCGCAACCGGTCGAGCTTGGCCTGCTCGTTCCGGTAGTGGTAGATCCAGACCGGGTGGTAGGTGATTCCGCGCTCGGCTTCGGTGCTGAAACCACGCACGGTCGCGATACCGCCGCCGTCACGGATGGCGGGGACGACGCGCTCGTTGAGCACCGCCCCGTCCGCGACCCCGTCCACGCCCTCGGGAACCGCCTCGCGGAACCTGTCGGCCACGTCCTCGCCGCGCGGGACCACGATGTCGGCACCCAGTTGCTTGACCAGCTCGGTGTCCTGCTCGGAGGCGTCCGCGACGACGCGAAGACCGTCGGCCTTGGCCAGTTGGATGGCGTAGCCGCCGAAGGCACCGGCCGCACCGGTGACCGCGAGCGTGCTGCCCGGCGACAGGTCCAGCCGGTCCAGCGCCAGTCGTGCCGTCAGCCCGTTCATCGGCAGCGTCGAGGCCGCCACGTCGTCCGTACCGGCCGGAACGTGGGTCACCGACTCGGCTTGGACGACGAGGCCGTCCGCGTAAGCCCCGTGGGACCCGTGGGGAATCACGATCGCCATCACGTGGTCGCCGGTGGCGAAGCCGGTGACTCCCTCGCCGATCTCGTCGATGACCCCGGCCGCGTCCATGCCGGGAACGTAAGGCGGTGGTTCCTGGCTGAGCTGCTCGGCGCGGGCGCCGTTGCGCGTGAAGGTGTCGGTCGGGTTGACCGTGGCCGCGCGCACGCTGATGCGCACCTCGCCCGGGCCCGCGTGCTGTTCCGGTGCCTCGACGACGTCCAGGGCCTCCGGCCCGCCGAACTCGGTTACTCCCACGACTCGCATCTCGATCACCAACGCCGGCGTGGGCGCCCGTATTCCTACTGGCCGTCGACCCAGGTGTCGGGGACGACGACGTGCAGGGCGTTGCGCGCCACCGACAGGTCCCGCGGCGTGTGGGCGGCCAGCTCCCCGTCGATGTTGATCGGCAGCTCGGGGTCGGTCTCCACGTACACCCGGCTGGTGCGGAAATGGTCGGCCTGCTCGGTGTGGAGCAGGTGTCCGCTCTTGAGGTTGCGGGCGACGGTGATCAGTTCGCGGTAGTTGCCGTGCCGGATGATCGAGACGTCCAGGGTGCTGTCGTCGATGCCGGAGTCGTACGCGGCGAGCTGCCCGCCACCGAAGTAGCGCCCGTTGGCGACCGAGATCTGCAGCAGGCTCGGGTACTCCCGTGGCTCGTGGTCCCCGTCGGGAAAGGTCAACCGCGCGGAGAAGGGCCTGTGCCGCATAACGGCCTTGGCGGTGGCGACCGGGTAGGCCAGCGATCCGACCCACCGCTTCAGCTGCGGTGACATCTCCCGCGCCACGGCCGCGCCGATGCCGACCGAGGCCCGGTTGGCGTAGTAGTTGTCCCCGGCCAGCCCCAGATCGATGTCGACGATCTTGCCGTGGGCGATGGTCTCGCACGCCCGGTCCAGATCGGTGGGCACGTGCAGGGTGCGGGCGAAGTCGTTGGCGGTGCCCAGCGGCAGCAGCCCGAGCGGTACCTCGCGGTGGGCGAGCATGTCCACCACGGAGCTGATGGTTCCGTCGCCGCCCCCGACGACGACCAGGTCGTTGCCCTCCTCCACGGCCGTCTTGACCACCTCGGGCAGCCGCGAGGGGTCGCGCAGCGGATAGCTCGAACGTACCGGCACGCCGAGTTCGACGAGGGATTTCTCGGCTCGGGCGAAGGCGTCGGCGCCGGTGCGCGACTGGGTGTTGACCACCAGCGCGGCCCGGTTCACTGAGTTGACGGGGATGGCTCCTCCTGAGGACTGACTGCTGCCCAGAGGATAGCCACTCCCGGAGCGGGACCGGACACGCAACTCCCCGGACCCGAGGGGCCGGGGAGTTGCGGAGAGGATTATCACACGGTTTTCGGTGCGTCGGTCGGGGTCTTTTCGATGTAGGCGACCGTGCGCTCGGAGGGCAGTCGCACCGCCATCGCGTAGTAGTAGATCACCACGCTCCAGACGGCGATGACCACGGCACCGAGGGCGAGGCCGAGCGGCCCGTCACCGCCCTGGAGGATGAGGCCCGGGTCGGTCTCGCTGCCGGGGACGATGTCGCCGAAGTAGCTCGCGATCATCAGGCCGACGAGCCAGATGGGGAACCAGGAGCCCGACTTGAAGTCGATCGGCGGCGTGTTGTGCTTGGTCGTCAGGTGGTAGATGACGTAGACGACGTAGCCGACCAGGAAGCCGATGAACATCTTCTCGTTGATCGACCAGGTCGACCAGAACACCAGCAGACTGGCGAAGATGAACGCCAGGATCGGGATCGTGTCACCGCCGGGCAGCCTGAACGGCCGTTCCTGGTCGGGAATCTGGCGGCGCAGCGCGCCCACGACCAGCGCACCCGGAGCGAAGGAGACCGCGAAGGCCGAGGTGATGAAGCCGATGAACTGCGCCCAGCCGGGGAACGGCAGGAACATGAAGCAGCCGACCACGAACATGAGCAGGATCGAGATGTACGGCACGCCCCGGTTGTTGAGCTTGGTCAGCGCCTGCGGGGCGTTGTCGTTGCGCGCGTTGGCGTACGACAGCCGGGTGGTCACACCCGCGTAGATCAGGCCGGTGTCGGCGGGGGAGATGATCGCGTCGATGCGCAGCAGCCAGGCCATCCAGATGAGACCGAAGGTCAGCGAGAGCGCGGCCAGCGGACCGGCGCTCTCCTCGAAGGAGATGTTGGCCCAACCCTGCCCGAGCAGTTCCTGCGGAAGGCCGGTGATGAAGGCGATCTGCAGCAGCACGTAGATCACCGCGGTGATCACGATCGAGCCGATCAGCGCGAACGGGACGTTGCGCTGCGGGTTGTCCGTCTCGCCCGCGAACTCCACGCCGTTGCGGAATCCCAGGTAGGAGAAGGCGATGCCCGCGGCGGGGATCGCGGCGAAGACCGACCCGAAACCGGTCGGGGCGAACCCGCCGAAGTCGGTGAGGTTGCCGGGGTTGAACGAGACCGCGAAGAACACGACGATCACCAGTGCGATGACCGCGAGCTTCCACCACACCAGCGCGTTGTTGAGCTTGGCGAAGAGGTGCACGCCCAGCACGTTGATCGTGCTGTACAGCGCCATCAGTGCGATGGCCACGATCAGACCGGGACCGGTGACGATCCACTCGCCCTCGACCTGGTTCATCAACCAGGGAACGTAGGGATCGGTGTACTGCAGAGTGGCCAGCACCTCGATGGGGGTGACGGCCGCGGCGGCCAGCCAGCTGACCCAGCCGGAGCTGAAACTGGCGAAGGAGCCGAAGGAGTAGTGTGGGAAGCGGATGATGCCGCCGACCACGGGGAACATCACGGACAGCTCGGCGTAGACGAATCCGATGACCATGACCATGATCGCGCCGACGATCCAGGACAGGATCGCCGCGGGTCCGGCGATCTGCGCGGCGTAGAGCGCACCGAACAACCAGCCTGAACCGATGATCGCACCGACCCCGGTGAACAGCAGACTGAGCTTGTTGACGTCTTTGCGCACCCCTGTATCAAGCTGCACGTGAGCCCGCGTTGGTGGCGCAGCTGGTGTCGCCATCTGGTGCCGCCTTCCTCATCCCTGGCATTCGTTACTTACGGTGCACAGGACTTTCGTATATCACCGGAGCGGCGTCAACACGAAATGACCAGAGCCCCGGGACTTTCGATAACATTTGTGTACACACTGTACTCGAAGTGACACATCAACGACCGAGTGTCACACTTTTCGGTGTCGCCCGCTCCAGGTACTCGCCGGAGGTCGGCTCCCCACCGGAGGTGTCCGAGAACAGCATCCCACGTGGTGGGGCGGGGGCAACCGAGGAACACGACGCGGGAAGCAGCGGCTCAGCGACGCCGCAGGCCGTCGAAGGCGATCTTGGTGACGGTCTCGGCGATCTCGGACTTGGTCAGCCCCTGGCGGGGCCTGTACCACTCGATCAGCGAGTTGACCATGCCGAACAGCAGCCTGCTGGTCAGTGCGGGATCCACGTCCAGCCGCAGGCTGCCCTCGTGCTCGGCCTCGGCGACGAGCTCGCCGACCAGGTGGTCGAACTCGCGGCGCCGCGCCAGGGCCTGGCGCTCGACCTTGCTGTTGCCGCGAATCCGCAGCAGCAGCGTGACGAAGGGCAGCTCGTCGACGAGCACCTCCACGCTCCGCCGGACGACGTGGTGCAGCCGCTCGATCGCGGGACCGTCGGTGGAGCTCGGCTCGTCGAGCACCGCGAACAGCGCGTCCAGGGCGCGGTCGACGCTGAGCCGCAACAGCTCCTGCTTGCTCGGCACGTGGTAGTAGATCGCCGACTTCGTGATGCCGAGTCGCTTGGCCAGGTCCTCCATGCTCGTTCCGTCGTAGCCGCGTTCGTGGAAGACCTTGACCGCCGTGTGCAGCAGCGAGTCGAGATCGTAGCCGGGCCTGCCCCGACTGCCCTTGCCCTCGGTCATGACCACCAGTCTCGCAGCGCTCGGATCCGGGGTTCTCGCAGGTCAGCTCTCACGGTTGTCGACGACCCGCTGCAGCTTGCCGACCGAGCGCTCCAGGGTCGCCGGTTCGACGATCGTCACCTCCGCGGTGACGCCGACCGCTTCCTTGATGGCGTTGACCAGCAGAGACGGTGCGGTCTGGCGCTGGGTGGCCGTGGTGGTCTCGTCGGCTTCGACGCGCACGGTGAGATGGTCCATGCGGCCCTGCCGGGAGAGCACGAGCTGGAAGTGCGGGGACAGGCCCTCGGCCCGGACGACGAGTTCCTCGATCTGGGTGGGAAAGACGTTGACCCCGCGCAGCACGAGCATGTCGTCGCTGCGTCCGGTGATCTTGGCCATCCGGCGCATCCCGGGACGGGCCGTGCCCGGCAGCAGCCGGGTCAGGTCGCGGGTGCGGTAGCGGATGATCGGCAGCGCTTCCTTGGTCAGCGAGGTGAACACCAGTTCACCGGACTCCCCGTCGGGCAGGACCTCGCTCGTGACCGGGTCGATGACCTCGGGGTAGAAGTGGTCCTCCCAGATGTGCGGACCGTCCTTGGTCTCGACGCACTCGTTGGCCACGCCGGGCCCCATCACCTCGGACAGGCCGTAGATGTCCACGGCGTCGATGCCAGCGGCACGTTCGATCTCGGCGCGCATCTCGCTCGTCCACGGCTCGGCACCGAAGATGCCCACGCGCAGCGAGGTCTCGCGCGGGTCGATGCCCTGGCGGCGGAACTCGTCGATGAGCGTGAGCATGTAGGACGGAGTGATCATGATGATCTCGGGTTCGAAGTCCTGGATGATCCGCACCTGGCGCGCGGTCATGCCGCCGGAGGCGGGAATGACGGTGCAGCCCAGCCGTTCGGCTCCGTAGTGGGCACCCAGCCCGCCGGTGAACAGTCCGTATCCGTAGGAGACGTGCACCTTGTGGCCGGGCCGGCCGCCCGCGGCACGGATGGAGCGGGCCACCACGTCCGCCCAGACGTCCAGGTCGTGCTGGGTGTATCCGACGACGGTGGGTTGGCCGGTGGTGCCGCTGGAGGCGTGGACGCGGCGCACCTGGTCCTGGGCGACGGCGAACATGCCGAACGGGTAGTTGTCGCGCAGGTCGTGCTTGGTGGTGGTGGGAAACCTCGCCAGGTCGGCCAGGGTGCGGCAGTCCCGCGGGTGCACTCCGGCCGCGTCGAACCTGTGCCGGTAGAAGGGCACGTTGTCGTAGGCGTGCCACAGCGTCCACTGCAGCCGCTCCAGTTGCAGACCGGCGAGCCCGTCGGGGCCGAGCCGTTCCCCGCTGTCCCACGCGGAGCTGTCCCGGGTTCGGTGGGGCGAGACCGTCTCGGTCATGACGTGCCCTTTCCCTCGTCGTTGATGCTGCGGCTGTGCCCGCGGAACTCGGCGACCACGGGGCCCCGCTCGTCGCCGGAGCGGACGGTGATGTCGTAGACGCCACTGCGGCCGAAGCGGGTGCGTTCCTCGGCGCGGGCGTACAGCAGGTCGCCCTCGTAGCTCGGGGCGACGAAAGTGATCTCGGCACCGGAGGCGACCGTGACGGGGCCGTGGCTGTTGCACGCGTAGGCGAAAGCGGTGTCGGCCAGCAGGAAAACGTAGCCACCGTGGGTGATGGCGTGGCCGTTGACCATCGTGGCGGTGATGCGCAGGCGCAGCAGCGCGTTCCCGCCTGCCGCCTCGATCAGTTCGATACCCAGCGCTTTCGCGGCGTGGTCGTCGTCGTACATCGCGGCGGCAGGACCCGCGATGGCCGTTGGACCGGAGTTCACGAGCGTGGCCACCTCCCTGGTCGTGGACGCGCTCGACGCTCGTCCACAGTCATGAACTGACCGAACAGTCGGTTCGTCGAAGAAGTGTTGGACGTCACGTTCGTGGTGTCAACCCTCGACGGGAATCCGGCCGTCCGAGCGCACGGTGCGATCCGATGATTGTGCCCGGGCCGGTCTTGCGCCACAATCATTACCAACCGATCGGTCAGTAATTCGTGCGGACGACGGTGTGTCCGCCGCTGAGGAGGGAGCGAGCCGATGAGCGTGCCGCGTGGAGGGAACGAGGCGACGAGCGTACTGCGCAGTTACGTCAGCGGGCAGTGGCAGCGACCGACCGAGGACGGCACGCCCCTGCACGACGCCGTGACGGGACGGGAGGTCGCCCGGATCTCCTCGGCCGGCATCGACATGGCCGCCGCGCTCGACCACGGGCGCCGCGTCGGCGGATCCGCGTTGCGGGAACTGACCTTCCACCAGCGTGCCGCGCTGCTCAAGTCGCTGGCCTCGCACCTGCGCGAGCACCGTGAGGAGCTCTACGAGCTCTCCGCGCGCACCGGAGCGACCAAGGGCGACGCGAAGTTCGACGTCGACGGCGGTATCGGGGTGCTGTTCAGCTACTCCAGCAAGGGCCGCCGCGAGATGCCCGCGGGCAAGGTCTACGTCGAGGGCGGGCCGGAGCCGCTCGGCAAGGGCGGGACCTTCCTCGGTCGGCACATCGCCACGCCGCTGCACGGCGTCGCCGTCCAGATCAACGCCTTCAACTTCCCCGCGTGGGGACCGCTGGAAAAGCTCGCCCCCGCCTTCCTGGCCGGGGTGCCGAGCCTGATCAAACCGGCCGCTCAGACCGCCTACCTCACCCACCGGCTCGTCGAGCTCATCGTCGAGTCCGGCATCCTGCCGGAGGGGTCGGTGCAGCTGGTGTGCGGCAGCGCGGGCGATCTGCTCGACCACCTCACCGAGCAGGACCAGCTCTCGTTCACCGGATCGGCCTCCACCGCCCAACGCCTGCGCAGCCACGAGAACGTCGTGCGCAACTCGGTGCGCTTCAACGCCGAGGCCGACTCGCTGAACTGCTCGATCCTCGGTCCGGACGCCACTCCGGACACCGCGGAGTTCGAGTTGTTCGTCGAGCAGCTCGTCACCGAGATGACCGTCAAGGCCGGCCAGAAGTGCACCGCGATTCGCCGGGCCTTCGTGCCCACCGAGCTCGTGGACGACGTGATCGGCGCGGCCGCCGAGCGACTGTCGAAGATCAAGGTCGGCAGCCCGGAGAACCCCAACGTCGGAATGGGGGCGCTGGCCAGCCTCGAACAACGCGAGGAGGTGCGCCGTTCGCTCAAGGCGCTGCTGGAGGCGGGGCGGCTCGTCCACGGTGACACCCGCGAGCGCCTGGCGGTGGTCGACGCCGAGGCGGTCAACGGCGCGTTCCTGCCGCCCTTCCTGCTGCGCTGCGACGATCCGGACCGGACGCAGCCGCACGAGGTGGAGGCCTTCGGTCCGGTGAGCACCGTCATGCCGTACGAGGGGGCCGCGCACGCCGTGGAGCTGGCCCGGCGCGGACACGGCAGCCTCGTCGGCTCGGTCGTCACCGCCGACACCGACTTCGCCCGCGAGGTCGTCGTCGGCAGTGCCTCCCAGCACGGCCGGATGCTCGTGCTCAACCGGCACAACGCCGAGGAGTCCACCGGCCACGGATCACCGCTGCCCCAGCTGTTGCACGGTGGCCCCGGCCGCGCCGGTGGTGGCGAGGAACTGGGGGGCTTGAACGGAGTGCTGCACCACATGCAGCGCACGGCCGTGCAGGGAGATCCGGAGACGCTCACCGCCGTCACGGGGGAGTGGGTGCAGGGCAGCGCGCGCACCACGACCGACGTGCACCCGTTCCGCAAGCACCTGGAGGAGCTGCGGGTCGGGGACACCGTGGTGGGCGGTCCGCGCCGGGTGACGCTGGAGGACGTCGAGCACTTCGCGGAGTTCACCGGCGACACCTTCTACGCGCACACCGACGAGGAGGCCGCGGCGGCGAACCCGTTCTTCGAGGGCCGCGTGGCCCACGGCTACCTGGTGGTCTCGTTGGCCGCCGGGCTGTTCGTCTCGCCGGAGCCCGGCCCGGTGCTGGCCAACTACGGGCTGGAGAACCTGCGGTTCGTCACGCCCACCTATCCCGGTGACGAGATCACGGTGACGTTGACCGCCAAGCGCATCACCCCGCGCCACGGCGCCGACTACGGCGAGGTCCGCTGGGACGCCGACGTCACCAACCAGCACGGCGAGTCCGTGGCCAAGTACGACGTGCTGACCCTGGTCGCCAAGAAGGCCCCCGCCGAGTCCTGAGTTCCGAGGGGTGAACGGATCGTTCTGGCACTCGCACCGCCGAAACGGTCCGTTCACACCCAGGGGGTTGCGCCGGGCCGCGCGGGGGACAACAATCAGGAACTGACCGAACGGTCGGTAATTCCGGCCGCTGAGAGCAGGAGGTGTTCGCTCGTGACGGCAACGGAGGCGGTCGCCGGCGGCGAGGACGAACTGCAACGGCACTTCGACGCCACCATCGACCACGACCAGCGTGTCGAGCCGCGGGACTGGATGCCCGACGGCTACCGCGGGACCCTGGTGCGTCAGATCGCCCAGCACGCCCATTCCGAGATCATCGGTATGCAGCCGGAGGCCAACTGGATCACCCGGGCCCCGAGCCTGCGCCGCAAGGCGATCCTGCTGGCCAAGGTCCAGGACGAGGCCGGGCACGGGCTGTACCTGTACTCGGCCACCGAGACCCTCGGGGTCGATCGGACCGACCTGACGGACAAGCTCGTCGAGGGGCGGCAGAAGTACTCGTCGATCTTCAACTACCCGACGCTGAACTTCGCCGACATCGGCGTCATCGGCTGGCTGGTCGACGGCGCGGCGATCGTCAACCAGGTCCCGTTGTGCCGGTGCTCCTACGGCCCCTACGCGCGGGCGATGATCCGCGTCTGCAAGGAGGAGTCGTTCCACCAGCGGCAGGGCTACGAGCTGCTGCTGACGATGATGAGCGGCACCGACGAACAGCGCCGGATGGTCCAGGACGCCACCGACCGGTGGTGGTGGCCGTCGCTGATGATGTTCGGCCCGCCCGACGGCGACTCGCCCAACACCCGGCAGTCGATGGCCTGGGGCATCAAGCGCCACACCAACGACGAGCTGCGGCAGAAGTTCGTCGACATGACCGTGCCGCAGGCCGAGACGCTCGGCGTCACCCTGCCGGACCCCGGCCTGGCGTGGAACTCAGAACGCGGCCACCACGACTTCGGCGAGCCCGACTGGGACGAGTTCAAGCGGGTGCTGCACGGCAACGGACCGTGCAACGCCCAACGGGTCGAGCGTCGCCGCGCGGCGCGCGAGGACGGCCAGTGGGTCCGCGACGCCGCCGCCGCGTACGCGGCCAAGCAGGCGGACCGGGAGAGGGGAGCAGCGGTATGAGTGAGGAACGAACCGGGGTCACGTCGTCGTGGCCGTTGTACGAGGTGTTCGTGCGCGGCAAGCGCGGACTCAACCACGTTCACGTCGGTTCCCTGCACGCCGCCGACGAGGAGATGGCGCTGCACAACGCGCGCAATCTCTACACCCGGCGCAACGAGGGCGTGAGCATCTGGGTGGTGCGTGCCGAGGACGTCACCGCGTCCAGTCCGGACGAGAAGGACCCCTTCTTCGCCCCGAGCGCGGACAAGGTCTACCGCCACCCGACCTTCTACTCCATCCCCGACGACGTCCCGCACATGTGAGGCCACCTTGGTGGACAACGCTTACGAAGCTCTCGTGGAGAGCGAAGGAGACACCCGGTGGGCCTTCGGTACCGGGTTCGACGACCCGCTGGCCGGGGTGGACGCGACCGTGCCCGCGGGCGTCGACGGCCCGGACCTGGGCGCCTACTGCCTGATGCTCGGTGACGACGCGCTGATCCTGTCCCACCGGTTGTCCGAGTGGTGCACCCGCGCCCACGAGCTGGAGGACGAGGTCGCGCTGGCCAACATCTCCCTGGACCTGCTCGGCCAGACCAGGATGCTGCTCGCGCGGGCCGGGCAGGCCGACGGCAGCGGTCGTGACGAGGATCGGTTGGCCTACTTCCGCGACGAGGAGCACTTCCGCAACGTGCGGTTGTGCGAGCTGCCCGGCGGTGACTTCGGGCGGACGATCGCGAGGCTGCTGGTGTTCGCGAGCTGGCGGCTGGCGGCCTTCAACCGGCTGGGCGAGTCGCGGGATCCGGTGCTGGCTGCGATCGCGGCCAAGGCGGTCAAGGAGCTCACCTACCACCGCGACTACGCCGCCCGCTGGCTCGTGCGCCTCGGCGACGGCACCGACCACTCCCACCAGCGGGCGCGCGAGGGTTTGGAGGCGGTGTGGCCACTGGTCGACGAACTGTTCGAGCCTCACGACGTGGAACGCCGAATGGTCGGTGCCGGTGTCGGAGTGGACCCGGCGAGCCTGCGCGAGGAGTTCGACGCCGTCCTGGGCCAGGTACTCGAACCTGCCGGGCTGGCCACCCCCGAGACCCCGGCGATGGGCCGGGTCGGTGGGCGCGCGGGCCGCGACGGCGTGCACACCGAGCACCTCGGCTACCTGCTCGCGGAGATGCAGGGCCTCGCACGTGCACACCCGGAGGCGACATGGTGACCGTTACCCGCACCGACCCCCGGGTGATCGCCGAGAGCGTGGTCGACCCGGAGCTGCCGATGCTGACGCTGGCCGACCTCGGCGTGCTCCGCGAGGTCGCGGCCACCGGTGACCGGGTGGTCGTGACCATCACCCCGACCTACTCGGGATGCCCGGCCATCACCGAAATGCGCACCGAGCTGCATCGACGGCTGACCGAGGCCGGACATCCCGAGGTGGAGGTCCGCACCCGGCTGGACCCGCCGTGGACCACCGACTGGATCAGTGACGCGGGGCGCCGCAAGCTGGCCGAGCACGGTATCGCCCCACCCGGCCACGCACCCGAATCCGGACCGGGGCCGGTTCCGCTCCGGCTCGGACCGACGCGGCGGCACGCGCGGTGCCCGCGGTGCGAGTCGGCCGACACCGAGGAGCTCTCGGAGTTCGGGGCGACGGCGTGCAAGGCCCTGCGGCGGTGCCGCTCGTGCCTCGAACCGTTCGAGCACATGAAGGAGATCTGAGCAGTGACGTCTACAGTGGACACACCGGTGCGGAGGCGGCGGGGGTTCCACGCCCTGCGCGTGGCCGAGGTCGAGCGGCTGTGCGACGACGCCGTGGCCGTGACTCTCGACGTGCCCGACGAGTTGGGCGACGAGTTCGACTTCCGCCCGGGCCAGTCGGTGACGCTGCGCCTGCGCACCGACGAGGGTGAGCACCGGCGCTCGTACTCGATCTGCGCCCCGCGTGGCGCCAAGCCCCGCATCGGGGTGCGGCTGGTGCCCGACGGACTGTTCTCCGGTTGGCTGACCGGGGAGATCCGGGCGGGCGACGAGCTCGAGGTGCAGGCTCCGTCGGGGAGTTTCACCCCGGACCTGACGCGGTCGGCCCGGCACGTGCTCGTCGCCGCGGGCTCGGGGATCACGCCGGTGCTGTCCATCGCGGCCTCGCTGCTGGCCGACACCGACTCGCAGGTCACAGTCGTCTACGGCAATCGGCGCAGTGACACCGTCATGTTCGTCGACGAGCTCTCCGACCTCAAGGACCGCTACCCGGCTCGGCTGGAGCTCGTGCACGTGCTCTCCCGCGAGCCGCGCGAGTCCGACCTGGTCTCGGGACGGCTGGACGCCGACAAGCTGCGCGAGCTGCTGGGCACGCTCGTGCCGTGCGACGGTGACGAGCAGTGGTGGCTGTGCGGGCCGTACGGCGTGGTCACCGGAGCCCAGGAGGTTCTCGACGAGCTCGGGGTGCCGGCGGGCAACGTGCACCGCGAGCTGTTCTACGTCGACGACATCCCTCCCGAACCGGTCCGCCACGAGGAACCCGCACCCGACGGCGCGGGCGCCGAGGCCACGGTGGTTCTCGACGGGCGTTCCACCTCGCTGACGTTGCCGCGCGAGAAGCCGGTGCTCGACTCGGCCCAGCGGGTGCGCTCCGACCTGCCGTTCGCCTGCAAGGGCGGCGTCTGCGGCACCTGCCGCGCCAGGGTCACCGACGGCGAGGTGCGGATGCGTCGCAACTTCGCCCTCGAGCAGTCCGAGATCGACTCGGGTTTCGTGCTGACCTGCCAGTCCCTGCCCGTCTCCGACCACCTCACCGTCGACTACGACGCCTGAGGCGAGGTTTTCCGGCCGGCTCGTTGCGACTGCCTCGACGAGGTGAACGCGTCGTCGTGGCGGTGTGAGCGCCACGACGACGCGTTCACCCTTCGGGAGCCGGCTGGTGGTGTGGCGCGAGGGACGGCTCCCCGGGAGGGACGGAGTGACTACTCCTCTCCCCCCTCCATCTCCATTTCCTCTCCCGTGGCCTCGGCCTCCTCCTCGTCGCCCTCGAGCATCTCCGCGGCGACCATGCCGCCGACGACGCCGGCCGCACCGGCGGCGACCATGCCGCCCACACCGGGTCCGGAGCCGTGCTCCTCGTGGTGACCGTGATGTCCGCGGTGGCCGTGGACCCCGTGCTGACCACCGCCCTCGGACACGGCCTCCAACCAGCGGTTGATCTCGGCCGTCCAGTCGGTGCGCAGCGCCTCCTCGTGGTTGCGGTGGAAGCGGCCCAACGCGTCCCCGCCCGGGGTGAACAGGCCACCCCGCTTGCCGGCCTCCAGGACGACGTCGAGATCGTCCGGGCGAGCGACGAAGGTCAGCTCGATCTCCTCGAGCCGGCCCGCGAAGTGCGGCGGCGCGAAGAACTCGATCTCCTGGTAGCAGGGGAACTCCTGGTCCAGGCCGCGAATGTGACCGTGTTCGACGTCGGTTCTGCTGACCCGGGCACCCAGCGACAGCATCGCGTCCACCACCCGCTGCTGGGAATCCAGCGGCTCCACGCGGACGGGGTCGAGGTCGGACTTGTCCACGGCCTTGGCGATCGCCACCTCGGTACGCAGGCCGAGCCGCATCCCCCGCAGCTGTTCCCCGCGCACCTCCGTGATCGGAGTTTCCCAGGGCAGCGACACGGTGAACGGGATGGTCCGCTGTTCCTCGGCCCCCAGCCGCGAGCTCTCGGCCACGGTGACCCGCCGGAGCTCCATGCCCCGCTTCTCGTCGTCGCCGGTCTCGACCTCGGCGACCAGGCTCAGTTCGATCTTTTCGACGTCGGCATCGGTGTTCCCACCGCTCAGGCGCACCTCGCCGCTGAGCTGACCCCCCGGACTGGACGCGGCACCGTGGAGCACGGTGTCCACCGAGGGGGCTCCGACTCCGAACGCCTGCATCATCTTCTTGAACACCAGGGCCTCCTTCCACGTACCGTCGACTTCGGCGTGAAGTCCCGCACCCGCCGAACGCGTGGTCGATCACCCCGGTTCCCGGCGTTCGGCGATCGTTACCGTGTCGAGAGAAGTGGGATGAAGCGAGTCGCTTCACCGCCGTGAATGTGAGAATCGCGGAGTGGACAGCGTCGCGCTCAACTTGCTCCTGATCGTGGTCTTCGTGCTGCTCGGGGGCTTCTTCGCCGCCGCCGAGATCGCCCTGGTCTCGCTGCGCGAGGGGCAGGTGCGCAGACTCGCCGAGCGCGGTCGTCGAGGGGCGCGGGTGGCCAGCCTCAAGCGCGACTCCAACCGCTTCCTGTCGGCCGTGCAGATCGGTGTCACCTTCACCGGTTTCTTCGCCTCCAGCTACGGCGGTGCCACCATCGCGGCGCGCATCCAGCCCGCGCTGGCGGACTGGGGGCTGGGCGCGGGCCTGGCGGCCACCGTCTCCCTGCTGGTGGTGACCCTGTTCGTGTCCTACCTGTCGCTGGTGCTCGGGGAGCTGACCCCGAAGCGGCTGGCGCTGCAGCGGACCGAGGGCGTGGCACTGGCCACGGCGGGTGTGCTCGACAAGGTGGCGACCGTGTGCCGTCCGGCGATCTGGCTGCTGTCGAAGTCCACCAACGCCGTCGTGAGGCTGGTGGGGCTCAATCCCGCCGCTGCCGAGCAGTCGGTCAGCGAGCAGGAGCTGCGCGACATGGTGCGCACGAGCGAGCAGCTCACCGACGAGGAGCGTCGCCTGGTCTCCGACGCCTTCGAGGCCAGCGACCGCGTGCTCAGCGAGGTCATGGTTCCCCGCACGGAGGTGCACTTCCTGAGCAGCACGCTCTCGTTGGCCGAGGCGACCACCGAGATCGCGGGCAGGCCGCACTCGCGGTACCCCGTGATCGGGGAGACGGTCGACGACGTCGTCGGCTTCGTCCACGTCCGCGACCTGTTCTCCGCCACCCTCCGAGAGGACGGCGCGGCACAGACCCTCGGCCGGCTCGCCCGGCCGGTGACGGCGCTACCCGGCAGCAAGCCCATCCTGGCCGCGCTGACCCGGATGCGCGGTGGTGGCGGGCACCTCGCCGTCGTCGTCGACGAGTACGGGGGCACCGACGGCATCGTCACCGTGGAGGACCTCGTCGAGGAGGTGGTCGGCGAGATCCAGGACGAGTACGACCCGAAGCTCAGGCCGGTGCGCTCGGTGGCCGAGGGGACTTTCGAGGTCGACGGGCTCCTGCACCGCAACGAGGTCGAGGAGCAGACCGGTATCGTCCTGCCCGAGGGCTCCTACGACACGCTCGCCGGTTTCGCGCTGAGCCGGTTCGAGCGGATGCCCGCGGAGGGGGATTCAGTCGACGCTCTCGGGCACCGGTTCAGGGTGCTGTCGATGGACGGACGTCGTATCGCGCGACTGCGCGTGACCCGGCTGGACGGCACCTCCGAGGGCTCGTCCGGATAGTGCCGTGTGCGCCCGCTCGGGCGCACACGGTGGCGCGTCACTCAGCGAGGTTGGTCAGCGCCTGAGCCCGCAGGAAGTACTTGTTGGTGGCCAGATCACGCACCGTCTTGATGCCGAAAGCGTCCTGCAGGTGCTGTCCGTCGCTCTCGCTGACGCCCTGCAGCGCCGCGACGGGAGCGTCCGCGATCTCGGCGAAGTCCTTGTCCTCGTATGCCTTGTCGACCTTGGCGGTGATGTCGGCCATCCCGTGCTCCTCTCAACATTGTTCACCGAGGGTCAGTCCCGGTGAACGGTGTGTATCACCCGTTTCGGCGTGCCAACCACCCACTGTTGATCTTCTCACGGTCACCGGCAAGGTCCTCGCGACAACCTCACCCGGTGGGACCAGCCGAGCGGACCAACGGCTGGCCCCACCGGGCCACCCACCGGTCACCCGGAAGGCGATCCGCTCAGCAGAGGGACTTCGGGCTCTCGGCTTCGTTGTCGACCCCGAGTCTCTCCAGGTTCGAGACCCGGTCTCCCGCGGGGATGTCCACGGCGCCGCCCCAGCCGACGTCGGCGTGCGGTCGCACCGTGCAGGACGTCCTGTTCTTGACCGAGGAGATCTCGTCGTCGCCGTCCCACCCGTCGATTTCGCGGCTGCTGCAGTTCGACGGGGACACGTTGGTGCGGAGGCTTCCCGAACATCCCGGGTCCTCCCGGCCGAGGAGGTTTCCCGGAATCCGCGCGTCGACCCCGACTCGGGAGCGGCGCTCGCGGCGCCGGAGAACGCGAGCGCGAACGCCGCGGTGACTCCCGGCAATGAGGTGGCTTTCCGGGTGGAACTCCTCTTTGCCCTTCGCTCGTCGCGCGGGTCCCCGGGGGAGCCGGGCCCGCTCGGTCGAGACGCGCACCGGTTACGTGCCTCGACCGAGCGGACATCACCACGGCACGAGGATCGAGAAATTCACCCCGGTTCCCCTTGTGCCGGTCCCGACCAGGACCGTCCACGGGACGGGAAGTCGTCCGCCTCCGCACGGGTGAAACCCTCGACCCTTTCGGCGGACGAACGCTGCGCAAGAACGAAGCGAAACAGGAACACCCGGACGGGTTCGCACTTGTTCGCGGATTTCTTCGAGTGTCCCGGGCCGGGAGTGGTCGTCGTCGCGTATGCGACAGCCCTCTCGCGCTGACCGTCCCGTGCCGGACCGGCCGGGCTCAGCCTTCGGCGTAGACCAAGTCGCCGAGCACGACCGTGGCGGCGCCGCCGGTGGTCTCGGCCAGCCAGGCCTGGAAAGTCGTCACGTCGGAGTCGTCGACGTGCACCTCGAACCGAACCCGGTCGGTGTAGTCCACGTCGGCCAGGTGGTACCTCGAAGTGCGCAGGTCGTTCTCGAGCCTGCCCGCGGCCCGGTGGTCCACCGTGGTCGTCACGATCCGCACCGGCCGCCGCTCGACGAGCCCGACGTGGTCGAGCCCCTCGGACACGGCACCGCCGTAGGCGCGGGTCAGTCCACCCGCCCCCAGCAGCACACCACCGAAGTAGCGCGAGACCACCGCGACGGTGTTGGTGACGGAGTTGCGGCGCAGTACTTCCAGCATCGGTGCCCCGGCGGTGCCCGCGGGCTCCCCGTCGTCGCTGGACTTCTGGTTCTGGCCGTCGTCGCCCAGGACGTAGGCCGAGCAGTGATGCCGCGCGTCGTGATGGATCCTGCGCCGTTGCCGCACGAAATCGCGTGCCCGCTCCTCGTCGGTCACGCGTTCCAGGGCGCACAGGAACCGGGACTTCTTCGCCTCCAGTTCGTGGAAACCCGACTGCCTGATCGTGTACATGCACGTCCTTCCCGTCGCGGCCATCGTCGCGCGACACCCGGACGACGACACCGTGGACACGGTGCGTAGTGATTCCCGTCACGAACGGCTTGCATCGGCCTCGTGCGCACGAACAGTATCCCCGGTTATCAACTTCGCTGGTCACGGGTTTAACGGGACTTTCACCCGGACGCGGTTTTTCGTTATGTTCGGAGGACACGTACCGTCCACTCCTATGGAGCAGTCATCGAGTCCGTTGGAACCCGGGACGCGCGTGCGCGCATCGTTCGGTCGGTTTCGTGATCAGACCGGGACGGTGATCGAGACCGCCAGCGGTCTTCCGGACGTCTTCGACGGCCCTGTGCTGTGGGTCCGGTTCGATGGCGACGAGGAACCGGGGTTGGTTGCCGGTCGTTTCCTCGAAGCCGCGGTCTGATGCCCGGCCGCAGTCCTCGCGGAGGCGCTCTGCGCCGGGGGGCCGCCCGTAACCCGGCCACCGCCCCACGGAGGCTCTCCGCGCCGCGGATGTTTCGGTAACCCGGCCTACCGCCCCGGCACCCGGTCAGCCTACCCCACGGGGGTGAGACCGCTCACCTCCGTGGGGTGCTGTGACGGAGGGTAACTCGTCAGCGCCCCTCACCGCGTGGCTAAAATGCCCATGCAGCTGGAGACGCGAGCGGTTCGGATGGAGATCGATGCGAGTTCTCGTCATCGGGGGCGGCATCGGAGGACTCGCCGCCGCCAAGGGGCTGCTCGACCGGGGACACGAGGTCCGGGTCTACGAACACGCCGAATCGCTGCGCGAGGGCGGTGCCGGGGTCACCATCTGGAGCAACGGCACGGCGGCGCTGCGCGACATGGGGGTCTCGCTCGACGGCGTCGGGCGGAGCCTGCACAGCCTGCGCTCGCTGACCGGCAACGGCAGGTTGCTGTGGGAGGCAGACCTCGACGAGGTGACCGAGCGGCTCGGCTCCCCCACCATCGAGGTCCCGCGCCGTTCGCTGCTGCTGCGACTGGCCGAGACGCTGCCCGCCGACGTCTTCCGGTTCGGTCGGCGCTGCACGGACGTGCGCGAGTGCTCCGACCACGTCGTCGCCGAGTTCGCCGACGGAACATCCACCACCGGTGACGTTCTCATCGGCGCCGACGGACAGCGGTCCGTGGTGCGGCGCAGGGTGCTCGGTGGTGAACCGGCCAGACTGACCGGCTGGGCGAGCTGGCAGGGACTGACCCGCAGCGACCTGTCGCTGGCCCACGGGTACCAGACGCTCAACATCGCCGGCAGGGACGGACACTGCGGCCTCATCCCCGCCGGGGACGGACTGCTGCACTGGTGGTTCGACATGCCGTGGCGAGAGGGGCACCCGGAGCTGTCCGTGGCCGATCTGCGCGAGGCGTTCGCCGACTGGCCCGATCCGGTCGGACCGCTGCTGGCCTCGGTCACCGACGACGATCTCGGTTTCTTCCCGCACATTCGCCACCAGGTCCCGAAGTGGTGGGGCGGGTCACGCACGACGCTGATAGGGGACGCGGTGCACGCCATGCCCCCCGCGGTGGCCCAGGCCGCGAACCAGACCCTGGAGGACGCCTGGGTACTGTCCTGCTCGCTGTCGGACACCGGCGCGGCGCCCGGGGCCATGCTGCGCGCTTATGAACGTCAGCGGCGTCCTCGCGTGGCGAAAGTGTCGCGGACGGCCGCACTCACCTCGGCCCAGCGCCGCACACCACTGCAGCGGCTGGGGAGGTTCCCGAAGTCGATCGCCACCCGCAGTCAGGTGGCCTCGTTGCGCTCCGGCAGCAACGTGCTTCGCGGACTCACCCCGGCGCCGAACGTCCGCATGGCGTGAGGGGGTCCCGGGCACTTGGGGCTACCCAGTTTCGCGCGAAACTGGGTAGCCCCTGAATCTTCTACGGCGGTTAGTTCGGCCCACCGGCCTCACGCGCCGAGCACGTCCGGGTCGGGGCCGACACGGTTACCGGTGTGCATTCCGCCGATCACGGTCATGTCGTCCTCGGCGAGCTCGAAGTCGAAGACGTCGATGTTCTCGCGCACCCGCACCGGGGTGGCCGACTTGGGGATCACCACGTTGCCGAGCTGGAGGTGCCAACGCAGCACGATCTGCGCCGGGCTCTTGTCGTACTTGGCCGCCAGCGAGGTCAACGTGGCGTTCTCCAGCAGGCCCTTGCCCTGTCCGATCGGGCTCCACGCCTCGGTGGCGATGCCGTGCTCGGCGTGGAAGGACCGCAGGTCGGACTGCTGCAGGTTCGGGTGCAGCTCGATCTGGTTGAGTGCAGGGGTCACGTCGGTCTCCTCGAACAACCGGCGCAGGTGCGGGATCTGGAAGTTGGACACGCCGATGGACTTGACGCGGCCGTCGGCGTGCAGCTTCTCCAGCGCCTTCCACGTCTCGACGTAGGCGTCCTGGCCCGGCAGCGGCCAGTGGATCAGGTACAGGTCCACGTAGTCGAGGCCGAGCTTGCCCAGACTCTCGTCGAAGGCCCGCAGCGCGTTGTCGTGGCCGTGGCTGTCGTTCCACAGCTTGGTGGTCACGAACAGGTCCTCGCGGGCCACGCCGGACTCGGCGATGGCCCTGCCGACGCCCTCCTCGTTGCCGTAGGCGGCAGCGGTGTCGATGCTGCGGTACCCGGACTCGATCGCGGTGCGCACCGGCTCCACGACGTCGTCGGACGGGATCTGGAAGACACCGAAGCCGAGCTGAGGAATGCGTGCGCCCGTGTTCAGCGTGATGGTCGGAACCTGGGTCATGAAGAAGTTCCTTTGCGAGACGTTCGGCCTGGACGGTGACACCCCTGTCGATCTCGGGGCCCTGTTCGTGCCAACCACGGAGGCCGACACGGGATTCCGTGGCGTGTCCTCCGCCACATCGTAGTCGCCTGTGCTCGGTGAATCGGTGGCCCCGACGCGGCGGGGCCACCTGATGTCACCTCGTGTGGGTCGACGTGGTGACTTCCGCGTCGATCTCCCTGCGGTGGCTGGCCACGACCTCGGAGGAGACGGGAGCCCGGTGGTCCAGCCAGCCGGAGAGCACGGCGAAGCCGAGACCGACCATCGCCAGCAGCGCGCCCACCCAGCTGGGGGCGACCAGTCCGAACCCACCGGCGATGACCAGCCCGCCGAGGTAGGCACCCAGCGAGTTGGCGATGTTGAACGTGGACTGGATGCTGGCCGAACCCAGCGCCGGGGCCTCCTTGGCCTGGTCGAGGATCCGGGCCTGGATGCTCGGGATCGCGGCGAAGCCGCAGACGCCGACCAGGAACACGTTGACCGCCGCGAGCGCCATGCTGTTCGCCGTGAACAGGAACCCGGTCAGCGCCACGGCCAACGCGGGCAGGAACACGTACAGCGTGCGCATGGGCGAACGGTCGGCGAGTCGCCCACCGAGGATCGTGCCGACGGTCATGCCGATGCCGAACAGCGCCAGCAGCAGCGTGGTCGCGGTCTCGGTGTAGCCGGTCACCTCGATCAGCAGCGGCTGGATGTAGCTGTAGAAGGAGAACGTCGCGGCGAAGCCGAAGACCACCACGGCGAAGGCCAACCACACCTGCGGCCGCTTGAACGCCGTCAGCTCCGTGCGCAGGCTGACCTCGGTGGGCTTGGGCTGCCGGGGGACCAGCGCGGCCACGGCCAGCAGCGCGACCAGGCCGATCGCGGACACGAGCACGAACGTCCAGCGCCAGCCCATCGTCTGGCCGAGCAGGGTGCCGACCGGGACGCCGACGATGTTGGCCACGGTCAGTCCGACGAACATCATGGAGATGGCACGGCCGCGCTTGTCGTTGCTGACCAGGCTGGCGGCGACGACGGCACCGATACCGAAGAAGGTCCCGTGCGGCAGGCCCGCGATGAACCGCGCGCCCAGCAGCGTCTCGTGGGTGGGTGCCAGCGCCGTGAGCATGTTGCCGACGACGAACAGCCCCATCATGCTCAGCAGCATCGTCTTGCGGCGCACGCGCATCCCCGACATCGTCAGCAGTGGTGCGCCGATCACCACGCCGAGCGCGTACAGCGAGATGTAACCGCCCGCCGCCGAGGTCGACACGTTCATGGCGTCGCCGACGTTGGGCAACAGCCCCATCATCACGAATTCCGTGGTGCCGATGCCGAAGGCGGCCACGGCGAGGGCGAACAGGGCAATAGGCAAGTGTGTCTCCTCGGATGCGGGCCGTACCAGGTGTGGTGGGCTCCATCGCCCCAGACCGGGAGGCGGCGTGTCGTGCCCGCTGCTCCCCAGACAACTTCAACCGTAGCGGCGGCGGCACTGTTCCTGTATCGGTTATGAACCGACTCACGGGCGTGACGACGAAGTTCCCTCGTCCGGAGTAGGGCCGTCCCGGGGGCGATGCGTGGAGTTCTCGGTCGGTTCACCGAATCGACCGCTTCCGGCATCCCGCGGCCGTACCTCGAGGACATGAGCCCCTCGGTGATCGGGGAAGAAGTTCGCGCGGTCGAGGTCGAGCACGGGTGCTTCTACTTCGGGAACTGGCCGCAGGACACCGGATCGGATCCTTTTGAGGTCGAAGAATCAGCCAGCTCCATCATGGCTTATGCCGACGAGGGGATCGGTTTCTTCAGCGAGTGCGGGGACGAGGACGACGTAGCCCGGGTGCTGTTGCGTTTCCTCGATCAGCAGCCGGAGCAGGAGGATGATCAGGCCGCGTACGGCGAGTTCGTGATCTCTGATGGCGATGAGCTCGCGTTGGCCACGTTGATGATGGCTCCCAGCCCGACGATCGAGCCTCCTTTTCGGGGTAAAGCCGGGGTTCGCGTCGTGCGCATTCCCTCGGTGCAGCAGCCGCCGTGGGTGGAGATGGAGGGCGACACGCACCCGGTCAGTGAGGACTGGGTCGTCGAGATCTGGCCGTCGGGTGGCTGCTTCGTGGGCACCACGGTTTCGCGTGCGGTGGTATGAAGCGGTGCCCGCCGTCGGGGAGGTGGGCACCGCTTCGGTGGGCCGCTATGCGGGAATCGGCTCGGTGAGCACTGCGCGCAACCCGGGCGGGGGCGAATACATTTCGCCGGGTTCGTTGAGGCGGTGGCGGCCGGTGTAGGACTCTACGGCGGGTGGGTGGAGCAGCCGGTGGAGGTCGCGTTCCACCGGGGTGAGTTCTGGCTCGTCCCATCCCGGCTTGGGTTCGGGTGGCCAGACGATGTCCGCGTCGTCGGGCTCGGGCCGGTGGGCGATGGCGCTGAGCTGGGCCACGGTGAGGGTGCCGGGTCCGGCGTGGGCGTGCTGGCCGTTCCCGCCGTGGACCGGCACCAGCAGCAGGAACGGGGCGGCCAGCAGTGCGCCGAGGGTCAGCCAGATACCGAGTTCGTGGGTAGTCACTAGAACCACCCCTGTCGGCGGCGCTGATCACGACGGCGCTCTTCGATGGAGTCCTGGCGTTGTTGGGCCCACTGCTTTGCCCGGTCCATGCAGGTGTCGCAGGTGGGCATGAGCCAGTCCAGCTCGGACGGGTCGATCAATACGACCGCTTGCCCGCACAACGTGACCCTCTCCTGCTCCGGCCTGGGCTTCGTGTCCGGGGCGAAGGCGTGCCGAGCCCCGTCGACGGGGTTCCACCACACCACCGGGCCCTGCCAGGACAGGCCCTCCTCCAAAAACGTCGTCACCACGACCACGCCCTCTCGCTCGCTCCGTCCGATGAAGGCCCGCCCCGCCTGCCCTGTGAGACACCTGGCGGAGCGGGCTGCGAAGCGATCGGTGAACCGGACCACCAGCTCGCATCACGTGAACTAAGCTAGTTTATGTGTACACATGAGCGCTATCACTCAATAGTGTGATCCACATGTAGGCACACATAAGGCAGACTCGGAACATCAGCACAGGCGCAGCGAGGAGATCGATATGGCCGAGCACATCAGCGAGGACCAGCACGAAGACGGCGGTCCGGGGCCGAATCTGCGACGCCGCGAGCTCGGGCGGGAACTGCGCAAGCTCCGGGAACAAGCCGGCAAGAAGACCGCCGATGCCGCCAAGTACGCGGGTTTGACGGTCACGACCATCAATCGCCTGGAGAGCGGCAAGCAGGTCATCCTGCCGCGCAACGTCCGGCTGCTGTGTCAGTTCTACGGCGTGGAAGCTCCGTACTCGGACACGCTCGTTCGCCAGGCCGAGGAGTCCAACGAGCGTGGCTGGTGGGCGATGTACTCGGACAACATGCCCGACTGGTTCGAGAAGTTCGTCGGTCTGGAGTCCGACGCCGAGGAGCTGTGGAACTACTCGCCACTGATCATCGACGGTTTGTTGCAGACGTCCGAGTACGCCCAAGCACTGTTCGAAGCCGGTACGGATTCATCGCAGGAGTGCGCGCTCGCCCGGGCGGTCGAGCTTCGCCGAGCACGCCAGGAGGGGGTCAACCGGGACAAGCACCCGACGAAGCTGCACGTGGTGCTCGACGAGGCCGCACTCCACCGAGTCGTCGGCGGTGAGGAGGTGCTGCGGGACCAACTGCACCACCTGAGCGAAGTATCGATCAAGCCGAACATGGCGATCCAGGTCATGCCGTTCTCGGCCGGTGCGCACCTCGGTTTGCAGACACCCTTCTCGATGCTGCGCTTCCCGGAAGGCTACGACGACATGGACGCCGTCTACATCGAAAACCAGCGAGGTGCGGTCTGGTTGGAACGCCCGACCGACATCGAGCGCTACACCCGGGTGTTCACGGAGATGCAAGCGGCGGCGCTCTCGGCGGACGACTCGCGAAAGTTGGTGGATAGCCTGGCTTCGTCCCTGTGAGACACCAGCAAGGGAGAAGCCCGAATGACCGACCTCTCACGTGCCGACTGGCGCAAGAGCACTCGCAGCTCCGAACAAGGCCAGTGCGTCGAAGTGGCGCGGAACCTGGACGGCGTGGCGGCCGTGCGGGACTCGAAGACCCCGCACCGGGCGGCGCTGACCTTCACCCCCGAGCGGTTCGCCGTGTTCCTGTCCGCCCTCAAGGCCGGTGGCTACTGACGGTACCCGTCGGTGCGGTGGGGTTTTCCAGTTTCGCGCGAAATCGGGAGCTCCCAGTTTCGCGCGAAACTGGGAAACCCTCGCACCAAACGAGTGACGCTGTTGTCACCTGGTGCGCTTGGGCTCGGCCGGGATCGCCCTCAGGCTCCGGTCGGGATCGCCCTCGGGCTCCGACCGGCGCTCCACTGCTTCAGGTGGTCGTCTCAGGAGATCTTGCGGTAGCCGGGGTGCACGCCCGGGGTGATGCCCTGCTGCGCGGCGATGCGCCGGAGGAAGTCGCCGAGTTGGGCGCGCTCGTCGTCGTTCAGCGCGGCGGTCAGCGTCGCCTCGTGCTCCGTGGCGATCTCGGCGATCTCGTCCATCCGCGCCCGGCCGCGATCGGTGAGAGCCAATTCGTAGACGCGCCGGTCGCGCGTGCCGCGCGTCCGCGTGAGCAGCCCGTCGCGCTCCAGGTCGTCGGCGAACGAGACGACCTTGCTGGGCAGCAGCCCCAGGTGCTCGGCCAGCGCCTGCTGGCTCAGGCCCGGCCGCACCCCGATCAGCCGCAGCATTCCGACCTGCGGCGGCGTGAGTCCCAGCTCGCCCACGCGCTCGGCGAATCCCGAGGCCGCGTGCGTCCCCAGCTGCGTGAGCAGGAAGTGGATGCCGAAGCGGGCGTGGGACTCCTCGACCGGGGATCGCTCCTCGTTCATGGAGCAAACCCTAGCAAAGTAAAACCGTTCATGGTACAAATGGTTTATGGCGGTTACCACTTCGGCGGGGGCGCCGAACCGCTCTCGCCCGCAGCTTCCACCCCGAGCCCGCAAGGTCGTGCTGACCGTGCACGTGATCGCTTCGGTCGCCTGGATCGGCGCGACGCTGTGCCTGCTCGCGCTGAGCCTCACGGGCCTGCTCTCCCGCGATCCGCAGGTGCAGAGGGCCGCCTACGTCGCGCTGGGAACGATCGTCACGGTCGTGGGTGCGCCGGTGAGCATCGCCGCGCTGGTGTCCGGGATCATGATCTCGGTCGGCACCAGGTGGGGACTGTTCCGGCACTGGTGGGTGCTCGTCAGCCTCGTCGCGACGGCGGTCATGACCGCGGCCGTGCTGTTCGCGCTCGGCCCGCTGATGCGCGGCGCGGCGGCCGACGCGCTGGCCGCGCCACCGGGCACCCCGGTGCTGGACGCGGTCGGTGACGCCGCAGTCTCGGCAGTCGTCGCACCGTGCGTGGCACTGGTGGCGTTGAGCGCGATCACCGCGCTCAACGTCTTCAAGCCCAGGGGGCGCGTCCGGTTCAGGGCTTCTCGTGCGTAGTGCTCGACTGGCCGACGTGGGCCTCCGTCCACATCCGTTCGTGCATGTGGGGGTAGTGCAGTTCGAAGGCGGGGCGGGCCGAGCGGATCCGGGGCAGCTCGTGGAAGTTGTGCCGCGGCGGTGGGCAGGAGGTCGCCCACTCCAGCGAGTTGCCGTGCCCCCAGGGATCGTCCACGTTGGCCACGACACCGTAGCGGTAGCTCTTGAACACGTTCCACAGGAACGGGAGCATCGACGCGCCCAGGACGAACGCGCCGATCGTGGAGGCGATGTTCAGCGCGGTGAACCCGTCGGAGGGCAGGTAGTCGGCGTAGCGCCGGGGCATCCCCTCGTTGCCCAGCCAGTGCTGGACCAGGAACGTGGTGTGGAAGCCGATGAAGGTCAGCCAGAAGTGCAACTTGGCCAGTCGCTCGTCCATCATGCGCCCGGTCGTCTTCGGGAACCAGAAGTAGACCCCGGCGAACACGGCGAACACGATCGTGCCGAACAGCACGTAGTGGAAGTGGGCGACCACGAAGTAGGTGTCGGAGACGTGGAAGTCCAGCGGGGGCGAGGCCAGCAGCACCCCGGTGAGGCCACCGAACAGGAACGTCACCAGGAAGCCGACGCTGAACAGCATGGGCGACTCGAAGGTGATCTGACCGCGCCACATGGTCCCGATCCAGTTGAAGAACTTGATCCCGGTGGGCACGGCGATCAGGAAGGTCGTGAAGGAGAAGAACGGCAGCAGCACGGCGCCGGTGGCGAACATGTGGTGCGCCCACACCACCACCGACAGGAACCCGATCGTCCAGGTCGCCAGCACCAGCCCGGTGTAGCCGAACAGCGGCTTGCGGGAGAACACGGGCAGGATCTCGGTGACGATGCCGAAGAACGGCAGCGCGACGATGTAGACCTCGGGGTGGCCGAAGAACCAGAACAGGTGCTGCCAGAGCACCGCACCGCCGTTGGCCGGGTCGAACACGTGCGCACCGAGGTGCCGGTCGGCCAGCAGGCCCAGCAGCGCGGCGGTCAGGATCGGGAAGGCGATCAGCACCAGCAGGCTGGTGACCAGGATGTTCCACGTCAGGATCGACATCCGCCACATCGTCATGCCGGGAGCGCGCAGGCAGACGATCGTGGTGACCATGTTGACCGCGCCGAGGATGGTGCCCAGGCCGGACACGACCAGCCCCGTGATCCAGAGGTTGCCGCCGATGCCGGCGCTGTACTCCGGGCGGGCCAGTGGCGTGTAGGCGGTCCAGCCGAACTCGGCCGCGCCTCCGGGGACGAGGAAGCCGCTGACCACGATCAGCCCGCCGAACAGGAACAGCCAGTACGAGAAGGCGTTCAGCCGGGGGAAGGCCACGTCCGGCGCCCCGATCTGCAACGGCAGCACGATGTTGGCGAACCCGAACAGGATCGGCGTCGCGAACAGCAGCAGCATGATCGTGCCGTGCATGGTGAACAGCTGGTTGTACTGCTCCAGCGACAGGAACTGCATCCCCGGAACGGCCAGCTCACCGCGCATGAACATGGCCATCAACCCGCCGATCAGGAAGAACCCGAACGCCGTGACGATGTAGAGCTGGCCGATGACCTTGGGGTCGGTGGTGTTGGTCAACGGGATCAGAGCCGTCCCCTTGCGCGGACGAGCGACCTCGCTGGCTCTCCGGGGGATCGGCGTCGGACTGGGGTTGACCGTGGCCATCCGTACCTCCTTTGACACGACCGCACCAGTCTTGCGCCGTGTTCGGACGAACGCAAAACGTGGTAACCGTGTCGGGGGTGGTGGTTGACTGCCGGGTGCGGGATAACCGGGTTGGTCACACGGATAAACATCGGAACAGAGGAGAAGCACGTGGCACTGACTTTCGGCGGTGGTCCGCTGGCCACCCGGCCACCCGAGACCGCCAACTACAGCATCGACGGACCCGCGCACCGGTTGTTCCGGCACGACTTCCCCCGGCGGGTACGTGCCCTGCTCGGGGGCGAGGTCGTGCTGGACAGCGACGACGCCAAGCTCCTGCACGAGAGCAACCTGCTGCCCCAGCTCTACGTCCCCCGCGCCGACGTGCGCGCGGACCTGCTGGAGGGCAGCTCCCACAGCACGCACTGCCCGTTCAAGGGCGACGCCACCTACCGGTCGGTCCGGGTCGGTGAGCGCGTCGCCGAGAACGCGGTCTGGAGCTACCCCGCGCCGACCCCGGAGGCGCCGTGGCTGGCCGAGCACGTGGCGGTGTACTGGGATTCGATGGACGCCTGGTTCGACGAGGACGAGGAGGTCTTCGGCCACATCCGCGACCCCTACCACCGGGTGGACGTCCGGGAGACCGGCCGCCACGTCCGGGTGCTGACCGGTGACGTCGTCGTGGCCGAGAGCAGGCGGGCGAAGGTGCTGTCGGAGACCGGGCTGCCCAACCGCTACTACCTGCCGCCGTGTGACGTGCGCGTCGAGCTGCTGGAACCCAGCGCGACCCACACCGTCTGCCCCTACAAGGGGACGACCTCGTACCGGGGGCTGCGGGGCGCGGAGGGAGTCATCCCCGATGCCGCCTGGTCGTACCCGGAACCGCTGGACGACGCCCGGGCCGTCGGCGGGCACTGGTGCTTCCTCGCGGAAGGGGTTCGCACCGAGGTGGATTAGAGGGTCTGCGGATCGGCTCGCGTAGTGGGTCCTTCGGGGGAACCTCAGATGCCGCCTCGCTGTGGGATCCCCGACACCGAGTAGTTACTACGCCACGTCGGGGCTTTCCGCGCGAGGCGACATCTGAGAACCCCATGGGTCTTGCTAGGTGCCGACTGCGTGCGTGAGGAGAAAGCGGCTACGCCGCTTGCCTGACGACCGGTCCTACCAAGCAGGTGGGGCTTTACCGACCGTGCAGCCCCTCGGGCGGCGTCCGAGGTATCCCCAGGGCGTCGAGGGCCATGCGACGCAGGAGGGTCGACATGGTCGCGGCGTCGAGGTGAGCGCTGTGGGGAGTCGAGTTGATCAGCCCGAGCACGGCGTGGGCACAGGCCCGCGCCGTGTGCTCGTCGAGGTCGTCGCGTACCGCGCGCAGTGCGGTGACCCAGACCTCGACGTATCCGCGTTGCAGCTCGCGAACTCTGCGACGGTCCGCCTCGCAGAGGCTGTCGAGGTCGCGCAGGTGCACGGTGATCAGCGCGGGGTTGGTCAGGGCGAACTCGACGTGCCAGCCCACCAGCTCCTCCAGCGCCGTCGCGGCGTCGGCGGCGTTCTCGACGTGACCGCGTCCGCCCGACAGCAGCTTGTCGCTGATGCCGGTGAGCATTTCCGCGAGCATGGCGTCCTTGCTGCGGAAGTGCCGGTAGAGGGCGGGTCCGGACACGCCGACGGCCGCGCCGATGTCGTCGATGCCCACGCCGTGGAAGCCGTACCGGGCGAACAGCTCCGCGGCGGCGGACAGGATTTGCTCACGACGTGAAGCGGTGCTCCCGGTGGCGGTGGTGGACATCGGCGACCATCCTAGACGAGTCGGTTAGAAAGCGTTAACATCACTGTGTTAACGATGACTAACCCGTCGAGGGAGCGCCATGGATGCGCCGGTCCTGAGCACCACCGTCGACCCGACGACGGAAACCTACGCGCGCTACACCGAGCAGCACACCGAGCTCGTCGAGGACCTGAACGAGCAGCTGGCCCGCGCGCGCCTCGGCGGCCCGGAGAAGTCCCGGCAGCGCCACGTCGAACGCGGCAAGCTGCTGCCGCGCGACCGGGTGGACGCCCTGCTCGACCGCGGATCACCGTTTCTCGAACTGTCCCCGATGGCAGCCCACGGCCTCTACGACGACGAGGCACCGGCGGCGGGCATCATCGCCGGCGTCGGCCGGGTCAACGGGCGCGAGTGCGTGATCGTGGCCAACGACGCCACCGTCAAGGGCGGCACCTACTACCCCATGACGGTGAAGAAGCACCTCCGTGCCCAGGAGGTCGCGCTGCACAACAACCTGCCGTGCCTGTACCTGGTGGACTCCGGCGGTGCCTTCCTGCCGATGCAGGACGAGGTGTTTCCCGACCGCGAGCACTTCGGGCGGATCTTCTACAACCAGGCGACGATGTCGGCGCGCGGCATCCCGCAGATCGCCGCCGTGCTCGGCTCCTGCACGGCGGGCGGCGCGTACGTGCCCGCCATGAGCGACGAAGCCGTGATCGTCCGCGAGCAGGGCACCATCTTCCTCGGTGGTCCGCCGCTGGTGAAGGCCGCGACCGGGGCCGAGGTCAGCGCGGAGGAACTCGGCGGGGGCGAGCTGCACTCGCGGGTGTCCGGGGTCACCGACCACCTCGCCACCGACGACGCCGACGCGCTGCGCATCGTGCGCTCGATCGTGAGCACCTTCGGCCCGCGCGAGCAGCGGCCGTGGTCGGTCGAGCCGGTCGAGGCGCCCGCGGTGGACCCCGAGCAGCTCTACGGGGTGGTTCCCACCGACAGCCGCACCCCCTACGACGTGCGGGAGGTGATCGCGCGCGTCGTCGACGGCAGCCGCTTCGCCGAGTTCAAGCAGGGCTACGGGCAGACCCTGGTCACCGGCTTCGCCCGGATCCACGGCCACCCTGTGGGGATCGTGGCCAACAACGGCATCCTGTTCACCGAGTCGGCCCTCAAGGGCGCGCACTTCATCGAGCTCTGCGACCGTCGCTCGATTCCGCTGGTGTTCCTGCAGAACATCTCCGGGTTCATGGTCGGCAAGGAGTACGAGGCCGGTGGTATCGCCAAGAACGGGGCCAAGATGGTCACCGCCGTCGCCGGCGCCCGCGTCCCGAAGTTCACCGTCGTCATCGGGGGTTCCTTCGGGGCGGGCAACTACTCGATGTGCGGGCGGGCGTACTCGCCCCGGTTCCTGTGGATGTGGCCGAACGCCCGGATCTCGGTGATGGGCGGCGAGCAGGCCGCCTCGGTGCTGGCGACAGTGCGGCGCGAACAGTACGAGGCGCGGGACCAGGAGTGGTCCGCCGAGGACGAGGAGGCGTTCAAGCAACCCGTCCGCGACCAGTACGAGCACCAGGGGCATCCGTACTACTCGACGGCGCGGCTCTGGGACGACGGAGTGATCGACCCGCGGCAGACACGTGACGTTCTCGGCCTGGCCATCTCGGCGGCGGCCAACGCGCCGCTGGCCGAGGTCGGCAACGGCGTCTTCCGGATGTGAGGTGGGCAGTGACGAATCCCGCGAGCACGACCTTCGACACGGTGTTGGTCGCCAACAGGGGAGAGATCGCGGTGCGGGTGATCCGGACGCTGCGGCGACTGGGCATCCGCTCGGTCGCGGTCCACAGCGACGCCGACGCGGCGGCCCGGCACGTCGCCGAATCCGACACCGCCGTGCGCATCGGCCCCCGAGAGGCGAGCGAAAGCTACCTGTCGGCCGAACGGATCCTCGACGCCGCGCAGCGCACGGGCGCGCAGGCGATCCACCCCGGCTACGGCTTCCTGTCCGAGAACGCCGCCTTCGCTCGCGCATGTGCCGAGGCGGGAATCGCGTTCATCGGGCCGCCAGCCGCGGCCATCGACGCGATGGGCGACAAGATCCGCGCCAAGGGCACCGTCGGCCCCGCCGGAGTTCCCCTGGTTCCCGGCAGCAGCGAGCCCGGCATGTCCGACGAGCAGGTTCGCCGGGCAGCCCTGGACACGGGGCTTCCGGTGCTGCTCAAGCCGTCCGCGGGGGGTGGCGGCAAGGGAATGCGCGTCGTCACCGACGAGTCGGACCTGGACGAGCAGATCACCTCGGCGCGCCGCGAGTCACACGCGGCCTTCGGGGACGCGACCCTGCTCGTCGAGCGCTTCGTCACCCGCCCGCGCCACGTCGAGGTCCAGGTCCTGGCCGACCACCACGGCACCGTGGTGCACCTGGGTGAGCGCGAGTGCAGCCTGCAACGCAGGCACCAGAAGATCGTCGAGGAGGCTCCGTCGGCGCTCCTCGACGAGGCGACCCGGCAGCGCATCGGAACGGCGGCGGTGGAGGCGGCCCGCGCGGTGTCCTACGTCGGCGCCGGCACCGTCGAGTTCATCGTCTCCGCCGACAGGCCCGCGGAGTTCTTCTTCATGGAGATGAACACCCGGCTGCAGGTGGAGCACCCGGTGACGGAACTCGTGACCGCCGTCGACGGGCGACGCGGGATCGACATCGTCGAATGGCAGGTGCGGGTGGCGGAAGGACGCGGCCTGCCGTGGTCCCAGCAGGACATCGCGCTCGACGGGCACGCGGTCGAGGCCCGCGTCTACGCGGAGGATCCGGGACGGGGGTTCCTGCCGACCGGCGGCGAGATCCTCGCCGTCCACGAACCGTCCGGTACCGACGTGCGGGTGGACTCCGGGGTGTGGACGGGTACGCGCGTGACCTCGGACTACGACCCGATGCTGGCCAAGGTCATCGGCTGGGGGCCGACCAGGTCCGAGGCGCTGAGCCGACTCGACGCCGCGCTGGCCGACACCGCCGTGCTCGGCCTCGGCAGCAACATCGCCTTCCTGCGCGCGCTCCTGCGGCATCGGGACGTGCGCGCGGGCACTCTCGACACCGAGTTGGTGGAGCGCGAGCTGGACACCCTGGTCCCAGCGGACGCGACTCCGGCGGAGGTCCACATCGCGGCGGCGCTGGAACGGCTGCTGGCCGGCGAACCGACCGGCGCGGTCGTGGACCCGTGGGACGTTCCGAGCGGATGGCGGATCGGCGAACCGGCCTGGTGCGTGTGGCGCTTCGCCGCTTCCGGCGAGGAGACCGAGGTCAGGGTGCGCGGACGGGCGACGGATGCCGAGGTCCTGGTTGCCGGGGGCGGGGTTCCGGGGTCCGACCGAGCGGAGCCGAGCACCGCGAGCGCTCATCGCGACGGGAACGCGCTCAGCGTCACCGTCGACGGCCGCACCCACCGCTACCGCTGCGCACGTACCGGCGACACGACCTGGCTGGCGCACGGGGGCCGCACCTGGGCGCTGACCGAACACCGGCTGCTGGCCGGCCGCGCGGACACCGCCGCGGGCACGAGCGGGGCCGTCACCAGCCCCATGCCCGGAACCGTGCTGGTCGGCGACGTCGCCACCGGCCAGCGAGTCCGATCCGGGCAGGCCCTGTTCGTCGTGGAGGCCATGAAGATGGAGCACACCATCACCACCCCCGTGGACGGAACCGTCACCGAGGTAAACGCCCACAAAGGACAGTCAGTCGCCCTCGATCAGGTGCTGGCCGTCGTCACCGCGGACACCGCCCAGGAGGCCTGAGATGGTCGATCATCGACTCAGCGAGGAACACGAGGCGCTGCGGCAGAGCGTGGAAAGCTTCGCGCGCAAGGAAGTCGCCCCCGTCATCGCCGACTACTACGAGCGACACGAGTTCCCCTATCCGCTCGTGCAGGGCATGGCCCGCATGGGACTGTTCGGCCTGCCCGTCGACGAGGCCCACGACGGCATGGGCGGTGACTACTTCGCGCTGTGCCTGGCCCTGGAGGAACTCGCCCGCGTCGACTCGTCGGTGGCCATCACCCTCGAGGCCGGTGTCTCGCTCGGGGTGATGCCGATCCAGCGCTTCGGTGACGAGCGACAGCGCCGGGAGTGGCTCTCCCGGCTGGCCACCGGTGAGACGCTCGGCGCCTTCGGGCTCACCGAACCGGGTGGCGGGTCCGACGCCGGGGCCACCCGGACCACGGCGGTGCTCGACGGCGACGAGTGGGTGATCAACGGATCCAAGTCGTTCATCACCAACTCCGGCACCGAGATCACCGGGTTCGTCACGGTCACCGCCGTCACCGGGGAGAAGCCCACCGGTGGCAAGGAGATCTCGACGATCATCGTTCCGGCGGGAACCCCCGGTTTCACCGTGGCGCCCCAGTACTCCAAGGTCGGTTGGAACGCTTCGGACACCCACGAGCTCGCCTTCGACGACTGCCGCGTGCCCGCCGAGAACCTGCTCGGCGAACGCGGGCGCGGGTACGCGCAGTTCCTGTCGGTGCTCGCGGAGGGACGCGTGGCCATCGCGGCACTGGGTGTGGGGCTGGCACAGGGCTGCGTGGACGAGTGCGTGCGCTACGCCGGGGAGCGCGAGGCGTTCGGTCACCGGATCGGGGAGTACCAGGCGATCCAGTTCAAGATCGCGGACATGGAGCTGCGGGCCCACACGGCACGGCTGGCCTACTACGACGCCGCCTCGCGGATGCTGCGCGGGGAGTCCTTCACCAAGCAGGCCGCCATGGCCAAGCTCGCCTCCTCCAACGCCGCGATGGACAACGCGCGGGAAGCCACCCAGATCTTCGGCGGGTACGGGTTCATGAACGAGACTCCCGTGGCCCGGTTCTACCGCGACGCCAAGATCCTGGAGATCGGGGAGGGGACCAGCGAGGTGCAGCGCATGCTCATCTCCCGCGAACTCGGGCTTTGAGGAATTTTTGGCTGGCTTGCGCAGTGGGTTAAGCGGGGGGACCTCAGGCGTCGCCTCGCTCCGGGATCTGCCACATCGAGTAGTTACTACGCCACGTGGCAGCTGTCCCCGCGAGGCGACGCCTGAGAACCCCCGGGCGGTCACCTTGCGTGCGTGGAAGAAAGCGGCTTCGCCGCTTGCCTGACGGTGGTCGCCCTGTCGATCCGCTCCCGGCGGGCGCTGCCGGCGAAGACAGTCGGGGGGTGCCTTCGCCGGCAGAGGTCCGGTCAGTAGTAGCGGCGCTGCCCGTGGGGGATGGTGATCTCGGTGTCGGTTTCCTCGACCTCCGAGGCCCGGGGCGTGTACCCGGGCGGGGGCCAGGGAGCCTGGGCGGTGGATCCCGCGGCCGGGTACGGCTCGGAGTACTGGTCGGGATAGGGGGTCCCGGGTGCTTCGGGGAACTGCTGCGGAGGCCCCTGCCGGGTGGGTCCCCGCCGAGCGTGGGCCGAGGTGCGCGGCTCCTCCTGGGGCCACCCCGGGTCCGGTTCCGCTTCGGCGGCCTCGGCGTCGGAGAGGTGCTGCATGACCCAGTCACGCGCCAGCGCGTCCGGCGAGGTGCCCTGGCGGGCGGCGAGCTCCTTGAGACGCTCGTTGGCCATCAACGGCAGCCGAAGCTGATAAACCTGTGCGGCGCCGAAACGCCGCCCGGAGCCCGTGGTCTCCGTGTCCTCTTCTTCCGGCGTCAGCGCCGCCAGGTACGATTCGATCTCGCGATCCGGCTCGGACTCCTGCTGGTCCTCGAGAGACTCCGCCCGCTGCCGGCGCCCGATCTTCGTTCGTCCTAATGCCACGTGCACACGATAACGGCTGTGTTGCGAACGAACATGACGTGTGTGCCCTATCACTCCTGAGCACGGGTCGAATACGCCGGGTAATCGAGTCCGACAGCGGAGAGCCCCCGCGCCAGGGGGAAGAGCGCAGGGGCCGGAGGGGATCTCCACAGGTGCTGACCGGGGGTAGTCAGCACTGCTGATTGTGGCACGCCGAAGCACTTTTGGGGAGGGCTTCGCCCCCGATTCAAGCCTCTCGGTGCTCACCCGTCGTCGGAAGTGGCACGGAACCGCCGCAGCCGAAGGCTGTTGGTCACCACGAACACGCTGGAAAACGCCATCGCTGCCCCCGCGAGCATCGGGTTCAGCAGGCCGGCCGCCGCGATCGGCAGAGCGGCCACGTTGTAGGCGAAAGCCCAGAACAGGTTGCCCTTGATGGTGCCCAGCGTGCGCCGCGACAGTCGGATGGCGTCACCGGCGGCCCGCAGGTCCCCCCGGACCAGCGTGATGTCACCCGCCTCGATGGCCACGTCGGTACCGGTTCCGATGGCCAACCCGAGATCGGCGGCGGCCAGCGCCGGAGCATCGTTGATGCCGTCACCGACCATGGCCACCGTGCGCCCCTGCGACCGCAGCTCGCGCACGACCTCGATCTTGCGATCGGGCAGCACCCCGGCGATGACGTCGGTGGAGTCGATGCCGACCTCACCGGCCACGGCGGCGGCCACGGTCGTATTGTCACCGGTGAGCAGCATCGGCCGCAGTCCCAGATCCCGCAGCCGTCGAACGGCTTCCACGCTGCCGGGCTTGAGCCCGTCGGCCACGACCACCAGTCCCACGGCCGCCTCGCCACGTGCCACGGCGACGACCGTCCGGCCGGCTGCCTCCGCGCGCTCCCGTTCCCGTTCGAGCTCCGGCGGCATCTCGACGGAGTGCTGCTCGAGCAGGCTCGCGCGCCCGGCCAGTGCGGTCTCCGTACCGAGCCGACCGGACACGCCCAGACCCTCCACGTTGCGGAAGTCCTCGACCTCGGCGACATCACCCAGCTCCGAGCGGGCCGTGACCGCGATGCTGCGCGCGATCGGGTGCTCCGAGGGCGCTTCGAGAGCCCCCGCGACGCGCAGGACGTCCTCCCGGGTGCGGCCCGCACCGGGGACGACCTCGACGACGCTCATGCGCCCCGTCGTGACGGTGCCGGTCTTGTCCAGCACCACGGTGTCGACCCGCCGGGTGGACTCCAGTACCTCGGGCCCCTTGACCAGCAGTCCGAACTGGGCGCCGCGGCCGGTCCCCGCCAGCAGGGCCGTCGGCGTGGCCAGGCCCAGTGCGCAGGGGCACGCGACCACGAGCACCGTCACGGCCGCCGTCACGGCCAGCTCCACCGGTCGCCCGGTCAGCGACCAGCCCACGACCGTGAGCGCGGCGATGGCCAGCACGACCGGGACGAACACCGCGGAGATCCTGTCGGCCAGTCGCTGCACCCGGGCCTTGCCGCTCTGGGC
This sequence comes from Halosaccharopolyspora lacisalsi, assembly GCF_014137975.1. Taxonomy (GTDB): domain Bacteria; phylum Actinomycetota; class Actinomycetes; order Mycobacteriales; family Pseudonocardiaceae; genus Halosaccharopolyspora; species Halosaccharopolyspora lacisalsi. The sequence goes on along the minus strand of NZ_JACGWZ010000007.1, from coordinate 244,546 downwards.
CTCGGTGACCAGCTTGGTCATCCGCGCCAGTTCGGTGTCCGAGCCGACCCGCGTGGCGCGAACCACCAGCCGACCCCCCGTGTTGATCGTCGCGCCGGTGACCTCGTCGCCCTCGGCCACCTCCACGGGCACCGACTCCCCGGTCAGCATCGAGCGGTCCACGGCGGAGGAGCCCCGGAGCACGGTGCCGTCCGTGGCGATCTTCTCGCCGGGCCGCACCAGGAACTCGTCGCCGACCCGGAGCTGGTCGACGGCGATGCGCTCCTCCCGCCCGTCGCGGAGGACGGTCACCTCGGAAGCGCCGAGTTCCAGCAGCGCGCGCAGGGCCGCGCCCGCACGCCGCTTGGCGCGTTCCTCCAGCCACCTGCCGAGCAGCAGGAACACGGTCACGCCGACGGCGACTTCGAGGTAGATGTCGGCGTTGCTGGTGGGACGCGGCACGAGGCTGAACTCGTGGGTCATGCCCGCACGGCCCGCCGCCCCGAGGAACAGGGCGTACAGCGACCACAGGTAGGCCACGGTGACCCCCATCGACACCAGGGTGTCCATGGTGGTCGAGCCGTGGCGCAGGTTCGCGGCCGTGGCCCGGTGGAACGGCCACGCGCCCCACACCACGACCGGTGACGCCAGCGTCAGCACCAACCACTGCCAGTACGTGAACTGCCACGCGGGCACCATCGACAGCGCGATCACCGGAGCGCCGAGGATCGCCGAGACGACGAACCGGTGCCGAAGTGAGGCGGTTCGCGGATCCTCGGCCGTGTCCGGCTCCTGCCCGGCTTCCTCCGCGCTCCGGGGAAGTGTCGCCGAGTAGCCCGCGGCCTCGACGGCGTCGACCAGCCTGTCGAGTTCCACCCCGCCCGGGTGCTCGATCCTCGCCTGCTCGGTGGCGAAGTTGACCGTGGCGGTGACGCCGTCGAGCTTGTTCAGCTTGCGTTCGACCCGCGTCGCGCACGAGGCGCAGGTCATTCCGCCGATGGCGAGTTCGGTTTCCTGGGTGGTGGACAAGGCCGTACCGGTCATCATGCCCCCTGTGAAGGGTCCACGTGCTCTGCGAGGGTCCACGTGTTGGCTTGCGTGGTGGGGAGACCTCGGATGCCGCGCGGTCACCCGGCGGGTGTGTCGGTCAGTTCGCGGGTTGCCAGCTTTCGAGTGCGTATCCCGCCTCGCTGACGGCGGCCGAAGCCGCTTCCTCGCTGATCTGCTGCTCGGCGGTCACGGTCACCTCGCCGGTGTCGAGGGAGACGTCGACCGCGGATACCCCCGGCAGCTCACCGAGTTCCTCCGACACCGACATGGTGCAGTGCTCGCAGGTCATACCGCCGACGGTGAGGGTCTGAGTGGCCATGTTCGCTCCTCGGGTTTCGACTCGCGTGTGCTGTGCTCGGTGAGAACGACGAGCGGTCGTCAGGACTTGACCAGGCGTGCGATGGCGTCCGCGGCCTCGCGGACCTTCGCCTGGGCCTCGTCGTCACCGGTGCGGGCGGCTTCGACGACGCATCCCGCCATGTGCTCCTCCAGCAGATCCAGGGAGAAGGACTGCAATGCCTTGGTAGCCGCGGATACCTGGGTGAGCACGTCGATGCAGTACACGTCCTCGGACACCATGCGTTGCAGTCCTCGCAGCTGCCCCTCGATCCTGCGTAACCGGCGCAAGTGATCGTCCTTGCGCGTCGTGTCGGGTCGAGCGTGCTGATGCTCGTGACTGCCTTCCATGCCGTGGATAATACCCCTGGGGGGTAAGGGTGTAAACCTCGGACACGAGCGACGGAGGGAACGATCCCCCACGAGTCCCGCGGCGCGAGGGGTCGTGGTGCCCGGTGCGCTCGAAGTCGATCTCGAATTCGTCGAACCGATTACTGTGTGTCGGTGTAAAACACACCGTGGGGGGATATGACCCCTCGTGACCTGTGGTTATTCTGCCGCTGGTACACGAGTCGGGGAGGTCGCGATGGATGGATCACTGGACGTGCGCAGGTTCCTGGGGAGCCAGGAAGAGGGATCCGCTCGGCCCTCCGGCGAGGTTCCCGTCCCACGAAACGGGGATGCCGGCGGCATGTCGCCGGAGAAGGTGCACTGCGCCCGTGTCGCGGTGGCGCGCGGTGCCAGGGACGCCGAGGACTGCAAGTTGCTGCTGGAGATGCTCGGCCTGGCGCCGGACGAGAGCGGCGAGCCGCCGGTTACCCACTAAAGCACCGGGAGGGCCGCGGAAAGGCCTGCTGTGGGCGTGCCGCGGCTGGGCGGGGCACGCCTGTGGCTTCTCCGTGCGACCGATGCTCGCTCCCCGCGAGACGAACACCCCCCGGTGGAACGCCTCGCGGGGAGGCGGATCCGATGACGAACCCGAAGGGAAACATACTCCTGGGTCTCTTTTTCCTGTGCGCCAGGTAGGCGATGACGCGCTGACGTGCGACTTGGCGATCGAGTAGTGCCGGATGGGTGAATCCTGCGCGGAAGCGGTAACTTACCGTCACGTAGTTGATCATCGGATGGTGTGACACTCGGTGCGGGCGACCGCCGAAGCCGGTCGCACTGTCCGCCCTACGCGGCCTTCTGGAGATGCGTACATGCCCCAGCAGCGCAGGGCGCAAGCCACGCGTCGTGCCATCGTCATCGCTGCTGCCGAGGAATTCGACCGGGTGGGCTACGACGCCACACCGCTGAGCGCGATCCTGCGGCGCAGCGGGGTGACCAAGGGTGCTTTCTACTTCCACTTCGCCTCGAAGGAATCCCTCGCCGCCGCGCTCATCCAGCTGCAGAACCGGCGCTGGCCGACGCTGCGGCAGCGCTGGCTCGGGCGCGGTCTCGACCCGCTGTCGGTGGCGATCGGCATGGTCGACGAGGCCACCCGCCTCATCGAGGAGGACGTCGTACTGCGCGCCGGAACATCCCTGGCGCGGCATCGGATCGCCGACGAAGTGGTCGAGCGACGGAGCGGGGTGGACTGGGAGACGTTGCTGGCCGACCTGCTCCGCCGTTCGGCGGAGCGCGGTCTGCTGCGTTCCGGAGTGGAGCCGGCGGAGGTCGCGCGTGTGGTGCACGCCGCGATGATCGGTGCGCGGACGCTCGGTTCCGAACGACGCGGCGGCCCGGGGGCGGCCGCGCGGACCTCGGAAGTGTGGCGCGTCACGTTGAGGGGCGTGGCCAGTGCGGAGTGGTTGAGCAGCCACCAGCTTCCCGGTGCGGTCCGCTGATGTCGTTCGAGGTTCGTCTCGCTCGTGCTCTCCGGCGGAGCGGAAAACCAGGTCATGGTCGGTATCCTGGCTCGTGCGGAGTGCGGGTGGCTTCGGGGTGCGCGGCCTGGGGGACCCCCTTGTGGAGCCCTCGGAAGCATGCAGTAAAGTTTTCCTTGCTCCCAACGGGGCGCCCCAGAGAAAGGGAAAGCCGGTTGGAGGTAAGGCCGGGTCGGTTGGTGACCGGCCAAGCCCCCATCGTCTAGAGGCCTAGGACCCCGCCCTTTCAAGGCGGTAACGCGGGTTCGAATCCCGTTGGGGGTACGCTATAACAGCACATGGCCCAGTGGCGCAGTTGGTTAGCGCGCCGCCCTGTCACGGCGGAGGTCGCGGGTTCGAGTCCCGTCTGGGTCGCCAGGGCGATCGGTGATGAGCCGGGCGTGAATGGCCAGGTAGCTCAGTTGGTACGAGCGTCCGCCTGAAAAGCGGAAGGTCGGCGGTTCGACCCCGTCCCTGGCCACTGCTCAGAGCTGCGAGAACGGCCCCTGCCGGACACGGTGGGGGCCGCTTTCATGTCCGTGGGGCTTGTCGCTTCTTGCCCGGTCAAACAGGCTCGTGGTCTCGACCTGGCGGACCGGCGAGCAAATCATGACCTTCGTGACGCGACCGGTGGTCGAGGGCTGCTCCTCCCGGAGACGACCTCGGCGCAGGTCTTTTCGTGCGTGACCGCCCGATGGGTCGCCGTCTTCGTCGGAAGCGGTGTCGCCGCCCTCGCCGGGCAGTCCTCGGCGACGGCGTTGAAGGTGTCCGTGCGGGCCACTCGTGCCACGGAATCCCCCCCGGGGGGTATCTGACGTCCGCGGCCGTCGACGGTGTTCTCAGGTGTTCTCGGTTTGGTGGACCGAGTGCGAGCTGACGTACTTGTACACCCACATGTCCCTGCGCCGGCGATGGTGGCGCTCGTACCAGGCCACCTCGTGCTCCGCAGGGCCCTCGGACTCCTCCCCGGCGTCCTCTCCGGTACGGGGGGAGGGCACGGGCAGGGGTGAGAGGGGAGTGCCTTCCGTTCCGACCGGCAGGGTGATTTCGCGGCCGTCCTCCGGGCCGCCGAACAGTTCGATCTGGGCGTGCATATTCACGGCGCCTCCCAGCCTCGCGGTACATCAGCACAGGAACCGACTATGTGAATCCGCTTTCGGTTCCCTTTGTCACCCGAACGGACCAGTCGATCGAGTGTTGCCCGGTGTCATCCGAGCTCGATAACGCACCCTCCGGTACTCGTTCGTGCTCCTCTCCCGGGAAGCAAGGGCGCCCCCGCGCTCAACCGGTCTGGGGGTCACCGGGAGTGCGGGGGCGCGGAGGTCCACCCCTGGGGGTCAGGTGGACATCTCCACATTACTCGATAGTACCGCCGGTTGTCTCTAGGTGGAGTGATCTTTTCCGGCTGATTCGACTGAACGGGTGACACTCCATCGTGTCGTTCGGAAACGCCGTCATGTCGTACCGAAGCGCACCAGGGCGAGCGCCTGGTCATCGTGCCGCTTCGGACGCGGCCACCGCCGACCGTCGGGATCGGAGCTCTCGGCGTCCCGCACCTGTTCGAGAACGCTGCGAGCCCCGGCGTCGAACGCCTGTTCCAGGAGGGCGGACCAGTCCGGATAGATCTCGTACTCGTCCACCCCGCACGACACGCCGTCGCTGGCCAGCAGTGCCGAGTGCACCTCGTCCCGTCGCCACGTGGCCCGAGTCGCCCGGTACGCGGCGCGTGGGTCGGCCTCGGCCACCCAGAAGCCGCCCTCGACGTTGCGCCACCGCCCGGTCCGGTCCACGGCCGCGCGTAGCTCCTCGTCGTGACCCGGACCGAAGCCACCGCCGGTGCGGAGTCGTTCGCGGTAGCCGCCCCGGCCCTCCGAGCGCAGGTTCGCCAACCGGTCGTCGGTAACGGGGTGCGGTCCCGCCGCGGTGAACACCACCACCGGGCTGTCGGCGAGCACCAGCGCTTCCACGGTTTCGTCGTCCCAGCGCAGCAAGGACGCCGTACTGGAAGGAGCCCGGCCGGCGCGTAGTCCGTACCGGTCGGCGACCTCGGTGATGGCCGCTGCCAGCAGGTCGGCGAGATCGTCGGACGTGGACAGCCGGGGACGCAGTGCCTCGACGAGCCGTTGCGCGTACCAACCACCGGTGTACTCGGTCGGTCGCACCGAGGTCGCCCCGTCGAGCAGTGCCACCGCGTTCGGCAGGGTCAGCACCACGTCCTCACTGCGCTCGCCGCCCGCCCGCTCGGCCACTTCGACACTCACCATGACGGCGATTATCCGGCCCGGCGGCGGCGTATCGCCACGATGGCCAGGAAGTACTGCGTCAGCGGCCCGATGGCCAGTGCGTACAGCACGGTTCCCGCTCCCGCCGTGCCACCCAGCAACCAGCCGACCGCCAGTACGGAGACCTCGATACCGGTGCGCACCACGCGTATCGACCCTCCGGTGCGTGCGTGCAGTCCCGTCATCAGGCCGTCGCGCGGTCCCGGGCCGAGTCGGGCGCCGACGTAGAGGGCGGTCGCCACCGCGTTGAGCACGATGCCTCCGGTCATCATCGGTAGTTGCCATTCCAGCGCGGGCGCGGACGGCAACAGACGCAGGGCTCCGTCGACGGACACGGCGATGACGACGACGTTGGCCACGGTGCCGATACCCGGGCGTTGTCGCAGTGGAAGCCACGCCAGCAACACGGTCACCCCGGTGAGGGCGGTGACCGCGCCGAAGGACCACCCCAGCGACTCCGTCAGGCCCTGGTGCAGCACGTCCCACGGCGAGAGCCCGAGCCGGGCACGCACCATGAGCGCCATGCTCGTGCCGTAGAGCACCAGGCCGAGCAACAGTTGCGAGAGCCGGAACGCCGGCCGGATCGTGACCGGTATCGGTTCGAGGTCCACTTTTGCCAATTTCGCGGGCATGTGGTTGTTTATATGTTGTATTGGACCTCGTATCGAGTACCAATTTGGAGAAACCGGTCTTGTCGCTAAGGAAGCGGTATGCGTGGTCACACTTTCGCTCAGCTGCTCGGATCCTGGAACACCGGAGAGTGGTCCTCGCGGCGCCTGCACGAGGCCGTGCGTCAGCTCCTGCTGGACGGGCGGCTACCACCCGGAACCCGTCTTCCCGCCGAACGCGAACTCGCCGAGGCCCTCGGTGCCAGTCGTACTCTGGTCGGCAGCGCCCTGGAGCGGTTGCGTGCCGACGGCTTCGTCACGAAACGTCGTGGAGCCGGTTCCTGGGTGCGGCTTCCCGGGGGTGAGGCGGCTCCGGTGGGAGGGTGGTTTCCCTCGGAGGGCCCGGCACTCGTCAACCTCGCTCAGGCCACCCCGGCCGCGCCGCCCGAGTTGTTCGAAGCCGCCGACGCGGCTCGCGTCCGCTTCGTCGATCACGCGGACAGTCACGGTTACCAGCCGCACGGACTGAGGGATCTGCGCGAAAGCGTGGCCGAGCGGTTCACCCGCAGAGGACTGCCCACCTCACGCGACCAAATCCTGATCACCAACGGTGCGCAACACGCTTTCGCGCTCGTTCTGCGCACGATGGTGGCACCCGGTGAGCGGGTCCTGGTCGAGCAGCCGACCTACCCGAACGCCACGGAGGCGATCCGAGGTGCCCACGCCCAACCGGCACCGGTACCCCTGCTCGACGACGGGTGGGACCTGGAACTGGTCGAGGCGACGCTGAACCAGCGGTCACCCCGGCTGGCCTACTTGATCCCCGACTTCCAGAACCCGACGGGCGCGCGCATGAGCGGTCGCGATCGGCAGCGACTGGCCCTGGCGTTGCGGCGCAACCACACCGTCGCCGTCGTCGACGAAACCCTGGTCGACATCGATCTGTCCGCCCACGAGGCCCCGCCGCCGGTGGCGTCGTTCGACGAGAAGCACGTGATCACCATCGGTTCGGCCGCCAAGTCCTGCTGGGGAGGCATGAGGTTGGGATGGGTGCGGGCGTCCGAGGAGTTCGTGCGGTGCATGGTTCACGGACGGGCCTCGGTGGACCTGGGCAGCCCGGTGTTCGAGCAGCTCGTGCTCACCGAACTCCTGCGCGACGGTGAACGGCTTCTCCGGCGGCGGCGTGCCGAGTGGGCGCGCCGCCGGGACTTCCTCGTCGAGGAGCTCCGCAGGCAGTGCCCCCAGTGGAGCTGTCGAGTACCGGACGGGGGGCTTTCGCTGTGGTGCGACCTGGGCGCCCCGATCGGTGACAGGCTCGCCGTGGCCGCCGAGCAACACGGTGTGCGGTTGGCACCGGGGTCCCGCTTCGCGGTTCAGGGCTCCCTGCAGCACTACGCGCGGGTGCCCTACACCCTGCCCGAGGAACAGCTCCGTGACGCGGTGTCGAAGCTCGCGCTCGCGTGCGCCGCCGTCGGCGATGCCACCCCTCGCGAGTGGGAAGGACTCGTCACCTGAGGGAGCCGCCCACCGGCACGGCCCCTCGTCGTGCCGGTGGGCGGTTTCCCTGGTGCCCCCGGTGCCGCCGGGGCATCGCGGCACCGGGGAGAGGAGCCGCCCGAGATCGACAGCTCCTCGTGCCCGATCCGACCTAGCGCGGACGTCGGATCGGAGTCCGGGGTTCGAGAACGCCGGGAAAGGAAATTCCGCGTTGTTTCGGGTTTGGGGGCAGTCTGACTCGGCACCGTCGACGACCACCACCCCGAAAAGGGTGTGGTGGCGGCGTCGCTTTCGCCGATCAGTCTGTCACGTCGGGCGGTACTCCCGAGGAGACTCCAATGGGCTGGACCAATTCTGGTGTCCATCCCCCACGAGTCCGCACGGGGGTTTTCGGCGTCGCTTGCCCGACGGGCGGTGTGTGCCGACGACCGGAGATCGCCACTCGCGTCGCGGCCGCGAGGAGGGCTGATCGGCGTCGTGCACAAGTGTCGAGCATTATCACCACCGGTTGCGGGTTCAAGCGAGTCCCGGGGTCATCGTGCCTCACCCCGGCCCGTCCGGCATCCCGTGGGTAAATCCCGCCCACGAAGTGAGTAATTTCCATGTCCTTTGCTGAATAAAACTCACTTTTTCCGGTGCTGTCGGCTGAGTGGAAATACCTGGTTCGTGACCCTTTCGGGGGTTTCGCGGATCCGGGTGAATCCGTGCGGGGCTCCCGAGACTCTTATCCGTACCGGCCCCGACGGAAACGGACCGGAACCGACAGACGGAGGTGTGCAGTGACCGAGTTCGGTGCGAGCTGCGGGATGGCCGCGCTCTTGGACCGCGTGTCCGAGGGCGACCAGGACGCCTGGCGGTACTTGGTCGAACACCACGGCCCCATGGTGTGGGGAGCCGCCAGAGCGTATTCGATGAACCGCGCCGACGCGGAGGACGTGTGTCAGGTGACCTGGGTGTTGTTGGCGGAGAACCTGCACAAGTTGCGGCAGCCGGATGCGCTGCCCGCGTGGTTGGCGACGACGGCACGCCGCGAGGCCCTGCGGCTGGTCAAGGCGCGGCGGCGCGAAACGCCGGCCGGGCTGGACACGTTGCTGCTCGACGTGGCCGACATCGCGGACGGACCCGAGAACCGAGCCGTTCGGACCGCGGTGCTCTCCCGCGTGGCTCAGGCCTTCGCCGGGTTGTCCCAACGGTGTCAGCAGCTGCTTCGGGTCGTGGCGGTCGCTCCGGACACCAGCTACAACCAGATCGCTACCGCCCTGGGCATGGCGCGCGGCAGCATCGGGCCGAAGCGGAATCGGTGCCTGACGGCGTTGCGCCAGAGCCTGGCCGCCACCGGAATGCCCGAGGAGGCGGCAGGATGAGTGACTTCGTTCCCGATGAGTTGCGTGCGCTGCGTGCGGTGCTCCAGCTCTGCGATCCGGTTCCCGAGCGCGCGCTGGACGCGGCCTGCGCGGCGGCGCGGTTCGTGTCTTCGGAAGGTTCCCCCGCCACGGAGGTGCTGGAGCTCGTCGCTGATTCGGCGGACACTCCGGGGCCCGCGCTCACTCGCGGCGCGGACCGCGCGTCCAGGGTGCTCACTTACGCGCTGCCGGGGCGGGTGCTGGAGATGGATCTGATCCCGACCGTGCCGGGGATGCTGACTGCGCGCGGCATCGTGATCGACCGTGCCGGCCGGCACGGTCTCGGGGGATCGGTGACGCTGCGCCATCCCGACGGGGAGCACACCGGTGTGCTGGACCGGCACGCGGCCTTCCGCATCGACGACGTGCCCGCCGGACCGCTGAGCGTGACGCTGCGGCCGACCGGTTCCACGCCGCTCGTGGCCGATTGGTTGGTCTGTTGAACGGCGGCTCGGCAGCGCACGGCCTCAGCGCGTGCTCGAGGTTGCTCGCCGGTGCACCGGGGACCGCGTGGTTCGAACAGCGCTCGACCGGGTCGGCTCGCGGATGCGGGACCGTGCCGGGTTCGTGGTGCGGCGCCGGCTGCCGCACCACGGTGGTGGCGCTGCTCGCCGCACTGCGCTGGTTGTTTCGACGGCTCGCGGACAGCTGCAAAGCGAGTACGCGTTCGGTCGAGGAGTGCTTCGTGACTCTCCTGGCCCGGATGTGCTCCCCGGAGCACGCGGAGCGAATCGCCGGAGCGGCGATCGGAGCCGCCGTACGAAGCGGGACTCCGAGCCTGGTGCTGCGTCGAACGGAGTGGTTCCGAGCGGCGGTACCCCGCCGGAGGCAACTGCCTCCGCCATCGGACCGGAACTTGCGAACGGCACTGGGCACCCTGCGCGAGACCGTAGGGGGTCACGGCAGCCGCTCCGCGGTTCCGGCCGCGGTCGGGGCGCTGGAGGACCGGGTGCGGCGGCATGCGGTGCGCGGTGGTGGCAACCGGGCGGAAGCGGTGCGGAAGTTAGAGCTCGACGAGGTGCTGAGCGAGCTCGGGAAGGCGGTGCTGCTGAACTACTTCGTCCACGACGGCCGGGTGTACTCGACGGTCGTCGTGGACGGAGAGGTCCGACTGGGCGAGCACGGGGACGGTGTGGTCGAGTCGGGCGAGATCGACCGCCTCCGGTATTTCCTGGGCAAGCAGTCCGTGCGGACGGATCCGCACAGTGCTGAGGTGTTCTCCGCGGGAGCGCGGGAGTCCGCCCGGGCGCTCGACCGGTGGCTGCTCGAGCCGGTCGAGCGCGAGTTGCACCGGGGACGGTCGTTGGTCATCGTGCCGACGGGGCCGCTCCACGCACTGCCGTGGGCCGCGCTCCCTCGCTGCCGCGGCAGGAGCGTCACCGTGGCCCCGTCGCTGCGGTGCTGGTTGGGGGCCGCCGCGCGAGCGCGTTCCGCAACGGACGGTAGCTCCGGGGTTTGGGTCGGCGGACCCGACCTGGAGCATGCCGTCGGCGAGGTACGCACCCTGCATGCGGTCTCGGGTGGTCGACTGCTGCTCGGGGGTGCGGCGACGGTCGATCGCGTGCTGGAGAGCATGGACGGAGCGGAGTTCGCGCACATCGCCGCTCACGGGTGGTTCCGCGGTGACCACCCCCTGCTCTCCTGCCTGGAGCTGGCCGATGGTCCGCTCTACGGCTACGACGTGCACCGACTCCGGCGTGGTCCCACCACCGTGGTCCTGTCGGCGTGCGAGGTCGGATGCCTCGCGACCGGTCGCGGCAACGAGTTGACGGGCATGGCGGCGGCCCTGCTCGAACGCGGCACGGCCACCCTCATCGCCGGTGTCGTACCGATCTCGGACGAGCGCGCCGCCCGGGTCATGGTGTCGTTGCACACCGGACTGCGACAGGGACTCGCACCCGCGGAAGCCCTGGCCAGTGCCCAGGCTATGCACGGTGAACACGGGTTCGTGTGCCTCGGCCACGGAGGAACGTGAATCCCGTGTCGACGTGTGGTTGGTTCGCCACGGTGGGCGGGCCGCGGACCGTCGCCGCCCGCCCGCAACCGGAGCACCCTCACGGAGGCGCTGCCGCGCCGCAGCGCCTCCAGCTCCGGGGACCGGTACATCGTCGGCAGCGTGCGTCCGGCAAGGGGGTCGCGCCGCTTGCCGGACGCACGGCCGGACGGGGAGAGCTTGTGAGCTCAGCGCAGCTTGTGCAGTCGCTCGATCGCTTCGTCCAGGACGTCGTCGCGCTTGCAGAAGGCGAAGCGCACCAGATGGCGCATGTTCTCGGGGTTGTCGCAGAAGACCTGGACCGGGATCGCGGCCACACCGACCCGCTGCGGCAGGGCGCGGCAGAACTCGGCGCCCTCGGAGAAGCCGAGCGGACGCACGTCGGTGCAGACGAAATACGTGCCCTCGCTCGCGAGCACGTCGAAACCCGCTTCGGACAGCCCACCGGCCAGCCGGTCCCGCTTGCGTTGCAGGTCGTCGCGCAACTGCTCGACCCAGTCGAGCTCGTGATCCAGGGCGTGGGCCACGGCAGGCTGGAAGGGAGCGCCCCCGACGAAGGTCAGGAACTGCTTGGCCGAGCGCACGGCCGAGATCAGCTCGGCGGGCCCGCACACCCAGCCGATCTTCCAGCCCGTGGCGCTGAAGGTCTTACCGGCACTGGAGATCGACAGGGTGCGCTCGGCCATGCCGGGCAGCCCCGCCAGCGGGGTGTGTCCGCGTCCGTCGAAGAGCAGGTGCTCGTAGACCTCGTCGGTCACCGCGATCACGTCGTGCTCCCGGCACACCTCGGCGATCACGTCGAGTTCCGCGTCGGTGAACACGGTGCCCGTCGGGTTGTGGGGCGAGTTCAGCACCAGGGCCCTGGTTCGTGGTCCGACAGCGGCCCGCAGGGCCTCGGTGTCGAGTACGAACCGGTTCCCCTGCCCCTGGGTGAGCCCGACGGTGCGGCGCACACCACCGGCCAGGGACACGGCCACCGGGTACGAGTCGTAGTACGGCTCGACGAGCACGACTTCCTCACCCGGCTCGACCAGGGCCAGCATCGACGCCGTGATGGCCTCGGTCGCGCCGACGGTGACCAGCACCTCGCCGTCCGGGTCGTGGTCCGTGCCGTAGTGCTTGCGCCGCTGGTCGGCGATGGCCCGGCGCAGCTCGGGTTCTCCCGCTCCCGGGGAGTACTGGTTGACGCCGTCGGAGATCGCCCGGCGTGCCTCGTTCAGCATCGCCGGAGGTCCATCGGTGTCGGGGAAGCCCTGACCGAGGTTGACCGCTCCGGTTTCCCGAGCGAGCTCGGTGATCTCCGCGAAGATCGTCGAGGTGAAGGGGCGCAGCCGGGAGGTGAGAGCAGGAGTACGCACGGGCGCCGAGCGTATCCGAGACGGCCGTCCGCGGTCAGGGATCCGGGCACGTGCGTCACGGTGGTCTCCGAGCGCTGCCACAATCGAGGAGTGCGGGACACAGCTGCAGTCGAGGCCGAACGGCGACGGGGCCTGCGGCGGATGAAGGGCATCGCCACCGGGCTACTGCTGCTCGTCACGGCGATCTACGTGGTGGCCCGGTGGCAGGAGAGCGCCGGAGCACCGTCCTGGGTCGGCTACGTGAGCGCGGCGGCCGAGGCGGGCATGGTCGGTGCACTGGCGGACTGGTTCGCGGTGACGGCCCTGTTCCGCCACCCGATGGGACTGCCGATCCCGCACACCGCCATCATCCCGACCCGCAAGAACATGCTCGGCAGCAGCCTCGGCGACTTCGTGGGGTCGAACTTCCTGGCTCCCCAGGTGGTCAGCGACAAACTCGCGCGTGCGGGGATCACCCACCGGGCCGGGGTGTGGCTGTCCGAACCCGCCCACGCCGAGCGCGTCACCTCGGAACTGGCGACCGCCGTGCGCGGGGCGGTACGGGTGCTGCGGGACGAGGACGTACAGGCGGTGCTCGAACAGACCGTCGTGCGCCGGGTGCTCGAACAGCGGTGGGGACCGCCGCTGGGCCGGATCCTGGCTCGGGTGTTCGCCGACGGCTCCCACCACGGGCTCGTCGACCTCGTCTGCGACCGCGCCTACGACTGGGTTCGGGACAACCACGAGACCGTCATGCGCGTGGTCAGCCAACGGGCCCCCTCGTGGTCGCCGAGGTTCTTCGACTCTCTCGTGGCCGACCGCATCTACGCCGAGGTGCTCTCGTTCGCCTGGGCGGTCAAGACCGACCCCGAGCACCAGATGCGCAAGGCCGTCGACCGGTTCCTGGTGGACTTCGCCGAAGATCTCCAGCACGACCCGCACACCATCGCCAGGGCCGAGCGGATCAAGCAGCAGGTCCTCGAACACCCCGAGGTGCGCAACCTCGTGGCCTCGGCCTGGGCCACGGCGAAGAAGATGCTGCTGGACGCCGCCGAAGACCCCTCCAGCGAGCTGCGCCTGCGAGCCGGGGAGGGGCTGCGTTCGCTGGGGCGCCGGCTGACCGAGGACCCGGAGCTGCGCGCCAAGGTGGACGGGTGGCTGGAGGGTGCCGCGGTGTACGTGGTCTCGCACTACCGCGACGAGATCACCACGCTGATCACGGACACGGTCGAGCGCTGGGACGCCGAGGAGACCTCGCGCAAGATCGAAACACACGTCGGTCGAGACCTCCAGTTCATCCGGATCAACGGCACCGTCGTCGGATCGCTGGCCGGGCTCGTCATCCACACCCTGTCCCTGCTGTTCTTTTAGAGATCCCTCGTGGAATGGCCTGTGCAGTGGGTCGAGCGGGGAACCTCAGGCGGGGTCCACGTAACCCGGCCACGCCCCCCCCCCCGGGGGGGCACCGCAGCCCCCCGGGCTGTCCTCGCGAGACCCACACCCGAGACCCCGGCGGATCGGTCTGCGCGCGTGGTGAGAAGCGGCTTCGCCGCTTGCCCGAGGATCGGTACGGCTGAGCAGGTGGTATCCCGATCCGGGCAGTCAGCTATGTGCGCTGTGGCTCGCGCGGTGCACTACGGCACGACGTGGCGCTCGCGCCACGAACGGGCCTTCTCGCGGTTACCGCACACCCGCATCGAACACCAGGTTCGGGAGCGGTTGCGGGAGCGGTCGTAGAACGCCCACAGGCAGTCCTCGGCCGGGCAGATCTTGATGCGCCACCAGTGGCCGGTCGCCACGAGATTGAAGGCGGCGGCCAGCACTCCGCCCAGGGCGTCGTTTCCGGTCAGCACCGGCACACCACCACGCAGCACCATCCGCATGGGCCACTCCGGCCAGGACGTCGTTTCCGCGGAAGCCGCGTCGGTGCAACTCACGGAGGCGCGCATGGCATCGCGCACTTCGCGGGCGGAGCGGGGCGGAGGTGCTTCACCGAGATCGCGCGCTCGACACCAGGCGCACCACTGCTCTGGCTCGTCGAGGAGGTCGGTGCCGGTCTCCGCGTCGCGGGTGTTGAGGAACGCCACGGTCAGGTCGATGTCGTGCTGGAGGTCGGGTCCCACGGACTCCGGGGCTGTCGGTCGTTCCGTGTCGACTGCGACGGCTTCAGTGCTCACGACACCATCGTAAGTGACACGAGGGTTGCTCCCGTAAGAGCTAACCAGCATACTGACTTAGCCAGTAAGTGACTACTAAAAAAGTTTTGATGGTTATCAGCGAGGGAGCTGTCATGACGGCACCGAAGGAAGGCCCGCTGCGGCTGGCGGCCGTGGCGATCGACTGCCCGGATCCGCGGGAGCTCGCCGTTTTCTACGGAAACCTGCTGGGCTGGAGCATCGACGAGGAGGAATCGGACGGGAGCTGGGTGGAGCTCGCCGATCCGGCCGGTGGTGCGAAGCTGGCGTTCCAGCGGGACCCCGACTACCTGCCACCGACCTGGCCGGAGGGCGAGCGTCCCCAGATGCTGCATCTGGACGTGCGCGTGTCGGATCTCCGGCGGGCTCACGAGCACGCGCTGTCGGTCGGAGCCAAGCAGCTGCCCCAGCCGGAAGACCAGATCGGTGCCAACTTCCTCGTCTACGCGGACCCCGTCGGTCATCCGTTCTGTCTTTGTCAGGGCTGATCCGCTGCGCCGCGGCCGGGCCGGTGCGGGCCCGGCCGCGGCGCTGTCGTGCCGAACGCGCTCGGTCACCTCGAAAACACACGATCGGGTGCAAGCAGCCTGCTTGCTAGAGTTAGCACTCGTGGCTAACCTGGGGATGCAGGAGGGCGATGGTCGGTGGAACGCGTGGACAAAACCGTCAACAAAGCCGTCAACCAGGCGGTCAGCGATCTCGGCGGTTACATCCGCGCCCAGCGCGGCAACGCCCAGATCTCGCTGCGGCAGTTGGCCAAACGCGCCGGCGTGTCCAACCCCTACCTGAGCCAGGTCGAACGCGGGCTGCGCAAGCCGAGCGCGGAGATCCTGCAACAGATCGCACATGCCCTGCGCATCTCCGCGGAGGCGCTGTACGTGCAGGCCGGGATCCTGGAAAGCCGGGAGGGCGGACCGGTCGTCGACGCCGTACTGGCCGATGCCGAGCTCAGCGAGCGACAAAAGCAAGCACTACTGGACATCTACGCCTCGTTCCGCCGGGACCGGGACGACGAGCCCGACGAGAACCGGTACGGGGTCGTCGTGCCCGATCGGACCGAGGTGACCGAACCCGAGAGCGAGGAGTGATCGCCATGTCGACACGGCAACAGTCCGACCAGGAGAGCGCCGGTACGGCCGAGCAGGTCCGCACGCCGCTGCTCGCGGCACTGGGAGCCGGGGACATCGCGGCCCACGCCGTCGCCGACACCGTGCACAAGGTACGAGTGCAGCTCAACGAGAGCGCCGAGTCGGCGCGCGCCGGTGTCAACGACCTGCCCAAGGACTTCAACGAGCTGCGCGACAAGCTCGATCCCGCCGAACTGCGCAAGTTCGTCGACTCCTACACCCAGTCGGCCGTTCAGTTCTACGGCTACCTCGCCGAACGGGGTGAGGGCACGCTCGGCAAGTTGCAGTCCCAACCGCAGGTCCAGCGTGCCCAGGAGCGGTTCGAAGAGGCCGTGGGAGACGCTCGGGGCATCGCCGACGACGTGCTGGGCAAGGTCACCACGAGTGCCCGCTCCTTCGGGGAGAAGGCCGCGCACACCACCGAGGAGACCGCCGAGGAGACGGCCGAGGCGGTACGCGAGACCGGTTCCCAGGCGGCGAGCGCAACTCGGAGCACGGCCCGCAAGACCGCCAACCGGACAGCCGCGGCCAAGAGCAACGGCGGCAAGCAGTCCGCCAAGTCGACGAGCTCCAACAGCAACTGATCCGCGGGGTGCCCGATCCGGGTGCCCCGAGCCCTGGGGATGCGCACAGTTGTCGCGTACCCTGAGAGTGTGCTGCTGGCAAGCTGGATCCTGATGATCATCTGGTTGGCGGGGATCCCGGTCGGGATTTACGCGTTCGGGCACGCCGCCACCCAGCGGGCCGACGCGTTCACGGCCGCCGACAAGATGAGCAAGCCCGTCTGGCTCGGTATCACCGGGGGTGGGTTGGCCGTACTGGCGCTGTTCCGCGGCCCCATCACGATCTTCTGGATCGCCGGGCTGGTCGCGGTGCTGGTCTACCTCGTCGACGTGCGCCCCAAGGTCACCGAGGTGCAGAAGGGCAGTTCCTGGTAGTGGCCCTCGCCTCGGGCGCGCGTTGGAGCGCCCACGGCACGGGGACACCGGTCACGGTGATCGTGCACGGGTTGGGGGCCACCGAAGGCGAGGCCCGCATCCCGGCCTCGGGGCTTCGCGGCACTCGCGTGGTGGTGACTCTCCCCGGGCACGGTCGGGCGTCCGACGCGCCGGCCGACTACTGGACGTACTCCCGCATCGCCGAGGACGTACTCGGGATCGCCGACGAGGTCGAAGCCACCCGTGCGGTGGGAGTTTCGCTCGGAGCAGGGGCGTTGACCCGTATCGCGGCGAGTCATCCCACCAGGTTCGAGCGACTGGCCCTGTTACTGCCCGCTGCGCTGGACCAACCCCGCGATCCGGCGGGAGCGGAGACCTTCGCCCGACTCGCCGCGGCAGTGACCACCGCTGCCGCGGACGGCGGGGCGCAACTGCGGAAGCTGATCGCCGAAGACGTGCCCGCCGGTGCGGATGTCGGTGACTACGTCGAGCGCCGTGCCGCCGTCCTGACGCGGCTCGAGGACGCCCTGCGGTCGGTGCCTTACCGAAACCCCCTGGAGCACGCGGGGGCGCTGGCCGAGGTGGCGGCGCGGGTGCTCGTCATCGGAGCCACCGAGGACCCCCTGCACCCCGCCGAGATCGCTCGCTCCACCGCCGATGCCCTCCCCGCGGCGCGACTGGAACTGCTGCCCTCGGCAGCGCCGATGGTCACCCACCGCGGCGAACTCCGCCGGGTGCTCACCGAATTCCTGAACGACCGGGGCTGACGACCGGCTGGGAGCCCGGTCTCGTAGGCTTTCGGGCATGGCTGTCGACTGGTCGTTGGCCGCGGGAACCCTGCGGGTCGTGCCCGCACCGGAACGTCCCGATCTGCTCGCCGATCCCGTCGAGCGAACGATCCGGGAGTACGGGGCTCGGGAAGGTGCGCGGATCGGCGTGGCGGAGATCGAACCGGAGTTCGCCGACACCGCCACCTTCTGCGCGCAGTACGGCTCTCCGCCGGAACGGTCGGCGAACTGCGTCGTGGTCTCCGGAAAGCGCTCAGGGATCACGCGTCATGCCGCCTGCATGATTCCGGCCACCACTCGCGCCGACGTGAACGGAGTTGTCAGGCGGCGGCTCGACGTCCGGAAGGCATCGTTCACCGCGATGGACGACGCCGTCGGCCTCACCGGTATGGAGTACGGCGGCATCACCCCGTTCGGCCTGCCCGCGGACTGGCCGGTTCTCGTGGACACCGCCGTGGCCGAGAGCTCCGCGGTGGTGGTGGGGTCCGGCCTGCGCCGCAGCAAACTCGTCACCCCGGGCGAGGTGCTGGGCGAACTGCCGGCGGCCGAGGTGGTGGAGGGCTTGGGGCTGACCTGATCAGCTGTTGCGCTCCAGCCATTCGTAGGTGAACCGCATCTCGTCCGCCAGCAGGTCCTGTATCCGCTCGGCGGCCAGCGCCTCCAGCTTGCCCGCGACGAGGGGGACGCTGACGCCGACCTCGCCTTGCACGACGAACTCGCTGCCCCTCTCGCCCTCGCCCAGTTCGGTGAGCCACATCGACCCCGTGATGGATCCGGGGACGTGGGGAATGGCGGCGGCCACCTCCCCGGTGTAGCGCCCCGGCCCCTGGCAGCGCCACGACTCGCTGCGGTCGAGCATCAGGTCACCACCCACCACCGTTCGGACGACCGACGGCAGGTGCTCGGCGCTCACTCCCTGGCGGATCTTGAAATGAGTCTCCTCGTCCGTCGAGGAGTGCTCCAACAGCTCCGTGTCGCTGCCGCCGAGCTCGGCGAGTCTCTCCTTGAGAAAATCGATGTCGACCAACGCCTCGTGGACCCGTGCCGCGGGCCATTCCGAGGTGCTCCGATGCTCGATGCGGCGTGTCATGGATCGGAGGTTACCTTTGGCAACCGTGACCTCCTCGACCTCCGGTGCGGAAAGCACGCGCGACGGCAGCCCGGCGACCCCATCCGGTGGCTTTCGGCTCGACGCCCACACCACGTTGCGGCTGGGTGGTCCCGCCGCCGACCTGACGGTGGCCGAGCACGCCGGGGAACTCGCCGACCACGTCCGCCGGGCGGACGCGAGCGGGCGGCGCCTGCTGGTGCTGGGAGGCGGCTCGAACCTCGTGGTCGCCGACAGCGGATTCGACGGCCACGTCGTGCGCATCGCCACTCGGGGACGCTGGTTCGACAGCGCGAGTCGGGGGCGGGTGGAGGTGACGGTCGAGGCCGGGGAGGACTGGGACGACGTGGTCGCCGACACCGTGCGTCACGGGCTCGGCGGTCTCGAGTGCCTCTCGGGAATCCCCGGGCTCACCGGTGCCACACCGGTGCAGAACGTCGGTGCCTACGGCGTCGAGGTTTCCGAGATGCTGAGCTCGGTGGACCTGCTGGATCGTCGCAGCGGGCGTATCGAGACCGTCCCCGCCGGCGACCTCGGTCTCACCTACCGCAGCAGCATGCTCAAGCACACCGACTCCGCCGTGGTCCTGCGAGCTCGTTTCCTGCTCGACGACGGTGGGACGTCCGCGCCGATCCGTTACGGCGAGCTCGCGCGCAAGCTCGGTGTCGAACCCGGTGAACGCGTGGACGTCGCGCGGGTCAGGGAGACCGTGCTGGAGCTGCGCCGGGGGAAGGGCATGGTGCTCGATCCCGACGACCACGACACCTGGAGCGCCGGCTCTTTCTTCACCAACCCCGTCCTGGACGCGGCCGAGGTGGACGGCGTGCTGGGGCGGATCGCCGACCGTCTCGGCGCCGAGCAGCCGGTCCCGACCTATCCGGCCGCCGGCGGGGCGACGAAGCTCTCGGCGGCCTGGCTCATCGAGCGGGCCGGTTACGGCAAGGGGCACCAGGGGCCGGGGGGACGTGTCGCCCTGTCCGCCAAGCACACGCTCGCCCTCACCAACCGGGGGTCGGCCCGTACCCGGGACCTGCTCGCCCTCGCCGCCGAGGTCCGCGACGGCGTTCGTGCCCGTTTCGGGGTGTCCCTGCGTCCTGAGCCCGTGCTGGTGAACTGTTCGCTGGACGGAGCGGAAGAGGGACGACCGAAAGAGTGACGCTTCGTGACTAATGCTTCACCCTGAGTGTTAAATGGTGGCGGAAGGGGCTGCCATGTTGAGCATCAGGGAATTACGCGATCAGGCGGTCATCCGCCCGATCAAACGAGCCGTCGAGGACCACTTGCTCGACCTGCCCGGTGTCGTCGCCGTGGACATCGGAGAACGGACGGTGGAGGGGGGCCGCACCGGTGAGCAGGTCATCGTCGTATCCGTGATCGATAAGAAAACCGCCGACCAGCTCGATTCGGGCATGTTGATCCCGCCCAGCGTCCTCGGCGTGCCCACCGACGTCGTCGAGGAGCAGCCCGTGGTGTTCCACGAGCATCACTGGGTGGAGAGCTCGGAAGTTCCCGTCCGGTGCGGAGACGGGATCGTCTCCGGTGGCGGAGGCCTGGCTCCCCGGCGCCCCGCACTGGCGGGGCCCTCCCGCGATGCGGGCGAGTTCCGCAGGGTCGGTACTCTCGGCGCCCTGGTGCTCGGAGACGCCCCCACCACGGTCACCATGGGACTGACGACTTTCGACGTCGCCTGCATGGACGACGCGTGGTCGGTGGGCGATCAGATGATCGACCCCACTGTCGGGCACGTCTACGCCGACCTCGCCAGGGCGGCACTGTCGGGTCGGGTGAACGCGGCGGCCGTGGCGATCGACCACGGTCTCGACCACTCCTGCGTGATCCCCGGCATCGGTGCCGTCACCGGACAGTGCGCGGCCTATCCGGGTGAGACCGTGCGCAAGAGCGGCTACGGCACGGGAGTGACCACCGGAACGGTCGTCTCCACCGACAGCACGCTGCGCGTGGACCACGGTGAGGCACTCGGCGTGCGCATTCTGCGGGAGCAGGTGCGCGTGCGTGGCGTGGAGTGGGGAGCGCCCTTCGCCGGATGCGGGGACGCGGGAGCGGTCCTGGTCAACGTCGAGGGCAGGGTGGTCGGTCTGCACTTCGCGACCACCGTCGACGGCACCAGTGCGTTCGCCTGCCCCATCGCCGACGTGCTCGCCGAACTCGACGTGGGGCTCTGCACCGCTCGGAGCGGAACGTGAAACTTCAGCTCCGGCGGTTCGCGCGAGTGGCCGAGGCCTGGTCGCGGGGCTTGAGCACGATCTGGTCGAGATTGACGTGGGCCGGCCGGGTCGCGGCGAAAGCGATCACGTCCGCGACGTCGTCGGCGCTCAACGGGGTCAGGCCGCTGTAGACAGCCGCCGCCCGTTCGGTGTCCCCGCCGAAGCGCACCTCGGAGAACTCGGTCTCCACCATGCCGGGAGCGATCTCGGTGAACCGGACGGGATCGCCCAGGTGTTCACCGCGCAGCGTCCGGTGCAGCGTGGCCTGCGCGTGCTTGGCCGAGGTGTAGCCGGACCCGTTGTCATAGGTCTCCAGGGCGGCGACCGAGGTGACGGTGAGCACGTGGCCGTCACCGGACTCGATCAACTTCGGCAGCAGTGCCCTGGTGAGGCGCAACGTGCCCAGGACGTTCGTCTCCCACATCCAGCGCCACTCGTCCTCGTCGGCGTTGGCGACCGACGAGGTGCCCTTCGCGCCGCCCGCATTGTTGACGAGCACGTGGCACTCGGGCACCCGGGCCACGAAAGCCTCCACCGATTCCGGCACCGTGACGTCGAGTTCGAGCGCCGTCCCCCCGATCTCCTCGGCGAGTCGTTCCAGCCTTTCCACGCGCCGGGCGCCCATCACCACGTGGAACCCCTCGGCGGCGAGTTTGCGAGCCGTGGCCGCGCCGATACCCGAGCTCGCACCGGTAACCACCGCCTGGCGTCGGTTACCGCCCGCCGGGTTCCGTGTCGTGCTCGTAGTCGTAGAATCCGGTGTTGTGCTCACGGACGCGATCCTCCCGTAAAGCCCCGTCGCGGTCCCACCGCCAGCTGTTCGTTGTGGCGCGAAACACACCGGAGTGAGGCATCCTTCGCGTTCATCACGCGTCCACGGAAGCGGGAGAAGTGCGCATTGGCGATGACGGAGTGAGGTCAGGAGTGTTGAACAGGGCGAGGAGGCCCCTGCGCGGGTCGCTGTGGACCGCGCTGTCCGTGACGTTGGCGGCCATGCTGCTGGTGTCGGGATGCGGAACCGGTGGGGGATCCGGGGCCGCGGAAACGCAGCCACAGAACGAGACGTCATCGGTGGCCGAGGTCGAGCTGAAACCCGGGTCCGATGCCGAGGGGGTCAATCCCACCGCCCCCGTGAAGGTTTCGGTGCAGCACGGTCGCATCGAGAACGTCACCCTGAAAAACGGCGCGGGGGAGAAGGTCGAAGGCAAGATGGGGGACGACGGCGCGAGCTGGAAGCCCACCGTCGCGCTGGGTTACGACAAGACCTACACGTGGTCCGGTAAGGCGGTCGGCGAGGACGGCAAGGAACTTCCGATCCGGGGCAGCTTCACCACGCTGGATCCGGACAGGACCGTGCGCGCCACGATCAACCCCATCGACAACGAGACGGTCGGTATCGCCATGCCGATCAGCATCAAGTTCGACGCTCCGGTCCAGAACAAGGCAGCCGCGGAGCGCGCGCTCAAGGTCGAGGCGTCCAAGCCCGTCGAGGGGTCGTGGGCCTGGCTCACCGACAAGCAGGTCGACTGGCGGCCCAAGGAGTACTGGCCGGCCCACACCGAGGTCGACGTCGAGGCCGATCTCTACGGCGTGCGCCTCGGTAAGGGCGAGTACGGCACGACGGACCTGACCACCCACTTCACGATCGGGCGGTCCCAGATCGTCAAGGCCAACGTGGACAGCCACCGGATGATCGTCATGCGTGGCGGCGAGCAGGTCGCCAACTATCCGGCCAGCTACGGCAAACCGGAGCCGAACGCGCTGAACACCCCCAACGGCACGTACATGGTCATGGCCAAGCACCCGGTCGAGATCATGGACAACCCGAAGTACGGCTACACCGATGTCGAGAAGAAGTGGGCCGTGCGGATCTCCAACCACGGCGAGTTCATCCACGAGAACGAGAACAACAAGGCCAACATCGGCAAGCGCAACACTTCGCACGGCTGCGTCAACCTCACCAACGCCGACGCCAAGAAGTACTTCGACAGCGCTCTGATCGGCGATCCGGTGGAGGTCACGGGGGCGAGCAAGACCATGCCGCCGCGCTACGCCGTCTACGACTGGATGCTCAGCTGGCAGAAGTGGAAGTCCATGTCCGCCCTGTGACTTCTGGTGTTCCACGGGGCGGCTCGCGTAGGGCACGGGTGGGGGAACCCCAGCCGGCTCGGCCTGCGTGCACGGAGCAAGGCGGCTTCGCCGCTCGCTGAGATGAACCCTGGGAGGCGCGGGCGGCTGAGCGGGGGTTCCGGCGGTGGTGATTGATCCGACCACCACCGCCGGAATGTTTTTCCGCCTTGTGGTGTCGTGACTCGGTGGGTCCGAAACCAGGTTCACGATAGGCGCCAGATGACTTCCACCACACTGCGTATGCGACCTCGGCGGGTCGCCGTGTTCTCGCTGCACACCTCTCCCCTCGAACAGCCGGGTACCGGCGATGCGGGCGGTATGAACGTCTACGTCGTACGGACCGCCGCCCAGCTGGCCGAGCTCGGGACCGAGGTCGAGATATTCACCAGGGCCACTTCGTCGGAGGTTCCGCCGGTGACGGAGCTGTTCCCGGGAGTCACGGTCCGCAATCTCGTGGCGGGTCCCTTCGAGGGACTCGACAAGAACGATCTTCCGGCGCAGTTGTGCACCTTCGCCTCCGCCGTGTTGCGCGTCGAAGCTCACCACGACCCCGGTTACTACGACGTCGTCCACTCGCACTACTGGTTGTCCGGGCAGGTCGGATGGCTGGCCAGGGAACGGTGGGGGGTCCCCCTGGTGCACACCGCCCACACCCTGGCCAAGGTCAAGAACGCCGCCCTGGCCGCCGACGACGATCCGGAACCGAACGTGCGGGTCGTGGGGGAGCAGCAGGTCGTCTCCGACGCCGATCGCCTGGTGGCCAACACCGGCGCGGAAGCCGGGCAACTCGTCGATCTCTACGGCGCCGATCCGGCCGAGGTGTCCACCATCCCTCCCGGCGTCGACCTGAACCGGTTCACTCCGGGCGACCAGGAAACGGCCCGTGACGCGCTCGGCCTGCCGCGCGAGGCTCTCGTGCTGGCGTTCGTGGGCAGGATCCAGCCGCTGAAGGGCCCGGAAGTCCTGTTGCGTTCCGCCGCCGAACTGCTCCGGCGGTATCCCGAACTGCGCAGCAGGTTGCTCGTGCTCGTCGTGGGCGGCCCCTCCGGGAACGGCACGGAAAGACCGGAGGCGTTGCATCGACTCGCCGAGGAACTCGGTATTACCGAGGTGGTGCGGTTTCTGCCGCCGCAGTCCGGCGACGCGCTGGTCGAGGTGTACCGCGCCGCCGACGTGGTGACTGTGCCCAGCTACAACGAATCGTTCGGCTTGGTGGCCCTGGAGGCGCAGGCGTGTGGCACGCCCGTCGTGGCGGCCGCGGTGGGTGGTCTTCCGGTCGCCGTCGCCGACGGTGTCTCGGGACTGCTGGTGTCCGGACACGACGCTGCCGGCTGGGCCGATGCGCTGGGGACGTTGACACTGCGGCCCGAACGGCGCCGGAGGCTGGCCGCGGCGACGACCGCTCACGCGACCAGCTTCTCCTGGAAACATACGACCGAGGCCCTGCTGGATACCTACACGCAGGCGAAGATGGCTTTCAACGCGCGATTTCGGGAGGTGTCGGCGTGAGCGGTACGTGCAAGGACGAGCTCATCACGAGCACGTTGGATTCGAGCTCCCTGGACTACGAGCACCCCGCCGAAGGCAGGTTCTTCGTCACGCTGCCGGGCACCAAGAAGCTCCAGACGAACTGTTGGCTCGTGGTCGCCGAACACGCGCTGGTGGTCGAGGCGTTCGTGTGCAGGCAGCCCGACGAGTCCCACGAGGAGTTCTACCGGTACGTGCTGCGCCGCAACGCCCGGTTGTACGGGGTCCACTACACCCTCGACCCCAGTGGTGACCTGTACCTCATCGGCCGGGTCGGTTTGCACGCGGTGACCGCCGAGGAGCTCGATCGCCTCCTCGGTCAGGTGCTGGAGGCGGCCGACGGCGATTTCAACGCACTGCTGGAGATCGGCTTCGCCACGGCCATCCGGCGCGAGTGGGGTTGGCGGGAGTCGCGGGGTGAGTCCCTGGCGAACCTCCGAGCTTTCCAACAGCTCGTCGAGCGAGACGGGCCCGTACCTCCCCCGTCCGAACGTTGATGCTCACGTGGGGCGGCTCGGGAGAGAGGGGGAGTCGCGAGCTCGAGCCGCCCCACGAGGGGTCCCGCCGTGACGGACCTGCGAGCGGGGGGCTCTCGAGGGTCCGGCGGGTGCACGACTCGACGGGGGAGACGGGTCGTGCACACGCTCTCGCGTGATCGGAGAGTGCGTGGGAGCCGATCGCGGAGAGCGTTGCCAACTTCGCAGAGTCCCGACGTGGCCACAAGGCTCCAACACCGCTCTTTTCGTGTGATGTTTCCCATAAGAAGTAACGTGATGGTGTGAAACCGCCGCGGATGTCCCTTGACAAGGGTCGGAGGCCACAACCGCGATAACGAAGTGGTATTGATCATGTGGCCGAGGCGTGAAAAGTCCGCTGAGCGGTCGCCCCTCGACTCCGGTGCTCGATCGCCGGTTGGGTCCGGGGCGCTCCCCGGCGATAGCCTGAGGCCATGACTGCTGTCGGGACACTGGTGCTGCTGCGGCACGGCGAAAGCACCTGGAACGCCGAGAACCTGTTCACCGGTTGGGTGGACGTCCCCCTGTCGGCCAAGGGCAGGGAGGAGGTCCGTCGTGGTGGTGAGCTGATCCGCGATAGCGGTGTGCTCCCGGACGTCGTGCACACCTCGTTGCTGCGCCGAGCCATCGACACCGCCAACATCGCCCTGGACGTCGCCGACCGACACTGGATCCCGGTGCGGCGGGACTGGAGGCTCAACGAGCGCCATTACGGGGCCCTGCAGGGCAAGAACAAGAAACAGACGCTCGACCGCTACGGCGAGGAGCAGTTCATGCTCTGGCGTCGTTCCTACGACACCCCGCCGCCGGAGATCGATCCGAGTGACGAGTACAGCCAGGAGGACGACCCGCGCTACGCCGGGCTCGGCTCCGAGATGCCCCGCACCGAGTGCCTCGCCGACGTAGTGGCGAGGCTCCTGCCCTACTGGGAGTCGTCGATCGTTCCCGACCTGCGCGCGGGCCGGACGGTCCTGCTGGCCGCGCACGGCAACTCGCTGCGTGCGCTGGTCAAGCACCTCGACGGTGTCTCCGAGGAGGACATCTCCGGGCTCAACATCCCCACGGGGATCCCGCTGCGCTATGACCTGGACAGCGCGCTGAGCCCGACCAACCCCGGTGGCACTTACCTCGACCCGGAAGCGGCCGCGACCGCGGCGGCCTCGGTGGCCCAACAGGGGCGGTGAGAGCGCGGTTTTCGAATCCGGATTCGAAAACCGCTCCGGCGGACCGGTGGCAGTGGCGTCGACGTGCCCGGCACGTTCACTCGCCGGGGGTATCCGGGGTGCGTGAACCGTGGGAAGTTCTTCGGTGAACGGGAAGTGAAATAACCCACTGATGGGTGTCACGGGTATCACTGAATGGCCATACAGGCTGGCCTCGACCTGCCCGAACCTGCTTACGATGCGGGTGTGAGCGTATTGGGCTACATCGCCCTGGTGGTCGGCGTCCTGGCACTCGGTCTGGTGGGCGGTTACTGGCTCGCCCGAGCCGGTAACCGCTACGAACACAAACGATCGCGCGGCCCCACCGTCGCCGACCTGCTGCAGCGGCTGGTGCACTCCACCAACAACGGCATCGTGGTGCTCAACAAGTTCGGCGACGTGGTGCTGCACAACCCACGGGCCGACGAACTCGGCTTCATCCGGGACAACCAACCCGACGCTCGTGCCCGCAAGGCCGCGGAGCAAGCTCTCGACAGCGGTGAGCGGGTGGCCGTGGACCTGTCGCCGCTCTCCAAGACGACGCTGCGCGGGCGGACGCCCGCCGCCGTGCTCGGCGAGGTGCGGCCGCTCGGAGACGGGTTCACGGTCGTCGACGCGGGTGACGAGTCCGACGCCGTCCGACTGGAGGCCACCCGTCGGGATTTCGTGGCCAACGTCAGCCACGAGCTCAAGACTCCGGTCGGTGCCCTGGCCCTGCTCGCGGAAGCGGTGCTGGACGCCGCCGACGACGCCGAAGAGGTCCGGCGCTTCTCCACCAAGATCCTGCACGAGTCGACGCGCCTGGGCACCCTGGTTTCCGAGCTGATCGCTCTCTCCCGCCTGCAGGGCGCCGAACGGCTGCCCGAACTCACCACGGTCGAGGTCGACGACGTGGTCGACGAGGCCCTCGGGCGCAGCCGGGTCGCCGCGGACTCCGCCGGCATCGAGATCGCCGTGGACGAGCCGAGCGGGCTGCTCATCGACGGCGACCGCACGTTGCTGGTGACCGCACTGAGCAATCTGATCGACAACGCGATTTCCTACTCGCCACCCCAGAGCCCGGTCTCGATCAGCAGGAGACACACCGGGGACTTCGTCGAGATCGCCGTCACCGACCGGGGTATCGGCATCGATCCCGAGGATCAACAGCGTGTCTTCGAGCGGTTCTACCGGGTGGATCCGGCCCGCTCCCGGGCGACCGGGGGGACCGGCCTGGGTCTGGCCATCGTCAAACACGTCGCCGCCAACCACGGCGGCGAGGTGAAGTTGTGGAGCCGGTCCGGAACCGGTTCCACCTTCACACTGAGGGTGCCTCAGCACAGCGCGCCCACAGCTGAAGCGGCACCGGCAGCAGCCGAGAACTCGGTGCTTTCGGACAGTGACAGTACGGACGGGGCCGCAGCCGTCGAAACGGGAGGAGTCCGGTGACCAGGGTGCTGATCGTGGAGGACGAGGAGTCCTTCGCCGACCCGCTAGCCTTCATGCTTCGCAAGGAGGGTTTCACCGCCGCGGTGGCCACCGACGGCCAGGAGGCCTTGGAGGAGTTCGACCGCAACGGTGCCGACATCGTCCTGCTCGATCTCATGCTGCCCGGCATGAGTGGCACCGACGTGTGCAAGCAGATCAGGCAGCGCTCCGCGGTACCAGTGATCATGGTTACGGCGCGGGACGCCGAGATCGACAAGGTAGTCGGTCTCGAGCTCGGTGCCGACGACTACGTCACCAAGCCCTATTCGGCGCGGGAGCTCATCGCACGGGTCCGTGCCGTGCTTCGGCGTGGCGGAGAAGCCGAGGAGCCGCAGTCGCAGGCGTTGGAGGCCGGCCCCGTTCGGATGGACGTCGAGCGCCATGTGGTGACCGTCTCCGGGGAGGAGATCAGCCTGCCGCTCAAGGAGTTCGACCTGCTCGAATACCTGCTGCGCAACGTCGGTCGCGTTCTCACGCGCGGACAGCTGATCGACCGGGTGTGGGGAGCGGATTACGTTGGTGACACCAAGACGCTGGACGTGCACATCAAGCGACTGCGCTCCAAGCTGGAACCCGATCCCGCCGAACCTTCCCACCTCGTCACCGTGCGGGGGCTGGGATACAAGTTCGAGGTCTGACGGTGCGCGGTATCCAGGGTTTTCGGGGGTCTTCCCCCCACGGGGCGGTATCCGGTCGGACGGCGCCCGGTAACGTGGTCTCTCATGCGCCTAGGGGTGCTTGACGTCGGATCGAACACCGTCCACCTGCTCGTGGTGGACGCGCACCGTGGTGCGCATCCGACTCCGATGAACTCAGAGAAGACGGTCCTGCGGCTTTCCGATCGGATCGGGGGAACCGGTCTGCTCTCCGACGAGGACACCGACGAACTCGTGCGTGCCGTCGCGGCGGCGCGAGAGTCCGCTCTGCGGTTCGGTTGCGAGGACGTCATGGCCTTCGCGACCTCGGCGATCCGTGAAGCCGACAACTCCGCCGCGGTCCTCGAGAGGGTGCGTGACGAGGCCGGCCTCGGTCTCGAGGTGCTGTCGGGCGAGGCCGAGGCACGGTTGACCTTCCTGGCCGCCCGCCGTTGGTACGGCTGGTCGGCGGGCAGGCTGCTGCTGCTCGACATCGGAGGCGGTTCACTGGAGATGGCGATCGGGATCGACGAACAGCCCGAGCTGGCCACTTCCCTGCCGCTCGGTGCCGGTCGGTTGGCTCGAACCAAGCTGACCCAGGATCCTCCCAGCCGGGAGGAGGTCACTCGGCTGAGTGGCTGGGTTGACTCCCAACTCGCCGAGTCCGCGGAAAGGTTTCGGGAGACGGGGGCTCCGGACCGCGTCGTGGCCACTTCCAAGACCTTTCGAACACTGGCACGTTTGACCGGTGCCGCTCCGCCTTCGGCGGGGCCCCGGGTCCGGCGGACCCTCACCGACACGGGACTGCGCCAGTTGCTCGCCTTCATCACCCGCATGTCATCGCCGGACCTGGCAGGGTTGGACGGAGTCAGCAGTGCACGTGCACATCAGCTGGTCAGCGGGGGAATCGTGGCGGAGAGCACCATGCGAGCGTTGTCACTCGGGGAACTCGACATCTGCCCCTGGGCGTTGCGTGAGGGAGTGATCCTGCGCCGGTTGGATCACTCCAACGGTGAAGATCCCACGGTCGCGCTGCTGGGAGGGCGGACTGGTGGCGACCGGCCGACGGATCAAGAAACTGGACGGAAGGCCCAGCACGGGGCACGGTGGAAACGATGAGTCGGGACAGTGGGTCCGAGGATCCCAGCAAGCGCACCGTCGCGGAGTTGCTTGCCGAACACGGTGGCGGCGGTTCGCAGCGCAACGCGCGTCGTCGTCGCAGGCGTGCGGAGGATCCCACCGAAACTGCTCCACAGACCATCATCGACCGCGTGGTCTCCGACAGCGGGCGGATGCGTCCCATCCCCGCGGAGGAGGAAGCGGCCGAGGGCACCACGGACCAGCAACAGCCTCCGGCCACCGAGGAGGCCCAGTCCCCGCCCGCTTCGCCGGTGCCGCAGTCCGAGCCGGAGGGGGCCGACAACACCGAGGGAGCTCCCGCTCCACAGCCCGACGCCGATTTCTGGGCCCGCCGGTTCTCGGCGGCGGGAAGCGCCCCGGAGGGGGAGCGGCAACCGGAGCACGACACCGGTCGTCGGGCGGCCGCTCCGGCGCCGTCCGAGTCCGAGATCACCGTGCAGCAGCCGGCCCTGCCGAAGCGACCCGCTCGCGGGCAGGGTCCGGTAACACCCGCACCGCCACGTGCGGTTTCGAACGAGTCACCCACTCAGGCGGTCCCGATCCCGCCCGTCCCCGAGGACGGACCCCCGCGCGTCGGCGACACCTTCACGGCACAGGGCAACACCGTGGAGTCCACGGAGCAGTTCCCCCCGGTGGAGGGAACACTTGCTCCCGAGGCCACCGCGTCGGCGGACGTGGCCGCCCCGCCGGCCTATCCCCCGGAGGGGCAGGGGAGCCCCGCCCTCGAAGACGATTCCGAAGACCCCTACGACTCGTTGTCCTACGAAGCCGACCACGACGTCTACACGGCCGACTACGACGACTTCGATGACGACGACGGCGACTACGACGATTTCGACGACGACGTCGACGACGCGTACGACCCGGATCTTCCGGCCGGCATGGACGCCGAGGACTACCTCGAAGACGAGGCCGAGGAAGAGGAATCGGAGCGTACGCCGGTCAAGGAATGGTTGCTGCTGATCACCCAGGGCGGCGTCGGGCTGCTCACGGGCGGGCTCGTGTGGCTCGGATTCCGGTGGCTGTGGACGGTCATCCCCCTCGCCGCCCTGATCGCCGCGGTCATTATCATCGGTGCCCTGGTGTTCATCGCCCGTCGATTCCTGCGGACCGATGACCTGCAGACCGTCCTCCTCGCGGTGCTCGTCGGCCTGATCTGCACGGTTTCACCCGCGGCCCTGCTCCTGATCGGGTACTGATGACCGTCCGGCGACGCTGGGGAGCTGCTATTTCGACTTGTCCGCGGTACGGCTTCCGGAATTCCCGTACCGGGTGTGAGCTTGGCGGAACATGACTCGGGAAACAACCTCCACAGACGGTGTCGAACCTTGTCGGGGGCCCATCCAGATCGCGCTGTCCAGCGCGTCGGTGTGGCCGCAACCGGCGCGCGCGGCGTTCGAGATGGCCGCGGACCTCGGCTATGACGGTGTCGAGGTCATGGTGTGGGCCGACGCGGTCAGTCAGGACGTGGCGGCATTGCGGCGCCTGTCCGAGCAGTACGGTGTTCCCGTACTAGCCGTTCACGCACCGTGTTTGCTTATTACGCAGCGGGTGTGGTCCTCCGAGCCGGAAGAGCGACTCCGCAAGTCCGTGGTCGCTGCCAGTGATCTGGGGGCCTCCACCGTCGTGGTACATCCGCCCTTTCGCTGGCAGCGTCGCTACGCCGACAACTTCGCCGAGTTGGTAGCCGACCTCGAGGAAACCAGCGGGATCAAGATCGCGGTGGAAAACATGTTCCCGGTGCGGCCTCCCCGCGGTTGGAACAGGATCCGGGGGCGCACCGGTGGTCTGTCGGCCTTCCGGCCCTCGCCGGATCCGACCGAGGTCGGCTACCGCAACTACACGTTGGACTTGTCGCACGCCGCCGCGGCACACGCCGACGCCATCGAGCTGATGAAGCGGATGGGGGACGGGCTCACCCACGTCCATCTCGCGGACGGCACGGGAGCATCGCGCGACGAACACCTCGTCCCCGGACACGGCAAGCAGCCCTGCGCCGACGTCTGTGAAGCACTGGCTTCGGGCGGGTTCACCGGAACGGTCGTACTCGAGGTCAACACCCGCAAGGCCAAAAATCCGCAACAGCGCGCCGCGCAACTGGCGGAAGCTCTGCTCTTCGCGCGGTTGCATCTCGAGCCCTTGCGTAGCTGAGTCGTCACGGCATCCTCGTGGAGCGGCCCCGTGCGAGTGCTGCTTTCGCGGAGGCGTGGTGCGCCGTGGAACGAACACGGGGAGCAAGCGACCGGTTCCGAACTCTCAGCGGCCACGAGTATCCCGTCACTCGTCCAGGTATGTCGCTTGGCGAAGGTGCATCACTCTGTTCCTGGTGTTCCTCTTAGTTGTAGCAACGGTACGTGTGCCGCCAGGAGGACAGCTCGATGGATGACGGATCAGCGGTGGTACCCGGCGAAATGTCGAGCAGGGAACTGCTCGACGGACTCCCAGCGCTACGATGGAGCATCGAGCGCATGGAAGCGCGGTTACTGGAGCAACTCGCCGAAATCGACAGGCGGCGGGCCTACGAGGAGGACGGCGCGGTCACCGCTGTCGCCTGGCTGCGGAGCAGCTGTCGACTGGACAGCCGGCGTGCGGGGCAGTTGGTACGACTTGCCCGAGCCGGTGGAGCCCATCCCGAACTGCGTGACGCCCAGCTGCGGGGTGACATCAGCGGCGACGAAGCTCAGCGGATTTCCCGAGGTACCGAGACTTACCATCGTGATCTACAGCGACGCGGCGCGAGTGAGAACGTGGCCGCGGAGGAAGTCGACGACCTACGGAACGAGCTGATCGAGACGGCGATACACGGCGAAGGCTCGGGTGGGCTACGCCGCACGATCGACTCTCGTCGTCATCGACTCGCAGCCAGTTCCATGGCGTTCGACGAATGGGCAGCTTTTCAGCAGCGCGAACTACACTTCTACACCACTTTTGACGGTATGGTCGATGTCCGCGGTACTTTGGATCCCGGTACGGCGGCCACCGTACGCAGTGCCATCGAAGCCTTGAATCGGCTGCCGTCCGCTTCGAACGAACTCACAGCGGCACAGCGCCGAGCTGATGCGCTGGCTCACCTGGCCAAGGAGGCGTTGGATCGTGGTGATCTGCCCAGGAGCGAAGGACAAAGGCCCCATGTGACTGTGACCGTCAGTGAGCGAACTCTTCGTGATGACAATTCCCGGCAGGGTGCGCTCCCCGGTGAATTGCGGGGGCAGGGGCCGTGTAGTGGAGACACCGCCCGACTCTTCGCTTGCGATGGTGAGGTCACCCGTCTGGTGCACGGGCCGGACTCGGAGCCGACAGACCTTGGCAGGGCCACTCGAGTGATCTCGAAAACGCTGCGCAAAGCGCTTGATGTCCGTGACGGCGGATGTGTTCATTCGAACTGTGACAGGCCGCCGGATTGGTGCGATGCGCACCACGTGAAGCATTGGGCCCAAGGTGGGCGAACCGATCTGGACAATCTCGTCCTGCTTTGTCGTCGACACCACGTCGCGACGCATCTCAAAGGCGGTCCGTCGGAGTGGCGGGCTGGAAAGCTGGTCGCCGGTGAGCTGACGGAAGACCACAAGCAACCCGGCGCCCCCGTGGATGGCTCGGTGAGCCGCGGTGGTGATGACACCGGGTGACGACGGGTGGGGGTAGGCTGTGACCCTTCGCTGCTCTGGCACCCTGACCGGCATGATGACGATCGCCGTGCTCGGGGCTGGAAAGATCGGTGAATCACTGCTTTCCGGGTTGCTACAAGCTGGTTACGCACCGAGTCAACTGATGTTTACCGAGCGTTACACGCAGCGGGCGTCGGAGCTGGAGCATCAGTACGGTGTCGACCATACCGATGTCGTCTCGGCGGCACGTCACGCAGATGTTCTGATCATCGCGGTCAAGCCGCAGGACATCGAGCCGTTGCTGGACGAGTTGTGCCCGTACGTCGCTCCGAGCAAACTCGTTGTTTCGTTGTGCGCAGGTCTTCCGACGGCGATGTTCGAGCAGCGGCTGGCAGCGGGGACACCTGTTGTGCGGGTTATGCCGAACACCCCCATGCTCGTGGGTGAAGCGATGAGTGTCGTCTCCGGCGGTACTTGTGCGCAGGAAACACATTTGGATCTCGCCGAAGAGCTCCTCGGGTGCGTCGGAAGTGTGGTGCGAGTACCAGAGTCCCAGCAGGATGTGGTCACCGCCTTGTCCGGATCGGGGCCGGCGTACTTCTTCTACCTGATCGAGTCCATGATCGATGCGGGTGTTCTGCTGGGATTGCCACGTGCCGTGGCCGGCCGACTCATCGTGCAAACAGCGGTCGGTTCCGCCGCTATGCTCCGGGAAGGCGAAGGGCATCCAACGATCATGCGGGAGGGAGTGAGCTCACCCGGTGGCACTACGGTCGCCGGTATTCGAGAACTCGAGAAGCACGGTGTGCGTGCGGCACTGATCGACGCGGTCGAAGCGGCGCACGATCGTTCGGTAGAGCTGGGACGTGTCCACGAGGACGGCGAACCGGGGGAGTGAGAACCCGGGAAATGGTTACCGTGGAATAGCACGGTATGTCTTTTTCGTTCCTGCGTGGCTTGTGCTGCTCGGGGGATCCGATGTGCTCGCAGCGTCCGAGTCCTTTATGCTGGTCGACGGACTCGGCGGGTAAGCAGATTCGCGAGTGCGTGGGTACGACGGATTATGGATGTTCTCGGAGCACGTCCTGCTGTCGCCCCGGATCGTGAAATGGAAGCATATTTCTGGTTGCGGCGGGGCGGTATTGGCAGCCCGGCTCGGGACCGGACCGCTCAGCTCTGTGCGACATCGTGCTACAACCCAAAGGGGTTTACCTGGCCGACACCCGGGAGACCTTGGTCCCAAGTTCATGGTGCTTGCGGCGGTAACATCGTCAGCGCGCGTGCACGCTCGCGACTCGTGCTCGGCACAGTCCGGGGAAGGACCAAGGAGGCATGGGGTGCCGAACGTTGTGCTTGTTACCGGTGTCGGTCGGTTCCTCGGTGGCTATCTTGCCTCTCGACTCGCGGTCGATCCCGGTATAGATCGTGTGCTGGGGGTGGACACCGTCGCACCCCCCAGGGACCTGCTTCGCCGGATGGGGCGTGCGGAGTTCGTGCGTGCGGACATCCGTAATCCATTGATCGCCAAGATCATCACGAGTGCCAAGGTGGATACGGTGGTGCACACGTCGATGAGCTCACAAGGGGCGACCGCACGTGCGGACATGAAAGAAATGAACGTCATCGGTACCATGCAGCTGCTGGCAGCGTGCCAGCAATCTTCGTGGATACGTAAGATAGTGGTGAAATCGACCAGTGCGGTGTATGGTGTGAGTCCACGTGATCCTGCGATTTTCACCGAGGATATGGAACCCAAGGAACTGCCCTCCTCGGGCTACGCGAAGGATGCTGTCGAGATCGAGGAGTACGTACGTGGGTTCGCCCGCCGACGCCCGGACGTGGACATCACTACACTGCGTTTCACCGATCTCGTGGGGCCCCGGATCGACGACATGATCACTCGGTACTTCGGTTTGCCGGTGATCCCGACGGTGCTCGGTTATGATGCTCGCCTGCAAATGCTGCATTCAGAGGATGCCCTGACCGTTCTGGAGCGTTCCGTCGTGGATGATGTTCCCGGTGTCTTCAATGTCGGGGGCGACGGAATTCTCATGCTTTCGCAGGCGATCAGACGTGCCGGCAGGGTTTCGGTTCCTGTGCCCGGGTTGGCCGTTTCTTCGCTGAAGAGCGCGCTCGGGGGGATGCAAAATTATGCTCTTCCGTCCGGGTGGATGCAATTCCTGAACTTCGGTCGTGTGGTGGACACCACCAAGATGCGAAAAAGATTTGATTTCGAGCCGCGCTGGACGACGCGACAGGCTTTCGATGATTTTGTGAACGGGCGAGGGCTGCGACCGTGGTTGTCCCACGAGCAGGTGACTTCTGTGGAGCACGGTGTCAACGACGCGGTCGCGCGGATTCATCGGGGGAGAAACAATGCCTGACGCCAAAGTGATTCCGATGTGCTCGGGAGGTTCGGACATTCCGGGAGGTGACGAGGCCGGTCGCCGTCGGAGTGCCTCGAGCACTGCAGTGGGCGACGATGAGCGCTCCACTGCTGGTCAGGACGGAGTGCTGTCCGACGAGGCCGTCGCCGAAGCCCTGGCGTTCGTGCGCAGGAGGGTACTCGGTGATTACGGGGTCGACGAGTTCGGTTTCGACCCGGATTTGACCGACCATGTTTTCCTGCCGATGTTGCGTCCCCTCTACCGGAGTTGGTTTCGTGTGGAGGCCACGGGGCTGCATCATGTGCCAAGCGAGTCCGGTGCCTTGATCGTGGCCAACCATTCCGGAACATTACCTTGGGATGCTTTGATGACCACGGTGGCCCTTCGCGATCACCATGCAGTCGGACGCTACTTGCGTATGCTGGGTGCGGACCTGGTTTTTCAACTTCCCATGGTCGGCACTTTGGCTCGTAAGACGGGGCAGACGCTGGCGTGTAATCCTGATGCGGAAAGGCTCCTCGGGGGCGGAGACCTGGTGGGTGTGTGGCCGGAGGGGTTCAAGGGGATCGGAAAGCCCTTCAGCGATCGGTACAAGTTGCAACGCTTCGGCCGTGGTGGCTTCGTCGCGGCGGCGATGCGTACCGGTTCCCCCATAGTGCCTTGCTCGATCGTCGGGGCGGAGGAGATTTATCCGAAGCTTGCCGACGTGCAACCGCTCGCACGTCTGCTGGGGCTTCCCTACTTTCCGGTGACTCCCTTCTTTCCGCATCTTGGTCCGCTCGGAACCGTGCCGCTTCCGACGAAATGGTACATCGAGTTCGGTGAGCCGATCGATACGACTTCCTACTCGCGGGGCGCCGAGCACGACCCCATGTTGATATTCAACCTGAGTGATCAGGTCCGCGAAACGATACAGCAAACTCTGTATCGTTTGCTCGCGCAGCGCCGAAGCGTGTTCTTCGGATAGTTCGAAAATTCTCCACCGGTTCGTGCGGCCCTCACGGGGAAGTTGGATCGAGGCGGACGAACCGCGTGTTTCGCGCTGGCCGAATTCACCCGAGCCGATCGCGGAAGGGAATCGGGGTGTGGTCCCGGCGACGGTAGGCGAGCCCTGCCGCTACGGCTCCGGCCACGGCACTGGCGCCGAGCATCGAACGTGCTCCGATCCGTGCGGCTTTACGCCCGGTACGGAAGTCCCTGACTTCCCACCCCCGGGAGCGGGCGGCTTCGCGAAGTCGTTGGTCGGGATTGACGGCTACTGCCGTACCGACGGCGGACAGCATGGGGACGTCGTTGGAGGAGTCGGAGTAGGCCGTGCACCTTCTGAGATCGAGGCCTTCGCTTGCGGCCAGGGCGCGAACGGCGTGAGCCTTGGCTCTGCCGTGAAGCATCTCCCCGACCAGTCGGCCGGTGTAAAGACCGTTCGCGTTCTCGGCGACAGTTCCCAGGGCACCGGTCAGTCCCAGCCGACGAGCGATGATCTGTGCGAGCTCGACCGGTGTGGCTGTCACCAGCCAGACCCGTTGACCGGCGTCGAGATGCATCTGAGCGAGTGCCCGTGTACCGGCCCATATGCGGTCCGCCATGAGCTCGTCGTATATCTCCTCGCTGAGCGTGACCAGTTTGGCCACATCGCGCCCGGCGACGAAGGACAGCGCTTGTTCGCGACTCGTCCGAACCGCTTCGGGGCTTTCCGCGCCACCAACACGAAACTTGATCTGTTGCCACGCGAATCCAGCCAGGTCAGCGGCCTTGAAGAACTTGCGAGCAGCCAGCCCTCGCGCGAAGTGGAAGAGCGAAGCACCCATCATCATCGTGTTGTCCACGTCGAAGAACGCGGCCGCGGTGAGATCCTGGGGGGCGTCGGGGGGACCGTCGGTGTCGGGTGCCGCGGCGACAGCTGCTTTGGCCGAGGCGCGTCCGGCAAGTTTGGCGCTGTCGAGCATTGCCGGGTCGCCCGGCGTGGGTGTGTCGTACTGTCCGCGATCTTGATTCGCGCCATCGGCTGAGCCTTGCCGTATCGGCACCGCCGCGCCTCCCGATTTTCCTCCGGCGTGTTTCGTGTCTTTGTTCCGTGTGTTCTTCGAGCTTTGTGAACACCTGCTGACCGGACTGAGCCGTCCGTTCGGCAGGCCCCTAGCTTAGAGCCCGTGACCGTGTGGTTTGTTGACCCACTCGGGCGTTGGTTCCCACTCGCCCGAATGGGATGAGTCACGGATGCGGCGCTGTCACATGTCGTCCGGAAGCAGTTGGGCGAGACGCCTGACGGCACGGTGCTGGAGAGCTTTGACGGCACCCTCGTTGCGGTCCATGAGTCCGGCGGTCTCGCTGACGGACAGACCCCGGAGGAACCGGAGTCGGATGCACTCGCGTTGGTCGTGATTGAGCAGTCGGATGCAGTGCACCAACTCACGATGTGTGGTTTCGGTCAGGAGCCGATGTTCCGGCCCGCTTTCCTGCTGCCTTCCCGTGGATGGGGTGTCGGTGAGGTCGGCGGTGGGCACCTCGAGGCGGTGCCGGCTCGATTTGACGTGGTCCAGGACGAGGTTCTTGGCGATGGTGATGAACCAGGCGGCGACGTCGCGGCCCTGGTAACTGACCGCGGTGATGCGGCGCAGCGCTCGGAGGAAGGTCTCACTGGTGATGTCTTCGGCGAGGCAGTGGTCGCTGACCCTGACCAGGACGTAGCGGTAGACCAGCTGGGCGTACTGGCCGTATAGCTCGCCGAAAGCATCGTTGTCGCCGTTTTGCGCCGCTCGTACGCGCGTCCAGTTCTCGGCGGACGATCGTGTTTCGTGTTGCTGGGCCGGTGACGTCGTGGTCGTGCGATGGGAAGCGGTTCGTGCGTGGGGTGGCCCCAGCGTGTTGGTGTTGCTCATCACCTCGACCGGCCTTCCGTCCGTGAGTGATCTTGACCGACGGTCGTGTGCGTGGACAGGCGTGGAGACGCGGTCTCGGGTGGGAGCGAACCGTGGTCCGGAACATGCGTGGGTCCCCTGGCGTCGTATGCGGACGTGCCGACCTGCCCGGAGGCGTCGGGACTGGGAGCATACGTGTTGTTACTACTCGGTAGGTAGTGTCTTTATGGCTTGTTTTCACATCAGCGGTCGTGGCTTCGGCGCCCTTGAGCTCCGCGACCGTGCTGAACGGTGACTTTTCACACCTTCCGTGATGCCCGGGATTCGGCGGTGTGGTTCGTTCGCCGAGGCAGAATCGTTGAGGTCCGACGGTGGGAGGCGAGGCGAATGGCCGAGCACGAGGTGACCCTGATGGTTCGCGCGGAGTGCCACGCGTGCGACGTGGCCGCGGCGGACGTTCGGCGCATCTGTGATCAGGTGGGTGTGCCGTGGCGGGTCGAGGACGTGGACGGGGACGCGGAACTCCGCGCGGAGTACGGGGACCGTGTGCCGGTGATCCTTGTCGATGGTTCTGAACACGGGTACTGGAAGGTCGAGGAGGAGCGCTTCCGAGCGGCGCTGGCTCGCTGATCCGGGACTGGCGGCGATGCGTCACCGCAGTCGCTTACGGGGATCCACTGACCTGTACGTGCCTGTTGACCACACGTTTTGGCACGTCGGGACATGTCGGGGATGATGCCGGGGAGGCGTGTGGGGCTGCTTACGCTTCCCCCCGATGACTTTGTGCATGTGTTCACAAATAGCTACGGTGGGATCGTGCTGTCGGATTTCGTCGTGGAGACGATCGGGGCGGAGTGGATGACGGCGTCTCCGAATGGTGGCGACGCCACGGTTGCGCGGTCGGAGACGTACTCGGCCTGGAGCGTCGAGAGTTCCGTACGACTCGAAAGTTCCGTCGAGTGAAGTCTCGGCCACGGACAAGCAGTAGGCAGGCAAGGGAGAGCCAGCGTGACGGCCCATGAGCAGGGCGTGCGAAGCGACAGCGTGCGGGCCACGGCCGATGCCTCCTCGGAGCAGCAGCAGTCGCGGGAAACCGTCGAGGTTCCCGCCGCGAGAGCTCGTGCCCGAGAGATCCCGGAGGCCGCGGTCGCGCGTCTGGCCGTGTATCTGCGGGTACTTTCCGGGTTGGCCGACCAGGAGATGACCACTGTTTCCAGTGAGGAGCTGGCCGCTGCTGCCGGAGTGAACTCCGCCAAGCTGCGTAAGGACCTGTCTTACATCGGTTCTTACGGCACTCGCGGAGTGGGCTACGAGGTGGCGGTACTGATCGGGCAGATCGAGCGCACCCTCGGGTTGACGCGCAAGCACAGCGTGGCCGTGGTCGGTATCGGCAACCTGGGGCACGCCCTGGCCAACTACGGGGGCTTTCCCGGTCGCGGGTTCCCGGTCTCGGCGCTGTTCGACCTCGATCCGGACCTGATGGGAGTACCGGTCGGCGGGATACCCGTCGACCATATCGACGACATCGTGGAGGTGTGCGCCGAACGCGAGGTCACGATCGGAGCGATCGCCACCCCGACCAAGGGGGCGCAGGATGTCTGTGATCGTTTGGTCGAGGCGGGAGTCAGGTGCATCCTGAACTTCGCGCCCGTCGTCCTGCAGGTGCCTGACGAGGTCGAGGTGCGCAAGGTCGACTTGGCCGTGGAGATGCAGATCCTGTCGTTTCACGTGGCCCGCCGTGGTTCGGAGACCACGGAAGACGTCGATTCTGGGGGGGCCGAAAACGATACGGGTGGTGACGTCGCCGGATCACCGGCGGCGAGCCGACACATGAGCGCCGGGGCCGCCCCGGTGGACGGGATGGTGGTTCGACCGTGAACCTGCTCACCATCGGGCTGTCGCACAACAGCGCACCGGTGCGGACACTGGAACGGGTGTCGGTCGGAGCCGACGATGTGCCCAAGCTCCTGGACGAGTTCCTGCACAGCGAGCACATCTGCGAGGCCCTGCTGGTCTCCACCTGCAATCGCGTCGAGATCCACGTGGTTGCCGAGACGTTTCACGGCGGCTTTGACGACGTGACTTCCGTACTGGCCAGACATGCCGGCACCGAGATCTCGGAGCTGGCTGAGCACCTGTACGTGTATTACGCGGGTGCGGCTGTGGAACACCTGTTCTCGGTGGCCGCGGGGTTGGACTCGATGGTGGTGGGCGAAGCCCAGATCCTCGGTCAGCTGCGACACGCTTACAACGTTGCCACCGAAGCGGGCAGCGTGGGCAAGACGCTGCACGAACTGGCTCAGCAGGCACTGCGTGTCGGCAAACGAGTTCACTCCGAGACGGGCATCGACTCCACCGGCGCCTCCGTCGTCTCGGAGGCCCTGGCCGACGCCGAGTCCGTGCTCGGTGAGTTACGAGGCCGCAGCGCGCTGTTGGTCGGTGCCGGTTCCATGGGGGCGCTGGCCGCTGCTCAGCTGAAACGCGCCGGCATCGGTGAGATGGTGATCGCGAACCGGACCGCGGCCAACGGTCAACGGCTGGCGGACTCGCTTCGCGAAGAGGGCGTGGCATCACGGACGGTCGCCCTCGACGACCTGCCCTCCACCCTGGCCGCGACCGACCTGGTGGTGACGTGTACCGGTGCGGTCGGTGCCGTGGTCACGGCCGATGTGGTCTCCGAGGCGTTGCCCGGCAGAACTGCTCCGCTGCTCATCTGCGACCTCGGGCTTCCCCGGGACACCGCCCCCGAGGTCACCGAGTTGCCGGGGACCACGGTCGTGGATCTGGAATCACTGCAACAGCGGCTCGCCGAGAGCAACGGAAGCAGTGAGTCCGACCGGGCGTCGGGGATCGTGGCCGAGGAAGTGAAGGCGTACCTGGCCGCCCAGCGTTCCGCCGAGGTGACACCGACCGTCACTGCGCTGCGCCGACGTGCCGCCGAGGTGGTCGACAGCGAATTGCTGCGGCTGGACTCGCGCTTGCCCGAGCTGGATGAAGCGGTACGCGACGAGCTCACTCGTACCGTTCGGCGCGTCGTGGACAAGTTGCTGCACGCCCCGACGGTGCGGGTCAAGCAACTCGCCTCGGTACCGGGCGGCTCCGGCTACGCCGATGCCCTTCGC
The DNA here is from genome assembly GCF_014137975.1 of Halosaccharopolyspora lacisalsi. GTDB lineage: Bacteria > Actinomycetota > Actinomycetes > Mycobacteriales > Pseudonocardiaceae > Halosaccharopolyspora > Halosaccharopolyspora lacisalsi. The sequence continues at coordinate 203,245 of NZ_JACGWZ010000007.1, read as the reverse complement.
GAGCTTTTCGAACTTGATCCGCAGACCGCCGCGGTGATCGGTACCCCACAGGGGGTCGACGAATCGCAGTCGTCCGCTCCGGAGACCGGCATGTCGGTCTCGGCCGGACAGGCCTCGGCTCTGCTGCGTGAACAACCTGGACAGGACGGTGAGAACCGTTGAACAAGACACTTCGCATCGGCACCCGGGGCAGTGCCCTGGCGATGTCTCAGAGTTCGACAGTGGCCGATGCGCTGGAGCGGGCCGGCTACGCTACCGAGTTGGTCCGGGTCGCCACCTCCGGCGACCGCTCGATGGCGCCGATCACCGAGATCGGCGTCGGTGTTTTCACCTCGGCACTGCGTGAAGCTCTCGCCAACGGCGAGGTCGATGTCGCGGTGCACTCTTACAAGGATCTGCCGACGGCACCGGATCCTCGCTTGTCGCTGGCTGCCGTTCCCTCGCGGGAAGACCCGAGGGACGCGCTGGTGGCACGGGATGGTCTGACGCTCGGTGAACTACCGCCGGGCTCCGCTGTGGGCACCGGTTCGCCGCGCCGCGCCAGCCAGCTCGAAGCCCTCGGCTCCGGTCTGGTCGTGCGGGGCATCCGCGGCAACGTGGACACTCGAATGCGCAAGGTGACCGACGGCGAGCTGGACGCCGTCGTGCTCGCCCGCGCCGGTCTGGCCCGAGTGGGCCGACTCGAGGTGATCACGGAATCGCTCGATCCACTGCAGATGCTGCCCGCACCCGCTCAGGGTGCGTTGGCAGTGGAATGTCGCGTCGATGATGTGGATACCGAGCATTTGCTGCAGTCCGTGATGGACGATCCGGCCAGCCGCGACGCGGTGGCCGCCGAGCGCGCCATGCTCGCCGCGCTCGAGGCCGGCTGTAGTGCACCCGTTGGTGCGCTGGCCGGAGTGACGGAGGACCCCGACGAGGATGGTCGCGTGGCGCGGCGACTGTCCATGCGTGGGGTGGTGGCGACCGAGGACAACGCGTTGCTGCACGCTTCCGTTACTGGTGAGACGACCGCCGCCGAGCAGCTGGGCCGTGATGTGGCCGCCCAGCTGCTCGATGCCAGGGCCGCACTGCTCAGTGGTCCTGGACAGTAATTGATGGGGAGTGCCCTGATGACCCGAGCACGTAAGACCCCCGGACGGGTTGCTTTCGTGGGCTCCGGTCCCGGTGATGCGGGACTGCTCACCGTCCGGGCCCGGCATTTGCTCACACACGCTTCGCTCGTGGTGACCGATCCGGATGTTCCCGCCGATGTGGTCGGCCTGGCCGACGAGGGCGCCGAGGTACGTCCCGCCGTGGGTGATCCTTCGGACGTGGCTGCCAACCTGGCCGGTGAGGCCAGGACGGGCCGGCCCGTGGTGCGGCTCGTCGGTGGTGATCCGCTGACCTCCGACGCGGTGGTGCGTGAAGTGCACGCCGTGTCCAAGACCGATGTGGCCTTCGATGTGGTGCCCGGCGTCACTCCCGGTACCGCCGTTCCGGCATACGCCGGGGTGGCGCTGGGCGCGGTGCACACCGAAGTCGACGTGCGGGGCGAGGTGGACTGGGCGGCACTGGCTGCCGTTCCGGGCACCATCGTGCTGCACGCGGCGGGGAGCCACCTCGCGGAGGCTGCCTCGGCGTTGGTGGAGCACGGTGTGGCTCCGCAGACGCCGGCGGCCGTGACCACTGCCGGAACTTCGGTGTCCCAGCGCACGATCGACACCACGCTTGCTTCGCTGGCTGCCGACGCCGGAGAGCTCCAAGGAGATCTCGTGGTGACGATCGGTCTCGCCGCGGGCAATCGGGGACCGTTGTCGTGGTGGGAGTCGCGTTCCCTCTACGGCTGGAAGGTGCTGGTGCCGCGCACCAAGGAGCAGGCCGGCTCGATGAGCGAGCGGCTCTGGTCGCACGGCGCGGTCTCGCACGAGGTGCCGACCATCTCGGTCGAGCCTCCGCGGAGCCCGGCGCAGATGGAGCGCGCGGTCAAGGGCCTGGTCGACGGTCGCTACCAGTGGGTCGTGTTCACCTCGACCAACGCCGTGCGCGCGGTGTGGGAGAAGTTCCACGAGTTCGGTCTGGACGCACGTGCGTTCTCCGGCGTCAAGATCGCGTGCGTGGGGGAGTCGACCGCGGACAAGGTGCGCTCGTTCGGGATCACACCCGAGCTGCTGCCTTCCGGGGACCAGTCGAGCGCAGGCCTGCTGGAGGACTTCCCGCCGCATGACGACGTCCTTGACCCGGTGGCCCGGGTCCTGCTTCCCCGCGCCGACATCGCGACCGAGACGTTGTCCGCCGGGCTGTCCGAGCGTGGTTGGGAAGTCGACGACGTGACGGCCTACCGCACGGTGCGGGCCGCACCGCCGCCGGCGGAAACCCGTGAAATGATCAAGAGTGGCGGCTTCGACGCGGTGTGCTTCACCTCGTCCTCGACGGTGCGCAACCTCGTCGGGATCGCGGGTAAGCCCCACGCTCGCACGCTCGTGTCCTGCATCGGACCGAACACGGCCGAGACCGCCAAGGAGTTCGGCCTCCGGGTCGACGTACAACCCGAGGTGGCTCAGGTCCCCGCTCTGGTGGATTCGTTGGCCGAGCACGTCGCGCGGCTGCGGGCCGAGGGCGCACTGCCACCGCCGAAGAAGGCCAAGCGCGCGCGTCGCTCCTGACCGGAGAGAGGCGTCCGAGGGCTGCCTCGGACGCCTCCTCGCCGAGGACGAGGCCACGGGAAAAATCGTGTCGTGAGGTGTTTGCTGTATGTATCCGTCGCATCGCCCGCGTCGGCTGCGCCGTAACGCCGCCGTTCGTCGCCTGGTCTCGGAGACCACCGTCGAACCCAGGCATCTGGTACTACCGGTCTTCGTGCGGGAGGGGATCACCGAACCCGTCGGGATCTCGTCGATGCCGGGTGTCGTGCAGCACACCAGGGATTCCCTGCGCAAGGCCGCGGTGGAAGCGGTCGAGGCGGGTGTGGGTGGCCTCATGCTCTTCGGGGTGCCACAGCGGCACGATGCCGTGGGCTCGGGTGCCACCGATCCGAACGGCATCCTCAACCTCGCGCTGCGCGACGTGGCCGCAGAGGTCGGCGACGACACGGTGATCATGGCTGACACCTGCCTGGACGAGTTCACCGACCACGGGCACTGCGGGGTGCTGGACTCGCGGGGCAACGTGGACAATGACAGCACCCTGCGGAGGTACGCCGAGATGGCGTTGGCCCAGGCCGAGGCGGGGGCGCACGTGCTCGGCCCGAGCGGGATGATGGACGGTCAGGTCGAGGCGATCCGGGAGTCGCTGGACGCGAACGGGTTTCTCGACACCTCGATCATGGCCTACTCGGCCAAGTACGGTTCCGCGTTCTACGGTCCGTTCCGCGAGGCGGTGGACTCCCAGCTGCAGGGGGACCGCAAGACCTACCAGCAGGATCCGGCCAACGGGCGTGAGGCCCTGCGCGAGACCGCTCTGGACCTCGACGAGGGCGCGGACATGGTGATGGTCAAGCCGGCGATGTCCTTCCTGGATGTGCTCGGTCGGGTCGCGGAGTCCTCGAGCGTTCCGGTGGCCGCCTACCAGGTCTCCGGTGAGTACTCGATGATCGAGGCGGCCGTCGGGAACGGCTGGCTGGACAGGCGCGGCACGGTACTGGAGTCGCTGACCTCGATCCGGCGCGCGGGAGCCGACATCGTGCTGACGTACTGGGCGGTGGAAGCCGCCAAGTGGTTGAGCGGCACTTCGTCGAGTGAGCAGGGGTCGACGTGACCGGGACGCAGCGGCCGGGGTGGATGGACGTTTTCGGCCGACCGGCTCCCTCGGCCGGGCCGGAACCACCGCAGCAGGTGTTGCTGGCCCGGTGGGCGTGGATCGCCGGACTCGTGGTCTGGTTGGTTCGCTCGGTGATCCAGCTTACCGATCGGCGGATGCTGGTCGATCAGCTGCGGCGGATGGCTCCGGAACTGACGCAGAGCGAGGTGGACGCCGCGGCCAACAGCGCCACCCTGTTCTCCCTGCTGCTCGCGTTGTCGATCGGTGCTGTGGGACTGATGCTGGTGCGGCGGATGCTGTGGGGACGCAACTGGGCACGGATCCTGATCACCGTGGTCACCGCGTTCAGCGTGGTGAGCACGGCGCTCGCGCTGGTGGGCATCGCCACGTTGGGACCTGCCGTGCCTGTACGGGTGGATGTCGTGAACATCCTGCTCAGCGTGGTCGTCGCCGGAATCAGCGTGGCGGTGCTGGTGTTGCTGTGGCATCCTGCCTCGAACCGGTACTTCCGCGCCGCGGCGGTCGCGCGAGGTGGTCGCTCGGTGGTCACTTGAGCGGCTCGCGAGGCTGCCGTCGGTGGTTGTCGGTGCGGACGATGTAGCCGTGCGGTAACGGTGATCGAGGTTGAGTGGACACGTGTGCTGGCGGTTTTCTACTGTTTGACGTGTGACGTCGCCACAGGATCCCTGGCAGCAGGGCCAACAACAGGGCCAGCAGTACGGCCAACAACCCGGGGGGTACCAACAGCAACCCCAGCAACCGGGACACCCGCAGCAGGGCACACCGTCGGGAGGTTTCCCCCAGCAGCCCGGCCATCCCCAGCAGGCGGGTTATCCGCAGGCCAACCCGTATGCGGCTCCCCCGGTGTCGTCGCAGGAGACGGCCGAGGTGCCCCGGCCGAGCACGGTCGACGCGGCCTTCTGGATCGCTGTCGTGGTGCCCGTGGTGGCCACGGTGCTGACCGTGGTGAACTTCGTGCTCGTGATGGACCTCGTGAACGGCATGATGTCCGCCGAGTTCAGTGATCTGAACACTCAGAACGCCGAGACGGCCCGGAACGTCGCCAGATCCATCGTGCTGGGTATGGGGATCTTCATCGCCTTTTGCTACGCGATCCTGACCGGGCTCTGGATCCTGTTCGGGTTCAAGATGCGTGCCGGACGCAATTGGGCGCGGATCACGCTGACCGTGTTCGCGGGCATCTGGTGCCTGTCCGCGATAGGCGGTCTGGTCAGCGGCGCCGGAGGTGTCATGGGCATGTCCCAGCTTCCGGAAGGGGCCGAGCTGCCGAGCGGTCTCGTGATCCTCGGGTACGTGCAGTCCGGCCTCGGTCTGCTGACCATGGCCGCCTTCCTGGTGCTGGTCTACCTGAAACCCTCGAACTGGTACTTCCTGGCCACCCGGCACCGGCAGGGACGGTGATGGATTCCTCGAACGACGACAGCGACGCCGGACCCCCACCGCGTGTGCTTCGTGCCGCACTCGGCATCTGGTGTGCGTTGGGGGCGTTCCTGCTGCTCCGGGCCGCGCTGGCCTGGAGCGGGCAGGCGATGTTGCGGCGGATGCTGGTCGAGCGGCAGTCCCTGCCCACCGAGCAGGCGGGGTCGGCCGCGACGACGCTGCTGCTGGTGAACACGGGCATCGCCGTGGTGCTCGCCGTCGGTTACGGCGTGTTGGCCTGGTTGATGCTCCAGCGCAAGTCGTGGGCTCGGCTTGCCGTGACGGCGTTGGCGATCGCGCACCTGGCGTTGGTGCTGGTCATGGCTTCGGTAACGGCTCAGCACGTCATCGTGCTGCTGCTGGCGGTCGCGGGGTGGGCGTGCAGCTGGCGCGGGTCGAGCTCGCGGTGGTTGGCCGGTGAACACCACTGACCGTGGTACGGCGTGGGAGGCTGATCGTGTGAGCGATGCCGACAGCGGCCCCGCGGCGAAGTCGGAACCGGACCAGGCTCGTCCGGAAGTAAGTACCGGCCCCCGTCGGCTATGGGCGGTCGTGCTCGTCGTGATGGAACTGATGGTCGTGGCGGTACTGGTGGTGGGGGCGTTCCGGATGTGGGGACGGGCGGTCGTGCCGATCGAGCTGTCCCAGCTGCACGGGCGCACGGTCACCCGGATGACGGGGAGCTGGGTCGCGTTCTCCTTCGCCGCGGCGACAGTGGCCGGATTGCTGCTGATGGACGCGGCACGGCGAATCCTGCCGACCCCGAGGGGGTGCTCCCGCCGAGACGGGGAGGCGTGAGCTGGGGCGAATGGCAGACTGGCAGACTGGAAGCGTGACAGCCGAGACTCCTGCGAACTCGACATCGAACCCGAGCACGGACTCCGCGCCACGGTCGCGGCAGCTGTTCGACCGCGCGGAGGCGGTGATTCCCGGCGGCGTGAACTCGCCGGTGCGGGCGTTTCACTCGGTCGGCGGTACACCGCGGTTCATGGTCCACGGCGAGGGGCCGTACCTGTCGGACGTCGACGGCAATCGGTATGTGGACCTGGTCTCCTCCTGGGGGCCGATGATCAACGGGCACGCCCATCCGGACGTGGTGAGCGCGGTCCGCGAGGCGGCGGTCGAGGGACTGTCGTTCGGGACCCCGGGAGTCGGCGAGATCGACCTCGCGCAGGAGATCATCGATCGGGTCGAGCCGGTCGAACACGTCCGGTTGGTCAACTCCGGTACCGAGGCGACGATGAGCTCCGTGCGCCTGGCCCGCGCCTTCACCGGCCGCGGGAAGGTGGTCAAGTTCGCGGGTTGTTACCACGGTCACGTGGACTCGCTGCTGGCCGGAGCGGGTTCCGGCGTGGCCACGCTGGGACTGCCCGCCACACCGGGCGTCACGCAGGCGCAGGCCGAGGACACGATCGTGCTGCCCTACAACGATGTCGAGGCCGTGCGAGAGGCTTTCGCCCAGCACGGTGACGACATCGCCTGCGTGATCACCGAGGCGGCGGCGGGCAACATGGGCGCGATCGCTCCGCAGCCCGGTTTCAACGCCGCGTTGCGTGAGATCACGCGGTCGGCCGGTGCTCTGCTGGTGATGGACGAGGTCATGACCGGGTTCCGCGTCTCCGCGGCGGGGTGGTACGGCATCGACGGTGTCGCCGGTGACCTGTACACCTTCGGCAAGGTCATGTCCGGTGGTCTGCCCGCGGCCGCCTTCGGCGGACGTGCCGATGTCATGGACATGCTCGCGCCGTCGGGGTCGGTGTACCAGGCGGGCACGCTGGCCGGAAATCCGGTCGCCGTGGCCGCGGGGCTGGCGAATCTGCGTGCGGCCGACGCCGACGTCTACGCTGCCCTGGACCGCAACTCGCGGCAGCTCGGTGAGCTGCTCGGCTCCGCGCTGACGGCCGAGGGCGTGCCGCACCAGGTCTCGTACGCGGGCAACCTCGTCAGCGTGTTCTTCAGCGAGTCGCCGGTCCACGACTTCGCCTCGGCACAGGCACAGCAGACCTGGCGCTTCCCGGCGTTCTTCCACGAGCTGCTGCGGCGCGGTGTTTATCCGCCGCCGAGCGCGTTCGAGTGCTGGTTCGTGAACGCGGCGATGGACGATGCCGCGTTCGAGACGATCGCCGATGCCGTGCCGCATGCCGCCGCAGCGGCTGCCGCCGCGAGCGCTCCGGAGGCCGTGCGTGAGCGGTGATACGACCGTGGTGCATTTCCTGCGTCACGGTGAGGTGCACAATCCCGAAGGCATTCTTTACGGCAGACTCCCGGGATTCCGGCTGTCGGAGGAGGGCCAACGCCAGGCGAAGCTGGTCGCCGAGTTCCTCGCCAAGCGCGACGTCTCCTACGTGGCCGCCTCGCCGATGCAGCGCGCCCAGCAGACGGCCGCACCGATCGGTGAGGTTCATCAGGTCGAGGTGGCCACCGACGAACGACTGATCGAGGCGGAGAACCGCTTCGAGGGGCACAAGGTCGCGGTCGGCGACGGGGCGCTGCGTTATCCGCGGCACTGGCCGAAGCTGTGGAATCCCTTCCTGCCCTCCTGGGGCGAGCCTTACCTGGACATAGCGCACCGGATGCTGGGAGCGGCCCACGCGGCGCGTGCCGAGGCGGGCGGGCACGACGCCGTGTGCGTGTCGCACCAGCTGCCGATCTGGACGCTGCGCCGCTTCCTGCGTGGCAGGCCGATGTGGCACGACCCGCGTAAGCGGCAGTGCTCGCTGGCCTCGTTGACGAGCCTGGTGTTTCGGGACGAGGCGCTGGAACGGGTGGCCTACTACGAACCCGCGGGTGAGACCGCGCCTGGAGTGGGTGGGGCATGAGACGAGTGGCGCGTGTGCTGGCGGCATCGTGCGTGGCGGTGTTGATGCTGGTCGCCGGCTGTGGAACCGGTGGGGGGTCCGGCGACGGGGAGTACTCGTTCGTTTCCCCCGGCGGCAAGACACGGCTGTTCTACCCACCCGACGAACGCGGTCGACTCACCGGTCTGAACGGGGAGTCCCTGTTGAACCCCGGTGAGAAGATCCGGCTCTCCGACTTCCGCGGGCAGCCGGTGGTGCTCAATGTCTGGGGTTCGTGGTGCGGGCCGTGTCGTTCCGAGATCGATGACCTGAAGGCCGTGCAGTCCAGATTGGGCGACCGAGTTCGGGTGCTCGGCATCAACGTGCGCGATGAGCGCAGTGCCGCCTCGGACTTCGTGCGCAATCACGGTGTCAACTACCCGTCGATCTACAGTCCTTCGGGGCGTGCGCTGCTGGCGTTGGACGGCTTCCCCCGAAGCACCGTGCCCGCCACGATCGTGCTCGACCGTCAGCACCGGGTCGCGGCCGTCTACCTGACGGAGATCACGCGGGCCGGACTGCTTCCCAAGGTGCGCACGATCGTCCAGGAACCCTCCGGGGCGAAGTGATCCGATACTGTCCGTGTCTCCCCTGATCATGGCGGCAAGTTCCTTACGTCGTGTTCGGGCAGGTCGGTAGGGACGAAGGTCCTTCACGGGCCGAACACCGTGGTGTTTCGGCTCACCAGGGGTGCTGCGTTGCGTGGTGGAGGTCTTGCCTACCCTCGAACCGTGGATCCCGCCGCGCTCGCTTCCTCCGGACCGCTGGTACTGGCGCTCGGAGTTGCCGCACTCGCCGGTGCGATCAGTTTCGCGTCCCCGTGCGTCGTTCCGCTGGTGCCGGGATATCTCGCTTATCTCGCGGGGATCGTGGGGGCGGAGACTCCGGCCGTGGATGCGACCGAGGCCGCACGCAATCGCCGGGGACGCTGGCGTGTCGGCGGTGTGGCGGTGTTGTTCGTCCTCGGCTTCACCGTCGTGTTCGCCGCCGCGACGCTGCTCGTGCTCGGGGTGTCCGACGCGCTGCTGGCCAACCAGCCGCTGTTGCGCCGTATCGGTGGGGTCGTGACCGTGGCGATGGGGCTGGTTTTCCTCGGTATGATCCCGGCGCTGCAGCGCGACGTCCGGATACATCGTGTTCCGAAGGCGGGCGTGTGGGGAGCCCCCCTGCTCGGCGCGGTGTTCGGGCTGGGATGGACCCCGTGTCTGGGTCCGACGTTGACCGCGGTCATCTCACTCGCCTACACGACCGAGACGAACTGGTTGGCGCTGCGTGGTGCCGTGCTGGTGCTTGCCTACTGCTTGGGCCTGGGAATCCCGTTCGTGCTGCTCGCCCTGGGGGCGAGGTGGGCCGTACGCAGCGCGGGGTGGTTGCGGCGGCACGGCCGTGCCATCCAGATCGCGGGTGGAGCGTTGCTCGTGATCGTGGGTCTGATGTTGGTCACCGGACTGTGGGGGGAGTTGATCGCGGTGCTCCGTGGCCCGATCGCCGGTTTTGAGTTGCCGATCTGATGCGTGGTTCCGTGTTCTCCGACGCTCTTGCCTTCCTGCGCAACACTTGGCGCGGTCTGACGTCGATGCGTACCGCCCTGGTGCTGCTGTTCCTGCTCGCGTTGGCCGCGCTGCCGGGTGCGTTGCTGCCGCAGTGGTCGACGAGCCGCAACGGTGTGCAGGACTACTTCGACAAGCATCCGACGATCGCGCCCGTCCTGGACGAGCTCGGCGCGTTCAACGTGTTCGGCTCCGTGTGGTTCTCGGCGATCTACGTGCTGCTGTTCGTGTCGCTGGTCGGGTGCCTGGTGCCCCGAACCGGGGAGTACCTGCGCAACATGCGCGCCAGGCCGGTGCGTACGCCTCGCAACCTCGCGCGGATGCCGCACCACTCGCAGGCCACTGTGGACAGTTCGGTCGACGAGGCGATCGCCGTGGCGCGCAAGAGGCTGCGGGGATGGCGCGTCGACGAGCGAGACGAGGGCAACGGCACGCGCTCGCTCAGCGCCGAGCGCGGCTACCTGCGCGAGGCGGGCAACCTGGTGTTCCACTTCGCTCTGCTGGGGCTGCTGGTCGTGATGGCCGCCGGGGCGATGTACGGCTACGAGGGCCGCGTCATCGTGAAGGCCGACGGTTCGAGCTTCTGCAACTCGGGCACGTACAACTACGACTCGTTCGAGCCGGGACTGCGGGTCGACGGCACCGGCCTGAACCCGTACTGCGTCCGGGTCAACGACTTCGACGTGAAGTACCAGCCCAACGGTCAGCCCAAGAGCTTCCACGCCGACGTCGACTACCAGGCGGGCGAATCCCTGGACAACGACGTGTGGAAGCCCTACGGCCTGAAGGTCAACGAGCCGCTGCGGCTGGCCGGTGACCGGGTGTACCTCACCGGGAACGGTTATGCTCCGGTGTTCACGGTCACTTTCCCGAACGGTGCGAAGCGCACCTCGTCGGTCCAGTGGAAGCCGATGAACATGCAGACGTTCCTGTCGCAGGGGGCGACCAAGTTCAGTCCTCCCGGTATGCCCGACGAGCAGCGGCGGCAGCGCAACCAGCTGGCGATCACGGGGTTGTTCGCTCCGACGGCCTCCTTCGAGGGCAAGGTGCTGAGTTCGAAGTTCCCGGACCTGCGGGATCCGGCCGTGGCCATCGACGTGCTCAAGGGACAGCTCGGGATCGCGACCGGCGAGGGGCAGTCGATCTTCAGCATCGACCAGTCGATGGTGGAGTCGGGCAAGCTCAACCGGGTGGCCCGGGAGAACCTGCGCGTTGGTGAGCAGCTCCGGCTCGACGACGGCACCGTGATCCACTTCGATGGCGTGAAGCGGTTCGTCAACCTCCAGATCGCCCACGATCCGTTCCAGGAGTACGCCCTCGTGTTCGCGATCGCGATCATCGTCGGTCTCGGTGCCTCGCTGAGCATCAAGCGGCGACGGATCTGGGTCCGTGCCGGGCCGACCGACGGTGCCGCGAGAACTTCCCCCGACGGAAGTGGCACGGCACCCACGAGTACCTTGATCGAAGTCGGTGGGCTGGCACGGACCGACCAGGCCGGCTACGGCGAGGAGTTCACCAAGCTCTCGGGTGATGTGCTCGGCAAGAGCGGTCACCATTCCGCTCCCGAGGACTCGCACGGTTCCGCGTCCGCGCGCGAAAGGAACAGTTGATGCCGATCAACCAGACATTGTCCGGCTACAGCGACATCGCCTTCACGACTACGGTCGCTCTTTACCTCGTGGCGATGCTGCTGTACTTCGTCGAGTTCGCGTACGGCAAACCCCGCCGGGCGGTTCGTGAGCGTGAGTCCGAGCTGACCGCCGTCGGGGGTGCTGGTGGTGCGGTCCCGTCCACGACGGCGAAAACCCCCGGGCGGGTGGAACCGGAGCCCCGGCGCCCTCTCCCCGAGCGATTCGGCGGCATGGCCGTCGCGATGACCGTGCTGTCCCTGCTCGTGCACGCGTTCTCACTGGTAACTCGTGGGTTGGCCGTGGGGCGAGTGCCGTGGGGCAACTTGTACGAGTTCGGCTCCGCGATCTGCCTGGTCGCCGTGGTGGCGTGGCTGGTCCTGCTGTATCGCCAGTCGCGACCGGTGCGCAAGTCGACGACGTCGACCCAACTCCGCGGCCTGGGCGGCTTCGTACTGCTGCCCACGGTGCTGTTGCTGTTCCTGTCGGGAACGGCGCTCTACGCCAGGGCTTCTCCGCTGCCACCGGCCCTGCAGTCCTACTGGATCTGGATCCACGTCTCCGCCGCCATCGTTTCCAGCGGTGTCCTGCTGTTCGCCGGTGTGGCCAGCGTGCTGTTCATGTTGCGGGTTCGGCACGAGAACAACCCGCTCAAGATGGTGCGCTTCGGCAGCCGCCTGCCCAACAGCCAGACGCTCGACCGGTTGGCCTATCGCACCACCGTGCTCATCATGCCGGTGTGGACCTTCGCGATCGTGGCCGGTGCCATCTGGGCCGAGGCCGCATGGGGACGTTTCTGGGGATGGGATCCGAAGGAGACCAGCGCATTCATCGCCTGGGTCTTCTACGCGTGCTACCTGCACGCCCGCGCGACCGCAGGTTGGCGGGGAACGCGTGCCGCGTGGGTCAACATCCTCGGGCTGGCCGCCATGCTGTTCAACCTGCTCTTCGTCAACCTCGTCATCCCCGGTATGCACTCCTACTCGGGGCTCTGAACCGCGACGTTGTCCGGGATGTTTCGCCGCGTTCCGGTGACGTGAAGCTGCCCACCCCGTTTCCTTTCCGGGTATACCTGGAGCTACCGTCCCATTCGGGTCGGGAAGGCCTCGATTCGTTCTTGGAGGGACTCGAACGGTGACCGGACGCTACGAGGAGCCCGAAACGCAGCACCACTTCGCCGCGGCCTCACCCGGTGCCGAAGAGGAGGCGAATTCCACCGGGGAGACGGCGGGAGGAGACGCACCGGACTACGGCGGCGGTTTCTCGGAGCAGGAGCAGTCGTCCCGATCCGGGCACTACGTCGAACCGCGGACCGACCCCGACCAGCCGTTGCCCGGCGCTGCCGATGCCGGGCAGGTGCCTCCGGCGGTCCCCTGGACGCAGCAGGGCTCCCAGTCGGGCCCCTATCCGACCCAGTCGGGTCCCCATCCGCCTCCCTCGGGGCCGCACGCGGTGCCCGGTGTTTCCGAACCTCATCCGGTCGCCGGAGAATCGTCCGGTCCCTGGTACTCGGGTGGCCAGCCCTACACTCCTCAAGCCCAACCCCAACCCGGCCAACCCCAACCCGGTCAAGTCCCACCGGGGTATTCCACGGGGCCGCAACCCGTGGGGTGGCAACAGCAACAGCAGCAACATTCTGTTCCCTCACACCAACAGCTTCCCGGTGCGACCGGAACATCGGATCAGCCGTTCGGTCAGGATCTCTCGTCCGCACAGCTGCTTCGTCAGACCAAGCGGCCCCCTCAGTCGGGCTGGCGGCGCGCGGTGTACCTGGTCAGCGGACGCACCGTCAATCTGGGGGAGAGCCCCGCAGACCTGCGTCGCCGTGAGCTGATCTCCCGCATCAACCAGCCGCTGCACGGTTGCTACAAGATCGCGATGCTGAGTCTCAAGGGAGGAGTCGGCAAGACGACGGCGACGGCCACGCTGGGGTCCACGTTCTCCTCGCTGCGTGGTGACCGGGTGATCGCGGTCGATGCCAACCCCGATCGCGGGACGCTGAGCCAGAAGATCCCGCTGGAGACCACGGCCACCGTGCGCCATCTGCTGCGGGACTCCCAGCGCATCCGCAAGTACAGCGACGTGCGCTCGTACACCTCGCAGGGGCCGAGCCGGTTGGAGATCCTGGCCAGTGAACAGGATCCGGCTGTTTCGGAGGCGTTCAGCGAGGACGACTACCGGCGCAGCGTGAACCTGCTGGAGCACTTCTACAACGTGGTGCTGACCGACTGCGGGACGGGACTGATGCACTCGGCGATGAAGGGAGTGCTCGACCTCGCCGACTCCCTCGTGATCGTCTCGTCCAGTTCCATCGACGGTGCCCGCAGTGCCTCGGCCACGTTGGACTGGTTGGACGCGCACGGCTACGGAGGACTGGTCGCGCGCTCGGTGGCGGTGATCAATTCGGTGCGGCCCGGATCGGGCAAGGTGGACGTGGACAAGCTCGCCGCGCACTTCGAGTCGCGGTGCCGGGCGGTTTCCAAGATCCCCTTCGACGCGCACCTGGACGAGGGCGCCGAGGTGGAGCTGGACCAACTCGCCGCCCCTACCAGGCTGGCCTTGCTGGAGCTCGCGGCGACCGTGGCCGACGACTTTCCCCACGCGCTCGGTCGTCAGCGCGGCCAGGAGGGATGAGGCCCGGCCGCGGCCTCAGCCGTCCTCGTCACGGTTGTCGTCGCGCTTTCCGATGCTCCGGAGAAACTCGGGGTCGTCGTCGGGGGCGACCGTGGTACTACCGGAGCCACGGCCCTGGGTGTTGGATCCGAACGCCTGCCAGAGCAGGACGGCTACGGTGATCACGCCGATCACCGCGAAGATGTAGATCATGTGGCCCCTTTCGTTCCTACCCACGAGATTAACGCAACTCGCGGGTGGGAACGGTGGCCGTGCGTTCCGTTTACAGCGATCCGACGTCGTTGGTCAACTCCGCCAGCAGGGCACGAACCTCGGTCTCCCTGAAGCGGCGGTGGCCTCCCGGTGTGCGGATGGAACCGATTCGCCCCGCCGTTGCCCACCGGGTCACGGTCTTCGGATCGACCCGGAACAGTGTGGCGACTTCACCCGGGGTGAGCAACTGGTCCTGGTTGTTGGGGTGAGTCTGCTGGGTCGACGCGGTCACGGGTGACCTCCACGTGCGAGTCGGGTTTTCGGGCATTCCGGTCGCATCCTGGCACTCCTGCCCGCGGGTACTCGAACATTTGGCTCCAGGTAAAGGGAAAGTAAGGGATGAAAAGGGCGGTTCGGGCATCGGGGCTCTGCGCTGCGAAAGTCCGTGGCTTCGGCGAGGCGTGGTCCGGTGTCTTGCTTTCTCCGGGGCGAGCGGATCATCGAGTTCGGTGGGCGAACTCACCCGGTACCGGCGTGGTGTGACCTCTGAAGGAGCGTGTTCTACCCTGGTTGACGTGCAGGAACAGCAAGCGGCGTCCGAGCCCGCGGTTTCGGCCGAGCCGGAATCGAAGCACGGGCTGGCCCGTGACGTCACGCTCTACAGCCTGGCCAGACTGGGGATGCTCGTCTTCGTCGCGGTCGTGTTGGTGGTGTTCAACGTTCCGCTGCTGGTCGCGGCCGCGGTGGCGGTGGTGGTGGCCATGCCGTTGTCGCTGCTGGTGTTCGGGCGGCTCCATCGTCGGGTGTCGGAGGGGATGGCTCGTCGTTCCGAGCGGCGACGTGCGCGTCGCGAGGAGCTCAAGGCGCAGCTGCGCGGAGAACGCGAGGAGGAGGCCGCGGAGGTCTCCGAAGAACACCGGTGACCTCCCTGCGGGCAGTCGCGGGGTCAACGTTTCCGATACGCTCGTTCAGCGGTGATCGGCGCTCGCGGAGCTTCCGCGCGTTTTGGCGCCGATGGGTGACGAGGAACACTTTCGAGGTCCGGGGATGAGCGGGATGCGGAAACGAGCGGTACTGCGGGTGCTCGCCGTACTGGGGCTGATCGCCGTGTCCGGCTGTACCCAGCAACAGCGCCCGACGGATTCGGGTGCTCCGACTTCGGAGACGACTCGCAGCGCGATGGGGTCCGTGCCGCCTTCCGTGGCTCGTGAGGTGCCTCCGGAGCGGCGCGTTCGGTTGGCTCGGGTGTCGTCGGAGCGGATGTGCGAGCTGGTGAGCCCTTCGGTTCTGGACAGCCTCGCTTTCCCGGTGCGCCCGGGTCGTCCCCGTGAGGTTGGTGTGGACCCCCCTGTGCGGGGGTGCGTGTTCGCCGCGCGCGACGATTCCGGTTCGGTGCTCGTCGGTACTCAACCGGGCGGTTTCGCCGATTCGGGTGCGCGGGAGATCTCGTTGGACGGAGTGCGGGCCTCGAAGACGCGGCATGCCAACGACTGCACCGTGCTCGCCGGCGTCGAGGGGGCGACTTTGCAGGTCACCGTCACGGAGCACGGAGCGGATCCCGGGCGGTGCGAGAGTGCGGCCTCCGTCGCGCGGTACGCCCTGGAAGGACTCGTGCGCTGAGGATCTGCCGCGGGCGCGATCTTGTCACGGGTCGGTAACTTTCTCCTGTTTCCTCCGTTCGGCGGTGCGGCACTGTTAAACAGTGATGCGCGCGCGGGAAATCAGGAGGTGTGGTGCCGGAGCACATGCGAGCTGTTCCGTTCGAATTGCACGGTTACGGCGGATTGCTCGACCGCAATGCCGGTCATTTTGAGATGATCAGGAATCATGCCGCGGAAACCGCCTTCGACACCAGCGGGTTCACCGGTGTCATTGTGACGCTGATTCCGGTGGTGGAGGGGGTTGCGGAGCTCTGCGGCGAGACTTTGCGTATCGCGCGGGAGAGGCTGGTTAACGTCCGGGAAAAGTTGGCGGAGACGGCGGACGACCACGAGGAGCGCGAGCGGCAGCTCGGTGAGATGATCCGGCGAATTCAGGACGAACTCGACGGAATGAAGGTCTGAGAGTGATCGATGGGTGATTTCGCCGACGCCACGGACCCGGCCAGCAAGTTCGAGACCGATCCCGGCGAGGACGACGCGGCGGGACTGGAGGAGGCCATCAACAACGCCGGATGGCAGGTCCAGTCCGTCAACCGGGTGTACGGGCAGGTCACCGGACAGAATCTGGTGGAACAACTGATATCCCCGCTTGCCGGGGATTTCGCGCAGATCAGGAAGAACGCCACGGCCTGGGGTGAGGTGGGAGACGCGCTGCGGGCGGCGCGGGAGAACCTCAGCGCCGGGGTGAGCGAGCTCCGGGAGTCCTGGGACGGCGCCGGGGTCATGGCTTTCGAAACCATGATGGTGTCCACCCGGACGGTGGCTCTCGAGGCCGATGCCGGGGTCGCCGACCTGGTCGGTATGGGTTTCAACAAGGCGGCCGACGTCTCGGAGAGACTGCGCAACAAGGCGCTGGAACTGTTGACCAAACTGGTCGATCGGTTGATCGAGGCGGCCGCGACGGGTTGGGTTCCGGGCGTGGGTTGGGCGAACCTGGTTCGGAAGGTCGTTCAGTGCATCGACCTCGTGACCACGATTCACGACATGATTCAGTCCATTGTCCAGCTGTACCAGGGGATCGTGCGGATGGTGGAAGGAATCGAGGCGGCCGGAACCTCCCTGCCCGGGATCGGTGAGATCAGCGGTGGTGGCGACGGTCCCCGGAGTCCGGGTGACATGACCAATCTGGTCCTGGACAGGGGTGGCGAGCTGGGTGGTGCCGCCACTTCAGGGCACGGATGCCGCCAGTCAGGTGCGGGACTCCGCCACTCGGATGCGTGATGGTGCCGACCAGGCACGGGATGGGGCCGCGGGGGGTCGGCAGTCCGCCAGTGCTCTCCGTGGAAGCGGTTCCGAGGACGCGGGCGGCGGTTCGGGTTACCGGACCGTGCTGTCCCGAAACCTGTAGGTCCGCTGTCGTGCGGTGTTCGGAAGGTGAATGACGTGAACGAGAACGGCTGGAAGACTCCCGCGATCCGCGAGGCGGAGGCCGCCCTCGAGGAGGCGCTGGCCGAAGCCGAGCGTGCCGAGGCACGAGCGGAGGAGATGAACGCCTCACTGCCGGACAGCAAGTTGTCCCGGGACCAGGTGGAGCAGGTCGAACGGCTTGTTCGTGCCGGTAAGGCTCCCGAGGAGATCAGCGCTCTGCAGCGGCGTACCGACGAGGGGGGAGCTCACCTGGAACGACGTGTCCGAGGGGCGTGCGTTGCAGGACGAGGGGGTGCAGCGGGCGTTCTCCGCGGGAATTCCGAACATGCGGCATGTCAAGGAACTCCTCGACGAGGGGCACGACCTCGATGACATCCTCGAATCCGACCCGAACCGGCCTGCCCCCGACCTCGAGGACGAAGACGAACCGCCGGACGCGTTCCTCCGGTGAATGGTGATTGGGAAGAATGACGAAAAGGAAGGTCATGTGGAGTGCGGCGATTACGTGGGCGCTTCTCGTGATTGTGGCATTCGCCGTGTTGTACGGGGTGGCGACGTTCAGTTACACCAGACTCGGGCTGGCCTCGTTCGAGAGCGGTACGTCGCGTACCGAGGAGTATCGCTGGAACGACGGTCCGATTCTGATCGAGCGTCCGGCGAAGGTCGGCAAGAAGAGGTCGCTGGCTTGTCAGGTCTGCCCCGTGAACGGCGAACACCGGACCGTGACCTTCTCGAAGCTGAAAAGGAGCAAGGGGTACGTGACGCGGGAACCGTGGTTCGCGGGGTCGGCGGCCATGCGTTGTGCCAGTCCGGTCAAGGTGTATTCCGGGTCGGGTTACCACATGTACCTGCTGGCCCACAGTAGGCTTTTCCAGGTGGGAGTGGCCGTTCTCGCGGTCGCTCCGCTGGCGATGATGTTCTTGCTGGCCTCTGGTGTGAAGGTTTCGGACCTGAAGGCGGCACTTCCACGTCGCCGCTGAAGTACTACGGGCCGCCGACCGGCGGCCCGTAGCGCGCTATCCCAGGGCGAGGGTGATGCCGCTGGCCACGGCCCAGCCGAGCATGGCCAGCCCGGTGTCGCGCAGGGCGGGAAGGAGCTTGAGCCCCGTCGACCCGCGCGCGACCGCGCGTATCGAGGGGATCAGCAACGGTAGCGCCAGGAACCCGAGCAGCGCCGGCGTGTTGCTGAGCCCGGTCACCGTCGTGATCAGGAAGGGCACGAGCACCAGCGTGATGTAGAGGGTGCGGGTGTCGCGGTCCCCGAGCATCACGGCCAGCGTGCGTTTGCCGCTGACGGTGTCGTTGGGAATGTCGCGGAGGTTGTTGGCGACCAGCACCGCACTGGAGAAGGAACCGATGGCCACGGCCGCTCCGATACCGGAGCCGGTGACGGTGTCGGCCTGCACGTAGAGGGTGCCCAGCACCGCTACGGGGCCGAAGAACACGAACACCGCCAGCTCGCCCAACCCGGCGTAACCGTAGGGGTGCCTGCCACCGGTGTAGAACCACGCCCCCGCGATGCACGCGGCCCCGACGGCGAGCAGCCACCAGTGTTCGCTGAGCAGGACCACGCCGATGCCGGCGACGGCGGCGAGGCCGAAGCAGGTGAAGGCCGCCGCGCGGACGGATCGTGCGGCGACCGTTCCGGAGCCCACGAGCCGTTGTGGCCCTGTGCGGTCGTCGTCGGTGCCCCGGATTCCGTCGGAGTAGTCGTTGGCGAAGTTGACGCCGGTGATCAGCAGCAGCGCCACCGCCAAGGACAGGGCGGCCAGCGGGAGGTCGAACGCGTCGGTGCCCGCCGCGGCCCCGGTCCCGGCGAGAACGGGGGCGATCGCGTTCGGCCAGGTTCGGACGCGAGCTCCTTCGATCCATTCAGCGACTGTGGCCATGTGAAACATCTTCGCGCATCGAGTTCTCCGGCCCGGCCAGCGCCTCCCGCAAAGCCCGTCGGTCGGGTTTGCCGGGGCCCCGCACGGGGAGTTCCTCGAAGAAGGAGACGTGCTTGGGGGCGGCTGCCGTGCCCGCCTGTTCACGCACCGCCGCGCGCAGCTCCTCGACGGCCGGGGGCGTGGTGAGGTCGGCCGGGACGACGGCGGCGGCCACGGACTGCCCCCACTCGGCGTCCGGAACACCGAGCACGCACGCCTCCCGGACCCGCGGGTCCTGGGTCAGGATCCGTTCGACGGCGATCGGGGCGACGTTGACGCCTCCGGTGATGACGACGTCGTCGGCACGTCCGAGCACGTCCAGCCGGCCGCCGTGCCAGCGTCCCAGGTCCCCGGTGCGGAACCAGCCCGCGGAGAAGGCCTCCGTAGCGGGATCGCGGCGGTAGCCCCTGGCCAGCATCGGACCGGTGAGACCGATCGCGCCCGGTTCGTCGTCGAGGTGCACCCGCACCCCCTCCAGCGGGACACCGTCGTAGACGCAACCACCGGAGGTCTCGCTCATGCCGTAGGTCGTGACCACCCGGACGCCGGACTCGTCGGCTCGCCGGAGCAGCGCGGGCGGGGTGGCCGAACCACCGAGGAGCACGGCGTCGAACTCGCGAAGCGCCGTCAGCCCCGCTCCACCGTCGTCGAGCAACCGAGTGAGCTGCGTGGGGACCAGAGCCGTGTAGCGCGGTCCGTGGGCGGGCACGCGTCGAGCGGCTGCGGCGAAGCCGTCCGGGCGGAAGCCGTCGGTGGTGTCGACGACTCCCGGGGGCGTTCCCGCCAGCAGCGAGCGGATCAGTACCTGGATGCCCGCGATGTGGTGGGCGGGCATGGCCAGCAGCCAGTGACCGTCTCCGCCGAGGTGCCGGTGCGTGGCCGTGGCCGAGGCCCGCAGCGCCGAAGCGCTCAGCAGCACGCCCTTGGGGGTGCCCGTCGAGCCGGAAGTGGCGAGGACCAGGGCCGTCGGGTCGGCGGGGTCGTCCTCGCCGGGTTCCAGCGGCTCGCCGGCACCGAGCGCTTCGCCGACTCGCCGAGCCACCGTGGGCTCGTCCTCGGCGAGGGGCAGCAGCGCGGGTCCGTCGCCGTCGAGCGCTCGCCGCAGGGCGGGGAGGACCTCCACCGCTCGCGTTCCCGTCGGTACCGTAAGCGTCTGGAGTTCCCGCGTGCTGGCCATGCCTCCAGTGTCCGCGTGATCCCCGGTGGGCCGCACCGGGCTGCGAGAACGGCCATAGTCGGCTACGCCACTGCCGATGCTCCCGGGTTCAGTAGTACCAGGGGTGGTCGGACCAGTCGGGATCGCGGCGTTCCAGGAACGCGTCGCGGCCCTCGACGGCTTCGTCGGTCGTGTAGGCCAGCCTGGTGCTCTCCCCGGCGAAGAGCTGCTGACCGACCAGGCCGTCGTCGATGGAGTTGAAGGCGTACTTGAGCATCCGCTGGGCGGTCGGTGACTTGCCGTTGATCTCGGCGGACCACTGCAGCGCGGTGCTTTCCAGCTCGGCGTGGTCGACCACCTCGTTGACCATGCCCATGCGGTGGGCCTGATCGGCGTCGTAGGAGCGTCCGAGGAAGAAGATCTCGCGGGCGAACTTCTGCCCGACCTGGCGCGCGAGGTAGGCCGAACCGAACCCGCCGTCGAAGCTGCCCACGTCGGCGTCGGTCTGCTTGAACCGGGCGTGCTCGGCGCTGGCCAGCGTGAGGTCGCACACCACGTGCAGGCTGTGCCCACCCCCGGCGGCCCAGCCGGGCACCACGGCCATCACGATTTTCGGCATGAACCGGATCAGCCGCTGCACCTCCAGGATGTGCAGCCGCCCGGCGCGCGCCGCGTCGACGGTCTCCGCGGACTCCCCCGAGGCGTAGCGGTACCCTGAACGACCGCGAATCCGCTGGTCGCCGCCGGAGCAGAAGGCCCATCCGCCGTCCTTGGGCGACGGTCCGTTGCCGGTGAGCAGGACACAGCCGACATCGGAGGTCATCCTGGCGTGGTCGAGGGCTCGGTAGAGCTCGTCGACGGTGTGCGGTCGGAACGCGTTGCGTACCTCGGGCCGGTCGAAAGCGATACGTACGGTGCCCGCGGCGCGGCCTTCGGCCACGCACCGGTGATAGGTGATGTCGGTGAAATCGAAGCCCTCCACGGGACGCCACGCGGACGGGTCGAAGAGATCTGAAACAGGTGAGTTCTGCACCCCTGGGACAATAAGGGGGTCGAAGCGCCAAGTCGGCGGGTACCACCGGGTGTTCTCGCGGTGCGGTATGTCCTCTCGGGGAGGTTCGGGGTGATCGGGTGAATCCCTCCGCGGCACAGTCCGGAGTGATCATTGATGAGTTGGTGCGCAACGGCGTGCACCACGTGGTGCTGTCACCGGGATCGCGCAATGCGCCGTTGGCCTTCGCGCTGCACGAGGCCGCCGAGGCCGGGCGGGTGAACCTGCACGTGCGCATCGACGAGCGCAGCGCCGGTTTCCTGGCGCTGGGGCTGGCCGACGCCGGTGCGCGCCCGGTGGCCGTGGTGTGCACCTCGGGCACGGCCGCGGCGAACCTGCATCCGGCCGTGAGCGAGGCGTGGCACTCCGCCGTGCCGCTGATCGTGCTCACCGCCGACCGGCCGCCGGAACTGCGGGCGGCGGGTGCCAACCAGACCATCGACCAACACCACCTCTACGGCACTCAGACGCGCTGGTTCGACGAGCTGGCCGTGGCCGAGCACCGTCCGGGCCAGAACGCCTACTGGCGCAGCCAGATCTGCCGGGCCGCCAATGCGGCGCGCGGGGGCGGGCGTCGCCGGTGCGCTCCGGTGCACGTCAACATCCCGCTGCGGGAGCCGCTGGTACCGACCGGGGACCACGAGTGGTGCGAGTCGCTCGAAGGCCGTTCGGGCGGGGTGGCCTGGACCGTTCCCGGGGAGGTCCCCTCCCACGACGCGGGGCTGACTTCGGTGCGTTCCTCGCGCGGGCTGGTGCTGGTGGCCGACGACGCCACCGAGGAAGCCGCCGACTGGGCGCGGCGGCTGGGATGGCCGTTGCTGGCGGAGTCCGGTGGTGTGGGGGTCGCCGGAACCAACGTCGTGTCCGCCGGCATGTGGCTGCTGGACCTGCCCGGGTTTCTCGACGCCCACCGCCCCGAGCAAGTGGTGTGCGTCGGGCGGCCGACGGTGTTTCGCCAGGTGCAGCGCTTGCTGGCGGACCGGGACGTGGAGACGCTGCTGGTGCACTCCGACCCCGACGTCTGGCCCGCGCCCGCGCACGACGTGGTGGAGGTCGCCTCGACGGTGGGGTCCGCGTCGGTGTCGCACGACCCCGACTGGCTGACCGCCTGGCAGCAGGCCGACCACAAGGTCTCCGCCGCGCTTCACTCGGCGCTGGACCTGGAGCACTGGCCCACCGGGCCGGTGGTGGCCAGTGACGTGGTGGATGCCCTGCCGTCCGGGGCGCTGTTCGTGCTGGGGGCCTCGAACCCGTCCAGGGACGTGGCACTGGCCGGGCGGCACCGCCCGGACGTGGTCGTGCACCGCAACCGGGGCGTGGCCGGCATCGACGGCACGGTGTCGACGGCGGTCGGGGCTGCTCTGGCCCACGACGGGCCCTCCTACGCGCTGCTCGGGGACCTGACGTTCCTGCACGACAGCAACGGGTTGCTGCTGGGACCGGCCGAGCAGCGGCCGGACCTGACCGTCGTGGTGTTCAACGACGACGGTGGCGGGATCTTCTCCCTGCTGGAGCAGGGTTCCCCGGAGCACGGGGCGTCGTTCGAACGCGTCTTCGGTACCCCGCACGGAACCGACCTCGGGTCGCTGTGCGCGGCTCACGGGGTCGAACACGTGGTGGTGCGGCAGCGATCCGAGTTCCGGGAGGCCCTGCGTTCCCGTCCCGGTCTGCGGGTCGTGGAGATCCGGGCCGGGCGCGAGGAGTTGCGCGACGTTCACGAGCGGCTGCGTACCGTCGTCTCCTCGGCCGTGCTGGGGTAGCGGTTTTCCCGGATTTCGCCGATCCTCCGGGAAAAATCGTGAACGCGCCGTGCTCGCGGCGTCGTGCTCGCGCGCATAGTCTCTTCTCGGACCACGGGAGTCGCACCGCGTGCTCGTTCGACTACGACGGGTTCCGGTGTCCGAGGAGGTAATCAGTGTTTCGAAGACTAGGTTTGCGTGCCACGGCCGCGGCCTGCTGCGCGGCGGGGATGCTCGCGACACCGGCCCTGGCCGGTGCGGCCGGGCCGGGCGCGCCCGGCGTGGGTGACGAGTACTTCCCCCACGCCGGCAACGGCGGCTACGACGTGTCCCACTACGACATCAGGGTGCGGTACCAACCGGAGACCGATCACCTGCGGGGCACCACGACGATCGTGGCCGAGCCGACCAAGGAGCTGACCACGTTCAACCTCGACTTCGCGCTGGGCGTCGAGTCGGTGCGGGTCAACGGTGAGCGGGCCGAGTTCACCCGCGAGTCGGGCAGCGAGGTCACGGTGAACCCGGCGGGCACGCTCGCCGAGGGCAGCCTGGCGACCTTCGTCGTGGAGTACTCGGGCACGCCGTCGAAGGTCGAGGTGGACGGCGAGAACCCGTGGATCAGGACCGACGACGGTGCGCTGGCGGTCGGGCAGCCGCAGGTCGCCGAGTGGTGGTTCCCCAGCAGCGACCACCCCAGCGACAAGGCCACCTTCGACATTTCCGCGACCGTCCCGAACGGCACCGAGGTACTGGCCAACGGAATGAACACCGGCAGGTCTGAGCTGGCGGGCTGGACCACCTGGAAGTGGCGGATGACCGAGCCCAGCGCCACCTACCTCGCGTTCATGGCCGTCGGGCAGTACGAGGTCAACGGCAAGGTGGGTGACTCGTTCGTCACCGCCTACGGCGACGACCTCGGCAGGTTCGAGGGCGCGGCCAAGGCCAGCATCGAGCGGACGCCCGAGGTGGTGGACTTCCTGTCCGGCCTGGTCGGCGAGTACCCGTTCCACCACCAGGGCGGTGTGGTCTCCGACGACACGGACATGGGTTTCGCCCTGGAGACCCAGACCCGGCCGGTCTACAGTCCCCTGTTCTTCCAGCGCGGCTCCAACGTCTCCGTGGTGGTCCACGAGAACGCCCACCAGTGGTTCGGCGACTCGATCGCCGTCGAGGAGTGGAGCGAGATCTGGATCAACGAGGGCTTCGCGACCTACGCGGAGTGGATGTGGTCGGAGGCCCAGGGCACCAGCACCGCCCAGGAGCTGTTCGACCACTACTACTCGGCGTACCCGGCCGACCACGAGATCTGGCAGGTCACGCCGGGTGATCCCGGGGTGGAGAACCTGTTCCACGCCTCGGTCTACGACCGTGGCGCGATGACGTTGCACGCGCTGCGCAACCGCATCGGCGATCAGGCGCTGTTCGACACCGTGCGCACCTGGGTCGAGCAGCAGCGCGGTGGTAACGCCGCGGTCGATGAGTTCATCGCCCTGGCCGAGAGGACCTCGGGCCAGCAGCTCGACGAGTTCTTCGACGCGTGGCTGTTCTCCAAGGGCAAGCCCGCGGCCGGTGAGGTGACGGGCGTTCCGGCGCAGACCGCCGCGCGCACCGCCGCCGTCGCTCCGGAGCCGAAGGCCGTCGCCGAGCTGAACCGCACCCACGAGCTGCTCAGTCAGCGCCACCAGCACTGACCCGCTCGACCGATCCGAGGGGCGTCTTCCTCGCCGGGGGAGGCGCCCCTCGTTCTTTCGGTCAGTCGTGAGGTCGGTTCTCTTCGCGCAGTTCCCGGAGAGCGGCGGTGGCGGGCTTTCCTCGCGCGGCTGGTGTGAACGTCCGAAGGCGTCACCGCAGCCCTTCGAGGGCTTCGCGGATGGGCAGCAGCTTGGCCTGGGCCTCGGCGGTCTCCTCGTCGGGATCGGAGTCGGCGACGATGCCGCAGCCCGCGAACAGCCGGAGAGTGCTCGCCCGGTCCGTGCCGCCCGGGTCCTCGATCCGCGCGCAGCGCAGGGCGATGCCGAACTCCCCGTTGTCCGCGCCGTCGACCCACCCCACGGGCCCGGCGTAGCGCCCCCGATCCATGCCCTCCAGCTCGCCGATCAGGCGCACGGCCTGCTCCGTCGGCGTGCCGCCCACCGCAGCTGTCGGGTGCACCGCGCCCACGAGACGCAGCAGCGTGGACTCGGCGTCTCCCGAGCGCTCCAGTCGTCCGGACACGGTCGAGGCCAGGTGCATCACGTTGCGCAGCCGGAGCACCTCGGGCGCGTCGGACACGCTCAACTCCTCGCAGAACGGGCGCAGGCTGGTGGCCAGCGAGTTCACGGCGTGGACGTGCTCCCGCTGGTTCTTGGCCGAGGAGAGCAGCTCCTTGGCCAGCAGCTCGGCGTCGGTGCTGTCCCGCGGCCAGGTCGTGCCCGCCAGCACCTGGGAGTGCACGTCGCTGCCCTCGCGCCGCAGGAGGAGCTCGGGGGTGGCGCCGACGAGCCCGTCCACGGCGAACGTCCAGCAGTTCGGGTGCCGCGTGGCCAGGTTGCGCAGCAGGAATCGACTGTCGAGCGGTCGCGAGGTCGCGGCCAGCAGGTCGTGGGCGAGTACGATCTTGCTCGCACCACCGGGTTCGCGCATGCGACGAACCGACTCGGCCACCGCCGCGCGGTACGCCGTGGAGGCCACGTGGCCGTCGCCGTAGCGAATCGTTCCCGGACGTCGGATCGGTGGTGCGCTCTCCGGCTCGTAGTCACCGACGGTGGTGATCCAGCGGACTCCGTTCCGCTGCCCGACGACGACGCGGGGGATCGTGATCACCGAAGTCCCGGGGTCGGCGTCGAAGGAGAGGCTGGCGAAGGCCACCGGCCCGGTACCGGCGATCCGGACCTCGTCGTCGATCCCCATCCGCGCGCGCATCGACCGCCACCACCGGTCGGCCTCCGCGAACCGCGCGGGTCCGGAGGTGTGTACGCGGTCCAGCTCACCCCAGCCCACGAGCCCGTCACCGTCGCGAATCCAGCTCACCGGCTCGTGCGTCGGGGGAAGCTCCGGCAACGGCGGGTGGTACGAGGGGTCTCCGGGACGGATCTCGCGGGTTCGGACGGTCACGGCACGGGGGGAGTTCGCCACCCGACGAGGGTATGTGCCACGGGCGGGACACGGCTGCCGATGAGGTGGAGCGGAGTCCGTCCGAGGCCCCCGCCTACAATCGCCGACTGTGGCTGGTGATGCGCTTTCGCGGGACGCAGCGGGCGCTGCGGCCGAGGCGAACACGGACGGTGGCTCCGCGGCGCCCCGATGGACACGGCGTCGAGTGCGACGGCTGGCTTCGTGGGCGGTGCTGGCGCTGGGAGGTCTGATCACGGCGCTTTTGCTGATGCTGCTGATCGCCTGTTTCATCAACGACCGCACCATCGAGAACTCGCGCGGCACGGCCGTGGCCGAGGTGGTCGACACTTCCCTGACGCGCACGGCCGTGCGCTTCAACACCGAATCCGGACGCGTGTTCAACCCGCCGGGCGGTGTGCTGTACCCCTCGCGGCTGAAGGAGGGACAGCTCGTTCGGGTCGAGTACGACGAGGACAACCCGGATCTCGTCCGCGTGGAGGGACGCGACGTGACCGTGGCACTGCTGCCCGTCTTCAGCGCCGTGGCCGTGCTGTGGGCGGTGTTGCTGCCCGTGTTCTGGCTCCTGCGGCGAGCCGCCGCACGTGCCGGCGAACCGGCTCGTATTTGAGTACTTTCCCCGAGGCGCACGGGATCTCGCCGCCGCATAGTGGAGTGATGTCGCTATGGGGCGCTGCTCTCCGGACCACGAGGGGCGTGGGCCGCTCGGAGAGCCGAGTGAAGGGGACGACGTGACATGGTCGGGCTCTGGGTACTGGTGGTGGCGCTGCTGTCGGGGATCTGCGGGGCGGGAGTGGTGATGCTCGCCGCGCGTCGGCGCCCCGAGCACGCTGCCTCCGAGCACGAGGTTCCACGTTCGCCGAAGGTCGTCTCCGCGGAGGCGGAACCGCCGCGGGACCGGTGGTTCCGCGCGGGGTATCACTGTGACCAGGCCGTTTGCCGAGCCGCTCGTGCGGTGGACTCGGTGTCTTCCGTACCGGCTCGCCGCGAGCTGGGCGGCGTCGTCCGCCGGATGGAGGCCGAGCTGCCGAACGTACGGGCGCTGGCGGAGCTGGGGCGCGTCCTCGAGGGGGACGGGCGGAGCGCGTCGCGGGTCCGTCGACAGCTGGAGGAGACCTCGGCGCGGTTCGTCACGACCTCCGATCACGTCCTGGGGTGTCTGGTGGAGCTGGTGGCCGAGCCGGACCTGGAGCGGGTTCACGAGCGGATGACGGTGGTGCGGCAACGGTTTCCGCTGGTGCGGCCGATGTCGACGGTGGTGCGGGACGAACCGGGGTCACTGGTCGACGTGTCCGGCTGACGGCTCGTGGGCGTGCTGCCACCAGCCGAAGGCGTCGTGGGCGATCCCGGGCGGCGCGACCAGCAGCCCGTCCGGGGGGAACGAGGACCGCGTGCCGTGGCGATCCAGGACCGTGGCCCCCGCCTCGGTCGCCAGCGCCAGCGCCCCCGCGACGTCCCACTCCTGGTAGGAGTGCAGCACGGCCGCCGTCGCGTGCCCCAGCGCCACCTGGGTGATCGCCAGGGCGGGGGAGCCGAGCACCCGCACGCCGACCTGGTCGGCCGCGGCGTTGGTGATGAATCTTCCCATGCCTTCCCACGGCCCCGTCCTGGTGAACTCGGTGCACACGATGCCGGCGCGGGTTTCCCGGGCGTCGGCGAGGCGTACCGGCGTACCGTTGGTCCGCATCCCGCGTTCGCGGGCGGCGGCGTGGATCCGGCCGCGGTCCGGGTCGGCGACCACGCCCACGATGGGGCCGTGCTCGTCGAGCATGGCCAGGCTGTAGGCGCACCAGGGCATTCCCGCGACGTAGTTGGCCGTCCCGTCCACGGGATCCACCACCCATCGGAGTGGCGTGATCCCCGTCTCACCCGATCCGGCGCCCCCGAACTCCTCCCCGAACTCCTCGCCGAACACCGGGATGCCGGGGAACTCGTCGGCCAGGATGCGTCGGGTGTGGCGTTCCAGGGTGCGTCCGGTGTCGGTGACCCAGTCGAAGGGTGACTCGGTGGCGGCGGGACGCGCGCCCCGGCCGGCCGTTTCGATGATGACGTCGGCCGCGTCGTTGGCGAGCTTGCCCGCGACTTCGAGCGCACGAGAGACGAGCCCGGGTTCTTGCCGAGCGGAGTGGGAGGACAAGACCGTCATGCCGCTCCAGCCTCACCCCATCGGGTGTCCGTCACGCCAAGTGGGAGTGGACGCGCGGGGAGAGCCAGGTCAAGATTGGGCACCCGCGCCGGGGGCGCGGATCCGCGGAGGCGAGCCGGTACCCGTACCGGTGCCGGGGTGCTCGGCACGTAAGGTCGGGGTGTGGCTCGTGCCGGTCTGGACAGGGATCCCCGTGAAGTCGCCGCGATGTTCGACGGCGTCGCGCAGCGCTACGACCTGACCAACACCGTGCTCTCGTTCGGTCAGGACCGGCGCTGGCGCGGGATCACCCACCGCGCCCTGGACCCGAAGCCGGGGGAGCGCGTCCTCGACCTCGCGGCGGGCACCGGCGTGTCCACGGCGGAGTTCGCCCGTTCCGGTGCCGAGTGCGTCGCGGCGGACTTCTCGCTGGGGATGCTGCGGGCGGGGCGGCATCGCGGGCTGCCCATGGTCGCCGCCGACGCGTTGCACCTTCCGTTCGCCGACGACTCCTTCGACGCCGTGACGATCCTGTTCGGCCTGCGCAACCTGGCCGAGACCGTGGCGGGCCTGCGTGAGATGGCCCGCGTGGTCCGCCCCGGTGGACGCCTGGTGATCTGCGAGTTCTCCACGCCCACCTGGCAGCCGTTCCGCACGGTCTACCTGAACTACGTGATGCGTGCGTTGCCTCCGATCGCACGCGGGGTCTCCTCCAACCCGGACGCCTACGTCTACCTCGCCGAGTCCATTCGTTCCTGGCCCGATCAGCGGGCCCTCGCGGGTCTGATCGCCGAGGCGGGCTGGTCCGGTGTCGCCTGGCGGAACCTGACGGGCGGCGCCGTGGCCGTGCACCACGCCGTCAAACCCGCGTAGGGCCCGTCGCGTCCTCCTGTTCCTCCCGCGAGGCCTCGATCGCGCGGTTCGTCCGGCTTAGAATCGGTCGGTAACTAGTGAATTCGTTCACAAGGGGATGCCTACTACCGTTCGTCGTGACGCAACCAAGGATGAACCGATCGAGGAGTGTCATGACCAGCCCCACCACCAGCCGCCGCCGCCCCGACGACGACGCCGAGGTGATCGTCGTCGGCGCGGGTCCGGCCGGAGCGACCGTCGCGGCCTACCTGGCCCGCGCCGGTCTGGATGTCCTCGTGCTGGAGAAAAGCACCTTCCCCAGGGAGAAGGTCTGCGGCGACGGGATCACGCCACGCGGTGTCAAGGAGCTCATCGACCTGGGGGTCGACACCCGCGAGGAGGCGGGGTGGCTGCACAACCGGGGACTGCGCGTCGTGGGCGGCGGCGTGAGCATGGAGCTGGACTGGCCCCAGCTCGCCGAGTTCCCGCCCTACGGGCTGGTCAGCCCGCGCCACGAGTTCGACGACATGCTGGCCCGCCACGCCGAGAGCTCGGGGGCGCGCATCGTGCAGAACACGTGGGTCACCGGCGCGATCACCGACGAACGCACCGGCCGGATCACCGGGGTGAACGCCAAGACGGGCCGGGAGCGCACGCCGGCGACCTACGCGGCTCCGCTGGTGGTGGCCTGCGACGGGGTGTCGGCGCGGCTGGCGTTGTCGATGGGCATCGACAAGAGCGACCGGCGCCCGATGGGCGTGGCCGTGCGCCGCTACTACGACAGCCCGCGCACCAAGGACGACTACCTCGAATCGCACGTCGAGCTGTGGGATCGCTCCAACCCCGCAGCGCCGGAGCTGATGCCGGGCTACGGCTGGATCTTCGGCATGGGGGACGGGACCGTGAACGTGGGGCTCGGCGTGCTGTCGACGTCCAAGGCCTACGGCAACACCGACTATCGCAAGCTGCTGCGCTCCTGGCTGGACGGAACCCCGGAGGAGTGGGGTCTGCGGGAGCAGAACGCGGACGGCAAGATCGGTGGCGCCGCCCTGCCGATGGGGTTCAACCGCACCCCGCACTACCGCGACGGCCTGCTGCTCGTCGGTGACGCCGGGGGCATGGTCAGTCCCTTCAACGGTGAGGGCATCGCCTACGCGATGGAGTCGGCCCGGCTGGCCGCCGAGTGCGTGGCCCACGCGCTCGCACGTCCCGAGGGGCTCTCGCGGGAGCAGGCCCTGGCTCGCTACCCGGGCGCGGTCTCCGAGTCGCTCGGGGGCTACTTCCGGATGGGCAACCTCTTCAGCCGAGTGATCGGCAACCCCACCGTGATGCGCGTGGCCACCAAGTACGGCATGCCGCGAAAGACGCTGATGCGCTTCGTGCTGAAGCTGCTGGCGAACCTCTACGACACGAGAGGCGGAGACGCCATGGACCGTGTGATTAGTGCCACTACACGTCTCACACCCAGCGCCTAGCGCGCGGCGGCGCGCGCATGGTCGGATACGCGTGACCTTGTGCGGTAACTCATAAAGTTAGGTTCACCTCACTACGAGATGAACGTGTGTGACCGCATAGAGTGCGTACCCGACAGCCGTCGAAACCGGCGGCGGCGGGCGGACCGGACAAAGGAGGGCAGGCGCGATGCTGGATCCCTACATCCCCCTGGTGCTGATGTTCGCGTTGGCGTTCGGTTTCGCCGTGTTCTCGGTGGCGATCGCGCCGCTGGTCGGTCCGCGCCGCTACAACAAGGCCAAGCTCGACGCCTACGAGTGCGGCATCGAGCCCTCGCCGCCCCCCGTGACCGGAGGCGGCAGGATGCCGGTCGCCTACTACCTGACCGCGATGATGTTCATCCTGTTCGACATCGAGATGGTTTTCCTCTTCCCGTACGCGGTGTCCGCGGACTCCCTCGGGATGTGGGGAGTGGCCGCGGTGGTGCTGTTCGTCGTCTCGTTCGGTCTCGCCGACATCTACCTGTGGCGGCGCGGGGGGCTGGACTGGAACTGAAAGCGCCGTCAAGACACAGTTCTCCGGCCTCCGTGCCGGGATTTCGCCCGACGGAGACCGACAGCGTGAAGGGAGTGCCGAAATGGGGCTGGAGGAGTCGCTGCCCAACGGCATCCTGTTGGCCAACGTGGAAAAACTCGTCAACTGGACCCGCAAGACGTCGATGTGGCCCGCCACGTTCGGCCTGGCCTGCTGCGCGATCGAGATGATGACCGTCGGGGGTTCCCGCTACGACGTCGCGCGGTTCGGCATGGAGCGGTTCTCCGCCTCGCCGCGCCAGGCCGATCTGATGATCGTCGCCGGTCGGGTGACCAACAAGATGGCGCCGGTGCTGCGCCAGATCTACGACCAGATGCCGGAGCCGCGCTGGGTGCTGGCGATGGGCGTGTGCGCTTCCAGCGGCGGAATGTTCAACAACTACGCGGTGGTGCAGGGCGTCGATCACGTGGTGCCGGTGGACATGTACCTGCCGGGATGCCCGCCACGCCCGGAAATGCTGCTGGACGCGATTCTCAAGCTGCACGCCAAGGTCATGGACGAGCCCATCAACGCCAAGCGCGCCCAGCTGCAGGCCGAGCGCGGTGATCGGACCGAGCTCGAGGCCTCCTCCGAGAAGTACGCCCCCGCGGGGCGGGGGCAGCGCAAGCGGGCCGAGCGTCAGCAGCAGGCCCAGCGCCGCGAGATGGGTGCCGAGGGTCGGTTGGGGGCTCCCGGCATCGAAAGCGCCGGAAAAAACGATTCCCCGGGCGAGGACACCGCCGACGGACGACAGTCCGGTACGGGTCACGAGCTCGGCGCGGGCAGGTGATGACGATGACGCAGGACCTGACGAATCCGGGACCCGGTGAGAAGGGTTCCAGCGCCGAACGGCCCGGTGACGATCTCGCACCGGAACGGCAGGGCGAGAGCAGCCACGCCGAACACCGCGAGCCCGTGTCCGGTCGTGCCAGGGAGGGCATGTTCGGCGTCACCGGCAGTGGTGACACCTCCGGCTACGGCGGGCTGCGACTGCCCGCCTACGTCCCACCGGCCACCGAGCGCCCCTACGGCGGGTGGTTCGACGAGGTCGCCGACAACCTTTTCGCCGCACTCGGGGAGAAGGGGTTGCCGCCCGGCGTGATCGAGCGAGTGACCGTGGACCGCGACGAGATCACCTTCTACGTGGGCCGCGAACACCTGGTGGAGACCTGCCGGACACTGCGCGACGACGCCGCGCTGCGGTTCGAGCTGTGCAGCTCGTTGTCCGGGGTGGACTACGGCCCCGAGGTGCCGCGGCGGCTGCACTCGGTCTACCACCTCACGTCGATGACCTACCGACGCCGCATCCGGCTCGAGGTGGCGCTCGACGTCGACGACGCCCACGTTCCCTCCATCGTGGAGGTGTATCCGACGGCGGACTTCCAGGAGCGCGAGGCCTGGGACATGTTCGGCATCGTCTACGACGGCCACCCGGCGCTGACCAGGATTCTGATGCCCGACGACTGGGACGGGCATCCGCAGCGCAAGGACTACCCGCTCGGCGGCATCCCCGTGGAGTACAAGGGCGCCGAGATTCCGCCTCCCGATCAGCGGAGGGCCTACACGTGACTTCGTGTGAGGAGCCGAAACGATGAGTACCGAATCACTGACCGACCCGGACACGGGGCAGGGCGACCCGTTCGCGGCGTCGTCGCGGGAGACCACCGAGGGCCGGGTCTACACCGTCACAGGCGGCGACTGGGACGAGTTCATCGACGACACCGAGGGCGAGGAACGGGTCGTGATCAATCTCGGCCCGCAGCATCCCTCGACGCACGGTGTGTTGCGGCTGGTGCTGGAACTCGAGGGCGAGCGGGTCGTCAAGGCCCGTTCGGTGATCGGCTACCTGCACACAGGCATCGAGAAGAACACCGAGTACCGCAACTGGACCCAGGGCGTCACCTTCGTGACGCGCATGGACTACCTGGCCCCGCTGTACAACGAGGCCGCCTACTGCCTGGGTACGGAGAAACTGCTGGGCATCGAGGCGCCGAAGCGGGCGCAGACGATCCGGGTGCTGCTCATGGAGCTCAACCGGATCTCCTCGCACCTGGTGTTCCTGGCTACCGGTGCCATGGAGATCGGCTCCACCACCGGCATGACCTTCGGTTTCCGCGACCGCGAGGAAGTGCTGCACCTGCTGGAGTTCCTGACCGGGTTGCGGATGAACCACGCCTTCATCCGTCCCGGCGGGGTGGCCCAGGATCTGCCGGAGGGCTACCGGGACAAGATCCAGGAGTTCCTCAAGGTGATGGACGAGCGGTTGCCGGACTACGACAAGCTCTTCTCCGGACAGCCGATCTGGAAGCAGAGGTTGCGCGGCGTGGGCTATCTGCCGCTGGACGCCTGCATCGCCCTCGGAGCCACCGGCCCGCTGCTGCGCTCGGCCGGCGTCGCCTGGGACCTGCGCAAGATCCAGCCCTACAGCGGCTACGAGGAGTACGACTTCGAGGTGCCCACCAGCACCGACGCCGACTGCTTCTCCCGCTTCCTGCTGCGGGTCGAGGAGATCCGCCAGTCGATGCGGATCGTGCGGCAGTGCCTGGACAAGCTCGAACCCGGTCCGGTGATGGTCGAGGACCCCAAGATCGCCTGGCCGGCCAAGCTCACCATCGGCCCGGACGGGATGGGCAACTCACTGGAGCACGTCCGCAAGATCATGGGTCAGTCGATGGAATCGCTGATCCACCACTTCAAGCTGGTGACCGAGGGCTTCGACGTGCCGCCCGGCCAGGTGTACTCGCCGGTCGAGGCGCCACGCGGCGAGCTCGGTTACCACATGGTCTCGGACGGGGGCACTCGTCCGATGCGGGTGCACGTGCGCGACCCCAGTTTCGTGAACCTGCAGACGTTTCCGGCAATGGCCGAGGGCGGCCTGGTGGCGGACGTGATCGCGGCCGTCGCCTCCATCGATCCGGTCATGGGTGGGGTGGATCGCTAGATGACCGAACAGTTCGACGTCACCACGACCGAGCACGTGATCGTGCCCGGCGAGCGGGCCGCGTACACGGCGGTCTTCGACGAGAAGGTGCGTGCCGATGCCCGGGAGGTCATCGACCGCTACCCGGATCCCCGTTCGGCGCTGCTGCCGCTGCTGCACCTGGTGCAGTCGGTGCAGGGCCACGTCACGAACGAGGGCATCGAGTTCTGCGCCGAGCAGCTCGCGCTGGCCACGGCGGAGGTCAGCGCCGTCGCGACCTTCTACACCATGTACAAGCGCAATCCGTGCGGCCAGCACCTGGTGAGCGTGTGCACGAACACGCTGTGCGCGGCGATGGGGGGCGACGAGGTCTACAAGCGGCTCGGCGACCACCTCGGTGTCGGGCACGAGGAGACGGCCGGCACGCCCGGGGAGCAGGGCTCGATCACGCTGGAGCACGCCGAGTGCCTGGCCGCGTGCGATCTGGCCCCGGTGCTGCAGATCAACTACGAGTACTACGACAACCAGGACTCGACCACGGCGCTGGAACTTGTCCGCGCGTTGCAGCGCGGTGAGAAACCCCCGCCCACGCGGGGCGCTCCGCTGACGGACTTCCGCGACGTCGAGCGCCAGCTCGCCGGGTTCTTCGACGGTCCGGGCGCCGAGGCGGCCGAGAACGCGTCGGCGGCGGCGCCCGAGACGGTGCGGGGCGCTCGCGTGGCCGACGAGCACGGCTGGACCGCTCCGGCGATGCCCGACCACGCCGAACTTCCACCCCGTCCGGACGACAAGTGAGGGGCAGGAGATGACGGACGCAGCAAACCCGCCGGAGGGCACGAACCCGCTGACGCCGGTGTTGACCCGGCGCTGGCTGTCCCCGCGCTCCTGGACCCTGCACACCTACGAGCAGCTCGAGGGCTACAGCGCGCTGCGCACCGCCCTGAGCGCACATCCCGACCAGCTCATCGAGCTGGTCAAGGCCGCGGGACTGCGCGGTCGCGGAGGCGCGGGCTTCCCCGCCGGGGTCAAGTGGGGCTTCATGCCCAAGGAACCGTCCAAACCGCACTACCTCGTCATCAACGCCGACGAGGGCGAGCCCGGCACGTGCAAGGACGTGCCGCTGATGATGGCCGATCCGCACTCGCTGATCGAGGGATGCGTCATCGCCGCCTACGCGATGCGGGCGCATCACTGCATGATCTACGTGCGCGGCGAGGCGCTGCACTGCGTGCGGCGACTGCACCAGGCCGTGCGCGAGGCGTACGAATCCGGATACCTGGGTCGCGACATCCTCGGCTCCGGTTTCGACCTCGACGTCGTCGTGCACGCGGGTGCCGGTGCCTACATCTGCGGTGAGGAAACCGCGCTGCTGGACTCGCTGGAGGGCAAGCGCGGCCAACCCCGCCTGAAGCCGCCGTTCCCGGCGCAGGCCGGGCTCTACGCGTGCCCGACCACGGTCAACAACGTCGAGACGATCGCCTCGGTGCCCTACGTCGTCAACGGCGGATCGGACTGGTTCCGCACCATGGGCCGCGAGAAGTCGCCCGGCCCGAAGATCTACTCGCTGTCCGGGCACGTGGAAAACCCCGGACAGTACGAGGCTCCGCTGGGCACGACGTTGCGGGAACTGCTGGAGCTGGCCGGGGGGATGAAGGACGGCGTCCCGCTGAAGTTCTGGACACCGGGCGGTTCCTCCACACCGCTGCTGACCGCCGATCACCTGGACGTGCCGCTGGACTTCGAGGGAGCCACCGAGGCGGGCACGATGCTCGGCACCACCGCGCTGATGATCTTCAACGAGACGGTGTCGGTGCCGTGGGCGGTGATGAAGTGGACCCAGTTCTACGAGCACGAGTCCTGCGGCAAGTGCACGCCGTGCCGCGAGGGGTGCTTCTGGCTGGCCCAGGTGCTGGAACGCATGGTCGACGGTCGGGGCACCGAGGAGGACATCGACACGTTGCTCGACGTCTGCGACAACATCCTCGGCCGCTCGTTCTGCGCGCTGGGTGACGGCGCGGTCAGCCCCATCACCAGTGGCATCAAGTACTTCCGCGACGAGTTCCTCGCCCTGTGCGAGCGCAACAGGAGCACCGAGACAGCTGATACGGCACTGGTTGGAGCGGCCCGATGACCGTGGCACCCGAAACCGACACCCCGCCGGTCCCGGAGGGCTACGTCCGGCTGACCGTGGACGGCCGGCGGATCGACGCCCCCAAGGGCGAACTGATCATCCGCACCGCCGAGCGCATGGGCGTCGTGATCCCGCGCTTCTGCGACCACCCGCTGCTGGACCCCGCGGGCGCCTGCCGCCAGTGCCTGGTGGAGGTCGAGGTCAACGGCAAGGCGATGCCCAAGCCGCAGGCCTCCTGCACGATGACCGTCGCCGACGGCATGGTGGTGCGCACCCAGCACACGTCACCCGCGGCGGACAAGGCCCAGCAGGGCATCATGGAGCTGCTGCTGATCAACCACCCGCTGGACTGCCCGATCTGCGACAAGGGCGGGGAGTGCCCGCTGCAGAACCAGGCGCTCAAGCACGGCCGCTCCGAGTCCCGGTTCCGGGACACCAAGCGCACCTTCGCCAAGCCGATCCCCATCACCTCCCAGGTCCTGCTCGACCGGGAGCGCTGCGTGCTGTGCCAGCGCTGCACCCGCTTCGCCAAGCAGGTCGCCGGTGACCCGTTCATCGAGATGCTCGAACGCGGCGCGCTCCAGCAGGTCGGCACGGCCGAGCACCACTCCGGGCAGAGCTACTTCTCCGGCAATACCATCCAGATCTGCCCGGTCGGGGCGCTGACCAGCACGGCCTACCGGTTCCGCTCGCGGCCGTTCGACCTGGTTTCCACCCCGGGCGTCTGCGAGCACTGCGCCTCGGGCTGCTCGCAGCGCACCGACTGGCGCCGCGGCAAGGTGATGCGCCGGTTGGCCGGGGAGGACCCCGAGGTCAACGAGGAGTGGAACTGCGACAAGGGCCGGTTCGCCTTCCGCTACGCCACGGCCACCGACCGGTTCACCCGCCCCCTGGTGCGGGACCGAAGCAGCGGCGAGCTGCGGGAGGCCTCGTGGACCGAGGCGCTGCGGACGGCCGCCGACGGGTTGGTCACCGCCCGCGACGCGCGGGGCGTCGGGGTGCTGCCGGGCGGCAGGGTGACGATGGAGGACGCCTACGCCTACTCCAAGTTCGCGCGGATGGCGCTGGGCACCAACGACATCGACCACCGGGCGCGGGTGCACTCCGACGAGGAGCTGGAGTTCCTGAGTTCCACAGTGGTCGGAACCGCGCCGGACGCGGGCGGCGTGACCTACGCCGACCTGGAGAACGCGCCCGCAGTGCTGTGCGCGGCCTTCGAACCCGAAGAAGAGTCGCCGATCGTGTTCCTGCGGCTGCGCAAGGCCGCTCGCAAGCACACCAGGGTCTTCCACCTGGGCCAGTGGAACTCGCCCGGTGTCGAGAAGACGGTCGCCGTCGCCGGCGCGGGTGGCCCCCTGCACTCCGGTGACCTGCTGCCCTGCCCACCGGGTGGCGAGGCCGCCGCGCTGGACGAGCTGCCCGCCGAGGCCGACGAGGCCCTCCGGCAACCGGGTGCGGTCCTCGTGCTCGGCGAACGCGCCGCCCACGTCACCGGCCTGCACTCCGCCGCCGTCCGGTTGGCCCGCCGCACCGGAGCCCGGATCGCCTGGGTGCCGCGTCGCGCCGGGGAACGCGGTGCGATCGAGGCGGGCACGACCCCCACTCTGCTGCCGGGCGGCCGCATGGTCACCGACAGCCGGGCCCGCGCCGACATCGAGCGCGCTTGGGGGCTGAAGCCGACGATGTTGCCGGACACGCCGGGTCGCGACACGGGCGGCATCCTCGCGGCGACGGCCTCCGGTGAGCTGTCCGGACTGCTCGTCGGCGGTGTGGACCCCGACGACCTGCCCGATCCGGCACTCGCCCGCCGGGCGCTGGAGCGGGCCGACTTCGTGGTGAGCCTGGAGATGCGCCCCACCGTCGCGACCGAGCGCGCCGACGTGGTGCTGCCGATCGCGCCGACCGTGGAGAAGTCCGGCACCTTCCTCAACTGGGAGGGCCGCGCCCGCGAGTTCGCCGTCACGATCGAGAGCACCGGATCGCTGCCGGACTGCCGGGTGCTGGACACCCTGGCCGTCGAGATGGACGTGGACCTGTTCACCCAGACCCCGGCCGCGGTCGCCGGGGAGCTGGAGCGTCTCGGCTCCCACGACGGCAGGCGCCCGCAGCCCCCGGACGTGCCCGCGAGTCCGGCGGCCGAACCCGGCCCGGGGCAGGTGCTGCTGGCCACCTGGCACCAGCTGCTGGACAACGGGTCGTTGCAGGACTCCGAGCCCCACCTCGCCGGAACCGCACGCCCGACCGCCGCGCGCCTGTCCGCGCGCACCGCGCAGGAGTTCGGGGTGCGGACGGGGCAGCACGTCACGGTCGGCGCCGCGGGCGGAACGGTGACGGTGGAGGCCGAAGTCGTCGACATGCCCGACCGGACGGTGTGGCTGCCCACCAACTCCGGGCCGTCGAAGGTCGACCGGGAACTCGGCGTCGGCCACGGCGCCCTCGTCGACCTCGCCGCCGACGTGCCGGCGCCCCCGGGCGCCGCACCGGCCTCGCCGGATCCCTCCCGGCCCGACAACCCGGCCGGTCCTGCGGTTCAGGAGGGCACCGCGCCCACCGGGAGTCGTCGCGCCGGTGACTCCGGCGGCTCGCACTCCGAGGGGAGCAGGGCATGACCGAGACCGCCAGGCTGCTCGCCGACGACCCGATCTGGCTGATCCTGATCAAGGTCGTGGCGCTGTTCGCCTTCCTCGTGGTGATGACGCTGCTCACGATCTGGGCCGAGCGGCGCCTGATCGGCAAGATGCAGCATCGCCCCGGCCCCAACCGGGCCGGTCCGTTCGGCATCCTGCAGTCGCTGGCCGACGGGCTGAAGCTGGCGTTCAAGGAGGACATCCGCCCGGTCCTGGCCGACAAGTGGATCTACATCATGGCGCCGGTGCTCTCGGCCGGACCCGCGCTGATCTCGTTCTCGGTGATTCCCATCGCCCCGGAGGTCACGATCTTCGGGGAGCGCACCGCGCTGCAACTGGTGGAGCTTCCGGTGGGACTGCTGGTCGTGCTGGCCAGCGCCTCCGTCGGCGTCTACGGGATCGTGCTGGCGGGATGGTCCTCCGGGTCCCCCTACCCGCTGCTGGGCTCGCTGCGCTCGGCGGCGCAGGTGATCTCCTACGAGATCGCGATGGGGCTGTCGTTCGTCGCGGTCATCATGTACTCCGGGACGCTGTCCACCGCCGGCATCGTCGAGGCGCAGAGCGGTGGTTGGTTCTTCGCGCTGCTGCCGTTCAGCTTCGGGGTGTACGCGGTCGCGATGGTCGGCGAGACCAACCGGGCGCCGTTCGACCTTCCCGAGGCCGAGTCCGAACTCGTCGGGGGCTTCCACACCGAGTACTCCTCGCTGAAGTTCGCCCTGTTCTTCCTGGCCGAGTACATCAACATGGTCACGGTCTCGGCGCTGGCCACGACGCTGTTCTTCGGCGGCTGGCACGCACCGTGGCCGCTGTCGCTGATCGGTGACGGGATGCTCAACACCGGCTGGTGGCCGGTGCTGTGGTTCCTCGGCAAGACGCTGATGTTCCTGTTCCTGTTCGTGTGGTTGCGGGCCACGCTGCCGCGGCTGCGCTACGACCAGTTCATGAACCTGGGCTGGAAGTTCCTGGTGCCGCTGAGCCTGGTGTGGATCTGCGGGGTCACCGCCATCCGGGGCCTGCGCAACACCGAGGCCGTGAGCTCGGGTCAGTTCCTGCTCGTCGGTGGCGGGGTCATCGCGGTGCTGATCGTGGCGACCCTGCTCATTCCCGACCGCGAGCCCCCCGAACCCGCCGAACCCGAGGCACCGCTGTCCGGTGGCGGCCATCCCGTTCCGCCGACGGACCTGAAGGTGCCCCCGACCCCACCGCGGCGCACCTCCGCGGGCCGACAGCGGTTGCCCGAGGGCGCCGAGGGAGCCGACAGCACGACGAAGGAGGCCCCCGATGGGAATGTTTGATCCGCTGAAGGGATTCGGCGTCACGTTCTCGACGATGTTCAAGAAGGTCGTCACCGAGGAGTATCCCGAGGTCAAGAAGATCCCCGCGCCGCGGTTCCACGGGAAGCACCAGCTCAACCGGCACCCCGACGGGCTGGAGAAGTGCGTGGGCTGCGAGCTGTGCGCCTGGGCCTGCCCGGCCGACGCGATCTTCGTGGAGGGCGCCGACAACACCACCGAGCTGCGCTACTCGCCGGGGGAGCGGTACGGCGCCGACTACCAGATCAACTACCTGCGCTGCATCGGCTGCGGGTTGTGCATCGAGGCGTGCCCGACGCGCGCGTTGACCATGACCAACGTCTACGAGACGGCCGACGACAACCGGCAGGACCTGATCTTCACCAAGGAGGACCTCGTGGCACCGCTGCTGCCCGGCATGGAGCAGCCGCCGCACCCGATGCGACTCGGTGACGACGAGCAGGACTACTACGTGCAGGGGCCGCGGCTCGCCCGGGAGCAGGGAGTTCCCGAGGACGAGACGGTGGAGACCGGCCCCGAGGAGGCTCGGTGATGACACCGGCGGTAACGGCCGTGCTGGCTCAGACCCCGGCCCAGGACGTGGTCGGCACCGGCGAGGCGGTGGTCTTCTGGATCCTCGGACCGCTGTCGCTGCTCGGTGCGCTCGGCATGATCTTCGCGCGCAGCGCGGTGCACTCGGCGCTGTGGCTGGTGCTGACGATGCTGTGCCTCGGGGTGCTCTACATGGCCCAGAGCGCGCAGTTCCTCGGGTTCACCCAGATCATCGTCTACACCGGCGCGGTCATGATGCTGTTCCTGTTCGTGCTGATGATGGTCGGGCGGGACGCGTCGGACTCGGTGGTCGAGGTGCTGCGCGGGCAGCGCCTGACGGCGGCCCTGCTGGGAATCGGCTTCGCGGTGTTGCTGGCCGCGGGGCTGGCCCGGTCGCTGACCGAGGTGACGCCCGCGCCGCCGCTGGACCCGTGGTCGCCGCAGGGCGGAGGTGCCGGCGGACTCGGCCGGTTGATCTTCACCGACTACCTGTTCCCGTTCGAGCTCACCTCGGCGCTGCTGATCACCGCGGCGCTGGGGGCCATGGTGCTGTCCTACGGCGGTAAGGGTCGCAAGCCGATGCGCACTCAGCGCGAGATGGTCGAGGCCCGCTTCCGCGGGGAGCACGACCGGCCCTCGCCGCTGCCGGGGCCCGGTGTCTACGCCACGGCGAACTCGGTGGCCGTGCCCGCACTGCTGCCGGACGGCTCGGTGGCCCCCGAGTCCCTCTCGGAGATCCTCGACAACACTCCAGCGGAGCGCCTCTCCGGTGACCGCGCGGCCGTGTCGGGAAAGACCCGCCCGCCGGACCCGCACGCGCTGACCGGAGACGAGGAACGCCGCGACACCTCCGGTACGGCCGAGGCCCCCGAGTCCCCGGAGCAACCCCCGGACCAGCCCTCCGATCAGCCCCCGGACGACGTCCGCGGGATGAACGGAAACGGGGTCAACGGAACCACCAACGGCGACGTGTCGGGGGTCGATGGTCACGACTCCGACTCAGCCCCGTCCGAGGAGGTGCGGCAGTGACTCCCACCTACTACCTGCTGCTGTCGGCGCTGCTGTTCACCCTCGGCGCCGTCGGGGTACTGGTGCGGCGCAACGCCATCGTCGTGTTCATGTGCATCGAGCTCATGCTCAACGCCGTCAACCTGTCGCTGGTGACCTTCGCGCGGATCGCGGGTTCGGTTGAAGGCCAGGTCATGGCCTTCTTCGTGATGGTCGTGGCCGCCGCCGAGGTCGTGGTCGGGTTGGCCATCATCATGTCGATCTTCCGGACACGCCGGTCGGCCTCGGTCGACGACGCCAACCTGCTGAAGTACTAGAGGGAGTCAGCGTGACGACTTCGTTTCTGGCGGCCGAACCGGTACGGGCGGCCGCGGGGGTGTTGCAGTCCAATGCGTGGGTGCTGATCGCGCTTCCGCTGCTCGGCGCGGCCGTGCTGCTGCTCGTCGGCCGCCGCGGCAACGCGTGGGGGCACGTGCTGGGGTGCGCCACGGTGCTGGCCGCGTTCGGCTACGGCCTGGCGCTGTTCGCCTCCGCCCTCGGAGACCCCCACCCGGTGCGCGACCTGTACCTGTTCTCCTGGATCCCGGTCAACGCGCTGCAGGTCGACTTCGGGCTGCGGCTGGACCCGCTGTCGCTGGTGTTCGTGCTG
Source organism: Halosaccharopolyspora lacisalsi (assembly GCF_014137975.1). Lineage (GTDB taxonomy): Bacteria > Actinomycetota > Actinomycetes > Mycobacteriales > Pseudonocardiaceae > Halosaccharopolyspora > Halosaccharopolyspora lacisalsi. The sequence goes on along the minus strand of NZ_JACGWZ010000007.1, from coordinate 161,031 downwards.
CTGATCACCGGCGTGGGCTCGTTGATCCACATCTACTCGATCGGCTACATGGCCCACGACCAGCAGGGCCGCACCGGTGGCGCCAACACCGAGCGCCGCCGGTTCTTCGGCTACCTGAACCTGTTCGTGGCCGCGATGCTGGTGCTGGTGCTGGGCAACGGCTTCGTGACGCTCTACCTCGGTTGGGAGGGCGTGGGACTGGCCTCCTACCTGCTGATCGGGTTCTGGCAGCGCCGGCGGACGGCGGGCGCCGCCGCCACCAAGGCCTTCGTGATGAACCGGATCGGCGACGTCGGCCTGGCACTGGCGATCTTCCTGCTGTTCGCGAAGCTGGGCACCACCCAGTACACCGAGGTCTTCGCCCGTGCCGACGAGCTCTCGTCCGGAGTGCTGCTGGCGATCACGCTGCTGCTCCTGCTGGGAGCCTGCGGCAAGTCGGGCCAGGTGCCGCTGCAGGCGTGGCTGCCCGACGCGATGGAGGGCCCGACCCCCGTCTCGGCGTTGATCCACGCCGCGACGATGGTCACCGCGGGGGTGTATCTCATCGCCCGGGCCAATCCGCTCTACACCCTGTCCGAGGGCGGGCAGCTGGCCGTGACGATCGTCGGAGCGGTGACCCTGCTGGTCGGCTGCGTCATCGGCTGCGCCTACGACGACATCAAGAAGGTGCTGGCCTACTCCACTGTCAGCCAGATCGGCTACATGATCCTGGCCGTCGGACTCGGCCCCGCCGGCTACGCGCTGGGCATCATGCACCTGCTGACCCACGGGTTCTTCAAGGCCGGGCTGTTCCTCGGGGCCGGGTCGGTGATGCACGGCATGAACGACGAGGTCGACATGCGCCGCTACGGCGGGCTGTACCGCTACATGCCGATCACCTTCGTCACCTTCGCGCTCGGCTATCTCGCGCTGATCGGTTTCCCGTTCCTGTCCGGCTACTACTCCAAGGACGCCATCATCGAGGCCGCGTTCGGGCAGGGTAGCTGGCAGGGCTGGGTCTTCGGCGGGGCGGCGGCGCTCGGTGCCGGGCTGACCGCGTTCTACATGACGCGGCTGGTGCTGATGACGTTCTTCGGGCCGCGTCGCTGGGAGAACCTCACCACCGCCGACGGCGAGAAGTACCACCCGCACGAGTCGCCCGCCGTGATGACGGTGCCGATGATCCTGCTGGCCGTGGGATCGGTCGGGGCCGGAGCGTTCTTCACCTTCGGCGAGCGGTTGGTCGGCTACCTGACCCCCGCCCTGGGCGAGTTGGAGGAGGGCCACGCCGGTGTGCTGCCGCACGTGCTGATTCCCGTGCTCACGGTCGGGTTGTCGGCTCTCGGGGCGCTGGCGGCGTGGCTGTTCGTGGGACGCAGGCGCGTCGAGGTGGCCCGGCCGCAGCGGGTCTCCCCGGTGGTGCGGGCCGCACGTGCCGACCTCTACGGCAACGCGATCAACCGCGCGCTGGTCGTGCGTCCCACCGACGGCCTGGCCCGGGGGTTGGTGACGGTCGACAGCCGGGGCGTCGACGGTGCGGTCGACGGTCTGGCCGGGTTTCTCGGCGCCGCTTCGCACGGCCTGCGCCGCTGGCAGAGCGGGTTCGTGCGGTCCTACGCCCTGTCCATGTTCACCGGCGGTGTCCTGCTGGTCGCCGCCATGCTCGCGGTGGGAATGCCATGACGAACGGCCGTTGGGCGATTTCGCGCGCGGGTGTGCGACTCCGCGCGAAGTCGCGGAAGAGCCCTCGCACGAGTGACCTGCGGGAGGAGACCCGATGACCCTACTGCTGGCCCTGATCCTGGTGCCGCTCGTCGGCGCCGTGGTGGTGGGGTTGCTGCGCGGCACCGACCGGGCCGCCAAGCTCACCGCCCTGGCGTTCTCCCTGGCCGAGCTCGTGATCGCGGCGGCGGCCTGGGGCGGCTACGACCCGGCGGGCCCGCGGATGCAGCTGACGAGCTCGGTGGAGTGGATCCCGGCCTTCGGCATCGAGTTGTCGTTCGGCGTGGACGGCATCGCGCTGGTGATGATCGCGGTCATCGCACTGCTGATGCCGCTGGTGCTCGGTTTCAGCTGGGGCGAACGCCTGCCGCGGGGTCGCACCCACGGCGGGTTCTTCTCGTTGCTGCTGGTCGAACAGGCTCTGACGGTGGCGGTGTTCGCCGCCACCGACGTGTTCGTGTTCTACGTGCTCTTCGAGATCATGCTGATCCCGATGTACTTCCTCATCGGCGGCTACGGCGGTCCGCGCCGGCGGTACGCCGCGGTGAAGTTCTTCCTGTACTCCTTCCTCGGCGGCCTGATCATGCTGGCCTCCGCCCTCGGCGCCTACGCCTACGCCGTCGAGGTCACCGGGCAGGGCACCTTCGACTGGGCCACGCTGACCCGCGTGCTCGGCCAGGCCCCCACGAGCGTGCAGGTCTGGATCTTCCTCGGTTTCTTCCTCGCCTTCGCGATCAAGGCGCCGCTGGTGCCGTTCCACACCTGGTTGCCGGACGCCACCGAGCAGGCCCCGATCGGTGTGGTGGTGATCGTGGTCGGCGTGCTGGACAAGGTCGGCACCTTCGGGTTCCTGCGCTACAGCCTGCCGCTGACCCCGGAGGCCTCCCAGCTGCTCGCACCGCTGGTCCTGGTGCTGGCCGTGATCGGCGTGCTCTACGGGTCGTTGCAGGCCTACGGCCAGACCGACCTCAAGCGCTTCCTCGCCTACGTCTCGATCGCCCACTTCGGGTTCATGGCGCTGGGCATCTTCGCGTTCTCCACGCAGGCGATGGTCGGAGCGGCCTCGTACATGGTCAACCACAGCATCGCCACCGGAATGCTGGTGCTGGTCGTCGGTCTGATCATCGCGCGGGGCGGGTCCACCCGCATCGCCGACTACGGCGGCATGTCCGGGGTGACCCCGTTGTTGGGCGGGATGTTGCTGGTGGCGGGATTGAGCACGCTGTCGCTGCCGGGGACGAACTCGTTCGTCAGCGAGTTCCTGGTGCTGATCGGGTCCTTCCCGACCCGGCCGGTGTACACGATCCTGGCCACGGTGGGCATGATCCTGGCCGCCGTCTACGTGCTGTGGCTGTACCAGCGGGTCATGCAGGGCCCGGTCTCCGGTGACGCCCTGGTCGGTGCGGCCAAGGGCCCCGGAGCGACCGCCGACCCGAACACGCTGTCGCGGCCCGGGGGACGCCACGCCGTGATCGGTGATCTGGGGCCGCGCGAGCTCGGAGTGCTCGCTCCCCTGGTGGTGCTGGTGATCGGCTTGGGGATCTATCCGGAGCCGATGTTGGACGTGATCACCCCGTCGGTCGAAGCAACCATGAGCGAGGTCGGTGTCACCGATCCCGTTGCCCCTCAGGGAGGTAACTGACAGTGGGTCCAGTGCAAGCCGGTGCGGTGGTTCTCGCGCAGCAGCCCGTCGAACCGCCGCCGATCGAATACGCCGCGATCGCACCCGTGCTCCTGATGTTGACCGCCGCCTGCGTCGGAGTGATCGTCGAGGCGTTCCTGCCCCGGCACCAGCGGTGGTCGGTGCAGGTGGGGCTGAGCCTGCTGACGCTGGTCGTGGCCGGGGTCGCGCTCGGTGCGTACGCCCGTGGCGCGGGGACGGGGCTGACGACCCTGGCCGGCACGATCGCCGTGGACACGCCGACCCTGTTCCTGTGGGGCACGCTGCTGGCGCTCGGGTTCGCCTCGATCCTGCTCATCGCCGACCGCTCGGTGGAACAGGGGGGCGCCTTCGTCGCGGAATCGGACGCCTCGTCCGGTTCCTCCGGATTGGGCGCCTCGTCCGGCCTGTCCGCCTCCTCCGGCCCGGCTCGGGGGGCCACGGCCGATTCGTCGGCTCCGTCACCGACGATGACCCGAGCCACGGCCGGCGTGTCCGGTATGCGCACCGAGGTGTTTCCGCTGGCGATGTTCTCGCTGTCCGGGATGATGGTGTTCTGCGCGGCCAACGACCTGCTGACCATGTTCATCGCCCTGGAGGTGCTCAGCCTCCCGCTGTACCTGCTGTGCGGGTTGGCCAAGCGACGCAGGTTGCTGTCGCAGGAGGCGGCGGTGAAGTACTTCCTGCTCGGTGCGTTCGCCTCGGCGTTCTTCCTCTACGGGCTGGCCCTGCTCTACGGCTACTCCGGCTCGGTGAAACTGGCCGCGATCTCCGAGGCCACGGCGGGCAGTGACCGCTCGGACACGCTGCTGTTCGCCGGAATCGGTCTGCTGGTGGTCGGTTTGCTGTTCAAGGCGTCGGTCGGTCCGTTCCACGCGTGGACCCCGGACGTCTATCACGGTGCGCCCACGGCCGTGACCGGTTTCATGGCCGCGTGCACCAAGGTCGCCGCCTTCGGCGCCATCCTCCGCGTCCTCCAGGTCGCGCTGGAGGCTTCCAGCTGGGAGTGGCACTACGTGCTGTGGACCGTGGCGGTGCTGTCGATGCTCATCGGAGTGGTGCTCGGCCTGACCCAGACCGACATCAAACGCATGATCGCCTACTCCTCGATCGCGCACGCCGGGTTTCTCCTGGTGGGGGCGATCGCGCTGACCGACAGGGGCCTGTCGGGCACGCTGTTCTACCTGCTGGCCTACGGGTTCACCACCGTCGCGGTCTTCGGTGTGATCAGTTTGGTACGTACGTCCGAGGGTGAGGCTACTCACCTTTCCGGCTGGGCCGGCTTGGCCAAGCGTTCCCCGCTGGTTGCGGCGGTGTTCACCTTCCTGCTGCTCGCGTTGGCCGGTATCCCCATGACCAGCGGTTTCATGGGTAAGTTCTACGTGTTCTCGGCGGCCGTCACCGACGGTATGGTCCCGTTGGTGGTCATCGCGCTGGTGGCCAGTGCGGCTGCGGCGTTCTTCTACCTTCGTGTCATCGTGCTCATGTACTTCAACGAACCGGCTGCCGACGGTCCGACCGTCAGCGTGCCCGGGGCATTCACGACGGCGGCGATCACACTCGGTGTGGTGGTGACCCTGCTGCTGGGCGTGCTGCCGACGTTGGCGTGGAACTGGGCCAACGTGGGTGGTTTCGTGTCGTAGAGTGCCTGGGGCAGGGCCATCGATGCGGGAGTGAAGGCGACGGTGACGTGACCATCCCAAGGGGCGATTCGACCAATGGGGTGTCGGGGGAGACGTACGGTGTTCCCGGCGGCCTCGACATCGCCGACCCGGCGCTGGCCGAGTCGGTCCGCCAGGGCATGACCAGGGTGGAGCACTTGCTGCACGACTCGGTCCGCAGCGAACTCGACTTCGCCACCCGGACCTCGCTGCACCTGGTCGACGCGGGCGGCAAGCGGTTCCGGCCGTTGTTCGCCATACTGGCGGCCCACTTCGGAGAACCGGACGACGAGCGGGTGACCAAGTCGGCCGCGGTCATCGAAATGGTCCACCTGGCCACGCTGTATCACGACGACGTGATGGACGAGGCCACCATGCGGCGCGGAGCGACCAGCGCCAACGCCCGCTGGGACAACTCGGTGGCGATCCTGACCGGTGACTTCCTGTTCGCCCAGGCGTCGCGGTTGGTGGCCGATCTGGGCACCGACTCGGCGCGGTCGATGGCCAGGACCTTCGAGTCCCTGGTCACCGGGCAGATGCGCGAGACCATCGGTGCCGGCAACGACGAGGACATCGTCGAGCACTACCTGTCGGTGATCGACGAGAAGACGGGATCGCTGATCGCCACGGCGGGACGCTTCGGCGGCTTCTTCGCCGGGGTCGACGAGCAGCACGTCCGAACGCTGGACCGGATCGGAACGATCGTCGGTTCCGGCTTCCAGATCTCCGACGACATCATCGACATCGCCTCGCCGTCGGGGGAGTCCGGCAAGACTCCCGGCACCGACCTGCGCGAGGGAGTTCGGACGTTGCCGATGCTCTACGTGCTGAGCGACGAGAACGCCGACCCGCGGCTGCGCGAGTTACTGGCGGGGCCGATCACCGGCGACGACGAGGTCGACGAGGCGCTGCGGCGGCTGCGCGAGTCCGATGGGTTGGCGCGGACCCGCCGCACCCTGGACGACTACGCCGCCGACGCCCACCGCCAGATCGCCTCACTGCCGGAATGCCCGGCGCGGGAAGCGATGGCGAGCCTGGTCGACTACGTCGTCGCCCGCACCCACTGACCGGGGTGCGATTTTCCCTAAAGTTGTGCCACAACTTTAGGGAAAATCGCACACGGCTCAGGGGTGCAGTCCCCCCGGCCAGAGGTACTTCCCGGCGGGCTTGGTGTCGCCGTGGAACCAGGCCCGGAAGAATCCGTCGAGGTGCTGGCCCGAGATCTTCTCGGTCAGCGACTCGAACTCCTCCCAGGAGGCGTTGCCGTCGCGGTGCCGGGCGGGCCAGGTCTTGAGGATCTCGTCGAAGGCCCGGTCCCCGATCCGGTTGCGCAGGGCGTGCAGGGCGAGCTGCCCCTTGTCGTAGACGGCGGTGAACTCGTTGCCCGCGCCCATGTCGACGAGCTTGCGGTTCCAGAACTCCTGGTCGACCGAGTGCACGGCTTCGCGGTAGCGCTGGTCGAGGTTCTGGCCCTCCTTGGCCTCGGACCACATCCAGGTGGCGTAGCTGGCGAAGCACTCGTTGAGGCAGATGTCGCGCCACTCCCGCACCGAGACCGAGTCGCCGTACCACTGGTGCGCCTGCTCGTGCACGATGGTCGACAACGGGACGCCCTTGGTGTAGATGGGGCGTGTCTGGGTCTCCAGCGAGAAGCTGATCGGCTTGGCCAGGAAGATCCCCCCGGCCGATGCGAACGGGTACTCGCCGAACTTCGACTCCAGGAAGTTCAGGATCTCCGGCAGCCGCCGTTCCTTCTCGCGCGCTCCCTCCGCGCCGGGGGCGTAGGCGTTGACGACCGGGGTGCCGTCGGCCAGCTTCGAGCGCTCGATCGTCCACTCGTCGATACCGATGGTGGTCAGGTAGGTGGCCATCGGTTTCTCGGCGGCCCACCGGGCGGTCGTCCAACCGTCGCGGGTGCCGACCTCGCGGCGGGTCCCGTTCGACACGACCTTCCAGCCCTGCGGCACGGTGGCGGTCAGGTGGAACGTCGCCTTGTCGCTCGGGTGGTCGTTGGCGGGGAACCAGGTGGTGGCCGAGTGCGGTTCACCGGCGGTGAAGGCGCCGCCGGACTGCGTGGTCTGCCAGCCACCCTTGCCGACGGGGTCGACGATGGGACCGGGTGTGCCGCTGTACCGCACCGTCACGGTGAACTTCTTGTCCGGGGGCAGCGGCTTGTTCGGGGTGATGACCAGTTCGTGCTCGCGGGCGCGGTCGAACTCGGCCTTCGTGCCGTTGACCGTCACCCGGTCCACGTGCAGCTTGTGCAGGTCGAGGTTGAACCGGCCGAGGTTCTTGAGGCTGGTGGCGGTGACCGTGGTCGTGCCGTCCAGGTGCTTGCTCGCCGGGTCGTAGGTGATGTCGACGTTGTAGTCGGCGACGTCGTAGCCGCCGTTGCCGTCCGTCGGGTAGTACGGGTCCCCGGCTCCGGGGGCGCCCGCTCCGGCGGCGAGGGCCGTTCCCGCCGTCAGCGCGATGCTGCTCAGCACGGAACCGGTGACCACGGCAGCCCTGCGGCGACCGTTTCGGCGTGTCATGTTCGGTGTTCGCTCCTTACTGGGTCGTGCCCCGGCCGCGGACGGCCGGGTGGGGTACGACTCCGGTCGTATTCGGTTGATCACACCGAGACAATGACGTGGATCTCCTCTGGCGTGTAGTCGCCACGCTGGGCGGACCGAAATTTCCCGCGTACGGAGGAATGTGGCACCTTCCCCGGTTGGCGTTCGCGGTCACGAGGCCGTGAGCGATACTCGGGGGAGGCCGGATTCGAGGAGGTCGTGGCTGGTGGCTTGGCTGTTTGTCCAGGTGTGGATGTGGAGCCTGGTGGCTTTCGTGGTGGGCGCGGTGCTGAGCTGGTTGCTGTTCGCCCGACCGCTGCGACGCCGCCTCCGGGAGCTGGAGGAGGTTGTTCGGCGACAGGAGTACGACGACTCCTGGCCGGAGTACGACGACCATCGGCCGGAACCGACGGTCACCGAGGAGCCGGCCTGGGAACTGCTGCGCCCGCGGGACGAGGAAGAGGTCGAGCCCGCCGGTGACCGTCCCTTCCGGACCGGCCGTGTCACCGAGGACGACGAGGAAACCGCCGTCACCGCTGTGCTCGAGACGGCCTCCGGGGAGTGGGCCGACGACAGCGAGCTGCGGCTGGAGGAACAGCGTGAGCTCGCGGCCCGGCAGGAGAGGATCGACCGGGTGGGGGACGCCGAGACCGTGCGCCAGCTTCCGGAGCCGACGGCTCCTCCGGAACTGGATCGCCCGCGCACCGAACTGGCCGACGAGGAACCCGTGGAGCCCGCCGTGAACAGTTGGTTCCACGGTCCCGAACCGGTCGAGGACACCGGTGGCCACGAGTGGTCCGGCGGCTACGAGTGGGCCGGGACGCTGGGGGATGCCGAGGCCGCCCGGCAGCTTCCCGAACAGGTTCCCGAGCGGCCTCCCGAACAGGGCGATGAGCGAGCCGCTGACGCCGAGCAGCCCGCCGAGCAGCCCGCCGAGCAGCCCGCCGAGCAGCCCGCCGAACGGGAGCCGGACCCGGAGCAGCTGTCCGGGCGACTGCGCTCACTGTTCGAGCCGCTGGGCGGTCCCGGTGCCGACCAGCCGCCCCGGCCCGTCCCGCCGGTGGGCGCGGAAACCACGCAGCAGTTCCCGACCGTCGACGACCGGCCCCCCGACGACGCCTCCGGTACGGAGGCCGGTACGGAGGCACCGCGAGACGCGGGGTACACGATCAAGGGACATTTCGCGTCCCGCCAGTACCACACGCCGGACTCGCCCCGATTCGAGAACATCACGGCACAGGTGTGGTTCCGCACGGCCGCCGATGCGGAGCAGGCCGGTTTCGAACCCTGGGACGGCCACCACCGCTCGTGAACCTCAGGTCTGGGGTGGCCGGTCCAGCAGGCGCGAGAGCACCACGGTGGAGACGGTCCGATTGATGAACTCCACGTCGCGCAGCCGTTCCAGCGCGGTCTCCAGGTGCTGCATGTTGGCCGCGCGCAGGTGCACGATCGCGTCGGCCGGGCCGGAGACGGTATAGGCCCCCACGACCTCGGGGAGCGGTTCTATTCCGGCACGGATTCGTTGCGTGGGAACGTTGCCGTGGCAGTGCACCTCGACGAAGGCCTCCGTGCCCCATCCGAGGGCCTCCGGGTCCACCACGGCGGTGAAGCCGCGCAGGATGCCGAGGTCGAGCAGCTTGTCGACTCGCCGCTTGACCGCGGGGGCGGACAGGCCGACCGTCTTGCCGATCTCGGAGTAGCTGGCGCGGGCGTCGGCCACGAGCTGCGAAACGATTCGCTGGTCCAGGGGGTCCATAAGCAACATTCTGCCTGACCGAGTGCAACGGGACATTGTTGAAGCCCGTTGCTGGGATCGATTAGATTTCGAAACATGTCCACCCCTGTCCTTGCGGCCGAATCCTGTCCACGTGACGAGCTGCCCGTGCGCACGCCCACGCGTCGGCACTACGTGATGTGCCCACCCGAGTACTTCGCGGTCGAGTACTCGATCAATCCGTGGATGGACCCGAGCTCGCCGGTGGACACCGACCTGGCCAAGCGGCAGTGGCAGGAGCTCAAGCGCACCTACGAGGACCTCGGACACACCGTCGAGGTGGTCGAGCCGCAGCCGGGCCTGCCGGACATGGTGTTCGCGGCGAACTCGGGCACCGTGCTCGGTGGCCGCGTGCTGGGCTCGCGCTTTCGCGCCCCGGAGCGGGCCGCCGAAGCCGAGCACTTCCGCCGGTGGTTCGCCACTCGGGGGTACCGCGAGCTCGTCATGCCGTCGCGGATCAACGAGGCGGAGGGTGACTTCGCCTGGACCGGTGAACTGTTGCTCGCGGGAAGCGGATTTCGCACCGACCCCGAGGCGCACGCCGAGGCGCAGGAGGTGCTGGGGGCGCCGGTGGTCTCGCTGCGACTGACCGACCCGCGCTACTACCACCTGGACACCGCGCTGTTCGTGCTGGACAAGGGGCCACGGCCGCAGGTCGCGTACTACCCGGACGCGTTTTCCCCCGGATCGGCGCAGGTGTTGCGACGGCTGTTCCCGGACGCCGTGCTCGGCGACTCCGCCGATGCCGAGTGCCTCGGGCTCAACGCGGTCTCGGACGGCCGCAACGTCGTGCTGCCGCTGGAGGCCACCGGCTTGGCCGAGCGGCTGAGCGCGCGTGGCTACGAGCCGGTCATGATCGACGTTTCCGAGCTGCGCAAGTCCGGCGGCGGTCCCAAGTGCTGCACCATGGAACTGCACGGCTGAACAGCCGGGCACCGGCCGCGGTGCGACTTCGGCCGAGCCGAAGTCGCACCGGGGATCACTCGTCCTGGACGACCTGCACGTCGAGCTCGATCTGCACGGTCGGCCCGACCACGGCGATGCCCTTGTTCAGGATCTGCTGCCAGTTCACCGCGTAGTCCTCGCGCCGCAGCTCGGTCTTGCACACGCACGCGGCGCGGGTGCCGTTCCACGAACGCTGACCCAGGTAGTGCGTGTCGAGCTGCACCGGACTCGTGGTGCCCCGCAGGGTCAGTGACCCGCTTCCCGTCCAGCGGTTACCGCGCAGGTGGGTGATCCGGTCACTGGTGAAGTACATCTTCGGGTAGTTGGCGACGTCGAGGAAGTCGGACGAGCGCAGGTGGTCGTCGCGCATCGTGACGCCGGTGTCGATGGTGGAGGCGTCGATGGACACCTCGATTCGCGACTGCTCGAAGGGCTCGGCCACGTGGATGTAGCCCTCGATGTTGCGGAACCTGCCGTAGATCCTGGACATGCCGATGTGCTGGGCGATGAAGCGCACCTCGGTGTGGTCCGGCTCCACCCTCCAGATCCCGGCCTCCGGCAGCGACATCGCCGTGTCGGGCTCGAGCTGCAGGCTGCCGATCGAGGTGTGCCGGTTGGTGCGCACGTCGGCTCGCGCCCCGGTGCGGTGGTAGCCGCCCGCGATAACGGTGATCTTGTGGACTCCGGGTGGGACGGTGGCCAGGTAGTACCCGTACGAGTCCGTCTTGCCCTGCGCGACCTGCTGGTTGAGGCGATTGATCACCGTCACGCCGGCTTCCGACATCGGCGTTCCGCGCTCGTCGTGCACCTGGCAGCTGACGACACCACCGTCGAGCGGAGTCGGGGGTAAGGCGGTGTCCCCACCGCGAGCGCCTCGCCTGGACACGTCCTCGCCGGACGAACGGCGCCGACGCAGCTTGGACAAGATCATTTGATTCCTTTCCGTTGACCCGGCCCCCCGGACGGGAAGTGACATCGGGCAAAAGCTACGTACGCGTAAGTTTAGTAGCGACCGGTTCACGTCCTGATCCACACCGGGGCGTGCGCACCGTCGTGCTCCGGAGCGTCGGCGGCCCCGGAGGGCATCGACGTGGTGTTCGGCACGTCACCGATTCGGAACTTCCCGGCCGCGCACAGCGTTGACCAGGTGACCCCGCCTACTCGGCGACCCCGCCCGATGAGGACTTCCGAGTGGGGGCCTGTCCTGCGGAGGAGCAAGCACGGTGCACAGTCACTTCAACGGTGTGAAGACCGCGCTGCTGCTGGGTGGAATGAGCGCGCTGGTCCTGCTGATCGGCTCGCTGTTCGGTCGGTTCGGCCTGGTGACAGCGTTGGTCGTGGCACTGGGCATGAACGGGTACGCGTACTTCAACTCGGCCAAGCTGGCGTTGCGCACGATGCGTGCCCGCCCGGTCTCGGAGGCCGAGCAGCCTGTGATGTACCGCATCGTGCGTGAGCTGGCGACCTCCGCGCGGCAGCCGATGCCGTCGCTGTACCTGAGTTCGACGAGCGCGCCCAACGCCTTCGCCACCGGGCGCAACCCGCGCAACGCCGCCGTGTGCTGCACGGCGGGCATCCTCGAACTGCTCGACGAGCGTGAGCTGCGCGCGGTGCTCGGTCACGAGCTCTCCCACGTCTACAACCGCGACATCCTGATCTCCAGCGTGGCCGGGGCACTGGCCAGCGTGGTGACCTTCCTGGCGAACTTCGGGATGTTGTTCGGGATGTTCGGCGATGACGAGGACCGCCCGAACCTCTTCGTGATGTTGCTGATCGCGCTGCTGGGGCCGGTGGCCGCCGGCGTGGTGCAGATGGCGGTGAGTCGGTCACGGGAGTACCAGGCCGACTCCTCCGGCGCCGAGCTCACCGGTGATCCGCTGGCGCTGGCCTCGGCGCTGCGCAAGCTGGAGAGCGGTACTCGGCGGGCGCCGTTGGCCCCGGAGCCCGACGTCGTCTCCCAGGCGCACCTGATGATCGCCAACCCGTTCCGCCCCGGGGAGCGCATGGCACGCCTGTTCTCCACCCACCCGCCGATCTCCGAGCGGGTCCAGCGGCTGGAGGGAATGGCCGGCCGGGAACTCCCCCCGAGGTTGTGAGCGCGCTCAGCCGGGGGCGCCGGCGGATCGGGCCACTTCCATGACGTAGTCGCCGTAGCCGGACTTGGCCAGCTTGGCTCCCAGCGCGAAGCAGTCCTCGGCGGAGATGTAGCCCATGCGCAGGGCGATCTCCTCCAGGCAGGCGAGGCGCACCCCCTGGCGGTGCTCGAGAACCTGCACGAACTGGGCGGCCTCCAGCAGCGAGTCGTGGGTTCCGGTGTCCAGCCAGGCGAAACCCCGGCCCAACCCGGTCAGGTGTGCTCGCCCCTGCCGCAGGTACTCCAGGTTGACATCGGTGATCTCCAACTCGCCGCGCGGCGAGGGCCGCAGGCCGCGAGCGATGTCGACCACGGAGTTGTCGTAGAAGTACAGCCCCGTGACGGCCTTGTTCGAGCGGGGCTGCTCGGGCTTTTCCTCGATGGAGACCAGCCGCCCGTCGGCGTCGGTCTCCCCGACGCCGTAGCGCTGGGGATCGCGCACCGGGTAGCCGAACAGGGTGCACCCCTCCAGCGAGCCGATGCACTCCCGCAGCATCCGGGAGAAGCCCTGCCCGTAGAAGATGTTGTCACCGAGCACCAGCGCCACCGAGTCATCGCCGATGTGGTCGGCGCCGATGACGAACGCCTGAGCCAGCCCGTCGGGCTCCGGCTGCTCGGCGTAGTCGATGCGCAGGCCGAACTGGCTGCCGTCGCCGAGCAGCCTGCGAAACAGCGGCAGGTCGGCCGGGGTGGAGATGAGCAGGATGTCGCGGATCCCGGCCAGCATCAGCACCGACAGCGGGTAGTAGATCATCGGCTTGTCGTAGACGGGCAGCAGCTGCTTCGACACCGCCTGCGTGATCGGCTGCAGCCTGGTGCCGCTGCCCCCGGCCAGCACGATCCCCTTCACGTCGGGCTCCTCACCGGAAGTTCTCGAACTGGAGTGCCACGTCGAAGTCGGACTCCTTGAGCAGCTGGATGACCGCTTGCAGGTCGTCCTTCTTCTTGCCGGAGACCCGCAGCTGGTCGCCCTGGATCTGGGCCTGCACGCCCTTGGGGGCCTCGTCGCGGATCTTCTTGGAGACCTTCTTGGCGATCTCCTGGGAGATGCCCTGCACGAGCTTGCCACTGACCTTGTAGACCTGCCCCGAGCTGGCTGGTGTGCCCATGTCCAGGGCCTTCATCGAGACACCGCGCTTGACCAGCTTCTCCTTGAAGACCTCGATCGCGGCCTTGCACCGCTCCTCGGTCTCCGACTCCAGCGTCACGGACTCCTCGCCGGCCCAGCTGATCTTCGTGCCGGTGCCGCGGAAGTCGAACCGATTGGCCAGTTCCTTGGCCGCCTGGTTGAGCGCGTTGTCGACCTCCTGGCGGTCGACCTTGCTCACCACGTCGAAAGACGGATCCGCCACCTGCTGCTCCTCCCCTGCGCGTCTACCGCTCGCATGGATACCCTTCGCCGAACACGCTACCGGCCCGCCCCCCGTTGCGACGCCGTGGACACCGGTCTGTATGATTTTCCGTGAAGCCAGCGGAGCTGGCCTGCACGCCGGGTTGCCCGAGCGGCCAAAGGGAGCTGACTGTAAATCAGCCGCGAAAGCTTCAGAGGTTCGAATCCTCTACCCGGCACACGTGCCGAAACGGCCCCCTGACCTGCACCGACAGGCCAGGGGGCCGTTTTCGTGCTCCCCGGCTGTCCCCGGAGCGACCCGGGCTCACCCGGTGTTCCACGTGCGATGCACGTACACGCTCAGCGAAGCGCTTGTTCGACTCGTTGGCGTGCGAGCTGCTCCCCGCTGTCGAGGCACTTGGCGTAGACCTCCAGCAGGACGCGCACGCTGTGCCCTGCCCACTCAGCCACTCGTGGTGGTTCGACTCCGGCATTCAGCCACATGGATACGCAGGCGTGCCGGAGGTCGTAGGGCCTCTTTGCAAGGGGTGAGTCGACCACTGTCGACACGAAAGCCTTCTCCCTGGCGTGTGCCCACACACGCCCGTAGACGGTGCTCGAAATCCGCCCCTCCCGCCGCTCCCCTCGGAAGAGTCGCCCGTCACGGGCGGTCCCGTAGCGGTTCAGGTGTTCGTGCAGGAGGTCGGTCAACTCGGGGGAGCAGGGAACGGTCCGCCCTGTGCCGTCGTCCCGGTGCTTGAGCCCCCTGCCTTCCCCGCGTGCTTGTGCGTCGGTCCATTCGGCCCCCACCTCGGGCATGGCACGTTCGAGGTGAAGCTCACCCCAGCCACCGCTTTCGGGCAGTGACAGGTTGGCCTTCTTCAAGCCCGCGGCTTCCTCCGGGCGAAGACCCGCGTGGTACATCAGCCCGAAGAAGGCGACCAGGTGGGGGCCTGCCCGCTGTATCTCGCGCACGGCCAGTAGCAGCGTTCGTGCCTGTATCGGGTTGACGACCGAGCGCTTGTCGATTGCGTTCGAGCGTTTTGGCGTCTTGAGCTTCAGTGAGTCGAGCGGGTTTGCATCCAGCAAGTTCCGCTCGACGGCGTAGTCGAGCGCGTTGTCGAGGATCACGCGCCGGAGTCGGAAGGTATCCGGGGCAACTCGCCCTCCGTCGAGCTTGGTACCGATGTTGTCGGTGATCTGCCGCACTACCTCAGGATCCGAAAGAGCGGATACGTGGTAGGTGCTCTTCGCCAGCCAGCGGGTGGCTTCGGCCATCTTGGGCTCTGTAGGCGGATCGGTACGGGTCGGATTGAGTTCCCAGCTCAGGGCATCGTGGAGTGCTCGTTGTGGGGGCGCGTTCCGCTGGCTGACCAGCGCGGTCGTGATCGAAGTGAGGGACTGCACGATGCCTCGCCGATGTGAGGCGGATGCGTTCGGCCACTTCATGGCTGTGTACTCCTTGGCGAAGTCCAGCCAGTTCATGTCTTCGTTGGTGCGCACCATCGAGACTGGCCTGCCGCTTGCCTTGACGAATGCCTCGCCCTTGCGGGCCGCGCTCATGAGGTCCGACCGGAAACTGTCAGCGAGCGCGAAGTTCTTGAACGACTCGTAGAACGGTTTACCGGCAACGGCCCACCGCACGGCGTAACTGGTGACCTTTCCCTTAGTGTTCTTGCGCTGTGTGATCTTCCAGATACGGACGTCGTAGGTGGTGCTGGTCATGCGACGTTGTCCTCCAGAGCGTTGATCCAGCTGTCGAAATCGGTGCGGCGGATGCGCAGGGAGCCGTTGGGCAGTCGGACGCATTTAGGGGCTCGCTGCTTGGCTCGCCAGTCGTCGAATGTGGTGCGGGCGATGTCGAGCTCTTCGCAGAACTCGGCGACGGTCATCCAGTTACCGGTGCGCTTGGGCATGACGGTCCTCCTGGGATTTCTTGCAGTGAGGGGGGAGCCGTCCCAGCCGTCCCAGTCGTCCCGTTGCTGGTCTGGCTGGGACGGCTGGAGCAGTGGGACGGCTCGGGCCGTCCCAGCGGATTGAGTGGGCTGCTGCAGGTGAGCTCGGGTCGTTGTCTGAGTGGTTCTCAGTTGTTCTGCGCTGCGATCGTGTTGGTGTCGGTCATGCGGCACCTTCCGCGTGGTCGTGAGTGGAGATGCTGGTCAGGGTGGGACGGCTTGAGCTGTCCCGGTGGGGTTGGCCGTCCCGCTGTGCGCTGGGGTGGGACGTTTGGGACGCCTGGGACGGCTCCCCCGCCCCTTGCTGATCGGGGGTGGGGCAGTAGCGGGTCCAGGCGTCGAGGAAGTCGGCGCGGCGGTAACCCTTGGCTTGGCTGCCGTCGGGGAAGCGGACGTTTCCGGATCGGATGTCGTAGTCACGGAGCAACGTGGCGAGCTTGGCGGCGGTGAGTCCGCCTTGCGCGTAGTCGCTCCAGGGGGCTTCGGGGTCGGAGTTGAGCTGGTTCAGCAGGTACCCGGTGGTCAGGGCTGGGTGGTCGGCGAAGATCGTGCGGCAGTCGGTGAGCAGTCGAACGCTGACGGAGTCCTGGTCGTTGTCGTCGGCCTCGGCGATGAGGACCTGTGCGGCGGTGCGGGCTCGGTCGGACCAGGTACCTCCGGCGCGATCGGCGACAGCGATGAGGGGCTCCCATGTGTCGGCGGCCCGGTCCTCGAGTGGCATGACGGGCTCGGCCTGTTCCAGCGCTTCAAGGTCGCCGCGCAGCCAGGTGGTGAGTTGTTCGGACAGGTCTTGCAGGGCGGGGCGGTCACGTCGGTGCCGGTACGGCGAGACGGTTTCACCGGGGGCTCGACGGCGCATTCGCACGATCACGGCGCGGTCTTCGATGGTGTCGGGCATGACCCCGATACCGGCCAGGGCGGCCATGGCGAAGGTGGGGATGGATTCCACGCGCTGGTTGGCGGCGTCGTAGCGCTTGGCGGGCCGATTGCGCTGGTGCCCTGCGTTGAGCAGCCCGCGCAGGTCCTCGTTGCCGTCGGCTTTCGCGCCGAAGATGGTGTCGGCTTCGTCGACGAGCATGGTCGGCGGGTCGTCGGTGATCGATCGGTACACGGCCGAGGGCGAGGAGTTGACCGTCAGGAACGGGTCGTGGCAGGTCGCTTCGATGACGTCGAGAAGGCGGGACTTGCCGCACCGCTTTTGCGGTGCTCGGATCACCAGCCGCGGGGCGTGTGCCAATGCGGGCTGGGCATGGCTGGCTGCGATCCACAGCACGACCGCGTCGACGGCTTCCGGACTGGGCAAGGCGACGTAGCGCTTCAAAGCAGCGTGCAAGGCGTCGAGCAGAGCCTCGCCCTGGTTGACGGTTGCTTCCTGATCGTCGGTACTCATGCGGCCTGGCTTTCGTGGTTGAGGCTGCGCGGGTGGGAGGCCCCGGCAGTGAGGCCGGAGCGGATGGTGGCGTCGCGTTGGGTGGGGCTGTAGGCGTTGGCATCGAGGTGGGGCTGGCTGGCGTGTTCGAGGGCGGCGCGTGCGTCGTGTTCGGTCAGGGCTTCTCCGGCGACGAGTTGGCCGAGGGCGCAGGAGGCGATGAACAGGGACTTGTTGCGGGCACCGGGCAGGGCCGCTGTGACTCGCTCGGTCTCGCGGTCGAGGGCGGACTGGAGGTAGCGCGAGCGGTGCGCAGACGAGATTTCACGCGGCGCTGAGTTGGTCTCTCGTGGCTTGGGCGTGAGGGCCTGGACCAACCAGCCGGGCAGGTCGACCGGGTCGCGGTCGTCGTGGAGTTCGTAGCCGCTGGGTGGCACGACCGAGCCGGGCGCGACGACGTAGCCGCCGTGGGCGCGGGTGTCGATCAGCCACCCGAGTCCACCGTCGGCGCCCTGGGTGTTGCGCAGCTCGGTGCCGCGCGGGGCGCGGTAGTACAGGTGCGTGCCACCGGAGGGTGTGGTCACGGTGTAGGTATCGGGAACGGTGGCCCGGGCACGCTGGGCGAGGTGGGTCAGCACGTCGAGCCCGCAGGAAATCCCCAACATGTTCCAGCCGTCGGGGGCGGATTCACCGGGCTTGGGCACGTCGCAGTCGATGACGACGAGTCCGGCGGGGCCGGTGGCCAGTCCGATGTTGTAGGCCCCGCAGGACCAGCAGCGCCGGATGGTCTGCGGGTCGGTGGTGGCGCGCTGTTCCCACCCGGCGTGACGGCTGGAACATGCTCCGGTGCGCGGGCATCGGTCGCGACGGTGCAGTGCTGGAACCTTCGTTCCCGACCGGAGTGGGAAGACGGGCCAGCCGTGCTCGGCGGCGTCCAATGCCCAACTGGTGAGGTGTCCGGTCGTGGTACTCATGAGGTCTCTCCTCCTCGGGTTGTGTGAGCGAGAGCGAGGGGCGAGCCCGGCCAGGCACGTGCTTGGCGGCTGTGGTCTGGCCGGGCCGCCCGGGATGAGCAGGGATCAGAACGGGGGTTCGTCGGCGGCCTTGGCGCTGGTGCCGGCGGGCGGGGCCGATCCCCGCGGGTCGGCGTCACCGCTGTTGTTGGAGCGGGCGGCCTTGCGGACGGTGGCCGTGGCGAACTTCAGGCTCGGGCCGAGCTCGGTGACGTTGAGCTCGAAGGCGGTGCGCTTCTCGCCCTCGGCGGTCTCGTAGGAGCGCTGTTTGAGCGCGCCGACGGCCAGGACACGTTGGCCCTTGCCCAGCGATTCGACGACGTGCTCGGCGGCTTGGCGCCAGATCTGGCAGCGCAGGAACGTGGCCGAAGCGTCGACCCATTCGCCGCGGTCGCGGTCGAATCGGCGGTCGTTGGCCGCGATGGTGAAGTTGGCGACACAGGCCCCGGAGTCCAGGTACTTGATCTCCGGGTCGGCGACCAGGGTTCCGGCGATGGTGACCTCGGGCAGTCCCGACATGACGTGTCCTCTCTTCCTGTGGAGGGATGGGTTACTTGCGGTGTTGCTTCTTGGCCTGGATGCAGGCCGGGCAGGTGGTGCCCCCGGTCAGCCAGGTCTCGCGGTAGGCCCCGGCGGGGGCGCGGTTGCCGCACCACGCGGTGACGCTGCCGTCCCACCACGAGCGCCGGTAGATCTTGTGCTTGACGGGGGCGGGCTCGGGATCGAACAGACCCATGGCGGTCTCCTGGGGTGATGGGGATGCAGACAGGCGGGGCCGCCGAAGTCGCTCGCACGGGGGTGCGGGCGGGTGTGGTGGGGCGGTTTCCCCGCATCCCCGATGGGGATGTGTGCAGCTCACGCGGGGGTGTGGACCGGGGAGGCCGGTAGGGAGATTTCCCCGGGTTGGGAAACGTCCCCGGTTGCGTCCCCGGCCGTATCCCCGAGCTAGGAGTCCTCGGGCTCGTCCAAGTCGGGCGCGGTCTCGTCGTCGCTGTCGTCCTCGTGGAGCGATTCCAGGGCGGCCTCGACGGCGGTCTTACGGATCACTCCCTGGCCGTTCGACTTGGCCCGGTGCAGGTCGTAGCGGCGCAGCATCGCGGCCAGGTCCTGGCTGGACCAGGATCGGTAGGTCGGGTGCAGTTCGCGCAGCCGTTCCAGCACGGTGGTGCGCAGCGGCCGGTCCTCGCCGGCCAGCGCTTCGGTCAGATACTCCAGTTCGTGGCGCTGGTCGCCGGCCTCGGTGGTGCTGGTGGTGATGCCGGCCTGCTGGCGGGCGGCGGTGGCGCGCTGGACGACGGGGGTGAGTTCGTCGGTGTTTTTGTCCTTGCGCAGGTGGTAGCAGCGCAGCAGGCCCGGTTCGCGGCGGAACCCGTCGGCCATGGCGGTGCCGACGTCTTCACCGGCGACCAGGTCGGTGGCGGTGATGCCGGCCGAGTGCTTGCCGGTGCCCAACACCGCGTCGTTGCCCTGGTGGTCACCGATGGCGAAGCACACCCGGTGGCTGGCGGTCTTGGCCAGGTCCCGCGGCAGGGAGGCCGCCGAAGGCGAGGGGGTGGCCCACAGCAGGGTGATGCCGGTCTTGCGGGCCTTCTTGGCGACCTTCTCGGCGAGTTTGACCGCTTCCTCGCCGTAGGTGTCGTGCTCGAACAGCTCCTGGCACTCATCGATGATGACCACTCGGGGTCGCATGTCCGGGCGCTTTTTCACCATGTCGCGGGTGAGCTTGGTTTCCTCACCGCCGAGTTCGTCGAGCAGCTTGCCGCGGTCGGTGACCAGTTGGCGCAGCTGACGCAGCTTGTCGACGGCGGCCTCGATCTGCTCCTCCTCGTCGCCTTTGACCAGTTCGCGCAGCGCGGGCTTGAGCGGGTCGAAGTCGGCGTTGAAGGCCATGACGTGGACGTCGACGTCGACCAGCGGGTCCAGGATCGCCCCGGCGGCGATGTTGATCGCCAGCGAGGTCTTGCCGGAGCCCATCGTGCCGCCGGCGATGTAGTTGCAGCCCATGAGCTTGCCGGTGACGGGCTCGCCGCGGGCGTCGACTCCGACCGGCACTCCGGTGAAGTAGTCGGTCGTGCCCTCCTCCTTGAGCGGATGCGGATCCATCGGCCCCTCCAGGACTCCTTGGTCGGCGACCCACAGATCCAGCACGCCGGCCTGGCCGCGGGGTTCGGTCGGCCACACCTCGCGGGGCTTGCGCACCAGGTTGTGGGCGAGCACGGTCTTCTTTTCGTTGATCTTGGACACGGGCACGCGCTGCGGCAGCTGCACCTGGGTGCGCCACCCGCGCCCGTCGCGCTGAGTCGGCATCACCCACCGCGGGCTCCACCCGTCCTTGAGCGCGCGGTTCATCGACGGCAGGTCGAGGTGGCGCAGCGCCTGCAGGATGGCGTTCTCATCCGGCACCGCGTCCCGACCGGTCGGCTCCGCCGCCGAGGCCGGCTGGACCCACTGCGGCGCGGTGCCGCGCTGCCGGCCCTCGTGCCACAGCCACAGCACCAGGCCCCACGGGACAGCCAGCACCAGCGGTCCCCACGCGACGGTGACGACCACACTGGTCCAGCGCACCAGGGCAAGCAGCCCTTGGAACGGGTCCAGGAACGCGGCGGCGTTCTTGTTCGCCAGGGCCAGCAGGATGCCCATGCTCACCAGCAGCCCGGCCAGCGAACCCGCGGCCACGGCCAGGGCCTTGACCAGCTGCATCGGTGACTTGATCCAGTCCATGATCCGCTGGTGGCGACGTTGCTTGGCCTGCTCGGCTCGGGACTCCCACTCGGCCAGCTGCTCGAAGTCGCCGGCGGCCTCGGCCGAGCGCATCACCCGCTCGTAGCGGGACGTGCTGTGGGCCTCCCGCAGACGCTTGCCGACTACCGCCGCCCCGGCCGGCACGTACAGCACGTGCCGCAGCGCGGTGCGGGTGTGCCGGTGAACCGCCACCGTCCGGGTGGTGCGGGCCACCGTCACCGCCGTGTCGCGGTAACCGGCATAGCGCTGCAACGCCTGGGCTTTCTGACTGGTTCGCTGCCGGTACTCCTCCTCGGAGACCACCTCACCTTCGAGGACCTCGGAGTCGGACTCAGCCGTGGCTTCCTCGCCGGACCGCTGGCCGTGCAGGTAGTGCACCGGTGCCAACACCGCCTCCTCGTCGGTCTCGTGGAGCTCAGCCATGACGCACCTGCCCCTCGATGACGTCCTGCTCGGTCTCGGCGGCCTCTTCGGTGGTCTCGCCGTTTTCCTGGCCGGTGGTCCGGCCCGACACGGCCGGACGCAGTTCGGCGACCAGGGCGCGCTGCTGGCGAACCTGCCGGATCTCGTGGGCGGCCCACACACCGCCGGCCAGGGCCACCAGGCCCCACAGCCATGCCGACAACGTCAGCGCGGCGACCGCCGGGATACCGACCGCGGCCAGCTCCCCGGCGTGCCAAGCGATCCAGCTGGCCACGGCGCGGGCCGTCGACTCCGACCGTGTCCCCACGTCTCGGTGCTGGTCGGTCATGATGTTCACCTCCTGGATTTCTCGGGAGTGCCGGGCCGGCGGTGGGATGTGGCAGTCGCAACCGCCGGCCCGTTCGTTGTGCTGCTGGCTCATGCCGTCATCTCCTGCTGGGGGCGGTAGCCAGCCACGGCCTCCCGCAGGGGTTTCTTCTTGCCCGCGTCCCCACCGACCCAGGCGTGGATCTGAGTTCCGGAGGGATCGCAGGGCAGTTGGCCGTCCTCGATGGCGACCAACACGGTGTCGAGGTCGGCGTGCCACTTGGCCGGCACCGCCGCGTAGCGGTCACGTCGTTGCTGGTTGCCGGCCCCAACGGGCGCACCGCCGCCGCTGGTGGTGGCGGTGCGGATGCGGTCGAAGACGGTCAGCATGTGCGGTACGCCGTACACGCCGGAGGCGACCAGCACCGGCCCCAGCGCGTGAATGACCAGCACCATCGCCGCCGGGCCCACCGCGGCCCACTGCAGCTGCACGACAGCGGCGACCAGATGCCCGACGCTGGGACCAATGTTGAGCACGGCAACCAGGGCAAACAGTCCGAACTCGATCCGGGTGAAGGCCGTGGCCGTGGTCGGCGGCAACACCACCCCCCGAGTGGAGGCCAGCGCCCGCAACCCGAGGACGGCGAACAGCACCAACCCGAGGGCCGGATCGGCGCCGTAGGCCGCCAGGGAGGCGAACGAGCCGGCGGCCCAGCCCATGAAGCTGGTGATGGTGCTCTGTGCGGTCGCCGCCGAGATGGCCACACCCAGCCCGATCCCGGACCCGGACAGACCCAGCAGCAGCGCCCGCGAGCGTCGGTTGCTGTGGGCCTGCGCGTCCGGGTCGGTTTTCAGCGTCTCCAACCGCCCGGCGGTGCGGATCCGTGCTGACAGTCGGTGCTCGGCCGGACTGGCGATGCCGGCCCGCTCGGCCTCGGTCTCGGAACGGCCCCGCCGCCGGCGGGTGACCAACCGCTGCAACGGCCCCGTTGCCGATCTCGCCGTCGTGGACTGTTTGCCCTGGTTGCTGACCTCAACACCCGCCGGCGCGGTCACCGCAGCGGCGGACTCACCGGACTCGCCGGAGTTGTCGACGGGCGCGATCGGCAGCGTGGCCAGCTCGTGGTTGGCCGGAAGATACGTCTCGCCGGCGGCGTCCTCGGGTCGGACCAACAGGCCCGCGTCGGTAATCGTGTAGCCGTTACGCATCACTGCACACCTCCCGCGCGTCCGGCCGGCACCGCCGGCGTGATCCGGGTCGCCGCCCGCTGGATCGCTGCCAGCGAGCGCACCCCCAGCAGTCCGAGCACCAGCAGCGGCAGCGTGGCCAGCGCCAGCACCAACCCCAGCCCCACCAGTGCGGCCAGCCGCACCAGCGCCCACGGCTCGTAGCCGGAGAGGGCCGTCATCACTCCCGTCATGACGTCACCTCCGGGTGGGTGCGGTGCTGCTCGTCGGCACCGGCGCAGGCGGGGCAGTGCAGGCCGAGGAGGCTGTCGAGGCCGTCGGTGTCGGCGCGCCATCCGGCCCTGTGGGCCCAAGCCACCACGGCCCCGATGAGGGGTCGGGGGGCGAAGTGCGCGATGGAACCGTTGTCGTCGCAGAACTCGGTGCCGCAGTCGTCGCAGCGAGCGACAACACAAGTGATCTTCTCTAGCATGGAGGTCTCTCCACTTCGGTGTAGGTGGATGGAGGGCCCGGCCCGGCAGGCGTTCTTGGCGGAAGGACTGCCGGGCCGGGGCGGCCTCAGCGGCGCCACCAGGGGACGTGCTTCTCGGTTTCGACGACCTTGCGGTTGGCGTCCAGGTAGTCGTCGGACTCGTAGCGGTCACGCTTGCTGACTCGCTCGAGCTCCTCCTTGGCGTCCTTGTGGTCGGCGATGGCCTGCTTACGGCTGTTCTTGCTCATGGCGATCGATCCTTCCTGGGCGGTGCTGGTCAGGCGGCCTGTCCGGTGACGATGGACTCGGCGGTCATGGCGAGGAACTCCTCGGCCGCGGCCGGGCTGGACAACTGGCGCAGCCTGTCGAAGGCGGCGGTGGGGCGGTTGTCGGCCAGAGCCTGCTTGATCTCGTCGAGGTGCTCGCCGAGGTAGGCCACGTCGGCGGTGGTCAACTGCGTCATGAGTGCTCTCCTCTCTGCGGTGTTCCAGCTTTTTCGGTGTTCACCAGTGGTGGGAACTAAGGGCGAGCGCGGAGTCAGTACTCGGTCCACTCCTTGCCGCAGTCGGCGCACAGGCAGTGCCACTCGCCGTAGTGATTGCGGCCCTTGTCGTAGTGGGTGTGCGAGCAGTTCGGGTCGCCTTTGCCGGTCCAGCCCATGTAGGGCACCTTCGGTTGTTTCGGCTGCGGCGGCTGAGACTTCTTGCTGAACATGCCCATGACGGCTTCCTTCCTGCTGGTCGCGGGTGGGTCACAGGCGGGTGGCGTACTCCTCGGCGCCGTGAGTCGCCTCGCCCAACCTGGTGATCACGTCGGCGATCGCGGTGGGGATGCCGCCCATGGCCGCGTGGGCCTGGTCCAAGTCGGGGCTGGACGTGCCCTGCGCAAGCTGGGCCAGTCGGGCGGTGTTGGTATCCATCTCCTCGTTGATGCGCCACAGCTGGGAAATCAGCTCGCGGTTGCCGTCCACGAGCTGCACCAGTTCGCTACGCAGTTCTTCGATGCTGGACACGGTTCCTCCTGTGGTGGTGGTCGGACTCGGCGGCATCGCCGTCGGTCGTGGTGGTGCGGGAGTGGTTGCGGTGGGTTGTGGGGGTTGCTCGGTCGGGGCCGGTGGTGCGGACTCGGCCGTGTCGCCGTCGCAGGTACCGGTGACCAGGTCGGCGTACTGGAGCACGTGGGACCAGTGGCGATCGATCCAGCTCAGTGCCTTGTGCCAGGCGTGTGCGCGGTCGCGGACGCGTGCCCGGTGGAGGTGCTCGAGAACTCCGCTCTCGTCGGCGGGGCTGAGTGCGGCCACATACCGTTCGGCGTCCTGGCGTGCCACACCGAGACTCAGCAGCCACTGGTACTCAGCGGCGGGACCGGCCAGGGCCTGCAGCGTGCGGTGGTGGGGCGAGGGCCGTCCCACGCAGCTCACGGTGGTGTCGCCCTGGTGGTGGCCCTGCTCGTCCCGCGAGATGACAATCGCGTCGACGTCCCAGCCCCGGGCCAACGCGTAGACCGCGTGCCCGGCTTCGTGGACACACACCCGAGCGTGCTCGAAGGCGTCACTGCGAGCGGCGATGTCATGCTCAGTCAGGCTCGGCCCGATCATCACGCCGCCACCGCCACGGAATCCTCGCGGCGCAGCCGCTTGCGCTCCTGCTGAGTGGTCGCGCCCCAGAGGCCCTCCACATCGGAGTGCAGCGCGAACTGCAAGCACGCCTGCCGCACCGGGCACGAGGCGCACACCCGCTTGGCTGCCGCGATCTGCTGCTGCGCTTGGTCCGAGACCGGGAAGAACAACTCCGGATCCACCTCGTCGGACGCGCACGCCGGTTGCTGGCCGAAGTCCTCACCCGGCAAGCGGTTCAACAGCTGGAACAATGTGTCTTCCCTGTGCAAACGCTGCTGTGCGGTACTCACGCGATCGCCTCCTCGGCCTGGAAGTCGTCGTGGTCGGTGCGCTGCCACTGCCGTGCGGCCAGCTCGTTGCGGTCGGCGGCGCGGGCACGCTCCAGTCGGCGCATCGCTACGGCGTCGGTCACGCCCGCTTCCTCGGCCCGCAGCACGGCGCACTCGGCGTCGATGAGCTCCAGCTCGTGCTCGAGGCCCTCCTCGTCGGAGCGCAGAGCCAGCCGCTCCTCCAGCAGTGGCTCCGCCACGTCGGCGCTCACCTCACTCGCGATCGGGAAAACCCGTGCGGGGAAGCCGAACCTCTGGTCGTGCATCTCGTCTCCTTACGACTGCTTGATGAGCTAACAATAGCGACACTAGTAGCGCGATTTGAAGCGGTCGTGCCGAAATTTCTTGGAGATGGGGGACGTTGCGCAGACGGGCGACCCCGCCGAGCGCTACGATTTGCGCTGGTAGAAGCGGCTAATGGAGGCGGTAGTGGGCAAGGACTGGGACGCCGTTGCGGCGGCCATTAACACCCGAATGGAGGAACTGGAGCTGACCCAGCGGGAGCTCGCCGAGCGCTCCGGCGTCAGCCCCGCCACCCTGCGGCAGCTTCAGCACAACTACGCACCCAAGCGGCGGAGCTCCCGACTGCTTGCCGCGGTCTCGCAGGGCTTGCGGTGGCCTGCCGACCACCTCGCCCACGTATTGGAAGGGAACGAGCCTGAGAGGACCGATGCGAACTCCCTCCGTGGGGAGCTCCGCGAGCTTCGCGGGGAGCTCAGCGAACTTCGAGCGCGGGTTGCCGCTCTTGAGGAAGAGCGCCCCTGACACGGCAGCGATCACGCGCCCACCGCCCGGAAGAAGGTGACGAGGCCCTCGATGGCGCCCTCGCCCGTTCCCCACGCAGCACGCACCCAGCTCGCCGCGTCGGCGGGGAACTTCACCACGAGCACCACAAGAGCGATCCCCACCAGCCAACGCAGGACCTTTGGCAGGACTCCGCCCCCACCGCCGGTCGGCATCATCGGGAAGGGCTGCTGTTGCTTGGCCATGGTTGCCTCCTCGGGGATCCAGTACGAACGCCGTAGCGGCTGTTCCGTCTTGCATGGCCCCACCAAGTTCACTCCGGTTGGCGGGACGCTCCCACGGCCTTTCAAGGGATCTTGTAGACGTCTCAGATCATCGGTAACGTCCCAAAATGTTCAGGAAACGTCCTCTGAGGGGAGTCAGGAAGTGCCAAATGAGCGCTTACGTGCAGCTTTGACCGCTGCGGGGATGACGATCGAGGACGTTTCCGAACACACGGGTGTCGACCGCAAGACCGCGGAGCGATGGATCACCCACGACGGCCGGAAGCCGCACCGGCGTACCCGTAAGGCAGTGTCCAAGCTGCTCAGCGTCGACGAGGTGCACCTGTGGCCGGATCTGGCCAACGACCTGCACACGAGCGCTACCAGTGAGACCGAACTCGTCCAGCTGTATTCGACCCGTTCGGCAGTGCCGTTCTCACTTTGGAACGAGCTGATCGCCGGAGTTCAGGAGCAGATGGACGTGCTCGTGTTCTCCGGTCAGTTCCTCGTCGAGCAGCACAACATCCTTCCGATCGTGAAGCGGAAGGTCGACCAGGGAGTGCGGTTCCGCTTCGTCGTCGGTGACGAGAACTCGACTGCGGTCATCCAGAGAGCGATGGAGGAGGGCACGACCGGCGGCCTTGAGGGGCGTATCCAGATGATGCGCCGCTATCTCAGCGAGGTGGCAGGGATACCGGGAGTCGAGGTGTACACGCACGGAACGATCCTCTACAACTCGCTCTACCGATTCGATGACCAGCTACTCGTGAACGGCCATGCGTTCGGTGCGCTGGCCGGACAGAACCCGGTGATGCATCTTCGCCGGCTGTCCGGTGGTTTGATGTGGCAGCACTACATGAAATCCTTCGAACGGGTAGTGGAGGAGTCCACACCCGAACCTGCTTAGGAGGTCTGCTGTGGCGCGCGTGGACTACTTCGACGCCCCGAACGCTCCGGCGGCGAACTCGGTGGTGCCATCCGTGACAGCGGCCGTGCGCAACGCAGCGGGAGAGATCCTGCTCATCCACAAGACCGACAACGATCTCTGGGCACTGCCCGGCGGCGGCCACGACGCTGGCGAAAGCATCACCGACACCGTGGTTCGTGAGGTGCGGGAGGAGACTGGCCTGACGGTCGAGGTGACCGGCCTCGTCGGCACGTACACCGATCCGCGTCACGTCATGGCCTACGACGACGGCGAAGTCCGGCAGCAGTTCTCACTGTGCTTCGCTGCTCGCTGGGTCGATGGCCAGCCTCGGCAGGACGGCAGCGAGACGAAAGCGGCCCGCTGGGTTTCCCCAGCGGACCTTGACAAGCTCAACATCCACTCGTCGATGCGTCTCCGCATCGACCACGCGCTCGACGGATCGAGAACTCGGCCTTACCTCGGTTGACGCTCTCTGCTTATCCGGTCCGTACGGTTAGCCCCCGGCCACTGAGAATTTCACCGTACGGGGTTACTGAGACGCCGCAGGTCAAGGCCACGATCGATTGAACGCTGCGGCGCCACGTGTCCGGTTGGGGTTTCATCACCGACATCTCTACTCGGCTGTGAGGACGGCAGTCAGCAGGCCGGGGAAGCGCTGTTCCAGCTCGGTGGTGCGCAGTTCGCTATAGCGTGCAGTGCCCTCGTCGTACTGGGCGATGATGCCGCTTTCGCGCAGTACTTTGAAGTGATGCGTTGAGGTCGATTTGGACACGGTGAGCCCGAAGGCCCCGCAGTTCATCGGCTGCTCCGCCCGGGCCAACGCGCGGACGATCTCCAACCGGACCGGTTCGCCGAGCGCGCGCAGCACCTGGTCCACCCGGACCTCGCCCAGAGCGGAACAGGGCAGCATCTTCTGAGTGCTGCGCTGGTGTCGAGTGGTGACCATGCCCACATTATACGACGGAATTCGTACAAGTGGTCCATCGTTGCTCGGTTAGTACGATATTAATCGTACAAGGCCTGGCGCGCAGTCGCCGTGTCTTGCCGAACTGAAGCGAGCGAAGCCCAGTCCGTGCCTGCTCTGCAATACAGCCCTCGAATCTCCCGGAAAGGAGACAGCAGGCGATATGTCGACCAATGCCCATGCGCGGCTGTTCGAGCCTTACCAGCTCGGCAGTGTCAAGCTGCGCAACCGCACCGCGCTTGCCCCCATGACGCGGGTGAGCGCCGAATCGGACGGCACGGTCTCCGACCGCGTCCGGGAGTACTACCGCATCTTCGCGGCCGGCGGGTTCGCCGCGCTGATCACCGAGGGACTTTACATCGACACCGCGCATAGTCCCGGCTACTTCGGCCAGCCCGGCATCGCCACCGACGCGCACGTGCAATCGTGGCGCCCGGTCACCGAGACCGTGCACGACGAGGGTTCGGCCATCATCGCCCAGCTCATGCACGCCGGACCACAGGCGCAGGGCAACCCGTTCGGCTTGGGGCCGGTCGGACCCACCGACAAGCCCGCGCGTGGTGAACAGCTGCCGTTCTACGGTGGATCCGGGCCCTTCCCTGACCCGTCTGCCATGACCCTCGCCGACATCGGCGCGGTCCGTCAGGCCTTCGTCGATTCGGCGTTGTGCGCCCGCGAGGCTGGCTTCGACGGCGTCGAGATCCATGGCGCCAACGGCTACCTGTTGGACGCCTTCCTGACCGACTACCTCAACGACCGCGACGACCAGTACGGCGGCTCACCGCGCAACCGGGTGCGGATCACCGCCGAGATCTGCCGCGCTGTCCGCGAGGCCGTGGGTGAGGACTTCGTCGTCGGTGTGCGCCTTTCCCAGGGCAAGGTCAGCGACTCCGCTCACAAGTGGGCCGGCGGAGCCAACGAGGCCGAGGTGATCTTCACCGAGCTGGACCGGACCGGAATCGACTACGTCCACACCACCGAGCACATCGCCTCCGCACCGGCATTCGAGGGCGACTCCCGGTCACTGGCGACGCTGGCCGGCCAGTTCACCAACGCCACCGTCATCGCCAACGGCCACATCGACACCCCCGAGGAAGCGGGCACCCTGCTCGAGCAGGACTGGGCCGACCTCGTCGCCCTCGGCCAGTCGGGGCTGGCCAACCGCAACTGGCCCGAGCGGGTGCGCACCGGCGCACCACTCGACGATCGCTTCGTCCCCCTAGACGGCGGGCTCGCCGACGTCGAGGACTGGGAGCTCGACGCCGACTCCCTGCTCGCTCTCGACGAATCCGCACGCTGACCCGCCCCGCCTGCACCCACGACGGGTGCAGGCGGGATCAAGCTACGTCACATAGCGATCCTGCGTGGGATACCAACGGCAGAGCCCGGTTAGGTCAGGGAACGCACATCCGCGACGTCGTACTCCGACACGGAGGCGGCGAGCGTCGCGGCGTCCTGCTCTTCGCTGGGGCCACTGCCCCGGAAAGCCTTGACGGCCGCTTGCGACTCCCAGCACTCGAAGATGTCGATGCGGCCGGGATCCACCAGGTCGGCGGTGATGGCGAAGTCGAGGCAGCCGGTTGTGCGGCGAGCCTTTTCGACGACGCTCACGCAGTCGGCGAGGTAGGATTCCCGATGTTCTGGGGCAACGACGAGGTGTCCCGCGACAATAACCATGTGGTGCTCCTTGGTCGGGTCGATCGGCCGTCGCAGAGAAGGACAATCCGACGTGGCCGAACTCATCGGTCGACGCGCGCCTACGGCGTAGACTCGCCGCGATCTTGTTCACTAGCGGATCCCTCAGTGAGACGGACACACGATGGATGCTTTCTAGCTCGTTGAGCTTGACTGAGAGCCTCGGGCGAGGCGGTGTTCGGTGCGAGCCACGGCTTTGGCGATCACCGGTCGTGCTCGGGTCCATGTGCGGTGAACGGCGTTGTCGGGGGAGTAGCGGCTCAGGATCTCGTCCATGCGCTCGTCGTAGGTGAAGTGTTCGCCTGCTGGCCCCGTGGTCAGGTCGGCGGCGGCCAGGGTGTCGAGCAGGGGAGAGTCCTCGAACGGGAAGTCGGCCAGTTCGTGATAAAGGCCACGTTCCTCGGCTTCGAAGCGAGCGCCTGAGTGATGGGCGACCAGGTTCACGATCGTGTCTGGCCAGCCCTGTCCGCGGAGATAGCGGGCTCCATCGAGGGGGTGGAACCTGGTGTGCCCGATCTCGGGGGCGTATCCGATGTCGTGGAGCCAGGCAGCGGCCCGCAAGGTGTCCCGGTCGCCTGGAGCGACAGCCTGTTCCAACTCGGCCGCGCGGGTAGCGACGGCCTGGACGTGCAGCCACCGGCGTCCCAGCGGCTTGACGAAGGACTCGGCCACCTCGGCGGCCCGCGGGGCAAGCTCCATGTGTGCTCACGCTACCTCTCTGAGGAACAATACGAACCCCTCTGGCGGGGGTGTGTGAACAATGCGCGTACAAGGTCGCCGCCGAAGGGCAGCAGCG
Organism: Halosaccharopolyspora lacisalsi; assembly: GCF_014137975.1. Classification (GTDB taxonomy): domain Bacteria; phylum Actinomycetota; class Actinomycetes; order Mycobacteriales; family Pseudonocardiaceae; genus Halosaccharopolyspora; species Halosaccharopolyspora lacisalsi. Next base: position 130,466 of record NZ_JACGWZ010000007.1, on the reverse strand, counting down.
AAGATATTTACGCAGGTAAAAGGCTTGATCGAGGGTGATCGACTGAGGACTGTAAATCAGCCGCGAAAGCTTCAGAGGTTCGAATCCTCTACCCGGCACACCTGCCAAAACGGCCCCCTGACCTGCACCGACAGGCCAGGGGGCCGTTTTCGTGCTCCTCCGGTCGTGTCCGTGGCTGTCCGGCTGCTTCCGAGTGCTTCTGCCCAATGCGTGCCCAGAGCGGTAGGGACTCCGAGCAGGAGGGGCCTGGAGGACCTGAGTGCCTTCTCTGTCTGTTGGCGGGCGGACTGCTCTCCCCCGTCAAGGCACTTGGCGTGGACCCGAAGCAGCACGTGCACGCTGTGCCCGGCCCGCTCGGCTACCCGAGTGGGTTCGACACCGGCATTGAGCCACGTCGAGACGGCTGCGTGGCGGAGGTCATACGAGCGCTTCGCCAGCGGCGAGGCGGCCACCTCCTCCGTGAACGCATCGGCGCGATCCTCGGCCCAGGCTTGCCCGCAGACGGAGCTGGCGAGTCGCCCACCGACGCGCTTGCCCCGGAGCAGTCGACCGTCCGGCGCCGTCCCGTAGGGCGCCAGGTGGTGGTGCAGGAACGAGGTGAGCTCTGGCGAACACGGCACGGGCCTCCCCGCGATCCTCGAGTCTTCGCCGCCGGAGGTCGCGGGTCACTCCTGTCGTTGTAGGCCGACGAAGGCGTGGTGGGCGAGGAGGTCGGCGGGGTTGATGGTGCCGTCGGCGAGGCTGCAGGCGATGTGCGACAGGTGTTGGCCGTTGGTGCGGGCGTAGCCGCGCAGCAGTTCGAAGGCCTGTTGCATGGTGAGGCCGCCGTGTTCGGCGAGCACGCCCTTGGCCTGTTCGATGACGGTGCGGTGGTGCAGGGTGGCCTGCAGCTGCTCGTGCAGGACCTCGTTTCGCTGGACCGAACGCTGGTGCAGCAGTCCGACGGTGGCGACGTCGGCCAGTGCCTGGCCCAGCTGGGTGCTGGTCTCGTCCACGCCTACCGCCTCGGTGTTGAGCAGCGTGAGCGCTCCGATGCTCTCGCGGCGTAGCCGCATCGGTACGGCGTAGGCGGCGTGGAACCCTGCCGCCAGGGCGGTTTCGGTGAAGTGGGGCCAGCGTTCGGACTCCGCGCTCAGGTCCGGGATGGCGACCGGTGCACCGCTGCGGAGGCACTCCAGGAACGGGCCCTCCCGGGTTTGGGCGGTGAACAGTTCCAGCAGCTGGGCGTCCTCGGAGGATGCGGCGGTGGGGTGCCAGCCGCCGCGCTGGTCGGACAGGATCACCCCGGCAGCTGTCACGTCCAGCAGTTCGGCGGAACGCTCGGCCAGCAAGCAGAGAAAGTCCAGCACGTCGAAGTCGTCGACCAGCGTGTCCGACAGGGCCACGAAGGTCTGGGCCAACCGCTGTTCACGTTCGTTACTCATCGTCTCGCTAGTCCTCGTCATCGTGTACCGAGTACTCACCATCGTTGCGTGGCTCAGGTCTCGGCGGGAAAGCGCAGCTCACGAGCCACGACCCGGCGTGCGACCTCGGTGATCGACAGCTCGTGGGAGTACGCGTGGGCCCGCAGATGCAGCAGGGCGGCTTCGGTGGTCGTCTGCAGCTGGACCTGGACCATCCCGGAGGCCTGGTGGATTTGGGCGTGTGGGTTGGCCAGCCAGCTCACGTCGTCGGTGGAGTGGCCTTCGAGTTCGGCTATGACTGCCTGGGTCATCAGATCGGCCACGATCAGGGCGTCGGACAGTTGCGCGTCGGACAGCGAGCCGTCGGTGTCGCGGTAGAGGTCCAGCGAGCCCAGGCGGACCACTCCGATCTGCAGCGGGAACGAGAACACCGCTACCGCGCCCAGATCGAGGGCGGCCGGGGTGAACGCCGGCCACCGTTCGCTCGCCTGCTGCAGCTCCGCAATCAGCACCGGCCCGCCCGTGCTGAAGGTGTCCAGGCACGGCCCCTCACCGACGGTCAGCTGCAGATCCTCCAACCCGCTGCTGATGGCATTGGTGGCGTGTATGAGGCCACGGCGCGGGGACTGCCCGTCGTCGTCGAACTCGCTGAGTACCGTCGCCCCTGTCCCGGAGACCGCTAGTTCCGAGGTCGCCAGCGCGCACAATGCCTTGATGCGCGGCGCGGGACTGCCCCCGTCGGTGGTCGTGTCGGCGACCAGCTGCGCTTCCAGCTGCTGGCGCCGCTCGTCAGTCATGGTCCGCTCCGGTCTGTGCAGGCTGCAGCCAGACTAGCCCGTGCCTGCCCGAACGAGAGCGGCACGCCGATGGCGTGGCGGTCCCACCGGCTCCTGAAGTTGAACCGGTGGGGCCTGAGTCATCAACGTGCCCGGGCGCGCAGACGACCTCTCGGTCGTGTTCCCCACGGCCCCGCGTGTTAATCGCCCTTGCCGTTGCCCACCTGCGTGGCTGTCTGGCCGGTAAGCCACCGAGCGACGTCGACGAGCTTCATGTTCGTCTGTTGCGAGCTGTCCACGAGCATCGCGAACGCGCCCGTGTCGTCGAGGCCGAAGCGCTCCATGAGCATGCCCTTGGCCTGGCCGATCAGGTCTCGGCTGGCCAGTGCCTGATGCAACTGTGCCACGTGCTGAGCCCCACCCAGCGCGATCGCCGCGTGCGAGGCGAACAGTCCCCCCAGACTCCGAGCCTCCAACGCGAAGCTGGCGGGCTTGCTGGAGTACAGGTTCAACGCTCCCAGCGTGTCACCCCGTGTGAACAGCTGAAACGACAACATGCTGACCATCCCGTGCGCGGCCGCCTCCGGGGCGAAGCGCGGCCAGCGCCAAGCCTCCGCGGTGAGATCGTCGACGACCACGGTGTGCTCGTCCCACAGCGCGGTCACGCACGGGCCCTCCCGGTAGGTGGACTGCAGCTGGTCGACCTCGCTGACCGTCTCACTGCTGGGCGTGTACGAGACGATGTCGCCGTCGCTTCGGAGTAACGACACCCCGGCGTGCTCGGCACCGGGCACCGTGTCCACAGCGCCCGCCACGACCAGCGCCAGCGTGTCATCCTCCGAACCCGAGCGCGACCCGCTCATGCGCTCAGCCGCCACCGACAGCATCTGCCCAAGATTACCGGTGTCACCACCCGCGGGCCCCTGCGACATCAGGACCACCTTCCAACATCCTGAGATGGCCGCACACTGCTGAACGACCGGTACGTCCCGCGATTGTAGCTACGCAACGGGATTGAATCCCAGGTCATGCTCGGAAACGGCGAGTGGTCGGTCACCGAAGTACGACCGTTCGCGACTGTCGTCTTGGCCCGACCTCAAAGCGGATCACTCCGCTTAAGCTTTCGCCGCTGCGGAGCGCGTTGGCCAGTGCCCCGGTGAGCATCCAGCAAGTCCCCTTGACCTGCACCGACAGGCCAGGGAGTCGTTTTCGTGCTTCCCTGCCGTACCCGGAGCCACCCGGGGACCACCGTCGAGACATTTCGCGTAGACGCGGAGCAGGGCTTGGACGCTGTGCCCGGCCCACTCGGCGACGCGGGTGGCTTCCACGCCGGCGTTGAGCCATGTCGATACCGCCGCGTGGCGGAGGCCACAGGGGTGCTTCGCCAGCGGCGAGTCGACTACTTCTTCCGTGAACGCGTCCGCGCGTGCGTTGGCCCAGGCACGGCTGCGGACCAGTTTCACTGATCCAGCCGGACGTCGCTGGACCTGTCACTCCACTGGCGAGCTCTACGGGGACAGGCCCGGCGATGGTGGGCCTTGGCGGGAACTTTCGAGCGGGTCAAGGTGTGCCCTTATGTGGTCACTGTATGGTCACACAGCTGCCTCCTTCGGTCGCGGATGCTGTCTGTGCAGGTCGACGCAGGTCTGATCTGCTGATCTCTTGAGCCTGCAAAGCCTGCGGCCATGCCCGCATCACTGTGGGACGCACCCGGCGACACAGATCGAGTTGACGCGTGCGTACCCGCGTTCAGGTGTGTTGGGGGGCGTCGTTGGTGAGGTGGGTGAGGGGGAGTTGCTGGAGCAGCCGGGTCACCGCCGGCGGGGCGTTGCGGAGCACGATGGTGCGGTCGTGCTCGCGGGCGAGGTGATCCAGAGCGAGCAGTCTGTCGGGCTCGATGAAGGTCAGTGCCCGGGCGTTGAGGGTCACCTTGTGGTCGGGGGCCAGGGCGGCGGCGGTTCCGAGCGCGTGGGTGAGCAACTCCGCGCAGGTCTGGTCGATCGTGCCGGTCAGGGTGAGGGTGCCGTCGTGGTCGGCGAAGAGTTGGAACGGGACCTCGAGGTTGGTCAGCGGGTGCAGGCAGGCCAGCTCGGCCGTCGCGGTGTCGCCGAGCTCTGCGAGGTTGTGACCGCACAGTGCGGTCACCGGCAGGGCGCTCGTAGCGTGTTCGATGAGATGTTCGAACCGCACGAAGGCTGCCCGCTGCTGCGGGGTGATGGCCACGGCCGTGGCGTCCACGACCGCGCGGAACCCGGTGTATCCCTCGGCGAGTGCCTGCTTGGTGGCCGCGATGCGGGCGGTCACGGCCGCCTCCGGGTCGACCGTGTCGTTGCCGGTCTCGAGGGCGTGGAAGTCTTCCACCGGGGTCACGGCGATCCCGCCGGAGGTCAGCACCTCGTTGAGGGCCTCGTGTTCGGCCAGCTCGGCACGCAGTCCCTCGGTGCTGCCGGTGCCGACGTATTCGATCCACTGGCCGGCGGTGATTCCGTCGAGCAGGTACTGCGCGGCCCGCGCGTGAAGCTCCGTGCGGCTGGTGGAGGCCCAGCACAAGTGCCCTGTGGACGCGTTCCCCTGCGCTGGGACGGCCCTGCCGTTTCTGTCCGTGCCCCTCGATGTTGGCGGCCCCGGGGCTTTCGAGGACTTCGGTCACCTCGGAGCGCTGTGCCAGCATGAAGGAATGACTGGTAACCGTGTTGCCACGGTTTACTCCTGGCTTGCCGCAGCTGCGGCCAGCCGCAACGAACCGATCACGAACACGGTGCTGTGCCGAACCGCCTGCCAGCATCTGGCCGTGGACGGAGCCAGCGTCGCGCTGATGTCCCGCGCCGCGGACGGGGAAGGCCCACCCCGGATCCACCAGGACCCTGTGGCCACCACCGGGGCCACCAGCGCTCGTCTCGAAGAACTGCACCTGACTGCCGGCGAAGGCCCCAGCGCCGAGGCTTTCACCCGCGCCGCCCCGGTGCTCATTCCGGACCTGCAGGTGGGCACCAGTCGATGGCCCGGATTCGGATCGGCAGCACTGGCCTGCGGCGTGGCCGCGATCTTCGCGTATCCCCTGCGCAGCGCAGCGACTCAGGTCGGTGTGCTGACCGCGCACCGGGCCAGCCCCGGAACCTTGGCATCGCAGGCCCGGGCGGACGCGCCCGTCTTCGCCGAACTGGCAGCCCACCTGCTGCGCACCGACCCGGCCGGGCTGCTGACAGTCGCTGCCCGCCCTGACACTGGGTCGGCGGCCGCCCGTGATGAGGTGCACCAAGCCGTCGGAGTGCTCTCCGTGCAACTCGGCGTGGGTCTGCCCGCCGCCTTCGACCGACTCCGCGCCCACGCCTTCACCCACGGCACCCAGCTGTCCGACGTGGCCCGCGAAGTAGTCAGCCACCGCCTGCACCTACCTTCCGACTCCGGCGATAACCCGTAACGTTCCCGGCGCGCGCATTGCGGAAGGCGAGCAGCGGCGAGCCCGGGCCGTGGTCAGCCCCGACGAGCTCGGCCACTTGGGGCCGGTGGGGGACGCGTGGGCAGTTGCACGCGAGATGCGTCAGGCTCGCCGTTCGGGCTACTGACCCCGCGCCCTCGAGCGGGAAGTCGTCCGGTTCATGAGAAAGGTCATGGTATTCGGCTTCGGAGCGGGTGTCCGCCCGGTGTTTCACCACCGAGAGTGATATTTCCGTGACGAAATGATGAGTAGGCGTACTCAAGACGTAGCGGTGACGTATGTCGCAGTGTGTGTCGCATGAGTGCGCCGACACCATCAGGACCGTCCACGACGACCGCGTTCTACGTGCAGTCCGTGATCTCTTTCGCCGTCGCGGTGCTGGCCGTCGCCGTGGGCATCGTCTATCTGCCCGTCGACGGCTGGGTTCGCGGCTTTCTCGGCCTCGGAGTGCTGTACACGGTGACCTCCGCGTTCACCCTGGCCAAGTGCGTCCGGGACCGGCAGGAGGGCACCACGCTCTCCAGCAGGGTCGACCAGGCGCGGTTGGACAAGCTGCTCGCCGAGCACGATCCGTTCAAGGTGGAGGCGAGCTGAATCCGCCCCGCCCGGTCGTGGCCGGGCGGGGCGGAGTTCGACGAGGTCAGCGCTCCGAGCCGATACCCGTCAGCGAGCGCACCTCCATCTCGGCCTGCCGCGCGCGGTCGGCGGGCTCCTCGTCCCTGAAGGTGCCGATGACGCCGAACACGAACGACAGCGGAATCGAGACGATCCCCGGGTTCTTCAGCGGGAACAGCGCGAAGTCCACGGCGGGAATGATCGAGTCCGGGTCGCCGGAGAACACCGGGGAGAACACCACGAGCAGCAGGCAGGAGCCCAGCCCGCCGTACATCGCCCACAGAGTGCCCTTGGTGTTGAATCGCGGCCAGAACAGCGAGTAGAGCAGCGTCGAGAGGTTGGCCGACGCGGCGAAGGCGAAGGCCAGGCCCACCAGGAAGGCCACGTTCTGCTCGTGGACCAGGATGCCGCCGACGATCGAGACGGCACCGATCACCATCGCCGTCTGACGTGCGACACGCACCTCCGATCCGGAGTCGGCCCTGCCTCGCTTGATGACGTTGGCGTAGAGGTCGTGGGCGAAGGAGGCCGACGCCGTCAGGGTGAGCCCGGCGACCACGGCGAGGATCGTGGCGAAGGCAACGGCGGCCACGACGCCGAGCAGGAAGGTGCCGCCGATCTCGTAGGCCAGCAGCGGTGCCGCGGAGTTCTCCTCACCGGGTGCGTTCATGATCTTCTCGGTGCCGACCAGTGCCGCCGCGCCGAAGCCGATGACCAGGGTGCACAGGTAGAAGCCGGACATCAGCCAGGTCGCCCACACCACCGACCGGCGGGCTTCCTTGGCGGTGGGAACGGTGTAGAAGCGCATCAGCACGTGCGGCAGCCCCGCCACGCCCAGCACCAGTGCCAACGACAGCGACACGAAGTCGAGCCTGGTCGTCGAGCTCTCGCCGTACTGGGCTCCCGGGGCGAACATCCGCTCGCCGAGGGGGTTGCCGGCCGCGGCCTGATCCATCAGGTCGTTGACGCTGAAACCGAACTTGCCCAGCAGGAACAGCGTCATCAGCGCCACGGTGATCAGCAGCAGGGTGGCCTTGAAGATCTGCACCCACGTGGTGCCCTTCATGCCACCCACCAGGACGTACAGGATCATCACCACGCCGACGACGGCGATGATCAGCGCCTGCCCCCAGGCGCCCTGGACGTTGAGCAGCAGCGCGACCAGACTGCCGGCGCCGGCCATCTGCGCGATCATGTAGAAGATGGTGATCATCATGGTGGACACGGCCGCGGCGGCCCGTACCGGACGCTGGCGCATCCGAAAGCCCAGCACGTCGCCCATCGTGAAACGGCCGGTGTTGCGCAACCGCTCGGCGACCAGCAGCAGGTTGACCAGCCAGGCCACCAGGAAGCCGATGGAGTACAGGAAGCCGTCGTATCCGTGGATGGCGATGGCGCCCGCGATGCCGAGGAAGGAGGCGGCGGACAGGAAGTCACCGGACAGCGCGATGCCGTTCTGGGCGCCGCTGAAGGTGCTTCCGGCGACGAAGTAGTCGCTGGAGGTGCCCCGGCTGCTCGCGCGGTAGGCGATGAACAGGGTGACCAGGATCAGCACCGCGAATACGCTGAAATTGATCACGGGGCTGCCGGCTTCCACGATCCTGTGGTGGCCGGCGTCGGCGTCGTAGTGGGTGGTCATAGGGTGCCGTCCTCCACGTCGTTGCGGATCTCGGCGACCTGCGGGTCGATGCGGCGATCGGCGAAGCGGACGTAGAGGGTGGTGATGACAACTGTGGACGCGAACTGGGCGATGCCCAGCACGATCCCCACGTTGACGTTTCCGAGCAGTGGGGTGGCCATGAAGTCGTGGGCATAGGCGGCCAACACCACGTAACCGATGTACCAGCACAGGAAGAGCAAGGTCATCGGAAACACGAATCGCTTCAGCCGACTACGCAGTCGGATGAATTTGTCGGACTGCTGGATATCATCGAAATCGGGCTTGTCGGTGCCCCGGCGAGCAGCGCTTTTGTCGATTCCACCGAAAGCGACCGGTGCTTTTCCGGCCTGTCCCGCAGATCGCGCGCGCATGGGGGGCGGCGTTGCGTTGGTCATGCATCCTTCCAAGGAGTCCGCGAACTGTCCCGGTGGGCTCCGGCCGCGACTCGTCGCCCGCCGCGGCGCGCCCATCCTGCCATGAGGCGAGGAACCCACCGCAGTCGGCACGCAGGTCATGAAGCGTTACCGAGGAGTATCACACCGTGGTCCCCGAGCGTGCACGCACTCCTGTTCCCTTAAACGCCCGAATGGGCTAGAGTTACTCTGTTGAGCACCTAAGTGTCTACTGTGGACCTCATTCGGCTTTGTGTTGGCATGGCCGACCCTCGACTCGTTCCGCGGTGGGAGGCTCTACACTTGTCCCTCGCCAGAAGCTACGCGCTACAAGCTACGCGCCACCCCGCGTGAAATGGACTGTTGAAACCGACCCGTCCGGTGACTCAGGGTATCGCAAGCTGGATGTCGCATTGGGAATAACGAACGTTCGGTGCCGATTCACCTCCCGGCGAACCGGACACTCCATTGGCCGAGCGCCGGGGGCCTACAGGCGCTGTTCTCCTACGATTTGTTCGTTCGGAAGGGACCGCACCGTGACAGAGCATGAACGACGGCTTGCGTTGCGGGGGATCTCGTGACCGCGGCAGGACGAGACTCGTCACCCGACCCCGCCGCCCGTCCGTCCCGGTGGAGCGTGATCAGGCAGTGGCGGAACTGGAGCATCCCGGTCAAGCTGGCCGCGGTGATGCTCGTGCCCGTGGTCTTCGCGATCACGCTCGGTGTCGTGCAGATCCAGGAGCAGGTGCAGCGGGCGAACCGTTACCAGGAGGTCAGCACGCTCCTGAAGGCGCGTGACAAGATCCAGCCACTGCTGACCGGGCTGCAGCGGGAGCGGACCGAAGCCGTCCAGCTCCTGACGGGGGCCGGCGAGCCCGCCGAGTGGGCGGCCAAGACCAAGGCCGTGAGCCTCGCCGCGTCCAAGGCGCCACAGGTCCTCGACGAGGTGGCGGCCTTCACGCCAACGGCCAAGGCCCGGTTCGGCCAGCTGCAGGAGCAGCTCGTCAAGCTCGGCCCGCTGCGCAAGAAGGTGTCGAGTTCGTCGATCGAACCGGTCGCCGCCGTCGGCGCCTACAACGCGATGGTCGACTCCCTGCTGGGCCTGGAGCGTTCGGTGATGGGCGACCTCAACGACGGGAACCTCTACGGCACCGTCGGCGCCCTGCACGAGCTTTCCAGCGCCGAGGACGAGATCCGCATTCAGCGAGCGCTCGTTTCGGCCGGACTGGCCCGCTCGGACTTCGGCGATTCCTTGCTGGACACGGTGAGCGACTCGCGAGCCCGGCTGGCGGCCAACCTCAAGGAGTTCAAGGCTACCGCCGATGCCGCCCAGAGCCGTGAATTCCGGAGCAAGGTGACCGGCCTGCTGTCCGAACGGGATCGGGCGCTGGACGGAATCGTGCGGGCCGCGGAGTCCTCCTCCGAGACGGTCTCGACGACCTCGGCGGAGTGGAACGAGCTGTCCCGGTCCGCGATCGGCGCCACCACCCAGCTTCGCAGCGGGCTGTCCCAGCAGGCGCGGGAGTACGCCGACGGCCTCTACGACGAGTCCAGCGATCGGGCCGGCCTGGACGCGGTGCTGACGTTCTGCGTCCTGCTGCTCGCCGCCGCGATCACGTTCAGGATCGCCAGGAACCTGCTGGGATCGCTGCGCACCCTGCGTCGCAGCGCGCTCAAGGCCGCCAACAAGCAACTGCCCGAAGCCGTGGAAAACATTCGCCACGGTGGTCGGGGTGAGACCGAGGTCGCCTCGGTCCCGGTGGAGACCACCGACGAGCTCGGGCAGCTGGCCAGGGCCTTCGACGAGGTCAACCGGCAGGCGCTGTACCTCGCGTCCGAGCAGGCCGGGCTGCGTCGTGGCTACAGTGACTCGTTCGTCAACGTCTCCCGTCGTAGCCAGAGCCTGCTGGAACGGCAGCTGCGGCTGTTCGAGCAACTCGAGCAGGACGAGGAGGACCCCGAACAGCTGTCCACCCTGTTCCGGCTGGACCACCTGGCGACCCGGATGCGTCGCAACAACGAGAACCTGATGGTGCTCTCCGGCAGCGATCTGGCCCGCCGGTTCAGCCAGCCCACGCCGATGACCGACGTGCTCCGCGCTGCGGTCTCGGAGATCGAGCACTACCCGCGCGTGAACGTGCAGCCCCCGCCGACGGTTCGGCTGGTCGGTTACGCGGGCAGTGACCTCGTGCGGCTGTTCGCCGAGCTGTTCGACAACGCGGCGAACTTCTCCGCCCCGACCACCTCGGTGACCGTGTCCAGCTACCAGGCCGGTGACGGCTCGATCGTCGTCGACGTGCTGGACCAGGGCATCGGTATGGACCCCGATGAGCTGGTGGCCATCAACGAGCGGCTGGCCTCGGTCGACGAGCCCGACCTGTCGACCTCGCGTCGCATGGGTGTGCTCGTGATCTCGCGACTGGCCACCCGGCACGGGATCGATGTCCGCCTGCACGGCGGTGGGGAAGGCGAGGGCACCCGAGCCAGCTTGACGATCCCGCCGGAACTCGTGATCTCGCCGGAACGAGCCCCCCAGGCGTCCCAGCCCGCTCCGGGACACGGTCCGGGTCGCAACGGCAAGGCCAAGCACGACCTGCCGACGTCCGACGGCGACGGCGGTACCAGGCGTCACGTCATGGAGGGCGGTCTGCCGCAGCAGGCGCTCGGCGGTGGAAGCGACGGGGCCACGGGAACGATGCCTCCGGCGAACCAGCCCAAGGGGAACCAGCCTCCGGAGCCGCCAGCCGCTCCGCCGCAGCCTCCGGACGCGCGGTCGGCTCCGCCGCAATCACCGCAGCCGCGGCCTCAGCAGTCTCCGTCCTCGGAACCGCAGCAGTCTCGGGCGCCGCGACAGCCCCAAGCACCGCCACCGCTTCAGCCGCCGCAGCAGCCTCCGGCGTCGGCCACTCCGCCTCCGGCCGAGCCTCCGGCTCCGGAGCGGCGGAGCAAGCCACGAGGGCTGTTCGAGCCACCGTCCGATGAGGAGCGGACGAACGAGCCCTCCTCCGCGGAGGTGCCCCAGCAGTGGGGAGCCGACGCTTGGACACCGCCGACGAGCGCACCGCCCGCGAGTTCGCCGCCGAGCGATCTGTCCGTGCCCGAAGTGCCCGAACCGCAACCGCGCGCGGCCTCACCGATGTTCGACGCCAATCCGACGCAGTGGTTCCAGCCCACCGACGAGGACGCCTCCTACCAGGAGGTGGCGCTGCAACCGGGTGAGGAGGAACATCACTGGCCCACCAGTGAGGATCTCGGCGCGCAGCAGCCGCGGGCGGAGGATTCCGACGGTGTCGGGGCGTGGGCCTTCGCGAACGAGGAGTCTTCGCGGTCGAACGGGGGGCCGACGAAGTCCGAGCCCGCCGGTTACACCGCATCGGGATTGCCCCGCAGGACCAGGGGAGGTCAGCCCGTGTCGGGTGCAGGTGCGGAAAAGCAGGAGGACAGGACTCCCGGGCGGGAGCAGCGAGCTCCCGAGGACGTTCGGGGACAGCTGTCCAGCTTCCAACAGGGTTTGCAGCAGAGTCAGTCGACGGCTGCTCCCGAGCCCGGCGGTGGCGGCGTGCACGGGACCTCGGACAACGGTGAGTCGGCGTGGAACTTCGTCACCGACGATGCCCAGCACCGGGCCGAAGCCGCCGCCAACCACAAGCCCTCCGACTACACCACGGCGGGTTTGCCGCGCAGGACCCCGAAGGCACAACTCGCCCCGGGCAGTGCCGCTCCCGAGCAGCAGAGCAAGCCGTCGGCCCCGCAGAGTCAACCCAAACCGGAGGACGCACGCGGGCGCCTGTCCAGCTTCCAGCAGGGTGTCCGTCGGGGACGCCACAGTGCGCCGGACGAGGACTAGCGCACGGCGAGGACAAGGGGCGAGCGAACCCGAGTTCCTCGCCCGGACACGACCCACGAAGGAGGCCGTATGACTTCCCAACAGGCAAAGTCCGAGCAGTTCGAGTGGTTGGTGACCGACTTCGTCGAACGCGTGCCCGGTGTTGCCCACGCCGTCGTCGTCTCGGCGGACGGGCTGTTGCTGCTCGCCTCGGACAAACTGCCCAAGGACCGGGCCGATCAGCTCTCCGCCGTGGCTTCCGGGCTGCTGAGTCTGACTCAGGGCGCGGCACGGTGCTTCGAGGCCGGTGAGATCAAGGAGACCATCGTCGAGATGGATCGTGGCATGATGCTGCAAATGTCCATCAGTGACGGTTCGTGCCTGACCGTGCTCGCCTCTCCGCAGTGCGATATGGGGTTGATCGCCTACGAGATGGCGATGCTCGTCGAGAGGGTGGGACGCATCCTGACTCCGGAGTTGCGTTCCCACCTGCAAGGATCAGGCAACTCACAGTCACGACAACTGGTGTGAGGCACCGATGAGCGAAGGCTCTGGCTTCAATGAGGACCGCTCGCGCGGGGAGGATCCCGGCGAGCGGGACGAGGGCGGCGATGCGACGTTCGCCGACGTTTTCAACGGGGTCACCTTCGGTAGCGGGCGTGGCCGCCGCAAACGTCGCCGTTCGGACGGCGACTCCGAGCGGGAGGAGCAGGAGCCCGCGGCACCCGAGTGGCAGCCCCCGCAGGCCCCGCCGCCGGCCGCGCCTCGGCCACCCCAAGCTCCACCGCCACAGCAGGAACCCCCGCCGCAGGCACCGCCCCCGGAACCGCAGTGGTCGCGGGGGCCCGGTAATCCGGACACGACCGACTACCGAGAGGATGACAACGACGACGCCGACGTACCCGCGGCAAGCGTGCGGTCCTACGCGTGGACGGGTGGCCGTACCAAGTCCAACGTCGAGCTGGAGCTGGAGACTCTGGTCACCACCAGCGAGTATTACCAACCGGCAGCGCCGTTGCGGCTGGAACACCAGTCCATCGCCCAACTGTGCCGCCATCCCCGGTCCGTCGCCGAGATCGGGGCCCTGCTCGGTGTTCCGCTCGGCGTGGCCAGAGTGCTGCTGGCCGATATGGCGGAACTGGGACTGATCAACATTCATCAGACCGTGACCGACAGTGGCAGCCAACCACACTTGCAGTTGATGGAAAGGGTTTTGAGTGGACTCCGCCGGCTTTAAGGCGCCACAGGCATCCGGGACATCGAGCACCAGTTCGGCCAAGATCGTGGTCGCGGGTGGCTTCGGCGTGGGCAAGACGACCTTCGTCGGCTCGGTGTCCGAGATCGTTCCGCTGACCACCGAAGCGGTGATGACCGAGGCCAGTCAAGGCGTCGACGACCTGAGCGCGACTCCCGGTAAGTCCAGCACCACGGTGGCGATGGACTTCGGCCGTGTCTCGCTGGACGAGGACCTGATCCTGTACCTGTTCGGTACGCCGGGTCAGCAGCGTTTCTGGTTCATGTGGGACGACCTGGTGCGGGGAGCGATCGGCGCGGTGGTGCTGGTCGACACCCGCAGACTCGCGGACTGCTTCTCCGCGGTTGACTTCTTCGAGGACCGTGGCGTGCCCTACGTGATCGGTGTGAACTGCTTCGACGGAATGCAGCAGCACCAGGTCGACGAGATTCGCGAGGCGCTGGCGATCAGCCAGCGGGTGCCGGTCGTGCCGTGTGACGCCCGGGAACCCGAGTCCACCAAGCAGGCGTTGATCTCCCTGGTCGAGTACGCCATGCAGTGGTGGATCAACGGTCAGCCCGCCGCTCAGCGGTGAGCCGGTGGCGGCCGTGAGCGCGTCCGTGGATGGCAGGCTCCCGTGCGGTTCCCGTTCCGAGGGGCCTGCCACGCGATCCACCGACCGTGGGGCGGTTGAGCGGACCTCCGCGCGCGAAACGGAGTCCTCCGGGGCGGTGGGGCCTCAGGTGCCGTAGACGAGTTCGTCGGCCTGGGAGAGCCCGGCATCCAGACTCGCCCGTTCGGCGGCACCGAGATCGTCCCGGAAGCCCTGCCCGGCGGCCCTGACCAACACCATGAGTTTCTTGGCCATGCCCCGCGCCTGCGTGAGCCGGACCTCCTCGGCGTCCAGCTGCTGCCGGGAGTCGTGGATGAGCTTGCGGTAGCGGTGGTTGAGCTCGGCGTGCTCGTCCACCACGTTCAGCGCCTCGGCGAGTCGGGACAGCTCGGCGGTCGTCACGCGCACGAAGTACGGATCCTCCTCCACCCCCGGAACCCTACGTAGGACCCCCCGGAATCCGAAGCGAGGGCCGCGCCTGTCCGTGACGTTGGTCACGAGATCGCCGGAGTCGTGGATGCCGCGGGGCCTCCACTCGCTGGCCGCAGCGTGCCGTTCGTGTTTACTCTGGGGAAATGGCCATCGATCGAGCGGCTCGGGCTCGAAGACGCCGCGAGTCGCGTGCGGCCGAGGGGGAAGCGGCCCGCCGCGCGCGGCGCCGGCACGACAGCGAGCGGTTCGCTTCCGCGGCCACGGGGGTCGACGGTTTGTTCAACCCCGGCAGCAAGCACCAGCTCGAGCGCAAGGAGTGGGTCGCCGTGGCCAGGGAGGACGAGCGGGAGTCCGGCGCCGGACCGCTGGACTTCGACACCGGGACCGTGCACCTGCGCCGTCACGACTGAGCAGTGGCCGCTGTCCGGCGGTTCGGCCGGACGTCGTCGTCACGGGGTCAAGCCTCCTCCGAACTCCAGCCGCTCCAACGGTGTATCCCGATGACGATCAGCGTCCCCGCCGGGGGCTGTTGCCGGTACTGCCGGTACTTGGCGGCCAGCTCGTCGACCAGGTCGGCGCGCTCGGCGGTGTCGGTGAGCGTGGCCTCGCCGTCGGCGCGGGACCACCACAGCCGGGACCAGTCGTCCTCGTAGTGATCGACCAGCAGGGCCACCCTAGGGTTCTCGCGGATGTTGCGCATCCGCTTGAGCTCGGTCGTGGTCTTCGGTTTGTGGTCGACGGCCGTGACGACGGTGTCACCGTCGACGGTGAAGGTCACCGGCACGATGTGGGGCCGCGCCTGCGCGTCGGCGGTGGCCAGCCGTCCCACGCGAGCCCGTTCGATCGATTCGCGTGCCTGCTTCCGGTCCATGCGCATGAGCCCGTTCACTCCGTATGTTCGTGGTGTGTCCCCCACCTCAGAGTCCGTCACCGTCGCCGGACGCGATTATCGGGACCACCCGTGGTGGTTGCGGTACCAGGAGTTCTTTCCCGGTGGCCTGCGCGTGAGCCGGGCCGACGCGCCACGGGAACGATGGTGGCCGTGGCGGGGCATGGCGGTGCACCTGGACCGGGTCGTCGAACCGGAGGCCCCGGCGAAGGTGCTCGCCCTGCACGGTCCGGCCTCCTACGGTCGAATGCTGGCCCCCTACGGTCGTCTCCCCGCCGTGGCCGGCCTGGAATTCCTCGCTCCCGACCTACCCGACTGCGGGCTCACGGACACGGGAGGGCGCACGGCCGACTACGGCATGTGGGTGGAGTGCGTGCTGGACCTGATCAACGCCGAGCGCAGTGTCGATCCCAGACCCGTCGTGCTGTTGGGAACCAGCCTCGGCGGGCGCCTGGCCTACGACGTGGCCGCGCGGGCCCCGGAGGCGATCGCCGGTGTTGTGGTGACCTGCCTGCCGGATCCCCGCCGCGTCGAAGTGCGCCGCTACCTGGCGGCGCGGCCCGAGCTGGGGATGCTGGCGTCCTTGATGCCGCTGCTGCCGCATCCGCTGCGCCCGTTGCGCGTGCCGACGAGCTGGCTGGCCAACGTCGCGGCGATGTCCAACCACGCTCAGTTCGCCGCTCTCGTGTGCGGTGACCCGTTGGGCGGTGGGGGCAGGACGTCGTTGGAGTTGGTGCGCACCTGTCTGGGGAGCGCCCCGGAACGGGAACCGGAGGAGTTCACCGGGCCGCCACTGCTGGTGGCCCACCCGGCCGAGGACCGGTGGACACCGGCGGCGCTCTCGCGCCGGTTCCTCGACCGCGTCCGGGCTCCGACCCGGTACGTCTCGCTCACCGATGCCGGGCATCTGCCGGTGGAGGAGGCCGGGTTGGCCGACTTGGACCGGGCGCTGCGTGACTTCCTTGACGAGCTCGAGCTCAGGTGACACGCCCGAACACATAACGTGTCCGGCCCTTTCGGTTGTTGCGGCAATACTCACAACGACGAATCGCTCGCTTTCGCGCAGCCTCGTAGGAGGAGGTGAAGCTCGCTGTCGTCGAGCCGGGACTCCAGGTCACCCTGGTGCTTTCGGTGGCTGAGCCGAGAGTCGAACGCTGTTACCGAGAGTATGCATATTCCTAAAATTCACACCAATGGTCGAGTAGCGCTCTGGTCAACCCCACCGGTCGTGCGTCAGGATCGACACTGAGCGTGGGTCTGCGGCGGGAGGAGAGCGGATGATCGAGCGTCGTCACTCTCCCGAACCGCAGGCACTACCGGACGCGGGACGCCCACCCGTGCGCGTCGGCGTCGAGCCCGAACGGCGGCGCACGTTCACCGGCTTCTCCCTGGCCGTGTTGGTGGCCGGCATCGTCGTCAGTGCGGCCACCTCGGCCTGGCTACCGTCCGAGTACCGCCCGGAACTGCTGATCATCGGCCCGTTGCTGGCGCTGGGATTCCTGCTCGCCGAGCAGCTGACCATCGACGTCGACGTCAAGAGAGTCGGCTGGACGATCTCGTTCACCGAGATCCCGCTGATCCTGGGTCTGCTCACGGCACCGTTCGAAGTGGTGCTGGCGGCCAACCTGCTGGCCGGCCTCGGAACCCAGGTCGGTAGGCGAGCGGCCACCCACGTCGCCTACAACGCGGGCGTGCTGTGCCTGGAGATCGCGGTTCCCTTCGCGGTGGCCACGGTCGTGAACCGTGCCGTGGTCGACGCGGCGCCGACGTGGTTCGGGGCCGCCGCCGGAACCCTGACCTCCTCGCTGATCAGCTGCGGTTTCGCGTTGGCCGCTCTGCACGTGCTCGGAGGGGGGGTGCGGGGATCGGCCGGTGCTCGGCTGGCGGTGCGCACCCTGGCGGTGGGGCTGCTCAACACCTCGATCGGCCTCGTCGGCTACGAAGTGGTGATCAGCACGTTGTGGGGCTGGGTGCTGGTGGGGCTGGTCGCCGCCGGTGTGGTCGTGCTGTACCGGGCGTACTCGGGACTGATGCGCGAACAACGCGACCTGGAAACGCTCAGTGACGTCAGCCTCAGCGTGGCCCGTTCCGGTCAGGCGTGCCCCGGCCCCTCCGGGGCCGAGGTCGCGCCCGCGGACAGTTCGAGCGAGGAGTGGACACCCGTCGCTGAGCGGATCCGCGAACAGCTCAACGCCAAGCGTGTGGTGCTGCGGCTGGGCCTGGACCCCCGGGGCGAGGTGGACACCGTGGTGGTGGGCGAGCCGTTGCCGGAGGCGGCCAGCGGGGCGGGAGCGGTGACCCTGCGGGAATGCCCGCTGCTCCAGCTTCCCGGCAGCCACGTCCGCTCCTACCGGGCTCTCGACGCACCGGAGGACATACGCCGCGCGTTGCACTTGCGTGGCGCCTACGAGTCGTTGGTGGTGCCGCTGCGTGGCACGGACCAACTGCTCGGCGCGATCGAGGCGCACGACAGGGTCAGCCGGTGGCGCGGGTTCGGGCGGGCCGACACGCGGTTGTTGCACACGTTGGCCAGCCACCTGGCCACTGCGATGGACAACCGGCGGCTGTTGGCGCGATTACGCTACGACGCCTACCACGACCCGCTGACCGGATTGCTCAACCGCGCCGGTTTCTGCGAGATGACCGCGGAGGAGCTGCGCGACCACGACGACGTCGTCGTGCTGCGGCTCGACCTGGAGCTGCTCACCTCCGTCAGCGAGGCCCTCGGATACGCCTGGGGGGACCGGATGGTCATGGCGGCGGGTCGCCGCATGCGAGAGGTCCTCGGCCCCGAGGTGCCGCTGGCCCGGTTGGAGGCGAACTCGTTCGCGGTCCTGCTGGTCGATCACACCGAAACGAGCGCCCACGAGGTCGCCGAGCGATTACGGTCGATGATCGCCGAACCTTATCCGCTGGACCGACTCGTCGTGGAGGCTTCGGGCGTGGCGGGGTACGTCTCCTCCGCACCGGCCGACAGCGACGAGGCCGAGACCGACGTCGACCTCCTGCTGCAGCGAGCCGACGTCGCCGTTCGGGCGGCTCGTTCCGGTGACGACGGTGTCCGTGCCTACGCGCCGAGCATGGGTCAGATCTTCCTGCGGCGGTTCCAGCTGGTCACGCAGTTTCGGAACGCGCTGGACACCGGCCAGGTGGAGACGCACTACCAGCCGAAGGTGGCGTTGCCCGGCCGCGAGGTGGTCGGGGCCGAGGCGCTGGTGCGCTGGTCCCATCCCGAGTACGGGCGGCTGGCCCCGGACGAGTTCATCCCGGTGGTCGAGGCCACCGGACTCGTCGACGCCCTCACCTCGTTCGTTCTGGAACGCGCCCTGGAGAAGGTGCGGGACTGGCTGAGTCGCGGACTGCACCTGGCGGTGGCGGTGAACCTGTCGGTGCGCAACCTGGCCGACGAATCGTTCCCGGAGCGGGTGGCCGAGGGGCTGGAGCGGCACGGAGTCCCCGCGGGGCTGCTGACCTTCGAACTCACCGAGTCCAGCGTGATGGCCGACCCCGACCGGTCGTTGCCGGTGCTGCGTCGGTTGCGGGCGCTGGGTGTCGTGCTGGCGATCGACGACTTCGGCACCGGTTACTCGTCGCTGGCCTACCTGCGGCAGCTACCCGTGGACGAGGTCAAGATAGACAAGAGCTTCGTGCTCGGCATGGGGACCGACCTCAGCGACATGGCGGTGGTGCGCTCGATCGTGGAACTCGGTCACTCGTTGGAGCTGTCGGTGGTCGCCGAGGGCGTGGAGGACGACGCGTCCCGCGACCAGCTCGTGCGGATGGGATGCGACACAGCTCAGGGATACCTGTTCTCCCGTCCGCTGTCGGAGGATCGGTTCGAGACGTGGCTGTGGGCGCGGACCACGCGGAGCAGGGGCGAGCAGGCGGACACGATCCCGACCCTCGGGTCCTGAGCTGGGACTTCACCCCGCAACGACCCCCCGGTTTCGAGGGGCGCGACCGTGGTGTGTAGAGTTTGAATCGCTCCGCGAGGGCACGCCCCAATAGCTCAGTCGGCAGAGCGTCGCCATGGTAAGGCGAAGGTCTACGGTTCGAGTCCGTATTGGGGCTCCGAGGGCGGCCGTGGTGCTCGAGTAGAATGAGTACCGCGGCTGCCTTGTGCGGGTTATCGTTCATGAACGAGGGATGATCCTGACAAGGCGGTGTAGCTCAGTGGTAGAGCAAACGGCTCATAATCGTTGTGTCGTCGGTTCGAATCCGGCCACCGCTACTACGGCTGCTGACCGCCCGTAGGCGGTCCCCACGCGAAGGGGACCGGGCAGTCGCGCTGCCCGTTTCCGAGCACGAGAGAGAGGTCCCGCCGTGGCCAAGGCCGCCACCGATGTTCGCCCCAAGATCACTCTTGCGTGCCAGGAGTGCAAGGAGCGCAACTACATCACGAACAAGAACCGGCGGAACAACCCGGACCGGATGGAACTGAAGAAGTTCTGCCCCCGTTGCAACGCGCACCGTGCGCACAAGGAGACGCGCTGACTTTCGGGCGTTTCCGTCGCCCCTGAGGGCGTGACGACTTCGAAACCCGCCGCGGCCTTCGCCGCGGCGGGTTTTTCGTGTGCCCGGACTTCCCCGGCCCGGCGCAGTGGGCCATCGGGGCGGTAATCTGCCTACCGTGTCGCTTGACCAGTCATTTATCGGACGTGAGTACCCGCCCAGCGCGCCCTACGAGGTCGGCCGGGAGAAGATCCGCGAGTTCGTCGCCGCGATCGGGGAATCCTCACCGCTGTGCACGGATCCGGAGGCGGCGAAGGCCGCCGGATATCCCGACGTGATCGCCCCGCCCACCTTCGCCGTGCTGTTGTCGATGCCCGCTCAGGACATCCTCACGGGGGATCCGCAGCTCGGGTTGGACTACAGCCGCGTGGTGCACGGTCAGCAGGACTTCGTCCATCATCGGCCGATTCGTGCCGGCGACGAGTTGGTGACCGTGGTCCACGTCGACGACATCAAAACCAGGGCGGGTAATGATTTCCTCACGGTGCGGGCCGAGATCGGCACCCCCGCGGGGGAAGCGGTGTGCACCGCGAAGTCGATGCTGGTCGCTCGGGGAACGGCCGAGGAGGGTGAACAGGCATGAGTACCGACGTTCCACGAGTGGCCAAGGGCGACCAGCTGCCGGAGCTGCACATCCCGGTGTCCCGCGCCGACCTGGTGCGCTACGCCGGTGCCTCCGGTGACTTCAACCCGATCCACTACAGCCGGCGGCACGCCAACGAGGTGGGCCTGCCCGACGTGATCGCCCACGGCATGCTCACGATGGCGCTGGCGGGCCGGTTGGTCACCGAGTGGACGGGGGACCCGGGGTCGGTCCTGCACTACGGTGTGCGCTTCACACGGCCCGTCGAGGTGCCCGACGACGAGGGGGCGCTGGTCGAGGTCGCGGGCAAGGTGTCGGCCGTGCACGACGACGGCACCGCCAAGATCACCATCACCACCCGCAGCGCGGGTCAGGGCGTGCTCGGCGGCGCCTCCGCCACCGTGCGTCTTCCGGAGTAGCTTCCCGCTGGTGGGCGTGCGATTTTCCCTAAAGTTGTGCCACAACTTTAGGGAAAATCGCACGGACGCCACACGAACGTGCTACTTCGCCTCGCCGAGCAGGGCGGCCATCCTGCTCACGCCCTCGGCGAGGTCGTCGTCCCCCAGCGCGTAGGACATCCGGAAGTAGCCGGGCGTCCCGAACGCCTCACCGGGAACCACGGCCACCTCCGCCTGTTCCAGCACGAGCTCGGCGAGCTCGGTGCTGGTCTGCGGCCGGACCCCGCGGATCTCGCTGCCCAGCAGATCCTTGACGCTGGGGTAGACGTAGAAGGCGCCCTTGGGCTCGGGGCAGCTCACACCGGGGATGGCCGCCAGCCGGTCGGTGATGGTGCGGCGCCGCCGGTCGAAGGCCTCGCGCATCTCGGCCACCGCGTCGAGCGGGCCGCTGACGGCTTCGAGCGCGGCACGCTGCGAGACGTTGGCGACGTTGGACGACAGGTGGGACTGCAAGTTCGTCGCGGCCTTGATGACGTCGGTCGGGCCGATCATCCAACCGACCCGCCAGCCGGTCATGGCGTAGGTCTTGGCCACGCCGTTGAGCACCACGCACGTGTCGGCCAACTCGGGCACCACGGCGGGCATGGAGACGTGCCGAGCGTCACCGTAGACGAGGTGTTCGTAGATCTCGTCGGTGATGACCCAGATGCCGTGCTCGACGGCCCAGCGCCCGATGGCCTCGATCTGCTCGGGCGGGTAGATCGCGCCGGTCGGGTTGGACGGCGAGTTGAACAGCAACGCCTTGGTACGCGGGGTGCGCGCGGCTTCGAGCTGTTCGACGCTGGCCAGGTAGCCGGTGGACTCGTCGGTGGAGACCACGGCGGGCACCGCCCCGGCGAGGGTGATCGCCTCCGGGTAGGTCGTCCAGTAGGGGGCGGGCAGCAGCACCTCGTCGCCGGGATCGAGCAGGGTGGCGAACGTCTGGTACACGGCCTGCTTGCCGCCGTTGGTGACCAGGACCTGGTTCGGTTGGATCGTGTAGTCGGAGTCGCGGGCGGTCTTGGTGACGATGGCCTCGCGCAGCTCCGGCAGCCCCGAGGCCGGACTGTAGCGGTGGTTGCGCGGGTCGACGCACGCCGCCGCGGCGGCGTCCACGATGGGCTGCGGGGTGGCGAAGTCGGGTTCCCCGGCACCGAAACCGATCACCGGTCGCCCCTCGGCCTTGAGCGCCTTGGCCTTGGCGTCGACGGCGAGGGTGGCGGATTCGCTGATCCCGCCGACACGCGCGGACACGCGCGGCTTACCTGTGCTGGAGGACTGTGTCTCAGGTGCGGCCATGAGCGCATTTTTGCAGCTCGCTGTCGAGGCGCTTCATGCGGTGTACCACTTTCGACCGTAATAACAGGGTGCGGTTGGAGGCGGGGTCGGGGCGTGCAGTACACTTTCGGACTTGGGATACCTGGATCACCCGCCTTAGTCGGTGGATGCCGCGGGCGGGTAGGATACCTAGTGTCTCGTTTCAGCGACCGGAAATCCGGTCGTGAAGGGGTGTAGCTCAAGTGGCAGAGCAGCGGTCTCCAAAACCGCAGGTTGCGGGTTCAAGTCCTGTCACCCCTGCGTCGATGCAGACGGTGCGCGTCGGGGCGGCGATGGTGGACGAACTCACGGGTTCGTGCACCATCGCCGCGTCCACGCACACGCGTTCGACGACCGCCGGCGAGGAGGGTGCGTGAGCGAGGACCGCGAGCAGGAGCCGGGCGAGGACAACGAGCAGGAGGCTCGCTCGTCCCGCGCCGACCGGCGCGAGCGCCGTTCCGCCCGTTCGGGGACCCCGAAGGGACGGGGTAGCCGTGCCGGTGTGTCGGGCGAGACGAAGTCGTCGGGCACGACGGAGGCCAAGGGGCGGCCGACTCCCTCCAGGGACGGAGGTCGTCAGGCTCGGGTCTCGGTGTTCCGCAAGATCGGCCGCTTCCTCCGGGAGGTCGTCGCCGAACTTCGCAAGGTCATCTGGCCGACGCGCAAGCAGCTGGTGACCTACACAGCGGTGGTGTTGGTGTTCGTCAGCGTCATGGTGGCGTTCATCGCCGGTCTGGACCTGGCTTTCGCCCAGGGCGTGCGCTGGCTGTTCGGCTGAAAGAGCCCAGTCCGCACGCACGTGCGCCCGGCGGATGCCATCGAACCGCCCGCGCAACGCACGAGAGGAAGCGAGACCGACTGTGACCTCCCAGGAGGGGACCTCCCACGAGGGCCGGGAGCAGACCGGCCCGTCCGACGAGCAGGTACCTGCGGAACAGGTGACCGAGGCGGACGCCGCCACCGGTACCGAGCAGGCCGACGAGTCCGAGTCGTCGTGGGCCGAGGCCGGTGACGAGCAGCAGAACGCCGAGCAGGCCGAGCAGGGGGGCGAGGAGTCCGAGGACGCGGCCGAGGAGACCGAGTCCGAGGAGACCGCGGCCGAGGAGGCCGACCCGGTCGAGGAGCTTCGTGCCGCGCTCCGGCGCGCGCCGGGCGAGTGGTACGTGGTGCACTCCTACGCCGGTTACGAGAACAAGGTCAAGACCAACCTCGAGACCCGCGCGCAGACCCTGGACGTGGAGGACTACATCTTCCAGGTCGAGGTGCCCACCGAAGAAGTCACCGAGATCAAGAACAACCAGCGTAAACTGGTCGAGCGCAAGGTGCTGCCCGGCTACGTGCTGGTGCGCATGGAGCTCAACGACGCTTCGTGGGGCGCGGTGCGCAACACCCCCGGTGTGACCGGTTTCGTCGGTGCGACCTCGAAGCCTTCTCCGCTGAGCATCAACGAGGTGCTGAAGTTCCTCGCTCCGCAGGTGGAGAAGGAGACCAAGCCGGAGGACAAGAAGGCGGCCCAGCCGTCCTCGTCGAAGTCCCAGGTCGAGGTCGAGTTCGAGGTGGGTCAGTCCGTCACGGTCATGGACGGGCCGTTCGCGACGCTGCCCGCGACGATCAACGAGGTCAACGCGGAGTCCCAGAAGCTCAAGGTGCTGGTGTCGATCTTCGGCCGGGAGACGCCGGTCGAGTTGTCGTTCAACCAGGTTTCCAAGATCTGACCGGCTCTCGTCAACGGGAGCTCGGCGGTCGCGGCGGATCGGCAGGGATCCGTCGCGAGCGGTGGCCGGGTCCGCCGGAGCGGACGGTGCCGCCGTGGTCCGGCCGCTGGCCGGACGACAAGGAACCGAATACACAGGAAGCACAAGATGCCGCCCAAGAAGAAGCGACTCGCAGCGATCGTCAAGCTGCAAATCTCGGCCGGCCAGGCCAACCCGGCCCCGCCGATCGGTCCGGCGCTGGGTCAGCACGGCGTCAACATCATGGAGTTCTGCAAGGCTTACAACGCCGCCACCGAGAGCCAGCGTGGCGACGTGGTGCCGGTAGAGATCTCCGTGTTCGAGGACCGTTCCTTCGACTTCAAGCTCAAGACGCCGCCGGCGGCGAAGCTGCTGCTCAAGGCCGCGGGAGTGCAGAAGGGCAGCGGAGAGCCGCACAAGACGAAGATCGGTTCGGTCACCACCGATCAGGTGCGTGACATCGCCCAGACCAAGTGGGTCGACCTCAACGCGCCGACCATGGACGAGGCAGAGCAGATCATCGCCGGCACCGCCCGGTCGATGGGCCTGCGGGTCCAGGACTGAGCCGACCGACACGTGTGGGAGGGCTCGCGCAGCCCTTGTACCACAACTGATCCATTTCGATAGGAACAGACATGGCAAAGCGCAGCAGGAACTACCAGCAGGCCGCTCAGCTGGTCGACCACACGCGGGTCTACACCCCGTGGGAGGCCGCGGAGCTGGCCCAGAAGACCGTCAAGACCAGCATGGACCCCACCGTCGAGGTGGCCCTGCGTCTTGGCGTCGACCCACGCAAGGCAGACCAGATGGTCCGCGGCACCGTGAACCTGCCGCACGGTACTGGTAAGACTGCCCGCGTCATCGTGTTCGCTTCCGGCGACAAGGCCGACGCGGCCGAGGCGGCCGGCGCGGACGCGGCAGGCTCCGACGAGCTGATCGAGCGGATCCAGGGCGGCTGGCTCGATTTCGACGCGGCAGTGGCCACCCCGGACCAGATGGCCAAGGTCGGCAAGATCGCCCGCGTGCTCGGGCCGCGCGGTCTGATGCCGAACCCCAAGACCGGCACCGTGACCCCGAACATCGAGAAGGCGATCTCCGAGATCAAGGGCGGTAAGATCAACTTCCGGGTGGACAAGCAGGCCAACCTGCACTTCGTCATCGGGAAGGCCTCGTTCTCCACCGAGTCGCTGGTGGACAACTACGCCGCCGCGCTCGACGAGATTCTGCGGTCCAAGCCGGCGACCTCCAAGGGCCGCTACCTCAAGAAGGTCACCTTCACCACGACCATGGGGCCGGGCATCTCGGTGGATCCGAGCCGGACCCGCAACATGGCCGGAGAAGAGGCCTGAGCGAGCTCACTCGCACGACGGGGCGGACCAGCCATCGCGGCTGGTCCGCCCCGTTTTTCGTAGTAGGTCTCGGTGCGTGCCGAAGATTAATGTAACCGCCTTCTCGGGGAGTGGGGGTTCGCGGTTTCGCGCGAACTCGTGCGAATCCCTAGCAGGCGGATTCGAGCTTGTATCCGTCTATGATCCAGCCCCCGTTGTCTCCGCGTTTGAGTCCGAACGCCCCGAGTCGTGGGCCGCCCTGAACGTTCAGTGCGCAGGAGGACACCGCGGCTTCTTCCGTGGTCTCCTCGAGTGCGCCTGATCCGAACCCGGGGGCCTTGTAGGCCATTCGATTCGTGACCTGCTCGTTCAGCTGCCGCACGGCCGTGTCGCAGTCGGGGGCGCCGTGGAGTTCGGCGAACCGGTTCCGTGCCGGCGCGGTCATCAACCAGCACGCGCCGTCGGGTTTGGTGGCCACGTAGTCGTAGAAGGCGATGACGGCCGCCTTGGGGTCGGTCTGCCGGATCGGACTCGCCCCCCGGGCGATGTCGTCGGGGGTGCTCTCGCCGCTGATCCCGCTGTTGTCGGTGCCGAAGTAGTAGTTGATGCCCGTGTAGATCAGCACCAGTACCAGCACCAGGTACAGCAACCTGCGGATGAACTTGAAGCGCAGCAGGCGCAGCGTCAGGCGCAGCGCCCTCCTCCACCCCGGCCGCTTCGAGCCGGCGGTGCGATCCGGGGCGGGGTCACCGGCGGGAGGAGCGTCCGTACCGGTTCCGTCCGCGCCGTGGAGGCGTTGCCACTCCTGGAACCTGCGGAACTCGAGGAACTCCCGGTACTGGCGGTACTCCTCGTCGTCGGTCGTTTCGGGTTTCCGCGCGGTGTCGGGCCGGTGGTACTCGACGACCTCGGCGTCGACGATCTCCGGGGACTCGGCGGGGGAGGGGTCGTGGGCGGGGCGCTGCCCCGGCGAGTCGTTCGAGTCGGCCACGTCCCACATGATGCCGTGTCCGGCAACCACCGCTCCAGCCGCGGTGGGGGCGGGTGTGCGAAGCGGGTGCGGGCTCGCGTACTCTGGGGTGCGGTTCCACCAGAGACCGCTGGTCTTCTCCGGCCCCAGGGCGGGAGAACGAAGGTCCCGAAGAGACGGGCGGCCCGCGCAGGAGGACGAGGCAACATCGGCGCCCGTACGCGTCAGTGATTCCCACGCCCCGTGCCTTGCTGCGTCGGGGCGTTTTTGTCGTCTCGGTGGACTTGGCGGCCGGCACAGTCGCGAAGCACTAGAGAGGAGGCGACATGGCGAAGCCCGAAAAGGTTGACGCGGTCAACGAGCTCTCGGAGCGCTTCAACAAGGCGACCGCGACGGTCGTGACCGGGTACCGGGGACTGTCCGTGGCCCAGCTCGAGCAGCTGCGCAAGGATCTCGGCGAGGGCACGACCTATCGCGTCGCGAAGAACACGCTGGTCAAGCGGGCCACCGCGGAAGCGGGCGTCGAGGGGCTCGACGAGCTGTTCGTGGGGCCCATTGCGCTGACCTTCATCGAGGGCGAGCCGGTGGACGCGGCGAAGACACTGCGTGACTTCGCCAAGGACCACAAGGCCCTGGAGATCAAGGGCGGCTACATGGACGGCCGTGCGATCTCGACCGCCGAGGTCGAGCGCATCGCCGAACTCGACAGCCGCGAGGTCACGCTCGGCAAGCTGGCCGGTGCGATGAAGGCCAAGCTCAACGAGACCGCCGGCCTGTTCGCCGCTCCGGCGTCCCAGGTCGCCCGGATGGCCGACGCTTTGAAGTCGAAGAAGAGCGAGGGAGCGGACACCGAGTCCGCCTGAGGCCCGACCCCGACCGATTTCGCTCGCGTGCGCGGGCACTGATGTGAAAGGAACGCCATCATGGCCAAAATGAGCAACGACGAGCTGCTGGACGTCTTCAAGGAAATGACGCTGCTGGAGCTCTCCGAGTTCGTCAAGCAGTTCGAGGAGACCTTCGACGTCTCCGCCGCCGCCCCGGCCGCCGTCGCCGCTCCCGCCGCCGGCGGGGCTGCCCAGGCCGAGGAAGAGGAGGAGCAGGACGAGTTCGACGTCGTCCTCGAGGACGCCGGTGACAAGAAGATCCAGGTCATCAAGGTGGTCCGCGAGGTCATCACCGGCCTTGGTCTGAAGGAGGCCAAGGAGCTGGTCGAGGACGTTCCGAAGCCGCTGCTGGAGAAGGTCGACAAGGAGAAGGCCGACGAGGCCAAGGCCAAGCTGGAGGAGTCCGGCGCCAAGATCACCCTTAAGTGATCTCCTTGCACGAAGGGGGCGGTCACCCACTCCGGGTGGCCGCCCCCTGTTTTTGCGTCCGGGGTGACGCCCCCTGACCGGGTGAACCCCGATGACTTCCTCCGGAAGAATTTTGACCCGCTCTTCTGGTCGGTTTCCGCGGCGGCGACCAATTTGTTTCCGGGTGTTTCGAAACTGTTTTTTTCCGTGCGGGCGAGGTTCTGGTGATCCGTGCTCGCGCGATCATGACCTATCGTGGATCAGTGCTGTGATCAGCTACGATGTCGTGATCAAAAATGTGGTGACGCAACGAAGTGTGACTCAGTTCTCTTGGCGATGTATTCTGGTGCTGGCTACAGTCGGCGTTGACGCCGGTTCGGTGTGTAGTAGCGGGTGCGTCGTTTCGTGAGAAGACGGCGCCCAGTGGTGCAATGCGCGATCAAGGGTTCGGCGTCGACCTGTGCTATCTGAAGCCCTCTCAAGGTGGATTACATGGTTGCAACATCAGTTGAGCGTGACGACTACTTGGCGGAATCCACGAGTTCCGCGCAAGCGGTGAACGAGAATGTTCCGTTCCGGATGACGGTGGAACGTCCGCGGGACGGGGTGATCGTGATGAGTGTGGCCGGGGCGCTCGACATGGTGACCGTCACACGGTTTTCCCGGTTGCTGCTGGACCGGCTGAGCTCCACCGTTCACGTCATCGTGCTGGACCTGTCGGAGGTCTCGTTCCTCGGCGTCGAGGCGATCAAGGTGTTGGCGCAGGCCGATCTGCGCGCCCAGATCGAGGGTAAGCGGCTGTCCCTGGTGACGGGGGTGCGTGCGGTGGACCGGCCACTGGAGGTGCTGGGCATGTCCACCTGCTTCACCTACGGCAGCAGGCCGGTCTTCGGAGCGCCCGACGTGGGCGAGTTCGTTCCGGAGAGGAGGGCTCCTCGGGCGGAGGAGAGGGTCGAGAACCACGCCGTACCTCGGCAGCAGCAGCGCACCGCGGCGGAAGTGGTGCAGCGGGCGTAGTCGTCCGCGGTCTCCGGCGGCCATCCCGAGGGGGTGGCCGCCTCTTTTTCGTACTGGGGTCTCGCACGGTTTTCGTCTCCCGAGGACTCCGAGGACAATGCCGCGATGACCGCTCGGAACCAGGACACGGTGGTGCTGGTGCGCCTGGCGGGTGAACTGCGCTTCTTCGCCGCCCCACGGCACCGGCGTGAGCAGGTGCGTCTCCACCACGACGGGACGGCCTCGCTCGGGCATGTCGTGCAGTCCCTCGGCGTACCGCTCACCGAGGTCGGTGCGCTGGTGGTGGACGGAGTCGCCGTCGCCCCCTCGCACCGTCCCCGACCGGGCGCGGTGGTCGATGTCCGGCCGCTCGAACGTCCGCAGGACTCGCCCCGGCGTTTCGTCCTCGACGTGCATCTCGGGGCGCTCGCACGGCGACTGCGGCTGGTGGGGGTCGACGCCGCTTACCGCAACGACGCCCACGACGACGAGTTGATCGTGCAGGCCGCCCGTCAGTACCGGGTGCTGCTCACGCGGGACCGTGGCCTCCTGCGGCGTCGAGCGCTGTGGTCGGGGGCTTACGTGCGGGGACAACGCCCCCTGGACCAGCTCACCGATGTGATCGACAGGTTCGCTCTCGAACTGCGACCGTGGAGCCGGTGCCCGATGTGCAACGGTCCGTTGCACGGTGTGACCAAGGACGAGGTCGTCGACGAGCTGGAACCCGGTACCCGACGCTGCTACGACGCTTTCGCGCGGTGCGGCTGCTGCGGACGGGTTTACTGGCGCGGTGCGCACGCGCGCAAGCTCGAGTCGACCATCGAAGCCGCCCGTCGGGCGCGTTCTGGGTGAGGTCGTGAGCAGTCGCGCCCCCGGTCCCCGGCCGATCGGCGAGACGAGCCGGGCTCTCGTGTCCGGGGAGTAGTATTCCGACTCCCAGCCACGCTTCGCGGCTCGTCACTCGGGGACGATCGCGTTCCCCGCGAATCCCGGCGCCAGTGGGATGGTCAGTTCCGCGCGAAACTGACCATCCCACGCTCGCGACCGTCGCTCCCGGCTGGTCGTCTACGGCCCGACGTGGGTGTGGGCGGCCCAGCGCGCCGGGGAGCCGGGGTCTTCGACGCGGAGCTGGTTCACCGCGTTGTGCAGCGCGAACGCCGAACCGTCGGTGTCGAATCCGTCCTCGGTGTCCAGCTCGGCGTAGACGTCGGCGTGGATCCGCGCCCCGCTGTGCTCGTCGACCGACCACAGCGTGCCGACCACGTGGGTGAAACCGGCGAAGCCGAGCGTCTCCGCGAGCGTCAGACCGGCGGAAGAAGGCGTCTCGGAGGTCGTGCCGCAGCGTCCCAGGTAGGCGAACTCCGCTTCGGACAACCATCGCTGCCCCAGCTCGGCGAGGGAGAGGGAGCGCTGTTGTGGTTCCCGCTCCACGACCGCGTCGGCGATCGGTTGAGCCGGGTCCTGCCTGCTGCGCTCGCACAGGTGCGCCAGGGGATGCTCGGCCAGCTTGTTGAGCATCGACTCCGGCGATTCCCGTTCCCCGGCGACGATCTCGGCCGACGGCCAGTGCCGGGCCAGCGTCTGGTTCCGCAGCGGCAGCTCGCCGCCCCCCTGGTCCAACGAGTCCATCACCACGAGCGCGCTCGGGTGCTCGGCCAGGGGACGCCGCTTGCCCCGGAGCAG
Organism: Halosaccharopolyspora lacisalsi; assembly: GCF_014137975.1. Lineage (GTDB taxonomy): Bacteria > Actinomycetota > Actinomycetes > Mycobacteriales > Pseudonocardiaceae > Halosaccharopolyspora > Halosaccharopolyspora lacisalsi. The sequence goes on along the minus strand of NZ_JACGWZ010000007.1, from coordinate 100,336 downwards.
CGCTCGCAACCCCGTCGTGTAGGAGCTGACCACCCGGTCCAGCGCGCAGTGGCCGGACGCGGCCATCGCGGCGTGCAACGGCAGGAACGCCAGTGCGCCGGTGACCGCCCACCAAGCCCTCGGCCAGGGTTGCCCCGCGGCCGGGGTGCCGATGTAGCCCATCCGGTCGAGGACGGGACGGACCACGTTGTGCCACGTCCAGTCCATCGCGTCGATCAGGGGCTGCTGGGAACGCCGTGGCTGCTGGGCGACGGCCACGGCGGTCGCGGCCTGCTCGGCGGCGTTGTCCGGGGTGACGCCGGGCAGCGGAACCACCATCACCCGCCCGGCGAAGACGATCAGCGCGTCCGACCGGTACCGACTGACGTTGACCAGCACCACCATCCCGTCCTCGGCGGCCGGGGACAGCTCGGCGAACGGTACGACACGCAGGTGGTGCTCGCTCTCGGAGCGGACGTCCTCCAGCGTCCGGTTCCAGGACTCGGCCAGTTGGGCGCGCCGCTGCGGTTCGTCCACGATGTCGGTGGGGGCCATCACGGGATCGGCGACGGGACGGTCCAGCAGGCGGCGCCACCGGACGGTGTCGGCGGCCAGGTCGGGTCGGCTCCGACGGAGCGCCCCGAGCTCGCTCGCCGCGGGCAGCAGTTCGCCCAGCAGCGCCTCCCTGCCGTGTTCCAGCAGCTCGACGGCGCGCTCGGGCTGGCCGTCCTCCACGGCGCAGGCCGCGGCGTCGGCCGTGATGGTGGCCCAGCGCTGCTGTGTGGCGGTGGTGGCCACGACCCGCTTGCCGCGCGTCACCAGCGGCAGCAGCTCGACGGCCGTGCTGAACGACTCCAGCGCCTCCGACCAGCGGTGCGCCTGCGCGGCCATGCGCCCGCACAGATCGGCCGCCCGCAGGCGCTGGTCGGCGGGTCCGGTCGACTGGGTGGCGGCCTCGGTCAGTGCCCTGCGTGCCCAGCGGTAGTGCCGGCGTCGCCCCGTTCGCTGGTACAGCGCCCGCAGCGCCCGACCCTGGTGCACGGTCACCGCGACTCGTTCAGGGGCCTGCTCCGGCATCGCGATCAGCGCCCGGTCGAACATCTCGACGGCCGTTTCGAGATCGGCGGTCCTGGAGCCGTCGCGGTAGCGGTGGGCGGCGACGACCCCCAGCTGGGCCCACGCGGTGTGCTCCGGGACCGAGCCTTCGGGGGCGTTCTCGCGCGCCTGCTCGGCCACGGTCTCCGCCCGGTCGAGATCGGAGCTGTTGCCGGAGTGCTCGTAGCGGGTTATCAGCGTGCTTACCAGGGAGTTCAGCACGGCGCAGTGCTTACCGGTCGAGTTGGCGGCCTTCGCCGCGGTCTCCCCCGCCGTCACGGCGGTGTCCAGCGCCGCGGCGTTGGCGCTGTGCAAGTGGTGCCTGCGGACGAGGGCGCCGAAGCTGGCCAGCGCCGTCGCCCGCTCGGGGTCGTCGCCGGTGATTCCGCGCACGGCGGGCGTGATCGCGCGCAACGTCCGTTGCAGGTTCTCCGGCTCTCCGGTGCTGTCGACGTGCTCGACCGTGGCCGAGGTGAGGGTCCAGGTCACCTTGCCCGTCAGCGGGTGACCCGCTCCGAGGTCCTCCAGCATGCCGAGCAGTTCGTCGATCGAGCCCTGCAGGTCCTCCAGCTCGCCGCGTTGGCGGAACCGCAGCCGCAGCGCTTCGGCGAGGTGGAGCAGCGTCACGTTGCGGTACTCGACGTCGCCGAGGATGTTCACCCCGTTGTTCAGGTGCCCGATGCCCTCGTCCAGGTCCGTGGCGGAGCCCCCGCGCTCGTGACGGCGCAACAGGGCCGAACCGAGGTTGATCAGGAGTTCGGGGCTGTCCGAGCGGTGTGCCGGGGTGCTGCCGTCGGAGTCGAGCGGTCCGCGGGCGGCCTTCCGGAAGACCTCGACCGACTCGTCGTCGGAGTCGGTGTCGTGGGCCAGCCGAGCGTGGAGCTTCAGCGCGTTGCCGAGCCGGACCAGGCTCGTGGTCCGGCGCCGGTCGGACTCGTCCACCTGCTCGGTCGCCCTGCGCGCGGCTCGTACGGCCTCCTCCGCCTGGTCCGACGCGTTCGTCCTGCTCGCGTGGTCGGTCAGCGCCAGCGCGAGGTTGCAGAGGTAGAGCACCAGGTCGGGGTCGTCGAACGAGGCGTAGGAGGCGGCGCGGCGGTAGTAGGTGGCCGCGTCCTCCAGGTGAACCGGGTCACCGGTGGACAGGTGCCACAGCTGCGAGGCGCTGCCGAGGTTGTTGAGCACGCCCGCTCGTGCGGGGTCCTGCTCGTGCAGCGCACCCGCAGTGGCGCGGAGCACCTCGGTGACCTGCGGCAGTGCCGAGAAGTCGCGGGTGGCGACCATGTGGTTCAGCGCCGACAGGGCCTCGGCGTAGCGCTGCTGCGGATCCGACCGCGGATCGCTCGCCGCCGTCTGGGGTTCGGCCGGCTGCTCCCGCTCGGTGGCCTGCTGAGGGCCGCTGCCGCCCGCCCCCTGCTGCGGGTCGTCCGCCGAACGCTGGAGCCGCCGCAACATCCTGTTCCGCCGGCTCACATCGTCATTCATGCCGTTCTCCGTCGCCTCGGCGAATCGTGGTTCACCCGTTCGGACGGTTGTCACGGTACCGCTGTCGACCTGTGAGCAGTAGGTCTTCGCGGACCGTGTGCGGCTCACCGGAGACCGCCCGTGTCCGGGGATGTTCTCCGCATGAGAGCACGGAACCGCGCGCGGAGTCCGGACTTCGTGGAAAAAAGTCCGCATCCGTCCGCTGCGTGGGAATGCCCCGGCGGGTCGGCGTGTTGGAGTGGTTCGGAGTGGCAGCGCTCGGGCGGGAACCGCGATGGATCTCGGGCGGCGACCGGGCGGCGACCGGGCAGTGGTCGGGCAGGAACCGGGCAGCGCGGAACCGTGACCTGAAATACGATTACCCCGTGGTGCTCGCCCGTCGCGGGAGGGCGTGACCATGACACGAACGGCTCTCGGATCAGCGGGCTTCAGGTCGTTGACCTGGTGTTTTGGGGGTGTTTTTGGTAACTGGGAGTGATCGTGGCTTGCGCCACGGGAGTGACGGTCGGGTGATCTCTTGACTGTCGGCCCGCGCCGGGTCACGCTGGTTCCCGACACGGGACGGGGTAGCCCAAAATGGGCCCCCTCTCGACAGCTGGCGCCGTGTCGGCTAGACTGCTACTTTGCGCTGCCCTCCTACCCGTGTCTCCCGAGTCGCTCCGGGTGGCCGAACCACCATAGAGCCCGGGAACTGGGTTGGTGGGCGCCATTGCACCCTTGACAGTCGTGGTAACCGGGCGCGAACGCCGTCCGGCACGGCTGTAGCCAGTTCAGAGTCCCGGAAGGACGCATCTTGGCAGTCTCCCGCGCGACCAAGGTCTCTGCAGCTTCCAACTCCACGTCGGGGATCCCTGGGGCGCCCACGCGTGTCTCGTTCGCGAAGATTCGTGAGCCGCTGGAAGTGCCCAACCTGATTGACTTGCAGGTTCAATCCTTCGAATGGCTCGTCAGTGACGAGACCTGGTTCCAGCGCCGGGTCGACTCCGGCGAGGAGAACCCGCTTGGTGGCCTTGCGGAGGTCCTCAACGAGATCTCGCCGATCGAGGACTTCTCCGGCTCGATGTCGTTGTCCTTCAGTGATCCGCGCTTCGACGAGGTCAAGGCCTCCGTCGAGGAGTGCAAAGACAAGGACATGACCTATGCCGCCCCGCTGTTCGTCACGGCGGAGTTCGTCAACCAGGGCACCGGCGAAATCAAGAGCCAGACGGTGTTCATGGGCGACTTCCCCGTAATGACGGACAAGGGGACGTTCATCATCAACGGCACCGAGCGTGTCGTGGTTTCTCAGTTGGTTCGCTCCCCCGGTGTGTACTTCGACCAGACGGTCGACAAGAGCACCGACAAGGACGTGTACAGCGTCAAGATCATCCCTAGCCGCGGGGCGTGGCTGGAGTTCGACGTCGACAAGCGCGACACCGTCGGTGTGCGCATTGATCGCAAGCGTCGCCAGCCGGTCACCGTGTTGCTCAAGGCGCTGGGTTGGACAGCAGAGGCCATCCGCGAACGTTTCGGTTTTTCCGAAACACTGATGGCCACCCTGGAGAAGGATCACACGGCAGGCCAGGACGAGGCCCTGCTCGACATCTACCGCAAACTCCGCCCCGGCGAGCCGCCGACGAAGGAGAGCGCGCAGACGCTCCTGGAGAACCTGTTCTTCAAGGAGAAGCGTTACGACCTCGCTCGCGTCGGCCGCTACAAGGTCAACAAGAAGCTCGGGCTGGAGCTGCCCTTCTCTTCGGGTGTGCTGACCGAGGAGGACATCGCCACCTCCATCGAGTACCTGGTGCGGCTGCACGCGGGCGAGACCTCGATGGGCGAGGAGGACAACCCGCTCCCGGTCGAGGTCGACGACATCGACCACTTCGGCAACCGGCGCATTCGTACCGTCGGCGAGCTGATCCAGAACCAGGTTCGCGTCGGGCTCTCCCGGATGGAACGCGTCGTCCGCGAGCGGATGACCACCCAGGACGTCGAGGCGATCACCCCGCAGACACTGATCAACATCCGTCCGGTGGTCGCGGCCATCAAGGAGTTCTTCGGTACTTCGCAGCTGTCCCAGTTCATGGACCAGACCAACCCGCTGGCCGGGTTGACGCACAAGCGGCGGCTGAACGCGCTCGGCCCGGGTGGTCTCTCCCGTGAGCGCGCGCTCGTCGAGGTCCGCGACGTGCACCCCTCGCACTACGGCCGGATGTGCCCGATCGAGACGCCGGAAGGGCCGAACATCGGTCTGATCGGCTCGCTGGCCACCTTCGGTCGGATCAACCCGTTCGGGTTCATCGAGAGCCCGTACCGCCGGGTCGTCGACGGTGTGGTCACCGACGACATCGACTACCTGACCGCCGACGAGGAAGACCGCTACGTCAAGGCGCAGGCCAACACGCCGATCGACAACGAGGGCCACTTCGAAGAGGAGCGCGTGCTGGGCCGCCGCAAGGGCGGCGAGGTCGAGCTGCTGGCCCCCACCGAGATCGACTACATGGACGTCTCGCCGCGTCAGATGGTCTCGGCCGCGACCGCGATGCTGCCGTTCCTCGAGCACGACGACGCCAACCGCGCCCTGATGGGCGCGAACATGCAGCGTCAGGCGGTCCCGCTGCTGCGTGCAGAGTCGCCGCTGGTCGGTACCGGTATGGAGCTGCGTTCGGCCGTCGACGCCGGTGACGTGGTCGTCACCGACAAGTCGGGCGTGGTCGAGGAGCTGTGCGCGGACTACATCACGGTGATGGCCGACGACGGAGCCCGGCACACCCACCGGCTGCAGAAGTTCGCCCGGTCCAACCACGGCACCTGCACCAACCAGAAGCCGATCGTCAACGAGGGCGACCGGGTCGAGTCGGGTCAGGTGCTGGCCGACGGCCCCTCCACCCAAGACGGCGAGATGGCGCTGGGCAAGAACCTGCGCGCGGCCATCATGCCGTGGGAGGGGCACAACTACGAAGACGCGATCATCCTGTCCCAGCGGTTGGTGCAGGACGACGTGATGACCTCGATCCACATCGAGGAGCACGAGGTCGACGCCCGCGACACCAAGCTGGGCGCCGAGGAGATCACTCGCGACATCCCGAACGTCTCCGAGGACGTGCTCTCCGACCTCGACGAGCGCGGCATCATCCGCATCGGCGCCGAGGTCCAGGGCGGGGACATCCTGGTCGGCAAGGTCACGCCCAAGGGCGAGACCGAGCTGACACCGGAGGAGCGGCTGCTGCGGGCGATCTTCGGGGAGAAGGCCCGCGAGGTCCGCGACACCTCGCTGAAGGTTCCCCACGGTGAGACCGGCAAGGTCATCGGCATCCGGGTGTTCAACCGCGAGGACGAGGACGAGCTGCCTCCGGGCGTCAACGAGCTGGTTCGCGTCTACATCGCCCAGAAGCGCAAGATCGCCGATGGTGACAAGCTCGCCGGGCGGCACGGCAACAAGGGCGTCATCGGCAAGATCCTGCCGGTGGAGGACATGCCGTTCATGGAGGACGGCGAACCGGTCGACATCATCCTCAACACCCACGGTGTGCCGCGACGGATGAACATCGGCCAGGTTCTGGAGACCCACCTCGGCTGGATCGCCTCCCAGGGGTGGTCCATCGACGGTGACGAGGACTGGGCCAAGCGCCTGCCCGAGGATCTCTACGACGTGGAACCCGGCACGAACACCGCCACGCCGGTGTTCGACGGTGCCCGCGAGGAGGAGATCACCGGCCTGCTGGCCTCGACCAAGCCGAACCGTGATGGGGAGCGCCTGGTCGGCGGCGACGGCAAGGCGACGCTCATCGACGGGCGCAGCGGCGAGCCGTACCCGTACCCGGTCGCGGTCGGGTACATGTACATCCTCAAGCTGCTGCACCTGGTGGACGACAAGATCCACGCCAGGTCGACCGGGCCGTACTCGATGATCACTCAGCAGCCGCTGGGTGGTAAGGCTCAGTTCGGTGGTCAGCGCTTCGGTGAGATGGAGTGCTGGGCCATGCAGGCCTACGGTGCCGCGTACACGCTTCAGGAGCTGTTGACCATCAAGTCCGACGACGTGCTCGGTCGCGTCAAGGTCTACGAGGCGGTCGTCAAGGGCGAGAACATCCCGGAGCCGGGTATCCCGGAGTCGTTCAAGGTGCTGCTCAAGGAATTGCAGTCGCTGTGCCTGAACGTCGAGGTGCTCTCCACCGACGGTGCCGCCATCGAGATGCGCGACGGTGACGACGAGGACCTGGAGCGGGCCGCGGCCAACCTGGGTATCAACCTGTCCAAGAACGAGGCCCCCTCGGTCGACGACGTCGTCAACTGACCTCGTCGCCGGTGGGCGGGACCCTTCCGCGTGATCGGTCCCGCCACCGGCCCCACGCCCACCCGGCAGAACCTCTACAAAGGGAGAAGACCAGACGTGCTTGACGTCAACTTCTTCGACGAACTCCGTATCGGTCTGGCCACCGGTGACGACATCCGGCAGTGGTCCTACGGCGAGGTCAAGAAGCCCGAGACCATCAACTATCGGACCCTGAAGCCGGAGAAGGACGGGCTGTTCTGCGAGAAGATCTTCGGCCCGACCCGCGACTGGGAATGCTACTGCGGTAAGTACAAGCGGGTCCGCTTCAAGGGCATCATCTGCGAGCGCTGCGGCGTCGAGGTGACCCGCGCCAAGGTCCGCCGTGAGCGGATGGGCCACATCGAGCTGGCCGCGTCGGTGACGCACATCTGGTACTTCAAGGGTGTGCCGAGCCGACTGGGCTATTTGCTCGACCTGGCGCCGAAGGATCTCGAGAAGATCATCTACTTCGCGGCCTACGTGGTCACCTCGGTCAACACCGAGATGCGCCACAACGACATGCCGACGCTGGAGAACGAGTACAGCGTCGAACGCGAGAACATCGGCAAGCAGCGGGACTCCGACCTGGAGGCCCGCCAGCAGAAGCTGGAGGCCGACCTCGCCGAGCTGGAGAACGAGGGCGCCAAGAGCGACGTCCGGCGCAAGGTCAAGGAGAGCGGCGAGCGGGAGATGAAGCAGCTGCGCGAGAAGGCGCAGCGCGACATCGACAAGCTCGACGAGATCTGGGAGACCTTCACCAAGCTGGAGCCGCGTCAGCTCATCTCCGACGAGGCGCTCTACCGCGAGCTCTACGACCGCTACGGCGAGTACTTCACCGGCGGTATGGGTGCCGAGTCGATCGAGGCGCTGCTGGCCAACTTCGACATCAACGCCGAAGCCGAGAAGCTGCGCGAGGTCATCCGCAACGGCAAGGGCCAGAAGAAGCTGCGCGCCCTCAAGCGGCTCAAGGTCGTCGCGGCGTTCCAGACCACCGGAAACAACCCGCAGGGCATGGTGCTCAGCGCGGTGCCGGTCATCCCGCCGGACCTGCGGCCGATGGTGCAGCTCGACGGTGGTCGCTTCGCCACCTCCGACCTCAACGACCTCTACCGCAGGGTCATCAACCGCAACAACCGCCTCAAGCGACTGATCGACCTCGGTGCTCCCGAGATCATCGTCAACAACGAGAAGCGGATGCTGCAGGAGTCGGTCGACGCGCTGTTCGACAACGGTCGCCGTGGGCGTCCGGTCAGCGGTCCGGGCAACCGTCCGCTGAAGTCGCTGTCGGACCTGCTCAAGGGTAAGCAGGGCCGGTTCCGCCAGAACCTGCTCGGTAAGCGTGTGGACTACTCCGGCCGTTCGGTCATCGTGGTCGGTCCGCAGCTGCAGCTGCACCAGTGCGGTCTTCCCAAGGAAATGGCCGTCGAGCTGTTCAAGCCGTTCGTCATGAAGCGGCTGGTCGACCTCAACCACGCGCAGAACATCAAGTCCGCCAAGCGGATGGTGGAGCGGCAGCGGCCCGCGGTCTGGGACGTGCTCGAAGAGGTCATCACCGAGCACCCGGTCCTGCTCAACCGTGCGCCGACGCTGCACCGCCTGGGTATTCAGGCCTTCGAGCCGCAGCTGGTGGAAGGCAAGGCCATCCAGCTGCACCCGCTGGTGTGCGAGGCGTTCAACGCCGACTTCGACGGTGACCAGATGGCGGTGCACCTGCCGCTGTCGGCCGAGGCCCAGTCCGAGGCCAGGGTGCTGATGCTGTCCAGCAACAACATCCTCTCGCCCGCTTCGGGCCGGCCGTTGGCGATGCCGCGACTGGACATGGTCACCGGGTTGTACTACCTGACCAGTCAGGTCGACGGTGCCACCGGTGAGGGACAGGCCTTCTCCTCGCCCAGCGAGGCGATCATGGCCAGGGACCGCAACTCGCTGGACCTCCAGGCCAAGGTCAAGATCCGGCTGAAGGACGTCGTCCCGCCGAAGGAGCAGACTCCGGAGGACTGGGAGCCGGGTCAGCCGGTGACCGTGGAGACCACGCTGGGCCGGGTCATGTTCAACGAGCTGCTGCCCACGGACTACCCGTTCGTCGACGATCTGCTGCCGAAGAAGCGCCAGGGTGCGATCGTCAACGATCTGGCCGAGCGGTACCCGATGGTCGCGGTGGCCCAGACGCTGGACAGGCTCAAGGACGCCGGCTTCTACTGGGCGACCCGCTCCGGTGTCACCACCGCGATCTCCGACGTGGTGGTTCCGGACAGCAAGCAGGAGATCCTGGACTCCTACGAGCAGAAGGCCGACCAGGTCGAGAAGCGCTACCGTCGCGGTGCGCTGTCCCACGCCGAGCGCAACGCCGAGCTCGTCAAGGTGTGGAACGCGGCCAAGGACGAGGTCTCCGAGGCCATGGAGAAAAACTTCCCGGAGGACAACTCGATCAGCATGATCGTCAAGTCCGGTGCCGCCGGGAACATGAGCCAGGTGGCCCAGCTGGCCGGGATGCGCGGTCTGGTGTCGAACCCGAAGGGCGAGTACATCCCGCGTCCGATCAAGACGAACTTCCGCGAGGGCCTGTCGGTGCTGGAGTACTTCATCTCCACCCACGGTGCGCGTAAGGGTCTGGCGGACACGGCGTTGCGTACCGCCGACTCGGGCTACCTGACCCGCCGGCTGGTCGACGTCTCCCAGGACGTCATCGTGCGCGAGCACGACTGCGGTACCGACCGCGGCGTGCGGATGCCGGTCGCTGAGAAGACGGCGGACGGCAAGATCCTGCGCGACGCGAACGTGGAGACCAGCGTCTACGCTCGGACGATCGCCGAGGACGTCACCGACTCCGAGGGCAACGTCCTGCTGGCCCGCGGGTCGGACCTGGGTGATCCGGCCATCGAGACGCTGGTGGCCTCCGGGATCACGAGGGTCCGCGTTCGCAGCGTGCTGACCTGCGAGTCCGGCAGCGGGGTCTGCTCGGTGTGCTACGGCCGCTCGATGGCCACCGGCAAGCTGGTCGACGTCGGCGAGGCCGTGGGCATCGTCGCCGCGCAGTCCATCGGTGAGCCGGGTACGCAGCTGACCATGCGTACGTTCCACCAGGGTGGTGTCACCGGTGGTGACGACATCACCGCCGGTCTGCCGCGTGTGCAGGAGCTGTTCGAGGCCCGGGTTCCCAGGGGGAAGGCGCCGATCGCCGACGCCCCGGGGCGGATCCGGCTGGAGGACCAGGAACGCTCCTGGAAGATCACGATCATCCCGGACGACGGCAGCGAGGAGATCGTCTACGACAAGCTGTCCAAGCGGCAGCGGTTGGCGGTCATCTCGGTCGACGGCACCGAGCGGCAGATCGAGGACGGCGACCACGTCGACGTCGGGCAGCGGCTGATGGAGGGTGCGGTCGACCCCCACGAGGTGCTGCGCGTGATGGGCCCGCGCGAGGCCCAGCTGCACCTGGTTCGCGAGGTGCAGCAGGTGTACCGCTCGCAGGGCGTGGGCATCCACGACAAGCACGTCGAGGTCATCGTCCGGCAGATGCTGCGTCGGGTCATCATCATCGACTCGGGCGCCACCGAGTTCCTGCCCGGTGCTCCGGTGGAGCGCTTGCAGTTCGAGAGCGAGAACCGGCGAGTGGTCTCCGAGGGCGGGGACCCGGCCTCGGGGCGTCCGGTGCTCATGGGTATCACCAAGGCGTCGTTGGCCACCGAGTCGTGGCTGTCGGCGGCCTCCTTCCAGGAGACCACGCGGATCCTGACCAACGCCGCGATCGAGGGTGCCAGCGACAAGCTGGTCGGCCTGAAGGAGAACGTGATCATCGGTAAGTTGATCCCGGCCGGTACGGGCATCAACAAGTACCGCAACATCCAGGTGCAGCCGACCGAGGAGGCACGGGCCGCGGCCTACGCGATCCCGTCCTACGAGGACAGCTACTACACCCCGGACGTGTTCGGTGCCAGTACCGGTGCCGCCGTTCCGCTCGACGACTTCGACTTCGGGCGCGACTACCGCTGACGCCCGGTTCGCCGCTTCGGCGGCGTCCGGTGCACGAGCCGAGGGCTCCCCGTCCATCCGGGCGGGGAGCCCTTTCGTGTGCGCGGGGACGATTTTCCCTAAAGTTGTGCCACAACTTTAGGGAAAATCGCGAATCCCCGGGCCGCGCCCTGGTCAGCTCTCCAGGTCGGCGAGGGTCTTCTTGACCCGCTCCATTTCGGCTTCCAGCTCGGCGAGCTTGTTCTCGTGCTGCTGGCGCGCGTCACTGATGACCGTCTCGATGGCTTCCGAGATGTCCTCGTGCAGTTCCGAGGCGGCCTTGGACACCGCCGAGGCCGGAATCGGCAGGCTCTGCACGATGCGCTTGCCGGAGTGAGTGAGCTCGGCCTGCCACTCACCCTCGGCGGTCCCGGTGACCGTCAGGACGAGTTCGACCGACCGCGTCTTGCGCGCGGTGCTCTGCTTGCGCCCCTTGGTCTTCTTCGGCGCGGTACTCTCGGCCTGCTGCTGGTCACCCGCTTGCTCGCTCGTCACCTCGACGGTTTCGGCGGTGCCGGTGTCCTGCTGATCGCTCAACGTGCCCTCTCTCTCGTTGTCCTGACGATGATCAGGATAGAACCGAAGTTCCCCGGGGACGCGGCGTGGTCTCACTGCGCCACGTCGGCGCACGATCGCCGTGTACGTCGCCGCCCCGGTTCCTTCGTCAACCCGGTCGGAGCTGATCGAATGGCTGATAACGTGATGGTCAGGAGCTGGATGTGAAGAGGGGTACCGTGACTGAAGACGATGTCCGGCGCCGTGAACTGGAGACGCGCGACGCCGAACTCCGTACCCGGATCGACGGTATGCCCTCGGACCTGCAACGCCGCGCCGAGGAGTCGCACGCCGGTCAGGTCGAGGCCGCGGAAACGTCCCGCGGGATCGCTTCCGAGGACGGGATGGTCACCGCGACGAGGACTTCGACGACGAGGGGCCGCCGGACTTCTTTCTGGCCGGAGGTCGGTGGTGAGCGCACCGCGTACGCCCATGGAGCCGGAGACCCTGCGCCGAAGTGCCAAGCACGTGGCGGGCAACGTCGGCGACGACCTCCGGCAGGTGCTGGAGACGCTGCGTTCCGCGCTGGAGGCCGGGGGCGCGTGCTGGGGCCGGGGGGAGGCCGGCCGGAGCTTCGCCCAGAACTCCGTGCCCAATCGGGACAAGTTGCTGGACTCGCTGGGTAAGACCGGGGGATCGATCGGCCGCGTCGGCGCGAACCCGTCCACCGCCGCCGACATCGCCGAGGCCGACGACCAGCAGGCCAGCGGCGAGTTCCCGGGCTTGCAACGACAGGTCTGCCAGGCCGCAGGCCCGTTTTCTGGGGGAGTGCACCCGTGTCCGTCGAAGTGCCCGAGTGGGTTCAGTGGTTGATGCCCATCGTGGTCGGCGAATCCCGGCCCGAGGGCGACGAGGAAGCGCTGCGCAGGACGTCCGAGGCGTATCGGGCGGCAGCGGACGGAATCGAGGCGGTCAGGGCGGACGGCGACCGCGCCGCCGAGATGGCCAAGTCCGCGATGGGCACCCGCGAGAACTGGGGTGGGAGCAAGCCCACGGACGCGGTCCGGTCCGGGCTCGTCTCCGGTGCCGAGCGCCAGACCGTCGGTACCGCGCCGAACCCCGAGCGCTGCACCGTCGAGATTCACGGCCGGCCGGACGGTGTCCACTTCGGTGGTGAACCCTTCTCGGCCGCCGAACTGGTCCACATTCTGTGCTCGGCTCCCGGCTACTCCGCGGGCGAGCCGGTGCGGCTGCTGTTACGGGCAACACGTATGCCGGCCGCGACCGGGCGAGGTTCGACACCGACTCCTCGAGGACGCCCCAGCCCGGCTGGAACGAGTCGGGCCAGTGGGTCAGCTCCGGCCCCGACGGAGACCGGGCCGTCCACGACAGCCCCACCCTCCGGGCAGCGCTATCCGGCTTGGTGAACGAGAACGAGAGGTTTCCCGTGGAAAACGAGAAGGACGAGCGACGATCGGCTTCGGTGACCGCGCTGGAGCAGGCCATCGAGCTCCATGCGAACGAGCAGGGTCCGATTTCGCGGGTTTACGAGGAGTTTTTGACCGCGAAGTTGCTGTTGGTCGGTTCGGAGGAGTCGTCGGACCCGGCTTTTTCCACATCGAGGATCAGTCCAAGGAGCCGATACGGGTTTGCACGACCGCTGACGCCGTTCCGGAGTTCGCTCCGGGAACGGCTGGTGTGCTCGGGTACCGGCTGCTTCCACTGCTGGTGGGGCGGAACGTGCACATCGCGACTTCCTCCGACGTGCACGACCTGATGCTGCTCGGCGGTCGCGCGATCGCGTTCTCGGCTCCGGAGGTCACCGAAGAGCTCCGGTACGAGGCGAGCCACCTTTCGGAGACCTGGTTGTCCGTGCCGGACCGTATGTTCCGGGATCAACCACGGCGAACTCCGGAGGGAAAGACCTTCGTCGGCGAGTACTGGGTGGACGGCAGCGGCGGTGTGACCGGTGAGTACCGGCCGAACCCCGCGTATCGTCCCTCGCCGGTGCCCCTGGGTTTTCCGGAACCGGAGAACTCGCTGGAGCGAACCCTGCAGCTGTACGAGACCGGTCACGTGTCGGACGAGGGGCTCGCCTCCGCGCTCGGTGAGAGCGAGTTCGCGCTTGTGACGACGGAGGACGGCGCCGCGTCACTGTTTCCGGTCGGTGACGGCCGGGCAGTCGTCGCGGCCTCCTCGACGAAATACCTGCCGAACTTCGCGGAGGGTGTTCGCGAGGGGACCGCGGAGTCCGTCGAACCGCTTCTCGCCGAGGGCGATCTCATCATCGATATCGGCACTCGGCACCAGGCCCAGCTCGCCGGGGCTCAACTGCTGGCGGCCCTCGAAGCAGGTGGGACGGATGGCGCTGCGGAACAGGCCCCGGAACGTTCCGAGCAGGCCACACCACCACCCCGACCCGCCCCCGCACCCCAACCTCCGCCGAATCCGCACGAGCGGTTCATGGGCAGCATGGTGGCCGGAGCGTTGGGGGACGCGCTCGGTTACGGCATCGAGTTCCAGCCGATCGAGATGATCCGCCGCTCCCGCGGCGAGCAGGGCGTGACGGGGCCGGTGACGCGCGACGGGGTGGCCGAGATCTCCGACGACACCCAGATGATGCTGTTCACCCTGGAAGGGTTGATCCGCGCGCACGTCGCGCGGCGCATCAGTCCGGTGGACAACGATCCGATTCCCGAGGTGCAGCACGCCTACCAGCGGTGGCTGCACACCCAGAACCGTCCGTGGCGACAGGCGGGCGGCCCGTACGCGGTGCACCTGCCGCAGCCGGACGGGTGGTTGAGCACCAACCGGGCGTTGTACGCCGCGCGGGCGCCGGGCAACACGTGCATGACGGCGCTGATGAACTTCGCCCAGACGCGCGTATCGGCGAACTTCGCCGGCCCGATCAACGACTCCAAGGGCTGCGGCGGTGTGATGCGCGCAGCGCCGGTGGCCGTGTGGTCGAACGACCCCGCCGAGGTGTTCCACGCGGCGGCGGGAACGGCCGCGCTGACCCACGGTCATCCCAGCGGCTACCTGTCGGCGGGAGTGCTGGCCACGATCGTGCACCAGCTGATCAGGAGCGTGTCGCTGTCGGACTCCGTGCGCATGGTGCGTGAGCTGCTGATTCGTTGGCGCGGTCACGAGGAGCAGCTGCGCGCGATGGACACGGCGACGCGGCTGGCGGAGCGCGGCGTACTCACCCCGGAGGAGATCACCGCCGAGATCGGCGAAGGACGGATCGGCGAGGAAGCACTGGCGATCGGGCTCTACGCCGTACTGGCGACCGATAACCTGCGGGACGCGATGTTGTTGTCGGTCAACCACTCCGGTGATTCCGACTCCACCGGCATCGTCTGCGGCAACATCGCGGGTGCCGTCCACGGCATGCGCGGTATCCCGCACGACTGGCCAAGCGTCCTGGAGCTGCACGATGTGATCGAGGCGTTGTCCCGAGACGCGCTCGCCGAGTTCAGCCCCGAGCCCCCGACCGATGCCGCGTGGACGCGGCGCTACCCCGCCTGGTGATCTCGCGATCCCCCCGACTGGAGACATGGCGATGCCCGAGAACGCTTTCTGGTCCGCTCAGGACCCCACACCACACGTCCCGACGTGGTCCGACCGGTTCCGCGGAGCGATGCTCGGCGGCGCCGTGGGCGACGCGCTCGGTGCCGGAGTGCGCCGTTGGTCGACGACGGCGATCCAGCACTGGTTCGGTGCGGGGGGCGTCGTCGACTACCTGTCCCCGTTCGGCCGGCGCGGCGCGGGCACCGATCTCACGCAGCTGAGCGTGTTCACCCTCGACGCGCTGCTCCAGGCCAGGGCAGCCGATCACGGCGGTACCCGGTGGTTGCCCACGGAGGTCGTGCGGGCCAACCACCTGCGTTGGCTGTACACCCAGGGCGTGCCGTGGGAGTACGCGATGGCCCCCTACCTGGGGACGTATCCCGAACCCTGCGGATGGCTGCTCGACCGTCGCGAGCTGTTCTCCACGCGCGCTCCGGGAGGTGTCGCCTTCGCGGGGTTGGGTGACCTCGCGGCGCAGCCGCCGCGTTCGGAGGAGCGGGTCCGGGCGCCCCTCGGGAACGCGGAGGTCGTGTCCTCCCTGGTGTGGGCGGCACCGGTCATGGCCTGGAGCGAGTCCTACGACTTCGTCCACGCCGCGGGAGCGGCCGTCGCCAACATCCTCACCGACGACAGCGACACCCACGGTGCGGCCGGGTTCCACGCCGACGTGCTCTCCCAACTCATGCGCGGGGGCGAGCTGTGGGACGCGGTCTCGGCGTCGAACCTCAACAGGTTGGGGCGGGCCTACTCCAACGGGCCGTTCCCCGCCTCCGTTCTCCGCACCCTCTACGCGGCCATGTTCTCCACCCAGGGCGGACGCCGTCCGGAGCCGACGACGCTGGACGCCGAGTTCGACACCGAGGGCAAGCCCGGCGAGCTCGGGATCGCGCTGGCCTCGGTGGCCTGCACCGACAACTTCGCCGACGCGGTGCTGACGGCGGTCAACCAGTCCGCCGACAGCTCGGTCACCGGCGCGCTCGCGGGGCAGATCGCGGGGGTGCTTCACGGCCCCGGCTCGATTCCCGCGCAGTGGCTGGACGAGCTGGAGTCGCGGGAGATCATCGAGACGCTGTGCGCGGACGCCACCGAAGCCTTCGAACCGCCGCCGCCTCCGCCGCTGCCGAAGTGGGCGCAGCGCTACGTTCCCGAGTCCCGGGGGAGTCTGTCCGGCCCGTTGGAACTGGAGCAGTCCGGCCCGCTCGGTACGACCGCCGACGGTCCGACACCCACGCCGTACTCCGTGGCCTCGGAACGCGTCGAGGCGGACGCCGGGAGCACCGCCGAGCAGGTGCCGGAAGCGGTTCACGAGACGTACCCGGAAGCCGAGTTCTCGCCCACGGAGTTGTTGCCCGCCGTCGGGGCGTCCTCCGCGGAGGACGCCCCCGCCGAGAGTTCCTCCGTGGAGGAGTTCGCTGCCGAGGGGTCTTTCGCTGGGGAGTCGTCGGCCGAGCCCTTCTCCGCGGGCGAGCTTACTGACGAGGGTTCCTTCGAGGAGGAGTCGTCGGCCGAGCCCTTCTCCGGCGAGGAGCTCCCCCTCCGGAGCTCCTTCACGGAGGAGTTTCCTGTCCGGAGTTCCTTCACGGAGGGGTTCTTCGTCGAGAGCCCCTTCGCGGAGGATCCGCTGGCCGAGAGCTCACCTCCAGCGGTCCCGTCCGCGGAGAGCCCTCTCCCGGCAGCTCCTCCCGTCGAAGCTCCGCCGGTCGAGGCCCCTCCCGCCGAGGAGCCCCCCGGTGAGCCCTCCGCGGCCGGCCCCGAGGTCACGTTCCCGAGCCTCGGGGACACCGCACCCTCCGCCGCCCCGGAGTCCTTCGAATCCGTCCCGACCGGGCAGTCCTCCGACGCCGAGGAATCGTCGGAGGGGGGAACCCGATCCGAACGGCCGGATGTCGGGCCGGGTGATCAGCCGGATACGTCCTCGCCGGTCGCACCTGAGGAACTCGCCGCAGGAGAGGAGCCGGAGCACGTCGCGGACGAACCGGAGTCCCCGGCATCGCAGTCCCAGCGTTCCGGCGGGGGCCACGCGGTGGTCGAGGACGTCGACACCGTGGCGCCGTCGCTGACCGAACGGGTGCTCGGCTGCTTCCTCGGGGGTGCTCTCGGTGACGCTCTCGGCGCGGACCTGGAGTTCTCCACCGCCGAGCAGATCGGTGAGAAGTTCGGTCCGGACGGGCCGAGCGGACTGGGCGAGGCCTACGGCGTGCACGGCGCGATCACCGACGAGACGCAACTGACGTTGTTCACCGCCGAGGGACTCGTTCGCGGCAGTCTCGCTCGCCGCACGCTGGGACGGGCGGACCCGATCGCGGAGCTGCAGCTGGCCTACCAGCGCTGGCTCCACACGCAGGGTGCGTCCTGGGACGCCGCCGCGGGGTCGTTCCTGTCCGACTACCCGCAGCCGGACGGCTGGCTGGTCTGCGTGCCCGGCTTGTTCTCCTCCCGCGCGCCGGGCAGGACCGTGCTCGGAGCGCTGGACCACTTCGGTCGGGGAGAGCGGCAGGGCACCCCGGCCGAACCCGTCAACAACTCGAAGGGCTGCGGCGGTGTCATGCGTGCGGCTCCGGCCGCGCTGTGGTCCTCCGACCCGGCCGAGGCCTTCGAACTGGCCGCTCGGACGGCCGCGCTGACCCACGGCCACCCGAGCGGTTACCTGTCGGCGGGGGCCTTCGCGGTCATCGTGCAACAGGCCGTGCTGGGCAGCGGACTCGACGACGGCGTCTGGCTGGCGTTGCAGGTGCTGGAGACCTGGGAGGGTCACGAGGAGACCAGCAGGGCGTTGGAGGCCGCTGTCTCGCTGGCCGAGCAGGGCATGCCCACGCCGGAGCAGCTGGCCGCGGAACTGGGAGGTGGCTGGGTCGGTGAGCAGGCCCTGGCCATCGCCGTGTGCGCGACGTTGGCCGCGGGCGACGACATCGAGCTGGCGCTGCGGATCGCCGTGCACCACTCCGGCGACAGCGACTCCACCGGGGCGATCTGCGGCAACATCACCGGTGCGCTGGTCGGCATCGCCGGGCTGCCGGTCGGCTGGCTGGCCGAGCTGGAGCTGCGCGACGTCGTCGAGCAGGCGGCGATGGACTACGTCGCCGAGTTCGGCTTCCCGGCGAGCGAGGAGGACGCGCATGCCCCGGTCGACGAGGACTGGAACGAGCGGTACCCGGTCCGCGCCCTGAGCACGGGGGGCGACGACAGCACGGGGGGCGACGACAGCACGGGGGGCGACGACAGCACGGGGGGCGACGACAGCACGGGGGGCGACGACAGCACGGGGAGCGACGACGCGCTGGACCCGCCGACGAAGCAGTTGCCCGTGATCGGTCGGGAGCCCGAGCAGCCCGAGCAGCCCGCCGACGCCACCCCCACCGAGCCGGAGCCGGTCGCCGCCGAACCGCAGGCACGGGCCGACACGGAGATGATCGACCCGGACGCCCACCAGCCCAAACCGGCCCCGCGCCGGATCAACAGCGTCGGCCCCGTGCAGTGGGACCGCCCGCGCCGGGACAGTGCCCAGGGGGAACTCTCTTGAGCATCGGCACGCCTTTCAACGATGCCTGGTCGAGCACGTTGTGCCGCGTGGGCGGTCAGCTCTGCCGGCTGGAGGAGCTGGACGAGCGAGCCGCCCTCGTGACCTGGCTGGGTGATCAGCCGGAGGCCGACGAGGACACGGCGGACTCGCTCTCCCCGGCATCTCGGGGACGGGGCGGGGTCGAGGCGATCGAGCGGGTGCTGCTCGACGACCACGAGGCGCCGGACCAACGTTGGTCCCGGTTCGCGCCTCCCGCTCAGCACGGTGAGTGCACCGAATCCGGCCGGTGCTGCACGGCGCCGACCAGCCGCACGCGATGCGGATGGCGCGGGTCTTCGACGACCGCGACGAACGGGGCGATCCGCTGGTGTTCCGTCCGGTATTGCCCCGCCTGGAGTGGCAGGAGGTCCGGCTGTATCTGGCGGCGGGGCACCCGGTGATGGAGGCCTACGACGAGAAACAGCTGGTGGATCTCCACACCGACGGCGAGCTGGACCGCTTCGGTCCGGGCGAGGGCAACACGGTCTTCGTCGCCGGAGGCCGGCTCGTCGAGCGGTGAGGGATTCGGTGGTGATTCGAATAGCCCCACGGTTCAGGACGTGATCGTTACGGTCACCGGAGCGGATCAGGAAGGTGGCCATCACGTGACGAGCAGGGGGGGAAGTGAGACCGGTATGTACGGTAATCCGGGGGGTGTGGGCAAATCCCGATACGAGGCATTCCCCGCTGCCTCCGGGGAAGCCCCTGAATCTTATTTCCTGGTATATCGCTCTTTTCGTCCTTTGCTCCCTGCTGGCTGTGGTGTTCGGAATTTTTCACTTTCTCGGGGGTGTGCTGTTCCTGGTTGACGGGGGCAGTGCGGGAGTGGTGCTGATGCTCGCCGGGGTCCTGTTCGTGGGGGATTTCCGTGATAATCGGCGCACTCGCTTTTGCGCGGCTGGCGATTACCACCCGGGGTCAGTTGGTGACACGGGAGACGGTGCACCTGCCGCCGGGGGAGTGCATCGACGTGCGGCGGGCGTACCGGAACTACAGACTCGCCCGAAACTCTCTGATCATCGTGACGATACTCGATGTCCTCGGGAGCGTGGCCGGTGTGGTCGCCCCGTTCTTCATGGGCAATAATCCTGCCGATGCCGTCAGTTTTATTGCACCGTTTTTCGGAGTTCTGGCCTGACTGCTGTGCTTGCCGGGCTTCTTCGTGGTGTCCGGGCAGTGGAAGAAGACGCTGCCGGGCCACTTGAATCCGAACGGTCCACGTCACCCTTAGCGGGAAGTGATGCGGTAGTGGCCGTTGCGGGCCTGGTCCTTGCACCAGGTGCAGGTGGGACGGCCGTCGGGGGCGGTGATGTCGTCGGGCGGTGACAGGACTCCGCAGAGTGCGGCGATCTTGCCGCGTCGGTCGGGTGGGGTGTCCTCGGCGACGACGTGGTTGTGGTGGCCGAGGGCGGCCCAGTAAGCGGCTGGCTGGGGCACTGGGGCTTCCTGGTTCTGTCGGGATCCGGGCGGTGGGTGCGGTGGCCGTGCGTGCAGGGTCGGGGGATACGCGTCCGGCCACCGCGTCGGACCGGTGCGGGTGTCGGGGCTGGTCACCGCGCCGGGCCGGGTCTGTGACGAGCGTTAGAAGGGCAGCGGGACGGCGGGGACCGTTCCAGGCGTGGCGGCCGGTGGGTGGATCAAGGCGCTCGGACTCGGCCTCGAGCTTGTCGAGCAGTTGGCGGACGGTGCGGTTGGCGGGGCCGGTTTCGGCGTGGCGGGGTCGGGGGTATGGGGCGTAGCCGTAGGCGTGGAAGCCGAGGACTGCGTAGTAGGGGGCCACCACGGCCGAGGCGAGCCAGTGCGTCATGAGGGCTGTCCTTCGTGGGCGAGACGGGAACCGGAGTTTCCGTGCCGTGGGTTGCGGCTTTCGTGTGGCCCGGTTTCGCGCGAAACCGGTTTTCCCTGTTCATGGGGCATCAGGCGCCGAGGCGGAGGACGTCGTGGCACTCGATGCACCACGCCATCGCCGGGTCGGGGTCGCCGACGAGGAGTTGGCCCAGCAGGCGGCAGGCCACCTGGGTGACGGGGACGCCGTCGAGGGTGGATACCGGGGCGTTGGTGGGGACGGTGTGGCGGATGGGTTCGCCGCGCAGTCCGATGGCGTAGTAAGCGGGATCGGCGCGCAGGGGCTCTGCGCGCATCAGGAGTCCCAGTCGTGGTGACGCAGCTCGGAACTGAGCTCGACGGCCTCGCAGTCCCGGCAGCGGTGCCAGACCCCGACGCTGCGCGGCGTCGTCCCGGCCGGGGTCGTGAACGGCACCTTGGCCTCGGCCCCGCACAGCACCGCCAGCGGACCACCGTCCATCTGCGCGCCCGGCTCCTGCCGCGTGGCGTGCCGCAACGACTGCCCGGCCGGCACCACCCACCACACCACCTGCGGAAACATCCTGGTCATGACTGGCCTCCTTGATCGAGTGTTTGTCTCATGGACACTATGATCTGTTGAGACAATCTCAACAAGGCGCTTCAGTCTCAATCACTCGAAAGGATGATGTGTATATCTCAGTCGGTTGCTTAGGCTGTCTCCATGAGCACGGCACGAGCCAGAGGTCTGGGTACCGAGATACGTAAGCTCCGCAAGGGCGTTGATCTGCGTCTTGAAGAGCTGGCCAAGCGCTGCGGGTGGTCCCGGGCCACACTTGGCCGCATGGAGTCGGGTGACAAGGTGCCTACCCAGACCGAGGTAGCGATTGTCGTCGCAACGTTGGGAATCACCGGTGACGAACGGGCACGCTTGCTTGACCTCGCTGAGGATGCCGACAAGACCCGCTGGTGGGAGGTCGGCTACTCGGGAATGCCCTCACAGCTGCTTGCTCTGATCGACTTCGAGCGGAAAGCAGCGAAGATCACTGATATTTCACTCGCGTTGATGCCAGGACTGCTCCAGACTGCTGACTACACGCGCGCGATCATCGGTGTTGGCGGCCACGAAGGCGATGACCTGGAGTCTCGTGTGTCATTGCGCCTCGGGCGTCAAAGCGTGCTGACACGGAACGAGCCTGTTGAGTATCACGCGATCGTGGACGAGTCAGCGCTGTACCGCCCGGTAGGCGGCAAGAGGGTCTTGGTCGAGCAACTGCGCCACCTGAGTCGGATGGCCGAGCGCTCGAACGTGACGCTCCAGATCATGCCGCTTTCGATAGGAGCACACGTGGGGCTGAACGGTAACCACGTGTTGCTGGAGTTCCGGCGGCAACGCGCCATCGTGCATCTCGAACACCGCCGTTCCAGCGTGTTCCTGGACGAACCTGAAGAAACTTCACCGTTTTTCGATGCCTTGCCTACGCTGGCGGAAGCGGCGTTGAGTTCAGACGAGTCGGTCAACCTCATCGCCGCGCGTGCGCAGGCGATGGAGGAAGACAGTGATTACGTACGAGGGTTGGCTGAAGTCCAGTTACAGCGGTGAAGAGACCAACTGCGTCGAGGTCGGCACGGCCCCGGGCGCGGTGGTCGTGCGGGACACCAAGGACCGGGCGGCCGGGTACTTCACGGCCGACGCGCGGCAGTGGCGGTCGTTCCTGTCCGCCGTCCGCGCCGGGCGCTACGAGCGCTGACGCGTTCGATGGTCCCCGCGGGTGGTGTCGTCACTTCTTCATGGCGACACCACCCGCGGCCGCCCGTGATCCGTTAGCCTCGTGATCACCGGATCGAGCGATCACGAGGGGGCATGATGCCGGGGACACGGTGCAGTTTCTGGGAGCTGGGAGCCGTCGTGCGCCACGAGAAGCAGCGGCACGACGCGGGGAAGGTCCGAGGGCCGCTGGGGCAGCGCAAGTTCCGGGTTCCGTCGTTTCTGACCTCTCGCGACAGCGGACTGCCCGCACCGGACGATCCCGCCGCGCTGCTGGCCGACGCGGAGGCCTCCGTGCGGAGACGTGGTTGGGTCGAGTCCGACGGTCAGCTCTCCGACCAGGCTTACGAGATCGTCTCGACGCTGGTGCACGGCGAGTCGTGCGCCTTCCTCCAGATCGGTGATCCCGGCGCCGACGAAGTGCGGGTCATGGTCGCTTCGCACGACCGGCTGGCGTTCCGGGTGATCATGGAGCGCGAGGACGTGCTCATCGACGAGATCGCCCCGAGCGCGGCGTGGAAGTCGCTGACGGCTTGCCTGCCCGAGATGGCGCCCGCCGAGGGCGGACCGGTGTCGGTGTCCTCGGTGACGCTGGCCGAGGCCGGTGCCGAGGCCGAGCAGCACCGGGGAGAGCAGGACCGGTGGCTGGCCTACGAGCTGCGCAGGCGCGACGTCCCCGCCGCTGACGCCGAGGCGATCGGGGCGTTCAACCGCATGGCCGACCGGACGACCATGCAGCTCGCGGTCGCCGTCCGCGAGCAGGACGGCACGATGCACATCGGTCCGCACGCGATCGACATGCACCACGCGCCCTCCGGGCGGGTCGCGATGTATCCGCGACTGCCGCAGGGCACGAACACCGTTCTCGGTCCGGCCGAGCCGGAACGGGTGGCGAACACGGCCAAGCGGTATCTCGACCAGCTGCGCGAGCAGGTCGCCGACGCCCGTGAGCAGCGGTCCGATCGTCGGGGCGGGTGGGTGTGAACCGGACCCGGTCGGTTTGGGCGAACCCGCCCACGCGCGAGCACCGCTGTGCCAGGATCAAGCTCGACGAGCCGGACCGGGGTGTGGTTCCGGCGGAAGGGACACGCATGAGTCAGCCGATGACTCCGCAGCAGATGTACGCG
Organism: Halosaccharopolyspora lacisalsi; assembly: GCF_014137975.1. GTDB lineage: Bacteria > Actinomycetota > Actinomycetes > Mycobacteriales > Pseudonocardiaceae > Halosaccharopolyspora > Halosaccharopolyspora lacisalsi. The sequence continues at coordinate 77,153 of NZ_JACGWZ010000007.1, read as the reverse complement.
GCCGGGGCGGTGCTGACGCCGTTCAACCCCGCCACGGGATCGGCCATGATCATGGCCAGCACGGCCAACGGCCAGAGCAGCTTCGAGGTCCGGCCCGAGATGCTGCCCAAGCTCCAGGCCGGTCTGGATCGAGTGCGGACGAAGTACGAGGAAGCGCAGCGGCTTTCTGACGGCCTATCTAACGTTGCACCGCCTGCGTGGGACGAGGTGACCAAGCAGGTCACCAGGAACATCACCCAGCGGGCCTCGGGCGGCGAGAACAGCTTGTTCGACACGGCCCAGGGCATGATCGACTGGGTGGACGAGTTCAAGGCCGCCGTGGAGCAGGCCATCACCGACTACCAGCGCGTCGACGAAGCGAACCGGATGGCCTGACCAGTGAGCACTACACGAACCACACGAACCGTAGCCGCCGCCGCGCTGGCCCTGGGCCTGGCAGGCTGTGCCGCCGGTCCCGGCTCGGGGAGTCCGGAGCCGACTACGGGGGAGAGCACCTCGGCGGAGGCCTCTCAGGGACCGTTCTCCATCCCGAAACCGTTGAAATTGGCGGCGGTTCCCGATCCGTGTCAACTACTGACTTCCCAGCAGGCGCAACAGATCGGCACAGGAGAGCCCAAGCCACACAGTGATTCGCAGTGGGGGCAACCTCGGTGTCTATGGCGCAACCAGCAAGCAGCCGTCAGCGTGGCTCCCGACACGGTGCAGGGACAGGGCATTCGGACGGCGGCGTTCAACAACAGCGAGGACGGCAAGCCCACCCATCGGGTGCAGGGCTACCCGGCGGTGCATGGCGGTAAGAACGATCTCCGATGCGGCACGTTCGTGGGCACGTCGAAGACGGACGTATTTTACGTCTCGTTCACGGTCGGCAGTGACGGCCGGGGCGATCCCGAGTACGCGGATCCGTGCGCCATGTCGGACAGGATCGCGGGCATGGTTTTGGAGAACCTGCCACCGGCCTGAGCGGTGGCCACGAGCAGGAGAGAGCGAGGGGACGCATGTTCGGGTGGCTGTTCGGGCAGGACGAGGAGCCCAGCAGAGCGCAGGCGAACTTCGACCACCAGAAGATTTACGAGCAGTGGCAGTCCGGTCCGGGCGTGTCGAGCATGTCGCAGGCGGCCGGTGAGTGGCGCGACAAGGTCAGCGCCAAGTTCGACGACGCCCACGGCGAGCTGGACCGGGTGCTCAAGGACTGCGAGGTCGCCGTCGACGGCGCGGCCGGCGAGCGGATGCGCTCCAGCGTCACGCCGCTGAAGCGGGCCACCGAGGAGTCGATCGAGGTGGCCTCCCAGGTCGGTTCGACGGTCGAGCAGCAGGCCCAGGCCTCGGCGGACTTCAAGCACTCCTTCCCCGAGCCCTACGAGGTGCCGTCCTCGAACATCGGCTGGGCCGACTACCTCAGCCCGGTCTCCTACGGGATGAAGAAGGGCGTCCACGCCCAGCACGAGGAGAACCACGACGCGGTCGCCGCCGAGGCCCGCCGCCAGTACGACGGCTACACCGCGGCCAGCAACGACCGCACCACCGGTGTTCGGCACTTCTCGCCGGTGCCGAAGTTCTCCGGTGACGTCTCGCAGGCCCAGGTGCGCCAGGTCGGCACCGTCAGCACCGAGACCGGGACGCAGCCGGGCACCGGCGACGGTTCGGCGTCGACGTATCGCACGTCCGACGACGACTCCGGCCGAACGGTGACACCGGCCGGCGGAGACGGCTCCGGTTCCGGCGGCTCCGGGACGGGCCCCGGCGCCGGTGGCGGTCCAGGCGGCAGCGCACCGGGCGACAACGGCGACATGCCCGAGGGCCCCGCCGACAGCGACTCCTCCTGGGTCGCTCCGCCCCCGGCCACGGGCGCTCCGGCACCGGCCCCCGGAGCGGGAACGGGCCCCGGGCCCGGTACCGGTGGTGGCTTCGTCGGCGGCGTCGCCGGTGGCGGCGCGTACTCCGGTGGTGGTGCCGGACGCGGCGGCGGCTTCGGTGGTCGCACCGGCACCGGCACCGGAACGGGCGCGGGAACCGGTCGCGGCAGCCTGCCCGGCGGAGGCCGCGCCTACACCGCCGCGCCCGGTACCGGTGGCACGACGCCCACCACCTCCACGACCAGCACCAGCAGCACCACCGGTGCGCGCGGTGTCCCCATGGGCGGAGCGGCCGGACGTGGCCAGCAGGACGGCGGCGAGGACGAGGAGCACGAGACCAAGTACCTCGTGCCCACCGACGAGGCCTGGCAGGACCTCGACCTGCCGCCGACCGCGCCCCCGGTCATCGGTGCCGACGTCGAACCACCCAAGCCCCCGCCCGAGGGCGACGGGCGGTAACCCGGACGGGTGACCTCGACCGGAGCGAACGGACCGTTTTGGCATTCTCACCGCCGGAACGGTCCGCTCCCCACGGACGGTCCTCGGACGCGAGGTCACCGCGGCACTCGGCGGGCATGGTCAAACCGGCGAACTCGCGGGTACTCTTCCCGTGGTAGTGGTCGTCGGTCACTTTTCGGAGGCCCGTGGAACCGCCCGCAGAACCGCACTGATGCCCCTCTGGATCCCCACAACCCCCACTGACGCCCCGTCGGCGCCGACCGGACGACCGCGCGACGGGATGCGCAGGTGCGCCGGGTACCCCCCGTTTTGACCCTCCTGAAACGGGGCGGGTATCTTTGTGGACCGGACCCGACGACCATCGGGCCGGTCCGTATGCCCGTGCGTGACACGGCGGCCGTGAACGTGCGGTTGTGTGGCGACGGTAGATCGCGGGTGGTACGGAACTCCTCTGCGACAACCCACTGGGGTTCACTCCCGCTGGGACGCCGTTAGGCGCCGGGGTGTGGGCGACACGCCCGACCTCGGGGTGTGGCGGTGGCGCGGGGGAACCTCAAGTACACAGTGCTTACCCGGTGCTCGACACCCGAACCGCCAGGTGCTCGGCTCCAGGCCAACACGGTGCTCGACGCCCAGGCACGAACGGCGCCCCCATGGGTGCAGGTTCGACCGAGTACCACGAATACGTGAACGCTCAAGAGAAAGCCGGTCCATGCCCACGATCCAGCAGCTGGTCCGTAAGGGCCGCCACGACAAGGCCTCCAAGGTCACCACCGCGGCGCTAGAGGGAAGCCCACAGCGGCGCGGTGTGTGCACCCGCGTGTACACCACCACCCCGAAGAAGCCCAACTCGTCCCTGCGCAAGGTTGCTCGTGTCAAGCTCACCAGCGGCATGGAGATCACGGCCTACATCCCCGGTGAGGGCCACAACCTTCAGGAGCACTCGATCGTGCTCGTGCGCGGCGGCCGTGTGAAGGACCTTCCCGGCGTGCGTTACAAGATCATTCGCGGTGCTCTCGACACGCAGGGCGTGAAGAACCGCAAGCAGTCTCGCAGCCAGTACGGCGCGAAGAAGGAGAAGAGCTGATGCCCCGTAAGGGTCCCGCCCCGAAGCGGCCGGTGTACAACGATCCGGTGTACAGCTCGCCGCTGGTCACCCAGCTGGTGAACAAGGTGCTGGTGGACGGTAAGCGTTCGCTGGCCGAGCGCATCGTGTACTCGGCTCTGGAGGGGTGCAGGGAGAAAACCGGCACCGACCCCGTTGTCACGCTCAAGCGCGCTCTCGACAACGTCAAGCCTTCGCTGGAGGTGCGCAGCCGCCGCGTCGGTGGCGCGACCTACCAGGTCCCGGTCGAGGTGCGTGCGGGTCGTTCCACCACCCTGGCCCTGCGCTGGCTGGTGCGGTTCTCGCGGCAGCGCCGGGAGAAGACGATGACCGATCGCCTGACCAACGAGTTGCTCGACGCGAGCAACGGTCTCGGCGCGAGCGTGAAGAAGCGTGAAGACACGCACAAGATGGCGGAGTCCAACAAGGCCTTCGCGCACTACCGCTGGTGAGGTCGGGTCGACGACTGGTCGCCTCGCCCCACCTAATTCGACAGCTTTGCTGCTGCTGAAGGAACGGGGAACAGACTCGTGGCACGTGACGTGCTGACTGACCTGACCAAGGTCCGCAACATCGGCATCATGGCCCACATCGACGCGGGCAAGACCACCGCCACCGAGCGGGTCCTGTACTACACCGGGATCAACTACAAGCTCGGCGAGACGCACGACGGTGCGTCGACGATGGACTGGATGGCCGAGGAGCAGAAGCGGGGTATCACCATTACCTCGGCTGCGACCACGACCTTCTGGGACGATCACCAGATCAACATCATCGACACGCCGGGCCACGTCGACTTCACCGTCGAGGTGGAGCGTTCGCTGCGCGTGCTCGACGGTTCCGTGGCCGTCTTCGACGGCAAGGAAGGCGTCGAGCCGCAGTCCGAGCAGGTCTGGCGGCAGGCCGACAAGTACGACGTCCCGCGCATCTGCTTCGTCAACAAGATGGACAAGATGGGCGCGGACTTCTACTTCACGGTCGGCACCATCCGGGACCGGCTCAACGCCAAGCCGCTGGTTCTCCAGCTGCCGATCGGCACCGAGTCCGACTTCGAGGGCGTCGTCGACCTGGTCCAGATGAAGGCTCTGACCTGGCGCGGTGACGTCAAGAAGGGCGCGACCTACGAGATCGAGGACATCCCGGCCGATCTCGCCGAGACCGCGGCCAGCTACCGCCAGGAGCTCGTCGAGTCCGTCGCCGAGTCCAGCGAAGAGCTGATGGAGGCCTACTTCGGTGGCGAGGAGCTCACCACCGAGCAGATCAAGCAGGGCATCCGGAAGCTGACGCTGGACCGCGAGGCGTTCCCGGTGCTGTGTGGCACGGCCTTCAAGAACAAGGGCATCCAGCCGATGCTGGACGCGGTGGTGGAGTACCTGCCCTCGCCGCTGGACGTGCCGCCGGTGCAGGGGATGCTGCGCGACGGCGAGACCGAGGCGGAGCGCAAGGCGAGCACCAACGAGCCGTTCTCGGCGCTGGTCTCCAAGGTTCAGGCCCACCCGTTCTACGGCAAGCTGACCTACATCCGGGTCTACTCCGGCAAGATCAGCCAGGCCCAGCAGGTCATGAACTCCACGCGGGAGCGCAAGGAGCGCATCAGCAAGCTGCTGCAGATGCACTCCAACAAGGAGAACCCGGTGGACGAGGCCCAGGCCGGCCACATCTACGCGGTCGTGGGGCTCAAGGACACCACCACCGGCGACACGCTCTGCGACGTGAACGACCAGATTGTTCTGGAGTCGATGAGCTTCCCGGAGCCGGTCATCGAGGTGGCCATCGAGCCCAAGACCAAGGCCGACCAGGACAAGCTGTCGACCTCGATCCAGAAGCTTGCCGAGGAGGACCCGACCTTCCAGATCAAGCAGGACGACGAGACCGGTCAGACCATCATCAAGGGCATGGGTGAGCTGCACCTGGACGTCCTGGTGAACCGGATGAAGACCGATTTCAAGGTCGAGGCCAACATCGGTAAGCCTCAGGTCGCCTACCGGGAGACCATCCGCAAGACGGTCGAGAAGCACGAGTTCACGCACAAGAAGCAGACCGGTGGTTCCGGTCAGTTCGCTCGCGTGATCATCAGGCTCGACCCGATCGAGCAGACCGCTGAGAGCGCGAACTACGAGTTCAGCAACCAGGTCACCGGTGGTCGGATTCCGAAGGAGTACATCCCTTCGGTCGACGAGGGCGCGCAGGATGCCATGCAGTACGGTATCCTGGCGGGCTATCCGTTGGTCGGTGTCAAGATGTCCTTGTTGGACGGCCAGTATCACGAGGTGGACTCCTCGGAGATGGCCTTCAAGGTCGCGGGCTCGCAGGCGATGAAGGAAGCAGCCGCCAAGGCCAGCCCGGCGCTGCTCGAGCCGCTGATGGCGGTCGAGACGACAACGCCCGAGGAGTACATGGGCGAGGTCATCGGCGACATGAACTCCCGGCGTGGTCATGTCCAGGCCATGGAGGAGCGCAGTGGTTCCCGCGTCGTCAAGGCGCTGGTTCCGCTGTCGGAGATGTTCGGTTACGTCGGCGACCTGCGTTCCAAGACGCAGGGGCGTGCGAACTACTCGATGCATTTCCACTCTTACGGCGAGGTTCCGACGAACGTGGCCCGGGAGATTATCGCGAAGGCGACGGGGGAGTAATCCCCTGTAGTTCGAAAAAAGGACTCCGCCTGGCACGACTTCTCCGTGTGCAAACGCGGGGACACGGCAAATAGCACGGCGGAAAGAACAGAGTCCAGGAGGACAATCCAGTGGCGAAGGCGAAGTTCGAGAGGGACAAGCCGCACGTCAACATCGGGACCATCGGTCACGTTGACCACGGCAAGACCACGCTGACAGCGGCTATCACGAAGGTGCTGCACGACAAGCACCCCGAGCTGAACCCCTACACGCCTTTCGACAACATCGACAAGGCGCCGGAGGAGAAGCAGCGCGGCATCACGATCCAGATCGCTCACGTCGAGTACCAGACCGAGGCGCGGCACTACGCACACGTCGACGCTCCCGGTCACGCGGACTACGTGAAGAACATGATCACCGGTGCCGCCCAGATGGACGGCGCCATCCTGGTCGTGGCGGCCAGTGACGGCCCGATGCCGCAGACTCGCGAGCACGTGCTGCTGGCCAAGCAGGTCGGTGTGCCCTACATCCTCGTCGCCCTCAACAAGGCCGACATGGTCGAGGACGAGGAGATCATGGAGCTCGTCGAGATGGAGGTCCGCGAGCTGCTCAGCGAGCAGGACTTCCCCGGCGACGACGCCCCGATCATCCGGGTCTCCGCTCTCAAGGCCCTGGAGGGCGACGAGGAGTGGAGCTCCAAGGTCATGGACCTGCTCAACGCGGTGGACGAGAACATCCCGGACCCGGTCCGCGCCACCGACCAGCCCTTCCTCATGCCGGTGGAGGACGTCTTCTCCATCACCGGCCGCGGCACCGTGGTGACCGGTCGCGTCGAGCGCGGCGTCATCAAGGTGAACGAGGAGGTCGAGATGGTGGGCATCAAGGACAAGTCCATCAAGACCACGGTCACCGGCGTGGAGATGTTCCGTAAGCTGCTCGACCAGGGTCAGGCCGGTGACAACGTCGGCCTGCTCATCCGCGGTGTCAAGCGCGAGGACGTCGAGCGCGGCATGGTCGTCGTCAAGCCCGGCACGACCACCCCGCACACCGAGTTCGGTGCGCAGGTCTACATCCTGTCCAAGGACGAGGGTGGCCGGCACACGCCGTTCTTCAACAACTACCGGCCGCAGTTCTACTTCCGCACGACCGACGTGACCGGTGTGGTGACCCTTCCCGAGGGCACCGAGATGGTCATGCCGGGTGACAACACCGAGATGTCGGTGCAGCTCATCCAGCCGGTCGCGATGGAAGAGGGCCTGCGCTTCGCGATTCGCGAGGGCGGCCGCACGGTCGGCGCGGGCCGCGTCACCAAGATTCACAAGTGATGGGTGGGGCCCGGTGGCTTCACCGGGCCCCACCCCCGATTTGGGCTGGCACACGGCGTGTGTCATCCTATTGGGGTTGCTCGTCGGGGCGCTTCGAAAATGTTCGGCATCGAGTGTTCGGCATTGATCGAGGCGCCCCGTCACGGGGATCCCGCGCCCTGGGATCGGATCGGGACCGGATTGTCGCGGGCCCGTGAGTGGGTACGGAAGTAGTGTCTTCTCCGTCCCGCCGTCCGGGCAGGGTGCCACAGCAAGGTGTACGGATCGCAAGATCCATCCCGCCGGCGTCGTTCGGTGGGACTGGTCTGCGTCGAGCGTGCGACACGCCCGACCGCGTGGACCGGGCACCCAAACACCTGAACAGGGGCGGACCGCGGGCTGCTTTTCCCGGGGACTCGGGCCTGTCACGGCCGTGGTCGTGCAGGACATCGCCGGGTAGCGATCCCAGGAACCCACCCGCACCGCGCTAGGTACTAGCGGCACGAGACTGAAGGAACGGCAAGCCACTATGGCGGGACAAAAGATCCGCATCCGGCTCAAGGCCTACGACCACGAGGCGATCGACGCGTCCGCACGCAAGATCGTCGAGACCGTGACGCGCACCGGCGCTTCGGTCGTCGGGCCGGTGCCGCTGCCCACCGAGAAGAACGTCTACTGCGTTATCCGCTCCCCGCACAAGTACAAGGACTCGCGGGAGCACTTCGAGATGCGCACGCACAAGCGACTCATCGACATCGTCGAGCCGTCGCCCAAGACGGTGGACGCACTCATGCGCATCGACCTGCCGGCCAGTGTCGACGTGAACATCCAGTAAGCGTGCGACGTGCTGTGTTCGGTTTTTTGACAGGCGGCGGAGAGAACAAGACTCATGTCTGACAGGCAGATGAAGGGGATTCTGGGTACCAAGCTCGGCATGACCCAGGTCTTCGACAACAACAACCGGGTGGTCCCGGTGACGGTTGTGCAGACCGGGCCGAACGTGGTCACCCAGGTCCGCACCACGGACAACGACGGCTACTCGGCCGTGCAGCTGGCATACGGCGCCATCGACCCGCGCAAGGTGAACAAGCCGCGCAGCGGGCATTTCGCCAAGGCGGGGGTCACCCCTCGTCGGCACGTCGTAGAGCTGCGCACCGGCGACGCCGGTGACTACGAGCTGGGCCAGGAGATCACCGCCGAGATGTTCGAGTCGGGCTCGAAGGTCGACGTGGTCGGTACCAGCAAGGGCAAGGGTTTCGCGGGCACGATCAAGCGCTGGGGTTTCGCTCGGCAGGGTCGCAGCCACGGTACACAGGCGGTGCACCGTAAGCCGGGTTCCATCGGCGGCTGCGCCTACCCGGGCAAGGTCTTCAAGGGTATGAAGATGGCCGGGCGCATGGGCAGGCAGCGGGTCACCACTCAGAATCTGAAGGTTCACCAGGTGGAGCAGGACTCCGGAATGCTGGTGATCAAGGGCGCCATTCCCGGCCCGAAGGGCGGTCTGGTGCTGGTCAAGAGCGCTGTGAAGGGTGGTGCGTGATGGCCTTCACGATCGACGTCCGTACCCCGGACGGCAACACCGATGGTCAGGTGGAGCTACCCGCCGAGCTTTTCGACGCTCCGGCGAACATCGCGCTGATGCACCAGGTCGTCACTGCTCAGTTGGCGGCGGCGCGTCAGGGCACGCACTCCACGAAGACCCGCGGTGACGTCGCCGGCGGTAGCAAGAAGCCCTACCGGCAGAAGGGCACCGGCAATGCGCGGCAGGGTTCCACCCGTGCTCCGCAGTTCGTCGGTGGTGGCACTGTCCACGGCCCCGGCCCGCGCGACTACACGCAGCGCACTCCCAAGAAGATGAAGGCTGCGGCGCTGCGCGGTGCGCTCTCGGACCGCGCGAGGGCCGAGCAGGTCCACGTGGTGACCGAGTTCGTCACCGGCGAGAAGCCCTCCACCAAGGCGGGCAAGGCAGCGTTGCGCTCTCTCACCGAGGCGAGGCGTGTGCTGGTGGTGCTCAACCGCGCGGAGGAGTCCTCCTGGCTGAGCCTGCGCAACCTGACGAACGTGCACATCATCGAACCAGGGCAACTGAACACCTACGACGTTCTCGTCAACGACGACCTCGTGTTCAGCAAGCAGGCTTTCGAGCGCTTCGTCGCCGAGAGGTCGAAGGGTTCGGCCGTGGCCGCTTCCAGTGAGGCTGAGGAGGCACACAAGTGATCCCCGATCCGCGAGACATCATCGTCGCGCCGGTGATCTCCGAGAAGAGCTACGCGCTGCTTGCGGAGAACCAGTACACGTTCCAGGTTCGTCCCGGCTCGAACAAGACCGAGATCAAGATCGCGGTCGAGAAGATCTTCGACGTGAAGGTCACCAGCGTCAACACGATCAACCGTGAGGGTAAGCGCAAGCGGTCCCGCACCGGGTACGGCAAGCGCAAGGACACCAAGCGGGCGATCGTCAAGCTCTCGCCGGAGAGCAAGCCGATCGAGATCTTCGGCGGGCCGGCCGCCTGAGACGGGCCGAGTTAGGACGAGGACTGCGTAGAGATGGGTATTCGCAAGCACAAGCCGACGACGTCGGGCCGCCGAGGTTCCAGCGGCTCCGACTTCACCGAGATCACGCGTGATCACCCGGAGAAGTCGCTCGTTCGGCCGCTGCACGGCAAGGGTGGCCGAAACGCGCACGGCAAGATCACGACGCGGCACCAGGGCAGTGGTCACAAGCGGGCTTACCGTGTGATCGACTTCCGCCGCAACGACAAGGACGGTGTGCCGGCCAAGGTCGCGCACATCGAGTACGACCCCAACCGCAGTGCCCGCATCGCGTTGCTGCACTACCTGGACGGGGAGAAGCGCTACATCGTCGCCCCGGACAAGGTTCGCCAGGGCGACCGGGTGGAGGCGGGTGCCCGTGCCGACATCAAGCCGGGCAACAACCTGCCGCTGCGCAACATCCCCACCGGTACGGTGATCCACGCGATCGAGCTGCGCCCCGGTGGCGGTGCGAAGATCGCTCGCTCCGCCGGTGCCAGGGTCCAGCTGGTGGCCAAGGACGGCCCGTACGCCCAGCTGCGGATGCCCTCCAGCGAGATCCGTTACGTGGATGTGCGCTGCCGGGCGACCGTGGGCGAGGTCGGCCACTCCGAGCACTCCAACATCAACTGGGGCAAGGCGGGCCGCATGCGCTGGAAGGGCAAGCGCCCGACCGTGCGCGGTGTCGTCATGAACCCGGTGGACCACCCCCACGGTGGTGGTGAGGGCCGCACTTCCGGTGGCCGCCACCCGGTGAACCCGAAGGGTGTGCCCGAGGGCCGTTCTCGTCGCCGTCAGCAGAGTGACAAGCTCATCGTTCGCCGCCGGCGCACCGGCAAGAAGAAGCGCTGAGCAGGGAGGTAAGGACACATGCCACGCAGCCTGAAAAAGGGTCCGTTCGTGGACGACCACCTGCTCAAGAAGGTGGACGCGCTGAACGACTCGGGCAAGAAGACCGTGATCAAGACTTGGTCTCGCCGGTCGACGGTCATCCCGGACATGCTCAACCACACGATCGCCGTGCACGACGGGCGCAAGCACGTGCCGGTGTTCATCAGCGAGAACATGGTCGGGCACAAGCTCGGCGAGTTCGCGCCGACCCGTACGTTCAAGGGTCACGTGAAGGACGACCGGAAGTCGCGCCGCCGGTGAGCGGGTCTGTGACAGGAACGAGCCGGGTGCGGCGGGGAGACTCCCGCATCCGGGGCAAAGGGGTAGCAGGATGACCGCCCGTACCGACGACAGTGCCGCGGAGGAAACGCCGCGTGCAGTGGCGCGGGCCCGCTACGTCCGCGTGGCGCCGATGAAGGCGCGTCGCGTGGTCGACCTCATCAAGGGCCGCAGCGCCAGTGAAGCCCTGGCCGTGCTTCGTTTCGCGCCGCAGACCGCCAGCGGTCCGGTGTCGAAGGTGCTCGCCAGTGCGATGGCTAACGCGGAGAACAACAATTCTCTCGACCCAGACACCCTGTGGGTGCACCGGGCCTACGTGGACGAGGGACCGACTCTGAAGCGGTTCCGTCCGCGTGCGCAGGGCCGTGCGTACCGGATTCGCAAGCGCACCAGCCACATCACGGTCGAGGTCGAGTCGCGCCAGCCCTCCGCGGCCGGCAAGTCTCGCAAGAGCAGCAGCCAGAAGGGGAGTGCCCGGTAGTGGGTCAGAAAATCAACCCGCACGGCTTCCGACTCGGCATCACCACGGACTGGAAGTCGCGCTGGTACGCCGACAAGCAGTATTCGGAGTACGTCGCGGAAGACGTCAAGATCCGCCGTCGGCTCTCGCGCGGTATGGAGCGCGCCGGTATCTCCAAGGTGGAGATCGAGCGCACTCGTGAGCGGGTCAGGGTCGACATTCACACCGCGCGGCCGGGCATCGTCATCGGCCGCCGTGGTGCCGAGGCGGACCGCCTGCGCGGTTCGCTGGAAAAGCTGACCGGCAAGCAGGTCCAGCTCAACATTCTCGAGGTCAAAAACTCGGAGTCCGACGCCCAGCTCGTGGCCCAGGGCATCGCCGAGCAGCTGTCCAACCGGGTTTCCTTCCGTCGTGCGATGCGCAAGGGCATTCAGTCCGCCATGCGCTCCTCGCAGGTCAAGGGCATCCGGGTGCAGTGCGGCGGTCGCCTCGGCGGTGCCGAGATGTCGCGTTCGGAGTTCTACCGCGAGGGCCAGGTGCCGCTGCACACCCTCCGTGCGGACATGGACTACGGGTTCTTCGAGGCCCGCACGACCTTCGGTCGCATCGGCGTGAAGGTCTGGATCTACAAGGGTGAGCTGGTCGGCGGCCTGAAGCAGAAGCAGCAGGAGTCCGAGGTTCGTCCGCCGCGCGGTGAAGGCGGCGGTGGCGGCGGTGGCCGCAACGAGCGCGGTGGTCGCTCGGAGCGCGGTGGCCGCAAGCGCTCGGGTGCCTCGGGCACCACGGGCACGGGCACCGAGGGTGGCCGTGCCGCCGCCGGCAAGGGCCGCAAGGGCTCGGGCACCGGTGGCGGTTCCGCCGAGAGCCCGCAGCAGGAGCAGACCTCGGGAGATGCCGCCATCGAGAACGCTCCGGCCGTCAGCGAACCCCACGCCGACGAGAAGACGGAGGGCTGAGACGTGCTCGTCCCACGCAAGGTCAGGTGGCGCAAGAGCCACGCGCCGAAGCGTAGCGGTTTCGCCAAGGGCGGTACCCGGATCAACTTCGGCGAGTACGGCATCCAGGCGATGGAACACGCCTACGTGACCAACCGGCAGATCGAGTCGGCTCGTATCGCCATCACGCGGCACGTCAAGCGTGGCGGTAAGGTCTGGATCAACATCTTCCCGGACCGCCCGTTGACGAAGAAGCCCGCCGAAACCCGCATGGGTTCCGGTAAGGGTTCGCCGGAGTACTGGGTCGCCAACGTCAAGCCCGGTCGGGTCATGTTCGAGCTGAACTTCCCGAACGAGAAGACCGCTCACGAGGCGTTGACTCGTGCGATCCACAAGCTCCCGATGAAATGCAAGATCGTGTCCCGTGAGGGTGGTGACTTCTGATGAGCGCGGGTGTCACCGCTACCGAACTTCGGGAACTGGGCGACGAAGAGCTCGTGCTGAAGCTGAGGGAGTCGAAGGAGGAACTGTTCAACCTTCGGTTCCAAATGGCCACCGGGCAACTGGAGAACAATCGTCGGCTGCGCGTCGTGCGCAGGGACATCGCCCGGATCTACACCATCATGCGTGAGCGTGAGCTGGGCCTGACGGTGTCGTCCGACGAGGCCGAGGAGGGCGCAGCATGAGCGAGGCAGTGACCGAGGAAAACACCGCGGCCGAAGAAGGCCGCAACTACCGCAAGGTCCGTGAGGGATACGTCGTCTCCTCCAAGATGGACAAGACGATCGTGGTCTCGCTGCAGGACCGCAAGAAGCACGCGCTGTACGGCAAGGTCATGCGTCAGACCACCAAGGTCAAGGCGCACGACGAGGACAACAGTGCGGGCGAGGGCGACCGGGTGCTGCTGATGGAGACCCGGCCGCTGTCGTCGACCAAGCGCTGGCGCCTGGTCGAAATTCAGGAAAAGGCCAAGTAGGCACCGGTGGGGAGTCCTTCGCGGCTCCCCATGCGGGTATGACCGCGCACGTCGGGTCGGGAATCCGGCGTGCCCGAGTGTCTTCGCGTGAAAGCGCGGAAACTTAGGGTCAGGAGTTGAAGTGATCCAGCAGGAGTCGCGACTGCGTGTCGCCGACAACACCGGGGCGAAGGAGATCCTCACGATCCGCGTCCTCGGTGGGTCCGGTCGGCGTTACGCCGGTCTCGGTGATGTCGTGGTGGCAACCGTGAAGGAAGCCATCCCGGCAGCCGGTGTGAAGCGAGGCGATGTGGTCAAGGCCGTCATCGTCCGCCAGAAGAAGGAGAAGCGTCGTCCGGACGGTTCCTACATCCGGTTCGACGAGAATGCCGCGGTGCTGATCAAGCCCACCGGCGACCCGCGAGGGACTCGTATCTTCGGTCCCATCGGCCGTGAGCTGCGGGACAAGAAGTACATGAAGATCATCTCGCTCGCGCCGGAGGTTTTGTGATGAAGATCAAGAAGGGCGACGAAGTCGTCGTGATCTCCGGCAAGGACAAGGGCGCCAAGGGCAAGGTCATTCAGGCCTTCCCGAAGCAGGAGCGAGTCCTGGTCGAGGGTGTCAACCAGATCAAGAAGCACACCAAGGTCTCCCGCGGGGAACGTGGTGCGCAGTCTGGTGGCATCGTCACTCAGGAGGCCCCCCTTCATGCCAGCAACGTGATGGTCACCGACTCCGACGGCAAGCCCACCCGTGTCGGCTATCGTTTCGACGAGGACGGCAAGAAGGTGCGTATCTCGCGGCGCAACGGTAAGGACATCTGACTCGTGACTACGACTGAACAAACCACAGAGAAGATCGTCCCCCGGCTCAAGACCCGTTACCGCGAGGAGATCGTTCCGGCGCTGCAGCAGGAGTTCACCTACTCCAACCCGATGCGGGTGCCCGGCCTGGTCAAGGTCGTGGTGAACATGGGTGTCGGTGAGGCCGCGCGGGACAACAAGGTCATCGAGGGCGCGATCCGTGACCTGACGACCATCACGGGCCAGAAGCCCGAGGTTCGCAAGGCCCGTAAGTCCATCGCGCAGTTCAAGGTGCGCGAGGGAATGCCGATCGGTGCTCGCGTCACCATGCGCGGCCAGCGTATGTGGGAGTTCCTGGACCGGCTGGTGACGATCTCGTTGCCGCGCATCCGGGACTTCCGCGGTCTGTCGCCGAAGCAGTTCGACGGCCACGGCAACTACACGTTCGGCCTCAACGAACAGACGATGTTCCACGAGATCGACCCGGACGCGATCGACCGCACCCGGGGCATGGACATCACAGTAGTGACTACGGCCACCACCGACGAGGAAGGCAGGGTGCTGCTGCGGCAGCTGGGCTTCCCGTTCAAGGAGCAGCAGTGATCGTGGCCGTCGCGCAGGATCGAAACAAGGAGAACTGAGCCGATGGCCAAGAAGGCACTGATCAACAAGGCCGCGCGCAAGCCGAAGTTCCAGGTTCGGGGATACACCCGCTGCCAGCGGTGCGGTCGGCCGCGCTCGGTCCTTCGCAAGTTCGGGCTGTGCCGGATCTGCTTCCGCGAGATGGCCCACGCCGGCGAGCTTCCGGGCGTGCACAAGTCTTCCTGGTGAGGCGGTGACCCGACGAGTCGTACCTGGTGACAGGTATGCTCGTCGGGTCGGCGGTGTGGTTCGCGGATGTGGGTTCGCAGGTGTGGTTCGCAGCCGACGGTCCTACCGATCATCGCGCGCAGGAGTCAGCGCTCGCTCGAAGAACACGGCCTGCCCCACGGCAGGCGAAGACCCCGACTTCGTCCAGGCCAGGATCCAGACCAGGGGCGTCGGGATCCATCGGAACCGGACGAGAAAGGTTAGCAAGGTCACCATGACGATGACCGATCCGATCGCAGACATGCTTACGCGTCTGCGCAACGGGAGTCGGGCTTATCACGACGAGATCGTGATGCCGCACTCCAAGATCAAAGCCAATATCGCGGACATGCTGCAGCGCGAGGGCTACGTCTCCGGTTCCCGCACGGAGGACGGCGAGAAGAGCAAGAACCTGATCGTCGAGCTCAAGTACGGCCAGAACCGTGAGAAGAGCATCGCAGGGCTGCGCCGCGTGTCCAAGCCCGGTTTGCGGGTGTACGCGAAGTCCACGAACCTGCCGAAGGTTCTCGGTGGACTGGGCATTGCCATCATTTCGACGTCGGGCGGCCTGATGACCGACCGTCAGGCCATGAAAAAGGGCGTGGGCGGGGAAGTCCTCGCCTACGTTTGGTAAGGGAGGAACGGCATGTCGCGCATCGGGAAGCTGCCGATCACCGTGCCCTCCGGCGTCGAGGTGACCATCGACGGCCAGGCGGTCACGGTTCAGGGCCCGAAGGGCACACTCCAGCAGCGGATTTCCGAGCCCATCACGGTCGAGCAGGACTCGGACGGGGCCATTCTGGTCAGCCGGCCCGACGACGAGCGGCGGAGCCGTTCGTTGCACGGGCTCTCGCGGAGCTTGGTCAACAACATGGTGCTGGGTGTCAGCCAGGGCTACCAGCGGGACCTCGAGATCCAGGGCGTGGGTTACCGGGTCCAGCTCAAGGGCACGACTCTGGAATTCGCACTCGGCTACAGCCACCCTGTCGTCGTCGAGCCGCCGCAGGGTATCGAGTTCGCCACCGAGGGGCCGGGCAAGCTGTCGGTCAAGGGCATCGACAAGCAGCTGGTCGGCGAGGTGGCCGCCAAGATCCGCAAGCTGCGCCGCCCCGACCCGTACAAGGGCAAGGGTGTGCGGTACGCGGGTGAGAACATCCGCCGCAAGGTCGGGAAGACGGGTAAGTGACCATGAGCGAGACCACAGCCAACAAGCAGCCAGTGGGCAAGGGCATCTCGACCGTGCGTCGGCAGGCCCGTGCCAACCGCCAGACCCGGATCCGCAAGAAGATCAGCGGCACGCCGCAACGTCCGCGGTTGTCCGTCTTCCGCTCCTCGCGGCACATCGTCGCGCAGGTTGTCGACGACGTCGCAGGTCACACGCTGGCGGCCGGGTCCTCCCACGAGGACGAGTTCCGCACGTTCGAGGGCGACAAGAAGGCCAAGGCCGCCAAGGTCGGGGAGCTCGTCGCCGCTCGTGCCACGAACGCCGGGGTCGACAAGGTCGTGTTCGACCGTGGCGGCAACGCCTATCACGGGCGGGTGGCCGCACTGGCCGACGCCGCTCGTGAGGGCGGTCTGGAGTTCTGACAAGTGCGCAACAACGACATTGTCGCCGCTCAGCTGGTGACAGCACGTAACGGAAGGGACGCCTGATGCCTGGACGCACTCGGCGTGACGGCGGTTCGGAGTCCAGCGGTAGCAACAAAGACCGCAAGGATCGCCGCGACGGTGGCCGTGGCGGGGCGGCCCAAGAAAAGTCCCCGCAGTTCGAACGTGTCGTGACCATCAACCGAGTCGCCAAGGTCGTCAAGGGCGGCCGGCGGTTCAGCTTCACCGCGCTGGTCGTCTGCGGTGACGGGGACGGCCTGGTCGGTGTCGGTTACGGCAAGGCCAAGGAGGTCCCCTCGGCGATCGCCAAGGGCGTCGAGGAGGCGAAGAAGAACTTCTTCCGCGTTCCGCGCGTCGCCGGCACGATCACGCACCCGGTTCAGGGTGAGGACGCCGCGGGTGTGGTGCTGCTGCGTCCGGCCAGTGCCGGTACCGGTGTTATCGCCGGTGGTCCGGTGCGTGCGGTGCTGGAGTGCGCGGGTGTGCACGATGTGCTGACGAAGTCGTTGGGCAGCGACAACTCGTTGAACATCGTGCAGGCCACGATCACGGCGCTGAGGCAGTTGCAGCGTCCCGAGGAGGTCGCGGCCCGCCGCGGTCTGCCGCTGGAGGACGTCGCTCCGACGCGGATGCTGCGGCAGCGTGCGGAACAGGGGGTCTGAGATGGCACAGTTGAAGATCACCCAGACGCGCGGCCTGGCCGGCACCAAGCCGAACCAGCGGGAAACCATGCGCACTCTGGGTCTGCACAGGATCGACCAGTCGGTCGTCCGTAAGGACAACCGCTCCGTGCGTGGCCTGGTCAACGCCGTCGGCCACCTGGTCGAGGTCGAGGAGGTCGAGTAGAGCATGGTCATCAAGATTCACGACCTGCAACCCGCTGCCGGCTCCAACCGCGACAGGGTTCGCGTGGGCCGTGGTGAGGCGTCCAAGGGCAAGACCGCCGGTCGCGGCACCAAGGGCACCAGGGCACGGAAGACGGTCTCGCCCCGCTTCGAGGGCGGGCAGATGCCGTTGCAGATGCGGCTGCCGAAGCTGCGTGGTTTCAAGAACCGCAACCGCGTCGAGTACCAAGGCATCAACATCGGCAGGCTCGCGCAGGCCTTCCCGGAGGGCGGCACCGTCGGCCTCGACGAGCTGATCTCGTCCGGGTTGGTCAAGAAGGGCGAACGGGTCAAGGTCCTCGGCGACGGGGACCTGGAGGGCGTCAAGCTCGACGTGACCGCGCACGCGTTCACCGGCAGCGCCCAGGAGAAGATCACAGCGGCCGGGGGGAGTGCCACCAAGCACTCCCGCTGACGGCGGCTCTCGGGGCCGGTCGACGTTCGCGTCGGCCGGCCCCGACGCATGTCGGGGCCTGGTCACGGGCTTGTGGTGATCGCGCGTGGCAACGGGTGCGTGACTCGTTGTCACCTCGTTAGCAGGGAGGTTGCGGCCATCGCGGGTGGGGGCTGTTAGAGTCCTCCCGGCAGTGGTAGTGCCGAGAGGCGTTGCCGCGTCATTCCATGTTGTGGGCGACTTCAGTGAGTCGGCCACCGACCCGGCCGGTGAGAGCCGGCATGTGCACAGGAGGTCTGCGTGCTCGGCGCCTTCCGCTCGGCTCTGACGACGCCTGACCTGCGCCGCAAAATTCTGTTCACGCTCGGGATGGTCGTGTTGTACCGCCTCGGTGCCACGATCCCCTCACCGGGGGTTTCCTACCCGAACGTGCAGAAGTGCTTCGAACAGATGCAGGGCGGCTCGCAGAGCGTCTTCTCGCTGTTGAACCTGTTCAGTGGCGGGGCACTGCTGCAGCTTTCGGTGTTGTCGCTGGGCATCATGCCCTACATCACCGCGAGCATCATCATTCAGCTGCTTCAGGTGGTCATTCCCCGCTTCGAGCAGTTGAAGAAGGAAGGGCAGTCCGGACAAGCCACGCTGACCCAGTACACCCGGTACCTGACGATCGCGCTCGCGGTGCTCCAGGCGACCGGAATCGTGGCGCTGGCCGTACGCGGGCAACTGTTCCAGGGCTGCACCATGGAGGTCATTCCGGACAGCTCGATCCTCAATCTGGTCACGATCGTCGTCGTGATGACCGCGGGCGCCAGCCTGCTGATGTGGATGGGCGAGCTGATCACCGAGCGCGGTATCGGCAACGGTATGTCGCTGCTCATCTTCACTTCCATCGCGGCCCGGATCCCCTCGCAGGGTGGTAACATCCTGAACACCAAGGGTGGTCTGGTCTTCACCGTGGTGTGCGTGTTCGGGTTGGCCATCATCGCCAGCGTGGTGTTCATCGAGCAGGCGCAGCGCCGGATTCCGGTGCAGTACGCCAAGCGGATGATCGGACGCCGCATGTACGGCGGCACCTCGACCTACCTGCCGCTGAAGGTCAACCAGGCCGGTGTGATCCCGGTGATCTTCGGTTCCTCGCTGCTGTACCTGCCGCAGCTGCTGGGACAGTTGGCCGGGAACCAGAACACCTGGTGGGCCCGCTTCATCCAGACCTACATCGTGTCCCCGTCCAGCTGGGTGCACATCCTGCTGTACATGGCGATGATCATTTTCTTCGCCTACTTCTACGTCTCGATCACGTTCAACCCCGAGGAGCGGGCGGACGAGATGAAGAAGTTCGGCGGGTTCATCCCGGGCATCCGCCCGGGGCGTCCGACCGCCGAGTACCTCAGCTTCGTGCTCTCCAGGATCACGTTGCCCGGTGCGTTGTACCTGGGCATCATCGCCGTGCTGCCGAACTTCTTCCTCGGACTGACCGGTGGTCAGGGGGGTGGCCAGCAGTTCCCGTTCGGCGGTACCGCAGTTCTGATCATGGTCAACGTCGGGCTGGACACCGTCAAGCAGGTCGAGAGTCAACTCACGCAGCGCAATTACGAGGGCTTTCTCCGGTAGACTCGGGCGGTCAGAGGCGACGATGTCCGTCGCCCATCCGACAGTGCCGCCCACGACTTCGGTCGTCCCACAGTGTGGAGCGGCGGGCGTCGGATACGGCAATGGTCGGCTACGGTCCAGCCCGTACGACACTGTGCCGGCAACCCCGAGACGGGCGCCCGTCCGTGGTGGTGGGTGACGGCAGGCGTGCTGGAAGCGCCCGACAACGGTGGCCCACGCCACCAGAATGATTCGGAGGCAGACCCTTGGTGCGATTGGTTCTCGTTGGCCCGCCCGGTGCGGGCAAGGGCACCCAAGCGGCCGTGCTGAGCGAACAGCTCGCGGTCCCCCACATCTCCAGCGGAGACCTGTTTCGGGCGAACATCGACAACGCGACCCCCCTGGGGCGCCAGGCCAAGAGCTACCTGGATGCCGGGGAACTGGTCCCGGACGAGATCACCAACGAGATGGTGCGCCAGCGGCTGGCCGAGCCGGACGCACGTGAGGGTTTCCTGCTCGACGGTTTCCCGCGCACCACCCCCCAGGCCGACGTGCTCAGCGGCATCCTCGCCGAGAACGGTATGGAGCTGACCGCCGTGCTGCGCTTCGACGTCTCCCGCGACGAGCTGGTGCGCCGACTGCTGGAGCGGGGCCGCTCGGACGACACCGAGGACCTCATCCGCCGCAGGCTGGCCGTCTACGACTCGGAGACCGCGCCGCTGCTGGAGTACTACCAGGGCAAGGTGATCCCGATCAACGCGGTGGGCAGCGTTTCCGAGATCACCGAGCGAACCCTCGAAGCCCTGCGCGCCCGCGCCTGAGGTGGGTGCCGTGCTGCGACGTGGGAAGGGCATCGAGGTCAAGACGCCCGGGGAGATCCAGGCGATGCGGGCGGCCGGACTGCTGGTCGCCCGCGCCCTGAACGAGGTCGCCGACCTGGCGCGGCCCGGGGTCAGCACCGCCGAGCTCAACGAGGCGGCCGATCAGGTGATCCGGGACGCGGACGGGACGCCCTCGTTCAAGGGCTACCACGGGTTCCCGGCCTCGATCTGCACCTCGGTCAACGAGAAGGTGGTGCACGGGATCCCCTCGCGAGGGGAGGTCCTGGCCGAGGGCGACCTGGTTTCGGTGGACTGCGGGGCGATCCTCGACGGCTGGCACGGTGACTCGGCGGTGACCCTGCTGGTGGGGGAGACCGATCCGCGGCACCGGGCGCTGTCCGAGGCCGTCAAGCACTCCATGTGGGCCGGTATCGGCGAGGTCCGTGCCGGTAATCGGCTGACCGACATCTCGCACGCGGTGGAAATGGCCGCGCGGGACTCGATGACGACCGACGGCGTCGACTACGGCATCATCGCCGAGTACGGCGGGCACGGGATCGGCACCAGGATGCACATGGAGCCGTTCCTGCCCAACCTCGGCAAGCCGGGCAAGGGGCCGAAGCTCAAGGTCGGGATGGCCCTGGCCGTGGAGCCGATGCTGACCCTGGGCACGACCGAGACCGAGGAACTCGACGACGAGTGGACCGTGGTGACCGCCGACGGCACCAGGGCGGCGCACTGGGAGCACACCGTGGCGATCACGGAAGACGGCCCCTGGGTCCTCACCGCCCCCGAAGAGTGATCGCTGTCCGCTGGTCGACCTCGCGTAGCCGGTCGGGCGGCGGAACCTCAGGCGGGCCCCGCCCGTAACCCGGCCACCGCCCCTCGCGGAGGCGCTGCGGCGCGCAGCGCCTCCGCGAGGGGCGTTCTCGCGAGGCGATGACTGAGAGTCCCCCGTCCGGTGCCGGTTGGTTACGTGATGCGGGCGGGTTCGCCACTTGTGAAAAGCGGAGCGAGGTTACCCGTCCGATCCGCTACGCGAGCCAGGATCCGTATCTCCTCCTAGATCGGGCGGCGGCAGATGTAGTGCATGAGCGGGGGGAAGTTCAGCCAGGTCGTGTGCGTGAGCACTTCGTCGAAGGTCGTTTCGAGCTGCTGGTGGAAGTGCTTGCCGCTCCCGGAACACCGCGCGGACAGGTAGCTCAGTGCGGTGAAGGCGCCGTGGGGCGCGAGCACCTCGGTGCACTGGCGCAGGATGTGCAGCCGGGTGTCGTCGACCAGCAGTGACCACGGGATGCTGCTGATGATCGCGTCGACCCGGTGCACCCCGAGCTTGTCCAGCAACACGAGCAGGTCCCCCGCGTCACCGTGTACGATTTCCATTCCCGGTTGGTGGGTGCGCAGGTGCTCGACGAGCTCCTCGCCGAGCTCGACACCGATGTGACGGGCCCCGGCGGGAAGCCGTGTACTGATGGCGCCGCTGAGCGAGCCGGTCCCGGGGCCGAGCTCCACCACGACCGGTTCCCCGATGCTCGGAACGACCTGCGCGACCGTGGCCGCCACGGCGCTCGAGGTGGGGGTGGCCGCGCCGACCATGGTGGGGTGCCGGAGCGCCGTGTGTAGGAAAGTGCGGTATTCGTCCAATATTCCCGCCCCGAACGGCCTACTTCGGCTGTGCGGCGCGTGGTCCTGCTCGGCGTTCACGCTTCTCCTCGTCGATGGTCGCCGGTCCGCCCGGCCGTCGGTCGAGGCCGAGGCCGAGGCCGTTGACGGCAAGATATCCGCATTCACGAATCCGCGCGATGTGCGAGGCCTCTCATCGGGCCGCTTCACCGCCTGCACCGAATGTCGCAGGGTGCCTGTGCAAGGCGGTTACCGGCGGGCGTACACTGGAGCAACGGCGCACTCGTCGCGCCGGTCCGTACTCCGGTCCCGCACCGCCTGCGTGCCCGTGGGATTCCCACGGGACTCCCGTAGGACTCCGGTGCCGGTTCACCGGTTTCTTGCGGTACGCCGCCGAGGCTATCGCGTCGGCGGCTGTCCAGCCGTGTTCGGACCGGTTCGCGAGTGAGCTCGCCTTCGACGCCGGTCTTCGGTGTCGGCGGCCAGACAAACTGTCACCGTCACGAAACGCGGAGGACATGGGCAAGAAGGACGGGGCCATTGAGGTCGAGGGTCGGGTGATCGAGCCGCTCCCCAACGCGATGTTCCGTGTCGAGTTGGAGAATGGCCACCAGGTCCTGGCTCACATCAGTGGCAAGATGCGCCAGCACTATATCCGCATCCTGCCCGAGGACAAGGTCGTCGTGGAGCTGTCTCCCTACGACCTCTCCCGTGGGCGCATTGTCTACCGCTACAAGTGACCTCCACGGTGTTCGGGAGACCGGACACGCGTCCTAACAGGAGAGCACGACCGTGAAGGTCCAGCCAAGTGTGAAAAAGATCTGCGACACCTGCCAGATTATCCGTCGCCACGGGCGCGTACTGGTGATCTGCACCAACCAGCGCCACAAGCAACGTCAGGGCTGACGGACGGCGTCGCGGACGACGTACAACGACAAGGGACCTCCCTGGAACCTGCCGGCTTGTGAGGCGAGCCGGTTGACCCCCGGATTCCAGGCCGGGGCTCCGTCGCCCTCGAAATCCGGCCTTCGGCCGGTTCGTGGGTTGCGGGGACGGTCAGGGAGCAGACCTGGATCAACGAGTGAGGAGAACCTGCCTAATGGCAAGGCTCGCTGGCGTTGACCTCCCCCGCGACAAGCGGATGGAGGTGGCGCTGACGTATGTCTACGGCATCGGTCGTAGTAGCTCGAAGCGGATTCTGGCCGCCACGGACATTTCGTTCGACACGCGCGCCAAGGATCTCGGCGACGATCAGCTCGCCGCACTGCGTGAGCACGTCGAGAACAACTACCGGGTAGAGGGTGACCTCCGTCGCGAGGTCCAGGCCGACATCCGCCGGAAGATCGAAATCGGGTCCTACCAGGGGCAGCGTCACCGCCGTCACCTGCCGTTGAACGGTCAGCGGACCAAGACCAACGCTCGCACCCGCAAGGGGCCGAAGAAGACGGTCGCCGGCAAGAAGAAGGCCGGACGCAAGTAAGCCTCGCTAGGAGACCACGACAAACATGCCACCGAAGAGTCGCGCCGGGGCCGTCAAGAAGGTCCGGCGCAAGGAGAAGAAGAACGTTGCTCATGGGCAAGCCCACATCAAGAGCACGTTCAACAACACGATCGTCTCGCTGACCGACACCACCGGTGCGGTGATCAGCTGGGCCTCCGCCGGCCACGTCGGGTTCAAGGGCTCGCGCAAGTCCACCCCGTTCGCCGCGCAGATGGCAGCGGAGAACGCGGCCCGCAACGCCGCCGAGCACGGCATGAAGAAGGTCGACGTCTTCGTCAAGGGCCCGGGCTCGGGTCGGGAGACGGCGATCCGCTCGCTGCAGGCGGCCGGCCTCGAGGTCGGCACGATCCAGGACGTCACCCCACAGCCGCACAACGGTTGCCGCCCGCCCAAGCGGCGCCGGGTCTGACGCGGGGAAGGAGTAGGCAGACATGGCCCGTTACACCGGTCCAGCGACCCGCAAGTCCCGCCGTCTCAAGGTCGATCTCATCGGCGGTGACCAGGCGTTCGAGCGCCGTCCCTACCCGCCGGGCCAGCACGGCCGCGGCCGGGTCAAGGAGACCGAGTACCTGCTGCAGACCCAGGAGAAGCAGAAGGCTCGGTTCACCTACGGCATCATGGAACGCCAGTTCCTGAACTACTACAAGGAGGCCAACCGGCGTCCCGGCAAGACGGGTGACAACCTGTTGCAGCTGCTGGAGTCGCGGTTGGACAACGTGGTGTACCGCGCGGGACTGGCGCGCACGCGTCGGCAGGCCCGTCAGCTCGTCAACCACGGGCACTTCCTGGTCAACGGTCACCGGGTCGACATCCCGAGCTACCAGGTGACGAAGTTCGACATCATCGACGTGCGGCCGAAGTCGCAGAAGATGACGCCGTTCATCATCGCCAAGGAGACCCTCGGCGAGCGGCCGGTACCGGCTTGGCTGCAGGTCGTGCCCTCGACGCTGAGGGTGCTGGTGCACCAGCTCCCCGAGCGGGCCCAGATCGACACACCGGTCACCGAGCAGCTCATCGTCGAGCTCTACTCGAAGTGACGCTTCCCCGGGGGCGGCCCTGCCGGCCGTCCCCGGTGGCAGTTCGGTCGGCGGTGCCGGATGCACCGCCGGCCCGCCCGCGATCGTCCGCGGGCACGCCATCCATTCGGCGTCATATGGCGGGCGCCGTGCGGAAAGGAAACGACAGTGCTCATCTCCCAGCGACCCTCACTGTCCGAGGAGTCCGTCTCGGAGACCCGTTCCCGGTTCACCATCGAACCGCTGGAGCCGGGTTTCGGGTACACCCTCGGGAACTCGCTGCGTCGTACCCTGCTCTCCTCGATCCCGGGTGCGGCCGTGACCAGCCTGCGCATCGACGGTGTGCTCCACGAGTTCACCACGATCCCGGGCGTGAAGGAGGACGTCACCGACGTCATCCTGAACCTCAAGGAGCTCGTGGTCAGCTCCGAGGAGGACGAGCCGGTCACGATGTACCTGCGCAAGCAGGGGCCGGGTGAGGTCACCGCGGCCGACATCGTTCCGCCGGCCGGTGTGACCGTGCACAACCCCGACCTGCACATCGCCACCCTCAACGGCAAGGGCAAGCTGGAGATCGAGCTCGTGGTCGAGCGCGGTCGCGGTTACGTCCCGGCGGTGCAGAACAAGCAGGCCGGCGCCGAGATCGGCCGGATCCCGGTGGACTCGATCTACTCCCCGGTGCTGAAGGTGACCTACAAGGTCGAGGCCACCCGTGTCGAGCAGCGCACGGACTTCGACCGGCTGATCCTGGACGTGGAGACCAAGCCCTCGATCACCGCCCGCGACGCGGTGGCTTCGGCAGGTCGCACCCTGGTGGAGCTGTTCGGGTTGGCCCGCGAGCTCAACGTCGACGCCGAGGGCATCGAGATCGGTCCGTCGCCGGCGGAGGCCGACACCATCGCGGCCTACGCCATGCCGATCGAGGACCTCGACCTGACGGTGCGCTCGTACAACTGCCTCAAGCGGGAGGGCATCCACACCGTCGGTGAGCTGGTTTCGCGCAGCGAGGCCGACCTGCTGGACATTCGCAACTTCGGTGCGAAGTCCATCGACGAGGTCAAGTTGAAGCTCGTCGGTCTGGGTCTGTCGCTCAAGGACAGCCCGCCCGGGTTCGACCCGACCGCGGCCGCTGCCGAGTACCCGGCGGACCACTTCGCCGACGAGGACGAGGTCGGTGGCCTGGGCGACTACTCCGGTGGCTACGAGACCGCGGGTTACGAGACCGCGGGTTACGACAACGGCTACGACGACGGTCAGGACTACGCGGAGACAGAGCAGCTGTAGCTGTGGTGCGCGGAGGTTTTCGACGCTCCGCGCCTTGAGAGGAGCAATCCGATGCCCACCCCGACCAAGGGAGCGCGCCTCGGCGGGTCGCCGTCCCACGAGCGGCTGATGCTGGCCAACCTGGCCACATCGCTGTTCGAGCACGGGCGGATCACGACCACCGAGGCGAAGGCGAAACGGCTGCGGCCGCTCGCCGAGCGCCTGATCACCAAGAGCAAGAAGGGCGACCTGCACAACCGGCGGGAGGTCATGAAGACCGTCCGTGACAAGGATGTCGTGCACAAGCTCTTCGCCGAGATCGGCCCGTTCTTCGCCGACCGCAACGGTGGCTACACGCGCGTCGTCAAGACCATGCCGCGCAAGGGCGACAACGCCCAGATGGCCGTGATCGAGCTCGTGAACGAGAAGACCGCCACCGCCGAGGCGGAGGCCGCTCGCGGAACCAAGTTCGCCAAGGACGAGTCCGCGCAGCAGTCGACCGCGGGCAGTGTCGGTGACGAGTCGGTGTCCGACGAAACGGCCGCCGGTGAAGCCGCACCGACCACTCCCGAGGTCGGCTCGGAGTCCGAGGACGAGAACAAGGACCAGTCCTGACTCCTGCCGACAGCAGCAGTACCGACGAACCCGTCGCTTCCTCCGGGGAGGGCGGGTTCGTTCGGTTGCGCCTGGATGTCCGCTACGACGGCACCGATTTCTCCGGCTGGGCCAAGCAGCCGGGGCTGCGTACGGTCCAGGGCCTGATCGAGGACGCGCTGTGGAAGCAGCCGCCGGGGCGGCGGGCTCCGCGTTCGGTGGTCGTGGCCGGACGCACCGACGCGGGGGTGCACGCTCACCGCCAGGTGGTGCACGTCGACGTGGACCCCTTCGGCCCCGGCGAGGGGGGAAGGTTGCCCGTCGACGATCACGGCATCCCGGACCTGGAGCGGCTGTGCCACCGCTGGAACCGGATCTTGCCGGGGGACGTGCGTGTGCTGGGGGCGCGCGTAGCACCGGAGGGGTTCGATGCCCGGTTCTCGGCATTGCGCAGGTACTACCGCTACCAGGTTTCCGACGCGCCGTGGGGCGTGGATCCGTTGCGCCGTCGGGACACGCTGCCCTGGAATCGGCCGCTGGACGTGGACCGACTCAACGAGGCGGCGCGGGAACTACTGGGGCTCAACGACTTCGCCGCGTTCTGCAAACCGCGCGAGGGTGCCACGACGATCCGTGAACTGCAGCGGTTCTCGTGGGAACGCGTCGAGGAGCATCTGCTCGTCGCGCGGTTGGAGGCCGACGCTTTCTGCCACTCGATGGTGCGCAGCCTCGTCGGCTCGCTGCTCATGGTCGGTGACGGACGCCGCGAACCGGACTGGCCCGCCGACCTGCTCCGCGAAGGGGTGCGTACCAGCACCGTCGCGCCCGCCCACGGCCTTGCCCTCGTCGGCATCGACTACCCCCGCGACGTCGATCTCGCCGCCCGCGCCACCCAGGCCCGAGCCCGCCGTTCGCTGGGGTGAGCCGATTTTCCCTAAAGTTGTGCCACAACTTTAGGGAAAATCGTGAAACCCCGACGCGTAATTCATCCATAGGAGCCCGAGTCATCCACAGGACGTGAAATCGTTCTCGCGGTGACGGAACCAGGATCGCAAGACTGGGGCCATGCCACTTGCGCGGATCACGCCCAACGACAGCGCGGGTCTGTTCACTCGCGCCGAAGCTCTGTCGGCGGGATTGGACGACAACGATCTGAAGAGCCCCGAGTATCGGCGAGTTATCCAGGGGGTCTACTCGCTCGCCGAGAAGCCGTCGACGCATGTGCGGCGCTGCTCGGCAGCTGCGCTGAGACTGCCGGAGTACGCCGTCATCACGGGACGGTCGGCGGCGACGCTGTACGGAGTCGCGCTCGCTCGTCCCTTCGATCCCGTGGAAGTGATCGTTGGCGGTTGTAAGCGCGTCCACGGCGTCCGCAGCTGGGATGTCCGGAACTCTCCGTCGGAGTCGCTTCTTTGGTCACGGATCCGGCTGGCCACGCTCGAGCGAACCGCTCTCGATCTGCTCGCACGGAACGGCTTGTATCAAGGTGTGGCGTACTGTGACGCACTTCTGCACGCTGGCCTGCTGTCACCGGAGGACATCAGAGCGTTCCTGCAAGGGCGGCACGATCACGGCATCGTGCGTGCTCGACAAGGGGCGGAACTGCTCGACGAACGTGCGGAGTCGGTACCGGAGTCCGTTCTCCGGGTGGCACTGGTGCTGGCGGGGTTGAGACCGCGGCCCCAGTTGGAGATTCCGGGAGAGTTCGGTGCCCCGCTCCGCGCGGATCTGGGCTTCGAACGGGAGAAGGTCGTCGTCGAGTACGACGGTGCATGGCACGGTGATCCGGAGCGCTTTCGGCGGGACCAGCATCGGCTGGCGTGGCTGCGTGCTCACGGATGGCACGTCATCGTGGTGACGAGCGAGCGGTTGTACGGGGACTTGGCCGGGGTCGTGGACGAGGTTCGTGCGGCGGTCACGCGTCGGGCGCACGATTTTCCCTAAAGTTGTGCCACAACTTTAGGGAAAATCGTGAAACCCGAGCGGTCAGTCGCCGCGGCGGACGGGACCGAGGATCTCCTGCTCGCGCTGCTTGGTGACGAGTTGGATCGGTGTCCAGACCATGTTGCCCAACGCGATCACGGCATCGTCCTGCAACGTGGTGAGTTGCTGTACCTGGGGCGGTTGCAGGTACCAGATACGCCCTGCGAGCTGCGCCTGGTTCAGCGGTAGCCGCTGCAACAGCACCAGGTCCGCGGTGTTGACGGCCGTACCGTTGCCCGCCTGGGGGTGCAGGTAGGGAAGGATGTACATCGTGGTCTGCCACGGTGAGCGCGGCGGGAAGAGCTCCTGAGGCACGGCGCCGCCGTCGTGGATGACCAGCAGTGGTGCGTCCTCGGTGGACCGAGGAAGGTCGAACGGGGTGAGGCGCCGAATCTGGGCCAGCGGCACCTGATTCCCGTCCGGGGTCTGCCCCGCGGCCTGCTCCAGCACCTTCCACGCCGCCGGCCGTCCGGTCGCCACGATCACCCACGCACCGGTGGCCATCGCGCGCAGCGCGATCTGCCGGGCGAGGTAGAGCCCGCCGACCGTGGCCATCCGGGTCGGTTGTGGCCGCAGGATCGACGTGCCGAGCGGTTCACCCTTCGGCCCGGACCCGATGATCATGCCACCGCGGTCCCCGGACGGACTGACCGCGTCGAGGGTTTCGGGCGAGACGAGGAACTCCGGAGCCGCTCCCCGGGTGCTGCCCGGTGTGTCCAGTGTCCTGGTTCGGCTCATGCCGCACCTCCCAGCGGCAGCGTCGCGGTGAACCCTGCCAGTTGCAGGCCGCGTAGCGGGGTCAGAGTCAGTCCGAGGCGGTTGCTGATGGTTTGCAGTCGCTCGTCGGCGGCTTCGAGTTCACCGGGAGTCCTGGCGCTGACGCGCACGAGCCCGCGCAACCCGACAGCACCGTCCTCACCCACCGGAGAGATCGACATGGCGATGGTGGAGGACAGGGCGCGGACACCGGTCAGCGCGTTGAGGCTGTGGCTCATCTGGTTGGGCCAGCCGGTGATCGCGTAACTGGAGTGGCCGACACCGCCCGCTGTGACACCGTCCCAGCGCTCCTTGAGCCCGACCTGGCGCTGTGACCCCAGAACGGACTGAAGTTCCGCCGAGGCGATCCCGGCCTGGAGGAGCTCGTCCGGGTCGAGCGGCCGCGTCGGAACACCCTGCTGGTCCAGTGCACTACGCACACGCGACAGCGCGCCGATCAGCGCGCGGTGCGCGCCGACGACACCGCCACCGCGCTCGCCGACGGCCTTCGCGGAGTGTTGCGGGTCGAGCCGCACGGCGACCCAGGTGGTTCGGCGGGCAGCAGCGGGAAGCGGCCCCAGGACCTCCATGTAGGAGTTCAGCGCGGGCGAGTCGGACGGCAGCGCCGCACTGCCGGGGTAGCAGTGCCAGATCACCTGGATGGTGTCCAGCACCACGCCGCGGTCCTCCAGACACGGTGTGAGCGCCCCGAGGGGAAGATTGGGTGCGCTGCCGATCTCGTTGAGCAACGACGGCGTGGGTTCGACCATGAGTACCGCCGTCCACGTGCCCTCGTTGAAGGCCATTCCGACGGGGTTGCGGTCGTGGTCCTGACCGTGCGCGACCACCAGGTCCGGCACGGCCAGTCGCAGCAGGGAGACCCGGTGGTTCTCGTCCGGCCCGATGACGCCGTCGCCGTTCTGGTCACCGCCGTCGGTGCTGCCGGGGGTGACGGGATCGGCCACGCGCGTGTGGTTGCGGCTCTGGTACTCCAGCACCAGCCCGAACCACTGGGTGAGCCAGCGTCCGCGGCGTCGCAGCAGCGCGATGATGAGCGCGAGACCGGCGATGCCCGCGGACACCGGCCACCAGGTCTGGTTGAAGGCGACGAGGATCAGCCCGGCGGCGAGGCCGATCTCGATGACGACGAGGTTGGCCACGGGGAACGCCCCGAGGCTCGCGCCGATCGTGCGTCGTCGCGCGTGGATCCGCTTCCGTGGAGTGGCGGATTCGGTGCCGGCGGCCCCGGAGTTTTTGGGCTGGGCCGGATGTTGCGTGGTCACGGACATCCGTTCGGTCTCTCCCCCTCGCAGGTAGGTGCGGCGCACCCGCTCGTGGGTGCAGGCGAGTGTCGTTCGCGGCAACCGATCGAAGAGAATGCGCAACTGAGTCGGTCGAACCGTACCCACGCGGTGCCCTTCTCCGGCTACCCTGCTGAACGGTACCTCGGACGGGAGAGCTGTAGGCGAAGAATGGCATCAACACCCACAACGAAGTCACAAGTCCAGGCGTACAAGTTCGTCATCCGACGCATGGAGTCGGCACTGGCCCGCAAGGACGCCGTGATGCTGCACGATCCGCTGGGATCGCACAAGCGCGCGACCATCGCGGGAGCCATCATCGCCTGCGTAGGCATGATCGGTTTCCTGGTCTGGGGCCTTTTCGGCGGTCAGGGCTCTGTTCCCAAGCCGGGCTCCGTCGTCATAGCCAAGGAGAGCGGCAGTGTCTACGTCGTGACCAAGGACGACAGGGCGAAGAAGCGGTTGATTCCGATGCTGAACATGGCGTCGGCGAAACTGCTGGTCATGGCCAAGAGCGGCGACTACCGGGGTCAACGGATCAAGACCACGACGGTGCAGCAGTCGGCGTTGGCCCAGGTCCCCCGTGGACCGATGACGGGGATGCCGAACGCTCCGGGATTCCTGCCCAGCGCGGACAAGACCATCGCTTCGAAGTGGGCGATCTGCGACGTCGGTGACGTCAACACCCGGCTCAACGACGCGCAGGCCCAGTCATCGACCGAGGTGACGACCACGGTCCTCGGCGGGTCGAGCAAGCCCGGTCCCGAACTCGGGCCGAAGCAGGGTCTCTACGTGCAGGACCAGAGCAGTGAGAACAAGTACCTGGTCTATCGGGTGCAGATGGAGAATCGTCCGGGTACGCGCACGGTGAAGGCGCGTGTGCGCGAGAGCGAAGAGGCCGTGATGGAGATGTACGGTCTGAAGAGCGCGATTCCTCGTACGATCAGTACGAACATGCTCAACGCGATTCCCAGCGTGGCCCCGTTGGACGTTCCGACATTGCCGACCGGAACGGCCGACTACATGAACTCGGGCGACTACCAGCTCGGTAACGTGGTCCGCCGGACCGTTCCAGGTTCCGACGACGAGTACTTCGTGCTGGCGAACGGGGGCAAGCAGCGGATCTCGCGCGGTGCGGCCGCGGTCCTGCACGCCGCCAGGAACACCAGCAAGGAAATCCCGAACGCGACCGGCAGGCTCACCGACGTTCCCGACGTGAGCGCCGCCGAGGGGTTGAACGTGGGGCACTTCCCGCTGGCGGTGCCGCAGCCGGTGTCGTTCCAGGAGTCGAGCACGTCGTGCCTGAGCTGGAGTGCCGAGGAGGATAAGCGGCGGATCACGGTGACGCTGAACGACGGTTCCCCGACGGATCACTCCCCGGTCAAGCTGGCGCAGTTCGACGACTCCGGTCCGAGGGTGGACTTCTTCTACATGCCTCCGGGCAAGGCCGCGGTGGTGCACAGCACGACGACCGCGAACGGCGGTGACAGCGGCACGATCTCACTGGTCTCCGACCGCGGTGTCGTGTACCCCGTCAAGGACGTGGCCACGGCCAAGGGCCTCGGCGTGATCAACGGTTCCGGCGACATCAAGATGGCTCCGCCCGCTGTCCTGACGGCGCTTCCCGCTGGGGCGATGCTGGATCCGAGCCGGGCCAGCCGCGTCTATGACAGCGTTCCCGTGGAAAAGGGTTCCGGGGTGAACCGCCCGCCGAAGAAGGAGAACGCGCAGGCCGCGGGAGCGGCGTCCGCCGGTAGCTGAGTCGCAGGCGCCCGCTCGTCGCGTCCGAGACGATCCGCCCGCACCCTCCGAGGAGAGTGCGGGCGGATCGTCGTTTCGGCGCGTGGGTTCCGGAAGGTCGCTACAGCCGCAGCTTGGACTGGGTCTCACCTTCCTGGCGGGCGCGGACCTTGCGCACGGCGTTGACGAGGAACGCCGTGAAGACCACTGTGGCCAGACCGCCGACGGTTCCGCCGAAGGCGACCGCGACCGCGGCCCAGTTCCTGTCGGGGAACACGGCGGCTTCGAGCTGCCGTTGCTCGGCGGGACCTGCCGCCGCGTTGTGCTCGGCGGGGATCACGTCGTTGAGCGCGGCCATCGGATCGATCATGCCGTGCCCGATGATGTCGTTGCCCGCACCGGGGTTCATGGCCGTCTGCTCGATCCGGGTGATGACCTCTCCGGCGGTCAGCGGATCGCCCTGTTCCCGGAACTTCTCCTGGATCAGTGCGGCCAGCCCCGAGACGTAGGGCGCGGCGAAGCTGGTGCCCTGGACGGGCTGCGGCTGGCCGTTCGGGTCCGGGCTCACGCGGTTGACGAGTCCGTCGCCGTCCACACCGGGATCGATGGCGACGAGGTCCTCGCCCGGTGCTGCCACGTCCACCCACGGACCGGGCACGGTGAACTTCGACGGCGCACCCTGCTGGTTCACCGAGGCCACGGTCAGCACGTACTTGTCGAACCAGGCGGGGAGCACGGCCGTGCTCGGGTTGCCGGGCGAATTCTTCTGGCACTTCTTCCCGGTGTTGCCCGCCGCCGCCACGACGACGGTGTCCCGCTCGTAGGCGTACTTGACCGCCGCGTGGAGCTGTGGATTGCCTCGTCGCCCCACCGCGGTGGCGATCGGCTGGCAGGACGACTGCGAGATGTTGATCACATTGGCGCCCTGGTCGGTGGCCGACCGGATCGCCTTCGCCATCGTCAGGGTGTTGCCGACCGTTTCACCGCTGTCCGGTTTCTGGTACACGGCGGACTGCTGGCGAATCGAGAGGATGTTGCTGTCCGGCGCGATGCCGACGTAGCCGGTGTCCGGCGTCGAAGAGGCCGCGATGATCCCGGCCACGATCGTGCCGTGCCCGTCGCAGTCCTTGAGAGCCCCACCCGACACGCTGCTGCCGCCGGGGGTGAGCTGGTCCAGGCGTGGGTGCTGGTTCACCCCGGTGTCGATGACCGCGACCGTCTGGTTCTCGCCCGTGATCCCGTTGGCGTGGGCGCGTTCGAAACCGAGGACCCGCTGGCTCCACGGCACTTCCTCGATGGTCGGCGTGCCCTTGCTGCCGGCCATGCAGGCGTGTTGCTTCTCGTACTCGGGACGAACGGCGAGCTCACCGGAAGGAGCCGGTTTGCTCGGATCCACCGGTGGTGGCGTGATGTTGAGGTCAGGGTTCTCGGCGGGAGCCGCGGCGGCCTGGGGCACGGGGCCGCACAGGGCGACGATCCCGACCGTGGCCGCCAGGGCCAGGGCGTGCCGCGGCCCGCCGGAGCGCAAGGTGGAACGCATACCGCTTTCCTCTAGAAAAGGTTGATGTTGAGGTCGCGGATGGTCATGTAGACGTCCATCACGCCCAGCGCCAGCGGCAGCACCAGCGCGATCAGGACGGCTTCGAGAATGTCGACCGTGCGTCGCTGCACCGGTGAGAACCTCCGGTTCGGGAAGACCACGCCGAACATGAGCGATGCGGCACCGAGCAGCATCAGCGGCCAGAACACCCAGGCCAGCAGCACCAGCGACGGGGAGGTGGCCAGCAGGCCCACGGTCACCCCGAGCGCGGCGAGCAGGCCGCTGGACAGCAGGGCGACCGCCTGGCTGCCGTTGGCGTAGTTGCGACCACGCAGCAGCAGCACGGCGGAAACGACGATGGCCAGCAGCGGCCCCCAGACGTTCGGGGCGCTGGCGGCGATGACCGAACCCAGGGCGGCGGTCACACCGCAGCCCACGATCATGCCGGTCATGTACTGGTGGGCCAGACCGGACTGACGCTCGATCTCCCGGTAGTCCGGGGAGTCGTTTTCCTCCTTGAGGTCCTCGGAGCTGCCCGGCACGTGCGGCAGCGGCAGTTTGGCGAGCTGGATGGTCACGCGTGGCAGCATCGAGATCCCCGCGAGGCCGACGGCGGCGGCCCCGGCGGCGACTCCGGCCGGAGTCGCGACGGGACCCACCAGGGTCGCGACGACACAGGCCAGGGTCGCGAACAGGGACACGGTCGCCGCGCCGATGAAGACCACGATGCCGGACCCGATCACCATGATCGAGACCGACGAGAAGATCAGCGTCAGGGCGCTGGCCAGTAGTAGTGCCGGTTCCAGCTTGTCTCCGGGCACGATGTTGAGCCCGGAGACGAAGGCCATCGGCAGTCCGCCCGCCGCGGCGATCACCGTGCCCGTGGTGGAGGCCCCGTAGGCCCTGGTCACGATCGCACCGACCCCGGTGGCGAAGATCGCCACCACCATTCCGGCGACGGCGGCGATGATCTGGTAGATGATCCCTTGTGGAGCCGCGGCGATGCCCAGCGCGACCGCGGAGGCGATCAGTGCGAGCGCACCGGCCGTGTGACCGATCCGCGCGGCCGTCTCCTTGGTCCACGGGCGATAACTGCCCGGTTCGGCTTCGGCCAGCGCGTCGACGACGTCGTCGTAGAGCGGTGGCGGCGGATCGTCGGACCTGCGCCGCAGTTGCAGCATGTCACCGTCGACAATGCCCAGTGAGGCCAGTGTCTGGCTGGTGTCCAGTGGTGCGTCGCCCAACTTGGCCAGGCACCACCCGCCGTGTCGTGCCCCGCCGTCCGGACTGCCCTCGTGCGCCATGTCCAGCAGCATCGGTAGCAGGTCCGCCACCGAGACGTCGGAGGGCAGCGCCAGATCGATACGAGTCTTCGGCGCCACCACCGTCACGCGGCTGAACACCGTGGTCCCGGTCGCCACTTGGGCCCCCTACTCCCTTGTTCTCGTGCAAGTGCATGCCTTGGGTCGTGTGTGTGAGCGGTCCGATCCAACCAAGACGGAACGTTTTCGTTGAAAACGGCCCACTCGGGGATCGGGCGCCCCTAGTATGGCCCTGCCGGTCTCCGTCCGGGGTGGGAATGGTCGAACTCGTGCCTACTAGTTCATATTCGGTGGGCCACGGCAAGCCTCGAACGCCCTACCCCCGCGTCACCGGTGTCGCCGGCAGGACAGAATGCTGCCTGCGATCGAAAGCCACTCGACATGGAAGGGTGCTGCGTCCGGTGAGCACGCTGAAGTTCAAGCGACACCCACGCATGTCCGCTCCGCGGCCACCGGGCGGAGAGGTTCACCTCGAGGCTCCGCCCGAGATTCCGCGTGCGGTGCCGGGAAATATCGTCCAGAAGTTCCTTCCGGTAGTCATGATCGTCGCTTCGCTCGGCATGATGGTCTTCATGCTTCAGCGGGCGAGAAGCAACCCGATGATGATGATGATGCCGATGATGATGCTCGTCTCGACCGTCGGCATGATGGCGGGCGGTGGCCAGGGCGGTGGCCAGAGCAAGGCCGAGATGAACGAGGACCGCAAGGACTACCTGCGTTACCTCGGCCAGATGCGCGACCGCGCTCGGGAGGCCGCCGACGAGCAGCGGTTGGCGCGCACCTGGATGCATCCCGAACCGCAGACGCTGTGGTCCATCACCACCAGCCGCCGGATGTGGGAACGTCGCCCCGGCGACAGCGACTTCTGCCAAGTGCGGGTCGGTCTCGGCTCCCAACGGCTGGAAACCCGCCTCGTGCCACCGCAGACCGGCCCGGTCGACGAGCTGGAGCCGATCACCACGTTGGCCCTGCGTCGCTTCGTGCGCGCGCACTCGCTGGTTTCCGGCCTGCCCGTGGCGACGTCGCTGCGCGGCTTCGCCGGATTCGGGCTCCAGGGTGACAAGGAGGAGTGCCGGGGGCTGGCGCGCGCCATCATCGCCCAGCTCGCCACGTTCCACACTCCCGACGACGTCATCATCGCCGTGGCCAGCGGCGGCCGTACCCGCTCGGAGTGGGAGTGGATCAAGTGGCTGCCGCACGCGCAGCATCCCGAGCTCAGCGACGGTATCGGTTCGCAGCGCCTGATGGCCGGTTCGCTGCGCGCGGTCGAGGAGATGCTGGCCGACCAGTTCGAGGGCAGGCCGCGGTTCAGCCGCAACAGTGCGCCCCCGGAGGGGATGCCGCACATCGTGATCGTGATCGACGACGCCGAGATCAGCCGCGAGGAGCAGCTCATCCTCGAGGGCGGCATGGGCGGCGTGACCATGATCGACCTCTCCGACGCGCTGGGAGCCATCACCACCAAGCGCGGGATGCGCATGGTCGTGGAGCCGGGCCGCATCGGCGCGCGCGGCAACTCCGGCATCGAGTGGTTCGGTGAACCCGACTCGATGACCAAGGTCGAGGCCACCGCGCTGGCCCGGCAGCTCGCGCCCTACCGGACCGGGGGGACGGCGCAGGTCGAGGCCGACACGGCCGGCCAGGAGCCGTTGACCACCTCGCAGAACTACATCGAGCAGCTCGGCCTCAGCGGCGACCCGATGAGCTTCGACCTCAACGAGGCGTGGCGGCCGCGTCCGGTCGAGGAACGCTACAAAGTGGCCATCGGGCCGGGCGAGAACGGCGAGACCGTCTCGCTGGACATCAAGGAGACCGCCTCCGGAGGCATGGGTCCGCACGGGCTGTGCATCGGCTCCACCGGTTCCGGTAAGTCGGAGTTCCTGCGCACCATCGTGCTGGGCCTGCTGGCCACGCACTCCTCCACGGCGCTGAACTTCGTGCTGGTGGACTTCAAGGGTGGTGCGACGTTCAACGGGTTCGAGAACGCCCCGCACGTGTCGGCCACGATCACCAACCTCGCCGACGACCTGACCCAGGTCGACCGGATGCAGGACGCGCTGGCCGGGGAGATGAACCGGCGCCAGGAGGTGCTGAACAAGGCGGGCGCCAAGAACGTCTGGGACTACGAGGACATGCGTCAGGCCGGTGCCGAACTGGATCCGCTGCCCGCCCTGTTCGTCGTGGTCGACGAGTTCTCCGAGCTGCTGACGACGAAGCCGGAGTTCTCCGAGCTGTTCACCATGATCGGTCGACTCGGGCGTTCGTTGCAGGTGCACCTGCTGCTGGCCTCGCAGCGCCTGGAGGAGGGCAAGCTGCGCGGTCTGGAGTCGCACCTGTCCTACCGGATCGGTCTGAAGACTTTCAACGCCGCCGAGTCGCGTTCGGCCATCGGCGTGCCCGACGCGGCCGACCTGCCCTCCACCGGTGGGCACGGTTACATCAAGCACCCGGAGGGCATGGAGCGCTTCCGCGCCGCCTTCGTGTCCGGACACCTGCACCAGGGCACCGGACGCCGTCGCACCGTGGCGGCATCGCCGGTCACCGGGGAGAAGCGCCCGCGCTTCTTCATCCCGGACTACGTGGAGATGCCCCAGGAGCCCGAGCTCGAACCCGTCCCGGAGCCGGAACCGGAACCCGCCGCCGAGGCCAAGGGCGAGGACGGGGACGTCCGGGCGCCCACGGACTTCCAGCTCGTGATCCGCAAGGTTCAGGGGCAGGGGCCACCCGCGCACAAGGTGTGGTTGCCGCCGTTGGACGCGCCGCCGACGCTGGACACGTTGTTGCCGCCGTTGGAGGCCACGGAGGATCGTGGGTACTCGTCGGCGGGCTATGTGGGCTCGGGCAAGTTGCAGGTCCCGGTGGGGATCATCGACATGCCGTATCAGCAGCGGCAGGACCAGATGATGGTGGATCTGGGTGGTGCCAACGGGCACGGTGCCGTGGTCGGGGGTCCGCAGTCGGGCAAGTCGAACCTGTTCCGCGCGATGATCACGTCGATGGCGTTGACGCACACGCCCCAGGAAGTGCAGTTCTACTGCGTGGACCTGGGTGGTGGGTCGATGGCGGCGTTGCAGAACCTGCCGCACGTGGGTGGATTCGGCAGCAGGCGCGATCCGGACACGGTGCGGCGCACTGTCGCCGAGCTCAAGGACCTCATCGCCGAGCGGGAGGCGCGGTTCCAGGAGTTGGCCGTCGATTCGATGGGCGATTTCCGCAACCGCAAGCGTCGTGGTGAGGTCACCGAGGACGCGTACGGGGACGTGTTCCTGGTCGTCGACGGGTGGGGGGCGTTCCGCAACGAGTTCGAGTCGTTGGAGCAGGACGTGCTCGACCTGGCCGCCCAGGGGCTGACGTTCGGGGTGCACGTGTTCGTCTCGGCCAACCGGTGGGCCGAGATCCGACCGGCGTTGAAGGATCTGATCGGCACGCGGTTCGAGTTGCGGCTGGGTGATCCCAGCGAGTCCGAGATCGACCGCAAGGTCGCGGTCAACGTGCCCTCGGGCCGGCCCGGCCGGGGCCTGCATCCGACGAAGTTGCACTTCCTGACCGCGATGCCGCGGGTGGACAGTGAGAACCTGGCCGACCGGGTCGGGTGGGCGGCCTACAACGAGGACCTGTCCGACGGGGTGGCCGACCTGGTCAACAGGATCCGCGCGAATTGGTCCGGCCCGCCGGCGCCGCAGGTGCGGTTGTTGCCGGACGTGCTCGAGCACGCCCAGCTGCCCACGCCGGAGCAGCAGCCCCGGCCGAAGCTGGTGCCGATCGG
This sequence comes from Halosaccharopolyspora lacisalsi, assembly GCF_014137975.1. Taxonomy (GTDB): domain Bacteria; phylum Actinomycetota; class Actinomycetes; order Mycobacteriales; family Pseudonocardiaceae; genus Halosaccharopolyspora; species Halosaccharopolyspora lacisalsi. The sequence continues at coordinate 38,411 of NZ_JACGWZ010000007.1, read as the reverse complement.
CATCAACGAGGACGGGCTGCACCCGGTGTACCTGGACTTCGCCAACGAGCCGCACTTCTACGCCTTCGCCGAGCGGGAGGCGGGCAAGACCTCGTTGTTGCGCACCATCGTGCGCGGCATCATGACCCGCTACACCCCGCAGGAGGCCCAGATCCTGCTGGTCGACTACCGCCGCACCATGATCGGCTTTCTGGACACCGACCACCTGCTGGAATACGCCGTCAGCGCCGATCAGCTCAAGAGCAACGTCGCCGACGTCGGCAACGTGCTCAAGAAGCGCCTGCCCGGTCCCGACGTGACCCAGGAACAACTCAAAAACCGCACCTGGTGGTCCGGCCCCGAGGTCTTCGTCGTCGTCGACGACTACGAACTCGTCGCACCCCAGGGCAACAACCCCCTGGAACCGTTGGCCTCCTACATCCCCCAGGCCAGCGACGTCGGTCTGCACATCGTCGCCGCCCGCAACTCCGGCGGCGGCAGCCGCGCCCTGTTCGAACCCGTCATCGGCAAGATGCGCGAGGCTTCGGCACCGGGGCTGGCCATGAGCGCCAACAAGGACGACGGTCAACTCGTCGGCAACATCAAATCCCGGCCCCTGCCCCCCGGCCGCGGCACCCTCGTCAGTCGCAGCCTCCGCGGTGGGCCCCAGCTCATCCAAACCGCCTACATCCCGCAGGAATGAGGGGCGGGGTCGGCCCGTGAGGAACACCCGTGATCGGGGTGTCGACGGTTTCACGCGAAATCGTCGACACCCCGATCACTCTTCTCGCACGACCGAAGGCACACTGTTTCCACGCTCGCGCCGTATTTCGGGCGGGAGCGCACGGAAGACGACGTCGAGGGCGGCACCGTCCTCGACGGGCGACGAAGGAGTGGCCTGTGCCCCTGCACGTCTCGGTCGACTTCGGTACGTCGAGTACCTGCACTGTGGTCTCCGTCGACGGAGGCGAACCACAGGTGGTGGTGATCGACGGCTCGCCCCTGATCCCCTCCGCGGTGTTCGCCGCCGCCGACGGCACGCTGTTCGTCGGGCAGGAAGCCGAACGGCAGGCCGCCGTGGACCCGGCGCGTTTCGAGCCGCACCCCAAGCGACGTATCGACGAGGGTGAACTGCTGCTGGGAGACAGCGTGCTGCGGGTCGGCGACGTGATCGGCACGGTGCTGCGCAGGGCGGTCGGTGAGGCCCGCAGGTACGCGGCCGGAGCCGGGGTCGACCTGTTGGTGCTGACCCACCCCGCGGACTGGGGATCGATGCGGGTGCGCGAACTGCGTCACGCCGCGACGAATCTGGCCAGGGAACTGGTCATGGTGCCTGAGCCGGTGGGAGCCGCGGTGTTCCACTCGGCGGGTCACGGTCTCCCGGACGGTGGCGCGCTCGCGGTCCTCGACCTCGGTGGCGGCACGGTCGACGCCAGCGTGGTCCGCAAGCAGGGACGGACCTTCCGCGTGCTGGCCACCCGTGGTGATCCGCACTTCGGAGGCGCCGACATCGACCAGGCGCTGCTCGACCACGTCGGCGGTCTCGTCCCGGCCGCCGATCAGCGGTCCTGGCGTCAGCTGGTGGAGGGCCGCGAGATGGCCGAACGGCGCCGCAGACGGGTACTGCGCCAGGACGTGAAGGGAGCCAAGGAGACGCTCTCGCGGCACAGCTACACCGACGTGCCGATGCCGTCGCCGTTCTCCGACGCGCACGTCACCAGGTCCGACCTGGAGCGGCTGATCTCCGAGCGGCTGTCCGCCGCCGCGGACCTGGTGCCTGCCACGCTGCGCGAGGGCGAGGTCGGTCGCGACCGGTTGTCCGGGGTGTTCCTGGTGGGCGGATCGAGCCGCATCCCGATGATCTCCCGGCTGATCCACCAACGTACCGGTGTCGTACCGACCACGCTGGACCAGCCGGAGACGGTGGTCGCCCGCGGTGCCCTCCGCGCGGTGCGGCTGGATCCGGAGCGGACCGGAGGCCTGCCACCCACCGGGAGCACCCCCGCCGCGCCGTCCCGCCCGAACGCAGCCCGTGCTGCTCCGCGTCCGGAGCCGCACGGTTCCGCGAGCGCGACCGACTCGCTGAGCCGGGCGTCGACGATCGTCATCGGCGGCAGCGAACCGACGCGGCAGGTGACGGCCCCCGCCCGGCGACGAGGTCGTGGGATCTGGGTTCTCGTGGCCGGACTGGTGGCACTGCTCGCGGTCGGCGCGAGCATCGCGCTGATCATGAATGCCGAGGGCGGTGGCCGGGCGCGGGCCGAGACCCGGCACACCTCCCGCTACGGCTACCACTTCGACTACCCGGCGGGATGGCACCAGGGCGGGGGAGACCCCGCGAAGTGGGAGACCCGGGTGAGCCCGTCGAAGTCGAGCGGTTCCTACGTTTCGGTGCGCAAGGGCAGGCTCGATTACGACGTCGAGGCCGAGCGCGGACGCTCCGTTTCCGAGCTGCGGCGATACTACGAGCAGCAGATCGCCGCGGGTCAGGGGCTCTCCGGGTTCGAGTCGCGCACCCGATTCGCGGGCGAGGACGTGGTCCACTACCGCGAGCGGCTCGCCGAGGCCACTGTGGACTGGTACGTCCTGCACGAGAAACATGCCCGGATCAGCGTCGGTTGCCGCCACACCCCGGACGCCGCGGAGCGGATTCGTCGGGCCTGTCGGCGGGTGGTGAGTTCGCTGCGCCCCGGCTGAGCAGCGTCCACTGTGGAGCTGCGCGATCCTCGGGGTTTCGGGAGTGTTGTTGCGATTCGGTGTGCACCCGAGTTTTCGCACCTGCAAATCATGCCCTGACCTGCGTGTTCCGTTCGCGGTGTTTACATCCGCAACCGGTTCGGGACAAAACCGGGACAGGGGGGAACCGGGCATGGCACTGTTTGCGTCAGAAGGTCGTTCGATCTTCTTGAACACGATTCGATGAAGGGGGCCACCCGACATGAGCGGTTTCGGTACCGACGCGGAGCTGATGCAGAAGGCCGCGAGCCAGGTCGAAGAGGTTCGAAGCAGCATCGATCAGTCCATCAACCAGTTGCAGAGCCAGGCCGAGCCGGTGATCGCCAACTGGAAGGGTCAGGCCAGCCAGACCTTCGCGCGGCTGATGGAGCAGTTCCGGCAGGAGGCCAACGACATCACCACCAAGCTGGGTGAGATCGGCCAGAACATCGACTCCTCGGGCAAGACCTACACCCAGCAGGACGAGGAGCAGGCCTCCGAGATGTCCAAGATCGAGGGCAAACTGCTCGGCTGAGTCGGCTCCACGTTGTTCGACGAGCACCGTTAATTCGAGGGGAGAATCACCATGGGCGAAATCAAGGTCGACTTCAACCAGCTCGGTCAGCTGGCCGACGACCTCAACAGCACGGCCACCAAGGTCCAGGGGCAGCTCGACGAGCTGGAGCAGATGCTCAAGCCGCTGATCGCGACCTGGGAGGGTTCCGCGCAGGAGGCCTACCACCAGGCCCAGAACGAGTGGGACCAGTCCGCGGAGCGGATGCGGGAGATCACCGCCAAGATGGGCGCGGCCGTCAACGTGGCCCGCGAGTCCTACCAGCAGGGTGAGCAGCGCAACGCCGGCCTGTTCGGTGGCTGATCAGCCCACCGCGAGCTGAGGCGACGGGTGCCCCGGGATTCGGAAATCCCGGGGCACCGTCTTGTGCGCGGCGGGGTGCGGTAGGGTGGTGGAAGTGCTGTGGCGCGGTCGTGGGGACCCGGCTGGAGATCTGGTTGGGTACCTGGCTGGAAATCCTGCTGGGGTTTCAGCTGGAGCTTCACGCGGGTCGCCGTGGGTCCTGCCCGTTCGAGGGGGACCCGTTTCGACCGGGCCAACAGCTGCCGAGTATTCTCAGTCTCTAGTTGTGCGGTGTGTACGACTGTGACGCCGGATCGAGGGCCTCTTCGAGGCGGCTACGATCCGTGAAGGCGTCCAGGACGTGCCGGTTCCCCTGGGGCGAATCCGGGAGATCCGCCCCGGCGTGATGGGCGACGGGATACGACGGCCGCACCGAGATTCCGACGCGAACGACGACGAGGTAGACCCGTGCGCACGTACAGCCCGAAGGCCGGCGAGGTGAATCACGCCTGGCATGTGATCGATGCCGAGGACGTGGTGCTCGGCCGGCTGGCTACACAGGCCGCCACGCTGCTGCGCGGCAAACACAAGCCGACCTATGCCCCGCACATGGACACCGGCGACTTCGTCGTCATCGTCAATGCCGACAAGGTCGCCCTCACCGGCAACAAGCGTGATCAGTCCTTCGCCTACCGACACACCGGTTACCCGGGCGGTCTGCGGAAGAACTCCTTCGGTGAGCTGCTGGACTCGCGTCCCGACCGGCTGCTCGAGAAGAGCATCAAGGGCATGCTGCCGAAGAACAGGCTCGGCCGGGCGATGGGTAAGAAGCTCAAGGTCTACTCCGGGCCGGAGCACCCCCACCAGGCGCAGAACCCGCAGCCGTACGCCATCGACACGAAGGCGAACAAGAAGTGACCGAGGGATCCGAGGAACAGTACGTGAGCACTCCAGACTCCGAGAGCCCCGCTCCCGAAGAATTCGAGGGTGAGGCCTTCGTCGACGAGAGCTTCGAACAGGGCCAGGACTTCGAGCAGGACCAGGACTTCGAGCAGGACTTCACTCCCGCTCCGGTGCCCTCAGGCCGCCCGGTGCAGACCGTGGGGCGCCGCAAGAAGGCCATCGTGCGCGTGCGTCTGGTTCCCGGTGAGGGCAACTTCGTCCTCAACGGCAAGCAGATCGACGACTACATGCCGAACAAGGTGCACCAGCAGGTCGTGCGTGAGCCGCTGGAGCTGGTGGAGCGCCTGGAAAACTACGACGTCTACGCCAACCTGCGCGGTGGCGGGCCGTCCGGCCAGGCCGGGGCGATGCGCATGGCGATCGCGCGTGCGCTCATCGAGATCGAGGCCGACGACCGTCCGGCGCTGAAGAAGGCCGGGATGCTCACTCGGGATTCCCGCGCCAAGGAACGTAAGAAGTACGGCCTCAAGAAGGCCCGTAAGTCGCCGCAGTACAGCAAGCGCTGACGCGACTTCTCAGGCAACCTGCGGGAGCAGTCCTCCGTCCACGGGACGGGGCTGCTCCCGCAGTTGTTTGCCCTGCCGTCCGCGCGTGGTCACGCGCCGCTGATTCCTTGGAGGACGCGCATGTCCCGGTTGTTCGGCACCGACGGGGTTCGAGGTCTGGCCAACGCCGATCTGACCCCCGAACTGGCCCTGTCCGTTTCGTCGGCGACGGCCAGAGTGCTCTACGATCAAGACGATTCGCGGCGCAGGGTCGCCCTGGTCGGCCGTGATCCGCGCGCCAGCGGCGAGATGCTGCAGGCCGCCGTCACGGCAGGCCTGACCTCGGCGGGCGCCGACGTGATCCGCGTCGGTGTGCTGCCGACACCGGCCGTGGCGCACCTGGTGGCCGAGATGGGCGCCGATCTCGGGGTGATGATCTCCGCCTCGCACAATCCGATGCCCGACAACGGGATCAAGCTGTTCGCGGCCGGAGGGCACAAGCTGCCGGACGCGGTCGAGGACGAGATCGCCGAGCGGCTGGACGAGCACGGCGACCGCCCCACGGGCGCCGGTGTCGGGCGCGTGCGTGATCTGGACGACGCCGTGCAGCGCTACGTCGATCACCTGCTGGTGGCCACGCCGCAACCGCTGGACGGGCTGCGCGTGGTCGTGGACTGCGCCAACGGCGCCGCCGCCTTCGCCGCTCCCGCGGCCTACCGCAGGGCCGGGGCCGAGGTGATCGCGCTCAACGCCGAGCCCGACGGGCTCAACATCAACGAGGCCGTGGGGTCGACGCACCCGGAGGGGCTGCAGGAAGCCGTGGTCGCTCACGGCGCGGATCTCGGTATCGCCCACGACGGTGACGCGGACCGCTGCCTGGCCGTGGACTCCTCCGGTGTGCTCGTGGACGGCGACCAGATCATGGCGCTGCTCGCGGTCGCGCTGAAGGAGTCGGGGGAGCTCGCCGAGGACACCTTGGTGGCCACGGTCATGAGCAATCTCGGTCTGCACCTGGCGATGCGGGACCACGGCATCAAGCTGCGTACCACGGCCGTCGGCGACCGCTACGTGCTGGAGGAGCTGCGCACGGGCGGGTTCGCCCTCGGTGGCGAGCAGTCCGGGCACCTCGTGCTGCCCGGCTACGCGACCACCGGTGACGGTCTGCTCACGGCGCTGCGGCTGATGGGGCGGATGGCCGGAACGGGTGAGGCGCTACACACGCTGGGTAAGACGATGACCCGGCTGCCGCAGGTGTTGGTCAACGTGCGGGTGGCGGACAAGACGGTCGCCGTGTCGGCCCCGACGGTGACCGCGGCCGTGGCTCAGGCCGAGGAGGATCTCGGCGACACGGGCCGTGTGCTGCTGCGTCCCTCGGGCACAGAGCAACTGGTGCGGGTGATGGTCGAGGCTCCGACGGCGCGGACGGCGCAGGACACGGCCGACCGACTGGCCGAGGTCGTTGGCTCGATCCGGTGAATCTGTGACGCACCTCTCGTTTTGATCTTCATCTTGTGAGATCCTTCTCACATGGGTGCCATTGTCGTCGCCATGTTGGTGGGATTGTTCGCGATCGGCCTCGTCGCCGCTCTCGTCGTGCTCTCCACGTTCGTCATCGCCGGTCTCAAAGCGGTCACGGCCGCGCACGACGGGAGTAGGTGGTTGGTCGACCATCGGCACCGACGTACCGCACCCTGAGCGATCAAACGGGTCTCATCATGCGTGACTTCTTCTCGAACCTGCTTTACGTTCTGTTCCTGCCGCTGGCCGTGATGATCCTCGGTGCCATCGGCGTCGTCTGGCTCGTCTCGGGCTAGGCTGCCGATGTGGAAGCCTTTCTCGTACCTTCCTTGGTCCTGCTGATCGGTGGCGGCGTCGCCCTTGCGGTCGTGCTGTCTCAGCGCAGGGGGCGCGCTGCTCCTCCGCAGTACCCGCCTTGCCCGCCTCAGGGGTACGGCTATCCGTAGCAGCAGGCCTATCCCCAGCAGCCTCCTCCGCCGCCGCAGTATCCGCCCCGCTGAATCGTTTGCAAGTGCAATCGATCCGGGGTAAGCGGTATGTTCCCTCATGATCTTTGACAGGATCAGGAGATCAGCCGGTACCAGCACGCGTCGCAGCGCGGAAAGCGAGCGCGTGGACTGGGCTGCGCGTAAGTCGTAAGTATCGGGTGGAGGGGATCCGGGTGTCGGGGTACGACGTCAACACCGGTGAGCTGGTCGCCGCGGCAGGCAGCGTACGAGCCGCCGCGGACCCGCTCCGGGACACGCACAGCAAGCACATCGCCGATCTGGGATTGGGCCAGGCCGACTTCGGTCGCGTGCACGGGCAGCACTTCTCGGGCTACCAAGCCGGTATGGACAAGCTCTCCAGGTGCGTGACCAGCATGGCCGATGCCATGGACAGCTACGCCGAGAAGTTGGAGAAGAGCGGTTCCGGCTACGACTGGAGCGACCAGAGCGCGTCCGAGACCGTCGCACAGTCCCGGGGGTAACCAATGGCCGAGAATCCGTCATGGGAAGAAGTCAAGAAGCTTCTGGACAGTCCCGATGTCGCGGACAAGCAGAAGCGCGATCTCGCGCTGGCTTACGCCGCCGAGGACGAGTGGGCCATCTTTGGTATTCGAGACGAGGTCGAACCCTATCTCGAAAAGTACGATGACGGCTACTGGCGAGTGCAGGGGTCCGGTTTCAACAACGGAGCTGATCTGGACGGAAATCTCCAGGATAAGTACGAAGCGGCCAAGAGTCAGAAGAATAAGGCCGCAGGTGCCGAAGACGAGCATGACCGGGCGGTCAAGGACGGCCACGCCGTTCTGCAGGACGGCCGGAATTCGGCTGCGGAGGGAACCCACGGTGGCGCTGGAGCGGCGACTTCTGATGAGATCCTCGACGCGGGGAAACCGGGTCTGAGATTCTTCGAGAACTTCGTTCCCGTGTATCATAAGATCGAGAACGATGTTAACGACAGTTCGAAAGTTCCGAAGCTGCAGCAGATCAGGGATCGTTATCATGAGCAGCGGGGAACACATTTCGATAAGTTCGCCACGCAGATGGAGGACCTAAAGGCCGCCGAGGATGCTCTGCGCAGGGCGCACCAGGACATGGCCACCAGATTGGGCAAAGTCTGGGAGGGGTGGACTGGGGCCGCCTCGGAGGCATCACAGGACTTCTTCGGAGACAAGTTCACGCCGACGGTCAACGATCGGGTCATCCGGCGTGTGAGCGACTCGCGCAGTGTCAACCAGGAGGCTTGCGGAACAGTCGCAAGACTGTGCCGAGACAAGGCGGAGGCCGTCCTCAGGCTCGACAAGATGGGCGATCAGATCGCCAAGAAGAGCGTCCAGGACTGGGAGACGACCATCGAGGTCGCCAACTACACACAGGACGACACGACTCTCCGCACGGCGTGCAAGATTTGGGATGTGAAGATCGAAGAGAGCTGCGGCGATCTTACTGATAGTCAAAGGCAGAAAATCGTCGAAGAGTGTCGAAACATGACGCGCCAGACATTCGCGAAAACGGTCGAGGACCAGTGCGTCAACTTTGACAAGCTCTGCGACAACACGAAGAAGAAGGTCGACGAGGCATGGAAGGGGCTGAACGACGAGCTGGCCAAGGCGGAGGAGAACCCGTTCGCCGATCCTGGCCCGAGCAAGGAGGGCAAGCCGCAGGAGAAACCCCCTCAAACCGGGGGACAGCAGCAGCCGTCCGGAAACAGCCCGACAGGTAGCGCCCCCGGCAGTAGTCCGTCCAGCGGCGGCGGAACTTTCGGTGGGGGAGGTATGTCCGGCGGCGGTGGCATGCCTGGCGGTTCGGGGATGCCGTCGGGCGGAGGTACTCCACCTCCTGCGCCCGGGGTTCCCCAACCCGAGGTGCCTGGCGGACCTCAAGCAGGTGGCCCGCAACCGGGTGGCCCGAGCCGGCCGCAGGCGGAGGAGGTCTCCCTCGGCGAGGGCCAGGACAAGGTCACGCTCCAGGAGCCGGGCCAGCAGGGCCACACCCAGATCACCGTGCTGGGGGAGAACGGTGAACCGAAGACCTACGAGATCGCTTTCGGCGGCCAGGGCGAGGGTGCGCAGCGAACTCCCGGGCAGATCCCCGGAGCGGGGGCGGGCGGTCCTGCCGACGACCCGCGGACCATGCCCGGTCAGCCCGGAGTGAGCGGTCTCGGGGGCGATCCGCAGGCTATGCCCGGTCAGGCTCCCGGCCAGTCCGCGTCGGGGATGCCGGGACAATCCGGGCCGGGAATGCCCGGACAACAAGCCGGGCCGGGCGTCGGTGGCGGAGGCCAGACCATGCCGGGCCAGGCGGGTGCGGAAGGCCAGTCGGGATCCCTTCCCGGACAGTCACCGGGCCAGGGTGAGAACGTGATCCCGGTCCAGCCGGGCGAGGACGGTACGGCCGTCATTCAGGACGGCGACCGGACCATCACCGTGGAGCAGACTCCCGAGGGTCGATACGAGGTCAGCATCGACAACGGTGGCGATCAGCCCCCGATGAGCCAGACCGTCGGTTTCGGTGATGACGAGCCCGCGAGCGCGCCCGGCCCCGGAGCGGACTCTCCGCGCGGCCCCTCGGGATTCCCCGCGGAGGAACCTTCGAACCGGTTTTACGAGGAATCCGCCGCGGAACAGCCTGCACAGCCCATGTCGGCCGGTGCCTCGGCCGACGCGGCATCGGCCCCGGCCGGTTCCGAGGCGAGCTTCCGGCCCTCGCCCGAGTCACAACAGTCCGTGCCCCAGCAGCCCACGCCGCAACAATCCGTCCCCCAGCAGCCCACGCCGCAGCCGGAAGCCGCCGCTTCGGCGCCTCCGGCGGGTGGTGGTGCCTCCGGGCAACCACCGGTCGACCCGATGAACACCCCGGCCTCGACCACCGTGCAGTCGGTCGGTTTCGCCGGCGGGATGAGCGGACTCGGCGGTGAGGGGATGCAGAACTCCTTCGGCAGCGCCTCGGGGAGCCTGTTCAGCTCGGCCGACTCCGGTGGTGGAAGTCCGTGGGGGTCCGCCGCCGGAGACCAGCGGGGTGCGCAGCCCGGCGGAGATCAGCAGGGCGCGCAGTCCGGGGCGACGGGTCTGGGCAGCATGAGCGGCGAAGCCAGGTCCAGCAGCTCGCAGGGTGCTACCGGCCTGGCCTCCGTGGGTGGTGCCGGGGATGCTTCGTCCCCCCAGGATCAGAACTCCTCCGGAGCGCGCGGAGGTATGCCCATGGGTGGCATGGGCGCCATGGGCGGCGGTGGTCAGCAGGGCGGCGACGAGGAACGCTCCAACGACAGCCCGTGGCGTACCCAGGGGAATCTTTTCGACGACGGCATCGAGGACTCGAACGTCCGCTTCCAGGCCGTCATCGGCGATGCCGGGGAGTCGGACCAGCGGAAACAGTGAGTTCGATGATCGTAGGCGAGAGGTGTCATCGTCGTGGCCGACAGTGATGGCGTGCTGGCGTTTCGGGAGAAGATGTCCGGGCTCGTGCAGGAGCACACGGCTGTCTTGGATTCAGTGGAAAAGGACTGGGCATCGACCAGCGAGGCCGCCGAGCAGTCCGCGAAGGAGCAGACCGAGAAAGCTCAGAAGCTCGTCGAGCGTATCGGGCAGCGAGCCGAGGCGATTCGCGAGTCCGAGGAGAACAAGGGGCTTCAGGAGATCAGCATCGGAGTCGAGGACGAGGTTGCCGAGGAGGAGGATCCTGAGGTCGAAGCGCTGAGCCGGGGAATGTTGGCCGCGCGGCAGGCGGCTCCGGTTTTGGAGCCTCAGGAACCGCCGGAACATCCCAAACCGGAGGGTTGGCAGGTCAAGGCCGGACGCTTCGGTCGTCAAGCCGAGGAGCCGCAGGCGCCGGCGGCACCGGAACCTGCTCCGACTCCTGCTCCCAAGCCGGCGCCACGACGCCGCGCGGTGGCGCAGGACTGGGACGACGATGGCGACGACCTGTCCGCCCGGAGCTGGCTGCAGTGATCCTCGGCGGGGTGCGGCCCGGCGCTGTTCGGCCGCACCCCGCCGCTTTTCCGTAAAATTGCTCGTGATTCAAGGAGCACCGCAGTGACCCAGGGTTTCCCAGTCGGCCAGCCTGGCTACCCCGCTCCGCCCCAGGGCGGTTACTCGCAGCAGGCCACCCAACGCCCCCAGCGGAAATCGGAGGGCAAGGGACTTCTCATCGCATTGGGACGCGTTGCTCTTGCCTTCCCGGCTTTTTCTTCGCTAGGGATTTTGTGAACTATGCGGTGGAAGCTGAGTTCGAGTACTTGCTCCGGAGATTGAACGAGTGGATCTACGCGTCTGTGTCGCCGGTTTGCGGTGTAGCGGTGATGTTTCGATCGGCGCTCGCGCGCTGGGGTCTTGTTGTGCTCGCTGGATTGACTATTATTCTTCCGGTTTTGAGTGCTGCCCCCTCCGGGGATATGCATTGCTCGATAATATTTATTTTTGTCGTTCCTGTGGTCATACTCGTGATGGCTTTTTTGCCGCCGGTGAATCGGGCGCTGCGGAAGACGCCGCAGGTGGCGATGAGGTACGGGCAGCCGGTGCCGCAGCAGATGGGGTATCCGCCCCAGCAACCGCCTCAGTCGATGCAGCAGCCGATGCCGCAACAGCCGCCCCAGCAACCCCAGCCGGGTTACGAGTACCCGCCGCAGCAGTACCCCCCAGCAGCAGTGGCAGCGGGGACCGCCCCGGTGACTCCCGTTCAGGCCTTGGCCAGCGCCCTGGTGGAGTGGTCGGTGTCGATGGGGCAGAGCCGGAGACGTCACCGGTCAGCAGGGCCTCCCCTCGCTTGTCACCGGACAGGGTGCGCAGGAAGAACGTCGTGAGCGGGGCGTTGGCCAAACGCTGGTTGTGGATTCTGGTTCCGGATCCACTACCGGGGCCCCGTCGCCACGATGCTGCGCCACAGTGGAGGAGAATTGGAATGACGAGGGCATTATGGCCACTATGGAATTCCTACGATGGTCGTGTGCCGTGAGGCGCTGGGAGCACGTGCCCACGCCCTGTTTTGTCTATCTGCTCGACTGCGCCATATGTCCCTGTTGCGAGGTAGAGTTTTTCGGGTGTAAAGTGCGAGCTACCGGGGGTATAAAAACGAGTGTCATTGGGATCAGGCAAGTAAAGCCCCATGCGATTCCGGGCCACCAGTAGAGGGCATTCGCTGGGGTTTCCCCTCCGGACGCAGATTGCAAGTCGTTGATGACCTGAACGATGTAGATGCCGATCGGTAGGGAGCCACTGATGATCGCCGTTGTCTTGGCGATGCGGTTTCGCGCGAAAAGAAGAATCGCTGTGACTGCCAGAGCGATTCCATTTACTATGTGCAGCGCGTCAACGGTGTACCAGAGTGCGAATGTCAGAGTCGAGGGCGAGTCGTGCCATTCGTAGTCGTCGGTAAGGGAGAAAATTAGGCTGTCCGTGGCGTCTATGGCGAGCCAGACCCCGACGACGAGGGCGAAGACTCCCACGAGGATGGGAGCGATCTGTGGTCCACCTCGTGGTGGTTGTTGTCCCGGATAACCGGGCTGCTGGTACGGGTAGCCGTACTGCTGCGGCTGTGGGTACGGCTGGCCGCCGTACTGCTGACCGGGGAACCCTTGGGGCTGCGGCTGCGGCTGTTGCTGAGGATAGCCGGGTGGTGGTTGTCCCTGGGGAGTCTGGGGCGGGTGGCCGTACTGCGGTTGCCAGGGCGGCTGCGGCTGTTGCCCGTAAGGCTGTCGTGGTGGGGTCACGTCCGCATTGTGGCTTATCCCGATCTCGGCGTGTTTCGGTAAGCCTTGTTCAGGCCTTGGCCAGCGCCCCGGTGGAGTGGTCGGTGTCGATGGGGCAGCCGGAGGCGTCACCGGTCAGCAGGGCCTCCCCGCGCTTGTCACCGGTCAGGGTGCGCAGGAAGAACGCCGTGAGCAGGGCGCGGGCCAGCCGCTGGCTGCCGTAGTGGGACTTGCCGTGCAGCAGCAGCTCGGTCCAGTGGCGCCCCTCGGTGAAGGCGAGGTGGCTGGCCTTCTTGGCCGTGCGCAGCTGGGTCGGCCCGGACCACGCCCGCGCGATGGGTTCGGCGTTGGACACCGGCGGCGCCAGCAGGTCCTCCTGGGCCGCGATGTGCAGTCCCGGGACCGAGACGCGGGAGGCCGCGCCGATGGCCGAGGGCGTGGTTTCGGACGCCGCCAGCGTGGCGACCGCGCGCACGCGCTCGTCCTCGGCCGCCGCGAGCACGCCGCAGCCGCCGCCCATGGCGTGTCCGGCCACCCCGAGGTGCTTCGGATCCACGCTGATCTCGCCCTCGCCCAGGCGCACCCCCACGCAGAGGTCCAGCGCGCTGCGCAGGTCCGAGGCCAGCAGCCGGTGCGAGGCGAACATCCCGCGGTGGGTGTCCGGAGCGGCGACGACGATTCCCCAGGACGCCAGGTGGCGCAGCAGCTCGGCGTAGCGCTCCGACGGCTGCAGCCAGCCGTGCCCGAAGGCCACGGCGGGCAGCCCTCGCCCGCTGCGCGGGGTGCAGACCGTGCCGGGCAGGCCGACCAGCGCGAGGTCGCCGTGCAGCACTTCGTGCGGTCCCCGCCGGGAGAACTCCTCGAGGGCCTTCTTGGGGGTTTTAGCCGTCTTCGTGGCAGTACGCGCCATCATCTTTCGGCGAGGGGATTCGTTGTTTGAGCTGCGGGGTGGGTCGTCGCTATGGCAGACGACGTGCCTTGGCAGCTCCCGCCGTGTGGCCCCTCGCCTCCTCCTCTCGATCTGGTTGCGGTGCGTGTGTGTACTGTTGGTTTCTGTGGCCGGGAGGGTTCGCCGGTTCTCGGGCGGTGTGTGACCTCGGGCTGCCTGTGGTGTGGTGCCCGAAGTATCGCCGCCGCGTGCTCGGCGGGCGAGTCGCGGCCCGCCTGGGGTGAACTGATCCGCGAGGAGGCGGACGAACGGGGGCGGGGGATCGTGGCGCTGGAAGTCATGCCGGAGCACGTGCACCTGTTCGTCGAGCACGACCCGAAGTCGTCGGTGTCGTAGATGGCGAACCAGTTTACGGGGACACGTCGCGGGTGCTGGGCGGTGAGTTCCCGCACTTGCGGTCGCGGATGCCGAGACTGTGGTCGTCGTATTTCGCCGTCACGGTCGGCGCGGTCAGCGCGGATGCCGTGCAGCGGTACATCGACACCCAGGGGGGAGCGCGAATGAAACGCTCCTACAAGTTCCTGCTGCGCCCCACGACGCGGCAGGCCCGCGCGTTGGGCGACATGCTGGACGACCACCGGCACCTGTACAACGCGGCGTTGCAGGAACGCCGGGACGCCTACCGGCACCCGTCGGCCACCAGCGTTCGCTACGGTGACCAGTCCGCCCAGCTCCGCGATATTCGTACTGCCGACGCCGAGGGGCAGGGTCGGTGGTCGTTCTCGTCGCAGCAGGCCACGTTGCGGCGGTTGACCAAGGCGTTCGCCGGGTTCTTCCGCCGCGTCAAGGTCGGCGACAAGCCGGGCTCCCCGCGTTTCAAGGGCCGGGGGCGGTTCGACACGGTGGAGTTCCCCAAAGACGGCGACGGGTGCCGCTGGGACTCCACCCCCGACGACCGGCAGACTCGTGTGCGGCTGCAGGGCGTGGGGCATGTGCGGGTGCACCAGCACCGCCCAGTGCGGGGCCGGGTGAAAACCGTCAGCGTCAAGCGCGAGGGCACCCGGTGGTTCGTGGTGCTGTCCTGCGACGAGGTGCCGGTAGAGCCGTTGCCGGAGACCGGCAACACGGCCGGGATCGACATGGGTGTGGTGCACTTCGCCACCACCAGCGACGGCCAACACGTCGAGAACCCCCGGTGCGGGCGACGGCTCGCGGACGAGCTGGCCGAAGCGCAACGGCACCTGGCCACGTCCCCGACACGAAAACGAGCGCGGGATCGGACCAAAAAGCACCGCGACGCCGCACGCAAGGTCGCGAAGCTGCACGCCAAGCTGCGACGACAACGGGCCGACTACCACCACAAGACCGCGCTGGCGCTGGTGGGCAGCTACGACACGAGCGCGGTGGAAGACCTCAACATCGCGGGCATGACCCGCACGCCCGCACCGAAACCCGACCCCGACCAGCCGGGCACATTCCTGCCGAACCAGGCAACAGCCAAGGCGGGGTTGAACAAGAGCATCCTCGACGCGGGTTGGGGGCAGTTCCTGGGAACCCTGGCGGACAAAGCTGAAAAGGCTGGTCGCCGCGTGGTCCCGGTGGACGCCCGCAACACCTCCCGCACCTGCCCCGACTGTGGGCACGTGGACGGCGGGAACCGCGTCAGCCAAGCCGAGTTCGGCTGCCAACGATGCGGATACACCGCGAACGCGGACGTGGTTGGCGCGGCGAACATCGCTTTCAGGGCCGGGCTGGTCCTCCGTTCTGCGGCCTAGCCACAGACACGGGAAACCCGCCGCTTCAGCGGTGGGTGGAGTCACAGTGGGTCACGGTATCGGATAAGGGTGGACGTGTTGGCTTGAGAGCGGTGCAGATGGTGGAACCTCGGCCGGGGCCCACCCGTAACCCGGCCACCGGCCCCTCGTGGAGACGCTCCGCGTCACTGCCACGTAAGAGGACCCGCGGCTGGGTCGGCTTGCGTGGGTGGGGAGAAAACGACTTCGCCACTTGCCTGGCGACTGGTACGGCCGAGCAGGTGGCCTTCACACGACCGCGAACGAGTCCGCCGCAGGTACAGACCACTGGTTCTGGCTACGGTGGGACGGGTGTGCGGCATTGTGGGTTACGTAGGACATCGCCAGGCCCTCGACGTGGTGCTCGACGGCCTGAGGCGGCTGGAGTACCGCGGCTACGACTCGGCTGGCGTGGCCCTGCTCGACGGGAAGAACTCGCTCGCGGTGGAGCGCGCGGCCGGTGCGCTGGCGAACCTGGAGAACCGGGTGGCCGAGGTCGGCCGGGAGCGGTTCGAGGGCACGGCGGGCATGGGACACACGCGGTGGGCCACCCACGGTGCGCCGACCGACCGCAACGCCCATCCCCACCAGGACCCCACGGGCAGGGTGGCGGTGGTGCACAACGGCATCATCGAGAACTTCGCCGCGCTGCGCGCCGAGCTGGAGGCGGCCGGTGGTGAGCTGGCCAGCGACACCGACAGCGAGACCGCCGCGCACCTCGTCGCGGCCGCCTACGAGCACGGCTCGACAGCCGGTGACCTGCCCGCGAGCGTGCGCGCGGTGGTGCGCCGCCTGGAGGGCGCGTTCACGCTGGTCGTCACGCACGCCGACGAGCCGGACACGATCGTGGCCGCCCGCCGCTCGTCGCCGCTGGTGCTCGGAGTGGGGGAGGGCGAGACCTTCCTGGCTTCCGACGTGGCCGCCTTCATCGAGCACACCAGGGAGGCCGTGGAGCTCGGGCAGGACCAGGTCGTGACCATCACCCGCGAGGGCTACCGGGTCACCGACTTCGGCGGCGACGAGGTCGAGACCAGGCCGTTCACCGTCGACTGGGACCTCTCGGCCGCCGAGAAGGGCGGTCACGACTACTTCATGCTCAAGGAGATCGAGGAGCAGCCCGAGGCGCTGGCCGACACCCTGCGCGGGCACTTCGCCGACGGCGGTGTCGTGCTCGACGAGCAGCGCATGAGCGACCAGGACCTGCGCGAGATCAACAAGGTGTTCGTCGTCGCCTGCGGTACGGCGTACCACTCGGGACTGCTGGCCAAGTACGCCGTCGAGCACTGGTGCCGGATCCCGGTGGAGGTCGAGCTGGCCAGCGAGTTCCGCTACCGGGATCCGGTGCTGGGGCGGGACACCCTGGTGGTGGCGATCTCGCAGTCCGGCGAGACCGCGGACACGCTCGAAGCCGTCCGGCACGCCCGCACGCAGCACGCCCGCGTGCTGGCCATCTGCAACACCAACGGTGCGCAGATCCCCCGCGAGTCCGATGCCGTGCTCTACACCCACGCGGGCCCGGAGATCGGGGTCGCCGCGACGAAGACGTTCCTCGCCCAGATCGCGGCGAACTACCTGGTCGGACTGGCGCTGGCGCAGGCGCGCGGCACGAAGTACCCCGACGAGGTGGCGCGCGAGTTCTCCGAGTTGGCGGCGATGCCCGAGGCGGTGCGCGCGGCGCTGTCGACCGTCGAGCAGGTGCGGGAGCTGGGTAAGCGGCTGGCCGACTCCAAGGCTGTGCTGTTCCTCGGCAGGCACGTCGGCTATCCGATCGCGCTGGAGGGGGCCCTCAAGCTCAAGGAGCTGGCCTACATGCACGCCGAGGGCTTCGCGGCCGGGGAGCTCAAGCACGGCCCCATCGCGCTGATCGAGGACCAGTTGCCGGTGGTCGTCATGATGCCCTCGCCCAAGGGGCGCGCGCAGCTGCACGCCAAGATGCTGTCCAACATCCGCGAGATCCAGGCCAGGGGCGCCCGCACCATCGTCGTGGCCGAGGAGGGCGACGAGGCGGTGCGGCCGTTCGCCGACGAGCTCGTCGAGATTCCGCGGGTACCGACACTGCTGCAACCCCTGGTCTCGACGCTGCCGTTGCAGGTGCTGGCCGCCGAGATCGCCCGCGCCCGCGGTTACGACGTGGACAAGCCGCGGAACCTCGCCAAGTCCGTCACCGTGGAGTGAGGAGTCGGGTCGCCTTGCAGCGTGTGGGGCGGCGGCTCCACTGCTTTCCGGAAGAGAGACGTGAGTTCGAGCGCGGAGCGAGGAGAACCGGATGTACGGAGCGTGGACGCCGGAACAGGTGCGTGACGCCGAGCAGCGGTTGTTCGAGCGCGTGCCGGAGCCCACCGTGATGCGGCGTGCCGCTTATGCGGTCGCCGTGCACACGGCACGGCTGCTCGACGAGCACACCAGTGGGGTCGCCGCTCGCCACGTGACGCTGCTCGTCGGTGCGGGCAACAACGGAGGCGACGCGCTGTGGGCGGGCAAGTTCCTGCGGCGGCGCGGTGTGGGGGTCACCGCGCTGCTCCTCTCGCCGGAGAAGACGCACGCGGCCGGTCTCGAGACGCTGCGCCGGGCAGGGGGGCGCGCGATCGAGGCGGCGGGCCCCGGTGCCGACACCTCGGGAATCGGCGCGGACGCCGCCGACGCGCTGGAGCGTGCCGATGTCGTCATCGACGGCATCGTGGGGCTCTCGGCGCGTGGACCGCTGCGACCGCTCGCGGCGGAACTGGTCGATCGTGTCGAGGCGCCCATCGTGGCCGTCGACTTGCCCAGCGGTGTGGATCCGCTGACCGGAGCCGTGGACGGGCCGGCGGTGTCCGCGCAGGTCACGGTCACCTTCGGCGGGCGCAAACCCGGGCACGTGCTGGGGGCCGGGCTGGTGCGCTCGGGCGGGGTGGAGCTCGTCGACATCGGCCTCGACCTCGGTGAGCCCGAGCTGACGGTGCTGTCCGACGCCGATGTGGGCGCGGGGTGGCCGGTGCCCTCGCCGTTCGACACCAAGTACAGCCAGGGCGTGGTGGGGGTGGCCGCCGGATCGGCGAACTTCCCCGGTGCGGCCGTGCTGACCAGCGGTGCGGCCGTGCACGCCACTTCGGGCATGGTTCGCTACGCCGGGCCGGCGGCGGACCCTGTGCGCTCGCGGCTGCCGGAGATCGTGGCCACCGGCTCGATCACCGACGCCGGGCGGGTGCAGTCGTGGGCCGTGGGACCGGGCATCGGCACCGGCGCCAGCGGCCGGGAGGTCCTGCGGCAGGTGCTGGAGGCCGGGCGGGCGGTGTGCGGGGACGCCGACGTGATCACGTTGTTGGCCGGGGACCCCACGCTGTGGGATGCGCGCGATCCGGACGCACCGCTGGTGCTGACGCCGCACGAGGGCGAGTTCGCCCGGTTGGCCGGGGATCCCGGCGGTGACCGGGTCACGGCCGTTCGCGAAGCCGCGCGGCGCTATGACGTCGTCCTGCTGCTCAAGGGCAACAGCACGATCGTGGCCGCTCCCGACGGACGCGTGCTGGTCAATCCCGCCGGGCACGCGTGGCCGTCCACGGCGGGTTCCGGCGACGTGCTCACCGGCATCATCGGCGCGCTGCTGGCCAGTGGGCTCGATTCGTGGCTGGCGTGCGGCTACGCCGCGCACGTGCACGCGCTCGCCGCTTCCCTGGCCGCCTCCGGTGACGGGCAGGGCGTGGGTGCGCCCATCGGGGCGTCGGCGCTTCTGGAGGCCGTGCCCGAGGCCGTGCGCACGGTCCGCGCCGCAGCTTGATCACTCGGAAGTCCACTCCTTCGGGTGAACTTCGCGAAATCACCCTCTTTCGAGGGACGTGCGGCCTCGTTCGAGGGGCCTGCGGCCTTACTTCTGCCGAGTCCCGGGGGCCGGACGACGAATGTCCACGCCGAGATGTCGGAACATGGTCACGGTGTTGTAGATGGCTCGCCAGTCCGACGTGGTCTTCGGGATGGAGCGGATCACACCGTTGGGCAGAATAACCTTGTGGTGGCGGTGTGCGCTGCGTACTTCGCATCCGTGCGCCCGTAAGCGTTCGATGACCTCGGCGTAGCTGGTCGGGTGCTGGCTGCCGGACGGGCCCTTTTTGGTGCTGCGTGCTTCCTGGCGGCCCTGCTGGCTCTCCGTGAGCAGGTGGCTGGGCTCGTCGGACTGCTCGTAGGTGCCGATCCACAGCGCAGCGCCCGTGCTGCGGGAGACGACCACCACGTGGCCGTCGGCGCAGCGGCGCTCTCTGTCCTCGGGATCACTGCGGTCGGGGGCGATGAACTGCGGCTCGTTGTAGGCACGCTCCAGCGCGCGAAAGTGTTGTTCGCCTCGCACGTGGCGGGCGGCCGCGGGAATCAGTGGCAGCATCGAAAGCCTCCTCGGGGGCCATCAGCGTGCGGGGGTACCGAGGGGTCGCGAATCCTGGCACATCAGTGGTACCGGTGAAACCGCAACCGTGGCACCTAACACCTACGGTAGCCCCCGAACAGGGGATACCGTACGGCCGAAACGGTGAGCTGTGCGACCATGACTCTGTCATGGACACCCAGACCGCGCACCGTGCCAATCTCCGCATCGATGCCGGTGCCCTTCGGCACAACGTCGGCGTGCTCGTCGAGCGTGCCAGGCGTTCCGGTGCCCGCACGATGGCGATCGTGAAGTCCGACGGGTACGGGCACGGGGCGCTGACCGCGGCTCGTGCCGCGCTGCGAGCCGGTGCCGACGCGCTCGGTGTGGCTTCCCCCGCCGAAGCGATTCAGCTGCGCCGAGGCGGTATCGACGCGCCCGTGCTGTGTTGGCTCTACGCCCCCGGCGAGGACTTCGGTCCCGCGATTCGTGCCGGGGTGGACCTCTCGGCGTCCTCACCGGCCGAGCTGAGGGGCATCACCGAAGCCGCGACCGCTCGCGGCGAAACCGCGCGCGTCCACCTGAAGATCGACACCGGGCTGCATCGCAACGGCTGCCCTCCGGAGGAGTGGCCGGGGATGGTCACCGAGGCCGCCAAGGCCCGGGCCGACGGGCACGTGGAGATCGTGGCGATGTGGTCGCACCTGGCTTGTGCCGACGAGCCGGGGCACGCCTCGATCGACATGCAGGCCGAGCGGTTCCGGCGAGCCCACGAGCAGGCGCTGTCCGCGGGACTCGACCCGCTGCGGCACCTGGCGAACTCGGCGGCGACGCTGACCCGTCCCGATCTGCACTTCGACATGGTGCGTCCGGGCATCGCCTGCTACGGCCTCGACCCGGTCCCGCAGGCGGGCGAGCACGATCTGCGTCCCGCCATGACGTTTCGCTCCTCCGTGGTGCTGACCAAGCGCATCGCAGCGGGCGAGAGCGTGTCCTACGGGCACTCGTGGACCGCGGAGCGGCCCGCGAACCTGGCGCTGGTGCCGGTCGGCTACGCCGACGGGGTGCCGCGCGCGTTGTCGGGGCGGATGTCGGTGTGGCTGCGGGGGCGGCGCAGGCCGGTGGTCGGCCGCGTGTGCATGGACCAGCTGGTGGTGTGCTGCGACGACGACCCGGTCGCCGAGGGCGACGAGGTGGTGCTGTTCGGCGAGGGCGATGAGGGTGGTCCGACCGCCGCCGAGTGGGCCGAGGAACTCGGCACCATCCACTACGAGATCGTCACCGGGCTGTACCGGCCGCGGGTGGGCAGGACCGTGGTGGATCCGGCCCCCGAGGATCCCGAGGACGTGTCGTGAGCCGGCTGTGGCAGGCCCTGGCCTGGTCCGGTGGTGTTCTCGGTGCGGCCGTTACGGGTACTGCGGTAGGGATGGCAGCGCACAGTTCGCGGATCGCCTCGCAGCGTCGCAACGGCGCCGAGGAGGATCCCTACGCGGAGGAGGCGTTCGGGTCCCTCAAACCCGACCGCCAGTCCATGGTGGCCGCCGACGACGGTGTTCCGCTGGCCGTGCAGGAGATCAATCCCGCCGACGGTGGCGAGGCCGAGCTGACCGTGGTCCTGGTGCACGGCTACACGCTGGACTCGCGATGCTGGCACTTCCAGCGCAGGGACCTGCCGCAGCTGAACGACCCCCGGGTCCGGGTGGTGCTCTACGACCAGCGCAGCCACGGCCGCTCGGGGCAGTCCGGCAGGCGCAACAGCACCATCGACCAGCTCGGCAGGGACCTCGACGCAGTGCTGCGGGCGACCACCCCCAGGGGGCCGATGATGCTGGTCGGTCACTCCATGGGCGGTATGGCGATCATGGCGCTGGCCGAACAGCGTCCCAAGCTGTTCCGCGACCGGGTGTGCTCCGTGGCGCTGCTGGGCACCTCGGCGGGTGAGGTCGGCGCCTCCGGGTTGTCCCGGCCGTTGCTGTCCCGTCGCAACCCGCTGACCAGGGGGCTCGGCCTGGTGGCCGGTTTGCAGCCCGACATGGTCGAGCGCGCCCGGCGGGTGGGCGACCAGCTCACCTGGAGCATCGTGCGCGGTCTGGCCTTCGGCGAGCGCGCGGTGAGTCCCGCCCTGGTCGACCTGATGGACGATATGATCACCGGGACCACGGTCGAGTCGGTGACCGACTTCCTGGACACCCTCGGCTCGCACGACCGCAAGGCGGCGCTGGCCGGACTGCGCCACTGCGAGGTGCTGGTGCTCAGCGGGGACTCCGACCGCCTCACCCCCTTCTCGCACTCCGAGGTCATCGCCGCCGAGCTGCCGGACGCCGAGCTGGTGCGTGTCGAGGGAGCCGGGCACATGGCGATACTGGAACGCAACGAGCTCGTCACCGAGCACCTGACCGCGCTCGTGCGGCGCGGTGCTTCCCGCGTGCGCGAGCGAGTCCGGTCGTAGAGGTGAGGCAGTGAGTTCGGAAGCCACGGCGCGCACTTACGAGCTGGAGCGCGAGTCCGACACGCTGGAGTTCGGCAGGGCGCTGGGTGCGGCGCTGCGCGCCGGTGACCTCGTGTTGCTGGACGGGCCGCTCGGCGCGGGCAAGACGGTGCTGGCCAGGGGGATCGCCGCGGGAATGGGGGTCACGGGTGCGGTCACCTCGCCCACGTTCGTGCTCGCCAGGGTGCACCGGCCCGAGCGCGAAGCGGCACCGGCCCTCGTGCACGTGGACGCCTACCGGCTCGTCTCGCTCGACGAGCTCGACGACCTGGACCTGGACACCGAGCTCACGGAGGCCGCCGTCGTCGTCGAGTGGGGCGAGGGCGTCGCCGAGCGCCTGGAGGACGAGTACCTGCTGGTGCGGATGAACCGCCGCGACGACGACGTCCGCGAGCTCGTCCTGGAGCCCCACGGCACCTCCTGGCCCGACCGGTTGCCCGCGGGGTGTCCCGAGCGGTAGCCGTCGCACTCGACGATGGTGGTTTCCCGGTTGCGCGCGAAACCGGGAAACCTCGAGCGGCCGGCTTGGTACGCTCCGCCCGAGGAGACCGATACCGTCGGGCCGCGGCGAGGTCCGTGTCGCGGGGCGGAGGGGGAGGAGCGCGTGGAAGCGTTCGGTGGGCTTCTCGGTGCCGCCTTCGGTCTCGTCCAGCTGAGCATCTTCATGGCGTTCACCAGGAGTTCGTTCCTGAACGGCGGCCTGGAGCGGAACTCCCTCGTCGGGATCAAGACGAAGGTCACGAAATCGTCCGATCGTGCCTGGGACGCCGGTCACCGGGCGGCCCTTCCGTGGTTGTCCGTCGCCGCGCGGGTCGGCTACGCCGTCGCTCTGCTGACGGTGGTCGTCGCGGTCGTGCAGCTGGTGACGGGCGTGGGCCAGGATATTTTCCTGGCGGTTCCGGGAGCCGGTTACGTGGCCTGCGTCGTCATCCTGCTGATCGGGACCAGGAAGGCGAACGAAGCCGGGCGGAACGCGGTGGAATGATCCGGCCCCGAGCCCGCCTCACTCGCTCTCGCCGGAGGTGTTGAGCTCCGCGCCGAGGTCGCGGGACAGCCGCTGCATCAGTGGGAGTACCTCGTCGGTGCTGATGCTGCTCATGCGGGCCTCCGGTCCGCTGATGGAGATCGCCGCCCCCGCGGGCGCGTTCGGCACGGCCACCGCGTAGCAGCGCACGCCGACCTCCTGCTCGCCGTCGTCGACGGCGTAGCCGAGCCGGCGGATGCGCGCCAGCTCGGTGTGCATCGCCTCGATCGAGGTGATGGTGCGCTCGGTCTGCGGCGCCATGCTGGACCGGCTCAGCAGCTGGGTGACCGAGTCGGCGGGCATGGTGGCCATGACCGCCTTGCCCACGGCCGTCGCGTGCGCGTCCACGCGCCTGCCGACCTCGGTGAACATGCGCATCGAGTGCTGCGAGGGCACCTGGGAGACGTAGACGATCTGCAACCCGTCGAGCACGGCCATGTTCGAGGTCTCCCCGGTGGCTTCGGTGAGCTCGGCCAGGTACGGCCGCGCCCACGAGCCGAGCGCGCGGCTGGCGGTCTCGCCGAGTCGGATCAGGCTCGGACCGAGGGCGTAGCGCCGCGAGGGTTGCTGGCGCGCGTATCCGGAGCTGACCAGGGTCCGCATGATCCGGTGGATCGTCGGCAGCGGCAGCGCGGAGGCCTCGGCGAGGTCGCTGAGCGTCGCCTCGCCACCCGCGTCGGCCATCAGCTCCAGGAGTTCGAAGGTGCGTTCGACGGACTGCACACCTCCACCCTGATTGGCTCGGCGGGAGCCAGTCGACATCGCCACGATCCTCTCCATGTTGCTCGCCGGTACCTGCGCACCCTAAGGCGGCCGTCCAGCCCGACCGGTCGCCGGGTGCGCCAGCTCATCTTGCCTGAAACGGCATGTGGAAACTAACCTCCACGATACAGAAAACATAACGGGCGTACCGCTAGCTGGTCGAGATCCCGCCCAAGGGTGCGAGGAAGCGGCCGACGCGGCAGGGTGGGCCAATGAGCCACCGTCTGTAACCCGGCTTCAGAGAGAGGTGGACACCGACATGTCCCAGACGACCACTGCGCAGGGCGTGCAGGTGCTCGGCGGCGCGGTCGAGCGGGGTGACGAGATCCTCACCCCCGAGGCACTCGACTTCGTCGCCACTTTGCACCGCGCGTTCGGTGCGCGCCGTGACGAGCTGCTGGAGCGCCGCAAGCAGCGGCGCGAGGAGGCGGCCCGCACCGGCAAGCTGGACTTCCTGCCCGAGACCCGCGAGATCCGTGAATCGGACTGGCAGGTCGCCGAGGCCCCGCCCGCCCTGCGGGACCGCCGTGTGGAGATCACCGGCCCGACCGACCGCAAGATGTCGGTCAACGCGCTCAACTCCGGGGCCAAGGCGTGGCTGGCCGACCTGGAGGACGCCAACACCCCGCACTGGTCCAACGTCGTGTCCGGTCAGGTCAACCTCTACGACGTCATCCGCAAGCAGGTCGAGCTGAGCACCCCGGAGGGCAAGCAGTACAAGCTGCGCGACGACGTCGAGCACGCCGTGCCGCTGGTGCGCCCGCGCGGTTGGCACTTCGACGAGAAGCACATCCTGGTCGACGGCGAGCCCGTCGTCGGTGCGCTGGTCGACTTCGGGCTGTACTTCTTCCACAACGCCCGGGAGGCGCTGCGCCGCGGCACCGGCCCCTACTTCTACCTGCCGAAGATGGAAAGCCACCTCGAAGCGCGGCTGTGGAACGACGTGTTCACCCGGGCCCAGCAGGAGCTCGGCGTTCCGCACGGTTCGGTGCGGGCGACCGTTCTCATCGAGACCATCCCGGCGGCGTTCGAGATGGAGGAGATCCTCTACGAGCTGCGCGATCACAGCGCCGGGCTGAACGCGGGTCGCTGGGACTACCTGTTCAGCGTCATCAAGACCTTCCGCTCGGCCGGCTCGGAGTTCATCCTGCCCGACCGCAACAGCGTCGGCATGACCGTGCCGTTCATGCGGGCCTACACCGAGCTGCTGGTGCGCACCTGCCACAAGCGGGGTGCCTTCGCGATCGGCGGGATGGCGGCGTTCATCCCCAACCGCCGCGACCCGGAGATCACCGAGCAGGCGATGGCCAAGATCCACGAGGACAAGCGCCGCGAGGCCGAGGACGGCTTCGACGGCTCCTGGGTGGCCCACCCGGACACCGTGGAGCCGTGCAAGGAGGAGTTCTCCAAGGTCCTCGGTGACAAGCCGAACCAGCTCGACCGCAAGCGCGAGGACGTCTCGGTGGCGGCCGATGACCTGGTCGACGTCGCCTCCACGCCGGGCGACAAGACCATCGACGGCCTGCGCGCGGCGGTCGACGTGGGAGTGCGCTACCTCACCTCGTGGCTCGGCGGCAACGGGGCGGCGGGCATCCACAACCTGATGGAGGACGCCGCGACCGCCGAGATCTCGCGGTCGCAGATCTGGCAGTGGCTGCACAACGACGTCGTGCTCGCCGACGGCAGGCGGGTCACCAAGGAACTCGTGCGCGAGGTGCTGGGCGAGACCGAGCAGCAGCTGCGCGCCGAGAAGGGCTTCCCGGTCGAGAACCTGGACCGGGCGATCGAGCTGTTCGAGCAGGTCGCGGTGGCCGACGAGTTCGTCGACTTCCTGACCCTGCCCGCCTACGAGCAGCTCGACTGATCGCCGTGGGTGGCCGTGCCCGCCGGTGCGGCCACCCATCACCGAAGATGGGAGTACACGTGGTCAGCACCTCCTTGGACAGCACGGGAGTCGACGGTCTGCTCAGTCGACTGGTCTCCGTGGACGAGCATGTGGCGAGCAGGTACCCGGGCGCGAGTTCCGCGCGGCAGCCGGTGCACACCTGCTACGTCCCCGCGAACGACGTGGACGCCGACACGGTGCGCTGGTGGGGTCAGGAGGCACTGGCGGCGCTCGACGAGCACGCACCTCAGGCCAGGGACTTCATGGAGATCCTGGGGCTGGAGCCGCAGGACGCGGAGGCGGTGCATCCGCGGGTGCGCAGGAAGCTGGTCGAGGAGCCGGTGGAGGACCTGCGCATCGACTTCGAGGACGGTTACGGGCGCCGCGACGACGAGACCGAGGACGCCGACGCCGAGCGCACGGCCGGTGTCGTGGCCGAGTGGTTGCGGGACGATGTGGCCCCGGGCGTCTTCGGGCTGCGCGTGAAGTCCTTCGAAACCCCCCAGCTGCGGGAGCGTTCGGTGCGCACTCTGGACGTCTTCCTGACGAAGCTGCTGGCGGAGTGGGGGGAGTTGCCCGGCGGGTTCGCGCTGACCTTTCCCAAGATCGTCGACGTGGCCCAGCTCGAGGTCTTCGTCGAGGTCCTGGAACTGGCCGAGCGGCGGTTCGGTCTCGGCCACGGTTCCCTGCGGTTCGAGATCCAGGTCGAGACCACCCAGTCCATAGTGGACTCCGAGGGGGGCGTCGCGTTACCGCGTTTCATCCGTGCCGGTCGGGGGCGGGTCAGCGGGTTGCACTTCGGCACCTACGACTACACCGCCGCCTGCGGACTGACCGCGGCTCACCAGCACATGGCCCACGGGGCCTGTGACTTCGCCCGGCACGTGATGCAGGTGGCGGCGGCCGGTACCGGGATCTTCCTGTCCGACGGGTCGACCAACGTGCTACCGGTGGGCAGCGCGGCCCAGGTCCGGTACGGCTGGGAGCGGCACTACGAGCTGCTGCGCCGCTCACTGGAGCACGGCTTCTACCAGAGCTGGGACCTGCACCCGGCACAGCTGGTCACCCGCTACGCGGGCGTGTTCACGGCCTTCCGCGAGTCGGCTCCCGCCGAGGCCGGACGGTTGGCGGCGTACGTCTCCGACAGCGGCGGTACGGTCCTCGACGAGCCCGCGACCGCCCGGGCGCTGGCGGCCTCCTTCGTTCGCGCCCTGGACAACGGGGCCACCGATCCGGACGAGGTCGCCGAGATGACCGGACTGGACGAGTCCAGGATCCGCGAGATCGGCCGGTTGTGACACGCGGCCGTGCGTCTTTCGAGCTGCCGTAGCAGCTCGAAAGACGGACGGCCTGTCAGCTACCGCCGTGCAGGACGTTTTCGCGGCGTACCGCGAGCGCGGCGGCGGCTGCCTTGGTGCTCATACCGCCAAACCGTCTCCGTCCACCGGCAAGGACCCGATCGGAAAACCCCGCTCACTCGTCGGTGTCCCCCGCCGCGGCCGGGTCGATTCCGGACCAGGTGACCAGGCGTTCCGAGACCTCGTCGGTTCTCGGCCGGTCGCTCGGCTCGGGGGCCAGGCAGGCGTCGATGGTGGCGGCCGGTTCCGCCGGCAGTTCCCGGTGCCTGCCCAGCGGAACGACGGTGCTGTCGCGCTGCGGGTGGCGCCGGGTTCCGTCGTCGTGGCGCTCGCGGTGCGAGACGCCGGCCCACGGCGTGGTTCCGGAGATCGCCTCGTACAGCGTGAGCCCGAGCCCCCAGGTGTCGACCGTCGCCGTCATCTCGTCACCGCGGGCCTGCTCCGGTGCCAGGTAGTCGAAGGTGCCGCTGGAGCTGGCTTCGCCGATGCGGCAGGTCAGGCTCAGGTCCAGCAGGATCGCGCGGCCTCCGGCGACGACCACGTTGGAGGGTTTGACGTCGAGGTGGACCCACCCCTGCCGGTGCAGGTGCCCCAGCACCGAGCACAGCTGGACGCCGAGCAGGGCGACGTCGGCAGGGGCGAGTCGCTCGTGCTCGGCGACGAGGTAGCCGAGGGTGTGCCCGGGGAGCGTTTCGGTGACCACCACCGGCCGGAGCGGGTCGGTGGCGAGCACCGTGCCGTAGCCGCGCACCAGGTGCGGGTGCGTCAGGCTGGTGAGCAGCATCGCCTCGGTGCGCAGCGGGGCGATGGCCGATTCGTCGGCGGCGCGCTCCGGGCGCACGGTCTTGCCGACGCACCGGCACGAGCGTTCCTCGCTCCACAGGTCGTAGACGTCCATGCGGTGCCCGCGGCGCAGCCGGGCCACGACGCGGTAACCGGGTGCCAGGTGCGCTCCCGGCTCGACCATGGGCGCGGCCGGAGCCCGATCCGTGTCGCCGTCATTGCGGGACGAGTCGGTGTGGGACGCCGACTCGCCTCCCCGCGTCTCGCTCACGTCGGCCGGCGTCAGCTGCTGCTGCGACGACGGCGGTGCCCGCCGGAGCCGCTGCGGCTGCGGGAATGCCGACGCTTCCGGTCGCTGCCGGAGCGGCGACGCTTCCGGTCGCTGCTGCTGCGCGAGGCGCGCGTCTCGCGCTCGCGCTTGGCCGGTGACAGCGTCTCGAGTAACCCGGAAAGACCCATGGGCGTTACCTCCTGCCTGGAACCCGCCGTCATCACGGCGGTGAACGGTATGAGGCCATTCTCCAGGCGATGATCGCCCGGGTCGAGGAAATCTTTCGGGCGAGACCTGTCACCGCGGTGGGGATCACCCGAGGAGCTTCGGACGCGATCCGTTCCAGCCCAGCTCGGCCAGGTACGTGCCGCGTGGACCACCGGGTTCCACGAGGTCGCCGTGGAAGACGATGTGGGAGCCCGACTCGGACACGTCCTGGCCGCCGGGGTCGGTGATGCCTCCCCCGAGGGTTCGCGTGCTGAGGAAAGCACCCGGTGCTTTGGTGTAGGGACCGGTGAGAGTGGACGCGGTCGCGTAGTTGGTGAAGTAGTTCCCGCTGGCGAACGTGTTCGCCGAGTAGAACAGGACGTAGCCCTCGGGGCGGCGCACCAGGGTCGGCGCCTCCACCACTCCGGCTTCCTCGGGCCGGGTCGCCCGCAGCAGCACGGTTTCCCGGCCTCGCGGGGTGACTCCGTCCTGGTTCACCGGAAGCAACCTGATCGTGGAGGGGCCGCCGCGCGAGTCCTTGTACAGCAGGTAGCGGAGTCCGTCGGAGTCGACGAAGGCGGCGGGGTCGATGACGTCGCCCCGGCCGGACCCGCAGACCAGCGGCTGCGGACCGGTGGGCGTGAACGGGCCGGCGGGGGTGCCGGCGACGGCGGCACCGAGGCACTGGTGTCCGTCACCGGGGTGGAAGGCGGTGTAGTAGAGCAGGAAGGTGCCGTCGGTGCGCCGACTGACGTGGGGTGCCCAGATGTTGAGCCGTCCCCGCGCGTCGGGGCCGACCCACTTCGGCAGCTCGGCCGAGGGCAGGGCATCGGCAGGCGGTTGCCACGGTCCCCGGAGCCCGTCGGCCCTGGCTACCTGCACGTTCCTGCCGCCGCTGTTGGTGGCGTGGGCGTAGTGGCCGCCGTTGAATTCCACTATGGATGGATCCGGGAAGTCGCGGTCGATCACGAGTCGGGCCGCTCCGGGGCGGGCCCGGGCTTTCGGTGGGGACAGCAGCGCCAGGCCGGCGGCGGTCATGACGGTACGGCGTGAGCATCGGACTCGCGGTGCTTGCTGCTCCGAAGTGGACATGATCCGAGTGCACCCGTTGAGGCGCGGCACCACCCGGTGCATCACCTCAACGGGTGTCCCTCGTGAGTGGCAGGGACGACCGCGTACCGGTGTTTCCCCCCTGCCGGGATTACTGGGTGGATTCGGTGGTGTGCGTGGACTGCATCGGCCGGGGCGCCGGTACCGGACCGGCCTCCTGACCGGCCGCGCCGACCTCGTCGAGATCGGCGGCGTTGGGGCGGACGTGCTCGCCGGAGTCCATCGTCACCTCTTCCGCGGACTTCTCGTCGACGTCCTCACCCAGCTCGGCCAGCTGGGCCTTGCGCCGGGCACCGCTGTTGAACAGCAGGTTCAACGCCAGGGCGACGATGCAACCGGTGCTGATACCGGAGTCGAGCACCGTGCGCGCGGCGGCGGGGAAGTGTTCGTAGAACTCCGGCGCGATGATCGGGATCATGCCCACGCCCAGCGCGCCGGCCACCACCAGTGCGTTGAACGGGTCCCCCAACTGCGCCCGGCCCAGCGTGCGGATGCCGCTGGAGGCCACGGAGCCGAACAGCACCAGCGAGGCACCTCCCAGCACGGGCTTGGGGACCAGCGAGACGACCGCTCCGAGCACGGGGAACAGCCCCAGCACGATGAGCACGCCGCCGGCCGCGGCGACCACGTAGCGGCTCTTGACCCGGGTCAGCGCGACGAGCCCGACGTTCTGCGCGAAGGCACTGCAGGTGAATCCGCCGAAAACGGCGCTGAGCGCGCTGCCCGCGCCGTCGGCGCGCAGCCCGTCGGCGATCGTGCGCTCGTCGGCGGGCCGCTCGACGATCTCGCCGAGCGCGATCATGTCGGCGGTGCTCTCCATCATCGCCACGAGCATCACGATGCAGATCGAGATGATGGCGGTGATGTTGAACGCGGGGGCGCCGAGTTCGAACGGGGTGGGGAAGTTGAACACGGGGGCCTGCGAGAAGGTGCCGGTGTCCACGGCACCGAGCGGCCAGGCGACCAGCGTGCCCAGCACCAGCGCGATGAGCAGCGCGATCCGGTTCAGGAACCCCTTCAGGAACCGGTTGAGCAGGAGTACGAGGACGAATGTCCCGGCGCCGAGCGCGATTCTCAGCGGGGAGGCGTAGTCGGCGGCTTCCGGATCCTGCCCGGCGATCCACCCGGAGGCGACGGGGAACAGGGACAACCCGATCAGGGTGATCGCCGTTCCCGTGACGACCGGTGGAAAGAATCGGATCAGTTGTGAGAAGTACCGGGCTGCCAGGAACGCGAAAATTCCGGCGATCAGCACCGAGCCGTAGATGATCGACAGAGATGTGTCCTGGCCGTGCTGGGACACGATCGCCAGCATCGGAGCCACGGAGGCGAAGGTGACACCGTTGACGAAGGGCAGCCTGGCGCCGATGCGCCACACCCCGATGGACTGCAGCAGCGTCGCGATCCCCGCGGTGAGCAGGCTGGCCCCGATCAGCAGGGTCATCTTGATCGGAGTGAGCCCGATGGCCTGACCGACGATCAGCGGCGGTGCCGCCACGCCCGCGTACATCGCGGCGATGTGCTGGACCCCGTAGGCCGTCAGCTTGCCCGGCGGCATCATCTGGTCCACCGGATGAGCACCGGATCTGCCGTTGCGCGTGCCGCGATTGTGGCGTTTCGTGAACAGGGCCATAGGGAACTCCTGGGCCGCAGGGAAATGTGGTCAGATCATCTGAATATCGATGTCTGGTTTCGGAATGATTTCGCTCTTTTTGGGAGTGTGAAAAGGGGCGCGCAAGAGAGCGGTGAGAGTTTCGGCGGGGGCCGCCGGAGGGGGCCCGTCGGGGTCGCCGGGCCCGGCACCCGGCGACCCCGACGGGGGATCAGAACTCGGGCAGGCTGTACCAGGCGGCCGGGGCGGCCTCGACGTCGTCGCGGGTGACGGTGCCCTCGATCAGGCCGTACGGGCGGTCGGCGGCGATGAAGACCTCGTTGTTGTTGTCCAGGCCGAACCGCTCGAGGTCGTAGCGGAAGTTGTGCTTGTTCGGCAGCGACATCCGGATCTCGGCGACCCGCGGCTGCTGCTCCAGCACCGCTCTGCCCATCTCGTAGAGGCTCTGCTGGAGCGCGTAGCTGTGCGTGGTGGCGAAGGCCTCCAGCATGGTCGAGCGAATCGCCTCGAAGCTCTTCGCCCAGTCCACGTCGGTGCTCAGGTAGCGCCAGCGCGCGGTCACGGCGGTGGCCAGGATGCGGTCCTCGGTCTCGGCCAGCGTCGTGTACTGGTCCTTGGGGTAACCCCAGAACTCGGAGCCGGTGGACTTGAGCACGACCATGTCCTTGAGCCCGGAGACGACGTGGGCCCGGGAGCCGTCGATCGTCACCGCCGTGGTGCGCTTCTCGTCGTTGGCGCGGGAGAACGCGTGGTCGTGTCCCGCACCGCCGACGGGGATCCGCTCCCAGGCGTACTCGTCGATGAGCACGCGCGCGCCCCGGACGGGCTCCTGGGTGTCGACGAAGTGCCGCCCGAGGCGCAGCGCGAAGTCCTCGATCTCGCCGACCGGAGCTTCCTTGGCCTTGGCGTAGACGGTGTTCTTCTGCGTGTCGGTCGGCAGGACGCTGCTGTTGTCCCCGGTCAGGTGCGTCTCGTCGAAGTCACCGCGCAGCGAGGTGCTGACGTTGAGGTCCTTGATGCTGTGCCGCTCGGTGTCGCGGTTGACGGTGACGAGGCGGCACTCGGCCTTGCCGTACTGGTTCGGGCCCATGACGATGCCCATGAGGTGGTCAACTCCCTCGGTAGGTGGAATAGGAGAACGGGCTCAACAACAACGGCACGTGGTGGTGCTGCTCGGGGTCGCCGATGCGGAAGGTGATCTGCACCTGCGGGTAGAAGGACTCGGTTCCCAGCCCTTCGAAGTAGGCGCCCGTGGCGAAGGTCAGCCGGTAGTCCCCGGCCTCGAGTCGCTCGGGGCCGAGCTGTTTCGCGCGTCCGTCGCCGTCGGTCACGGCCTCGGCCAGCTTCGTGGGGCCGGACTCGCCGACGGACTCCAACCGCACGGCGACGCCGGAGGCGGGCAGACCACGCGCCGCGTCGAGCACGTGCGTGGTCACCGCACTGACTGTGTTGGTACTCAACCCTCGATCACCCTTGCCAGTCGTAGCCGCGCGATCTCGCGCAGCTCCTCCGCGACGATGTCCAGTTCGGTGTCCCGGTCGTTGTCCAGCCGCGAGCGCAGGATCCGCAGCAGCTCGGCTCCGCTGCGGCCGCTGGCGCAGACCAGGTACACGTGTCCGAATCGCCGCTCGTACTCCTCGTTGCCCTCGCGGAGTGCGGTGGTCAGGTCCGCGTCCGCGGGATCCACTCCGGACTGCTCGGAACGCGACCACGACGAGGACGTGTCGTCGCCCTCCGAACGCTGCCCGATGCGGGGGTGGGCCGCCAGCGCGGTGTGGATTTCCTCGGGGGTCAGTCCCGGAGCCGCCGCGTCGGCCGCTTCGTGGAGCTCGCCGGCGTCGGCGAAGGGACGCCGATCGGCGATCTCGTTGGCCCAGCGCTGGATGTCGAGGCAGGCCAGAAGCTGTTTGACCAGTTCGGGACGGGGCAGGCTGTTGACCCTGCCGACCCCGGAACCGGCATCGGTCGATGATGCTGACATGGACGCGGACTCCACGGATTCGCGGTGGTGCTCCGCACCGTCACCGGTTTCGGTGAACGGAAGGCGGATGCGATGTGTCACGCAAGCTACGACCACATCCGCGCGAGTGTCAACAGTTTGTTGAAGTAGGAGTTCGCCGGTTGTGCAGCGGCACAAGGCGGCGCCGTGACTACCGGTCGGACTGCTCCCGGTTGAGGTAGTTGTAGACGGTGAACCGGCTGACTCCGAGCGTCTTCGCCACCGATTCGACGGACTTGCGCAGCGTGAACGCGCCGCGCTCCTCCAGTAGTCGTACGGCGCGCTGCTTGTCGGCGCGGGGCAGGTCCGACAGGCGGGCGCCGAGCTCGAACTCGACCTGGCCGATGACCCGGTCCAGCGCGCTGGTGAGTTCCTCGCCGGGGAGTCGAACGGCTATCGCGGGTGCGTCCTGCCAGTGCAGCACGACGTCGCCGGGTTGGCGCTGTTCCAGGGGCACCACGGTGCCGCCGGTTCGGCGCAGCAGGGGTGCGATGGCGGTGGCGAGGGGGTGCGGTTCAGTCATCGGCGACGCTGTCGAGGCTGACCTGGACCGTGATCCGGTGCGCTCCCGCGTCCAGTGCGGTGTCCAGGACCGAGGACAGCGCGGCCAGGACCGTCTCGCGGTCCCCGCTGATCGAGGTGCCCAGCGGTCCGAACTCGGGGTCCAACCCCGCCTGGCGCAGCTGGTTCTCGGCGGCCACCGCGTGCGCGGGTGGCTCGCCCTCGCCCTGGAACGGCTCGGTCGTGAACTCCGCTCGCAAGTCCATGAGCACCTCCTCGCTGTTTGGGGGCACGGTAGCCCTCCGGTGCGGCCCCGCCGTTGACCCCTAGGCGGAAGCGCGCTAATCTACCACTACACGGAATAAAGTTTTCGTATTACGGAATAACTGCGGAATATTGGCAGCACAGCTGCGGTACGGCCGCGAAATGTCAACGGACCAACGACCAAGGGGGTGGGTGTGGAACCCTTCCGATACGCCGTCAACGCCTCGATCCTGTTCACCGAGCTCGACCTGCTGGAGCGCCCCGCGGCGGCCAAGGCCGCCGGCTTCGAGGCCGTCGAGTTCTGGTGGCCGTTCTCCGAGGCCGTGCCCACCGACGGTGCGGTCGACGAGTTCGTCCGTGCCGTCGACGAGGCCGGTGTGGCGTTGATCGGGCTGAACTTCTTCGCCGGGGACATGCCCGCGGGTGACCGCGGGGTGCTGTCGCACCCGGAGCGGTCGCGGGAGTTCGTCGACAACGTCGACGTCGCGGTGGGCATAGGTGCGCGGTTGGGCTGTACCGCCTTCAACGCGCTCTACGGCAACCGGCTCGACGGGATCGACCCGGCGACCCAGGACACGGTCGCCGCGGAGCACCTCGTCCGCGCGGCCAAGGCCGCGTCCCGGATCGACGGCACGGTGCTGATCGAGCCGGTGAGCGGAACTCCCAGCTACCCGCTGAAGACCGCCGACGACGCGGCGGCCGTCATCGAGCGGGTGCGCTCCGAGGGCGGCGTGGACAACCTTCGCCTGCTGTTCGACCTGTACCACGTGGTGGCCAACGGCGACGATCCGGACGCGGCGCTGGACAACCACGCCGACCTGATCGGACACGTGCAGATCGCCGACTCGCCGGGGCGGAACGAACCGGGTACGGGTGAGATCGACTTCCGGTACTACTTCGACCGATTGCGCGAACTCGGCTACAGCGGTGACATCGCCGCCGAGTACAAGGCCGGCGGGGCCACCACCGACAGCTTCGGCTGGGCGTTTTCCTAGGAGTCCTGCGGCTGGCTCGCGCAGCGGTGCCGGTAGCGGAACCTCGGGCGCCGTAGCTCGCGTACGTGGGAAGAATCGGCGTCCGGGAAGCTGACGCCGCTTTTTCCGAAATCAATCAGCGATCATTCGAACGGAGAGAGACGATGACCAGGATCGGGTTCATCGGACTGGGGATCATGGGTGGCCCGATGGCGGCGAACCTCGTCGCCGCGGGCTACGAGGTGACCGGGTACAACCGCAGCCAACCCAAGATCGACAAGCTGATCGCCGAGGGCGGCAAGGGCGCGCGGACCGTGGCCGAGGCGGTGCGTGACGCCGACGTCGTCGTGACCGTGCTGCCCGACTCGCCGGACGTCGAGCAGGTGGTGCTCGGCTCCGACGGCGTGCTGGCCAACATCGCCAGCGGTGCGCTGCTCGTCGACTTCAGCACGATCCGCCCGGACACCACGCGCGCCGTGGACGAGGCCGCCGCCGAGAAGGGGGTGCGGACCCTCGACGCTCCGGTCAGCGGCGGTGAGCAGGGGGCCATCGACGCCGCGCTGTCGATCATGGTCGGCGGTACGGCCGAGGCGTTCGAGGCCGGGCGCCCGGTGCTGGACTCGGTCGGCAAGACGATCGTGCACGTCGGCCCGGCCGGCGCGGGGCAGACCGTCAAGGCCGCCAACCAGCTCGTCGTGGCGGGCAACATCGGCCTGGTCGCCGAGGCCATGTCGTTCCTGGAGGCCCAGGGCGTGGACACCGAGGCGGGACTGCGCGTGCTCGGCGGCGGTCTGGCCGGCAGCAAGGTGCTGGACGCCAAGGGCCCCAAGATGGCCGACCGCGAGTTCAAGCCCGGATTCCGGCTCGAACTGCACCACAAGGACATGGGCATCGTGCAGGCCGCCGCTCGCGAGGTCGGCGTGGCCACTCCGCTCGGTGCCGTGGCCACCCAGCTCGTGGCCGCCGCCGTCGCGCAGGGTGACGGCTCGCTGGACCACTCCGGGCTGTTCCGCCAGATCGCCCGGCTCAGCGGTCGCGAGTGAATCCTCACTCGATCGAGTGATCTCGGCGGTTTCGACGAAAGCCGCCGGAACCAGGTCACGGGTGGGCGATTCCCGCGCCGCCAAGCTCCGGTCTCGCCCACCCGTCGCCCAACCACCCCCACGGATGCGCTTCGCGCCACTGCGTCCAACCGCACCCGAGAGGAAATGTGTATACCATGCCGAAAGTTCCCGCAATGCAGGCCGTCGTCGACGTGCTCGAGTCCGAGGGGGTCGACACCGCGTTCGGGTGTCCGGGCGCGGCGATCCTCCCGCTGTACGCCGCGTTGGAGCATCGCGACATCAAGCACCTGACCGTGCGCCACGAAGAGGGCGCGACCCACATGGCCGACGGCTGGGCGCGCACCAACGGACGGGTCGGGGTCGCCGTCGGCACCTCGGGGCCCGCGGGCACCAACATGATCACCGGCCTCTACACCGCGCAGGCCGACTCCATCCCGATGGTGTGCATCACCGGCCAGGCCGTGTCGACCAAGCTGCACCAGGAGGCCTTCCAGGCGGTCGACATCGTCGACGTCGCCAAGCCGGTGACCAAGTGGTCGGTGCAGGTCAAGGAGGCCGCGCAGGCTCCGTGGATGCTTCGCGAGGCGTTCCGCACGGCCCGCTCGGGGCGTCCGGGGCCGGTGCTGGTCGACTTCCCGCTGGACGTGCAGCAGCAGGAGATCGAGTGGGACCCGGCGATCGACACCGCGCTGCCCGTGCCGCGCGTCGAGCCGCACATGCCGCGCGTGGAGCGGGCACTGGACATGCTGCTGGCCGCCGAGCGCCCGCTGATCCTGGCCGGTGGCGGTGTCGTGCTCGGCGAGTGCCACGAGCGGCTGCGCGAGCTGGCCGAACTGCTCGGCATCCCCGTGCAGGTCACGCTCATGGGCAAGGGTTCTTTCCCGGAGGACCACGAGCTGTGGGCCGGCATGACCGGCATCCAGACCAGCCAGCGCTACGGCAACCAGTCCTTCATGGAGTCCGACCTGGTGCTGGCGCTGGGGGCGCGTTTCGGAGACCGCCACACCGGGGCGCTGGACGTCTACCGGGGCGAGCGCACGTTCATCCACGTCGACATCGAGCCGACCCAGCTCGGCAAGGTCTTCGGCCCCGACCTCGGGGTCGTCTCCGAGGCCGGGTTGTTCCTCGACGCCATGCTGGCGATGGCCAAGCGGCGTGAGCGGGGCAAGGACTTCTCCGGGTGGAAGGCCCGCGTGGGCGAGCTGAAGCGGACCCACAACCGCCCCGACGACTACGACACCGTCCCGATCAAGGCACCGCGGGTGTTCAGGGAGATCAACGAGGCCTTCGGGCCGGACACGTACTTCACCACCGCCATCGGCCTCTACCAGATCTGGTCCGGCCAGTTCCAGACCACGCACAAGCCGCGGCACTACCAGGTGTGCGGCCAGGCGGGACCGCTCGGCTGGGAGATCCCGGCAGCCATCGGCGTGAAGTCGGCCGAGCCGGAGGCCGAGGTGGTCAGCGTGGTCGGCGACTACTCCTTCCAGTTCCTGGTCGAGGAGCTGGCCGTGGCAGCCCAGTACGACGTGGGCTTCGTGGTGATCATGCTCAACAACGAGTACCTCGGCCTGATCCGGATGGCCGAGCAGGGCTACGGCATGAACACCGAGGTCGACCTGCACTACGACGAGCACGGCACCGACAACGTCAAGATCATGGAAGCCTACGGCTGCTCGGGTCGTCGGGTGGTCGATCCGGGCGAGCTCGCCGACAGCATCGAGTGGGCGCGCAAGGAGGCGGTGGCCACCAGCCGCCCCGTTCTGGTCGAGGTGATGATCGAGCGCGAGGCCAACACCGCCAATGGTGTGCGCATCGACGCCGTGGCCGAACCGGAACCGGTGTCCTGACACCGGATTCCCTCCGAACGGGGTTGTCGGGTGGAATGGGCCCGACAATCCGGTCTCCTCCGCCGGCCGTGCCGGGCGTGTCGGCGGGGGAGACCATCCTCGCGAAGACGGGAGCGTGCAGTGCCCGACCGAATCCTGATCGCACCTGACAAGTTCAAGGGTTCGCTGACCGCCCCCGAGGTCGCCGAGGCCGTCGCGGCGGGCGTGCTGCGGCGCAGCCCGGACGCCCGGGTGTGTCGCACTCCGGTCGCCGACGGTGGCGACGGCACCGTGCGGGCAGCGCTCACCGGCGGATATCGACAGGTGCCGGTGCGGGCCACCGGCCCCCTCGGCGACCCGGTGGACACCGAGATCGCGGTGGACGGTGACACCGCCGTCGTGGAGCTGGCCACGGCGTCCGGGCTGGCGCTGCTCGACGCCGACGACCTCGCCCCGCTGGCGGCCTCCAGCGAGGGCACCGGTGAGCTGATCGCCGCCGCGCTGGACGCGGGTGCTCGCAGGATCCTGCTCGGTGTGGGCGGCAGCGCCTCCACCGACGGCGGAGCGGGGATGCTCGTGGC
>NZ_JACGWZ010000006.1 GCF_014137975.1 Halosaccharopolyspora lacisalsi | reverse complement strand
TCGCGCGTTGCGGGGAAAGCTGCTGGACGCGATGCGGGAGGCGTGGCTGGAGGACCTCCGCGCCGACGGTCTCTCCGAGGAAAGCGCCCGGCGCCGTGTCGGACGCGGTGACCTGCTCTACTCCGCGCCCGAGGTCGTGGTGCCGTGCCTGGTCCGCGAGGGCGCGCACGACTACCCCGACGAACGCCGTGGCGACGCCGAGCGCTCGATGTTCACCGTGGCCACCGGCGCGGCGGTGCAGGGGCTGCTGGTGTCCCTCGCCGCCGAGGAGCTCGGCTCGTGCTGGGTGTCGTCGACCCTGTTCTGCCCGGACGTGGTGCGCTCGACGCTGGAACTGCCCCGCACGTGGGAGCCGATGGGTGCCGTGGCCGTGGGGCACCCCACCGAGGACCCCGGAGGACCGAGACCACCGCGCGAGCTGGAGAACGGATTGGTGGAGCTTTGAGCGGGCCGCACGCCGACGCCCTGCGCACGCTGGCCGAGTTCGATTCCTGCGATCCACAGCAGGAGGCGCTGCGGCAGGCCTTCCTGACGCTGGTCGAGGCGCGTGCGGACGCCTGCCTGCGCGCGTGCGAGCCGGGGCACGTGACGTCCTCGGCCGTGCTGGTCGACTCCACCGGCAAGCACGTGATGCTGACCCTGCACCCCCGCGTCGGCCGGTGGTTGCAGGTCGGCGGCCACTGCGAGCCCGCGGACACCACGCTTGCCGGGGCCGCGCTCCGGGAGGCCACCGAGGAGTCCGGCATCACAGGGCTGACGATCGATCCCGTGCCGGTGCACCTCGACGTGCACCCGATCACGTGCTCGCTCGGGCGGCCCACCCGGCACTTCGACGTCCGGTTCGTCGTCCGCGCCCCGGAGGGGGCCCGGCACGTCCGCAGCGACGAGTCCCTCGACCTGCGCTGGTGGCCGCTGGACGCCCTCCCCGAGGAGTCCGACCTCGGCCCCATGACCTCCGCCGCCCTGGCGCGGCTGGGCGCCCGCGGGTGAAGAACCTAAAAGAGCTGTCTAAGCTCGCACTGGAGGCCCGGTGCACCGGCCAACCGCGCGTCACTGGTCACGAGAGGGAGATCATGCGCTTCGGCCACCG
Source organism: Halosaccharopolyspora lacisalsi (assembly GCF_014137975.1). Classification (GTDB taxonomy): domain Bacteria; phylum Actinomycetota; class Actinomycetes; order Mycobacteriales; family Pseudonocardiaceae; genus Halosaccharopolyspora; species Halosaccharopolyspora lacisalsi. The sequence continues at coordinate 423,233 of NZ_JACGWZ010000006.1, read as the reverse complement.
CGACGTAGGCCGCGTCATAAGCCGACACATCGTGCCGGAGCTCCCAGATACGTGCGACCACGGCGGAACCATACGGTAGCTTCTCGACATGGGCGACGGAGCAACGTTCAAGCACGCTCGCCGCATCCTCCTGGCTGATCTTACGCCCCAGCACCAGCCCGCGTAGGACGTTGAGGAACTCGGCAGGCTGGTGTTCGGGAGCAGCCCAGTGGATCTCGGCACCGAGCGCCTTCCTTACCTTGGGACTACTGTGGTTACCACCCACGAAGAAGGTGACCAGGATCGAGGTGTCGACAACTATCACGCGCCACCTGCTTGATCACCCGGACCGGGTGCTTCGCCGCGCGCCGTGCGAACAGCCGCCACGATCTCGTCCACACTGAGCAGGCCGCCGCCGACCGGCTCCATCTCCGCCAGCTCCGCATTTCGCGAGAACCGAGCCTCCCCTTCGAGAACCGAGAGCAGGCAGCTCTGAAGCGACTGACCACTGCGGTTCGCGGCATCCACCAGCAGTTCACGCACGTCGTCGGGGACGTTGCGAATCGTTATTGCCGTCATGACTGCATGAATAACTGCATAATGCCATCATCACAGCATTCGCCCGCTCAGCAGTCGTGGGAGAAGCGGACACCGCCCGCGGGTAGTCGCACCCCGGGCCACACCCGGGCACCGTCGAGGAGCTCGCACTCGCTTCCGACGTGGGCTCCGTCGGCGATGACCGCCCCGCGCACCACGGCTCCCTCACCGATGTGCGCGTCCACGCCGACCACGCTGCGCTCCACCACCGCGTTCGCCGCGACGTGAGCACGGTCGAACAGCGTGGAGGCCTCGATCCGCGCGCCGGATTCCACGACGCAGTCCTGTCCGATCGTGCTGCCCGCGGTGACCGAGGCGCCCTCGGCCACCCGGGCCCCGTCGAGCATCAGCGCCTCCGCCGGCTCCTCGGGCAGCGCGTCCGAGGGCACCACACCGCGAACGAGATCGGCCGAACCGCGCACGAAGGCCGCCGGCGTGCCCAGGTCCAGCCAGTAGGAAGCGTCGACGTGACCCTGCAGCCGCGCCCCCGAAGCCAGCAGGCCGGGAAAGGTCTCCCGCTCCACCGAGACCGGGCGGTCCGCCGGAATCGACTCGATCACCGAGCGGCGGAACACGTAGCAGCCTGCGTTGACCTGGTCCACCGGAGGATCGTCGGTCTTTTCCAGGAACGCCGTCACCCGCCCCTCGTCGTCGGTGGGCACGCAACCGAACCGGCGGGGGTCGTCGACCTTGACCAGGTGCAGCGTCACGTCGGCCGCGTTGGCCCTGTGGGTGTGCATCAGGCCGGGGAGGTCGACGCCGGAGAGGATGTCACCGTTGAACACCACCACGTCGGGTTCGCTCAGTCGGTCGCCGACGTTGCGCAGGGCACCGGCGGTGTCCAGCGGCTCCTGCTCGACGACGTACTCCAGGTCCAGCCCCATTCCGGAGCCGTCACCGAAGTACTCGGCGAAGACCTCGGCCTGGTAGGAGGTGCCGAGCACCACGTGGGTGATCCCGGCCGCGCGGATGCGCGAGAGCAGGTGGGTGAGGAACGGCAAGCCCGCCGTGGGCAGCATCGGCTTCGGCGCCGACAGCGTGAGCGGCCGCAGCCGCGTGCCCCGGCCCCCCACCAGCACCACGGCTTCCGCTCCGTGCATGGGCTCGGCCGGTGAACCGGATCTGCCCGACATGGCTTCGTTTCCCTCCTCGATCGCCCGAACTCCCCGGTGACGAAAAAACCTGTGGGGAATACTCTGGCAGGGGCAGGGTCATAATGAGCACCGGCCCTACCCGTAGGCTCCCGGCCGCACGCGATTCGGCGACCATGTCGGGCAGGTCGAGACCACGCCGCGGCCGGAACGCTGACCGGCGAAGTATTGAGAGGGCATCCCATGGACCCCCGCGACCAAGCCGACGAAGCGCTCGCTCGTGCGAGGGAACGGGATGCGTTTGTCGTCACACCGGACAACGCGACGTCACCGATGGACGCCTCGAGCACCGTGCGCATTCCCCGGGAGGTCATCGAGGACGTCGACCCGGAGTCGACCTTGGTCATCACGCAGTCGTCCCGGCAGTCCCAGTCCTTCGAGCCGGAGTGGCCGCCCGAGCAGTACGGGCAGCCGAACCAGGCGACACCGGAGTACATGCGCTCGCAGTACGCGCCGCTGCCCGGCGGACAGAACGCCTCCCCGCGGCAGGCGAACGGTTCCGGCACGGTCGGCACCCCGGCACAGCAGTTTCCGAGCACCCCGTACTGATCGGGACTCACCGCTTCCGGCCGGCAGCCCTGATCTCGAGGCGAGCGCGCACCGCCAGCCCTGCTCGAAGCAGCAACCGTAGCGGGGCCCACGCCGCACCACGATGCCGGTCGGCGAGGTACCGGTAGGCGCTGCGGTGGTGCTCGGCCAGCATCCGGGTGGAGGCCCGTGCCGTCGAGTGACCACCGATGTGCATCACCTCGGCGCCGGGCACGTAGACGTTGAGCCATCCCGCCCGGCCGAGGCGGTCCCCCAGATCCACGTCCTCGAAGTACATGAAGTAGCGCGGGTCGAAGCCGGTGACCGAGTCCAGGGCCTCTCGCCGCAACAACAGGCAGGAGCCGGACAGCCACCCCGCCGTGCGCTCGGTCGGAGCGGTCTCCTGGCGGTAGGCGCGGGTCCACGGGTTCGACGGCCAGACCTTGCACAGCAGTGCGTGCCCCGCGCCACGACCGAGCGAAGGAGCCAGCCGCGCCGACGGGTAGACGGAACCGTCGGGTTCGGTGATCAACGGCCCGAAGGCGCCTCCCCTGGGCCACCGCGCGGCGGCGGCCAGCAATTCGTCCAGACAACCCGCTCCCCACTCGACGTCCGGATTGGCGACCGCGACCCAGCCGTACTCCGCGCCCAGCTCGGCGATACCTCTGTTGGCCGCCGAGCCGTAGCCGAGGTTGGCTCCCATCGGCACGAAGTCGACGTCGGGGCGCTCGGCCGCCCGTTGAGGGGCACCGTCGGTGGAGCCGTTGTCGGCGAGGATCACCCGTACCCGGCGGTCGGTGGCCTTGGGCAGGGTTTCCAGGAACCGCTCCAGGACCTCCCCGGGGGAGTAGGTCACGGTGACGACGGCGAGCTCGTCGCCGTAGGTGCGCGAGACAGTCACGCCGCTATTCTGCCGTGCGCGCTCACCGGCACCGTACGGGGAGCGCGTGTTCAGCGCTGAAGCCGCTCGGGCGGCGGCGCCCGCCGCGTCGAGCTCGGGTCGATCGCTCACGAGCTCGACGGCGGAGCGCGAACCGTCCCCACCTCGCTGACCGTCCCCTCCCCGCTGGCCGTCACCGACAGCGCCGGTGTAGGTGCTGGGCACGGGCGTAGGCCTCGCGGTGCTGAGCGGCGCAGGCCGCCCAGGTGAACTCCTTCGCCCGCTGCTGCGCCTCCGCCGACAGCACCGCCCGTCGTGCGGGATCGTCGAGCAGACTCGCGAGTCCCGACGCGATCTCGTCCGCGTTCGTGCCGCAGTAGGCCACCGCGTCCCCACCGATCTCCGGCAGGCTCAACCGGCGCGTGGTGAGCACGGCCGCCCCGCACGCCATGGCCTCGAGCACCGGCAGTCCGAATCCCTCCCCGATGCTCGGGTAGGCCACCACCCGTGCTCCGCCCAGGAACCCGGCGAGCCGGTGGAACGGCAGGTAACCGGCTCGGACGACCCGGATCCGGTGCGGCACCGACTCGAGGGCGCGCTCGACCTGCTCGTCCCAGCCCGGCTGCCCGGCGAGCACCAGGGCGGGGCGATCGTCACTCCCCTGGCAGGCCGCAGCGAACCCCCTGATCAGCTCCGGGACGTTCTTGCGCGGCTCCAGCGCACCGAGGAAGGCGACGTAGGGCTGGTCGTGCAAACCGAGCCCGTCGCGGACGTCGGCGATCTCCTCCGGTGGTGGCGGCCGGAACCGCTCGGGATCCACCCCGTGATACATCACCTGCGTCGCCGTCCGCTCCACTCCGGCCGCCCGGCCGAGTTCGGTCGCCGTCGCCCGGCTGGGGACCACGCACAGATCGGCGTGCCGCAGCGCCGTTCGCGTCCAGGTCCGAAAGAACCGGGCCTTGATCGGGGAGTGCAGCGCCGGGGCGGTGAAGAAGGTCGCGTCGTGCAGCGTCACCACCGAAGCCGCGGGATTGACCAGTGGTGTCGTGTAGTGCGGCGAGTGCAGCACATCGATGCCGAGCCGCCGCACGAGCCGCGGCAGCGTCGTCTGCTCCCAGGTCAATCGGGCCGTGCGGGTGGCGATGGACTCGGCGGCGGGAACGATCTCCGCCCGTGGTGCGATCCGTCCGTAGAGTGCGGCGTCGCGCGGCTGACACACCACGCTCGCCCGAGTGCCGTCCTCGTCCAGGGCGGCCAGTAACGAGTCGACGTAGCGTCCGACGCCCCCGCGATCTGCGGGCACCGCCGTGGCGTCGATGAGGATGCGCGGCTCGCGTCTGTGCACGCGAGCAGGGTACGGGCACACACGGGTCCGTCGTGGCGAGTTCGCGTAAACGGATTCATCTCACGCGACGAAAGTCACGAGCGAGGTGGATTCGCCACATCTCGCGCGCGGCCCGCTCCCAGGTGAACCGTTCGGCTCGGTGCCGACCGGCTTCGACGAGTGCCGCGCGACGCGCCGAGTCCTCCAGAACTCCACGCAGGGCACCGGCCAGCGCCGTCGGATCGCCACGCTCCACCGGCACCCCGGCTCCGCCTGCGACCTCGACCAGCGCCGGGGCGTCGGAGTGCACCACGGGGACACCGGCGGCCATTGCCTCGACGAGCGGCAACCCGAACCCCTCGTCCAGGCTGGGAACGGCCAGCGCCGAGGCACCGCGCAGCACCACCGCCAGCTCGGTGTCCCCCAACGAGTCGAGCAGCCGGACCCGGTCGGACGGCAGGCCGTGCCGGCGGGCGAGGGCCGCAGGATCGACACCACCCCATCCGCGCCGCCCCACGATCAGCAACGGCACGTCCAGGGACGCCACCGCGCGCACGAGGTCCTCGTAACCCTTGCGGGGTTCGACCGTGCCGACGGCCAGCACGTAACGCGCGGGCATCCCCAGCCGCGTTCGCACCCGTTGCCGCTGTTCCTCGCCGGGATCGGCGACCACCGAAGGCGTGACGCCCTCGCTCACGACGTGCACGGGCGCGATGAGCTCGACGTGCCGCGCGAGTTCGACCGCCACGGCCGCGCTGGGAACGACCAGTGCGTCGGCATCGCGAGCGGCTCGCTCGATCGCCCGGCGGTGCCAGGCGACTCCCCGTGGCGTCAGCGTCGCCGGGTGGGTCCACGGCACGGCATCGTGCACGGTGACGACGAGTTTCCCGCCCCGCCGTGCTGGTGGAGCGAACGGCGTCATGGCGTGCACGGAGTCTCCCCCCGGCCACAGCGGTACGCCACGTTCCCATGCGGCCGTCAGCGCTCGTCCGGGCCACCTCAGGACACGCGGACCCCGAACACCGGGGACGCTCGCTTTTCCCGCGCTTCGACTGCGACTCACGACCGTGCTCAGTTCCCACTCCGGCGGCGCGGTCGCCGCCATCGCGCGCAGCAGCTCCCGCGTGTAGCGGCCGGTTCCGCCGGGAACGGGCGCGAGCAGCTGCTCCGCGACGGCGACGAGTTGCGGCAAGGTATAGATCCTTTCAGGACGGTGACGGGTCACCACGTACTGTCGTGCGGGTGAGGGCATCGGAGCAGGCACGTACCACCGTCGTCGTGGTGACCTGGCGGGGTCGTGACCATGTCTCCGCCTGCCTGGACGCACTGACGCTCCAGCGACCGCATCGACTGCTGGTGGTCGACAACGCCTCCGACGACGGGACCTCCGGCATTCTCGCGGAGCACCCGTCCCTCCCGGAAGTGCTGCGGTCGAGCCGCAACCTCGGTTACGCGGGGGCGATGGCGCTGGCTCTGGAACGCGTGCGGACACCGTTCACGGCCTGGCTCAACGACGACGCCGCCCCCGGACCGGACTGGCTTGCGGCGCTGGAGGACGCCCTGGACGCCGACCCCCGAACGGCCGCGGCCTCGGCCGTTTTGTCCACTGCGGATGGTTACACGCAGTCGACGGGCGTGCGGCTGACCGCGGACGGACACGGCGCCGATGCGGGGTCCGAGCCCGCGTTCGGCTTCTGCGGTGGCGCCGCGCTGCTGCGTACCGCCGCGCTGCGTGCCGTGGGCGGAGTGCCCGCGGAGTTCTTCTGCTACTACGAGGACACCGACACCTCGTGGCGGCTCCGGCTCGCCGGTCACCGCGTGGTGTCGGCGACCGAAGCACGCGTGACGCACCTGCACGGCGCGAGCGCGCAGCTGGGCTCGGCACGGTTCCACCGCTGGAACGAACGCAACCGCCTGCTGATGCTGCTGCGCTGCGCACCCGGACGAGTGGCCGCTCGCGAACTCGCCCGTTTCACGGCGCTGACCTTCGCGCTTCCGCTGCGCCGCGCTCTCGGCCGCACCGTCTCCGACGCGGCGAACTTCCACCTCGGACCGCGCCTGCGCGTTCTCGCCGAAGTCGCCCTCGGACTCCCGCGCGCGCTGCGTGCTCGTCGCGGCCTCGACCGCACGGCCGCCAGGCGCGTGTGGGCGGAGTGGGCCGGGCGATAGGCCCGACCACACCACTACGCCTCCGGAAGCTTCGCGCTCTTCCCCCGAATCCGCCGGAACAAGCGATCCCCTGCCATACCTCCGGTGACGCCCCCGGCCAGCCCCGTGAAAATCGCCACCGCTCCACCCCGGACAGGAGCGGGTCCGAAGCTCGCTCGATGTACCCTCGTATATGTCGGTCCTCCGGTGTCCGGGAACTCCCGCTCCACCACCCGCATGGTCCGGCCTGTCTTGTCTCCGCGCAGCGGCGAGTAGGAGAACTCACGCCTCTCCACAGCGCCATCATCCCAGTGCACCTCTCCCGTGCACAGCCACCATAATCCCGTGATGTTCTCACTGTCGGGCTCCAGCGAATCCGTTACCGGACCCGTAAAGCGACACTCCGGGAAGCAGCAAACCCGCGCACCGTCACATCGGACCCGGCCGTACCGAAAAAGGGTAGGACCACAAAAATACTGGAAAGAAAAAACAACCCCCACAGCGAGCAGCACTATTTCACGAACAATACGCACTGTCATCTCCGGCGTTGACACTCAGTCAATCCTCCCACCTGAGCGACAGCCGGGGGAGAACTCCGTCACTACAGCTCGTTTCCCGTAGCGTCCTTCGCGTAGTCCTGGTCCTCGTAGGTGGCACCGAGAGCAGCGGGGTTGCGAGCGAACTGCTGGGCCGTGGTGAGATCCGACAGCGACTTGCCACTCGCCCATCCCTGCGCGGACTTGGCCGTGTTCGTCACCGGTCCCAACGTGTCCTGGACCTTGCTCAGCGCGGGTTTGACCCTCTGGACGATCTCGGCCAGCTTCTGGGAGGACCTGACGATCTTTTTCAGCCACTCGGCCGCACGGGTGGACCACCTGGCCACGATCCGAATCCCGTCCGCCACCAACACCGGCGTGGCGAGCCCGAGCGTGACTCCGGCCGCGATCGCCGACCGCGCCAGGTACTGAACGAGATCGGACATGGCCGAGGCGATCAGGTCACGCACGGTCGTACGCACGACCTGTACCGCGATACCCGCACCCGAAACCGCAGCTCCGACAGCACTCGCCGCGGTCGGGGCCGCCTCGATCAACTTCGCTTCGCCCGCAGCGAGGGGTTTGTAAACGTCGATGGCCGGTCGGTCCGTGCCACGGTGCCGTATCCGTTCGGACATGTTGCCGCTGTGGTCCACGACCACGGTCACCGAACCGTCCCGATGGGACGAGGAGACCTGGACCCCCGTCGCAGCGTCCTGCAGCTGCTGCGCCTGCTGCATCTTGGCCTCGATCTGCTGCTGAAAACCGGCGATCATTCCGTCCGGATCGGACGAAGGCATCGACATGAAAACCTCCTAATCAACGCGCTGTTCTGACGCGCTCGGAGGGCTACCGGTTCCTCTCGGCCCCGTAAGACTCACCCGCGCTCACACCCGCACCCCACCACACGGCCACCTCGCGCAGTCCCCACTCGGCGAAATCGCCACGCCCCGCCTCGCCGCCGGAGGCGCATGGTGCAGGCTTACGGACGTGGCTGACATGTCCGAGCGGAACGAGCTGCCCGTGGTATCGGTGATCACCGTCAACCACCGCGGCGTCGACGACACCATCACGTGCCTGCGCGCGCTGCGCGACGAACTCGACTACCCGGCCGATCGGCTGGAGTTGATCTGCGTCGACAACGCCTCCGGCGGTGAGGCGGCGGGCATCCGTGCCGCCGTACCGGAGGCGACCGTCGTCGAGTCGGCCGAGAACCTCGGCTTCGCCGGAGGATGCAACCTCGGCGCCCGCGATGCCCGAGGGCAGGTGCTGGCGTTCCTCAACAACGACGCGCGCCCCGATCCACGGTGGGCGCGCTCGGCGGTGGCCGTGCTGCGCGCCGAGCCGACCGTGGGAGCCGTGGCGAGCAAGGTCCTGGACTGGGAGGGCGAGCACATCGACTTCGTCGACGGCGGCCTGACCTGGTTCGGCATGGGCTACAAGCGCCACGCGGGCGAGACCGACGACGGCAGCCACGACGCCCCCCGCGACGTCCTGTTCGGCACCGGGTCCGCCCTGTTCGTCCGCGCCGAGTTGTTCGGAGCGCTGGACGGCTTCGACGAGCGGTTCTTCATGTTCTACGAGGACGTCGACCTCGGCTGGCGGCTGAACCTGCGCGGATGGCGCGTGCGCTACGAGCCGGATTCGCTGGCCCATCACCGCCACCACTCCTCGATGGCCGGAGTGGCCTCGTCGCGCGAGTACTACCTGCTGGAGCGCAACGCCCTGGCCGCGCTGTACAAGAACGTTTCGGACGAGACCCTGGCCAAGGCGCTCCCCGCCGCTCTCGCGCTGGCCGTGCGCCGCTCCACGGCCCGCGGTGAGGTCGATCCGACGCAGTTGGAGATGACACGCCGCCCCACCGGTCCGGAATCCGACACCGTCGACATCAGCCGGGACACGCTCGCGGGCGTGCTGGCCATCGATCGGTTCGTCGAGCTGCTTCCGTCGCTGAAGCGCTCACGAGAGGTCGAGCAGCAAGCCCGGACGCGCAGCGACGCGGACCTCGTCCCCCTGATGCGCAAGGCGATGGAACCCGCCTACCCGCTGCCGGACTACCTCGCCGCGCACGAGGCCCTCGTGGACGCGTTCGACCTGAACGGCGTGTTCGGGCGGTCCCGCCGCGTCGCCGTCATCACCGGCGACGCCATCACCGAGCGCATGGCCGGGCCGGCCATCAGGGCCTGGCACACGGCCGACGTGCTCGCCCGGGAGCACGAGGTCCGGCTGATCAGCGTCAACTCGCGGGTGTCGGTGACGGACTCGGCGTTTCCCGTGTTCCAGACGCGACCGCGCGATCTCACCACGCACGTGGAGTGGGCCGACATCGTCATCCTTCAGGGTCACGTGCTGGAGATGGTGCCCGGACTCAAGCACCTCGACTCCACGAAGGTCGTGATCTGCGACGTCTACGACCCCATGCACCTGGAACTGCTGGAGCAGGGGCGCGACACCGACGACGAGCGCCGCGCGAAGGATCTGCAAGGCGTCACGCGGATACTCAACACCCAGCTGCGCCGCGGGGACTTCTTCCTGTGCGCCTCCGAGCGGCAGCGGCACTTCTGGCTCGGTCACCTGGCTTCGCTGGGCCGGCTGACGCCGAGCGTGTACGACGACGATCCGACCGTGCGCTCGCTGATGTCGGTGGTGCCGTTCGGGCTGTCGTCAGTACCGCCGCGCCGCACCGGTCCGGCGATCCGCGCGGCCGAGACCGGTATCGGCTCCGACGACAAGGTCGTGCTGTGGGCCGGAGGTGTCTACAGCTGGTTCGACCCGCTGACCCTGCTGCACGCCGTGCACCAACTGTCCGAACGACGTGACGGGGTACGGCTGTTCTTCCTCGGCATGAAGCACCCGAACCCGGACGTGCCCGAGATGGGCATGGCCGACCGGACCCGGCAGCTGTCCGACCGGCTCGGGCTGACCGACGAGCAGGTGTTCTTCAACGAGACCTGGGTGCCCTACGACCGGCGCCAGAACTACCTGCTCGACGCCGACTGCGGAGTGACCACGCACTTCGAGCACGTGGAGACCACCTTCGCCTTCCGCACCAGGGTCCTGGACTACCTGTGGGCGGGGCTGCCCGTGGTGACCACCGACGGGGACTCGTTCGCCGATCTCGTCCGGCGGGAGGGGCTGGGACTCGTCGTTCCCGCCGAGGACCCCCGGGCCCTGGCCGAAGCGCTGGAGAGGGTGCTCTACGACGAGGACTTCGCGGCGGGCTGCCGTGACCGGATCGCCGAGGTCCGGCAGCGCTTCACCTGGGAATCGGTGCTGGCGCCGCTGACCGAGTTCTGCCGGGATCCGCGTCCGGCCGCCGACCGGCTCGAGGCGTCCGCCCCGCTCGTGCGGACCCCGCCGTTGAAGCGTTCCGAGGTGGTGCGCCGCGACATCGACCTGGTGCGGGAGTACCTGGAAAGCGGCGGGCCGAAGGAACTCGCCAGGCGGGCCACCGGCAGGTTGAAGCGGCTGGTCGACGAACGGCTGCGCGGCCGTGGCTGAGTGTCGCGCCGTCGTCGACGGGACACCGCTGCTGGGCAGGCGCACCGGCATCGGCCGCTACACGGACTCGCTGGTCCGGGCGCTGGCGGCGACGTTCCCCGTGGACGTTTCGGTGCTGGGGTTGACGCTGCGGGGATGGCCCCGGTTGCGGGCCGACGCCCCTCCCGGAACGCGGGTGACCGGATTTCCCGTGCCCGCGCGGGCGCTGCGCCGGTGCTGGGCGCGGGGCGCGTTTCCCCCCGTCGAGATGCTGGCCCGTCCGGCGGACGTGGTGCACGGGACGAACTTCGTGCTGCCACCCGCCGTCCGCACCCCCGGAGTGGTGACCGTGCACGACCTCGCCTTCCTCGACGCACCGGAAGAGTTGCCGCCCGCCGAGCGCGAACTTCCGGAGCTGGTGCGGCGGTCCGCGCACCGGGCGGCCGTGGTGTGCACGCCGACCGCGGCGGTGGGTGCCGAGGTGTGCGAGCGGTTCCGCGTGCCACGGTCGAAAATCGCGGTCACACCGCTGGGAGTGGATCCCGAGTGGTTCGACGCGGTCCCCCCGGACGAACGGCTGCGCTCCCGACACGGCCTGCCGGAGGAGTACCTCGTCTTCGTCGGCGCCGACGGCCCGCGCAAGAACTTGACCGGGTTGCTGCGAGCGCTCGACCCGCGGCTTCCGCCCCTGGTCGTCGCCGGACCGGGAGCCTCGTCGCCACGTGAGCGGGTCGTCCGGACCGGATATCTGCCGGACGAGGAACTGCGGCGGATCGTGGCGGGCGCGCGGGCACTCGTGCTGCCCTCCCGCGAGGAGGGTTTCGGCCTGCCCGCTCTCGAAGCCCTCGCCTGCGGCACCCCCGTCGTGTGCTCGGACGTCGCCGCTCTCCGGGAGGTCACCGGCGGCCACGCCACCCTGTTCCCGTCCGGCGACGGAGCGGCTCTCCGCGACGCGCTGGGGGAGGTGCTCACGCGCTCCGCCGATCCCGGTTCCGTCGCGGCACGCCGTGAGCACGCAGCCGGATTCAGCTGGAAAGCCTGCGCCGAAGCCACCCTCGACGCTTACCGCCGCGCCCTGTAGACCTCCCCGTCGGGGTCACCGCTTCCAGGACCCGGCGTCCCGGGCGAAAGCCGCGGTCAGGGCTTCGCGCCAGGGTCGCAGCGGAGTGAGGCCCTCCGCGCTCCAGGCATGTCCGGACAGCACGGAGTAGGCCGGGCGGGGCGCCGGGCGGGGGAACTCCGCGCTGGTGCACGGCCGTACTCGCTCGGGATCGGCACCGAGTTCGGTGAAGATCGCGCGGGCGAAGTCGAACCAACTCGCCCGGCCCTCGTTGGTGCAGTGCAACACCTGTCGATCCGGCCCCGCCCGCTCGGCCACCCGGGCGGCGAGCTCGAACAGCGCCGGCGCCAGGTCCCCCGACCACGTGGGCGAGCCGAACTGGTCGTCCACCACGGAAACCGTGTCGCGCTCGGCTTCCAGCCGGGCCATCGTGTTCACGAAGTTGCTTCCCCGCGCCCCGTAGATCCAGGCGGTGCGGACCACCCACGCCTGGGCGGCCTCGGCGAGGACCGCCCGCTCCCCCTCCAGCTTCGTGCGCCCGTAGACGGTGCGGGGGCCGGGGGCGTGTTCCGGCTCGTAGGGAGTCGTGGCGTCTCCGGGGAAGACGTAGTCCGTGGACACGTGCACCAGCGGTACGGCTCGTGCCCGGCAAGCGCGGGCGAGCGTGCGAGCGGCGGTGGTGTTGACCGCTTCGGCGCGGGCCCGGTCGTCCTCGGCCGCGTCCACGGCCGTGAAAGCGGCCGTGTTCACCACCACCGGCCGAAGTCCCGCGTCACCGGCGTTGTCGGTGAAGGAGTCCACCGCGTCGACGACCGATTCGGGATCGGTCACGTCCAGTTCGCCGGATCCGGGGGCGTGCACCAGGCACTCGGAACGAGTGGAACCCGTCCGGGCCAGTTCGGAACCGAGCTGGCCGTGTCCTCCGGTGACGAGCAGCGCGATGCGCGGCATCAGTGCCCGCCCGAGCCCGGCGACGACTCGGTGGGGGCCGAACGCGTTTTCAGGGGTTCCCACCAGTTCCGGTGCTTTCGGTACCAGTCCACCGTCGCGGCCAGCCCTTCGGCGAAGTCGACGCCGGGCCGGTACCCCAGCTCCTCGCTGATCTTGGCGTGGGAGACCGAGTAACGACGGTCGTGTCCCTTGCGGTCGGCGACCGGGCGCACCATCGACCAGTCGTACCCCACTGCGTCGAGCAACCGCTCGGTCAGCTCACGATTGGACAGCTCGGTCCCGCCACCGATGTTGTAGACCTCGCCGGCCCGGCCGGACTCGGCCACGAGCTGGATGCCCCGGCAGTGGTCGGTGACGTGCAACCAGTCACGGACATTGCCGCCGTCGCCGTACAGCGGCACCGGTCGCCCGTCCAGCAGGTTCGTGATGAACAGCGGAACGAGTTTCTCCGGGTGCTGGTACGGCCCGTAGTTGTTCGAACACCGGGTCACGCACACCGGCAACCCGTGAGTGCGGTAGTAGGCGCGCGCCAGCAGGTCCGAGCTCGCCTTCGACGCCGAGTACGGCGAGTTCGGATCCAGCGGATGGTCCTCGGTCCAGGAGCCCTCCTCGAGGGAGCCGTAGACCTCGTCGGTGGACACGTGCACGAACTTGTCCACCCCGGCGGCCAGCGCGGCCTGGAGCAGCGTGTCGGTCCCCACCACATTGGTCAGCACGAAGTCCGAGGCCTCCGCGATGGAACGGTCGACGTGGGACTCGGCGGCGAAGTGCACCACCACGTCGACACCGTCCATGACTTCGGTGACCAGAGCGGGATCACGAACGTCACCGTGCACGAAACGAAAACCGGGTTGGTCGGCCACCGGGCGCAGACTCTCGCGGTTACCGGCGTAGGTGAGCTTGTCCAGCACCACCACCTCGGCCCCGGCGAAGGCCGGATGGTGCCCGCTCAACACCTGCCGCACGTAGTGCGAGCCGATGAAACCGGCACCCCCGGTCACCAGAATCCGCATCGGACCTTCCTACCATCCCTCGACATCGGCACCCGCAGTCTGTCATGCCGAAACAGGACGCCCGGCAACCCATCGTGGCCCCCGTGCGTCGTCCGTATGAACGGCGTCACGCGCTCCGAAGGCAGCGCTCCCGGCTCGAGAGGATCACAGTTAGCCTACGCACGGGAAGTCAAAATCACCCGCGAAGGTGTAACGCTCGCACGGCAGCCCAAGGAGGATGAGCGTGGACAACCGGCCGCAGCGGCCAGGTGGCCCAGGCCCACAGGGGCAGCCCGGCAGACCCGTTCCGCCTCGCGGGCCGGGTCGCCCACCCGGAGAGGGCAGTCCGGGAGCTCCCCCACCACCCGGACGAAACGGCGGGCCGGCTGGACCGCCGCCCCGATCCCCTCGTAACCGCCCGGCCCCCCAGGGTGACCGACGTGGGAAACCTCCTCCACGGAAAGACGAACCTCCCCGCCGAGGGAGCGGACGGCGTCAGCAGGCTGCGGCCAAACCCCCCGATGACGAACTCCGGGATCGTGGTCGGCGAACCCGTCGACGACGCAAGCATCCCGGCAGGGTCCTGGTGGCCCTGCTGTCCGTGGTGATCCTCGGTACCACCGGCTACGCCTGGGGTGCCCTGCGCAACCTCAACGCCGGGCTCAGCGGCCAGAACATCATCAACGAAAAGTTGACCGCACCGGACGGGGCGACGGACATCCTGCTGGTCGGCAACGACAGTCGCACCGACGCGCAGGGAAATCCACTGCCCGAGGAAGCCCTGAAGAAACTGCGTGCCACCGATGACGGCGGCGCCAGCCTCACCGACACGATGATCCTGGTCCGCATTCCGAACGGAGGTGAGCGCGCGTCCGCGATTTCCTTCCCACGGGACACCCGGGTGGAGATGCCGAACAACTACGGCAAGCACAAGCTCAACTCCGCTTATCCCAGGGCGAAATCCGAGGCCAGGGACCAACTCCGGAAGCAGGGAGTGACGGATCCCAAGGAACTCGAAAGAAAGTCGACCGCGCGGGCTCAACGATTCCTGGTCAAGACGGTCAATAAACTCTCCGGGGTCAGCGTCGACCACTACGCCGAGGTCAACCTGATGGGCTTCTACCAGCTCACCAAGGCCGTCGGCGGCGTCAAGGTGTGCCTGAAGGAGCCGGTCGACGACAGCGAGTACTCGGGAGCCGTGTTCCCGGAGGGCACGCAGACCATCTCCGGCGCCGATGCGCTGGCCTTCGTCCGGCAGCGCCACGGGCTGCCACGAGGCGACCTCGACCGGATCGTGCGCCAGCAGGTGTTCATGTCCGGGCTGGCCAAGAAGATTCTGTCCGCCGGCACCCTGAGCAATCCCGCCAAGCTCTCCGCCCTGATGGACGCCCTGAAGGACTCCATCACGCTGGGCAAGGACTGGGACGTGGTCAGCTTCGCCCAACGAATGCAGGGAATCGCCGGCGGCAACATCAAGTTCCACACCATCCCGGTGGAACTGGAGGGAGAGTCCGGCAAGGTCACGGTCGATCCCGAGGAGGTCAAGCGATTCGCCGACAACCTGCTGCTTCCCCCCGAACAGCGCAAGGCCAAGCAGCGGGCGCAGCAGGCTCAGGAGGAAACCCGCTCCAAGACCACCGTCAACGTCTACAACGCCTCCGACATCAGCAATCTCGCCAGTCGTGTCCTCCGGGAACTGACGAGCGCCGGCTTCACCCGGGGAAAGACCGCCAACGCCGACTCGAAGCAGTCGCAGTCGACGGTCGAGTACGCACCGGGGCACAAGGCCGCCGCTCAGCAGGTGGCCAAGGAACTCGGCGGGTTGCCGTTGGAGCGGAGCAGCCAGGTGAGCCAAGGCACCGTGGCGGTGTATCTGGGCGACGAGTACAGCGGCCCCGGCACGCAGAAGTTCGCGGCGAAACCCGCCGTACGGCTGGACGGAGCGAGCCGGCAGCCTGCCCAGCAGCAACCGGCCCAGCAGCGATCCTCGGAAAAGCCGATCACGGCTGAGGGCGTGCCCTGCGTCCACTGAAGCCGCGTGGTGCGGCCGGAGCTGTCCACCGGATCCGGCCGCACCGCCCCACCCGGCCGTCGAAGAACGTTAGTCTGAAGCGACGATCTTAGGGTGGCGGGCGAACACCGGGAGGCGGACGTGCACGATTCGGGTCAGTGGCCCGCCTCCGCTTCGGAGGGCACCGAGGACGCGGACTCGTCGGGGGAGACCGGGCAACCGCGCTCCCGCCGCCGGCTGCGCAGGACGTTCCTGTTCACCGGTCGCGGCCTGCTCGTACTGGCCTCGGTCACCGCACTGGCCGTCGCCGCGGCCGGTTGGGGCACGGTGGACCGTCTCAACCGCGAGGTCGGCGATTCCGAGGTTCTCACCGGAATGTCCGACTCCCCGCCCGATGACGACGGAGCCACCGACATCCTGCTCGTCGGCAGCGACAGCCGCACCGACGCCCAGGGGGACCCGCTCCCCCGCGAGGTGCTGAAGAAACTGCGCACCGAAAGCACCAGCGGGCTCAACACCGACACGTTGGTGCTGGTCCGCATCCCGCACAACGGCAGCGAGCCGACGGCGGTGTCCCTCCCGCGCGACACCGCCGTGCCGGGCGGTGTCGCCGGAAAGATCAACGGCGTCTACGGCCTGACCAAGGCGGCCACCGCCGACCGGCTCGAACAGCGCGGTGTCACCGACGCGGACCGCGTCGAACGCGAGTCCGCGCTGGCCGGGCGACGTGCGCTCGTGCAGGCGGTGCAGCGGCTGACCGGCATCAGGATCGATCACTACGCCGAGGTCAACCTCCTCGGCTTCTACGAGGTCACGAAGGCGCTGGGCGGCGTCGAGGTCTGCCTGAAAAACGCCACGAGCGACGAGAACTCCGGCGCCCGATTCCGAGCCGGGGCCCAGACGATCTCCGGCGCCGACGCGCTGGCCTTCGTCCGGCAACGCCACGGGCTGCCACGAGGCGACCTGGACCGGATCGTGCGCCAGCAGGTGTTCATGGCCGCGGTGGCCGGAAAGGCGTTGTCCACCGGAACGCTGAGCGATCCGGCGAAACTGGAACGGCTCGTCGCCGCGGCGCGCGACTCCGTGGTGCTCGACGAGGGCTGGCACATCATGGGCTTCGTCCGGCGGATGCAGGCCCTGGCCTCGGGAAGCGTGCGGTTCGTCACGCTGCCGATCGCCGACGCCGCGTCGCGCAACGAGCGGGGGCAAAGCGTCGTGACCGTCGATCCCCGGGAGGTCGAGGAGTTCGTCGCGGGGCTCGTCCACGGTCCGCCCACGTCGACGGAACCTCCCCCGAGCGAGGCACCGGCCGAGGCAACACCGACGCATCGCCTCGCCCCGAAACCGGTGCTGCAGCTCGACGGCAGTGCTCATCGCCGAGCCGACACCGACTCCCCCGGCGCGATCAGCTCCGAAGGCATTCCCTGCGTGAACTGAGAGGCCACGACCGCGCGAGCGGGGAGTCGACGGACGTTAGCCTTTGCGCATGAGCATCACGCAGACACTACTCGCTCCGCTGCTGGCGAGCGGGTCGCCGCGGCCGCTGATCACGCATTACGACGACGCGGCGGGCACGCGCGTGGAGCTCTCCCGCGCCACCGTGGCCAACTGGGCGGCGAAGACGGCGAACTGGCTGGTCGACGAACTCGACGTCGAACCGGGTACACCGGTCTCGGTGTCCCTGCCCGCCCACTGGCAGACGGCGGGCATCCTGCTCGGAGCCTGGTGGTGCGGGGCGCACGTGACCGAGGACCCGCGGACGGCCGAGGCCGCCTTCGTCCCCGCGTCGTCCCTGGAAACCGGCCGGGAAGCCCGCACCGTGGTAGCCGTCGGTCTCGACGCCCTCGGAGGGTCGGCGACCGATCTTCCCGACGGAGTGCTGGACTACGCCTCGGAGGTCCGCGTGCACGGCGACGACTTCACTCCGCTGGCACCGATCCCCGGCAGCACTCCGGCCCTGCTGGACTCCAGCGTGGACGAATTGTCGTCCCGCGTGCGGGCGCGGACCGCCGAACTCGGGATCGGCAAGGACGACCGCGTGCTGTCCACCTTGGAATGGAGCCTCGACGGTGGTGTCGTCGACGGCCTGCTGATCGTGCTCTCGGCACAGGCCTCGTTGGTGCAGTGCACCAAGCCGGATCCCGAAAAACTGGGCAAACGACGCAACGACGAGCGCACCACCGTCGAACTCGGCGTCGAGAGCTGATCCGGCACCGATCTTCCCCAAAGTTACTACTACTGAGTAACATCGGGGCGTGTCGGAAACGCAGAGCCTGTTCCAGCCCGAGGGCGAGCTGTTCGTCCCCAACGAAGCCGCCGGTAACCCGTGGGGCGAGCTGACCGGTGGCGGTCCTGTCGCCGGACTGCTCGCCCGAGCCGCGGAGCAGGAGATCGACGGCCCCGACCTGCTCGTCGCACGGATGACCGTGGATCTGATGCGGCCCGTTCCCCGGCAGGCGGTGACGGTGAACTCGCGCACGCTGCGCGCGGGCAAGCGGTTGCAGGTCATCGAGGCGACCCTGTCCCTCGACGGCACCGAACTCGCCCGCGCGGTCGCCCAGGCGGTGCGCCGGTCGTCGCCCTCGGAACCCGTCGACGAACCGGGACTCCCCTTCGCCGGTCCCGACGACGTTCGGACCGGCTCGCTGCTGCCGCCCGGACTGGGACTGCGGTGGGGCGTGCACGACGTCGTGGAGGTCCGCTGGCTGGCCGATCAGACGAGCGAAGGCCCCAGCAAGGCGTGGATGCGGATGCCGGCACCGCTGCTCCCCGGGGACGCGATGAGTCCGCTGGTGCACACCGCGACGCTGGTCGACTGCATCAGCGCGGCCAGCCCGCTCGGCAAGATCTTCGGCCCGTGGATCAACACCGACATCACGCTCTACCTGCACCGCGAGCTCGAGGGCGAGTGGCTGGGCATGGAGATCGAGCGCGACTCCGAACCCACCGGTGTCGGCGTGGCCAGGGCGAAGCTGTTCGACCGGTACGGGCCGATCGGCGTCGCCAACGAGGCCGTCATCATCAACCAGCTCGGCTGAGGCGGGTCAGGCGGTAGGCATCACGACGGTGGTCAACACTCGTCACGAACACGACACGATGCTGCTCGTCGACCCTGTAGCGAACACGGTAATCCCCACGTCCGGCACGCCATTGCCCGACGAACGGCTCTTTCAGGGGAGCACCAACGCGGTGCGGGTTTTCCGCGAGGGGGCCTTCGATGAACTCGAGGACAGCAGCGGCAACCGGAATGGGCAGCTTCTCCGCGAGAGCGCGGCGGGCAGCACGCCCGACCTCGACCGCGTAACGATCGTTCACTCGTCGCCCTCACGAGCTCTGCGCTGCTCGAGGATCCCCTTCATGCCCTCGAGGTTGCGAGTCACATGGACATGGTCTCTCGTGCGCACCGTCGACTCGACGATCTCCGACAGGTGCGCCTTCGCTTCGGACAACGGCAAGGTAGTCATGGGCCGGAATTCCGGTCCGGAACCCACCAGGCGTGCTAGCTTCACTTCCCACAGGAGCGAAGCTGTTCGACCACCACGGCCCGATCGACGTCGCCAACGAGGCCGCCATCGCCAACCAGCTCGGCCGAGGGGTCCACGGCACCATGACTCAGCGCAACGGAGAGACCTCCCATCAGGGATGCTCGTCGAGCGGTAGCGTCTGCTCTTCGCATCGCGTCCCATTGAACCGCTCGTCCAGCACTGCGACCCGCTCGCGGAACTCGGTCATCTCGGGCATCAAAGCGAGCCGCCCGTCCCGAAGCACTTCCTCGATAATCCCGCGCACACTCGTATCGAGCTCGCCGATCCTGTCTCGACATCCGGCATCACAGCTGTTCACCAGGCGGTTCCACCAGAAAATCAACGCATCCGGCGAGTACTTGCGCGCTCCCGACTGCGCACGTCGCACCCATTCCTTGAAAAGTTCGCTCGTGCGCTCGTTCCTCTCCTTCCGCTTGGGAAAGACCTCGATGCTGATGCCGTACCCTTCGTAGTACTCCTTGGCGATCTCCTCGCAGCCGTAGCGCAACGGGTAGGCTTCCCACCAGGGAAAACTCGCCAATGGCAGCGCCGGATCCGACAGCATGACAGCCTTCAACCGTTTGTCCAGCACTTCGACCCTTTCCCGGAAGGCCGTCATTTCTGGCATGGCTGCGAGCTGCTCGTCGGCCAGCACCTCGAAGATACCGTGGCGCACCTGCAGGTCGAAGTGGTACTCGTGAACGTTGTCATCGTAACCGTCCTCGCACGCCTCGACGAGGTAGTTCCATTCGTGGAGCAGCTGGTCGGGCGACTGTTTCAACCACCCCGACTGGACCTGCTTCACCCACTGCTCGACCCCCTCACTCGCGTCCACTGCTCCACCCACTGCCCGACGTACGCCAAGTACGACCATTATCGCAGCCACGAAGAAAGTTCTGATCACGGAATTTTCCGAGGAGGCAACGATCCGGCTACGCCGACGAGACGCCGAATCGCACCACCACCGCCGTAGTCGCATCCGAGCTACCCTCACGATGAGGGATTGTGGTGACCAGTTTCGCGCGAAACTGCGCTCTTACAAAATATCGGTTTCGCGCGAAACCAACGCACAACGCGTCACTGCTCGGTGAGCCTGCCCTGCAAAGCCGCGTGCTTGTCCTCGACGAGGGATTCGAGCTGTCGCTGGAACGCGGCCATGCCGGTGCGCAGGCGCGCGCCCAGTTCACCGGAGTCGGCGGCCAGCGTCCGCACCGCGAGCAGACCCGCGTTGCGGGCGCCGCCGACGGAGACCGTGGCGACGGGGATCCCCCTGGGCATCTGCACGATCGACAGCAGCGAGTCCATCCCGTCGAGGTGCTCCAGCGGAACGGGGACGCCGATCACCGGGAGCACGGTGGCCGAAGCGACCATGCCGGGCAGGTGCGCGGCGCCTCCGGCACCGGCGATGATGACCCGGATACCCCGGTCGGCGGCCTCGCTCGCGTAGTCGAGCATCCGTTGCGGCGTGCGGTGCGCCGAGTACACGCCCACCTCGTAGGCGACGTCGAACTCGGTCAGCGCCTCACCGGCCGCCCGCATCACCGACCAGTCCGAGTCGCTGCCCATGACCACACCGACCAGCGGGCTCGCGTTGCCCTCCGTCACCTGCTGCCTCCCGAACTCCTACGGCGTCGAACTCGTCCGATCAGCCTAGAGGACGGGGCCTCCGGACCGCTCAGGCCGCGTGCCGGAACATCGCGCGGTACTGCGGGGAAGTAAGCAAGCTGTCATCACTCACTTCCGCCCGGAACAAGCACTCCGGACGATCACCGGTCCCTCGTCGACAGAACTCCCGCACCGCCGCTTCCACCTGCTCCAGTGGAATCGCGTGGCGCGGGTGGTACCAACGCGGGTACCCCGGATCACCGATCACTCCGGGTCCTCGGGGGGGGGGGAACTCGCGTCCAGCGATACCCACGCGCGGTCAGCAACCGGATCAGCACCTTGAGACGGCCACTCGTCAGTGACGAACCAACTCACGGCACCGAACCAGTGCACTGATTGGCCACGACCTGAAGGTAGTGGTGCGGGAACCAGTCGAAAGCCTCTTCGTCATGCTTGCCTTCCGCGAGCATGAGACAAGCATCCTCGCCCGGCTTCATATCCCGCCAAGATCCCCCGGAGCAAGATCGTGCATCACTGCGTGGATCAGAGACTCGACACGATCCGACGTCTCACCGTACCGATACTTTCCGTGGACGACGGCATTCAAGATCATGATGGGGCCACTCCCCTCAGCTCCCAGCGTAGCCCGCAAACACTGGACAGCACCGTCATCGACGAACCACGCGACAAGATCGCCCGAACCGCCCGCTGACACCCCGGGGGTGGCTCACAGACAACGTCCTTGTTGATCACTACTGTGAGGTGCTCGACCTGGTTCTCCCGCATCCACATCGCGTACTTCGTCTCGGCGTGGTCCGAGCTGGCGAAGCTGCCACTCGGGCTACCAGCGCTGGGAAACCGTGGAGTATCGCGCAAATGCTGGCTCACAGCTGCTGCGAGTCGGTCTCGTCCACTGCGTGCGGAGCCGACTTCGCTGCCGTGGACGTCGAAGCCGATGCCGGTGGTGACGTGGACACCCGCCTCCGGGGAGATCCGCCCGCCGACGTCGGTGAGCCACTCCTGGGCTGCCGAACTCCGGACGCACCTCACTCCGATCGACGTCGGAAGCGGACTCGCTCGCCGACCGACCGTCAAACCCCAGTGAGGCCAGGTAACGCTCGATCACGTCCCGGGCCACACCCGGGCGCTCGATTTCCCGCTCCAGGTCGAGCACGGTACGAGCCATGCCCTCGATGCCTTCGACCAATTCGGCGTCCTCGGTGCCGTAGGTCGCCTGGACGACGACGTCCCGCGCCGCACCGGACCGATCCCGTGCGAGCCCCACCGTGGTGGTAACCGCATCCAACGACTCCAGTACACCGCGCAGCCGGGTGACCAGCTGCTCCAACGCCGATCCGGGCACCACCGTCTCCTCTCGACCTCACGACCGAGAGGAGATCACCGAGCACCGACAGTTGCCGGATCAACGCACCCGATAACGAGGCACCGGCACCAGAGCGCGTTGTTCACGCACCAGCCCACTTCTCCCGGTGCCGGACAGGCGGACGGCAACGGAGCACCGTGCCGTAATCTGAACAACTCGCACGGCGACGCGCTGCACCCGGCCGTTGGCGCAGCGCATCGCCACAAGCGGCATTGACCTGGGTCGGCGCACGCGGTGAAGGACGGCAGTGCACGTTTCGGTGTCGGACGAGGAGAAAACCGGCCCTCCTCGGTGGTTGCGGTGGTTGTCACGACACATGACATCCGTTCTGGTGGTGTCGGTAGCGGTGTTTCTCGCGCCGTCGCTGCTGCAGTGGGCGTTCACGGGAAGGCTGGTCTTCGGCGACTTCCTCGACGTCACCGTGTACCGAGCCGGTGGTGCCGCGCTGCTGCACGGCGAACCGCTCTACGCAGCCAATCTCCCGGTCGGCACCGGGAGCTTTCCTTTCACCTACCCACCGTTCGCGGCCGTGGTGTTCGCGCCGATGGCATTCGTACCGGCGTGGCTGTGTCGGGCGCTGGTGATCCCCGTCCACATCGGATTGCTGACCGCCGTGGTCCGGAAATGCCTCCGGTGCATGGGACATCCGGACACCCGGCAACTGCGCCGGTCGTCAACCGCTCTCACCGCGATCGTGTTCCTGCTGGAACCGATCGCCTGGACCATGTGGCTCGGTCAGCTCAACCTGGTACTGCTGGCCCTCGTGCTGGTCGACCTCACCGCCGACCGGCGGTGGAGCGGTCTCGGCGTCGGCATAGCGACCGGACTCAAGCTCACCCCCGGGCTGTTCATCGTCTACCTGCTGTGCACACGGCGCTTCCGGGCGGCGGGAACGGCTATGGTCACGAGCGCGGTCACCATCGGACTCGGCTTCCTGAGCGCTCCCGGGGACTCCGCGCGCTACTGGGCGGGCACCTTTCTGGACAACACCCGCTTCGAAGCCACCGCCAGTCCGAGCAATCTGTCGATCAACGGCACGGTGGCCCGACTCATCGGTACCGGGGACGTCCAGCGCATCGGCTGGCTCGTACTCGCGATCGGCGTCACGATCATCGCGCTCACCACGGCCAGCAGAGCCCATGCCGATGGTCGAGTGCTGCTCGGCCTGACGCTGTGCGGGCTGACCTCGACAGCGGTCTCCCCCTTCTCCTGGAGTCACCACTGGGTCTGGATCGCACCGTTGGCGATCCTGGCCATCGCCCACGCGTCCGGGGCACTACTGGCGTGCCTGGCCGTCCTGACCTTCGCCTGGCCCGTGCACATCGTGCTCGGGCTGGACATGCACTTCCCCGTGCTCGGGATCAGCGCCCTGCCCCCGTGGCACGGGCTGGAGATCCTGTACGACAACGCCTACCTGATCGTCTTCGCCGGCGCACTCGTCGCGACCCACCGCGCACTCAGCGATCGGACAGCGACACCACGAACGCCCGCCACTGGTGGGATGTAAACGCCAGCACCGGACTCTCCTCGCCCAGCTTGCTGTCCCGCACCCCCGTCAGGCCAGGTGCCGACCCCACCTCGACGCAGGTGTTTTGTCCCTGTGACCGCGTCGACTTCCGCCAAGCAC
This sequence comes from Halosaccharopolyspora lacisalsi, assembly GCF_014137975.1. Lineage (GTDB taxonomy): Bacteria > Actinomycetota > Actinomycetes > Mycobacteriales > Pseudonocardiaceae > Halosaccharopolyspora > Halosaccharopolyspora lacisalsi. The sequence continues at coordinate 399,456 of NZ_JACGWZ010000006.1, read as the reverse complement.
CTTCGCTGTGGAGTACGTCGCAAACGCTTCGCTGGTCCATCGTCATAGCTCCTCGGAAACCTCGAAGATCATCTCACGTGACTGTTCGGGACTGAGAGCCTGAACGCGCAGGCGCGCCAGCGAGTCCCGGTACTTCATGATCTCGGAAGGTTCCTCGTAGTAAACACCCGCGATGAGAGTTTGGAGATAGACCACACCAGGATCGGCAACCAGCTCCGCGGGAAAAGACAGGATCGTGAAAGTGCCGTCCATCCCGGGATGAGGACCTGACTCCTTCGGCAGTACCTGAATGTCAACACCGGGACGAGCAGCCAGCTCAAGCAACCTCTTCAGCTGGGTGCGCATCGTCTGCCCGGTACCAACACAGCGTCTGAGCGCTGCCTCATCCAGTACCGACCACACCTGTGGTGACTCCTGGCGCCGATCAAGGATCTCCTGACGTGCCAGTCGCAACTCGACTCGCCGCTTCACCGAGGCGTCGTCCAACGTGGGTTCACCACCCCGGACGATCGCTTCGGCATAGTCGGGTGTTTGCAAGATACCGGGGATGACGTTGGCGTCGTAGCTGTCGATCTGGACAGCAGAAGACTCCAGACCCAGGAACAACGAGAACCACTCCGGCGCCGTGTCCAGGAAGTCGCTCCACCAGTCACGCCCCTTCTTCGCCTGCTTGAGCAGCTCACGGAAGAACTCGACGCGCCCAGGATGCCCGTACCACGTGAGCAGGACTTCCAGGTCCGCCGCCGAGGGGAGGTTGCGCATCGTCTCGATGTGCCCGATCTGACTGGGCGCCTTACCCAGCCGCGCAGCAGCTTGCTGACGAGTCAGGCCGTTGGCCTCTCGCAGCTTGCGCAGCTCGAAAGCTATCCAGCGCTTGAGCACCGTGGGTGAGTTTGATGTGACCACCGATCAACCTTCCGAGCCAAGACGCCTCAGTCCGAAGTGAAGCATCCCATCAACGACCCCCTGTCACGCGGAAGAGCACACCTGGACTATTTCTCTACTTTGTAGTTCACTACATACTAGCTTTGTAAGTGACATCACAGCGAAGGAGTCGGGATGGACAGGGTGAGCATGGGGACGTGGATCGCGATCGACGCGGACCACATCCACTACAACGTCTGTCAGGACGAGGTGGAGTTCGAGGTCGGCGGGCGGGGTTCCGGTGCCGAACTCGTCGCCACCGAGGCCGGGCTGGTCAATCTCATCAGCCGGAGTACCGAAGCACTGGCCGCACTGCGAGCCGCACACGAGAGCTGACGGACACCGGACACCTCCGAGGTCGGCGTTCACCGGATGCTAAGCGGGCGAACGCCGATCTCTCATGCCCTCGGTGAAACCGGGTTCGGTGAACCGGCCTCAGTGAACCGAGTAGCCGTCGGACCATTCGCCGTGCGCCAACCAGTACGCAGCCAGCTGCGCCTCGTGCCGGACCTCGGCCATGTGGTCACCGAGCAGCGTCACGTGGCCGATCTTTCGGCCCGGCCGCTCGGCCTTGCCGTACAGGTGGGGCTTGGCGTGCGGGAAGCGCGCGAACAGGTGGTGCATCCGCTCGTCGACGCTCATCCTCGGTTCGGTCGGCGCGCCGAGCACGTTGGCCATCACCACCGCCGGAGCCGTCATGGTCGTGCTGCCCAGCGGGTAGTCCAGGACGGCGTGCAGGTGCTGCTCGAACTGGGAGGTCCGGGAGCCCTCGATCGTCCAGTGGCCGGAGTTGTGCGGGCGCATGGCCAGCTCGTTGACCACCAGCCCCTGCTCGGTCTCGAACAGCTCGACCGCGAGCACACCCACGACGCCGAGCTCCTCGGCGATCTTCAACGCCAGGTCCTGCGCCTGCTGCGTCAGCGCGTCGGAAGCCTCCGGCGCGGGCGCGAGCACCTGTACGCAGATGCCCTCGGACTGCACAGTCTCCACCAACGGCCACGCGCCGCCCTGCCCGAACGGCGATCGCGCGACCAGCGCGGCCAACTCGCGGCGTAGCGCCACCCGCTGCTCGACCATCAGCACGGCACCCGCCTCCAGCAGCTCGGTCACGGTCCGACGAGCACCCTCGGGCGTGTTCAGCACCCACACGCCCTTGCCGTCGTAACCACCTCGCGCGGTCTTGAGCACGCAGGGCCAGCCGTACCGGGCACCGAATTCGAGGGCGTCGGAAACCTCGTTGACCTCGGCGAAGGGCGGAACGGGCGCACCGAGCTCGGCCAGCTTGCGCCGCATCACGAGCTTGTCCTGGGCGTGCAGCAACGCGTCCGGACCCGGGTGCACCGCCACTCCGGCCGCCGCGAGCGCACGCAGGTGCTCAGCGGGCACGTGCTCGTGGTCGAAGGTGACCGCGTCACACCCCTGCGCGAACGTTGTCAGGGCCGACAGGTCGGTGTGGTGGCCGACCTCGACGGTCGGTGCCACGAGCGCGGCGGGATCGTCCGGCGAAGCGGCCAGCACCTTGAGCGACTGCCCGAGCGGGATCGCCGCCTGGTGGGTCATCCTGGCCAGCTGGCCACCACCGATCATGCCGACAACGGGAGTTCTGGTGCGATGGTCCACGGGATACACAGCCTAGTCGGTAGCCGGCGAGCGACGGATGCTGGGCAAGGCCCACGAGACCCGGGTGTCGGTCCCGGCACCCGAGCATGTCGCCTTCGGAACGTAACAATCGTCACACGGACGAGTGCTTTCTTCCCAACCGTGCATCACATCACCGCGGCCGTGCCTCTTAAAAGTATGCACGCACATCCACTCGGCGGCGATGACCGCAGGTCACCGATCCGGAAACACTCCGTAGACTCGACCCGTGTTCGTCGTCGACTCGGTGCTCACGCACCTGCCCCGGAGCTACCGCAAGGTCGCGATCAAGCACCGCGAACTGCTGAAGTTCGGACTGGTCGGCGCCACGACGTTCCTCATCGACACCACAGTCTTCTACCTGCTGAAGTGGACGGTCCTGGCTCCCAAACCGGTCACCGCGAAGGTCATCGCGGTGCTCGTGGCCACCATCGTGTCCTACGTCCTCAACCGGGAGTGGTCGTTTCGCGCTCGTGGCGGCCGGGAACGCCACCACGAAGCGGCCCTGTACTTCCTGGTCAGCGGCATCGCCGTGGCCCTCTACGCGGCACCGCTGTGGTTCTCGCGGTACGCGCTGCACCTGCAGATGCCCCACACCAGCCGGTTGGTGGAGGAAATCGCCGACTTCACCTCCGGTCAGGTCATCGGACTGCTGCTCGGCATGGCCTTCCGCTGGTGGGCGTTTCGCCGCTGGGTGTTCCCCGACGGGGACAAGCACGTCCGGAACAAGGGCAAGCAGGCGACCACCCGACCGAAACGAGTGGTGTCCCGCTGAAGCCCGCGTCCGGACGAGGGCGATCACCGCGGAGTGGAGTCGATCTTCCACGGTGGGCTGAGCACGTCGTCGGCACGTGCGACGGGCAGGAAGATCTCGAACATCGCGGGACGGGCCGAGCTCAGTTCCAGGCGCCCTCCGTCGGCCTCGACGAGAGCTCGGGCCAGCGCCAGCCCCACTCCGGTGGATCCCCCCGCCGAGAAACCCCGTTCGAAGACGTGGGGAACGAGCTCCTCGGGAACGCCCCCGCCGCTGTCGGTTACCTCGACGACGATGGTGCCGCTGCCCTGCCTGGCGGCGAGCGTGACCCCGCCCTCGCCGTGCCGCAGCGCGTTGTCCAGCAGTACCCCGATCGCTTCACGCAGCCGCGCGGGCGTGGCCCTGGCCAACAGGCCGTCCTCGATGCGCAGTCGCAGCGTACGTCCCTCGGAACGCAGCGGTTCCCGCCACTCGGCGGCCACTCGTCCCAGTTCCGCGGAAACGTCCAGGGGCTCGGCGTCCTTGGCCCTGGCCGCGGTCGCCGAGGCGAGCAGGTCGTCGAGCACCCTGGAAAGCTGTTCGGCCTGGTCCAGGGCCGCGGAGGCCTCTTCGGCGTCGTCGCCGCTCTCGGTCTCCGCCAGCGTCTCCAACCGCAACTGAAGCGCCGTCAACCGACTCCGCAACTGGTGGGAGACGTCACCGATGAGTTCCCGCTCGCGCTGGAGAAGATGGGACAGGGCGGCGCCGGAAGCGTCCAGCGCGTCGGCGACGCTGTCGAGCTCGGGGACGTCGTGCCGCGTGGGGTCCGGCCGGAAGTCGCCCGCACCGAGCCTGCTCGCCCGATCCGCCACGTGCCACAGCGGTCTGGCCAACCGGCGAGCGGTCAGCAGCGCCACGAACATGCCCGTCCCCGCCGAGACCACCACCAACAGCAGAACCCCACCCGTGGCCTGCAACTGCTGGGTGCGCACCGGGCCGCTCGGGACGGCCAGGGTCACGTTCCCGCCCCGCACCATGGGCACGCGCTCCACCAGCGGTGACGGGCCGGGATCCGTGCCGGAGACATAGGTGTGCTCCCGCAGCCGGACCTTCAGTCGAGCGTTGTCGGGAACCACGAGGCGCACCTCGGACAGATCGAGGGGGTGTCCCGAAGCGATCTGCTCGTCCAAGCGGGTGGCGATCTGCTGAGCACGCGTGGACAGGTCGCCGCGCGTGATGTCCTCGACCACTTTCAGCGCGGTGAAACCGAGGGGAAGCCCCAGCACGAACACCGTCACGGCCACCGCGAGCAAGGTCGACTGAAGAACACGTCTACGCATGAAGGAGTTCTCTCGGGTGGTGTGCGGGCGGCAGCGGAACCGGCACGGGTCAGTCGATGTTGAAACGGAAACCGACACCGCGCACCGTGGCGATGCGCTGTTCGTCGGCACGGCCGTTGGCGTCACCGAGTTTTCGACGTAGCCAGGAGATGTGCATGTCCAGTGTCTTGCTGCCCTTGCGAGCCGGTTCGGGCCAGATCTCTTCGAGGATCTCCTCCCGAGTGACGACCTGACCGGCGTGCTGCATCAGCACCCGCAACAGTTCGAACTCCTTGTTGGCCAGCTGCACCTCGTGCTCGTCCACCAGGACGCGCCGGGCGGTGAGTTCCAGCCGTACCCCGCACGCCTCCAGGGTCTCCGGGGAGCCACGCCGCAACAGGGCGCGGATACGGGCCATCAGCTCGGCCAGCCGGAACGGCTTGGCGACGTAGTCGTCGGCACCCGCGTCGAGTCCGACCACGAAGTCGACCTCGTCGGTACGGGCGGTGAGCATCAACACCGGAACACCGCGTCCCTGGTTGCGCAGGCGACGACAGACTTCCAACCCGTCCATGCCGGGCAACCCGAGATCCAGCACGAGCAGGTCGACGCCCCCCGAGGAGGCTTCCCGCAACGTCGAAGGACCTTCCTCCAGGACCTGGACCGCATAGCCCTCCCGCTGCAGAGCTCTCGACAACGGCACAGCGATGGCTGGGTCGTCCTCGGCCAGCAGCACCACACTCACGTCCCCCAGCCTAGAGGTCAAAACGTCCGGTGTTTCCGCTCCTACCGGATCGGCCGGTGAACCGACCGGCCACGTACGTCACCCGCGTCCCCGATGACTCGCTCCGAGGCGCGCTCCCGGCGGGCACCGACGCCGATCACGATCCGCTCTAGAGTTCGGGACGTGACGAACACCAATGATCTCGAACTCGCCCTTCTCCTGGCCGACCGTGCCGACGCGATCACCACCGCCCGGTTCCGCGCGCGGGACCTGGACGTCAGCAGCAAGCCCGATCGCACGCCGGTAACCGACGCCGACGTCGCCGTGGAGGACGCGATACGTTCCGTGCTCGCCGAGACCTGCCCGAACGACGTGGTCGCGGGTGAGGAGCGGGGAGGTTCCGTCGGTCGGGGGCGTTGCTGGGTGGTCGACCCGATCGACGGCACCAAGAACTTCCTGCGCGGCGTACCCGCGTGGGCGACGCTGATCGCCCTGGTCGAGGACGGCCGTCCCGTGGTCGGCGTGATCAGCGCTCCCGCGCTGAACCGACGTTGGTGGGCGGCCAGCGGCGCGGGTGCCTGGAGCGGCGACGACACCGAGCAGGGCAGGATCGGGGTCTCGGCCGTGCACGAGATATCCGATGCCTACGTGTCGACCACGAACCTCGTGGAGTGGAACCTGCACCACTCACGAGAGGCGTACCTGCGGCTGCTCGACGCGTGCTGGGAGAACCGGAGTTTCGGGGACTTCTGGCACCACTGCCTGGTCGCGGAGGGCGTGATCGACCTGGCCGCCGAACCCGTCGTCAACTCGTGGGACGTCGCCGCCGTGCAGGTGATCGTGGAGGAGGCCGGAGGCACCTTCACCGATCTGGACGGCAACGCTCGCTACGACGGCGGCAACGCCCTGTCCTCGAACGGCCACCTGCACACCACCGCGCTACGGCTGCTCGAACCGTAAGCACCTCAGCCCTGGGCAGGCGTTCCGCGCGGCGGGGTACTGCCGGTGTCCAGCGGGCCGACCACACCGCGCAGCGCCTGTGTCCAGGTAAGTCGACCGAACAGGTAGAAGCAGGCGACCTGTTCGCTGGAAAACCGCGCCCAGTCGTAGCGGTTCCCCTGCTCGCGCCAGAACACCTCCCACACGGGCTCACCCTGCTGATCGTCACGCAGCAGACACCAGGCGTCGTCGGCCTCGGTACCCACCGAGACCACCCCGCCGGGTACTCCCATCGCTTCGATCCAGCCGAGTACGGACTCGGTATTCACTGCGCCTCCTGCCTCGACTCCGCGGCGGCCACGTCGCTCGGAGCGTTCCCCGAGTCCGGGAGCGCCGTGGGAGTCGTCCCGATCCGCAGAGTCCGCGTTTCCGAGTCCCGTTCCCGCCGCGCGATGTCCTCGCCCGCCAATTCCACCAGATATCCCAGGGCGACCAGCTCGACCACCGGGTGCGTACTCCGATAGCGGGCACCTCCGCCGGGTTGGGCGAACCAGCTCGCGGTGATGGCCTGCCAGACCGGCAACGGCCGCATCACCCGGTACCGGCGGTAGTTCCGCTCCGCGTACTCAGGTGGCAGGCATCGGGCGGCGAAGGCGGTGGCCGATGCGGAAAGGACCCGTCCCCACGCGTCACCGAAGTGATCGACGACCGTGTCCTCGGCCAGCACGATCGGCTCCCCCCGCTCGACACCACCTTCGGGGAACCCCGAGAAGGCGGGCCAGACGTACTCGCCACCCCGCTCCTCCGAGGCCGGTCGACGGACGTAGCGGTGTTCCCACTCGACTTCGCTGAGGGCGTGATCCGCGCCGAGCGGGTCGTACCCGGCGAAGAGCTCTTCGGGAGCCCGCCCCGCGACGGGAGCTTCCCGCCCCGCCTCCGCGGCGCTCCGGCGCACCTCACCGGAGCGCACCCGCGTCAGCGCGTCGAAGCCCTCGATCAGGTCCGATCGCGGGTGGTCCTCAGGTGGGAAGCGCAGTCCCGCCTCGAGGTCGTCCGCGGAAGCCGACACCGACCACTGCCGGCTCGGGCGACTCGCGGCCACCGGCATGTGACCGATGGGGAACTGGTGCAGCACGAAAGCCACGACCGTGCTGTCGCGCTCGCTCTGACGCAGCGGGCGCTGGGGGGCTTCGACGTGCTGCGGAGGTGATGGTTGTTGTTGCGGGGGCGGCCCGGGCGTCAACGGAGTCCCCGGCCGGAACGCACCGCGCGGTGGAGCCGGACGAGGGCCCGGCGCGGCCGGAGGACCCGGTGCTGCCCCGGGCGGGCGTGCGCCCGTGGCAGGAGGAGGGCCGGGCGGACGAGCCGGGCGCGGGGCGACGGTGCCGCCGTCGGACGGATACTGCCAACCCCGCCCGTAGCCGGGTTGGGCCGGTGACGGCCCGCCAGTGGTCCCGGGAGCGGCCTGCGGAACGTTTCCCGCCGAGGCACCGGGCGCGGCCCACGCCTGGTGCACGGCGTGCGGAGCGGTGGTCGACGCCGAGTCCCGCGCGCCGGAGGTGTGCTGGGCATGACCGGCCACCGGTATCGGTCCGGTTCCGGACTCGGAGAAGCCAGAGGAGCGATTCGCGGCTCCCGCGACGGTCTCCGCCGACACCGGACCGGTGTGCTCCGCACCATCGCCGGGAAGCGCATCGACGGGAGGTCCGGCAGCCGGTGCCCCTTCCGGGCCGGTGAGGCCGTCGGAGCTCTCGGCACCGGACGTAACCGTCTGTTCGACCGAGGGCACGGATTCGGCGGGCGTCGCGGGGGAAACCGTCTCCGCGGTCCCGGTGTCACCGGGGCGCAGCGGAAGGGAGCCTTCCGGCTCCATCCGTACCCCGCTGTCGATGTCGACGGCCTCGGCCAGGGTCGCGTGTACCCCGGCCAGACTCGCCGACGTGCTTCGCAGCAGGGTCTCCACCCCGGCCAGCGCACGGGGATGCCCGGCGGCGGCCGCCTGTTCGGCGGCGTCGGTGTTCTTGGCCAGTGCCACCAGTTCCCGCACGATCCGCACCTTCGCCGCCCCGATCTGGTCGGCGGCGTGGTCGAGTCGGTCGGCGGAGGCGGTGCACTCCTCGACCGAGACCGGCAGGTCCCCGGACTCGGGCCCCACGAACCCGTTCCAGTGCTCACGCGCGGCTTCGGCCGCCGTGCCCTCGAAGGCACCGAGCGCGGCGCTCGCGGTGGCATCGGCGTCCCGGGCGAGCGCGTCGACGGACTTCGCGGTCTCGCGCCACATTCCGGCCGACCGGCGCATCGCGTCCTCGTCCGCCTCCGGCCAGTGCACGCCCACGCGCACCGCGAGATCCCGGAGTTCCGCGGGAAGTTCGATTCCCATCACCGATCGCTCCTCCCGATGTGCTCGGCGTTGGCCTCGTCCACCCCTCGGTAGGTTCGCGCGGCTTCGGCGAACTTCTCCCCCATCCCGGCCAACCTGCCGGGCAACGCGTCGAGCCGCTCCAGCGCCCGCTCGGCACGTGGCTGATGGGCGGCGGCGAAGCGCTCTCCGATCTCGTCGGTGCCCCAACAGCTTCCGCTCGAATCCGCACGCGCGTGCTCGGCGATGCGCCGAGCGCGGCGGGCGAGTTCGGTGAACTCCTCCGCCTGCCGGGACAGCCGATCGACATCACCGCGGAAGCCGGTCATGGGTGGCTCCGTTTCGCCGTACCGTCCTGCAACCAACCGCCTTCGGCCAGGGGCTCCTCGTCCTCGAGCTCCGTGGCTCCGACTCCATTGTCGTCTCGAGCGGCAACGGCCCGGTCTCGCGGGCATTCCGCGTCGAGATCCGCACGACCCTCGAGAACCGCCCGGGGATCGGTACCGGTGGGCAGGAAGGGGGAGAGCACGTCCCCGGCACGTTCGGTCACACCGGTGGCCGCCTGCGTGGCGAGTTCGACGATGGTCGCCGCCAGCTCCGCGGGGCGGTAGCGCTGGTAAGCGTCCTCGGCGATGGTCAGCTCGCACAGCCTGCCCTGGGAACCGACCGTGACGACCACCGCGCGGTCCCCGCTCCGGGCGCTCTCGCTGATCCCGTCGAGTTCCTGGTGCACCGTCGCGAGCCGTTCCCGACTGCTCCGGTAGTCGGCCAGCAATTCCTCGGTCCGAGCCCGATGATCGGTGGACATGGCATTCCCTCCGTACGGCCGCAAGCCCTCGGCCGGATTCGACGCGGGCGGCAATCCCTCCGTTCCTCCCGCAGGCTCCTTTCGAACCGGCACTGTGAATACTGTCTCACCGAAGCGGGCACCACGGGCTGCGAAAATCGCGGACATGGCCACGATCGCGTACGAGGATCTCACCCCCGGACTGGTGCTGGACCTGGGCAAGGTCGAGATCGAACGAGACGAGATGATCGAGTTCGCGCGGCGGTTCGATCCCCAACCCTTCCATCTCGACGAGCAGGCCGGCCGCGAGTCGGTGCTGGGTGGACTGTGCGCTTCCGGCTGGTACACGAGCTCACTGTGGATGCGCGCCTACTGCGACCACGTGCTGGCGGATTCGACGGCACAGGGCTCACCCGGCGGCAACGAACTCTCCTGGGCGGCTCCGGTGTTCCCCGAGGACGTGCTGCACTTCGGGTTGGAGGTCAACAGTCAGCGGCGCTCACGCAGCAAACCGAACCTGGGACTGGTCGACATCACCGGGACGGCCGATCGCGGCGCGGATCGCGTGATGCGGTTCACCTTCCTCGGGTTGTTCGGTACCCGCACGTAGCGCTAGGCGGCGGACTGGTGACGCGGGTCGTCCACCCGCAGCCCCGCGGTGACTCCGGCGTGAACCGTGCGGGCCAGTGCGGAGCCGACCCGCGAACGGGGGCCTCCGTAGGGTTCGGCGTCACCGTCGAGCGGACACAGCACCACGGTCGCGTCGGTGCAGGTACCCGTGCCCTCGACACCGGCCCGGACCAGCGCCTGTGCCTTGGCCTCCGCCACCGTGGCGACCGCGTTGACCAGCGCTCCCTCACTCAGCCGCACCGGGGACCAGCACACGGCGTTGATCGTTCCCGGCTCCTGGCCGGCGACGGCGACGGCCTCGTCACTGGCCCAGATCGGGTAGCCGACCCCGGTGGTGACGGTGGAGCGCACCCCGCTGTCGACGGTGGTGGTCTCGTGCCGGACGTCGACCGCCGTGAGCAGCCCGACTCCCGGCCCGGTCAGGTCGAGTTCCGCGCCCATCTCCGCCACGTGCGCCGCCGGATCGTCCCGGTCGTACCCGGATTTCACCGTGGCGTTGAGGACCCAGTTCCGCGGCCCGATGCCTCCGCCGTGCACGGCCGAGGACACCGCCAGCCAGGGACGATCACAGCGCCACACCAGTACCGGGTGGGATTCGACGGTGTGCAGTGCCGCCGCGACGTGCGGCGGGTGCGCTGCCTCCGGACTCACCGGGCAAGCGCCCTGACGACTCCCGAGGGACTGGGCCGTCCGAGCTGCCGCGCCATCCAGGCGCTGGTCTCGACCAGAGCCTCCAGGTCCACTCCGTGCTCGATGCCCATCCCCTCCAGCATCCACACCAGGTCCTCGGTCGCGAGGTTTCCCGTGGCCGAGCCGGCGTACGGGCAACCGCCCAGTCCGCCCGCCGATGCGTCCACGGTGGTGACACCGAGCCGGAGCGCGGCGCAGGTGTTGCTCAGCGCCTGACCGTAGGTGTCGTGGAAGTGCACCGCCAGGCGATCCACGGAAACACCCGCGGCGACGAAAGCCCGCAGCACCGCCTCCACCAGGCCCGGCGTGGCGACTCCGATGGTGTCCCCGAGGGACAACCGGCTACACCCCATGTCCAGCAGTCGCCGCCCCACCGACACGACCTGATCGATCGCGACCGGACCTTCCCACGGATCGCCGAAGACCATCGAGACGTAGCCGCGCACGCCCATGCCCTCCGACACCGCCCGTCCGACGACGGGCTCGAACATCTCGAACTGCTCGTCCAGTCCGCGGTTGAGGTTGCGACGGGCGAACGACTCGGTGGCGGACGCGAAGATCGCGATGTCGGTCACGCCGGAGTCCACGGCCCGGTCCAACCCGCGTGCGTTGGGCACCAGGACGGGATAGCGCGTTCCCGCGCGTCGGTCCAGCCCGTCGAGCACCTCGGTGGCGTCGGCCAGCTGCGGCACCCACTTCGGGTGCACGAAACTCGTCGTCTCCACCACCGGCAGTCCCGCATCGGCCAGCCGGTGCACGAACTCGAGCTTGACGGCCGAGGGGACGACCTCGTCCTCGTTCTGCAGTCCGTCCCTGGGGCCGACCTCCCAGATGGTCACTCGTTCCGGCAGCTCCCCCGGCTCCGGCGAGGGTGCTCGACTCGGCAGCCCGAGTTCCCGCTTCCCCATCAGCGCTCTCCCTCCCGGCGCGATTCCGTCCAGTCGGTGGCGCCGTCGATCTCGCGATACAGCAACGAGTGCACCTGCTCCACCCCGGGAATGTCGTCGAACTCCAGCGGTTCGTCGGCGGCGGACTCCACGATGAGGGTCCCGCTGCCGAGGATCCGGTCGACGATGCCGTGCCGGAAGCGGACGCTGTTGATCCGGGCCATCGGAATGTCCACTCCGCTCCGGGTGAACACGCCCTCGCGCACCATGAAGCGCTGCGTGGTCACGACGTAGTGCGTCGTCCGCCACCGGAACAGCGGGGCGAGGGTGAACCAGATGATCAGGAATCCGCCCACGACGCCGAGCGCGCTCCAGACGATCACCCGCCAGGACGTCGCCTCGGCGAGAGCGGCCAGGTACGTGCCGCCGCCGACCACGACGAGAAACACCAGGATCGGGAAGACGAGCATCTTCCAGTGCGGGTGGTGGTGCACCACCACGGACTCGTCCTCACCGAGCAACTCGTCGGGATAAGCCACCGGACCCTCCTCCGCCGTCGCAGGACATCGATCACGGTACCGGCCACACCCGCGGCGGGTCGGGCGCCGTGGTCACTCCGACGGGCGCAGGTGCTTCACGTCTCCCGCCGCCACCGGGGTGGAGGCACCGTCCGCCCCGCGCACCACCAGGCGACCCCCCGCGTCGATCCGCGCGGCGGTACCGGCCAGCGGATCGTCGTCACCGAAGTCCACCCGCACCTGCTCGCCGAGAGTGGCACACAACCGCTGGTAACGATCGAGCAGGTCGTTGCCGACCACGTCACCCCGGTGACTCCGCCACAGGTCGTCGATCCCGGCGAAGGAGGTGAGCAGCTCGGAGACGAACTCCGCACGATCCACCGAGGCCCCCTGCGCGGCCAGCGACGTGGGCGGGAGTCCCCCCTTGGGCTGCGGCAGCTCCTGCGGACCGTGGTGCACATTGACGCCGATCCCCAGCACGATCGCCATTCCCCCCGAGGTGTCCGCCCCCTCGGCGAGGATGCCCGCCGCCTTGCACCAGTGGGTTCCGGAACCGAGCAGCAGGTCGTTCGGCCATTTCAGTCCGGCGGGCAGCCCGGTGACGCTCTGTACCGTCTCGGCCAACGCCACACCGGCGATCAGCGGTAGCCACCCCAGCTCCGAACGCGGGATCTCCGAGGGCCTGAGCAGCACGCTCACGTGCAGTCCGTAGTAGCGCGGGGACACCCAGCTCCGCTGCAACCGGCCCCGGCCGGTCTGCTGCTCCTCGGCGATGAGCACCGTGCGGTCCCGCGCGGTGTCGGCGCGCTCGACCAGGTCGGTGTTGGTCGAGCCCGTCACGGTCACCACGTCCAGCGCGGAGTAGGGGCCGTTCTCGACCAGCCGGCTACGCAACCAGCCGGTGTCCAGGGGAGTCGGAATGGTGGTCACCCCGTCAGAGTACGAAACGACGTGGACCGGCCCGCGACGACCTGGGGTGCTGGTGACGAGAGGGAGGAGACCGTCGGCGCGGAAGGCCACCCCGGAGGAGTGAGGCAGCTCACCACCGTCAGCTGCGATCTCGCCGACGGCGCTGGCTAGGGTACCGGGTATGAGTAGTGCGTCTGAGCCGATTGGCGAGCCGCCCGCCGGCGAGCCGGACATCCACACCACCGCGGGCAAACTGGCAGACCTGTACCGGCGGAACGACGAGGCCGTGCACGCGGGTTCGCAGCGCGCGGTGGACAAACAGCACGCCAAGGGCAAGAAGACGGCCCGGGAACGCATCGACGTGCTGCTGGACGCCGGTTCGTTCGTCGAGCTCGACGAGCACGCCCGGCACCGCTCGACGAACTTCGGGATGGAGCAGACCCGCCCCTACGGCGACGGGGTGGTCACCGGCTACGGCACCGTCGACGGGCGGCAGGTGTGCGTGTTCAGCCAGGACTTCACCGTCTTCGGCGGCAGCCTGGGCGAGGTCTTCGGCGAGAAGATCGTCAAGGTGATGGACCTGGCCCTGAAGACCGGCTGCCCGCTGATCGGCATCAACGACTCCGGCGGAGCGCGCATCCAGGAGGGCGTGGCCGCCCTCGGGCTCTACGCCGAGATCTTCAAGCGCAACACCCACGCCTCCGGCGTGATCCCGCAGATCTCGCTGATCATGGGTCCGTGCGCGGGCGGGGCGGTGTACTCCCCGGCTATCACCGACTTCACCGTCATGGTCGACGAGACCTCGCACATGTTCATCACCGGGCCGGACGTGATCAAAACCGTCACCGGCGAGGACGTCAGCTTCGAGGAGCTCGGCGGCGCGCGCACCCACAACTCCAAATCGGGAAACGCGCACTACATGGCCACCGACGAGCAGGACGCGATCTCCTACGTCCAGGAGTTGCTGTCCTTCCTGCCGGTCAACAACCTCTCCGAGCCGCCGGTCTTCGACGCCGAGATCGAGTCCGGGGCCGTGGCCGATGCGGTCACCGACGCCGACCGCGAGCTGGACACCCTGGTTCCGGACTCGCCGAACCAGCCCTACGACATTCACGAGGTGCTCAACCGGGTTCTCGACGACGGCGAGTTCCTGGAGGTCTCCAGCCTGTTCGCACCGAACATCGTGGTCGGATACGGCCGGGTCGAGGGCCACAGCGTCGGGGTCGTGGCCAACCAGCCCACCCAGCTGGCCGGCACCCTGGACATCGACGCCAGCGAAAAGGCCGCGCGCTTCGTGCGCACCTGCGACGCGTTCAACATCCCCGTGCTGACCTTCGTCGACGTGCCCGGGTTCCTGCCCGGTACCGACCAGGAGTGGAACGGCATCATCCGGCGCGGGGCCAAGCTGCTGTACGCCTACGCCGAGGCCACCGTCCCGCTGGTCACCGTCATCACCCGCAAGGCCTACGGCGGTGCCTACGACGTGATGGGGTCCAAGCACCTGGGCGCCGACATCAACCTGGCCTGGCCCACCGCCCAGATCGCGGTGATGGGGGCGCAGGGAGCGACCAACATCCTCTACCGGCGCCAGCTGTCCGAGGCCGCCGAACGCGGCGAGGACGTCGAGGCCCTGCGCGCGCAGTTGCAGCAGGATTACGAGGACACCCTGACCAATCCCTACGTGGCCGCCGAACGCGGCTACGTCGACTCGGTGATCCCGCCCTCCCACACTCGCGGCCAGCTCGCCCGCTCACTGCGCATGTTGCGCACCAAGCGCGACAGCCGGCCCGCGAAGAAGCACGGCAACATCCCGCTGTAAGCGTCAGTGGTGGGCGCCGGGGCGGCCCCGGCGCCCGCATCCTCCTCTGCGAACGAATCCGAAGGAGATCTCCTTGACTGACGAGCACGCCGACGAACCCGCCCGTCCCGTGCTGCGCGTCGTCCGCGGCAGCCCGGACGACGCCGAGATCGCGGCTCTGACCACGGCGCTGGCCGCCGTGGCGGCGTCGAACGCGGGTGAGCCGGAACGCGACAGCGGGCTGTCTATGTGGGCCGACCGCGCGGCTTCGCTGCGCTACCCGGGCGGCAGGCGGCCGCTGCGGCCCGGACCGAACGGGTGGCGCTCCTCGGCGCTGCCGATCTGACCCGCACCGTTTCCGCTGCGGGTCGGCGCCACCAGCCGTACACCCGGTAGGGCACGACCATCGGGACGACGACGCTCGCCACGCCCGCCAACGTGGCCAGCCTGCCGACTTTGACGGGGTCGTGCACCCCGCCGAAACCGAGGACGATCAGAAACGTGACCCGACGGGCAGCAGCAGGGATGGCGACGCGATGAACAGGTAGAACGGCTCGACGAGCAAGACGAACACCACACCGCGCAGGGCCCCGGTCGTGCAGCCGAACACGCCGGAACACGGTGGTCCATCGCCGGTGACGACGGCGTAGAGCACCCACCCGACAGGAATCGGGACCAGCACGGCGAGGTACCAGAAGAACGCGGTCATCGCGGCGCGCGCCCCGGGGAGGTGGACCGGCGTCGGCAACCTCCTGCCCACCGGGGTGACTCGTCGGCCCCGGTGGCTCCGACTCCCCCGTCACCGGGTCCGGACCTCACGTCGTCGTCCATGCCTTCATCTTCGCCGCGCGGAAAGCAGCGGCCCCGGACGTGATCGGATCGAGACGGTCGGATTACCGAGCCCACGAGGGGTCCTGATCAGCCGGACGACTCCAGCAGGGAAAGCAGTGGCGCCGCCTTGGTCAGGCACTCCTGCCACTCCTGCTCGGCTTCGGAGTCGGCCGTGATGCCGCCGCCGACTCCGAAGCGCAGGACGCCGCCGGAGTACTCCAGCGTGCGAATGGCCACGTTGAGCTCGGTGCCCCCCACCGGTGAGGCCATTCCCACCGCGCCGCAGTACACCTCGCGCGGCTCGGTCTCCACGTCGGCGATGACCTCCAGCGCACGCACCTTCGGCGCCCCCGTGACCGAGGCGGGCGGAAAGGTCGCCTCCAGCACCCCGGAGGTCGGCACCGAGTCCGCGACCTCGGCACGGACCTCGGAAACCAGGTGCCACACGCCCGGGTGGGGCTGCACTTCGAGGAGGCGTGGCGTGGTGACGCGGCCGATCCGAGCCACCCGTCCCAGGTCGTTGCGGGCCATGTCGACGATCATCACGTTCTCGGCCACGTCCTTGGTGGACTGCCGCAGCACCTCGCGGTTCCCTTCGTCGCAGGCTCCTCTGCGGGGTGTCGTGCCCTTGATCGGACTGCTGCGGACGACGGAGCCGTTCCGGGACAGGAACATCTCCGGGGACAGCGACGCCACCGCACCCCAGTCCCCCGCGACGTAGGCCGCACGCGCGGGCCGCAGGCGTTCGCTGCCCACCGCGAACAAGTCCAGCGGAGCTCCGTCGAACGGTAGCGAGAACCGGCTGCAGATGTTGGCCTGGAATATCTCGCCCGCCGCGATTTCCTCGACGCAGCCGTGCACCGCCTTGTGATGCGTTTCGCGGTCGGGCCGGGACAACGGACCGACCTCCCACGACGGTGGCTCCTCGTCGACTGCCCCCACCAGCTCGCCGAGCTCCACGAACAGCTCGTGCGGCGGTTCCTCCGCGCCCAGCGCCTCGAACCACCACTGCCCTTCCGCGTCGCGCCGCAACACGTGGTCGGCCCATCCCCACGCCGCGCGCGGCAGCTCCCGTTCCCGGGGAAACCTGCCGGGGTCGGTCAGCCCGTATCCCAGGTATCCGATCCAGCCACCCCCGACCGCACCGGGCGGCCCCGCCACGTCCGGGAGATCGTCGAGCGTGGTGAACGCGTCGGCTTCGGCGGGGGGCACGGTCACGGACGGGGCGAGCACGGCGCCACCACCGAACCAGTCCCCCGTCAGGGCCGCCGGTGGCGGCAGACCACGGCGACGCGCCCGGGAGGCGAGTCGCCGCAGTACTCGCTCGGCGGCCGCGCTGCCGCTGATCGGTCGAACAAAAACACGCACGTACCCAGTATGCCGCCACGACTCGGCACCGCGGCGACTCGCTACAGTCGTCGGATGCGCTTCGTCCTGGCTTCAGCCTCGCCCGCCCGCCTGTCCGTGCTGCGCTCCGCCGGTGTCGACCCGGTGGTTCGGGTCTCGGGAGTCGACGAGGACGCCGTGACGGCGACGCTGACCGACCCCACTCCCGCGGAGCTGGTCACCACCCTGGCCGAGAGCAAGGCCGATGCCGTCGCCGCTGCCGTGGCCACCGAGCACCCGGACGCGGTGGTCGTGGGCTGCGACTCGATGCTGTCGACCGGCGGGGAGGTCGTGGGCAAACCCGCCACCGCCGAGGTGGCCCGGCGCCGCTGGCGGGAGATGGCCGGGGGAAGCGGTGAGTTGCTCACCGGCCACGTCGTCCTGCGGATGCGTGGCGGAGTGGTCGTCGAGCGTGCTCGTGACCACCTGACGACCACCGTGCGCTTCGGCGAGCCGACCGAGGCCGAGTTGGACACCTACCTGGCCAGCGGGGAGCCGCTGGCCGTGGCCGGGGGGTTCACCCTCGACGGCCTCGGTGGCTGGTTCGTCGAGGGAGTCGACGGCGATCCCTCCAGCGTGATCGGGATCAGCCTGCCCCTGACCCGCAAGCTGCTGGCCCGGGTCAACGTGAGCGCGGTGTCGCTGTGGACGACCTCCACCGCTCCGGCGTCCGAGTGAACGAGAACACAATTCGGTTTCACCGGGAAGAAAGTGAACTCCGCCGCGGTTGCTCGGAACCGCTATGGGAGCTGATCGGTACCTGACACGACGCCTGCACGTCGATCTGCGACGGCAGGCCAGTTGTGTCTGTCGTGGGTGAGTTACCGGCGACTCTCGCCGGACGACGACTCCTGCCCCACGGCGTCACCGAAGCGCCGTAGTTCATCGACTTCCGGGAGAACCCCGTGTCCGAAGCTCAACCGGCACCCGCACGCAGATCCCGCTTTCGCTTCAACCCGAAGATCTTCGCCGTGGCCGTGCTGGCCTCGCTCTTCGTCGGAGCCCTGGTGGGTTGGATCGCCGGACGAACCGACGCGCGATGGCTGATCACGACACTGGACACCGTCGGCTCGACCTTCACCAACCTGCTGACCTTCATGGTGCTGCCGCTGATCTTCACGGCGATCGTGGTCGGCATCGACAGCCTGCGCTCCCTCGGCGGGGGACGAACGGCGGCACGGCTCGGCGGTAAGACGGCCCTGTGGTTCGCCGTCACCTCGCTGATCGCGGTGTCGATCGGACTGCTCATCGGCATCGTGTCGCGAGCGGGCCAGGGCCTCGACGTCAGCCCCACGCGGGACAACGTCACCGCGGTCGACGACATGAGCAGCGGCTCCTGGCTCGACCTGATCACCGGCCTGGTCCCGGAGAACCTGTTCAAGGCGTTCTCCGAGGGGGAGACCCTGCAGGTGGTGTTCATCTCGCTGATCGTCGGAGCGGCCGCCTACAGCCTCGGTGACAAGGCCAAGCCGTTCGTCGACTTCAACCGCTCCGCCTTCGAGATCATCCAGCGGGTGCTCGGCTGGATCATCCGACTGGCCCCGCTGGGCATTCTCGGACTCATCGGCAACGCCGTGGCCTCCTACGGCAACCGGTTCCTCGGCCCGCTGTTCGTGTTCGCCGCCGCGGTCTTCCTCGGGTGCGCACTCGTGCTGTTCGTGGTCTACCCGCTGCTGCTGCGGTTCGTGGCCAAGGTGAGCCCGACGAAGTACTTCGGCAAGTCCTGGACCGCGCTGCAGTTCGCGTTCGCCTCCGGCTCCTCGGGCGCGACCCTGCCCCTGACCCGCCAGACGACCGTGAACCTCGGGGCGAAGCCCGCCTACGCGAACTTCGCCGTCCCGCTGGGCACGACCACCAAGATGGACGGCTGCGCGTCGGTGTACCCGGCACTGGCGGCGATCTTCATCGCGAACATGTTCGGCATCCAGCTCGGCGTCGTGCAGTACCTGACGATCATCTTCGTGGCCGTTTTCGGCGCGATCGCCACAGCCGGGGTCACCGGCTGGTTCACCATGCTGACGCTGACCGTCGGGGCGCTGGGCTTTCCCCCCCTCGGTGATCGCCACCGGCATCGCGATCGTCTACGCCATCGATCCGATCCTGAACATGATGCGGACCATGACCAACGTGGGCGGCCAGATCGCCGTTCCGCTCATCGTGGCGCGGGGCGAGGGGATCCTCGACGACGAGCGGCTGGCCACCCCGAGCGCTCCGCCACTGCTCTCGGACGATGACGACGAGCCCGCCCCGGGTGAGTCCTCCGACAACACCGACGAAGCGGTCCCGGAAACGGCCCACGGGTGACTACTGACCAATCGAGCAGGACGAACGCCTAGACTCTGAGGTGTCGTCGGTGTCGTTACAGGAGGTACGGGGTGCCCGAGCAGAACTCCACCACGAGCGTACGGCTGCGCAAGGTGTTGGTGGCGAATCGTGGTGAGATCGCGGTGCGGGTGATGCGGGCCTGTGCCGACGAGGGAATCGGCAGCGTGGCGGTGTACGCCGAACCGGATGCCGAGGCCCCGTTCGTGCGGCTGGCCGACGAGGCGTTCGCACTGGGCGGTGCCACCGCGGCCGACTCGTACCTGGACATCGACAAGGTGATCGCGACGGCCAAGCGCGCGGGGGCGGACGCGGTGCACCCGGGTTACGGGTTCCTGTCGGAGAACGCCGACTTCGCCCAGGCCGTGCTGGACGCGGGGCTGGTGTGGATCGGTCCGGCGCCGCAGGCGATCCGGGACCTGGGTGACAAGGTCACCGCCCGGCACATCGCCACCCGGGCCGGAGCACCGTTGGTGCCGGGCACCCATGACCCGGTGGGCAGCGCCGACGAGGTGGTCTCCTTCGCCTCCGAGCACGGCTTGCCGGTGGCGATCAAGGCCGCGTTCGGCGGGGGTGGCCGCGGGCTGAAGGTCGCCCGCACGATGGAGGAGATCCCCGAGCTGTTCGACTCCGCGGTGCGCGAGGCCGAGGGCGCCTTCGGCCGCGGCGAGTGCTTCGTGGAGCGCTACCTGGACCGTCCCCGGCACGTGGAGGCCCAGGTGCTGGCCGACCAGCACGGCACCGTGACCGTGGTGGGCACGCGGGACTGCTCACTGCAGCGGCGGCACCAGAAACTGGTCGAGGAGGCCCCCGCCCCGTTCCTGTCCGACGATCAGCGTGAACGGATCCACAGCGCGTCCAGAGCGATCTGCGCCGAGGCCGGCTACTCCGGGGCCGGAACGGTGGAGTTCCTCGTCGGCAACGACGGCACGATCTCGTTCCTCGAGGTCAACACCCGACTGCAGGTCGAGCACCCGGTTTCGGAGGAAACCACCGGCATCGACCTGGTCCGCCAGCAGTTCCGCATCGCCGAGGGCGACGAGCTGGCCTACACGAGTGATCCCGCCCCGCGGGGGCACTCCATCGAGTTCCGCATCAACGGCGAGGACGCCGGGCGCGGTTTCCTGCCCACCCCGGGCACCGTGGAACGGCTCAACTGGCCGGCCGGCCCCGGGGTGCGCATCGACGCCGGAGTGGAGTCCGGCACCGTCATCGGTGGTCAGTTCGACTCGCTGCTGGCCAAGGTGATCGTCACCGGTGACAGCCGCGGGCAGGCGTTGCAGCGGTCGCGGCGCGTGCTGGCCGAGATGCGGGTGGACGGCCTGGCCACCGTGCTGCCGTTCCACCGGGCCATCGTCGAGGACCCGGCCTTCGCCGCCGACTCCGGCGCCGAGTCGTTCACCGTGCACACCCGCTGGATCGAGACCGAGTTCGACAACACCATCGAGCCGCACCCCGGCCCCACCCCGCCCGAGGAGGCCGAGCCGCGCCAGCAGATCACCGTCGAGGTCGGTGGCCGGCGCATGGAGGTCAGCCTGCCCGCCGAGCTCGCCGCTCCCGCACCTGCCGGCGGCGGTGGTGGCGCGGCCAAGCCGCGCAAGCGCAACACCGGTGGCGGCGGGGCCGCGGCGTCCGGCAACGCCGTCACCGCTCCCATGCAGGGCACCGTCGTCAAGATCACCGCTTCCGACGGCGACCACGTCGAAGCCGGGGACCAGATCCTGGTGCTGGAAGCCATGAAGATGGAAAACCCCGTCAACGCCCACAAGTCCGGCACCATCAGCGGCCTCAAGGCCCAACCCGGCGACAGCCTCAGCCAGGGAACAACCCTCTGCGACATCACCGACTGAACGACTCTCCGACGATGTGGTTACCCGGTTTCGCGCGAAACCGGGTAACCATCCGACAAGGATGGGTGGTTACCTCTTCGGGGGCTGTCTCGGCACCGGCGTTTCGGGACGGAACAACCCGCCCGAAAAAGCAAGTGGCGCTGCCGACCCGTGCCATTCCGGCGCGGTGGCCACTAGGATGGACGGGGTGAGCAAGGGGCGAGGTCGGGATTTGCGGGTCGGCCACCCGGAACGGGAGCGTGCGATCACGCTGCTCGGCGAGCACATGTCCGCCGGTCGGCTCGATGTCGCGGAGTTCGACCACCGCTGTGAGCGGGTTGCCGTGTCCCAGTACGAGTCCGACATCCGAGCGTTGTTCGACGATCTGCCCGAACCACGCCCGGCGGATGCGGCCCCGGCGCCGAGGTCCTCGGGGTCGAAGCCCTCGGGTCAGCTCGTCCTCGGGATCTGCCTGGTCACCATGGTGCTGGTCCTGGCCGTCGTGGCCAAGCAGGCCTGGCTGCTCGTGATACTCCTCCTCGGCGGCACGCTCTGGTTCACACGCCGACGCGACTGATCCGTGACGCACCGGGTGACGGTTCGACTACGGTGAACGCATGTACAGCTCGCAGACGGCCGCGGGGCGCCGGCTGTCAGGGATGCTCGCGGTCGGAGTGCTCCTGCTGAGCGGATGCGGCCACCTCCGGACCGAGAACGCCGCGAAAACCGTGATGCCCCCACCGCCGGAACCGGTTCCGTTCGCACCGTCCACAGCTCCGCCCCTGCCCCCACGCCCGTCCGAGATCCCCCTGGACGACTTCGATCCGTGCGCACTGCTCACCGCCGACCAGCGCGCCCAGCTGGGGTTCGACCGCGATCCGCTACCCGGTGTCGAGGCCGGCTTCGGCGACGCCGCCACCTGCAGTTACCGCAACAGCACGGTGAAGGTGGGAGCCAGGTTGTCCCTGGTGACCGTCGAGGGCATCGAGGTGTGGACCAGCGAAACCGCGCAGGTCCGGACCACACCCGTGGTGACCAGCGAGTTCCCGGCGCTGGTGATCCGCACCCCCGAGCTGGACCTGGCCTGCAACGTGGCGGTCGACGTCGCCGAGGGCCAACACCTCGACGTGCTGTACCGGGACGACGGCGCTCACCCACCCCCGCCGCTGGACCAGCTCTGCGCTGGGGCGAAGCGCGTCGCCGAAGCCGCCGTCACCAGTCTCGCCCGGACACGGTCCCCGGAGTCCACCCCCGCCGCTTCGAGCGACTGGGACTAGCCCGCGCCCGAAGGCTCCACATGAAGATCAGAATTCGGGCTCCGGTGCCGGCGTGAGCATGCGGTGTGGTCGCCAATGTCGGCGTCGCAGCGGGCATGACCGCCGAACCGGTGGCCGGATGGAACCAGGCCACGGTGCTCACCGCCGGGCTCTCGCCGGTGGGAGCCGTCGTCGTGGCCGCGCTCAGCGTTCGCCACCCCTGAAAAACCACAGCTCCGGACGGCCGGGTCGCGGGTCGATCTTGAATGGACGGATCCGCGCGAACCGTTCATCCGTGACACGAAAGACACTCACCGCGTCCGCCACACTCCCCAGCGTCATGATTACGGTCTACAGTGAACCCGGCGTCGACAACCGGGAGGGGTAACACGTGCCGTCGAGCTCACAGTGGAACGCGGGGTCGTCGGACCCCGCCCTGCCCGATTCCACGTCCGTCACGGTCGAGCCGTCCGCGATTCCGGGCCTGGTCAGCGCCCTGCAGTCGTCCTTGGACTCCCTCGGGGTGCAGATCGAGCACGCGATCACCGAGTTGCGGATCCGCCCGTGGGCCGGGGATCCCGTCAGCGCCACCACCGCCGAGCGGTTCAACGATCGCTCGGTCGGTGGCCCGGAGGCCGCCCTGACGGCGCTGTACGACTACCGTGATCAACTCCAGTCCGCGGCCGAGGCATTGGAGCTGGCCGACGAGCGCTACACCGATGTCGAGGACACCAATGCGGCCCGGCTGAACCGGGAGTACTGACCCCAATCACGGCGAGGGAAGGGACCGGATGAGCGACCACCGGTGGCAGGGTTACTCCCATTCCGAACTGTTCGCCCAGATCCACGACGGTCCGGGTCCGCAGGCTTCCGGCGCATCCGTACAGCGATGGGCCGAGCTGAGTCGAGCGCTCGGGCAGGTCGACACCGATCTGGCCACCGCGCTGTCCACCGCGCTGGCGGGCTGGCGGGGAACGGCGGCGGAAAGTGCTCGCGACAGCCTGCACCCGCTCGGCGAGTGGGCGCAGCAGGCCCGCGACTCGGCGCAGCGGATGCGTGAACGCACCGAGCAGCAGGCGGATTTCATCGCCAAGGCCCGCGCGGACATGCCTCCACCGATACCGGTGACTTCGGAGGAGCCGAGCACGGCCACCTCCCTGTTGGTGCACCTGTTCGGTGGACAGACCGACTACGAGCAGCAGGAGGCCCGCCAGAACGCCGCCGAGGAGCGCGCGTTCGAGGTGATGCGGACCTACCAGGCCTCCTCCGAGGCCAACACGACCTCGCTGGCCTCGTTCTCACCACCGCCGAAGCTCGTCGTCGACGCTCCGGCCGGCACCCCGGCAACCGGTTCACCCGGGCAGCAGCACGTCACCATCACCTGGGGCGGTACCGCGGCGCACCCGGCCGGTCCCGGGAACACCGCCCGGAGCGGCTCGGCCACGGCGGGCGGGGAACGCTCCGGGCGAGCGGCGACATCCCCGGACACTTCCCGGGCAGGCTCCTCGGGAGGCCGGTCCGCGCGCCGCCACGACCGTGCCGAAGACGACGAGCACGCCGAACGAATCGAGCCCGCCGTCACCGAGGAGATCGGTGAGCAGGGCGGATTCTTCGACGAGCCGCGCACGCTGACCCGTCCCGTGATCGGTGAGCCTTGACCATGACGGTGATCGACGAGGCCGACCGGGCACGGCCGGTCGCGCTGTCCGCTCTCGAATTCGACGTGCTGGCCGAGTACCTGGGCATCGAGGCGGTTCCGCTGGTGCTGAAGGTCCCGTCCCCGGGACGCACCCACACCGAACGGGCCGAGCTGGTCGACTCGGCATGGGAGTCGCTGTCAGCACGCGGCCTGGGACGACCGAACCGGCTGGATCCGGAACTGGAACGAATGCTGCGCCTGCTCGTGCGGCCACGGCGCGAGGTCGACGGGCGGATGTGGTTCGGCCGCAGCGTCCGACTGCTCGCGGCGGGCGCCGAGCCGGGTGAGTCCGAGCAGGCGGTGCTGGTGGTCAAGGACGGCGACACGCTGACACTGCGACAGGCGGCGGCCACCGGACTGGCGCGGGAGGCCGTTCACCAACTCCCCGCCCTCCGTCCGGGGCCGGGCAGGTCGGTGACGCTGCGCAGCGTCGACCTCGACGCCGCCGCGGAAACGAGCTACGACATCGAAACACTGCGCATGGCACTACGGCGCTACGGAGTCCGCGCCGACGACGCCGGGACGCTCACGCGGATGGCCGCGGAAGCGGGAAACCGGGGACAGTTCGGCGCGGCGGCGCGGGACCGGCTCGGTCGCCGGGTCCGCGCCGCGCACGTCATCGGGTTCTTCGACTCCCCGCACGGTCGCTACGTGCAACTACGCCGGAACTCCCCTTCCGGGGATCCGTGGAGCACCATCGCGCCGGTCGACTCCAAGCGCCTGATCGGGCACGTCGAGGAACTCCTCACCGAAGTCACCCTCACCTGATCGAGGAGCACCCGTCCTTCCACAGGTACGCGGTGGTGCGATTTTCCCTAAAGTTGTGG
Source organism: Halosaccharopolyspora lacisalsi (assembly GCF_014137975.1). Lineage (GTDB taxonomy): Bacteria > Actinomycetota > Actinomycetes > Mycobacteriales > Pseudonocardiaceae > Halosaccharopolyspora > Halosaccharopolyspora lacisalsi. Next base: position 374,451 of record NZ_JACGWZ010000006.1, on the reverse strand, counting down.
CACAAGTTTAGGGAAAATCGCACAAACCCCCGGCACGGACGGGCCCAGCTCTGGCCCCACCCACACCGCGACGCGGATCGAACCGTGAACCCCGTCAGCTCACCGGCTCGCTGATCTCCCGGCGCACCTCGGGGGCCGCCGCCCGCCGCTCGTCGGCGGCCTGGTCATCGGGCTGGATCTGCGAGTCCCGTTCCGCCTCGACGCGGGCCTGGTAGACCTCCACCTCGTGAGCGATGCGCTGCTCGTCCCAGCCCAGCTGCTCCGCCATGAGCCGGGCCACCGGCTCGGCGCTGTCCACACCCCGATGCGGGTACTCGATGGAAATCCGAGTACGCCGCGTGAGCACGTCCTCCAGGTGGAGAGCGCCCTCGTGGCTGACGGCGTAGACCACCTCGACCTGCAGGTATTCCGCCGCCTCGGGCACGGCCTTGAGCAGCTCGGGGCGCTCGTCGGCCAGCGCCAGCACGTCGGGGGTCATCGCCCCGTAGCGGTCCAGCAGGTGCCGAATGCGGTACGGGTGCAACCCGTACTCGGACGCGAGCTGGTCGGCCTGGTTGACCAGCGCGTGGTACCCGTCGGCCCCGAGCAGCGGCACCCTGTCGGTGATCGACGACGCGATGCGGCCGGAGACGTCACCGGCGACCGCGTCGACCGCGTCGGCGGCCATGACCCGGTAGGTCGTGTACTTGCCCCCGGCGATGGCGACCAGGCCGGGCGCCACCCGCGCCACCGCGTGCTCCCGCGAGAGCTTCGAGCTCTCGTCGCTCTCACCGGCCAGCAGGGGGCGCAACCCGGCGTAGACGCCCTCGATGTCGTCCTGGGTCAGCGGTGTGGCCAGCACCGAGTTGACGTGCTCGAGCACGTAGTCGATGTCGGCGCGCGTGGCGGACGGGTGCGCCAGATCCAGGTTCCAGTCGGTGTCGGTGGTGCCGATGATCCAGTGGTTGTCCCACGGAACCACGAACAGCACGGACTTCTCGGTACGCAGGATCATGCCGGTCTCGGCGACGATGCGGTCCCGGGGCACCACGATGTGCACCCCCTTGCTCGCCCGCACCCGGAACCTGCCCCGGCCACCGGACAGCCGCTGCAACTCGTCGGTCCACACGCCGGTCGCGTTGATCACGGCCTGCGCCCGCACCTCCGTCTCGCTGCCGTCCTCGGCGTCGCGGACCCGGACACCGGCGATCCGGTCGGCGTCGTGGAGAAACTCGACCACCTGCGTGGAGGTGCGGACGACGGCACCGTAGCGGGAGGCGGTGCGAGCCACCGTCATGGTGTGCCGCGCGTCGTCGGCCTGAGCGTCGTAGTAGCGGATCCCACCGACCATCGCGTCGCGCTTGAGCGCGGGAACCATGCGTTGCGCCCCCGCCCGGGTCAGGTGCTTCTGCCCGGGAACGGAGCGCGCGCCGCCCATCGTGTCGTAGAGCAACAGCCCCGCGGCCGTGTACGGGCGCTCCCACACTCGACGGGTCAGCGGGTAGAGAAAACTGACCGGCTTGACCAGGTGCGGGGCGAGCCGGGTCAGCATCAGCTCCCGCTCGTGCAACGCCTCGCGCACCAGGGAGAACTCCAGCTTCTCCAGGTAGCGCAGTCCACCGTGGAACAGCTTGCTGGAACGGCTGGAGGTCCCGGCCGCCAGATCCCTGGCCTCCACGAGCGCGACCTTCAGGCCGCGCGTGGCCGCGTCCAGCGCGGCTCCCGCACCGGTCACCCCGCCGCCGATCACCACGACGTCGAACTCCTCGGAGCCCAGCCGGTGCCAGCTCTCGGCGTGGTCCTGCGGTCCGATCCTGCCCTCGACCCTGGCGGTATCGGCTCTGTTGTTGGACACAGCGTCCTCCTCGCTCGTCTCGCCACCACCGGCTGGTACCGCCTAGCACTGTCGGTGGTCATCATGCCCGACACGCACGATTCGCGCGTGCCACGTCACCGCCCGTCGCCACCGGCCTGTTCAACGGTGGCTCCGCGTTCGCGCAGGAGCTCGATCTCCGACGACGGTGTCCGGTCGTCGACGATCACGACGTCGAAGTCCTCGGCGGGAGCCACCGCGTGCAGCGCACGCCTGCTGAACTTCGTGTGATCGACGTAGAGCACCTTGCGGCTGGCCGAAGCCAGCATGGCCTTCTTGAGCTGCACCATCTCCTGCTGCGGGTAGAAGCACACCCCGTCGGTCACGGCCGAGACCGACATGATCGCCAGGTCGACCCGCATCCCGCGCAGCGCTTCCAGTGCCATCCCGCCCACGAAAGCATCGGCCCACGGCAGGTAGTCACCGCCGACGGAGATCAGATGAATCCCCTGCTGAGCGACCAACTCCCCGAACACGCCGCGATAGTTGGTCACCACCGTCAGCGGAATGCTCTCGGGCAGCATCCGGGCCAGATACACCCCCGTGGTGGAGTCGTCGAGCATCAGAGCCTGCCCCGGTTCGACGAGAGCGGCCGCCGCACGGGCCACCTGCTCCTTCTCCGCCGCGTTCTGCTGCAACCGGTACTCGGAAGCCGCCTCGTACAGCAGGGAGGAGGCAGCCGAGACGTACCCGCGGTTGCGGTGCACCAATCCCTGCGACTCCAGGTCGGCCAGGTCCCGGTACACGGTCATGGCGCTGGTACCCACCGTCGAGACCAGATCGTCGATGCGCATGTTGCCCTCGGCCATGACCAGCTCGGTGATCCTGCGCCTGCGGTCCTGCTGCCGACCTGACGGGCGCCTGCCCGGCGTCGTCGTCATCTGAGTTCCCCTCGCACCACGCTCTTCCATCGACGGGATCCATCCTCCAACGCCCGGTCCGGGGTCCGCGGCGCCGCCTGACGATCAACAGCTTCGAACTACGCCGAGCTTCCGCACCCAATCACTGATCTCGATAAAAACATCATGACACGGGTATTGCAATGTTTGTTTTCACACTACTACCGTGACTTCACTCTTCGGGCTAAGCCCCTCGCCCGAGCACTGTCAAGACAAGGAGGTGGTGCGACGATGCACCTCTGTTCCACAAGGCGGACCCCAGCGCGTGAGGCATCCAAGAGGAGCCGAGCATGAGCGCCGCCGAGATCATGATCTGGGAGATCATGGGGACCGCCACGCTGACCCTGCTCGGCTGCGGCGTGGTCGCGAACGTGACCCTGCGTCGGACGCTCGGTCACGACGGGGGATGGTTGCTGGTCAACTTCGGTTGGGGCTTCGCCGTCTTCGCCGGAGCCAGCGTCGCGTCCCCCACCGGAGCGCACATCAACCCCGCCGTCACCTTCGGGCTCGCCGTCAACGGCCAGCTCGACTGGGGCCAGGTGCCGATCTACCTGCTCGCCCAGCTGATCGGTGGCACACTCGGTGCCGTGCTGTGCTGGGCGGCCTACAAACTGCAGTTCGACACCCACGACGATCCGGGCAACACGCTGGGCATCTTCGCCACCGCCCCGACCGTGCCGAACAAGCCGTGGAACCTCGTCACCGAGGTCATCGGCACCTTCGTCCTGGTGCTCTGGATCATCCTCACGCCCGGCCTCGAAAGCGGCGCCGCCGGTATCACCGACTTCGGCAACTCCGCGCTCGGCTACGCCGGCGTCGCCTTCATCGTCATCTCGATCGGCAACTCCCTGGGAGGACCCACCGGTTACGCGATCAACCCCGCCCGTGACCTCGGACCGCGCATCGCCTACGCGCTGCTGCCCATCCGCGGCAAGGGCGGCGCGGACTGGGGTTACTCGTGGGTACCCATCCTCGGACCGATTCTGGGCGGAGTACTCGCCGGAGGGCTCGCCTCGATCCTTCCCGCAACCTGATCCGCACCGATCCCCCAGTCACGGAAAGGCAAGCAATGGCCTCCTACATCGCAGCCATCGACCAGGGCACCACCTCCAGCCGCTGCATGATCTTCGACCATGCCGGACAGGTCGTGTCCGTCGATCAGCTCGAACACCGTCAGATCATGCCGCGCGCCGGCTGGGTCGAGCACGACCCGGAGGAAGTCTGGAGCAACGTCCGACAGGTCTGCGCGGGCGCGCTGGCCAAGGCGGACCTGGTGCTGTCCGAGATCGCAGCCGTCGGGATCACCAACCAGCGCGAGACAACGGTGATCTGGGACAGGACCACCGGTAAGCCGGTCTACAACGCGATCGTGTGGCAGGACACCCGCACCGACGGCATCGTGGAGGAACTCGCCGCGCTCGGCGGCGGCAAGAGCCGCTACCACTCCAAGACGGGCCTGACGCTGTCGCCGTACTTCTCCGGCACCAAGATCCGCTGGATCCTGGACAACGTGGACGGCGTCCGCGAACGCGCCGAGCGCGGTGAGCTGATGTTCGGCAACATGGACACCTGGGTGCTGTGGAACTCCACCGGGGGCACCGAGGGCGGCCTGCACGTCACCGACCCCACCAACGCCTCCCGCACCCTGCTGATGGATCTGGAGACGCTGGCCTGGGACGCCGACATCTGCGCCGAGCTCGGCATCCCGATGTCCCTGCTTCCCGAGATCCGCTCCTCCTCGGAGGTCTACGGCTACTTCCGCGAACGCGGTGTCTTCGGCGGACTGCCGATCGCGGGCATCCTGGGCGACCAGCAGGCGGCGACCTTCGGTCAGGCCTGTCTGATGCCGGGAGAGGCCAAGAACACCTACGGCACCGGCAACTTCCTGCTGCTCAACACCGGCAACGAGCCGGTGCTCAGCGAGAACGGACTGCTCACCACGGTCGGTTACAAGATCGGGGACCAGGACGCCGTCTACTGCCTGGAGGGGTCCATCGCGGTGACCGGATCCCTGGTGCAGTGGGTGCGCGACAACCTCGGGATGATCGGCAGTTCACCCGAGATCGAACAGCTCGCCGCATCGGTGGAGGACAACGGCGGCGCCTACTTCGTCCCCGCGTTCTCCGGTCTGTTCGCACCGCACTGGCGTTCCGACGCGCGCGGGGCGATCGTCGGCCTGACCCGATTCGTCGACCGCGGGCACCTGGCCCGGGCCGTGCTGGAGGCGACCGCGTTCCAGACCCGCGAGGTCATCGACGCGATGAACGCCGACTCGGGCGTGGAGCTGAAGTCGCTGAAGGCCGACGGCGGCATGGTGATGAACGAGCTGCTCATGCAGTTCCAGGCCGACATCCTCGGGGTTCCCGTGATTCGCCCGGTGGTCAACGAGACCACCGCGCTGGGTGCGGCCTACGCGGCCGGTCTCGCCACCGGCTTCTGGGCCGGGGAGCACGACATCAGGGCTAACTGGGCCCAGGACAAGCAGTGGGACCCGCTGATGCCCGAGGACCGGCGCGCCAGCGAGTACAGCAGCTGGAAGAAGGCCGTCACCAAGACCTTCGACTGGGTTCCCTAAGTACCTTCGGGCTCCCAAGAACCCAGTCGTTCGACTGGGTGGAACGAGGCCGGAAGCAACCGCGTACCCCGGCATGCACAGCAGGCCGGGGTACCGCGTACCGGTCAGGACGTGGCGGCGACCGTCGAACCGGCGTTGATCGCCTTGGCGAGGTCGAGCACGGCCAAGTCCAAGCTCAACCACCCCCGCGGAGGCAGCGGCGCGGTCGGCGCGGACTTCACCGTCCGCACCAGGGAAACCACCCCGGAAGCACTCGACTTGTCCAACACCTGAGCGGCCTCGGCCACGTCCCGCCACTCCTGCGCCGTCTCCTCGGTGAGCACGAGGCGCTGCCGGATCCGATGCACGAGGGCATCCACCGCCTGCACGGCCTCGGCCGGAACCGTCTCCAGCCCCTCGAGGTGGGACATGGCCTGCCGGATCTGCTCGTCGGGCCCCATCGCTCTCCCGCTCGCTTCGCCGTCTTACCGCCGGGGCACTTCACCCGGACGAAACTCGACCCCGACATGCTAGCCAGTACCCGCTCGCGGCCCCACTGGCGGCACCGTGCACGACGGGGCGCGACCACCGGTTGAAGCCGGTCGGGCACCACCACGTCGGGTCACTCGCAGCTGTACCCGGCACCGGGCCGGCACGGCGCGTTCGTCCGCTCGATCCGATGGTTGAACTCGCGATCGACGACGTCGGCCGAGTCGGCCCCCACGGCGCCGACCACCACCGCGACCAGCCCCAGCACCATTCCGGCCAGCGCCACCGCGCTCGTCGTACGGATGTAGCCGAAAGCACCGCACAGGGCCGCCACCGCCCCGCACGCGAAGCTCACCTGTTCGGTGAAAGGCACCAGTCCGCTCACGACCCCGATGAACGCCAGCACTACCGAGGCGAGAACGTAGCCGTCGTTGTCCTCCGGTCTCGCCGGAGCACTGCCCGCGCCCTCTTGAGTGTCTTCGTGTTCTTGGGTGATCACTGCATGTGAATCGATCCCGGACGGTGTGGTGTTACCTCTCCCCCGCGCAGGCGGTCGCCACCCGGCGCCAGACGAGCTCCACTCCGTCCTGGGCGGAGCTCGTCGATTCCTCCGGAGCCCGGCGCTCGACCTCGGTGAAGCCGAGCCGCTCCGGTACCGCACGACTGCGGACGTTGGCCGTGTCGTGCACGATCTCCACCCGCTGAGCGCCGATCCGGAACGCCTCGTCGGTCAGGGCGGCAGCCGCACGGGTGGCGATGCCCCGGCCGGTGTGGGCGTGATGCAGCCAGTAACCGATCTCCAGCCCGCCCGGACCTATCCGCGCCATCAAGCAGCAACAACCGACGATCCCGCCTTCCTCGGACAGGATCGCGTAGTTGAACGCGTCCCCGTTCCGCCAGTCGGATTCGCACCGCGTCAGGTACTGGACGGCGGAATCGCGGTCGTAATCCCCGGACGCCCACGGCATCCACGGTGCGAGGTGCTCCCGTGACTCCGCGATCGCGCGAAGCACCTCGTCCGCATCGTCGGCACGCCAACGACGTAGTCCAACACCGTCGTGGTTCAGTTGTTCGGCCGGCTGATCCATGTGGTCAGTCTGCGCACGGTCCCGGGTTCGCGACACCGATTTTTCGCCGCTCGAAGCCGTCCGGTCACAAGTGCTCCTCGAGGATCTCGACCGCCCGGCCGAGACCGCCCGACTCGTGGATCTCGCGCCGCATCTCGTCCAGGCGCGCCCGGACGTCCTCGTCGGAGCACACGCTCAGCAGTGCTTCGCGCAGTCCTTCGGCGGTCACTTCCTCCCGGGGAACGTGCCGGCCGAGTCCGAGTTCGGCGATCCGGGGCGCGTTGATGAACTGGTCGGTGGCCTGGGGAACGGCGATCAGCGGTACACCGTGGTACAGGGCCTCCATCGTGCCGCCCATGCCCGCGTGCGTGATGAAAGCGTCGGCCCGCGACAGTATTCGCAGCTGCGGCACCCACTGGCGCACCTCGAAGTTCGCGGGCAGCTCACCGAGATCGGCCGGGTCGACGAACCTGCCCACCGACAGCACCACGTGCCAGTCGAGATCGGCGTAGGCGCGCACGCACTCGCGGTAGAAGTCGAGCTGGTCGGTGTAGGCCGAACCCAGCGAGATCAGCAGCACCGGCCGGTCGTCCGGTGCCTGCCAGTCCCCCTGGGAAGACCGTTCGCTCAGCAGCGGCCCCACGAAGGTGTAGGAGTCGGCGACGGCATCACCCCGGTGCTGGAACGAGCGCGGGATCGTCACGATGCAGCGTCGCGGAGTCATGACGTCCGTGGCCGTCATTTCCACGCCCTGGTTGCCCAGGAACTCGTCGAAGCGGGCGTGGAACTCCGCCATCCGCGGATCCTGCTGGACCTCGGCCCAGTGGGGATCGTCCTCGATTCCTTCGAAGGCGACGTGGGTCGGGGACAGCTGCACGCACGGCACGCCCCACTTCGCGGCGAGGATCGGTGCCTGCCAGCCGGCGATGTCGTGGACGATCAGGTCCGGCCGGTCGCCGTCGTAGGCGTCCTCGATCTGCGGCAGGACGGCGACCAGCTCGTCCAGGAACATGTTCGTTCCCGTTACCGCGTCCTCGGGCCACTGCTCTTCCGGATCGTTCTCCGAGGGCAGCGTCGACTCGTAGACCACCGGTGCCGCTCCGGCGGTGGCGACCTGCGGGGCGAACTCGTCGCTGATCGCGTAGGTGACCCGGTGACCACGCTCGACGAGCTCGGTGACCAGTCCGAGCCCGGGATTGACGTGTCCGTGCGCGGGCGCGGCCATGAAGGCGATGTGCGCGGGTTCGGGACAAGCTTTCTCGGCCATGAGGCACTACTCCTGATTCGGGAAACCTCGCTCCGGGACGGAGCGTCGACGGGCGGGCACGGCCCGCACCGGAGGAAGAGACGTCGCGGGCGCTCCTGCGACGTCGGGATCAGCCGTCCTCGGCTGCCGGAATCAGCGGTAGTACTGGTAGAAAGCCACGTCCACACGCTAGCCGATGCGGCCCACCTCTCGCCTCCCCTTTTTCACGCCCCCGCGCCGGGGCGCCGCTCCGGAGGAAGCTGGCAGGCGGGAGTCGTTCCCGGCAGGCGATGGCGGTTCTCCGAAACCCGCCGATACACCCAGTCGGCGATCGTGCGCACCACGGGAGCGCTCAGGATCATTCCGACCGATTCCCAGGGGCCACCGCAGTGCTTGAGCAGTTCGGCCACGGCCGAGGCACCGCCGAACACGCGGCGGGTCTCATCGACCCAGAGCACCTCGTGGCGCGCACGGTCCTCGGTCACGCGCAGTTCGGCCAAGTCGGCTTCCTGCCAGGGAACGAGACGCGCCTGGACGGGCAACTTCTCGGTCAACCGGGCACTACGCGTGCAGAACCCGCAGTCACCGTCGTAGATCAGTGCGGGAAGTTCGGGCATCGCCGCCCAGTCTCCACGGTGCCCGGTCCCCCCGCACCTCAGTCGAGGTCGTCGTGACGCATGAGCTGGCGACCGGCCTCGGTCAGCGAGCCCGACAGAGCCGGATACACGGAGAACGTGTTGGCCAGGTCCTCCACGGTCACCTGGTTCTGCACGGCCATCGCCAGTGGCAGGATCAGCTCGCTGGCGTCCGGCGCCACGACGACACCACCGACCACCACACCCGTGGCCGGGCGGCAGAAGACCTTGAGAAAGCCCCGGCGCAGTCCCTCCATCTTCGCGCGCGGGTTCGTCGCCAGCGGAAGCATCACGGTACGGGCGGGGACCTCGCCCGATTCGATCGACTGCTGGCTGATGCCGACCGTGGCGATCTCCGGGTGCGTGAAGACGTTCGCCGCGACCGTCTTGAGCTTGATCGGGCTCACGCCCTCGCCCAGCGCGTGCCACATCGCGATGCGGCCCTGCATCGCCGCGACGGAAGCCAACGGCATCACGCCGGTGCAGTCACCGCCCGCGTAGATGCCGGGAACCTGCGTCCGTGAAACCCGGTCCACCGAGATGTAACCACCGCGGTCGGTCTCGATGCCGACACGGTCCAATCCGATGTCGGAGGTGTTGGGCACCGAACCGACCGTCATCAGCGCGTGGCTGGCCTCCAGCTCGCGCCCGTCGGCCAGCTGGATCGACACTCCGGACTCGGTGCGCTCGATGCGTTGCGCCCTGGCGTACTTGACGACCTCGGTGTCCCGTTCGGCGAAGACCTCCTCCAGCACGGCGGCCGCGTCGGCGTCCTCGTGCGGCAGCACCCGGTCCCGGCTGGAAACCAGCGTCACCTTCACGCCCATCTCGGCGTAGGCGGAGGCGAACTCGACACCGGTGACCCCGGATCCGATCACGGCCAGGTGCTCGGGCAACTCGTGGAGATCGTAGAGCTGGCGCCAGGTCAGGATCCGTTCCCCGTCGGGATCGGCTCCGGGCAGCACGCGCGGGGTTCCCCCGGTGGAGAGCAGCACGACGTCGGCGACCAGGTCCTCCTGGCCCCCGTCGAGGAGCTCGGCCCGCACGTGGTGCTGGGCCAGTCCCTGCCGTTCGTTGATCAACCGTGCGTGGCCGCCGAGAATCCGTACGCCCTCACGACGCACCCGGGAGCGGATGTCCGCCGACTGGGCCAGCGCCAGTCCCTTCACGCGGCCGTGGACCACCGCGGAGTCCACCTCGGCCTCGCCACCCTTGATGTGGATGCCGAGTTCCTGACTGTTGCGCAGCGACGAACGCGCCCCGGCCGAGGCGATGAACGTCTTCGAGGGCACGCAGTCGTAGAGCACACACGCCCCACCCAGACCCTGCGACTCGATCAGTGTCACGTCCGCGCCGTTCTGCGCGGCGACGAGGGCCGCCTCGTATCCCGCCGGCCCACCTCCCATGATGACGACACGGGTCACTCCTGCTGTCCTCCTCGTACCGGGCCTGTGGGGCGACGGGTCAACGGTACGCTGCAGCAAAGCCGTTGTGGGGGAGCGGCACCACCGAATCGGGTGAGCTTCACCTCCGAAATACGGCCACGTCCACCCGACAGAGCGTCGCGATGTCGTTATCCTGTGAGCCGTGCCGCTCTACGCCGCCTACGGGTCCAACATGGACCCGGCCCAGATGAAGGACCGAGCCCCGCACTCGCCAGTGGCGGGCTCCGGTTGGCTCATGGACTGGCGGCTCACTTTCGGTGGTGAGAACCTCGGTTGGGAAGGCGCTCTCGCCACGATCGTCGAGTCCCCCGGATCCCAGGTCTTCACCGTGCTCTACGACGTCAGTCCCGAGGACCAACCCCAGCTCGACCGGTGGGAAGGCTCCGAGCTCGGGATCCACAAGAAGCTCAAGATGCGGATCCAGACCCTGGACGGACCCGTCCTGGCCTGGCTGTACGTCCTCGACGCCTACGAGGGCGGACTCCCCTCCGCGCGCTACCTCGGCGTGATCGCCGACGCCGCCGAGGCGGCCGGAGCTCCCGCCGACTACGTCGAGGAGCTACGCAACCGCCCCTGCGACAGCCTCGGCCCCTAGTCTCCCGCGGGGCGTCTCTCGGCCGGGGACTACTACGGAGGCGATGAGAGCCGCTCAGCAGGTTCCCGGAGGGACTCCCGCTCCACGGTCGGGTCGCGAGCCAGTTCCAGCAGTGCGGTTGCCCTTCGCGTCCCTCTGCGGTCGACGCGACGATCGATCCGTTCGGCGACGAGGCCCCGCAGTTGCTCGGCGCTGGCCCGGGGCAGCCTGCCCAGCGCCTGCTCCAGGCAGGCCAGTGCCCTGCGCTGCGGCCCGCCGCACAGCAGCTCGGCCAGCGCCACGTCGAGGGCGTGCACCCGGAGTCCGTCCAGCTCGACCACCTCGGATTCCCTGATCGAGGCCTGGCGCACGGCCAACCCCGAACGGGAACGCAACTGGCGGTCGTAGGGAATGGTGACCTCCGTGACCGGAACCGTTCCCGTCGAGCATCCGTGCAGGGCAGCCGCCGTCAGGCCGGACAACACCGCTGCGGGTCCCGCGCGCAGCAGTGCCGCCGCACCACGGGTGGTCGACTCGTTCCGGCATCGGCCCGGCACGACCACCCCGGGCCAGAGTTCCACCCATTCCCGACGAGCGAGCGCTTCCCGCAGGCCGTCCGGGCCGAACAGGTGTGCCGCTTCGGTACGCGACAACGCCCGGTACCGGGAGTGCTCGGCGGCGGAGGTGTGCCGTTCCGGGGCGGAGGTGGCGATATTCGAGCTCATACCGAAAAGAGGCCGCCGCAGCCTCAGATGATTCACCCCGAACGGGTGAACTCCTCGAACCGAGCGGCGGTCAGCGCGGCGAAAAATCGTTTGCGCAGTTCAGAAGGCGACACCGAGACTGGCCCGGTGTTGATCCGCCGTGAACTCCCGCAGGACGCCGCAGCCGTCCACGCCGTGCACGCGGCGGCCTTCCACCGGCCCGAGCTTCCCGAAAGCACACCTCGGGAAGCTCCGCTCGTCGACGAGCTGCGCGACACCTCCGAATGGCTACCGCGGCTGTCCCTGGTCGCCGTGGAAGAGACCGTGGTCGGACACGTGGTGTGCAGCCGAGGTCGGATCGACGATCACGCGGCACTCGGGTTGGGGCCGATCGGGGTCCTCCCGGCCCACCAGCGGCGCGGGGTCGGCAGCGCGCTGATGCGTGCCGTCCTAGGCGCGGCGGACGCCTTGGACGAGCCGATCGTCGTGTTGCTCGGCTCCCCGAACTACTACCCGAGGTTCGGGTTCGGGCCTGCGGCCGAGCACGGTATCCACCCGCCGGTGGCGGAATGGGAACCCGCCTTCCAGGCATGTCCGCTGACCGGGCACGATCCCGAGGTTCGCGGCACCTTCCGGTATCCGGCTCCCTTCGACGCCCGCTGATGTCGGCGAGCCACCGATTCGTCGGTCGCGCCGTGCGAGGGACGCCGGTTTTCGGGAAAGCCGCCGCATCCGCGAGCGGTCAGTCGTCCAGGGCGGTCAACGCGGCGTGCACCATCGTGCGAACGCCGACCAGCAGAGCGCGTTCGTCGAGGTCGAAACTCGGCTGGTGCAGGTCCTTGGCCTCACCCGCGTCCGAGGTCACGCCGAGCCGGGCGAAGGAACCCGGCACGTGCTCCAGGTACCACCCGAAGTCCTCGCCACCGGAAGACTGCGGCGTGCCGGTCCGAGCCTGCTCGCCGAGAGCCGTGCCCACCGCCGCTCGCAGCAGCTCGGTGCTGTGCGAATCGTTGACCACCGGAGGCACGCCGCGCCGGTGGTGCAGGTCGTAGCCGACCCCCAGCGGGGCGAGCAAACCCTGCACGAGTTCCTCCACCAGCGGTTCGAGCTCGCTCCACGTCTCACGGTCACGCGTCCGCAGCGTGCCGCGCACGAAACCGTGCTGGGGGATCGCGTTCGGTGCCTCACCCGCGTGCACCGCGCCCCAGGCCAGCACGGTGCCGCTGCGCGGATCGACCCTGCGGGACAGCAGGGTCGGCAAGCCCGTGATCACCGTACCCAGCGCGTGCACCAGGTCCCCGGTCAGGTGCGGGCGCGAAGTGTGCCCTCCCGACGAACTCAGGCGGAGTTCGAGCAGGTCCGCGGCCGAAGTCAGCGGCCCCGCCCTGGTGCCGACCTGACCGACGGGGATGCGCGGGTCGCAGTGCAGTCCGAAGATCCGTTCCACGCCGTCGAGGCCGCCGGCGGCCAGCACGTCCAGAGCCCCACCCGGCATGGTTTCCTCCGCGGGCTGGAAGATCAGCCGAACGCGACCGGGCAGGTGCGGTGCCGTGGCCAGCGCCAGGGCCGCACCCAGCAGGATCGTGGTGTGCGCGTCGTGCCCGCAGGCGTGCGCGGCGCCTCCCACCGTGGAGGCGAAGTCGAGACCGGTCTCCTCGGCCAGCGGCAGCGCGTCGATGTCGGCCCGCAGCGCGACCGTACGCCGCGGCTGGTGGGTTTCCGGGCCGATGTCGCAGAGCAGGCCGGTTCCGCCCGGCAGGGTGCGGGGACGCAGCCCCACGCTGGTGAGCTGTTCGGTCAGCCACGCCGTGGTCTCGTACTCGGCACGGGACAGCTCCGGATGGGCGTGGATGTGCCTGCGCCAGGCCAGCACGCGATGTGCGTTGGCCTCGATCCACGCATCCAGCCAAGCTGGCCCGCGGCCCGCGGCCAGGTCCCGCGGACCGGACTCGACACCGGATGCCACGGGGGACATGGTGCTGCCGTTGTCGGCTTCCGGCCCGGCGGAACCCGAAACACCGGGCTCGTTCTCCTCGACGGCGACCGCCCCGGCCCCGACCGGCCGCTCGACGGTTTCCTGATCATCGAGGGACGACCCGTTGCGCGGATCGGGGCCACGAGAATCCAACACGGTCACGCCACGCCTCCCGACGCGAGAACTGAAACGATCATCAGCGGACACCGGGCTCGGGGCGATACCGCGAAGCGGTGAACAGTCGAGCGCACCGGTCACCGGCGGAGGCCACCGCCGGGGTCTCCAGCACCCGAGCGATGAAGCCGAGATCGTCGGCGACGCCGGCCGGAGCGCTTCGGTCGGCGCGCGGCTGTGCGGGTGCGGTACTCATGTGCACCCATTCTGCGACATCCGGCCGGACCCGCGCCGCGTCAGCCCGGTGGGAATAGTTCACCGGTAACCGCTCCGCGCCGAGCGGTGCGCGCTCTTCGGCCGAACCGTACAGCGGAGGGGGAACACCCGCGGGGGTCCCGGTGCCGACGACGGTGCCGACGACAGGGTGTGGGCCGGCATCGGTCGGGGGGCTTCCCGATGCCAGCCCACGTCTGGGGGCCTACGGCCCACAGTGGCCGAGCCACTGGTTCGCGTGCGGAGCGTGCCTCCTGCGGCACTGTGCGCTCACTGACCCGATTGCGAAAATCCCACAGGTTCGGCTTCAGGTCCAGACCACACGCGGGAAAAGTTGGGGAAATCCCCCCAAAGCAGACCCCGCTGCCGCTTTTCGACCGTGGCGAGGACTCAACTGCGCTTCCTCCACCTGATACCGATCATCGACTTGCCACGCAACTTGCGCGAAACCAGCACCACCACGATCAGCGCCGCACCGAGGCCACCGACCACGTAACGCTGTCCACTGTTCGAGGAAAGCCCCGACTCCCCGGGCTGCTTGTCACCGGACGGCGGGGCGTGCTGCTCCTGAGCCACCGCGACCACCGGTGACCCGACGAGCGTGGGAACAGGCGCGAGCACGAGACCCCAGCCGAGCGCGAGGATCGCGAGGGCGCGGACTGCACGGTTCATGACGGCGATGCCACCACCCTTCCTGACGGGCCCGATCGCGACGCGCTGCCGACCACCGCAACGCCCCACTTCCGGCCGAATGTCCATCCGATCATATTTCGTTCGACCGAGGACGGTCACGAGCGAGCCCTCCCGGATCGGAGTAACGGTGACACCTCACGTGTTCGGCGGGGCCACGCTCGGTCCCACCACGAAAACGGTGTCCCCGGCCGGTAGCCGGGGACACCGTTTGCCGCACGGAGAGGATATGGTGCGACGCCTGCGCAGTGCGGGCTCAGCTCACGCCGAAGCGAAGCGAACGCACTGACATCACCTTTCCGAGTCGGTCCCGGTCTCGTCCGTGGTGGTCCCGGTGTTTTCGGCCTCGTCCGTGTCGTGACGCGTCCCGATCGACGCCGGCACCCGGGTCGTGGTCCTGCGCAGGTCGATCAGCGGACTCGGCTCCTGCGGCGCGCTGGGCAGGCGCTCCTGGGCGAGCCCCTTGGCCAGACCGATGCACATGACCAGCAGGACGATGCAGAACGGCAGTCCCGCCACGATCGAGGCGGTCTGCAGCGCACTGAGCGCGTCGGAGCCGGTGACGGCACCGGCCGCCAGCAGGACCGCGGCGATCACGCCCTCGGTGATCGCCCAGAACAGTCGCTGCTGCCACTTCGGGTGCGGGTCACCCCCGTTGGTGAGGATGTCGACGACCAGCGACCCGGAGTCCGAGGAGGTGGCGAAGAACAGCACCACCACGACGATGACGAGCACCGAGGCCGCCAGCGAGATGATGCCGCTGACCGGGAGCTGGCCGAGCAACACGTACATCGCGGTGTTGGCACCCGCGTCGCGAAGCTCGTTGGCCGGGTCACCCAGCACCTGCTGCAACGCCGAGTTGCCGAAGATGGACAGCCACACGAAGGAGGCACCGACCGGCGCGAACAGGGCACCGCCGATGAACGAGCGGATGGTGCGCCCGTAGGAGATGCGGGCGATGAACATCCCCACGAAGGGCGACCAGGCGATCCACCAGCCCCAGTAGAACAGCGTCCAGCTGCTCTGCCAGTCCTGGGCGGTGCCGTTGCCGTTGTTGGGGAAGGTCTGGAAACTGAGCTCGGGCAGCGTCTGCAGGTAGTAGCCGACGTTGGAGGCCAGCGTGTTCAGCAGGTCCCGCGTGGGGCCGAAGAAGAACACGAAGAGCATCAGCGCGAAGGCCAGCCACAGGTTGATCAGCGACAGGTTCCGGATGCCCTTGTCGATACCCAGCATCACCGAGACCACCGCGATCGAGGTGATCGCCAGGATCAGGACGACCTGGAGGAACGGGGTGTTGTCGATCCCGAACAGGGTCTCCAGCCCGGCGCCGACCTGCTGACCGCCGAGGCCCAACGAGGTGGCCAGCCCGAACAGGGTGCCGAACACCGCCAGGACGTCGACCGTGTTGCCGATCCAGCCGTAGATGCGGTTGCCGATCAGCGGGTACAGCGCGGCGGCCGGGCGCAGCGGCAGCCCCCTGCGGAAGGCGAAGTAGCCCAGCGACAGGCCGAGCACGATGTAGATCGCCCACGGGTGCAGACCCCAGTGGTAGAACGTGTAGTCCATCGCCTGCTGGGCCGCCGCCTGCGTGTTGCCCGGGCCCGTCGGCGGCCCGGTGAAGTGGGTGATCGGCTCGCTGACCGCGTAGAAGACCAGGCCGATGCCCATGCCGGCCGTGAACAGCATCGCGAACCAAGCCAGCGTCCCGTACTCGGGCGTGGAATCATCCGGCCCGAGTCGCAGCCTGCCGTAGCGGCTGACCATGAGCACCAGGACGAAGATGACGAAGAACGTGGCGCTCAGTATGTAGAGCCACTCGAAATTCGTCGTGATGAAACTATTCACGTTACTGGCGACCGTCGACACGTTCTCCGGCGCGAACACTCCCCACAGAACGAACCCCACCACCACGATCGCCGAGATGACGAACACGGGCGGATTCGTGTGCGTACGTAAGTATTGCCTAATCACAACAAGTCACCTCCCGTAATCAAAGTGTAGCGGTACGTGTTGACCCCGAAAGATCGAAATGCGTGCTCTCGACCACTTCCGTGGTCCGCATGACGTCGTTCGAATGCACGGCCACAGACCGTAGGAAGTATAACCACTCATTTTGCGAAACCCCCTCGGAACGATATTCATTCGAAATGTCCCGAACGGACACGATCGGCTCCCCAGGGTGACTCGCCCCCGTCCTGCTCGCGTCCGGCGGACCAAACAATGTTCACGTAAACGGGTGTGACGTGGGGTTAAACGCGTCGTCTTGGCGCTCTCACCATCACAACGGTGCATTCACCGCGCAGTTGATCAATGGTGCGAGCTCATCGGAGTCCACGACACCGGCAGTGCGATAACTTACTCCCGGCGAGGCGGTTCGGTGCTACTGCCACGGTAGGCCCTCGACGTGAATCATGCACGTGGTTCCCCCGGCGTGAGTCATTCCACGGCGGCGACTCGATCAACGATCTCGGTCGGCACCGGCGAGCAGCACGTGAAGCACACAGTGAAACGGTCCCGACACATTCGGTGCCGACAATGACGTGAATCGGTCCGTTCCGGACGACCGACCGCGTCGAAACCGATCTTCGACCGGCGGAGTCACCCCGACGAGCGCTCCCGGTGGAGACGGTCCGCGAGTTCGTCGGTGTCGAGGGTGTCCCGCCGAATACTGTCGGCGCGATAGGCGGCGCGTCCCACGATCTGAGCCAGCACAGGAGCGGTGAGCAGTTGAAACAGGACAACCAGCAACAGCCCCGAGGCGGAGTGCGCGTTCATCCGCAGGGCCGCCCCGATGACGATCAGAATCAGCCCGAACGTCTGCGGCTTGGTAGCGGCCTGCAACCGCGAGACCACATCCGGGAAGGTCAGTATCCCGATCGCCCCGAACAGGCAGGAAAGCGAACCGGCGAGCAGGAACACCGCCGCGACCACGTCCGTCCACGTCACCGGTACCGCTCCTTCTTCTCCACCAGACGCGCCGCGCTGATCGAGCCGATGAAGACCAACAACGCGAACGCGGCCGCCAATGCGATGTTCGCCCCGTCCAGCTGCATCCCCATGCCCACGCAGGTAGCGGCGACGATGAGGGTCACGAACACGTCGAGCGCGATGATCCGATCCAGCGTGGTTCGCCCGCGCAGCAACCGCACCACCGTAAGCAGCCCGGCCACGCACAGCAGAGTGAACGTGATCGTGAAAACGACGGTCATCGCGTGTCCTTTCCGGTGTCCGAGAGCTCGGTCATCCGCTCCCGCTCCCCCGCGGAGCCGAATGCGCGGACCACACGCCTCTCCAGCGCGAGAACCTCGCTTCGGATCGTGGCGGGATCGGTGATCATACCGAGCGTGTAGACGTAGCAGATCCGGTTCGGCCGGTCGATCTGCAGGACGAACTTGCCCGGCGCCAGCGACAGTCCGTTGGCCAGCAGCGCGATCAGGTGATCGGAGTCGATCCGCAGCGTCACCTCGACGATCCCGGCCCTGATGCGCGGCCCGTGGCGCAGCGCCTGCCAGGAGACCCGCAGGGTGGAGCTGGCCATGTCCCAGGCCAGGTAAGCGACGAGCTCGACGACACGCAGTGGACGCAGTGCCAGGTCGGTGGAGATCGACGGTACGGGGAAAACCGACATCACCAGCACCGAGACCAGAACCCCGAAGAACACGGTCCCCGCGTCGTAAGTGCCCCACAACAGGCCCCAGACCAGGGTCAACCACAGCAGCAGCGGAAGTTTGCGCGCCACACGCGACCACCACGGCCTGCGACGGCTCACCACGCGCTCGCCGGTGCGGGAATCGGCGCGATCGGTCAAGGGTCACCTCCGAGCACCACCGTGCTGTAGGTCTCGTGCCGCATCAGATCGGCCGCCGCACGGCCGCTGATCTCGGCCAGCGGTCCCGCCGCCACGGCGATGGCCACGCTCACCGTCACCAGCAGACCGGTGGAGATGACCATGGCCCGCGCGGTCGTACCGGTACCGACCACGAGTTCGTCCTCCGGATCGGGGTCCGCCTCCGGTTTCCGTACCCGGCCCCAGAACACCCTGGTCCAGATCCGGGCCATGGCGTACAGCGTGAGCAGACTGGTCAGCACGGCACCACCGGTGACGGCGTAGGCCGACCACGTGCCCGCCTCGACACCGGCCTGCAACAACGCCAGTTTCGCCACGAAGCCGGAGAACGGCGGAATGCCCGCCAGGCTCAGCGCGGGCAGCGCGAACAGGACCGCGATCAACGGCGACGCCTTGGCCAGACCGCCCATGCGGCTCAGCGCCACCGTCCCGGTGTGGCGAGTGATCAAACCACTGACCAGGAACAACGTCGCCTGGACCGTGATGTGGTGGATCACGTAGAGAATGACACCGGTCAGCCCGGCCGTGTCGTAGACACCGAGCCCGAACAGCATGTACCCGATATGGCTGACCAGCAGAAACGAGAGCATCCGGTTGATGTCGTTCTGAGCCAGCGCCCCCAGCGCGCCCACGATCATGGTGATCAGCGCTATCGCCAGCATCAGCCGCCAGCTCTCGTTGTGCGCGAACACCAGCGTCTGGGTGCGGATCATCGCGTAGATGCCGACCTTGGTCAGCAACCCCGCGAACACGGCGGTGATCGGCGCGGGCGCGTTCGGGTAGCTGTCCGGCAGCCAGAAGTGCAGCGGCACCATCGCGGACTTGACCCCGAACACGATGAGCACGATCAACCCGAGCGCGGTCTGCAACCCGTCCGGCAGTTCCGCGACCCGCTGCGCCAGATCGGCCAGATTGACCGTGCCCGTCGCCGCGTAGACCAGGGCGATCACGGTGATGAACAGCAGTGACGAGGTCAGGCTGACGATCGTGTAGGTCATCCCCGCGCGGATGCGGGTGGCCGTGGCCCGCCGGTTGATCAGTACGTACGACGACGAGAGCATGATCTCGAAGGCGACGAACAGGTTGAACAGGTCACCGCTGAGGTAGGCCAGCGACACCCCCGCGCACAACACCAGGTAGATCGGGTGGAACGTCGTGCTGGAGGCCCCTCGTCCGTAGTCGGTGATGCGCTGCCCGATCGAGTAGAGCAGTACCGCGAAGGTCACCACCGACGAGACCAGCAACAACAACACGGCCAGGCGGTCGGCGACCAGGGTGATCCCGAACGGAGCGGGCCAGTTGCCCACCTGCAGAACCACCGGACCGAACGTGTCGGCGACGTAGAGCAGCACGGCCGAGTCGACGATGAGCACCCCGAGCACCACCATGCCGAGCACGCGTTGCACATCGGCGAAGCGACCGAACGCCAGCGACAGGCCCGCGGCGGCCAGGGGCAGCAGTATGGGCAGCGCGACCAGAAGGGTCACTGGGTGGCCTCCGATTCCGTGTCGTCCTCGGACTCGGCGAGCCTTCGCTCCATCCGCCGGATGCGACGGTCCTCGACGTCGTCCTGCACCTCGTCGTGCCCGAGCAGCACCCAAGAACGGTAGGCCAGGGCCAGCAGGAACGTCGTCAGGGCGAAGGTGATGACGATGGCGGTCAACGCCATCGCCTGCGGAAACGGGTCGGCCATGTTCTCGGGCGCGGCTTCGCCGACCATCGCCGGCCGACCCGGCGGCCCGCCCGCCAGCTGCAGCATCAGGTTGGCACCGTGACCGATGATCACGATACCGAGCAGGATGCGCATCAGCGACCGCTGCATCAGCAGATAGAACCCGGCCGAGTACAGGCCCCCGAGCACGATCGCCATCGTCAGGTTCACCGTGGTCACGACTGCTCCCTTCGCGCCGCGGCCGCGTTGGCCTCGATCCCGGAGCCCAACGTCCGCAGCAGATCGAGCACCACGCCGAGGAGCAGCAGGTACACGCCGATGTCGAGGAAGAGGTTGGTCACGAGCTTGATCTGGCCCAGCACCGGCAAGGTGAACTTGTAGATGTCGCTTTCCAACACCACCTCGCCGAACAGCAGGGGGGCGAAGCCGGTCAGCACGGCGATCGTCAGCCCGACACCGATCAGCACCGGGGGCCGCATCGACAGGGTCGAGCTGTCGTCCAACCGGCCACCGGCGAGATGGCGCAGCACGAACGCCTGACCGGCGACCAGCCCGCCGCTGAACCCGCCACCGGGGTGGTCGTGCCCGGCGAACAACAGGTAGAGCGAGAACACGATGACGGTGGGGAACACGATCCGGGCGGCCAGCTCCAGCAGCACCGTGCGCTCACGCTGATCACGGCAGTAACCGGACAGCAGCCATCTCTCGGCCGGGACGTCCCACTCGGTCCAGGAGTCGGAATCCTCCGCGGCCGGTTCGGGTCGGTGATCACGCTCGGTCATTCGCGCGCCTCTTCCCGCCGCGAGTCGTGGTCGTCGGCCGTGGTTCGATCGGTGGGTTTCGCGGCGCTCCCGGATCTGCCCGGACCGCGTCGTCGCCGCCGCTGGTACCGCGTGGCCAGTACCAGGCTGGCCACGCCCGTCGCGGCCACGGCGAGTACCGCGATCTCGCCCACGGTGTCCAGGGCACGGAAGTCGACGATGATCGCGTTGACCACGTTCGTCGCGCCCGCGCCCTCCTCCGCGTGGGCGATGTAGTACCGGCTGGCCGTGGGAGGGGCTTGCCGGGCGGAGCTGAACAGCAGGGCGGCCACGGCCATGAACACGCCACCGGCGACGGCGATCACCACCTTCGGCACCCGCAGTCCCGGAGCCGGTTCCGACTGGACGAACCGGGCGGGCAGCCGCCGCAGCACGAACACGAACGCCACCATCGTCAACGTCTCGACCAGGAACTGCGCCAACGCCAGGTCGGGGCCACCGTCGACGATGAACAACCCGCCGATGCCGTAGCCGATCACGCCGACCAGCACCACGGCCGTCAGGCGGCGGCGTGCACGGACCACCCCCGCGATGGCGATCAGGATCACGACCGCCAACGGAATCTGCAGCAGCCGGTGCCACACCGGCACCGCGTCCGGCAGACTCGCACGAGTCAGCAGGACCGAGCCCGGAACCACGAGCACCGTGATCAGGATGATGCCGAGGTAGGTCGGTAACGAACCGACCTGTATCCGGCCGGTGACACCGACGGCGGTGCGCTCCAGCAGCGCCATGATCCGCTCGTAGGCACGCTGGGCCGTGAACGGCTTGGGCAGCCGAGCGCGCAAGTTCGTGACCCGCTCCCGTGCGGCGTGCAGGGCGACACCACCCGCCAACGCGATCGCCGAGAAGAGCAGCGGCAGGTTGAGTCCGTGCCATAACGCCAGGTGGTAGGGATCGGCGCCCGTGCCGTACGTGTCGGCGTAAGCGCTGCTGAGATCGTCGGTGATCGGGTAGGCGACGCCGAGGACGATCCCGGCGACCGCCGGGACGGCCGCGGGCAGCACCAGCCCGGCCCCGGCGGCGATCGCTTCGGTGGTGGTCTGCCGGGGCTTGTCGGCGAACGCCCCCCACAGCAGCCGCGCGCTGTAGGCGACGGTGAACACCGAGCCGAGCAGCAGCCCGGCTTCGATCACCGTGCTGCCGAGGCCACCGTGCAGGAAGGCCTCGAACGCGGCCTCCTTGCCCAGGAATCCCACCGCCGGAGGCAGACCCGCCATCGACACCACCGCGACCGTGGCGGTGGCGGCCACCCAGGGCAGCCGCTTCCACAGCCCGGAGAGTTCGCGGATGTCGCGCGTTCCGGCCTGGTGGTCGACGATGCCCACGACCAGGAACAGCGCCGCCTTGAACAGACCGTGCGCGAGCAGCATGGAATCCCCGGCGACGGCGGCGGTGCGGGTCCCCGTACCGAGCAACACCATCAGAAAGCCCAGCTGGCTGACCGTGCCGTAGGCGAGCAGCTTCTTCAGGTCGTACTCGTGCAGCGCGCGCCATCCACCGACGATCATGGTCGTCACGCCGAAGACGGCGGTCAGCACCCACCAGTGCGTCACTCCCACGAACACCGGCGTCAGCCGGGCCACCAGGAACACGCCCGCCTTCACCATCGACGCCGCGTGCAGATAAGCGCTGATCGGCGTCGGCGCCACCATCGCCGCAGGCAACCAGTTGTGGAAGGGGAGTTGCGCGGACTTGGTGAACGCGCCGACCAGGATCAGCACGGCCGCGACCCCGACCCCGGCACCACGCGGAGGGTTCGCGACGAGTTCGGAGACCCGGTACGTGCCCGCCGACTCGCCGAGCACGATGAAGCCGAGCAGCATCACCAGCCCGCCCAGCGTGGTCACCAGCAGTGCCTGCAACGCCGACCGACGGGACTCGCGGCTGATACCGGCCTGCCCGACCAGCAGGAACGAGCAGATCGTGGTCAGTTCCCAGAAGACGTAGAGGGTGATCAGGTCGTCGGCCAGGACCAACCCCAGCATCACCCCGGCGAAGGCCAGCAGCAGCGGCGCCGAGCGCTTGCCGTCCGGGCTGTCGCGACCGAAGTAGTACCGGGAGTACAGCAGTACGAGGGCACCGACGCCGGAGACCAGCAGCGTCATCGCCAGTGCCAACGGGTCCAGGCGTAACGCGATCTCCAGATCGATGCGGGGCGCCCAGGCCAGGGTTTCGACCACCTCCCGCCCACGCAGCACCGGTCCGATGTGGACGAGTGTCCAGGCGAGAGCGGCCGCTGGTGGCAGTGCCGCGAGCGCGAAGGCCAGCCGCATGGCACGCACCGCGACGAACGGCAGGGCCACGGCCACCAGCAGGTGCGCGAGCACCAAAACGAGCAAGGGCACCTCCTGCGGACCGGTCTGTCGATCCTGCGAGCGACGGGGTCACCGGACAACCGGGATTGTTCGTCACCCGCGGCGACGCCACCACCGCGCCGGAAACGACCCGTGCGCGCCGAGAGCCGGATGGTCCCCCTGGCCGGTCCGATCGGTGTCCAACTTATCCGAAATGCCGACGCACCACATCGGTACCCCCGGCCTTCCGAGCGGAGTCGGGGCCGGTGGAACGCGTTTTTCGGCGCGGCGAAACAGGTCACACCTTACAGGGATCGAGTCAGGACAACGGATCACCGTGGGAAGGTTCACGACGTGTAACATGCCTACAATACATACCGGGTCGGAACGAGCACTTCAGGTGTTCACGCGCCGTCGGGACTCCGGTCCATAACGAGGTCCTGCCCAGTGCTCCGATCGAAGGCCTCCGGCGCTCGCCGGACGCGGCCGCGTCCGGCGAGCTCGCCGAACTGTGCGAACGCCACGGCATCCGCGTCGTCACGGTCTTCGGCAGCGTCGGACGCGGCGAGGACCACCCGCGCGACCTCGACGTCGCCGTCATGACCGAGCAGGACGCCGACTTCGACCTGCTGCAAGCTCGCTCGGACTTCGAGGACCTGACCGACGTCCACGACGACTTCGACTTCGTCCACCTCAACCGGGGTGTCCCGGCAATCCGCGAGAACGCCCTGATCGGCAGCAGCTCCTTGTACGAGCGCCACCCCGGTATACGACTCGAAGCAGGGATCGCGGCCGTCACGGAACGCATGGACACCGACTGGCTCCGTCGGCTCACATGGACGAGCAACTCGGTGCTTCGGACGGGTGACCGACTGGAGATCACGGACTGACACCGGTGGACAATGGAGGCGTGTCCGACTCAGAGGACGCCCCCGAGGGCACCCCCGAACAGGGCCGGCTGATCAGCGACCGGTACCGACTGGACAGCAGGCTCGGCGGCGGAGCGATGGGCAGCGTCTGGGCCGGCACCGACGTGGTGCTGGGCAGACCGATCGCGGTGAAGGCGGTGCGGCTGCCACCCGGCGTCCCCGACGCGGAGGCCGCGGAACTGCGCGAGCGCACCCTGCGGGAGGCGCGGGCGATCGCCGTGGTCTCGCACCCGAACGTGATCACTCTCTACGACGTGGCCCGCGACGACGGCGAACCGTTCGTCGTCATGGAACTCATGCCCTCCGAGAGCCTGGCCACCGTCGTGAACGAGCGCGGCGCGCTCGACGAGCAGCAGCTCGCCGTGCTCGCCGACTCCGTGGCCGCCGCGCTGGAGGCCGCGCACCGCGCCCGCATCGTCCACCGCGACGTCAAACCCGGCAACGTACTGCTCGGTCCGGATGGTCGGATCAAGCTCAGCGACTTCGGGATCTCCCGCAACCTCGGCGAACCGACCCTGACCCGCACCGGCATCATGCTGGGTACCCCGGCCTTCATCGCTCCGGAGGTGGCCGCGGGTGAAACGCTGACCTTCGCCGCCGATCTGTGGGGGCTCGGCGCGACCCTGTTCGCCGCTTCCGAGGGGTGTCCGCCCTACGACACCGACGACAACCCGATGGCCACGGTCACTTCGGTCGTGCGCGGACCCGTACCCCTACCGTCCCGCACCGGACCGATCGGCGAGGTCATCACCGGCCTCATGGTCAAGGACCCGCAGCAGCGGCTACAGCTGCACGAGGTGCGACGTCGGATACAGCACGCGCTGCCGGAGCCCGGCTCGCATCCTCTCGAGGGGCTGCTCGATCCGGAGACGCCGACGGTGCGTGCGCTCGAACAGGTCGGATCCGACTCGGACCGGACCGATGACGAACAAGAGCGGACTTCCCAGCCGGAGCAGCAGGCCCCGGCGCTGGCCGATGATCCGGGGCCGTTGCCGTTCACCCCCACCCCTCCCCCGCCGAAGCGCCGTTCGCCCTGGGCGGTGACCGCGCTGGCCCTGAGCGCCGTGCTGGTGTTCGCGCTGGCGCTCGGCGCGGGCTTCACGGGCAGTCGCGCGTTGCTGGGATACGACCCACTACCGAGCCCGCAGGCATCCCAGGATCAGCTCCCCAGGCTGGTTCCGCGTTTCAGCACGGCCAAATACCCGGCGGACGGCGGCGAGGGGAACTTCACGGTGCCCGTTCCCGTGGAGTGGGCCGAGTTCCACAGCGTTCGCGCCGGCCCTCCCACCGAGAGCGTGGCCGTCCACTTCGTGGCACCCGACGGGCGCACGGACCTCGTCGTGGCGCATTTCGACGGCTACTACTCCGACGGCTACACCACGCAGGGATACATCAACACGTTGCCGAAGATCTTCGGAGGTTCCGACAAGCTGTTCCGACTGGGAGCGAACCACCCCGTGCCGAGCGACACGGGGAAACGGCCGGACCGGCAGTTGAGCTTCACCACCGAGATCCGGGGAGTCTCGACCACGTCGGACCCGTCGACACGCCGTCATTCCCTGATGCGACTCATGCCGCACCAGGGGGATCTGTGGATCCTGCGAGTCACGGTCCCCGACGCCGATGTCGCCTTCGGACACTCCCTGTTCGGCAGCGCCCTGCGCGGATTCGCCCCGCTCCCCTGATCTCTTGGTTAAGAGCTCGCGCAGATTGGGTGGCGGAGTCGGCCCGGGAGGTGACGCAGGCACGGTCTCGGTGATCATGAGGTTGCTGACGCCCCGTGATCATCGGAGAGACCGTGCCTGCCGTTCCATCATGGCTTACTGACCCGTTGTGGGACCAATTCGCCGCACTGCTGCCCGCCCGGCCTGAGTTCGCCGCTGGGCATCCGCTGCGTTGTCACCGCCGCCGCATCCCAGACCGGATCGTGTTCGACAAGCTGCTGCAAGTGCTGCGGTTCGGCTGTTCCTACCAGGGCATTGCCGACACGACCTGTTCGGCGAGCACCATCCGCAACCGCCGCGACGAATGGATCAAGCTGGGTCTCCTCGCCCGGCTCAAACAGATCGTGCTGGAGGCCTACGACCGCATCGTCGGTCTCCTGCTGGAAGACATCTCCGTCGACGGGTGCATCACCAAAGCCCCTGGCGGCGGCGAGATCGCAGGCCCCTCTCCGGTCGACCGGCGCAAACAAGGCATGAAGCGCTCCCTGCTGGCCGAGGGCTACGGAATCCCGCTCGGGCGGGAACTGGCCGGGGCCAACCGCCACGACTCCCCGCTGCTGGCACCCACTCTGGACCACCTCGGCGATCTCGGCCCGCTACCCGCGGACATCACCGTGCACCTGGACTCCGGTTACGACTCCGGCAAAACCCGGGACGTGCTGACCGGCCGCGGCCTGCACGGCGAGAGCGCCCGCAAAGGAGACAAAGCACCAATCCAGGCCAGCCAGCGTTGGCATGTAGAACGCACAAACGCCTGGCACAACGCCTTCAACCGCCTCCAACGCTGCTACGAACGCCGCAAAACCGTCGTCGACGCGTTCTTCGACCTCGCCGATGCGATCGTCACTCTCCGTGCCCTGATCCGTAAAGCCTGGACCACCCACCGCTGGGACAACCGACCATCCCGGCGCCCATGAAGATCACCAAGTTGCGCGAGCTCTAAGCTGGTCGACTGTGACGTCTTCGACACCCGAGACCCCTGATCCCGCCGCGACGGCCAGCGCCGCGGCGGCCACCCTAGCCGAGCTCACCGGTGCCACCCACCACGACCTCGCCGTCGTGCTCGGCTCGGGATGGCAACCGGCGGCCGAGGAGATCGGCACTCCGGACACCGAGCTGGACATGCCCGAAATACCCGGCTTCGCACCTCCTGGGGCGCACGGGCACAGCGGCAGGATCCGATCGGTCCCGGTCGGTGACAAGCGGGTCCTCGTGCTGCTCGGACGTACCCACCTCTACGAGGACGTCGGGGTCGACAAGGTGGTGCACGGGGTACGCACCGCGACCGCCGCGGGCTGCCGAGCCGTGCTGCTGACCAACGCGGCGGGCGGCCTGCGAGCGGGGATGCGGGTCGGCCAGCCGGTCCTCGTCAGCGACCACCTGAACATGACCACGCGCTCTCCCCTGGTCGGTGCCCGTTTCGTGGACCTCACCGACCTGTACGCGGAACGGCTGCGCGGGATCGCCCGCGACATCGACCCCTCGCTGGAGGAGGGCGTGTACGCGGGGCTGCCCGGACCGCACTTCGAGACCCCGGCCGAGATCCGCATGCTGCGCACCCTCGGCGCCGACCTCGTCGGCATGTCCACCGTGCAGGAGGCGATCGCCGCGCGCGCCGACGGCGCCGAGGTCTTCGGCCTGTCGCTGGTGACCAACCTCGCCGCCGGCATCACCGGGGAGCCGCTGAACCACCAGGAGGTGCTGGAGGCCGGGCAGGCCTCGGCCACGAGGATGGGCAAGCTGCTGCGGTCGCTGACCGAACGAATCTGACTGCGCGCCCGCACCGGGACTGGCTAGAGTCGCGTCATGTCGAACACGCTCGACCCCCGGGTCCGGGACGCCGCCCACAGGTGGATCGCCGAGGACGTCGATCCCGCGAGCCGAGCCGAGCTCCAGGACGTCCTGGTTTCGGCGACGAGCGGATCCACCTCGGCCGTCGCCGAGCTCGACGACCGCATGTCGGGGACGTTGACGTTCGGCACGGCTGGGCTGCGCGGAGCCGTGCGGGCGGGACCCAACGGGATGAACCGGTCGGTCGTCATCCGGGCGACGGCGGGGCTGGCTTCCTGGCTGACCGGACGAGGTCGCTCGGGAGGCGTGGTCGTCGTCGGGCGCGACGCCCGACACGGTTCGACGGCCTTCGCCGAGGACACGGCGGGCGTGCTCACCGCTGCCGGCTTCGACGTGCGCGTCCTGCCCGAACCACTGCCCACGCCGGTGTTGGCGCACGCGACGCGCGCGCTGAACGCCGTGGCGGGAGTGCAGATCACGGCCTCGCACAATCCTCCCGGGGACAACGGGTACAAGGTCTACCTCCGCGGAGGCGTGCCACTGCTGGCCCCGGCCGATACCGAGATCGAGGCGCTGATCGACAAGGCGCCCGCCGCCGACGCGATCCCTCGTTCGGAGTCCTGGTCGTTCCACCGCTCGGCGCTGGAGGAGTACCTCGACCGCGTCTCGGCGCTGCCCACGAGCGCGGACCGCCGACTTCGCGTGGTGGCGACCGCGCTGCACGGCGTGGGAGCGAAGCCGCTCGAACGAGCGCTGAACCGCGCGGGCTTCGACGACGTGCTTCTGGTGACTTCCCAGGCCGAGCCCGACCCCGACTTCCCCACCGTCGAGTTCCCCAACCCCGAGGAGCCGGGCACCGCCGACGCACTGCTGGAACTGGCCGCGGAGGTCGACGCGAACCTGGCCGTGGCCCTGGACCCCGACGCCGACCGCTGCGCGTTGGGCATGGCCGACGTCGACGGCACCTGGCGGATGCTTCGCGGCGACGAGACCGGCGTCCTGCTCGGCGAGCACGTGCTGTCCACCACGGACCACCAGCGGCACCCGGACCCGCTGGTGGCCACCACGATCGTCTCCTCGACCATGCTCACGGCCGTCGCCGCCGAGCACCGGGTCCACTACGACGAGACCCTCATCGGGTTCAAGTGGCTGGTGCGTGCGGGAGACGGCGCGGGGACCGGCCTCGTCTACGCCTACGAGGAGGCTCTCGGACACTGCGTGGATCCCGACCACGTGCGGGACAAGGACGGTATTTCCGCCGCGGTGCTGGCCTGCGACATGGTGTGCCGGGGCAAGGAGACCGGACGCGATCTCGCCGGGATGCTGGACTCGCTCGAACTCGCCCACGGGGTGCACGAGACCGGTCAGGTATCGGTGCGCGTCATCGATCTGTCGGTGATCGCGGCGGTGATGCGGCGGTTGCGCGCCGAGCCCCCGGAAGAGCTGGCGGGGGTGCGGGTTTCCACCGAGGACCTCCTGCCGGACTCGGACGTCCTGGTGCTGCGAGGCCCCACCCCGCACGGCGACGTCCGCGTGGTCGTCCGTCCGTCCGGTACGGAGCCGAAGCTCAAGTGCTACCTCCAGGTCGTCGACAACGTCGTGGAACAGGGCAGTCGGACCGAGCTCGCGGCCTCCCGCCGACGCGCCCGCGAACTTCTGGAGGACCTGCGCGGTGCCGTGTCCGCGCTCGTCGAGTCGTAGGTCCGAGAGATCCGACTAGAGTGATGCCGATGCCGAGGTTGCTGATCGTCCACCACACGCCGTCGCCGGGAACGCAGGCGATGTTCGAGAAGGTCGTCGAGGGGGCCACCACCGACGAGATCGAGGGTGTCGAGGTCGTGCGCCGGGCGGCGCTGTCTGCCACGTCCACCGACGTGCTGGAGGCCGACGGCTACGTCCTGGGCACACCGGCGAACCTGGGATACATCTCCGGGGCGCTGAAGCACTTCTTCGATCAGATCTACTACCCGTGCCTGGACTCCACGCGGGGACGGCCCTACGGACTGTACGTGCACGGCAACGAGGGCACCGAAGGCGCGGTCAAGGCGGTCGGCACGATCACCACCGGTCTGGGGTGGCGGGCCGTGGCCGAACCCGTGACCGTGCTCGGGCAGACCGATTCGACCGCGCTCGACTCCTGCTGGGAACTGGGCGCCACCGTCGCCGCCACCCTCATGCCGCAGTGATCGGGGAGCCGCTCCGTCCTGCTCCGAGCAGGCGTCGCGCGAAACCCTCGACCGCTTTCCACGCGTAACACTGGTCACACGCGCAGTGGTCCGTCTCGTCACTTTCCGGAGTAGCGGCAGGGAGCAGGCTTGCACGTACGGCCACAGTGGGAGACCCTTCACAGGTGAGTGAGGAAACGATCGAACTCGAACTCAACGACTCCGGCGTCTCCGTGGATCTTCCCCAGCCTCCGAACACCACGGACGCAGTCCAGGACGTTCCCTACCGCCCGGTCGAGTTCCGTGACGACGATCTCCCGGCCGCATTGCAACGCTCCGCGACCTGGTTGAGCCAGACCCAGGAATGGCTGGGTGAACCCGTGGACGTCATCGCCGTCCACCTCGACTACGACGACCGTCGGGGTGCGCCCTATTACAACCTGAAGTTGTTGTGCAACGAGGAGGACCTGGCCGGAGCGCCCGTCGCACTGCGCAAGAAGGCGACCGAGCACACCGGCGGCTGACCCGGGGCGAAAGAACCCACGGTATCGGCAAACCCTCCGGCCCGCCCGCGATCACGCGGGCGGGCCGCCAACTACGACTCGGGATCGCGCACGACCCGGCGGACTCCTCAGTACCCGGTGCGACGGCCCTTCCACTGATTCGTGCGGCGCAGCACCTGCCGGGCACCGTCGAGCAGGATGCCGCCGAACAGGGCGTTGGTCAGCGGCGCCAGCGGCGCCAGGCTCGGCTTGGCCCGCATCACCCGCGCCGTACGGACGTGAGCGGCGCCCTGCGCGACCCAACCCGCCGCCCCGGCGGCGACAAGCACAGGACGGCGTTCACGCAGGCCCAGGGCCACGGCTGCGGGAGCCGCGACCGAGATGGCCATGTGTCCCAGTCCCCCACCGAGCAGCACCGGTAACGAGCCCTCAGTACCGGCCACGAAGCTCTTGCGGAACGAGATCCACCCCTGGCTGAACGGGTCCATGCCACTGGTGGTCACCTGCTCCTGGGCGTTGACGGTGCGGGTGAGCCCGCCGTGGTCGCGCACCGACGTCGCGATGGCGATGTCCTCGTTGCGCTTGCCCGCCAGCGAGCTCCAGCCACCGATCTTGTCGTAATGCGAACGGCGCAGCAGGATGCAGTGACCGATGGCGAACGCCTTGCTGCCGCGCCCGTTGGGATCGGCGTTCTCGCCGATCATCTGCAACCCCGCGGGCATGAGCACCGGCCACGTCGCCGAGTGTTTCGCGGGGGGACCGCCCGGTGCCGACAGCAGGTCGGCGTCGACCTCTTCCGCGGTGGCGAGCAATCGGGTGAGCAGCTCCGGTCCGAGCACGGTGTCGGCGTCGACGAACAGCAGCCACTCCCCCGCCTCCGGCGGACCCGCGGCCTCGACGCCCACGTGCATGGCGTGCACCTTGCCGCTCCAGCCCGCGGGCGGCCCCTCGCTGCGCACCACCTGCACGCGCGAATCCGCCGCGGCGTGGGCGCGCACGATCTCACCCGTGCGGTCAGTCGAGCCGTCGTCGACGACGACGATGCGCAGGGACGGCTCGTCACCGCCCGCGCCACCGTCCGTGCGAGAGCCGTAATCCTGCGCGCGAAGGCCGTGTAAGCAGTCGTCGATCACGGCCGCCTCGTTCCGAGCGGGAACGATCACGGTCACGGTCGGTGGCAGGATAGTGGAGGGGGACGCCTCGCTGAGGCGAAGAACGGCACGCGCTTTCTGGAAAGTGCGCACGCTCCGATACACCGAACCCAGGACTGCGGCACCGATCGTGGCACCGCGAAGACCGTTATGTCGTGAAACCACGGGAACCAGCTTGCCACGAGAGAGCCGAAACGAGCATCCGACCGGGTGCGAACACCGGAGTAACGGCCTTCGTACGGCGAATGATCCGCCTCGTGCAGGCCTCCGTGCCCGTCCGGTCGCCCACGGTGACGAGCGCCGACCCGGGCGCCGGGGTAGGGCGGCCCGGGGCCGACTACCGGGCTGCCACCAGCCCAGGCTCGGCATGTGGTTGTGTTTCCTCCCTCAAAGCGGCTTCGCCGCTTTGAGCCATGTACGCAGGTCGATCCGCCGGGGGTTCTCAGGCGTCGCCTCGCGAGGACAGCTCCATGGGGGCGGTGGCCGGGTTACGGGCGGGCGTAGTACCTACTCGATGTGTCAGATCCCGGAGCCAACATCGCAGTGGCGCGCGGCGCCTCCGTGAGGGGTGGTGGCCGGGCCCGCGGGCGGGCGGCGTCCGAGGTTCCCCGCCCGACTCGTTACGCAGGCCTTCCCGGAAACATTTCTCACCCAGGTTCCGGTCGATGGCGGTCATCAGCTCGCCGTCCGGAGTGTCGCCGTCCAGGGACCACGCCATGGCCCCGCCGAGGCCCGTGCGGTCGACGTAGTCCATCTTGCGGGCGATCTCGACCGGGTCGTCGTAGGTCCAGAAGGTGTTGCCGTCGTAGAGCCAGGCGAAACCGGCCTCGGGATCCCGGTGCACCGTGTAGGTGTTCCGCTCGGATTTCAGCGTCTCGTAGCCCGCGTACCCGGGTACCCGGCTTCGCAGGGCGCCGGTGCGGGCCCGGTCGAGGACTGGAACAGCCCGTCGTTCTCGTCGGGCACCCCGGTCCAACCACGTCCGTAGAAGGGCACGCCCAGCACCATCTCGTTCGCCGGAGCGCCCGCGTCGAGATGGGCGTTGACGGTCTTGTCGATGCTGAACCTCTTCGGTGACGGATCACCGGCGGGACTGCGGAGCGCCGACTGGTGGTTGGTGGTCGGCTCGTAGGCCCCGTGGAGGTCGTAGCCCTGGATGGTGGCGAAGGTGAGCTGGTCGAAGACCTTCTCGACCTCGTATCCCGCCTCGATCTTGGCCGGGTCGGCGGGCAGGAACGCCGTGAGGTCGTAGGGCTCGCCGGCCTCGGCCTCCAGCGCGTCGAGCCGGGTGCGCCACTCCCGCAGCAACGCGGTGCAGTTCTGCTTGTCCGCGGGATCCACGACGTTGCCGGGGCCTCCCTCGGAGCCGGGCCACTCCCAGTCGATGTCGACGCCGTCGAAGATCCCGGCGGCCACGCCCTCGCCACCCTGCGGCGCACCACCGATCCGGGGCAGGTCGCCGCGCAGCCACATGTCGATGCAGGACTTCACGTGCGCCGTGCGGGACTGTGCCGTGGCCGCGGCGGCGTGGAAGTCGTCCGACCACGACCAGCCACCGATGGAGATGTAGACCTTCAGGTGCGGGTACTTCTCCTTGAGCTCGGCGAGCTGGTTGAGATTGCCGGCCATCGGCTGGTCGTAGGAGTCGGCGACTCCGTCGACGGAGCGGGCGGCGGTGAACCGGCGCTGGTAGTCGGCCCACGCGTCAGCTTCGCCGGGAGCGTTGCCCTGGAAGCACTGCCCGGAGGCGTCGAGGTTGGCGAAGGCGTAGTTGATGTGGGTGAGCTCGGCGGCCGACCCCGAGGTGTCGATGTTCTTGACGAAGTAATCGCGGTCGTAGATCGACCACTGGGTGAAGTAACCGACCTTGCGGGCACCGGCCTGGGACGCGGCTTCCGACTGCGTGGTCGAGTCGCTCGCACCCGCCGGTGCGGCCGGCATCGAGACCCCCAGCGCCAGGACGCCGGCCATCAGGTCCGGTAATCGCCAGGGGTGCGGAAACGGTGGATCTGGAACATGGTGTCGCTCCCGTGCCGTCGGGACAGCCGTACAACACCATGTGGTCTGAACCAATTCGGGTCAAGGTTCGGGCCGGTTCGTCACCCGTTCGGCTCTCGTCACCGGCCGATCTCGGTCCGCACCGTCAGGATCTCGGGAAAGAACGTCAGCTCCAGCGCCGCGCGCAGGAAGTCGACCCCGCTGGAACCGCCCGTGCCGCGCTTGTGCCCGATGATGCGCTCCACCGTCTTCATGTGGCGGAACCGCCACAGCTGGAAGCTCTCCTCGACGTCGGCCAGTTCCTCGCAGGCCTCGTACTCGGACCAGTGGTTTCCCGCGTCCTCATAGACGCGCTTGAGCACCGGGACCAGGCCGGAGTGCTCGCGGTACGGCTGCGTCCAGTCCCGTTCGAGCAGGTCGGCGGGCACGTCGTGGCCGTTCCGGGCCAGGTGCCCCAGGAACTCGTCGTACAGGCTCGGCGCCTCCAGCGCCTCGCGCAGCACCCGAACCGCCTCGGCGTCGTGGGCGAACACGTCGAGCATCGCCGCGTTCTTGTTGCCCAGCAGGAACTCCACCAGTCTGTACTGGCCGGACTGGAAACCGGAGGCGTGCCCCAGCTCGTCGCGGAACTTCGCGTACTCGATCGGCGTCAGCGTCTCCAGCACGGCCCACTGCTCGAACATCTGCCGCTGGATGTGCTTGATCCTGGCCAGCGACTTCATCGCCGGAGGCAGGTCGTCGGCGGCGACCAGCCGGATCGCCGCGCGGAGCTCGTGGATCAGCAGCTTGAACCAGAGTTCGGTCGTCTGGTGCTGGATGATGAACAGCATCTCGTCGTGATGCCCCGAGCTCGACACCGGTCGTTGGCAGGACAGCAGCGTGTCCAGCCGCAGATAGCGCTCGTAGGTCAGCTCACCGGCGAGATCGCGGTGCACGTCGGGCTCGATGGGGCGCCGGTTCGAGGTCGGGTTCACGCCCGCCTCCGGCATCC
This sequence comes from Halosaccharopolyspora lacisalsi, assembly GCF_014137975.1. Taxonomy (GTDB): domain Bacteria; phylum Actinomycetota; class Actinomycetes; order Mycobacteriales; family Pseudonocardiaceae; genus Halosaccharopolyspora; species Halosaccharopolyspora lacisalsi. The sequence continues at coordinate 340,045 of NZ_JACGWZ010000006.1, read as the reverse complement.
GGTGGTCGCGCAGCACACGCCGCGGGAATCTACCGGGGTCCGTACTCGCGGTCGCCCGCATCGCCGAGGCCGGGCACGATGTAACCCGATTCGTTGAGCCGGTCGTCGAGTCCGGCCGTGATCACCCGCGCCGGCAGACCGGAGCCGTCGAGTCGTTCGACGCCTTCCGGAGCGGCCACGGTGCAGATGACGGTGACGTCGGCCGCGCCGCGCTCGTGCAGCAACCGAATCGTGTGCACCATCGATCCCCCGGTGGCCAGCATCGGATCGAGCACGTACACCGGGACACCGGACAGGTCGTCGGGCAGGGACTCCATGTACGGAGTCGGCTCCAGCGTCTCCTCGTCCCTGGCCATGCCGACGAATCCCATCCTGGCCTCGGGGATCAGCCGGTGTGCCTGATCGGCCATCCCGAGACCGGCCCGCAGCACCGGCACCAGCAGGGGCGGGTTCGCCAGCCGATAACCCGTGGTGCGCGCCACCGGAGTGTGAATCGGCGCCTCGTCCACCTCCGAATCACGAGTGGCCTCGTAGATGAGCATGAGCGTCAGTTCCTGCAAGGCGGCCCGGAAAGCCGCGTTGTCCGTGCGCGCGTCGCGCATCGTGGACAGTCTTGCCTGCGCCAGGGGGTGGTCGATGACCCGGACATCCATGGTTACCCACGGTATCGGTATCACGGTTCCCACCACGTGCGGGAATGCCGTGACGTGGCCGCGCACACGCAGCAGCGGATCAGCGACGTGCCTCCAACACGGCGTCGTAGAGCTCCTTCTTGCGAACGCCGCCGATCTCGGCCACCTCAGCGACGGCGTCCTTGAGCCGCACACCGTCGGCGGCTCGCTCCTCCACGCGGCCCACCAGATCGGCGGGATCGCTCGAAGCCACGGGGACCGCCCCCGCCAACACCACGGTGACCTCGCCGCGCACGCCTTCGGCGGCCCACTCCGCGAGCACGTCCAGCCGGTCGCGCCGCACCTGCTCGTAGGTCTTGGTCAACTCCCGGCACACGGCCGCCCGCCGTTCGGCACCGAGCACCTCGGCCGCGTCGGCGAGGGTGTCGGCGAGCCGGTGCGGCGCCTCGAAGAACACGCAGGTGCGCTGCTCGCCCACGAGCCCGCCGAACCAGCGCCGCCGCTCCCCCTGCTTCCGCGGCGGGAAGCCCTCGAAGCAGAACCGGTCGCACGGCAGCCCGGAGATCGCGAGCGCGGTGGTCACCGCAGAGGGCCCGGGGAGGCACGTCACCGGCACGCCCGCGTCCGAGCACGCCGACACGAGCCGGTAGCCGGGGTCGGACACGCTGGGCATTCCCGCGTCGGTGACCAACAACACCGTGCGGCCCTCGTGCAGCGCGTCGAGGAGCACGGGCGTGCGCGTCTGCTCCACCGCGTCGTAGTAACTGAGCACCCGACCGCCGAGAGTGATCCCGAGCGCACTGGCCAGCGAGCGCACCCGCCGCGTGTCCTCGGCGGCCACGACCGCGGCGGATTTCAGGGCCTCGACCAAGCGGGGCGAAGCGTCCCCCACGTGACCGAGCGGGGTGGCGGCCAGCACGAGCGTGCCCGATCCGGATTCGGCATTCACGTGTTCCACCCTACGATTTGGGTGTGAGTGTCCTCGTACCGAACTCCGGTGGCCGCGACGCCGAAAACCCGCCGGTCGACGTCGGCGAAACTCCTCCGGCACGGCCGCCGGGCGGGGGAGACCGCGCACGGCTGCTGAACCCGCTGATGCCCGCGGACACTCTCCGTAGCTGGGTGATCACGCTCGTCATCACCGCGATCGCGGGCCTGGTGCGCTTCTGGAGACTGGGGTGGGCCACCGACGAGGGCACCCCGATCTTCGACGAGAAGCATTACGTGCCGCAGGCGTGGCAGATGTTGCGCAACGGCGGCTTCGAGGACAACCCGGGTTACGAGCTGGTCGCCCATCCACCGGTGGGCAAGTACCTGATCGCGAGTGGGGAGTGGCTGTTCGGCTACAACCCGTGGGGCTGGCGGGTGGCCACCGCGCTGGCGGGCACCGCGATGGTGCTGCTGATCGTGCGCACCGCACGCCGACTGACCCGCTCCACCCTGCTGGGGGCCCTGGCGGGAGTGCTGCTGATCTGCGACGGTCTCAGCCACGTGCAGTCCAGGGTGGGGATGCTCGACATCTTCCACGCGATGTTCGTCCTCGCGGCCTTCTCCCTGCTGCTGGTCGACCGGGACCAGGTCCGCGAACGGTTGATACGGGTGGTCACCGAGGGCCGTGTCGGCGAGACGGTCTGGGGGCCTCGGCTCGGGTTCCGCTGGTGGCGCTTCGCCGCGGGCGTCTCGCTCGGACTGGCCTGCGGGACCAAGTGGAGCGGTATCTACTACGTCGCCGCGTTCGGTCTGCTCAGCGTCGTCTGGGACGCGCTGGCGCGGCGCAATGCGGGAGTGCGGCGTCCGTGGGGCGGAGCGCTGCTGCGCGACACCGTTCCGGCGCTGGGATCGCTGCTGGCCCTGCCACTGCTGATCTACGTGATGACCTGGGCGAACTGGTTCGCCAGCCTCACCGCCACGGACCGGCACGCAGTGGCCACGGCCGACGACATCGGTTTCGCGTTCCTGCCGGACATGCTCCGTTCGTGGCTGTACTACCACCTCAACGTCCTGGAGTTCCACACGCACCTGGTCACGGGCAACGACCCGCACCCGTGGGAGTCCAAGCCGTGGGCGTGGCCGATGGGCATGCGGCCGATGCTCTACTACTACGAGTCGGGGACGCCGGGCTGCGGCCGCGCCAGCTGCGTCCAGGCCATCATGCTGTTGGGCACCCCCGCGCTGTGGTGGGTCTCGCTGCCGGTCGCGGGATGGGCCGTGTGGCGCGCGACCAGCCGGATGGACTGGCGCTACGCCGCCGTCCTGGTCGGCTACTGCGCGGGTTTCCTGCCGTGGTTCGTCAACCTCGAGCGGCAGATGTACTACTTCTACGCCACTCCCCTGGCACCCTTCCTCGTCCTGGGAATCGTGCTCGTGCTCGGCGAGATCCTCGGATCGGCCAAGGCCGGCAAGGAACGGCGCAAGACCGGGTTGCTGGTCGTGGCGCTCTACGTCGGCCTCGTCGTGGCCAACTTCAGCTGGCTCTGGCCGATCCTCGACGGTCTCCCCGTCACCGAGGCTCGCTGGCAGGCCGAGCTCTGGTTGCCCTCCTGGCGTTGAGGCTCCTTCAGGGGTCCCCGCGCACCTGGGACACCTTCGTGAGCAGGCGGTCGAAGATCTCGCGGAGCACGTGTGGCTCCGGCTGGGGCAGCCCGGCCAGGGCGCTGAGGTAGAGACCGTCGCCGACGAGCCGGACGGTCTCCGCGAGCACGGGATCACCGATGTAGTCGGTCAACAACTCCGACCAACGACCGAACACGCGGGCCAGCACCCGGGCACCGTCGTCGGTGAGCCCCTCGGCGGTGCGCAGCGCGGCGATCACCGACCAGTACAGCGCCATCTCCTCGTCGGAACCGGGCAACGAGGTCTCCAGGAAGTAGCGGGCGACGTCGACGCCCTCCTGCTCCGCCTGGGCGAACTCGGCCTCGGCGTCCTCGCTCAACCGCACCGTGAGCCCCTGCAGCAGCGCCTGTTTGGACCGGAAGTGGTAAAGCAGGCCGCCCTTGGAGACCCCGGCCTCGGCGGCCACCGACTCCAGGGTCACAGCTGCCGTCCCGTGCCTGAGCAGGATGCGTTGCAGCGCATCCAGGATGCGGTCGCGCGTGCGTGTGGTTGCCACGGTTGAACCCTATCTTCCGCAGGGTTACTATACCGTCCGGACGGCTCACTAAACCGTCCGGACGGTTGATATGACGACGATGACACGCACCACCCCGGTGCCCTCGACGACGAACAAGCAGTGGTTCGCCCTGGCGACCCTGCTCCTGCCGGTCCTGCTGGTATCCGTGGACAACACGGTGCTGGGGTTCGCCGTACCGGAACTCAGCCGGGAGCTGCGCCCCACCGGCAGTCAGCTGCTCTGGATCATCGACATCTACTCGTTGATGCTCGCCGGACTGCTGGTCACCGTGGGCACGCTCGGTGACCGCATCGGGCGAAGACGCCTGCTGCTGATCGGAGCGGCCGGATTCGGCGCCGCCTCGATCCTGGCAGCGTTCTCCTCCAGCGCGGGCATGCTCATCGCGGCACGCGCCCTGCAGGGGGTCGCGGGCGCGACGCTGATGCCCTCGACCCTGTCGCTGATCCGCAACATCTTCCCCGACTCGCGCACGCGAACCACCGCCATCGCGGCGTGGACGGCGACCTTCGCCGGTGGCGCCGCGTTCGGCCCCGTCCTCGGCGGGTGGTTGCTCGGCCACTTCTGGTGGGGCTCGGTCTTCCTGATCAACGCACCGGTCGCGGTCCTGCTGCTGATCGTCGGCCCGATGCTGATTCCGGAGTCCCGCGATCCGGCGCCGGGACGCTACGACGTGCCGAGCGCGGCGCTGTCCCTGCTCGCCCTGCTGAGCCTGGTCTTCGGCATCAAACAACTCGCCGAGCACGGGGGGTCGGCCACGGCCACCGCCGCGATGATCGTCGCGGTGTGCACCACCGTGCTCTTCGTCCGCCGCCAGCACCGCATTCCCGCGCCGATGCTGGACATGCAACTGTTCGCCAACTCCCGGTTCGGCGTCGCCGTGGTCAGCAACCTGCTCGCGGTGTTCGTGATGGTCGGCGGCCTGTTCTTCATCACCCAGTACCTGCAACTCGTGCTGAACCTGAACCCGCTGGAAGCCGGGCTGGTGCTGCTTCCGGGGCTGGTGCTGTCCATCCCGGCCTCGCTGGTGACCGTGCGACTGCTGCGCCGGATTCGACTCGCGGAACTGGTCGGCGCGAGCATGCTGTGCAGCACGCTGGGCTACCTGGTGATGACGCTGCTACCGGTCGACGGCGGTATCGGCCTGGTCGTGATCGCCTTCGTCCTGACCGGGACCGGAGCCGGGATCGCCGAGACCGCCACCAACGACGTGATCATGAGTGCGGTGCCCGCGAGCAAGGCCGGTGGCGCCTCGGCCATCTCCGAGACCGGTTACGAGCTCGGCGCCGCGATGGGCACGGCGATTCTGGGCAGCTTCCTGAACCTGATCTACCGCAGCGGGTTCGGCTCGGCACCCGCCGACGTCACCGAGTCCGCGCAGGAGACCGCCCACGACACCCTCGGCGGCGCGATGGCCGTGGCAGCCGACCTTCCTCCCGCGCAGGCGAGCGCGCTCCGCGAGGCGGCCGTGCACGCCTTCACGCACGGTGTCCACCTGACGAGCCTGCTCGGTGCGGCGATCATGTCCTACGCCGCTCTGCAGGCGTGGTGGGTGCTGCGCCGCACCTGATCCCCTCAAGGATTACCCGGTTTCGCGCGAAACCGGGTAACCACCGACCGCGGAAGGCTCGGTCACCGAAGGCGGAGCGTCATCCCGGTGCCAGTTCGCCGAGGGTCTTGCGCAGCGACAGCACCGCGTCGGCGATCTCGTCCTTCCGAACCGACAACGACGGACGCCAGCGCAGCGACCGCGGCCCCGAGGGCAGGAACAGTACGTTGTGGTGCTCGCGGGCGACCGCGATCGCCCTGTCACGCAGCGCCGGGTCGGTGAAGTCGATCGCGCACATCAGACCCCGCCCGCGCGGAGCTTCGACCAGCGAGGGGAACTCCGAGGACAGCACACGCAGCTCGGACAACAGCAGCTCGCCCATGCGGCGACTGCTGTCCAGCAGGTGCTCGTCCTCGACCACCTCCAGAATCCGGGTCGCACGCACCATGTCCGTCAGCGCACCACCCCAGGTGGAGCTGATACGGCTGCCCTCGCGGAAGGCGTTGTCGGGGACGTCGAGCACCCGCCGACCACCCATCACTCCGCACACCTGCACTCGTTTGCCGAACGCGACCAGGTCGGGCGAGAGCCCGAGCGTCTGGTACGCCCAGGCACTGCCGGTGAGTCCGCCACCGGTCTGCACCTCGTCGGCCACGGTGAGCACGTCGTGCTCGCCGCAGAGCTCCTGCATCGCGTGCAGGAAGGCCGGCCGGAGGTGTCGGTCTCCACCTTCGCCCTGCACGGGTTCGTAGCAGAAGCACGCGATCTCGTGGCCGTACCGCCGCAGCGCCGCTCCGGCGGCTTCCACCGCCACGCGCTCCTCCGGGAGGAGCTCGGGGTCGTCCCAGTCCTCACCGGGGACGACGGCAGGGCTCGGGATGCGCGGCCAGTCGAACATCGGATAGTCCCGGATCTTGACCGGATCGGTATTGGTCAGTGACAGCGTGTAGCCACTGCGGCCGTGGAAGGCGTGTTCGAGGTGCAGCACCCGCGAACCCCGAACGGCCAGCCCCTTCCTCGCATTGATCTTGGTCTTCCAGTCGAAGGCGACCTTCAACGCGTTCTCCACGGCCAGCGTTCCGCCGTCGATGAAGAACAGCAGCGGCAGCCGCGGATCCCCCAGCACGCGCTGGAACGTCTCGGCGAAACGGGCCTGCTCGGTGGTGGCGAAGTCGGGGTTGGCCGGCTTGACGCGGCCGGCCCGCACCAGCGCCGCCTCGAAGTCCGGCTCCCGCAGCCCCGGGTGGCCGTGCCCCAGCGGCGCGGAACTGAAGAACATCGTCATGTCGAGGTACTCGGTGCCGTCGCGCGCGTCCCGCAGACGACAGCCGCGTCCCGACTCCAGATCCACCACGACGTCGAGCAGGTCGCCCGTCACGCGTTCACGCAATTCGGTGACTGGGTCCTTGGTCGCCTCGAGGACGGTTTCCTGCTGCACGGTCATGTTCGGCCTCCGATCACGGTGACAACCTTGCCCGGCACATCGACCCGTTGCATAAAATTACTACTACTCAGCATGATCGAAAGCAATATTTACCGGAAAATACCTTCACCGCAGAAACTTTTCCTTCTTCTGGGGCGTAGCGTTCCTCCGCGACGGACTGCTCACCCCGTTTGAAACCCCTGCTCCATTCGAGTGGTTCACAACGCCGGTCATTGCCACTGAGTAGTCAACCTCCTACTTTCACCCTCAGCCGATCAGGGAAATCGGCACACCTGGAGGAGTAGCGAGTTCTCGCGAGGGGGCAGCGAGACCGCGAATGACCGCCTACTCGCATCCCGCGACGCCGGTCGGCACGAGGCGGGAACCGACCGGGTCACCGCCGCGCCAGCACGTCACGTAGGCGCAAGCACGACGTCATCACTGTCCGTTCAAGCACCAGTGACCGATTTTGGGGGTCTTCATGGCAGTGCACGGATGTCAGAACCGTGGTCAGCACGTACCCGAGGGCAGCACCTTCTCGGGCCGGTTCGGTCGGATGTTCTCGAACGTACCGCCCCGCAGGGCCACCGGCCTGCCGCTGGCCGAGGAGTTCGGACTGCCCGGCGGCAAGGTCGACGGCGGCCGCACCACCGACGACCAGCAGAGCGCGGTTCTCGACTCGGGATTCACCTACCTGGGTCAGTTCGTGGACCACAACATCACTTTCGACCCGACCAGCATGCTGGGACAGCAGACCGACCCGCAGGCGTTGCGCAACTTCCGCTCGCCCCGGCTCGACCTCGACCACGTCTACGGAGGCGGGCCCGCGGTCAACGAGGTCCTCTACGACCCCGCTTCGCACCAGACCAAGCTCTCCCTGCATCCCCGGGGCCACGACCACACGCGCACTCCCGACGGCATCGCGCTGATCGGGGACCCGCGCAACGACGAGAACCTGCTGATCTCCCAACTGCACCTGGCCTTCGCCAAGTTCCACAACCGCGTCGTGGACGACCTGCGTGCCGGCGAGATCACCGACGTGTTCGGGACCGGTTTCCCCGAGCAACCGAGCCCGCCGCCGGACGACGTGGCGGGAACACCGCTGACCGATCTGATGGAGCTGGGCAACTACTACGACGAGCTGCTGGCGAAGGCCCAGCAGATCGTGCGGTGGCACTACCAGTGGATCGTGCTGCACCAGTTCCTGCCGCTGGTGGTCGGCAGGGACCTGATGGACGACATCACCGAGAACGGCCTGCGCTACTTCGATCCCGGGGACAGACCGTTCATCCCGGTGGAGTTCTCGGTGGCCGGGTTCCGCTTCGGCCACGCCACCATCCGCTCTCATTATCGAGTCAACGACGATTTCTTCGCCCCGGTGTTCCCGGAGGACCCGGAGGCCCCCGACACTCCGCGCACCGACCTCCGCGGCAGGTCCCCCGTCGCGCCGGAGCACAAGGTGGACTGGCGGTACTTCTTCCAGGCCGACCCGGACGTACGCGCCGCGCAGGCCAAGCGGCTGGAGGCCAAGCTCAACTCCCGGCTGCTGGATCTGCCGGTGCGTACGGTGCCGGGTGCGGTGGACGGGGCGCTGCCGTCCCAGCTCGGCTCGCTGGTGGTGCGCAATCTGCTGCGCAGCGAGACCCAGCAGCTGCCATCGGGGCAGGACGTCGCCCGCAAGATCGGCGAGATCCCGCTCGGCGACGAGGAGCTGGAAAGCGAGGGACCGATCTACCTCTGGTACTACCTGCTCAAGGAAGCCGAGGTACTGCACGCGGGCAGGCAGCTGGGTCCCGTGGGCGGGCGCATCGTCGCCGAGACGCTGGTCGGGTTGCTGCAGGCCGATCCCACCTCCTACCTGTCGGTGTTCCCGCGCTGGGAGCCCACGGTGGGTGGCGTCGGCAGCGAGTTCGGCATCGTCGACTTCCTGCGCTACGCCGGGGAACTACCGGAGAAGTGACGGACGCCGAACCCCGGTAACCGCCGTAGCCACGCGGGGTTTGTGCAGTTTCGCGCGAAACTGCACAAACCCCGCGTGGCCGGGAAGAACACCTCAGCGGCCACGCGGATCTACCTACGCGGTGGTCGCCTCGCCCTCGACCGGCGCGGAAAATCCCTGATCACGCAGCATCCCGTTGATCTTCCAGAGTCCGAGCGGTGCCGGACGAACCAGGGTGATGCTCGGATCGTCCCGCCCGGAGATCTCGGCGATCTTGGCCCGATCGGCGGGATCGGCACTGTCCCACCGGGTCACGGCGCCCAGATCCCGCAACGCGTCGAGCATCCTGGCGAGGTCCTGCCGCCACAGGTGCTGCCGGGCATCGCTCACCGCCTCGGCTTCCCCGAGATCGAAAGTCGCCACGAGGGTGTCCCGCACCGCGAGGTGGAGCAGCTCCTCCGGAAGGGGCGACTCGCCACCGGAGTAGAGCCCCCACCACAGCACCGGGAGCACCTCGTCGAACGAGCACGCCAGCAGCGAAGCGCTTCCGGAGTCACAGAGATCGACGCCGAGCTTGCCGAACGCGTCGAACGCCCTTCCCCACAGTTCGAGCGGCTTGTCCAGCAGCGGGGCCGCCTTCTTGACCGGGACGAGCTTGCCCTTGACCGTCCGCGCGATCCCAGCCTTCTTCGCCCAGGCCACGGTCAGCGAGACCTGCGGCAGCGACGCGCTGCTGCGTGTCTTGGCCGGCGCGGACCGGTCCACGCCGAGCGATTCGGCCAGCTCCCGCCCCTGGGCGACGGTCAGGCGGCCGGTCCTGGTCAGAGTACGTCCCGTACCCAGCCATCCGGCGAACGTACGCAACCGCGCGACGATGTCGGCGGCCCGCGCCGCCTCGATCAGCTCCGGTTCCGGGGGCAGTCGCACCGGTGCCGGTTCGGGCAGTTCCGGACCGGACGGCACCGGATCGGCCTCCGACTCCCGCCGCCGCATGATCTCGTCCAGCACGCTCTGGTCCACGGTGACCTCACCGGAGTGCACCGCGTCGATGAACCGCCGCACGGCGTCCTGGTCCTCCGGGTCGACACCGTGCTCGATCATCCGAGTGGTCCAGAACTTGCCGATGTCGTAGTTGCGCTCGTCGGCCATCGCGTCCAGAAACGCCCGCTGGTTCTCGTCGATCGTCGCGTGCAGCTCGGCCACCGGAGCGCTGCCGGAGCCCAGCCACCGACGTTGCCCCAGGAAGTCGACCAGCGCGTGCAGCGTCGGCACCACACCGCCGCACTCCGGCAGCGACAGAGCGGCCTTGCGGGGAAACCACTCCAGCAACAGCGCGCGCAGATCGGCCGACCGCCACCGATCGAGCCTCCCGTCGCGGTCGTACTTGCCGTCCAGGGCGGCCATCAGGGCGAACGAGTCCCCCTCTCGTCCGCTCCGTCGCGCCCACTCGGCGACGGACTCCAGGAGCTCGTCCCGAGCGGCGGAGTACTGCTCAGCCTCGTCGGCCGAAAAAACCAGGCGCATGAGCGCCATGCTGCCGCAGCTGATCGATCCGGCACCAAAATGAAAAACTTTCACTTCAGCTGCTCGTCGACGACCGTGACCCGCATCACGATCACCTCGGAGGTCGAGATGCACGAGGGTCCGTCGCTGGGACGGCGACCACTGCTCAAGGGCGCGGTCGCCGCACTCGCCACCACCGGGACCACCGGGAGCGCACAGGCCGACGCCGAGCCATCCGCGCCGTACCTGGTGGGGCGCGGGGACGGGCCGGTCGGCGTGATCAACTGGTTCGCCACCCACGCCACGAGCCTGAGCCCGGACAACACCCTGATCAGCGGGGACAACAAGGGGTACGCCGCCTACCGCTGGGAGCAGGAGGGCTCCGGCGTGGACCACCGCTCTGGCGAGCCCGGCTTCGTGGCGGCGTTCGCCCAGTCCAACAGCGCGGACATGTCCCCGAACCTGGCGCTGAAACCCGGTACAGGACCGACCGACGACGAGTTCGCCAACACCCGCATCATCGGTCGGCGCCAGTACGAGGCAGCGGCGGAGCTGGCCCGGCAGCCGGGGCGTCGGATGCGCGGCGGCGTGGACTTCCGCACGTCCCACGTGGACATGAGCGCGGTGACGGTGCTCCCGGAGTTCACCGGTGACGGTCGGACGCACTCCACGTGCGAAGCCGTCCTGGGTGCCGCGTTCGCAGCGGGGGCCGAGGACGGACCCGGACCCTCGATCTTCGAAGAAGGCGCGGGAACAACCCCTTCTTCGGCACCATCAGCAAGGCCCTGTACCGGGCTTCCCCCGAGCTCCAGGACTGCCAGGCGCCCAAGGACGTCCTGCTGGCCGTCGGGGCGCTGGGCTGGACGCCCGAGGTGCTGCCCGTCCAGCTGATCCGCATCGGGACGCTGCATCTGATCGCGTTGGCGCAGGAGGTCAGCATCGTGGCCGGGCTGCGACTGCGCCGCACGGTCGCCCGACGGCTCGGTGTCGACACCGCCGACGTCCTGGTGGCCGGTTACGCCAACGACTACGCCGGTTACCTGACCACGCCCGAGGAGTACGACCAGCAGTCCTACGAGGGCGGACACACCACGTTCGGACGGTGGCGCTGCCCGCCTACCAGCAGGAGTTCGCGAGACTGGCCACCGACATGGCCGCGGGGCGCCCCAGCGACGAGGGGCCCTCCCCCTCCGCCGATCCCGAGGGCGGCAAGGTCGAGCTGCAACCCGGGGTCGTGCTCGACGCACCGCCGCTCGGCAAGGAGTTCGGTGACGTCCTCGAAGGGCCGGAGGCGTCCTACCGCCCGGGCGAGCAAGTCCGGGTCGTGTTCGCCTCCGCTCATCCGGGCAACGAGCTGCACCGGGACGGGACCTACCTCGAAGTGCAGCGCCGCGACGACTCCGGCTGGACCGCCGTGGCCGACGACGGCGACTGGTCGACGAAGCACCACTGGGCACGCCGGGGCGTCGCCGCCTCCACGGCGACCGTGACCTGGGACGTTCCGGCCGACACGACCCCGGGCGTGTATCGGGTCGTGCACCACGGCGACGCCAAGGACGTCACCGGACGGATCACCCCGTTCACCGGCGCGTCCGGGACCTTCGGCATCTCGGCCTCGTGAACCGGGGGTTGGACACCTTCATGTGTGGTAAACCAACTATTGGACACTCGTGTCTGCCAGGTGCTGGACATACCCGCGACGGCGAGTGGTGGGCTGTTCACGTGCCCGAAGTGGACCGGGTCACCCAGGGACGCACGCTCGCCGAAGCAGACGAAGTGGCCCGCGACCTCATCAGTGCCATGCTGGAGGAAACCGACGGGATCGAAGTGGAACCGAGCGCCATCGAACTGCACCTCGACATTCGACTTCCGGACGAGGTACGCACTCATCTCCAGCAGGCCGACGAACTACGGGACCAGGCGCAGCAGACCCAGCAGGCAGCCGCCGAAGAGCAGGCCGAAGCGGTACGCATCCTCCGGCGAGCCGGGGTGAGCCTGCGGGATGCCGGCCGTGCGCTCGGACTGTCACATCAGCGAGTGGGCCAGCTCGCCCGCCGGTGAAACGCGTTATCCGCCTTCTGCGTAGGTCGACCGGTGATCAGCACGTGGTGGCGAGCGCGGCGGCGGTGAAGTCGAACTCGCCGTCGACGGCTCCGGCGACGAAGGCCGCCCACTCGCCCTCGTCGAGGCGGAACTCGACGCCGGTGCGCAGCGACCTCACCAGGGTGTCGGTGCCGGGCCGCGTAGCGGTGACGACACCATTGGCACTGGTCAGACCCTCGCAGGCTTCGCGGACGAACATCGACCACGGCGCGCCACCACGACCACCGGCGCGCCTTAGCCTGGTGGGATGGGTGAGGAACGCGGTGAGCACTTCGTCAGGGCCGTCGAGCGGGCGATGGCGGTACTGCGCGCCTTCTCCGCCGACCGGCCCGAACTGACGCTGACCGAGGTCGCCCACGCGACCGGGCTGGACCGTGCCGGTGCCCGCCGCCTGCTGCTCACGCTGGTGGACCTGGGCTACCTCGACCACGACGGGCGGCTGTTCACGCTCACTCCCCAGGTCCTGGAGTTCGGCTACGCCTACCTGTCGAGCCGCCCGCTGCCGCAGATCGCCGAACCCCACCTGAGGCGGTTGACCGCGGAGCTGCGGGAGACGAGCTCGATGGCGGTGCTCGAGCAGGACGACATCTGCTACATCGCTCAGGCCCCCAGCCCCAAGCTGCTGTCCGCGACCATCCCGGTCGGCACCCGGGTCCCCGCGTACGCCGCCTCGATGGGCAAGGTGCTGCTCGCGGGGCTGCCGCCCGAACGCCTGGAGGCCAGGCTCGGGGCGATGGAGCTCAGACCGATCACGAACAGCACCGTCACCAGGAGGGAGACCCTGCGCACGGAACTGGCGGCGGTGCGCAGGCAGGGTTACGTGATCACCGACGACGAGCTCGAGACCGGCCTGCGGGGCGTCGCCGTGCCCGTCCGCGATCACGAGGGGCGGGTGTTCGCCGCCGTCAACGTGTCCCTGCACTCCAGCAGCGCACCCGAGGACGTGGTCCACAACGAGGTCGTCCCCCGGCTCCGCACGACCGCTTCCCGCATCGAGGCCGACCTGAGACTGAAGCCCGCCACGCCGATGTAGCCGGGGCGAACGCAGCCGTCGCCGAGCCCGGCGGCACCGGGACTCGGCGACGGCGCGGTCACTCGTGGTTCCCGAGGACCTCGGCGGGGTGCCCGAGAAGGACGATCAGGCGTCGTTCAGTTCACTCGACTCCCGATACGATTTCTCCGCCACGTGGATGAAGTAATCGGGTTCGGATTCGGTGTAGGTCTGCTGGAAATCACCGAAGGTGTCGATCTTCTGGAATCCTACGTCCCGCATGAGACCGCGCAGGTACTTTTTCCGCAACGGATACATGTTCAGGAAGAACTCGCTGCCGTCCGGGAAGGTGTACTTGTACCGGGCGAGTCCCTCGTCGACGTGATCCGGTTCCGCCGAAACCTGGTCACCGCAGTAGTAGTAGGTGCGGTTGCTGCCGGAACCCTCGTCCAGCACGGCGTCGTAGTTGCGCTGATCGATGATCAGCACGCCGTCGTGCTTGAGCATGGCGTAGAACTCGGCCAGCGCCTTGCGCCGGTCGTGCTCGGAGAACAGGTGGGTGAACGAGTTTCCCAGGCAGATGATCGCGTCGAACTCGCCGTGCACGTCCCGGTTGAGCCAGCGCCAGTCGGCGTTGACCACCCGCAGGATGTGACCACCGTAGGCCAGGCCGTTGCTGAAGGCCTGGGCCAGCATCTGCGGGCTGCCGTCCGCGCTGACCGTGTCGAAGCCTTCCTCCACCAGGCGAGCCGAGTGGAAACCGGTTCCGGTGGCCGCGTCGAGCACGCTGTGCACGCCCCGCGACTTGAGCTGGTCGATGAAGAACCGCCCCTCGCCCTCGGAACGCTTCTTCCAGTCGATCAGGTCGTCCCACTTGTCGACGAATCCACCGACGTACTCCCGGGTGTAGTGATCGGTGTCACGAACCTGGGTCGGATCGTCACCGAACACCTGCTGTTCCAGCTCGATGGAACTGACGCTCGAATCGGCATTGCGGTCCTCGTGCGGACTCGTGTTCGCGCTCTTGGTCATACTCCGTTTCCCGAACTCGTTTCGACCACACACCGACATGATGTGCGGCATGGTCCCGACAGCGCGGCATGTCCCACCACGAAGAGCTGTCGGAGACTCACGAACTCCGGCGCAGTGACGCCATCATCCATAAGGCGTTCGATGCCGGCGGCGTCATTGCCCGGCTTATTGGGGACACATTTCCGTGTGCCGCTCATGACGCTAGGGCACGGAGTCCGCGAGACAAGCGGGAAATCCCTGTGACCCTCTGCACAGCAAATGGCGCGGTATTCCCACATCGACGCGAAAAAGCCGCCTGACCAGGAGGTTCTCCGGTCCTTCCAGTGGCCGCGAACACCCTGCCGGAAGCCGGAAATCCATCCCCGCGTGTTCGCTCAGCGATTGCTCGTGTCGCCGCACGAACATCGCCGCGAACGGTCACCACCGGCACGCGAGGCTCGGTCGCCGACCTCTCGGACCGCCGAGGCGATCTCGTATTTCACCAGCGCAGGAACAGTACTGCGACATCGACACCCACCGGGCGGGAGCGCTCCGGAGACCGACGCCACAGCCCTCGACGCCGGATTTGTTGCACAAGTCACGATTTGCGCGCTGAGACGTGCACCATACGATCCGCGTCACAGTCGAACGCCCGAACACGGGGAATCGTTCGAAAAGCCGACGACAACGTCATCGAGCCGACAGCGCGGCGACCGATTCGGCGAATCGGTCGGACAGCGGCCGCGCACCCGGAGAAATGGAGCCACTGATGTCCGGAAGGATCCGAAACCACCGGATGGCGAGCAAGGTCGTCGAGGCCGACGAGGCGGCCCGGCTGATCCCGGCGGGGGCCAACGTCGGGATGAGCGGGTTCACCGGTGCCGGATACCCGAAGGAGGTCCCCGGGGCACTGGCCAAACGGCTCGCCGAGGCCAACGCCTCGGGAGATCCGATGCGAGTCAGCCTGTGGACCGGAGCCTCCACCGCTCCCGAGCTCGACGGTGCCCTCGCCGAGGCCGACGGCATCGAACTGCGGCTGCCCTACCAGTCCGACCCGGTCAGCCGCGAGAAGATCAACTCCGGGGCGATGGACTACACCGACATCCACCTCTCGCACGTCGCGCAGCGGGTCTGGCAGGGATTCCTCGGTCCCCTGGACGTCGCCGTGGTGGAGATCAGCGGGATCACCGAGGACGGCAGGCTGATCCCGTCTTCCTCGGTGGGAAACAACAAGACCTGGATCGACCAGGCCGATCGGGTGATCCTCGAGGTCAACTCCTGGCAGAGCGAACAGCTCGAGGGCATGCACGACATCTACTACGGCACCGCGCTGCCCCCGCACCGGAACCCGATCCCGCTGACGGAGCCCGGCGATCGCATCGGTGTCCCCCACCTGGAGTGCCCGCCCGAGAAGGTGGTCGCCGTGGTCGAGACCGAGTCTCCCGACCGCAACACGGTGTTCAAGGAGCCCGACGAGGTGTCCCGCATGATCGCCGGGCACGTGCTGGACTTCCTCGGCTCGGAAGTACGCCACGGACGCCTCCCCCAGGACCTGCTACCGCTGCAGTCCGGCGTGGGAAACGTCGCCAACGCCGTGCTCGCCGGCCTCGGGGACGGTCCCTTCCACGAGCTCACCGCCTACACCGAGGTCATCCAGGACGGGATGCTGGACCTCATCGACTCGGGGACGTTGCGCACGGTCTCGGCGACCGCGTTCTCCCTCAGCCCCGCGGCGGTGGAGAGGTTCAACAACAACGCCGCCGACTACCGCGAACGCATCCTGCTGCGCCCCCAGGAGATCAGCAACCACCCCGAGGTGGTGCGCCGACTGGGCTGCCTGGCGATGAACGGCATCGTCGAGGCCGACATCTACGGCAACATCAACTCGACCCACATGATGGGCAGCCGCGTCCAGAACGGCATCGGCGGTTCGGGGGACTTCGCCCGCAACGCCTATACGTCGATCTTCGTCACCCCCTCGACGGCCAAGAGCGGTGCGATCTCGACCATCGTGCCCATGGTCTCGCACGTCGACCACACCGAGCACGACGTCGACGTGCTCGTCACCGAGCAGGGCGCAGCGGACCTGCGCGGTCTGGCACCGAGGCAGCGCGCCCGGAAGATCATCGAGCACTGCGCGCACCCGGACTTCCGGCCCGCGCTGCGGGACTACTACGAGCGCTCGCTGGCCGGCTCCCACGGCGGACACACCCCGCACCTGCTCGACGAGTCCCTGTCCTGGCACGTGAAGTACCTGCGGGAGGGAACGATGCGGGCTTGAGGTCGCGGGCCGTGCCGACCGGGGCACGTCCCCGTCTCCGGTCGCGGCGCCCGGAGACGGGGACGTGCCCCGACTGCTGCTCACACGAGCAGCAGGGTCTTGCCGGGTACGGTACGAGCCTCCATCGCCGCGTGCGCCCGGTCGGTCTGCTCCAGCGGGAAGGTGCGACCGATCGCCGGTGCGATCCTGCCCGCCACCGCCTCGGCCATCGCGGTCTCGGCGCTCTTGTTCGTACCCGCCCGGAACGCGTCGTTCAGTTGGTCCGGCCCGATCACGGTCACTCCGCGACGGGCCGCGTCGCTCTCCTCGATCACCGTGGGGGCACCGCTGGAGGCCCCGTGCACGGAGAAGCGGCCACCGCGAGCGGTCGCCTCGAACGCCGACCGGCCGATCTCCCCGCCCACTCCGTCGAACACCAGATCCGGTCCGGCTCCACCGGTGATCTCGCGCAGGCGCTCGGTCCAGCCCGGCTGCGAGTGGTCGAGCACGGCGGCGGCGCCCAGCTCGCCGGCGAGATCGAGCTTTTCCGCCCCGCGCGCCGCACCGATCACGTGCGCACCCGCGGCACGAGCCAGCTGCACCAGGAGGCTGCCGAGTCCACCTCCCGCCGCCTCGACCAGCACCCATTCACCGGGCCGCACTCGTGCGTTGTCCACCAGCCCGATGGCGGTGCCACCGTCGTCGAGCAGTGCGGCGGCATCGGACAGTTCGAGCGCGTCGGGGACGGGAATGAGCGAATCCGCGCCCGCGACCGCTCGTTCGGCGTTCCCGCCCAGACCGGACGCGGTACGAGCGACGACACGGCGCCGGATCCACCCGGCGTCCACGCCGTCGCCGACCGAAACGACCGTTCCGGCGACACCGGTTCCGGGAACGTACGGCGGTTCCGACAGCGGCGGTCCGGGAGTGGACCCGCGACGCAGCTGCGTCTGTATGAAGTCGATCGGTGCCACCGACACCTCGATCACCACCTGGCCCGCCCCGGCCACCGGTTCCGGATCCGCATCCATGACCAGCGCGTCAGGACCGCCGAATCCCGTGGCTCGCACTGCTCGCATCTCGCTACCTCGCTGAATCCCGATTTTTCGACCAACCGCGAACAGGATCGAACTTCGACCATAATCGAAGTCAAGTGGCGCGATTCGCCGCCCGGGAGCTCACCACGGCACAGCGGTTCCGCCCCACGAGTGGAACTCGCCGGTGGGGCCGTCGTCCGGCAGCAGCGCCAGCCGAACGGCTCCCCGAGCAGCCTCGGCCGGATCCCCGTCGCTGGCCGCGGCGCGCGGGTTGAGGTCGGTCGCCCGCAGTCCGGGTGCGAGCGCGTTGACCTTGAAGCCCTCACCGGCGAGCGCCTGGGCGTAGAACACCGTCAGCGCGTTCAGCGCCGTCTTCGACGACCGGTACGCGGCGGCCCACCCGGCCTCGGGGAACCGGGCCTCCGGACCCGTGCTCCAGGTCAGCGACCCGGTCCCGCTGGAAACGTTGACCACTCGCGGCCTCGCGGACCGGCGCAACGCCGGGAGAAACGCGTTGGTCACCGCTACGGGCCCGAACAGGTTCGTTTCGTACGTCCGCCGGAAGCCGTCGACGTCCGCCTCGGGAGCCGGCCTGTCGTCGGTCCCGAGACCGGCGTTGTTGACCAGGACATCCAGGTCCTCGACCTGCTGCGCGGCAGCGGCGACGCTCTCACCGTCGGTGACGTCGAGCGTCAGCAGCCGAGCGCTGCCGCCGATCTCGTCAACGGTCCGCCGTCCCCGCTCGGCGTCGCGCGAGCCGACGTGGACGGTGAATCCGGCCGCCACGAGCTGTCGTACGATCTCCCTGCCGATACCCTTGTTGGCGCCCGTGACGAGCGCGATGGAGCTGTTCATGCCCTCGACGATGGCGTCCGGCGAAGTGGCGAACCAGGTATAACCGATACCTGGATCCCCGGGGAGGTGGCGAGTGACGCGACGGGAGCTGGCTCTTTTCCTGCGTGACAGGCGGGAGAACCTACGTCCTGGAGACGTCGGCCTGCCCACGGGTCCGCGCCGCCGCGCGCCCGGCTTGCGCCGCGAGGAGGTCGCCGACCTGGCCACCATGTCCGTCGACTACTACGTTCGGCTCGAGCAGGCCCGAGGACCGCGCCCCTCACCGCGGATCCTGGATTCCGTCGCCGATGCGCTCCGGCTCACCCCGGCCGAGCGGGCGCATCTGTTCCGCCTGACGGGTGTGGCTCCGCCGCCACCCACCGCCCCGGCACGCCGGGTCCGCCCGCACGTGGTCGAGCTGCTGCACCGGCTACCCGCGACGGGAGTCGTCGTCACCGATGCCACCTACGACGTGATCGCCCGGAACCCGCTCGCGGAAGCCCTGCTGGGAAACCTCGACGAGGAGCCCAACCTGGCCCGCCGTCGGTTCCTGCACCTCAACCCGTGGGAGGTCTCCGGCAGCGAGGAGTTCGGGCACATCGCGGCGGCACGGCTGCGCGGCGCCGCCGACCGCTACCCGGACGACGAGCCGCTCGCACGCCTGCTGGCGGAGCTGCGCAACGGCAGCGAGGAGTTCGCCGCGGCCTGGGACACCGCCCGAGTGCGCCCCCCGGGCCACCGGACCAAGACGGTGAGCCATCCGGAGACCGGCCGACTGCACCTCAACTGCGACGTGCTCACCATCCCCGACGACCAGCAGGTCGTCTTCATCACCGCGGACCCGGGCACCGCCTCCGCCAGGGCCATGAGACTGCTCTCCGGCTGACGGAAGCGGCCGGCGCTCAGGTTCCACACGCCGCCGCGACGACGTACGAGCATCCCGCACCGTGACAACAAGGAGGCCGCCCCCGCCTTGTCGGCGGAAACGGCCTCGGAAGAACTACTCGCACGGTGCGAGTTCGGTGGAGCTGCGGGGAATCGAACCCCGGACCTTCTCGATGCGAACGAGACGCGCTACCAACTGCGCTACAGCCCCTTTTCGATTGTCCCGCCGAGGGCGCCCCTCAACGAGTGCTCGAACAGCATAGCAAGCCGGAACAGCCCCTCGACGACACCCCCTCCCCGCGCCGTCGCGGTCACTCACCCGAGGCGCGCCGGTAGGGCCGCCAGGTCCGCTCGTCCAGCTCGTCGAACATCGGGTCGTCCTCGTCGATGTCGACCATGACGGCCTGCGTGGCGGGATCGTCCTCCCCGGGCTCCCGGCCTCCCGCCGAGTACTCCTCCGACTCGTGGTCGGCGTACTCGGCCGACTCCGGCTCGTACCCCTCCTCCGAGGCGTCGTCGTCCTCCTCGGAGTCACCGGAGAGCCGTGCCAGCCTTCGCGAACGGATGTCCTCCTCGATCCGCACCTGCCTGCGCAGGTAGACGAGGTAGCCCACCAGACCGAGATCGACGAGGACGTGCAGCCACCACAGGACCGGCCAGGCCAGCGCGGCGATCACGGCGGTAACCACCGCGGCCAGCAGGACGATGAGCACGATGCGCTGCCTGCGCGCGTACTTCGTCCGGGCCGCGAGCGCAGCCGCCTCGGGGTCGAACCCCCCACGCCCCGGCCGGTACCGGCGTCCCGCACGGGCGTCGTCGCTGTGGACCTGCTGACGCTGTTCGTCCTCGAGGTCCGTCGAGTCCACGTCCGTCTCGTGCCGGTCGGCGTCGGGCATCGCGAAAGCCTCCTCCACCCTGTCGTTTCCACGCGTACCGGTTGCCGGCCTTCGAGTCCCCCCACGCCGAACCACCCGTGCCGCCAGCGCGGAATCGGTGGTCCGGGCGATTCGCTGGCGGCGGCGGGCGAACATCGGTACCAGCACGAACAACCAAGCTGCCGCCAGCGCCACGAAGATCAACGAGCTCACGCCTCGTCACCTCCCCCTGAAGCCACGGCAGCACGCGCCTGCGAACGTCACGCTAATCATCACTGCCATTTCTGTCTCGGAGCCACGCCGAAGCGTTACCGTTCCCGCTCCATCGGAAAAGTCCCCGTTCGGGGGTATCCGCTACTCCTCGAGACCCGCGTGACCTTCGGTGAGAGTCCGCGGAACACCGGTACCACCGAACGACCGCTTCGATCACCGACCACGAAAGAGTGACGGATATCTCGATCAGGTAAACCCGAGAGGTCCGATCACGGGCGGCTGATGCGCCCGGTACGGAGCAGGAGCGCGACCGCACCCTCCGGGACGTCCTCCACCGTCAGGCCGTAGACGTAGTGATCCCGCCACGCCCCCGCCACATCGAGGTACCGCTCGAACAGCCCCTCGCACCGGAAACCCGACTTCTCCAGCACCCGCAGGCTGGGGGTGTTCTCCGGGCGGACGGTGGCCTCCAGGCGATGCAGCCCCACCGGGCCGAAGCAGTGGTCGACGGCGAGAGCCACGGCCGCGGTGGCCGCTCCCCGGCCGGCCAGCTGCTCCGTCACCCAGTATCCGAGCCACGCCGAGCAAAGGGCGCCACGGATGATGTTGCCGACCGTGAGCTGACCGGCGAACCGGCCGTCGACGGTGATCGCGAACGGCAGCGCCTGACCGCTACGGCCCATCCCACGCAGCGCGCTCCACTGCCCCGGCCAGGCCAGCGCGGAGTTGCGCTCCTCCCAGTCACCGGACGAGGTCGGTTCCCACCTCTGCAGGTAGGCGCGGTCCCGCAACCGGATCTCGCTCCACGCCGAACCGTCACGCAGCCGTGGCGGACGGAGCGCGACCTCACCGGCGGTGGTCACCAACGGCCCCGGACGGGCCGGCCACCCCGGATGGCGACCGGGATGACGAGCGGTCCGGGACTCGAAGCCGTCCATCGCGCACCCCGTCAGACCCGCTGCGACAGGAAGCTCACCCGCACGGCCGTACCGGCGGCGGCCTCGGTGACGTTCTCGTCGACGACCACCAGGCAGTTGGCCTCGGACAGCGAGGCCAGCGCCCCCGCCGAGGTCACGGGATCGACCAAGTAGGAACCGCTGTCCGAATCACGCAGCAGTCGGCCACGCAGGAACCCGCGTCGCCCGGACGCCGACTCGACCGGCGAAACGAGTTCGGCCGGGATGCTGCGCCGGTGCGGACTGGTCTTGCCCAGCGCCGAACGGATGAGCGGCCGCACCAGCACCTCGAAGACGATCAAGGCGCTGACCGGGTTGCCAGGCAACAGGAAGGTGGGCACCTTGTCCGGACCGAGCTTGCCGAAGCCCTGCACCGACCCGGGATGCATCGCCACCCGCGTCACGTCGAGATCGCCCAGGTCGGACAGGGAGGAGCGCAGCTCGGCACCGGCCGACCCACCGGCCGCCCCGGTGATCACCACGATCTCGGACAGCAGCAGCCGCCCTTCGATCACCTCCCGTAACCGCCTGGAATCGGAACCGACGACGCCGACGCGGGTCACCTCCGCCCCGGCCTCCCTGGCCGCGGCACTGAGCGCGTAGGAGTTGACGTCGTAGACCTGCCCCTGCCCCGGGGAGCGGTCCGTGTCGACGAGCTCGTCACCGACCGAGATCAGCGAGATCCGCGGTCGGGGATGCACCAGCACCTTGGTGCGGCCGACGGCGGCCAGCAGGCCGACCTGGGCGGCCGCGATGAACGTGCCCCGTCGCACCACCACGTCCCCCGTCCGCACGTCCTCACCGGTACGCCGCACGAACGCCGCGGAGGGGACCGAGCGACGCACCGTGACCTTGGCCGGATGCTGATCGGTGTACTCCAGCGGCACCACCGCGTCGGCCAACGTGGGCAACGGCGCATCGGTGACCACGTGGACCGCCTGACCCGGTTGCAGGCGGCGCGGCTGCCGCGAACCCGCGGGAATCTCACCGACTACGGGAAGCGTGGCCGCCTCCTCGTCCGCGTGCTGGACATCGACGCTGCGCACCGCGTAACCGTCCACGGCGGCTTGGTCGAACCCGGGAAGCGCTTGTTCGGCGACGACCTCTTCCGCGCACAGCAGTCCCTGCGCCTCGGAGATCGCCACGCGCACCGGAGACGGCCGTACCCCCGTGGCGAGAACGCGTGCGAGCTGCTCGTCCACTGACCTCATGGCTGTCGACCTCTTCCGCGACGCACGGCACACCTCTGGGGACCGGCGTCAGCTCCCGCGCAAACGCTGATCGAGCCAGTCCCGTAGAGAGGAACCATACTCGGGATCCTCCAACGCGAAGTCCACAGCGGCTTTCAGGAACCCACCCGGATTACCCAGATCGTGTCGCAACCCCCGGTGCACCACGACGTGCACGGGGTGACCCTCCGAGATCAACAACGCTACGGCATCGGTGAGTTGCAGTTCACCCCCGGCACCCGGTTCGATTCGCTCCAGCGCGTCGAACACCTCCCGGTCCAGCACGTAGCGCCCGGCGGCGGCCAGGTTGGAGGGGGCGTCCTCCGGTGCGGGCTTCTCGACCATCCCGTGGACGCGCTTGATGTCGTCGGCGTCGGTGTCGGAGACCTCGAACACGCCGTAGGAACGCGTCTGGTCCTCCGGAACGTCGAAGGCGCACAGCACGCTGCCGCCGTAACGAGCACGCACTTCCTCCATGCGGGAGAGCACCCCCCGCGGCAGTACCAGGTCGTCCGGCAGCAACACCGCGACCGCGTCGTCATCGGCGTCGAGGTTCGCCTTCGCGCAACCGACCGCGTGGCCCAGTCCCAGCGCGTTCTCCTGGATCGCCGTCTCCGCGTCGATCAGCGAGGGCCCGTGGCGGACCTTGCGCAGCAGTTCGTCCTTGCCGCGCTCCTCCAGCGTCTTCTCCAGCTCCGGCTGGGTCTCGAAGTAACGGGTGACGGCCTGCTTGTCCGGTGACGTGACGATGACCAACCGGCTCGCTCCCGCCTCGGAGGCCTCGGAGGCCACCAGTTCGATGCCCGGGGTGTCGACCACGGGCAGCAACTCCTTGGGAACGGACTTGGTGGTCGGCAGAAAACGGGTTCCCAAGCCTGCGGCAGGCACAATAGCGGTTTTCAGAGTGGTCCTTGCCTTGTTCGTTGGGCTACTCATGGTTCGCGAGCCTAGCGATAACGACTACTCTCGTCTTTGTGACGCTCTCCGCAGAAGACGGCGCCCTCAAGAAGCAGTGGCGCACCCGCCTGTTGGCCGATCGCTCCTCGCTCACCGAGGCCACGCACTCGTGGCAGGCGAGCCGGCTGGCCGCGGCGGCGTCGAAGTACATCGCCGACCTCGGCGCGGAAACCGTGTGCGGCTACGTCCCGATCGGCTCCGAACCCGGCACGCTGGCCCTGTTCGACGGACTTCGCGAGCACGGCCGCCGCGTGCTGCTGCCGATCGTGGTCGGTGCGCAGCCGCTGCAGTGGGCCGAGTACACCGGTGCCGACTCGCTGCGTCCGGCCGGTTACGGCCTGCGCGAACCGGTCGGGACACGACTCGGGGAGCATGCCGTCGGCGACGCCGATGTGGTGTTCGTCCCCGCTCTCGCGGTGGACGGCAGGGGGGTTCGACTGGGACGCGGCGCCGGCCACTACGATCGGTCACTGCCACTGGCTCACCCCCGGGCACGGCTCGTCGGCGTAGTCGACGATAACGAGTTCGTTACGGACCTACCCGGCGAAGCTCATGACGTGCGAATGAACGCCGTACTCACCCCGGGCCGGGGGGTCGTCACGCTGCCCCTGTGACCTAGCACTGTTTGCACCGGGCATCTTGTTTGACGCATTATCGTGTTGGCACTCATGTAGTACGAGTGCCAATGCTTCGCGATCGGCGTCACCACGAACGCCGATGGTCTACCCGGAGGTTGACGGCCGTGCCCACCTATCAGTACGCCTGCAAGGAATGCGGGCACAACTTCGAAGCAGTGCAGTCCTTCAGCGAGGACTCGCTGACCGAATGCCCGCAGTGCGCCGGCCTGCTTCGCAAGCTGTTCTCCGCCGTGGGCATCGTGTTCAAGGGCAGCGGCTTCTACCGCAACGACAGCCGGTCCAGCTCCTCCTCCAGCGAGTCCGGTTCCTCCGGCCAGACGAGCTCGTCGAACGGCTCGTCCGAGTCGGGCGGCTCCGACTCGTCGGGGTCCTCCTCGGACTCCTCGTCGAACGGCTCGAGCTCGTCGGACTCCGGCTCCTCGTCGAACTCCGGTTCCCAGGCGACGACCGCCTCGACGGCTTCCTGAGCGAGAGTCGTCCACAGCCCCCGAGGCTGTCCACAGGTTCGGAACACAAGCTGCTCGATCATGGTTGACCCGCTCTACATTCGGATCAGGTGACGAATCCGAACGAAGTGGGGACTGTCATGGTCGGCACGCGGCATTCGAGGCGGCTCGGCGCCACACCCGGTGATCGGGTGCGTGCGCTGCTCCACCGCGGCAGCGGGAACACGACGCTGCTCCTGCGCCGGATCGCGGCGACGGTGCTGCTGCTGTTGGCCTGCGCCCTCGCGCTGCGCTCGTACGGTCCGGCCGCGGACCGGGAACCGGTGCTGGTGGCCGAGCACGACCTCACCGCCGGAAGCTCGCTGAGCCCCGAGGACGTCTCCGTCCGCCGGGTCCCTTCCGCCGTGGTGCCCGACGACGCCCTGCGGGAACCGTCCGACGTGCGGGGCCGAGTGCTGGCGGGTCCGGCCCGGCGCGGCGCGACGATCACCGACGTGCGGCTGGTGGACGCGGCGCTGGCCGCGATCACCGTCGGGAACGAGGCCCGCGCCGCGGTGCCGATCCGCCTCTCCGACCCGGCCGTGGCCGAGCTGCTGTATCCGGGCAGACGAGTCGACGTCATCGCCGCCTCCCGGTCCGACGAGGCGGAAGTGCTCGCCGAACGTGCACCGGTCATCGCGGTACGCCCGCCCGAGGAGCGAGGGGACGACGGCAGACTCGTGGTGGTGGGCCTGCCGCGACAACGAGCGCCCATCGTCGCGTCCGCCGCGCTGACGAGCTCGGTGACCGTGACTCTGCGTTGAAAGGATCCCTCACTCGTGGTGGGGAGGCCGGTTCTCCCGGTACCAACGCTCGCTGTCCGCCGCCGAGTCGGTGACGCGCTCGTCCGAGGTCGTTTCCGGCAGCACGGCGCCGAACACGTCGGCGAGTCTGCGGGCACGCGCCCGCTCGGAGCGGTCACCGCCGTTTCGAGAATCCGTCACGCCCTCCATGCTCCTCTCCCGGACGCGAAAAGGCGGGCGGCGGTGCCTGTAACGGTCACCACCGCCCGCCGGCGAAGCGAGAGCCTCAGACCGCGTCGAGCCCCGAAAGCTGCTCGATGACGTGCGCGACCAGCGGGGTCAGCGTGGCCATGCCGTCCCGCACGGCCGCCCGCGAACCCGCGAGGTTGACCACCAGGGTGCTTCCGGACACTCCCACGAGTCCCCGCGAGACCCCCGCGTCGACAGCTCCCGCGGCCAACCCGGAGGCCCGCAACGCCTCGGCGATACCGGGCACCGGACGGTCCAGCACGCCGGATGTCGCGTCGGGCGTGACGTCGCGGGGGGAGACGCCGGTCCCGCCCACCGTGATGACCACGTCCACACCACCGATCACGGCGGTGTTCAGCGCGTTACGGATCTCGACCGTCTCCCCGGCCACCGCGACGGTGCCGTCGACGATGAACCCGGCCTCCTCCAACAACTCCGTCACGAGCGGCCCGATGCTGTCTTCCTGCTCGCTCTGCGCGACTCTGTCGTCCACCACGACCACGAGAGCCCGCCCCAACCTCTGCGCGCTGCGTTCCATGCCGGTTACCGTAGCCGCCAACGTGTCCGCGTTCAGATCCAGTGACTCGTCGATTTCCTCCGTCCCCCCGACACGGTGCGGTATGACGCTGCCCTGTCCTGCGATCATGCTCTTAGGAATCCTTTCAGGATGTTGCACCGGCGTACCGACTGCGTGGTTCCCGACATCATGGAAGTCTCCGCTCCGCGCGATCGCGTTACTGCGGGACCTTGCCGATGAGGGTGACCTCGACGGTGCGCTTGTTCCCGCCGTTCGGACCGGTCAGGGTCAACGTCACCTGCTGCCCCGGCTTGTGGGCACGCACAGCGGCGATCAGTTCGTCGGCGTCGGCGATCGGCCGATCACCGACCTTGGTGATGACCTCTCCCGAGCGGACACCGGCCTGCTGCGCGGGGCCACCGGGAACCACGTTGACGACACGAGCGCCCGAGCTCGACTGTGCTCCGGTGATCCGCACCCCGAGAGTGGGCTTGGCCGCCGAGCCGTCGGCCATCAGCTCCTTGGCGATGCGCCGGGCATTGTCGATCGGGATCGCGAAGCCCAGTCCGACCGAACCGCCCTGGCTCTGTGGTCCACTGCTGGGGCTGTAGATCGCGGAGTTGATCCCGACCACCCTGCCGTCCATGTCGACCAGGGGGCCACCGGAGTTGCCCGGGTTGATGGCGGCGTCGGTCTGGAGCGCGTTGAGCACCGTGGACTGGTCACCGCTCTTGCCACCGGCACGCACCGGCCGGTCCTTGGCACTGATGATGCCGCTGGTCACGGTCCCCGACAGTCCGAACGGCGAACCGATGGCCACCACCGGAGCACCGACGTCCAGATCGTCGGAGCGCCCCAGTTCGGCCGGGTCGAGACCGGTGACGTCGGCCTTGACCACCGCGACGTCCGACCACGGGGCGGTCCCGACGACCCGCAGGGGGACGACGCGACCGTCGCTGAGCCGCCCGACGATCTGACCGGACTCGCCGTTCTCGACGACGTGGTTGTTGGTGAGGATATAACCGTCTTCGCTGAGCACGATCCCCGAGCCGGAACCGACGCCCTGAGCGGTCCGCACCTGGATCTGGACCACGCTCGGTAGGACCTTGTCCGCCACGGACTGCACCGAGCCCTGCGGAGCGGCGCTGGTGTTCCGAGCGGGCTTGGGCTGGTCCAGCGCGGTCACGGCCGAGCTGCTGTCGTTGCTGAGCTCGTAGACGACGTAGCTGCCGACACCACCACCGACCAGGCCGAGCACCAGGGCCAGCGTCAGCACCCCCGCGGTCATCTTGCCGCCACCGCGACGGCCACCGCCGTGGGAGGTCTGCACCGTGTTCATGGGCGGGTACGCCCCACCGTGCTGCTGCCACGCTCCCTGCTGATCCTGGGGGTAGTGCCCGTGGGGATACTGCTGAGTCGCGTACTGGTACTGACCCGGCTGTCCCTGCTGGTACTGCTGCCCCTGCTGGTACTGGGGGTACTGGGGGTACTGCTGGCCCGGTTGCCCCTGCTGGTACTGGGGGTACTGCTGAGCCTGCGGGTACTGGGGGGACTGCGGGTACTGCTGACCCGGCTGGGGCTGGGGCTGTTCCGGCTGGGACTCGGAGTGCTGCGAAGCCTGCTGCTCCTCTCCGCCTCCCGAAGTCCCCTGCTCGTCCCGTTGCTCGCCGGGATGCGCTGACTGCTGCTCGGATTGATCGGGCACCCCGGCGGGTGGCACGTCGCCGGACGAGCCCTGGCGCGAGGCGTCGGCTGCCTGCTGACTCGGGTCCTGCGGTGTCCCGTCGGAGGAGCCCGGGGTGTTGTCCGTCATGGTCTCCACTCTGCGTCATCGAGCTGAGAGCCGCCTGAGATCAACCTGTGGAGAGACAGTTCCGTCCGTGGTGTGGACGATGTCACCATCCGCGACACCATCCTCCCATCGGATTACTCCCCACCAGGAACACTGTCACACCATCGAGTGCTTTTCAGCTCTCCCGGAGCGTGGCGGCGATCCGCTCGGGAGTCACGTCGTTGATCCACACGGCCATGCCCGACTCCGAACCGGCCAGGTACTTGAGCTTGTCGGCCGAGCGCATCGGGGAGAACACCTGCAGATGCAGCCAGGACAGGTCGTGGTCGGTTCGTACCGGAGCCTGGTGCCACGCCGCGATGTAGGGCAGCGGACGTCCGTAGAGCCCGTCGAGGCGACGCAGCACTTCCAGGTAGGTGGCCGCGAAGTCGTCGCGTTCGGCCTCTGTCAGGGCCGGGATGCCGGGAACCTGGCGACGCGGGGCCAGCTGCACCTCCACCGGCCAGCGCGCGGCCGCGGGCACGAACGCCGTCCAGTGCTCGGAGTCCACGAGTACCCGCTCCCCGGAGGAACGCTCGGCGGCGATCACGTCACCGAAGACGTGCCTGCCGTGCTCGGCGCGGTAGGCCTCGGCGACCTCCAACATCCGTTCGGTCCGGGGAGTCACGAACGGGTATCCGTAGATCTGCCCGTGCGGGTGGTGCAGCGTGACCCCGATCTCCTCGCCGCGGTTCTCGAAGCAGAAGACCTGTTCCACGCCCGGAGTGCGCCCCAACGCCTCCGTGCGGTCGGCCCAGGCGTCGACCACCGTGCGCACCCGCGCACGGCTGAGCTCGCCGAAGGAGGTGTTGTGCTCCGGTGTGAAGCACACGACCTCACAGCGTCCCCGCGCGGGCGCCGAGGGCACCATCGGCATCCCCGGGACCGTGCCCGAGTCGACCTCGACGCCCTGGGCGAAGGAGGGGAAGCGGTTCTCGAACACGACCACGTCGTAGTCGGACTCCGGAATCTCGCTGGGCCGCTGCGGACCGCTCGGGCACAGCGGGCACAGATCTGCCGGTGGTTTGTAGGTACGCGACTGGCGATGCGCGGCCAGTGCGACCCATTCCCCGGTGAGCGGATCCCGGCGCATCTCCGAGGCGGGTGCCTGCTCGGGCAGGCCCCTGGTGTCCTCGGCCTCTCTCGGGAGGGCGGCCGGATCCGTGTCGAAGTAGATGATCTCCCGGCCGTCGGCCAGGGTTCGCGCGGTCCGTCTCACTGCGTGCCCTCCTGCCCCGAACCTGTCGGTTCGGTCTCGGGAACCGGCGCGATGTCGAGCTGGGCGACGTGCTCGGTCAGCACCCGACGCGCCTCGGCGGAGAGTCCCTCGTCGCTGATCAGCACGTCGATCTCGCCCAGTTCGGCGATGGTGGAGATCCCCACCGTGGCCCACTTGGCGTGGTCGGCCAGCACCACCAGTCTGCTCGCCGCCTGGGCCAACGCCCGGTTCGTCTCGCTCTCGTTGAGGTTGGGGGTGGTGAACCCCGCCCGCTCGGCCATCCCGTGAACACCGAGGAACACCAGATCGAGATGCAACGTGCGCAGGGACTGCACCGCCACCGGGCCCACCAGCGCGTCGGAGGGCGTGCGCACTCCACCGGTCAGCACCACGGTGCGGTCGGTACGCCCACGCTGCTGGAGCACGTCGGCGACCCGCACCGAGTTGGTCACCACGGTCAGGTCCGGTATGTCGTCGAGATGGCGCGCCAGGGTCCAGGTGGTGGTTCCGGCGGAGAGTCCGATGGCGGTGCCGGGACGCACCATCGCCGCGGCGGCCCGCGCGACCGCCTCCTTCTCGGCGAGCTGGCGCACCGACTTGGCCTCGAAACCGGGCTCGTCGGTGCTGCGCCCCACCAGCGAGGTGGCTCCGCCGTAGACCTTCTCCACCAGGCCGCGATGGGCCAGCGTGTCCAGGTCCCGCCTGATGGTCATGTCGGAGACGCCGAGTCGCACCACCAGGTCGCTGACCTGGACGGCTCCCGTCCGGCGCACTTCGTCCAGGATCACTTCCTGGCGCTGGCGTGCGAGCACTCCACCCATCCCGTTGCCGACATCCTGATCCTCTCAAATCAACACGAAACAACACTACTATCCGGTGCTTTCCCGTGTAAGGCGCCCGTATCGAGACAGCACCCACATCCGGTGTTCACTGATGTTCACTTGAACGAGAGTCGATCTCCTCCGCTCCACCGGGCAGGTACATCGACAGCAAAGCACCGCCCTCGGTCGCCTCACCCACCCGGACGCTCCCCCCGTGGCGCTCGGCCACCTGCTTGACGATGGCCAGCCCGAGGCCGGACCCGCGCAACGTTCGCGCGTCCGAGGAGCGGTAGAAGCGCTCGAACACGTGCGGACGGTCCTCCGGGGCGATACCGGGGCCGCTGTCGGCCACCTCCAGGACCGCGAAACCGGGATCCTGCGATTCCAGCCGCACCCGGACCGTGCCCCCCGCCGGACTCCACTTCGCGCCGTTGTCCAGCAGGTTCAGCACGGCACGCTCCAGCGCGGTCGCGTCACCGAGCATCGACCACGGTTGCAGCCGCACGTCGAACTCGACTCCGCTCGTCCGGCGGCGCGCACGGCTCAACGCCCGCTCGACCACGTCGACCAGCTCCACCGGCTCGTGCACGGCGTGGGGCACGTCCTCCCTGGCCAGCTCGACGAGATCACCCACCAGCGCGGACAGCTCGGTGATCTGCGCCTGCACGTCGCCGAGCATCTCCCGACGGTCCTCCTCCGACAGCGTCGGATACTCCGGGCGGTCGGAGGCCATCAGCAGTTCCAGGTTGGTGCGCAACGAGGTCAGCGGAGTCCGCAGCTCGTGACCGGCATCGGCGACCAGCCTGCGCTGCTGCTCCTGGGACTCGGCCAGCGCCCCGAGCATGGTGTTGAACCTCGTGGTCAGCCGTACCAATTCGTCGTCACCACCGACCGGTATCGGCCGGAGCTCACCGGTGCGCGCCACACGTTCGGTGGCCGCGGTCAACCGCTGGATGGGGCGCAACGCGGTACGCGCCACCGCGGTACCGGCCGCGGCGGCCAGCAGGATGCCCGCACCACCGATCACCACCAGAACGATGCTGAGCTGGGCGAGGGTGCTCTTGGTCGGCTCCAGCGACTGCGACATCACCAGCGCCGCGTTCGGACCGGCCGGAATGGCCACCACCCTGCTGCCGGTCCGCTCGTCGGTGCGCAGCGACCTGGGGATCTCCCGGCGGGCCACGGCCAGCTCGGCACTGCCCGACGGCGGCCCCTTGCCCCGACCGGTGAACTCGCTGCCGTCGGCCATGAGCAGGCTGATGCGCAGGTTCGTCGCCGAGTAGAAGGCGGCGGGTACGGAGCGCAGGTCACCGCGCACGAGCACCTGCGGCCCGGAGACGGCCTGGTGCGCCCGCTGCACGAGGTTGTCGTCGACCTGATCGTAGAGGCTGTCCCGCACCGTCACGAAGGCACCGACCGAGACCAGCGCCACCGCTCCGGCCACGCAGATCGCCGCCAGCAGGGTGACCCGACTGCGCAGTGACACCCGCTGCCACCGGCCGTTGTCGTTACCGGGATGCTCGATCAGGTCGGGCGGCGGAGGAGCCGGCGCGGTCATGGTGGTGTCTCCCGGAGTACGTAACCGACGCCGCGCACCGTGTGGATCAGGCGCTTCTCGCCCTCGGCTTCGGTCTTGCGCCGCAGGTAACCGATATAGACCTCCAGTGCGTTACCGGACGTGGGGAAGTCGTACCCCCAGACATCCTCCAACAGGCGACTCCGGGTCAGCACCTGCTTGGGGTGTCCCATCAGCAGTTCCAGCAGCGCGAACTCGGTCCGGGTCAGGCTCATGGAGCGCCCGTCCCTGGTGACCTCCCTGGTTCCGGGATCCAGTTCCAGATCGGCGAAGCGCAGCGCTTCCGGCCGCTCGTCGCCCTCCTCCGGCGGGCCCGTCCTGCGCAGCAAGGCGCGCAGCCGGGCCAGCAGCTCCTCCAGGGCGAAGGGCTTGGGGAGGTAGTCATCGGCCCCGGCGTCGAGGCCGGCGACTCGGTCGGAGACCGCCTCGCGGGCGGTGAGCACCAGGATCGGCAGGTCGTCACCGGTGCCGCGCAACCTGCGGGCCACCTCCAGACCGTCGAGCCGGGGCATCATGACGTCGAGCACCAGTGCGTCCGGCCGCTGTTCGGCCATCGAGTCCAGTGCCTGTTGACCGTCCGCCGCCAACTCGACCTGGTAACCGTTGAACTCCAACGATCTCCGCAGGGACTCGCGCACGGCGCGATCGTCGTCGACGACAAGGATGCGCATACGTCCAGTGTTACGCGACGCCCTGAGAGTCACCTGAGAGACGGGCGCGCCGGGCCCGCGCGAGCTCCGACACGCTCCCGCGACGTGAAATGTCCCACTCGTTGCGAGGGTGATCCGTACCGCTTAGCCGTCGGGCCACTAGGACGGCCCGGTGGGTAAACGGCAGGATGGCTTTCGATGACATCTGCCCGACGAACCCCCAAGGCCGACCACGCGGCGCCTTCCATCGATCTCTACGAGGCCATGAACCGTCGCCGGGACGTGCGCTCGGAGTTCACCGGCGAGGAGATCGCCCCGGAAGTGCTGCGGCGCGTGCTCGAAGCCGCACACAGCGCCCCGAGCGTCGGATTGTCCCAACCCTGGGATTTCGTCGTCGTGCGCAACGAATCCACCCGCCGCGCTTTCCGCGAGCACGTGCTCGCCGAGCGCAGCGTGTTCGCCGCCGAGCTCAGCGGGGAGCGCGCGCGGACCTTCTCCAAGATCAAGGTCGAGGGGATCGTGGAGTCATCCGTCGGGGTGGCCGTGACCTACGACTCGCAACGCGGGGCACCCGACGTGCTCGGGCGCCACGCCATCGCCGATGCCGGCCTGTACTCGGTCTGCCTGGCCATCCAGAACCTGTGGCTGGCCGCCACGGCGGAAGGGCTCGGCGTGGGCTGGGTCAGTTTCTACCGCGAGGACTTCCTCCGGCGGCTGCTCGACATCCCCTCCCAGGTGCGCCCCGTCGCCTGGCTGTGCCTGGGCCCGGTGCGCTCCCTGGCCGAGACCCCCGACCTGGAGCGCCACGGCTGGCGCAAGCGTTTACAGCTCGACGACGTCGTTCACGACGAGAAGTACCGTCACGACTCCTCCCGGTAGTCTGAACCCCGACGGCGACGTAACCTCCGCGTCACGGGCCGGTGACGCGGAGGTGATCAACTTCGGGGTGGGCGTGCGACAGGACAGTCCAGTGATGGCGGGACAGATCCCCGAGCAGGACCGCAGGGTGCGGATCCTGCTCGAGTCCGCGCGCTTCGAAGAGGCGAACGAGGTGTTCGAGGAGGTGACCGCCACCGCGACGAACACGGTCGAGGAGGGCTGGGACCGGGCCACGGTGCTGGTCAACCGCGCCTTGAACGCCTGGCGACTCGGCCGGGTCTCGACCGCGCTGGAACTGGCCGCCGAGGGCTGGACCGAGATCGACGTCGACCGGCCGACCAACGCCACGACGGCGCAGACGATCGGGATGCTGGGTTCCCTGCTGGAAACCGTCGGGCACCAGCCCTCGGCCATGGATCTCATAACGCGCTCGGTCCACATCGCCCGAGCGTCCGAAGACCCCGCCACCCTGGCTCAGTGCCTGTCCCGCGAGGCCAATGCGCTGCTGTTCCGCGCCGTGGGGCTGGAAGAGTGCGACGAGCGGGTGAAGCGATTCCGGGAAGCGCGTGCGCTGTACGAGGAGGCGCTCCCCCTCGCCGACTCCTCCCTGATCCGTCGCAGCGTGCTGGCGAGCAGCGCCAGAGCGCTGGCCGGCACCGGTGACGCCGAGGAAGCCGAGCAGCGCGCCACCGAAGCACTCCAGCTCAGCCGGGAGGACGAGGACTGGCTGAACGCGTCGATCGCCATCTGGGTGCTGGCCGGAATCCGCTGGGACGAGGGCAAGCTGGACGAGGCCCGCACCTGGGCCAGCCGCGCGCTGGAGGGCGCCGAACGGGTCCGGGACACGATGCTGCTGATGCGGTTCTCCCGGGACCTGGCCTCGATCTGCGAGGAACTCGAGGACCCGGTCGGCGAGGCCGCCGCACTGCGGCGCACCGTGCGGGCCAGCCAGGCCGCGGTGCGGACTCTGCACGAGGGCCTCGGGCAGGCACTGGAGCAGCGTCGGGTCGCGGTCCAGGCCCAACGGCTGGCCACCGCCGCCCAGGAGGCCGCGGTCCGGGACCCGCTCACCGGCCTGACCAATCGTCGTGGCCTGGAGCGCCGCGCGCCCGGACTCCTCGACCGGACCGCCGCGCGAGGGCGGATACCCTGGCTGGTCCTGATCGACGTGGACCAGTTCAAGGACGTCAACGACAGCAGCGGGCACGTCGTGGGCGACGTCGTCCTCCAGGAGATCGCCCAGCTGCTGCGCCGCGAGTCCCGCGCCGACGACCTGGTCTGCCGCTGGGCCGGTGACGAGTTCGTCGTGCTGCTGGTCGACGCCTCCGAGGAGGCCAAGGAAGCGGGTCCGATGGTCGCGGAGCGGATCCGCAACGCGATCCGCGACCACGACTGGCGGCTCGCGCTGGGGATCACGGACAAACTGCCGACCGCCAGCATCGGTGTCGCAGCCGGTCCGGCCGAGTTCGAGCACCTCTTCGCCGCGGCCGACATCGCGCTGTACCGGGCCAAGGAAGCCGGACGCAACCGCGTCGAGACCAACGAAGGCGACCTCACCGTCCCTCCCGCGCCGAGGGAATCCTGACCCCTCGGGCACCGCCGATAGGATCGGAGACCATGCCCGAGCCTCAGCCGCACGTCCCGGCTGCTCGGTGTCGTGGAGGTACTAGTCGATGACTTCCGGCTCGAAATGCACTTCACCATCGCGGCCGGTTCCGAGTCCGACACCGTCGCGGACCGGATGACACGTACCCCAGCCGACCTTCCCGCCTCGTTCGGTGACGATCTCCTGAGCATCCGCGAGAAGGGCGCTCTTGTGATCCACCACGCTGCCCAGGCCCGGGTGTCGCTTGACGCAGCCGGGCCGGTACGCTTCGGGAGAAGGTCGGCACGGTCCGGTCACGCCCTCGTAGCTCAGGGGATAGAGCACCGCTCTCCTAAAGCGGGTGTCGCAGGTTCGAATCCTGCCGAGGGCACGCAGCGCACAGGCTTACAGCCACTACCCAAGATCACTCTTGGGGCACGCACCGCCGAGTCCATCCGATCCGCGATGTCGTTGAGCCGGTCCGGGAACAGGTGCCCGCAGAGATCGAGCATGCCCTTGCGGGCATCCCAGACGCGGAGCACAGCATTGTGCTCACTCGCACCGGCTGTAATGCTGATCGCAGCCTCGTGACGAGCTACGACAGCGCTACCAACGACTGCCCGGGACAGGTTCCAGCTGTTCGGCTCGTTCGCGCTGATCCAGGTGGCTGCTGCCATAGCGAGCATCATGGGAGCCCCGGACCACATCGCATTTCCCTCCTTCGTCGCCCTCTTGGCACTCGATGGAGTCTTCTTCTGGTACCTCTGGCGCAAGCGCAACGCCCGGGCGATTTCGAACAGCTACCATTCACCTTGTTCGAACAGATCCGCCGCAGCCAACCGCTGCTGCTCCTGCTCACGGGTATGCACCGCCGTCGGTTTCCCTGCCATAACCCCACCGCATGATCAGAAAACATCAGTCAGACTCCAATGCCGAGCAGGACAAGCGCGGCCCATGCGGCGAGTGGTCCGACTGCGATGATGCCGCCGGTGTAGGCGATAAGTTGACGGTAGAAGCGTGTGCGGTCGACCCCGTGAACGTTGGCGAGCACGAGCGCGCCGTTGGTGGAGAACGGGGAGACATCGACGATTGTGGTGGAGATCGACATTGCAGCGATGACGCCGGCTGCAGGAAGCGAGCTGGACAGCAACAGCGGTACCGCCATGGGAATGACGGCGGTAATGATGGCGGTGGAGGAAGCAAAAGCTGAGGTGATGCCGACGGTGAAGCACAACATAAGGGTCACCAGCAAAGGCGCGCCGAGGCTGACGGCCCCCTGGGAGACCATCTCGATGGTGCCTGCCTGCTCGAGGATGCCGACGTAGGTAACCATTCCCGCTACGAGCAGGATCGTCGACCAACTGATGCCATCGATCGCCTTCGACTGATCGCGCATGTTGAACAGGCCAAGCAGCGCTCCAGCGGCGAGCGCGAGGAACCCGATCGGTAGATGCAGCACGAGAGCGCCGAGTACGAGTCCGAGCAGTGCCAGTAGCGTTGCTCGCTGCTGCCAGGTGGTCGGTGCACGTTTGTCGCTGGATGATTCGGTGGTACTCGACTCATCCACGACCGTTTTAGGTCCCGCTGCGTGGGCTACGAGCTTGGGGCGACGCCAGTGCAGCAGGCCGTAAGTCACCAGTGAGAGCACGAGATTGAACGCGAAGCTTGCGAAGAACAGCACCGACGACGAGACTGTCAGCGAGGTCTGGGCGACCATGCCCATGACCAGCACGCCGGACACCGCGATGGGCGAGAAAGCCCCGGCGTGCGCACCGCTGATGACCATCATGCCGATCATCAGTGGACTCATCCCATGGCGGGCCGCAAAGTTCATGCCGACCGGAACGAGCAGTGCTACTGCGGCCGGAGTGAACGTGCCGAACGCGGTCAGCACGGCGGCCACCACGAACAGCACCCATGGCACGAGCGAGGTGCGCCCGCGTACCAGTCGAACCCCGCTTTGCACGAGCAAGTCGATGGTGCCGTTGAGTTTCGCCACCGAGAATAGGTAGGTGACCCCGACGATCGTCACAAACAGCGAGGCGGGGAAACCCTCGAAGAGGGATTCCCCGTCGAGGCCAAGAACGACGGTACCGACGACGAATGCCCCGATGAAGGCCAGAATACCGATGTTGATCGGCAACACGGTGGCGACGACGAACATGACGCCCAGGGCGATAATGGAGATGATTTCGGGTGACATTGTTTTCCTCCGCCGGAGTCCTCTCCGGAGGTAACTATGCTGGCTTGGCCAGCAGATTCGGTACCAGAATTTGTGCATCGGCGAGGACACGAGCCGCTCGCGCGACGGTGACCCGTCGCGGTCCTGCCGGATTGACGTCTTCGCAGCGCACGGTTACTACCCCTGACGGCGTTCCGATGCGCAGGACTGGCGTACCCGCGGTGGTCGATGCGGTGTGGATCAGGCTGCCCTCGAGTAGATGAGCCACCGCAACGGCCACCGCCGAGGTCAGCCCGATAGCCGGGTGAGGAGCCGTCATCGACAGCATCCGCACCGCGACGTCGTAGTCGCTTGCTGCGACGGGCTCTGCGAGTTCGGTGGTGTAGTCGGTGGGTGGGCCGACGATCCCGACCTTCGGAACCGAGTCTGCTGGTGGCACACCTGAGTCCCCGAGTCCCATGTGCGAGGCCGCCTGACGGCGTATCCGACGTAGTGGTTCCACCAGCGCTTCGACGTCAGCCAGCGTCTCGGTCCCGGTAGCACCCAGGGCGCGTCCGTCGGCAAGGGCGACCGGAGCGCCAGCATCGACCAAGGTGGCCGGTACCGCCGTGCCCTCGAGGTCGAGCATGTCGATGTTATGGCCGGTCGGCGTGACCTTTCCGGTTGTGGCGCCGATGGGGTCGATGAAGGTCAGTCCGACACCAACACCTCCGGAACGGGTTCCCGGCACGGTGTGGTCGCCGAACCAATGGATCTCGTCGCCGGTAGTATCCACATCGGCCTCGAGTACGGTGCCTGTATTGATGTTGCGCAGTACCACCGGTGTGCGGTCCCCGTCTGGACGCACCACGCCCCGAGCCACCGCCCACAGTGCGATCGCAGTCGCGCAGTTCCCGCAGTTACTCGCCCACTCGACACGACGTACACCAATGCCGACCTGAGCGAACAGATAATCCACGTCAACGCCCGCGACATCACTGGGCCCAGCCACCGCGGCCTTCGACGTCGTCGGCGTGGCACCGCCAACACCATCGACCTGCGACGGATCCTCGGCGTCGTAGACAGCGACCAGCATGTCGGCCAACTTCTCTCGGGTTGCCGGAACATCGCGGGAATCGAACAGCCAGCACTTACTGGTTCCGCCGCGCACTAACGTTGCCGGAACGAACACATTCTTCCTTCCTCGATCATCGAGAGTTGGACTTCCTGTCATGTCCCAGTCACGATGACGAGGCACAGCTTTCAGCACAACGTCCGACTTCTAAGCCCCATGTAAGCTGCACTTACGTCACGATGAGATTCGGAGGGAAGCGTGCTCGATGTTCGACGCATCCTGCTGCTGGTCGAGGTCGCCGACCGAGGATCCATCAGCGCCGCCGCAGAGACCACGATGATCACCTCCTCCGCGGCGTCGCAGCAGATGACCCGCCTCGAGACCGAGGCCGGCCAGCCACTCCTGCACCGACACCGCCGTGGCGTGACATTGACCGACGCCGGTCGCGCACTGGTCGACCGGGGGCGAGCCATCCGTCGCGAGCTCGGCGGAGCAGAAGCCGACCTCGACTCCCTGGCGCGGCTTGACCGCGGCACGCTACGACTTGGCTCGTTCCCCACCGTCAGCGCATCACTACTCCCCCTGGCCCTGACCCGATTCGCGCGCAAACACCCCGGTACCGAGACCACGGTGCGTTCGGCCCTGCTCAACCAGCTTCTCGACCTACTGCACGGCGGCGAGATCGAGCTCGCCACACTCTGGGACTACGACTGGAACCGCATCGACGACCCCGCAGTGCACACCGAGCACCTCCTCGACGACCCAACGGTTCTGGTCGTACCGGCCAACTCCGAGCTGCTCGAGCAAGGCACCGTGGGCCTCACCGACCTTGCCGCCCAGCAATGGATCATCCGAGCCGACAACCATCCCGTCGCCGAGGTGCTACGCCGCAGCTGCCACCTCGCAGGATTCGAGCCCACCATCTCCTACGAGTCCCACGACTACCAAGAGGCCCAAGCCATGGTCGCCGCCGGTCTCGGAATCGCAGTAGCCCCGCGCCTGGCCATGACCAACCGACGCCACGACGTCCGCCTCCTCGAATTCGCCACCGACGTGCCCGCCCCGACCCGCCGCATCCTGCTCGCACACCCCGCCAGTCGCCCTCCCACCCCTGCAGCCGCAGCCATGGCCGGGATCCTGCACGCCGTCGCTGAAAGGTTCCGCGCCACCCGCCTCGACACCCCCAACTTCGGCCTCATCCGTCGAACCGAATCCTCATGAGCAGCCCAGCTCCCCGGTCGATGGAACCTCCCGTCCCAAACGAGGAACCAACGTAACTTCGGGATGTCGCCGATCCATGACATGCCGCGTGACATGACCTTGGTGCAGCAAGCGTGGCTGCTGGAACGACAGCAACACATAAAACAACCAAAGATGCGAGTAACAGCACTTACTACGGTGTCAAGACTCCTAAATCGGGTGTCGCAGGTTCGAATCCTGCCGAGGGCACATATTCCCAGCGCACAGCATCGTGGGCCGATCTCGGGAAGATCGACCCCCACGGATGTCGGACACCCCTTCCCTGGGCGTCTCGGGCGCAGAACGCAGCGCTACCAACCGACTGCCCGGGCAAGCAGGTTTCAGCTGTTCAGCTCGATCGCGTGGCGCGCGCTCTGGGCGAGCCGAACAACCATCTCCTGCTGGTGCCGGGACGGCCGGGTAGACCCTGCGGTCGTTACAGTGGGAGGGCAAGCTCGCTTTGAACCGGACGAAGTGAAGGTTCAGCCACGAGAGCGCCGAGGGCGACGACCGCCTCGGCAGGGCCGTTCCAGTACTGGCCCCGGACTTTCTCTGCCACCCAGGCAACCGGATCCGGATCGACGTACTCCGACTGCGTTCCGCTACCGAACAGCGCCTGCGACGGCCACTGCGGAGACATCAGCAACCACGGAGCGCCGGAACGCGGGAAATCCGCACCTCGAAAACACGGGAAAATGGAACACCTTATTGGTCTTATCTCACCGAAAGACGCGTCATGGTGAATATCGCGACAACGCCGGACTCCGAAAGCACCCAAACGGGGTTTCCTTCGTTCTCGCATCCGAGATCCGAAACGGGATCCGACATCGCCCCAACGTAGCCGTGAGCAGACCCCGGACATACGGGTGCCTCGCCGTAACCGACGGCGAGGCACCCGGATATCACTTCTGATCACTGCGCGTTCAGGGCTTTCCTCACAGCCCGGAGAAGCGCCACAGCTGCGTGTCGACCCCTGTCGGATCCTCCAGTACCGCCCAAGAAAGGGTGCCGGGCTGGGAATTGAAAGGAACGATCGCCTCGCGGGTGGACGTATTGATGATCATACTGCCACGACTCCCGTCCTCAGATTCGATCCACCACACCTGGTCATCGGCTCGATGATTGCAAGTGCGCTGCACAACGCGGTTGAAATGCGCCCCGACATCGCTGACAGCCATGCACTTCTTGGTGTCCTGGTTCTGAATCATGTAGCGATTTCCACCTTGAGGAAGGATGTTCCAGTGCCGCCCGCTCGTTTGTTGTGGAACCGCCCAGACCTGGATCTCGTTGCTGTTGTTGTTACCGTAATCGTGCGGAACCAGCCGGTGCCCCGAGCTGACGTTCTCGATCACAGCCCCCCTCGCTTTTCCCTGTCCTTGCGAGGACTGCTGAGCGGTGGCGGCCCCACCGAGACTCAGCAGTGACAGAACTGCTACCCCCACCACAGAGGTAACCCTGGTGGCATTGCGAAACATGGCAGAAACTCCTCACTCATTGGCTGTGCCGAAACAAAGTAGATCACTTCAGAGGGCGGCACGGGAAGTCTCACCCCCGAAAGATCACCCCATGCAGTGAAACTCGATGATCACTCTTGCACGGAGCACCGTTTTCATGGAAAGGGTGCATTCGAGTGAGGCACCGGCGCACGCTTCGCACGGAGCGTGATTAATATACGATCATTCGTATGATCCGGGATATAGCGAGCTGAACTAATTCGTTGGGATCAGCTCGCTGGACCGCCCGCCTGAACTCGCCTGTGGCTATGCTCCACTGCCGAATTGAGCTGTACGGGTCAGAATGCGACGCCGTGCCGCGGCGCGTGGCGGGACGCCGTCCGTAACAGGTCACCGGACCGGGCGGCTTCGGCTTGGCGCTCGCGCGTGCGGCCTGGCGACCGTTCGCATAATCGGTGTCGCAGGTTCGAGGCCTACCGAGGGCGCACGTTCTCAGCGCACAGCAGTGGGGACCGATCTCGGGAAAGATCGGTCCCCACTTTATTCCCACAGTTGCTCACTCGTCCGGTTCCATGACCGCCAGAGCTTGAGCCGCCGAGACTGCGGGCTCGGCCCGGATGGAGAAACGGGAAATCAGAAGACGATCGTCCGCCCCTCGTCACCGGCCTGCGCGGCGGTGTAGCTCACGCCGTGGACCTTGAGTCCTTCGGCGTCGAGCACGGTGATCGCTCCGCCCTGATTGCCCAGCCGGAAACCGTCGGTGACGGGTACCTGAAGGGTCTGCCCGGCGTCGATTTCCGGAGCGGGAAAGCTCATCGTGTTCTTCCGGGCATCGGCGAGCTTCCAACCGTCGAGAGCGATGGTGGCACCGGAGGCGTTGATCAGCGTGACGGTCTCGTTCTCCTGGCCACCGCCGGTCGGATTGACCATCGCGGCGACCACCTGCACCCCAGCCGCATCCGGCTCCGGCGCGGGCCCCGGCTCCGGCTCCGGCGCGGGACCCGGTTCCGGTTCCGGCGCTTTGCCTCCGGTCGCGTGCCCGGTGCGGTCGTCGGTGTGCCAAGACTGGCTCTGGAACGCGAGGAAGATGGCCACCCAGCGGTTTTCGGCGGCGAAGTGCAACAGCAGTCCGCCGTCCTGCCACACGCCGTCGTCCTCGCTGTACTCCTCGCTGTTGCCCTGGTTCATGTGCACGCTGTGCACACCGTTGCCCGGCTGGAAGCCGAAGACCTTGTCCGGCTGTTCCTCCGGCCCCCACGGCTCACCGAACACGTAGGCGTACGCCGAGGAGTCCTCCTGCGCGCGGCGCACGTAGTGGTCCAGGAAGTCGGCCAGGTCGTTGTCGGGGCCATCGGCGTTGGCCGGCACGGGCCGCATCTGCGACCGCTGCACCAGGTTGGCGCGGATGTAGTCCAAGCTCGCCCCACCCGGCTCCGGCGGCAGGTCGTTCCACCCCGACCCCGCTTCGGGCAGCTGCGCGGTCAGCGGGTGCTGAAAGTCCTCCGCGGCGAAGTACAGCAACTCCCACGGTTTCTGCGCGGACTTGACGTTGACCGCGGCGCGGTAGTTCGTTCCCCCGTCGTCGGTGAGGTGAATCTGGTAGTGCGGCGTGTCATCGGAACTGCCCTCGCGGCGAGCGTCCACGACTCGCGCCGTCACGACCCCGTACGAACTCAGCGGCATGTCACTTCACCTCTCCCCCGTCGCGTACCCGCCGGACCGGGT
The DNA here is from genome assembly GCF_014137975.1 of Halosaccharopolyspora lacisalsi. GTDB lineage: Bacteria > Actinomycetota > Actinomycetes > Mycobacteriales > Pseudonocardiaceae > Halosaccharopolyspora > Halosaccharopolyspora lacisalsi. The sequence goes on along the minus strand of NZ_JACGWZ010000006.1, from coordinate 297,674 downwards.
ATCGCGTCGATCAGTCTCCCTGAACACGGTGAACTCGCCGAGCACTGAGAACAAGGGGATCGGTGATCATTTGTCACCCCCGCCCACTGACGGTCATCCGTTCGCGCGACGGCGTTCACGAAGGCTTCAGACCTCCGAGCGGAGGGAGCTCCGACGAGCTATCGAGCGCTGGACTTGTACCGGTACATGTCCCGGTCGGCGTCGTGCAAAAGTTCCTCGGGGGAGGTGGCCGAGTCGGCGGTGGTGGCCAAGCCCACGCTGGCACTCATTCGGAGCGGGTGGCCGGAGACCGTGATGTCGGCGTCCAGGCGACCGGTGATGCGGTCGCGGAAGGCCTCGGCAGCCGGGAGGTCGGGCACGAGGGACAGGACGACGAATTCGTCGCCGCCTAGGCGGGCGACGGTGTCGCCGGGGTTGACGGCTTGCAGCAGTTCGTCGGCGGCGGTGATCAGCAGCCGGTCGCCGACGAAGTGCCCGTGGTGGTCGTTGACGGGTTTGAGGTTGTCGATGTCGGCCAGCACCACGGCCAGGATCCCTCCGTCCGCGGCGAGCTGGGCGCGTTCCTGCTCGAGGCGATCCAGCAGCAGGGTGCGGTTGGCCAGCCCGGTCAGCGTGTCGTGCAGGGCCATGTGCGCCAGGTGGCTGTTCTGCACTCGCCCGTCGCCGACGGTTTCGAACTGGTTGACGAGGTAGGCAGGTCGCTCGTCGGGACCGGGTACGACGCTGGAACGGATCAGCATCCAGAACGGGTGCCCTCGGCGGTGCCGGTAGCGTTTTTCCAGGCTGACCGTCTCGCGACGACCGGCTACCAGGTCGGCCAGGGCCTCCATGCCCGTCTGCTGGTCCTCGGGGTAGGTCAGCTCGGTGAAGTGCTTGCCCAGCAGCTCGGCACGCCGGTAGCCGACCAGTCGGCACAGCGCGTCGTTGACCTCGGTCCAGTATCCGCGCAGATCCAGCAGCCCGATCCCGATCGGGGCGTGCTCCAGGCTCCGGCGCCACAGCAGTTCGGCCTCCCGCCGAGCGCTGATGTCCTGGATCTGCGACAGGAAGAAGCACGGCTCCCCGTCGGCGTCGCGGACCAGCGTGCTGCTGACCATGGCCCAGACCATGCTGCCGTCGGAGCGCAGGTAGCGCTTCTCCATCTCGAAGCGCGCCTCCCGCCCGGCGATCATGGCCGCGATGGTGTCGGAATCGATGGCCGGATCATCGGGGTGGGTGATGTCCCGGGGAGGTTGCCGCAGCAGGTACTCCCGGCTGTAGCCCAGCAGCTCGCACAGCGCCGGATTGGCGTAGATGATGCGGGCCTGCAGGTCCAGCACCGCCACCGGACCCGCGGCCTGTTCCAGGACCGTCTGCCACGGCACACCACCGGGCATCCGGACATCCTGCGCTGCCATCGCACTTACGGTATCCGAACAGCACCGATAGTCCCAGTGGTAAGTACCGCCGGGGCGCATCGAGGCCGAAAGAAGTACCCCCTTCGGGGTGAGCCCGGACCACGACCCGAGGTCACCGTCGGCCGGCGCTGTCCCGGGCAGCGCCGGCCGACGGCACGGCCGCTCGTCAGAGGGCGCCGTTGTTCCAGGGACCGGTGACGGCGTAGGTCACACCGGGGGTCTGCACGTTGAAGAACAGCACGCGCCCGTCCGGGCTGAACGTGGCACCGGCGAGCTCGCTGGTGTTGGAACCGTTCAGGGCGGCGAGGTCGAAGATCTCGCCCTTGGTGGTGACGCCGCGCAGCATGTCGGATCCGTCGCCGTCCTCGCACAGCACCAGCCCGCCGCTGTTGGGCGACACGCAGATGTTGTCGGGGCTCTGCAGCAGCTCCGGGTCGGTGGACTCGTAGACCAGGACGAGCTGGCCCCCGGAGTCGCCGTTGGGCCGGTACTGCCACACCTGCCCCAGGCCCGCGTCGCCGCCGCTGGTGGAGTTGACGAAGATCGATCCGTCGCCGTACCAGGCTCCCTCCAGCCGGGCGAACACCGCGCCGCCCTGCTCGCGTCCCTGGTAGAACACGGCCAGCGAGTCACCGCTGTCCGGGTCCGGGTCGGCGATGTCGACCCACTCGACCGGCAACGGCCGGCCGGGCCGCTGCCCGAGACGGGTGTCGTAGCGGGGCTGGTCGACGATGGCCAGCATCTGCAGCCGCCCGCCCGCACCCAGGTCGGCCGGGTCGTCGGGAACGAACCGGTAGAAGCCCGCGCTGCCGCGGTCCTCGGTCTCGTAGACGATGCCGGTCGCCGGGTCCACGGCGACTGCTTCGTGGGTGAAGCGTCCCATCGCCTTGTAGGGCACCGGCTCTACCGGCCCGTCGGCGTCGACGGGTACTTCGAAGACGTAGCCGTGCGGGGTCTCGACGTCGAGCCCGGTGAAGGTTTCCTCGCAGGACAGCCAGGAGCCGTGCGGAGTCGGCCCACCGGCGCAGTTGCGGATCGTGCCGGACAGGGACGGGGACGTCTCGAGCAGGCGCATCTCCTCCGGGTCGAACACGAGAGTGGTGGTACCTCCGGCGGCTGCGGGGTCGTAACTCGGCGAGGCGAACGCCGTCCCCTGGCTCTGCTCGTGATTGCGGACGAGCCGGATCGTGCCGTCCTCCCCGGCGAAGGCGGCCATCCCGTCGTGCCGAGCCGGTGTGGGATTGCCGTCGGACATCGGGGTACCGGTCTGGCCGAAGGCGACGTAGGAGAACCCCGCCGGCAGCAGCAGCTCGCCGTTCGGTGACGCCGGCTGCAGCGGACCGTAGCCACCGTTGTCGGCGGCCTGGATGCCGCGGTTGTTGCCACGGCCGGGACCGGCCGCGGCGGCGGTGTTGCCCATGAGCGCCTGCAGGGCTCCCGCCGCGCCAACCGCGCCGGTGCCGGCGAGGAACCGTCTGCGGTTGAAACCGGCTTTGGAGGAGTCGTTCGTCATCGGTGTCTCCTGCGGTCTGATTCTGGACGTATCCGACCGAATCGCACGAAGGTGACATCCGTGTGAGCGAGGACTCTCCGGGAACTGACGATCAACCGATAATCCGCTCCGCCGAGCGACCACGCGGCATCACTCGGGTCCCGCGGGAGTGCGCGCGATGCAGCTCGGGCACGCGCGGGGCGTGTTCGGATCCCACGGCTCGTCGCGAACCTCAGACAGCTCGGCACCGCACAACGCCGTTTCCCCCTCGACCGCGTGCAGCAGCCCCGGGGAGTTCACGTCCTGGTCCGACCTGGACACGAGCCGCCCCGCGCGAGGAACGCGGCTCAGCGCCGTACTCCTCGCGCCCTCTCCCACCTTCAGCTCCATGGAGACACGGTAGGTGCTTCGCGGGGGCTCGGCCCGCGAAGCACCCGGCCCCGGCACCGCTCACGACCCGGCATCGCTGCCGGGGGCACGCAGCGGGTTGGGGATGCTGCCGTGCACGGCGGCGTGCGGACGTTCCGAGCGGTCGCGGTAGGTGTCGAGGAGGATGCGGTTGCGGTTCAGGCACAACCGGTCGATCTCCGGCGTGAACAGGTCGAACAGCTCGAAGCGGTCGGCGAGTTCGGGGAAGCGCTCGTGGTGGGCCAGCACCTCGTCGCGGACCATCCCCCAGAAGGTGTCCTCAGGCACGCCCAGGTGCTCCTCGGCCAGCGACGCGAGGTAGCGGAAGTGGCCGACGAACAGCCCGGTCTGGATGAACTGGGGCAGGAAGTCCGGCGGCTCGCGCAGCAGCGCGGCGTCGACGTCCGGGGGCATGTCGTCGAGTTCGGGCAGCGGTGTCGCGCTGATGTTGACGTCGTCCACGAAGTCCTTGACCGCCAACCGGCTGGGCGCGTCGTCGAGGTCGAAGACGACGATGGTGTTCTCCCCGTGCGGGGAGAACACGATGCCGTACTGGTACAGGAAGTGCAGCAGCCCGGGCAGCAGCGCGCCGAACAGCCGGCGCAACCACTCCTGCGCCCCGAGGCCCGAACGCTGGACGAGCTCGTCGACGAACGCCCGGCCGTCGCGATCGACGTGCAGCAGCGAGGCCAGCGTCCTGGCCCGCTCGTCCGGGTCCAGCTTGCCGCCGAGCGGCTCGCGCCAGATCGCCCCCAGCAGCTCCTTGTACTGGTAGGGCACGTTCTCGATCTCCTCGAGCACCGGATGGCGCACCGTCACCGACGCGATCTCGCCGAGCAGGACCGCGCGGGCCTCGTCGCGCAGGAACGGGTCCGACTCGGCGATGCCGAGGATCCACTCGGTCACTGCGGGGGCGGCGACCGTGCGCTCGGTGGGCAACCCGCGCCACACCAGCGTGTTCAGGATCGACAGCGGCAGTTTCACGTGGTTCCGCCGCGGGGCGTCGATGTTGGCGAACGTGCGGATGGACTGCTGGGCGAGGTACCTGTCGGGGCCGTCGCCGAGCGGCACGATGCGGCGGGCCGCGACGTCGGCGGCGAACAGCGGCAGCACGGTCTCGTCCCACTGCCACGGGTGCACCGGCATCCAGAGGTAGTCGTGCGGATCGAGTCCCTGGTCGATGAGGATCCGCTCGAAGCCACCGCGCTCGGCGTCGTCGAGTTCGGAAGCCAGGAGCTTGTCGTGGGCGAGTCCCTCCACCGCGCGGTAGTCGGCGAGGGACCGGTGCACCGCCATCCACGGCAGCCGGTGCGTGTGCCGCGACTCCGGCGCGTGATGGGCGGTGTCCTCGGCGGAGAATCCCATCCGACCCTTGTTCGGGATCAGCCAGGGGTGGCCGGTCTGGTGCCCCTCGAGTTCGGCGTAGGGCAGGTCCGCCAGCTCGTCGGCGGTCAGCCCCGCACCGAGGAGCTTGGCGTCCGCGGCCAGGGTGGCGGTCAGCTCCCGGGTGAGGTGACCGGTGGTGTCGCCGGTCATCCCCAGTGACGCGGAGGCGTCGAGGAAGAACCGCAACGGGTCCTCGGCGGGATGGTCGGCGCCGTCCGCGGTGCGTGTGATCGTCCTGGGGTTCACGCGGAAGTCCCCGCACCGCCCTCGGCGCGCGGAGAACGTGTACGACACCGGCCCGGGGAAGTCGACGCGGTAGCGCTGCGGTCCGGTCTCGACCGGTACCAGCAGCTGTTCGTAGGACAGCTCGCCGAGTGACTTGGCGAGCAGTTCCCGGCACGCGCTGCGCCAGTTCTCGTCGGTGAGTTCGGTGGGTGCGGACAGGGTCATCGGAGTCCTCCAGCGGGAAGGGGCGTTCAGGAAGCGACGCCGAACGTCGTGAAGGCGCTGCGCTCGGGCAGCGGAAAGGAGTCCCGGCCGGTCACCGAGTTGAGGATTCGGGCGGCGCGGTGCGCTCCGAGTCCGAGGTCGGGGGCGCCCACGCCGTGGGAGTGCATCTCGGCGTTCTGCGCGTACAGGCCGCCGGGCACTCCGTCGCCGAGGGCGATCCGGTAGTCCTCGCCGACCTGGTAGCGGCCCCGTGCGTCCCACTCGACCAGGTCGACCAGCGGGTCGAGGCAGGAGGGGCGCTCCGCGCTGTAGCCGGTGGCGGCCACGACCCGGTCGGTGGTCACGTCGAAGGTCCGGTCCTGCTCGACGTGGTGGCACGACAGCTCGATCCCCGCCGTGGTGCGGCGTGCCTCGGTGACGGCGACGTTGGGCATCAGCATCGCTCCGGGATCCCGTCCTCCGAGGCTGCGCTGGTACAGGTGATCGTGGATCTCGGCGAGCGTTCCCGCGCTGCTGGCCTTGTACAGCTGCCACTGCTCGGCCAGGACGCGGTCGCGGGTCTCCTGCGGCAGGGTGCGGAAGTACTCGGTGTAGTCGGGCGTGAAGTGTTCGAGCCCGAGCTTGGAGTACTCCATCGGCGCGAACGCTCGTGACCGCGTGAGCCAGCGCAGTCGCCGTCCCTCCCGCTCCTGCGAGCGCAGCAGATCCAGCAGCACCTCGGCGCCGGACTGGCCGGAGCCGATGACCGTGATGTCCTCGGCCTCCCGCAACGAGTCGGCGTGGTCCAGGTAGGACGCGCTGTGGAAGACCTCCTTGCCGGGCAGCCCCCGCAGCGGTTCGGGCAGGACCGGCGTGGTGCCGACGCCGAGGACGACGTTGCGCGCGGCGAGCGTCTGCCTGGTGGCCGTGTGCACGTCCTCCGACTCGACGCGGAACACCTCCTCGGCCGGGTCCCAGTCCACCGACACGACGCGCCGGCCGAACGAGCAGGACGACAACGACTCGGCCACCCACGCGCAGTAGTGGCTGTACTCGCGGCGCGAGATGTGGAAGTTCTCCGCGAAGTAGAACGGGAAGAGCCGCTCGTGCTCCTTGAGGTAGGACAGGAACGACCACGGGTTCGTCGGGTCGACCAGGGTGACCAGGTCGGCGAGGAAGGGCACCTGCAGGGTGGTGCCCTCGATGAGCAGTCCCGGGTGCCAGCAGAACCGCGGGTTCTCGTCGAGGAACGCCACGGACAGGTCCGGCACCTGTTCGGCCAGCGCCGCCACGGACAGGTTGAACGGACCGATGCCGACACCGACGAGGTCGTGCACGTGGGTCATGGGGGAGTGCCCACCTCCGCGATCGGGTTGGTGATGTCGCAGTACACGGACTGGGATTCCAGCGGGCCGACGAGCTCGTCCAAGCCGTCCATCCTGGTCAGGAGATTCGCCTTGCACCTCAGGGTGGGAGCGTGCGCCAGCGTCCGCGCCAGCGACAGGTCCGGGAAGTCGCGCAGCCGCCGGTGCAGCACGGCCAGCAGTCGTCGCTCGTCGGCGAGTCCGTGCGAGCCGAGCGCTCCGACGAGGCCGAGCAGGTTGTTGATGCCGATGTAGTAGCCGAGACGCTCGTCGATGATCGCGTCGTCCCAGCGGTTGACGCCGGCCACGCCGATGTCGGGCAGGAATCGCTCCAGCTCACCGACCCGGCGCTGCGAGATGTAGTAGCCCTGGTTGTCCCGGTACCAACCGCCGCGGGGCCACCCCTGCTCGTCGAGCAGCACCACGGTGTTCTGCTGGTGCGCTTCCAGGCCCAGCCCGTAAGTGCGGTACAGCCAGAGCACGGGTGCGATCACGGAGTCGAAGTAGCGTGCGCACCATCGCTCGGCGACCGCTCCGGAGTCCTCTCCCGTCGCCGCGGCCAGGTTCGTGACGATCGCGGCGATCTCCGAACTGTCGCGGTCCGGGCGCTCGGCCAGCAGACCCGCCACGCAGGCGGCCCGGTCGTGCGGACCGAACGGGTTGTCCCGCACGACGAGCTCCAGCCCGCTCTCGGTCGCGTCCTCGACGTCGACGGCCAGCCAGGCCGGGTCGCGCACGATGCCGAAACCGGGATGGGCCTCGGCCAGCGCCGCCGCCAGCCCGGCTTCGAGGATCCGGTCGATCTCCAGCCCGCGGCGCAGCTCCGCGCGGAGGTTCTCCCGCTTGGAGTTGGTGATCGGCAGTCCCAGCGAGAACTTCAGCATGACCGGTGCGTCGGGGTGGTACACCGTGCGGATCGAGGCGGTCGGATACCAGTGCGCCCCCGACTCGCCCAGGTCGCGCAGCAGTCCGGACTCGAGCAGGCCGCGCACGCCGGGCCGCGACCGCACCTCGCGGGCCTGCCACGGGTGCGCGGGGACGGGCACCATCCCCTCCGGCACGTCCGGTGCGAAGTCGGCCACCAGATCGGGCCCGTCGCCGGAGACGACCGAGCGGTCGGCGGCGAACCAGTGCAGGGGAAAGCTCCCGCGCAGTTCCGGGGAGAACCGCTCCGAGTCCGCCTCGCTCAGGCCGAGTCGGCTCTTCGGGGCGGGATGCGTGGGATGCCCCAGGATCAGCCCCTGCTCCGCGGTCAGGAACGGTGTCGCGCCGACCGGGTCCTCCGGCGTCTCCGAGCGGGACCGCACGTAGTGGGCGATGCGGGTGGTGGAGTCCGCGACGCGTCCGACGAGATCGGTGACGGCGCCGGGATCCGTACCGCGCCCGGCGGCCGCCTCGACCGCGAGCAGCGCGGCGACGGTGACCGCGGAGATCGCGACTCCGGTGTCCAGGCTCACTGTCCCGAAGCGGTGCTGGCCGACGGCCGAGTGGTGGATGACGACGGCGCGCAGTCGTACACCTGCCGCCGGAAGTTCCAGCTCCAACACGCCGTCATCGGGCGGGGACAGGTCGTTTTCCCGCATCCAGCACCGCAGCAGCCCGTCGACCGCGGCGATATCGGCCACACGGTCCGCGTTGGTGACGTCCACGGGCGTGCGTTCGGCGGTTTCGGTCATGGCGTGGCCTTCTCCTTCTGTCCGGCCGCGTCGACGTCGGCGAGCAGCGCCTCGATGTCCGCCTCGGTGGCCCGCGGGTTGAGCACGGTGAGTTTGAGCCAGACCGCGTCGCCGAACTCCGTGCGGCCGACGACGGCTCGGCCGCTGTCGAGCAGTCGTCGACGCAGCTTCGCGTTGCGGCCGTCGGGATCGCCGTGCTCGGGCAGGTAGCGGAACACGACGGTGGTGAGTACCGGATCCCGGTACAGCTCCAGCCGCGGATGCGCGCTCACGTGGGACGCCGCGTGCCGGGCGAGGTCGTGGCAGCGGTCGACCAGTTCGCCGAGTCCGTCGCGCCCCAGTGCCCGCAACGTGACAGCGATCTTGAACGCGTCCGGGCGACGGGTGGTGCGCAACGAGCGCCCCAGCAAGCCGCGGTAACCGGCCACCTCGTCGTCCTCGGTGTTGAGGTAGGCGACGCGGCGCTCCAGCGGTTCGAACAGGGCACGGTCCCGGGTGAGCAGCACCCCGGCGGCGACCGGTTGCCACCCGAGCTTGTGCAGGTCGAGCGCCACCGAGTCGGCCCTCCGCACGCCACGCAGCAGCGGCGTCAACCGCTCGGAGAACAGCGCCCCGCCGCCGTAGGCGGCGTCGACGTGCAACCACACCCCGGTGCGCTCCGCGACGTCGGCGATCCCGACGAGCGGATCGATCACGCCCAGGTCGGTCGTGCCCGCCGTGGCCACGACGGCGATCGGCACCTCGCCCGCCTCCCGCGCCTCGACGATGCTGGACTCCAGCGCAGCCGGGTCCATGCGGTGTCGGTCGTCCACCGGCACTCCGATCACGGAGTCCTCCCCGATCCCGAGGACACCGGCGGCCCGGGCCACCGAGAAGTGCGCCTCGGCGGAGCAGAAAACCCGCATCGGCCCGCGCTCCCGCATCCCCGACGCGGCGGGAGCCACGCCCGCCGCGTCACCCAGCGCGTGTTCCCGGGCGAGGAGCAGGCCGGTGAGGTTCGACTCGGTTCCTCCCGAGGTGATCGATCCGGTCGCCGCGTCCGGGTGGTAACCGACCAGCTCGGCCAGTGCCCGCAGGACGGAGGACTCCACGACCGTGCCCGAAGGGCCCTGGTCCCAGGAGTCCAATGAGGAGTTGAGCGTGCTCGCCACCAGGTCCGCCGCGACCGCGACCGCGAGCGGCGGAGCGTGCAGGTGGGCGGCGCAGGCCGGGTCGGCGGGGTCCACGGCGGACGCGGTGAAGACTTCGGCCAGTTCGGACAGCGCCTGCTGCTCTCCGACTCCTCCGGAGGGCAACGCCTCACCGACGTCGGCCACCGCGCGGGTGACCGCATCCGGGCCTCCGGCGGGCAGCGGACCGTCACGTTGCACCGCGCCCTTTCCGAGCGCGTCGAGCGCGGTCGCGAGCAGCGGGCGCAGGTGCTCCGGGCCTCCAACGCCGCCCGCAAGCCGGTCACTGACCGTCACGCATCTCACCTCGTTCTCGTACCGGTTGCCACGTTCCCGCTGCTCGGCCTCGGCCGCGGGCGAGGAGACACACTCGTCCAGGGGCTGCTCGACGGAAACGCGGAGGAGGGTCACCGCTCGAGGGCGGATCATCACGGGAATAAATTAGGTTTGCCTCACCTTGATAACAGCACCATAACGACAGTCGCTGATCGCCACAAGGGGCGCCGTGGCACGCCCGGCGCCGTCGACGCGCCAACGCGCCAAGGACGCACGCCCTTCGATCGAAGCCGGACTTCCTCGCCGAAACGAGCCGAAAGCGCGACACGGGAACGAACCGGGCATCTTCCGCACTGAGCACACCGGTCAAGGACTATCCACAGTGGCCGTTCTTGCGCGGTCGATGCCGATCAAGTCCCCCCGGCGCGCGTGCGCCCGAAGCTTCGCCTTCCGGGTGACCTATCTCGCGATCCTGGCCAAGCCAGCTTCATTAGGTTAGCCTTCCCATGCTTTTTCGGCACGAGAGGAAACACCATGACCCGCGCCCGCCATGCCCTCACCGCAGTGGCCGCGCTGCTGACCCTGCTCCTCGTCTCCGCGTGCGGGGCCTCCCCACCGGAGCAGGACTCGCAGTCGGGAAGCCGCGTCATCACCCATGCCATGGGTAAGACCACGATCACCGGTACTCCCCAACGTGTCGTGGTGCTCGGCACCGGCGAGCTCGACGCCGTACTCTCACTGGGAGTCAAGCCGGTCGGCCTGGTGCGGCCCTCCTCCAGCTCCCCGCTCCAGCCCTATCTCGCAGACAAGGTCCGCGACGTGCCGATGGTCGGCACGATCAAATCCCCCGACCTGGAAAAGATCACCAAGCTGAAGCCGGACCTGATCCTGTCCAGCAAGGTCCGAAACGCCGAGCGGTACGAGACGCTGAGCAGGATCGCACCGACCGTGCTCTCCGAAACGGTCGGCAAGACCTGGAAGCAGAACCTCCGCCTCGCCGGCGAGGCACTCGGCAAGAAGCAGCAGGCCCAGCGAATACTCGACCGCTACCAGGCCAAGGCCGACTCGATCGGCGCCCGAATCGGTGACCCCGGCAAGACCGAGGTCAGCATGGTGCGATTCCTCTCCGGCGGCACCATCCGGCTCTACGGCAAGGGCTCCTTCATCGGCACCATCCTCTCCGACGTCGGGTTCTCGCGTCCGCCCAACCAGCGCGTGGACAAGACGTACACCAAGATCAGTCGCGAGCTGGTCTCCCAGGCCGACGGCGACCTGCTTTTCCACGCCGCCTACGGCAGCGGGGGCAAGGCCCACCAGGAGGAGGTGACCCGCTCGGTGCAGTGGAAGTCGCTCAGCGCCGTCCGCGACGGCAAGGCGTCGAAGGTCTCCGACGGCCTCTGGTACCTCGGGCTCGGACCGATCGCGGCCAACCTCGTCCTCGACGATCTCGCCGAGCGCGTCGCCCCGAAATGAGGGCCGGAGTTCCGTGGGCACCGCAGTGCTCCGGCGCGACGGTTCCGGTCCTCAGGAGAAAGTCAGGACGGGCTTGAGCGCGCCGCCCTGCTCGGAGTCCTCCACCGCCCGGTTGATGTCCTCGAAGGCGTAGGTCTTGATCAGCTTGTCGATGGGGAACCGGCCCTGCTGGTACAGCTCGACGAGCTCGGGGATGAACACGCGAGGCACGCTGTCGCCCTCCACGATGCCGCGCACACCGCGGCCGAACAGCAGCGAGGACATGTCGATCGAGACTTCGGTACCCAGCGCCGCGGCCCCAGCAGCTCCAGGGGCGCGTTCGGATCCACTTTCACCGCGTTGCGCTCGGTGGCCAGCGCGTGCGTGGCGAAGGACGACTGTCCGAAGAAGGCACCGTGCACATCGCCCGCGTCACGGTGCAGCGGCGTACTGCCATCGGCGCGCGAACCCGCGAAGTTGGACTCGAAGAAATGGTCGCAGTACGTGGGGCGGCCCCGGACGCACGTGCGGCAGCCGCCGCACGAGTTGAAGGTGAGCACGACTTGATCGCCGGGAGCGACACAGGTGACGCCGTCACCGACGGATTCCGCGACCCCCGAACCCTCGTGACCGAGCACGGCCGGCAGCGGCACCGGGTACCACTGGTCGCGGACGATCAGGTCGGTGTGGCACACGCCGGATCCGACCATTCGCACGAGGACCTCACCCGACGCGGCACATCCAGTTCGAGGAGGCGGGGGTGAAGGGACCCCTCGGGATTCGGTCAGTGCAGCGGTGACACGCACGGTGCGGTGTTCGAATTTCGAACGCTCGTCGGGCGCTCCCCCGTCGACGGCCTTGCGGTGGGCAGCTGCCGAGTCCGGCACCGCGATGGCTGTGGGTCAGCAGCGTGGGGTGCCGGACCGGTCCCGCATCCGGTCGCTGAACACCGTCACTTGAGGCGCCCGCTCCACCCGCCTACGACCGTGGCCTCCGTACTGGTGCGGCGGCGATGAAGTCGCGGAAATCGGACGGAGGCAGCGGAGCGGAGAACAGGTAGCCCTGGTAGGCGTCGACGCCGATCGCGCGGAGCAGGTGGTGCTGGGTGGCTTCCTCGACCCCTTCCGCGACGCAGAAGCTCCCCATCGTGCGGACCAGCTCCGTCACTGCTCGGTTGATACCCAGATCCGTGACCTCCGTGCCCACTCCCGCGACGAACTTCCTGTCGAGCTTGACGATCTGAGCGGGAAGCTCCTTGAGCCGGGCGAGCGAGGAGTAGCCGGTACCGAAGTCGTCGATGGCGAACCGCACTCCGAGGTCGACCAGCTCGGTCATCGCTCGACGCGGTTGGGATCCCAACTCGGAGAACACCGTTTCGAGCATTTCCAGGACCACCCGATTGGGATCGACTCCCTCGTCGTCGATCATCGAGCGGACTTCCGCGACGAAACCGGGCTGGTCGGGTCGAAGACCGCCCAGGTTGACCGCGATGCACAGCGGGTTTTCCCCGGGAACCTGCCAATCGGCCGACTCGCGCAGCGCCCTCCGGAGAACACACCGGTCCAGGTCCGCCAGCAGCCCGCCTTGCGCGGCCACGTCGAGCACGACGTCCGGCGTCAGCAACCCGAGTTCGGGGTGGGTCCACCGCAGCAGCGCCTCCGCGATGATGACCGAACCGTCGTTGGCGACGATGGGCTGGTAGTGCAGATCCAGGCGATCACGTTCGATCGCCGCTCGCAGGTCCTCCTCGAGCGCCAGCTGGTCACCGTCCGAACGGATGGAATCGACGCGTTGCCCCTGCTCGATTCGCCGTTTCCCCAGCATCGCCGCCTCGGAGGACTGCAACAGATCTCCGACGCTCGCGCCGGAGTCCACTGCCGTCGTCGCACCGACGGAGGCCGAAAGGTGCACCATCCGCCCGCGCAGGGGCACAGCGATGCGGAAGAGATCGTCGACTGCCCGCGTGAGGGTTTCGAGTTCGTCGGGGGAGCCCGGGTGGGAGCAGACGATCACGAATTCGTCCCCGTAGAAGCGGGCGGGTGTGCACTTCGGCGGGAGCTCGGTGGTGAGCCGCTCGGCCACGGCCACGAGCAGCTCGTCCCCCGCCTCGTGGCCGAGCGAGTCGTTGACGCGCTTGAAGTTGTCCAGGTCGCAGAACAGCACGGCGAGGTCGGCGCTGTCCGCGCCGAGCAGCGAGGACAGCAGCTCCTCGAAACCCCTGCGGTTGAGCAGCCCCGTCATGTCGTCGTGGGTGGCCTCGTGGCGCAGCACCTCGGCCTGGCGAACCTGCTCGGTGACGTCGTGGAAGACCGCCAGCCAGGAACGGCTCCCGTCATCGCGCACGGAAGCCCTGCTGGAGACCTGGCACAGCACCAGCTCACCGTCGGAGCGCACCAACATGCGGTGCGGAATCGGCTCGTCGACACCTCCGGACGCGGGGCCGGACGTGCTGGGAAGGAGTCCGTCGCCCCCGTCGCGGGGGTGCAGGAGGTCGCGATCGGTCTTGGCCCACAGCTCGGACAGCCGGTACCCGAGCAGGTCGCCCAGCGCGCCGTTGGCGTCGAGGAAATTGCCCCCGTCGTCCAGCAGCGCGATCCCCGAGGAGGCGAGCTCGAACAAGTCGGCGAACTGGCGCCGCGACCGCTGCTGACGTACGTTCGCCTCGCTCTCGTCCCGGGTCACCTTGATGAAGCCGTCCAGCTCCCCGGCGGGAGTCCGCTGGGCCGTGATCACCACGTGGGCCCAGAAGCGCTCCCCGTCCCTGCGCACACGCCAACCCCGGTCGATGAAGAACCCGTTCGCGGCGGCTTGCTCCAGTTCCCAGTCCGGATACCCGACAGCAACCGCGCCTGCGGGGTAGAAGCAGGAGAAGTGCTTACCGATGATCTCGTCGCTCCGGTAGCCCTTCACCCGTTCGGCCCCGGCGTTCCAGCTGGACACGTTGCCGTCCGCGTCGAGCGCGAAGATCGCGTACTCGCGCATGTCCTCGGCGGCGAGGGCCTTCGCCGCGCCGGCCTGCGCAACCTCGACCCCGTGGTTCTCGAAGGCCCTCGGCCCATGCTCCATGTCGACTGCCTCCGCCGTTCCTTCAGGGCACCGTGAGAGTAATGCCAACTACAACGTTACCGCCCCGTTCGGCCGAATTCTCCTCTCTCTGTGTGACTGTTCGAACACGTTCGGGATTCAGCAGCAGGCAGTCAGGAGGACGGAGCCACGGCGGGTAAGCTTCCACCGCTGTGAACACCAACCAGCAACGCAGCATCGTGGTGATCGCGCACAACCTGCGGTCGGTGCACAACGTCGGCTCGCTGCTGCGCACCGGCGAGGTCTTCGCCGTGGACACGGTGTACGTCACCGGATTCACGCCCTACCCCGCCCACCCCGGTGACGAGCGCAGCGAGAAGTTGCAGGCTCGACAGACCCGGGCGTTGGCCAAGGCCGCCGCGGGGGCGGAGCGCACGATGCCCTTCGAGCGCCACCCGGACGTGGAAGCGCTGCTGGACTCGCTGCGCGAGCAGGGGTACGTGGTGGCCGGCCTGGAGATCGATCCGCACGCGGTCGCCCTCTCCGACTACCCGCCGACGCGGAAGGTGGCGCTGCTGCTCGGCGACGAGGTCGTCGGGATCGACCCCACCCTCCGGGAGAGCTGCGACCTGCTACTGCAGATCCCCGTCTACGGCGACAAGCACTCGCTGAACGTGAGCGTGGCGGCCGGCATCGCGCTCTACACCCTCCGCACGGCCTGAGAACACAGGAGCGCCCCTTGCCCTACGGTCATCGCCTCGCCACCGCCGAGGACCTGCCCGCGATCGTCGACATCTACAACTCCGCGATCCCGAACAGGACCAGCACCTGCGACCTGGAACCGGTCAGCGTCGCCTCCCGGCAGGAGTGGTTCGACACCTCGCGTCCCGATCACCGCCCCATCTGGGTCGGCCACGAGACGGGCTCCCCTCGAACGGTGACCGGGTACCTGTCCTTCGAACCCTTCCTCAACGGCCGGCGCGGGTACGACGTGACCGCCGACCTCGCCGTGTACCTCCACCCCGACCACCGGGGCCGGGGCCAGGGCGCCCACCTGCTGGGCGAGGCGATCGCGCACGCCCCGAAGCTGGGGGTGCGGACCCTGGCCACCACCATCCTCGCCGGCAACGAGACCAGCATCGGGCTCTTCCTCGCTCACGGATTCCGGGAGTGGGGGCGTCTGCCGGGCGTGGCCGACCTGGACGGTGTGATCCAGGACGTCGTCCTCGTCGGACGGCCGGTGGGCGACACCGCGCGGTGAGCGCGCGAGGCGGCGGTACCGAGCACCCGGCCGGCAGCGGAGGCGTGCACGGAGGGCGCGCCACTAAAACCGCTGTGTAACGACGAGGCGATGTGGGAATTCGGAGTACACGAAATCCCTTTTCGACCGGAAGGAAACATCGTGTTCTACCACACCAAGCGGTTGCAGTACGAGGCCAAGCCGGAGCAGCCCGACGCGGTCTACGCGCACAAGCTCCAGGAGCTCATCGGGGGAGCCTGGGGCGAGATGACCGTGACCATGCAGTACCTGTTCCAGGGGTGGAACTGCCGCATCGAGGGCAAGTACAAGGACATGATCATGGATATCGCGACCGAGGAGATCGGGCACGTCGAGATGTTGTCCACGATGGTCGCGCGGCTGCTCGAAGGCGCCCCCTCCGATCAGACGGCCAAGGCCGTCCAGGACCCGGCCCTGGCCGCGGTGGTGGGAGGGATGGACTTCCAGCAGGCCATCGTCGGTGGCGGCGGAGCGTTGCCGTCGGACTCGAACGGTTATCCGTGGAACGGGCGGTACATCATCGCCAGCGGCAACCTGCTCGCGGACTTCCGCGCCAACCTCACCGCCGAGGCGCAGGGACGGCTGCAAACCGCGCGGCTGTACCACATGACCGACGACCCCGGGGTCAAGGACATGCTCAAGTTCAACCTCGCCCGCGACACCATGCACCAGAACCAGTGGCTCGCCGCGATCGAGGAGCTCAAGAAGGACGGCGTCGAAGACACCGTCGTGCCCGACGACCTGCTCGACGAGGAGCACCGCGAACACGCCTCCAGTCTCTGGCACCTGTCCGACGGCGAGAGCTCCGACCAGGGCGGATGGGCCGGCGGTACCGCCCCGGACGGCAACCACGAGTTCCAGTACAACGCCAATCCCGAACCGCTCGGTGGTATGGCCAGCGCCCCCAAGCCCGAGGACCACCTCTACGCCACCTACTCCGAGGAGGGCATGCTCAAGAAGGCCGCCAAGCAGGTCAAGAACACGGTGACCTGAGCGACCTCCCCGGGCCCGAGACGGCCCGGTTCGCGTGCTCCGGTTAGCCGACCAGCTGGGCGCGGAGCGCCTTCTTGTCCGGCTTGCCCACGTCGGTCAGCGGCAGCTGCCGCACGAACGTCACGTCCGACGGCACGTACATCGCGCCCTTGCGCTCCTCGACCAGGCTCGTGAGGTCCTCGTCCGCGACGTCCTCCGCCGTGACCACGGCCGCGTGCACCCTCTCCGCGCCGTTCGGGTCGGGAGTGCCGAAGACGGCGGCGCCGCGCACCCCGGGGTGCTCCATCAGCACGTTCTCGACCTCCGAGGTGCAGACGTGCCCGCCGACGACCACGATCACGTCCTTCACGCGGTCCACGACGTGCAGGTATCCCTCGACGTCGAGGTAGCCGACGTCTCCGGTGTCCACCCAGCCGTCCTGGACGGTGCGCGCGGTCAGCTCCGGCTGCTTCCAGTAGCCGTCCATCTCCATCCCGGTGCGCGCCCACAGCTCACCGCGCTCGCCCTCGGCGATCCGGTCGCCGTGCTCGTCGCAGATGGCCAGTTCGGTGGTGGGCGCGACCCGGCCGGCGGTGCCGAGCAGTTCGGGGTCGTGGTGCTCCCGCGGGGTCAGGACGCTGATGAGCCCGGCCTCGGTCTGCCCGTAGACCTGCGTGAACACCGGGCCGAAGCGCTCGACGGCCTCACTCATGCGGGTCGGGTTGGCCCGGCAACCGCCGTAAACGACGTTGCGCAGGCTGGACAGGTCCGTGTCCTCGGAGTCCGGGTGGTCGAGCAGCCGGTAGATCAGCGGGGGCAGCAGCCACATGTCCGTGATGCGCTCCCGTTCGACGGCCGCCAGCACCTCGGCGGGATCGAACTCGTCCTGGAGGACGACCAGACCACCCCGGGCCAACGACCTGTCGGCGAAGCCGCCCGCGGCGTGCGCGATCGTGGTGCACACGAGTTGCCGCCGCTGGTAATCGGGCTCCTCGCCCGCGATGCCGAGGTTCAGCACGCGCCGGTGGTGGTCGAAGGTGTAGCAGATTCCCTCGGGATGACCGGTGGTGCCACCGGTGTGCCGGATCTGCTGGACGTCGTCCGGCCGCGCGCCGCACACGACCGGCTCGGCGGACTCCGCGGCGGCCAGGGCGAGCAGGTCGGGGCCGATCCCGTCCCCGAAACTCAGCACCGCGCCGGGTGAGCACCGTTCGAGCACCTGCGCGGCGTTGTCCCGGAACGACGGGTCGACCAGCAGGATCCCGGTGTCGACGTCGGCGACGATCTTCGCCTTCGCCTCGGCGGACAGGCCGCCGTAGGGCTCGGTGACGCCGCAGCCGAGGAGGTTCGCGGCGTAGCGGCCGGTGATCATCTCGGGGGCGTTGCCGCCGAGCAGCGTGACGACGTCCCCCCGGACGAGCGCCGTGGCGATCCAGTACCCGGGCGGTCCGGTACGTCTGGTCGACCACCTCGCCGCAGCTGACCCGTCGGCGACCGTGCACCAGAGCTGTCTCGTACCGACGCCGCGCCAACGAGTCCAGCAGGGTCTCGACGTTCGCACGGGACGCGGCCGTACCGGACATGTTCCCTCCGGGAACCCAGTAAAGTTGTCCGGCGCAACCATTTTGCTATCGCATTGCATGACAGTCAAGAAATAGAATAGTGTTCGTGATCACGCTCCGACGGAGCAGGGAGGGCCATGAGCACCGATGCCGCTCCGGACAAGGCTCGCCCGCGGGGGCGCCCGCGCGATCCCGACATCGGGGACGCGGTGATGCACGCGACGGTCCGCAGGCTCGCCGAGGACGGCTACACCCGGATGAGCCTCGGCGACATCGCCGCCGACGCCGGCACCACCCGCCCGACGCTCTACCGGCGCTGGCCGGGCAAACGCGAGCTCGTCGCCGCGGTGCTCGAGTACTTGCTGCGTGAACGGATGTCCCGGCACCCGGAGATCGACTTCGACACGCTGCCCGCGATCGACGCGCTCAAGGCGATGGTGCGCTGGCTGCATCCCGGTCAGTCCGATCCCGACGAGCACCACCTGCTCGGCAACGTGTTCACCGAGAGCAGGCGCACTCCCGAGCTGTTCGAGCTCTACCGCGAGTACTCCATCAAGCCGCGGACGCGGAAACTGACGGAGCTGCTGCGCACCCTGCAACAGCGCGGAGCGGTCCGCGAGGACGTCAGCCTCGACCACGTCGTCACCCTGCTGTTCGGAAGCAACATCGCCGAACGGGTGTGCACCGGCGAGAACACGAACGACTTCCCCGACCGGGTCGTCGACCTCCTCTGGCCGGCCATCGCGACCGACCGGGGCGCCTGAGCCCGAACCGCTCAGGCCAGTCGCTCGGCCAACCGGTCGAGGAAGACCCGCTGTCCGGCCAGGATCTTCTCGCGGGCCCGGTCGAGGTCGAACCACGCGACCCGGTCGAGCTCCGGGAACTCCCGAAACCGTCCGGACCCCCTGGGCCACTCCATCGTGAACGTCCCGGGAACGACGCGCTCCGGATCGAGGTCGCCCTCGACGGCCCAGACCGTCACGACCTTGCCCCCGGACTGCCGCGCGCTCCCGAGCGCGACGAGCTCACCCGTGGGAGCCGCCACTCCGAGCTCCTCCGCGAACTCCCGCCGGGCCGCGGCCTCCGGCTCCTCGTCCGGGTCGTACTCGCCCTTGGGCACGGACCACCCGCCCACGTCCCGCCTGCTCCAGAAGGGACCGCCCATGTGGCCGAGGAGCACCTCGTCCCCGCGGAATACCAGGATTCCCGCGCTGTGTTTTCCCGTCACGACGCCCATGTTGCCGCGTCCGTCGCGGACTGCGACGAACACGACCGGGAGGAGACGACCGTGGCCGAGGTCCGCGACGTCGTGGTGATCGGCGGTGGGCAGGCGGGTCTCGCCGCCGGGTACTTCCTGCGGCGGGCCGGTGCGGACTTCGCGATCCTCGACGCCCGTTCCGAACCGGGCGGGGCCTGGCGGGCCATGTGGCCCTCGTTGCGGCTGTTCTCCCCCGCCGAGCACAACCCGCTGCCGGGATGGCCGATGCCACGCCAGAGGGGAGCTGAGTACCCGACGGTCGATCACGTCGTGGACTACCTCACCCGCTACGAGCAGCGCTACGAGTTACCTGTGCACCGGCCCGTCCACGTGACAGGTGTGCACGACGAGGGGGAGTGCCTCGCCGTCCACACCGACCGGGGCGTGTGGCGGGCATCCGAGGTGATCAGCGCGACGGGAACGTGGGGCTCCCCGCACGTCCCCTCCTATCCGGGGCAACGCGATTTCACCGGACGGCAACTGCACACCGCCTCCTACCGCCGCCCCGAGGAGTTTCGCGGGCAGCACGTCGTGGTCGTCGGCGGTGGGAACTCGGCCGCGCAGATCCTCGCCGAAGTCTCCACGGTGGCCGACACGACCTGGGTCACCCGGCGGGAGCCGCGCTTCATGCCCGACGACGTCGACGGCCGCGTCCTCTTCGACGTGGCCACCAGGCGCGAAGCCGCCAGGCGGGCCGGGACCGCGGACACGGGCGAAGTGGCGGCGCTGGGCGACATCGTGATGGTTCCCGCCGTGCTCGACGCGCGGGAGCGCGGAGCACTGCGCGCCGAACCCCCGTTCACCCACCTCACCCGGCACGGCATCGGCTGGGGCGACGGCACCGAGCGCCGGGCCGACGCCGTCGTCTGGTGCACCGGTTTCCGCGCCGGTCTCCAGCACCTGCGCCCCCTGCGACTGCGCCGCCGCGACGGCGTCGTCCCGACCGAGGGCACCCGCTCGGTGCAGGAACCCCGGCTGCACCTGCTGGGCTACGGCGACTGGACCGGTGCCGCATCGGCCACCCTCATCGGTGCCGGACGCACCGCCAGGACCGCCGTCGCCGACATCGTCGACCGGCAGCGCCGGCCGGCAGCGTGACCACCGGTCGACGCCCCACCGAAGCCGTCACGCACGCCGGACGGGAGTCGGCGACAAGGTGAAGTCGTGGCGCTGCTCCCCCGCACCGGTGGTCGGCGCGAACGTCGCCTCGGAGGCGAACCCGGCGGCGGTGGCGACCATCGTCACGGCTTCCGGCGGGAGCTCCGGGAAGGCGTAGGAACCCTCCTCGTCCACCTCGGTCCGCCTGACCTGCTGACCGTGCGTGCCGATCAGGGTGATCACGGCCCGCGGAAGCGGCTCGCCGTTCCCGCCCTGCACGGATCCGTGCAGGGCGGTGTCCCTCGGCTCGCTCGCGGCCGGACGCTCCGCGCGCACCGGCGCCTCGGCTTCGTCGGACTCCTCGTCCGGGATCAGGTACGGGCTGGCCGCGACCTCGCTGGCGGTGGCGAGCTGGTACAGCACCTGGTGCAACCGCGAGAGCGCGTGCCGGACCGGCTCGGTGGTCGGGGTGGTGCGCTGTTGCAGGGCACGCGCCGCCAGGTACAGGTTCCTGTCGATCTCCGAAGTGTCCTGCCCCGGCCGGTGCTCGACGAGCTCGGAGGCCACGGCGGCGAGGTAGCGGCACGCGCGTCCGGTGCCGTCCGGCCTGGGATCGGCCTCCACGCGACGCAGCACGGCGGCGAGCTCGCGGGCGTAGCTGGCACACACCGTGTAGAGCACGACCCGGTGCCGCAGGCGCCGGGAGTCGCTGCCGGCGAGGCGTTGGCGCATCAGTGGAGCGGCGACCATGTTCGTCTGCTGCAACCGGTGGTCGAGCACGCGAGCCAGCCCGTCCGGATCGCCCTCCTCCTCGTTCTCGGACTCGCCGGGAACCCCGAGACGGTGCGCAGCGGCGCGCAGCAGCACCGCGAGATCGGCGAAGAAGTTCGCGCGGGCGCTGCGCACGGTGTCCTTGGTGCTGAGCGGAATCACCACGAGCGAGACGGCGATGCCGATTCCGGCTCCGATCGCGGTCTCCTCCAACCGCAGCAACATCACCTGGTCGGAGAGCTGGTTGAGCACCGTGTAGAGCTGGGCCAGCATGATCGTGATGAAGAAGATCATGAGGGCGTAGGAGACGCGCATCAGGTAGAAGCCGCAGAACAGGCAGGCGAGGATCACCGCGATGATCAAGTAGGTGTGCCCGGCGGTGAGGCGGGCCAGCGCGATGGCCACGAAGAGACCCGCCAACGTGCCCAGCACCCTGTTGAACGACTTGATGAACGTCTCGAAGCGGGTGGAGGCCCCGGTGAACGCGACGAAGGCCGCGATCGCGGCCCAGTAGTACCGCGTCGGCGACACCGCCTGACCGACGAGGATGGCCAGCGCCCCGGCCACCGTGACCTGGATGGCCTGGCGCGTGTTCAGGTCCAGCCGACTGAGCGGATTCCAGTGCGCGCCCCGCGCGGAGACGTCCTTGGCCACGGCCGCCGAGCCGGGCAGATTGCCCATCGCCAGCGTGACGGCCGGTTCGAACCCCTCGGTCTCGCCCCCGCTCGCGGTGCCGGATTCCGCGCTCGCCCAGTGCCGCACGATCGCCACGAAGTCCTGGGCGGAAGCGGCGAGCTGACGGGCAGCGCTCCCGGACTCGGCGTCGGCCCGCGCACGGAGTTCCCTGGCCGCGTGGACCGCAGCGCCTTGGTCACCAGCTGCCAGTGCCCGCATCACGCGCGTGGCCGCTTCCCGCACCCCCGAGGGCGCGCGGGTGAGCTGGGGGACGGCCGCGGCGATTCCCTCGACGGCGAGCTGGGCATCGATCAACTGGCGCCGCAGCGCCGCTGCCGACCACCCCGGCGGTGTCGCCCCCTGCTCACCGAGCCACCCCTCGACCATGAGCGCCGCCTCGGCCAGCCGTACCTGCCTGCCCCGCAACCGACGCCACGGTCCTTCATCGGGGTCGTCCGCCGCGAGGATGTCGGCCCCGGTGGCAGCCACCGCGCGCCCACGGCTGCGGAAGGCGCGCAGCGTGCGGCGCAGCGTCCGCCCCGTGTGGACGCGCAACACCGTCATCGACAGCAGCAGCAGGCACACCGTGCCCACGACGACGGCCAGCAGCAGGATGGGCAACTGGGCCGGTGAGGCCTTGAGGAAGGCGGCGAAGAAGTAGCCCATCCACCCCATGAAGCCGTAGAAGAAGAAAGCCATGCCGAAGCGGCGCACGAACACGGCCAGGAACATCACCACGACGAACACGGTGAGTTGCAGCGCGCGATTGTGGGCCGTCAACGTTCCCACGGCCATCCCCAGCCCGATCGCGACCGGGAAGAAGGCCGCGGTGCGCACCTTCGACCACACGCCCGAGCCGGTCAGCGCCATCGAGCCCATCATGCTCACGACCGCGCCGAGCAACATGCTGATCAGCACGCCGCGCGAGCCCAGGCCGAGCAGCCGGGCGAGCCCGTACTCCACGACGAGCGCCACCCCGACCGACAGGACACCGGACAGCGCCATCCGGAACCGGTTCCAGCCGGGGTCCGAGGCCACCACCCGGTCCAGGAACTGTCGCAACCAGGCCGGCGATCCGCTCGCCACAGCAGCCTCCCGTCGGTGACGGCGTGCCCCACGCCGCCACGAATATGTACGATATCGACAAACATCCGTATCATACCGCTAAAGAGTCGAGATCGTGGAACACACCCCCTCCGAGCACCTCCTGGACGAGATCGAGCTGGAATCGGCACGACTCGTGCGCAACTTCGAGCTGATGCGCCGACGCACCGACAGCTACGAGGAGCTCGACCGGTCCGAGTACCTGCTGCTGCGCACTCTCGACGAAACCGGACCCGCCGACATCAACACGCTCGCCGCCGTGCTGGGACTGGATCCGTCCACGGCCGGGCGTCAGGTGGCGACCATGCGGAAGGCGGGGCTGATCGAGTGCGAACCGGCCACCGACGACCGGCGCCGCAGCATCATCACCCCCACCGAGCAGGGGCGCGACGAGGCGCGGTCCGTTCGCCTGCACCGGCACCGCAACCTCGACGAGCTGTTCGCGGAGTGGAGCGAGGACGAGCTGCGCACCCTGGGCACGATGGTCAGCAGGTACAACCGCGCGATCAGGGAACGCTTCGGCGACGAACGCCGGAACTGACCGCACCGGATCACTCGACACGGGTTGATCCCCCGTGATTTCGCCGTATTGTGGTTCGTACGCGAACAGCATGGCCCCCACCACCCGGTTCGGTGACCCTCTTGACCACGATCCGCGACGCCACCTTCGACGTGCTGCGCTCCCACGAGCTGACCACGATGTTCGGCAATCCCGGCTCGACCGAGGTCGCGCTGCTCACGGACCTGCCGGACGACCTGAACTTCGTGCTGGCCCTGCACGAGGGATCCGTGGTGAGCACGGCCGTCGGGTGGGCGTTGGGCAACGACACCCCTGCGCTGGTGGTGCTGCACACCGTGTCGGGCTTCGGCAACGCGGTGGGCGCGTTGACCACGGCGCGCGAGAACCGGGCACCGCTGGTCGTGCTGGTGGGCGAGCAGGACCGCCGCCACCAGGCACAGCGGCCGTTCCTCTCCGGTGAGCTGGACGACCTCGCCGGAGGTTATCCGGTCTCGGTGCAACATCCGGCGCGTCCCGGGGACGTGCCTTCGGCGGTGGCGCGCGCCTGGCACTCGGCCAGGACGCATCGCGGACCGGCCGTGGTCATCGTGCCGATGGACGACTGGTCGGCCCCCGCCGACGAAACCGGGACGGTGAACTCCCCGCGAAAGCTGACCCGCGCCACGACCGCCGACCCCGAGGCCGTGGCCGAGCTCGTCGAACTGGTGGATGCGAGCGACTCGCCCGCCCTCGTCGTGGGAGCGGGCTCCGACGACGAACGGACGTGGGAAGCACTGGCGGTGCTCGCCGAGCGGTTGCGGTGCCCGGTGTGGCAGGAACCCTTCGGCTCCCGTGCCGGTTTTCCCCAGGATCACCGGCTGTTCGCCGGGCACCTTCCCGCGAACCGGTCCCGGCTGCGGGAGGCGCTGGCTCCCCACGACGCGGTGGTGGCCGTCGGTGCCCCGTTCCTGCGTCAGTACCCCTACGAGCGGGGACCGCTCGTCGAAGCGGGCACCCGGCTGGCGATCGTGACCGACGACGCCGACGAGGCGCACCGCGCTCCCGTGGACCTCGCGCTGCTGGCTCCCCCGGGAAGCGTCTGCGAGCTACTGACCACCCGGGTCCGGGAGCGCGCGGAAGTCGTCGAAACGCCGAAGCGGCGGCAGGAGCGGTTGCCCGTGCCGGAGAACGGCCGACCGCTGCGTCCCGGCCACGTGCTGACGGCCCTGGCCGACCGGCTGCCCGCCGAGGCCACCGTCGTCGAGGAGACGCCGTCGAGCCGACCGGAACTGCACCGCGCCCTCCCCGCGCGGCAACCGCTCGGGTTCCTGTCGGCGGCCACCGGCGGGCTGGGATTCGCCATGCCCGCGGCCACCGGTCTGCGCATGGCACGGCCACGACGGCCGGTCGTGGCGGTGGTCGGCGACGGCTCGTCGCTGTACGGGATCCAGTCGCTGTGGAGCGCGGCGCAGTACGGGTGCGGAGTGCTGTTCGTGGTGCTGTCCAACGGCCGCTACGCCATCATGGACCGGCTGTCGGAGAACCAGGGCGGCAAGGCCCCCTGGCCCGGTTTCGACCAGGTCAGCGTCCACGGGCTCGCCCGGTCGCTGAACTGCCCGGCCGCGCGGGTCGACTCCCCCGACGAGCTGACCGCCGCGCTCGACGAGGTCGTGCCCTCCCTGCCGGACCGAACCGAGCCCTTCCTGCTCGACGTGACCGTGGCCGCCGAGGCCGCCTACGAGCCCTGAGCACCGCCGCGTTCGGAGCGGTCAGCCCGGTACCGCTTGTCGATGTTCGACAACCCCGGATGGCCTGCGTGTCGCCCAGCAGAGGAGTTGATCGCGATCGCCGGGACGGAACCACGTTGGCGCGAGGTGAACGCCCTGGGAGCCGGACTGATCATGCTGTTCGCCGGTGGCGGCATGATCCGCAGCGGTGACACCCTGGTGGGGACCATCGCGCTGACCGGTGCGGGCATCATGACCGTCCTGGGCGTCGTTCAACGCGGTGCGCGTGATCCGCGCCCGACGGGCGAAGCAGCGGGAACGGGAATAGCCCGGAGCCGCTCCGCCCACCGGACCTCTCCGTCAGGAAAGCAGCTGTTCGCGCAGGTTCTTCTTGGAGAACTTGCCGGTGCTGGTCTTGGGCAGCTCCGTGATGAAGCGGACCTCGTCGGGCAACCACCACTTGGCCACCCGCTCGCGCAGGTGCTCGACGATGTCCTCGGCGGTCAGCCGCGCTCCCTCTGCCGGTACGACGCACGCCAGCGGCCGTTCCGTCCACCGCGGATCCGGCATGGCGATCACGGCGGCCTCCTCGACCTGGGGATGGGCCATGATGTGGTTCTCCAGCTCGACCGAGGAGATCCACTCGCCACCGGACTTGACCAGGTCCTTGGTGCGGTCCACCAGCCGCACGTAACCGTGCGCGTCCATCGTGGCCACGTCGCCGGTGCGCAGCCAGCCGTCGGAGGTGAAGGCGTCGGTGTCGGCGTCGCCGTAGTAGGCCGAGGCGATCCACGGGCCGCGGGCCTGCAGCTCACCGGGAGAGGTGGCGTCCCACGGCTGCTCGACGCCGGTGTCCGGATCGATGATGCGCAGATCGACCAGGGGAACCGACTGCCCCTGGGTCGCACGCAGCTCCACCAGCCCTTCGGCGTCCAGCTCGTCGTGGTGGCTGCGCAGGGTCGCCGCCGAGGCCAGCGGGCTCGTCTCGGTCATCCCCCACGCCTGGGTGATCGGGACACCGATCGCCTCGCGCCATCCCTCCGACAGGGCGGTGGGAATCGCGGAACCACCACCGACCACGACCCGCAGACTGGAGACGTCGTGCTCGCGCAGCAGCGGCAGCGCCCCCATCCAGATGGTCGGCACTCCCGCCGTGACGGTGACGCGGTGTCGCTCGATGGCGGTGACCAGCGCCTCCGGCTTCATCGCGGGGCCGGGGAAGACGAAGCTCGATCCGGCGAACACACCCGCGTAGGGCAGCCCCCAGGCGTTGACGTGGAACATCGGAACCACGGGCATCAGCGTGTCCCGCTCGCTCAACGCCAGCGAGTCGGCGGTCAGCGCGACCATCGAGTGCAGCACGCTGGAGCGGTGCGAGTAGACCACTCCCTTGGGATTGCCGGTCGTTCCCGAGGTGTAGCACATGGCCGCCGCGGTGTTCTCGTCGGAGACGTGGAACTCGCCCTCGTACGGTGCCGCCCGCTCCAGCAGCGTCTCGTAGTCGTGCACGCGGGGATCGTCCGGCACCTCCGCGTCCGAGCCGTCGTCCATGACGACGAAGTGGCGCACCGTCGTCAGCTTCTCGGCCAGCGGCCACAGCAGGGGCAGCAGCGAACGGTCGACGAAGACCACGTCGTCCTCGGCGTGACCGGCGATGTAGCTGATCTGTTCGGCGGACAACCGGATGTTGAGCGTGTGCAGGACCCGTGCCGTGCAGGGAACGGCGAAGTACAGCTCCAGGTGGCGCTGGGTGTTCCACCCGAAGCTGGCCACTCTCGCTCCCGTCTCGACGCCGAGGGCGTCCAGCACGGTCGCCAACCGGCGAACCCGTTGTGCCCACTGGGCGTAGGTCGCGGTGGTCTCACCGGCAGCGGTGGCCGTGACGATGGTCTTGTCCGCGAAGTGCCGTTCCGCACGGTGGAAGACGTGCGGCAGGGTCAGCGGGCGGTCCTGCATCAAACCGTGCATCTCGGTGGGCCCTCCGTGATCGCCGGGGATGTGAGGGGTAACACGTTATGTGTACCAGGACACACCCGTTCGGAGCACTAGTCGTGTCCACCATTCGGGAGGGTGACGCTCAGAAGTCGTGCGTCGAACCGTAGGCGGTATGGGCCGCTGAGGACTGGTAGCGGCGCAGGTGCACGTGGCGGGCCAACCGGATGACCGGGCGCACGGCCAGTTCGATGCTGCCGAACAGGAACAACCACGTCCCCTCGGTGTTCGTCGACTCCCAGAAGAACAGGACGCTGCCCACGACGAACCACAGGGCTACGAGGATGTCGTTGAGGATGCTGAGCACCTCGTAGCGCTTGCGGATCAGCAACTCCTCGTCGCCGATCCGCAGCACCAGGGGTTCGTGAACTCGATCGCTCATGCGTCCAGTGCGTCGCGGGGCTCACTCCGAGGTGAGACGGGTGCACCCCGCGACCACGATCGGTGACTTCAGGCCACCCCTTCGGGGGCGGCTCCTTCGACGGACACGGCGTCGGAGGTCAGCCGTTCGATCTCGGCGAGTTCGTCGTCGCTGAGCTCGATGTCCGCCGCGGCGAGGCTGCTCTCGATGTTGCGGGGGCTGCGCGCGCCCACGATGGCCACATGCACGCCCCGCTGCGCGAGCGTCCACGCGATGGCGAGCTGGCTGACAGCGTTGCCCCGGGCCGAGGCGAACTCCGAAAGCCGGTCCACCACCTCCAGGTTCCGGCGGAACGTCTCGCCCTGGAAGGCCGAGGACTGCGCGCGCCAGTCGTCGGACTCGAACGTCGTCTCCCGGCTCATCCGGCCCGTCAACAACCCACTGGCCAGCGGACTGTAGACGAGCACGCCGACGTCGTGCTCCCGCGTGTAGGGCAGGACCTCCCGCTCGATACCGCGCCGGAACAGGTGGTACGGCGGCTGCAGCGTCTCCACCGGGCGAGTGCGGTCGAAGGCGGCCATCTGATCGGCGTCGTAGTTGGACACGCCGACGTGGCGGATCTTGCCCTCGTCGACCATCTCCTGCAGCGCGCTCGCCGTCTCCTCGGCCGGAGTCGACTCGTCGGGCCAGTGCACCTGGTACAGGTCGATGTAGTCGATCTTCAGCGCGCGCAGGCTCTCCTCGACGCCCCGACGCAGCCAGGCCCGGCTCGCGTCGCGGGGCCGCTCGCCACCGGGGTTGATACCGCCCTTGGTGGCGATGACCAGGCTGTCCCGGTCACGGTTGAGCTCGTCGCGAAGTGCGTTGCCCAGCACCTCCTCGGACTTGCCGAAGCCGTAGGCCTGCGCGGTGTCGAAGAAGTTCACCCCCAGGTCGCGGGCGTGCCGGATCGCGCTGACGGCCTGCTGCTCGTCGAAGGCCCCCCACTCACCACCGAGCTGCCAGGTCCCGAAGGCGATCCTGGAGACTTCCATGCCCGTCTTGCCCAACACCGTCGTCTGCATACTTCCCATGAGATCGCAGACGACGCGATCACGCCACCGACCGGGCCGCGGCGCGGCCCGCGCTGCGCCCGGAGAACAGGCACCCTCCGAGGAAGGTGCCCTCCAACGCGCGATAGCCGTGCACACCTCCCCCGCCGAAACCGCTGACCTCGCCCGCCGCGTACAGGCCGGGCACCGCGGCACCGGAAGCCGCCAGCACCCTGCCGTCGAGGTCGGTCTCGGCTCCGCCCAGGCTCTTGCGGGTCAGCACCGACAGCCGCACGGCGATCAACGGCCCGCTGTCGGGATCGGTCAGCGGGTGCGGTTCGGCGACCCGCACCCGCCGATCCACGGCGTAGCGGCGAGCCTGCCGGATCGCCGCTAGCTGGTTGTCCTTGCCGAGGCCGGTCTCCACCTGGCGATCACGGGCGAGGACCTCGCGTTCCAGCTCGGCACCGTCGACCAGGTCCCGCCCGGTGAGCTCGTTCATCCCCCGCACCAGCTCCGGCAGGCTGCGGCGCACGACGAAGTCACCACCGCGACGGACGAACTCGGCGACCGGTCCCGGAGTGGAACCACCGCCTCTGCGCAGCAGCCCGAGGACGCTGCGCCCGGTCAGATCGGGGTTCTGCTCGGATCCGGAGAGGGCGAACTCGCGACTGATGACGCGTCGGTTGAGCACGAACCACGTGTGGTCGTAGCCGGTGCTCAGGATGTGGCGCAGCGTGCCCAGCGTGTCCGACCCGGGATACAGCGGAGCGGGCAGGCGGTTGCCGCGGGCGTCCACCCACAGCGACGACGGCCCCGGCAGGATTCGGATGCCGTGCCGGTTCCAGACGGGATCGTAGTTGGCGATGCCCTCGGTGTAGTGCCACATCCGGTCCGCGTTGATGACCCGGGCCCCCGACGCGGACATCACGTCGAGCATCCGCCCGTCGACGTGGTCGGGCACTCCGGAGAGCATCCGCTCCGGAGGTGTGCCCAGCTCGCGCGGCCAGTTCCTCCGCACGAGCTCGTGGTTGGCACCGATACCGCCCGAGGTGACGACCACGGCCTGGGCGTGCAGCTCGAAGTCCCCGACGACCTCGCGCGAGCTCGGCTGCCCCCGTCCGGCCGCGCTGGGCACCAGGACCTCGCCGCGCACGCCGTCGACCTCCGCACCGGTGGTGGTGAGTCCGGTGACGCGGTGCCGGGATCGCAGCGTCACCAGGCCACGTCGCTGCGCCTCGCGGACCCGCCGGAGGAAGGGCTCCAGCACACCGGGACCGGTACCCCAGGTGACGTGGAAGCGGGGAACCGAATTGCCGTGTCCGGTGGCGTGGTGACCGCCCCGCTCGGCCCACTGCACCAGCGGGAAGAACCGCATCCCCCGTTCGTGCAGCCAAGCGCGCTTCTCCCCCGCCGCGAAGCCCACGTAGGCCTCCGCCCACCGCCGGGGCCAGTGGTCCTCCGGGCGATCGAACCCCGCGGAACCGAGCCAGTCCTGCAGGGCCAGTTCCCGCGAGTCGCGGATGCCCAGCCGGCGCTGTTCGGCGGAGTCGACGAAGAACAGTCCGCCGAACGACCAGTGCGCCTGGCCTCCCAACGAGGATTCGGGCTCCTGGTCGAGCAGGATCACCCGGCGGCCGGCGTCGGCCAGCTCCGCCGTGGCCACCAGCCCGGCCAATCCGGCCCCCACCACGACGACATCGGCGTCCAGGGACATTTCCGCCTCCCGTACCTACCAGTCGGTATCCGATTTCCTGTATACCGCACCGGGAGGAACCCCGACAGCCCCGAGTACGGGCATCGGTTCGGACACCGGGACGGGAACCGATGCCGCGCGGTTCCCAAAAACACTCGTTCGGGGTGAATCCGGGGAATGTCCTGGCACTCGGCTCGATGCGTCGCCAATCTTGACGGCGGCGGGAGTTCTCCGCCCACACACCGATTCCGCATCGAGAGGATTTCCCATGTCCACCTGTGCCTTCGTTACCGAATCGACACGCGAAAAGCGCCGGACCCGATCGTGGTGGAACGGAGGTCCGGAACGAGTGCGGCGACTGGTCACCGCCATCGTGCTCGCGCTCCCCACGATCCTGGTCAGCTCCGGAACCGTGCAGGCCGCCGAGCGCGCGTCGCCCCCACCACGGTGCGACGTGGGCGTTTTCTGCGCGTGGGAGCAGACCGATTACAAGGGCCAACCACACCGGTTCGACCTGCGCGGAACCAGCATGGAGGAATGCGTACCGCTGAACTCCGGATTCGAGGCGCGCTCGTTCGTCAACAGAATCGACCGCCCGGTCACGGTGTATCAGGACGCGCACTGCGCCACAGTCGCGGACTTCAGCACGTACCCGGGAGGAAGCCACGTACCACGAGCTCCCTACGTCGTCCGGGCCATCCAGATCTGGACGCACTGAGGAGGACGAGCGCCGCGTCGTGCGAAACGCGGCAGTCAGCGCACCAGCGAGCGCATCAATTCCAGCAGGCGCTGCGCTGAATGATGCCAGGTGAATCCGGACGCCTGCGCTCGAGCAGAAGTCACCAACGACGCGCGGGTGTCCGGATCCTCCAACCGGCGGACGGCATCGACGAAACCACCGGCGGAGTCCGGATCGACGAGCAATGCGTGACCACCGGTGACCTCCCGGAATATGTCCAGGTCGCTGCACACCACGGGTGTCGAAGCGTTCATCGCCTCGATGATCGGGAGACCGAATCCCTCGTCGCGAGATGCGGTGACGAGTGCCGCCGCGCCTGCGAGCAAATCCCGGTAATCCTCGTCACTGATTCCGCGCCAGAAAACGACATCGGCACCGGTCGGAAGGGATTCGAGTAGTTCAGCTTCTCGTGACGGATCGATTCGACTCAGCAGATGCAGTCTGTAGTCGGGAAGTTCGGCCATCGCCGCGATCAGCGTCTCGACGTTCTTGTAGGGCATGAAGGAACCCATGTACACCAAGTCACGCCGCTCGCCACGTGCACCACCGTCTTCCGCGTCTCCGGCATCGTCGGCCGTGGCGGCCTGTGCCGAGGGAGCGTTGTACACCACCGTGACGCCACGTCGGGTCAGCCTGTATTCGCCGATGAGGCGCTTCGTCGTCTCGCTGACCGTCACCACGGCGTCGGCCCTGTTGAGCAGCAGCCGCTGCGGCCAGTAGGCCCGGTGGTACAGCCGCCACACGAGTCGCACCGGCAGCGGCAGGAAACCGGGCGGTTGCCGATGCCGGTAGTAGATCAGGTCGTGCAGCGTCAGCACGAGTCGATAGCGACGTCCGAAACCACCGATGACCTGCATCGGACTGAACACGACATCGGCACCGAGACGATGCAGGGCGCGGGCGAGGAACAGCTCGCGCGGGGAGAGAGGGCTGTTCACCAGCACGTACGGCACCCCGGTGGGCAGCAACCGGAGCTGCTTTTCGTCGTGAATCAACATCGTCACCGGATGGAGGTGATGCAGTGCCTCGATCAGGTTCGCACCGTAGCGACTGATTCCGTCGTGAACGTCGGTACGCGTCCAGCGGGCGTCGACGAATACTCGCATGGTTCCTTCCGGCGGGTACGTGCTCACGGTCCGGGTCGATTCACACCCGTGACTCGCCGAGGAACCGGTGGATCGCACGGCCGGCGGTCACCGGAGTCTCGTAGTGCACCAAGTGCCCGACCTCGGGAATGACCACGAGTTCGGCATCGGAGAGCTGCTCCACGAGCCGGTGTTGGCCGTCGACGGGCGCGATGTCGTCAGCCGCTCCGGCGATCAACAACGTGGGCACGGTGAGTGCTGCGGCGTAGTCGGAAACCGTGTGGCTCACCGAGGCCTCGTAGGTCTCGTAGAGCAGCTGTGGACTGTGAAAACGACTGAAGTGGCGGAGGTGACTGTCGTGGACGAACCGACGCGTCCGGCTGTCCTTGCTGCGGACCATGGCCCGACTCACCGCCAGCACGATCGCCCTGTTGGACAGCAGGGCGTGCCCCAGCCGCGTGGGCAGCTTCCTGCCGAGCCGGTAGTACGCCGAGGTCAAGCGGGACAGTACCGCTCGTGGCCCCCGCAGCGCGGGTGTCGCGATGGGGTTGACCAGTACCAATCGACGCACCAGGTCCGGAGCCAGGGAGACGAGATGAGCCGCGACGAGGGAACCGAAGGAATGCCCCAGCAGTACCACGGGGCGTCGCCGAGCACCGAGCAGTTCCAACAACTCGATCATGATTCGCGCGTAACCGGCGACGTCGTGGACCGCGCCGGGCACGGGACCGGAAGCTCCGAACCCCGGCAGGTCCGGGACCACCACCCGGTCGGCGCCGCAGTGTTCGACGACGAGTTCCAGCCCGTGGTGCGTGCCGCGCAACCCGTGGATCATCACCACGAGCCGATCCCGCTCGGAGGGCCGCTCCCCGGCATCGGGGTTCGTGCCGTAGACCCAGTAATGCAGGTCACCGCCGCCGACACGCTCGACGTACTCGGTCGGTTCCCCCGTCGCCGTCATCCCGGTCACGTCCCCGACTCAGCTCGCGATGCCGCTGTGGAACTCGACCGGCCGGCCGCTGTCCGCGCTGTCGATCACCTCGGTGTAGAGCGACTCGAAACGCCCCAGCACCGCGTCGATGTCGTGCTGGGAGACCAGCTGCTCACCGGCCGCACCCATCCGGTCGATCGTGGAACGGTCCTCGACGACCTCGTCGATGGCCCTGGCCAGGGCATGCACGTCCCGAGGTGGGTAGAGCCAGCCGTTGTGACCGGGCTTGACCAGGTGCGGCAGCGCCATGGCGTTGGCCAGTACCACCGGGGTCCGGGCCGACATCGCCTCCATCGTGGCCAGGCTCTGCAGCTCGGCGACGCTGGGCATGCAGAACAGGTCCGCCCTGGCGTAGCAGTCGAGCAGCTCCTCGTCGTCGACGAGACCGGTGAAGTGGACCCGGTCGGCGATGCCGAGTTCGGCCGCCATGTGCTCGAAGTGTTCCCGCTGGCTGCCGTCACCGACGACTTCCAGCCGCGTCCGCGTCCGGGTACGCAGCAGCGACATCGCCTGCAGCAGGTCGTCGATGTGCTTTTCCTCGTCGACGCGGCCCACGAACAGCACGGTGCGCGTGTTCGGAGCGGGGTTGTACCTGCGGAAGGCGACGGCCCGACGCCGGTACCGGTCGACGTCGATCCCGCAGGAGATCGGCTCGGCGTTGTTGGCGAAACCGTTGTCCCGCAGCAGCTGCACGGCGCGGGGCGTCGGCGCCGTGACCATGTGTGCCTTGCCGTAGTACCGGACCAGGTGGCGCCACAGCGCGCGCGAGGCCACGGTCTGGAGGAACCCGGGAATCCGCAGGTACCCGAAGATGTTCTCGGGCATGAAGTGATTGGTCGCCACCAGGGGAATGCCCTGCCTCCTGGCCACGTTGATCAGGCCACGAGTGATGAAAAAGTGCGACTGCACGTGCACCACGTCCGGTTGGACCTCGGTCAGCAGTCGCTTCGCGGCGGCGGACGCGCGCCACGGTTCACTGATCCGGATCGTCGGGTGAAAAGGCGTGGCGAAGGAGCCCACGCGATGCACCGTGACGCCGTCCTCCACCACAGTGCTCGAACGCGTGTCGGTCGAGTGGCAGATCACGTGCACCTCGTGGCCCCGCGCCGCCAAACCCGTGGCCAGTCGGTGGCCGAAGTTCGCGGCACCGTTCACGTCGGGTGGGTAGGTAACAGCACCCACCACGATCCGGAGCGGCCGCCTGAGCAGCGGTTGCGAAGTCAACTGATACTCCCGTCAAGGACGATCCGTCGGACTCGATCCGGCCAGCTCGGCGCTGCCGGTCGCAGTGGAGCGCGCACGTCGATCCTGCGTCTCCGGGTGGTAACGAGCGAGGGCGAACACACCGGCGCAGGCGACGACGGCGCACAGGGACTCACCAGCGGCCGTCCAGACACCGACCTCGTCGGCCTCCCCCAGCAGGCCGATGCCCAGTCCCACCGCCACCATCGGGTCGATCACGGTCAAACACGCCACGACCAGGTCCGGGGGGCCGTGGGCGTAGGCCTGCTGCAACAGCCACCCGCCGACGAGCACGGCCACGCCGATGCCGATGAACGGGCGCAGGTCGATCGCGGCGAAATCCCAGCTGGTGACCTGCTGGGAAACCGCGCGCACCAACACCGAGACCAGCCCGTAGGCGACAGCGCAACCGGTGGCGAAAGCGATGCAGCGGATCTTTCCCTTGGTGAACAGGCCGACGAGTCCGAGCGCCAGCACGAACACCGTCACCAGTCGAATGGACGTGGCCGCCGCCTGGTCGCTGACCGTGGTCGCAGTCGCGGTACCCGCCGCGAGCAGGACGAACGCCATCACTCCGCCGGTGCTGGCCACGACACCGAGCACCGCCGTACGGTTCAGTCCGGCCGCACCGATGCCCCGCTGTCGCATGTTGAGCAGGACGGTGATCGGCAGTGCGAGCACCCCGATGGGTTGGACCACGCTCAGCGGCGCGAACCCGAGTGCGTAGGCGTGCAACAGTGCCCCGCCCCCCAGCGAAGCCAGCCCGAGCAACCAGCGGGCGTTGCGAACGAGTCGAAGTTGATCTCGAAATCCGAGACCGCGCTCACCGATGGCCGCGTGCACCGCATTGTGCTGCAGTCGCGCCCCGACCGCATATCCACATGCGGCGAAGACCACGAGAGCCACCGCGAACAGGGTCATCGCCAACCACCGTCAAAACCAACCGCGGCGCCCCACACAACGGTGTGTGCCCGTCCGGGGACGCCCCTGTCCGCCGGGCCCGGATCCGCCGAAGGACACGCGGACGAAGACGCCGTACCCCCGGGCCTCGTCCCTGCGGTCACCTTCTCCACCCCGAAATCCACACCGTCAATCTCGCCGCTGTCGCGCCCGGCCCACATCCGGGATAACACCCCCATTTTCCCTGAGGCCTTCCACACCCACTCCTGCCGGGCGAGCCGGACGGTCCCGACACTGCCACACGGGGAAGGCACGTTCGGCAGCCCGTGCCACTACGGTTGCACATGCTCACACGAGCACGGCCACTCCGAGGGGCTGTCTCGTGAAAACGCGCTCTCCTCGTGCTCACATCACCGGCCATCCCGGCCACGGTCCCGACAAGATACGAGCACACACGTTCACGACCGTAGAACAGACGTGTTGAAACGACTGTCAAAAACAGGTCGCACGAAGTCGCACGGAGGGGTGCCCCACGTCACCGGCAGGAACCAGAACGGGTTACGCCGGAGAAATCACACACTTCGTTCGCCGGTCAGCGCGGAATCCGCAGCACCTGTCCCACATAGATCAAATCGGGATCGGTGATGCCGTTGGCACGCGCTATCGCCCGCCAGGCCACCCCCAACCGAACTCCGAGCCCCGAAAGCGTGTCGCCTGGTTGAACCACATAGGTCTCCCCGGGTGGGGCGGGTGGTTTCGGCGACACCTCGTCACCACCGGTCAGCACCGTGAGCTCGACCAGCGCCACGTTGAGATCGACCGCACCCTCGATTCCCGGCACTCGCCCGTCCGAGGTGTGCTGGTGCAGCACCACCCGGTCCGTGTGGTAACCGGGCAGCCCCGGTTCCCTTCCGTGATGGGCGACCCACAGGAACACCTCCGGGTCGACCCAGCTGTCCGTGCCGAGCTTGTCGAGGAACCAGGACGTCGAGGCGTAGACCATGACCTCGCTGCGCCCCGTGTGCCCACGCAGGGCTGCGAGAAAGCCTTTCACCCATCCGGTGAGGTCGACCGCGTCGACCTCGATGTCCAGGCACGGCGGCAGGTTGCCGACGGCCCCCGCGCCGAGGCGTGCCAGCTGGGCGGCGAAGTGGGCCGCCTCCTGCTGCGGTGTGTTCGTGTCGGGCCGGGCGTAGTGGTACAGACCGGTGGCCATCCCGGCGCGGCGTGCCCCGGCGAGCTGACCGTCCAGCGCGGGACTGACGTAGCCGACTCCTTCCGTGGCCTTGATGCAGGCGAACGTGAAACCGGCGGCACGCACCGCGGACCAGTCCGGATCCCCCTGGTACCGCGCCACGTCGACGCCCCGAACCGCGATGGCCATCGCTGCCCCTCGACTGGACTGATCACGTGTCCCGTTCAAGATAGCGAATTCGGCAAAGGCCGCAGCCCGCCGTTCAGGGGCAGCTGTACCACCCGATAGGCGCAAACACCGCCACACGGGCGAACTTGCCGGGCATGTTTGCTCCCCCCTCCGCAGCGGGCAACCACGTGGGCCGCCACACGTCCCTGGAAATGAGAGCGCAAGACAGCAACCATCCCACCTCACGAGGTGGACACGGGAGGTGGCCAACATGATCCCACACCGGATGGAAACCGCGGGGTTACGCACGCTGCGCGTGTCGGGCGCACTGCTGGCGGGAGTACTGCTGGCCGGTTGCGCTCAGCAGGCGACCAACGCCGGTGACGACACGGCACCGGCCCGGCACGCCACGGCGACGGACTCCACGAGCTCGGCCCCGTCCTCGACCGGCACCGCGCCGACCTGGGCGGAAGCACCCGCGACCTCCTCGACGACGCCACGGGAGACGAGCACACCGACGAGTTCGAACACGGCGACGACACAGCCCTCGCAGCAGGACTCGCGGCAGCCGAGCACCGTCGGACGCTGCCACACCTCCATGCTCGAAGGCGGCCTCCAACAGGGCAGCCCGGGAGCCGGGCAGCGACACGCGCGGTTGTCCCTGCGCAACACCAGTGGTCAGGACTGCACGATCTACGGCTACAGCGGGCTGCGACTGATCGGCCAGCAGGGCGAGCCCCTGCCGACCGAGGTGAACCGCACCCCCGGGCAGGGGCCGGAGGTCGTACGCCTGGCGCCGGGCGAGGCGGCCACGGCAACCCTGCACTGGAGCGTCGTACCCACCGGTGACACGCCGTCCACCGGGCCGTGCGGCTACCAGCCCAGTCAGCTGATGGTGACCCCGCCGGACGAGACCAGTTCGCTGACCGTCGACTGGAACGGGGGCCGCATCTGCGGCGGAGGAGCCATCGACATCACCGCCTTCCGCTGAAGAGTGGGTACACGGGCCGGATCGCGCGGTGAGCCGGGCGACGAAATCTCGGACATCGCCCGACCACCGCTTTTCCGACAGGGATCCCCGACCGGTGTGGCCCCGCACGAATGATTGTGCTGTCGTGTGCGCATGATCGAACCAACCGCAACGACGGTCCCCGGTCGCCACGGGGAGCTGGCCGTCCAGACGTGGTCGGGGCGGGCCCCCGGATGGATAGCACTGATCGCGCACGGCCACGGCGAACATTCGGGCCGCTACCAGTGGGTCGCCGAACAACTCGTGGCCGCCCGGGCCGTGGTCTGCGCGCCGGACCACGTCGGGCACGGGCACTCACCCGGCGAACGAGTGCTGATCGAGGACGCCGAGGATTTCGTGGCCGACCTCGAATCGGTGCGCGAGCACATCACCAAGGAGTACCCCGACCTCCCGGTCGTGGTGATCGGGCACTCGCTGGGAGGCATGCTGGCGGTGCGCTACGCCCAGCACTACCAGCCGTACATGGCGGCACTGGTCCTGTCCGCACCGGTGCTGGGGACGTGGCACGTACTGGATCTGCTCGGCTGCGACGACATCCCGCACACCCCCATCGACCCGTCGAGCCTGTCCCGGGACCCGCGGGTCGGCCACGAGTACGCCGAGGACCCGCTGGTCTGGCACGGCCCCTTCAAGCGCACGACCCTGCTCGCCGTCGACAGCTGCCTGCGGGCCATCAACTCCGGCCCCGCGCTCCGCGTCCCCACCCTGTGGCTGCACGGTGAGGACGACGAGCTCGTCCCCGAAGCCGACACGCGAACCGGCATCAACCAGATACGCGGCACCGAGTTCCACGAACACATCTACCCGGGCGCGCGTCACGAGCTGTTCCTCGAAACCAACGCCGAGGGAGTGCTCAACGACGTCGTCACCTTCGTCGGGCGTGAACTGAACACCTGACGCGACCGGCGCCGGGCGACGTGTCGGGACGGGTGCGCAAGAATGGCTCCCGCGATGGCTGAAAAAACCGAGATCGAGCTGTTGATCACAGTCCTGGTCGCCGCCGAGGACGACCGCGGGGCCCGTGCCGCCTGCCTGGAACTGACGCGGTCCGTGGGCGGCCGGGTCGTGGAGTCCGGTGACTGCTCCGACGAGGAACCCGGCTGCTGGTCGGTCACCATCAGCCGGGGCGGCGGAACGGGTGGCTCCCACGTCGCCGCCGCCCTCGCGCGCTCCGTGCGCACCTTCATGCGCGAACTCGCCCCCGAGCACGCGTTGCCCCGGATCTCCTGCGCGCCACCGACGGCGTGGACCGTGCTGGAGGAGCCCGGACTGCTCGACTCACTGGTTTCCGGGGGCGAGCGAATCCTGGTCGAGGCGTGGTGGGGCGGCTCCGCGCTCACCGCGACGCCCGCTGCGTCGACCTCGGCCGACGACCCGAGGATCCCGCGCCCGTGAGCGGCCGCGAGGCACGAGTCCGGCAAGCCGATCCGGCGGCCGGGCGAGCGACATGATCAAATATGACGCAGCGAACACGGGGCACGACACCGAGCATTGACCTCCTTGTGAGCACACCACGACGGGGCGCTAACTTGTTCGGTACAGCACGGCGACGGAAGCGGAGTTCGGGACAAATGGCTGGCGTGGAAGAAGTTCGCGAGGGCATCGCCCTGTGCAACGAGAAGGCATCGGAGGGAATCGCCGCCCTGCAGCAGGCCGTTCACGTACTGGAGGAAGCTCAGCAGGCCCTGGCCACGGCCATCCAGGGCAGTGCCCAGGAGGAAATGCAGCAGGCTTACGGAATGCTCGCCGAGGTGACCCAGACCATCGGCGGAGCGCAGGGCACGATCAACGCCTGCATCTCCTCCACCGAGAGCTACGTGGGGCGGCTGTAGCCGATGTCCGCGCTGGAGGAACTTCTGCAAACCCTGCGGACGGTCGAGGACCACGTCGGCCAGGCGCAACGGCAGCTGACGCGGAGTCGTCGATCGTTGAACGAGGCCGAGGCCGCGCTGGTCCGGATCGACCCCGATCACCCCGAGACCGTCGTACCGCCGGGGTTCCGTCGCGCGGGGGACCAGATCGAGCAGTCGATCAGCACGCTCGACCGTGTGGCCGACACGATGCGTGATTACGCCACCCGTTTGTAGGGCATCGTGGCCTCGATCGTTTAAGCAAGAATACGACCGGCACCACGATCGACGAACACGTCACATTCTCCGCGAGAACACGTGTCGAGTGGTAATTTGATCACCGTCAGTGACGCGACTGCCGAGGTGAGGTGTGCGTAACAACGAGCGGCGCAGCGCCATCGAATCAGCTTTCGAACGCCTGAGCGCCAGCGCCGCCACGGCTCTCGGCGCGGCGAGCAACGAGGTCGCACGCGTACGGGCCGAACACGCGCACCGGGATTTCGCGATGCGCATCGCCGAGCAGGGTGTCTCGGCCGTGGCACACGATCACTCCCTAGTGGACGGTTCCGAGCAGGCCGCTTTCGGCGAAGCGCTCGAAGAAGCACTGCGCGAACGTCAGGACATCCACGCGGAGTGGACCGGGCAAGGTCCCCCGCGGCTGACCGAGCTCGTCGCGGAGGCGGCACCGGGTACGGCCTCGGAACCGTGGCAGGACTGGCTCGGCCGGGTCGGAACTGCCGCGGCGAACGAGGCGCCACCGCGGCTCTGGCGGATCGGCGAGGCCCACGTGCCGGAGTCCCCGGATCCGCGTCCCTTCCCGGCCGCCGTTCCCCTGCTGGACGAGTCCCATCTGCGCATCACCTCCACGGTGGACCGCAAGGGCCGCGACACGAAGGAAGCCGCCGAAGCGCTGGTGCAGAACCTGCTGATGCGGGTGCTCGGTTACTACCAGCCCGGCCTGGTCCGCGTCCACGTCTGGGACATCGCTCGGCTGACCGGAACGCTGCCGGGCCTGTATCCGCTCACCAAGGCCGGCCTGCTCACCGCGCACGACCCCACGCGGTTGGACGAGCTGCTGGAGGAGCTGTCCGAGCACATCCGCCGCATCCACACCTCGGCCCTGCTCGGCGGGCACACGTCGCTGCACTCGCTGGCCGCCGAGACCGGCCATCGCGGTGAACCGTGGCGCATCGCGGTGCTCTTCGGCGACGGGAAGGCGCTCAAGGACGAACAGCAGCAACGATTGCAGCGGGTCGCCCGCAACGGGCTGGCCTGCGGTATCCAGCTGATCGTCGTCGACCTGCCGATGACGGTCAACAGCCCGGTCGAGTCGGTGACGCTGACCGCTCCCGAGCAGGCGAGCGGCAGCATGACCGGACCACACGCGGTGATACGCCCGGACGAGACGATGGCCCGCGACCGGGTGACCCGGGCCTGTTCGGCCCTCTCCGACGAGTTCCTCGCACAGCGCGCGCGGGTACGCACCTTCGACGACCTGCTCCCCGAGCAGCTGTGGTCCCACCACTCGACCTCGGGGCTGCAGGCGCCGGTCGGCTTCCACGAGGGCGAGGGAGTCTGGGTCACGCTCGGCGACTCCAGTCCGCACATGCTCATCGGCGGACCCAGCGGCTCGGGCAAGACGAACTTCCTCTACGCCCTGCTGGGCAGTCTGGCGGCCCGCTACGGCCCCGACGAACTGGAGTTCCACCTGCTGGACTTCAAGGAAGGTGTCTCGTTCGCCCAGTTCACCCCGGGACGGCGAGACCCGAGCTGGCTGCCGCACGCTCAGCTCGTCGGGGTCAACGTCAACACGGACCGCGAGTTCGGCCTGGCACTGCTGCGGTTCCTGTCCACGGAGATGCGTCGCCGCGCGGACGCGGCCAAGGCCCACGAGGTCACCAAGCTGGAGGAACTGCGCTCCGAGGACCCCAATGGCCGGTGGCCCCGGATCGTGGCCGTGATCGACGAGTTCCAGTACCTGTTCGCCGAACGCGACGCGGTCTCGGCCCAAGCCGTCACGCTGCTGGAGGACGTCGCGCGACGCGGCCGTTCCCAGGGCATCCACCTGGTGCTGGCCAGCCAGGACGTCTCCGGGATCGAGGCCTTCTGGGGCAAACCCGCCATCTTCGAGCAGTTCATCCTGCGGGTAGCGCTGCCCAAGGCACGGCGTGTCCTGGTCGACGCCAACCAGGCCGCGCTGGAACTCCCCCGCTGGCACGCGGTCGTCAACCACGACTCCGGAGTCAAGCACGGCAACGAGCTCGCGCGGATTCCGAACGCGACCACCAAGGACACTTTCGACGCGCTGCAACAACGCCTGTGGCAGCGCCGCGAGCAGCGTCACCACCCGCCCCGGCTGTTCGACGGCTCGCACCTGCCCGCCCTGTCCTCGCTGGAGGACTTCCGCAACCTCGGCGGCACGCCCACCCCGAGGGCGTTGTTGGGGCAGGTGATCGACGTGGAGGGCACCGCAGCCGCGGTCGAACTCCCCCGCTCGCCCGGGCGCAACATCGCGGTGCTCGGCTCGGTGCTGCGGGACGCCGCCAGCGTGCTGGGGGCTTCGGCCCTGTCCCTGGCCCGTCAGCACCCTCCCGGTCGGATCAGGTTCACCGTGGCCGGTCTGGTCGATGAAGCCCAGGGGGAGGTGCACGCGGTGGTCGACACGTTGCGGCGAGGAGGGCACCACGTGGACCTCGTCGATCTGGACGGCGTCGAGTCCGCCGTGACCGGCCTGGCCGGGCTCGTCGACGAGCGCACCGAGGGTTCGACGGCCCCGGAGGCCCCGGTCATGCACTGCCTGGTGCTCTACGCCGCCGACGCGGCGCACACGTTGTTGGAGCGCAAGGACCCGGAGACGCGCGTGAGCGGCCAGGACAAGCTCCGCAAGATCCTCAAGCAGGGTCCGGAGCTCAGGATCCACGCGGTCGGTTGGTGGCGCAGCACCCAGCGGCTGAAGAACACCCTCGGAGTGGGGCCGGTCGACGACATCGGCGCCTGGGTCGCCTTCGACGTGCACGGCCAGGAGCTGTCCGCCCTCGCGGCCGGTCAGGTCGTGAACTGGTCCCCGCGGGCACGCCGGGGACTGTTCTTCGACCGTTCGATCCACTCCCGTCCGGAGGTGGTCCTGCCGTTCGACCTCACCGACGCCACTGACCCCGCCGACGGGGTGCCGCGCCCGCGCGGTTCCGACGACCAACCCGTGTGGGAGGAAGCCGGTGAGTGAGCCTTCGGCGGGCGGGCCGGAACGGGCCGCCGCGCACTACAAGGAGATCACCTCGGTCGCCACCGAAGCCGTGGACCGAACGCACGAGCACGAGCGGAAGAAGGCCGCGGGGCTGGAGGACGAGGTCGCCGCCGGTCAGGATCGGATCGAGACGGCGCAGCAGCGGGAGAACGAGGTCGCCGAGGGAGTCCGACTGCGGTGGGACGGTGCCCTGGAAGCGCTCTGGAACGAACGCTGGTTGCGGGTCACCAGGATGCCCAAACCCGATCCCGACGCCGCGCCCGCCCCGGCGGAGGAGTCCCTCCGCGCCGTTCAGGTCGCCTACCTGGCGCTCCGCAACGCCCTCGACAGGCCCCGCTGGTCGGCGAGTTCCCTGCTGCCCAAGTCCCGCCGACGCGGCGGCTGAACCGGCGGGCGGCACGACCCGACTCCAGGACCGACTGGTCGGTATGATGCGGTCGCACCATCGACGCATCGCGGGTAGAATTGCGGTACTACCTAGTTTCGTATTTGGAGGTTCACGGTGACGGACCAGGCAGTTCCCGATCAGGCCCTGGAAGTACGGCTGGCCTCCCGCCCGCGGGGATGGCCCACCCGGGAGAACTTCGACGTCGTCGAAGCCCCGGTCAGCGAGCCGGGCGAGGGCCAGGTCCTGGTGCGCAACAAGATCATGAGTGTCGATCCGGCCATGCGCGGCAGGATGAACGACGCGAAGTCCTACGTCCCTCCCTTCGAGATCGGCAAGCCGTTGTCCGGCGGGGCCGTCGGTGAGGTCGTTGCCTCGAACTCGCAGCAGTTCTCCGTCGGTCAGACCGTGCTGCACCAGCTCGGCTGGCGCGAGTACGCCACGGTCGGCGAGTCGCACGCCGTCGCCGTGTCCCCCGAAACCGCTCCGCTCGGCGCCTACCTCGGCGTCCTGGGCATGCCGGGTCTGACGGCCTACGTCGGGCTGTTCGACATCGCGAACTTCCGGGAGGGCGACACGGTGTTCGTATCCGGCGCCGCGGGGGCCGTCGGCTCCGTGGTGGGCCAGCTGGCCAAGCTGCACGGTGCCGCGCGGGTGGTCGGCAGCGCCGGGTCGGCCGAGAAGGTCCGCTACGTCACCGAGGAACTGGGCTTCGACGCCGCGTTCAACTACAAGGACGCCCCGGTGCACCAGCAGCTGAAGTCGGTCGCCCCGGACGGGATCGACGTCTACTTCGACAACGTCGGCGGGGACCACCTCGAGGCGGCGATCGGTTCGCTCAACGACTTCGGACGCATCGCCGCGTGCGGTGCGGTGTCGACGTACAACGCGAGCGAGCCGCAGCCGGGACCGCGCAACATGTTCCAGTTCGTCACCAAGCGACTGACCATGCGCGGGTTCATCGTGATCGACCACGGCGAGCGCAGGCACCAGTTCTTCGAGGAGGTCGGTCCACTGGTGCGCGAGAACAAACTGCGCTACGACGAGACCAC
Organism: Halosaccharopolyspora lacisalsi; assembly: GCF_014137975.1. Classification (GTDB taxonomy): domain Bacteria; phylum Actinomycetota; class Actinomycetes; order Mycobacteriales; family Pseudonocardiaceae; genus Halosaccharopolyspora; species Halosaccharopolyspora lacisalsi. The sequence continues at coordinate 253,695 of NZ_JACGWZ010000006.1, read as the reverse complement.
CGTGGACGGGCTGCGCAACGCCCCGGACGCCTTCCTCGGCATGCTGCAGGGCGAGAACAAGGGCAAGATGCTCGTCAACCTGTGAACACCGCCGTGAGTCTTTTGGGCGTCGGGCAGCCGCTACCCGAGTAGCCGCTACGGCGTCCCAGAAGGCTCACGGGTTCGCTCCCCACCGCGCGCGGGTGAGTCGTTCGACGACCAGGTAGACCAGGAACGACGCTCCGAGCAGCGGCAGCAGCACCATCAGCAGCCCGAATCCGATCAGCAGCGGCACGGGCACGGTCCGCAGCAACGGTCCCGCCCTGGGCGGCGCACCGAGCTTGCCCACCGGGCGGCGCCGCCACCACATGCGATACCCGGCCACGATCAGCACGATCAGCGCCAGTGCCAGCGCGGTGAGCAGGACCTGGTTGACCGTGCCGAACAGCTGGGCCTGGTGGAAATCGATGCCCAGCGCGGTGGCCTTGGCCAGCAACGGGTGATCGTCCCAGCCGATCCGGTCGACGACCCGACCCGTGCCGGGGTCGACGGCCACGGTCGTGGTCTCGATCGGCCAGGTGTTGTCGATGGTGGACGCGGTCCAGGCCCGGCCCGGTTCGCCCAGGGGCTCGATCTCCAGCGGAGCTCGCAGTCCGGCGGCTCGGGCGGAGCTCAGCACCTCGTCGACACCGGCGTTCGCCGCGCCGGACGGCCCGTCCAGCTCCCGCGACACCGACGGCGTCTCGGCCGACAGGCTCGTCTTCAGGGCGTCCACCCAAGCACCGGCGTAGTTCGTCCAGGTCAGTCCGGTACCGACCATGACGAGCAGCAGCGCGGAAGTTCCCGCTCCGACCAGGGTGTGCACCTGGCGCCACCGCCCGCGCCCCCGCGAGCGCCACGGCATCCGCAACGCCCGGCGCCGGGCGCGCCCGCGCGGCCACCACAGGTACAGACCCGTCAACAGCGACACGACCACCCAGATCGCCGCCAACTCGGTGATCGGTTCGGCCGTCGGACCGAGCAGCCAATTGGAGTGCAGGTTGCGCAGCCACTCCGACGGCCGCCGCGTCTCCACGATGCGCCCGGTGACCCGCGCCGAGGCGGGATCGACGTAGACGGTCACCGTCCCCGGTGCCGGAGCGGAGGCGGTGGAGACCGCATCCGGCGGTGTCAGCGTCACTCCCGTGGTGGCTCCGTCGTGAGCGGGCGGTGCGACGGCCCGCACGGTCCACGCGGGATGCCGCTGGTGAGCGGCTTCCACCTGCTCGGAGAGCGGTCGCGCCGGTCCCTCGGCCACCGCGGTGAGCGCGTGGGCGTACAGGGCGGACTCGATCTGCGGATTCCAGGCGAACAGGATCCCGGTGACCGCCAGCGAGAGCACGATCGGCGCCACCAGTAGGCCGGCGAAGAAGTGCAGCCGCCAGAGCAGCGGGCGCAGCGGCCCCCGGCGGTCAACGGACCCTTCGCCCTCCGTGGTGGTGGATTCTTCGACGCTCACCGGTCACCACTCCCCGAACTCGACACGATCAGGTAGTCGTCGACGAGCCGGAGCCGGTTCCCGGTGAGTCTTTCGGGCCGAGCAGGCGCCCCGGAGGGGTCACGACTTCGAATCCGCCGTCGGGACGGGACAGCGCACAGTATCGGCTTGAGCGAGCAGCCCCCTGTCCCGGGTGGTCAGCGGCGCGTCGAGGTAGCTCGACGACGGCGGTGCTCACCCGTGACCGTTCGCCCGGTCCTCGTCCCGCGCGTCACGTTCGTCGCGGTCGGCCCTGATGACCTCCGCGGGATCGACATCGATGACCGGATCACCACCGAGAACCTCGTCGAGCCGCCGGAGCGACTTCCGTCGGCGAGTCGTGGCCGTTTCCCCGATCACGGGATCAGCTTGCCGGGATTGAGGACGCCGGTGGGGTCGACGGTCCTCTTGACCGCCGCGAGGACCTCGACGCCGAGGCCACCGATCTCCTCCCGCAGCCAGGGCCGGTGGTCGGTGCCCACGGCGTGGTGGTGGGTGATCGTGCCGCGTCCCGTCGCGTGCTCCGAGTCGGCGATCGCCTCGGTGGCCGCCCGCTTCGCGCGGTCCCACTGCCCGAGCGGGTCCTGGCCGTCCCGGAGCCCCATGACCGTGAAGTACAGCGACGCCCCGGTCTCGTAGGCGTGCGAGATGTGGCACATCACGACAGGGCGCCTGCCGTCGACCTCCAGGTTGCGCAGCAGGGCCGCCCGCACCGAGGAGCGCAACTCGCTGATACCGGACCAGTACGTGGCGGTCTCCAACGTCTCCACGCACGCCCCGAGGTCCAGCAGCGTGTCCCGTTGACGCGGCCCCGAGAACCTGTTGTCCCGCCAGGACTCGCCCACCCTGCGCCCGAGCCCGACCGAGCGGAACCTCCGCAGCGCGCGGAATGTCCGCTCGCGGCGCTCGTCGAGCTCCTGCCGGGTGGCGGCGTGCCAGCCCAGGACGAGCAGGCAGGGCTCGGCGATCCTCCTGGTCCGAAGAAGTGTTCGCAGCGCACGGGACTTCGCCGCTCCGGAGAGCTCGAACTGGACCTCGCTCTCGTCCTCGTCGGACAGGCGCGTCACGTCGGCGAGCGCGCGCGACTGCGCCAGCGCCCGCACGGCTTCGGCTCCTGCCTGCCAACCGTCGAGCACCACCGCCTCGTAGCGGGTCTCCACCGGTACGGGACGCACCCGCACGGCGACTTCGGTGATCACGCCCAGCGTTCCCTCGCTGCCGATGGCGAGCTGCCTCAGGTCCGGTCCCGCCGCCGAGGCCGGCGCGGTACCGAGCCGCCACTCCCCCGCCGGAGTCGCCAGCCGCACCCCTTCGACCATGCTCTCGAAGCGCCCGTAGCCCGAGGAGGCCTGACCGGCCGAACGAGTCGCGGCGAAGCCGCCGATGGTGGCGCGTTCGAAGGACTGCGGGAAGTGACCGAGGGTGAAACCGTGCGCGGCCAGCAACTCCTCCGCTTCCGGTGCCCGCGTCCCCGCCTGGAGAACGGCCACGTGCGCGACGGGATCCACCGAGATCAGCCGGCTCAGCCGGGCGAGATCGAGCACGAGCACCGCCACCTTGTCACCGCGCAGGGCACCGACCCCACCGACGACCGAGGTGCCCCCGCCGAAGGCGACCACCGCGAGGTCGTGGCGGACGCACAGCTCCAGCACCAACTGGACCTGCTCGGGATCGGCCGGAACCGCGACGCCGTCGGGCACGGCCACGTCGTGACCACCTCGGCGGCGAATCAGGTCGCTGTAGGACATGCCGCCCGCGCGCCCGAGACGTTGGGCGGGCTCGGTCAGCACGTGCTCCTGCCCGAGCAGCTCCACGAGGTCGGCACGGGCGGCGGAGGGCAGTGCGCTCTCCGGCACGTCGACCAGCGACGACGGCACGGCCGGGGTGGTCTCCGCTCCGATGCCGGTGCGCTGACGAAGCCAGCGCACCGCGTGCGCCGACAGCCGTGCCGATCCGGCTCCGGACTGTGTCCAGCTTCCTCGCAAGGTGTGGTCGATCGAGTCGCTCACCAGTACAGTGTTACACATGACGTCCCAGCGTCACAGCACCTGCGAGCGGTCGGTCCGTCGCTCGGCCGGCAGAGTCTCCGATGCCGTGCTGCTGCACGCGGCCCGGGAGAGCGTGCTGGCCAACGGCGTACGCCGGAGCACGTTGACCGACATAGCACGCAGGGCCGACGTCAGCCGGATGACGCTGTACCGGCGCTTCCCCGACATGCGCAGCGTGGTCACGACGCTGATGGGCGAGGAGTTCGCCGGCATCCTGCGGAAGGCCCGTGCGGCGGAGGGCCGCGGCACGGCGCGGCAACGCCTGGTCGCCGTCACCCTGGAGGCCGTCCGGTCGCTGCGCTCGGACCCGTTGCTGCTGCGGGTGCTGGACACCGACGCCGAGATGCTGCTGCCCTACCTGGTCCAGCGGCTCGGAAGCACCCAGTTGGCCGCCGAGCGCTTCGTCCGCGAGTACCTGCACGAGGGTCACGCCGACGGCTCGATCCGGCACGGTGACCCGGACACCCAGACCAGGGTGCTCGTGCTGACGGCGCAGTCGTTCGTCCTCTCCTCCCGTCCCGCGAGTACCGATGTGAGTCCGGAAGACCTGGTCGACGAACTCGCCCGGCACCTCGACGCCGCGTTGCGGCCCGCCGGGTTCCCCGACGCCGAGGAGGACCGATGAACGCCACTCCGCTTCCCGCGGGCTCACTGCGCGCGACCTCGCTCAACGCCGCGCGGCGGGACGACGAGCTGACCGAGCTCGGTGACGGCCGGTGGCTGGACGTGCTCGTCGTGGGCGGGGGCGTCACCGGTGCGGGAGCGGCCCTCGACGCCGCGGCGCGCGGGTTGTCGGTGGCGCTGATCGAGTCCGAGGACCTCGCCTGGGGAACGTCGCGCTGGTCGAGCAAACTGGTCCACGGAGGGCTGCGCTACCTCGCGCACGGCGAGCTCGGGCTGGCCCGGGAGAGCGCGGTCGAGCGCGGGGCGCTGATGAGCCACACCGCTCCCCACCTGGTGCGGACGCTGCCGCAGCTGATCCCCCTGCACGGCGAGACGTCCCGGCGCTCGGAGATGGTGATGGCCGGTGGGCTGCACGCGGGCGACGCGCTGCGGCGCGGTGCGCGCACCTCGTCGAAGCTGCTACCCCCACCACGTCACGTCCCCGCCGCGGAGGCGACGGCCCTGGTTCCCGGCCTGCGCGAGGAAGGGCTGCGTGGTGGACTGCTGAGCTTCGACGGTCAGCTCGTCGACGACGCGCGCCTGGTGGTCGCCCTGGCGCGCACCGCGGCCGGCTTCGGAGCCCGGATCCTCACCCGGGTACGGGCGAACACGCTGGATCGCTCCGGAGCCGAGGTGACCGACCGCCGCACCGGCGAGTCACTGCGCGTCCACGCGCGGTCGGTGGTCAACGCGACCGGGGTGTGGGCCGGTGAACTGGTGCCCCAGGTCCGGCTGCGTCCGTCGCGCGGCTCCCACCTGGTCCTCGACGCCGAAGCCACGGGGCTGTCCTCGACGGCCCTCGTCGCACCGCTGCCGGAGCGCTCCGGCCGGTTCCTGCTGTGCCTGCCGCAACCCGACGGGCGCGTCTACATCGGACTGACCGACGAACCCGTGGACGGTCCCGTTCCCTCTGTCCCCGAGGTCCCCGAATCCGATGTGGACTTCCTCCTGGAGGCGGCTAGCGGGGTGCTGGGACGACGGCTGGGACGGGAACACGTGCTGGGCTCCTTCGCCGGTATGCGGCCACTGCTGGAGACGCCGCCCCGTTCGGGAGGCAGGCTCGCCGCGGCGCTGTCCCGCTCCGGCACCGCCGACCTCTCCCGCAAGCACGCGGTGCTGACCTCGGACGACGGCGTGATCACCGTCGTCGGCGGCAAGCTCACTACCTACCGCAGGATGGCCGCCGAGGGCGTGGACACCGCGATCCGGACCGCCGGACTGTCCGCGGGACCCTCCCGCACCACCTCCGTACCGCTGGTGGGCGCGGCCGACCGCACCCGACTGGAGCAGGTCGAGGCGGACCGACGACTGATCACCCGCTACGGCACGGAGGCGGGCCGGGTGCACGCGCTGGCCGAACTCGACCCGAGCCTGGAGGAACGAGTCGTGCCCTCGCAGCCGCTGACGGCGGCCGAGGTGCTGTGGGCCGTGCGCCACGAGGCGGCACTGGACACCGACGACGTCCTCGATCGCCGTACCCGCATCGGCCTGACACCGGCGGAGCGGGCGGCGGCTCTCCCCACCGTGGCCGACATCGTCGAACGTGCCCTGCACGGGGTCACGACCTGACGATCCCGCGTTCGGCGCGCGCCTCGCACCTCCGAATCCCAAAGGGTGAACGGACCGTTCGGGCACTCACACCGCCCGAACGGTCCGTTCACCACGGAAGTGCCGACCAGCACGAAGACGAAAGGGATTCTTGCTTTTGTATTGTGTTTTTGCAACACTCCGTTAGGTGAGTCCGATACGACGTGGTGAGGACCAACCGATCCACAACCGGTTGCGGGTCCTGCGCGCCGAGCACGGCATGTCCCGGGGGCAGCTCGCGCAAGCGGTCGAGGTGAATCCCCAGACCATCGGTGCCCTGGAGCGCGGCGACCACTACCCGAGCCTGGACCTGGCGTTCCGGCTCTGCGAGGTCTTCGGGCTGCCGGTGGAGGCGGTGTTCAACCGCGAACCGTTCGCACCGCTGTCGAACCAGATCTACCACCAGGGGGAGCAGTCATGAGCAGGATGCACCAGGCCTGGGCCGAAGCCCTGCAACGCGGCGAGCAACGGCGTCACAGGATGGCGCAGCGGTTGCCGAGTTGGCGAACTCGACCGCGGCGTCGGGCACTGGTGGCGCTCTGGCTGCCCGTCCCGCTCGCGCTGATCGTGCTGACCCTGACGCTGGACTGGGACAACCCGGTCACGAGCTTGGTCTACCTGGCCGTACTCGCCGTCTGGTACCCGTTCTGGCTCGTCCTGCGCGTACTCACCACGGCTAGCGCCGAGGCCATCGTCGCCCTGCTCGACGAGCGTGAAGTGGAAGTCCGCAACAGGCTCAGCTTCGTCTCCCTCTCCGTCCTGAGCACCGCGAACTTACTGATCGTCTTCTACCTGATCTTCAATCACGACGATCCGCTCATCGCGATACGCACCGCGTACCTGCTCATAGCCTGCATCCTGCTGGCCGCCTCCGTACCGACGGCGCTGCTGGCCTGGCGGATGCCGGACGACGATCCGGAGGACCTCGAGAACCCCGATCGGCCCGCGGACAGGGCCGGAAACGACGAAGGAGGCATCAGTGCCTGAGAGCGTGTTGGAGATCGACAGAATCTCCAAGCGCTACGGAAACGTCACCGCCCTGCGGGACATGACGTTCTCGGTACGCGCGGGAGAGATGTTCGGATTCGTCGGCAGCAACGGAGCCGGCAAGACGACGACGATGCGCATCGCGCTCGGCGTGCTGGCCGCCGACTCCGGCGAGGTGCGGTTCGACGGCGCGCCGCTGGACCTGCGGATGCGGCGCCGCATCGGTTACATGCCCGAGGAGCGCGGGCTCTACCCCAAGATGAGGGCCGCCCAGCAGCTGGCCTACCTCGGTGAGCTGCACGGCATGTCCCGACACGGGGCGCGCGAGGCCGCCGACCGGTGGATCGACCGGCTCGGCCTGACCGAACGCCGCGACGAGGAGGTGCAGAAGCTCAGCCTCGGCAACCAGCAGCGAGTGCAGCTGGCGGCGGCCCTGGTCCACGAGCCCGACATCCTCGTGCTCGACGAGCCGTTCTCCGGGCTCGACCCCGTCGCGGTCGACGTGATGAGCCAGGTGTTGCGCGATGCCTGCGACTCGGGAGTGCCCGTGGTGTTCTCCAGCCACCAGCTCGACCTCGTGCAGCGGCTGTGCGACCGCGTCGGCATCGTGCGCAAGGGGGAGATGGTCGCCAACGGCACCGTCGAGGAGCTCCGCGACAGCGGACCGACCACCCTGCTCGTGGACGTCCCGAACGCTCCGGCCGACTGGGCCGAGGGGACGGCCGGCGTCCGGAAGCTCGGTGTCGAGTCCGGGCGCACGCGGCTGGAGCTGTCCGACGACGCCGACGACCAGGCCGTGCTGGCCGCGGCGATGGCCACCGGTCCCGTCCGGGAGTTCGCCAGGTACAGGCCCGCGCTGACCGAGCTGTTCCGCAACGCCGTCACCGAGGAGAGCGCAGCATGACCGAGGCTCAGCACCCGAGCTCCACGGACCCGAGAGCGCTGCGCTCGGTGTGGTTGGTCGCTCGCCGTGAACTCGACACCAGGGTGCGGACCCGGTCCTTCGTGATCGGCACCCTGGTCATGATCGCGATCATCGCGGCCTATCCGCTGGTGATGTTCTTCGTCGGGCAGGGGTCGACCACCAGCACGGTCGGATTCACCGGCCAGGCCACGACGATGGTGCGACCGGTGACCGCGGTGTCGGAGTCACTGGACGTGTCGATCGAGGATCGCCTGGTCGACGACCCGCGAGCGGGTAAGCGAATGGTGCGGTCCGGCGAACTGGACGCGCTGGTCACCGGTGCCCCGGACGCGCCGGAACTGGTCGTCGAGCGCGACGCGAACGAGGAGCTGCGGGCCGCGCTGGAAACCGTGGCCCGACAGCGGGCGCTCGACGCCGAACTCGCCCGGGCCGGGCTCGACCCCGGCCAGGTCCGGGCCTCGACCTCCGACGTCCACGTGCGGGTGACCAGTCTGCAACCCGTCGATCCGCAGCAGGCGCAACGACTGGGGCTGGCCATGGCGGCGGGCTTCCTGCTCTACTTCATGCTGATCAGCTCCGGGCAGATGGTGGCCCAGGGCGTGGTCGAGGAGAAGTCCAGCCGCGTGGTCGAACTGCTGCTGTCGACGCTGCGCCCGAGTCAGTTGCTCGCGGGCAAGGTGCTCGGTATCGGCCTGACGGGGCTGTTGCAGTTCGTCCTCACCGCCGGAGCCGGGTTGGTGGCCGTCAGCGCCGCCGGGGTGATGACGCTGCCGTCCACGGCGCTGGCCGGAACCCTCGGGTGGGCGCTGGTGTGGTTCCTGCTCGGTTTCTTCTTCTACGCCACGATCATGGCGGCCGCCGCGTCCCTGGTCTCGCGGCAGGAGGACCTTCAGGGGGTGGTCACCCCGGTCGTCATGGCCCTGATCGCGCCGTTCCTCGTCGGGGTCACGATCCTGCCGAACAACCCGGACAGCACGGTGGGTGCGATCCTGTCGCTGATCCCCGGGTTCTCACCGATGCTGATGCCGATGCGCATCGCCCTCGGGGTCGCCCCGGTCTGGCAGATCGCGACCTCGCTGGTGCTGATCGTGGTGGCCACCCTCGGACTGCTGTGGCTCGGTGGGCGCATCTACCGCAACGCCGTGCTGCGCACCGGCGCCCGCGTCAAGATCACCGAGGCCCTGCGCGCGACGTAGGCTTTCCCGGTTTCGCGCGAAACTGGGTAACCACTCACGTCGGGTACGCGGTTACTCTTCGGGCGCCGCGTCGAAGCGACACCCCAGGAGCGCCACCCCGGGAGCGGCCGTGCGGCGGCGGAGTCGTTCCTCGAACGAGCGAGGGTGGGCGGTTTCGAACACCGCCCACCCTCGCACCGTTTCCGAAAAGGATTCAGCGCTGGTCGATGGGGACGTAGGAGCGCTCGGTCGGGCCGGTGTAGACCTGACGCGGACGGCTGATCCGACGCTCGGGGTCGACGAGCATCTCCCGCCAGTGCGCGATCCAGCCCGGCAGCCGGCCGAGCGCGAACAGCACCGTGAAGAACTTCGTCGGGAAGCCCATCGCCTTGTAGATCAGGCCCGTGTAGAAGTCCACGTTCGGGTACAACTTGCGCTCGATGAAGTAGTCGTCGGACAGCGCCCTGTCCTCGAGCTTCAGCGCGATCTCCAGCAGCGGGTCGTCACCGCCGAGCTTGTCGAGCACCTCGTCGGCGGTCTGCTTGATGATCTTCGCGCGCGGATCGTAGTTCTTGTAGACCCGGTGGCCGAAGCCCATCAGCTTCACGCCCGGCTCCTTGTTCTTGACCCGCTCGACGAAGGAGTCGACGTCCCCGCCCTCGGCGCGGATGCCCTCCAGCATCTCCAGCACGGCGCTGTTGGCACCGCCGTGCAGGGGACCGAACAGGGCGTTGATGCCGGCCGAGGTGCTGGCGAACAGGTTGGCCTCGGAGGAACCCACCATCCGCACGGTCGAGGTCGAGCAGTTCTGCTCGTGGTCGGCGTGCAGGATGAACAGCATGTCCAGCGCGCGGGCCAGCGCCGGATCCACCTCGTAGGGCTCCGCGGGGAAACCGAAGGTCATCCGCAGGAAGTTCTGCACCAGGCCCAACGAGTTGTCCGGGTACAGGAAAGGCTGGCCCACCGACTTCTTGTAGGCGTAGGCCGCGATGGTCGGCAGCTTGGCCAGCAGTCGGTGCGTGGACAGTTCGACCTGGTTGTCGTCGAAGGGGTTCAGGCTGTCCTGGTAGAAGGTGGACAGCGCCGAAACCGCCGAGGACAGCACCGGCATCGGGTGCGCGTCGCGCGGGAAGCCGTCGAAGAACTTCCGCAGGTCCTCGTGCAGCAGGGTGTGCCGCTGGATGCGCTGGGAGAACTGATCGTACTGCTGCTGGGTGGGCAACTCACCGTAGATCAGCAGGTAGCTGACCTCGATGAAGTCCGACTTGCCCGCGAGCTGCTCGATCGGGTAACCCCGGTAGCGCAGAATGCCTGCCTCACCGTCGATGTAGGTGATATCCGACGAGCAGGCCGCCGTGTTGACGAAGCCCGGGTCGAGCGTCACCATACCGGTCTTGGCCAGCATCTTGTCGAGATTCACCCCGGGGGAACCCGCGGTGGACGGTGTCACGGACATCTCGTGCTCGCCAGCGTCGTAGCGCAGCGCGACGGTACGTTTGGCGGTCGCGTCGTCGGGCATTCTTCGAACCTCTCGCGCTCGGTCAGGGGTGGAGCCGTTGCCAACGACCGACGTGGCTCGCCCGCCGAAGCGGTCCGGGCCGCCTTGGTCGAGCGCGCGCCGGCCGGAAGTCGCCGAACCGCCGCAGCACCACCCCATCGGGGTCCTGTCAGGTGTCACGCTAGACCGCTTCGGGCCTTTCGCGCAGCAGCCGTGTTAGCCGTTTTGGCCAGGTGGGACCACGATCACATCCTTTTCACCCGCGACCACGCGGCCGCGATGTGATCCCGGCTACCACCGGCGCCACTCGTCCGCCCGTTCCGGCGACCGCCCCAACGAACAACCCCCTTGCTTGGGACACAGCACAACGGGTTGTTTCGAACGGGCTTCCGGTCGGGTAACGGACAGCCACTTTCGAGTGAATCACCCACTCTTCACCGATCACAATCCCGTTCTCATCGGAGTGATCACACCCACTCGGCTCAACCGAGCTCGGCGAGGTGGGGCGGCTCGGCTCCGGGGCGCGAAACCGTGATCGCCGCCGCCGACGCGGCGAAGCGCAGTGCCTGCTCCCACTGCTGAGGACCGAGCTCGCGGACCGCCTCCGCGGAGAGCGCGTCATTGTGGTGCAACCAGGCCAGCAGCGCGGCCTGCACCGTGTCACCTGCTCCGATGGTGTCCGCGACGACGGCGTCGACCCCCGGCACCTCGACCAGCTCACCGGAACCGGTCAGCACGGCCAGTCCGTCACCGCCCCGGGTCAGCACCACCGCGGCCGGCCCCGCCCGCTGCCAGCTCCGCAGGGTTTCCGTCAGGTCCGTCCCGCTCCCGCCGGCAAGCCACTCGGCGTCCTCGACCGAGAGCTTGAGCAGGCTGACACCGGGCAGCCAGCCGGCGAAGCGCCGCCGGTAGGACTCGGCGTCGTCGATCAGGTCGGCCCGGATGTTCGGGTCGAGCGCGACGAAACGTCCCCGGCTCCCCTCCCGCAGCAGTATCTTCTCGTACACGCTCGCGCAGGGTTCGAGCAGCAACGACAACGTGCCGAACGACAGCGCGGTCACCTCGTCCGGTAACGGTCCCGGGTCCGCGACGAATCTTCCCGCCGTGCCCTCGGTGTGGAAGCTGTAGCGTGCCGAACCGTCCGCGCCGAGCCCCACCACGGCCAGCGTGGTCGGTTCCGCACCCCGCTCCACCAGGCTGCTGTCCACCCCGGAGGCGTGCAGTCGTTCGAGCAGCTTGTCCCCGAACTGATCGGCGGACAACCTGGTGAGCAAGCTCGTGGCGACGTCGAGCCTGCTCAGCGCGATCGCCACGTTGTACGGACCACCACCGAGTCTCGGGTGCAGCGGCCCCAGCTCGCCGCTGTCCGTGGACGGGTCCGGGACGAGGTCGACCAGTGCCTCACCGCAGATGACGATCACGTTTCCTCCGTAGTGTGTGCGTGTCGTGTCTCACCGCCCGGCCCCTGCGGAGCGGACAGGCCGCCGACCAGGAACTGGGACAGGGCCGCGAACGCCTCGGCGTCGCTCAGCCCGGTGCGTTCCCCGATCTCACCACGCTGGATCGCGGTGATCGTCAGGCCGACCATCTCGCCGACCAGTGCTGCGTCCACCTCGCGAAAGACTCCCCGGTCGAGTCCCTCCTTGATGAGGGAGCGGACCCGGTCGGCCGCGGCCGCGGCGTTGGCCTCGTAGGTGGCCCTGGTCGCGGGATTGGCGGCCATGTCGTCGATGAACCGGCGCGAGGCCGGACGCAACTCCTCGGCCGCGGCGTCCAGGTACGCGCGCATCCGCAGACGCACGTCGGTCGCGGTCTCGACACGCCGCTCGATGTTCGCGGTCGCGCGCTTGAAGTAGTGCCCCACCACTCGCACCGACAGCTGCTCCTTGCTGCTCGCCAAGGTGTACAGCGTCGACTTCGAGCAGCGCAGCCGCCCCGCCAGGTCGTCGAGGGTGAAGTGCGCGAAGCCCTCCGCCAGGAACAGCTCGCACAGCCGGTCCAACAGCTCCGCGCGGCGCGTGTGTACGGCCGACCGACGGTGCGAGTCACCGGCGCCCACCGCCTCGGACGTGCTCATTCCTCGAGAGTGGCACAACGCGGCGGGAAACCCGGCATCCGGCCTCGGAAACGTTCGGTGACGGTTCCGTTCCACACCTGTCGCCAGTACTATTCGGTACTACAAAGAGAACTACAGTACTGATCATAGTACTGAAGTTCATCGTATTCAGCATCGGCACAGGAGCGCGAACCGCCATGCCCGTCCAGCGCCTGCTTCCCACCACCGAAGCGACCGATCTGCTCTCCCTGACCCGGGAGATCACCCGCGACGAACTCGCCCCGCACGCCGCGGAGCACGAAGCCGCGGGACGCTTCCCCCGGGAAGTGTTCCGGCTGCTGGGCAAGTCGGGACTGCTCGGGCTGCCCTACTCCGCCGAGTACGGCGGCGGGGACCAGCCGTACGAGGTGTACCTGCAGGTCCTCGAGGAACTCAGCAGCGCCTGGATGAGCGTCGGCGTCGGCCTGTCGGTGCACACCATGTCGTGCTTCCCACTGGCGCACTTCGGCACCGAGCAACAGCGCGCCCGCCTGCTGCCGGATATGCTCGGCGGCGACACCCTCGGCGCGTACGCGCTGTCCGAGGCCCAGGCCGGATCCGACGCCGCCGCCCTGCGCACGCGGGCCGAGGCCGACGGGGACTGCTACCGGATCACCGGAACCAAGTCCTGGATCACCCACGGCGACGTCGCGGACTTCTACACGCTGATGGCCCGCACTCCCGACGACGAGGTCAGCTGCCTGCTCCTCGACGGCTCCACTCCCGGCATGGCGGCCGGTGCCCGCGAGCACAAGATGGGGCTGAGCTCCTCACCCACCACCGAGCTGTCCTTCGACGGCGCCCGAGTGGGCACGGACCGCCTCGTGGGGTCGCAGGGGCAGGGTCTGAAGATCGCGCTGAGCGCCCTGGACTCCGGACGGCTGGGAATCGCCGCGTGCGCGGTCGGACTCGCCCAGGGCGCGCTCGACCTGGCCGTGGACTACGCCAAGCAGCGCCACCAGTTCGGACAGCCGATCATCGAGTTCCAGGGCATGGAGTTCCTGCTCGCCGACATGGCGGCCGCCGTGCAGTCGGCGCGCGCGAGTTATCTCGACGGGGCGCGGCGGCGCGATGCGGGGATGTCGTTCCGGCAGCAGGCGTCGGTGGCCAAACTCGTGGCCACCGACGCCGCGATGAAGGTGACCACCGACGCCGTTCAGGTGCTGGGCGGAGCCGGCTACACCAGGGACTTCCCCGCCGAGCGCTACATGCGGGAGGCCAAGGTGCTCCAGATCTTCGAGGGCACCAACCAGATCCAGCGGATGCTCATCGGACGGCACCTCGCCACAGGGTAGTCACGATTTTCCCTAAAGTTGTGGCACAACTTTAGGGAAAATCGCAGCAGCCCACGGTCAGGTGAGTGGGCGCAGCCCCCACTCCGCGGTCCAGCACTCCCCCGCGGACAGCACGACCAGGTCGGTGCCCGAGTTCAGCGCGTCCGGCGGGCAGGTCATCGGTTCGATCGCCACCGCCCTGCCGCGTCCGGGGAACTCGGCCGGGGTGTGGACCTGGACCCAGCCGAACACCGGGTCGGCCCAGACCTCCACACCGCGCCCGGAGGGATCGGTGAGCCGGTGACGCACGAGCCGCTGCGGATCGTCCGGTGCCGGCTCCGCCCCGCCGAAGGCGGTGTCCAGCTCCACCCCGGCCAGCAACCGCCCGCTGCGGAAGTCCTGCTCGTCACCCTCCAGCGGGCGCGGAGGTCGCGCGGGCAGCAACCGCTCGGCATCGACCGGCAGCACGCTGGACGCGGACAGTCGCAGCGTGCAGTCGTCGGTCTCGGCATTGCCGGCCCGCGGGTACGGGTGCACTCCCACGCCGAAGGGAACGGCGCGGGAACCGAGGTTCTCCACGGTGTGGGTCACCGTCAGCCCGTCCGAGGTCAGCGTGTAGCCGATCGAGGTCAGCAGCGGAACCGGCCAGCCCGGCTGCACCGGCACCATCGCCTGCATCACCACGGTGGTGTCGGCGTGTTCGGTCACGGTCCAGGGCGTGTGGCGCAGCAGGCCGTGAATGGCGTTGTGCTTGTCCGGTTCGGTCAGCGCGAGCTGCTGCGGCTGCCCCTCCAGGCTCCAGCGACCGTCGGTGACGCGATTGGGCCAGGGCACCAGCACGGCGCCCGCCCCGGCGGGCGGGCGCTCGTCGGGATCGTAGGTTTCCGAGTAGGGCACACCGTCGATCTCGAACACCCGCAGCGCCGCGCCGACCTCGGTGACGACGGCACGGGCGGCACCGTGGGTGATCTCGAACTGACGACCGGTGGCGGCTATGGGTTCGTTCACGTCCCGCAGCCTACGAGAGATCACCGGACGGGGAAGTGCGGACCAGTCCGCGCCGATCCCTACTTGCTCAGGCTCTCGGCGTTGAACCCGGTCCTGCCGGTGGCGAAGTAGTTGATCAGCCAGAAGACCACGCCGACGGCCATCAGGACCCCGGCGACCGCGTACTCCTCCAGCGGGCGCCCCGTCAGCGGGCTGGCGAAGAAAGCGCAGGTCAGTGCGCCGGCCACGGGGATCCAGGTCGGTGCACTGAAGTGCTGGTGCTCGACCTTCTCCCGGCGCAGCGCCAGCACCGCGACGTTGACGACGGCGAACACGATCAGCAGCAGCAGCGAGGTCGTTCCGCCCAGCGCACTGATGTCCAGCGCGCTGGTCAGGATGATCGCAACGATCGCGGTGAACAGCACCGACACCCACGGCGTGCGCCGGACGGGGTGCACCTTGCCGAACTGGCGGGGGATGATGCGCTCGTTGGCCATGCCGTAGAGCAGCCGGCTGGCCATCAGCATGTTGATCAGCGCCGTGTTGGAGACCGCGAACAGCGCGATCAACGAGAACAGCACGGGCGGGAACCAGGGCGCGGCGGCCTGAACCACCAGCAGCAGCGGGCCGTCGGTGGCCGCGAGTTCGCCGGTGGGCACCAGCGTCGAGGTGATCAGCGCGATGACCAGGTAGATCCCCGCGGTGACGCTCAGCGCCGTGAGCAGGGCGCGCGGGAACGTCTTGGTCGGGTTCCTGGTCTCCTCGGCCATGTTCACCGAGTCCTCGAAACCGACCATGGAGAAGAACGCGAGGGCGGTGGCACTGGTCACCGCGAAGAACGGGCTGGTCGAGGAGTTGAACTCGAGCAGTCGGCCCGGGTCGGCGACGGTGTCGGGATTGCTGCTGCCGAAGAAGACCGCGTAGGCACCAGCCAGGATCACCACGGCCAGCCCGGACACCTCGATGCAGGTCAGGACCACGTTCATCTTGACCGACTCGCCGACGCCGCGCAGGTTCACCGCCGCCAGCAGCACCAGGAACCCGATCGCCACCAGCCACGAGGGCGCACCGGAGAAGATCGCGGTCAGGTAGTCGCCGCTGAACGCCTGCGCCGCCGAGGAGGCCGAGGTGAGCCCGGAGCACATCACCGTGAAGGCCACCATGAACGTCAGGAAGTGCACCCCGAAGGCGCGGTGCACGTAGAGGGCCGCGCCCGCCGCGCGGGGGTACTTGCCGACCAGTTCCAGGTAACTGAACGCGGTCAGAAACGCCACCACGAAGGCGACCAGGAACGGTGCCCACAGCGCGCCTCCGACCTCACCCGCCACCTTGCCGGTCAACGAGTAGATCGAGGTTCCCAGGATGTCGCCGATCACGAAGAACAGCAGCAGCTTGGGACCGATGACCTTCTTCAGGCCCGGGGTTTCCGCACCTGACGGCTGATCATCGGCCGTGGTCGTTTCTTTGGTCATAGCCCGAAAGTGTGCAGGTCGACTGATCGCGCCGACCGCCCACCCCTGGTCGAACCGCACTGCTGCCCGTGGAATATCGGGGCACCCCGCCCAGCGTCCCGGCTGGTGACGGTCCGCGTCGACGCTCAGGGGGCGAGGCGCTCGACCGTCCAGGTGTCGTCGGTGCGGCGGTAGCGCAGGCGGTCGTGCAACCTGTCCTGCTGGCCCTGCCAGAACTCGACGTGGTCCGGACGGATTCGCCAACCACCCCAGTGCGGCGGCACCGGTACCCGCTCGGCGTCGGCGAAACGGCGCTCGATACCGCTCAACGAGGACTCCAGCGCGTCGCGACTGGTGACCACCCTCGACTGCGGCGACGCCCAGGCGCCCAGCTGGGATCCCCGTGGACGCGCGGCCCAGTACTCGGCGGTCTCCTCGGCCGAGACCTTCTCCACCTCACCGCGCACGTTGACCTGCCGCTGCAGCGACACCCACGGGAAGGTCGCCGCGGCCTTGCGGGTGGCGGCCAGGTCGTGGCTCTTCGCCGAGGTGTAGTTGGTGAAGAACACCAGGCCACGCTCGTCGAACCCCTTGCACAGCACGGTGCGCGAGGACGGCAGGCCGTCGAGGTCGGCGGTGGCCAGCACCATCGCGTTGGGCTCGTGCACCTCGGCTCGCAAGGCGTCCTCGAACCACTCCCGGAGCTGCTCGTGCCAGGTGGCGGCGAGTGTCGCGGCATCAAGCGACTCGGCGTCGTAGGAAACTCGCATGGACGACAACGTGGCGTTCGCCTGGGACATCGTTCGTTCCTTCCTGGCTCGTCCAAGCAACGGACGGTGCTTCGACGTCGATTCTCGACGACTCGTGCCGCCTGGCGGCACCGGGAGAGTACGGACGTGGTCCGCCAAGCGGACCACGACACTCGACGGTAAACGGCAGCGGAACTTCTGCCGAATCACGCGGATGGCCCGATCGATTCCGTCATCGATTCAGTGACACGGCTTACCCTCGCGGAGGCGGCGGTCCACCCGTTACCCGACCCCCACCGGAGGCGCTCCGCGCCACCGACCCACGTCGTCACTCGCGCACCCCGGAGTGTCCTTGCTCACGCCGAGCCACAGCGATTGCCCCGCACGGCCTCGCGGGTGCAGGGTTACCCCACGACGGCCGCTCGCGGTCGACACCCCGCCACGTCCCTTCGCGAGCTACCGGCTCGCGGCCACAACAGTGCCGACGAGGAGACGAGGCGACGATGTCCAACCCAGTCAAGACCGATTCCGCGGCGACGCCGCAGCAGAACCAGAGCGGCAACGGGGACGCGCTCGTGCGCCCCGGCCTGGAAGGCGTGGTGGCGTTCGAGACCGAGATCGCCGAACCCGACCGCGACGGCGGTGCGCTGCGCTACCGGGGTGTCGACATCGAGGAGCTCGCCGGACGGGTGTCCTTCGGCGACGTGTGGTCCCTGCTGGTCGACGGCAGGTTCGGCAACGGTTTGCGGCCCGCCACGGACGCGCCGCTGCCACTGCGCACCGGTGACGTCCGGGTCGACGTCCAGTCCGCCCTGGCCGCGCTCGCCCCCGCGCACGACTTCCGTCCGCTGCTGGACACCGACGACGAGCAAGCCCGTGACCAGCTCGCGCGCACTTCCGAGCTCGCGCTGTCCCACGTGGCGCAGTCGGCGCGCGGTGACCGGCCCGCCGTGCCGCAGTCCGAGCTCGACCGGTGTTCGACCGTGACGGAGCGGTTCCTGACCCGCTGGCGCGGCGAACCCGATCCCGCCCACGTGAAAGCGCTCGACGCCTACTGGGTCTCGGCCGCCGAACACGGTCTCAACGCCTCGACGTTCACCGCACGGGTGATCGCCTCGACCGGTGCCGACGTGGCGGCCACGCTCTCCGGTGCGGTCGGGGCGATGTCCGGTCCGCTGCACGGGGGTGCTCCGGCACGGGTGCTGCCGATGGTCGCCGAGGTCGAGTCCGCCGGTGACGCCCGGCGCGTCGTGGAGTCCATCCTCGATCGCGGCGAGCGGCTGATGGGCTTCGGGCACCGCGTCTACCGAGCCGAGGACCCACGTGCGCGGGTGCTGCGCGAGACGTGCAGGCAACTCGCCGCGCCTCGCTTCGAGGTGGCCGCCGAGCTGGAGCAGGCCGCGCTGTCGGTGCTGGCCGAGCGCCGTCCGGATCGCCCGATCGCGACCAACGTGGAGTTCTGGGCGGCGATGATCCTCGACTTCGCCGAGGTGCCGACCCCGATGATGCCCGCGATGTTCACCTGCGCGCGGACCGCGGGTTGGTGCGCCCACGTGCTGGAGCAGAAGCGCACGGGACGACTGATCCGGCCCTCCGCCCACTACGTGGGTCCGGGCCCGCGCTCGGTCGGCCAGGTCGAGGGTTGGAACTCGGTGAGTCCCCTGGACGCCGTGGTCACCTGAATCCGGTGGGAACCACATCCGGGTCGGTGACGACAATGACGGGTGTGCACCACCACCTCGAGCCACTCACCTGGTCCACCGGCCTGACGAGCTGGACGTTCGCCTACTGGTGGGACCTGGTCATCCTGCTGCTGGCCGCCGCCTACTTCACCGGCCTGGTGCGGTTGCGCCGCCGCGCACCGCACCAGGCCTGGCCCAAGCACCGCACGGCGTTCTTCACCGCCGGGCTGGTGAGCTGGTTCCTGACGATGAACAGCTCCGTCGCCGTCTACAGCCACCCGATGTTCACGATGCACATGGTGCAGCACCTGATGCTGATCATGGTGGTTCCCGCGCTGCTGGTCTACGGCAAACCGCTGCGGCTGTGGGTGGAGCTCGACGCGAGCGGCCGGGTGGAGAGCGTGCTGCGCGGTCGCGTGGTCGGTTACTTCACGCACCCGGTGCTGACGATGGTGCTGTACGCCGTCGTGCTGGTGGCCACGCACCTGACCTCGTTCATGCAGGTCATGCTGCTCAACCCGTGGCTGCACCACGCGGAGGCCGTGCTGTACCTGGTGACCGGGTACCTGACGTTCCTGCCGCTGGTGGGCAACGAGCCCATCCGCTGGCAGCGGTTCCCGTACTCGCTGCGGGTGTTCGCGTCCCTGATGGCGATGGGCCCCGACACCGGTATCGGCGTGATCCTGATGATGGCGCCCGACCCGATGTGGCCCGCCTACGCCCGGATGCAGAACTGGCCCGGCTGGGACCTGGTGGCCGACCAGCGCATCGGCGGCGCGATCATGTGGTTCTTCGGCGACGCGATCATGGCGATCTTCGCGCTGGTGCTGGTGCGGCAGTGGATCCGCGCCAAGGGGCCGGAGTCGGGATTCGGCAACTGGCTGGAGTCGGCACGGCGCAGTGCCCTCGCCGAGACCTCCGGAGACGGTCAGGACGCCGGGTTGAGCCAGAGCGACGACGTCGACGACGACGAGCGCGCCCGGCAGGCCTACAACGCCATGCTCGCCCGACTCGCGGAGCAGGAGCGCGGCGGATCCGGCCGCACGTGAGTTCCCGGTCACAGGACGAGGCTCGTTTCCGAATCGCCCGGAACCGGGTGGCCCCACCGGACGACTGAGTGAATGTGTCTTCTTTTCACGTGCTGTTCGGTGCCGGGCACGCCGCCGGGAAGAGGTGCTCGGTGACATGGGAGCGATGAGCATGCCGCTGCTGCCGAGCTGGCTTCGGCTCGCGTGGACGGCGGTGCTGTGCGGAGTGCTGGTGCTGCACCTGGTTCACGCCTGGGCCATGCCCGGACAGCGACGTTGGTGGCACGCGGGTCACACGGTCATGGCGGCGGGCATGGTGGTGATGTACCTGCTGCCGCACCTGACCCGTCAGGTCCCGGGAGCGGCGCTGTTCGCCGTCCTCACGGCGTCGTCGGCGGGGGCCGCGATCGTGTTCCGGTACCGCGAGGGGGTGCTCAACCCGCTGTGGGTGGCCTCGGCGGTGGACATGCTGGCCATGACCTACATGCTGCTCCCCGCCGCGGTCCGCCCCGCTTGGCTGACCGGCGTGTTCGTCACCTACCTGACGGTCCAGGTGGGGATGTGGGCGCTGGGCCTGTGGGACAGGACACCGGCGTTCCACCGCTCCGGGGGTGCCGAACCGGCCGTGCTGGACGTGCCCCCGTCGAACGCCGCGCCGACCGCGGTGGTCGGCCTGCGGGCGCACTCCACACCCACCGTGCGCCTCAGCCTGGCCGCGATGACCGCGAGCATGGCCTACATGCTGGTAGCCATGTGACCGGCGCGCGTACCGCGCGGCGACGACGGTTTACCCTGCTCACTGAAGTGTTCCGGCCACGGCCCGCCCCACGGAGGTCACCCATGCCCGATTCCGCGGTCGGGAGTTCCGAGCGTGCGACTACCGGGCGGACGGCACCACCGGGTCGTTCGGCCGTGCTGGCCTGGTCGGCCGCCGGGCTGGCGGGCGCGGTCACGCTGACCGTCGTGCTGGTGCTCGCCGCGGGAAGCGCCGCCTACTCGGTGCTGGGCTACGCCGATCCCGGCACGGTGACCAAGCTGGGCGTCAACCTGCTCCGGCTGGTGGTCGACCTCGCGGGCGCCACCTGCGTCGGCTCGTTGGTGTTCTCGGCGTTCTTCACCGCTCCCCGACGTTCCGGCACTGTCTCGGCGGACGGCTACGCGGCCCTGCGCTTCGGCGGGGGCGCGGCCTGGGTGTGGTTCGGCGCAGCGCTGCTCATGACGGTCTTCGACACCGCGGACACGGCGGGGCAGCCGATCTCCACGGTCCTCTCGCCCACCGCCGTGCTCGGCCTGCTCAACGCGCTCGACGCTCCCAAGGCGTGGCTGCTGTCGGCGGCGCTGGCGTTGGTCGTGGCGCTGTCCTGCCACGTGGTGCTGCGCTGGCGGACGAGCATGGCGCTCGCCGGGGTCGCCGCGCTGGCCCTGCTACCACCGGTGTTCGTCAGCCACTCCGCCTCCAACGCGGGGCACGACTTCGCCACCAACAGCCTGGTGTTCCACGTCGTCACCGCCTCCGTGTGGCTGGGCGTGCTGATCGCCGTGGTCGCCCACGCCTGGCGCGGTGGTGCCCACCCCGAGGCCGTGGCGGACAGGTACCGGCGGTTGTCCCTCGGCTGTTGGACCGTGCTGGCCGTCTCCGGCGTCATCGACGCGCTGATCCTGGTACCGCCGCGACAGCTGTTCGCCGTCGACTACGGAACCCTGGTGCTGCTCAAGGTCGGCTTCCTGCTGGTGCTCGGCGCCGCGGGCCTCCTCGCGCGCAGGCGGGCCACGCGAACGGTTCGCTCCGGTGACGCGCACCGCGGCCTGCTGCGCCTCGCCGGTGTCGAGCTCGCGATCATGACGGCCACCCTCGGCGTGTCGATGGGCATGACCCACACCCCGCCGCCGAACCTGCTCGACCGGGACTCCACCGCCACCGAACTGCTGTTGGGCTACAACCTGCCCGACGCCCCGACGCTGCTGCGGTTCGTCACGATGTGGCGCCTCGACCTGGTGCTGGGCACGGCCGCGATCGTCCTCGCCGTCGTGTACCTGCTGGGTCTTCGCCGACTGCGCGCGCGAGGCGAGCACTGGCCGGTCGGGCGCACGGCGAGTTGGCTGGGCGGCTGCGCGACGGTCCTCGTCGCCACCTCCTCCGGTCTGGGCACGTACTCGCCGGCGCTGTTCAGCGTGCACATGACCACCCACGTGCTGCTGAACATGCTCGCCCCGGTGCTGCTGATCCTGGGCGCGCCGGTGACGCTGGCGCTGCGTGCGCTGCCCACGGCCGAACGGGGACGTCCCCACGGCCCGCGCGAGTGGCTGCTCGGGATCGTGCGCTCGCCGCTGCTGCGCTTTCTCACCCACCCCGCCGTCGCCGCGCTGCTGGTCATCGGATCGCTCTACGGGCTCTACCTGACCGGCCTGTTCGAGCGGGTCATGGAGGAGCACTGGGCACACCAGCTCATGCAGCTGTACTTCCTCGGGACGGGCTACCTGTACTGCTGGATGGCCCTGGGCACCGACCACGCACCACGGCGGCTGCCGCACCTGGCCCGGCTGGGCATCACCCTCGGCCTCATGCCGTTCATGGCCTTCTTCGGCGTGATCGTGATGAGCGGCTCCACGGCGATCGCGGAGAACTACTACCGCACGCTGAACCTGCCGTGGCTGCCGGACCTGCTGGCCACCCAGCAGCTCGGCGGCATCATCGGGTGGCTCGGTGGCGAGGTTCCGCTGCTGCTGATCCTGGTCGTCCTGCTGTGGCAGTGGCAGCGCTCGGACCACGCCGGCTCCGCCAGGAGCTCCGAGGAGGACGCCGACCACGACGAGATGGTCGCCAGGCTCGCCGAGTCCCGGCGCGGCTGAGTCCGCCCCACCCCGCGACGCCGAGGTCGCCCCGCAGGGAGTGACGCTGCTATTCGCCCCCACTGAGCTATCGCGCGCTCGTAGGCGTCGAGGGATCCCTCGACGAGGCCGCGGGCCGCGGCCGGAAGCAGGGTCAGCACCCGCGTTACCCCCGCCTGCTCGCACCGATCCGGCACCTTCGGGTCGTGCGCCACCCCGCTTTCACCAAGATCGTCCACTCGTCCCGCCAGTCGCTCCCTCCCCACGACCGTTCCTGCGACAGTGCCCTGCCGTCGCGGCGGAGCACGGACAGCCACACCCCCTCGTTTCGTGTCTTTTCGGCGCACGACTCTCCGGGCGCCGAGACCGACAACTCCACTGAATAGCCCGAAAGAACCAATTTCGGCACACGTTCGACCGCATTTCCGGACGCTTCTTGCCCCTCGGGAAACCCACTCCCGTTACCGGAAAGAGACCCACGGGACCATCGCCAAGATCCGGAGACATCGCAAGAATGAAGCGCGCACGGCCGCCGGGTCAGCACCGACGGGGCAGCCGAAAGAGCACGACGAGCACTTTCCGCGGGTCCGGGGAGAGGAGCCTCACCGGTCCGTGGAGTGAAGGTCGTGCGGTTTCGCGCGAAACCGCACGACCTTCACTCCACCGGGTGCTCGCTCAGGGGATGGCGCTGTGGCTACAGCGGTCACCCTTGGCGGTCGGTACCGGAGGAGAAGCGGCGCAGGCGCAGGCTGTTGGAGACCACGAAGCCCGAGGACAGCGCCATCGCGGCTCCGGCGATCAGCGGGTTCAGCAGCCCCAGCACCGCCAGCGGAATGGCCGCGAGGTTGTAGCCGAAGGCCCACACCAGGTTGCCGCGAATGGTGCGCAGGGTGCCGCGCGCGAGCTCGATCCCGTCCGGCACCACGGTCAGGTCCTGGCGCACCAGGATCAGGTCGGCCGCGTTGATGGCGACGTCGGCGCCGGCTCCCACGGCCAATCCGAGATCGGCCGCCGCCAGCGCCGGAGCGTCGTTGACCCCGTCACCGACGAAGGCCACCCTGCTGCCCTCGGCCTGCAACCGACGCACGACCTCGACCTTCTCCCCCGGCAGCACCTCGGCGATCGCTTCGCCGACGCCGACCTCCGTGGCCACCGCCCGGCCCGTGGCCGCGTTGTCCCCGGTCAGCAGCGTGGTGCGCAGACCGAGCCGGTGCAGCCGGTGAACGGCCCGCTCCGCCGAGGGCCGAACCAGGTCCGCCAGGGCCAGCACGGCGAGCACCGCACCGTCACAGCCGACGACGACGGTGGTCCTGCCCTGCTGTTCCCACTCCCCGCGCTGCCGTTCGAGTTCGGGCGGAACGGTCAGTCCCCGCTCGTCGAACAGCTTCGCGCGTCCCGCCAGCACCTCGCAGCCGTCCACGACTCCCACGGCTCCGAGCCCCGGCTCGTTGTCGAAGCTCTCGACCCGGTCCAGCTCCCCCAGCTCCGCGCGGGCCGCCGCGCTGATCGCCGTGGCGACGGCGTGCTCGGAGGCCTCCTCCAGGGAGCCCACCAACCGCAGCACCCGGGCCCGGTCGACGCCCTCCCCGCAGGCGACGTCCACCAGGGACATCTCCCCCGAGGTGACCGTGCCCGTCTTGTCGAGCACGACCGTGTCGACGTCGCGCGTGGACTCCAGGGCCTGGTACCCCTTGAGGAAGATCCCGAGCCGGGCTCCCCGCCCCGAGGCGGCCATCAGCGCGGTCGGCGTCGCCAGTCCCAGCGCGCACGGGCAGGCGATGATCAGCACGGACAGCGCGGCGGTGAACGACTCCTCCACCGAGCCCGCCGCGAGGAACCAGCCGCCGAAGGTCAGCACCGCGAGCACGAGCACGGCGGGCACGAAGTACGCCGAGATGCGGTCGGCCAACCGCTGCACCGCCGCCTTGCCGGTCTGGGCCTCCTCGACCAGTCGCACCATCCCGGCGAGCCGGGTGTCGCGGCCGACCCTGGTGGCCTCGGTCACCAGCCATCCGTTGGTCACCGTCGTGCCACCGACGACCTCGTCGCCGACCGCGGCCTCCACGGGCACCGACTCCCCGGTCATGGAGCTGCGATCGACGGCGGAGCGCCCCTCGACGACGCGGCCGTCGGTGGCGATCGTGCCGCCGGGCCGGGTGACGAAGCGCTGCCCGACCCGCAGTCGCTCGACCGGCACCTCGTGCTGTGAGCCGTCGTCGAGCAGCACGGTGGCGCTCTTGGCACTGAGCTCGGCCAGCGCGTGCAGCGCGTCGCCCGCCTTCCGCTGCGCCCTGGCCTCGAAGTAGCGGCCCGCCAGCACGAAGGTGGTGACCCCGGCTGCGACCTCCAGGTACGCCGCGCCCTGCGAGTTCAGCAGCAGTCCCAGTCCGGAGATCCCGGCCGGGGCGCCGTTGCCGGAGAACGTCGAGTAGAGCGACCACAGGCTCGCGGCCAGGACGCCGATCGAGACCAGCGTGTCCATCGACGAGGACCCGTGCCGGGCGTTGACGAACGCGGTCCGGTGGAACGGCCAGGCCGCCCACCCCGCCACCGGCAGGGCCAGCGCGACCAGCACCCACTGCCAGCCGGTGAACCGCGCCTGCGGCAGCACCGTGAACAGGATGGACAGGTCCGCCAGCGGGATGAACAGCAGCACGGCGACCACGAGCCGGCGCCACAGGTCGCGCGTGCGGTCGGTGGCGTGCTGCCGAGGCTCCTCGGCGACGAAGGGCCGGATGACCTCCGCCTGGTAACCGGCCTTCTCGACGGTGCCGGTGAGCGTGTCGTCGTCGGCCTCCGGCGAGGCGGACACGCTCGCCCTGGCGGTGGCGTAGTTGACGCTGGCGGTGACGCCTTCGAGCTTGTTCAGCTTCCGCTCGACGCGGACCGCGCACGCGGCACAGGTCATGCCGTCCACGGCCAGCTCCACGTCCCGCTCGGTGCTCTCCTCCAGCGACGGAGTCGATGGCACTGCTCACCCGCTCCCTTCCGCGATCTCCGATGACACCTCGCCGACCGCGCACGCGGCGCGCCGGAGGCTACTGTACGCGCGCTGCCGATCCGTTCTCGTACGAGTGTGCTGCGAAAACATCTCTCAGGCCGTTTCGCGGTACGCGGCGGGCGGCGCGGGAGCCGAGCCCGACACGGCCGCGGAACCGTCCGTCTCGACCGCCTGCTCCGGCGACTCCGGCCGTCCGGCCGTGGGAGTGTCCGGACGGCCTCGCTCGTCGCGCACGGCCGCGAGGCCGGTCACCAGCAGCAGCCCGAGCAGTACCGGCAGGTGCGAGACGACCCTGGCGATGCTCACCTGCCCGAGCACGAGGTCCCACACGCACAGGCCCGTGAGCAGGCAGCCGAAGCTCGCCAGCACCGGCAGGTGCGCGGCGGCGTAGCGGGCGCGGAAGGCGATCCAGCCCAGCGCCACCGCGATCGCCGCGTTCCACGCGCCCGTCTCGTGGTCGACGTGCGACATCGGCGCTCCGGCACTACCCGGGTAGACATCCACGCCGAAGCCGGTGACCTGGGCGAAGGCCACCCACAGCTGCACCAGTGCGACCACGCCCAGCAGCCCGCGCAGCACTCGGCGCAGCCGGTCGCCCGCGGGACCGCGCACCCGGTCCCGCCACCGGGGCCGCCACGCCGGGAGGACCACCTCGGTCACGTCCGGTCCGGACTCGACCGGCATCACCCGTACCGCGCGGGTGATCGTCATCATGTCCCCGTAGTGGTCCCGGCAGCTCGCGCAGGACTCCAGGTGCGCTTCGGCGGCCGAGCGTTCCCGCTCGCCCGCCTCGCCGTCCAGCTCCGCGGACAGGATCTCGGCCGTCGTCGTGCAGTCCACACGGTGTTCGTCGCCCACGGCGCCCGCGTGGTTCCCGGCCGATTCCACCTGTTGCCCCGCACACGTTCGGGCGGATGGCTCCTGCTGGTCACCGCGTCCGGCGCGTAGGGTTCCGCCCGGCAACGCCGGGACTGCAGTTGGGTGGCGCGATGGACGACCAGCAGCTGACGCGCTACGCGATCGCGGCCAAGCAGGGTGACCGGGAAGCCGCCGCCACCTTCGTCCGGGCCACGCAGCGTCAGGTCTGGCAACTGCTGCGCCACCTGACCGATGCCCGCTCCGGCGAGGACCTCACCCAGGAGTGCTACCTGCGGGCGTTCTCCGCGCTGCCGTCCTTCCGCGGTGACTCCTCGGCGCGTACCTGGCTGCTGGCCATCGCCCGCAGGGTCGCGGCCGATCACCTGCGGCGACGCCGCCGACGCCCCCGAGTCGCCGACCACGAGGACTGGGTCGGCGCCGCCGATCGCGCCCAACCGCGCGGCCTGCCGGGGATGACCGACAACTACGCGCTGCGCACCGCCCTCGACGAGCTCGACCCGGCTCGCAGGGAGGCGTTCGTGCTCACCCAGGTACTCGGGCTCAGCTACGAGGAGACCGCCGGGGTCTGCGGCTGCCGGATCGGCACCGTGCGCTCCCGGGTCTCCCGGGCGCGCACCGACCTGGCCGACGCCCTGCGCACGGAGACCCCACCCGGCCGGGCCTCCCCCGGCTGAGGTCGTCCACCCGAGTCACCACGGACGGCTCGCGAGTACGGACCAAAGTCCCGAACGCTGTTCACATGCTGGCCAACAAGCGACTCAAAGCAGTAAGTTGCCCACGGATGTCCGTGGGGACGGGCCGGCACCTCGGCACCGTCGACCGCGACATGCCCTTGCTCAAACCGGCAACGGCGCCGGTCATCGCGCGACAATCGTGCTGGTGGCAAGACGGTATCTGTCCAACACGACAACGATCGGAAGACGCCGGTATGACGCAGGCCGAAACCAATATCGACCCGACGACCCTACGGTTGCCCACCGAGCTGCAGCCCGCGGACGGCCGCTTCGGCTGCGGGCCCTCGAAGGTGCGCACCGAGCAGCTGGCGCGGCTGGCCGACTCGGGATCGGTGATGGGCACCTCCCACCGCCAGAAGCCGGTGAAGTCGCTCGTCGGCCACGTGCGGGAAGGCCTTCACCGCCTGTTCTCGCTGCCCGAGGACTACGAGATCGTGCTCGGTGTCGGCGGTACCACGGCCTTCTGGGATGCCGCGTCGTTCGGCCTCGTGCGTGAGCGTGCGCTGCACCTGACCTACGGCGAGTTCACCCAGAAGTTCGCCAAGGTCACCGAGTCGGCACCGTTCCTCAACGATCCTGTCGTGGTCTCCTCCGACCCGGGTGACGCTCCGCAGCCGATCTCCGACCCCAGCGTGGACCTCATCGCCTGGGCGCACAACGAGACCTCGACCGGCGTGATGCTGCCACCGTCCCGCCCCGCGGGTTCGGAGAACGCGCTGGTCGCCGTGGACGCGACCTCGGGAGCGGGCGGTCTGCCGTTCGACCCCGCCGACGTCGACGTGTACTACTTCGCACCGCAGAAGTCCTTCGCCGCCGACGGCGGACTGTGGCTGGCCGCGATGAGCCCGGCGGCGCTGGAGCGCATCGGTGAGATCGGTTCCTCCGGCCGGTGGGTCCCCGAGTTCCTGTCGCTGACCACGGCGCTGGACAACTCCCGCAAGGACCAGACCTACAACACGCCGGCACTGGCCACCCTGCTGATGCTGTCCGACCAGATCGACTGGATGCTCGAGCAGGGCGGTCTGGACTGGTGCGTGCGGCGCACCGGCGAGTCCTCCCGCCGCCTGTACTCGTGGGCCGAGGCCTCCGATCACGCGGCGCCGTTCGTGACCGATGTGAGCAAGCGCTCCCAGGTGGTCGGCACCATCGACTTCGCCGAGTCCGTGGACGCGGCGGCGGTGGCCAAGGCGCTGCGCGCCAACGGCATCGTCGACACCGAGCCCTACCGCAAGCTCGGCCGTAACCAGCTGCGCATCGGGATGTTCCCGGCCGTCGAGCCGGACGACATCACCGCGTTGACCCGCAGCATCGACTGGCTCGTCGAGCGACTCGGCTGACTCCTTTCGAGTGACACTGGCGGCCGTTTTTCATCACGGACAGTGCGATGTTCGGACAAGAACGGCCGCCCGGGTCACCGAAAAAGATTCCTTCTGGCCACTTTCGTGACAGGATGGTCGTGAACCCGGCGCGCCTGGCGCGATGAGTGGGCCCGTCGGGTTATCGTTACGACTTGGTGATGTGTAGCCAGCGGGAGGCGCGGGGAGGCCAGTATGCGAGCGCTACGGGTGGTCGGACTCGACGAAGACGGTGAAACCGTCATTTGCGAGGACCCCGACAACGGCGAACGCTTTTCGCTCCTTGCCGACGAACGCCTCCGCGCGGCGGCGCGCGGCGATCTGACCCGGCTCGGTCAGGTCCAGATCGAACTGGAGTCCTCGATGCGCCCGCGCGAGATCCAGGCCCGGATCCGGGCCGGCGCCTCGGTGAGCCAGGTCTCCGAAGCCTCCGGCATCCCGGAGCAACGTGTCGAGCGCTACGCCTACCCCGTCCTGCTGGAGCGCGCCCAGACCGCCGAGCGGGCGCAGCATGCCCACCCGGTCCGTGAGGACGGACCCGACGTGCAGACGCTCAGCGAGGTCGTCGCGCACACCTTCGGGATGCGCGGTCACGAGTACGCCGACACCAGCTGGGACGCGTGGCGCGGGGACGACAACAAGTGGGTCGTGCGCCTGAGCTGGCAGGCGGGACGCTCGGAGAACACCGCGCACTGGGTGTTCCACCCAGGGGCGCACGGTGGCACGGTGGCGGCGCTGGACGGCGACGCCGCCGACCTGCTCGACCCCTCGCCCAACCGCCCGTTGCGCACGGTGCGTCCGGTGACCGAGCTGGCCAGGGAGGCGCTGGAACTCGACCAGCCCGATGCGGCTCCGGAGGAAAGCGCCGACGCGGTGCCTGCCGAGGAACCGGCGGAGCCCGAGCCGCACCCCGCCCGCGGGCTCGACGAGCCGGAGGTTCGGGAGTTCCCGCGGTCACCGGTGTGGCCCCCGCAGGTGCCACAAGCCACCGCCGAGGTCCCCGCCCCGGAACCACCGGAACCGGGCACCGAGGACGACGTCGAACCGGACGCCGACGACGAGGATCCGGAACAGCGCCAGGCGCGCAAGAATCACCCGATCGTGCCCTCCTGGGAGGACGTACTCCTCGGTGTCCGTTCCCATCGGTGAATGGTTCCTCCGGTCGGCCTGCACAGCGGGTCGGTAGGGGAACCTCGAACTCCCGCCCGCGACCCCCGCGGAGACGCTGCGCGCCGCAGTGTCTCCGCAGGGCTTTCCTCGCGGAGGATCCCAGGAAATACTTAACCACTGCTACAACTTTGGTGGTTGCCCAGTTTCGCGCGAAACTGGGCAACCACCAAAGTTCTTTCAGCCCAGGAGGCCGAGGAGGAGAGCGCACCAGGCGAGGGCGATGCCGCTTGCGGTGCCCAGCGCGACCCAGCGCCACACCAGCACGCGGCGGCCGATCCAGATGGACGGGGCGAAACCGGCGGCCACCACGATGTTGACGATCGCCGCCAGCAGGATGCTGACCTCGGCCATACCCGCCGAGACGACGACCATCGCCACGGCCACGATCGCCGCGACGATCGCACTGACCGTCAGACCGGTGCCCCAGGGAACGGGCTCGGCGGCTTCGCGCTCCTCCGGAGCGCTCGCCGCCGCCCGCTGTCCGCCCACGCGGCGAACCCGGCCGTCGAGCGGATCCACGTAGCGGACTTCACCGGTCTCCTCCGCCAACTTCCCCGCCAGCTGCCGCCCGCGCCGGGAAACCGCCTGCCCGGTCGACTCGTCGGCGACCTCTTCGACCACCGATGCCCACTCGCGCAGCGCCGCGACCAG
Source organism: Halosaccharopolyspora lacisalsi (assembly GCF_014137975.1). Classification (GTDB taxonomy): domain Bacteria; phylum Actinomycetota; class Actinomycetes; order Mycobacteriales; family Pseudonocardiaceae; genus Halosaccharopolyspora; species Halosaccharopolyspora lacisalsi. The sequence goes on along the minus strand of NZ_JACGWZ010000006.1, from coordinate 223,432 downwards.
GGGTGCGGACAGCCGCAGTCGCCGTGGATCGAGTTCGTTCCCGTCTCGAAGCAACACCGCTCGCCCCGAGCTCACGCGCAGCTCCACGATGCCGGAGCTCTTCCGCTGCCCCGTCTTCGTGAGCCCAGTCCTCGTGCGCATTCGTTCAACACCCGCCCGCCGCGTGGAAAGCGATGGCGGCCGACGTCGCGACGTTGAGGGAGTCCACGCCGTCGGCCATCGGAATACCGGCCGCGACGTCGGCGGCGCCGATCGCCTCCTCGGTCAGCCCCGGCCCCTCGGAGCCCAGCAGCATCGCGACCCGACCGCGCTCCAGCCCCGCCTCGCGCAAGGACACCGGAGACGCCGTGCGCGGAGTCAGCGCGACGACGCGGAACCCCTCGTGACGCAACCACTTCAGGTCCCCGGGCCACTCCGGAAGCCGAGCGAACGGGACCCGCAGCACGTGTCCCATCGAGACCCGGATGCTGCGCCGGTACAGCGGGTCCGAGCAGCCGGGGCCGAGCAGGACGCCGTCGATGCCGAAGGCGGCGGCGTTGCGAAACAGCGACCCGAGGTTCTCGTGGTCCCCCACCCCCTCCAGCACCGCCAGGCGGCGCGCCGATGAGGCCATCCGAGCGAGATCGACGGGTGGGGTGCGGTCGGCCACGGCCAGCACGCCCCGATTCAGGTGGAATCCCACGACCCGGGCCATCACGTCGGGATCGGCGACGTAGGCGGGCACGTCGAGGTCGTCGATCGATTCGGCGAGCTGGTCGATGCGGCGACGCACGCCCAGCAACGCCCGTACCGGATACGGCGAGGCGATCAAGCGCTCGACGACCGCCACTCCTTCGGCGATGACCAGTCCGCGCCCCCCGGGCCGGTCCGGACGCCGGTCGGCGTTCGACAGATCGCGGAAGTCGTCGACGCCGGGGTCGTCCGCCTGCGTCACTTCGATGAACCGCGCCACGTATCACATTTTCGCATTCGCCCCAACGATCTCGGCCGCGTGCCGCTCCCGCGAAACCGAAGCGCGCAGGTGACCGATATCACACTCGGGAAACGACCGTGCGCGGCATAAGTAACGGGGCGTCGGTCGTTTCCGGGGAGCGGGGCGCCAGCAACACGACCGAGGGAGAAGCATGTCCACTGCCGAGGGGGCCGGAGCCAGCGTCGACAACTCTCGCTTAGGTCGCAAGGCGCGCTTCGCACTCATTCTGGGCGGATTGACCGCGTTCGGGCCACTGTCCATCGACATGTACGTGCCCGCCCTGCCACAGCTGACCGCGGACCTGGGGGCGACTTCCTCGGCGGCACAGCTCACGCTGACCGCGGTGCTGCTCGGGCTGGGGTTCGGCCAGCTCGTCGCCGGCCCGGTCAGCGACTCCGTGGGGAGACGCAAACCGCTCATGACCGGCCTGGCGGTCTACATCCTCGCCTCCGTCCTGTGCGCCCTGTCCGGCTCGGTCTACGCGCTGGCGGCCCTGCGCTTCCTCCAGGGGTTCGGAGCCGCCGCGGGGATGGTCATCGCCCGCGCGTCCGTGCGCGACCTCTACTCCGGCGTGGAAGTCGCCCGCTTCTTCTCGGCGCTGATGCTGGTCACCGGCCTGGCTCCGATCCTCGCCCCGGTCATCGGCGGACAGGTGCTGACCTACACCAACTGGCGCGGCGTCTTCGTCGTGCTGACTGTCTTCGCGGTCGTGCTCATGACGGTGGCCGCGTTCGCCCTGCCGGAGACCAAGCCGCGGGAGTGGCGTCAACCCGCGCGCCTCGGGGCCACGTTCACCACCTTCGGCCGGTTGCTGACCCGGCCGTCGTTCCTCGGCAACGCGCTGGCCGCGGGGCTGGCGATGGCGGCGATGTTCGCCTACGTCTCCGGTTCCTCGTTCGTGCTCCAGGACATCTACGGCCTGTCACCGCAGACCTACGGGCTCGTTTTCGGCATGAACGCCGTGGGGCTGGTCGCTGGTGGCCAGATCAACGCCAGGCTGGTGGGGCGTGTGGCCACCGAGTCGCAACTGCTGCTCACCGCCCTGGTCTCGGCGGCGACCGCGGGCGCCCTGCTGGTCACGGCCGTGCTGACCGGGATGCCGCTGGCGGTGCTGCTGGCCGCGCTGTTCGTGATGATCTCCAGCCTCGGCTTCGTCATGCCCAACACCACCACGATCGCGCTGGCCGACCAGCGCGAGGTGTCCGGCAGCGCATCGGCGTTGCTGGGGGTCTGCCAGTTCGTCGTGGGTGCGCTGGCGGCACCGCTGGTCGGACTGGGAGGCACCGGCTCGGCACTGCCGATGGCACTGGTGATGTTCGGGGTCGTGCTCGCCTCCCTGGTCGTCTACCTGACGTTCGGACGCCGGCGCGAACGGTCCGCGCCGATCGAGCCCGAACGGGTCGACGACACCGGGGCCGCCGCCGAAACGGGAACGCAAACCCGCGCCGAACAAGAAAAACATTCCGGGTGAAATCGCCTGAAACGACGCACAGCGACGGCGGGACGGTGCACAACCACACGATCGAGGGGGCGGACAGGGCCGTCCGAGTGATGCTAGTTTCGAATTATGCCCTTGCTCGGTAGCACCGATCTGGATGTTTTTCCGATCTGCCTCGGTGGCAATGTGTTCGGTTGGACGGCGGATCGCGACGAGTCCTTCTCCGTGCTCGACGCCTACGCCGCGGCCGGCGGAAATTTCATCGACACCGCCGACGCCTACTCGGCCTTCGCGCCGGGCCTCGTCGGTGGTGAGTCCGAGACGGTGCTGGGCGAGTGGCTGCGCAGTCGCGGCAACCGGGACGACATGGTCATCGCCACCAAGGTCGGCCTGTGGGACCAGCGCTCCGGCCTGTCGGCGGCGAACATCCGGGCGGCGGCCGAGGACTCGCTGCGGCGCCTGGGGACCGACCACATCGACCTCTACTACGCCCACACCGACGACCGCTCGACTCCGCTCGAGGAAACCCTCGGCACCTTCGACGAGCTGGTGCGGGAGGGCAAGGTCGGCCACATCGCGGCGTCGAACTACACCGCTCCGCGGCTGGCCGAGGCGCTGAGCGTGTCCGACCGCGAGGGACTGGTGCGCTACCAGGCCCTCCAGCCGCACTACAACCTCGTCGAGCGCACGGATTTCGAGGGCGAGCTGGCCGAGCTGGCCGCCACCGAGAAACTCACCGTGCTGCCGTACTACGCGCTGGCCAGGGGTTTCCTGACCGGCAAGTACCGCCCGGGCGACGAGCTCTCGGAGAGCCCTCGCTCCGAGGGCGCCCGCGCCTACCTCGACGAGCACGGAGTCAAGGTGCTGGCCGCGCTCGACGAGATCGCCACCCTGCGGGGCGTGCCGATGGCCTCGGTCGCGCTGGCGTGGCTGCTCGGACAGGACGCCGTGGCCGCCCCGGTCGCCAGCGCCCGCAACACCGAGCAGCTCGCCGCGATCCTGCCCGCGTCCCGGCTCGTGCTCACCGAAAGCGAGCTGAACCGTCTGTCCGACCCCTCGGTGTAGGTGTCCTCCGGTTCCACGCGAAATCGGGTAACCCCGGCGGGGAGGCAGCGGTCGCGAAGGGGTACTGAGCCGTCCGGCGGCACCCCCGATACGCCGTTTTGGCCGCTGACACACCGGGTATCGATGTGTCACCGTGAGTTTCCTGCTGTGCGGCTGCTAATGCGCACGTGCCGACCGGGCGGGAGAGCGGCATGGGGAAGCATCTGGCGAACCGGACGTTCGCACCGGTGGATCGACAGCGCTATCGAGACAAGATGCAGCGCGGGTTGGACGCGCTGGCGCGCATGCTGGCCCACGGCAATTTCTCCTTCCCCTATCAACAGATGGGCCTGGAGATGGAGCTCAATCTGGTCGACGACCGGATGGAGCCGTCCATGTCGAACGCGGTGGTACTGGCCAGGATCGCCGATCCGATGTTCACCACCGAGCTCGGCCAGCACAACATCGAGATGAACGTGCCCCCGCGTGCGCTCGCCGGTCAGGGAGCGCTCGAACTGGAGGAGGAACTCCAGGCGGCCTTGTCCAACGCCACGGACAAGATCGGGGACACGGAGGCGACGCTGGTCATGATCGGCACGTTGCCGACCCTGCGCAGCCCCCACTTCGATCCGCGCTGGCTGTCCCAGCCCCAGCGCTACTCGCTGCTCAACCAGCAGATCTGCGACGCACGGGGCGAACAGATCCTGCTGGACATGGAGGGCGTGTCGCTGAGCGAGGGCGCCGAGGAGCGACTGTACTCCCACGCCGACTCGATCCTGCCCGCATCGGCGTGCACCTCCGTGCAACTGCATCTCCAGGTGGCGCCGGAGGACTTCGCCGCCCACTGGAACGCCGCGGAGTGCCTGGCCGGAGTGCAGCTGGCCATCGGTGCGAACTCGCCCTTCCTGCTGGGCAAGGCGTTGTGGCAGGAGACCAGGATTCCCCTGTTCCAGCAGGCCACCGACGCGCGTCCGGAAGAGCTGAAGAACCAGGGCGTGCGTCCGCGCGCGTGGTTCGGCGAACGCTGGATCACGTCGATCTTCGACCTGTTCGAGGAGAACGTCCGCTACTTCCCCGCCCTGTTCCCGCAGCCGGACGAGGAGGATCCGGTGGCCGCGCTGGATGCGGGCAGGACGCCGACGCTGGCCGAGCTGCGGATGCACAACGGCACGATCTGGCGCTGGAACCGGCCGGTCTACGACCTGGTGGAGGGCGTGGGGCACCTGCGGGTGGAGAACCGGGTGCTGCCCGCGGGCCCCACGGTGATCGACGTGCTGGCCAATGCCGCGTTCTTCTACGGCGTGCAGCGGGCGCTCACCCAACAGGATCGTCCTCTCTGGACACGAATGACCTTCGCCGCCGCGGAGGAGAACTTCTACGTCGGTGCGCGCACCGGTATGGACGGGTACCTGTACTGGCCCGGTTCGGGCTGGGTTCCCCCGGACGAACTGGTGCTGCGCAGGTTGCTGCCCATGGCTCACGAGGGACTGCGCGCGTGCGGGGTCTCGGACGCGGTCAGGGAGCGCCACCTCGGGGTGATCGAGCAGCGCTGCCTGCGCCGCCAGACGGGATCGACCTGGCAGCGGGACACGGTCGCGCTGCTGGAGGAGGGCGGTATGGACCGCACCGCCGCGTTGAGCGCGATGCTGCGACGTTACGTCGAGCTCAGCCAGGCCGGCGAACCCGTGCACACCTGGCCGGTGAAATAGGGAACCCCCGGCATCACCGACCTCACCGATGAGATCAACACCTCCCCGAGATGCCAGACTGCGGTAGTTGCCACTAAGTTGCAAGTAGGACAGAATCGCAGTGAGCATCTGTAAGCACGAAGGAGACGTTTCATGGCTCAGTACGTGCTGCCCGAGTTGGACTACGACTACTCGGCGTTGGAGCCCGCGATCTCGGGTGAGATCAACGAGCTGCACCACAGCAAGCACCACGCGACCTACGTCAAGGGCGCGAACACCACCATCGAGCAGATCGCCGAGGCGCGGGACAAGGGCGACTTCTCCTCGATCGTCGGCCTGGAGACCACGCTGACGTTCAACCTGGCCGGTCACTCGCTGCACCTGGTGTGGTGGAAGGTCCTGAGCCCGGACGGCGGCGACAAGCCCACCGGCGAGCTGGCCGCGGCCATCGACCAGGACTTCGGCTCCTTCGACAAGTTCCGCGCCCAGATGGAGGCCGTGTCCACCACGATCCAGGGCAACGGCTGGGGCGTGCTCGCCTGGGACCCGGTCGGTCAGCGGCTGATCACCCAGCAGCTGCGCGACCACCACTCGAACCTGTCGATCGCCACCACCCCGCTGCTGGTGTTCGACATCTGGGAGCACGCCTACTACCTGCAGTACAAGAACGTCAAGGCGGACTACGTCAAGCAGCTGTGGAACGTCGTCAACTGGGACGAGGTCGCCCGCCGGTTCGACGCCGCCCGCAAGGGCTACAACGGCCTGCTGCTTCCGCAGTCCTGAGGTACGCCTCACCCGGACCCGGTGGTGAATGCTCCGACAAGCGACACTGCCGGAAACCTCGGGCCCTCCGCGCCGGCGCGGAGGGCCCGAGGTTTTTCACGTCCGGACCCGAGCCGACGAGTTCGTCTCCCCGACGTCGTCCGGACCCCGGCTGGGCAGCAGGGATCCGACCACGCAGATCACCAGGTTCAGCAACAGGCCGGCCATGCCGCCGTGCACGCCGTAGATCGTCTCCGTCCCGGCGAGCGTCATTCCCCCGGCCAGCGCCGCGCCCGCGCCCATGCCCCAGCAGACGGGCCGCGCCCGCAGTCGCAGCCAGTACATCCCGAGGACGAAGGCCGGGGCGAGCTGGATCAGCAGTTCGATCTTGAGCACGAAGATGTTCACCAACGTGCCCGGTGGGTTCCAGGCCAGCAGCAGCAGTCCGAAGACGACGACGCCACCGACGAGCTTGCCGACGAGCAGTTGGCGGTGCTCGGAGGCGTCGGGCCGCACGTGACGTGCGTAGAAGTCCCTGGACACGATCGAGGACAGGCTCAGCAGCGCCGAGTCGGCCGTGGACACGATCGCCGCCACGACCCCGCCGAACAGCAGGATCATCGCGACGTAGAACACGACGTTCAGACCGGCCACCTCGTTGGCGATCATGCCGACGAGCCTTTCGGACTCGGAGTCGGACAGGCCCGGGAACAGGCGGATGCCCACCATGCCGATGCACCACACCACACCGGCCGTGATCAGCGGCATCCACACCATCGGCAGCAGTGACCGCTTCAGGGTGCGCTCGCTGCGCGCCGCGAAGACGCGCTGGATGGCATGGGGGTACAGCGCGATGCCGATGGCGACCATGAGCATCATCGACAGCCAGTTGATCGACCCGCGCAGCGAGGGCACCGCCATGACCTCGGGCTCGTTGGCCACCAGGTAGCGCGCCGTGTCGGACGGTGATTCGCCCGTCAGCACGAAAGCACCGACGAGCAGGGACACGACGCCGATCAGCAACGCGACGCCCTGCATGACGTCGGTCAGCGCCACGGCACGCATGCCACCCGACCACGAGTACACCAGCATGACGCAGACGAAGGCCAGCACGCCGAGCTGGTACGGGACGGTCTCCCCGGTCAACCCCGCGATCGCGTGCCCCATGGCGATGAGCTGTTCGAGCAGGTAGTTCGCCAGCCCCCACAGCATGAGGAAGGTCGCCAGCAGGCTGAGCCCCCGCGAGTCGAACCGGTGGCGCAGCCAGTCGACGGGGGTGACGAACGAGTGCTTCTTCGCCAGCACGTACATGCGCGGGGCGAAGAGCAGGTAACCCGCGATGATGAGGGTGAAGAAGGTGACCGACTGCCACCACGGGAACCCCTCGCGGTAGGCCTGCGGCGGGTATCCGATGACGGTGTTGCCGCTGTACTGGGTGGCGTAGAGCGTGAAGAACAACACGATCACGCCGAGGTTGCCACCCGCGAGGTAGTGGCTCTTCAGGTCGTCACGCCCGCCACGTCCGACGAAGTACCCGATGAGCAGCATGATCGCGGCATAGGCCACCAGCACGACGACACCGGCGGCACCTCCGAAGGCCAGCTCGCCCACGTCAGCACCGCCCCTCGGAGTCCTCGGCCGCGTCCGCTTCCTCCGCGTCCTCGACGAGGTTCCAGTGGTGAGTCAGGACCCAGGACAGGTACGCGCACAACGACACCGACGAGCCGATCGCCACCAGCGTCCACAGTGGCATGCCGAGTACCGTCGGACCGATCGTGCCCTCCGGCAGGTACCAGGGAATCCCGGCCAGCAGGATGACTCCGATTCCGACCCAGATCCGGGGATTGCGGACGGGTTCCCTGACACGCGACGGATCCACCGGGCCTCCTGTCGTACGGCTGATCTCCCAAGAAACCGCGCGCGGCCCGAGCAGTCAAGAGCGTTCTTCGTGGCCCGATCGTGCTGAGGCGGCGACCACGAACCCCGTGGGGACGTCCTTTCACGGGAGCGTGGCCGCGCCGAGCGGTGGCCACCTCCCGAACGAGGTCTCCATGACCAGCACGGTCGCGGTTCGCACGGGAACGCCCGCACGCGCTGGCGAAGACACCCGTTCCCCTCGTCGCGGGCGGTATGGCGCTGCTGATGGTGGCGACGAGCGCTGCTGCGGGCCTGAGCGGGGCTGGTCGCGGTGACGACGATTCCCACGCTGGCCTGGCAGGCCACCCACGACTGGCCACAACTGAACATGCCGACGTCCTCAGCGCCGAGAACCAGAGCGAGGACGTAGGCCTGCTGTGGCGGTGGCTGGCCACAGCGGGCATGATCGGGGCCCGAACTCCCGAGGGAGACCGGGCCCCGGTCAGTTCCCGAACTGACTGCCGCTCCCACCACGAAGCGGACATGATTTAGGTTAGCCTAACCTGCTCGATGTGGCAACCCGTCCGCGTCGCCACAGCACCGCCGCCCCCACGCACGCGGCCACCAGCGAGGCCAGCCCACCCAGCACCAGGGGTGCCCGACCTCCCAGCACCTCGGCCAACCAGCCGGACACCAACCCGCCGATCGGCCTCCCGCCCAGGAACAGCATCATGTACAGCCCCATGACCCTGCCCCGCATCTCCGGGTCGATCGACAGCTGCACGCTCGAGTTCGCGCTGGTGGTGAAGCTGATGACCGCCAGGCCGACCGGGATCAACGACACCGCGAAGGTGGTGTAGCCGGGCATGAACCCCGCCGCCGCCTCCAGCGCACCGAAGGTCCCCGCGCTGCCGAACAGCAACCGCAGCCGCGGGCGTCCACCACGACGCGCGGCCAGTGCGGCACCGGCGAGGGTCCCGATGGCCAGCATCGTGATCAGCAGGCCGTACCCCGACGCGGCGCGGTGGAACACGTTGCGCGCCATCACCGCGAACACGCTCTCGAAGTTCATACCGAACGTGCTGACGCAGAACGCCAGTACCATGATCACGATCAGGTCGGGCCGCTCGCGCACGTAGCGCAGGCCCGCGATCAGCTGGTTGCCCTCCTTCGGCGACCGCGACACGCGGTACAACCGGGTGGGATCCATCGCCACCAACCCCAGCACCACAGCCGCCGAGCTCAGACCGTTGCCGAGGAACACCCAACCGGTACCGACCACCGTGATCAGCATCCCCGCCACGGCGGGCCCCACGATGCGGGCCAGGTTGAACGTCATGGAGTTCAGCGCGACCGCGTTGGTCAGTTGCGCCGGGCCGACCATCTCGACCACGAACGACTGACGAACCGGCGAGTCGATCGCCGAGAAGCAGCCCAGCACGAACGCGAGCGCGTAAACGTGCCACAGCAGCACGATCCCGGAGACGTCGAGCAGGCCCAGCGCCAGTCCGCACAGCCCCATGGCGACCTGGACCGCGATGAGCAGCCGCCGCTTGTCGAAGCGGTCGGCCACGACTCCGGCGCCCAGCGTCAGCACCAGCGTCGGAACGAACTGGAGGGCCACCGCCACACCCAGCGCCGCCGGGCTGCCTCCGGAGAGATCCAGCACGAGCCAGTCCTGCGCGGCCCGCTGCATCCAAGTCCCGGTCAGCGAGACGACCTGCCCGGAGGCGTAGTAGCGGTAGTTCCGCTCGCGCAGCGAGCGGAACATGCCGCCGCCCGCGTCGACAGAGGTGTCCGACGTGGATTCGCGCGCCCGGGTATCCGCGTCCCCCTCCGGTTCGGTGCCCGGTCGGTCAGGGGTATGCGCGGTCACTGTTACGCGTTCCACTCCTCGGTCACGTGCTCGCCATCCTGTCCAGGATCGCTGCGGCTCGGGACAGCGTCTCGCGCTCCTCCGTGGTGAGCTCGGCGACCTTCGTGTCCAGCCACTGCTCGCGCGCCGAGATCTCCCGCTCGATGCGGTCGCTTCCGAGCTCGGTCAGCTCCACGATGGCCTGACGACCGTCTGTGGGGTGCTTGCGGCGGGCCACCAGCCCGATGCCTTCCAGCGCGGCGATCACCCGCGTCATCGAGGGCGGTTGGACACCTTCCCTGGAGGCCAGCTCGCCCGGAGTCAACGCCCCGTTGTTGCGCAGGCAGGACAACATCGACAGCTGGGACAGCGTCACACCGGAGTCCGCCTGTGCCCGCAACCGGCGGTTCAGCCGCACGACCGCCAGCCGCACTCGGCTGGCCAGTGTGCGTTCGCGTTCGGCGGTGTCGACCACGTCGTTAGTCTACCAAACCATCCACGGAATCAGGACAAAGCAGTCACCCGATCGTGTCCCCTATCGTGTCACGACCGCGCGGGAGGTGGCGTAGCCTTCCCGATGTGGCCAGCGACAGTGAGACCCCCACGCGACCGGCACCGATGCACGCGGTGCCACCGCTGCCACACCGGTTGGCCGAACCCACCCCGGTCGTTCTGGTGGGAACCCTGCTGTGGTTCGCCGCCTGTGCTTTCTTCGGGATCACGGAGTGGATGAGCGGTGACCTCACCATCCGGTTCTGGACCTCGCTGATCGGAGGACTCCTGGGAGTCGCCGGTTACGGAGTGTTCCGCTGGCAACGTTCGGCCTCCCGTCGCGGGTCACGCGGCGCGTGGAGAGGGTTATCCGGTCTGGACGGCTGAATTCTCGGTGACGCCCCCGCCGGGACGCCGTGGTCGCTACCGTCGCTTCGACCACGACAATCGACATACGGGGGACACCGTGCCGACCACGACCGAGCTCGACCTGCTCGAGTACGCCGTGCTGGCCGAGAAGTCCGGCATCAACCGCGTTCCGACGATCGCCTCCTACAGCAACCACGGCACCGCCGTCACCGACGTCGTCGCCGAGTTCGAGAACGCCGAGCAGCGGTGCAGACGGCGCAGACTGATCAACGGCAGCGGGCGGGCCAGCGACGAGGTCTGGGACCTGCTCGGAATCTACCCCTCCACCAGCGTCGAGTTCGATCCGCGCTTCTCCGCCCAGGAGGGCACCGAGGTGCCGGCGTCGGTCTCGCGCACCAGCCGGGGGGCGGTGCGCACGATCGTCGACGGCGACCGCGTCCGCCTGGAGGAGCTACGTGCCGGGGAGGCGATTCCCGCCCTGGTCTCCGCGCTGCCTCCGGTCGATCCGATGCGGATGCAGCCGCTGAGCATCGACCTCTCGGCGTTGCGGGCCGCGACGGCCGAGACGGACGGCGAGGACCAGGCGGCGAAACCCGGCGGCCAGGAGCAGCCCCGACGCCGTGGTGAACGGACCGCCTTGGTGGTGTGACTGCCCAAACGGCCCGTTCATCCTTCGAGACAGCGACCCCTACGCGCGGCGTTCCTACTCCGGCGGCGGTGGTGTTTCCGGATCCGGTTCGAAGGGCGGGTCGGAGTCCGGGTCCGGAAACGGATCGGGCAGCGGGAACGGGTCCGGCTCGGGTTCCGGCTCCGGTTCCGGCGGGGCCGGATCGGGGTCCGGCTCCGGAGGAACCGCCCCGGGATCCGGCTCGGGCGGGACCGACCCGGCGGACAACGAGTCTTCCTGGCACAATCCCAGCACTCCCACACCTCCGATCGGTGACCGTACCGGTTCCGGTCAGCAGCTGCCGCCCGGTGGCGGGTCGGTGTACGGCACTCCGAGCGCCGGAAGGCGGCGCGCACTCCGACTCCCGCCACCACATCCTCCACGACCGGCGCACGCGGTGCTACGCAGCGAGTCGGCGAGCGGCACCGGCGGCACCGCGTGCGGTGCGTTTTCCCGGTTTCGCGCGAAACCGGGATTTCCCAATTCCACGCGAAACCGCACGACTCACCACGCACCGCCGGGCGCCGTCAGCGCAGCAGGGTCACGGCGGCGGGGTCGGCCAGCAGGGCGGCGAGGGCGAAGCGCTCGCTCCAGCGGTCCGCCGCCCAGGCCAGCGCCCGGGAGAGGCCGTCCGGCGTGCGCTCCGCGTAGACCGTGCCGGCACCGTCGACCCACCAGTGCACCGACTGCTCCCCGTCGGCGGTGTGCACCTTCAGGCCGTCCTGGAGGACGACCTCGCCGGAGGGCACCGGCATCCCCAACAACTCGCACGCGGCGGGAACACGACCGACGTCCCGCCACCGCTGGGTCACTCCGCCGCCGTGGCTCACCTGAATCACGGCGTTCTCCGAGGCCAACGGCAGGTCGAGCAGCTCGGCGAGTGCCTCGGCGTCGAACTGCTCGGGACTGCCGCCCGCCACGACCAGCGGTGCCTCCAGCACGCCGAGCAACCACGGCTCGTCGAGCACCACGGCACGCTCCGCGCCGACCACCGCTCCCGTGACCGAGCGCACCGCCTCCGGCGGTTCCGCGTCGGCGGAGTCGACGACTCCGTTCGTGACCGCCTCCGCGAGCGCGCGGTGCGCGCGCAGTGCCGTACCCGCGCGAACCGTGCGATTGCGGTCGCCCAGGCGTCGAGTCAGGTCGCGGACGTCGCTCATGTCGGCCACGGACAGCTCGGCGCACACACCGGCCAGCCGGAGGTGTTCGGGCTCCAGCCCGACGTCGGGCACCGGCTCGTAGAGCCCCGCGAGCTCCTCGGACTCCGGCAGCCGCCACTGCCGCGGAGGGTTCCCCGCCAGCAGGGCGAACCGGGCGATCCACCAGGACGTGTAACCCCCGGGCTCCCGCAGTGCCTCCAGCGTGTGCCGCTCACGTGCCAGCAGGCGGATCGCGGCGGGCCAGGCGTCGTCGGACACCAGGTCGAGGTCACGGACGCCGACGAAGCGCTCCGGCGGCTGCTCCGTCCCCCGCCCGCTCCACCAGCGCTCGGTGTCGGCGAGTCCCTCCGGTGGTTCGGTGGGCTCCTCCTCGACGTGGACCTCGAAGGTGTCCAGCACGCCGACCGCGCGCAGCAGCTCCGGCGACCATCGTGCGGCGAAGTCGTCGGCGACGACGCCCAGCGGTCCTTCCCCGCCCACGACCTCGGAGTCGAGCACGTCCAGCAGTGCCGCGCCGGGCAGCAGCAGCTCGTCGGCCCGGCGGTGGTCGCCGTCGGCGTCGGGAAGCGCGAGGGCACCGAGCCAGTCCCGCCCACCGACGCTGTCGACGAGCCGCAGCACGGCCTCGGCCAGCGGGCGCGGGTCCGTACCCGAGCGCGCGTCGGGGACGCTGTGCCGGACGGCGTCGGCCAACGCCGATACGTCGAGCAGTTCGGCCGGTCCCGCGCGGTGTGCTCCCAGCCGCTCCAGCAACGGATGCACGGCTCGCGGGTCTGCGATGCGCAGACCGGAAATGTCCAGAGTGGACAGCAGGGCCACCGGATCGGGTTCGGTGTCACCGTCACCGAGCAGCACATCGCGCACCCCGGTCACGGTTCTGCCGTCGGCCAGCGGGACGGGAAGCGCGGCGAGCTCCTCGCGGGTCTCCTCCCGCGCGATGGGCAGCAGCGCCGCGTAGAGACTCCGCCACCACTCGGCCGAGCGCCGCAGTCCGGTCACCGCCTCGACCAGGTCGGCCGCTCCCAGCCGTCGCACCTCCAGCGCGCTCAGCGCCCGCCGGTGCCGCGCGCCGGAGAACTCCGCCACGATCAGTCCGGGGATCACCTCCGCCAGCAGCCCGACCAGCTCTTCGGACGCCTCGTCGAGCACCCTCGCCTCGTGCGGGGCCACGAAGCCGCCGTCGGCGGCGGGCAGCCAGGAGGCGACCCGCAGCCGGTCGAGCACCGCCTGCCGCAGCTTTTCGTCCACATCGGATGCCGGGAAGCCCGGAACGGGGACCAGCTCCGCACGCTGCTCCGGAGCGACCTTGGCGATCAGCTCCGGGTAGCACTCGGCGGCCCGATCCAGCACCGCGTCCGCCGCGGCCGAGGAGGCCGCACGGCGTCGATCGGCCTCCACCGGCACGCTCGCCAGCAACCGAGCCGGCAGCGAGAGCCGTTCCTCGGTCGGCGTCGGGGTGTGCAGGACGTCCCCGGTCAGCGCGACCGGAGCGCCCTCGTCGTCCAGGGGAACCGCCCAGCACGCCCACCATCCGGTGCTGTCCCTGGCCTCGGCCCCCAGCCCGGTGAGCGCGGATCCCGGCAGGTGCCCACCGCCGCGGTGCAGCAACCAGCTCTCACTGCTCTCCGGGCCGTGCACGGTGACGCGATCGGCGTCGAGGTCCTGCCGTCGCCAGCCACGCTCGCCGATGCGGATCTCCGACAGGGCGGGCAGCGCCAACAGCAGGTCGGGCACCTGCTCGGCAAAGGACTCCAGCAGCGCGTGCGCGTCGATCCCGGCACGCAGCGGCAGCCGCACCTCGGTGGTGAATCCCTCGGTGAGGACCTCCTCGACCGGCCACGCCAACCGCAGCACGGGGACCTCCCCCCCGCGCGCGGTCATCTCCGCGGCCGCTCCCGGCAGAGCCGCCACCTGCTCGCGAGTGCGCGCCGCCGAGAACGCCACTCCGCCGCTGGTCGAGAGCACCCTGGGTTCGTCGCTGACGGCGAGCACCGCCGCGAAACCGACGCCGAACCGGCCGACCGAGGTGCCGTCGCGCTTGGCCGAGGCGCGCAGCGACGCCAGCCCGACCACCCCCTGCTCGGTCAGCGGCTCACCGGTGTTGGCCACCCGGAGTTCCCCGCCGACGTGCTCCACGGCCAGCACGCCCCCGGAACCGGCGGCGTCGGCGGCGTTCTGCGCCAGTTCCACCAGCAGCCTGTCCCGGTAACCACCGAGCCGCAGGTCCTCCTCGGTGTTGGCGTCCTCCCGGAACCGGGCCGGTGACCGCTCCCACGATCGCGTGACGGCATCTCGCAGCGCCGCCGTGCCGAACGGGTCGGCCTGCGTCACTCCCGCCCCGATTCGCGCGGCTCGTAGTCCACCGTCGTGTCGTCGTAGACGACCTCGGCCACCGGCACGGTCGAGGAGACGTCCACCTCGGCCTCCGAGTGGGCACCGCAGCCGAACTCGGTGTGCACCACGCGGCCGTCCGCGGGGGACAGCGCGTTGCCGCAGGCCCCGAAGGCCACCCGCATCGAGCCCTCCAGGGGCATGAAGAACCCGCACGTGCCGCAGGAGCCCGGGGCCAGCTGCGCCATCTCGTTGTCCGGGCCGAAGTCACCGGTGTACCACCGCTGGGCGGCCCGCAACCGGCCTTCCTTGCTCATGACCCGATTGCGTCCCAGCCCGATCTCGCCGGCCAGCTGCGCCAGCTCGGGATCGTCGGAGGCGCCGGAGGTCAGCCGCGGGTCCTCGTGCTCACCGGGGAGCAGGTCCCCGGCTCCGAGGTCGCCGGGGCGGATCCGGTGGCTCCAGGGCAGCCAGTCGGGAGCGGTCAGGGCGTCCGGGCCGGGCAGCAGCACGACCTCGCTGACGGTGACCGGCGCTCCGGCCCCCGCCCGAGCCACCGCCACTGCCCAGCGCCAGCCGACGTATCCGGCGTAGTTCGCCTCGAAGAAGTGCGTCGCGGACTCGGCGGACTCGGCGACCACACCCGCGTGCGTACCCACCGCTTCCTCGTCGACGTTTTCCGTGGGAAGGGGGTTCGCACCTGCGGTCGCCTCCTCCTGAGCCGCACCGCGGGCGATGTCGACCGCATCGGCCAGTACCGGATCGGGCCGACGCCGCGGCCCGGATCCCGAGGCCGTCTCGGTGTCACTGGTCGGAGCAGGCGTAGGCGTCACGTCCCCGATTGTGCCGCACGACTGCGCCGAAGGTACCGACCGTGTCACCCTTTCGGAGTGCGAATACGCGTGCGGGGGACGGTCCGGAATCGGTTTCGAGGCGCGCTCGCCATCGGTCTGGTGCTGCTGGCGGCGAGCTGCGGATCGGCGCAGGTACCAGCGGAGCAGCACGGCCACGACGACCGCGAGCACACCGAACAGGGCTTGAGGCACGCCAGCAGCGTGCCACATCTCAGCGTCGATGTGGTGCGTGCGCTCGAACACGATCCGCGCGCGTTCACCCAGGGCCTCGAAGTCGCGGGCGGCTCGCTCTACGAGAGCACGGGCAAGCACGGAGAGTCCACGGTACGTGCGCTGAACCCGCGCGACGGGCGCGTGCTGAAGCAGCGGCGACTTCCCGAGAAGTTCTTCGGTGAGGGCCTCACCGTCGTCGGCGACCGCGTCTGGCAACTCACCTGGAAAGCCGGAGTGGCGTTCCAGCGCGACCGCACGAGTCTCGACGAGATCCGACGGGTGCACTACGACGGTCAGGGCTGGGGACTGTGCCACGACGGGACGAAGCTGGTCATGAGCGACGGCAGCTCCCGCCTGACGTTTCGCGACCCGAACACCTTCGCCGCCACCGGCGGGGCCACGGTCCGGCTCGGCGGCGAGCCGGTCACCGAGCTCAACGAGCTGGAGTGCGCGGGCGGACACGTCTGGGCCAACTTGTGGGGCAGTGACCAGATCCTGCGCGTCGACCCCGGTTCGGGGCGGGTGACCGCCGTGGTCGACGCCGCGGGCCTGCTGCCGAAGGGGGAGCGCGCCGCGGCCGGGGTCCTCAACGGGATCGCGGCGGTCGACGGCGAGTTCCTGCTGACGGGGAAGAACTGGCCGCGGCTCTACCGCGTCCGCTTCGTGCCCCGATGACCTTCCCGACAGCGCGACCCGAACCGGGGGACGGAGGGCTCCGGCCGGGGTCGTAGGCTCGGACACGTGCGCCGAGGACTGATATCACTGCTGGCTGTGGCGGGGATCGCCCTGACCGGTTGCTCCGCGGGCGAGAGCCGTCCCGAGGTCACCTTCTACTCCCACGGAGACGCGACCAGGGTCGCCCCCGTGCTGTTCTGCAACGAGCTGGGCAAGCAGTGCTCGCGTCCCGACCGGAGCAACGTGGGGGAGCTGGGAGTGCCCACGGAAGCACCGGTGCAGATTTCGGTACCCGAGGAGCTGTCCTCCGCACCGTGGCAGGTCGTGTTCCGCTACCGCGGTCCCGACGGCAAGCAGGTGAAGGAGCGCAGCCCCGTCTTCGACCCGGGCAAGCGCCACGCCTACACGCTGCGGGTTCCCGGCGACGGGCAGGTCGAGCACATCGAGGTGCAGCGCTACTCGGCACCCGTGACGATCACTCCCAGCGGAGGGATCCTGTTCAGCATCGGCGGAACCTGGGTCCTCGACACGCACGCCGAGGACGAGCCCTCGAGCAGGGCGTGAGCCTCCCGGACGGTTCCGGAAGACCCACGCGGTCCTCAGGAATTGCCCGGATCGAGCTCACGCGCGACCGCGCGGACGGTCTCACCGATGCGCTTGGACGACTTGCGATCCGGATAACGACCCTTGCGCAGCTCCGGGAGCACGCTGTCCTCCAGCAGCTTGATCATGTCGTTGACCATGCCGTGTAGTTCGTCGGCCGGACGGCGCCGTGCTTCCACCACCGACGGCGGGGGATCCAGCAACTTGAGCTTGAGCGCCTGCGGTCCGCGCCGCCCCTGGGCCATGTCGAAATCGACCCGCTGGCCGGTCTTGAGCGCCTCCACCCCGGACGGCAGCGCGGAGGCCCGCACGTACACGTCCTCCCCACCGTCCTGGGTCACGAAGCCGAAGCCCTTGTTCGCGTCGTACCACTTGACCCTGCCGGTCGGCACTGTCCTCACCGTTCCCTGTCACATGCTGGGACCCCTCGCTCGTGTGCGGCGGGCACCG
Source organism: Halosaccharopolyspora lacisalsi (assembly GCF_014137975.1). Lineage (GTDB taxonomy): Bacteria > Actinomycetota > Actinomycetes > Mycobacteriales > Pseudonocardiaceae > Halosaccharopolyspora > Halosaccharopolyspora lacisalsi. Next base: position 206,001 of record NZ_JACGWZ010000006.1, on the reverse strand, counting down.
ACGTGGCTGCCCGGCGACACCGCGAGCGGTCCGCGGTCGTTTCCTGCACGTCCCGTCGACGGGACCGATGTCGTTCTCGCCCCGGCACGACGAAAGCGCCCGGGAGACGCCACGCGATCAGGCGCTCCCAGGGCGCGTCCTCCTAAGCCTACCTTCCACGTGGCAGACAGCACCGTCTTGTCCTGTGATACCCCGCGAGCCCGGCGCGGTGCCCACCACCACCTTCCCGCACATTCCCGGACACGTCGACTTACGCTGCTGTTATGCCTCGCTTCACGTCCAAATCCGCCACGCTTCCCGTCTCGGTGTGCCTGTTCGGGGTCGGGTTGGTGGCCGTGGTCGTCATCTTCGGGATGGGCGCCACCGGAGTCCGGAACCTGCCCCTGTGGTTGAACCTGGCGGCGATGCTGGCACCGCTCGGCCTGATCACGGGCGTGGTCACGGTGATCCTCCGAGCTCGTGGAACCTACCACCCCTGAGCCGACACCGACGGCGAGAGCGGTTTGTTACTTTCGTCACCTCCAGGCGGGTCGGGCGGCCCCGCCGAGAGCCGCCCGACCCGCCGACATCACGCGGTGCCGAGGCCGAGGAACCGCTTGGCCTGCTCACGCATCTCGACCTTGCGCACCTTGCCCGTGACGGTCATCGGGAACTCCTCCACCACGTGCACGTACCGGGGGATCTTGTGGTGCGCGAGCTTGCCGGTGCAGAACTCGCGCAACGACTCGACGGTGAGCTCGGGGGATCCCTCGTGCAGCCGCACCCACGCCATGAGCTCCTCGCCGTAGCGCTCGTCGGGAACGCCGACGACCTGCGCGTCCAGGATGTCCGGATGGGTGTACAGGAACTCCTCGATCTCCCGGGGGTAGAGGTTCTCCCCGCCACGGATGATCATGTCCTTGATGCGGCCGGTGATGCTCACGTAGCCGTCCGGATCCATCGTCGCGAGGTCGCCGGTGTGCATCCACCGGGCCGAGTCGATCACCTCGGCCGTCTTGTCCGGTTGGCGCCAGTAGCCCAGCATCACCGAGTAGCCCCGGGTGCACAGCTCACCCGACTCCCCCACGGGCACGGTCAGTCCCGTTGCCGGATCCACGATCTTGACCTCCAGGTGCGGCCCGACCCTGCCCACCGTGGACACGCGCCGCCGCAGCGAGTCGTCGGCGCGGGTCTGCGTCGACACGGGGCTCGTTTCGGTCATCCCGTAGCAAATCGCCACTTCGGTCATGCCCATCCGGTCGATGACCTGCTTCATCACCTCCTCCGGGCACGGAGATCCGGCCATGATCCCGGTGCGCAACGAGCTCAGGTCGTAACCGTCGAAGTCCGGCCGGTCCAGCTCGGCGATGAACATCGTCGGCACGCCGTACAACGAGGTGCAACGCTGCGCGTCGACGGCCGCCAACGCCGCGCCGGAGTCGAAGCCCTCGGACGGGATCACCATCGCCGAGCCGTGGCTCGTGCAGGCGAGGTTGCCCATGACCATGCCGAAGCAGTGGTAGAAGGGCGGGCAGAGCGCCACCCGGTCGTGCTCGGTGTAGCCGCACAGCTCGCCCACGAAGAACCCGTTGTTGAGGATGTTGTGGTGCGAGAGCGTGGCGCCCTTGGGGAACCCCGTGGTTCCCGAGGTGTACTGGATGTTGATCGGGTCGTCGGCCGAGAGTTCGGCCTTCGCCGCGGTCAACCGCCCGGGGTCGGCCGCGGTGCCACGACGCCACAGCGACTCCCACTCCGGGCTGTCGAGGAAGACGGCGTGCTCCAGGTCCGGGCAACGGGACCGCACCTGCTCGACCATGGCCTCGTAATCCGAGCTCTTGAACCGCTTCGCCGCGACGAGCAGCCGAGTCCCGGCCTGGTTGAGGACGAACTCCAGTTCGTGCTCGCGGTAGGAGGGATTGATGTTGACCAGGATCGCGCCGATCCGGGCCGCGGCGTACTGGAGCAGCGTCCACTCCGCCCGGTTCGGCGCCCAGATCCCGACCCGGTCGCCCTTGCCGATGCCGAGGTCGAGCAACCCGAGCGCGAGCGTGCTCACGTCGGCGTCGAACTCGCCGTAGGTCCAGCGGCGTCCCGTGGCGTACTCGACCAGCGCGTCGTGCCCGGGAAAGCGCGCCGCCGTGCGGTCGAGGTTCGCCCCGATGGTGTCCCCCAGCAGCGGAACGTCGGAGGTCCCCGACGCGTAGCTGGGGCTCGTGGGGATCGTCGTCGATCCGGTCTCCGTCACGGTTGCCTCCCGAAAGCCGTGTGTACCGAATCACAATGGTTACCCCACCGGTGGCGAACAGTCGAGACCCGCGCCGGGACCTCGGAAGCGGGCGTGCCCGGTGGAGCCCGCCGGGCATAGACTCCTCGATCATGGACGCTCATGTCGTGGACTCCTTCACCGAGACCGCCTTCAGTGGCAACCCCGCCGGAGTGGTGGTGCTCGACGCCCCTGCCGAGGCCTCCTGGATGCAGTCGGTGGCCGCGGAGTTCAAGCACGCGGAGACGGCGTTCGTCGTCGCGGGCGGATCCGGTGACGAACCGAAGCCACTGCGCTGGTTCACCCCGACCACCGAGGTCGACCTGTGCGGCCACGCCACGCTGGCCACCGCGCACGTCCTCGGCGGCGAGCAACGCTTCGACACCCGCAGCGGCGTGCTGACCTGCACCGCGACCGCGGACGGCCGGATCGAGATGGATTTCCCCGCCAAGCCGTCGGAGCCGGTACGGACGCCCGAGGACCTGGTCGCGGGGTTGCCCGGTGCGACGATCGAGCACGTCTTCCAGGGTGATTTCGACACCCTCGTCCGGGTGGGCTCGGCCGACGAGGTACGCGCGCTGCGGCCCGACCTCGACGCCCTCGCGCGGATCCCCGCTCGTGGAGTGATCGTCACCGCGCTCGGCGACCGGGAGGGGATCGACTTCGTCAGCCGCTTCTTCGGCCCTCGAGCCGGCGTCCCCGAGGACCCGGTGACCGGATCGGCGCACTGCGCCCTGGCTCCCTGGTGGGCTCCTCTGCTCGGGCGCGAGGACCTGGTCGGCGAGCAGGCATCACCGCGCGGCGGAATCGTGCGGATGAGTCTGCGCGGTGATCGCGTGGGCATCTCCGGGCGCGCCGTCACGGTCCTCAGCGGCACCCTACGGGTCTGAACCGACGCCATCTCGGGGCGATCACCGATGGCGGCTCGATCGCGACATGGCACGCTGGTTTTATGAGGTTGTTGCTGAACGTCGTCTGGCTGGTGCTTTCCGGCTTCTGGATGGCCGTGGGATACGTGGTCGCCGGCCTCGTGCTGTGCGTCACGGTGCTCGGCATTCCCTTCGGGATCGCCTCCTTCCGGATGGCCAACTTCGCGCTCTGGCCCTTCGGTCGGCGCCTGGTCGACGAGGACGGCGCGGGGGCCTTCTCGGCGATCGGCAACGTGCTGTGGGTGGTCCTGGCGGGCTGGTGGCTCGCGCTGGGCCACATCTTCACCGGTGTCGCCATGTGCGTCACCATCATCGGCATCCCGCTGGGGATCGCGAGCTTCAAGCTGGTTCCGGTATCGCTGTTCCCGCTGGGCAAGCGCATCGTCGACACCGACGAGGCGAACGCGACGGTGCCGCGCGGCTAGTACTTTCGGACGAGTGTGGGCAGCTTCGACGAAAACCGCCCACACCACTCACAGTCCGAAGGGATCGTCCACGTGGTCGACGAGGTCGGCCACTGAGCCGATGACCTTGGTGGGTCGGTACGGGAACAACTCAGCGGTGTGTTCCCGGGAGATGCCCGACAGCACCAGGATGGTCTGCAACCCGGCCTCCAGCCCCGACCGCACATCGGTGTCCATGCGGTCACCGAGCATGAGCGTGTTCGCCGAGTGCGCTCCCAACGCGCGCAGCGCGGAGCGCATCATCAGCGGGTTCGGCTTGCCGATGTAGTACGGCCCCCGGCCCGTGACCCGCTCGATCAGCGCCGCGACCGCCCCGGTGGCGGGCAGGGTGCCCTCCGGACTCGGCCCCTTCTCGTCGGGGTTGGTGGCGATGAACCGCGCCCCGCCCTCGACCAGCCGAATCGCCTTCGTGATCGCCTCGAAGCTGTACGTGCGCGTCTCACCGAGGACGACGTAGTCGGGTTCCCGGTCGGTGAGCACGTAACCGATTCCGTGCAGCGCCGTGGTCAGCCCCGATTCGCCGACCACGTGCGCCGTACCGCCCGGCCGCTGGTTGTTCAGGAACTGCGCGGTCGCCAGCGCCGAGGTCCAGATCGACGACTCGGGAATGTCCAATCCCGACCGCAGCAACCTCGCACGCAGGTCACGCGGGGTGTAAATGGAGTTGTTGGTAAAGACCATGAACGGCAGCTCACGCTCGCGCAGCTCGGCGAGGAACGTGTCCGCGCCCGGGACCATGCGGTCCTCGTGCACGAGCACGCCGTCCATGTCCATCAGGTAGTTCCAGGAGGATTCCTCAGTCACGCCCCCGATCATCCATCGGAGGCCGGGTGAATGGCCACCTCGGTGGCCTTCACCACGAACCACACCTCGTCGTCGACGGCCAGGGACAGCTCCGCGGCGGCGGCCGGAGTGACGTCGGCGGCGAGCACGGCTTCGAAGGTGCGCGTCGCGGCACGCAGTCGAACCACGTCCTCCCCGCGCGGTTCGAGTCCCGTCAGCCGTACCCGAACGGCGTTGCGCGGGCTCCCGTGGGGCGGTTGCCTGTGGACGGCCACGGCCGAGGGAGCGAACACCGCGGCCGCGGGCCGGTCCCGCTCGATCGGCTCGACGACCCGTCCGCTGATCGCGACGTCACCGGCCAGGACAGCGGAGTCGCCTCCCGTGCCGCCGACGAGGTTGAGTCCGGCGATGCGCGCGGTGAAGGCCGTCCGCGGTCGAGCCAGCACCTCCCGCGTCACCCCCTGTTCCACGGCGCCACCCTCGGACAGCACGAGGACGCGGTCCGCCAGGACCACGGCGTCCAGTACGTCGTGGGTCACCAGCACCGTGGGCCTTCGTTGCCCGCGCAACACCCGATGCAGCAGTCCGCGCATGTCGGGTGCTGCGTCGACGTCCAGTGCCGCGAGTGGTTCGTCGAGCAGCAGCAGGTCGGGGTCGGCGGCCAACGCCCTGGCCAACGCGACCCGCTGGGCCTGCCCTCCGGAGAGGCCGCCGGGCCTGCGCGCGGCCAGCTCGGCCGCCCCCACCTCCTCCAACCACGCGTGGGCGCGTGCTCGCGCGGCGGCCTTGCGGACACCGCCGGCCCTGGGACCGAAGGCGACGTTGTCCAGCGCCGACAGGTACGGGAACAACAACGGTTGCTGGGCCAGCAGACCGACACCTCTGCGATGCGTCGCCACGGACACGGCCCGTTCCGCGTCGAACCAACGGTGGTCACCGAGCTCGATGCTCCCGTGGTCGGGCTCGACCAGGCCGGACAGCGCCGAGAGCACGGTGGATTTACCGGCACCGTTGGGGCCCACGATCGCGAGCACCTCACCCGGCTCCACGGCGAACGCCACCTCCAGGGTGAACGCCGCGCGCCGCAGCGTGATCCCGGCCCGCAGTCTCGCTGCGCTCATGATCGACCCTCCACCGCCTTCGGTCTGGCGACCACGATCACCACCAGGGCGATCACCACCAGCAGCAACGACATCGCCACCGCGGCATCCACATCGGACTGGGCCGTGGTGTAGATGGCCAGCGGCAGGGTGCGAGTGGTACCGCGCAAGCTGCCCGCGAACGTGATCGTCGCACCGAACTCGCCCAGCGCCCTGGCGAACGTCAGCACCAGGCTCGATCCCAGCGCGGGCAGTAGCAGCGGCAGGGTCACCCGGCGAAAAGTCAGCCACGGCCCCGCCCCGAGGGTCGCCGCCACCTGCTCGTAGCGAGCGCCGGCCGTACGAAGCGACCCTTCGAGCCCGACCACGAGGAACGGCATCGCCACGAAGGTCTGGGCCAGCACGACGGCGGAGGTGGTGTAGGGGATGGTCAGGCCGAAGACGTTCTCCAGCAGGCCGCCCAGCACTCCGGTGCGGCCGAGCAAGTACAGCAGGGCGAGACCACCCACGACCGGAGGCAGCACCAGCGGCAGCAGTACGAGCGCCCGCACGACGCGCAGACCGGGCAACCGGCTGCGGGCCAGCACCAGGGCCAACGGCCCACCCAGCACCACCGACAGCGCGGTCGAGATCAGGGAGGTGTGCAGCGACAAATTCAGCGCGGCCAGCGCTTCGGGACTCGTGAGCAGGGTGGGAAGCCTGGTGGGGTCGATGCGCGTCAGCAGCCCCAGCACCGGCAGCACCACGAGCGCGAGCGCCACGATCGCGGGCAACCAGAGCGGAACGGGTACCCGAACACGGGCCGACGCCGATGCGGGCGGGCGCCTCGTTCCGCGCCGAGTCCCGAACCTCACGGTGCGCCGAATCCGTACTCGGCGAGAATCTCGCGCCCCTTCGGGCCGCGTACGAACGCCATGAACTCGGTAGCCAGCTCGGGATCGGCCGCATCTTCGAGGGACACGACGGGATAGGTGTTGAGCACCTCGTGCGAAGCGGGGAAGTCGATGGACCGGACCTGTTCGCCCGCCGCGTGCGCGTCGGTGACGTACACCAGCCCCGCGTCCGCCTCACCGGCGACGACCTTGTTCAGGACGTCCTTGACGTCGGTTTCCTCGCTGACCGGGCTCAGCCGAACTCCCGCGACGCGCTCGACCCTCTCCGTCGCCGCGCCGCACGGCACCTGCGGTGCGCACGTCACCACCTTCTCGCCGGGACCGGCGAGATCGGCGAAGGAGGTGACGCCGGCCGGATTGTCCGGCGGGACGACGATGGTCAGCCGATTCGTGGCGAAGGTTTTCGAGTCTCCTGCGGCGCGACCGGAGCGGACCACCTTTCGCATGGTCCGGGCGTCGGCCGAGGCGTACACGTCGGCGGGACGACCCTGCCTGATCTGCTCGGCCAGCAGGGACGATCCCTGGAAGTCGAAGTCGATGCCCACATCGGGGTGCTCGGCCACGAACGCGTCGCGAATCTCGCGGAACGACTCCATCAGCGAAGCCGCGGCCAGCACGGTCAGCTCCTTTCTCCCCTGGTTGCCGGCCTGCCCGCATCCGGTGAGCACGGCCAGCAGCAACACCAGCCCGCCGACGAGGAACCTGTTTCTCATTCGCGTTCTCCCGGTGTCTCCACCACGACCGTGGTCGACTTGACCACGGCGACCGCCTGAACTCCCGGTTCGAGACCGAGCTCGCGCACGGCCTCGGTGCTCATCAGCGAGACCACCCGTTGTCGCCCGCACTGGAGCTCGACCTGGGACATCACCTCGTCGGAGAGCACCTCGGTGACCAGCCCGACGAAGCGGTTCCGGGCCGAACACCCGATACCGGAGGGATCCGGCGTCGATCGGGCCTGCGAACGCGCGAAACCGGCGAGCACCGATCCGTCCACGACCAGGCGCCCGGAGAGGTCCCGCTGAGCACGAAGGTGGTCGGCATCGACCCAGCGGCGAACCGTGTCGTCGCTGACGCCGAACAGCTCGGCCACTTCGGAAATCCGGTATTGCGGCACGACAGACACGATAAGCCCGCATCCACGGGTAAATCCAGGGTATAAATTCCGCATAAGCGGAAGCATGAGAAATTCGTCGGTTCCTCCTAACGACGCTCGGTCACCGAGTGCCCGTTTGAACACCGGCACAAAAGCCCGCTGAGCATGTCGAACTTCGTCGGGATCTGCGGTTAGGCTCGGGGTGTGACAGCCGTGGACCTGGGACTCCCGGTCGTGGCACCCACGACCGATACATCCGCACGTCCGGACACGCCGTACTTGGTGGACCGCTTCGGTCGGGTCGCCACGGATCTTCGGGTATCCCTCATCGACAAGTGCAATCTGCGCTGTACCTACTGCATGCCCGCCGAGGGACTGCCGTGGCTCAAGCGCACCGAGATGCTCGACACAGAGGAGATGATCCGCCTCATCCGGCTCGCGGTCGAAGAACTCGGGGTGACGACCGTGCGCTTCACCGGCGGCGAGCCGCTGCTGCGCCAGGACCTCGTGGACGTCATCACGGCCACCACCGAGCTCACCGGCCGCCCCAAGACCTCGCTGACCACCAACGGCATCAACCTGGGTCGCTACGCCGACCAGCTCGCCCGAGCCGGACTCGACCGGGTCAACATCTCCCTGGACACCCTCGACCCCGAGACGTTCCGGGAACTCACGCGACGGGACCGGATGGACGACGTCCTGAGTGGCCTCGACGCGGCGAAGTCGTCCGGCCTGGAGCCCGTCAAGGTCAACGCGGTACTGCTGCGGGGGGTCAACGATCACGAGGCGTGCGATCTGCTGCGGTTCTGCCTGGACAGGGGCTATCACCTCCGGTTCATCGAGCAGATGCCGCTGGATCCCCAGCACGGCTGGGACCGCGAGGAGATGATCACCGCGGACGAGATCCTCGAGATCCTCGGCACCGAGTTCAGCCTCACGCCGCACTCCGCCGAGCGCGGTTCGGCGCCTGCCGAGCGCTGGTTGGTCGACGGCGGCCCGGCCACCGTGGGAGTCATCGGTTCCGTCACGCGCCCGTTCTGCGCCGACTGCGACCGCACCAGGCTCACCGCCGACGGGCAGCTGCGTTCCTGCCTGTTCTCCCAAACCGAGACCAACCTGCGGGAGCCGCTGCGCGCGGGAGCCGACGACGGGGAGATCGCCCGCCTGTGGCGGGAAACGATGTGGGCCAAGGCCGCCGGCCACGGCATGGACAGCGAGGGCTTCGCCCAGCCGTCCCGACCGATGAGCGCGATCGGGGGCTGAGCGCGGTGTCCGTCCACCCGGAACGCTCTCGTGCCGCCACGGACGAGGACGGCGCCGCGCTCGTCCGTGTGCGGTACTTCGCGGGTGCACGAGCGGCGGCCGGAGCCTCCGAGGAGCGCGTGCGTGTCACCGCCTCCGGTACCGGCCCCACGGCCGCGGACGTGATCGACGCCGTGGTGGCATCGCACGACGACCGACTCGCCCAGGTCGTCGCCGCCTCCAGCTTCCTGCTCAACGGGGTGGCGGTACGCGACAGGTCGGTCGAGGTGACCGACGGGTGCGAGTTCGACGTGCTTCCACCGTTCGCCGGCGGTTGATCTTCGGGGCCTTCGCGCCGAACGGCCCTTCCGCCCCGGCCGATGGGCCGGGGCAATACTTGTCCGCGCGTGCGCGCGGGCACACGTACGCGCGCACGTGTGCGCGTACGTAATTACCGCACGCCACAACTCACGTCGGCGTGTCGGATGCACTCTTTCGAGTGGTTCTTCAGGGGCCCATCAGCCCGTTCTCGGAGGGCTGAACCATGCCGATCACTCGGTCGAGTGACTCATCACTTGGTACACAGTCGACAGTCACCGACCGCGTCCACATGCACCTCTTCAGTGACCTGCCGGTAACGCGCAACACGAGGCACACAGCCACAAAAATGTCCAATCTGACGTAACGCCGAGTTGACCAACGAGTTCAGGCCCCCCCTCAAGGGTGAGCCACGCCTCACTGTCGGTGATCGAGTTGTATCAGGACACGACTCGATAACAACGCTCTGATCAGCGAAAACACCCCGGATCGGAACACCCGTACATGGCGTTACTGTGATCAGCGTCACCATCACTGCGATTTCCGTTCCCGTTCACGATTACGTACCGTCCTCATCGGTCGGCCCCGAACCGACCAGCAAGGAGCCGGGAGTCCGCAGCGCCTAACCCTGTCCAGCGGGCTTCCTACCCCCGAACGAAACAAAACCGGACAGGGGCGGGGGAACCACCACCGGGCGCCCCGACGCCCTAGGGGTGAAGCCGACTCACCGAGCCGGCCGGGCTCACCGAGTCCGAACCCGACAGCTCACTTCGCAGGCGCGGCAGGAGAGAGGGAAATGGCTCGCTACAAGGGCAAGCACCGTAAGTCCTCCAACACGGCCCGCAACGCCGCACGCATCGCGGTCGCGGGCGCCGTGGTCGCTTCCCCGATCGCGATCGCGGCTCCGGCCAGTGCAGCCGACTGGGACGAACTCGCCCAGTGCGAGAGCAGCGGCGACTGGCACATCAACACCGGTAACGGCTTCTCCGGTGGTCTCCAGTTCACTCCGTCCACTTGGAGCGCATTCGGCGGCGATCAGTACGCCGACCAGGCGTACCAGGCCACTCGGGCCCAGCAGATCGCCGTCGCGAAGAAGGTGCTGGAAGCCCAGGGCCCCGGCGCATGGCCGGCCTGCACCTCCAGCACCAACTGGACCAGCGGGAGCAGCAGCTCCGGCGATGTCTCCTCCGGGAGCAGCTCCGCTTCGGAGCAGAGCAGCTCCAGCAGCTCCAACGAGAGCTCGTCCGGTGAGAGCTCCTCCACGAAGCAGAGCTACTCCGCCCAGCAGTCCAGCTCGGTGCGGTCCAACGGGGCCGACTACACCGTCCGTGCGGGCGACACGCTCGGCAAGATCGGTCAGCGTTTCGGCGTGAACTACCAGGACATCTACCAGCGCAACACCGATATCCTGAGCAACCCGAACCTGATCTTCCCGGGTCAGCAGCTCGACATCCGCTGATCCCCGCGCGGTAGCGGTCGTCCGGCACGTCTCCCCGAAACGGTCGGACGAACCGCTCCTCGTACCCGGGCCCTCGCCGCCGACCCCCAGCGGCGAGGGCCCGTTCCATTGCTCCACAAACCGGCCACAGAGCCATTGAGCGACCGTGTAAGCCGGGAGGATGCCCGATCGGCCAACCAGTCCGTCAGGCAAGCGGCGAAGCCGCTTTCTCCCCATGCACGCGAGCCGACCACCCGCGGGTTCTCATTGAGGTTCTCCGGTCGGGTTGTCGTCAGAGCCCGGGCCGCTGTCCCAAAGGGCGAACGGACCGTTTTGGCACTCACACCGCCACAACGGCCCGTTCACCACGACGCCGGGACCTCCTTCGGGTGAACAACCCGACAAGAAAACATCAGTCAGACAGGGCCTCGCGAGGAAAGCTGGCACCATCACTGCGACGCGCGGCGTCTCCATGAGGGGCGGTGGCCGGGTTACGGGCGGGCCGTAGGTGGCCACTCGATGTCCCAGATCCCCCCAGCGAGACCCTGTCCGAGGTTCCGCTGCAGGAGTCCCACGTAAGCCAATCAGGACAATCAGGGCTAGGGGCAGTTGACCCACTCTTCGGTGGCGTCGTCGAAAACCTGCCGCTTCCAGACCGGAAGCCGCCTCTTGACCTCGTCCACCAGCTCGGAGCAGGCTTCGAAAGCCGCACGGCGGTGCTCGGCCGCGACAGCACAACCGAGTGCCACGTCGCCGATGTCGAGCAGCCCGACGCGGTGGGACGCGGCGATCGCGCGGACCCCTTCGAAACGCGACGCGACATCGTCGGCAACGGTCGCGATGACCTCCCCCGCGCTCGGATGCCCGACGTACTCCATCTCGCGCACCCCGCGCCCACCGTCGTGATCACGGACCACACCACCGAAGGTGACCACGGCGCCCGCGGAACGATGCTGGACGGCACGAGCGAGCGCGTCGACCTCGACGAGCTCCTCCGTGACGTCGGCGCGCAGCACCTCGGCCGCCGCGGTGGGCTCCGAGGATTCGCGGGCGGTCACGTGGTCTCCACCGTGGACCTGGTCCACCGCGTGGTCGAGCACGCCGTCCAGCACTCCCAGACCGTCCCGCACACCGCCTCGCGAGCCGGGCAGGTTGACGATGAGTGTCCGACCGGACACTCCGGCCACTCCCCGCGAGAGCACCGCTGCGGGCACTTCGGGAAGGCCCGCCGACCGCACGGCGTCGGCCAGTCCGGGAACCCGGTAGTCGAGCACCTCGGCGGTGACGTCCGGGGTGCGGTCGGTGGGACTGATTCCGGTACCACCCGTGGTGATCACCACGTGGGTTCCGGCGGCGACGGCGGATCGCAGCGCTCGGCCCACGGGATCGCCGTCGGCGACCACCTCCGGATCGGAAACCTCGTAACCGCGCTCACGCAACCAGGCGACGATGATCGGGCCCGTGCGGTCCTCGTAGACGCCGGTGGCCGCCCTGTTCGAGGCCGCGACCACGTGTGCCGTGCGTGCCGTCATGTGCTGGCTCCCGTCTCCCGTACCCAGGTACCGGTTTTGCCGCCCTCTTTGCGTTCCACGCGAACGTCGTCGAGCGTCGCGGCCGGATCGACGGCCTTGATCATGTCGTGCAGCGCCAGACCGGCGCCCGTCACGGCCGTCAGCGCCTCCATCTCCACACCGGTGCGGTCGGTGGTGCGGACGGTCGCCGTGATCCGTACCCGGTCCCGCGCCGTCTCCAGATCCACCCGTACGCCCGAAATCGCGATCGGATGGCACAGCGGGACCAGGTCGGGGGTTCGTTTGGCCGCCATGACTCCCGCGATGCGGGCGGTGGCCAACGCGTCGCCCTTCGGCAGGTCGTCCCGCAGCAGCAGACTCACGACTTCTGCGGTGGTACGGACGACGCCGGAGGCCACCGCGCTGCGGGCGGTGGCCTCCTTCCCGGCGACGTCGACCATCCGGGCGGCGCCGGTCTCGTCGACGTGGGTGAACTCCTGCGGTGAGCGGTCCTGCTGGGCCATGCGGCGACTCTAGAACACGACACCGTCACCGCGGTGCGGTCACCCGCCTCAGAACTCCAGGTCCTCGCCCAACCCGGCGGAGGCGGCACTGCCGGAGAGAGCGGGAGAGCCCTCGGGGCTCTGTTCCGACGCGGCGGCCCGGCGCACGGCGTCGGCCACCGCGGGCGCCACGGTCGAGTCGAACACGCTCGGCACGATGAACGAGGCGTTGACCCGGTCGTTGCCGTCGACGACATCGGCGATCGCGTTCGACGCGGCGATCATCATGTCGTCGGTGATGTCGTGCGCGTGGGCGTCGAGCAGACCGCGGAAGAACCCGGGGAACGCCAGCACGTTGTTGATCTGGTTCGGGTGGTCGCTGCGGCCGGTGGCGACCACGGTGGCGTGCTTCTGCGCCTCCAGCGGGTCGATCTCCGGGTCCGGATTGGCCAGCGCGAACACGATCGCGTCGGTGCTCATGGCCGCCACGTCCTCGGTGCCGAGGGTGTTGGGCGCCGAGACACCGATGAACACGTCGGCACCGTCGACGGCGTCGGAGAGCGTCCCGGTGCGGCCCTCGCCGTTCGTGCTCCCGGCGATGGAACGCAGGTTGTCGTCGGTGTCGCCGCGGTCCTGGTGCACGATGCCGTCGATGTCGACGGCGATGACGTCACGAGGCTGCTTGTGCCGCAACAAGCGGATGATGGCCGATCCCGCCGCGCCGACGCCGCAGACCACGATGCGGCAGTCGGAGATGTCCTTGTTCACCACGCGGAGGGCGTTTCGCAACGCTCCGAGCACCACGATCGCGGTGCCGTGCTGGTCGTCGTGGAACACCGGGATGTCGAGCTTGGAGCGCAGCCGCGCCTCGATCTCGAAGCAACGGGGCGCGGCGATGTCCTCCAGGTTGATGCCGCCGTAGACGGGGGCGATGAGCTCCGCCGCGCGGATGAGTTCCTCGGTGTCCTGGGTGTCCAGGCACACCGGCCAGGCGTTGACGCCGGAGAACTTCTTGAACAGCGCCGCCTTGCCCTCCATGACCGGCAGCGCGGCCTCCGGGCCGATGTTGCCCAGTCCCAGCACCGCGGAGCCGTCGGTGAGCACGGCCACGGTGTTGCGTTTGACGGTCAGCCGCCGCGCGTCGTCCGGGTTCTCCGCGATAGCCGTGCACACGCGGGCGACGCCGGGCGTGTAGGCGCGGGAGAGGTCGTCACGATTGGCCAGCGCGACCTTGGAGTTGACCTCGATCTTGCCGCCGAGGTGAACCAGGAACGTCCGGTCGGAGATCTTGCGGACGCTGACCCCGGACAACGTTCGCAGCACGCTGGTGATGTCGTCGGCGTGGTCGGTCGACAACGAGTTGCACGTGATGTCGACCACGATACGATCGGCGTGCGATTCGACGACGTCGAACGCGGTGATGACGCCGCCCGCGCGGCCGATGGCGCTGGTCAGGTCGCCCGCCGCGCTGGCGGAGGGCGGGGCCTCCAACCGAACGGTGATCGAGTACCCGGGACCTGGAACCGGCATGACTTTGCCCCTTCGAATGTCGTTGCTGCGCACGAACGAGGTTAGAGCCTGCCGGGTCGTACCCTCTCCTCGTCGTGAGGAATTATTTATTGATCTCAGTCACAGGATGCTCGTAGGAAACGCTGTCCTGCGGCATCGGGAAGGTGAGATCGCCGAACGGGGAGAGCGATCCCTGCCGGTCACTGGCGAGTTCGCTCACCGGGGACTTTCCGTCGGGGGCCTCCGGCCATGTGGGGTCGACACGGTCGTCTTCGGCCTTCTTTCCCGCCACGTCATCCTCCTGGGTCCGGTACATGCGACACCCCCAGTTTGCCCGATCCCCGCTTCGGGTAGGCGGCCACCCCGAAGGGCGGCTGCGCTCCACCGGGCCGGTTCACCCGGTACCGTGAAAGGGATGCCCGGTAGCTCACTGGTGGACTGGCTGCGCGCGCGCAGCGACGAAGAGCTGGTCGCGCTGCTGCGCGCCAGGCCCGACCTGGCCACTCCCCCGCCCGCCGACTCGTCGGTGCTGGCCACCCGCGCCGGCGTGCGCGCGTCGGTGGCGCGAGCCTGCGAGGACCTCGACTCGTTCACGCTGACCGTGCTCGAGGCGTTCGTGCTGCTGGACGCCGACGAGTCGCCGGTGTCGCTGTCGACGGTCAGCGACATGCTGGGTGCCGGGATCACGCCGGAACGCGTCCGGCGCTCACTGAGCGAGTTGCGTGAGCGAATGCTCGTGTGGGGCGACGACGCGGAGCTGTCGCTGACGCCCGCGGCGCGGGAGACCGTACAGGCTTTCCCCGGCGGCCTCGGCCGAAGCGTCGAGGGCATCACCACCGACGAGGCACGGCGGGTGGTGGACGAGCTCGCCGAGGACGAGCGGCGCCTGGTGGACAGGCTCGCGCAGGGTCCGCCGATCGGCCGCACCAAGGAGGCCGCCGATCAGGTCCCCTTCGAACGGGCCGAGACCCCGGTGCAGCGCCTGCTCGCCAGGGGCCTGCTGCTGCGGCACGACACCGAGACGGTGGAGCTGCCCCGGCAACTGGCGTGGGCGGTGCGCGGGGAGTACCCGATGGGCACCGTCGAGGACGAGGAACCGGCGTTGGAGCAGCGTGCCCACGACCGCTCCACGGTGGATGCCACCGCGGCCGGTGAGGTGCTGGAGTGGACGCGGCACACCGAACTGCTGCTGGACGCCTGGGGGGAACAGCCCCCGGACGTGCTGCGCTCCGGTGGGGTCGGCGTCCGTGATCTGCGCCGCACCGGCAAGGCCCTGGACGTCGACGAGACCCGGCTGGCGCTAGTCGTGGAACTCGCCGTGGCGGCGGGGCTCGTGGCCAACAGCGAGGGTGACGAGCCGCAGTGGGTGCCCACCGTGCAGGCCGACAGCTGGCTGGCCTCCGCTCCCGAACAACGCTGGGCCCTGTTGGCCCGCACCTGGCTCGACCTGCCCCGACTGCCCGGCCTGATCGGCGGACGCGACGAGAAGGACCGGCTGATCGGCCCGCTCTCGGAGGAACTGCGCCGCGGCTCGGCACCCCGCGAACGACGCCGGGTGCTCGACCTGCTCGACGAGATGCCCGCCGGACACGGCCTACGCGGCTCGGACGAAGCGGTGAACGTGCTGGCCTGGCGAGCGCCGAGGCGCGGCGGGCGGCTCAGGGACGACATCGTGCGCTGGACGCTGGCCGAAGCCACTTCCCTGGGCCTCGTGGCCCTCGGCGCGCTGACCACGGCCGGACGCACCCTGCTGGAAGGCGACACCGGCGAGGCCGCGCGGCAACTGGCCACGGCCCTGCCCGAGCCGCTCGACCACGTACTCGTGCAGACCGACCTGACGGTCGTGGCGCCGGGGCGGCTGCAACCGGAGCTCGCCACCGAGATGAACCTGGTCGCCGACGTCGAGTCCGCGGGCAGCGCCACCGTCTACCGGATCAGCGAGTCCAGCCTGCGCCGGGCGCTGGATTCCGGGCGCACCGCCGAGGACCTGCACGCCCTGTTCCGGGACCGGTCGCGGACACCG
This sequence comes from Halosaccharopolyspora lacisalsi, assembly GCF_014137975.1. Classification (GTDB taxonomy): domain Bacteria; phylum Actinomycetota; class Actinomycetes; order Mycobacteriales; family Pseudonocardiaceae; genus Halosaccharopolyspora; species Halosaccharopolyspora lacisalsi. Next base: position 189,953 of record NZ_JACGWZ010000006.1, on the reverse strand, counting down.
ATACCGCAGTCGCTGACCTACCTCGTCGACGACGTCGCCCGCAGGCACGGTCGGCTTCGCGCCGGCACCGCTTCGGCGTTCCTGCGTTGCGACGATCCCGTGCTGCTGGCACAGGTGGAGGCCCACCCCGATGTCGCGGGGCTCGAACTGCGTCGGATCGCCCCCACCGTGCTGGTCAGTCCGCTGCTGGTCTCCGAGGTGGTCGAGGGCCTTCGCAAGGCCGGATTCGCACCGGTCGCCGAGGGGCCGGACGGTCGGATCCTCGATCTGCGCTCCGGCGCACGGCGTGTCCGCGTGCGCGAGCGCGCGAGCGCGCAACCGACCGCGTCGACGGTTCCCGACGACGAGCAGCTCGCCCGCCGCGTGCACGAGATGCGGGCGGGAGACCACGCGGCGGCGGCACGGCGCGGCAGCGCCGTGTCCCCCGAGCGCGGTCGCCCCAGTGCGGCGGCGACGTTGGAGCTGCTGCGCGACGCGGCGCGGCAGCGCCGCGACGTCTGGCTCGGCTTCGTCGATGCCCACGGCGGAGCGACGCAGCGCGTCGTGGAGCCGGTCAGCGTCGGCGGAGGCGTGCTCCAGGGCTTCGACCGGGGACGCGGTGAGGTGGGTGACTTCCCGCTGCACCGCATCACCTCAGTCGCCGTCGTGGAGAAGTGACGCGTCCGTGGTACGTGCTGGTCCGTGCCGGGGGTTTGACGATTTTCCCTAAAGTTGTGGCACAACTTTAGGGAAAATCGCACCACCACCGCGTGCTTGACCGCACCCTCAGCCCGAGGCCGCGGCCAGGCGTTGCTTCATGGCGTGCTGCACCAGCGTGATCAGGGACTCCTTGGTGGAGTCCTTGTTCCTGGCGTCGCACGTCAGGATGGGCACCGACTCCTCGATGGTCAGCGCCTCCCGCACGTCCTCGACCCGATGGTGCAGGACGCCGTCAAAGGTGTTGACCGCCACGACGTACGGCAATCCGCGATCGTCGAAGAAGTCGATCGAGGCGAACGCGTCCGCGAGTCTGCGGGTGTCGACCAGCACCACCGCGCCGATCGCTCCCCGCACCAGGTCGTCCCACATGAACCAGAAACGGTGCTGACCCGGTGTACCGAACAGGTACAGGATCAGGTCCTCGTCCAGCGAGACACGGCCGAAGTCCATCGCCACCGTGGTGGTGGACTTGTCCGGAGTCTGCCTGAGGTCGTCGATACCGACGCTGGCCTCGGTCATCACCGCTTCGGTGGTCAGCGGCAGGATCTCGGAGACCGAGCCCACGAAGGTCGTCTTGCCGACCCCGAAACCACCGGCGACCACGATCTTCGTCGAGGTCTTGCCGCCGTGGTTGCTGGCCGCTGCCGGATCAGAGCCTGCGAAGCCCACTGAGCACCCTTTCCAAGAACTCCATGGACGGCCGGTCGCCCACGACCATTCCACTATCGTGAATCTGAACCAAGCCGAGACCGGCCATGTCGCCGATCAGCACCCGCACCACCCCCAGTGGCAACCGCAGGTGGGCCGAGATCTCGGCCACCGACCGAGCGTCCGTGCACAGCCCGCAGATGGAGCGGTGCTCCGGACTGGACTGGGCGCTCTGCGTGCGACCACGTTCACTGGTGGTCACCAACGTTTCGATGGCGAGGTCGTAATCCGTACGGGTACGACCCCGCGTTCTCGCGTACGGCCGCATGAGCGAGCCGGTACCTTCCACGTCATCCTGACCGCCTCCGTCCTGCCCGGACAGCGCGGGCATGGACCCGGAGATGGACGGCATGGACTGGGAGATCGGCGACATCGGTTGCGAGATCGACGGCATGGACAACGGGCCGCCCTCGGAACCGTCGCCGCCGCGGGACCGACCGGGATCCGACTGCTCCGAGGAGTACTCGGAACCGAACAGGTCGGCCCCGGGACCGCCGAAGAGCCCGCGGTCGTAGTCCCCGTCGTTACCGCCGGGGCGGGCCCCCGCGTCGTGGGGGGGTCCGGACGAGCGCCCGCCCGCACGCGGGTCGTCCACGAAGTCGTCCTGCCAGGAGTCCGCGCCAGAACGCCTGCTGTACAGGCGGAAAAGGTCACCGTCCCAGCTGGGATCCGCGCCATCGGTCATGCTCTGCACTCCTCAACGCCGGCGAGGACGGTCATCGACCCATTCCTTGCAACTGCGCGCGCAACTCGGGTGTGAGTTGGCGCCCGACCCGCTCGACGAGCAGGGTCATCTCGTAGGCGACCAAACCGATGTCGGCGTTGGGGGCGGCGAGCACCGCCAGACACGACCCGTCGCTGATCGACATCAGGAACAGGTAACCCTGCTCCATCTCGACCACGGTCTGAGTCACATCGCCGGCTTCGAAACACCGGGCCGCGCCCTGAGTCAGGCTGACCAGTCCGGAAGCGACCGCGGACAACTGCTCGGCACGATCGCGTGGCAGGCCCTGCGAGCCTGCGAGCAGCAACCCGTCCGCGGAGACCACGACCGAGTGCGCGACGCCGGGGACGCGACGCACGAAGTCGGTGATCAGCCAACTGAAACTGTTGCTGCTCATGGGGTTCTGGACGGACCCGGTCACTCCTGCTCCTCGGGACGGCTCGGGATCGAGCGGGACTGTTCGTCGGTCGAGTCGAACTCGGCCTTGGCGTGCCTACCACGTCGGACGCCCTGTTGGAAGTTCGACATCCTGCCGCGCACGGCGTCGGCCGAGCGGGGCGCGGTGGGCTTCTCCGGGGCCGGGGCCGGGGACTGCGGCTGCGCCGCGGCCGACCCAGGGACCAGATTCGACTTCGGGTTGCGCTTGGGCAGCCCTGCCGTAGTGGTTTCCTGCTGTTGCTGATCCTGCGAAGCCAGCGCCTCGGCCGCCTGCCACCCGGCATCACCGGCACCCCAACCGGGGTCGGCGGTGCTCTGCGCCTCGTCCTGGCGAGCCTGCGCGACACGATCCCGCTGGTCGCGGGTGGCCGCACGCCGCCCCACACGAGGCACGTCGGAGACACCGGTCTCAGCGTCGTCGACGGGTGCACCGTTGAACATCGACCCCGGTGCCCGGGCCTCGTCGATGCCCGGTTCGTGCGGCTCGTTCTCACGCCGGGCCCTGGCTCGACCGCCGATCGCACCGACGGCGGCCGATTCGCCGTGGCCGTTGTGAGCCGCACCGTCGCGTGACGACACCGGCTCGGACGGGGACGGTTGTCCTTCCTCCTCCGGTTCACGGAACCACTGGGAAAGCACGGCCTCGTAGATGGGAAGACGTTGGGTCGGCGCGTCATCCATGTCGCTGGCGGTCCCCTCCGGCTGACTGTCGGACGTGGCCGCCACTGCCGGAGCCCCCACGCCGCTGTCCACTGGTATCGGGGTTTCCGCAGTACCTTCCCGTGCGTCCTCCCACCCGGTGTCGTAGGACTCCGTGATGCGTTCGAACTGGGTGGTCTTCTCGGCTTCGAAAGGACTGTGGAAAAGCCCACCGGGATCGTCGATCCCGGGAGGCACCCCGCACCGACCATCGTGCCCGTCACCCGGGTCCACGTCGATGCGGGCATCCTCACGGGGCCACTCCGCCTCGGCGACCACGTCGTCGGGTTCGTCCTCCCAGCGCGGTACGTCCGAAGCACCGTACGAATCGCCCGAGGCGATCTGCACCGAGTAGCTCGTGGCGAACTCTTCACCGATGTCGGAAACCGGCCACGACTGCTCGTCGTCCGGCTCCGGTTCGGGTGACCCGAGCGGAGCGACCGGCTCGGAGGGCTCCCGCTGGGGCAGCCCGCGTTGGGGCGGTTCGGGCTCGGGAAGGTTCCGCTCGGTGCCGTTCTGCGCGAAGGCCGCCGCCAGGCCCTTCTGCGTTCCGGTGTCGGACAACGCGTCCCGCTGCTCGTCGGCCGGCCGCTGCACGTCCGGCATCGGCATCGGGCCGTTCGGAGTCAGCTGCACGACGAACTCACCGGAGATGTGCACCCGCGCGGTGACGCCACCTTCGAGGTCGTCGTTGTTGTGCAGCTCGACGCCGATGTTGTGCCGCCGCGAGAGCTGGCCGACCACGTACAGGCCCATCCGGCGGGACACCGAGACGTCGACTTCCGGAGTGCGCACCAGGCGCTCGTTGATCTCGGAGAGATCGGAGGCGTCGATGCCCACGCCACGGTCCCGGATCTCCAGCACGAGTTCCTGCCTGCGATAGGCGGTGTGCACGGTGACCTCGGTGTCCGGGTTGGAGTACACGGTGGCGTTCTCCAACAGCTCGGCGATCAGGTGCACCACGTCGTTGACGATGCGTCCCTGGATCGCGAGTTCCGGCGCCTCCGAGATGGCGATCCGCGCGTACTGCTCGACCTCGGACACGGCAGCGCCGACGACCTCCGTCAGCGCGACGGGTTTCACCATCCGCCTGGTCAGGTCGGTGCCACCGAGAATGAGCAGGTTCTCGTTGTTGCGCCGCATCCGGGTCGCGAGGTGGTCCAGCTCGAACAGGCTGCTGAGCTGGTCGGGGTCCTGCTCGTCCTGCTCCAGTCGCTCGATCAGCGCCAGCTGGCGCTGTACCAGCGTCTGACTGCGCCGGGCGAGGTTGACGAACAGGTCGTTGACGTTGTTCCGCAGCAACGCCTGCTCGGAGGCCAGCCGCAGGGCCTGGGAGTGCACCGCGTCGAAGGAGCGGGCCACGCGGCCGATCTCCTCCTGGGTGTGCACCGGGATCGGCTCGATCCAGCCGCCGTGACCGCCGTCCGGGTTGGACTCCTCGAGGATCGAGTCGACGGAGTCCGGCAGCCTGTTGTCGGCCACGTCCAGGGCGGAGCGGCGCAGCGTGCGCAGGGGAAGCAGCAGCGACCGGGCCACCATCAGAGCGATCGCGAAGGCCAGGATCAGCGCACCGACCACCAGTACGGCCGCCACGTACGTCTGGGTGTTCGCGGCCGAGGCCAGCGAGTCGACCTTGTTCTGCAACTGGTCGCGCAGCTGCCGAGTCACCTGGTAGTTGAGGTTGACCGTCTCGGTCGAGTACCGCATCCACTCCTGCGGTGACAGGTCGCTGAACGAGTTGCCCTCCTGCGCACGCACCAACGCCGTTTCCTCGACGGTGCGGGCCCGGTCGACCATAAGACCGGTCACGGTGTCGCTGTAGGCCTGCTCCTGGGCCGGAGTGGCCCACTTGCGGAAGTCGCTCAGCGCGGCGTCGAGCTCGGCGTCGGCGGAGAGCAGGGCGCGCTGGTCGGAGGGGCCGAAGCCACCGGAGTGCAGCGCCGCGGCCAGCAGGGCTCGCTTGACCGATTCCTGCTCCTGGGCACGCGACAACGCGTTGGTGGCCAGGTAGAGCTGCACCAGCTCGGGGTTGTTGATTTCGGTGATACCCCGTTCACCGAGCCTGAGCAGGCGATCCACCGATTCCGTGTAGGCCCTCACGGCCGCGTCGGCCGGGTAGTCGCTGTTGTCCGACACCTTCCGCAGGTTGGCCAACCGATCGAGGTCGGAAGCAGCCGCGGCGAAGCGGGTGGCGACCTCGGAGTGCGAGCTCTGCCTGGCCTGACGGATGTCGGAGCGGAACTGCTCGATGGCGCGATCCACCGCGGCGCGCTGCTCGTTGAGCTCGGCGCGGTTGGCGGTCCGCCCGGACGCGATGTAGGCCACGGTCAGGTCGCGCTCACGCTGCAGCTCGTGCACGACCTTGCCCGCGCTGGTGTCGAGCTCGACCTGCTTGCTGTTGGCCGCCAACGTGTCGGCCTGCGCGTAGTCGGAGGACACCTGGAACGCGCCCAGGGACAGCGCTGCGATCGAGGGGATCAGCAGCACGAGCAGCAGCTTGGTCCGCAGCCGCCAGTTGCGCATGTACCACTTGCTGGTCCGAGCGCCGCCACCGCTGCCTGGGATGTCAAGCGGTCCGTGAATAGGACCCTGTGCGGACACGGGGTCCTCGTCAGTACCGACAGAGTCGTCACCCGTTGGGTGAGAACCCGTCGTCCCGAGCGCGTTGAACCGATCGGGACCTTTCTCTCCTCGGGCCACTCGAGGCTTCCTCATTCCGACAGTTACGGGCACGTGGCGCGGCAACCGGGGTCCTGTCACCACGAAAAGCCGAAATTTGCAGCTCACAGGACGGGAAACCGCGCAGGATCCCCCTCCGTCGCTCCATGGGAGCACGGGGGTTGCTTACCCCCACGGGCGGCACACAGCGTACTGGCGAAGTCCGCGACCGGGGAAGTGGGGCGCTATACGTAGCGTAGTTCACACCTGCTCTACGTTCACTCTTCCGAGTAACACCACCTCACAGCGGTCACACAGCCAAATACCGCGAGCACATATTCCGCAGTTTCGTTACATCGAGTGTGTAAAACATCGCCCTTCGTATTCCTCGTGAAACCGTCGTACGCACCGCAACCAGCGCGCCGGGACGATCGACGTTTTCACAGTGTGGACCCGATCCTCGGAGTGACGTCCCCCGCAGGGGCGGTGAGCGATTCACTGTTGACTCACGGTGTTCGACGCGTGAGAGTTACTGTCCTGTCGGCAGCCCGCCACGTCCCAGAAGAGAGCCCTCCACATGGTTCGGCGTCCCACGCGAGCCGGTCACGCTCCCGGACCGGCGAACGCCCGCCGCGCACCCGCGGTCCTCGTGGCCCTGTGCCTGTTCCTCCTGTCCGGGTGCGGTCCGCTCGGCGAGGTGAAGGGCGACAGCGGCGGCTCCACGGCTCCCGAACCGACGACGATCGACGTCGGCATCATGCCCTCGGTCGACGTGGCACCCCTGCACCTGGCGATGCGCGAGGGCTACTTCGAACGAGCGGGGCTGCGGGTCGAGCCGCGAACCATCTCCGGTGGCGCGGACGGAATCCCGCTGCTGAACAACGGATCGCTGGACATCACCTTCAGCAACTGGGTCACGTTCTTCCGGGCACAGCAGCGGGAGGGCGTCGAGCTCAGGGCCGTGTCGGACGGCTACCAGGCCGACACGGGAACGCTCCTGCTGATGCACATGCCCGGCGGGCCGGTCTCATCGCCCTCGGACCTCGCGGGCGAGAAGATCGCGGTCAACACCCGTTCCAACATCACGGAGCTGACCACGAGCGTCACCCTGAAGACCCACGGTCTCCAGCCCTCCGACGTCGAGTTCGTCGTCATGGACTTCTCCGAGATGCCCGCGGCCCTGCAGCGCGGCGACGTCGCGGCGGCCGCGATGATCGAGCCCTTCGCCTCCCGGGCCAATCGGCTGGGTGCCGAAACCCTGGCCGACACCGCGAAGGGCCCCACGACGGGCATGCCGATCGCCGGGTACGCGTCCACCCGGCAGTGGGTCGAGCGACACCGCGACGCCGCCGCCAGGTTCCAGCGAGTGATGGCACGTGCCCAGGCCGAGGTGGGCAAGGACCGCGGCAAGGTCGAGGACCTGCTACCTCAGTACACCGAGATCGACCCCAGCACGGCGGCCCTGGTCAACATCGGGAGCTACCCGACGACGCTGGACGCCTCCCGGCTCGAACGCGTCGTGGAGCTGATGAGGTCCCACGGCGTGCTGCCGTCCGGCGACGTCGACGTCGAGTCGATGCTGTTCGAAGCGCCCCCGAAGAAGTGAGGCGATGCTCCGGCGACGAACGGGCCGGCGGAGCCGGAGCTCGTCGTCGGGCGGCCCGCCCCCGCTCGTCGGACTCCCGCCGGGCCCCCTCCTGCTGACGGGAGCTCTCCCGCTCGCGGGACTCCTCGACCGCCCGGCGAGCGATCCGCTCGACCTCGGCGTCCACTTCCGGCGGCCACTTCCGGCGTCCACGCCGGCCGAATGTCGGTCGCATCCGGACAGCGCTCGGAACGGTTCCGCGTGTGATCGGCTTCCTCGTCGCTCCACCACAGCCCGCCGTTGTGACGCACGGCGTCACACATGTACTTACGACGCCATCGGGCGACCGGTGAAGTGGCTTACATGTTCCGGTCCGCTGCGGCAGTGGAATACTGGAGCGCGGTGCGACCGTTGGTTTCAGCGCCGCCCGCCCCCAGTGAAGACCCATTCCAAGGAGCCGCCCGAGGTGACTGACGGACCGCTGATCGTCCAGTCGGACAAGACCGTGCTGCTCGAAGTCGACCACCCCGGGGCCGACGAGGCACGCATCGCCATCGCACCGTTCGCCGAGCTCGAACGTGCCCCCGAACACGTACACACCTATCGGATCAGCCCGCTGGCGCTGTGGAACGCGCGCGCGGCCGGGCACGATCCCGAGCAGGTCGTCGACGCCCTGGTCAACCACTCCCGCTACCCCGTGCCCCAGCCGCTGCTGGTCGACATCGTCGAGACGATGGGCCGCTTCGGAAGGCTCGAGCTCAACCACGACCCCGCCCACGGGCTGGTGCTGAGCTCGCGGGACCGCGCGGTGCTGGAAGAGGTGCTGCGCAGCAAGAAGATCAAACCGATGCTCGGCGCCCGCGTCGACGACGACACGGTCGTGGTCCACGCCAGCGAGCGCGGGCGGCTCAAGCAGGCCCTGGTCAAGATCGGCTGGCCCGCCGAGGACCTCGCCGGGTACGTCGACGGTGAGGCTCACCCGATCGCGCTGAACGAGGACGGCTGGCACCTGCGCGACTACCAGCGGCAGGCCGTGACCTCGTTCTGGGCCGGAGGCTCCGGTGTCGTCGTGCTGCCCTGCGGCGCGGGCAAGACCCTGGTCGGCACCGCGGCGATGGCCGAGGCGCAGGCCACGACGCTGATCCTGGTCACCAACACCGTCTCTGCCAGGCAGTGGAAGCGCGAGCTCGTCGAGCGCACCTCGCTGACCGCCGAGGAGATCGGCGAGTACTCGGGCGAGAAGAAGGAGATCCGCCCGGTCACCATCGCCACCTACCAGGTGATCACCCGCAAGTCCAAGGGCGAGTACAAGCACCTGGAACTGTTCGACTCCCGCGACTGGGGGCTGATCGTCTACGACGAGGTGCACCTGCTGCCCGCACCGGTGTTCCGGATGACCGCCGACCTGCAGTCCCGGCGGCGGCTGGGGCTGACCGCCACCCTGGTGCGCGAGGACGGCCGCGAGAGCGACGTGTTCTCCCTGATCGGGCCGAAGCGCTACGACGCGCCGTGGAAGGACATCGAGTCGCAGGGCTGGATCGCGCCGGCCGACTGCGTCGAGGTCCGGGTCACGCTCACCGACGACGAGCGGATGAACTACGCCACCTCCGAGGCGGAGGAGCGCTACAAGGTGTGCTCCACCGCCAGGACCAAGGCCCCGGTGGTGCGGGCCATCCTCGATCAGCACCCCGGTGAACCCGCGCTGGTCATCGGCGCCTACCTGGAGCAGCTGCACGAACTCGGCAAGGCGTTGGACGCGCCCATCGTCGAGGGGTCCACGAACAACAAGGATCGCGAGGCGCTCTACGAGTCGTTCCGCCGCGGCGAGATCGACAGGCTCGTGGTCTCCAAGGTCGCCAACTTCTCCATCGACCTGCCCGAGGCGTCGGTGGCCGTGCAGGTCTCCGGCACCTTCGGATCCCGTCAGGAGGAGGCACAGCGACTCGGTCGACTGCTGCGCCCGAAGAACGAGCGCAAACAGGCGCACTTCTACTCGGTGGTCTCCCGCGACACCATCGACACCGACTACGCCGCGCACCGACAGCGTTTCCTGTCCGAGCAGGGCTACGCCTATCGCATCGTCGATTCCGACGATCTGCTCGGACCGGCCATCGCCGACAGCACCTGAGGGCGGCGGTACTGTATGAGCCAAGCGTGACCACGCACGCCGTGCGGCCGGTTGCGGTAGCGAGGAAACACGCAGTACCAGGAGATCGGATGAGCGCCGAGAAGCAGGGCATCACCACGGGGGGCCGCGCACATCGGTTCGTGGGACTGGCCGAGAACCTCGAACACCACGCCGGTCCACCCAGCGGAGCCGAGCCGCCGAACGTGCGTGGTGAGGACCGCGGCTACGGCCTGGTGTTCTTCCAACGCGAGGAGTACCACCTGACCACGGTCATCAGCTCCGGACTGCGCTTCCAGCCGATCGGCGCCGACCCCGCCCAGGAGCTCGCCTGCACCGTCTACCGGGAGCAGGCCGAGGCGGCGCGGTACCTGGTCGACCTCACCTCCCAACTGCTCGTGGGGCTGAACACGCACCTGGTCCCGGACCAGATCGTGCCCAACGAGCAGCCCCTGCTGGCCGGCACGGAGTTCCACGCGGTGCTGGCCAGCGGGCACCCGCTCTTCCCTCCCGAGTTCACCCGCTTCACCGACACCGAGGGCACCGAACAACTCCAGGTGTTCACGCTGCTGCCGGTGACCCTGGGCGAGTTGAACTTCGTGCTGGACAGCGGTGTCGCCGCACTGCGCAGGCAGTGGGCGCGCTTCGAGGTCGACGTCTTCGACCTCGGCCGCCCCAGCGTGGCCTGAGCCGAGCACCTTCGCGGCACGTCTCGTGCCCGTGATGCGGACGGGGAGCACCCGTACCCCTCGAACCGGCCGGCTTGTTCCCGACGATCACCGCGACGAGGCGTTGGCCATGACCGGCAGCCAAGATGGTACTGACGTGCCAGGATCGGGGTGTGGATTCGAACGAGGCGACGATCGACCTGACCGACCTGGACGCCGTGCGCGTGTACGCGCTCCCGATGCACACGCGGTTCCGTGGAATCACCGTGCGTGAGGGCGTCCTGTTGGGCGGCCCCTCCGGGTGGGGCGAGTTCTGTCCGTTCGAGGACTACTCCGACGCCGAATCGGTGCCCTGGCTGAACGCGGCTCTGGAGGCCTGCGCGGGCAACTGGCCGGAGCCGGTGCGCGAGGTGGTACCGGTCAACTGCACGGTTCCGGCCGTCGACGCCGACCGCTGCCACGAGATCGCCGCGAACTCCGGCTGCTCGACGGCGAAGGTGAAAGTCGCCGACGCCGCGCAAACCCCCGGTGAGGACATCGAGCGCGTGGCCGCCGTCCGTGACGCGCTCGGCGGGTCCGGAGCCGTCCGCGTCGACGCCAACGGCCTGTGGGACGTCGACAGCGCCACCACCCGCATCCGCGAACTCGACCGAGCGGCGGGAGGTCTGGAGTACGTCGAGCAGCCCTGCGCCACGCTCGACGAGCTCGCCGCCGTGCGGCGACGGGTCGACGTGCGCATCGCCGCCGACGAGTCCATCCGCCGCGCCGAGGACCCGCTGCGCGTGGCCGTGGCGGGCGCGGCTGACGTCGCGATACTCAAAGCCACGCCGCTCGGCGGCGTTCACCGCGCGCTGCGCGTGGCCGAGTCCTGCGGGTTGCCCTGCGTCGTCTCTTCCGCGGTGGAAAGCAGCGTCGGGCTGGCCGCGCAACTCGCTCTCGCGGGCTCGCTGCCGCAGCTGCCCTTCGCCTGCGGCCTCGGCACGATGTCGCTGCTCGACGGCGACACCGTCGCCGACTCGCTGCACACATCGGAGGGACACCTGCCGGTGCCCCGGCGCGCTCCCGCGCCGGACCCGGCGCGGGTGGCGGCGGCGACTCCGTCGGCCGCCACCCAGCGCCGCTGGCTCGACCGGCTCGGCCGCGTCCACGCCCTGCTGTAGCGGAGCGGGCGCAGGTGTCACCCGCCCCCGCGTGGTGAACGCGTCGCGGGGGCACTCTCACCGCCGCGACGACGCGTTCACCACCACACCGACCGCGAGGGGGTCCGCACCGAAAGCCGAGGCGCGAAACCCGTCAGCGAGTACGCCGTCGACGCCGGAGGAGCACGGCGACGGCGACCAGCGCGGCGAGCCCGACGACGGTGGGAGCCAGGCGCTTGAGCACCGGCCCCCCGGCGGTGCCGAGCAGATCGATCGCCTCCTCGGAACTCGGTGCGGACTCGGTCCGCGTGGCACCCCCGGCGGAGTCCGCGGTCGTCGCTCTGGTCGCCGCCTCGGACTCCCCCGGTTGCTCGGGAACCTCCCCGGCCGGAGTGACCGGTTGCGGCTCCGATGTCCCGTGCACCTCGGGACCGCTTTCCCCCACCACGGGCCCCGGGACCGGCCCGGTCCGCTCGGTCACGGACCGTTCCTCGACCTCCTCGGCGGCCGCGGGCTCGACGAGTCGTTCCTCCAGGCAGTCGGAGAACTGCGTGATGAGCTTCTCGGCGACGTCGTGGATCATCCCGCGCCCGAACTGCGCGGGCTTTCCGGTGACCTTCAGATCGGTGTCGACGGCGACCGTGGTGCCCTGCCCCAGGGGCGAGAGCTCCGCGGTGACCGTGGCGGCGGCCGTACCGTTGCCCCGCGAGTCCTTGCCGCTCGCGTCGATCACCACCCGGTGCGCGGCGCTGTTGGTCTCGGTGAAGGTGCCGGAGCCCTTGTAGAGCAGCGAGACCGGCCCGAGTTTGACCTTGACCGAGCCGGTGAAGTCGTTGCCGTCGACCTCCTTCAACGTCGCCCCCGGCATGCACGGCGCGACGCGCTCCAGGTCCAGCAACGTCGACCAGGCGACGTCGACCGGCGCGGGAACGGTGAACTGGTGCTGCATCCGCACGAGAAACCCTCCTGATCAGCCTCACACGCCGGCCGCCGCGGTCACGGCCCTGCCGGTGAGCACCTGGGCGAGATGTTCGCGGTAGTCGATGTCGGCGCCGGCGTCGCTGACCGGGCTGGTGCCCTCCGTCGCGTGCCGGGCCGCGTGACGGATCGCCTCCGGCGTGGCGGGCCTGCCGAGCAGTGCCTGCTCGACGGCCAACGCGCGCACCGGGGTCGACCCCATGTTGGTGAGTCCGACCCTGGCCTCGGCGATCGCACCCGCCTCCACCCGCACGGCGGCCGCCACCCCGACCACCGACCACGCCTGGGCGACGCGGTTGAACTTCTCGTAGTGCGCGCTCCACCCGGTGAACATCGGGAACCGCACCTCGACCAGCACCTCGGCCGGGTCCAGGGCGGTGGTGAAGTAGTCGACGAAGAACTCGGAAGCCCGCACCACACGGGCCCCGGACGGACCCGCCAGCACCATCTCGGCGTCCAGCGCCAGCGTGGGAGCGGCCAGGTCACCCGCCGGATCGGCGTGGACCAGCGCCCCGCCGAAGGTGCCGCGGTGTCGTACCTGCGGATCGGCCACCGTCCGGGCCGTCTGCGCCAACAGCTTCGCGTGGTGGTGGACCAGCGGATCGCGCATCACGTCGTGATGGGTGGTCATCGATCCGATGACCAGCGATCCCCCTTCCTCCCGGACCCCGCGCAGCGCCGTCACGCCGCCGAGGTCGACGACCACGCCGGGGTCGGCCATCCGCATTCGCAGCACCGGCAACAGGCTCTGCCCGCCCGCGAGGACCTTGGCGTCCTCGCCGGCCTCTTCCAGCGCGGAAACGGCTTCGGCCACTGTGGAGGGTGCGATGTAGTCGAACGGTGCCGGAATCACCTGAGGTCTCCTTCCGAGCCTGCGAAACCACCGGTTTCCATCGATCCGAGCCCGCCACCGGCCTCCGGGGCGGTCTCGGAACTCGCGCGAACTCCCCGGATCGCCCGCCAGACCCGCTGCGGCGAGCACGGCATCCGCACGTCGTCGACGCCGAAGTGGCGCACGGCGTCGACGACGGCGTTGACCACGGCGGGGGTGGAGGCGATCGTGCCCGCCTCGCCGACACCCTTGACACCCAGCTGATTCGACGTCGCCCGCGTCTCGGTGCGGTCGGTGGTGAACTCCGGCAGATCGGCGGCGGTGGGCACCAGGTAGTCGGCCAACGTCGCCGTGGTCAGCGTCCCGTCCTCGTCGTGGACGGCCTCCTCGAACAGCGCCTGGGCGATGCCCTGCGCCAAACCGCCGTGCACCTGCCCTTCCACGATCAGCGGGTTGACCACGGTACCGACGTCGTCGACGCAGACGTAGGAACGAATGCGCACCTCGCCGGTGTCGGTGTCCACCTCGACCGCGCACAGGTGGGTGCCGTGCGGGAACGAGAAGTTCTCCGGGTCGAAGGTGGCCTCGGCGTCCAGGTTCGGCTCGACCCCCTCCGGAAGGTCGTGGGCGGTGAACGCGGCCAGCGCGACGTCGGAGATGCCGGTGCCGCGATCGGTGCCCCGCACGCCGAAGCGCCCCGCGGAGAACTCCAGGTCGTCCTCGGAGCACTCCAGCATGTGCGCGGCGATCCGCCGGGCCTTCTCGATCACCCTGTCGGTGGCGCTGACCGCCGCCATCCCCCCGACCGACAACGAACGCGAACCGTAGGTGTCCATACCGCGCGGGGAGATCTGGGTGTCACCGTGCAACACCTCGACGTCGTCGAAGGGCACGCCGATCCGGTCGGCCACGAGCTGGCTCCACGCCGTCACGTGCCCCTGGCCGTGCGGCGAGACACCGGTGACGAGCTCGACCTTGCCGGTCGGCAGCACCCGGATCTGCGCGTGCTCCCAGCCGCCCGCGCCGTAGGACAGCGATCCGAGCACCCGGGAGGGCGCGAGTCCGCACATCTCGGTGAAGGTCGACACGCCGATACCGAGCTGGACGGTGTCGGCGCGCTGGCGCCTCCGGGCCTGCTCCTCGCGCAACTGCCGGTAGCCGAACAGCTCCTCGGCCCGGCCGGTGGCGGCCTCGTAGTCACCGGAGTCGTAGGTCAGCCCGGCCACGGTGGTGTACGGGAACTCCGCGCGGTCGATCCAGTTCCTGCGACGCACCTCCAGCGGGTCCATGTCGAGCTCGGCGGCGAGCTCGTCCATCATCCGCTCGATGGCGAAGGTCGCCTCCGGCCTGCCCGCACCGCGATAGGCGTCCGTGGGTGTCTTGGTCGTGAACACGTTGGTGCAGGTGAACCGGTAGGAGTCGAACTTGTAGATCGAGTTGAACATCAGGCCGCCCAGGATCGGGATGCCCGGTGTCACCAGCCGCAGGTAGGCGCCCATGTCGGCCAGCAGCTCCACGTTCAGGCCGGTGACCGTGCCGTCGCGGCGGGCCGCCAGCGCGAGCCGCTGCACCTGATCGCGGCCGTGATGAGCGGAGACCATCGTCTCCGAGCGGGTCTCGGTCCACTTCACCGGGCAGCCGAGCCGGCGGGCCATCAGGAAGGTCAGCACCTCCTCCGGGGTGACCTGGAGCTTGCCGCCGAAGCCGCCACCGACGTCGGGAGCGATCACCCGGATCTTGTGCTCGTCCACGCCCAGCGACATCGCCAGCATCGTGCGCAGGATGTGCGGCACCTGCGTGGCCGAGTACACCGTGATCTGCTCCGACGTGGGGTCGACCAGCACCGACCGCGGTTCCATGAACGCGGGGATCAGCCGCTGCTGGCGGAACGTGCGCTCGACGCGCACCTCCGCATCGGCCAGCGCCCTGTCCACGTCACCGCCCGTTCCCGCCTCGGCCGAGTCGAAGGTCCAGGTCGCGCTGCGGTTGGTGCCCAGCTCGGTGTGCACCAGCGGCGACCCCGGCTGCGCCGCCGACTCCACGTCCAGCACCACCGGCAGGTCGTCGTAGTCGACGTCGATGGCGTCCAGCGCGTCGCGGGCCTCGGCGGCGCTGCGCGCGGCGACCATCGCCACGGCCTCTCCGGCGAAGTTGACCGTGTCGACGGCCATCGGCGGCGCCTGCGGGCTGCGCATGTCCTCGGTGATCGGCCAGGCGCACGGCAGGCTGCCCTGATCGGCCGCGATGTCGGTACCGGTGACCACCGCCCGCACCCCGGACATGCGGCGGGCCTCGGAGGTGTCGACGGAGGTGATCCGCGCGTGAGCGACCGGGCTGCGCAGGACGGCCAGGTGCATCATCCCCGGCAACGCCATGTTGTCGGTCCAGCGCGTGGCTCCGGTGACCAGCCGCGCGTCCTCCTTGCGCTTGCGCGAACGACCGAGTTCGGGTTCCGCGGTGGAGGTCATGACTGCCCTCCCGTCGGCTGTGCGGTCCGCTCCTCGGCGGATCGCGGCGCGGGCGTCTCGCCGGTGTGCTCGGCCTCGGCACCGGCACGCATGCGTCGTGAGGCGTCCCGTACGGCGCGGACGATGTTCTGGTAACCGGTGCACCGGCACAGGTTGCCTTCCAGGCCCTCGCGAATCTGCTGATCGTCCGGTTCCGGGGTGTCGGAGAGCAGGTCGACGGCCTGCATGATCATTCCGGGTGTGCAGAACCCGCACTGCAACGCGTGGTTGTCGTGAAACGCCTGTTGCATGGGGTGCTGCCCGCCGTCGCCGCTCAGCCCCTCGATGGTGGTGATCTCGTGGCCGTCGGCCTGCGCGGCCAGCACCGAGCACGACTTCACGCTCTGCCCGTCGAGGTGAACGGTGCAGGCACCGCAGTTGCTGGTGTCGCAGCCGACGACGGTGCCGGTCCTGCCGAGGTGTTCGCGTAGGTACTGCACGAGCAGGGTGCGTGCTGAGACGTCGTCTGTGTAGGTGGTGCCGTCGACGTGGACGGTGATGCGCGGCATTGGGCCTCCTCGAACGGACACGACCCGCGGTGTGGGTGCTCCCCGGCCGAACCCGGGTTCGGTGACCGGAGTCACATCCCCCGAGCCTGCTACGGAACGGCGTTCGAGGCAAGCCCGAAGCCGCTTTCAGCCCCGCTCGGAGCTCGCCAACCCGTGCACTCTCGCCCACAGCCGCCGCAACGCGTCCAGGCTGTGCCCCGCGACGAGGTGGTCCACGTACGGCAGGGCGGCGGCGATGCCGGACTGCACCGGCTCGTACCCGGCGTGCCCGGCGTGCGGATTGGCCCACACGACGGCGTGGGCGAGGCGGCGCAGTCGCGACATCTGTCCGGAGAGGACACTCGTGTCACCGCGCTCCCAGCCGTCGGAGAACACCACCACCACCGCCGACCGAGCCGTCCCGCGCTGCCCCCAGCGGTCGAGGAAGGCACCCAGGGTTTCACCCAGCCGGGTACCTCCGGAGAAGTCCGGCACCGCGCGGGACGCGGCGGCCAGCGCGCTTTCGGGGTCACGTTGCCGGAGCTGCCTGCTGACCCGCGTCATCCGCGTACCCAGGGTGAACACTTCGGTGCTCGCCGGGGAGCGACGCAGCACGACGTGGGCGAAGCGCAGCAGCGCGTCGGCGTAGGGAGCCATCGAACCGGACACGTCGATCAGCAGCACGACCCGGCGTGCTCGCCGCACCCGATCACGCCGCCGCAGGTGCAGCGGTTCTCCCCCGCTGCGGAGCAGCTGCCGCATCGTCGCCCGGGGGTCGATCTCCCCGCGCCGGGACGGTTTCCGGCGCAGCGCGGCCCGACGCGGAGGTCGGAGGTCCAGCTCGGCCAACATCCGGCGCAGCTGCTCTCGTTCGGCGGGTCCGAGTTCGGAGACGTCCCTGCCGCGCAGTACCTCCGCGTCGCTGGCGGCGGTGGCCAGCGGTTCCGACTCGGTGGTGCCGGACTCGCCCGGTTCCGGCGCCGCCGTGCGGGTGCGCTTCGTGGTGCGGGAACCGCGCTCCGGGCGGGGCAACGGCGCGGAGCCGAACCAGTGCTCGAAGGCCCGGTCGTAGCGCGGCAGGTCGTCGGGCTCGGCACACAGCGTCAGGCGTCCCGCCCAGTACAGTCCCGACCGGTCGTCGAGATCCACGTGCTCGGTGGCAGCGAGGAACGTCCGGACCCGGCCGGGATCGCAGGCCACACCGGCATGACGCAACGCTCGGGCGAAGCCGACCAGCCCGACCGGGTACTCGTGACCATTTCGAACCGTCATGGCGCTCCGCGGAAATCGCCGTCGGCGCGGACCCGTTCGGCGTCCTCCCGGTACTTGAGCACGGCTCCGAGCGTGCGTGCCGCGAGCTCGGTGTCCAGCTCGGTACTGCCCAGCGCGAGCAGGGCCTGCGCCCAGTCCAGGGACTCGGCGACTCCCGGCGGCTTCAACAGCTCCATCCCCCGCATCCGCCGTACCGCCGTGGCCACCTGCTCTCCCAACCGCTCGTCGAGGTCCGGCAGCCTGCGCCGCAGGATCGCCACCTCGCGCGGCAGGTCGGGGTGCTCCAGCCAGTGGTACAGGCACCGACGCTTCAGCGCGTCGTGCACCTCGCGAGTGCGGTTCGAGGTCAACAGCACCACCGGGGGTTCCGGAGCCGTGACCGTGCCGAACTCCGGGATGCTGACCGTGTACTCCGACAGCACCTCCAGCAGGAACGCCTCGAACTCGTCGTCGGCGCGGTCGATCTCGTCGACCAGCAGCACGCACGGCGCCTCCCACAGGGCGCGTAGCAGCGGGCGGGCGAGCAGGAACCGCGAGGTGTACAGGGAGGACTCCGTCGCCGCGACGTCCAGCTCCCCCGCGGCGGCCTCGAGGGTGCGCAGGTGCAGGAGTTGGCGGGGGAAGTCCCAGTCGTAGAGGGCCTGGGCCGCGTCGATGCCCTCGTGGCACTGCAACCGGATGAGCCGCACCCCGAGCGCCGCGGCCAACGCCCGCGCCAGCGCCGTCTTCCCCGTCCCGGGATCGCCTTCGCAGAGCAGGGGGCGTCCCATCCGCACCGCCAGGAAGGCGGCGGTGGCAATCCCGTCGTCCGGTAGGTATCCGGCACCGTCCAGCGCCGCCGCCATCTCCGCCGGCGAGTTCACCGCACCGGCACCATCGCGATCCGCCATGGCGCGAGCGTATTCGACCTGTCACGTCCCGAGCAGACGATCTTGAGCAGTCCCGCTGTCACCACCCGGACCGGTACGGGCCATACTGAGTCGGTTCGCAGGTCCGGACGAGGTGGAGCATGAGCCGGTTCAGTGGTTTCCCCGCGCACGTCGAAGCGCACCTGGGGAGGATTCGCGGTGCGGAGAGTCCGGAGGTGGGCGACAGGGATCGCGGTTACCACCTGGTCTACTGCGACCCCGCGCACGGCGCGCACGTGTCGGTGCTGACAAGCGGGCTGCGCTCGCACACCGCCGGGGCGCCGCTGCCGCACGAGCTCGTGTGCACCCTCTACGCCGGGCAGGAGCGCTACGCCCGCCATCTCACCGGGGTGATCGCCGAACTGCTCAGCGAGTCGCAGAGCAGGGTCGGGCCGGGCGCGCTGATCATGAACGACCGTTCGCTGCTGCCGGACACCGAGATCAGCGGAGCGCTGGCCGCACCGCACCCCTACCTCGGCGAGGACTTCGACGTGCTGCGCGACGAGGAGGGCACGGGGGTCCTGCGGATCATCACGCTCATCCCGATCACCCGGGCCGAGGCCCAGCTCGTGGCCCGATACGGCAGCGACGTGCTCTACGACCGGTGGGAGCAGTACAGCAGCGACCTGCTCGACGTGCACCGCGGCGCCGTCGCCTGAGACGCGGCACCGTCAACCCGAGGGCGTCGGGCGCACGGTTTTCCCTGAAGTCGTGGCACAACTTCAGGGAAAATCGCATCGGACCACGGCGATGTACACCACGCCCCGCCGCGGCGGCACCGAAGCGCGACTCCCGCACCGAACACCGGGGGCACCTCCGGGCAAGGTCGGGGTCCTCCCCCGAGGCAACGGGGCGCGGGCGCTCCCACACTGGGGACATGACCGACCACAACACGATCACCCCCAAGAACGACTCGGGCATTCGCCGGTTCCGGCGCAGCCGGGAAGACCGCATGATCGCCGGAGTGTGCGGCGGGGCGGCGAAGCTGTTCGGCACCGACGCCGTCCTCGTGCGGATCTTCCTGGTCGCCGCCACCCTGCTCGGCTTCGGCACCGGCATCCTCGTCTACGCGGCCTGCTGGCTGCTGGTACCGGAGGATTGAGGCGACTACATCTCCGGGGCCCGGCGGACGAAGGTGTCGAGCACGCCCTCGGCCACCTTGACCGGCCCCTGCGGCCTGCTCTCGCCCGGGATGGTCCGCACGGCACCGGCCCGGCGCGCCAGCTCGGCGGCCGCCGCGAAACGCTCCTCGGCACGCGCCGAACCGCCGTCCAGCCGCGCCCGCAAACCGTCCAATGTGGCCAGCAAGGCGTCCCCCCACAGGTCCGTGGCCCGCAGCCAGGGTTTCGCGTCGGCGACGAAGTCCTGCGCGGCACCGGCACGAATCCGTTCGGGCGCGTCCGCGATCCGCTGGGCGTAACCGCGCAGGTCCGCCAGTGCCTTGGCGCGGTCACCGCTGTTCCACGCGGCGCGGAACTCGTCCAGGCGGCGGGAGAGCTCGGGAGCCGAGCGCAGCCACAGGTCACCATCTGCCAGCGGTGCCGCGTGGTTGAGGTCGAAGAACACCATCAGCGCCTCGACGGTCGCCGGATCCGGCCGCAGGTCCCCACCGTCGGTGAGGCGGTCGCCGGACAGGTACTCGGCCGCCGCCCGCCAGGCTCGCCGCGGGTCGAATTCCTCGTCGTTCCAGGCGAAGGCGGCGGCTCCGATCTCGACGACCTCGCTGGCCGCGGCCTGGTTCATCGGGTTGACCACGAGCCCGCTCAGGTGCTCGGACAGCCCGGGCTCGCGCTCGGCGTACGGCCCGACCATCAACCGCCCCTCGGAGGCGTCGAAGTCGTTGACGGGGTAGTTGTCCCACAGCATGACCTCGCGGCCCCACACCTCGGTCGCCTGCTTCGCCTTGTCGACCGTGACGTCCCCGGGGATGACACCGTCACCGGTCCACATCACCCGCACACGCGGATCGAGCCGCTCGCGCAGGGCGCTCTTGTAGGCCGAGTCCTCCACGTCGGAGTACTCGGTGGGCACCATCTGCAACGGCCGCGTGCCCGGGTGCGTGTCGACGAACTCGTGCTGCAACCGGTTGAGCAGGTCCACCTGCGCCCGACCGGCCGCGCCCGGGGAGGGCGCACCGTAGGCCCTCCGGTCGGCAGCGCAGTTCCACCGCGTGTAGGTGATGTCGTCCAGCGGCAGCGCGAAACTGCGCACACCCGCGTCGTACATCTGCTGCATCTTGGCCACCAGCGCGTCCCAGTCGGACGGATCGCTGTAGCAGATCGACGTTCCCGGCGAGAGCGCGAAGGTGAAGTCCACGTGGTGGGCCGCCGCCTGCCCGATCAGCTCCCGGAGCTGCGCGAGCTTGGCCTTCGGGTAGGAATCGCGCCACCGCTCCCGGTGGTAGGGATCGTCCTTGGGCGCGTAGACGTAGGTGTTGAACTTGACCGCACCGTAGAAGGCGAGCTGGTCCATGCGCTCGGCGTGGGTCCACGGACTGCCGTAGAAACCCTCGATCGTGCCACGCACGGGCAGTGCCGGGTGATCGACGATGCCGACTCCGGCGATGCCGCCGGGAGTGACCAGTTGCCGCAGCGTCTGCACGGCGTAGTAGGCGCCGTCGGAGTCACTGGCCCCGAGCAGCAGGGTCGGTTCGTCTCCGCCCTTGGCGGCCACCACGTAGCCCTCGGGCTCGAGCGGCCTGGGAGCACCGAAGCCGACCCGCTGCAAGCCCTTGACGATGCCGGGGCGCACCCGATCACCGAGCCGGACCCGCAACGTGACGCCCTCGACCGTCGGACCGGGCTCGCGCACGATCACCTCGTCGGCCCCGGCCACACGCAGCACGCGCACGGCCAGCTCCCGCGTGGAGGGGTCCACGAGCGGGTCCACCACGACCGCGACCTTGCCGTGCACCCGGATGTCCCGCCCCAGGTCGACCATCATCCGCGGTTTCGGCGTCACACCGGGCATACCGGCGTCGTGCGCCTCGGCACCGGATGTCGAACCGCCCCGTTCCGGCGGTGCGGTGTTGGTGCAGGCCGTGGCCGCCAGCAACGTGCACAGCAGCGAAGCCAGCACCATCGAACGCCCACGATGCGACCGAGCCACTGTGCCTCCTCGTTTCCCGGTGGGCGACCGGCGGGTGACGATCGCCGGTGACCAGACTGACACATCACCCCCGACACGAAAGAGGGCCGTTGCCCCCTCGGGGGAACGGCCCTCTCGCGCATGTCCGTGCGTGGGCACGGGCGTCAGTGAGACTGGCTCACATCATGCCGCCCATACCGCCCATGCCACCCATGCCGCCCATGCCGCCGGTCGGGTCGCCGCCGCCGGCCTCGCCGCCGCCGCCGTTCTTCTCCGGCTTGTCGGCCACGACGGCCTCGGTGGTCAGGAACAGACCCGCGATGGAAGCCGCGTTCTGCAGCGCCGAGCGGGTGACCTTGGCCGGGTCGATGACGCCCGCGTCGATCAGGTTCTCGTACTCGCCGCTGGCGGCGTTGAGACCCTGGCCGGCGGACAGGCCCTTGACCTTCTCGACCACGACGCCGCCCTCCAGACCGGAGTTGACGGCGATCTGCTTGAGCGGGGCCTCGACGGCGGCCTTGACGCTGTTGGCGCCGGTCGCCTCGTCACCCTCCAGGTTCAGACCGTCGAACGCGGCCACGGCGGCCTGCAGCATGGCCACGCCACCACCGGCGAGGACACCCTCCTCGACGGCGGCCTTGGCGTTGCGCACCGCGTCCTCGATGCGGTGCTTGCGCTCCTTGAGCTCGACCTCGGTCGCCGCACCGGCCTTGATGACGGCCACGCCGCCGGCCAGCTTGGCCAGCCGCTCCTGCAGCTTCTCGCGGTCGTAGTCCGAGTCGGAACGCTCGATCTCGGCACGGATCTCGTTGACCCGGCCGGAGATCTGCTCGTCGTCGCCGACGCCCTCGACGATCGTGGTCTCGTCCTTGGTGACCACGACCTTGCGGGCACGGCCGAGCATGTCCAGCTCGGCGCTCTCGACCTTGAGGCCGACCTCCTCGCTGATGACCTGGCCGCCGGTGAGGATGGCCATGTCCTGCAGCATCGCCTTGCGGCGGTCGCCGAAGCCGGGAGCCTTGACGGCGACCGACTTGAAGGTGCCGCGCATCTTGTTGACGACCAGGGTGGCCAGCGCCTCGCCCTCGACGTCCTCACAGATGATCAGCAGCGGCTTGTTGGACTGCATGACCTTCTCCAGCAGCGGGAGAAGGTCCTTGATGTTGGAGACCTTCGAGCTCAGCAGCAGGATGTAGGGGTCTTCCAGCGACGCCTCCATCCGCTCCTGGTCGGTCACGAAGTAGGGCGAGATGTAACCCTTGTCGAAGCGCATGCCTTCGGTGAGCTCCAGCTCGAGCCCGAAGGTGTTGCTCTCCTCGACGGTGATGACGCCTTCCTTGCCGACCTTGTCCATCGCCTCCGCGATGAGCTCGCCGATCTGGGAGTCGCCGGCCGAGATCGCCGCGGTCGCGCCGATCTGCTCCTTGGTCTCGATCTCCTTGGCGGACTTGAGCAGCTGCTCGGCAACCGCCTCGCTCGCCTTCTCGATGCCCTTCTTCAGCGCGGTCGGGCTCGCGCCGGCCGCGACGTTGCGCAGACCCTCGCGCACCAGCGCCTGGGCCAGCACGGTGGCGGTCGTGGTGCCGTCACCCGCGACGTCGTCGGTCTTCTTGGCGACCTCCTTGACGAGCTCGGCGCCGATCTTCTCCCAGGCGTCCTCGAGCTCGATCTCCTTGGCGATGGAGACGCCGTCATTGGTGATGGTCGGCGCGCCCCACTTTTTCTCGAGCACGACGTTACGACCCTTCGGGCCGAGCGTCACCTTGACGGCGTCGGCGAGGGTGTTCATGCCGCGCTCAAGACCGCGGCGGGCGTCCTCGTCAAACGCGATCATCTTGGCCATTGCGGTGTGGTCCTCCACCTGTCTGGACGCCGCGAAGCCACAGGGACTCCCACGGCAGGACTCGTGCTCGGCCAGGCCCGGTGCCCGCGACGGACGACCGTTCCGCGAGTGTCGCAGTGGACACCAGCGGTACCGGCCTCACCGTCCCGACCTGGCACTCAATCCTAACGAGTGCCAACTCCGTGTTTAGCACTCCCGGGCATGGAGTGCAAGCTGACGCGTCTCAGGAGCCGATCGAACTACCCATGATGATGAACAGCACCACGATCAGGATCACGGCCGAGCCCACCAGCAGCGGAACCACCCAGCGGGCCGAGCTCTCCTTGCGCGTGGCGAAGGAGGCGGGCTGGGCGGGCATGGGTGGACGCAGCCGGACCGGGTCGCTGTTCGGCGGCGGCAACGTGTTCGGAGGCCCCTGCATCGGAGGTTGCGGCGCGTAGCCGCCGGGCGGCTGAGGGGGCCCGGGCTGGGGTGGCCCCGGCTGGGGTGGCCCGGGTTGGGACGGTCCCTGAGGTTGCGGAGGCGGCGGCTGGACCAGCTGCGGTCCCGAGGGCGGCCCGGGAGCCTGCGGACCGGGCTGGGCTCCCGCGGGCTGGTTCCCGGAGCGAAGCGCGGGAGCCAGCGCACCGCGCGCCGCGGCGATCAGCTCCTTGCAGTCGTCGTAGCGCTGGTCCGGCGTCTTGGCCATCCCCTTGCGCAGCACGTCGTCGATGGCCGGAGGCAACACGACCTGCGAGGTCACGGTGGGCGGTTCGCCGCCGAGGTGGCCCTGGATGACCTCCTGGACCTGGCCCTTGAACGGTGGACGCCCGGTCAGGCAGGCGAAGAGCATGCAGGCCAGCGCGTACAGGTCGGTGCGCCCGTCCACGGGCTCACCGCGCAGGTGCTCGGGACCGGCGTAGGTCGGCGAACCGAGGAAGTCACCACTGCTGGTGCGGTGCCCGGTCGCGCCCCTGCGGGTCAGGCCGAAGTCCGCGAGGTAGACGTGTTCGTGGGAGGCCTCCTTGGAGGTCACCAGCACGTTGGCGGGTTTGAGATCCAGGTGCACCAGCCCCCGCTCGTGCAGCAGGTCCAGCGCCTCACCGATCTGTTCGAGCAGGTCGACGGCCCGCTGCGGCGAGATCGGCCCCTCCGAGATCAGCTTGGCCAGGTCGGAGCCCTCGACGAGTCGCATCGCGATGTAGAGCATCTCGTCGACCTCGCCGAAGTCGTACAGCGGCACGATGTTCGGGTGGTCGATGGCCGAGGTGTTGCGGGCCTCGTCGACGAACCGTTCTCGAAACTCCGCGTCACCGGTGATGTGTTCACCCATGACTTTGAGGGCGACCTTGCGGCCGAGACGGGTGTCCGTGGCGCGGTACATGACGCTCATCCCGCCGCGACCGAGCACCTCGTCGATTTTGTAGTGGCCAAGACGGCGTCCGGTGAGGTCTTCCGACACGCACCGCAGCCTAACGTTCCGCCGATACCGCCGTCTGCCGGTTCGACGAGTCCGTCAACGGACGACGGCCCGGCCCGAGCGGACCGGACCGTCGGCACCTACAGCTTGCGAACGCCGTCGGCCTGACTACGACCGTCGCGTCCCGCCGTCACCTCGTACTCGACCCGCTCGCCCTCGTCGAGGGTGCGGAACCCGGACATGTTGATCGCGGAGTAGTGGACGAAGACGTCGGATCCACCATCGGTGGCGATGAACCCGTACCCCTTCTCCGCGTTGAACCACTTGACCGTGCCGACCGCCACGGCGTCCTCCTCGTGAACTGTGATGCACGACGCACGAAGCGCCGCTGGAGCACGGAACACGCTACCCGACGTCGGGGGGTTCGTCTTCGGCTTCGACCCGCCGAAAACGCCCGCGGCGCTGGGCCGAACGGGTGGTGTTCACGCTCACCGCACGTAGCCCCGTCGACTCAGCGGCCGACGGAGCCGTGGTGGCGCAGCCAGGCCGCCAGTCCGCGCGGGTCGCGGGTCTGGGTCAGCACCCGACCGGGCCCCGCGAAGTCGAACACCAGCCCCGCACCGGTGCGCAACGACTGCGCACCTCCCTGTTCGAGCTGGCGCAGCCGGGACTGCACGGAATCCGCGTAGGCCACGAGATGCCCCGCGTCGATCGTGACGAACTCCCCCGGTGACAACGTCACCACGTCCAGCGCGCCGTAGCAGCACACCACCAGCGGCCCCTGGCCGGTGACATGGGTCAGGAAGCCCTCCTCGCCACCGAAGAGGTTCCGGAACCCGCTCCACTGCGCCTGCGCCCTGGTGGTGCTCGCTGCCGCCAACCAGCACTGGCGGGACACGCACCATCCCCCCTGGCCGTCGAGTTCGAGCACGTCGAGATCGCCGGGCAGGCTCGGCGCCACGTCCACCCAGCCGCTCTGCCCGGAAGCGGTGTAGGTCACCACCGAGGAGTGCTCGCCACCGAAGGCCGCCCTGGCCGCTGCCAGCATCCCGCCCCCGGGACGGGTGTCGACGGCGAGTCCGTAGCTGGTCGCCAACATCGCACCGGACTCGACTCCGGCCGACTCCCCCGCGGCGAGCATCAGTCGAGCCACGCCGAACGACGGCGTGTGCCGAGTGCACACCTGCACGAACGCCTCCTTCGCAACGGCCTGTCGCGGCCGAGCGGAAAGTCTGCCACGACACGGTTCTCCGGCCTCGGGTTCACCCGGCCTCGGCCGGTATCGGACCATCGGGGACGTGGCCGACACGACTCATCCTTCCCCGCTGGTTCCGGTTTCCGAGCACCGCGCGAAGGTCGCGGCGCTGCTGGAGCCGACGGCGATCGAACACCGCTCGCTCGACGACTGCCTCGGGCTCGCACTCGCCGAGGACCTCACCAGCACGATCCCGCTGCCGCCGTTCGACAACTCGGCGATGGACGGCTACGCCGTCCGCTCGGTGGACCTCACCCGGGCCGGTCCGGAGCAGCCGGTGATGCTTCCGGTCACCGCCGACATCCCGGCCGGCCGCATCGAACTGCCCGCGCTGGAGCCGGGAACCGCGCACCGCATCATGACCGGTTCGCAAGTGCCCCCGGGAGCGGACGCGACCGTGCCCGTGGAGCGCACGGACGGAGGCACCGAGCAGGTGAGCGTGTACGAGGCCGCGCGTCCGGGCGCACATCTGCGTCGCGCGGGCGAGGACGTGAGTGCGGGGACGCGCGTGCTCGCGGTGGGCACCTCCCTCAATGCCGCTCATCTCGGCGTCGCCTCCGCGGTGGGGACCGCCCGACTACCGGTGCACCGACCCCCTCGGGTGCTGGTGCTGTCCACGGGGTCGGAACTCGTCGCGCCCGGAGAACCGTTGCGGGCGGGGCAGATCTACGAGTCGAACGGGATGATGCTGGCCGCCGCCGTGCGCCAGGCCGGCGGGCAGGCCCACCTGCTGCGCTTCGTTCCCGACGACGTCGACGCCTTCCACGCCGCCCTCGCCCCGCACCTGGACACGACCGACCTGATCATCACCTCCGGCGGGGTCAGCGCGGGCGCCTACGAGGTGGTCAAGGACGCGCTGACCGACAACGGCGTGGAGTTCACCAGCGTCGCGATGCAGCCGGGCAAGCCGCAGGGGCTGGGACGGTACCGGGGAGGGCCGGCCGTGGTCACGCTGCCCGGCAACCCGGTCAGCTCGATGGTCTCGTTCGAGGTGTTCGTCCGTCCCGCGCTGCGCCGGGCGGCGGGTCACGAGGTGACGCTGCGCCCCAGGCGCGAGGCGACGCTGACCGAGTCGCTGACCTCCTCGCC
The DNA here is from genome assembly GCF_014137975.1 of Halosaccharopolyspora lacisalsi. Lineage (GTDB taxonomy): Bacteria > Actinomycetota > Actinomycetes > Mycobacteriales > Pseudonocardiaceae > Halosaccharopolyspora > Halosaccharopolyspora lacisalsi. The sequence continues at coordinate 162,852 of NZ_JACGWZ010000006.1, read as the reverse complement.
GGGCAAGCGCCAGTACCGCAGGGGGCTCTTCGACGCCGAGACCGGCACGGTCACCCCCCACGGCGGACCGGGTTCGCACCTGCTGTCGGCCATGGCCCGGGCCAACTGCCTGCTCGACATCGACGAGGACGCCGCGGAGATTCCCGCGGGCAGCCCGGTCACCACCTGGCTCGTCGACTGAGGACCGTTTTCGCGAATCACCCCGTGCGGCCTCTTTCCCCGGTTGGTGTCGATCAGCTGGACGAAGGAGGTCGCACGTGAGCAGTGCGAGGAGGGGCTGGATCCCGACGGTTCCCAGGGGCCGCCGGGACCCGCCGCCTTCGGGCCGTCGAACGGCATCCGGGTGAACACCGAAGTGCTGGACCGCGCCTCGCGCGCGGCGGCCGACGTTCACCGACGTCCGGGCACCGACGGCCATCACCATCACGCCGACGACGCCACCTCCGAGGCGGCGGGCAGCCTGGAGCAGGAGGAATTCAAGCTCGGACCCACCCTGCTCAGAACCGGTTGGTCAGTTATGACATCCGGGCCGGCATGCACTCCGGACACGTCGGCGCGGCGATGGGAACCGACCCGGAGTTCCTGATCGAGGGGAGTTCCATCGGCGAAGCGCCGGCAAGGACGACCAAGGGTCCAGGTCACCGTGCCCGCCGGAATCGAGCTCTACCAGCAGTACGGCGACGACCTCACCGAGGAGCAGTTCCACCAGAAGGCCACGGAGACAGCGAACGAAATCGACGCGCTTCCCCAGAAGGGACCAAACAGGTCAAAAAAAGTCAATCGATAAACCACCAATGACCACCACAAAGAAAGGTGGGTGGCCACGCTCGGCGTGGTCGCATCGACACTCGGCGGCACCGTCGCAGCCCGAACACCCCCCACCAGGCTAAATGGCGCGCCAAGCACCCCGCCGAGAACCCGGTTCCGACGAACACCAACCTGCCCGAAAATTGGAACGCAGCATGCGGCAAAGACCCCGGATACCATTGGATTCGACCCCCCGCCGCAGGAAAGCTGGATGTGGGACCGGAAGCAACCGCCCCCCAAGGGCGGAGAACTCGTGAAGACCGCACACGGGTTTTCCTCCCCGGCACGAGCGACGCCTCAGTTCCACCTCGCAAACCCAAAGCAGCGAGCAGAAAACGACGTCAATTTCGGCAAAGCCAAAGGATTCACGCCAAAGCGGATTCCCCGAAATGCCGACGCGGTTCACCACTGCTGCAGCCGACCACACCTGACCAGCGAAGAACACGACACACGGATCGTACGGATGCGCTGCGGGCAGCACGTCATGCAGATCGGAGCTCCCCCCTCGATCCGCACGAGGACATCAAACGGACCGACGTCCGGATTCCCGAGCGGCCGCACGGGGTGGTCGACCGGGTCGGGCGGGCACCGACCAGAGCCGCCCCGAGGACGTGACGGACCCTGACTCTCGAAGTGCGTGTCGGGGATCAGGGGACGAATCAGCGCTCGAAGCAGCTGACCTTGACAGTGACGTCGACCCAAGCTGCCCGAGCCGCGCGCAGCGTCCACCACGGGGCACCGCCGACCTCATGCGACGCTCGGACGAGCACGGCGGCGACTCACGAGACCTCGAGCAACGCGTCCCGCACCGATCCGCAAGGTGTTCTCACGTAGCGTCATCGATCTGCTACTTTGTGTGCTCTCAGCGAGACCGAGGGAGCCGCATGTCCCGTACCACCTTCACCACACCGCACGCCGCCGCCACCTACTACCGCCAGGCCTGCGGCTGGTCCGTCGAAGCCACCGCCGAAGCCGTCCACCTTCGCGCGGGCGAGCCCGTCGAAGCTCTGCGCATGCCCGTCATGGCGGGTGTCTGCGTCCGTGACGCGCTGCGTCGTTCCGGAGCGGACGGCCCCCTGTTCGTCGCGCCGGGGCGATTCGGTCCGCTGTGGACCTTCCTCGTGCGGCCACGGCGCTCCGATCCCGACGAGATCGCGACCGACCTCACCGAGCACGGCGTCGAGTACCTCCACGCCGGACGTCCCGTCGAGCTGCCGCCCACGAACCAGCCCGGAGGGCGGTCGCACTGGCTCACCGCCGCCACCGGCCCGCTGCCCGAATACCTCACCCTCGCGGCGGCCGCCCTCGACATCCTCCGCCCTCGCCCGCTCCCGCCACTACCGGAAACCGCACCTCACACCGAAGACCCGCAGAACCCCCTCCAGGGACCGAACCGGACGAACCCGGCACCGGAGGTGGGCACCGTGCGTCCCGGCTGACGGGCACGGCTAGCCTGACACCGCGACCGTGTACCGGAATCGGGAGTTCTTCAGACAGTGCGTAGCCTCTGGCGCGCCGCCTTGGCGCTGGCGTTGCACATCGGCTTTTTCGCCCTGCCGGTGGCCCTCGTCGTCGGACTGCTCGGAAACGCCGCATACACCTACCGCTATGACACGGGCAACGGCCTGCGAGCCGGAGTCGCCGCCGCCGTCGTCACCGCCATGGTCTTCCTGGGGCTGCGTGCGGTGCTGCGCCCGCGAGCGCGGCCGCGCGGCGTCGCGATCGACAAGTCGGCGCAGCCGCAACTGTGGCGGACGATCAGCGACATCGCCGATACCACGGGTGCCCCCGCCCCCGACCGGCTCCGGATCACCTCCGAACCCCGCATCGTCCTCCGCGAGGACACCGCACTGCTGGGTCTGCACCTGCGGAGCCGCTCGCTGGAGCTCGGTCTTCCCTTCGTCGCCGGTCTCGCGGTCGACGAGCTGCGCACCGCCATCGCCCAGCAGATGACGCTCCCGGGGGGCAACGGGCTCGAACGGCTGGTGCACCGCACGGCGGCCGGCGTCGCCGCGACCACCTCCGAGCTCATCGGCGGCCCCACCAAGTGGCTTTTCAGCGGCTACGCCGGCCTGTACGCGAAGCTGACGGCCCCCGTCGAACGCGACATCCGCTTCGGGGCCGATGCCCGCGCCGCCCGCGTGGCGGGCAAACGGGTGCTGGCCACCACCCTGCGCAAGACGAGGGCGATCGAACTCGGCTGGAGCGACTACTCCGAGGAGTACCTGAGCATGGCGCTCAGCGCCGAGCGCACGCCCGACCTGCTGCTCGGGTTCCGCTCGTTCGTGGAGACCGTCGAGCGCAAGAAGCAGCTCGCCGAACGGGCCAAGGAGTCGATCCTCGAAGAGGTCGCCGAGCGCAACAGTCCCTCGACCGGAGAGCGCATCGAGGCGATCAAACGGCTGTCCGCGTCGGCTCCCGCCGAGTCCGACGACCGTCCCGGCATGGCACTGGTGCGCAATCCCCGGCAGACCGTCCCCGAGCTGGAGGACCGGCTCATGGTCGAGGGGATGGGACCTCGCGTGCCGTGGCCGGAGATGGCGCGGCTGGCCGGTGCGCGGGCAGTCGAGCGGCGGGCCGCGCGGCTGACCTCGGCGGTGCTGCAGAGCGGGGTCTCGGAGGACACGACGCTGGCCGGGGTGCTGGCCACGATCCATCGGGAGCAGGGCGGCGAACTGGTCAACCCGGTGCTGAACCCGGGAATGGACCCCGAACACCTCGACCAGGCCGTGGTCGACACGCTCACCGAACTGCTGGGTGCCGCCGTCGTCGACGCGCTGGTTCGCACCGGGCACGCCCAGCACGAGCTCGACTGGAACGGCCCCCCGAACGTCCGCCTGACCAACGGGCAGCTGCTCGATCCGGACCGGTTGGTCCGCCCCGCGGTCGCCGACCCCCGGCTGGTCCCGGGGCTGCATCGCACCCTGCTGCAGCTGGGCGTACCCCTGGATCACTCCCAGCCCGCGGCCGACGAGCCGGAAGCGACGCTGGCGGGCATCGTCAGTCCGGTGCAGTACGCCTCGAACCTGTACGAGTTGCTGGTGACCGATCGCGGCCTGCTGCTGGTGCCCAGCCACGCCGGTACCGCCCAACGACTGCTGGCCGGGGTGCTCGCCCGCGTGCGCCGCAGCGAGCACGAACAGCTCGACGAGCTCGAACGGACACCGGTCGGCGAGCTTCGCGAGCGGAGGGACGTGGAGTGGGTGGACAGTCGCGACGTCGCCACGGCCCGACTGGCCCAACGGCGCTCGGGGTGGGAGCTGTCCCTGGAGCTCTACCTCGACGACTACTCGATCTCCACGGTCGACCCGGCGAACACGAGCACGAGCGAGGACGAGCTGGCCGTGCTGGTGCTCGGCAGCACCGCCGACTCGGGGGAACGCCACGATCCGTACGAGGGTATCGGCGAGCTGATGGGGGCCCGGATGAGCGTGGACGATCAATCGGACCGTAACGAGTGAGAGCCGCCTCGCCGTCTAACTACTGCGGGTCACAAAATTCGTATCTAATGTCCTCCATTAGCGGCTACGGACTTTTTGTGAGCTCAACTACAATGGAAGATGCGTAACACCACGTCGCTCGTTGACCTCCTTCGAGACGTCCGGGCGTTCCCGTTCCGCTTGCCCGGGAACGACCGCGGACACCGGGTACGTGTGCCGTCGGGGGGTGCACGAACCCGCGGATGAGGAGGCCGTACGGCGCCGACGGAGAGCGGTGCCGACGGCCGTGGTGCCGGGTCGGTACCGGCATTTCGGGGATGCCGGTACCGACCCGGGCCTGTATGGGAGCAAGGCCGAGGTGAAGTCGACCTCGACGGTACCGGAACTGGATCGAGGCCGCCCCCTGAAACATCGGTGCGAAGGCGTCAGCGATGCTGTAACGGCGACGACCGTGCTTCGGTCACCGCGCCGCGACCGCCGATACAGGGGCGAATCACCTCGATGAGCGAGACCACACCCAAGAGCAGTCCGTTGACGCACCTGGTGACACTCGTGCGCGGGACGATCCCGCCGATGCACCCGGCCGGGCGTCCGTTCGTGCTCGGCGCCGCCGCCGCGACCCTGCTGCTACGGCGGCGCTGGCGGGCGGCAGGAGTTCTCGGAGGTATCGCCACCGCGTGGTGCGCCTGGTTCTTCCGTGAACCGCGGCGCACACCACCGACCAGATCGGGCGTGGCCGTCGCCCCGGCCGACGGCACGGTCTCGCACGTCGAGCAGGCGAGCCCGCCACCGGAGCTCGGCATGGGCGAGGCGCCCATGACCCGGGTCAGCGTGTTCCTGACCGTCTTCGACGTGCACGTGCAGCGCGTCCCGGTCACCGGGGAGGTCACCGGCCGCGTCTACCGGCCCGGCACCTTCGTCTCCGCCGACCTGGACAAGGCCAGCGAGCACAACGAGCGCAACTCGATGCTGGTGCGCTCCGACGACGGCCACGACGTCGCCGTCGTCCAGATCGCCGGACTCGTCGCCCGCCGCATCGTGTGCTCGGCGCGCGAGGGCGATCGGGTGCTGGCCGGGCACACCTACGGGTTGATCCGGTTCGGTTCTCGCGTCGACCTCTACGTCCCGAACTCCGGACGGGTCCTCGTCGAACCGGGTCAACGTACCGTCGGGGGCGAGACGACACTGGCCGAGCTGCCGTCGGCGGAACAAGCATGATCACCGTCCGCAGCAATCCGGGAGTGCGGTTCCTGCCCAACGCCATCACCGTGCTGGCGATGTGCGCGGGACTGTCGGCCGTGCAGTTCGCCCTGAACCGCCAGCTCGACGGCGCGATCGCCGCGGTCGCGGTGGCCGCCGTCCTCGACGGGTTGGACGGGCGCATCGCCCGGCTACTCGACGCGACCACGCGCATGGGTGCCGAACTGGACTCGCTGTCGGACGCGATGTCGTTCGGGGTGGCACCGGCGCTGACCCTGTACGTGTGGCAGTTGCAGGGCAACAAGGTCGGCTGGGTGGTCTCGCTGATCTTCGCGGTGTGCATGATCCTGCGGCTGGCCCGGTTCAACACGCTGCTCGACGACACCGAGAGCCCTCCTTTCAGCAAGGAGTTCTTCGTCGGCGTGCCCGCACCGGCCGCGGGGCTGCTCGCGTTGTTGCCGCTGGTGCTGACCGCCCGTTTCGGTTCGAGCGGCTGGTGGGCGTCCCAACCGGTGGTGATGGTGTGGATCGTGGCGATCGCCGTGCTGGCGGTCAGCCGAATCCCCACGCTGTCGCTGAAGACGGTCAAGGTGCCGCCGAAGATGGTGGCGCCGCTGCTCGTGCTCGTGGCCGTGCTCGCCGCCGGGATCGTCACCTTCCCGCGCGTCTCGCTGGCGCTGGCGCTGGTGCTCTACCTGGTGCACGTGCCTTACGCCGCTTACCGCCACGCGTGGCTGTCCAAGCACCCGGAGGCATGGGAGGCGCCACCGCGTGAGCGGCGCGCGATCCGCCGACGCAACCAGCGCCTCGGGCTGCGACCGCCGCTGCGGCGCAGCGTGGCGGGAGCGGCGCGGCGCGTGCGACGGCTGCCACGCCGCAACGGCCACTCCGGCGCGGACCGACGCAGCTCCCGCAGGCTGGGTCTGCGCGGCAACCGCCCCGGCTCCCGGTAACCGCGTTCCGCGAGTGCCGCCTACGCTCGGGGCGTGGGCTACCCGTCGATCACTCTGACCACTCGACTGTCCTCTTCCGCCTCGGACACCCGACGAGGTGTCGTACGGCTGCACCCCGAAGTGCTGGACGCGCTGGGACTGCGGCCCTGGGACGCCGTGCGGCTGACCGGAGCCAGGGCCACGGTCGCGCTCGCCGCGGCGACGACCCCCGGATCACCGGCCGGGGTCGTGCTGGTCGACGACCTCACGCTGATCAACCTCGGCATGACCGAGGGCACCGAGATCGCCGTCGCTCCCGCCCGGGTCGGCACCGCCACCAGCGTCACCATCGCGGGCTCCCGGATGGCCGCCGCCTCGGTCGCACCCGAGACCGTGCGCCTCGCCCTGACGGGCAAGGTCTTCACGACCGGCGACACCGTCTCGCTGCTGCCGCAGGACCTCGCCCCGAGGAACGCGAGCGGGGCCGGGCAGGTCCGCAGGAGTCTGTCGGCCGCGATCGGGGGCACCTGGACCAACGAACTGATCACCATCGCGGGCAGTGATCCCGAGGGAGCCGTCACCGTCGCGCCTTCCACGGTGCTGCGCTGGCGTGACGGCACCGAGAGCGCACCACGGCCCTCCCCCGCCGCGGCCCCCGAGCGCGCCGAGCAGTCCGCTCCCGTCGAGCAGTCCGCCCCGCCGTCCGTGGGGGTCTCCGACCTCGTCGGCTCCCGCCAGGTGGCCGACCGGCTCACCGAATGGTTGCGGCTGTCCTTCGAGCAACCCGAGCTGCTGGAACGGCTCGGTGCCGCTCCCCGGCTGGGCGTGCTGCTGAGCGGCCCGTCCGGCGTGGGCAAGGCGACGCTGGTGCGGGCGGTGACGGCCGCGGTCGGCGCCGAGCTCGTGGAGGTCGCCGCTCCCGGCATCGGCGCGCTCGAAGCCGCCACGGCCGCCCGTCGGTTCCGGGAAGCGCTCGGGCGGGCCACGGACACGGTCGAGAGCGACGCCCCGTGCGTGCTGTTGGTGACCGACGTCGACAGCCTGCTGCCCGCCACCGACCCGCCACCGCTGGCCACCGTCGTCCTCGAGGAGCTGGCGGCGGTGATCGACCGTCCGCGGCTGGCGATCGTGGCCACCAGCGCGCGGCCGGAATCCGTGGACCCGCGGTTGCGCGATCCCGACCTCGTCGACCGCGAACTCACCATCACCCAGCCGGACGGACGCACCCGCGCCGACCTGCTCCGGGTGCTGCTTCGGGAGACTCCGCTGGACACCGACGTCGACCTGGGCGAGCTCGGCGAGTACACACCGGGGTTCGTCGCCGCCGACCTCGCCGCGCTGTGCCGCGAATCGGCGGTCCGCGCCGCCCTGCGGCACCAGCACGGCAGCGAAGCCGAACAGCCCCGGTTGCGACAGCAGGACTTCCTCGACGCCGTGAGTTCCGTGCGGCCACTGTCGATGTCGGCTTCGGACAGCCTGAGCACGGGCGGGATCGGCCTCGACGACGTCGGCGACATGACCGAGGTCAAGCAGTCGCTCACCGAGACCGTGCTGTGGCCGTTGCAGTATCCGGACTCCTTCACCCGGTTGGGGGTCGATCCGCCGCGCGGGGTGCTGCTGCACGGCCCGCCGGGGTGCGGCAAGACCTTCCTCGTCCGTGCCCTCGCCGGCAGCGGCAAGCTCAACGTGCTCTCCGTCAAGGGCGCCGAACTCCTGGACAAGTGGGTCGGAGAGTCCGAGCGGGCGGTACGCGAGCTGTTCCTGCGCGCCTCGAACGCGGCTCCGTCGCTGGTGTTCCTCGACGAGGTGGACGCCCTCGCACCCCGACGCGGCCAGTCGGCGGACTCCGGGGTGAGCGACCGGGTGGTGGCCGCGCTGCTGACGGAGCTCGACGGGGTGGAGCCGATGCGCGATGTCGTCGTGGTCGGCGCGACGAACCGGCCGGAACTGGTGGATCCGGCGCTGACCAGGCCGGGAAGGCTGGAACGGATGGTGGCCGTTCCCCCTCCGGACTCCGCCGCGCGGGCGGAGATCCTGCGTTCGGCGGCGAAGAACACCCCGCTGACCCCCGATGTGGACCTCACGGCGCTGGCCGCGCGTCTGGAGGGCTACTCGGCGGCCGACTGCGCGGCGCTGATCCGCGAGGCAGCGCTGACTGCGATGCGCGAGTCGCTGTCCGCCGCCGAGGTCCGCGCGAACCACTTGGAGACCGCACGGGCCACCGTGCGTCCCTCCCTGGACGCGGAACAGCTCACCGCCTTCGACGGCTACTTCTGAGGCACCGGGTGCCGACTACACGGACGGGCGAATCCCGAAGTCACTTGCCGGGTTCGGGGCCGTCGTAGTCCTTGGTCACGATCACGATGATCCCGGGGCTCGCCTGCTCGATGCCGTCGAAGCGCGGCTTCGCGCTGGCTCCGAAACGCTCGGCGACCGCCTCGGCCCGAGCCTTCTCCGGGGTCCCGGGCCGGTAGTAGACCGTGGTCTCGGGGATGAGGCCCGAGTAGTTGTCGATCTCGGTCACCTTGTACCCGACCGCGCGGAAGTCGGCGGCGGCCCGGTGCGCGAGATCGCGGATCTTGCTGTTGTTGTAGACCCGGAGGGCGACCCGCGAATCGGACGACTGCTCGGGCTCCTGCGGGCGCGGCCGCTCGGGCGTCCCCTCGGCCGGTGGTCGCGGGGGCGCCTGCGACCGGGACTGCGACCGGGACGGTTCCCGCGGGGCGCTCGTCTCCGGTGCCGGGGCACGATTCTTCTCGGAGGAGGGAGTCGGAGGCTTCGGGGAATCGGCCTCGGACGTGGGGTGCGGTGTCGAAGAGGACGCGGGCGGGTTCGTGGTCACACCGGTGGGCTGCGCGGTGTTGTGCGTCTCCCCCGTCATCATCGTCCCCACGCCGAACACGGCCGCGAGCGCGCCGATGCCGACAAGTACGTATCCGCCGATCTTGGCCGCCGACGGGCCGGCCGGTGGTTCCCCGGATGTCATGAGTGCTCGCTTCCCCATTGTCGTGCGGAGCCCGCGTGCTGCCGGTTCTTCCGCACCCTACTCAGCCGCTTGATCAACATCGGATCCGCCCGCACCGCGGCCGGTTTGTCCACCAGCGCGTCGAGCAACCGTCCGTAATGCGTCAGCGACATGTCGAACAGCTCTCGCACGGCGCGTTCCTTCTCCCCGGAAGCCTTCCACCACTGACGTTCGAAGGCCATGACGCCCCGTTCACGGGCCGTGAGATCACCGCTCGAACCGTGCTCCTCCGGCTTGACGGGTCGCTCGATCGGTTGCGTCGCGGGGTCCACGGCGCGCAGGCGTCGGCCCTGTGCCTCGTCCGGCTCGACACCACGCGCCAGCTGCTCACACTGGCGAGCGATCTCCTTCGCGGTCAGCATCTGGGCGGCGTCCATGTAACTCCAAGCCTCACTCACGGCCCAACGAGCGGGAGAATCACAACGCTGTAATTCCCACCCCTCATTACAACACGTCATGATCCATAACGCGGACGCGTCACGCATCTCATCCGGGATCGGTGCCGGGCGATAAGGTTTCGCGCATGGCTGTACACCCGATCCGCATCGTCGGCGAACCGGTGCTGCACACTCCGACACGCCCGGTCGAGCGCTTCGACGACGAACTGCGCACCCTGGTCGAGGACATGTTCGAGACCATGAGCGCGGCCAACGGGGTCGGGCTGGCCGCCAACCAGATCGGCGTCGACCTGCGGTTGTTCGTCTACGACTGCCCCGACGACGAGGACGTGTACCACCGGGGTGTGATCGTGAACCCGGCGCTGGAGACCAGCACGATCCCGGAGGGGATGCCCGACCCCGAGGACGACTGGGAGGGGTGCCTGTCGGTACCCGGGGAGTCCTTCCCGACCGGGCGAGCCGACTGGGCGAGGGTCACCGGGTCCGACGCGGACGGCAAGCCGATCGAGGTCGAGGGCACGGGGCACTTCGCCCGCTGCCTGCAGCACGAGACCGACCACCTGGACGGTCACCTCTACCTGAGCAGGTTGGTCGGCCGCAACGCGCGCGCGGCAAAGAAGACCGTCAAGCGCAACGGCTGGGGCGTTCCGGGGCTCTCCTGGGATCCGAGCGAGGAGGCCGACCCGTTCGACGAGGGCTGACCCGGCACGGCAGCGCTCTTTAGAACTCGGCGGTGTCCAGAATCAGGTCGAACGGCTCCGGCAGCGCGATCTTCTCGCCGAAGGGAACGCTGAGCAGGTGCCGGTACCGCCCCTCAGCGGGCTCGGAGTACAGCATGACCGTCGGCTCTCCTTCGGCGAACCGGTCGATGAGCAGGTACAGCGGCACCTCGGCGTGCGCGTAGCCCCGGAGCTTGGTCTTGCGGTCGGTCCCCGGGTTGCCCTTCGAGGTGATCTCCACCGCGAGCAGCGCGTACTCCATCGGGATCGGGGCGGGCTCGTCCTCCGGCGGTAGCCGATCTATCCGCTCCCGGGGAATGACCACCAGGTCGGGAATGAACAGGCCACTACGCGTCGGGACGGACACTCCCGCGGTCTGGAAGATCTCCCAGTCATCCGGGGGCCCCGTGAACAAGTGCGCGGTGCACGTAACTGGCGATCAAGTTGTGGCCGTGTCCTGGCGGCGGGGTCATGACGATGCTCTCCTCGATGACCTCCGCACGCCAGCCTCGGGCACGTCGAGCCCCCGCCAGGTCTCGACCAGGTTCTCCCGGGGCGAGGGCGAGAGGATCGGGGCAGCACACATAGTGCGGTTACCTCCTGTGCCGTTGTCACCGCGCACCGTATCCACCTACCCCGACAGGAAATCGTCTCGGCTGCTCACAGCGTAGCCGCGAACTCCTCCCCGCGGCGACACTTGCGGACGGCCCGACAACTACTAGTGTGTGCGACCGGGCCCAGGGCCCATCGACAACGACAACCGCGGGAGCTCGCACCCGAAGCGGGCTGAGAGGGCGGCTGGACGAGTTCCGGCGCCGCCGACCGCAGAACCTGACCGGGTAATACCGGCGTAGGGAGTGAGACGGCCATGGCCGACGTGTCTCCGATCAGCACCGATCAGTCCGACGCTCGACCCGCCATCACCACCGGAGCCATCCGTGGCTCGCACAAGACCCACCACACCACCGAGTCCGGCCTGAAGGTGCCCGCCAGGCGCATCGAACTGTCCAACGGCGAGCACCTCGACGTCTACGACACCTCGGGGGCCTACACCGACGACCAGCGGCACATCGACGTCCACAGTGGGCTCCATCGCGCTCGTGCCGGGTGGGCCGACGGACGCGAGAACCGCACCCAGCTCGAACGGGCGCGGGACGGCGCGATCACCCGCGAGATGGAGTTCATCGCCACCCGCGAGAACGTCAGCGGCGAGCTCGTCCGCGACGAGGTCGCGCGCGGACGCGCGGTGATCCCGGCCAATCGCTGCCACCCGGAGAGCGAGCCGATGATCATCGGCAAGAACTTCCTGGTGAAGGTCAACGCCAACATCGGCAACTCCGCCGTGAGCTCCTCGATCGAGGAGGAGGTGGAGAAGATGGTCTGGGCCAGCCGCTGGGGCGCCGACACGATCATGGACCTGTCCACCGGCAGGCACATCCACGAGACGCGCGAGTCGATCATGCGCAACTCCCCGGTCCCGGTCGGCACCGTGCCGATCTACCAGGCGATGGAGAAGGTCGACGGCGATCCGGCCAAGCTCACCTGGGAGATCTACCGGGACACCGTGATCGAGCAGTGCGAGCAGGGCGTGGACTACATGACCGTGCACGCGGGGGTGCTGCTGCGCTACGTGCCGCTGACCGCCCAGCGCGTCACCGGCATCGTCTCGCGCGGCGGATCGATCATGGCGGCCTGGTGCCTGGCCCACCACCAGGAGAGCTTCCTGTACACGCACTACTCGGAGCTCTGCGAGATCCTGCGTTCCTACGACGTCACGTTCTCGCTCGGTGACGGCCTGCGCCCCGGCTCCATCGCCGACGCCAACGACCGCGCCCAGTTCGCGGAACTGGAGACCCTCGGCGAGCTGACCCACATCGCCCGCGACCACGGCGTGCAGGTGATGATCGAGGGCCCCGGCCACGTCCCGATGGACAAGATCACCGAGAACGTGCGCCTGGAGGAGGAGCTCTGCGGCGAGGCCCCGTTCTACACGCTCGGTCCGCTGGCCACCGACATCGCGCCCGCCTACGACCACATCACCTCGGCCATCGGCGCGGCCGACATCGCCCGGGCCGGAACGGCGATGCTGTGCTACGTCACGCCGAAGGAGCACCTCGGGCTGCCCAACCGCGACGACGTCAAGACCGGCGTGATCACCTACAAGATCGCGGCGCACTCCGCCGACCTCGCCAAGGGACACCCGCGGGCGCAGGAGCGCGACGACGCGCTGTCGAAGTCCCGGTTCGAGTTCCGGTGGAACGACCAGTTCAACCTCGCGCTCGACCCGGACACCGCCCAGGCCTTCCACGACGAGACGCTGCCCGCCGAGCCGGCCAAGACGGCCCACTTCTGCTCCATGTGCGGGCCGAAGTTCTGCTCGATGAAGATCACCCAGGACGTGCGCGACTACGCCGAGAAGTACGGCCTGACCAGCGTCGAGGCCATCGACGCCGGCATGCGGGAGAAGTCCGGGGAATTCGTCGAGGAAGGCGGGCGGGTGTACCTGCCCGTCGCGGAGTGACCAGCCGCCGCTGAGCGGTGCCCGACCCCTCTCCACGCCAGGGTCGTGGCGATTTTCCCTGAAGTTGTGCCACAACTTTAGGGAAAATCGCACCCTCCCGCGGAAGGGCGGAGCGTGCGACCAGCAGTACCGCCGAGACCACGTAGCATGAGTCCGATGCACGATGAGCAGGAACGACACTCCCACGAGGCCCGTCCCGCCAACGATCCGGCGCCGCCCACGGCGCTGACGATCGCCGGGTCGGACTCCGGTGGCAGCGCGGGAATGCACGCCGACCTGCGCGCCTTCTTCGCCTGCGGTGTGCACGGGATGACCGCCGTGACAGCGGTGACCGTGCAGAACACCGTGGGAGTCGACGACGTCGTCGAGATCCCGTCCGAGACGGTCGCCGCGCAGATCGACTCCGTGGCCGCCGACATCGGCGTGAACGCCGCCAAGACCGGCGTGCTGGCCTCGGCCGCGACCATCGACGCCGTGGTCTCTGCCTGTGACGCGCACGGCATCGGACGCGGCGGGCACGCCCCGTTCGTCGTCGACCCGGTGGCGGCTTCGCGCGGCGGAGATCCGCTGCTGCGCACCGACGCCCTCGACGCGCTGCGCTACCGGGCCTTCCCGCGCGCCACGCTGGTGACGCCCAACCTGGACGAGGTACGGCTGCTCACCGGTATCGACGCGCGCACCCGCTCGGAACTGTGGGACGCGGCCAAGGCGATCTACGACTTCGGGCCGGAATGGGTGCTCATCAAGAGCGGGCACCTGCGCGACGATCCCGAGTGCGTCGACCTGCTCTTCGACGGTCACGAGGTCACGCCGCTGACCGGGCCGCGGTACTCCACAGTGCACACTCACGGCGCCGGGGACGCGTTCGCCTCCGCCACGACGGCGGCACTGGCCAGGGGCGCCACCGTTCCCGAAGCCGTGCGGCAGGGCAAGCGCTTCGTCACCCGCTCGGTCGAACACGCCTACCCGCTGGGATCCGGCGTCGGACCGGTGTCGATGTTCTGGCGCAACAGCCCGCGTTCGATCTGAGCGGACGCCCTCCACGCGGCCCGACGGATCCGAACAACACCTGAACGAGTGACTCTCGTCCCGACGAAGTAACTTCACACCCGCACGCGTTCGACACACCTGGTGAGACGCGAGACGCCCGACGGACGCCCACCACGCGGTTGCGCGTATCACCGCGACTCCACTACAGGAACGATCGACGACGTGGCTGGATCGGCGTGAAACGAATACGAGAACTGCTCGCCACCGAAGCGGGTGCACCGGACCCGCGGCAGCACCAGTACACCGTGATGGTCGTGCTCGCCGCCGTGGTGACCACCGCCGCCGGCTGGGCGCTGGACCTGCGCACTCCCGCTCTGATCGCCGGCTTGACGGCCGTGTTCACGCTCGTCGGCGCGGGCGGCCAGTCGCTGCGCGCCGACCTGCGTCGCTTCGTCCGGCTGGCTCCCGTCCTGGTGCTGGTCATGGCCGGCGGCCCCCTGCTGCTCGACGTGCCGGTGCTGGCCGGACTGTTCGTCGCCGTCATCGTGTTCGGCGCGGGAATGCTGCCCGCGCTCGGCGAGCACCACCGCATCGTGGGGCAGACGGTCGCCGCCGCCACCCTGGTTTCGACCACCACCAGCATCGGAACCGAGCAGTCACCCCCGATGCTGGTCGGCTCCGCGGTGCTCGGTGCGCTGTTCGCCCTGCTGCTGCGAATCGTGCTCGGCCTCGGTGACCCCACCAGGGCGACCCGGGCGGCGGTGGCTCGCACGCTGGTACAGCCGGGGCCGGGGGTGATCGAACAGTCCGCGGCGGTGTGGCGCGCCGACGGCGGGGTCACCTGGTTGGGTCAGGTGCTGGCCGGGGCGGCACGGTTCCGCGCGGCCAGGGAGACGCTGCTCGCGCAGGCCCAGCGGGCGAACCGCACCGAGGCCGACCGATTGCGCCAGATCGTGGCCGAGGCCGATCTCGTGGCCGACGAGCTGGCCAAGGCCGTCCGGTCCCGGTCCTGCACCGGCCTACCGTCCCTCGCGCGCATGAACCCGGCCGACTCCGTGGTGCAGCACGGGACGGACGTCCCCGACACCGTCAGGGGCATCAACGAGGGGCTGCACCGGGTCCGCTCCGCCGTGATCGACCGGGACACCACGAGCACCGCCCCCGCCACACCGGGCGGCACCCGGCAGCGGGCGAGCAGCGCTGTACGAGCGCACCTGTCGTTTCGCTCCTCGCTGTTCCGGCACGCGTCGCGCTGCACGCTGGCGGTCGCGGCCGGACTGGTCCTCGTGTTCCTGATGCACGACCCGTCCGCCTCCACGCTGCTGCTGAGCCTGTACGTCGTCCTGCAACCGGCGGCCCGCGACAGCATGAACGGAGCGCTGGAACGCACCGGAGGTGCCGTGCTCGGGGTCACCGCCCTGGCCGTGGTCATCACGCTGCTTCCCGGTGTTTTCCTGCTCGTTCCCGTCGCGATCGGCGTGATGTTGCTGGGTGTCGACCAGCTTCGCGGGGACTACCGGTTGCTGCTGGGCGCTCTCATCGGCATCACCGTCGGCGACCAGGCGATGGGCGTGCAGCGCTCGCTGGTCGACGCGGCCATCAGCTTCGCGGCCAACACCGCCATCGGCGCGGCCGTCGCGCTCGTCGTCGGTTTCGTCAGTTACGTGGTGCTGCCCGGCAGCCTCGTCCCCGACGTGCGCGGTACCGTGCGCGCGACCGTGTGGTCGCTGTCGGAACTGCTGCGCAGTGTGCGCGCCGCCGGACGTGGCGTGGAGCCGCGACAGGCGTTGCGGTCCGCGCACGTATTGGCGCTGCGCCGTACGCAGGATCTGCTGGGAATGCCCGCACTGCTCGAAGGGGCGGACGGCGCGGAGATCGAGCACGGCGACGAGGCCACGGTCCGCGAAGCGGCAGTGGCGCTGGACGCGCTGCGCCAGGACCTCGCGACACTGGTCTTCCGGCCGGATCTGGAACTCGCGGTGGCCGTACCGGCCCTGCAAGCCGTCGACACGCTGCTCGGTGGCGACACGACCGCCACGATTCCGGACGTGCCTTCCAGCAACGTCCCGGCGACCGAGTTGCTGGCGAGCTCGCTGCTGGAAAACGCGCTGCACGCGCGCGCCGCCATCGACCAGACGCTGGGCTACCCCGAACCCTGGAAGAGCTACACGATCTCCTTCGTCCGCCCCGAACGCCTGCACATCCGGTGAGGGGCGGCTCCGCAAAGCACATCTTCCCGTGCCCAGAATTTCAACACGAAAAGAACGCCCTCTCGTGAACTTCGAATAACAATCACGAACAAAAACCAGTACAGTGATTAGCTACATCGCGAACGGTCTTTCCTGCTTCCACCACGGGGAGGTACGGTCCACACGCCGTCAGTGTTGCCGACCCGCCGAGAAGATGGGGCGGAAACACGTTTTTCGAGAGTTGTCCGCACGAAGAGGAAATCGTGTCAAAATACAAAACAACCTATTTGACAGTCACACTGGTAGCTGCCTTGGCAGTCACTGCACTGGTTTTAACTCCCCACTGGGGCGACCGAGAACAACAGACACCGAAAAAGCAGCACGAAAATCACAAAAAGCTCGCGAAAGATCTACCCGCGCTACGTGGCCGCGGCGGACTCGTCAGGGCGGGACCCATCGACTCGGGATCGGCGAGCACGAATCCCGATCAGCTTGGCACATTACGTGGAACGTACACGGCGGCACGCGTCCTGGCTGCCGCAGGAGCTCTTGACGCGACTCCGAAATGGATTCGCCAATCGGTCAAAAAGGCCACACATAGAGACGACCTACCTGAATCGGACAAAATCACCGTCGCCCTGGTGTGCGAGCGACTCGTCATGGACTGTGGCGACACCGTCGAACGTGGGCAGAGGATTGCGAAAAAATTTCCGGTTCCGTCGACGCTGACTCGACAGAACATGGGAAAGTGGACGGATGCGATGGTCACTCGCTTCGAGTTCGGTTTCGAATGCCCCGAGACCACTGTCCAACTGCCGAACAAGGACGCGAGCGAACTATCTGAGCCCTGGCTGCACGCGTTGGAACTGCTCGGGCACGTCGGCTGCGAAAAGCAGTTGCGGAAACTGGTCGACCCGGAAAAATTGATGGCTCGCACAAGTCGATCCATGGAGTCGGGAAAACTGGTCGTCGCTTCCCGTAGTTGGTATACGGCCACTTTGGCGGGCGCCCAACCGAACCGAGAGGAATCGCGGCGAATACACAACGAGGTTCAAGAGTTCCGCGCCTCCGGAACCCCGGGCCTCTTCTCCTCTTCCCCGGAAGGGGCGGCCAACATCGACGCCACCTTGGCGGGATACACACTCCTCGGCCTGACTGCACCCTGAAAAGTAGGGCACCCCCATGACGAAGACCGGTATCGAAGCGCACGAGCTCACTTACAAGTACAGCGCCGATTTCGGCGTGCACAACATCGACCTGCACCTTCACAAAGGAATGATAACGGCGGTTCGCGGAGCTTCGGGAGCAGGGAAAAGCACCCTGCTCGCACTGCTCGGCCTCATCCTGCACCCCACGTCCGGCAAACTCGCCCTCGACGGAGACGAGACCCGTGACATGTCCCCGAACGAACGTGACTCGTTCCGGAGGGACAACATCGGAATCATCCTTCAGGACTTGGCGTTGCTCCCCTTCCTCAACGCGTGGGAGAACGTGTCCTCCGCTTTTGGTCCACGACTGGGGAAAAACCGCGAAAAAGCGCAGAACATGCTGAGCGAGGTCGGCCTCGGCGACCGCTGCGAGACACCGGCGGGCAACCTCTCGGGCGGTGAGCGCCAACGCGTGGCGGTCGCCCGAGCACAGGTCAAGGGCTCGTCCCTCGTACTCGCCGACGAGCCGACCGGCAGTCTGGACCCGGACAACGGCGAGGCGGTCATGCGTCTTCTCCGGCGCCTCGCGGACAACGACACCAGCGTCCTCATCGCCACCCACAGCGCGGAGGTGGCCTCCAGCTGTGACGCGGAAATACGTTTGGATCAAGGGAACATCGTCGCGAGTCCGCAACAGGACCTCTCCGAACAGGAGGAAAACTGAATGTGGCGGTGGGCATGGCTGACCTGGCGACGTTCGGACTCCTCGGTCCGGAGCACGCTGGGGTTGCTGGTGATATTGACGATCCTGGTCAGCGGACTGGCTAGTGTGACAGCGGGAGCTCGCTCAGCGGTCGAACGCGACGTCCTGCACTCGGGCGGACTGACTCAGATCGAGCTGTCCTCGATCGAGACCGGACGATCGGTCCGCAGCCTCGACACCGCAAGCCTCGACCAAGCGCGCGGAATCGAGCACGTGGCGGAAGTGGTGCCCGACTACGTCTCCTCCATCTACACCGGGACCCGGGATCCAGCGGCTCCGACCTTCGATCTGACCACGCACTCCTGGCGCCCCTCGACGCGTCCCTCCATCACCCGAGGAGAGGTACCGCAGCCGCTCCAACCCGGTCAGATCGTGCTCCCCGCACGCAGCGCGGGCGTCGATTTCACCCGATACGTGGGAAAGGAGTTCCCCGCCGCCTACACCCGGGCGACCGGAGAACGCTCGGGAACCCCGGAACACACCACCTTCACGGTGGTGGCCACCTACGATCCCGAATGGCAGCTGGACGGCCCGGACACCGCCTACGTCTCCCCGGAAGCGGCAGCCACCCTGGCAGCCGCCAAGGCGGGAATGCCTCCCGAGCGGTACAGGTCCACCACGGGAGCCACGTCGGCGGTGGTCTCGGTGACCGAACAGCAGTACGTGTCCACGGTGGCTCAGGAGCTGCAGCAGCTCGACTTCTCCGCAGCACCGGTCACCGATCGGGTGCGCAACCTGCCGGGCGTGCTCGGAGCCGCCGACCTCGGCTACCGGGTCGGCATCCTCGTCGTACTCGCCATCGCCGTGCTCACCGGCCTGTCCAACGCCCGTTCCAGCATCCGCAGCCGGCTGTCCGAACTCGCGGTGCTACGCATCCTCGGCAACTCGGTGAGCGGACTGCGCCGGATCCTGCTCGGCGAAGCGCTGCTGACCGGGCTGCTCGCCGGAGTGCTCGGCAGCGCGGTCGGTATCGGCGGTGCGCTGCTCCTGCGCGGACCTGTCGAAGGGCTTCTCGGCCTGGAGGTGCCCGTGACCAGCATGCTGCCGAATCCACTGTGGGGTACGGCCGCCGCGCTGACCCCCCTGCTCGGCCTGGCGATCGGAGCGCTCGTCGGAGGACGGGTCGCCCTCCGACGTGACCCCTACCTGCTGACCCGCCGACAAACCTGAGCAGCCCCGAACCGGGGGTGAGGGGCGGCTCCGGCGCCGAAGCCGCCCGTCACCCAGCGGATCCTCACTCCATCGGGCGGCCGGGGCTGGAAGCCTGCGCCCAGAAGCGCTGCGGAACCCGGCCCGCCTGCGAGGCCAGGCGCCCCGCGTCGACGCCCGAGCGCATCGCTGCGGCCATGCGCTCGGGCTCCCGGGCGCGGGTGATCGCCGTGGCCAGCAGGACGGCGTCGCAGCCGAGCTCCATGGCCAGGGCGGCGTCCGAGGCCGTGCCGATCCCGGCGTCGAGCACCACGGGCACCGAGGCGCGGGAGACGATCATCTCGATGTTGTGCGGGTTGCGGATTCCCAGCCCGGTACCGATCGGGGACCCCAGCGGCATCACCGCGGCGCAGCCGATCTCCTCCAGGCGCCAGGACAGCACCGGATCGTCGTTGGTGTAGGCCAGCACAACGAAGCCCTGGTCCACGAGCTGCTCGGCCGCGTCGAGCAGCTCGGTCGGGTCCGGTAGCAGGGTGTCCTCGTCGGCCACCACCTCCAGCTTGACCCAGTGCGTCCCCAGCGCCTCCCGCGCCATCTGAGCGGTGAGGACGGCTTCGGCGGCGGTGCGACAACCCGCCGTGTTCGGCAGCGCCTCGATGCCGAGCTTGTTCAGCAGTTCGAGCACACCGGTGCCGCCCTCGGTGTCGGAGCGGCGCATCGCCACCGTCGTCAACTCCGTGCCGGAGGCGATCAGCGCGCGTTCCAGCGCGGCGAGGTTCGTCGCACCGCCCGTCCCCGCGATCAGTCGTGAGCCGAACTCGCGTCCGGCGATCACCAGTGGGTCGTCCATCTCCTCAGCCTCCCTGTACGGCGGTCAGGATCTCCACGGTGGCCTCCGGTCGTAGCTGCGTTCGCGGCCAGGACGCGCGGGGAACCACCGCACCGTCCACGGCCACGGCCACGCCCCGAGCGGGGGTGCCGAACTCCTCCAGCACGTCGGCCAGCGTGGTGCTCTCCTCGATCCGACGCTGCTGCCCGTTGATCGTGATCGTCACTGCTGTTCTCCCAACCTCGCGGGGTCGGCGGCCTTCGCCTCGTCGGCGACCGCCGAACCGTGCACCAGACCGACCACGGTCTCGGCCGTGATCGGGGCGAGCAGGAAGCCGTTGCGGTGGTGCCCCGCCGCCACCAGGACCCCCGGCTCGACCCAGCCGATCAGCGGCAGGTTGTCCTCGGTGCTCGGCCGGAGACCGGCGCTGCTCTCCGTCAGCGCGTACTCCGCGATCCCGGGCACGAACCGTTCGGCATCGGCCAGCAGGGTGCGCACACCCCCCACCGTCACCTCGGTGTCGAACCCGACCTCGTACTGGGTGGCACCGACGACCAGACCGTTCTCGCGGGGCACCAGGTAGACCTGACGCCCGTGCACCGGGCCGCGGATGGTTCGGCGAGGTGGCGGCAGCGCCGTGCCACGAGCGCGCAGCCGCAGGATCTCCCCCTTGACGGGACGGATGGTCTCCCGCAGCCCGGAATGCAGTTCTCCCGCGTGCGAACCGGCCGCGATCACCACGAACTCGCAGCGCACCGTCGACTCGTCGAGCTCGACCCTCCCGGGGCCGACGGCGCGGGCGCGAGCGTCGACGAACTCGACGCCCGCCGCCACCGCCGCCGCACGCAGTGCTTCGAGCGTGACGCGGTTGTCGACGGAGAGGTCCTCCGGAACCTCGAGCCCCGCTCGTACGGCGGGGCCGAGCGAGGGTTCCGCCCTGCGCAGGGAACGGCCGGAGTGGCGGGACACCGAACGTCCCCGGGACGCGAGGTACTCGGCGAGGTTGTCGAGCTCCGCGCGGTCCGCACTGTCCACACCGACGACGAGCGTGCCCTCCCGGTTGAGTCCGGACGAGCGGCCCGACTCCCGGCTCAGCCTGGCGGCGAACTCGGGCCACCGCCCCAGCGACACCGCCCCGAGCTCCAGCAGGGACTCCTCACCGGGCCAGGCCTCGGCCACCGGCGCGAGCATCCCGCCCGCGACCCGGGAGGCACCGGAAGCCGGCTCCGGATCGATCATCGTGACGGGATGTCCCTCGGAGGCCAGTCGCCACGCCGTGGACATACCGATAACGCCGCCGCCAACGACGGCGACACGTTGCCTGCGTCGTTCGGACACTCACACGCTCCCTGCGCCGGTATCATCCGGATCAGGTTCGACGGTCGGGGCGTCAGCCCCCTCTCAGTCCGCTCTCGTACGGACTCCCGTGCTTCACCAACATCCAGACTACCGATCCGACCGCCCGTCGTCAGCTCCCACCCGTTCACGAGGCGGCTTCGACCCGCGGAAGCGCGATAGGCTGGGGGTATGCCTGGAATGGACGGCCACGGGATCCGCGCCCGACTCGACGAGGCACGGCTGTACCTGTGCACCGACTCCCGCAGTGAACGCGGGGATCTGGCCGAGTTCGCCGAGTCCGCGCTCGCGGGCGGGGTGGACATCATCCAGCTTCGCGACAAGAGCAGCACCGGCGCCGCGCCGGAAGCCCGTCACGAACTCGCCGCCCTGGAGGTGCTGGGGGAAGCGTGCGCCCGGTACGGGGCGTTGCTGGCGGTCAACGACCGTGCCGACATAGCGCTCACCGCCGACGCCGACATCCTGCACCTGGGGCAGGAGGATCTACCGGTGGAGCAGGCCCGGCGCATCGTGGGCGACCAGATGATCGTCGGCCGTTCCACGCACGACGTGGTGCAGGCGGACTCCGCGGCCACCGAGCCCGGAGTCGACTACTTCTGCACCGGGCCGGTGTGGTCCACGCCCACCAAGCCGGGGCGTGACGCGGCGGGGATCGAGCTCGTCCGCCACGCAGCCGAGCACCACGGGCACGGTCGGCCGTGGTTCGCCATCGGAGGGATCGATCACGAGAACCTGGACGAGGCGATGGCCGCCGGTGCCGAACGCGCCGTCGTCGTCCGGGCGATCACCGAAGCCGAGGACCCCCGCGCGGCCGCGGCCTCGCTGGCCGAGCGCCTGCGTGGGTGAACGCGGGCCGGAGCGGAACCGCTCGTGACATGACGAACCCCCGGACAGCGCCGGGGGTCGTCGGTCGGGGGACGGATCAACCGGTGACGAGGCTCAGGTTGTAGGCGTTGAGCACCTCGTTGACGGGCTGGAAGTAGGTGGTACCGCCCCGGGTGCAGTCACCCGAGCCACCCGAGGTCATGCCCTGGGCCTGGTTACCGGAGATGAACGAGCCGCCGGAGTCGCCGGGCTCCGCGCAGACGTCGGTGCGGGTCAGACCGCGCACGGTGCCCTGGGGGTAGCGCACGGTCTGGTTCTTGCCCTGGATGGTGCCGCAGTGCCACCCGGTGGTGGAACCGGACCGGCACACCGAGGCACCCTGGGCGGCCTCCTGCGAACCGGCCACGGTCACGTTGCCGTTGCCGTAGCCGTTGACCGTCGGGGTCGGGTTGGCCGAGCTGCTGACGTAGGAGTAGTCACTGCCCGGGAAGACCGAACCCTCGAACGTCCCGCTGGGCTGGCTGGTGCTGTCGCCCGTGTTGCCGCAGTGCCCGGCGCTGACGAAACCGCCCTGCACCGCGAAGCCGATGGAGCAACGCGCACCGCTGCCGATGTAGTAGGCGTTACCGCCGACGATGTCGGCGTAGGTACGGGGCGACTCGGTGGACTCGACGACGCGCACCGCGTCGGCGTCCGTGTTCGTGGATCGGACGAAGTCACCGGCCTTCGCGGCCGTGCCCTTGGCGGTGGTCACGACGACGGAGTTGCTCTTGCTGTCGACGTACCACCCGGTCACCTCGGACGGTGCGGACTTCATCCGCTGATCGAACCCGTCGGCGATGGCGTTGAGGTGCGCCACGCTGTCGTCGACCAGACGGGCCTCGGCTCCGGCTTCACGAACCTCGTCGAAGGAGGCCTTGTCCGTGACACCGACGACGAGCTTACCGAGCTCGGCGTTGTAGTGGGACCCTCCGAAAGTACCCGCGAGGGTCTTCCGGACGAGCTGGTCCGCTCGCTCGGCGGTGGTTTCCTGGTGCAACCGCTGCTGCGCCTGCTCCGGGCTCAACCCGAGGTCGCGCTGCATGGCCTCCAGCATGGTCGATGCCTTGGCTTCCGGGGACGCGGTTGCCGGCTGCTGCGTGGTGGCAACCGCCGGCATCGTCAGCGCGGCCACGGTTCCGGCCGCTGCCACCACGGTTCCCGTCATGCGGGCCGCGAGTCTGCGCTTCATGTGCTGTCTCCCTCGTAGAACGGATCTCCGTCCCCCCTGGCCAGGGAGTATGGCCTGGCTCACTCACGCAGGGCAGCCGCCTTTCGGCGTAGATAGCACGAAAATTTCACCCACATGAGTGGGTGGTGTTAATTACCGACGAGTGCTACCGCACGGTACGTACATAGAGTGTTCAATTCACGGCACAGCGACGCCCGGGGAGGACATTACTGCTTGATACCCAAACATCGACTACTGTCCGCTTCCACTGTTCGTGCTGGGAACCACACGTTCTTCTTGCTTGCCGTGACGCTGTGTGTCCGTTCGCTGCTGGCCCTGTTGCTGACTCGGCGTGCTCTCGGGCTGCTCCACCGGAGCGGACTCCGAGATCGGAGCCCGTGTCCGTGTGGGCGTGGGCTGTTCGGTAGCGCGCTCGCGGGTGGGCCGCTCGGAGGTGGATCGCTCCCGACTCGGCTCCACCGCGGGCCCCGTCGTCGGGGACGACCGCCGGGAAGGTTCCGGGGTATCGGCGGTACGGCTCCCCTCCGGCGCCGGGACGGGGGGTTGGTCCTGCCGCGGCCCCGGCCGAACCAGTTTTCCCACCGTCGTGCCGTGCTCGCCTCCGGAGAGCGTGCGTCCGGTGACTCCCTCGAAACCGGTCACGACCAGCATGCACAGCACGAACGCCAGCCCGCTGGTCACCGCGATCACGGTCCAGCGGAAGCGGCGCCGGGACGGCGTGGGGTGCTCGGACACCGTGGTGGACGCCGCGGCGGACTCCGCTCGCCCGGGCAACTCGATCCTGCGGGTACGCTGCGCGTCCCGATCGTCGGCGACCCGCTCACCCCCGGGCCAGTACAGCTCCTGGCCGCCGTAGTGGCTCGTGTCGATGCGGCGGGTCCGTTCCTCCGCTCCGGCGACCGAGCGCGACCCCACCCGCCTCATCGTCGCCTTCGCCGCCGTCACGGCGGCCTTCTCCTTGGTGGTCTCCAACGAGCGCCGGTACACCTCGCCGCCGACGGTGATGACCACGCTGGTCAGGGCCGCCCCTCCCACGGTGCCCGCCATTCCGAGCTGACCGCCGAGGAACGCGGCCGTGACCGAGGCCAGCGCCGTCCCCGCCACCTGGGTCGTCGAAACGTCGATCTTCTTGGACTTGGTGTCCTTGTTCTCGTCGGATGCTTCCCGGCTGTGGTGCTGCGTCATACGACTCCCCGCCTCGCGGCACTTCCCCACAGCCCCAACGCCCGAGCGCGCTCGTTTTCTCCCGCCGAGCGCCCTGGCGTGAATACTCCCACTGGGTGTAACACCCGGGTCACCGGCGCGAAGACCGGATGGAGCAGGATGCGGTCCCATGCGCTTGGTCGGCCTTACCGAGATCACAGCGGCCCGCACGGTGATCACCACCGCGTCCGCCGGGACGGTGCGTACTCCGCTGTTGCCCCTGCCCGAATCCGATCCCGTACGTCCGCTGCTGCTCAAACCGGAAAATCTGCAACCGACGGGGGCCTTCAAGATCCGGGGAGCGCTCAACGCGGCGGCGGCCGTACCGGAACGGTCACGCGCGGCCGGGCTGGTGGCCTACTCCAGCGGTAACCACGCACGCGCGGTGGCCCACGCGGCGCGGGCGCTGGGAATGCCCGCCACGGTGGTCGTCCCGCACACCGCCCCCGCGGCCAAGGTCTCGGCCGCGCGGGAGCTGGGAGCCGAGATCGTGCCGGTGGAGGTGGCCGAACGCGAACAGCGGGCACGCGACATCGCCGAGGAACGCGGGGCGACGCTGGTGCCGCCGTTCGACGACCCGACCGTCATCGCCGGTCAGGGAACCGTGGGACTGGAGATCGCGGAGGATGCGCGGCCGGACGCGGTGCTCGTCCCGGTCAGCGGCGGCGGCCTGATCTCCGGCGTCGGTGTCGCGGTCAAGGCGCTGCACCCGCACGCCAGGGTGATCGGCGTCGAACCCGAGCTCGCCGCCGACGCACGAGAAAGCCTGCACGCGGGGCACCGTCGCCACTGGTCGGTCGGGTCCCGCACGAGCACCGCGGCGGACGGTTTGACGGCCGAGCCGTCCGAACTGACCTTCGCCCACCTCCGGGAGGTCGTCGACGACATCGTGACCGTCTCGGAGAACGAGATCGCCGAGACGGTGGGTCACCTCGCCCGCACGTACCGGCTGGTGGTCGAGCGCAGCGGTGCCGTCGCAGCGGCGGCGCACCGCTACCACCCGGAGCTGCTGCCGCCCGGAACGACCGTCGCGGTCGTCTCCGGCGGCAACATCGACCACCGGGACCTGGTCACTCTGCTGGCGGATTGAGACGGGCGACGAACTTGTAGCGGTCGCCCCGGTAGATCGAGCGGACCCACTCGACGGGACTGCCCCCGGCGTCGAACGAGTGCCGCGACAGCAACAGCATCGGCAGCCCCACGTCGGCGCCGAGCAGCTCGGCCTCCTCCGGGCTGGCCAGCGCGGTCTCGATGGTCTCGTCGGCGTTGGCGAAGTCGACGCCGAAGTGTTCCCGCAGCACCTGGTACAGCGAGCCCCCCGCCTCCAGCTGGGCTGTCAGTCCCTGGAAACGAGCCAGCGGCAGGTGGGTGGTCTCGATGGCCATCGGCTCGCCGTCGGCCAGGCGCAGCCTGCGGAGCCGTAGCACGCTCGACCCCCCGCGAGTGCCCAGCAGCGTCGCGAGCTCCTGATCGGCGGCCTGCTCGGTGACCTCCAGCAGCCGTGAAGTGGGCTGGCGGCCCTGCGCGCGCATGTCCTCGGTGTAACTGCTCAGTTGCAGCCGCTGGGCGACCTTGGGCTTGGCCGCGAACGTGCCCTTGCCCTGGACCCGTAGCAGTCGGCCCTCCACGGTCAGCTCGGCCAGTGCCTGCCGCACCGTGGTGCGCGAAACGTCGAACTCGGCTGCCAGCGACCGTTCGGTCGGGATGGACGAGCCCGGCGGCAGTGACCGCAGCATGTCCAGCAGATGCTGCTTGAGCCCCCAGTACTTGGGTTCGCGTTGGGTCCGTGCCGGTGTGTCCACCTCACCGGGCACCGACGTTTCGAGCATCGTTCCTCCTACCGCCGAACTTGCGCGCCTGTGCCTTTCAGGATGCCCTAAAACCGGTGGGGGCATCGCCCACCCACTGGGATTGGTGCGACCGCCGCGGTCGACGTCCTCCGTTCGGGGGTGCTGGTGATGCTGCCGAAGGCCTCCGGAGTACCGGATTTCGTCACGGAGGGATCGTACTGCGCCCTCCGGAGCGAACCACGCCGAGCGACACGGTAATATTGGTCTAGACCGGGCTTTGCACGCAGTGAAGGGGTAGCACCATGACCGAGGCCTCCGATCGGAACTCCGCCGACCCCGGTCGGCACATGAGGGGCGAGGTCGAGGAGCAGCCGAGCGTGTTCGAGGGCCTGCTCGCGGAACGTCCGGGAATCGCCGAGATCGCCGGGATCATCGCGCAGCGCAGGCCGCGCTTCGCATTGCTGGCCGCGCGGGGCTCCAGCGATCACGCCGCGCTGTACGCGAAGTACCTCGTCGAGGTGCTGCTGGAACTGCCCGTGGGACTGGTCTCGCCCTCGACGACGACGCTCTACGGCGCCAGTCCGGACCTCACCGACGTCCTGCTGCTGTCGATCAGCCAGAGCGGTGGTTCCCCCGACCTGGTCGAAGTCACCGAAACCGGGCGCAGCAACGGCGCGACGACCGTGGCGGTGACCAACAATCCGGACTCCGCGCTGAACGCCACCGCCGAGCTGTCGGTGGACATCCGCGCCGGGACGGAGCGGGCGGTAGCCGCCACCAAGAGCTACGGCGCGACGCTGCTCGCGCTGTACCTGCTGATCGACGCCGTCCGCGGCGGCCGGGGCGAACACGCCCGGGGACTGCCCGAACTCGCCCGGACGACGCTGGACACCAGCGCGGACGCGGTGTCCGAGGCCGCCCGCCGGTACCGGTTCGCCGACCGGATGGTCACCACCGGCCGCGGTTACTCCTCGGCCACCGCCGCCGAAGCCGCGCTCAAGCTCGCCGAGACGAGCTACCTCTCCGCCCGCTCCTACAGTGGCGCGGACCTGCTGCACGGCCCGATCGCGGCCGTGGACACCGAGACGGCGGTACTGGCACTGTGCGGATCCGGAAGGGGCGGCGAAGCCATGCGGGAGGTCCTGAGCACCGTGCACGAACGTGGTGCCGACATCTGCGCGATCGGGTCGGCGACCACCCGGGTCGACGCCTCCCACCGCATCGCGGTGCC
Source organism: Halosaccharopolyspora lacisalsi (assembly GCF_014137975.1). Classification (GTDB taxonomy): domain Bacteria; phylum Actinomycetota; class Actinomycetes; order Mycobacteriales; family Pseudonocardiaceae; genus Halosaccharopolyspora; species Halosaccharopolyspora lacisalsi. The sequence continues at coordinate 135,106 of NZ_JACGWZ010000006.1, read as the reverse complement.
GGACTGCGCCGAGGAGGTCGCCCCACTGCTGGAGGTACTGCCAGTCCAACGACTGGCGCTCGAACTCGCCCTGGCACGCGGCGGTGACCCGGACAGTCCGCGCGGGCTGAACAAGGTCACCCGCACCAGGTGAGGCACGCCGACGAAGAACGCCGGCAAAGACCCGCCTCACCGAGGGGGCGGGGTGAGACGGGCACCCACAGATTACGCCGAACAGACGAGACGGCAACTGTAGGGCGCACGTCCGGTTGCGATCAGCGGACGAACCAGGAGGCTCGCCACCATGCCCCACCACGACCCCGCGCTCGTCCTCGGTCTCGACGTCGGCGGCACGTCGAGCCGGGCGCTGGTCGCCGACGTGTCGGGGCGGGAGCTCGGGGCGGGCACCGCCGGTGGTGGCAATCCCAACTCGCACCGGCCGGAGCGAGCCGCCGAGCAGGTCGCCTCGGCCGCCCGAGCCGCGCTGTCGGGCATCGATCCGGGACGCGTGCGCGGTGGTGTCCTCGGCATGGCGGGTGTCAGCGCGATGACGAACCCGGCCGTGGCCGAGCCGTTCACCCGGATCTGGGACGAGCTGGGGCTCGCGGGCACGGTCCGGGTGGCCAGTGACTGCGAGGTCTCCTTCGCCGCCGGGACCGATTCGCCCGAGGGCACCGTGCTCATCGCCGGAACCGGGTCCATCGCCGCGCGGATCCGCGATCACCGACTCGTCGCCACCAGTGGCGGCTACGGCTGGCTGCTCGGCGACGAGGGCTCGGCGTTCTGGCTCGGGCGCGAAGCGGTGCGAGCGACGCTGGAGTCCCTCGACCGGGAGGAGCACCCGCGCGACCCGCTGGTCTCCGCCGTGCTCGACAGGACGCTGGGGGACGAAACCGGCCACGCCGACGACCTGAGCAAGCGGCTGATCGCGACGGTCAACAACGTCGCACCGATCCGGCTGGCCGAACTCGCTCCGCTGGTCACGGATTCCGCCGGTGCCGGGGACGTCCTCGCCCACGACATCGTGGCCCGCGCGGCGACCCTGCTGGCCGACACGGCACAGGCCGTCCGGGACGCCGGTGACACCACGCCGATCGTCCTCGCGGGCAGCCTCACGGGGGCGGACAATCCACTCGGTGCCGCGCTGCGGACCGAACTGGCCGGCAGGAACAGCGGCGAACTCGGCACGGCCGGTCCCGGCGCCGAGGGCGCGGTCCGGCTGGCCGCGCTCGACCTCGACGCGCCCTCGAACCCCTAGCTCCGCGGTTTCCCGGTTTCGCGCGAAACCGGGTACCTACCAAAGCGGACGAGGTGGTTACGGCGCCTCCGACATCCGGCGCATCCGGCAGCCGCCGGGCGGCGCCTCCGGGGCGGGCCGCTCGTCGTCCACCACGCCCGCACCGAAGGCGGCTTCGACCAACCATCGCGGGTATCTCGCGGGCACCCTTCTCCGAGGCCCCTCGGTGAACGCGAAGAACGCGGCGGCGCACTCTCCGCAGTAGTCGTGGTAGCCACCGACGAACCGCTTCGGCGGCGCGGACGCGAGTTCGAGGCTCTCCCCGCACAAGCCACGAATCCGACCCGCACCCGCGTACCTGACGAGGTGCCTCCCCGTCGCGTGCACCCGATGGGAATCCCGCCCGACGACAAAACGAACGCTCCTGAACATACACGGACCGTGACGCTCGATACCGCCGAACCAAAGCTATCGAACGCATATTCGTGCGCAGGGAACATGCATTTCATCCATAAACCCCCAGGCGTGTGCCGTTGATCACATACACTTGCCCCGTTCGAAACACTGCGGGGTGAATTCAATGGCAGGTTGTCAACGCTGCGGATGCAGAATCGCCAGCGACCATGCCGACAAGCTGTGCACGCCGTGCGGCCGCCAAAGACGGAGCACCACGCGAGGGTTTCCGTCACCTCCTCCCGGGTTCTGGGACCGCGAGGACGTGCGCGCCGCTATCGAGGCACAGCACTTCGGCCGTGTGATCCGCGCCTACCGGTTCGCGTTCACACCACCGATCAACCAGTCCGACATGGCCGACCGGCTGGGTGTGGGCCAAAGCCAGATCAGCCGCATCGAGCGCGGGAAACCGCCGGGCGACCTGCGAAAGCTCCAACGATGGGCGGTGACGCTCAGGGCACCGGAATCGCTGCTCTGGTTCCGCGTTCCCCCCGAGGGGCCCGTCACGACCGCGCCCATCACACCGCACCACGACCAGGGAGATGACGACGTGCATCGCCGGGATGCCCTGAAACTGGCCGGCGCCACCGTCCTGGGCGCCACGCCGTGGCAACGGATCACGGAAACGGCCGAGCGCGGACACCGCCCCGACCAGCTGGTTCTTCGTCTCGCGCAGGACCGCACCACCGAGTTCTTCCACGAGGAGGAGACGGCTCCCTCCCGGACGATCCTGACGTCGCTGGTCGAGCACGGCAGGACGCTGCACCGGTTCATCGAGGCGAGCCCGGACGAGCGGAGTCGGCGATACCTGCTCTCGACGGCCGGGGAGACCGAAGCGCTGGCGGGCTGGTGCGCCTTCGACCTGTCGCGCCCCCGCGAGGCGGTGGCCCGGTACCGGCGGGCACTGACGATGGCCACCCAAGCCGGGGACGGGCCGCTGACCGCCTGCACGCTCAACTACTGGTCGTACCTGCTCGCCTCCCAGGACAGGTCCGACGAAGCCGTGAAGGTGCTCGCCGAAGCGAGCACGTACGTGCGGGGTTCCGCCGCCACAACGCAGGCCTGGATATCCGGCAGGCAGGCGGAGGAAGCGGCGAGCATCGGCGACCACGACACGGCGGAACGGGCGCTGGAGCGGGCGTTCACCGCCTACGACTACGCCCGCCCGCACAGTGAGCGATCGTGGACGAGTTTCTTCAGCACGAGCAGGCTGGGAAGCCTCGCGGTCTCGTCGTACGGACGCATGGGGCATCGCAAGACCGACGCACTCGCCGGCTCACTGCTTTCCTCCCTGGGCCCCACGGAGAACAAGGTCCGTGCGCTGGTGATTTCGGATCTCGCCTTGTCGGCCGCGATCCGCGCGGATCTCGATCGTGCCGACGAGCTGGCGGCCGAAGCACTTCCGCTCGCCACCCGTACCGAGGCCAGTCTCGCTCAGGACCGGCTGTGGGAGCTGACGGAAACACTGCCGCGGGGCGACGGCCCGGGCACGGCCGAAGCACTGCGGCAGCACGTCACATCGGGGTTGCTCACCGCGGCTCAGGCCTGAGTCTCCTCGTCCACCCACGACAAGTAGGCCTCGTTGCCTACCGTGATCGGCGTAGCGATGATCTCGGGGACGTCGTAGGTGTGGTTGTTCTTGATGCACCTCATCAGCGCGTCGAGGCTGCCGGCAGCGGTCTTGACCTGGAGCTGCCACTCGGGATCGTCCTGGACGGCCTGCTCCCAGCGGTAGAAGCTGCGCACGGGCACGACCTGAACGCACGCTCCGGCGCGGGCATCGACGATGCTGCGGGCGAGGTCGGCCGCGGCCTCCTCCGAGTCGGTCGTCGTCACGACCTGCATATACTCAGCCATGGAGCCAGGGTAACGGGCAAATGTAAGCATCAAAACGCATGAATCGCCACGATTTCCCGTCCGGTTCAGGTGGCGTTCTCCGCGACGCGGGGGCGACGGACACCGGGGTGATCGGCGGGCAGGCTTCGCCGCAGCACCCACCAGCTCGACACGACGCAGACGGCCACCAGCGGCCAGGTCAGCACCACCTGGGCGATGCCGAGAGCGACCACGGCGTCGACCGCCCACAGCGGGATGAACACGAGCAGTCGCGTGACGTACTGGCCGACCCACACCCAGCTGGCGCGGTTGTAAGCACTCCGCAACGCGGGATCGCGCCGCCACCGCGCGCGCTGGCCGAGCAACGTGCCCACGACCAGGCCCAGAAACGGCCACCGCAGCGCGATGCTGGTCATCCAGACCAGCGCGCTGGCGGCGTTGCTCACCACCCGGACGAGGTAGAAGTCGGCCGCGTCACCGGTGCGCAACGCGATGACCGCACCGAGCATGACCCCGAGCAGGCTGATCAGCACGGCACGCGGGCGCGCCCCCTTGTGCAGTCGCACCGCACCGATGGCGATCCCCGCCGCCACGGCCGCCGCACCGCCGACGACGATCGACTCGCCGGCGAGCAGCCAGGCCAGTCCGAACACGACCGGCGGCACACTGGCGTCGACAGCACTGGCCCGACCTCCGAGCAAGTGCATCAACGAGTCCCGGTCGGTGTCCGCGGCCGTCTTCGCCTCGGTGGAGTGCTGCTTCACTTTTTCAGCCTGCCTCACCCACGCGTGACGACGCACCCATCGGTGTTCGGCCCAACACCCCTTCACCCCGCACGGGCTTGTTCCAGCAACGAGCCGATCCGCTCGGCCATGCCGTGGCGGTCCACCGGAGCGCAGGTCAGGACGTGCTGCCCGGAGGCCTGCTCGGCGGAGAGCGCGTAGCGCCCCCGGTCGGTGTCGAACCAGGCCGGACCGGACAACCGCACCCGCCGCCTGCGCTCGGTGTTGGCGACGACGTAGTGGCCGAGACGGTATTTCGGCAGCGAAGTGATCGCCTCCACTGCCCGCGTCCCCTCGGCGTCGGTTCCCGGGGCCCCCGCCACCGAGGCCGGCTCACCCGCTCCCGGGGGCGCCTCCGGCAGCAGGTCGGCGCAGACTCCCGGGAGATCGTCCGGGGACATGAAGTCCATCCGCAGACCACGCCCGGTCAGCACGGCGACGACGCCGACCTCGCCGGTGGCCACCACTCGAGCGGCCAACCGGTAACCCGCGCGCACGTCGAGCAACCCCGCCGCCGCGATCGAGACCTCGGAACTGGACAGCAGGTACAGGGCGTCCTCGACCTCCGGCTCCGGTCTTCCCGAACCGGCGAGGCCCGCCGCGTCCAGCTCCTCGTGGACCTGCCGCACCACCTGCTCGCGGTGCTCGGGGAAGCCCCCCACCCGGGGGAACTCGAACGGGTACTGCCGCACGCCGAGATTCAGTTGTTCGCCCAGTACGTCCACCGCGGGGATGGACAACGTGATCGTGTCGACCATCAGTAGTCCCTCAGTAATCTCGGTAACTCGGGGGAGCCTCACCGATGACCGGCGGGGCGACCAATCTGCTCGATCCGTAGTCGTCGTCGTAGAGGTCGTCGGCATCGACGAGGAACTGGGGTGCGGCCTCCTCCTCCGCCCACCGATCACCGCGAGCGGCACGGAAGTCGGCGGCGTTGTCGGCGCCGGCCTCGGGCTCCTCGGCGTCGTGACGCGCCCCGCTCGCGACCTTGTTCTGGTAGGAGGATCCGCCCCCTCCCGTCCACGCCCCCGAACCCAGCGGCCCGAACCCGCCGTCGGGACGCGGTACGTACTTGGGTGGCTGGGGCGCCGCCGGCTCGGGTGCCTGCGACGCGGGCTGCGGCGGTTGGGGAGGTGGGGGCGGTCCGGCGGGCGGTGCTCCCTCCGGTGGCCCGGCAGCGGGGCGCGAGACCCCGGCCGGTGGGGAAGGTGGTTCCTGCTCCTGCGCGGGGAGCCCCGGATGGGGAGGCTGCGCCGGAGGCGGGCCCGGAGGAGGCTGCGCAGGCGGTGGCCCCGACTGCTGCGCCGGCGGGGGTACTGGCTGCTGCCCCGCTGGTGGTCGCGGCACTCCCCGAGGCGGCGAGGCCCCGGGAGCGGCCGGGGGAGGCGACTGGGCGGGCGGCGGAGGAAAGGGCCGTTCCGGCTGGGGCTGTGGCTCGGTGCGCTGCGACTCGGGGCCGTCACCGTGACGAGGCGGGGATGGCGGGGCATCTCCCGCAGGAGGGCCTGATCGTGGCGGTCCCGCGGGTGGTCGCGGCACTCCCCGAGGCGGCGATGTCTCGGACGTGGGCGGAGGTGGCTGGGCGGGCGACGGCGCGGCTTCCGCATGCGGTGCCTCGGAAGTGCCCGGCGAGGACAACGAACCGCTCAGGGAGCCCGAGTGCCCGGCCGGGCGCTGAACGGATCCCGGTGACGGCGCGGCGGGTTCGGGCCACACCGGTGGGGCGCTGTCGGCATCCCCGCCCAGTTCCCCGGACAGCGCCGAGACCGGCCTGAACCCCGAGCGGGTCGCCGAGTCGGGACGATCCGCCGCCGCCTGCGGTCTGCTCGCCTGTTCCCGCAGGCGCTGCTCGTGCTCGAACCTGTCACCGAGCCGGTCGACGCGGTCCCAGAAGGCGTGGGGATCGTGCACGCTCGCCAGCGCGGCGAACTCCGAACGCAGATCGAACCGTGGCGGCCCGGCAGGTGCCGCGGACGGTTCGTGGCCGGGTGGCGTGGGAGCGCGTTGATGTGGTCCCACTGGCGCTGCCGGATCCTGCGGTGACATCACTGCTCCCCCAGATCCTGACTCCTATCGGCGGACACATCCGGTCCGACGCAAGCGAACATGCCGTCGTTCCCCACTCACGCGGTCGTGGCAGCACCGTCGACCGGCACGGCCACGGACGTCGATGCCGACATCCCCCTCGTTGCTTCCCTTACCGCCGACGGACATTAGCAGTTGTCGCGCACGCCTCACGCCGTTTCTCCGGAGTCCGTCGATCTCGTACCACCGCTGTCGGGGAAAACCGCTGATCAGCCTCAGTTCGCCACGCCGGAAGGAGCGGTGGGAGCGACCGAGGATAAACGAAACTGTCCCGTGCCGTATGTCACTTACGCCGTACCGACGGTGGCGTAGGTCGTCCCGCGCGGTTCAATGTGGTTATCGACCACCTCAGCCCCTGCGCACGGTCCTGTCACCGCGCGGGGACCACGAGGGGACAGCCCGCCCGTGGAAGGAGTGTCGATGAGCAACGACCAGAGCGAGCGTCCACGGCGACCGGAAACACCCAGACACCACTGGGACAGTTACGTCGCTCTGGGCGACAGCTTCACTGAAGGCCTGGACGACCCTTACGCCGACGGAAGTTACCGCGGGTGGGCCGATCGCCTCGCCGAGAACCTGTCCGTGGGCAACCCGCGTCTGCATTACGCCAACCTCGCCGTACGCGGCAAACTACTCGATCAGATCGTCGAGCATCAGGTTCCGGCGGCGATCGCGCTGCGCCCGTCCCTGGTTTCCCTGGCCGCGGGAGGCAACGACATCCTGCGGCCCGGTGGGGATCCCGACCTGCTCGCCGAGCGCTTCGACGCCGCCGTGACCGAGCTGCGCGCCGCCGGTGCCGACGTGCTCATCGGCACCGGTTTCGACACCCGGCGAAAGCCGGTCATGCGGCACGTGCGGGGCAGGGTCGGTACCTACAACGCCCATCTGCGCGCCATCGCCGACCGACACGACTGCCGGGTCGCCGACCTCTGGTCGATGCCGGTGCTGCGGGATCCGCGCGCCTGGGGCGAGGACCGACTGCACCTGTCGCCGGAAGGACACCGCGCGGTCGCGCTGCGTGCCGGAGAGGCGCTCGGCCTGGAGACCGACGACGACTGGCGCCGCCCCTGGCCACCGCTTCCCGTCCGGTCCTGGCGCACGCAGCGGTCCGAGGACCTGCGTTGGGTACGCGAGCACCTCGGGCCGTGGATCGGCCGTCGCCTGCGTGGGCACTCCTCCGGCGACGGCCGTGGCCCCAAGCGCCCCCACCCGGCCCCGCTGTCCTCGACCCGGTAAGGCCCGCGTTTTCGATGAGGACGTGCTGGTGAGTCCCTTCGGGGGTCGCCGACTCGGCCGGAGCCCTCGGTCACCGGGTGAGTGCCGGGCGGGGTTCCGGTGCTCGACGTGGATCACGAGCGGGTGGGAGCGCGGCAACGTACGTCGAATCCTGCGGCGGTTCGCCGCAGGATCGGTTCACCGTCCTGGACGACGCCCAGGGCGCTCATGGTCTCGCTCGGCCGGGATGCGACAACGGCGGTGGCGTGGTGACCAGGCCCCGAACCTCGCATCAGGGCCAGCCCGGCGGTCCTCGGCCCGGGCGACGGCGCCCCGGCCTTCGTCGAGCTTCGCCAGGCAGCCGGCCGAGACCGTCGAGAACGTCCTGCGATCCGGACACGGGGCATCCGTACCTCAGGGGTACGACAACACCCGGTGAAACGTCGCCCCCGAAAAGACGGAGTGCGGGCCTCCGGCACGGAGACCCGCACTCACCCCCACATCCCATCCGGGAGCGCGCTCCCGGATGCCTGACCCCCACAACCGGCCGTTCCGGCGCCTGCCTCTCCCCTTGCAAGCACCGCAACGGTCAGGCAATCCCCCCGTGGATTCCCCGGAGTCATCCACGTGCGGATCGGTCACGCCGAGCCGGTGGAACCAACCCGCACGATCACCAAGGTTCCAGACACCACTAATCGCCAGCTAAACGATGACTAAACGCTACCGCGATTCGGGGCGTTTAGCCTGTTCACGAGCCCCGCAATCGACGACATGCCCGCACAACCCCACTCAGCCGACACCTCGTTGGGACTCGTCCAGCCGAGCTCGCACCTCCAACGCGCGCGGTGAACCTCCGCTCTCGAAGATCGACAGCGCTGTCTCCCACCTGACCCGCGCCACCGGAAAGTCCCGCCGGGCACGGGCGACGTCGCCGAGACCGAGGTGGGCCGCGGCTTGGCGCATGGCCGAACCGCAGCGCAGGGCGACGCCCAGCGCCTCGTCGTGGTAGCGCTCCGCGTCGGAGGACCGCCCCAGTTCGACACTGACCTCACCGCAGTTGTTCAGCACCATCGCCAGGGTCTCCAGGTCGTCGGCCTCCCGGTACATCACCACGGCCTCCCGCAGATGCTCCAGCGCGGCCTCGCGATGACCGTTGACCTGCTCCACCTGGGCGAGGTTGTTCAACGCCCCCGCCTCCCGGTAACGGTCCCCCAGCCTCCGGTACGTGCGCAACGCGTCCTGACAGTGGCGCTGCGCCTCGTCGTAACGTCCCAGCCGGAACAGCACACTGCCCATGTTGACCTGGGCCATGGCCAACCAGCCCGGCTCCCCGGTGGCCACGGCGCCCTCGTGGGACTCCGCGTAGTACTCCAGTGCGGCGTCGGCGTTGCCGAACCGGGAGTGCACGACCCCCAGCCCCGCCGACATGAGCACCTTGCCGGGAGGGTCGTCGACCCTGCGGGCCGAGTCGAGCCCCTTGGTGTAGATCGTGATCCAGTCCTCCCAGGGACAACGAACCATGAGGTAGTTGAACTGCAACCGCGTCAACCGCCAGGCCGACTCGTGCCACTGCTCGGCATTGGCGGTGACGATGGCGGCGACCAGGTTCGGCCACTCGACGTCGAACCACTCCAGCGCACCGGAGCGCCCGGTGATCCTGGGCCGGACCACCGTCTCGTCGGCGGAGAAGTCCAGGTCGTCACGGGTGGGCCGCAGAAAGCGCCTGGCGTGGTCGGCCACGACGAGGTAGTGGTGCAGCAGCCGCCCCAGCGCCGCCCCGGACTCCTGCTCGGCGCCGGGATCGCCGGTGGCGAGCAGATCGCGGGCGTAGAGCCGCAGCAGGTCGTGCATCCCGAACCGATCCGGTTCGTACTCGGTCACCAGGTGTGCCAGTGCCAGCACCCGCAACCTGCGCCGGGACGTCACCGGATCGGTGCCGCACAACGCCGCCACGGCGTGCACGGTGAACGTGTGCCCCGGCACCAGCCCCAGCAGGCGGAACGTGGTGGCGTGGGTGGGGTGCAGGGTGCGGTAGGAGATGTCGAACGCCCGCCGCACGCTGGCGTCGGGGTCGTCTATGTCCAGCGCGCGCAACCGGTCGCGCTCGTCGGCGAGCTCGTCCACGAGGTCGCACACACCACGTCCCGGGTTGGTCGCCAACCGCGCCGCGGCGATGCGCAGGGCCAGCGGCAGCCCTCCGCAGAGTTCGGCGAGTTCGCGCGCCGCGGCCGGTTCGGCCTCCGAACGCCCCGGAACCCCCGCCCGGTCCAGCAGCTCGACGGCAGCCTCGGTGGGCAGGGTCTCCAGCGGCAGGATGCGTGCACCGCTGCGCACGACCAGCCCGTCCATCCTGCGGCGACTGGTCACCAGCACCAGCGACCCGGCGCTTCCCGGCAACAGCGGTTTGACCTGTTCGGCGTCCCGGGCGTCGTCCAGCAGGATCAGGAAACGCCGTTCGGCCAGCAACGAGCGGTACAGCGCGGCGCGCTCGTCGAGATCCACCGGAATGCCGTCGGCGGCCACCCCCAGGGTCTTGAGGAAACCGGTCAGCGCCTCACCGGGAGACAGCGGGGCACGCTCGGAGTCGAACCCGCGCAGCGAGGCGTGGAGCTGCCCGTCCGGGAAGAGGTGCGTGACGCGGTGCGACCAGGTGATCGCCAGTGCGCTCTTGCCGACACCTGCGGTCCCGGTCAGCATGGCGAGCAGGTTCGCCTGACCCTGCTCGTGCTCGGCCAGTATCCGGTCCAGCGCGGCCAGCTCCCGTTGCCTGCCGACGAAACCGGCCACCGCGGGCGGCAGTTCCGCGGGCGCGGGTCCGGTGTCCCGTTCCTTCCCGGAACGCCGCGGGGGTCGCTGCAGGGACTCGTCGTCACGCAGCATCCGCTCGTACAACGTGCGCAGCTCCGGTCCGGGATCGATGCCGAGCTCGTCGGCCAGTCGCCCGCGCAGGGCGTGGTACCAGGACTGCGCCTCGGCGCGGCGGCCCGACCGGTAGTTGGCCAGCATCAGCTGTCCGGTCAGCCGCTCGCGCAACGGGTACCGCTCGACCAGCGTCGAGAGCTCGACCACCAACCGCTTGTCGTCGCCGAGGTCGAGATCGGCGGAGATGCGCTCCTCCAGCGCGAGCAGCCGCAGCTCGTCGAGGTTGGGTACGACCATCCTGTGCAGTCGGTCCGAGGAGATGTCGGACAGCACCGGGCCCCGCCAGAGGGTCAGCGCCTCGGCCAGCACCCGGGACCGTTCGGCCGGTTCGAGGCCCTGGGCGTGGTTGACCAGCGCTCGTGCGCGGTGCGCATCGACGCGGTCGCTGTCGACGCGCAGCAGGTAGCCGGGCGAGCTGGTCACGATCTGCGGCCGATCCTCGGCGGCGTCGGTCGAACCCACCGAGAACAGCTTGCGCAACCGCGAGACGTAGCCGTGGACGATCGTGCGTGCCGTGGCCGGCGGAGCGGGGCCCCACAACGTCTCGATGAGCCGATCGATCGAAACCACCTGGTTCGGTTCCAGCAGCAGGCAGGCCAGCGCGCTGCGCAGGCCAGAGTTTCCCAGCGGCTGGGAAACGCCGTCGTAGAGCACGTCCAGCGGGCCGAGCACGCGGAACTCGAATCCCGTGCTCGGCGCCCTGGTCGAGCTGTCCTGCGCTGGCATACTCCCCCGAATCGTGAGACCCCAAAAACTGACAGATATTCACATCTTGTCCGACCAGGCCGCCGTCGACAAACCTGGTCAGCGCCGCCGCGAGCTCGAGCCCCACGCTAACCAGCCACACCCCCCTCCGAGTGGGACACGTCATCAGGATTCACCCCAACGGAGGTAACCGTTCGACGTCGCCGAGAGAGGTGAATCACCTACCGCGAACGGGTGCGACGCCGCCGGCGATCGGAGTTCCGCACCCGTGGCCAGTAGAGTCGGGACGCGTGTCAGCCAGCCCGAGCCGGACCGCAGTGGAAGGAGTCAACGTGACCGCTTCGCCCACGGTGGTCGATCGCGCCGTGGGGTGCCTGCTCGGCGGAGCCATCGGCGACTCGCTCGGTGCCCCCGTGGAATTCCTGCAACGCGCCGAGATCCGAAGCACCTACGGCGAGGACGGCATCACCGCTCCACCACCACAGGCGCTGCTGGGTGACGCCACTCAGATGGCGCTGTTCACCGGCGAGGGATACCTGCACGCCTGGGCCACCGGGCACAGCGGCGGACGATGGCGTCCCGTGGAGTCCACGGCCTCCGCCTACCGGCGCTGGCTGGTCACCCAGCAGGAGAGCAGACCACCGCACGGGGCCACCGGTCTGCTCGCCGAGCCGGAGCTCTACGCCAACCGCTCCCCCGGGCTGACGAGCCTGCGCGCGTTGCAGGAGGAGGAACTGGGGACCCCCGAACACCCGCGCAACAGCTCGCAGGGGTGCGGCGGGGTCGACCGCAGCGCACCGGTGGGGTTCGCCCCCGGCATGGAGATGACCTACGCCCTGGGGTGCCAGCTCGGTGCGCTCACCCACGGCGGCACCGGAGGGTGGGCCTCGGCGGGGGCGATGGCCCTGATCGTGCACCTGGTCGCCGTCCGGGACCGACGGCTGCCCGCCGCAGTCGACCAGGCCGCGGGCAGGGTGCTGCGCGAGGACCACCAGACCGCCACGGCACTGGCGGAGGCCGCGACCCTGGCCCGGCTCGGCGCCAGCGTCGGCCACGTCGAACGGCTCGGACAGGGCTGGATCGGGCCGGAGGCGCTGGCCATCGCCGTGTACTGCGCGCTGGCGCTGCCCAAGTTCGACCAGTTCGCCGACGCCGTGCGGCTGGCCGCCAACCACTCCGGGCACAGCGACTCCACCGCCGCGCTGACCGGGGCGCTCCTCGGCGCCCGCCACGGCACGGCCGCGCTGCCCCGCCCCTGGCTCGGCTGCCTGGAGTTGGCCGACGTCATCGAGCGCATCGGCCACGACCTCGGTGCCTCCTGCGTCGGCGAGCCCTTCAACGAACGCCGGTACCTCGGTCTCCCCGGAGGTTGAAGTAACAACCACACACCGCTCGTTCGCTGGCCGCCCTGTGGATGACCCGTGCCGCTGTGGACGGTCGCGCGCGTGTGGGGGTTGGTCGGTTTCGCGCGAAACCGACCAACCCCCACACCGAGGGATGGCACGGGGCAACGAGCCGGTCACCCCGGAACGCTCACCGCGTCAGCGGTCATCACCCCACCGAGTCATCGCGTCACCGGGGTGAAGTCGTGGGAGGCGATGAACTCGGGACGCCGTTCCTGCGCCGCGAAGGGATCGACCAGGGCGTTCTCGACGCTGTTGAACACCACGAAGATGTTCGACCGGGGGAACGGCGTGATGTTGTTGCCGGAACCGTGGAGGCAGTTCGAGTCGAACCACAGCGCCGAGCCCGCGGCCCCGGTGAACTGCTCGATGCCGTGCTCGTAGACCAGCCGGGTGATGTCCTCCCGCGTCGGCACGCCGACCTCCTGCTGGCGCAGCGAGGACTTGTAGTTGTCGCGCGGCGTCTCACCGGCACAGGCCACGAAGGTCCGGTGCGCGCCCGGCACGATCATCAACCCGCCGTTGAACGGGTGGTTGTCGGTCAGCGCGATCGAGATGCTCACCGCCCTGGGAGACGGCATCCCGTCCTCGGCGTGCCAGGTCTCGAAGTCGGAGTGCCAGTAGAAACCGCCGCCCTTGAACCCGGGCATGTAGTTGATCCGGCTCTGGTGCACGTAGACCTCCGAGCCCAGGATCTGACGCGCCCGGTCGAGCACCCGGGGATCGCGGATCAGCTCGGCGATCACACTGCTGGTCCGGTGCACCTCGAAGATCGAACGGACCTCGTCGGAATCCGGCTCCACGATCGTGCGCTCGTCGGAGCGCACCCGCGGATCCCGCGTCAGGCGATCCAGCTCCTGCCAGTAACTCTGCACCTCGGCCGGGGACAACAGCCCCTCGGCGATGTGAAAACCCCTGGTCTCGTGCGCGACCAGGTCCTCCGTGCTCGCGGGCCCGAGCTCCGTACCGGGCCACACGGTCGGATCCCGGCGCTCCAGCAGGGCGGACTCGGCCCCCCGCGTCGGATAGCGATCCTGGGTACTCACGTCGGCGACGGTCATCGGTGCGCCTCCTTCTCGAATTCCCGCCGGAGCGGCCGGTGCCCGCGGCACCACCGCCATTTCTCGGTTCCTCGTCCGAAAGCGTTGCCCGAAGGCAAAGACCTCTGTGTCCGCTGTGCGTCGCGGCGGGCAACCGGACAGCCGTGCTACGGTCCGTTGCTTCCGATTACCCGCCGCCGAGAACTGTTATGCAGGAGTCGAAGCCCCGCCTCAGTCCTCCTCGGTCACCAACGGGTACACCCCGTCCTCGTCGTGCACCTCGCGCCCGGTCACGGGCGGGTTGAACACGCACACGGTGCGCATGTCGGTCTTGGGCCGGACCTGGTGCTTGTCGTGGTTGTTGAGCAGGTACAACGACCCCGGCCTGAGCTGGTGGGTCTCACCGGTGCCGTGGTCGGTGATCTCCCCCTCGCCGTCGTAGACGAAGACCGCCTCCACGTGGTTGGCGTACCAGAACTCGTTGACCGTGCCCGCGTAGAGCGTGGTCTCGTGCACCGAGAAACCGACCTTCTCCTTGGCCAGGATGATGCGCTTGCTGCGCCAGTTCTCGGTCTTGATGTCGGAGTCGGTGTCGGTGATCTCGTCGAGAGTACGAACGAGCAAAGTTCCTCCTTGAAGACTGCGTCAACGCGTCGACGACCGGGCGGCCCGCGGGGAACCGCCCGGTCACCCGAGATGGGTCAGGCCGTGACAGCTTGCACCGAGTCCGTGATGATCCCAAGACCCTGTTCGAGCTCTTCGTCGGTCACGGTCAGTGGCGGCATGATCTTGACGACCTCGCTGTTCGGTCCGGCCGTCTCCAGGATCATCCCGCGGTCGAAGGCCGCCTTGGACACCTTGCCCGCCAGGTCCGGGTCCTCGAAACCCAGCCCCCTGGCCAGGCCGCGACCCTTGGCCACGGTGCCCTCGTGGGTGTTCACCAGCTCGTCGAGCACCTGGCCGACGCGCTCGCCCTTGGCGACGGTGGAGCGCTGCAGGGCGTCGTCGCTCCAGTACTGGCGCAGCGCCTCGGTAGCCGTCACGAACGCCGGGTTGTTGCCCCGGAAGGTGCCGTTGTGCTCACCGGGCTCCCAGACGTCGTGCTCGGACTTGATGAGCGTGGTCGCCAGCGGGCTGCCGTAGCCGCCGATCGACTTGGACAGGCAGACGATGTCGGGGGTGATCCCGGCTTCCTCGAAGCTGAAGAACGGCCCCGTCCGGCCGCAGCCCATCTGCACGTCGTCGACGATGAGCAGCATGTCGTGACGCTTGCACAGATCGGACAGCCCGCGCAGCCACTCGGGGCGCGAGGAGTTGATGCCGCCCTCGCCCTGGAGGGTCTCCACGATCACGGCCGCGGGAGCGTTGAGCCCACTGCCGCTGTCGGCCAGCAGCCGGTCGAAGTACAGGAAGTCCGGGTACTGGCCCTCGAAGTAGTTGTCGTAGGGCATCGGTGTGGCGTGCACCAGCGGAATGCCGGCACCACCGCGCTTCATCGAGTTCCCGGTCACCGACAGCGACCCCAGCGTCATGCCGTGGAAGGCGTTGGTGAAACTGATAATCGACTCGCGACCGGTGATCTTGCGGGCGAGCTTGAGCGCCGCCTCCACCGAGTTCGTCCCGGTCGGGCCGGAGAACTGGAGCTTGTAGTCCAGCCCGCGCGGTTTCAGCAGTTTCTCGTCGACGGTCTCCAGGAACTCGCGCTTGGCCGCGGTGGCCTGGTCGAGACCGTGATGAATACCGTCCCGCTCGATGTACTCGAGCAGTTTTCGCTTCAGCAGCGGATTGTTGTGCCCGTAGTTCAACGCCCCGGCACCGGCGAAGAAGTCCAGGTAGGGCGTCCCGTCCTCGCCGTAGATCCAACTACCCACCGCACGGTCGAACGTCGTCGGCCAGGTGCGGCTATAGCTGCGAGCTTCGGATTCCAGAGTTGCGAAGATGTCGTTCATGATCCTCCGTCCGGCCTGGCGACCGGCGCTGTCATCGCGCGGTCACCGGCTGCGTACGTCTGTTTTCCACCGCGAAGGGACACAGCACTCACGGCTGGCATCGGTTCGTGGACGGCTTCGTCCACGTGTCGGCCCTTCACCGGACCGACGTACTCGCTCCGTCGAACGGGCCGATGCGGTACAGGTCCTCACCTTCGTGGGCGTCCGGGAACAGCTCCGCGGGGAACAGCTCCTCGACCGTGAGTTCCGCCGCGCGCTTCCTGGCCAACGCGGAGAAGAGCTTGATCGACGCGGCGTTGTCCGGGGTGATCGTCGTTTCCAGGTAGCGGACACCGCGCGCGAGCATGCGGTCCAGCACACGTGCCAGCAATGTGCCCGCCACACCACCACCGCGCTGGGAAGCGTCGACGGCAACCTGCCAGACCACGAACGTGTCCGGGGCGTCCGGCCTGATGTAGCCGATCACGAATCCCACGGTCACGCCGTCGACACGCGCCACCACGGAGGTCTGCGCGAAGTCCCGGCACCACAACAAATACACGTAGGGTGAGTTGACGTCGAGAACTCCCGAATCGCGGGTGATCCGGTACAGGTCAGGGCCGTCCGCGACGGCCGGAGTAGCGATCTCCACCCGCTCGGCTGGCCCTGTCGTGCCATCGTCGGCCGGATGGCTGGGCTTTTCGCCGGTCATGCCTTCCCAAGTTAACAGAACTCGCGCAACCCGTCAGCGACGAAAAGGTTTCCTGGCCTCGCTACCAGGAACGACAATATTTGTACCGTGAGGAGCACAACAAAGAAGTTGCACGGTGAACACGGAGGGTGCTAATCGCCGGGCCCCCGCGCCGGACCCACCCGCCATGACACCCCCACGAGCAGCGAAAACGTTCGCGTGAAACCGGTAACGCACCGACTCCGAAAGCATTCCGACACCCCGGGTGATCATCATGCGAGTCGAACAGCTCACAGGCGTGATCCCCGCCACTGGTCCCGAGAAACACGTCGGCCCCGGGACCGGATCCCGGGGCCGAACGAAAGATGATCACACACCGGCGAGGGAACGGATCCAGTCGCGGTACTGGGTCACGTTGGTGTAGGCGGTACGCGTGGAACGGTTGCTCGTGGAAGCGACGCCGACCTGCACGTAACCGTTGGACCCCTGGGCGAACATGGGGCCGCCGGAATCGCCACCGGCCGGGATGCCGTCACCGCGCCGGGCGCAGATCGCCGTACCACCGCGGTAGTCGGAGCACCGGTTGTCGGTGACCGTGACGTCGGCGACCTTCAGCAGCCGGGACTGGCACTCGATCTCCGGCCGATCGGTGCAGGTGGCGCCCCAGCCGTAGGTCTGCACCGTCTCGCCGACGGCGGCGGCACCGGGGCTGCCCAACGGCGCGGGCGTGACCTGCGCGGAGCTCCGGATGTTGACCAGCGCCAGGTCGGCGCTGGGATGCACGTGCACACCGCCCTGCTTGGCCACGACCTCCCTGCCCCGGGTCTGGTCGAGACTGCCGACGTGGAAGCTCACCCGGTCGGCCCCCTCGACGCAGTGCTGGGCGGTCAGGATCCACTCGGACGCGACGACCGTGGCACTGCACGCCTGCCTGCCGTCGGCGAACATCCGGGCGGCCCACGGAGCCTCGTCCGCGTTCCGACCGTCGATGATCATCGGCTCCGACTCGGGAGCGGGCGGTGCGGCCGATGCCGCCTGTGCCGGCGCGACGAGGGCAAGGGTGGCCACGGTCGCACCGACCACGCGAGTCAACGTTCTCGTGAGTGACAAACCGTTCTCCTCTGGATCTCATCAGAGACGCTATGTGACAGAACGGCTTAAAAATTCACCCGATCGTGTGGATGGTCAATGAATTGGTCACTACTCGCCAATCGGACATACGTCCTTTCGGCGGTACCGAAACGCCGCGTGGAAGAGGGACTGATGTTTTCTTGCCAGCTCGTTCGGCTGAAGGCGGTCCCCACGTCGTGGTGAACGCGTCGATGTGGCGGCGTGAGCGCCAGAACGACGCGTTCACCCCTTGAGACAGCGGCCGCCGGGTCACGGCCGCGATCACCGCCCCGCAACCGCGTCGGTGGTCAGCGTTCCCCGGCGATCTCGGCGACCGCGCCCACGGCCCGGTCGATCTCCTCGTCGCTGACGAAGTAGTGCGGCGAGGCACGAGTCACCGCCGCGAGGTCGCGGCGGTCCATGTCGATCCTCGTCGAGGCACGAGTACTGGTGGTCACCGTGACGTCGCGGCGGGCGAGCTCGGCGCGGACGACGTCGGGACCCACCCCCTCGACGGTGAAGGTGACGATGCCGCAGCGGTCCCGCCCCGGGTCCCGCACGCTGACCCCGCCGATGCCGGACAGCCCCGCCCGCAGGCGCGCGGCCCGCGTCCGCACCGCCTGTTCGACGCGCTCCGGCCCCAGCTCCAGCAGGTAGTCCACCGCCGCACCCAGGCCGAGCCGAGCGGCGACATCGCATTCCCACAGTTCGAAGCGCCCGCTGTCCGCACGCGGACGTATCTCGCGCTCACCGGTCCACTCGGCACCGCTTCCGTCGAGGACGGCCGGGGTCAGGCGGTCGGCGATCTCGGGGCGCACGTGGAGGAATCCCGTTCCGCGCGGCCCGCGCAACCACTTGCGGCCGGTGCCCGTGAGACCGTCGACCCCGAGCTCGGTGACGTCGAGGTTCACCTGGCCCGCGGACTGGCAGGCGTCCAGCAGCACCAGGGCTCCGCGGGCGTGGGCCAGTTCGACGACCTCCCGGACCGGGTTGATCAGCCCGCTGTTGGTGGGCACGTGCACGAGCGAGACGAGGGCCACGTCGTCGTCGAGCATCCGCTTCAGCGCAGCAGGGTCGAGTGCGCCGCTGTCGTCCGAAGGCACGACGTCGAACGGGATACCGCGATGCAGGAAGTGCACGGCGTTGCTGTGGTACTCGACCTCGCTGATGAGCACCCGCTGTCCGGGGCGCAGGGGCACCGCCGTCACGAAGTCCAGCCAGCTCCTGGTCGCGCTGTCGCTCAGGGCGACGGACGACTCGGGGGCGTTGAGCAGGGTGGCCACGGCGGACCGGACGCGTCCGAGGTCATCGGCGCGTTCGGCGGCGGCCCGGTATCCGCCGACCTCGGCCTCGCGGTGCAGGTGAGCGGTGACGGTGCCCAGGACCGGCCGCGGCGGCAGCGAGGAACCGGCGCTGTCCAGGAAAACCCGGCTGCCGTCGATGCCTGGGGTGTCGTCGCGGATCCGCTGGTCGTCGAGCATCGCGCCTCCCTGCTTTCCGATCACGCTACCGGTGTCGTCGCACGGGCGAAACGGTCGTTCACCGGGCGGGGTGCTCGACGTGGAGGATCGACGCAGCCTCCCACCCGTTCACCGCGCACCGTGGAACACCCGCGTGGTGTACTCCGTCTCGCCCTGGGAAAGCCGGTGGGACGAAGGTGTGGCCGAAGACATCGGGAAGGATGCGACGTCGTGGTCCGTCTGGGACTGATCAGTGATCCGGACTTTCCGGAGGAGATCGCGCAGTACCTGGCCAGGGTGCTGCCGGACCAGCTGCCCGAACAGCTCAACGATGACCGGGAGTGGTCGGTGGAAGTGCTCCGCGATCCGGTGGCCGCCGGACGCCGGAGCGGCGGAGAGATCCTCCGTGCCGCCCGCGAGCAGTCGCTGCACCGGGAGTGGGACTACGCGATCTGCGTGACGGATCTGCCCCTGCGCTTCGACAACCACCCGGTGCTGGCCGACGTGGGCGTCGAAGCCTGCGTCGGACTGATGTCGCTGCCCGCGCTCGGCGGCGTCCAGCCCTACAGACGGGCGCGGCAGGTGGTGATCCAGATCCTCGACGAGATCCTCGGCGCCACCGAGGAGTCCCGCGAGCTGCCCACACAGCAACGACGCCGGGGACTGCACAGCCTGTTGACCGAGGTACTGGGCCCCATCCGGCGCGAGGTCCCCAACCGCGAAGAGATCGGCGTCCGGTACCGGGCCACGCGCAAGCGCGGGCGGTTACGCCTGCTGTCGGGCATGGTGCGCAGCAACACGCCGTGGCGGCTCGTCTTCGGCATGTCCGGCGCCCTGGCGGCGAGCCTGGCCATCTCGGCCTTCGGGCTCACCTCCTCGACCGTGTGGCAGATCGGTGACGCCCTCGGCGCCTGGCGCAGGGGCGTCATCGTGCTCGGCGTGCTGGCCCTGATGTGCACCTGGCTGATCCTGTCCCACAAGCTGTGGGACAAACGCAACCAAACCGTGGACCGCGAACAGGCGGTGCTCTACAACGTCTCGACCGCAGCCACCCTGGGTGTCGGAGTGAGCTGCCTGTACCTCAGCCTGCTCGTGTTCAACATCATCGCGGCGCTGCTGCTCATCGAGCCGGAGTTGTTGGCGAGCAAACTCGGCCACCCCGTCGGGTTCGCCCACTACCTCGGACTGGCCTGGGCATCGGCCACCATGGGCGTGGCGGCCGGGGCGCTTGGCTCGGGTCTGGAGAACGACGCCACCGTCCGTCAGGCCGCCTACGGTTACCGCGAAGCCCAGCGCCGCCGCATCGAGCAGGAGCGCGAGAAGCAGCGGGAACAGCAGGAGTCCGGTGGAGGGTGATCGTCCGCTCCCGTAACGCCGCCCGGTCGCGGACATCATCACCGAATGGGCGAGTGCCCGAGCCACGGTGCTCCGGGCATTCTCGAAACTGGGCGGGCAGCACCCCGGGTGTTGTCCCGACCAAGGCCCCACCGGTTGAGCTCCCAGCCGGCGGGGCCGCCTACCGGGGCTCCGGCGACTCCCCGGGGAGCACGCCCGTGCGCACGAAGCTCGCCGCGGCGGTCTGCGGCTTGATGTTGTTGTCCTGCGAAGCGTATCTGAGCATGGCGAACGCCTCCTGCTCGGAGAGCCCGTAGCGTTCGATGAGCATGCCGATGGCCTGACCGATCTCCTGGCGCGGCTCCAGAGCCGCGTGCGGTTGTTGGCCGGTTCGTGCGCTGATCAGCGCCACCGCCGCGTGCGAGGCCAGGACCCACCCCTTGCGCTCGGTGTCGTCGTCGAAGGCACGGGATCGCAGGGAGTACATGTCCAGCGCGCCGAACAGCTCCTCGTCGCGGTAGAGCTGAAAACCCATCATGCAGCCGAAGCCGAGTTCACGAGCCCACGGCATGTAGGACGGCCAACGGGTCTCGGTGACGATGTCGTCGCTGCGGTAGACACGGTTTCGCCAAGGAGCGGAGTCCAGCGCGGCGTCGAAGCACGGGCCCTCGCCCAGCCGGGCCTGATGCCGGTCGGACTCCCGCACGCGCTGGTCGGAGGCCGCCACGGTGTCCATCTCCTGCTGGCGGTGCAGCAGCATGATCCCCGCGAAATCGCAGCTGTCGAAGTACCGCACGGACAGCGTCACGACACGGGTCAGCACGGCCTGCTCCGTCGGCTGCATGGCCAGGTCTCGGGCGATCTCGGCGAAGGCGGCGAGGACATCGTCGTCATCGGTCACGGCGGAACACCTCCACGGTGCACCCGGCGAACCGCCACCGTCGCGAGCGGGTCAACGCCGCCGCGGGCGCGGTGCGCCACCGGGCTGTTCGTGGTCCTGGACGAGCCAGGCGGCCACGTCGGCCAGTCTGATGTTGGTTTCCTGCGAGGTGCGTATCAGCAGGTCGAAGGCCTGAAGTCCGATGATGTTCTCACGCCGCATGAGGATGCCCTTGGCCTGACCGATGACGTCTCGGGTGTTCAGAGCCTCGCCGAGCTGGCGCTGCGTGCGGGCGACGGACATGGCTATCGCGGCGTGCGAGGCGAACAGCTCACCGATGATCCGGGCTTCCTCCCCGAAGCTCACCCCCGTGTCCCCGTACAGGTTCAGCGCTCCCAGGGTGTCGCGCGTGACGTACAGCTGAAACGAGATCATGCTGCCCACCCCCAGACCGGAAGCGCGGGTGGCGAAACGCGGCCAGCGGGATTCGGCACTCATGTCGTCGACGACGACCGTGTCCTGTTCCCGGATCGCCTCCAAGCAGGGCCCATCGCCGAGTTCGGACTGCGCCTCGTCGCACTTGCGCACCAACTCGTCGGTGGACACCCGAGGACCGGCCCGCTTACCGACGACCTCGATGATAACGGCGCTGCTCACACCCGGAACCGTGGACACGGCGGCGTGCACGATCCCGTGCAGGGTCCACTCCTCGTCGGGCTCGGCCTCCAGGCTCCGTGCCACGTCGCTCAGCGTCCGAGCCAGTTCGTGCGGGTAGATATCATCAGCGCTCTTCATCAACCCTCCCGACATCACGGCGGTCACGGCGGCTGGGAGCTCAACCGCCGCAGCCTCGGTCAGGCCGATTCCCGGGCATCCACCCGACCCGACTCAGTCATACCCGCACCGTGCCCCGCCAACACGCGCGAGCGGGGAGTTCGCACGCTTGTGCGACCGCCGACATGAAGGCGCCCCCGAACTGCGAAGCTCGGGGACGCCTCGTTGCGCGCTCGTGTCAGGCGAAGCGGTCGGCCTTGATCGCGTCCACGAACGCCGACCACCGGGCGCGGTCGGTGGTGAGGTAGCCGGCCGAGCGGTCCTTGGTGTCGCGGACCGCGGCACCGTCCGTGACACGACCGACCTCGACGCAGTTGCTGTTCGGGCCGGAGCGGCTGGACTTTCGCCACCCCGTCGGTACCGTCATGATTGAGAGCTCCTCTCTGGATCGTCCGCGATCGTGGCCATGAGCTTCGCCGTCTCCACGGGGCTCATGGTCGTTTGCGTGAGCGCACCCCATCTCTTCTCGATACGCCTGAACATCCTTCGCGTCGTAGAGGAAAGCCGGCCCGCGGTAGTGCTCCAGGTGCACGATCGGCGCGGCCTCGGGGAACTCGTAGAGCACGAATGCTCCGTCGTGGGCCAAGGTCCGGTGCCTCAGGTCAGCCGGTAGCGCGCGCACGGTGATGTTGTCCTGCTCGGACAGTTCGACCAGATGGCGGAGCTGTTCGGCCATGACCTTGTCGCCGCCGAACGCGTCACGCAGAGCCCGCTCGGCGGGAATGACATCGACCTGCCGTGGCGTGTTGAGCGCGGCTGCCCGTGCCACGCGCAGCTCGACGCGGAGGTCCTGTTCACCGGCTGGCAGACTGATCATCACCTCGCGGGCGTAGGCACGAGTCTGCATCGGACCGGGAATCGGTGAGTCCGGCCGCTGCCACGGCAACGTGCGCGACTTCGCTGGTCGCCACTCCGGCTGTGGCGAACGAACCGGCACGCGGACCGCCCCGGCTGCCGCACCCCCAGCGCGAACAGCATGTCCTGCCCCGGAAGCGACCATCGCGACGAACGTCGTCGCGACGAATGCGACGAGCAGGTGCTGGTCGATCGGCACGACCATCAGCGTTCCACGCGAATCAGCGACCTCCACTCCGCCGACGAGCGCGTCGTTCTGGATCCCCTGGACGACGCACCGCACGAGGCGGAACGGGCCGCAGATCGATGAGTCGGAAGAGAATCGCGGGCGCAACCGAGAGCCCGACGAGACCAGAGCGTCGCGCCGATCACGCCGGCGCGGCGTTTTCGCTGGTCAAGCGTGGACCCGCCGAGGGGGATCGAATCCCTGACCTCCCGCTTGCGAGGCGCCTCACCAGCACCGTCGCCCGCGACTTCCGGGAGCAGGCCGCTCTGGCACCCGGAGATGCTCAGCAGCGACCTGGGCGCAGTGCTTCACGAGCTCACTCGTGTTTGACCCGGGAGATGTTTCGCTGCCGCGAGATATCAGAGTGCTTCACCGATGAGTAGATCCACGGTGTTGCTGCTCGGTTGCGGTTCGGTAGCGTTCGCGCGGTTTCGGCCGGAGCGACTGCGCCGGACCGAACATGCGTACTGGAGGGAATGTGCCCGGAACTGGGGATCGTCCGACCGTGGTGGACCCGGACGAGACGGAGTACCTGCCGGGGCAGGTGTACCTGGCCGCTCGCCCGGACGAGAGCACCGGGGACGTGATGCTGGAGACCCGGGAAGCGGAGCACCAGCAGGTGGTGCTGGCCTACTCCTCGCTGGAGCGCTTCGTGGAGGGGTGCGGCCCGGACCAGCCGTGGATCCTGGTCCCGACCACGCGGTTGACCGAGCTCGCCACGGCGGACGCGGGTGACGAGTGGCGGCTGCCGAGTTTCCGGTTCGGCGTGATGCTCGACGAATCGCTGCCACCCGAACTGCGGGGCACGGCCGGGGGGATGGCCACCGACGAGGCCGTCTGGGACACCGACGAGGCCGGGGACTGGACATCGGTGCACGTGGCCTGCACGGCGTATCCGGCCGGCAAGGCCGAGCAGGCCCACGCCGAGTTGCAGCCGATGCCGGGCGACCGGTTGGCGATGATGGCCTACACCTCGACGGCGGCCGTGGAGGCCGGGTGCGGTCCGCACCAGGCGTCGGTGCCGGTTCCGGCCGGACTGCTCAGCGAGGTTCGCCAGCAGGCGGGTGCCCACACGATCTGTCTGGACACACCGCTGCCACCGCACCTGCGACACGGGCCGAGCGAGGGGAACTGGAACGATGACTAGCGCTGGGGACGGCATCGAGACCGATCACGAGAAGCTGCGGTCCATGGCCAGCGACTTGCGCAGCAGCACGGACAAGCTGACCAAAGCGGCGCAGGCAGTGCCTCCCGCGCCGAAGGTGAGTACCTCGGCGGAGCAGGTCGGCCACACCCTCTCGGAGATCACGAAAACGGCCGCCGGCCTCATCGCCGGTCTCGAGGACACCGCCGGCAAGATCGACGCCAGCGACGGCAGCTACGGCCAGGTCGACAACACCAACGCCGACGACCTGCAGCGCCAGGCCGAGGATCTCGGCCCGGACTGACGTATCGCGAGCACGAGCACGATCGCACGACCGCACGGGGAGGAACTGGGGCGATGGCAGGCGAGCTCAACACCGAGGTCCTCGACGATCCGGCCTCGTGCCGAACCACCGCCGACTGGCTGGGCCAGGTCAAACCAGGCGTGGTCGCGATCGGCGACACCGTCTACGGGCAGCGCGACGCCTCGGAAGGCTTCTGGCAGGGCACGGCCGGCAACGCCGCCCGCCAGACCCTGACCTACCAGGGCAAGGACGCCGATACCCTCGAAGGACTCGTCGGGCAGGTCAAAACCGCCCTGGAGACCTTCGCCGGCGAGATCGACACCGTCACCCAGCGGATGCACCAGGCCCGCACCGTGGCCCGCGACGGGAAACTCATCGTCACCCCGACCGCGATCCTGCCACCCGGACCGGCCCCCAAGGGCGCGGGCACCGAAAACCTGCCTCCCGGACCGGCCGGGCAGCAGATGCAAGCCCACCAAGGGCAATCGCAAGCTTCCCAGACCGCCATCGCCGCCCACGAAGCGAAGAAGCGCGCCTTCGAGGAAGCCCGCACCACGGTCGAAGACGCCCGCACCAAGCAGGAAGAGGCCCACAAGGCCCTGGACAAGGCGATGAAGGACCCGCTCGCCACGGTCAAAAGCACCAAGACCTACACGATGTTCGCCGTCATCCAGGGGCTCAACACCATCAAGAGCTCCACCGACACCGCCGGTGACTTCCTCCAGAAGGCCAATCAGTGGTACGCCGACGCCTCCACCATCCAGGCCCGGGCCGAGAAACACGGTGGCAGCGTCGGCGAACGCTTCGGCAAGGCTGCCGAGAGCTACCGCGGGGTTGCCGATACCAAAGCCTCCTACGCCGCCGACGCTCGAAAAATGGGCAACCCAGTCGGCTCGAAAACCCGGGCGATCGTCTCCGCCGACGCCAGCGGGTTCATCAAGGGCGCCTCAAAAGTCAGCCGCGTCGGGAAGAACCTTGTCCGCGGTGTGCCTGCCGTCGGTACAGCTGTGGCTATCGGTTCTGGCGCCTGGGATGTGGCTCATGGAAAAGACACCTGGGAGGCCACGGAGGACACCGCAGCCGACATCGGTGGCGGTGCCGCCGGAGGTTGGGCTGGCGCAGCTGTGGGCACCGCGATTTGTCCTGGTGTCGGCACCGTCATCGGCGGTGTCGTCGGCGGCGCGATCGGTACCTGGGCAGCCGGTGCAGGCGTCGACGCGGCCACCGGAGAATGATCCGCACACAGCTGCAGTCCCGTCGTCGACAGTGAGGTGGCCATGGCCGACAAAACCTTCCTCGCAGCCTCCGAGCTGCCGCCGAAGCCCGATCCGGTCTCGGGTGAACCGCGCCCACCTCGCGCTCCGGGGTTCCACAAGGAGGACAAACCCCCCAAGGACCAGGACCGCGACCGCGACCAAAGCACCCACCGCATGCCGACTCCACCAGAGGGCGAGGGGCGCATGCTGGAGTGGTATCGCCACAGCCAGCGCAACGCCATCACCGCTGGTCTGGGAGCCTTAGTCATCATCGCTCTTGGCATCACTCTGATGCAGGGATTCAGTCCCCTATGGATGACTGCCTGGTGGATGTGGCTCATCGTTGCCGCAGGTGCTTTCGTCGTTTACGGCTCGTTTCGATCAGTCGAGTGCGCGGTCGGTGCCGAGTGGATCAAGGTCGGCAAAGCATGGGTACGGCTGTACGAGCTGACCGAGATCAAGGCCAAGCACCGCAGCAATGCCATCCACCTGGACTTCAAAGACAGCGCGGGCCGGGTGGTCGTGGTCAAGTCCGACGACATCCAGGAAGACCGCGACATGTGGGACCTGGTTTACAACGGGATCCTGCACTCGGTCATCGCCGGTGGCGCCGACACCAACAAACTAGTGCACAGCGCGTTCAAAGTGCCCCGCCCCGAAGGCTGGCAAGCGTGACATGACGAAGCAACTCTTTCGCACGACCTCCGAGCTGCCGCCGAAGCCCGATCCGGTCTCGGGTGAACCACGGCCACCTCGCGCTCCGGGGTTCCACAAGGAGGACAAGCCCCCCAAGGACCAGGACCGCGACCGCGACCAAAGCACCCACCGCATGCCGACTCCACCAGAGGGCGAGGGGCGCATGCTGGAGTGGTATCGCCACAGCCAACGCAGCGCCATCACCGCCGGCCTGATCGCCTTCGGCATCATCACCCTCGGCATCACTGCCATGCAGGGTTTCATCCTCACATGGATGACCTTCTGGTGGATGTGGATTGGCATCGCACTCGGATCGTTGGGTGTCTACGGCTCATTCAGGACGGTGGATCCCGCAGTCGGGGCCGAATGGCTCAAAGTCGGAAAGGCCTGGGTGCGGCTCTATGAGCTGACGGAGATCAAGGCACGGCACCGCAGCAACGCGATCCACCTGGACTTCACCGACAGCGCCGGACGGAAAGTCATGGTCAAATCCGACGACATCCAGGAGGACCGCGACATGTGGGACCTCGTCTACAACGGCATCCTCCACTCCGTCATCACCAGCAACGCCGACACCAACAAACTGATCCACAGCGCATTCAGAGTGCCTCGCCGTGAGGACTCCATATCGTAAATATCCTGCGCGCCACGTCAGAAAAACGTCAGAAAGAAGGAGTTCCCGCGTGACCACGCCTACGGACAGCACCCCGGGGGTTCCCCGCTACGTCCAGGTCACCAAGTGGATCTGGTTGGTCGGCATGGCCGTGGCCCTGCTCGGCACCGTCTACGCCATCGCCGTGGCCCCCTCGGTCTTCACGGGGGTCGCGCTCGTCATCACTCTCGTGCAGGCCGCCTTGGCGGTTCCTGCCGCGCTCGTCTTGGCTCAGCGCAAGCGCTGGGCGCGCATGGTCCTGATGATCCTCGCGCTGCTGAGCCTGGGATCCCTCTACAGCGCCCTGCAGGCCCAAGCCTGGCCCTCGCTCGTCCTCAACCTCGCCCTGGCCATCACGTTCGGTCTCCTGCAGGACCAGTCCGTGCGCGAGTTCTTCGGACTTCCCCGACAGCCGTGGCTGCGCCGTCGCCTGCGCGGCTCGGCGCCATGACCACGCACCTTCCGCCGCGCCCGGACGCCTCGAACGGCCGGCCGCGCCCTCCGGCGGGGCCGGTGGTGCTCGGTGGTCCCGCGCAGCCCACGACCAGAGCCTGCAAGGGCGACGAGCCTCCCGAAGGGCGCGGACCGGCACTGGAGGTGCATGGCGCGGACCGCGTGGCCGTGCTCGGTGCTGCCGGCATCCTGACGGCGATCTACGTCGTTTCGCTGCGATCCTCCGAGGGGAACTGGACCTGGCTGGAGGATCCGGTGCACTGGACCCTCATGGGTTTGATCTTCGTCATCACCGTCGTCCGGGACCGGACGACCCGACTGGTGGCCGGTTCGGACTGGTTGCGGGTGAATCGGCGCTGGGTGGAGACCTACGCGCTGACCGACATCACGCTCCGCGGTGGTGTGCTCGGCTGGATGTTGCGCCTTCGAGACAGCGGGGGGCGCAGGGGCCGTACTTACGTGACCACCATCGAAGCTAACCGGCAGCTGTGGGCGCTGGCCTACAACGGGATGGCCCACTCGGTGCACCACGGCGCCCGGGTCAACAATCTCGCCGCCGGGATGCTGCGCTTGCGCCCCGGTCTGGAGTCGCTGCGCCGCGAGGTGTACCGCCCCACGATACCGACCAAGAGAGCTGGGACGCTTCTGCTCGTGATCGCCGTCGTGTTCGCCGCGATCTCCTCCTTCCGCCCCGAACTGCTCGACCCGGCTCTGGCTATCTTCGCCGTCCTCATCCTGCTCGTCGGGACCGGCATCGGAACCGTGCTCGTCATGGCACGTCGCCACGAGAACGCCCTCGATGCCCAAACATTCGACACACCGAACCACCACGAGTGGACCGCAGAACGCTCAATGGCCCCCACGCGCACGGCCCCGATCGCGAAACCGTCGAGGTCGATCAGCACGGGCGAACGGGTCCGCAGCGGGGTCCCCGGTGAAGACGGATCCGGGTGTACTGAGCAGGCCGCTGAGACCGCCCGATACGAAAACTGCCCCCGCCGATGCCGACAGGGGCAGTTTTCGCTGGTAATCGATGGAGCCGCTGAGGGGAATCGAACCCCTGACCTTCCGCTTACAAGGCGGGCGCTCTACCAACTGAGCTACAGCGGCACGCGCGCCGTACGGAGCGCGTGGGGACATCCTAAGCGGTCGGCCGGCGACGCGGTGAAGGTGGCCGGTAACAGTGAGCACCGCCACGGATGGCCGCCGCGCGGGCGCGACCACCTGTAGCCTTCTTACCTGGGGTGACTTTCATTTTCATCGGTTGGGAGCCCATCCCCCACCCACCGTGGAGCAGGCCGTGATGGACGACACCGAGCATCGGTGCAACGGTCATCACGCGAATACCGATGCCAGAGGGGAAGATCAGGTGACGGACACCGCCGAGAAGTCCTCTCGGCGAGGAAGTGGGACAGCAGTGGGAATCACGCAGCGCGCCCGTGGTGTGCTGCGGCGGCGCGAGACTCCCGAGACGCCGGGAACTCGCAACGTCGTCTACGGGCCCGCACTACCCGACGAGTCCACGGTCCATCTGGTGATGGACCTGGGGCTGCGCATCGGTGAGGTCCAGATGTCCAGCGGCGCGGGCGCCTCCGACGTGAGCGCGACGATCACGGGCGTCACCGGCGCGTACGGGCTCCCCCACTGCGAGGTGGACGTGATCTACACGTCCATCACCGTCTCCTGCTACCGCGGCACCGAGGCGGCGCCGATCACCTCCCTGCGGGTGGTCCGCACCCGCTCCCTGGACTACACCCGGCTGGCCGAGGTCGAGGACCTGGTCCGCCGGATCACCGCGGGCGAGATCGTCGCCTCGGAAGCCTACGCCGAGCTCGACCGGATCACCAACGCGCCGCACCCCTTCCCGCGCTGGGTGGCCACGTTGGCCTGGGCCGGCATGGCGGCGTCCCTGTCGGTGTTGCTCGGCGGTGGTGGCACTCCGATGTTGCCGCTGGTCGCCGCCGGGGTCACCGCCCTGGTCGACCGGGTGGGGCGGATCCTGAACCAGCGTTCGCTGCCCGCCTTCTTCCAGCAGACGGTCGGCGGTGCGATCGCCACCAGCGTCGCCCTGGTCTGCTACGTCACCGATCTGCTGCCCAGCGCCGCCCTCGCGGTGGCGGCCAGCATCATCGTGCTGCTGTCGGGAATGACGGTGGTCGGCTCGATGCAGGACGCCATCACCGGCTACAACGTCACGGCAGCCGGACGCATAGCCGAGCTCGCCCTGACCTCCGCCGGACTCATCGCGGGCGTCGTGCTCGCCCTGTACTCGGCGCTGCGCCTGCTCGGCACGGACGCCATCGGGGGCGGACTCGACGCCGTCCAGGCCATGGGCGGCGCGCAGATAGGCCCGCCCGTGCTGCAACTACCCGTCCAGATGGCCGCGGGTGCCTCCACCTCCGTGTGCTTCGCGCTGGCCAGCTACTCCCCGCCGAAGCCGTGGCTCGTGGCCGGCGGCGGCGGAGCCGTCGCGGCCACTGTGCACGCCGTGATGACGTTGGCCCAGGTCAACACCATCCTGGCCTCGGCGGTGGCCACCACGGTCGTCGGCTTCCTCGGTGGCATCATCGCGCGTCGGCTGCGGATTCCCACCCTGGTCGTCGCGGTCTCCGGTGTCGCGCCGCTGCTCCCCGGCCTGGCCACCTACCGGGGGTTGTACCAGCTTTCGGTGCAGAACGACCCGGCCGGAATTCCCACCCTCATGCTGGCGGCGGCGACGGGACTGGCGCTGGGTGCGGGCGTGGTGCTCGGCGAGTACCTGACCCACCCGTTGCGCGAGCGACTCGGCCGGCTGGGACGCCGCATGTCCGGACCACGCATGTCCGGACCACTGCGCCCCACCCGCCGCCGGCTCGACTGACTCCGAGAGCCCCGCGGGGTCTACCGGGTCCGACCACGCACGTGCGGTGGGCGGCTTCGCCGCTCGCCGGGCGACCGGTGCGGACGAACAGCTCGTCCCCCCGCTTCCTCACCTCCAGAAGATCCACGACCTGCGTCCCGGATCACGTGCTGTGTTGCACCACACGAACCACGCGCCGAATTGCACGATTGGCTAGTCTCGCCAGCGGGTAAGCAGATGGGCAAGGTCAACTTGAGGAGGCATGCACCGGTGAGTACAGGTGCGGACTTCGTCGTCGTCGCCAACCGGCTGCCGGTGGACCTGGAGCGCCTCGACGACGGAACCGAACGTTGGAAGCACAGCCCCGGCGGGCTGGTCACCGCACTCGAACCGTTCCTGCGTGCCCGGCGGGGAGCTTGGGTCGGCTGGCCCGGCGTCGCCGACATCGACGTGGACCCCTTCGACGACGGTGACCTGCACCTGCACCCGGTCCCGATGTCGGGCTCGGAGCTGCGCCAGTACTACGAGGGGTTCTCGAACGCGACCCTGTGGCCGCTGTACCACGACGTGGTCGCACCGCCGGTGTTCGACCGCTCCTGGTGGGACGCCTACCAGCGGGTGAACCAGCGTTTCGCCGAGGCCGCCGCCGAGGTCAGCGCCGAGGGCGCGACCGTGTGGATCCAGGACTACCAGCTCCAGCTCGTCCCCGCGATGCTGCGGGAACTGCGCCCGGACCTGCGCATCGGGTTCTTCCTGCACATCCCCTTCCCGCCGGTCGAGCTGTTCATGCAGCTGCCGTGGCGCACCGAGATCGTGCGCGGGCTGCTCGGGGCCGACCTGGTCGGCTTCCACCGGCCCGGGGGTGCGCAGAACTTCCTGTGGCTGGCTCGCAGGTTGGGCGGGTTCGAACCGAGTCGCGGTCAGGTCGGTGTGCGCTCGCGTCCCGGCGTGGTGCAGGTCGGTGACCGCACGGTGCGCGTGGGCGCGTTCCCGATCTCGATCGCCTCGTCCGAACTCGACCAGCTCGCTCGCACCAAGGAGGTCCAGCAGCGGGCCAAGGAGATCCGCGTCGAGCTCGGCAACCCGCGGCGGATCGTGCTCGGTGTCGACCGGTTGGACTACACCAAGGGCATCGACGTCCGGATCAACGCCCTGCACGAACTGCTCGCCGAGGAACGCATCTCGGTCGAGGAGGTCGCCATGATCCAGGTCGCCACGCCCAGCCGGGAGCGCGTGGAGCACTACAAGCAGATGCGCGAGCACATCGAGCGCGAGGTCGGCCGGATCAACGGCGAGTTCGGCCGGGTCGGTCATCCCGCCGTGCACTACCTGCACACCTCGGTGGACAAGAAGGAGCTGGCCGCCTTCTACTGCGCGGCCGACGTCATGGTGGTCACGCCGGTGCGCGACGGGATGAACCTGGTGTGCAAGGAGTACGTGGCCTGCCGAAACGACCTGGGCGGCGCCCTGGTGCTCAGCGAGTTCGCCGGGTCCGCCGCCGAGCTCACGAGCGCGTTCCTGGTGAACCCGCACAACCTGGACGGGGTCAAGGACTCCCTGCTCGCGGCCCTCGACGTGGAGGAGGCCGAAGGCCGCCGTAGGATGCGTGCATTGCGTAGGCAAGTGCTCACTCACGATGTGGACCGATGGGCGCGATCGTTCCTCGAAGCGCTGGGTGCTCCCTTCGCGGACTAGTGTGGAAGGCGGACCTGTCCCCGTACCGACATACTGTCCACCAGCGGTCAGTGTCCGCGGCCACCGCCGGAAGGCGGGTCCGACTCGACACGACCGGTCGATAGCCGATATCACCCCGACGATCTCCACAGGAGTATGGCGTTGACCGCCGAAGCCCTCCCCGCCGAGCTTCGACGCATGCTCGTGCAGCTCGCGCGCGTGCCTCGTCTGCTGGTCGCCAGCGACTACGATGGAACGCTCTCGCCCATCGTGGCCGACCCGAGTCAGGCCAAACCGCTGCCAGAATCGGTACACGCACTGCGTTCGCTGGCGTCCCTGCCCACCACGACCACCGCCGTGATCTCCGGTAGGGCGCTGCGCGACCTGGCGACCCTGTCCCGGTTACCCGCCGAGGTCCACCTCGTCGGCAGTCACGGTTCGGAGTTCGACGTCGGCTTCGTCCACGAACTCGACCCGGAGGCCACCCAGCTGCGGACCAGCCTGCAGCGCACGTTGCAGGACCTCACCCGCGGCAAGCGCGGCGTGAAGCTGGAGGCCAAACCGGCCAGCGTGGCCGTGCACGTCCGGGGGGCCGACCCCGAGGTCGGCGAGCAGGTGCTCGACTCGGTCCGCT
Organism: Halosaccharopolyspora lacisalsi; assembly: GCF_014137975.1. Lineage (GTDB taxonomy): Bacteria > Actinomycetota > Actinomycetes > Mycobacteriales > Pseudonocardiaceae > Halosaccharopolyspora > Halosaccharopolyspora lacisalsi. Next base: position 102,478 of record NZ_JACGWZ010000006.1, on the reverse strand, counting down.
CCGGACCGGCGACCTGGGAAGGCGTGCACGTCACCGACGGCAAGGCCGTCGTGGAGCTGGCCGTGGTGGCCACCGACAAGGGCAACGCGCTGGAGGCGCTGCGCCACCAGGTCGGCGCGACCGCCACGCTGTTCCTCGGCGACGACGTCACCGACGAGAAGGCCTTCGCCCGGCTGCACGGTCCCGACATCGGCATCAAGATCGGCGAGGGCGAGAGCCTGGCCACGCACCGGGTCACCGACACCACCGACGTGGCCACCGCGCTGGCGGTGCTCATGGAGGAGCGCCGCACCTGGCTCTACGGGGAGCAGGCTCCGGCGATCGAGCGGATCTCCATGCTCGCCAACGAGCGCACGGTCGGGATGCTCACCCCGGACGCACGGGTGACCTGGATGTGTCACCCGGGGCCGGACTCCTCGGCGGTGTTCGCCGACCTGCTCGGAGGCCCCAGCGCCGGGCACTTCTCCGTCGGGCCGGACATTCAGCCCGAGGCGGGCAACGGCAGTCCCCGCAGCACGCTGCCGCTGGGCCAGCGCTACGTCCCCGGCACCATGACCGTGGAGACCCGGTGGTCGCGGCTGCTGGTCACCGACTACCTGGAGCACGACACCGAGAGTCACAACACCAACCTGATCCGCACGATCAGCGGCAACACCCGGGCGTTCGTCGAGTTCGTGCCGCGCCCGGAGTTCGGGCAGGTCCCCGTGCGGCTGGCACCCGAAGCGGGAGGGCTGCGCGTGCTGGGCACCTCGGAACCGATGGTGCTGTACTCGCCGGGCGTGCAGTGGGAGATCACCTCCGACGGGATGCACGAGTCCGCCCGCACCACGCTCGACATGAGCGAGACCGGCCCGGTCGTGCTGGAGATGCGGTGCGGCAGCGAGGACCTCGCCGATTCCGAGCGCACCGAGTCTCAGCGGCGCGCGGTCGCCGACTCCTACTGGTCGGACTGGCTGAACTCGCTCACGCTCCCGCCCCGCGAATCCGACCTGGTCGCGCGGTCGGCGCTGACGCTGCGCGGGCTGTGGAACTCCGACACCGGCGGCATCATGGCCGCGGGGACGACGTCGCTGCCGGAGGAGATCGGTGGCGTGCGCAACTGGGACTACCGCTACTGCTGGCTGCGCGACGGAGCCATGAGCATGCAGGCGCTGGTGTCACTGGGCTCCACCGTCGAGGCGGAGGGCTTCCTCGACTGGCTGCACGGGGTGATGGAGTCCCTTCCGGGGCCGGAGCGGCTGCACCCGCTGTACTCGCTGGGTGGCACGAGCCTGGGACCGGAGGCCGTGCTCGACAGTCTTCCCGGTTACGCCGGGTCGCGACCGGTCCGTGTCGGCAACCTCGCCGACCAGCAGGTGCAGCTCGACGTGTTCGGCCCCGTGGTGGAGCTGGCGGCCCACCTGGCCGCGGCCACCGGCACGGTCCGCGACGCGGACTGGGAACTGGTCAGGGGCATGGCCGAAGCCGTCTCGCGGCGCTGGTTCGAGCCCGACCACGGCATCTGGGAAGAGCGTGACGTGCCGCGGCACCACGTGTACTCCAAGGTGATGTGCTGGGTGACGCTGGACCGCGCGCTGAAGATGGCCGACACCTACGGCCTGCCCGCCGAACCCGGCTGGACGCAGCTGCGGGACCAGATCGCCCACGACGTGCTCAAGAACGGCTGGCACCCCGACGTCCAGGCGTTCACCACCGCCTACGAGGGGTCCGATCTGGACGCGGCCTCGCTGTACGTGGGGCTGTCCGGGCTGATCGACCCGAGCGACGAGCGCTTCCACGCCACCGTGACGGCGATCGAGTCCGAGCTGCGCAGCGGTTCGACGGTGTACCGCTACCGCAGGGAGGACGGGCTGCCCGGCAACGAGGGCGGCTTTCACCTGTGCGCCACCTGGCTGATCGAGGCCTACCTGCTGACGGGGCGGCGCACCGAGGCCGAGGAGCTGTTCCAGCAGATCGTGGACAACGCCGGGCCGACGGGCCTGCTCCCCGAGGAGTACGACCCGATCGCGGAACGTTCCCTGGGCAACCACCCGCAGGCGTACTCCCACCTCGGGCTCATCCGCTGCGCGCAGTTGCTGTCTCTCTGACCTCGTCACGGGGCGGATGGTTCCGGCGAAATCACCCGCCCCGTGACACGGTTCGGTAAACCTCCCCCGAATTGACCCGTTCCCCGTACGACGCCCGACCGCGCCTACTACCCTTCGTCGGAGTTCGTCGAATCATGTGAAAGGTGGGGGCGTGTACACGTGGCTAGCCATCCTTGTCGTCGTCCTGGTCATCCTCGTGGTGATCGGGTACGTGTTGTGGAGCCGGTCGACCCGGAGCACCACCACTGAGCGCAGCGGACCGACCGACCCGTTCCACACCGGCGACCAGGACTCGCTCCGCGGCGACCCGCGCGAGCTCAAGGCCGGGGACATCGTCGAGATACGCGGTGACGCCTACACCGTGCGCGGCAGCCTGCGGCTGTCCGAGGGCGGCTGGACCTGGTCCGAACACCTGCTCGACGATTCCAAGGGAACGCAGGTCTGGCTCGGGGTCGAGGAGGACCCGGACCTGTCGCTGTCCCTGTGGAAACCGCTGGACGATGCCGACGAGCTGCGTCCCGGAGCGTCGAAGATCGAGGTGGAGCACCGGACCTACCGCTCGGAGGAGTCCGGAACGGCGTCGTTCCGCAGCGAGGCCACCACCGGTCTCGACGAGCACGGCACGATGCAGTACCACGACTACGAGGGCCCGGGCGGATCGCTGTTGAGCTTCGAGGCTTACGGCGAAGCCGGCTGGGAGGCCAGTCGGGGCGAGGAGCTCACCCGTTACGACGTGCGCATCTACCCGACAGCGGACTGACGGGGAAGGAACCGAGCTCCTGCCATGAAACCCAAGTTCTGGTTCGTCATCGCGGGCATGACGGCCGTGGTGGCGCTGATCATCGCGCTGGTGACGATCTTCTCCAGCGGCACCGGGGTGCGCGGCTACGTGGCCAACCACTACACCCGGGCCACGCAGCTGGACCACCGCGGCGACGACGACAACAAGGCGTACACCAGCGGCAAGGCCCCCAGTCGGGTGTCCAGGGAGATCACCTCCGCGTGGAAACCGATCTCGCAGAACACCGACGGCGCCGGGATCTACCTGCGCTACGACGAGGACGCCGTGATCGTCCAACCCCGCAAGAGGGGATCGGTGATCCACGTGATGGAGATCGACAAGGCCTATCGGCACTACCACAGCCACGTCGGTGGCTTCTGGGGCTGGGGCAGCCCCTACGGCCAGAGTTTCCGAGGTCGAGGCCCGGGATCGGGTAAATGAACGGCAGCATCCAACAGCATCCCGAACGACCCGGTTCGACGTCCGGTCAGCACGCGGCCCAGTCGGGCAACAGCGCGGGCATCGGATGCGCCGTGGTGTTCGCCTTCCTCATCGGCACTCCCATCCTGCTCAACGCGCTGTTCGGCAGTGACTCCGACGAGACGGCCAGCTTCCAGGGCGACGAGAGCGACACGTACACCAAGTCCGAGTACTACTCCGGACAGCCGATCCCGCGCTTCAGCCCGGAGGACTCGCGGAAGTTGTCCCAGGAGCTGTCGAGCGCGGAACAGCGCTACGGGATCTGCTTCGGCTGGAAGCTCATCGACGGCAGCGAGGACTCACGGAGCTCGTACGAGCCCGACCCGCCCTCCAGCTTCGACCGGGGATCCAGCCGCGGTCCGAACACCCCCGCCAACACCTGCCGGCGGTGGGTCGAGGTCCGGGCCACCGTCGCCTACACCTCTGCGTCGGCCTCGGAGTGGAGCGGCGTCGACCTCGAAGTGGTGGGCTCGAACGACTTCACGGAGTCCCGGCTTCCGGAGAGCTACGACTTCGCCGATCTCGGCATCGACGCCGAGACGTTCATCGGGGCGCCGGTGGCCACGACGGGCCACGCCGCGAAGGCGCTGCCGCTGCTGATGACCGAATCCGGCGTGCTGAAGGACAGGCCGCCGGAATCCGACACGCCGAGCACCGGCCCGGACCAGCCGCTGCCACCGGCCGAGGGCAGCTCGGGAGCCGTCTGGATCTGGGTATCGCTCGGGTTCCTGGGAACGGCCACCGCGGCCGCCCTGGTGTTCGGGTTCGTCGGGATGTCGCGGCAGAAGCAGCGGGCCGAGCAGGAACCGGACCCACCGCCTCCGGGCGGGCCTCCACCGCCCCATCAAGGAGCGCCACCGCAAGGCGGGCCACCGCCACGTCACCAAGGGCCACCACCCGGACCTCCCCCACCGGGCGGGTATCCCCAGGGCGGACCACCACCGGGGCCGCCGCCACCACAGTGGCCACCCCAGGGCCCACCACCCGGGCCACCTCCGGGCCCGCCACCGAACCGACCCCCACACTGACCAGTCAGGAAAGGCATCACCTTGCTCCAGCAAATTCTCCCCGGCCTGGCGGCTGCGGTCGCCTACGGCGTGCTCGGTGTAGCGATGATGGCTCTGGGCTACGTCCTCGTGGACCTGGCCACTCCGGGTAAGCTCAGTGACCTGATCTGGGTGCACCGCAATCCGAACGCCGCCCTCCTGCTGGTCTCGGGACTGATCGGCGTGGGCGTCGTGCTGACCACGGCGATCGCGGCCAGCCCCAACGACCTCGTCGCCGGGCTGCTGGCATCGCTGGCCTACGGTCTGCTCGGGCTGATCCTGATGAGCCTGGCCTTCCTGATCATCGACGCGCTGACCCCCGGAAAGCTCGGTGACGAGCTCGCCACCGAGCGCCTGCACCCCGGTACCTGGGTCTCGGCGGGCGCCCACGTGGTGATCGCCGTGATCATCGCCGCCGCCATCTGGTGACCAGCCCCCGTTCCCGGACCCTCGACCCGGCCATGAAAACTCGAGACCATGTCCACCGGCACTGAAGCCAGCACCGACCACGACACCGACCACGATGACGACACCGGAACCGAGGACGGAACCGCTCACGCGGGGCCGCGCGGGCGCGTGTCGCGGACAGCGGTGTTGGTCGCGGTGTTCATCTGCGCCGCGTGCGGCCTGGTCTACGAGTTGGCGCTGGTCGCGCTCGGCAGTTACCTGATCGGGGACACCGTCGGCCAGGCCTCGATCGTGCTGTCGCTGATGGTCTTCGCGATGGGCGTCGGGGCGCTGGTGGCCAAGCCCCTGCAACGGTGGGCCGCCGCCGCGTTCGCCGCCGTGGAGATCCTGCTGGCGCTGATCGGCGGTCTCAGCGTGCTGGGACTCTACGCCGCGTTCGCCTGGCTGAGTCTGTACATGCCGGCGCTGATCGCCACGGCACTGGTGCTGGGCGTGCTCATCGGCGCCGAGATTCCGCTGCTCATGGTGCTGTTGCAGCGGATCAGGCAGCAGGCCGCCGGTTCGGCGGTGGCCGACCTGTTCGCCGCCGACTACGTCGGTGGGCTCGTCGGCGGCCTGGCGTTCCCCTTCCTGCTGCTCCCGCTGTTCGGACAGATCCAGGGCGCGTTGCTGGTCGGCATGATCAATGCCGCGGCCGGGCTCGGCCTGGTGCTGACGGTCTACCGCAGGGCACTGTCCCGGAAGGTCCTCGCGCTGCTGGTGGTGGCCGCGCTGATGGTCGGGGGTGTGCTGGGCAGCGCCTACGCGCTCGCCGACGAGTTCGAGACGACCGCGCGGCAGGCCCTCTACGCGGATCCCATCGTCTACGCGCAGCGCACCCAGTACCAGGAAATCGTGATGACGCACTCGCGGTCACTGCTGAGCGGTACCGAGGACACGCGGCTGTTCCTCAACGGGGATCTGCAGTTCAGTTCCGTGGACGAGTACCGCTACCACGAGTCGCTGGTGCACCCGGCGATGGTCGGCGACCACTCCCGCGTGCTGATCCTCGGCGGCGGCGACGGCCTCGCCCTGCGGGAGGTACTGCGCTATCCGGACGTCGAGCAGGCCACGCTCGTCGAGATGGACCCGGCGATGCTCGAACTGGCCCGCACCAACCCACGGCTGACCTCGTTGAACGACCACGCCTTCGAGGATCCGCGCGTCGACGCGATCGCCGGGGACGCCTTCACCTGGCTGCGGCAGAACAAACAGCGCTACGACGTCGTGCTCGTCGACATGCCCGATCCGGACTCGACGGCGACGTCGAAGCTGTACTCGGCGGAGTTCTACGCGCTGGCGCGGCACGCACTGGCTCCGGGCGGACGCATCAACGTGCAGTCGGGCTCCCCGTACTTCGCCCCCGAGGCGTTCTGGTGCATCGAGAAGACCATGCGCAAGGCCGGACTGTCCACGGTGCCCTACGCGGTGTCGGTGCCGACCTTCGGCAAGTGGGGATTCCAGCTCGCCCACGCAGACGGCACACCGCCGAAGTTGCGGCTGCCCGCGGACGCCCCACCACTGCAGTCGTTGAATCGGGCCACGCTGCGCGCGGCGACCAACTTCCCCCCGGACCGCGACCGCATGCGCGGCATCGAGGCCTCGACCCTGATGCACCCCACGATCCTGGACTACTCACGCAGCCAGTGGCAGAACTACTGAAGCAGCGGGGTGACCGCGACCGGGAACCACCGGAATCGCGGTCTCCGGCCCCACGGGCCGACCCGAGCCGACAACCACCTCGTCCCGCTGGGTGCCTACCCGGTTTCGCGCGAAACCGCCGAACCCGCCCACGTGCGGGGGACGCGTCCGAGCGCCGTCGTCAGAAGCCGAACCAGCGTTCCTCGACGGATCGGGGTGACGCCGCCGTGGTACCGGTGACCAGCTGCGTCTCCAGCCGCACCTCGCGGGGACGCCCCGGCTCGCTGGTGTCCAGCAGCAGGCGTCCCGCGGCCCGCCCCTTCTCCAGGATGGGCTGACGAACCGTGGTCAGTCCGGCCCGCTCGGCCTCGACTATCCCGTCGAAACCGGTGATGGTCAGATCCTCCGGCACTCGCCGACCGCGTTCGCGGACCTCGTCGAGGGCACCGAGCGCGAGGATGTCCGAGGTGCACACGACGGCCGTGATCTCGGGGTCCATCTCCAGCAGCTGGTTGACCGCCGAGGCCCCCGACGCGGTGGTGTGGTCGAAGCGCTCGACCACCGGTACCTGCTCCCAGTCGACCCCGACCTCGCTGAACGCCTCCGCCAACGCGGTCAGCCGGGCCTTCTGCACGTGGAAGCTCGCGTTGGCCTGCCGCTGCACAGAGGCGATCCCGTCGTTGCGCCCCCGCGCCAGCCGCATGCACGACACGCCGATCCTGCGGTGCCCGAGGTTGATCAGGTGCTCGGCCATCGTCTTGATCGCGTGGGAGTCGTCGATGCCGACGCGGTCGATGGATTCCAGGTTGGGCTGATCACAGATCACCACCGGAACCGGACGTTCCATCACCGCCGCCAGGTGCGGATCGTCGTCGGGCACGGAGTAGACGACGAAACCGTCCACGCCGGCGCGGTGCACGGCCGCCACGTCCTCCCGCTCGGGACTGGCCGGCACGAGCAGCAGCCCGTGTCCGGCGTCCTCGCAGGCCAACGCCAGCCCTTCCAGAAAGACCACCGCACCGGGGTCGCGGAAGGCGTAAGAGAGGTTCTCGGTCAGCAGCAGCCCCACGGCACCGGCCTTACGCGTTCGCAGCGACCGCGCCACCGGGTCCGGCCCCGGATAACCGAGTCTGCGCGCGGTGTCCAGGACACGCTTGCGCAACTCCGGCGAGAGCTGATCGGGCCGGTTGTAGGCGTTGGAGACCGTGGTTCGGGAGACCCCCAACTCCGCCGCCAGGGAGGCGAGCGTTGCCGGTCGCCGGGCATTCATGGACCGCACCATGCAGGAACCGTAACGGTTCAGTACGCCCAGGTGAAGGATGGATGACTCGGTTATCAGGTACGTTACCGCATCCACCTGGCTCCGAATGCCCCGGCAACACGCTCAGTAGTACCTCCACGGGTGAACTTATCACTCTTCAGAGCGTGACTTAACTCATCTTTCTCGCTAGCTTGGCCACTACCGGTACCCGATGAAAGGTGCGTCACACATGGCCGAGGTCGCCTACGCCAACGCTTCCCGGGTATTCCCCGGCAGCCCACCCGTGCGGGCCGTCAACGGACTCGGCCTCGACATCGCCGACGGCGAGTTCCTCGTTCTGGTGGGCCCGTCCGGCTCGGGCAAGTCGACGGCGCTGCGGATGTTGGCGGGCCTGGAGGACATCGACGAGGGAGGCGTGAGCATCGGCGGTACCGATGTGACCAACACACCGCCGAAGTCCCGCGACATCGCGATGGTGTTCCAGTCCTACGCGCTCTACCCGCACATGACGGTCGCGGAGAACATGGGGTTCGCGCTAAAGCTGCGCAAGACCCCGAAGACCGTGATCAAGGAGAAGGTCACCGACGCGGCACGAATGCTCGACCTGGAGGGCCACCTCGACCGCAAGCCCAAGGCCCTGTCCGGCGGACAGCGGCAGCGGGTGGCGATGGGGCGGGCCATCGTGCGCGAGCCGAGCGTGTTCCTCATGGACGAACCGCTGTCCAACCTGGACGCGAAGTTGCGGGTGGAGACCCGCGCCAACATCGCCGCACTCCAGCAGCGGCTGGGTACGACCACGGTGTACGTGACCCACGATCAGGTGGAGGCCATGACGATGGGTCACCGGGTCGCCGTGCTCGCCGATGGCCTCCTACAGCAGGTCGACACCCCTCGCGAACTTTACGAAAGGCCCGCGAACGCCTTCGTGGCCGGATTCATCGGATCGCCGGCGATGAACCTGCGGACCGTGCCGCTGGGCAGTGACGGAGCGGTGCTCGACGGCCACACCCTGGCCCTGCCGCGCACCGCGCTGTCGGCGGCGGCCGCCGAGGGCATCAGCGAGGTCACCCTGGGAATCCGCCCGGAGTCGCTGCGCCTGACCTCGACGGAGGAGGCCGCCGACGCCACCTTGTCCATGACCGTCGAACTCGTCGAGGAGCTCGGCGCCGACGCCCTCGTCCACGGCTCCACGGACAGTTCCCCGGAGCGGTTCGTCGTCCGCGTGGACGGACGCACCCCGCCAAGACTGGGAGACGAGATCGCCGTCACGTTGCGCAGCACCGAGGAGGTCCACCTCTTCCACCCCGAGACCGGGTACCGCCTCGTGCACTGAACACCCACCGCTCCTCCCTGCGCCCCCGTTTCCGCGGGGGCGTAGTCATGCTCACATCCGAGTTCCCTCCTTCGGGTGGATTCCCGCTCGGTGTAAGCGTAGAGTGCAGATGACAACGATTTCCATTTCCTGCGTTAGTACTCTCGCGTGACACACCGTCCGCGGACGAGGAGGGGCCGTGAGGACCGCCAGCTACAGACGTCGTCGCCGCACTCGAACCGCCACCGTGGTGGCGACACTGATCACGACCGCACTGGCGGTGACCTCCTGCGCTTCGGGAGGTTCGTCGGACAGCTCCGGGAGCGACAAGCTCAAGATCGTGACCTCGACCAGCATGTGGGGCAGCGTCGCCAAGGCCGTGGGCGGTGACGCCGTCGAGGTCGAACCCGTCATCAGCAACGACGAGGCCGACCCGCACTCCTACAAGAGCACCCCGCGCGACGCCGCGAAGATCCTCGACGCCGACCTCGTGATCTACAACGGCGGTGGTTACGACAGCTTCATCCCCCAGACCCTGTCCGGCAACGGCCGGAGCGTCCCGACCGTGCGCGCGGTCGAGTCACCGCACGGATCCTCCGGCCACGAGCACGGCCACGAGCACTCCGGCAACGAGCACGTCTGGTACGACCTGTCCGCGGTCCAGGAGATGACCGGAAAGATCACCGGCAAACTCGGCGAACTGCGCCCCGCCGAGACCGCGACGTTCCAGCGGTCCGCGGAGACCTTCCACAGCCGCCTGGGGGAACTGCAGGGACGGGTCGACCGGATCAAGTCCGCGCACGGCGGCGCTCAGGTGCTGGCCACCGCACCGGTGGCCGACCTGCTGCTCGAGCAGGCCGGACTGAACGACATCACTCCCCCGTCCTTCGTGCACTCCGTGGAGTCGGGCAACGATCCCTCGGCGGCGGCGACCGCCCGAGTCCGGGACCTGGTGAAGTCCGGCCGGGCCGCGGTCCTGGTCCACAACCCGCAGACCTCCTCCCCGCTGACCAAGCGGATCGAGTCGCAGGCCGAGCACGCCGGGATCCCCGTCGTCGAGATGGGCGAGAGCCTGCCGGAGGGACGGACCTACCTGGAATGGATGGGAGCGCGGATCTCGAAGCTGCGAACCGCCCTGGACAACCCCGCCTGACGAACAGGACCCGTAGATGACCGCCCACCCCGAACCACTCACGCACCAGCAGGCTCCACCGCTCCACGACTCGGCAGTGCGGTTGCGCGAGGCCGGATTGGCCTACGACTCCCGAACCCTGTGGAACGGCCTGGACCTCGACGTCGAACCGGGCGAGTTCCTGGCGATCCTCGGGCCGAACGGATCCGGCAAGACGAGCCTGCTGCGGGTGCTGCTGGGCCTGCAGCAGCTCTCCTCCGGAACGGTCGAGATCGCAGGCACGGCCGCGCACCGGGGCAACAGCAGGATCGGCTACATCCCGCAACAGCGGGCGCTCGAAGACTCCCTGGCCCTGCGTGGCAGCGACCTCGTCGGGCTCGGACTGGACGGCCACCACTGGGGGATGGGGCTGCGCGGACGCGCCAGGCGCAAGCGACGGGTCGCCGAGACCCTGCACGCCGTCGAGGCGAGCGCGTACGCGAAAACCCCGCTGGGCCTGCTGTCGGGGGGTGAGCAACAGCGGTTGCGTGTCGCACAGGCCCTGGTCGGCGAACCGGACGTGCTGCTCTGCGACGAGCCGCTGCTGTCGCTGGACCTGTCGCACCAGCGCAGGGTCAGCGACCTGATCGCCCGGCAGGCCCGCGAGTCGCGGGCGGCGGTCCTGTTCGTCACCCACGAGATCAACCCGGTGCTGCCGCTGGTGGACCGGGTGCTCTACCTCGTCGACGGCAGGTTCCGGATCGGCACGCCCGACGAGGTGATGAACTCCGAGACCCTGTCCGAGCTCTACGGCACCGACGTCGAGGTCGCCCGCGTCGGCGGGCGACTCGTGGTCGCCGGCACCGACAACGAGCAGGACCACCACGTGCACGAAACGGAACAGAAGTGAACAAGCTGATCGACGCGCTGGGCAGGATGTTCGATGTCGAGGCCACGGCCGACCTGCTCGGTTACCCCTTCGTTCAGCAGGCCCTGCTGGCGGCGGCGGCACTGGGGCTGGTCTCCGGCGTGCTCGCGCCGCTGGTGGTCACCCGTCGGATGTCCTTCGCGGTGCACGGGACCGCCGAACTCGCGTTCACCGGCGCCGCCGCCGCGCTGCTGATCGGCGCGAGCGTCGGGGTGGGAGCGCTGGCGGGTGCCGTGGTGGCCGCACTGCTGCTGGGACTGCTCGGTCAGCGCGACAACGAACGCGACTCCGTCATCGGCGCGATCCTGTCGTTCGGGCTCGGCGTGGGCGTACTGCTGCTGTGGATGAACCCGGAGCGCACGGCCAACAAGTTCAGCCTGCTGGTGGGCCAGATCGTCGGAGTCGACTCGGCCGACGTGACGCTGTTGACCAGCTGCGCGGCCGTGGTGCTGGTGGCCATGGCCTTCCTGTACCGGCCACTGCTGTTCGCCAGCGTCGATCCGGACGTCGCCGCCGCGCGCGGCGTGCCCGCGCGGGTGCTGGCCCCGGTGTTCTCGCTGCTGGTCGGCGTGGCGACCGCACTGGGGGTCCACGTCGTCGGGGCGCTGCTGGTGATGGCGCTGATGGTGACCCCGGGTGCGGCGGCGATGCGGGTCACGGCCAGCCCGGTCACGGCCACGATCCTGTCCGTGGTCTTCGCCGAGGTCGCGGCGCTGGGCGGCATCGTGCTCTCGCTGGCTCCCGGAGTGCCCGTGAGCGCGTTCGTCACGGTCATCTCGTTCGTGATCTACCTGGTGTGCCGCGGCATCGGCTCGGCACGTCCCCGGCGCTCGGTGGCCCCGACCGCTGCGCGAAGCGGCGCGCAGGCGGTCTCGTAAATGTCGGAGGACCCGATCGGTGTTGACCGCCGATCGGGTCCCCGCCCCCTTTTTTCGTCCCCCAGACCTTTCGCCCCAGGGTCCGGATCGGCCGAGGTACCCACCCCGCGAACCGCTGCGCCGTCCGCCATGAACGATCATCACGTTCGGTGGTACACAGCGTGTACAAAAGCGATACAAAATCGCCTGCGAACGGTCCGCGGGACGGGAGACGAGGATGACCGGTGTGCGGTTTCGCGTGCTCGGCGCGCTGCGGGTGCTGAACTCGGCGGAGACTCCGGTCCCCATCGGCGGCGCCAAGCCCCGAATGCTGCTGGCCACCCTGCTGCTCAACGCGAACCGCCCCGTGCCCGTCGACACGCTCGTCGACGTGCTCTGGCCGCACGACCCTCCGCCGTCGGCCGTGGCCAACCTTCGTACCTACGTCAGCGCACTGCGCTCCCGGCTGCACGACGAGCGCGACTCGGCTGAAGCGATCCAGGCACGGCCACCGGGTTACCTCGCCGTGGTGCGGCCGTGGCAACTGGATCTCTTGGGCTTCGACGAACTCCTCGCCCGAGCGCGGTACCTCCGCGAACGGGATCACCCCGAGGAGGCGTTGGAAGCGCTGAACCGGGCGAACGCCCTGTGGCAGGGCGCACCGCTGGAGGACCTCACTCCCAGTCCCCGGTGGGAAGCCGAGCTGAGCAGGTTGAACGAGGCGCGGCTGAGCGCCACCGAGGAGCGGATCGACCTTCGGATCACCACCGGCCGGTACGGCACCGCGATCGCGGAGCTGCGCGGGCTGATCCACGAACAGCCCTTCCGGGAGGGGCTGTGGCAGCAGCTCATGCTCGCGCTGCACGGCAGCGGCCGACGGGCCGAAGCCCTGGACACCTACACCGACCTGCGGCGAAGGCTGGTCGACGAGCTGGGGGTGGAGCCGGGCCCGTCGTTGCGCCGGCTGCACACCGAGATCCTGACCGGTGGCCTGCCCGAGGAGGCCGTCACCGCGGAGAGCGGCCGAACCGCTCACCGGCAGGACGCGTTCCCGATCCACCAGCTCCCGCCGGACGTCTCCGACTTCACAGGGCGCGACAGGTTCGTGCACGAGCTCTCCGAGCTACTGACCCGCTCGGAGGGCTCCGGGCCGGCGATCGCCACCGTCGTCGGTTCTCCGGGAGTCGGCAAGTCGACGTGCGCGGTGCACGTGGCACACGCCGTCCGGGACTCCTTCCCCGACGGTCAGCTGTACCTCGAGCTGGCGGGGACTTCCGAGGAGCCGAACGATCCGGCCGACCTGCTGGCCGAGGCGTTGCGCGCGCTGGGTGCTTCGGACGTTCCGGGGAGCGTCTCCGAACGCGCGAGGTTGTACAGGTCCCTGCTGGCCGATCGGCGCGTTCTCGTCGTGCTCGACGATGCGCTCGGTGCCGGTCAGGTCGGTCCCCTGCTGCCGTCCACCGGAGCGGTGCTGATCACCAGTCGTTGGCAGCTGACCGAACTGGCCGGTGCCCGGCACCGGGAACTGGACGTCCTGGGGTCTCGGGAAGCCCGGTCACTGCTCGCGAACATCGCCGGTGAGCAGCGCGTCACCGCCGAGCCGCAGCACGCCTCGGCGATCCTGCGCTCCTGCGGGTATCTGCCGCTGGCGATCCGGATCGCCGGTGCCAAGCTCGCCGGGCGGCGGGCGTGGTCGCTGCGGGTGCTGTCCGAACGGTTGGAGGACCGTTCGCGCCGGCTGGAGGAGCTGCGACTGCGCGACCTGCACGTGCGGGCGAGCTTCGAGCTCAGCTATCGACAGCTGACCGCCGAGACCGCCAGGGCCTTTCGGTTGCTGGGCCTGCTGTGGTCCCAGCCCGTTCCCGGTTGGGTGTTGGGTGCGCTGCTGGAACGCGGGCACGCCGATGACGTGCTCGACGCCCTGGTGGACGCCAACCTCCTTCGGCTCGTGGGAACCGACTCGATCGCCCAGCCTCGATACCAGCTGCACGGACTGCTGTACTGCTACGCGCGTGAACTGCTCGCCGACGATCCGGAGCGGGAGCGCAGGGCCGCGCTCGCCCGCGTGATGGACGGGTGGTTGACCCTGGCCGACCGAGCGATCGGGGATCTGGAGGCGCGGGCGAGCGGGACGAGCGCCGCGTCCCACCGGCATCCGCCGGAAGACGTGGTCAACGACCTCGTGGCCGATCCGCTGGCCTGGTTCGACGCCGAGCGACAGGCGCTGGCGGCCACGGTCACCATAGCGGCCGAATCCGGACTCGACGAGCTCTCCCGCGGTCTGGACACGGCCCTGTCCACCTACTTCGACCTGCGCGGTCGCCACGAGAGCTGGAACAGCAGGCACCGCGCGGCCTGGCAGTCCGGTCACCACACCCGATACCGGGCTTTCGATCTGCGGGTGGTCCGGTCGGGGCCGAACTGATCACCGGACCGGGTGGGCGGCGAGGTACTCGCCCACCCGGTCGGCCACCTTCGGGTCGAGCATCGGGTAACGCCCTCCGGCCACGAAGCGCTCGGAGAGCTCGAAGATCACCACCTCGCCCTCGGCGAGAGTCCGGGCGACCTTCCGGGGGCGTTCGGCCGCGTTGTCCGGATGGGTGATCGTGAGATCGCTGAAGGCCGCCGCCATGTACGGGCTGGCGAACTGGGCGAACGAGTCGGCGACCATCCGGGTGGGGCGCGTGATCATGCCGGGGCGCTGTTCGGACTCCAGGTGTAGCGGCTGCTGGAAGTCGCTGGGCACGAACCGGGTGTTGTCGGCACCGCCGTCCGGAGCCAACGAGTGCCCCTGCACCGTCCAGGTTTCCTCCCTGCCGAGCAGGTCCGGGATGTCGGCGTTGTGCTGAAAGCGCCTGCTCGGTCGCACCTGCCAGTCCTCGGTGACACCCGAGCGCAGGCTCTCCGCGAGCATGCGGGTCATCGCGACTCCACCCCGGTGTCTCCAGTGGGTGTCGCGCTTGGTGTAGATCGGCTCGCCGTCGCTTTCGGCGATCGTGCGCAGCCGCTCGCGCATGTCGAAAGCTCCGGTCGCGGCGGGCACCCGTCGCCAGAACTCGGCGCGAGCCTCGGTCATGCATCGCTCACCGGCGAACTCATCCGGCATGTGCTCGGGGTACACCGTGGACTTGTCCGGGGGGATGACCAGCCGGAACTCCCGCCCGGAGGCCTCGACGACGTCGCGCCACCGGCGCAGCCCGGCGATCACCCGATCGATCCCGATCTCGGGCACGCACTTGTAGGACGCGTCGTGCCCCAGGTACATCCACCCGTCCTTGCCGTGGATCACGTCGGGGAACATGCTCATGCGGAGGTCACGACGCCGACGATCGCGATCGCTGTCGTCACCGCCGTCGCCGCCGACGGGCGACCCCGAGGTGGACTCCCCCAGCCGGGCGGACTCCCCGAACAGCCCTTGGCTGAGCGCCTCGACCGAGTGCACCGCGCCCTGGCGAAACGAGAGGTGGTCGGTGGCCCAGGCGCTCAGGCCGGTGAAGAATCCCCACCCCCGCGTGATGCTGGGGAACTCGGCCTGCGGCCGGTTCTCCAGCGGCGCAGCACGCGCTCCGAAGGTCCAGGCCAGTACGGGTGCAGCGAAGAACAGCAGCGCACACACCAGTGCCGTGGCCTGGCGCCCGCCGTGTCGGGGGCGGTGCAGCGGATGCTCCCGTGGCAACCACGCCTCGTGGACGGCGGGTAACTCGCCGGGCTCCTGGATCGACACGGTGTTCACGGTATCGCCCGGAGATCACCGCGTGGGCGGAATCGGCGCACTCGTCCCGCTCGGAATCGTCGCGTAGTTTCGTTCCCATACCGCACGAGGAGGCGAGCATGACCGACATCGCGGAGTTCGACGACGCGTTCACCGTGCGGCAGGTCTTCGGGGAGCCGATCCGGCACGAGGGCCTGTCGCTGATCCCGGTCGCCAAGATCTCCGGCGGCGGGGGCGGCAGTACGGACGGCAGCGGTTTCGGCGGCACCGCCAAACCGATCGGAGCCCTGGTCATGGACGAGGGGCGGGTCTACTGGCGCCCCGTGGCCGACGCCGGCAAGATCCTGGCCGTGGTCGGCGCCGGGGCCGCGCTCTTCGCACTCGCGCGCGCCCTCAAGCGCCGCCGCGCCCGCAAAGCGACTTGCCGGTGCAACGAGCACGAGGACTCCTGACCCGTCTCCACTTCCTCGCCGCTCCGGGAAGTCACCGGCTCTCGCTCGCACGGCGCTCGCGGAACGCAGCCGCTTTCGCGCGGTTCTGGCACGCGGTGGAGCAGAAGCGGCGCGTGCCGTTACGCGAGGTGTCCACGTAGACGCGGTCGCACGAGGACGCCGAGCACAAGCCGATCCTGTCCGCGTGCACGCTTCCCAGGACGATCGCCAGCGAGGTCGCCATCGCCGCCGCCCACCCCCGCGCGTAGGGCGCATCGGCGGCGTGGAAGTGCAGGTGCCAGGGCTCGCCGTCGTGTCGGGCGAGCATCGGAACCGCGCCCGTGTCGGTGAGCAGCGCGTTGGTGCGCTCGCAGGCCGCGTCCGTATCACCGCGGTCGACGTGCTCGAAGGCCTCTCGCAGACTCGCGGCGTACGAGGCGAGCTGGTCGACCTCCCCGGGCGTCACCGCCCTGCTTCCCCAGGAACCGTGGGCGAGCGCCCGCTCGGTGGCCTCGGGCAGGTACTCAGTATGCCACTCACGTCCACCCGCCCAGCCCGGCGTGAGCGTGTTGACCAGGGCGACCGTGGCGTGCATCACTCCGCTGACGTGACTGTCGAAATCCACTTGACCAGTTACCCCTCGATCGCTAGGTTCATCACTGTCATAGGATTTTACGACAGTGACGCAGCGGGGAAGTGCGATGGCCACACCTGTCGACCAGCACCATGCCGAGCTCTGGATCCAGCGGTGGGACGCCCAGCAAGAGCGCTACGTGGCCGACCGGGAGGAGAGGTTCGCCGTCGTCGGTGACGTGGTGGGACACGCGAACCGCGAGCGGACCTCACCCACCCGTCATCGTCGACCTGGGCTGCGGTCCCGGTTCGCTGTCCGACCGGCTCGCTCGACGACTGCCGGACGCCGAGATCATCGGTGTGGACGCGGACCCGCTCCTGGTCGGACTCGGGCGCGCCCGCTGCGGCGACCGCATTCGGTTCGTGGAGGCGGACCTCGCGGACTCCACCTGGCCCCGGCGAGCCGGGCTCCCGGAGCAGGTGGACGCGGCCGTGTCCACCACGGCCCTGCACTGGCTCGAACCGGCGCAGCTGGAGGAGCTGTACGCACGGCTGGCCGAGCGCATCCGGCCGGGCGGGGTGTTCGTCAACGCCGACCACCTCCACATCGCCACCCCGGCCGTCGGGGAGCTCGCCCGGCGGGTGAGTGCTTCCCGCGCGGCACGTGTCGGCGTTACCGAGAACGAGGGTTGGCGAGAATGGTGGGAGGGCGTGCTGGCCGATCGCGTCCTCGCGCCGCTGGTGGACGAGCGCTCCCGGCGAACGATCGACCACGGGGGCGCGAACGGGCTCTCCGCCGACGACCACGGCGCACTCCTGCGCAAGGCGGGCTTCTCCGAAGTCGGAACCGTGTGGCAGTCCGGCGACGACCACGTCCTCGTCGGCGTGCGCTGAGCCCCGGGATCCGCTCGGAGCACCGGGGGCGATCACTCGGGAAGTTCCGCCCGTCCCGACGAGAAGCGCGGCTACTCGGGGAGCCGGCAGCCCTCCTCGATCCCCTGGGCCCACTTCTTGCAGGCCTCGGCGAACTCGCTCGGGTTCCACGGGACGTTCAGCGTGAAGCTGCGGAACTGGGGCAGCTTGATGTCCTCGATGGCCCCGTGCTCGACGTAGACGGTGCTTTCCGAGAGGTACCAGTGGAACACCCACGAGGCCCACTCGTAGGACATGTACTTCTGACCGCCCGTCGTCTGAAGCAGGTACGGTCCCTTTTCCTCGACCGGCATGAAGTACTCGGTGATGATCTGACCGTTGCTGAGCCTGCGGGACTTGGTGGTGATCTTCGAATCACTGGGCCAGTCCATCACCATTGCCGTCACTCCTCGACGCCGACCGTGCTGGTCCCTCCACAGTGGTCACTGTACTGCCCTCGCGACCACGAGCCGTGCAGGTCCCCTCCGTGCAGGCTCGTTTACTCTTCGACGACGATAGCGGGCAGCGCCGCTCCCACCAAGCCCTCGTCCGAACGACACGGAACCACCGCACCGCCGCGGTGCCACCACGCACCACGCACCCCGCGGCCCGCACCATGCACCCCGCGGCCTAGAACTGGTAGTACAGGAAGGGGCTGAAGGAGCCGGCGGCCACCAGCAGACCCGCGTAGACCAGGCCGACCGTCATGACGCCCACGCGCAGGGCGGTCGCCGTGCGCGTGCGCGCGGCCTCCAGGAACGGCCCCGTGCCGGAGTTGGCGGGCAACAGCATCGCGGCCAGCGCGACCAGCAGCAACAGCGTGCGTCGATTGGTCAGCGCGGCCGTCATGACCTCGTCCACTCCGGACAGGTCCGGCACCAGCATGTGCCCGAGCACGGTCATCGCGGTACCGAGATCGGGGGCCCGGAAGAAGACCCAGCCGATCACCACCAGCAGTATCGTCAGCGCACGGCGGCCGATCCGGCCGACCACGCTCACCGGTGTCCGGGCCAGGCCGCTCGCGCGCTCGATCACCAGCAGCAGGCCGTGGTACAGCCCCCAGACGAGGTAAGTCCACGCGGCACCGTGCCAAAAGCCGGTCAGCACGAAGACGAGGGTCAGGTTCCGGTAGGTGCGCACCACTCCTCGCCGATTGCCGCCCAGCGGGATGTAGACGTAGTCGCGAAACCACCGCGACAGCGACATGTGCCAGCGGCGCCAGAACTCGGTGACCGTCGTCGACGAGTAGGGCCGGGCGAAGTTCTCCGGCAGCCGGAACCCCAGCATCCGCCCGAGCCCGATGGCCATGTCGGAGTAGCCGGAGAAGTCGAAGTAGAGCTGGACCGTGTAGGTCAGCGCCCCCAGCCAGGCGATCGCGAAGGTCATCTCCCCCGCGGGGGTGGCGAAGGCGGCGTCGGACACCGGAGCGAGCGTGTCCGCGATGACGACTTTCTTCGTCAACCCCCACGCGAAGCGCGGGAAGCCGGAGGCGATGTCGTCCAGCCGGTGCGAGCGCCGCTGCGGCAGTTGGTCGGCGATCTCCCGGTAGCGCACGATCGGGCCGGCCACCAACTGCGGAAACATCGCGATGTAGGTGACGAACGAGACCGGGTTGCGCAGTGCGGGGCGTTCACCGCGGTAGATGTCGACGACGTAGGAGATGTGGTGGAAGGTGTAGAAGGAGATCCCGATCGGCAACGCGATGTGCAGCACGGGAGAGTCCCCGCCGAACCAGCTCGCCAGCACCGCGAGCTGCTCGGTGGCGAATCCTGCGTACTTCCACACCCCCAGGACCGCCACGTCGAACACCACGACGCAGCTCAGCAGCACCTCGCGTTTGTCGCGGCCGACCCGCCACTCGTCGGGTTCGAGGTGACGGCCGACGAGGAAGTTCACCGTGATGCAGGCCAACAGCAGCAGCGTGGTTCCGCCCGCGCCGCTGGCGTAGAACACCAGACTGGCCACTGCCACGACCGCGTTGCGCCCGGAACGGGGTGCCAGTAGCAGCACTACGAGCACGGCGGGCAGGAAGTACCACAGGAACAGTGGACTCGCGAACGACATGGATGCTCAGGCCTCGGTGTCCGGGAAGCCCGAGCCTCCCTCGTTGTCGGCTCGGTGATCCTATCCGAACCGTATTCACTTCAGGCCCGAAACAGGTGATTCGCGTACGGTGCGAAGCCCGGTGACCTAGGCTGGAGACATGAACAATCCGCCACCGCCTGCCTGGTACCCCGACCAGGCCGACCCCCGGTACGTTCGCTGGTGGGACGGGCAGCAGTGGACTCCACACGTACAGCCCGCGCCCCAGCAGGCCGCACCGCAGCAGCCCATGCCGCAACATCCCCACGCTCCCCGGGGAGACGCGCACGAGGCCGAGCTGGCGGTCGGAGGCACCGGCAGCCCCGACCAGATCCAGCAGCAGGTGCAGCGCGAGACCGGCGGCCCGGTGGCCGGCGGCGGGGGCACGCTGTTCACCGAACCGGTGCTGGTGATCAACCAGAAGGCCAAGCTCATCGAGATGGCCAACGAGTACGCCGTCTACGACCAGCACGGCCGTCAACTGGGTTCGGTCGTCCAGGTCGGGCAGAGCGGCCTGCAGAAGGCGCTGCGCGTGCTGAGCAAGCTGGACGCGCTCATGACCACCAAGCTGGAGATCCGCGACGCCTACGGCAGGCCGGTGCTGCGGATGACGCGTCCCGGCACGATGTGGAAGTCGAAGGTGCACATCGAGCGCGGTGACGGCATGCCGATCGGGGAGATCCGGCAGGAGAACGTCCTCGGCAAGGCGCGGTTCGCCTTCGAGGTCGGCGGCCAACCTGTCGGCGCGCTACTGGCCCAGAACCTGCGGGCCTGGGACTTCGTCGTCAACGACGCCCAGGAGCAGCAGATCGGCACGATCAGCAAGACCTTCGCCGGAGTGGCCAAGGCCATGTTCAGCACCGCCGACAACTACGTGCTTCAGCTGCACCGACCGCTGACGGACCCGCTGGCGAGCATGGTCGTGGCCTCGGCGCTGACCATCGACACCGTCATCAACCAGCAACAGGGATAGGGAGTCCGCGGGGCGCACGAACCGCCCGTTCGCCCCTGTGAAAAGCCCCCCCACCCCTCGGACCACCGATCCGGTCCCCCGCCGGTCGGATTGGTGCAACGGGCCTCCTCGATGCCACCGGGCTCCCGTGGTCGCGGGAACGTCCGGGGGCGAGCGCGGCAGCTCCCACGACCGGCGAGGCCCGCACGCGCGAGACGCCGGAAGGTCCGTGAGCGTGAGCCGCTCCCCGAACCATCGGGGAGCGGCGGGATCCTGATCCACCGAAGTTCCGCGCCGGCAACGGACCGTAGGCGGCCGTGATTCGGCCCCGGAGGCACCGGGGGTTCACCCCTCCGCGGTCTCGACTCCCCGGAAGCACCGACTCCACCGGCCGGGAAGCGCCCGACGCCGTGGCACGCGCTCATTGCCGAGGACGTCCGCGGCGTGTCGACGCCGGCGCGATGCCGCTTCCCCCTCCGAGTCACCCGGCCGCCCGCGCCGACTCGTCCACCCGACGACCCCGACGAATACCCCGTTCGTCCCACTCGTCCCGTTCGAGGACGCGTCGACCCGGCCGCGGGGCCCGAACGAGCCCCCAGGGGAATTCGGGACGGAAAAGTCTCGCAATAGCGATTATCCGATCGGCCGTTGATCCGCCACCCCGAATCCGAAGAAAAGATTGTGATCGATAGCACTGGCGTCGGGCATCTTGCCCCCCGGGGGGCGACGCGCCGCCCAGTAAGAACCATTTGTCATGTTTTCCCCCGCACGCACTCCACTCATCGGGACGAGTACCGCCGTTCGGCCTAGTCGACAACATCCAAAAGGCCCCGTAACCGGCCGACTCTCAGTACTTGACTGACTCCGATCCTGACATGCATAATCCTTTCTCGGGTCCAACGGGAAACCGCTAGCAAACTGGGACAACAAGAACGAGAGGAAACCGACGGCAACCTCCCGCGCCGATCATTTCGACACTTTCCAGCTTGTCGCCAAAGGAAGCCCTCCATGCCCGTATTCTCTTCCTCGGAGCAGGCGCAAGAAGTTTTCAGAACACTTTTTGAGATCTTGCTCGAAGACGACGTCTTCCTGTTCAGGATGACCGATTCGAACCTGTCCCTCCACCTCGTCCAGACCAAGCCCGACGTGGAGATGTTCGTTTCTCCCGACGGAGTGCACGATGGACCCCCACCATCTCGCGCCACCATTCGGATCAAGATGTCCTGCGACACCGCCCACTCCTTGTGGAAGGGAGAACTCCTGATGCCGATGGCCCTGGGAACCGGCAAGGTCCGCATCAAGGGAAGCGTTTCCAAGGTCATGGAATTCGTGCCGATCCTGCAACCCGCCTTTGACCGCTACCCCGAAATCATCGCCGCGCGAAAAATCGAAAGCTGAGCGCCGACCCCCGGGACGCGAATTTCCCAGCACGAGCGAAGCACCAGCCACACCGAAGGAGAAATCCGATAACGATGCCCGAAAGCAGTGAAACCGCGACCTACTCCCCCACGCAACTTCCCGAGCACCTGGAGGAGCTCCGCCGGGAGGTACGCGAATTCGTCGATGCGCACGTGCGTCCGAGCGTCGTCGACAACGATCGCGCCACCGCCTCCGAGTTCGACTGGAAACTGGTACGTGCCGGACACGACCGCGGATTGTTCCGCCTGGTCATACCGAAGGAGTACGGGGGAGCCGGATACGGTGTGCTGGGTGTGGCGGTGGCGCTGGAGGAGATCGCCGCGGCCTGCGCGGGTACCGCGTTGATCTTCGGTGCGACGATGCTGGGGCAGGCTCCTGTGCTCCTTTCCGGAGACCCCCAACTACAGTCGCGGTTTCTGCCGATGTTCTCCGGAGATGATCCGGTACTCGCCTGCAACGCGGTCACGGAGGAGCTCGCCGGTTGTGACCTGCTGATTCCCGAGAACGTGGTGCACGCCACCGACGTCGTCACCGCGCGGCGTGAGAGCGATCATTACGTGCTCAACGGGCGCAAGCGCTTCATCACCAACGCCGAGGTGGCCGACTTCGGTTGCGTCTACGCCAATATCGAGGGGGCACCCGGAGCCACGGGGCTCACGGCGTTCCTCGTCCCGCTGGGAACTCCCGGGGTCGAGCGCGGTCCGGTGGCCGACAAGATGGGGTATCGGGCCTGCCTGGGCAGCGAACTGGTGTTTCGCGACGTCCGGGTGCCCGCGGAGAACATGGTGGGCGGCGAGAACAACGGCATGATCATCAGCACCCAGCAGATGAACATGGCGCGCGCCACGGTGGCCGCCATTTCGACCGGGGTCGCCCGTGGAGCTTTCGAACTGGCCAAGGACTGGTGCGGGCAACGCACACAGGGCGGAGCTCCGCTCTACCGGCATCAATTCAGCGCGCGCAAGCTGGCGGAGATGACCAGCAAGATCGATGCTGCGCGGATGTTGTACCTCAACGCCGCGTCGGTGGCCGACAACGAAGTTCCCGCCCCGGCCTACGAACCGGCCAGCGCGAAGTTGTTCGCCGATCGTGTCGCCATCGACGTGGCCGAGGAGGCCATGTCCCTGATGGGAGCACGTGGGTACCTGCTCGATCAGGGCCTCGAAAAATTCGTGCGCGATTCACTCGGAGCGCGCATCTACGAGGGAACCCCCGAGGTCCTCGCGCTTGCGATCACGGAAGCGCTCTATGCCGACGAAGAGGACTTCTGACCATCACGCCAGGCAAGGAGCGACGACGACGGTGGACGCGACACATGAGCACACGGCCTCCCCACGATCAACGCGATCGACATCGTTCTGTCCGGAACCCCCCGGTCGTTCGAGTCCGACGATCGGGGACAACGGCAGGAACAGAAATTCCCGATACGTCCGCGACATCATCCGACTGCATCGATCACTTCGCTACGGCCGACTCATCGAGCGAGCGGCCACCACCCCTTCGGCGTACTTCGTGCCCGGCCGGGACGGACTGACCACCATCGGCCTGCGGACCTCCGACATATCGCATCGCCACCTGCTGGGAATCACAGGTTTTCGGTTGGCACAGTACCTGGAAATCGGCTGGGCGAGCCCGGAGGTCGTCACCACGCGAGCGCTGTTCACGGAACCGATGCGCAGCCTTCGCCGCCATGATCTGCACTTCGTGACGCTGGACGAAAAAACCGGCGAAATCCTCGGTTACATCACGCTGGCGCAAAACGCCGATCCGCAACCGGTTTCCGTCCGCGACCACGAATCGCGCCACAGGTTTCCGGTGGAGGGAGCGCACGAGGTAGACCTGTTCGGCGCGGTGGACGCTCCGGCGGAGCTCACCACGCACGAGGTGTACGAGATCAAGAGGTTCGTTCACGCGTGCTGGCTGGACGACGCGCAGCGGCGGCTGCAAATCAGCCTGGAGCTAATCCTGGCCGTGACGCGCACCCTGGAGTCCTGCACTCCGCGCATTCGGGCCCTGGTCGGCGATGCCGAGGCGAGCGTAGCACTTCGCCACCTGCTGATGATGGGGCTGAACGTGACCTCGGTAACGGGGACTGATCCCCGGCTGAACCGGGACAACATCCTGTACCCGACCTACGCGACCCGCGACGTCGTCGAACCCTTCTACGCCCGGGTCCCCGCCCCGAGCGGGTTGAGCCACCGCGCCGCTTGCCTCGAAGAGGTGCTTTCGAGCTCCTCTCCCCCGACTGCGCTGCGGGAGTTGCTTCGCGAGGTGCGCGGGACCGTGGAAAGAGTCGCGGTGCGGTAGGGAGCCGACCCCGGGTACAACGACACGCGTCGTCGGAACAGCACGCTCACCATCTCGTCGACGAGGACCGGATCAGCATGGGAACACTCACTGCCGAGGACTTCTACCAGGAGTTCACGAGGCGCAACCAAGGAATAGTAACCGAACGGACGCAGGAGGCACTCGGACGCTCCCGAGTCCTGATCGCGGGATGCGGGTCCACCGGCGGGGCCGCCGTCGAGCCACTCGTACGGATCGGTGTTCAGAAATTCAGCCTCGCGGACAACGGCGAGTTCGAGCTGAACAACCTCAATCGTCAACATGCCCGCTACTCCGATCTGCAACGAAACAAAGCCGACGTCGCCGCACAGCGTGCGCAGGAGATAAACCCACACGCCGACGTCCTGGTGGAGCCGTCCGGGATCAACGCGGAAAACGTCGCGCGCCTGACCGACGGCGCAGAACTCGTCATCGACGGAGTCGACGTGACGGACATGCGGGGGTGGCACGCGAAATTGATGCTCCATCAGACCGCGGCGGCCGCCGGGAAACCCGTCCTCTCCGGGTACGACATGGCCGGCGTCCAGTACGTTCGGTACTACGATTACCGATCGGGGGGAACCGCTCCCCTGCAGGGGAAGATCAGGGGAAGTGATCTGAAGAAATCTGACCCCTGGAGGTTGCTGATACGCGTCATCCCGATCCGCACGATCCCGCTGGAGATGATCGAGAGCGTGCGGCCGAACCTGGGAAACCCCGATTACCACGTCCCCCAGCTGGTGTACACGTCACAGTTGTTCGGCGCGCTGATCAGCCACATGTCCGCGGAGATCCTCAGCGGACGGAAGCCACGCCCCGAAGTGGTGATCGACCTGCACGACATCGTACGCCGCCGCCCCGCGCGCGCCCGGGTCGCCGGGCGACGCGCACTCGAGCTCGCCAGGGCTGGGGCCGACATCCTCAGGTTGTTCAGCGGAGCTTCCGCCGAGAAGACCCCGACCATCGCACGCTGAAACCGGGTCCCGGCCACATCGGCACGTGCACGTCGGCGGCTCCGCCGCGGCGCGCACTCTCCGGAATCGCGGTCGGGAACACGGACGAGACCACGGAGACGAACATGGAAGAAAAGGCTGTTCCCGCTCGGGCGACGACGAATTCCGGCGCCAGGGAGGAGGCGGAGGAGGACCACTCTGAAATCGAGCGGAAAAACATCGAGGTGGTCGCCGAAGCCGTGACCCACTGGAACGCGCACGACCTGGACGCGCTCCTGGAGCTCTACGCCCCGAACATCGTCTGGTACAACGCCGCCCTGGAGGAGACCTACCGGGGTCACAACGAGGTTCGCAGCTTCCTCGAAGAGCTGATCGGAGGGTTCCCCGATCTCACCTTCACCGTCGATAACCGCTTCGCCCGCGGTGACGAAGTCAGCGAGCGATGGTCCATCCGGGGAACGCATCGCGGGACATTCATCGGGATACCACCGACGAAAAAAAGTGTTCACATCACCGGTGTGAGCTCGATCGAAATGAGCGCGGGAAAGTTCGTGAGGGACAACTTCTTCTTCGACAGCATGTCGGCGATGAGGCAGCTGGGGATCATGCCCGCCCTTCGGACGATCCGGAGCCCCGCCGGCCGGATGGTGCTCAGTTCGATCGTGGGCGTGAAGCGACTGGTGGGAGTTTTCGGAAGGCGCGCGGAATAATCGCCCCGGGGGTTGTTGCTGCACGACCCCCGCACCGGTCGGTTGTTCTCCGCGCACAGTCGGATGCGGACGGTGTGCAGATCCGGAAAGGATGACACGCGACTCCGGCACGCACTCGTGATCGGAACACGACCCGTTTCACCGGGTGCCTACCCGCTGTTCGTCGACGCCCCGCTGATCGGGCTCGTCGGCGGTGCACCGCCCGTGCCGCCGACGTCGTCGGACAGGTGACGTCCGTCGGCTCCCCGAGCATCCACCCGTTCCTCCCGCTCCGGCGCTCGCCGTCGAGGAGGAAGCGTCCCTTCACGCCTGCGCGGGCGGCCCGGACGTCTGCGGGGTGCGGAGCAGTCCACCGAGCATGAACAACATGACGGTCTCCGCCTCCTCCGAGGCGGAGCTCGGATCCGCCCCCTCCGTCACCAACGTGGTCGCTTCGCAGAGGAGACCGAAAATCATCCTCGCCGTGGTCACCACTGGCACGGGCTGGAGTTGCCCCGTATCGCGAAGGTGTTCCAGCAGTCCCCGGACGAACGGCAGCGCGACCTTTTCGTCGATCTCCCTGATGCGCTCCTGCCCGAGGACCGCCGGTGCCTGCCGGAGGATCACGCGAGCGGACTCGTCGGCAGCGTAGCTGCGCAGGAAGGTGCGGGCAGCTTCAACAGCCTGCTGCCAATCGGTGTCGGCAGCTGCCGCGACCTCGGTCACGGTGCGCATCACGCTGCCCTGCACCTCGCTGAACAGCTCCGCGAACAACTGCTTCTTGTCCGAGAAGTGATGGTACACCGCTCCCTTGCTCACCTCGGACGCCCGAGCGATCTCGTCGACCGAGGTGGCATCGAAACCACGCTCCACGAACAGCTCGCGGGCACCTTCCAGCACAGCGGCCCTCGTCATGGCCGCGTATCGCTCTTTTCTCGACTTGACGCCATCCATGGAGGCCAGCATACTGACCGACGCAAAGTCGGTAACAGTCTACGAGACTGTTTTAGACGCGTAGTCGGTAACGGAACGAGGGGCCTGGCTGGTGCACAAGCAATCCACGATCTCGCATCAGGAGGGCGTGACCGCCGAGAGCGGGACGGCCGCCGCGGTGTCACGGCTGACCCGCAAACACCGACGTCCCGTACTGGCGGGTTGGGTGATCGCGCTGCTCCTCGCCTCGTTCGGAGCCCTCTCCATCGGCGATGTACTCAGCGGCGGCGGCTGGGCCGTCGCCGGGTCGCAGTCGCAGCGCGCTGCCGAAGAACTCGCCGAGGCGAAGATGCTGGGACGCGGGCAGGTCTCCGTGACGCTGGTGGTGCACGACCAGAAGCTGACCGCGGACGATCCCGGGTTCGAAACACGTGTGCGCGAAGTCGCCGACGCGGTCGAACAGGACCCGGCCCTGCGAGTGAGCGGGTCCTACGGGTGGGCGACGCTGAGTCCCGGATCCCGCGCCCCCTTTCTGGGCGAGGACGGCAGGACCGCTATCACCTCGTTCGGGCTGGCCATGGACGACGGCGCCGCGCGTCGAGAAATGCCCGCGGTGAACGACCGCCTCACCCAGCGCTTCGACCAGCGTGGCCTGGAGATCACGCTGGTCGGCGACGCCCCGTTCTGGGGCGAGGTAAACCAGCTCAGCAGGCAAGGTCTGATATGGGCCGAAATCATCACCCTGCCGCTGATCGCCGTGATCCTCCTCCTGCTCTACCGCAGCGTCGTGGCCGCCGCTACCTCGCTGGTCGTCGGAATCACGGCGATCGTCTTCACCCTGGGCGCGCTCTCCCCGCTGGCCCACCACACCGAGCTGTCGATCTTCCTCGAGAACGCCGCCACCATGCTCGGCTTCGGCATCTCCGTGGACTACTCACTTTTCGTCATATCCAGGTTCCAGGAGGAACTGCGCGGAGGAAGGAGCGTGCACGACGCGGTGACCCGTGCCCTGCGGTACGCCGGCCACACGGTCCTGTTCTCCGGGCTGACCGTGATAGCGACGATGTCGACGTTGTTCGTCGTCGATCTCAACATCATCTGGTCGATCGCTCTGGGTGCCATCACGGTCGTGGCGTTCTCCGTTCTGGCGAGCACCGTCGTCCTGCCCGCTCTTCTCCACGTGCTCGGGCATCGGATCAACAAGGGACGACTGCCGTTCCTCTCGGGAAGCGGGCTCGGCAGCGACAGCAGCACGCGAAAAACCGGGCGATGGCACCGGTTCGCACTGGCGGTCATGCGCCGCCCGGTCGTGATCGGCCTGACCGGAGCCGTCGTGCTCTGCTTCCTCGCGCTACCCGCGGGCGGATTGCGGATGTTCACCCCCGACGCGCGGATCGTTCCGCAGAGCTCTCCCGTCCGGACGGGCTACGATCACATTCAGCAACAGTTCGGCTCCGGCACCACGTCGCCGGTCCAGGTGGTGGTGCGCACGCCGGGGCTCTCCGAGCCCGGAGCCCGCTCCGACCTGATCGCTCTTCACGACTCGCTGACCGAGCTGCCCGGGGTTTCCCGCACCCAGTCACTGGTAACCACCCTGCGCCGGATCTCGCCCGAACGGCCGCTCAACGCCCTGCAGCCGTCGGTCCGCGAACGAATGCCCGACGACGCGCGGCAGTCCCTGAGGCACTTCTTGTCGGACGACGGGCGTACAACGGTCATCGAACTGATACCGAACGGGCCTGCCTCCGATGAAAGCACCATCGATCTGGTCCACGCGGCCCAGCGCACCGTCGCCTCGGCCCAGTACCCCGGTTTCCACGTGATGGTCGGCGGGGAGACCGCCGAAGGACTCGTCGCCAACGAAGTCATCCAGGACGGCCTTCCCTGGGTCATCGCGCTGATGCTCATCGTGGTGTTCACGCTGCTACTGATCACCTTCCGCTCCGTGCTGCTGCCGTTGAAGGCAGTCGCGATGAACCTGCTGTCCCTGGCGGCCACCTACGGAATTCTGGTCGCCGTGTTCCAGCACGGTGTCGGTACGCGACTTCTCGGACTGAACGAAACGGGGTACCTGCAGAACTTCGTACCGATTCTGCTGCTCGCCCTGTTGTTCAGCCTCAACACCGATTACGAGGTGTTCCTGCTCAACCGAATCCGGGAGAACCACGTGCAGACCCGGGACAACCGAGCCGCCGTGGCGACGGGACTGCAGTCCACCGCCCCGCTGATCTCGGGAGCCGCTGTTCTCATGGTGGCCGTGTTCGGCGCGTTCGCCTTCACGGGAATGGTCCCCATCGAACAACTCGGGTTCGGAATGGCGCTGGCCATCCTGATCGACGCGACGATCGTGCGGTTGATCCTCGTGCCGGCCACCATGCGCCTCATGGGGAGTTGGAATTGGTGGCTTCCGGGGAGGCGCTCCGGCGGCAGTACCGCAGTTGAGGAGAAAGAAATGATCCGAAGCCGAGTACCGTGACGACAGGCCCCCGTACCGCGAACGGGCCGAACGGTGCGGTGGAAAACGCGGATCGCTTTCCACCGCACCGGACTCGTCACCCGGCGGGAAACCACTCGAGAAAGCACTCCGACCAGCAGGGATGCCGTCATCATGAACAACGAGGACGCGATGGTCTTCGAATCCGAGATCACGAAACCGGATCCGTTCGCGGATCTCCCGGGGAGAGGAACGACCGAGGAGAACACGTCGAACCACGGCGAAGGCGGCCTCGGCGACGATTACGGCGGGACGGACTGGCGGCGCTTCGCCATGATCCTCTTCCCCTCGCTCGCCGCCGCCGCGATCCTGGCTTCCCTGGTCCTCACCGGCCTCGTGGGGTGACCGCTCCTCGGCCGGGGAGAACCCGGCCTCGGTGCTGCGGTACCGACGACCCGATCGTGGGACGCTCAGCAGCCGGGACGGTCCCGCTCGCGGACGGCCGACGGCAGTGCGCCGCGATCCGCCGCATCGTGGTGGTCGTCCTCGGATCTCCGCGATCGTGGCGGTACCGGCCGCCGGGTCCGGTCGGTTCGGACCACGGAAGCGGAGCTTCCGGCGACTTCGAAGAAGGTGCCGAAACGGGCGCGCGGGCCCGGCCGTGGCCGCGCATCTCCGCCGGACTGCTCAGCCCCCGGTCAAAAGGGGAAGGTGGCCCCGTCCCGGCCACGGTACGGTCCCGCCATGTCCCGACCAGCCGAGAGGGCCCCCTCTGCGCCCCGTCACCGCGGACGAACTCGACCATGCCGTGCGGCTCGCCGTGGCGGTCCTTCACGAGGCACCCCCGGCGGTGTGACACGGCAGGGCCGGTTCGCTGGAATGGGACTGCGGGGACCACCGAGCACCTCAGCGACGACCTCTTCGCCTACGCCGTGCAGCTGGGGCCCAAGCACCGCCCTGGGACGGCAAGGTGCCCTTCGTGTGGGAGAGCCGACGGCCCGGCTCCCGGCGAACGCCGTTCACGCGAACGAGGCGGGGCCCGTCAGCCTGTTGCGAGTGCTGGAGGCCAGTGGCACGCCGCTGGTCGCGATGGTGCGCACGACGTCACCGCAAGTTCGCGCCCACCACGTCTTCGGGGTTTCGGAACCCGAGGGCTTCGCCGCGATGGGGGTCGTGGAGACCCTGGTGCACACGCACGGGCCGGCCCGAGGACTCGGGCCGGTCCGGAACCCGCCCGCCGGTCCGTGCGCGCGAGTGCTCGCCCGCCTGTTCCCGGACGCACCGGAATCCACGGATCCCCGGCCCACCCTGCTGTGGGCCACCGAACGCGCCGAACTGCCCGGACTCACGCTGCCCGGGCACATGATCCGCTGCAACCACCACGCCTCCAACGGTCGGATCGGACGTCACCGCACGTCCGTCCGCCACAGCCACCGACCCGATGGACCCGCGTGGTATGCGGCACTAGCGCACGCGACGCCGGCGGGCCACCTCGGAGAGGACGACACCGGCGGCGACCGAGGCGTTGAGCGACTCCACGCCCGACTGCATCGGAATGGAGACGGCCTGGTCGCAGGTCTTGCGCACCAGCTGGGACAGTCCACGTCCCTCCGAGCCCACGACGACGACCAGCGGATCCGTGGCGAGTTCGAGCTCGTCGGAGGAGACGTCGGAGTCCGCGTCCAGTCCGACGACCATGAGCCCCTCGGACTTGAAGTCCCGCAGTGAGCGGGTCAGGTTCGAAGCCTTGGCCACCGGAATCCGCGCCGCCGCTCCGGCGCTCGTCCGCCACGCGACGGCCGTCATCCCGGCACTGCGCCGCTGCGGCAGCAGCACCCCGTGAGCACCGAAGGCGGCCGCCGAACGCACCACCGCACCGAGGTTGCGCGGGTCGGTCACCCCGTCCAGCGCGACCAGCAACGGCGGCATGCCGGAGTTCCGCGCCTTGGTCAGCAGGTCCTCGGGCTCCGCGTACTTGTAGGACGGCACCTGGAGCGCGACCCCCTGGTGCAGGGCGCCTCCCGTCATCCGGTCGAGCTCGCCGCGCGGCACCTCCACGACCGAGATCCCCTGGTCGGCGGCGTTCCGGACGGCCTCGGTGACGCGGTCGTCGGTGTCGATGCCCTGCGCCACGTACATCCCGTTGGCCGGCACCTCGGCACGGACGCACTCGGCGACGGGGTTGCGCCCGGCCACCAGCTCGGGAGCGTTCTCGGCGCTCCTACGCTGCTTCTGCCGCTGCTTGTCGGCCTGCGCCTTCGCGTCCGCACGGCGCTTCGCCTGGTGCCCGACGCGGTTCTCCGCCTTCGGAGTCGGCCCCTTGCCCTGCAGTGCCTTGCGCCCCTGGCCGCCGGAACCGACGACCATGCCCTTCTTCGTGCCCGACTTGCGGACAGCTCCTCGGCGCCTGTCGTTTCCCGCCACGTGTTACCCGTCCTTCAACGTCCACATCGGACCGTCAGGAGTGTCCTCGACGGTGATGCCGGAGGCCAGCAGCCGGTCCCGCACCAGGTCCGCGGTCGCGAAATCGCGCTCGGACCGCGCCTGCCGACGCTGCTCCAGCAGAGTCTCCACCAAGTTCGTCAACGCCCGCTGCGCGGCGTCGGACGTCGCGGTGTCCTCGGCCCACTGCTCCGAGAGGGGGTCCAGGCCGAACACACCGGTCATCGCTCGCACCGAGGCCGCGGCCCCCCGCGCGGTGGCATCGTCACCGCCGTCCAGGGCGGCGTTGCCCTCCCGCATCACGGTGTGCACGGAGGCCATGGCCTGCGGGGTCGACAGGTCGTCGTCCATCGCTGCGGCGAACTCCCCGCACACCGTGCCCGGCTCGACGCTTCCCGTGCGCTGAACCACCCGGCGCACGAACGACTCGATGCGCCCGTAGGCCGCCACCGCCTCGGCCATGCCCTCGTCCGAGAACTCGACGGTGGAGCGGTAGTGCGGGGTGACCAAATAATAGCGCAGTTCAGCGGGGCGGAACCGGCGCAGGATCGCCGGGATCGACAGGGTGTTGCCCAACGACTTGGACATCTTCTCACCGCTGGCCGTGACCCAGGCGTTGTGCATCCAGTACCGGGCGAAACCGTCCCCGGCCGCGTTGGACTGGGCGAGCTCGTTCTCGTGGTGCGGAAAGACCAGATCCAGGCCACCGCCGTGGATGTCGAACTCGCCGCCGAGGTAGGTGGTCGCCATCGCCGAGCACTCCAGGTGCCAGCCCGGACGACCGCGTCCCCAGGGAGTGGGCCAGCTCGGCTCGCCCGGCTTGGCCGCCTTCCACAGCGTGAAGTCACGGGGGTCGCGCTTGTCGGAGGCGGCGTCCTCACCCTGCTGCACCTCGTCGAGGCGCTGGCCGGACAGCCGCCCGTACTCGGCCACGGTGGTCACCGAGAAGTAGACGTCCCCACCGGAGACGTAGGCATGGCCCCGGTCGAGCAGTCGCTGGATCAGCTCGACCATCTGGGGGATGTGACCGGTGGCGCGCGGGGTCGCCGAGGGCGGCAGGCAGCCGAGCCGGTCGTAGGCGCTCTCGAACTCGCGCTCGTGCGTGGCCGCCCACTCCCACCAGGGACGCCCCGCATCCGCGGCCTTGGTCAGCAGCTTGTCCTCGATGTCGGTGACGTTGCGGACCAACCGCACGTCGTAACCGGTGTGGATCAGCCAGCGCCGCAGCACGTCGAAGTTGAGCCCGCTGCGCACGTGTCCGACGTGCGGCACGCTCTGCACCGTGGCACCACAGACGTAGATCGACGCCACCCCGGCGCGGCACGGGTGGAACTCGCGCGTCGTACGGGTCGCGGTGTCATACAGGTACAGGCTCACACCGCGATGATACGGGTGCGGTGAGCCGCCGAATCACCCCAGGGCCTGCGGAATCGACCTCACGCGGGCGCTTCCGGCAACCCGTTGTCGGCGAGGGCGGACAGCAGCGCGTCCGGTCGCTCCGAGGTCGGCAGCGGGTCGACGATCGCGATCCGGCATCCGACGTCGGCCGCGCCCCCGTCGGCCTCCACGCTGTCCCCGACCATCAGGGCCTGCTCGGGATCCACCTCGATGCGCTCGCAGGCCCGCAGGAACAACTTGGGGTCGGGCTTGATCACACCTTCGACGTAGGACATGAGGACCTCGTCGACCAGCTCGGACACGCCGACGCGCTCGAGGGCCGGACGAATGTCGAAGGCGATGTTGCTGATGACGCCGATGCGGATTCCCGCGTCGTGCAGGCGACGCAACGTCTCGACCGTGTCGGGGTAGGGCGTCCAGCAGTCGGGGTCGATCAGCCGTGCGTACAGCCCCTCGGCCTGGCTGTCGGTGACCCCGGAGCGGCGCAGCACCTCGAGGTAGACCTTGCGGTGCAGCAGCGGGTCGAGGTCACGCTTGTCCCAGGCTTCCTGGTACTCGGGGGAGAGCTCGGCGATCTGCCCGGTCGGAGCGGTCATCCGGCGCATCAGCTCTGTCTGCGCCACGGGGTCCCAGGAGGCCCCGAAGTCGTCGGTGAGGTCGTTGAACCAGGACTCGTCCTGCTCCAAGCGAAAGAGGGTGCCGGAGAAGTCGAAGAGTACGGCGCGCACGGTCACTCGACCACCGTACGTGGACGCGCGGCATCCGACCGCATTCCTGCGGTGAATTTCACTCACGAAGCGCACCGGCGAGGAGCACGCGTTCGAGTGGTGCCTCGAAGGCGCCGATCTCAAGCCACCAGGGCGGTGGCGATGGCGGCCATGCCCTCGCCTCGCCCGGTGAGACCGAGCCCGTCGCTGGTGGTGCCGGAAACCGAGACCGGAGCGCCCAGGGCCTCGGAGAGCACTCGCTGCGCCTCGTCACGACGCTTGCCGATCCGGGGCGCGGTGGCGACCACCTGCACCGCGGCGTTGCCGATGCGATACCCGGCCTCATCGACCCTGGAACGCACCTCCGCGAGGAAGTCCACGCCGTGCGCACCCGCCCAACGCTGGTCGTCGGTGCCGAACATGCCGCCGAGATCCCCCAGCCCGGCGGCCGAGAGCACGGCGTCGCACAGCGCGTGGGAGGCCACGTCCCCGTCCGAGTGACCGGCACACCCGTCGACGTCGGGCCAGTACAGCCCGGCCACCCAGCACTCCCGGCCGGATCGCACCGGGTGCACGTCCACTCCCTGCCCCACTCGGGGAAGTTCCGAACCACTCACGGGAGGTCGTCCTCCGGGACCGGCTCCGCCGCCAGCACCGTCTCGGCGATGGCCAGATCGAAGGCTGTCGTGATCTTGAGAGCGTGGGCGTGCCCGGGCACCGTGGTCACCGTCTCGCCCGCCTGCTCCACGAGTCCGGCGTCGTCGGTGGCCGCGTCCCCGGCGTTGTCGTAGGCCGCGCGCAACGTGTCGACGGCGAACCCCTGGGGAGTCTGCACGGTTCGCAGGTGCGAGCGGTCCACGGTGGCGGTCACCCGCTGCGAGCTGTCCACCTGCTTGACCGTGTCGGCCACCGGCAGCACCGGAACCACCGCGCGCGCTCCGCCCTCGACAGCACGTATCACGTCCTGGATCACGGGTACCGGCGTGAACGCGCGAGCCGCGTCATGCACCAACACCGCTCCGGCGTCGGGTACCACTCGCTCGGCCTCGGCCAGCGCCAACCGAACCGACTCCGTGCGATCGGAACCGCCGGGAACCACCCGCGCCACCGGTCCGAGCGGATTCAGCTCCGCACGGACCTCCTCGGGAGCTTCCGGAGGCGCGGCGACGACGACATGATGTATCATCCCCGAATTCAACAATCCGCGGACCGCACGGACGAGCAAGGACTCGCCCAGCACCGGCACCAGTGCCTTGGGCACACCGGCACCCAGTCGCCGTCCACTTCCCGCCGCGGGGACGAGCGCCACCACCCGCATCGAACCGGGCGCGCTCACACGGCCGTCGCGAGGACCTCGTCGAGCAGGGACTCGGCCTTGCCCTCGTCGGTGCCCTCCGCCAGCGCCAGTTCGCTGACCAGTATCTGCCGCGCCTTGGCCAACATGCGCTTCTCACCCGCGGACAACCCACGGTCCTGCTCGCGTCGCCAGAGGTCGCGCACCACTTCGGCCACCTTGTTCACATCGCCGGAGGCGAGCTTCTCCAGGTTGGCCTTGTACCGCCGGGACCAGTTGGTCGGCTCCTCGGTATGAGCCGCACGCAACACGTCGAAAACCCGGTCCAGACCCTCCTGGCCGACGACGTCCCGGACACCGACGTGCTCGGCGTTGTCGGCGGGAACGCGCACGGTCAGGTCGCCCTGCGCGACCCTGAGGACGAGGTACTGCTTTTCCTCACCCTTGATCACGCGAGTCTCGATTGCTTCGATGAGCGCGGCACCGTGATGCGGGTAGACGACGGTCTCTCCGACCTTGAAAACCATGTGTCCTCTGCCCCTTTCGCTGGTCTTCAGTCTAGCATGGGCGACAACGCCGCCTCGACCGGCTCACCCGCTTCATTGCAGGTCAGAGGGCAGACAGGGGTTGACAAACACCCCACGACTGTGCAAGCGAGAAAGTGCGCCGTTCACGAGCTTATCCACTGTGGACACCCTGGTCGTCGCGCTCCTCCACCCGGGGCGCGCGCACGACCAGCGGGGACGACCATTAGGCTCAGGGACGGTTGTCCGGCAATCAGGAGGGACGCTGCAACCGTGAGCCGCCCACAGTACAACAAGGCAGTCCGCCTGCGGTTGGCACCGGTCGTGATCGGACTCGGCGCCGTCATGGCGCTGACCGGCTGCTCAGCCGGTCAGGACGCAGACACCAGCGAAGTGAACGCCGCCGTCTTCGGCGACAACGCCCAGGCCGGGAGCATGGCCGTCCGGGACGCCGTGCTCGCCTTCCCCGGAGGCGAGGCGCACTACCCGAAGGGCTCCTCGGCACCGATGGACGTGGTCCTGATCAACAAGGCCAACGCGGTCGATCGGCTGATCGGCGCCAGCAGTCCCTACGCCAAGTCCGTGCGCATCACCGGCGACACCACGATCCCCGGTGGCACTCGGCTGCACTCGAACGGTGAGTCTCCCAAGCGCCAGCAGTCGACTTCGGCGACCCGACAGCCGACCAGTGCTGCCGAGCAGCCGCAGCAGACCGGCCCGGTACAGCACCCGCAGGTCAACATCGCCCTGGTGGGGCTGACCCAGACCATCCGCCCCGGCACGGTCGTCCCGGTGACGCTGAGGTTCCGACAAGCGGGTGAGATCACGGTGCACGTGCCGATCGGCCCGAGCCCGGAGTCCCGCCCGGAGCACGGCAGCCCGCACTGAGGGGTTCCCGCCCCGCGCGCCGGCAGGGGCGATACGGGGATTGGATAGCCTCGTGGCGTGCCTTCGAAAAACGCCCGTGCGACGCGGGTCGGCTACCGCTGCACCGAGTGCGGCCACGAGCTCGCCAAGTGGGTCGGCAAGTGCCCGAAGTGCCAGGAGTGGAACTCCGTCGCGGAGGCCGCTCCGGCGCGCCCGGCGCTGTCACAGGTCACCGCGGGCGCTCCTGCCACTCCGGCCCGCCCGATCGCCGAGGTGGACCTGGACTCCGCCCGCGCCGTGGCGACCGGCATCGACGAGCTCGACCGGGTACTCGGCGGCGGCATCGTTCCCGGTGCGGTGGCCCTGCTGGCCGGGGAACCCGGCGTCGGCAAGTCCACGCTGCTGCTGGAGGTCGCCCACCGCTGGGCCGCCGGCGGATCCGGGGGCCCGTCGCTGTACGTCACCGGTGAGGAGTCGGCCGGGCAGGTCCGGCTGCGTGCCGAACGCACCGGCGCGGTGCACTCCGAGCTCTATCTCGGCGCCGAGAGCGAGTTGGCCTCGGTGCTCGGTCACATCGACGCCGTCCGCCCCGGACTGCTGATCATCGACTCGGTCCAGACCGTGCAGGCCGGTGAGTCGGAGGGCACGCCCGGGGGAGTCACGCAGGTCCGCGCGGTCACCACCGCGCTGGTGGCCCTGGCCAAGGAGCGGGGACTGCCCGTGATCCTCGTCGGCCACGTGACCAAGGACGGCGCGGTGGCCGGTCCCCGCGCGCTCGAGCACATCGTGGACGTCGTCCTGCAGTTCGAGGGCGATCGACACTCCTCGCTGCGGATGCTGCGCGGGGTCAAGAACCGCTTCGGCCCCGCCGACGAGGTCGGCTGCTTCGAGCAGGGCGAACAGGGCATCGTCGAGGTCGCCGACCCGTCGGGGTTGTTCATCAACCGCCCGGAGACCCAGGTTCCCGGTACCGCCGTGACGGTCATGGTCGAGGGCAAGCGCCCCCTGCTGGCCGAGGTCCAGGCGCTGGTGACACCGACGAACATGACGATGCCGCGACGCGCGGTCAGCGGTCTGGACTCGGCGCGGGTGTCGATGATGCTGGCGGTGCTGGACAAGCGTGGTGGCATCAAGACCGGTGACCAGGAGGTCTTCGCCGCGACCGTCGGCGGGATGAAGGTCACCGAGCCCGCCGCCGACCTGGCGGTGGCACTGGCGGTGGCCTCCTCCACCACCGACGTTCCGCTGCGCTCGAACGTGATCGCCGTGGGCGAGGTGGGGCTGGCCGGCGAGATCCGGCGGGTCACCGGCGTCGGGCGCCGCCTCGCCGAGGCCGCCCGGCTGGGCTACGACCACGCCCTGGTGCCACCGGACTGCGGACCACTGCCCGAGGGCGTGCAGGCCACCGTGGTCGAGGACCTCACGTCGGCGCTGAAACTGGTCAAGCCCTCCAAGCGCCGCCGCGGTGACCGGGAGTCGACATCATGACCGAACGCGGCCACCCCGAGAAGCTGCGGACCACGCTGGCGTGGCTGGCTCCGGGCACCGCCCTGCGGGACGGCCTGGAACGCATCCTGCGCGGACGTACCGGCGGGCTGATCGTGCTGGGCTACGACGAGACGGTCGAGTCGCTGTGCGACGGCGGGTTCCACCTCGACGTCGAGTTCAGCGCCACCAGGCTGCGCGAGCTGTCCAAGATGGATGGATCCGTGGTGCTCTCCGGCGACGCCACCCGCATCCTGCGGGCCAACGTCCAGCTCGTCCCGGACTCGGCCATCCCCACCGACGAATCGGGCACCCGACACCGCTCCGCCGAACGCACCGCCATCCACACCGGGTATCCGGTGGTGTCGGTGAGCCAGTCGATGAGCATCGCCAGCGTCTACATCGGAGGGCACCGGCACGTGCTGACCGGGTCACCGGACATCCTCTCCCGCGCCAACCAGGCGCTGGCCACGCTGAGCCGGTACACCTCCCGGCTGGCCGAGGTCAGCCAGACGTTGTCCGCGCTGGAGATCGAGGACTCCGTGACGTTGCGGGACGTGATGCTGGTGGTGCAGCGGCTGGAGATGGTGCGGCGGATCGCCGACGAGATCGAGGGCGACGTGGTCGAGCTCGGCGAGGACGGGCGGCTGATCGAACTCCAGCTCGACGAACTGGTCGGCGGTGTCGGCGTGGACCGCGAGGTCCTCACGCAGGAGTACCTGCCCACCGGCGGCGAGGTGCCCACGCGGGAGCAGGTCACCGCTGCGCTGGAGAGGCTGGACAACACCGAGTTGTTGGACCTCACGGCCATCGCGACGGCTTACGGCTACTCCGACGAGACCCTCGAACAGCATCTCGAACCGCGTGGCTACCGGCTGCTCGCCCGCATCCCGCGGCTTCCCGACACCGTGCGCCGCCAGCTCGTCGAGCACTTCGGGTCGGTGCAGAACCTGCTCGCGACCTCGGCCGAGGACCTGCGGACGGTGGCAGAGGTCGACGAGTCCCAGGCCAGGCTCATCCGAGAGGGGCTCTCCCGACTGGTCGAGTCCTCCCTCTCCGACCACTACGTCTGATCGGGTTGCTCGGAACAAGTTGCTCAGGACCCGCGGCAGTCGGCGTGGCCGGTGGTGGTGCGATTTTCCCTAAAGTTGTGGCACAACTTTAGGGAAAATCGTCACGGCCCCACGGCACGGCCACCTCCTCCCGGCGCACCGGCCTCCGGCGACACCTGGCAGGATCGACGGCGAGATGGCTGACAACAGGACGACCGAGGCCCCCCGCAGCGCCGAGACGGGCCCGGACACCACCGAACTGATCGACTGGTTCGAGCACAACGCCCGGGCCCTGCCCTGGCGCGCTCCCGGTACGACCGGCTGGGGGGTGCTGGTCAGCGAGACCATGCTGCAACAGACGCCGGTGAGCCGCGTGCTGCCGATCTGGCAGGAGTGGATGGAGCGCTGGCCCCGACCGTCCGACCTCGCCGCCGCCAGCCAGGCCGAGGTGCTGCGGGCGTGGGGCAAGCTGGGGTATCCACGCCGCGCGCTGCGCCTGCACGAGGCGGCGGGCGCCATCGCCTCCGAGCACGACGACGTCGTCCCCGCTGACGTCGACACCCTCCTGGCGCTGCCCGGTATCGGCACGTACACGGCCAGGGCGGTGGCGACCTTCGCCTACGGCAGGCGCGCCCCGGTCGTGGACACGAACGTGCGTCGCGTGGTCGCGCGCGCCGTGCACGGTGCCGGCGACGCGGGGAACCCGTCCCCGAAGCGCGACCTCGCCGACGTCGAGGCGCTGCTCCCCGACGACGAAGCGACGGCGGCCAAGCTGTCGGCCGCCCTCATGGAGCTCGGTCAGACCGTGTGCACGGCACGCTCGCCGGGCTGCGAGGTTTGCCCGATCGTGGGCGACTGCGCCTGGCAACGGGCGGGACGCCCGGCTTACGCGGGGCCGCCGAAGAAGGTGCAGCGCTTCGCCGGTACCGATCGCCAGGTGCGGGGACGGCTGCTGGACGTGCTGCGCGCCGCCGAGGGGCCGGTGAACAGGCAGCAGCTGGACGCGGCGTGGAACGAGGCGGGCCAGCGCGACCGCTGCTTGGACTCGTTGCTGGTCGACGGCCTGATGGAGCAGACCGACGACGGCAGGTTCGCGCTCCCCGGAGAGCACTAGTGGCCCACACGCTGGAGCTGTTCTTCGACGAGGCCGCCGACGCCGCCGTGCGGGAGCTGTGGCGTCGCCTGGACGAGGTCGGCGTACCCAGCGTCGCCGCGCGTGGTCACCAGCGATACCGGCCGCACGTCACGATGGCCGTGGCGGGCACCATCCCACCCGCCACGCGCGAGGCGCTGCGCAGTGACCTCGCGGCGTTGTCGATCCCCGACCTGTGGCTGTACACGCTGGGCACGTTCCCCGGTGAGGACTCCGTCCTGCTGCTGGGCGCGATCGTCGACACCGAACTGCTGGCCGTGCACACCGCCGCCCACGACACCCTGGCCGGCAGGGTCCGCGACCCGTCCGCCTACTACTTCCCCGGCGCGTGGGTACCGCACTGCACGCTCGCGCACGGTCTGGCTCCGAGCCAGCTCTCGGCCGGCTTCGCGGCTCTGCAACCCACCGAGCCGATCAGGGCCTCGGTCACCGGCGTCGGTGTCACCGACACCCGCACAGGTGAGGTCGACGTGCTCCTGCGCCCGTAGCTTTCGAGTTGCCCACCCGTGGTGCAGGGGCCACTTTGGATCAGCAGCCGATCCGAAGTGAGGGAACCCGATGGACGTCGACGGCGTCAGCGTCACCGCCAGGGGAATCACCGTGGTGGGGCCGGAGGGGGTGGTCTTCGCCAACGTCAGTGCCCACGTCGAACCCGGGTCCCTGGCCACGGTGGTCGGTCATGCCGGGACGGGCCGGACGTCGCTGCTGCTGACCCTGTCCGGACGGCTGCGCCCGGTCGCCGGTCACCTGGACGTCTCCGGACACGTGCTGCCCGACCGGGCCGGAACCGTGCGCGGACTGGTCGTACCGGCCCGCGTGCGACCCGGTTTCGAGCTGCAGCAATGCCTGCGCGTCAAGGAGGTGATCCGCGAGCGGCGACTCACCACCGGTGTCACCGACGACGACGTGACCGCCGCCTTCGACCTGGTCGGGCTCGACCCCGATCCGGACGCGCTGATCTCCGACCTGCATCCTGGCGGCCAGCTGCTGGTGGCCGTGGCACTCGGCGCCGCCCAGGCTCCTCCGGGGCTGATCGTCGACGACGTGGACCTCGGCCTGCCCGAGGCGGCGCGGACCAGAGCGTGGACGGCGCTGTCGGAGGTGGCGCGCACGGGCACCACGGTGCTGGCCAGCGCTGCGGATCCACCGCGGACGGCCGACGAGACCACGGTGATCCGGCTGTGGCCGGAGGGCGAGGTTTCCGAGGACACCACGGAACCGCTCACCCTGTTCGACATCGAACCGCCGCAGAACGGCGGGACCGTCCGATGAAGGCGTTCAGGCTCGCGCTCCTGGAACTGCGGCGCTTCCGGGGTGGTCCGCTCCGGCGACTGGTACCGGTGGCGCTCGCCCTGGTTCCGCTGCTGTACGGGTCGCTGTACCTGTGGGCGAACTGGGATCCCTACGGCAGCCT
Source organism: Halosaccharopolyspora lacisalsi (assembly GCF_014137975.1). Taxonomy (GTDB): domain Bacteria; phylum Actinomycetota; class Actinomycetes; order Mycobacteriales; family Pseudonocardiaceae; genus Halosaccharopolyspora; species Halosaccharopolyspora lacisalsi. The sequence goes on along the minus strand of NZ_JACGWZ010000006.1, from coordinate 60,776 downwards.
CGACGAGGTACCGGTGGCGGTGGTCAACCAGGACCAGCCGGTGCAGCAGTCCGGGCAGTACATCAACGCGGGTGACCAGTTCGTGCGCCAGCTCAAGACCACCGAGTTGTTCGACTGGCACTTCACCGACGCCGCCGATGCCCGGAAGGGGCTGCGGCAGGGACGCTACTACTTCACGATCACGGTGCCGCGCGGGTTCAGCGCCGGCCTCGCGACGGCCACGCGGCCGAATCCGCGCCACGCCGAGATGACGATCACCAAGAACGACGCCAACGGCTACATCGCCGGGATCATGGCCGACACCGTCGAGGCACGGCTGCAGAACCAGGTCAACTCGGCCGCCCACACCGCCTACGCCCGGGCGATCTACGGCGAGGTCGACGCCGTGCGGGAGAAGCTGCGGTCGGCCTCCGACGCGGCGGGCCGGCTGGTCGAAGGCAGCGGGCTCGCCGAACAGAGCGCCGGGGGGCTCACCGAGGGGCTGAAGGGGGTGCACGACGGCGCCGAGGACATCTCCGGGGGTGTCGAGCAGATCTCGGAGACCGCCGAACAGCTCGACGGCAGGATCGACGCCGTCGCCGAGCTGGCCGCCGACCGGATTCCGGGGGCCGTCACGTCGCTGGTCGACGCCAGTGGTGTGGTGGTGAACGGGCTCTCCACTGTCACCACGGCGACCGGTTCGATCACCGAACGGACCTCCGAGAACGTCTCCGGCCTGGAACAGCTCGGGCGCGACCATCCGGTGCTGCTCGACGATCCCGGGTACCAACGACTGATGGACAACGCTCGACGACTGTCCGATGCCGCCGCGAACGCGGACACCGAGGCCGACCAGGCACTGGGCGACGCCCGGCAGGCCAACGACAGGGCGCTCGCCCTGCGCGAGAACACGAGCTCGCTCCAGAGCAGGGTCCGCACGCTGACCGCTCCGGCCGACGACCTCAGCTCGGGCACCGAGCAGCTCGCCAGTGGAACCAGAACACTGGTCGGAGGGCTGCAGGGACTGGTGGGCAGCAGCGAGACCCTGCACACCGCCACGAACCGGCTGAGCGGCGGGGCGCGCGAGCTCTCCGGGCTGATCGACGACAGTTTGGCCAAGATCCCGCCGACCAGCCCCACTCAGGTGGCACGGGCCGCCGAGGTACTCGGTTCCCCCGCGCTGATCGAGGAGAACAACCTCAACCCCGCCAAGGTCTACGGCCGGGGGATGGCACCGTTCTTCTTCGCGATCGCGCTGTGGGTCTTCGGGATGGCGGCGTATCTGCTGCTCGAACCCGTGAACCTGCGTGCGCTGGGCGGACGGGTCAGCGCCTTCGTCGTCGCCCTCGCCGGACTGCTGCCCGCCGCCGTGCTCGGGATCGTCGGCGGCCTGACGCTGCTGGGCGTGCTCGTTCTCGGGCTCGGACTCGACCCGATCCATCCGCTGTGGACGGTCGGACTGGTGGCGTTGGCCGCGGCGGCCTTCACCACTGTCGTGCACTTCCTGCGCACGTGGCTGGGCGTGGTGGGCGACGCGGTATCGCTGGTGCTGCTGATCGTGCAGTTGACCGCCTCCGGAGGGCTCTACCCGATGGAGACCACTCCGGTGTTCTTCCAGGCCATCCACCCGTACCTGCCGATGACCTACCTCGTCGACGGACTCCGCGTGACGATCTCCGGCGGACTCGTCGAGCACCTCCGGCTCGACCTCGCGGTCCTGGGCGGTTTCCTCGTCGCCTTCCTGGCCCTGACCACCCTCGTCGTGCGACGACACCGCACCTGGACGCTCCGACGACTCCACCCGCAGATCGAGCTGTGAGTGCTCCGAAAGGCGTAACCTGGCGGCATGGCTGTCGTGAAGATCAACGCGATCGAGGTTCCCGAGGGCAAGGGCGAGGAGTTGGAGCGGCGCTTCGGACAGCGCCACGGTGCCGTGGACAGCGCACCGGGCTTCCTGGGCTTCGAGCTGCTGCGCCCCGTCAACGGCGAGAACCGCTACTACGTCTACACCCGTTGGGAGACCGAGGAGGACTTCCAGGCCTGGGCCAACGGCCCCGCCAAGGAGGCCCACAGCCAGGAGAACCAGCAGCCGGTCGCCACCGGAGCCACCCTCATGGGCTTCGAGGTCGTCCTGGAGTCCCATCCCGGCGAGCAGGGCTGAGCTCGTCGGAACGATCTCAGCAGGCTTCCCCCTGTCAGGTCGTCCGGTTGAAGGCGCCTCACCGCGTCGTGGTGAACGGACCGTCGTGGCGGTGTGATCGCCCGAACGGCCCGTTCACCCTTTGAGGCAGCGGCCCGGGCGGTCGCGCCCCCGGGTTTCGCGTTCTCAGCTCGGGACGGCGAGGTGGGCGAGTACGGCCCGGTGGTCGGTCCCCGCGATCTCGAAGGTGCGATACCCCCGGGTGACGATGTCACCGCTGGTCAGCACGTGATCGAGGGTGACCGGCGGAACCAGCGAGCGTCCGCGCATCGGCCAGGTCGGGGAGAACCCGTCACCGGTGACCTCTGCCGCGTCGGAGTAGCCCTGTCCGAGCAGGTTGCGCAGCGGGGTGTGGTCCAGCGTGGCGTTGAAGTCGCCCGCCAGCACCCGCGCCGGTCCGCGACGCCCCTCGGCCGGATCCGGCAGGGCAGCGATCTCGCGTTCCCACGTGTCCACCGTCCCCTCCCCCACGGGAATCATCGGGTGCACGGCGACGAACTGCACGTCGCGCGGGCCGGGCAGGTCCACCAGCGCCGACGGCTGACTCATCGTCGTCGACCGCATCAGTGACAGTTCCCGCAGCGGGTAGCGCGAAGCGATGCCGGTGCCCTCGCCGCCCGGCCCCGCGTCGAAGACCCGGTGCGGCAGCACCTTGCCCAGCCCCGCCCGGTTCAACTTCTCGACCATGCCGGGGGTCAGTTCCTCCAGCGCCAGCACGTCGACGCCGTGGCTGCGCACCAGCTCCACGATGCGCCCGGCGTCGGCGCCTCCGAAGAGCGTGTTCGAGGCCATCACCGTCACCGATCGCCCCCGCACGGGAACGGGGCTGTCCGGAATCGCCCGCGGCAGCACGGAAGCCACCAGCAGAGCCGTGACCGAGCCGACCACCAAGGTGATCAACCACCGCCTCAGCAGCAGCGCCGCCACGGCGATCACCACACCCGCAGGTACGGCGTAGGGCGTAAGAGCCACGAGAGCCGACGTGTAGCGCGTACCGTCGAAGCTGGCCAGCGGCAGGGCAGCCCAGAGCAGGAACGGCACCGCCACCACCAGCAGGACGGCGGTGACCTTGCCGCCTCCGGGGGAGCGACGCCGTCTCCCGGTCACCGTGCCGGTCTCGACCATCTCGATCGTGTCGTCCATGACCCTCCTCGTTCCCCGTCCACTAATACAGCAGTCCGGGGCGCTCCCGCCCGCGGAGGCGTAAGCGGGGTCACGCGCGCTGACAGCGAAGTGTGCGCATCTTGTCAGCCCCTGACCCGATGATGAGTGCGGAAAAACCAGGGAGGACGAATGACTTTCGCGGTCCAGGCCGAGGGCCTGGTCAAACGCTTCGGGTCGACGACGGCGCTGGGTGGTGTCGACCTCGCCGCACCCGCGGGCTCGATCCTCGGCGTGCTCGGTCCCAACGGTGCGGGCAAGACCACGTCGGTCCGCATCCTGGCGACGCTGCTGCGCCCCGACGAGGGGCACGCGACCGTCGCCGGCTACGACGTGCGGCGCCAACCGGTCGCGGTACGCAGCAGGATCGGGCTGACCGGTCAGTACGCCTCGGTGGACGAGGAGCTGACCGGTTCGGAGAACCTGCTGCTCATCGGTCGGCTGCTGGAGATGTCGCGCCGGAACGCCAAGGCACGCGGCGCCGAACTGCTGGAGCGCTTCGGGCTCTCCGAAGCCGGGGGGCGCGCGCTCAAGACGTACTCGGGAGGGATGCGGCGCAGGCTCGACCTGGCCGCCAGCCTCATGGGCCGCCCCGAGGTGCTGTACCTGGACGAGCCCACGACCGGGCTCGACCCGCGCAGCCGCAACCAGGTGTGGGAGATGGTGCGCACGCTCACCGACGAGGGGGTCACGGTGCTGCTGACCACCCAGTACCTGGAGGAGGCCGACCAGCTGGCCGACCGCATCAGCGTCATCGACCACGGTCGGGTGGTGGCCGAGGGGCGCGCCGACGAGCTCAAGCGCCGCACCGGTAGTCAGACGCTCCAGGTGCGCTCGAGTTCCCCGAGCGAGCTGGAGACGATCTCCGGAATCCTCGCCGAACTCACCGGCACCGAGCCGACCAAGAACGCCGACACCGGGCTGCTCACGGCCCCGGCCGACGATCCGGTGCTGATGTCGGCGCTGGTGCGCCGGCTGGACGACGCGGACATCACCGCCGACGAGCTCTCGCTGCGGTTGCCCAGTCTGGACGAAGCGTTCCTGTCGATCACCGGCAAGCCCGCCGCCGACGACGCCGAGGAGGGCACGGCAGCATGACGACCACCGTCGAAAGTGCCACGACCGAGCCGCCGACCCCGGCAGCGGCGGCCCCGGAGCACATCGGACCGCTACGCACGATCAAGCACGGGCTGACGCTGGCGGGGCGGAGCACCCTCAAGATCCGCAAGTCGCCCGAGGCCCTGCTCGACGTCACCCTGCAGCCCATCCTGTTCCTGGTGATGTTCGTCTACATCTTCGGCGGGGCGATCGCCGCGGACACCGGGATCTACCTCCAGCGGACCCTGCCCGGGGTCATGGCCATGACCATGGTCTTCGGCAGCCTCGGCACCGGGATGCAGCTCAACACCGACATCAGCAAGGGGGTCTTCGACCGCTTCCGCAGCCTGCCGGTGGCGCGGTCGGCACCGCTGATCGGCGCCGTGCTCGGTGACGTGGTGCGCTACCTCGTCTCGATCGCGGTGCTGCTCGTCGTCGCCACGCTGATGGGCTTTCGGATCCGGACCGGCGTGGTTCCCACGGTGCTGGCGATCCTGCTGGTGATCGGGTTCGCGCTGTGCATGTGCTGGGTGTCGGTGTGGCTGGGCATGCTGGTCCGGAGCCAGCAGGCGCTGCCGGGCGTGGCGATGGCGTTCATGTTCCCGATGACGATGGGCAGCAACGTGTTCGTCCCGACCGAGACGATGCCGGGGTGGTTGCAGGCCTGGGTCTCGATCAATCCGGTCAGCAAGCTCGCCGACACCGCGCGGGGGCTGATGATCGGTGGGCCCGTGATGGCTCCGCTGGCCGTGACGCTGATCTGGATGGTCGCGCTCGTGGCGGTTTTCTTCCCACTGGCCATGGTGAGCTACCGCCGCCGCGTTTGAGAGCCCTCGGAGAATGGCCTGCGTCGTGGGCCGGGACCTCAGCCGGGTCGGCCTGCTTGCACGGGTGCGAAGCGGCTGCGCCGCTTTCCGGGAGGCACTCCCGGCGAACGCCCGGTCCCTCCCGTATCGGGGGCGGGAGGGACCGGGCATCACCCCTTCGGGCGACCGTGAACAATTTTAGGGAAAATTGTCCACCTTCTCACCCGAGGGTGATGCCGAGCACCCAGGCACCCAGGGTGTAGACGGCCACGGGGATGAGCACGATCGCCACGAGGTTGAGCCACCACCCCGCCTTGACCATCTGCGGGATGCTCACGTAACCGGAGCCGAACACGATCGCGTTCGGCGGGGTGGCCACCGGCATCATGAACGCGCAGGTCGCCGCCACGGCCGCGGGCACCGCCAACAACATCACGCCGAGGTCGAGACCCAGGGCGGCTCCCGCCAGGATCGGCAGGAACGTGGCCGTGGTGGCCGTGTTGCTGGTCAACTCGGTCAGCAGGATCACCGCGAGGACCGCGATCAGCACGAGCACGAACGTGGGCACTCCGCCCAGCGCGCCCACGCTGCCGCCGATGAAGTCGTCCAGCCCGCTGGAGTCGATCGCCGAGGCCAGCGACAACCCGCCCCCGAACAACAGCAGCACGCCCCACGGCAGTTTCGCCGCCGAGGTCCAGTCCAGCGTGAACACCCCGCGCCGGGCGTCCACCGGAACTGCGAACAGCACGAGGGCGGCGATGATCGCGATGCCGGTGTCGTCCAGGCTGCTCAGCGCGGGCACGACCTGGGTCAGCGGTTCGCGGAGGATCCACATCAGCGCCGTGCACACGAACACGATCCCCACGACCCGTTCGCCGCGGTTCATCGGACCCAGCTTGTCCAGCTCGCCCCGGAACAACTCGCGGCCGCCGGGGATGTCGCTCATCGTCGTCGGGTAGAGCACCTTCGTCAGCAGCAGCCAGGCCACTCCCATGAGGACCACGGCCACCGGGAGACCGAACAGCATCCACTGCCCGAATCCGATGTCGATGCCGTAGGTCTCGGAAAGGAACCCGGCCATGAACAGGTTGGGCGGGGTGCCGATCAGAGTGGCCAGCGAGCCGATGCTCGCCGAGTAGGCGATCGCCAGCATCAGGCAGGTCGCGAATTTGAACGTGTCGGACTGCGCCCCGACCTCGGAACCGGTGGGCACCCGGTCGAAGACCAGCGTGAGCACGGACAGGCCGATCGGCAGCATCACCACGGTCGTGGCGGTGTTGCTCACCCACATGGACAGAAAGCCGGTGGCCAGCATGAACCCGCCGACCACTCGGGACGGTCTGGTGCCCACCGCCAGCACGGTCCGCAGCGCGATCCTGCGGTGCAGGCCCCAGCGCTGCATGGCCAGCGCCAGCATGAACCCACCCATGAACAGGAACACGATGTCGCTGGCGTAGGGAGCGGTGGATTCCTCGATGTCGGCCGCCCCCACCAGGGGAAACAGCGCGATCGGCAGCAGGGCGGTGGCGGCGAGCGGCAGCGCCTCGCACACCCACCAGACCGCCATGAGCACTCCCACGGCGGCCACGCCGCGAGCCTGGTGGCCGATACCGCTCGGCAGCAGGAAGTACGCCACGACGGCCAGCACCGGGCCGAGCCCCCGACCGATCCAGGCTCGTCGGGACGCCCGAGCGGGTTCCTCGACTTCACCACTTTCGGGACTGAGTCCGCTACCGGGCGACACAACGTCTTCACCGTACTGTTTTTCCATGGCACCTCCACCTCGACGATCACTCGGGTGGATGTACCAGCCCGATGAGTCAAGAAACAGACGGTAACCGATACTGCGGCGGTGTCAACGGTGTTCAACCATGCAGGACCGAGGACAGCTCGGTGAGGGCATCGGCACGGGACAACGCGGCACCACGCTCGAACAGTCGGCGGCAGTCGGCTACGCCGAGCGACTCCTCGAGCTCGCGACGCAGTGCCCGGACCTCGGGGTCGCCCTCGTCGAGCAGGCCACGCAGTGCCACGGCGGTGCCCAGGGCACGCGCCGCCCGCTCCGGTTCCCCCGACGCGGACAACCAGCGCGCCGCCTGCTCGGCGCAAACCGCGCTCATCGGCATGTTCTCGATGCCGTTGCCGATCCCGAGACCCTGACGCAGCAATACACGCACCCTGTCGAGCCTGCCCTGATACAGCCGCAGTCGCACCTCGGACAACAGCACCAGCTGCCGAACCGGATGGGACACGTGCGACGACCCGTCCAGGTCCTCGTGCGCCCGCCGGAGGTACTCCTCGGCCCGTCCGAGCTCGCCACCGTGCCGGGCGACCTCGACGAGCCCGGACCAGACGAGCATCCGGTGCGGCGAGAACGGCTCCGTCAGCTCGTCGGCCTCGTGCATGTCGGTGCGTGCCCCGGCTAGGTCGCCCGCTCGGAGCTTCTCGGTCCCGATCACGACCAGCAGTGCGGCGAGGTCCTCGTTCGAGCGCAGCTGCCGGATCGTCTCCACGGACTCCCCGAGCACCTCGATGGCTCCCGCGTGGTCACCGCGCAGCGAGCGGAATCCGGCCTGACTGCTGACGGCCTGCGCCACTCCCCAGCGATCCCCGACCGCCTCGAACTCCCGCGCGGCCTCCCGGGCGTCCTCCTCGCCACCAGTGACATCGCCCCGTTGCTCGGCTCCGGCCGAGCGCGCGTAACGAGCCGCGGCCCTGGCCCACGGGTTCGGATGGGCGAAGGCACGCCGCACGCTGCGCTCGAATTCCTCCGCCTCCCCCGACATCAGCCATGCCACCGGCTCCATGCCCGCCACGTAGAGGTAGTGGCCCATCGCGTCGGTGTCCCGCGCCGCGGCCGCCGAACCACGCAGCTGCTCGGTCCAGTCCGCGGTCCGGGCGAAGAAACCGCGCATGAGCTCGATGGCGGCGCGGCTCGCCGCCGGTGCGTCGCCGCCGAGGGACATGGCCGCATCGAACCGGCCCTCGACCTCGGAGTACTGCGCGCTCATCGACCAGTACCAGGCCAGCGCCGCGCAGAAGCGAACGGCGCGATCGGCGTCGACCACCGTCGTGCACCGGTGCAGCGCGGCCAGGATGTTGTCGTGATCGGCGTCGAGCCGCTCCATCCAGTCGAGCTGTTCGGCCAGATGGACCTGGTGGCCCCCGACTTCGGCCAGCTCCAGGAAGTGCTCGGCGTGCGCCGTCCGAGTGCTCTCCCGCTCGTCGGCCGCGACCAACCGTTCGGCGCAGTAGACTCGCACGGTCTCCAGCATCCGGTAGCGCATCCCCCGGCCCCCGTCGACCGCCTCCACCAACGACTTCTCGACCAGCGAGCTGAGCACGTACACGACGTCGGCGGCGGGCAGCCCCGGACCCGCGCACACGGCGGTCACCGACTCCGCCCGCACGGTGCCGGCGAACACCGCCAACCGCCGGGCCAGGACCTGTTCGGCGTCGTCGAGCAGCTCCCAGCTCCACTCGACCACCGCCCGCAGCGTGCGGTGCCGGGGCATCGACCTCCGGTTACCACTGGTGAGCAGCCGGAACCGGTCGTCGAGCCGTTCGGCGACCTGGCGCACGCTCATCCCGCGCAGCCGAGCGGCCGCGAGCTCGATCGCCAGCGGCATCCCGTCCAGCCGCCGGCAGATCTCCACCACGTCGGCGGTGTTGCTCTCGGACAGGGCGAAGGTCGGGCTCACCGCCGCCGCCCGTTCGACGAACAGCCGCACCGCTGCCGCCTTGTCCTGCTCGTCCGAGCTGTCCGGCAGTCCCAGCGGACCGACCGGCAGCAGCTTCTCACCGGTGAGCGCCAACGGTTCCCGGCTCGTGGCCAGCACCTCCAGCCGTGGGCAGCGGGACAGCAGCTCGCCGACGAACTCCGCGGCGGCGGTGATGACGTGCTCGCAGTTGTCCAGCACCAGCAGTGTCGGTCCGCCCGAGAGGGCCTCGACGAGTCGCGTCATGGCGTGCGTGGCCGCGGACTGGCGTTCCAGCAACCGCGTCTCCCGGAGGCCCAGCGTGCCCAGCACCGCCGAAATCAGGTCGTGCTCGTCGCGCACCGGGGCGAGCTCGACGAACAGCACGCGGCGGTCACCGACTCCGGCCGCGCTCTCGGTCGCCAACCGGGTCTTGCCCGCTCCACCGGGTCCGAACAGGGTCACCAGCCGCGACCGCCCCAGCGACCTCCGGACCTGATCGACCTCGTCCTCCCGCCCGACGAAGCTGCTCAACCGCGTCGGCAGCGAGGACGTGGGCTCCCGCGCCGGGACGGGTTCGACGGGGTCGACACCGGGATCACCGCGCAGCACGGCCATGTGCAGGTCCCTGAGTTCCCGTGAGGGGTCGACACCGTGCTCCTCGGCGAGGCGGTGCCGCAGGGCGTCGTAGGCGGCCAACGCGTCGGCCTGCCTGCCGCAGGCGTGGAGCGCGCGAACGCGCAGAGCCGTGAAACGCTCCCGCAGCGGTTGCCGGGCGGCGAGCCCGTCGAGCTCGGCCACGAGCTCGGCGTGGCGACCGAGCCGCAGGTCGGCGTCGATGCGCTCCTCCAGCGCCGTCAGGCGCAGTTCGTGCAACCGCACCGCCTCGGACGCGGCGAAGGGCGCGTCGACGAAGTCGACCAGCGCGTCCCCACGCCACAGCTCCAGGGCACCCCGCAACGTCTCGGCGGCCCCGGCGACGTCGTCGTCCAGCAGGCGATGTCCCCGCGCGGCCAACCGCTCGAAGCGGTGGACGTCGACCTCCTCGGTCGGCACGCCCAGCGCGTAGCCGGTGCCCTCGGAACGCAGCGCGATCCCCGCGGGCAGGACGCGACGGGCGCGGGAGACCAGCGACTGCAGGGCGTTGAGGGCCCGCGCGGGCTGGTCATCACCCCAGAGATCGGTGATGAGGGCCTCGGTGGACACCGTGCGGTCGGCCTCCAGCGCGAGCCGTGCCAGCAACGTCCGCACCCGAGCCCCGCCGACCTCGACGGGACGGTGGTCATCGCCGCGCAACTGGAACGGCCCCAGCAACCCGATCAACACAGCTTCCCGATTCACTCAGCCTCCCGACCGGCGCACCGCCAGCTTCGCAGAGACCGCCACCGGTACGCCCAGCGTTTTTCCCGCGGGCGAAAACCCGTTCGTGATCAGGGTCACCGAGGCTGCGTCAGGCCGCGCTCCCATCGCCTGGAATCATGGTGAGAAAGGACATTCCAGCTACGACGAGGGTGGTACTGCTCGAGCATGGACTCCACGACCCTGGCAGCCGCCCCCGCCGAGCCGACGGGCTTCGCGGGCTGGGCGATCGGCTTCATGGAAGCCCTCGGCGCCCCCGGCGCGGGAACGATCATCGCGCTGGAGAACTTGTTCCCCCCGGTACCCAGCGAGGTGATCCTGCCCCTGGCCGGGGTCGTGGCCGGTCGGGGCGAGATGAGCGTCCTCGGCGCGATCCTGTGGACGACGCTGGGGTCGCTGGTCGGTGCGCTGGTGCTGTACTACCTCGGCGCGTGGTTGGGGAACGAGCGGATGCGGGCCATCGCCGCGCGAATGCCGCTGATCAAGCTGTCCGACGTCGACCGGACCGAGGCGTGGTTCGCCGAGCACGGCGTGAAGGCGGTGTTCTTCGGGCGGATGGTGCCGCTGTTCCGGAGTTTCATCTCGCTGCCCGCCGGGGTCGAGCGGATGTCGCTGACCACGTTCGTCATGTTCACCACGCTCGGCAGCCTCATCTGGAACAGCGCGTTCGTGCTGGCCGGCTACGCCCTGGGCAGCAACTGGCACCTCGTGGAGCACTACGCGGGTTTCTTCTCCAAGGCCGTGCTCGTGGCCGTGGTGCTGGCGGTGGTGTACTTCGTCGTGTCCCGGCTGAAGCAGCGCCGCGAGGGCGACCAGGAGCTTCTCGAGGACGACTGGCCGACGCAGGAGCTGGAGGCGGTGACGCAGCCGTTCGACGCGCCCACCCAGGAGATCCGGCGCGTGCGGTGAGTCCGCGCGCCCCGACGAGGCGCACGAACCCGGCCGTCAGGACCGCCGGGCACCGAACTCGGCGTGGACGGTGTTGATCGCCTCGACCAGCTCGTCGGTGACACCGCGATCACGCGCGGTCAAATCCTCCACCTGCTCCAGCTCGCCGAGCGACCGAATCTGACGGTGCAAGCCCTCCGACGCGACGTACCGAACAACCCGATTCTCGGCGGCAGTCTGAGCACGCTCGACCTCGGCGACGCCGCGCCTCGTATCGCTTTCTCACCGGTCACCTACGGACCATCGACCTACCACGACCAGGAGAAGGAAGCTGGACCCATGTTCCGCGCGTTGGATCGCGAGCGAGAGCTGCCCCCTCCCTCATCCCGCAGGAGTCCACCGACCTCCTCCTGAGCAAGCTGGAGGGGCTGCACTCATGAACTACGCCCCCGGATGGTTCAAGAGCAGCCGCAGCGCCGGTGTTGACCACGCCAACGGGAGACCGTCCCGGCGCTCAGCGCCCGACGACACGAAGATCACGCATCAGCCGTCGAACACCACGCCGCTCGACTGGACCCCCAAGGTGGAGCCCGGCCGATGAGTTTCGGCGCCGGCGGGAGTCTGCCCCGGTGGCCCCGTCCGTACCACCGGGAGGACACGATGACGACGCACGCGGTCGGAACGCGCGAACAGTGGCGAGCCGCCTACGAGCAGCAGCTGGCACGAGAGAAGGAGCTGAGCCGACAGGCCACCGAGCTGGCCCTCAAGCGGCAGGAGCTGCCCTGGGTACCGGTCGACAAGCAGTACCGCTTCGATACCACGGTCGGCCGGCGCACGCTCGCCGAACTGTTCGACGGACGCTCACAGCTGATCGTGCGACACTTCATGCACGGGCCGAACACCCCGGAGGGCTGCCCGGGCTGCACCTTCGAAACGGACAACCTGATCGGCGCGGTGCCGCACCTGGCCCGTCGGGACGTGACGTTCCTGCTCTCCTCGCGCTCGCCGCTGCCGGTGCTCACCGCGTACAAGCAGCGGATGGGCTGGGACGTCGAGTGGGTGTCCTCCGGCGGCAGCGACTTCGACGCCGACTTCTTCGAGTACATGCACGTGCCGACGTCGCGCCGGGACTACGGGTCGGGCAGCGGCGACATGCTCGACGTGATGGAGCTGATGGCGCTGAGCTGCTTCGCGCTGGAGGACGGGGTCGTGTATCACACCTACTCGACCTACGATCGCGGCACCGAAGCATTGAACGCGACCTGGCAGCTGCTGGACCGGGCCCCCAGGGGCCGCGGCGAGGACTTCTCCGACTGGCCGCGCAAGCGCGACGAGTACCCCGCGTAGGGAGTCGGGGCGCACCCGGGGTCGGCAACCCCGGTCAGTGCCGAATCCCGGCCGCACGTACGGAAGGGATCCGCCTGTCGAGACGGCTCGCGGCTCGTGCCGAGCATCTGCTACGTGGTCCTCCCGAGCCAGCACTTCTCTTGTCGGGTAGGCATGTTTTGGGCTTGGGGGCGTGCCCGGTCGCGCGTGCGCGCCCCTGGGCGTTGGGCGGATGCAAGCAGAAGGAGTGCCCACCATGATCCTCCCGAAGGTCCGGGATCCTCGCTTCGTGACGATCCGCCGCGGTGGGACCCTCACCGATTCGGATCACCATCTCCTCGCTCTTTGGGCGGCATCGTGCGCGGAGCACGTCCTTGACCTCTTCGAGTCGACTCAGCCTGAGGACCCACGACCGCGCCAGGCGATCGAGCAAGCCCGCGCCTGGGTGCGTGGCGAGGTCGAGATGATGCAGGCTCGCGCGGCGGGCGGCCATGCGATGGGCGCGGCCAGAGACCTCCGTGGGGCAGCACGGCATGCCGCGTACGCTGCTGGCCAGGCCGGGGCCGTCGCGCACGTCGCCGCGCACGAACTCGGTGCGGCCGCCTATGCGATCAAGGCCGCACGTGCTGCCGCGCCGGAAGACGAGGGCGGGGCGGCGGGGCGACTCGAGTGCCAGTGGCAGCGTGACCAGCTCCCGGAGACGATTCGCGAGCTCGTACTTGACGACCAGCGGTTGCGGAACGACATCTGCTGGTCGGTGTTCAACTGCTGAGCGCGCGCCGGGGCGCCGGCACCGCCCCCAACCGCATCGGGCGACACCCGGCAGCAGTGATTTTCCCGGTTTCGCGCGAAGCCGGGAAACAGTACGGACGTGGCCCCCACACCCGAAGGCGTGGGGGCCACTGTCACGAGGACGGGACTACCGGGGGGAGAGTCACTCCTCCGGGTTGCCCTCCTGGGGTTCGTCCGAGCCGGACTGGGTCGAACCACCGGGGCCGGCCATGTCGACCGGCGGGGTGTCCGGAACCACCGCGGACGGCTTGCTCTCGCCGCGGAAGACGAAGTGAGCCTTGTCGTCCGGGCCTTCATCGTCCCAGTCCTCGACGTCGACGAGGACGAGCTGACCGGCCTCGACCTCGCCGAACAGGATCTTCTCGGAGAGCTTGTCCTCGAGCTCGCGCTGGATCGTGCGGCGCAGCGGCCGGGCGCCCAGCACCGGGTCGAAGCCGCGCTTGGCCAGCAGCCGCTTGGCCTTGTCCGTCAGCTCGATGGACATGTCCTGGCCCTTGAGCGCCGTCTCCACCCTGCCGATCAGCAGGTCCACCATGCTCAGGATCTCCTCCTGAGTGAGCTGGTGGAACACGATCACGTCGTCGATCCTGTTGAGGAACTCCGGACGGAAGTGCTTCTTCATCTCCTCGTTGACCTTGGCCTTCATCCGCTCGTAGTTCGAGTCGGCCTCGGAGCCCGAGGTGAAGCCCAGGTTCACGGTCTTGGAGATGTCGCCCGTGCCGAGGTTCGAGGTGAAGATCAGCACCGTGTTCTTGAAGTCGACGACCCGGCCCTGACCGTCGGTCAGGCGGCCGTCCTCCAGGACCTGCAACAGCGTGTTGTAGATCTCCTGGTGAGCCTTCTCGATCTCGTCGAACAGCACCACCGAGAACGGCTTGCGGCGCACCTTCTCGGTGAGCTGACCGCCCTCCTCGTAGCCGACGTAGCCCGGAGGGGCGCCGAACAGCCGCGAGGCGGTGTAGCGGTCGTGGAACTCACCCATGTCGATCTGGATGAGCGCGTCGTCGTCGCCGAACAGGAACTGCGCCAGCGACTTGGACAGCTCGGTCTTGCCGACACCGGAGGGCCCGGCGAAGATGAACGACCCGGACGGACGCTTCGGGTCCTTCAGGCCGGCACGAGTGCGGCGGATCGCCTTGGACACGGCCTTGACCGCGTCCTCCTGGCCGATGACCCGCTTGTGCAGCTCGTCCTCCATCCGCAGCAGGCGGGTGGTCTCCTCCTCGGTGAGCCGGAAGACCGGGATGCCGGTCCAGTTCGCCAGTACCTCGGCGATCTGCTCCTCGTCGACCTCGGTGACGACGTCGAGGTCACCGGCCTTCCACTGGGTCTCGCGCTCCTCCTTCTGGGTGAGGAGCTGCTTCTCCTCGTCCCGCAGGCGCGCGGCCCCTTCGAAGTCCTGCCCGTCGATGGCGGACTCCTTGTCCCGGCGCACGTTCGCGATCTTCTCGTCGAACTCGCGCAGGTCCGGCGGAGCCGTCATCCGGCGGATGCGCATCCGCGCGCCCGCCTCGTCGAGCAGGTCGATCGCCTTGTCCGGCAGGTAGCGGTCGTTGATGTAGCGGTCGGCCAGGCTGGCAGCCGCCGACAGCGCCGAGTCCGTGATGGACACGCGGTGGTGCGCCTCGTAGCGGTCCCGCAGGCCCTTGAGGATCTCCACGGCGTGGTCCAGCGAGGGCTCGCCCACCTGGATCGGCTGGAAGCGACGCTCCAGCGCCGCGTCCTTCTCGACGTTCTTGCGGTACTCCTCCAGCGTGGTGGCACCGATGGTCTGCAGTTCACCACGGGCCAGCATCGGCTTGAGGATGCTCGCGGCGTCTATGGCGCCTTCGGCCGCTCCGGCTCCGACGAGAGTGTGAATCTCGTCGATGAACAGGATGATGTCGCCGCGGGTCTTGATTTCCTTGAGCACCTTCTTCAGGCGCTCCTCGAAGTCACCCCGGTACCGGGAGCCGGCCACCAACGACCCGAGGTCGAGGGTGTAGAGCTGCTTCTCCTTGAGCGTCTCGGGCACTTCGCCCTTGACCACTCGTTGAGCCAGCCCCTCCACGACGGCGGTCTTGCCGACACCGGCCTCGCCGATGAGCACGGGGTTGTTCTTGGTACGACGCGAGAGCACCTGCATGATGCGCTCGACTTCTTGGTCCCGGCCGATGACCGGGTCCAGCTTGGACTCGCGCGCGGCCTGGGTCAGGTTGCGGCCGAACTGGTCGAGCACCAGCGAGGAGGACGGGGTGCCCTCACTCCGGCCGCCGGCCTCGGCCGGCTCCTTGCCCTGGTAGCCCGACAGCAGCTGCAGCACCTGCTGACGCACGCGGTTGAGGTCCGCACCGAGCTTGACGAGCACCTGTGCGGCGACGCCCTCGCCCTCGCGGATCAGGCCGAGCAGGATGTGTTCGGTGCCGATGTAGTTGTGGCCGAGCTGCAGCGCTTCGCGCAGCGACAGCTCCAGCACCTTCTTGGCCCGCGGGGTGAACGGAATGTGACCGCTCGGTGCCTGCTGGCCCTGGCCGATGATCTCCTCGACCTGCTGACGTACACCCTCCAGGGCGATACCCAGTGACTCCAGCGCCTTGGCGGCGACACCCTCACCCTCATGGATCAGACCCAAAAGAATGTGTTCGGTGCCGATGTAGTTGTGGTTGAGCATCCTGGCTTCTTCCTGTGCCAGGACGACCACCCGCCTCGCGCGGTCGGTGAACCTCTCGAACATTCGCACTCCCTGACTGCTGCGCCGGCGGTCTCCTACCGGATCACGACTCCCGTTCGTTCGAGCCGAGCCCTGGTTCAGCACTCTTGAAAGACCACTGTAGTAGTTCCGGCCCGCGCAGGGCCTTTCCGGCTCGCAGTCCGCTGTTCACATACTTGTACCGACACCGTGACCAACAAGCCGCTGAGCTGCTGAAATTCCCGTCACGGGCACCGCGGCGCGGATTGTCCGCTCACCGCGAACACCCGCAGAGCTCGCCCCCGGATTTCTTCACCCGAATGGGTGAGTATGCCCCTTGTCAGGCGAACTCGCACGGCGCCCCCCCACGGGAACGACCATCGGGGTGCCGGTCACCGGGTCGTCGATCACCCTGGCCTTGAGGTCGAAGACCTCCGCCAGCAGCGACTCGGTGAGCACCTCGTGCGGCAACCCCTCGGCCACGACCGCCCCGTCCTTCATCGCCACCAGCCGGTCGGCGTAGCGCGCGGCGAGGTTGAGGTCGTGCAGCACCATGACCACCGTGCGGCCGCTGTCGTCGTGCAGCCGCCCGATGAGGTCGAGCACGTCCACCTGGTGCGACAGGTCCAGGTAGGTGGTCGGCTCGTCCAGCAGCAGCAGGTCGGTGCCCTGGGCCAGCGCCATCGACAGCCACGCCCGCTGACGCTGTCCGCCGGAGAGCTCGTCGACCCCCCGCTCGGCCAGGTCCAGGATGCCCGTCATCTCCAGCGCCTCGGCCACCGCGTTCTCGTCCCCACCGGACCACTGCCGGTACCAGGCCTGGTGGGGATGCCGACCCCGCGCCACGAGGTCGGCCACGCTGAGCCCCTCCGGAGCGGCCGGAGACTGCGGCAGCAGCCCGAGCACCCGGGCGACCTCCTTGGTCGACATCTTGTGGATTCGCTTGCCGTCGAGCAGCACCTGCCCCTGCTTCGGCTGCAACAGCCGGCCGAGCGCACGCAGCAGGGTCGACTTGCCGCATCCGTTCGGACCGATCACCCCGGTGATGGTGCCGTCGACGACGTCGATGTCGAGCCCGTCGACGACCACCCGCTCCCCGTAGGCCAGCCGCAGGTCCCTGGCGTGCAGTCGCGTCGAGGCCCGCTCGGCGCCGGTGTCCGACATCGCCGCCTCGGCCCTCTCGGTCGTCTCGGTCAAGTGCGCACCTCCCGATACCGGTGGACGATCAGATAGATCAGGTAGGGGGCACCGAGCACAGCGGTGACGATGCCGACCGGGAGTTCGAGGTCGCCGAAGACCGTTCGCGAGATCACGTCGGCCCCCACGACCAGCGCCGCCCCCAGCACCATCGAGGTCACCAGCGGCGGCCGGGAGGCACGGGCCAGCCGCAGGGCGATCTGCGGCGTCGCCAGCGCGACGAAGGCGATCGGGCCCGCCGCGGCCGTGGCGACCGAGGCCAGCACCGCCGCCCCGAGCAGCAGGACGCTGCGGGAGGCGATGGTGTTCACACCGATCCCGCGCATCGTGTCGTCGTCGAACTGCAACGCGCCGAGCACGTGCGCGCCGATCAGCGTCACCGGCACCAGCACAGCCAGCGCGACCGCCACCGGCACCACGTGTTCCCAGCCGCGCGCGTTGAGGCTCCCGGTCAACCACACCGTGGCGCGGCCGGCGTCGTTGACGCCACCCAGTGTCATGAACCACACGGTGGCGTTGGCGGCCAGCGCGTTGATGCCCACGCCGACCAGCACCAGCCGGAACGAGTCGATGCCACCGCGATAGGCCAGCAGGTACAGCACCACCGCCGTACCCACCCCTCCCAGCAGGGCCACCACCGGCAACCCGGCCGCAGCGAGCAGCCCGCCCAGGCCGGAACCACCTCCGAAGACGATCGTGGCCGTGGCCGCCACACCCGCGCCCCCGGAGATTCCGAGAATGTCCGGGCTGGCCAGCGGGTTACGGGCGATGGCCTGCATGATGGCGCCGGACAGACCGAGCGCGGCCCCCACCAGCAGCCCCGTCAACGACCGGGGCATCCGCAGCGTGAACACGACCAGCTGGTCGTAGTGGTCCCCGCCGCCGAAGAGCACGGTCACCACCCTGGCCGGGCTGATCGGGTACGTGCCGAGGCCGATGTTGACGGCGAACACCGCCACCAGCACCAGCAGCACCCCCAGCAGCACCAGCAGCGGGCGCAGGCGCAACACCGTCGAAACGGGGCCGAGGCGCAACGGTGCCCGCCCGGGCACCTTCGGCGCGGAAGCCCGGCGGGTGGAGCCGACGGTCTCGGTCACAGCCGCACCAACTTCCTCCGACGCACCAGCACGATGAAGAACGGCGCGCCGACCATCGCCAGCATGACCCCGACCTGGATCTCCGAGGGCCGGGCCACCACCCTGCCCGCGATATCGGCCAGCAGCACCAGGCACGAGCCGAGCAGCGCGCTGAACGGCAACAACCACCGGTGGTCGGCACCGGTGATGAAGCGGGCCACGTGGGGCACGACGAGGCCGACGAAGCTGATCGGACCGCACACCGCGACCGAGGCCCCCACCAGCACGGCGATGGCCGCGATGCCCAGTCCGCGGGACCACCGCACGTGGTGGCCGAGCGAGCGGGCGACGTCCTCGCCCAGCGACAGCGCGTTGAGGCCGGAGGCGTTGGCCAGGCCCAGCACCAGACCGATCGCCAGGAACGGCAGCACCTGCCAGACCACCGAGACGTCGGTGATCGCGACGGAGCCGACCTTCCAGAACCGGTAGGTGTCCAGGCTCTGGCGGTCCAGCAGCACCAGCGCCGAGGTGATCGCCTGCAACAGCGCGCTGAGCGCCGCCCCCGCCAGCGCCAGCGTCACCGGAGTCGCCCCGCCCCTGCCGACGGAACCGATGGCGAACACGGCCAGCGCTCCGAGCAGGGCGCCGAGGAAGCCGAGCCAGACGAAACCGAACAGGCTGGTCACTCCCAGCGTGTACACCGCCAGCACGACGGCCAGCCCGGCGCCCTGGGTGATGCCGAGCAACCCCGGATCGGCGATCGGGTTGCGCGTGTGCCCCTGCAACAACCCACCGGCCAGGCCGAGAGCACAGCCGACCAGCACGCCCACGAGCGTGCGCGGAATCCGCAGCTGCCACACGATCAGGTCGTTCTCGGAGCCGGTCGATGCCACCAGCGACTGCCAGACCGCACCGACGGGGATGGTCTTCGCACCGATCAGAATGCTGAGCAGGCAGCTCAGGACGAGCAGGGCGAGCAGGACTCCGAGGCCGAACAGACGTCTACGACGCCGGGAGGCGAGCACCCCGCCGGGACTGTCTGCGGGACGGTCGGCGGCACGGTCGGTCCCCGGGGTGGGGGAGCTGCCCGTGGTGACGCTGCGACTCACATCCCACTCCTTCGGCCGCACGGGATCGCTGACTTAGGTTAGCCCTACTTAGGTTAGGCCCACCTAAGGCTAACCGATCAGGACGGGATGTCCATGCCCGTCACCGCACACCGCCGTACGACGAGCACCGCGGGGACGGCGGAGTCGTGGAACTGCTCACCGGGCCTGCTCACTCCGGAACCGGTCGTGTGCGGCACGGCACCGAAAACCACGCACCGACCCCGTGCTCGACCGGGCGCTCGGCGATGCGACGGGCGAAAACCGAGACCAACGGCACACCGAAACGCATCGCGCCGACCGTGCGAAGCGCGGAGACCCGGGACCGAAACGCTCTCCACCCCCCCACCAGGAAAAGATCCGGCGTTCGCAAGCCGGACATCCGCTCGGCGAAAGTCCGACGCGAACAACTCTACGAACAGCTCTCGGGAATCACCCCACCGTGTTCAGCGAAAACCACCGGGACGGTGGGGGAAGGACAACCCCCGGTCGACCGCGCGCACTCGGAAAGTCCGACCTCGCGCGCCGGGAGCTCGTCACCGACGAGAAGCGGGGGAAAAACGATCGGTGATGCCATCCGCACCACACTCGGACGCGACCCCGGCGATGTCGATCGTGCGATTCGCCGGTGAACACCGGAGTACGGCGCCACACCGAGAACTCGTTCGCCGGAATCGTGCGGAACGAGGCCGGGGCGCCCCTCCCGACGGGCCTACCCACCGATAACGACATCGTGGTGAACCCGAGCCGCCGAAGGAGATCGGCGGAACTCGACGTCGACCACATCTGCGTCAGCGTCCATCCCGATCAGGCCGGAAAAGCCGCCGAAACCCGGTGGACCCTCGAATGCGGCCCGGCCCGTCGTGAAGCGAGTTCACCAACCGGCAACGCCTCGTCGGTGATGTACGTGTGGATGACGTCGGTGGGCCCGAACGGCACGCACCGCATCAGCAGCGCACACCTGTCCAGCGGCGACCTCGCCACCGCATTCGACGGTCGAGCCGACTCGGCGAACCGACACGAAGGCGGCGCGCCGCATCCCGCTGCGCGCCGCCACTTCATCAGTGGGCCTTGTGATACTGGTCCACGATGTCGGCGGGGATACGGCCACGGTCGGAAACCTTCAGCCCCCGCTTCCGCGCCCATTCCCGGATCGCCTGGTTCTGCTCGCGGTCCGCGCTGGTGGGGCCGCTGGTGCTGCGGGAAGATCCCGCCTTCGGCCCCGGCTTCTTACGACCACCCGCGCGGCGAGCGCTGGACAGGAAGCTGCTCAACGCCTCCCGCAACTCGGTGGCATTCTCGTTGGAAAGGTCGATCTGGTACGACACACCGTCCAACGCGAAGTCGACTGTTTCGTCGGCCTGCCCGCCGTCCAAGTCATCGACAAGGCTGACCGTGACCTTCTGCGCCATCGTGGGAGTCCTCCCCGGAGTATTCCAATGCCGAGCGGCGACGAAGAGTCGAAAAGCCTCATCGCCGAACGATTCTCGTCGTCAGGTTAGCGCAGTAAAGCCGATTCCGCACTCACCCCCCGGCGAAAACCTTACCCGCGCGTCGCGCGGGTAAGGTTCGGCGCTACAACGCACCGGGCGAAGACCGTCATTCCGGGCGTACCAACGGGAAGAGGATCGTCTCCCTGATACCGAGTCCGGTCAGTGCCATCAGCAACCGGTCGATCCCCATTCCGACGCCACCACTCGGCGGCATTCCGTACTCGAGCGCACGCAGAAAGTCCTCATCCACGGGCATGGCTTCCTCGTCACCACCGGCGGCCAACCGGGCCTGCTCCTCCAGGCGAGCCCGCTCCACCACCGGATCCACGAGTTCGGAGTAGCCGGTGGCGAGCTCGAAACCACGAACGTAGAGATCCCATTTCTCCGCGACTCCCGGCTTGTCGCGATGCTGCCGGGTCAGCGGAGCGGTCTCCACCGGGAAGTCCCGCACGAAAGTCGGGGCGTGGAGGTGATCGCCGACGAGATACTCCCACAGTTCCTCGACCAGCTTGCCGTGCCCGTGTGAGGGATCGAACGTGAATCCGGCGTCCTCGGCGTGCTTGCGCAGCGTTTCCACCGATGTGTCCGGGCTCACCTCGCTGCCGAGCGCCTCGGACAGCGAGCCGTACATCGTGATCGTCGACCATTCGCCGGAGAGATCGTACTGGCTGCCGTCGGCCCACGTCACGAGCTCGGTGCCGAACACGGTCCGGGCGGCTTCCTGGATCAGCTCCCGGGTCAGCTCGGCCATCGAGTCGTAATCGGCATAAGCCTCGTAGAACTCCAGCATCGCGAACTCGGGGGAGTGGGAAGAATCACTCCCCTCGTTGCGGAAGTTCCGGTTGATCTCGAAGACCTTTTCGATACCGCCGACCACGCAACGCTTGAGGAAGAGTTCCGGGGCGATTCGCAGGAAAAGATCCATGTCCAGCGCGTTGGAATGCGTGACGAACGGCCGTGCCGCGGCGCCGCCCTGCAGGGTCTGCAACATCGGGGTCTCCACCTCGATGTAGTCCCTGTTCTCGAAGGAGTTCCGCAACGAGCGCAGCACACCGGCACGGGTCCGCACCGTCTCGGCCGCACGATCGCGCACGATCAGGTCGACGTAGCGCTGCCGCACCCGCGTTTCCTCGGCCAGGTCCTTGTGCGTCACCGGCAGTGGGCGCAGCGACTTGGCCGCCATCCGCCACTCGTCGGTCAGCACCG
Source organism: Halosaccharopolyspora lacisalsi (assembly GCF_014137975.1). Lineage (GTDB taxonomy): Bacteria > Actinomycetota > Actinomycetes > Mycobacteriales > Pseudonocardiaceae > Halosaccharopolyspora > Halosaccharopolyspora lacisalsi. Next base: position 38,723 of record NZ_JACGWZ010000006.1, on the reverse strand, counting down.
AGAGCTCACCGCGTCGCGAGGTGATGACCTCGCCGGAGACGAACACGTGATCGCCCAGGTCCACGTCGGACTTCCACGCCGACAGCGCGTCCGAACCGACCTCGTCGCGGCTGAGCATCGCCTGGAGCTGGGTGCCGTCACCACCACGCAGCGTGGCGAAGCACAGCTTGCCGGTGTTGCGCAGGAACATCACGCGTCCGGCCACGCCGACGCGATCACCGGTGGCGGCGTCGGCGGGCAGGTCCGGATGTGCGGCGCGTACCTCGGCCAGCGAGTGCGTGACCGGCAACGTCACCGGATACGGGTCCTCGCCCGCCTCCAGCAGCCGCTCCCGTTTCTCCCGCCGCACCCGCAGCTGTTCGGGGAGGCCATCGGCGGCATCGGCAGAGGTGGGTGTTTCCTGGTCGTTCACGGGGCCCCAGGGTACTGACCGTGCTGACAAACCCGTCTATCGGCCACCCGCTCGGCAGCACCGCCACGCGGGCCGGGACTGCTCGCGCTCCTTCACGAATCGTTTTTCGACAAGTGGCGCCGGCCGTTTCCCACCACGCGCGCAAGCCGAACCGGGAAACCCGATCACCCGAAGTTGCGGTCGAAGACCAGGCGCAGCCCCAGCAGCGTGAGCTCGGGAACGTGGTAGGAGATCGTGCTGGATTCGGCCACGATCAGCGGGGCGAGCCCACCCGTGGCCAGCACGGTCGTCGGACCACCGTGGGAGGCCTCCAGGTCGGACACGATGTGGCGCACCAGGCCGTCGACCTGCCCGGCGAAGCCGTAGAGGATCCCCGACTGGAGACACTCGACGGTGTTCTTGCCGATCACCGAACGTGGCCGCACCAGCTCGACCTTGCGGAGTTGCGCGGCCCGGGAGGCCAGGGCATCCAGCGAGATCTCGATTCCCGGGGCGAAAGCGCCACCGAGGAACTCGCCCTTGGCCGAGATCACGTCGATGTTGGTCGAGGTCCCGAAGTCCACGACGACGCAGTTGGTGGAGTACAGGTGGTGGGCCGCCAGCGTGTTGATCACGCGGTCCGCGCCGACCTCCTTGGGGTTGTCCACCAGCAGGGGAACACCGGTGCGCACCCCGGGTTCGACGACCACGCGGGGAACCTCGCTCCAGTAGCGCCCCAGCATCACCCGCAGCTCACGCAGCAGCGCGGGCACGGTCGACAGCGCCGAAACACTCGTGATCTTGTCCGCGTACTCGCCGAGTAGACCGCGCATGGTGAACGCGAGTTCGTCTGCGGTCATCCGCGGCTCGGTACGCATCCGCCAGTTGCGGACCAGCGACGCCTCGGCCTTGGAACACGCCGCACCACCATCGTCGTAGAGACCGAGCACGATGTTGGTGTTGCCGACGTCGATGGCGAGCAGCACCGTCGTTTTCCTTTCCTGTCACATGATCCGGCCCCTGTCGACGGCACCGGAGGGTTTCGCGCGATCCGTCAGGTATCGGGATGCAGCAGCGCGTCGAGACGGGCGGCGTCGTCGGTCTCGGGCGGATCCTGCTCCGCGATCTCCGAGGGCATCGACACCGCCGTGCTCGCGAGGCCGGACCCGGCGGGGGCGTGCCCCGGATCCCGGCCGTGCTCGGTGATCCGGTTGTCCGCGTCGACGAACAGCACCCGCGGCAGCAGCGACCGGGCCTCCAGCTCGTCCATGACGCCGTAGGCGATGAGGATCACCAGGTCCCCCGGGTGCACCAGGTGCGCGGCGGCACCGTTGATGCCGATCACGCCGGAATCGCGCTCCCCGGGGATCACGTAGGTCTCCAGCCGCGCCCCGTTGGTCACGTCGACGATCGTGACCTGCTCGCCCTCCAGCAGGTCGGCGGCCTCCATCAGCGTGGCGTCGATCGTGACCGAGCCAACGTAGTGCAGATCCGCCTCGGTGACCGTGGCGCGATGGATCTTGGACTTCAGCATCGTGCGCAACATCGCGACCTCCTCCTACCGACGATCCGCCTCATTCCGGCGCGCCGGAGCTGCCGAGCAGCACCAACGCGTTGTCGATCAGCCTGGTGCCACCGACCGTGGCGGCGACCAGCAGCCGAGCCTCACCTTCGGCGGGGGCCGGACCGAGTTCGGTGTCGCGGAGCTCCAGGTAGTCCAACTCCAGCAGGGGCTCGGTTTCCAGCACCCCACGCGCGGCTTCGAGCACCGCATCCGCACCGGAGGCGCCCGCGTGGGCCCCCGCCGCGAGAGCCGCCGACAGGGCCAGCGCGGCGCCACGCTGCTCGGAGGCGAGATAAGCATTGCGCGAGGACAACGCCAGCCCGTCCGATTCCCGCACCACCGGGATGCCCTGCACCGCGGTGCCGAGATGGAGCTCGTGAGCCATCCGTCGCAGCAGCACGAGCTGCTGGTAGTCCTTCTCCCCGAACAGCGCCAGGTCCGGGCGCATGATCCCGAAAAGCTTGGCCACGACGGTGAGCACTCCCGCGAAGTGGCCCGGCCTGCTGGCACCTTCGAGCTGGTCACCCAACGGCCCCGGGTTCACGGTGATCTGCGGGTCCGGTCCGTAGAGCGCCTCGGTCGATGGCGCGAAAACCAGCTCCGCGCCCTCCTGACGGCAAGCTTCGACGTCGGATTCCCACGAACGCGGATAGCGCTCGAAATCCTCGTCCGGACCGAACTGCAGCGGATTCACGAAGTTCGAAACCACCGTGACGCCGCCCGAAACACGACGAGCGCGCCGGATCAGTTCCCGGTGTCCCTCGTGCAGCGACCCCATGGTGGGCACCAGGGTGATCTTGCGCCCGGTACCGCGCAACGCCCGGGTGACCTTGGCAAGCTCGGCGGGCTGCTCGTGAACGGTCACCTCACCCGGCGTGAAACCCGGCCCCGCACCGGCGTCGTAGGCGGATTTCGGTGTCATCACTGCTCCCCGTCGAGTACATCGCGCACCTCGGTGGCGTCTCCGGACCGGAGCACCCCGGACCGGACGGCACGCTCCGCGGTGCGCTTGGCCAATTCCACATACGCCGGCACCACAGCCGGGTCGGCCGCGTCCAGCACGTCCAGGTGCGCCCGCACCGTTCCCGAGTCCCCGCGCGCCACCGGTCCCGTGGCCGCGCGGTCACCGTGTCGCAGGGAGTTGTCCAGCGAGGCCGACAGCAACGGCGCCATCACCCGCTCCGGTGTGGCGACCCCGGCGTCGCGCAACAACTGCGCGCACTCGTTGACCAGCGTGACCAGGTGATTCGCCCCGTGCGTCAGCGCGGCGTGATAAAGCTTCCTGCTCTGCTCGGGGACCCGGACCGGCTCGGCCCCCAGTTCCAGCGTCAGCGCCTCGGCGACGTGGAAGCCGGCCTCGTCCTGCTCCCCCGCCGTGATGGCCACGCACGCCGTGGCCAGGCGCTCCACGTCCTCGGAGCGGCCGGTGAAAGTCATGGCGGGATGCAACGCGATCGGCAGCGCACCGGCTTCGGCGGCGGGGTCGAGCACGTCCACGCCGTGGGCCCCCGAGGTGTGCACCACGATCTGGCCCGCACGCAGCGACTCCGTGGCCACCAGCCCCCGCACCATGCCGCCGAGGGCGTCGTCGGGCACCGCCAGCACCACCAGGTCAGCCTGCCGCACCACCTCGTCGGGCGGCAGCACCGGCACCCCCGGCAACAACTCCTCGGCCCTGGTCAGGGAGGCGGCCGACACTCCGGCCACGGCGACGACGTGGTGACCGGCACGCTGCAACGCGGCGCCCAGCACGGATCCCACTCGACCGGCGGAGACGACACCGACCCGGAGCCGGGGACGTTCACCCCGAGCGGCCGCACCGTCCGCCGAACCATCAACAGGTACGGACATCGAAGTCCTTTCAACCGTTCCGGTCCCATCCTCCGGGTACCGGACAGCGGCGCGAGAGTAGCCGGAAAACCGCCCCGACGTGGGCCGCGGGTGGTGAGAACCACGAGCATCAAGCGCGTGGGCACCGTCACTTCCCGCGTTCGGGAGGCTGGGGAGTCATCTGCGTCAGCTCGCCGAGCTTGATGCGGGCGGTCTGCAACGCGTTGTGGGAACCACTGGCCGAACGACGAGCCGACTTGAGGTCGGCGATCAGCCGCTCCCGTCGTGCCCGGCGCGCGGCGCTCGTGGTTCGCCCCTCGTCCGCCCTGTGTTGCAGGAACGCCAGCTCGGTCACTGCGATCTGGTAGTCACGCACCGCCTTGGCCGCCTCGGCACCACCGCTGCGACGCACCTTGCGCTGCCAGCCACGCCGACCTTGCAGGCTCGCCAGCATCTCCATCTCGCTGGCCATGATCAACCCGGCCCGCTCCAGCACCGGAAGCTGCCGGGCCACGATGCGTTGCTCGCGCCTGCGCTGCCAGACCACGAGCCACCCGGTACCGGCGAAGATCGGAACCATGATCAGGAAGTAGACGTTGAGGAACTCCACGCCGCCCAGCCGGGTCGATCCGTTCCACACCGCGTGCAGCACGGTGGCGACGAGATATCCCAGCAGCGGCCAGGCGACCCGCCAGCCACTATGCCGACTCCGCGTGGCCAGCCCGATCCCGATGCCGACCATCGAGGTGAACAGCGGATGCGAGAAGGGCGAGAGGATCCCGCGGATGATGAACAGCGCGATCACGCCACCACCGACGCTGCCCAAGCCGCCCTCGGCGTAGGCCTTGCCGAAGTAGAGGATGTTCTCGGTGAAGGCGAAACCCGCCGCCGTCAGCGCGGCGTAGACGACACCGTCGACCATGCCGTTGAACTCCGCACGCCGCCGGAACCACAACGCCACCACGAACAGCGCCTTGGCCGCCTCCTCCACCGGGGGCGCGGCCACCACCGTCGTGAAAAACGTCCGGGCGTCGGGGACCAGGAACTCACCGAAGCCGACCATCGCGTCGTTGAGCAGCAACGCGCACGCGGTCGCCCCGCCCGCTCCCCACAGGAACGCGCCGAGCATGAGCACCGGCGGCTCCGGCTCCCACCGATCCATCCACACGATGGCGGCGTAGACGACGCCGACCGGCAGCAGGGCGGCCAGCGCACCGATGGTCGCGGCAGGAACACCGACGCGGGCCGTGACGATGCCGAGCATGGTCAGGCCACACATGCCGAGCGCGATCAACCCCGCGACAGGCCAGCCCACGACGTGGTGCTTGTAGGACTGCAGCCTGCGCGCGCCCGAAAGATCAGGAGTGGACACGGTTGAACCCTAAAACGCCGTCCCGATCCACGAACAGCAGGCGTTACCGCTCCCGCCCGATGGGGTGACTCACCGTCCGCGGCGGCGACGCCGGGGGGATTCCGCGTCACCGTACGCGGCGAGCAGATCGGTGACCGAGGTCCCTTCGGCGTGAGCACCCGGTGCGACCTGCGAAGTCCACTCCGAACCCGTGGACTCCCGCTCCTGCTCCCGTACCGCCTGCTCTCCCGACGGCTCGGCGGCACCCCGGGAGGCCGTCGCCCGCTGCGAGGCCGGACGTGACTGCGCCGGACGCGAGGGGGCCGGGGCCCGCGACGCCGCGGCGGCAGGATCGATACCCGGTTGTGACGGGGCGCCCCGGGACGGGGGTCGAGCGGACTGCTGCGCCCCGGACTGCCGCGGACGGTCCTGCGCGGGCGGGTGAGCGGACGCGGACTCGGTGTCGACCCGGCCGATCACTCTCGTGCCGGCGGAATCCGGCGATGCCGGTTCCGCCGGTGCGGAGTGCGCTGATGCCGCCGGGGCAGCCGGCGCCGCCGGGGCCGATGTCACCGGAGCGGGTTCTTCAGCCGACGGGACCACGCCCTGCTGCCGAGCGGAGGACCCGTCTTCACCGGTCCGCTGCTCACCCAGCGACCGCATCCGGGTGGCCTCCGCCTGAAGCGCCACCCGCTCGTACATCACATCACCACCGAGCAGCGGCTCCAGAGCCTCGCGCAGCGTGCGCAGCTCCTCGCGCAGCCGCTGGATCTCGGTGTCGGACTCCTCGGCCACGCGGCGGCGAGCCTCGTTCTCCGCTTCCAGTTCGTGCTCCCGGCGCGCGGCTACCTCGCGCTCCAGCTCCAGCTCGTAGACACGCCTGCGCTGCTCGGCACTCTCGTCGTCCTCGGCCACCCGGCCACGCAACCGCGCTGCGGCCAACGCCGCGATCAGCGCGGCCCACAGGGCGGCCAGCAGCCCCAGTCGCAGCAGTCGAGCGTCTTCGCCGAGAACCAGGATCGCCGTGGCCGCCAGAGCCAGCAGCACGGCACCGCCCCACAGCACTGTTGCGCGACCGGAGCCGTTCGGAGAGGACATGCCACCACGGTACCTATACCCGAACGTGACTCGGAGCCCCGGGAGAACGTTCGAGTCCACTGTGGTCACCTACTGCGGTCGGATGATGCCCGCAAAACAAGAAACCCACCCATGCAGGTGAAATACACCGCCCATTCGGGTGAACGCTCGGACGGTCATCGCCAAATCCGCCCCGGCCCATTTCGGAAAACGGTGGAGCCACTGCGCGAGGACTCACCAGTCGCGACGGTCTTCGTCGACGTCGTCCTCCTCCGGCTCGTCGGGATTGCGCAGGCAGTACTCCAGCCACAGCCCCGCCGCGACAGCGGCCAACGCGCTGATCAGCCCGACGACGCAGGACGCCGTGTCGGACCGGGCGGCATCCACCCGCGAGAGAATCGGCAACAGATACGCCAGCAGTCCCAGCCACGCACCCGCCATGATCGCGCCGGCCATCGAGGAGGCCTTGGCCAGCGCCACCACCCTGGTCGCGGTCATCGGCTCGATGGGTTCCACCCCCTGTTCCCGCCGAACCCGCGGTCGCAACGTCAACGCCAGCACGGCATCCACGATCGCCACCACCAGCAGGGCCACCCCGGCCAACAGGGGCAGTCGCGGCAACGAACCGTAATCGACGGAGACCCAGAGGTAGGCCAGCATCGCCGCGACCAGCGCGGCGGCGAGAAGGTGCCGGGACTTGGTGTAGGTCATCTGCACTCCGGAGGCGGGAAAGACTGCCACGTCCCAGGATCCCACCCGAGGCCGATGCCGGATCCGTGACCCACCAGCGCGCACGCGCCTCTTGAGTCTCCACCGACTGGAAGGACCACAGTAACTCCCGTGGACGACACCAGGCTTTACACGATCGGGGAACTGGCACGTCGCACCGGCCTGCCGGTCAAGACGATCCGGTTCTACTCCGACAGCGGCGTGGTGCCACCGACCGACCGCACGCACTCCGGCTACCGCCTCTACGACGTCGAGGCGGTCACCCGGCTGGAACTGGTCCGCACCCTGCGGGAACTGGGAGCCGGACTCGACGACGTCCGGCACGTCCTGTCCAGCCGGACCACGCTCGGGCAGCTCGCGCGAACGCACCTGGACCTCGTCGAGGACCAGCTGCGTCAGTTGACCACCCGCAGAGCCGTACTCCGTGCGGTCGTGAAGCAGCAGAGCACGACCGAGGAGATGAGGATCATGCACGAACTGGCGAAGATGTCCGACGAGGAACGCGACCGGCTCATCGACGAGTTCTGGGACGAAGCGGCCGAGGGGCTCAACGTGGACCCCGAGTTCATCGCGTGGATGCGCTCGGCCAAGCCCCGGCTTCCCGAGGACCCGTCCGCGGAACAGCTCGAGGCCTGGATCGAACTGGCCGAGCTCGTCCGCGACCCCGGATTCCGCCGAACGGTCCGCGAGCTGAACGCCGAGCAGGCGAGGGTCCGCGACACCATGCCCGAAGCCGACTTCTCCCAGGACCGCGTCGAGGAGTCCTGGGACGTCATGGACGAGATCATCGCGGCGCGGAAGTCCGCGGCGGCACCGGACTCGGAGCGGGCCCGCGCGCTGGTCGACCGGTTCGCGGGCATGGTCGCCCACGACCGGGCCGTCGAGGACGACACCCGGTTCAGGAACACGCTCGCCGACGAGTTCGAGCAGCACGACCCGCGCCTGACCCGATACTGGGAACTGCTGGCCACGATCAACGACTGGCCGAAGCGGGGAATGCTCTCGGCCGCCGACACGACGTGGCTCGTCGCCGCCCTGCGCGCCTCGGCGAGCTAGACCAGCGGTAGGTCGTCGCGCCGGTGCACCTCGGCGAGCTCCTCCGCGGGCAGAGTCTCGACGATGCCCGCCACGGCACCGAGGCCTGGCAACTCGGCCGCCGGATCGACGGCCAGCCACGGAATCAGCACCGTCGCACGGCTCGCCGTGCCGGGGTGCGGAAGCAGCAGGTCGGGGTGGTCACTGCGGACGTCGTCCACGGTGACCACGTCGACGTCGAGGGTGCGCGGACCCCAGCGCCGCTCCCGGCCGCGCTCCGCCTCGCGCTCCAGCTCCTGACCACGGCGCAGCCAACCCCACTCGTCGACCGAGTCGGACTCGACGACGATCACCGCGTTGAGAAAGTCCGGCTGGTCGGTCACGCCCCACGGAGCCGTCTCGTACACCGGTGAGGACGCCACCAGCACATCGGCGAAACCGTTCACGGCCAACCGGAGATAGGCCAGCCTGTTCCCGAGGTTCGATCCGAGGGAAAGCACCGCCCTGCTCATGCGGGAACGACCCCACCGCGCTCGTCCCACGCGGAACGATGAACGGTCACCGCGACGTCGTCGAAGGTCAGCGGGATCGGCGCGGCGGGCTTGTGCACCGTGACCTCGGTGCCCTGCACGCGCTCGTCGGTCATGACGTCGTCGGCGATCTCGGCGGCGACGGTCTCGATCAGGTCCCGCGACGGTCCTCCCACCACCGCGGCCGCCCGCTCGGCGAGGACACCGTAGTGCAGCGTCCGCCCGACCTCGTCGGTGGCCGCCGCATCGGTGAGGTCGACCCACACCGTGAGATCGACCAGGAACTCCTGGCCGATACGCTTCTCGTGGTCGAGCACGCCGTGGTACCCCCACACGCGCAGCCCGGTAACGGTGATCCGATCAGCCATCGGTACCTCCCCCGAGCCACGCCCCGGTGACGGACACCGCATCCAGCGACCCCACGACGTCGTGCACTCGCACTCCCCACGCACCGCGTTCCGCGGCCAGCGCCGAAACCACCGCGGTCGCCGTCTCCCGTCCCGCCGCAGGACGCGGCGTGCCGTCGGCATCAGCCAGCAACCGGCCCAGGAAACGCTTGCGGGAAGCGCCGACGAGCACCGGGAAACCCAGATCGACGAAGACGTCCAGCCGGTGCAGCAAAGCCCAGTCGTGCTCACCGGTCTTGGCGAAACCCAACCCCGGGTCGAGCACGATCGCGGACTCGGAAACCCCCGCGTGCAACGCCGCATCCACCCGACGCAGCAGTTCGTCACGCACGTCGGTGACCACGTCGTCGTAGACCGCCAACGAGTTCATGTCACGACTGTGACCGCGCCAGTGCATCAGCATCCACGGCAATCCGGTGTCGGCGAGGACACTCGCCATCTCGGGATCGGCGAGACCCCCCGAGACGTCGTTGATCGCCGCCGCGCCGACCTCCGCCGTCGCCGCGGCCACCCGAGCGCGGGTCGTGTCGACACTGACCGGCACGCCGGCGGCGACGAGGTCGGAGACCACGGGCAGCACGCGGGCGATCTCGGTGTCCGCGTCCACCCGCTCGGACCCCGGCCGAGTGGACTCACCACCCACGTCGATCATGTCCGCACCCTGCTCGCGCATCTCGATGCCGTGGGCCACGGCCGCGGCGTGATCCAGGTACTGACCGCCGTCGGAGAACGAGTTGGGCGTCACGTTCAGCACGCCCACGACCGCGCAACGTCCCGGATCGGGCAGCGACGTGGTGGATTTCGGCATCATTTCCCTCGAATCAACGACAGCGCCTCGGTCCTCGAGGACGCCGATGACCGGAAGATACCCCGCACCGCCGAGGTCGTGGTCGTCGAACCGGCCTTGCGCACCCCGCGCATTCCCATGCACAGGTGCTCGGCGTCGACCACCACGATCACACCACGCGGTTCGAGCCTGCGCACCAACGCGTCGGCGACCTGTGAGGTGAGTCGCTCCTGCACCTGGGGCCGCTTGGCGTAGAGATCCACCAGCCGCGCCAGCTTGGAAAGCCCGGTGACCCGTCCCTGCTCATTCGGGATATAACCGACGTGCGCCATTCCGTGGAAGGGCAGGAGATGGTGCTCACAATTGTGAGTCAGATGGCCGTCAACAAGAAATGTCGGATGCGGATCACAGGTGTAGCTGTACACCGTGTACGGCTCCGCCCCGGTCGCCTCCAGGGTGCGCACGGACTCCACCTTCACCCAGTCCGACTCGATCAGATCCGTCTGGTGCGACTCCTGCGGAAAACCGTGCCGCAGAATCCAGTCGTCGGCGATCCAGAGTCGAGAAATCTTGTCGACCGAAGGCGTGAACCGTGCACCGATCACATTTGCGAAGTCCTGCAAGAAAGAGGCGTTGCAACTGGCAATCGTCCTCCCGCGGCCCTGCTTCGATCGGCGACCGTCGCCCTCCACGTAGCCGTCGAGGAAACCTCGGAAGGTGATCTCGTCCGCCAGCACCACGCGGGGGAACTGCTGCCGCTGGTGGTGCGGGTCCCCACCGACGTACTGCCGCATGAGGTCGGCCAGGTACGAGGAGACCACGCGCACCCGGAATCCGGGGAGCTGACGATCCAGGGAGCCGGAGGGCCGCTCCACGCTCTCGATGTTCGCGGTGACGCCGAAAGCCTTCTCCACCGAGTACGCGAACTGCTTCGCGGAGTCCCGCTCGTCGACGATGAAGGAGACGTACCGATCACCGACGGTGCCGTCCGCGCACAAAGCACCGATCGCGTAGCCGAATTCGTACCCGATTTTCGGCTTCCACCGTTGGCGGCGCAGTTTGCTCGGGTGGGTCCACTCGATGAACGTTCCGGCGACGTCCTTGGCTTCCTGCCACCCTTCCGGCGTTGCCAGCGGGTGATCCGGAGTCACCTGGAACGTTCCCTTTTCCGTGACCACTTCCACGAGCTCACGGGTCTTGCGTGAAGTGACGTCGACGACTTCGGTTTCATCGACCTCGCCGTTCACCAACGTCCAGAAGCGATCGCCCACGGTGACTTCCCGTGCCTGCTTGACACCGTCGACGAGATTGACGGTCTGCTTGCTCGGCACGCATTGTGAATATATGGGAATGTCGCGAACGAGAACGAGTTCCTCGTGGGATTCGTCGAACGTGCGGTCCAGGACCTCGTCCGGATCGGTGTAGAGCCCGGCGAACAGCTCCTGGTAGGCGCGGGCGACGCGGGCGGGTGTCTCGCGCAGGCCCTCCCGCTCGGGATCCTCTCCCGCGGCCAGCAGCAGCTCGCGAATGGCCGCCGCGGCACGCTCGTGATCAAACTGGGGACGACCGGAAGTGTGGTGGCCGGAGTGGTCGTCGTCCGCTCCGGATCCCTCGACCGAACTGGTCACGTGCTGTTCCTCCACCAAGTACGGCGCCCGGACCGGAGTCCGGGCGCCTTCCTCGGAGTCCTCGGCTACCGGTTGCCGGAACCGCTGTCGTTTCGGTCGTCGTCCGACTCGTCGTTGCCGTCGGACGAACCACCCTGGGAATCACCCTGCTCCTGGCGGCCCTGCTGATCGTCCTGGGTCCGCTGGGTGGGCTGGTCGATTCCGGAGGTTCCCTGACCGTTGGTTTGCTGCCCGCCGAAATGCCCCGGCTGTGCCGGCCCGGACTGGGACTGCTGGTCCCGTTCCCAGGAGGGCACCCAGTTGTACTGGTTGTTCACCGACTGCCCGGGAGCCTGGTACCCCGGCGGCGAGGTGGCCGGGGTCCAGCCCGGAGGGGCACCGTAGTTCGGCGGAACGCCCTGGGGAGCCTGACCCTGCGGCTGCCCCGGCTGACCTTGCTGGCCGCCCTGGCTCGGCTGCTGGCCCTGCTGCTGCCCCGGCGGGGGGAACTGCAACGTTCCCGGCTGCTGGCCACCCGTCGGCGGGTACTGCCCGTAGGGCACCGGCCCGTTCGACTGAGGCACGGGCTGCTGGGGCTGCTGCGGTTGCTGCGACTGCGGCCCGGGACCGTTCTGCTGACCGGCTCCCACTGGAGTGGGCTGCTCGACCGGCGGCGGCCACGGCTCACCACGTTCCATGGCGAGCTCACCCGGCGTCTTGATCGGCGGCTTCTCCGAGGGAGTACGACCACCGAACTCGTCGAACGCCGTGATGCGGGGACGCTTCTCCACCTGGGAGAAGATCCGCTCCAGTTCCTTGCGGTTCAGCGTCTCCTGCTCGATGACCTCCATCACCAGGTTGTCGAGCACGTCCCGGTAGGTGTGGAGGATCTCCCAGGCCTCGTTGTGCGCGGTCTCGATGAGCTTGCGCACTTCCTCGTCGATCTCGTGGGCGACCTCGAAGGAGTAGCTCGGCTGTTGACCGGCGGAGCGGCCCAGGAAGGGGTCGCCCTCCTCCTTGCCGTACTTGACGGCTCCGAGCCGTGCGGTCATGCCGTACTCGGTCACCATCGCCCTGGCGATCTTGGTGGCCTGCTCGATGTCGCTGGAGGCACCGGTGGTGGGCTCGTGGAAGACGAGCTCCTCCGCGGAACGCCCACCCATGGCGAACACCAGTCGGCCGATCATTTCCGAGCGGGTCATCATGTCCTTGTCGTCCTCGGGGACGACGAGGGCGTGCCCACCGGTCTTGCCGCGCGGCAGGATCGTGAGCTTGTACACCGGTTCCAGGTCGGGCATCGCCCACGCGGCCAGCGCGTGACCGCCCTCGTGGTAGGCGGTGATCTTCTTGTCCCGCTCCGAGATGACCTTGCTCTTGCGGCGTGGGCCACCGATGACGCGGTCGACCGACTCCTCCAGGGCCGCTGCCGTGATGAGCTGGTTGTTCTCCCGCGCGGTGAGCAGCGCGGCCTCGTTGACCACGTTCTCCAGATCCGCACCGGAGAACCCGACCGTGCGCTTGGCCAACCCGTCCATGTCGGCGTCCGGTGCCAGCGGCTTGCCCTTGGAGTGGACCTCCAGGATCGCCTTGCGGCCGCGCAGGTCCGGCGGCGGGATCGGGATCTGGCGGTCGAAGCGGCCGGGCCGCAACAGCGCCGGGTCCAGGATGTCCGAGCGGTTCGTCGCGGCGATCAGGATGATGCCGCCGCGCGAGTCGAACCCGTCCATCTCCACCAGCAGCTGGTTGAGGGTCTGCTCGCGCTCGTCGTGGCCGCCGCCCAGCCCGGCTCCGCGCTGACGGCCGACGGCGTCGATCTCGTCGACGAACACGATGCACGGGGCGTTCTGCTTGGCCTGCTCGAACAGGTCACGCACGCGGGAGGCACCGACGCCGACGAACATCTCGACGAAGTCCGAACCGGAGATCGAGTAGAACGGGACACCGGCCTCACCGGCCACGGCCCGCGCCAGCAGCGTCTTACCGGTCCCCGGCGGACCGTACAGCAGCACGCCCTTGGGGATCTTGGCTCCCAGTGCCTGGTAGCGGGTGGGGTACTGCAGGAAGTCCTTGATCTCGTGCAGTTCCTCGACTGCCTCGTTGGCCCCGGCGACGTCGCCGAACAACGTCTTGGGCATGTCCTTGGTGAACTGCTTGGCCTTGGACTTGCCGAAGTTGAGAACCTTGCTGCCGCCGCCCTGATTGTTCATCATCCACATCAGCAGCAGGACGATCAGGCCCAACGGGACCAGGTAGATCAACATCTGGGTCCAGAAGGAACTCTGGGTGACCTCGGTGTTCCAGGTGCCGATGTCGGCTTGGCGGATCTCACTGACGATGGAGTCCGCGGCCCCGGCGGGGTACTTGGTAATCAGGCGGTTGCTGCCTTCGACCTGAGAGCCCTGGTCGAGGGTCAGTTTGAGCCGCTGTTCCTTGTCCTCGATGGTGACCTCGGACACATGACCCTGGTTGATCTGTTGCAGGGCCTGCGACGTGGGCACATCGGTATAGCCTCGCGTGTCGTCGAAGAGCACGTTGAAGCCGTAGAACAGCAGCAATACCGCCAGGAACCACAGCAGCGGGTTGCGGAGCAGGCGCTTTCGGTCCATTCACTTGCGGCCGGCGGGCGGCCTCGACCCTCCCTGACTTTCACGTCGGGCAGTGGTAGGCGTTCATGTCAACGTCCACCCCCGGTTCCACCAGCGTACCGCTCGCCGTCGGGGTGAAACCGAGCGAGCTGTACCGCGGGTGCTTCAGGCTATTCGCCCAACACCGACAACGTCCGGAAAACCACATATGTTCCCCGGGTGAGCATCCGGTTGTGTGCCCCGGAACACTCGACGACGATACGGGCGGACGCAACCGCGGCGACGAGCCGCCGCGGTTGCCCCCCCTCACGCTCCTGAGGTGTAGACCTTCGGATCGAGAGTGCCGATGTAGGGGAGATCACGATAACGTTCGGCGAAGTCCAATCCGTAACCGACGACGAACTCGTTGGGGATGTCGAAGCCGACGTAGCGCAACGGCACCTCCACCTGCACGGCGTCGGGCTTGCGCAGCAGAGTGCACACCTCCATCGAGGCGGGACTGCGTGCGGCCAGGTTCTTCAGCAGCCAGGACAGGGTGAGTCCGGAGTCGATGATGTCCTCGACGATGAGCACGTGTCTGCCCGCGATGTCGCGGTCGAGATCCTTGAGGATGCGCACCACTCCGGATGATGAGGTGGACGAACCGTAGGAGCTGACCGCCATGAACTCCAGTTGCGCCGGGCGCGGCAGCGCACGGGCGAGGTCGGTCATGATCATCACGGCACCCTTGAGCACGCCGACCAGCACCAGGTCGTTGCTCTGAACGTGCTGGTAGTCCTCGTCGATCTGCTTGGCCAGTTCGGTGACCTTGTCGTTGATTCGCTGCTCGGTGATCAGCACCGACGCGATATCGCCGTCGTACACGGCCCGGCTTCCCCTCTCGGTTCTTCGGTGGACGTTCACCCGCTGTTCGACCATTCGGCAGCGGGGTGACCACCCGATTCCACCAGAAGCGTGCCACGGCTACGACGCAGGACAAAGTTGCCCGGCAGAGCGTGACCGCCCTGTCCTCGCCAGTGACCGACGAGGGCATCCGCCGCTCGCAGGTGGGCGTCACTCAGTCGAGTGACACCTCGCTCCAGGAGCCACTCGCGCAACACCCTGCGGCGAACGGCTGCGGGAGACCCGGCGAGCACTCGCGCGTCCAGTGTCTCACCCGACTCGGCGCTCCGACGCACGTCACGGGCTATCGCGTCCAGGGCGTCGCCGTCCTCGCGCAGCTGCTCGGCGGTGCGTGCCAGCGCGGTGGAGACCCCGCCCTGCAGGATCTCTTCGAGCAGCGGGAGCGCTTCGGTACGCAGGCGCACGCGGGTGAACCGCGCGTCCTCGTTGTGCGGGTCCTGCCAGGGGTCCAGCCCCAGCTCCCCGCAGGCGCGCACGGTCGTGTCACGAGAGATTCCCAACAGCGGACGCCCCCAGGGCGGGTCCAACGACCGCATCCCGGCGATCGAGCGCGCCCCGGAGCCCCTGCCGAGACCGAGCAGCACCGTCTCGGCCTGGTCGTCGAGGGTGTGTCCGAGCAACACCAGTGCTCCGTCGGGGCGCTGTTCGGCGAGGGCGGCGTAGCGGGCGCGTCTGGCGGCGGCCTCGGTCCCTCCCGGTCCCTCGACGTCGACGGGGACCACGCGCACGTCGGCGCAGCCCAGCCGGGTCAGCCGGTCGGCGGCGCGCGCAGCGACCTCGGCGGAGCCGTCCTGGATTCGGTGATCGACGACGACGCCGTGCACCGGTCGACGGGTCACGTGCGTGGTGGCGGCGGCGAGCGCCAGCGAGTCGGCGCCACCGGAGCACGCCACGACCACCGGCGCACCGGCGTACGGCGCCGCCTCGGCGGAGCCGAGCAGACGGCGGACGGCGGTGCGGACGGCGGCGACGGCGGAGGGGACGGGCACGGCGAACGGCCGGCAGGCCGGTCAGCCGTGCACCCGGCGGAGCCAGACCGCCGGGTCGGTGATCTCGGCGCGGGACGGCAGGTGCTCCGGTGCGGACCACACCGCGTTGAAACCCTCCATGCCCACGGTGTCGACGACGTGCCGGGTGAAGGCGGCGCCCTGGGCGTACTGCTTGATCTTGGCGTCCACGCCGAGCAGGCTGCGCAGCAGCCGGTCGAGGATTCCGCCCCCGGCGCGCCGGTCGGTGAACCGCTGACGAATGGTGTGCACGCTGGGTACGACCTGCGGCCCGACGGCGTCCATCACGTGGTCGGCGTGCCCCTCCAGCAGGGTGGAGATCGCGATGATGCGATCCAGTGCGGCCCGTTGCCGCGGGGTCTGGATCAGTTCGATGAAGCCGAGCATCCCGGGACTGGACTCGCCGTGGCGTCCGGAGAACACCTCGCGGGCCGCCGTGGGCAGCCGCCCCAGCATTTCACCCGCGGAGCTCTCCATCTCGGTGAGCAGCTCGCCGATGCTGTTCGCGAAGTGCTCGCGCAGCCACGGCACGGCGTTGAACTGCAACCGGTGGGTCGACTCGTGCAGGCACACCCACATCTGGAAGTCCCGTTCGGGGACGTCCATGGCGCGTTGGGCGGCCACGATGTTCGGGGCGACCAGCAGCAGCCGTCCGGGCCGCTCGCCGCCGGGACCGGGCGGGGTGAACGGGTCGTACTGCCCGAGCACCTTGGTGGCGAGGTAAGCCAGTACGGCACCGGTCTGCACTCCGGCGCCGCGGCTGCTGATCCCGCTCATCAGGTCGGACAAGGGGCCCGTGGAGGCGGTGTTCGTCGTGGCGAGCGCGGCGTCGGTGAGTTCGGCCAGTCCCCGTGCCGAGCCGTTCAACCAGCCAGGACGGTCGACGACGTCGCCTTCGAGGACGGGCAGGTCCCGTCCCAGCCCGGTCAGTTCCCGCACGTGCGTCTCGGCTTCGACGCTGAACTCGCGCAGGGACCGCACCGCGCGGTCGGCGTCCGCCCTTGGGATCTCGGGTCCCGACTTGATCAGCCGCTTGGCGGTGGAAACCGCGACATCCCAGTCCACGGCCTGTCCGGTCGCACCGGAGTCACCATCGGAACCATGAGCTCGCGAGGACGGTACGTGCGACTGTGTGGGCGTCCGAACGTTCACTTCACCGACGGTACCCGCGCTCGACGGGGCGAGCGAGACCTCGACCGTGTCCGGTGGTGAGCGGTTTCCCGCGGAGTCCGCTCACCACCGAAAGCACCGTGGTCAGGGAGATCCCACTCCGCTCAGGGTCGCCGCCACCCTGTCGAGTGCCGGGCGGGCGACCGCGGAGCTGGTGCCGTTGGAGATCAGCGCGAACACCAGCAGCTTGCCCTGGCTGGTCACGACCGTGCCCGCGAGGCCGTTCACGTCGGTCAGCGTTCCGGTCTTGGCCCGGACCCAACCTCGACCGCTCGCGGCGGCCTGCTCGTAGCGCCCGGCCAGGCTTCCGCTGCTGCCCGCCACTGGCAGACCGAGGAGCAGGTCGCGCAGCTCCCTGGTCCGCTTCGGCAGGGTCCCGTCCCGGCCGCGCGGGACCGTGGTCGCCGCGAGCACCGAGCCCAGCGCCCGCGGTGTCACCCGGTCCTTGGGCGAGAGCCCGTTGGCGTCGACCATCCGCGTCCCGGAGAGGTCGAAACCGTGCTCGGTGAGCACCTCGTGAACGGCCTCGGCCGTCCCGGAGAAGGACGGCTGGTGTCCTGTGGCGATCGCGACCTGCCTGCCCAGGGCCTCGGCGAGCACGTTGTCCGAATGCTGCAGCAGGGTTCTGGTCATCTTGCGCACTGTCGCCGACTTGACCTCGCCGAGCACCCGCGCGTCCTCGGGGGCCGTGCCCGTCTTGACGCCGGCCTCGGGCGCGCCGAGGCGTTTGGCCAGCTCACGTCCGGCGTCGAGGGCCGGCGTCTTCGACCGGGGACTCACGGCCTTGGTGGGGTCGACCCGCCCGCCGTCGAGCATCACCGGCTGCATCGGGGCGATGTATCCGCCGGTCACGTCGGCGGGGACCCATCCGGGGGCCAGCTGCCGGCCGGTGTAGCGGGAGGTGTCCACGGTGACCGACGTCACCTCCCCCCCGGTGGCCTCGCGCACCTCCTGCACCAGTTTCCCGAGCTTGGGGGCCGCGGGGTAGACCGACTGCTCGTCCCCGGACAACGCGGAGAGCGTGGGATCTCCCCCACCCACCAGGACCACGCTGCCCGGTTCGTCACCCCGGACCACCTTGGTGGTGAACCGGTGCCGGTGGTCGAGCGCGATCATCGCCGCCCCCGCGGTCAGGAGCTTGCCGGTCGACGCGGGCACCAGAGGCCGGCCCGCGTTCTGCTTCCACAGCGTTCGCCCGCTGGCCGGGTCCATCACGACACCGCCGAACTCCCCCAGGGCGGGATTCGACACGACGGGAGCCAGTGCCTCGGAGAGCTGCTGCTGGTCGGGGGTCGGGGCCGTGCCCGTGACCGGCTCGATCCGCGGATCGAGCTGCACGGGAGCCGGTGCCGCGGCACGCGGACCACCACCGAACAGCGCGGGGATCCCGAACGCGGCACCGACTCCCAGCGCGACCACGGCCACCAGTGCGACGGCGATGAGGCCCCGCCTGCGGCGCGGTGCCCCCGGCTGCTCGTCCCGCTCGGGGGCTTGCGGCTGCTCGTCCCGCTCGGGGGCTTGCGTTTCTGCCGGTGGCGCCGGGGCCGGGGCCGGATCCGGCCGAGCGGGTTCCGCGGCGGGGACCACGGGCTGGGACCCCGTGAGCCCGAAGAAGTCGCTCGGCTGCGCGCTGCGCCGGGGAGAGGGCTGCGCGGCGAAGTCCGGGCGGGCGAACTGCTCGGTGGGCTGTTCCACCGGCGCGGGCGGTACCGGCGGTATGCGCACGGTCGGCGGGCCGTTGTCGGGCTCCGGTTCGTCCCGGACCTCGCGAGTGTCGGTCCGCACCGTCTCCTGATTCAGCCCCTCGTCCAGCTCGACACGGCTGATCTGCTGCGTCCGCTCGACGTCGGCGGACTGAGCGGTGGCCTCCGAAGCCCCGGCGGCCTCCTCCTCGGTCGGCCACTCCTGCGCCGTGGACTCGGAGCTCTCCGCATCAGCCTCGTCCGCGTCGTCGACCGGCGACGGGCTCCCCGCCGGCCACTCCGGCTGCTCGGAAGCCTCGGACCCCTGCTCACCAGCTTCCGCCGGTAAGCGCGTGGGCTCGGAAGCCGGTTCGTCGACGCCGGACTCGGAGTCCTCCCCTCGCGGTTTGTGGGGCTGTGACACGTGCTCCTCCTCGGCGGATCGCCTGGCTGACGGGTGCGAACTCACACACTGCGATGCGTCCTGACCACTGTCGTGGTCCACACTAGATGGGGCCGCGCGCGCACTCGGGCGGCCGCACCCAACGCAAGACTAGTGAGGAACCGCGTGGACTTCGACGTCATGATCGAGATCCCCAAGGGGAACCGCAACAAATACGAGGTGGACCACAAGACGGGCCGGATCCGTCTCGACCGGACGCTGTTCACCGCCACCCAGTATCCGGCCGACTACGGATTCATCGAGGAGACCCTGGGCGAGGACGGCGACCCGCTGGACGCCCTGGTGCTCGTCCAGGAGCCGACCTTCCCCGGCTGCCTGATCACGGCCCGTGCGATCGGCATGTTCCGGATGCGCGACGAGAAGGGTGGTGACGACAAGGTCATCTGCGTGCCCTCGGACGACCCGCGCCAGGAGCACCTGCGCGACATCCATCACGTCGCCGAGTTCCACAAGCTGGAGATCCAGCACTTCTTCGAGGTCTACAAGGACCTGGAACCGGCCAAGAGCGTGGAAGGGGCGACCTGGGTCGGCCGCACGGACGCGGAGGCCGAGATCAAGAAGTCCTACGAGCGGGCCAAGCAGCAGGAACACTGAGGCACATCTCACGACGGCGGCCCGGCCGCTCCCGCGGTCGGGAAGGAACACCCGACCGCGTCACCGGCCCGCTCTCCCTCCCGGCGGACATGAGACGGCCCCTCGCATTCCGTTGCGAGGGGCCGTCCGCCGGGATCGGGAAATCAGCCGACCAGCTTCGTGACCTTGTCCAGCGGCAGTCCGCCGAGCGGGCCACCGCCACCGTCCGTCTCGGCCGGAGCGGCGCTCTTGCCGGTCACACTGCCCAGGGGGCTGTTCTTCACCAACTTGTCGAGGCCGAGCAGGCCCAGCGGCCCACCACCGTCGGCCGACCGCGCGGACTGCCCGGTGAGTTTCTCCGGTGCCGGAACCACGTCACCGACCACCTTGGTCGCGGAGTCCATCGTGGCCGCCGTGTGGTAGGCGGTCTGCGCGACGTTGTTGTCCACGGGCAGTTCCGCGGGAAGCTGGGGGGTGTCGGCCGCGGCGGTGCCGGCGAAGCCGACGACGCCCACGCCACCGGCCACCAGAGTGGCCGCTGCGGTCAGGGTGCGTTTCATCGCCTTGCTCCTTCCTGCGCAGGTACTTCCCTGCGCCGCGCAGAGATTACGGAAGGATCACCGGCCACGATTCAGCGATCACCCGACCGCTTTTGATGTACACAACGTGACTTTTTTCGCCATTTGGGGATCTTCTCCAGAAGATCATTTCCGCTGCGGTCACATACCGCTCACACCGCGAACTCCGGTCCGGCGACGTGGCCCGTCTGCTGGAGGCGTCTGGTGTGCTCCTCGCGCAGCGACTCGACCTCGTGGGCGAACTCCGCGTAAGCCGCACGCTCGTCCTCGAACCGTCGGTACCGACCGACCCGCAGTTCCACGGAATGGTACTCGCGTTCCAACGCGTCGGCCGTCTGCTGCAGGTTGAGGCTGCGCTCCCGGTACTTGGCGTAGCCGCCGAAGGCCGCGGAAATGGCCACGACCAGGCTCGCGCCGACGGCCAACCAGCGGGCTTCGACCACGGACACCGACACGGCCACGACCACGGAGGTCACGATCGCCCCCGCTATGGTCATCCCCTGCAGGACGTTGTGCTTGTGGCGGTGTCCACGCGACTCGCAGCGGTACCTCTCGATCGTGTCCGGAAGCTCCGCTCGGTAGCGCTTGTGCGCGGCCAGCAGGTCGTCGCCGCCGAGATCGTCCAGCTGGTGCTCACGTTGGGCACGTCGTAGCTCCCGCAGCTCCATGCCCAGACTCCGGACCCGGAAGTGCTGGTTGTACAACACCCGGGACGACGCCGCGGACGAGGCGAGCGGGAGCAGCACGGCCAGCACCAACAACCACACGGGTGGAGTCCTCAGCCAGGTGAAGCACCCCACCCCGAGCACGAGCAGCACGAGGTTGCCCGGAAACGTCCACGCTGCAAGAAGACGCTGCACCAGCCTCGACCGGTGCAGCTGCTCGGATCGCTCGCCGACCCGGCGCCGTAAATCATCCGGATGCGAGTCACCGGAAATCACCCCTCCTCCGAGGATTCCCGTCGTCACCTGCGTACTGCTCATCACATAGATCCCTTCCAGACGCCAATGTGATCGAAGTAGGCCAGCCGCATGAACGCAATCGGCTGACAGGGTGAACACACTGAGTCAGAGGAGAGTCATATCACCCGCCGGGGGTGCTTTTCGAAGCAGTGCTCGACAGTGGAGCCAAAAAAGACCGGCCACCTTCCGCGGATCGGAAAGTGGCCGGTCATCGCCGGAGCCGCCTACCGGATTCGAACCGGTGACCTACGCATTACGAGTGCGTCGCTCTGACCGACTGAGCTAAGGCGGCGAAGCGTGTTCAAGTGTAGCGGCAGCCTTCACGCCACCAGCAGGCCCCCACCACGTCGAACACGTGAGTGAGTTACATCACAAGCGAGGTGGCTGGGGAGAGGTCGTGACGGGCGTCCAAACCGGCGCGCGAGGCCGAGGAGCCCGAAAACCTCCACTCGCCCGGAGCGGCCTCAACCGTGGTGGAGAGTAGTGATCATGGCCTCGACCGCGACGAGGGGTTTGACGTTGCGAGCCAGGGCACGACGGCAGTACAGCACGGCCTCCAGCCGGCGCAGGGTGGACTCCGAGGTCCACTCCGAGCAGGCCTCGGCCACGTCGTCGGCGAAGTCCGGGTGGTTCGGAGCGGCCGTGGATCCGCTGCGGGCGATCAGGACGTCCCGGTAGAAACCGGCCAGGTCCACCAGCGCCAGGTCCAGGGCGTCCCGCTGGGAACGCGTGGCCCGCGACTTCTGACGCTTCTCCAGTTCCCGTACCGCCGCGTTGGCCCCCTTCGTCGCCGACGCCGTCCCCTTGCCGCTACCCCCCGCTCCCATGGCGGTGCGCAGCTCCTCCTTCTCCGCCTCGTCGCGCGACTCCCCCGACTCGCCCGCCTCGGCCTCGGAGGAACGCACGAGCTCGGAGGAAGCCGTGAACACGTCGGAGAACCGCTGCAAGCCCCGAGGGATGCGCAGGATGTCCTCCCGCCGCTGTCGCGCCTGTGAGTCGGTCGCGAGCCGCCGCGCGCGCCCTATGTGCCCCCCGCACACCGACGCGGCCCAGTCGGCGAGTTCGTCGTCCACGCCGTCACGCTTCCGCAGCATGTCCGCGATCGGAGCGACCAGCGGAGTGCTCAACCGCACCGGGCGGCAGCGGGAACGGATCGTGACGGGCACGTCCTCGGGATGGTCCGAGGGCGCGCACAGCAGGAACACCGTCCGCTCAGGGGGTTCCTCGACGACCTTGAGCAGCGCGTTGCCCGCGCCTTCGGTGAGCCGGTCGGCGTCCTCGATCAACACCACCCGCCAGCGTCCCGTGGCAGGTCTGCGAGCGGCTGCCTGCACCAACGACCGCATCTCCGCGACCGAGATGGACAGTCCTTCCGGCGCGACCACCCGCACGTCGGCGTGGGTCCCCGCCAGCACCGTCCGACACGCCGAGCACTGCCCACAGCCCGGTGTGCCGCCCTCCGCCTCGCACTGGAGCGCGGCGGCGAAAGCGCGGGCCGCGACCGACCGTCCCGAGCCGGGAGGGCCGGTGAACAGCCACGCGTGCGTCATCGCCCCGGTGTCCGAATCACCACGAACGCTCAGGTCGGCGGCCCGCACGGCCGCGAGCAGTGACCGGACGACACCGGGCTGGCCGACGATCTCGGACCACACGCCGCTGTCCGGGACGTCCGGATCGGCCATTACCGCCTCCTGCTGGATCAGGACTTCGAGGTACTCGCCTTCTTCGACGTGCTGCCGGAGCTCTTGCTGCCCGTGCCCTTGGTGCCCGTGCCCTTGGTGCCCGTGCCCTTGCTGCCGGAGCTCTTGCTGCCCGTGCTCTTGCTGCCCGTGCCCTTGCTGCCCGTGCCCTTGCTGCCGGAGCTCTTGCTGCCCGCGCTCTTCTTGCTCTCACCGGAGCTCTTCTTCGGCGGTGCCTTCGCACGCCGCTCGGCGACCAGCTCGACGGCGCGGTCCATCGTCAGCGCCTCGACCTCGTCACCCTTGCGCAGGGACGCGTTGGTCTCGCCGTCGGTGACGTAGGGACCGAACCGGCCGTCCTTGATCACCAGCTGCTTACCGGTCTCCGGATCGTTGTCGAGCTCGCGCAGCGGCGGCGCGGGTGCCCGCCGCCCGCGCTGCTTGGGCTGGGCGTAGATCTTGAGCGCCTCGTCCAGCGTGATCGAGAAGATCTGTTCCTCGGTCTCCAGCGACCGCGACTCGCTGCCCTTCTTCAGGTAGGGGCCGTAGCGACCGTTCTGCGCCGTGATCTCGTTACCGGTCTCCGGGTCCGCACCCACGACACGCGGCAACGACAGCAGCCGGAGCGCCTCGTCCAGCGTGACCGCGTCCAACGACATCGACTTGAACAGACTGCCCGTGCGCGGTTTGGACTTGGTGCCCTCGGGCAGCACCTCGGTGACGTACGGGCCGAAGCGGCCTTCCTTGGCCACGATCTCGTTGCCCGTCTCCGGGTCCGTGCCGAGGCTGTGCCCCTCCATCGGCGTGGCGAACAGCTTCTCCGCGACCTGGGGGGTGAGCTCGTCCGGCGGCAGCGTGTCGGGCAGGTTCGCCCGCTGCGACTCGGTGTTGCCCTCGGAGTCGGTTCCCAGCGGACGCTCCAGGTACGGGCCGTAGCGCCCGACCCGGACGTAGACGGTGCGCCCCTCGTCATCGGTGAACATGGGAATCGAGTTCACCTCTCGGGCGTCGATCTCCTCGACTCCGGAACCGACGAGCTTCTTCAGCCCCCCGGCGCGGCCGATCGAGTCGTCCGGGCCGACCTCCCCGCCGAAGTAGAAGCCCGACAGCCACTTGGTGCGCTCCTGGCGGCCTTCGGCGATGCGGTCGAGCTCGTCCTCCAGCGCGGCGGTGAAGTCGTAGTCGACCAGTCGTCCGAAGTGCTTCTCCATCAGCCCGACGACCGCGAAGGCCACCCAGGCCGGCACCAGCGCCGAGCCCTTGCGCCAGACGTAGCCACGCTCCTGCACGGTGCTGATGATCGAGGCGTAGGTGGACGGACGACCGATGCCCAGCTCCTCCATCGCCTTGACCAGACTCGCCTCGGTGTAGCGCGGAGGCGGGTTGGTGCTGTGGCCGTCCGGGGCCAGTTCGGTGGCGGCGATCGCCTGGTCCTGCTCGAGCCGTGGCAGCCGGGACTCGGCGTCGTCGGCGACACCGCCCTCCTCGGAGTCCACCGACTCGACGTAGGCCTTGAGGAAACCGGGGAAGGTGATGGTGCGGCCGGAGGAGGCGAAGGTGCACTCCTGGCCACCGGAGCTGGTCCCGGTGATGCGCACCGACAGGGTGGTGCCCTTGGCATCGGCCATCTGGGAGGCGATGGTGCGCTGCCAGATCAGCTCGTAGAGCTTGAACCCGTCGGCGTCGAGCTCGGCGGAGACCGCTCCCGGTGTCTGGAAGTTCTCCCCCGCGGGCCGGATGGCCTCGTGCGCCTCCTGAGCGTTCTTGACCTTGCGAGTGTACTGCCGGGGTTGTGCGGAGAGGTGACTCTCGCCGTAGAGCTCCCGCGCCTGGTCACGCGCCGCCGCCAGCGCTGTCTCGGACAGCGTCGTGGAGTCGGTGCGCATGTAGGTGATGTAGCCGTTCTCGTAGAGCCGCTGGGCCGTGCGCATGGTCCGCTCGGCGGAGAAGCGCAGCTTGCGCCCCGCCTCCTGCTGCAGGGTCGAGGTCATGAACGGCGCGTAGGGCTTCCGCGTGTACGGCTTCTCCTCGAGGCCGGAGACCGACAGCGGCGCCTCGGCCAGCTCCTCGACCAGTCGTCGCGCCGAGTCCTCGTCGAGCAGCCGGACGTCGTCGTTCTTGAGCCGCCCGTCCGGGCCGAAGTCACGCCCACCGGCGAGCTTGGTTCCGTCGACGGCCACCAGCCGTGCGCCGAAGGTGCGCGGGGACTCGGAGGCGTCTCCACCCGCGTCCATCGTGGCGGAGATGTCCCAGTACGAGGCGGGCACGAACGAGATCCGCTCGCGTTCGCGCTGGACCACGATCCGGGTCGCCACCGACTGCACCCGGCCCGCCGAGAGCTTCGGCATGACCTTCTTCCACAGCACCGGGCTGACCTCGTAACCGTAGAGCCGGTCGAGGATGCGTCTGGTCTCCTGGGCGTCGACCAGGGCGTTGTCCAGATCGCGCGGGTTGGCCGCCGCCGCCTGGATGGCCGACTCTGTGATCTCGTGGAACACCATCCGCCGCACCGGTACCTCCGGTTGCAGCGTCTCCATCAGGTGCCAGGCGATCGCCTCGCCCTCGCGGTCACCGTCCGTGGCCAGGTAGAGCTCGTCGACGCCGGAGAGCGCCTCGGCGAGTTCGGAGACCGTGGACTTCTTGTCGGAGGTGACCAGGTACAGCGGTTCGAAGTCGTTGTCGACGTCGACTCCCAGCCGTGCCCAGGACTGCCCCTTGTACTCGGCGGGCACGTCGGCGGCTCCCCGCGGCAGGTCCCGGATGTGGCCGCGCGAGGACTCGACCACGAAGTCCGACCCGAGGAAGGATCCGATCTTGCGAGCCTTGGCCGGGGATTCGACGATCACCAGCCTTCTGCCACCGGAGCCCTCCCGGTCAGGTGTCTGAGAAGCCCGGCCGTTGCCGCCGGTCTTCTTCGTCCGCGTCGAGCCAGCCACGCCTACCTGCTCTCGTCTCTCACGATGTCCGGTTCGCCAGTGTGCACCGTGCACGGTTCATCACGCCGTGCCGGGGGAACGCACAGCGTGGCACACCATGCGCCGTCTTCGCGCGCTTCACCAGTACGAAAGTAGCCAGTCGACGGGGGGTCGCGGTACGTCGCGGGCCGGTGGCTGTGTCGAACGCCTCAGCGTCGCGGAGGCCAAATTCCCCCGATCGAAGCAGCCGGGCAGGGGCCAACGAGTTCGGCGAGACGCCGCAGGCGGCGCTTGCCCGCCAACCGCAACGCCGGCCCACCGCCGCGCGGCCCGATCAGCTTGGCCGGGAGCCCGACCCTGCTCAGTGCCGAGGTCAACGGTTCGTACGTGTCCGGCGCGTGCGGGTCGAGCCCGAGAAGGTAGCCGTCCCCGTCCGGATGTCCCGAGGTCAGTACCCAGATCCGCAGGGCGGCGCCGTCCGGGGCGAACCCGCTCGGCACCGATTTTACCGCGCCACGCAGCCAGTGCCCCGCCAACTCGGTCAGGTCGGACCGAAAAGCCGTGCGCACGAGCGGGGTGCCCGCTTCGGATCCGGACACCTCGGCCTCGACGCCACGCTCGGCACACGCCGTCACCAGCGGCCCGGTACGCCGGGTGTCGGCGACCACGACGGACAGCCGGGCCGCGGTGCCCCGGCCGAAACCGACCGCCTGCCCCTGCCCGCACAGCAAACCGGCGAGGTCGGCGACGCGAGGGTGCCTGGCCTCGGCGGAGAACAGGGACAGCTGATCCACGGCGAGAACTGTAGAGCTCCGTTCCGTATCCGCCAAGATTTCACCGGAAGGTGTGGTCCCCGGAGCTGTCTCGGCGCCGGGGTCTCAGCGCTGGGGCTGGTGGGGCTGTTGGGGCTGTTGGGGCTCGGGTTTGGCGGGCTTCATGAGGGCCTGGCAGGTGGGGGCCTTCGAGGCGGCGGAGTTCAGCTTCCCGCTGTTGTTGAGCTTGGAGAACCCGGCGGAGAAGTTGATGCCCTGACCCTTCTTGACCTCCTGTTGCACGGCGACCATGCCCGAGGTGAACGCCCGCTTGTCGCTGGTGTCGACCTTCTCGGCCTTGGCCTTCGCCGAGTTCAGCACGTCCAGCGCCCGGACGAAGCCCCGTTCGAAGGTGTTGACGACCCCTTCCGCGCCGGGGATCGGTGCCGGTTTCATCCCGCGCAGGCCCCCCAGCGTGTCGCGGGCGTCCTGACTCGTGGATTCGAGCTGCTTGATCGAGGAGGCCTTGAACGCCTCGGGGCTGCTCTTGTCCACGGGAGGCGCCTGTTTCTGCGCGGCTGTGAAACCCCCCACAAGTCCGCAGAACTCGTTGGCCCAGGCCACTGAATCGCCGGCGGGCGCGGAGCGCTCGGGAGCCGACTGTGTCCCGGAGGCGGGCGGCGTGCCGGGGGAAGCGCTCGAAGGAGCGCCACCCTGGGAGCAACCCGCCAGGGCGAGTGGCACGGTGACGACGCCCGCGAGGAGCGCGGAACGCAAGTTCATACTCAGGCTCCCGAGATTGGGATGCGACGGTTCCCCTCGACTGTGCCGTACCCGCTGCACGGCACGCACCCGACCGGGGACGTGCCCGGCTCCGAGCGGAGTCGGGCACGTCCCCTCGCGGTGAGCTCAGACGGCCCCGTTGGGCACCTTGCCCTCGTCCTCGGCGTTGTCGTCGGTGATGGCGGTGCTGCGCCGCTTGGACACCACCACAGCGGTCACGATCACCGCCGTGGCGAGCACCGCGATCGTGATCCGCGCCACCGGTGACGCGGTCGGCCCGACGGCGAAGGTCACCACGGCGGGGGCGACCAGGACCGAGACCAGGTTCATCACCTTGAGCAACGGGTTGATGGCCGGCCCGGCAGTGTCCTTGAACGGGTCACCCACGGTGTCGCCGGTGACCGTGGCCGAGTGCGCCTCGGATCCCTTCCCGCCGTGGTAACCGTCCTCGACCAGCTTCTTGGCGTTGTCCCAGGACCCGCCCGAGTTGGCCAGGAAGATCGCCATCAGGGTGCCCGCCGCGATGGCTCCGGCGAGGTAGCCGGCCAGCGAACCGACGCCCAGACCGAAGCCGACGGCGATCGGGGCCAGCACCGCGAGCAGACCGGGAGTGGCCAGCTCACGCAACGAGTCCCGGGTGCAGATGTCGACCACCCTGCCGTACTCGGGTCGTTCGGTGCCGTCCATGATTCCCGGCTTGCTGGAGAACTGCCGCCGCACCTCGTAGACGACCGCTCCTGCGGCGCGGGAGACCGCGTTGATCGCCAGTCCCGAGAACAGGAACACCACGGCCGCGCCGATGGCCACACCGACCAGCACGTTCGGCGCGTAGACGGAGAACTCCTGCCGTGCCAGCGTGCCGCCGATCTCGGCCAGCGCCGTGTTGATCGCGTCCCGGTAGGAGCCGAACAGCGCGGTCGCTGCCAGGACCGCGGTCGCGATCGCGATCCCCTTGGTGATGGCCTTGGTGGTGTTTCCCACCGCGTCCAGCTCGGTGAGCACGGCGGCTCCGGGGCCCTCGAACTCGCCGGACATCTCGGCGATGCCCTGGGCGTTGTCGGCGACGGGGCCGAAGGTGTCCATGGCCACGATCACGCCGACCGTGGTCAGTAGTCCGCACCCGGCCAGCGCCACCGCGAACAGCGCCACCGCCAGCGATCCGGACAGCAGGAACGCGCCGTACACGGCCGCCGCGATCACCAGGGCGGTGTAGACGGCGGACTCGAACCCGACCGAGATCCCGGTGAGGATGACCGTGGCCGAACCGGTCATCGAGGACCTGCCGACGTCGCGCACCGGGCGGTGTTCGGTGGAGGTGAAGTAGCCGGTGATCTTGAGGATGACCACGGCGAGCAGGATGCCGATGATCACCGAGACCAGCGCGATCAGCGCCGGGCTCCCCGGCTGGTCGCGCAGCTGCGGGGAGATCCCGCCGAGTTCGGCGAACGAACCGGGCAGGTAGAGCACGGCGGCGAGCGCGCAGAGCACCCCGGATATCCCGGCCGAGATGTAGAACGAGCGGTTGATCGCGGTCAACGCGCTCTCTCCGGTCCTGGCCTTGGTGATGTAGACGCCGAGAACCGCGGTCACGACACCGATCGCGGGCACGATCAGGGGGAACAGCAGTCCCTTCGTCCCGAACGCGGCGGTGCCCAGGATCAGCGAGGCGACCAGCGTGACGGCGTACGACTCGAACAGGTCCGCCGCCATCCCCGCGCAGTCGCCGACGTTGTCACCGACGTTGTCGGCGATCGTGGCGGCGTTGCGCGGGTCGTCCTCGGGAATGTTCTGCTCGACCTTGCCGACCAGGTCGGCGCCGACGTCGGCGGCCTTGGTGAAGATGCCGCCGCCGACACGCATGAACATCGCCAGCAGCGCGGCGCCGAAGCCGAAGCCCTCCAGCACACGCGGTGCCTCACCGGCGTAGACCAGCACCACCAGGGTCGCGCCCAGCAGGCCCAGCCCGATGGTGGTCATCCCCACCACGCCACCGGTCCGGAAAGCCACCCGCATCGCCGTGCCACGCCCGCTGGCCGGGTCGTTGGCGGCCGCGGCCACACGCAGGTTCGCGCGGGTGGACAGCCACATGCCGAGATAACCGATGGCGGCGGAGAACGCCGCGCCGAGGAGGAAGAACACGGACCTGCCGACGTTCTGGGCCAGGGTCTCGGCGGGCAGCGCGAACAGCAGCAGGAACACGATCCCGGCGAAGACGCCCAGGGTCTTGAACTGCCGGTTGAGGTACGCGGCGGCGCCCTCCTGCACGGCCCTGGCGATCTCCTGCATTCGCGCCGAGCCCTGACCGGCCGCCAACACCTCCCTGCGCAGCACGAAGGCGAATACCAGCGCGGCCAGCGCGATCGCGCCGACGACGCCGAGAATCGTGTAGTCGGCGCCGTCGAGCTGGATACCCGACGTGTCCGGGGCCGCCGTCGGAAGCGGTGCGGGGTCTGCGGGGGGCGACCCCGATGGTGCGGTGCCCTGGGTCCAGCCGTAGCGGACCTCCGTGAGCGGGGACATCCGTCCTCCTGGTTTGTGCTCGGTTCGTTCACCGGAGACGGGGTGCGGCTCCGGTGCGCGGTAGCGGCCTCGCCCCTGCCGAACGGATCGACCGTGAGCGACGTCGTGGCCGGGGAGTCTATTCAGACTGCGAGTGGCTTACCTCACGGTGTGATTCGTCACTCTGTTTGACGTGGGTTTTTCGCGCACTGCACCGATTCACAACCCCTGTCGATCACCCAAACGGGGACATCGTGATTTGGCCCGAACGGGTGAAATGAGGTAGCAGCACCTGCACCGTGTACCCGAAAAGCACACGATCGTGTGTGCCGACACGCGCGGACGGAACTCAGCGCGTGGTCGCATCCCCACTCCGGCGCTGTGCGAGGCTCGTGGCGTGGGACAGGACAGTGGACGGCGACTGCTCGATCGGGTGTTGGCCGGGACACCGGTGGGTGAATCACCGCTGCGCCATGCGGAGCACCTTCCCGAACGCCCGGCCGCCCATACCGCCTGGCCGGAATGGGCTCCCGACGAACTGGTCGAAGCCCTGCGAGAACGCGGGGTGGCACGTCCGTGGACCCACCAGGTCGAGGGGGCCGAAGCGGCGCGGGCCGGCAACGACGTCGTCGTGGCCACCGGAACGGCGTCCGGGAAGTCGCTGGCATACCAGCTCCCCGTGCTCGCACGGTTGCACGCCGACCCGAACAGCACGGCGCTGTACCTCGCCCCCACCAAGGCGCTCGGCGCCGACCAGCTACGCGCGGCGATCGACCTCGCCGGGCACGGAGTCCGTGCGGCGAGCTACGACGGCGACACGCCGGGGGCCGAACGGGACTGGGTGCGGGCGCACGCACGTTGGGTCTTCACGAATCCGGACATGCTGCATCACGGCGTCCTGCCCCGGCACACCCGATGGGCACGGTTCCTGCGCGGGCTGGACTACGTCGTCGTCGACGAGTGCCACACCTACAGAGGCGTGTTCGGCTCGCACGTGGGGCTCCTGCTGCGCAGGCTGCGCCGGATCGCCCGCCACTACGGCGCGGACCCGGTGTTCGTGCTCGCCTCCGCGACCGTCTCGGACCCCGCCGCGCTGGGGCTGCGACTGACGGGGGTGGAGTGCCACGCCGTCTCCGAGGACGGCTCACCACGCGGCGGGCGCACGGTGGCGCTGTGGGAGCCACCGCTGATGGAGGAGGTCACCGGTGAGAACGGTGCTCCGCTGCGCCGCTCGGCGGGCGCGGAAGCGGCACGCATCATCACCGACCTGGTCGTGGAGAACGCGCGCTGCCTGGCGTTCGTCCGGTCGCGGCGCGGTGCGGAGCTGACCGCGCTCACGGCCCGACGAGCCCTTTCCGAAGTGGCCGGTGACCTCCCGGACAAGGTCGCCGCCTATCGCGGCGGCTACTTGCCGGAGGAACGCCGCGAGCTGGAACGGGCCCTGCTGGAGGGGGAACTGCTGGCGGTGGCCTCGACCAGCGCGTTGGAGCTCGGTGTGGACATCGCCGGCCTCGACGCCGTGGTGGTCGCCGGGTACCCGGGCACGCTGGCCTCCTTCTGGCAGCAGGCGGGCCGAGCCGGCCGCGAGCGTGAGGGAGCGCTGGTCGTGTTCGTCGCCCAGGACGACCCCCTGGACACCTACCTGGTGCACCACCCCTCCACCGTGCTGGAGCGGCCGGTCGAGGCGACCGTGCTGGATCCGACCAATCCCTACGTGCTGGAACCCCACCTGGCCTGCGCCGCCGCCGAACTCCCGCTGACCGAGGCGGGGCTGGAGTTCTTCGACACCACCGCCGCCCGCTCCGCGGTGGAGGCGCTGACCGAGGCGGGAGTACTGCGCCGCCGCCCGCGAGGCTGGTACTGGACGTCGCAGGACCGTCCACACCGGACGGTGGAACTGCGTGGCTCGGGCGGGGAACAGATCGCGGTGGTGGAAGGCGACTCGGGGCGGATGCTCGGCACGGTGGATCCGGAATCAGCGCGCACGATGGTGCATCCCGGGGCCGTGTACCTGCACCGGGGCGAATCCTTCGTCGTCGACGAGCTCGACCTCGACGGCGGACTGGCCCTCGTCCACCCCGAGGACCCGGAGTGGTCCACCTCGGCACGGGAGGAGACCGACATCTCGATCCTGAGCACGGTGCGGCGGCACCGGGTCACCGAGCAGGTCTCGATCAACCTGGGCGAGGTGGAGGTGACCTCCCGGGTCGTGGGATACCTGCGCCGGCTTCCCTCTGGAGAGGTCCTCGACCAGGTGCCGCTGGAGCTGCCCGAACACACGCTACGGACCCGCGCCGTCTGGTACACCCTCGACGACGACGTGCTGAGGAGGAGCGCGCCGGGGGGTGCCGGGCTGGAACCGGCACGCGTCCCCGGCGCGCTCCATGCTGCCGAACACGCGGCGATCGGCCTGCTACCGCTGTTCGCGACCTGCGACCGCTGGGACATCGGCGGCGTGTCCACCGCACGGCACGAGGACACCGGGGAGGCGACGGTGTTCGTGCACGACGGCCATCCGGGAGGCGCCGGATTCGCCGACCGCGGTTTCGCCGCACTGTTTCCCTGGCTGGCCGCGACGCGGGAGGCGATCGCTTCCTGCGAGTGTCCGGCCGGTTGCCCGTCCTGCGTTCAGTCGCCGAAGTGCGGGAACGGCAACGAACCGCTGGACAAGGCTGGAGCGGTGGCTGTGCTGGACGCCTTGGCAACCGCCCGTGAGGCCGGTGACTGACCGGCTACCCACACCGTCAACCAGCAGCGGCGAGCAGCGGTGCCGCGGCCTCGCCCGGTTGGCCGGCACACAGCGCGTTCTGCACCAACTCGGGATCCGGCAACCGCCAACCGCACATGTGCGGTTTGACCCGCCAGTGCACGAGTCCGACGGGGAAGACGGTGGGAGGCATCGGCACCCAGCTCCCCTCCCCGTGCAGCCGGACGTCCGGCTCGGTGTCGAGCTCGGAACACAGCCGTTGACCACCCCGGGTCAGGAAGTACCAACGTCCTCCCGGCGTCGCCACGATCGGCACCAGCACGTCCAGCCCACGCAGCACCGCTGCCGTGCGACGGCCGAGTTCGGTACCGACCTCGAGCGCCTCGACGCCGGGGCCGGTGGCGAGGAGCAGACTGTACGGCTCACCCGACCACCACGACACGACCTCGTCCGGTCGGGTATCGATCCGTTGCCGCCAGTCCCGATGGATCGGCACGGGACCCCGGGCGTCCTCGGCGTGCTCGCCCTCACGACCGGCCCACCCGGAGTTCGTCGGATAGGTTCCTGGCAGCACAGGCCAGCCGCGTGAGGTGAGCTCCATTGCCTCCACGCGCGACTCGACCCGGAAGGCTCCACGCCAACCGTCCGCCGACCAATCCATTCCTGTCGCCTCCTTGACGAGTAGTCAGCACCACGTGGTGAACCCCCGACTCCGTTGTCGTGGCCACGTGGCTCACATCACTACTTAACGTCATGCGGCCCCGGTTTCCATAGTCCCGCGTCGACGACCGGTATTCGAACAGCGACGAACGTAACCGGTGATCGGTGGAGCCTAAGAGTCGCGCCGTACCGGGACCGCTCCGCGAGCGGCGTCGCCGTGGGTCACGCTCGTGCGACGGGACCGGCGCGTGCGCGGGCGGACACGGAGCCGAACTCGGACAACATCCCCGGCAGGGCCGTGCGAACCCGCACCAGTGCGTCCTCGCCGTCCCACCTGCACGACACCATCGTGGCGTTCATGTTGGAAACCACCCAGCGCGCTCGGGAACAACCGAACTCGGAACCGCTGGAGACATGGGACGCCGCAGCCAACGCGGCAAGATCGGCCGCGCCTTCAGCGCGGTGCCGGCCGAGCAACACCGCACCCAGCTGCACACCCATCCACAACACCACCAACAGCCCCGTCGACACCACCGCGGACAACACGGTGGCCGCACCTCGATCACGACTTCGACGGTTCATCGCGGCACCTCCTCGTCGACGTGTCCCGGTGAACGGGCGGAACCACCCGACGCACCGGGTTCCATCACGGCGAACGCGGTGGCGCGCAACCGGTGGATCCCCGGAATCCCACCGAGCGAAGGAGCGGTGACTTCGGCCGTGATCTCGTCTCCGCGCACCGTCACCGTCAGGTTCGCCCCCTCGGGGGCGATCCGGCGCACCGCCTTCGCCGCCCGCTCCCGGTCGCCGCGGGCGACCAGGCGGGCCGCTTCTGTCACGGCGTCGGTGCAACGAAGCTGACCGATCACCACTCCCATTCCCGCCAACGCCACCGCGAAGGCGGCCACGATCGAGCAGATCCCCAACGCCGCCTCCACGGTCACCGCACCGGAGTCCCGACGGGACCGCTCCGACAGCTCCGACGCATCGGTGCCCATCAGAAGCGAACCTCCAGGGCACGCTGAATCAGCGAGGTGAGCGCGTCGGTCACGGCGTCACTGGTGACGACGACATAAAGCACCGAAGCCAGCGCGGCTGCCGACAAGGTCCCGATAGCGTATTCAGCCGTACTGGTGCCCTCGTCGCGCAGCAGCGGCCGGATCCGCGCCCAAAGCGCGCGGTCGCGCAGCCACCGTCCGAGCCTTGCCGAAAACACCTCGACGGTCGCCGTCGAAAAGATCATCACTGCCTCCTCTTCCGCTGGGCGTGGTCGACGACTTCTCTCACCACGCGCTGCTGATCTCGTGAACCATCCCCACCACCACCGGCAACACCCCCAGACACAGGAAAGCGGGGAGAAAGCACAGTCCGAGCGGGGCCGAGACCCACACGGCCGCCCGTTGCGCCCGCGCCTGCGCCTGTTCCGCCATCGAGGACCGGGCGCGGGAGGCGATGTCCTCGACAACAGCGGCGAGCCCGCTGCCGGTGCGCGCTGTCCGCCGGGCCGCGTGGGCGAGCCCGGCGGTGTCGGTATGTCGGAGCGCGGGTTCCCACGCGGCCACCGGATCGGCCCCGAGCGCGAGCGAGTCGGCCACCTGCCGCAGCGCGTCGGCCGGCTCGTCGGGGAGTTCGGCCGCGACCGCGCGGACGACGACGGGGAGCGGCATCCCGGCCCGGAGCCCGGTGGCCAGCAGGTCCCACCCCGCCGCCAGTCTCAGCGGTTCGTTCGTCTCCCGCCGGTGGCCCCGTCCCGCCCGGTACCACCAGCCACCACCGAGCGCGACGACCACCACGGCCACGGGCCACCCGAAGAGCACACCGCCGACCGGCGCACAGATACCGGTCACCAGCGGCAGCACGCTGCGCGGGCCGACGTTCGGGGCGAACCTCCTCCGCGCTCCCGGCTCGTCGGTGCGCCGCGGTAGCAGCCACTTACGCAACCTGGCCTCGGCGGGGACAACGGGAACGAACAACAGCCCGACAGCCGACAACAGCGACGCGACGGCGAGCGTCATCACCGCACCACCGCCCCGGTCAGCCGAACGGTCCACACCAGACCGCCGCAGAGCAGTCCGACGCCGACGACCAGCAGCACCTGGCCGAACGAACCTCCGGTCAGCACGGCCAGCGGTGCCGCCCCCACCGCCTGCCCCAGCAACAGCCCCAGGACGGGCAGGCCGGCCAGCACGGCGGCGGTCGC
The DNA here is from genome assembly GCF_014137975.1 of Halosaccharopolyspora lacisalsi. Lineage (GTDB taxonomy): Bacteria > Actinomycetota > Actinomycetes > Mycobacteriales > Pseudonocardiaceae > Halosaccharopolyspora > Halosaccharopolyspora lacisalsi. Next base: position 3,297 of record NZ_JACGWZ010000006.1, on the reverse strand, counting down.
TCTCGGTCCGGCCATCTTCGATTCGACGTCGCGGATGAAAGCGACGCGGTGCTCGAGATCGCGCCGCACCGCGTCGAGCAGCTCGGCCAGGGCGATGCCGTGCCGCTCGGCGAGCTCCCAGGAGCGGGCGAACCGGCCCACCGGAGCGCGCAGCTGCACCGACACCCGATCGCTGTCACTCAGCACTGTGGACACGTCACCACCGAGCCGCCCGGCCGCGGCCAGCTCACCGAACACTTCGGCCACTCCGGTGACCGCCTCGGCGGCGACGCCGGCGGCAGCAGTGGCCGGGTGCGCTCCGGCCCGGAGCTCGGTGACGAACAGGCGGACGCCGTTGGCGAAGTCGGCGGTGTGCTCCAGGCTCCGCCGGAGCTCGCGGCGCGTTCGCCAGTACCACCTGCCCAGTCCCGCCAGCGCGACTCCGGCGCAGCACCCGCCGACCCCCGCCACCACGGCACCCAGCACCCCCGCGGCGGGGATCAGGACGAGGCTCGTGCCACGCGGGCGCCACGGCAGCGTGCCTCTCGGCAGCTTCGAGCGTCCGTCTCGTACACGGTGGACGACACGGACGCGTGGCCAGCACAGCAACGATCCCGCGAGAACCACCAGGGCGGCGACGGGCGTGGACAGCACGGACGAACTCAGCACTGTGGCACACCCCCCGCGCTGCTCAGCAGTTCGGCGAGCTGATCACGGCCGGGGCCCCACCCGGTATCGCGGTCCCAGGCGGAAAGCACCCGGACCCACTCCCGATCGCGCCGCAGCACCCCGATTCCCGCCAGGTGCCGCCCGTGCGACGGAGTCCGGCGAACGTGCAGCACGACCTGGACGGCGGCGGCCAGCTGGCTGTGCAGCGCGGCGCGTCCCATGCCACCGAGCGCGGCCAGTGCCTCCAGCCGTGCCGGAACCTCCAGCGGTGAGTTGGCGTGGACGGTGCCCGCACCACCGTCGTGGCCGGTGTTCAGCGCGCTCAGCAGCTCACAGACCTCCGATCCGCGAACCTCGCCGACGACGAGGCGGTCCGGGCGCATCCGCAGCGCCTGCCGCACGAGATCGCGCATCCGGACCTCCCCGGCCCCCTCAATGTTCGGGGGCCGCGTGATCAGCCGGACCACGTGGGGATGCTCGGGATGCAGCTCCCCCGCCTCCTCGACGCTGAGGATCCGCTCACGGGGATCGACCTCGGACAGCAACGCGGACAACAACGTGGTTTTGCCGCTCGCCGTCCCGCCGACGACCAGGAAGGCCAACCGGGCCGCGACGATCGAGCGCAGGACGTGTCCCGCGGGGGCGTCGAAGGTGCCCATCCGCTCCAGGGACCGCAGGTCGTGCACCGCCGGGCGCAGGACGCGCAGGGAGAGGCAGGTTCCGTCCGCGGACACGGGCGGGAGTACGGCGTGCAGTCGCACCGCGTGGGCCACTCCGAGATGCGACAGCCAGGCGTCCACCCACGGTCGGGCGTCGTCGAGTCTGCGTCCGGCGGAAAGGGCGAGCCGTTGTGCCAACCGGCGTAGCCCGTCCTCGTCGGCGAACGTGACCGACGATCGCGTCAGTCCCGCGCCCCGGTCCACCCACACCGCCTCCGGTCCGGTCACCAGCACGTCGGTCACGTCCGGGTCACGCAGCAGCGGTTCGAGTACGCCCGCTCCGAGGAACTCCCGCTGCAACATCCGCATCGCGGTCAGGACGTCGGCGTCCCCGACCAGCCCACCGGCCTCCTCCCGCACGGCGGTGGCAACCGCCGAAGAGGTGATTTCGGCTCCGTCCACGACCAGGCGGGCACGAACTCGCTCCACGAGGTCGGCACTCATCACGCCCCCACCGACATGCTCGCCTCGAGCTCACCGTCCAGGGCCGTGAGGATCTCGCGCGCACCCCGGGCCAACGGTCCCCGCAGCGCCGCCCCGGACGAGCACAGCCCGGACCGGTCGAGAGTCGCGGGAAGACCGGGCTGGGACCGCATGGCGGTGAGCACGTCGAGGCCCACCGCCCGCCCGACGTCGGCGACCTTGAGTCCGCCGGGCGCGGGACCGCGCACCACCAGCGACAGCGCCGTGGTCACGTCGCGCAGCCCGGTCACGAGCCCGGCCGCCGCCGCGCAGGCCCGCACCTGCGCGGGAACGATCACGGTGGTCAGATCGGCTTGGCGTACCGCCTCCGCGGCGGGTTCGTCGAGGACTCGCGGCAGATCGCAGACGACCGTCTCCCCCGCTCGACGACCCGCGGCGATCACGGATCGCACGGCCCCGGGGGTCCGTCCCCGCGTCGCGTTGTCCCGATCGCAGGACAGCAGCGTGAGCGCACCCGAGCCGACTCCGCGTCGCGGCAACGCCTCGTGGAGGGCACCGACCGACACCCGACCTCCGGAAACGCTGAGTCCGGACCAGCGCAGTCCGCCGAGAGCTTCGGCGCCCACCGCCAGGTCCAGGCCCCCGCCGAGTGGATCGCAGTCCAGCAGCAGGCAGTCCCGCCGCTGACGAGCGGCGACCACGGCGGTGGCCGTGGCGAGCGTGGAGGCACCCGCTCCTCCGCACCCTCCGATGACGGCCAGCACCCGCCCCGCTCGCGGTGCGGAGGCCTCGACGCCTTCGGCGAGCAGATCGGCCAGGTACGTCTCGTCCCGGGGAAGTTCCACGACCCGCTCGGCTGCCAGTTCGAAGGCCACGCGCCACAGGTCGGGAGGAGGTTTGGTTCCTATGATCACGATCCCGGTACGGCGCGAAACCCCGCCACCGGCGACCGCGGTGGCGGCGGGCCCGTCCAGCAGGAGCAGGGAGGCACTGCGCCACTCCGCCCCCGCGGCGGCGGGATCGGTCAGCCGCCGAAGGTCGCACCCGGCCACGGCGGCGAGTCGGAACACCTCCTCGGCAAGTCCCTCGTCCGTGGTGACCAACAGCGGCTGCGTCGTGGACATCTCGACCTCTCCCCGAAGTGATCTGGCTTTGAGTCCAGCCTGGCGCGGTGCCGATCCGCTGCCCACCCTCATTTCCCACGCCTGTGGACAACTCCGGCCCCTGTGGACGAACAAGCTCACGGCACGAAGCAGCCGAAGCGGAAAACCGCGGGGATCGGGCGGTCCGTCGACAACGGCGCGAGGAAAGGGGCAGCGGGGAAGAGCGGAAGAGAAAGGGCGACCCCCGCCAGGGGGGAGGGACGGGGGCCGCCGAAGGTTCAGCTCCGGGGGGTCGAGCTGAACCGGTCCGGGAGTACCGGACCCCCCATACTGTATCCCCTCCCCACCGAGTGATGCTTTCCGTCCATTCGGAGGAATATGAGCAGCAGGTAAGCAGCCATCCG
>NZ_JACGWZ010000005.1 GCF_014137975.1 Halosaccharopolyspora lacisalsi | reverse complement strand
CCCCCGCCCCGGCGGGCTCACCGTCCGAGTCGACCACGCGCACGTCGGTGAACACGTGGGGCACCCCGGCGGTCCCGAGCTTACGTTCGACCTGGTCCGGGGTGAGCACGAGCGCGCCCGGGCCGGTCTCGGTGAGCCCGTAGCCCTGACACATCTTGATCCCGCGATCGGTGTAGGTGCGCAGGGTTCGCGGCGGCACCGGAGCGGCGGCCACGATCACACGCCGTATCGAGGACAGGTCCGTCGAGGTCCAGTTCGGGTGCTCGCTGAGCGCGTCGAACATCGTGGCCACGCCGAACATGTAGGTCACGCCCGTGCGCTCGATCACGGTCAACACGCGCTCGGCGTCGAAGCCCTCCTCGATGTGGACGGTGCCGCCCTTGAGCAGGGTGGGCAGCGCGACGAAGTCCAGCGCCGCCGTGTGGAACAGCGGGGCGCAGACCAGCGCCACCTCGTCGCTGACCAGATCGAGGTCGACGACCGCGTTCATCGCGGTGAACACGATGTTGCCGTGGGTGAGCACGACTCCCTTGGGACGCCCGGTGGTGCCGGAGGTGTACATGATGAAACACGGGTCGTCGTGGCGCACGGATTCGTCGATGCGCTCCGCCCCCACCTCGGCGATGGCTTGTTCGTAGCCCACCGCGCCGGCGTCCGGAGCACCGTCGACGACGATCCGGTGGGGCGTCGTCGCCTGCTCGGCGGCGTCCGCGGCGACTTCGGACACCCCCGCGGAGTGAATGAGCACCGAGGCCGCGGAGTCCCGCAGGGAGAAGGCGGTCTCCGGAGCCGTCAGGCGGGCGTTGAGCGGGACGAAGATCGCGCCCAGCAGTCCGGCGGCGAACAGTCCCTCCAGGTAGGACGGATGGTTCATGCTCGACAGCGCCACACGGTCACCCCTGCCGACGCCGAGTCCCCGCAACACGTGGGCCAGCCGCGTCACTCGGTCGGCGAGCTGGGCATAGGACCAGCTCTCGTCCCGGAACGTGATCGCCGTGCGCTGCCCACCCGACCGAACCCGTCGGTAGGCCCAGGACCCCACGCCTTCGTTGAGCATGATCTACCTCCTCGAGCGGGAGCGCGATCGCCGGAGAGGGTCACCGCCGGACCATCCCGGCGCGGATCCGCCACCAGTGATGCCGCAAATCACAGTGCAGCATCAACCATTGAAAGTGTCAATGATTTTGACGGGTAGACCAACCCCGCGGAGTGCGGATCACAGCTGTTCCCGTCCACGGGGCACGCATGGCGGGGAGTTCGGCGCACCGCGCACCAGCGCGGAGCGGCCGGGGGGCCGAACAGGCACCACAAAAGCGGTAGCAATCGTTCTCGCCATTCTTGTATGCGGAATCACTCTCCACGGCGATCTTCGCTTACTGCGGTAATGCCACCGCAACCCACCGTGACTGCTGTTCTCCAAGGCAGAATCCGAATGCTTTCGCGTTCTCTTCGGGTCGAGCGATCCCCACCGTTCACGGACATGTCACGGACCACACCTCCCCGGTCGCGCCGGTACGGCGGACCCGCCGCGCCGGCCTGCCGGTGACCGCGCTGTGCTGGGCGATCGTCGTGTTCGACGGTTACGACCTCATCGTCCACGGCACCGTGCTGCCGGCACTGCCGGACGAACCGAGTTGGGGACTCACCCCAGTGGGCGCGGGGCTGCTGGGCAGCCTGGCCTTCGCGGGAATGCTCGTGGGAGCGCTGACCGCCGGCACGCTCGCCGACCGCCTCGGACGCCGCCGCACGGTCCTGGCCTGCACGGCGTGGTTCTCGGTGTTCACGGTGCTGTGCGCTGGCGACCGGACCCGCCGTGTTCGGCGCGTTCCGACTGATGGCCGGCATCGGACTCGGCGGTCTCGTGCCCTCGGCGAACGCTCTCGCCGCCGAGTTCGTGCCACCCCGGCTCCGGTCGCTGGTCTCGACACTGATGTCCGGCGTGCCGATCGGCGGCAGCATCGCGGCGGTCACCGGCATGTGGGCCATCCCGCTCTTCGGATGGCGCTGCATGTTCGCCGTGGCCCTGATCGGCATCATCATCGGGCTCCCGCTGTGCTGGCTGTTGTTGCCGGAGTCGGCCGCCCACTACCGCTCCCGGGGCCCGAGGACAGCACGAACGCGCCCACGAGGTCGAGCACCGCTTCGGACTCGTACCGGACAACCACGACACGAACACCTCCTCCGAAAGCCGGGGAACCAGTGGTCTGCTCCAACCGGGGCACCTCCGGGCCAGCATGCTGTTCGCCCCGGCCACACTGGCGACGTTGTTCGCCTGGTACGGACTGGCCACCTGGCTGCCCGAACTGATGCGGAAGTCCGGGTTCGACCTGGGCTCCTCACCGGGCTGCCTGCTGGCCCTGAACCTCGGTGCGGTGACCGGGTCACTGGTGACCGCGTGGGCCGGCGACCGCTTCGGCCCTCTGCCCACCGGTATCGCCGCGGCCGTGACAGCGAGCGCGAGTCTGGCGCTGATCACGACCCATCCGCCCAACGCGGTCACCCACCTGCTGCTGATGCTGGCCGGTGTCGGTACTCACGGGACCCAATGCCTGATCATCGCCGCCGTGGCCAACCACTACCCACCACACCTGCGCGGGTCCGCCCTGGGATGGGCACCGGGCGTGGGACGCGTCGGTGCGGTCGCGGCTCCGCAGATGGGCGGCTCGCTGCTCGCCGCGGGCCTGGGTGTGAACTCGAACTTCCTCGTGTTCACCCTCGCCGCCGTCGTGGCCGGCATCCTGCTGTGGCTGTGTCCACGTCCGTCACACCACCGACCCCGGAGTGCTCCCGAGACCGTGGAGAACCGTTCACGATTGCGGCAGGGACCGCAGGTCCTCCTGGGCCTGGGAGACCGTGGCCTTGAGCTCCCGCACGAGCACCGGAATGCGCTGCTTGTCGAACCGCGCGGAGGGGGTGGAGATCGAGACCGCCGCGAGTGCGCTCCCCGCGGTACCGTAGACACAGGCGCCGACCGCCGACACGCCCGCTTCGCTGCCCTCGATGTTGAGGCTGTAGCCGTGGTCGCGAACGGTGTCCAACTCCCGGAGCAACTCCGTCCACGACCTCTGCGACAGCGACGGTTCCGCGTCCTCGGCGGTGATGCCGGTCGATGCCGGCACCGGTGGGACGTAGAGCCGTTCGAGCTGTTCCGACCCCAGTTCGGCCAGCAGGGCCTTGCCACCCGAGGTCAGGTGGGCGGGCAGGATCGTGCCCTGCCGGCCCACCACGTGCAGCACCTGGGTGGACTCGACGCTGGCCAGGAACCGGACCTGAACACCGACCCGGACGATGAGGTTCGTCGTCTCCTGGACCCGCTGGCACAACGCGTCCAGATGCGGAGTGAGACACCGGCGGAGCTGCTGGAGCGGCTGCCCGGCCACCCTGCTGGCGGCCAGCGCCGGGCCGGGAACGTAGGTGCGGCGGTCGTCCTGGACCGCGAAGTCCCGGTACACCAGCATCGACAGCAGGCGGTGCGCCGTTGAGCGGGCAATGCCCAGCTCCTCGGCGGCTTCGCTGACCCGCAGACTTCCGTGATCGCGCAACATCAGGACCAGCAGCAGCGCGTTGTCCACGGACGCCAGCGCATAGGGTGGCTTGTTCTTCACAAGAGAACCTTATTCCCTCAAGGTGAACGCCGCACTGACTTGACTCATGACGCGCACCACTGCCCCAGCGCACTCGAGGATCGGGTGCCACCCGGCGAGGTGGAGCGGTTCTCACTCACCGGAGGCCGTGACGTCACGGCCTCCGGTGTCCAGAGCCGCGGAATCGACCGACCCCTCCAACGCGTGCAGCAGTTCGGCCAGACCACCGGCCAGGGAGTCACGCTGCTCGGGATTCAGCGCCGCGAGCAACTGCCCCTGGGCCGCGACGTCCCGGGAAAAGGCCCGGTCGATGACCTCGCCGCCCTGTTCGGTGAGCACGATGCGCGCACTGCGCCTGTCCCGCCCGTCGGAAGTGCGTTCCAGCAGACCGCGCTCGGCGAGATGGTGGACGCGCTTGGTGGTGGCAGCTCCCGAGGAGACGGTCAGCTCGTTGAGCCGGCCCGGGGTCACCGGGGAACCGGTCCGACGCAGGGCGCAGAGCAGGTCGAACTCGGCGCGGTTGAGCCCCTCGTCGGCCACGGCGACGTCCAGTCGCCGCCGCAGCACCGCGGCGGCGCGCAGCACGCGCCCGACCACGTCGATGCTGCTGACGTCGAGATCGGGGCGCACCTGTTGCCACTGCGACTTGGCCGTCTCGATGAGGTCGGGTGTTCGTTTCATCTCATCAATATACCACTAGTAAAACACTTGTGTAATATATGGGAACGTGCCCAGTACCGTGCTGACTCGCGACCTCCGCCAGACCTTTCACGTGCGCAAACGCGGCCCGCTCGCCTGGCCGGCCGCCAGGGCGTTCCTGTCGATGCTGGTACCACTGGTTCTGCTGCTCCAGTTGGACCGGTTGGACCTGGTGGCCGGTGCGGTGTTCGGAGCGTTGACCAGCGTTTACGCCCGCAGCGAGCCCTACCGGCAGCAGACCAGGACACTGGCCGCGGTGGCCGTGTCGATGGTTCTGGCCGTCGCGATCGGCGACGTGATCGCGGTGTTCGGCAGCGGGCACGCCTGGCACGAGCCGGTGGCGCTGCTGGCCACGGCCGCCGTGGGAGCCGTGACCACGGCGGCCGGCACCGCCGTGAAACTCGGTGCCCCCGGCGGCCTGATCTTCGCCTTCGCCACCGGGGCTTGTGCGCATCTGTCGTTGTCCTCCGCCGACCTCGGCCCGCACCTGGCCACGGCCGCGATCAGCGCGGCGTTCGCCTGGGCCGTCAGCAGCGCCGGTGCCGTGGTCACCGGGCTGAACCCCCAGTTCAGGACCGTCTCGGCCGCGCTGGAAGCCACGGCGGTCCACCTGGCGGCACGTCCCGACCTGACCACGCGCCACCGTGCCTCGGTGGCGGTGGAAAACGCCTGGAACAGCGTGGCCCTGGTCGGCCGGAAGCACCGGGACGGCCGCCCCCACCTCGACCTCGTCCGAGCGACCGAGACGTGCGAGGCTCTGCTGAGTCCGGAACACGCCACGAGCGTGACCGCCGAGGAAGTGCGCGCGACGGCCGACGATCTCCGTCGGGGCCGGGGTTTTCGCGATCTCGTCCTCGCGGGGCGGGACTCCCCCGTCGTCCCCGCCCCGACATCGCGCTGGCAGGTGGCTCGCGAGGTCATCGGCGCCGCACTCGCTCCCGGCAGGCGTGCGGGCACCTGGTTGGTGCCGTACGCGCTGCGCGTGGGTGTGGCCGCCTTCATCGCCGGCGTCGTGGCCAACCTGCTCGGTATCGGCCACGCCTACTGGGCGGCGGTTTCGGCGGTTTCGGTCCTCCAGGCCACCAGCACCTCCAGCTCGGTTCCCCGCATGGTGCAGCGCGGGATCGGCACGCTCGTCGGCGTGCTCGTGGGACTGAGCCTGCTGACCGCCGACCCCGCACCGTGGGTGATCATCCTCCTGATGGCCGGACTGCAGTGGGGCGCGGAAATGACCGTGCTGATCAATTACTCCTTCGGGCTACTCTTCGCCACCCCGGTCGCCCTGCTGGTCAGCGCACTCGCCACGCCCATGCCGCCCGGGGAGCTGGCGACCGACCGCCTGTGGTCCACCCTGCTCGGTGCCGCCATCGCAGTGGCGGTGGCGTGGATGCTGCCCAATCGTGCGTGGCTGGCCCGGGTGCACCGCGCCCTGGTGCGCGTACGCGAGCTCAGCGCCGCCGATCCGATCCAGCCGATACGGCTGCGCAACGCGCTGATCGAACTGCACGAGGCCTACGACGTCGCCGAGGGCGAGGTGCGGGACTCGAAGCTTCCCACCGAGGAACTGCTCGACGTCTCCCACCGGGCCTACGTACTGCTCGACGGAGCACCGCCCCCGACACGACGAAGCGACTGGCACGACAAGCACGTCGAAACCGACCGGTGAGGAGTAACGACGGCTCGTGCCAAGGACCTCCGGGAGTACCTCCTGGCCGACCGTCGTGGGGGGGGGAGAGCCGGTCGACGAGTTCCACACCGCGACCGGGCTGACGCTGTCGGCGGAGGTGCTGGCCCTGCTGCGACAGGCGGTCCTGCCGGTGAGCACCGCGTGGTCACCGCTGGAAAGCGCCTCGCACGTGCTGGTCGTCGGTGTCGCGGCGGACTGGCGGCAGCAGCAGCCCGGCACGACCTCCACCGAGCTGTCCCGGCGGATCTCTGAGGTCCTCGACGGGTTCCGCTCCCAGCACCTGATCCCGCGCACCTTCGTGCTCGACGAGGACGTCGACGCCTCCGACGTCGCCGAGCTCACCTGGGCGCTGGCCACTCGGTCCATCCCGAGGAGTGGCGCGTGGTGCGACACGGCGAGGTCCTGCCGCTGCCGACCTGCTACACCGAGCGGGAACGGCACGCCCGGCACGGCGCCGAGGTGGTCCACGACTGCCTGCTGCCCGCCGGAGGAGAGGGGCGACAGCGCCGCAGCTCCTTCGTGCACATCTACCCCGCCGAAGTGCGGCGCTGGGTCCACGAGCACCGGAACGACTGATCCACCGGCCGCGCCTCCGGGCCGTTCGGGGAGGCGTCTCGCGGGATTTCCGGTCACGGTTGACCGTCTTCCTCCTGGAGAACGGCCAGCAGTGAGCGCAGCGCCGGCAACGCCTCGGACAGATGTTCCTGGTCACGCTGTCGCATGCGCTCCAGGGCCCCGACCACCACCCGGCGGCTGGCGACGACCCGCAACAGCTCCACGGTCGCGTCCTGCAGGGGCGGCACCCCCTCGGCTCTCTTGGTCGTGCGCAGCAGACTGCGCCGGAGCGGCCCGGTCACCGCGGACAGCTCACCCACCACGTTCTCCGTTCCCGAAGCTCGTCACATCCCGGGAACACGGCTCGGAACCATCGCCCGCGCCGCGGAACGATTTCTCCCGTTGGACTCACCTCCTTCGTCGGCGGCATGCTGAATCGTGCCGACGACGTCGAACCACGCGCTCCACCACGGACACGCGGGGCGAAGCGACGTCCGGAAGGAACGACGCGGTGCGAGCCGCGACCATCGAGAGGAAGGATCGACCGTGGAGTATCGCCAGCTGGGACGGTCCGGTCTTCGCGTGTCGACGTTGACGCTGGGCACGATGACCTTCGGCGGTGAGGGTTTCTTCGGCAACCTCGGCGACACCGACGTGACCGGGGCCAGGCGCCAGATCGACATGTCCCTGGAGGCGGGGGTCAACCTCGTCGACACCGCGAACATGTACTCCACCGGTACGGCCGAGGAGATCCTCGGCAAGGCCGTCGAGGGCAGGCGCGACGACCTGCTGATCTCGACCAAGGTGCGGATGCCGATGGGCAGCGGTCCCAACGACGCCGGCCTGTCCCGGCACCACGTCCGCGAGCAGGCCGAGGCCAGTCTGCGCCGGTTGGGCACCGACCACATCGACCTCTACCACGTGCACACCTGGGACGGGCAGACTCCGCTGGAGGAGACCCTGGAGGCGCTGGACACGCTGGTGCGCTCCGGCAAGGTCCGCTACCTGGGCGTGTCGAACCACACCGGCTGGCAGCTGATGAAGGCGCTCGGTGTCGCCGACCGGCACGGGTACCAGCGGTTCGTGGCCAACCAGATCTACTACTCGTTGGAGTCCCGCGACGCCGAGTACGAACTCGTGCCGGCCTCCGTGGACCAGGGGTTGGGGATCCTGGTGTGGAGCCCGCTGGCCGGTGGACTGCTGTCGGGCAAGTACCGCCGCGGTCAGCAGGCCTCGAACGGCAGGCACCTGACCGAGTGGAGCGAACCACCGGTCCGCGACGAGGAGAAGCTCTACGACACCATCGAGACCGTCGTGGACATCGCGCACTCGCACGGTTCCTCGCCGGCCCAGATCTCGCTGGCCTACCTGCTGCGCAAGCCCGCCGTGACTTCGCTGGTCATCGGTGCCCGCACCGATGACCAGCTCCGCGACAACCTCGGCGCCGCCGAGATCGAGCTCGGTGACGAGGAGTACGAGCGGCTGGACAAGATCAGCGCCCCGTGGCTGATCTACCCGCACTGGCACCAGGCCGCCACCGCCTCCGACCGCTTCGGCACCCCGGACCGGGCCCTGCACGGCTGAGTGCTCCACCCGAGCGACGAGTCGTCCACCGTCCGGGAACGGGTCCCCGACGGTGGGTGTTCCGGCCGGCGGGATGTCCCGCTGTCGTAGCGAGCCACCGCAGCCGGCCGTGCCGCTTCGGCGACACTGGTCCGGACGGTGCCGACGGTCGTCGACGTGCAGGACTCGGCGGTCATGTACTTGTCCCCTCCCGCTCCGCCGAGCCCAGGCGGGGCGCGACCAGAGTCGGTCAGGCAGCACCGCAGGACGACGCCACCTGCTCAGACCGCGCTCGGCCGCCGCGGAAGCGCCGTGTCAGGAGAGGCAACGAAGCTTCAGGACTGGTGGGCCGTGGCCTCCTGTTCTCGGGAGTCGTGCGTCCACGTCTGCACGAAGGACTGCACGGTCGTGACCAGTGGGACCGCGAGCAAAGCACCGATGACACCGGCGAGGCTGGCTCCAGCGGTCACTGTCAGGACCACCGCGAGCGGGTGCAGCTGGGCGGCGTCGCCGAGCAGCCACGGCTGCAGCACGTTGCCCTCGATCTGCTGGACGATCACGACGACGACGAGGATGATCAGCGCCGCGAGGAAGCCCTGGGTCACCAACGTCACCAGGACCGCGATCGCTCCGGAGACCAGCGCGCCCAGCACCGGCAGGAACCCGCCGAGGAACACCAGCGCGGTCAACGGGCCGGCCAACGGCACACCCACGATCCACAGACCGGCCCCGATACCGATCGCGTCGGCCATGGCGACCAGGCTCGTGGCCCGTGCATAGGCCGTCAGCGACCGGAACGCGCGGCGACCGGCCAGTTCGATCCGCTCCCGTTGCCGGGCCGGTGCGATTCGGCACATGCTCTGCCAGATGCGGTTGCCCCCGTGCAGGAAGAACACCAGGGAGAACAGCACCAGCAGCATTCCACCCAGAATGCCGCCGACTGTGAAAGTCGTGCTCAGGGCTCCGCTGGCCAAACGTTGCTGGTTGCTGCTGAGCCAGCCGATCACCTGCTGCTGCATCCGACCGATCTGTTGCGGATCCAACCCCAGCGGTCCGTACACGGCCCAGTCGTGCAGGGACCGCACACTGGCCACGAGTTGCTCGGACAGTGCGGGCAGGCTGGCGGCGAACGAGGCGACGACGAAGACCAGCACTCCGCTCAGCACGGCCAGCCCGGTGAGCATAACGGTGATCGTGGCCAGCCAACGCGGGAAGCCGCGGTTGTCCAGCCATGTCACCAGTGGCGCCAGTAACGCGGCCAGCAGCACCGCCACCACCACCGGAATCACCACGACCTGCAGCCGCACGGCCAGGCGGACGAGTGCGTACACGGCCACCCCGATGAGCAACCAGCGCGTACAGAACGCCGCAGCAGCAGGCAACGTTTCGCCACGGTCCGGCCTCGGCGAATCGCGATCGACCCGACTGTAGAGATCATTCATAGAACGCTGATTGCCCCACACCGCGCAAATGTAAACCTCCCCCCGGAGTGGATTACGTCATCCAGCTGTGGACGACCCACTTTTGGCTGTCCGACTCTTCGAGAAACCACCGTGTCGGTCCACTGTGCCCGACGACACGGTGGCCGGCACGACTGCGGCAGTTTGGGTCGTTTCCGCTGTAGCGGGCAGCCGAGAGCAGTGATCGACTGCCTGCGAAAGAAGTTGACCGTGGCGGCGACGCGCCGAAGGTACACCGCCGAGCATCGCGCTCGTGCGCCAGGATCCCGAGTCGGGGACACCGATTGCCGAAGTCGCCCGCGATCTCGGGGTGACTTGGGGAAACGTTGGCGAACTGGGCCAACCGGACCCGCCAGACCGAGTCCGACGACGAGAAGCCGTTGACGACCTCGGAACGCGGCGAACTGGAGCAACTCCGCAACGGCTACCACACCGTCCGCACGGAGCGCGATCTTTCAGGCGCGCGACGCAGTACTTCGCCAGTCACCGAAGTGAAGTACTCGGTCATCGCCGCCGAACGCGCCAAGGATCCGCCGCAGCACACGATGACGTTCACGGGCGACATGCTGGGCGTCATCGGCAACGCTACTACGAACGGCTCGACAAAAAGCTCACACAGCAGCAACGCCGTGACGCAACCCCGACGGGGAGAATCACGTCAGTCATGGAGCGGAATCGGCACCGGCTGGACACCCGGCGGGTGCGGGGCCAGCTCGACGACAACGTCGACCGAGCCGATCCGCTCCGCGATCTCGGTGATGACGCCCGGGGCGGAGCTGTGGCCGCTGACGTAGACGGGGGGAAGTCCCTCACCGGAGAGCACGAATCCGATTGATCGGGCCGAGACGATGCGCAGGCCGACGAGTTCCGGGACCGCGGTCGGCCCCCGATCAACGTAGCTGGGGTGCCATGACTCCATCGAAGCAACGGCAACCGAGTCCGACCAGCGCGTCGTCCTCGACGACAAGTCCCGGCGCGGGTGGCTCCTCGTGAGCGGCGAGGATGCCTCGGTTGCCGCCCGGATTCCGACGTGCCGGGTGGGCGCGCGCATCCGCGTCTCCTCGCGGGTACGGCACGGAATCCGGTACGGACACCGACCCCGTGCGCGAGTCGAGCAGGCAGCACGACGTCGTGTTCAGCGGGGACGAGGACCTGATCACCCGGTTCCCGAACTGGTCTTCGGCTCAGCCCGTTCGCTGACCGGGTCGCGGCGCAGCGATCGACCGGTCGGCACTGAGCGAGCGGAAGCGCGTGAAGGTGAACGGCCACTCAGGCACCGGGGCGCACAGCGCGCCGCATCAGCGAATTCTCCGCCGACCACGGCGAGGCGGAAATCTTCGCAGGTGCGGCCTCCTGCCGGCCGGATCTGCGCACTCCCGGACCGGGCACCGAGCGGAGGGCCGCTCGGTGCCCGGCGGGAAGCCCGGAGCGAGTCCGCGGCACGCGAGAGCGCCGCTTCCCGGGGGCGAGCGCCGGAGTTACGACTCGCGGGCGGGGTGAACAGTGCCGGTGACCTCGCCGAATCCGATGCGAGTGCCCTCGATGCCGGGAGCGGTGGCGCGGATGGTCACGGTGTCGTCGTCTTCGAGGAAGACCCGCTGGCTGCCGTCGTCGAGTTTGACCGGGTCGTGGCCGTTCCAGCTCAACTCGATCAGCGAACCCCGCTGGTCGGGCTCGGGGCCCGAGACGGTGCCGGAGGCGTACAGGTCGCCGGTGCGCAACGAGGCGCCGTTGACGGTCATGTGCGCCAGCTGTTGGGCCGGGGACCAGTACAGCGTGTCGAAAGGCGGCCGGGAGACGACCTCGTCGTTGAGCCGGACCTCCAGTGCCAGGTCCAGAGCCCACGACTGCTGCTCGCGCAGGTAGTCCAACGGCTCGGGTTCCTGGGGCGGAGTGGCGACCCTGGCCGGTTCCAGCGCATCCAGCGGCACGATCCACGGCGAGACCGAGGTCGCGAAGGACTTGCCCAGGAACGGGCCGAGCGGGACGTACTCCCAGCCCTGGATGTCGCGGGCGCTCCAGTCGTTGACCAGGCACACCCCGAAGACGTGCTCGGCGAACTCGTCCGTCGACACCCGGGTACCCATGCTGCTGGGGGTGCCGACGACGAAGCCGACCTCGGCCTCGATGTCCAGTCGCTGCGACGGCCCGAAGGTCGGCTCCGCGTCCTGCGGGGGTTTGCGCTGCCCGCAGGGGCGGACGACGGGTTCACCGGAGCCGACCACGGTGCCGGCCCGGCCGTGATAGCCCACCGGCAGGTGCTTCCAGTTCGGCATCAGCGGCGGCGAGTCCGGTCGGAACATCCGCCCGATGTTGCTGGCGTGATACTCGGAGGCGTAGAAGTCGACGTAGTCGGCCACCTCGAACGGCAGCGACAACCGCACCTCGTCGATCCGGTGCAGCGCCGGCTCCACCAGCTCGCGGTGGGCCTCGTCGGTCAGCAGCTCGGTGATCCGGGCCCGCACCTGCTGCCAACGCGGCCTGCCCTGCGCCAGAAACGCGTTCAGGCTCGGCTGCGCGAACACCGCGTCGTCGAGCGCGGCGGCGAGATCCAACACGTACTCACCGATGGCCGCCCCCACCCGCGCGGAACCGCCCTCGGGAGTGAACACCCCGTAGGGCAGATTGGTCACCGGGAAGTCCGAACCCTCGGTTACCGGCACCCAACTCGTCGTCGTCACTGCACTTCCTGCCTTTCCGTCGCTTCCAGAACCTCTCGTGCCCGACCGATCGGCGTGCTCGTGCTGCACGATCCGTAACTGACCAACACCGACCGCGTCCGCGAGACCGCGTCCCTGTCCAACTCACCGATCCTCCGGGCCAGCTCGGCGGGATCGGTGACGGTCAGCGCTTCCCGCACCCGGCCCTCGTCGGCCCCGTCGCTCGCCGACGCGGCGGCCAGCAGCAGGTTGAGGTAGCCGTGATGCACGAACCCGGTGACGGGATCGCCGTGGCGCACCGCCTGGTGCAGACCGGCCGTGGCTTTCAGCGGGATCCCGACCCGCGCGCACACGGACAGGAAGCGCGCCACCTGTTCCGCGCTCGGGAACAGTTCGGCACGCACACCACCGCAGCGCAACTTGCCGCCCAGGCGACGGCGGGATTCGGATTCGGCGAGCTCGGTGGCCACGTCGTCGATCCCGTCGACCGCGGCGGGTTCGAAGTAGGCCGCGACCTCGGCCGAGACCCGATCCAGCGCTCGCAGAGCCGCCGGTACGCCTCCACCGAACTTCGCCAGCGGAACCTCCAGCAGCGACAGCTCCAGGCGAGGATCACTGTCGATCTCGTCCAGGACCTCGTCGAGGCCGTCCGGTCCCCGGTCGGTGATGAGTCCGAGCCGAACGCGGTCGGTGTCGGCCAGTTCGGACCGGAGTTCGCCGATCCGGCCGGCCGGGCACAGCAACCGGTGGGTCAGCATCGGTTCCTCCGCGCGCTGGTCCGCCCGGTGCCGCACCACCGCAGCCGGCATGTCCAGCGCCGTGGGCGGGAACAGGCCCGCGTCGTCGACCAGGGCCTCCAGCAGTAGTGGGGTGCTCATGACGACGGCCCCCGTCCCGACCAGGACCAGGCATACACACCGTCGTCGACCGCCCGGCCTCCCTCGCCGAGCTCCAACGGCCGGAACGTGTCGACCATGACCGCCAGCTCGTCGAAGCGCTCCGCGCCGATGCTGTTCTCGTAGGCTCCCGGCTGCGGCCCGTGCGAATGCCCACCCGGGTGCAGCGACACCGAGCCCTGACCGATACCCGAGCCCTTGCGGGCGTCGTAGTCGCCACCGCAGTAGAACATCACCTCATCGGAGTCCACGTTGGAGTGATAGTAGGGCACCGGGATCGACAGCGGGTGGTAGTCCACCTTGCGCGGCACGAAGTTGCAGATCACGAAGTTCTCGCCCTCGAAGACCTGGTGCACCGGCGGCGGCTGGTGCACTCGCCCGGTGATCGGCTCGAAGTCCTCGACGTTGAACGTGTACGGATACAGGCACCCGTCCCAGCCCACCACGTCGAACGGGTGCTGCGGACACACGAACCGAGTCCCCACGATCCCCCGCGAGCCCCGGTGCTTGACCAGCACCTCCACATCGGCCCCCTCGGACAGCAGCGGCTCGCTCGGCCCGTGCAGGTCCCGCTCGCAGTACGGCGCGTGCTCCAACAACTGGCCGAACCGCGACAGGTACCGACGCGGCGGAGTGATGTGACTGTGGGCTTCGATGCAGTACGCCCGCAACGGTTCCTCGCCGTGGGGCAACCAGCGGTGCGTCGTCGCCCGCGGCAGCATCACGTAGTCACCGGCCCGCGCCGGCAACGCCCCGAACACCGTCTCCACCGTGGCCTGCCCGGACTCGACGTAGACGCACTCGTCACCGACCGCGTTGCGGTACAGCGGCGAAGCCGCACCGGCGACCACGTACGAGATCCGCACGTCGGCGTTGCCCAGCACCAGCCGACGTCCGGTGACCACGTCTCGTCCCTCGTGGTCGTCGAACAACTCGTGCAGCTTCAGGTGCCGTGGTTTCAGCGGGTGATTCGGCTCCGTCGCGACATCCGGCAACTCCCACACCGACGAGTCCACGATCGCCGACGGGATGTTCCGGTGATACAGCAGCGACGAGTCCGAGGAGAACCCCTCCTCGCCCATCAGCTCCTCGTAGTACAGCCCCCCGTCCGGCTTGCGGTGCTGGGTGTGCCGCTTCGGCGGCACCTCCCCCACTCGGCGGTAATAGGCCATGATCCTCTTCCCTTCTCCTCGGTTCGGCCGTGTCCGCGCCGTCAGCGGGTTCGGGCTTCGGCGACCAGTTCGGTGAGCGTTCCGGCGTCGAGGTGGTCGAGCGCGGCGAGCAGGGCGAGCCGGAGCAGAAATCCCTCGCGGTCGGACTCGGGTACCGAGTCGAGCGCCTCGCTGAGTGTGCGCCACGCGAACTCGGCGTGCTCGATGTGCTCGGGCGGGGCGGCGGGGGTACTCATCGGCTTCCTCCTCGCAGGACGTGATCGGCCAGGGCGTCGCAGCGGCCGAGGTGTTCGAGGTCGGGGAACCGCCCCAGCAGCAAGCCGGCGGGGCGGATCACGAACACCTCGCCGAAGTCGGCGTCGAGAGCGCGGGCCAGGGTTTCGGCGGAGTCGTCGAGCAGCGTCGTCTCCGGGAGTGCGGCGCCGTGGACGCGGGCGGCCTCGCGGCTCGTCGCCAGTCCACGAACCCCCACTCCCGGAGCGAGTCGCGCGCGCAGCGCCGCCACCTTGTCGGCGAGCGCTTCCGGCTCGCTGTCGAGGGCCAGCACGGCGAGGTCCGGACCACGTTCGGCGTTGAGACCGGACGTCCTCGCTCCCCCGGCGGCGACCCGCACCGCGTGGTCCGGTACCGGATCACCGGGTACCAACGACCGCGGCTCGTCCTCGGTGGCGCCGACCGTCAGGGGCGAGGTGCGGCTGTGAGTGGCCCCGGACTGGCGGGGGTTGATCAGCTCCCGCAGCACCGGACGCCGGTTGGCCAGGGTGAGCACGGCGTCCCTGGTCATCGCGTACCCGTGCGTGCCCGGCGTCATGAACAGGGTGCTCTTCTCGGCCTGGTCGACGTACTGGCGCCAGGCGGCGCGGCGTTCGGCCGCGTAGGTCCGCAGCAGCTCCGGCCCGGCCGTGCCGTGCACCACCGAGGACAGTGTCCACGCGAGCGTGTCGGCGTCTTCCAGACCGGAGTTCAGCCCGCGCACGCCGAAGATCGGGACGAGGTGGGCGGCGTCGCCGGCGAAGAGCACGCGACCGTGCAGGTAGGAGTCCAACGACGACGAGTGCGCCCGGTAGAGGCTGGACCACTCCAGCGTCCACGGTTCGGTGTTGCCCAGCCAGTCCAGGTGACGGGTGATCCGCTCGCGGATGCGCTCCTCGGTGGTTTCGACCTCGGGGTCGTCGTCGGGGCCGAGCTGGTAGTCCACCCGCCAGATGTCGGCGGGCTGGCGGTGCAGGATGATCGTGGAACCGGGGTTGCTCGGCGGGTCGAACCACACCCGGCGCTCGGTCGGCAGCGGAGCGCGCCAGTGGATGTCGGCGATGACGTAGCGTCCCTCGTAGCTCGTGCCGCTCATGCGCAGCACCAGCGACTCCCGCACCGTGCTGCGAGCGCCGTCGGCGGCGATCACCCAGCGGGCGCGCAGTTCCCGCGAGCCCTCCGGGGTCTCGACCCGGACGCCGACGTGGTCGTCGCGTTCGGTGCAGTCGAGTACGCGGCACCGCCACCGCGCGGTGCAGTGGTCGGTCGCTTCGATCTCGTCGACCAGGATCTGCTCGGCCTCCGACTGCGAGATGTTGACCATCGGAGCACGCACGTCACCGTCCTCGTGCGGCATGGCGAAGGACAACACCTCGGTATCGCGGTGGAAACTGCGCCCGGACGTCCACGGCAGCGAGCGCTCGGCGAACCGCTCCCCGACGCCGAGGCGCTCCAGCACCTCCAGCGAGTGCCGGGACAGGCAGATCGCGCGGCTGCCGTAGGACACCGAGTCGCCGGACTCGAGCACGGTCACGACCACGCCGCGACGGGCCAGTCCCAGCGCGAGCGCGAGTCCGACCGGCCCGGCCCCCACGATCACGACGGGCTCGGGGGCGGCGTCCGGTGGTGACGAGGCGAACGGGGTGAAGCCGTGGCGGTGCGGAGTGAAGTACACATCAGCCTCTGTTGCAATTATCGAGATTGTGTGTTACCAATTCCTCATCACTATCGGCGGGGACGTGACGCGTGTCAACACCCGCACCGAACGCGGAGGACTCATGGCCGCCGAGGGCAGAGCGGACGGATCGCAGACGCTGGAACGCGGCCTGCACGTGTTGCGCATGCTCGCCGAAGTCCCGGAAGGACTCGGTCCCAGCGAGGTAGCCGCGCGGCTGGGCGTGCACCGCTCGATCGCCTACCGGTTGTTGACCGCCCTGGTGCGACAGGAATTCGTCGCCCGCGACGACGAAGGCCGCTACCGGGTCGGGCTCGTCTTCTTCACCCTGGCCGAGCAGCTGCGGCCGCGGTTGCTCGACGTCGCTCGGCCCGTCCTGCACGACCTGACCAACCGGCTCAACGCCACCGCGTGCCTCGTGGTCGCCGAAAGCGAGCGCGCCGTGGCGATCGCCGTCATCGAGCCGTCCGGACCCGGACCGCACTTCTCCTACGGCGTCGGCAACCGCGACCCCCTCGACCGGGGCGCGGCCGGTATCGCCCTGCTGGCCGCCGAACCCGCCCGTGACGACGAGCCCGAACGAGTCGCCGAGACGCGGCGAACCGGGCACATCACCACTCACGAGGAGGTCGTCGCCGGTTCCTACGGCATCGCCGCACCCATCCACACCCCCACCGGCGACCGCGTCGCGGCCGTCAACGTCATCACCCACCGCCACGACATCGCCGAGCAGGCCATCCCCCACGTCGTGGAGGCGGCCGAAACCATCGCCGCCACCCTGAACGGCCCGCGCAGGACGTAACTGCCTTAGTCGCGCTCGATAGTTACCCCGTTTCGCGCGAAATCGGATTTCGCTGTTTTCGAGCGAAACTCCGCGTGCACTGATGCTTCCCCCCGGTCCCGGGGTCGACGGAACTGTTCCACGTCCTCGTACTGATTCGGGGAATCACCCGTCGCGCGAGTGCATCCTTCCGCATGACGGTCGTGGTTTCGCGCGTACTCGAGCAGGGCTTCGTCGATGCGCTTCGGAAAATCCCGCGCCGGGGCGCGGGATTGTCGGCTCCCATGTTCAGCCCGTGCCGGAAGACCCGTTCACAAGAGTTCACGAGCGAGGAACGACGGCCACGGGAGCGGATCTGAGAGCACTCCGAGAAGAGGCAGGAGTCAGCCTGTCCCGGTAAGCTTTCCATCCCCACCGAGAGGTGGTCCACGCCTACGAGCAAGCTCTGGGTAAGCCCCCCGGGTGCCTCCTCGGAGTGGTCCGGTACGCCTTGCCCGCGAGTGGCTGGTCTCGGCCTCCGACGGCCGTGCAGACACGTTCGGGACGCCGGGTGGGCACCTCGCTGGCCGGCGAGCTCGAACCCCGGGTCGTGCGGCTCAGACACCTGGACGACACCGTGAACAACGAGGAGCAGCAGAGCTCGAGTGGGTGTACTGGCTGGACCGCAACGAGATCGACGTGATGGCAGGACGCTGCCTGATCGAATCGGGCGCCACGGGCAGGGCTGAGCCACTGCTGTCCCGGGCCATAGCCAACTATCCGCAGGAGCACTCGCGAGGAATAGCACTGTACCTGTCCTGGCTGACTGAGAGCCGTGCACGAGCGGGGGACCCGGACGCTGCCCGGGAAACACCGGAGGGGGAACGCTCCTGCGGTTTCACCGTGCCTTCCGCCCGGAGCGACAACCGCCTGGAGGCCATCGAACGGTTGCTCCCCGCCGAGGGCTGTACCGGCCCCACGGTCAGCACGGAATCGGGCGAGGGCCGAAAAGCCACAACGCCCGAGCAGTGTCACCGAGCGACGTCGAGGACGACGGGAGCGTGGTCCGATGCTCCCTTGCCCTTGCGTTCCTCGCGATCGACGTAGGCGTCGGTGACGGCATCGGACAACGCCCGGTCGGTGTAAGCGAGATCGATGCGCATTCCCTTGTTCTTCTGGAATCCCAGCGCCCGGTAGTCCCAGTACGTGAAGGGGATGTCGTACTTCAGCGCACGAGGACGAATCTCGGTCAGATCGGTTTCCAGCAACGCGCTCAGGGCCTGGCGCTCGGAAGCCGTGACGTGCGTGCAACCGGCGAACCGCTCGATGTCCCACACGTCCTCGTCGGCGGGGGCCACGTTGAAGTCCCCGAGTACCGCGCGCTCCGCGCCGCGTTCCTTGTCCACTGTGCTACGCAACGCCTCGAGCCAGCGCAGCTTGTAGTCGTAGTGAGCGTGACCGACTTCGCGCCCGTTGGGCACGTAGACCGACCAGATCCGCACTCCACCGCAGACCGCGCTGATCGCGCGCGGCTCGGTGGTCTCCAGCAGCGCGTCCTCGGCCCCGTACCCCGGCTCGTCGACGAGCCCTCGGCGCACGTCCTCGAGGCCGACCTTCGAGAGCAGGGCGACCCCGTTCCACCGTCCCGTGCCGTGGACCGCGACCTCGTAGCCGAGCTCGGCGACCTCCTCGGCCGGAAAAGCCTCCGCCGCGCACTTGAGCTCCTGCAAGCACAGGACGTCCGGTGCGGCCGTGGACAACCAGCCGAGCAACCTCGGCAGCCGGGCACCGACGGAGTTCACGTTCCAGGTGGCGATGCGCATGGCGAAAGCCTGGCACACGGCACCGACACGATCGGCACCCGCCGGGACGCTCAGGAGAAGGAGCGGCCGAACAGGTCGGCGGTGATGACACCGGTGGAACCGAGCGCGCGCTGCCTGCGCTTCCGCCCCGACCCGCACGGAGCGACGAGCCCGACGGGTGGCGGGCACGCACGACCGCCTTCGGTCGAGACGTGGTCGGTGACGTGCTGGTCGTGCGTGGCCTGGTTGGACACAGTTGTCTCCCCGAGCAGAAAATTGATCAAATCAACGGAAGCCGACCGCAGCGGCCTCGACGCCCTTCATTATCACTTGCCTCGATTCAGAACCCACAAGGGGGGTGCGCGGTGGCTGGCACCGCGACCCGGCTTGATCCTAGGCTCGACGCATGGCGACGTACTTCGACGTGCATCCGAAAAATCCTCAGCGACGCGCGATCGGGAAGGTGGCCGACATCGTTCGCAATGACGGCCTGATCGCCTATCCGACGGACTCCTGCTTCGCCCTCGGGTGTCAGCCCGGCAACAAGAAGGGAATCGACCGGATCCGGTCGATTCGCCGCCTCGACGACCGACACCACTTCACCCTCGTGTGCCAGGACTTCGCACAGCTGGGCCAGCTCGTCCACATCAACAACCAGGTCTTCCGCGCGATCAAGGCCTCCACTCCCGGCAGCTACACGTTCATCCTGCCCGCCACCAAGGAGGTGCCGCGCAGGTTGCTGCACCCCAAGAAGAAGACGGTCGGTGTCCGGATTCCGGACCACGTCACCACGCAGGCGCTGCTGACCGAACTCGGCGAACCCCTGTTGTCGAGCACCCTGCTGCTGCCCGACCAGGAGGAGCCGATGACCCAGGGATGGGACATCAAGGAACGGCTGGACCACGAGGTCGACGCGGTCATCGATTCCGGCGACTGCGGCACCGAACCCACCACGGTGATCGATTTCTCGGTGCCGGAACCCGAGATCGTCCGTTACGGAGCCGGCGACACCAGCCGATTCGAGTAACCGCACCGGCGGCCACCCCCGACTGCGTGGACTCCGTCGCTAGGACCATTCGACACCGAGAGTGCGACGGAGTCCGCGCCGTCCTTCAGTGGTGACGCGAACGGCGCGCGTGCCCGGAGTTCGACGGACCCAGTCGAGTTCGAGGAGCCTGTCGTGCAGGCCGCGGCCGACGGCACCGGCGAGATGGTGACGCTGCTCGCTCCAGTCGACGCAGTACCGGATGAACGCGCGCCGTGGCGGGACGGTGACGCCGAGGTGGTCGAGGAAGGCCCGGCCGTCCGATGTGAGCCGGTAGTCGACCGCGGTGCCGTAGCCGACCGGTCCGTCCCCCGGCTCGCGGAGACCGTCACCGCCGACGAGGAATCCGTGGTCGAGCAGAGCCGCCATGAGAGTCACTCCGAAACGACCCGCGAAGTGGTCGTAACAGGTCCGCGCCTCGCGCAGCGCTCTGCCACGAGTGTGCTGACGCAACGAGCGCACCGGTCGAGCGGGAGCGAACTGCGTGAGGACTTCGAGAAGGTGTCCCACAGCAGCGCTGGCGAGCCGATAGTAGCGGTGCCGGCCGCGGACCTCGACGACCAGCAGTCCACCGTCGACGAGTTTGGCCAGGTGGCCGCTGGTGGTGGCGGGAGTGACTCCGGCCTCGGCGGCCAGTCGACCGGCGGGCAGCGCTCGCCCGTCGTCGAGAGCCATCAGCAGCCGTGCTCGTGAGGAGTCGGCCAGGAGTGACCCGACCGCGGCGATGTCGACATCACCACGAGCCGAGGTGGTTTCCACCGTGGACGATGACAAGCTCCGCGCACTCACGTCGTTCAGGCTAGTTCCGCGACACTTCGGTCCCCACCGAAACGTTCCGGTTCTAGCGTCGCCTCCATGCCGACGGACAGCGCACGAAACCCGAATTCCGCTTCTGCCCCGGGAACGGCCCGTCCCGACCGGTTCGCCCTGGCCGAGCGGCTGCGGAAGCTGCACACCGGACCGGAGGTGCTCGTGCTGCCCAACGCCTGGGACGTGGCCAGCGCACGACTTCTCGCCACGGTAGACGGAGTGGAGGCGCTGGCCACGACCAGTGCCGGTATCGCCGCCGCCCACGGCCTCCCGGACGGACAGTCACTGGACCGCGCGGACATGCTCACCGCCGTCGAGCGGATCACCACCGCGATCGAGCTGCCGGTCACCGCCGATCTCGAATCCGGTTACGGTGACACACCCGAGCAGGTCGCCGACACCATCGACGCCGGTGCGGTCGGAGCCAACCTCGAGGACGCCCCCGGTCCCTCCCGGCAACCGCTGATCGACCCGGCTCGGCAGGCCGAGAGCATCGCCGCCGCACGCGACTCCGCCCGCGCGCGGAACGTGCCACTGGTGCTCAACGCTCGCACCGACACCTACTGGCGCGCGGTCGGCGATCCCGACACCCGCTTCGCCGACACCGTGGCCCGGTTGCGCCGCTACCGGCAGGCGGGAGCCGACTGCCTGTTCGTTCCCGGGCTCCCTCCGGCCGGTATTCCTCCGGAACGAGCCCGAGCCGTGATCACCGAGCTCGTCACCGAACTCGAGCACGCTCCGATCAATCTCCTCGCCGGTCCCGCCCTGCCTCCGATCCCCGAACTGCGGCGGCTGGGGATCCGGCGGGTCTCGGTAGGTTCCGGGTTGTACCGCCTCTCCCTGGCCGCCGCCCGCACCGCGATGAGTCACGCCGTGCACGGCGACGCGGCCGCGCTCTCCGAGGAGGCGCGGCCGCTGCCGTACTCCCGACTGAGCGAGCTGCTCGGGCGAACTCCGTGATTCACGCCATGTCGTTCACACTGCCAGGTGAAGCCGACGGGCAGGTAGCGTCACGGCCCGTGAGTGAAGTCGAATCGGGATCGCGCGGGCACTCATGACCGGGCTGACGTTGTCTCCCCTGAGCCTGGCACTGCTGGCGCTGTTCGGACTCGCCGGCGGAGTCGGCATCACCGCGGTCGGCCCCGGCGGAGTGCTGCCCACCATCGGGATGTTCCTGCTGACCGGACTGTCCCCGGCCGGGGTCGCCGGCACCGCCATCGTCACCCACATCGGCACGGGAGCACTGGCCACCGCCGCCTACACCCGCTCCGGGCACCTGCGCGAACCGGCGACGCGCCGCATCGCCGCGACCCTCTCCGTCGCCGCCGTGATCGGCACCCCGCTGGGGGTGCTGCTCAACACCGTGGTCAGTGGCGAAGTGTTCGGGGTCCTGCTCGCCGTGGCGGTCGCGGTGACCGGAATCCTGGTGTGGGTGCGCGAACACCGCGCCCGCGGCAGCGACGAAACCCCGAAGCACGTATCTCCCCTGGTGACCGGGGCGGTCGGGCTGGTCGTGGCCGTCGCCGCCGGGATGTTCGGGCTCGGTGGCCCCATGCTGTCCGTCCCGCTGCTGGTGCTCTGCGGCCTGCCCGTGCTGACCGCCCTCGCGGCGGCCCAGGCCCAGTCCGTGGTCGTCGCCGCTATCGGCACCATCGGGTACCTGGCGCACGGTACGATCAACTGGCCACTGGCCGTACTGGTCGGCGTCCCGGAGTTGGTCGGGGTGCTGCTCGGTTGGAAGATCGCCCAGGCCGTGCCCGCCCGCCGACTCAAGTACGCGCTGGCCACCGCGCTGCTGCTGCTGGCCCCCTACCTCGCCTTCCACCCCTGAGCCCGGTTCGAGGAGAGAGTCATCATGTCCGCTGCTGCCGATCCGGCTCGGCTGGAACGCCGATTGGGGCTGTCCGACGCGGTCGTGCTCGGCTTGGGCTCCATGCTCGGCGCCGGGGTGTTCGCCGCGTTCGGCCCGGCCGCCGCCGTAGCCGGCTCGGGGTTACTGCTCGCGCTGGTGCTGGCAGCGGTGGTGGCCTACTGCAACGCCACCGCTTCGGCGCAGCTGGCCGCACGGTATCCGGAATCGGGCGGTACCTACGTCTACGCCGGCCGCCGGCTCGGGCCGGTGTGGGGTTTCCTGGCCGGGTGGGGCTTCGTGGTCGGCAAGACGGCCAGCTGCGCGGCCATGGCCCTGACCCTGGGGGCCTACGCCTGGCCGGAACATCCGGTCCCGGTCGCCGTGGCGGCCGTGGTGGTGCTGACCGGCGTGAACTACCTCGGAGTGACCAAGACCGCCCGCGTGACCCGCGTGCTGGTGGCGCTGACCCTGGTCACCCTGGCCGGAGTCATCGCAGCCGGTCTCGGCGGTGGGCAAGCCAGCACCAGCCACCTCACCGAGTGGTTCCCCCACGGGCTCACCGGCATCACCCAAGCCGCCGCGCTGCTGTTCTTCGCCTTCGCCGGTTACGCCCGCATCGCCACCCTCGGCGAAGAGGTCCGCGACCCCGCCCGCACCATCCCGCGGGCCGTTCCCCTGGCGTTGCTGATGGTCGTGGTGATCTACGCCGCCGTGGGACTGGTCGCGCTCCTGGCCGTCGGTCCGCGCACGTTGGCCGAAGCCACCGCACCGCTGGCCACGGCCGCCCGGTCCGGCGGGTTGGACTTCCTGGCCGTGGTGGTGCGCGTCGGTGGTGCGGTGGCCTCGGCCGGGGTGCTGTTGTCCCTGATGGCCGGCATCGGCCGCACCGGCCTGGCCATGGCCCGCGACCGCGAACTGCCCGGCTGGCTGGCGGCCGTCCACCCGCGCCACCGGGTGCCGCACCGCGCCGAACTGCTGCTCGGTGCTCTGGTGCTGGTCATCGTGCTGGTCGCCGAGGTGCGCGGGGCGATCGGGTTCTCCAGTTTCGCCGTGCTGGTCTACTACGCCTTGGCCAACGCCGCGGCCTTCACGCTGCCCGGCAGGCAGCGTCGATGGCTGCGCCCGTTGACCGTGCTCGGTTTCGCCGGTTGCCTGCTGCTGGCGGTCACCCTGCCCCCGAGCAGCGTGCTGGCCGGTGGCTGCGTGCTGCTCGTCGGCCTGCTCGGACGCTTCCTGACCACCGCACTGCGACGGCGATCCGCGACGACTCCGTGACGTTCGGCGGTGCCTGGCACAATGCCGCTCGTGCGCGCCGCTCGACTGATCAAGCTCGTACTGCTGCTCCAGAACAGGCAGGAGATGACGGCCGCCGAGCTGGCCGCGGAGCTGGAGGTCTCCGAGCGGACGGTGGGGCGTGACGTGCTCGCCCTGTCGGAGGCCGGGGTCCCGGTCTACGCCGAACGGGGGCGCGCGGGTGGCTACCGCCTCGTCGGCGGTTACCGCACGCGGCTGACCGGGATCGGCAGGAGCGAGGCCGAGGCGCTGTTCCTGTCCGGAGTTCCGTCCGCGCTCCGGGACATGGGGCTCGCCGACACGGCGTCGGCGGCCCGGCTCAAGGTCTCGGCGGCGCTGAATCCCGAACTCGGCGATGTCCAGGACAGCGCGGCGCAGCGGTTCCACCTGGACGCGCCCGGCTGGTGGCAGCCGCCGGAGACGCCTCCGCTGCTTCCCGTGATCGCCGACGCGGTCTGGGACGACCGCAGGATCACAGCGTGCTACAGCCGCAAGGACCGGGACGTGGAGCGGGAGATGGAACCGTACGGACTGGTGCTGAAAGCGGGCCGCTGGTACCTGGCGGCTCGCGTGGAGGACGGCCGGCGGGTCTACCGGGTGGACCGGTTCTCGTCGGTCGAGCCCGCGGCGGAGCGTTTCACCCGCGACGAGGACTTCGACCTGGCCGACTTCTGGGAGCGGCACTCCGCGGACTTCGCGCGATCGATCCTGCACGACCGGGTCCGCCTCCGGCTGTCGGAATCCGGAGCGCGGAAGCTGCGCTACGTCACCGACCGCACGGCCGCGGAGCGGGCACTGGCCGAAGGCGCGACCGACGGGCTGGGGCGGATCACCGTCACGCTGCCCGTCGAGTCCCTCGACGTCGCCTACGACCAGTTGCTCGTGCTCGGCCCGGAAGGCGAAGTGCTGGAGCCACCGGAGCTCCGCGCCCGCTTCGCGGACGCGGTACGGCGGATGACCGCCGCCTACGGCGTTCAGCGGTAGCCGGTCACGTCGACGGGCGCACCCTCCCGCTGGACCACCTCGGTGAGGTAGCGCCACGCGTCCGGCATCGAACCGTCCACGTCGGTGAAGCCGTACTCCCTGGCCAGCCCCACGCTGGACAACGAGTGCCCGTTCCACCGCGCGACGTCCGGATCGCCGGCCAGCGCCGCGACCCCTCGACCGAGGAAGGTCGGCGTCTCCGAGATCGCGAAGTGCGGATCCTGCTCGCACCCGTCGCGCCAGTTCCGCTCGGTCACCCGGAAGTGCGTGTCCAGCATCTCCTCGGAGCGCAGCCATCCCGGTGTCACGCACACGGCCGTGGCACCGTACTCCCGCAGCTCCGTGCTCAGCCCGTGCGCCATCCGCAGCGGCGCGACCTTGGCCAGGTCGTAGTAGAAGGAACCCCGGTAGTCGCGATTGAACTCCTCCGTACCGTCGGTCACCTCGATCACCAGTCCGCCCGGACGCCGAACGAGCAGCGGAACGGCGTAGCGGCTGGTGACGATGTGCGACTCCACGCCGAGCCGCAGCACCCGCAGCCCGGCGTCCAGATCGTGCTCCCACATCCGCGCCGTCCACCCGACGAAGCGGTCACCGCCCCAGGCGTCGTTGACCAGCACGTCCAGGCGTCCCTGCTCGCGATCGATCCGCTCGACGAGCGCCCGCACCTGTTCCGGCCGCAGGTGATCGGTGGGCACGGCGATCCCCGAACCACCCGCCTGCTCGATCAGCTCGGCCGTGCCCTCGACGGTCTCCGTCGAACGGCCGACCTCGCTCACCGACTCCCGGCTCGTGCGTCCCGTCGCGTAAACCGTCGCTCCGGACCGGCCCAGCTCCACGGCCATCGCCCGGCCCGCGCCGCGGGTCGCACCCGCCACGAGTGCGACCCGTCCCGTCAGCTCCGCGTTCGTGTTCAACCGTGTTCGCTCCTTCCTCGACGGTGTACGCCGGAACGGTCACACCGATACCCGACATCTTCTGTCCGGTTGCGGAGAGGATCTCGGACGGTCGTCATGTCCGCTGCTGTCTGTTCCGGGAAGGTCTGACCAGTTCTCAACCGCTCCGCCGCAGGCCCACGGCCCGTCTCGGGTAGGGTTGCTCACTCCGGCAGTGGAGCACCGAGGAAATGGGATCCGTTACCGCTGGTTCGGGCCGGGTGTTCTCACCTCACGATCCCGGGCGCGGACAAAGCAGCGCACCTCGACCTCCCGAAAGGCGTTGTCATGTCGCTTTCCTCGTCATCGTGCTCGCGATCCTCCATCGTGGCCAGGCTTCGTGCCTCCGGGTGCGTCTACGCCGAGGAGGAGGCGCAGTTGCTGCTGGCCGCCGCGGGCGGTCCGGAGGAACTCGCGTCCATGGTGGCCCGGCGAGCCGACGGCCTCCCCCTCGAACCCATCCTGGGCTGGGCGGAGTTCCACGGCCTGCGGATCACCGTGGAGCCGGAAGTCTTCGTCCCGCGCCGCCGCACCGAGTTCCTCGTCGACCAGGCGGCCGCCCTCGCCGACGGGGAGCGTCCCGTCGTCGTCGACCTGTGCTGCGGCGCGGGTGCGGTGGGCGCCGCGCTGGCCGCGGCCCTGGACCGGATCGAGCTGTACGCCACCGATCTCCATCCCACCGCGGTGCGGTGCGCCCGGCGCAATATCGCTCACCACGGCCGGGTGTACGAAGGTGACCTCTACGAACCGCTGCCCACCGCGCTGCGGGGCCACGTCGACGTCCTCGCCGTCAACGCGCCTTACGTTCCCTCCGAGTCGCTCGGGACGATGCCGCCGGAAGCCCGCGTTCACGAACCGCGACTGGCGCTCGACGGTGGCGCGGACGGCCTCGACACCCAGCGGCGAGTGGCCGCCGAGGCACCGCTGTGGCTGGCACCGGGCGGTCACCTGCTGATCGAGACCGGCGAACCCCAGGCACAGCGGACCGCCGACGTTCTCGAGCGCAACGGGTTGGTTCCGCGAGTGACCGGCTCCGAGGACCTGGAAGCCACCGTCGTCATCGGGACGCTTCGCCGCGAAGCGAGGGAGCCGTGATGTCACACGTGGGGGCCCGCCGCGTGTCTGAAGGGCGCGAGGAAACTCCGGAAGGATCGGCGGGGACATGGCTGATCGGGAAGACGAGTTCGAGGACCACCGCGAGCGGTGCTTCGCGGCGGCCTATCGAATGCTGGGCAGTGTTGCCGACGCCGAGGACACCGTGCAGGAGGTGTGGCTGCGCTGGTCGGCGCAGGACCGCTCGGGAGTCACCAATCCCGAGGCGTACCTGGTCCGGATCGCCACGCGACTGGCACTGAACAAGTTGCGCGCGGCCCGGGCGCGCCGCGAGTCCTACGTGGGCCCGTGGCTGCCCGAGCCGTTGGTGACCGAGCAGGCCGTACCGGACGCCGCCGAGCACACGCTGCTGGCCGAATCCGCTCGGACGGCGATGCTGGTGGTCCTGGAGACGCTGTCACCGCTGGAACGGGCGGTGTTCGTGCTGCGGGAGGTGTTCGGCGACTCCCACGAGGAGATCGCCAACTCCCTGGACCGCAGCAGCGCGAGCGTGCGCCAGCTCTCCCGCCGGGCACGCGAGCACGTGCGGGCTCGTCGGCCACGGTTCGAGACCGATCGAACCACCCAGCAGCACGTGACCGAGCGGTTCCTGGCAGCGTGCCGGGGCGGTGACGTCGAGGCGTTGCTGGAGCTGCTCGCTCCGGACGTCACCCTGTCCGCCGACGGCGGGGGCAAGGTGCGCAGCGCGCTCAACCCCGTCCACGGCTCCGACAAGGTCGCCCGCTTCCTGAACGGCATCCGCCGACGCCTGTTCTTCGAGCGCGAGCTCCGGCTCGTCACGCTCAACGGCGAGCCGGGGGCGCTGCTGTGGCGCGGCGACGTTCCCGCCACCGCGATGACGGTCAGCGTCGTCGACGGTCGCATCCGCCGAGTTTTCCTCGTGGCAAATCCGGACAAATTGACCACGCTTTCCCGGCAGTACTACCACGACGACACCGAGGAGCACGACGAACCATGGAACCGCGTTTCACCATGAGCGAGCAGGCACCGCAGCTCTACCGGGCGATGGCGGCGTTGCAGGGCCAGGTACGGCAGTCGGTCGATCCGGTCCTCAACGAGCTGGTCAAGATCCGCGCCTCGCAACTGAACGGCTGCGCCTTCTGCATCGACATGCACACCAAGGACGCTCGAGCCGCGGGCGAGAGCGAGCAGCGGATCTACGCGCTGAACGGCTGGCGCGAGACGCCGTTCTTCACGGACCGGGAGCGGGCGGCGCTGGCGCTGACCGAAGCGGTCACCCACCTCGGCGACGGCCACGTGCCCGACTCGGTCTACGAGGAGGCCGCCCGGCACTTCGACCGGACCGACCTGGTCGCACTGGTCTGGGCCATCGTCGCGATCAACGCGTGGAACCGGATCGCCATCACCAGCCGGACGGTGCCGGGGAGCTACAAACCCGAGGAGGCTCGATGACCACAGTGGCGAGTCAACGCCAGCGAGCCACACCCGCACCGGGATTCGGCTAGCATGAGTGCCGTGAGTCGTGTCAACGACGTCGGGGGCCAGCAGGGGTTCGGAACGATCACTCCGGACCCCGACGAGGCGCCGGCCTTTCACGCCGACTGGCAGGCACGCGTCTTCGCGCTGAACTCGGTGCTGATACGTCGTGGCGTCTACAACCTCGACGAGTTCCGCGACGCCGTCGAACGCGTGCCGCCCCGGGACTACCTGGCCGCCTCCTACTACGAGCGCTGGCTGACCGCCGTGAAAACGCTGCTGCGGGAGAAGGGAGCGCTCGAGGACACCGAACCCGATGAACTCACGGAGCTTCCCGAGCGATTCGGCGCGGAAACGTCCACGGACACGGAGCGGGACGAACATGGGTGAGGCGCGGTTCTCCCCCGGAGTCCGGGTGCGCACTTCACTGATCGACCCGCCGCACCACACTCGGCTACCGCGCTACGTGCGCGGTCGGGTCGGGCAGGTCGTGGAACTGCAGGGCACCCATCCGCTTCCGGACCAGCGGGCGCGGCGGATCGCCGATCCGCGCGTCGAGCCCGTCTACACCGTGCGATTCGCCGCCCGTGACCTGTGGGGGGAAGGCACGCACTCCGTGACGGTGGACCTTTGGGAGTCCTACCTCGCTCCGGCCACCGAGGAGGTTCGATGAGTACCGACCACACCGGTCTTCCGATCGCCGCGCACGTGCGGAGGTTGGAGGAGCGCCTGATCGAAGCCGGCTACACCACCGACGCCGAGCTCGACGACACGATCGCCACCTACCTGGCCGAGGCCTCCCCGGTCAACGGTGCCCGGATCGTCGCCCGCGCGTGGGTGGATCCCGGTTTCCGACGACGTCTGTTGGCCGATGCCAACGCCGCGCTGCCCGAACTCGGACTGTCCATGGGCAACGGGTTGCAGGAGCAACGACTCCGAGTCGTCGAGAACAGCACCGACCACCACAACGTGCTCGTGTGCACGCTCTGCTCCTGCTATCCCATCTCCCTGCTGGGTCCGTCACCGAGCTGGTACAAGCACGAGGCCTACCGCTCCCGCGTGGTCCGCGAGCCCCGTGCCGTGCTCGCCGAGTTCGGGCTCGAGCTGCCCGAGCACGTCGACATCACGGTCCGGGACACCAGCGCGGAAACCCGTTACATGGTGCTGCCGGTGCGCCCGGAGGGCACGCGGGAGCTCGACGAGGAACAGCTCGCCGCGCTGGTCACCCGCGAAGGACTCATCGGTACGGCCGCCGTCTGAACCGACGAGCCGGCTGGACCGTGATCCGTTCACTCGGGAGTGAACGCGTCGTTCTGGCGGTGTGACTGCCAGAACGACGCGTTCACCGATGCAGCGGGACATCCGGTACGTTCGTTCACCGGGTCGGGGGGGCTGTGGGGTCATCGAGCACGGTGCGGCCGGTCTTGATCGAGGGGTTCTTTATCGGCGAAGGAGTGGCAGTAGGGCGGTGTTGTGCTGATCCCGGGGACGTCTGCTGCGGGGGTGGGGGCCACATCCTCATGAGGTGAGTCATGCTTGGTACTGAAGTGATCACGCGGTGAGTCGGGGGGTGGCCAGGTGGGGACGGTGTTGCAGGCGTACCGGTTCGCCCTGGATCCGTCCGAGGTGCAGATTGATGCTCTGCGTTCGCATTGTGGTGCGGCGCGGTTCGCGTTCAACTGGGGTCTGGCCCGAGTGCAGGCCGTCATGGACCAGCGTCGTGCCGAACGCTCTTATGGTGTTGGCGAGGAGCAGCTCACCCCGTCGGTGTCGTGGTCGGCCTATTCCTTGCGGAAAGCCTGGAACCAGGTCAAGGGCGAGGTGGCGCCGTGGTGGGGTGAGAATTCGAAGGAGGCGTACGCGTCGGGGTTGGCGAATCTGGCGACGGCGTTGGATACCTGGAACTCCTCCCGAACCGGGCAGCGTGCCTGACGCACGGTGGGGTTTCCGCGGTTTCGGTCGAAGCGGGCCGCGTGGTCGTGTCGGTTCACCACCGGTGCGTTCGGGCTGACCGAGCAGGATCGCCGGCATGTGCGGTTGCCTCGGATCGGGGTGGTGCGCACCCACGAGTCGACCCGCAAACTGGCCCGCCACGTCGAGCGCGGCACGGCCCGCATCCGGTCGGCGACCGTGTCGTTTCGCCGGGGACGGTGGCAGGTGTCGTTCTCCGTCGAGATCACCAAAGCCGACCCGGCCCCCGCGACTCGCGGTGGCACGGTCGGGGTGGATCTGGGGGTGAAGTCCCTGGCCGTGCTATCCACCGGCGAGGTCATCGCCAATCCGAAACATCTGGAGGCCGCCCAACGCGAGTTGCGCCGGTTGCAGCGTCGGGCCGCCCGCCAGCAGGGCCCGGACCCGCGCACCGGCCGGAAAGCATCGAATCGGTGGCGCAAGGCCCAGGCCCGCATCGCCCAGCTGCATACGGCCATCGCCAACGCCCGGACCGATGGACTGCACCAGCTCTCCACTCGACTGGTCGACGAGTTCGACACGATCGTGCTCGAGGATCTGCACGTGGCCGGGATGGTGCGTAATCGGCAGCTGGCCCGCGCGGTTTCCGGGGTGGGTATGGGCGAGCTGCGCCGCCAGGTTACCTACAAGGCCGCCTGGTCCGACCGCGAACTGATCGTGGCCGACCGGTGGTATCCCAGCTCGAAAACCTGCTCGGACTGTCACGCGGTAAAAGCCACGCTGCGCTTGTCTGCCCGAGTCTTTACCTGCGAGCACTGCGGGCACTCCGCTGATCGCGACCTCAACGCCGCCCGCAATCTCGCCAATCTGGCCGAGACCGCAGGCTGCACGTCCTCCCAGAGTTGCGGGGCGACGGAAAACGAGCCCGCTGGAAACCCCCGTAAGACCAGCCTTGCTGGCACCGGGTACCGCCACGGGAAGACCGCACCAACCGGTGCGGCCAAGGCTGCGTAGCAATACGACAGCTCAGAAAGTGCACGCTTTGACACACTTTCTGAACGGTGTGGCGCTCGGGTCGATGCCCAGCACGACCGTGCCGCTCACACCGGGTCCGGGAGCTCCCACCCAGGACCGCTCGATGTCCATCACCGTGGCGGGGCCCTCGTTGCCACCGGTGTAGAGGAAGTCCTGCTCGTTGGTGGTCCGAGGCACGGAATTGTCCCGGTACGGAGCCGTCCTGGCTACCTTCTCGTTGAACTCGTCGGGAAAGTAGAGCTGACCGGTGTGGGAGGTGTGGCCGCCTTCCCAGCTGCCGTCCTCGCGATGACCTCCGACGATGGTCTTGACGTGGACGTGCGTGGTCCGGCCGCTGTACCAGCCGGGGACGATGCTGCGAAACGTGGCGACGCCCCACGCGTCGGTGAGCTGGACCCCGCGCAACCAGGTCGTCCTGTCGGTCGGAGTCGCGTGACCGGTCTCGTCCACCGGGGGCAGTTGCCCCTCGTCGTAACCGGTGTAGGAGGAGTACACGCCCAGCGCGTCGCAGTGCCAGACGTCGACGGCGATGTTCGGCAACGGCCTGCAGTCGGAGGCGTCGACCACCGCGATCCGCATCAGGAAGTCGATGCCGTCCTTGCCCTCGGTGATGTCCTCGCGCAGGATGCCGTAGTCGAGATAGTACGGCCCCTCCATCTGTTCCGGCGTCAGGATGCAGGACGGGGCGATTCGGGATCCGCCGGTCGGGGCCGGCCGCTGCCCACCCTCCGCCGCTGCGGTTCCTGTCAGACCGAAAGCGGCAGCGCCCAGTCCCGCACCGCCGAAGGCCGCGAGCGCCGCACGGCGAGTCGTGCCCCGACGCCCGTCCTGCCGATCGTGTTCCGATGCGTGCTGTTCATCCGGAAGTCGCGTCATACCCGGCAACATAGTGATCGCGGGCGTGGTCCGTGGGTGCGAGCGGTCCAGAAATTCACTCGACCACTCAAGGGTGGAACCAGGTCACGGGTTGGCGGCCCCACCCCCCGTCGATCCGTCGCCGCAGGGTACGAGCGAGCACGGACAGCGGAGTTTCCCCGGAAGCGAGGCACAGCGGAGCGAAGTAGCGCTCCACCAGGCTCAGCCAGAACTCCTTGCTGGGCGTGAAGTGCAGGTGCAGCGAGGCGTGATCTTCCTGCCAGCGCCGGATCGCCTCCATCTTGCGCGTGCCGTGACCGTGGCAGATCAGGTGGACTTCGAGCTCGCCGAACATCCGGTGTTCCAGGCTCCGCAGGAAACCGAGGAGTTCACCGGCCGCGTCGGAGGCGACACGTCTCGACAACGCCGTGGCGAGCTGTTTGCGCAGCACGGCGTCGTAGCCCTGCGATCGCGCGGGAACGGCCGAGCAGGCGTCCTCCTCGGGACTGGTACTCCCGTCGACGGCCAGCACCAGGATCGTTTCCGGGGGTGCGACGTGCAGAGCGCTCCACGGCTCCTCCTCGCCTGCCCGCTCGGTGCCGTTCCTGTCGGCCGCCGCGACACCGAGCCGTCGCCAGATCCGCAGTACCGAGGACGGCGAGATCCCGGCTCGGGCGGCCATGTCCCGCTTGCTCCAGCTGTTCCCGTTCGGCGGTGGTTCGGTGCGGGTCGCTTCCAGGACAGTCCGCACCTGCTCGTCGGTGATCGAGCGCGGCGCCCCGGAGCGGGGCCGATCCTTCAGCGCGGCCAGGCGCCCCTCCCGGAAGCGCTTCCGCCACTTGCCCACCACCTGGGGCGTCACGCCGAACTCGCGGGCCACGGCACTGTCGCTCAACCCGCGCGAGCAGGCCAGCACCATCTGACAGCGCAGTACGACCGCCTGCGGAGTGGACGGCAACCGGCTCCAGCGCACCAGTCCCGCCCGCTCCGAGTCGGTCAGCGATATGTTCGGACCGGAAGTGCCCATCACCGTTGATCTTAAGCGAACTTGCGGACCACCGGGAGTGAGCGGACCGACTCAGCTCCAGAGCCGTTCGGTGGCGAGGGCGGCTCCCTCGGTCAGGGACTCCAGCTTCGCCCAGGCCAGCTGCGGGTGCAGCCGCCCGCCCAGTCCGCAGTCGGTGGAGGCGATCACGTTCTCGCGGCCGACGCACTCGGCGAAGCGCACGATCCGGTCGGCGACCAGCTCGGGATGCTCCACGACGTTGGTGGCGTGGCTGACCACACCGGGCAGGATCAGTTTGCCCTCGGGCAGCGTCACGTCCCGCCACACCTTCCACTCGTGCTCGTGACGCACGTTGCCGGCCTCGAACGAGTACGCCTGCACGTCGATCGACAGCAGCACGTCGACGAGATCGCGCATCGGCAGGTCCGTGGTGTGGGGGCCGTGCCAGCTTCCCCAGCACAGGTGGAACCGGATGCGGTCCTTGGGCAGGTCGCGGATCGCGTAGTTGAGCGCCTCGACCCGGCGCATGGTGAACCGCTTGTAGTCCTCGACCGAGGGGGCCGGATTCATCTGGTCCCAGTTCTCGGCGATCGCGGGGTCGTCGAGCTGCAGGACGAGCCCGGCGTCGACGATGGCCTTGTACTCCTCGCGCATGGCATCGGCGCAGGCGTGGAGGAACTCCTCGTCGCTGTCGTAGTACTCGTTGCCGATCCGCGAGCAGCTGCCCGGTGCGATCGAGGTCATGAACCCCTCATCGAGGCCGGCGGCTGCCAGCGCCTGCTTGAAGGCGGCGATGTCGGCCTGGACCGCCTCCTGCCCCGTGTACGTCAACGGTCCCCGGCACACCGGGAATCGGGAGGCGCCACCACCCACGGACACCCCCGAGGTCGGGTCGGCGTAGGCATCGGCGAAACGGACCCGGTCGCGTCGGTTGGCGAAGCTGGTCAGCACCGGATCACCGGTGCTCGATCCGCGGTGGGTGGTCTCGAGCAGTGAGGTGTCGGCGAGTTCGAGACCGCCCAGTCGCTGGAACGAGTACGACCACCAGGCGCCGTAGTCCACCTTCTGACTCGTGGCCTTGCCGAACTCGCCGTCACCGACGAAGTCCAGCCCCGTCCGCCGCTGCCGCGCGACGAGAT
This sequence comes from Halosaccharopolyspora lacisalsi, assembly GCF_014137975.1. Lineage (GTDB taxonomy): Bacteria > Actinomycetota > Actinomycetes > Mycobacteriales > Pseudonocardiaceae > Halosaccharopolyspora > Halosaccharopolyspora lacisalsi. The sequence goes on along the minus strand of NZ_JACGWZ010000005.1, from coordinate 442,381 downwards.
CGGACACCGCCTCGTCCAACCGGGCGCGGTACTTCGCGTCGTCGACCTCTCCGTCCCGCCGAGAGGCGTTGAGCTCGATCAGCTCGTCGGGGCGCGGCAGGCTCCCGGCCTGGGTGGTCAGGATGCCGTTGGTACTCGAACGCATGGTGGCGTCCTCTCGTCGGGCTGGTGCGGGGCCGGTTCATGCTTGCCCGATCATTCGCTCGATGACAAGCGAGCAGCACACGAGCCCCTCCCCGCACCATCGCCGAGCGTGCAGGACTTCGCGGCCGTCTCGGATTTCCAGTCCGGACCACAAGTCGCCGAAGGTGCTCACTGCCGTTCCGGCGCCGCGATACCCTCGCAGAGGATCGCGATGTACTGCTCGGCGATGGCGTTGATCGTCAGGCGTCCGCGCGGGTTGTACCAGTGCACCGCCGTCCACACCCCGTCGCGGATGAACCGGTACGCGAGCGTGATGTTGAGGTCCGCCCGGAAGGCGCCGGTACGCCGACCGTCGGCCAGCACGCGCTTCCAGACGCGCTCGAAGTCGCGGGAGGCCTGCCGGAGGTGGTCGAACCGTTCGATCCCGGCGAGGTGGTTCGCCTCGTTCTGGAAGATCGCCACCGCCGCCCGGTACCGGTGCATGCCCCGGAAGGAGCGTCGAACCAGCTCGGCGATGGTCGTACGCGCGTCGGCGGCTTCGCGCAGCACCTCGTCGTAGGACCTGCGCTGGTGGTCCAGGAACTCCCGCAGGATCTCGTCCACCATCGCGTTCTTGGAGTCGAAGTGGTGGTAGAGGCTCCCCGGGAGGATCCCCGCGCTCTCGGCGATCTCGCGCACCGTCGTGGCTCGGACTCCCCGGGCGGCGAACAAGTCCGCCGCGATGGCCAGCAGTTCCGCACGCCGCTCGGAACCGGTATCACCCGCGTCGCGGGAAGCGGCACGGCCGGACGAGTGCTCGGTACTCACCTGCTTCATTATCCTCTCGGTGGCGGCGTTCGCCGTGCGTGATCTCGCCGACGACATCGGATCGAACGAAGGAGGCCCACGTGACGCGGGAATCGGCGGCACCCGTCCCGAGCGGCGAAACGACGAGCTCCGAGGAGTGGCTCGATCACGCGGAGCGGGCCGTCGGGTTCATGCCCACCGACGAGGGGATCGCACTACATCGGGCGGCCAGGGAGTATCTCGGTCAGGGCATCGCGCTCGAGGTCGGCACCTACTGCGGCAAATCGACGATCTACCTCGCCGCCGCGGCGAGGCTCACCGGTGGCCTGGTGGTCACCGTGGACCATCACCGCGGCTCCGAGGAGCATCAGCCGGGGTGGGAGTACCACGATCCGGAGCTGGTGGACCCCCACGTCGGCGAGCTGGACACCCTCGGCACGTTCCGGCGCACCCTCGCGGGGGCGGGCCTGGAGGATCAGGTCGTGGCGATGGTGGGCAGCTCGCCGGTGGCGGCGTCCTTCTGGGGCAGTCCGCTGACGCTGCTGTTCATCGACGGGGGCCACACCGATGCCGCCGCCAGCGCCGACTACGAGGGCTGGGCCCCGTGGGTCGCTCCCGGAGGGGCGCTGGTGATCCACGACGTCTTCCCCGACCCGGACGACGGCGGCCAGGCGCCCTACCGGATCTACCGGCGCGCGTTGGACAGCGCGGCCTTCCGCGAGGTGCGGGCGGTCGGTTCGATGCGGATACTCCAGCGCCAAGGCGACGGGCCGGTTCGGTGACTCCCGAATCTTCCTTCGATCCGATCACCCCCGAGCGAGCTCCGGTGACTACGTGCTCGGGCCGCGCGTCGCGGTGCGCGACCGGAAAAGACCACCATCGGTAAGTCGCGCAGGGCCATCGGAGCGAACTCCACACCACCGTGCTTTCACGGTGGCATCCGGAGGTTCGCCCAACGCACGAATCCCGCGAGAGCGTCGGTGGCCCGTCGGTCGGTTCGGGCCGGAGCACGTGCGGTCTCGTGCACGATGGGGTGCCTGCGGGTGTGGTGGGGACAGATTTTGCGGGCGGCGTCGAGTTCGGTGAGGACGTTCTCGCGATTGCCGTGCAACAAGCCACGCGCGAGCCATGTCGATGTGGTGGTGCCCGACGCGTTCCGGTCGCCGCAGGTCGGCGATGGTGACTTGTGCGGCGCGGTCGGCCGAGGCGGTTCCGTCCTCGTTTTCCACCGGCGCAGCGCACCGATGGATATCGATGTTGAGCCTGCTCGCGTTGATGTCGGGGTGGGGAGAAGCAGGTGGGGCGTGCGTGTCGGACAGGGCGTGGGCTTCCGCGATGTGCTGATTATGGCAGCGTTGCCGGAGCGGGCGGCGAGCACGGCCGGCCTGAGATGCAACTGCACGGCGACCACGTGCTTGGCCGCGTCCTCGCTTGCGCGGATGGCGTCGCGACCACGGTCGATGACGCGTAGGCCACGGTCGAAAGGTCCGGTTGTCCGAACCGGCCGCCGGGGGTCGCGGCCAGTCGGTAAGCGTCGTGCAGCATGGCTCGCACCTGCTCACCTTCCGCGGTACCGGGGAAGGTCGACTCACAGCGCGCGTAGAGCTGGTGCTGGTTCCACCCGGCCGACTTGCGAAGCCGGGCGATCCTGCCCGCTGCTCCGTCATCGGCGTCCACAACGGCATTGTCCTCCGATCGTCCCTCCACGTCTGCGATCACCTCTAGGGTTCATTGCGGAACGGTGCGTCGTGGGGCGGGTGGGGAACCTCAGCCGGGCCTCGCTGTGGGAGCCGGGACATCGAGTAGCCAGCTCCGTCCTGTCGCAAGGGTCCGCACTGGTCACCCGGCAACCCTCCGAGTGTTGTCGGCCCCGGAAAACCCGTGCAGCTGGTCGATCAGACACCGCGGGGATCACTCGAGCGAGAAGATCCCCGATTCCGGGGCGTCCAGCGGGTCCGAAACCGATCCCGGAGGTTGGCACTCCTCGGCCGCCAGCCCGGCGGGAAGATCTTCCGCGCGGAAGATGCCGTTGCCCGGTGTGGCTCTCGACAGCGCGTCGACGGCCAGGATCATCGCGGCCCCGGTCCAGGTGGTGCGCTCCTCCGGCCAGCGCTTGCCGTCGGCGTAGACCAGCCCGGTCCAGTACGAACCGTCCGGATCGCGCAGATGCTGTATCGCCGACAGCAGCTCCAGCGCCGGAGCCCGCTGCTCCACGGCGTCGAGGCTCAGCACCAGTTCGCAGGTCTCAGCACCGGTGACCCACGGGTGGTCGTCGACGCAGCGCACGCCCAGCCCGTCGACCACGAAGTCCGTCCAGCGCTCGGACAGCCGTCGCCGGGCGGCGCGACCGCGCACGGCCCCGCCGAGCACCGGGTAGTACCAGTCCATCGAATAGCGGTGCTTCGGCGTGAAGGCCTCGGGACGACAGCGCAGCGCGTTCCCGAGACAGCCCAGCGCGACCTCCCAGTCCGGCTGCGAGCTTCCCAGGTATTCGGCCAGGGCCAGGGCGCAGCGCAGGCTGTGGTGAATGCTGGAACAGCCCGACAGCAGCGCCTCCCCCACCGGCACGCCGCGCTCGTCGAGCGCCCAGTCCATCTCGCCGTCTTCCCGTTGCGCCCCCAGAACGAAGTTCATCGCCCGGCGCACCGCAGGCCACATCCGCACGGCGAAGCCGTCGTCACCGGTGATCAGCAGGTGCTGCCAGACGCCCACCGCCAGGTAGGCGCAGAAGTTCGTGTCGGAGGCGGCGTCCTCCACCCGCCCCGCACGCACCCGCAGCGGCCAGGAACCGTCGTCCCGCTGCGTCCGGAGCAACCAGTCGTAGGCGTGTTCGGCCTCCCCGAACGAGCCTGCCGCCGACAAGGCCATCGCGGACTCGACGTGGTCCCACGGATCGACGTGACCACCGGTGAACCAGGGGATGGCGCCGGAGGGCTCCTGCGTCTCCGCGATCGTCGCCGCCGTCCGCAGCACTTCCGAGGCCGACAGCACCCCCGTCAGCTCGGGGATGTCAGCCAACGCCCACTCCCGGCTTGTGCAGGTACACCACGAGGCTCTTGCCGATCACGGGATCGAGCAGTTCCTCCGCGGCGCGCGTCAGCCACGGCCGCCGCATGAGGTCCCACACCAGCATCCGGTGGTACAGCTTCGTCAGCGGGTGATCCTCCCGGTCCACCCCGACCGCGCACTTCAACCACCAGTACGGTGCGTGCAGCGCGTGCGCGTAGTGCCGGTGCACCGGGCGCAGTCCCGCCTTGCGCAACCTGGCGAACAGCTCCTCGATCCGGTAGATCCGCACGTGGCCGCCCTCGACCTCGTGGTAAGCGTCGGACAGCGCCCAGCAGATCCGTTCCGGGAACCGGTTGGGCACGGTCACGACCACGCGCCCACCGGGTTTGACGACCCGTGTGAGCTCGTGCACGGCCTTCTCGTCCTCCGGGATGTGCTCCAGGATCTCGGAGGCCACGACGTGGTCGAAGGACTCGTCCGGAAACGGCAGCGCCAGGGCGTCCCCGGTCAGCGTGCTCGCCTCGGCGCCGGTGGGAACCTCGCCCTCGGCTCGCATGGCCCCGAACATCGTCGCCACGTTCTCCAGTTCGGCGGCGTCCTCGTCGAAGGCCACGACCCGCGCACCGCGGCGGTACATCTCGAACGCGTGCCGTCCCGCACCGCACCCCAGATCGAGAACTCGCTGCCCCTGCCGCAGGCCGAGCTTGTCGAAATCCACCGTCAGCACTACGTCACTGCCTTCCGTCGTCCCTGCATCGCCTCGATGGCCTCCCCGTAGCAGTCGACCGTGGCCGCGGCCACGGACTCCCAGCTGTACCGTCGCAGCACCCGCTGCCGTCCGTTCTCCCCCATGCGTCGCCGACGATCCGGATCGTCGAACAACGATCCCAGGGCCCGCGTCAGTTCCTCGGCGTCGCCGGGTTCGACCAGCTTCGCCGTCCCGGCGTCCGGGCCGACGACCTCGGGGATCGCGCCCGCACGGCTGGCCACCAGCGGAGTCGCGCAGGCCATGGCTTCGACGGTGGGCAGCGAGAATCCCTCGTAGAGCGAGGGCACGCAGGCGATCTCGGCCGAACCCACCAGCGCGGCGAGCTCGTCGTCGTCGATTCCGCTGACGGTGTGCACCGCGTCGGAGATCGCGAGCTCCTCGATCAGCCGCTGCGTCGGGCCTCCCGGCGCGGGTTTGGCGACCAGGACGAGCTCCACGTCGCGTTCGGTGCGCAGCTTGGCCACCGCTTCCAGCAACGTACCGATCCCCTTCAGCGGGGTGTCCGCGCTGGCCATGGCCACGATGCGTCCCGGAACCCTGGCCGCGGTGGGCGGCCGGAAGACCTCGTGATCCACCCCCAACGGGACCGTGCGGATGCGTTGCGGTGCGACGCCGAAATCCTGACCGATGTCGGCGGCCGAGGACTCCGAGACCGTCAACAACCGGGGAATCCTGCGCGCCACGCGGGCCTGCATCCGCAGGAATCCGTACCAGCGGCGCAACGTCAGCTTGCGCCATCCCCTCGCGGCGGCCAGATCCACGCGGCGGTCGTGGGTGATGGGGTGGTGCACGGTGGCCACGAGCGGCAGCCCGGCGTCGCGCAGCGACAGCAGTCCGCTGCCCAGTGACTGGTTGTCGTGGACGAGGTCGAACTCGTCGGCGCGGGCGCGCAGCATCTTGGCCACCCGCAGGGTGAAGGTCCGGGGCTCGGGGAACCCGGCCGTCCACATGGTCGCGAGCTCGCCGAGGTCGATCAGGTCGCGGAACTCGCGCCAGTGCGGCGTGCGGAACGGATCGGGATCGCGGTAGAGGTCCAGGCTGGGAACGGGAGTCAGCTCGACACCGGGGTCGAGGTCCGGGTACGGCTGCCCGGAGAAGACCTCCACCTCGTGTCCGAGCGCCACCAGTCCACGGCTGAGATGCCGGACGTAGACGCCCTGCCCGCCGCAGTGCGGCTTGCTCCGGTACGACAGAAGGGCGATTCGCACGGTTCTCCTCACGCAGCCGCTGCGACACGGGCCGGGACATCGAAGACGTGTCCTTACCGAAACACTGACGTTCAGCTTAACCCGTACGGGTGGTGGAGCTTCCGGCCTCCCGGAAACACCGCGTGAGCACCTCCAGGCCGGAACACGGTGGGCCGCCGCCGCGACTCACTCGGCGGTGAGCACCGGGTCGGAAACGGTGCGATACCACGTCACTCCGTCCACTGTCGACGACCGCAACGCACCACGCACGACGAGCAGGTCCAGGTGCGCGGCGGTCTCGCTCACGGCGAGGGTCCGGTTGAACACGTCCAGACTCTCCAGACTCTTGTCGTGCTTCGTCCAGCCGAGGTTCGCAGCCGACTGGAAGGCCGTCCCGGAACCTTCCTCGATCGTCCGCGCCGTTTCTTCGAGGCGCCGTTCGTGGTGGTCGAGGAGCTCGTCGACGCGACCGTGCACACTGTCGGTGACCGGGCCGTGAGCCGGCAGCAGTCGCATGTCGGGATAGTGACGCATCAGACGCAGCGAGTCGAGGTAGTCCCCCAGGGGCAGGTCCGTCGTGGCCGACTCCAGCCCGATGGAGGGCGTGATGTGGGGCAGCACGTGATCACCGGAGAACAGCAGGGCGGCCTCGAAGTCGAGGAGGACCACGTGACCACGGGTGTGGCCGGGCGTGGCCACGACGTGCAGCGTGCGGGACTCGAGTTCGACCTCGACCGCGTTCCCGATCCAGTCGTCCGGCAGCTCGTAACCGTCCTGAGGCGGCGCCGGATCGTGCTGGTCCCCCTCCAGCACGGTCTCGACCAGTTCGTCGGCACCCGCTCGTCGGAGCCGGGACAGCTGGCCGTCGGACCGGCCGCTCATGATGGTTTCCAGTGACGGTCGCTCCCCCGCCCCCAGACTCACCCTCGTGCCGAACGTCCGGCGCAGGGTCACTCCCAGGGTGTAGTGGTCCCGGTGTATGTGCGTCATCAGGAAGCGCCGAATGTCGGAGAGTCCGTAGCCGATCTCGCCGAGAGCGGTTTCGAGCTGCTCGCGCGCCTGCTCCAGCGCCCAGCCAGAATCGACGAGCACCAGCCCGTCCCCGTCGACGACGGCGTACACGTTGACCGCGCGCAGCCCGTCGCTGGGCAGCGGAAGCGGAATTCGATAGACCCCGGAGGCCACCTCGTGCGCGCCCGGTTCGATCCAGGCGTACCGGCCCCGCGCCACGTCACCGTCGGACAAAACCAACCTCCCGAGTTCGATCCGCTCACCCTACTTCCGGTAGCCGGGGCGCGGGATATGTTCCGGATCACTCGGACCGAGTCGGTGCGTACTACTACAGCCGCGCGAGAACGCGAGTCCGGTCGGCCATCGCGCGCGCCACCACGTCGGCATCCGGGGCGGCACCGTCGAAGGCGTGCGGGCAACCGGGATGCACGTGGAACTCGACCGACACTCCGGCGGCGGCGAGCCTGCGCGCGTACTCCATGTCCTCGTCGCGGAAGATGTCGAGCTCACCGACCTCGATGTAGGCCGGCGCGAGGCCACTCAACTCGCTCGCCCGCGCGGGCGCCGCGGACGGTGGTACGGCGTCGGTACCGACGGCATCGCCGAGCAACGCGTTCCAACCGGTGAAGTTCATGTCGTAGTTCCACACCCCGAACGGGACGAGCTCCGGATCGGGCGCGGTCGTGCGGTCGTCGAGCATCGGGTGAACGAGGATCTGCCGGGCCAGCGCCACACCACGCTCGCGGGCGAGCAGCGCCACTCCGGCGGCGAGACCTCCACCCGCGCTCTCCCCCATCACGGCGACGCGGGCCGAATCGGCACCCAGCTCGGAAGCGTGCTCCACGAGCCAGCTCAAACCCGCGAAACAGTCCTCGACCGGGGTCGGATGCGGATGTTCGGGAGCCAGCCGATACTCGACGGCGAGCACCGCCACCCCGGTCGAGCGCACGTACTCGGCGATCCTGAAGGCCGAGTCGTCGATCGAGCCCACGATCACCCCACCACCGTGCAGGTACACCACGGCGGCCTCGGAAACCGCCCCGTCCTTGGTGAACCACCGCAGTCCCACCGTCTCGCCGTCGACGCCGGTGGCTTCGAAGTCGGTGGGCGAGACGCCGAGGGCCGGATCGGTCCAGGTGTACATCCCGGCGTGCATCGTCTCGGTCAGCTTCCGAATCGCCCGCCAGTCGCCCCGAGCGGGGGCTGGATCCCCAGCTCGGCGAAGGCCTCGAACGCGGGCTTCAGTTCGGGGTCCGGTTCGAACGGCATGACTGGCTCCTCACGTTGGTCCTGGGACAACAGCCTACTGTCGGTCGACCCCCGATGATCGAAAAGTTCGCTGTAAGCGTGCTGCCCTGGCCGCACCCGGTGGTGCGGGTTACGGTCGTGACCACTGGACGGTCACCGGTGGTCGGAGGGTTCATGGGTCGGCACGAATGGGGGCAGAACCCGCTGTTGCGGCCTCCGGAGGCCGCGGCGGGCATAGACGTGGACAAGCCGAACATCGCGCGGATGTACGACTACTTCCTCGGCGGCTCGGCCAACTTCGCCGTCGACCGCACCGCGGCCGAGCAGTTCCGCCAGGCCCTGCCGGGCAACTCGAGCTGGACCGCCCGCTACACCCGGGGCAACCGCTCCTTCCTCGGGCGGGCGGTGACGCTGCTGTGCCGGCAGGGCATCGACCAGTTCCTCGACCTGGGCTCCGGTATGCCCACGGTCGGCAACGTCCACGAGATCGCCCACCGACACGACCCCACCGCCCACGTGGCCTACGTGGATCGGGAGCCGGTGGCGGTGGCCCACGCTCGCCGGCTTCTCGGCGACAACTCGCGAGTGACCGTCACCCAGGCCGACATCCGTCACCCGGACAAGGTGCTGACCGCTCCCGGAGTGACCGAGCTGCTGGACTTCACCCGGCCGGTGGCGATCCTGGCGGTGGCCATCCTGGACCTGCTCGACGACGCCGACGACCCGGCCGGTCTCATCGCCACCTACCGCGACGTGTGCGTGCCGGGAAGCGCGCTCGTGATCTCGCACGCCGTGCAGGACGCCGCGACCGACCAGCAAGTACGGGCGGTCCAGGATTTCATGGGCCAGACCAACACCCCTCGAATGCTGTTTCGCACCCCCTCCGAGATCGCGGGGTTCTTCGCCGGCTACGCGGTGCTCGACCCCGGTGTGGCCCGGCTCGACCAGTGGCGTCCCGAAGAACCGGTCCCCGACGAGCAGGCCGCCGATGCCAACGGCTACGGCGCCGTCGGCATCCTGAGGTCCGAGTAGCCCGGTTCGGACCGCTGTCTCGAGGGGTGAACGCGTCGTTGTGGCGGTGCGACCGCCACAACGACGCGTTCACCGCGATTCTCCGGGGCCTCGAACGTCGCGCAGCGGTGGTCGGTCCTCGATCGGCACGTCGTGCTCCCGCGCCGACCACTCGCCGTCGACCTGGAGGAACTGGGTGAACGAGGCCGCCTCCCGCACCTCGGCGGAATCATCCGGTGAGTCGCACCGGGCCAGTGCCGCCGCGAGAATCTGGCGGGCCATCACGCCGAGCTCCAGCAGCTCACGGTGCCGGTGCTTGCGCACCCCCAGATTCACCTGGGCGATGCCGTCCAACCCGTAGCGCTCGTGGGCGTCGAGCAGCAGCCCGATCTCCACGCCGTAACCGGCCGCGAAGGGGACCGACTCCAGGAACTCCCGCCGGGCCGCGTACTCCCCGCCGAGCGGCTGCACCACACCGCTCAACCGTGGGCGCAGGGCCGACAGCACCGGCCGTGCGAGCAGCTCCGTCACACGCCCGCCCCCCGTCTCCGGCTCGTCGGAGCGCATCCGCAACGGCCGCCGGTAGAAGCCCTTGACCAGCGCGGGAGCGGACTCGGTCAACAACGGGCCGAGCAACGAGGGAACGAAGGACGGATCGAAGTCCACGAGGTCGGAGTCGACGAAGACCAGCAGGTCACCGGAGGTCGCCGCCAGCGACCGCCACAGCACCTCACCCTTGCCCGGCCTGTGGGCGAACTCGGGCAGCACGTCCCGCCGCTGCACGACCCGCGCTCCCGCCTCGCGCGCGACCTCGGCCGTGCGGTCGGTCGAGCCGGAGTCGACGACCACCAGCTCGTCGACCAGCGGGGGACCCGGCTCGGTCAGCGGCCGGATCGCCGCGACGATCGCACCCACCGTGTCCTGCTCGTCCAGCGCGGGCAGCACCACGCTGACCGTGCGTCCCCGCTTGGCCGCCACCAGCTCGGCCACCGACCACCGTGGGTCCTGCCAGCTACGGGCGGCGAACCACCGCTTCACCTCGGGCAGCATCGATTCCCCTCGACACGCTTCAAGCCGATCCACTCACACGCCCTGTCGGCACGCACCACGCCCGGACGGGCGAACAGCGCGTCCGGAGCACCGTCAAGACAGACCGCGAACGCAGCCCGACGGCGGACGGTCGCCGCGGATGCTGGCCACCATGTCGACGACCTGACGAGTCTCACGCACCTGGTGCGCCCGGAACACCGCGGCCCCCGCGTTGGCCGCCACCGCCGTGGCGGCCAGCGTCCCGGTCACCCGGTCCTCCAGCGAGGTACCCAGCGTCTCCCCGACGAAGTCCTTGTTCGACAGTGCCATGAGCACCGGCCACCCGGTGGCAACCAGTTCCTCGGTGTGGCGCACCAGTTCCAGGCTGTGCCGGGTGTTCTTGCCGAAGTCGTGGGTCGGGTCGATCAGCACGCTCTCGCGGGGGACTCCCAGCGCGACGGCGTGCTCGGCGCGCCGCGTGGTCTCCTCCACGACCGAGTTCACGAGATCCGGGAACCGGACGCGAAACGGCCTCGTGCGCGGCGTGATACCGCCGGTGTGCGAACACACGTAGCCGGCCTCGAACTCGGCGGCGACCTCGGCCAGCACCGGATCCGCCCCCGCCCAGGTGTCGTTGAGCAGGTCGGCTCCCGCCTCGCACGCCCACCGGCCCACTTCGTGGCGCCAGGTGTCCACGCTGATGACGAGGTCGGGAAAACGCTCACGCACCGCAGCGATGAACGGCACGACACGGTCGGTCTCCTCGGCCACGGAGACCTCTCCGCCGGGAGCCGCCTTCACCCCGCCGATGTCGACGATGTCGGCGCCCTCGTCCACGGCGCTGCGCACGGCCTCCATCGCGTCCTCGGCCGCGAACGTCGCTCCCCTGTCGTAGAACGAATCCGGCGTGCGGTTGACGATGGCCATGACCAGCGGCCGGTCCGTCGGAGTCGCACGTCCCCGGAAACGAAGCGGCATCAGCACGCCCGATGCCCTCCAATCCCTTCCGGCACACCACAGCGGCGGCCCTCGCGCTCGCCGCTGTTCATTTCCGCTCGCTCGGCCCGCACCGCCAGGACGCGACGAAGTAGCCGACCCCGTACGGCGCCTGGTAGTCGAGGAGTTCGGCCTCCACCGACCGGCCACTCGCGGCTCCGGCGAGCACTTGCCACGCGGCTCGTCCGGAGACCAGCAGCCGTTCGGAAGTCCGCGGGTCCACGGCGGCCAGCACCTCCTCGTCCCCGGTGGCGAGCGCCCGCGCGATGTCGTCGTCGTGGGGCACCGCCTCGGGGTCGAGGAATCCGGGCGCCTTCACGTCACGGCACGCCGAACCGTCGCCCATCACCATCAGCGCCACCCGTCGATGCCGCTGCGCCAGTCGCCGTCCCAGCTCGAGGCAGTCGTCGACCGGTGCGCTCGCCGACACCGACTCGAAGAGCGGAGCGTGGGCGGGAGCGTGCACGTCGAGCAGCCAGCGCGCGATCGTCAGCGACAGTGGAAGGACCTCCGCACCCTGCCCGACGGTGAGATCCAGCCCGTACGGCGCCAACGTACCCGCAACCGGGGTGGGGTACGACACCGTGTCCTCCCCACCTCCGACGACCACCACCACGTCGGGATCGGAGTCGAGCAACCGCGTCACGCCCTCGGCGCAGGCGGCACGCAGGCCGTCGAGCTCGAAGGCCCGGTCACCCGCCATGCGAGGTACGAGGACCGGCGGGTGCGGAAACACTCCTGCCGCTACGAGCATGCTGCCTTTCCTTCGACGCCGTCCCCACGAACGAAACCGGGGAATTTCCGGTCGGTGACCGTGCCCGCTCCGCGGGCACGACCCCCAGCGATCTCCACGAACCGGTGCGGACCACCCGCCCGCGACACGGGTACCCGACTCGGTCACCACCGGACACCATGATCATAGCAACGTGCTCGTTCCGCCGCCGCGACGACGGGCCCGCGCACCCTCCGGTTCGGTCACCGGGAGGTGTCGGACTCCCCGGTGGATGGCCGCTTGGCCCGGAACAGGGTCTCCTGGGTGAGGCTGGCCACCAGTTCACCGGTGCGGCTGCGCATCGTTCCCGTGTACCAGCCACGTCCGGCGGCCACGGTCTGCGGCTGAAGGTCCATCAGCACCCAGTCGTCCAACGTGGCCTGCCGATGGAACCACACCGCGTGGTCGAGGCTGGGACCCGAACCGATGTCACCCTCCCCCAGCGGCGCCGAACCGCTGGAGATGTCGGACAGGTAGGTCAGCACGCACGAGTGCAGCAGCGGATCCTTCGGCAGTTCCAGCGCGCAACGGGACCAGAACCGGGTGGGCCACCGCGCGTCGGGATACGGCTGCGGCGGTAGCCGGGCCCGCATCGAGAACAGGCGCGGCAGCTCGTAGTCGCAGGAGTCCTCCGGTGCGGCCACCTCCGCGGCGGGGTGCGCCTCGCGGTCGAGGCCGGGTTCGAGGCGGTGGAAGGAGCACGACATGCTGAAGACGACCTCACCGTCCTGGGTCGCCACGACTCGGCGGGAACTGAAGGAACCTCCGTCGCGGTCGCGATCCACCCGAAAGATCGTCGGCTGCGAGGCGTTTCCCGGACGCAGGTAGTAGCCGTGCAACGAATGCACCAGCCGGTCCCGCGGCACGGTGCTTCCCGCCGCCAGCAGGGCCTGCGCGGCGACCTGACCACCGTAGAGCGCGAAGGGATCGTCGAAGACCGTGCCCGCCCGGTAGAGGTCGCGGTCGAGTTCTTCGAGATCCAGCAGCTCGAGAAGTGTCGGACCGGAGGCCGACACCCGCCCCTCGTCTCCGATCATCCCCGGACCGTAATACACGGCACGCCGCCGAGGCTGTGACGAGCATCGCAGCACGAAACCCGCACCCGCCGGATTCATTAGGTTAGCCTAACCTTGATTTAAGGGTGAATCCCGACCACACGCGGACCGAAAGGTGCCCCATGTTCTCGACCGGCCTCGATTCCGGAAGCAGCGCTCCGACCCGGAGACACGTGCTCGGCGGCATGGGCATGTTGCTGTTGACCGCGGCGTGCGGTCCTTCCCGGCAGTCCTCCGAGTCCTCTGGAGAGTCCGCGGGCTTCCCCGTCACCGTCGAACACCGGTACGGCACCACCGAGATCCCCGCGCCACCCCGCAGAGTGGTCACCGTGGGTCTGACCGAACAGGACTACGTGCTGGCGCTGGGAAGCGCACCGGTCGCGGCGCGTGAGTGGTTCGGGGACCATCCGGGAGCTCTGTGGCCCTGGGCCACCGACAAGCTCGGGCAGCGCGAGGTCCCGGCCTCCCTCCCCAGGCAGGACCTCGACGTCGAGCGGATCGCGGCCCTGCGACCGGATCTCGTGCTCGGCATGAACTCGGGGATGACCGAGCAGCAGTACGACGCGCTGTCCCGGTTCGCTCCGACCATCGCCCAACCCGGTGACCATCCCGACTACGGAGCACCCTGGCAGGAGCTGACCCGCCCCACCGGCCGGGCGCTGGGCCGGACCGACCAGGCGGGGCGAATCGTCGCGAACATCGAGCAACGGTTCGAGCACGCGCGCACCACGCAGCCCGAGTTCCGGGGCGCGACGGGGCTGTTGGCCACCTCCATCAACGGATCGGTCTACGCCTACGCCACCGGTCCGGCGCCCCGCTTCCTGAACTCGCTCGGCTTCACCCTCCCCGCCGCGGCCGAGAAGCTGTTCTCCGGCGACGCCGACCACGCCCCCGTGAAACTCAGCCTCGAACACCTGGGGGCGCTGGAGGCCGACGTACTGCTGCTGGGCGTGTACGGCTCGCGGGAGACGAGCATCGCGGAGGAACCCATCTACCGGCGGCTCGACGTCGCGCGCCGAGGTCGCGACATCCCCCTGCCCCAGATGAGTCCGATCAACGGAGCCCTGTCCTTCAGCAGCGCGCTGAGTCTGCCCATCGCTCTCGACGAACTGGTGCCGCGCATGGCGAAAGCCATCGACGGCGATCCCGCGACCAAGCCCGCTCCCGTGCCCTGAGCGGACGAACCCCGGTCGAAAAACACGTCGCGGACTCGAGCTGCCGCGAGTTATACATACCGGCGTCGTGATTCGGCCGCAGCACCGTCGCGGCCTCGAACGCCGTCAGGACTCAGCACCGTGAGGAGCCGACCGCCGTGGGACACGTCGACCTGCAGAAGGTGCACCACGTGCTGCCGGACGGGCAGCCGCTGCTCGATGACGTGTCGTTTCGCGTGGGCGAGGGCGTCAAGGCCGCGCTGATCGGCCCGAACGGTACGGGGAAGTCGACGTTGCTGCGGCTGGTCTCCGGTGATCTCGATCCGCACGAGGGCTCGGTGGCCCGTTCCGGCGGGCTGGGTGTCATGCCCCAGTTCATCGGCCACGCTCAGGATGACTCGACGGTGCGGGACCTGCTGCTGTCGGTGGCCACACCGCGCCTGCGCACAGCGGGACGGAATCTCGACGCGGCGGAGGACAGGCTGATCGAGCAGGACGACGACGCCACGCAGCTCGCCTACGCCGAGGCGATCACCGAGTACACCGACACGGGAGGCTACGAGGCCGAGGCTTCCTGGGACCGCTGCTGCGTCGCCGCGCTCGGCCTGATCTACGAGCGAGCCAAGTACCGCGAACTGCGGACTCTCTCGGGCGGAGAGCAGAAACGACTCGCCCTGGAAGCGCTGTTGCGGGGTCCGGACGGAGTGTTGTTGCTGGACGAGCCGGACAACTACCTCGACGTGCCGGGCAAGCAGTGGCTGGAGCAACGTCTCCGCGAGACGCCGAAAACGGTGCTGTTCGTCTCGCACGACCGCGAACTCCTGCATCGCACCGCCACCCGCGTCGTGACGGTGGAGCTGGGAGCGGCCGGCAACCGGGTGTGGGTGCACGGCGGTGGTTTCGCCACGTACGAGCAGGCCCGTGCGGACCGGATCTCACGGCTGGACGAGCTGCGCCGACGGTGGGACGAGGAGCGGGCCAAACTGCTGCGCTTGGTCAACGAGCTCAAGCAGAAGGCCGCCGACAACGACGGGATGGCCGCGCGGTACCAGGCCGCGCGCACGCGGCTGCGCAAGTTCGACCAAGCCGGTCCCCCCGAAGCGGTGCCCCGGACCCAGCGCGTCCACATGCTCCTGCGAGGTTCGCGCACCGGCAAACGTGCGGTGATCTGCGAGAATCTCGTGCTGGACGCGCTGACCGAGCCGTTCACCGCCGAGTTCCGCTACGGCGAGCGGAGCGCGGTGCTCGGCGCCAACGGCTCGGGGAAGTCGCACTTCCTGCGGCTGCTGGCCCGCGGCGGCAGCGACGGCGACCGCGCCACGGAGCTCGAGCAGCAGGCGCTGACCCCGGTCCCGCACACCGGCGACGCCCGACTGGGAGCACGGGTGGTGCCCGGCTGGTTCGCCCAGACCCACGAGCATCCCGAGTTCGCCGGGCGTACACTGCTGGAGCTGCTCACCGGAGGCGGCAGACGTCGTTCGGGGATGCCACGCGAGGAGGCCAGCAAAGCGCTGGCCCGCTACGACATCGTTCAGGCAGCCCACCAGCGGTTCGACACGCTCTCCGGCGGACAGCAGGCCCGACTGCAGATTCTGCTGGTCGAGCTGGAGGGAGCGAACCTGCTGCTGCTCGACGAACCCACTGACAACCTCGATCTCGTTTCGGCCGATGCACTCCAATCGGGTCTGGACTCCTTCGACGGCACCGTGCTCGCCGTGACCCACGACCGTTGGTTCGCCCGTTCCTTCGACCGCTTTCTGACCTTCCACGGTGACGGGCGGGTCCGCGAAACGTCCTCCCCGGTCTGGACCGACGAAGCGGGATAACCCGAAGCGTGCCCGATCGGGGCGATCCTCCGGATAAACCACGACCAACCCGCTCTTGGAACCGAAGCAGTCGTAGAGCGTCCTCTTGGTGACCTCGGCGGCCTCGGCGATCGCGGCGACGCCGACGGTGTTGACGCCGTCGGCGTAGAACCTCCCCGCGGTGGCTTCGAGCAGGTGGCGCCCGGCCACCGTCGTCCCGTCCCTGTCCGACACGACTATTCCTACCGGTGGGATTACCTGTCGCGACCGATGCGGCACCCTGCTACTATACCAGTCGGTATACCGAGGAGGTAATCTGTGCGTGCGGTGGTGCTGACCGGGCACGGTGGTCCGGAAAAACTCGAATACCGCCGGGATGTGGCCGATCCGGTACCTGCGGCGGGTGAAGTGCTGGTCCGAGTACGGGCGAGCGCGCTGAACAACACCGACATCTGGACGCGCGAGGGCACCTACGGCCTCCCGGGGCGACCGGACGCCAAAGCCGGTTGGCGCGGCCCCCTCACGTTCCCCCGCATCCAGGGTGGTGACATCGCCGGCGTGATCGCCGCGGTCGGCCCCGGTGTGGCGACCGAGCGAATCGGGCTCCGAGTGCTTGTCGATCCCGCGAGCTACCTCGAGGAGAGCGACCAGGCACCACCGACCGGCCTGCTGGGCAGCGAGGCCGACGGCGGCTTCGCCGAGTGCGTGGTCGTTCCGAGCGGCCAGGCTCACGACGTCACCGAATCGCCCCTGGCGGACGAGCAGCTGGCATGCCTGCCGGTGGCCTACGGAACCGCGATGGGCATGCTCGAACGAGCTGAGCTCCGCGGCGGGGAAACGGTCCTGGTCACGGGAGCCTCCGGAGGTGTCGGGCTGGCACTGGTGCAGCTGGCCTCCGCGCGTGGCGCCACGGTCGTGGCACTGACCAGCAGCACCAAGAGCGCCCTCGTCGAGGAGGCGGGCGCGACCCACACCCTCTTCCGCGAGTCCGAGGGCATCGCCGAACAACTCACCTCGCTGGTTCCTTCCGGACCGGACCTGGTCGCCGACGTCGCCGGTGGCCCCTGGGTCGAGCGACTGATGCCGCTGCTGCGCGACGACGGCCGCTGGGTCGTCGCCGGAGCCGTGGCCGGCGCGGTGGTGCCCTTCGACCTGCGTCGCCTCTACCTGCACAACCTCCGACTGATCGGTTCCTCGATGCACACGCCACGGCACTTCGGTGAACTCGTCGAGCTCGCCCGCTCCGGCTCCGTCCGCCCCCGCGTCGCGGAGCGACACACGCTGGCCGACATCCATCGGGCGCAGCAACGCTTCCTCGACGGCGAGCACGTCGGCAAGATCGTCATTACTCCCTGACCCACCACGCGGAGGCCCAGGTCAGTTGATCAGCAGCGACTTGCCGACGGTGCTGCGCTCGGCGAGCGCGGCGTGAGCCTCCCGAGCTCGATCCAGCGGGTAGGTCGCACCGATGGACGGACGCAGTCGTCCCCGCGCCGCGAACGCGAGCGCCCGCGTGAGCAGGTCCCGAACGGTGGCTTGGTCGTGCGGTCCGCGCTCCAGCGGATTCATCACCGTGACATCCCGCCGCTCGGCCACCCACGGGTCGATTCCGGCGAATTCGCCCCCGGAAGTGCCGTAGGTGACGAACCGGCCTCCCTCGGCCACGGTCTCGAACAGCACCTTGCCGAGCTTTCCACCCGCACCGTCGAAAGCCAGGTCGACTCCCGCTCCACCCGTCGCCTCGTACACCCGATGCGTCCAGCCCTCCTTCGAGTAGTCGACCGCGACTTCGGCACCCAGTTCGCGGGCGAGCGCCAGCTTGCGTTCGCCGCGAGCCGCCGCGATCACTCGGGCACCGGATTCGCGGGCCAGTTGCACCAGCAACGTGCCGGCACCGCCGGCCGCGGCAGCCACCACCACCCGTTCACCTTCCCCGATCTCCGCCAGGCGGGCGAAGCTGAGCGCGGTGGCGCCGTCGTGCAGCAGAGCAGCCGCTTCGGGAGAGCCCAACTCGGCGGGCACTTCCACGACACCCGCCACGTCGGCGGCGATTTTCTCGGCATATCCGGTGGCGGACCTCGCGAGGACGTGGCGCCCGATCCATCCGGGATCCACGCCCTCACCGACGGACAGGACCCTTCCCGCACCGCCGCCACCGGGCACGTACGGGAGTTGCAGAGGAAAGGTGTCTCCACCCCAGCCGGAGCGCAGCAGCGTGTCGAGGTAGATGACGTCGGCGGCCTCCACCCCCACCACGACCTCCCCCGGACCCGGGAGCGGATCAGGGACCTCCCCGGCAACCAGCACCTCGGGGCCACCGAATTCAGCAACCTGGATCGCGCGCATGACAGCAGTCCTCTCCCTCGACCGATCAGTGCGCGCACCGTAGAACTTGAAGTTCAGTCGAAGTCAAGACAATTGATGCCGGGTCTCCGGGTGAGGGAGACCCGACGGAATCTCCGCGAAGGAAATTCGATCGCCGACCGAGAGCGGTATCGGGTACACCGGCGAAATGGACGATCCGTACCCCCTGCGCTCCATCGGCGACGACGAGTTCGAGACCTGGACTCGGATGATCGCCAACACCTACGGCGAGGACCGGAACGACGCGGACCTGACGCACGAGCGATCCGTCGTCGAGCTCGATCGCACGATCGCCGCGTTCGACGACGATGTCCCGATAGCGGGGGCAGCGATCTTCACCCGCGAGATGACGATCCCGGGCACCGTGCAACCGGTCGCGGGTGTGGCCGGAGTCGGCGTCTCCCCCCACGCACCGGCGTCGAGGAGTTCTCACGTCGATGATGCGCAAGCAGCTCACCGAGCTCCACGAACGCGGCGAGCCGATCGCCGCGCTGCACGCCTCGGAGGCCACGATCTACGGCCGCTTCGGTTACGGCATCGCCACGCACGGTCTGCGGATGCGCGGCGAGAAGCGGTCCATGCGGTTTCGCCCCGATGTCGACCTCGGCCGGGGAAGCATCCGGTTGGTCGATCGCGCCGAGGCCCGACCGCTGATCGAGCCGGTCTACGACGCGGTTCGCCGCCGTTCGGTCGGCTGGCTCGACCGTCCGGACAGGTTCTGGCGAGCCCGCCTCTACGACGAGGAGCACGTCCGCGGGGGCGCGACCGCGCTGCGCTTCGCCGTTCACCGGGAGCCGGACGGCGCCGTCACCGGCTACGCGATCTACCGACTCAAGGGCACCGGCGACGACGACCCCGACAGCACGGTCCGGGTCATCGAGCTGGTGGCCACGACGCGGCAGGCCCACGCCGCGGTGTGGCGCTTCCTCGCCGACATCGACCTGCATCCGTGGATCAGCTACGAAGCGGCGCTCGACGAGCCGCTGCCGCATCTGCTGCTCGACGCGCGAGCGGTGCGCTCGACGATGATCGACCGGGTGTGGGTGCGGCTGGTCGACATCGACCGGGCGCTGGCGGCACGTCGCTACGCGACACCGCTGGACGTGGTCCTCGAGGTCACCGACCCCTTCTGCCCCTGGAACGCCGGGCACTACCGGCTGCAGGCCGACGGTGACTCGGTCACGTGCGAGCGCACGCGGGAGCGCGCCGAGCTGCGGCTGTCGTCGACCGAACTGGGCGCGATCTACCTGGGAGGTACGACGCTGGCGTCGTTGGCCGCCGCGGGCCGGGTCACCGAGTTCCGGCCCGGTGCGGTGGCCGAGTGCACGACCGCTTTCCGTGGTCACCGGGAACCGTTCCACCCTTGCGGAGCAGCGTTTCCCGGCTGCTGAACCCCCCCCTGGTAACAGCACGTATTTGTTTCGGCGGCGATGTGTAAACCCGAAGCGCCGTGGGGATTCCGCTGGTGGCCGGTAGTTGTCCGGACCTCGATCACAGACCTCACGATACAAAGGAGTACTCCGATGGCTGTGCTGTGGACCCGCTTGAGCACCTTCGCCCGCGAGCTCAACCGTTGCCGGGAGGTCATGTACGGGCAGGGCTCCGTGAAGACCTCCCAAGCCCCACAGCCGATCAGTCGGCCCTGAGGGAACAGATCATCCACCGTCCGCGTCCTTCCCACACCAGTAGAACCAGCAGCCACCGGACCGGCCGCAGGCCCGGTGGCTGCTACCACGTGAAGCCGCAGGAGCTGCTGATGACGACGAAGCCCGGTGCTCGTCCGGATTCCGAAGCACCGACCACCACGAGCACCTCGATGTCGGCTTGTGGTGACTGCGGCCAACACGCCCTGGAAGAAGACACTCCCCACGAGTTCGCACGCGGACTGAGCGACCGCTTGATCTGCCGCGAGTGCGGAGCTCACCGCGTGTTGGCCGCTTGACGAAGCAGCGCGAATCGACACGCAGCGGTCACCCGGAAGCTCGTCAGACGCCCACCGTCACCGGCCCGCAGGAACGCACCTCCGGGCGAAAAGTGTTTCCGATCAATCCGGCCGGTCCACGACGATCGGGGCATGGTGACATCGGCCGGGCGTACAGCCCTGGTAACGGGCGTCAGCCGCCGCCGTGGGATCGGTTTCGCGATCGGACGGCGACTGCTCGCCGACCCGGACACGCGCGTGGTCGCGCACTCGTTCAGCCCGTACGAGACGCCACCAGGACCGCCGCCACCGGGCCCTGGGGCGCCGATTCCGGGGGAATCGACGCCGTGTTGGGGGAACTGGGCGGTGTGGATCGACGGCTGACCCACTTCGAGACCGACCTCGCCGCACCCGAGGCTCCGCGACGACTCGTCGACGACGCGGTGAACCGCTTCGGCACGGCCGACACTCTCGTGCTCAACCACGCTCGATCGCAGACCGGAACGCTGGAGACACTGACCGGCGAAGCCCTCGGCGCGACGTGGGCGGTCAACGTCCGCGCGTCGTTGCTGCTCGTACGAGCCTTCGCGGAGCAGTACCGGCCCCATCCCGACGGTGGTCGGATCGTGCTGTTCACCTCGGGCCAGCACAAGGGGCCGATGCCGGACGAGATCCCCTACGCGACCACCAAGGGAGCTCTTCGGCAGATCACCACCACGTTGACCGACGCGCTCGTCGAGCGCGAGATCACCGTGAACTGCCTCGATCCGGGTCCGAGCGACACCGGCTGGGCCACGCCCGACCTGGAGGCCTTCGTCCGGCGGCACATGTCCCGCGGACGCTGGAACACCCCGGACGAAGGCGCCGCCGTGATCGCCTTGCTGCTCTCCCCGGAAGCCGCCGCGCTCACCGGCCAGGTCATCGACGTCGAGGGAGGTTTCCGCCGCTTCACTTCCTGAGCCGCAACCGGTGGAGGTCCACGGCGGGAATCCGAGTCGCCGACGTCGAGAGCCGCCAGTCCTCGACGACCCCGGTGAGGAAATCATCGGCTCGCGTGCGCCGTGGATCGGTGATCCAAACCTCGCCGGCCCGGTCGACCAACCGGGGCAGCAGCGAAAGCAACCAGGAGACGTTGCGCTGCTCGTAGAGCACGTCCGCGGCCAGCACGAGATCCCACGGAGCCCCTTCGAGTAGCGAATCCGGCTGCTCCCAGGAGCATTCAGCGGTCTCCACTGTCACGCCGTTGCGACGCGCGTTGTCCCCGGCGAGCTCGGCGGCGTCGCGGGATCGGTCGGTGGCCAGCACCCGCCCCCCGGACAGCGCCGCGGCGATGCTGGGCAAGCCCACCCCGCAGCCGAGTTCGAGCACGGACAGACCGCCGAGTTCGTACGTCGAGACCTCGTAGGCCAGCTCCACCCCGCTGGGCCACAGCTCCGCCCAGTACGGCGGGAACTTCTCGTCACCGACACCTTCGTAGAGCAGGTCCGCACCCGCCGTCGGGTGGGCGAACCGAATCGTCGTGCCGCTCAGCCCGATCTCGTCCGTGGTCATGTCGCGGCGCGGATCCGCGCGTGCACGTTTTCCCTCGGTGGAATGCTGCCGCCGAGAGTCCCGAGTCCTGTCGCGCTTCCGAGTCACCGTGTCACCACTCGACGTACCGAGGCGGTGTGTCGGGAGGGCACCTTACCTGCCGGTCAGCGCGGTCAGCGCGGGTGCGAGGTCCCGAAGCGCGGGCAACGGATCGTCGGTCTGTTCCTCGCCGAGCAGCTGCACCACCACGTGATCGGCCCCGGCATCGAGGTGCTCGCGCACCCGCCCGACGATGTCCTCGGTCCGGCCCCAGGCCACCAGTGCCTCGGCCAGGCGGTCGCTGCCACCGCGCACGAGATCGTCCTCGGTGAAGCCCTCGCGCAGCCAGTTGTTGCGGTAGTTCGGCAGTACCGAGTACATGTCCAGGTGGGCGTGCGCCCGCCGCAGCGCGGTCTCCCGGTCGGTGGTGGCCGCGATGCCCTGCTCGACGACGAGCGTCTTGTCCGGCCCGATCGCCTCGCGGGCGTCGGCGGTGTGCTTCGGCGTCACCAGGTAGGTGTGGGCACCGTCGGCGGCGGTGGCGGAGAGATCGAGCATCTTCGGGCCCAGCGCCGCCAGCAGTCGGGGGGCCCGCCCGACACCCGGTTCGATCTTGCCGGACACCTGGTCCATGCGCGCGAGGTAGTCGCGCATGGTCGTCAGCGGTTTCTCGTAGGTGCCCGAGCGGTGCTGCACCAGGGGTGCGTGGCTCACCCCGAGTCCGAGCAGGAAGCGTTCCGGGTACTGGGCGACCAGTGTCCGGCCACCGGACTCCGCGGCCATCGCATCGCGCGCGTGGATGTTGGCGATGCCGGTGCCCACCCGCAGGCGCCGCGTGGCTGCCAGCAGGGCACCGGACTGCGTCAACGCCTCCTTGCCCGCGGCCTCGCCGAACCACAGCGAACCGTAACCGAGTCCCTCCAGTTCGGTCGCCGCGCGCTGGACTTCGGTGATCGGACGCGTGTCGCTGGTCCACCAGACGCCGACGGCGGCGGGGAAAGAGGGCGTGGCCATGACCGCAAATTATCACGCTTTTCACCCGCTCGCCCCGAGCATGGCAGTGCCGGTGGCCGGGTACTCGAGTACCCGGGTGGAACCCACCGAATGGGAGGACCAGTGACAAAGACCGTGACCGTGCTGGGTACGGGCCTGATGGGCGCCGGGATGGCCCGCAACCTCGCCGACGCCGGACTGGACGTGACGGTGTGGAACCGCAACGCGGACAAGGCGCGTCCGCTCGCGGAGGCGGGCGCCACCGTCGCCGAGGACCTCACCCGCGCCGTCTCGAGCGCGGAGGTGATCGTGACCATGCTGTTCGACGCCGACGCCGTGGCCGGGGTGATGGAGCAGGCGCTGCCCGCCGCCGACTCGCGGGCGGTGTGGGTGCAGAGCAGCACGGTCGGCGTCGGCGGCACCGCCCAACTCGCCGAGTTGGCCGAACAGCACGGTGTCGGTTTCGTCGACGCTCCGGTGCTGGGCACGAAGCAGCCTGCCGAGCAGGGCACGCTCACCGTGCTCGCCGGTGGACCGTCACGGCTGCGCGACGCCGTCTCCGCGGTGTTCGAGGCGATCGGCTCGAACACGATCTGGGTGGGTGAACAGCCCGGTGACGGACACCGGCTCAAGCTGGTCGCCAACTCGTGGGTGCTGTCGGTCGTCGGCGCCACGGCCCAGGCCGTCGGAATGGCCGAGGGGCTGGACATCGATCCGCGAAGGTTCCTGGAAGCCATCTCCGGAGGGCCGCTCGACTGTGCCTACACCCAGCTCAAGGGCGACGCGATGATCAAGGGTGAGTTCCCGGCCTCGTTCACCCTCGGCGGGGCGGTCAAGGACACCGCCCTGATCGCCGAGGCGATGCGTGCCGGCAACACCGACGACCGGCTGATGTGGGCGCTCAACGAGCAGTTCCAGGCCGCGGTCGACGCCGGATACGGCTCCGAGGACATGGCGGCGGTGGTCCGCGCCGTGCACCGCTCGGAGTGACCCCCGGGAAGAGTGCGTTCAGGGGCGGCGAGCTTCGAGGCTCATCGTCTCGAAGCGGGCGAGTTCCGCGTTGCCGTCGGCGACGCCGTGGTCCTCCAGACCGGCCAGGTCCGGATGAGCGCTGTCGCGGGGGGAGCACCGCCGCACGTCGGTGAACCCGACCTGCTCCAGCGTCGCCCTCAGGGTCGCCTCGTCGTAGACGAAGCGGTGCCCCCACCCCCGCATGACCTGGTTGAGGGCGAACGTCGCGGCTTCTCCGTCGGCGTCGGGGAAGTACGAGTCCGCGAGCCAGGAGGCGTAACGCCGACCGACCTGCCCACCTGTTCCGTCGACGAGCGACACGAGCGCGTGCAGGTCCGGAGTCGCCGTTCGGATCCGTCCACCGGGAGCGAGGACGCGACGGCACTCCCGCAGCATCGCCACACCGGTCGCATACGGCAGGTGCTCGACGAGGTGCTCGGAGAACACGGAGTGGAACGCTTCGCTCGGCAGCGGAAAGGGGCGGGAGACGTCGAGCAGCACCGCACCGGAGTCGACGTCGCGGTCGGTGTTGAGCCAACCGTCGAGGTGGTTGTGCCCCGCGCCGAGGTGCAGCTTCGGCGTGCTCGTCGACACGAAGTAGGCACGCACCCGGGACCGCCGAAAGCCCCGGGCCACGCCCCGGCGCGGCGCCTTGGTCCAGGAACGCGGGTTCACTCTCGTGACCTCCCTCCCGGGAAGCGGGTCACCCCCGAGGCCGTGCGGCGAACACCGTCGATCGTCCCACGGGGGGTCTCGGCCCGCACCGGGAAGAGCCGGCCGCGCCGTCCTCGGCACGGGCCGCAGCGGTGCCGGACCGGGGCGAGAACCGCTTCACCGATGTTTTCTTGTCGGGTTGTTCACCCGAAGGGGCCCGGAGTCGTGGTGAACGGACCGTTTTGGCGGTGTGAGTGCCAAAACGGCCCGTTCACCCTTTGGGACAGTTGCGACAACCCGATCGGAAATCCTCGATCAGGCGAGTACCTTGCCCGGGTTGAGGATCCCCCTGGGGTCGAACGCGGCCTTGATGCTTCGGTGCAGTTCCGTGCCCAGCGGTCCGAGCTCGTGTTCCAGCCACCGCCGTTTGAGCAGCCCGACCCCGTGCTCCCCGGTGATCGTTCCCCCGAGGTCCAGCCCGAGCCGCATGACGGCGTCGAAGGCCGCTTCGGCGCGGGCCACCGCGGCGTCGTCGGCACGGTCGAAGATCACGGTCGGGTGCATGTTGCCGTCCCCGACATGACCGGGGCAGGACACGAGCACGTCGTGCTGCTCTGCGATGCGCCGCACCCCGTCGAGCAGTTCCACCAAGCGGGACCGGGGCACCGACACGTCGTCGATCAGCGTGGCTCCGAGGCACCGGATCGCGGCGTTGACCATCCGGCGCGACTGCCACAGCATCTCCGACTCGGCGGTGTCGGCGGCCTCTGCCACCTCCAGAGCCCCCTCCTCGGCGCAGATCCGCCCGATCGCGGCGACGTCGTCGGCGGACCGGCCACCCCGGTCGGACTGGGCGAGCACCATCGCCCCGGCGTCCGGCGGCAGTCCCATGTCCCGGTAGTCCTGGATCGCCCGCACCGTGGTCCCGTCGAGGAACTCCAGCATCGACGGCTGCAGCCCCTCGGCCACGATCCGGTTCACCGCGCGCAGGGCGGGCTCGGCCGCGGCGAACACCGCCGCGGCAGTCAGCCCAGGCTCGGGAGCCGGCCGCAGACCGAGGGTCGCCTTCGTGATCACTCCGAGCGTGCCCTCGGAACCGACCAGCAACCGGGTCAGGTCGTAGCCCGCCACGCCCTTTGCCGAACGCCGTCCGGTGCTCAGCACCTGCCCGTCGGCCAGGACCACCTCGAGGCCACGGACGAAGTCGGCGGTCACTCCGTACTTCACGCAGCACAGGCCGCCCGCGTTGGTGGCGAGATTGCCCCCGAGCGTGGACATCTCCCAGGACGACGGGTCAGGCGGATAGCTCAGGCCGTGCTCGGCGACGGCCTTCGACAGCGCGGAATTGATCACTCCGGGCTCGACCACCGCCACCTGGTCGACGGGGTCGATGTCGAGGATGCGATCCATCCGCGACAGCGAGAGCACCAGTCCGCCATCGACCGCGTCGGCCGCACCGGACAGTCCCGAACGCGCCCCCTGCGGCACGACGGGGAGGTCGTGCTCTGCGGCCACCCGCATCACGTGCTGCACCTGCTCGGTGGATTCCGGCCGCACCACGGCCAGCGGGGTTCCCGCCACGCAGAAGTCGGCCTCGTCGCGGCGGTAGGTTTCGGTGCTGTCGGGGTCGGTGAGTACGGCACCGTCCGGAAGCCGCGCGCGCAGTTCCCGGATCGCCGACTCGCTCATCCGCTCCTCCTCCCCGGTGTCGACCTCGGACTCGTTCGCATCGGGAACGGCCCTCACGTCGGGATGTCCCACGCCGCTCCCTCCGGATAGCGGAACCGCAGCCGGGACTCGGGGAGGATCTCGGCGCTCATCCCCGGGCTCTCCGACGGCAGGTACCGGTTGGCGCGCATCCGCACCGGGTGCACGAAGTGCTCGTGGAGGTGATCGACGTGCTCGATCGTCCGGTCGACCATCGAGCCCGAGACGGCGACGTAGTCGAACATCGACAGGTGCTGCACGAGTTCGCACAGTCCCACTCCCCCGGCGTGCGGACACACCGGGACGTCGAACTTGGCCGCCAGCAGCAGGATCGCGACGTGCTCGTTGATCCCGGCGACCCGGGTGGCGTCCAGTTGCAGGACGTCGATGGCTCCCGCCTGCAGCAGTTGCTTGAACATCACCCGGTTGTGCACGTGCTCGCCGGTGGCCACACGCATCGGTGAGATCGCGCGGCGGATCGCGGCGTGACCGAGCACGTCGTCCGGCGAGGTCGGCTCCTCGATCCACCACGGGTCGAAGGGCTCCAGCTTGCGCAACCAAGGGATCGCCTCGTCGACGTCCCAGCGCTGGTTGGCGTCGACGGCGATGCGCACGTCCGGACCGACGGCCTCGCGGGCGATACCGAGTCGCCGCACGTCGTCGGTCACGTCACCACCGACCTTGAGCTTGATCAGGTCGAAGCCGTCGGCCACGGCCTGCTCGCACAGCCGCGCGAGCTTGGCGTCGTCGTATCCCAGCCAGCCGGGTGTGGTGGTGTAGGACGGGTAGCCCTCACCGCGCAGTCGTCCGGTCCGTTCGGTGCGGCCGGTCTCGGACGCGCGCAGCAGTTCCAACGCCTCCTCCCGGGTGAGGGCGTCGGTGAGGTAGCGCCAGTCGACGAGATCGACCAGCTGCTCGGGGGTCATCTCCGCCAGCAACCGCCACAGCGGCTTACCGGCCCGCTTGGCGGCCAGGTCCCAGGCGGCGTTGACGACGGCTCCCACCGCCATGTGCATGACGCCCTTCTCCGGACCGAGCCACCTCAGCTGCGAGTCGGCCGACAGCTGCCGGGAGAAGGCCCCCAGGTCACCGCACAGCGCTTCCACGTCGCGGCCGACGACCTGCTCGGTCAGCGACGCGATCGCCGCGCACTGGATGTCGTTACCGCGGCCGATGGTGAAGACGAACCCGTGTCCCTCCTCTCCCTCGGCGGTGCGCAGCACCACGTACGCCGCGGAGTAGTCCGGGTCGGGGTTCATGGCATCCGACCCGTCCAGCTGCCGTGACGTGGGGAAACGAACGTCGGAGACCTCGAGCGCGACGATCGTGTTCACGACACCGCCTCCTCTGGCGCGCTGCTCGCCGTTGTCGTCGTCAGCAATGTCCGTGCTCCTCACCAGTAGGGATCTCCAGCGGCGGCGACCGGTTCGTTCCCGGTCTCAGGAGTCGTACAGCGGGCGAAGTCGCTGTTGGGAGGCGACTTCCAGATGAGTGCGCATCGCCAGCTCGGCCGCGCCCG
Source organism: Halosaccharopolyspora lacisalsi (assembly GCF_014137975.1). GTDB lineage: Bacteria > Actinomycetota > Actinomycetes > Mycobacteriales > Pseudonocardiaceae > Halosaccharopolyspora > Halosaccharopolyspora lacisalsi. The sequence continues at coordinate 414,667 of NZ_JACGWZ010000005.1, read as the reverse complement.
GATCACCGGAAGCGATCGATTCGGCGATCGCGCCGTGTTCCTCGAGTGTCTTGGTTCCGATCACCCGGTCGAAGTAGAGCCGGAAGATGTGCAGGTGACAGTGGGTGCGCTCGAAGGCGGACCGCACCTGTGCACTCCCGGCGAGCTCTGCGATCAGCACGTGGAACCGGTCGTCGTGGGCGGTGAGCTCCTTGTAGGCGGCGTAGCTGTTCTCGTCCGGCATGTCGCAGGAGTCCACTTCGGCCCGCAACCGCGCCGCACCGTCCGAAGTGATGCGCTCGGCCGCGCGCGCCGCCGCCCAGGGCTCGATGAGCAGCCGGAACCGGTAGAGGTCGTCGAGCTGTTCACGGGTCAGCAGCGGCGCCGCCCGGTATCCGCGGAGCGGTTCCTTGACCACCAGTTCCGCGGACTCCAGTCGTGCCAACGCCTCGCGCACCGGCGTCGGTGACACGCCGAGCTCCCGTGCCAGGCCGTCGATGGACATGCGTGACCCCGGGGCGATGCGCTGGTCCATGAGCAGTTCCTTGACCGCCTCGTGGACCTCGTCGGCCAGCGCGGACCGGCGGGGCAGCATCTCGATCCCGAACTCGCTCACCGAGGCCGACTCGGTGTCCTGTGCTCTGCCCATCCCGGACCTCCCCTCCCCGGAGCACCGCCCTTGACGGTGCCATGAATCACTTTCATACTCCAGATCCTATACGAACTTTCCTATAGGATCCATTTCTCGGAAGTTCGCAGAGTGAGGCCTCCGCATCATCAGCCTTCACACGCGAAGCGAGGGTCAATGACCACGCACGAGACCGGCACCAGCGCCGAACCGGTGCTGCGACTGCCCGAACCGCCTGCCACTCTCCGAACCAAACGCCTCAGCCCCGCCACGGCACTGAAGTTCTTCGGTCCCGGAGCCGTCGTCGCCTCACTGACCATCGGTGGCGGCGAGTCCATCCTCGCCTCCCGCGAAGGTGCGATCTTCGGCTACACCGTGCTGTGGGCGATCGTGATCGGTGTGGTCGCCAAGGCCGCACTCGTCTACGCCTCCAACCGGCACATCACGGTGACCGGCGAACACCCGATGACCCGGTTCGCGCACGTGTTTCCCGGCCCCAGAGGATGGTTTCCGCTGCTGCTGGCCGTCATCTGCCTGCTCTCCTTCCCCGGCTGGGCCAGCGGGGTCGCCGTCGCGCTGGGCGACTACCTGCACTCGCTCGGAGCCGGGAACGCCACGGTTTACGCGCTGATCGTGCTCGCCGCCGCCGGAGTCCTGTCCTTTCTCGGCGGATACGCGGTGCTGGAGAAGGTCCAGGTCGCCATCGCCGCGCTCATGGTCGTTCTCGTGCTCGTCGGCGTCGCCGTCGCCCAGCCGGACTGGGCGGCCGTGCTGTCCGGACTCGTTCCCGGCGATCTGCACTACGCTCCGTTCGTCGCCGAGGACTACCCCGACATCGCGGCCACGTCCTCGTGGGTCGAACTCGCGGTGTTCATGGGCGGTCTCGGGGGCGGCATGTACGACTACATCGGCTACACGGGCATGCTGCGCGAAAAGCGCTGGGGAATGCTCGGGCACCCGGACATCGCGGCCGTTCAGCGACAACTCTCCGGACGGGACCAGCACGCCCAGATCCCGCTGAGCGACGACCCCGCCGAGGTGGCCAAGGCCAAGGCGTGGAAGCGGGCTCCGAAGCTGGACACGCTGGCGGCGTTTCTCGCCATGGGCATCATCGCCGCCGCGTTCATGATCAGCGGTGCGACGATCCTCGGCGCCCAGCACCAGGTACCGGCTGACAACGACGTGCTGACCTACCAGAGCCAGTTCCTGTCGACGGTGGCGCCGCTGTTCGAGTACTTCTACATCGTGGCGATCGTGATGGTGCTCTTCGGCACCGTCTACGCGCTGTGGGAGGCCTACAGCTGGTCCGCCTACGAAAGCCTCGCCGCGGTGTCACGCACGATCCGCGACCGCGGCCAGCGAGGCATCCGGCCCTACATCTACGGGTGGATCGCTCTCGGCAGCGTCCTGATGATCCTGTCCGGAGCCAGCTTCGTCGCCCTGATCACCCCGGCGTCGCTGCTGGGCGGTGTCCTGGCCTGCGGGCTCTACGGGGCGGGGATGCTCTACATCGACCACATCAACATGCCGCGGGCCTACCGGATGGGCCCGGTGCTGCGGCTGCTCGTCGCGGTCGGTTCGCTGTTCCTGACCGTGGCCGGCATCGTGGCGCTGCTGTCCTACGCGGGAGTCCTCTCGTGATCGTTCGGTGGGCGGCGGCGATCAACTGGCGCTACGCGCTGCTCGCATCGGGTTTCGCCGTGCTCGCCACGATGCGGTTCGGGACGGGCGCCACCGCGTGGGGCCTCGTGTTCGCCGCGGCGGCGGCGGTCAACGGCTGGCTCGCGGTCCACGAACGACAGCGCGCGTCGGACGACGAGAAACCGATGCCGAGCGCGCGGGACCTGACGCGCTCCTGGAAAGTCCACCGTGGATCACTCCGCCGCTGGCGGATCCTGGCCTGCGTCGCCGTCGCGATCGGAGCGGGCCTGCTCGCCGTGGATCCCGTGCTCGGCTTACTCGCCGCGGCGACCGCGCTGCTGTGTCTGCTGCGCGCACGACGAGTTCGCCGGGACACCGACACGCTGCGGCAAGCCCTGTCCGGAACCTCTTTCAGCGAAGAACCGTCGTGAACCGGCGGTCCCCGATTCAGGAGGAACCATGCACCTCGTCCGCTACCTGGCACCACAGGCTGCCGCACCCGAAGTCGGCGTGTGCCGCGAAAGTCACGTGACGCCACTGCGCGGTGTCGACACCGTCGCGGAGCTGTTGCGCCTGCCGTCGGTCGAGTTCCGCGAGCGGTTGGAAGCCCCACCCGAGACGACGCCCGTCCCGGTCTCCGACGTGCGGCTGCTCCCCCCGATCGACGGGCACACCGAAGTCTGGGCCGGCGGGGTGACCTACGAGCGCTCGCGAGGGGCCAGAGTGGCCGAGAGCAACGACGGCTCGATCTACGAGCAGATCTACGACGCCGCGCGTCCGGAGCTGTTCTTCAAGGCGCAACCCTGGCGCGTGGTCACCGACGGTGAGCCGGTCGCCATCCGCTCCGACTCCCCGCTCAACGTCCCGGAACCGGAACTGGCCCTGGTGCTCAACCGCGACGGCGAGATCCTCGGGCTGACCGCGTGCAACGACATGAGCTCCCGCTCCATCGAGGGCGACAACCCGCTCTACCTGCCCCAGGCCAAGATCTACAACGGCAGCTGCGGACTGGCCACCGGCATCCGTCCCGGCTGGCTGGTCGACGATCCGACCGACCTGGCGATCCGGATGACGATTCACCGCGACGGGGCCCAGGCGTGGCGCGGAGAGACCTCCACCGGCAAGCTGCACCGCACGCTGCGGGAGCTGGTCACCGCGCTGTTCGACGGCTGCGACTTCCCCGACGGCGCCGTGCTGGCCACCGGCACCGGCATCGTGCCCGAGCTGAACTTCACGCTCCGGGCCGGGGATCGCGTCGACATCGCCATCGACGGCGTGGCCGAACTGTCCAACCCCGTCGTACGGGGCCGCGAAGCGATGGCGTGGCTCGTCGAATCCCTGGACAAGCCCGAGCTGAGGAGGACACCGCGATGACGAGCACTTCCGACGACGAGCCCGCCAACCGCAGCCGTCACTGGTTCGGCGAGACGGGACGAGGTGGTTTCATCCACCGCTCCTGGATGCGCTCGCAGGGATTCACCGAGGAGGTCTTCGACGGCCGCCCCGTGATCGGCATCTGCAACACCTTCTCCGAGTTCACCCCGTGCAACGCGCACCTGCGCCATGTGGCCGACGCCGTCAAGCGCGGAGTGTGGCAGGCCGGTGGGTTTCCCGTGGAGTTCCCGGTCATGTCGCTCGGCGAGTCTCTGTTGCGCCCCACGGCCATGCTCTTTCGCAACCTGCTGTCCATGGACCTCGAGGAGTCGCTGCGGGGCAACCCCGTGGACGGCACGGTGCTGCTGACCGGATGCGACAAGACCACGCCCGGCTCCATCATGGGCGCGGCCAGCGTCGACCTCCCGACGATGGTGGTCACCGGTGGCCCCATGCTCAACGGCAAGTTCCGCGGCTGCGACATCGGCTCGGGAACGGCGGTGTGGCAGTACACCCAGGACCTCAACGCCGGCCGCATGAGCGAGGCCGACTACGCCGCCGCCGAAGCCGGTATGTCGCGCAGCAACGGGCACTGCATGACGATGGGCACCGCCTCGACCATGGCCTGCCTCACCGAGGCGATGGGCCTGTCGCTGCCCGGGTCGGCCGCGATACCGGCCGTGGACTCCCGCCGCTACGCCACCGCCCAGCGCGCCGGGCAACGCATCGTCGACATGGTCGGCGAGGACCTGCGGATCAGCCGGGTGGTCACCCAATCCGCACTGCGCAACGCCGTGATCGCCAACGCGGCCATCGGCGGGTCCACCAACGCCGTGATCCACCTGCTCGCCATCGCCGGACGCCTCGGTCTCCCGCTGCGGCTGGAGGACCTCGACGCCTGGAGCCGGGAGGTGCCGTGGCTGGCGAACCTGCAGCCCTCGGGGAGCTACCTCATGGAGGACTTCCACTACGCGGGCGGCCTGCCCGCCGTCCTGGCCGAGCTCACCGACCTGCTCGACGAGCGGGCGACGACGGTCACGGGTCACGGCCTGCTCGAGGAGCTCACCACCGCCGAACGCGTTCCCGAGACCGAGGTGATCCGGCCCCGCGGCCAACCTCTCGGCGTCGGCGCCGGCACCGCTATGCTCCGGGGCAACCTCGCCCCCGACGGGGCCGTCGTCAAGCAGTCGGCGGTGACGCCGCGGCTGCGTCAGCACCGGGGGCGTGCCCGGGTGTTCGCCAGCATCGAGGACTACGACGTCGCCGCCCAGGACCCCGACCTCGACGTGGATGCCGACACGGTGCTCGTCCTGCAGAACTCGGGCCCGCGCGGCTATCCCGGCATGCCGGAGGTCGGGAACCTCACCATCCCCCGCAAGCTCGCCGAGCAGGGCGTCGACGACATGGTGCGCATCTCCGACGCGCGCATGAGCGGCACGGCCTACGGCACCGTCGTCCTCCACGTCTGCCCCGAATCCGCCGTCGGCGGGCCGATCGCCCTCGTTCGCACCGGCGACTGGATCGAACTCGACGTCGAGCACCGCCGGTTGCACCTCGACGTGTCCGAGGAGGAACTGGCGCGCCGCCGCGAGGAGTGGGAACCGGCACCGCAGCGCGAGGAACGCGGCTGGTCGAAGCTCTACACCGAGCACGTGTTGCAGGCGGACCAGGGCTGCGACCTCGACTTCCTCGTCGGAAGCAGCGGTTCCACCGTCGCGCGGCAGTCGCACTGAACCGACGCCGGTGGTCGCCGTCGGCAGCTGACGGCGACCACCGGCGCGCTCCTCGGTGATCCAGAGCGGAAACGGCTCCCACCCAAGAAAGGCGAGCGGAGAACATGCCTCTCGTGCTGACCGCGGCAGCGATCACGGTCCTGCTGATCATGATCATGAAGTTCCGGGTTCACGCCTTCATCGCGCTGGCGGTCGTGTCCTTCCTGCTGGCACTGGCACTCGGCATGCCCCTGCCCGAGATCGCCGGGTCGATCGAGGACGGACTCGGCAGCACCCTGGCCTCGACCGGGCTGGTCTTCGGGTTCGGCGCGATTCTCGGCAGGCTGCTCGCCGACGCGGGTGGCGCCCAACGCATCTCCACGACGCTGGTCGACCGGTTCGGCCGGCGTCGAGTCCAGTGGGCCGTGGTCGTGGCGGCGCTGATCCTGGGTATCGCCCTGTTCTTCGAGGTCGGCATCGTGCTGCTGGTGCCGATCGTCTACCAGATGGCGAAGCAGGCGAAGGTCGACTTCCTGTACCTCGGCCTGCCGATGGGCACGGGGTTGTCCGTCATGCACGCCTTCCTTCCTCCGCATCCCGGGCCGACCGTGATCGCGGAGCAGTACGGGGCGAACATCGGCGCGGTCCTGCTGTACGGCTTCGTCATCGCCATCCCCACCGCCGTCATCGCCGGTCCGGCGTTCACGTACTTCGCCCGGAAGTACATACCCTCGGCGTTCACCAGGACCGAAGTCGGCGTCCTGGCGAAACTCGGCCAGGGCAAGCAGTTCGCCCCGGAGGACACGCCGAGCTTCACGTCGAGCACCCTGACAGCGCTCTTCCCCGTGCTGCTGATGTTCGGCTCGTCGGTCGTCACGCTCGTTCAGAAGGCGACGGGACTGCCGAAGAACTGGTTCTTCCACGCCGTGGAGCTGATCGGGCAGCCGACGACGGTCATGCTGCTGTCCGTCCTGCTCGCGATCCACACCATGGGCATCGCCCGGAAGATCCCCATGAGCCAGGTGATGCAGTCCGCCGAGGGCTCCGTCAAGGCGGTCGGCATGCTCCTGCTGATCCTCGGCATCAGCGGCTCGCTCAAGGAAGTGCTCATCGACGGGGGCGTCGGCGACTACGTCGCCGTTCTCTTCGAAGGCAGCAGCATCTCCCCGCTGCTGCTCGCGTGGCTGATCGCCGCGCTGCTGCGCCTGGCGCAGGGGTCGGCCACCGTGGCAGCGCTGACCACCGCCGGTCTGATCATCCCGCTGATCGAGGGCAGCGACGTGAACCTGGCCCTGCTCACCCTGGCGACGGGGGCCGGAAGCATCATCGCCTCGCACGTCAACGACACCGGGTTCTGGATCGTGCGGGAAGCCTTCGGCCTGACCGTGAAGGAGACCCTGGCCACCTGGACGGTCCTCGAAACGGTCATCTCCCTGTCCGGGTTCGGGTTCGTCCTGCTGCTCAGCCTCGTCGTCTGAGCAGATCAACTCTCGGCGGGGTTCGACCCCTCCCCCGAATCCCGCCGGCACACCGCCCATCCGGACCGTGTTCTGCGAGGCGACGAATACGGCGGCGACGTCATCGGATTCCGCGGGAAACCCGGGAGGATCGTCGAGGGCGGTTCCCGGACGACTCCGCACTCCTGTGTCCGAAAAGGATGAAATCGCTCTCGCATCGACGCACTTCGCCCGCTAGAGTCTCGTGCCGTTCCCCGTCCGGCCGTGCCATCGAATCGAAGGGCTCCATCGTGGAAGGCTTCCTCGCCCGCTCGCGCATCATCGCACCACACGGATGGAGTCGGTGGTTGGTGCCGCCCGCGGCGCTGGCGGTACACCTGTCCATCGGCCAGGTGTACGCCTGGAGCGTGTTCAAGTCTCCGCTGGAGACCGAGATGGGCCTGTCCGGAACGGCGAGCGCGCTGCCGTTCCAGCTGGGGATCGTCATGCTGGGGTTGTCCGCGGCGTTCGGCGGTACGCTGGTCGAGCGCAACGGTCCGCGCTGGGCGATGTTCGTCGCCACCGCGTGCTTCTCCTCCGGATTCCTCATCTCCGCGCTCGGGGTGGTGCTCGGCCAATACTGGTTGGTGGTGCTCGGCTACGGCGCGGTCGGCGGAATCGGCCTGGGCATCGGCTACATCTCCCCGGTGTCGACCCTGATGAAGTGGTTCCCGGACCGCCCCGGCATGGCCACCGGTATCGCCATCATGGGATTCGGTGGGGGTGCCCTGATCGCCTCACCCTGGTCGGCCGGGATGCTGTCCGCGTTCGGGGACGGGCGCGGAGCCATCGCGCAGTCCTTCCTCGTGCACGGACTGGTCTACGCGGTGTTCATGTCGCTCGGCGTCTTCCTGGTCCGGGTACCTCCGGAAGGATGGCGTCCGCGTGGCTGGGTACCAGCGGAGAAAGCGGCCACCTCCATGATCACCACGGCGAACGTGTCGGCGCGCAACGCCCTGCGCACCTCGCAGTTCTGGCTGTTGTGGGGCGTCCTGTGCCTGAACGTCACGGCGGGCATCGCCATCCTGGAGAAGGCTGCTCCGATGATCCGGAACTTCTTCGCCGCCACCGCGACACCGGTCGGGGCGGGGGCCGCGGCGGGATTCGTCGCACTGCTGTCGCTGGCGAACATGGCAGGACGGTTCGTGTGGTCGTCCATCTCGGATCTGGTGGGTCGCAAGAACGTGTACCGTCTCTACCTCGGGGTCGGTGCCCTGCTCTACCTGGTGATCGCGCTGGCCGGGGACACATCGCTACCGGTGTTCGTGCTCAGCGCGATGCTCATCATCTCCTTCTACGGCGGGGGGTTCTCGACGATCCCGGCCTATCTGAAGGACCTGTTCGGCACCTATCAGGTCGGAGCCATCCACGGTCGGCTGCTCACCGCCTGGTCCGCGGCCGGGATCCTCGGACCACTGGTGGTCAACGCGATCGCGGACGCGCAGGAACGCGCGGGAGCCTCCGGGCCGCAGTTGTACGCCCTCTCGCTCTACATCATGATCGGGCTGCTGATCGTCGGCTTCACGGCCAACGAGCTGGTGCGCCCGGTCGATCCGAAACACCACGAACCGGTTGCCGACGACGAGAACCGAGAGCGCCACGAGTCCGGTGAAGCGGAGGTGGAGAGATGAATGCGGAAAGCACACCCCCGAACCGAACCGCCCTGCTGGTGTTCGGCTGGGCGTGGGTCGGCCTCCCGTTCGCCTACGGCGTCTACGCGCTGGTCCAGAAAGTCACCCTGCTGTTCGCGGGATAAGACCGCACGCGTCTCACCCGGAGGCCCCGGGCCCCTCCCCGCTCGATCAGGGCCACCCCGGGCCGTTGGCGGTGCGGCCACCGTCGCCTCCGCCTCGTTGCCCGGAACTCGGCGTACTGGCAGGGACGCACCGGGCGCGGACCGGATCTGCCGGGTGGCGAGTACGCGCTCGACGATGTGATCCGGTGTCTCCGCGGCAGCAGCGGTCAGCGCGTGCTCGTCGGTGCTCAGCTCCTCCAGCGCGGCGGGGAAGAAGTGACCGTTCCTGCCCGCCAGGCGCTCGGCCAGCTCTTCACTACCGGCCCGCAGGTACAGGAGCAGCGCCGTCGCCGCACTGGCAGGCTGGCTGATTCACCTGCGCACCGGGAACGTACGAGATCCCCGCGCCGCCGAACTCGTTCCGCCGGCACAATCACCGGACGCTGCGCGACGAATCCTCTCCGCCCTCGGCCCCGACTTGGTCGACGACCACGAGCTGATCGTCGCCGTCGACAACTACGTCGACTACCTGACCACGACGAACGCGTAGGACACCAACCCGGGACCACCGGCCTGCTCGGCACCGGCGCTGCCCGCGACAGCCGCGAACCGGACCCGCACCAGTGCTCATCGGTGCTGGATCGCTTACGGTGCACCTTGATCTGGTTCCGCTGCTGGCCCGGAAGCGCGCGGGCCCGCCCGCACGAGGAGGGGCCCGCTTGACGACCGAACCGCCGTTGCTGCTGGCACTGGACTTCACGGGCACGTTCGCGTTCGCGCTCAACGGCGCGCTGACCGCGGTGCGCGCCGCACGGCTCGACATCGTCGGCGTCGTCGCTCTCGGCATGATCACCGCACTGGGGGGTGGCATCCTGCGCGACGTGCTCATCGACTCGGTACCTCCCGCCGCCTTCCGCGACTGGCGGTATCTGGTCCTGGCCGCAGGCGGCGGTCTGGTCGCGTTCGCCCTGAGCCAGTGGCTGCACCGGCTGGAAGTGCCGATCAACGTGCTCGACGCCATCGGGTTGAGCACGTTCGCGGTGATCGGCGCGAGCAAGGCGCTCGGAGCCGGACTGGGCATCGGGCCGGCGATCATCCTGGGGGCGATCACCGGGGTGGGCGGCGGCACCATCCGCGACACCCTGGTCCGGCGGATCCCGTCGGTGCTGCGCAGCGACCTCTACGCGATCCCCGCCCTGATCGGCGCGGCGGTCACGGTCGGCGCCATCCGCGCCGACCTCTACGGGGTGCCGGCCGCGCTGGCGGCGGTCGCCGCCTGCTTCACCGTGCGGATGATCGGGGTCCACTTCGGCCTGCAGGCTCCCGCACCACCCGGCAGACGCGACTGATCGAGGTTTTCGGTCGGATCGCCGGAACCGGTTCCGGAGCGAACGCGCCGTCGTGGCGGTGTGACTGCCAAAACGACGCGTTCACCCTTTGAGGCAGCGACCCGGGCCCTAACGACAAGCTGACCGGAAAACCCCCGCTCAGAACAGCAGCATCGCCACCGGCGTGGCCAGGACGAGCGACAGGACCACGCGCTCGAACCAGATGAGGATCATCTGCGGGACCGAGACGGGGATCCCCGTGGCGACCACGCAGGGAACCAGGGCCGAGAAGAAGACGATCTGCGACACCGACACGACGGCGACGATGAACGCCACCACCGGTGTCGCCCCCGCCGCCAGCAACGAGGGCAGGAACATCTCGGCGATGCCCACCGCGGAGGACTTGGCGAGCAGCAGTGGTTCGGGCACCTGAAGCGCCCAGGTGACGGGATAGAACAGGTAACCGAGCCAGTCGAAGACGGGAGTGTAGGTCGCCAGGACCAGCCCCACCAGGCCGATCGACAGGATCGAGGGCAGGATGGACATGGTCATGATCAAACCGTCTTTGAGGTTCCTCCCGACGTTGGCGGCCAACGACGGTGCGGCCGCCACGGTCTCGCGGGCGTCGCTCCAGGCGCGGGAGAAGCGCCCCGCCCCCGCCCCGTCCTCGGGCTGCGGGTGGACACCACCGACGTAGCTGTCACCGATCCTCGACAGCGGTGGGATCCGCACGGTCACGGTGGTCACCAGGAAGGTGATGGCCAGGCTCGTCCAGAAGTAGGTGTTCCAGATCGGCATGAGGCCCAGGGTCGCGGCCACGACCACCATGAACGTCGCCGAGACCGTGGAGAAACCGGTCGCGATGACGGCCGCCTCCCGCCCGGAGTACTTCCCCTCCCTGTACACGCGGTCCGTGATCAGCAGGCCGAGCGAGTAGCTGCCGACGAAGGAGGCCACGGCGTCGATGGCCGAACGTCCCGGAGTTCTCCAGACCGGACGCATAACGGGCTCGACCAGCACACCGATGTATTCGAGCAGCCCGTACCCCACGAGCAGCGCGAGAAAGACGGCCCCGAGCGGCACCAGCAGGCTCACCGGGACGGCGAGCGCGGTGAACAGGAACGGTCCCATGTCCGGTTCGAAGAGCCAGGCGGGACCGATGCCGAAGACGAGCATGACGCCGACGAGAAGGCCGACGAGTTTGAACCCCGAGAACACCGCGTCGGCGGTCGACCTCCTCCAGGTTCCCGTGATCAGCGGGTAGGCGGCACCGGCGAGGACGACGGCCAACGTGTAGTACGGCAGCACGTTCGGTACCGCGTCCTGCGCAGCCGTGACCACGTGATCGAGCAGGATGGAGCTCCGCCCGGCGATCTCGATCGGGACGAAGAACACGAAAGCCCCGAGGGAACTGTAGACGAAGAACTTCCACATGCTCGCGGAGTCCCTCGTCGAGGGCGCTCTGGTTTTCTCCTCGTGGTGGCGTCGAACTGCCATTTTCGGTCTCTCCGGTAACTCCGTCACGCCTGCTCGGGACTTCCGAGTCGCAAGACCATGACATGCGCAAACGGCCGTGTGGAACACACCGGTCCCCAACAGGCGTCTGAGATACCAGATGGATGTGCACCCGCCCACCACCGTGGCGGCGGCAAGTCCGGTTTTCCGACGACAGAGCGGCTCGTTCCCGACCCGAAGGCCGAAGCGAGCCGCTCCTTCCGAGGTGCCGATTCCTCACACGGCGCCCTGAACCTCCTTCTTGCGCTCCCGTGCCCGCTCGACCACGGCGGGCAGAATCTGGTGGATGTCGCCGATGACCGCGTAGTCCGCACGGGAGACCAGGGGCGCTTCGGGGTCGGTGTTGACCGCGAGAATGGACTTGGCGCCCATGCACCCCACCCAGTGCTGGGTCGCGCCGCTGATCCCGCACGCGATGTAGAGATCGGCGGCGATCTTCGTGCCCGTCAGTCCGACCTGATCGCTGTGCGGACGCCACCCGCTGTTCGTGGCCACCCGGGAACACCCGACGGCACCACCGAGCAGCCCGGCCAGCTCCTCCAGGCTCGCGAACCCTTCGGCGCTGCCGACCCCGCGCCCGCCGGAGACGATCACCCGCGCCGTGGCCAGGGAGGCCCCGGTACCGCTGGTGGTGCGCTCGACGAGCTTGCTGTGGACGAGGTCGTCGACGTGTTCGGGGACGAACGACTCGGTGGCGACCTCCCCGGGAGCCGTCACCTCGGTCGGCTCGACGGAGCCGGGCACGAGGCTGACGAACTTGACGGCTCCGGACAGCTCGGCCTCTTCGAGCAGCATCCCGCCACCGCGGACCCGTGTCAGGCTCCACTCCCGACCCGCGTCCACCTCGACGCAGTTGCTGGCGAACGCCTCGCCCGTGCGCGCGGCGGCGTGGGCCATGATCTCGTTGCCCCACTCGCTGCCGGCCGCGAGGACACCGGTGGCTCCGGCGCTTCGGATCAGCTCACCGAGGGCGGCACCCCGGACCTCGGGTGAGCAGTCGTCCGCGAACGGCCCTTCGATCCTGTGGAGCACGGACGCACCGTGCGCGGACAGCGTGGTCGTGAACTCACCCGTACCGAACGTGGCGGCGTGCACGGGCACGTCCAGCTTCGTCGCCAGCTCGTGGGCGAGGGCGAGTGCCTCTCGGGAAGCACCGGAGACGGCTCCCGAATCGTCTTCGACAAGGACGAGCAACATGGTTCAAACCATTCCCTTCTCGACAAGAAGGTCGACAACGGAGTCGGCGGCGTCGGCTCCGTATCCGAGCACGACGGTCTCCTTCGACTTCTCCGGAGGCTGACGCAAGCGCACCGTGCGCAGGCCGCCCTGGGGCACTTCCGGCCGCAGGGTGCGCACGGGCCCTTTCTTCGCCCGCAACCTGCCCTGAATACTGGGATAGCGCGGGAGGTTGAGTCCCTCCTTCACGGCGGTGATCGCCGGCAGCGGCGCCTGGTAGACCTCGATCCCCTCGGCGCTCTCCCGGCGCAGGAACACGTCCGTGCCCTCGGCGCCGACCTCGACGCCCTTGACGCCGCCGACGACGGGGCGCCCGAGCGAGCACGCGACCCGGACGCCGACCTGGTAGTTGCCCGCGTCGGCCGACTCGTTGCCGAGGAGGACGAGGTCGAAGGGTCCGTCCTCGGACTCCAGCGTCCCGATCGCTTCCGCCAGCGCCCTCGCCGTGGCCTCCGGGTCCTGCGCGCTCTGCTCGACGAGCACGCCGGCGTTGGCCCCCATCGACATCGCGTAGCGCAGTTGTTCCTCCACCTCGGGCGGTCCCGCGCTGAGCACGGTGACCTGGCCACCGTGCTCGGCGACGAGCCGCACCGCCTCCTCGACGGCGCACTCCTCGTGGGGACCGATGGTGAATCCGAGGTGGCGGGTGTCGATGTCCGTGCCGTCCTCGGTCAGCGAGAGCTTCCCGCCGGGAGCGGGGACCCGCTTGATGCAGACGAGTACCTTCATGGTCGTTCCTCCGTCAGGCCTTCATGCGCTCGTCGTCGGGGTCGAACAGCGGGGTGCGCCCGGCTCGCACGACCGTGACCGGGTACTGCTCGCCCATGTACTCGACGAGCAGCCCGGTGCCCTCCGCCGCGTACGGGGCGGGCAGGTACCCCATGAGCAGGTACTCGCCGAGCGAGGGCGCCGATCCGGCGCTGGTGACGTAGGAGCTCCTGGCCCTGCTGTCGACGATCCGCTCGCCGGTCGTGGTCAGGATCGGCGAGTGCGCCTGCGGGTACCGGCGCGTCCCGTTGGAGTCGGTGCACTCGTCCACCGTCAACGTGCACAACGTGGTGTCGGGACCCCGCTCACGGGCCCTGAGGTACGGCTCCTTGCCGACGAAGTCGGGCGACTTCACCTTCGGCAGGGCCAGCCCCGCCTCCACCGGGTTGTACTCGCTCTCGAGCTCGGCTCCCATGAGCCGGTAGCCCTTCTCCAGCCGACCCGTCGTGCCGTACACACCGATGCCCGCGGGCACGATGCCGTGTTCGCGGCCCGCCTCGAACAACGTGTCCCACAGCTTCAGCCCCTGGTCGAACGGGGCGTGCAGTTCCCATCCGAGGTCGCCGACGTAGGAGATCTTGAGGGCGAGGGTGGGCACCCCGTCCACGTCGATGTACCGAGCCGTGCCGAAGGGGAACGCCTCGGCCGAGACGTCGTCCTCGGTGACCGCCGAGAGCACGTCGCGAGCGCGCGGTCCCCAGAGCCCGATGGTGCACACCGCCGAGGTCACGTCGGTGAACACGACCGACCCGTCCGCGGGCAGGTGGTCGGTGAACCACTTCTTGTCGCGGGGGCCGTCGGAGCCACCGGCGATGATCCGGAAGGAGTCCGTGTCCAGCCGGATGATCGTCAGATCGCTGCGGAAACCACCGTTGTGGTCCAGGATCGGCGTGTAGACGCTCTTGCCGACGGGCTTGTCCACCTGGGCCAGGGCCATGCGCTGCAGGTAGTCCAGGGCACCCGGCCCGGAGACGTCGAACTGCGCGAAGGCCGTCAGGTCGATCACGCCCACGCGCTCGCGCAGGGCGAGGTGCTCGGCGTTGATGATCGGCGACCACCAGCGCGCGTCCCACTCGTGCGGGCGATCGTCGACGCGGTCGGCGTACTCCTCGAGCAGCGCCCTGTTCGACTCGTACCAGTGCGGCCGCTCCCAGCCACCGACCTCGAAGAACCTGGCGCCCAGTTCGACCTCGCGGGGGTGGAACGGGGAGAGCCGCTGCCCGCGGTTGGACTCCCACTGCTCGTTGGGGTGCACGATCCCGTAGATCTTGTTGAAGCCCTCGTCGGCGCGGGCCCGCACGTGCGTCGTGGTGCGCTGGTTCGGGTAGAAGCGGGCGATGTCGGCACCGTGCATGTCGACCTCGGTGCTGCCGTGGGTCATCCAGTCGGCGAGCACCTTGCCGACCCCGGGGCCCTCCTTGATCCAGACGGACGCGGCCGACCACAGGCCCTTGACCTCCGGCGTCTCACCCAGCACCGGGCCGCCGTCGGGGGTCAGCGACAGCAGACCGTTGATGGAGTGCCGAATCCCCGCACCGGGCGTGTTCAGGATCCCGGGGAACAGCTCCAGGGCGTCCTCCATCTGCGGGTCGAAGTCCTCCTGGGTGAACGGCAGCTGGGTGGGAGAGAGCTGCGCGGCCTCGTAGGACGGGATGTCGTCGGGCTCGTGCAGGATCGCCCGGTGCGCGTAGGAACCGACCTCGAGATCGGCACCGCTCTGCCGCTCGTACATGAGCGGGTCCATGTCGCGCACGATCGGGTAGCCGATCTCGGAGTGGGTCTCGGCGAGCTCCGGGATGGGTCCGACGTCGATCAGCTGGTGCACGACAGGGACGAGCGGGATCCGGGCACCGGCCATCCGCGCGATGCGCGGGCTCCACACCCCGCACGCGACGACGACCGTGTCGGTGTCGATGTCACCGCGGTCGGTGCGGACCTTCGAGATCCGGCCACCGCTGGTGTCGATGCCGCTGACCTCGGTGTTGGCCGAGACGGTCAGCGCCCCGAGACCCTGGGCCTGCTCCCGCATGAGCGCCCCGCTCTGCAACGGGTCGACCACCGCCGCCGAGGGGGTCCAGAAACCGAGCTTGACGATGCTCGTGTCGACGAAGGGGACGAGTTCGGCCACCCTCTCGGGGCTGATGAGTTCGGAGTGGATTCCCCACGCCTTCGCCGAGGCCATCCGGCGCTTGAGTTCCTCGACGCGTTCCTCGGTGCGGGCGACCTCGATACCGCCCGACGTGGTCAGCATGCCCAGCTTCTCGTACTGGTGCATCGAGTCCACGGTGATCGCGGTGATCTCCTTGGAGTGGTCGACGGGGAAGATGAAGTTGGAGGCGTGCCCGGTCGAACCTCCCGGGTCGGGCAGCGGCCCCTTGTCCAGCAGCACGATGTTGTGCCAGCCGGCCTGCGCGAGGTGGTGGGCCACCGAGTTACCCGCGATTCCGGCACCGATGACGACGACGTCGGCGCTGTCAGGCAGCGTGTTCATGAGGGCTCCAATCGGGTGTTGTGGACATCGGATGCGCTAGAGCACTGCCCGTATCTCCTGTTCGAATCCGGTGACGTGGTCGCGCATGATCTGCTGCGCCGCCGCGAAGTCGCCGTCGCTCACGGCGGTGAGCAGGTCGCGATGGCCGTCGATGGCGTGCTCGAGCCGGTCGAGGTCGTCGAGCACGAAAAACCACATCCGCAGGCTGTGCACGTAGTACTCGTCGAGCGTGGCGATGAGGTACGGGTTGTGCGTCGCCCGGTGCACGACGTGGTGGATGCGCAGATCCAGTCGGATCAGCTCCCGGTGATCGGGTCCGGTCGTGCCACGTGCGTCGAGGTCCTCCAGGACTCCGGCGATGGCGTCGTGGTCCTCGACGGTGGCCCGTTTCGCCGCCAGGTAGCCCGCGTGGGACTCGAGCTCGACGCGGACTTCGCTGATGGCGCTGAGCGCACCGAGGTCGAGGTGACTGGCGAACGTTCCACGCCGGGCCACGACGTGCACGAGCCGGTCGTCGGCGAGCTTGCTCAACGCTTCCCGCAGGGGGGTTCGTCCCACCTCGAGCTCCTCCTGGAGGGCGCGCTCGTCGATGGTCTCCCCCGGCCGGATCCGCAGCGTGATCAACCGCTCCCGGAGCAGGTAGTACGCCTTCTCGCTGAGGCTGGCCACGCTGGTGCGGCCGGGCTCGACCGTGACCAGATCGGGCAGCGGGTACCTGCCTGATCCGGGGCGCACTTCTGTGATCTCCATCACAGCCATATCGTAGATATATCACGCTCCATACGCAACGCGTTGCTTCATCCGAAACAAAATTTCTCAGTCGACCGAGTCTGCGGTGCCACGCAACGGCCGAGCGCCCCAGGATCGCCCCCACCTCTTCGGGCGGGCTCGTGAGCAGGAACTTCGACATGCCTCGACGTATCACCGCCTGTGGTCGCGGCGGCGTATCGACGCTTCGCTCGGGGACTCGCCCCGTCCCGGATGCACCCGGCCCCTCGCAAAGATCGCTCGATCGAGGGACATCGTGGGACACCGGCCCGGAACCACGACGTGCCCGTACGACGCTCCTCTCGGAACCGACGAAGGAGGTCCCTCTTGAGCACGGACCCGCTGGAGCTCATCCAGCACGAGATCGCGGGTGTGCTGACCCGCACCGACCGGGACGAGATCGAACGCGTCGCGGAGGAACTCGCCGACGCCGAGCGGATCCTCGTCACCGGCTCCGGGCGATCCGGGTTCATGGCGCACGCCTTCGCGATGCGACTGGTCCACCTGGACCTACGAGTCCACGTCGTCGGCGAGACGACGGCTCCCGCGCTCGCGGCGGGCGACGCTCTCGTGGCGGTCTCCGGTTCGGGCACCACGACGGGAACCGTGCGGGCCGCCGAGGAGGCCGTCCGAGCCGGTGGCCGGGTGCTGGCGATCACCACGGACGCCGGTTCGCCGCTGGCGGAGTCGGCCTCGACCCTGCTGACCGTGCCCGCAGCGACGAAGCACCGCGGGGCGGACGAGGCCGCGACGATGCAGCCGCTGTCCAGCCTGTTCGACCAGGCACTGCACCTGGTCCTCGACGCCGCGTGCTTGCGGCTGGCCGAGCTCCGCGCGGTCGACAACACCAGCGCCAGGGCCGCACACGTGACCACGGAACGAGCCGCCCGCCCGGCGGCACCAACCGCGAGGTTTGGCGCGCTCGGTCGCGGTGGCTACAGTACGGCTCGTGCTGATTCGGGAAGCTGCTGAGCAGGACTGGCCCCGCATTTACCCGTTCTTCTCCGAGATCGTGGCCGGCGGCCGGACCTACGCCTATCCGGAGAACCTCTCGTCGGAGGAAGCGCGCGGGTACTGGATGAAACGACCTCCGGGCCGGACCGTGGTGGCCGTCGACGGTGACGCGGTGCTGGGGTCGGCGACGATGGGACCGAACCGTCCCGGGCGGGGGTCCCACATCGCCACCGGCAGTTTCATGGTCGACCCGCACCAGCAGAGCCGGGGTGTCGGTCGGGCTCTCGGCAACGACCTGCTCGAATGGGCCCGCGCGGCGGGCTACCACGGCATCCAGTTCAACGCGGTCGTGGAGACCAACGAGTCCGCGGTGCACCTGTGGCAGTCGCTGGGCTTCCGGATCCTGACCACCGTCCCGGAAGCTTTCGACCACGCCGAGCACGGACTCGTCGGTCTCCACGTCATGTTCCAGCGACTGAAGTGACGACGCCTCCGGGACCCGCCGGAGGCGTTTCGGGCGAACGATCTCGCATCTTGGTCCGGCGGCTCGACGGGCGCTCGCTCAATCGCCCTTGACGTTGACCAGCTGGTGCAGCACGTGCCGTACCTCCACCAGGTCGGACGCGTCGGTCATCACCTGGTCGATGTCCTTGTACGCGGCGGGAATCTCGTCGAGGAACGCCTCGGTGTCGCGAAACTCGATACCGGCCATCGCCTTCCGCAACTGCTCGTGGGTGAACTTCTTCCGCGCCGCCGACCGCGAGTGGTTGCGGCCGGCACCGTGCGGAGAGGAGTTCAGCGACGGCTTGTTGCCCTTGCCCTCCACCACGTAGGAGGCGGTGCCCATGCTGCCCGGGATCAGGCCGGGCTTACCCTCGCTCGCCTCGATCGCGCCCTTGCGCGAGACCCACACCTGCCTGCCCCAGTGCTTCTCCCGCTCGGTGAAGTTGTGATGGCAGTTGATCCGCTCCTGCTCGATCACGTCCGTCCCGGCCCACTCCGACAGGCAGTCGACCACGCGGTCCATCATCTCCTCGCGGTTGAGCAGCGCGAAGTGCTGCGCCCACCGCAGCTGGCGGATGTAGCACCAGAACTCGTCGGTGTCCTCGACGAGATAGGACAGATCCTTGTTCGGCAGCGGGATCCACCACTTCTCGCACAGCTGCTGGGCCACCTTGATGTGGTGCTGGGCGATCTTGTTGCCCACCCCGCGAGAGCCGGAGTGCAGGAACAGCCACACCCGGTCCTGCTCGTCGGCGGTGACCTCGATGAAGTGGTTGCCGGAGCCGAGGGTGCCGAGCTGGTGCTTCCAGTTGCCCGCGTACTCGGCCGGGTCGAACCCGTCCTCGGTCGCCTTGGCAAAGAGCTCCTCGCAGCGCTTGACCGCCGTATCGGTCAGCTCGCGGTTGTACTTGCCCGCCGACAGCGGGACCGCGTGCTCGATCGACTCGCGCAGAGCGCCCAACCCACGACGACCCTTGCCGGCGCGCCGCGTCAGCTTGGCCTTGTCGAACTGGGTGCGCACCGCGATCATGCCGCATCCGATGTCGACGCCGACGGCGGCGGGAATGATCGCCCGCAGGGTGGGGATGACCGAACCGACGGTGGATCCCTTGCCCAGGTGCGCGTCCGGCATGAGGGCCAGGTGCGGGTACACGAACGGCATGCTCGCCGTCATCTCCGCCTGCTGCCGGGTCTCGTCGTCGACGATCGACGCCCAGTTCCACAGCCGCTTGCTGATCTGCTCCATGCTGACCAGTATCCCGATCCCGCAACCGAATTCGAGCGGACACGACATCGCGGCTCCCGAAGGGTGAACGCGTCGTTGCCAAGGCGCTGCGCTGCACCACCGCCAAGGTCTCCTACATCGAGACCGCCGAACGACCCGTCGTGCTGCGAGACCTGGAAGAAGTGCTGCTTTCGCTCCACCGGGTACCGGAGGAGCGCTGACCGACCTACCTCGAAGCGGCCGGGGAATCCTGCCGGAAGGGCTGGTGGGAAAGCTACGACTCCGACGCCCTCCCGACTGGTCCTCCCTTTTCGTCGGCCTCGAACAGGGCGCTTCGCAAATCCGCACCTACGAAGCTCAGCTCGTGCCAGGACTGCTTCAGACACGCGATTACGCGCAAGCAGTAGCCCAACGCGGAACCGCAGAGCGAGCACAAGAGCAAATCGACCAACATGTAGAAGTTCGTTGGGGAAGACAGGAAGCACCATCCCGCAGCGACGCGCCCCTGCACCTGTGGGTAGTGCTCGACGAAGCAGCTTTACGCCGTGTCGTGGACGGTCGGGAGGTGATGTGCGACCAACTCGTCCATCCGCTCACGATGAGTAAACTACCGGAGGTCACCATTCAAGTGATTCCCTCCGACAGAGGCGCCCACCCCGGCATGACCGGTCCCTTCACCATGCTGGGCTTTCCGCGGGACCGTGATCCAGGAGTGGTTTACCTGGAATACAGGTCCGGAGCTCTCCATCTCGAAGAAGCGCACGCGATCGAGAGTCACAACGTGGCTTTCGAACACCTCTGCGCACTGGCACTACCTCCAGACGAATCGATTAGCGTGATCCGAACTGTCGCGAAGGAGTACCCACGACCGAGGACTTACGGACGAAACCGGCTTGGCGCAAGAGCAGTCACAGCGCCGACCAGGGCCCCTGCGTCGAGGTGGCCTCCCCGATCGGGGGTGTGGCCGCGCGGGACTCGAAGGACCCCGACGGCGACGTCCTGGTGTTCAGCCCGGCCACCTGGAACGCCTTCCTGGCCACCGCCAGGCGCGGCTCCCTCGACCGGTGAACGCGTCGTTGTGGTGGTGTGACCACCAAAACGACGCGTTCCACTAATCGAGCCGCTGGAGACACGGCTGGACGACGACCGGGCACGCGTCCCTCGGATTCGAGCGGGAGTGACCCGGCATCCGAACAGCGCCCCCGAGCGCGTCCTAGCACACGTCGCGCGTCGTGTTGACCAGCTCGTTGTCGGTGAAGGTGACGTTGTCACCACACGGCCGCTCGACGATCGCCGAGTCGGTGACCGTGAGGTTGTGCACGGTCACGTCCCTGGTGTTCGGGAAATCGGAACGAGCCGCGACCCGAATGCTTCCCGGGCCCGCGACGCTGCCTCCCCCGGAGGCGATTTCGACGTTGTAGCAGTTCTCGACCAGAATGGCGTTGTTGCCGGTATCGGCGATGTCCACCCGCTCGATCACCGCGCCGCCGCTTTCGGAAACGCAGAACACTCCGCGACCACCACCGCGCGCGACCACCTCACCGACGTGGATGTTGACCGGGTAGCCGCCGTCGATCCGGCCGTTGCGGTTGGCCATCCGGAACGCGGCGTAGCCGGTTCCCGTGCCGACGTTGGTGGCGTCCACCGCGCCCACCGTGGCGTTGACGGTGTCATTGAGCAGCACGCCCGAATGCGCGACGTCCTTCGCCACGACGGTCCCTATCTCCAGGCCGTCCACGCCGTAGGTCTCCACTCCGTGGCTACCGGCGCCCTCGACGTGGACCGAGTCGATCCGCACGTTCCTCGTGGGCTCGCCTCGGTCGGCGTGGTTGTCGATCCGGATGCCCAGGCCACCGGAGAGCCGCAGTTCGATGTCTCCCAGGTGGACGTCGGAGCCGTTCCGGAAGAAGACGCCGAAGTACGGCGCGCCGGTGACGGTGAGGTGCTGTACCTCGACGTGGGACGCGTGTCTGCCGCGCACGGCCGCGTTGCCCGCGGATACCGACCCGGTCACGTCGATCGTGCCGCAGACGTCGAGCACGGTGTAGCTGGGCAGGTCCACCGACCGACTGGCGCTCATGGTGCCCGAATTCCAGACGACGGCTCGCTCCTTCTGAGTGCGCCCCTGGGTGAGACTGTCCACGGCCGCCTGTATCGCCGCGCGCATGTTCGCGCCACTGTAGACGACGCTGTCGCCGTTGCTCGCCTCCCAGGAACCGTCGTCGGTCCGGTACGCCGAAGCCTGGTAAGAGCCGCTGCCGCACTCCTGCGGGGCGGCGGATTCGGTTGTCGCGGCCGTTGCTCCCGAGGCGGGGACGCACAATGCCAGCGCGGCCAGCACGGCCGCTGCCAGCACCGGCCGTCGGCGCCCGCCGAGGGCGGCCATTCCACTTCGCATGTCCACTCCGTATTCGTTTCGGGGATGATTCACCGCGAATCGTGAGCACGCTCGCCCGCCTCCGGGCTATTCAGCGCATTCGAACTCTCCACCCCGTGCGGAACGGACGGCGAAAAGAATGTCGACACGGAAACCATCCGGCCGTTCGCGGTTCGCGCCGACCAACCGACGCGCCGAGTATACTGAGACACCGATCGAGTGGTGTCAACAATCGAATACGTTCGACGATGTCGATCGGTCCGAATGCCCGAACGATTCTCGGCGTTCGCGGGAAAACACGGATCCCGACAGCCACCGGAACGCGGCGACCGGAAACGACCGTTCCGACACCCGATGCGGTTCGTGATCAAGCTGCGGAACCGATTCACTCGAATGCACGCTATCCTGCTCTGGGAGCGCTTCCGAACACGACTCACCAGGACCACGCGACCCCTCGGCGTCCGGGAAGAGCTCGCGGGACAGCACCGGACACGCACCGGCGACCATGCGCGGAGCGGACCGCCCGAGGGACCGCCCCTTCGCGGGAGCCGGCCACGTCCGCAGTGCACGAAGGTGGCCGAGACACGCTCCCAGTTCTGGCGCCGCCCGCGCGCGGTCCTCGACGCGGGACGGGGTTGTTCCGCAGCACCGTCCCGCACCGGAGCCGGTTCGTGCGGTCCACCCGTGGCCCGGCCGCACGGACCGGCTCCCCGCAGGAATCCAGGAAAGGACGTGCATTCCCATGCTCGACAAGCACCGTGGACGCCGGCTGGCCGCGACGCTGCTGGCCGTGCCCGTCCTGACGCTGACCTCGACCGCCCCCGTCCCTCGCCTCGGCACAACCCGCGGCCGAAACCCTGTGCGGCGAGTACGCCTCGACGGCGGTGCAGGACGGCGGATGCATCGTGCAGAACAACCGCTGGGGAGCTCGGACCGAACAGTGCATCGACGTGTCCGGCACCTCCTTCACCGTGACCACCGCCGAACACGACAAGGCGACCAACGGAGCTCCGGCCGGATACCCGTCGATCTACGCGGGTTGCCACTACCAGAACTGCACCACCGGTGACGACCTACCGCTTTCCGTCGCCGACATGGGAACCGTGACCAGCGACTGGTCCACCACGACTCCGCAGCAGGGCACCTACAACGTCGCCTACGACCTGTGGTTCGATCCCGATCCGCAGCAGCCCGCGCAGAACGCGGCCGAACTGATGATCTGGCTGGACCACCGGGGCGACGTCCAACCGATCGGCTCTCCCGTGGCCACGGTGACCATCGACGGAGCGCGGTGGGAGGTCTGGACCGGCGACACCGGTTGGAACGTGATCAGCTACGTCCGGGTGCAGCCCACCGACGACGTCGACGACCTCGACCTCGCCGCGTTCAGCGAGGACGCCGTCCGGCGGGGTTCCGTCGGTGAGAACTGGTACCTGACCAGCGTTCAGGCTGGCTTCGAGCCGTGGATCGGCGGCGCGGGCCTGGCCACCGACGACTTCGCGCTGAACGTCAGCTGACACCGACCGCCGGAAAGGAGTCGACATGCCACCGCGAAAACGGCTCGGAGCGCTGGTCGTCGCCGTCGGGCTCACCCTGCTCGGGCTGGCCGCGCGCCCGCTGCTCGACATCGGCGATCGAGTCACCAACGCCGGGAACGAACAGGGGTTGCCGGACGTCGTCCCCTCCCCGAGTTCGCCACCGATCACGCGGTCTACGTCACTTACACGAGCCTGCCCGACGGGACCGTGGCACTGTCCCGCTTCACGCTCGGTCCGGGCGCGACCGCTTCCGAGGAGGTGCTGCTCCGACAGCCGCACGGCGAGTTCACCGACCACAACGGCGGGAACCTGGGGTTCGCCACCTCTCCCTCGGTCTCGGCGACGGCGGTGGTGCGGGAGACCCGTTGCGCAGCGGTCAGGACCTGAGCACCCTGTTCGGCAAGGTCATCCGGATCGATGTCGGCGGGCGGTGCGGCGACCGTCCGTACTGCGCCCCGGAGTCCAACCCGTTCACCGACGCACAGGGAGCGCGCTCCGAGATCTGGAGCTCCGGTCTGCGCAATCCCTGGAAGTTCTCGTTCGACCCCGCGAACGGTTCCCTGTGGATCGCCGACGTCGGTCGGGGTTCCCACGAGGAGATCAACCACGTCCTCGCCGGCGCGGGTGGCCGGAGCTTCGGCTGGTCGTGCCGCGAAGGCCCCGAGGTGTTCGACGCGAGCCGTTGCGACCCCGACGCCGACCACGTCGACCCGGTCCTGTCCTACCGCACGCCCATCGACGGCTGCGCGGTCATCGGGGGACGTGTCTACCGTGGACAGCGCCACTCCGAGCTGGCCGGGGCGCCTACCTGGCGAACGACTACTGCTCGGGAACCGTGTGGGGTGTGCGACCCGCCGAGGACGGGGAGGGCCACCGCACCACCGAGATCGGAACGCTGCCGACTCAGGTGACGGCCTTCGGCGCCGACGAGTCCGGAGAGCTCTACGTGGTCAACGACCTGCCCGGCAGGCTGCACCGGGTCTCCTTCACCACCGCCGAGGCGGGAGCATCGCGCTGAGGTGACCCGCCGGTCGGTGATCGGCGTCGTCCCGCGGGCCACGACGGCTCGCGGGACGACGCCGAGTACGACCGGCCCGCTCACACGCCGTTGTCGGCGATCACCCGGGCGTACCGGACGGCGCTGAGCTTCGGGGTCCGGCGCTGGGTCTCGTAATCGACGTGCACGAGTCCGAAGCGCTTGGCGTAGCCCTCCGCCCACTCGAAATTGTCCAGCAACGACCAGTAGAAGTACCCGCGCAGGTCCACGCCGAGTTCGATGGCCGCGTGTGCCGCACGCAGGTGCGAAACGAGGAACTCCACCCGGTCGACGTCGTCCACCGCTCCAAGAGCGGCAGGCACATCATCTACTCCGTCTGGCAGCGCTCGGACAGCCCCGAGGCCTTCTACAACTGCTCCGACGTCCTCTTCCGGTGACACCGCACGCCGCAGTGGACGGACACGGCTGGAGCACGCGCCGCCCGGAGGAGCCGTGCCCTCCGGGCGGCACCGCCGTTCTCGCGCCCTCCCCCGGTACCGCGAGGTCGGTCGACGGTCGCCGGTCAGCCCAGCGCCGGAGTGCTCGCCCGCACGACGACCTCACCGCGGAAGCGGCGGACGCGGGAACCGTCGCCGGGCTCGTCGAGGACGAACTTCAGCGCCTCCCGTCCGAGCTGTTCCAGCGGAACCCGCACCGTGGTCAGCGGCGGCCAGATGTCGCGGAGGCTGACGATGTCGTCGAAGCCGGCCACCGCGAGGTCGTCGGGCAGGTTCAGCCCCCGGTCGCGGAACGCGGCGACCGCGCCGACGGCCATCACGTCGTTGACCGCGAACACGCACTCGACGTCGCGGTCCTCGTCGAGCAGCGCCGTGGCCGCAGCATAGCCGCCGTCCCTGGTGAACTCCCCCGGGATCACGTCCGCGGAGTCGAGCGTGATCCCGGCCCGGCGCAGCCCCTCGCGGAACCCCGCGAGCCGGTCCCGCGCCGTGACCAGGTCGGACGGTCCGGCCAGCACCGCGAAACGCCGGTAACCGAGGCCCACGAGGGTCTCGGCGAGCGCACGCGCTCCGGCACGGTTCTCGACGAGGACGGTGTCGGCCGGGAGCCGGTGCTGGCTGATCGCTGCCACCCGGCCGCCCGCGGCGGTGAAGGCCTCCACCTCGGCGCGCAGGTCCGCCTCGTGCCGGCTGTCCGTGGTCCGACTGCCGACGAGGATGACTCCCCGAGCTCGCTGTCGCCGCAGCGAAGCGATGTACTCGGCCTCTCGCTCGGACCTGCGCTGCGTACTGGACAGCGTGATGATCATGCCGTGCGGCTCGGCCTCGTGCATGATGCCGGCCGCCGTGGTGGAGAAGTACGGATCGGCGATGTCGGGCACGACCAGACCGATCACGTTCGTGGCACCACGCGCCATCGCCTGGGCGGGTCCGCTCGGGGAGTAGTCCAGCCGGGCGGCCACCTCCCGCACCCGTTCCTGCAACTCCGCGCCGACGGTACGGGCGCTGCCGTTGAGCACCCGTGACGCGGTGGCCAGCGACACCCCGGCCTGCTTGGCCACGTCGTTCAGGTTCGCCTTGCCGCCCGCTCGTGCCATTCGCCGACCCCCTCGCTCGATGCCGTCCGATGGTACTCCCAAGACCGGGAAAGCTCTTTCCGCCATGCTCGCGACAGCACCTTGCGGTGAACAGCCATGCGCCTCTACGCTCCCTGGAAAGCGGTTTCCAACTCCACCGAGGTGATCGTGGACCCCACCATCCGGCTTCCCAACGCCGACGGATCGACCAGGACGCACCACCTGCGCGACCCCGTCGAATGGCCCCACCCCGTCGATCCGCCCCGGACCCGCGTCGCCTACGCGGCGGCACACGTCGTCGCCGACCCCCTCGGCGCCAACGCGCCCGGAGCACCGGCGCAGGTGGACTGGCCGACGACGCTGGCCTTCCGGCGACACCTGTGGTCCCACGGTCTCGGGGTCGCCGAGGCCATGGACACCGCACAGCGCGGTATGGGCCTGGACTGGGCGGCCACGCAGGAACTCGTCCGGCGCAGCGCCGCCGAGGCCGCGGCCGTCGGCGGCCGCATCGCCGCCGGGGCGGGCACCGACCACCTGCCGGCCGACGTGACGAGTCTGGACGGCGTGGTGTCCGGCTACGCGGAACAGGTGCAGGCCGTCCAGGACGCGGGAGCGCAGGTGATCCTGATGGCCAGCCGGCAACTCGCCGCGCTCGCCCGCGGCCCCGAGGACTATCACGAGGTCTACGGGCGGCTGCTCGCCCAGGTCGACGGCCCGGTCATCCTGCACTGGCTCGGCCCGATGTTCGATCCGGCCCTGCGCGGGTACTGGGGATCGGAGGACATCGCGACGGCCACCGATTCGCTGCTGACACTGCTGCACGAGCACGCATCCAAGATCGACGGGATCAAGGTCTCCCTGCTGGACGCCGAGCACGAGATCCGGTTGCGCGCCGCACTGCCCGCCGGGATCCGGCTCTACACCGGTGACGACTTCGACTACCCCCGGCTGATCAAGGGCGAGTCGGGAGCCTCCAGCGACGCCCTGCTCGGCGTGTTCGCCGCGATCGCTCCGGCCGCGTCCGCCGCGCTGCACGCCCTCGACAAGGGCGACGAAGCGACCTACGACGCGATCCTGGAACCGACGGTGCCCCTGGCCAAGCACCTGTTCGCCGCTCCGACCTACTACTACAAGACGGGAATCGCCCTGCTGGCCTGGCTGAACGGGCACCAGCCCGGATTCACCATGGTCGGCGGGCTGCAAAGCGGGCGCAGCGTGGTGCACCTCGCCGAGGCGTTCCGGCTGGCCGACACGGCCGGGCTGCTGGCCGAGCCCGAGCTCGCGGTGTCCCGGATGCGTTGCCTGCTCGATCTGGCGGGAGTCGACCGATGACCACACGGGACCAGCGACTGAACCGGCTGTCGCTGAATCAGAAGACCATCGACCGATGCTCCGTGCCGCAAGCCGTCCGGGAGTGCTCCGACAACGACATCCCCGCCATCGGGCTGTGGCGCGAACCGGTCCACGAGACCGGTGTGACGAGGAGCGCGAAACTGGTCCGCGACGCGGGGCTGCGGGTGTCGTCGCTGTGCCGGGGCGGTTTCTTCACCGGGGCGCGGGGCGAGGAATCGCGGGCGGTACTGGACGACAATCGGCGGGCGCTGGACGAAGCCGCCGAGCTGGGCGCACCGTGCCTGGTGCTCGTGGTCGGCGGACTGCCCGCCGGATCCCGCGATCTGCCCGAGGCAAGACACCGGGTCGGCGAGGCGCTCGCGGAACTGGCCCCGTACGCGGGCGAGCGTGGCGTGCGGTTGGCCCTGGAACCGTTGCACCCGATGTACTGCGCTGATCGGGCTGTCGTGTCCACGCTCGGTCAGGCCCTGGACATCGCCGGGGCCTTCCCGAGCGAGCAGGTCGGTGTCGTGGTGGACGCCTTCCACGTGTGGTGGGATCCGGAGCTTTTCACCCAGATCGACCGGGCCGCCGATCGCATCGCCTCCTTCCAGGTCTGCGACTGGTTGACCCCGCTTCCCGCCGACGTGCTGCTCGGCCGCGGGATGATGGGGGACGGTCACATCGACTTCCCGCCCCTGCGCGCCGCCGTGGAGCACGCGGGCTACGACGGCGACATCGAGGTGGAGATCTTCAACGAGGACGTGTGGAACGCGGACCCCGGCGTCGTCGTCCCGACCACCGTCGAGCGCTACCTGAACCGCGTGTGGGCCTGACCGACCGATGTTCTCTTGTCGGGTCGTTCGGCTGAAGGCGGCCCCCGCGCCGTGGTGAACGCCTCGTTGTGGCGGTGTGACCGCCACAACGAGGCGTTCACCCCCGAAGGGACGGTCTCAGGGAGCCTCGTCGGGAGCCACGGCCAGCAACGAGACGATGGCGAGGGTGCGTTGTGCTGCGTCGTTGGTCGCGCAGGTGGCGAAGTCGCCGGACTGGTTGTTCGAGTGTTCGGTCGAGATCTCGTCCACGGGAGAGGCGACCGCGTCGCCCTCGACACGCACCGGCTCGGGCCAGGGGCGACCGTTGGGATCGGAAGTGAACTCGTCCCAGCCGCGCCGGCGGATGGCCGGATCGTTCAGCTGTTGCCCGGCCCACGCCGTCACGCGCGAGTAGATCGTGCCGAACACCGCGGGATCGAAGTCGAACCCGTACCGGTCCTTCTTCTCCGCGGGCGGGGCCTGCACGTAGCGCGCGAAGTCCACGTAGGAGCGGCGGAAGGCGGGAACATCCACGAGATCCAGCGCCTCCCACAGGATCTGCTCACCGCAGAAGGCCATGGAGAGATTGTAGCCACCCTGGTAGTCCCCCTTGTCGAGGTTGACCAGACGAGCGGTTTCCGGGTCGAACCCGACGGCGCCTCCCGCCTCTCCGGTGAACAGTCCCGCGGGGAAACCGGCGATGTCGGTCATGCCGGTCGTGATCCGGTCGCGCCAGCGGGTGTCGCCGGTCCGTTCCCACTCGGTCATCCAGTTGCTCACCAGCGCGTACCAGTCGGGGCCGATGCGCAGCCGGGTCGGCGCCTCGTGCTGCGGTGGCAGCACGTTGCGCAACGGCTCGACGGTCAGCAGCGTCTCGTCGACCCGCAGCGAGGAGCGGATCAGGTCGCCGAGCAGCTCGTCGGCGGTGAGGTAGTAGCAGAAGCGCTTGGTGAACGACTCGCCCACTCGCGCCTCTTTCGCCCCGTCGCCCCAGTGCGAGACGTTGTGGCGCGTTCCCAGCCCCGCGAATCGCCCCGAGTGGTACGTGTCGACCTCGCTGATGTGCTGGGTCATCGCTCGTCCCAGCCGGAAGGCCGTGGGGTCCCCGGAGCGCAGGAACGCGTACCAGAGCATGGCATCGCTGCCGAGCTCGCCGTTGTCCCAGGCGTAGCCGCCGACGTCGTAGCGCCACTCGTGGCGGGTGGCGTCGTAGGTGTGCATGACGTCGCCGTAGTTCCAGAACCCGTACCACTCGCGCTGGTCGACCTGCCCCGCGTAGAAGGCGACGTCGCGATCGACGGAGTCCTCCAGCGCGGCCCGGGCCGGGGTGCTGCGGTCGAGCAGACTCCATCGTCCGAAGACTCCCGCGCCGTGATACCACTCGGGCGGGGCGACCAGCTGGGGCCGCGCCGTCAGGGTCTCGGACAGGGCGACCACGCGGTCCCGCGACGGGGTGGCGTCCATGGCCCACAACTCCATCTCGGTGGAGCGCGAGATGCCCTCGGGCGTGCTGAATCCTTCCTGGACGTCCTCGTAGGCGAGGTCGAGACCGTGGGCGGCGGTGTCGTAGTGCCGCAGATCCATCGCGTTCGCGTGCGGGGTGTACGACCAGAGGGTCACGGAGGCCCTGTCACCCGCGGCACCACGCACGTCCAGCGAGCGCGGAAAGCGCTGCCAGAAGTCGCGCATACCGACGCCGAGACCACCACCGACACCGCCGACGTAGCCGAAGCCGGAAGCACGTCGTCCACGCCCGGCGTGCTTGAGCCAGCCGGCCGCCGACGACGTCCGCTTCCAGACCGCGAAGTGCTCGGTCGACTCCTGGAACAGCGTGAAGTCGTTCCACTTCGCCAGCTTCTGATAGCCCTCGCGCACCTCCTGCGGCCACTCGGCGGGCGCGGGAGTGGCGGTACCCGCGAACTGGCCCTGCCGCACGGCGGCTCCCGCATCCCGCCGCAGACCGGTGAGCACGCGCACCGGCTCGCTCCAGACACCTCCCGACGCTGTACCGAAGCGAATGTGGCGGTCGTGCGCCTCGTCCTCCATCGGCACCGACAACCGCAACCCCATGCCGCGCACGAACTCGCTGTTCACGTCCGCGTCCCAGGTGAAGCTGTGTACCAGCCTCATCGACTCGTCACCGGCGGCGAGGTACACGCGCATCGTCCAGGGCAGGATCGCGCGTCCCCCGTTGCCGTGCTTGCTGCCGTGGTCCCGGCGGTAGCGGCCGGAGAGCTTGACCACCGCGCGCACGGGTCCGTTCTGCTCGATCTCCGCCTGCTCCACGACCCCGGTCCAGTCGCCACGACTCGGGGTGGCGTCCTCACCGTCCGGCTGGTCCTGCATCAGCAGCACCAGCCGACCGTCCTCGCTCGTGACCCGACCACCACGGCTGATCGACCGGATGGCCGTCGGTCCCCCGCTCTCCAGCCGGAGGTCGACCGTGCCGTTGGCGAGCCGGATCGCACCGTCCTGTCGGGAGACGGTCACCGGCCGCTCGGGAGCGGCCGATGTTCCTGGGGTGAGCCGGAAGTTCTCGGCGCGGGCGGCGGATCCGACGGCGTGCCCGCTCCACTTGAGCGTGCCGTCCGGCCAGTAGGCCAGTGGCCAGGACTGAACCGGCACGGGCGAGCCGTCGTCACCGGACAGCGCGAAGGTGGTGTCCGCGCGCAGTCTCCCCTTCGGCCACGGCACGCCCCAGCTGGTGCCGGTCGACGCTCGTGGTGCTCCGTCGAGCCACCGCAGGCGAACACCGTCTCCCGACGAGTCGCGGGGGGCGGCAGCGGCGGTCTGGCCGCCCAGGGTGGTGGCCGCGACGGCGGCTCCGGCGCCTCCCAGGAAGCCACGGCGACTGAACGGATAGGACATCGGCAATCTCCGATCGTCGATTCGGCACCGGCCGTTCGAGGAAAAACCGCCGGTGCGCACGCGCGGCAGCGCCGAATAAACGGTAAACCGCGCCTGCAACGGTATAAAACGATTCAACACTCCTACAGGATGAGTGTCAATAACCGCATACCTCCAAACGGAGCAAGGAACGAGAAACCCCTCGAAAGCAGGACGCCCTAGCGCCATCGAACAGCAGCGATTGGATGCTTCCCCGAAAACGGCGACATCAGGCCTTGACAAGTCACCACCGAGAATCTAGCTTATAAAATCGATTCAATCATCGGCAATATGTTGATTCCCGACCTCCCTCGATGGCCACACATAGCCGGTCCGGCACGTCGAATCCGATATCGACCGAGGAGGCCCGCTTGAACACGAACACGCAGGGCACGACGACGTTTCGTGCCGGTGTGCTGCACTGGCTGATCGTGCTGACGGTGCCCGTCCTCCTGGTGCTGCCGTCCGCGTCGGCCGCCGGGCATCCGCCCCACGCCGGAAAGGACTGGGTGGGCTCCTGGGCCGCGGCCGTCACCCCACCCGCCGCGGACCGTCCCGCCGTGCGGGATTTCCGGAACCGAACGCTGCGGCAGGTCGTGCACCTGTCGGTGGGCGGAGACCGCCTCCGACTACGTCTGACCAACGTCCACGGCACCGAACCCCTCACCGTGGGAGCGGCGACGGTGGCCGTGCGCACCGGGAAAACCGGAACTCCGAAGGTCGATCCCGAGAAGCTGGCCGAGGTCACCTTCAACGGGGAACCCGCGACGACCATTCCCGTGGGCGCCGAGTGGGTCTCCGATCCGGTCGACGTGGCGGTGCCCGACGACGGCGACCTGGTGATCAGCATCCACCTGCCGAAGGCCACCGGAAGAGCGTCGGTGCACTACGAGGGACTGGCCCGCTCCTTCGCCGCCCCCGGCAGGGCGACCGGCGATCCCGGAGGCGCCTACTCGGCGATCGGAACCTCGCGCTACTTCCTCGACGGCGTCGACGTGCACTCCGAGGCCGATGGTTCGGTGGTCTTCTTCGGCGACTCGATCACCGACGGCGTCGAGTCCGAACTCGGCGCCGACCACCGCTACCCGGACGTGGTCGCCGACCGCCTGGTGCGACGCCCCGATGCCCACGAGCTCGGAGTGCTCAACGCCGGACTCAGCGCGAACCGGCTGCTGACGGACGCCGGTCTCGGTGGCGAGGCCGCCCTGACACGGTTCGCGCGGGACGTCCTCGGCCAGACCGGAGTGCGCACCGTGGTCCTGCTCGAGGGGATCAACGACATCCACAACAGCTACGGCACCGTGGATCCGGAACGACTCATCGACGTCTACGAGCAGTTCATCACCCGCGCTCACCAGGCGGGGGTCCGAGTCGTGGGCGGCACGATCACGCCCTTCGAGGGCGCCCCGCGACACACCGCCGAAGGCGAGGAGCGTCGGCAGGCGGTCAACTCCTGGATCCGCCACTCCGGTGCCTTCGACGCTGTCGTGGACTTCGACGCCGCGCTACGCGATCCCGAACACCCGACCCGACTCGCACCCCGGTTCGACACGGGCGATCACGTGCATCCCAACGACGCCGGTCTCGCCGGCATGGCCGGGACCGTCGACCTGTCCGCTCTCGACCGTTCTCCGGGGCGTGCTTTCCGGAACTGAACCACCGGCCACGCCTCGGCAACCGTCCACGAGATCCGAAGGGAAGATCATGCGAAGAAGCCGGAAGCTCCTCGCCGCGGGCCTCGGCGGCCTGCTGGCGCTCACCGTCCCCGGGGCCGCCCAGGCCGGTACCGGAGAACCACCCGCCCACTCCTCCGCGCCGGCGGGACGGACAGGGCAGGCGGCGAGCACCATGGACCGTGGTCTCACCGCCGTTTCCACCGCGCGCGGAGTCCTGGTCAGCTGGCGCCTGTTCGCCGACGAGCCCCGCGACGTGGGCTTCGACGTCTACCGTGGCGGGCACAAGCTCAACGAGCAGCCCATCGTGGACAGCACCAACTTCCTCGACCGCGGCGGAACTCCCGACTCGGTCTACCGGCTCCGCGTCGCCGGGAGCCGGACGGAGAAAACGGTGACCACGCGGACGTGGTCGGCCCCGCACCGGGACATCCCGCTGGACAAACCGGCCGGAGGCACCACCCCCGACGGAGTGGACCACACCTACCGCGCCAACGACGCCAGCGTCGGTGACCTCGACGGGGACGGCCAGTACGAGATCGTCCTCAAGTGGGACCCGACGAACTCCCACGACAACTCGCAGGAGGGCTACACCGGAGAAGTGTTCCTCGACGCCTACGAGCTCGACGGGACACGGCTCTGGCGCATCGGTCTGGGACCCAACGTCCGGGCCGGAGCGCACTACACCCAGTTCCTCGTCTACGACTTCGACGGCGACGGCCTTTCCGAGGTGGTGTTCAAGACCGCCGACGGGACCGTGGACGGCACCGGACGGGTCATCGGCGACCCGAACGCCGACCACCGCAACGACCGGGGGCGCGTGCTGACCGGACCGGAATACCTCACGGTCTTCGACGGCAGGACCGGCAAGGCGCTGGCCACCACCGACTTCGCCCCGGCCCGGGGCGACCTCTGCGACTGGGGCGACTGCTACGGCAATCGCGGCAAGCGCTTCCTCGCCGCGGTGGCCTACCTGGACGGAGAGCACCCGAGCATCGTCATGGGCCGTGGTTACTACGCCAAGACGATGGTCAGCACCTTCGACTGGCGCGGCGGCGAGCTGCGGCACCGCTGGACCTTCGACAGCGAAGCACCCGGAAACGGCGACTACGCCGGGCAGGGCAACCACAACCTGAGCGTCGCCGACGTGGACGACGACGGACGGGACGAGATCGTCTACGGTGGCATGGCCCTGGACGACGACGGCACCGGCCTGTACACCACCGGACTCGGTCACGGCGACGCCATGCACCTCGGCGACCTCGACCCCGCGCGCCCCGGGCTGGAAGTGTTCGGCGTGCACGAGAACACCGATTCCGCCTTGGGCGTGGAGTTCCGCGACGCCGACAGCGGCGAGGCGCTCTGGGGAGTACGCACCGGTAAGGACACCGGTCGTGGCCTGACCGCCGACATCGACCCCGACCACCCCGGTGCCGAGGCGTGGGCGACCGGTGGGGCGTGGAACAGTCCCACCGGCTACCTGCGCTCCGCGCAGGGCAAGGAGATCTCCACCACCATTCCCCCGGCGAACTTCGCCGTCTGGTGGGACGGCGACCTCGGTCGCGAGCTGCTCGATCACGACTACGACGCGAGCAGCGGAACCGGTACCGGGCGCATCGACGACTGGAACCCCGGAACGAAATCGCTGGAGAACCTGCTGACCGCCACGGGCACCACCTCGATCAACGGCACCAAGGGCAATCCGAGCCTGCAGGCCGACATCCTCGGTGACTGGCGCGAGGAGGTCCTGTGGCCGACCGAGGACAGCACCTCGCTCCGGCTCTACTCGACCCCGCACCCGACCGAACACCGACTGCCGTCGCTGATGCAGGACCACGTCTACCGCATGGGCGTGGCCTGGCAGAACGTCGCCTACAACCAACCCCCGCACACCGGGTACTACCTCGGCTGGGGGATGTGACGTCTCCGGTAAGCCGCCTCCCGGCCGCACGTGCCGGGAGGCGCTTCGTCACTGCGGGTGCGGCTTCGGTGGCCTGCTGACGGCGACCCAAGTTGCCGACGCGGTCGGCATCGCCACGGTCGGGGCACTGTTCAGCACCGGGAATCACCGGAGTGACACGTCCAACTGGCGGATCAGTTCTCCGATCCGCCCACCGCCACGCGGGGCGGCAGGGTAGCGCCTCAGGACGTCCACCACGACGGAGTGCGCAGGCATCCGCGACCGCGCGATGTGGTCGGCTCCGACGGTGGGGACGTCTCCGGCGGAGAGTTCGAGCGCGCGTGCGGCATGAGCGGCCGATCCGAGGATGTGCTTGACCTGGGTGGCTTTCGCCAGGGGATGGAGGAACGCCGCACCGGCCGCGTGACCGGCAGCGCGCGCGGCGTCGCTCGCCGCAGCCTGTCCCGCATCGCGGGTCTCCTGAGCCGCCCGGTGCGCCGACCATGCGCCGTCACGTAGCGCCTTGGTCCGCTCGCCTCCGTCCGCGAACGCCTGCGCAGCGTCGACCGCAGCTCGTGGGCGCCGATCGTCGGGGCGTTCACGCTCGAAGACCGCCAATGCGGGCCGCGCGCACGCCACCGCGTAGCAGGCGACCTCCCGGAGTTCGTGCCGGCTGAGTTCGATCCTCGTGGAGTCATCCGCCATGACGCCATCCTCCGGTCCGGCCGGGGAACCACGTCGTGGGACTCCCCGGGCGCGATGCTGTTCCGCCGC
This sequence comes from Halosaccharopolyspora lacisalsi, assembly GCF_014137975.1. GTDB lineage: Bacteria > Actinomycetota > Actinomycetes > Mycobacteriales > Pseudonocardiaceae > Halosaccharopolyspora > Halosaccharopolyspora lacisalsi. Next base: position 379,448 of record NZ_JACGWZ010000005.1, on the reverse strand, counting down.
CGGGTCCCGCAGCCAGGAGGTGAGGAAGCCGAGACTGTCGTGGAGTGAGGACCACCTGGGCACCGTCGGCGACGCGTACCGGCGCCCAGGGGGAGTCGTCGAAGTCCGGACGCGACCAACCGGGCTGGGAGCGGCGGAGGCGCAGTACTCGCCTCAGTGAAACGTTTTATAGAGAGGTACCGTAAACATCGACCGCGACCCGGTCAACACCGGGAGCGCCCCGGCGCGGCGAACGCGGTTCCCCGCGTCAGGAGCGCCGGGGCAGCGTGGAGCGCCGCACGATGAGTTCCGGCTGGTAGACGATGCTCTCGTGCGCGTGGTCGGGCTCGCCCTCGGTCTCGCTCAGCAGCATCTCGGCCGCCGTCGTGCCGATCCGGACCGCCGGTTGGCGCACCGAGGTCAGGGGAACCGCGGCGGCCTCGGCGAACTCGATGTCGTCGTAACCGACGATGGCCAGATCCTCCGGTACGCGCATCCCCGCGTCGAACACGGCCTGCAGGAGCCCGAGCGCCAGCAGATCGTTGGCGCAGAACACCGCGGTCGGGCGCGGCCGCAGCCCCAGCAGCCGGGCCCCGGCGTCCCGCCCGGAGGCCACGTCGAGCCTGTCGGTCTCCAGCACGGTCAGCGCTTCCGCGTCCAGACCGGCCTCCTCGGTCGCCATCCGCGCGCCGACTCGCCGATCCTCGCACTGAGCCAGGTTCGCCGGCCCACTGACGTAGGCGACGTGGGCGTGCCCGCCCTCGAGGAGGTGGCGCACGGCCAACCGGCCGCCGGTGACGTCGTCGACCGAGACCGAGCAGGAGTCGTGGCTGTCGACCACCCGGTCGACGAACACGTAGGGAATCCCGTGGCGCCGGAACGACGCCAGGCTCCCCCCGGTCGTGTCGGCCGGGGTCACCAGCACCCCGCGCACCCGCTGCTCGGCGAACATCGACAGGTACAGGGACTCGGCCTCGACGTCCTGGGCGCTGTTGCACATCATCACGCCCACCCCCTGCTCGCGAGCGGCCTGCTCGGCCCCCCTGGCCACGTCGGCGAAGAAGGGGTTGCCGATGTCCAGCACCAACAGCGCCACGATCCGGCTGTGCCCGGCGCGCAGCTGCCGCGCCGACTCGCTGCGCACGTAGCCGAGCTCGTCGATGACCGCCCGCACCCGGGCACGGGTGTCGGCCGACACCCGGTCGGGCCGGTTCAGCGCGTTGGAGACGGTACCGATGGACACGCCGGCCCGATGGGCGACATCCTTGATACCGACCTCTCCGGTGTTGTGGTCGTCCCCCGCAGCTCGCACCGCGCCTCCCTCGACTCGACTACATCCCATCCTATCCTTCGCTCTAGTAAAACGTTTCATGCGGACGTGGCACGTCCGATCCGATCACTCCCGCCCAACGGAGCCGTGAGCGGCGAACTCGTCGACGATGACCGGGCGGCGCCACACCACCTTCGCGACACGGGCGGTCCGGCTTCCCGGGGCAACGGTCATCATGGCCATGACCGACCGTTCGAAGGAGTTGCTGTGACCGACTGGAACACGACCGCCCATCACGACCGGCTGGCTGCCGAGCGGCGGGGGCTGGTCGATTTCGCCACGGCTTCCCGCCTGCCGGAGGGCGGGTTCGGGTGGCTGGACGCCACGGGAGCGCTCGCGCAGCGCCGACCGATCGCCACGTGGATCAACGCCCGGATGACCCACGTGTTCAGCCTGGCCCACGGCTTCGGCGACGCGGACACGGCCGCACTCGCCGATCACGGCGTCGCCGCCCTGACCGGCCCGCTCCACGACGACGAGCACGGCGGCTGGTACTCCAGCACCGACGACTCCAGCAAGGGCGCCTACGAACACGCCTTCGTGGTCCTGGCCGCGGCCAGTGCGACGGCGATGGGTCGGCCCGGTGCCGAGGAGCTGCTGACCGAGGCACTGCACACCGTCGAGACCCACTTCTGGGACGAGCAGGCCGGCCTGTCCCGGGAAAGCTGGGACCGGGAATGGACCAGCACCGAGGCCTACCGGGGCGCCAACAGCAACATGCACCTCGTCGAAGCCTTCCTCGCCGCCGGTGACGTCACCGGCGATCCCACGTGGCACCGGCGCGCCCTCCGCATCGCCGAATACCTCGTCCACACCGTCGCCGCCGCCCACCACTGGCGGCTGCCCGAGCACTTCACCCCGGACTGGCAGCCCCTCCCCGACTACAACCACGACCAGCCGCAGCACCCGTTCCGCCCCCACGGCAGCACCCCCGGACACGGGCTGGAATGGGCCCGGCTACTGATCCACCTGGAAGCCACCCTCGGCACCGGGGCCCCCGACTGGCTGCTCGACGACGCCCGGCACCTGTTCGACGCCGCCGTCGACCACGGCTGGAACGCCGACGGGCACCCCGGGTTCGTCTACACCCTCGACTGGCAGGACCGCCCCCAGGTGCGGGCTCGCATGCACTGGGTCATCGCCGAAGCGATCCTGACCGCGTCCACTCTGTACCACCGCACGAACGAGGACCGCTACGCCCGCTGGTACGACACGTTCTGGGACTACGCCCGCACCCACCACGTCGACCCGGGCAACGGCAGCTGGCACCACGAACTCACCCCCGGGGGACAGCCCGCGAGCTCGGTGTGGTCCGGCAAACCCGACGCTTACCACGCCTACCAGGCGGCGCTGCTGCCCGTCCTGCCACTCGCCCCCGCTCCGGCCGCACTCGCGCGCAAGCGGTGACAGGACCGGTGATCCGGCCCCCACGAACCGCGATCGCCCGCTCCGCTGTCCGGCCGGGGCACCGACGTGCCCCGGCCGGCAGCCGGCTAGTCGCTCCCCGATGCTTCGATCGCGTCGAGGACGCGCCGAGTCCTCGTTCGAGCGCCGTCGGCGACGTCACCGGTGGGCAACGTGTGCAGCGCCCCGGCCTCGACGGCGGCGAGGACGCGTCGAGCGGCCTCGTCGGGCTCGAGCATGTCCTTCATCGTCTCCTCGATCGACTCGAGCAGTGCGGTGGCGTCGGCCCCGAGCCTGTCGGCCCACTCCGGCCCCCGGGTCATGTCCCGGTTCTCCTCGACCATGGGGGTGCGCACGAATCCCGGGCACACCACGGTGACGCCGATCGGCAACCCCATCAGCTCCAGCTCGGCCAGCAGCATCTCCGAGAGCGCCACCGCGGCGTGCTTGGAGGTGCCGTAGGAAGCGCTCAGCGGCGTACCGCTCAGCCCGGCGAGCGAGGCGATGTTGACGACGTGCCCTCGGCCCGCCGCGACGAGATGCGGCACGAAAGCGCGGATGCCGTGCAACATCCCGAACAGGTTCACGTCCACGACCCGCCGCCACTGCGCCAGGTCCGCCTCCCACATCGGCTTGCCGTCGTTCGGCGCGATCCCCGCGTTGTTGATCACCAGGTCGATGCGGCCGAACCGCTCCTGAACGCGCTGCGCCAGCGCGGTCATCGCCTCCGCGTCGGCGACGTCGACGGTGGCGGGCACGACGGCACCGTCGCCGGCCGCGGCCAACTCCTCGGCGACCGCGCCCAGGGGCTCCGCACGCAAGTCCACGATCACCACGGACACGCCACGGCTCGCCAACTCGGTGGCGATGGCACGGCCGATCCCTCGCGCCGCCCCGGTGACCACGGCAACCTGCCCCGACTCGACAAGCATCCGAATCCCCTCCCTCGCTCGATGCCGAACAAGCTACCGGGGTCATCGCGACGTCCGCAGCTCGTTTTCGGACCGCGGGGAGATGCCCGGCCGATGCGCAGGCGCCGGGGAAGCATCGGCCGGGCGCCCGGCCGGAACCGACGGGGGTGAGAGTGACGGCTTCCGGCCGGGAGTCCTCGATCAGCGCGGCAACGTCTCCGCCAGGACCTGTTGCACCTCCGCCGAGGAGGGAAGCGACCAGTCGGCACTGGACGGAGACACCCGCCAGGAGTACACGAGCCCGTCCCGTGACGACGGAGGCAGCGGCAACCAGCATCCCCGCGCGTGATGCTGGACCTGCGCGCGCTCGAACAGTTCCGTGCGCATCGGCAGCCCGTTGCTGCTCACGAAGAAGAACCAGCACCCGGACGGGCTCGCCGCCACCGGCCCGAGCCGATCCCCGAACAGCCGCTCCAGGGCACGACCGCCGTGCTCGGCGGTCACCTCCACGGCATCGACCGAGTGACCGCAGGCCAGCAGCACCGAGCACGGGCGGCGCGTCCACCGGTCCAGCGCCCGGTCCGGAGCGATGGGAGGGGCCACCGGCCGCAGGCCGGCGGCCCCGGGTCTGCCCCACCACCCGTCCCGCTCGTCGAGCTGATACGTCCCCGGCAGCACCGGCCAACTCCGGCGAGCGCACTCCACGGCCGCGCTACGCAGTTCGGTCCACCTCGTACCGGGGATGACCGGGAGCAGTGAACCTCCGGGATGCTTCGGCTCCGTGCGTGTCATCGAGTATCGCCACCTTGAACGGATCCGGCGTTGCGCGACGACAGTACGAACTCGACGCGATCCGTGTGTGCGTCGAACACATACGGAGCATGCACCGAACGCATACACCACCGTCAGCACCGGTTCACGCGCACGCCGTCCGTCGAGTCGCCGAGCCGTGGTCACAGCGCTACGGTCGGCGTGGGGTGCTGACGGTGAACGAGGAAATCCGCACCGTCACCCCGGCGGCCCACACCCTTGAGTTGTTTCGGGGTGGTTCGGGGTGTGGGCCTCTTCGCTCGCCCGGCGGGGTCGTCCGCGCGACGGGAAAACCTCAGTCAGCGCCGTCGACGACGGTGGGAGGACGTTCCGGCTGCCGGAGAGATGTCGACAGGTTGTCGAGCGCGCTCGCCAGCTCGTGACGCTGCCACTCGGGAAGGCTGTCGTTCTCGATGTCCACCACAGCGTTCCCGAGCGCGACCATCGCGAGCCTCATAAGCCTGCCGACCTCGCTCATGCTTGCTCTGCCTTCAGGACCGCGTGGCAGTCCGGGCACGTCGGTGCCCGGAGCCGGTCGACCTCGCTCGGCCCCGCCAACGGAATGTCGCCGGCCCCGCAGACGGACGCTCCCGTCGTACGCCCGTCCCACCTCCGGCCACCCTTGAAGGCGTGCCGGGTGCCGTGATTACCCATGCCCTCCCCGAACACGGGAAGCCAGTAGTGGCACTGACCCTCGTCCGGCGTCCTGACCGCTTCCCTCTCATACTCCCTGAGTCACGGTTCACTTCCTGGCCCAAGCGTAGAGGTTGTATACCGCTACAGAAGTATCCTGTCCGGTATCCACTCGTATAGCGGCCTACCGTCCGGTCATGAGCTGGGAGTCACGAGTCGATCGGATCGAGCACGAAGGAGCGGCCTACGTCCACGTGCAGGTGGCCGACGACATTCGGGCCGATGTCGAGCGCGGGGAGTTGTCCGCAGGCTCGAAACTGCCCGCCGCCGAGGCCCTGGCCGAGATATACGGGGTCGCCAGACTGACCGCCATACGAGCGGTCCGACATTTGGAAGAGCAAGGGCTCGTAACAATCGTGAAGGGCCGGGGAACCTACGTGACCAGCGGACGGAGCCACTGAGGGCTCCACCGACGGATGGTCCTCCGGATCGGGTACGACACCACCCGTGAATCCGTAATTCCGCACACTCCCGACAAACCCCGGTGCCAGCTCGCGCGACGCATCGTGCATGGTTGTTTTAAACAACCAAACGTGTTCGACGAGTTCGACCCGAGGAGCGCGAAATGAGCACATCCACCGTCCTCGACGGCCGGGTGGCCATCATCACCGGAGCGGGCTCGGGCATCGGCCGGGCGATGGCCACCACGTTCGCCGCGGCCGGAGCCACCGTCGTCGCAGCCGACATCGCCGCCGACAGCGCCCGCAGCACCACTCTGGACATCGAGCGGGACGGCGGCCGTGCCACGGCCGTCGAAGCCGACGTCGGCGACGAGGCGGCCGTCGAGAACCTCGTGCGGGAGGTCGTCGACGCCCACGGGCGCATCGACGTTCTCTGCAACAACGCCGGAATCATGGACACCATGGCGCTGCCCGAGAACATTCCGACGGAGCTGTGGGACCGGGTCCTGCGACTCAACCTCACCGGCCCGTTCCTGCTCACCCGCGCCGTGCTCCCCCACATGCTGGCCAACGGCCACGGGCGCGTCGTCAACACCGCCTCCGAAGCCGGTCTCCGAGGCGGCGCCGCCGGGACCGCCTACACGGCCTCCAAGCACGGCGTGATCGGTCTGACCCGCAACCTCGCCTGGACGCACGCCCGTGACGGCATCCGGTGCAATGCCATCTGCCCCGGTCCGGTGAGCACCAACGTCAGCGGAGGCGAGGGCAAGGCGTCCTTCGACACCGCCGGGATCGAACGGCTGGCACCGGTGCTGGCCCTCGGGGAGCAGATGGCCGAGCCGCAGGCCATCGCCGACGTGGCACTGTTCCTGGCGTCCGAGCAGTCCTCGTTCGTCAACGGCGCCGTCCTCCCCGCCGACGGCGGTTGGTCTGCGGCCTGAGTCCGCACGGGGCGGAGACGTCACGGAGTAACGACCGGATCACCCGACATCACCGCGAGGGGATCGGTCGTGCATCCTGAATCGCGCGAAGGACACCGCCGGTGCAGCGAGTGCACCGGCCACACCCAGGAGAGCAGTGTGAGCACCGAAGACGAGCGGCCGGTCGTCGACCCCTCCCGCGACCCGAACCCCGGCGTGCCCGACCACGCCGCCCCGGAGGGAGCGGAGGTCGATCCGCTCATCGACCTCTCCCGCGATCCACATCCCGGCGTGCCCGACCACGCCAAACCGGACGACGAATGAGCGCTGCGGGGAGGTGATCACGATTGATCGCCTCTCCGTCAGCACGTCTTTCGGAGGCGAACGAACTTGAGCACGCCGGGTGCCACCACGAACAGGGCGACGACCCCCCACAACGCGATGGTCAGCGGCCCGGAGACCAGAACCGTCGGGTCGCCCTGCGAAAGCGCGAGGGCGCGGCGCAACTGCTGCTCGGCGAGCGGCCCCAGGATCAGACCGACGACGGCGGGAGCCACCGGCACGTTCGCCGTCCGCATCAGCAACGCGACCGCACCGAGCGCATACAGCACCACCAGGTCCACGGTCGTCCCTCCGGAGGCGAAAGTGCCCAGAGTGGCGAAGACGAGCACCGCGGCGTAGATCGCGTACGCGGGTATGGTGAGCAGTCTCGCCCAGAGCTTGACCAGGGGCAGGTTGAGCACCAGCAGCATCAGGTTACCGATGTAGAGGCTCGCGATCAGGGTCCACAGCAGCGGACCGGACTCGGAGAACAGCTGCGGCCCCGGCTGCAACCCGTAGCTCTGGAACGCCGTGAGGATCACCGCGGCGGTGGCCGAGGTGGGAAGTCCGATCGTGAGCAGCGGCACGAGAACTCCGGCAGCAGCGGCGTTGTTCGCGGCTTCCGGCCCCGCCACGCCCTCGATGGCTCCCCTGCCGAACCGCGACCCTTTCCGGGACAGCCGTCGCTCGGTGCTGTAGCTGAGGAAGGTCGGGACTTCGGCACCTCCCGCCGGCAGGGCACCGATCGGGAATCCCAGGACGGTTCCGCGCAACCAGGCCGGCCACGAGCGCCTCCAGTCCTGTCGGGACAGCACCGCCCGTCCCCGGACCGGTTCGACGGTCTCCCCGCCGGTGCCCTTGAGCAGCCGGTCGAACGTCTCCCCGAGAGCGAACAGGGCGACCACCACGATGACGACGTCGATTCCGTCGAGCAGCGCCGGAATCCCGAAGGACAACCGAGCCTGGCCGGTTTGAGCGTCGATGCCGACCAGTCCGACGGTCAGCCCGACCAGCAGACTCGCCATCCCCTTGAGTCTGCTGCTGCCCAGCAGCGTGCTGACGCTGACGAACGCCAGGGCCATCAGCGCCACGTACTCCGACGGCCCGAATCCGATCGCGAACTCGGCCACGACCGGGGCCAGCAGGGTCACCCCGAGAGTCCCGAGGGTGCCGGCGACGAAGCTGCCGAGGGCAGCGGTGGCCAGTGCCGCGGCCCCACGTCCGGCCCGCGACATCTTGTTGCCCTCCAGCGCCGAAACCATCGCGGCGCTCTCACCGGGGGTGTTCAGCAGGATCGAGGTCGTCGACCCGCCGTACATCCCGCCGTAGTAGATGCCGGCGAACATGATCAGTGAACTGGTGGGTTCCAGCCGGAAGGTGATCGGCAGCAGCAGCGCCACCGTGAGGGCCGGACCGATCCCGGGCAGGACGCCGACCGCGGTCCCGATGGTGACCCCGAGCAGCGCCCAGAGCAGGTTTCCCGCGCTCAGCGCGGCGTCGAATCCCCGTAACAGTGCCTCGAGCTGGTCCATCTCAGAATCCCCACGGTCCGGCGGGCAACGAAAGGCCGATCACCCGGTCGAAGACGACGAACACCACCGCTGCCAACGTCCAGCCGTAGGCGATACCGCGCCACGGGTGCGGGGAACCGAGCAGAAACGCGGCACCGGCGAACAACGCAGTCGAGGACGCGACGTAGCCCACGATCGGCAGCACCACGGCGAATATCACCAACAACACCACCAGGGCAGCCAGCCGGAGCAGCCTGCCAGCGGGCACCCCGGCCGGTCCTGGCGCGGACGGCCACTGCCGCAGGGACCGCACGAGCATGGTGACACCGGCGACGGCGAGCAACGTCCCGATCAGGCCGGGAAACACGGCGGGACCGAGCGGACCCGCTCCGGCACGGCTCAGCGAGGCCGCGTCGAACAGCGTGACCGCCGCCAGCGCCAACAGGAACAGTCCCAGCACCGCCGCGGCGCCGACGGTGCGTCCGTCGTCGCCGGCAGGTCCGTCACCCGTTCCGACATCGTCCCCGGACTCGTGATCGTCGATCGACTCCCGGGCGTCACCGGTTTCGGGAATGGCCATACGTCGCTCACCTCAGATCGAGCTTCTCGAGAACCCTGCCGATTCGCCGCTGCTCCGAGGCCAGGAATCGTTCGAATTCCGGGCCGGCCAGGGCCGCGTCCCCCCAACCGCGCCGCCGGAGCGTCTCCTGCCATCGCGGCGACCGCGCCATCCGCATCAGCATGTCCTCGAGGACCCGCTCCTCCTCCGCGCTGATACCGGCCGGAGCCACGATTCCCCGCCAGTTCGACAGTTCGACGTCGACTCCTCGCTCCCGCAGGGTCGGAACGTCGGGGAGCGTGGGCAGCCGCTCGGCACTGGAGACGGCCAGCGGCCTGACCCGCCCCGCCTCGATCTGCGGCAGGATCTCCGAGAGTCCGGAGATCGCCGCGTCCGACCGTCCGGACAGCAGCGTCGTGAGCATCTCACCGCCTCCGGAATGCGCGATGTAGTTGACCTTCGAGGGGTTCTTGCCTATCTCGTCGGCGATCAGGCCCGCCAGGATCTGCTCGACACCGCCCGCGGAACCTCCCGCGATCGATACCGAGCGCAGGTCCGTGCGCATGGCCGTGACCAGGTCGTCGATGCCGCGCAGCGGTGAGTCGGCGGGCACGACGACGACCTCGTAGTCCGTGGTGAGCCGGGCCAACGGAGTCGTTTCGGCCAGGGTCACCGGCGAATGGTTCGTCTGGATCGCACCGACCATGATCAACCCGGTGACCATGAGCTCGGTCGGATCGGCGGGCAGCTGCGCGTACTGGCTGAGCCCGACGGTCCCGCCCGCGCCATCGACGTTGTAGACCTCGACGCGGCCGATCCGGTCCCGCAGGGCGGTCTGGATTTCCCGGCTCGTCTGATCCCATCCGCCTCCGGGTGCGGCGGGAGCCATCAGCCGCAGTTGCCGCCCTTCGAGAGCGTGCAATCCTTCCGGACGTTGTCCCAGTCCCTGCGTGACGAGCAGCGCGACGGTGGCGACGGCGGCCGTCACCACCGGAGCCACGCGCCGTGATCGAGCACGTCGCACCGGTCCGGATCGGCGCTGATCCATGATCTCACCTCGGTTCGCCGGAGGCTGCGTTGCCGGAGCAGTGTTCTCTAGGTATACCTTTGTATACAACTGTGTTCAATACTTGGCGAAAGGTCGGCGATGAGTGACGGTCCCGAGCACACCGATGTCGTGGTTGTCGGCGGCGGCAACGCGGGATTCAGCGCGGCGCAGGCGGCGGCCCGGCGCGGGCGTCACGTCCTGTTGCTGGAGAAGGGCGGTCCGGACGAGGCCGGTGGGAACTCGTACTACACCGCCGGAGCCTTCCGCGTCGCCCACGGCGGTCTGGACGACATCGGCGACCTCGTCGAGCACGACGACCGTCGCCGGGAGACCGTGCTGGATCCCTACCCGGTGGAGACTTTTCGCTCCGACATGGAGCGCGTCACCGGAGGACGTGCCGAACCGGCACTGGTCACGGCACTGGTGGAGGAAAGCAGGTGGGCGCTGAGCTGGCTGCGCGATCTCGGCCTGCGGTTCCGACTGATGTACGAGCGCCAGTCGTATCCCGACCGGTCGGGGCGCCACGTCTTCTGGGGCGGTCTCGCCGTGGGAGTGGTCGACGGCGGTCACGGTCTGATCGCCCAGCACACGGCGGCGGCGAAAGCCGCGGGCATCGAAGTCCGTTACGGCCACCGCTGCGAGGAGCTCCTCGTCGAGGACGGGCGGGTCGTCGGCGTGACCTGGCGGGACGAGAGCGGAACCCGCGGAAGCGTGCGGGCCGACTCGGTGATCCTGGCCGCTGGTGGTTTCGAAGCCGATCCCGAGCTACGGCGCGAGCACCTGGGCGAGGGGTGGCAGTGGGCCAAGGTCCGGGGAACCCCGCTCAACACCGGTGACATGCTCGCCGCGGCGAGCAAGGCCGGGGCCGCCGCCGGGGGCGACTGGTCCTCGTGCCACAGCGTCGCCTGGGACGCCAACGCGGCCGACAGCGGAGACCGCCTCCTCACCAACCGTCTGACCAGGCAGAGTTATCCGCTCGGGATCGTGGTGAACGCCGAAGGACTGCGGTTCGTCGACGAGGGCGCGGACTTTCGCAACTACACCTACGCCAAGTACGGCGCGGCCATCCTGCGCCAACCTCACGGGGTGGCCTACCAGGTCTTCGACGCGACGCTGCGACCGCAGCTCAGGGCCGAGGAGTACGACAGTCCGGGAGCCTCCGTGCTCGTCGCCGACAGCCTCGAGGAACTCGCCGGGAAAGCCGGCATCGCCCTCGACAACTTCGTCACCACGGTCACCGAGTTCAACGCCGACATCGATCGCGACGTCGACTACGACCCGGCGGTCAAGGACGGCAGGGCGGCGCGGGGCGTCACACCTCCCAAGAGCAACTGGGCGATGCCCCTCGAAACCGGCCCCTACTACGCCTTCCCCGTCACCTGCGGAATCACCTTCTCCTTCGGCGGGCTACGCGGAGACCCGCACGGCCGAGTCCTCGACGAGTCCGGGGAGCCGATCCCGGGACTGTTCGTCTGCGGGGAGATGCTGGGGGGCTTGTTCAGCGGAAACTATCCTGGGGGATCGGGGCTGACCTCCGGAACCGTCTTCGGCCGGCGTGCGGGCAGCTTGGCGTGAACGGGAGCGAAAGCGACGGGGGACGATGAGGGCACGACGGGTCGACAACGAGACCATGTACGACCAACTGCGTACCGACATCACCAGCGGCAGGCTTCCTGCCGGAACCCCGGTGCGCGAGGTCGCAGTGGCCGAACGCTTCGGGGTCTCCCGCACCCCCGTCCGTGAGGTGCTCCGCCGGTTGCAGCACGATCGCCTCCTGGAGTCCCGGGACCGCGGCCTCCACGTCCGGGCACCGGACCCCGAGGAGGTCGTGCAGGTCTACGACGCCCGCATCCTGCTCGAAGCCGAAGCCGCCGAACAGGCGGCCCGCACCTGCGGGAAGTCCGACCTGGCTCGCCTCGAGGGGCTGCTCGCCCGCGATCGGGGCCTCACCGGTCCGGACGACGCCACCCGAGCCCACACCAACATCGAGTTCCACGAAGCGATGTGGCAGGCGACCAACAATCCCGTGCTCGTGGACCTGCTGCACCGCCTCACCATCCACCTCGTCCGCACTCCCCGTTCGACGCTGTCGGCCCCCGGCCGCTGGGAGGAGTCGCTGGACGAGCACGGACGCCTGGTCGAGGCGATCGGGGAAGGTGATTCCGAAGAGGCCGGGCGAATCACCCGGGACCACATGCGAAAGGCGCGCGATCTCCGCTTGTCCATGCTGCGACAAGAGATGATCAGCTCGTCCTGAGCGTCCCGAAGACCGGATGGCTTGCCGAGGTCGAGGCACGGTCCAGGATCCCGGCCAACGCTCCGGCCACGAAGCGGAATTCGCGCACGCGGAGAACGCCGAACGGTCAGCGAAGCGATCTCCGCGCGTGTGCGGGACTGGGAACGACATCGCCGGTACTGCGGCCGTCGGCGTCGAGGACCCAGCCCATTCGCTTGGGCACTCGCAGCAACAGCGCGCTCTCCGTCAGCTCCAGCCACGGCAGTTTCTCGTTGAGCCTGCGTTCCAGGCGCATCAGCTCGCCCGGTGACTGCGCCCAGACCATGAAGACGAGGTTGCTCCTGCCCACCGTCGAGGCGCACAACCGCAGTTCCGGCAGTGTGGACAGCGACTGCACCGTCCGTTCGAGCTCCGGGGCCGGTACGCGCGCGAACCACGTGCACGCGAGCGGCCACCGGGTCCGCAGCTGGGCCACCTCGCACCGGAACGACAGCAGGTTCGAGGCCAGCAACCGGGTGACCTGACGTCGCACGGTGGAGGGAGTGCGTCCGGTCAGCCGTGCCATGTCGGCGGCGCTGCGCCGACCGTCGTAGGTGAGAGCCTCGACGAGGGACCAGTAGTCGGCGGGAATCGTCGAGAGCTTGGAACCGCCGTGCGGTCGGGACGCGGCGTGCAGTGCCGCTTGCTGGTCCCGATCGAGCGCGTCGAGTCGCCAGCGACTGCCTTCCCAGTGCAGTTCGGTGACCGAGTACGTCTCGACGCGCCGCACCCCGGCCGTTCCGGGCAGGTCGTCGAGCACGAACCGGGACATCGAATCGGAGTCGGCGACGATCGCCGTCACCATCAGGTCGCGCCCGCTGGCGGACTCCTCGACCGTCGCCGCACGCGGATCCCGGCACAGCGCCTCGACCACCGCGGGCTTCCTCGCCGGGTCGACGTCGACGTCGACCAGGGCGACCGCGACGTTCTCGAGCTGCCGGACCGGGTGCACCGTCACCCACGCCATCCCCGACGAACGCATCCGCTCCCACCTGGAGGCCAGGGTGGCCGCGGTCGTTCCCAGCACGCGGGCCGCCTCCGCCCAGCTGACCCGTGGTGCGATCTGCAACGCGTGAAGAAGCGTGAGATCCTGCTCGTCCAGGATCGAATTCACGGATCATCTCCTCGAATGTGCACGAATCCTGCCTTCTGAACCCGAACCGGGATCACGCTCGCACACTGCCGGACAACCATCGTCCACGACCCGAATCACGCGGAGGTGTCCGGTGTCCGTTCACGAGGACGCACGGGAGATCCACGGTGACCTGGTGGCGCTGCGCCACGCCCTGCACACCGATCCCGAGATCGGGCTCGAACTGCCCCGGACTCAGGAGAAGGTCGTCGAGGCCCTCGACGGACTGCCGCTGGAGCTCACGACCGGTTCACGCACGACCTCGGTGACCGGGGTGCTGCGCGGTGACGGCGACGGTCCGACCGTGCTCCTGCGCGGTGACATGGACGCCCTTCCGGTCCAGGAGAAAACCGGGGTGGAGTTCTCCTCGCGCACCGACGGCACCATGCACGCCTGCGGGCACGACCTGCACACCGCGATGCTGGTCGGCGCCGCACGGCTGCTCGGCCAACACCGTGACCGGCTGAACGGCGACGTCGTGCTGATGTTCCAGCCCGGCGAAGAGGGCTGGGACGGCGCTCAGGTGATGCTCGACGAGGGAGTCCTCGACGCGGCGGGCAGCAAGAGCGTCGACGCCGCCTACGGGATGCACGTGTTCTCCTCGCAGATTCCGCGGGGTCGTTTCGTCACCCGGCCGGGCACGATGCTGGCGGCCTCCGACGAGATCCACGTCACCGTGCACGGTTCCGGAGGGCACGGTTCGGCTCCCCAGCACGCGCGGGACCCGGTCACCGCGATCAGCGAGATGGTCACCTCGCTCCAGACCATGATCACGCGGCGGTTCGACGCCTTCGACCCCGTCGTGATCTCCGTCGGGTCCCTGCACGCGGGAGCGGCCGCCAACGTCATCCCGGAGACCGCGACCTTCGCTGCCACCGTGCGCACGTTCTCGGAGACGGCCCGCGAACGCGTGCGGGAAAGCACGCCCGCGGTGTTGAAGGGCATCGCCGCAGCCCACGGAGTCGAGATCGAGGTCGATTACGTTCCCGGTTATCCCCCCACCGTCGGCGACGTGGACGAGACCGCCTTCGCGGCAGAGACGATCACCGAGACCTTCGGTCCCGACCGTCACGAGACCCTGACCAACCCGCTGACCGGCTCGGAGGACTTCTCCCGCGTGCTCAATGCCGTGCCCGGCGGCTTCGTCGGCCTGGGTGCCGTACCCGACGGCATCGACCCCACGCGAGCACCGTACAACCACTCGCCGAAGGCGCGGTACGACGACGCGGTGCTGACCGACGGCGCGACCCTCTACGCCGAACTCGCTCTCGGCCGTACCCGCGCGGGAGTCAACGCAGGCTGAACACCCCTGCTCCGGCCTCGGTCACGAACAAGGACCCCTCCATGAGCACAGCAACGAACGCGACCGTCCCGGCTGCGGTTCGCCGCAAGGCGGTCGTCGCCGCCGCGATCGGCAACTTCATCGAATGGTTCGAGTTCACCCTCTACGGCTTCTTCGCCGCCACCATCGCGATGAACTTCTTCCCCACCGGACAGGGCACTCCCTCGCTGCTGGCCACGTTCGCGGCCTTCAGCGTGCCGTTCGTGGCCCGCCCGCTGGGGTCACTGGTCTTCGGCCACTTCGGCGACCGGCTGGGGCGCCGCACCACGCTCTCCGTGGCGATCCTGGGCATGTCCGGTGCGACCTTCGTCATCGGGGCGCTGCCGTCCCACGACTCGATCGGGCTGGCAGCACCGGTACTGCTCGTGATCGCTCGCGTGACGCAGGGCTTCTCCGCGGGTGGCGAGTTCGGGGGAGCGACCGCGTTCCTGGTCGAGTACGCACCGGAGAACAGGCGCACCTTCTACGGCAGTTGGCAGATGTCCACGCAGTTCCTGGCCGGACTCGTCGCCGCCGTGATCGGAACCGTGCTGAGTACCGTGCTCTCGGCGGAGGCGCTCAACGCGTGGGGGTGGCGGCTGCCGTTCCTGCTCACGCTGCCGTTGGGAGTGATCGGGCTGTACCTGCGACTGCGGCTCGACGAGACACCGCAGTTCAAACAGGCCGCACAGCAGAATTCCGAGCACGAGGCCCCCCTGCTGCACGTGATGCGCGAGCACTGGGCCGACATGCTCCGGGTCATCGGGCTGCTCATCACGGGCACGACCTGCTTCTACATGATCCAGGCGTTCTGGCCGGCCTTCCTCGTCCAGGAGCTCGGGATGCCGCAGTCGCGGATGTTCACCGCCATGCTGCTCGGTATCGCCGTCCAGGTGGCACTGACCCCCGCCTGGGCGCTGCTGGCCGACCGGATCGGGCGGCGGAAGCCGTTCCTCGTCGCCTCCCCGGTCGCCCTGGTGCTCTGTGCGGTACCGATCTACCTGCTGCTGCTCCAGGGAACCTTCCTCACCACCACCGCCGCCTACGTCCTGCTGGCACTGGCGGCCTCGCCCATGACGGGAAGCCTCGCGACCGCCATGGCCGAGGTGTTTCCCGTCCGAGTCCGCTACAGCGGCATGTCGGTGGCCTACAGTGTCGCGGTCTCGATCTTCGGGGGCTTCACCCCGCTCATCCTCACCTCCCTGATCCGGGCGACCGGAAGCACCATGTCCCCGGCCTACTACCTCGCCGGGACGGCCCTGGTCTCCGCGGTCGCCGCGGCGTCGTTCGGGGAGACGGGGACCCGCCCCGCGGTACGTGAGACAACGCGAGCACAGGACGCCCCGAGCGTCCCCGCTCCCTGACCGAGCCTGTCTCGAAGGGTGAACGCGTCGTTTCGGCGGTGTGCCTGCCGAAACGACGCGTTCACCTGAATTCACCGGAAACGACCGAGGGGATCCCCCTGGAATGCGTCCGCGGCTGCGGGACGACGTCCGCTACGTGTCCTATTCACAGGGTGTCTACCTGCACAGCGACCGCGGCTCGTGCGCCATTCCCGGTCCGCAGGCCCACACCTGGCTGGAACGACTGCTCCCCTACCTGACCGGCGACCACCAGCTCGCCGAGCTGACCGCCGCGCTGCCGCCGGACAAGCGCACGACAGTGGAAGAACTGGTCGATCTGCTGCACCGGTACGACCTGGTCACCGACACCCGGGCGGATCGAGCCCACGCTCTCGCCGAAGCCGAGCAGCGCCGCTACGCCGACGAGATCGCCTTCGTTCGTTGCGCGCTGGGTTCGGCCGAGTGGCGGTTCCACCGCCACCGCCGAGCACGGGTGCTGCTGCTGGGGGGCGGTCCGGTGCTGACCTCGGTGCTGCGCGCCGGTGTCGGCACCGGTTGGCAGCGGGTAACGGTGCTGCCGACCGACCTTCGGCAGGAGGAGGAACTGCGGGATGCCGCCGAAGGGAGCCGCCGTGACGAGCAGCAACGGATCACGGTCGACACCGCGGCACTCGACGAAGCGATCGCCGACGCGGACGTGGTGCTCCACGTGTGCCGGGAAGGCGAGGAGGACCAGCTGTTCGAGGTGAGCCGGCACTGCGTGCGCAACGAGGCCGCACTCGGTCAAGTGCTGGTCCTGGAGCAGGAGGCGTGGTTCGCTCCGATGGGCCTGTCGGGGACCGCATCGGCCTGGCATCGACTGCGAGGACCGTCCGCGACCACGTCGGGGAACGAGAGACCACCGCTGAACGGACCACTGCCCGCCGTGCTCGGACACCGCCTGGCACTCGCCCAGTTCCGGCACAGCACCGGGATGGACGAGCTGCCCCGGCCACCGGAAACGCCGGACACCCCGGCCCTGGCCGGAAACGCCGGACACCCCGGCCCTGGCTCGACTCGATCTGCACACTCTGGACTCCGAGTGGCACGGTTTCCTCCCGCACCCCGCGCAACGCCCGGTCCGGCCGCGCAGCGAGGACGAAGCTCGAGCAACCTTCGAGGCACTGGAAGCGGGGCAGCCGGTCGACACGGGAGAACTGCTGAAGCAGGCGGCCGACGCCGTGGACTCGCGAACCGGACTGCTCGAATTCCTCGACGAGCGGGACTGGCCCCAGTTTCCCCAGTGGGTGTGCGAGGCAGGGCTGTCCGATCCGTTCGGCCTGCTGCCCGCCTGGGCCCCGGTTCCCACCGTGGTCGGGCACGGGCTCGACCGGGACGAAGCTCGCACGGAAGTGCTGTTGGCCGCCCTGGCCGGTTACGCGAGCCTGGCGGTCGACCATCGGCGGTTGCTCCCGGACCGGAACGGAACCGCCGAGTGGGGGTGGGACCCGATTTCCGGTGCCCCGCGCCCGATACCGGCCGAACTGGCCTTTCCGGCACTGGTCGCGGAGGGGAGCGCCTACCGCCCACCGACCGGTGCGGCGGCCGGTCCGAGCTGGCAGGAGGCGTTGTCGGAGGGAACACGGCAGCACTGCGCGGTACTGCTGGAACAGCGGCTGGCCGATTTCGAGGGGCCGCTGCCTCGGCTGGACGTGCCCGGTTTCCCGCTGAACGAGCGGGCCGACCATCTGCGCCGGTTGCTGGGTGAGGTCGGCGAGCCCGCGGTGGCGCACGATCTGACCGGCCTGCTGTCCATACCGGCGTGCGCTCTCCGAGTCGGCGCGGACACCGTGCTGGCGGTCGGTTCGACCCTGACCGCCGCCCTGGGAGAGGCGTTGGATCGCGGGCTGCTGGCCTGGCAGGCCCGCACGGAGGACCGGCCCGACTGCGCCCCGCACACCGTTCCGGGGATTCCCGCCGAGCAGGAGACGTCCCCGGAAGCGTCCCGGCCGAAGTCGACCGGTACTCCACCCTCCGCGCGAGCGCTGCGTGCCCTCGGCTTCACCCCCGTCGTGATCGCCCTGGACCACGACCCCGAAGCCGCCCGGATACTGCCCTACCTGGTCCAGGTGGTGATCCTCGATGAGTGAGCTGCTGCTCCGTCCCCCGAGCCGGGGGGTTCGCCGGAGTCCGGAGCAGCGGTCCATCCCGTCGGCCTGCTCGGAACGGGATGGCCGGCGACGGCGATGGCCGCCGCTCCGACCCACGGCATCGACTGGGTCACCGCCACCGATCCCGAACACCTGCCCGACGAGTGCCGGGCCCTGGTGACGACCTCGAAGGCAGGGCCCGAACACCAGCGGGGAATCCGTTCCTGGGCGATTCGGCGGAACGTGCCCTGGTTGCCGGTTCGCGTCGACGGCGGAAGGGTGACGCTCGGTCCTGCCGCCGTGCCCGGCCACCCGGGATGCCCCACCTGCGCCGAGTACCGCAGACACGGCAACCTTCCCGAAGGTCCCGGGCGACAGGCGTTGCACGAGCACTACGGTGACGACCACTTGTTCGACGTCTCCTCGCCGCCGAATCCGCTGCTGGGCGCCGTGGTGAGCGCGTTGGCCGCCGACGAAGCCCTCCGCCTGCTGCGTGATCCGCGAACGGCTCGCACCCGTGACGCCCTGCTGGAGCTCGAACCGGCGGAGGGCACGACCGGCCGACACCCCCTCGTGGCCAGCCCGGACTGCCCGGACTGCGCCGAGCTCCCCCGGGACACCCCCGAGAGAGCCACCATCACGCTCACCCCGGCCCGCAAAGCGCATCCCGGGCAACTGCGCACCCGCGACCTCGTCACGCGGCGCACAGAGCTCGAACAGCGCTACGTCGACCCGGAGACCGGAGTCGTGGCCACGGTGGACTCCTGGTCACGCCCGAGCACGGCCGGGGCGACCGCCCGGCTCTCCCCGGCCACCGCGGTCCACGCCGGTCAGCACGGACACGGCCGCGCCTTCGACTTCGGCTCGGCTCGGCTGACCGCCTTGCTGGAGGCGCTGGAGCGGCTGGTCGGGCAGACACCTCGTGGACGGCGAAGTCACGTCCTCGCCGCCCACCGCGACGTGGCCGAGCACGCGGTGAACCCCGTCGACCTGGGACTTTACCCCGAGGAGCGGTACCGGCTGCCGGACTTCCCGTTCGTCGCCCACTCCCCCGACCGCGAGAGGCGCTGGGTGTGGGGCTACTCGTTCCGGCGCGGCGAGCCGCTGCTGGTACCGGAAAGTCACGCGTACTACGGCTTGGGGTGCGCGGCGGAACCGCTGGCCTACGAGACGTCCAGCGGATGCGCGCTCGGCGGTTGCCTGACCGAAGCGATCCTGCACGCCCTGCTCGAAGTCGCCGAACGCGACTCCTTCCTGATGACCTGGTACGCCCGGCTCCCGGTACCGCAGGTCGACCTGAGCACCGCCGTCGACCGGCGGATCCCGCTGTTGGCCGAACGAGCACGGTACGAACTGGGATACCGGCTGCACGCCTTCGCGACGACGCTGGAGCAGCAGGTGCCCAGTTTCTGGGTGATGGCGGTCGAGCCCGAGGACGAGCCCCAACGGGCCAAGGCGCTGTGCGGTGCCGGTGCTCATCCGGATCCGGAGCGAGCTCTGCTGCGCGCGCTGGGAGAGCTCACGGCATTCCTGCCCGCACGGGACGAGCACCACGACCACGAGTCCGCCGCACGCATGCTCGCCGACTCCGACCGGGTGCGCTCCATGGACGACCATTCGGTGCTCTACGGTCACCCGGCGGCCTTCGACAGGCTGTCGTTCCTGTTCGACGGTCCACTGCGGGGGTTGCCCGAACTGGCGGCGCGGTGGAAGTGGCCGGAACACGACGACCTGTCGACGGACCTCGCCGAAATGATCACTCGCTACCTGGGCAGCGGCCTGGAGGTGCTCGCGATCGACCAGACCTCACCGGAACTGGCCGCCGAGGGACTGGCCGCCGCCAAGGTGCTGGTCCCGGGAACGCTGCCGATGACCTTCGGACATCGGTTCCGGCGGACGACGGGCATACCGCGACTGCACACCGTGCCGCGGCTACTGGGTTACCGCGATCGAGAGCTGCGGCCCGACGAGATCAACCCGTACCCGCACCCCTTTCCCTGATCGAGGCGGACTTGAACACCGTCCCTCCCACTGCGACGGAGCAGCCGGCGGCTCCGGGCGACGCGGCCAGAACCTACATGCGGCGCGGCCGCGACCCGGCTCCCGACGAGATCGACTGGTCGGCGGCCCCGGCACGGTTTCTGTCCTACACCGACTGCCCCGTCCTCCCGCTGCCGTGGGCCTCGAGGACGAGCGAACGACCGGACACGGAGCTGCTGGGGCGACTGCTACGCGAGCTCTGCGGACTCACCCGGGCGGACTGGACTCGCCCGATGGATCCATTCACCGGACGTGCGATCGAAGGACCGCCCGTGCAGGGCGTGTTCCGGCCCGCACCCAGCGGAGGCGCGCTGTATCCGATCGAGGTCTACCTCGCCACCGGAGAACTACCCCGCGTACCGGCCGCACTGCACCACTACGGAGTCGTCCACCACAGCCTGCGCCAGGTGCGATCCGGTGATCACCGGGCCGCTCTCGTCGACGCGGTGACCGCGCCACCGGACCAGGCTCCGGACGTGGTGCTCGCCCTCACCGCGGTGTTCTGGCGCAGCGCTTTCAAGTACGGGGAGTTCGCCTACCGTCTGCTGCACCAGGAGACCGGCGCTCTCCTCGCTCAGGTCCGTGCCGTAGCTCGTCTCCTCGGTGCGGAGTCGGCCGTCCACCTCCGCTTCCCGGACGAAAAGGTCAATCAGCTCCTCGGGCTGGACACCTTCCGGCAGACAGCCACCGCCGTCATCGCTCTGCGACATCCCGCGCTCCGCGCGAAATCCGCCGCTGCGGCTCCGAGTCGCAGCGACCTCCTGCATCGGCCGCGTGCCGCGCTCGCGGAACCGCCCCACGACGTCACCAGCAGACTGCCGATCACCGCGGCCCTGCACGCCGCCTCGCTGACGGAAGACCCCGAACCGGTCTCGTCCGACGAAGTCACCCGTCCTGCCGGAGCGGGTTCGATCCGGCTGCCCTCCCCGACCGAAGCCCCGTCGACCACCGGTGTGTCACACCGGCACTCGGCGAGCAAGGGATTCCGACGCGAACCGATCGAGCCGGGCAGCCTGGCCGCGATCCTCGACGCCGCCGGCGGTCACCCCGAAGACCTCGGGGACGTTCGACAGGTACCGACCCCGATCGAAATGTGCTGCGCTGTCTCACGAGTTCCCGGCGTTCCGCCCGGTGTCTACCGATACACCCACGGGTCGCTGGAACGGCTCCGTGATGCCGGTTCGATACGGTACTTGGCGGAGAACCTGCCCGACGAATCGACCCGAATCACCTTCCACGAGGCCGCGGTCGCGCTGTTTCCACTCGCGGCCGTGGGAGCGGCGCTGACGCACCACGGTGACCGCGGGTACCGACTGGTGCAGATCGAGACCGGTGCCCTCACTCATCGGGCCGCGCTGGCATCCGCGGCGCTCGGGGTGGCTGCTCGCATTCACTCCGGTGGTGCCTGCGAGAACACCGATCGAGCGCTCGGACTGCGGGGCACCCGGTGGAGCAGCGAGACGATGCTGCTGATCGGAGCAGCCCGCTCCGGCCAAGCGGTGCGGCACCGACTGTGACGACGTTCCTCGCGTCGACCCGGACCGCTCTCAGCATGTGTCCGTACGGACTCGGTGGGAAACTCTGCCCGTGTGCCGAGTGATTCGGAGGGTTTCATGACGAGTGTGCGTAGCCGGTTACTCATCGGGTGGTTCCGGGCGACCGGACGCAAGCAGGTCTTCCTCGACACGAGCCGGTTCGACAGGAGCATCGTCGACAGCCAGCGCAAGCGCACGTCGAAGCCTCCGGCCAAGCTCTACCGACGCCACCACGTTCGACGGACCGACGTACGCGGTTTCCCGTGCGTCACACTCGCACCACGGGAGCGAGCAAGCGGTCAGCACGTGCTCTACCTGCACGGTGGCGCCTACGTGCACTCGATCGAACGGTCCCACTGGCGCTTCGTCAGCAGGCTCGTCGACCTGCTCGCGTGCACGGTGACCGTGCCGGTCTACCCGCTGGCACCCGATTACCACTACGACGAGGCCCAGGCCGTGATCGCCGAAGCCTACGAGCGGCACCTGGCCGACGTCGATCCGGCTCAGCAGGTCGTCATGGGCGATTCCGCAGGTGGGGGCCTCACCCTCGTCCTCGCTCGCATGCTGCGGGAGCAGGGGCGACCCCAACCTGCCCACCTGGTACTGCTCTCCCCGTGGCTGGACGCCACCATGCGGGACCCCGCGGTGCCCACCCTGGACCGCCGGGACCCGTACCTGAGCACACCGGGCCTGCTCGAAGCCGCCCGGATGTACTCCGGAGACCTCGACCCCGCGGACCCGCTCATCAGCCCCCTCAACGGCACCTTCGACGGCCTCGGGCGCATCAGCGTCTTCATCGGTACCCGCGACGTGCTGCTGCTCGACTCCCGGCGGCTGCGCAGCGCCGCGGCCCGGGAGGGCGTCGACATCGACTACGTCGAGTACCGGGACATGGTGCACGGCTGGCCACTGCTGCAGTACATCCCCGAAGCCCGCCGAGCCACCGCCGAACTCGTCG
The DNA here is from genome assembly GCF_014137975.1 of Halosaccharopolyspora lacisalsi. Lineage (GTDB taxonomy): Bacteria > Actinomycetota > Actinomycetes > Mycobacteriales > Pseudonocardiaceae > Halosaccharopolyspora > Halosaccharopolyspora lacisalsi. Next base: position 356,828 of record NZ_JACGWZ010000005.1, on the reverse strand, counting down.
ACCTGCTTCGAGCGCACCGCTAGGGCCGAGGGGCTCACGATCGCCGCGTGAGCCATCATCGACGTCATGCGCTTGTTGTTGATCGCCGACACGCACCTGCCGAAGCGGGCGAAGGCGCTCCCGGACGAGGTGTGGCGCGCGGTGGAGTCCGCCGACACCGTCGTCCACGCCGGTGACTGGGTCGATACCGAGCTGCTCGACCACCTGGATGCCCGCAGCACCCGGCTCATCGGCGTGTTCGGCAACAACGACGGGCCGCCGCTCCGCGAGCGGCTCCCCGAGATCGCGCGAGCCGAGCTCGACGGCCTCCGGCTCGCGGTGATCCACGAGACCGGAACGACCAAGGGCAGGGAAAAGCGCTGCGAGCGCTTGTTCCCGGACACAGATGTGCTGGTGTTCGGGCACAGCCACGTTCCCTGGGACACCACCACGGCGGGTGGCCTGCGCCTGCTCAACCCCGGCTCGCCGACCGACCGCCGACGGCAGCCGTACCACACCTACATGACGGCGGAAATCTCCGGCGGCGGGCTCGGCGAAGTCACCCTGCACCGACTGCCACCGCGGCGCTGACCGAACTACGCGACCACCGCATCGCGGGCAGCCAACAGGAAGGGCGCGGCCGAACGCACATTGCTCGGCCGCACCACCTTCGCCGGCGAGCGATCATCCGAGGTGCTTGGTGAAGAACACACGCCGGCGACCCTGGTCGACGGCGCGACGCGTCTCGACGAACCCGCGGCGAAGGTAGTAGTCGATGTTGCTCGTCATGGCCTCGTCGGTGTAGAGGCGGACCTCACCCAGACCGTGCGCACGCGCGTGTTCCTCGACGAATTCCAGCAGTCGCCGACCGATCCCCATGCCCTGCGCGTCCGGCGAGACGGCGATGCTGTCCAGGAGCAGGTGATCCGGCCTCGTTGTGAGCACGAGCAGGCCCATCACTGCACCCTCGTGCTCGGCCACCCACACCCTCTCGTCACCGATCAGCGGTGAGAAGTCCTCGGTCATCGGTTCCGGCCGCACGCCCGCGTGGTCGACGTAGTTCGCGTACGCGGCGTGTTCCACGGTGGACAGTTCCTCGGCATCGCTCGGACGCGCCGGTCGAATAATCGCCATCACCCCAGTCTGACCACCACTCCCCCTCCACGCGAACCGAGCACGAACCGGCCGTGCCGCGTGTCCCGGGAAGCTACGTCCGAGCGCCGTGTACCGTCGCGCGACGCGCTTCGCGTGTGGGGGCCTCGGGGAGGTGGGCGGGGACGTCCCGCACTTCTCGAGGAGCGGGGGTGGGCACCTGCTGCTCGACGACCCGATCGTCGTCCAGGGCCGACGTGCCCTTCACCTCCGGTACCCGGTCCGTCGCTAGGCCGTGCCGGTCGAGCGGGATTCCCGGGTTCGCGCCGCGCTTTCCCGGGGCGCTTTCCTCGTGCAGCGGGGCGAACCCGTGCGCGCATCGTGCCGACACGGACACCCGAGTAAGGTGCTACGGGCATGCAGACGACCGACCGGAACCGCACGGGAGGCGAATCGCCGTGACACCATCCGCGACCGGAGACGACCTTCGTACTCGCTCGGCGCGGTGCGTCGCCGGACTGATCGGAACCGGCCGCGTCGCGCTCGGTGCCGCCGCGGTACTGCGCCCACCGTGGGCGGCGACCCCGTGGGTCGGGGCGGCACAGGCCCGAAGCCCGGCGGTACGGGTCCTCGCTCGTGCTGCCGGTGGTCGCGACATCGCGCTCGGCGCGGGCTCACTGCTGGCACTGCGTCGCCCCCGCTCCGCTCGAGCGCTGCCGCTCTGGCTGGCAGCGGCGGCCGTGGCCGACGCCACCGACGTCGCCGCCACAGTGTCGTGCTGGTCCGAGCTGCCCCGGAGCGGACGCAGCACCGTAACCGCTCTCGCGAGCGGGGCCACGCTGCTGAGCACGCTGGCCGCGGTGGCGCTGCACGAGAGCACTTCGCGTCGCTGAAGGACACCGGTAAGTCCCACCACCGAACCGACTCGAACCGAGCGCGGACCCGGCTCACGGAAAACTCTCACACCAACGAGAGAAAGGCGTCGAGCGCGGGGTTGTCGTTGCTGTCCCGCCAAGCAAGCTGCAGTTCCACGGGGTTCGGATCCGGCAGGGCCACCGGCCGGAAGACCACCCCTTCGAGGCGCAGTCGCGCGGCGGCAGCGGGAACCAGGGCCACGCCGAGGCCGACCTGCACCAGCGCGAGCATCGTGTGGATCTGACTGACGTACTGGCGATACCGGGGCACGACCTCCGCGTCTCGGAAGGTGCTCACGAGCAGCTCGTGGAAATAGCGCGCCTCGGTCGGCGAGTACATCACCACGTCCACGCCGTCGAAATCCCGCAGGTGCACGGTGCTCCCCTCGGACCGAACCAGCGGGTGTTCCCGCGGTAGTGCCGCCAGCAGTGGTTCCGTCACCAGCGGCCGGACCCGCAGTTCGGGTCGACTCACCGGTGGCCTGATGAGGCCGAGGTCGAGCGCGCCCGCCGAGAGCTGCTCGAGCTGGTCCCGCGTGACCAGCTCCCGCAGCACCACGTCGACGTGCGGCAGCCGTTCGCGGGCGGTCTCCAGCAAGCCGCCCAGCACCTCGTACGCCGAAGTGGCGGTGAAACCGATGCGGACGACTCCCGACTCTCCACTGGTCACACGCCGTATCGACAGGGCGGCGTTCTCCGCCTCGTGCAGCAGGTTCCGGGCGTCCCGCAGGAAGGCACTGCCGGCAGGGGTCAGCCGCACGGTGCGGCTACCGCGGTCGAGCAGCCGCGTCCGGAGCTCCCTTTCCAACTGCTGGATGTGACGACTCAACGGCGGCTGGGTCATGCGCAGGCGTTCGGCGGCGCGGCCGAAGTGCAGTTCCTCGGCGACCGCGACGAAACTGCTCAGCTGAGCGAAGGTGAACATCGATGCTCTTCCGGTATCGGAGGATGTCATATCAGTGTTGGACGGACATCGATGCTTCAGCCTACGGTCAATCCCGTCCAGCGCCGGTGACCCCGGGCACACCGAAAGCGTTCCGCAGCGGTACCCGCGCACCGGACGTTCCGCGCCGCCGGTATGTCCGTCGGTGATCCGAGACGCGCAAGGAGTCCTCGTCGATGTCCCGTCCCTCCCCCCAGGAAGTCGCCAAGCAGTTGAGTTCCGGGCTGCTGTCCTTTCCGGTCACCCACTTCCGTGACGACCACTCCTTCGACGAGGCCGCCTACCGGGAGAACATCGGCCGGCTGTGTCAGTACGGTCCGGGCGGGCTGTTCGCCGCCGGGGGCACCGGCGAGTTCTTCTCGCTCACCCCCGCCGAAGTGGAGACGGTGGTCACCGCCGCCGTGGCGGAGTCCTCGGAATCCGTCCCCGTGATCGCCCCCGCCGGATACGGCACCGCCATCGCCGTCGAGATGGCCCGCTCCGCCGAGCGCGCCGGCGCGCAGGGATTGTTGCTGCTCCCCCCCTACCTCACCGAGGCCGGCCAGGAAGGGCTCGCCGCCCACGTGAGAGCGGTGTGCGCCGCCACGAACCTGGGCGTGATCATCTACGGCAGGGCCAACGCCGTGTACACCGACACCACGGTCGCCGCGCTGGCCGAGGACTGCCCGAACCTGGTCGGGTTCAAGGACGGTGTGGGCAACGTCGAGACGATGACCCGCATCCGGTCCCGTCTCGGCGACCGGCTCACCTACGTCGGCGGCCTGCCCACCGCCGAGACCTTCGCACTGCCGTACATGGAAATGGGCGTGACCACCTACTCCTCGGCGATGTACAACTTCGCCCCGCAGTTCGCGTTGGACTTCTACGCCGCGGTGCGGCAGCGCGACCACGAGACGGTGCAGCGGTGTCTCGACGATTTCGTGCTGCCCTACTGCGACATCCGTGATCGTCGTGCCGGTTACGCGGTGAGCATCGTCAAGGCGGGGATGAAGGCCGTCGGCCATCCGGCCGGACCGGTGCGCAGCCCGCTGGTCGACCTCGACGAGCACGAACTGGACGTGCTCACCGGCCTCATCGAGAACCTTCCCAACTCGGGCGCCGCCCCAGCAGCACGCTGAACCGACACGAGCGAGGAGATATCCCGTGGCAACCAGCACGGCAGCGACGGCCGAACCGACCGGCCACATGACGATCGCAGGGACCGCGGTGTTCGGCGGGGGTGAGCGGGTACGCGCGGTGGATCCGAGCACCGGGTCCGCGTTCGGTCCCGCCTTCGGACACGGCGGAGCGGCCGAGGTCGAAAGGGCCTGCGCGGCCGCAGAAAACGCCTTCGCCGAGTACCGCACGAGCACCGGTGAACAGCGAGCGGTGCTGCTGGAGACGATCGCGGACAACATCGAGGCGCTGGGTGATGCCCTCGTCGAACAGGTGCACGCCGAATCCGGGCTACCCCGGACGCGGGTGACCGGCGAGCGCGCCCGCACGACCGGCCAGTTGCGACTGTTCGCGGAAGTGGCGCGGGAGGGAAGCTGGGCCGGTGCCCGCATCGACCCCGCGCAGCGGACCCCGCAGCCGCGAGCCGACATTCGGCAACGCAGGATCGGAATCGGACCGGTCGCGGTGTTCGGGGCCAGCAACTTCCCGCTCGCGTTCTCGGTCGCCGGTGGGGACACCGCCTCGGCGCTCGCTGCGGGGTGTCCGGTGGTGGTCAAGGCCCACGACGCCCACCCGGGGACTTCCGAACTGGTCGGCAGGGCCGTCACGGCCGCCGTGGCCTCGTGCGGTCTGCCGGAGGGCACGTTCTCGATGCTGTTCGGCTCCGGACCCGGTCTGGGCACGGCGTTGGTCACCGATCCGCGCATCCGGGCGGTCGGGTTCACCGGATCCCGGTCGGCGGGGACGGCACTGACGAACGCCGCAACCGGGCGGACGCACCCGATTCCGGTGTACGCGGAGATGAGCAGCATCAACCCGGTGTTCTTGCTGCCCGACGCGCTCGCCGGGGGCGGTGCGCAGCTCGCGACGCGATTCGTCGGTTCGCTGACGTTGGGGTCCGGGCAGTTCTGCACCAATCCCGGTCTGGTGGTCGCCGTGGACGGGCCGGAGCTGCGGACGTTCCTGGACGCTTCGGCGGCCGCGATCGGTGAGACCGAGCCCACCACCATGCTCACCCCGGCCATCGCCCGCGCCTACGACGACGGAGTGGCGGCGCTGGCCGCGCGCGAGGAGGTGAGCGTGCTCGCTCGCGGACCGGAAACCGAACTGCCGAACGCCTGTCGAGCGGCACTGCTGGCCACCGACGCCGACAGCTTCGTCGACGATGCGGCGCTGCAGCAGGAGGTGTTCGGCGCGTGCGGCCTCGTGGTCCGCTGCCGGGACGCCGCGCAGCTCCGAGCCGTCGTCGAAGCGCTCGAAGGGCAACTGACGGCGACCGTGCACGCCACCGAACGCGATCACGACGAGGCGGGGCAGCTCGTGCACGCGCTGGAACCGCGCGCCGGTCGCCTGCTGTTCAACGGCTGGCCCACCGGTGTCGAGGTCGGACACGCCATGGTGCACGGCGGTCCCCATCCCGCCACATCGGACTCGAAGACGACCTCCGTCGGAACCCTGGCCATCGAGCGCTTCCTGCGTCCGGTCGCCTATCAGGACGTCCCCGCCGCTCTCCTGCCCAGCGCCGTCGCGGACGGCAACCCCGACAAGCTCTGGCGCAGGGTCGACGGAGCACTCGGCGAGCACTGAACATCCCTTTTCCCGAAGAGCACCGTTCGCCGAGCGACCCGATGCGAGGACGTCAGCATGACCAGCGCAACCGTTCAGCAGTGTCCCGTGGTCACCCACATGCGGGTGGTACCGGTGGCCGGGCACGACAGCATGCTGCTGAACCTCAGCGGGGCCCACGGTCCCTTCTTCACCCGCAACCTGGTGATCCTCACCGACTCGTCCGGAAACACCGGGGTCGGCGAGGTCCCCGGCGGGGAGGCGATCCGGGCCACCCTCGTCGAGGCCGCAGAGCTGGTGACGGGCCGCTCCCTCGGGGAGTACCGGTCGGTGCTCAACACCCTGCGCGGCGGTTTCGGCGGCCGCGACTCCGGCGGACGCGGCGCGCAGACCTTCGACCTGCGGGTCACCGTCCACGCGGTGACCGCGGTGGAGGCCGCGATGCTGGACCTGCTGGGCAAGCACCTCGGCGTACCGGTGGCCGAACTGCTCGGCGACGGCAGGCAGCGGGACACCGTGCCGACGCTGGGTTACCTGTTCTTCGTCGGCGACCGCGAGCGCACCGATCTCGCCTACCGTTCGGGCGCCGACGAGACCACCGACGCCGACGCCTGGATGCGGCTGCGTCACGAGGAGGCGTTGACTCCGGAGGCCGTCGTACGCCTGGCCGAGGCCGCCCGGGACCGCTACGGCTTCCGCGACTTCAAGCTCAAGGGTGGTGTGCTGCCCGGAACCGAGGAGATCGAGGTGGTCACGGCGCTGGCGGAGCGGTTCCCCGACGCCCGGATCACCCTGGACCCCAACGGGGGCTGGCCGCTGGCCGAGGCGATCGCGCTGTGCCGGGGGTTGCGCGGCACGCTGGCCTACGCCGAGGACCCGTGCGGCCCCGAGCACGGGTACTCGGGGCGGGAGACGATGGCGGAGTTCAAGCGGGCCACGGGGCTGCCCACGGCCACCAACATGGTCGCCACGGACTGGAGGCAGCTCGGCCACGCGATCCGCACCGATTCCGTCGACATCCCGCTGGCCGATCCCCACTTCTGGACGATGAGCGGATCGGTGCGGGTGGCCCAGCTCTGCGACGCGTGGGGACTGACCTGGGGATCGCACTCCAACAACCACTTCGACGTGTCGCTGGCGATGTTCACCCACGTCGCGGCCGCCGCCCCGGGAAGCATCACGGCGATCGACACCCACTGGATCTGGCAGGACGGGCAGCGGCTCACGCGGGGACCGCTGTCCATCGTCGACGGCGGCATCACGGTTCCGGCGGCACCGGGGCTCGGTGTGGAGCTGGACATGCGACAGGTCGAGCAGGCCCACGAACTCTACCGCTCCGAGGGCCTCGGGGACCGCGACGACGCCACGGCCATGCGGTACCTGGTACCGGGGTGGTCGTTCGACAGCAAACGCCCCGCCCTCGACAGGAACTGACGCGGCCCCGCCTGCGGGGGCGGGGCCCGGAAGGATTACCAGCGCTTTTCTCGCACTCGAGAAAAGTGTCGTAAACGGCTATTCACCCGCACGGCGGGATCACGTACCGACAGCGGCCGAAATCGGTGTCCCGACACCGAGAACACGGCGAAAAGACAAAACACTCCGCATCCTTGCCAACGCATCTACCACCCTCTACGCTGTCGCACTATTCACCGGTAGTGGTTCACACATCCGATCGAAAAAGCGCATCAGGGTGAGCACACGACCATTTGGCTTTTGGACATCCACCAGGAGATCCGATGCACGAACAAATCACCGAGGTCGCGAGCAACGACCCGGCCAGAACATCCCCGCGCAGGACGAAAGTGCGGTGGCTGATCGCCGGCCTCCTCGGGGTCGGACTGATCATCGCGTTCATCGACCGCGCCAACCTGTCCGTGGCCATGCCCACGATCGGGAAGGAATTCGGCATCGGCCCCTGGATGCAGAGCGTGCTGCTCGGCGCGTGGGCCTGGACCTACGCCGTCTTCCAGCTCCCGGCCGGATGGATCGCCGACAAGCTCGGACCGCGAACCGCGTACGCCGCCGCCGTGGTGTGGTGGTCCGCTTGCACCGCGGCCGTGGCACTCGTCCGCGGTGTGGGAACCCTGTTCGGCCTGCGACTGCTGCTGGGAATCGGGGAGGCACCGGTCATGCCCAGCAGCGCCAAAGCCGTCTCGGAGTGGTTCCCCAAGCGGGAGAGGGCGATCGCCTCCGGGATATACGGCGCGGGCAGTGAGGCCGGGGCCGCGATCGCCGTTCCGCTCGTCTCGCTGATCATCGTCGCCGTCGGCTGGCGCGGGGCGTTCGTCGCCACCGGCGCACTGGGATTCGTCTGGGCCGCCGCGTGGTTGTGGATCTACCGCAGTCCATCCGAGCAGCGGTGGACCTCGCAGGCCGAAGTGGACCACATAGCCACCAACGGCGGGGACGAGGCGGAGTCGGAGCCACAGGAGCGATCACTGCCGTGGGCGCACCTGTTCCGGCACGGCACGATCTGGGGAATGTTCTTCGGCTACATCTGCCGCAACTTCCTGAATTACTTCTTCATCACCTGGTACCCGACCTATCTCGTCCAGGAGCAGGGTTTCTCCACGATGGACATGGCCAAGTACGGTGCCATCCCCGGCCTGGTGGCGATTCTCGGCAACTTCGCCGGTGGCTGGTTCTCCGACCACCTCGTGCGGCGTGGAACTCCGCTGAGCCTGGCCCGCAAGATCCCGATCCTCATCGGCACCCTCGGTTCCGGCACGGTCGCGTTCGCGGTCTTCGCACCGGACGCGGCCACGGCGCTGGTGCTGCTCTCGGTCTCGTTCGCCAGCGCCTCCTTCGCCTCGGCCGCGATCTTCAGCCTTCCCATCGACGTCGCCCCCGGCCCGGGCAACGTCTCCTCCATCTTCGCGATCCAGAACACCGGTTCCCAGATCGGCGGGCTGCTGAGCCCGATCGTCATCGGCTTTCTCTGGGCGGCGACGGGCTCCTTCGTCGTGCCCCTGGTGGCGATGGGAGTGCTGTGCCTGGCGGGGGCAGCCGTCTACGCCTTCGTGGTCAAGGTGGAACCCCTTCCCTCCGAAGCGGAGCCGACCGTCACGGCGGGTTGATCCACGTCGGCCCCGGTGACCAACCCGAGAACGCGAAGAAGAGCGGAGATGACGCGTGGTGACCAGTGGGCCCGGTACGGACAGCCGCACCCGCGCCGGCATGAGCTCATTCCGAGCTTCGGCACACGCGGTCCTGGCCACCAGCGGTGGTCTGGTCACGGTCTTCGTCACCTCCGCGCTGGCTCCGCTGCTCCAGCGTGATCTCGGACTGACAGCGGCGCGGCTGGGCGTGGCCGTGGCGGTCTTCTTCGCCTTCAGCAGCATCGCCGCGCCGCTGTGCGGCCACCTCGTCGACCGGATGGGCAGCGTGCGCGCCATGCGCGCGGCGCTGGTCCTGGCCGCGCTCTGTCTGATGTGGATCGGGCTCGCCGTACGCGGTTGGATCGGTCTGGTGGCCGTGCTCGGTTGTGCCGGAGTGGCCAACGGTGCCATCCAACCCGCCGCCAACCGCTACCTCGGTCGACTGGTTCCACCGCGTCGCCAGGGAACGGCCTTCGGCATCAAGCAGTCGGCCATCCCGGCGGCCATGCTGATCGGGGGCCTGTCCCTTCCGGTGGCGACCCGGGTGACCGGGTGGGAGGCCGTGTACGTGACCGCTTCGGCCGCCGTGCTGGCGATCGCGGTGGTCGTCCGAGTCCCTTCGGCCGTGCCCTCCGCTCCGGCAGCCGTCACACCGGATCGGCAGCCCCGCGGGGCGGGCCCGCCGTTCCAGCTGCCGCTCGTCGTGCTCGCGGTGGGATGGGGCCTGGCCTCCGCCGGGTCGAACGCCCTGGGAGCCTTCTTCGTCCTGGCGGCGGTCGGGGAGGGCCACTCGCCCCTGACCGCGGGGCTGCTGGCCATGACCGGATCGCTGGCCAGCATGGGCGTCCGGGTGGTCGCCGGCGTCCTCGCCGACCGACGAAGCGGCAGCGGACTGGTGACCGTGGCCGCGATGAGCGCGGCGGGAGCACTCGGCATGGTGCTGCTGGCCACCGGCCTCCCCTGGACGTTCGGTGCGGCCGTCGTCCTCGGTTACGGCCTCGGTTCGGGATGGGGCGGGCTGTTCAGCTACGCGATCGTGTCCACCCATCCGAGCCGTCCCGGTCGCGCGACCGGGACCACCCAGGCGGGAGCCAGCGCGGGCTCGTGCCTGGGACCGTTGGGATTCGGCCTGCTGGCGACCACGGCCGGTTACTCGGCGGCGTGGTTGGCCGCCGGTGGTGCCCTGCTGGTCGCGGTCGGGACCGTTCTCGCGGGCCGCCACATGCTCGGGGCGACATCATGAAGCCGCACTCGCACCCGAGTCCGACGAAAAAAGAACACCGAGATCACGATGACCGGATCCGCACGGAACGTCGAAGCAATCGAACGGGATCCGTGGTCGCGATTCGGCACGACGAGAACTGCGCCGGAAACGGCGAACTTCATCACGGGAGAACGTTTCGATGAGCGAACGAACAATGCGGATCACCGAAGCGCGGGTGACCCCGATCCTGCTGAGCGACCCCCCGCTGCTGAACCTCCAGGGAGTGCACCAGCCCTACGCCACTCGCTCGGTCGTCGAAGTCGTCACCGAGGACGGAACCGTCGGAGTCGGGGAAACGTACGGCGACCGGGGATGCCTCACAGCGCTGCGGTCGTTCGCCGAGCATCTTCCCGGCCACGGCCTCACCGAGGTCAACCGGCTGTGGGACGTGGCCGCCGAGGTCCTGCGGCCCGACACCGTCGACGCCGGGCTCCTCGCCGAGCGACCGGACAAGGGGATGTTCGGGCGCCAGAACCTGAGCAAGCTGCACGCGATCGTGGTCTCGGCCTTCGAGGTGGCGCTGCTCGACGCACTCGGCCGCACCGCGGGGCTGCCCGTGCACGCCCTGCTCGGCGGCAAGGTCCGCGACCGCGTCGACTACGCGGCCTACCTGTTCTACCGCTGGGACCAACATCCGGTCGCCCACACCCCGTCCGACGACTGGGAAGCGGCACTGGATCCGGAAGGCGTGGTCCGGCAGGCCGAGCGCATGGTGCGCGAGTACGGATTCCGCTCGCTGAAGCTCAAGGGCGGCGTGTTCCCGCCCGAGGAGGAGATCGCGGCCGTCGAAGCCCTGCACCAGGCCTTCCCGGAACTGCCCGTGCGGCTCGATCCCAACGGCGCCTGGTCGGTCGACACCGGCACCGGGGTCGCCGAGAGACTGCGCGACGTCGTGGAGTACCTCGAGGACCCCTGCACCGGGGCCGAGGGCATGGCCGAGGTGCACCGCCGCACGGACGTCACCCTCGCCACCAACATGTGCGTGACCACGCCGGAGGAGATCCCCGGCGCGTTCGCCACCGAAGCCGTCCAGGTCGTGCTCTGCGACCACCACTTCTGGGGCGGCCTGCGAGCCACGCAGCAGCTGGCCGCCACCTGCCGCACCCACGGCGTCGGGCTGTCGATGCACTCCAACACCCACCTCGGCATCAGCCTCGCCGCGATGACCCACGCCGCCGCCTGCGTACGCGGAAACCTCCACGCCTGCGACACGCACCGGCCCTGGCAGACCGAGGACGTGATCACGCGACCGCACCGCTTCGACGGCGGTGCGATCACCGTGCCGGACGCTCCCGGGCTCGGTGTCGAGCTCGACCGCGAGGCACTCGCTCGCCTCCACGACCGCTGGGTGCGCAGCGACGTCCGCGCCAGGGACGACATCGCCGCGATGCGAGCGTCCGACCCCGAATGGACCATGCCACCGATTCCCCGCTGGTGAGCGTCCCCGTCGAAGGAGAGAAAGCATGACCACCACCGAACCCGTCACCACGGCCACCAGTGACAGGATCGCCCGAGTACGTCTGTCCCTGGTGCGGCTGCCGCTGCACGCACCGATCAGCGATGCCAAGGTCCTCACCGGCCGCCAGAAACCACTCACCGAGGTCGCCCTGCTCTTCGCCGAGATCAGCACCGAAAGCGGCCACGAGGGTCTGGGGTTCAGCTACTCCAAGCGCGCCGGCGGCCCCGCGCTGTACGCCCACGCCGCCGAAATCGCCCCCGAGCTGATCGGCGAGGACCCCAACGACATCGACCGCCTCTGGCGCAAGCTCGCGTGGGCAGGCGCCTCGGTCGGGCGCAGCGGTCTGGCCACCCAGGCCATCGCGGCCGTCGACATCGCCCTGTGGGACCTCAAGGCACGTCGCGCCCGGTTACCGCTGGCCAAACTGCTCGGTGCCCACCGCGACTCGGTCAGCTGCTACAACACCTCGGGGGGATTCCTGTCCACCCCCGTCGAAGAGATGCTGGACAACACCCAGCGTTGTCTCGAACGCGGCATCGGCGGGGTCAAGATCAAGGTCGGCAACCCGGACACGACGGCCGACATCCGGCGAGTCGAAGCGGTGCGCGAACACCTCGGCGATCACGTGCCGCTCATGGTCGACGCCAACCAGCAGTGGGACCACGCCACCGCGCAGCGCATCGGCCGCTCGCTCGAACGCTTCGACCTCACCTGGATCGAAGAGCCCCTCGACGCCTACGACACCGAGGGGCACGCCGCGCTCGCCGCGAAACTCGACACTCCGGTGGCCACCGGCGAGATGCTCACCAGCTTCTCCGAGCACGAGAGTCTCGTCCACGCCGGAGCCTGCGACTTCGTGCAGCCGGACGCGCCGCGCGTCGGCGGCATCACACCGTTCCTGCGGATCGCCGCGCTCGCCGACCGGCACCACCTCAGCATGGCACCGCACTTCGCCATGGAGATCCACCTGCACCTGGCCGCGACCTACCCGCGCACCACCTGGGTCGAGCACTTCGAGTGGCTCGAACCGCTGTTCAACGAACGCCTCGAACTCCGGGAGGGCCGCATGATCGTTCCGAACCGCCCCGGTCTCGGGCTCTCCCTCAGCGACCAGTGCCGGTCCTGGACCACGGAGGAAACGACGGTGCGGCACCGCCCCGCGTGAGGAGTCCTCGCAGGACCACGTCCGCGCCGGTGCCGGGATCCCACCCGTCACCGGTTCCGGGATCCGTGCAACGCGGTCGGTCAGGACGTGTGGTGACCTTCCGTGCCGGTTCAGCGCGGAGCGCGGTAGCGAGCCGCGAGATCGGGGACGCTGGCGTGGCGCAGTTCGGACTCCGCCTCGCTCAGCCGGTCCACGGCGTGCGGGTCCTCGAGTCCCGGTGCGCAGAGGACCTCGTCGTTGTCCAGCGCGACCAGTGAGGCGGTGACGACGTCCTCGGCGGACATGCCGCCCTCGGCGTGGGTGCGCTCCCGCTCGCCGGTCACCGGCTCCTCACCTCGGGTCAGGTGGAACTCGGTGGCGGTGAGGCCGGGGCACAGGGCCTGCACCCGGACGGGGGTGTCGGCGAGTTCGGCCGCCAGGGTGCGGCTGAAGGTCACCACGTGGCCCTTGGTGCCCGCGTAGGTGCTGCGGTGGGGCAGCGGGTCGGGCGGCAGCGCTCCGGCGAAGGCCAGCAGCGAGGCGACGTTGATGATCGCGCCGCGCTGCCGCGTGAGCATCCCCGGCAGGGCCGCGCGGGCCAGCAGGGTCGGAGTCGTCACGTTGAGCTCGACGACCTTGGCCAGCAGCTCGGGGTCGATCTGGTCGAAGGGACCGTAGCCGTTGATGCCGGCGTTGTTGACGAGGACGGCGACGTCCTGCCGCTGAACGCGGTCGAGGACCCGTGCGCGGTCGGCGTTGTCGGCGAGATCGGCGACGATCGTCTCCACCGAGGGCGCGACCGGGCGCAGGTCCCGCGCTAGGTCCTCCAGTCGCTGCTCGCGGCGGGCGACGAGCACCAGACCGTGGCCCCGCTCGGCGAGCCGCCTGGCGAACACGGCCCCGATCCCGGAGGACGCCCCGGTGATGACCGCGACCCCGCTTTCCGTCCGGTGCTGCTCAATGTCCACTGTGTCTCCCCCGGTCCGTGTCGACTCCCGCTCGACCACGATATCCGCCCCCGGACGGCAGCGCGGACGACCCATCCGAGGACTCCCCGCCCACGCGGAAAACACCCCCACTTCGTGGCGGCGGAAGCGGACAAGGCGAGGGCGAACCGAGGCCCCGTCCACATCGGCCGGGTTCAGAGGGTGACCAGTACCGTTCCGGAAGCGACTCCGAGAGCCACCACCGCGGCGAACACCGCGACCAGCGTGCGCGGGGAGAAGGAACGGCCGACCATCAGCAGCGACGGCAGGCTCAGCGCAGGCAGGGTGATCAGCAGGGCTCCGACCGGGGCGGCACCGATCCCCAGTGCCAGCAGCCCGTGGATGATCGGGATCTCACCGGCGGTGGGGACGACGAACAGCGAACCGGCGAGGGCGAAGAGTACGACCGCAAGCGGAACCGGACCGGTCTCCAGCGGGAAGAGCCACCCGCGGACGGCACCGACCAGCAGCACGACCACCGCGTACTCCGGTACCAGGATCAGCAGCATCCGCCCCAGGGCGGTGCCGAACCGCCGGACTGCCGCGGACGGGCTCAGCGACTCCTCAGCCGGAGCACGTTCGAACTCCGGCGACCGCACGGACCGCCCGTCCTCCAGCCGAGCGACCAGCGCGGTGACGCCGAAGACCAGCAGTACCCCGCCGACGACGCGGACCCCGAACCACTGCCAGGGCAGCGCGACGGCCAGGAACACCAGCACCGCGGGGTTGAGCGTGGGATTGCCGATCCAGTACGCGAGGGCGGAAGCGGGCGGCGCTCCTCTGCGGCGCAGAGTGCTCGTGATCGGTGCGGTGCAGCACGTGCACATCATCGAGGGCAACGACACCAGCCCACCGGCCGCCGATCCCCCGAGCCGCCGAGGACCCCTGGCGAACTGGCGAGCCAGCCACCCGCGCGGGACGAGCGCCTCGATCGCGGCGGCGATGAGGAGGGCGGCGACCAGAGCGGGCCACACGGATCGGAAGTAGGTGGCGGTGAAGCTCCAGGCGGCGTGCCACGACGGCGCTGGCGGCAGCCGAGCGCCACCGGTGAGCGCGGAGGTCCCCTCGAAAGAACGAGTGGTCAGCGCATGAGCGATCTTGCCGGCGTAAGGCCACCACTTCGCCCACGTCAGAGCGGCGACGGCCACGGCGGCGAACACCACGGCGGCCACGACGACCGTCCGCGCCCCCGAACTCCCGGCGACCGGCCGGGACTCCCGCTCGTCCTGGACCACCACGTTTCCCACCGCCGCGCTCGGACCGTCGTCGTGCGAACTCTTTCCCACCGGGGGTCCGCACGGACTACGTCCTCGCCCCCGGCTGCAGCAGCACCTTGGAGTAGCCGGGTTCGCGGTTGTCGAACTTGGCGTAGGCATCGGGTGCGTCGGCCAGCGGCAGTCGCTGGGAGACCACGAAACTCGGGGTCGCGCGACCGGCGACGATCAGGTCGCGCAGCTGGTGGGCGTAGGCCTTGGCGTCGGCCTGCCCGGTTCCCATGCTCAGGCCCCTCTCGAAGAACTTCCCGATGTTGACCTGCAGGAGCCCCTGCGCTGCGCTGTCGGTCGGCGCCCCCGGATCGGACGGCAGGTACAGGCCCACGGCACCCACGGACCCGGTGGGGCGCACGGTCCGGATGAGCTGGTTGAGCACGACGGCCGGTTGTTCCTCGCCCGTGGCGACCGTGGCCTGGTAACCGACGGCGTCGATGCCCCGGTCCACCCCTTCGTCGGACAGCGCGTCCTTGATCCGCTCGGCGGGGTCCCCCGCGGTGAAGTCGATCGGCGTGGCCCCGATCTGCTCGGCCAGCCGCAACCGGTCCTCCACCCTGTCCACCACGAACACCCGGCTGGCGCCCTTGATCAGCGACGAGTACGCGGCCATGAGTCCGACGGGTCCGGCACCGTAGACGGCGACCGTCTCACCCGGACGCACACCGGCGAGCTCGGTGGCGTGATACCCGGTGGGGAAGATGTCGGCCAGCAACGCGAAGTCGCTCTCGTGCTCGTCGCCCTCGGGAAGGGGCACGCAGTTGAAGTCGGCGAAGGGAACCCGCAGGTACTCCGCCTGGCCACCGGGGTAGGGACCCATCGACACGTAGCCGTAGGCGCCGCCGGCGAAACCGGGGTTCACGGTCAGGCAGAAGGCCGTCTTGCCCGCCCGGCAGTTCCTGCAGTACCCACACGCGACGTTGAACGGCATGACGACCCGATCACCACGTCGCCTGCTCGTGACGCCCGACCCGACTTCCTCGACGACGCCCATGTTCTCGTGACCGAACACGAGACCGGACTCGGCGTCCGTGCGCCCCTCGTACATGTGCAGGTCCGATCCGCAGATCGCGGTGCTCGTGATCCGCACCACAGCGTCGGTGGGGGCCTCGATCCGAGGGTCCTCGACCTCCTCGACCGCGACCTGGTAGGGGGAGTGATAGACGAGCGCGCGCATGCGGGTGCCTCCGGCTGGTCGGGTCCGTAGGCCCGTTTCCTACCCAGCGCGATCCCCCTCCAAACCACTCTCCCCAACCACGTGGACGCCGATGAGCCGACGAGCACCGACGCCGAGTCCCCGCGATCACCCGCGGAGGCGGTCGAGTTCGTCGTCGGTGAGCAGCCGGGAGCGGATGAGGAACCGCACCCCCTCCGGTGCTTCCAGCGAGAACCCGCTGCCCCTGCCCGCGACCACGTCGACGGTCAGGTGGGTGTGGCTCCAGTACTCGAACTGCGGTCCCGACATCCAGAACCCCACCGGCTCGGGCACCCCGTCGATGATCAGGTCGCCGAGGTGCACGTCGGAGACACCGGTGCGGAACTCCCCGGCCGGGTAGCACATCGGGGCGCTGCCGTCGCAGCACCCGCCGGACTGGTGGAACATGAGCGGTCCGTGCGCCTCGCGGAGGCGGCGGATCAGCTCCGCCGCCTCCGCGGTGACAGCCACCCGCTCGGGCACTGCCGACTCGGCCGAGTTCATCAGAACAGCCCCGGACCGCTGTCGGAGTAGCTGACCAGCAGGTTCTTCGTCTGCTGGTAGTGATCCAGCATCATCTTGTGGTTCTCGCGGCCGATCCCCGACTGCTTGTAACCGCCGAAGGCCGCGTGCGCGGGGTACGAGTGGTAGTTGTTCACCCACACCCGGCCGGCCTGGATGTCGCGGCCCGCCCGGTAGGCGGTGTTGCCGTCCCGGGACCACACACCGGCACCGAGCCCGTAGAGCGTGTCGTTGGCGATCTTCATGGCGTCGTCGTAGTCGTCGAAGGAGGCCACCGACACGACCGGGCCGAAGATCTCCTCCTGGAAGATCCGCTGCTTGTTGTGGCCGGCGAACACGGTGGGCTGCACGTAGTAGCCACCCGCGAGGTCGCCCTCCATCTCCACCCGCTCGCCACCGGTGAGGATCTTGGCTCCCTCCTGCTTGCCGATGTCGATGTAGGACAGGATCTTCTCCAGCTGGTCGTTGCTGGCCTGCGCACCGAGCTGGGTCTCGGTGTCCAGGGGGTTGCCCTGCTTGATCGACTTGGTGCGCTCCACCCCTTCGGCGAGGAAGTCCTCGTAGACGCCGCTCTGGATCAGCGCCCGCGACGGGCAGGTGCACACCTCGCCCTGGTTCAGGGCGAACATGGTGAAGCCCTCCAGCGCCTTGTCGTAGAAGGCGTCCCTGCTCGCGGCGACGTCGTCGAAGAAGATGTTCGGACTCTTGCCGCCGAGCTCCACCGTGGCCGGGATGATGTTCTCACTGGCGTACTGCAGGATCAGCCTGCCGGTCGTGGTCTCACCGGTGAAGGCCACCTTGTTGATGCGCGGGTTCGACGCCAGCGGTTTGCCCACCTCCACGCCGAACCCGTTGACCACGTTGAGCACGCCCGTGGGTAGCAGGTCGGCGATGGTCTCCAGCAGCACGTGGATCGACGCCGGGGTCTGCTCGGCCGGCTTGAGCACCACCGCGTTGCCCGCGGCCAGCGCCGGAGCCAGCTTCCACGTCGCCATCAGGATCGGGAAGTTCCACGGGATGATCTGACCGACCACGCCGAGGGGCTCCTGGAAGTGGTAGGCGACCGTGTTCTGGTCGATCTGCGAGATGCCGCCTTCCTGGCCGCGCAGCGCACCGGCGAAGTAGCGGAAGTGGTCGATCGCCAGCGGGATGTCGGCGGCCAGGCACTCCCGGACCGGCTTGCCGTTCTCCCAGCTCTCGGCGACCGCCAGCTTCTCCAGGTTCCGCTCCATCCGGTCGGCGATGGCCAGCAGCACCCCTGAGCGCTCCTCGTAGGAAGCCCTGCCCCACGTCGGCGCAGCTCCCCACGCCGCGTCGATCGCGCGCTCGACGTCGTCGGACGTACCCCGGGCGACCTCCGTGAACGTCTGCCCGGTCACCGGGGTGGGGTTCTGGAAGTACCCGCCCTTCGCCGGTGCCACGTACTCACCGCCGATGAAGTGGTCGTAGCGGGACCGGTAGTCCATCACCGAGCCCTGCGTGCCGGGGGCCGTGTATGTCGTCATCGCGTTTCGTCTCCCATCGACGCCGTTTGACCTCTGATGGCAAGCTAGATCGGACCCCGTTGCAGTGACGTTGCACACGTGATCGCCGACTCCGTATATGCTCGGCGAATCCTGTATCACCCGTTCCACGTCCGTGCCGGACGCAATTACCGAGGAGGCGTTTTCGAATGACTCCGGTCGACAACGATCCCCTCGAACGGGCCCGCGAACTCAAAAGGCTGCACAGCGCCGTCCTCAGCGGCGACGGTGCGACCGCCCAACTCAGACCGGTCGTGTGGCAGTCGTGGCGCCGTTCCCTGGGCGCGCACGTCGACCCCGACCGTCACGAACCGGCGTCGTTCCTGCCGAGCGCCGATCTCCGGCAGCACCGGAACGCGCACCCGTTCGCCACGATGCTGCCCATGCTCCGGGAAACCCTGCTCGGCGAGGCCGACGAGGCGTCGCAGGTCATGATCCTGACCGACGCGAACGGTCACATCCTCTGGCGCGAGGGCAAGGCGCAGGTTCAGCGCGACGCCGAAGCGGTCCGGTTGACGGAGGGGACCAGCTGGGCCGAGGAATCCATCGGTACCAACGCGATGGGCACCGCGCTGGCCGCCGAAACACCGGTACAGATCCACTCCGCCGAACACCTCGTCCGCACCTACCACTCCTGGACCTGCGCGGCGAGTCCCGTTCACTGCCCGGACACCGGACGGCTCCTCGGCACGCTGGACATCAGCGGGCCGCTGCACACGATGCATCCGGCGCTGCTGTCGCTCGTCACCACGAGCGCGCGCCTCGTCGAGAGCCAACTACGGCTGCTGACCAGCCAACAAGACGAGGCCGTGCGGACACGCAACGAGCACCACCTGACTCGCCTGGGAGGACAGCCGGGTGCGCTGCTGAGCTCCAGCGGGCGCGTGCTCAGCTGCGAACCCCGCCAGTGGCTCACTCCGGGCCGCCGGATCCCGCTCGACGGTGCCGAAGGGTTCGTCCTGCTGGACGACGGCACCGAAGCCGAGCTCGAACCACTGCCCGAGGGGTATCTGCTGCGCGCACGACAGCGGACGCCCGAACCCGCCCCGCGTCCGCTGCTGGCCCTCTCCCTGCTCGAGGACGGCGTTCCCACCGCGACCGTGGACGGGCGTCGGCAGGAACTGACCCTGCGCCATGCCGAGATCCTCGCGTTGCTGGCCATGCATCCCGCGGGACTCACCGCCGAGCAGCTCACGCTGCTGCTGCACGGCGAGCAGGGCAATCCCACGACCGTCCGGGCGGAGATCCACCGCCTCCGCAACTGCGTGCACCCCCAGGTGCTGCGGACCAGGCCCTACCGGATCACCGCCGATGTGACCAGCGACTTCGGCGCACTGCGCGAAGCGCTGCACTCCGGCGACGTCAACGCGGCGCTCGACGAGCACCACGGGCTCCTGCTGCCCCGATCGGAGTCCCCCAGGATCCGGCAGGAGCGCGAGGAGCTCCTCGTCGCCGTGCGCGAGGCGCTGCTCAACCACGGCACCACCGAGCACCTCTGGAACTACTGCGGCACCGGACACGGGCAGGACGACCTGGAGATCCTCGAACGGCTGCGCACGCTGCTGCCCGGCGGATCGTCCCGGCGCAGCACGGTCGAGACCCGCATCCACCGACTGCTCGAGGACGAGTCCTGAGCTCTGGCGCCGAGCGCAGTCGCCGGTTTCAGGAGTGCAGGGATGTGTCAGGAGCGCAGGGACTCGGACGGGGACACACCGTAGTTGCGTCGGTATGCCGCGGCGAACCTGCCGGTGTGGGTGAATCCCCACCGGGTGGCGACCTCGGTGACTGTGACCGAGTCGTCGGCGAGTTCGAGCTCGTCGTGGGCGCGGGCGAGGCGGATGTCCCGGAGGCAGGACAGCGGAGTCTTTCCGACGTACTCCCGGAACCCCTCCTGCAGGCGTCGCACGCTGACCCCCGCCACCGTCGCCATGTCGGCGACCGTCCACGCCCGCGCGGGGTCGTCGTGCAGCTGGTCCAGCACGCGGTTGACGATGCGGGGGCGGGCGACCGGCGCGGTCTCGCAGTCCGGGCTCACCGCGAGGAGGAACCCGGTCGTGATCGCGCCGGAGATCTGCCCTCGGATCAGGTCGCTGTTGAGCAGCTCGCTCATGTGCACCAGGTCGGCTGACAGCATTCGCACGAAGTGCAACCAGCTCCGGGTCTCCGCCGTCCGGCCCTCCAACCGGTCCGGCAGCGAACTCGTACCCGGCCCCCGGGAGGCCAGCACCCGCTCCCTCTCCCGCTCGAGGCAGCCCTGGTCGAACTTCACCCCGACGACCGCGCAGTCCCGGGACCAGCGGGTGATGGGGGTCGCGGTGTTCGGCGGGAAGATCGTCCCCTGCCCAGCGCCGGAGACGACCTCCCTGCTGCCGTGCACCGATTCGAGACGGCCGGACAGCGGCATGTTCACCTCGTAGGCGTTCGGATAGTCGCACTCGATGGCGACGTCGGCGCCCCATCCCAGCCGCCCGACGGTGACCGGTCCGAGATCGACGGTGCGCATGGACAGGTCGAGCCGCCCGTCGGACGACAACGACGTCAGCTCGTGCGGGAAGTAGGCGCCCGAGACGGCCCTGGCGGCCTCGTTCCAGTCGCGCGTGTCCATCGTGCTGATGCCCTCGGAGGACGTTCTCACCGTGTCGCCTCCTCTGTAGCTCGAGTTCCCGCGCTCGGTACGACCACGTCGACGACATTCAACCGCAGTGGTTCCCGTCACAGGAAGACGTGGAAAGAGCCCGATCCCGGTTTTCCGCGCAATGCGTACCTCGCTCGCGCTCACCGGATCGACGGCCGCCCGGTCACGTGGTGTCGTCCTGCGTCAACACCGCACCGAGGGCAACGGCGGAGAGGACACCGTCGCCCGGCAACTCGGCCGAGCCACCCGCGGCTTCGGCCCCGACTCTTCGAACCACGCGCACGGAGGACTCGATGATCACCACGACTCCGAACTGGATCGCCGACATCACGATGGAGGAGCTCGAGCGGAACCCGTACCCGTACTACGAGCGGCTGCGGGCCGAAGCCCCGCTGGCCTACGTCCCGGCACTCGGTTGCCACGTGGCCTCCACCAAGGAGATGTGCCGACACATCGCCGGGGCCAACGACGGGGACTTCGAGGGCGTCATCGCTCCCGCGGGCCGACGCACCTTCGGGGAACCGGCGGTGCTCGACGCCAACGGCAAGCAGCACGACGAGCTGCGCGCCATGGTCGACCCCGGCCTGCAGCCCAGTGAGGTCGACCGCTACGTCGACGGTCTGGCGCGTCCCATCGCACGCCACTACCTGGAGCAGTTCGACGACGACGGCCACGCCGATCTGGTCGCCCAGTACTGCGAACCGGTCAGCGTCCGCAGTCTCGGCGACCTGATGGGCCTGCGGTCGGTGAGCTCGGACAAGCTGCGGGAGTGGTTCCGCAAGCTCAACGTGTCGTTCACCAACGCGGGCGTGGACGACGACGGGGACTTCGCCAATCCGGAGGGGTTCGTCCCCGGCGACGAGGCCAAGGCCGAGATCCGCGAGGTCCTCGACCCGCTGCTGGACGAGTGGACGGTCGAACCCGACGACAGCGCGCTGTCGCACTGGTTGCACGACGGGATGCCCGAGGGACAGGTGCGCGACCGCGAGACCCTCTACCCGAACGTGTTCGTCTACCTGCTCGGCGCGATGCAGGAACCCGGGCACGCGATGGCCTCCACCATCGCCGGGCTGTCGACCCGCCCCGACCAGCTGGAGCGGGTGATCGACGACCCGTCGCTGATCCGCCGGGCGATCACCGAAGCCGTGCGCTGGACCTCGCCCATCTGGTCGGCCACCGCGAGACGCAGCACCAAGGACATGACCATCGGCGGCGTCGAGCTGCCTGCCGGTTCGGTGGTCATGATGTCCTACGGCTCGGCCAACCACGACGAGAACGACCACGACGACCCGTCCCGGTACGACCTGGACCGCACGCCTGTCCCGAACCTGGCCTTCGGTGCGGGCAAGCACGCCTGCGCCGGTACCTACTTCGCCACCGAGGTCGTGCGGATCGGGTTGGAGGAGCTGTTCGAGGCCATCCCCAACCTCGAGCGCGACACCGCCCACGAGACCGACTACTGGGGCTGGGGTTTTCGCAGCCCGCTGGAGCTGCACGCGACGTGGGAGGTGTGACTTCCCGACCACCGGACAGCGGCCAACGAACAGCGGCCACCGGACAGCGAGGAGACACCATGAACGACACCCACGAAGTACGGATCACCACGCAGGACAGGTCCGCGCGCTGCCCCGCCGACCAGTCCGTTCTCGAAGCGCTGCTGCGCGACGACATCTGGCTCCCGCACTCCTGCACCCAGGGAACCTGCGGCACCTGCAAGGTGCGGGTGCTCGAGGGCGAGGTCGACCACCGCGACTCGTCGGAGTACACGCTCACGTCCCACGAGCGCGCCGCGGGGATCGCCCTGGGCTGCCAGGCCACACCGTGCTCGGACCTGGCGCTGGAGCCCGCCGAACGGGTGGATCCCGGGGACGCCGTGCCGCGACATCCGCTCAGGGACCACGGCGGGACCGTGGTGCTGCTCGACGACATCGCCCGCGACGTCCGGCGACTGGTCGTCGAGCTCGACGAACCGATGGGCTTCAACGCCGGCCAGTACGCCGAGATCCGGGTTCCCGGCACCGAGGTGTCCCGCCAGTACTCCATGGCCAACCCGCCGTCGCGCTCCGACCGGCTGGAGTTCCACGTCAAACGCACCCCGGGTGGTGTCGCCACCGACGGGTGGATGTTCGCCGGACTGCGCCCGGGGGACCGCGTCGAGCTCAAGGGCCCGCTCGGTGACTTCGGGAGCAATCCCCCATCGGGGGGAGCGGCCATCATGATCGCCGGTGGTACCGGGCTGGCTCCGTTGACGTCGATCGTGCGCCACGTGCTCGCCGGTGAATCGGCACCACCGCTGTACCTGTACCACGGTGGCCGCGAGCAGCGGGACCTCTACGACGCGGAGTTCTTCCGCGAGCTGGAGCAGCACCACGAGCGGTTCACCTACCGCCCCTGTCTGAGCGAGCAGCAGTGGGACGGCGCGATGGGCGCGGTCACCGATGTGGTGCTCGACGACTTCGCTTCCTGCAAGGGACTCAGCGCCTACCTGTGCGGCCCACCGGGGATGATCGAAGCTGGCGTGAAGGCGCTCAAACGACGGCGCATGGCCCCTCGCAGGATCTTCCGCGAGGAGTTCCCGGACGCCTCCGACAACTTCGCCGGAGCGCGGTGACGTTACCCACTCCACGGCGCCCCTGATCGCCGCGCGCCCTCGTCCGGGAGGAGGCTCGGGCCGTATCGCGGCGTCTACGAGGAGACGATCCTGTTGGCCGATCGGCCCACCTCCGAACGAACGAACCCCACCGGACCACCCCCTTCGGTCGAGCGGGCCGACGATTCGGTCACCAGACGGTGGCGACTGCTCGGACTGAGCTGGGCGCACCTGCTCAACGACGGTGCGGCGAACTACCTGCCCGGAGTACTACCGGCGATCCTGGTCTCGCTGGACCAGCCGGCGCGAATGGCGGGCGTGCTCGTCGCCGCGCTCACCATCGGGCAGGCGCTGCAGCCGGTGACCGGTTGGGTCGCCGACCGGATCGGGGGCCGCGTCCTGGTCGTGTCGGGGCTGCTGATCAGCTCCGTGGCCGGCGGTCTGGTGGGGCTCGTGCACACCACGGGAGCGCTGATCGCGCTGCTGCTGCTCATCGGCGTCGGCAACGCGTTCTTCCACCCACCCGCGCTCGCCGGTGTGCGCAGCCTGCTGCAGGGCAGACGGGGGTTCCTCACCTCGGTGTTCCTCGTGGGCGGTGAGCTCGGTCGTGGTCTCTGGCCCACCGTCGCCAGCCTCATCACGGCGAACTTCGGACTGACCTACCTGTGGATCATCGCGCTGCCCGGGCTGGCGACCGTTCCGATGCTGCTGCGCTCGGCACCCAAGTTGCCCGCGGCACCACAGCGGGGACGGGCCATCCAGTGGCGCAGGCACGCCTCCCCGATGACACTGCTGATCGGCTACCGCAGCATCCGCGCCCTGACGATCTTCGGACTGACGACCTTCATCCCCCTCATGTGGCAGGCCCGCGGAGGAACGCTGGTGGAGGGGGCGTCGGTGATCACGACGATGGTCACCGTCGGCGTGGTCGGCAACCTGTGGGGCGGGCACCTGGCGGACCGGTTCGGACGCCGACCGGTACTGGTGGCCTCGGCGCTCGGCAGTTCCGGGTTCATCGGCTTCGTGGTGTACCTGCCCGGCGCGTGGGCGTGGGTCGCAGCCGCGGCACTGGGCGTGGCGCTGTTCCTCACCGCGTCGACCACCGTGCTCATCGGACAGGACATCTTCCCCGAGAACCGCTCGATGGGCTCGGGGATCGCACTGGGCCTGGCCAACGGCATCGGCGCGCTGCTCGTGCTGGTGATCGGTCTCCGGGTCGACGACGGCAACATCGAATCGGTCTTCTGGATCCTCGCGCTGCTCAGCCTGGCATCGACGCTGCTGGCGATCGCCCTCCCGAAATCCCTGATGCGCGAATGACAGCACCGCGGCCGGACTCACTCGCGGGCGACCGACTCCACCTCCGCGCGCAGGTCCACGTTGACGTGCTCACCGTCCTGAAGGGCGGTGATTCCGACGCGGCTATGCCGCGTGCGGAGCGGTACTACCTCGCGGGCTCCCGCTGCTTCCTGCTTCCACGCCAACCGCCTCGCTGGGAGGTCTCACGTCGGCTCCACAGGCGTTTCGCCTCTCCGCCCGTCCGGCGGCGAGGATGTTCCTGGCTGCGTTCGTGTCCCGGTCCAGCACCAGCCCGCAGGCGGCACACTCGAACGTGCGCATCGACAACGGCGCAGACTGCTGAACCACGCCGCAGCCGGAGCAGGTTTTGCTGGTCGGTAGCCACCGGTCGATGACCACCAGTTCCCGCCCGTGCCGGGCGGCTTTGTACTCCACCATGCGGCGGAACCCGCCCCACGATGCGTCGTGCACGGACTTCGCCAGCCGTGTACGGGCGAGACCGGACACCGCCAGGTCTTCCAGGTAGATCGCTTGGTTCTCGCGAACGATCCTGGTAGTTTCCTGATGCAGCCAGTCCGCCCGAGTGTCGGCCACTTTGCCGTGCTGCCGCGCCACCTTCCGCCGAGCCTTGTCCCGGTTGTTGCTGCCGCGCTGTTTCCGAGACAGCTCCCGTTGGGCACGTTTGAGTTTGCGCTCAGCGCGCCGCAGAAACTTCGGGTTCTCGATCGCGTTTCCGTGCTGGTCCACCGCGAACGCGTGCAACCCCAGGTCCAGGGCGAGTTCGTGTTCCTGGCCGTGCTCGTCCACTGCCGGGGGCAAGGTGTCGTCGCCGGTTTCCACCACGAACGACACGAAGTACCGCTCGTCGGCGGTCTTGACCACCGTGACCGAACTCGGGGTACTGGGCAGATCACGCGACCAGGCCACCTTCACGTCGCCCACCTTGGACAACCGGAGTTTCCCGTTACCCAGCACGCGAAACCCATCCGGTTGGAACCGGACAGCCTGACGCCGATCCTTACGGGACTTGAACCGAGGGGCGCCCACCCGGCGCCCCTTGCGTTTGCCGGACAACGAGTCGAAGAAGTTGCGGAAGGCCGTGTCGCAGTCGCGAATGACCTGCTGCAACACCGAGTGCTGCGCATACGCCAGCCACTCGCGTTCGGCGGTGCGTTTCGCGTCGGTGATGAGCCGCTTCTGCAACTGTGTGCCGGACGGGTACTTCTCCCCGGCCTGGTAGGCGTACCGCCGGACACGTATCGCGTCGTTGAACACCACGCGCGCGTTCCCGAACGTCTGCGCCAACCCGGCCCGCTGGGCATCATCCGGGTACAGCCGGAACCGATATCGCAGTTGCATCGCTACTCACCTCCTCACTGTCCACTATTGTAGGAGTTGTCTTCATGACAGATCACAACGACTTCCGAACTGGTCGACACGTCGTGTACACCATGCACGCGCACTTGGTTTTCATCACGAAGTACCGGCATCCGGTGTTCACCAGCACCTACCTGGACCGGTGCGAACAGATCATGCGCGGAGTGTGTACCGACTTCGAGGCCGAACTGGCCGAGTTCCACGGCGAGGACAACCACGTGCATCTGCTGGTGAACTTCCCCCGAAGGTCACTCTGTCCAAGTTGGTCAACAGTTTCAAAGATGTCTCGTCTCGTCTGCTACGCAAGGATTTCGAGGACTTACGAGTTACCTACTGGAAAGGGGTGCGGCTCTGGTCCGGCTCGTACTTCGCCGGATCAGTCGGCGGCGCGCCGCTATCGGTTGTGCGGAAGTACGTCGAACAGCAGACCCACCCCTCCCGGTGAACCAGCCTCACGGCCGGTGGCGCCTTCGCGCAGGAACACCGGGACGGTCTCCAGCGGCGCGTCCACCGTCACGGTGGTGCCACCGGCGACGGTGCTCCCGTCCCACGCCCCGACCCATCCGGTACCGGCCGGCAGGTACACCGACCGCTGCCGCGAGCCGTACTCGGTGACCGGGGCGACCAGCACATCGGGACCGAGCAGGAACTCGTCGTCGACCTCCCAGGCCCCCTCGTCGGCGGGGAAGTCGACGAACAGCGGACGCATCGGCGGAAGACCGCGCTCGTGGGCGAGCCGCATCTGCTCCATCAGGTACGGGCGGAGCCGTTCCCGCAGCAGCAACATCTCACGAATCCGCTCGTAGGCCGCCGCTCCGAACGACCACACCTCGTTGGGGCCACCGGTCATCTCCGGCCCCAGCTCCGTGCGCGGGTCGCGATTACCGTGCAGCCGGAACAACGGACAGAACACTCCGTACTGGAACCAGCGCACGACCAGCTCCCGGAAGTACTCCGACTCCGGGTCGCCCCCGTGGAATCCGCCGATGTCGGTGGTCCACCAGGGAATCCCGGACAGCGCGACGTTCAGGCCGGCACGCAACTGCCCCCGCAGCGACTCGAACGTGGCGTCGATGTCACCGGACCACAGGGCGGCGCCGTAGTGCTGGCTGCCCGCCCAGGCCGACCGGCACAACGAGACGATCTCGGTCTCCCCCTCGGCACGCATACCGTCGTGGAAACCCCGGACGTGGCGCAACGGGTACAGGTTGAACACCTCCTGCCCCGGGCCCTCCGCGAACCGCAGGTTCTCCGGGGTGCCGGGTCGGATCTCCGGCTCGCAGGCGTCCAGCCACCACACCCGCACACCGAGGTCGTAGTAGTTCTCCCGCACCCGGTCCCAGACGTAACGACGTGCCCGCGGATTCGTCGCGTCGTAGAAGGCCACGGGCATCTCCACGTCGAACCCCTTGTCCCGCCACGGCGCGTGGTACGGCACCCCGGCTTCGGTCTCGACCAGCAGCCCCTCCTGCCGCATCCGGTCGAAGTTCTCGCTCAACGGGTTGACCGAGGGCCAGACGGAGACCATCAACCGGACACCGGCCTCGTCGAGCTCGCGCATCATGGCGGCCGGGTCCGGGTACTCGGCCGGATCGAACCGCCAGTCCCCGAGATGCGTCCAGTGGAAGAAGTCCGAGACGATCACCGACAACGGTAGTTCGCGACGCCGGTACTCCCGGACGACCTCCAGCAGCTCCTCCTGCGAGCGGTAGCGCAGTTTGCTCTGCCAGAACCCGGCGGCCCACTCCGGAAGCATCGGGGGACGGCCGGTGGCCGCGGCGTAGTGTTCGAGCAGTTCGTCCGGTGCCGAGCCGGTGGTGACCCAGTAGTCGATCTGCCGTGCGCTGTCGGCCACCCACCGGGTTCCGTTGTGGGCGAACTCCGCCCGCCCCACGGCGGGGTTGTTCCACAGGAACCCGTATCCCCGGCTGGAGACCAGGAACGGGACGGAGACCTCGGCGTTGCGCTGCACGAGGTCCAGCACGGTTCCCTTCTGGTCCAACCGCCCGTGGGTGTGCTGCCCGAGCCCGTAGATCCGCTCTCCCCCGTAGGCGCGGAAGCACTGCTCCAGTCGGCGGCTTCGTCCCGAACTGGGTGCGTAGAGCCGCGGTCCCGGCCACCAGAAGTGCGCCGGCTGCTCGGCCAACAACTCCGCTCCGCCGGTGCTTCGGACGAAGCGCAGCATCCCCTCCGAGTCGACCTCCGCGGTCAGCTCGCCGTGGGTGATCCGCGCGCCGGAATCGTCGACGTCGATCACGGGTGCGTCCGCGCTCGCGGGCCGCTCCCCGAGCGCGCCGGGAAGGTCGTCGAGCAGCGGGGCGAACCCGGCGCGCACTCGCAGGCTGTCCGCGCCCCACGGTTCGATCCGCACTGCTTCCTGACCGGAGCTCCACTCCAACGCTCCGGCGTTCTCACGAGCACCGTGCATGACCACTGCCTCCTGTCGATCCGATGACGGGTGAACGACCTGTGGGCTCCTCGGCCGGCGCGGCATCGCGCCGGATCGTCAGTCCTTGACTCCTCCTCCGGTGATGCCCGCCGCCACGTAGCGCTGCGCGGTCAGCAGCAGGATCGCCGCCGGGATCGAGGCCAGTACCGCGGTGGCCATGACGCCGTTCCAGTTCGTGGTCTGGTTCCCGACGAAGCGGTAGATCCCCACCGTGATCGGCTGGAGGGTGTTGCCGGTGGTGAAGCTGACCGCGAACAGGAAGTCGGCCCAGGCGAACAGGAAGCTGAACAACCCGGCGGTGATCAGCGCATTGCGACACACCGGCACCACGACGGATCCGAAGGTGCGCCACTGACCGGCGCCGTCGACGTAACCGGCCTCGATCAGCTCCTTGGGGACCCCGCTCATGAAGGTCCGCAGGATCAGGACCGCGAACGGAACGGTCAGCGTGGAGTCGGCGAGGATCATGCCTACGTAGCTGTCCAGCAGCCCGAGCTGGCTGAAGACCGGGTAGAGCGAGTTGGCCATCACGATGCCGGGCACCATCTGCACCAGCAGCACGACCAGCACCAGTGCCAGCGTGCCCCGCAGCCGGAACCGGGCCAGCGCGTAGGCGGCCGGTGCGCTCAACAGCAGGGTGAACACCACCGTGCCCAGCGCGATCACCAGGCTGGTGAGCAGGTTGTCCCCCTGGGTGCGCACGGCCTCGGCGTAGCCGCTCCAGGTGGGGTCGGCCGGGAACCACGCGGGAGGCGTGCGCAGCAACGCCGCGCTGCTCTGCAACGACACGTTGATCATCCAGTACACCGGGGCCAGGAAGACGAGTACCAGCACGACGCCGACGGCTGTGTTGGTCACGCGCTGTGCGGTGGGCATCAGCTCTCCCCTTCCCTGCGGAACGAGTCGCGGATGGAGCGCAGGTAGAGCAGCGCGAACACCAGCGCGACCGCGATGAGGATGTTGCCGACCGCTGCTCCCTCTCCGAAGTCGAACTCCTCGAACGACAACGCGAACGACCAGGTGGTCAGCGTCTCGGTGGCGTTGGCCGGACCACCACCGGTGAGAATCATGATCAGGTCGAAGACCTTGAGCGTGTAGATCAACCCCAGCATCAGCACGATGGCGATGACCGGCCGCAGCAGCGGCAGGGTGATCTTGCGGAAGCGCTGCCACGGACCGGCACCGTCCAGGGCCGCCGCCTCGTACAGCGAGGTGGGGACGGCCTGGAGTCCGCTGTAGAGGATGACCAGGTTGAACGGCACGCCCACCCAGATGTTGGCGATGATCGCCGCGGGCAGCGCGTGGTCGGTGCTGGACAGCCAGGGGATCGGGTCCCCGACCAGGTGCAGCCCCAGCAGCAGCTGGTTGAGCACCCCGAATCCCTCGTCGTAGATCCAGCGGAACACCGCACCGGAAACCACCAGCGGCAGCAGCCACGGCAGCAGCAGCAAACCGCGCAGCACCCCGCTGAGCGGGAAGTGCCGCTGGAAGAACGCGGCCAGGCCCAGCCCGAGCACGAACTGGAACAGCAGCGATCCCACGGTGAACAGGACCGTGTTCAGCACGGCGGTGCCGAAGACCGGATCGGTGACGACATCGACGTAGTTGTCCAGGCCCACGAAGGGGGAACCGGCCTCGTAGAACGAGGCCACGGTCCACTCCTGGAAACTCATCATCAGGTTGCGAACGATCGGATAGCAGAAGAACAGCAGGAGAAAGACCACCACCGGCAGGACGAAGCTCCAGCGGACCAGTCGCTCCCGCCCACCACCGCCCCGGCGGCGACCGCGAGTCGACAGGGGCCCACTCGCGGTCGGTTCCGTACTTGCCGTCGTCATGACAACACCCACTCAACCCTTCGTCAGCCCTCGGACCCGGCGACGCGCGCGGCCCGCTCCAGTGCTTTCTCGGGGCTGGTCGCGCCCGCGATCGTGGCCTGGATCGCGTCGGCCAGCGCCTGCGAGACCGCCCGGTAGCGGGGGCCCAGTTCGGCCGTGCGCGCCCGCCCCGTGGCCACTTCCTCCACGAACGGCCGCATCGCCGGAACGTCCTCGGCGTACTGCGCGGCCGCTTCCACTCGCGCGGGCACGTAGGCGTGCTGGGTCGACCACTCCAGCATGGTCTCCTTCTCCAACATGCAGCCCAGCACGCGCGCGGCGTCGGCCTGTCGCCGCGGAGTGGTCTCCGGGATCACGCCGATCTCGCCGCCGAGCGGCACCTGCGGGGCGATGTCCCTGGAGGGTGTCGGAATCGGAACGACGCCGTAGTTCACCCCCTCCTCGTCCAGGGTGGACAACGTCCAGGACCCGTTGATCATCATGGCGGCGTGGCCGCTGACGAAGCGGTCGGTGACGTCGTTCTGGTTCCAGTTGACCACCGACCGCGAGGCCACCCCGCTGTCGACCAGCCCGGACCAGAACTTCAACGCCTCCACCGCCCTCGGGGATCTCAGGTCGGTGAGTTCACCGCCGTTGCTCCACAGGAACGGCTCGAACTGCCAGGTGCCCTCCTCGGAGGCGATCGCCGAGAACGCGATCCCGTGGGTCGATCCCCGGGTCAGTTCCTCCGCCGCCCGCTCCAGCTCCCGCCAGGTCTCCGGCGGCTCCAGCCCCGCTCGCTCGAACAGGGTGCGGTTGTAGATCAGCGCGAGCCCGTTCACCCCGGGTGCCAGTCCGTAGAGCTTTCCCCGGTAGCTGCCGGCCTCGACGATTCCGGGGAAGTACCCCCGGCCGTCGAGGCCGTACAGGCTCAGCTCGGTCAGGGCTCCGGTCTTGGCGACCGTCTGCAGGTCCGGGTTGTCCACGAACAGCAGGTCCGGCAGCGAGTGCGCGGTGGCGTCCCGCAGCACCTTGGGCATCAGCTGGTCCACGGGCACGTTCTGCCGCTGGACGCGCAGGTCGAATCGCCCGGCGCAGCGCTCGAGCAGCGCGTCGAACTGCCGACTGGCCGCAGCGCTGGTGTAGTGGTCGAGCTCGACCACGACGTTCGGATCCCGGGAGCGCCCCCCTCCCCCGCACCCGGCCGCGACGAGAGCCACCGCCAGAGCGACGGCGGCGAGGCGAAACGGTCCTCGGTAGAGTCCGCGCACCCGGGTGGGCACATCCCGCACCGCGGAGCCGGCGGATCGTTCTCGTCGATCCGGGCGTAAGCGAAACTGTCGAATCGCTTCGACAAATCTGGCGGACAACCGCATCGTTGCCACCTTCTTCCGATTCCGTCGTCTTCTTGTCAGTCGCGTCGTACCGCCGCGCTGCTCGCCCGCACCGTCAGCTGGGGGGTCAGCAGCGTGGAGCCGTCCTCCGCTCGCGCTTCGACGAGCTTGCCCATCACCGCCTCGACCGCCCGCTGCCCGATGGCCGAGGCGGGAATGGGCACCGCGCTCAACGGGGTCGAGGCCGCCTCGGCCGTGCCCTCCGGGCAGATCGCCACCACGGACAGGTCCTCGGGAACGCGCTTCCCCAGCCGGCGCAGCACGTCCAGCAGCACTCCCTGGGCCGGCTCGTTGTGCACGATCAGGCCGGTGACCTCGGGATGCTCCGCGAAGACGCGGCTGAGCACGGCGTGGACCTCGTCGTAGGAATGACCACACGGATACACCGCCGAATCGAGACCCCGATCGAGGGACGCCTCCCTGTACCCCTCGATGGTGCGTTGCGCGAAGCCGGTGCCGCGCTGGTAGACGGGGCCGGGGTGCCCGATCAGTACGGTCTCCCGGTGCCCGAGTTCGGCAAGGTGCTCCACGCAGCAGCGCCCCGTGGCGGAGAAATCCAGGTCGATGCAGGTCAGCCGCCCCGGATCGGCGGGAACCCCGATCAGCACCGCGGGCAGTCCCAGCTCGTCCAGCACGGGAACGCGTGGATCGTCGAGTTCGACGTCCATCACGATGAGCGCGTCGACCTGCGCCCCGTCGGTGACGCGGCGCAGTCCCTCCGGGCCCTCGTCATTGGTCAGCAGCAGCACGTCGTGACCGTGCGCCCGCGCGGCGGTCACCACGGACACGGCGAACTGCATCAGCACGGGCACGTACATGTCGCTGCGCAACGGCAGCACCAGCGCGATCACACTGGTGCGGCTGCTGGCCAGCGCCCGTGCCCCGGCGTGCGGGTGATAGCCCAACTCCCGGATGCTGCTCTGGACACGTTCCCGGGTGTCTTCCGAGATGGAACGCTTACCACTGAGCACGTAGGACACGGTGCTCGGTGATACCTGGGCGTGTCGGGCGACGTCCGCGATGGTGGGCATGCGTGATTCTCGTCTGATCTTGTCGGGCGCTCCTCTTCGAAGCGCTTCGACGCGAAGCCTAGGGTGTGATCGGCACCACGTCAATGCGCTCGTGGGTCGACCACCACCGCTTTCGGACATTCTTCTCTCCGATGTGACGAGTCCGAGTTCGGTGACATGGTTGCGTTGGAGTGGTTTCGCGCGGAACCGTGTCATCACTCGGTGCCGCGCGAGGAGCGAGGAGCGAATGGCCAACTACGGCGACTACCAGCTACGGATCTATCTCGACGGGCTGTCGGGAAAACTCCCCGAACTGCCCGTGTCCTTCGAGGACCTGGAACGCGGCGCCGAGGAGGTCATGTCGGCGCAGCTGTGGTCCTACGTCGCGGGCGGTGCCGGTGACGAGCGGACCCAGCGGGCCAACGTCGCCTCCTTCGACCGCTGGGGGCTGATGCCCCGGATGCTCGCCGGTGCCGCCCAGCGCGACCTCACCGCGGACCTGCTCGGGACGAGCCTGCCGACACCGCTGATGATGGCCCCGGTCGGCGTGATCGGCCTGTGCGACGCCGAAGGACACGGCGACCTCGCGACGGCCCGGGCAGCGGCGGCCACCGGTGTCCCCGCCGTCGTCTCGACGCTGATGCAGGACCCGCTCGAGGACGTCGCCGCCGCGCTCGGCGACACCCCGGGCTACTTCCAGCTGTACCCGCCCGACGACCGCGAACTCACCGAGAGCTTCGTCCGGCGCGCGGAGGCGGCCGGATACGCCGGCATCGTGGTCACGCTGGACACCCTGACCCTGGGATGGCGCCCCCGCGACCTCTCCCTCGCCAGTTTCCCGCAGCTGAAGGGGCTGTGCCTGGCCAACTACTTCACCGACCCGGTGTTTCGGTCCCACCTCGACGCTTCCCCGGAGCGGGATCCGGAGGCGGCCACCATGCGGTGGGCGACGACCTTCGGAAACCCGAAGCTGACCTGGGACGATCTCGCCTGGTTGCGCTCGCTGACCGATCTGCCGCTGCTGCTGAAGGGGATCTGCGACCCCGAGGACGTCCGCCGCGCCGTCGACGGCGGTGTCGACGGCGTCTACTGCTCCAACCACGGTGGGCGCCAAGCCAACGGCGGCCTGCCCGCGCTCGACGTGCTTCCCGAGGTCGTCGACGCCGCCGGCGACGTTCCGGTGATCTTCGACTCCGGCGTGCGCACCGGAGCCGACGTGGTCAAGGCACTCGCGCTCGGCGCGACGGCCGTCGGCGTCGGTCGCCCGTACGCCTACGGGATGGCGGTCGGCGGCGCCGCCGGAGTCGAGCACGTGCTGCGCTGCCTGCTGGCCGAGACCGACCTGACCATGGCGATCGACGGCTATCCCGACGTCGCCTCCCTGACC
This sequence comes from Halosaccharopolyspora lacisalsi, assembly GCF_014137975.1. GTDB lineage: Bacteria > Actinomycetota > Actinomycetes > Mycobacteriales > Pseudonocardiaceae > Halosaccharopolyspora > Halosaccharopolyspora lacisalsi. Next base: position 322,762 of record NZ_JACGWZ010000005.1, on the reverse strand, counting down.
CGGGGATCGCTCCGAGAGGTCCGCTGACGACGATGCCCGAACCGAACGACCGCGCTCCCGCCCGAGGAGATCCACAGCCGGATCGAGCCGTGACTCTCATCCGCTCCGACGCTCTTTCCGACATCGCCGAGTACGCCTACGCCGCCACGGCGCCGGCCGATGCCCGGTTGATCTTCCTCGCGGGTGCCTGCCCGCTCAACGAGGACGGCACGACCGCCGCGGTGGGCGACCACGGTGGCCAGGCGGCGAAGGCCGTCGAGAACATGCGTACCGCGCTCGCGGAAGCCGGTGCCTCGCTCGAGGACGTCGTCAGCACTCGCGTGCTCGTCGCGTCGACGTCGCGGGCCGATCTGGTGACCGCGTGGCAGGTCGTGCGCGACGCCTTCGGCAGCCACGACGTCCCCAGCACGCTCACGGGAGTCACGGTCCTCGGCTACGAGGACCAGCTGGTGGAGATCGAAGCCGTCGCGGCGGTGGTCGAATAGCCGGGCACGAGCCGCCTTCTCCGGGTCACACCGTGCCGACGGCGCCGTAGAACGAGCACTGCTCGGCGCCGTCGGCGTCACCGGGTTCGTCGGGACGCCAGGCGGGCACGAACACCAGGCCGGGGTCCACCAGGGTGAACCCGTCCAGCATCGCGGCGATCTCGTCGTAACCGCGCAGGTAGGCCGGGTTCTGGGAGTTGCGGTACAGCTCGGCGGCCCGCGTGACGTCGGGCAGGGTATCGCCGGAGACGTGGGAGAACACCAGCGAACTGCCGGCGGGCATCCACTCGCGGTAGGCGCGCAGGATCCCGCTCGGGTCCTGCTCGTCGCCGACGAAGTGCATGACGGCCACCAGCAGCACGGCCATCGGCCGGGACGGGTCCAGCAGCTCGCGGACGGCGGGCGACCGAAAGATCGCATCCGGCTCGGTCAGGTCCGCCTGCACCACCGTGGCGGTGTCGAGGCCGTCGAGCATGAGCTCGCTGTGGGCCACGGCGACCGGTTCGTTGTCGACGTAGACCACCCGTGACCGGGGATTGTGCCGACCGGCGATCTCGTGCACCGCGCCTCCGCTGGGCAACCCGCAGCCGATGTCGAGGAACTGGTCGACGCCCTGCTCGGCCAGGTACGTCACCGCCCGGCGCAGGAAGTTCCGATTGGCCCGGGCCAGGTGCGGCATCTGCGGAAAGACCTCGAAGATGCGCTGGGCCAGCTCCCGGTCCGCGGCGAAGTTGTACCCCCCACCGAGGTAGTAGTCGTACAGCCGGGCCGCGCTCGGCGTGCCCACGTCGACGTCGGCCGGTACCCACTGCTCCCGTGATCCCATGCTCGCTCCTCGGCTGCGCCCAGTAAGGTGATGACCCTCCCAGCGTAGTGATCACCACAAGATCCCCCGCCGCTCCGGCGAAGCGGATTCGAACCTGCGAGCCCCACGACGGGTGACGGCTCCGAGCGCGACGATGTCCTCGGCACGGCGGAAAAGGCGCGCTCCCGCGGTCTCCGGCGGCTGGTACTGGCCCACATCGGCGGGCCGATGCTCCACGTGATCGATCGTGGCGAATCGCCACCGTTCGGCGGATTCGACCGGGAGGGAGCCGCGCGCTCTCCGCCGCGTCCCACCTGACGCTTCCTCCTGGCCGGAGCGGACCGCCCTGGATGTGCTCCATGCGGCGGGCGGAACCTACAGTCGGTGGCGGGACATCGGCCTTCGCCGAGTCGACACGAACACCGGAGCCGCAGGTGCGCCTGGGAAGGAAGTGACGGCGATGCGCAAGGTGAAGGATCTGACCGGTCCGGGGCACACGGACCACTTCGGGATCGGTGGTACCGACCTGGGGGCCATGACGACCGCTCCGGACGGGCGGCTGGTTGCGGTGCTCGGCGACACCTTCGAGCGGGCGGGCGTGGGCGGCCCCGGATGGCGGTCGCCGATCGTGCTCTTCGCGGACCCGACGACCGTCGGGACGGGCATCGAGTGGACCGGTTCGACCGGCGCCGGTACCTACGCCGAGCAGGCGCTGCCCTACCACCACGACTCGGTGATCCACGGGCGGCGGGTCAGCACCGTGCTGCCGACCGACGTCATCACGATCGGCGACGAGATGTACCTGCACGTGATGGTGTGCGAGGGGCTCGGCAACGTCCACTGGACCGAGGTGCACCGCTCGACCGACAACGGCGAGACCTGGCACCACACCGGCACGACCTGGCCCGGCGACCACCTCGGCGGACTGTTCCAGATGCTGACCTGGGCCCGGGGCGACGACGGCTACGTCTACGCCTTCTCCACCGGGTTCCAGCGCAGCCACGGCCTCGTCCTGCAGCGCGTGCCCGCCGACCGCGTCACCGAGCCCGGGGCGTGGGAGGGATGGGGATTCCGGGACGGCGAGTGGGCGTGGGGCAACCCGCCGACGATCGCGTTGGCCGGCGCCTACGGCGAGCTGTGCCTGCGCCCCCTCGGTGACCGGTGGCTGCTGGTCCTCTTCGACGCGGGCAACTACCGCATCGACGTCATGAGCCTCCGACACCCCACCTCGAACCTTTACGAGGCACCACGGACCACGGTGCTGCGGGGCGGAGCGTGGGATCGCGAGGACCACGTCGGCGGGCACGTCGCCCAGCTCTACGGTGGCTACGTCGTTCCCGGATCGACCCCGGACGACCTGCACCTGGTGGTCAGCCAGTGGAACACCCAGCGCAACTGGCCCTACCGGGTGATGCAGTTCGCCGGCAGCGCCTTCACCGAGGCGAGCACCCATCCGGAGCCCTCCGAGCCGAAGCGCCTCCGCGACCGCCTCACCGACACGCTCAAGTCCTACATCGGGCCGGGCCGGTGATCAGCGGGGCGAGGGCTCCGGCCCTCCGGAGGACCGGCCCTCCGGAGGACGCCGCCGGGTCCACGGCCAGGTCACCAGCGCCCACCCCGCCATTCCGACCGCGACCTCGACGGCCAGGTACCACGGCCATTCCCCCAGCAGGTCCAACATGGACGGATGGTCCGGTTTCCTGCTGAGGAATCCGTAGTTGGTGCCCGCCGCCGCGTTGAACGCCAGCGTCACGGCCATCCACACGAGGGTGACGGCCACCGCGCTCCGATAGTCGCGCCAGCCCGGCCGCCTGCCCACACCCCAGGTCAGGTAGGCGGCCGCCCAGATGACCAGCAGGTGCTGCGCCCAGAACTCGAGGAAGTCGACGTGCGGAAATCCCGGAGCGTCCAACGCCGGGGTGATCACGGCTTGCGGGGTCAGCGTGAGCCCCCAGTAGTACGTCGCGGCATACGCCCACTGCTGTCCGCTCCACAGCGCGTAGGCGGCGACCATCCACGCCAGGTCGCACAGGTGCAGCGGCAGCGAGTGGGACAGCTCCCACCGCGGTGGGACGCTCCGGTGGATCAGCACCGGCAGGAGCAGTACCACGATCACCACGGCGAACACCCGCGCGTGCGTCCGGACCGCGGCGACGTGCCGGTAGCGGCGCCCGGCCAGCGCCATCGCCAACGCACCGCCGACGATCAGAGCGATCAGGATCCAGTGCGACGTGCTGTACGGCTCGAACGTTCGCTCCGGCCGGAGCAACTCCATCGCCCCAGCGTAGTACCGAGCCGGTCAGCGCACCCCGGTGTCGGTGCGGGCGAGTTTCGCCGTCAGCGGGGTCTCGGGGAACGAGCGCAGACTGCGCTTGAGCTCGGCGAAACCCCGCCACCTCGCGAGCGTTTCCACCGCGTCCCACAGGCGCAGCGCCTCGTCGCCGGTCGGGACGGAGTCGATGACCGGTCCGAACAGCGCCGGACCGTCCGGGGGCGCGAAGGACAGGATCGGGGTGCCGACCCCGCCGCCGCAGCGGTCCGTGGCCTCCCGGGTCTCGTCGCGCAGGTCCGCGTCGCGAGCCTCCTCGGTGGCGGCGTCGGCGAGGTCGGCGGGCAGACCGACCCGTTCGAGCGCCGGGCGCAGGTCACGCTGACGGGCCATCTCGTGCATCACCGCGTTGAAATCGTCGCCCTCCGGCGCCTCGGAGTTCCACACCAGCTCGCCCAGCGCGGTGTAGAGATCGCCGACGCACCCGGAACCGGCGGTCTCGCGGGCGGCGTGGACCACCCGCAACATCTCCAGCCCCCGCTGATGACTGTCGGGATACTCGGGAGCGGCCTTCTTGCGCTCCTCGTAGCTGGTCTCCTCGTTGAGGATCGCCAACGACAGGGGACGCCAGCGCACCTCGAGCGGGCGCTGCCTCGACGCCTCGATCACCCAGCGGGAGGTGACCCAGCAGAACGGGCATACCGGGTCGAAGAAGAATTCGAGATCCGTACTCATGCTCTTCGAGTACCCGCTCACCGACCGGCCGCACACGTCCCCGGGTGCGCCGCGCGTGGCCGGACAGTTCGAGGCACTTCCGCAGCCTCGAAGCGGTGGCCGTCAACGCACTCGTGGTCGTGGATCCGCTTCGCGCTCACCAGTTCTCCAACGAGGCCCTGAAGACGGTTTCCAAGCCCATCGCGTCGACGGGTCGCGGCGAGATGGTCAGCAGCCGCTGCTGCTTGAGTGCGCCCTCCACCAGCTCCGGGATGTCCGACTCGGTGAATCCGACGGCGCCGATGCCGTTGGGAACGTCGATGTCGCGCATCAGTCTCGTCAGCACAGCGGGCAGTTGGCGGGCGGGTTCGTCGGTCTTCGGCGCCGTCGGATCGAGCAGCTCGGCGGCCTTCAGGTGCCGCCGCGGATCGGCGGGGAAGGTGTGCTCGAACGCGGCCGGTGCCGTCAGCGACACCGACTCGCCGTGCGGCACCAGCGCCTCGTCCTGCGGGTAGTTGTGGGGCCGGTACTCCCGCACCCGACCGGCGATCGGATAAGCGCAGGCGTGCGGGATGTGCACTCCCGCGTTGCCGAAGCCCATGCCGGCGAACGTCGCGGCCAGCATCATGTCGGTGCGCGCCTCGAGGTCACCACCGTTGAGCACGGCCCTGCGGAACGACCGGGAGATCAACTCGAGTGCGTGCTCGGCCCACGCGTCCGAGATCGGGTTCGAGCCGCAGTAGGCGACCCGGGTCTCGGGCCGGTGCCGCGCGAAGGAGTGATACGGCTTGGCCGTGTAGGACTCCAGCGCGTGGCAGAGCACGTCCATCCCGCTGGCCGCGGTGACCTCGGGCGGCATCGGCAGCGTCAGCAGCGGGTCGATGACGGCCATGGTCGGCCGCAGCCGCGGGTGGCTGATACCGGACTTCACCCGGTGCGCCAGCAGGTCCATGATGCACACCGGAGTCGTCTCCGCGCCGGTACCCGCCGTGGTGGGGACCGCGATCAGGGGTTTGAGCGGCCCGTCCGGCGCCCTGCCCTTCCCGATCGGTGCGTTGACGTAGTCGTAGAGCTCCGCCGGGTACGTGGTCATCAGGTTGACGGCCTTGGCGGTGTCGATGGACGATCCGCCGCCCACCCCGACGAAACCGTCCCAGGTGGACCGCCGCGCGAACTCGACGGCGGCGGTGACGCTCTCGTCGGTCGGCTCGACGTGCACCTGATCGTAGATCTCCACCTCGAGACCACCGTTCTCGGCCGCTTCGGCCACCCGCTGCGGTACTCCGCTGGCCGCGATCTCCGGATCGGTGACGATCAGTACCCGCCCGGCGCCCTGTTGCGCCAGGTCGAACCCGATCTCGTCGGCGGCACCGGTGCCGAACTTCAGCGGCGTGGCGCCCCAGGTGAACACCGTCTCGTGCTGGTACTCGGTCATCCGCTGCGAACCTTCCTCGAACCGCTCGGGAGCAGGGGGCTCGGGCGTGAACGGCAGCTTGGCCGCCTGCCCGGGATCGTGCCCGAAAATCACTTCGGCACCGGTGCGCTCGGATGCCGCGCAGCGACATCGTGCGCGCCTTCTCGCGCCGCATCGGCCGGGAACGGGCAACAGCCTGATACGCGTCGGACCACATGTCAAAGACCGCCGGGCCGGGACACCGCCGCACTCACCCGCCGGAACCGTCGGAGCGGTACCGCATCAGGTCCAACGCGAACTCGACGTAGCACTCGGCGATCCGCTCGGGGGAGAGCGGCCCGTCGAGACGGAACCACTGCGGTAGCGCCGTGCACATCGTCACGACCGCCCTGGAGGCCTCGTGCGGACTGCTGTTGTGGAAAAGTCCCTGCTCGACGGCGGCTTCCACCTCCTCGTCGACCATGCACTGCTGCGCGTTGCGCATGGCCGCGATCGAGACCCGGTTGTCCGCTTCGAGGCTGCGCATCTCGCTCGCCCCGACGAAACCGAGTTCGTGGCGGTGGGTGTGGAACAGTGCCAGGCACTCGACGAGCAGCGCGAAGCGTTCCACCGGACCACTCCCCTGCGCACGGGCTTCCCGGGAGCGCAGCAGCAGCTCGTTCATGGTGAGTTCGAGGACGGTGCGGAGCATGTCCTGCTTGCTGACGTAGTGGTGGTAGAGACCGGATACCGACAACCCGCTGCGACGAGCGATGTCGCGGACCGAAGTCCCGTGGTAGCCGGCGCGGAGGAACTCGGCCAGGGCCGCCGCCAGGACGGGGGAGAACTCCAGCGGAGGGTAGTGCCTCCAGTTCCGCTCCGGAGCGGTTCGCTCGCCGCGGTGCTTGCGGCGCGGACCGCGAGCGGAGGAGGCCTCCGGCGGACTTTCCGCCTCCGGGGGCAGGGCCAGGATCTGCTGCGGGGTCGTTTCCAGCGCCTCGGCGATCCGTCCCAGCCGTCCCACGCTGAGCCGGGTCCTGCCGTTCTCGACCTGGCTCAGCGTCGCCGGACTCACCCCCACCGCCGTGGCGAGTCGCCGCAGCGACGAGCCGTGCGACAACCGCGCTCGGCGCACCTGCGTGCCGCTGATCCGCTCCGCCCGCTCCGAGTTCGTCGAGTTCGCTCTCACGCCGCTCCTCCACCTGGACCAATGGATTTTCTGTTCGTCACAGCTAAACACATCCGTTCGGCGATCTCGTGATTCGGTTCGTTCAGCGCCCTGTGCTGTATTGACAGTGAAAACACATTATCCGCACCATGAGAATTGAATCACAGCACGGGCGATCGATCGATCGGTCCCAGGTGACTAGGAGATCCGATGACGGATACGCAACCGACTCCTCCGATGCGCGAAGTACTCGGTACCGACGCCCCGACGAACTGGGGCAAGTGGGGACCCGACGACGAGCTGGGATGTCTGAACTACCTGGACGACGCGGAAGTGCTTCGCGGCGTCCGGCACATCCGCACCGGCGAGACGTTCACCCTGCAGACGCAGATGGGGCACCCGAAGGGCGATCCGGTCTTTCCGGGGCGCAAGAGCATCGAGCGGGAGAACATCCTCGACGAGGGGTCCTGGGCCCCGGACGCCGACGGGACGGCGCCGGACTTTCCCGGTGGCCTGCACTACGCCGACGACGTCGCCAGGATCTTCCTGCAGGGCTCCACGCAGTACGACGCGCTCGGGCACGTCTGGTACGACGACAGGATCTGGAACGGCTACGACGCCGAGACGACCGTCGGCGGCCTGGACAAGGCTTCCGTGCTGCCCATCGCGGAGAAGGGCGTGGCCGGTCGCGGCGTCCTCATCGACATGGCCCGTCATCGCGGCAAGGAGCACCTGGCCAAGGGGGAGACCTTCGACCATCGTGATCTCCAGGAAGCCGCCCGCGCCCAGGGCGTGACGATCGAGAAGCACGACATCCTGCTGATCCGGACCGGTTTCGTCCCCTACTGGTACACCACGACCGAGGAGGAGTTCTACGCGGACTTCTGCGAACCCGGCCTGACCCACTCCCGGGAACTCGTCGAGTGGTTCCAGCACGCGGAGATCCCGAATCTGGTCACCGACACCATCGCCAACGAGGTGACCAAGGATCCCGAGTCCGGCGCGATGCTGCCGCTGCACTGCGCGCTGATGCGCAACCTCGGCCTGGTGCTGACCGAGGTGTGCTGGCTGGACGACCTCGCCGCGGCCTGCGCGGCCGACGGGCGGTGGAGCTTCCTGTACACGGCGGCACCGCTGAAGGTGGTCGAAGGAACCGGCGCACCGGTCAACCCCGTCGTGATCCGGTAGGAGGAGACATGGGTGTTCCCGAAACCCGGCCCTGGCTCGACCGCTACGAGACGGGCCAACCCGCCGATCTCGACGTCGAGCGCTCGACGATGACCGACCTGTGGCACGACTCGGTCCGGCGTGCGCCCGACCGGGACGCGATCCGCTACTTCGACGCCGCGATCACCGTGTCCGAACTGGACGACATGGCCGACGCTCTCGCCGTCGCCCTCGGCGAACGCGGCGTGTCCCGGGGCGGCAGGGTCGCCGTGTACCTGCAGAACGTCCCGCAGTTCGTGATCACCCTGCTGGCGGTGTGGAAGCTCGGGGCGGTGGCGGTGTCCGTCAACCCGATGAACAAGCACCGCGAACTGTTCACGCTGCTCACCGACTCCGGCGCGACGACGCTCGTCTGCCTCGAAGGACTGTACGACACGGCGCGTGACGTCGTGGGCGAGACCGAGGTCCGGCTGGTGATCACCACGTCGGAGCTGGAGTACCAAACTCGCGACGACCCCCGGGCGTTCGGCGAGGCGCGCCGGGGGACTCCCGAGGGTGCCGAGGACATGAGCGAACTGATCGAGCACGGTCGCGGACGCGCGCCGCGGCCGGTGGACGTCGACCCCGACGACGTGGCGATCCTGACCTACACCTCGGGAACCACGGGTCCTCCCAAGGGAGCGATGAACACCCACCGCAACGTCGCCTTCAACGCCCACACCTACCAGCGGTGGTGCCACGTCGGCGAAGACGACGTCGTGCTCGGTGTGGCGCCCCTGTTCCACATCACCGGACTGATCGGGCACATCGCGGTCGCCCTGCTCAACCCCTGTCCGCTGGTGCTGACGCATCGCTTCGACACCGGCGTGGTCGCCGAGGCCGTCGCCGAGCACCGGGCGAGTTTCACCATCGGTTCGATCACCGTGTTCATCGCGCTGATGAACTCCTCCGAGGTGCGTTCCGAGCAGATGTCCACGTTGACCAGGATCTACTCCGGCGGCGCTCCCATCCCTCCCTCCACCGTGCAGCGGTTCCGGGAGCGCTTCGGACACTACGTCCACAACTTCTACGGGCTGACCGAGACGAACTCCCCCGCGCTCGGTGTGCCGTTCGGTTCCCACGCTCCGGTAGACCCGCGCTCCGGGGCGCTGTCCGTCGGTGTTCCGATCTACAACACGATCGCGCGCATCGTCGACGACGAGGGTGCCGAGCTCCCCGTCGGCGAGGTCGGCGAGATCGTCACCTCCGGTCCCCAGGTCGTTCCGGGCTACTGGGGCAACCCGGAGGAGACCGCCCGGGCCATGCCGCGCGGACGCCTGCACACCGGCGACGTCGGATACATGGACGACGACGGGTGGTTCTACCTGGTAGATCGCAAGAAGGACCAGATCAACGCCAGCGGCTACAAGGTGTGGCCCCGGGAGGTCGAGGACGTGCTCTACGAGCACCCGGCCGTGCGCGAGGCAGCCGTGGTCGGTGCGGTCGATCCCTACCGGGGCGAGACGGTCCGGGCCTTCGTCAGTTTGCGGGACGACCACCACGCCGACCAGGCCGAGCTCATCGAGTTCTGCGAGCAGCGCATGGCGGCTTACAAGTATCCCCGGGAGGTCCTCGTCCTCGACGAGCTGCCCAAGACGATGACCGGCAAGATCCTGCGCCGCGAACTGCGTTCCCACCAATCCGGGGAGCGCGAACGGCTCGATCGCGCGTAGTACCGAAATCCCGTCGCGGGTCGGGGCCGGACTTCGCGCCGAACGCCCCGACCCGCCGCGCGGAGGGGAGACCCCATCCCTTCCGGGCCGAGTTCCTCCGACTCGCTCGGGAACCGCGAGAGCGGATCCCGAGCAACCGATTCACCGCAAGGAGTCGTCCGTGAATCGGGGACGCAGCGGGTCCAGGTTGCGTTCTCTCGCGCACCCCACCCACACACCGGCTCCGTACGCCAGATCATCGAGTACGCGCAGGGCGAGCCAACCGGGAGTCCTGCCCCTCGATTCGGCGAAGCAGGGAAGCAGCGCGGCCAGCACCACGATGCGCGCTCTGACGCCGAACAACGCGGCGGCGAGCGCGAGCGGCCACCAGGTGCGCCGAACGGCCTCGGCGAGAATCCTTCCGGCCCCCAGATGCCCCCACCCGGCCAGCCGCAACGCCTCCGCGGTGGGGATCCCCCGACCACGAAGTTTGCGGGGGAACAGCGCGGCTGTCACCACCGCTGTCGCCAGGGAGGCCGCGGGACGCCCCGAAAACAGCAACCCCCACGAGATCGCGCTCCAACGCGACACTTTCGCGCAGCTGAGCAGTCCGGGATGCCGCGTGGACAGTGGTGCCGCGGAAGTACCGTAGTCGAATCGCTGCCGCATCCACGGCAGCAGGCCCGTGCGCGAGGCGTGCCGCACGACCGACTCCGGTTGGTACCGCACGACGTGTCCCCTCTCGATCATCCGCCACACGAGGTCCACGTCCTCGCCGAAGCGCAGCCGCTCGTCGAAACCACCCAGCTCGGCGAGAACGCTCCGGCGCACGACGAGCGCGGCACTGGGCACGTAACTCACCCGGCTCATCGGGCGCACGAGCGCGGGCCGGTCGCCGAGGTCCAAGCTGGATCGGTCCTCCTCGTAGCGCGCGACGGACGCATCGCCCGGACCGCTGAGAATTCGCGGTGCGACGGCCGCCACCTTCGGATCGGCGAACAGCGGAAGCACCGCGTCCAGCCATCCCGTCCCGGGTACGGCATCGGAATCGACGAAGGCGACCAGCTCGGTTCGCGCGAGTCGCCACCCTGCGTTGCGAGCCGCCGCGGGACCCAGCGGATTCTCGTCGCGCAGCACGGCTTCGGGGAGCGGTTCGGCGGAGCCGTCGTCGATGACGAGCCGCTCGGCGAGCTCACCGGTAGCGGCCAGCAGGCGACGCACTCCCGCCGGGTCATCCTTCACGGGAGACACGAGAGTGGCGTCAGCGGGACCGAATCGTCCCCCCGGTGGTTCGGGGTGAACCAGGCCGGCCTCGAGCAACCGCCGGGCCAGCTGCCGCTCCCGCGCGTTCCCACCGACCGGCTCGCCACCGACCCAACGATCGAAAAGCCGCGCACTCCACGTTCCGAACCGGAGGAGCCGCAGCGGTGAACCACCTATCAGCACCCTGCCGTGCACGAATCGACGCACCGAGTCGTCCGGTCTCAGGAGCGTCCCCTCCGGCAACGACTCGTCGGACTCCTCGTGAGCACTCATGCGGTGAACCCCCCATCGGCGTGGACGACGGTGCCCGTGACCGCGGAAGCTTCCGGCGAGCACAGGAAGCACACCGCCGCGGCCACCTCGTCGGGGTCGAGCAGACGTTCGCTGAGCTGGTGCTGAGCGAACTCCTCGACATCGGACAGTCCGTAGAGGCCTGCCGTCGCATCGAGCATGTCGGTCCGCGTGGAACCCGGTGAGACCGCCGTCGCGCAGACACCCGTACCACGCAGATCGGTCGCGAGGCCGCGCACCAGCCCCACAACGGCGTGCTTGGCCGCGTTGTAGGAACTCAGTCGCCACAGACCGCGGTGCGCCGCCGCCGAGGCAAGGGCCACGAAGCGGCCGCTGCGCGGCTGCGGTCGCCGGAGCAGGGCCGGAATCGCGGTACGCGCCAGATTGGCGACTCCGGAGACACCGGTCGAGAACAACACGTCCCACTCGGACTCGTCGGCCTCCCAGAACGGTTTTCCACCCGCCATCAACGCGGCGGCCCCGACGGCCGCGTCGAGTCCGCCGAAGCGCTCCTCGGTCCAGGACACCGCCTCGCGCAGCGCCTCGGGGTCCTGCACGTCCACGACGGCCTCGACCACCTTCCCCGGGTACTCCCGCGCGAGTTCGGCGAGCTGGTCCTCGGTCGCCAGCGGGTAGTCGACACGCGGGTCGTCGGCGCACCGGTCGACGGCCACCACGCGCCAGCCGGTTCCGGCCAGCCGCCGGACCACCGCCGCACCGATACCGCGCGCGGCACCGGTGACCATGGCCACCCTCGGTTCAGTCATCGAGCTCCTCCTCACGCGACAGCACTCGTGGAGCCACGGGTCGTGGTGGCCCGAGCTCGTGCTGACTCGTACCGCGTGCTCACCATCATCGACAGGTCACGAGTTCGTTCCTCGGGAAGCGCTTCGCAGGAACCCGTCCTCGACCTGCCATTCCGCCACCGCCGTGGCGAGCTGCTCGACCATGCGCGCCAGTGCGCCCGCCCCCTCCGCGGCGGAGCTCCCCACCGGGTCACCGAGAACTCCGTTCGAGCTCACCCCGACCACCCCCTTCGCGGTGAGCTCGGGCATCAACTCTCGAAGCGGCTCGGTCCGGCCCTCACGAGCGTGCTCCACGCGGACCGAATCGCGACGCAGAGCGCACATCAACGACGTCTCTGTGCGACCGGCGTGCGCATCACCACCGCTGACACCGCACTGCCACCACGCCACGTCCCGCCCCTCCCGGCGAAGCCCCGATACGGCCGCCTCGACACTCGCGTGGTTACCCCCGTGGCCGTTGACGACGACGAGCTTGTGCGCCCATCGGCTCATCGATCGCCCGAGTTCCACCAGCAGCAACGTCAAAGCGCGGTGCCCTATGGAGACGGTTCCGGGAAAGCCCTCGTGCTCCCCGCTGGCGGCGTACGGCTGGGCCGGGGCGAGGAGCGCGTCGATCTCGCCCGACAGCCTCGAAACAGCCCGCTCGGCCACCTCCCCCGCGATCACCGAGTCGGTGTCCAGGGGAAGGTGCGGTCCGTGCTGTTCACACGCGCCGAGAGGAAGCAGGACCGTGGGGCGCCGGTCGACGAGATCGCTCCAGGACCGCTCCGCCAACAAGCTCATCACTCGCTCCCCCGGGGAATGCGTACGACGACGTCCGCTCGGCGCCGGGGCCGGGGCCGGGGCCGGGGCCGGGCGCCTTTCGGGAGCACCTCAGCCGGCCCCGACGGTTTCCACTCCCCCGAACCCGCTCTCGAAGTCGGGCGGAACGACCACATCGGAACGGTCGAGCTCGTGCACCGAGGACTTGCCCAGGCCCATCAACGCCGAGTCGGCGCCGCCGCGGAGGATGTCGAGGACGTTCTCCACACCTGCCTGCCCGTTGGCCGCCAGCCCCCACAGGTAGGCCCGGCCGATCATGACGGCCTTGGCGCCCAGCGCGAGCGCCTTGACCACGTCGCTACCGCGGCGGACGCCGCCGTCGAGCACCACCTCCACCTGGTCGCCGACCGCGTCGGCGATGCGCGGCAGGGTGCGGATGGGCGCGGGTGTGCTGTCGAGGTTGTTGCCCCCGTGGTTGGACACGGAGATCGCGGTGACTCCGGCGTCGACGGCGCGTTTGGCGTCGTCGACGCGTCCGACGCCCTTGAGCATGAACGGCCCGTCCCACTGCTCGGCCATCCAGCGGATGTCGTCCCAACTCGGCGGGGGCGTGAACATCCACTTGCCGTAGGCGCCGAAGAACGTCGGTGCCTCGGCCCCCTCCTGCTCCCGCATGTTCGGCACCTTCAGATCCGGAATCCGGCGCCTTTTGGCGAACTCGGCGAACCAGCGCGGATGCGTCAGCGCCTGCGGTACGTGCTTGAGCATCGTGCGCAGGTCCATCCGCTCCGGAATGGGGGGGCTTCCCCAGTCGCGCCCGTGCGAGAACGACCAGTCGGTCGTGGCGATCAAACCGACCGCGCCCGCCTCCCGGGCGCGCCGCATCCGCCGTTCGATGTCGTCGCGACTGCCGACCCAGTAGGTCTGGAAGAAGGTCTGCGGGTTCGCCGGCACGACCTCTTCGACGGGTTTGCTCGCGAATCCGCTCAGACCCATGACGGTGCCGCGGTTCGCGGCCGCGCGGGCCACGGCCACTTCCCCGTCGGGGTGCACCGCCTGCACCCCGGTCGGGGAGATGAACGCCGGGAACGAGAGCGGCTGGCCCATCACCGTGGTGCTCAGCTCCCGCTCGTAGTGCAGTCCCGCGACATGCGGGGCGAAGCCCAGTTGAGCGAAGGCCGCCTGGTTGTCCTCCAGTGTCACCCCCTTCTCCGAACCGGCGACGAGCGCTCCGTACACCGACCACGGCAGCCGTTTGCGCGCTCTGCGCTGTGCCTCGGCCACGGTTTCGAACCAGCCGCTACCCATGGGAAGCCTTCCTTTCCTGACTAGTCGGAGTAGCGCGGGCGGGCGGCCCGGCTTCAGGTCATGCCCGCCAGCGGGCTCTCGTCGCAGGCGCGGTCCGGCCGGCGCAGCGCGGGCAGCCCCAGCAGCACCTGCTGCTGCTTCGCGCTGGGCTTGGAGTGGTCCTGCGCGGGGCGCGGTGTCCGCTCCGCGTCGACCTCGGCCAGCGCCGCCTCGCCGTGCCCCTTGACGCACTCGGGGTCCGGCCCGTCCAGCGGAAGTCCGGTGAAGAACTTCGCGGCCATGCAACCACCCTGGCAAGCGTCGTAGGCCGAGCACGAGAGGCACGCCCCACCCGTTTGGGGCTGGCGCAGCTCGTTGAACAGCTCGGAATCCCACCACACGGCTCCGAATCCCGCCTCGCGGACATTGCCCCCGTGGAACGCGTCGTGAATGGCGAACGGGCAGGCGTAGACGTCGCCGACCGGGTCGATCAGGCACACCACGCGCCCGGCGCCGCACAGATTCAGCCCCGGCAGCGGTTCCGATCCCAGCGCGTTGAGGTGGAAGAACGAGTCACCGGTGAGCACCTCGTCACCGTGGTCCAGCAACCACCGGTAGATCGTCCACTGCTGCTCCGCACTCGGGTGCAGCTCGTCCCACACGTCCGCGCCGCGGCCCGAGGGGCGCAGCCGGGTGATGCGCAGCTGCGCTTCGAACCCGTCGGCGATGCGTTTGAACTCGTCGAGCTGGTCGATGTTCTGGCTGGTCATCACCACCGAGATCTTGAAACCGCGCATCCCGGCCGCGTACAGGTTGGCCATCGCGGCCATCGCCGTGTCGTACGAACCGGGCCCGCGCACCGCGTCGTTGACCTCCGGCGTGGCGCCGTCCAGCGAGATCTGCACGTCCACGTAGTCGGTCGCGGCCAGCCACCGGGCGTGTTCCTCGTCGATCCGGTAGCCGTTGGTGGAGAACTTGATGCCCACGTTGTGCTCGACGGCGTAGGCGACCAGCTCCCAGAAGTCCGGGCGCACGGTCGGCTCTCCACCACCGACGTTGACGTAGAAGACCTGCATCCGCTCCAGCTCGTCGATCACCGCTTTGATCTCGTCGGTGCTCAACTCGTCCGGATCGCGCCGCCCGGACGCCGACAGGCAGTGCGCGCAGGACAGATTGCAGGCGTACGTCCACTCCCAGGTCAAACAGATCGGCGAGTCCAGTCCGTACTTGAACTGCTCGACCAGGGGCAGAACTTCCGAGGTGTTGGCGGTGCTGGTCTTCAAGGGCGCGTTCATGCATCGACCTTTCGCGGCTGCTGCGAGGGGAACGGCGTTCACGCGGGCACGATCATGCCCGCGTGCGCCAGCGAGGCCAGGGCCTTGAGGTAGCTCGTCTGCTCGGCCCCGGACAGGTGGCTCACGGCCGACCGGGCCGAGGGGTGCCGGGTCAGTTCCCGCACGATCTCGACCAGTTGCGGCGTTTTCATGAACGAGAGTTTGCGGGTGCCGAAGTGGTAGGCCAGCGCCCCGAAGCGTTCGGGGCGCAATGACACGTTCGGGCTCAGCCGGTAGGGACCGTCCGGGTCGAACACCGGGGCGGGCTCCTCCGGGGCCGCCGCGACCCCGGAGGAGCGGGCCTCAGTAGACACCGCACATCCCGTCGATCGAGACCTCCTCGACGAGGAGGTCCTCAGCGGCGACGTCCTCGGGCGCCGGCTGCTCGGAATCGTTCTGCTCACTCATCGCACGTCCTCCTGATCCATCGAGCGGTGTGACGTGGTTCGCACCGACGCCACCGAAGCTAGCCCGGGACACGGTGGCCGGTCGCCGTGCCAACGGTCGTCACCTCCCCGTCCGTTCAGTCAGGTAGGGCACTGTCCCGTTCGTCCGAGAAGCAGCCGGAGCAGTGAAAACGCCCTCCGGGGCGATCCGCCGAACGGTGTCCGGACGCCGAATCCCCTCCGTTCGGTCAGTCCCCCGCCGGACCGGTCGGGCATTCCTGACTCACCGACTCGGCGGTTCCGGTCGCGATGCCTTCCGCACCGCCGACGAACCGCCCTACCGTCCCTCTCGAGTGATTCGAATCACGGAAACCGGCGAGGAATTCGCGAAGGCGAACACCGGACGTGCGACGAGAGGAAAACGAATGCAGGTAGAAGAGCTGTTCAAGCCCTTCCCGCTCAAGGAGTTCCACCCGATGCCCCGGGCACTGCTCGGTCCGGGATCACACGAGATGATCGGCCCGGAGGCCCTCAACATCGGGATGCGCCGCCCGCTGGTGATGACCTCCGGACTGCGCGGAACCGACATCGTGCACAAGATCTTCGAGTCGCTGAAGTACCACGGGCTCGAACCGGTCCTGTACGACAAGGTGGAGTCGAATCCGAAGGACTACAACGTCATGGATTCGGTGCAGCTCTACCAGGAGAACAAGTGCGACGGATTCGTCTCCATCGGCGGTGGTTCCTCGCACGACGCGTGCAAGGGCGCGCGGATCTCGGTGGCCCACGACGGGCGCAACGTCAACGAGTTCGAGGGCTTCAACAAGAGCGAGAACTCCAAGAACCCGCCGCACATCGCCGTGTCCACCACGGCAGGCACCGGTTCGGAGACCTCGTGGGCCTACGTCATCACCGACACCACCACCGACCCGGACAACCCGCACAAGTACGTCGCCTTCGACGACCACTCGGTGACCACGCTGGCCATCGATGATCCGGTGCTGTACTACGACCTGCCCACCCACTTCACCGCGCAGTGCGGTTTCGACGTCCTCGCGCACGCCTCCGAGCCCTACGTCGCCCGGCTCGACTTCACCCCCGCCCTGGGGCAAGCGCGCCACGCCGCCGAACTCGTGGGTGAGCATCTGCGCACCGCCACGTGGAACGGGCAGAACCTGGCCGCCCGCGAGGGCATGATGTACGCCCAGTACATCGCCGGGCAGGCGTTCAACTCCGGTGGCCTCGGCGTGGTGCACTCGATCTCGCACGCGGTCAGCGCCTTCTACGACACCCACCACGGGTTGAACAACGCGATCGCGCTGCCGCGCGTGTGGGCCTGGAACCTGCCGGTGGCCTACAAGCAGTACGCCAAGCTCGCCGAGGCGCTCGGCGTGGACACCACGGGGATGAACGACGTGAAGGCCGCCGACGCCGCCGTGGCCGCCGCGGTCCGGCTGCTGCGCGACGTGGGAATCACGGAGAAGTTCACCGACATCAACCAGGAAACCCACGAGAAGAACCGGCTCGGTCAGGGCCCCACGAAGTTCTACGAGAAGCGGACCACGATCAAGGGCGACAAGGACGACGTGGACCGCGTGTCGCAGCACATCCTCGGGGACAGCTGCACGCCCGGCAATCCGAAGGAAACCACCTTCGAAACGGTGCGCCCGGTCGTGGAGCACGCGTTCAACGGCGATCTCGACGACCTGCTGACCTGACAGCACCCGCCACCGGCGCCCGCCCGCAGCAGCCGGGCGGGCGCCGGTCCGCCCTACCGGAAACCACGTGGAAAGGCGAGTCCGTGAGTCCCACGCCGAGCTTCGACTCCGTCGAGCACACCATCAGCAGCCTGGCCGAGGTCGGCTATCTGGCCGACCGCAGACTGGCCACCACCGTGTACCTGCAGACCCGGCTCGAAAAGCCCGTGCTGCTGGAAGGCCCCGCCGGCGTCGGCAAAACCGAACTCGCCCGCGCCCTGGCCGAGACCACCGGGCGGCGCATGGTGCGGCTGCAGTGCTACGAGGGGCAGGACGAGAGCCGGGCCCTGTACGAGTGGGACTACGGCAAGCAGATGCTCTACACCCAGATGCTGCGGGAGAAGATCGGCGAGATCGTCGGAAGCTCCACCGACATCGCCGGGGCGGTCGAGGAGATCGGTGCGCACGAGGACGTGTTCTTCTCCGAACGCTTCCTGTCCACGCGGCCGCTGCTCGAAGCGATCCGCTCGGAGACTCCGGTGGTGCTGCTCGTCGACGAGATCGACCGCTCCGACGAGGCGCTGGAAGCGGTACTGCTGGAAATCCTCGCCGAAGGGCAGATCTCCATACCCGAACTCGGCACCTTCATCGCGCAGCACCCGCCGTACGTGGTCCTGACCTCGAACAACACCCGCGAGCTGTCCTCGGCGCTGAAGCGTCGCTGCCTGCACCTGTTTCTCGACTACCCCGATGCCGAGCGTGAACTGGAGATCATCCGGTCCAAGAGCACCGGACTCGGCGACGCGCTGACCGAGCACCTGGTGCAGGTGGTGCGCGGCTTGCGTGAACTGGACCTGCGAAAACCGCCGAGCATCTCGGAAGCGGTCGACTGGGCGCGCACGCTGACCGTGCTGGGCATCGCCGAACTCGGCACCGAGGAACTCGAATCCACGCTGTCGGTGGTGCTCAAGTACGACAAGGACCTCGCCCGCGCCCGTGAGCAGCTGGACGAGCTCGTCAAAGGCGAAAGCCCCGCGTCCGCCGGCGCGGCACTCGCCGGCACCGCCCGTCCGGCCGACCGGGACGGCCGAGAGGTGCGCAGCGCCAAGGACGAACCGGGGAGGCACGGCCCCGGCACCTACGGGGAACGCAGCCAGCCCGGCGACGGCGGCCACCCCGCGCCGCCACGGGTGAGTGCCGGCCAGGGGGAACGGTCGTTCACCTCCAAGTTCCGCCGCCGCGGGAACGAGTGAAGGAGCGGGTATGACGTCCACGGTGTTGCGTTTCGCCCGTCTGCTGCGGACGCGCGGTGTGCGCCTCTCGGTCTCCGAAGTGCTCGACGCGCTGCGCGGGCTGTGTGCACCGGGGGTGCTGGCCGACCGCACGGTGTTCCGGGAGACGCTGCGCAGCGCGCTGATCAAGGACCAGCGCGACGATCCGGTGTTCGACGAGCTGTTCGCCGCCATCTTCGTCGCGGCACCGGCCGCCTCCGTCGAGGACACCGATGAGGAGCCGGAGCGGGCGGCGGGCGCGGCTCTGGAGGATTTCACCCTCGGCGATGTGGAACAGCGCCCGCCGCGCGCGGACATGGAAAGCCCGGACGCGGAAGTCGGCGAGCTGTTCGACGACAACGACCTCATCGAACGCTACAGCCCGCATCCGGAGCTGAACCCGATCAACATGAGCTCCGACTCCGAGGACGAGCTCGTGCTCTCCCAGGACGACGTGGCCGGCATCGGCAACAGCGACCACGTACAGCTGGAAACCGACCGCATGGGTGGCACACCGCCGCCCGGGGAGTTGTCGTCGGCCAACGCGCACCGCATCGACGCCGACCTGACCGACCAGCAGCAGGACGCTTTGCTGGGCTGGCTCTCCCCGTTGACCGACCCCGACGGCGGGCAGGACGACGGGGACATCGACGATGCCGCCGCGCTGCGCGAACGGCTGTCCGGGGTGCTGAAGAACCTGCCCGAAGCGCTGGAACAACACATCGCGCGGCTGCTCGCCGCAGGAGAGCGCACCGACGGCGCACTCAACGATCCGTCCGTGTTGGACCGGATCGACCACGGCGAGCGCGAGGAACTCGAGGATTCGCTGAACCAGCTCGCGCAGACCCTGCGCGGCGGGCTCACCAGCCGCCGCGTGGTCTCCACCCGGGGGCGTATCGACTCGGCCCGGACCATGCGCCGCAACATGCGCTTCGACGGGGTGCCGTTCCGCCCGATCACGGTGCGCCGCACCGAGGACAAACCGCGGCTGATCGTGCTCGCCGACGTGAGTCTGTCGGTGCGCGCCACCGCCCGGTTCACCCTCCACCTGGTGCACGGTCTGCAGAACCAGTTCCGGAAGGTGCGCAGTTTCGCCTTCGTCGCCGAAGTCGCCGAGACCACCTCGCTGTTCAGCGCGCATCCGGCCGAACACGCGCTCGGACTGATCTTCGACGGACACACCCTCGACGTCGACGCCGACTCCGATTACGGCCAGGTGTTCGGCGATTTCCTCGACGAGTTCCGCGGAGCGCTCGACCGGCGCACCACGGTCGTCGTCCTGGGCGACGGTCGCAACAACGGTTTGCCGCCGAACCTCCCGGCGTTGGAGGAGATATCGCGGATGTGCAAGGAGCTCATCTGGCTCACCCCGGAGCCCCGCTACTCGTGGGGGCTGGGGGGATGCGACCTGCCGCACTACGCCGAGCACTGCGATCGCGTGCAGGTGGTGCGGGACCTGACCGGACTGCGCCGCACCGCGGACCGAATGGCCACGGAGGTGACCGGACTGTGACCAAGTCGCGCTCCTTGCCCATCGGGGAATCGATCGACGCGTTCGCCGCGGACGCACCCGGTTACTACTCGGACGGACTCGTGGAGGTCGTACGGCGCACAGCGGTGGACCGGAACAGCTCCCCGAAGCCGGTGACCAGCACTCGGCACTTCTGCTTGCGCCGCAACGGGGATCGGCTCCAGGTCAGCCACGGTATGCGTCCCCACGACCTCGGCAACGAGCTCGCCGGCCTGCTCGCCGACGAGCTGTTCGCACCGGGATGGCTCAGCGGCGCCGAGGTGTTCGAACGAGTGTTCACCGGAGTCGTGAAGACCACCGTGGACGATCCTGTTGAAGCGTGGTCGCTGTTCTACGGCAACACGCTCGACCGCATCCGCCTGCAGTGGTCGCAAGAACCCCGCGAGCACTGCTCCTCCATCGACGAGATCGTCCCGGTCTACCGTCGAACCTCGGAACTCGTTCCGGAAGGGCGGGTCCTCGAACTGGGTTCCTGCTTCGGGTTCCTGTCGATGCTGCTGGCCGAGCGCACGAACACCGAGGTCATCGCCTCCGACATCAACGCGGGGACGGTGGAGCTGCTGCGCAGCATGGCGCGCCGCCGCGGACTTTCGCTGGGCACGCTGGTCTGCGACGGGGCACGGGTCCCGCTGCCCGACGGTGCTGTCGACACCGTCGTCGCCGTGCACCTGCTCGAACACCTGGAACCGCAGCACGGTGCGGCCGTGCTGGCAGAAGCGCTACGGCTCGCCCGTCACAAGGTGGTCGTCGCGGTTCCCTTCGAAACCGAACCGACCATGGCCTACGGCCACCTCCGCACCTTCGATCCGGCCGCGCTGCACGCGCTGGGGCTCGGCACCGGCCATCCGTTCCGGACCGAAGAGCACCACGGCGGCTGGCTCGTGCTCAGTCGCACCTGAGCGCTCGGACTCCGCCGTTCCTCCCGGACCCCGCTTCACGCATCACTCCCCGAACGCCGGACCGCGGCGCGCCGGACCTCTCCCCCGCGGCCTCATATCAACCCGCTCTTGCTCGCGGTGTAGACGGCCTCGGCCCTGCTGGACACCGAGAGCTTGCGCATGATGTTGCGCACGTGGAACTTCACGGTCGTCTCCGAGATGTAGAGCTCCCCGCCGATTTCGCGGTTGCTCAGCCCGCGCGCCAACAGGTCGAGCACACGCAGCTCCCGAGAGGTGAGGTCCGGCGAACTCTCCGGATTGCTGATCGAATGCGCCATGGCCGCCGCCGACCTCGAGTCGAACGCGGTCTCCTTGCGCGCCACCGCGCGGATCGAGTGCACCAGCTCGGTGGTGTCGACGTCCTTCACGACGTATCCCCGCGCACCCCGCTGCAGAGCCTCGACGACGAGCTTGTCCTCCAGGAACGTGGTGAGCACGAGCACTTCGAGCGACTCGTGGGACCGGGTCAGCTCCTCGCACAGCTGCAGTCCCTCGGTGTCGTCACCGGAGGAGAGCTTGAGGTCGAGCAGCACGACCACCGGTTCGCACCGACCCACGAACGCCAACGCCTCGTCGGCGGTGGACGCTTCACCGACCACGACGAGATCGTGCTCGCGTTCCAGGACGGCGCGCAGGCCCTGCCGGACGATGGCGTGGTCGTCGACCAGCATGATCCGCACCTCGCCGGCCGAGCCGGCGTCGTACGCCCCCCTCTTGCGGCTCGTGGCCTCAATCATCGAGCTCCCTCTCCGTCAACGGCAGCGGCACTTCCAGCCACACGAGCACACCGCCCAGCTCAGCTCGCCGTATGTCCAATCGCCCCCCCATCTCCTCGGCACGTCCCGACATGTTCACCAACCCACAGTGGTTCCCGCTGAACTCGCTCGTGCTCGCGAACCTCAGGGATCGCCGAAGCTTCTCCGGATCACCGTTGCCGTCGTCGGCGACGGAAAGCACCACCCGGCCCACCTCGTACGACAAGTGCACCAACGCTCGGTCCGCATCGGAGTGCGTCGCGGTGTTGAACAGCGCCTCACCGGTCAGGCGCAGCATCGAGTGCTCGATCGTCGACGGCAACGGAATCGCGTCGCCCTCGATGCGCACCGTCACCTCGACGTCGGTGGGCAGGTGCACGTGCGACAGCCGCTCGAGCAGCACGGGGAGCGAACCCGGAACTTCGTCGGCGGCGTTGTGCAGGGCATAGATCGCCGAGCGCAACTGGGACACCGCCTGCTGCGTCAGCTCCTTGGCCGGAAACAGGCGCTGGGCGACCTCCGCGGCCGGACCGTCCAGTCCTTCCAGCTCCGACCGGCAGACCTCGACGATCATCCCGGCGCTGAGCACCGCCTGAGACACGCTGTCGTGCAGTTCCCGCGCGATCCGATGCCGTTCCTCGTCGATCACCTGACGCTGGATCGCCGCCGTCAGCCTGCGCTGCACCTGTTCGAGTTCGGCCCGGCTCTCGACGAGGTGCTTGGCCTGCCGCGAAGCCTCCTCGTTGAGTTGGTCCGCCCGTCCACGCAGTTGCGCGGCCGTGTGGAACAGGTGCGAGTTGTACAGTGCCACCGCGGCCTGGTTGGCGAGTACCCGCATGATCGCCAAATCGGTGTCGGCGACGTGCACGTCCTCCCCGGCCAGCGCCACGATGCCTCCGACGGGTTCGTCCTCCAACATCATCGGTGCCCGCACCCGACCCGTGCCCTCCGAACAAGGCTCGAGCTCCGACGGTCGCGTGCGCACCACATGCAAGTATTCGCGCACTTCGGAGGGCAGCTCGTCCTCTCGGTCGATGAGTTCCCCGTGGAAGTAGAGCAGATGGCCGGGCCGCATACCGCTCAGAGTCCCGTCCGACACCGCGAGTAGCACCCATTGCGCGTGCAGGTGCTCGGAAGCGGCCGTGACGACCGCCTCCACCAGCGCACGTGGCCCTTCGGCCGAGCGCACCAGCGCTCGGGAGATCTCGTCGAGCGCCTGCACGGTATGTGCGAGGCGTTCGTTGGACCGACGGTACTCCGGATAGAAGGAGTGCTTGCTGGAGCGAACCCCGGTCAGCTCACCGAGCGTGGCCGGATCCTCCTGGCGTGGAAAGCTGGACAACGATAGCCTCACATGGCGCTGCGGAACAGCTGTTCGATCTCCCCTTGGTTCATTTCGCGCGGGTTCGTGGCCAAGCAGGCGTCGCGCAGAGACGTGCGGGCGAGATGGCCGACGTTGTGCTCGCCCACCCCCAGACTCCGCAAACCACGGGGGACACCAACCGAATCGGCCAGTTCGCGGACGCGATCGGCGAGCCGGTCGGCGACCTCGTCGCTGGGCACCCGATCGGTGTCGATCCCCGCCGCCGACGCCAGCGGACTGTAGCGCCCCGGATCCCGCGCGGCGTTGAACCGGATGACATGCGGCAGCAGGATCCCGTTGATCACGCCGTGCGGAGCGTCGAGCAAACCACCCACCTGATGACTCATCGCGTGCGTTGCCCCGAGGATCGCGTTGGTGAAGGCCATGCCCGCTTCCAACGCCCCCTGCGCCATCGCCGACCTCGCCTGCACCTGGAGCGGTTCGATCAACGTGTGCAGGAGGTTCCTCGTCACGAGGCCGACGGCGTGCAGTGCGTGGTGATCGGTGAGCGGGTTGTGCGCCCGAGACACGTAGGCCTCGACCGCGTGGGTGAGCGCATCGAGTCCGGTGGCGGCGTTGAGCCACTCCGGCATGGTGGTCAACAACCGCGGGTCGATGATCGAGATCTCGGGAACCAGGGTGCGGCTGATGATCGTGACCTTGGTCGATTCGGCCGTATCGGTCACGACGCAGAACTGCGAGACATCGGCCCCGGTACCGGATGTGGACGGAACCATGACCAGGGGCGGGATCGGTTTGACCACCTCGTCCACGCCCTCGTAGCTCAGGATGTGACCTCCGTTTCCCGAGAGGATGGCCACTCCCTTGGCCGCGTCGACGCACGAGCCGCCACCGACCGCGATGATCACGTCGCTCCCGGTTTCCACGTACTCGGCGTACGCAGCCTGCACCTCGTAGTCCTTCGGATTGGGCGTGAGCTCGTCCCAGACCACGGGCGACAGGCCGACGGAGCGGAGATGCTCGCACGCTTCGAAAACCCAGCCGGCCTCGACCACGCCCGGGTCGGTGACCAGAAAAGGGCGGCGGGCGCCCAGACGTCCCGCGCTGTGCCCGAGCTCGGACAGCGATTCCGGGCCGAACACGATCTCGGGCGCGTGGAACTTCGCGAGCTGCGAGGTCTTCGGGCCGGTCGAACCCGCGAAGCGGTTCGGACCACTGAGCTGTTCGGTGATCGTCTCGACGTCGGAGTCGTCCACTCTCGGACGAAGTCCAGTCATGATGTTCCCTCCGAGACGACTACGTGCTCCAAATTACATCGTCGTGCTCAAAAAGCGGTTCCTGGATCGATGACGTCGCGTACCGGTCCGAACTGCTCAAGGGGGACCGCCACGCCGAACGCGCTCCTCCACCAGGGTGAGGTCGGCCGCGCCGTGCACGCGGTGGATCTCGTCATCGGTCACGTCCGACCCGTCCCGGCACACATCATCGCCCATCCCGCAAGCACCTCATCAGTTCCACTTCGTGGAGGTTTCGCGCGGTCACCGCCGGGACAGGTCGCCGACACCTGGAGGTGTCCGCTCAACAGCACGACGTTCCACGGCGGCTCCTTCTGCAGACGTGATCCCAACCACCCGATCGTCGGACGCGCGTCCCTCCGGATGGTAATCGCCGCCGCATCCGCCCTTAACTATCCTGATCGCCACATCGACCTGCCCGATCGGACGGGTAGTCGACCGCGTGGTTCCCGGCTCCTCGCACGTCTCACGTGACCGAGGCCCCACACCGAACCACCATTCGTTGGCCGTCAGCGTCCATCCGTGGCGGAGGAAGCGCCAGGACGGCCCGGTTCTTCGACATGGACACCGGAGAAACCGAAAAAAACTGTCGCGACCCTGTGGCCCGCTGTGTTGTCCGGGACTCCTCGCCCTCGATCGCGACGATCCGTCGAAGTGACAGGTCATACGATCGGAGCATTGCCGACAGGCCGAAAGAGCTCTACGATCCCGGTCGTGCTCCTGAGATCCGATGAGGCACTGCCGACGCAGGAACGAGAGGTTCTTTCAGAAAGCGGCGGATCCGCTCGAAGAGGCCCCGGATGGGGTTCCTCGCACGACCCGCAACGCAAGCCATTCCGCGAGGAGCACTGGATTCATGACTTCATTTCCACCGATCACTCATGCCGCGATCACCGTGACGGAGCTGTCGCGCAGCGTGCGGTGGTACAGCGCCCTTTTCGGAACCGAACCCGTGCTCGACGAGGACGAGCCGAAGGGCGGTTTCCACCACACTGTGTTCGCGCTGGGCGGTGGGCAGCTGTTCGGCTTGCACAGCCACCCCGCCGGTGGGGACGCACCCTTCGACGAACGCCGCCCCGGGCTGGACCACATCGCCTTCGCGTGCGCGAACCGCGCTGAGCTGGAGCGGTGGTGCTCCCGACTCGACGAACTCGGCATCGCCCACGGCGGGATCGTCGACGCGCACTACGGCTCGGGAGTGTCCTTCCGCGACCCGGACAACATCGCCCTGGAGTTCTTCGCACCGCCCGCCGGGTGACCCGGCGACCACCGATGGTTCGCCCGGAATCACGGGATCGCGCTCACAGCCCGGAGGGCAGTCCCTCCCAGCGCACCACCCGGCGACCGTCGTGCGGAAAGCCCGATGCCTCCCCTCTGGTCCGTCGCTCCAGCCCGCGCACGTCATCGCCACCGCGTGGAGCAGACCACCAGCTCCGGGCAAGAGTCCGGCGCGGGCACGCTCCCCTTGTCGGTGGTGGGCAGGCACGTGCTCGTGAAGTCGAATGCTCGTACCGATCGCCACCGCTCGCGTGGTCCCGGCCTTCTCCGGAGATCCCCTGCCGCGGGAACGGTCACCGCAGCGGCATTGATCACCACTTGCCCGTGCGCTCGTCAGCGTCTCCCCCGGGATCGAGGTGCGGTGCTGGCGGCCGAGAGCCGTCGGGGCACGGCGTGGCGGGGCGGCCTCGACCGAGAGCGCCGGACGATCTTCCTCACACGGGCGAATACCGGGCCGGCGATCCGGGTATTCCATCGACAACCGAGTTCGAAGGAGGAGCACCATGCCCGTACGGGAAATGATCGACACCTACCCGGGTGAGGTCAACATCGATCGGTCCCTGCTCGCCGACGCCGTACAGGCCGCGGTCCAGTGTGCCCAGTCCTGCACCGCCTGCGCCGACGCCTGCCTGAGCGAACAAAAAGTGGATCAGCTGCGCAAGTGCGTCCGCAGCAACCTCGACTGCGCCGACATCTGCGACACCACCGCTCGCGTCCTGTCCCGCCACACCGGTTACGACGCCAACATCACCCGCGCGCAGCTGCAGGCCTGCATCCAGGCCTGCTCCAGTTGCGGTGACCAGTGCGAGCAGCACGCGAACATGCACGCACACTGCCGTATCTGCGCCGAGGAATGCCAGCGCTGCGCCCGAGCCTGCCAGTCCCTGCTCGAAACGATCAGCTGATCCGTTCTCGAGCGTCGAAGGAGCCCGGCCCCCGGGCTCCTTCCTCCGGTCATGGCGGATCACGCGGTCCGGGGCGTCCGCGCGCCGGTCGGCTGCCCCGTTCCCGCTGCGATGGGAGGGCCGTGTCCCACTCGTACCCGACGGCCGTCCCTCCACGGTCGAGCTCGTGACGAACCCGAAGTTCTCAGCTCCTCGCTCCGCCTCACGCAGGTCCTGCGGGGACCGCGGAGTCCGCGAGGTTTTCAGTCGCCGCTCGGGAAGGCCTCCGGCTCGGTATCCGCCCGTTCCACCGGGTGCAGCGGGCTCAGCGCGGTGGTGCGATCGCAGTACAGCAGCGCGTCGTAGCGGCGCCCCGGAACGGTGGGGACGTAGTTGCCCCAGCGCTCGACGTCCGGCTGGAAGATCACGCCGACCGCCCGGTGATCGAGCACCTGCCGCAGCCACCCGTTCCTGTCCTCCTGGTCGGTGGGGAAGACGAACAGGGCGTCGGCACCGTCGCGCGCCTCGTGCAACAGGGTTTCCAGACTGCCCGGGCGGGCCGGGGGCACGGGCATCCGACGAACCGGGCCGTTCCAGCTGTCCGAGGCGATGACGCTTCCCCGGTGAGTGGCGGAACCGATCAGCAGAACGCCGTCGTCGGCGTGGCGCTCACGCACCAACTGCCCGGTGCTGACCATTCCGGCCGCGGACATGTCGGTGGCCCTGGCGTCGCCGACGTGGGTGTTGTGCTCCCACACGACGGCCTTGGGTTCCGGCCCGTACTGGTCGAGCAGCCGATCCAGCGTGTCGACCATGTGGGCGTCCCGGACGTTTCACGACTCGGCTCCACCGCTGACCATGGCCCGGTAGTAGCGCTCCGCACCGGCGGCGACCTCCGCGTTCTGCTCGGCGATGAACCGCTCCTCCAGGGCACCCGCGTCGGACTGCGAACCGCCCCGGGCCGCCCGCACGTCCCGCAACAGCGCGACGACCTCCGCCTCACAGCTCTCCGGCACCATCCGGCTCGCCAGCGCGTAGGACTGCGGGCTCTCGCCGTAGGGCTCGAAGCAGCGCAGCGCTTCGCGCGCGGCCGGCAGGTGATCCGGCTCGTGCTCGGCCACGTAAGCCAGCACCGCACGCAGCGAGTCCCACAGGTTGTAGACGTCCAGTCCGTGGAAGCCGACTCGGTCCTGCCGCGCCAGTCCCCGGTTGTGGGCACGGAGCCACCGCGCGAACTCCACGACCTCCTCGTTGGCCCACATCCACGTCGGCCAGCGGGCGAAGGCGTTCAGAGCCTCGCGCGGATCCTCCGGTGCACCGGCCGCTCCGACCACGCTGCGGTGCACGGTGTGGCAGTCCGGCCAGTCCCCCTCGACGGCGACGAACGAGAACCCCTTCTCGGCCACCAGGCGTCGAGTGAGCTCCGCGCGCCAGCGATAGAACTCCGAGGTGCCGTGCGAGGCTTCCCCCACCATGACCACTCGGGCCGAGCCCACCTCGTCCAGCAGTGGATCCAGGTCACCGGGCTCACGCAGCGGCCACGCTTCCCGCTGGATCCGCCCGGTCGTTTCCGTACTGGTCATCCTCGCCCCTCGACCGCATCGGTTGTTCCGCCTCGGCCGGTTTCCGCGCCCTTCGCCGCGGGTCGCGTCGGCTCGCTCCCCCGATGTACCCGCCGGCGGCGGTTCCGCAATCGTCCCGGCACGCGGAGACGCGGTCGCGGTCGCCGTCCGGGAGAAGCGGTACCGACCTCCCGCCCCCGAAAAGGAATATTCGTCGTGTGCGTCCTACAAAAGATCGACGGACATCACGGCTGGTTTTGTAT
The DNA here is from genome assembly GCF_014137975.1 of Halosaccharopolyspora lacisalsi. Classification (GTDB taxonomy): domain Bacteria; phylum Actinomycetota; class Actinomycetes; order Mycobacteriales; family Pseudonocardiaceae; genus Halosaccharopolyspora; species Halosaccharopolyspora lacisalsi. Next base: position 294,143 of record NZ_JACGWZ010000005.1, on the reverse strand, counting down.
TCGACGACCAAACGACGAAAACGACGAGTAACGAAACTTGCCGATTCGGTGATTCCGCTCGTCACGGGTATCGCACCCCCACTCGGAGGATCTAAGCTGAGCTTCCCCGACAAACATGATTGATCTTCATGTTCTAACGAACCCCGAAAGGAACACGCATGCTCACCAAGCGGGCGAACCGCACGATCGGGACCGCCCTGTTCGGGCTGGCGACGATGGCGATGCCGATCGTGACGGCCGGTGCGGCGCAGGCGCACGGCTTCACCCAGGACCCCCCGAGCCGGCAGGCGCTGTGCGCCGACGGCACGGTGACCGGCTGCGGCGCGATCCGGTGGGAGCCGCAGAGCGTCGAGGGCCCGGGCGACTTCCCCCGGGGTGGCCCGGCCGACGGACACCTGTGCAGCGGTGGCAACGACCGCTTCGCCGCCCTCGACGACCAGCGCGGCGGCAAGTGGCCCGCTACGCGGGTTCAGGCCGGGCAGCAGGTGTCGTTCCGGTGGAAGATCACCGCGGCGCACTCGACCGAGTCGTTCCGGTACTTCGTCACCAAAAACGGCTGGGACCCGAGCAAGCCCCTCACCCGCGACCAGCTGGAGCCGGCCCCGTTCCACCAGGTCGGCCTCGGGGGCAAGAAGCCGGCGGCCACCGTCACCCACGAGATCACCCTTCCCGCGGACAAGAAGGGCAGGCACATGATCTTCGCCGCCTGGGAGATCGCCAACACCGGAAACGCCTTCTACTCCTGCTCCGACGTCGACTTCGGTTGACCTCCCCCGGGTAGGGCCCCTGCACCGGGGCCCTACCCGGGGAAATTTCCGGCTGCCGTTCGGCGACCGCCGATAATCCCGGAACGCTTCCGGAAGCGACTTCTCCCCGATCATTGTTCGCCGGCCTCCTCGGGGGAGCGCGAAAAAGTCCAATGCTTTCGAACCCCGCTCGTTCCCGAGAAAGCTCTCCACGAGGCACCTTCTTCAGCGGCCCCGGCTCAAGCACGAACATCCCCCACCGCAGACGGCCGACAACACCGACCCGACGAGCTCGCCGCGCGTGATCGCACCGATCCGGCCCCGACGCCCCCGGAAACGACTGGACAAGCGATCGAACCTGTGTTCGACTCAAGGCATGAGGTGGGAGAACCAGCGAGTGATCGCCGCCGAGCACGAGGCACTGCCCCTGGACCTGCCGCGACCCGATGCCGTCGACGCGGGAACCGGGCGCGCCGGACTGGCGGAGCCGAGCGCCGAGGCCATCGCACCGGGAACCGACGAGGCCCTGGCCATCGAGATCCGAGCCAAGTCGATCATCAACCGGGTTCCCGGGGGCTCCCACGTTCCCTTCCGCTGGACCGTCAACCCGTACCGCGGGTGCGCCCACGCCTGCGTGTACTGCTTCGCGCGGCGCTCGCACGAGTACCTGGAGCTGGACTCGGGCCACGACTTCGACTCGAAGATCGTGGTGAAGGTCAACGCGGGCGAGCTCGTGCGCCGCGAACTGGCCAGTCCGAAGTGGACGGGCGAGCCGGTGGCCATGGGCACGAACACGGACCCGTATCAGCGCGCGGAGGGCCGGTACCGGCTGATGCCCCGGATCCTGACCGCGTTGCGTGACCGGGCGAACCCGTTCTCCATCCTGACGAAGGGGACGTTGATCCTGCGGGACCTGGAGCTGATCAGCCAGGCGGCACGACGTGCCGAGGTCTCGGTGGCGGTGTCGATCGGTTCGGTCGACGAGGAGCTGTGGCGCGACGTGGAGCCGGGAACACCGTCACCGCGGCGCCGTTTGGACGTGGTGCGCCGGTTCGCCGAGGCGGGAGTGGGCTGTTCGGTGCTGATGGCACCGATCCTGCCCGGCCTCAGCGACGCGCCGCAGCAGCTCGAAGAGACGGTGGCCGCGCTGGCCGGAGCGGGTGCGTCCGACGTGACACCGTTGATGCTGCACCTGCGCCCCGGCGCGCGGGAGTGGTACCGAGCCTGGCTGCAACGGCGGCACCCACACCTGGTGCCGCTGTACGCCCGCCTGTACGGAGCGGGCTCGTACCCGTCGAAGACCTACAGCGACGAGGTGCTGGCCCTGGTCGACGAAGCGAAGCGACGCCACGGACCGACCACGCACGACACCGCCTCCGGCTCCCGGAACTCCACCGCGGAGCGGCCCGCCGAGCGGACGCGGCGACAGCACCAACTCTCCCTCTTCGGCGACGAAACCGCGTCCACCACTCCCCCTTCCTCGGCCTACTGAAACGAATTGTGCTCGGGATTCGCCCGATGGCGACGATCTCGGCGCTCCCGACTCCCTCTTACGGGTAGGCGAACTTCATATCCGGAGATTTTTCGGCGATCGCCCCGGAAGTCTTGACCCGGCCGGTACGGCCGATGCACTGTTACCACCAGTAACAGTTACCTCCTGGTAACCTCGTCGCCTCACCAAGGGGGACCCCATGACCAGTGCCACTACCGGATCCGAAACGGCACCGACACACTCCGACCGCCAGGATGTCGCTCGCAGGTTGCTGGACTCGTCCGAGGCCCTCTCCTACGACCCCACCCAGGAAGTCGACTGGGAGACGCCGCTCGACACCGACTTCCACGGCGCGAGTCCGGAGTGGAGCACCTTGTACGGAACGTCGTACTGGGACGAAATGACACCGGACCAACGGCGTGAGCTCACGCGCCAGGAAGCCGCCTCGGTGGCGAGCACCGGCATCTGGTTCGAGATGATTCTGCAGCAGATGGTGCTGCGGGACTTCTACGCCAAGGACCCGACCGATCCCGCTTTCCAGTGGGCGTTGACCGAGATCGCCGACGAATGCCGGCATTCCATCATGTTCGCGCGGGGTGCCGCGAAGCTCCGCGCCCCCTCGTACCGCCCGCACCGCGTCGTGATCGAGCTCGGCCGCGCGTTCAAGGCCCTCGCCTTCGGGGAGGCGGCCTACGCCGCGATCCTGGTCGCCGAGGAGGTCCTCGACGTCATGCAGCGGGACTGGATGCGGGACGAGCGGGTCGCTCCGTTCGTCCGGACCATCAACAACATCCACGTCGTCGAGGAGTCGCGGCACATGAAGTTCGCCCGGGAGGAGACCCGGGAACGGCTCGCCAACGCGAGCCGGCCGCGCCGCCAGATCAACGCCCTGGTCATCTCGATCGTGTCGTACTTCATCGTCACGAGCATGGTGAGCAAGAAGGTCTACGCCAACGCCGGACTCGACTCCAAGCGGGCCGTGCGGGAGGCGAAGAACAACGAACACCACAAGTCGCTGCTGCGCTCGAGCTGCTCGGGGCTCATGGAGTTCCTCAGCTCGGCCGGGTTGCTCACCAAGGCCTCGACGTGGTTCTACAAGCGCGCGAACCTCATCTGATCCCATGGCGTACGCGATCACCCAAACCTGCTGCAGCGACGCCTCGTGCGTGTCGGTCTGCCCGGTCAACTGCATCCACCCGAGGCCCGACGAACCGGACTTCGGCACGACCGAGATGCTCTACGTCGATCCGCAGACGTGCATCGACTGCGGTGCCTGCGCGGACGCGTGCCCGGTCGGCGCGATCTTCCCGGTGGAGAACCTGACCGGGCCGCTCCAGGCCTACGCCCAGGTCAACGCCGACTACTACGCGGACCAGCCGCAGCCGTCGAACGAACCCGCCCCGGGGCCGAACTTCCACAGCTGGAGCCAGCCGGTCTTCGACCGCAGCATCCCCAGCGACTTCGCGCCGCTCGACATCGCGGTCGTGGGGACCGGCCCCGCGGGGATGTACGCCGTGGAGGACCTGCTGCTGAACACGAACGCACGGGTCACCCTGATCGACCGGCTGCCGGAGGCCGGCGGACTCGTGCGGTACGGCGTCGCACCCGATCACCTCTCGACGAAGCAGATCAGCGAGACGTTCGCCCGCTTCCACACCCACCCCCGGCTCAAGATGCACCTGGGCCTCGAGGTCGGAAAAGACGTCACCATCGACGAACTGACCGCGCACCACGACGCCGTGATCTACGCTGTGGGGGCCTCGTCCGCGCGTCGGCTCGACATCCGCGGCGAGGACCTGACCGGCAGCGTCGCGGCGACGACGGTGGTGGCCTGGTACAACGACCACCCGGACGTCTCGGCCGACGCGATCGATCTCTCGGCCGAGCGGGTGGTCGTCGTCGGCACCGGCAACGTCGCCCTCGACGCGGCCCGGATCCTGACCACGGACCCGAGCACGCTGGAGGACACCACGATCGCCCCCGCGGTTCTCGCCAAGCTCCGGTCGAGCAAGGTCCGCGAGGTGGTGCTCCTCGGACGTCGCGGCCCCGAGACGGCCGCCTACACCCGCCCCGAGCTGCTCGGGATCACGCAGCTGGAGGGCGTCGAGCTGACGGTGGACTCCCACGACCCGCGAATCGGGCACACCATCGACGCGGCGGATCCCGACGACAAGGCCGGGCTGCTTCAGGGCCTCCCGCGCGAGGCCGTCGACTGGTCCGTGCCACCGGAGCACGGACACCGTCGCGTCGTGCTCCGCTTCCACTCCGCGCCCGTCGAACTCGTCGGCGACACGGAGGTCCGCGGACTCCGGGTCACCGGAAGCACCGACGACGTGGAGATCAGAGCCGGTCGGATGATCCGGGCGGTCGGTTATCGCGGGACTCGGCTCCACGGTCTGCCCTTCGACGAGGAGTCCGGGACCATCCCCCACACGGGCGGACGTGTGAACGAACGCCCGGGGACCTACGTCGTGGGCTGGATCAAGCGTGGCCCCTCGGGAGGTATCGGCACCAACAAGGTCTGCGCTCGGGAAACCGTCGGCTCCTTGCTCGACGACGCCATCGCGGGTCGACTTCCCCGGCCACGTCGCAACTACAAGGCCTTCGCCACGCTGGCCTCGCGCCGCCTCCGGCGACGCTCGAAACGCGCCTCCCGCCGGTGAACGCGTCGTCGTGGCGGTGTGACAGCCGGAACGACGCGGACCTCGTCCACGCCGGCAGCCCGTGGGCCGCGATCGAGAGCGATCGTTCTCTACGATGGTCGACACACCGAGAACGATCGTTCTCGCCACGGGACCACCGACGAGGAGCGAACCGTGACACCACGACCGCCGTTCGACGAACAGTCCGCGCGCGACAAGGTCCAGGCCGCCGAGGACGCCTGGAACACCTGCGATCCCGAGCGGGTCGCGCTGGCCTACACAAAGGACTCCGTGTGGCGCAACCGCGACCGGTTCCTCACCGGCCGCGAGGAGATCGTGGAGTTCCTGCGCCAAAAGTGGAGCCGCGAGCAGGACTACGCCCTGCGCAAGGAGCTGTGGGCCTTCCGCGACAACCGGATCGCGGTGCGCTACCAGTACGAGTGCCACGACGCGGCAGGACAGTGGTGGCGCAGTTACGGCAACGAACTGTGGGAGTTCGCCCCCGACGGGCTGATGAGCCGACGGGAATCCAGCATCAACGACATCCCCATCACCGAAACGGAGCGGCGCGTCTTCGGTCCCCGCGCTCAGCAGGAGCAGGACGCCGAACTCCCGCTACGGTGACGAGCGCGAGCGAGGAGGCCTTTCGCGCCCGACCGCACCGGTCCGGGTCCGGAACGAACCGGTCCGTTCACGGGCGGTGGCCCGCCGACCGACCGCGCCGATCCGTGCCCAGGGGCGCCACGGCGAGATCGCGTCGAACCCGATGGCATGATCTACGCTCATGACGACCACCGATCGCACGACGCCACCGCTCAAGGCCGATGAGCGCACCACGCTGGAGGGCTGGCTCGACTTCCAACGGGCCACGCTGCTCGTGAAGTGCGAAGGGCTCACGAACGAGCAGCTCCGCAGCACCTCCGCGCCACCTTCACCGCTGACCTTGCTCGGTCTCGTCCAGCACATGGCCGAAGTCGAGCGGAACTGGTTCCGTCGCGTGCTGACGGGTGAGCAAGCCCCACCGATCCACGACCCGCAGGCCGATCCCCACGATCGCGACGGCGGGTTCGACCTCTCCGCCGACATCACGTTCGAGGACGCCCAAGCGACCTGGGAGAACGAGGTCACCCGCGCCCGGGCCAACTGCGCCGGTCTGGATCCGGAACGAACCAGTCCGTTCATGGGCGGCGAAGTCACCCTGCGGTGGATCCACCTGCACATGATCGGCGAATACGCCCGCCACAACGGTCACGCCGACCTCATCCGCGAACGCATCGACGGCGCGACCGGCGTGTGATGCTCTCGTCCCTCGGTCCGGCCGGTGCGCGACGAGAGCGGCGGTACGGCTCGGCACCGTGCCTTCCGCGCGCCGCTAATGAGCCGTGACCTGATCGCCCACCCGCGCGACGATGTCCCGCAGCCACTGGTGACGTGCGTCCTGGCGGTGGGTGGGGTGCCACCGCATCGCCTCCTTGACCGGTACGACCTCGAACGGGCATTCCAGCAGCCGGACCTCGGCGGCGGGCGCGATCTTGCGTGCGAGGCGTTCCTGGATGAGCGCGATCCGGTCGGTGCCCGCCACGAGGAACGGCATGGACTGGAAGTTCTCCACGACGACGTCGACGTGGGGCTCGACGCCCAGGATGGTCAGTTGCCGCAGGGCGGGCGCGTAGTCGGTGGGCCGGTGGTGCAGCACCACCCAGGGCAGCCGGGCGAGATGCTCTCGGGTGAGGTGCTCATCGACTCCGGCGTTGTCCGCGGCGACCATGCACGACCAGCGGTCCTCGTAGAGGTCGACCGAAGGGTAGCCGGCGAGGTATCCGTGCGGCATGAACAGCCCGTCGGTGCCGGCGAGGGTGGCTCCGATGTCGTCCACGGCGGGCACGGTGATCTGGTGGAAGCGCAGCCGCACGCCGGGGGCTTCGGCGTGGACCGCGCGGGAGAGGGGTTCACCGAAGACCGTCAGCGCGTAGTCCGAGGTGGTGAAGGTGAACTCGGTGTCGGCCGTGGCGGGGTCGAAGAGGTTGTGCGTGTCGAACAACCGCTCCAGCACGTCGTGGGCCGAAGCGACCCGGTCCAGCAGGGTCGCGCCCAGCGGGGTCAGGCGGTAGTTGTTGCCCGACCGGGACAGCAGGTCGTCGTCGGAGGGGCGGCGCAGTCACGCCAGCGCGGCACTGGTCGCGGGCTGGCTCAGCCCGACCCTGCTGCCCGCTCTGGTGACGTTGCGCTCCCCCAGCAGCGCTCGCAGGACCGGCACCAGGTTGAGGTCGAGTGCGTCCAGGTTCACCGATAATCATCCATCCCACGAATACGACGCATGCAGCACTACCACTACTGGGCCGACGAGCAGCTCGCGGTGCGAGCGCACCGGCTGGCCAACGAGTCCACCGCCTCGCACTGCGCGTCGGCGCCCGAACGGCTCCGCGGGCTCGGGCTGGTCCCGCTGCAACACCCCGAGTCGACGGTCCGGTTGCTGGAGCACGCCCTCGACCTCGGCCTGCTCGGAGTGGAGCTCTCCAGCCACGCACCGGGCCGCGAGCTGTCCGATCCGGCCTACGAACCGTTCTGGGCGCGCGCCGAGGAAACCGGGGCGATCCTGTTCCTCCATCCCTTCGGTTGCACCTCGACGAGCGGCTGAACCAGTAGTACCTGTCCAACACGGTCGGTCAGCCCACCGAGAACGCGGTGGCGCTCTCCCACCTGATCTTCTCCGGTGTTCTGGACCGCCACCCGGAGCTGAAGGTCGTCGCCGCGCACGGTGGCGGCTATCTGCCCACCCACATCGGCCGCTCCGACCACGCCTGGTGGACCCGCACCGACGCCCGCGCGCACTGCGCGCATCCGCCCAGCAGCTACCTGCGACGCCTCCGGTTCGACTCGCTGGTCCACGACCCGGGCGTGCTCCGGGAACTGATCCGCTCCGGTGGCGGACTCGACGCGTTGCTGGAGGCCGGAGCCGCCGCGGAGGCTCCGGACGGACTCCACACGTCCCGAGTACGCCTGCTGCCGCCCCTCGACCCCACGACGATCCGGGACTTCCTGACCTTCGAGGAGCACGTCGAGGGCGTGCGCCGCAGCGTCGACGGCACGGCCGGGGTGCCGGACGCCTGGTACGCCGCCCCGACCTTCTACTTCACGAACCCGCACTCGGTCATCGGCCCCCACGACGAGGTGCCCGTGCCGCCCGGCTCGGACGCCCTGGACTTCGAACTCGAGGTGGCCGCCGTCGTGGGCGCGCGAGGGCGAGGACCTCACACCCGAGCGAGCACGCGAGCACATCGTCGGCTACGCGATCTTCAACGACTGGTCCGCCCGCGACCTGCAGTCCACCGAGATGCAGGTGGGTCTCGGTCCCTGCAAGGGCAAGGACACCGCGGGCACCCTCGGCCCTTTCCTGGTCAGCGCCGACGAACTGGAACCGCACCGCGACACCGACGGCTTCCTGCGCCTGGAGCTCACCGCCGAGCTCAACGGGGAAACCGTCGGCACGGACCTGCTGTCCAGCATGAGCTGGACGTTCGAGGAGATGGCCGCCTACGCCTCACGAGGCACCCGGATCCGTCCCGGTGACGTGCTCGGCTCCGGAACTTGCGGCAACGGCGGCCGCCTGGCCGAACTGTGGGGCGAGCGCGGACGCCAGGACCCGCCACCGCTGAGACCCGGCGACACCGTCACCCTCACCGCGCAGGGCATCGGCACCGTTTCCAACACCGTCGTCACCGGCACTGGCCCGGCTCCGCTACCTCGCGCCCGGTGCCGGTCGCGGGCGTGAAACGGTGCGCCCGGCCGTGACCCCCGGGTCCGGCCGGGCGCACACCACTTCCGAAATTCACCTCAGCTCGAGGTCACCGAATAACTGTTGCTGACGAACTCGAGCCCCCCGCTGGATGAGGTGATCTCGAATCCGAACTGAACGTCCTGCACCGACACGTCGTCACTGAACCAACCACGATCGGCGATCCAGTTCAGCACCGCCTTGATGTCCACGGTTCCGGCATTCGCGTCCCCGTTCCGGACGAAGGAGAACACCGCGTTCGACCCGTTCGATCCCTTGTACACGTCCCAACTGTGGCCACCGACGGAGACGGTGGCCCGCTGGGAACCGATGGGGCCGACCGGACCGTTCTGGTTCGCCCACAGCATGATCTCGTAACCGTAGTCGTCGCACCAGATGTCGTAGGCGGTGGCATAGGATCCGTCCGCGGGCACGCTGACGTCGAAACTGCTCTTCAGACTGTTCAGCTCGCTGAGCCTCTTGTCGATGATCCTTCCCGAGTGCGGATAGGCCTTGACTCCACCGGTGTCGGGGTGATCGGCCGAGACGCCCCAGTTGCCGTAGGAGTTCGCCCAGATCGTCTGCGGTCCGGCACCACTGTCCCAGATGTTGTTGCGCACCGTGTATCCACCGTCGGACCAGGTGGCCCACTTGTCCGAGGACGACCACACGGCCGCGTTGGCCGCGGTGGCGCTCAAGCCGAGCGCCACGAGTAAGGTCAGCAGCACTGTCGCCCAGCGAGTCGGTAATCGCACGTCACTCACCTTCCGATCTCTTCTCGTTCACCCGATCGCGGTCGATCGCTTTCGACCGGACCGGGAAAACTCGGTGAATCGAAGCGCATCGACACTTCCGATCGATCGACGTTAGGACGGCTCGGCGACGAACACAAGGATCCCGACACCGATGTTCCACGAGTGCGTCCGTTCGAGGAAAAATCATTGACTCCGACAGTGGAACGATGCCAGGGTCTCGCTCATCGTGCTCCTCGTGGGAGCGGAGCAGTCGAATGAGTGTCGAAGCGTTTCGACGAATTTTCGACACTTTCGGAGGTGGTTTGCGTCCATGCGTTCCGTACCGTCGAATTCGTTTTCCCGTCGCCGCTTGCTCTCCCTGGCCGCCGGTGCCGCGGTCGCTCCGGCACTGGCGCCGACGCCGTCCCGGTTCGCCACGGCCGAAGCCGCCGCCTTCGGTGATTCCGCGCTCCCGGTGGACGTACGGGTCGAGGACCTGCTGCGCAGACTCACTCTCGACGAGAAGGTCGCCTTACTGCACCAGTACCAGCCGGCCGTCCCCCGGTCGGCCTCGCCGAGTTCAAGACCGGAACCGAAGCACTGCACGGCGTGGCGTGGACCACCGACAAGACCGACGGCGGTGCGGTGGTCACCGCGACGGCCACGGTGTTTCCGCAGGCACTCGGCCTGGCCAGCACGTGGAATCCCGAACTGGTCGAGCGCGTCGGCGGGGCCGTCGGTACCGAGGCGCGCGGCTTCCACTCGGAGAACCCCGCCCTCTGGAGTCTGCAACTGTGGACACCGGTGGTGAACCTGCTGCGCGACCCGAGGTGGGGCCGCAACGAGGAGGGCTACTCCGAGGACCCGCACCTCACCGGTGCGATCTCCACCGCATACGGGCGGGGCATCCAGGGCGAGGACCTCGATCACCTGCGTGCCGCGCCCGTGGTCAAGCACTACGTGGGCTACAACAACGAGAGCCACCGCACCACCACGTCGACGATGCTGCCGCCCCGCGTCAAGCACGAGTACGACGACGCGGCGTTCAAGCCCGCCCTGTCGGCCGATGCGGTCACCGGTGCGATGTCGTCGTACAACCTGGTCAACGGCAGACCGATGACCGTCCACCACGACTTCGACGAGCTGCTGCGCTCCTGGGCGACACGAACGCTGTTCCACGTCACCGACGCCGGTGGCCCGAACAACCTCACGAACAGCCAGCATTACCACGCGACCCAGCCGGAAGCCGACGCGGCGATCCTCAAGGCCGGACTGGACAGCTTCACCGTCGACGACACCGACTCCGGCGAGACGATCACCGCGATCAACACCGCGCTCGCCGAGGGCCTGCTCGCCGAGTCGGACGTGGACGAAGCGGTGCGCCACGTCCTCAGCGTGCGGTTCCGCCTCGGCGAGTTCGACCCGAACGGCGGTCCGTACGGGCGGATCGGCAAGGAGGCCGTGGACAGCCCCGACCATCGCGCGCTGGCCAGGGAGACCGCGACGCAGGCGATCGTGCTGCTGAAGAACGACCACGGCACCCTGCCGTTGGAGCGCGACCGGAATCGCCGGGTCGCCGTCATCGGCCAGCTCTCCGACACGCTCTACACCGACTGGTACTCCGGGGCACTGCCCTACGAGGTGACACCGCTGCGCGGCATCACGGCCAAGCTCGGCGCGAACGCCACGGTGACTTCGAGCGAGGGCGTGGACCGAATCGCGCTCAAGGCACCGGACGGCCGCCACGTCACGGCCACGCCGGATGCGGCGCCACTGGCGGTCACCTCCGCCACCGGTGACCGGACGCGGTTCGACGTCTTCGGCTGGGGCGAGGACATCGTGACGCTGCGCGCCGTGTCCAACGGCAAGGTCGTCTCCTGCGGCTCGGACCGCGCGCTGGTCAACGACGCCGAACAGCCCAACGGCTGGAACGTGCAACAGCAGTTCAAGCTGGTCGCCCACGGCGGGGGCCACGTGCTGGAGTACGCGGGCAACGACGCCCGGCAGGAGTGGTTCGGCGACAGGACGTACGTGGTGGTCGAAAGCGACGGGCGACTGACCGTCGCCGCCTCCTCTCCGGACTCGGCCACCACGTTCACCCGCGAGGTGGTGCGCAGCGGCAGCGACGAGGCGAGCGAAGTGGCCGGGGCGGCCGATGTCGTGGTGGTCGTGGCGGGCAGCATGCCGCTCATCAACGGCCGCGAGGCCGACGACCGGCACAGCATGAGTCTGGCTCCGTCACAACAGGCGCTGCTCGAACGGGTGCTTCGGGCCAACAGCAACACCGTGCTGGTGCTGGAGAACAGCTACCCGGCCACGATCACGTGGGCGCAGGACAACGTGCCCGCGATCGTGTGGACCACGCACGCGGGAGCGGAAACCGGCAACGCGCTGGCCGACGTGCTCTTCGGTGCGGCGAACCCGGCCGGACGACTCACGCAGACCTGGTACCGCTCGGCCGAGGACCTGCCGAGCATCCTCGAGTACGACATCATCAAGGCGCGCCGGACCTACCAGTACTTCACCGGGGCACCGCTGTACCCGTTCGGGCACGGGCTGTCCTACACCGGGTTCGACCACACCGACATGAGTCTGAGCAAACCCGTGGTGACCGACCACGACGAAGTACGGGTGAGCGCGCGGGTCCGCAACACCGGCGACCGGGCCGGGGACGAGGTGGTCCAGCTCTACACCCACCAGCGGCAGTCCCGCGACCCGCAACCCCACCGGCGGTTGCGGGCCTTCCGGCGAGTGCGGTTGGAGCCCGGTGAGACCAAGTCCGTCACCTTCACGCTCCACGCCGCCGACCTCGCGCACTGGGACGTCACCCGCAGCCGGTGGGTGGTCGAAGCGGCGACGCACGACCTCCTCGTCGGTGCCTCCAGCGCCGACATCCGGCAGCGGCGCACGCTGCGGGTACTCGGCGAATCCATCCCGCCGAGGGACCTGTCCCGGGAGACGGCCGCGGAGACCTTCGACGACTACTCGGACATCACGCTGACCGACCGGAGCAAGGAGAGCGGTACGGCGGTCACCGCCGGAGAGGGCGGCGGCTGGATCCGGTTCCGCGACGCCGACCTCCGGGCCGGCACGGGCGGGATCACCGCGCTGGTGGCCAAGGACTCCGCCGGCTCGTCCCGGATCGGGGTCCGGCTCGGCGACCCGTCGGGACGGGAGCTGGGTGCGCTCACCGTGCCCGACACCGGTGACGAGCACAGCTACGTCGCGGTGCGGTCGGCGCTGGCGGGTGCGCACGGCAGGCGGGACGTCTGCCTGGTGTTCGAGGGACCGGCCAGCCTCGCCACCTTCCGGATCGAGCGGTGAGCGACCGGGCGGTCGCCGTCGTCCGGACGGCTCGTCACCGCGGTCCGATCACGCCCGGGGGAGCTTCCGTCGACACTGGACCAACGCCTCCGGAACGACTCCGTCGTCGCTACCGACTCGTGGTCGCCCGGGGACGCCGCACCGCGAACCGGCGGCACGACGACCGAAGAAGTCACCGTTCACCCACGTTGGGTGGTTTCCCGGTTTCGCGCGAAACCGGGAACTCCGGGCACGGGAAGGTGCTCCCGTGCTTCGAGCCACGCACAGCCGGGTAATCCCGCGACATGGCCTCCACGTCCCCGCAGCAGTCGCCCGGTCGCATCGCTCTTCGTCCCTACGGCAACCCGCTCCCGCTGGGCTTCTTCTCCTTCGGCATCGGCATGGTGCTGCTCGCCGGGATCGCCTTCCAGTGGATACACGGTCCGGATGTCCGGGTGGCCGGCATCCTGATGGCCGCCTTCGTCTTCCCGCTGGAGCTGTTGGCCGCGATCCTGGCATTCCTGGCCAGGGACACCGGTGCCGCGGGCGCGCTGGGCCTGTTCGCCACGTCCTGGGTGGCGCTGGGCCTGTTCCACGTCGTCTTCCCCGACGAGCGAACCAGCTTCGCGGTCGGCCTGTTCCTGGCGGCGTTCGCGATCACGCTGATCCCGCTGGCGATCGCGGCGAGCCTGGGCAAACGCCTGATCGCACTCGTGCTGTCGGTGTCGGCGATCCGGGCCGGACTGGCGGCCGCCCTCCAGCTGGGAGCCCCGTACGCGGTGGGCGTGGCCGGCGGGGTGGCCGCGCTCCTCCTGTTCGTACTGTCGCTGTACGCGGGCACCGCCTTCCTGATCGAGGACGTCCGGCAGCGCACGGTCCTGCCGGTCTTCCGCGGCGGCTCGGCCCGGCGGGCACTCGACTCCGAACTGGCCGACCAGTTCCGACGCCTGCCGCAGGAACCCGGTGTCCGCCAACAGCTCTGAGCGGAGGCCCCGCTCCCCGACCGCGGGTCAGGAAGCGCTCCGGTGACTGTGGACGAACTCCGCCATGATCCGGCCGAGCCGGGTACCGGCGTCCTCCTGGAGGAAGTGGCCCGCGTCGGTGACGGTGGGGTGCTCGATCCCCGCGGCACCGGGGATGCTGCCACGCAGCACGGGCCCCATCGCGGCGGTGATCGGATCGCTGTCGCTGAAGGCCGTGAGGAAGGGGAGCTCGCTGCGTTCCAGCACCTCCCACGCTGCCCGGTTGGCCGCGGTGGCCGGGTCGTCGGGACGAGTCGGCACCAGCGCGGGCATGGCCCGCGGACCGGCCTTGTACTCCTCACCGGGAAACGGCGCGTCGTAGGCGGCACGAGTCGCGGAGGACAACGGATTCCGGCAGCCACCGTGCACGAGCCGCCCGACATCCAGGGTCTCGGCACTCTCGACGGTCCGCCGGAACCGCCACCACACCTCGGGCATGTCGTGGTCACCGGTCGGCACCCCGGTGTTGGCGGCCACCGCTCCGGCGAAGCGGTGCTGATGCTCGGCGAGCAGACGCAGCCCGATCAGTCCACCCCAGTCCTGGCCCACCACCGTGACGCGCTGCAGATCCAGTTCGTCGAAGACCAGCTGTCGCACCCACTCGACGTGGCGGGCGTAACTGTGATCGTCGATCTCGGAGGGTTTGTCGGAGCGCCCGAACCCGACCAGGTCGGGGGCCACGACGCGGAGTCCCGCACCGACCAGCACCGGAATGACCTCGCGGTAGAGGAACGACCAGCTCGGTTCTCCGTGCAACAGCAGCACCACCGGCCCGTCCTCGGGGCCCTCGGCCACGTAGGCCATGCGCAGGGTGCCGCCGTCCTGGTCGCCGACCTCGGCGTACCGCGGCTGGTACTCGAAGTCGACGAGCCCGGCGAAGTACTCATCGGGCGTTCGCAAAACACGCATGATCGGACGCTACTAGCCGCCACCTGCGGGAGTCCATCACGGCCGAGTTCCCACCGGGGCATCGACTCCTCGATTGCCGAGCTCCTCCGACGGGTAGTCGGGGACAGAGCCCGTCAACGCGAGAAGAGGAGCCGAGCATGAAAGCCGTAGTGTGGCACGATCGGGGCAAGATCTCGCTCGACAACGTCGCCGACCCCGGAATCCGGGACCGCGGTGACGCGATCGTGCGCCTGACGATGAGCGCGATCTGCGGCACCGACCTGCACATGATCCGCGGGACGTTCCCGGGCATGGTCGACGGCACGATCCTCGGCCACGAAGGCGTCGGAGTCGTCGAGGAGGTCGGCGACGACGTCCGCAACTTCCGCCCCGGTGACCGGGTCGTGGTGCCCTCGACGCTCTGCTGCGGAGCCTGCACGTACTGCCGCGCCGGCTACAGCGCCCAGTGCGACCGGGCCAATCCGCACGGGCACCTCGGCGGAACCGCCATCTTCGGCGGTCCGGAACCCGCCGGCCCCTTCGACGGGATGCAGGCCGGCTACGTCCGGGTACCGTGGGCCGGCGCCAACCTCGTGCCCATCCCCGATCAGGTCATCGACGAGCAGGCGATCATCTGTTCGGACGTGCTGCCCACCGGCTGGTTCGGCGCGAAGCTCGCCGAGGTCACCCGGGGAGACACGGTGGCGGTGTTCGGGTGCGGGCCGGTGGGTCAGCTCGCGATCACCTCGGCGTTCAAGCTCGGCGCCGGGCGGGTGCTGGCCGTCGACCAGGTGCCCGACCGGCTGGAGACGGCGCGGCGCCAGCACGCCGACCCCATCGACTTCTCCCGCGAGGACCCGGTGGAGACCATGCGGGAACTGACCAACGGCGTGGGGCCGGACCGGGTGATCGACGCGGTAGGCGTCGACGCCTACCCGGGGCCGGAGAGCGAGACCAGCGAGTCCGAGCAGCGCGCCGCGGCCGGGGGTGAAGCTCCCACCTGGCACTACGGCACCCTCCCGTCGCAGGCCGCCCGGTGGGCCGTCAGCGGTGTCGCCAAGGCCGGCACCATCGGCGTGATCGGCGTCTACCCGGCCGGCTTCGACGCGTGGCCGATCGGCTCGGCGATGAACCGCAACCTGACCGTGCACCTGGGCAACTGCAACCACCGCCCGCTGATCCCCGAGCTGCTCGACATGGTCGCCTCCGGCGTGATCGACCCGTCGAACGTCGTCACCCGCCAGGAGCCGGTGACCGACGCGATCGAGGCCTACCGGGTGTTCGACGAGCAGCAGCCCGGCTGGGTCAAGGTCGCGCTGGAGGGCATGACCTGAGCCGGCGAGCCGGCCCGCCGGTTCAGACGTCCACGGTGCGCATGCCCTGTTCGTCGTAGCGCGGGCCGGCCGCGACACCGCGCGGTGCGACCTCGTCGATCGAGGCGAGGTCCCGCTCGGTGAACGTGACCTCCGAAGCGACGACGTTCTCCTCCAGGTATCCGCGCCGCTTGGTGCCCGGGATCGGTACGACATCGGCACCCTGCGCCAGCACCCAGGCCAGGGCGAGCTGGGAGCTCGTGACGCCCTTGGACGCGGCGAGTTCACGGACCCGGTCGACCACCTGGAGATTGCGGTCGAAGTTCTCGCCCCGAAAACGCGGAGCGGTGCGCCGCCAGTCGTCGGCGGGCAGGTCGTCGACGCTGCGGATCCTGCCGGACAGGAAACCGCGTCCCAGCGGGGAGTACGCGACGAACCCGATGCCCAGCTCCCGAACCGTCTCCAGCAGACCGGTCTCCTCCGGCTCCCGGCTGAACAGGGAGTACTCGGTCTGCAGCGCCGAGACCGGGTGCGTGGCGTGGGCCTTGCGGATCGACTCCCCGGACGCCTCGGAGAGCCCCAGGAAGCGGACCTTGCCCGCCTGGACCTGCTCGGCCAGCGCACCCCAGGTGTCCTCGATCGGCACCTCGGGGTCCACCCGGTGCTGGTAGTACAGGTCGACGTGGTCGACCCCGAGGCGACGCAGCGAGGCGTCGATCGAGCGGCGGACGTAGTCGGGCTGCCCGTTGACCCGCCCGGCCCGCTGACCGTCGTTGTCGATCTCGTTGCCGAACTTGGTCGCCAGCACGACCTCGTCCCGGCGACCGCGAATCGCGGCCCCCACGAGCTCCTCGTTGGTACCGGGGCCGTACACGTCCGCCGTGTCCAGGAAGGTCACGCCCAGGTCGAGCGCGCGACGGATCGTCGCGCTCGATTCCGCGTCGTCACTCCGCCCGTAGGCGAAGCTCATGCCCATGCACCCCAGCCCCTGGGAGGGGACCACGAGGCCCTGACCTCCCAAACGACGCTGTTCCATCCGGAAGACTCCTCGCGCTACGCGACCTCAGCCGGTCATCCTGCTCGCCAGCTTCGCCACACCACCGCGGCGACCGTCCTCCTCCAGGCGGAGCCCCACGCCGAGCGCGAAGAAGGTCGGCGCCCACTCGCCGATGAAGATCCCCCACCTGTCCGACCGGTCCAGCGCCTCCTTCTTGCCCTTCGCGGAAACCATCCAGGACACGAAGCTCGCTCCGATCGAGGCGAAGCCGGCGGTGAACATCATCTCCGAGGTCACACCGGCATCGGACAGCTTACCCAACATCAGCACTCTCCATTGCTCGCCGCACTGCCAACACCGGAGTCATTGCCCGTCGCAACCGCGTCTAATCCTCGACCACCCGATGAGGTGACGGCACGCCGAGCACGTACGCACCGTCGTCCGATGAGCTGCAGGATGAACGGTTAGCACAGGAAGCGCGCGCTACCGGGCAGGAGCGGGGCCGCGACCTCACTCTTCCGAACGAGCGCGGTCGTGGGTGAAGCGCGGCGTGTCCTTGGCGAGGAAGGCCCGCACTCCTTCACGCGCGTCCTCGGTGGCGAACGCCCGCTCGGACAGGGCGAGCAGGGCTCGGATCGACTCCTGCTCGTCGTGATCGGCGGCGTACTCCACCGCCTGCTTGCACAGGCCCAGCGCCGTGGCCGGTAAACGAGTCAGCCGCCGTGCCATCTCCCGCGCCGTGGACAGCGCCTCGCCACGGGCGACCACCCGGTTGACCAGTCCCCACTCCGAGGCCGTCTCCACGGAGACCGGATCGCCGAAGAACATCATCCCCTTGGTGCGAGCCGGGCCGATGCGCCGCGCCACGCGCACCGGCCCACCGGAGGAGGGGATCACACCCAGCTTCACCTCCGGCAACGACACCGTGACGCCCGCATCGGCCACGATCACGTCGCAGCACACCGCCAGTTCGAGCCCGCCCCCGTAGGCGAGACCGTTCAGGGCGGCGATGGTGGGTTTGTCGAGCGCGGCCAGCAACCCGAACGTCTCGTTCTCGAACGCCGTCTTCCGCTCCACGACGTCACCGGCGTCGATCAACGCGGGAAACTCCTTGATGTCCGACCCCGCGTTGAACGCCGTGTCACCGGCACCGGTCACCACCACCACGCGGACCTCGTCGTCGGCGGCGAGACGACTGACCACACCGTGGAGCTGCCGGGTGAGCTCGCGCGTCGTCAGGTTCATCGGCGGATCGTTCAACGTCACGACGGCGATGCCGTCGTCGACGGTGCACGACACGAGTTCGGAGGTCATGGTGTCGTTCCTCCCGTGGTCGGGCTCAGCCGCGCAGTCCGGGAAAGTCGGCGTCGCTGTACTCACCGGCCGGTTTGGCGTCGTCGTCGGGATGCTTCTCGGTCTCCTGACCGCGGAGTTCGACTCGGCGGATCTTGCCGGAGATGGTCTTGGGGAGCTCGGAGAACTCGAGTCGCCGGATCCGCTTGTAGGGGGCGAGGTGCTCGCGGGCGAAACCCAGGATGGACCGGGCCGTATCGGCATCGGGCGCGTGCCCCGCGGCCGTCACGACGTAAGCCTTGGGCACGGCCAAGCGCAGCGAGTCGGGTGAGGGGACGACGGCCGCTTCGGCGACGGCGTCGTGCTCGAGCAGCACGCTCTCCAGCTCGAAGGGCGAGATGCGGTAGTCGGAGGCCTTGAACAGGTCGTCGGAGCGCCCGACGTAGGTGATGTAGCCGTCGGAATCGCGGAAGCCGACGTCGCCGGTGTGGTAGTACCCGTCGCGCATGACCTCGGCGGTGCGCTGCTCGTCGTCGTGGTATCCGCTCATCAGCCCGAGCGGCCGCGGGTCGAGGTCCAGGCAGATCTCCCCCTCGTCGCCCGGTTGCCCCGTCGTGGTGTCGATGAGCCGCACCCGGTACCCCGGCATGGGCTTGCCCATCGAACCGGGTTTGAGGGCGTGGCCGGGGGGATTCGCGATCTGCACGGTGGTCTCGGTCTGCCCGAATCCGTCCCTGATGGTCACGCCCCACGCCTTGCGCACCTGGTCGATGATCTCGGGGTTGAGTGGTTCGCCCGCTCCCAGTGCCTTGGACGGAGGAGTGTCGAGCCCGGAGAGGTCGGACTGGATGAGCATGCGCCACACGGTGGGCGGGGCGCAGAAGCTCGTGACCCCGCACCGCTGCATCTCGGCCATCAGCCGCTTCGCGTCGAAGCGAGCGTAGTTGTGGATGAACACGCACGCCTCGGCGTTCCAGGGCGCGAAGATGTTGCTCCAGGCGTGCTTGGCCCACCCCGGCGAGGAGATGTTGAGGTGGACGTCGCCGGGCTCCAACCCGATCCAGAACATCGTGGAGAGGTGGCCCACCGGGTAGGACGCGTGAGTGTGCTCGACCAGCTTCGCCTTGGCGGTGGTGCCGGAGGTGAAGTAGAGCAGGAAGGTGTCGTCGGCCCCCGTCCGACCGTCGGGCTCGAAGTGGGAGGAGCTCCCCTCGGAGTCGTGGTAGTTCCACCACCCCTCGACCGGATCGCCGACCGCGATGCGCGTGTAGTCGCCGGCGACCTCGTCGAACTTGTGCGTCTCGCTCGCGCCGACGACCACGTGCCTGGCCCGTCCGCGATCGATCCGGTCGCGCAGGTCGGCCGGGGCGAGCTGGGTGGTCGCCGGGATCACGATCGCGCCGAGCTTCATGGCGGCCAGCATCGTCTCCCACAGCTCGAGCTGGTTGCCGAGCATGAGCACGAGCCGGTCGCCCCGGCGAACACCGCGGTCCCGCAACCAGTTGGCGACCCGGTTGGAACGCCGGGACATCTCCGCGAAGGAGACGCGCTGCTCCTCGCCCGTCTCCTCGACGATCCACAGGGCCGGCCGGTCGTTGTCGCGCGCGATCTCGTCGAACCAGTCCAGCGCCCAGTTGAACGCACCGAGTTCCGGCCACTCGAACCCGCGCCTTGCCTCCTCGTAGTTCTCGCGCTGGGCAAGCAGGTAGTCACGGGCGGAGCGGAATGCCGTCGTGGCGGTCGGAGTCGTCACCGTACCTCCTCATGTGGTGCGTCGCGGCCGATATGATGCGCATTCAGTGACACAAGCCACTACCCTCTTTCGGGGGTGAGTGCCGAGGGGAGGCGGGCGATGACGACTACCGTGCCGGACGAGCGAGCCAGGATCCGGACCGCGCTGCGGGACCTGGCGCGCACCACCGCACTGCCCATGGCCTTCGGCGGTCCGGTGCTGCCGACTCATCACCTGCTGCTCAGCGACCTGGTGGGGGCCCGGACGACATCGCTGCAAGGACTGAGCGTGCGCCCCGGCACGGGACTGGGCGGCAAGGTGGTCACAGTCGCGCAGCCTATCGCCGTGCCGGACTACCCGAACACGCCGGTCATCACCCACGAGTACGACTCCGCGGTGGCCGCCGAGCGGTTGCAGTCCCTCATCTCGGTCCCCGTCATCGTTCGCGGGACGGTCCGCGCGGTCCTCTACGCGGGTCTTCGCCACGCCGCGCCCGTGGCGGAACGCGTGCTCGACCAGGGCACCGCCGTCGCTCGCGAGCTCGAGCAGGAGCTCGTCGTCCGCGACGAGGTCGAGCACCGGGTGGCGCAGTTGCACAGCGACCAACCCCGATCCGAGCTCTCCGGCACCGAGCGGGAGCAGGTTCGGGAAGCTTATGCGCAGCTGCGCGTGATCGCGCAGCAAACGACGCAGCCGGAGGTGCGCGAGCGCGTGCGGGGAGTCGCCGAGCACCTCGGAACCTCACTGGAGCGGCCGAACCGCACCGGCTCCGTCACCCTCTCGCCGCGCGAGCTCGACGTCCTGGCATGCGTGGCGCTCGGCTGCACCAACGCCGACGCGGCGACGAGCTTGGGGCTGCTTCCCGAAACCGTGAAGAGCTACCTCCGCAGCGCCATGATCAAACTGGACTGTCGCAACAGGACCGAAGCCGTCGCTGCCGCCCGGAAAGCGGGATTGCTGCCCTGAGGGTCTCGCGCAGTGGCCTGCTTCGCGGTGGGGGGTGGAAACCTCGTACGAGCAACAACTGGCCGTCGGTAGCCTGCTCCCCGACATATCGATCACGGGAGGGGCGGAGTGCCGATTACCACTGCTGACGATGGATTCAAGCTGTGGCACGAGACCACGGGGGACGGGCCGGCGCTCGTCTTCCCCGCCCGGTTGCGCGGCGAGTTCGCGACGTTGGCCGCCGCGCTGTCGGACCGGTACCGCGTCGTCCGCTACAAACCGCGCCGCCTCGTGGGGCTGATGGAGTCGGAGAACGACGTCGCCGCCGGCCCCGAGGACCGGGCTGGCGGCCCGTGGGACGCCGCGTCCTGCACCCGCTACCCGACCGACACGGAGATCTCCGACCTGCACACCGTCGCGAACGCGGCCGACGTCGACGACTTCGTCCTGGCCGGGTACTCCGGGATGGCGGCGATGGCCGGCTTCCTCGTCCCGTTCACCGACCGCGCGAAGGGCCTGATGGTCGGCGGCTTCCCACTGCTCGCGGACTGCGCGTACTGGCTCGGCTGCGTGGAGGGCGCCCGCAGCGCGTTCCTACTCACCGGGGAACAGGCCAAGGCTGACGGCCACCACGTCGACCGGCTGCTCTACCGCGAGTGGGACGAGCGCGACGACCGTGCGGCCCTGGCGGCGCTGGCCGGGCCTAAGATCCTCTGGTACGGCAGCCGGGACTGCGAGCCGGAGTGCCGCATGTACGACTACACCGGAGGCGCCGCCATCGCCCGTCGCGTCGCCGAGCACGCCGACGAACTGCGCACCCTCGGTTTCGAGGTCATCGAGCTCGACGACCAGGACCACATCAGCGCCTTGGCGACGACGGACCTGGTCGCCCCGCGGCTGTCCGCCGCACTGGCCGAGGGCGGATGGTGAGGGGAGCGGAGGGACCGCGACATCGACGGACTCCCCGGCTACTCTGACGAGAAAGCGGCCCGGTGGAAGGTGCGCGCATGAGACGCGGACGACGTGGGCACCCGTGCGTTCCCGACATGTCCGACATGGGCCTGTGGCACTGCCCCGAATGCGGCCAGCAGTGGGAGGTCCACGGTGTCGTCGGAAACCTCCGAGCCCGCAGGGTGAGCCGCATCGGCTCGTTCCTCGCCCGGCTGCTGGGGTCCTGACCCACCGAGCACGCCGTCGCCGGTGGTCCGGCGGTTAGGCTTCCGGTGCCGTGACGCCGACGTCGGAGGGAAACCGGGATGCGTGCTGTCGTGATCGACGAGTTCGGGACACCACCGCAGCTGCGCACCGTGCCCGACCCGGTACCGGCGGCGGACGGGGTGGTGATCGCGGTCGAGGCCACCGGGGTGTGCCGCAGCGACTGGCACATCTGGCAGGGGCACGATCCCGGCGTCGCCCTGCCGCACGTGGCCGGGCACGAACTCGCGGGCCGGGTCTCGGCGGTGGGTCCCCGGGTTCACGGCTGGAGCCCCGGCGATCGGGTCACGGTGCCGTTCGTGTGCGCGTGCGGGGTGTGCCAGCAGTGCGCCGCGGGTCATCAGCACGTCTGCGAGCGCCAGTTCCAGCCGGGCGCCACCCACTGGGGTTCCTTCGCCGAGAGAGTGGCCGTCGAGCGGGCCGGCAGCAATCTCGTCGCTCTCCCCGATCACCTCGACTCGGCGACCGCGGCCGCGCTGGGATGCCGGTTCGCCACGGCCTTCCGCGCGCTGCTTCGCCAGGGACAGGTGCGGGCGGGGCAGTGGGTCGCGGTGCACGGATGCGGCGGTGCCGGGATCTCGGCGGTCATGCTCGCCGCCGCGGCCGGAGCGAAAGTCGTCGCCATCGACCTCTCCCCCGAAGCGCTCGACCACGCCGCCGACCTGGGGGCGACGGTCACGGTCAACAGCAGCGACACCCCCGACACGGCCGAGGCCGTCCACGAGATCACCGGTGGCGGCGCGCACTTGTCCCTGGACTGCGTCGGCCACCCCACCACCTGCGCCGCGTCGGTCTCCTCGCTGCGCACCCGTGGTACCCACGTCCAGCTCGGGTTGATGCCCCCGGCGCAGGGGCCGGCCCCCGTTCCCATGCACCTCGTGATCGACCGGGAACTGCACATCGTCGGCACCCACGGCCTCCAGGCCCACGAATACCCGGACATGCTCCGACTCGTCACCGGTTCCGGACTCGACCTCGAGCGGCTCATCGGCCGGCGCATCGGGCTCGAGGACGTTCCCGCCGCCCTGGTGGCTATGAACGAGCCGGTTTCCTCCCACAGCGGCATCACCGTGGTCGACGTCGGCCGCTCCGTACGGTGACGGCGGCGTCCTCGGTGACCGAGGGGCGATCCGCAGATCGGGTCACACGTCCGGAAAGGGGTCCGGGGGTATCCCGCCCGAGCGCGTGATCTCCGCGTCCGCGGCGTGGACGACGGCGACGTACTCCTCGTCCAGCTCGTAGTCGATCCCCTCTACGGTGAAAGACGGTGTCAGGTGGGTGTCCACCGGCCCCAGCACGGTCTCGCGCGGCAGCCTCGCCAGCACCGACTTCGGTTTCCGACGGCTCCAGAGTCCCGTGGACAGCACGGTGATCGCCTCGCGGCTCACGACGACGAGAACGCTCGGCTTCGCGCTCGGCCACACCTCGGCGGGAAAGAGGTACCGGATCTCGCCGTCCTCGTCCAGGAAGACCCTGCTGCGCTCGCGGGTGGACGCGGATACCGGCATGTCGGGAGTTTAGCGCCTCCGTCCGCTCCGCAGTGATCATCGAGCTCCGGCTTTCCCGACCTGCAACGACCGGTCACGGGACGGCCGCGAAGGCCCGCACGGGGAAGGTGGCGAGTCCCCGGATGCGCGGCGGCACCGCCGTGAAGTGGGCTCCGGTGGCGGGCAACGCGTCCAATCCGGTCAGATGCTCCACGACCGGGGTCCCGGCCTCCAGCAGGACCGTGTGCGCGGGTCGTTCGCCGGTGCTGGTGTCGTCGATGTTGACCGCGTCGATGCCGACGAGCGCGGCTCCACCGGCGACCAGGCTCCGGGCCCCGGCTCCGGTCAGGTGCGGGTGGTCGGACTCGCCGTACCGGGCCGTGCCCCAGTGCCGGTCCCAGCCGGTGCGCAGCAGGACGGCGCAGCCCTCGACGGTGACCCCGTCGAACTCCTCGGCACCGATCGCGCCACCGCCCTCGACGACGAGGGCGGGCAGCATCGCGCAGCGGTCCAGGGGCAACTGGTGCAGATCGTGCCCGGCGCGGAAGCGGTGCGCGGGAGTGTCCAGGTAGGTGCCGGTGTTGGCCACCATGTCGATCCGTCCGATCGCGAACTCCGTGCCGGCCGAGTAGTGCTCGTGCGACTCGTCGAAGCCGAGATGGGCCGAGATCTCCGGGCCCGGCAGCCCCGGGTACGTGACCATTCCGTCGTCGATGACATGGCTCAGGTCCACCAGGCGCATGAGTCGATCATCGCAGACGCGGTTCACCTGACAACCGTGTTTTCGAAACGGGACCGAGGAAGCGACTGATCACCCCTCGAAGGACTCCGGAGGACTCCCCGCCGCGGACGGGACTTCTACGACTCCAGGGGGCGGACGGTGAGGATCTGCTCCGCCTGGCCGAGTGCCCCCCGGGTGTCGTGCAGGACGGTGCTGGTGACGCCCTGGCCGTGGCTGCCGAAGACGACGCTGGTGTCGAGTCCGGTCCACCGGCCCTCCGGCAGGCGGTGGAGGTGGACCGACAGGTCGACGTTGGGAAACATCCACTTGGTCGGTTCCTGCCGCACGGCGATGCCGTTGGCCGTGTCGACGAGCGCGACGTAGGAGGCCAGGGGACTCGCCGACTCGCCGGCCACGAGTTCGACGGGGGTCGACACCCACGCCGCGGTACGTCCGGGCTGGGGCGGCCCGACGGGCCGGACGTCCAGGGAGGCGATGTACCCGCCGGGCCACAGGGAGCTCATGTTCCAGGGCTGCAACGACTCGGGGTGCTGCAACGGGTCGGGGTCGCCACCGGCGACGGTGCTGGTGTCCTGTGCCGCCAGAAGCCACACGCGGGCCCTGACCACGGGCCGCTGAGAGATGACCACGGTGGCTTCCACCAGTTCGATGGTGCGGCCCGCCCGGAGCGTCTCCACGTGGACGTCGAACTCGTCGAGGGCGATGCGACCCAGGATGTCGCAGCTGATGCGGCTGATCATCATGTCGGGACGCTGCTCGCTCGCACGCACGCGCTCGATCGCGTGGACGATGAGGCCGCCCAGCGGGCTGAAGTGCTGTTCGTCGCCGCGCCACGCCCCGACGGCGTGGGCGGTCGGCCGAAAGCGGTGCGTGCCGAGTCGCTCGAAGTAACCGGGCCTGCGCTCGGATGCGTTGGTCAACGGAGGTCCTCTTCCTGGATCAGCGCGATGATCTGGGGCTCCAGGGTATTGGCGAGGAGGACGCAGCGGACGGTGCCCGCCCCAGGAGCACCCGAGCACCCGGAAGGCCCCGCTCCGGCGAGAAGGATCCCGGGCCGACGGGAGCGCGCGGCCGGCCCGGGATCGACGTGGTGCTCGCGCTCAGGCTCCGCCGGGAAGCGGGGCTTGCGGGGCCACCAGGTTCTCCTCGCGCAGCGTTCGCCAGAACTCCTCGGGAATCGGCGCCTTCAGCAAGTCGAGGTTCTCGGCGACGCGCTCGGGGCGGGACATGCCCGGGATCGTGGCCGCCACGGCCGGGTGCGCCAACGAGAACCGCAGCGCGGCGGACCTCAGATCCACCTCGTGCTTCTCGGCGACGCGGCGCAGGTGCTCCACCCGGTCCAGGACCTCGGGAGAGGCCCGCTGGTACTCGAAGTGCTGCCCACCGGCCAGGACGCCGGAGTTGAACGGGCCGCCCACCACGAGGTCGACGTCGCGCTCCAGGCAGCTCGGCAGCAGCCGCTGGAGAGCGTGCGCGTGGTCGAACAACGTGTAGCGCCCGGCCAGCAGGAAGGCGTCCGGACGCGGTTCGTCCAGTCCCAGGGTCAGCTCGCACGGCTCGACGGTGTTCACCCCCAGTCCCCAACCACCGATGACGTTCTCCTCCCGCAACCGCGTCAGAGCGCGGAACGCTCCGGTGCGGGCCGTGGCGAAGGCGTCGATCCAGTCGTCGCCGTGGAAGTCCGGCGAGACGTCGTGCACCCACGCGATGTCGATCCGATCGATCCGCAACCGCTGCAGGCTGTCCTCGACCGCGCGCATGGTGCCGTCGTAGGTGTAGTCGTCGCGCACCCTGTTCTTGCGGCCGTGCGCGAACAGACCGCCCTTCTCACCCGGATCGCGCTCGGCCGGTTCCTCGAGCTGTTCCTCGACGACGCGTCCGACCTTGGTGCTGACCACGTACTCGGAACGCTCGTGCCGGGCCAGTTCCCGGCCGAGGCGGATCTCCGACAGGCCGGCGCCGTAGACCGGCGCGGTGTCGTAGTACCGGATCCCGTTGTTCCAGGCGGCCTCGACGGTCGCGGCGGCGTCCTCGTCGGAGACGGCGCGGAACATGTTGCCCACGGGTGCCGCACCGAATCCGAGAACTCCACCGGGTACCAGCGACCGGATGCTCACACGTGCTCCTTGTCGACGTCGGTGTTGGCGTGCCCGGGGACGTGTTCCCCGGGCGTTCTCCACCACCGACGCTAGGGAGCCTTAGTATGCTTGTCCAAGACACACTAAGCGACAGTTAAGTCCGTGAGGGTCTGAATTGTTGGATCTGCGCCAGCTGCGCTACTTCGTCACGGTCGCCGAGACCGAGCACGTCGGGCAAGCGGCCGAGCAGCTGCACATCTCCCAGTCACCGCTGAGCCGCCGGATCGCCGAACTGGAAAAGCACCTGGGGCTGACCCTGTTCGAGCGCAGCCAGCAGCGGATCCGGCTGACCGCCGACGGCCGGGTCTTCCGCACCGAGGCGCGGGCGCTGTTGCAGCACGCCGAGCGCCTGGAGTCACTGGGCCAGCGCCTCGGACGCGGCGAGGCCGGTGGTCTGTGCCTGGGCTACGTGGCTCATGCCCTGCACGCGGACGTGCTGCCCCGGGCTCTCCGCGAACTGCGCCAGGACCGGTCCGAGGTGCACGTCGCGCTGTACAACCTGTCGGCGACCGAGCAGCTCGAAGGACTCCGACAGCGGAGCCTGGACCTCGCCCTGGTGGACGCCCCTCCCGCCGCCGACGACCCCGTCCTGAACAGCACGCTCGTGCTGCACGACCCCCTCGTCCTCGCCCTGCCGGCACAGCACCCCCTGGCCCGGCCGGACGAGATCACCCCGGACGACCTGGACGGACAAGCCTGGATCCGGGTCGGTGACACGGGCTCCTCCGACACCTCGGGGGACCTGCTGACCTCCTGCGTCGAGGCCGGTTTCACGCCGGACATCCGCATGACGGCCCCGGAGCCGCTCGCCGCGCTCGGCCTGGTCGCCTCGGGACTGGGCATGGCACTGATCCAGCGAAGCATGCTGCGCGGCACCCCCGCCGAAGTCGTCCTGCGCGACCTGCCCTGGTACACCTCCTCGGTACGGCTGTGGGGCGCCTGGCACCACGTCGACCTGCGCCCCCTCGTCACGGAGTTCCGCCACCTCCTGCTGGACACGCTGACCCGGGAGTGACCGACGACACGGTGCCGTCCGAGGTGTGGCACAGGTGGCCCCGACCTCGGTGCGCCTTCGCGAGGTCCCCCACGGTCGAAGCCGGGTGCTCCTAGACTCGACCGCAGCGGTTTCTCGCCGGGCCGCCGAGTGACAGACTGCGACATCGGACGTGATCTCCAGGAAAGGGGCGCATCGTGAACGAGCCACAGCCGGACCCCTCCGAGGTGGATCTCACCACCCCGAACATCGCCCGGATGTACGACTACTTCCTCGGCGGCGCGGCCAACTTCGCCGTCGACCGCGACGCCGCCGAGGAGTTCCTCCGGGTCTACCCCGGCAACCTCGCCTGGTCCCGGATCAACCGCGCGTTCCTCGGCCGCGCCGTGACCACCCTGACCGAGATGGGCATCGACCAGTTCCTCGACCTGGGATCCGGCGTACCGACCGTGGGCAACGTCCACGAAATCGCCCACCAGCACAATCCCGACGCCCGGATCGCCTACGTCGACATCGAGTCCGTCGCCGTCCATCACGCCCGCCACCTGATCGGCGACGACCCGCGCGTCACGGTCACCCAGGCCGACCTGCGGCAGCCGCACTCCGTGCTGAACGCGTCCGGCGTGGCCGGACTGCTGGACTTCACCCGGCCGGTGGCGGTGCTGACCGTGGCGATCCTGGACATCATCGACAACGCCGACGCCCTCGGGATCATGAGCACCTACCGCGACGCCTGCTCCCCCGGCAGCGCCCTGGTCATCTCCAACGGCGCGGTCCTGCGGATGACCGCCGAGGAAAAGGCCGGCATCGAGTCCGTCATGGCCCAGACCTCCACCCCGCACGTGCACTGGCGCACCCGGCAGGAGGTCGCCGAGATCTTCTCCGGCTACGAGCTCATGGAACCCGGCATCGTGCCCAGCGCCCAGTGGCGCCCCACCGAACCGATCAGCGACGACGAAGCGCTCCGGTCCAACGGCTACGCCGGAGTCGGCATCCTCCCACGACGCCCCGCCTGACGGCGCCGCGTGCGTGACGCGGAGCGCTGTCACATCCGGTAGACGTCGATCGCGTTGCCCCCGAACACGGCCGCGGACTCCGCGGGAGACAGCGCCGACAGGCACCGGCGTGCGGCGTCGAGAACCTCGGAGTACGTCGCGGCCAGGGTGCACACCGGCCAGTCGGAGCCGAACAGCAACCGTGCCGGGCCGAACGACTCGAGCAGCTCGGTGACGTAGGGGTGCAGGTCCGCCACGGTCCACGTGCGCCAGGACGCCTCCGTGACCAGTCCGGAGAGCTTGCACGTGACGTTGGGCAGTGCGGCCAGTTCGGCCATCCCGTCCGCCCACGGCCGGACGGCACCACTGGCGATGTCGGGTTTCGCGGCGTGGTCGACGACGAACCGCAGGGACTCGAGCGACCGTGCCGCCCGCAGGGCGGCGGGCAGCTCCCGCACCCGGACCAGCAGGTCGTAGGCGAGGCCGTGCTCCGCGAGCGTCGCGAGGCCCCGCAGCACGTCGGGCCGGGTCAGCCAGTCGGGATCCGGTTCGTCGTGGACCTGGTGCCGTATGCCGACGAGCCGCTCGCCACCAGGAGCCGCGCGCAATCCCGCCAGGGTCTCGTCCAGGTCCGGAGCGGTCAGATCGACCCACCCGACGACTCCGGCCACCGGGCCACCACTGCCGTCGGCGACCGCCAGAAACTCCCGGGTCTCGTCGAGATCGGCGACCGTCTGCACCAGCACCGTCCGGTCCACCCCGACCGCCCCGGCCTCGTGCCGCAGCTCGTCCACCGTGCAGCGGCGGCGCAGGGCCGCCGCGGGGCCGACCATCCAGGGGTACTCCCGCGCCGCGGGATCCAGCAGGTGATGGTGCGCGTCGACGATCATCGTGGCGATACCTCCTCCCGTCACTGCGCGGCACTTCCCGGCAAAGGAGCGTCCGCGCGGAGCAGTCCCCGTTCACGGAGCTCGCGCCACAGTTCGCCGGGAACTCCCCGGGCGAGGAGAGCGGCATCGCGGGTGATCTCCTCGCCCGAGCGGGCACCCACGACGACGCCGGCCACCGCAGGATGTCCCGCCGCGAAGGCCAACGCCGCCTGGGGCAGGCTCACCCGGTACCGCTGCGCCACCTCGGCGATGCGCCGTGCCCGGGCGCGGATCTCCTCCGGCGCCGTCGCGTAGTCGTACATCGCGTCCGCGGGAGGATCGTCCACGGCGAGCAGTCCTCCGTTGAAGACTCCCGCCGCGAGCACGGAGACGTCGCGCCGCCGACACGCGGGTAACATGCCCTCCAGCGCGGACTGGTCGAGCAGGGTGTAGCGCCCGGCGAGCATCACCGCGTCGACGTCGGTCTCGACGACGAAGCGCTCCAGCATCCGCACCTGGTTCATCCCGACCCCGATCGCGCCGATCACCCCCTGATGACGCAACTCGTGCAGGGCCGGGTACGCCTCCTCGACGGCCTGGTTCCAGTGGTCGTCGGGATCGTGGAGCAGGACCACGTCGACGTGGTCCGTGCCGAGCCGCCGCAGGCTGGACTCCAGCGATCGCCGGACTCCGTCCGCGCTGAAGTCCCAGTGCCGCTCGTGGTCGGCGGGAACGTCGAAACCGGCGTCGTCACGGCGACCGCGTGGGTTCGGGGTGGGCACGAGCAGTCTGCCGACCTTGGTCGAGACCACGGCTTCGTCGCGGCCCAGCTCGGCGAGGACGCGGCCGAGCCTGCGTTCGGCAAGGCCGAGCCCGTAGTGCGGTGCGGTGTCGAAGTAGCGGACTCCCGCGTCCCAGGCCGCTCGCACGGCGTCGAAAGCGGTCTCCTCGTCCACCGCCCGGTACAGGTTGCCGATCGCCGCGCTCCCGAAGCCGAGTGCGCTGACGAACACCCCGGACCGGCCCAGTCGAACCGGGTTCACGACGACTCCCCCGCCGACTCCCCGTCGAATCCGAGCTCGGTGCGCGGGGCGCTTCGTTTCATCGGAGACCTCCGGGTCACCGTCCTCCGGGCGCGCGTCACTCGTTCCGCAGTCGCAACCCGTTCATACCGCCGTCGACCGCCAGCACCGTGCCCGTGGTGGCTCCGGCATCCGGGCCGGCCAGGTAGGCCACGGCCCCGGCCACCTCCTCGGCCGTGACGAGCCGGCCCGTGGGTTGGCGCGCCCGCAGGGCCCGGAGCTCGTCCTCCGGGTCGGCCGCGGTCGACAGCAGCCTGCGCACCCAGGGAGTGTCCACCGTGCCCGGATTGACGCAGTTGACCCGGACGCCTTCCGTCACGTGATCGGCGGCCATGGCCAGGGTCAGCGACTGCACCGCGCCCTTGCTGGCGCTGTACAGGGCGCGCTGGGGCAGCCCGGCGGTCGCCGCGATCGAGCACGTGTTGACGATCGCGGCGGACGCGGACGCGCGCAGGTGCGGCAGGCACGCCCGCGTCGCCCGGACGAGGCCGAGCACGTTGACGTCGAAGACCCGGTTCCACTCCTCGTAGGAGTTGGACTCGACGGACCCCTGGGCTCCGATTCCCGCGTTGTTGACCAGCACGTCCAAACCGCCCAGCCGTCGAACCACGTGCTCGACGGCCTCGGTCACCGCGTGCTCGTCGGTGACGTCGCAGGACACCCCCAGCGCTCCGGCCGGGGCGCCGGAGGGATCGACGTCCAGGCACGCGACAGCGGCTCCGCGATCGGCGAGCGTGGACGCCACCGCGAGCCCGATCCCGGAACCACCCCCGGTCACCACGGCGGCCAGACCCTCGAAGTCGGGTTTGCTCATCAACGGTCCCTTCGCGATCGGGCTCGGCGGCCGAACGGGCGGTAGCCGTCCTCCCCGTCATCACATCACGGGGACGAGGAACTCACCGCTCGGCCGACCGACGTATTCTCGCCCGGCGGAATCCGCAATTCCTACCCCCGAACGCAGCAATCCTCCGGACCGATCCGGCGAAAAGCTCGGTGCCGCGCCCGGAAACGCTCAGCGAGGTTTTCCGGCCGGGGTCGTCGTCAGGGTCCGGACCACTGTCCCAAAGGGTGAACGGACCGTTTTGGCACTCACACCGCCCGAACGGTCCGTTCACCACGACCACCACGATGCCGGGAGGTACCTTTCAGCCGAACGGCCCGACAGGAAAACATCGCTCAGCCGCGCTGTTCGACGCCCTCGGCGGGCGAGGGGGACGTCGCAGCGCCGGAGTGCTTCGCCGCAGCGGCCTCCGGGGTGTGCCGGGAGAGGGAGGCGGCGATGGTGAAGACGATCAGCGCGGCGACGATGCCCGACAGGGCGAGCACCACGACGACGGTGGTCGGCCGCGACGGAGCGGATCGCCCGGTGGCATCGGGGCGAACCGGAGCTTGGGACACGGGGCGACCTCCGCGGGGAACGGGTACGTGCGACCACATTATTAAGTCAGTTGATTGACTGAACCTAACAGGGATGGTCGACTGCTCTCGTCCCCGAGGTCGGTTTCGAGGAGAATGCGCGGTGTACCGTGCCGACAGCGAACAGGTGGACGAACCGCCCGACTCCCGGCCCGGAGACACTGGAGCGGAACGGAGGGCCTTACCGTCGGTGGGCTCCGAGAACTCCCGGTACGGTGGTGATCATGGCAAGTAGGACGGCCCGGGAAGAGCGAGCCACCGCGACGCGGCAGCGGATCCTGACCACCGCGGAGCAGCTGTTCGCCGAGCACGGCGTGTACGCCGTGTCCAACCGCCACATCAGCGAGGCCGCCGGGCAGGGCAACAACGCGGCAGTCGGCTACCACTTCGGCACCAAGGCCGAGCTCGTGCAGGCGATCGCGCACCGGCACGCCGAGCCGACCGAACAACTGCGCGTGCGGATGGTGGAGCAGGTCGGCGACACCGCGGACGTGCGTGACTGGGTGAGCTGCCTGGTGCGCCCGACCACCGATCACCTGGCGGCGCTGGGCAACCCCACGTGGTTCGCCCGGTTCGGCGCGCAGGTGATGACCGACCCGGCCCTGCGCGACATCATGGTCGACGAGGCGCTGAGCGCGCCGTCGCTGCACCAGGTCCTGGAGGGCCTCGACCGATGCCTGCCCGAGCTGCCGTCCGAGGTGCAGGCCGAACGCTACGACATGGCCAGCCAGTTGATGGTGCACATGTGCGCCGAGCGGGAACGCGCCCTCGCCGAGGGCACCCCCACACCACGGGCCGGCTGGTACGAGGCGGGCACGGGCCTGATCGACGCGATCACCGGGCTGTGGCTGGCTCCCGTCTCCCGGGACTGACCGCGTCGGAGGTCTTCGACCAACGCGACACCCCCCGTCACCCGTGGTGATCACTGAGCTTCCCGGGAGCGAGTGGCGTGGACGGTGCGCAGCACCGTCCACCGAGGACTCCGGCGGCTCAGCCGCGCTCCGGTACCTCCATCTCGCCGAGCAGGTCCCAGTCGTCCTGGTCGACCGAGGTGTTGACGACCCGGGGAGTCCGGACCAGGTACTGCGGCAGCTTCTGCTGAGCGGCCCTGAAGTGATCGGACTGGACGTGGGCCGCGCCCGCGTCCCCGTCGCGGAAGGCCTCGACCAGCACGTACTGCGCCGAGTCCTCGACGCTGCGGGACCAGTCGAACCACAGGCAGCCCGGCTCGGCGCGGACGGCCTCGGTGAAGTCCCGGACGATCTCGGGCCACTGGTCGGCGTACTCGGGCCGGACGTCGAACTTGGCGGTAATGAAGATCATGATGGTCCTCGGTCGATGGGTCGGTTTTTCGGTGCTTCGCGGGCACGTCCGAAGACGCGCCGCGGCCCGGCACACTGGCTGTCGGCAGCGAGCTCACCCGCTGAAAGGGCGAGATCGTCCTCGACGACGATACCCGTGCCGACGGTGGTCGGCCCCGGACGCGGAGCCGAGCACCCCATCCCTATCAGGTGAAGCGCTCGGCCTTGATCGCGGCCACGAACGCCGACCACTGCGCACCGGTGGTGGTGAAATAACCGGCGCCGCGATCCTTGGTGTCGCGCACCGCCGCACCGGCGGCGACCCGCCCGACCTCGACGCAGTTGGAAGTGTTCGTGCTCCGACTGGACTTACGCCAGTTGTCCGGGGACTGCGGTACCGTCATGATGTCGTCTCCATCCTGTTGATGACATCGGCGATGAGCTCGACCGAGCCCTCCGGGCTCATCGCCACCTCCTGCACTCTATCCAGGGCGCTTTCATAGGCTTTTACCTCGTCAAGCTCGTGCAGGAAGAGCCCGGACACCCGGTTCTCCAGATGCACGACGGAGGTTCGGTCGTCGAACCCGACGAGATCGAACGGACCCTCCAACCCCGGATGCCATCCACAGCGAGCGGGAATGACCCGAATTTCCACATTGGCCTGATCCGCGTACTTCAGTAACTCCCGAAGTTGATCGAGCATGATTTCGGGACTACCGATCAACTGGTTGAGCACCGCCTCACCGATGAAGGCGCGTAGCTGTGCGGGATCCTTGCGGTTGATGGCATCGCGACGCCCCAGTCGAACCGCGACCCGCGTGTCGATCTCGGAAGTCGGCACACCGCCAGCCGTCATGATCCCGCGCGCGTACTCCGCCGTCTGGAGAAGGCCCGGAATCAGCAGCGGCGAGACAGTGATGAGCCGGGTCGATTCCCGCTCGATCTCCAGCAGGGCCGCGAGCTGCCGGTGCTGTTCCGGCATCCCCACGGACAACCAGTGCGCTCCTTCCGGGTTCCTCGCCAGTTCCGCCAGCTGCTCCCGCTGCCCGGCGGAGCCACCCACTTTGGCGAGGTAGGCAGTAACCTCCTCCGGCTTCGGAGCTCGTTGCCCGTTCTCCCATCGCGACACCGTCGCGTGCGACGTTTCGAGCTGCGTGGCCAACTGACGCAAGCCAAGACCTGCCGCCTCGCGGGCAGCTCGGAGCTCAGCGCCAAGAGCTCTCGCCTTCGGGGTGGTACCAGCCATGCACCACAGCATAAGCGGATGTGCACTGAGATCAAGGATCACTCGAACGAGGCATTGCCTCCTCTGGTTCCGTTGATCAAGCTGGTACAGAACCACAAGCACCAGAAGTGACAGGAGACAGTGATGGGTCGGCACGTGGAGATCGAACCGGGAGTCAGGGTCTACCGGCCGGGGTGGCGTTCGCACATGGAGCGCCGTCCCGACGAGACGCGGGAGCAGCACAACCACCGGCTGTCGCACTCGTGCTACCGGTGCGGGCACTACGAACCCGACGACGCGATCCTCGACCCCCACGAGGAAACCTGCACCGGAACATCCCCGGCCACCGAGGAACGATCACGACCCCGCTGATGGTGGTCCGGATCGCGGTGATCACAGCATCCCTCGCCCTCGGAATCTGGCTGTGGCACGCAGCGATCGGGGAGGACAAGGCAGCAAGAGGACCTCGCTCCTGCGCACGACCATGCTGCCGTCCCGGTACGGGCCGACACAGGATCCCCAACGCCCCCACGCGACGACGGACGCTCGTCCCGGCCTGGCCGAGCCACGACCTGGACGCAGAGTCTCGCCAGTTCCGCGCGAAACCGTGACTCCGGTTCCGAGTGCCCACATCACACCTGGTCACAGGGCCCAAACCAGCAAGCTACAGACGGTGAGAGTCCCATGACATCACCCGGGCGTCATGGGACTCTCGCCGCCACTTCTCACTAGATATCGACGCAGCTCAAACCAACCGCGATCAGTGGGCGAGTGACTTCATCGCCGCTTCGGCGAACCGGCGCGCCGTGTCGCAGGTCGGTGGATCCTCCTCATTGACGGTTTCGCCAACCTCGACTCTCAGCGACTGACCGCCCGCCACGTCAACGTAGATCCTGCACTTGTGGTCCGGGTCCGGACGGTCGCTGTCGAACCACACCTTGATCGCGCGAAACCCCTGAACACGGGGAATGTCTTGGGACCTCGCATCTTCGAACGAACTGTTCGTCCATCGGTCGATTCCATGATTCGTTATCGCGCTGACGTACACAGTGTTTCCGGTGCGCAAGCGATAAAAACAGGTGTTCCCTTCCGTATCGACACCCGGTACGGAATCAAGCTTCTGCGATTCCGTGCTTACCTGTATCTGCTGAAAGGAGGACTGGGAGATCAGGTCGCACGGTTTCACATCACCCATCGACAGCTCGCGGGGCCTGTCCGAGGAACCACACGCCGCCACCAACCCAAGACTCACCATCAACACAGCAGCGACCCGCAACGCACGCCCGATCATCCGTAGTACCGCACCTTCAACTCACTCGTCTTTACCTGGTAATCCTCGACCAAAAGGGCGGCGGCCTCGGTGGCCCGCGCGGCGAATTCACTTTCACGCAGCTCACGTTGAGTACCACGCTTGATCTGCGCGGTGAATTCGTCCATGCCTACAACGGACAACGCAACGCGGCCGTCGCCGGACTCGCCGTACGACTCAACCGCGCGGCACTCCTCCTGGAAATTGAAGTCGTGCTGATCGTTCGGATCAATGTCCAATCCTGTATCACTGATCGCCTCCCGGTACTGCCGCTGCCACCCCGCGTACAACAGGCGAGCCAGACTCGCCAGCGCCCGCTCCAAGGCACGCTCATCGATGAACTCGTACACGCTCTCACCGAACGAGAGCGTGAAATCGGTGCGGTTGTTCAGCTCGGCTTTGATGTCCGCGCCCGGGGCATTCACCCGCACTCGAATGCCGTCCAACCGTTCGGCCAGCTCACCCACTTTTCTCGTTCCTCCTAATCGTGACCACAGACACCTGCGCTGCTGGTCAGCTCGGTTCCTTCCATACCGGCAAGCTTCGGCCGCGCAGAAACGAAGGGCGAATCCTCTTTGCTCTTCTGCTGATTGACCTCGCCGGCATAACCGTTCAGCGCCTTGGCGATTTGACCTTCCTTTTCGCTGATGTGACCGGTGAGCTTGTCGATCGCATCTTTCATCGAGCTCACGACCTGCTCCGCCGACCCGCCACTTCCCTCCACCGCTTCGTAACCCTTCTGTGCCGCACCTCCCACCGCTGAAGCCGCGCCCACTACCGCGAAGGTCATCGACGCACCAGCGGTGAACGGTATGGCCCCGACCGCCGCCACCGCGCTAACCACCGACAACGTGAACTCGAGATCGGCCTTGCTGCAACTATTCACGTTGTCCAGCGCATGAAGTGTTTTTTTGCAATATTGGCAATATCCTCGCGCGCGCTCATCCACAGCTCCTGATCCGCTTCGACCGCGCCTTTCATGATCCCCAGAAGAAGAAGCCGGTTACTTGCAATCGCGGGAAACGGATCGAGGAACTTGGTCTTGAACGCATGCGCGGCCGCACCACTCCAACCGTTCAGACTGTCGGCCGCCGTCCCGATCTCTTCCATATCCGCGTTCGCACCGATAGGCTTCCCGGAGATCGGGTCTGTCATGTGCGCATTCTGGGAGAGCGAACTCATGGCACTGTGCAAATCGCCGATCAACCCTTGACACGAACTCGGATCGGGAATCCGAGCGAACGGCTAGAACAGAGGTTGAGCGCAATTCTCGTACTTCGCCTCTATTTCTCCTCGATCAACGGCCATCGCCCCCGCCCTTCCAGCCAGACGAAGCCGCTGGATATATTCCGCCTCAGCGGCGCTCTTCTCGATTTGCTTCGCGTCCTGCATCAGCCGGTCGTAGCTCATGGTGTTCCCTCCGGCTTCGGTGTGCCCCTCTCCTGCATCAGCTGTTCGATCCTGTCCGCGGCGCCTTGATCGGTAGCCGCATGCAGACTCACCGCCTCGTGCAGAGCGTTCGCCGTCTCGTCCAAGCTGGTCTTGGTCGACTTCAACACGTCGACGATCGCGCCGTTCAACTGACCGTACGCACTGGACACCGGACCGCCTGAGCCGTGGAACTGATCCGGCACCTTGGACATCTCACCCAGCGCCGCTTCCCCACCCTGGCACTTGCCGATCGCGCTGTCGTAGACACCGGCCACCGTCGGCAGGTAGTCCTTGGCGACCTTGTCCAAGCGATACAGGTCGACGGCGAACCCCGCGCCGCTGTCCGTCATGTTCGCTCCTTGATCGTCTGCGGTCGGTGCACGCTAGCAGTCCGGTTGGGACGGCTGGGGCCGTTTGCAAAGTTCGCCCCGATTCGCTGACCGCAGGAACGAAGAAGGCACCGCGCGGGTGGCTCAACATCCCGGAATAACTGGTAAAAGCGGCTTGGGGGTTTACAATTTTCCCTAAAGTTGTGTTCCCGCTGGCGTGTTCGTCTTCGTCAGGCGGTGCAGGCGCAGGGCGAGTTGGATCTCCAGGGCGCGCTCCGGGCGGTGCCAGTCCTCCCCCACCAGAGCCGCGATCCGCTCCAGTCGCTGGGTCACGGTGTTGACGTGCACGTGCAGGCTCCGACCGGTGCGCGTGAGATTGCCGCCGCAGGCGAAGTAGGTCTCGAGGGTCCGCACCAGCTCCGTTCCCCGCCGGGCGTCGTAGTCCAGCAGCGGACCGAGCGTGTCGGTGACGTAGCCGGCCAGGTCGGCGCGATCCCCGAGCAGCACCCCGAGGAATCCCAGCTCGGACAGGGCCGCGCCCTCCCCGGACCGGCCCAGCGTGAACATCGCTTCCAGACAGCGGGTGGACTCGGCGTGGGTGTCGACGAGCGCGTCGATGCCCTCGGACGGCCCCGCCGCACCGACGGTGACCGGTTTGCCCAGGGTCGTGTGCAGTTCCCGCGCGACCGCGCTCGCGGCAGCGCCCGCGTCGCCGACCGGCAACACCAGCACGACGCGCTGGCCGTGCGTCCCCGCCAGCCCCCCGGCGCGTGTGGCGTAACGGGAGGCCGCGGCGGCCAGGCGCTCGCGGGGAACCGCGTCCGCGTGCGCCGTCAGCACGGCGTGGGCGGCGGTGAGGTCGACGCCGATGCGCCGCGCACGGGCGAGCAGGCTCGCCCGGTCCCGCTCGGGGGTGGTGAGCAGGTCGGTGACCAGTGCCCCGCGCACCTTGTCCTCCGCCTCGGCGGTCGAGCGCTGCAGCAGCAACAGCAGGGCGGTGACGACCCCGGCCCGCTCGAACAGCCGCCGGTCGGCATCGGCCATCTCCTCACGTCCGACGAGGGTGAGGCTGCCCAGCAGCTCGGGACCGGCCAGCACGGCGCAGATCCAGGATCCTTCCCGGGGCACGGCTCGCCCGCTGGTGCGCGAACGCTGGACGGCCGGGGCGGGTGGGGGCAGCGACTCGGTCTCGATGCGGGCCAGCTCCGTGCCCGCGGCGTCGTGGACGAGGATGCCGCCACCGAGCACCTCGGAGACCGCACCCGCCACGTCGGACACGCTGCCGCCCCGCAACACCAGGTCGGTCAGCCGATCGTGGGCCTGTTCGGCACGCAGCATCGCCTCGTTGTGGGTGCGGATGGTCTCGTGCGCGGTGTTGAGCTCGTCCAGGGCGCTGCGGGTCTCCTCCAGCAGGCGCGCCGTGTCGATGGCGATCGCGGCATGGTCACCCAGCGATGCCAGCAGAGCCACTTCCTCGGAGGAGAACTCGCGCGGAGCGCGTTCGGCCGCGTAAAGCACACCGATCACGGAGCCGCCGACCTTGAGCGGGACGCCGAGAATGGCGACCAACCGCTCGTCGCGCACGGCCGCGTCGATGGCCTCGGTGTGGTCGAACCGCTCGTCGTCGAAGTAGGAGGGGGTGGCGTAGGGCCGGACCCGCTGCGCCACGAGACCGCCCAGGCCCTCGCCCATGCCCAACCGCACCCGCTGGAACAGCGGCGAGACGCAGCCGTCGGTGACCTGCATGTAGGTGGTCCCGGCGGTGTCGTCGTTGAGGCTGAGGTAGGCGACGTGGGTGCCCAGCAGCTTGCGGGAGCGGTGCACGATCGCGCGCAGGACCGCGTCCACGTCGCGGACCCGCGCGAGGTCACCGGCGGTGTCGAACAGGGCTTCCAGCTCGGCCTCGCGGCGACGGCGCTCGGTCAGCGTGTGCCGCAGCCGCAGCGCGAGGGCACTGGCCTGCTCGATCCGGGACAGTTCCGCCGAGTCGGTGCCCGCCCTGCGCGCCGCGGCCGGGACCTGCGCGAGCTCCTCACCGGTGCCGTCCCCCGCGAGCAGCTCGAACAGACGTAGCAGGTACTCCGCCGGGTCCGCCATGCCGCTCATCGTGGCAGCGCGGAACGGCCTCGGTGGGAGGTGGGCTCGCCGTCACCGACTCGCCGGAACGCCCGGTTTCTCACCGGCGTCGGAGTCGTCGAGGGAACTGCCCCGGGTTTCGGTGGCGAAGAGGATGGCCGTGGAGGTCAGCACCGCTCCCAGCGCCACGTACACCGCGATCGGCAGCCAGCTGTCGAAGGCGGCCAGCAGTGCCGTGGCGATGGCGGGTGCCAGTCCTCCGGCCACGACCGAGGCGAGCTGGTACCCGATCGAGGCGCCCGAGTAGCGCACCCGGGTGCCGAACAGTTCCGACATGAACGCGGCCTGCGGGCCGTACATGGCGCCGTGCAGGATCAGTCCGACGGTGATCGCCAGGGTCATGAGCGCGAAGGACTCCGTACCCAGCAGACCGAAGAACGCGAAGGTCCACACCCCGGTTCCGATCGATCCGAGCAGGTAGACGGGCTTGCGTCCGATCCGGTCCGACAGCGCTCCCCACATCGGAATGACCGCGAAGTGCACCACCGAGGCGATGAGCACCGCGTTGAGCGCCATGCTCTTCGGCAGCTGCAGGGAGGTGGTGATGTAGGTGAGGACGAACGCGGTGATGACGTAGTAGCACACGTTCTCGGCGAACCGGGCGCCCGAGGCGATCAGGACCTCGCGCCACTGGTAGCGCAGCACCCGCACGATCGGCATCGGTTCCGGCTCGGTGCTCTGCTCGGCGTTGCGGGCGGCGGCGGTGAACACCGGCGACTCGCTGACCGACAGCCGGATCCACAGACCGACCAGCACCAGCAGCCCCGACAGCAGGAACGGGATTCGCCAGCCCCAGGCGAGGAAGGCCTCGTTGGACTGCACGGTCGCCAACACCGCCAGCACGGCGGTGGCCAGCAGGTTTCCGCAGGGCACGCCCGCCTGCGGCCAGGAGGCCCAGAACCCCCGCCGGGCGCTGTCGCCGTGTTCGGAGACGATGAGCACGGCACCGCCCCATTCGCCGCCGAGGGCGAAGCCCTGCACGACCCGCAGCAGGGTCAGCAGGATCGGCGCGGCGAGGCCGATCGTGGCGTGGGTGGGCAGCAGTCCGACCGCGAACGTCGACCCGCCCATCATCAGCAGGCTGATGATCAGGAGTTTCTTGCGGCCGAGCTTGTCGCCGAAGTGGCCGAAGACCAACCCGCCCAGCGGGCGGAACAGGAACCCGATCGCGTAGCTGGAGAACGCCAGCAGCGTCCCGACCAGCGGACTGCCCGCGGGGAAGAACAGCACGTTGAACACGAGGGCCGCGGCCGAGCCGTACAGGAAGAAGTCGTACCACTCGATGGTCGTACCGATCATGCTCGCACCCACGATGCGAACGATCGAGCGTTGTGGCGGGTTTTCACCGTGGCTCATGGGTCACCGCTTTTTCCGTGGAGGCTCGGGAGTTCTCGTGGACCCCTTCCAGGGGCGCGACGGCATCCGGTTCGTCCGGGTCGACGGCGTGAGCGATACCGCCGAGCTCGTCGCGGAGTCCTCGAACATACCGAGACACGTTAGCCACCTCACAGCCCTCACGCCTATGTGTATGCCGAACACACTCGAACGCAGACAGGTGTGTCCTTCCGACATCACCGCCGCTCCGAAATCCCCACCCCACCTCGCTGGTGCCGACGCCCTCGTGGAGGTCATGCTGGAAACATGATCCTTCCGTCCGACGTCGCAGCCGCCGCCACTCGTGTCCACGACCATCTCCGCACGACTCCGCTGGTCGAAGCCGATCCGGCGACGTTCGCGCCCGCGGCGAAGGTCTGGCTCAAGCTCGAGCAGCTGCAGCACACCGGCTCGTTCAAGGCACGCGGTGCGTTCAACCGCATCCTGGCCGCGGCCGAGGAAGGACACCTGACCGACGCGGGGGTGGTGACCGCTTCCGGGGGCAACGCGGGCCTGGCCGTGGCCCACGCCGCCGCGCAGCACGGTGTTCCCGCGCAGGTGTACGTCCCGGAAACCGCACCGGCGGTGAAAGTGACCAAACTGGACGAGCTCGGCGCCAACGTCGTACGAGCTGGCCGGAAGTACGCCGACGCCTACGAGGCCGCCACCCAGCACGCCGCCGAGACCGGCGCCCTGTTCTGCCACGCCTACGATCAGCTCGAGATCTGCGCCGGTCAGGGCACCCTCGGCCGGGAACTCCTCGAACAGACCCGCGGCGAGCTCGACACCGTCCTGCTCGCCGTCGGCGGTGGCGGACTCATGGCCGGGGTCGCGGCCGCCCTGGAGGGGGACTCCGGGGTCGTGGGCGTCGAACCCCGCACCGCCCCCACCCTCGACGCGGCCCTGGCCGCCGGTGAACCGGTCGACGCGGAGGTCTCCGGGGTCGCCGCCGACTCCCTGGGGGCCAGCCGCCTGGGCGACATCGCCCACGCGGTGGCGGCTCGGACCGGCGTCGAATCGGTCCTCGTCGACGACGACGACATCGTCGCGGCACGCACTCTGCTCTGGGAACGACATCGCCTCGTCGTCGAGCACGGCACCGCAGCCGCCCTCGCCGCCCTGCTCTCCGGTGCCTACCGGCCCCGGGAGGGCGAACGCATCGCCGTCGTCCTCTGCGGCGCCAACACCGACCCCACCGATCTCGTCCAGCCCATCCGCTCCGGATGACCGGGAGCGGTCAACCGCCTCGCCGCAGTGGCAGGGCGAGGAACGCGCAGCCGGCGCCGATCAGCGACAAGCCCGCCGCCACGAGAAAGGCGACCGTGAAGGCGACGGGCGCCGGGACGTGACTGCCGGGAAGAGTGATCGTGGTCAGCAGTGCCGTGGCGATCTGCGCCCCGACGGCACCCCCGACCCGCCGGAGTACCGAGTTGAGCGCGGTCGCGATGCCGGACTGCGCGACCGTGGCCAGCGCCACGATGCTGCCCGCCGCGCTGATGCTGATCCCGAACCCCAGGCCCAGCCCGCCCAGTTCGAGCATCAGCATCCACGTCTGCCCGCGCCACAGAGCCATCCCGAGGGTGCTGACCGCCTGAGCCAGCAGGCCGAGCGCGAAGACGGCGACCGGTCCGAGGTGTCGGGAGAGCGGGCCGGTCATCGGCCCGCCGACCGACTGACCCAGCGCGCGGGGCAGCAACACGATCCCGGCGAGCAGCGGTCCCGCCGCCAGCCCGAACCCCGTCCGCGCGGGACCTGCCGCGGTCTCCTCCAGCAGGAAGGGCAGCAGGATGTTGACGCTGAACACGGCGTACCCGCCGAACAGCGCGGCGATGTTGGTCAGCAGCACCGTCCGGGAGGTCGCCACGCGCAAATCCATCAGCGGCTCGCTGGTGCGCCGCTCGCGAACGACCCAGCCGCAGGCGGC
Organism: Halosaccharopolyspora lacisalsi; assembly: GCF_014137975.1. Lineage (GTDB taxonomy): Bacteria > Actinomycetota > Actinomycetes > Mycobacteriales > Pseudonocardiaceae > Halosaccharopolyspora > Halosaccharopolyspora lacisalsi. The sequence goes on along the minus strand of NZ_JACGWZ010000005.1, from coordinate 251,294 downwards.
GAGCACCATCAGCAGGAACATGCCGAGCACCGGCGGAGCGGTCCAACCCTGCTGCGGACCCTCCGTGAGGGCCACGATCAGCGCCGCGATGGTGCATCCGAGCAGCACCGCCCCCGGAATGTCCAGACTCGCCGTCGAGCGCGGCGAGTCGGCGGGCACGACCAGCCACACCAGCCCGATCGCGAGCACCAGCACGATGACCCCCACCCCGAACACCCACCGCCAGTGGGCGAACTCGGTGATCACCCCGCCCAGGCTGAAGCCGGCCAGCCCGCCGAGCCCGAATCCTCCGGTCAGCATCCCGATCCCCCTGCGCACCTGCCGGTACGGGAGGTGCTCGCGGACGAGGGAGAAGCTCAGCGGGAACACGACCCCGCCCACTCCCTGGACGATCCGGCCCAGTACCAGCATCCCGATCGAGGGCGCCACAGCCGCCGTGACGCTGCCCAGCAGGAACACCGTCAGGGCGGCCACGAACACCCGCCTGCCGCCGAAGCGGTCGGCCATCTTGCCCAGGAAGATCGGCATCACCGAGGCGGTGATCAGGTATCCGGAGAACACCCAGGTGGTCCACTCCCGCGAAGCACCGAAGTCGCGCTGCACCACGGGAAGCGCCGGGGTGATGGCGGTCTGCTGGAATCCGTAGACCGTGTCCGCGACCAGCAGGCTCGCCAGCACCAACCAGCCCGGTGGCGAGCTCAGCGGACCTGCGCGGAGAAAGCGGGCGGGGCGAGTCACCCGTGACACCGTCTCACCGTGACGGTCGTACTGCGACAAGGGACCACGAGCCCCGATCCGTGGTCACCGAGCCTTCCGGCACCCGCGGGCGGGGGGAACATAGTGATCGCCGATCACGGGTAGCACTGCTGTCATGCAGCTCGTGCAACTGATGGCCGCCGTACTGCTGTTGGCGGGCAACTTCTTCTTCGTGGCCGTGGAGTTCTCGGTGACCAGCGCCCGGTCGACGATGGTCGACGACCTGGTCGATCGCGGCGCGCGGGGATCGGGCTCCCTCCAGCACGCGGTGCGCCACATCGACGCGTACCTGTCGGCGTGCCAGCTGGGCATCACCGTCTGCTCCGTCGGACTGGGCATCACGGCCGAGCCCGCCGTGGCCCACGCGCTGGAGTCCCTGTTCGGCGGGGGGACGTGGCTGGGCATCGCCGCGACCGCCCTGGCCTTCGCCCTGGCCTACGCCATCGTGTCGGTCTTTCACGTCGTGCTCGGCGAACTGACCCCGAAGAGCCTGGCGATCGCCCGGACCGAACGCACCGGGCTGGTGCTGGCTCCGCCGATGCGCGTGATCTACCTGCTGACCAAGCCGGTCGTGGACCTGCTCAACCTCATGGGCAACGCCGTGCTCAAGCCCTTCGGAATCCCTCCGGCCAGCGAGGCCGGTCACTCGCCACACACCGAGGCCGAGCTGCGCACCCTGATCGGGCAGAGCGAACGCGAGGGCATCCTCGACCCCGAGGAGCGGGTCTTCGCCGAAGGGGTGTTCTCCTTCGGCGACCGCCGCGCGCGGGAGGTGATGGTTCCGCGCCCACGGATTCGCACACTGACCGCCGAGCAACCGCTCACCGAAGCCGCGCGCACGGCCGTGAGCAGCGGCCACACCCGGCTGCCGTTGTGCGAGCCCGCCGGTGACCTGGACACCGCCACTGGTTTCGTCCACGTCCAGTCCCTGCTCGGTTCGCTGATCGACGACGCTCCCCCGGAGCTCTCCGAGCTGGCCACCCCGATCTTTCGGACCTCGGAGGTCGTGCTGCTCGACGAGCTGCTCACCGAACTGCGACAACAGCGCCAGCACATGGCCCTGCTGGACAACGAGCACGGCACCGCGGTCGGCATCCTCACCCTGGAGGACATCCTCGAACAGATCGTCGGCGACATCCGCGACGAGTACGACACCGAACAGCAACGCGACGTCGAACGGTTGTCCGACGGCTCGGTTCGCGTCCCCGGCACGGCGCCCCTCGAAGCGGTTCGCACCAAGCTCGACCTCGACGTGGCCGAACACCGGGAGGCCACCCTGGGCGGCTACCTCACCGAGACGGCGGGCCGCGTTCCCGATCCCGGAGAGGACCTCGCGATCGGCTCCTGGCGGGCGACGGTCGAGGACCACGACGGGTCCACCGTCAGTTCGGTACTCCTGCGTCGGCACCCCGAGGACGAATCGCGGTAGGGCGCATCGGCCACACCGATGTCGTCCTGTCGCGGTGTTCGGCCGGAGCCACGGTGCCACCGAGCCGACGACCACGACCCGGCCCGAAATCCCCGGTCAGAGCGTCTTGCCGACTTCGGCGAGCAGCTCGGGGCCGCGCGCCCGCAAGCGGTTGATCGCCAGCCCGCCCCACCACCAGCTCGTGGCGGCGCCGACGGCCAACCCCACCGGCACCGCCAGCCAGCGCAGCAACGCGCTGTCGGTGACGGTGCCCGCGATCAACAGCGCGGCCGGGGGAACCGCGACGAGCACGAGCAGACCACCCATGGCCAGCTGCAGAGCTCCCCGCGCGCAACCGGGACGACCACCCGCCGAGAGCGGATTGGAGTTCTTGCGCTGATCGGGCATCGGGAACGCGGCGAACACGCTCATCAGCAGCACCAGCCCGGACCCCGCGCCCAGCAGCACCGGCAACAGCCCGAACATCCACACCAGCGCCCCGGGACTACCCGTGATCAGCGGCAGCGCGACGGCCAGCAGGACGGCGAGCGGGCCGATGACCAGCAACCACGCGAGCTGACGACCCCGCACGTCGGCCCGCACCGCACCCGGAACGGACAGCGTGTGCCAGAACGCGCTGCCGTCGAAACCGTAGAGATTGCCGGCCTGCAAGCAGCAGAAGGCCACGACGAACAGCGCCAGGTAGGGCAGCATCCCGGCACCGCCGGACTGGGACTCCGGAGCGCTCATCCGTGGCGTGACGATGATGACCACACCGATGATGACACCGGTGATCAGCATCATCCTGCGCCTGCTGTCCCTCCACCACAGTCGCAGCTCCTTGCCCGTGACCGCACCGATCGGCGTGTCGGGCAACAGACCGCGGAGCGCCCCACGGCGCGACTCGGTGCGGCTCGGTCCGCTTCCGGAGGAGACCGCGACGGTGGTGCGGCGGGTCAGCAGCTTCCCGTAGAGCGCGAGCAGCACCGCGATCAACGCCACGAGGCCGAGTCCCAAGCCGAACACCAGGATCCAGTTCCCCGCGGCCGCCGCGCGCACCGCGACCGGCCCCCAGCCGCTCGGCAATGCGTGCAACACGCTTATCAGCCCGGTGGCTCGACCTTCGATGACGGCGGGAGCGAGGGTGTTCGCCGCGTAGTTGAACGCCACTCCGGAGAAGGCCAGCAGTGTCACCATGATGATGCCGAGATCGCGGCCCCGGCGCGAGCTCATCAGCGCGCCGACGGCGCCGAGCAGCACCCGGGACAGCAGCACGACGCCGAACAGCAGCAGGACGGCGAACACGGCACCGACCAGCGCCGGCAACCCACCGAGCTGCGCGCCGTAGACCACCATGCCCGAGAACGCGAGCAGCGTCACCACCGCCGGAACGCCGACGAAGCTCGCGGCCAACAAGCCGAGGGCGAGTCCGCGCGGCGGTATCGGCAGCAGCTTGAAGTGCTCGGCGCGCAGCGTATCGTCCGCGCCACCGCTCACCAGTGGACCGAGCACCCAGCCGATCAGCCACACCGCGAACAGCGCGGACAGCAGGTCGACCGCGGCACCGGGCCGCACGAACTCGACCAGCCCGCTCAACAGGCTCACCAGCGCCAGCATCAGTCCGAACACGGCCCCCAGCACCAGCGGCACCACCTGCGCACCGCCGCGCAGCGAGTGGCTGAGCACGCGCAGCTTCATCGCGATCAGGACGCCAGCCACGACAGTCCCTCCCCGCCGCCGGTGCCGCCACCGACGATGTGCATGAACGCCTGCTCCAGGCTCTGCTGCCCGCGCACCGAATCGACGTCACCGGCGGCCATGACCCGCCCCTGGGTGATCACGGCGACGTGCGTGCACAGCTGCTCCACCAGCGCCATCACGTGACTGGAGAGCACGACGGCACCCCCCGACTCGACGAAGCGCCCCAGGATGGTGCGGATGGTGCTCGCCGAGACCGGGTCGACGGCCTCGAAGGGCTCGTCGAGGACCAGCAACCGCGGACCGTGCAGCAGCGCCATCGCCAGCCCGATCTTCTTGCGCATCCCGGCCGAGTAATCGATGATCATCGTGCGCTCGGCGTCGGTGAGCTCCAGCACGCTCAGCAGTTCCTGGGCGCGCTGGGTCACGACGCTCGTGGGGAGACCGTGCAACCGCCCGGTGTAGGTCAGCAGCTCGCGGCCGGTCAACCGTTCCGGCACCGAGAGCCCGTCCGGCAGCACGCCGATCAACGACTTCGCCCGCGTGGGGTCCGTCCACACGTCGTGATCGAAGATCGAGGCACGGCCCCCGTCGGGGCGCAGCAGTCCTACGGCCATGGACAGCGCGGTGGTCTTTCCCGCACCGTTCGGGCCGACGAGCCCGAAGAACGAGCCGCTCGGCACCTCCAGGTTCACGTGATCCACGGCCGTCGTGGAACCGAACACCTTGTACAACCCGGACAACCGCAACGCGGTGGCGGTGGCGGGTGCCTCCCCGTCGGATATCAGCTCCGGCCCACCGGAAAACTCGGTCACGCTCTCACTCCCATGCCGTCGGCGCGGTCCTCTCCCCGCAGGATTGATCTCCCGGGGAAGGCTATCGCGCCCGGCACCCCCACAGGGGCTGGTTTTCGGAGATCCGTATCGGGGATGCGTCACGGCCGCACCACCCGGGGACGCGCCGAGGCGGCGCCGGTCGCGGGTTATGCCGGGACCGGACGTGGGCTTCGGGAGGCTTTGAGGCAGCGCTGGAGTTCCTCACCGTAGGGCAGGACGATGGCCGAGGTGATGGCCGCGCCGACCGCGGCGAGATATCCCTTCGGCAGCGGACGGGCCTTCCACCGCAGGTGCCAGGCCCGCGGGTGATCGGCCTGCTCCAGCAGCGCCCGCACCTGCTCCCAGTGCAGGCACAGCAACGCCGAACTCGTCATGAACGGCATCGACTCCAGGAAGCTGTGGATGTGCTGCTCCCACGGACGCACGTCGCGTCCGCTGTCGACCGCCGTGGACACGTCCCACAGGGCCGTGGCCTCGTGGGCCGCGATCGCGGCCGCGATCAGCGTCAGCACCAGCGGGTTGATCTCGCAGGTCAGGGCCACCATGACCGGGACGCCGACCTCGGTCATCATCAGCGCGTGGATCAGGGACTCCCGCGTGCCCGCCGTGTGCTCGATGTCGGTGCGTCGGTGCTGGTACCAGTCCAGCACCGCCGGAACGAACCAGGCCGGCAGCAGTCCGTACAGCAGGTAGCGCAGCGTCGCGCTCTCGACGTCGACGGCGCGGTGCGGGATCCGCAGGGGACGTGGTTGCCGCCGCGGCGGGCCCACGGCCCGCCGCAAACCGGACAAGGGAGCTCGACGCATCACATCGCCTTCCTGACCAGGAACGAAACACCTCTCCGGCACACTGGCACACGCCGTGGCAGCCCGCAGGGAAGGCGCGATCCGATCAGGGCAGCGGAGTGTGCGCCGGCTCCACCCGCTCGTTCTCGTTGACGGGGCCGGGTGGTGTGCCGTGCCCGAACGGTCGTCCGCCGAGCGCCTCGCGCCCGTGCGGTGCGACCCATCCGGACAGGTCGGGTCCGACGGGAACGATCCCGGTGGGATTGATGTCGCGGTGGACGAGGTAGTAGTGCTCCTTGATCTGCTGGAAGTCCACCGTGTCCCCGAATCCGGGGGTCTGGAACAGGTCCCGCGCGTACGCCCACAGCGCGGGCAGCTCCGTGAGCTTGTTGCGGTTGCACTTGAAGTGCCCGTGGTAGACGGCGTCGAAGCGCACCAGGGTGGGGAACAGGCGCACGTCGGCCTCCGTGATCGAGTCGCCGACGAGGTAGCGCCGGTCGCTCAGGCGCTCCTCCAGCCAGTCGAGCGCGGTCCACAGGCGCTCGTACGCCTCCTCGTGGGCGGCCTGGCCCCCCGCGAAGCCGCACCGGTACACGCCGTTGTTCACCTCGGTGAACACGCGCTGGTTGATCGCGTCGATCTCGTCCCGGTGCTCGGCGGGCAGCAGGTCGGGAGCACCCTCGCGCTGATGGTCGCTCCACTGCTCCGACAGGTCGATCGTGAGCTGCGCGAAGTCGTTCGTCGCCACCGCGCCCGTCGCGGTGTCCACGAGCGCGGGGACCGTGATCCCCCGCGAGTAGTTCGGGTCGCGCCGGAAGTACGCCTCCCGCAGGCGCTCGATCCCCAGGACCGGGTCGCGCCCACCGGGATCGAGGTCGAACGTCCACGACCGGGAGTCGTGCGTCGGACCCGCGAGGCCGAGCGAGATCGCGTCCTCCAGCCCGAGCAACCGCCGAACGATGACCGCCCGGTTCGCCCACGGGCAGGCCCGCGCGGCGATCAGCCGGTACCGGCCGGGCTCGACGGGAAAGCCGTCGCGCCCGTCGGCTGTGACACGGGTCGCGATGTAGTTGGTGTCGCGGGTGTACTCCCCACCCCTGGCCGAGTGGTCCCCGTCCTGGCCGCGCTCGGTGCTTTCGGTGCTCGGTGCGGTCTTGGAAGTCTCGCTCACACGTGCGAGCCTACGTCGGTCCTCCGCGACCGACCACTTCGCGAACCCACGACTCGCCCGGGGATCGGGAAGAACCGCCGTGCTTTGGCGCTCCCACGTACCTGCGCACCGGCAGCGGAACGGATACGCTGGCCGAAAGTGCGAAGCTTCGCCCGCGCCGGAGGCTCCCGTGCCCGACACCGCGATCTTCGACGTCGACGGAACGCTCGTCGACACCAACTACCACCACGCCCTGGCCTGGTTCCGCGCCTTCCGCCGCTTCGACATCACCCTGCCGATCTGGCACCTCCACCGGGCGGTCGGCATGGGTGGGGACCAACTGGTGTCCCACGTCGCCGGTGACCGGATCGAACGCGAACACGGTTCCGCGCTCCGGGCGGCGCACACGGACGAGTTCGACGCTCTCCTCGCCGAAGTCCGTCCGCTCGGAGACGCGCACCGCCTCCTCGCCGACGTCAGGAGCCGGGGTTTTCGCCTCGCGCTGGCCACCTCGGGGTTGAGCGCCCACGCCGAGCGCTCCCTCTCGCTGATCGAGGCTCACAGCGTCGCCGACGCGCGGGTCACCTCGGACGACGTCGAGCGCACCAAACCGGCCCCCGACCTGATCCACGCCGCGCTGGCCAAGGTCGGAGGAACCTCGGCCGTCCTCGTCGGCGACTCGGTGTGGGACTGCCGCGCCGCCGCGAAGCTCGACGTACCGACCGTGGCCGTGCGGACCGGCGGTTTCTCCGTCGCCGAACTCACCGACGCGGGCGCCGACACCGTGTTCGAATCCCTTCCGGAGCTGATCAACGCCCTGGACGACACGCCCCTGTCCGAGGCCACCGAGGCCCCTCAGCCGCGGTAGTGGTAGCCGCACACCTCGGTGAACCCCGTGCTGCCGTAGAGGCGCAGCGCCGGGTCGTTGCCGCCGTCGACCTGGAGGTACATGCCGTCCGCTCCTCGGCTGCTCGCCCAGTCGGCCAGGGAGACCAGCACGTCGCGGGCCGCGCCCTCACCCCGTGCCCGCGGGAGGGTCGCCATGCTGAACACTCCCGCCCAACCGTCGTCGACGACCGAGCGGCCCACCGCAACGACCTCGTCTCCGCGCAGCGCACTGGCGTACACGCTCGGTCGATCCACCCGGCGGAGCATGTCCCACTCGGCCCGGGGATCGCTGCCACGGCCGCCGACGGCGTACCAGACGTCGAACCACGCCGTCGTCGGGACTTCGTTCAGCTGGATCCTCAGCCCTCCCGGTCGTGCCCGCGCCCGGACCTCCTCGGGTGAGGCCGTACGCAGTGACATCGGACTGTGGCGACGGTAGCCGCGCTCCGCCAGGACCGGATCGAGGTCGCCCGGGCACGCACCCGGACTGATCTGGAACCTCGTCGCCACCCCGAAGTCCGCGTAGAACCTCTCGGCCACCGCGATCCCGCCCATCAGCTCCTCGCGACCGGCCGAGCCGTGCGGCAGCACCGTTCCCACCCACCAGGAGGAGCTCACCGAACGGCGCAGCCACCAGTCACCGACGTACTCGACGTGCTCGGCGGGCAGCGCCCTGCCCACTCGCTCCTGCAGACCTTGCACCGTCTCCGGGTCGACCAGCACCGGCTCTCCTCCGTTCGAAGGGCTCGCCGAGATGGTGCGGCAGACCGTCAGCGGTTACCAGTCCGCGAGCGGTGGTATCACCGGCCGGGGCCGTTCACGGCGTCGAAGGTCTGCACGTCATCGACACCTCCGCCATGCCGACCCTGCCCGCCGCCGACACCGCCCCCACCATCATGGCCCTGGCCGAACACTGCGCCCGACACGCGCGGCGAGCGCTACGCGAGCACCGGTCGGAAGGTCGGGAAAACCGACGACACGAAGTCGGGGCGTCGCAGCGAGCGGGTGTGTTCTTCGTCCGCTTCTCGGGAAATTACCTCGTTCGAGGGATGGACTCGGAAAATTCTTGACTGCGACGTGTCGATGCTTCCACGCTAATCGAACGCAAGTTCGATAATCGTGGCGCGGCGGTGCCCGGTTCACCGCCGAGGACACGCGGACGGGAGCAGACGACGATGACACGTCCGGAATGGTGCACGCAGCTGGAAGCGAGTTATCACCACGTGGCGGACCAGGCCACCGCGCAGACCGACGTCGTCGAGCGAGTACGCCTGTGGGACGAGTGCGCCACCCTGGCCCGCTGGGGTGCCGAGCGTGCCGAACGGGACGGAGCCGTCGAGATCGCACGACGTTGGCGGCAGCGGGAGCAGGCCGCCCAGCGCGCGGCCACCTTCCACGGAGGGTTCGAGGACTTCCCGACCTGACGGTCAGGCGAAACCCACCTTCGCCTGCGCGACGACCGTGTCCGGAGCGGACAGCACGGTCATCTCGGCGGAGTCCTCGTCAGGAGTACCGGTCACCAGGGTGGGTGTTCCGGCGAACACGGGACGGCGCAGCCGGTAATCCACCGTCGAGATCGGCGACTCGGCACGATTCCGGCGTGCCAGTTCGGTCATCAGCATCGCCAGCAGCGGACCGTGCACCACCAGTCCCGGATAGCGCTCGACCTCGCGCGCGTACGGCTCGTCGTAGTGAATGCGGTGCGCGTTGGCGGTCAGGGCACTGAACCGGAACAGTCGCACCGAGTCGCCGGTGAAACGCTGCTGCCAGGCGGCCGCGGCCTCCGGCCACTGCCGCGGCGCCGTGGCGTACGAACTCCTGGTCTCGCTTTCCCCCGAGCGGTAGACGTAGTCCTGCTCCTCGACCATCCGGAGGCCGCCCTCCTGCCGGAACTCGCTGCGGACCGTAACGAAGACCATCTCCCCGGAGCGACCGCGTTTGACGGCCACGTGCGACAACGACGAGGTCCGTTCGGCGACACCGTCCACCCGGAGCGGTCGGGTGATCGTCAGCCGCCCGCCCGCGAACATGCGCCGCCGGTTCGGAACCGGTGGGAGAAAACGTCCGTGCGCGGGGTGCCCGTCCGCGCCGAGGTCACCGTGCGCCGGCCAATCCAGGAAGTACACCCAGTGCCACAGCGGGGGGAGCTCCCCGTCGACGAGGAAGGGCCGCGGCGTCTCCAGCACCGCCGCCAGCGCCAGGGCCGGGTCGGGCGACAGCGCATCGCTGCTGGTCACCGGGTCGGGATCCCACCCCTTCAGTGACGCTTCGAGGTCAGACACCGCTCCTCCTCTCCCGGTTCAGGCACGATCGGCGAAACCGAAGCCCGCGCCGCCCGGGGACACGACCTCGAAGGCGAGTTCGAGGCCGTCCTCCTCGTCCCACTGCTCTCCGACCTCGGCGAAACCGAAGCCCGAGATCGTGGCCAGGGAGGCCACATTGTCGGGACTGATCGCCGCCCGCACGGTCTTGACCGCAGGTTCGGCAGCGACCCGCCGCAACAACTCGATCAGTGCGGGCCGGGCGTAGCCCCGGCGGCGGAAGTCGGGAGCGACGGAGTAGCCGATCTCGACCACGCCGACCTCGTCGGGCGGTCCGTGAAATCCGGCGTGCCCGACGACGAGTCCCTCGTCGCCGACGACCGCCTGCCGCGCCATCCACCGCGCACGGCCGGGATCGGTGGCCATCTGATCGAGCCGAAACCGCCACAGCCACCGTGCTCTGTCGGTCGCGAAGTACTCGGGCAGCGCGATCCCGGCCGTTCTACCGGCTTCGGCCAGGTCTCCACCCAGCAGAGCGGACATCGTTTCGCCGGACAGCACGGCGAAGCGGACACGCTTCGGGCTCCGGGCGATCGGTCCCCGGCGATCAGCTGCATCAGTCACCGACGGATACTCGCCGCGCAATCCGCGGCGTGTCCAACGATTTCCGAGCAGTCCGGCGATCACTCCGCTACATCGTCCAGCCACCGCAGCCCCGACGTCGCCGCCGAGAAGAGCACGCCGGTGACCTTCGAACTCACCGCTTTCCGGTGACCGGTGGCTCAGACGGGCCCTTCCGGTCCGGACCCGGTCGCGGAGCCCTCGGTGCGGAGCTCGTCGTCGAAGGCGACGATCTCGTCCTGTTCGGCGGCGTCGGCGGGATCGGCCTCCAGGGGCGCGGCCGGAGAGGTCCCGGTCTCGGCGAGATCGAGCGGGTCGGTCGGTTGGTGCTGCTCGACGACATCGGTGGGCGGGGCTTCGGCAGCGGGCTCGAACCCCGTGTCCTCACGGCGGTGGCGCATCATCGGCGGACTCCTTTCCCGTGTCGGCTCCGGAGCGGCGGTGCTCGTGTGCGGTCGCGAAACCGGTCGGTCGTGCGGGCGCGGACAGCAGCACGGGTCAGTCGATGCCTGCCCGGGGAATGCTCTTCGAGTTCGGCTATGCGTTGGTGGGCAGCGTGCAGGTCGGCTTCCAACCTGGCCAGCCGGCAAGCTACCACCAGCATGCTCGTCCCGCTCTCGTCGAGCATTTCGCGCACGCGGGCGGCCGGGGCGACTCCGTGCACCTCGGCGGCCCGGCCCATGGTGCAGGCGGGACTGTCGACATCGCGGGTGGTGCGTCGATCCGCACCCGGCGCAGGCCACCCAACTACGCAGAGTACCCATTCTCATACTGCAGTGTGACCGAGCCATCACCTCCACGGGCTTGTCCACGTCGGACTTTTTGCTACTCTGATTCGTGAGCTGGTTGGGTGAACAGCCGGTTCCTCGCGCGGAAGTCACTGGCCGCGAGCGAGGAACGAGGCGGGACGGTCCCGCTGTGGTCGATTCCCGACTCGTCGACGACTGGTCCGACTCCGCGCGGTGCCGGATCTGTCGGCGGTGAGCTTCCGGGCACCACGGGTGCCGTCGCCCTGCTGGAGGCCGCCACCCGGCACTGGATTCACGGTAAACACCTGCGAGTGATCTCCAGTCCCGCGGTGGAGCGCCTTCTGGGACTGATCGAGGTCTCCGACCGGTTCACCTACGCCGGTTCGGTCGACGAGGTCGTGACAGCCACACCCGAGAGCGGCCGTATCGGACGCCTCCCCACGGTGGAGCACCTCAGGGCCGAGACCACCCCACGCCCGCGGCAACCACCCGACTGAAAGGAGCCCGCTGATGATCCCTCATCCCCGTGAGTACCTGTCCTCGCTCAGGACCGAAACATCGCCGGCGCCGCCCACGGGGCCGGCTTGCCGGGTTTGCGGACAACACGCCTTGGAGGAGGACAGCCCGCACGAGTTCGCCCGCGGACTCACCGACCTATTGGTCTGCCACGCCTGCGGCGCCCGTTGTCGGGTCTCACCGGACGCCGAACACACCGGTTGACCACAACGACACAGCTCCGCGAACGTGCTTCGCACCTCCACGGCGCCACCACCGTCCGATCGCGCGGTGGTGGCGCCGTGTTTGTCGCGCTGTCGCAGCCGGGTAGGAACAGAGTGTTCCGGGACATCAAGTTTCGGGGTCGAGCACGCGCTCCGAGTCCTTGTCCGAACCGGGAGACGAGCCGGGGGAAGGTGAGCGGTGAAACACGACGAGTTGCTGGCACGGGTCCGCGACAGCGGCGAGTACGACACGCGCGAGGAGACCGAGCGCGTCGTACGCGTCGTGCTGGCCGTGCTGGGTGTGCGCCTGGGGGGTGGGGAGGCCGAGGACCTCGCCGCCCAGGTACCCGATCAGGTCTCCGGGGTGCTGACCGTTCAGGCGGACAGCGGCGGTGTGCAGGTGGGCATCGAGGATTTCCTGCGCGAGGTCTCCAGGCAGCTCGGAACCGCCAGCACCGAAGCCGCCCGCTGGGACGCCAGTGCGGTCCTGACCACGCTGGCCGAGGGGATCACCGGTGGTGAGCTCAACCAGCTGCTCAGTCAGCTTCCGAGTGGCTACGCGCCGTTGTTCGACCACCCCGAGCTGACATGACGACCCCCGCGGCCCCGCGCCACCGCTTCGTCCGCGGTGAACCGTTCAGCGCCACGGGAGCGCGGGCCGACTCAACGAGGCCGATCACAGGGCCGAGATTCCGAGGACGGTTCCGGGAGTGACCATGACGGACACGCCACACGAGGAGAACACCGCGCAGGACCAGCAGGGAATCGTTTCCCGACACGACCGGGAAACGATCGCGCGTGCACTGGCCAACGCCGCCGGGCAGGGCCGACTCGACACCGAGGAGCTGGAAAACCGCCTGGCCCGCACCCACCAGGCCCGTGACTACAACGAGCTGGAACAGCTGCTGGCCGACCTACCGGGCAGTCAACAACCCGAAGAACGCACGGTCGCCGAGCACACCGTTCCGGAGACGCTGCACATCACGGCCGCGCTGCGCAAGGCACGCCGTCACGGCCGGTGGAAGGTGCCCCGCCGCATCATCGCCAGTGCCGGGCGAGGTGAGGTCGAACTGGACTTTTCCGAGGCCGAGTTCGCCAACGACGAGTTGACCGTGGACGCACGCCCCAACCTGTCCGGCATCGAACTGATCGTGCCCGAGGGACACGCGATCACCACCGAGAAAGCGACACCGGGCATCGAACCGGTCCACGACTACACCACGGCCCCCGCCCGGCAAGAGACCCCGCACATTCATATCGTGTCCCGTGCCGGGATGGGTTCCATCGTCGTGCGTCACCCCCGACGGCGCCGTAAGCTCTTCGGCCGCTCCTAGCCGCAGTACGCGGACGAGGCTTCGAGACTCCTGTCACTTCGGCCCGACCGTGGTCGATTTCTCGTGTTCGGGGTCGTGCACACTCGACCATCACGGGGCCGGCGACGTCGGTCAAGCAGCTGATGATCACCGCCGCCGCGATGCGAGACGACCGGCGAGAACCCGATGAGCAGGAGGCCCTGTGATGCGTGCCGCCAGGTTCCACGCACCGAACGAACCGCTCCGGCTGGAAGAGGTGGACACGCCGCGACCGAGTACCGGTCAGGTGCTGGTGCGGGTCGAGGCGGCGGGCGTGTGCGGAACCGAACTGCACTTCCTCGACGGGCTGCTGACACCGGCCGGCACTCCGACCACGCTCGGGCACGAGGTCGCCGGAGTCGTCGCCGAGGTCGGTGACGAGGCCGGCTTCGAACCCGGCGACCGGGTGGCGGTGCAGTACTTCCACCCGTGCCGCTCCTGCCGGTTCTGCCGCGACGGCCGGGAGAACATCTGCGAACGACCGCTCGGCTTCCTGGCCTTCGCCACCGACGGTGGCTTCGCGGACTACGTGCGGGTCCCCACCAGCGCGCTCGTCCGAATCCCCGACGCCCTGAGCACGAGGGAAGCCGCACCGCTGTGCTGCAGCGCCACCACAGCCCTGCACGCCGCCGACACCGCCGGCCTGAGGGCCGGTGACACAGCCGTGGTGTACGGGGTCGGTGGAGTCGGGCTCGCCCTGGTGCAGATCCTCGTCCACGCGGGCGTCCACGTGGTCGCCGTCGGCCGCTCCCCCGGAAAACTGCGGTTGGCCGAGTACCACGGCGCCTCGACCACCGTGGACGCCACGGCCGGGGACACCGCGCAGCGGGTGCAGCGAACCACCGGAGGTGCCCAGGCGGTGTTCGAACTCGTCGGAACCCGCGAGTCCGGCACCCAGGCCCTCGGTTGCCTGGACCGCGGCGGTGCCCTGGTCTACATCGGCTACAGCTTCGACCGCGTCGAGCTCAGCCCGCTGGACATGGTCGTGCCGGAAACGCGCGTGCTCACCTCGGTCAGCAACACCCGCGAGGAGCTCGAACGAGCCCTCGACCTGGCCGCGACGGGCGTCCTCGACCCCACGGTCGCCGAAACCGCTCCCCTGTCCGAGGTCAACGACGTGCTCACCCGACTGCGGTCCGGCGCCATCGCCGGACGATCCGTCCTGCACCCTTGAACGTGGCAGGGGTCGGGAGCACTCCGGCCACCAGCCGCCCGCCCGACGAACGGCATCCCGGATCACCACGAGATCCGAGCCCCACGGCCGGGAACCCCGTGAGCGGCGACACCACTCGCCGACCGACGAAAAGTCCCGTCCGCAGTGGTTTCAAGGAGAGGAGCAACCATGGCAGAGCAGAACCTCGCCACCGTGGCGGTCACCGGAGCCACCGGAGCGCTCGGCAGCCGGATCGCGGCCCGGCTCGCCGACCGCGGCGCGTCCCAGCTGCTCGTCGCACGTGACCCCTCGCGGCTGCCCGACCTTCCCGGGGCCCAGCACCGCGGTCCGGCCACCTACGAGGACACCGCGGCCATGCGCACCGCGCTCGCGGGTGCCTCGACCCTCGTGCTGATCTCCTCGCACCCGACGGGCAAGCGGCTGGAGGAGCACGCCAGCGCCGTGCAGGCCGGCATGGAGGTCGGCATCGACCGGGTGCTGTACGTGTCGCTGATCGGTGCCGGCCCGACCGCGACCTACCGCAACGCCCGCGACCACTGGCTGACCGAGCAGTTCCTGGACCTGTCCGGGGTGCGGCACACGACCTTCCGGTCCGGCTTCTACGCCTCCACACCGGCCGCCCTCGCCGACGAGGAGTTCGTCATCCGCGGCCCCGGAGGCAGCGGTCCCGAAAGCGGCCGGGTCGCCTTCGTCACCCACGACGACATCGCGGCAGCGATCACCAACGTCGCCCTCGGCGACAGCACCGACCACGACGGGGCCGTTCTCGACGTCACCGGCCCGGAAGCCCTCACCCTCGACGAAGCCGTGCCCCGGATCGCCACGGCCACCGGCAGGCCCTACCGCTACGAGGCCGAGACCCTGGAGGAGGCCTTCGCGCGGCGGTGGCGGCTGGGCATCAGCGGTGAGCAGATCGAAGCCTGGATCTCCTGGTACCAGGCCATCGCCGGCGGCGAGTTGTCCGCGGTCACCGACGTCGTCCCCCGACTCACCGGATCGCCGGCCACGCCGATCACCGAATCCGGGTGGTGGCCCTCCCCGAAGACGGCCTGGTGATCACACCGCGGGCGGACGGCAAGCTCGTCGTCTCCCACCCGAGAGACCGCGACCGCGTGCAAGAATGATCAGCGCGGTCCGTTCTCCGGACCGAAGACCACTGCGACACCACGTCCCGACGTGCTGCCGCAGTCGACAGACCCGCAGCACGAGGAGAAGTGCCCATGACCACCGTGTCCGGAACTTCCGTGGAGATCCCCACCGCCGACGGCGTCGCCGACGCCTACCTGGCCCGTCCGGACGACTCCGGCTCCCATCCCGCGGTCCTGTTCTACATGGACGCGTTCGGGGTGCGTGCCCACCTGAAGGAGATGGCCGACCGCCTCGCCGCGGCCGGTTACACCGTGCTGGTGCCCAACGTCTTCTACCGTCACGGACGAGCACCGGTGGTCGAACTGCCCGAGTTCATCGATCCCGCCCAACGTCCGGAGATCTTCGAGCGGATCGGTCCGATCATGCAGTCGCTGACGCCCGAGCTGGCGATGCGCGACGCCGAGGCGTACCTGGACTGGCTGGACGCCTCCCCGCGGACCACCGGAGGAAAGGTCGGTGTCACCGGCTACTGCATGGGCGCCGCCCTGGCGCTGCGCACCGCCGGTACCTACCCCGACCGCGTCGCCGCCGCGGCCGGTTTCCACGGTGGGAACCTGGCCTCCGATGCCGCCGACAGCCCGCACCTGCTCGCCGACCGCATCACCGCGGAGCTCTACTTCGGCCACGCCGACCAGGATCACGCGCTACCGCCCGAACAGATCGAACGCCTCGACAACGCGCTCACGACAGCGGGGGTGCGTTACCGCAGCGAAGTGTACACCGGCGCCCAGCACGGTTTCACCCAGGCCGACACCGCCTCCTACGACTCCGACGCCACCGAGCGCCACTGGAAGGCCCTCCGGGACCTCCTCGACCGCACGCTCCAAGCGGGTTCGTAACCGACCGCGCTCGTCGTCGCGCTGTGGACCCCGTCGCTTCGGAGTCCACTGCGGCACGCCCCGGGTTCGATCTCCGCGGCAGCACGCGCTGTCGCGGAGATGGCTCGTGCTCTCAGTTCCGACGTTCCCGCATGATCCGCTTGGCTCGCCGGATCCGTCGGACCTGCTCCGCGGTACCGGTGTAGCGCTCGGGCAGCCGCACCATGACCGCCCGCGTCACACGCGCCACCCGCACCATCACGGCCTCCAGCGCCCGACCAGCGGCGCCCTCCCCGGACAGGGCGTACAACCTGCGTGCCCACCCGGGCAGCAACCCGATCCCGAGCATCCCGAGGAACGGGTACACGAGCCGCAGCGCGGCGAGGCGCCTCGGAGCTGGGGTGTTCAGCCACATCAGAATGCCCCGGCGCGCGCTGGTGGTCAGCCGCAGCTCGGGCCGCATCCGTCGGAAGTACTCCGTCATCTCGGCCACCGACCCGGGAACACGCTCGGGGTCGAGACCCACGAGGGCGGCGGACCGGCGCTGCTCGTCGAGGTACGCGTCGGCTTCGGCGTCGGTGCGGCAGATCCCGCAGGCGCGGGCGACGAGCAGGTACGGGTAGACCTCGGCGCAATGCACCCACAGGAGGTTCTCCGCGTCGTCGACGGGGAACCGCTCCCCGGTGCGCTCGTCGACACCGGTGATCGCGGCGTGGATGCGGCGAACCCTGGCGCCGGTCTCGCGGACCTCTTCGCTGCTGCCGAAGGTTCGAGTGGCGACGAAGTCGGCGGTGCGGAACAGGCGGGCGAGCGCTTCGCGGCGCCGGAACAGCGCCGAGTTCTGGTAGGTCCCCCACATCGTCCGGGGGTGCAGGGACTGGAGCGCGAGCGCGCTGAACGCCGCGATCCACATCGCCGGGTCGGTGTGGATGCGCCAGGTCACCGAGTCCGGACCGAACAGCCCGTCGTCGGAGCCCGGGCGCCGGAACGAACGGTCTGCGGTGGCGGTCACCCTGGGTCTCCTTTCCCACCGTGGAGACGCACGAATCCTAGAATCCGACCTCCGGTCCCCTCCAGCCGCCGATCGTGCGGCACGACCCGGTGACGGAGTGATCCCGGCAACGCCGGGAATAGTCGCCGCGAGCAGCGCGTTCGTTCGGTTGACCAGAGCAACAGTACAGCGCGTACTGTATCGCCCGAGCGAAAGGGTTCGACGTCCATGGATGTCCCACTGTCCATTCTCGACCTCGCCAACATCGGTCAGGGTGAAACGGCGAACGACAGCCTGCGGGCCAGCATCGACCTGGCGCAGCGAGCCGAGCAGTGGGGTTACCGGCGCATCTGGTACGCCGAACATCACAACATGCCGCGCATCGCCTCCTCGGCGACGAGCGTGCTCATCGGGCACATCGCCGCGCACACCCGGTCGATCCGCGTCGGGGCCGGCGGCGTCATGCTCCCCAACCACGCTCCGCTGACCATCGCCGAGCAGTTCGGCACCCTGGAAACCCTGCATCCCGGACGCATCGACCTCGGCCTCGGGCGAGCCCCCGGTAGTGACCAGCAGACCATCCGGGCGTTGCGCCGCGACCAGGCGGCAGCGGAGGCCTTCCCGCAGGACGTGCAGGAGCTGCAGGGCTACCTCGGCGAGAAATCCCTGATCCAGGGAGTCGAGGCCGTGCCGGGCAAGGGCACCGGCGTGCCGCTGTACATCCTCGGATCGTCGCTGTTCGGGGCCAAGCTCGCAGCCGCCCTCGGGCTCCCCTACTCGTTCGCGTCGCACTTCGCGCCGAACGCGCTGGAGGACGCCGTGGCGACCTACCGGCGCCAGTTCACCCCCTCCGAGCAGCTGCGGGAGCCGCACGTCATCGCCGGCGTCAACATCATCGCGGCCGACACCGAGGAGCGGGCGCGGGAGCAGTTCCAGGCCGCCAAGCGCAGCAGGCTCCGGCTGCTCACCCGCCGGAACCTCACGCGGGAGGAGGCCGACGACGCCCTGGAGTCCCCGGCCGGGCAGCAGGCCCGGCAGATGCTGACCTACTCCGGCGTCGGAACCCCGGAAGAGGTCAAGGACTACCTGGCCGGTTTCGCCAAGCACGCCCAGGCCGACGAACTGATGGTCACCTCGATGGCCCCCGAGCGGGACGCCTGGCTGCGGTCCTTCGAGCTGCTGGCCGAGGTCAGCGGGATGACCCCCGCCTGACCGCCGCGGCGAACTCGCGAGTGATCCTCAGCATCGTTCGATCAGACCACTGACCAGCGATGACGGTCCGATGACGGCACCGCCGCAGCCGGTCGTCCGCACCGGCTGCGGCGCCTGTGCGAGGATGAGAGGCATGTCGGGAAAGCGACCGAATCCGTTCCAATGGATCTGGTACGCCTACGGTGGCCGGCTTCCCGACCGGTGCCGCGAGTGGGTCCTGCACGACCTGACCTGCCGCACGTGGATACTGCGGTACCTGCTCAGGGCACTGGTGCAGATGTCGCCCGGCCTGCTCTTCCTGCTCGTTCCCGGGCCACTGTGGCTGCTGGCCATGTCCTTGCTGGGCGGCGTGCTCATGGGCCTGTTCTATTCGGTCTCGGGGATGTACGAAACGGCCGAGCACCGGCTGGCCAAGCACGGCTATTCCGTGGGAACCGGACGCAGGACGCGGGAGGAGGACCGCGGCATGCTCAACCCCGATCAGGCCGCGCGCTACGCCGCGATCTACCGCCGGGGAAACGACTGATCGACTCGGAAGCCCCGATCCGCCGGGGTAACCACCAGGCTCAGGACATGTCGTCGCTGTCGCGAAGATTCCGGGGTCGTTCGGTCACCGCGGGAGTACGAGTCGTGGTCGTGGTCCTCGCGGGTGCGCTGTCGCTGAGTGGGTGCAGCGGCGCGAGCGCGGATCGCGGCGGGACGTTCACGTTCGTTTCGCCGGGTGGCAAGTCGAAGCTGTTCTACGAGCCCGCCGAGCGCGGCACGATCGGCCGTACCTCCGGTAGCAGGGTCACCGCTGCGAAGGAGACGGTGGCAGTGCGGCGATACCGCGGGCGCGTCGTCGTGCTGAACACCTGGGCGACATGGTGCGGCCCCTGCCGCTCCGAGGCCGACGACCTGAAGGAGGTCGCCCGGAAAACCCGCGACGACGGCGTCCGGTTCCTCGGCATCAACGTCAACGACGATCGGGATGCCGCTACCGACTTCCTGCGCAACTTCCACGTCCCCTATCCCTCTGTATACGATCCAGCGGGACGTGCGCTGTTGGCCCTGGACGGGGTCCCGCTGTCGACGACACCGCTGACGATCGTGCTCGATCGCGAGCACCGCGTGGCGGCCGTCTTTCTGGGAACGGTGCTGAGCGAGCAACTGCTGCCGACCGTGCGCCGCATCGCCGCCGAGCACACCCAGTAGCCGCTCAGCCGCGAGCGCACTCCACAGCGGACGGAATTGTCAGCGCAGGAGCGCGCTGCCCACGGTGGCCGCAACGGTGAGCAGGACAACCAGTCCCAGCAGTGGAGGACGAGTGGCCAGCGGCCCCGCCCCCGCGCGACCGAGCACGGCGGCTCCGGCGGCCAGCCACAGGAACTGGTGCAGGACTCCGCCGGTGATCAGCAGCGACGTGGCGGCTCCGGCGACGAGGCCGGCGACCACGAACGCCGCCAGGAGCACGCCGGTACCGGTACCGCGGCACAGCCGTTCGGTGAGCAGCGCGATCGGGACACCGACGAGGACGACGAGCGCGGCCACCAGCGGAGCCAGACCACCTATGTCGAGCAGCGCACCGGGACCGACAGAGCCACCTCCCGGAACCGCCCGGATCACCGCGCCCGCCAGGAACACCGCCAGCACGGTCCACGTGGCCAGCACCGCCCCGGCCACGACCATCACCGGCAACGACGCTTCGGAGCGATTCAGTGTTCGCGCGACGGTCCGCATGGGCACGGAGTGTAACGGTGTTTTCCGGAATCGTGTTCGACCCCTCGGGAAAGCGCCCTGCCGTGACAGCGCGCCGCGGCTGCCGACACCAGGACATCAGAAACGGGAACTACTGCCTGCCGGGACGCGGGCAAAGCGCGCCCGTCGCAACCACAGGGGGATCTCCCCGGCCTGGTACGGCCTGCCGTTCTCGTCGACCAGCACCGGCAACGCGCCGCCGCTCCCCAGCCCGAGGGCGGCGCGACGACGCAACAGGGCGCGGGTGGCGCCGCCAGCGGGCAGGTCGGCGATGGTGACGCGGTGCAGTTCGGTCTCGGCGATGCCCGGATCGGCACGCAGCATCCCGATCAGCACCCGTTCCAGCGCGGCGGCGTGGGCCTTGCGACGGAACATGAGCAGCAGCTCGTCGGCGCCGAGCGCGCCACGGTGACCGGCATCGGCAGCGAGCCCGCGGTTGATCACCTCGGAGTCGTGGTGGTCGTCGAGCTCGACGGTGACCGCACGGGTCCACGACAGGTCGGTGAGCACGTCCTTGACGTCCGAGGCCGTCAGGTAGGCGAGGTTCGGCGCGCAGAACGAGGTCGGCAACCACAGGTGCACGGTGACCCGGCCACCGTCGACCTCGAGCGAACGGACGAAGTCGAGATCGGTGATCGGTTCGTTGCGCTCGGGATCGACAACGGCACCGAGCGCGACGAGGACATCCTGCTCGGGAATCCGCATGCCCGACCACCGCCGCGGTGCGCGGCTCGATCGAGCGTCCCACACCGCGAGGCGAGCATCGCCGGTGAAGCAGGAGTCGCCGCTCTCGGAATGCATCGCCGCCTCCTTTCCACGTGGCGCTCTCGGCGCATCCGGTGGGAGAGGATAGACAGCCGACTCCCGACCGCGGGGAGATCGCGCGTCTCAATTTGAGACACGGGGTCATCACCTTATGTAACGCTTGTGTCACAGTTGGTGCGGGCACGGTGGAGCCGAGGAGAGGTGCGCGAATGGACGAGTACGCGGGCGGCACGCCGGTCGCCTCCGCACCACGACTGTCCGCGTCCTGGCAGCGCAGCCGGCACTACGGGGCACCACTGGAAGAGGTCCATCCGGTCTACACCGGTGCCGTCGACGACGAGTCGCTGTTCTTCCAGTGCGGCCGGCGAGTCCTGGACGATCTGGACGAAACGCTCGCGAACGAACCGGTCAGTCTGATGTTGACCGACCACGACGGTCACGTGCTCGACCGGACCTGCCACGACCGCACGCTGATCAGAGCCCTCGACCGGACTTACCTCGCTCCCGGGTTCGCCTTCTCCGAGCGGGAAGCCGGCACCAACGGACTCGGCCTCGCGCTGGCCGACCGGATGCCGTCCCTGGTCCGCGGCGACGAACACTACTGCACCGGACTGTGGGAGTACACCTGCGCGGCCGTGCCGGTCCTGGATCCCGTGCACGGGTGGCTGCTCGGCAGCGTCAACCTGACCACCTGGTCACAGCGGTCCGCGAACCTGCTGCTGGCCCTGGCGAAGACCGCGGCCGGGCACACCTCGGCGTTGATGCGGGCCCGCGGTTCCGGTGTGGAACCACGCCCCACCCCGCGCGGCGAGGTCTTCCGGGTCTCCGCGGCACGTTCCGGGTCCGCGCCGGAGCTGTCGGAGACGTGGCGAGCCGCGCTGACCGAGGTCGAAGCGGCGCTGGCCGAGGGACTGTCGGTCGGCGTCGCCGGGGAACCGGGAGTCGGCAAGACCGCGCTGCTGGTCACGGCGCTCCGACGCGCGCAGCCGCACGGTCGGATCCTCCACGCCCGGCCACCGGACCCGCGCGAGATCGAGTCGTGGCTCGCGCTGTGGACTCCCGAACTGGCCAAGGACAACACCGGGGTCATCGCCGCCGGGGTGGACGCCCTGCCGTCGTGGGGCGCGACCGAACTCGCCGGGATCGTCGCGGCGCAAACGCGGCGACCACTCACCGTCACCGCACGTGGGGCGGCGACGATCCCGGAGGCGTTGACCCCGCACGTCGACACGGTGGTGGAGCTGTCGCCGCTGCGGCGACGGCCGAACGACGTTCTCCCGCTGGCCGAGCACCTCGCCGAGCGGGCCCGCAGCCGCGAGATCCGGTTCACCCCGGCGGCGGTGCGCGCGTTGCGCGCCTACCACTGGCCGGACAACGTCGAGCAGCTCCGCCGAGTCGTCCTGGAGGCGGCGGCCAGGAGCGATGTCGTGGACGTCCGACACCTGGCTCCCGAGGTGCTGTGCGGGCCGACCCGCACGCTGTCCCGGATCGAGACCCTCGAGCGCGACGAGATCGTGCGCTGCCTGGCCGAGCCGGGAACGACGGTCACCCGTACCGCGGAGGTCCTCGGCATGAGCCGAGCGACGATCTACCGCAAGATCACGCAGTACGGCATACGCGTCCCCGACCGGCCGAGGGCTCACACGAACACGCCGAGTCCGAGCACCACGACCAGCGCGACGACCGACATGATCGACTGGGACACGGTGTAGACCTGGAAGGCTCCTCGCGTGGAGAGGCCCAGCAGGGTGCGAAACATCCAGAACGTGTTGTCGCTGACGTGCCCGCCGAAACTCGCCCCGGCCGCCGCGGCGAGAAGCACGAGGACGGCGGCCGCGTCCAGCCCTCCCACGACCGGTGCCAGCAGGGTGGCCGCCGTGATCGCGGCGACCGATCCCGATCCCTGCGCGAGGCGCAGCAGTGCCGCCACGACCCACGCCAGCAGCAACGGGGACAACGAACTCGTCTGGAACAGGCCGGAGATGATGTCGCCGATGCCGGTTCGGCTGATCACTTCCCCCAGCGAACCGGCCACACCGGTGAACAGCAGGATGGTCCCGCTGGTCGCCGCCCCCTTGCTCAACGCCTTCTCCACGGCATCGCGCGAGAGCATGTACACGGTCATCGCGCAGGCGAGCAGCAGACCGATCAGCAGGGCCACGACCGGGTCGGACAGAAAACCGATCAGGCCGCTGCTCAGCTCGGCCGTCTCGGCGACGGTGCCGAGCACGATCAGCGCCAGGGGCACCAGGACCGGCAACAGCATCACCGGCAGGGGAAGACGACGGCGCGGCTGCTCGGCCTCGGCAACGGTCATGCCGTCCACGCCGCCGTTGTTGGTGCTCTCGTCCTTGGAGGGATCCCAGGTCCGCCGCATCAGGACGCTGTGCAGGAACACACCGACGACGATGGCCACGACGCCCACCGGGATCCCGAACAACAGCATCGTCGACAGCGGTACGTTCAGGGCTCCGGCACCGGCCAGCGCAGCGGCTCCGGGCAGCACCATGAGCAGTCCGACCTCGAGGCCGATCGCCAGGGCACCACCGACCACGGCGATCCCGACACCGGTACGAGCGGCCACCGAACTGGCGATCGGCGCCAGCATCACCAGCGCCACGTCGAAGTAGATCGCCGGAAACACGACGCCGGAGGCCACACCGAGCACGTACGGCGATTTGCCGCGCCCGCAGATCCGGAGGAACAATTCGACGATGCGCTGCAACGTTCCCGTCGTGGACAGCAGCGAACCGAGCAGGACCCCGAATCCGATGATCAGCCCCACGTCCGTCATGAGATCGCCGAATCCCTCGGCGACGGCCGTGGTGGTTTCCTCGAACCCGAGGCCGGTGGCCAGTCCGAGGTACAGCGAACCCAGTACCAGGACGATCACCGGATTGATGCGTGCCACGACAATCAGCAGCACGATGCCGACCACCGCGAGAGCGGTGTGCAGCAATATGAGTGAATCAGACATACCGCGTGTCTTTCCGTGAGCCTCGACGTCGAGGCGGGTGAACAATGTTGCCACCGCCGGGATTGCGGCGGTGAACGCGAAGCGGGTTGATTCCGGCGTGAATGACGGGATTTCAGCCCGTGTTCCCCGTGACGGGGACTCGTTGTCGTGAGTCGTGATCGGCGGAGTTGATACCGCGGTTCGTCGACGACGAGGCCGTGTTCATGGCGGTCATTGGTCCGTGCTGGTCAGCAACTTGTTCTGCCTGCGAGGAAAGTGCGATCAAGAGCACGCCATCCGCGAGGATTTCCACGGCGGTCACCTTCTCGGAACGCACCGCCGGAGTCTCGAACACCATCCGCCGACTATCGGCCCCCGCCTCTCGGTCGCGAAAAGCGACCGCTGTTTCCCGCCGGGATTTATCGAGATCGGTGCAGCGTGGACGCACCACGAACAATTCGTCCGAATCACCCGACTTCAGTGAATGTGCGATCCGCCGTTGATGTCGTAGGTGACCCCGGTGAGGTAGCTGGATTCCGGGCGGCACAGGAAGGTGATGACGTCGGCGACGTCGGCGACGGTGCCGGCGCGCCCCGTCGGGATGTCGGCGACCATGGCCTCCTTGCGCTCCGGGACGAGCTTGCCCGCGGTGATGTCGGTGTCCACCAGGCCGGGTGCCACGGAGTTGACCGTCACGCCCGAGGGCCCGAGCTCACGCGCCAGCGCGCGGGAGAAGCCCAGCAGCGCCGCCTTGGCCGCCGAGTAGGCCACGCCTCCGAAGACACCACCGCCCCGTTCGGCGGAGACGGAGGAGAGGTTGACGATGCGGCCGAACTCGCGCTCGGCCAGGCCCGGGGCCACCCGCTTGGTCATGAGGTAGCTGCCGCGCACGTTGACCTCGAAGATGCGGTCCCACTCGTCGTCGGTGACGTCGAGGAACCGGGTCGGCGACGTGATTCCGGCGTTGTTGACCAGCGCGCCGATCGGGGGCAGCTCGGACTCCACGGTGATGGTGGCGGCGTCCACCTGGTCCACATCGGTCACGTCGCAGGCGACTCCGAACGCGGACACGCCGCGATCCCGGCTCACTTCCGCGGCCCGTTCCTTGGCGCTGGCCTCGTCGATGTCGAGCACCGCGATGTGCCAACCCGCCGCGGCCAGCGCATTCGCGGTGGCCTGGCCGATGCCCCGGTGCGAGCCGGCTCCGGTGATGACGGCCGTGCGGTTCTGTGTCATGTCAGTCTCCAATGCGGAGTCGTTCCTGCGTGGTGGCGAGCAGGCGGGAGATTTCGGCGCCCGCCCTGGACGCCTCGGCCGGGCGCTGCTCGTCGCCGACGTCGTCGGTCTCCAGTTCGAGGCTGTAGTGGCCGGTGTAACCGGCCGCCTCCAGAGCCGAGACGAAACCGCCGAAGTCGACGTGACCGCGACCGATGCTGCGGTGGATGTCGCCGGGCACCGCGTCACGGAGGTGGACGTGACGCACCCGGTCGGCGAGCGCGCGGGCGGCTTCAGCGGAGTCGCCGCCGGAGGCGACGACGTGGCTGACGTCCAGCACGATGCCCACCGAGGAGCCGTCCAGCTCGTCGGCCAGGCGGTGGGACCCGGCGGTGTCGTGGCACAGCCGCATCGAGTGCGGGGCCTCCACGTCCAACCGGAGCCCCTCCGAGGCGACGATGTCCGCGGCTCGCCGAGCCGTGTCGGCCACGGCCCGGATCTCCGAGTCGGTGGTGGGACGCCGATCCCGGTAATCCCCGCACGGCAGCATGATCGCCGGGGAGCCCACCGAGACCGCCAGCGCGACCAGACCGCGGAGGTGTTCGGCGAGGGCGCCACCGGCCGGGTCGGGGTCGTCCATCGGGCCGATGTCCGCGTTGACCGTGCGCACCCGCAACCCACTCGCCCGTACCTGCCGGGAGATCGACTCGACCTCCTCGGGGGGCAGTGGCACCGGCACGTGCTCGCAGACTCCGGGCAGCGCGCCGAGGTCCACTTCGGCGAAGCCGGCCTCGGCGATCCGCTCCAGCGCCCTCGGCAACGGGAGATCGCGCAGGCTGATGGTGCTGCACCCGAGCCGGGGGGAGATCATGCCAGTTCCTCGCGCGTCCGCGCCGCGATCGCCGACGCGGACAGTCCGTACCGGTCGTGCAGCGTCGGCAGCGCTCCGGCGGCGAGGAACTCGTCCGGCAACCCGATCGGCACGATCCGCTTGCCCGCCCCGGCGAAGGCGAGGCAGGAGGCGACGGACTCGGCGAGCCCGCCGACGACCGCGTGGTTCTCCAGGGTCATCACGAGCCGGTCGCCCGCGACCTCGCGCAGGATCGCCTCGCGATCCAGCGGCTTGATGGTGGGCACGTGCAGCACGGCCACGTCGACGTTGTCGGACGCCAACTCCTGGGCCGCCTGCAGCGCCCGCATCGTCATCAGCCCGGTGGAGATCATGAGCACGTCTCGCCCTCCGCGCAGCTCGGCGGCCTCGCCGAGCCGGAAGCGGTAGTCGTACTCGTCGAGCACGGTCGGCACGGACCCGCGCAGCAACCGCAGGTACGTCGGGCCGGACGTGTCCGCCAGCTCGGGGACCGCCTGCTCGATGTCCACGGAATCGCACGGGTCGACGATGGTCAGTCCGGGCATCCCGCGGAGGATGGCCAGGTCCTCGGTCGCCTGGTGGCTCGGCCCGTATCCGGTGGTGAGGCCGGGCAGGCCACCGACGACGTTGACGTTGAGCCCCGGCTCGGCGATGTCCAGGCAGAGGAAGTCGTAGGCGCGCCGGGTGGCGAACACGGAGTAGGTGGAGGCGAAGGGCAGCAGCCCCACCTCGGCCATCCCCGCCGCGGTCCCCAACATCGCCTGCTCGGCCATGCCCATCTGGTAGAAGCGGTCCGGGTAGGCCTCGCGGAACACGTGCATGTCGGTGTACTTGGCCAGGTCCGCCGAGAGCCCGACGATCTCCGGGCGCTGCTCGGCCAGCCCCGCGAGCGCGTGGCCGAACGGGGCGCTGGTGGTGCGCTGCCCCTCGTCGGCGAACGAAGCGATCATCGCCGAGGTGGTGAGCCGCTTCTTCGTGGACGTGGTCATGCGTACGTCTCCTCCAACTGATCGCGTGCGATCTGCCATTCGTGCGACTCGACCCGCATGAAGTGCGCCTTCTCGCGGTTCTCCAGCAACGGCACGCCTCGTCCGACCCGGGTGTCGCAGATCAGCACGGACGGCGAGCCCCGGTGCGCGGCCAGCTCGTCGAACGCGGCCAGCAACCCCGGGATGTCGTTGCCGTCGACGCGGATCGCCCGCCAGCCGAAGGACTCCCACTTGGCGGTCAGCGGTTCGATGCGCAGCACTCCGCTGGTCGGGCCGTCGGCCTGCAGCGCGTTCACGTCGACGATCGCGGTGACGTTGTCCAGTTCGTGGTGGGCGCAGGCGAGCGCGGCCTCCCAGGTGGAGCCCTCGTCCAGCTCGCCGTCGGAGAGCAGGTCGTAGACGCGCGCCGGATTTCCCCGCTGGCGCAGTCCCAGCGCCATCCCGGTCGCCACGCCCAGGCCGTGCCCGAGGGAACCGCCGGAGATCTCCATTCCCGGTGTGTAGGAGGCCATGCCGGACATCGGCAGCCGGGACTCGTCGGCCCCGTAGGTCTCCAGCTCGGCGACGTCGACGATGCCCGCCTCCGCCAACGCCGCGTAGAGCGCGATCGCGTAGTGGCCGATGGACAGCAGGAACCGGTCGCGCTCGGGCCAGTCCGGATCCCACGGCTGAAAGCGCAGCCGGTCGCCGTAGACGACCGCGAGGACGTCGGCCAGCCCCAGTGCCTGCCCGATGTATCCCTGCCCCTGGGCCTCACCCATGTCCAGGGCGTGCCTGCGGATTCGGCACGCCGATTCCTCGAGCGCATGCACTCTGTCCGACAACAGCGCTCTACCTCCTCTTTCTGGTGGGTTTTCGATGTCACCGAGCTCCGCGGCGCGGAGGTCGGTGGATCCTTCCGGTCACCAGCGCGGCGACAAGCCCACCCGGCGTGGGGCGAATCCCCGGGAGAAAGCGCTTCCCAGGGCACAAGCCACGGAGGTGCCGGAGTCGACCATCGCGCTCCCCTCGACCGGGTACATGATCACTGTTGACTGTTAACAGTCAATGTTGAGAGCCAACCCTAAGGGCTCTTCGGGGAAAGTCAAGGGCGAATTTTCACCGGGGAGGTCAGCCCGCCGCGGTCAAGCACTCGACCGCGGCCGCCATGTGCTCCTTGAGCACCGCCACGGCGGCTTCGGCGTCACCGCACTCGATGGCCTCGATGATCGGACGGTGGTGGGCGGCCGACATCGGAACACTGCGCTGCTCACTGTTCGTGCTCATCACCACGACACGAATCGGCCCCTCCAGATGGCGCCAGGTGTCGAGCAGCATGGAGTTGCCCGAAAGCTCGCACAGCAGCGCGTGGAAGGCCAGGTCGGCCTCGAGCCGCTCGGCCAGGTCGACCGAAGCATCGTCCAGCTTGTCGACGGCCCCGTTCAGCTCCGCGACCGCGTCCGGCCGCTTGGGCGACGCGACGAGCTCGGCGACCGCCAGACCCTCGAGTGCCTCTCGCACCCGGAACAGCTCGCGGACCTCCTCCGCGGAGAGGCTGCGCACCCGCAACATACCGCGGGCCCCCGGGGCCACCAGTCCCTCCTGCTGCAGGTGGCGCAGGGCCTCGCGCACCGTGCCGCGGCTGATCGACAGCCGGGTGGCGATCTCCACCTCACCGAGGTGTTCGCCCGGTTGGTAACGCCCGGAAACGATCGCAGACCGTATCGCCACCAACGCACGCTCGCGTAGCGTGGTGCGGTCCAGACTGCGCAATGCCTCTTCCACCACGCCACCGATGATAGCCGAGTGCCGACAGTCAACAGTTCGCCCGTCGATCCGATGAATCGCCGCGCCCTGGTCGACTCGGGCGTCATAGCCTGGGGCCATGCCCCGTGCCGAACCGAGCAGCGACACCTGCACCTTCTGCCGCATCGTCGCGGGAGAGTCTCCCGCGCACCTGGTGAGCAGCGACGAGACCTGCCTCGCCCTGCTGGCCGCTCCCCCGGCCGCTTACGGGCACGTGCTGGTGATCCCCCGACAGCACGTGGACACGTTGTGGGAGGCCGACGCGCCCCTGGCGGAAGCCACGATGCGCACGGCCCAGCGGATCAGCGTCCTGCTGCGGCAGCGGCTCGGCCCGGACGGGCTGACCGTGCGGCAGAACAACGGCAGCGCCAGCGGACAGGTGATCTCTCATCTCCACATCCATCTCGTGCCCCGCTGGCACGGCGACGGATCCATCGGATGGCCCCATCCGCCGACCGAGCCGCTCGACCCGGACACGGTCCTTCGAACGCTGCTCGCGCAGTAGCACGAGCCCCCGGCAGCACGGGGCCGCTGTCACCGGAGGACCGAAGGCCGACGCTCAGCAGGTCCCATCGGCGTTTCCGGTTCCCGGTCCCACACTGTGCTGACCAGATCTTCGAACCGGTCGTGGGCCTCCTGCTCGGCGCGGGCTGCCTGCCGGGCCAGTTGCCGTACTTGGCGGTGGTCGGTGCGGCACCGTGGGTACAGCGCTCCGGCGAACCCGGCGGGCAGGAACAGGGCCGCCCCGATCAGCACGACCCAGAGCCGGAAGGGCCCCGCGGCCGTCACGATCAACCACACGCCCAGGCAGGGAGCCACCACCAGGTCGAGCAGCGCCAGCCAGCACGCCCAGCGCGTCCCGCGTTCCTGGTACGACAGCAGGGTCCAGCGGTCCTGCTGGTGCTCGGCGTCGGCCAAGGCGTTCAGCAGTTCCTGGGCGTGCGCGTGGGAGCGCGCGGAATCCGGAACACCGGTGGCGGTTGTGGTCGACCTCGTCTGCATGGGTGGTCCCTCTCCGATGGATGCGGCAGAGCCGCCTTGACCACCGATTATCCCGCAACGGGCCACACCAGCACACGCGAAAACGAGGACACCACCGCCGACGGCGAACTCGTCGAGGACGTCGAAATCAATCCACATGGGAGCAGTTCTACCGGTCCTTCGAGGAGCGACGGAGCCACGAGACCGGCTTCCCGCTCGAGCCACCACACAGGCCGTTCTGCAATGACCCTCAAGTCACTCGGCGCCGATCACGGTGACCTGGCCGTACACCGTGATCGGGGTCCGGTGGTAGCGCCCCTGCACCAGCAGCTGGGTCCTGCTCGTGCCGGATTCCGGCGCGTGCTCGCCGACCTCGGTCCCGAGCAGCTCGGCGACCGTGGTCAGATCCGCCAGGGCCGCGTCGGCGGAGTCGCGGTAGATCCGACCTTCCAAGGCGCCGTCAAAACTGTCGATGCTCCAACCGATCGGCGGGAACGCGTACTCGCGCAGCAACGCCGCGAGCACCTCGGCGGTGTCGGCCTGCCGCGCGCGGAGGTCGGCAGCGTCCATCCCGGGCCACCCTCTCGTCGGCGTCGTCAGCTGCTCCGTCACCGTCCCGGACGAGCCCGAACGCCGCCCGGGCC
This sequence comes from Halosaccharopolyspora lacisalsi, assembly GCF_014137975.1. Classification (GTDB taxonomy): domain Bacteria; phylum Actinomycetota; class Actinomycetes; order Mycobacteriales; family Pseudonocardiaceae; genus Halosaccharopolyspora; species Halosaccharopolyspora lacisalsi. The sequence goes on along the minus strand of NZ_JACGWZ010000005.1, from coordinate 220,784 downwards.
CCTCTGAGCACAGCCAAAACAGGTTGGCAGGCAGGCATGCACCCCGCAAGTCCACGATCCTGCCCGCTCACCAGCGGAGCTCGTCCCGAAGACCCGCCGCTACCGCGCTCCGGACTCCTCCTTGATCACCTGGCGTTGCCGTCCCAGCTCGTCGATGTCCAGCGTCATCGCGTCACCGGCGGCCAGGTACGGAAAACGCCCCGACATGGCGACTCCCTGCGGGGTGCCGGTGTTGACGAGATCGCCCGGGTCCAGCGTCATGTACTGGGACAGGTGCAGCACGATCTCCGCGACGTCGAAGATCATGTCGCCGGTGTGGGAGTCCTGCCGCGGCTCGTCGTTGACCCAGGACCGCAGACCCAGCGACCCGGGGTCCTCGACGTCCTCCGCGGGGACCAACCAGGGGCCCACCGGGTTGAACGTCTCGCAGCACTTGCCCTTCGACCACTGCCCACCGGAGTGCTCCTTCTGGTAGGCCCGTTCGGAGACGTCGTTGGAGACGACGAACCCGGCGATGCAGGCCGCCGCCTGGTCGCGGTCCTCCAGGTATCGGGCGCGGCTCCCGATCACGACGCCGAGCTCGACCTCCCAGTCGGTCCGGGTGCTGCCCCGCGGGAGCACCACCTCGTCGTACGGGCCGACGACGGTGTTGGGGTGCTTGAAGAACAGGATCGGAACGTCGGGCGGCTCCGAGCCCGACTCCGCGGCGTGGGCGGCGTAGTTCTGACCGATGCACAGCACCGCGGAGGGGCGGGCGACCGGGGCCGCGACCCGCATCCCGGTCCCGTCACCGGGGTCCGGAACGGTAGTCAGCTCCCCGGCGTCCAGCGCGGACCGCGCTCGGGCGATTCCACCACCGGCCAGGAAAGAACCGTCGATGTCGATCGTCAGCGGGCTCAGGTCGAACAGGCCGCCTCGGTCGTCCCGCACGTACGGGTGTTCCGATCCGGGGGGACCCAACCTCAGTAACTTCACCGCGGGGCTCCTCTCTGTCGTTTCAGTGCTGGTACGGACGAACCAGCGGTACTTCCGGATTGAGGCGCACGCCGAAGCCGGGGCGATCGGGAAGTTTCATCCGCCCGCCCACGGGCACGGGTTCGTCCAGCAACAGCGGACTGAACATCGGCACGACCTCGCTGGCCTCCGGGTGCATCATCAGGAACTCGCAGAACGGGCTGTTGTGCCGGGTGATCGCGAAGTGGTAGGAGTACACGCTCGAACCGTGCGGGATGACCAGCGCACCGCGGCTGTCCGCCAACGCCGAGATCTTCATCAGCTCCGTCATCCCGCCGCACCAGTTGACGTCCGGCTGGATGAAGTCGCAGCAGCCCATCTCCAGCAGCATCCGGAAACCCCACCGGGTCGCCTCGTGCTCGCCGGTGGTGACGAGCAGCTCCGCCGGTAGCCGCTTGCGCAGTTCGGCGTAGCTCCAGTAGTCGTCGGGCGGCAGCGCCTCCTCGATCCACCGCAGCCCGTGCTCGTGCAGCGCGCGCCCCAACCGGGTCGCGTAGTCCAGGTCCAGCGACATCCAGCAGTCGAGCATCAGCCAGAAGTCCGGACCGACCCGCTCGCGCACGGACGCGAACCGAGCGATGGTCTTGGCCATCCCCTCGGAACCCTCGGCCGGGCCGTGCTGCAGCGGCATCTTGCCGCCGATGAACCCCAGCTGCTGAGCCAGGTCCGGGCGCGACCCCGTGGCGTAGAAAACCAGCTCGTCGCGCACGGCGCCGCCGAGCAGGGCGTAAACCGGTTCGTCGCGCAGCTTGCCGAGCAGGTCCCACAGCGCCAGGTCCACGGCGCTGATCACGTTGAGCACCAGCCCCTTGCGCCCGTAGAACAGCGTGGCGGAGTACATCTGGTCCCAGATGCGCTCCACCTCCTGAACGGGGGCGCCCTCGAGGAACCGCGCGAGGTGGCGTTCGGCGATGAACGCGCCCGGCTCACCGGCCGTGGTCACCGCGAACCCCGTGGTTCCGTCGTCGGCCTCCAGCTCCACGACGAGCGTTCCCAGCACGCTCAGGCCGAACGACCGACGGCTCTGCCGGTAGTCGGGGTACTTGGCCATCGGCGTGGCGATGTGGTCGTCGATCCAGTGGTCGTCGCCCTGGTCGTGGTAGTCGGCGCCACCTCCCTGAGCGGTGTGGGCACGGACCGAGCGGATCGTTCGGGGCGTCATCACTGCTCTCCTCGGTCGTCGGGCAGGACCAGGACCTTGCTGGCGGACGAGGTACCGGAGGCGAGGTCGGCGAAAGCTCCCGCGGCACCGTCCCAACCCACCCGGCCGTCGACGAGCCGATCGAGGTACTCGCCCGCCGTTCCTGCCCAGGAGGCGGTGCTCGCGAAGTCATCGCGGCTGTAGCAGAAAGCACCGATCAGTTCTCGCTCCGCGGTGCTGATCGCGTAGGCGGACAGCGCGACGTCCGGTTCGTTCATGCCGACCAGCACGACGCGGGCCGCCCGTGCCGAGGCGGCGAGCGCATCACCCAACGTGGTCGACGAGCCGACCGCGTCGAGCACGAGGGTCGCCGGCCGACCGAGCAGCCGCTTCGACGACTCCGCCACGTTCTCGGCACGGGGATCGATCGTGTCCGCACCGAGTGCGGAGACCAGCGCCGCGCGGTGCTCGTCGGGCTCGCTCACCAGGATCCTCTCGGCACCGCAGCGGCGGGCGGCCAACACGCACGCCTGGCCGATCGGGCCTCCGCCGAGTACCAGCACGACCTCCCCCGGCGAACAGCGTCCGCGCCGGGCGGCGTGGTACCCGACCGCGAGCGGCTCCACGAGCGCACCGTGCTCCTCCGGCATCCCGGAAGGCAGGGCGACCGCGTTGCGTGCGGGAACGACCATGAAGTCGGCGAAGGCCGAGCTGATCGTCGGATCCACGCCGATCACCCTGCGGTCCGGACAGGCCTGCTCCGCACCGTCCAGGCAGGATTCGCAGGACAGGCACCCGATGACCGGATTCACGGTGACGGCCTCGCCGAGGGACAAGCCCGCTGCCGTCAGCGTGTCCGGGTCCCCGCCGCGGACGTGCCCGACGGTCTCGTGACCCATCACCTGGCCCGCGTGTCGACGGCCGTTCTCACCGGTGTAGCCGTGCAGGTCCGACCCGCAGATACCGGTGGCGCGGATACTCAGCAGGACTTCGCCGGTGGCGGGGGCCGGGTCGGGCGTCTCTTCCACCCCGATGGAACGGGGGCCGTGGAAAACGAGTGAGCGCACTGTGCCTCCTTGCCGATCGATGCTCGCGCGGCGACCGACCCTGCCGCGGTGCCGTGCCGGGATGGATCGACCACCAGGCCGGTGGCGAGAAGCCGACCTCGGCCGGCGGGGATGTCAGGAGGGGACGTGTTCCGAGGTCGTTCCATGACCTCTCCATGCTTCATATACAGGAAGCAACTTCATTGAAGTGAATACTGTAGCGCAAACACGGCACTGTCAAGACCGCGTCTCGGGCGGACGCAGTGGACTCCGAAGGGCGGTTCACCCGAAAAAGCGGCCCCGCGGGGCCGGGTCAGCGCCGCAGCCGACTCTCCAGGGGCCGCACGGCACCGGACAACGCCTCGCGGGTGTGCTCGACCCAGTTCGGCCCGCAGCGCGGCGTGGGCGCGGAAACGGACATCGCGGCCACGACGACACCGGAGTGATCGTGGACGGGAATCGCGACGCACCGGCATCCGATGATGTACTCCTCGTCATCGGTGGCGTAACCGCGCTCGCGAATCTCCCGCAGCTCGGCCAGCAAGGCCGGCAGCTCCCGAACCGTGTACGGCGTGAAGCGCCGCAACTCCACGTCCGAGAGCCGACGCTCGGCCTCCTCGGCGGACAGTCCCGCCAGCAACGCCTTGCCCAGCCCGATGGCGTAGGCGGGCAAGCGCATGCCCACCGCCGAGACCAGCTTCATCGGCTGGGGTGACTCGGCGATGGCGATGTAGACGTTGTCGATGCCCTCCAGCCGGGACAGCTGGACGGTCTCCTCGGTCTCCGCCGCGAGCTGCTTCATCAGCGGCAGCGCCAGGCCGACGACGTCGTGGTGCCCCTCGTAGCCCTGGCCGACCGTCCACGCCTTCAGCCCGAGCGAGTAGGTGCGATCACCCTGGTCGAACTCGGCGAACCCGCGGTGCACGAGGGTGGCCAACAGGCCGTGCACGCTGGACAGGGGAAGGCTGAGCTGCTCCGCGATGTCGACGAGCCGGTGCCGCCCGCCGGAAAGCAGCTCGAGAACGGCCAGGGCCCGGTCGGCGGATTTCACGACACCGTGCCCGTGGGGCACCTCCGCCGACCGCGGGGCTGCGGCACTCGGTTCGTCCATACCACTCAACCGTTCCCGTAGCGGCGCCGACCAGTCGTCCTTCGATCCTTCGCCGTCGCTGCGCGGCAGCCTACCAACTCCGCTTCACCAGTATGAAACTCCGCTGCGTGACTCCCTCGAAGCGCTGCTCGTAGCCGTGGGCACGACCGGCGAACGACGGCGTCGAACCAGCGCAGCTGGGACGATGCTGCCACTCCGGGGACGACGGAATCGGCTGTGGAATCGGCAACGGTGAAGGAGACGACGAGGAACGAGCCGCTGCCCGCCCGGACGGGTCACCACGCCGCGCGGCGGATGCCGGACAGGGGGCGCGAACCGTTCCGGGAAGTGGAAGAGCTGCGGGATCGCCCGGGGCGGGGCTTCGACCCCGGATCGAGCATGTCCCGGGGCGGGGCCTGGCAGCCGATGGTCGACGTCGAGGAAACCGAGGACGCCTACTTCTACGAGGCCGAGCCGCCCGGAGTCGCTCGGGACGACATCACCGTCGACGTCAACGACAACGAGCTGTCGATCAGCGGGGAGATGCGGGAGGAGGAGAGCAACGGCGTCCTGCACCACCAGATGCGGCGCACCGGCCACTTCTCCCACCGCAGCGCGCTCCCCCAGGCATGAGCACCGAGAACGTGAACGCCAAGCTCGACAACGGCGTGCTGACCGTCCGGGTCCCAAGAGCGAGGAGAGCCGGCCCCGCCGGATCGACGTCCAGCAGCTCGTCGGCGGAGCTCTCCCCCGCGGTTCGCGGAGCCGGCGGGAACGGGGTCAGCGCGACTGCGCCTGGCGGGGGATCTCGTCGGCGGTCAGCGCCGTCGGCACGCTGACCGCGTAGCCGAACCGCTCGGTGAGTCCGAGGATCTCCAGCACCCGGTTCACGGCCGGGCTGGGAACCAGCACGAGGCGTTTCGCGCGAATCCTGGCGTAGTGGACGGCGTCCAGCAGGGTCATGACGCCCTCGGCGTCGAGCAACGTCACCCCCGACATGTCCAGCACCAGATGCGCGGCGAAGCTGTCCAGGCGTTGACGCAGCACCTCGGCGAACCGGGGTTCACCGGCGATGTCCACCGCGCCCCGGACCTCCAGCACCAGCACCCGGTGGCCGGGGCGGTGCACCTGCATCCACAGCGGCCCATCCGGCTCCGAGACCGAGCGCGCGGCCACCACCCTCGCACCGGACTCCTCGTCACCGGATTCGAGACGAGTCGCGGCTCCCACGGGCGAGGATGCCATGGGAACGAAGTAAGCAACCACTGGTTCCACCACCAGAAAGCTCAGTGAAGCGGACAACGCCACAGCTCCGCCTCGGACGTACCACCGACTCGGAACCGCGGCGGGAGGGAAGTCCGGAGCCGTTCCTGCCCGCACCTCCGGATCCGCAGCGCGACCACGGCTGTCGACTCAACCGGCGCACCCCGAGATTACGCATCAGCACCGCGAGATCACCAGGTCAGGCATTGTTCGATCACGAATTTCCCGGTGCGGGGAATCAAGGATCGAGGCAGCCGGGGACATCCCGCTGATCACGAGTCGACCACCGTCCGGGACGTGCGACCCAGAGCCAGTCACGGCATGTGAAGGCGATGCGGAGCGTGACGCAGGCGGCGATCACGAGAACGATCGAGAAGGCTCCGTTCCATGCGGCGGCGCACGGCGGCGAGGTCGGGTGCCGACGACGCGCAGGACCTCACGAGCGGCCCGGCCGTGCTGTTCGAGCGGGGCGCGGTCCGCGTTCGCGGCCGGGCGCGTACCGGAGGTTTGCTCTCAGTCAGTCAGCTGATTTAATTCTGGGGAACGCCACGCCCCCGAACAGCCGAGGAGTGCGAGTGACACGGCCACGATCCGCGCCCGAACGAGAAACCCCGACGCCCACCCCGCTCGACATGCGTCGAACCGGGTTCGGCCCCGCACCCGAGGCGGCGGCGGTGCGCGCTCGCGACGGCATCGTCCGGGTGCCGACCCCGTTCGGTCCCTCCGCGTGGCTGCTCACCCGCCACGCCGACGTGCGACGGATGCTCGGCGACACGGAGAACTTCATCAACGGGTGGGGTCCCGAGGACCTGGCGACCGGCGACGGACCCGAGCGCGACCCCCGTCAGCTCTCCGGCGACCGCAGCGGAAACCTGCTCGCCCTCGACCCGCCCGACCACAACCGGCTGCGCCGGATGCTCACGCCCGAGTTCACCGTGCGGCGCATCCGCCGACTCGAACCGCGCATCACCCAGATCGTCGACGAGCACCTCGACGCCCTCGAGCGCCACGGCCCACCGGCCGACCTCGTCGCCCAGTACGCGCTGCCGATCCCGTCGCTGGTCATCTGCGAACTCCTCGGCGTACCCCCCGCCGACCGGGACGAGTTCCAGCAGCGCACCAGCCGCCAGCTCGACACCACCGTGCCGGAGGACGATCAGGTCGAGCTCTCCCGGCAGTCGCTGGCCTACATGACCGAGCTCGTCGACCGCGCGCGCCAGGACCCCGGCGACGACCTCATCGGCACGCTGATCCGCGAGCACGACGAGAAGCTGACCAACGCCGAGCTCGTGGGCGTCGCCAACCTGCTGCTGGTCGCCGGCCACGAGACGACCTCCAACATGCTCGGCCTCGGCACCCTCGCCCTGCTTCGCCACCCCGACCAGCTCGAGCTCGTCCGCGACGACCCCGAGACCGTGCCCGGCGCCGTCGAGGAGCTGATGCGCTGGCTCAGCGTGGTCAACGGCGGCTCACCCCGCATGGCCACCCGCGACGTCGAGGTCGACGGCGCCACCGTCCGGTGCGGCGACCTCGTGCTGTTCAACCTCCCCGCCGCGAACCGGGATCCCGCCCTCGCCGACGACCCGGAGCGCTTCGACATCACCCGGACCACGAACCAGCACCTGGGGTTCGGCCACGGGATCCACCACTGCATCGGCGCCCCGCTGGCCCGGATGGAGATGAAGATCGCCTTCCCCGCCCTACTGCGGCGATTCCCCGGCCTGCGGCTGGCCGTGCCCGACGACGAGGTCGACTTCGCGACGAACCAGGCCATCTACGGCCTGAAGCGGCTCCCCGTCGCCTGGTGAACCGGCCGGACCCGCGCTCCTCCACGCGCGGGTCCTCGCGGGACGGCGAGTCCCACGGCGCTCGGGCGAGTGCGATCCGGACCTCGATGTGTTGCGTTCGGATCGGCCATCGGTCCACTCTTCTCCCGTCTTTCGTCGATCACGGGAGGACTCAGCGTGAAGATCACCTCGGTGCACGAGGGAGTCGTGCCCATCAGCTCGTCGATCCGGAACGCCTGGATCGACTTCACCGCGATGGACTGCTCGATCGTGGCGGTGGTCAGCGACGTGATCCGCGACGGCGAACCCGTGGTCGGCTACGGCTTCAACTCCAACGGCCGCTACAGCGCCGGGGAGATCATGCGCCGCCGGGTCGTTCCGCGGCTGCTCGACGCCGACGCCGACGCGCTGCTCGACGAGGGCGGTTCGCTCGACCCGGCCAGGGCCTGGGACGTGATGATGCGCAACGAGAAACCCGGCGGTCACGGGGAGCGCTCCGTCGCCGTCGGCGTCGTCGACATGGCGCTGTTCGACCTCGCCTCGAAGATCGCGGGCCAACCGCTCTACCGCTGGCTCTCCGACCGCTACGGCGACGGCGAACCCGACGAGTCGGTCTTCGTCTACGCCGCGGGCGGCTACTACGCGCCCGGCAAGGGCCTGCGCGAGCTGCAGGACGAGATGCGGCGGTTCCTCGAGCTCGGCTACCGCGTGGTCAAGATGAAGATCGGCGGCGCCGACCTCGCCGAGGACCTGCGCCGGATCGAGGCCGTGCTGGAGATCCTCGACGGCGACGGCTCGCGGCTGGCGGTGGACGTCAACGGGCGGTTCGACCTGGCGACCGCGCTGGAGTACGGCCGGGCGCTCGAACCGTACGGGCTGTGCTGGTACGAGGAGGTCGGCGATCCGCTCGACTACCGGCTGAACGCGACGCTGGCCGAGCACTACAGCGGACGACTGGCCACCGGCGAGAACCTGTTCTCGCTGCAGGACGCCCGGAACCTGGTGCGCTACGGCGGGCTGCGCCCCGACCGCGACGTGATCCAGGTCGACCCCGCGCTGAGCTACGGGCTGGTGGAGTACCTGCGGATCCAGGACATGCTGCGCGAGCACGGCTGGTCGTCGCGGCGCTGCATCCCGCACGGCGGCCACCAGTTCTCCCTGCACATCGCCGCCGCGCTCAAGCTCGGCGGCAACGAGTCCTACCCCGGCGAGTTCCAGCCGGCGGGCGGCTTCGCCGACGACGCCGTCGTGCGGAACGGCCACGTCGGACTCACCGAGCTGCCGGGCATCGGGCTCGAGGGCAAGTCCGCCTTCCACCCGCTGCTGCGCGACCTGCACCGCTGAGGTCCTCCCGAAGGAGGCCCGTCGCGGAAACGGGTTGCCGGGCAGGGGTATTTTCCGCGATCCCACTCGAAACCGCACCTGCCCGTTCTCTCGTCTGTGCGCCTCAGGCGAACCGGAACAGCGTCGTCCGCAACGCCTCCGCCACGGCGATGTCGGTCGAGGCGTGCGGCGACAGCCGGAGGTGATCCGCGCGTGCGGTCGCGGTGATGCCGTCGGCGGCGAGCGCGGCGCCGAGCCGATCGTTGGGCACCCCCGGGACCGTGAACGCCAGGATGCCACCCCGCCGTCCGGTGGCCGAGACGATCTCCGCACCGCACGCGCGCAACGTCTGCTCGAACTCCCCCACGCGTTCGGCGATCCGGGCCTCGACGGCGGCCACGCCCACGCTCTCGACGAGTTCGAGCGCCACGGCGAAGGCACCGGCGTTGATCGGGCTGAGATTCGTGAGGGACAACATCGCCGCCGTGTCCGCGACCGGATGGATCTCGTCGTCGAGAAGCCCCGGATCGCGGGCGCCGGTCCAGCCGGACAGCACCGGGTCGAGCCGCTCCAGCGCCCGGTCCGACAGCACCGCGAAACCGGTCCCCCACCCGGCGCGCAGCCACTTCTGTCCACCCGCGACCAGCACGTCGGCGACCTCCCACGGTGCTTCCAGCGCACCGAACGCCTGGATACCGTCGACCACGAGCAGCCGATCGCCAACGACCTCGCGCAACGCGACCAGGTCCGCCCGGTAACCGGTGCGGAAGTCCACCGCGCTCACCGACACGGTGGTGGTCTCGGGCGTCAGCGCGGCGGCCACCGCTTCGGGGGTGACCGTCGGGGACCGCATCCAGCGCACCCGGACCCGGCCGGCCTGTTCGGCACGCGCCCACGGGTAGGTGTTCGCCGGGAACTCCCCCGCCGCGACCAGTACCTCCCCGGAGACGCCGAACGCCGCCTGGAACAGCCCGAGACTGGTGTTCGGCAGCAGCACCGCGTGCCCGACGTCGGTGCCGCACAACCGCGCCACCGCCGCTTTCGCCCGCGCCTCGTGCGACATCAGACCATCCACAGTGGTCGAATCGGCGCGCGTGGCGGAGTCCGTCAGCGCGGCGATGGTCTCCGACACGGCCCGCGACGGCGGACCGAAGCGGGCGAAATCGAGGTAACCCGGCGACTCGTCGAACTGAGCCAGGTAAGCCGCGATCCGCTCGGCCGACGCACCCCCGTGAGACGTTTCGTCCCGCACCGTGCCGCCGACCCGAGAACGAACCTCATCCGTCACGGCCCCATTCTTCCACGAGGACCTGCCCGGGACGCCGTGCGACATCACCCCGACCGGTGGTGGGCGTCCCGGTGCTGGGCGAGCACGTCGAGACCGAAGTCGTTGACGGGGTCCCGCCACACCGAGTGCGCGTGGTTGACACCGCGTTGGGTGTGGTCCCACTCCGCGAGCAACCGTGGACCCTGCAAGCGGTAGTAGTGCGGCTCCCCGCGCTCGGCTCCACCGGCCCACGCGAAGTGCACCTCGTCGAGCAGATCGCCGTCGAAGCGGGCCCGTTCGCGCTCCACCAACCCCGGCGGCATCCGACCGATGTAGACCTCGAGCAGCTCGCGCAGGTGTTCGCGCCGGCTCGGCGTCAGGTCCCGCGCGGCGACGCCCTTCGGCACGTCGGTCAGCTCCACCGCGCGGTGGTCGGCGTCGGTGACCCCCAGTTTCGCCTCGAGGCCGTTGTGCGCCGACCACAGCCGGTCCTCGAGGGGCTGGTCGTCGAAGTGACCCCGCCACAGGTCGGGCAGCGGGATCAGCCGGTCACCACCGGACGGGCGCACCCGGTTGCCGCTGACGATGTCCACCGGCGCGGTCGCGCTCAGCGTCGCCCGGGCGCGCTCCTCCGCGTCGAGCGAGTGCAGCAGTCCCCGGGCCACGTCCTCGACCCCGCCCATGGGCCGCAGTTCCCGGTTCCCCAGCAGCGGTGACACCGCGGGGTCGATGCCGAGGAAGCACGGTGTGCTGGCCGCGACCTCGCCCTCGACCACGAGGTGGTTCACCGACACGTGGTGGCCGCCGTAGCGCCAGCCCCACGGTCGACCGCTCCGCGGGTCACCGAAGACCCGCAGGTAGTACATCCCGGGGTCGCGGCCCCGGTCACGGGCGAAACCGGCGGAGAAGCTCTCGCTCCGGTCGAGGACGTTCTCCAGGCCCATGATCGTGGTGGCCGTGACGTAGCCCGCCTCCGAGAGCCCGGTCGCGAGCAGCCGCATGGCGACGCGCTGCTGGTGCGGAGCCATCCGGTGCAGGGTGAGTCCACCGTGGTCGGTGGGTGTGTAGTACCAGCGGACGCGCTCGCGGTCGGCAGCGGGCGAGCCCGGCCAGTGCCACACCCCCTCCGCCCGCTGGGCCTCGTCCAGGGTCTCGATCCACGCCGTCGCCGCCTCCGCCATCGCGGCGGCGACATCGCGGGGACCGTGCTCTTCAGCGGTCATCGTCGGCCAACGTCGTCACGAGGATCCCTTCGGCGCGGGTCGTCCGATCATAACCGGCACGCGAAGACCAGCGCTCGGAAAAACCGACGCCCGACCGGTCACGCCACAGCGTTCCCCACCAGTCCGTGGGTCGCGGCCCGCACCGCCTCCGACAGCCGGGCTAGCTGGTCCTCGACCGTGTCGGACTCACCGGCGACGGCGGCCTCCTCGGTGGTGATCCGCAGCGCAGCGTTGAGCGCCGCCGCCTGGACCCGGACGGCCAGCTCGTCGGCGGACTGACCGCCCCTCCCGGCGAGGACATCGGCGAGCACGGGTTCGGCACGCTCGTTGATCACCAGCCACACCGCGCGCAGGCCCGGTTCCTCGCGGGTCATCCGCACGATGTCGAGCACGGCCGCGGCGTCGTCGGGCGCCGCGTCGGCGGGGAGGCGGTAGTCCTCCGCGAGGTGCTCCTCCAGCAATCGCTCCGCCGGCCAGCGGCGCAGGGTGGCGACGAACGCGTCGACCGACTGGGCCAGCAGGGGCTCGACGCAGCTCTCCTTGCTGCGGAAGTAGCGCCACAGCGTGCGTGCCGACAGGCCCACGCCCTCGGCGATCTGCTCACCGCTGGTCGCGGCCACGCCCCGCTCGCGGAACAACCTCGTCGCTTCCCGGGAGATCTCCAGCCGCTGGCGGGAACGACGCCGTTCCGTCATGGGTGGCCGACCCCGGCCGGACCGGGAGGGCGCGATCTCCTCCATCACCGCCCCCTTCACTCGTCCGTCAACTCCGAGCAGCCTATGCAGCGCGTCTCTCGCTGTCTCATTGTCACCCAAAGACACAAAAACAGTAAGGTGGTGTTCCATCACCCGCGACCCGGGCGCGCTTCGCGATGTCGGTTTCCGCCGCATTTCGGCCACACCCGCCGCGGGCGAGGTCGACGTCCGCCTCGTCGTGGTCGTCCTCGAGGGCTGGCTAGTGACCACTCCACGCGGGCGAAGTCGTGACAGACGCTCGATGGATCTCTTGGTGTCGGTCACGACCTTCGTAGGCTCGGCCCGGACTATCTGCCGTCCGAGATCGACGTCGAGGGACGCCAGTACCGCGCCCCCACTGCGAAGGCCACGGTGAGGCACGCGAGCACCCCGACGGCCCAGACGTCGCCCTGCTCGCCCGACCGGAACAGCGACGGGATGAACAGGATCAACACGGCAGCCGACGCGGCCATCCCGACCAGGCTAATCACGAACAGCCACGTCTTTTTCCTCATGACACGACCTCACCCGAAACAGCGAGCGACGGCGGTGATCGATGCTCCACCGACAGTGGCGCAGGCGCCGATGCATGCGACGCACACCGCCGTACCCGCCCCGGGAACCGCGCACGCACCTGTGCAGGTCCTCACGATGAGATACGCGGTGACGCCCCTTATCGAAAAGACCGCCCGAGTCCGGCACACGCCAGACGGGCAAACAATTACCAAGCCAGACATGTAGCGAACAGACCTAGTGAGAAGCACGTGACTTTCCGGGGGCAATCGTGTCTGGCATCATGGAGTCATGACACAAGTAGCCGATGATCAGTCCCACGGCGTGATCTACGCCAACGGGCAGGGGCGGGTGACGATCCCGTCGCCGCTGCGCCGAGCCACCGGCGTGGAGCCCGGCACCCCGCTGGCGGTCTACGAAGAGGACGGCCGGGTGGTCATCGAGACCAGAGCCCACCTGGCCGACCGGATCCGCCGCGACGTGGCCGCGGCCTGGACCGGCGCGGGATCGGCCGTCGACGAACTGCTCGCCGACCGTCGCGCCGAGGCCACCCGCGACGACGCCGAGGAGGACTCGTGAGCACCGTGCTGGACACCTCGGCGGTACTGGCCTGGCTGCGCGGCGAAGACGGCGCCGCCACCGTCGACCCCCTGCTGGCCACCGCCATCATGGCCACACCGAACTGGAGCGAACTGGCCCAAAAACTCCTCCAGCACGGCGTCGACGCCCGCCGCACCCTCGCGCGCCTGCACGTGCTGGGCATCGCCGTCGAACCCTTCACCGACGCCGACGCCCTGACCGCCGCCGAGCTGTGGCCGCACACCCGCTCGGCGGGACTGTCCCTGGGAGACCGCGCCTGCCTGGCCGTGGCCCGCCGCCTGGAGCTGCCCGCGACCACCGCCGACCGCGCCTGGAAAGGCATCGAACTCGAGCTGGACGTGCACCTCATCCGCTGAGACCGGCAACGAAGACCCCGCCCGAACGGATCGCTCAGTCCTCCCCGAAGCCCCCACAGGCGTGAGACGCATGAAGGCTTGGTGCTCGTGAAACCGGCCCAGGACGCAAAGTGACACGTTCTCGCAGTTCAGCGAGTTACCAATCCGATGATCAAGAACAGGAACACCGGCTCAGCAACTGCCGACAACAGCACCCTCACCAGCCACAACGCCATACTCTGCACTCTGGGCCACGTTCAGGAGTACCAGGCACAGTAGCGCGGCAGCGGCCAGCATCGGAAGCAGCCGGGCTGTGGCGGGTGCGCCGGACATGGGAAGTCGCACAGCAGCCGCAGCGCTGTCAGCCGTTTGCCGCGAGCTTGTCTCCCCGGAGGTCGAACACGATCGTGAGATGCGATGTACAAGCGTCGTGCGACTGCGTTCCCCGCTAGCCGGTTCGGGGCAGGCCTTGCTCCTTCGAAGTGGGATTGGTGCTTCGTTGCCGAGTGGCCGGTTCGGTCGTGTGAATATTGAATTCATTCAATACTGAAATCACAGGATCAATCAACTTACCGTGTCGCGTACACGCCGCTCGACACCCCGAGAGCGTGCGCGCCTGGAGCGGGTGGGCACCGGACACGTCGAAAGGGGCCGCGGACTCGGAACCTGGGCCCGAGTGACTGTGACCACTCATCGCCACCCCGACCAAAGAAATACCCGGGGGCGTATCCTGATTGAGAAGACCGTGGAGGTGATTGCCGTGGAGATGAATCCGGAACTGGTCGGCGATGCGTTGACACGCCTGCGCCGGGCGCAGGGGCAGCTGTCCGGTGTGATCGAGGCCATCGAGGAGGGCGGTGACTGCGCGCAGACGCTGACCCAGTTGGCCGCTGTGTCCCGGGCGCTGGACCGTGCGGGTTTCAAGATCGTGGCCAGTGGGATGCGGCATTGCCAGCAGGCCCGCGACGAGGGTGACGAGCCGCCGATGACCGAGCAGGAGCTGGAGCGGTTGTTCCTCTCGCTGGCCTGAGCCGGGGTGCTGCTCGCCGGCCCGGGCAACATCACTCGAGATCTTGCCTGCACGTATGTCGGGTAAATACCCCCGAGGGTACCGGAGTTACAGTATGGCGGAACGGCGCGGAAGCGTCGGTGGAGGACCTGGCTGCCGCCCGGCAGGCGGGGCGGGCACCGGATGTGCGCTCGACGGCGGAGTTCGCCCAGGGTTATGGGACCGGTGCGGTGAGCATCCCGCTGGAGGGGGCTCCGACCACTCCGAGGCGATTCACCGGCCACGGTGTGCACGTGCTCTGCCTGTCCGGTGGCAGCAGCCTGCAGGCGGCGGGGCGATGGCGAAGCCGGGAGCACGCGCGGTGTCGGCCGCGGACGGAACCCCGACGTGGATCGACTCCGGACGCGACATCGAGGAAGGAACACAGCAATGAACATGACCGCAGCCAACGAACTCGACCAACAGCTCGCCGGTGGCCTCGGCGTGGAGGTGATCGCCACCTCGTCGCTGGGCGATCGCAGCTACCTGGCCACCGACGGTGACATCGCGGTAGTGGTCGACCCGCAGCGCGACGTGGATCGCTTCCTCGCCGCGGCTGGCCGGTTGAACGTGCGGATCGCCCTGGTGCTGGAGACGCACGTGCACAACGACTACGTTTCCGGTGGGCTGGAGCTGGCCCGGTTGACCGGGGCCGACTACGGTGTGGCCGCGGCCGACGAGGTGCCGTTCAACCACCGGCCCCTGGTCGATGGCGAGACCGTCGAGCTCTCGTCGCGGATGCGGGTGCGGGCGGTCGCCACACCGGGGCACACCTACCACCACCTGTCCTACGTGCTGGAGGGCGAGCGGGGCCCGGTGGGAGTGTTCACCGGGGGCTCGTTGCTGTTCGGCACGACCGGGCGCACCGACCTGGCCGGCCAGCAGCACAGTCACGAGCTGGCCCGGCACCAACATGCCTCGGCGCGCAAGCTCACCGAGATCCTGCCGGACGGGTCTCAGATCTGGCCCACGCACGGGTTCGGCAGCTTCTGCTCGGCGGCCCAGGCCTCCGGGGACTCGGCCACCATCGGCGAGCAAAAGGAGATCAACCCGGCCCTGACGCTGGCGCAGCAGGACTTCGTGGAACAGACCCTGGCCGGGCTGGACGCCTACCCCGCCTACTACGCCCACATGGGGGTGCGCAACACCGCCGGGCCCGAGCCGCTGGACCTGCGCACACCGTCCCGAGCGAGCTCGGAGGAGTTGAAACGCCGGCTGGCAGCCGGGGAGTGGGTGGTCGACCTGCGCTCGCGCAAGGCTTATGTGAGCTCGCACCTGGCGGGGACCGTCAGCCTGGGCCTCGACGGTCCGATGGCCACCTGGCTGGGCTGGATGATCGACTGGGGCGCTCCGATCACCCTGCTCGGCGAGACCCGGGATCAGATCGCCGAGGCCCAGCGGGAACTGGCCCGCATCGGCATCGACGCGTTCTCCGCCGCTGCCACGGGATCGCCGCAGGAGCTGGCCACCGACTCCGGCCAGCTGCGCAGCACCACCTCGGTCACCTTCGGTGAGCTCGCCGCACTCCAGGACGGCCGCGGTGACGGGTTGCCGGCGGCGGACATGGTACTGGACGTGCGCACCAACAACGAGTGGAAGACCTCGCACGTGGAGGGGGCGGTGCACATCCCGCTGTACGAGCTCAAGGACCGCACGGACGAGATCCCCGCGGGCACGGTGTGGGTGCACTGCGGCAGCGGATACCGGGCCACCGCAGCGGCCTCGCTGCTCGAGAGCGCCGGACGCTCGCCGGTGCTCATCGACGACCTGTTCGGCAACGCCGACCAGGCCGGCGTCGCCCTGACTTCCGCCTGACGGACAAGCCTCGAGAGAAAGGACGGTTCGTCGTGTCCCGCACGATGCCCGCGACCGTGGAAACCCCGCAGGTGCGCAGCCTGATCGAAAGCAATCCGCGCACCCGGCTGATCGATGTACGCGCTCCCGGTGAGTTCGCCGCCGCCCACATCCCCGGCTCGGCCAACGTGCCGTTGGACCTGCTGCGCGAGCACCGCACCGAACTCACCGCAGCCCACGAGGACCCGGTCGTGCTGGTGTGCGCCTCCGGCGCCCGTGCCGAGCAGGCCCGCGGCGTGCTGGAAACAGCCGGACTGGACCAGCTCAGCGTCCTGTCCGGCGGGATCACGGGCTGGCAGCAGCACGAGGGCCCTATGACTCGCGGCTCAGGAACGTGGGCCATGGAACGCCAGGTGCGGCTGACAGCCGGGCTGCTGGTACTCACCGGCGTGGTGGGCAGCACCCTCCACGCCCCGCTGAAGTGGATCGCCGGGTTCGTCGGCGGCGGCCTGACCTTCGCCGCGATCACCAACACCTGCGCCATGTCGCGGGTGCTGGGACTGCTACCGCACAACCGCACCCCGAAGTCCGATGCAGCGACCACGCTCCAAGCCCTGACCAGCGAGCAGTCCCCGGCGGGCTCCCCCTCACGCTGACCTGCCCACCCCCGGGCGGGTGCGCCCGGGGGTGGTCGGCGTCGTCGTGTGCGTGCACGACACGCTCCTGCACCTACCCGACCTCGCGGTCACCCACCGCGCTCCCGACCCCAACGGCATGTGGCGACCGTCGCCGCCCTCGGACGGCCCGACCCAACCAGCCGGCCACGCTGAGTCCTGGCCCGTGCCCGCCCATCCCCTCAGCGGTCGGGGTGAACGTCTCAGCCAGCTTCCACCCCGAGACCACCCGCCCGGGCGCAACAACGACAGCACGCAACTCGACACCCAAAACCCCCGGGACGTCTTTCCGGCGTATCCGGTTCCCACCCCCCGGAACGGCTACTCGGCGCCGCGGTGATGATCGGTGGTCAGGACGCCGCCTGGGTGTAGGTCAGGTGCAGCACTCCGTTCTCGAAAGCCTCCTGCCCCGACAGGGTCAGCGGCGTACGTGGTGTGCCGTCCGGGAACAGCTTCGCTCCCGATCCCAGCACGACCGGGTAGACCAGCAGGTGCAGCTCGTCGACCAGACCGTCGGCCAGCAAGGCGCGCACCAGGGTGCCGCTGCCGCTGACGTAGATGCCGCCTTCGACCTCGCTCTTGAGCGTGCGGACGGTCCGCGGATCGTAGGCTCCGAGGACGGTCGAGTTCTCCCAGTCGTCGGCGGAGTCCAGCGTGGACGAGACCACGTACTTCGGGGTGTCGTTGAAAAACGGCGCCCCCGGATCGTCCTCCGCGGTGCGAACGGACCAGGCCGGAGCGAACATCTCGTACGTGGTGCGGCCCAGCAGGATCGCAGAGCTGGAACCCGTCAGGTCACCGAGCGCTCGGCTCATCCCGTCGGTGAAGCCGTAGCCGGCCGTCCAGCTCGGACTCTCGAACACGCCGTCGAGGCTGACGAACTCGTGCACACCGATCGCTCCCATGATGGTCTCCCCTTCTCATTATCCGCCGTCGAATAATCCCCCGTGGGGAACCGCGGCGCTCGGTAAGCAAGACGTCACCGATCAGACACCAAGAGGCTCGTTCCAGTCCAACAACCGAACGAGGTCATCCGCCGACTCGACAGGCCGAGCACCGGACTCCTGGGGTCGGCCGGTGTCGAGGGCGGCTTGGGATCTCAGTTCGCGACGGCGGCCGGTTTCGGTTTCGCGACGTGGCGCAGTACCACGACGACCAGTGCGGACAGGGCGAACGCCACGGCGGCAGCGACGGTTGACACGGTCTGCAGCGCGTCGGTGAACGCGGTCCGGGCGGTGTCGAGTACGAGCGTGCCCTCGGCGGGCGGTAGGCGGT
Source organism: Halosaccharopolyspora lacisalsi (assembly GCF_014137975.1). Classification (GTDB taxonomy): domain Bacteria; phylum Actinomycetota; class Actinomycetes; order Mycobacteriales; family Pseudonocardiaceae; genus Halosaccharopolyspora; species Halosaccharopolyspora lacisalsi. The sequence continues at coordinate 202,657 of NZ_JACGWZ010000005.1, read as the reverse complement.
CGGCGACGGCCGCCGCGCCGCTGATCGTGTCGCTTGCCTCGGCGCGCGCGTCCGGGGGCAGTTCGGAGGCTGTGGTGGCCATCCGCGTGCGGTAGAGCACTGTTCCCAGGCTGCCGAGCAGGGCGACGCCGAGCGCCGCTCCGAGTTCTCCGACGGTCTCGTTGAGCGCCGAGGCGGACCCGGTCTTGTCCTCCGGCACGCTGCCGACCACCAGCTCGGTGCTCAACGCCATCAGCGGCGCGGTGCCCAGGCTGATGACGACGTTGCCGACGACGACCACCGCCAGGGCCAGTGCCCCGCCGACCTGGGTGAACACGATGAAGCCGGCACCGCTGACGACCGAGCCGCCGGCCACGATGAACGCGATGCGGACCCGTTCGGCCAGCCACGGCGACAACTGCGTCCCGACGATGACGGCCAGCGCCTGCGGCACCATCCAGGTCCCCGCCACCAGCGGCGAGAGCCCGAGCACGATCTGCAAATATTGCGTGACGAACACCTGGATCCCGGCCGTGGTCAACAGCCCCACCAGCAGGGTGACCATGCCGGTGGTGAACGTGCGGTTGGCGAACAGCCGTAGGTCGACCAGCGGCTGGGCGAGCGCGAGCTGGCGCCGGACGAACACCACACCGCCGGCCACCCCGACAGCGATCACGACCAGCGCCGTCACCACCGGGCCGCCGGCCGCGAGCTCCTTGAGCCCGTAGACCACGCCCAGCACCACGACCAGCGAGAGCACCACGCTGACCGGGTCCAACCGGCCCGCGTTCGGTTCGCGGTACTCCGGCAGGACCCGCGGCCCCACGACCAGCAGCAACACCATGATCGGCACGCCGACCAGGAACACCGCGCCCCACCAGAACCACTGGACGAGCAGCCCACCGGCGACCGGGCCCAGCGCGACCCCGGCCGAGAAGCAGCTCATCCACACCGCGATCGCCCGCGCCCGCTGTGCCGGCACGGTGAACATCGTGGTCAGCAGCGCCAGGGTGGACGGCATCAGCGTCGCCCCGGCGAGTCCGAGCAGGCCGCGCGCCGCGATGAGCATCAGCCCGCTCGTCGAGAAAGCCGCGAGAACCGACGCGGCCCCGAAACACGCGGCCCCGATCAAAAGCAGCCTTCGCCGCCCGATGCGGTCACCGAGCGTCCCAGCCGTCACCAACGTGCCGGCGATGACGAACGTGTAGATGTCGACGATCCACAGCAGCTCGCTGCTGGAAGGCGCCAACTGCGCGCTGATCTCGGGCAAGGCCAACAACAAGATGCTCGCGTCCATCGACACGAGCAACGTCGGCAGGCCGAGGACCACCAGCCCCCACCACTCCCGCCGCCCAGCACGGACAGGCGTCCGATCCGTCATCATCGCTACCTTTCGCTCAGCCGTCCGACCGACCCGTTCCGTGGGCCGGGAGGTGTGTCCGGTGTCGACCTGCACCAGGGCTTCTCAGTCGCGTGTGGACAAGCTCCGTGTCCGCGGGCGACGGGCAAACCGACGCGGCAACGCTAAGACTTCAATAAAACTAGAAGTCAACCTGTGATCAGGAACTGTGCCATGAGGAGACTCGACCTCTGTCGCAACTCGGTGACCAGTGTCTTCCCACTACTTTGCGACTCAGCAGGCCTTCAGGTGTCCAGAGGCTCGTTCCAGTCCAGCAGCCGAACGAGGTCATCCGCCGACTCGGCAGGCCGGGTGGCACCGGAATCCTGGGGGCGGCCGGTGTCGAGGGCGGCGCTCGCGCTCACGTTGGCCTCGGCACGAGGACGACGAAACCGCTCGAAAACCTCCAGCGCCTCGGCCCTGCCGGAAGTGTCGCGCAACGCCTTGCCCAGCACCACCGCGTCCTCGAGCGCCATCGACGCACCCTGCCCACTGGCCGGGGAGGCGGGATGCGCCGCATCCCCGACCACCACCATGTCGTCGTCACGCCACCGAGGTAGCGCGGCGATGTCGCGGGCGTCGGTGGCGAACAGTCGATCGTCGGTGGAGGCGACGATGTCCGCCGCCGGTGTTCGATCCGGTCCGAACGCGGCCTCCAGGTGAGCGCGCCAGTGCTGCGGGGGTGTCTCGGCGATCCCGGTTCGGTCCGACTCGGGTTCGGGCAGGCGAGCGAACCACCAGGTGTCGCCCCGCGGGGAGACGGTGTAACCGAAGGCGCCCGAGGACCCCCGGATCATGCGTATCACCCCCACCTCCGCCCCTGGTGGAGTGGACGAGGAGTAGCCGTAGAACACGCGCACTCCCACATAGCGCGGCGCAGGGGCCTGACCGTCGATGAGCGTGCGTACCGTCGAACGCAGCCCGTCGGCACCGACGAGCAGCTCGCCCACCGCCGAGGTGCCGTCGGCGAAGACCGCCCTGACTCCGTCGTCGCACCGCTGCGCGTCCACGAGCCGCTTATCGCGTTCGACCGTGACGCCCCGGTCGATGGCCTCCGCCTGGAGCGCCCGATACAGCTCGGAGCGGTGCAGGCACTGATACCCGGACAGGTGCGGACGCGCCGGGCTCAGCGTCCGAGAATCGCGCAGCTCCCCCGCCGCGTCGAAGGCTTCCAGCGTGTGCAGGTGAAACCCCGCCTCGACCACGCGGTCCGACGCCCCGAACGAGTCGAGAGCCAGCATCCCGTTGGGGCCCAGCGTCAGAAACGCCCCCGCGTCGTCCCCGCCCGACGAGTAGGACTCGAAGACCGTGGGGGACCACCCCGCCCGCTGCAGCACCATCGCCGTCGCCGTACCGGCCACACCGCCACCAATCACCAGAGCGCGCCCCATGAGCACTCACCGTCGTCCCTCCCCGAGCTGCTCGCTTGAGCTTGCCCGGTCGTCCTTGCGAACCCGCTCGAAGCTTGGCACAGCGCTCGGGGACGTTCGCGAACAGCACAGCGGCCCGGCCACGACCACTCGGAACGGCGCCCCGTCCATTTCGGTCAGGGGCGCCGCTCCGGGTGAGCTCAGGCGAAGCGATCCACCTTGACGGCGTTGACGAACGCCTGCCACTGCGCACCGGTGGTGGTGAAGTAACCGGCCGAGCGGTCCTTGGTGTCACGCACGGCCGCGCCGGCGCCGATGCGCCCGACTTCGACGCAGTGCGAGGTGTTCTGGGACCGGGTGGATTTGCGCCAGCTGCTCGGATCGAGCGATAATCTCATGTCGTCTCCATCTCGTTGATGACCCTGGCGATGAGTTCCCGCGAGTCAGTGGGAGTCATCGTTGCCTCGATCACCGTATCCACGGCTTGCTGATACGCCCCGACATCGTCGGGCTCGTGAAAGAACAGTGCCGACCGGCGGTTCTCGACCTGGATGACCGGGGGCTGATTCGTGAACTCGACCAGCAGGAAGGGACCTTCCAACGCGGGGTGCCACCCGGCACCCATCGGCACCACACGGAGTTCGACATTCGGTAATTCGGCATCCGCGAGGAGCGATCGCAGCTGTTCGACCATGACGACCGGTCCGCCGATCATACGATGCAGTGCGCTCTCGTCGATGATCGCGCGCAAGTCCGTGGGATTCTGTCGCAGTAGTGCGTCGCGGCGGCCGACCCGGATCGCGACGCGGGGCTCCACCTCGTCGGCCGGTACACCACCAGCACCGATAATGGCTCGCGCATAGCCGCTGGTTTGCAGCATACCGGGGAGAAGAGCGGCGGATACGTCGACGATGCGCGTGGCGTCTCGTTCGATCTCCAGCAGTGTGGCGAGCTGGCGCTGTTGCTCGGGTAGTCCCGATGCGATCCAGTGCGGTCCGTCCGTGTTCCTGGCGAGTTCAACCAGTTCTTCGCGAGTGTCGCCGTCCACTCCGAGCGCGCCGAGAACGGCAGCGACGTCGACCGGGCGCGGAGCTCGTTCTCCCGACTCCCACCTTCCGATCGTGGTGTGTGACTTGCCGAGCTTCACGGCGAGCTGCCGAGCGCTGAGCCCGGCGTCCTCGCGAGCACGCCGAAGTTCCACGCCAACGGCACGTGCCTTGGGAGTGGTGCCAACCATGTGCCACAGGATAGTCACACGCTGTGTAGCCACAGCAATCACTCGAATGAGATCTTGTGCCAGATGGCACCAGTAAATAATTTTATCGGTGCCAATTGGCACCACCGTTGTCGCGGTGCTGCCCGTATAGAAGAGAGATCAACGATGGGTCGACACGTGGAGATCACACCGGGAGTGACGGTGTACCGGCCGGGGTGGCGCCCGCACATGGAACGCCGCCCCGACGAAACGCGAGAGCAGCACAACCACCGGCTGTCGCACTCCTGCTACCGATGCGGCCACTACGAACCCGACGACGCGATCCTCGACCCCCACGAAGAGACCTGCACCGGCACACCCCCGGCCACCGAACAACGATCACGACCCCGCTGATGCTGCTCCGAATCGCGGTGATCACAGCATCCCTCGCCCTCGGAATCTGGCTGTGGCACGCCGCGATCAGGGAAACACAGCGGGCACAGTAGTCCCGCTCCTGTACACGACCATGCTGCCAACAGCCCTCGCCGGTACGCGGCCGGTGAACGCGTCGTTCTGGCAGTCTCAACAGGCAGCCGCACCGCCAAAACGACACGTTCACCCCTCGGGAAAAACCTCGCCGGGCGGATCATCAGCGGAGCGGATCCAGGTGCCGCATCAGCTGCGGCACGGGTCGACTCACCAGCGAGTCGGCGACGAGCCTGCCCGTCAGCGGGCCGAGCACCATTCCCCACATGCCGTGCCCACCGGCGACGTGCACCCTCGGCGACGAGGTCGCTCCGACCAGGGGAAGACCGTCGGTCGTGCACGGCCGCGAACCGACCCACTCGTCGTAGCGCGCGTTCCAGTCGACCCCGGTGAACATCGGACGCACGGCGTCGATGATCGTGCGAACGCGCCGGGAATCCAGCGGCGCTCCGGCAGCGGCGAACTCCATCATGCCTGTGACCCGGAACTTCTCCCCCAGCGGATTGCACGCGACGTGCTGGGCGGGAAGGTGGATCGGGTGCGTGGGCATGGCCGCGGGCTCGACGCTGAAGCTGTACCCGCGTCCGGGGTGGACGAGCCGGCGCACGCCGAAGGACCGCGCCAGCGCTCCCAGCCACGTTCCGTTCGCCAGCACGGCCGCGTCCGCTCGAACGGTGTTTCCCCCCGACGAGACGAGTTCCGTTCCCGCCGCACCGAGATCCCGCACGTCGGTCACGTCGAATCCCTCGATGATCTCGTCACCCGCGGCCCGGACGGCGTCCGCCAGGGAGCGCACGGACTCGGGGGGATCGATGAAGCGTTGGCCGTGCACCCGCACGCCCGTCCGCACGTTCGCGCTCAGGGTGGGCTCGAGCGCGCGCAGCTCGTCACCGTCGGCGAGGTCGTAGTCGATCTCCGCCCCGGTCGCTCGCACCGCGTCGAGCTCGGCGACCAGGTCCTCGCGGTCCTTCCCGGACGCACAGACAGCCAGGAACGGGTCGGCGCGCTTGCTGGTCACGACACCGCTGTCGCCGAGCTGGTCGTAGGCGTCCAGGCTGATCCGGTTGAGCTCGTTGAACACGGCCATCGTGCGGCGCCACCGGATCGGGGTGCAGTGCCGGGCGAGCCCGGCCAGGAACGGCCACAGGGACCGGCCCCCCGCCCGCGCGAAAGTCACCGGCGACGAGCTGTCGAACAACGAGGTGATGCCGGATCGCACCACGCTCGGCTCCGGCATCGGTTTCGTGAACGCCGGTGTCAGCAGACCGGCGTTGCCCCACGAGGCGCCGGCCGCGACCCCGGAGCGGTCGACGATCGTGGTGCGGACGCCGCGCTGCTGCAGGAACCAGGCCGTCGACAGCCCGACCATGCCCGCTCCCACGATCGCGACGTGTTCGGGGCCGGAATGCGTGCTCATGCTCTCGATCACCCTTCTCGGACTCGCTCGGACTCGTCGCGGTCGACTCGTCACAACACATCGGACGACACTTCCGGAAACCGGTCCAGGGGTTTCCCGGCGGTTTCCGGACTCATCACGATCGGCACCAGCGCGATCAGCGCGACGAGGATCAGGTAGAAGGCCGGTACGAACAGGCTCCCGGTCGCGTTCACGACGAAGGTCATCAGCAACGGGGCCGTACCTCCGAACACCGCGAACGAGACGTTGTAGCCGATGGCCACACCCGTGCCCCGCACGCGCGCCGGGAACAGGGCCGGAAGCGTCGCGGTCGTCGTCCCCAGGATCGGGACGTGGCACAGCGTCAGGATCAGCATCCCGGCCAGCGCGGGCTGCCACCTCGCCTGCCCGATCAGCCAGAACGCCGGGTACGCCAGGACCACGTAGCCGACGGCCGCCGCGATCAGCATCGTCCTGCGGCCGACGCGGTCCGACAGCACGCCCGCGAGCGGTATGGCCGCGGTCAGGACTCCACCGGAGACGAACACCAGCAACTGCGCGGTCGCCGAGGACATGCCGAGATTCCGCGACAGGTAGCTCGGCATGTACGTGAGCAGCACGTAGGTACCGATGCTCGAGTAGACGACGATGCCGCCGCAGATCACCACGCGAAGGCGGTGACCGGTGAGTACCTCGCGCACCGGAGCGCGCGCTTCGGCGGCCTGCTCGGTCAGCGCGGTGAAGCTCGGCGTGTCCGTCAGCCGCAACCGCAGGTACAGCCCGATCAGGCCCAGCGGCAGCGCCACGAGGAACGGGACGCGCCATCCCCACGAGTGCATGGCCGCGTCCGACAGCGCGTAGGTCAGGGAGGTGGTCAACCCGGACGCCAGCAGGAACCCGCCGATCGCGCCGCACTCCAGCCAGCTCGCCCAGAAACCCCGACGCGCGTCCGGGGCGTACTCCACGACGAAGGTGGAGGCACCGCCGTACTCGCCGCCGACCGCGAAGCCCTGCACCATCCGCGTGAGCACCAGGGCGATCGGGGCGAGGACGCCGATCGCGCCGTACCCGGGCAGCACGCCGATGACGCAGGTCGCCCCGGCCATGGTGAAGATGGTGATCGCCAGGGTGCGCTTGCGACCGATCCGGTCGTTGAGCGGAGCCAGCAGGAAAGCTCCGAGGGGACGGACCACGAACGCCACGGCGAAGGTGGCGAACGAGGCCAGCAGGGACAGGACCGGGGCGGTGGGCGGGAAGAACACCGTCGCCAGGACGACGGCCAGGTAGCCGTAGGTCGCGTAGTCGTACCACTCCGTGGCGTTGCCGATCATCGCGGCCGTCACGGCACGTCGCCGCACCGCCGGGGTGCTCCGGGGTTCCCGCTCGACGGTGCCGCTCATGCCGAACGTCCGGGTATCTCGACGAGCTCGGCCGGACCGTGGGTGAGCACCCGGGCGCCGTCCCGCTCGACGACGAAGGTCTGGCTCAGCCCCACGCCGGCCCGCCCGAACGAGCGGAACGACGCCGGCACGTGGAAGACCATCCCCTCCTGCAGCACCTCGTGGTTGTCCGGGGAGAGGAAGGAGGGCGCGCCGTCCATCCAGTGCGGCTTGTGGGCGAGTCCGACGGGATAGCCGAACAGGTGGTGGAACATCACGTCCTCGGGAAGCGGGCCGAGGGCCTCGGAGGCGCGCTTGGCGACCTGCGAGCACGGCACCCCGGCCCTTGCGTTGTCCAGCACGGCGGCGAGCGCGGTCCGCGCCAGGTCGGCCAGCCGTCGCTCGGTCGCGCCGGGTCGTCCCAGTGACAGGGTGCGCATGACCGGGGCGTGGTAGCGGTGGTGCGCACCGGCGAACTCCAGGAAGGTCGCTCCGGTTTCCAGCCGGCGGTGCTGCCAGCTCGAGTGCGGGATGCCCGCCCGCGATCCGGTGACCACCACGGGACCCCACACCGACGGGGAGTCGGCGTGCTCGAACAGCGCTGCCGCGATCGCCGCGGCGACGGAGGAGTCGGTCGCCTCGGGATCGCCCGCTTCCGCGACGGCTGCCTCGACACCCGCTCGGGTGGTCAGCGCCGCCTGTTCGACGCAGCGGATCTCGGCGTCCGAGAGCACGAGCCGCACCCGCTCGACGAGGTGGTCGGTGTGCACGACCGTGACGTGCTTGGTGCGCAGGATCTCCACCGCTTGCGGGGGTGTGGAGGTGTGGTCGACCTCGACGCCCACCCGGGCGGTGTTCGGCAGCACGCTCGCGGCGTGGTCGAGGAACAGCTCGAGGCCGCGCAGCGCGTCCGCGTATCCGCAGCAGCGGATGTTGTCCACCTCCGAGCTGGCCAGTGCCCGCCCCACCTCCAGGTCCGGCACGTACAGGTACGTCTCGGACTCGGTGACCAGCAGCGGCTGGGGCGCCGTCTCGGCCGTGTGGTGCCCGCAGAGGTACTCGACGCTGGAGGGCCTGAACACCACCATCGCTTCCAGCCCGGCGTGCGACATCCGGCGTCGAACCTCTTCCACGCGCGCCTCGTACTCGGCGCGGTCGAAGGGTCTGTCCTCGGCGTTTCGCACCGATTCGACCCGCTCCGGACCGAGCCACGGCGGCATCGGGGCCCGTCCCAGGGGGGCGACGTCCGGGACGGTCGTCGTCGGACTCATCTCATCACCTCGTCCGCGTCGTGAGAGCTTCCCCGGGATCGGACGGTTCGTCACCGCGCTGATCGATGCCGGGCACCGGCAGTCTGGGAGGCCCCGCCCCGCACGTCCATCGACGAGTTCTTCACCCGATCGTTTAGTGTTCCTTGGTGGAGTTGTCGTTGCACCGGTTGCGGATCCTGCACGAGTTCTCGCGGCGCGGGACCGTCACCGAGACGGCCGCCGTGCTGCACTACACGACCTCGGCCATCTCCCAGCAGCTGGATGCCATGGAGCGCGAGGTCGGCCTGGAGCTCCTGGAGCGCGTCGGACGCCGCGTCCGGTTGACCGAAGCCGGTCGGGTGCTCGCCGAACAGGCCGCGGAAGTCCTGGTCGCCGAGGAACGCGCACGGCTCGCCCTGGAGCGGGCGCAGGAAGCTCTCACGGCGAAGCTGACCGTGGGAGTGCTCGCGACGATCGCCGCGTCGCTCGTGCCGCCGACGCTGGCGATCCTGGCGGAGCGACACCCGGAGATGCACGTCAGGACTCGCGAGGTGACTCCCGAGGAGGCCGTGACGGCGGTCCGCGACGGGGATCTCGACCTGGCGTTCGTGCTCGACTACCCCGACTCGCCGACGTCGTGGGACCTCGCCCTGGAGTCCACCCTCGTCGGTGTCGAACAGCTGCGGCTGGTCGTTCCCGGCGGGCGGTGCGACTTCGACGGCCCCGTCGCGCTGACCGATCTCGCCGACCACTCGTGGGTGGTCTCGGGAGACGGCACCGACTTCGGCAGGGCGCTGCTGGCCGTGTGCCGCCGAGCCGGTTTCGAGCCCCGCGTCACGCACCAGGTGGACGAGCAGGCCACGGCGATGGCGATGGTCGCGGGCGGGCTCGGCATCACCCTCGTGGCCGACCTCGGGCGCGCGCTGCGCCCCGCGGGTGTGGACGTCGTCCCGCTGCACGATCCGCTCATGCGCCGCGTCCTGCTGCTCCGGCGCGCCGCGACACGTGACCGACCCTCGGAACGGGCCTTCCTGGACGCCGCGCTCGAGGCCGCCTCCTCGCTCGGCCTGGAGCGCGGGGGAACCGACTGACCCGTCCGGCGAGCGGCTCGACGGTGCTCGCACCGGATCCCGACCGTTGACCTCGAAGACCGACCAGCATCCCCCATGACGTGCGACGATGAGAGATCGTCGGCGCGGGCTGGCACCGCCGCTCCCCCACGTGTAGTATTCGAGTTGGTCGTTGTTTCTGGGTTCGTGTTTGTGCACGCTCGCTCAGATGTTGAAGCGGGCGCGCTGCTGTCTTTGGTTGTTGCTGGAGTAAGCCGCCGTCTGAAGATCCCCGGCCCGGGCTGCCACGCAGTGTGGTTGTCCGTCATACCCCAGCTGTCATAAGGAGACAGACATGGCACAGGGAACCGTGAAGTGGTTCAACGCCGAAAAGGGCTTCGGCTTCATCGCACCCGACGAGGGTGGCCCGGACGTCTTCGTCCACTACTCGGCGATCGACGCCAGTGGCTTCCGTAGCCTGGACGAGGACCAGCAGGTGACCTACGAGGTCACGCAGGGCCCCAAGGGTCCGCAGGCCGCCTCCGTGCGCGTCTGACGTTCTCTTCTCGACGATCGGTGGCCCCTCACCTTCGGGGGTGGGGGGCCACCGATTTTTTCGTACCCCGGGGCCCGGCTCAGGCGTCCCGCAAGTGGTCCCGCAGCACGCGGGCCACCCGCGCCATGAGCACGTCGGCTTCCGGTTGGGTCGTGGCCGGTACTCGGGACTCCGTGAGCGCGGCGATGGCGAACGCCTGGCCGTCCGCGTGTTCGACGACACCGACCTCGTGCCGGAGGTTCAGCAGGGTCCCGGTCTTGGACGACCACGTCGAGGCATCGGAACCGAAGTCGGGCGCCAACCGCTGCCGCAGCAGGTTGTGTCCCATGAGTCCGCGCACCCGCTCGGCGACGTCCCCGTCGATCTTCGAGGGAGTCCACAGTGCCTGCAGAAGGTCGACGAAGGCGCGTGCCGAGCCGGAATTCGCGCGAGTGACGTCGAGCTGAGGGATCCTGTGCCCGCGCCCGTCGGTGCCGGCATCGATGGCCAGGGAGTGGGCAAGGGGCATCTCGGAGGCGTCCAAGCGCTCCGCGGGGGTGTCGGTGAGACCGCCGAGACGATGCCGAGCGGTGATCCCGCGCAGTTGCCACTCCCGCAGCATCCGCATGACCTCCTCGGGGGAGGTCAGCTCGAACAGCGCGTCGGCCGCCACGTTGTCGCTGATCGACATGGACAGGTACAGCAGATCGTCGATCGCCACCCGGGCGGGGTGGCGAAACCTGCTCAGTCCGGTCGGACCCGGTGTGGTGATGCGACCGGGTCGCACCCAGCGGAGCTGGGAGCCGTCGAGTTCACCGCGGTGGATCCGGTCGACGGTGACGGCGGCCAGCGGGACCTTGATCAGCGAAGCGATCGGGAACCGCACGTCCGGCTCGATACCGAGTTCGCGGCCGGATCGCAGGTCGCGCACCAGGAACGAACCGCGCAACCCTCCGTCGTCGAGTTCGGCGACGAGCCCGCTGACCAGCTTTTCAGCCCTCACTTGTGCTCCAGTGTCCTGCGCGGCGTCCGCACCCGGTCGACGACGGGGCCGCGCCACGCGATCGTGTGCTCACGCCGACTCGGCGGTGCCGGAACTTCCGACGCAGCGTGCGATGCCCTCCCACAGCTGAGTGCGCAGGCGTTCGGCGTCGTCGCCGGGGTCCGCCGTGACGTCGAAGCCGCGTGCGAGCCGAAGCTCGGCCATCGGCCGCCACTGTAGTCCGAACTCCCGTGCCTGCGCGGCCGAGCACAGCAGGAGGTCCGCCGACCCGAGAACCTCGGCGACGGCCGAACTCAGCGCATCGACCACGGTGACCTGGGTGGGGCGCAGTCCCACCGCGTCGCGGAGCCGCACGAGGTGGTCGCGAACGTGCGGTACGTCATCCTCCGGCTGGATCCAGATCCGGCGGCGCGGGGACCGACCCGAACGGCCGATACGCAGGGTGTCCAGGTGGATGGCTCCCGGGCGGAGCTCGACGGCGCTGGCCAGGCCCAGCGGCACGGTCCAGCACCCCTCGTCGGCGGGCACCGCTGTGAGGGCGGCCCGGACCTCGCGAACGCGCACGAGTTCGCTCCGCTCGCTCGGACTCGCCGGCCGGAACTCGAGGAACAGTTCGTGCGCGCGTGCCTCGGCGTCGAGTTCGGCGAGATCGCGGGTGGTGCAGGTCGTCGGCACGGCCATCGGCAGCGGGCGGAGCCTGGCGCGCTGCGCGTCCTGCTCCATCGCGTCGGCGAGCTGCACCAGCCGTCGCGCCCACGGCAGCATGTCCCGGCCGAACGGGGTGGGATTCGCCCGCCGGGTCGAGCGGTCGAACAGCCGATCACCGAGGTGGCGCTCCAGCGCGGCGATGCGGCGGCTGGCCACCGGCTGGGGGACATCCGCCGCCGCGGCACCCTGCGTGAAGCTGCCGACCTCACTCACGCACACGAACGCCCGGCAGCTGCTGACGAGATCCACGGCGACCATTCTATGCGTGTTCGGCATGGAACCGCTCATTTCTGTCTTGGACGGCATGAGCACGACTCGGAAGACTGTGCGCGTCCATCGACGACGAAAGGGAGCTTTCGTACCCATGCAACACCTTCACCGGGCCGCCGTCGCCCTCCTGGCCTCGTTCAGCCTCGTCGGCTGCGCCAGCGCCGAAACGGCGCCACCCCCTGCTTCCCCAACCCCGGCTGCCCAAGCCCCCGCAGCCCAAGCGACGGCGTTCCACCAGGAGCTCAGGAAGCTCGAGCACCGGTTCGACGCCCACATCGGGGTGTACGCGGTGGACACGGCGACGGGGCGGGAGATCACCCACCATGCCGACGAGCGCTTCGCCTACGCCTCCACCCACAAGGCACTCACCGCCGCCGCGGTCCTGCAGCAGAACACGATCGACGAGCTGAACCGGCGCATCACCTACGACCGCGGCGACCTGCTCAGCTACGCGCCGATCACGAAAAAGCACGTCGACACCGGGATGACGCTGCGCGCGGTGATCGACGCCGCCATCCGCTACAGCGACAACACCGCCGCGAACCTCCTCTTCCGAGAGATCGGTGGCCCCGGGGGGCTCAGCGCCGCGCTGCGCGGCATCGGCGACACGACCACCCACGTCGACCGGATCGAGCCCGCGCTCAACCGGACCGGTCCCGGCGACATCCGCGACACCAGCACTCCGCGCGCCCTGGCCGAAAGCCTGCGGAAATTCACCGTGGGCGACGTCCTGACCGAGGAGAAGCGCGCGTTCCTCAACGAGATGTTGCGCACCAACGCCGTCACCGACGACCTCGTCCGAGCCGGCGTGCCCGAGGGCTGGCAGGTCGGCGACAAATCCGGTGCCGCCGACTACGGAACCCGCAACGACATCGCCGTCATCCGGCCACCGCACCGCGCTCCCATCATGCTCGCGGTCCTGTCGGAACGGCAGACCAAGGACGCCGACCACGACGACGCGCTCATCGCCGAAGCGACCCGCGTCGCCATCGACGCCCTGCGGTGACCAGACCTGTCCCGGTCGGACACGTCGACGGCGGACGGATATGTCGGCGAGCGGCGCCTGCTCGCGTCGACGACGAAGTGGATGCGCGCCGGGCCGGATGACGCTCAGCCGCGAAGCCAGCAGAGGAGGTCGACCGTGAACCGGGACGTGCTGGTCGTCATCGGGGCGGGGAGGGGGCGGGCGATCGCACGTCGCCAGGCACCGGCAGGAGCGCGCTGCTCGCCGACTTCGACGAGACGACGCTGCGCGCGGCGACCGAATCGCTGACGGGCGACGGCCACACCGTGAGCGCTCAGCGGGTCGACGTTTCCTCGCGCGCGTCGGTGGCCGCGCTGGCCGAGACAGCGGCGGCGCTGGGCGGGGTCACCCGGGTCGCGCACACCGCGGGACTGTCCCCGACGCAGGCGTCGGCCGAGGCGATTCTGAAGGTGGACCTGCTCGGGGTCACCCTGGTCCTGGAGGAGTTCGGGCGCGTGATCGCTGGCCGGGCGACCGGTGTGGTCGTTTCCAGCATGGCCGGCCACATGAGTCCGCTCCCCGCGGAGCCGGAGGCGGCCCTGGCCCACACCCCCACCGACGAGTTGCTGCGGCTGCCGTTCACCGACCCGGGTTCCGCGCACGCGATCGCCAAGCGCGGCAACCACCTGCGAGTTCAGACCGCCAGTGGAACCTGGGGCGAACGCGGTGGGCGGGTCAACTCCGTCGGCCCCGGCGTCGTCTCGACCCCGATGGGACAGCAGGAGCTGGCGGCGGAGTCCGGCACGGCGATGCGTGCCATGATCGATGTCTCCGGCACGGGTCGCGTGGGCACGCCCGAGGACATCGCCTCCGCCACGGCCTTCCTGCTGGGCCCGGACTCGACGTTCGTCACCGGCACCGACCTCCTCGTCGACGGCGGCGGCGTCGTCGCGGCACTGCGGTCCGGACGTCTCGCGAAGCCGAGCTGACCGCTCCCCTCGCCAAGCACTCGGCACTCGCCGCAGCGAGAACCACCGGTTCGCGTCGGTGAGAACTGACCGCGCGCGGCGAAATTCCGGAATTTCCGACGAATCCGGACACTCCCCGGAAACGTCGTAAAAGGAGTGCACAAAAAAGCTGGCAACGGACTCACACTGCCCACTCACCGGTCTCCGCTGTACCGATGTTCAGGGTTTTCCCAGCGGATTTGCGTGGTGATCCGTTCCGCCGGACCGATAGATTGATCGGTGTCGCGGCCGAGAACGGCTCCGACGGCACAAAAGGATTCACGCGATGGAGGAAGGAATGCCATTCCCGCTTCCCATTCCCGGTAAGCACCCGGCTCCGCGCCCCGACTGCCCCGGACGTCCGGGCAAGCGTCCCCACGGACCCGTACCGCGGAAGTGAGTAAGCGGTGAGCAGCCGTCGGCCCCACCGGCCGTCGCACCCGAAGGAGAACTCGTCATAGCGGTGCCGGATCCGACAGCACCGGGCGTCGGGGAGATCCTCCGACGCTTCGAACCGTTCCTGCGCCGGGACCGCACGCGCCTGGTGTCGGCGGCCGTGATGCTCGTGCTCTCCGCGCTCGCCGACACCGCCACGATCTGGATGTTCAAGCTGCTCACCGACGGGGCGTTGGAGACCGGTGATCTCGACGCGTTCTGGGCGCCCGCGGCGGCCTGGTTCGCGATCGCCGTGGTGGGCGGTGCCGCGTCGTTCCTCGGCGCTTACCTGTCCTCCCAGGTCGCGGAGAGATTCCTGTGCGGCTGCGGGCGCACGTCTTCCACCACCTGCAACGGCTGTCCCCCGCCTTCTTCGCCCGGCGCAGGACCGGTGACCTCGTGTCCCGCCTCTCCGAGACGTCGAGGCGGTCGAACGCCTGGTCTCGCCAGGGATGCTGGACACGGTGACGGCGCTGTTCAGCGTCGTGCTCTACGCGGGAGCAGCGCCGTACCTGCGCTGGGAGCTGGCTCTGCTGTCGTTCGCGCTGGCGCCCGCGTTCTGGTTGATCGCCCGCCGGTTCTCGGACCGCATCAGGAAGGCGTCCCGAACGGAACGAGAGCAGCGGAGCGATCAGCACCGTGGTGGAGGAGGGCCTGTCGAGCATCGAGCTGGTGCAGTCCCACAACCGGCATCCCCACCAGGACGAGAGGTTGCACGTCGCGGCGTCGAGGTGGTTTCGGGCCAAGCTGACCGAGGCCCGGCTGTCCGCGCTGTACACACCGCTGGGCATCCCGATCCTGTACGGGGTGGAGGCGGTGCACGGGCACAACAACGTGCGCGGTGCCACGATCTTCCCGCACAACATCGGGCTGGGCGCCACCAGCGACCCCGAGCTGGTGCGCGAGATCGGCGCCGCCACATCGGTGACGGCGGCACGACCGGCGGCGACGACCAGGGCAACACCCGGATCAGCGAACAGCGACTGCGCGAGATCCACCTGCCGCCGTTCAAGGCCGCCGTCGAGCGCGACCTCGGCTCGGTCACGGTCTCCTACAGCAGCTGGAACGGCGTGAAGATGCACGCCCAGGAGTACCTGATCAACGACGTGCTCAAGGGCGAGCTGGGCTTCGACGGCATCGTGATCTCCGACTACGACGCGATCCACCAGATCGACGGTGACGACGAGACCTTCACCTCCGCCGAGGTGCGCGCCTCGGTCAACGCCGGGATCGACATGATCATGCTCTCGCGGGGCCACGAGAAGTTCCTGCGCTCCCTGCGCGCGGAGGTCGAGGCCGGCCGCGTGCCGATGCGGCGCATCGACGACGCCACCCGGCGGATCCCGACCAAGAAGTTCGAGCTCGGCCTGTTCGAGCGTCCCTTCGCCCAGCGGGACCTGCTGTTCACCGTGGGCAGTCCCGAGCACCGCGAGCTCGCCCGGCAGGCGGTGCGCCAGTCGCAGGTGCTGCTCGAGAACGACGGCGTACTGCCGCTGTCCCCCGACGACGGCGAGAAGCTCTTCGTGGCCGGGTCCAACGCCGACGACATCGGCAACCAGAGCGGTGGGTGGACGATCTCGTGGCAGGGGTCCGGCGGCGCCATCACCGAGGGGACGACGATCCTCGAGGGGATCCGGCGGGCTTCCGAGTCGCCGGTGACCTACGACCGCCGCGGGAACGGCATCGACGGCAGTTACGACGCGGCGGTCGCCGTCGTCGGCGAGAAGCCCTACGCCGAGTACCGGGGTGACCGCCCCGGGGACCTCGAGATCAGCCAGCGGGATCTGGACACGATCGAGCGACTGCGCTCCGCCGGCGTGCCGGTGATCGTCGTCCTCGTCTCCGGACGCCCCATGGACGTCGCCGACCGGGTGGACGACTGGAACGCGCTGCTGGCCTCCTGGATACCGGGTACGCAGGGCGGCGGTGTGACCGACGTGCTGTTCGGCGAGCACGACCCCACCGGCAAGCTGCCGGTGACCTGGATGCGCTCCTTCGAACAGCAACCGATCAACGGCGGTGACGGCCGGAAGCCGCTGTATCCGCGGGGATACGGCCTCAGCTATTCACGCTGCTCGGAATCTCAGGGCGCCCCGGTGCGGCTTCGCCAACCGAAGCCGCACCGGAAGGTCCCGCCGGGGTCAACGACCCCCGAACGCGGTGATCCTCACCGCTGTGAAGCCGGCCGGGCGGACTTCGAACGGACGAACAGCGAAACGACGAACGCGAGTACGCCGATCCCCCCGGCGACGATGAAGGCGGTGCGCAGACCCGTGGCATCGGGAGTGCCCGCGGGGTCGGTGCTGCCCAGCGAAGCGACGGTGATGAACACGGCGGTGCCGAACGCGCCGGCGACCTGCTGGAGAGTGGACAGGATCGCACTGCCGTGGGAGTAGAGGTGATCGGGCAGCGCGCCGAGGGACTCGGTCATCAACGGGGTCATCATCAGCCCGAGCCCGGCCATGAGCAGGACGTGGATGGCGATGACCGCGACCAGCGACGAATTCTGCCCGAGGGTCGCGAACAGCAACAGCGACACCCCCATCGCCAGTGCCCCGGGGATCACCAGCGGACGGGCACCGAAGCGGTCGAACAGCGCCCCGACGGGCCGTCCGAGCAGCCCGAGCACCAGCCCACCGGGCAGCACGGCCAGTCCGCTGACGAACGTGCTGGTGTTCAGGACGGTCTGCAGGTAGAGCGGCAGCAGGATCGACGCGGCCCCCAGCAGACACATGAACAGCAGGACGGTCAGGATCAGGGCGACGACGAAGGTGCGGTTGGTGAAGGGGCGCAGGTCGAGCAGGGCGCGGTCGTGGCGCTGCAGGCGAACCTGGCGTCGGATGAACAGTCCGAGGGCGACGAGCCCGACCACGATCGGGATCCACGGCGCCACCAGGTGCTCTCCACCGCCGGACTCCCCGAGAGTGGACAGACCGTAGAGGACACCACCGAAACCGATCGCGGACAGCAGCACCGAGATCAGGTCCAGCGGCACCGCCCGCGTCGCGCTGTCCAGCCTCATCCAGCCCGCCCCGATGAGCAGGGCGATCAGCGCGAGCGGCAGCACGATCCAGAACATCCAGCGCCACCCCAGGAACCCCAGCACAGCGCCGCCGATCGTCGGTCCCACGGCGGGAGCGACGGCGATCACGATGGTGATCGTGCCCATCGTCGCGCCGCGCTTCTCGGGGGAGACGAGGCGCATCACCGAGGTCATCAGCAGCGGCAGCATCACCGCGGTGCCGCAGGCCTGCACGACACGGCCGACCAGCAGCACCGCGAAGCTCGGAGCGAGCCCGCAGAGCAGCGTCCCCCCGCTGAACAGCGTCAACGAGACCAGAAAGATCCGGCGTGGGGTGAACCGTTCGAGCAGGAAGCCGGTGATCGGGATGACCACGGCCATCGTCAGCAGGAATCCGCTGGTCAGCCACTGCACGGTCGTGGTCGAGACGTTGAGCTCGACGGTAAGGTCACGGAGTGCGACGCTCAGGATCGTCTCGTTGAGGATCATCACGAAGGCCGAGACGACCAGCACACCGATCAGCACGGCGGCTCTCGGTGGTGGGGCCTCGGGGTCCGCGGTCGTGGTTCTCGCGGTATCGGTCATGAAGCGTACCTCGCAGCAGCGGGTCGAAATCGACCGCCGGCGCGGCCCGATGCGGCGCCGGTGGTCACGGACGAAGGAAAATCGGTACTTCGAGATCGGTCATCCGCCCACACCGGCGGGTGTGGTCGCGAAGACCGACCGGGGTCGGCGCCGACGGAGCGGCCCCGACGCGGCCCGTGCGGCCGCAACGAGCACTGCCGGTGTCTACACTGCCACTCCGTCAGGGGGCCTGCCGTCACCGTGACGCGGTGACCGGACGGCTTCGCCGGGCAGGGGGGCCGACGGCAACGGCGCGGTCCGCCGGATTCGCCGGGCCGCTTCGAGCAGGACCTCCCGGACCCGAACACCGAGCTCCCGCGGGGGTCGGCGTCGCTCCCTCATCGGCCGCCGTCCTCGTCTCGCGCGGACGCTCCCCACGGACGACTGGTCGAGCACCGCGTCGCCGCCACCTCGCTCATCGCTCGGTCTCCCCTCGACACTTCCGCGACCCCCGCAGCGGCACACCGCACACCGCTCATGCCGCAGCACACGCAACAGCATGCACAGCCGCATGAACGGCAGCATGCCCAGCAAAACACACCGGCGGGTGAGCCCGCTCGTCTTCGAGCGACTTAATGGCGCTCACTGCCACTGTACCGAAGGTCGCGCACCGCGGCCGGGAGTGTTGTCCCACACCGGCTCGAACACCGCTCGGTGCCGCGAGGGAGTGCGGCGCCGGTCTTTCCCGCTCGGTCGGTGCGGGAAGGACGTCGACAGCGCTCAGTCGAGGCCGAACCGGGGCGGGGTCGGGTGCTGGGCGAAAAGGCCCTTCGGGACGGCGTCGGCCAGGGCCTGGTATCCGGGCCGGGTCGAGGTGCAGGTGATCGCCGTCGTCGTAGGCGGGCAGCAGGGCGCTCGGGTTTCGCGGGTCCCGGACGACCTCGTCGAGGTCGAGGACCGCGGCGAAGCGGTGACTGGTACGGACCCACTCGTTGACGCGCCGGCGGGCCGCCTCGCGGTGGCCGCCGGGCTCGTCGTAGGAGGCGTGGCCGCCGAAGGGGCGGGGTCCCTCCGTAGACGCGGATTCCCTGGTCATGGGCCCTGCTGATCATCTGTTCGTAGGCGAAGACGAGGTCTTCGGCCCCCTGCTTCTGCGCCACCTCGGTGGCTTCGGCGGTGCCGATGTCGTTGACGCCTTCGAACACGACGAGCCACGACACCCGCTCTGGGCGAACACGGCACGGTCCAGCCTGGCCAGCGCGTTGGAGCCCAGACCGTCGTGGAGAACGCGGTTGCCACCCGCGGCCTGGTTGAGCACCGCGAGATCGGAGGTGGCCGGGTGACCCTGCACGCGGGCCACCAGCCGATCCGGCCAGCGGTCGTTGCCGTTGGTGTCGACTCCACCGGCCGAAGCGGTCGCACGGTGGCCCTTGCCTTCGACGACGGACCCGACCCGCGCAACACCCCGCACCTGCTCGACGTGCTCCGTCCCCACCAGGTCAAGGCCGTCTTCCGCCTGTGGGGAGAGCACGTGAAAGAGCACCCGGAGCTCGTCGGTGGGTCGTGGCGGAGGGACCCGCGCTGTGCGACCACACGACGCGCCACGGGAACATGCGCACCTGGTCGCCGAGCGAGATCAGAGCGAACCTCCGAGAGACCAACGCGGCGATCCACGCGGCAGCGCCGGGGCGCGCATCCCGTACTTCCGAGCCCCAACGGAGCTGGGGACGGACGCCGGAGGTGGCGGCAGCACTCGACATGCAGCCGCTCGGCTGGCGCCTCTCGGTCGCCGACTGGAACAACCCCGGTACGGACGTGCTGGTACAGCGGCTGCGCGACGGCATTTCGCCGGGGGGACGTCGTACTCCGCACGACTGTGGCGGCGACCGCACGCAGACGGTGAACGCGGTCTCCCGCGTCATCCCGCAGCTGCAGGCCGAGGGCTGGTCCTTCTCACTCCCGCCCGACACGGGTGAACAAGCCGGCAGGGTCGGTTCAGTACGACGGCCTGCTGCCCGCGCGCTGATCCTCGGAGTCCCCGGCGACCAGGTTCAACAGCGCCATCGCGTCGTAGTCGGGTGTTCCTGGAGTGGCCTGGTAGACCACCAGCCGCTGATCGACACCACCGGAAACGGTCAGCACCTCGTAGTTCAGGTCCATGCGCCCGACGTCCGGGTGGTCGAAGCACTTCCCCCCACTCGAACGCGGCCTGACCTCGTTCCGGCGCCAGATGTCGTCGAAGTCCTCGCTCTTCGACGAGAGCTCGTCCACCAGCGCGGTCAGCTGCGAGGATCGCGGGTTGTCCCCGAACACCGCGCGCAACTGGGCCACGGAGTTGACGGCCACGTCGTGCCACCGCACGAACAGCGTGCGCGCCACGGGGTGCAGGAACAGGTAGCGAATCGAATTGCGCCGCTCGGGGGGCCACTGGTCGATGCCCTTGAGCAACAGCCACCCCGACGGGTTGGCGGCCAGCAGGTCATTGCTGTGGCTGAGGACGTAGGCCGGTGAGTTCCCGACCGAGTCCAGCAGCTGGCGCACCGTCGACCGAACGGGATTCTCCTCGGAGGCGCGTGAGATCTCGGGACCCCGCGCGTGCCGCGCGAGGTTGAACAGGTGGTCGCGCTCGGCACCGTCCAGCCGCAGCGTCCGCGCCAGCGAGTCCAGCACCCCGTTGCTCGGGCTGCGTTCGCGCCCCTGTTCGAGCCGGGTGTAGTAGTCCATGCTGATCCCGGCGACG
Organism: Halosaccharopolyspora lacisalsi; assembly: GCF_014137975.1. Lineage (GTDB taxonomy): Bacteria > Actinomycetota > Actinomycetes > Mycobacteriales > Pseudonocardiaceae > Halosaccharopolyspora > Halosaccharopolyspora lacisalsi. Next base: position 181,906 of record NZ_JACGWZ010000005.1, on the reverse strand, counting down.
GAGGCGAGTTCCTCCCGCCGCAAACCGGGCGTGCGCCGCACGCCGCCGCCGTGCGGCAGCCCGACGTCGGCCGGCTTGCGCTCGGCCCGGCACGCCCGCAGGTAATCCCCCAGCTCGGTCCTGCCACTCATGCGGAAAGCATCTCAAGCCCGCTGCGCAGCTGCCAAGCGTCGTGCCTGGGTGTACGGCACCCAGGCATGGCACACCGGGGGGAAGTACGGCCTCCCCGCCGCCGAACCCCGTGGCCAGACTCGTTGCCAACAGCTCATCGCTGTCATCCAATCTCGCGAAGGGGAACACATGATCAGCAGGCACCGGGAGATCGAGCTCGGCAGCAGCGGGCTGACCGCGGGACCGCAGGGGCTCGGCTGCATGGGAATGAGCGAGTTCTACGGGCCCACCGATCAGGCCGAGGCCCGCAACACCCTGGAACACGCGCTCGACAACGGCGTGACCATGTTCGACACCGCCGACATGTACGGACACGGCGCGAACGAGGAGTTCCTCGCGCCGTTCTTCCGCGCACACCGGGACGAGGTGGTGATCGCCACCAAGTTCGGCATCGTGCGCGCACCGGAGAACCCGTCGGCACGCTCGATGCGCGGTGACCGCGAGTACGTCCGCCGGGCTGCCGAGGCCAGCCTGCGCCGGCTCGACGTCGACACCATCGACCTGTACTACATGCACCGACGCGATCCGAGCGTGTCGATCGAGGAGACCGTCGGTGCGATGGCGGAACTGGTTTCGGAGGGCAAGGTCCGCTACCTGGGACTGTCCGAGGTGACCGGCGACGAGCTCAGGGCCGCCGACGCGGTGCACCCGATCTCGGCGGTCCAGAGCGAGTGGTCGGTGTTCAACCGCGACGTCGAGCGCACCATCGTGCCCGCCGCGGTCGAGCTCGGCGTCGGGTTCGTGCCGTACTCCCCGCTCGGCCGGGGTTTCCTGGCCGGGGCGTTCGCCTCGGCCGAGCAGCTGACCGAGGACGACGGTCGTCGTGGGCACCCACAGTTCGTCGGTGACAACGCCCGGCACAACGCCGCGCTGCTCGAACCGCTGAACACTGTCGCAGCGCGGCACGGTGTGAGCGCCGCTCAGGTCGCGCTGGCCTGGGTGCACGCCCGCAGCCGTGTGCACGAGCTGGCCGTCGTGCCGATTCCCGGGACCCGTCGCAGGAGCCGACTGGACGAGAACCTCGCGGCGCCGCGACTGGAGCTCTCCACCACCGAGCTCGACTCGTTGGAGTCGATCGCGGCTCAGGTCGCCGGGCCGCGCTACGCCGACATGAACTTCACCTCCGCCGGACGCGAGAAGTCCGAGACCGGGAGCTGAGCAACCATGACCTCCACCACGAACGACCACTACCAGCTCGGTATCGACACCCTGACCACCGTCGGCGGCACGACCAGCGCCGAGATGCTGGATTCGATCAGGGCGGTCTCGCCGAAGGCCGCGGAACACGTCGTCAGCGCCGTGTTCGGCGAGCTCTACCAGGGCGACGACCTGTCCCTGCGAGACCGTGAACTGGCCAGCATCGCCTCACTGGCCAGCCTCGGCGGATGCGAGCCGCAACTGCGCGTCCACGTCTCGGCGGCGCTCAACGTCGGAGTAACCGCGGAGGAGGTCGTGGAGACCTTCGTCCAGCTCATCCCGTTCGCGGGTATGCCCCGCGCGCTCAACGCCCTGTTCGTGGCTCACGACGTACTGACCGAGCACGAATCCGGCTCTCACTCGGGCTGAACCGAGCACTGCCGCCGCACAGCAAAGGAGACACTGTGGAGCTCTCGAAATCATCGACGTCGCCGGGACCGGCGGTCGACAACGAGGCGAATCTGCCCGGAGTCGCGACCACGCCGATGAGGGCGTGGCTGGCCGTGATCGCGATCGGACTGGGCACCTTCTCCCTCGTCACCACGGAAACGCTACCGGTCGGGCTGTTGCCGCTCATCGGTAACGGGGTCGGGGTGTCGGTCGGTGTGGCCGGATTCCTGGTCACCGGGTACGCGGCTTTCGCCACACTCACCGCTGCCCCCTTCACGACCCTCACCGGACGCTTGGACCGGCGCTGGTTGATGATCGGGTTGTTGGCCCTGTTCGTTCTGGGAAACGTGCTGGCAGCAGCCTCGCCGAGTTACGTGGTGCTGCTGCTTGCCCGGCTGATGGTCGCCGTCGTGCACGGCGTGTTCTGGTCGATAGCCGCGCCGATCGCCATCCGGCTGGTGCATGCTCATCACGGCGTGCGAGCCACCACGATCGTGTTCAGCGGCGTGTCGATCGCCTCGATCCTCGGTATGCCGGGCGGAACGCTGTTGGGCCAACTGTTCGGCTGGCAGGTCGCCTTCCTCGCCGTCGGCGGGTTGGGCCTGGTAACCCTGCTGGCGCTGGCGGCACTGCTGCCCGCGATGCCTGCTGCCGGGTCCGCAACGGTGCGAGCACTGCTCGGCCTGTTCCGGCGCGGTCAGCTCACGATCGCGGTGACGGTCTCCTGCCTGGCGATGATCGGCCACTACCTGGCGTTCACCTACGTCACCCCGTACTTGGAGCGCACCGCCCACGTGGACAGCAGCGTCATCAGTGCGCTGCTGTTGGTGTTCGGCGTCGCCGGGGTCGTCGGTAACTTCGCCGCCGGTTACTTCCTCTCCCGCTCCCTGCGCGGCACCCTCACCGGTGCACTGATCGTGCTGTCGGCGTCGCTGGCGCTGATGTACGTGATCGGCGACTCACAGGTCGTGGTCACAGTGCTGCTCGTACTGTGGGGGGCTTCGTACGCGATGATGCCTGTGGGGATCCAGACCTGGGTCCTGCGGCTCGCACCGGACGAGACCGACGCCGCCTCGTCGCTGTCGGTGGCCGCTTTCAACGGGGCGATCGCGATCGGCTCGCTCATCGGCGGTGTCGTCGTCGAGTTCGCCGGTCCCCGCGGCACGACCGGCATCGGTGCGGGGCTGGTCATCCTGTCGCTGCTGGTATTGTTGATCTCTCGTCCGTCCAGGAGCGAACAGGCAAAACCGTCCTATTCCGGCTAATCCGGCAGCTGCTTTCCCCGGGAGCGAAGATCCTCATTTCAATCCTCCTCGCGGGGATTCGCGACAACGCGGCTCGGCCCGACAAGATTCTTGCACGCCAAGAGGAATCGAAGCTGTGACGCACCACACCTGAACACTTACATCAAACGGCGGATCAAGATAGCGATGCGGAGCGGTAAGTTGCCGACGAGGGGAAATTTTCATGTATCGTCGGGCAGACATGGGGTAAGCCAACACAATGCACGAAGATCGCAGCATCACCGGCGACACTTTAGAGATCACTGTGGGGATCGGGAATGAGATCAAACGCTACGGTGTGGAGCAGATCGCCAAACAACTCTCCTACGTCAAACGCGTACGCTGCTACGACACGGCCGATGCAGCGATGCGCGACAACTCCGAGCAGCCCACCGGGCTGATCATCGTATCACTGGACGAGGTGATGTCCACGACGGGAAACCCGGCACCCCCGTACCGGAGCAAACCGCCCAAGGTGCTGTCCCTGGTCGACACCCCGAACGTGGAACACATCGCCCACGCATTCGAGAGCTACAATGACGGATTTCTTTCCCTGCAGGGTTTCACGGTCGAGACGCTGCACAGTGCGATCACCCGAATCAGGTGCGGGGAAATCCCGATACCGGCCAATCTGACCCGGGCTCTGCTGACGGACGTGCGGACACGGAGCCCGAACCAGAAGCAGTCCGCTCCGGTACACCTCACACAGCGGGAGAACGCCGCGCTGCACCTCCTCGTGGACGGTATGAGCAACAAGCAGATCGCCAACAGGTTGTCCATATCGGAGCACGGGGCCAAGCGACTCGTGGCCAACGTACTGGCCAAGCTCAACGCTCCGAACAGGACCACGGCGGTGGCCAAGGCGTTGCGTGAGCAGTTGTGCGTGCTGAAGGACACGGAACAGTTCTGAGGGGATCGTCCATGGCCACGATCACAATCACGCGACACCTTCGAACCTCGGCGAGGAGGCTCGAGTGCGCATTGCGATGATCGGTGGGGCGCCGCCGCTGTCAGCCTGCTGCGGAACCTCGGCGACGCGGTCCCACCGCCCGAGGTCGTGATCTACGAGCCGTCCGCTCTGGCCACCGGCCGAGCTTATCGACCGGATCTCGACTGCGTACTGGTCAACCACCAGACCGGATACATGTCCGTCCGTTCCGGTGAGCGCGACCATTTTCTACGCTGGCTCCGGGGCCACGGTGAGGGTCACCGGGCCCCTACGCCACCACTCCGGTGGAGTCCTTCGTCCCCCGAAAACATCTTCGGCGAGTACCCGGTCGACCACTTCCACAACTGTCTGACCCCGGCGCGGGAGCGTGGCTGGCAAGTTCGAGTGCGGCGCGAACCGATCGTCGACCTGGCCGTCTCCGTCCACGACGTGCTGACGCGCTCCCCGAACGAGGTCGACCGGTTCGACGGCGTGGTGCTGTGGTGCTCGGAACCGGACTCAGCGCGGTGGACGTCGTTCTCGGCCTGCTCCACATGGACCACCGAGGGCCGATCACGCCGACTTCGTGGCGCTGTGTTCTTCCTGGGGGTGCGCACCGTACAGCGAGATCGTCCGCTGAGCGAGTTCACCGGGCACAACGTACAGCGCACGCACGTTGCTCGAGGCCGTCGAGTCCGGACGACTGCGGAACACCCACCCGGTCACCGGAGTCTCCTGTTCGCGGTCAACACCGGCTCCGAAGCGGTCGCTCACAGCTGGGGGAGCGCGCCGCCCACAACGATCGGACGGGACACCGTGGAGCCGCCACATGAAACCATTCCACATCATGCTCGCCATCGCCGTCGCGGCGCTGTGGGGAATCGACTTCGTGGTCATCGACGTGGGACTCACCGAGTTCCCTCCCCCCTTCTCGGCGTTCCGCTTCGTGCTCTGCGCGATACCCGCGATCTGCTTCATCGGTGGTCCCCTGACGCGGTGGCACTGGGTCTTCGCCGTGGGTGTGCTGCTGGGTCGCTGCATGTTCGGCTTGATGTTCCCGGGCACGTACGCGGGGATGCCGGCCGGGCTGACCTCGCTGGTCGTGCAGAGCCAGGCGCTGTTCACAGTGGTCTTCGCCGCGGTGCTGCTGCGGGAGCGCCCCGGCCCCACCAAGGTCATCGGCCTGCTGATCGCCGCGATCGGCGTCGCCGCGATCGCGATCGACTACGGCACCTCCAGCCCGTTCCTGGCGTTCGGACCCGTCATCCTGACCGCCGCGTTCTGGGGACTGCCCAACATCGCCTCGCGCAAGGTCCAACCGCCGGACCTGTTCCGCTTCATGGTGTGGGTCAGCGCCGTCCCCCGATCCCGCTGCTCGTCCCCTCCGCGCTCACCGAAGGAGTGGACCGGGATCTGGCCGCGCTGACGAGCATCGGCGTGACCGGCCAAAGCACCAGCCTCTACGCCGCCTGGATCTCCACGTTGTTCGGATTCGACGCATGGGGATACCTGCTGCGTCAGTACGACGCCGCCGTCGTCGCACCGTACTCGCTGCTGGTACCCGTCTTCGGGATCTCGTCGGCCGCCGTCGTCCTGCACGAGCGCATGAACCTGCTGGAGATCGGGGCGAGCGCGTTGACCACCATCGGTGTCGCCGTCACGACACTGCGCCGCAGGAGCAGCCCCACCCCGACCGAACCGCGACCCTGACCGGGAAACCGTCCCCGAGGAAGAGCGCCGATCCGAGGAGGAGCTATGCCCGCCAATCCCCACCGGTTCCATCTCGCGGTCCCGGTCGACGATCTCGAAGCAGCCCGGTCGTTCTACGCGGGAGTGCTCGGCTTCGAAGCCGGACGGACCACCGACGTCTCCGTCGACTGGGACGCGGACGGACACAACTTCGTGGCCCACCTGGCATCCGGCCTCGGCACCGACCACCGCGACATCGTCGACGGCCGCGACGTACCGGTACCGCACTTCGGACTGGTGCTCGACGTCGAGGAGTTCCACCACCTCGCCGAGCGGGTGCGGAGCGCCGACGTCTCGTTCGTGGTGGAACCGTACCTGCGCTTCGCCGGCCAGCCCAACGAGTTCTGGACGATGTTCTTCCGCGCCCCGCGGGAAATGCGCTGGAGTTCAAGGCCTTCCCAGGCTGAACAGCCGGTTCGGCGAGGGGTGCCCGGACTCGCCACGAGAGTCCGGGCACCCCGCCGCGAGCCCGACGGCCCCGGTGATGAGGACCGAGTTACTCGTGGGGCCCACCATCCGCGATGCCCAGCAACGCTGCCACCTCGGGCAGTGAACCTGCGCACTCGTCGACGAACCTCCGATGTGGGCGGGCGTCTTCCTCGGTGAACACCTCGTTGGTCACCATTACCGTGCGCAGGCCGGCGAGCTTGGCCGCGCGCAGGGCGAACGGTGAATCGTCCACCAACGTCCAGCCCTCCACCTCATCGACCCCCACCTCGGCGAGCGCGTCGACGTAGGTGGCGGGTGCGGCTTTCGATCGGCTCCGCAGCGGTAAGAAGTCGTCGGCGGTGAAGTACGGGTCCAGCAGTGCGCGCCGAACGGTATCGCGGTCCATCGTGGAGCACACCAGCACTGGGATCTCCCGTTCCGCGCAACCACCGAGGAACTCCGTGAAACCCTCGGACAGCTCCGGGGACCGACCACCGAACTCCCGGAGCCCGCCGAGTTCGGCAGCCAACGCTGGGAACTCGTCCCCCATTCCGATACCGGACAACATCATGGTGAGTGCCTCACGCATGGGAAACGCGGTGATCTGTTTGAAAAGCGGCAGCAGGCACTCCTCGGGCATCGGTGCGCGCCTGTCGATGAACGCGTGCGTGGCACCGAACAGCAGTCCGGTGGCGTTGCCGCTGATGACCCCGTCGAAATCGAGCAGCACACCTCGCACCGGGCCGGTCACGACTCCACCGACCAGCTCGTACCCGAAGCGGCTTCCTTGTCCACGAGAGTGAGCAACTCGTGGTCGATCTCGTGCAGCGAGCGGACGATGTGTTTGACACCTGTCTCCGTCATCTGAGTGCGCTGAAAGCTGTGCTCGAAGTCGCTGGGAACGCCGACGAAAGCAACATCGAGATCCTTGGCGAACTCGGCGAAGCGGTTCACGTCGTCGATGAACAGCACCTGGTCGTAACGGCGACCAAAGTGCTCCGTGGTGATTTCCTTGATCCCGGGGCGGATGTCGTTGGTGGTGATGTAGCCGGGTTCGGAGAAGAGGTGCTTGTGGGGCGCGAGGAACTCGTCGAAGGGCTCCCTGCCGAGACCGCCGTAGCAGATGACCTCCGCGCCGGTTTCGACCAGCCGCTCCAGTAACTCGCCCGCACCGTCGGCGAGGGCGAGCGGATGCTCGGCCAGGTAGGCGTCGCGCTCCTCGAAGTAGGCAGCGATCGTGCGGTCCGGGCTCCAGGGCAGACGGGCGGCCGAAGCCATGTTGGCGCCGCCGACGATGCGCGGCTGGGAGAAGATCAGACGCTCGAGCTCACCGGTGTAGGCGGCACCGTGCTTGGTCAGGAAGCGGTGCATGACAGGGCTGAAAGTGTCCGGCAGCAGGACGCCGTCGATGTTGACGCAGACGAGTTCGAGCTGGTTGAACTGGCGACTGGACAAGGCCGTCTCACAATCTGTGTGGGGAGGTGGAACCAACCCCGCCAGGCCGAGGTCCGCTACCGCTCGGCCGGGCGGGAACCGGTGACGACGGCATCGTTGACGCTGCCACCGGATCATGATCAAGGTGTGGTGAGCACGAGCGCCGCGTTGTGCCCGCCGAAGCCCAGGGAGGTACTGACCGCGGTACTCACCGGCCCTTCGGCGGCACGCCGCGTCACGAGGTTGATGTCGAGTTCAGGATCCACGTCGGTGGTGTTGGCGGTGGGCGGTACGGAGTCGTGTTCGATCGCCAGTACCGCATAGGCGGCCTCGATCGCCCCTGCTGCGGCGAGCGGATGACCGATGACACCCTTCGTGGAGTTCACCAATGGTCCGTGCGGAAACAACGACATCAGGGCCTTGCCCTCGGTGACGTCGTTCAACGGCGTCGAGGTTCCGTGGGCGTTGACGTGCTCGATCTCCGAAGCCGCGGTTCCCGCGTCGGCCAGAGCAGCGCGGACCGCCTGGCGAATGCCCCGTGCCTGCGGATCGGGGGCGGTGATGTGGCGAGCGTCGCAGGATGCGCCGTAACCAGCCACCACCGCGCGCGAGTGCGCTCCCCGCGCGCGTGCGTCCCGCTCCCGTTCCAGGACCAGCACTCCCGCGCCCTCGGCGGGCACGAAACCGTCCCTGGCGGAGTCAAACGGTCGGGATGCCCGCTCGGGTTCGTCGTTGCCCTGGGACAGCGCGCCCATCCTGCTCAGCCCGGAGACCATGAACCGGGTCAGCGCCGCCTCCGAGGCGCCCGCGACGACGACGTCGCACGCGCCGGAACGCAACAGGTCCCTGGCCGTGCCCACGGCGGTCGTGCCCGAAGCGCACGCGGTGGCGGTGACCAGATTCGGGCCTCCGGCATGGCAGTCGATCGCCACGTATCCGGCGAGCATGTTGACCATGTGCATGGGGATCGTCATCGGCGACACCCCGGATGGCCCCTCCGCCGCGAACGCGTCGGTCTGGCGGGCCATCGTGGCCGCCCCGCCGAGCGAGTTACCGAGCACGACGCCAACCCTGGAGCCGTCCCAGCTCTCCGGGTCCCAACCTGCGTCGGCCAGAGCCTCCCTGGTGGAGACGATCGCGATCTGGACGAACCGGTCCAGCCGCCAAGCAGCGAACCCGCCGAGCAGTTCGGTGGCGTCGAAGCCGTCGATCCGACAGCTCAGTTGCGAGCGAATGCCCTCGAGATCGGGGTCGGCAGCGGCGCACGAGTCTCCGGCGGTGATGCGCTCCCAGTTCCGACTGACTCCCAGACCAGCTGGGGTGGTGAGGCCGAGACCGGTGACGACGACCCGTTCCGAGCGGCCGTGCCCGTTCAAGGCCGCGCTCCCTTGCGCGTCACCAGATCGACCACGTCGGAGACCGTGAACTCGGTGCTGATCTCGTCGTCGGCGATGTCGACGTCGAACTCCTTGCTCAGCACGAGCCCGAATTCGATGAGGATCAGCGAGTCGAACGACAAGTCCTCCATGGTGAGGTCCGGTTCGATCTTGTCCTGTGGAATGCTGAACTTGTCCGACATCACGGTCATCACTCGGTCGTGCAAGGTACTCATCGTGGGATTCCTTCCGCTCGATTCTCTTCCGATTCCGCCGGTGTCAGGTCGGGCCAGACCAGGCCGACCGAACCCCAGGCGAGTCCACCGCCGAATCCGCTGAGCACCACCCGGTCCCCGGCCGACAGCGATCCGCCGTCCACGGCGTCACGCAGCGCCAGTGGGATCGAGGCGGCGACGGTGTTGCCGACGCGCTCGATGTTGCGTGCGAACCGCTCGACGGGAACGCCCAGGTTCTCGGCCATCGCCGCGAGGATGCGGGCGTTGGCCTGGTGCACCGCGAACTGGTCGACGTCCGCGACGCCCCAGCCCTGCCGGGCCGCCACAGCCGTGACCGACCCCGACATCCGCTTGACCGCCTCGACGAAGACGGGCTTGCCCTGCATCGTGAAGTAGGTCTCGGTCTCATCGGGAGCCGACCCGGTGGAGCGCTGCCGGGAACCCCCGGCGGGCACGGTGATCAGGTCCACCCCGGTTCCGTCACTGCCGAGGTCGAACTCCCCGAGAACCCCGCGCTCCTCCCGTTGGCCCTTGCGCAGCACCAACGCGCCCGCCCCATCACCGAAGATCGCCCGCGTGGTGCGGTCTGTCGGTGCGAGGATCGTCGAGAAGGTGTCCGCACCGACGACCAGTGCGCTGTCCACGATGCCGCTGGTGATCATCGAGGATGTGGTGGCCAGCGCGTAGACGAACCCTGCGCACACCGCGGCCACGTCGAAGGCGACCGCCGCGTTCAACCCCAGCCTGCTGGCCACCTCCGGGGCTGTGGCCGGACACGGCCGGTCCGGGGTGCTGGTGGCCAGCACCACCGCGTCGACGGCCCGCCTGCCGCAGGAGCGCAACGCCGCCTCCGAAGCCCGCACCGCCAGGTCACCGGTCGACCCGCCCGGTTCTACGACGTGCCGGGTGCGGATGCCGGTGCGGGTCCGGATCCACTCGTCGGAGGTGTCGAGCATCGAGCTGAGCTCGTCGTTGGTCACGACCCGCTCGGGCACGTGACCACCGATGCCGCACACCACGGCCGCCGGGGTCACCACACCTGCCCCGTTCGAAAGGAACGCTGTGGCAACACGGTCGGAGTGGTGTCGACAGCGGCTACCTCGTCACCGTTCTGCAGGAAGGAAACGGCACAGCCGCCGCGGTCACCCGTCTTGGCGACAACCGACAGGGGCGCGTCCAGCTCGGCATAGCGGAAGAACCGCGCGTCCATCCCGGCCACCACACCACGCGCCGGCGAGATGCCGTGGTGCTCGTGCATGGTGAAGGCCACGACCTGCCTGGCGGCCTCCATCAGGATCATCCCCGGCAGGTGGTCCTGAGCGTGGTCGAACATGCTCGCGTTGTCCACCGGCACCCGCACACCGGCGGTGACCGAATCGACCGTCACGACCGGCTCGCAGAGCAGCACGTCGGCGGGGTTGGTGCGGCCGACCCAGTACGGGGGGACGAGCTGGGCAGCGGTGCCGGCGGCGAACTCGTCGGACGACGGTGGTGGTCCGGGCCTGCCTCTCCTGCGCATCACCGCGTAGGGTTCGGGGGGTAGGTAGTTCACCGCCATCCGGACCAGGCCGACCGTTCCCGACTCGACCCGCATTCGCATCTCGTAGTCCGTGCCGAGCAGGCGACCGTCCCGGTACCGCGCCGAGTGCGGCTCGACCTCGACGATCAGCTCCGCCGGTGTGCCGAGCCCGCTGATCACGTCCGGGTCCACCTCCAGCGACCATTCCCGCAGCACGAACTTGGTGCACCGGTCCACGCCGAAGTACTCATGCGTGCACAGCGTCTCGGCTTGGCGACAGCACTCCAGCAGCAGCGGGTCCACGGTGCGCGGGGAGATGAGCAGACTGGTGTAGAAGGCGTGGGAGGCGGGCAGTTGGGCCGCGACGGCGTAGGTGGAATCCCCCGTACGGCACGAGTCGGTCACGAAGACCTCGGACAGCGCGGCGCGATGCAACAGCGTGCGGTCCACGGTGCGGTCGAACGACAGCCGTTCGTGCAGCTCGTCGAACGCCGTGGTGCCGGTTTCGTGCTCGCTCAGCACGATCATGATCGTTGGGTCCTTTCCGACAGGATTGCGGTGACGAGACCGGTGTCGTGCTCGGCCCGAGCGAACACCGGCTGGCCGATGAGGTTCCGGAGGAAGCGCGTGGTGGTGTGCACGCCGGTCCCCGCGATGTCGAACTCACCGAGCGCCCGGTGCATCCGGGCGAGCGCCCCCGCCCGGTCAGGTGCCCACGCCGCGACCTTGGCCAACAGCGAGTCGTACTCGGCGGGGATGCGGTAGTGCGGGCGGCAGTGCGTGTCGACCCGCACGAACGCGCCACCGGGCGGGGTGAACTCGCTGAGCAGACCCGCGGCCGGGCGGAAATCGCTGTCGGGGTCCTCGGCGTTGACTCGGCACTCCACGGCGGTGCCGGTCATGCGCACGTCGTCCTGCCCGAAGGGCAGCGCGGCACCCGCCGCGACGTGCAGCTGCTCGGCGACCAGGTCGATGCCGGTGACCATCTCGGTAACGGGGTGCTCGACCTGGATACGGCAGTTGACCTCCATGAAGTAGTGGTTGAACTCGTCGTCCACCAGGAACTCGAAGGTGCCGGCCCCGACGTAGCCAGTGACCAGCGCCGCTCGCACCACGTCATCGCCCATCCGGTCGCGGACCTCGTCGGGAAGTCCCGGTGCCGGAGCCTCCTCGACGAGCTTCTGGTGTCGACGCTGCACCGAGCAGTCCCGGTCGCCGAGATGCACCGCGTTGCCGTGGGTGTCGCAGAGAAGCTGCACCTCGACGTGACGCGCCGAGGCCAGATAACGCTCCACGTAAACCCGCCCGTCGCCGAACAACGTGCGGGCCGTGGCGGTGGTGCGCCGGTACGCCTCGGAGAACTCGTCAGGGTCGTGCACGACGTGCATCCCCCGCCCCCCACCGCCCGCTGCGGCCTTGACGATCACCGGGTAGCCGATCTCGGCGGCGGCCTCGGCCGCCTGCTGCTCGGAAGTGACCGGGTGCAACGTGCCGGGCAGCATCGGCACTCCGGCCTCGGCCATGCTGGATCGCGCGGCGACCTTGTCGCCGAGCCGCATCATCACTTCGGCAGGTGGGCCGACGAACACCACCCCCTCTGCCTCGCACGCCTCGGCGAAGTCGGGGTGCTCGGAGAGGAACCCGTAGCCGGGGTGGATCGCCTGCGCTCCAGTACGCTTGGCCGCTTCCAGCACGGCCGCGCGGTTGAGGTAGCTCTTGCCCGCCGCGGGAGGGCCGATGCACACGGTGGTGTCGGCGTACCGTACTGCGGCCGAGTCAGCGTCGGCGGTGGAGTGCGCGACGACGACTCGGACCCCGAGCTCGCGACAGCTGCGCAGTACCCGCAGGGCGATCTCGCCCCGATTGGCCACCAGGATCGTGTCGAAGGGCCTGTCGCGCGGGATCACGACTGCTCCACCGGGCGAACGGCCAGCAGAGCCTGGCCGTACTCGACGGATTCCGCATCGGCCACCGGCATCTCGGTGACGATGCCGGAGGTGGTGGCCTCGACCGGCACCATGAGTTTCATCGCCTCGACGATGCCCACCTGCTGACCGGACGCCACCGTGTCGCCGACCCGCACGAACGGCGGCTGATCCGGGCCGGGGGCGAGGTAGAAGACACCGACCAGCGGCGCGCACACGTGAGTGAGCTCGGGGTCCGAGCCCGCGATGGGCACGTCCGGAGCGGCCGTCGCCCGTACCGGGTCAGCAGGAGCCGAGGCTTCGGCGGGGGCGGAATCGGCCCAGTTCAACTCGAGGGCCACGGGACCGGCGCGAACGACCATCGAACGCAACGAGCCACCCGACTCCGAGACCAGTCGCACGGCGGTACTGCGCGCCTGGGCCAGCAGCCCTCCCGGGTCGGAGACGTGCCCCCGGTCCCAGGCCTCCTCGGAGTCGGGGTCCAGCGCACGTTCCAGTTCGTCTTCCAAACGTGCGTAATCGCCGTCGGTCATGCTCACTCCTGCGTTTCGGTGAATGTGTGGGAGACGAGATCGGCGCCGAATCCCCGGAATCGTGCGGTTCGGCGTTGGACCAGGCCCCGCGATCCGTCCGCGTGCACGTCTCGGAGCGACCGGGACAGCGCGTTCGCCAGGAAGTCGGCGGCACGTCCCGGATCCTGCTCCGAACCGCCGCGCGGTTCCGGCACGATGCCGTCGACGACCCCGAGCGACAGTGCGTCGCCCGCAGTCAGCCGCAGCTGCTCGGCGGCTTGGTCGGCCGCGGCGGCGGACTTCCACAGGATCGCCGCGCACCCCTCGGGACTGATCACCGAGTACACCGCGTTCTCACAGATCAGCACCTTGTCGGCCAGTCCGAGAGCCAGTGCGCCACCGCTTCCGCCCTCCCCGATCACTACCGCGACGACCGGCGTGGGCAGCGCGGCGAAGACGCGCAAAGTCTCGGCGATGGCGAAGGCCTGCCCGCGCTCCTCTGCCGACACCCCCGGGTAGGCGCCGGGAGTGTCTATCAGCGTCACCACCGGGATACGCAGTTTCGCGGCCAGCCTGGCCAGTCGCTGCACCTTCCGGTAGTCGTCGGGCTGCGGCATGCCGAAGTTGCGGCGGACGAGTTCGGGGGCGTTGCTGCCCCGCTGGTGACCGAGCAGAATGACCGGTTCACCACCGAGCAGTCCCACTCCGCCGATGAGTGCGCCGGACTCACCGGCCAGTCGCGAGCCGTGCAGCTCGACGAACCCGTCGAGGAGCAGATTCGCGTAGTCCAGCGCCAGCGGCCGGGTGATGCCCCGTGCCTGCTGCACGGCATCCCAGGCCACTCGTTCGCGGACCTCGGCGGAGTCGGTGCACACGACATCGGGGCCGAGGTCGGTGTCGGCGACCTGTCCCGCAGCACCTCCGCAGGCCGCCAGCAACCTGCCCAGCACCGGCCGCTGGTCGTGGCGCGAGCACACACGGTCGATCAGTCCGTGTTCGAAGAGGAACTCCGCTGTCTGGAAGCCCTCGGGCAAGCTCTCACCGATCGTCTGCTCGATTACCCGCGGACCGGCGAAACCCAGCCGGGCGCCTGGTTCCGCGAGCAGGATGTCGCAGGAGGTCGCGAAGGAGGCCGCGACACCGCCGAAGGTCGGATCGGTGATCAGCGAGATGCTCAGCACGCCCGCCTCGTCCAGCCGCGCCAGCATCTGGCTGGTCTTGGCCATCTGCATCAACGCCAGCAGACCCTCCTGCATTCGCGCTCCGCCGGAGGCCGAGACGATGAGCAGGGGCGTGTGTCGTCGCAGCGCTATCTCCCCGGCGGTGGTGATGATCTCCCCGAGAGCACCGCCAAGGCTGCCGCCCATGAAGTCGAAGTCAACGGCCGCGACAACGAGTGGATGCCCTTCCACCGCTCCCACCGCGCACCGCGCGGCGTCCTGCAGACCGGTGCGGTGGCGGGCCGACCGCAGCCGGTCGGGGTAGGCGACGAGATCGGTGAAACCGAGCGGGTCCTCGGCCGTCACCTCGACCCCCACCGGTGTCCAGCCGGGGTCGAGCAGCGCGTCCAGACGCTCGGCCACCGGGATTCCGAAGTGGTGACCGCAGCTGGGGCACACCCGCAGCTCGCGGGACAGCCGCTTGCCGTAGATCATCGACCAGCACTGTCCGCACAGCTCCCACCGGCCAGGTTCACGTTGCCGCATCGACCGCGCAGCGGAAGCTTCGAGCACCGCACCACACCTCCTGTCGAAAACCTGCCGAGGACATGAGTGGCGCTTCCCCGATCAGCGGCTCGCGTCGTCCTCGATGACGACATCCATGTTGCCGACGGGAATGCGGCCGGCCAAGACCCGTCCGGGCTGCGAAAACGAACACCCTCATGGGGTAGCCGGTCGGCTACCCCTTTGTGCTAATCGGACATTCGAGTCGTTGTCGCATAATGACCGGGAAAATCCTGGACGCCCCACGAGGGGCTGTTGCCGTGACGACTTGGTTCTCCCGACAACGAGCGGGAGAATCCGCCCGAACCGCTGTACGCGGATCGAAAGCATCGGAGCCACTCGCGTACTGCGCGTTCAAAATACGCCTCCTCCCGCGCTCATCGTTCGTTCACACACCGAAACCCCTGAGGATTCTCCGTGCCCAGCATCGACACTGCCGCGACGAATCGGCACGTCGAGCTGCTCGACCGGATCGCCGAGAAATCCGCGGAAGACCACTACAATCCGCATCTGACGTTCGGATGGGCGGGTTCCCTGCCCGAGGACGCCCTCTGGATGAGTGCCGATCTGATGTCGGTGCACGGCACAGAACTGGCCGATGAAATCGGACCGCGGATCCTGCACCATCTCTCGAAGTGGGAGAGCGCCAATTTCTACAGCCTGAACGTGCACGGCATCCGCGAACTGCTCATCGAGGTGGTCAAACGTATCCATGCTCCCGGTACAGCGCCGGATCGACGGGGCGACCGGTGTACAACCGGAACAGGGTCGCCGGATCGCACACCAACCGCCCGGGGCGCACCCCGGACGAGGCGCTCAGAGCGCGGATCGTGCCGCTGGAGGCCAAGTTCGGGCGCATCGCCCACCAGGTCACCATCGAGCTGCTCGGCGCCGACGACACGGACCCGGTGACGCACCGCCTGGTACAGGACACCCTCGACCTGGCCCGTGGACTCGGGCTCGCCGACGTGCTCACCGACGACTCCGCGCGGCGCGAACGGATCGTCCACCAGTGGGCGGCCACGCTCGACGAGGCGCTGAGCGGGCGCAGCACCGTCGACGCCGTCCTGGACGAACCGGAAGCCCGCTGAACCGCACCGGACGAATCACGCCGGTTTCCCCGCGAGGAGCAACGCGTAGCCCAGCGTTCCGTCCCTCGTGGCCTCGGCGGCGAGCCGCGCGTGGTGCAGGGCTGCCCCGGAACGTGTTGTGGTGAATGGTGATAGTCCCGCCCGCGGCGCCATCCTTGCCGTGCACGTCGAAGGCACTTCGCTACGGCGGTGGTTTCTCGGAGTCGTCCGGGTTTTGCACGGACCGCGACAGCAGGCAGAACTCGTTGCCCTCCGGATCGGCCAGCACCACCTGGTCCGCGCCCGCCGCCTGGCCCACGTCGGCCCGCCGAGCCCCCAACGCGAACAAGCGCTCCAACTCCGCCGCCGTGGAAACGTCCTCGGCACGCACATCGAGATGCATCCGGTTCTTGACGGCCTTGTGCTCCGGCACCGGCAGCACATCGATCTCCGGCCGCGCACCACCGACCGGCCCGATCGAAACCCCGCCCCCGGCGGACCGCTCCACGACGGTCCAATCCAGCACCCGACACCAGAAACGGGCGACCACCTCCGGCTCCACGGCGTCGATGCCCAGAACAGCGATACGACTCGTCATCCGGCGAGTCTCACCCAGACGCACACCACCATCAAGGCCCCGGAGGAACCACGGCGAACACGCCCCGTGAGGGACCGCGGCGTCACGAAGCCCCGGCCAGCTTCTCCTCGATCACTCCGACGGTCTCGAGCAGGGTCCGCCCGACGCTTCTCAGGTCCATGGTGGTGACCGTGCCGCTCACGACGACCGCGGCCACCGGGTCGGTGTTGCCGAGGTATATCGGCGCGGCGACCTCGGCGAGTTCGGGCAGGTACTCGCTTCGCGCGTAGGACAGTCCCGTCCGCCGGATCAGCTCGAATTCCCGCTCCATGCGGTCCGCATTGGTGATCGTCCATCGGGTGTACGCGGCGGGCGCGGCACCGGAGAAGTCCGTGAGGGGCCGAATGCGCTCAGCGAGCAGGAGCTTGCCCGCCGCGCAGCAGTAGGCGGGCACGGGATGCCGCAGGGCCATCGCGAGACGGCTGTGACCGTGACCGTACAGAGTGCCCGCGTGCCGCACGCGCTGTCCGGACAGCACTCCTACGCTGACCACCTTCCGGGTGAGCTGGAACAGCTCCAGCAGAAAGGGGGTGATGGCGTGGTCGAAGTCGTGCACGGTCGACGGAGCGCGCTTACCCGCCAGTCGGGACACGTAATCCCCGAGCCGGTAGGCCTTCGACTCCATGCGGACGGCGAGACCGAGATCCGTCAGCACCCGCATCAGGCGGTGCACCGTCGATTTCGGCAAGTTCACGATCTGGGACAGCTCGGACAGCGTCACCGGTTTCGACGCCCCGGACAGCGCATCGAGCACGGTGAACGCCTTGCGGAGCGGACCTCCCTCGGTATCGGTCACTGCTCACCTGGTCCCGACGCGGAACGCTGCAGCGGGCCTCGCGGCACGCGTGCGGATTTCATGGCGATACTCCCGTCGCTGTAACTGACCGCTCGCCCCCACCACTCGATTCGCATCCAGCCAGACGCCCCCGGTGGGAACAAGGTCGGCAGCGGTTGATGTCCCCTGCAATCCCGCGGTCGTGCCCGTGGCGACTGCCGCGCCGGCGGGCGGATCGGCCGACGCGCATCGAAGCGCACCGGTGTTCCGGAAAGCTGAATCGGCCGTTGAGCCCGCGGTCGCCACCTCCATAGCGTTCCCGACATGACGTCTACGAGTTCGGACCAGTGCGCGGACCACACCAGCGCCCGCCGCATCCTGCTGGCCGGTCCGCGATCCTTCTGCGCGGGAGTCGAGCGAGCCATCGAGATCGTCGAACGAGCTCTGCGGTCGCGCACCGCGCCGGTCCACGTGCGCAAGCAGATCGTGCACAACACCCACGTCGTCGACGACCTGTCCCGCCGGGGAGCGGTCTTCGTCGAGGAGCTGGACGAGGTGCCCGACGGCGCGACCGTCGTCTTCTCCGCGCACGGCGTCTCCCCCGCGGTGCGCGAGGAGGCGGCACGACGCGGCCTCGACGTCATCGACGGAACCTGCCCGCTGGTCAGCAAGGTGCACGCCAAGGCCCGCCGTTTCGCCGCCCGCGGGGACACCGTCGTGCTCTTCGGCCACTCCGGGCACGAGGAGATCGACGGGATCATCGGCGAGGCACCGGGCTCCACCGTGCTGGTCGAGTCGGCCGAGGAGGTCGAGAACCTGGCGCCCTCCGACCCGCAACAGGTCTCCTACCTCACCCAGACCACGCTCGCGATGGACGAGACCGCTGATTTCGTCGACGCGCTGCGCACGAAGTTCCCCGCCCTGAGCGAGCCGTCGTCGGAGGACATCTGCTACGCCACCACCAACCGGCAGGAAGCGCTCGAAGCGATCATGGAGGAGTCCGACCTCGTGCTGGTCGTCGGGTCCACGAACTCGTCGAACTCGGTACGTCTCGTCGAACTCTCCCGGCGGAAGGGCACACCGGCCGAACTCATCGACCGCGGGAGCGACATCCGGCCGGAATGGCTCGACGGAGTGGGCACGATCGGGATGACCGCCGGTGCTTCGGCACCGCCCGACCTGGTCACCGAGGCCGTGGAGGCGCTCGCCGCATTCGGGCCGGTGTCCGTCGAAGAACGCGAGCTCACCTACGAGACGACGCGTTTCGACCTCCCCGGTGCGGTTCGCGCCGCCGCCGAGTAGTCATCGAGCAACCTCGCGACGAACGGATACGAGGACATGGCATCCAGTTTGCTCAGCCGAATCACCGACCCGCACCGGCTCGGGGAGCTGCACCACGACCAGTTGACCGCGCTGGCCGCCGAGATCAGGGAGTTCCTGGTGCACAGCGTCTGCCGGACCGGTGGACATCTCGGGCCGAACCTCGGTGTCGTGGAGTTGACCATCGCCCTGCACAGGGTGTTCGACTCACCCAGCGACCGGATCGTGTTCGACATCGGACACCAGTCCTACGTCCACAAGATCCTCACGGGCAGGCAGGACTCCTTCGGCACGTTGCGCGCAGCGGACGGTCTGTCCGGCTACCCGCAGCGCCGGGAGTCCCCGCACGACCACGTGGAGAACTCGCACGCCTCCACCGCACTGTCCTACGCGGACGGTCTGGAGAAGGCGCAGCGGCTGCGCGACGAGCAGCACCGCCGGGTGGTCGCTGTCATCGGCGACGGCGCGCTGACGGGAGGCATGGCGTGGGAGGCCATGAACAACCTCGGGCGTGGTGGTGGCCGGACCGTGGTCGTGCTCAACGACAACGACCGCTCCTACAGCCCCACGGTCGGGGGGATCGCCGAACACCTCGCCGCGCTGCGCGACAACCGCGATCCGGACCGCGACCTGTTCACGACGATGGGGTTCGACTACGTCGGTCCGGTGGACGGGCACGACATCGGCGCCGTCGAGCGGGCGTGCGAACGTGCGGCGCTGCTGGACCGCCCGGTCGTCGTGCACTGCGTCACCACGAAGGGACGCGGTTACGTCCCGGCCAGGAACGACGAGACCGACCACATGCACAGCATCGGCGTCATCGACCCGGAGACCGGACTGTCGGGAAAGAGCTCCGCACCGAGCTGGACCGGTTCGTACGGGCAGGAGCTGGTGGAGGTCGGGGCCGAGCACCCGGAAGTCGTGGCGGTGACCGCCGCGATGCTGCACCCCGTGGGACTGCACCGGTTCGCCCAGCGCTACCCCGATCGCGTTTTCGACGTGGGCATCGCCGAGCAACACGCGGTCACCAGCGCGGCGGGGCTGGCGATGGGCGGAGCGCACCCGGTGGTCTCCCTGTACGCGTCGTTCCTCAACCGCGCCGTCGACCAGGTCATGATGGACGTGGCACTGCACCGCCTGGCCGTGACCTTCGTCCTGGACCGCGCGGGCATCACCGGACCCGACGGCCCCAGCCACCACGGGATGTGGGACCTCGCCCTGCTGAACGCGGTACCGGGGATGCGCGTCGCCGCACCGCGCGACGCCACCGAACTCGCCGCCCTGCTCCGCGAGGCGGTGTCCACCGAAGACGGCCCCACCGCGCTGCGATTCCCGAAGGGCGGCGCCGGCGCGGAGATCCCGGCGCTCCGGCGGATGGACGGCCTGGACATCCTGTTCCGCAGCCGCTCCCGGCCCCTCGATGTCCTGCTCGTCTCCACCGGGCCGTTGGCCGCACCGGCGATCCGCGCCGCGGAGCTGCTGTCGGACCACGGCGTCGGAGCGACCGTCGTCGATCCGCGTTGGGTACTGCCCATCGCACCGTCCCTGGTCCACCTGGCGTCGCGGCACAGTCTGGTGCTCACCGTCGAGGACGGCGTGCGTACCGGGGGCCTCGGCACAGCGCTGGCGCAGGCCTGCACGGACGCGCGGATTCCCGCACCGGTGCACAACCTCGGTGTGCCGCGCGAGTTCCTGGACCACGGGGCGAGGTCGGCGATCCTGGCCGAACACGGCCTCACCGGTGAGGCCGTCGCCGAGACCGCGCTGGCGCTGCAGGGGAGCTCGGACACGAACCGTTCACCCCGACTGGCAGGGAGTCCACGTTGAACCAGGTCGCGCTCGGCATTCCGCCCATGCCTCCGCCCGTGCTCGCTGAGCGTCGTAAGACCCGGCAGTTGCAGGTGGGGCCGGTCGGAGTGGGTAGTGATCATCCCATCTCGGTGCAGACGATGACGACGACCAACACCCGTGACATCAATGGGACGTTGCAGCAGATCGCGGAGTTGACCGCGGCGGGGTGTGACATCGTGCGGGTGGCGTGTCCGACGAGTGAGGACGCGGAGGCGTTGCCGGTGATCGCGCAGAAGTCGCAGATTCCGGTTATCGCCGATATTCATTTCCAGCCGAAGTACGTGTTCGCCGCGATCGAGGCGGGTTGTGCGGGGGTGCGGGTCAATCCGGGCAACATCCGCAAGTTCGACGATCAGGTGCGGGAGATCTCGCAGGCGGCCAAGGATCACGGCACGCCGATCCGGATCGGGGTCAATGCGGGGTCGTTGGACAAGCGGTTGATGGACAAGCACGGCAGGGCCACGCCGGAGGCGTTGGCGGAGTCGGCGTTGTGGGAGGCGGGGTTGTTCGCCGAGCACGACTTCCACGACGTCAAGATCTCGGTCAAGCACAATGATCCGGTGGTGATGGTGCGTGCCTACGAGTTGTTGGCCGAGCGGTGTGATTATCCGTTGCATCTGGGGGTGACCGAGGCGGGTCCGGCGTTTCAGGGCACGATCAAGTCGGCCACGGCGTTCGGGGCGTTGTTGCGGCAGGGCATCGGGGACACGATTCGGGTGTCGTTGTCGGCGCCGCCGGTCGAGGAGATCAAGGTCGGTACCCAGATTCTGCAGTCGATGAATCTGCGTCCGCGCAAGTTGGAGATCGTGTCGTGTCCGTCGTGTGGGCGGGCGCAGGTGGATGTGTACAAGTTGGCCGACGAGGTCACCGCCGGGTTGGAGGGCATGGAGGTGCCGCTGCGGGTGGCGGTGATGGGGTGTGTGGTCAACGGGCCCGGGGAGGCCCGTGAGGCCGATCTGGGGGTGGCCTCCGGCAACGGCAAGGGCCAGATCTTCGTGCGCGGCGAGGTCATCAAGACCGTGCCCGAGCACCAGATCGTGGAGACCCTCATCGAGGAGGCCGGGCGCCTCGCCGAGGACATGGACGGCACCACCACCAGCGGCGAACCCACCGTCTCCGTCAGCTAACCCCAACCACGCTCGTGCCCGGGAGGTCACGCCCGCACCAGTCTCCCCTCCAGCCGCGCAGCGGCCAGCTCCACGCGCGAACGACAGTCGGTGCGATCGAACAGCCTGGTCAGACGACTTTCCACGGTCTTGACGCTGACCTGCATCGCGATCGCGATCTGGCGGTTCGTGTACCCGTCGCTGACCAGGTCGATGATCGTGCTCTCGGTGGTAGACAGCACCGATCGCGGGCTGCGCGAGCGCGGCGGCGCCACTCCGCTGGCGCGCATCAGGTCGGTGAACACCCCCCGACCGACCGGTGAGCCGAACCGCTTGGTCAGCGCGTATCCCTCGTGCAACCACGGCTGCGGATCGTCGGCCAGCGCGCCCAGCACCGCGCATCCGCAGGCGACCCTGTAGGCGTCGCCGCGCTGTCGGGCCAACTCCACACCCACGCGGAGGCTCCCGACGTCCGCGTGCAACGCGCCGCCCGTGATCAGCACCATCTCCCGGGAGGAACCTGTGCGCACTCGCTCGTCGAGCGCCCGCAGCTCGTCGAACAGTCCGCGTGCCCCGGCGTCGTCGTCGAGCCGCAGGCTGTAGTCGATCAGGCGAGCGAGCAGTCGTTCCGACCCCACCACGGTGCCGTGGTCCCGGTACCGCTCGTAGTCCCGCCTGCCCACGGTCACCGCTTCGGCGGTACGCCCCTTCCGGTGGAGCAGCCCGCAACGGGCCCAGCTCGCCAGGTGCCCGTAAGCGAGCGGCGGCACCCGGTGCAGCCACCGCTCGGCCCGGTCGAAATCGCCGCGTGCCGAGCAGATCTCCGCGGCGATCACCCGTGCCAGGTGGTGCGTTGGTCCGGTGTGCGTGGGACCCCGCCCGGTCTCCAACGCGCGAGCCTCGGACAGCGCGGTGTCCCAGTCCCCGGAATGGTAGGCGGACACGACGTGGTGATAGCGATGTAGCGCTCCCTCGCGGTGCGGCTGGTAGTGCCGTCCCAGGAGCAGGCGCAGGACCGCTGCGTAGTCCCCCACTCCTACCGCGTCGCGCAGGCACGTCGCCTCCGGCCCGGTGAGCTCACCGGGAGCCGAAGCCTCCCACGCCGCACGAGCCCGCTGGAACCGGTTGTCGTCCCCGTCCAGCGCACTCATCAGCGACAGCAGCGCACCGAGGGAGTGAACCCGCAAGTCCCCCGTCGTGCCGGGTTCCGCCGTTCCCGCGGTGATCAGCGCGCTGAACGCGGAAAACACCTCGCGCGACTCACCGCGGGACACGGCGGCGGAGAACCGGCGCACCTCGTCGGCGCACCCGCGCCGGACGGCCACCGCCTCGAACACCCGCACCGAGTCGCGGAGTTCGGCGATGCGCTGTTCGTGCAGCAGCGCCGCACCCCACCAGACCGTGACCTCGAACAGCAGTGCGTCACCGCTTACCGGGTACGCGCTCCGCGCTACCGAGGTGGTCCCGTCCTCGTCCGGCGCCAGCAACGTCGACGCCACCGCGCTCAGGTCGTCGGCCAGCTCGTGCTGGCGACCCGCCGAGAGCTGCAACCGCAGCATCGTGGGCAGCAGCCCGGCCCAACGCCGGTCCGCACCGACCAGCCGGTGCACGGCTGCGCGGTACCAGTCGGCGGCCCGCGCGGTGTCCGAGTCCACCATCCGGTCCGCTTCGTCGATCAGCGTGTCGACCGGCCCCCGGTGACCGAATTCGGACTCGGCACGGGCGGAGTGGTGGGCCAGTACCGCCCGGTCCACCGGCGCCCCGTCTTCGATCCTGTCGAGCAGGTACCGAACGATCGCCGCGTGCACCGTCCGAGGCGGCCGTACGGCGGCACGGCCCAACGCCACTCCCAGCGCGGGCACCGGAATCCGCAGCACACCGTCCTGGTCGCGGACGACGTCCTGCCGCACCAGCCGGTCGAGCACTCGCCCGCAGGACCGCAGATCGGTATCCGCGGCCACGGCGAGCATCGGCAGATCGTGAACGGCGACCTCGCCGAGCACCGCTATCCCCCACACCACCGCGGCGCCGCCGGGGCCGCAGTCGCGCACTGCCGCGAGCAGTTCGTGGTCGTCGGCCAGCGCGACCGGTTCCCCGGCCGGACGCAGGCAGACGTGCTCGTCGACGAGCACCAAACGGCCCTCATCGCGCAGCGCGCGCAACGTGGAGCGCACAGTACCCGGGTTGCCGAACAGCGGGCCGAGTCCGGCCAGCAACGCGTTGGTCACGGTGGGATCCACGGGCGCGCTCATGCCCGCCCATCGGCTGAGCAGCGCCACGATGTCCGCGTTACGCAACGGGGGGAGGTCCATCGTGACGTCAGCGCTGCGAACGAACTGCTCCAGCACTCCGTGGTGCGTGCTTCCGGTGGTGATGACGACGATGCCTGCCGCACGGACGCCCAGAACCAGCAACGACAGCGCCAACGCCGACTTCCGGTCCAGCCGGTCGACGTCCTCGATCAGCACCACGATGCGTTCGCGGTGCGCCAGGTGGGCCAGTGCACGGGTCAGCTCGTACCCGAAGGGGAGCAGGTTGTGCTCGGCCCCCTTCCGATCCCGGGGACGCAGCTGGGTGCACGCGGCGACGGCCTCGAGCATCCCGGGAGGCCACGGGACGTCCTGCTGCTCGTCGATGCGCAGCCGCACGGCGTCGAACAGGACGTCGAACATCCGCGGCGCGGCCACGGCCGCGATCGAGAACGTCCGTACGCCCCACTTCGACCAGCGCTTCTCGGCCGCGTCGAGCAGCGCGCTCTTACCCGATCCGCCCGGACCCCGCACCATGATCAGCGACCCGGTGTCTCCCGTGTCGCTTACCGCGCCGTCAAGCAGTTCCAGCTGCTCGTCCCGCCCGATTACTACCGTGCGCTTTCGAGGCATTCGCGTTTTCCCTCGTTCGGCGGTGTTGACGTGTTGCTCGACCTTCCGCCCGGAGAGCTCGCGCTCGTGACTCCGCGGCATCCTGTCCGGGACGAGCCAGTGGCTGAGTTCACATCCTGTTGTGATGAATAACGTCTTTCGCGTGAACCATAATCGCCCACATGAGAGAGCACACACTGTCGTTCGACACCTCTCATTACCGGAAGCGAACGGATCCACACCCGACGGTCGGACACGCTCACGCTCTCGCGATGCCATGCGCTCAGCGTGCGGAAAGCCCGACGAATGACCGTCACCGTGACTGATTCCTCCCGATGGAGTCCGCGCACTCCCCTTGTCCCGCAGGACGATCAGGCCGCCCCCCGAGCACCGAGGACGTCCAGCAGAACAGCGCTGATCGAAGACGTGTGCACGAAGGTGCGTGCTGGTGAACCACGGTTGACGCTGCTCGCCGGAGAGGCGGGCCTCGGGCGTTCGACGGTGCTGGAGGCGATCGCCGACAAGCTCACCGGCACCGGCACCCGAGTACTGACGGTGCGGCTCAGCGAGAACGACACCGCCGGCCACTACGGACTGCTGTACCGCCTGCTCGCCGAGCTCGAGCTCTCCGAAGAGCATCCGCCCTCGGCCACCACCTCGGAGAACTCGGCGCTCGGCCTGGTGGCACGGCTGAGCGCCGACGACCACGACCCCTCGTCATCGACCGCTTCCGCTCAGCTCGCCGGCATCGTCTCGTCCGCGGTGCGCAGGCACCTCCCGCTGACAGTGCTGGTCGACGACGCGCAATGGGCCGACATCGGTACCGTCTCGCTGCTCGATCAGTTCATCCGTCGGTTCGCCGGTCCCGGATTCACCGTCGTCGCGACCTGGCGCTGCTGGCCCCCCACCGGCCCCGACGATCACCAGCGCGCCACCACGATGCACCGACTCGTGGCCGGCGGAGCGGCCCGCGTGATCACGATGCGCCCACTGGCCCGGGCCGAGACCACCGCGTTGATCGCCGCGTCCGTGCGCGCGGTTCCGGACTCCGAACTGGTCGATCGGTTGCACACCGACAGTCGGGGCAATCCGGCGGCGCTGAACTCGGAGATCGAAGCGCAGCTGGAGTCCGGAGCGCTGCGCGTGGTGGACCGCCACGCCTACTCGCAGCGCACACTCGACCCGCTGCCGTTGTCCGAGCAGCATCCACTGCTGGCCGCCATCCGGGACAGCGGCGCGCTGTGCTGGTCGGTGGCCCGGACCATGACGGTCCTCGCCCCGCTCGGCGACGCCGCCGCGGGACTGGTCGCCGAGGCGCTCGAGATCGATCCGACGGTCGCGCACGCCTCGTTGCGGTCGCTGGAAACAGGTCGCGTGCTCGTCGGCTCGTCTAAGGCGGGGTGGAAATTCCGGGCACCGGTGGTGCGTCAGGCGCTCGAAGCCTCGCTCGGCCCCTACGAGCAGCAGCGGCTGTGCGCGCTGGCGGTGCGTGCGGTGTGGGACGGCGTCGCCGAGCCCGCCGACGAGACGTTCCTGCCGGACCAGCTGGTGGCGGCGGGCAGGCTCGTGGACCCGGAACGCTCCACCGACGAACTGCTGGCCGGCAGCGAGGCCGTGATGTTCACCGACGGCGCGCGCGCCGTGCGCTGGCTGCGCGCGCTGGTCGACCGGGTGCACGAACCGGACAAGCGGTCCATGGCACTGCTGTCCCACAGCGCGGCGTGCGCCATTCACAACCGGCTGGAGGAGTCGGTCGACAGCGCGCGAGCGGTACTCGTGGAGTACGCCGAGCGCCTGTCCGCCGAAACGTTGCAGGAGACCGAGCTCGTCTACGTGCTCTCGCTCGCCGCGTGCGGCCAGTGGTCGGAGCTGAACAGGCTGGCGGCCCGCGAGATCTCGCTGTCGGGCGGACCGGCCAACGAGTTGGTCACCCGGGCGTTCGCGCTGCTGTTCCTGGGGCGCTATACCGACGGCGACGAACTGCTACGGGAGCACCAGCGGTCGTGGACCACGGCGAATCCGGTGACCGCCGACCTGGGGCACATATATCGCGGCGGTGCCGGCGTGCTGACCGGTGATCCGAGTCTGCTGCGGCGGTTCCTGGCCGATCCGCGGTCGTGGCGATCGCGGGATCACCCGCGACACCGGTTCGAGCAGATTCGCTACGAGGTCGACATGCTGCTCATGCTGGGCGAGCGGGACGAGGCGACGAGGGTGCTGCGCGCCAACGACGTCAGCGTCGAGCAGCTGCACAACACGGAGCGGTCGCTGCTGCGATTGCTGCGCGGAGAGCACTCCGCGGCGCTGGACATGGCCCGACGCAGCATCGCCGAGGGTGGCTACTCGACACGACCGCTCGTTCCGGTGGTGATGGCCCGGGGCGCTGCCGGAGTGCTCATCGGACGGGGCTGGCTGACCAGGGCGCGAGAGCTGACCGACATGGCCCGCGGCATGCACCTCGACCACCTGCTCGACCACGCCGACGTGAGGTGCCTGCGGGCGCTGGGGGAACCGGAAAACGCCGATGAGCTGCTGCGCTCGGCGTTGCACAGCGCCGACGAGAACGGCTTCGTGCTCGGCACCGAGCACATGTGGGCGGACCTGGCCGTTCGCGAGCACGCGCTGGGAAACCACGAGCAGGCCGTCCGGTGCGTGCACCGTGCTCAGGGGGTCGCGGAAGCGCTGGGAACCCACCGCGCGAAGCTCACCTACCTGGTTTCCCGGGCACGCGTGCACGGCGATCGCGCGGCCGGTAGGACGGCGGTGCGGCGAGCACGCGAGCGGGCGATCCCCGACGAATCGGCGTGGGTCTTCACCAGCGTGGCACTGTGCGGGATCGACACGAAGCGGTTGCTTTCGGACGCCTACGTGCTCCTCGGCGAGCTCGACGCCCTGCTCTGGCGCGCTCAGCTGCGAGGGATCATGCGCGCGCACCACGTCCCGGTGCCCGGCCGCAGCATCACCACGGCGGAGAACGAGCGGCTGCTCGCGGTACTGGTCACCGAGGGGTTGACCAACCGTCAACTGGCGCTGCTGTTCGGTACCAGCGAGAAGAGCGTGGAGAGTCGCCTGAACCGGATGTTCGCCAGGACCGGCCACCGCTCCCGGGTGGAGTTGGCCGCGGCCATGCTGACCGACGAATACCGCGGCTGAACCACTCGTTCCTCTCGGCGACGAATCGCTCGACGCCCCTTCCGGGCGAGGTGTTCACGTCCGCGCCATCGGCGCTCCACGTCATTGTCTGGATGCCGTCGACAAAGTGTTCGGCTCGTGCAGGAGAACCCTGCGCGAGTCCGATCTCGGCGATCACGACGCAGACATCCGCCAGCGGTCGCTCGCACACTGTTCGTGAGAGCCACGCGGGTGGCACGTAGAACCTGGGAGCGCACAGTGCACGCAGTCCGAGCGTTCGTACGAGCAGCGGATCCGTTGACGAGCATGGCCATCAGCACCTACCTCGACTCCCGGCCGGGCATCGAGGTGGTGCCGTCCGAGCAACTCACCCCCATCGACGTGGTCGTGATCGCGGCCGAACGGCTGACCGTGGAGACCTCCTCGACACTGCGCAAGGTGAAGGCCACCATGGACTCACCCGTGGTGCTGATCCTCTCCGAGACCAGCCGGGACGACCTGGTCACCGCCGTGGAGTGCAACGTCGCCGCGGTGCTTCCCCGGGAAGCGGCCACCGGCGACCGGATCGAGCACGCGGTGTTCACAGCCGCCGACGGCGGGGGCTTCCTGTCCACCAGCATGCTCGGTGAACTGCTCAAGCAGTTCGAACGGGTCCAGCGCGAGGTGCTGTCACCGCACGGTCTCCACGTCTCCGGCCTGACCCCGCGGGAGATCGACGTCCTGCGGTTGATGTCGCACGGCCTGGACACCACCGAGATCGCCGACGAGCTGTGCTTCTCGGAGCGGGCCGTGAAGCGAGTGGTCTCCGGTGTGACCGGACGCCTCAAGCTCCGCAACCGGCCCCACGCGGTCGCGTACGCCCTGCGCATGGGCGTGATCTGACCGGGAGTACCGCCTGACGTTCACCGCACCGCCGAAGCGGGCGCGGTCGGATCTCCGCTCACGACCGGCTCACGGACTCGACGGGTTCCCGCCGCGTCCGGAAAGCCCACGGCGATCGTCCCTCGGCACGCAGCTGCCTGTACAGCAACACGATGTAGGCGATGTCCAGCGCAACCATCGTCGGCACCACCACGAGGAACAGCAGGCGGGACGGATAGAGGGCGAAACCGGTGAATCCGGCGAACAGGGACGCGACGCATTTCGCGACGGCGATGTACATGGACTGCCCCACGGAGGAATCGCGCCGCCGGAGCATCAGGATGAACGCGGCGCTCAACGGCACATTGATGATCATGCCGATGTACATGCCGTCGAGGTCGTGGAACTCGTTGGCCCCGGCCATCACCATCAGCGCCGCCCAGCAGAGAAGGCCGACCATCGCCGCGCGAAAAGCACGCGGAGACCACAGCGGATAGTCGCGGTGACCGTACCGCAGCATCTGGTACAGCAGGAAAACGTTGACGACGACCCAGACGAAGTTGATCTGCCGCTGTGTCGGCGTCTGTTCCAGCAGGAAGGCCAGGCTGAACTCCCACGCGAAATTGACCGCCACCATGTAGGCCGGAATCCCCGTTCGCCCGTCCACGGCGGTCTGCCGGATGGCCAGCAGATAGGTCGCCATCCACCCGAGCACCGTGGGTCCGGCCAACGACCAGAAGAGCCAGTCCGCGACGTCGGCAGGTCCCACGGTGACCGGCGCGACCTCGGACATCGGGATCAGGAAGGGGGGCAGCCACATGACGGGACGTCCTTACCTCGCGGGTGGGCGAAAAACGACTCCGCGGTTCGGAGACCAGGGCGGTTCGGAGACCGGGCGGCTCAGAGACTGGGCACGATGGAATCCAGACCGAAGAACCCACCACCGTAGAGCTCGTGGCCGACGTGCACGTTGAGCATCGCGTGCCGGGCCGCCGTGTTGGCGTCCCTCCAGAACTGCTGCAGCGGACTGGACTCGGCGAACGAGCCGGCACCGTTCGCGTACATCAGCTCGTCGAGTGCGGACGTCACCAGCTTCGCCGCCTGCCCGACGTCACCCCGGATCCGGCGGAGTTCGCTCTCCGGAAGCGGCTCGGCCGCCACCGCCGCCTGGTCGATCACGTCCGCGGCCCGGTTCACGTGCAGCTCGGCGGCATCGATGGTCAGCGCCGTCCTGCCGAGCTCGGAGACGAAGGTCCCGGAATCCGGCCGACTCGTGTAGACCGTCGGCGCGACTCCCCGGCCGGGAGCCCTGTCGACCACGAGGGCCAGCGCCGCCTGGCCGATACCGACCACCACGGAAGCGCAGATGACGGCCATGGACGCCACGGCGGGCGACCGGAACAGCGGTGGCAGCGTGATGTCGCCACAGTGCTGACGCCCCAGCTGCTCCCAGAGCGGTATCACCCGGTTCCCGGGAACGAACACCTCCGTCGCGACGACGGTGTGGCTTCCGGTGGCCCGCATGCCGACGGTGAACCAGGAGTCCTCGATCACCAGGTCACCGGTGGGCACGAGCACCGACATCGGCCGGGTGGTGCTGCCGTCGGCGGCGACCTCCTTGGCGGCCAGGATCGCCCAGTCGTCGTGCAGGATGCCGGAGGCGTACGGCCACGTCCCGGTGAGCAGGTAGCCCCCGTCGGTACGCCTCGCCTCGCCCGCGGTCACGAAGACCGAGGCGAGCTTGGCTCCGGGATTGTCCGCGAACACCTCGTCCCGAGTCCGCTCCGGGAACCGCCCGGAGAGCAGGTTCGATCCGTTGATGTTGTTCACCACCCACGACGTGGAAGGGCAGTAGTGCGAGAGCACCTTGGTGACCTCGCTCAGGGTTCGGACATCGGTTTCGAGCCCGCCGTAGGACCGCGCGGTCCACAGTCTGTCCACCTGGGACTCATTGATCGCGTGCACGGTGTCTTCCGGCAACCTGCGCTCGCGATCACCCCGGGCGACCCCGGCCGCGAGCGTCGGTCCGACCGAATGGACCCGTTCCACCAGCTCGGCCCGCGAGTACCGCACTCGTGCCTGCACGTTCGTCATGTGACCGCCTTCCCGGTTCGATGGTGACACCCGTCGCCGCGCTCGCCCGTCATCACGAACCGGAAACGAGGTCGGTGATGTCGAAGTAGTCCCGCCACGCGCTGATCCGCCCTTCGGTCAGCTCGAAAGCGGCCATCACCTTCAGGTTCCGCGCGATCGGACTTCCGTCCGTGCGCAGCATGTTCTCCACCCGCTCGACCAGGACGGTCTCGCCGACGGTGGCCATGCACCGGAACCAGACCTCCAGTCGTGCGAAGTCGGCCGGCATCAGGGCGACGATCTGCTCCTTTCCCCGGCACACCGGCGAACCGGGGTTCTCCCACACGCAGTCGTCGGTCAGGAAACGGTCCAGAGCGGACCTGACGTCGGCGGGGGTCGGTCCCATACCGGTCAGGAACTCCCGCACGACCAGTTCGTGCTCGACAGCGGACATCATCAGCTCCCCGTGGTCGTGACATCGGTACGTCCGAGAATCCCGCGGAAGACCGCGTCGAGCTCCTCGGCGGAGCGCGGGCCGCCCCGAACGCTGCGCCAGGCGATGTGGTTGTCCGGACGCACCAGCACGGCGCCGTCATCGCCGATCTCCTTGACCGCCGACCAGCCACCGTCGACGTCGTGGTAGCCACCCACCTCCGGGTCCGCGTCGACGGGCACGACCTTCAGCGTCACGCCGTGGGCGGCCGCGATCCGTTCCCCCGCGGCCACCCACCCGGCCGCCGACGGACCGGTGATCAGCACGTACCCACCTCGGGGACCGACGAGGTCGAGGGTCGACACGCGGTTGCCGTCACGGGTCAGCCACGCGTGCGGCAACCGGTGCCCGGGCCTGGTGACCGGCCGGTACGTGCACCCCATCGGATCGCGGGGCGGCGGGTCCGACGAGTCGGGTTCCAGGGCACCGGTCCGGTAGTAGTGGCCGATCTCGATGTCGTGTGCCTGGTACTCGACCCGCTGGGTGGCGAACACCTCCGCGGCCCTGGCTCGCCGCGTCTCGCCCATCGGGGTGCCGGAGAACAGCGCCCGAATGGTGGCTCGCGTGGTTTCAGGCGGCTGGCCGGGAAAAATACCGAGGCCCGCGTGGATGACCGCGTGGTTGCGGAAGGCGTACATCGCCCAGTCCACGTTCCGATGAGCGACCGGGAGGCGTTCGGCCTCGTAGGTGTCCAGCAACGACGTATCCGCCCCGCCGCCGAGCACGGCGCCGAGCTTCCAGGCGATGTTGTGCGCGTCCTGGATCGCCGAGTTCAGCCCGAGTCCCGTGGCGGGCGGCTGGCGGTGCGCGGCGTCCCCGGCGAGGAAGACCCCGCCTACCCGGAACGAACTCGCCACGACGGCCTCCGGCCGGTAGTGGCTCACCTGGTGGACCGTCAGGTCGAGATCGGGCAGCTTCAGCAGTCCCCGCACCGTGGCGGTGACGGCTTCCGTCCCGAGGTCCGGAGTGGTCTCCGGCGGCAGGTGGAAATGCAACGCCCACTCCCGGCATTCCAGCCCCCACCGGGGCCCCAGGGCCACCATCCCGTACCGGGAGATCAGCCCACCGTCCGGATCGACGAAGTTCGTCATGAGCACCGCGTCCCCGGGCCACCACTCGGCCAGGTCCGCGCTGAAGTGGACGGAGTACACGTCGAGGGCCCCGCCCTCTCCGTCCATCTCCACTCCGAGGGAGTCACCGATGCTCCGTCCCCCGTCGGCGGCCAGGAGGTACCGGGCCCGGACGGTCCGTTGCTCACCCGTGGCGCGGTCGGTCACGCGCGCGCTTGTCCCGGACTCGTCCTGGGTGAACTCCTCCATCGTGTGGTGGAAGCGGACCCCTCCCGCCGCTCGTTCCTCGGCGTGCCGCAGCAGCAACGGCTCGAGGCGGTGCTGCGGAAGGTTCGTCGACGGGCACGGGCTGTCGGCCGCGTACGCCGCCGCGGTCGCACCACCGCCGAACGCGTCGATCCGGTGCAGGTCCAGCGCGTCCAGCGGCCCGTCACCGGCCAGCGACGTCCGCCAGACGACTTCTTCCATGTTCGCCGGCGGTGCGCTGGCCCGGTACACGTCCTCGGCGATCCCGTGCTGGCGGAGGATCTCCATCGTTCGCTGGTTCAGGTAGTGCGCTCGGGGCAGTACCGACGTCGACTCCCGTCGCTCGACGAGCAGGTGCTCCACTCCCATGTCGGACAGGAAGACCGACGCGGCGAGACCGCAGCCGCCACCCCCCACGATGAGTACCGGCACCTCTGAATCGGACATGGACCACTCGTCTCCCATCAATGCCTCTCAGCGCCTGCGGTGATCAGGTCGCGTGTCTCCCGAACGGCCCGCGTCGTTCCGGCCGGCGACGAGCACGTCGCTCATGACGAGCTGTCCCGAGCCCGGACGGCGATGGCCGCGGACGGGCAGCGCACGGCCGCCTCCCGGACGCGCTCGTGCTGCTGTTCCGGAGGCGTCTCGTCGAGCAGCACCACGACGCCGTCGTCGTCACGCTGGTCGAAGACCTCCGGTACGGAAGCGAGGCAGTGGCCGGCGGCGACGCACCGGGACTGGTCGACCTCCACGTTCATCATCACGGTCCTTTCCTCCGTCACCACGTGACCGGTAGTTCGCGCACGCCGAAGACCAGCGCGGTGGTCCGGTAGTCGATCTCCTCCCAGGGAACGGCCGGCTTCAACGTGGGGAACCTGTCGAAGAGCGCGGGCAGCGCGACCCGCAGTTCCATGCGCGCCAGCTGCTGGCCGAGGCACTGGTGCACGCCGTGACCGAACGTGACGTGCGGGCGGGGTTGCCGGCTCACGTCCAGCGCGTCGAGGTCGTGCTCGGTCGCGTCGGGGTCGCGGTTGGCGGCCAGGATGGACACGACGACCCGCTCGCCCTCCTCGATCCGCTGACCGCGCACGCTCATCGGCGCGGCAGCCTGGCGCGGCATGATGGTGGCGGGAGCGCAGTACCGCAGCAGTTCCTCGACGGCGTCGTCGATCTTCGACGGTTCGTCGCGGACGACGGCCAGCTGATCGGGATGCTGGAGCAGCAGTGCCGTGCTCGCCGAGAGCATGCTGGCCGTCGTCTCGTGTCCGGCGATGAGCAGCATGTTGCCGATGCCCACCAGCTCGTCGTCGGTGAGCTCGTGCCCGAAGTCCCGCACGACGCCACCGAGCACGTTGTCGCCCGGCTGCTTCCGGTGGTCCGCGACGAGCCCCGCCATGTACTCGTCCATCTCGGCGAGGTTCCGGATCTGCACCTCGCGCGTCGTGTTGACGTCCAGACCGACCTGCGCGCGGTGCTGGAAGTCGGCGCGGTCGGCGTAGGGAACACCGAGCAGCTCGCAGATCACCATGGTCGGGATGGGCGTGCTGAACACCCGCACGAGGTCAGCGCCCGGGCCGGCCTCGGACAGCGCGTCCAGCCTCGCGGACACGATCTCCTCGATCATCGGCCGCAACGCGCGGACGCGCTTGACCGAAAAAGCGCCGGTGAGCATCCGCCGTAGCCGAGAGTGCTCGTCGCCGTTGTAGTTCAGCAGATTGCCGGGCTGGTTCAACATGGTGCGCGGTGCTTCGGGGTCGAACACGAACCCCATCCGCAACCGGTCGTCACGCAGCACGCTCCTGGCGTCCTCGTAGCGCGTGATCATCACCGCCTCGAAGTCCCCGAGGATCGGACTGGGCACCGTGACCCGGGGCAGTCCCTCCTCCCGCTGCAGCTCGTAGAGCTCAGCGGCCGGATCGAAGGGACGGTCCTCGGCACGGGCGGCGATGGGAAGTGCCCTGGGCTCTGTCATGACATGTCCTTCCTGCTCGCGGACCGGAAACAGCGCGGTGCGGCGACGCCTGCCGGTCTTTTCGGATGTCGCGCGGTCTCGTCGGCGGATCGGACCGCGACGGATGTGCGGGTGTTCGTGGACCGGGGTCCGGATCGGCCCATCAGAATCGCCTGCCGGTCATGAACTCGGCGAATTCCAGGAATTCCGCGCGGACGGACTCCGCGAGGTCGGCTTCGGCGAGGCATTCCCGCGCCGCTGCCACGTGGTGATCCGCCCGGCTCAGCGCCCAGTCACGACCGCCGGCACCCTCCACCAGCTCCGCGACGCGGCGAACCTCCCGTTCGTCGAGTGGTTCTCGCCGGAAGTAGAGGGTCGCGAGCTCGTCCGACCCCTGCGCGTCGAGGGCCGCCACCACCGGCAGCGTCCTCTTGCGCACTCTCAGATCAGCACCGGTCTCCTTGCCGGTGCGTCCCGACTCGCCCCAGATCCCGAGCAGATCGTCGACGAGTTGGAAGGCGATCCCGAGATGCTCGCCGAACGCGTGGAGCCGCCCGATCAGCGCCGCCTCCGCACCGGCGAGCTCGGCACCGAGCGAGCAGGCGCAGGCGAGCAGCGCGCCGGTCTTGTCACCGGCCATCCGCAGGCATTCGGCGGGGGTCACGTCGTCGCGGTGCTCGAACGCGATATCGGTCGCCTGACCGTTGATCATCCGCTGGGTGGCCGACATCAGCGACGCCGCCGCCGACCGCGCACCCACGGCCTCCGCGTCGAGCAGCAGACTCGTCGCCGTGGTCAGCAACGCGTTACCGGCGAGGGTCGCGCTGGGCGCGCCGAACAGCGTCCACGCGGTCGCGCGGCCCCGACGTGCCGTGTCACCGTCCATGATGTCGTCGTGCAGCAGCGAGAAATTGTGCACCAGCTCCACTGCCGCTGCCGCGGGTGTGCCGTCGGCGGATGAGTTGCCCGCCGCCTGCGCCGAGAGCAGCGTCAGGGCGGGACGGACGAGCTTGCCGGTCCAGACGTCGGTCGGAGTGCCTTCGGCGTCGGTCCACCCGTGGTGGTACCGGGCGACCAGCGCCATGTCCGAACCCAGGTAGTGCTCCACGGCTTCGCGAAGAGCCGGCTGGACCAGTTCTCTACCCCGGTCGAGCGCCGAGGGCAGTCGGGCGGTCGATGTGGTCATGTCGTCGGCTCCGCTCGGTGGGCACCGGGTCGCCCGCGCAGCCCGGGACGCGGTGCCCGCTGCTCGACGCCCGTCGTCCGACGGGGCCTCGCCCGTCGGCTGGTGACTGAACTGATGTGTCGCACGGTGTGCGCACCTCCGTGGTCGGCCGGGTGGAAGATCACGACGTGGTCCGGGGCGCGGGTGCGCCGCGGTCCGGCGCACCGCGGTGCGGGGACGGCTCGGCGGGCGTCGGGATCACCGGGTGCAGGAGTGATCGTCGAAGCACCCGCTGGGACGTCAGCAGGCTGCTCGGCGGGGCCAGCAGGAACAGCACGTCCCGGAAGGCGCTGCACACCGCCGGGTCTCCCGGGACGTGAGCGCGCACGCGTTCGAGGTACCAGTTGACGGCACCGTCGACGGGGCCGGTGCGCCGAGCGCTGCCGACCGCTCCGGGCATCGGGCTGTCCGCGCCGGTGGCGACGTCCCAGGCCGAGCGCGCCGACCGCAGCAGCGTTCGCTGCAGCCTCCACGCCGACGGAATCCGGTCGGTGCGATCCAGCTCCCGGCGCAGGGCCACCGCGTTCATGGCCGCGACGGACAGGCCCTGGCCGTAAACGGGATTGAACGCGCAGAGCGCGTCTCCGACCACGAGCAACCCCGTGCGATCACGCAGCGCGCTGTCGTATCGACGTCGCCGGTTCGCCGTGTGCCGGTACCCCACGGGACGACCGACCGGACGCGCCGTGCCGAGCCACCGGTGGGGAGCGTCGTGCGGAAGCCGCCCGGCGAACTCGACGAAACCGTCCGGGTCGAGTGGAGGCGCGCCTCCCCGGGGACCCGACAACGTGACCATGATCCGGTCGTTCTCCGCGGGGAGGACGATCGCGCCGAACGGCTGCGCGGCGTCGGGGACGATGTAGAAACCGCGAAGCCGTCCGGCACGCCCGGAACCATCGGCGTGGAAGACACCGGTGGCGTAGGCCCGTCCGGTCTCCAGCACGTCCTCGGCCGGCACGTCGGCGCCGAGCTCGGCCAGCCATTCCGGGGTGTGGCTACCACGACCGGTCGCGTCGATCACCAGGTCGGCCTCGATGTCGCATCGACCCCGGCTGCCGGCTCCGCGAGCGCGGCTCGAGACACCCCTGATGTGGTGGGAGTCCCCCAGGAAGCCCGTCGCCTCGGTGCCGACGAGCACCGTGATGCGCTCCTCGGCCAGGACCCTCCGGCGGATGACGTGCTCCACGAGCGGCCGTGACGCGGTGACGACCGGGGCGGAGGGGTTGTCCCGCAGCACCCACTGACCCGCCTGCCACACACCGAGATCAGCCGGAACGTCCAGGCACGGCGCGCCCGCGTCCCGCAGCGTCGACATCAGCCCCGGAAGCAGGTCGTCCAGAGCCATCATGCCGCTGGTCAGCAGCACGTGCGTGTGCCGGGACTGCGGTACGCCAGCCCGCGGCGCGGGATCGTCCTCGCAGCGGTCACGCTCCAGTACCGTCACCCTGTCGGCGCGGTGCGAGACCGCGTAAGCGGCCAGCAACCCGGCCACGCTGCCACCCATCACGACGACGTGCCCCAAGGACCGACCGGGGAATCGTGTACGCATTCTCCGCCTCTCACGACGACGCGCGCGGCGCCGCACTCGTGGCGGTGCGAACGGTGTCGCCTCCCGCCGGACCGTTCAACCGGCGCTCCAGGTAGTCGGTGCCGGACGTGCGACCGGTCCCCGACGATCCGCCGATCATGTGCTCGACCAGGTCCAGGTGCGTACAGCGCCAGCGCCGGACCGCGGTGCGCAAAGTCTCGAGCCGGCGGAACGCCACCGGGACGTGGCGGTCGGCGTGGGGCGTCAAGCGCTCGACCACCGCGAACAGCTCGTGGAACTGGGCGGACTGCAGTCCGCTCGCCGTCCCGAGCCGTTCTCGGAAGACGGCGAAGTCATCCGGATCGAGCGTGCGACGCAGGACTCTCAGCTGCCCTTCCATCGCATCGATGAGCTGCGTCGCCCGATCCACCCGGCGCGCGAGGCACTGCCGAGCGCACCGGTCGGCTTCGATGTGCCGCAGATCCGTCAGGGCCTGACCCAGCAGCGTCTCGGACGCCTGGTGGATCACGATGAACAAACGCTCGCTGTCGTGCAGGTCCTGCTGCTCGGGCGGCGTGAGCGGATGCTGCAGGTCCAGCAGGGTTTCCAGGTGCAGATATCGCGAGTACGTCATGGCAGTCACGGCACCACCTCTTCGAGCGGGATCCCCGCTCTAAGCCAGGTTCCCGGGGACAGTGAGGTCGATCAGGGCGTTCTTGTGCTCGCTCGGCGGCAGCGGATCCAGCGCTTTCGCGGCGAGGCGGGCGTAGTCGTGGGAGGTCTCGCGCGCGGATCGGACCGCTCCGTACTCGTGAACGAGCTCGGTCATGGCTTCCCGACGGTCCGCGATGGGCGACGTCGTGTCCGCGAGGATGCGTTCGATCCGATGTTGGTGTTCGGGGGACGCGTCGCGGTGCGCGAGCAGTACGGGCAGCGTCGGCCGACTGTTGCGGATGTCCGAGACGTTCGGCTTTCCCGCCCGCGTTCCGTCGTAGGCCATCAGGTCGTCGCGAATCTGGTAACCGATTCCCAGCAGATCGCTGTACTCGCCCAGGGCTTCCGCGTGCCGTTGGTCGGCACCGCTGAGCGTCGCCCCCAGGCCACACGCCATCCACAACAGAGCACCGCTCTTGTCTCTGATCATGTCGAAGTACGCGGCCGTGGAGCAAATGCGGTGACTCATCCGGACTTCCTTGAGAGCCGCATTTCCGATGCGCAGGCCGGTATGCGCCAGAACGCCGAGCGCCCGCGAAACACGCGTCGCGGGAACGCCCGCTTCCTGACATTCCGACAAGGCCGCGAAACCGTGGAAGAAGAGGCCGTCACCGCCCACGGTCGCCGCCGACCGCCCGAAAACCGAGTATGCCGCGGGTTTGCTTCGCCGCTGCGGATCGTCGTCGATGATGTCGTCATGCATCATCGCCCCGACCTGCACGCACTCCACCGCCACGGCCGCGGGGAGAACCGGTTCCAGTTCTCCCCCCACCGCCAGGCTCGACCTGACGAGCAACCACGGACCCATCATTTTCCCAAAGGGAACCAGCCCGTAACGCGCTATTTCATCGAGGTCGGAAACACCGTCCGGCCAGCGATTCTCCACCTCGGACCGCACGAGTCCGGCTATATCGGGATCGGCAACCTGCGGCACATCGATCTCCGTCATGAGGCCCAACGTAGTGGCGGCACGACGGAGATGTCTGTACAACCGACCGATACAGGCCCGAAGGGGAAGGCCACCAGGACCGTCCGGTCCGGGAATCCGAACCGGAGCACGCGAAGAGCACCGGCGAGAACGGAGTCCCCGTCGTGGTTGCCTTCGTCCCCGGGGCGGGGGCGCGGAGAAATCGTGCGGGAAATCCTTGAGCGGGATCCCGACGACGCACCGTGGGCCAAACGAATGGCATGATCTGTGATCTGCGGCACTCCCCTTTCGTGGGTCCGCACGCGACGGGATGCCCCCGCCGCATCCACGGACGACTTCCCAACAGGGAAAACACCCGTCACCATCGCGAACGTCGCCGATCACTCGACCCGTTCGGGACGACGAGGAGGCGTCCGAGCCCGTCGGTGCCGTTACCCGCGATCAGTACGCTCGGTAGTCCGCGACCGCGGCAGGGAGCGTGACGGCTCGTGGCTCTGCGGGAGGTCACGCCCCGGCAGTGCGACCCCGAGAGGCTGTCATGTCGGGACCCGATCAACGCACCGATGACGACACGGCCGATTCCGCCCGGACGGGAGGGTCCGGGCGACCGGACGACCTCGCCGGCACGTTGCTGCTCCGGTGCCGCACCGACGAGGTGCACACCGTGGCTCCGTTCCTCGACGACCGATCACGGTGCGGCCTGGTGCTCACCGGGACCGATGCCCCGAAGATCGCTCACTCGCTGCGGAAGCGGGGATTCGAGAAACCACTCCTGTGCGACGCGGAGCGATACGGGGTAAACGGGCACCGCTGTGCCACCGCGCCGTTCGACGAGCAGTGGATCCTGTCCCAGCGGGGGTTGCGCGCTCCCGTGCTCACGGACTCGGGTCGTGTCGGCGAGGGCGATCTCGTCGGACTGCGAAGCATCCTGACCCGTGCCCGTGAGCTGGGCGAGGACGTCATCGCCTGCTTACCACTCCACTCGAGTTGGCTCTCGGATCCCACCTCGCTGGGCGTCCTCGAGGAGGAGCTCCACGCTTCGGGGGTTCCGGTCACCCTCGTGCTGGAACACTTCGGAGATCCCCTCGACGTGCCGGAGACTCTGCGCGGCCTGCTGCGGCTGCTGGGCGGCGAAAACCCGGTGCTCCTGTTGCGCGGTGACGTGTCGGCTCTGGGCGCGTCGTGCTTCGGAGCGGTGGCGGCAGCGGTGGAGACGATCTTCCGCCTTCGTCGTCCCCGCCCGGTGCTGGCCGGGCACTGCCTTTCCCACCTCGGCGTCGAGGAGGCGGCGACAGCGGTGCGGGTCACGCCGGACCAGGTGGAAAGGTGGGTGTGCGAATGCGACGCGTGCGGGGGTCGGATGATGGACCACTTCGCGGTGATCGGCGACCCGCACGAGCAGGAGTCCGCTGCTTTCCGGCACTCTCTGGAAGTCCTGCTCGACCTCCACGAGGACTTACACGCCCCTCACCTGACGCCGCGGCAACGCCGGAACAGCTGGGTCGAGCAGTGCAGCTCGGCGGGGTTCTACCACCAGGAGATCGACACGAGCACGCGTCCGGAGTGGCGGGTACCGCCGTTCTTGGAGAACTGGCGACGCGTCGGGGCGGAGTTCGTGCCGCACGGGGACGGCAGCCGAACACCCCCGCCGTGACGACTCCGATGGACGCGCTCCTCCACTCGCCTGGCCGGTGTCCGGCACCGTGCTCGTGGAATCCGACCGTCCCGGGCCGGGCCCCACGGGGCGAAGCCGCCCGGAGGCATCGACCCGCGTCGTGCCGATGCCTCCGGAGCTCGCACTCGAGCGGGCGTTCGCCCGCTGTCGTCGGCGACCGGACCGCCGCACGAGACGACCCCGTCAGGCGGCCAGGCGTTGACCGGTCTCGGGATGGAACACGTGCACCGGTCCGTGACTTTTGCGAAAGGCGATCGTCTCACCCAGGCGCCCGGGGGTGCGGCTGTGCGAGCGCGCGACGAGGGTGGCCGGTTCCCCGGTGTCGTCGGCTGTGAGGTGGGCGTGCACGTAGGAGTCGCTGCCGAGTTCCTCGACCAGGTCGATCCGCACGTCGACCCCCTCACCGGGGTGTGCCACCTCGAGCTGCTCGGGGCGCAGACCGACGGTGGCCGACGTCAGTCCGTGCTCGTGCAGCTCGGCCAGCTGGTCGCGCTCGAGCGGCAGCGTGGTGCCACCGAGCTTCACCCCCTCGGAAGTGACCGGCGCTGAGACCAGGTTCATCGCCGGCGATCCGATGAAACCGGCGACGAACGCGTTGACCGGGCTGTCGTAGAGCTCGGTGGGGGTGGCGAACTGCTGCAGCAGTCCGTCCTTGAGGACGGCCACCCGGTCTCCCATGGTCATCGCCTCCACCTGATCATGCGTGACGTAAACGGTGGTGGCCCCGAGCCGCCGTTGGAGCGCGGCGATCTGGGTGCGGGTCTGCACGCGCAACTTCGCGTCCAGGTTGGACAGCGGCTCGTCCATGCAGAACACTTGCGGCTCACGAACGATCGCCCTTCCCATGGCCACGCGCTGGCGCTGACCGCCGGAGAGCTTGGCGGGCTTGCGGTCGAGCATCTCGGTGAGGTCGAGCAGCTGCGCGGCCCGTTCGACCTTGCGACGCCGTTCGTCCTTGGCCAGCCCGCGCATCTTGAGCGCGAATCCCATGTTCTCGGCCACGGTCATGTTCGGGTACAGCGCGTAGTTCTGGAACACCATCGCGATGTCGCGGTCCTTGGAGGGGACGCCGACCATGTCGGTGCCGTTGATGGTGATGGTTCCCTCGTCGATGTCCTCCAACCCGGCGAGCATGCGCAGCGCGGTGCTCTTGCCCGATCCGGAGGGGCCGACGAGCACGACGAACTCACCGTCTTCGATCTCGAGCGTGAGCCGGTCGACGGCAGGGGTGTCGGTGCCCTCGTAGATGCACGAGGCGGATTTGTAGGCGATCTCGGCCATGGCTGGCTCCTCGGCGGATCACGGAGGTCGGGTGGTTACTTGATGGCTCCGAAGGACAGCCCCCGGACGAGCTTGTTCTGCGCGATCCAACCGGCGATGACGACCGGCAGCGCGGCCAGCGTCGAGGCCGCCGAGAGGCGGGCCCAGAACAGGCCCTCCCCGGTGATGAACCCCACCAACGACACCGGCGCGGTTTGCGCGCGCACCGCGGTGAGGTTGACGGCGAAGAAGAACTCGTTCCAGGAGAAGATCACGCAGATCAGCGCGGTCGCTGCGATGCCGGGAGACACCAGCGGCAGGATCACCCGACGCACGGCGGTGGCCAGGCTCGCGCCGTCCATGCTGGCCGCCTCCAGGAGTTCGGGAGGCACTTCCAGGAAGAACGACCGCATCATCCAGATCGCGATCGGCAGGTTCATCGCGGTGTAGAGGACGATCAGCGCCCAGATGTTGTCGAGCATGCCGATCTCGTTGACGATGACGTACAACGGGATGATCACGGCCACGATCGGCAGCATCTTGGTGCTGATGAAGAAGAACAGCACGTCCTGGGTCCGCTTCACCGGTCGCAGTGACAGCGCGAAGGCCGCCGGGATCCCGAGCGCGAGGACGCAGGCGGTGGACACGGCGGTGGCGAACGCCGAGTTCAGCAGGGTCAGCCCCATCCCGCTGCCCAGCACCGCCTGGAACTGGTCCAGTGTCGGCGTGAACAGCAGCGTGGGCGGGTCGGTGTAGGCCTCGCGCTCGTGCTTGAAGGCGGTCAGCACCATCCACAGCACCGGGAAGAAGAACCCGAGGCCGACGATCCAGGCCAGTGCCGACCAGATCATTCCCACGCCGCGGTGTTTGCGGTGGGCACG
Organism: Halosaccharopolyspora lacisalsi; assembly: GCF_014137975.1. Classification (GTDB taxonomy): domain Bacteria; phylum Actinomycetota; class Actinomycetes; order Mycobacteriales; family Pseudonocardiaceae; genus Halosaccharopolyspora; species Halosaccharopolyspora lacisalsi. The sequence goes on along the minus strand of NZ_JACGWZ010000005.1, from coordinate 139,376 downwards.
GCGGCGCCGGTGCACGTTCTCGGTCGACGGGCGCGGCACGACCGCCTCGGTCGACGCGGACTTCCGCGGGGTCTCCGCGGCAGTGCTGGTGGGGCGGGCGGGATCGGACATCACGCTGCCTCCCGAGTCGCGGTGAAGGTCTTGAACAGCAGGCGCAGTGCCAGCGTGGAGATCAGGATCGTGGCCACGACCGTGATCACGCCCATCGCCGCGGCCTGGCCGATGTCGAAGCCCAGGAACGCGCGCTGGTAGATGTAGAACGGGAGGTTCGCGCTCTCCACTCCCGGACCTCCCTGGGTCATCATGTAGACCGCGCCGAAGGTGTTGATCAAGTAGATCGCACCGAGCACGACGCCCAGTTCGATGAACCGGCGCAGGTGCGGCAGCGTCAGCTCCCGGAACAGCGTGATCGGACCGGCGCCGTCGACCCGACCGGCCTCGAGGACGTCGGTGGGCATGCTCTGCAGACCGGCCAGGATCAGCAGCATCATGAACGGCGTCCACCGCCAGATCAGATTGGCCATGACGCTCGCCAGCGGGAACTGGCTGACCCACTCGACGTCACCGAGGCCCAGTGGCTGCAGCACGAAGTTGACGAGCCCGAACACCGGGTCGAACATCGCGGTCTTCCACAGCAGGGCACCGGCCACCGGGGTGATCAGGAACGGTGTGATCACCAGGGTGCGCACGACGCCCCGGCCACGGAAGGTGCGGTTGAGCAGCAGCGCCACGGCCAGCCCGAGCACCGCCGATATCAGCACCGTGCCCGCGATCAGGATGACGGTGTTCAGGGCGACTTCGCGGAACTGGCTGTCACGGAAGACGTAGAGGTAGTTCCGCAGGCCGATGAATTCCCGCGAACCGGGCCGCACTAGGTTCCAGGACTGCGTCGAGTAGTACAGCGTGAACGCGAACGGCACCTGGGTGACGACGATGGTGAAGATCAACGCTGGGAGCAGGGGTCCGCGGCGTCGCCATCCTTCGGCGCGCGAGATGGTCGATTGCTTGGTCATGACTGCTCCCGGTAGGTCTTGCCGACGGCCTCGGCGTACTGCTGAGCCTGCTTGAGTGCCGCGGACACGCTCTTCTTGCCCGCGATCGCCGCCGCGATCTGCTGGCTCACGCGCGTACCGAGATCCTGGAACTCGGGGATCTGCAGGAACTGACCACCGTTGTAGGGAACGGGCCGTGTCGTCGGGTGCTCGGGATCGGCCTGACGCAACGCCTCGAGCGTCAGCGGTGCGTACGCCGCGGCTTCCTTCCGGTACTGCGGGATCCGGTACGTCGACAACCGACTGCCCGGGGGTACCCGGGACCATCCCAACTCGTTGCCGACCAGCTTGATGTACTCCTTGCTGGTCATCCAGGAAATGAACTTCCAGGCCGCGTCCGGCCGGTCACTGGCCTCGGGAATGCCCAGCGACCAGGTGTAGAGCCAGTTGGAATGCTCGGTCTTGCTCACCGGGGCGGACGCGTATCCGACCTTGCCGACCACGCGGCTGGAGTCCGGGCTCTCCACGGTGGACACCGCCGAGGTGGCGTCGTACCACATGGCCGCGTTGCCCTGGGAGAACTGAGTCGCGCAGTCGGAGAAACCCGACGTGGCCGCGCCCGGTTCGCCGTACTTGCGAACCAGGTCGACGTAAGTCCCGACCGCCTTGGCGACCTGGGGGCTGTCGAGCCGGGCGTTCCAGTTCTCGTCGTACCAGCGGCCACCGAACGTGTTGATCACGGTGTTCAGGGGTGCGAGGTTCTCACCCCAGCCGGGCTTGCCGCGCAGGCAGATGCCGACCTGGTTGCCCGGATCGTGCAGCTTCTTCGCGTACGAGGCGACCTGCCGCCACGTCGGGTTCTCGGGCATGGTGATGCCGGCCTTTTCGAACAGATCCTTGCGATACATCAGAAACGACGACTCGCCGTAGAACGGCATCGAGTACATGTCGCCCCGATGCGACAGCGACTTGCGCAGGCTCGGAACGAAGTCCTGCACGTCGTATCCCGGCGTGTTCGCGGCGTAGGTCGACAAGTTGCGCAGCCAACCGTTCTCCGCCCACATCTTCGTCTCGTAGTTGCTGGTCATCACCACGTCGAACTGCCCGCTCCGCATCGCCGTCGATGCGGTGATCTTGGCGCGGGCCTCGTTCTCCGACAGCGAGACGAACTTCAGGTCGATGCCGGGATTCGCCGCCTCGAAGCGGGGCGAGAGCTTGATCGCATCCTGCATCTGCGAGTTCGAGACCATCGCGATCGTCACGGTCTTGTCCGCGGAAGATCCCAACGCGCCCGCGCCGGCGCATCCCGACAGCGTCAGGCAAGCGACCAGGACGGCGCTTCCGTACGCCCTGAGTGGTTTCCTCATAGTGGCCACTACTTCCGTGAGGGAATGAATCCGACTGTCACCGAATCGGCACCGTCACTCCGCCGCCCACATCTCGACCGCGGCACGGGCGCCGTGGGTGTGCAGCGACTCCAGCGCCGCGAGATACGCCGAGGTGAAGTGCTCGTCGTCGACCAGGTCCCCGAACAGGTCCCGGTCCTCGACGAAAGCCAGCGGGTCCTGGTGCTGCCGCCGCGCGCGAGTCGTCACCTGCTCCCGTCGCCGGTCGACGACGTCGATGGGGTGGCCCGACTCGTCGAAGCCCTCGGCGTACCGCGCCCAGCTCGCGATGACGAGAGCGCTGCGGCGGAGCACACCACCCTCGGCGATCCGGTGCTGCACGACGGGCACCAGCCACTTGGGGATGCGGTCGGAGCTCTCCGCGCACAGCCGCGCCAGGGTGTCCGCGATCTCCGGGTTCGCGAACCGCTCGATCAGCTGCTTCTTGTAGTGCTCCAGGTCCACTCCCGGCACCGGCGACAGCGTGGGTGTCGCCTCCTCGTCCATGTAACCGCGCAGGAAACGGACGAACACCGGGTCGCCGCACACCTCGTGCGCGTAGCGGTAGCCGCTCAGGTAGCCCAGGTAGGCCAGCGCCTGGTGACTCGCGTTGAGCAGCCGCAGCTTCATCAGCTCGTAGGCGGCCACGTCCTCGACGACCTGCGCGCCCACCTCGTGCACCGGTGGACGTCCCCGGGGGAACCGCTCCTCCAGCACCCACTGGGCGAACGGCTCGCACACCACCGGCCAGCCGTCGTCGATCCCGAAGTCCTCGGCGAGCCGGGAGCGGTCGGAGTCGGTCGTGGACGGAGTGATCCGGTCGACCATCGAGTTCGGAAAGCTCACCCGTTCGTCGATCCAGGTCGCCAGCGCGGGATCGCGCAGCTCGGCGAACGAGCGGATCATCCGGTGCGCGATCTCGCCGTTGCCCTGGATGTTGTCGCACGACATCACGACGAAGGGTTCGACGTCGTTGGCGCGACGGCGCTCCAGCGCCTCCGCGATGTAGCCGAAGGCGGTCGTCGGAACCGCCCCCGGGCGCAGGTCGTGCCGGATCGCCGGGTCATCGGCGTCGAACGCGCCCGTGACCTGGTTCAGGTGGTAACCACCCTCGGTGATCGTCAGCGACACGATCCTCGTGGCGGGGTCGGTCAGCCGTCGCAGCACCGCGTCCGGGTCGTCGGGAGCGAACAGGTAGTCGATCATCGAGCCGATCACGCGGGGTTCCCGCGAGCCGCCGGGATGCTTCACCACCAGCGTGTACAGGCAGTCCTGGGCCTGCATCACCTCGTGCATCCGGCGATCGTGCGGCATCAGCCCGACCCCGGTGATCCCCCAGTCGAGGGCCTCGCCCCGGTTCATCAGTTCGTCCAGGTACATCGCCTGGTGAGCACGGTGAAAGCCACCGACTCCGAGGTGGACGATTCCGCCGCGAAGCTGCGAACGGTCGTAGGTCGGCACGGAGACACCGAATTCGGAGAGCGTCTGCGCGTTCAGCTGCGTCATCTTTTCCTTCCTCAAAGCCGACCGTGCCGTCCGGACGGGAGCGGGTCGTTCTTGTGACCCAGGACTCAGCGCCGGAGTGGACGGAACGGTAGCTTTGGGTTAAGCCTTTACGCAACCCCTTACGTAACCGATTAACTGTTACGGTTCGCTCCCAAACCGCCCACCACCACAGCAGGGGTCTCACCCGGGGGTGATCACAGGACACGACCCAGCAGTACCACCACTGAACAGGAGAAACAATCCTGAGACACTCGACGAGCAGCCGGAAAGGACCCTTGCTGCGATGGCAAACATGGGCGACGTCGCGCGCGCCGCGGGCGTATCCACCGCGACGGTCTCGCACGTCATCAACGGCACCCGCACGGTCACCGACGGGACCCGGCAGTCCGTCCTCGAAGCGATCGAATCCACCGGCTACGTCACGAACATGCTCGCTCGCTCGCTGACGACGGCCAGTACGCAGTCGATCGCCGTGGTGATGTCGGCGATCAGCAACCCCTATTTCGGCCGGGTTCTGCAGGGCATCGAGTCCGAGTCGGTGCGGCAGGGATACACCATGATGCTCGCCGAGTCCCGGGACGATCCCGACCACGAGTTCGCCGTCGTACGCAGCATGCACCAACGCCGGGTGGACGGGATCATCCTCGCTCCCTCTCCGGATCCACGCCGGACGCTGGATTACCTGGACTCGCAGGAGGTGCCGGTCGTGCTGGCCGATCGCCTGATCGACGAGCGCTACGACCAGGTCGGGCCGGAGAACACCGAGTCGACCGCGCAGCTGGTCGACCACCTGGCCGAGCTCGGCCACGAACGCATCGCCCTGGTGTCCGGGCAGAGCGGCCTGTCCACCACCACCGAACGGGTGCAGGGGTACTGGGAGGCCGTGCGCCGCAACGGTCTGCACCTCGACGACACGCTGCTCGTCGAGGGCAGATCGGAGACGCGTGCGGCCGCGCGGGCCACCACGCGCCTGCTGGGTCTCGCTCAGCCGCCGACGGCGGTCATCTCGGCCAACAACGGCATGACGCTCGGCGTGATGCAGGCTCTCGGCGAAGCCGGACTGCGCGTCCCGGACGACGTCGCCCTGGTCGGCTTCGACGACTTCCCCTGGGCCAACTGGTTCTCCCCGCGGCTGACCGTCATCTCCCAGTCCTGCGCCGAGATCGGCACCACCTCCACGGAGCTGCTGCTGCGCCGGATCGCCGGACCCGGCACAGCACCGGAAACGCACCGGTTGCCGTCCTCGCTGGTCCACCGCGACTCCTGCGGCTGCACCCACCCGCTGTGAACCCGCCCGGGAGGGCCGCCTGAAGCGTTCCCGGTCGAGCGGGCACCGCGTACGGAGAATTCCAGTAGCATTCGGTCCCGGGCCGGCCACGGTGGAGCGCTCTCGGCAGTAGGCGCGGCCGTAAGCACCACCGTGCTCCGAAGCGCTGGTGGGTAGTTCGCGAGGCGAGGAGCGGGAGCGATGTCCGAAGAGCCGAGCGTCCGGGAAATACGGGTGGGAGCACACGCCACCCAGCAGCAGGCCGAAGAGCTCAAGGAACGCATCGCCCGACTGCTGTGTCCCGATCCCGACCATGCCCCGCCGTGCCCGATCCCGTGGTCGACGGGGCCCGTCCTCCACGGGTCGGAGCTCGACGAGGGCGCCTACGAGGAGCTGGACGAGCAGGCCCGAGCGGAACGGCACCTCCACCAGTGACCATCAGGCCCCGTGCTCGTCGCCGAGGGGTTCGTCGGGACGACCGCTCGGTGGGCGAGGGACTCCCCCGTGGGCACTGGCTGCCCGGTCGGCGAAGGACCGAGTCGTCACCGGTCCGTTCACCCATCGGGACGGCCTCAGCAGGCGTGGACCGCGCGCAGTACCTCCTCCGCGGCCACAGTGACGGCCGCATCGTCGGTGGCGTGGTCGCAGACGCTGATGCGCAGGGCGACCTCGCCCCGCCACACGGTGGTGCCGAGCCAGATCGCTCCGCCGGACTGGACCGCCGCGGCGACCGCGCGTGTGCGCTCGTCGTCATCACCGACGCGCACCAACACCTGGTTCAGGACGACTTCGTTGAGCACGGTGACGCCGTCGACGCCGGAAAGGATCTCGGCGAAGCGACGCGCCTGGGCGCAGGAGCGCTCGACGAGGTCGCTGACACCCGTTCGCCCGAGACCGCGCAACGCCGCCCACACCGGGAGGGCCCGAGCTCGGCGTGAGCTCTCGGGGGTCCAGTCGGCGCCGTCGCGGCTCCCGCTCCGCGCGAGGTACGAGGCCGAGAGCGTCATCGCCGCCCGGTGGCTGTCGGGATGCGCGCACAGCACGATGCCGCAGTCGTAGGGCACGTTGAGCCACTTGTGCGCATCGGTCGCCCAGGAGTCGGCGAGTTCCACACCGTCGACCAGGTGACGCGACGAGGGCGAGGCCGCCGCCCACAGGCCGAACGCGCCGTCCACGTGCACCCACGCGTGGCGCTCGTGGGCGAGTTCGCAGATCTCGCGCAGCGGATCGAACGCTCCGGTGTTGACGTTGCCGGCCTGCGCGCACACGAGGGTCGGTCCACCGCCCAATACGTCGTGCAGCGCCGAGGCGCGCATGCGCCCCTGGTCATCGGTCGGCACGGCCACGAGGTGCCGGCTTCCCAGCCCCAGCAGGCGCAGCGCTCGATCCACGGTGGCGTGGCGCTGCTCCCCCACCACGACGGTGACCTCCGGCGCCCCGAACAGGCCGTCGGAGTCGACGTCCCACCCCGCAGCGGCCAGAACGCGGCGCAACCCGACGGCGAGGCCCGTGAAGTTGGCCATCTGAGCCCCCGTCGTGAAACCGGCGGAAGCGGTTTCCGGCAACCCGAGCAGCTCGCACAGCCAGCCGCGACACACCTCCTCGACCGCGGCGGCCGCCGGGGACAGCGCGAAGAAGGCGGGATTCTGGTCCCACGCCGAGGCGAGCCAGTCGGCCGCCAGCGCAGCGGGAAGGACACCTCCCTCGACGAACCCGAAGTAGTGCCCCGCGCTGGTCACCACCAGTCCCGGATCGGCGCCGCGGTCGAGCAGGTCGATCACCTCGGCCGGGTCGGTCGGTGCGGCGGGCAGCGGGCCACCGAGCTCCTCCACCAGCCGCTCCAGAGACACCTCGCGAGCGACCGGACGCTCACCCGCGGTCTCGAGGTATCGCAGCGCGATCTCGGCGGTGCTCGTCAGCAGGTCACGCCGTCCGGTCGTCATGATGCGCGCTCCCCCGGAACGGCGAAGACCTGCGAGTCATCGGCGAACGCCTTGAACTCCAGCGCGTTGCCCGCCGGATCGAGCAGGAACATCGTCCACTGCTCACCGGGTCGTCCCTCGAAGCGCACGTGGGGCTCGATCACGAACTCGGTACCCGCCGCCCGCAACCGCTCGGCCAGCTCGTGGAACTCCGGGACCTTCAGGAGCAGACCGAAGTGCGGCACCGGTACGTCGTGACCGTCGACCGGGTTGTGCACCTGCTCGGAGCGGGCGGGCGCGAGGTGCGTGACGAACTGGTGACCGTGCAGGTTCCAGTCCACCCAGGACTCCGCCCTGCGGCCCTGCTCCAGGCCGAGCACGTCGCCGTAGAAGTGGCGGGCGGCCTCCAGATCGTCGACCGGCATGGCGAGGTGGAACCGGGGGATCGGCGAATCGAGAACGGTCATGAGCGGAGAGCACCTTCCTGGGGTCGGGTTCGGTGGATTCTGCCGAACTCAATGTCTCAGTGATCACGCCTGGAACGCGAGAGCTCGGTGCGCGAAGGGGTGAGTCCGCGTTCGGGCTCGTCCGCTCGGCTGCCGGTGGCACGTACGCTGGGCCGATGACCGTGTCCGAGTCGGAGTCCGACGAGCCCGGGGGAAGTGGCACCACCTCCGCCGTGCCACGCGGCAGCGGCGGCGTCGCGCTGACCGACGCCGCGCGGGAGGTCTTCGCCGAGCGCGGCTACCACGGCGCGTCCATCCGGGACGTGGCCAAGCGCGCCGGGTTGAGCCTGTCAGCGCTGTACTACTGGCACTCCGGCAAGCAGGAACTGCTGGCCGCGCTGCTGGAGGACGGCGTCAACGACTACTTCCGCACCTGCGAATCCGCGCTGCGCACCACCGAAGCCGATCCCGCATCGCGGTTGTGCGCCCTGGTCCGCGCGACCGTGGACTACCGGGTCCGCAGGCGGGTGGACAGCACGATCGCCGCGCAGGAGTTCCGGAACCTGGAGCAGCCGCACGCGCAGCGACTGGTGACGCTGCGCGAGTCGGCCACCCGGCTGTGGCAGGACATCATCGACGAAGGCGTGCGTGACGACGTGTTCCGCTGCGCATACCCGCGCGACGCCCGACGCGCGATCCAAGCCGCCTGCAACGCGATCGCGCAGTGGTACGCCCCGGACGGTGATGTCGAGCCGGGGGAACTGGCCGAGCGATACGTGTCCATCGCGCTGCGCATCGTGGACCGGGCACCACAGGTGCACGACCGCCGGAAAGCCTCCGCACCACCTCGCGGCTCTACCGCAGACCCAGCTCCCTGACCGCAGCGCGGCCTCGCCCTGCGCGGCGACGTCCCGAGCTCGTTGCTCCACGTGTGCGTCGCGGAGTGCATTCCCGAGTTGAACCGCTTGGCGCCGTCGATGATCCAGTCGTCACCGTCCCGGCCGGCCCTGGTGGCCAGCCACGTCGCGTCGCTGCCGTGCTCCGGTCCGGTCAGACCGAAGCCAAGTCGCTTGCGCCGCGTGATGACGTCCTCGACGAACTCCTCGCGCTGCTCCGGAGTTCCGGAGGCGAGGAACATGTGGACGAACGGGAAGTTGCCGACCACCGAGGACTCGTTCTGCAGGTCGTTGTGCAGCCCCAGCCCCCTGTGCGCGAGGTGCTCGCGGATCACCGCCATGTCGAGCTTCGAGCCACCGCTGCCACCGACCTCCTTCGGCAGGCCGTACCGCAACCAGCCGGCCTCGTCCGCGCGCCGGAACATCTCCCCGAGCAGTTCCTCCCACTCCGGTCGCGGTGTTCCGCCGCCCTCGAAGTCGGTCCTGGCGTACTCCCGCCGGTGATCGAAGAAGCGCTCGTTGTCGTCCTGCTCCTGCAACGGCCGGATTTCCTCGTCCGCGAACGCGTCCAGGTCCACGAGGAGCTCCTTCAGCGCATCGGGCAACTCGAAATCCATCCGCTCTCCTCAACGATTCAGGACACTGTTCCCGCCCGGCCCGCTCGCGCAGCTCGAATTTCCGCACCGCGCCGAAGGCGATGCGGCCATCAGCGTCGTTGCTCGACATGCGTGCTCCCTCCCGATGCCGGGCGCCTCAGCACTGCTCGTGAACGGAACCTCGCGGACTACCGCAGCCGCTCGCGGCGGGCGGGTTCGTTCGGACGACGAGCACTCGGCAGGGTTCCTCACGGAAAAACCGAACGATCGTTCGTCGAAATTACGTCCTTCCACGATCACCCGACAAGGCGTCGCGCCGGGAAGGGAGCACCGTGACCGATTCGGAGCACCGCGCGACCTGTGCGGTGATCGACGAGAGCACCGATGCGCGGCGGTCCGCTCCGCGACACCGGTGAGCGTTCGGGGTGTCGGTTCAGCCATCCTGAGGGAGTCGCGGCCACTGCGGAACGGACTCCGGCACGTCCGTGCTCACCCGCATGGGAAAGCTCGGGGGACGCTTGTCCAGGAACGCCGACACGCCCTCGGCGGCGTCGGCTCCGGCCCCCAGTTCGGACATCGCGTGCGAGTCCGCGCGGTGCGCGTCCCACGGCGTCGGCGAGCCCAGCATGCCCCACAGCAGCTGACGGGCCACCGCCACGGACACCGCCGAGGTGTTGTCCGCGATCTCGCGGGCGAGTTCGGTCGCGGTGTCCAGCAGCTGGTCACCCGGTACCGTGCGGGACACCAGGCCACCGGAGCGCGCCTCGTCCGCGTCGAACACCCGGCCGGTGGCCACCCACTCCATCGCCTGGGAGATCCCCACGACGCGGGGCAGGAACCACGTCGAGGCCGCCTCCGGCACGATGCCGCGACGGGCGAACACGAAGCCGAACCGGGCGGTGTCCGCGGCGATCCGGACGTCCATCGGCAGCGTCATGGTGACGCCGACACCGACCGCGGGACCGTTGATCGCGCCGATCACGGGCTTGCGGCAGGACGCGATCCGCAATGACACCGTCCCGCCGCCGTCGCGGGGCACGCCGTCGATCTCGCCGTGCACGGACTGCCGGGGGTCGCCGTCCTCGCCGGCGTTGAAGGTGTCCGCGCCGCCCTCCAGGTCCGCGCCCGCGCAGAAACCGCGGCCCGCACCGGTCACGACCACCACGCGCACCCCGTCGTCGGCGTCCGCCGCGTCGAACGCGTCGATGAGCTCGCGGGCCATCGTGGTGGTGAAGGCGTTCAGCCGTTCCGGGCGATGCAACGTCACGGTGGCGATCGGGCCGGAGACCTCGTAGCGGATCTCGGTGTACTCGCTCATGCCTCTGGCACCGCCCAATCGCCGGTGTAGTACGGCTCGGTCTTGTCCCGGAACGCGCGGAGCGCCACCGGGACGTCCGCGGTGGCGAAGTTGATCGTCTGCGCCCGGGCCTCGTTCTCCAGCGCCTCCCGCAACGTCGCGTTCACGCCCCCCTCGAGCAACTTCTTCGTCTGCGCGAGCGCCATCGGGGGACCTGCGGCCAACTCCGCCGCCGTCTCGGCGACGAACGCGTCCAGCTCCCCGGCGGACTTGACCCAGGTCACCAACCCAAGCCGGTAGGCCTCCTCGGCACCGACGAAATCCGCCAGCAGGGCCAGTCGCTTCGCCTGCTGAAGACCGACGATCCTGGGCAGCAGCCAGGAACCGCCGAAGTCCACGGACAACGCGCGCCGGGCGAAGATCTGGCTGAACCGGGCATCATCGGACGCCGCCACCAGGTCGCAAGCGAGCGCCATGTTCCACCCCGCGCCGACCGCGATCCCCGAGACCTTGGCGACCGTGGGCTTGTCCAGCTCGTGCAAGGCCAGCGCGACATCGTTGATCCGGTGCATGCGCGGCAGCGGATGGGGCTCCTCCCGCTCGGAACCGATGTCCGCACCAGCGCAGAAATCGCCTCCCGCACCGGTGATCACCACCGCCCGGGTCCGCCGGTCCTGCCCGACCTCGCGCAGCGCTTCCTGCAGCAGGCCCCAGGTCCTTTCGTCGATCGCGTTCTTCCGATGTGGACGATTCAGCGCGATGGTGGACACCGCACCGTCCCGGGACAGCAGTACCGTCGGCTCCTCCACCGGCCTCACCAACTCCGTCCTGCGCGAGCCACCGGCGGACCTCGTCCCGGAAAGCGGCCGCTACCCGGCCCTCGACGTCCACGCGGTCCCCTTCGGCGGTATCACCGCTTACCGAACACTCGTTAAGGTAGCACCGCGACCGGTTCGCGCCAACGCTCTCGCCGAGGTTCGGTCGGCGGAGGCGCCCCTCCGTCCGCCCTCCTGCCACACCCTCCACAAGAGACGAGCTGTTCCGAGCGGGACGAAGCTTCCGTCACGTCGACTCCAGGATGGTGGCGTCGGCCTGGCCGCCAACCGTCACCTGCGAACGGTGCTGCGGGCTCGCGGCTACGACGTCCCCCTCCACCGGTTCCCCGGCGGCCACGACCTCGTGCACTGGCAACACACCGTCCTCGACGGCGTCCGGCACCTCACCACCGACCACGAACCGGCCGATGCGCCGGAGGGGCCCACGGGGTGAACGGAGGAGTTCCGGCGATGCGAGTGCCGGAACTCCTCCGTTCACGGACCACCCGTCCCGGTCGCGCAAGGACCCGGTTCGTGGCCCATCGGTGCGGGTGGGGCTCAGTCCTCGACGAGGGACAGAGCTCGGCTGGGACAGAGCGTGACCGCCTCCCGCGCGCCGTCCAGGCGCTGTCCCTCCGGGTTCTCGATCAGAACGGCAACCGTGCCGTCGTCGTCCTGGTCGAACACCGCCGAGTCGGTGAGCACGCACTGACCCGCGCCGACGCAGACGTCGGTGTTGGCGACGATGCGCATCGCTGTATCTCCTTACCAGGTCACGGGGAACTCGTGGATGCCGTAGACGTTCGCGTCGTCCTTGAACGGCAGGGTGTCGAGGGGCACGGCCGGGCGGAGTCCGGGGATCCTGCGGAACAGCGTGTCGAACACGATCTGCAGCTCCATCCGCGCGAGGTTCTGGCCCAGGCACTGGTGCGCGCCGAAGCCGAAGGCGAGGTGGTTCCGCGCACCGCGCTCGAGATCCAGCTCGTCGGGCCGGTCGAAGGTCTCGGGGTCGCGGTTGGCCGTGTTGCTCAGCGCCACCACGCCTTCCCCGGCGCGGATCGGCACACCGCCGATCTCGGTGTCGTCGACCGCGACGCGGGAGGTCGCGATCTCGGCGATCGTGAAGTAGCGCAGCAGCTCTTCGACCGCCGGCAGCGTTCTCGACGGGTCCTCGTGGATCGTGCGGATGTCCTCGGGACGTTCGAGGAAGGTCATCGTGCCGAGCGAGATCATGTTCGCCGTGGTCTCGTGCCCGGCGACGAGCAGCAGGAACGCGAGACTCTTCAGCTCCTCGTGGTCGTCGGACTTGGCGAGCCGGCGGCTGAGCAGATCGTCGGCCGGTACCCGCTCCTTGGCGAGGATCAGCTCGCCGAGGTACTCGCGCAGCTCGTCAACGGCGCGCTTGCGCTCCTCCGGCGAGGCCGTCCGGCTCAGCAGCAGCGACGAGCGGGCCTGGAAGAAGTCGTGGTCGTCGTAGGGGACGCCGAGCAGCTCGCAGATGACCAGCGACGGCACCGGCAGCGACAGCGCTTTCACCAGGTCGGTGGGACGTGGCCCGGCGAGCATCGCGTCGATGTGCTCGTCGACGATCTCCTGGATTCGCGGGCGCAGCGCGGCCATCCGCTTGACGGTGAACTCGCCGACGACCTCGCGACGAGCCGGACCGTGCTCCGGCGGGTCCATGCCGATCAGGGACGGGACGAAGTCGGTGTTCAGGCGCTGTCCCTCGAGCAGCAGCGGGAAGTTCGGATTGCGCCTGTCGGAGCTGAACCGCGGGTCGGTGAGCATCGTGCGGATGTCCTCGTGCCGCGTGAGCGCCCACACGGTCATGCCGCTGGGCAACGTCACGCGCGAGATCGGCGCTTCCTGCTGTAACCGGCGGTGCTCGTCCGGAGGCGCGTACGGGCAGCCGCGTGTGATGGGCAGCGTGTCGGGAAGTCGAGCGGTCACGGTTCCACCCCGATCCGGGAGAAAGACTGTGTGAGCCAAGGACCACGTGTGCGAGTCAAGGACTATGTGGAAGGTCTTCTTCCGCTTGTCTGGCACCAAGGTACCGATCCGGAAGGTTTCCGTCCACCTGTGCGCGAATGCGACAATTCCCCACCGGTGACGGAGAGGAACGAGATGGCGGCTGACCCGGATGCCCGGCTGCGGGCCGACGCACGGCGCAACCGCGACCAGATCCTCGCCGCCGCCCGCGAGATGTTCGCCGCGCAAGGTCCCGACGCGCCGATGGAGGAGATCGCACGCACCGCCGGCGTCGGTGTCGGCACGCTCTACCGGCGCTTCCCGGACCGGGAGGCGCTCATCCGCGCGGTCGCGCAGGAGAGCTTCGCGCAGGTCCTCGACGAGGCGCGCGCGGCCACCGCCGAGGAACCGACGGCGTGGGACGCGCTGGTACGCCTGGTCGGCCGGTCCCACCAGCTCCGGGTGACCATCCAACTCGCCCTGGTCTCCGCACGGGCCAGGGAGATCCTGCACGACGACCCGAGGACCGGGGAGTTCCGGGAAGCGCTGATGGCCGAGCTCGATCGGACCATCAAGACCGCTCAGGCGGCGGGGACGATGCGTCCGGACGTCGGCGCGGGCGACGTCGCGATCATGCTCTCGCAGATCCTGCGCCAACCGACGACCAACCACGACCTGGCCACGCTCGCGTTCGACCGGACGCTTTCGATCATGCTCGACGGGCTGCGGACGCGCCCGGGCGAGTCGCTGCCGGGCCGTCCGATCACCGCCGAGGACCTCCGAGACCGGTAAGTGACCGGTAAGTGACCGGTACCGCACCAGCCGCCGCTGATCGGGGCTGTTGAAGAGGCTCCTCGCGGGAGTAGGGTGCTTCGCGGTGTGCCGGGAAGCCTGGTCGGCGTCGATGGTCGAGCGAGCCAGGACGGAGCACACATGGATACCACTCCTTCGCCCGAGGCCTCGCGCGACTCCGAGACGCCCGCACTCACGAGGCCCAGCTCAGGCTTAGGAGTCCGACGAATGACGAACGCGGAAGCCGACGGCGACGCCGTCGTCGAGCTGCACGAGGTCCGCCGTGACATGGGCGACCTCGTCGGCGGTAAGGCCGGGAACCTGGGCGAGACGGTCGCGGCCGGCGAGCGGGTTCCGCCCGGCTTCTGCGTCACCACCACCGCGTACGCCGCCGGGGAAATACCGGCGGAGGCCATCACCGCCGCCTACGAGCGGATGGGCGGGGGCCCGGTGGCCGTGCGCTCCAGCGCCACCGCGGAGGACCTGCCCGACACCAGCTTCGCCGGCCAGCAGGACACGTACCTGAACGTCGAGGGCGCCGAGGCCGTCGTCGACGCGGTCCGCCGTTGCTGGGACTCTCTCGACAACGAGCGCGCGGTCGCCTACCGGGACGCCAACGCCATCGACCGCGCCGACGTGCGCATGGCCGTCGTCGTCCAGCGCATGGTCGACGCCGACACCGCGGGCGTCCTGTTCACCGCCGATCCGGTCACCGGTACCCGCACCCGCACCGTGGTGGACGCCGTCCGCGGACTGGGCACCGCCGTCGTCGACGGGTCGACGGAGCCCGACCACCACGCGCTCGACGAGGGCACCGCGCCGAACGACGACGCGGGCTGCCTCACCGCCGCGCAGTTGGAGGAACTCCGCGACGCCGGAGGCAGACTCCAGGACCTCTTCGGCGCGCCCCAGGACGTGGAGTGGGCCTACGACGCCGACGGCATCCTGTGGATCCTGCAGTCGCGCCCGATCACCACGCTCTTCCCGCTCCCCCCGCAGAACCTCCAGGACCTGCCGCGCCTCTACCTGGAAGCGGGTCACCTGCAGGGCATGCTGCGGCCGTTCACCCCCATGGGCATGACGATGATGCAGGAGGTGTGGAGCCGCTGGTGCAGGACGGCCGGGGTCACCGTCGACCCGCGCGACCCGGACGGCCTCATGGTCGACATCGGACGTCGCCTCTACGTCGACCTCAGCCCCTTCCTCCGCAGCAAGTCGATGCGCCGGAAACTCGCCACCGGGCTGGACGTCTACGGCCCGCGCGTCCAGGAGGCCGTGACGCGGATGCTCGGCGACCCGCGCTTCGCGCCACGGCCCGGCCTGCCGTTCTCCCTCCGCACCGCGTTCTCCCTCGCGGCCACCCTGCTCCCCAAGACCCTGACCGGTCTCGGGCTGTCCCTGGCCCGGCCCGCCGCAGGCCGCGCCAAGGCCCTTCGGGCCGCGGAGAGCCTGTGCCACCTGAAGGGACCCGGAGACGGCGCGACGGCCCGTGAGCGGTTGGACTGGGTCACCGGCAGCGCTTTCGACACCATGCTCAGCAAGGCGCTCGTGGAGGTGATCGGTCCGGTCTTCGCCGGAATCCTCACCGGTACCGCCCCGGAGTCCCTGCTCAAGGGCATCGCGTCGAAGCAGGAGACCGACATCGTGCTGGGAGGGATGCCGCACAACGTCACCACGGAGATGGACCTGGCCCTGTGGCGGATCGCCGAACGCGCCCGGCCGCACGGCACGCTGTTCACCGACACCTCCCCGGACGAGCTGACCGAGCGCTACCGGCGCGGGGAACTGCCCGACATCGGCATCGACGCCTTCCTCGACGACTACGGGCACCGCACCGCCGCCGAAGTCGACATCGGCGTCCCGCGCTGGCGGGAGGACCCGTCACCGGTGTTCGGCGCCGTCGCCAACTACCTGCGCCTGCAGGACCCCGAGCAGGCACCGGAGCGCCGGTTCGAGCGAGCCGCCGCAGCGGCGGAGGCCAAGCTCGCGGAGCTCAGCGCGCGGGCCGTGCGCGCCCGCCCTGTCCGGGGCCGGATCGCGGCGTTCCTCATGCGCCGGTCGCGGTCGCTGACCGGGATGCGGGAGTACGCGAAGTTCACCTGGCTGATCCCCTACGCCGAGATGCGCCGCCAGCTCGTGCTCGCCGGAGAGGAGCTCGCCGCCGCCGATCTGCTGGACGCTCCCGAGGACATCATGTTCCTCGAACTGGAGGAGGCCCACGCGGCCGTCCGCGACCGCGCGGAACGCCGGGAGCTGGTGGCCGAGCGACGCCGCGTCCACGCTCACGAAGTACGCCGCCGCAGCGTCCCGGGAACGCTGCTGACCGACGGCACCGACGTCGAGGCGACCATACCCACCATCGCGCCCGAGGACGGATTCGCCGGCATGCCGGCCGCTCCGGGACGGGCCGAGGGCCGGGCCCGGGTCGTCATCGACCCGGTCCGAGCCCACGTGGAACCCGGCGAGATCCTCGTCGCCCCCACCACCGACCCCGGCTGGACACCGTTGTTCATGACGGCGGCCGGGCTGGTCAGCGACACGGGCTCACCGATCGCGCACGGCCCCACGGTCGCCCGCGAGTACGGAATCCCCGCGGTGATCTGCATCCGCGACGCGACCACCGCGATCCGCACCGGTGACCTCCTGCGCATCGACGGCACGGGCGGAACCGTCGAAATCGTCCCCGACACCGAGCCCGACTCACACGACCACGTCGCGAGCTGAACCGGGACCGGAGCCGCGGGTCGACGCGGTTGCGCGCCTCGGTGAACTCGGTGGACGCTGTTACCAGGGTTCCGGGACCGTCCGACGACGCGGAGAAGCGGTGAAGAAGTGGCACGCAAGTCCCGATCATCCGAGAACCGCGAGAGGAGCGCGCTGGACTTCGCCCAGCTGGCCGACCCTCCGATGATCGCCCTGTTGGATCGGGGTCTGGCACCTCCGACGTATGCGCTGCTGCAGACCACCGGGCGGCGTACGGGGCGACAACGGCTGACCCCGGTGGCCAACGGACTCGACGGGGACACTTTCTGGGTCATCGCCGGGCTCGGCGACCGCGCCGGTTACGTGCGCAACCTTCGCGCCGATCCGCGCGTTCGCGTCAAAGCTCGCCCGGCACGCCTGCGCGACGGACTCCGCATGCGGTGGCGCGAGGGCACCGCCCACCCGCTCCCCGACGACGACGACGCCCGCGCCCGGCACCACCGACTCGGCAGCGGCCGCCCCGGCTACCGCCTCGACAGCATGCTGCTGCGCCGCCTGACCGGCGGCGGTGACATGCTCACCATCCGCATCGATCTCGACTGAGGAGCACCCGAGGAGCACCGCCGCGCGGAATCCGCCGGGACCTTCGCACTGCGCTGCCGGATCTCGACTGCGATCGTGGCGCTGGCGGCTCGGGCCGTGCTCGGACCGCCCGGTCACCGGCAGGGGCGACACCGCGAGTACGGGAGGTAGCGATGAGAGTTCCGGTCAAGGCGAGGCACCTGCCCGCCAGGCTGATCGTCGGGGCGTTCGTGCTCAACTCGGGCCTGACGAAACGTCCCGTGGACCAGGAAACCGCCGAGGGGCTCCACGGGATGGCGGCCGGGGCGTACCCCTTCCTGAAACAGGTGGACCCCGTCGTCTTCACCCGACTGCTCTCCGCCGGAGAGATCACGCTCGGTGCCGCGCTGCTCGCTCCGGTGGTCCCCACCGGCGTGGCGGGGGCCGGACTGACCGGTTTCTCGGGCGGCCTGGTCGGGCTGTACCTGCGAACGCCCGGCATGCACGAGCGGGGCAGTCCGCGACCCACTCAGCAGGGACTGAGTCTGGCCAAGGACGCCTGGTTGGTCGGCATCGGCCTGTCCTTCGTCGTCGACGCCCTCGTCAGCCGGTGCGGCCGACGCCGGTGAACCACGACTACACGGCGCCGACCGCGGGCGGACGGCCCGCTCCGACGCGAAGCGACGCAACCGCGCGAACAGCCGCGGGGCGGCGAACCGGTGCCGCTGTCAGGAACGCGACTGACCGGGGGTCGCGGTCTTCTCCTTGACGCGCGCCGCTTCCTTCCGGACCTCGGCCTGGGTCGCGCGTTCACGCTGGAGCCACTCGGGCATCTCCGCCTTCAACGCGTCGATCTGCTCCGTGGTGAGGGGATCGGTGATTCCGTTGCGCGCGAGACCGCCGTTCGAGACGCCCAGCTTCGCCGCGACGACCTGCCGCGGATGGGGGCCGTTGCGGCGCAGTTCCTGCAACCACTCGGGCGGGTCGGTCTGCAGGGAGTTCAGCTCGTCGCGCGAGACGACACCCTCCTGGAACTCCGCGGGAGTGGCTTCGAGGTACACGTTCAGCTTCTTCGCCGCGGTCGCGGGCTTCATCGTCTGGGTGGTCTTGTGCGACGTCATGGGTCCAGGGTATCGACCGTGCACACGTCACCCGCCATCACGCCCGGTAATCTGGCCGGTATGGCAGGCTCGCCCGAACACCCGTCTTTCACGCTCGCGTACGTCCCGGGGGTGACACCCGACAAGTGGGTGCGGACCTGGAAGGAGCGGTCGCCCGAGGTCCCCCTGGACCTCGTTCAGGTGTCCGCCGCCGAAGCCGCCGACACGGTGCGGGAGCGCACCGCCGACGCGGTCCTCCTCCGGTTCCCGGCAGACCGCACGGGCCTGCACGCGATCCCGCTCTACACCGAGACGACCGTGGTCGTGACCCCGAAGGACCACTTCGTGACCGCGGCCGACGAGGTCTCCACCGACGACCTGGCCGACGAGATCGTGTTCCACCCCCTCGACGACACCCTCGACTGGGAGCAACCGCCCGGACGGCCCGCGATCGAGCGCCCCGCCACGACCGCGGCCGCCGTCAAGCTGGTGGCGGCCGGAGTGGGGGTGCTCGTCGTCCCGCAGTCGCTCGCCCGCCTGCACCACCGCAGGGACGTCACCTACCGGCCGGTCACGGACGTCCCGCAGTCGCGCGTCGCGCTGTCGTGGCTGGAGGGCGAGACCACCGATCTGATGGAGCAGTTCATCGGGATCGTCCGCGGACGCACCGTCAACAGCTCGCGCGGGCGCTCGCCGGCCCCGGCGCCGGCGAAGCACGAGCGTTCCGACGGCAAGAAGGCTGCCGCTCGCAAGTCGACCGGCGGGAAGCGACAATCGGGTTCCGGCGCACCTCAGGGCGGCAAGCGCGGCAAACCCCGCCGCTCGTAACGGTTCCGGATCGACGTGCGGGACCTCGGCCCTCGAGGGGCCTCGGTGACCACCGCGCCGGTCGACGAACGGGAGCCCACGATGAACCACGCCATCCGGACCGAGGGGCTGGTCAAGCGGTTCGGTACGACCACGGCGCTGGACGGCGTCAATTTCGCTGTCGAGACGGGCACGGTGCTCGGGCTGCTCGGGCCCAACGGGGCCGGCAAGACCACCGTCGTGCGAGTGCTGAGCACGTTGCTGCGACCCGACGCGGGGTGCGCGACCGTCGGAGGCTACGACGTGGTCCGCGACGCCCACCGGGTGCGCCAGTTGATCGGGTTGACCGGGCAGTACGCGGCCACCGACGAGAGCCTCACGGGACTGGAGAACCTCCTGCTCATCGGTCGACTGCTCGGGACCTCCCGGGCACGGGCCAGGAGCAGGGCCCACCAGCTGCTGACCCAGTTCGGTCTGAGCGATGCCGCCGACCGGCCTACGAAGACCTACTCGGGCGGGATGCGGCGCCGACTCGACCTCGCGGCCAGCCTCGTGGGCCACCCCTCGATGCTCTACCTGGACGAGCCGACCACCGGGCTGGACCCGCGCGCTCGCACCGAGCTGTGGGCGCTGATCCGCGAGCTGGTGGCCGGTGGCGTGACGGTCCTGCTGACCACCCAGTACCTGGACGAGGCCGACGCGCTGGCCGACGACATCGTCGTCATCGACCACGGTCGGGTCATCGCCACCGGCACACCCGACGAGCTCAAGGCCAGGCTCGGTTCCCGGAGGCTGGTGGTGCGTCCCGAGGACGAGTCCCAGCTGCCGCTGGTGACCTCGGTGGTCGGCGACCTCGCGGGGCACACCCCCGACGTGGACGGACAGCGGGTGACCGTGCCGGTCACCGATCCGGCCGTGCTCCCCGCCGTCGTGCGCCGCCTCGACGACTCCGGGGTCGAGGTCACCGAGCTGGTGCTGCGCAGCTCCAGCCTGGACGAGGTGTTCCTGTCACTGACCGGCCGCCCCGCCGAGGATGCCGAGCGGTCCGCGAGCGAGGAGATGCTGCCATGAGCACTCCGGCCGACGCCCCACCGGCAGGTCCGCGGCCGCAAGCGCGGGTGACTCCGGTCCAGGGCGTGCGCCAGAGCCTGACGCTGGCCTGGCGCACCATCGTGCAGGTGCGGCACAACCCCTGGGAGCTGGGTGACTTCAGCATCCAGCCGATCATGTTCGTGCTGCTGTTCACCTTCATGTTCGGCGGCGCCATCATGGGCGACTGGCGAGCCTACCTGACCTTCATGCTGCCCGGCGTGATCGTGATGAACATGCTGTTCGTCAGCCTCTACGTGGGTCAGGGACTCAACACCGACCTCACCAAGGGCGTCTTCGACCGGCTGCGCTCGCTCCCGCTGGCGCGGTGGGCCCCGCTGGCGGGCCGCATCCTGGCCGACCAGGTCAAGCAGGCCTGGTCGATCGTGCTCGTCCTCGGCGTGGGGATGATCCTCGGCTTCCGCGTCGGTACGGGGATCGTCGGGCTGCTCGCCGCGGTGGCGCTGCTGCTGATCTTCGCGCTGGCGTTCTCGTGGGTGGCCGTGGTGGTCGGTCTGCTCGCCCCGGACCCCGAGCGGGTGCAGATCTACGGAATGACCGCGCTGTTCCCGCTGACCTTCGTCAGCAACATCTTCGTGCCCGTGCAGACCCTGCCCGGGTGGCTGCGGGAGCTCGTGGGCGTCAATCCGGTGTCCGTGCTCGCCGACGCCTCCCGGGGGTTGATGGTCACCGGAGTGCAGGCGGGGCCGATCGTGGTGAGCCTGATCTGGGCGGTGGGCATCACCGTCGTCTTCGCTCCCCTGGCTGCGTGGGTGTTCAAGCAGCGTGTGTGACCGGTCGCCTCGGGGCGGCGATGGCGTTTCCCGTATTGGGGGCTCACCCTGGTGGTCGGAAACGTCGACGAGCACGGTCCCGCCGGGAAAGCGGGAAAACGATGAAGCGGGTACACGATCGATGACCGAACGGGACGCGACCTCGCGAGCACGGCGCCAGTACGACGCCTACGCACCGCACTACGACTCCGACACGCGCCACTACGAGCGCGCCATGCTCGGCGACGGCCGTTCCTGGGCCTGCTCCCAAGCCCGCGGCGAGACCCTGGAAATCGCCGTCGGCACCGGACGCAACCTGGACCACTACCCACCAGGAGTGGCCCTGACCGGCATCGACCTCAGCCCCGAGATGCTCGCCCTCGCCCGCACCCGAGCCGAGAGCAGGAAGCCGCCGGTCGACCTGCTCGAAGGTGACGCGCAGGCCCTGCCGTTCGCCGACGCCACCTTCGACACCGTGATCTGCACGCTCGGACTGAGCAGCATCCCCGACGACCGGGCCGCGCTCACGCAGACGCACCGCGTCCTGCGCCCCGGCGGACACCTGGTACTGCTCGGCCACGTCGCCAGCCCCCACCGCCCGGTCCGAGCGATCCAACGCCTCCTCGAACGGCTCTCCACCCGGCGAGGGATCCAGGACGCCCACCTGCGCCACGTCGCCCCGCTGGTCCGCGACACCGGCTTCACCATCGTCTACCGGCGACACCTCCGCCTCGGGGCCATCGAACGGCTCACCGCCGTCAAACCACCCGAGTAGGCACGGTGACCACGACCTCGACGAGCCACGCGGAACCACGCCGCGGAACTGGAGCGCTTCGGATCGCCACGCTACGCACGACGTCAGGTGCGACCGCCGCAGCGGTCCGTGCTGACGGTAACCGACGACGTTCGCCACCCCGTCCAGTTCGACCTCGCCGAGCTGAGCAACGGCGCACCACGAACGCGGGAATCGTCGCTCGTTGGTGGGACTGCGCGGATGTTCACCGGGTGCTTTCGAGCGTCGCGGGGATATCTTGGTCCGGTGGGCTTCACGGTGGTGTGGCGGCCCTCGCAGTGATCACCGGCGTGCAGGGGACGGTCGACATCGGTACGTCACGGAGGGAAGTCGGGCCGCGGGTCCCGCAGGACTGGGAGCTGACCGGTTCGGGAGGCCCGAGACCGTTCGTGACCTGGAGAACCTACCGCCTTCCCGACCAATCCAGCTACCTCTGGGAGTCCCGCCACCACCGCAAGGGCGTGGGACCGCGAACCTACCCCGACCGGCTGGGACTACGAACCCGGGCGAGAGGCGAGGACCACTCCACCAAGAGCCCCTGGCTGCGGTTCTGGGCACCGCACCGGCTGGCGTGGTGGATCGCCACGATCTTCGTGGTGGGGTCGGTGTGCTTCGTGGCGGGGGCGGCGGGCTCGCTGGTGCCCGGGGCCTTCGGGGGACACCACCGGATGTCGCTGTTCGCCGAGACCTGCTACTTCGTCGGGGCCACGCTCTACACGGTCAGCATCTACGGGCAGATCCTGGAGACCCTCAACGCGGACAGGGCCATCGGCCCCGACCGTCGCAGCCACGCCCCGGAGCGGTTTCGCTGGTTCGCCTTCGAGCTGCGGCACCTGGAGTTCCTGGTGCCGTTCGTGCTGTTCCTGGGATCGCTGGTGTTCAACTACGAGACGATCTTCGCGCTGGGTTCCAGCCTGAACTGGTTGCCCGAGCTCGGACTCTGGACCACCAGCCTGCTGGGAGCCGTGCTCTTCCTGGTGTCCGGCTTCCTGCAGTTCATCGAGGCGGGGCACGGCTACGTCAGCTTCGATCCCCGCAACGTCTCCTGGTGGGTGGGAGTGCTGTTCGTCATCGGCTCGGTGGGCTTCGTCATCGGTGCCCTGCCCGGACTCGGCACGCCCGGGCTGCCCACCAGCGAGTCCTACCCCGGTGCGCTCATCGTCAAGATCGGTTTCCTCGTGGGAGGAGTGGCCTACCTCGCCGGGAGCTACCTGATGCTGCCCGAGCTGTTCACCCAGCTGCGCGAGCACGGCCGGAAGGCCTCCTGAGCCGAAGCGCTCCCGGACCGAGGTCGACGAATCGCGCAGCACCGCACGCGCCGATCGGCCGTCTTCGATCCGGTGGCCGAGCGGAACCACTTTTCCGCCGAATTCCGGGCTGCAAGACTGCGACGTCGGACATGACCGCGAGCAAAAGGGGCACCACGTGAGCGAGCCGGGGCCGGAACCGTCCGAGGTGGATCTCACCACACCGAACATCGCCCGGATGTACGACTACTTCCTCGGCGGCGCGGCCAACTTCGCCGTCGACCGCGACGCCGCCGAGGAGTTCCTCCGGGTGCATCCCGGCATCCGGACGTGGTCCCGGATCAACCGCGCGTTGCTCGGCCGCGCCGTCCGCGAACTGTGCCACCTGGGCATCGACCAGTTCCTCGACCTGGGATCCGGCGTACCGACCGTGGGCAACGTCCACGACATCGCCCACCAGCACGATCCCGACGCCCGGATCGCCTACGTCGACGTCGAGTCCGTCGCCGTCCATCACGCCCGCCACCTGATCGGCGACGACCCGCGTATCACGGTCAGCCAGGCCGACCTGCGGCAGCCGCACTCCGTGCTGAACGCGTCCGGCGTGGCCGGACTGCTGGACTTCACCCGGCCGGTGGCGGTGCTGACCGTGGCGATCCTGGACATCATCGACACTCCGGACGCCGCCGGTCTCATGAGCACCTACCGCGACGTCTGCACCCCCGGCAGCGCCCTGGTCATCTCCAACAGCGCGGCCCTGCGGATGACCGCCGAGGAAAAGCACGGGGCCGAAACGGTCACCGGACGCACCTCCACCCCGCACGTGCACTGGCGCACCCGGCAGGAGGTCGCCGAGATCTTCTCCGGCTACGAGCTCATGGAACCCGGCATCGTGCCCAGCGCCCAGTGGCGCCCCGACGAACCCGTCAGCGACGACGAGGCACTCGACTCCAACGCCTACGCCGGAGTCGGCCTCCTGGTCCAGCCGGAACAGAGGTGATCATCGCGCGGAACCGGGTACACCACGGACCCGTTCGGCCTCGGTGATCCCGCGTCGACAGGCTTTCTCCAGAGCTCGCTGGCGGCGAATGCGTTCGAGCAACCGCAGCGACGGCAACGGTGCTCCCGGCCGACCACTGGACTGCTCGACCAGCAGCTCCTCACCCCTGAGGTGTCCGCTCAAGCTCCACGGCTCCCAGCGTTCGAAGTCGGTGGTGTGGTCGTGCCCGAGGACGAGAGCCGGACCGGTGTCACCCCGCGGGTTCTCCCCGTCCAGAGTCCGCAGCAGCGGGCGCTGTTCCTCGCGCTGTTCCACGGTGACCGAGTCGATCCGCAGACCGAGGTCGTCGCGCACCAGTAGTGCCTGCCGGGAGGGATCGGTGCGGGGCGTCAGCTCCGCGGTGCGAGTCATCCCGTCGAGCCGGACGATCAGGCGCGGCAGCCACCACCAGTTCTCCCGGCGCAGGAGCACGCTGTCGGCGAGAACCCGCGACGGCGGATACTTCACCAGCTCCTGCTCCAGCAGCTCGTCGGCGAACACCGAACCGTCCAGGTCCTCGACGACCCCGGCCGTACCGAACACCGCGGTTCCGGTGGTTTCCTCCGGCAGCGACCGCGCGTCGGTGACGGCGAAGGCGACCTCGGGAGAATCCCGCAGGGCGGCGACCCGATCCCGCCAGGCGTACGGCAGCGCCAGGCAAGGAACGTCGTCGAGGAGCAGCGGCGTGGCCGGGATGCTCGCCGGACGCCCGTCACCGTCGATCCAGCAGACCTCGGCTACCAGCGCGCGCCGCCACACTGTGACCGACTTGTGCAAAACGAGGCCTTCCTGGCTAGTGCGTAGGTGCGGGTGCCGGTTCTACAGTCGCACAGTTGATGGAGCCCCCATCGAACCGAAACCACCTGTCGTAGGAGTTGAAGCGTATGCCCGCGATCGTGCCAGCACTGGTGGTGCTCGGGATCTTCTATCTCGGATACCGCCACTACTCGTCCTACCTGGCTCGGCGGGTCTACGGACTCGACGCGCAGCGTGCCACACCGGCACACACGATGCGCGACGGTGTCGACTTCATCCCCACCAACAAGCACGTCCTCTTCGGGCACCACTTCACGTCGGTCGCCGGTGCCGCCCCGATCGTCGGGCCCGCCGTCGCGGCGTTCTGGGGCTGGGGCCCCGCACTGCTGTGGATCACGCTGGGAACCGTCTTCGCCGCCGGGGTCCACGACTTCGGTTCGATCGTCGTCTCCGTGCGCCACCGGGCGCAGAGCATCGGCACCCTGGCCAGCGACGTGATCACCCGCCGCGCCCGCACCCTGTTCCTGCTGATCATCTTCTTCCTGCTGACCCTGGTCAACGCCGTGTTCGCGGTGGTCATCAGCAACCTGCTGATCGCCAACCCCGCGGCGGTCATCCCGATCTTCCTGCAGATCCCGCTGGCGATCGGCCTCGGTCAGTACATCTACCGCGTTCGGAGTTCGGCACTACTGCCCTCGATCATCGGCGTGCTGGTGCTCTACCTGTCGATCCTGCTGGGCATGGCCTTCCCGCTCTCCATCGAGCCGTTGACCAGCGCTCTCGGCATCGGCGAACGCGCCACGTGGGTCGTCGTCCTGTTCGCCTACACGTTCGTCGCCTCGCAGCTACCGGTCTGGGTCCTGCTGCAGCCCCGCGACTACATCAACTCGCACCAGTTGTTCATCGCGCTGGGCATCATCCTGCTCGGCCTCCTCGTCGGTTTCGACGTGATCCAAGCTCCGGTGGTCAACGACGTCCCGCCCGGGTCGAAGCACTGGTTCCCGTTCCTGTTCATCACCATCGCCTGCGGTGCCGTGTCCGGCTTCCACAGCCTCGTGTCGTCGGGGACCACGTCCAAGCAGCTGGCCAAGGAGACCGACGCGCGCTACGTCGGCTACATGGGCGCTCTCGGCGAGGGCTCGCTGGCCGTGGCCTCGGTACTGGCGGTCACCGCGGGCGCCGTGGCCTCGACCACCGAGTGGAACCGGCTGTACTCCAGCTTCTCCGCCGCCTCCGGCGGGGCCACCCAGAACTTCGTCGAGGGAGTGGCCGGCTTCGCCAACAACCTCGGACTTCCGGTGGCCTACGGCACGGTGTTCGCGGCGGTCGTGGTCGTCAGCTTCGCCGCCACCACGATGGACACCGGCGTGCGACTGCAGCGCTACGTCGTCCAGGAGATCGGCAGCACGCTGAACATCCGACCGCTGACGCGCAACATCCCCCTGGCGACCGCCCTCGCGGTGCTCGTCCCGGTGGCCATGGCACTGCTTCCCGGTGGTGGCGAGAAGGGCTACACCTTCGGCGTGCTCTGGCAACTGTTCGGCACGACCAACCAGCTCACCGCCGGGCTCGCGCTCGCCGTGATCGCGGTGTGGGTGACCAAGCGGCGGCGCAACCCCGTGGCCGTGCTCGTGCCACTGGTGTTCCTGCTGGTCATGACCACGTGGGCACTCGTCATCAACATGCTGGAGTTCATCGGGCAGGGCCAGTGGGTGCTGGCGCCGCTGGACATGATCATCTTCGTGCTGGCGATCTGGCTCATCGTCGAAGCCGGCCTGGCGCTGCGGCGGGCCTGGAACGACCGCACGAGTGAGCCGGAGCCGGAGGCGAAGCTGGATGAGTCCTGACAGCCGGGCGGCACCCTTGAGCACGCGGAACTCCTGGCACCGCGTCGTGGCCGCCTGGCGACGCTTCGAGGCCTTCCACGACGAGATGTTCGTCGCGCCCTGGCGCCAGGGCCTGGAGCGCGAGGCCCGGCGCCAGGACGACACCTTCCGCGCGCTGGTCATGCTGGACGCCCTCGGCGTGGAGAACCCGGTGGCCTACGAGACCATGGAACTGATCCCCCACCTCGTCGGCGACCTGCACGCCTGGCACCAGCGCATGGGGCAGGACACCTTCGGCGACCCGGGGACGTGCTGTTGAGCCCGGCCGCCGTCGCGTTCTTCGGTGGCAAGGGCGGCGTCGGCAAGACCACGCTCGCCGCGTCCTACGCGCTGCTGCTGGCCGGACGCGCACAGCGCGTCCTGGTGGTCTCCACCGACCCCGCGCACTCGCTCGGCGACGTGCTGGCGACCCCGCTCGGAGACGAGCCCACCGAGCTGGGCGGAGGACTGTGGGCCTGCGAGATCAGCGGGGAGAACGCGGCGCGCCGCCGCGTCGAGCAAGTGGCCGCCGAAGCGCGCGAGGCCGTGCCGCGGGAGGTCATGCCGGCCGTGCACCATCACCTGCAGCGCGCTGCCGACAGTCCCGGAACGGTCGAGTCGGCACTGGTGGACCGGTTGACCGACCTGCTCGACGAGATCGGCGACCGGTGGGACCACGTAGTGGTCGACAGCGCACCGACGGGGCACATGCTGCGGTTGCTCAGCCTGCCCACCCTGCTGACTCCCTGGATCGAGGGGCTGTCGCGGCAACGTGAGCGGGCCCGGGGCACCGAGCGCATGCTGTCCGGGCTGCTCGGCCGTGCCGACCAGGGTGAGGACCCGTTGCTGACCCGCCTGCACGAACGTCGTGCCCGGCTCGAACGCACCCGCGACCGGATGCTGCACGACTCGGTGGTGCACCTGGTGCTGGTGCCCGAACGGCTGCCCCTGGCCGAGACCGAGCGGACCGCGCGCTCGCTCACCGAGGACGGTCTCCCCCTCGGCTCGCTGGCCGTCAACCGCGTGGCACCGCCGGAGGCCACGGGGTTGCTGGCCGATCGCGCACACCGGGAAGCCGAGGTGCGCGCCACGATCCACGAACGCTTCCGCGAGCACGGCGTCACCGAGGTGCCGCTGTTGCCGGGAGCGCTCACCGGCCGCGGCGAGCTCGCCGGCATCGCCGGGATCCTCGCCGAAGCGGGCTGGTAGCGCCCCCGTACGTGCGAGCGTGCTGCGACGGGTGAGGCGCAGCACGCTCGGCTCCGTGGTGAACGCGTCGTCGTGGCGCTCACACCGCCGGTAACGACGCGTTCACCGCGGCCACCCGGCCGGACCGCCGTGGCGGGAAACCTCGGTCAGGGATAGGAGACGACGGTGGAGGGCACCGTGTCCGAACCGGACGTGGGGGCTCCGGTGTCGTTGATGACGTGCAGGTACTGCCCCTTGCCGCCGAGCGAGACGACGAGCAGGTCGTGGAAGACCACGCCCGGTGCGTTCGGTACGGCGAAGCCGCGTCCCTGGCGAATGCTCGAGTCCGCGGTGTAGTTGCAGTAGCTGCCCATCCCCCACCCCTCGTGGCTCGTCACGGAGTCGCCGACCTTGTAGGCGGCGTATCCGGTGATTCCGTCGTGGTTGATCGCGGCTTGGTCGGGAGCGTCGTAGGCCTTCTCGTTCTGGAAGAACACGGTCCGGCCGTGCTGTCCGTACCACTGCACGTCGTACTTGTTGAAGTGCTCGGCGAACAGGCCCGTGGCCAGCACGTTGTTCCCGTTGACGACCAAGCCGTAGTCGGCGCGGTTGGTTTCCCAGCCGACGCCGCTGCCGTGGTCGGCGCGCCAGAGCCAGGTGTGGTCGATGAGCGTGTCGTGGGCGTTGACGACCACGCTGGTGGTGGCCTTACCGGCGCCTGCACCACCGATGCGGACGAACAGGTCCTGCACCGAGATCGGATTGGCCGCGTGGCCGGCGGAGGCTCCTGCGGGGCCGATCTCCACCAGGGTCTCCGAGTTGACGGTTCCGGCGTCGACGAGGAACCCGGCGATCCGCACCCCGTCCACGTCGGCGACCTTCAGGGCCGTGACCCCGTTTTCCGGGATGAGCGTGGCATAGCCGAGCCCGAGGACCACGGTGTTCTTCCGGTTGACCCGGATCGGCTCGTCGAGGTGGTAGATGCCGGGCGTGACCAGCAGGTGCTTGCCCTGCTCGAGCGCGGCGTTGATCGTGGCCGCGGTGGCCCCGGGCTTGACGACGTGGAAGTCGGACAGCGGCAGTGACGTGCCCGCCGGCGCGCCGCCCTCCCAGGTGGTTCCGCTGGAGCCGGTGCGCATTGCGGGCAGGAAGACCTTGAACTCGCCGCCGTCGAGGTGGAGGAACGGTTTCTCGCGGGAGATCGGGGTCGTCGCCAGCGTCGTGTACGGCGGCTCGGGGAAGCTCTGCGCCGGAGCCCCCTCGACACCGGAGAACACCATGTTCCACACGCCGCTGCTCCAGCTGCCCACGGCGCTGTCGCGGGTGTACCACTGCTGCTGCGAGTACGGGCTCACCGCCGCGTCGATGCGGCTGTCGGCGATGTAGCCACCACTGGCCCAGCCGTACCCGGTCGGCGCCAGGTTGAGCCCGCCCTTGACGTGCATCCGCCGGAACGGCGCCGCCTGGGCGACCGCCCAGCGATCTGTTCCGCTCACCGGCGTCAGCGCGAGGTTCTCCGCGGAACGCCAGAAGTTCTGCGTCGCGTTGCCCTCGAACCAACCGGCGTCGACGGTGACATCGCCGTTGATCGTCGTGTCATCGGGAGACAGGCCGAGCCCCGCGATCGAGGTGTAGAAGCCCAACTGGGCGTTGAGCCCGTTGTACGTACCCGGCTTGAACAACAGCTGGTAGCGGCCCGTGCCGAACTGGGCCGCCTCCTGCTCGGCGAAGATCTGGTCCAGTTTCGTCTGGATGTCGGGGGTGCTGGGATCGAAGACCAGCACGTTCGGCCCGAGGTCGACGTCGGCACTCGACGACGTCGTCGTGGCGGCCTGGGCGGAGTGCTGCGAAGAACCGGCGAGTACGGCCGGAGTCGCCACGGCGGCGGCCATCGCGCCGAGTGCGCTTCGGCGGGAGAACGCGGTCCCGCCGGATTCCTGGTTCTCGGGTGAAGAGGTGGACACGAGGAGTCCTCCTGGTGCGGAGATGATCGGTCGCGGCGTTCGGGAATTCTCTTTTCGAAAAGACGGGAACGCTGTCGACACGTGATTTTTCTCGTCCCTGTCCGGGGTCGGGCAAGACAACACGATCCCCGGGAAAAGCTGGTTTTCTCAGGGTTCGACGCGGACCCAGTCGACGAGGTAGCGAACATTGCCCGACTTCACCTTGTCGACGGTGCTCTGCGGGAGACCGAAGTACGGTTCGTTCACACCGTTGACGCCGTGCGGGTAGCTCCCGCCCAGGGCGAAGTTGAGGACCGAGAACTGCGGGCTGTCGAAGACCCAGCGCCCGTACCGCTCGACATCGGCCTTGCTGACCCGGTAGAACTCGGTGCCGTCGACGGAGAAGGTCAAACCGTCCGGTCTCCAGTCCACGGAGTAGACGTGCCAGCCGCCGGGGTTACCACCGGAGAAGTTCTGCTGGCCGGTGATCGGCGTGTCACCCGAGTAGCCGGGGCCGTGCAGCGCGACGCTGGTCCACGGCTCGCCGACGTGTTCCATCAGGTCGATCTCGCCGCACTCCGGCCACGGAGCTCCCGAGCCGATGTTGCTGCCCAGCGACCAGGCGGCCGGCCACAGACCGGGCGCGCTCGCGCCTTCGGGGAGTTTGAGCCGGACCGAGTACGTGCCGTAGGTGAACTCCATCTTGCCCTGGCTCTTCAGGCGCCCGGAGACGAAGTCGTAGGTGTTGCCGTCCGGGGCCTGGTAACCCGGCCTGTAGCGCGGGTGGATGGCCAGGGCGCCGTTCTGGGAACCGGCGGCGTCCTGGTCGACGTAGAGGGTGTCCGGGGAGTCGACGTAGGCCTGCTGCTCGGAGTTGACGGTCCCGAAGTTCTCCCCGGTCACCTCGACGGTCCACTTCGACCGGTCGATGGAAGCGCCGGAGAAATCGTCGAAGAAACTCTCCTGCTCGGCCGCGGCCGCCGGGGCCGCCGACAACGGCAGCAGGGCGGTCGCCGCCACGATCGCGACACGGGTTTTCAAGGACATGGAAGCCCTCCTTCCAGCGGCGCACCGAACGGGTGCGCCGGGAGCACGAAAAACCTTCTCAATGCATAAAGAGGGAAACGTCTAGACCACCTGCCGGTAAAGGGCGAATAGCTGCTGTATCGATTCACCTCATCGCGGAATGCTGCGATCGGAGCATTGTCAGTACTCCGATCGCAGCACGGGGAATCCTCGGCCGCGACCAGATCGAACAATCCACAACAGAATCGCCCGACTCCTGCCCCGGACCACGATATCAGGAGGTCACTGGATTCTGAACAGGAAAGACGGCGAGATCGCGCCCACCGGCGGTACCGGTCGAGAGCACGTTGCGTCCCGCCACCGCGGGGAAAACGAGGGAAGCGCACGGATCCGAGTCCGATCCGCACGAAATGTGGCGGGCCGAGAGGTCTGGCGGTCGGAGCGGTGGACGCGGTCGCGCGAAATCCGCTGACCAGCGGAAAACCCACCGCGAGCCATTCTTCCGCTGCTGCTCGAGCACCGGTGCGCTCGGGGCGCGAATCGGGGTGGCCCGGAGCAGGTCCGAACCACCCCGATGGCGGTCACTGCTGGCCGATGGTGGCGGTGTCGATGACGAACCGGTAGCGGACGTCGCTGTTCTGGACGCGCTCGTAGGCGGTGTTGACCTGATCCGCGGAGATGGTCTCGACCTCGGCACCGATGCCGTGCTCGGCGCAGAAGTCCAGCATCTCCTGGGTCTCCGGAAGGCCGCCGATCATCGAACCGGTCAGCACCTTGTTCCCCCCGATCAGCGAGAACGCGCTGTAGGACAGCGGGGCGCTCGGGGCGCCGACATTGACCATCGCCCCGCCGACCCGCAGCATCGCGAGATAGGAGTCGACCGGAATCTCGGAGGAGACCGTGTTGAGGATCAGATCGAAGCTCGACCGCAGCGTGGTGAAGGTGGACTCGTCACTGGTGGCGTAGTAGTCCTCGGCGCCCAGGCGCAGCCCGTCCTCCTGCTTCTTCAGGCTCTGGCTCAGCACGGTGACCTCGGCGCCCATCGCCACGGCGATCCGGACGGCCACGTGGCCGAGACCGCCCAGTCCGACCACGGCGACCTTCTTGCCCGGGCCCGCGTTCCACCGGTTCAGCGGTGAGTAGGTGGTGATGCCCGCGCACAGCAGCGGCGCCGCGACGTCGAGTCCGATGCCCTCCGGGATCCGGCACACGAAGTGGTCCTTGACCACGACCTGCTGACTGTAGCCACCGTAGGTGTTCTCGCCGTCGAAGCCGACGCCGTTGTAGGTCTGCACGTTGCCGCGCAGGCAGAACTGCTCGGTGCCGGCCCGGCAGTACTCGCACTCACCGCAGGAGTCGACCATGCAGCCCACGCCGACGCGATCGCCGACCTCGTGGGTGGTCACCCCGGAGCCGACCTCCGAGACCACGCCGGCGATCTCGTGGCCGGGCACCATCGGGAAGATCGCGCTTCCCCACTCCTCCTTGGCCTGGTGGATGTCGCTGTGGCAGATGCCGGCGTAGGCGATGTCGATCCGCACGTCGTCCGGGCGCAGTTCACGGCGCTCGAGGGTGGTCGGCTCCAGCGCCGCCCCCGGGGGGGGGGGGGGAACGTGGATCGCGAGCGTCTGTGAAATGAGATCCTCCATAGCGGCCCGCGGCTGCGGGCCGAGACATCGTCATGCGTGAATACGACTCCAATGTAAGAGACCACTTACATCGGAGCGGAGAGGGGGTGAGCAGCGCCATGCCGCGCCAGTACCACCACGGCAGGCTGCGTTCCGCACTGATCAGTGGATCGCTGGAACTCATCGCCGAACAGGGACTGCGCGGTTTCTCGGTCGCCGAGGTCGCCAGGCGGGTCGGAGTCAGTACCGCGGCGCCGTACCGCCACTTCGCCGACCGGGACAGCCTGCTCGCCGCGGTCGCGGGCACGGTCGCCGACGAACTCTCCGAGCGAGTCCGGCTCGCGGTCTCCCGGCACACCGATCCGATCGACCAGCTCGCCGCGGCCGCGGGCAGCTACACGGAGTTCACGATCGAAAGCCGCGCCGGGTTGCACGTGATCTTCGCGCCCGACCTGCGAAACTCCCGGCACGAGGACCTGCACCAGAGCAGGCGCGGCCTCATGGACGGTTTCCTGGAGCTGGCCTTCGCGGTGGCACCCGACGCGCACGCGGCGCTGGAGCTGATGGAGCAGCTGCTCGCTCAAGCCCACGGGTACGCGACGTTCCACTTGGACGGGGTCTTCGTCCAGCACGGCTACAGCGCCGAACTCGTGGTGCACAAGTCCGTCGAGGCCGCGCGGATCGTCATCATCGAACACCGACAGCGCGACGCTCGCGCCTGACCGGGGCGGGTCGGGGCAGGGTGACGGTCCGAGTGACCGGCAGGTCACGGGAGGAGGTGCCCACCAGCACCGTGCACCGCCCCGAAGCACGGGACGAATCCCCGGGGAGAGATCGCTGAGGCGGATCCGACGACCTCGCGGGAACTCCACGACCCGTCCGCACCACGACCCCGAACGGTTCCCCCGCACGCGAGCTCGGGATCGACAGGCCACGGGATTCGGCCACACACTGTC
The DNA here is from genome assembly GCF_014137975.1 of Halosaccharopolyspora lacisalsi. Classification (GTDB taxonomy): domain Bacteria; phylum Actinomycetota; class Actinomycetes; order Mycobacteriales; family Pseudonocardiaceae; genus Halosaccharopolyspora; species Halosaccharopolyspora lacisalsi. The sequence goes on along the minus strand of NZ_JACGWZ010000005.1, from coordinate 106,020 downwards.
CTCGTGGCTGGATCAGGAGAATCCGTGCTCTCGCGCGTGGTACGCATCGTCGAGGCGTTCGGCTCGGAGACGCCTGCGCTGCGGGTCTCCGAGATCGCCCGACGTGCCGACTTGCACGTAGCCACGGCCTCACGTCTGATCGAGGAACTCGTCGGTTACGGCTGGCTGCGCAAAGAGGCCGATCGGAGGGTCCGGATCGGGGTGCGGCTGTGGGAACTGGCTTCGCGCGCCTCGCCCACCCTGGGACTGCGCGAGGCCGCGATGCCGTTCCTGGAAGACCTGCACGCCGTGGTCGGGCACCACGTCCAACTCGGTGTTCGCGAGGAGCGCGAGGCCCTGTTCGTCGAACGGCTCTCCGCACCGGGGGCGGTCATCAACCTCACCCGCATCGCCGGTCGACTCCCGCTGCACGCGTCCTCCTCCGGAGTCGTGCTGCTCGCGCACGCTCCCGGCCGGTTGCAGGAGCAGGTGCTCGCCGGGCCGCTGCACGCCTACACCCCGCGGACAGTCGTCGATCCCGGAGAGCTGCGGGCGATGCTGGCCGACGTGCGCAAAGGTGGGGTCGCCCTGTGCCGCGGATTCATCGACACCCGCGCCACGGGGGTGGCCGTGCCGCTGCGCGACTCGGAGAACACGGTCATCGCAGCACTGTCGGTGATCGTGCCCAACGATGACAACGCGCGGATGCACATCCCAGCCCTGCAAGCCGCCGCGCGCGGAATCTCCCGCGCCGCGGGAGTTCAAGATCCACAAGGCGTACCTCGGCATTTCTCTCACTGAACGAGAACACCGTAGTGGTGTGCGACACGGCTGATCCACCCTCGGTCCCACTCACGGACACGAGGAGCCTCGATGACGATGGACACCTCCCCCGCGGACCGGGCGACCGCGGACGAGCTGCGCGTTGCCGACAAGACCGAGGTCGCCGACGGCGTCGTGACACTGACCCTGCGCCATCCCCGGGGCGAGCGCCTCCCGGACTGGACCCCCGGATCCCACGTGGACCTGACGCTTCCGTGCGGGCTGACCCGGCAGTACTCGCTGTGCGGGAACCGATGGGACGCACGCACCTACCGCGTCGGCGTGCTGCGCGAGCCCGACAGCCGCGGCGGCTCGACCCGCATCCACGACGAGCTCTCCGCAGGAGAGACGGTCGCGTTCGGCGGACCACGCAACAACTTCACGCTCGCCCCGTCGCCGCGGTACGTGTTCATCGCCGGTGGCATCGGCATCACTCCCCTGCTGCCCATGATCCACCAAGCCGAACTGGTCGGCGCCGACTGGCAACTGCTCTACGGCGGACGCTCGCGCGCCTCGATGGCGTTCCTGGACGAGTTACGAACCTACGGTCGACGGGTCACCGTCGCTCCCGAGGACGAGCGCGGTCCGCTCGACCTACCGGCGTGGCTGTCCGCCCCACGGGCCGATACCAAGGTGTACTGCTGCGGGCCCGCTCCACTGCTGGATGCCGTGGACCAGCACTGCGCCGACTGGCCGACCGGACTGCTGCGCACGGAACGCTTCGTGGCCCGGGACCGAACCCCGGCCCGGTCCGGGGCTTTCGACGTCGAACTCCGCCGGTCGGGGCTGTCGCTGACGGTCACGCCGGAACGATCCGTGCTGCGGGCCCTCAACGACGCCGGAGTCCACGTGCTCTCCTCCTGCCGCCAGGGACTCTGCGGCACGTGTGAGGTCACCGTGCTCGCCGGCGAACCGGACCACCGCGACTCGATCCTCGACGACGACGAACGAGCCCGTGGCAACTGCATGTTCCCCTGCGTGTCCCGCTCGGGCACCGACAGCCTCGCCCTCGACCTCTGATACCCACCCTCTTCGAGAAGGACAGGATTATGGCACCCGTCTCGGCAGCACAGGACATTCCGCACACCGACGTCGACCCCTTCTGCCCCGAGACGCTCGAAGACCCCCTGCCCATGCAGGCCGAGTTGCGCGAGGCCGGTCCGGTAGTGCGCTTGGGGCGCTACGGCATCCACGCCACGGCTCGCTACGAGGAAGTCCGCGCCGCGCTCTGCGACTGGCAGTCCTTCCAGTCCGCCGCGGGCGTGGGGCTGAGCAACTTCCGCTACGAACAGCCGTGGCGGCCACCGAGCCTGCTGCTGGAGGCCGATCCGCCGCACCACGACGCCCCTCGGACGGTGCTGGCGAGGACTCTCGGGCCACGCGCGCTGCGCGAACTCCGCGAGGACTGGTTCGCCGACGCAGCCCAGCTGGTCGACCAGGTCCTGACCGGGCACGAATTCGACGCCGTCACGCAGCTGGCCGAGGCCTTTCCGCTGCGGGTGTTCCCCGACGCGGTCGGCATTCCCCGACAAGGCCGCGAGAACCTGCTGCCCTACGGGGACTTCCTGTTCAACTCCTTCGGCCCCGCCAACGAGCTCGTCGAACAGGGCCGACCACGCCTCGCCGAGCTCTCCGCGTGGGTCGACGACCAGTGCCGGCGCACGGTTCTGGAGGACACCGGTTTCGGTGCGGCGATCTGGGCAGCCGCCGATCGCGGCGACATCACCCACGAACAGGCACCGCTGATCGTGCGCTCGTTGTTGTCGGCCGGTGTGGACACCACCGTCCACGGCTTGGCCGCCGTCCTGTACGCCTTCGCCACCCACCCCGAACAGTGGCAACGACTGCGGCAGGAACCCGAACTGGCCCGCGTCGCCTTCGACGAAGCCGTGCGCTGGCAATCGCCCGTGCAAACCTTCTTCCGCACGGCGACGACCGACGTCGAGCTCGGCGGAACGAGCATCGCCGAAGGCGAGAAGATCCTGATGCTGCTCGGTGCGGCCAACCGCGATCCGCGCAGGTGGGACGAACCGGACGTCTTCGACCTCTCCCGGGACCCGTCCGGCCACGTCGGTTTCGGCATGGGCATCCACCAGTGCGTCGGCCAGCACGTCGCCCGCCTCGAATCCGAAGCGCTGCTGACGGCCCTCGCCCACCGGGTCGAACACATCGAGCTCGCCGGCTCGACGCGGCGCCACCACAACAACACGCTCCGCGCCTGGAGATCACTCCCAGTGCGCGTGCATCTCGGCTGACCGGGACTTTTCGGCACCTCACCGCCTCCCGAAGCCCCGCCCGAGGGCATGAGGAACGCCGTGGTCCCTCGGAGTACGAGCACATGACCTCACTGCTGCTTTGTCGACAGGTTCGGCCGGAGGAGGCCCCGGCGTCGTGGTGAACGGGCCGTTTTGGCGGTGTGAGCACCAAAACGGCCCGTTCACCCTTTGAGACGGCGGCCCAGAATCTGACAACAAGCCGACCGGAAAACCTCAGTGAGTTCGTCGGCGGAGTCCGGAGCCCGTAGTCCCTCGGCGGTTTCACCCGGCGGGATCGAGGACGAGTCCGCCGCGGGCTACGCGGACGTCGCCGGGGAAGGTGTCTTCGGCGGCTCGGCGTGCTGCTTCGGGGTCGGTGCCGGGCCACAGGTGGGTCAGCACCAGCTGCCGCGCACCGGCCGCGGTGGCCTGCTGACCCGCCTGCACCGCACTCGTGAGAAAACCGGCCTCGGAATCCGGCACGTGGTCGACGAAAGTGGCCTCGGCCAACAGCACATCGGCCCGGTGGGCCAGTTCGACCACGGCCGGGCTCGGCCCGGTGTCACCGGTGTAGGCCACCACCGAGCCACCCGCCGAGAGGCGAAAGCCGACGTTGGCCACGAAGTGCGGCAACCGGACGGTGCGGACCGTGAAGGGGCCGAGCTCGACGTGATCACCACCGGTGAGCGGATGCAGCGCGCAGGCGTCGGCGAGCACGTGGGGCTCGTCCAGAGCCAGCACCGCATCCAGTACTCCGGAGAGGGCGTACACCGGCAGCGGTGGCGCCGCAGGACTCGACAAGGCCCGGGCACGCAGCAACGGGTTCAGGTCCGCGCAGTGGTCCGGATGACCATGACTGATCAGCACCGCGTCCACCCGACGAGGCTCCACGTACTCCAGCAGGCGGGGCAGCGTGGCATACCCCAGATCCATCACCACCCGAAAACCGGCGTGCTCCACCAAATAACCACTGCACGCCCGCCCGACCTCGGGCCACGCCCCACACGCCCCCAACACGGTGATCCGCACACCACCAAGCCTACGAGCACCGAATCGACCACACCCCCGGACCACTCCCCCGCGGCGGACAGGCCAGTACCGCGCCCGTGCTCCGGTTCGGGAGAACACGCAACGCATCGCGGCGAGACGAGTTCGAAGTCGCAGACCGCCGAGGACCCATTGCGCGAGGTGGGCCGCTTGTCGGCGGCGCCGGGGCGGGGTCGCTCCGCCGCCGCCACGCCGGAAAGGGACGGCAACGTGCCGCCCATCAGCGCGGCAGCGCCGGCGGCAAAAGCTCCCCTGGCGATACAGCGTCTCGTTATTTCCGATTCCATTTCGTGCTCGTCCTCCCCGTTCGTCCGTCCGGTTCGGTCCGCAGACACCTCAGCAGGTGTTCACGGGATCCCCGCCACGATCGAGGAAAAGATCACGGGAAACAGCATCACCACCGAACTGGCCACCCAGTAAGTACGCGTTGGCATTTCGGACTTGCGGCGCATCCAGAAGTTGATCAATATCCACAACGCCACCAACACCGTCAGCAGCGGCACCAGGACAATCAGCCAGGGCAGCACTCCGTCGTTCTCGGTCGGTGCCCGCCGGGTGAGTCCCAGCGCCGCGAACGGGAAATCCAGGGCGAAGAGCCAAAGCAACCAGAGTGGAATGACGGCGATGCAGCCGAGCAGGAGGTTCGCGACGATGGAAGCGATCCAGCGCAGCCGCGACGTAGTACGGAGAGTCATGGCGGGTCAGTTACTCCTGGCGATGGCGTTGTAGTTCTCCAGGACCCGGTACAGACCGACGAGCTCGCGCCCGTACTGCTGGGCGTCCTCGTTGGTTCCGGTGTAACGGGCGAGGAGCTGCCGGGGGACGTCCTGACTGGTGTTGGGCGCCGGACGCGCGACGCCGATCTGGTGCGCATTGTAGGTTCCGTCGATGTTCCCGTCGTCGTAGCCCTTGCAATACGTGGCGGGCCGGATGATTCGGCAGAAATTCGCCGAGAGGACGGTGGCGCGGTTCAGGTGGGGGGTACTCCTCGGCGAGCGTAGCCGGCGCGGAGGGGCCGAAAATGTTCGACAAGGCACGTACGCCCGGTTCCCCCTGCAAAACCCGGGTCAGGGCGTACATGGTGTTCCAACCGGTACGACCGTCCTCGCCGACCGTCATGCCGATTTTGTCACCGCGTGTTCTGTTCACGAACAGTTTCGCCCGACGGTCACAGCATCACTACGAGCTACGGCGACGATCTCCCGCTCGACTCAAGGGATTTACCCCTCCAGCGGAACTCGTCGACAGCGAAAAGAAACAATTCCGTTTTCCCGAGTGTTCCGACAATGCTCCGAATGGTGAGTAGTTGCGGACCCGCTTGTCGAGGTGGTCCTGCGGGCGCGCGGTGTGCACGACCCGGGGGCCCGGTTGTCGTCGAGGTCCAGCAGCCGAAGCCGTACACGCGCCCTTCCGGAACGTGCGGATCCAGACTTGCGGTCACCATCGAAGTGCCGAGGGCCCCGCGCGGTGTCCGGCCTGGCACCATCAGTACGGCAGGGAAGAAGGAAGCGATGAGCCCGCTGGGCCGACGGAGGACCGTGGAGACGGACATGTGGGGCCGAGACTCCATCGACCCCCCGTCGGAAATGATTCGGGTTTCCGCGCGTCGCGGTTCACGAGCCGCTGTATGGGACGGTAATGAGCGAGTACCAGTACTACGAGTTCGTCGCGGTGGACCGGCCGCTGGACGACCGCCAGCAGGCCGAGATGCGGTCGTTGTCCACCAGCGCGCGGATCACCGCCACCAGCTTCGTCGACGAGTACCACCAGGGCGATTTCCGCGGTGAGCCGGGCGAGCTGGTGGAGCGCTGCTACGACGCGCACCTGTACCTGGCCAACTGGGGAACCCGACGAGTCATGCTCCGCCTCCCGCGCGGGTTGTTGGAGCTGGACGTGGCCGAGCAGTACTGCGTCGGTGACCAGGTCACGGCCTGGACCGTCGGCGAGCACCTCGTGCTCGACCTGACGAGCGAAGACGATCCCGGCGAACGGGACGTCGATGTGCGGGAATCGCTGTCCGCCATCGTCGGGGCCCGAGCAGAACTCGCCGCCGGGGACCACCGACCGCTCTACCTGGCCTGGCTGGCCGGGTACGGCACGTGGGAACGCGACGAGGACGCCTTCGACCGCGCCCAGGACGACGAGAGCGAGCCACCCGTACCGCCGGGACTGCGCACGCTCACCACCGCCCAACGCGAGTTGGCCGATTTCCTCCGTCTCGACGAGGGCCTCCTCGCGGTCGCCGCCGAGGTGAGCCCTCCGCTCCGGGAAGTCACCGACGAACCCGACCAGCTCACGACCTGGGTGACGAACCTGCCCGCTGCCGAGAAGGATCAGCTCCTCCGTCGGATCGTGCGGGACCAGGCTGCCGTCGTCCGGATGGAGCTGCTGCGCCGGTTCCGTGACGAGACCACCACGACCAACCCCGCTCCCTCCCACCGCACCGTGGCCGAACTCCTGGACGGTGCGGCGAAACGGCGGACGGAACGGCAACACCACACGGCCGCCCAGCACGCCGCGAAGGAGGAATGACGTTCCCGGCGGACCGGGTTCAGGAGGTGGGCGACGCGTCACGGAACCGCGCGCGAAGAGGCCTTCGAACCTGAAACAGCCCCTCTCCTCGCGAGGAGAGGGGCTGTAGGTCCTGGGGTGTGTCCCCGCCGGCTACCGCCGGTCGAGGCAACCACCGGGAATCGGCTCAGAGGACGCGCACGTCGTTGGCCTGCTCTCCCTTGGGGCTCTGGGTAACTTCGTAGCTGACCTGCTGCCCCTCAGTGAGGCTGCGGAAGCCGGTGGCGTCGATCGAGGAGTGGTGCACGAACACGTCCCCACCGCCGTCGTTCGGGCTGATGAAACCGAAGCCCTTGTCGTCGTTGAACCACTTCACAGTTCCCTGTGCCATGTCTGTCTCCTTGGACGTCGTCGGTTGCGGGCGACGCACGCCTCGTGGTCACCCGGGTCGTCGATCTCACAGACGGCAACCACTCCAGCAACACCAAAGACAGCAGCGCGCCCGCTTCAACATCCGAGCGAGCGTGCACAAGCACGAACCACAGAAACTGACGACCGCCCGGCACAACACCCCCGGTCCGCCCAGTATTCCCGGCGACGCCCCTCGACATGTCGGACTCGTAGCGCGGTGCCCGACCGGGTGGCCCACCGCCGCGGTCCTCCGCGGGTGAACCCGGTTCGGCGACGGTCCCAGCACAATCGGCGCTTCGGCTTCCGCGCAGTGGATTTACCCGCGAGACGCACGATCGTGTCTCGTTGGCCCGCACGGATGTTACCTGCCTCCAACAGAATGCTTCGCGCCAGACACAGCAAGCGATGGAAGGGCAACGATGTCTCTCATTGGGACCACTTCTCCGGCCTCGAGGCCGGAGTCGAACGTCGCCTGGTGGCGGAGAGTCTCGGTCGGTCTGGGTGCTCTCGCCTTGTCCACGGTGATGTCCGTCGCCGTCGCGCCGGCCACGGCCTGGGCGGAGCCTCCCGAGGCGCTGCCTTCCAGCGTCGCCGATCCCGACGGCAGGTGGCAGCCGGCCTTCGACTACGACGGGGACGGTTGCTACCCCACACCGGCCATCGGCGTCGACGGGACGATCAACCCGGGGTTGAACAACTCGGGTGCTCTCGACGGCAACTGCCACGATCCGTCCGATCTCGACAACACCAACTCCTACGCGCGCTCCGAGTGCAACAACGGGTGGTGCGCGTACATGTACGCGCTGTACTTCGAGAAGGACCAGGCCGTCCCCGGCTTGGACGCCTTCGGGCACCGGCACGATCTGGAGCACGTCGTGGTCTGGGTGCGGGACGGCGGGGTCGAGTACGTGTCGGCGTCCGCGCACGGCGACTACGACACCAGGCCCAGCTCCGAGGTCGTCTTCGAGGGGACCCACCCGAAAATCGTCTACCACAAGGACGGCGCCGGTACGCACGCGTTCCGCTTCGCGGCCGAGGGCGAGCAGGCCGAGAACCACAACGGGACGTTCCAGTACCCGGCACTGGTCAGCTGGAACAACTTCCCCGCGGGAATTCGGGAGAAGCTGGTCCGAGCCGACTTCGGGTCCGCCCAGCTCGACCTCGCCGACGCCCGGTTCGCCGACAGCCTCGCCAAGGCCGAGCCCTCCGGGATCCCCTTCGATCCGCAGGCATGAGCTCACGGACGATCCGGGAACGCTGTCGGAGCCGTTGACGCCGGGTAGGCCGTCCCGGGAGCCAGTGGAACGATCACGGTAGGAGTTTCGACGGGATTCCGTCGAAAATCCGCACCGGGTGCCGCGGCGGGATCCTCCGAAGCGCCACGGCACCCGCATCTCCGTACGGATCGACCGAGCAACACACGCCGGGACAACCTGGACGGATGCCAGTCACCGGGCGCTACCGGTCATTCGAGATACTCGAGAACGAGAATCCGGGGGAATGGATCGAAAGCAGGATCGGGCCAGGAGGGCTCAGCCCGATGCTGCCCGAGGTGTTCGACCGGTACGTCCGTGTTCTTCACCCGGTCTACCACTCTCACATGCACGGGCCCGACATCCCGGTGTCGTGGAGCAAGCTGGCTCACTACTACGACCGCAGCCTGCACGATCAGGGCAACATCGATGCACTCACGGGCCGCGAACTGAACGACCCGATCGAGGACAACCCCCTGTGGGACATTCCTCCTGAAGAGGGGTCCCTGCCGGCCGAAGAGGCGTGGCAGCTCATCGACACGCTCGCCGCCGAGACGGCGAAACCACTGGAGTGCTTCTTCGGCGTGCGGGAGGGCTTCGCCTACCTCGACGACCTCCGGAAACGCACGTCGGCTCGCATACACCTCCCGATGGGCAGAAATCACGTAGCTTTGCGCGGCCCCGTGTACCTCGCCGCACGGTCCCTGTGCACCGACGTACGGCAGACCGTCAACCTGTGGTGGAACGCGGAGCGCTCCTGGTGCGTGGCCACCGACATCGGTCACGACTCGACATTCGTCGGAGGCAGCCGGGACTGCATCCGGAAAATTCTCGACAACCCCGCCTTGGAGACCGTAGAAGTCACCCCGGGAGCACCTCTGGGCTAGTAAGGCCCCGTACCGACCACCGGATCAAACTGCTCCCGGTCCCGTGGTCGGTCAGGCCGGTCAGCCACGACTCGAACGGTTCCGTTCGGCTGCGGACTCAGCGCCCGCCATCGCCGTGCTGGTCGGGTTCATTCAGGGCCAATACGAGCACCGCACCAGCACTGAACAGCAACAGCATCGGCACCAGGAGCAACGCCTTGGCGACGTCGCCCGCGTACAGGGCGCTGTCGAACGCGTAGACCCCCACGGCGTTGACGGCGAAGCACAGCAGGCCGACGAACCACTTCGTCTCGCCGGCCCGGCGCAGCCCCCCGCCGAGCAGGCACAGGGCGCTCCCGCCGATCAGCACGATCGCCAGCGGGTGCCGGGAACCCCCACCGACCGCCACGGCCAACTCCAGCACGACCATCCCCACGCCGCCAACGGCCAGCAGCCCCAGTCCGAGAAGGTCGCGAACGTCCGTGATCGGCCCGATCCGGTCCTCGAGCCAGCTGCCCGGCGCTTCGGCGCGACGTCGAGTCCCTCCCCCCGCGCGCTCCGCCGTCCGGGCTCCGGTGTCACAAGAACGCCGCGGGGCCTTACCGCGCCTCGGCGCGGTTTCGCCCTCCGCCCGCACGAGCGACTCTCGGGAACGCACATCGACGTCACAACCCATGGCCACCACCACACCAGCGGCGGCCTGGGACGGGCATCCGTAGTCCTACGCATTCGAAAGCCGAGCGATACTCACCGAGCAGTACACGGTCAGCGCCCTGCCGACGCCCGCCCTTCGAACCAGCACGCCCCCGATGACGAGCCACACCGGAGCGTGCCCACTTGAGCGGGCACCCGATGATGCCGCAGGCAGGAGCCACCGGAAACCCGTTCCGCACATGTGGCGCCGAAAGTGGCGAGCACGAGAGCTCAGGCCTGCCACCCCACTGCGCTCGCGGGCACCGATCGCTGCTCATCGCTGCCTGGCCTGGCGGGTCTGCTGCCCGCTCTTCTTCTGCAACGCCTCGACCAGTTGCTCCTTGCTCATCGAGGACCGCCCCGGCACGTCCAGCTCCCGGGCACGCTCGTAGAGATGCTGCTTGCTGGCCCGGGCGTCCACTCCACCGCTGGTGGGCTTGTCCTGCTTGCCGGCTCCCCGGCGTGCTTGTTCGTCCGACGGGCCGCGCTCGGGCTTGGGCTTCCAGCGATCGCCCACCTTCTCGAAATCGTGCTTCAACGCCGCGAAGGCGGTCCGGTGGGCCCGCTGGCCCTCCCCGTACTCCTGTACAGCGCTGTCATGGGTCTTCAGCCACGTTTCCTGAGCTTCCTTCGGGGACCGCTGCAAGGTCGAGGGCAATTCCTCACGAGCGGGCACAGCACTCACCTCCGTCTCTTCGCCTCCCAGAGTGCTTGCCCCGCGCCCCGGAGGAGTAAACAAGCCGGTGACACGACCAGGGGAGCTGCTCGATCGGGAGCCGGGGCGCAGGGCGCGATGGGATCCCGACCGCTGTGGGTAGCCCACTGCCATGACGGCGTCGAACGACCTTCCCGTAGTGGGCGATCTCGACCGGCTCGCCGAGATCGTGCGGCACGACGAGAGCGGACTCGACCTCTACGTTCGCTGGTCACGTGGTCCGGAGTGGGACACGGGAGCGACGAGTCGGGACGCGCTGACCGGGGTGGAGCTGCCGGGGTTGTCCGCCAATCCCCTGCGCGTCGAACCGTGGTGGGGCGACCGTTCACTGCGGCTGTGGGTCGCGCGGCGCCTCCACGACTACGAGCACCTGCGGCGTCGCCAGCAGCGATCGAACGTGGAAGCCTGGCTGCTGAGGGGTCACGAGCTGGCTCGTGGGCCGGACAACGAGCCGCTGGTCCGGTGCGAGGAGGCGCTGGGCTGGATCGCCGAAGAAACCATGCGGGAGGCGCGCCGAGTGGTGACGGAGCAGCACGGCGACTGGCGACCGCTGAACCGGGAGGGGTGATCGGCGACCACGGCCGGAGAGCCGGATCCTCGCCGGGCGAACTCGTCGACCGGGTGCCGCAACCGCTTTTGTCCGCTGCGGTGGGACTGCACGTCGCAGGAGGCCCAGGAAGACCTCGCCTTGGGTGGGCAGTTCCCCGCTCAGCTCGATCAATGCCTGGTCATGCGGGTTGCGGCCAGCTTCCGGGCGCAGCATCGCCGCCGCGTCGTTGGCGGTCCTGCCCCAGTCCGCGAAAAACTCGGGGCCGCCGGGTCGCGGTAGCGGACACCTCACCTGGAAATGCTGGACGGCGGCTTTTCCGTCGAAAAAATATACACCAAAACCGCGGACCCCCCGCTGTCGTCGGCTCTCCCATACTCGGCGCTCTCATTCTTGCGCCGTTGGTGAGGATAACCACGTGGCTGTTTCGGATATGGCGTGGTGGTCCTTACGCCACAGCGATGGCTCGAATCTACGGCATGTTGATGGGAGTCCTGCTGCTCGCGGTCATGGTGGCGCTGGCGCTTTTCCGGCATGCCCCGAGGCTGCTTTTCGGCCTTGCTCCGCTGTTGTTTTCCGGTCTTGCCCTACTGGTGTCGGGCGTGCTGCGCCTGCCCGTCGTCGCACTGCTGCTCACCCGCCACGACGTGCGTAAATGGATCGAATCGCGTGAATGACGGCTCTCGCCGGGGACGTGTCGCACTTCACGAGCTCGGTGCCGTGTTTCCCCGGCACGAACCCCGCCGAGCGCCCACCTGACTCGATCCCGCCGAGACCGCCCGAGTAGCAGCGCTCTTTCGACGACGTGCATCGACCCACTGCACCCGAACAACGAGCGGGATTCGGCTCACCAGTTAACCGCTTAAGTGTCAAGCGTGCGCGCGTCGGTACCGGGCGATGGACGCGGTCACGGCCCGTCAGAAAGTCAGCACCGAGTGACCCTCGACGAGCAGGTTGCGAAAGCTCGGGTGCCCCTCGTGCTCCTCGATCGTCCCGACACCCGCGTCATGCACGTGCTGCTCGGTTTCGAAGGCCTTCGCGCAGAATCCGCACGCTCCGGAGATGACGTCGGCGACCTGCTGGTACAGCTGGTGCACCGGATGGTCGGAGCCGGAAAGCGCGCTCGGCCACTTGGTGCCCGCACCGTCGAAGATCATGCGGATCTCGTCGCCGGCCTGCTTGAGCTCCTTTGGCCGCGATCACGGCGTTGAACACGCGCCCGAGGTCGGCGTGGCTCTCGGTATCCGCCAGCACCACGACGGCTGCCCTGGGCATACTTCTCCTTCGCGCGGGACCGTCCACATCTCCCCGCCCGAGGGCGGGTTCGGCCAAACGCCGCCATCGCACGCCCCGCATCCGGTCACGCCCGCGGACGCCGTGTCCGTCCTGAGGGCACCGACGAAGTCCGCTGCTGAGCCACGCCCTCGTGGCGCGTTCGGGACTACTGGACCTCGAGCACCAGCTTGCCGGTGACGTGACCGGTTTCGCCCTGCTCGTGCGCCTTCGCCGCCTCGGTCAGCGGGAACGTCCCGGCGATCTCGGCGCGCAGCTTGCCCTCCTCGACGAGGTCGGCGACCGCGCTCATGCCCGCGTGGTCGGCTTCGACGAGCAGCACTTCGGCCCGCTTCCCGGCTCGCTCAGCCGCGGCGGAGAGTTCGGCCCGGCCCATCGGCAGAATCGACACCAGCAGACCACCGCGACGCAGGACGCCCAGCGACCGGGCCCGGTAGTCGTCACTGCCGATGGTGTCGAGCACGACGTCGACGTCGCTGACCGCCGCGCCGAAGTCGACCTCGCGGTAGTCGACGAGCTCGTCGGCGCCGAGGCCGCGCAGGAACTCGTGCTTACCCGCGCTGGCGGTTCCGATCACGTGCGCGCCACGGGCCTTCGCGATCTGCACCGCGAGGTGTCCGACACCGCCGGCCGCCGCGTGGATCAGCACCCGCTGGCCGGCTCGGACGTCGGCGGTGTCCACCAGCGCCTGCCACGCGGTCAGCGCGGCCAGCGGAACAGCCCCCGCCTGCACGTGGTCCACCCGGGACGGCTTGCGCGCGAAGGCACGGGTGGGCCCGGTGACGTAGTCGGCGTGCGAACCCACGCCGTGGGGGTAGGGCAGCATGCCGAAAACCTCGTCACCCGGCTTGAACAGGGTGACACCGGTGCCGATGGCCTCGACGACGCCCGAGACGTCCCAGCCGAGGACGAACGGGGGGTTGCCGAGGAACATTCCCTCGGCCCGGTGCTTCCAGTCCGTCGGGTTGAGCCCCGCGGCGTGGACCCGCACCAGCAGTTGGCTCGGCCCGGGATCCGGGCGTTCGACCTCCACCTCGTGCAGCACCTCGGGGCCGCCGAGGACATCCTGGCTCATGGCACGCATCGTGCTCGTTGCACTCATACCTCCAGGATGCCGCGCGACGACCACCACGCAAACGGGCCCCGCCTGCTCCGAAGCAGTCCTGCCGATCGTCCGGACCGCGTTCGTTGAGCCGGATCACAGCGGTGTCGGGTTTCGAGATCTCCCCTGCGGGCGACCCTGCCGGCAACGGAATGCACTAACACGAACACCGAAGGTTCATCAAGAGCCTTGTTTGGAGGGACGATCGTGACCGACACACGCCGTCTGCCGTGGCCGCGCACCGAGCACTGGGACTGGCAGCGGCACGCCGCCTGCCGCGAGTACGGGGACACAGTGTTCTTCCACCCCGAACACGAACGCGGAGGAGCCCGTCTACGCCGCGAGAACGCGGCCAAGGCCATCTGCGGTCACTGCCCGGTACAGCGCGCATGCCTCCACCACGCGCTGCAGACCCACGAACCCTACGGCGTGTGGGGTGGTCTCGGCGAAAGCGAACGACGTTCCCTGCTGGCCCACACGGCCTGACCCGCTCCACGAAGCTCGGCCGGGGGCCGCCGGCGGCCCCCGGCCGCCCGGCCCGAGCGAGCCCGTCGAAGACGATCGCCGCAGAACTCGACTTCACGATCTCCCGCAGGGGCGAGGAGGCCGGCCGCAGCTCATTCCGCGTCCGGCCGGATCAGGGCCAGGCCGGTCTCCTCGTCCACCCGCTTCGTCAGATGCGTCGGCGTCTCGGTGACGATCACCTCGAGCGTCGGCCACACGCTCAGACGCCGAACGTGCCCGCCTATCGTCGAGCCGTCCCGGAGTCCGAAGACCGCGTGCGCGTGCAGGGCCGGGGACGTTCCCCGCACGGCGATGTCCCCGACGAAGGAAAGCACCTCGGCCTGCCGGACGAGCGGAATGTCCTGGTAAGCCTTCTCCTGAGGGTCGAAGTAACCCAGGGTGCCCTCGCTGGCGGCACCCACCGCCGTCAACCCGGCACCCGTGATCTCCTGCTCGCGCGCGAACGTCGCCAGCTCCGCCGCGGCCTCGTCCCCCTTGTCCATGACGACCACGAAAGTGCGCAACCCGTCGACCTCGTGCAGCAGCTTGCTTCGCATGGCCAGTGACTAACCACGTCCCGCCGCGATGAAACCAACCGTCGGTCACGGGCGGCGCGGTCGCTCAACCGAAAATCCGGGCCTTTCGGGTACCCCACCTCGTCGTGTACGCCGAGGACGCTTCCCGGAGGCAAGCGCGGCGCCGCCGATCGCGGATCTCCGGAGTACGGAGCCGCGGCGGTGGGTATCCGCTGGTATGGCAGACACCAAACGACTGGCCGTGGTCACCGGCGCCTCCAGCGGCATCGGCTACGAGCTGGCCAGGCAGTTCGCGCACAACGACTTCGACCTGCTGATCAACTCCGAGGAGACGGGGCTGGACGGTGCCGCCGAGAAACTCCGGGAGACCGGAGCCGAGGTCACGCCCGTGCAGGCGGATCTGACCAACTACGACGGTGTGGAAAAGCTCTACGCCGCGATCGGCGTGACGGGACGGCCGGTACACGCCGCCGCGCTCAACGCCGGCGTGGGCCAGGGCGGCTCGTTCGTGGACAACGACCTCGCCGACGAGCTCGCGGTCATCAACCTCAACGTCACCTCGACCGTGCACCTGGCCAAGCGCCTGCTGACCGACATGGTCGCCCGTGACGAGGGCAGAATGCTGATCACCTCGTCGATCGCGTCGATGGTGCCGGGCTCGTACCAGGCGGTCTACAACGCGTCGAAGTCGTTCCTCCAGTCGTTCGCCGAGGCGGTGGCCGACGAGCTCGGGGAGACCCGGGTCACCGTGACCTCGCTGGAACCCGGACCGACCGAGACGAACTTCTTCCGGCGTGCTCGGCTGAAGAGCGCACGTATCGGCCAGGGGCCGAAGGACGACCCCGCGCAGGTCGCCGAGCAGGGATTCGAGGCGCTCATGGCGGGTCGGCAGAAGATCGTCGCGGGATCCGGGACGACCAAGGCGATGGGAGCCGCCAACTCGGTGCTACCGGACAAGGTCAAGGCCGCCGCGCACAGCCTGTTGTCCAAGCCCCGCTCCGGGCGGTGAAGCCGGCCACGAGGACGCGCGGCACCTGCTCGTAGGCTTGCGAGCATGGTTGAAGTGGGTCGTCGAACGCGCAACCAACCAGCACCACCACATGTCGTCTTCGAGGAGCTGACCGATCCCGACCGTGATCCGGCGCGGCCGTGGCTGACGCTGCTCGACGACGAACGGCGTCCTCGCCTCGTCGAAGTGGACGAGCCGGCACTCGTCGTCCGGTCGTCGCTGTGGAACAAGCGACCGGATGCGGTGGTGCGCTTCGACCTGCCTGCCGAGCGCGACGGGTACGGAACGGACCTGTGCTGGACGCTGCTGGTCGACCACCCCGCACCGGATGCCGCACTGATCGGCCACATGCGCAAGCGCCTGAACCGACTCGTCAACGCGAATCTCAGGTACACGTTCGGTCAGTAACGAATCCACCACTGTGACAGTGCGTGGTGGGCTGGTCGAGCGCCCCACCGGCAAGAGACCGTGAGTCAGGTCCCGCAGCAGAGGAGGCGCGCCCGTTCGGGCTCGTGCCACCACAGGGCCGGGTCGCGTTCGGGCTCGGCCCGGTGAACGCCCCGGACGTGCGCGGGTCGGTCCGCCGAGGGCGAGGTGAACGGGTGCAGGAGCTGTTCGCCGGTGTACACCCGGCCTCCCCTGATGGTGGTGTGGACCGCGGCCGCGGCGGTGATGTCGTTCAGCGGGTTTCCGGAGACGAGGGCGAGATCGGCGTAGGCGCCGGGACGGACGTGACCGAGTTCCTCCCCGAGCCCGAGCCAGCGGGCCGGGTTGCGGGTGGCGACGGTCAGCGCTTCGTGGGGGGTGAAGCCGTGGCGCACCATCGCGCGCATGTTCATGTGCAGGGAGAGGGCGACGTCGTCCAGCGGCGCGTCCGTTCCGGCGATGACGAACCCCCCACCGCGGTGGATGCGCAGCAGCATGGTCACCTTGTTCGCGAGCTCGGCGCGCCAGACCTCCCCCTCGGGTCCGGTGGCCTGTTCGACCTTGGCGAGCAGGCTCTCGTACTCCCACGGCGGGAACAGCGCCGCGGTACGCCGGTCCTCGACGAGGGAGCGGTCGAACGCGTACAGCGCGGCCGAGCTGAACAGGGTCGGGGTGATCGACATGCCGCTGGTGGTGAACAGGTCGATCACGTCCTGGTAGGCGTTGCCGAGCTCGCTGACGGTGTGCGAGTAGCCGAGCCGGTTGGTGGCGCCGGTGTGCTCCATCCCGTCCA
Source organism: Halosaccharopolyspora lacisalsi (assembly GCF_014137975.1). GTDB lineage: Bacteria > Actinomycetota > Actinomycetes > Mycobacteriales > Pseudonocardiaceae > Halosaccharopolyspora > Halosaccharopolyspora lacisalsi. The sequence goes on along the minus strand of NZ_JACGWZ010000005.1, from coordinate 89,258 downwards.
CGCCGATGTCGGCGGCCGGATACAGGTAGTGCGAGGTCAGGGGAACTCCCAGCTCGTGGGCGAGCGCGACGGCCTCCCGCTGCAGCGACGCGGGCAGCCGCACGTACGTCTTGATCAGGTCGTACCCCAGTTTCGACGCCCGCTCCATCTCCAGGCGCAGCTGCTGAGCGCTGAGCGTGGGTCGCATGAAGTTGTAGTAGACGCGGCTGCCGTCGATGGCTTCGCCGGTGGCGTAGTAGCGCGGTCCGACCCGTGCGCCCGAGGCCAGCGCCTCCCGGGTCTCCTGCATCTGGTAAGCGGGGTCCCCCGGTGACCGGGTCGTGGTGATGCCGTAGGCCAACCACGCGCGCCCCTGCCGGTCGCCCCACTGGCGGCCCCGCAGGTGCCAGTGGTTGTGCGCGTCGATCAGCCCGGGGATCGCGGTCAGCTCGCCCGCCTCCAACGTGGGCCGCCCGGGCCGGTGCGGCAGTACGGCCGCGATGCGGTCGTGCGCGAGCACGATGTCCACGCCCCGTCGCAGCGTGTTCGCGTGCCCGTCCCACAGGGCACCGACATGCACTGCTCGGTGCTGTTCGGTCCGCGCCGGGGACCACCGCAGCCGCAGGGGGATCGTGCTGGTCCGCCCGGTGCCGATGTGCACCGACCGCAGGTGACCACCGTTGAGGAACAGCAGGTGTTCGGCGTCCCGCCAGGCCAACGAGTCGGTCAGCTCGTCGGTCACCCGCCGCGGCGGTCCGGTGAACCGGCCGAGTGCGTCCACCGGCACCACCCACGCCCGCGACTCCAGTGAAAACGCCAGGTGCGCACCGTCCGGTGACCACACCGGGCCGTCGTCCCCGCGGGTGCTGATCGACCGGAACGGCAGCGGCTCGGTGTAGTGCAACGCACCGGAATCCAGCTCGACCCGCAGGATCTGACTGGTGCCTTCCCGGAAGCGCCGGCTGTACGGTTTCACCGCGGCCAGCACCAGCACTCGCCCGTCCGGGGACCAGTCCGGCCGTCCCGGCTGGAACAGCGGCGGGGCCACCTGCCGCGTCCGACCGCTTCCCGGCTCGGCCACCCACGTCGCCCCGTCCTGATCCTGGTAAGCGATCCGCGTGCCGTCCGGGGAGAACCGCGGGGCCAGCTGGGCACCCTCGACGTCGGTGATCCGGTGTTCCGCGCCGGAGTCCAGTTCCCGCAGCCACAGGTCGGCGGTGCCGCCCCGGTCCGACACGTACACCACCCGGCGCCCGTCCGGGGAGAAATCGGGGTCGGAGGCGAAGTAACCGTCGTCGACCAGTTTGCGGGGTTCCTGCCCGAGGACCATCACCCACACCGAGTTCAGCGCGCGGAACGCCACCCGCGTGCCGTCCCGGGAGCACACGGGGCCGGCGATGCCCAGTACCCGGTTCCCCCGCACGCCCGGACGCCGCCGCGGGTAGGAGCGTTCCGTGCGCACCGGCACTCTCGCGGTGAACGGCACCTCGTCGCTGCCTCCGTCCAGCCGGCGCCGTCGGATCCGTCCGTCCGCGGTGTACAGCAGTTCTCCCGCCGACAGCCACCGGGGAGCGAACCCGAACACGTCCTCGCCCTCGGTGACCGTTCGCTGATCGACCATCAGATCCGAGCGGGAGCCGGTCCGGTGCACGTAGCCCACGCTCGTCCCGTCCGGCGCGAGGCTCGGGCCGAACAGCGTGGTGCTCGCCGGGTCCTCCTCCACCAGCCGCCGCACCGCGCCGCTGGCCAGCTGCACCCGCTCGATCGCCGCCCCACCCGCGAGGTAGATCAGCGCGCTCCCGTCCGGGGACCAGCTCGGCGTCCGGACGTCCTGCTGTGCGGTGGTCACTCGGGAGATCCGTCCCGTGTCCACCTCCAGGGTGAAAATTTGGTACCCGGCGTTCGACCGGTCCGAGCTGAACGCGATCAGGCGACCGTCCGGCGAGAACCGCGGTTCCCGGTGATCCCAACCGCCCTCCGTCAGCTGCCGCAACCCCTGTCCGTCCACACCGATCACCCAGAGGTGGAAACGACCGTCCTGGTAGGACTGGAACACCAGCCTGCGGCCGTCCGGGGACCAGTCCGGCTGCGTGGCGTCCTGCAGCTGGTCGGTGAGCCTGCGGGCCGGTTCCCCCGAGGCACCGGCCACCCAGATCGCGTTCACCACGTCGAAGGCGACCCGAGAGCCCTCCGGCGCCGGCGCTGCACACAGGTTCGTACCCGCCGTCAACCGCACCCCCACCGACTCGTCCCCGGAGGAACCCCCGAGGCGAGGCTCGGCGAGCACCGAACCCGTCCCGCCGGATGAGGCCAGCGCGCACGTCACCGCCCCGGCACCCGCTTGCAGCACCTTTCGCCGGCTGAGAGCAGCTGCTGAGCCAGCTTCCTGGTCAGGCTGCCGCGCGGACTCGGTACCCATCGAATCACCGTCCGTCCTCGAACTCGACATGCTCGTCATCCTGCACGGACGCGGGCGACGCTGCCGTGGCTACGCCGGGAGAAGCAGCGTACGGAGTCCTCACCCCGACAGCTCGTACTGTGACCGCGGGGGCACGGTCAGGAATAGCAGACACTCCGCTGCTGGTGGTACGGCCGATACGGTGACGCGGCTGTGCCGGCGGATACGACCCCACGACGCACTCGCCGGTCATCCCCGGCGGGCCGCCGCAAGTGGACTCAGCGCCGTGACCTGCTTTCTCCGCACGATCCCGTTCCGGTTTTTCGACGAGAGCCGAAAAGCGGCGAGAAGATCCACCGACGTCCGAGGCACGATCAGGTTGCGCCCCGGAGATCAATCGCACTCTTGGTGCTCGCGACGCATCCCGAGGGTTCCGCGCGTCTGCCGGAGCAGAAAAAGCCACGAGGAAGGAGCACCATGATGGACACCAAGCCCACGAAGCGCAACGGGGCCGCGGTCGCCCTCACCGCAGCGGCAGTGACCGGGCTCAGCGTGCTCGCAGCAGTCCCGGCACAGGCCGCACCGCCCCGGTGCGGCGCCGACGACGTGACCGTCTCGACCACCGAGCTACCCGCCCCGGTCGCCCAGGAACGGCTCTACGAGCTCACCATCCGAGCCACCCCCGGTACGACCTGCCTGGCCGGCGGCGCACCCCAGAACATGATCTTCTACGGCCCCAGCGGCGCACTGCCCATGCCCGTCGACACGCCCGAACCGGGCACCGGCGAACAAGTCGTCGTGGCCGCGGGCCAACCGGCCGCCGTGTACCTCAGCGGCCCCAAGACCAACGGGCCGGCCCGAGCCACCTCGGTCAGCTTCACCCTGCCCGGCGACACCACCCCGATCCACATCGGCTGGGTCCGCGGCGGCGTCGACGGCCCCCTGCGAGCCGGCACCATCACGAATCCGGTCAGCTGACCCGGACGTGGGAGAGGGACCGTCCCGTTGTTCAAGGCTGGAACGGTCCCCTTCCCCGAGCTCGTGCCCGGCCCCCGGAGCCCGCCCCGACGGCAACGGCGCCCGAACTCGCGGCCGGAACGCCGTCACCGAACATCATTGGTCGACGAATTCGGTGACCACTTCGACGAGTCCGGATGAAGTCCTGCCGCGCAGCTCCTCCTCGGAGGCCCGCTCGACGATGGTGCCGCCGCCCGTGGACCCGTTGACGCTCTCGGAGCCGAGGTTCAGCCATCCCGGCTTTCCCGGTGCAGGGCGTCGCAAGCTGGCCCGCACGGTGCCCCACGGGCCGTCACCGTCGCCACACCGTGCTCCACCAGCTCCGCCACGGCAGTCCCGACCGCCTCGGCCACCCACTCCGGAACCGGATCGCTCAACCGGTCGGGCAGCCGCTGCGATGTCCCACCAGGCAGGTCCGGCTGCTCCGTCACCGCGGTGCCCGCGGGCCGAGAGCACGCGACACCGCTTCCCAGCCGTAGCCGTCCCACACGCCGAACCAGCACCGCCCCGCAGTCGCCGTGTGCTGTTCCAGCAACTCCAGCACGGCCGCGTCCGGCCCGGTCAGAGTCCCCTCGTCCGGACTCGCCTCCCCCGGCACCGGCCCGGAGGCACGTGCTCCACTCGATCTCCGGAACGGCCATGCCCTCGTCCTCACCCGGGACCCAGCTGGCACCCTAGCCTCCCTCGGTTCGAGCACGACCTCGTCTCTCCTCTGCCCGAGTAAAACGTTTTACCCGCCTCGGCGGCCGCCGTGGTGATTGGCGACGGCCCCTCGGCCACCCGGCATGCTAGCGGCCCCGCGAGCCGACGCGAAACGAATGACGCCGCACAAACGCCCCCCACTCCCGGTCGGGTCTTGCCCATCGGGGCAGAACGCGGTCCCGCCGGGCACCTCGGCGGGACGGCCGGAGCCCCACACCTGAAGACTAGCTGGGCACAGGGATGCTCCTCACGCTCGGGCATTCGCAGCAGTGACACGCCCTGAAGGCGAACCCCGGCCAGGCTCCGTCACCCGAGTTATCGCCCCAGTCCGCGCCGCGGGTGCTCTCGACGAGATCAGCAGCGGCTCCCAGTGCGCGCCACCGACACGTGGTTGCGATCCGCCCCGGTCGCACGAGTGTCGCGCACGGTCTTGTTCGCAGTCACGACGGCCGCTATGGTGAGCATCACTTTGAAACGATTTACATTTTGCGGGTCCAGCAACCGGAGCCCGTGGCACCAAGGCCGATGGACAGGAGGTCCGATGGGAGTCCGGTTCGGCAGCAAACGCACGACAGGGTGGCGGGCAACGATCGCCGTGGCCATGTCGAACTACATCGAGGCCGGGTCGATCATCGCGATCGCCACGAGCCTCAGCTTGTGGCAGGAACGGTTCGGCCTGGACAACCTGGCGGTCGGACTCCTCGCCTCACTGAGCGCCAACGCGTTCGGGGCCGCGGCGGGAGCGGCCATCGGCGGTCCGCTGTGCGACCGCTACGGCAGGAAGTTCATCTACACCTACGACCTGCTGCTGTACATGGTGGGCGTGTTGTTGGCGGTGTTCGCCACGTCCTACGGGATGCTGCTGACCGCCTTCGTGCTGACCGGCATCGCCGTCGGTGCCGGAGTGACCGCGTCGTGGACCTACATCGCCGAGGAGGCCCCACCGCACCAGCGGGCGGCGCACGTCGGCACCGCCCAGCTGGCCTGGTCGATCGGGCCGATGATCGGCTACCTGCTGGCGGTCGTCGTCGCCCCGATCGGACTGCTCGGCAGCCGACTGATCTTCGCGCACCTGTTCCTGGTCGCCGCCGTGACGTGGTGGGTGCGGCGGGGCCTGCCGGAATCCGAGATCTGGCGCAGCAGGAACGAGGTCCCGGGCGAGCGCCCCTCCTTCCTCAGCAGCCTGCGCGGCCTGTTCACCAAGAAGGCCAACCTCACCGCGCTGCTGTTCCTGTTCGGCGTCTACGCCCTGTGGAACACCGTGGCCGGCCAGTCCGGGATCTTCCAGCCGCGCGTGTACGAAGCGGCGGGCGTCACCTCGGTGACCGAGCAGTACCTGCTGCAGGTCCTCATGTGGGGCTGCACCAGCGTGGCCACCTACCTCGGGTTCATGCTGCTCGCCGACCGGATGAGCCGTCGGTGGCTGTACTGCTCCAGCGCGGCGCTCGGCTTCCTCGCCTGGGCCGCGTTGATCTACGCCCCGCCCAGCGCCTTCACCATGCTGTTCTTCGCGATCGGCTGGGGCCTGTCCATGGGTGTCGGCGCGCAGGCGTTCTACGGGCTGTGGACCAGCGAGCTGTTCGCGACGCGCTACCGCGCCAGCGCGCAGGGAGTGCTGTTCCTGGCCGCCCGAGTGCTCGTCGGGTTGCTCAGCGTCTGGTTCCCGGTACTGCTGGCGCAGATCGGGCTGAAGGGGCTCGGTCTGCTCATCCTCGGACTGCTGGCCGCCTCCCTGCTCATCGGTACAGTGTGGACACCACGTACCCGGGGCAGGAGCCTGCAGCAAATCGAGGAGGAGCGCTACGGGGCCACCACGACCGCTGACGAGGCGGTGGTGACCTCATGACCCGCGTGTGCTTCCAGCTGCAGGTCGACCCCGACCGCATCGACGAGTACAGGCGCCGCCACGCGGCCGTGTGGCCCGAGATGCTGCGCGAGCTCGAAGCCTCGGGACGGCGCGACTACTCGCTGTTCCTCCGCCCGGACGGCCTGCTGATCGGCTACTACGAGACGGACTCCGTGACCCGCTCGGACGCCCACCTCGCGGCATCACGGGTGGCCGCGGTCTGGGAGGAACACATGGCCGACCTCTTCGTCGGCCGGAGCGGCCGTGCCGACCAGACGGCCACGGTCCTCGAAGAGGTCTTCCACCTCGAAGACCAGCTCGCCAACATCGGCGAGTCCGATCCGAACGAAGGAGAACGATGACCGCTCCGGGCCGTTTCGGCGAGATCACCGAAACCCTCGCTCGCCAATCCATCGAGCTGCCCAGCTGGGCGTTCGGCAACTCCGGCACCCGGTTCAAGGTGTTCGGCACGCCCGGCACCCCGCGCACACCGCACGAGAAGATCGCCGACGCCGCCAAGGTGCACGAGCTGACCGGGCTCGCGCCGACCGTGGCGCTGCACATCCCGTGGGACCACGTGGAGGACTTCACCGCGCTCAAGGCGTACGCGGAGGAGCTCGGCGTGCAGCTGGGCACGGTCAACTCGAACACGTTCCAGGACGAGGACTACAAGTTCGGCAGCCTCACCCACTCCGACCCGGCGGTGCGGCGCAAGGCCGTCGACCACCACTTCCGGTGCCTCGACATCATGCGCGCCACCGGTTCGACGGATCTGAAGATCTGGCTGGCCGACGGGACGAACTACCCCGGCCAGGGCTCGCTGCGGGCGCGCCAGGACCGGCTCGCCGAGTCGCTGGCCGAGATCTACGACAGGCTGGACGAGCACCAGCGGCTCGTGCTCGAGTACAAGTTCTTCGAACCGGCCTTCTACCACACCGACGTGCCCGACTGGGGCACCTCGTACGCGCAGGTCAGCGCGCTCGGCGACCGGGCCTTCACCTGCCTGGACACCGGCCACCACGCGCCGGGCACGAACATCGAGTTCATCGTCATGCAGCTGCTGCGGTTGGGCAAGCTCGGCTCGTTCGACTTCAACTCGCGCTTCTACGCCGACGACGACCTGATCGTCGGGGCGGCCGACCCGTTCCAGCTGTTCCGCATCATGCACGAAGTCGTCGCGGGTGGCGGACTCGACGAGGGGTCCCCGGTGCGCTTCATGCTCGACCAGTGCCACAACGTCGAGGAGAAGATCCCCGGTCAGATCCGCTCGGTGCTCAACGTGCAGGAGATGACCGCACGCGCGCTGCTGGTCGACCGCGCGGCACTCGAGAAGGCGCAGTCCGAGCACGACGTGCTCGGCGCGAACGCCGTGCTGATGGACGCCTTCCAGACCGACGTGCGACCGGACCTGGCGCAGTGGCGCGCATCGCGCGGGCTGCCCGCCGAACCGCTGCGCGCCTACGCCGAATCCGGGCACCAGCAGTACCTCGCCGAGCAGCGCGTCGGCGGTGCGCAGGCCGGGTGGGGAGCCTGATGAGCAACCGAGCAGGAGAGGGAAACGCAGTGGGCAACGCGAATTCCGGTGCCGTCGAGCAGGAACTGGTCGCTCGGAGCAACCGGCTGGGAGCCGAGCCGAAGAACACCAACTACGCCGGCGGCAACACCTCGGCCAAGGGGCGGGACACCGATCCCGTCACCGCCGAGCCGGTGGACCTGCTGTGGGTGAAGGGCTCGGGTGGTGACCTGGGAACCCTCACCGAGCAGGGACTCGCCGTGCTCCGCCTGGACAGGCTGCGCGCCCTGTCCAACGTGTACCCGGGTGTGGACCGCGAGGACGAGATGGTCGCGGCGTTCGACCACACCCTGCACGGCAGGGGCGGGGCGGCGCCGTCGATCGACACCGCGATGCACGGGCTCGTGGAGGCCGACCACGTCGACCACCTGCACCCGGACAGCGGTATCGCGATCGCCACCGCCGCCGACGGTCCGGAGCTCACCCGCGAGATCTTCGGGGAGAAGGTGGTGTGGGTGCCGTGGCGGCGTCCCGGCTGGCAGCTCGGCGAGGACATCGCCGCGATCAAGCGCGCGCACCCGGAGGCGATCGGCACGATCCTCGGCGGGCACGGCATCACCGCCTGGGGCGCGACCAGCGAGGAGTGCGAGCGCAACTCGCTGTGGATCATCGACACCGCTGCCGACCACATCGCCGAGCACGGCAAGTCGGAACCCTTCGGAGCGGTCCTCGACGGGTACGAACCGTTGCCGGATGAGCAGCGGCGGGAGAAGGCGGCCGCGCTCGCGCCGGTGCTGCGCGGTCTGGTGAGCACCGACAAGCGGCAGGTCGGGCACTTCACCGACGCACCGGAGGTGCTGGACTTCCTGGCCCGCTCCGAGCACGCCAGGCTGGCCGAGCTCGGCACCAGCTGCCCCGACCACTTCCTGCGCACCAAGGTCAAGCCGCTCGTGCTCGACCTGCCGAGCACCGCTTCGGTCGAGGAGTCGGTCGAACGGCTCAAGCAGCTGCACGAGCAGTACCGGGACGACTACGCGGCCTACTACCAGCGGCACGCCGACTCCGACTCCCCCGCCATGCGCGGAGCGGACCCGGCGATCGTGCTGATCCCGGGCGTGGGCATGTTCAGCTACGGCGGCGACAAGCAGACCGCCCGCGTCGCCGGGGAGTTCTACGTCAACGCGATCAACGTGATGCGCGGCGCCGAGTCCCTCTCCCGCTACTCGCCCATCGACGAGCGCGAGAAGTTCCGCATCGAGTACTGGGCCCTGGAGGAGGCCAAGCTGCGGCGCCGCCCCGCGCCCAAGCCGCTGGCCACCAAGGTCGCCCTGGTCACCGGCGCGGCCTCCGGTATCGGCAAGGCCACCGCCACGCGGCTGGCCCGCGACGGCGCGAACGTCGTGCTCGTCGACCTCGACGGCGACGAGGCGCGCGAAGCCGCCGCCGAGATCGGCTCGACCGACGTCGCCGTCGGCGTGGGCGCGAACGTGACCAGCGAGGACGACATCACCGCCGCGGTCGGTGCGGCCGTGCTCGCCTTCGGCGGGCTCGACGTGGTGGTCAACAACGCCGGGCTGTCGCTGTCGAAACCGCTGCTGGAAACCACCGCAGCCGACTGGGACACGCAGCACGACGTGATGGCCAAGGGCTCGTTCCTGGTCAGCCGCACGGCCGCCGAGGTCTTCATCGACCAGGAACTCGGCGGCGACATCGTCTACATCGTGTCCAAGAACAGCGTGTTCGCCGGGCCGAACAACATCGCCTACTCGGCCACCAAGGCCGATCAGGCGCACCAGGTTCGGCTGCTGGCCGCTGAGCTGGGCGAGCACGCGATCCGGGTGAACGGGGTCAATCCGGACGGCGTGGTGCGCGGAAGCGGGATCTTCGCCGGCGGCTGGGGCGCCCAGCGCGCCAAGGTCTACGGGGTCAAGGAGGAGGAGCTCGGCTCGTTCTACGCGCAGCGCACGCTGCTCAAGCGGGAGGTGCTGCCGGAGAACGTCGCGAACGCGGTTTTCGCCCTGCTCGGCGGGGACCTCACGCACACGACGGGCCTGCACGTACCGGTGGACGCCGGTGTCGCCGCGGCGTTCCTGCGCTGAAGGGAGCCGGGTGATGAACGAGGCCCTCGCCGCGGTCGACCTCGGCGCCTCCGGCGGGCGTGTCGTGGTCGGCCGCGTCGGGCCCGACGAGCTGCGGATACGCACCGCGCACCGGTTCCCGAACCGACCGGTGCGCACTCGCGACGGGCTGCACTGGAACGTCCTGGAGCTGTACCGCGAGATGTGCGCGGGCATCGCGCAGGCCGTGCGCGAGGAGTCCGGGCTCGCGGGCGTGGCGGTGGATTCGTGGGCGGTGGACTACGCGCTGCTGCGCGGTGGCCGGGTGCTCGGGATGCCACACCACTACCGCGACGACCGCAACGCCGCGGCGGTGCCGGACGTGCACGAGGTCGTCGGGCCGGACGAACTGTACGAGCTGAACGGCTTGCAGCACCTGCCGTTCAACACCACCTTCCAGCTGGCCGCCGAGCGGCGAACGGGGATGTTGGAGCTCGCCGACCGGCTGCTGCTGCTGCCGGACCTGTTCGCCTACTGGCTCACCGGTGAGCAGGTCGCCGAGCGCACGAACGCCTCCACCACGGGGTTGCTCGACGTGCGCACCGGCGAGTGGTCGGCGGAACTGCTGGACCGGCTCGGGCTGAAACCGGAGCTGCTGCCACCGCTGATCTCACCGGGAGAGCGGATCGGTGCGGTGACCGATGACGTCGCCGCGGAGCTCGGCGCTTCACTGCCGGTCACCGCGGTCGGCTCGCACGACACCGCCTCCGCGGTGGTGGCGGTCCCCGCCGCGGACGAGGAGTTCGCCTACATCTCCTGCGGCACCTGGTCGCTGGTCGGGGTCGAGACGGACCGGCCGGTGCTGTCCGAGCGGGGCCGGGCCGCGAACTTCACCAACGAGCGCGGGATCGACGGCCGGATCCGCTACCTGCACAACGTGATGGGACTGTGGCTGCTGACCGAGTCGGTCGCGCACTGGAGCAGAACCGACCCCTCGGTCAGCCTGGAACCACTGCTGGCCGAAGCGGCCGAGGTCCCGACCGAACGGGTCCCGGTCTTCGACGCGGACGACCCGCGTTTCCTGCCACCCGGCGACATGCCCGCCCGCATCGCGGAGTGGCTGACCGAGCACGACCAGCCGGTTCCGGGAACCCGCGGCGAGTTCGTGCGCTGCGTGCTGGAAAGCATCGCCGAGGCGTACGCGGCTTCCGTCGACCAGCTGGAACGGCTCACCGGCCGATCGATATCCACGGTGCACGTCGTCGGTGGCGGGTGTCAGAACACGCTGCTGTGTCGGCTGACGGCCGAGCGCACGGGGCGAACGGTGATCTCGGGGCCGGTCGAGGCCACCGCATCCGGCAACATCCTCGTGCAGGCCCGTACCGCGGGGCTGTTCACCGGGAGCCTGGAAGCGATGCGGGACCTGGTACGCCGCACGAGCGAGCTTCGGCGCTACAACCCCTGATCCCCGCACCTACCGAGTCAACCACCGGAACCGCAGGAGCCCTCGAACGCGAATTCCGCTCGAGGGCTCCTGCGGGTGTTCTACGGTCCTCGTTGCCACATCGGCTGTCTCGCCCACCCGGTCGGTACCGCGGTTACCGCTACGGCCACGAACACCATGATCGCAGCGAGGAAGACCGGATCGTAGGACGAGCCGTTGCCCGGAAACGCCGAGCAACTCACGTTGATCACGGCGTGGAACAAGGTCGCCGCGAGCACGCTGTCGCCGGTGCTGCTGTAGAGCCACACGTTGACGTCGCGCGCGGCGACCGTGAACAGGGCACTGCCAGACCACCCAGGCCGGATCGCGGACTTGCAGCCACGGCACGACATGCCGGGCTGCCCAGACCACGCCGCTCAGGACACCGCCCCCGAGTACGCCCCACCGCCGCAGCAACGGATCCGTGGCGTAACCGCTCCACCCCGCTTCCTCGCACGCGGCAGCGACGACGTACGCGGCGAAGGAGCTCAGCGAGCTGCTGGACAGGGGCGGGCTGTACTCGATGTACGAACCGACCTTCTTCGTGTTCTGCGCTTTCTTCTTCACCTCCTCGCTGGAGGTCTCGAACGTCCTGAACACGTTGCTGAAACAGGTGATACGGGCGCTGAAGTCCAGCGGGACGCTCGTCTTCACGACCCTCGCCAGCGGGTTCGCCATCGTCAGCGCCACGTCGAACGCACTGATCACCTACTTCTTGGTGAAGGACGTGCACGGCGAGTCCTTCAGGAGGAACAAGCTCCACCCGGTCGACCTGTCCCGAACCATGGAGGACTCCGTCACGATCACGGAAGTGCTGATGCCGTGGACGGTGTCCGGCGTGTTCTTCGCGACCGCTCTCGGAGTTTCGAACTTCGCGTTCCTGCCGTGGGCCGTGTTCAACTGGAGCGGTTTCGCGTTTTCCGCCCTGGTCGCTTTCATCGCCCCGTCACGGGCAACTTCGGGATGCGCACGACCGAAGAGACGGGAACCGTCCGGTGAGACGTCGACAAACCCGAAAAGCCGATACCATGACCAGAACCAACCGGTCGGGAGTACCGGACAGCTCGCTCGTGGTCGACGAAAAAGAAGTCCTCGCGGGCCTGTCGAGTCACGAGGGGGGCAGGATGACGACCGCGCTCAGGATCCCTCCCCGGACCCAGCTCCGGCCGGGGATTCCGCGCCGAACCGCATCGTGAAGTCGTGCATCGCTGCACTGAGAAAGGGGCGACGGCCGTGGAGCCATCCCAGCGGGCCGTGCGGGTCCGGGTGCCACGACGCGGTGCGCACGGCAGCGCGACCGCGCACCCGCACCCGACTTTCCACGACGCCACCGGCCATCGACTGCGCGATCCGGTAACCCAGCGACCACTCCTTCGGCAGCGTCAGCCGGTCGGCCACGGTCGCCGAAGCGATCCCACGCGCCTCGATCCGCAACGGCTCCACGGCCGCGACCTCGAACGCAGCCCTTTCCTTGGGAATGCCCCACAGCTCGCGACCGCCCTGGCGGGAGGCCTCGCTGTCCACCCAGATGTGGGTGACGCACGCGCGGAACCGGAGTCCTCGCCGTACGAGCACAGCCGCAAGCAGCTCGTTGTACTCCAGCACGCTGCCGGCCCGGTAGAGGACCCAGGCGGTGCCGACGATGCCCGCGTTCCCCAGCAGTACCGGTGACAGCCCCGCCGGAACAGCGGGAAGCAACCGCTTCGGCAGCCGCCACAGGGACACCGACAGCTCACCGCACAACCGCCAGGGTTGCGGCGGGTAGGACATCTCCGCTCCAGATCACCAGGCAGCCGAAGACCACGGTGCCTCCGGCGGGTTCGCGCTCCCGCAGAATACGCCGACCGCGTCCGAACGGTGTGGAACGCTGTCGTTGCGAAACGTCCCGGTGTTGCCGCCGCCGGCTGACCGTCCTGGAGCGCGCCGAGCAGACACCGTGATCGAGGCACTGCGCACGCGCGGTCACATGTGTTCGGCTCCGGAGCGAATGGCATCCCGGATGCGGTTGTAGGTGCCGCAGCGGCAGATGTTGCGGATCTCGTCCAGGTCCTCGTCCCGGACCTCGTGGCCTTCCGCTCTGGCCTGGCGGACCTTGGCGACAGCGGCCATGATCTGCCCGGGCTGGCAGTAGCCGCACTGCGCGACGTCGTGGTCGAGCCAGGCCTGCTGCATCGGGTGCAGGTCCTCGCCCACGGTCGTGGGCAGCCCCTCGATGGTGGTGATCTCGTCGTCGGGGCCCACGTCGGCCACTCGCACCGAGCACGGGTTGAAGGCCTTGCCGTTGATGTGACACGTGCACGCCTTGCAGACGTTGATGCCGCAGCCGTACTTCGGGCCGGTGACGCCGAGGAGGTCGCGGATCGCCCACAGCAGCCGGACGTCGCCGTCGACGTCCACTGTGACCTGCTCGCCGTTGAGCGTGAAGGTGTGTTCGGGCACGGGGATCTCCTTCAGTACGCGTACTTCAGGCCGTTGGTGGGTGAGGCCGGCAGCGGTGGCACGGTCGGCTTCGGGGCGAAGCCGAGCGCGTCGTGGTTGATGGGAAAGCTGGTGGGCATCGTCCCCGTCGCGCGGGCGTAGGCGCAGGCGACGGAGGCCATGGCCGACGGCACGCCGAGCTCGCCGGCCCCGCCCGGCTCACCCGTCGTCGGGGGCATGACGACGACCTGCACGTCGAGGGGAGCGTTCCACTGCCGGGTGTAGAAGTAGTCGTCCCAGCTGCCCTCCAGGAACACGCCGTCGCGCAGGTGCAGGCTCGAGGTCAGCGCCTGTGCGATGCCGTCCATGAGGCCGCCCTGCATCTGGGCTTCCAGCCCGCGCGGATTGACCGCGAACCCCGTGTCCACCGCGATGACCGCCTTGGTCACTCGTGGACCGGTCACCGCGTTGCGGATCTCGCGGTTCACCGTCTCCGGGCTGCAGTCGATCTCCACGAGCGTGGCGATCGCTCCCTTGTACTCCTTGTGCACGGTGATGCCCTGCGCGGTGTTCGCCGGCATCTCCCGTCCCCAGTCGCCGACCTCGGCGACCTTGTCCAGCACCGCGAGCACCCGCTCGTCGTCGACGAACTCCCTGCGGAACCGGTAGGGGTCCTTTCCCGTCTTCGCGGCGATCCGATCGACGATCAGCTCCTGGGCGGTGCGCACGTCGGGGTTGACCAGGTTTCGGTTACTGCCGCTGGGGAAGGTGTCGTACTCGTAGATCTCGTTGAGCAGCTGCGTGACGGCCCCGAACTTGTACGGCACGTTCACGGTCGTCAGGAAGATGGTGTCCGAGTAGACGAGCTCGTTGCCCTGGCCCAGCGGCGGGATCTTCCCGGCCATGGCCGTGATGACCTCACCGAACCCCATGGTGTAGTCGGTGGCCACGCTGGTGTGGCGCTGCTCGAACGTCAGCACCTCGTCGCCCAGCAAGCTCGCCCTGATCCGCGAGGTGCACATCGGATGCGTGCGTCCCTGCCGGCACTCGTCGACGCGGTGCCACATCAGCTTGACTCGTTTGCCCGTCTTCCGCGAGACCTCGACGGCCTCGATCACGGGATCGCTGAAGAAGCGCCGCCCGAACGCACCACCGGCCTGCTCCACGTGCACCGTGACCGCGTCGACGGGAAGGCCGAGCTGCTCGGCGACCAGTTCCTGGCACAGGATCGGCGACTGCAGCGGCGCCCACACCTCGGCGCTGTCGGAGCGCACGTCGGCCACCGCGGTCTGCGGTTCGAGAGCGGCGTTGTTGCGGAAGTGGAAGGTGAACTCGCCCTCGACCGTCTCGGCCAGCGGGTCCACATCGGGCACCGCCAGCGGGATCTCGGCCTTCCTGATGTCGGCCAGGACGTCCTCGTCGGACATTCCGTCCACGGTGCCCGGGCCCCAGGAGACGTCCAGCGCCCGGATGGCGGTGACGCACTGCCCGAACGTCCGTCCCCGCACCGCCACGCCGGTCGAGATCGCCACCACGTCCGTGATGCCCGGCATCCGCCGCACCTCGGCCGCGTTGTTCACGGACCCGACCGTGCCCTTGATGGTCGGCGGGCGGCACACCATCGTGGGCAGCGCGTCCGCGACGTCGAGGTCCATGGCGTACTTCTTGCGCCCGGTCACCGCCTCCAGCGCGTCGGTCCGGTTGCGCGGTGTCCCGATGACCCGGAACTCCGACTCCGGCTTCAGCTCGGTCTCGAGCTGCTCGGTTTCCCGCCCCGCGGCGGCCTCCGCCAGCTCGCCGTAGTCGACCGTCCTGCCGTCCGGCGCCCGGACGACTCCGAGGTGGGGGGTCAACCGGGTCACGGTCTCGTCGAGCTTCATCGCCGCCGCCTTCAGCAGCCGGCCCCGGGCGATCGCGGCGGCGACCCGGATCGGCGCGTACATGGCGATGGTGGTGTTCGACCCGCCGGTGAGCTGGTTCCACACCAACTCGGGCCGCGCGTCGGCGAGGGTCACGTTGATCCTGTCCAGGGGCAGGTCCAGCTCCTCGGCGATCAGCATCGCCGCCACGGTGGTGATGCCCTGACCGGATTCCGCCCGCGGCATGTCGAACGAGGCCGTGCCGTCGGGATGGACGGCGACCGCGATCAGGTTGGACGTCGGTGTCGCGGCCAGGGTCAGCAGGTCGTTGAGGTCGTAGACCTCGGACGGCTCCGGTACCGACGGGACCGCGGCCGCCGCCCTTGTCGGCTCCACGCCCAGCTGCGCCGCGGCGACCAGGGTGGGGCCGGCGAGCAGGTACCCGAGGAACCGGCGGCGTTCCACGGTTCCCGAGCCGGGTTCGACGTGGGGTGAACGAGGGTGGTTCATCAAGAAAGTCCTTTCGCCCTGCCCGAACGGGCGGTGGTCGGCCGAAGTGGCGCCGTCATCACATGGCTTCCCGAAGCAGGTCGGCCGCCCGCTCCGCGGCCATGATGGTGGGCGCGTTGGTGTTGCCCCTCGGCACGGACGGGAACACCGACGCGTCGACGACCCGCAGGCCCGCCGTTCCGAGCACGCGCAGCTCGGGGTCGACCACCGACCCGATGGCGCAGGTCGACGTCGGGTGGAACAGCGTCATCCCGGACCGCCTCGCCCAGGCGAGGATGTCCGCGTCGGAGTCCGAGGAGGGGACGTCGAACGGGCCGGTGATCACGGAGGTCGCCGCGTCCTGCTCGGCGATCTCCAGCGCGTTGCGGATGCCGCTGACGATGCAGTCCCGGTCCTCGCTCGTGGTCAGGTAGTTGTGCACGATCCGGGGCGCGGCGTCCGGCCGCGCGGAGCGCAGCGCCACCTGCCCTCGGCTGGTCGGCGCGAGAACGCACGGACCGAAGGCCAGGCCGTGTTCGGTCGGGGCACCGAGTCCTTCCTGGTGGAACAGCACCGGAGCCATGTGGAACTGCGCGTCCGGGGCACGCAGGCCGGATCGGCTGTGGAAGAAGCCGCCGGCCTCGCCGATGTTGGACGTCAGCGGCCCCCTCCTCTCGTTCTCGAGCAGGGCCGCGTTCTCCGCGCTCGCCGCCGTCATCAGGGACTCGACGTCGGTGCGGAAGTTCAGCAGTGTCATGTAGTGGTCCTGCAGCCCCTGGCCCACCGGGAGGTCGCGCACCACGTCGATGCCGAACGCCGACAGCGCCGCGGCCGGCCCGATCCCGGACAGCATCAGCAGTTTCGGGGATTCGTAGGCGCCCGCGGAGAGGATCACTTCGCGCTCGGCGCGGACCTCTTCGATCGCGCCGCCCCGGGCGATCTCGACCCCGACGGCACGATGGTCCTCGACGACGACCCGGTGGACCTGTGCCGAGGACAGCACGGTGAGGTTCGGCCGGTCCAGCGCGGGGTGCAGGTAGGCACCGGACGTGCTGCAGCGCATGCCGTCGCGCTGGGTCACCTGGTACATCCCGACACCGAGCTGGGACTCGCCGTTGAAGTCGGCGTTGCGCTTGTGCCCGGCCTGCACGGCGGCGTCGACGAACGCCGCGGACAGCGGATGGTCGGACCTGCTGTCGCCGACCGTCAACGGTCCGCCCACGCCGTGAAAGTCGTCCGCACCGCGCTGGTTGTCCTCGGACCGCCGGAAGTACGGCAGGACCTCCGAGTAGGACCAGCCGGTGGCGCCGGCGGCGGCCCAGTCGTCGTAGTCGGCCCGGTTCCCGCGCATGTAGATCATCGCGTTCATCGAGCTGCAGCCGCCGAACACCTTTCCCCTGGGCAGGTAGGCACGGCGCCCGCCGAGACCGGGTTCCGGTTCGGAATCGAGGTCCCAGTCGAGATCGCTCTTGAACTGCTGGTTGAACGCGGCGGGGACGTGGATCTCCTGCGCGGTGTCGGGACCACCGGCCTCGACCAGCATCACCCGGACGTCCGGGTTCTCGGACAGCCTCGCCGCCAGCACGCAGCCCGCCGAGCCCGCCCCGACGACGACGTAGTCGTAAGTGCTCATCCGATCTCCTCCGATCCGGCGCAGATTGTGTGCATCGTCACAGCGGAAGCGTGGCTCCGGACATAGGCGGTGGCGAGGAAAAACCACCCCTCTCGTTGTGCACGGGCACAATCCGAGGGCTTATGCTCAGCCCGCACGGGCCGTACGCTCTGCGTTGATGGCGACACAGCTGAACGCCGACGAGTGCGTCGCCACGCTGGTCGGCCGCCTGATGAGCTCGGTGGACTCGCTGGTCGACGAGCTGACCGCCGAGATCCTCACCGACGAGCACGCCTACACCGAGGGCACGCTGAGCCACGAGCAGCTGCGCACCACCGTGCACGACAACCTCCGGACGTTGCTCGCAGCACTGCACGGCGAGCGACCGCTCTCCCTGGAAGCACCCCGCATAGCGGGGCGCCTGAAGGCCGAGGAGGGCATTCCGCTCGCCGCGCTGCTGCACGCGTACCGGCTCGCCGGGAGGTTCATCTGGGACCGGCTGGTCGCGCTGGCCGTGGAAGAGGACAGTGCCACCGTGCTGCTGGGCATGGCCTCCGACGTGTGGGTGGTGATCGACGAGTACTCCAGCGCCGCCGCCGAGGCCTACCGGGCCACGGTCGAGGAGCAAACCCGTCGCGATGCCACCGCCCGGAGCACGATGCTCACGACGCTGCTCGACGGCAGCGTCGGGAACAGTGCCGGTGCGTGGGAGATCGTGCGGGTCCTGCGGCTGGACCGGGTGGGCGGCCCGTTCCTGGTCGTGTGCGCCGAGACCGGTGACGACGCCGAACCGGTACCTACCGTGGAGGCGCGGTTGCGAGCCGTCGGCATCGGCTGCGAATGGGTCCTGGAAACCGGCACGAGGATGGGCCTGCTCGCGCTGCCGAACGAGCGCGCGGTCATATCGGCGCGCGACCGACTCGCCGAGGGCGCGGTGTCCCGGATCGGCATCAGCCGTCCGTTCACCTCCCCCGTGCACACCTCGGCCGCACGGCAGGAAGCCCAGCTGGCGGTGCGGTGCCTGCCGCCGGGCAAGCAGGACGCCCACACCTACGGCAGTTCACCGATCGCCCTGCTCGTAGCGGCCTCACCCGATACCGCGGCGGAAGCGACGCGCACCATATTCGGCTCGCTGCGCACGCTGCCGGAGGCGGAGCAGAGCGTCCTGCTGGAAACGTTGGACACCTGGTTCAGCACCGGCGGGTCGACCACCCGGGCGGCAGAACACCTGCACTGCCACCGCAACACCGTCCTGTATCGACTCAACCGCATCGCCGCGCTGACCGGTCGGCAGGCCACCGACGCGTACTCCGCCGGCGAACTCTGCCTCGCCCTGCAGGCAGCGCGCCTGGGCAACGACGACGGAGTGCGAGCGACTCTCCCGAGCTGAGCCGAATCTCGGAGCGAGCGGTGCCCGGGCGGGCTGATCAGCGCACAACCGTAGCCGACCCGGCGAGCACGGCTTCGACCGAGCTCACCGCCAGGACGTCCCGGGCGTGACCGGCGGTTCGTGTTCGGAGCCCCGTACGACACGCCCAACCAGCGACCACAAGATCCACCAATCACCGCCCGGCTACGCGGCCTCGGACGTTCCCCGCGAGGGGACGGGCGAGATCGTGCTCCTCCTTGATCGCGCGCAGGTGGGCCCACGACTCGACTGCGCGCACCCCGGGCAGCGAGCGGAGACGTTCGAGCGTGGCGAACACGCCATCGTGCGAGTTGGCGCGGATGGTGCCGATGCCGTTGCACCAGCCGATGCCGGTGGCGAAGGAGTCGACCTCGTCGAGCTCGACGACTTCGCGCGCGACCGGTGCGGTTTCGCCGCTGAGCGAGAGCGCGAAGCCGATCGTGTGCGTATGGCTCAAGGGGTTGAGCCGCACGAGCGCACCGACGTGCACGACGCCGGAGTCCAGCAGGCGGAGGAGCCGCGCGCGCGTCGCTCCCGCGGACAGCCCGGTGACGCCGGCGAGATCGGCGAACGACGCTCGCCCGTCAACGCGCAGGTGCTCGATCAGCGCGTGGTCGGAAGGGTCGAGGTCGATGTCGTCGAGCGGTCCGGGACTCTCGAGGGGGCCGGGCGGAAAGTAGGGGTCCTTCCAGATCTGCAGGTAGGTGGCGGTCTGGACGGACCGGACTCCCTCGACGGCTTGGACCCTCGCGAGCCCGCGCGAGAACGCGTCGAGAGTCGGCGTTCGCAGCTCGGCAGTGAGCGCGAACCGCCCCGCCGTGGTGGTGACGAACGACGTCTCGTCGAGTTCCGCCACTCGCTCGGCGACGGGTTGCGCGGGTCCATCCGCCTCGATGATGACGTGCCCGAGCTGGTTGAGGCCGAGGGCGGCGGGATGGACGGCGCCGATCAACCGGAGGCCACCCTCATCGAGCAGCCGGCGCACCCGGGCCTTGGTGGTGGAGCGCGCGAGACCGACCATCCGCGCCAGCGCCTCGTACGACGCCCGCCCGTCCACCTGCAGCGCACGAACGAGCTGCTCGTCGACCTCGTCCGGATCCACGCTTCCAACGTATCACCGCCTTAAGCGTGCCTCCCCTGACGTCGCAGAGCGCTTGTAGCAGATTTTTCGTCGATATATCGACCACTATTTCGACGAATTGACTCTTGTGTGCGCCCGATCACGGATATAACGTCTGCGTCCATTGGTTCGGCTGCATCGGAGGTACGGCGTGGACAGATCCTTCTTCGGCCAACCTCGTGGCTTGGTGGGGTTGTTCTGCACCGAAGCGTGGGAACGGTTCTCCTACTACGGCATGCGGGCGCTGCTGCTGTACTACATGTACGACCAAGTGACCGACGGTGGGCTCGGCATCCCCGCCGACACCGCGAAGTCCGTCGTCGCGGTGTACGGATCGGCCACCTACATGGCGGCGATCCTGGGCGGCTGGATCAGTGACCGGCTGCTCGGCGACCGCAGAACGACCTTCCTCGGCGGCGTGCTCATCATGTGCGGCCACATCTGCCTCGCCCTTCCTGCGGGCGCGGGCGCCCTGTTCGCATCGATGATCTTCATCGCATGCGGCACGGGACTGCTCAAGCCGACCGTTTCCTCGTCCGTCGGAGATCTGTACGCGAAGGACGACCCGCGCAGGGACTCCGGGTTCAGCATCTACTACATGGGCATCAGCGTCGGCGCTGTCGCCGCACCGCTCGTGGTCGGC
The DNA here is from genome assembly GCF_014137975.1 of Halosaccharopolyspora lacisalsi. GTDB lineage: Bacteria > Actinomycetota > Actinomycetes > Mycobacteriales > Pseudonocardiaceae > Halosaccharopolyspora > Halosaccharopolyspora lacisalsi. The sequence continues at coordinate 68,714 of NZ_JACGWZ010000005.1, read as the reverse complement.
ACGATCGGTCAGAAGTACGACTACCACCTGGGTTTCGGCATCGCCGCGATCGGGATGGCGCTGGGGCTCGTGGTCTACGTCCGGACGCAGCGGCACCTCAGCGACATCAGCAGCAGGCCGAAGAACCCGTTGCGGCTCAGCGATGTCCCGCGAACGCGGGCGGTCTGGTTCGTGGCCAGTCTCGCGGGACTCACCGCGAGCATCGCGCTGGCGGCGGCCGCGGGCCTTCTCGGCGTTACCGCCGTCGTGAACTCCATCAGCGCGCTGGCCGTCGCGCTGCCAATCGCGTACTTCACCGCCATGCTCCGCAGCAAGCGGACCACGCCCGCGGAACGCGCCCGGGTCCGGGGCTACATACCGCTGTTCATCGCGGCCGTCTTCTTCTGGATGATCCAGGAGCAGGGCGCGACGGTCCTCGCGCAGTACGCGGACAGGAGCACCGACCTCGACGCGTTCGGTTTCGCCGTCCCGGCGTCCTGGTTCCAGTCGGTGGGTTCGTTCGTCCTGATCGTCCTGACACCGCTGTTCGCAGCGCTGTGGTTGAGGATGGATTCCTCGGCGCGCCCGCCGTCGACGGCGAGCAAGTTCAGCTTCGCACTGGCCGTCGCGGGAGTGTCCTACCTGGTGCTCGTGCTGCCCTCACTGCAGGACGGCGACAGCAGCCCGCTGTGGCTGGTCGGCAGCCTGGTGCTGGTCACGATCGGGGAGATGTGCCTCTCCCCGATCGGGCTCTCGGCGACCGCGAAGCTGGCTCCCGCCGCGTTCGCCACGCAGACGATGGGACTCTGGCTCACGGCGGGCGCAGCGGGACAGGGCATCGCAGCTCAGCTCGTCAAGTTCTACAGTCCCGACACGGCAGGCGTCTACTTCGGCGCGATCGGCGCCGCGACCATCGTTGTCAGCCTGGTCCTGCTGGCGCTCCTGCCCGTCATCCGCAGGCAGACCGAAGCCAAAGGCGTTCCAGGCGACGTCCGTCCGGCAGTACTCAACCAGCAGGAGGCCCATCAATGACGCGCACGGTGTTTCGAGGCGGAACGCTCTACGATGCCGCGTCCCGCTCGGCCGACCGCGCCGACATCGCCGTGGAGGACGGCTGGATCGTCGACGTCGGCAGCGGGCTCGACGGGGACGTGGAGGTGGATTGCACCGGCAGCGGGATCCTTCCCGGGCTGTTCGACTGCCACGTGCACCTCACCATGAGCAGCACCGACCTCTTCGGCATCGCCCAGGAGCCGTTCTCGCTGCAGTTCTACGAGGGCGCGCTGAACATGGCGAAGACGCTGGCGGCAGGAGTGACCACCGTGCGCGACGCCGCGGGCGCCGATCTCGGCATGCGGGTCGCGCAGGAACGCGGAATGATTCCCGGCCCGCGCATGCAGGTGTCGCTCAACATGCTCAGCCAGACCGGCGGGCACGGTGACCCGTGGTGGCCCTCGACCTGCGTCATGGACCTGCTGCCTCCGCACCCGGGCAGGCCGCCGATCGTCGTCGACGGGCCGGAGGAGATCCGACGCAAGGTCAGGGAACTGGTCCGCGCGGGAGCGGACGTCATCAAGGTGGCGACCAGTGGTGGTCTCGTCTCCAGCGGGGGCGGTCCGGAATTCGCGCACTTCCGCGATGACGAGATCGCCATGATGGTCGGGGAGGCCACGGCGGCGGGGCTGCATGTCATGGCACACGCCCACGGCGCGGGAGCGAAGGCCGCCGTGCGCAACGGGGCGCGCTCCATCGAGCACGGCCACCAGCTCGACGACGAGACGCTGGCGATGATGGCCGAGCGGCGGGTCTGGCTCGTTCCCACGCTCAGCTCGGGAATCGGCCTGCGCCGGTCGATCGAGTCCGGCGACCAGTACCCGAGCCACGTGCTCGCGAAGATCGAGGAGTCGGCAGGCGACGACAGCATGCGGCGCGCCGTGGAGGCGGGAGTGCCCATCGCCATGGGCACCGACGCGCCCCTGCACCCCCACGGGGAGAACCTGGTCGAGCTCGAGTTGCTCGTCGAGAACGGCTTGCGCCCCGCCGACGCGCTGCACGCTGCGACGCTGTCGGCGGCCGAACTGATGGGGCTGGACCGCACGCTCGGCTCGATCGAGCCCGGTAAGCGCGCCGACCTGGTGGTGGTCGACGGCGACCCCCTCGACGTCGACCACCTCGGCAAGCGGATCCGCGCCGTCTACCAGGACGGTCGTGCCGTAGCCGGTGCGCGACGAACCTCCGATACCTGACTCGGGCCGCGACGTCGAACACGCCACGGCCGAATTGACCGCGAGACCAGCCGCGCCGACACGGACGGAAGACAGGCGGTCCGCACCGAGCTCCTCGAGGAGTTCGACGGGGGACGTGCGAGTACGCGTTCGACGGCGCGGCCTCCGGAGAGGGAAGTCGCCGAGGGTGCGCCCCTCAGGAGCGTGGCAGCTCGACCTCCCCGAGATCCACGCGGCGGCCCTCGCGGGACGAGGTCAGTCCTGCCTCGGCGAGGCGGATGCCGCGCGCACCGGCGAGGAAGTCGTACGGGTGGTCCCCGTCGTCGAAGAGGTACCGGACGAACTGCTCCCACTGCGCCTTGAAGCCGTTGTCGAACTCCGCGTTGTCGGGCACGGGGTACCACTGCTGCCGAAACGGGGTTTTTTCCACCTGGTCGGGGTTCCACACCGGCTTGGGCGTCTGGGTGCGGTGCTGGACGACGCACTGGTTCAGCCCCGCGACCGCACTGCCGTGGGTCCCGTCCACGTGGAACTCCACCAGCTCGTCGCGATGGACGCGCGTCGCCCACGACGAGTTGATCTGGGCGATGACGCCGCCCTCGAGTTCGAAGAGACCGTAGGCGGCGTCGTCGGCGGTGGCGTCATAGCGCTGCCCGCGCTCGTCCCACCGATCGGGGATGTGCGTGACGACCTTGGCGGTGACCGCCTCCACCCGGCCGAAGAGGTTCTCCATGACGTAGTTCCAGTGCGGGAACATGTCGGTGGACATGCCCCCGCCGTCCTCCTGGCGGTAGTTCCAGCTCGGGCGCTGTGCCGACTGCCAGTCGCCTTCGAACACCCAGTAGCCGAACTCGCCGCGGAGCGACAGGATCCGCCCGAAGAAACCGCTGTCGACCAACCGCCGCAACTTGAGCAGCCCCGGCAGGTAGAGCTTGTCGTGCACCACGCCGTTCTTGACGTTCGCGGCATCCGCCATCCGCGCCAGGCGCAACGACCCCTCGACGTCGTCGGCGATCGGCTTCTCGGTGTAGACGTGCTTGCCCGCGGCGATCGCCTTGCTGAGGGCGGACTCCCGCACCGTCGTGAGCTGAGCGTCGAAGTACAGGGTGTCGGCCGCGTCGGACAGGGCCTCGTCGAGATCGGTGGTCCAGCGGTCGATGCCGTGGCGTTCCGCGATCTCCCGCAGCTTCTCGTCGTTCCTGCCCACGAGAATCGGATCCACCTGCACTCGCGTGCCGTCCGAGAGCTCGATACCACCCTGCTCGCGGATGGCGAGGACGGAACGGAGCAGATGCTGCCGGTACCCCATCCGTCCGGTGACGCCGTTCATGATGACGCCGAGCCGTCGCTCAGACATGTACTACCGCCTTTCTGGAAAGCGCTTTCCGTTAGACTAGGGCGAACCGGTGGTGCTGCGCAAGATGTTTGGACAGCGCTTTCCCGATGCGCGACACCCGTGATCGGCGAAGCATCCCCGGGGGTCGTACCGAGGCTGACGCGATTGCTCGACGGCCGGTTCGCCCGACGACGAGGCGACGGGTCCGAGCACCGAGCGCCCGGGCCCGTCGCTCGACGGTCCGACGTTCCGGTCACCGCGTCTCGGCCCGGATCCGGGCGAACTCCTCACGCGAGACGGGTTCGCCGTCCCGCTTCCCCAGCTCCTCGACGGGAACGCGGTGGGTCTCCCGGGCGGACCAGGCGGCCACGGCACCGATGATCGTGATCCCGAAGCAGAGGGTCCCGACCGTGAGCGGGACGTGCGACGACCCCGGAGGAGCGACCAACGTGAAGATGCTCGGCAGGAAAGCCGTGATGGCGAGCCCGATGTTCTGGGAGAGCGCGAACCCGGTGACCCGGGTCCGCGCCGGGAACAGCTCCTGGAAGAAGCTGGCGAACGTCGCGTTCCAGACCTGGTAGAGGACGCCCCACGTCAGAATGGCGAAGACGACGGCGAACGGCACGTTGTTCTGGCTGACCGCGAACAGGTAAGCGTAGGACAGCAAGCCCGCGCCCAACGATCCGACGATCATCAGCGGCCGTCTGCCGAACCGGTCCGACAGGTCTCCGAACAGCGGGATGACGGCCAGCGCGACGAGGTTCGCCACCACCGGGATCCACAGGTAGACGGACTCGCTCATCCCGATCCCGTAACCCGGTTGAGTCGCGTAAGCCGCGCCGAACACGGACACTGTCACCCCGATGACGTTGACCAGCGTCATGCAGACCGCTCGCACGACGTCCAGCCCGCTCTTCCGGAGCACCTCGAGGATCGGTGCCTTCGCGATCTCCTGGCGGGCGTTCTTGTCGCGGAACACGGGGGTCTCCTCGACCCGGCGCCGGATGATGTATCCCGCGACCATGATGACCGCGCTGAGCAGGAACGGAATGCGCCATCCCCAGGACCGGAAGGCCTCGTCGGACAGTAGCGCCGTGAGCGGGAGGAAGGCCGCGGCGGCGAGGATCTGCCCTCCCTGCGTGCCGTGAAGGCTGAAGCTGGCGTAGTACCCGCGGCGTCCGAACGGCGCGTGCTCCGTAATCATGGCGCTGGCGCCGCTCAGCTCACCGGCCACGGCGAACCCCTGGACGAGCCGCAGGAGCACCAGCAGGATGGGAGCCAGGATGCCGATCTGGCCGTAGGTGGGCAGCAGCCCGATCGCGAACACCGACGCGCCCATCAACATCATGCAGAGGAACAGCAGGTTCTTGCGACCCCGCCTGTCCCCCCAGTGCCCGAGGACGGCCGCACCGATCGGCCGCGCGACGTACCCGACGGCGTACGTGCCCAACGACGCGATCAACGCGACGGCGGAGCTGCCCTCGGGGAAGAAGATACCGGGAAAGACCAGGGCGGCGGCCGTGCCGTAAAGGAACCAGTCGTAGTACTCCAGGGCGCTGCCGACCCAACCGCTCGCCGCGGCCTTGTTCGCCATTCTTCGGGAGCTTCGCTGTTCGGGCGAAGGTGAGCGCTCCACTGTCTCGCGTCTCAATGTCGTCTCCTGGGATGATTCGTTCACGTCATTCGAGCGACCGTGTTCCGTGCCGTGCGCGTTCGGTGCCGAAGGTTCGATGAGACGCCCCGCTTCTCGGAACCCGGGCAAATCGGTAAGCGCTTTCCAAAGAAACCAGCATCGGCCTTCACTGTCAATTCCCGAAACTTGCGCAAATCAGCGGTCTTCCGGTTCACCGGCGTGTTTCGGCAGCTTCTCCGGAAACTCGGAGAGGAGATGTTTCCAAGGTGAGAAGCGAAGGACTGCTGAATCGGCGCGGCACGAACGACGAGACCGGACCGGCCGTGAGCAGCAGGAGCACGGTCGAAACCGCGGTGAATCCGCTGATCTTTTTCGATCAGGGCAAAGTGATCACCACCGATCCGAGAAAGCCAGAGCGAAGCCCGTCGAAGAGGCAAGCGCTGTCACGGGCAGAGCCGCGATCCCCCGATAGAATCCGATGGCGCGGGATCGCCCCGCACCGCTGTCGGCGACGCGAGTACGTCGTGGTCATGAGGACTCCTACCAGGAATGGATCTTGAGGTAGCGCTCGATCCGGTCGTGATCCCAGGCACCGTCGGCGACCACGACGCGATAGCGATAGGTGAAGTCGTCGCCGGGAGCGAGTTCGAACTCCTCGAAGAACGCCCAGGACGCGGCGACGGTCGGGGCCGGTTCCGCGCGCACGAACCAGTGCGACTCGTGGATCGCCCCCGCGTTCTCGGGTGCGTGCGCGAAGACCACCGTCGAATGGCGGTCGACACCGTCGTGCGCGCCGACGAAACCCAGCCACGGAGCCTGCTGCCCCATCAACTCGGCCGCACCCCGGCGCCCGTCCGCGCCGAGCGCCTCTCCACCGGTGAAATCGCGAGGGCCGCGCCAGTGCAGTCCGGTGTAGCCCGCCATCTCCCGGCCCTCAGTCGTGGGGCTTCCGAAGCGCAGCGGCTCCGGGCGGAGGTTGGTGAGACGGATCGACCAGTCCAGCGCCCACGACCCCTCCTCCGTGTCGACCGAGTGCAGGTCGAGACCGCGTTTCTCCTCCGCCCACGGCTGCCCGCCGTTTTCCAGCCAGGTCAGCCGCTCGACGAAGCTCAGACGGTCCGTGGCGACGTCGAAGCGCTCGAAGTCGTCGTGGCGCATCGAGCCGACGCGCTCGGGCAGCGCCTGGTACCCCGCACCCCGGACGTAGCTGTTGCCACCCCAGAAGTTCTGCCCGGACACGTGGCTCGCGGTCATCTGCAGCCCCTTGTGCCACCGGTGGTCATTCGGCCGGTACCCGGTGACCGTGTTCCCCGACGGCGTGCGCAGCGGATGGGCGTACGGCTTGCGTGACTCGAACTCCACGGGGTCGGGCTCGTACACGTAGGTCATCAGCTCGACCCCCGCGGCCTCCACCGTGATCCGTTCGCCGTGCCGGTGCGTGACCGTGATCGGCTCGCTCATGCTTCGGTCTCCTCTCCGGCCGCCGTCAATCGTTCCGGCACGTCGCCGTGCATGAGCGCGTAGAAGGGGTCCTGCGGGTCGATCTCCCCGGAACGCACCGGTAGGCCGGTGGCCGCGGACTTGTACAGCGCGGCGACGAACTCCAACGCCGCGCGTCCCTCAGCTCCGCTGCACACCGGACGTTCGCCCGCGTCCATCGCGGCGAGCAGGTGTCGAAGCATCGCGGTGTGCGAGCTGGGCTCGCACTCGGGAGGACCGCGCCAGTGCTTGACCCGCGTCGCGTCGGTGACGTGCGGGGCCGGGGTGTAGACCCAGTCCTCGTTGCCGTACCCGTACAGGTGGGTCAGCTCGACCGTGGCATCCGAGCAGTCCAGCCGAATGCGGCTGACCTCGTCCGGAGACACGACGCTGTTCACCACTGTGGCCATCGCACCGGAGTCGAACCGGACCAGCGCCGTCGAGACGTCCTCGGTCTCGACGTCGTGCACCAGCCGACCCGTCATCGCCCGCACCTCGGTCCACGGACCGAGCAGATGCAGCATGAGATCCATCTGATGGACGCCGTGTCCGATGGACGGCCCACCGCCCTCGGTCTCCCACCGTCCCCGCCAGGGCACGGCGAAGTAGTCGGCGTCTCGGTACCACGTGGTCTGGCAGTGCGCGACGAGCGGCCTGCCCAGTTCCCTCGCGGCGATCAGCTGCCGAGCGTGCCGGGCGGCCGAACCGAAGCGGTGCTGGAAGACGAAGGAGGCGTACGGCCCGCGGTCGGACTCGGCGGCGACGATCTCGTCGTAGCCGGCCAGCGACAAGCACGGCGGCTTCTCGCACCACACCCAGGCACCGGCACGCAGCACCCGCACGACCTGGTCGACGTGCAGCGCCGGCGGCGTGCAGATCGAAACCAGGTCGGGGCGCTCGGCATCCAGCATCTTGTGCAGGTCGGTGTAACCCCGCACGTGCCCGACCCGAGCGCAGAAGGTGTTCAGCCGGGACTCGTCGGGGTCGACCGCCGCGACCAGTTCGACCTCGTCGCCGAACGCGCGGAACGCGGTCAGGTGACTGGCTGCGACGGCGCCCGCACCGACGATGACGGCACGGGTCCGGGGCTTGTTGGTGGACGTGGTTCTCACCTCTCGTGCACGCCTTGGTCGGGACGGCGCCGGCCGAAAACACTGGAAAGCGCTTTCCTGTTGGAACAAGACGCTAACCCCTACGTAATGGCCGTCACAAGGGGGAACGAGCAAGTTTCTGACGCGAACCCCGGCCGGGAAGTGCCGGGCCGACGGTGCGAGTGCGGGCGCGCGGAAGCGCTCGGCCGGTCAGCACCGGCGCTGACCGGCCGAGCGTCGAAGACCCGAGCCGGACCGAGCGGGGTGCGGAGTAGTCGGCACCCTCCACCGGGATCACGCCGGCGAACCGGTCGGGGCGGCGGTGCGCGAGCTGCAGCGCGATGTCACCGCCGGACGAGGAGCCGACGAAGATCGGCTCCTCCAGCTCGAGCGCGTCGTACAGCGCGACGATGAAGCGGGCGAAGTGGTCGGCGGAGAGCCGATACTCCTCTTTCCACCACTCGGCGTTCTCCGGCGGGTCCGACTTCCCGTGCCGCGGCAGGTCGTAGGCGATCACCCGGTAGTTCGCGGTGATCTCCTCGTCCTCGAGCAGATCGCGCCACTGGTGGTCGTGGCAGCCTGCGGTGTGCTGGCACACGAGGGGCTGGCCGGTACCGTTCTCGGGGAGACGAGCTTGTATTCCAGTCCGTCGACCTCGAGGGTGACGTAACGGCCCGTGACGGGAGAAATCTCGGCCGTCGTGCCGTCGTTCCTTTCGGACGGGCACACCGACGATGCGCAGCAGCTCGATCTGTTCGGTGATGCAGCGCAGATTCTGCATGAGCGCGAGAACGTTGCCCTCGAGTCGCATGTCCCGCTGGAAGGTGCACGACCAGGTTCCGTGATACCTCGGGGCAGCACGGCGACGCCGAAGTTGCGCCAGGTCTCGGCACCCGCGCGGCTCGAGAACTGGCAAGGAACGTCGAGCGGTCCGGGATCGATCGCGATGCCGGAAACGCGACCGGACTCCATCGTCACCACGAACGAGTGATCCGTCGTGTCCAGCATGTACGAGCACGTGAAGCACCCACCGTGGGCGCGGGCCCCGGATCCGCGTCGCTGGTGACGCGAAAACTTTTCGCCCAGGACTCCGGCGAAGGCGTGCGGGTGGCCGTGGTCATCGACGCTGTCCCCCGTGCGACGGAAGTCCCGACTCGGTCGCTGATCGATCGTCGGCGACCACCGATTCACCCGGGTCATGCTGCTACACGGGCGAAACCCGTGCCACCGCTGGAGCTGCGCCCACGTCGACCCGACTCCTGGGTCCGGGGATCACGTGCGGGCGGTGTCACCGCCGTTCGCCGTGTTCTCCGGATCCTCGGCGGTGGTCGCTTCGGGAGCCGGACGGCGAAACAGCCTGGTTCTGCAGGCGAGCACGGCGACACCGGCCACGAGCCAGCTGGATCCGAGCATCAGCGCGGCGGGGTCGAGATTGATCAGCAACCACAGGTCGATCAACGCACCGATAGCGGGAATGACGGCGTACGGCAGCGGAGCGGATCGGTGCCCGGCTCGGCGTCGACGGAGGAACAGGGCGATCACGCTGAGGTTGACGGCGGTGAAGGCGACGAAGGCGCCGAAATTGATGAACGAGGTGGACGTGGAGACGTCGAGAAAAACCGCGACGAACCCGATGGCTCCGGTGAGCACGATGTTGATCGCCGGAGTCCGGAACCGGGGGTGCAGGTAGCCGAAAGCCCTGCGCGGCAGGACCGCGTCGCGCCCCATCGCGTACAGCAACCGCGAACCGCTGGCCTGCGCAGCGAGTCCGGAGGCGAACTGCGCGACCACCAGGCCGGCGAGGAACACGGAGGCGACCGCGTCGCCGGCGATGGTGGTGACGATCTCGAAGACGGCCGAGTCCGGATCGTGGAACGCGCTTCCCGGGTGGACGAGCTGGGCGACGTAGCCGACGAGAACGAAGACTCCACCCCCGATCATCGTGATGAGCAGGATCGCTCGGGGCATGGTCCGGCGCGGGTCGACCGCTTCCTCGGTCAGGGTGGTCACCGCGTCGAAGCCGAGGAAGGAGTAGGCCGCCAGGGCGGCACCGGCCGAGATGCCCGCGACGGTCGTCGCGGGATTGACGAAGGGAGTGGTGCTGAACCACCCGGCCGAGCCGCCGACGTCGAGCACGTGCCGCAGCGAGAGCAGCACGAACAGGGCGATCACCAGGAACTGGAACACCATGAGCAGGTAGTTCGCCTTGTCCGCGACCTGGATTCCCAGGATGTTGAGCACCGTGGTGATCACCACGAACCCGACGATCCACACCCAGAACGGGGTCGAGGGGAATTGGGCCTGCAGGTAGGTACCGCCGAGCAGCCAGATCACCATCGGCAGAAAGAAGTAGTCGAGCAGCACGACCCAGCCGACGAGGAAGCCGAACCGGGAGTCGATCGTGCGACTGGCGTAGGTGTAGGCCGAGCCGGCGACCGGGAACGCGGAGGCCATCCTGCCGTAGCTGAAGGCCGTGAACGCCATGGCCGTGAGCGCGAGAAGATACGCGGTCGGAACCGATCCTCGGGTGAGGTCGGCGACCACGCCGAACGTGCCGAGCACGATCAGCGGAGTCATGTAGGCCAGCCCGAACAGGACGACGGACCTGACCGTCAGGGACCGGTGCAGAGTCGGAGTCTCGGACACTGCTGCTCCTCGTGGAGTCGCCGCGTCGTTGCGGCAGCGGGAAAGTGGCGCGGACGTCAGAAGGCGGTGGGGTCCGGGGTCGCCGGGTTCCAGTGGCGGGGGTCGATCCGACCCTGGTAGAGCGGGAGGTCGATGGGCGCGTCCGCGTCGGTGAACTGCGCCCACATGCGGTTGAGGCCGGCCGTGCCGAAGTCGCGCACGCGGGTGACGTCGTCCAGGTCGACCACGTCGGTCAACGTCGTCGGCTCGGCCCCCGGCGCTTCTGCTCGAACGTGACCCTCGGGATCGGCGATGAGGCTGCGCCCCGCGCCGAGGGGGCCGGCGGTGTTCACGCTGAGCACGAAGACCTGGTTCGCGATCGCGTGCGCCCGGGCCAGCACGAGTTCCTGCGCGCGGTCGCCGGTCGTGGTCCGGACCGGATTGACGATCACCTCGGCACCCATCCACGCCAGGTGACGGGCGACTTCGGGAAACCAGGAGTCGTAGCAGATCGAGAAACCGATCCGGCCGATCCCGGGCACGTCGCACACGACGAAGCGATCCCCCGGTACATAGGGCTCGTACGGCCGCCACGGGAAGACCTTGCGGTACCAGGCAGCCAGTTCACCTCGGGGCGAGTACGCCAGTGCGGTGTTGAACAGCTCGCCGTTCTCGCCGCGTTCGCACACGCTGCCCGGAACCAACCAGACGCCCAGATCGCCGGCGAGTTCGGCCAGCAGCTTGCCGCGAGGTCCGTGCAGCGGCTCGGCCGCGTCCTGCAATTGCGCGGTCTTCTCGACCGCGGAGTCCTCGACCCCGCACAGGTGCAACTCCGGATAAACAAGCAAGCGCGTCCGGGGGTGTTCCGCGAGCAACGCCTCCGCGCCGGCGGCGAACTCCGCCGTCGGCGCGGTTGCCGCGTGCTGGGTCTCCTGAACCAACGTCACGGACAATGATCGAGACACGGGAACCTGCTTTCTCCTCCGGGCGGCGACTTCAGCTGGGGGGCGGTGGGCCTTGCCGAAGAAAAATAGAGCAAGGTGATCAGTTAAACAAGAGGACGTACTTTGATCCATTCGTGCCGGGGTGGTTACCGTAGGTTCATGACCGGGTCCTCCGCTGACGCCCAGGTATCCGAGGACGCCCAGCACGCGTACCCGCTCACAGCGCCCGCGCTGGCGAATATCCGGCGCCTGTCGGCCGTGGACACGGTGCGCGCCCGCATCTCGCTCGCGGTCGAGCTCGGTCTGCTCCGGCCCGGTGAGTGGCTGCCCACCAACGACAAGATCGCCCAAGCGCTCGAGGTGTCCGAGATCACCGCCCGACGCGCCCTGGTGTCGCTGTGCAAGGACGGCCTGCTGGAACGTCGCCGCGGCCGCGGAGGCGGAACACGGGTCGTCGAGCACCCCGTCCGGACGGCCGTGCGCGAAACCGAGGCCTACCGGTCGGCCAGCGCCGAGGTCCATCGGCTCATCGACCGGCGCCTCGTCCTCGAGTGCGGCATCGCGCACCTGGCCGCGTACCACGCCACGGCCGAGCAGATCACGCACCTGGAGGAACTCGTCGAGCAGATGGACCACGCCGTCAGCTGGGCCGAGTTCCACGGTCAGGACGAACGATTCCACCACGCCGTGGCGGCCACGACCGGCATCGACACGATCCACGAGCAGTACGGTCCCGCGCTGGACGAGTTGTACCGGTTCTACCTCCCCTACCCGCTGGACCACCTGCGGGAGTCCAACCGCGAGCACCGCGAACTCCTCGAAGCGATACGCCACGGCAACCCTCTCGGCGCCGCCGACGTCGCCACACGACACGTCACCGCCCTGCACCGAACGATGTTCATCGGACTCACCGACGAGTAGATCGAGGGCGTGTCCGGTTTTCTCGTGCGCGGGACGCTGATCGTTCTCCTCGGACGAGATGACGCGGTCACCGTGGTCCGGGTGTCCACACCGGACCACCGAATCCCTCGCCCATCATCCGCTCCCCTTCCAAAACGCCCGCGAAACAGCATGACCAGCACCTCGCGGGTGTCCTTCGCCCGCGGGCGGCTGGTGCCGAGACACGCACCGAGCGTGCCGACGCCGGCCCCGACAGGCGACCGAAGCGAGGACTGCGGCTGGAGGTCTACCGATCCGCCCGGTGGATCAGTAGATTGATCGCAGTCTATACATACGTAGTCATAAAGGCGGGAGCGGATCAATGGCTATTTCCAGGCGGTCGTTCGTACTCGGCACCGGTGCGGCACTCACGGGGGCAGCGCTGGCACCCCCGGTGCTGCGCGCACCGTCGGCGTTCGCGGTGGAGAACCAGCCCTCGTGGCTGGCCGACAGCGTGCTCTACCAGATCTACCCGCAGAGCTTCGCCGACACCGACGGCAGCGGCATCGGCGACCTGCGCGGCATCATCGAGCACCTCGACCACCTGCAGTGGCTCGGCGTGGGCGCGATCTGGGTCAACCCGGTGTTCCCGTCGCCGTTCACCGACGCGAGCTACGACATCTCCGACTACGTCGGCGTGCACCCGCGCTACGGCACCGAGGAGGACGTGGTGCGGCTGGTCGAGGAATCGCGCCGCCGCGGCATCCGCGTGCTGTTCGACCTGGTCGCCGGGCACAGTTCGGACCAGCACCCGTGGTTCCAGCACTCGCTGCGGGACGACAACGACGACCGCTACATCTGGGCCGCTCCGGAGCAACTGCCCGATGACGGCACGCTGCCCGACGAGTTCGTCGCCTCGCCCGGCCCGCGCCAGGGCGCGTTCTACAAGAACTACTACGCCACGCAACCGGCGCTCAACTACGGGTACGCGCGGACGAACCCGGACGAGCCGTGGCGCCAACCGGTCGACGCCGAAGGCCCGCGGCGCAACCGCGCGGCGATGCGCGAGGTGATGGACCACTGGCTGGAGCTGGGCATCTCCGGGTTCCGCTGCGACCTGGCCGCCACGCTGGTCAAGGACGATCCGGGGTGGACGGAGACCGGGAAGCTCTGGGGCGAGATGCGGGAGTGGCTGGACCGGAACCATCCGGACGCGGTGCTGATCTCCGAGTGGGGCGACCCGGCCGTGTCCGTGCCCGCCGGCTTCGACGCGGACTTCTTCCTCCCGGTCAACGGACCCGGCGACGGTGCGCCGTGGAAGTCGCTCTGGCGGGACGACCCGTACTTCGGCGCGGACGGCACCGGCTCCGCGAAGATCTTCGCGGAGGCCTTCGCCGAAGCGACGAAGAAGATCGGCAGCGGCGGGCACATCATGGTGCCGACCGCCAACCACGACTCCGCCAACCGGCTCAACGACGGCGTCCGCACTCCGGAAGAGCTGCCCGCCGCCTACGCCTTCCTGCTCACCTGGCCGACCGTTCCCGCGCTGTACTACGGCGAGGAGATCGGCATGCGGATGATCCGGGGACTGCCGGACGTCGAGGGCAGCTCGGGGCGGCAGCGCAACCGCACGCCGATGCAGTGGGACTCCGGTCCCAACGCCGGGTTCTCCAGCGCCCCCGCCGATCAGCTCTACATCCCCGTCGATCCGGACCCGAACCGGCCGACCGTCGAACAACAGCGTGCCGACGAGGGGTCGCTCCTGCACTTCATCCGCCGGCTCCTGGCGCTGCGCGAGCGGAACCCGGAGCTGGGCACGCGGTCCGACGTGCGGGTGTTCCACGACGGCTACCCGCTGACCTACCTGCGCGGCGACCGGTTCCTGGTCACCGTCAATCCGCGGCGCGACGAGGCGACGGTCACCGTGCCGGACGGCCGGGTGAGCCGAGCCCGATCCGTTGAGGACAGCGGCGTGCGAGTCGACGGAGAGGCGATCACCGTGCCCGGGTTCGGCTACGCGATCCTCGACCTGAACAACTGAGCGCCCGTGGACGGCCCGCCGCCGCGCGGGCCGTCCACGCACCGCCGCGGGCCCACCGGGACGGTGCTCCCCGATCCGCACAACCGATCCTTGACGCGTCGGGGGCATCGGTCTACTCTCCGTTTTCATACGTATGCACACCCGCTGCGTACTTGCCACCGGCGTCGGATCACCGGAGATGCCCATGTCCCTCGAAACACCGGGATCACCTACCACCACCCGCTCCCCCGGGAGCGAACAGGCGTCGAAAACCACGATTCGGAAGGCGATCTACGCGGGCAGCGTCGGCAACTTCGTCGAGCAGTTCGACTACGGCCTCTACGGCTACATGGCACCGATCATGGCCGCGTCGTTCTTCCCCAACGGCGACAGCGCTGCCGCGGTGCTGAGCTCGTACGCAGTACTGGCCGTGGCCTGCTTCTTCCGGCCACTGGGCGGCACGCTCATCGGTCGTTGGGGCGACCGCGTCGGCCGGAAGAAGGCGTTGCTGTGGACGATCGTGATGATGGGGGTCTCCACCGCGTTGATCGGTGCGCTGCCGAGCTACGCGCAGATCGGGTTCCTGGCGCCGCTGCTGCTCGTCGTGATCCGCACCTTCCAGGGGATCATCTCCGGCGGGGAGTACGTCGGCGCGGTCGCGTTCATCGTGGAGTGGGCGCATCCGAACAAGCGCGCCTACTACACCTCCTACGCCTCGAACAGCTGCTTCCTCGGCATCCTCTGTGGGGCGGCCGTGGCTGCGCTGGTCAGTGCCGTCTTCCCAGCGGAGCAGTTGGCCTCCTGGGGCTGGCGCGTTCCGTTCCTCGCAGTGCTGCCACTGTCGTTGGTCGGGTTGTGGCTGCGGAGCCGGATCGGTGAGACGCCGGAGTTCATGCGCGAGACCGACGGCGGCTCGAAGCCCGTCAAGGCACCGATCCGCGAGGCCCTGCGCGAGCAGTGGCAGCCCATCCTGGTTTTCTGCGGCGCCTCGATCATGCTGGCGATCCTGTCCTACATCTGGGTCACCTACTACCCGCAGTACCTGGTCAACTCGCTCGGGTTGTCCCGGGCACAGGCGCTTTCTTCCAATCTGATCTCGGTGGCCGTTTTGATGCCGCTGCTGCCGCTGGCCGGCAAGCTCTCCGACCGGATCGGGCGCAAGCCCATGCTGATCAGCGGAGCGCTGGCCTGCATCGGACTCGTACCGCTGGCGTTCGCGATCGGTGAGCAGGGCACGTTCTCCGCAGCGTTGTTCGGCCAGCTCGTCTACATCATCCCGGAGTTCTTCCTGACCGGGATCGTGACGACCTGCTCGGCCGAGCTGTTCGCGACGCGCACCCGCTTCAGCGCGAGTGCCATCGCCTACAACAGCTCGTTCTCCATCTTCATGGGCGTGACGCCGTTCGTCGCGGCGCTGCTGGTGACCCGGTTCGGCACGATCTACGCGGTGTGGGCCTACCTCGCCGCCGCGGCCGTGCTCGCGCTGTTCGTCATCACGGTGTTCATGAAGGAGACCTACCGCAGCGATCTCGGCGACGACAAGTTCGCTTGACCCCGCCTTCGCGTGGCGGCGCGGGAGACCTGACGCGCCGTCAGGCCGGGGAAATCCGAACTCCGATCAGCGTTCCTCGCGGGCCGTGAGCGGCGGTGCGTGCGTGCCGCGACGGACGAGTTCGGGGTCGACGACGACTCGCTGCGCGGAATCGGGTGCCTCCCCGGAAAGGCGCTCGAGCAGCAGCCGGGCGGCAGCCCGGGCCATCGCCCGCAGGTCGTAGCGGATCGTGGTGAGCGCGAACGCCTCCCAGGACGCCATCGGCAGATCGTCGAACCCGACCAGGGTCAGCTCGTCGGGAATCCGCACGCCCGCCCGCAGCGCGGCGTTGTAGGCGCCGATGGCCACCACATCGTTGCCGCAGAACACCGCGGTGATCGACGGATCGGCGGCGAGCAGCTCGGACAGTCCGAAGTAGCCGGTGTCGAAGTCGTACGGCCCGCGGCGGATCCGGTTGTCCGGCAACACGATGCCCGCGTCGGCGAGCCCGGCGACGAACCCCTGCTCCCGCTCGCGCCCGGTGCTGGTGTCGTCCGAGCCCCCGAGCAGGCCGGTGGCGCGGTGCCCGAGCTCGGCCAGCTCCGCGGCGGCGATCCTGCCGCCGCGCTCGTTGTCGACCACGGCGGCATCCGCCCCGTTCCGCCCGTCGACGCCGTCCCGCCCGTCGACGCGGTTGAGGAACACGAACGGCAACTGCTTGCGCCGCAGCGCATCCGGCAGTCCGGATCCGGTGCTGGTCGTCGTCAGCACCGCGCCGTCGATGGAGTGGTCCAGCAGCTGCTCGGTGACCAGCGCGTCGTCGGAGCGCTCGGCCAGCAGCATCATCCGGTAGCCGCACCGCTCCAGCTCGTCGTGCAGCGGCCCGATCAGGTGCGGGTAGAACGGGTTGGTCAGGTCGCTGACGAGCACGCCGATCCGCCGCGTGGTGCGCGTGGACAGGCTCCGGCCGGCCTCGCTGGGCACGTAGTTGAGCGCCTCCGCGGCGCGGCGGACCCGGTCCTGGGTCGCCGCGGACACCCGCGAATCACCGCGCAGCGCGCGCGAGACCGTCGCCTGGGACACCCCGGCGAACCTGGCCACGTCATGGCTCGTGATCAACATTCCACCTCCCCGGAATACGAATTCTAACGGGAGCACCCCGCGAACGGACGCACGCCGGTTTCCACGGCGCGGTCGAGCGAGTTATTGACCACCGCGCGATCCAGTGCTGTAATGCATACGTATACACACTGAGAACCGGAGGTGGGACGGATGCAGCAGGAGCCGGTACGCGTCGACGAGCACGAGCTCGCGCGCCGAACGATCCGCCGCAGCGACTTCGTGTCCTGCGCCCAGGCGTTCATCGACTGCCGCACGCCGGGATCCGATCGCAAGGAGAACTACGCGATGATCGGCCCGGGCGTCTCGCAGAACTCGAAGCAGGCCATCAACCTGCGAGAACCGCACGGCTACAACATCGGTGCGGCCGCGATGCCGCACGGCGTGACCAACAACCTGCACCTGCACTTCACCGCCGAGGTGTTCCTGTGCTTCCGCGGGGAGTACCTCCTGCGGTGGGGCGCGGACGGCGACGAGGGCGAGCTGGTGCTGCGCGAGGGCGACATCGCCTCGATCCCGACCTGGATCTTCCGCGGGTTCACCAACATCGGTCCGGACGACGGTTTCCTGTTCACCTCGCTCGGCCACGACGACACCGGCGGGATCATCTGGGGTCCCTCGGTGCTGCGGGAAGCCGCCGGGCACGGGCTGCACCTGACCGAGGACGGCCAGCTCATCGACACCGTGGCCGGGGACGAACCGCCCGACGAGGTCGAGCTCGTCCGGCCCGTCTCCGACGAGCACATCGATCGGCTGCGGTCGTTCTCGACGGAGAAGATGCGCCGCCGGGTGGTCACCCAGGACGACCTGGAGTGGTGCTCGCACCCGTTCCTGTGCTCGTCGGTCACCGGTGGTGAGACGGAGCTGGCGCTGGTGATCGGGTTCGGGATGACAGAGGACCTGGACCAGGAGCCGCGGATCCACAACCCGCACGGGCACAACCTCGCCTGGCTGCGGGCCGCTCCGGGCGCCGGGATGCTCGGGCACCGCGTCGACGAGACGCAGGTGCTCATGGTCAAGGAGGGCCGCTGGGAGGTCACGCTCAACGACCACGACCAGGTCGGGGTCGAGCTCGGCGAGTGGGACATGCTCTCGGTGCCGCCCGGGTCCTGGCGCAGCATCCGCAACGTCGGCGAGGACACCGGAAAGCTCCTGGTGATCAACTCCGGGGACGGGCGGGTGCGTCCGCGCTGGGACGAGGAGGTCGTCAAGTCCGCCGCCGACTCCGGGTACTCGATCGACCACAACGGCTACGTGGCGCCGTACGCGCTCGTACCGCGCAACCGTGGCTGAGGCGGTGCTGGTGCCCGGCATGCTCTGCGACGCCGGGCTCTGGGCCGAGGTCGAGCCCGCGCTCGACGTCACCGCGGTGCACGCCCAGCTGAGCGAACCGAGCATCACCGGCATGGCCGAGCAGGTTCTGTCCAGCACGGACGGACCGTTCACTCTCATCGGGCTGAGCCTCGGGGCGATCGTCGGCTTCGAGGTGGCACGTCTGGCCCCGGAGCGGGTCGTCGGGTTCGCCGCGCTGTCCACGAACGCCACCGGGCCGCGGTCCGACCAGTTGCGGGCCTGGCGCCGGATGGCCGAGCACAGCGAGTCCGGTGAGTTCGCGTCGGTGGTCGAGGAGACGCTGACGGCCATGTTCGCCACTCCCCTGCCCCCGTCCCGGCTGGCGCGGGCCTACCGCGGGATGGCCGGCCGGGTGGGCGAGCAGCGGTTCCTCGCCCAGCTCGCCGCGCAGGCCACTCGCACGGACGCCCGCGCAGGGCTGACCGCGATCGACGCTCCGTCGCTGGTGGCGTGCGGTACCGAGGACGCGCTGTGCCCACCGGAGTTCCATCGCGACATCGCCGACCGGCTCCCCGACGCCGAACTGCACCAGGTGCCCGACTCCGGGCACCTGCTCCCCCTGGAAGCACCCGAGAAAACCGCCGAGCTGCTGAACCGGCTGCTGCGCCGCTGCGGTCCGGCGCCACACGACCGAGGAGACGCACCGTGTCCGAGATGACTCCCGAACCGATCTCCGGGCGTACCGCCCTGGTCACCGGCGGCGGCAACGGGCTGGGACGGGCGATGTGCCGGGCGCTGTCGGAGGCCGGGGCGCGGGTGATCGCCACCGGGCGAAACCAGTCCGCTCTGGACGAGACGATCGCGGAGCTCCCGATCCGGGGACGCGCGGTGACCTGCGACGTCGCCGATCCGGACGCGGTTCGCGAGCTCATCGGGCAACTGACCGACGAGCACGTCTCGATCCTGGTGAACAACGCCGGAGTCGCGGGCCCGGTCGCACCGCTGACCGAGATCGAGCCCGCGGACTGGGACGCGGTGTTCGCCGCGAACGTGCGCGGCACCTACCTGATGTGCCGCGCCTTCCTCCCGGCCATGACCGAGCGCGGCAGCGGGAACGTCGTCAACATCGCCTCGGTGTCCGGCAAGCGCCCGCTGGAGCGGAGAACCCCGTACTGCGCCTCGAAGACGGCGGTACTGGGGCTGACCACGACGCTGGCCGCCGAGGTCGGTCCGCTCGGGGTCGCGGTCAACTCGCTGTCACCCGGACCGGTCGACGGGCCGCGAATGGCCCGGAACTTCCGGCTGGAGGCCGAACGCACCGGAAAGACCGCCGAGCAGGCCGAGGCGGAGTTCGTCTCCCGCGCGGCGCTCGGCCGGATGGTCACCGAAGAGGAGGTCGGCGCCGCGCTGGTGGCGATGCTGCGAATGCCGGGGCTGTGTGCCGCCGACATCGATCTGTCCGCGGGAATGGTGGGACGTTGAGGCTCAAGAAGCGGTTGCGCGAAGGTTCCCGGCTGCGCGGGGGAATCCTGCGCACTCCGGCCGAGATGTTGGTGGAACTGTCCGGAATCGGCGGGCTGGACTACGTGCTCGTCGACTGCGAGCACGGTCCGGACGACCTGCTCGCGCTGCAGCAGCACGTCGCGATCGCGCAGGCGCACGACCTGCCGGTGCTGGTGCGGATCGGGCGTGGCGAACCGAACCAGGTGCTGCGGGTGCTCGACCTCGGCGCCGAGGGAATCATCGCGCCGCACGTGGAAAGCGCTCGGGAAGCCGAGGAGGTGGTGCGCTCGGCGCACTACCCGCCGCGCGGCGAGCGCGGTTTCGCGACCTACAGCAGGGCCGGCCGCTACGGTGCGGTCACCGCCACCGAACACCTGAGCGCGGCCGAGGACGTGCTCGTGGTGGTGATGATCGAGACCGCGGCGGGTGTGCGGCGCGCCGCCGACATCGTCGCGGTGGACGGGATCGACGCGGTGTGGGTGGGTCCGGCGGATCTGGCCGTGTCGCTGGGAGTTCCGCCCGGCGACCCGGCCGTGCGCAGCGCCACGGACGAGGTGCACGAGAAGGCGCGGGCGGCCGGGGTGTCGGTGATGAGCATCGTGTCCAGCGCCGAGCAGGGCTCGGCCAGCGAAGCCGAGCTCGTGGTCTACAACCTCGCCCACATCCTCCTGAACACGTTCCGGACGCTCTGAGCACCTGCCACTCGCGGAGTGGGTCCTGCGGGATCCGTTCAAGCCGCGGATCCCGCAGGCGCCCGATGGCCGGCCGCGCGACTCAGGCCAGCGGGCCGTAGAGCTCGGGCCGACGGTCGGCGAACAGGTGCGCGCGTTCGGTGAGCCGCTTGTCCCGGGCCGCGCTCAGTTCCAGATCGGCCCGGGCGATTCCGGCGGTGTCCACCTCCGCGCGGAC
Organism: Halosaccharopolyspora lacisalsi; assembly: GCF_014137975.1. Classification (GTDB taxonomy): domain Bacteria; phylum Actinomycetota; class Actinomycetes; order Mycobacteriales; family Pseudonocardiaceae; genus Halosaccharopolyspora; species Halosaccharopolyspora lacisalsi. The sequence continues at coordinate 48,148 of NZ_JACGWZ010000005.1, read as the reverse complement.
CCATCCGTCCGGTCCGACGATGCTGGTGCCCTCGTTCCAGGCACCGCCGCGCTCGGTTCCGCTGCGGTCGCAGCAAGCGATGGCGATCCGGTTGACCCGCGCCGCGGCCATCGCGACGACCACTTCGGGAACGCGTTCCCCGGCCGGACGCGGCAGCAGCGGCCAGTTCGTCGGCACGGCGAGCAGTTCGGCGCCTTCCAGGGCCAGTATCCGGGTCAGTTCCGGGAATTCGAGGTCGTAGCAGATCAACACGCCGATCCTGCCGCCACTGGTGTCCAACACCGGTGGTGCTTCGGCACCCGGGGTGAACAGCGACTTCTCGGAGTCCCACAGGTGCGTCTTGCGGTAGACCGCGACGAGTTCTCCCCGGTCGAGCACGGCCGCGCTGTTGTACAACCGCCCGTCGGCGCCGAGCTCGCAGAACCCGCCGACCACGACGGCCTCCGGGGCGGCTCGCCCCCACTCGGCGAACAGCGGGTCCTCCGCCGGGATCGCCACCGAGGCCGCCTCGGCCACCGATTCGAGCCGGTATCCGGAGGTCACCAGTTCCGGCAGCACGATCACCTCGGCCCCGCGCCCGGCGGCCCCGCGCACGGCCGCCACCGACAACTCCCGGTTGTACGGCAGATCGGCGATGCGCGGAGCCAGCTGGGTGCACAGCACGCTGGTCACGGCCGGTCCCTCCGCGGTGGACGCACGCTCATCCGAGCAGGGACGGCGGCTCGTCGCCCAGCAGCTGGGCGAGCACGTCGAACTCGTTGAACAGCGACCACTCCTCCACGATCCGCCCACCGGCGAAGTACAGCTGCGAGATGCCCCAGAGGTGCGCCCGCCGCCCGGTCGGCTTGCCGTAGAGCCCGTAGCCGCGGTGCGTCCCGGTGCCCGACCACCGGACCGAGACGCTGAACCCGTCGGTCTCGTTGCCCATCCAGTACACCTCGTCGACCGAGACGCCCAGGTCCGGGAACGTGGCCAGCAGCGAGCGCGCCATGCCGCGCACGTCGGAGCGGTTGCGCCCGACCCGGTTGGTGGTGCCGTGGTAGTTCACCGACTCCGCGTAAACCCGGTCGAACATGCTCAGGTCGCGGCGGTTGTAGACGTTGTGGAACAGCGCGCGCACGACCTGATCGACGTCGAACTGCTCCGGCAGCGCCATCGCCTCCGGCTTGCGACCGCCGACCAGCCGCTGCGGCTCGCTGAAGCTGCGCGCCGACAGCGGCGCGATGCCGCCCTCGGCGGCGTAGGCGCGGGCCGCCTCGACCACGTCGATGCCGAGTTGCTGGAGCTTGGCCGCGGTGTTGTAGAGGACCCACTCCTCGTAGATCTCGTTCTCCCGCACCACGCAGTTCGCCATGACCCAGGTGTCGAGCTTGCGCCCGGTCGGCGGGCCCCAGCGCCACGGGCCGGTGTGGTGGCCGATGTTCAGCGCCCGGTGCGAGGTGACGAAGCCCTGGTCCTCGTCGCCGGCCCAGATCACGTCGTCGGCGTAGTGCCGGCAGTCCGGGAACGCGTTGATCGTCTGGATCGTGCCGTCGACGAGCTGCTCCACGCCGTAGGAGAAGCCGTCGTCGCCGTGCAGCCGGCACCCGGGACTGTAGGTGTCGTAGACGTAGCCGACGTCCTGGTCCTCCCAGATGCGGTGGGTGATCCGCACGATGTAGTCGACGATGTCGGTGTAGGTGTCCTCGAAGCCGCGCATCGGCTGGCGGCGCCGGCCGGGCACCCGATCCTGGTCGACGCGGTGCGGCTCGTCGATGCCGTGCCCGGAGTCCACGCGAATGGTGTGATCGGTCGGCATCGTCCGCGCGGGCGGGTGCATCGTGCCCTCCGGGGCGCCGCGTCGACTCGGTTGCGGTGCTGCGGCGGGTGCGAACTGCGAGTTCTGCTCGATGGTCATCAGCGGGTTCCCTCCTGGTGGCGGGTGGTGCGGATGGTGGCGGTGGTCCGGTGCGCGGCCATCCGCTCGTAGTCGGAGATGACGTCGACCGCGTCGGCCAGCTGCGGCGTCGCGTGCTCGGCCACCCGCTGGTAGGTCAGCGGCTTGAGGAACCGGGAGACCGACAGCCCGGCGCTGTGCTTGGCGCCCCCCGCGGTCGGCAGCACGTGGTTGGTACCGGCCATCCCCTTGTCCGAGTACGCCACCGTGCTCCACGGGCCGAGGAAGATCGAGCCGTAGTTGCGCAGCTCGCGGTGGTAGTGCTCGTCGTCGGCGGTCTGCACTTCGAGGTGTTCCGGGGCGAGATCGTCCACCAGCGCCACCGCGGTCGCCGGGTCCCGCGCCCAGGTCACCGAACCGTGATCACGCCAGGCGGGGCCGGCGATCTCCTTGGTGTCCAGGGTTTTCAGCTGCTTGTCCACCTCGGCGATCACGTCGTCGCCGAGCCGCTGCGAGGTGGTCACCAGCGCGGCCGGGGAGTTGACCCCGTGCTCGGCCTGCCCGAGCAGGTCCGCGGCGACCAGTTCCGCGTCGGCGGTGTCGTCGGCGAGCACCGCGACCTCGGACGGCCCGGCCAGCAGGTCGATACCGACGGTGCCGAACAGCTGCCGCTTGGCCTCGGCCACGAACGCGTTGCCCGCACCGACGAGCACGTCCACCGGCCGTTCCCCGAGCAGCCCGAACGCCATCGCGGCCAGCGCCTGCACGCCCCCGAGCACGTGCACCCGGTCCACTCCGGACAGGTGCGCGGAGTACAGCACCGCCGGATCGGGGGTGCCGTCGTGGCCGGGCGGCACGCACGCCAGCGCGGTGTCGACTCCGGCGGCCTTGGCCACCCCGACGGTCATGAACGCCCCGGCCGTCAGCGGGAACCGCCCCGCCGGCAGGTAGGCGCCGACCCGTTGCACCGGCACGTACTTGTGCCCGGTGATCAGCCCGGGGGTCAGCTCGGTCTCGAAGTCGCGCAGGTGTTCGCGCTGGGCCTCGGCGAACGCCCGGGTCCGCTCGGCGCCGAGCTCCAACGACGCGCGGTGCTCGGCGGTGAGCCGGTCGCCGCTGCGCCGGACGGCCGCCGCGTCGAGTTCGACATCGCCGTCGGACCAGCCGTCGAGCTCGCTCGCGTAGCGCAGCACGGCGTTCATCCCGTCGCGTTCGATCTCGGTGAGCATCTCCGAGACCCGTTGCACCACGGCCGGATCGCGCTGCGCGGCCGAACCGTCGTGTTCGGGGGATTTGAGCGTTCTGCAGGAATCGCCGATTTCACTGAGCAGGGAGGGCGCGAATCGCATGGCGCGACTGTACGAACGCCGCGATCAAAGGACAAGGTGACGAAATCCTGCTCCTTTCATAGGGTTTCCCTATGACGTTGAAACAGTTGCGCGCGTTCGTGCTCGCCGCGCGGACCGGCTCGTTCACCAGTGCCGCGGCGAGCATGGGCATCGCCCAGGCATCGATCTCGGAACTGATCCGCAAGCTCGAGGACGAGTACGCGACTCCGCTGTTCACCCGGGGCGCGCGTCGGCTGGTGCTCACCGCCGCCGGGGAGGCCCTGCTGCCGCACGCCGAGCAGGCCACGGTCGCCGCCGACGACGGTGCGCATGCGCTGCGATCGGTGCGCGGCCTGCACGGTGGTGTCGCGACGTTCGGGGTGCTGCGCAACGCCGGTTACTACCTGCTGTCCGACCTGGCGCAGCGGTTCCACGACAGTCATCCCGACGTGCGCATCCGGCTGATCGGGCGGAATTCGGCGGACGTGGCGTCCGCGGTCGCGGCCGGGACCATAGAGGCGGGACTGGTGGTACTGCCGATCGACGACGCGGACCTGGAGGTGACGCCGCTGCTGCGGGACGAGGTCCGCTACGCCACCGCCGATCCGTCGCGGGCCGCGGAACCGGTGTCGATCGAGGACTTCGCGCGGTCGCGACTGATCCTCTACGACGCGCACTACGGCTGGTCGGACCCGACGCGCCGGCAGCTGGCCGATCGCGCCCAGCTCGCCGGGCTCAAGCTCGAACCGTGGATCGAGGTCGAGCACGTGGAGGGCGCGCTTTCCCTGGTGCAGCGCGGAATCGGCGACACCGTCCTGGCCCGCGCGGTCGCCGAGAGCTCCGCCTGCCCGCAGAACCTGCACACGATCGGTTTCCGCGAACCCCTCCACGACACCATCGCCCTGGTCCGCCGCCGCGGAGCCACCCTCTCCCCCGCCACCCGCGAACTGGCCGGTCTGGCCCGGCGAATGCTCCTGGAGCACTCCGGGAACGACTGACCCATCCGCACGGGTGTCCCCGCCGCTCCCGCCATCACGAAACAAGAACCGATCGGCCGAACTCGGCGCTCCGGGTGTGCGCGGTGGAGCCGCGGACGACGAGTTCGCCGGGGAAGCACTGCTTGCGGGCCGGCGCGGAGCGGTCCTCGATGCGTTCCAGCAGCAAGTGCACGGCCGCGCGGGCCATCTCCGCGATCGGCCGGCGGACCGTCGTGACGTCGTAGGAGTCCCACGCCGTCATCGCGATGTCGTCGTAGCCGACCACCCACACGTCCTCCGGTACGCGCTTGGCCAGCGACACCGCCCCGTCGACGGCCCCCCGCGGGCGGCACCATCACCAGCCCGGTTAGCTGAACCGCACGCGGGATGAAGGGAGCCGTCCCGCTGTCGAGGGCGGAACAGTCCCTTCCCCACTTCCGCGAACCGACCGGGCTTGAGCGCCGATCACAGGTGCGCACAGTCCCGCGACGGGCATCGTCCTCACCGGTGGCAATGGGGAGCCACCGGTGAGACGGCCCGAAGGACCGCACCAGGTCACCGTGCTGTGCGGGCAGCCGCGAGGTCCGAACGGCCTTTTCCTCCCACCGAGCCGGCCATCACTGCCCGATGTCAACGACACGTCGCCCGCGACGTGCCAGCGTCCTCTCGAAGCACTGCCGCTCGGCGTCGTCCTGGACGACCTCGTTGGCATCCATACCGACCAGCCAGGTCAGGCCGCGACGCTGTCCGGCAGGCACCGGCCCGTCCTCGCCGACCAAGGCGACCGCATAAAGCTCGTCGTCACCGGCCTGATCCTGGGCCCAGCTGACGACCTGGAGCACGTCAGCGTCGACGACGTCACAAGTGTCGGTGGTCCGGGGGCATTTCCGGGCATCGCTCGCCTCGCCACCCTCGGAGAGATAAACCCGGAACCGAGGACGGGAGTCCTCCCAGGCACTGTCGCGCTCATCGACCGGCTCAACACGCACCTCCCCGCCCTAAACCGCGAACGGGGTCGTTGACGGCGACTCTCGCGGAGCCGTGAAGCGATCGCTCATCCCCTCCGGCACGTTGTCCGCGAAAGACGGAGCCCGACCCGAACAGTCGTCCCGGAACGGCTGGTGTGGTCGACCGACGTCGGACTACTGTCGTTGATCAGCACGAGCCACGTCGCAGGAGGGCGATCATGGGGCGTCACGAGCACAGTACCGATCCGCTGAGACAGTCCCCGGAGGCGATCTCCGAGGTGGACGTGGACAGTCCGAACTCGGCGCGGATGTACGACCACTACCTGGGCGGTTCGGCCAACTTCGCCGTCGACCGGACCGAGGCCGAGCGCGTCCTCGAGGCCTTCCCCGCCATGGGCCGCTGGGCGCGGGCCAACCGCTCGTTCCTGGGACGAGCGGTGGCCTCCCTGAGCGAGCGGGGCATCGACCAGTTCCTCGACTTGGGCTCCGGAATCCCCACCATCGGCAACGTCCACGAGATCGCCCACCGGCACAATCCGCACGCCCGCATCGCCTACGTCGACTGCGAACCCGTGGCGGTCGCCCACGCTCGTCGCCTGCTGAGCGACGAGGACCGAGTCAGCATCACCCAGGCCGACATTCGCGATCCCCACCACGTGTTGGCCGCACCAGGAGTGTCCGAGCTGCTGGACTTCAATCGACCGGTGGCGGTGCTGGCCGTGGCGGTCCTGCACGCCCTGCCCGAGACCGACCAGCCCGCCCGGCTCATGGCCGACTACCGCAAGGTCTGCGCACCGGGCAGCGCCCTGGTCCTGACCCACGGAGTGCGCACCACCCTGACCGACGAGCAGTACGAGCGCTTCCTGGCCAGCTACCGCAACACCCCCACCCCCGCCACCTTCCGCACCGTCGACCAGGTCGCCGCCCTGTTGGACGGCTACCAGCTCCTCGACCCCGGCCTGGTACCGCTCGACCAGTGGCGCCCCGAGAGCCCGGTGGACGAGGCCACCGCCATCGAGACCAACTGCTACGCCGCCGTGGGGAACCTGCCCGGCGAACCGGACCATCCCTGAGCCGGGATTCGGTCCGGCCGCTGGCCGTGCGACGGTTCGCCCCCGAGCCGTCAGTGGTCGCGGTGGGTGGTCAACCGGGCGAGCGCCTCCAGCTCGGTGGCTCGGGCGACGGGGGCCGCCGCGTGCAGGTGGTGCAGGGCCCGGTCGAGGAGCTGGTCGGACTGGGCCCGGCTCCAGGCACGTCCCCCGGCTCGGTCGACGAGTTCCGCGGTGTTGGTCGGCTCGGGAGCGGAGTCGGGGGTGTCGTGGTGGTATCCCGAGGCGAGTTCCCGTCCGGCCGAGGTGTCGGAGTTCAGCGCGAACACCACGGGCAGGGTTTTCTTGTGGCTGCGCAGGTCCGAATACGCCGGTTTCCCGGTGTGCTCGGACTCGCCCCAGATGCCCAGCAGGTCGTCGACGTGCTGGAAGGCCAGCCCCAGTTCGTTGCCGAAGTCGCGCAGGTGTTCGGTCTGCTCGCCGCCTGCGTCACCGAACAGGGCACCGAGTTCACAAGCGGCTCCGAGGAGGACTCCGGTCTTGTTCCGGGCCATGCGCTGGCATTCGGCCACGTCGACGTCGCTGCGCTGCTCGAAGGCCAGGTCCATGATCTGGCCCTGGATCAGTCCCTGCACCGCGGTGTTGAGCAGCCGCACTCCCCGCAGGGCGACTGGGTTCCCGCTGTCGGCGAGCACACCGGTAGCCAGCGACAGCAGCGCGTCACCGGCCAGGATCGCCGCGCTGACGCCGAACACGCTCCAGGCCGTGGGGCGGTGGCGGCGGGTGGCATCGGCGTCGATGACGTCGTCGTGCAGCAGGGAGAAGTTGTGCACGAGCTCGACGGCGACCGCGGCGGGTACCGCCGCTTGAGCTGTGCTGCCGACGGCCTCGGCGGTGAGCAGGACCAGGGCTGAGCGCATCGTCTTGCCGCCGGTGGCCTCGATGGGCCGGCCGTGCTCGTCCCACCAGCCGAAGTGATACCCAGCGATGTGGCGCAGGTCCTCGGGCAACGTGTCGATCGCGGCCCGCAGCGCGGGATCGACGTGATGACGGCTCCATGCCAGCGCTTCCCGCGCCTGGCTCTCGTGGGGCATCACTTCGGTGGAGACCATGGCATCGCTCCTTTCACCGGGCGATTTCGACGTTTTCCAGCACACCGAGCGCGTCGGGAGTGAGTACGGCGGCGGAGTAGTACGCGCTGACCAGGTAGGAGGTGACGGCCTTGTCGTTGATCCCCATGAACCGCACGTTCAGGCTCGGTGCGTACTCGTCGGGGATGCCGGTCTGGTGCAGCCCGACCACGCCCTGGTGCTCCTCCCCGGTGCGCAGGGCCAGGATCGAGCTGGTCCCCCTGTCCGTGATCGGGATCTTGTTGCAGGGCAGCAGCGGCACTCCGCGCCAGGCGGTCACCCTGGTGCCGTGAACGTCGAGACTGTCGGGATACACCCCCAGCCGGGTGCACTCGCGGCCGAAGGCGGCGATGGTGCGGGGGTGGGCCAGGAAGAACTCGGTCTTGCGGCGCCGGGACAGCAGTTCGTCGAGGTCACCCGGGACGGGTGGGCCGGTGGTGGTTTGGATGCGCTGGCGCAGGTCGGCGTTGTGCAGCAGCCCGAACTCGCGGTTGTTGACCAGCTCGTGCTCCTGCTGCTCGCGCAGTTCCTCGACGGTCAACCGCAGCTGCTGTTCGAGCTGGTCCATCGGCTCGTCGTAGAGGTCGGCCACCCGGGTGTGCACCCGCAGGATGGTCTGGGCGACGCTGAGCTCGTACTCGCGGGGGTTGAGGTCGTAGTCGGCGAAGGTCGCGGGCAGGTCGGGTTCGCCGTCGTGGCCGGAGGCCAGCTGCATGGCGGCTTCGCCGTGCTTGTTGTGGGCGGGCTTCGGTGCGCTGCGAACGTGTTCGAGGTGGGTGCGCAGCGTCTCGGACCGGTCGGTGAGCTCGGCGAGGTCCTGCCGGGACAGGGTCAGCGCGATGCACGGGGTGAGTGCCTTGGCCGTGACCGGCCAGGTCTGCTCGGCACCGGCCAACACCTGGTCGCCGAGGTACTGGCCGTCGGCGAGCACCTCCAGGGAGGTCTCACCGTCGTACTGCCCCTTGGCGAAGGTGTTGACCTTCCCGTGGGCCAGCAACACCACCTCCTCGGCCGGCTCGCCGGCGGTGGTGATGACCTCGCCCGGCGCGTAGTGGCGCTGGGCGAACCGCTCGGCCAGCGCGCTCAGGGCCGCGTCGTCGCCGAGGTCGCGCAGCGAGGGCAGTTCGCGCAGTTCCGGGGGCAGGACGCGGACCTGATCACCGGTGTTGGCGAAGGTCAGGCGGCCGTCACCGAAGGTGTAGGTCAACCGGCGGTTGACCCGGTACGAACCGCTGGTGGTATCGACCCAGGGCAGCATGCGCGACAGCCACCGCGGGCTGATCGAGGCCATCTGCGGCGGCGTCTTGGTCGTACTGGCCAGGTTGCGGGCAGCTGCCGTGCCCAGGCTGAGCTGGCCCTGACCACTGTGGTCGGCCGTCGAGGTCGGTTCGGCATCGGTCATGAGGATTCACCCATCGCGGGTCGTGGTGGGCAGAAAAAGAGGGAGCTCGGTCACCGCACCTGGGAGGACCGAGTGCTCGCGTTGCCGTGACGCGACGCGAGCCGGGCCGCGGAGGTGCCCAGCCCGGTGGGGCCGGCCAGCAGCCGCCGTACCGGTGCGGACCCGACGTCGACGGCCTGGGACGGCGCGTGTGGTTCGAGAGCGGGTGGCGCGCCGGATGTCGGCTGGTGGTAGGCGCGCAGCTCGGGCTCGGAGTAGCGCACCACGCACCAGCGATGCCATGCCAGCACTCCCGCCATCCACTCCCGGAGTCCTTCGGCGTGCTCGGTGAGGACGCCGCGGGCCGACTCGTCGAGGTCGAACTCCTCGCAGAGCCGGGGAAGTTGTTCGGTGAGGATCCGCTCGAACTGGTGCCTGCGGGCGTTCATCACGTTGACCACGACGTCGCGGGCCTGCCACCGATCCACGTCGAGGAAGTTCTGCACGACCAGGACGAGGTTGTGCATCTCGCCTTCGAACTCGATCTCCTTCTGGTAGGAGATCAGATCGTTCGCGAGGCTGGTGTAGTCCTGTGCGGCGGTTTCCAGTTGCCGCACCACCGTGCTCTGCTGCACCTCGGCGGGTACGGCGTCGAGCTGGGTCAGTCGGGACAGGCTCATCGTCATGTCCGCCCCGAACGTCTTACGACGCATCTCCATGTAGTCGACCGGATCCGGCACGCGATGCTGGATCTGGTTGGCCAATTCCCATACCCAGCTGGTGGTCATCTCCTCCACCGCGGTTCGGAACTGGCGTCGTGCGGCGGTGTTCAGGGGAGCGGCGGTCCGGCGCCACAGGTCGGCCAGGCCACGCTCGACGGGATTCGTCGCCTCCGGAACGGTGCCGAGGTCCAACGGCATGAACAGTGAAAGGCGTTCATTGCAGGCCTTGGCACCCGCGAGGTTGTTGGTGCTCCCGAACACGAGGGGGAAGTAGTCGTCCCCGTAGGTGCCCCACGTCAACCAGTCGGTCGACAGGTTGAGCTGCTCCGGATCCGCGTCGGCATGGATGATCGCCGCGCAATAGGAGAAATCGAACCGGATGAACCGGTGCTCGCTCCACACCCCACCGGCTTCCACTCCGGGCACGGACTCGAACATGCCCATCCGGCGCGCCCAGTCGACCTCGTGGACCCGTGCGCTGTCCAGATGCGGGCTCATTCGAGTCGAATACGGCATGTCGAACTCGGGCAGCGTCAAATGCCCCACCGCTTGGAACGGCCTGTGGGAATGTTGCTGCGTTCGACGCCGCACGCCGGGCCGCAATCGGGTGAACGCGCGTGCCGCCGAGGTGCCCAATCCGGTGGGGCCCTGGAACACCGGGGCGCTGGATGCCGCGGTGACGTGCTCGTTCATGTACCGGCTGGACCGGGCGTGCCACTCGTGACCACCGGCCTGCCAGTCCTGCAGTCCTTTGACGTAGGCCAGCACACTCGCGCGTTCCGCGTGGTCCAGGGCGCGCTCGTCGCACAGGGCCGGCACCTCGGTCAGCGCGGTGTTGTTGAACTGCTCCAACCGCGAGGTCAACAGGTCGTTGGTGAGTTCGGCGGCCCGTTGCGGGCTGGTTCCGAAGAAAGTCTCCATGACCAGCACCCCGTTGTTGAGCTCACCTTCCTCCTGCGTCTCGCGTTGGTAGGAGAACAGGTCGTTGCGCAGGTGCACCCCGTCGGAGAACGTGTCGGTGATCACCTGCATCGGCCTGCTCGCGGCGATGGAATCCGGGATCTCCGCTCGGGCGGCGAGTTCCACGAGCCCGGCCGACCAGGGCGCCCCACCGACCCTGCGACGCATGGTGATGTACTCGATCGGGTTGGGAACCTGGTTCTGGGTGATGTTGGTCAGCTCCCACACGCAGTCCTCGAGCAGATCGCGGGTGCTGGCGGCGAAACGACCCAGCCATTCGGGCGACATGATGGAGGCGGTGCGCTTCCACAGATCGGCCAGGCCCCATTCCACCGGATTCGTCGCGGTGGGGACGTGGTCGGTCGACCGCGTCGGCATGAAGGCCGACAACCCTGTCAGGTACTCGCGTGCCCCGGTCAGATCTCCTGTTCTTTTGTAGTGCTCGAGAAAGTGGTCGTCGAAGTAGAACACCCACACGTACCAGTCGGTGACGAGATCGAGGTCCTCAGCGGTGGCATCCGGGTGGGTGTAGGCGCACAGCAGCGGGTAGTCGGCCGAGTCGAAGGTGGGCTCGTCCCAGGCGAACGCCCCACCGCTGCCCACCGCCCCACCGGAGGTGACCATCTCCATCCGGCGCGCCCACGTCTTGCTGTGCTCGCGCGCACCTTCGAGATGCGGGTTCAGCCGAGCGGGCCAGGGCAGGTAGAACTCCGGGAGGTCAAACGGTTGTTCACCCATGGCGGCGATCAGTTTTCCCTGCCGGCCTCGACGTCGTCGAGCACGGCCAGCGCGTCCGGGACGTGCACGGCGGCGGAGTAGTACGTGCTGACCAGGTAGGAGATGATGGCCTTCTCGTTGATGCCCATGAACCGCACCGACAGGCCGGGCTCGTACTCGTCCGGGATGCCGGTCTGGTGCAGCCCGACCACGCCCTGGTTGTGCTCCCCGGTGCGCATCAGCATGATCGAACTCGTGCGGTGCTTGCTCATCGGCAGCTTGTTGCTCGGGAACAGCGGGACCCCGCGCCACGCGGGCACGTGATGTCCGCCGACCTCCACGCTCGCCGGGTACAGACCGCGGCGGCTGCACTCCCGGCCGAACGCCGCGATCGCCCGCGGGTGCGCCAGGAAGAAGCCCGGCTCCTTCCACACCAGCGACAGCAGCTCGTCCATGTCGTCCGGCGTGGGCGGTCCGGTGCGGGTGTGGATGCGCTGGCGCAGGTCGGCGTTGTGCAGCAGACCGAAGTCGCGGTTGTTGATCAGCTCCTTCTCCTGCTCCTCGCGCAGCTCCTGGATGGTCAACCGCAGCTGCTGCTCGACCTGGTCCATCGGCTGGTTGTACAGATCCGCCACCCGGCTGTGCACCCGCAGCACCGTCTGGGCCACGCTGAGCTCGTACTCGCGGGGCTTGAGCTCGTAGTCGACGAAGGTCCCCGGCAGATCGGGCTCCCCGGCGTGGCCCGAGGCCACCGCGACCGTGGACTCCCCCTCCGAATTGTGCGTCGGCTGCGAACTGGTCCGGACCTGCTCGAGGTGGCTCCGCAGCGCCTCGGACCGCCCGGCGAACTCCTCGAACGACTGCCGGGAGAGGCTCAGCACGGTGCACGAGGTCACGGCCTTGGCCGTGAACTCCCACTGGCTCTGCTCGCCGACCAGCGCGTGGCTGCCGAAGTGCTCCCCGTTGGCCAGCACCCCCAGCACCGCCTGGTCCCCGTAGGGACCGGTACCCAGCTTGTTGACCTTGCCGTGCGCGATGAGCACGACCTCGTCGGCCGGGCGGCCCACCTCCGCGATCACGTCACCCGCCGCGTACTCGCGCTGGGTGAACCGATCGGCCAAGCCCTCCAGCACCGTGGTGTCGCCGAACCCGCGCAGCACCGGCAGCTCGCACAGCTCGGCGGGAATGACCCGCACGTCGGCACCGGTGTTGGTGAACGTCACCCGTCCGTCACCGAGCTGGTAGGTCAACCGACGGTTGACCCGGTACGCCCCGCCGGAAGCCTGCACCCAGGGCAGCAGGCGCGGCAGCCACCGCGAGGTGACCGACTGCATCTGCGGCGGCGTCTTCGTCGTCGTCGACAGGTTCCGCGCCGCCGCCGTCCCCAGGCTCAACGGCGACTGCCCGTCACCACTGCCCTGACCGGCCATCGACTCCGCACTTGTCACCACATACCACCAATCCGAGTCATGCCAACACCTGAGTGCCGCACCAGAGTCGGTGATCCCCCACCTCGGGTTGCCTCGTTGATCGACCCCAGATCACGGCACCAAGGCGATCTTGGCTAACACAGGTGACATTGTCGATCACCGATCGAAGTGATCAATCTCCTGTTGACACGCTGGGTGTCCTTGATACCACTGGGAGCGACACGTATCCGTCCGTGGTATGACACACGAACGAGACGTCGACTCGGCGGACGGTCAACGGGCAGGATCGACGAGGCTTCACCGGACCGCACTCAGAGAGGAACCGCAGTGGAACAAGTCGTGCTGCTCGACGAGAGCGGTCACGCCAACGGCGTCGCCGACAAAGCCACCGTGCACCACAGCCACACCCCGCTGCACCTGGCCTTCTCCTGCTACGTCATCAACGACCGCAACCAACTGCTGCTGACCCGACGCGCCCTGACGAAGACGACCTGGCCCGGGGTGTGGACCAACTCCTGCTGCGGGCATCCGGCTCCCGGTGAGCCCCTCACGACAGCGGTCACGCGACGACTGCACGAAGAACTGGGCCTCGACGTCGACAGCGCGGAGCTGATACTCCCGGCTTTTCGCTACCGCGCCGTCATGGACAACGGCACCGTCGAAAACGAGATGTGCCCGGTCTTTCGTGCCCGCGCGGAACATCACCCCCGGCCAGCGCCCACCGAAGTCGACTCCGTGCGGTGGACGGACTGGGACGAGTTCGGCGAGACCGCCGTGTCCGGGACGTCGGGGCTCTCACCCTGGTGCCTCCAACAGGTCCACCAGCTCCGCGTCCTCGGGGCCGACGCACGGCACTGGCCGGCAGCCCACGAGTCCGAGTTGCCCGCCGCGGCGAGGAGCTCCGGTACCCGGCCGGACCGGAAGGAATCCCGCTGAGGGGGATGTTCCCCGGACGGATCAGCGCACCCCGCAGCTCTCATCGCACTCCCCGCAACCGAATCCGACGCGTTCCGAACGCCGGGCACCCGGGTCATACCAGCGTCGCGATGTCGATGACGAAGCGGTACCGCACGTCGGAGGCCAGCACGCGCTCGTAGGCGTCGTTGGTCCGCTCCGCGCCGATCACCTCGACTTCGGCACCGATCCCGGCTCGGCGCAGAAGTCCAGTATCTCCTGGGGCTCGCGGATGCCACCGATCAGCGAACCGGACATCGACCGCCGGTTGCCCAGCAGCGAGAACACGTTGAACGACACCGGATCCGGCGGTGCGCCGACGTTCGCCAGCGCCCCGCCGAGTCCCAGCAGCGACAGATGGGCGCTCACTTCCGGGGACGCGCTCACCGTGTTCACGATGAGTCGAACGAGCCGGCCGGTTCCTCGAAGGTCGCCGGACCCCCGGTCGCGCGACAGTCGTGCGCACCGAGGCCGAAACCGTCGTCCTGCGTGGTCAGCGTTCGCGACAGCACCGTCACCTCGGTACCCATCGCGCGGGCGAGCTTGACCGCCACGTGCCCGAGGCCGACGACCGCGACCCGCTTGCCGGGGCCGGCGTTCCACTGCCGCAACGGCGCGCAAGTCGTGATGCCGGCGCCCAGCAGCGGCGCGGCCTCGGTCGGCGAGAGGCCGTCGGAGATGCGCAGGGCGAAGTCCTCGGTCACCACGATGCGCGTGGAGTACCCGCCTCGCGTCGACTGCCCGTGCTGATCGGTGCCCGCATAGGTCAGCACCATTCCGCTGAGGCAGTACTGCTCTTCCCGACGCGGCGAAACCGACCTCCGGGAGAAAGCACGCCCGCGACCGAGAAGACGGTGACCATCGGGGCGGACGCGAGTCAGCGCAACCATCCGACACCGGCGTTCGGGACCGTTCGGCCACGGCGAATCCCGAGCGCGCCAATATAGATGCATTCGGAAACCAAATCCGGATCGTTTCGTCACCACGCCAATCACGGAGTTATCACGAAATTCCCTGGTCACGGCGCCTATGGCGGCAGCGCGCCAATGCGGCACGCCCGGGGAAACACCGCGACGCATCACCTCGGACATGCACTCGCGCCAAGATCGATGGCGCTGCGTCGCGACACGAAACCAAAACAGAATACTCCACCGGGCAAGCGGGTCGAATAAGCCCGACCGGAGTTCATCGATCAACAAAACGTCACAGCGTAGTCGGCAAAGTTAATATTTCGGACATCGGATAACTTGACCGTGTTCATGAGAGTTACTTCCCCCGGGGCATTGATTACGCTGCGAAGTACGTACAGTATCCATCAACGACCGAAGAAGCGCGCACAAAAATGTGTGCCCGGGTCAGTGGTACTCACCGGGCACACTCGTCACTATGCGACTATCGCGGGAAAGGGCCCTCAACAGCTGATGCGTGTCCTCATCACCACCGTTCCGGCATGCGGACATTTCTTCCCCATGGTCGCCCTGTCCTGGGCTCTTCGCAGCTCCGGGCACCAGGTCATGGTGGCCGGACCGCGTTCGATCGCGAAGGAAGCACGGACGGCGGGGCTGCCCAGCACGGCCGTGGGAACCGTCTCACCACGGGAAATGTGGGCGGCGAGCGCGGACCCGACGGGACGGGACAACCACGCCATCGCCGAATTCGGCATCTCCGTCGCCGAGCGAACGGCCGACGACGTCCTGAGTCTCGGCGAGGCCTGGCGACCCGATGTCGTGGTGTCCGAACCGATGGAACTCACCGGACCCATGGTCGCCGCCCTGCACGGGATTCCGCTGGTCACCCACCGATGGGGACTGCAACTTCCCGAGGAGTTGCAGACGGCCCTCACCGACGCGGTGCATTCCAGGCTCGCAGCACTGCACCACCACCACGGTCTCTTCGACGAAACCCCCTCGGAGCACGTCGTGGTCGAGAACTGCCCGCCCAGTCTGCGCCGTTCCGAGTCCGACGAGGCCGTTCCCATGCGCTACGTCCCCTATTGCGGCGCGGGCATCATGCCGGCGTGGCTGCTCGACGGGAGCACCGCCCCTCGCATCTGCGTGTCCATGGGCAGCCTGCCCCTGGAAGCGGGAATCGAGGGCCTGCGCGTCACCGTCGACGCGCTCGCCGAGTTACCCGTCGAAGTGGTCGTGGCCGGCGCGGGCTCACGTGATTCGTCGCTGGGCGAGCTTCCCGCGAACGCCCGCGCGGGTGGCTGGATCCCCCACGACCAGCTGCTGCCGACGTGCGACGCGGTGGTCCACCACGGCGGCGCGGGAAGCTCGATGGCCGCACTCGACCACGGACTTCCGCAACTCGTCCTGCCGCAACTCGGCGACCAGTTCGCCAACGCCGACCAACTCGTGCAGCGCGGTGTCGCGGAAAAGCTCGACCTGCACGAACGATCCGCGGACCGGACGTGCCGAGCCGTGCGAACCCTGCTCGCGGAGCCCTCCTATCGGCACCGAGCCCACGAGGTGCGAAACGAGATCGCCACCATGCCCGCTCCCACCGAGGTGGCCACCGTCGTCGAACGCATCGTCGCCCGAAACACCACCGGCGACGCACCGGTCGGTGTCGCCACGACCACCGAAGCCGCCGACTGACCCGCCCGTCGGCGAGGACGAGTTCAGGAGGACAGCGATGACGCGCGACGCGCACCGCCTGCAGACACGGTCGATCGACACGCCCCGGGGCCCGCTGGGCTGCCTCGACGCCCACCCCCCGCAGGACGTACCGACCCGTGGCCACGCCGTGATCGCGGGAGGTTTCCTGCTCGGGAAGGAACTGTGGGTGCCCACCATGCTGCGCCTCTCCCGGCACGGCTACCGGATCTGTGCCTACGACCATCTCGGCCTGCCCGACTCACCCGGTCCGGACGATCCCGACGCCTACACCCTGCGCGCGCTCGCCGAAGACATGCTCGCGGTGGCACGCGGCCTCGACGACGGAAACCCGGTGCACCTCATGGGAAGCTGCTTCGGTGGTTTCGTCGCGCGCACAGCAGTGCTCCACGACCCCGACGCGGCCCGCAGCCTGACGCTGATCTCCTCCGGAACGACGCTGGAGGAATCGGCCTCCCCGGACCTCGCCGACTACGTCGCCTCGACGATCTCCTCCGAGGGCAGGCAGGGACTCCTGGACTGCGTGATCGGCCTGCTGGGCCAGTCCCCCGAAGGCCCACCCACGCTGGGACGGGCCTTCGAGGTGCTCAAGCGGAACCTGTTCGGCAGCCAGCTCCACCACCTCACCGGTTTCTCCCGCGCCGTGGCATCGGCGCGGTTTCCCACCGCGCCACTCCGCGAACTGGACCTCGCGAAACTCGTCGTCTACGGCACCGACGACGGCATCTTCACGCCCGAGACGCAGGAATCGATGGGCCGGCGTATCGGAGCGAGCCCCGTGGCCGTCGACGGCGCCAGTCACTCGCCACTGCTCGAACGCCCGAGCACGTCGACCACCGTGCTCAAGGACTTCCTCGACCGCGAGACCGCGCAATCAGTCGCCGCACACGAAAGCGCCACCACGTGACTACATCGATCCACGACACCGCGCACGAGCAAGCGGTCGTCCACCTGCAACAGCTGATGAAACCGCGGGGGAACCCGGATCCCTACCGCGAGTACGACCGGATCAGGCAGCTGGCCCCGGTCCTCAAGAGCCCACTACCGGCGGCGCTCGGCGGATACGTGCTCTCCCGCCACGAGGACTGCGCGCACCTGCTCCGCGACCGCGCGTTCGCCTCGATAGACCCCACCCACATGGACACCGTGCAGCCCCACTGGCGAACCAGCCGCACGGCTCACCACGTGCACCAGGCGATCGGGTTCCGCAATCCCCCCGACCACACCCGGCTCCGGGCGGCCATGGCCCCCCACTTCACGCCCCGTCACATCACCGAGCTGCACTCCCTCATCGACGAGACCGTCGACGATCTCCTGGACTCGCTGTCCGCGCACACCCCGAGCACCGATCCCGTCGATCTCATCGAGGCCGCGGCGCGCCCCTTACCGGTCGCCGTGATGCGAACGCTGTTCGGCCTCGATTCCGACACGGCGCGGGAACTCGCCCGCCTCGGCCACCTCACAGCACCGACCCTTGACCTGATCCGTTCGCCCGCCCAGCAACAACGCATGGAACACGCCGGCACGCAGCTTCTCGAGGCGTTCCGCGAACTGATCGCCGCACGCGCGGGCGCGCAGGAGAGCAGCCTGCTCTCGTCGGTCATCGAAGCCTGCGGCGGCCCGGATCCGGCGAACGACGAGGAACTCGTCGGCAATCTGCTGTTCCTGTTCACCGCGGGCCACGAAACCCTCGTGGGCTTCCTCGGTCTGGCAGTGCGAACACTGCTGCAACACCCCGACCAGGCCGAGCTGCTGAGGAACCGGCCCGACCTGGCCCCCTCCGCGGTCGAGGAACTGCTCCGCTACGACAGTTCCATCCAGATCACGGTGCGCATGGCCCAACAGCCCGTCCACATCGGCGAGCACGCGATCGAACCCGGCACGACCGTGCTCGGTCTGCTCGGGGCCGCCAACCGGGACCCCGACCGAACGCCCGAACCCCACGTCCTCGACCTCACGCGGGCCAGCCCCAGCCCGCTAAGCTTCGGCGGCGGCGCCCACTACTGCCTGGGAAGCTTCCTCGCCCGGACAGAAGCACAGGCGCTGCTCCCCCGCCTGCTGCAGCGCTTCCCGCACATGAGCCTCGCCCGGGCCCCCACCTACCGCTCCCCCGGCACGACGCTGCGCGGCATCGAGCACCTGCCGGTGCACCTGCACGGATAAGGCGTTCCGCACGAACCCCGCAGGCCCTGGAGATGCGAAATCGGCCCCTCTCCGCGGAGAGGGGCCGATTTTCCTGCTGAAGGGGGTGGCGCCGGGCCGGGAGCCCGGCCGAGCCACCCTCCCAGAGAACGGGTCAGACCTGCACGTTGCTGGCCTGCGCACCCTTCGGGCCCTGCGTGACCTCGTAAGTCACCTGCTGGTCCTCCGCCAGGCTGCGGAAACCACTGGCATCGATGGCCGAGTAGTGCACGAACACGTCCGGACCACCCTCATCCGGGGCAATGAAACCAAAGCCCTTCTCGTCGTTGAACCACTTCACCGTTCCCTGTGCCATGTCCGCCTCCTCCTTGCGCTGGGATCACCGCCGCACCACACGACAGCGAGGGGCCGCTCGGCCTTCACAGACGGCAACTACTCCAGCAACAACCAAAGACAGCAGCGCGCCCGCATCAACATCCTGCGAGCGTGCACAAGCACGAACTCAGAAAAACCTGACGACCACCCCACACAACCTACAACCCACCACCAGTATTCCCAAGACCGGCACACGATTTCAGGACCTCCGAATCACCGCCCACCGCGGGTGCGTGCTCAGCCGTGGCCGGTCGATCCCGACCCGGTGATGTGCGCCTGCGCGTGCTCGGTGAAAGCGCCGGCCAACCGAGTCCCGGAAGATCGTCACGCGTCGCAGACGCGGTCGGGTTCGTCGACGGCGCCGCCGCGACGGACTCACGTACCGGTGGCTTCGTCGGCGGTGCTTACCTCTACCATTCCGCGAATGACCGCCTACGACGATCTTGACGCGTGCGAGCACCTGGACACCTCGGCCCTGCCGTCACGTCAGCGGCGAATCCTGGTCGCCATCCGGGACTGGGTGGTCAGGTACGGGTACGCGCCCAGCACTCGGCAGCTCGGCGACGCCGTCGGCCTGCGGTCGTCGTCATCGGTGTCGAAGCACTTGGCGAGTCTGGAGGAGAAGGGCTTTCTCCGGCGCAGCGCCACGCTCTCCAGGCCGATCGACGTGCGCGCGTTCCTGCGGGAACCTTCCACCTCGGAAGAACCCGCCGATGACTCGGTGACAGTGCCCGTGGTCGGTCACGTCGCCGCAGGCAGCCCCATCGTCGCCGAAGAGCACGTCGAGGACGTGATGACGCTGCCCCGCGAACTCGCCGGGCGGGGCAGCACCTTCGGTCTGCGCGTGCGTGGTGACTCGATGATCGACGCCGCGATCCGCGACGGCGACATCGTCGTGGTGCGGCAGCAAGCCGAGGCCCATTCCGGCCAGATCGTCGCCGCGATGATCGACGACGAGGCCACCATCAAGGTCTACCGCCGTCGCAACGGGCACGTCCACCTCGAGCCGCGCAACCCCGACTACGACACCCTCGACGGCGACCGGGCCGTCGTGCTGGGCACCGTCATCTCCGTGCTGCGCAGCGTTTGACTACTCCCCGTCCTGAAGGGCGGGGATTCCCGTCGGGCTCGCGCCCGATAGTTCCTGCTTCATAGCCGACTGCGTGCGGGAAGATCCGGCACGGCTGACATCAGCTCCACAGGCTTGGCCGGGGTGTTGCCCGGCTACCGCTTGACCAGCGGCCAAGATGTTCTTGGCCGCGTTGTGGTCCCGGTCGTGCCGGGTGCGGCAGTCGGGGCACGTCCAGTGCCTCACCGACAGCTTCAGGTTGCTCAGCAGGTGCCCGCACGCGGAACACGTCTTCGACGAGGGGTACCACCGGTCGACCACGACCAGGGTCGTGCCCACGCGAGTGGTCTTGTACTCCAACTGTCGCCGGAACTCGCCCAACGCCGCATCGAGGATGCGCCGGTTCAACCCGGCTTTCTGCTTCACGTTGCGGCCCGGTTGCTCGGTGGTACCGCGAGCACTGCTGGTCATCCCGTCGACGTGGAGGTCTTCGATCGCGATCGTGTCGGCCCGACGAACCAGATTCGTCGTGGTGCGGTGCAGAAAATCCTGGCGGGCGTGGCGGACCTTGCGGTGCGCGCGAGCGACCTTGCGCTTGGCTTTGCGGCGGTTGTTCGAGCCGCGCTGCTTGCGGGCCATCCGTCGCTGATACCGCGCCAAGTTCCGCGCCTTACGATCTAGGTGCTTCGGATTGGCGATGGTCTCACCGGTCGACAGCACCGCGAAGTCCTTGACTCCGAGATCCACGCCGATCGCTTCACCCGTCGGCGGCTGCGGTTCGGGCTCGTCGGTGTCCACGGCGAACGTCACGTACCAGCGCCCGTCCGGCTCACGGGAGACCACCACCATCGTCGGGTTGATCGTGGTCGGGTCGACCTCGGGCCACGACCACACGAAACGCAACGGCGTGGTCTGCTTCGCCAGGAACAGCTGGGCGTCGCGGATGCGGAACGCGCTGCGGGTGTAGTGCGCGGACTGCTTGCCGGTGCGGGACTTGAACCGCGGGTACTTCGCCCGTCCGGCGAAGAAATTGGAGAACGCGGTGTGCTGGTGCCGCAGCGTTTGCTGCAGCGGCACCGACGACACCTCGGACAGAAACCCCAGGTCCTCGGTCCTCTTCCACTGCGACAGGGCCGCGTCGGTCTCTGTGTACGAAGTGGACCGACCTTCGGTGTGGTAGCGGCGATGCCGTGCGTCGAGGGTCTTGTTCCACACCAGGCGCACACACCCGAACGTGCGCCCCAGCTGGGCCGCCTGCTCGGAGTCCGGGTAAGTCCGGCACTTGTACGCCGTCCGCAAACCGGTCAGCTTACACGTCCATCGATCACGAGTAAGTACGAGTGCGTGGTCACCCAGAACCACTCGGGACCGGCTCCTCCCCGGCGTGAACGCCGGGACTTCCGCCGACTGGACACGAGGTGACCGCGGTGCCATCCGACAGCACGCAGGGCAGGTCGTCGTCGGCCTGCTACTCGCGGTGCTCCCCTGGACCTTCGACCGCGGTTCGGGTCATTTCCGCGTCTCCAGTGGTCCGGCGGGGTCGCTCAGCGGGGCCACGATCTCCTTCCGCCGGAGCCCGCTCTGCTTGGGCATGTTCCAGCCGAGCACTCCGATGACGCGGCCGTCGCGCTCGTAGCGCGCGACGAACCGGTCCTCGTCGAGAGAACCGTCCACGACGGACACCGCGGCGCCCGCGGCGAGCACACCGTGCATCTGGATCTTCACGTCGTGCTGGTCGGTCCAGAAGTAGGGCACCGGAGTGAAGGCGTGGTCCTCGCCGAGCACGTTGCCCGCCACGGTCAGGGCCTGCTGGGTGGCGTTGGTGCGGTTCTCCAACCGCATCAGGCGACCGAAGTCGTCGTGCCACCAGCGAGCGACGTCACCCACCGCGTAGATCCCGTCGGCGGCACGGCAACGCGAGTCGCACACCACGCCGTCGGCGAGCTCCAACCCGCTGCCGGCGAGCCAGCCGGTGTTGGGCACCGCCCCGACCGCGACGAGCACCGCGTCGGTGTCCAGCACCTCACCCGAATCCAAGCCCACGCCCACGACGCGCCCGGCATCGCCGACGAGCTCCCGGACGCCGACGCCGAGCCGCAGCGATACACCGCGGGAGGCGTGCAGCTCCGCCAACCGAGCGCTCACCAGCGGGCCGACCTGCGCGGCCATCGGCGCCGGCTGCGGCCCGACCATCGTGACGTCCACGCCCATCGCCCGGGCAGTGGCCGCGACCTCGGCGCCGAGCACGCCCTCCCCGACCACCACCGATCTCGAAGCACCCAGCAGATCCGCCCGCAGCGCCAGCGAGTCCCCGAGCGTGCGCAGCACGTGCGCCCCGGCCAGCTCGTCCTGCCCGGGCAGCGCCCGGTGCCGCACCCCGGTCGCCACCACGACGGCATCGGCACCGAAGCGGCGGCCGGAAGCGGTCCACACCTCCCGTCCCGCCGCGTCGAGCCCGACGGCCGGATCACCGAGCACGAACGAAGCGTCCAACTCGGACAACCGAACCTCGTCGCGCAACCGCGCCCGCTCCGCTTCCCACGCCCCGGCCAGCACCTGCTTGGACAGCGGCGGCCGGTCGTACGGCGCGGTCGGCTCCGCCCCGAGCACCGTCAGGTCACCCTCGAAACCCCTGTGCCGCAAGTGTTCCGCGACGGACAGACCCGCCGCCGACGCACCGACCACCAGCACGGACGAAGGCGCGCTCATGCCCGCTCGCTCAGCAGGATCGCCTGGGCCGGGCACGTGCTCGCCGCCTCCCGCGCGGACGCCTGCAGATCCGCGCCGGGCGACTCGTCGAGCAGGACCACCACACCGTCCTCATCGCGCTGGTCGAACACGTCGGGCGCGGTCAGCACGCACGTCCCGGCGCCGCAGCACTTCTCCTCGTCCACCGTGATCTTCACCCGAGAAACTCCTTCCACGTAGGACACTTACTGCACCGTGCTCGGAGCCGACCAGAGCCCCGTCACCGCGTCGATCAACCCCGTCGCGGCCTCCTGCCAGGTCTCGCGCGGCGTCGAGTCGCCCTCGGCCAGGGCGCGCTCCCGCTCGGCGACCACGTGCACCATCAACTGCCGGGACATGTCCCGGCGCTCCTCCCACACCGACCGCGGCAGTTCGGGCAGGCACCGGACGAGCTGGTCGCTGATGCGCGCCAGCGACGGGGAGCTCAGCGATTCGGACACCGCGACGTCGCGGTAGTCCGGCTCGGTCATGACCTGCGCGTTGAACCGCCCGTACCAGGTGGGCGAGCCGAGCTCGGTGAGGTGCTGCGCCACCGGGCGCAGCATGCACGACACCCAGTCCCGCACCCCGGCGCCCGGGGTCATCCGCGCCAGCATCGCCTCGCGGTGGTGCTCGATCTGCCCGTGGTGCTTGCGCACGATCGTCCGCACCAGGTCGTCCCGGCCGCCGAAGTGATAGCCGACCGCGGTGTTGTTGCCCTGCCCGGCAGCCTCGCTGATCCGCCGGTTGGACACCGCGGCCACACCGTGCTCGGCGAACAGCCGCTCGGCCGCGGACAGCAGCAGCTCGCGGGTGAGGCTCACCCGCTCGGCTCCGTTGCGCCCGGTCACCAACGCACCGGGACCTCTCGCAACCCGCCGACCACGAGCCCTTCCAGCTGCCGCAGCTGCTCGGCCGGCACCGCCAGCTCCAGCGTCGGCAGCTTCTCCAGCAGCACCTCCAGCGTCACCTGCAGTTCGGTGCGCGCCAGCGCCTGCCCGAGGCAGGAGTGCACACCGGCACCGAACGCCAGGTGCGGGTTCGGGCTGCGCGAGAGGTCCATCTCCGCCGCGCCCTCGAACGCCTCGGCGTCCCGATTCGCCGCGGCCATGCTGCACATGACCGTCGTGCCGCGCGGCAGCTCCACGCCCGCGACGTCGGCGTCCTCGCCGAGGTAGCGCACCGTGCCGAGCCCGGAGTTGGCGTCGAACCGCAGCGATTCCTCCACCGCGGTCCGGACGAGGGTGCGGTCGGCGACCAGCGCCCGCCAGCGGTCGCGGTCGGCCAGCAGCATCGCCACCATCTTGCCGATCATGTTCGCGGTGGTCTCGTGCCCGGCGATGAGCAGCCCGAGGCCGGTGGCCGCCAGCTGCTTGTCGCTCATCGGCTCGCCCTCCTCGGCGGTCGCGGCGATCAGCTCGCTGAGCACGTCCTCGCCCGGGTCCTCCCGCTTGGCCGTGATGTGGTCCCGCATGTACTCGAAGAACTCGCGCTCGGCGGTCTTGACCTCTTCCCCGGTGAAGCGGGTGAGGTTCAGGAACATGTCCGACCAGCGGGAGAACCGGTCCCGGTCGTCGCTCGGCACGCCGAGCACGTCGCAGATGACCCACACCGGCAGCGGAAAGCCCAGCCCCGCCTTGAGGTCCGCGGGGTGGCCGCTCGCGATCATCTCGTCGATGAGCTGCTCGGCCATCCCGGCGATCTCGGGGCGCAGGGCGTTCGTCCGCTTCGCGGTGAACCACCGGTTCAGCAACCGCCGCCAGCGCAGGTGCCCCTCACCGCCCTGCGGCAGCGTCGAGGACATCTCGCTGTTGAACACCCCGCCCGAGTCTGTGTCCGACAGCCGCGCGGCGTCCGGCTGGTTGAGCTGCCGGTCGAAGCGGTCGTCCGACAGCACCTGCTTGACGTCGGCGTATCGGGTCAGCAGCGCCACCTCGTCCCCGCTGGGCAGCTTGGCCCGCGACACCGGGCAGCGCTGCCGCAGCTCGTCCCACTCGGCCGGAGGCTCGAGCGCCTCCGGAGCGGGAAGGGGATAGTCCAGCACGCGCTCGTCGGCCTCGGACACCGTGGAACCTCCTGGAATCCTGGATCGCTGTCCGCTCCAGGAAACCGCATCCGCCGACTTAAGTCAATCAACTGACTTAGAAGCAGCGCTGAGAGGCAGCGCCCCTGCGATGCCGACCGCACCAGGACGAACACCTCCCCGATGGCGATCCGGGCTTCGTTCACTACCCGGCTGATCTTTGGGACGCACCCGATCCGGGCTCAGGATCGGTCAGCCGCGTCGTGATGTCCGCCTTCAACACCTTGCCGAGTTTCGAACGCGGCAGATCCGACCGGAGTTCGACCTGTTTCGGGGTTTTCACGCTGCCGAGTCGTTCCTTGACGAACGCGGTGAGCTCCCCGGCCGTGGCCTGCTGCCCCGTGCGCAACTGCACGACCGCCGTGACCCGCTCGCCCCACCGGTCGTCCCGCAGCCCGACTACGGCGCTGTCCTGCACGGCGGAGTGCGCGAACAGAGCCTGCTCGACGATTCGTTCCGCGAAGACGTGCTGGAGATCGACGAACACCGCGAGGCCATGATCTGGCAGGGGGTCAGCCGCTACGCCGAACTCGCCGGAGTCCGGCCCGCGAGTTCCGCGGGCGCCGCGTACGCGCTGCTCGACGGCGCGTTCCACCGCGCCCCGCTGCACCTGCTGTCCGGAAGGGGCGGTGCCGTCGAGCCGTCCGAGGACGAGCTCCCCCAGCGGCTCGACCTGCTGAGCACCCACGGGTGAAGGCTGCGCCGCGAGTGGCAACGGGCTTCGCCACCGGTGCCGACGAGGACGACGCGACCGGCGAGGGAAACGGATCAGAAGTGACCGCTTCCCTCGCCGATCGATGACCCGCTCGGAGCGCTCACGCCTCCTCGGGAACAGCGACCCGGACGACGGGCAGCGACGAGAGGGTTCGTGGACTCATGGACCGTGCCGCATCACGAACGGCTTCTTGCCGGGTTTCGATGCGCTGGTCGACGATCCTGCTCAGCTCGAGGGCGATCCGGCCGGTCTGTCGAACCGTGGTCTCATCGGGTCGGGGCCGGGGGGTCGACGTGATCGCGATGCCATCGGCATTGCCGTCGGAATCCTGAGCTGCTCCGACGACGAAGTGATCGCGGGCGTTGACGCTGCTGTCGACGTAGTGGGCGCGCACTCTCTCGAGCATCTCGTGCCACTGAACGACATCGCCCTGCAGGCCGGTCTCGTGGAGGTCCTGTTCGCTCAGAGCCACACCGTGCTCGTTGGCGGAGAAACATCGTCGGTACGAGACGAGCGCGGCGACCCAGAGGGATTCCAGCAGGACTTCTCCGGCCCCGTCCCGTTCCTGGGTCGAAAGAATCCGCTCACAACACCCCACGACCTTGGTCAAATCCTCGAAAATCGCCGTCAGGTCCGCCAACTCCAGGGCAGCCGGCGTCCGGAGCTGCCGCACGGTCTCGGGAGGGCGCATCGACGAAGGATCCCGTTCCATCCGGTCACACCACCTTTTCCACGCGTAAGACCCCAGGCAAAAGGGTTCTCGGGGAATATCCGTGCCGTCTCGGTCGAGGTGGGGCGAGAGCGGGTGCTCGCCCCACCCGGCGACCTCCTGGTCACTCGACCGGCGCGACCATGACGACTCGGGGCCCGATCAGGAGGGCTGCGATTCCCGCGGAACGTCGTCCCCGCTCCGGTCGCCGTAGCGGGTGCTGAGCAGGCCGCGGCACCACCCCGCGTTGGCCTCGACGCCGACCCGTGTGGTGCGGGCCAGGCGCAGCCTCATCGGTAGCGTGCCCAGGTCCATCGCTCGTCCCCGATCGTCGAGCATCAGCAGCGCGTCCGGCCCGGACGGGATCGCGAGCCGCTCACGACGGCGCTGGAGCCGCGTCAGCTCGGTACTGCCGGGCAGGTCGCGCAGCCGCACCTCGAGGAGTTGCTGGTGGGTGCGGCCCTCGCGGAGCAGGCCGGTGGCCAGTTGCTCCTGGCGGACCGAGTGGGCCTTGGCCAGAAAGGTGCGCCGCAGGTCGTCGAGCTCTCCGGTGGCCAGGCCGGGAAAGGACGCGTCGAATCCGTCGGCGGCGGCGACCCCGGTGTTGATCGCGTCGGAGGCGAAGTGGTCGAGCAGTCGGACCTGCACGTGGGTGACTCCGGGGAGCTCGGTCAGCACGTCGTGGGCGTCGGCGACCATGAGGTAGGCGAAGTTGGGGGCGCAGAAGTAGGTCGGCAACCTCAGTTCGACCCGCACCTCCGGGCCGTCGACCCGCAGGGAGGCGACGAAGCCGAGTTCGGTGACGGACTCGTCGAGTTCGGGGTCGAGTACGGTGCCCAGCGCCCGCCAGACCTCGGTCCGCAGGGTGGGGGCCGCGGTGCTCATGAGGACATCGCCCCCTCGTTGGTTTCCGAGGCGACCGCAGTGCGTGCCGCCGGCTCGGCGACCCCCAACCCCGCGGGCACGTCGATGTCGTAGAGGTTCGCCGCGTTGAGCCCGAGGATCTTGCGCTTGATGTCGGGGGTCAGCGTGCCGTACTCCGACTGCAGGTCCTCGGGGATCTGGAAGTCGACGAACTTCTCCACCAGCCACTTCGGCGTCCAGATGGCGTAGTCGCTGGAGAAGGTGATGCGGTTCTCGTCGAGCCAGAACAGCAGTTCACCGAGGATCTGGGCGAAGTAGCGCGGGCGGGAGTGGATGAACGGCATCGCCACGGCCAGACCGCCGTAGACGTTGGGTTCCTGGGTGGCGATCCAGCAGAAGTCCTCCAGCCGGGGCAGCCCGACGTGCTCGACGATGAAGTTCAGGTCCGGGAACGCGGTGGCCACGTCGTCGACGTCGGCGACGTCGAAGGAGTCCCGGTTGAGCGGATAGATCGTGGGGCCCTTGTGGACGTGGATGTTGCGCACGCCCAGCTGTCGGCACTTCTCCAGGTAGCGGTACGACCACGGGTCGGACAGCTTCCAGCCCTTCGACTCGCCCTTCCACTCGGCGGTGTAGAGCTTGATGCCGCGAGGCTGCCAGCGCTCGACCAGCCGCTCCAGCGCGGCCAGCCCGACCTCGCCGTCGCGCGGGTCCCACGCACCGTTGACGAGGAACTTGTCCGGGTACTTCTCGGCGATCGCCCCGTCCTGCTCGGTGGTGTTGAAGCCGTTGACGAAGAAGTCCGTCAGGTACGTGGGCTGAAAGATCGCCCTGTCCACGTAGCCGACCTCGAACAGGTCGTGCAGCAGGTCGGCCTCGCTCTGCTTCTGGAAGTGCTCCAGCGACCACAGTTCGGACTCGGGGCTCAGGTTGCGGTGGTAGTCGTAGAAGCAGTTCAGAAACCCCTCGCCGTAGCGATTGGCCTGGTTCGCCGGAGTCCCGTCCCAGAAGTGGATGTGGCTGTCGACGACGAAGTACTTCTCACCGTTTTTCTCGTACATCGGATCCTCTTTCGTGATGGGTGGGACAGGTCCGGGCGAACCGCCCCCGGGTCCGGTGGCGGGAGGGCGGGGTCAGGAGGTGAGAATGGCGCGGCCGCCGGGGATCCGGCCGTGGTCGAGGTCGTCCAGCGCCTCGAGCGCCGCACCCAGCGGATAGGTCCGGGTACGCAGGGACACCTTGCCCCGGGCGGTCAGCGTCATCAGCTCGTCGAGGTCGTTGTAGGAACCCACCAGGTTGCCGATGAGGTTGATCTCGCGGGAGATGATGTCGATGGTGGGCACGTTGACAGCGCCGCCGTAGCCGATGACGAAGTACGAGCCCGCGTTGCGCGTCATCGCCACGCCCTCGTCCTCGGTGCCGGACTCCCCGACGAAGTCCAGCACCACGTGGGCCCCCTTGCCGCCGGTGATCTCACGGACCGCCTCGAGCTGGCCGCCGTCGGCGGTGACGGTGTGGTGCGCACCGAGGTCGGCGGCGAGTTTCAGCGCTTCCGGGGAACGGTCCACCACCGTGATCTCGGCCGGAGTCAACGCCGTCAACGACTGCAGCCCGATGTGGCCGAGGCCGCCGGCACCGATCATCACCACGTGCGTGCCCGGGTACAGCAGCGGCACGGCCTTGCGCACCGCGTGGTAGGCCGTCAACCCGGCGTCCGCCAGTGCCGCGACGTCGGCCGGACGCAGCCCCTCGTCGAGCTTGACGACCGCACGCGCGTTGGTGAGCATCAGTTCGGCCATGCCACCATCGGTGTCGATGCCGGGGAACAGCGAGTTCTCGCAGTGCACGTCATCACCCGAACGACACGGACGGCACAGCCCGCAGGTCACCAGCGGATGCAGGATGACCTTGTCACCGGGCTCGACGTTGCGCACCGCCGAACCGACCTCCCGCACGGTTCCGGCGTTCTCGTGCCCGATGACGTAGGGCAGGGACACTCCGCTCTTGTCCGCCCACTGGCCCTCGAGGATGTGCAGGTCCGTCCGGCACACACCGGCCGCGTTGACCTCGACCAGGACATCCAGCGGCCCGGCCACTTCGGGGTCGGGAACGGACTCGATCCGTGCTCGTTCGCCGTAGGCGTGCACGCGTACCGCTTTCACCGGGAGTCACTCCCTCGTTCGTGTTGGACTGTTCGTGGTACTGCTGGGAACGCGATCGAACGCGCTCGTGGGGTCCCGACCGCCGCGACTCGCCCGAGACCCCACGAGCCCTCCCGCCGACCGTGGTCGGCAGCTCACGGGCCTCAGCGACATGCTCGCGCTGATGCGGGTTGATCGCCCGATCAAGCGATGTTGGAGGGGCGCACCATTCCCTCGGCGAGGTCGCCGAACCCCGGCGCGGTGATCGCTCCGGGATTCTGGACGTTCTCCTCGACCAGCAGGGTTTCGGTCGTGAGCAGCAGCGAAGCGATCGAGGCGGCGCTTTCCAGGGCGGAACGAGTGACCTTGACCGGGTCGATGACGCCGAACTCGTACATGCCGCCGTACTCCCCGGTCAGGGCATTGAACCCCTCCCCCTCCGGAGAACCGGCAACGCGCTCGAGCACCTCGTCGGCCGGATACCCCGCGTTGACGGTGATCCAGCGCAGGGGTTCGAGCAGCGAGCGCCGCACGATCTCGTAGCCCGCGGCCTCGTCACCGGACAGACCGGTCGATCCGAGGCCGGCGGCGGCCTTGGCAAGGGCCGTCCCACCACCCGCGAGGGTTCCCTCCTCGATGGCCGCCCGGGTCGCCGACACCGAGTCCTCGACCCGGTGCTGCTTCTCCTTGAGCTCCACCCCCGTCGCCGCTCCTACCCGCAGGACGGCGACCGAACCCGACAGGCGCGCGATCCGCTCCTGCAGCGAGTCCTGGTCGTGGGGGTTCTCGGCACGTTCGAACTCCCGCTTGAGCTGGTCGATGCGGGCGTTGACGGTGCCCTCGTCGCCGGCACCGTCGACGATGGTGGTGCTGTCCTCGGTCACCGTGATCTTGCCGCACCGTCCCAGGTGCTCCAGCTTGACCGAGTCCAGTTGCAAGCCGGCGTCCGCGCTGATGACCCGGCCGCCGCACAACGCGGCGATGTCACCCAGTTGCTCCAGGCGGCGGTGTCCGAACCCGGGAGAACGCACGGCGACGGATTTGAAAGTGCCGTGAACGTTGTTGTGCACGAGCATGCCCAGCGGGGGCCCCTGCACGTCCTCGGCGAGGACGACGAGGGGTTTGCCGGTGCGGGTCACCTGTTCCAGCACCGGCATCAAGGTCTGCACGTGGGTGATCTTCTCGTTGGTCATCAGGATGTAGGCGTCCTCGAAGACCGTCTCCCTGCGATGCTCGTCGGTGATCATGTACGGCGAGAGGTATCCGTGGTCGAACTCCATCCCGTCCACGAAATCGACGTCCAGACCGAAGGTCGGTGACTCCTCGACGGTCACGACACCGGTCGTACCCACGCGCTCCATCGCGACCGCGATCATGTCACCGACCTCGGAGTCGTTGTTGGCCGACAACGTGGCCACGTGCGCGAGGTCCTTCTTGCTGCTCACCGGCCGGGCACCTGCCCTGAGCACCTCGATCACCGCGTTCGCGGCCTGCTGGATGCCCGATTTCAGCAGCATCGGGTTGGCGCCCTCGTCCACCGCGCGCAGCCCTTCGTGCACCAACGCCTGTGCCAGCACCGTCGCCGTGGTCGTACCGTCGCCGGCGACGCCGTTGGTCTTGTTGGCGACCTCCTTCACCAGCTGCGCTCCCATGTCGGCGAACGGATCGCGCAGTTGGATCTCGCGAGCGATGGTCACACCGTCGTTGGTGATGCTGGGCGGGCCGGTGAGTTTCTCGATGACGGCGTTGCGCCCCTTGGGGCCCAACGTCACTTTGACGGCATCGGCCAGGGCGTCGACGCCGGCCACCAGCAGTTGCCGTGCTTCCACGTTGAAGCGGAGGTCCTTAGCCATTTCTGCATCGTCCTTCTGGTTCGTTGTTCCGTCGCGGAGGAATGAACGAGATGTTCCGGTGGAGTATCAGGCGACCTCGATCGGGGTCGTTTCCGGAGCGATTCGTGCCCGGACCATCACGTGGACCCCGTCAGGACGGTTTTCCTCGTCCCGGGATGCCGCAGAAATCCGCTGCTGGAATCCGTCGAGCACCCAACCGTTCTGAGACGAGCCCGCGACCGCGCTCTCGAAGCAGGTGGAGTGCGCCGAGAAGGGCGCCCTCCTGTTGTTCGGCACTGCCGCGGCCCACCCCGGCCAGCTCGGCTTCGTGTACAGTTCGACCCGCCCCAACGATGACACGTTTCGGACCGATTCTTCAATATCGTCGAGCAAATCACCGCGCTCCGCTCCCAGGCACAGCGCGGCAGGCAGGCGCAACAACACCCGGACCACCGCACCGTCGGTCGAGACGGCGGCGACGAGCCCCAATTCTTCCAGGGAATTGTCCGCACCCGGCGGACGGATCCCGCCGAGCGTTGTCCACACCTCGTCCAAGAGGGGTGTGTACGACGGATCTCTCATTCTTGACAGCGCTCCTCCCGCGAACGACCGGCCACATCGACCGGACACGTGTTTCCCCCGAAACGGAGCGACGCACCGAGCGGTGGACGGGCGAGGACGTCCACCACCGGTGTAGACAGCTGCGTCTCGGTGCCGGGAGCGGGGCGTTCGCGGCCCCGCCCCCGGCACCCGCCCAATCGGGTTTCCCCTACCGCACCGGCCTCAGGTCGAAGTCGATGTATTCGGCGGCGTCCTCGGGCCTGGCGAACAGGACGGTCTTGTCGTCCAGGTGGACCATCCGCCCGTAGTGCGTGGACATGATCTCCTCGAAGTCGGACTGGTCGAATTCGAAACCGAGCTCCTCGGCGATCTCGTCGAAATCGAACACGAGCTTCCTCAGACCGTCGACCCGGATCATGGAGGGCAGGTGGTCGACTTCCACGTCGTCCTTGGCGGCCATGATCTCGGCCACGACGTGACCGTTCTGGTTGTTCATCAGAGTAACGCCGCACAGCTCCGAGGCGGTCTCGTTCGCCGTGAAATTCCCCGTCATGCTCACTTCGCCAGCTCCTTCGGCTCCTCGAGGTCGAACTCGGTCAACAAGCTGCGGAACCCGTCCACAGCGGCACTCCACGACTCGTTGAACGTGATGACCTTCTCCTGCGGTTGCGACCAGATCGGCTGCAGTTCGCGCGCGGCGTCGCAGCAGCGCGGGGCCCACTTGTCCACCCACTCCTGCAGCGTTCGCTTGTTCGCGGCGGAGTGCTCGGGGTCTCCGACGAGCATGGCGAACAGCTCCCGGGTGTATTTCAGGTCGCGCTCGTAGTCGTTCTCTCCGGCACCGACCAGCGTCGGGGTCACGTAGTCACCGTTGCGAGCGGCGATCTGCATCACCAGATGACTGCGGAACAGCACGCCCACCAGGGATTCGAAGACGACGTTGGTGGTGAACAGCGCTTCCGCCCAGTCCTCGATCGCCGTCAGGTTCTCCACGACCTCGCGGACGGGCTGCCACACCGGCTCGGAGTGCCAGGTGCTCCGGTGCGCGCTGCCGTCGAAGTCCTCGATCGACTCGCTGAGGTCCAGGTTGTACAGGGCGAGGTCCTGGGCGAACCGCATCTTGTGCGCACTGTTCACGGCGATCGCAGTATTGATCATGTTCGTGGGTCCGGAGCGCTGGGCGGCCACGAACACGTGCATGCCCAGTCCGTTCTCCACGTGCATCCAGGCACCCAGATGCCTTTCCACGAACCGAGTCCACCCGCGCGACCAGCCATCGTAGGCACCGGCCTTCTTCGCGTTCTCCAGGTTCTGCTGGATCTGGCGCACAACATTGGCGTTGTTGTGGTAGATCGTCTTTTCCCACTCCTCGTTGGGATCCCGGAACCGGTGCCAATCGGCCGACTCCAGTTTCGTCCACTCAAGCGGGTACCCGCCGGGACCGTTCTGGAACGCGTAGATCCAGCCCTGACTGAGGTAGCGATCCGTGTCCGGCTGGACGTCGACCGTGACGTCCTCGTAGACGGTGGCTCGCTTCTTCTTCGGAGTGAAGTAGTTGTAACTGCGGCTTTCGGAACTGGGAAAATCCACCGCTCCGGCCTCGGCGTCGGTGAACTCCGGCTTCGGGAAGCTTCGTCGCTTGCTCTCGTCCTGGATTACCATGAAACATTTCCTCGTCATCCGGTGCGACGCCGGAATCGCGTCGAGAGGCCCGGCGGAACGCGGGCGTCGACCCGTCCGGCACGACTGTCGATGTCAGTCCGCTTCCGCGGACACCGTGAACTTGTCGTAGAAGATCCGCTCCCGCGGTACGGAACGGTCTTCCAGCATTTCCAGACCGGCGTCGATCATCGGGGGTGGACCGCACATGTAGACGTCGGCCCCGGCCAGGTCCGATTCACCGGCACCCGCCACATCGGTCACCACGCCGATACTTCCGTCGTGACCGACATCGTTCCAATCCACCCGGTCGCTGTCGGACAGGCACGGCACGAAGCGAAAACCGGGAATCCGCGCCCCGATCTCCTCCAGCTCGTCGAGCAGGAACAGGTCCGCCGCCGTCCGGGCCCCGTAGTAGAAGACCACTTCCCGGCCGAAGTCCTCCTTGGCCGCGACCTGGCGCAGCAGCGACAGGATCGGGGCCATCCCCGCACCGCCACCGATGAACACCAGCCTGCGTTCGGAGTCGGCCCGCAGGGTGAAGGTCCCGTACGGACCGGTGACGTCCAGCTCGGCGCCCGCGTCCAACCCGTCTTCCAGCAGGCTCGAGAACCTGCCCCCGCTGTAGCGCTTGATGATGAACTCGAGTTCACCGTCGTGGCTTTTCGGCAGGTTCGCCATGGAGAACGAGCGGTGCTCGTCGCTACCCGGTACCGCGATGTCGACGTACTGCCCGGGATGGAACTTGAACTCGTCGTCGCCCACGACGGTCACACGCAGCAGGGTGATGTCGTGGGTGAGCTCTTCCACGGCCTCGACCCGCGTGCGGACGGTGACCACCGGCAGACCCGCCAGGATCATGTCCTCGTCGTAGTTGATCAGCTCGATGTCCAGGTCGCTGTAGGCGTGCGCCCGGCACAGCAGCACGTACCCCTCGTCGCTCTCGTAGTCGGCGAGCGCGAAGGTCGAGTAGCGGTCCATCTGCAGGTCGCCGTCGAGCAGGAACGACTTGCAGGACGAGCACTGCCCCTCCTTGCAGCCGTGCAGCGGCATCACGCCCTGCCGGAACGCGGCGTCGAGCACGGTCTCGTCCTCGTTCGCCTCGATCTCGATGTCGACGGGATCGAAGCGCACACGGTGAGTCTCACTCACGATCTCACTCCCTTTCGGCACGCGGACGTGCGTCGACCCGGCCGGGGGGTGCGGCCCCGGATGACTCATCCGGGGCCACGCGGGCTCCTGCCCGCCTCACCCCCGCGGCGCCGCCGGCCGCGCTCGTGCGTCGATCACGCGGTCACGTTGGGGTTGGCCCGGTAGGCCGCGACGTGCTGCTCGCGCTCCTCGTCGGACATCTCGTTGAGCGCGATGTTCGGACTGGCGAACGGGATGCCCCTGATGTCGTCGAGAGTCCAGAGCTTCTTCCCGTCGTCGAGGTCGAGGTGCGGCTGCGGGATCAGGGTCCTGCCGTCGTCCCGGACGTACTGGAGGTCCTTGAGCACATCGGCGAGGTCCCAGTTGTGATACAGGGACTCCCACTCCCGCGTTCCGGTCAGCCTCCCCATGTTCGGCGTCTCGCGACCCTGGTAGGTGGGCCGGAAGGCGACCGCGTCGGTCCAGTGGCAGGTCTCCGAGCAGTAGGTCTTCCACTGCCCGTCGACCTTGTCCACGACCATGTCCTCGCGGATCAGGCACGGCACCATGCACGACCAGCACCGGTGCGGGTACTCGTAGCCCACGTCCTCGAAGGCGATGGGCTTGTTGCGCCCCGGGTAGCGCAGCCGGTTGTAGGCCTCCCACCACCTGCCGAACTGGTTGTACCAGCCCGGGTACTTCTCCTCGAACCACTCGAAGTCCTCGTCGGTCATCGGATCGATGCGCCAGAAGTTCACCGGCCAACCGGTGGCGAAGAACTGCGCGACCCGGTGCACGTAGAACTTGTTGACGATCCGGTTCCAGGACTCCTCGACGAGGTCGTGCGGGATCTCCAACCCGTACTTCTCCAGGGGGAGGAGGTAGCTGCGGTAGTAGTCGTCGTAGATCCACCGCCGCCACATCTCGGCGTAGCTGTCGCGGTCCTTGCGGCGGTCCTTCGTTCCGTACTCGATGAACGTGCCGATCGCCGCGTCGACCACGCAGTGGTTGTTCCACCACGCGTGCCGCAGGTCGCGCTCGAGCAGCACGCGGTTGTCCTCGTCGGCCAGCGCCATCAGCAGGATCGAATAACCGTTGCTGATGTGCCGCGACTCGTCGGACTGCACCGAGTGGAACACCGTCGGCAGCAGGTAGTCCCCGTTGGCCGCCGCCTCCCCCGGCATGGCCACGAACAGGGTGTTCGTGAACGCGGTCTCGGCGATCACCGTCAGGTAGACGTTCGCCGCGGTGATCGCGTCACCGGTGATGAAGCTCTCGCCGAACTGACGACCGATCGTGCCCGAGTAGCTGTTCGCCCACGCCTGCTCGCTCATGTCGAATCCGGCCGGATCGACGTAGTGGTTCATGTACAGGCGCTTGAGGTTCATCTGGATCGTCGAGTGCCGGACCTCGTCGATCATCTGCACCGCGAGTCCGTTGTGGATCTGCGGGTTCGGCACCGCGTCGATGGCCATCGGCATCGCCCGCGCCGCCGAGATCTCCGGGAACGGGATGATCGACAGGAACAGCTTCTGCCACTCCATCCAGCGCTCCTGGACCTGCCGGAACATGTTGCCGCGGATGGCACCGTCCATCGCACCGTAGACGCGGTCGTCCTTCTCCTCCTCCATCGGGAAGTAGGAGCGCATGATCTGCTTGAGCGGGTCCTTCTTCGGCGACTTGTCGAACGTGTAGTCGGTACCGAACCGCTGCGCCGGCGTGGCGAAGGACGGCTCCCACGACAGCTCCGTGATCTTCTGGTGAGCTTTGCTCAGACTCTGTCGGCTCACGCTCTGCCTCCTGCACGTGACGTGGCCCCGGCTGGATCGTCGCGGTTCCGGGATGGTTCAAATCACACACCAGTGAAGCCCCGGTGTTCATCTCAATATGAGACGCTCGGAGGGCGACTTGCGTGTCGGTGTCATGCTGATAGCCGAACGGACGACAGGCTCCTGCCGAGCGGCCGTCCCGAGGAGGCCCGATCATGACCCGCCGATCCCGCCACGAAATCCCACAGCAGCAAGGCGCACCCACCACGCCCGAGACCGAGTTGGCGCTCGCGCGCGAAAACTTCCTCACCGGTGACCGCGTCCCCGACGCGATCAGGCGCACCATCGCGGCCTCGTGGCAGCGGTCGGCGCAGTGGAACGTCACAGGAGATCAGCTGGCAGCGCCGTACCACGGGGACCTCGACACCGACGGGCGTCTCGTGCACGCCTCGACAGCGGTGCTCGACCAGCTACGAGAGCAGCTCAGCGACCAACCGGTCAGCGTCGTGCTGACCAACCCCGAGGGTTACGTCCTCGCTCGGCGCACCGGCAGCCGCGGTCTCGAGCACTACCTCGACGAGGTCTCCCTGGCCCCGGGGTTCAGCTACGCCGAGCAGTTCGTCGGCACCAACGGAATAGGAACGGCCCTGGAGTCCGGGCAGGCCACGTACGTCTACCAGCGAGAGCACTACACCGAGCCCCTCGGCGACCTCGCCTGTGCCGGAGTACCGCTGCGCAATCCGACGACGCGGCAGGTGGAAGGCCTGCTGGACATCACCTGCTGGGCGGAGCACGCCAACCCGCTGCTGATGGCGATGGCGAACAGCGCCGCTCAGAGCATCGAAGCGACCCTGTTCGCTCACGTGCGAGGACGGGAGACGACTCTGCTGAACGAGTACCTGCAGACCTCGCGCCGCTGTCTCGATCCCGTTCTCGCGTTCAACGGGAGCGTCTTCATGCTCAACGACAAGGCCCGGCAGCTGCTCAGCTCGCAGGACCAGACCGCCGTGAGCGAGTACCTCCGCGAGGAGCTCGACACGCCCGCCAAGCGCCTGTCCGCCGAACTCGCCCTCCCCAGTGGCACGTACTGCCGCGTCCACTTCAAACAGGTGCACCACGGAAACAGGTACGCGGGCACGCTCGCCCGGGTCCAACTCGTCGACTCCCCCCAGCGGTTCGACGTACCGGAGCTCCGCGACGCCCCGAGCCTGCCCGGAATAGCAGGTTCCGGAGCGCTCTGGAAACAGGCTTGCCGCAAGCTGGACCGCGACTTCCTCGAAGGCAACTGGACCGTCCTGGAAGGAGAGGCCGGCGTCGGCAAACTCGCGTTGATCCAGTCCGTCCACCTCCACCGCGCCCCCGAGACACGTCTACGCGTATTCGACGCGGCCGATTCCGCCCCGGACCGGAACTGGGTACAAGACGTGCGTCACGAGCTCGCCGTCGGCGCGGGCACCATCGTTCTCCGCCATCTCGACCAGCTCGGTCCGCAGGTGCTGAAGCGACTGAACACCACATTGCGCGAGCACGCCGGCGACAACCCGAGCACGTGGATCGCGGCGACCCTGAACAGGGACTTGGGGGACCTCCCGGAGCTCGACGAGCTCCTCACCGCTTTTCCCCGGTCCGTGGAGGTGCCACCACTGCGTCACCACCTCGAGGACATCGAGGAAATCGCGCCCCTGATGCTGCGACGAATCACCAAGCGTTCCGACGTGCGGTTCTCCTCGGCGGCGATGCGGACACTGCTGCGGAGGAGCTGGGCCGGCAACGTCACCGACCTGCAGCGCACCATCCAGTCGGCGGTCAGGAGGAGCAGAGCGGAAGTCATCGAACTCGACGACCTGCCCCCGGAGTGCCACAGTCACAACCGCAGAATTCTCACGCCTCTCGAATCGATGGAGCGCGACGCCATCGTCAACGCTCTCGCGGAGTCCGGGCACAATCGCGCGCAGGCAGCACGCAGCCTCGGAATATCGCGAGCGACGATCTACCGCAAGATCAACGAATACGGGATCGCCTGCGCCCCGGCCTCGAAGTGAACACGAACTCCCGGTGTCCGCGGCACGGTGTTCCCCGCCCCTGGAATCAGCGGGAACCGCTCACCGCGGGCCCGGGCGGCCGGACCCGCGGTGGCGTCTCACCCGGGGATCATGTGCTGCTGAGAGTGGCCGCCGCACCGGCGTTGCTGCGACCGGGCGGTAGCGGGCTCCCGGACACACCGGTACGCCTCACCCGACGTCCACCTCACCGGCGTCCTCACGAGAGGGGGTCTTCCGTCCGGGCCGGGCCGGTCAGGTCCAGCCGTGCGTCCAGCTCGTCGAGCCATCGGCGCAGGTCGGCCTGCCGCGCAGGTTCGGTGGTCTCCTCCAGTTCGGCGGCCAACTGTCCGTACCACCGCAGCAGTTCGGTCGGTTCACTCGGCCATCCCGCCCCCTCCCGCCCGCCGGGGGAGTCCGAGGGAGCCGGGCGGGATCGCGGGATCAGCGCTCCCCCCGCGGCCGATGATCGGTCCGGGTCCGCAGGTGCTGCCACACCCGGCGCAACTGCTGGAGGTCCCCATCCGGGTGGGCCGGGACCACCAGGCCGCGATCCCGCCGCAACAGCGGGTGGAGGTGAGCCTGCGGCGTGCGTGTCGGCAACGATGCCATGTGGAAACTCCTCGGCGAGGCAGCAGCACACGCGCCGGTTCCGTCGGCGCCATCCTAAGTCGTTGACTATTCAACCATCCCACGAAGCCACCGCACCCGCGTGGTGCGGGGCCACTGAGGTCGGGGCCTCCGACCGCGGTGTGAATCCGGTGCACGGCAGGACCGAGCCGGTCGCGCCATGCGTGGCGGCACGACTTCGGGAAAGGACCGGGAACGTCGCTGATGCCGTTCGAGAGGAAGTTCGTCGAGGCGCCGGGGCGCGCGATGACCTACGTCGACGTGGGCCATCGCGTTCCTGCACGGCAACCCGAGCTCGTCGCGGTCGTGGCGCGACGTCATCTCCCTTCAGCACGCCGGTCGAGGACCGTCGTCCCACCCTGACCTGGCCGCGCGAGGTTC
Source organism: Halosaccharopolyspora lacisalsi (assembly GCF_014137975.1). Classification (GTDB taxonomy): domain Bacteria; phylum Actinomycetota; class Actinomycetes; order Mycobacteriales; family Pseudonocardiaceae; genus Halosaccharopolyspora; species Halosaccharopolyspora lacisalsi. Next base: position 9,211 of record NZ_JACGWZ010000005.1, on the reverse strand, counting down.
CCATCGACGGCGAACCCGCCGACGTGGTCGGCATCGTCGAGTCCTACGGCGACTGGCTGACGACCAGCGCGGTGCCCAGACTCCTCGTCAACGCCGACCCCGGCGCCATCCTCACCGGACCCCAGCGGGAACGGGTCCGCACCTGGACCGACCAGCGCGAAGTCACCGTGCCGGGCAACCACTTCCTCCAGGAGGACTCCCCGACGACATCGGCCGCGCCATCGCCGACTGGTACACCCACCTGCCCGGCACCGGAGCGCCCACCAACGCGTCGGCCCCGAGCCGATAACCGGCACAGCAGTGTTCGTACTCGCGGCCTAGCTCAGCGCGGCCAGCGCGGATACCACGGGGCGAACGAGTCGAGAGCTCAGCACCTCCGGAATCGTCGCCCGACCGGTGAGGTAGTCGTCCACCCGACTCCACACCAGCGGAACTCGCGTGAGAGCCGTGTGGACGAGCGCGGGATGCCGGGCGAAGATCCTCGAAACCTGCTCGCTCGAGGTCATCTCGTTACCCAGTTCCACCGCCCGGCCGTACCGCCGTTCCTCGGAGTGGACGTCCGCGCCGCGTTCGGAACCCGCGATCGACGCCCCTGCCCGACCCGCCAAGGCACCGGAGCGCAACGCGAAGGAGATCCCCTCCCGCAGCCACGGATCCACCAGTCCCGCCGCGTCACCCGCGACCAGGACGCGACCCCGAGAAAGCGGTGAATCCGCTGCTCTGCACCGTGTCAGGTGTCCCGAATCGTGAATGGGCTCAATGCCCGCCACCTCCTGGCGCTCGAGAAAATCCCGCATGTATCGGCGCGTCGCGTCCGGCGATCCCCGGCTACCGACCACGCCCACCGTGCATACGTCGCCCTTGGGGAACACCCACCCGAACGAGTCCGGGAAGGGACCCCACTCCATGAGCGCACGCCCGCTCCAGGATTTCGACAGCCTACTGCCGACGGGAACCTCGACCTCGAGGGCCAGATCCACTTGCCGGCACCGCACATCCACGAACTTCGCGATGCGGCTGGCGCTGCCATCCGCACCCACGACCGCCCTGGCCCGCAGGTACTCACCACTGCCGACCCGCAATCGCACTTCGTCCTCAGTGGACTCCACGCCCTTGACGGCGCACTGGTCCCGGACCGACACCCCCGCTCGCGCGGCCTCTTCGACCAACGCCGCGTCGAACTCGCTCCGAAAGACCATCTTCGCCCACGGTGGCCGAGAGGGCAGAGTCCGTTCCCACCGTCCGTTCATGGACAGCGTGACGCGCTGCACCTCATCGTGAATCTCGACCTTCGCACCCTCCGGCAAGGACGCCGGCGAACCGCCCACCAACCCGCCACCGCACGTCTTGTAGCGCGGGATCCCGTCCCGCTCCACCAAGAGCACGGTGCATCCGTGCTCAGCGGCGACGCGCGCCGCAGCAGCTCCTGCCGGACCCGCACCGACAACGACGACGTCCCATGTCCCCCGGGGAAGGCGTTTCGACATGTGATCGGCTCCTTTCCGCGGTACTCGTCTAACTGTCGGCGGACCCGCCGAGCTTTTCGGCGAGACAGCCGGCGAGGGATTCCGGATCGGGGTGTGCCCACAACTGCTTGGTCGGGACGCGCACGCGAAGTGCCTTGTCGATGCGAGTACGCAGTTCCAGCCCCATCAACGAGTCCAGGCCGTAGTCGAGCAGCGATCGTCCGGGATCGACTCCCGCGGGGTCCACCCGCAGGATCGCCGCCGCCTGCTCGATGACGAACCCGGTCAGCGAACTCAGCCTGGTCGGTGCGTCCGCGTCGGAGAGGCGCTCGAGCAGCTCGAGGTCGGCACCCGTCTCGTCGGCGTCACCGGCCGACTGCGCCACCTGGGGGAGCGAAGAACGTGGACGTACGTGCCCGCTCCCCCACCGCGTCGAGCCAGCTCGCGTCGGTGATGGGCAGGTAGCCGGTGCGGGTCCGCGCGTACCGCAGCAGGCGGTCGCACGCCGCGATCCCCTCGTCCGGTTCGATCATCGCGAACCCTCGCTCGGCCATCACCGCACCGCGGCCGTGCTCGGCCCAGGCGCCCCAGGACACGCTGGTCGCCGCGAGTCCTTGAGCCCGCCGCGCCGTGGCGAGTCCGTCCAGGAACCCGTTGGCGGCGGCGTACGCGCCCTGTCCGGGATTGCCGATCAGAGCGGCGGCCGAGGAGAACAGCAGGAGCCAGTCGATCTCGTCCTCGTATCCGTCGTAGCCGAGTGCCTCGTGCAGGTGCCAGGCGCCCAGCGCTTTCGGGAGCCATACCCGGTTCGCGCCGTCCTCGTCGAGCTGCGAGACCACGCTGTCCTCGACGACTGCCGCGCCATGCACGACAGCGCGCCGGGCGAGCTCGCCGAGATCGGGACCAGCACGGGTCGCCCGTCACACGCTTCCTCCCCGGTCCGAGGATCGTGCTCGGGCGCCTGCTCGATCAGCACGTGCGCATTGGTCCCGGAGAACCCGTACGACGAGACCGCGGCGAGCCGAGCGCCGCCGGCCGCCGGCCACGGTTCGGTCGACGTCGGAACGAACAGCCGGCTTCCCTCGTGGTCGATTTCCGGGTTCCACGCGTTGAAGTGCAGGTTGGCCGGGACCTCACCGTGGCGCAACGCCATGATCGCCTTGATCATCCCCGCCATGCCGGACGCCGTCTCCGCGTGGCCGATGTTCGTCTTCACCGACCCGAGCGCGCACGGCTGCGCACCGCGTCCGTAGCTGTCCGCCAGGGCGGTGAACTCGATGGGATCGCCTACCGGAGTACCGGTTCCGTGCGCCTCGACCAAGCCCACCCGGGACGGATCGATCCCGGCACGTGCGATCACCTGCTGCTGCAACTCCCGCTGCGCCTCGCCGGAGGGAGCGGTGATTCCGTTGGATCGTCCGTCCTGGTTCACGCCGGATCCCCGCAGCACGGCGAGCACTCGGTCGTGCTCGCGTTCGGCATCGGCCAGCCGCTTGAGCGCGAGTACGCCGCATGCCTCGGCACGGACGAAGCCGCTCGCATCGGCGTCGAACGCGCGGCACCGCCCGGCGGGCGACAGCATGCCCCAGCTGGAGAAGGCGATCGTCGTATCGGCTCCGAAGATCAGGTTGACCCCGCCTGAGAGCGCGAGGCCGGCATCCCCGGTCTGCAGGCTCTGCACGGCGAGGTGAGTCGCGACCAGACCGGACGAGCACGCGGAGTCCAGCACCACGCTCGGGCCGCGCAACCCCAGCAGGTACGAGATGCGCCCCGCGGCCATGCTCCGCGCGTTTCCCGTCATCGCGTACGGATTGGTGAACAGCTCCGAGTGCGGCGTGCGCATCATGTAGTCCTGCCCGGAGAGCCCCATGAACAACCCGGTCGGGGAACCACCCAGATCTCGCGGTCGGACCCCCGCGTTCTCCAAGGCCTCCCACGCCGTTTCCAGCAACAGGCGGTGCTGCGGGTCCATGGCTTCCGCCTCACGCGCGGAAACGCCGAAGAACTCCGGATCGAAGCCACCGACGTCGTCGAGGAAACCGCCCCACTTCGACACCGTTTTCCCGGGAACACCCGGTTCCGGGTCGTAGGACTCATCGACGCTCCAGCGATCCGGGGGCACTTCGGTGACCACGTCACGACCCTCGCTGAGGACTTCCCACAACGCTTCCGGCGAGTCCACGCCACCGGCGAACCGACACCCGATGCCCACGATCGCGATCGGCTCGTACTGCGGTCGAAAGTCACTGGTTCCGCTCTCAGGCATACTGAAGATCGTAATGATCTACGTAACTAATCGAATACCTCCAACCGAGGGGTGCGAACATCGAGAAACAACAAGCCATGCCGATCGGATATCCGCTCGACACCAGAAGTCGTGAACACGTGCAGGAATTCCGACCACCGATCGGGGGACCACGGATGCGAACACTGACACGATTGACGCAGCAGCTGAGCCATCACAACTGGGCGGGCGAGCTGGCGCTGCGACTCGCCCCCGTGGAGCGAACCCTCCTGATCCGTAGCAGGGGACGACGCAGCATTACCGGCGCGCTGGGCGTCCCCCTGCTGCTGCTCGGCGTTCGTGGCGCCCGCAGCGGCCTGCACCGCGCAGTCCCACTCATCCACACCGAAGACGAGGACGGTCACCTCGTGCTCGGGTCGCACGGTGGCCGCCCGAAGCACCCGCAGTGGTCGTACGACCTGCTGTGCGAGCCGCGTGCCACAGTCACCCTCGACGGCATCACCATCCCGGTGCACGCGAGCCTGCTGACCGGCCGTGAGCGGGACGGACGCTGGCCTCTCGTACTGGATACCTGGCCGCCGTACGAGACCTATACCCGACGGTCCGGTCGCGAGCTCCGCATGTTCCTCCTCCGACCGGACGCACATCGATGACTCGGTCACGCGGGCACTTCGACGAGAGGGAGCGGCGGGCAGTGCGACGCGCCTCCCCCACCCCGGAGCGGCACGTAGCGACCGCAGAACAACAGGACCGCGAAGACTCGCGCTCCCGACAGTCGGGGACGCCCTCGAACCTTTGCTTCAGCCGAAGGACTGGAAATCGAAAACGCCGCTCACTCTCGGTGGAGCAACTCTTGCGGCCGACATTCCGGAGGCATCGATCAGCCGATGACCTCTTAATGCTTTCGGTATTTTGAGCACACAGCGGATTCCGATGACGGAACTCCCGCACCCAGTGCGGTCGCGGAAGCGAGCTGAGAGGTCGCACACGCCGAAGAAAGACGACCAACGGAAGTGGTGCCATATCGCCGGAACCGGCACCAACCACAGATCTCGGCGGGCCCGCCGGCGCGGGTGAAGCAGTCGGTCAACCGGACTCGGTGCCGACGCCGGGTGTCCCGGAAACGGACCGAACCCGGCGATTCGCCTTCGACGTCGCGGAGCACGCCACCGGGCTCTTCGGTGCCGAAGACCGGCGTCACCGCCGTGGTCGCGCGGCCCTCCTGGTCACGTCGTCACGAGCACAGCGTGGCCGGAGGCGAGGGGAACGAACAGTGGACGATCTGGTTAACTCGGGCCACTTCGATTCGACACAGTGTCAGGGAGGTGGCACATGTCCGTGACGCTGCGCGCGCTGCTCGCAGATCCCGAGCTGCGGCTCACCGCTCACGCCGACGCCGAGGCGCTCGAACGCCCGGTGTCGTGGGTGCACGTCAGCGAGTTGACCGATCCCACGCCGTTCCTCGCCGGCGGCGAGCTGCTGCTTACCACAGGACTGGCGCTGCGCCCCGAGGAATGCGCGGAGTTCGTGGACCGACTGACCGCAACGGGCGTGGCCGGGCTCGGCTTCGGGATCGGCTTGAGCCACGGCGCGGTTCCGGAAGCGCTGGCCGCGGCCGCCGATCGGGCCGGACTGCCGCTGCTGGAGGTGCCGCGGGAAATCCCGTTCATCGCGCTCAGCAAAGCGGTGTCGCGGGCGATCGCCGCCGAGGAGTACGCGGGGCTGCGCCGGACGAGCCGGGCGCAGCACGAACTGGCGCAGGCGGCGGGCACGTCCAACGGCGTGGCGGCGCTGGTACGCAAGCTGGCCACGCTGCTGGACGCCTGGGTGCTGCTGCTGGACCCGGCGGGCACGCTGCTGCACGCGGCTCCCGCCTCGGCCGCCGCGTGCCGGGAGTCCCTGATCGCCGAAGTCGATCGGCTGCGGGCGAAGCAGGGTCTCGCCGCGTCGGGGATTTCGGTGGGGTCGCGGGAAGTCAGCCTGCAGGTGCTGGGCAGCCGAGTTCGCGGATTCCTCGCCGTGAGCCGCGAGGGCCCGTTCGCCACGACCGACCACCACGTGATCAACTCCGCGGCCTCGCTGCTCACACTCGCCCTGGAGCAGGGCGACGTGCTCAGGTCCGCGCGGCGCAGGCTCCGAGCCGGGTTCTTCTGGCTCCTGGTGCACGGTGAATCCCTCCGCGATGCCCCCGGCGACCTGCACGCCGAGCTGCCCGCCGAGCCGATGCGGGTGCTGGTGCTGCACGGCCAGCGCGATCCGGACGACCTCCTGCAGTGGCTGGAGACCGAGAAGCCCAGCGCACCGATGTTCTTGGCCGAGCACGACGGCGCCGTCGTCGCCCTCGCCGCCGAGGACGACGTGGGGTGGCTGACCAGCTTGGAACTGCGCATCGGGATCTCCGAACCGTGCGCGCTGAACGAGGTGGCCGAAGGGCTCCGCCAAGCGCGGCAGGCCGCCGGTGCGACACGGCGGCACGGCGGCGTCGTCCGGTTCGGCGAGCTCGCCGGAGGCGGGCTGCTGCGGCTCGTGCCGGAGGACGAGGCGCGGGCCTTCTCCGAATCGATGCTCGCGCCGCTGCGCGGGCATGATGTACTGCGACGCTCATTGCAAGAATGGCTCACCCAGCACGGCCAGTGGGACCCGGCCGCGAGTCGGCTCGGCGTCCACCGCCACACGTTGCGCAACCGCATGGGCAAGGTCGAGGCACTGCTCGGGCGCGGCCTCGACCAGCCCGGGGTGCGGGCGGAGCTGTGGCTGGCGCTGCAGGTGCTGGACCGGCCAGCCGAATGACGGAGGTTCGCGGTGACAGTCGACGATCTTCTCCGCGACCCCGAGCTTGCCTTGCAGGTGCGGGTGCGCGGCAAAGTGGACCGGCCGATCCGGTGGGTGCACACCATCGAGGTGCGGGCCCCGGGACGGTTCCTGCGCGGCGGCGAGGTGGTGCTCACCGCCGGGGTGTGGCGGTCGGCCGGGATCACCGCCGAAGCCTTCGTCGCCGACCTGGCCGACGCCGACGTCGCGGCCGTCGGATTCGGACTCGTGCCCCCCGAGACCGAGGTGCCCGAGGAGTTCATCGATGCCGCCCGCGAACAGGGGCTGACCTGCTTCGTCGTGCCGGTCGACATCGCGTTCCTGCAGATCGTCGAGGCGTTCGTCAGCACCAAGCGCGCGGAGTGGGAACGTCCGCTGCGGCGCCACCTCGGCCAGCACGACGCGATCGTCGCGGCGCTGCGCATGCGTCGGGGCGTCGAGACGGTCCTGCGCACGCTGTCCGGCCAGCTCGGGCTGCCGGTGGCGGTGCGTGACGGCGCGGGGCTCGTCGAAGGCGATGCGCCGGAGCCGAACCATCCGCTGCCCCTGGTCGGCGAGGGGCTCGCCGACGCCGAACTCCTGCTGCCGCGACCGCTGGAAGAGCTGGACGTCGAACAGCACGCGGCCGTCGTGCAGGCGATGCCGTTCATCGCGCTGGAGATCGAACGCACCCGCGCCGTCCGGGCCACCGAGCTCCGCTACGCGTGGGAACTCTTCGAATGGGTCCACGGTGGAACGGTCGCGATCGACACCGTCCGCACCCGGCTGCACTCCCTGGGGATGCCGCCGGACGGCCCGCTCGCGGCCGTCGTCCTGCGCAGCGCCAACCCGGACGTCGACTCGGCGCGCCTGGGAGATCTGCTGGCAACCGACGGCGTCGCGGTGCAGCGCGACGGCGAGGTGGTCGCGTTCGCGCGGATCCGCGGCACCGAAGCCGATCTCGCGCGCCGGATCCACGACGCGCTCAACAACTCCGGACAGATCGTCCACGTCGGTGTCGGGAAACCGGGAACCGCTGCGGAGCTGCGGGTGAGCCTGCTCCAGGCGGGACACGCGGCCGAGGCCATGTCGTCGCGGCCCGGCGGCGGGTGGATGACGCACGAGCAGCTCAGCAGTCCGACGCTGCTGCTGTCGGTGCAGGACCCGGAGCTGCTGGCGGCGACGTCGAAGACGTTGCTGGGGCCGGTGCTCGACCACGACGAGCGCCGCGGCGGCGACCTGTTGCCGTCACTGACCGTCTTCCTCGACGCGGGAGGCCGGTGGCAGGAGGCCGCACAGCGGCTGCACGTGCACATCAACACCCTCCGGCACCGGATGAGCCGGGTCGAGGAGCTGACCGAGCGCAGCCTGTCCCGCACCTCCGACCGCGTCGACCTCTACCTCGCCCTGCGCGCCCTCCGGCAGAGCTGACCCCCGACGGAGCGGCTCCGGGCCGGACGGCGCCCGGCGATGCGCCGTTCGCCCGCCGCGGCGCCGGGAGCGGCCGGGAGCGAACCGGGCCGCGAGCACTCCCGGCCAGGTACTCGCGGCCCGAGTTCGAAGGGTCAGCGGGTGCGTTCGGCGATGGCCTCCTCGAGCACGCCGATTCCCTCGCCGAGCAGGTCGTGCCCGATGACCAGGGGCGGCAGCAGGCGAATCACGTTGCCGTAGGTGCCGCAGGTCAGCACCACGACTCCCCGCGCGTGACAGGTCTTGGCGATCGCCGCGGTCAGTTCCGGGTCCGGCTCGGTACCGCCGGGGCGGACGAACTCGATGGCGAGCATCGCGCCGCGCCCCCGCACCTCCAGGACCCGGCCCGAGTCCGCCGCGAACGCGCGCAACCGCGGCAGCACCAGGTTCTCGATGCCGCACGCGGCGGCGGCGAGGTCCTGTTCGCGCATCGCGCGGATCGCACCGAGCGCGGCGGCGCAGGCCAGCGGGTTACCGCCGTAGGTGCCACCGAGGCTGCCCGGCGGAATCGCGTCCATCACCTCGGCACGTCCGGTGACCGCCGCAAGCGGCAGACCGCCCGCGATGCCCTTGGCCGTGGTGATGAGGTCGGGCACGACGCCCTCGTGGTCGCAGGCGAACCAGGCTCCGGTGCGGCAGAACCCGGTCTGGATCTCGTCGGCGATCAGCAGGACGCCGTTGTCGGCGCACCACGCCGCGAGCTCGGGCAGGAAACCGGGGGCGGGCTCGATGAAGCCACCCTCGCCCTGCACCGGTTCGATCAGCACGGCCGCGACGGTGTCGGCGCCGAGCTGCTTGTCGATCCGCTCGAGGGCCTCCCGCGCGCTCTCGGCCCCGTCGCGCCCGTCGCGCGCCGGGTACGACATGGGAGCACGGTAGACCTCGGGGGCGAACGGGCCGAAGCCGTGCTTGTACGGCTTGGACTTCGCCGTCAGGGCCATGGTCAGGTTCGTGCGGCCGTGGTAGGCGTGGTCGAAGGCCACGACCGACTGGCGTCCGGTGGCCCGACGGGCGATCTTGACGGCGTTCTCCACCGCTTCGGCGCCGGAGTTGAACAACGCGGTGCGCTTGGCGTGCTCGCCGGGCGTCAGCCCGGCGAGCTCCTCGCAGACCTCGAGGTAGTTCTCGTACGGGGTGACCATGAAGCAGGTGTGGGTGAACGCGTCCGCCTGCCGATGCACCGGCTCGACGACCTCCGGGGCCGCGTTGCCGACGTTGGTCACCGCGATCCCGGAACCCA
>NZ_JACGWZ010000004.1 GCF_014137975.1 Halosaccharopolyspora lacisalsi | reverse complement strand
GACGACACGCCGGGTGGCGTCACGCAGCCACATCCGCATCTGCGTCGCGACCTGGTCGTTGCGGGACCTTCCGGCTCGCAGCTTGCCACCGAGCTCGGTGCCCGCTCGCTCCAGCAGTCCGCGTTCCAGCGCGGTGTGCACGTCCTCGTCGTCGATCACGGGCTGGAATTCCCCGGACTCGACGTCGTCGTGGAGGGTTTCCAACCCCTCCAGCATCCGCTCGAGCTCGGTTTCGGTGAGCAGCCCGGCACGGTGCAGCACACGGGCGTGCGCGCGGGAGGCCGCGATGTCGTAGGGGGCCAGCCGCCAGTCGAAGTGGGTGGACAGGCTCAGTGCGGCCATCGCCTCGGAGGGGCCGGAGGCGAATCGGCCGCCCCAGAGCTTGGTCGGTTCGCCGGAGTGACCGTCGCGCTGCGTCACGGGATTCCTTCGCTCGTGTGGTTCTGCTGACACTGTCGAGCGGGGTGGGCGGTTCTGACGAGAACCGCCCACCCCGTGGGCTCAGCCGCGCTGCTCGCGCTTGGCGGCGATCTTGCTGGGAAGGCCCCACAACTGCACGAATCCCTTGGCCATGCCCTGGTCGAAGGTGTCGCCCTCGTCGTAGGTGGCGAGGTTGAAGTCGTACAGCGACTGCTCGCTGTGCCTTCCGGTCACCACGGCCCGGCCCCCCTGCAGCGTCATCCGGATGTCACCGCTGACGTGCTGCTGGGAATCGGCGACGAACGCGTCGAGGGACTTCTTGAGCGGGGAGAACCACAGGCCGTCGTAGACCAGTTCGCCCCAGCGCTGGCCGACCGTGCGCTTGAACCGCGCCAGGTCGCGCTCCAGGGTCACGTCCTCCAGCTCCTGGTGGGCGTTGATCAGCGCCAGCGCTCCGGGGGCCTCGTAGATCTCACGGCTCTTGATGCCGACCAGCCGGTCCTCGACCATGTCCAACCGGCCGACCCCCTGGGCGCCCGCACGCCGGTTGAGCTGCTCGATGGCCTGGAGCATCGTCACGGTCTCGCCGTCGATGGCCACCGGAACGCCCTTGTCGAAGGTGATGACCAGTTCGTCGGCGTCACGGGGCACGGCGGGATCGGCCGTGTAGGAGTAGACGTCCTCGACCGGGGCGTTCCAGATGTCCTCCAGGAAGCCGGTCTCCACCGCCCGACCCCAGACGTTCTGGTCGATCGAGTAGGGCGACTTCTTGTTCACGTCGATCGGCAGCCCGCGGCCCTCGGCCCAGGAGATGGCCTTCTCCCTGGTCCAGGCGAAGTCCCGGACCGGTGCCATGACCTTGAGTTCCGGGTCCAGCGCACCGATGCCGACCTCGAAACGCACCTGGTCGTTGCCCTTGCCGGTGCAACCGTGCGACACGGTGGTGGCGCCGTGCTCCTTCGCCGCGTCGGTGAGGTGCTTGGCGATCAGCGGCCGCGACAGCGCGGAGACCAGCGGGTAGCGGTCCATGTACAACGCGTTCGCCTGCAGGGCGGGAAGGCAGTACTGGGAGGCGTACTCCTCGCGCGCGTCGGCGACGACGGCTTCCACCGCGCCGCACTCCAGTGCCCGCTTGCGCACGGTGTCCAGGTCTTCGCCGCCCTGGCCGACGTCCACCGCCACTGCGATGACCTCGGCGCCGGTTTCCTCGGCGATCCAACCGATGGCCACGGAGGTGTCCAGGCCACCGGAGTAGGCCAGTACGACCCGTTCACTCATGATCTTGCTCCTTGAAGTCTTGTCGGAAAATTGAGTGGGCCCCATCGGAGTCGTGGGGTAACTCCCGGGACTCACCGGAAGCCATCGCGGTGAACTGCTCCGCCAGGCCCCGGCCGGTCAGCGGCTCACGGGCCAGGACCATCACGGTGTCGTCACCGGCGATGGACCCGACCGCCTCCGGCAGCGCCGAGCGGTCGATGGCGCTCGCCAGGAACTGGGCCGCTCCCGGCGGTGTCCGCAGCACGGTGGTGTTCCCGGACCCGTCGGCGCTGACCAGCAGTTCACTCAGCAGTCGGCTCAGTCGCGAGGTGCCGCCCTGCACACCCGGCACGGGGACGCCGTCCTCGGGAATGACGTAGACGGCCGCGCCACCGTCGGCACCTCGCAGTTTCACTGCGCCCAGCTCGTCGAGGTCTCGGGACAGGGTCGCCTGAGTGCTCTCGATGCCCTCGTCGGACAACAGCTTCGCCAGCTCCGTTTGGCTGCGGATGTTCTTCGAGGACACGAGCTCGACGATGCGGGCCTGGCGCGCGACTCTCGTCGTCATCGTCGTTTCACCAACCACGCGAGGAGGGCCTTCTGCGCGTGCAACCGGTTCTCGGCTTCGTCGAACACCGCGCTGGACGGACCGTCCAGCACCTCGTCGGTGATCTCCCAGCCACGGTGGGCGGGAAGGCAGTGCAGCACGCTGGTCGTGGACGTGCCGGTCGCGGCCAGCAGCTCGGAGTCGAGCTGGAACGGCTGGAACGGGCTCACCCTGTCCTTGCCGTCGTTCTCCTGGCCCATCGAGGTCCACGAGTCGGTGACGAGCACGTCGGCGCCGTCGACCGCGGCCCGCGGCTGGTGGTGCACCGCGACCGAACCGCCGGTCTCGCTCGCCCGGTTCCCGGCCGCTTCCAGCACCCACGGTGCGGGCGAGAATCCCTCCGGGGCACCGATGCGAACGTGCATTCCGGCCGTGGCCCCGCCGATGAGCAGGGAGTGGGCCATGTTGTTGGCACCGTCTCCCAGGTAGGTCAGCGTCAGGCCGGCCAACTTCCCGTGCCGTTCGCGCACCGTCTGCAGGTCGGCGAGCACCTGACAGGGGTGGAACTCGTCGGTCAGCGCGTTGACGACGGGGACCGTCGAGGTCGACGACATCGAGTCGAGCCGGTCCTGTCCGAAGGTCCGCCACACGACCACGTCGACGTAGCGGCACAACATCCTGCCCGTGTCCCCGATGGTCTCCTCGCGGCCGAGCTGCATCATGCGGCTGTCGACGACGACCGGGTGCCCGCCGAGCTGGCGGATTCCGACCTCGAAGGACAGCCGGGTGCGGGTCGAGTTCTTCTCGAAGATGACGGCCACAGACTTCGGCCCGGCCAGTGCCTCCGAGCCGAGTGGGTCCTTCTTGAACTTCTCGGCCAGGTCGAGGATCTCGGTCTGTTCGTCGGGAGTCAGGTCGTCGTCACGCAGAAAATGGCGCACCATTACGCGATCACCTCGCTGTGGGCCGAAGACAGCAGCTCGGGCAGGTCGGTCAGGAACCGCCTGGCCTGCTGCGAAGTCAGGATGAGTGGAGGGGCGATCCGGAGGGTGTCCGGCTGTACCGGGTTGATCAGGTAACCGGCCTGCCGGGCGGCCGCGGTGACCTGGGCGGCCACCGGGCTCGCGAGCTGGACCCCGATGAGCAGTCCGGCCCCGCGCACCTCGGAGACCAGCGGGTGGTTCAGCCCGCGGACGCCGTCGGCGATCTCCTTGCCGAGGCCGTCGACGTGGTCGAGCAACCCCTCCGAGGCGATCGTGCGCAGCACCGCCTGCGCCGCGGCGCAGGAGATCGGGTTGCCACCGAAGGTGGTGCCGTGCTGGCCCGGGCCCAGCAGCGTGCCCGCCTCGCCGATGCCGAGGCACGCCCCGATCGGCAGGCCGCCGCCGAGCCCCTTGGCCAGCGTGATCACGTCCGGCAGGATCCCGCTGCGCTGGAAGGCGAACCAGCTGCCGGTGCGTCCGACGCCGGTCTGCACCTCGTCGACGACCAGCAGCGCGCCGCGTCGTGTGGCGATCTCCCTGGCCGCCTGCAGGTACCCGTCGGGGGCGGGGACGATGCCGTTCTCGCCCTGAACGGGTTCGAGGAACAACGCGGCCGTGTCGTCGTCGACCTCGCGCTCCAGCGCCGCCACGTCGCCGTAGGGCACGTGGGTGACCCCGGCTGGCAGTGGTTCGAACGGAGCCTGCTTGCCCGGCTGGCCCGTCAGAGCCAGAGCTCCCATCGTGCGCCCGTGGAAACCACCGTCGGTGGCGACCACCTTGCCGCGCCCGGTCAGTCGAGCGATCTTGAAGGCGGCCTCGTTGGCCTCACCTCCGGAGTTGCAGAACAGCACGCGCCCCTGCCCCGTGGCCCCCGCCAGGTCCAGCAGCTCCTCGGCCAGTCGCAGGCCGGGCTCGTGGGCGTAGAAGTTCGACACGTGCCCGAGACGGGTGACCTGCTCGGAGACCGCCTCGGTCACCGCCGGATGGGCGTGGCCGAGGGAGTTCACCGCGATGCCCCCCAGCAGATCCAGGTAGGTGTTTCCCGCGTCGTCGGTGACCTCGCAGCCCGATCCCTCGGTCAGCGTCAGGTTCGGCGTGCCGTAGTTGTCCATCATGGACGTTTGCCAGCGCCGCGTCGCCCGGCTCTCGTCGTGCTCCGTCATCAGTCCTCGTTCCTTTCCTCGGTCGCGGCGCCGGAGGGCGTGACCATCGTGCCGACACCGGCACTGGTGAAGACTTCGAGCAGGACCGAGTGGGCGAGCCTGCCGTCGATCACGTGGGCCCGCGGGACTCCACCGCGGACGGCCCGGAGGCAGGCCTCCATCTTCGGGACCATGCCGGAGGCGAGCCCGGGCAGCAGCCGTTCCAGCCGGTCGGCGTCCAGGCGCGGGACCAGGGAACTCCGGTCGGGCCAGTCTGTGTAGAGGCCCTCGACGTCGGTGAGGACCACGAGTTTCTCCGCTTCGAGCGCGACCGCCAGGGCACCGGCCGCCGTGTCGGCGTTGACGTTGTGCACCACTCCGTCGGCGTCCGGGGCCACCGTGGAAACGACCGGGATCCGTCCCGCACCGATCAGGTCGAGGACGGCCTCCGGATTCACCGAGGCGACGTCACCGACCAGCCCCACGTCCACTTCTTCGCCGTCGACCACAGCGCCACGGCGTGCCGCCGTGAACAGGTGCGCGTCCTCACCGGACATCCCCACCGCGTGCGGACCGTGCTGGTTGATCAGCCCGACGAGTTCGCGGCCGACCTGGCCGACCAGGACCATGCGCACGACGTCCATCACATCGGGAGAGGTCACCCGCAGTCCGCCGCGGAACTCCCCCTCCATGCCCAGGCGGTCGAGCATGGTGGTGATCTGGGGACCACCGCCGTGCACGACGACCGGGCGCAGCCCGGCCAGCCGCAGGAACACCATGTCCTCGGCGAAGGCCCGCTTGAGGGTGTCGTCGGTCATCGCGTTGCCGCCGTACTTGATCACGACCGTGGCGCCGTGGAACCGTTCGAGCCACGGCAGGGCCTCGGTCAGCACACCCGCTTTCTCGGCGGCGGTGGCGATCCTGTCGTCGGTGGGGGGATGCGTGGTCATGACGAGTAGGCGCTGTTCTCTTCGACGTAGTCGTGGGACAGGTCGGTGGTCAGGATCGTCGCCGTGTGCTCACCGAGGTGCAGGTCGATCAGGATCTCGACGTCACGCCCGGAGAGGTCGACCGAGTCCCGCTCGGCCACTGGCGTACCGCCGGCGTAGAGGGTGACTCCGTTGACCGCGATCTCGGCCTTGCCGACGTCGACCTCGGCCGGTGTCCTGCCCAGCGCCATCGCGATGCGGCCCCAGTTCGGGTCCGAGCCGAACAGCGCCGTGGAGACCAGGTTGTCCTCGGCCACGACACGGCCGATGCGTACCGCGTCGTCCTCGCTGACCGCTCCCCGCACCGTGATGTCGACGGCCTTCGTCGCGCCCTCGGCGTCGTGCTGGAGCCGGCGCACGAGGTCACCGCTGACGGTGGTGAGCAGTTCGGCGAACTCCTCGTGGGAGGGCGACACCCCGGAAGCACCGGAAGCCAGCACCAGCACGGTGTCGTTGGTGGAGGTGCCGCCGTCGACGTCGATCCGGTCGAAGGTGGTCCGGCTCGCGCGGCGCAGGGCGGCGTCGAGCGCGTCCCCGTCGATCACGGCGTCGGTGGTGAGGACACCGAGCATCGTGGCGAGGTTCGGCGCGAGCATCCCCGCGCCCTTGACGAGACCACCGATCGACCATCCGTCGGGATGCGTGGCCTGTGCCTGCTTGGGGAGGCTGTCGGTGGTCAACACCGCCGTCGCGGCATCGGTGGCCGCCTGCTCGCTCCCCTCCAGGGCCGCTGCCGCCTTGTCCACGCCGGGGAGAACGGCCTCCATCGGCAACCGTTGACCGATCAGCCCCGTCGAGCACACCGCCACGCCGATCGCGCCGATGCCCAGCGCCTCGCCGACCCGCTCCGCCGTGGCATGAGTGTCCTGGAAGCCTTCCGGCCCCGTGCAGGCGTTGGCTCCACCGGAGTTGAGCACCACGGCGCGAAGCCTGCGTTCGTGCAGGACCTGCTGCGACCACAACACCGGGGCGGCGCGGACCTTGTTGGTCGTGAACACGCCCGCCGCGCTGTCGTGCGGCCCGTCGTTGACGATCAGCGCCAGGTCACGGGCATCCCCGGCCTTGATTCCCGCGGGCACTCCCGCGGCCCGGAAACCGGCGGGGCCGGTCACGCTCATTGAGACTCCTCGTACTCGGCACCCGCGCTGACGGTGTGCCCGGCCGCGGTCAGTGCACTGGTCGCCGCGCCGGTCAGCGCGGCGGGGACGAGCACCCAGTCGGTGTCGAAGGTGGAGAGCGTGAACACGCTGATCTCCGCCTCGGCCAACGGGGCCAGCAGGCTCGCCAGGATGCCCGTGAGTGAGAAGTCCAGCGGCCCCTGGACCTCCAGAGCACGAAACGGTCCCTCGATGTGGAGGTCCGCTCCGGTGCGCGTCTCGACGTCGATGGTGGCGCGGTAGGCGAACACGATCGTGTCACCCTCCGCCGTGCTCAGGCGCGCCCTGATGGGGGCTTCTCCGAGCTCGACCGGTGCCGCCGAGCTCGGCACCAGCCCCACCGCCAGCTGTTCGTCGTGCCAACGCACGGTCAGTCCCGTCATGGAGCGACCCCCGCGGTCGGCAGCCCGGTGGTCTCCGTCAGACCGAGCGCGAGGTTCATGCACTGGAGGGCGCCGCCGGCGGTGCCCTTGGTGAGGTTGTCCTCGGCTCCCACCGCGACCAGTCGGCCGGCTTCGGCGTCGACGGTGACCTGGAGGTGCACGGTGTTGGCCCCCAGAGTGGCCGAGGTCTGCGGCCAGACCCCCTCGGGCAGCACGTGCACGAAGGGTTCGTCGGCGTAGGCGTCCAGGTAAGCCTCGTGAGCGGTCCGCGCGTCGACATCGTCGCGCAGCGGTGCACTGCAAGTCGCCAGGATGCCCCGAGCCATGGGGGCCAGCACCGGTGTGAAGGACACCGCCACCGACTCGTCCGCCGCCGCGGAGAGGTTCTGGATCATCTCGGGGGTGTGACGGTGAGCGCCCCCCACGCCGTACACGCTCGCCGACCCCATCACCTCGGCCGACAGCAGATGCGGCTTGAGCGCCCGGCCGGCGCCCGAAGTGCCGGTCATGGCCACGACCACCACGTCGGGGTCGACGAGTCCGGCGGCCAACGCCGGAGCCATCGCCAGTGACGACACGGTCGGGAAACAACCGGGCACGGCGACTCGGGTCGCCTCGCGCAGCTTCTCGCGCCCACCGGGCAGTTCGGGGACGCCGTAGGGCCAGGTGCCCGGGTGCTCACCGCCGTACCAGTGGTGCCAGTCCGCGGGGTCGTTGAGCCGATGGTCGGCGCCGCAGTCGATGACGACGCTGTCGGTCAGCTCGGCCGCGATCGCCCCGGAGTGTCCGTGCGGCAGGGCCAGGAACACCACGTCGTGGCCGGAGAGCTCGCCCACGGAGGTCTCGGCCAGCACGCGATCGGCCAGCGGCAGCAGGTTCGGGTGATGTTCCCCCAACGTGCTGCCCGCGTTCCCACCGGCCGTCAGCGCCCCGACTTCCACCTCGGGATGGGACAGCAGCAAGCGCAGCAGCTCCCCGCCCGCATAACCGCTCGCCCCGGCGACCGCAACTCGTACCGTCATATGGATGATTATGCACCAACATGCAATATCAATCAAGCGGCCGAGCGGGCCACACGACGTCACTACTAAGTGAATTTTTGTGTAACCGACAGTGCTAACGTTCGAGGTGCTCCGCGCAAGATCAAAAAGGCCCGGCCGCTCGGTCCGAGCAGCCGGGCCTCACTCGTTCACCTGCTCAATCGGCGGCGAGTCGCGATCCGACGACCGTCCACAGCTTCACCGGGTTCGCCGCACGCAACGCGTCCTGACGGGGCAGTCGCTTACGTACCCTGCCCCCCGACCTTGATCATGCAGGGGTGCTCCCGCACAAGCCACGATCCGCGCCGGCCGTTGAGCACGAGCGCGTCACAGGACTCGATCACCGACGCGCCCTGTTCCAAACCGAGGTACGTGTCGAACCGCTCGAGATCCGATGCCGTCGCAGGCCATCTGGAGATACGCGCGGCACCTCTAGAGGACAGGCCTTCGTGCCCCGAGCTCATGAGGACCACCCCGGCCCGGTCCGGCCGACACCGTCGCGACGCTCCAGCGCGTACTCGGTGGCGATGCGCGTCAGCATCTCGTTCTCGACCCGCAGCAACCGGTTCTCCCTGCGAAGCCGGTCCAGTTCCTCCCACTCCGCCCCGGAGCACCGGCTCGCGCCGTCGTCCGCCTCGCTCATCGCAGCGGATCGAACGGACGCAGGGCGTCGGGCCGCTTTCCCGACACGATCTGCTCGGTCAGCAGCTGGCCGGTCAGCGGACCGAGCGTCAAGCCCCACATGCCGTGCCCAACGGCGATGAACACCCCGGGCGTGTTCGACCCTCCGATCAACGGCAGCCCGTCCGGCGTCACCGGCCGCGGTCCGACCCACTCGTCGTGGCGGTCCTGCCAGGAGACGCCGTCGAGCAGTGGCCGCGCCGAGCGAACGACCGCCTCGATGCGCCTCCGGTCCAGAGGCGCATCCGCTTCACGGA
This sequence comes from Halosaccharopolyspora lacisalsi, assembly GCF_014137975.1. Classification (GTDB taxonomy): domain Bacteria; phylum Actinomycetota; class Actinomycetes; order Mycobacteriales; family Pseudonocardiaceae; genus Halosaccharopolyspora; species Halosaccharopolyspora lacisalsi. Next base: position 517,680 of record NZ_JACGWZ010000004.1, on the reverse strand, counting down.
ACTCCATGGTTCCCGCGACTCGCAGTCCGCCCTGGTACGGCGTGCAGGCCACCCGGACCGTGGGCAGATAGATCGGCCCCGGTACCGGGTGCTCCGTCGGGACGGTGAAGGAGTAGCCGCGCCCCGCCTGAACCCGGGTGCGAACACCGAGCGGCCCCGCCAGGCGCCCGAGCCACGAACCGGTCGCCACGACGAGAGCCTCCGCCGAAACGTGCTCGCCCTCCTCGGACCGAACGATCACCCGGCCCTCGGACCTGCGCACTTCCTCGGCGGTGAAACCGCCGCGGATCTCACCGCCCCGTTCCTCGACCGAACGGGCGAGCGCCCGCACGAACTCACCGGGGTCGACGTAGCGCTGCTCCTCCAACCGCAGCACGGCCTCGATCCGCGAGGAGAGCTGGGGGATCCCGGCCTCGGCCGGACTCATCTCCGTGACGTCGAGCTCCTGGCCCGACTGCCGGATGTGATCGACCTCCCTGCGCAGGTCCGAAACCTGCGCACCCTTCTCGAACGCGGCCGTGATGGGGGCGCGGGTCGTGGTCGCCCGCACACCGCCCGCCGTCAGGGCGTCGAAGGCCTCCAGGCAGTCCGAGTTCATCGGGACGAACGAGCGCATCGACCGGTCCCACGTCCGCTGGGTGCATCGTCGGGCGAACTTCACCAGGAACGACCACAGCCCCGGATCGATCGCGGGAGGGACGTACAGCGGGGCGTCGCGGTCCAGCAGGGAACGCAAGCCGTAGCGGAGCACGGCGGGCTCCGGCAGCGGGACCGACAGTCCGGGGGAGAGGTAGCCCGCATTGCCCCACGAGGACCCCGCTGCGACACCCTCGCGATCCAGCACCGTCACCTCGGTGCCGTGCTCCTGCAGGAACCAGGCGGTCGACAACCCCACGATCCCCGCGCCGACCACCACCACCCTCTCGGGCACTCCGTCGCTGCCGTCCGCACGCATGCTCGCCTCCACGATTCTCGTCGACTGGGCCCAGCATGAGTCCGTTCCCGCTCGGAGCGTCTGTCGGATCCGCACAAAACAAGCCCGCCGCGTTGGAACGAATCCACGATCGCGTCACTCGGACGGGTCGCTCGCGGCCAATGAGATGATCATCGCGAGACGCTTGTCCGGATCGTCCAGATCCAGCGGCGTCAGTTCGGCCATCTTTCGCATCCGGTAGCGCACGGTGTTCGGATGCACGTCGAGACGGGAGGCGGCGTCGCCCAGGTCTCCCTGGCACTCCAGCCACGCACGCAGGGTCGCGACGTAGCGAGTACCGCGCTCGGCGTCGTGCCGGCGGAGTTCGACGACAGGGCCGCGTGTCGGCTCACGCCCGGCCGAGGCGGCATTGCGCAACCGACGGAGCAGGATCTCGTGCCAGGCGTCGTCGTACCCCACAGCGAGCCCCCGCGCCGGGTCGTCCGCGTGCACCGCGAGGCTTTCGTCCGCTTCCCGGCGACTCGCCGAAACCTGGAACGGTCCCGCGAGACCACCGACTCCGGCGAGGACTCCAACGTCCTCGGGCATCTCCCTGGTCAGGGAGCGAATCCATTCGTAGGCGCTCGTGGTGTCCTCGTCGCTCGACAGCACCGTGTACACCGCGTTCGCGAACAGCGCGCTCCGCCCCGGACGAGCCCAACCGAAACCGGTGGTGGCCCGCTCGAAGGCCAACAGCACGGCAGCCCCCTGCTCACCATCGGTGCGGGCCTGCACCACCACCACTCGGAACCGGCTACCGCGCAGCCCCAACCTGCTGAGCACCGTGGGTGCGTCCACGGTGCCTTCCAACAGTCCGATCACGAGGTCCGACTCGACCTGACGCTCCAGATCGGCGCTCGCCCGGGAACGGAGCATGTGCAGCGCCACGGTCCGTGCACCCTCGATCAGAGCCGCCTCGTGCTTCGGGGCGAGCGGTGTCGGAGTCTCCACCCAGATCGACCCCAGCAGCTCCCGGCCCGCCCGAACGGCGATGACCACTCGTCCGGCGATCCCGTCGTCGGACAGCGGTCCCACGAACAGGGGCTCGTCCGAGGAAGCGAGGTGCGCGAACACGCGCCGATCCGACAACTCGCGCCGGATTCCCTCCGGGACCCGCCGACCGAGGATCGTTCGCAACCGAGCGGGGTCCGACGCCTCCTGACTGCTCGAGTACGCCAGCACACCGGACTGGTGGTCCTCGATCGTGACGGGTCCGGCCACCGACTCCGCCAACGAGTCGGCCAGCACGAACAGGTCCGTGGGGCCACGTCCCGCCTCGGTCTCGCGGCCTTCCAGCACGAGCCCGTACACGACCCCCGCGAGTTGCCCCCAGGACACGGCCGGATCGACGACCACGACCGCGACCGACCTGTCCCGCGCAGCACTCAGGATCCGCTCGGTCATCTCGGAGAGGCGGAACACGACCACGGTGGCACGGGTGACGTGGAGCAGGGACCGCGCCGACTCCGAGGACTCGATGCCCACGGCCAGCAGCACGTCGTCGACGCCGCCCACGGTCTCGGAGGGGTCGTGCAGTGCGACACCGCGCAGCTCGGTCCGCCGGGCCCCGGCAGCGCAGTACAACCGCGCCCCGTACTCACCGAGGACGTTGACCAACCGATCCAGCTTGATCACACGACCTCCATCAGCCAACCCCGCGAGCCTTCACGGAAGGCACCCGCCCGCCCCCGCCCCGTGGGATGGACGGGGTTCCCTCCGTGAATCCGAAACTCAGGAGCGCAGAGTGGCTCCGCAGTGCTCCTCGGCGGCGGCGACCGCCGTGTCACGGGCCTCGATGGCCTCTCCCTGCTTCAGCGTCCGGTCGGGCGCGCGGAAGCGCAGGGCGAAGGCGAGGGACTTCTTGCCCTCCCCGATCTGCTCGCCGGAGTAGACGTCGAACAGGTGGACGTCCTCCAACAGCTCACCACCACCGGAGCGCAGGGCCTCGGTCACCTCGGCGGTGGGCGTCGAGGCGTCGACCACCAGCGCCACGTCGAGCAGGACCGGCGGATACGCCGAGATGTGCGGAGCCGGAAGCTTCTCGACCAGCGGGAGCGCGTCCAGGTCCAGCTCCACGGCGCAGGTCCGCTTGGGCAGTTCCATCGCCTCGACGACCTTGGGATGCAGTTCCCCGGCGTGGCCGACGACCGTGTCACCCACCTTGAACTCCGCACAACGCCCCGGATGCCACGGAGCGAGGTCCCCGGCGGTGACGGTGAGTTCCACGCCCGCCGCCTCGGCCACGGTCCTGGCGGCCTGCACGGAGTCCTCCCAGCCGGCCTGACGCCCCTTGCCCCACCATCCGGCGCGCTCCCGGTTCCCGGCCAGCACCGCACCGACATGGGTCGGCTGTGCCGGCAGGGCCGCACGCATGGCGGCGAGTTCCTCGTCGGCGGGCCTGCCGGACACGCCGAGCTCGGGCACCGCCTCCGGCTTCTCGTCCGGCTGGACGACCTGCCCGATGTGGAACAACGCCAGGTCCCGGTGTCCGCGGGACACATTGCGCTGCAGCGATTCCAGCAACCCCGGGATCAGGGTGGTGCTCAGTTCCGAACGCTCGGTTTCCAGCGCGTTCAGCGCCGTCAACGTCCTGCGGCGCGAGTCGTCGGAGTCCAGGCCGAGCTTGTCGAACACGTCCTGCCCGGTGAACGGGAACGGCAGTACCTCCACGTACCCGTCGTGGGCCAGCGCGCGCGAAACGGACCGACGGCGCTGTTGCGACTCGTCCAGACCGCGACCGGCCGGAGCGTGCGGCAGCACCGAGGGAATCGTGTGATAGCCCTCCAGCCGCAGTACTTCCTCCACCAGATCGGCGGACTGGATCAGGTCGGGACGCCAACTCGGCGGGGTCGCGGTCACCAGACCGACTCCCTCGTCGGAGGTGCTCACCTCGATCCGGCAACCGATCTGGCTCAGGCGCTTGGCGGTCACGCCGCGCTCGTAGGAGACCCCGGCAACCCGGTCCGGCAGGGCCAGCGGCATCGTCACCGGCTCAGGCGCGATGGGCTCACCGACGTCGGTACGGCCCGTTTCGACACTGCCGTCGCCGTAGCGAACGAGCAGCTGAGCGGCCATTTCCGCGGCCACCGGCCCCAACGCGGGGTCCACCGAGCGCTCGAAGCGCCTGCCCGCCTCGCTGGGCAGCTTGTGCCTGCGGATCATGCGGGCGATGGAGGCCGGATCCCAGTGCGCCGCCTCCAGCAGCACATCGTGCGAGTCCGGACCGATCTCGGTGCTCGCACCGCCCATCACCCCGGCCAGTGACACCGGGCCGGAGTCGTCGCAGATCACGATGTCGTCGGAGGCCAGGGACCGCTCGACGCCGTCGAGGGTGGTCAGCTTCTCGTCGTCGGTGGCGCGGCGGACCACCACGGTTCCGGTGAGCTTCGTGGCGTCCCAGGAGTGCAGTGGCTGCCCCAGTTCGAGCATCACGTAGTTCGTCACGTCCACGGCCAGCGAAATCGACCGGATACCGGCCAACGCCAGCCGGCGCCGGATCCACCACGGCGTCGACACCGTCGGGTCCACCCCGGTGACGCGGCGGAAGACGAACCTGTCGCAGGCGGTCGAGTCCTGGATCTCCACCGGCCGGGACGGCTGCTGCTCTTCGGGCACTGCGCGCGTGGCGGGATCACCGAACGGCACGTTCAGCGCGTTCGACAGCTCACGAGCCAGGCCGCGCACCGAGAAGCAGTACCCGCGGTCCGGTGTGATCGACAGCTCGATGATCGTGTCGTCGAGTCCGACGAGGTCGATCGCGTCCTCGCCGGGATCGGCCGATCCCGGCGGCAGCACGAGGATGCCGTCGAGGTCCTCGCCGATTCCCAGCTCCTTGCTCGAGCAGATCATGCCCTCGCTGGTGCGCCCGTAGGTCTTGCGGGAGCTGATCTCGAAACCACCGGGCAGCACCGTGCCCGGCAGGGCGAGCACCACCAGGGCGCCCTCGCTGAAGTTCGTGGCGCCGCAGATGATGCCCTGAGTCCGCTGCTCGCCCGACTCCTCCTCGCCGACCTCGACGCGGCAGAACCGGACGGGCTTCTTGAACTCGGTGAGCTCCTCGATCTCGGCCACGCGGCCGACGACCAGCGGCCCGTCGACCGAGGCCAACGGGGTGACCTCCTCGACCTCCAGCCCGATCCGGACGAATGCCTCCGCCAACGTCGACGCACTCGTGTCCTCGGGCAGCTCAAGGTGTTCGGCCAACCAGGAAACCGGAATCCGCACTGGTCGTCGCCCTTCTTCTCGATGGGTCAGGAAACAAGGCCGGATACGACCGGCGGGTCAGGACTCGACCCCGAACGCCCGGGTGAACCGGACGTCCCCCTCGACCATGTCCCGCATGTCGGGGATGCCGTTGCGGAACTGCAGGGTTCGCTCCAGCCCCATGCCGAAGGCGAATCCCGAGTACGTCTCGGGGTCCACTCCGCAGGCCCGCAGGACGTTGGGGTTGACCATGCCGCAGCCGCCCCACTCGACCCAGTCCGCGCCGCCCTTCTTCTCCGGGAACCACACGTCCATCTCGGCGGAGGGCTCGGTGAACGGGAAGAACGAGGGGCGCAGCCGGGTCACCGAATCCGCACCGAACATCAGGCGCGCGAAAGCGTCCAACGTGCCCTTCAGGTGCGCCATGGTCAGCCCCTTGTCCACGGCCAACCCCTCGACCTGGTGGAACACCGGCGTGTGGGTCGAGTCCAGCTCGTCGGTGCGGAAAGTCCGGCCGGGCGAGACGACGTAGACCGGCAGCTCACGCTCCAGCAGCGCACGGACCTGAACCGGGGAGGTCTGGGTCCGCAGGACCAGTCCGGAGTCCTGCGGGGCGATGTGGAAGGTGTCCTGCATCGTGCGCGCGGGGTGGTCCTTGCCGAAGTTCAACGCGTCGAAGTTGAACCACTCGGTCTCCAGCTCGGGCCCCTCGGCGACCTCCCAGCCCATCGCCACGAAGCCGTCGGAGACCCGTTCGACGAGCTGGGTGATGGGGTGCCGGGCACCGGTGGGGACGCGGTCCCACGGCAGCGTGACGTCCACGGCCTCCTCGCGGAGGACACGCTCGTCACGTTCGGCCTGCAACTGCTCGCGGCGCTCGTCGAAGGCGCTCTGGATCGCCGAGTGGGCTTCGTTGACGCGCTTGCCCGCGTCGGACCGGGCCTTCGGCGGCAGCGAACCGATCTCGCGGCGAGCTATCAGCAGTGGAGAGCGCTCTCCGAGGTGAGCGGGCTTGGCCGCGGCCAACTCGTCGAGGTCGGCAGCCTCCTCGAAGGCCTTGCGGGCTTCGGCGACCGCGCGCTCAAGCGTCTCCGGGGCGAGCGCGACGACCTCTTTCGGGTCGTACGAGTCGTTGGCTGCGGACATCGTCAGTCGTAACTCCCGTGATCCCACGGCCCGCCGAAACGGACCTGCTCGTGAACATGCGGACTCACACCGCGTTGGTCAGCCTTCGAGTCTAAGCGATCGGCCCAGTCTGCTTTGCGGCGCAATGCGCTGTGAGACCTCCCACGCTATGACCGTGCTGGGTTTTCCTCAGCGAGCACGGCGCTGGGCTCTGGCGGAGGCGTAGAGACACACCGCGGTGGCCGTCGCCAGGTTCAGGCTCTCCGCCTGTCCATACAACGGTACCCGCAGGGTGGTGTCCAGTTCTTCGACGACTTGCCGTCCCAACCCGTGCGCCTCGCTACCGAACACCCACGCCGTGGGCTCGGCCAGGGCTCCCCGCAGATCGGCGGCGTCGAGGTCCTCCACGGCCGCCCCGTCGGCCCCAACCGGCCTCAGTCCCGCCTCGCGGCAGGAGCGCAGCACCGACGGAACGTCCCGCTGACGAGCCAGCGGCAGGTGGAAGAGACTGCCGGTGGAGGCACGGACGGCCTTGCCGTTGTAAGGATCGACCGTGTCGCCGGCGAACAACACGGCCGCGCAACCGGCCGCGTCGGCCACCCGGACCGCGGTCCCGGCGTTTCCGGGATCGGCCACGTCGACCAGCACCGCCACCAGTCGCGGGCGATCGGCCAGTACTTCGTCGACGTCCCGGCCGGGCAGGTCGCACACGGCCACCAGCCCCTGCGGCGTCACGGTCTCCGACAACGAAGCCGCCGCGCGGGAAGTCACGGGGTGCAGCGGAATCCCGGCCGCATCGACGGCTTCCCACACGTCGGGATGCCGGGTGAGGGCGTCCTCGGTGGCGAAGACGTCCCGCAACCGTGCCGTACCACCGAGCTGAGCCGTCACCGCCTCACGCACGGCCTGCGCTCCCTCCGCCAGGAACGCACCCGCGCGCTCACGACCCGCTCGGCGGGTGAGCTTGCGAGCGGTGACGACCCGGGACGAACGCTCCGTCAGCGGAGTTCGCTCGATCCCGGGTCGCCGTGCCGGCTCGGTGCGCGAAGAAATCAGGCCGCACCTTCGGGCAGGTTCTGCCGCGCGACGTCGGTCAGCGCGGTGAACGCGTTCGGGTCGTTGACCGCCAGCTCGGCGAGCATCTTGCGGTCGACCTCGACCTCGGCCGCCTTCAAGCCCTGGACGAAGGCGTTGTAGCTCATCCCGTTCTGCCGCGCGGCGGCGTTGATACGGGTGATCCACAGCTTCCGGAACTCACCCTTGCGGGCGCGCCTGTCCCGGTAGTTGTAGGTCTGCGAATGGAGCATTTGCTCCTTCGCCTTGCGGTACAGCCGGGAGCGCTGCCCGCGGTACCCCTTGGCGGATTCGAGGATCTTCCTGCGTTTCTTCTGGGCGTTTACTGCCCGCTTGACGCGTGCCACGGGTCCGTCCTGTCGAACTAATCGGGGGCGGTGGTCCGCCCGGGCGAATAAGCCTGCAAGTCGCTGGTGAAAGCGGCGCACCGCTCACACATCGAAGAGGAGATCCCTCCGATCAGCGTCCCAGCAGCTTGTTGACCTTCCTGACGTCGCTGCGGTCCACGTTCGTGGAGCCCTCCAAGCGGCGCTTGAGCTTGCTCGACTTCTTCTCGAGGATGTGGCGGTGACCCGCACGCTCGCGGCGCAGCTTGCCCTTGCCGGTCACCTTGAACCGCTTGGCAGTACCGCTGTGCGTCTTGTTCTTCGGCATGTTTGTCGTCCTCGTTTCGTACGAATGCCGGGAGGGACGCCCGCAAGGCATCCCCGCCCGGCCTTCACTTCGGGCGAAGCCGCCGCCGAGGGCGGAAACGCCGATCACTCACCCGTCCGACGAGCACGGGCGGGTGTTACGACGCGTTCGCCTTGCTCTTGCTGCCCTTACCGGTCTTGTGCGGCGCAAGCACCATGATCATGTTTCGGCCGTCCTGCTTCGGGTTCGACTCGATGAATCCCCTCTCGGAGACATCCTCGGCCAACCGCTGCAACAGTCGAAAGCCCAGCTCGGGACGCGACTGCTCACGACCGCGGAACATGATCGTCACCTTGACCTTGTGGCCCTGACCGAGGAAGCGGGACACGTGGCCCTTCTTCGTCTCGTAGTCGTGCGGGTCAATCTTAGGCCGGAGTTTTTGCTCCTTGATGACGGTCTGCTGCTGGTTACGGCGCGACTCACGAGCCTTTTGCGCGCTCTCGTACTTGTACTTGCCGTAGTCCATGAGCTTGCAGACCGGCGGTTTCGCCTGCGGAGCGACCTCGACAAGGTCCAGATCCGATTCCTGCGCAAGTCGGAGCGCGTCTTCGATACGAACAATCCCGACCTGTTCACCGTTAGGTCCGACCAGCCGGACCTCGGGCACTCGGATGCGGTCGTTAATGCGCGTCTCGGAGCTGATGAGGCCTCCTCGGTTCGATGGCGTGTCATGCTGGCCTGCGTGCGTGAAGCTCGCCCCCGGACATGCCAGCATCTCGTGCATCCGGTTTCACCGGACCACGAGAGCTTACTCCGACCGATCGAACCGGTACCACGTACCGCCTCGTTCACCGACGAAACATCGTCGATGCACCGGACCCGGAAGCCTTCGAAAACGGCCACACGGGTGGGAGCGGGGCTCCACTTAGCCACCCCCGACTCAGCAGGGGCTGGTTATGCATGGGATCGTAACAGGCGTGAGTGAGTCCCAGCCAACCGCGTCCCTTCCTCCCGAGGAACCCTCGGACGAGGAGCGAGTTCACGACGCAGACACCGAGCACAACGTTCGCGAGCTCGCTGCTGTTCCCAGCGTCGAGGTCATCAGCCGAGCCGCCGTGATGCTCATGTCCGCCGCGGCCGAGAAGCTGGGACTGGCCGAGGAGGATCCCGACAACGCGCCGACTCGCGACCTCGACGAGGCACGCCGGCTGATCACGGCCCTGGCCGGTCTGGTCACCTCGTCGGTGGAGTACCTCGGCCCCCACGCCGCGTCGGTGCGGGACGGCCTGCAGACCCTGCAGCGCTCCTTCCGGGAGGCCTCGACCGAGCCGGACCCCCCCGGCCAGGGCCCCGGCGAGCGCTACACCGGCCCGGTGCACTGACCTCGCCGGTCCCGTACAGCTGGCTCCGTACGGCGGATTCCGCACTCGTGGCCGCCACGACGTGACGGCCACGAGTGCGGTGGCAGTCCTAATCCACCACGGCCAGGGCGTCGATCTCGACGAGCATCTCCCCGGGCAGGCCGACGTAGACCGTGGTGCGGGCGGGGAAGGGCTCGCCGACGACGCGAGCGTAGGTCTCGTTCATCTCGGTGAAGTGCGCGACGTCGGTCAGGTAGACGCGCAGCATCAGCACGTCCCGCAACGACGCTCCTCCCGCCTCCAGGATCGCGATGACGTTGCGAAGCGACTGCTCGGTCTGCTCGACGACACCGCCCTCCGCCAGTTTCCCGGTCTCCGGATTCACCGGGGTCTGGCCCGACACCTGAAGGATGTTGCCCTTGCGCACCGCCTGCGACAGCGGAACGCCCGCCGCCGGTGCGGGTGCATCACCGGTGCTGATCACGGTCCTGGTCATCGATCTTTCCTTCCGTTGACGAAACTCGCTGCGTGTCCGGCCAATCGAGCTCGGCCGACACCCGCCGGGCCGTGCCCAGGAGGTCGTCGACGAGCGCCATCAGCCCGTCGAGGTCGAGCAGCACCTTGGGCACCGACAGCGATATCGCGGCGACCACTTCGCCGCGTGCTCCGTGCACGGGTGCCCCGATGCAGTGAATGAAGTCCTCGTGTTCGCCGTGGTCCACGGCGTACCCCTGCTCGCGGACCCGGTCCAGTTCCGCGAGGAACGCTTCGGGGGTGGTGATCGTGCTCTCGGTGAGGACGGGGTAGCTCAGTCTCCGCGCGAGTTCCCGACGTTGTCGTGCGGGCCACTCGGCGACCAGCACCTTGCCGACGGCGGTGCAGTGCATCGGCGCGCGCTTGCCGACCCGGGAGTACATGCGTACGGAGTGGCGGCTGTCGACCTTGTCGACGTAGACGGCCTGATCCTCCTCGAACGTGGCCAGATGAATGGTGTGGCCCGTCCGCTCCCCCAACTCCACCAGGTGCTCGCGGGCGGCACCGCGCACGTCGAGGTCCTCCAGGGCACGGTGGGCGAGGTCGAACAGCGCGCTGCCGAGCCGGTAGTGGCTCACGTCCTCGCGGCGCACGAAGTGGTTCGCCTCCAGCGACCGCAGCAGCCGCATCGCGGTGGACTTGTGCACGCCCAACGACTCGGCCACCTGCTCCAGGGTCTGGGAACCGTCCGTCGCCAACCGGGTGAGCACCGCCAGTCCCCGCTCCAGACTCTGACTCATCCGATCACTCTGCCCTCGCGGATCGTGACCGACGACCACTCCCGCTCGTCTGCGAGCAGCATCCGGGACACGTCCGCCTCCGGTAGCGGGGGGCCCACGTCGTCGGTGGTGCACAGTACGGCGGCCGCCTTCAGATGACCCGAGCGCAGCCGGTGTCGCGGCCCGTTTCCGGCCAGGGTGGAGGCGAGCACCCCCGCGGCGAAGGCGTCTCCCGCGCCGACCGGTTCCACCACGTCCACGCGCAGCGCGGGTTCGAACAGCTCGGTACCGTCCTCGACGAGGGTGGCTCCGGTGGCGCCGTGCTTGATCACCAGTGAGCGCGGGTGCGGCAGCAGCTCGCGGATCTCGGAGACGGACCGGCTGCCCCAGACCTCGGCGGCCTCGTCGTCACCCACCAGCACCACATCGGCGCGGTCGGCGAAGGCGCGCAGCAGTTCGGCGGGGTCGTCGACCCCCTCGGCCCCGCGTGCGCTCCACAGCAACGACCGCCAGTTCACGTCCAGCGAGACGAGCATGTCGCCACGCGGGAGGTCGAGCGCGGCGTCCACGAGTTCGCGGCAGGACGACGACAGCGCCGGGGTGATACCGGTCAGGTGCAGCAGTCGCGTTCGTTCCAGGTCCAGGGCCCCGAGCAGCTCCGGTCCCATCGCGGCGGCCGCCGAATCGGTGCGGTTGTACCACACCCGACTGCCGGTGTGGCCCGGTGCTTTGAAGTACACCCCTGTCGAACGGCGCCGGTCGATCCGGACGTCCTCGAGCTCGATCCCGAAGCGTCCCAGCCGGTCCAGCACGACGCTGCCGAAGGGGTCGGCGCCGAGCGCGCTCACCCAGCGGGCCCGCATTCCGCCCTCGGCCAGGTGACAGGCCACGTTGGACTCGGCACCCCCGATCGTGCGGTGCCAGGTGTCGACCTCGTGGGCCGGACCGTCGCCGGAAGGCACGAACAGCACCATCGACTCACCGAGGCACACCGCCTCGTGCGGTTCCGCGTTCCCGTCCGTCCCACCGAACCGATCAGTTTCCATCGTCCCTCCATCGGCGTCCCGATTGACGCCCCGTTGGTCGAATGCTAAACATCAACTTAGCAATATACGCAACCTGCATTGCAACATATGCAACATTGGGAGGGTCAGTGCGGGCGGCGAGCATGGACCGGACAGCGGTCGAGGAACTGTACGACGAGCGCATCGACTGGCGCTTCAAGGGCATGCCCGGCGAATCTTTCGGTCGTACGGTCGGCGAGTTCCTCGCCGGGCGACCGAAACTGTTCGAGGCGGGATTCGTCGGACCGTTGCTGGTGCTCGACCACGACGCTCTGGAACACAACCTGCGGACGATGTCCGAGTGGTGCGCACAGCAGGGGGTCCTGCTGGCACCCCACGGCAAGACCACGATGGCGCCGCAGCTGTTCCGACGGCAGCTCGATCACGGTTGCCGGGCCATAACGGCAGCGAACCTGAGTCAGCTTCGCGTCTATCGCGCCTTCGGCGTGAGCCGCGTCCTGCTGGCCAATCAGCTCGTCGACCCGAACGGGTTGGCCTGGCTGGCCGCCGAGCTGGAACGGGATCCGGAGTTCTCGTTCAGCTGCTGGGTCGATTCGGTCCAGGGCGTGCGGGCGATGACCGAGGCCCTGGCCCCCTGCGCACTCTCCCGACCGGTCGACGTCCTGGTCGAGCTCGGGGGTGAGCACGGCCGCACCGGCGCCCGCGATCCGCGGCAGGCGCTGGAGGTCGCGCAAGCGGTGGCCGACAGTCCGGTGCTGCGCCTGACCGGCGTCGGTGGGTACGAAGGCGCGATGTCGCACGACCTCAGCGAGCGGGACGTCTCGACCGTGGACACCTACATGGCACGGCTGCGGGAACTCGTGGGGGCGCTGGCCGAGGCCGGACACTTCCGGGGACTGGACGAAGTGATCGTCACCGCCGGCGGCAGCTCCTACTTCGACCAGGTGACCGAGGCGCTGACGGCACCGTGGCCGACCGAGCTTCCGGTGGTCCCGGTACTCCGCAGCGGCGCGTACGTGACCCACGACGACGGCCTGTACCGCACGATGTCGCCGTTCGGCAGGAAACACCGGCTGAGCGGGGAGGAACGACCGTTCCGACCGGCGATGCGCGTCTGGTCGCAGGTGACCTCCCGCCCGGAACCCGAGCTCGCGCTGCTGACCATGGGGCGCCGCGACGTGTCCTTCGACCAGGAGCTGCCCGAACCCCGGATCCACCGCGACCGGCGCGGGAACACCCGCGAACTCGCCGAGGGCCGGATCACCTCGCTGGCCGATCAGCACGCCTTCCTGTCCCTGCCCGCCGACTCGACGATCGAGGTCGGCGACTGGATCGCCTCCGGGCTGTCGCACCCGTGCACCGTGCTCGACAAGTGGACTCTGATCCCGGTCGTGGCCGGCGACGAGGTGGTCGACCTCATCCGCACCTTCTTCTAGAGGCACCGAGGAGCATCCACTATGGACATCGTGGTCCGGGGAGCTCGCGTCGTGGACGGAACCGGGGCGCCCGAATACCGGGCCGACGTCGGGGTCGACGACGGGCGCATCACCGAAATCGCCCGGCCGAACCGGCTGTCCGGCCGGCGCACGATCGACGCGCACGATCTCGTACTCGCCCCCGGATTCATCGACATGCACTCCCACTCCGACCTGCGCCTACTGGCCGAGCCCGACCACACGGCCAAGGTCTCGCAGGGGGTGACGCTGGAAGTGCTCGGGCAGGACGGTCTGTCCTACGCCCCGGTCGACGACGCGACCCTGACCAACCTGCGCGCCCAACTGGCCGGGTGGAACGGCGATCCGCCCGGGTTCGACTGGAACTGGCGCGGCGTGGCCGAGTACCTGGACCGGCTCGACTCCGGGATCGCGGTCAACGCCGCCTACCTCGCCCCCCAGGGAACGCTGCGCATGATGTGCGTCGGCCACGAGGACAGGCCGGCCACCGGGGAGGAGATCGACCGGATGCGCGAGCTGCTCGCCCGGTCGCTGCGCGAGGGCGCGTTCGGGATGTCCTCGGGACTGACCTACACGCCGGGCATGTACGCCTCCACCGGTGAGCTGGCCGCGCTGTGCGAGGTCACCGGAGAGCACGGGGGGTTCTACAGCCCCCACCACCGCAGTTACGGCGCGGGAGCGCTGGACGCGTACGCGGAGATGATCGAGGTCAGCTCGCGATCGAGGTGTCCGCTGCACCTGGCCCACGCGACGATGAACTTCGGGGTGAACGAGGGCAGGGCGGACGAGTTCCTGTCCATGCTGGACGCGGCCCTGGAATCCGGGGCCGACATCACGCTCGACTCGTACCCCTATCTGCCCGGATGCACCGCGCTGCACGCGCTGCTGCCGAGCTGGGCCGGCGCCGGGGGCGTCGAGGCGACGCTGGAACGGCTTCGTGACCCGGCCCAGCGCGAACGGGTCCGCGAGGTCATGGAGCACGAGGGCTCCGACGGCTGCCACGGTGTTCCGGTCGACTGGGAGACCATCGAGATCAACGGCGTCCAGCGGCCGGAGGTCAACGGGCACCTGGTCGGGCGCAGCGTCGCCGAGTCCGCCCGCCTGGCCGGTCGGCAGCCCACCGAGCTGTACCTCGACGTGCTCGTCTCCGAACGGCTCGGCAGTTCCTGCCTGATGCACGTGGGGCACGAGGACAACGTGCGGGCCATCATGCGCCACCGGGTGCACACGGCCGGCAGCGACGGACTGCTCGTCGGAGATCGCCCACATCCCCGCGCCTGGGGCACGTTCCCGCGTTATCTGGCGCACTACGTGCGCGAACTCGGTGTTCTCGGTCTCGAAGAATGCGTGGCGCACATGACCGGACGCGCCGCCGACCGCCTGGGACTGCCCGAGCGGGGGCGGATCCGCGAGGGCAACGTCGCCGACCTCATGTTGTTCGATCCCGACGCCGTCACCGACACCGCGACGTTCGACGAACCGCGTCGGCAGCCCGAGGGAATCCCGTACGTCCTGGTCAACGGCACTCCGGTCGTCGACGAGGGCGACCGCAACGACGCTCTCCCCGGTCACGCGCTGCGCAAGCAGTCCTGAGCAGACCCGTTTCCCCGCCACCAGCCGTGAGTCGGTTCCGGCTCATCCACACCACCTGGAGGTGACCTGTGTCCGGGTTCCTCGACTGGCTGCATCACGACACCGCCGGGCTGCTCACGTTGTGCGCGGCGGGCATCGCCCTGCTGCTGTTCATGATCATGCGGCTGCGACTCGAACCGTTCATCGCGTTGCTGGTCACGGGCCTGCTCGTCGCCCTGGCCGCGGGACTGTCCCCGGAGGAGATCGTGGGCAGTGCGCAGTCCAGCGGCGAGTCGCTGGTCGAGGACGGCTTCGGCAGCATTCTCGGGCACATCACGGCCATCGTGGGGCTCGGTACCGTGCTCGGGGCGCTGCTGGAGAACTCCGGCGGTGCCCATCTCATCACCCGCAAACTGCTCACGGCGTTCGGAGAAAAGCGCGCACCCCTGGCGATGGGGCTGTCCGGCTTCGTCTTCGGCATCCCGGTGTTCTTCGACATCGGCATCTTCGTGCTGGCACCGCTGGTCTACGTCGCGGCGCGCCAGGGCGGGCGCTCCATCCTGCTGTACTGCCTGCCGCTTGCGGCCGGCCTGTCGGTGACGCACGCGTTCCTGCCTCCGCACCCGGGTCCGGTCGTCGTCGCGGGCCTGCTCGACGTCGATCTGGGATGGCTCATCGCTATGGGCCTGGCCTGCGGCGTACCCGCCTTCGCCGTCGGTGGTGTCCTGTTCCCCTCCTGGATCGGCAGGAGGATCCACGTTCCGGTCCCGGAGGACATGATCGTCTCGGGGGACGAACCGCCCCGGACGGAGCGAGAACCCGCGCTGGCCACGATCGCCTTCATCATCGGCCTGCCCCTGGTGCTCATCCTGGCCGGAACGTTCAGCAGCATCACCCTGCCCGAGGGAGCGCTGCTGGACGTGCTGACGTTCCTGGGCAGCCCCGTGGTCGCACTGACCTTCGCCGTGCTGCTCGCGTTCTGGCTGCTGGGCACACGACGGGGAATGACCGGTGCGGACCTGTCCGCTCTGACCGGACGGGCGCTGCGGCCCCTGGGCATGATCCTGCTGGTCGTCGGCGCGGGTGGTTTCTTCGGCGAGGTGCTCTCGGAGACCGGCGTCGGAGAGGCGCTGGCGGGGTCGCTGAGCGCGGCGGGGCTCCCGGTGCTGGTCTCGGCCTACGTGATCAGCAGTGGCCTGCGGGTGGCCCAGGGGTCGGCCACGGTGGCGATCGTGACCACCGGCGGCATCCTGGCGCCGCTGTTGGCCGAAGCCGACCACTCGCAGCCGCAGCTGGCACTGATCGCGGTCGCGATCTCGGCAGGTTCGATCACCGCCTCGCACGTCAACGACGGAGGCTTCTGGATCATCTCCCGCTACTTCGGGATCCCGGTCGCCGAGACCCTCAAGACCTGGACGGTGCTCGAAACCATCCTGTCACTGGTCGGTTTCGGCATGGCGGTGCTGCTGAGCATCGTCGTCTGACATTGGACCATTTTGGTCTAGTCCAGTCGTCTCCGACGCGGCACACTGAGCGGCATCCCACCGACGAGGAGGCGACATGTCCGACCACGAGATGCGGCGCCGACGGTTCCTGACCCTGGCAGCGGCCGGAGCCTCGACGCTGCTGGTTCCGGGAACGGCCCAGTCCCTGCCACGCGAACGAGCGTGCAACCGAGCGGCCTACCTCGGGAGCTTCACCTGGACGACGCCGCCGGGACACGGCTTCGACATCGCCCGGCACCACTCCGCCTCCGGGAAGCTGACATCGGTGTCCCGCCTCGGCGGTGTCTCCGATGCCTCCTGGATGGACTTCTCCCCCTCCCGCCGGATCCTCTACACCACCAACGAGCTCACCCCCGAAGGCGCCGTCACCGCGCTGGATGTCACCGACCCCTTCGCCCCCGAAGTGCTCAACACGCGTTCCAGCCGCGGGGGCGGACCGACGCATCTGAGCGTGCACCCCGACGGCCGGTTCCTGCTGACCGCGAACTACACCGACGGCAGCATCGTCGTACACCGCCTCCAGGACGACGGCCGCGTCGGAGCGTCGACCGACCTCGTCCGGCACGTCGGCACCACGCGCGCCGCCAAGGCCCACCAGGTGCTCACCGATCCCAGCGGGAACTGGGTGGTCGCCGTCGACCTCGGAGCGGATGCCGTCTACACCTACGCACTGGACACGCGCGGTGGAGAGCTCACCGAACACCGGCGGCTCGACCTGCCCACCGGCACCGGACCGCGCCACCTCGCCTTCCACCCGGACGGCGAGCACGCCTACCTGCTGGCCGAACTCGCCTCCACCGTCACCGTGCTCTCGTGGGACTCCACGAGCGGCACTTTCACGCCGGGACAGGTCCTCGACACGCGAGGCGACCACACCGGCGGGGAGAACTTCCCGGCCGAGATCGTGATCAGTTCCGACGGGCGCTTCGCCTACGCCACCAACCGGGGTGACGACACGATCGCGACCCTGGGGATCGGCGTCCGGACGGATTCGCCGAAGCTGCTGGAGACCGTCCCCACCGGAGGGTCCTGGCCGCGGCACTGCGCGCTCTCCCCGGAACAGGACCGCCTGTACGTGGCCAACCAGCGATCCGGCACGGTCACTTCCCTACCCCGGGATCCGGTCACCGGTTCGCTGCGGCCAGCCGAACTCCCCGTCGACGTCCCCGGTGTCGCGATGGTGGCTTTCCCGTCGTGAACGTCCTCGCAATCGGTCCGTAATGGTTTAGACCTTGTGACGCGGAAGTGGTCCACCTAACATCCACTCAATTGCTCACAACAAAACGCACGTTGCACTGCTTGCAACGGAGGTGTCATGAAGGCGTGGAGACCGCTCGCCGCCGCCACGGTGGCCGTCCTGTTGACGGCCTGCGGGCCACCCCAGGTCGACCGGACCGGACCGCAGCAGGACAAACGCACCGGAACCCTGCGGGTGTGGCTGTTCGACGAAGCCAACCGAGAGCCCAAGGAAACCGTCGTGAACAAGGCGGTGCGGCAGTTCGAGGCCGCCCACGCCGACGTCACCGTGGACGTGCGCTACATTCCGGTCGACAGCCGATCGGAGCGGTTCACCGGCGCCTTCAACGATCCCTCCAGCGCGCCCGACGTGGCCGAGTTCGGCAACACCGATCTGGCCAGCTACGTCGCGGCGGACGGATTCGCCGATCTCACCGGGATGCTCGAACGGTGGCCGGCCGCGGACGACCTGTCCCCCTCGGTGCTGGACACCGCCAAGATCGACGGCAAGGTCCACGGGGTTCCCTGGTTCACCGGCATCCGCGCCCTGTACTACCGCACCGACGTCTTCACCGAGCTCGGACTGGAGCCCCCGCGCACGCTCGACGAGCTCGTCACCACCGCTCGCAGGATCCGGCAGGCCCGCCCGGACCTGTACGGCATCTCCGCCGGCGGCAAGTACCACTACGCGATGATGCCGTTCGTCTGGGCGGCCGGTGGCGACATCGCCACCCGCGACAACGGTTCCTGGACCTCCGCCCTCACCGGCGAAGCCGCCCGCAGGGGCGTCAACACCTACGCCTCGCTGATCAGCCCGGGCATCTGCCCACCGGCGCAGTGCGCGGGCATGACCGGCACGGAGAGCGTGCAGGCCTTCGCCGGCGGCAAGGCGGCGATGACCATCGGCGGGGACTTCAACCGCGCGGCCGTCGACGCGGGCCCGGTCGGTGACGACTACGCCGTGGTCCCCCTGCCCGGCTACGAGGCCGGTTCCGCCGCCCCGGCCTTCGCCGGGGGCAACCTGCTCGGCGTCATGGACTCCTCGGACCACTCCACGCTCGCCCGCGAGTTCATCAAGGTGCTGGCGGGCAAGGAGCGCCAACGCGAGATGTACGAGGCGATGGGCAACCTGCCGACCTTCACCGACGTTCAGCGCCGGGTGGCCGGCGACGATCCGTGGATCGAGCCGTTCATCCGGAGCCTGCAGTCCGGTACCCGTTTCGTCCCCGCCACGCCGGCGTGGTCGGAGATCGACGCCCAGGAGATCCTGCCGACCATGGTGCAGCGCATCGCGACCGGAACCGATCCGAAGGAGGCCACCCGCCGGGCGTCCGAACAACTGAACGCGGCGTTCGGGGACTGACGAATGACCGCGGACACCACCACGCGTCGTGTCGGCGTCGAACCCACCGCACCGGACGACACCGCTCCACCCACCCGCAAGCGACGCGGGGACGGCCGCAGCGCGCTGTTCTACCTCGCTCCGTCCGCGCTCGTCCTCGTCGGCGTCATGGGCTATCCGCTGTACCAGCTCGTGCAGTTGTCGCTGTACGACTACGGTCAGGCGCAGGCCAGCGGCGGGGCGCCGCTGGAGTTTCTGGGGTGGGGCAACTACGCCACCCTGCTCGGTGACGGCCGGTTCTGGACCGTGCTGGTCCAGACCTGCGCCTTCGCCGGGGTGTGCGTCCTCGGCAGCCTCGCCGTGGGAATCGGCCTGGCGGTGCTGGCCGGCCGGGTGCGCACGCTTCCCCGGATGCTGCTGTTCCTCGCGGCGCTGGGGGCGTGGGCGACGCCGGCCGTGGCGGGTTCGACGGTGTGGCTGTTCCTGTTCGACCAGGACTTCGGGCTGGTCAACGAGGTGCTGGTGGGTATAGGCCTCCACGGCTTCGAGGGCTTCTCCTGGACCTACGACCGCTACGTCGCCTTCGGGCTGGTCGCCGGCGAGGTGATCTGGTGCTCGTTCCCGTTCGTGCTGGTGACGATGTACGCGGGCATCAAGGCGATCCCCGGCGAGGTGCTGGAGGCGGCGTCCCTGGACGGTGCCTCCACGTGGCGGACGGCCCGTGAGGTGATCATGCCGATGCTGCGGCCACTGCTGGTCATCGCCACCATTCAGTCCATCATCTGGGACTTCAAGATATTCACCCAGATCTACGTGATGACCGACGGCGGAGGCATCGCCGGGCAGAACCTGGTCCTCAACGTCTACGCCTACCAGGAGGCGTTCGCGGGCTCCAACTACGGGCTCGGTTCGGCCATCGGGGTGGTCATGACGATCCTGCTGCTGATCATCACGGCGATCTACCTCCGTGCCCAACGCGCTACCGGGGAGCGAACGTGAGCATTCCGGCGACCCGACTGCCGCGACGCTTCCTGCGGCGGCCCGGCCGGACACTGGCCGAGATCACCACCGTGCTCGTCGCGGCGGCGGTGGCGTTCCCGCTGTACTGGATGGTGCTGACCGCGTTCAAGCCCCGGGGCCAGATCCAGTCGAGCGATCCACGACCGTGGACGAGCACGCCGACGCTGGAGAACTTTCGCCAGGTGTTCACGGCCGACGACTTCGGGCGGTACTTCCTCAACAGCGTCGTCGTGGCCACCGCCGTCGTACTGCTCTCGCTGCTGGTGTCGTTCCTGGCCGCGGTGGCGCTGACCCGGTTCCGCTTCCGGGGACGCACGGTCCTGCTGGTCATGATCCTGATCGCGCAGATGGTCCCGGTCGAGGCCCTGACGATTCCGCTGTTCTTCCTGATGCGCTCGGTCGGCTCGGCGGTTCCCCAGTTCGGCCTCAACCACCTGGGATCACTGGTGCTGGTACATCTGGCCTTCAGCCTGCCGTTCGCGATCTGGATGCTGCGCGGGTTCGTCGCGGCAGTGCCCGAGGAGCTGGAAGAGGCCGCCACGCTCGACGGCGCAGGCCGGGTGCGCTTCACCTGGCAGGTGCTGTTCCCGCTGGTGGCGCCGGGGCTGGTGGCGATGAGCGTGCTCTCGTTCATCCACGCCTGGAACGACTTCCTGTTCGCCAAGACCTTCATCATCTCGGCCACGCAGAACCAGACGTTGCCGCTGGCCATCCTGACGTTCTTCAAACCGACCGGCAACGACTGGGGAGCCATCATGGCCGGATCGACCCTGATGACGATTCCGGTGCTCGTCTTTTTCGTCCTCGTGCAACGGCATCTCATCTCGGGGATCGCCGGTGCAGTGAAGGGGTGAGGATGTCCTCCACGGCAGCGTCCCGATGGGACGGTCTGCTCCCCCGCCCGGTCTCGGTCGAGCCGCGGCCGGGGGTGTTCCCCCTCGGGGAGAGGACCACGATGGACGGCCCGCCGAAGGTGGTCGAATGGCTGCGACGCCGGCTCGGAACGACCACCGGGCTGGCACTGCCTCCCCACCGCGCCCCCGACGTCGGGTTCCGCATCGACTCCGGGGCGGTACCGGGTCCGGAGGGCTACCGGATGGAGATCACCGAGTCCGGTGTCACCGTTACGGCCCACGACGAGCCCGGTGCGCACTACGCCGCGCAGACCCTGCGCCAACTGCTCGGCGCCGACGCGCTGCGGCAGGCTCCCGTCTCCGGTGAGTGGTGGGTTCCCCGTGGAACCGTGACCGATCACCCGCGCTTTTCCTGGCGCGGCTGTCACCTCGACGTCGCGCGGCACTTCCTGCCCAAACGCGAGGTGCTGCGCTTCGTCGACCTGCTCGCCGCGCACAAGCTCAACGTCCTGCACCTGCACCTGACCGACGACCAGGGGTGGCGCGTCGAGGTTCCGAGGTACCCGAAGCTGACCGAGGTCGGGGGCTGGCGACACCGGTCGATGGTGGGACGAGGAGCCACCGACACCTACGACGACCGGCCGCACGGGGGCCACTACACCGGAGCCGATCTCGCCGAGATCGTGTCCTACGCGGCCGAGCACCACGTCACGGTGGTTCCGGAGGTCGACGTGCCCGGGCACAGCCAGGCCGCCATCGCGGCCTACCCCTGGCTGGGAAACCATCCGGACCGGCGGTTACCGGTCTGGGACCGCTGGGGCGTCAGCGAGCACGTCCTCAACGCCGAACCGGCCACCGTGGACTTCTTCCTGGCGGTCCTCGACCGGATCCTGGAGCTCTTCCCCGCACCGGTGGTCTGCGTCGGGGGCGACGAGGTCCCCGCGACCGAATGGGAGGACAGCCCGCGCGCCCGGCGGAGGGCGGCCGAGCTCGGACTCGACGAACCCCGCGCGCTCCACGGCTGGTTCCTGCGGCAGGTCATCGAGCACCTGCACTCACGAGGCAGGCGCGCGATGGGCTGGGACGAGATCCTCGACGCGGGGGGACACCTCCCACCCGGCACGATCGTCGCCTCGTGGCAGGGCGAGCGCGGTGGCGAGCGAGCAGCCCGGGCGGGACACGACGCGGTGATGTGTCCGGAGCAGTCCGTCTACCTCGACCACCGCCAGTCCGACCACCCGGACGAGCCGATCCCGGTGGGGTTCCTGCGCACCCTGACCGACGTGTACGAGTACGAGCCGGTCCCCGCGGGGCTCTCGGACGAAGCCGCCGCTCACGTGCTCGGCGCGCAGGCGCAGGTGTGGACCGAGCACCTGGACTCACCCCGCCGCGTCGACTACGCCACCTTCCCCAGGCTCTGCGCGTTCGCCGAAGTGATGTGGAGCGAGCGGACACACCGCGACGTCACCGACTTCGAACGGCGGCTGAACACCCACCACCTGCCGCGACTCGACGCCCTCGGAGTCGAGTACCGACCACCGGACGGGCCGCACCCGTGGCAGACCCGCCCGGGCGCGGCAGGGCGGCCCCGCTGAGGTTTTCGCGGTTTCGAGGGCGGTCTCAGGACACGATCCGGGCGAGGACGGTGCGGAAGGCGTCCCGGTCGACGATGGCCGGTTCCTCGGCCAGCCACCGGCCGATCTCGGAGACGAACGACTCCGGTGTCATCGGTGCGACGGGTACGTCCCCGGGCTCTTCCGTGCTGACCTCGCCCGCACGGCTGGAGTAAAGCACCATCGCCCCCGCCACGTCGAGTCCGGGCAGCAGACGCCGGTACGCGGCGACACTCTCGTCCAACCGGGTTCCCCCGCCCCGGAAGCGCCGCCCGTCGCGCCAGAGCGTTCCCGTCGAGTCGACCGCGTAGTGCCCCGGCAACCACATCTTCGACTCGACCAGCACGAGGCGGTGCCCGCACAGCACGGCGTGGTCCACGTCCGCGAACACCGAGTCCGGCCAGGACAGACCGTGGAAGATGCGCGCACCGGGCAACCGGGTCAGGTACTCGGCCAGCAGTTCCGCCGTGAGGTGCTCGCCCCGCTCACCACGAATCGTCCCGGGCCGCCCGAACACCGTGCGACCACCGAACTCCGCGACGAACGCCCGATCGGTCGGGGTGGCGGGCAGCAGGTGCGGAGCGAACCGGACGACTCCGACTCCCACCATCGTCGGCAGCAACCACAGGACCAGCAACAACGGCCACACCGAAGTCATCAACGCCACCGGCAACAGCAGCAGCCACCCCCCCAGGACGCCGACCGTCGGTACGCGTGGGTATCCGGTCGTGGGGACGAAGCGGACGCGTTCACCCGGGTCGACGGTCTCCCACCAGTCGATATCGGCCGGGTCCGGCCGCGGCGTGTCCGGGACGAAGTCGGGATCCTCCCCGAAGGGCTGTTCGGACCACCGCCGCGGCTCGGGACGAGGCCGGAAGACGGTCCCCGACCGCGCCGCCGACCGCGCCGCCGAGACGGTCTCGCCGTCGTACTCGGCTCGCCGCTCGGGGTCGCTCAACGTCTCGTAGGCGTCCCGCAGTGCGCGGAACGTGCCGGTGGTACCGCCCACGTCGGGATGCATGACCCTGGCCAGCGACCGATACGCCGACTTGATCTCCGCGATCGAGGCATCGGGACGCACCCCGAGCAACTCGTAGTAATCGACTCCGCTCACGATTCAAAGCCCACCTTCCGTTCCCGCGCGATCACGATATGGGGGCGGGAACGGCGGGCTGTCAGCAGCCCTGGAGGTAACGCAGTACGGCGAGCACACGGCGGTTGCTGCCCTGGTCCGAGTGCAGCCCGAGCTTGTCGAAGATACCGGCCACGTACTTCTCGACCGCTCCGGCGGTGACGACGAGCTCGGCGGAGACGGCCGTGTTCGACCTCCCCTCGGCCATCAGCGCCAGCACCTCCCGCTCGCGCGGTGTCAGGGCGGCGAGAGTGGACGGCCCCGTGCCGCCCATCAGCCGGGACACCACCTCGGGGTCGAGGACCGTGCCACCCGCGACCACCTGCTCGAGCGCGTCGACGAAGTCACTGACCTCGCTGACGCGGTCCTTGAGCAGGTAGCCGACACCGTCGGCCCCGTCGGCCAGCAGTTTGGTGGCGTAGTGGGTCTCCACGTACTGCGAGAACACCAGAATGCCGATCTCCGGGTGCTGAGCACGGATCCGCCGAGCCGCACGCAGTCCGTCATCGGTGTGCGTGGGTGGCATTCGAACGTCCGCGACGACGACATCAGGACGTCGCGCGTCGACGGCTTCGGCCACCATCTCCGCGTCCCCGACCTCACCGACCACCTCGTGTCCCCTGGCGGCCAGCAGTCTCGCGAGTCCCTCCCGCAGCACCACCGAGTCCTCGGCCAGCAGGACGCGCATCGTATCTCCGCTCACGCCCGCACGGGCAGGTCGATCGTGATCACCGTGGGGCCTCCCCGAGGGCTGTCCACGGTCAGCTCCCCGTCAACGGTACGGACCCGGTCCAGCAATCCCGCGATACCGCTGTCCCCCTCCTGGACGGCGCCACCCGTACCGTTGTCGCGCACCCGGAGCAGCACGCGTCGACCATCGCTGGAGGCTTCCACCACCGCTGCCGTGGCCGCGCTGTGCTTGGCCACGTTCGTCAGCAACTCCGCCACGCAGAAGTACCCGATGGTCTCGATGGCCGGGTCCGGCCGCCGGGGCAGCTCCACCCGGAGATCCACCGGGATCGCGCTGGCCGAGGCCAGGCTCGACAGTGCCGGTTCGAGGCCGCTGTCCAGCACGGGCGGGTGTATTCCGCGTGCGAGGTCACGCAGCTCGACCAGGGCCTGCTTGGCGTTGCGGTGGGCGTAGTCCACGGTCTCGGCGGCTCGCCGGACCGCCTCCTCGGAGGGGTTCGGGGAGCGCAACGTCTCCCGCGCCTGACCGAGGTCCATCGTCACCGTCACCAACCGCGCCTGCGCGCCGTCGTGCAGATCACGTTCGATGCGGCGCAGGGTCACCGCCGAGTCCTCCACCGCGTGCGAACGCGACGTCTCCAGGTCGGCCACCCGCTCGGAAGCCGCGGTCGGACCGAGCAGCCCCCACACCAGCAACCGGTCCACGGTGATCACGCTGCGCACCACCCACGGTGCCAGTATCAGCAGCAGCAGTCCGGAAGCGCTTCCTACCAGCGACTTCGGAACGGTGTCGAGCCAAACCCCGGGAAAGAGCTCGACGGCCAACAGCGGACGGGTGACGCCGTCCGCGTGCGCGTACGAACCGGCCGTGCGGAACCAGAGGGGGTAGAGCAGCGAACCGAAGCCGCCGACGTAGCACGTGATCGCGAAGACGAACGACAGGATCGCCGTGGGCAACCTCAGGAACAGGTACAGCAGCGCCCGCCAGCCGACGACGTCACCGAGCCCGGACCGCAGCCAACCGGACGCCCCCGGTCGACGACGCATCGGCCCGGGATCCCGGACCTCCAGCCCCAGGTGATGAGCTGCTCGACCACGCTCGAAAGCCGCCCAGCCCCTGGCTGCCGGCACCATCGTCGCCAGGAACAGCAAACCGAGTCCGATCGGCCCCGTACCGATCCCCGCCCCCACGGTCACGATGGTGTAGGTGAAACCCGCGATGACGATCGGTAAGCTCGTCACCGCGTACAGGAGCTCCCCGCGGATGCGCCGGAAGAACCCGGCACGTCCGTTCGTCTCGGCCCAGCCGGGTGTCGCGGAAGTGGTCACGGCGGTCACGATGCTCAGCCTGGCACTCCGGAGGTCGCGGCGGTATCCGGTTGCCGGGGGTGCCCGTCCTGGGGGCTATCCCCCACGCACCCGCTGTTTCGGAGCCGGGGGAGCCGCTCGCGTCGCGAGGGTCGCCGTACCGACACCGAGCTTCGGATGCCGCACGGTGACACGGATGCTTCCAGGGGCGTTGTACTGCGAACGAACCCACACCGCACCGACCGCGCCCGCGTCACCGAACGCGAACGGGTTCTCGCCCACGAGCGTGCCCGGCCCGTCGACGGAAATCGTCACCTCACCACCGACGTACGGGCGCGCAGCACCGTAGCGGTCCAGGGCGCGAAAGACCACGCGCGTGGTGTCGACACCGTCGGCCACCAACTCGCCGTCGTCGGCACGCACCGCCAGCACGTCACCGGAGGGATCCCCGGCGAACGAGCGGCTCAGCACGCGGTGGTCGCCGAGGTAACCGTCGACGCGCAGCTCGGGCGGCCCGGAGGGGTCGACGGTCAGCTCGACGAAGGACGGCGGGTAGGGAAGGTTCCCGAAGCGCTTCCCGTCCGGGAACACCGTGGCGAACGGTTCGCCCCCCACGGCGAGCTCGAGGCGGTCGCAGTTGGAGCAGATCATCGCCGTGCCGGGGCCGTTCGGCGGTGCGGACGGGCCGAAGTCCCAGTAGAAGGCGGGCTCGATCACCGGGCGAACCCGCGGGTCCACCTGCGAGCGGTAGATGGCCGCTCCCGGCTTCGGCTCGCGGAACAGGTCGAGCACACCCGGCGTCTTGACGCCCCGGAAGTGGTTCCCGGTGCCGGAGGGGTAATCGTAACCGCACCAGGCGAGCAGCCCGCAGTAGCGGGAATCGGACGCGGCCTGCTCATGAGCCTGGGCGTGCGCGATCGCCTGCGCCTGTTGGACGGCGACCGGATCGGTCCTGCGGTAGAACTTCGCCGGACCGGACAGGGTTCCGACGGCCTCGGAAACCAGGTAGGGCCGGTCGGTCCGCGGCGGCGCCAGGAGGGGGACCCCGTCCCGCCCCCCGTAGTCGTTGAAGGAGAAGACGTCCTGAACGAAGTTCGGGGTGTCGTGCGAGCCGCCGATCATCGCGCCGGTGGTGGGACGGGTGCCGTCCAGCGAGTGCGCGAGCTCGTGGGTCCTCGTCCACAGCTCGACGTCGTCGAGGTTCTCGTTGAGCCGGGACCCCCACAGGACCACCGAGGGGCGGTTGCGGTCGCGGACCACCATCTCGCCGACGTCGCGGACGACGTAGTCCCGCCACTGCTCGTCCCCGATGTAGCGCCCCCAGCCGGCCGCCTCCTCGAAAACCATGAGTCCCAGCTCGTCGCAGGCGTCGAGGAACGCCTCGGACTGGGGGTAGTGCGAACACCGGACCATGGTGCAGTTGAGCTCCGCGCGCAGGATCTCGGCGTCACGACGTTGCACGCGAGCCGACATCGCGGCACCGGCGAACGGGAAGAACTGGTGTCGGTTGAGCCCGAAGAGCCGGAGTCGTTCACCGTTGAGGAAGAACCCCTCCGCGGTGAAGCGGGCGTCCCGGAAACCGATTCGAACGCGGTGCTCGTGTACCGCGTACCCGGCCGTGAACAGCGTGGTGACGACGTCGTAGCGCCGCGGGTCGTCGGGGGACCAGAGTTCGACGTTCCCCGGGTTTTCCAGCACCAGGTCCGTGGTGACACGCCCCGGTTCGTCGATCCGTACCGGCTCCGCGCTTTCCGCGAGGACGCGGGATCCGTCACGCAGTACGACGCGCAGCCACGCCCGGTGGCCGGGTACCCGTGCCGCGTCGAGCGTGCACCGCACGTCGACCCGCCGACCGGAGTCGAGGACGTCGACCGGTCTGGCGAAGACGTCGGCGACGAAGACCTCCGGAACGCCGTGCAGACTCACCCCCCGGTAGAGCCCACCGGGCTGCCAGAAGTCCACCGAGGTGTTCGGGACGGAGGGTTCCGGCCGGTTCGGCGGCACGTTGAGGTGGAAGCGCGCGTCCAGCAGCACGGTCAGCGTGTTGCCACGTTCCCGGAGCCGCTCGGTGACCTCGGAACCGAACGGCAGGTACCCGCCGAGATGCTCACCCACGGTGTGCCCGTTGAGCAGCACGGTGGCACCGGTGAGCGCGGCACCGAAGTCGAGGAACCAGCGCAGACCGGCGTGGCCGCTCGGCAGGTCGAACTCCCGGCGATAGCCCCACCGGTGCTCCCAGTCGCCCGGGTCCCACTGCCGCCACGACAAATCGGTCACCGTGTGCGGCAACGTCACACGATCGAGACCGACACCGTCGAGCCCCCGCCGCGCGGAGTCGGTGGGCAGCGGACCGCCGAACAACCAGTTCCGGTCGAGCGAGAGCGTTCGCGCCGCGGCACCGCGAAAGGACGAGGAACCGGTCGTGCCGGTGGCCGGAGGCGACGAGCGCACGGAGTCGCGGGCGAAACGCTCGGGCGAACCGTCGGCGGTCGATTCCATGAACCGGTCAACTCCTCGTGCGCTCCGGCGCCGTCCCAAGGCAACCGCCCGGCCACGAGAAGACGGTGTCCGGGAAAAGCGGTGTCCGGAGAAGGAACAACCCCGAGCACGGACTCAACCACCGGTACGCGATCCGGGCAACTCGGCAGCACGCGGAGGAGCGACCTCCCGCACGGGCAGCGGGCCGAGTACCGAGCGCGCGGAGCCGGGTAGCCGGTCACGCCTCCCCGAGCACCGGAGCCAGGAACCGGCCGGTGTAGCTGGCCTCGACCTCGGCCACCTGCTCGGGCGTTCCCTCCGCGACCAGGGTGCCGCCACCGTTGCCGCCCTCCGGGCCGAGGTCGAGCAACCAGTCGGCCGTCTTGAGCACGTCGAGGTTGTGCTCGATGACGACCACCGTGTTGCCCTTGTCGGCCAGCCCGTTGACCACGCCGAGCAACTTGCGGATGTCCTCGAAGTGCAGGCCCGTGGTCGGCTCGTCGAGCACGTAAACGGTCTGTCCCGTGGAGCGCTTCTGCAGCTCACTGGCCAGCTTCACGCGCTGGGCCTCACCGCCGGACAGCGTCGGCGCCGGCTGCCCCAGCCGCACGTAACCGAGCCCGACGTCGACCAGCGTCCTGAGGTGGCGGTGGATGGCCGTGATGGGCTCGAAGAACTCCGCGGCCTCCTCGATCGGCATGTCCAGCACCTCGGCGATGGTCTTGCCCTTGTAGTGCACCTCCAGGGTCTCCCGGTTGTAGCGGGCGCCCCTGCAGACCTCGCACGGCACGTAGACGTCCGGCAGGAAGTTCATCTCGATCTTCAGCGTGCCCTCGCCCGCGCACGCCTCGCAGCGTCCCCCCTTGACGTTGAACGAGAACCGCCCCGGCTGGTAACCCCGCACCTTCGCCTCGGTGGTGGCGGCGAACAGCTTGCGGATCCGGTCGAACACGCCGGTGTAGGTGGCCGGGTTCGAGCGCGGGGTGCGCCCGATCGGCGACTGGTCGACCTGCACGAGCTTGTCCACGTGCTCCAGGCCCTTGATCCGCTTGTGCCGCCCCGGCACGGTGCGGGCGCCGTTGAGCTTGTTAGCCAGCGTCGTGGCCAGCACGTCGTTGACCAGGGTCGACTTGCCCGAGCCGGACACGCCGGTCACTCCGATGACGCAGCCGAGCGGAAAGGACACGTCGATCTCGTGCAGGTTGTGCTCACGGGCTCCCACGACGGTCAGCTGCCGTTTGGGGTCCCGCCGGCGACGCTCGTCCGGTACCGGGATCCGCTTGCGCCGGGCCAGGTAGTCACCGGTCAGCGAGTCCTCGTTGTCCAGCAGCTCCTTGACCGGCCCGCTGTGGACGACGTGACCGCCGTGCTCACCGGCTCCGGGACCGATGTCGACGACCCAGTCCGTGCTGCGCACCGTGTCCTCGTCGTGCTCGACCACTATGAGCGTGTTGCCCAGGTCGCGCAGCCTGCTCAGGGTCTCCAGCAGTCGGTGGTTGTCCCGCTGGTGCAACCCGATGGAGGGCTCGTCGAGCACGTAGAGCACGCCGACCAGCCCGGATCCGATCTGGGTGGCCAGCCGGATGCGCTGCGCCTCGCCCCCGGACAGCGTGCCCGCCGCCCGGTCCAGCGAGAGGTAGTCCAGCCCCACGTCGAGCAGGAAGCCCAACCGGGCCTGCACCTCCTTGAGCACCCGGCCCGCGATCATCTCCTCGCGCTCGCCGAGGCGGAGGGCGTTCAGGAACGCCGAGCAGTCCCGTACGCTCAGCGCGCTGAGCTCGGCGATGGACAACTCGCCGTATTCGGCGTTGTCCATGGTCACGGCCAGGATCTCGGGCTTGAGGCGGGCACCGTCGCACGCCGGGCACGGCACGTCCCGCATGTAGCCCTCGTACTTCTCGCGGGAGTAGTCCGACTCGGTCTGCTCCAGCTTGCGTTCCAGGAACGGGATGACGCCCTCGTAGTTGGCGTAGTACGAGCGCTGCCTTCCGTAGCGGTTGCGGTAGCGCACGTGGACCTGGTCGTTGCTACCGTGCAGCACCGTCTTTTTGACCTTGGTCGGAAGCCGGTTCCACGGGGTGTCCATGCGGAAGCCGATCGCCTCGGACAGCGAGGTCAGCAGCCTGGTGAAGTACTCGGCGGTGTGCCCGCCCGCCCACGGGGCGATCGCGCCCTCGCCCAGCGGCAGGTCCTCGTCGGGCACGACCAGTTCCGGGTCGACCTCCTTGCGGATGCCCAGACCCGCGCACTCGGGGCAGGCACCGTAGGGCGAGTTGAACGAGAACGAGCGCGGCTCCAGCTCCTCCACGCCGAACGGGTGGCCGTTCGGGCAGGCCAGGTGCTCGGAGAACTTGCGCTCCCGCTGCGAGTCGTGCTCGTCGGTGTCGACGAACTCCAGCACGACCAGTCCATCGGCCAGCCGCAGCGCCGTCTCCACCGAGTCGGTGAGGCGCTGCTTGGCACCGGCCTTGACCGTCAGGCGGTCGACGACCACCGCGATGTCGTGCTTCTCCTGCTTCTTCAGCGTCGGAGGCGACTCCAGCGGGTGGACCGTGCCGTCGACGCGGGCGCGTGCGTAGCCCTGGGTACGCAGCTGCTCGAACAGGTCCACGTATTCGCCCTTGCGACCGCGCACGACCGGCGCGAGGACCTGGAAGCGAGTGCGCTCGGGCATCTCCAGGACCTGGTCGACGATCTGCTGCGGGGTCTGCTTGCTGATCAGCTCGCCGCAGACCGGGCAGTGCGGCCTGCCCGCGCGGGCGTAGAGCAGGCGCAGGTAATCGTGCACCTCGGTGATGGTGCCCACGGTGGAGCGGGGGTTGTGGCTGGTCGACTTCTGGTCGATGGACACCGCGGGGGACAGTCCCTCGATGAAGTCCACGTCGGGTTTGTCCATCTGCCCCAGGAACTGGCGAGCATAGGCGGACAGGGACTCCACGTAGCGCCGCTGCCCCTCGGCGAAGATCGTGTCGAAAGCCAGGCTCGACTTCCCGGAACCGGAT
Source organism: Halosaccharopolyspora lacisalsi (assembly GCF_014137975.1). GTDB lineage: Bacteria > Actinomycetota > Actinomycetes > Mycobacteriales > Pseudonocardiaceae > Halosaccharopolyspora > Halosaccharopolyspora lacisalsi. The sequence goes on along the minus strand of NZ_JACGWZ010000004.1, from coordinate 486,827 downwards.
AATCCGGTGAATGCGATGAGACTGTCGCGCGGCAGGTCGAGATCGATTCCGCGCAGGTTGTGCTCGCGAGCGCCACGGACGACAAGGCGGTCAGCCACTCGGTGGTCCCTTCGAAAGTTTCGGTATCGGTGGGCGAACGCACACCGCGGCAAACCCTGCTCCTGCCGTCGGCGTCGGTGCCAACACGTCGCCACCCATGCTAGGCAGCGGCACCGACAACGTCCCCTCCGAGCCCGGGGTTCCCGTCCGACGGTCTCCGCGCGGAAGCAGGGCTCCACCCCACCACAACAGGTCCGCGGACCGGGCCATTCCGCGCCACGAACACCCGTGCCGGGGCAGCAGCACTCTCGGCGGCGCCCCTGAGAGCCCCTCGGCGGCACACTAGGTGTCCCCACTTCAAAATACCTGGACAAAGTACTTCCGGTCCCCCGGCATGAGCACTTATCCTCGAGCTTTCAAGGCACTGCGTTACAGCCCTCCGCACTCCTCGCTTCGGGGGACAAGCCCATGCCCGATCTCGATCTCGGTTCCGGCGGTTGGAACCACGACCCGAGTCCCCCCGCCGAGGTACCGGAACCCACCGCGCTGCTCTCCGCGATCGAGAACGCGACATCGTGGTTGCTGGAGACGGTCCACGGCTTGGACGAAAAGGAGATTCGTCGCCACAGCTTGCTCCCCGGCTGGACGCGAGCGCACGTCGTCTCTCATCTGGCCCGCAACGCCGACGGATGCGTCAATCTGCTCACCTGGGCGCGCACCGGTGTCGAGCACCCCATGTACGCGAGCAAGGAGGACCGGGACGCCGATATCCAGGAAGGCAGCGTGCGCAGCCGCTGGCTGCTGTACGAGGACCTGCGGGCCGCCTGCGCCCGCTTCGCCCAGTCCGCGCGAAAGTTGCCCGGGGCCGCCTGGACAGCCGAGATCGTGGGTGCGCCCGGGAAACCGATAGCGGCTCACGAGATCCTGCGGGCGCGGCTGCTGGAGGTCTGGGTGCACCTGGTCGATCTCGAATGCGGCATCGGGTTCGACGCCATTCCCCTCTCCGACGTCGAGCTGCTGCTCGACGACACCATCCGTCAGCTCGCCGGACGCCCGGACGTGCCCGCGACCACGATCGTCACCGACTTCTCGGACGGCAGGCGCCGCACCTGGTCCATCGGCAACCCCCAGGCCGAGCACCGGCAGGTTCGCGGTGATCCCGACATGCTGCTCGGCTGGTTGCTCGGGCGGTACAGCAACGAAGCCCTCAGCGGCGACATTCCGCGCGTTCCGACGTGGCTTTGAGCAGTGGCACCGGCGCGGCGTTAGGATCACCACCGTGCAGATCCAGGACACCTACACCGGCCACGTCGAGCCCGGTGGCGCGGCGACCCGGCGACGACTCGACGCGCTGAACATCATCAAGCTCTCGGTCGGCTCGATGGACAACAACGCCTACCTCCTGACCTGTCTGAGGACGGGAGACGCCCTGATCATCGACGCCGCCAACGATCCGGAACGGCTGGCCGATCTGCTCGGGCACGACGACGAGCGTCCCCGGCTGCGCACGATCGTGACCACTCACCAGCACCCGGACCACTGGCAGGCCCTCGGTTCGCTGGCCGGTCAGACCGGTTCCTACACCGTGGCGCACCCCGCGGACTCCGACGGGCTGCCGGTGCCACCCGACCGCGAGGTCGAGCACGGCGAGACCGTGCAGGTCGGCGACTGCGCCGTCGAGGTCATCCACCTGCGCGGGCACACTCCCGGCTCGATCGCGCTGCTCTACCGCGACCCCACCGGCCACCCCCACCTGTTCACCGGTGATTCGCTGTTCCCGGGCGGGGTGGGCAAGACCGGTTCCCAGGAGGCGTTCCGGTCGCTGATCGACGACGTCGAGACCCGCGTGTTCGGCGAGCTGCCCGACGAGACATGGGTCTACCCCGGTCACGGCGACGACACGACGCTGGGAACCGAGCGCCCCAAGCTGCCCGAATGGCGCCAACGCGGCTGGTGAGGCGCGCACGGGTGCACGAACCAGGTGACGGCTCGTCGGCGCGTCGTGCTCGTGTGCTCTCTCGACGCGCCGAGCACCCGCCGTCAGGGGCGGCGCCCGAGGAACCCCAGCAGCCGGTCCTGGGCGGAGGCGTCGGCCGGAACGCTCACTTCGGGACCGCAGACGCCCTCCGCTCGCAGGCCGTCTCCGAGTCGGGTCGCGTCGGAACGCACCCGCTCGACCTCGTGGGCGGGCAGCGTCTCGGCCTGGCCGGTGGCTCGGGCGATGTCCCACCCGTGGACGAGGAGGTCGAAGCAGACGAAACCGTCGACGGTCTCCCGAAGCGTGGTGCGCCCGAAGTAGCCCTCGTACTCCAGTCCGGCCCGCTCGGGATCGGCCAGCAGCTCCTCCGTGGCCTCGCGCGCCTCGTGCCAGGCACCGAGCGGGTCCCGGTCGACGGAGTCGCGCAGCGTCATGGACAAACCGACGTGGGTAGGCGTGTTCCGGTGCGTGTCGAGCACGTGGCCGAGAACGTCTCCGGCACTCCATCCCTCGCCCGGGGAGGGACTTTCCCAACGTCCGTCGGGTACGGCCTCGACCCGACGCGTGAACTCGGAAGCCAGTGCACGATAGCGTTCGGCGACGTCCGTCATTCCCGGAGTTTGCCCGACAGCCGGATCGGGCGACGCCCGAGGCCGTGTCGGACGGCCCGGGAACCGAGCCCTCGGTCGCGACGTTCCCGCACCATTCGAGCGCCGGAGTAATCTCGGTACCGGGACGGGACCGGCGCCGTACTTCCTCGGTGGCGGATCGAGCGGCGGGACCTGCGGGAGGGTCGCGGCATGACGGAGCGCAAGCCGACCGGCGTCGACTTCGAGACGTGGATCGACAGGCAGATCCGGACGGCGCGGGAGCGCGGCGATCTCGACGATCTGCCCGGCGAGGGCAAACCCCTGCCCGACATGGACAAGCCCCGCGACGAGCTGTGGTGGGCACGTGACTACGTGCAGCGGGAGGGCCTGTCGACCGAAGCGCTGCTTCCCACACCGCTCCAGCTGCGCAGGGAGGTCGAGCGACTGCCGGACACGGTTCGCGGGCTGTCCACCGAACAAGCGGTGCGTGACACCGCGGAGGAGCTCAACCTGCGGATCGTGCACTGGCTGCGGGCACCGTCGGGGCCACGGGTACCGATCGCCCCGGTGGACGCGGAGAGCGTGGTGCGACAGTGGCGCGCGGACCAAGCAGCAGCCACCGAGACCGACGACGCCGCCGCGGCCGGGCCGACCGACCGGGCTCGGCCGAGCGAGGCTCCGCTCCCGCGCCGCCGGTGGTGGCACCGGCTGCGCGACCGGCTGAAGCCCGGTTCGTCGAAGACTCCGTCAGGACGTTGACCGGCGCGAGCACCGGACCGGTACCCGACGTGTACCGGCATTCCCGGGGTGAAACGCACACCACGACGACGCCGATCCCTTCGGCGTGATCACGGTATCGCCCGAGCAACCACCCAACCGCGCACTGCGGAAATCATCCCTCGGCGGGACCGAGACGCTTGAGTCTCACGACCAGTGCTCCGTCGACGACCGTGAGAGCGGCCATCATCACCGCTCCACCCCCCCCGGCTTTCGACGAACCCCCGCTTCGGAGCTGCTCCGCGACCACGAGGCTGAGCGCTGCCCGTGAAGCCGTCCACGGCCATCGCCGACACCCACGAAGCGGTCCCGGCTCCATCGCGAGATCGATCAGTCCCAATGTTCTGACCCCGCCGGAACTGCCACCGAGACCGGGCACGGACGCGCTGCGGGAGGAGCCCCACCCCCATGACCAGCGTCACCACGCCGACCACGTCGCTCATCCGATCGCCGTCGATGCGAACCACGTCACCCATCCTCTCCGAAGAGGGCACCGAGCAGGAGAGCCCGCGATCAACGTGGCATGCGCCGCCAGATCGGGCGGGGCACCAACCGCATCGCGGCGTAGACCCAGCGCAGCACTCCGGGGACCCACACCTCGCCTCGGCGGCGTCGCAACGCGGCGACCGCGGCGTCGGCGACCTGCTCCGGCCTGCTGGAGAACGGTGCCGGTGACATTCCCTCGGTCATCCGGCCGATGACGAAACCGGGGCGCACCAGCAGCAGGTGGACACCACTGCCGTGCAGCGCGTCGGCCAGCCCGCTGGCGAACCCATCGAGTCCGGCCTTGGCCGAGCCGTACACGTAGTTCGCCCGGCGCACCCGGACCCCGGCCACGGAGGAGAACACGACGAGATGGCCGTGGCCCTGCCGCCGCAGCAGGGTGGCCAGGTGCGTCAGGATGCTGACGTGCGCCACGTAGTCGGTGTGCAGCACCGCGAGCGCGTGTTCGGCGTCGTGCTCGGCGCGTTGCTGGTCACCGAGCACGCCGAAGGCGGTGACCACCACGTCGAGACGGCCGTGGCGCTCGACGAGATCGTCCAGAAAAGCACGGTGGCCCGCCACGTCGTCGGCGTCGAACTCGACCCGCTCGACGGTGGTCGCACCGGCCTGCCGCAGTGTTTCCTCCTCGGCTTCGAGATCGTGACTGCGCCGTGCCGCCAGCACCGCGGTGTCCAACCCGTCGCCGACCAGGCGGCGCGCCACTCCCAGACCGATCTCGCTGCGGCCGCCGAGAACCAGAACCGTTCCACTCATGGGATGCGAGTCTGCCGGACGGAAGCGGAAGGAACGCAGCCGCACGGTCCCCCCGCGAGAAAGGACGCTGCCGCGGGGCCTCGGCCTGTTCCGAGATGCCCCGAGGATGGGATCCTGAATCCATGACGAGCGAGCGCAACGTACTGGGCGGAGAGTTGGAAGCCTGCGGTACCGATCCGCTGACCGGGTTCTACCGCGACGGCTGTTGCAACACCGGCCCCGAGGACATCGGCAACCACACCGTGTGCGCTGTGGTGACCAACGAGTTTCTCTCCCACCAGCAGGAGGCGGGCAACGACCTGTCCACCCCGCGTCCCGAGTTCGGCTTCTCGGGACTGACCGCCGGGGACCGGTGGTGTGTCTGCGCCTCACGCTGGCTGGAAGCCTACGAGAACGGTGCGGCACCACCGGTGGTGCTGGCCGCCACCCACGAGAGCGCTCTCGAGGTGATCGACCTCGAGAAGCTCAGGGAGCACGCCGTGGACGTGCCGGCCGACCCGAGCGCGTTGACCTGAGCGGAGATCGGTGACCGCTTCGGTGCGGAGTACGCACGGTGGGAGAATGGTGGTATGGGTGACGAGCTGGAGCAACGACAGGACCGCGGAGCGTCGACGGGGACACGTCGTGACCGCGACGACGAGGGTCGTGCCCGGAACGCTCGCCCGCGCGACGGCCTCGGCCGGCCGCTGCCGTACGAGGCCACCGGTGTCGAACGCCAGCCCGAAGGGGTCGTCCGCTCCACCGAGCAAACGCTCGCGGAAGCTCAGCAGCTCCTCGACGGGGGCAAGCCCTTCCACGCGCACGAAGTGTTCGAGGACGCCTGGAAGGCCACGCAGGACTCCGGGCGTGAACTGTGGCGCGGGCTGGCACAGCTGGCGGTCGGTCTGACCCACGCGGCTCGCGGAAATCCGACGGGGGCTCAGTCCCTGCTGCGACGCGGTTCCGACAACATTCGGCCCTTCGAGAGCGAAGCGCCGCACGGTATCGACGTGTCGGGACTGATCCGCTGGACGGAGACGCTCATCGAGGACCTGAGCGCCCGCGAGACCGTTCCGAGCGCCGAGGCTCTCGCCCCGCGCCTGCGCGGCTGAGGTTCAGGGCTGCAGGCGCCGGGACGTCCACGCCCCCTCGATCCACTCGTAGTGCAGCCTGCGGTGCAACCTGTCCGTACTGCCGTGCCAGAACTCCACCCGCTCCGGCACGAGGCGTATCCCTCCCCAGTCGGCTGGTCTGGGAAGCGGGGAATCTCCGGCGGCGAGCCGTTCGGCTTCCCCACGCAGTTCGGTCCGATCCCGCAGCGGCTGACTCTGCCGCGCGGCGATCGCCGCCGCCTGCGCCGGCACGGAACGTTCGGCGAACAACGCGTCCGATTCGTGGTCGGACAACCACTCGACGGGGCCGGCCACGCTGATCTGCTGCAGGGTCTCCCGCCAGTACAGGGTCCCCGCGGCCCAGGCGACCGCCGCGAGCTCCCGGCCCTTTCGGCTGCCGTGATCCGTGCCGAACACCACGCCCCGATCGTCGATCTCCTTCACCAGGACGACTCGCGTCGAGGGTCGACCGCGCGGGTCGGTGGTCGCCAGCACCATCGCTCCCGGTTCCCGGACACCGTTCTCGACGGCACCGGTCAGCCAGCCACGCAGTAGCTCCACCGGATCACCGGGCGGGGAGTCGAACTCGGCGAGCTCCAGCGCGGTGTCACCACCCAGTGTCTCCAGCTCCAACCGGCCCACGGAACACCAACCTCCCAGATCGGACACGCATCTCGGCCGACGAACCCCCTGCTGCCGCGGAACGGGGGTGCGGCGCACTGCCGAGAACATCGACTCCGCGGGACCCCAGGTCAATCGGCACCCGCACACCAGAGTGACGGGAACACTCCCGGCACCAGCGCGAAAGAGCCGCGCCGGGTCCGGGGCGACCCAGGGTCCGGCGCGGCTCGATTTCGATCAGGAGTCAGGACAGCGGGCGGTCCGTCGGCGCGATCGGAGCCGGGAGCGCGTCGCGACCGGTCAGGTAGCGGTCCACCCCGGCCGCCGCCGAACGGCCCTCCGAGATCGCCCACACGATCAACGACTGCCCACGGCCCATGTCTCCGGCGGTGAACACGCCGTCGACCGTGCTCATGAACGTCTTGTCCCGCGCGACGTTGCCCCGGCCGTCGAGTTCGACGCCGAGTTCGTCGATCAGGCCCTCGCGTTCGGGACCGACGAAGCCCATCGCCAGCAGCACCAGCTCACAGGGCAGCTCCTGCTCGGTGCCTTCGACCGGCACGAGCTTGCCGTCCTCCTTGCGCATCTCGACCAGGCGCAACGCACGCAGCTTGCCCTCCTCGTCGCCGAGGAACTCCTGGGTGTTGACCGAGAACATCCGGTCACCGCCCTCCTCGTGGGCCGAGGAGACGCGGTAGACCATCGGATAGGTCGGCCACGGCTGGTCGTCGGTCCTGGTCGACGGCGGAGTGGGCATGATCTCCAGCTGAGTCACCGACGCCGCGCCCTGGCGATGCGCCGTGCCCAGGCAGTCCGCTCCGGTGTCACCACCACCGATGACCACCACGTGCTTGCCCGCGGCGCTGATCGACGACTCGGTGAGGTCGCCCTCCTGCACGCGGTTGGACGGCGGCAGGTACTCCATGGCCTGGTGCACGCCGTCGAGATCGCGACCCCGGATCGGCAGCTCCCGCGCCTTGGTGGAACCACCCGCCAGCACCACGGCGTCGTGCTCGGAACGCAGCTGCTCGGTCGTGAGGTCCACACCGATGTTGACGCCGGTGCGGAACTCGGTACCTTCCGCGCGCATCTGCTCCAGCCGCCGGTCCAGGCGGTGCTTTTCCATCTTGAACTCGGGAATGCCGTAGCGCAGCAGCCCACCGATGCGGTCGGCCCTCTCGTAGACGATCACGTCGTGACCGGCCCGGGTCAGCTGCTGGGCCGCCGCGAGACCGGCCGGTCCGGAGCCCACCACGGCGACCTTGCGACCGGTTCGGGTGGCCGGAAACTCCGGCCGGACCCATCCCTCGGCCCAGGCCCTGTCGATGATCTCGATCTCGACCTGCTTGATCGTGACCGCGTCCGAGTTGATGCCCAGCACGCAGGCCGACTCGCAGGGAGCCGGGCACAGCGTTCCGGTGAACTCCGGGAAGTTGTTCGTGGCGTGCAGCCGTTCGCTGGCCGACTGCCAGTCCTCCCGCCACACCAGGTCGTTCCACTCCGGGATCAGGTTGCCCAACGGGCAGCCCTGGTGGCAGAAGGGAATCCCGCAGTCCATGCACCGCCCGGCCTGCTTGCGCAGCTTGTCCTGCTCGAACTCGTGGTAGACCTCCCGCCAGTCCTTGATGCGGACGTCCACCGGGCGACGCTCCGGGGTCTCGCGCGGGGTGGTCAGAAAGCCCTTCGGGTCAGCCATGTGCGGCCTCCATGATCGCCTCGTTGACGTCGCGCCCGTCGCGCTCGGCCGCGGCCTGCGCGTTCAGAACCCGCTTGAAGTCCTTCGGCATGACCTTTCCGAAGCGCTCCAGCGCGGTGTCGCGGTCTTCCAGCAGGTCGCGGGCGACGACCGAGCCGGTCTCCTCGTAGTGCCGACGCAACCGGTCGGCCAGGAACTCGCGGTCCACCTCGTCGAGCGGGTCCAGATCGACCATGTCGTGGTTGACCCGGTCCGGGCGCAGGTCCAGCACGTAGGCCACACCACCGGACATGCCCGCCGCGAAGTTGCGACCCGTGTCGCCCAGCACGACCACCCGACCACCTGTCATGTACTCGCAGCCGTGGTCGCCCACGCCCTCGACGACGGCGACGGCTCCGGAGTTGCGGACGGCGAAGCGCTCGCCCACCACACCGCGCACGAACATCTCACCGCTGGTGGCACCGTAGAGCAGCACGTTGCCCGCGATCACGTTGTCCTCGGCGGCGAAGGAGGCCTCCGTCTCGGGGCGCACCACGACGTGTCCCCCGGACAACCCCTTGCCGACGTAGTCGTTGGAGTCGCCGACGAGTCGCAGGGTGATTCCCCTGGGCAGGAAAGCGCCGAAGGACTGTCCCGCCGAACCGGTGAACGTCAGGTCGATCGTGTCGTCGGCCAGTCCCCGACCGCCCCAGCGACGGGTCACCTCGGAACCGAGCATCGTGCCCACCGCCCGGTTGACGTTGCGGACCGGCAGCTCCAGGTGCACCGGCGAGCCCTCGTTCAGGGCACCCTCGCAGAGCTGGATCAGCGTGTTGTCCAGCGCCTTCTCCAGTCCGTGGTCCTGCTCGGTGGTCTGGTGCATGGAGGCGTCGTCCGGCAGTTCCGGCACGTGCAAGATGCGCGAGAAGTCCAGTCCCCGCGTCTTCCAGTGCCGGCTCGCCGACTCGGTGTCCAGCAGCTCGGCATGACCCACGGCCTCGGCGACGGAGCGGAAACCGAGCGCGGCCAGGTGCTCGCGCACCTCCTGGGCGATGAACTCGAAGAAGTTCACGATGTAGTCGGCCCGACCGTCGAACTTCGACCGCAGTTCGGGGTTCTGGGTGGCCACGCCGACCGGGCAGGTGTCCAGGTGGCACACCCGCATCATCACGCAGCCGGAGACGACCAGCGGAGCGGTGGCGAAGCCGAACTCCTCGGCCCCGAGCAGCGCGGCGATCACGACGTCACGGCCCGTCTTGAGCTGGCCGTCGGTCTGCACCACGATCCGGTCCCGCAGGCCGTTGGCCAGCAGTGTCTGTTGCGTCTCGGCTAGCCCCAGCTCCCAGGGAGCTCCGGCGTGCTTGATCGACGACAGCGGGGAGGCGCCGGTGCCGCCGTCGTGCCCGGAGATGAGCACCACGTCGGCGTGCGCCTTGCTCACCCCCGCCGCGACCGTGCCCACGCCGACCTCGGAGACCAGCTTGACGTGCACCCGTGCTCGCGGGTTGGCGTTCTTCAGGTCGTAGATGAGCTGGGCGATGTCCTCGATGGAGTAGATGTCGTGGTGCGGGGGCGGCGAGATCAACCCGACTCCCGGGGTCGAGTACCGGGTGCCCGCGATCCACGGGTAGACCTTGTGCCCGGGCAGCTGGCCGCCCTCGCCGGGCTTGGCCCCCTGGGCGATCTTGATCTGGATGTCGTCGGAGTTGACCAGGTATTCACTGGTGACGCCGAAGCGACCGCTGGCGGCCTGCTTGATCGCCGAACGCCGCCACTCGCCGCTGTCGTCCACGGTGAAGCGATCGGCGTCCTCGCCACCTTCACCGGTGTTGGACTTACCTCCGAGCCGGTTCATCGCCACGGCCAGCAGCTCGTGCATCTCCTGGGAGATCGACCCGTAGGAGATCCCGCCGGTGGCGAACCGCTTGACGATCTCGGAGACGGGTTCGACCTCCTCGACCGGCACCGGTTCGCGCGCACCGTCGCGGAAACCGAGCAGGCCGCGCAGCGTCATCAGGTTCTGGGACTGCTCGTCGACGTGGTTGGTGTACTCCTTGAACACCTCGTACTGCCCGCTGCGGGTGGAGTGCTGCAACTTGAACACCGTGTGCGGGTTGAACAGGTGCGGATCGCCCTCACGGCGCCACTGGTACTCACCGCCGACGTTGAGGTCACGGTGGTTCGGCTTGATCCCGTCGACCGGGAACGTCTTGCGGTGCCGCTCCTCGATCTCGGCGGCCAGCACCTCGAAGTCCGCCCCGCCGATGCGGGAGGTCGTCCCGGCGAAGCAGCGGTCGACGACCTCGGAACCGAGACCGATCGCCTCGAAGATCTGGGCACCGGTGTAGGAGGCGACGGTCGACACGCCCATCTTCGACATCGTCTTGCGCAGGCCCTTGCCGAGCGCCTTGATGAGGTTCCCGGTGGCCTGCTTGGCCGTCATTCCCGGCAACTGGCCGCGGTGCACGAGGTCCTCGACGCTGGCCATCGCCAGGTACGGGTTGACCGCGGCGGCACCGTAACCGACCAGCAGGGCCACGTGGTGGACCTCGCGGACGTCACCGGCCTCCACCACCAAGCCGACCTGGGTACGGCTCTTCTCCCGCACGAGGTGGTGGTGCACGGCACCGGTCAGCAGCAGGGACGGGATCGCGGCGTACTCGGCGTCGGCTCCCCGGTCGGAGAGCACGATGACCCGGGCACCGCCGGCCACGGCCTCGGAGACCTCGTGGCAGATCTCGTCCAGCCTGGCCCGCAACCCGGCACCGCCCTCGGCGGCCCGGTAGACCATGTGGATGGTCACCGAACGCAGGTCCGGGCGGTCACCGTCGTCGTCGATGTGCACGATCTTGGCGAGCTCGTCGTTGTCCAGCACCGGGAACGGCAGCACGAGCTGGTGGCAGGCGGCCGGATCAGTGGCCAGCAGGTTGTGCTCGGGGCCCACGTGCGTGGTCAACGAGGTCACCAGTTCCTCGCGGATCGAGTCCAGCGGAGGGTTGGTTACCTGGGCGAACAGCTGCGTGAAGTAGTCGAACAGCTGGCGGGGACGTTCGGACAGCGCCGCCAGCGGCACGTCGTTGCCCATCGAGCCCACCGGCTCGGCCCCCGTGCCGGCCATCGGCTTGAGCAGGACGCCGAGCTCCTCCTCGGTGTAGCCGAACAACTGCTGGCGATGCACCAGCGAGTCGTGCGAGGGCACCTCCCGCTCTCGCCCCGGGAGGTCACCGAGGTGCAGCAGGCCCTCGTCCAGCCACTGCCGGTAGGGGTTCTCGGCGGCGAGCTCGCCCTTGATCTCCTCGTCGTCGACGATGCGCCCCTGCTCGGTGTCGACAAGGAACATGCGTCCCGGCTGCAACCGACCCTTGCGCACCACCCGCGAGGGGTCGATGTCGAGCACACCGGTCTCGCTGGCCAGCACGACCATGTTGTCCTCGGTGACCCAGTAGCGTCCCGGCCGCAGGCCGTTGCGGTCCAGCACCGCGCCGATGCGGGTGCCGTCGGTGAAGGCCACCAGTGCGGGTCCGTCCCACGGTTCCATCAGGTTGTTGTGGAACTCGTAGAAGGCGCGCCGCGCCGGGTCCATCTCGGTGTGGTTCTCCCAGGCCTCCGGGATCATCATCAGCACCGAGTGCGGCAGGCTGCGTCCGCTGAGGTGCAGCAGCTCCAGCACCTCGTCGAAGGTGGCCGAGTCGCTGGCGTCGGGAGTGGCGATCGGGTAGAGCCGCCGCAGGTCGCCCGGGATCAGCTCGGTCTCGAGCATGCTCTCGCGCGTACGCATCCAGTTGCGGTTGCCACGCATCGTGTTGATCTCGCCGTTGTGCGCGATGTAGCGGTACGGGTGCGCCAGCGGCCACGAGGGGAACGTGTTGGTGGAGAACCGCGAGTGCACCAGGGCCAGCGCACTGGCGAAACGCTCGTCGGTGAGGTCCGGGAAAACCGCGTCGAGCTGGGACTCGGTGAGCATCCCCTTGTAGACCAGCGTCCGGGACGACAGGCTCGGGAAGTACACGTCGGTCTCGTGTTCGACGCGCTTGCGCACGCAGAACGCACGCCGTTCGAGCCGCAGCGCGTCGTCGGAATCCGGTTCCTGCGCCTCAGCCAGGAACAGCTGTCGAAACCGCGGCATGACCTCGCGGGCGGTGGCTCCGGCGCAGCTGGGGTCGACGGGCAGCTCACGCCAGCCCACCACCCGCAGCTCCTCTTCGGCCGCGATGCGCTCGATCGCGGTGACGGCCGCGTCGAGGGCGTCGTCGGCGACGGGCAGGAACGCGTTGCCCACGGCGTAGGTACCCGCACGGGGGAGATCGAAGGGCGCCACGGCACGCAGGAACTCGTCCGGCACCTGGGTCAGGATGCCGACTCCGTCGCCGGTGTCGGGATCGGCGCCCTGGGCCCCCCGGTGCTCCAGGTTGCGCAGAGCGGTCAACGCATTGACCACGATCGCGTGTTGACTGTCCCCGGCCATGTCGGCGACGAAGGCCACCCCACACGAATCGTGTTCGTAGGCAGGGTCGTACAGACCCTGAGATTCGACGCTACACTGCGCCTGGTTTCTCACATTCTGGGACGCCGGCATAGGACCCTCCCGTTTTCAGTGAACAGACCGCGCGAGGTGAAATCACTCGCTGCGAGCCCACAAGTACCTTCACGGTACTGGCAAGAGGATGCGCCGTTGCACTCTTGGTCAGTTCGCGGCACTCTACCGACCCACTGCCGCAAAAGATACCGTCGCGTAACTTACGTTACACCAGCAGACAGGTATCCCACTGATTGAAACAGTAAACGCGGCGGCACGAAAAAACAAGGGCGAACCCGTCCCGAGCATTCCTCAGCCCTCGATCACCCCAGGTAATCGACTTAGGCCGCGCCGGGGAGCCACTCGACGGCGAGGCCGTCCCGCTGACCGAACCGCTCCAGGTGGCGCCCGACAACGTCGTGCACGACGTCGAGAACCTCGGCGCTTTCCGCCTCGACCTCCAGGGCGAGCAGGCCGTCAGTGCAGCGCAACAGGCAACTGCCGGATCCACGCTCCCCGGGAAGGGTGATCCGCGTGCCTTCGTGATCCTCCTCCACCGCACAACGCCGACCCAGATGCGAGGAAAGCTGCTTCGCGTATCGAGCCGGATTGTCGGTACGCACCTCGGCGCGCGTGTGAACCATGAACGGTCCTCCATCAGGTCGGTTAGGTTAACCTAACCGACCTGATGGAGTTCGCCGAGTCACCCGTTGGGCAGGACGAGTATCGGCGCCCACTGTCACTGACGCTCGGCTTCGAGCTTCAGCGCCCGCAGGGTGGCTTCGATGTTGCGCTGATTCGCCGCGTCCCGGTCGGCTTCACCCGTGACCTCGGCGCTCACCGACGTGTACCACGACGGACGGCGGTCCCAGGTCCGCTCGGTGACCACGCACCCCTGCTCGGTGGACCGCAGCTCGTACTCCCAGTGCGAGACCGGTGTGTCGGCGTCGTCGACGTCGAAGGCGAACCGCCGCCCCCGCTCGGCAGCACGCACCGTGGCCACCGTCGTCCAGGTCTTGTCCCCGTTGCGGTTGGCTCCGCGGAAACGCATCCCCTGTTCCGGTGATCCCGCCTCGTCGATCCACTCACCTCCCTCGAGTTCGCCGGACAACCGGGCCAGCGTGTCGAGATCGGTGATCAGTCGATAGACCAGCTCGGGGGCGGCCGCGACTTCGACGTGCGCGTTCGCGGTGGGATCGGCCATGCAGCACCTCCTCTGTATTCCTCGATCCTACTTCGCCGTTCACGAGGCCGACCGCGCTCGGAATCCGCACCCGTCAAAACGCACGGACGTCGTCGGGGGCATGGGCGAAGGGCAGGAAGCGCACGGAGGGCCGGCCATCCGGTCCGTCCGGGGTCACAGCGGAGCGGACGCCGTAAACGTCGGCGATGAGCTCCTCGGTGAGCACCTGTGCCGGTGAGCCCGCGGCGACGGCTCTCCCCTCCCCGAGGACCACGAGGTGGTCGCAGAACATCGCCGCCAGGTTGAGGTCGTGCAGTGCGATCACGCTGGTGACCGGGATGCGGACGACGAGGGCGAGCAGATCGAGCTGGTGGCGGATGTCGAGATGGTTCGTCGGTTCGTCCAGCAGCAGTTCCCGTGGTTGCTGAGCCAGGGCGCGGGCGATCTGCACCCGCTGCCGCTCCCCTCCGGAGAGCGTGTGCCACGACTGCTCCGCCCTGTCCTGCATCCGGGTCTGCTCGAGGGCCGAGCGCACGGCGGCATCGTCGGCGGCCGAGGGGCCGGTCCACGTTCGGCGATGTGGAACGCGGCCCAGGCCGACGACGTCGAGCACACTCATGTCGACCTCGGTGGTCACGTGCTGCTCGACGACGGCGACCCGGCGCGCGACCTCCTTGCGGTGCAATTCCGACAGCGGGACGCCATCGAGCCGTACGACTCCCGAGGAGGTGGCGCGCACACCGGCCAGCAACCGCAGCAGCGTCGACTTGCCCGAACCGTTCGGCCCGAGCAGCCCGACCGTCGAGTTCGGGTCGGGGTCGAGGCGGACACCGTCGACGATCATCCTGCCGCCGGCCCGCCACGACACGTTCTCGGCGCGCATGCTCACACCGCGACCCTCCTCGTATGGTTACCGTGGCTTTCGACTCCGGTGGAGCACGAACACGAACGCGGGCACTCCGACCAGCGAAGTCACCACACCGACGGGGATTTCCTGCGGAGCCATGAGGGTGCGCGCGACCGTGTCGACCCACACCAGAAAGATCGCCCCGACCAGCGCCGTGGTCGGCAGCAGCTTGCGATGTCCGGGTCCGACCACCGCGCGGGCGGCGTGCGGCAGCAGGAGACCGACGAAACCGATCGCCCCGGCGGCACTCACCAACGTCGCAGTCAACAGCGCGGTCACGGTCAGCAGCAGCGATCGGGTCCGGACGACGGAGACACCGAGCGTGCTCGCGGCGTCATTGCCGAAGGTGAACGCGTCGAGAGCCGTGGCCTTGACGAGGCACACCACCAGCGCGAGCACCAGCGCGGACAAACACAGCCACACGGTGAACCAGTCCGTGCCGCTGAGCGAACCCAGCAACCAGAACAGCACACCTCGCGTCTGCTTGGAGTCCGCGAAGGACATCACGATGAACGAGGTCAGCGCCGAGAACAGCTGCATTCCAGCGACACCGGCGAGGATCATGCGATCCGTCGTGCCCCCCACGGCACGGGTGAGCAGCAGCACCAGGGCGAACGAGCACAGCGCTCCGAGGAACGCGCCGACCGACAGCGAGGCCATCCCGGCACCGACACCTCCCACCACCACCAGCACCGCTCCCGTGGAGGCTCCCGAGGAGATACCGAGCACGAACGGGTCGGCGAGCGAGTTGCGCAGCAGCGACTGCATGATCGCTCCGCACACCCCGAGACCCGCACCGCACACGGCCGCCAACAACGTGCGCGGAAGGCGCAGCTGCCAGACGATGCCGCCCCGAAGCTGGGAGAGCCCCGACTCCCCCAGCCCGACGTGTTCGGCCACGACCGCCCAGACGTCGCCGACCACGAGGTCGGAGGGGCCGAACGTGATCGCGAGCGCGACCGAGACGGCCAGGACCACCAGACCACCGCCCCACAGGACCGCGGCGCCCCAGCCTCCGGAACGAGCCAGCAGCGCACTCACCCGGCGAGCCCGGACTCACGCAGTCCCCGGGCCACCTTCTCGACCCCGTGGACGGTGCGGAGGGAGGGGTTCATGGCGGCGCCGCTGAGCGGTACGTAGCGCTTGTTCCGCACGGCGTCCATGTGCTTGGTGACCGGGTGGGACTCGAGAAACTCGATCTTGGCGGCGGCCGTTTCGGCACTCTGGCGCCTGCGGGTGAGGTCACCGAGGACCAGCACGTCGGGATCGCGCGCCGCGACGGTCTCCCAACCGACCTGCGGCCATTCCTGATGGGTGTCGTCGAAGACGTTGTGCGCCCCGACCGCGTCGGTGATGATGCCCGGCGCACCGCAGCAACCGGCCATGTACGGCGCCCTGGAGTTGGCGAACCAGTAGAGCACGGACACGCCGTCGGCATCGATGCCCTTCGTGGCCGCGTCGAAGCGCGCCCGCAGGTCGGCGATCAGTTTCGCCCCGCGCTCCTCGACCCCGAAGACCTTCGCGAGATCACGGATCTCGTCGTAGATCAGGCCCATCCGCAGTGGCTTCGTGCGCGAGCCGTCGCCGCTGCCGCCGTCGGACTTGGCGCAGTCGGCCGGGGACACGTACGTCGGCACGCCGAGTTCCTCGAAGTCGGAAAACGAGGAAACCGAGCCCACGGTGGACGAGAAGGAGGCGGAAACGAAGTCGGGCTCCTGGGCCAGCACTCGTTCGAACGAGGGCGGGTTGTCCGCCAGTCTCGGGACCTCGGCATTGGCCGCCTCCAGTCCCTTCAGGACCGGATCGGTCCACGTCGCGGTACCGACCATCCTGTCGGCCAGTCCCAGCGACAGCAGGAGCTCGGTCGATCCCTGGTCCAGCGAGACCGCCCGCCGCGGCGGAGCGTCGATGGTGATCTTCCGGCCGCAGTCGTCGATCGTCCTCGGATATCCGGGCGGGCTCTGCTGCCGGTCACCGGTGACGTCTCCACCACACGCGGTCAACAGCCCGAAAGCAACCACGATCACGCTGACCAGCGAAAACACACGACTTGTCGGCACGAACATCCTTTTCGTCGGGGCTCGATCGCGGAGCCTGTCGGCCGTTTCCCCGAGCACCGCCACGGCGGCTCGGAGGTACCAGCAGGTTTTCGGGCTCGGGATCACGCGGACGAGGCGCCTTCCCGGATGATCATCCAGTGGCCGCTGCCTCGCCCATCACCCTCACCGCTGCGCGTCAGCTCCGGATTCGCACCGGATTCCCTGGCCCAACACTGGGTTGACTGGCCACGCCAAGTTATCAGGAACGCGATCATTCGCGCAGCCCGGGGCAGTCCACCCTGCTCGACAGGGCGATCGACTCACTGTCCGTAGCACGAATGCGGTCATCCATGATCACTGTGGTGCGGAACCCACACACCCGACCGAGTTCGCTCCGAGTGATTGACGCGCCGGCCGTCCGGGTATACGGGAGGCCACCGCAACCGAGAGCTTCAGGAGGGACGCCGCATGTCCGAGACCCAGGACGACAGTGACCGCACGGGTTCCTGGCAGCGGCTCAGCGAGGCTTTGAGCGCCGTGGCCGCGGCGTGGCGAGAGGCGGGAGCCTCCCAGATCCACCCCGCCCCCGAGGACACCTCCGCCATTCACCAGCTACGACGTTCCCAGGCGCAGGAGCTGGCCCGCACCGGGTACGAGGCGGCCGAGGCGCTGACCGGCCTCGCCACGGTACTGGCCGGCCAGGAGGGTGCCGCGCAGGTGTGGGAAACCGCCCATCAGTCCCAGCGGGAGTCCTGGCGCCGGTGGCGAGTGGCCATGGACGCCGAGGTCCCCGACGAGAACACCCCGCCCTGAATCCCGACCACACGGGACCGTTTCGCCCGCGGACACCGCCGGAAGGATTCGCGAGATCATGGAGACCAACGAAAACCCCCACCGCGCGGCACGGATGCGTGCGAGGACGATGACCGTGTTCCTGCGAGGAGCCGGACACGGGCTCGTGTCCGGCGCTGCCGGTGTCGCGGTGATGACGCTGGGCGAGAAACTGGAACAGCGGATCACGGGACGGCCCGACTCGCACGTTCCCGGTCGCACCATGACGCGGCTGCTGCCGACGACGAAGTCGCCCGCCAGCGTGAACCTGTTCATGCACTTCGGACAGGGAGCGCTCCTGGGCATGCTGCGGGGAGTCATGGCGGACTCGGGACTGCGCGGGCCGTGGTCGTCGGCCATGTTCGCCGTCGTCCGCCTGACCAACGACCAGACCCTCGAAAACGCCAGCGGCGTCGGTGCTCCACCGTGGACCTGGCCGCGGACGGAACTGCTCGTCGATCTGGCACACAAGTCCGTCTACGCCCTGGCCACGGGGTTCGTGGCCGACAAACTGGCGGAGCGGATCGGCCCGGGGCCGGGCCTGCAGCACGCACGGTTGCGCTGGGGACGCCACACCGACATCGGTCCGGTGGAGCCGAAGGCCGCCGGTGGCGGCGGAGGTCGACAGCACTGAGGGAGCCAAAAACCACATGCTCGTGCCGTCGACCCGTCGGCCTCGACTTCGGACTCCCCAAAACAGCTGACGGTGGAAACACCGTCACCTCTCGTAGTGTGTCGATCGTGAGCACCGAGTTGAGCGCATCGTCACCGGAGCCCGCTCCCGCTCGGCGGGCCGGGTTCGCGGCCCTGTCCGCCGATCTGCTCGTCGTGCTCGGCGGCGCATTGCTGGTGTGGCGCGCGGGGGTCGTCGGACAGCGGCTGCTGGACCGCGGGGTCAACATCTACCTCGACTTCCCGCCGCTGTTCGCCAGTTGGGCGCCCCACACCGGCCCGGGCACGATCCCGGCCGTCGCGGTCGCGCTGGCGGTCGTGCTCGGCGGTCCCGTGCTGGCGCGGCGGATGCGCTGGGGGCCCCTGCTGGGGATCACTTACCTGGCGTCGCTGGCCTGGACCGCGTCCCTGACCCTCGTCGACGGGTGGAAGCACGGTGTCCTGACCAAGCTGGCCGGGAACAAGAACTACCTGGCCGAGATCGACCGGGTCGAGAGCATCCCCGGGCTGCTGGCGACCTTCACCGATCGCATCCTGCTGGAGCCGGGTTCGTGGGCCGTGCACGTCGCCGGGCACCCCCCGGGGGCGCTCGTGGTCTTCGTCTGGATGGAGCGCATCGGGCTCGGCGGCTTCGTGGCCGGTGCGGTGCTGTGCGTGCTCGCCGGGGCGACCGTCGGCATCGGTATCGCCACGACCCTGCGGGCGCTGGGCGAGGAGGGCACGGCGCGCAAGATACTTCCGTTCACCGTGCTGATGCCCGGCGCGGTCTGGGTGGGGGTCTCCGCCGACGGCCTCTTCGCCGGAGTGCTGACCTGTGGTGTGGCGCTGCTGGCCGTCGGATCCACCAAGCGGGGCTGGCGCGGCGCTCCGGCCGCTCTGGCCGGGGGGCTGCTGCTCGGATTCATGCTCTTCCTGTCCTACGGACTGGTGCTGGCCGGCTTGCTGCCCCTGGTGGTGCTGGTGCTGACGCGGCGGGTGCGCCCCGCCCTCGTCGCCGTGGTGGCCGTGGTCGGCGTCGTGGTCACGTTCGCCGCCCACGGGTTCTGGTGGTACGAGGGATACCAGCTGGTTCACGAACGCTACTACCAGGGCATCGCCGCGACTCGCCCCTACGGCTACTTCGCCTGGGCCAACCTCGCCTGCCTCGTCCTCGCCGTCGGTCCGGCCGTGCTGGCCGGGCTGCGCCGGTTGGCTTTCGCGCCCCGTCGAATGGCGCTCGGTGCCCGCCTGCTCACCGTCTCGACGCTGCTGTGCCTGCTGGCCGCCGACCTCTCGGGGATGAGCAAGGCGGAGGTGGAGCGGATCTGGCTGCCGTACTCGCTGTGGCTGGTGCTGCCCTGTGCCCTGCTGCCCCGTCGACACGTCAAGTGGTGGCTGGCCGCGCAGGCGATCCTGGCACTGCTGATCAATCACCTGCTCCGCACCCGATGGTGAATCGGCCCGTCGCGCACCGTCGGAGCGCTCGCACGCCGGGCGCCTCAGAGCGGCAACGCCCGGCGTGCTCAGGGGTTCTCAGCTCACGCTGCGCAGCTCCTCGATCCGCTCGGCCATCCCCAGGTCGTTCTCGGTCACTCCGCCCGCGGAGTGAGTGGTGATGCGGACCGTGAGGCGGTTGTAGTCGTGCACGCTCAGATCCGGGTGGTGGTTGGTCTCGTTGGCCAGGTGGGCGATCGCATTGGCGAAGCTCATCGCCGTGAGGAACCCCTTCAACTGCCAGGTCTTGGACACGGCGCCGTCGCCGTACTCCCAGTCGGGAAGTTCGGCGAGCCGGGTGTCGATGGCGGACCGCTCCAGCAGCTCGGGCACGATGCCTCCTTCTCGTCGTGATGGGCGAACCAACGATGGCCGTACTTCAGGACAGTTCCTCGTCAGGACGCTGCGGCACGGCCTGTTCGACCTCCTCGCCGCTGCTGTAGTCGCCCTCCGGCAGCGCTTCCAACGCACGCAGCGTCTTGGATTCGGCGCCGCGGTCCTCGGCGTAGGCCACCAACTGTGCCTTGGCCGCCGGGAACTGGATGCCTTGCAGGGCCTTGAGCACCCGGCGTTCGTCGGCGTCGGTCATCGTCGTCCTCCTTGTCTTGATCACCGTATCGCTTCACGCTCGAGCTCCGCAGTACGCGGAACGTGTGCCGTGGTTACCCGTACTTGCGATCTCCTACACCTCCCCCGTGCGAGTACCCGGTCATCCTGCGCGGGACGCTACCGAAACAGGTGCTGCAAGAACGTGATCGCCGACTCCACGACCGTGGTCACACCGTTGACGAGCATCCCCCAGCCCGCGCGGACGACACCGGCGGCTCCGACCGGATCCCGCAGCATCAGAAACACGGCCACGCAACCGGCCAGGGACACCAACACAAGCACGCTCCTGCGGTTCACTCCCGCCCTCCTCATCGCCCCACCCGGGGACACGCTACTGCTCGGCCGACAAGGTAGTCCGGATTTCGGCGTCGCGCGTCGCCCCCCGAAGGTCATTACTCGTTCGGGTGGTTCACGCGAAAACCGGGATCCGTTCCCCGCATCGCGGTGGTCGCAGTCCCGAAGGATCACCGACGCGAACGGAGCATTCCCATGGCCGACCGGACCGTCACGGATTCCCGGCCGCTGCGCGAGACCGTGGAGCACCTGCTGGTCAGGCTGCTGACCAGCACCGGTGACCACCGTCCCGACACATCCCCGAGCCCGCCGGCCCAGCTGCGCGCGGTCCTGGTGGCGGCCGAGGACCACGGCTGCGACCGGAACGACCGAGCCCGCGCGGCCGCGATCACGGCGCTGGAGCGGTGGACCGTCGCCGACCTCTCCGGAGCCCGATCCAGCCTGATCAGGGCCCACTGGTTACTGACCGACACCGCGAGAGCGAACGCGGCCGGAGGTAGGCATCGACCCGTGCGCGCCGTGCCGTGAGTCGGCTCAGTAGGCGCCGACGTTCTCGAAGTACCGGCGCGGGTTGTCGACGAGCATGGTGGTGATCTGCTCCTCGGACACACCGCGCTGCCGCAGCGCGGGAAGCACGTCGTCACTGATGTGCGTGTAGTGCCAGTTCGGCGCCACACGCTGCTGCTCCTCGTCGGGGAACCAATCGATGTAGCAGGAGGCGTCGTGAGCCAGTACGAGACTGTCGGTGTAGCCACGTCGGACGAGTTCGGCCACCGTGTCCACACGCCGTTCGAAGGACTGCAGCACGTCCAGGCCGAAACGGTCCATTCCGAGCAGCGAACCGGCGTCGGCCAGTCGAGTCAGGTACTCCAGATCGGTGGAGTCCCCGCTGTGGCCGACCACGACCCGGCCGAGGTCGACCCCCTCGGAGGCCAACAGCTGCTGGGCGGCGAGGCCGGAGCGGTTGCCGACGTTGGTGTGCAGGGTGATGGGCACCCCCGTGAGTCGGTGAGTACGCGCCACGGCACGCATGACGCGCTCCACGCCCGGTGTCATTCCCGGAGCATCGATGGCGCACTTGAGGAAGGCGGCCCGGACACCGGTGCCCGCGATCCCATCCGTGATGTCCCTGGTGAACATCTCCACCATCGGTTCCGGGCCGTCGAACAGGGTTCCCGGCCCGCGAAAGTGCAGGAACATCGGCACGTCGTTGTAGGTGTAGACACCGGTGGCCGGGATGATGTTGATGTCGACCCGCTCGTCGATGCGCTGAATGCGGGGAATGTAGCGCCCCAGCCCGATGACGGTCGGGTCCACGATCGTGTCGATTCCCCGGGATTTCAGGGCGGTGAGCTTGTCCACGGCATCGGACACGCGCTGCTGCTCGTCCCAGTGCTCGGGATAGTTCTGTCGGAACTCCTCGCTGAGCACGAACACGTGCTCGTGCATGAGCACACGTCCCATTCGGGTGGAGTCCACGCCACCACCGACGGTCGGAACCTCGGTCACGACGTCCCCTTTCCCGAGGGAGAACCTGCCTCCTCGCTTTCTCCCACACGCGCTTGGCCACCACAACGGTCCGAAGTGCCCGTCCGGGTGAATTCGGACGGTTTCGCCGAAATCGCCGAACCGATCGGCACGGTCACCGGCGATCACGGACGTCAGTCGAACAGTGCCTTCACAGTGCTGCGGAACTCCTCCGCGGCGACGGCGGGGTGGTCATTGGTGCGAGTGGCCTCGCGCATCGGCGCCAGCGTCGCCGCCACGGCTTGCTTAGCCGCGCGCACGGCGGCGGGCGGTTGCTCGGCGATCGAGCTCAGGACCTGGTCGGTGTGGCTCCGCAGCTCCGCGTCGGCCACGTGCCGCTCGGCCAGTCCCGCGCTCACGGCGGCGGGCGCTTCGAGCAGTCGCCCGGTGTAGAGCAGCTGCCGGGTCAGCGAGGGTCCTGCGAGAGCGACCATCCGGGCCGCGAAGGCCGGGCTGGTCCTGATGCCCAAACGCACGATCGGCATCCCGATCCGCGCCGAGTCGGCCATGAAACGCAGGTCGCAGGCCAGTGCGAGCTGGCATCCCGCGCCGGCGGCGACACCGCGGACCTCGGCCACGACGGGGACCGGGCATTCCTCCACGGCCCGAAACGCCGCTTCCATCCGGGCGAAGGAGTCCTCGACGGCCGCCATGTCGGCATCGACCCACTCGGTCATGTCCGAGCCCGCGCAGAATGTCTCGTCCCTGCCGCGCAGCACGATCGCGCACAGCGTGTCGTCACTGGCGAGCTCGCCGACGACCTGTTCGATCCGGGTCCAGCCCTGTCCGGTGAGCGCGTTGCGCTTGGCCGCGTCTCCGATGGTGATCTCGGCGATCGGTGGATCGACACGTACCGTGACGTGCCGCGCCGCACCTTCGGGATCGCTCATCGCGGACCTCCTCGCACGCTCGTCGAGCCGTCCGGTCGTGGACCGAGGATTTCAGTGGATGAACCACTCGTCCACTGGTCCGGCCATTTCGAAGATTGCTATCATCGCGAAAACCTGTCAAGGGGGTCCGGTTGTCCGTCTCCGACTCATTGCGTCCGGTACCACGCACACGTCTACACGAGCAGGTGGTCGAGCGCCTCCGCGAGCACGTGGAGTCCGCCGGGCTGCGCAGCGGCGACCGATTGCCCTCCGAACGGGACCTGGCCGAGCGCCTCGGCGTCAGCCGGGCCTCGATCAAGCAGGCGATTCTCGTCCTCGAAGTGCAGGGACTGGTGGAGATCCGCCACGGCGGGGGCACCTATCTGCGCACGGACACCCTCACCGCGGAACCGGTCTCGACGCTGGTCGAGCGCCAACGCCGGCTCCCGGACGTGCTGGATGCCCGTGAAGCGATGGAAAGCAAACTCGCCGAACTGGCGGCGCTGCGTCGGACCGAGCAGGACCTCGCCGAGATCGACTCGGCGCTGGAGGCGATGCGCGCCGAGATCGCCGAGGGGCTGCTCGGCGAAGAGGGCGACCGCCGCTTCCACGCCGCGGTCACCGCCTCCGCCCACAGCGCGCTGCTCGCCGAATTCATGAGCGGAATCGCCGAGAGAATCGCGGAGAGCCGCCGCGAGTCCCTGCAACAGCCCGATCGCCCGAGCCAGTCGCTGACCCAGCACACTCGCATCGCCGAAGCCATCCGTGCCCAGGACACCCAGGCCGCGCGCGAGGCGATGCGCGCGCACCTGGTCACGGTCAGCCGGGTGAGATTGCTCAGCTGGACCCCCGAAGACGAATAGTTCCCGGGGGGCGGTCCAGCCATTCAGCGGCCGGCAGCGGGACCGTCGTTGCTCCGCGATCCGGCCGTCGTCGAACGATGCGCTCGCCGAAGCGTGAGCGCGGCGACGACTGTGACGGCCATCGTCGCGGCGCCGAGCCAGGAGGCTGTCGTGTATCCGGTGTCGGTGGGAAACGTCGAGCCGATCGGGGTGTGGGCGGCCAGGGTCAGGCCGCCCAGTGCGCTGCCGATCGAGAAGCCGACGCTGCGGACGACCTGATTGAAGCTCATCGCGCTGGAGGTCTCCTCCGCCGGGGTGACGGCGAGGATCGCGGTGGGCATCGTCGCCGAGAAGGCACCGACGCCCAGCCCCAGCACGCCCATCACCGCGAACGACAGCCACAGCTGGCTCCGGGCCAGGGCGAACAGCGCCAGCGCCGCAAGCACGGCCGTGCCCCCGACGGCCAGGACCGTCGCCGGAGTGAGCCGCTCGCGCAGCGGCCGCACCAGCTTGCCGCCGGCGAACCCCAGCGCGGAGAACGGCACCAGCACCATGCCCGCGACGAAGACGTCGACGCCGAACCCGTACCCGGCCGACTCGGGCGTCTGCACATAGCGGGTCACCAGTGTCAGCAGCAGATACATGCCGATGCCGCCGAGCAGCATGACCACGTTGGCCCCCGCCACCGCGGAGTTCCGCAGCAGGGCGAGATCCACCAGCGGGGCGGCGCACCGGCGCTCGCGAAACACCCAGGTACTGATCAGCACGGCCGCGGAGGCCAGGAGCGCGGCGGCGAACGCCGGGCGATCGGTCCAGACCGTGGTCTGACTGATCGCCAGGAGCAGGGCCAACAAGCCACCGCCCAGCAGCGCCGCGCCCGGTACGTCGATCGCCGCCGAGCGGCCCGCCGGCGGCTGGGGCACGGACCACCAGGCGGTGGCCAGCGCGACCGCGGTGATCAGCAGGCCGAGCCCGTACGCCGCGCGGAGCCCGGCCACGTCGGTCAGCAGCCCGGCGAGCGGGTACCCGAGGCCGATACCGATGGTCGAGGCCACGGAGAGGAGCGCGATCGCCGAGCCGGAGCGCTCGCCGGGCAAGTGGTCGCGGGCGACTCCCATCATCAGCGCCGTCAGTCCCCCTCCCGCGCCTTGGGCCACTCGCCCGGCGAGCAGCCAGCCGAACGACGGCGGCACCACCGTCAGCAGACTGCCCACCACGACGGCGGCCAGCGTGGCGAGGATCACCTGGCGACGGCGCGGACCGGTACCCAGCCGACCCAGCACCGGGGTGGCGATCGCGCCGACCAGCAGCGGGGCGGTGAGCGTCCACTGCGCGGCGGCCAGCGGGACGTCGAACTCGCCCGCCACCGGGGTGATCAGCGGAGCCCCGAGACTGCCGACGACGGCGACGACGAGCGCGATGAGCATCAGCGCGGGCACCAGCGGGCGATCTGCCGTGGCCGCGGGCGCGTCGTTGTTCGTGGTCATCGGTTCGCCTCGGCGGTCAGGTGGGGGAAGAGGCCGGGGTGGACGCGTGCGGTCGCCTGGTTCGCCCAGTCGGCGTCGACCTCCTCGGCCGCGAGGGCGGCGTTGGTGTTGAGCAGAATCCCGTACGCCATGAACGTCTTGATCCGCACCGCGTCGAGCCCGGTGGTGTCGCTGACTGTCTGCCGCAACCGGCCGAAGCTGTCCCGCACCGCCTCGCGCACCTCGGCGTCGTCGGTGAGACTGTCGTAGTAGCGTCGGCCCACGGCCGCGAGCGCGTCGAGCCCGGACGCCGAACCGGCGGACGTGGCGAGTCCCTCGGCCATCGTGGCGAAGGCGCGGTCGACCACTTCGAGGAAGAGCCGCTTCTTGGTGCCGAAGACGCGGAAGACGTAGGCGTGCGTGATGCCCGCCTCGCTCGCGATCACCTCGGCCGAGACCCCGTGCAGTCCGTGCTCCGCGAACTCCTCGGCGGCGATCTTCAGCACCTGCTCGCGACGTTCCGCGCCGGACAGCCGCTTGCGACGCTCCACAGCCATGTCGCCCCCCCCAGAAACTGGTAAGTCACCCGTAACTTACCGCTCTCGGAATCGGCGGCCCAGGCTCAGCTCGCACGTCCAGGAGTCCGACGAGCCGTTCCGCGGCCGGAGACGGCACGCCTAGGCCGGGTTGGCCACCACGAAGACGAACCAGATCAGCAGTGGTGCCGCCGCGACCACCACGGCACCGTAGATCAACAGCTTGCGGAACAGCGCTTCCCGGTCGAAGCCGCCGGAGTTGGCCAGCACGATGGCGCCGTTGGTGGAGAACGGACTGACGTCGACCACGGTCGCCGACACCGCCAGCGCGGTGATCATGCCCACTGCCGCGATCTCCCCCTGCTGCAGGAAGGGCACGGCCAGCGGGATGAGCGCACCCATGATCCCGACGGATGAGGCGAACGCCGACACCAGACCACCGATGTAGCACAGCAGCAGGGCGACCACCAGCGGGATGCCGATGGCGGCCACCGAATCACCGGCGTACTCGATGGTGCCCATCCGCTTGAGGACACCGACGTAGGTCAGCACTCCGCAGATCAGCAGTACGGTCGGCCAGGCCACTTCTGCGGGTGCGTTGCGGGCGCTTCCCGGCGAAGCGATGCTCAGCAGCACGGCGACGGTCACCGCGACCAGTCCCACGTCGAGATCGAATCCCAGCGTGCTCACCACCAGGGCCACCAGTCCCGCCAGGGTCAGCACTCGTTCCCGGGACAACGACGCGGGCTCGGCACCGGAACCCACCGTCGCGTCCGCACCGGAACCCACCGTCGCGTCCGCACCGGAATCCGACCCGCCCGCCGATCCGGCCGCCCCCACAGTGGCCACCGAGCGCACCGGACTCGCCGAGGTGGCCGCGGCGGCAGGCGCCGAGCGCGGCAACCGCAGACCACCGAACGTCGCGAAGACGATCACCGCGATCGCCGTGTTGACCACCAGGGCACCCAGGAACAGCACCACCGGCCCCATGGGCAGTCCGCTCTCGGCGACCACGCCGTTGGCGATGGTGCCGTAGACGCTGATCGGGGAGAAGCTGCCCGCCTGGGTTCCGTGCACGACCATCGCGCCCATCAACAGCGGATTGATCCGGTACCGCGCCGCCATGCTCATAGCGATCGGCGCGACGATGGCGCACGCGGCGGGACTGACGGCACCGATGGCCGTCAGCAGTGCGCCGATGCCGAACACGACCCACGGGATGAAGGCGATCCGCCCACCGACCAGGCCGACCGCGCGGTGTACCAGCCACTCGGTCGTGCCGTTGGCCCGCGCGATGGCGAACAGGTAGGTCACACCCACCAGGACGACGAACATGTCGCCGGGGAAACCGGCGAATATCTCCTCCGCGGACAGCCCCGCGACCGCCGTCCCCACCAGGAACGCCGCGGCCAACATCAACATGCCCATGTTCACCGACAGCGCCGTGGCGACGCCGAAGGCCACGATCAGGACCAGCACGGACAACAACTCGGGCGACACCGGACCTCCTCATGGCCGCCGACACGACCGGCGTGACCTCCGACACAGTGGATCGGTAGTCAGGCCACTCTGGACAACAGCCCCGAGAAAGTCAAGAGGAATGGTCTACTGGCTCAGCCACTAAAGACCCCTGTGCGACGGCCTGCGTAGCGCAAAGCGGCTCCACCGCTTCCCGAAAGCCCCTGAGGAAAGTTCACACCCACCCGCGTGAGCGCAGTTCGGCGAGGAAGCGCCCGTAGCTCTCCTCCAGCGGGTCGACCTCGGCCGCGTTCGGGTCCTCCGACTGCCCGCTCGGTGCCATCGCGGCCACCGCGGCACCGAGATCGGCGTGCGGGGATCCCGCAGCGGCGAGCATCGCCGCCCCGAGAGCCGTGCCCGCCTCCTCGACCCGCAGCACCGGCCTGCCCAGGACGGTAGCCCTGATCCGGCACCACGTCCGGCTTCGCGCGCCCCCTCCGGCCGTGCGCAGTGACCCCGTCACGGGAGCACCGAGAGCACGCAGGCGTTCCAGGGCGAACCGTTCGCAGAAGGCGACCCCCTCCAACCGCGAGCGGTACTCGTCCACACGGTCACCGGGCCGACCGACCGTGAACCACCGGGCGTCCTCGTGGCGGAACGGGAAGCGCTCCCCCGCACCACGCAACGGGTAGGTGACCACAGTGGAGGGTCCCCTCTCCGAGGCGGCGCCGTCTAGAGCGGCCAGCGAATCTTGGTCCACATCGGACAATGCGGAGCCGCCGCTGTTGGAGGCTCCACCGGGCAACCACGCCCCACCGGGCAGCCGGTGGCTGTAGACCACTCCCGTGGGGTCGTGCACGATCCGGTCGGAGACGCCCTTGACGACCAGGGTGGTACCCAGCACGGTGACGAACTGACCGGGTTCGACCGCGCCGCAGGCGAGCTGGCCGGCGCAGCCGTCTGTCATGCCCGCGCGGACCTCGCAGCCCACAGGCAGCCCGGTGGTCTCCGCCGCTCGCGCGGTCACCGTGCCCAGCGAAGCCGTCGGGGTCACCACCTCGGGCAGCAGCCACGTCGGTACCCCGAGGGCGTCGAACACCTCCGAAGCCCATTCCCCGGCGACCACGTCGTAGCCGCTCTTGAGCGCGTGGCTGGAGTCGGTCGAGACCGGGCGCCCCACCAACCGCCCGGCGACCACGTCCGGTGTGTGGCAGGCCCGGACGGCCTCGGCCGGGCGTTCGGCGGCCAGTCGAGCGATCCGGGCCAGGCCCGAGCCCGCCGACGGCGTGATCCCCGTCCACCGCCACCGCTCGGCACCGACGTGCTCGGCCGTCCGCGCCTCGGCGACCGCGCGGCGATCGTCGTACATCAACGCTGGCGTGACCGGTTCTCCCCCGTCGTCGGTCAGCACCACCGTACCGGAGGTCGCCGAAACCGCCAGCGAGCTGATCTCGGCACTGCGCGCGCCCAACCGTGCCGTGCACTCGCCCAAACAGTCGCGGACGGCCGGCCACCACGCGGTGGCGTCCTGTTCGGAGCGCCCTCCCGCCGAACGGACCGGTTCGGGAAGTCGCCGAGTGGCCGAAGCGACCAGGGCTCCCCCGGGATCGTGCACCTGAACCCGAACCGTGGCAGTGGCGACGTCCACGCCCGCGACCAGCTCACCGACCACGAGGCGCCTCCCGGAGCCGACGCAGTGCCCCGGGCAGCTCGGACAGGGACCCCACCACGGAGTCCGGTTCCGCCAACTGCTCGGGCGTGGGTTCGGGTGGGGACTCCCCGCGCAACACCCACACGGTACGGAGCCCCACCCGCTGCGCACCGCGGACGTCGGTGTCGAGCCGGTTGCCCACGTGCACGGCGCGGGCGGGATCCACCCCGGCTTCCGACAACGCGTGCCGAAAGATCGCGGGATCGGGCTTCTCGGCGCCGACGACTTCCGAAAGAGCCCAGATGTCGATGTGATCGGCCACGCCGTCGCGGCGGAGCGCCTCATCCACGATCGCGCGCTGATTGGCCACCACGGCGATCTCGTAGTCCCGCGCCATCTCGCGCAGCGCGGGAAGAACGTCCGCGTACAGCGCCGAAGGCGGATACACCCAGTAGTTCTCGGCGAGCTCGGACAACCGCCCACGGCTGCCGGGGCCGAGGAACCGTTCGGCCACGGCGGTGCGCAGGGATCCACCCTGACGTTGGCGCTGCTCGTCGTAGACCCGGCGGAACTCGGTCTCGTCGACGAGATCACCCCGCTGCCCGGCGAGCTCCCGGACGGCCCGGAAAAGGGCCTGCCGGTAGGCGGCGTCGTCGTAGATCGGGCCGCCGACGTCCAACAGCACCAGGTCGACGCGTTCGCCGTCGACTCCGGCAGTCCGGGATGCTGGGTCCGACACGTGATCCTCCGAGAAAAGCCGGGACGGCCTGTCAGTCCTGCCGCTGCCAGAGCGAACGGGCGGCGTCGAGCGTCTCGTGGTAGCGCTCGTAACCGCGTTCGTAGTGGTCACGGTAGTCGGGATTGGGGGCGACCTCGTGGGTACTGCCGGCCCACTGAGCCGGATCGACCGTTCCGCCCAGTGCCTGAGCCGCTGTCATCGCGGCGCCCCGCACTCCCATTCCGGGATCGTCGGAGATGAACAGGGAACGACCGAGCACGTCGGCGAAGACCTGACTCCACGGACCGGAACGAGTACCACCGCCGCAGGCGACGAGACGACCGGAGAGTCCGGCGGCTTCGAAACAATGGCGTGCGGCGTAGGCGATGCTCTCGCACACCGCGCGGACCACGTCGCTGCGCTTGGTGCCCAGGCGTACTCCGGTCAACTGACCGTGCGCACGGGGATCGGCGAACGGGGCGCGCTCTCCGCCCGGCGCCAGGAAGGGCAGCCCGGAAACACCGTTGGCCCCGGGAGGCGACTCCCGCAGCAATGACTCGAGTTCGGGGATGGAGGCCCCCACCAGCTCCAGGACCCAGTCGAGGCTGGCCGTGCCGACCATGGCCGCCATCGCCCGCAGGTGCCGGTTCTCGTCGGGGGTGGCAAGCCACATGCCGGACGGCTCCGGGTGGTCGTTGGTGACCGAGGCGCTGGTCATCACCTGGCAGGCCAGGGTGGTACCGACGATGAGCAAACCGTCGCCGGGTTCGGTCAGGCCACCACCGACGGCACACGCGGGCAGGTCGAACGGCCCCCCGGTCACGGGCAGGCCCGTGGGAAGTCCGAGCAGTTCCGCTCCCCGGCCGTTGAGGGGGAAGGTCTGCCGTGGTTCGGCCGGTTTGGCCAGCAGACGCCGATGCTCACCGAGCCCGCAGGCCCGTATCGCGTCCTCGTGGTAGCCACGGGTGTTCACGTCGAGAAACGGCACAGAGGCGTCCGAGGCGTCGACGGTGATCTCGCCGGTGAGAACGTGGATCAGCGAGTCCACGCAGTACCCGGCCACGGCCGCTCGCCGCAGGGAGTCCGGTTCGGTCTCGCTCAGGCTCGCCAGCAGCGGAGCCTGAGCACCGGGGAACAGTCCGTTGCCCGTGCGGTCGTGGACCTCGCGCACCGTGCCGTCGGAGCGCCACCGGTTGACGACGGGAGCGGCCCGACCGTCCAACCAGGAGATGGGCGGACGAACGGGGCGGGCGTCGGCGTCGCGGAGCCAGAGCCCGTCCCCCTGGCCGGTCAGGGCCAGCGCCTCGATCGGCCGGTCGGTACCGGCGCGCACCTGCCGCACCACCGTGGCCACCGTGTCGACGACGTTGTCGAAGTCCTGCTCCACACACCCGTCCGGGTACTGCACGAGCCTGGAGCACTCGCTGGCCTCGGCGTGGATGTGTCCTTCGGAGTCGAAGACCGCCGCCTTGGTCAGCGAGGTTCCGATGTCGACCGCGATGATCATGACTGCCGGTCCAGGACGTCGGGGTTGGCAACGTGGGCCAACGGCTCGCCGCGCGCGAAGCGCCCCACCTCCGCAGCCACGATACCGGCGGCGCGGTGCGCGGTCTGGCGAGTGGCGCCGGCCAGGTGGGGAGTGGCCACCACGTTCGGGGCTTCGTGCAGCGGCCAGTCGGCCGGCGGAGGTTCGGTGTCGTAGACGTCCACGGCCAGGGCACCGAGTCTCCCGCTGTGCAGCGCATCCGGTAGCGGCGCGTAGTCGAGCAGTCCGCCCCGAGCGGTGTTGACCAGCACCGCACCGTGCGGCATCAGGGCGAGCTTGTCGGCGTTGATGAGGTGCTTCGTCTCCGGGGTCAGCCGGGCGTGCAGGCTCACGACGCTGCTGCGGGTCAGCAGGTCGTCGAGCTCGACCGGCTCGACTCCGTCGTCGCGGACGTCGGCCGGGTCCGCGAACGGGTCGGCGACCAGGACGGTGGCTCCGAACGCCCGGAGCACGCGGGCGACGATGCGTCCGATCGCGCCGTAGCCGACCAGGCCCACCGTGGTGCCGTCCAGCTCGATCCCGGCGTCGGGATAGGCGTAGAGGTCACCGCGCCAGCGGCCCTGCTTGAGCTCGGAGTCCGAAGCGGGAATGCGCCGCATCGCCGCCAGCATCATGCCCACCGCGTACTCGGCGGCCGCGGCCGCGTTGCGTCCGGGAGCGTAAGTGACGGCCACCCCCGCACGAGTGGCCGCCCCCAGGTCCACGTTGACCGGACCGCCGCGTCCGACCGCCACCAACCGCAGCTGGGGGTTGCTCTCGAAGACCCGCTCGGTGAAGGGGGCCATCTGGGTCACGCTCACGGTGGCCCCGTCGAGTGCCTCGATGACCTGTTGCTCGGTGCCGCTGGCCTCCTCGACACCGCCGACCGGGCCGAACGGTTCGACGGGCCAGGGCAGCCGCAGCCCCGAGACCTCGGCACCGTCGAGCTCGGCGTGCAGCGCTTGTTCGAGCAGATCCGGCCCGACGAAGTGATCGCCCGCCGCAAGGATACGCACGATGGAGTCCTCCTTAGCTCGATGCCGAGGCACCGGCTTCGTTGCGGTGCTCGTAGTCGGTGATGTGGGCGACCTTGGCAGCGCTGGCCGAGCTGGGGTCGAAGGAGTACCCCAACCACTCGGTGACCAGGCGCTTGGCCAGTTCCGGACCGATGACGCGGGAGCCCATGGTCAGGATCTGGCAGTCGTTGGACTTGATGGAGCGTTCCACCGAGTACGAGTCGTGGGCGACGGTGGCCCGCACGCCCTCGACCTTGTTGGCCGAGACGCACATGCCGATGCCCGTCCCGCACACCAGCACGGCCCGGTCGGCCTCACCGCGAGCGACCGCTTCGGCGGCGGTCAGCGCCAGGCGCGGGTAGGCCCGGTCGTCGGCGGCGTCGGGCACTCCGAAGTCGACCACGTCGGCGACGCGGTCGTCGTCACCGACGAGGTCCCGCAGGATGTTCTTGAGCTCGACCCCGGCGTTGTCGGCGGCGAGCGCGAGCCTGAGTCCGGACATTTCGATCACTTCCCTTCCACGCCGACCGAGTCGCGCTCGGTCAGAGCACCGCCGATGGCGGTGACCATGAGTGCTAGCGAGGTGGCACCGGGGTCGGCGGTGCCCAGGTCGCGCCCTCCGATCCGGGAGGCGCGACCGCGTGCCGAGGTCAGCTCGGCCGTGGACGCGGCGGCTCTCGTCGCCTCGGCGGCGGACTCGGAGACCGCCCGCGACAGCTCCGCACCGGAACCGGCCTGTTTCCGCAGCGTGTCGCGGAAGACGACGAGCGCGTCCAACAGCGTCTTGTCACCGGGTTGAGCCCCGCTCAGCTCCACGACGGCGTCGAAGGAGCCCTCCAGCGCGGCGGCGAGCGAGCCCGTGTCGACCGCCTCGGCACCTCGCAGTCCCGCACCGGTCTCGCTGAGCAGCACTCCGTACAGCGCACCGGAAGCACCTCCGGCGGCATCGGCCAGCGCCGTCCCGGCCGCCAGCAAGGCGTCACCGACCGACCGGGGATCGCTGCCCCGACTGCCCGCGTGCTCGGCGGCCCGTACGGCGGCTCGCATTCCCCGCACGATCCCCTGACCGTGATCACCGTCCCCGGCAACGGCGTCGAGGCGTCCCAGCTCGTCCTCGTTGTTCGCCACGCTCTCCAGCGCAGCCGACAACAACTCGCCGACCACCCCGCCGCGGGAAATCGCGGCCGTTGCCTCGGGGGTCCCCTCCTCCGAAGTCGGGACATCGACCGGAGCGGAGCTCCGCGGGCCTGCGCTGCGGAAGCCGGGAGTGTCGCAGGCGTCGTCGTAGAGTTCGGCCATCTCGTCGTCGAGCACCATCAGCGACAGCGACAGTCCGGCCATGTCCAGCGAGGTGACGAACTCCCCCACCTCGGGCTGGTGGGGGGTGAGCCCGGCCGCCAGCAAGCGCGGATGGATCTCGGCATAGCAGGCGAACAGGTCCTCGTAGGTGGTGCTGCCCAGACCGTTGAGCAGGACCGCGACGCGACCGGCGTCGGACGGCAACTCCGGAAGCAGGGTGGTGACCAGCTCCTCGGCCAGCTCACCCGCGTTCATGCGCCCCACCGTGCGCGCGCCGGGCTCGCCGTGAATTCCCAGGCCCAGCGCGATCTGGGTGGAGTCCACCGTGAACAGGGGCTCGGGCTGGCCCGGCAGGGTGCAGCCGCTGAGGGTGGCCCCGTAGGTGCGGGTCATGGCGTTGGCCCTGTCGGCCACCTCGGCCACGGCCTCCAGACCGTAACCTCGTGCTGCGGCGGCTCCGGCCACCTTGAACACGAAGAAGTCGCCCGCCACCCCCCGGCGCTGCTCGGACCGCTCGGCCGATCCGCTGGCGATGTCGTCGGTGACCAGCACGGTACGGCTGTCGATGCCCTCGGCGGCCAACCTGCGCGCTGCCAGCCCGAAGTGCATCACGTCGCCGGAGTAGTTGCCGTAGCTGAACAGCACTCCCGCACCCGCGTCGACAGCACGTGCGGTGCGGTAGACCTGTTCGGCGCTGGGGCTGGTGAACACGTCACCGACGACCGCCGCGTCCGCCAGTCCCGGACCGACCAGGCCGGCGAAAGCCGGGTAGTGTCCGCAGCCGCCACCGACGATCACCGAGACCTTGCCCGGTTCGGGGGCCTGCCGCGCCCGCACGCCGTAGGCGCCGGGCACCTTGGCCAACGTGCGCCCGTAGGCGGCCGTCAGCCCGTTGATCCACGCGTCCTTGAACGATGCCCCGTCTACCAGCGACGTCATCACGCACTCTCCTGATCCATCACCGACGGTGTCAGCTCCAGCAGGGACCGCCGGACGCCGTCGAGCGTGGTGGCCACCACCGATGCCTTGTCCACCGCGTCCGGCTTGGGGGGATAGGTGGGGTTCGGGATCGCGATCACGGTCATGCCCGCCGCGTGGGCGGCGCGCAGGCCGTTGCTGGAGTCCTCCACCGCCGCGCACCGCGCACCCACCACGCCCAGCCGTCGAGCAGCCTGCTCGTAGACGTCCGGGTTGGGTTTGCCCTGCGGCACCTCCGCGCTGGAGACCGTCGCGGTGAAGCGGTCCGTGAGCCCGTTACCGGCCAGCACCGCGTCGATGAGCCTGCGGGGAGCCGAGGAGGCCAGTGCGATCGGTACCCGGGAGCTGACCTCGACCACCATGTCCCGCGCCCCGTCCAGCAGGTCGATGCGGCCGGCGCTCAGGGCCTCGACCATGTCGTCGACGACGGTGCGCTCCACCAGTTCCACCGAGTCGGAGGTGGCCGTGACCTCGGCGAGGTAGGCCGCCCACTCCGGAGCGCTCATGCCCTGCACCGTGGTCGTGTCCCGGGGACCCCACTCGTACCCGTGGCGCGCGGTGTAGCGCGTCCACATCTCCTCCCAGAGATGCTCGCTCTCGACCAGTACCCCGTCCATATCGAACACGACCGCCGCGACGGTATTCGCATGTTGAGCGCCCATCAACCCACCCTCCTTAACGATGTAAGCGCTAATTTAACACCAACAGCGATATAGGTCCACCCTTCCGTGTGACGACACAGCCATCGGTGCCCCCTCAAAGACCGAAGCTCCCTGCTCTGCCGCTTACCAACGACAAACTATGAGTAACGCCTTGCGCGATAAATTCACAAGGTGCATGATGTCCGGCAACATCGGGCGTGTCGCGGATCACGGAGCCCGCCCCGCAGGGCCGCTCGCCCGGTCGACCGAAACACGTTTCTCAAGTCGCCCTGGAGGCGGAACATGGCACAGCAGCCGCCCACACCGACGAGTCCCCCGGGCTCGGCCGGCCCACCCGCGCCCGACGAACAGCGCCGCGGTCTGCTGGAGCGGATCGGCATACCCAAGCCACTGACCTGGGGATTCGTCGGTGTGCTGATCTTCATGATCGGCGACGGCGTGGAGATCACCTACCTCACGGACTACCTGCAAAGGTCGGACGGCGGCGGCCTCGCCGGATCGCAGGCCAGCTTCGCGACCGTGACGATCTACGGCATCGCGGTGATGATCGCCTCGTGGTTCTCCGGAACGCTGTCCTCGATCTGGGGGCCTCGCCGCGTGATGTGGCTGGGTGCGGCCTGGTGGATCGTCTTCGAGGTCCTGTTCCTGTGGGTGGCGATCCCGACGCAGAGCTTCGCGCTCATCGTGACCATCTACGGCATCCGCGGCTTCGCCTACCCGCTGTTCTCCTACGCCTTCCTGGTCTGGGCGCAGGTGGCCAGCCCGGTGCACATGCGCGGCTCGGTCGCGGGCTGGTTCTGGTTCGTGTTCACCGGTGGTCTGCCCACGCTGGGCGCAGGAGTGGCCGCGCTGGCGACCGGTCCGCTGAACATGAGCCTGCACGGCAGCCTCGTGCTCTCGCTGGCACTGGTGGCCGTGGGTGCCGCCATCGGGTGCTTCGGGGTCCGCGAGCCGCACGGGACCCGACCCATCGCCGAGGCGGGCGTGGCCAATCCGCGAAGCCTCCGGCGGCTGTTCGAGGGCGTGGACATCCTCTGGCGGGACAAGCGGACCATCTCCGGCGGACTGACCCGGATCGTCAACACCGCACCGGAGTTCGGCTTCTTCGCCATGTTCCCGTTCACCTTCGGTCTCGACGGCGAGAACGGGTTCCTGACCACGGCGGAGATCGCCGCGCTGACCAGCATCGTCTACGGTGCCAACATCGCGGCGAACCTGTTCTTCGGCGTGTTCGGCGACTACTTCGGATGGCGGCGAACCGTGACCTGGTTCGGCTGCATCGGCTGCGCGATCGCCACTCCGCTGTGGTACTTCGCCTCGATCGCTTCGGGCAGCTTCGTCGTGTCCGCCGTGCTCGGCAGCATCTACGGCATCCTGCTGGCAGGGTTCGTGCCGCTGTCGGCCCTGATGCCGTCCATGGTCTCGGACAAGGACAAGGGCTCCGCGCTGGCGGTGCTCAACTTCGGCGCGGGCGGCGCCGCCCTGCTCGGCCCGCTGACGGTCACCGCGCTGTACCCCTTCCTCGGCGGCGGCGGAGTCGTCATCGCCTTCGCCCTGATGTACATCGCCGTGGGTTTCCTGTCGACTACGGTGAAGGACTCCAGCGACCCCGGCGAGAAGAAGCTACAGGACTCGGACGCCGTCGGAGCGAAGCAGGCACCGGCAGGAGCGTGAAGCGGCGGGGGCGCCGGTACGTGCCGGCGCCCCCGCACCGTCGACGAATCGACACCGAAAGGGGCCCACATGGGCATGGAGGCGTTCTCCCTTCAGGGCAAGGTCGCGCTGGTCACCGGAGGCGGCCAGGGAATCGGATGGGAGCTGGCCAAGGCGCTGCACTCGGCCGGGGCGCACCCGGTTATCGCCGAGATCAACGAGGAGACGGGGAAGAGCGCGGCCGACCAGCTCGACGGCGACTTCCTGCACCTCGACGTGACCGACTCCGGCCAGGTCACAGACGCGGTCCGGGGAATCGTGGCCGAACACGGTCATCTCGACGTTTCCGTGCACAACGCGGGGAAGGTGCACAACGCTCCCGGCGAGACGATGTCGGACGACTCCTGGCGCCAGGTACTGGGTCTCAACCTCGACGCCGTGTTCTACTGCTGCCGCGCGGTGGGCAACGTGATGCTGGAGCAGGGGTGCGGTTCGATCATCAACATCGCCTCCATGTCCGGGATGATCTCCAACCACCCGCAACCGCAGGTCTCCTACAACACCTCCAAGGCCGGCGTCATCATGCTCACCAAGTCGCTGGCCGGCGAGTGGGCGCCCCGTGGAGTCCGGGTCAACTCGATCTCACCCGGCTACATCGAGACCGACCTGCTCACCCAGGTGCGCACCGACCAGCCCGACCTGTTCTCCGGCTGGTTGGAACAGACCCCGATGGGGCGGGTGGGCCAGCCCCACGAACTCGGCCCGCTGGCCGTGTTCCTGGCCTCCGAGGCCAGCAGCTTCGTCACCGGCAGCAACGTCGTCGCCGACGGCGGTTTCACCTCCTGGTGACGGTCTCCCGGACACGCGAGAAGAGGGCCCCTCCCTCGGACTTGGGTTCTGGTGGTCGTCGCAACACCCGATCGCGATGGGACGGGATGAAGGGGTGAACGGACCGTTCTGGCAATCACACCGCCAAAGCGGTCCGTTCACCACGACGCCGGAACCACCTTCGAGTCGAACGACCCGGCGAGGAAGCCTCAGTCAGTGCGATCGACGGGTTCACCAGGAGGTGAGCCCTACAGCCAGCCCCGCCGGTGGAAGACGCCGTAGAGCACGACCCCGACGAGCAGCATCGCCACCAGCGCCATCGGGTACCCCCACGGCTGGTCCAGCTCGGGCATGTGGGTGAAGTTCATGCCGTAGACCGTAGCCACCAGGGTGGGGGTGAACAGGATCGCCGCCCAGGACGAGATCCGCTTCATGTCCTCGTTCTGCCGCAGGCTCGTCTCCGTCATGCGGGTGGCCTGCTCGTTCTGCCGCTGGGACAACAGCGAGGCGTTGACGCTGAGGATGTTGGACAGCAGTTGCCGGTGCGACTCCACCCGTTCGACGACCTGGGCCGCGTGGTCGCGCACGTCGCGCAGGTGGCGACGTAGCTCCACGTCACCCTCGTGGTGTTCCACCGTGGCATCCAGCGCGTCCAGGACGTCCAGCAGCGGGCGGGTGGCCCGCTGGAACTCGATCACTTCGCGGGACAGTCCGTAGATCCGGCGCGACACGGCCGGTTCACCGCCGAAGACCTCGCTCTCGATCTCGTCGAGATCGTTCTGCAGTCCCCGCTCCACGGGAAGGAGATCGTCGACCACACGGTCCAACAGCCCGTAGAGCACCGCGTCCGGCCCGTATCGCAGCAGATCGGGCTCGTTCTCCAAGCGCTGCCGCACCGGGGTCAGGTCGGACTTCTCGGCGTGGCGCACGGTGATGACGAAGTCGGGACCGACGAACACGTGCAGCTCACCGAGTTCCACGCTCTCCTGCTCGTCGTCGTAACGCGCCGGGCGCAGCACCAGGAACAGCATGTCGTCGTAACGATCCAGCTTCGGACGCTGATGGGCGTCCACGGTGTCCTCGACGGCCAGCGAGTGCAGACCGAACTCCTCGCGCGCCGAGCGGATCTCGGCATCGTCCGGGCGGTACAGCCCGATCCAGGCGAAACGACCCGGTCGGGACTCGGCCGAACGCAGCTGGTGGTACGCCTGTTCCA
The DNA here is from genome assembly GCF_014137975.1 of Halosaccharopolyspora lacisalsi. Lineage (GTDB taxonomy): Bacteria > Actinomycetota > Actinomycetes > Mycobacteriales > Pseudonocardiaceae > Halosaccharopolyspora > Halosaccharopolyspora lacisalsi. The sequence goes on along the minus strand of NZ_JACGWZ010000004.1, from coordinate 448,031 downwards.
GACTCTCGCAGCTGCGCTCGCGCCGACCATCGGCATAGACGGCACCACCCACCATCGCCACAGTACGGTCACCTCCTCGAGACGACGATTATCGCGGAGCACCGAGGTCAGCTCGATAACGGGTACCCGGCGCACGTCACGATCCGCTACTCCGACCACCTCGGTTCGCTCCCCACCGCGAACCGTCATCACTCGATCAGAAGGCCGCACAACGACCCGGAGCCAGTACCGTGCGCGTGGCCCGCGAAGGCACCGCGCTTCCCGCGCTGTCGAACCACGACGTTGTTTGAGTCGGCTGGCCACCGGGAACGAACTCGACAAAAGCAACCGACGACGAGCGAGCAGGGGAGCACTCGCGATGAAGTACGAAGAGTTCCTGAAGGGCGTCGGCCAGCGCGGCGGCCCCACCGACCGCGAGCACGCCGACGCCGCCAGCAAGATGGTGCTGAGCGCGATCGGTCAGCGCCTGGCGGGACAAGAACCGCGCGAGCTGGCCAGCCAGCTGCCTCCGGAACTGCAGGATCCGCTCGTCCAGCACACCGGATCCGCCGAGATCGGCGACGACCTCGACGACTTCCTGCGCCGGGTCGCCGATCGCGAGGGACGCGGATGTCCCCCGGAGAAGGCCCTCGAACACAGCCGTGCCGTGCTGAGCACCATGGCCAGCTTCGTCACGGAAGGTGAGCTGCAGGACATGCGTTCCCAGCTACCGGCCGGATACGCCCCGCTGTTCGAACCCGCCACGAGCTGAACGACCTCAGCTCCGGCGGGCGCGGAAGCCGTAGGTCTCGCCGTGGGCGGGGCAGTGGAAACGTGCCGCCACCGGTGAGTTCCGTGCGGCTTCTCGCAGGTCGTCGAGTCCGGAGCGGAAGACGGAGTAGTCGTCGTAGTGGATCGGTACGGCCGTTCGCGGATCCACGACCTCGACCGCGCGGACGGCCTGTTCACCGGTCATGGTCACCACGGTGCCCAACAGCGTCGTCCCGCCAGCGTGCACCAGCGCGAGACCGATGTCGGGATACCAGCGGGCGATGTCGTGCAACCGGTCGTGAAGCAGGGTGTCACCGGTGGTGCAGAGCCGAAAGCGGTGCGCGTCGCCCTGGTAAAAGTCGAGCATGGAGCCCATCACCGGCGGCAGCACCCCCGCCACGTGGTCGGACGCGTGCTTACCCGGCACGGAGGTGATCCGCAGCCGCGCATCGCCGCGGAGGATCTCCTGCTCCTGCCAGGTCTCCAGCGCGTGTCCACCGGTGAAGCCCTGGTCGCGGAGCTGCTGGACGGCGTGGTCGTCGATGGCGATCGGCAGGTCCTCGCCGAGTTCCCCGGCCACCACGTCGTCGAAGCGGTCACCGTGGTGGTGGGACAGCACGATCAGGTCCAGCGGTGGCAGCTCGGCGATCCGGCACGCGGGGTCGACTTCACGGCGTGCGTACATACCGTGCCCCAGGTGTACGTGCTCGCCGCGGCGCAGGAAGGTCGGATCGGTCAGGACCGTCGATCCGGCGTAGCGGATGAGCGTGGTGGCGTTGCCGAAGAAGTACACCTCCCCCGGCCGAAGTCCGCACCTCGTTCACCCGCCAGCTCGATCGGCCCGGTCGTGGTCTCTCCCCGCGCGTTCCGGTTTGGAGCGGTACTTTCCCGCACCGACCCACCGCGCGACCGGAGCAGACACCGAACGTCGCTACAGCCCGCGTCCGTGAGCGACCGGCCACCGGTCACAACGGCCGGTGCGGCATCGGCCGATCATCGAGTCCGGGAAGGAACGGCTGAGCGTCGAGCAGGCTCGCCTCCTCGCCGACACCGGCCCAGCGCCGCACGGCCGCGATGGCCTGCCGACGCTGCTCGTCCGCTAAGCCCGCGATCTCCGAACCGTGGTTGCCACCCGGCACCGTGCGAACGGCGGAATCGCGTGTTCCCGGACCGAGGCGGAACGGCTCGGCGCTCCACGGGTCGTTCTCGCCGTAGACGAACAGCAACCGTTGCCCCGCGTACCGTACCCAGCGGTCGACCCGGTCCATCACGTGAGGACGGAACCGCATCGGGATCTCTCGTGGCACGAGCCCACGGGGATGCAGCAGCTGCTCGTGGTGCAGCAGGTCCTCCAGCTCGGTGGGCGTGACATGAGGCCAACCGAGCTGAGTGCCCGCCTGGTAGTAGTAGGGAACGTAGGGGCGGATTCCCTGGTCGGTGTAGAAGGAGAATCCCACGGTCGCGTCGATGAACTCGTAGATCGCGTCCGTGCTCGCCGTGGTGGCCGGGATCGCATCGCGGTCGGTGAGACCGCGGTACTGCCAGAAGGCGAAGCGGGTGTCCACCACCGACATCTCCAGCCCCCGCTCGATGCCCCCGATGACGCGGTCGAACGTGAACCCCTGGGAAGCGGCGCGAGCGCGGAGCCGCGCCACCAGCTCGTCCCTGCGGATCAGGGCCTGCCGTTGCAGGGCGGTCAGCGCCGCACGACACTCGGCGGTACCCACGTTGGCCAGGAACTCGTCGTAGTGGTCGCGCTCGTTGTCGACGTTGTTCGGGGCGACGTAGGCGATCGTGCCCGCGACGTCGTGCGGATGGAGGCATCGGTGGTAGATCGCCGTCATCCCACCCTTGCTGGCGCCCGTGGTGATCCACCTGGCTCGGTAGACCTCGCCGAGCACCCGGATGATCCGGTGCTCGTCGGCGGCCATCTGCCGGATGGTCAGCTCGTTCCAGTCGACCGGGTTCGGACGGGATTCCCCGAAGAACCGGTGCTCGATGCTGATCTGGTTGGCGTCCAGCAATCGGGTCGGTTCGGCCCGGAACGGGCCCTCGGGAACATCGTAACCACTGGTGTGGGCGACCACGGGTCGTTCGAAACCGCGATGCAGCAACGTCAGGCGCTGCCGGAACAGCCCGGAGGCGGGATCGGCGTGGTCGACGGGCTGAACGAAGTCCAGTTCGAGGAACCGGAACCCCCGTGGGGCGGTGTGTTCACCCACCACGGTCAGTCCCGGCACCGTTTCCAGGGCTTCGTTCAGTCGCCGCCCGCTCGCGGCGGCCACGGCAGGAAGCACCGTGCCCGACCCCAGCAGCGCGTACGCGGCGAACCCCGTGAGGACACTGCGTCGTCTCATCGCCGACTCCCGGTACGGCATCGCACTGAAGCTGCCGAAACTACCGTGGATGTTCCCGGGAACGGAGCGTTGTCGTATTCGCGACACGCCTCGACGACGCGACCGGTGTCCGCACGAGGACGCTGACGCGCTCCGCCGACCACATCGACCTCAGACGCCTTCGGTCGCCACCTCCCGCTCGGACTCGTCGCTGTCGGGATTCGACTCACGTTGCCTGGGAACGACGAGGGTCTGACCGTGTTCGCCGGTCATGAGGTGACCGTTCTGACCGTTGACGGCCACGTACACGTCGGCGTCCTCGGTCTCGGTCCCTCCCACCGACGCGGCCAGCAACGGCTCGGCATCGCCGAGTATGTGCTGGGCCGAACGCACCTTTTCGGCCACGGTGCGCCGCACTTCGCGCATGGTCTCGACCTGTTCGTTGGCCCGCACGAGTCGCCGTTCGGCCTCGGCCGCGGCCTCGGTGACCCGCCGCTCGGCCTCCTCGCGACTGGCGCGATCACGTTCGGCGAGTACCCGCATCGCTTCCTCGCGGCGGGCGGCCATCGCGATCTCGAAGTCCTGCTCGATCTGGGTGCGGCGCTGTTCGGCCTCGGTGTCGAGCTTGCGGCGGTACTGCTCGGCCTCCTCCGACATGCGCTGAACCTCTTGACGAGTGTGCTCCAGCACTTCCGTGCGCTGCTGGTCGCACTCCCGTCGCCAATTGTCGGCCTCGTTGACCAACCGCTCGTAGCGGCCGCGCAGCTCGGCCGCGGCCTGCTCCGAACGGGACCACTCGTGTTCGGCGGCTGCGCGGGCGGAGGCGACGACCTCGGCGGCCTCGTCGTTGGCCAGCCGCACCATCCGACGCAGCCGCTCGGACAACGCCGTCTCGTCGACCGGGGCCCGACACGCGGCGTCGAGCTGACGCCGCAACGACTCGATCTCCTCCCGTGCCTGCTCGAGTTCGGCGGAGAGGTCGGAGACCTGACTCAACGCCGAATCGCGATCCTCGGTGAGCATCCGGACTTCGTTCTCGGTCTGTTGGATGTAGAACTGCACCTGCGATCGGCGGAATCCACGCCACACGACGTCGAAATCCGACTTCAGCGGCACGAGTTCCCGATCCTCGCTGTTGTGCCCCACGGTCTCACCCCACTCAGGTTGATCTTGTTCGAACTGTTGGGAGCGAGCCACGCCCCGACGCGGCAGTTTCCGTTGTACACCCGAAAAACACTCCACGGTGTGCTCCACCCGACTGAACCTGGTGGACCGCACGGCCACCGAGCTCCTCGGTGTAGACGGATCGCTACCAGCGATTGTCCACCCCTACCGCGCAGGAGATCAACTGCCCTGAGCGAAAATTCCGATGTCCGTGCGGTAGCGGAACATCAACCCTCGGCGACGGGGCGCAGGGCACGCCGGAAAATCGCCTCCACCTCGTCACGAGGCGGTATCGGATCACGAACGATCCCCTGCAACAGGAGTCCACAGAAGACGGTGGACAGCATCCGGCCGGTTACCGAATCGGTATACGAGGTGAAAAGCTCCATCAGGGCCACGTCCCACTCGGTACTGGCCTGCTGCAACGCCGGGCGGTGCAGCGCGGCCACGTAGAGTTCGTGCTCCACGACGGTACGTGCTCGCTCCGGACCGAGGAATTCCAGCACGAGATCGGTCAGCGCCGCCGCCAGATCCGCGTTCGCGGGCAGCCCCTCGGCCCACTGACGCAATTGCACCACGTTGTCCTGAGCGGCCTGCTGCAACGCGACGGCGAGCAGATCGTCGAGCGTGGAGAAATGATAGGTCGTCGAACCGAGCGGAACACCGGCCTGAGCGGCGACAGCACGGTGAGTCACCTTGTCCACGCCGCGCTCGGCGACGACGGTGATGGCCGCGCGCGCGATGCGCTCACGCCGCGTCGGATCCCGTCGGGAGGAGCGGACGTCCTTGCCGACGGCAGCGGATTCCGTGACTGACATCGCCTGCGGTGAACCTCCGACCAAACTACCCCCGACCTCCGAGTGCCCCCTCAGGATGCCATGAACCCGACCACTCGTGGTGCGACCCAACTCACCGGGACAGTGTTCGGCCTGGTCAGCACGCACGAGAAAAGCCGACGGACGGCCACCCCGGGCGTTTTGATGTACAAATGTACATCCGGCCTGCTACGGTCTTGCACAGACAACGAACGCGCCACCACCGAAGCGGCTCGCCAGGAGGTGAAGTTCGGGATATCGCCATCGCGGTGGTGGTGAGCGGCGAATTCCGACAACAGGACGTTTCGCCGGGGCAACTACGGCGGCCGGTGCCGGCCACGAGTCACGAGCACGCCGCCGCGTACCGCGATTCGCGCGAAGCCGTCGTCGGCCGAAAACCACGCCCGACTCGGCCGCGGTCCGACGATCGAAACCACGACAGGGGAACCACCATGCCGCAGACCGAAGTTTCTCCGGAGGGCACCGAGCACGTCAGCCCGGCCTCCTCGGAGACCGGAAGCACGTTGTACATCGACGGTGCCTGGACGTCCGCGAACGCGGGCGGGACTCGCGAGATCCGCTGCCCGTCCGACGGCAGCGCGGTCGCCAAGGTCGCCGAAGCCGAGCGCGTGGACGCCGAGCGCGCCATCGCCGCCGCACGTCGCGCCTTCGACGACGGCGCCTGGGCCAACACCCCCGCCTGGGAGCGCGGCGACCTGCTGATCCGCGTCAGCGACATCCTGGTCCGCGACCGCGAGGAGTTCGCCAGGGCCGAGTCGTTGGACACCGGCAAGAGGCTGGTGGAAAGCGGCTACGACATGGACGACATCGCCGCGTGCTTCCGCTACTTCGGCAAGATCGCCGGAACGGACGCGGGGCACGTCGTCGACACGGGGTCGACGGACGCGATCAGCCGGGTCACCCACGAACCCGTCGGGGTGTGCGGGATGATCACACCCTGGAACTTCCCGCTGCTCCAGGTGGCCTGGAAGGTCGCTCCGGCACTGGCCGCGGGGAACACCTTCGTGCTCAAGCCCAGTGAGCTCACCCCCGCGACCGCGATCCTGCTGTTGCGCACGCTCGAGGAAGCGGGACTGCCCGCCGGCGTGGGCAACCTGGTGCTCGGCAGCGGTCAGGAGGTCGGCTCGGTACTGGCCGAGCACCCCGACGTCGATCTGGTGTCGTTCACCGGCGGACTGCACACCGGTCGCGTCATCGCCGCCTCCGCCGCGGCCACGGTCAAGCGGGTGGCGCTGGAGCTCGGGGGCAAGAACCCCAACGTGGTCTTCGCCGACGCGGACTTCGAGACCGCCGTCGACTACGCGATGACCGCGATCTTCCTGCACTCCGGCCAGGTCTGCTCCGCGGGAGCACGCCTGATCGTGCAGGACGAGATCCACGACGCCCTGGTCGACGAGATCGTGCGCAGGGCCGAGCTCATCCGCATCGGCGGCCCGTTCGATCCCGATGCCGAGACCGGGCCGCTGATCTCGGCCGAGCACCGCCGCAAGGTCGAGGAACACGTCGAGAAGGCCATCGGCGAGGGTGCCGTACTGCGCACCGGTGGGCGCCGTCCCGAGGGCGAGGAGTACGCCAACGGCTACTTCTACCTGCCCACGGTGCTGGACGAGGTGCAGCAGGGGTCCTACGCCGTGACCGAGGAGTCCTTCGGCCCGGTGCTGACGGTGGAGCGCTTCACCGACGAGGACGACGCCGTGCGCATCGCCAACGACACCCACTACGGCCTGGCCGGCGCGGTGTTCACCTCCGACGTGAGCAAGGCCCAGCGCGTCGCGGGCAGGCTCCGCCACGGCACGGTCTGGATCAACGACTTCCACCCCTACCTGCCCCAGGCCGAGTGGGGTGGCTTCAAGCAGTCCGGAAGCGGACGTGAACTGGGACGTGGCGGCCTGGCCGAGTACCAGGAGTCCAAGCACATCTACCAGAACCTGCGGCCCGAACCACAGGGCTGGTTCTCGGAGCGGTGACCACCCTTCGGTAAGAACCGTCGCCCTCCTTGTTTCTCCGCGACGACCACCCGGTGTCGACGTGTCCCGACCACGTCGACGCGGGGAAGGAGTTCGGGCATGAGGGTCGGTTCTCGCTGGGCCGGTTCGGCCTTCCGGTCAACATCCTCGCCGTGCCTTGGGGCGGGGGCATGGTGACCAACCCGGGCTGGCCGCGCCGCGTCGTCTACAACGCCACACCGCCCTACCACCGGTGCTCGCGGTGGAGCGCCGTGCTGTTCGTGAGCGTGGTGGTCCTGGGCGGTTTCGGCTACTACTGGTTCAGGCAGCGCCATCGCACCGGTGTGCTCTCCGAGCACGCGGCCCCCGGTGGCACCGACACCGCCGAGGACGCGGCGGCCTACGAAACCAAATCCGTCGTCTCGTGAACCCGACAGGAGAGGTGACCATGACCGAATCGTTCGACTACGTCGTCGTGGGTGGTGGCAGCGCGGGAGCTGCCGTGGCCGCCCGGTTGTCCGAGGACCCCGACACCAGCGTCTGCCTGCTGGAAGCCGGGCCCTCCGATGTGGACAAATCCGCGGTGCTGGAGCTGGACCGCTGGATGAACCTGCTGGAGTCCGGCTACGACTGGGACTACCTCGTCGAACCGCAGGAGTCCGGGAACTCCTACCTGCGCCACGCGCGCGCCAAGGTGCTCGGCGGATGCTCCTCGCACAACTCCTGCATCGCCTTCTGGGCTCCCGCCGAGGACCTCGACGAGTGGGAGTCGATGGGCCTGCCCGGCTGGGGGTCCAAGGACATCTTCCCGCTGTACCGCCGACTGGAGAACAACGACGGCCCCGGTGAGCACCACGGGCGCAACGGTCCGGTGACGCTGCGCAGCGTCCCCCCGGAGGACCCCTCCGGCGTGGCGCTGTTGCAGGCCTGCGACCAGGCGGGGATCCCGACCACCGAGTTCAACTCCGGACGCACCGTCACCCACGGCGCGAACTGGTTCCAGATCAACGCTCGCGAGGACGGCACCCGTTCCTCCTCGTCGGTGTCCTACCTGCACCCGATCATGGGCAAGCGTCCCAATCTGGAGATCCGCACCGAGGTCCGCGCCAAGAAGGTGGCCTTCGACGGCACGCGGGCCACCGGTGTCGACTACCTGGACGCCGACGGGATGCACACCAGGCGGATCAACGCCCGCCGCGAGGTCGTGCTCAGCACCGGGGCCATCGACACTCCGAAACTGCTGATGCTCTCGGGGATCGGCCCCGCCGAGCACCTGCGCGAGGTCGGTGTCGACGTGCTCGTGGACTCCCCCGGTGTCGGGTCGAACCTGCAGGACCACCCCGAGGGCGTCATCGGTTGGGACGCCAAGAAGCCGATGGTGACCGAGTCCACCCAGTGGTGGGAGATCGGGATCTTCACCACGACCGAGCCGGGGCTGGACCGGCCGGACCTGATGTTCCACTACGGTTCGGTGCCCTTCGACATGAACACCGCCCGCTACGGCTACCCGACCACGGAGAACGGCTTCTGCCTGACTCCCAACGTCACCCGCAGCCGCTCGGTCGGAACCGTGCGGTTGCGCACGTCGGACTTCCGGGACAAGCCCGCGGTCGACCCGCGCTACTTCACCGACCCGCACGACATCCGGGTCATGACCTACGGCATCAAGCTGGCCCGCGAGATCGTCGAGCAGCCGGCCATGAGCGAGTGGGCGGGGGCCGAGCTGCACCCCGGTCCGGACGCGCGCAGTGACGACGAGATCGCAGACTACCTGCGTCGCACGCACAACACCGTGTACCACCCGGCGGCGTCGGTTCCGATGGGCGCCGACGACGACGCGAACGCCCCGCTGGACGCGCGGCTGCGGGTCAAGGGTGTGCAGGGCCTGCGGGTCGCCGACGGCTCGGCGATGCCGTTCCTGGTGGCGGTCAACCCGAACATCACCACCATGGCCATCGGCGAGAAGTGCTCGGACATGCTCAAGGAGGACGCCTGAGAGTCACGTTCGAGCTCGCGTGACGCGACCCTGCCCCGAACACGGCCGCGTCGCGAACGGTCCCCCTCCCGTCCCCCGTCCGGGAGGGGGACCTTTCATATCTCGGTGACGGACGTGGTGCGCCGGATCCGGCGGCAGGCCGACCCGCCGACACACCGGTGTGCGGTGTCCCGCGCGAGGACACCGGACACCGTCGACCGGACGACTCACTCGATGGTCGTGGTGGTCAGCACCGGGTTGGGGGTCGGGTAGCAGTTGCTCGGGACGTCGATCTCGCCGAGGACCGACGAGACGGCGGCGTCCGGGATCAGGCCGGGATCGTCGTAACCGGTCCCGTGGAGCTTGGTTTCGATCGTCCCGGAATCACCCGCCGCGAGGCGAGCGGTGACCGTGGGTAACTCGTAGGTCTCGCCACCCCCGATCGGACCGGTGATGCGCACCGTGGCGACTCCGCCGCTGACGCTGATCTCCGGCGGCGTCGAGCCGAGGTTCGAGCCTCCGGTCAGCTCGGTACCGGCCAGGGTGGAGTTCGCCGGCACGGGAATCTTCAGGGCGAGGTTCTCGACCCTGTTGACGGTGTAACCGTTGACCTCCTCGGGAGCCGCCTCCGGCGCGGGGTCGATGACGACGTCGAACGCCGATCCGGCGGGAACCGTTCCCGGTGCGGTGATATCGGTGCTCTGTTGCAGGCTGAACATCTGCGCACCCAGCGGCGAGTCGCCCGAGCAGTCGAAGTTGTGCTCGAACGTGGCCGCCGTGGCCGGCGAGGACACTGCGAACATCGTCAGGACGGAGCAGGCGGCGACGGCCAAGCTGCGGGCGCCGAACAGGCGCGACCGGGGGTTCATGGGACTCACCTCGGAATTCGTCGTGGACGTGAGTGGGTGCCGCGCGACTCAGCGATGGTTACTGGCGCGTAAGCAAAGCGTCAACGATGCCCACCCGGAGACGCCGCCACGAATACCGATTCCGATGACGCACCCTCACCGAAAACCGGACCGGCAACCGCCGCGGGGGTGAACCGATCCGACAACGAGAACGTTTCGACAACACTCGCTCGGAGTACGCGATAACGCCGAGCAAGCCAAAACCCCCTGAACGGATTTTTATGAGATTACCGAGTTCCGTAATGTCGTTGCGGCGGCCGAGCGGGGCTTCCCGGCCGGCAGGACCACCCTTCGCCGGCGACGACACCGATCACGAGGGAGGTCTGGCGCGCATACCGTCTAGTCGGTATGGTCCTGCCGTATGGGCGGCCACGACGCACGGATCGACGCGGTGATCTTCGACTACGGCGGTGTGCTCACCACACCTGGCCGCACCGCCATCGCGGCCTGGACGCGGGCGGAGCACATCCGCCCGGAGACGTTCTCCGCCGCGCTCAAGGAGTGGCTGTCGCGCGACGCCATCCCCGGCAATCCCCTGCACCGGCTGGAGACCGGTGACATGCCGGTCGAGCAGTTCGACCGCGTGCTGGCTGCACGCCTGCGCACCGAGGACGATCACCCCGTCGACCCCCGGGGACTGCTGGGGCGGTTGTTCTCCTTCATGGAGGACCACCCCGCGATGACACGCCTGGTGAAAGACGTTCGGGAAGCCGGCCTCCGCACTGCCCTGTTGTCCAACAGCTGGGGCAACAACTATCCGTGGGACAAGCTCGACGAGCTGTTCGACATGACCGTGATCTCCAGCCGGGTCGGCCTGCGCAAGCCAGATCCCGAGATTTATCGACTGGTTCTGGAGCGGCTGGGATTGCCCGCCGAACGCACCGTGTTCGTCGACGACGGCAAACCGAACACCGAAGCCGCCGAACGGCTGGGAATGCGCACGGTGCTGCACGACAACGCCGAGAAAACCCGAGCACAGCTGGCCGAGCTGTTACCGGGGCTCGAAGTCGACCGGGAGGATCCATGACCGACAGGAACAGCATCGGCGAACGCGGCGGCAGTCGTGAAAATCCTCCGGGACTCGAACTGGACAGCTTGCGCCGCCACCTCGACACCGAGGTCCCCGGACTCGTCCGGGGACCGCTGTGGGGCGAGCTGATCGAGGGCGGTCGTTCCAACCTGACCTACCTCGTCGGCGACGGCGTCGGCCGATGGGTGGTGCGCCGTCCCCCGCTGGGCCACGTGCTGGCCACAGCTCACGACATGAGCCGGGAGTACCGCGTCATGACCGCGCTGGCCGATACCGGCGTACCGGTTCCGGCCACCTACCTGCTGTGCGAGGACGAGGAGGTCATCGGCGCCCCGTTCTACGTCATGGAATTCGTCGAAGGCACCGTCTACCGTGCTCCGGAGCAAACCGGGGCGCTGAGCATCGCGGGGCGCGAGGACCTGTCGCTGAAGCTGATGGACGTGCTCGCGAACCTGCACGCGATCGATCCGGCCACCGTCGGGCTCGGCGACTTCGGTCGTCCCGACGGTTTCCTGCACCGCCAGCTGCGCCGCTGGAGCAAGCAGCTCGCGGCCTCGCACACCCGCGAGATCAGCGGTATCACCGAGCTCCACGAACGACTGGTGGCCCGCGTCCCCGAGACCCGGCGGGCGGCCATCGTGCACGGCGACTACCGGCTGGACAACGTGGTCGTCGGCGCGGAGGGCATCAGCGCCGTCCTCGACTGGGAAATGGCCACGCTGGGTGATCCGCTCACCGACCTCGGGCTGCTGGTGGTCTACTGGGAGGGTTTCGACGGGATCGAGCACAACCCGATCGCCAAGGGCATCGGGCCCGAGTACGACTTCCCGCCCGCCCGCGAACTGCTGCGGCGCTACTCCCTCAGCAGCGGCACCGATCTGTCCGAACTGGACTGGTACGTCGCGTTCGGCTTCTTCAAGATCGCGGTGATCCTGGAGGGCATCCACTACCGGTTCACCCACGGCCAAACCGTCGGCGAGGGCTTCGAACACGTCGGCGCACTCGTGGAACCCCTGGTCACCCAGGGATTGGCGACCCTCAAGGAGGCATGAATGGACTTCGCCTTTGACGAACGCACCGAGCTGCTGCGCGAGCAGCTCACGGATTTCATGGACACCCACGTGTACCCGGCCGAATCCGTGCTGGCCGAACAGGTGGCCGCGGCCGAGAACCCCTGGGCCACACCACCGGTCGTGGAGGAGCTCAAGGGCGCGGCCCGCGGTCGAGGACTGTGGAACCTCTTCCTGCCCGGCGAGCACGGTGCCGGTCTGAGCAATCTGCAGTACGCACCGCTGGCCGAGATCACCGGTCGCAGTCCGCGCCTGGCTCCGGAAGCGCTCAACTGCTCGGCGCCGGACACCGGCAACATGGAAGTGCTGTCGATGTTCGGCGATCAGCGGCAGCGCGAGCGGTGGCTCACACCGCTGCTGGAGGGGGAGATCCGCTCGGCGTTCTGCATGACCGAGCCGGACGTGGCCTCCTCGGACGCCACCAACATCTCCACCCGCATCGAGCGCGACGGCGACGAGTACGTCGTCAACGGCCGCAAGTGGTGGTCCTCCGGCGCCATGAGTCCCGACTGCCGGATTCTGATCGTCATGGGCAAGACCGATCCCGACGCCGAGCGGCACCGGCAGCAGAGCATGGTCCTGGTGCCCGCCGACACTCCCGGGGTCGAGATCAAGCGGGGGATGCACGTCTTCGGCTACACCGACGGAGACCACGGCGGCCACGCCGAGATCGAGTTCCACGACGTGCGGGTTCCCGCCTCGAACATCATCTCCGGGGAGGGCGAAGGCTTCGCGATCGCTCAGGCACGTCTGGGACCGGGACGCATCCACCACTGCATGCGGGCCATCGGGATGGCCGAACGAGCGCTGGACCTGATGTGCCGGCGGGTGTCCGAACGCGAGGCCTTCGGCGGCCCCCTGGCCGATCAGGGGATGGTGCGGCACTGGATCGCAGAAGCGCGCATCAGGATCGAGACGACGCGGTTGCTGGTGCTCAAGACGGCGTGGTTGATGGACACGGTGGGCAACAAGGGCGCGCACACAGAGATCCAGGCGATCAAGGTCTCGGTTCCCGAGATGGCCACCTGGGTGATCGACCGTGCGATCCAGGCTCACGGTGGTGCCGGGGTCAGCCAGGACTTCCCGCTGGCCAACCTCTACGCCAACGCCAGGACACTGCACATCGTGGACGGTCCCGACGAGGTGCACCGCCGTTCGCTGGCACGCAGGGAACTGAAGAAGCACGCCTGACCGTCGGACCGACAACGCAAGGAGTCGATCATGGTCGATGCCGACGAGCTGCGCACGCGCGTACGTCGGTTCCTGTCCGAACACGACCCGGCCGGGACCGACCGGCTGGATTTCCTGCGCGCGCGCTTCGACGCCGGACTCGCCTGGGTGCACTACCCCGTCGGTCTCGGCGGGATCGACGCTCCCAGGGCACTGCAAACCGTCGTGGACGAGGAGTTCGCCGCCACGGGAGCGCCGGACAACGATCCGCTCACCAACACCATCGGGCTCGGGATGGCGGCCCCGACGATCCTGGGACACGGCACCGAGGAACAACGGCGGCGTTTCCTGCGGCCGCTGTGGACCGGCGAGGAAACCTGGTGCCAACTGTTCAGCGAGCCGGGGGCGGGCTCCGATCTGGCCGCGCTGTCCACGCGGGCGGTCCGCGAGGGCGACGAGTGGGTCCTCGACGGGCAGAAGGTGTGGACCTCGCTGGCGCACACGGCTCGCTGGGCCATCCTCGTGGCCCGCACGGCCCCGGGCGCGCCCAAGCACAAGGGGCTGACGTACTTCCTCTGCGACATGACGGATCCGGGCGTGGAGGTACGCCCGCTGCGCCAGATCACCGGTGAGGCGGAGTTCAACGAGGTGTTCCTGTCCGGGGCCCGGATTCCGGACTCCCAGCGCCTCGGTGAGGTCGGCCAGGGGTGGCGCATCGCGATGGACACGCTGATGAACGAGCGCGTGGCCATCGGAGGCGGCAACACCGCCCGCGAGCAGGGGATGATCGGCATCGTGTCCGAGACCTGGCGGCAACGCCCGGAGCTGCGCACCCCGGGGCTGCACGAGCGCCTGCTGCGACTGTGGGTGGAGTCCGAGGCCGCCCGGGTGACCAGCGAACGGCTCCGTCAGCAGCTCGTGGCCGGTCAGCCGGGGCCGGAGGGATCGGCGGCCAAGCTCGCCTTCGCCAGGTTGAACCAGCTGATCTCCGGCTTCGAGCTGGAACTGCTCTCCCAGCAGGGCCTGTCCTACGACGACTGGAGCCTGCGTCGCCCCGACAGCACCGAGCTGACCTCGCGGAGCCCCGGGTACCGCTACCTGCGGGCCAAGGGCAACTCCATCGAGGGCGGCACCTCCGAGATCCTGCGCAACATCATCGCCGAACGAGTGCTCGGACTGCCCGCCGAGCCACGCACCGACAAGGACGTGCCGTGGAAGGAGCTGCCCCGATGAGCTCACCGAACCTGCTCTACGGCGAGGTCGAGCAGGAGCTGCGCGACAGCGTGCGCAGCCTGCTGCGGGACCGCTGCGACTGGACGGCGGTGCTGGCCCGCTGCGAGAGCGAGCACCCCTACGACCGACAGCTGTGGTCCACGCTGGCCACCGACCTCGGCGTCACCGGACTGCTGGTGCCCGAGGAGCTCGGCGGAGCCGGGGCGGGGCCTCGTGAACTGGCCGTGCTCGCCGAGGAGCTGGGCAGCAGCGTCGCACCGGTGCCGTTACTGGGCAGCGCCGTCATGGCCACGAGCGCCCTGCTGGCGTGCTCGGAGGCCTCCGTCGCCTCCGAGGCCGTGACCACGTTGGCGACCGGTTCCGCCGTCGGGACCGTGGCCGTGCCGCTGACCACCGCCCCGGACGACCCCTTCCCGGAGTCGGTCCGAGCGCAGGACGCGACGTTGAGCGGCACCGTGCCCACGGTGGTGGACCTCGAGGTGGCCGACAAGGCCGTGGTGCCCGCCATCGGCGAGGACGGTCCGGGACTGTACCTGCTCGATTCGTCCGCTCCCGGTGTCACGCGCACGCCGATCACACCGCTGGACCTCACCCGCCGCATCGGAACGCTGGAACTGGACCGCGTCCCCGCCCCCCGAGTGGCGACCGGACCGCGCGCCGAACGGGCGCTGCACCACGCCCTGACCACCGCCGCGGGAGTGCTGGCCTCCGAGCAGGTCGGCCTGGCCCAGCACTGCCTCGACTCCACCGTGGACTACGTACGCACGCGGTACCAGTTCGGACGTGCCGTCGGTTCGTTCCAGGCCGTCAAGCACCGACTGGCCGACCTGTGGGCCGGGATCAGCACCGCACGCGCGGTCGCCCGAGACGCCGCCGACGCCCTCACCGGGAGCTCCGAGGAAGCCGGGATTTCCGTGGCGGTGGCCCAGTCCTACTGCTGCGACCTCGTCGTGCTCGCCGCCGAGGAACACCTCCAGCTGCACGGCGGGATCGGCATGACCTGGGAGCATCCGGCGCACCTGTACCTGGGGCGGGCCAAGAGCTCGCAACTCACCCTCGGCACCGCCGAGCGGCACCGGAACACCATCGCCACGCTCGGTGCTCTTCCCGCACCGTGACTTTCCCCGTACCCGTGAAACTCGAAGAGCAAAGGGATTCCTCGATGCGAGTATTCGCCAACGCCGAACAAATCCACGCGGCCAAGGGCGAGAAACTGGGCAGCAGCGAATGGCGCACCATCACCCAGCAGCAGGTCGACCAGTTCGCCGCGGCCACCGACGATCACCAGTGGATCCACGTCGATCCCGAGCGCGCCGCCCAGGGGCCGTTCGGCGGCCCGATCGCCCACGGCTTCCTGACGCTGAGCCTGGTCAGCGCCCTCAACGCGGAGATCTACCGCTTCGAGGGCGTGCGCATGGGGATCAACTACGGTTTGAACAAGGTCCGCTTCCCCAGCCCGGTGCTCGTGGGCTCACGGGTCTGCGCGCACACCGAGCTCGCCGACGTCACCCAGGCGGGTGAGTCCGTGCAGCTCACGCTCGCCACCACGGTGGCCATCGAAGGCTCCGACAAACCCGCCTGCGTCGCCGAGGTGCTGTCCCGCCTGGCCTTCTGACCGAGGTCTTTCGGCCGGATCGTGGTTGTCGGCTCGATGGTGAACGCGTCGTTCCGGTGGTGTGACGCCGGAACGACGCGTTCACCACGTCCACTGCAGGTCGAAAGCACCTCACGATCCCGGCCGTTCCAGCGCGCCGTAATCGCCCTTGCCCGCGGGCTGGACGATCAGCTTGGTCAGGATGAAATGAACAGCACCGCCCACCAGAAGCGCGGGGATCGAGGCGCTGACGAACTGGAAGACGTCCGCGTGGGCGAAGCTGGAGGGGTTCAACAGCAGGATGTACACGAGCGCACCCACCCCCAGCCCGACGGTCGCCGCCGGATTCCATCCCTTCCAGAAGGAATAGCCCGAACCCGGGCTCTCGTCGTAGCAGGCCCGCACGTTCAGCACCCGGCGGCGCAGGACGTAGAAGTCCACCAGGTGGATCCCCACCAGCGGGGCGAACGCGATGGCGGACCAGGCCAGCAGATTGGCGATGCTGTTGAAGACGAAGGCGGGGAAGAAGGCGGCGATGGCGGGAGCCAGCAGGAAGAGACCGGTGACCGTGACCCAGGCCATGCGGTGAAAGAGTCGACCGCCGGTCAAGCGCAGCGCGAGGCAGGTCGTGTAGACGGTGCTGGTGACACTGGTGACGTTGGCGAAGGCGACGAACAACAGGGCGATGACGCCCAGCACCGGCCCCGCGACCGGGACCATCCACGCCGTCGGGTCGGCGTCGCCGAGAGCGAGCGCGGAGAGCAGACCGGCCACGTAGGCCGGGACCGCGAAGAGGAAGAGTCCCACCATGCTGCCGTAGAAAGCCACGCGCTGGTTGCTCGCCAGCCGGGAGAGGTTCCCGATCACTCCCCACCAGCCGAAGCCGGTGGCCAGACCGAGCTCGATTCCCAACGTGTAGTTGACGGTCCTGTCCCCGAAAGGTTCGAGAGCGGGTGCCGCGGCGATCTCGCTCCAGGGACGCTGGGCGAGGACGAAGACGAGCAGCAGTATCGTCACCACCGCGAGTCCCGGCGCCACGATCCTGTTGAACCACTTGATCGACACCGGACCCTTGACCACCACGAACCACGCGATCAGGAAACCCACTATTCCCAGCAGCGTCACGACCAGACTGTTTCTGCCGATCCCCGTGAAGAAGATCGCGTTCACGATGTTGACCGCGGAACGGCTGAACATGAGCCCCAGAACGCAGTTCCAGCCGAGCCATACGAGGGTGACGGCGATCAGGAAGACGACCCGGGCCCCGTTCACCCCGAAAACGCTCCGAAAGAGCGTGGCCTGCTCGACGCCGTACTTCGCCGTGGGGATGCAGGCGGCCAGTACGACCAGCCCGCAGGAAACCAAGTTGCCGATGACCGTACTCGCGATCCCGGCTTCGGCCCCCACGTACAGCGCCGTCGAAGCACCGACGATGAACGCCCAGGTGGCGATCCCGAGTCCGGTCATCACCGAGGTGAAGTCGAAGGCACCCCAGAGCCGTTCCCGAGCGAGGATCGGCAGGTTGGTGAATTCGCTCTCCACCTCGTGCGCGTGTCGGTTCTCTTTCGACGGCATCTAGTAACCCCACAGGTGAACGAGGACGACGACGACAGCGGAGAGAATCGTGAAAACGACCATTTCGGAGAGCGGGAGATCCTCCCTGGCCGGATCCCGGTATTCCGGTGACTCGATCGTTCCCAGCCGGCGCTCCAGTTCCCGCTCGAAAGCCTCCTCGCCCCGCGGATCCTGGTCCCCGGCGCTCGCCCCGCCGTCGGTACTCGCCATGTCCGCCCCCTCCGGAAGCTATCCCAGATTCACGATGACGGTTTTCAGTTCGGTGAAGGTCTCCATCGGGTAGCGCCCCCCGACACGTCCGGTCCCCGAGAGCGCTCCGGCACGTCCGCCGAAGGGCAGGTGACTCTCCCAGTGGTTGGAGGAGGCGTTGATGTTGACCCATCCGGTCCTGATCGACTCGGCGAAGCGCAGTCCGCGCCGCAGGTCATCGGTGAACACGGCCGAGAGCAGGCCGTGCGGTGAAGCGTTGACGGTGTCGATCGCTTCCTGCTCGTCGGCGATGGCGACCGCGGGGACCACCGGACCGAACGTCTCCTCCCGAGCCACCTCCATCTCACCGGTCACCCCGGCGAGCACGGTGGCCGGATAGTAGAGCCGCGTCGGGAAGCCCTCCGCACGACTCCCACCGACGCGGAGCTGAGCACCCCGGTCCAGGGCGTCGGCGACATGGCGGTCCATCTTGGACGCCGTCGGCTCGTTGTTCAGCGGACCGAGGGTGGTTTCCGAGTCGAACGGGTCGCCGAGCCGGATCCGGCGTTCGACCGCGGCGGTGAGTCGTTCGAGGTAGTCGTCGTAGATCCGTTCCTGGATCATGAAGCGCTCGCCGGCCGTGCAGCTTTGCCCGGCTCCGAGAAAGGCGGAGTCGAGGCTGGCCTCGACGGCCGCGTCGAGATCGGCGTCGTCGAGCACCACGACCGGACCGTTCCCGCCCATTTCCAGCAGCAGCGCCTTGCCCGCCCCGCGCGCGGCCACGTGCCGACCGGTCTCGATGGAGCCGATGAAGCCGAGGGCCTGCGTTCCGGGGTTGGCCGCGACCTCGTCACCGACCTCGGCGCCGGGACCGGTCACCATGTTGAAGACCCCGTCCGGCAGTCCGGCCTCCACCAGGCACTCCGCGAGCTTGACCGCGCAGACCGACGTGGACGGCGCCGGTGTCCACACGACGGTGTTACCGCAGGCCAAAGCCGGGATCAGCAACTCACCCGGCATGGTGTAGGGCCAGTTCCACGGTGAGATCACGCCGACCACCCCCCGTGGAACGCGGTAGAGCAGCGCACGCTTGTCGGCGTCCACCGAAGGAGGCATGGACCCTTCCAAGCGGATCGCGTCGGCGGCGGCCAGTTCGAAGTACTCGATGAGCTCGTCCACCTCGCCGTAGGACTCGGTCGACAGCGGCTTGCCCTGGTCGAGGCTGAGGGTGCGGGCGAGGTCCTCGCGACGCCGCTCGACGATTTCGGCGGCTCGTCTCATCACGGCGGAGCGCTCGAACGCCGAGCGCTGCCCCCACTTCACGGCGGCCTCGTCGGCCGCGGTCACCGCGCGCCGCACGTCCTGACGAGTGCCCTCCGGAACGCTCCCGATCCGTTCCCCCGTCGCGGGGCTCACCGCCTCCATGCGGGCCCCGGAATCGCTCTCGGTCCAGGCTCCTGCGACATACATGCCGTAGTCGACGGCGTCCACACTCATCGCGCCCCCTCCTCTCGGGCCCCCTGCCGGTTCCGGATCAGGTCGGCGCACCGCTCGCCGACCATCATGCAGGTGATGTTGGGGTTAACCGCCGGCAGCGTGGGAAAGACGGAGGCATCGGCCACGCGCAGCCGCCGCGTCCCGTGCACGCGGAGCTGCGGGTCGACGAACGTGCGAGCGTCGTCGGGCGCGCCCGTCCGACACGTCCCGGCGGGGTGGTAAGCGGTGTATGAGGTCGTGCGCGCGTAGCGGGGCAGCTCCTCGTCGTCCTGGGCCTCCCGCCCGGGAGCGATCCCGTCGTCGACCCAGGAGGCGAGGGCCGACTCCTCGGCGACGCGGCGAGCGAGTTCGAGACCTCCCGGCATCATCCGCTCGTCGAAGCCCTCGGGATCGGTGGAGTAGCGGGGGTCGGTCCGCGGGGAGTCGGCGGGCTCGGCAGAGCGCAGCGTCACCTCGCCCACGCTTCGGGGACGCGTGGCGTCGGATTCCGGGGAGAAGGTGGTCAGCCCCTCCGGGGTCGGGCGGGGCTCCCGACCGTTCCTGGCCGTGAGCTCCTCCACGTGTCCCGAGAAGAACCACATCATCGGGTCGGGCAGGGCCGAGGTGCTCCCGGGTGCGTTCGCCAGCAGCACCGCGTCGCGGTAGGACTTCTCCGGCTGGTGGATCGGCCGCGTCGTCCGATAGACGACACCGCCCTCCGGGTGGTCCAGCAGGTTCTTGCCCACGGGCAGATCGGCCCGCACGGGAAGTCCCACTTCCCGCAGCCGCTCGGCGGGTCCGATGCCCGACAACATCAGCATCATGGGGGAGTCGAAAACGCCGCACGCCAGGACGATCTCGTGGCGAGCACGCAGGGCCCGCGGCTCGTCTCCACACCGTCGACCTCGCCCCCGTCGTCGACACGCAGCCGCAGGGCCTGCGTGTCGGTCAGGACGGTCAGGTTGTCGGGCGGTCCCGAGAGGGGATGCAGGTAGGCGACCGAGCTCGGCCGCCGCACACCGTCGCGAGCTTTGACCGCGCCCCGCCCCCCGCCTTCCCGTTCGGCGTCGGCCTCCATGGGGCGTCCGGTGCTGTCCGCCTGCTCGCCGGCCTCGATGAAGGCCCGTGCCGCGTCGTCCGGCGAGTCGTACCCGATCCCCGCGCGTTCGAAGACCCGTTCGAAGCAGGGGCGCGTCCCCTGTGTCCCCCACCCCCTCGGCTCCGTGTTCCTCCCCCGCGCGCAGGTCGTCATCCGGAGCCCGCCAGGCCTGGCAGATGTGGTGTGAACCGCTTCCACCCAGCACACGTCCCCGGCTCTGGCGGATCTCGCCGTTGCCGCGTTCCCGCGGCTCGATGGCGTAGTCGTAGGTCGTGTGCAGCAGTTCGGGCCAGCGCTGGAGTTCGAGGAGCTCGGGTCTGCCTTCGTCGGAAGGACCCGCCTCGACCAGGCAGACCCTGAACCGTTCGTCCTCCGCGAGGCGAGCCGCCACGACGGCTCCGGCCGAGCCCCCTCCCACGGCCACGTAGTCGTACTCACCACTCATCGAGCACCTCCGGGCGTTCGGAGATCGCCCGCCCGGCTCACGCGGTCCGTGTCACCCCGGAGCGCAGCGGCTGACCACCTCCGGCAGTGTCACCCACGTGTCCGGCTCCTGCCAGTTGACGACCACGCGGAAGAGGCCCTCCCCTCGGGAGTCGACCGCTGCGACCGACTTCACCGACGCGTGCCCACTCGATGGGACGAGGATTACGGGGGTCGCCGAGTCACTCCGCCGCGTAGACGACGCGGCCGACGGTCTCGCCGTCCCCGACGCGCTGCACCCCGTCGGCCAGCCCCTCCAGGCTCACCCGTTCGCTGACCAGCGGGCGTATCGCACCTTCATCGGCCAGGCGCGAGAGGTCGTCGTGGGCGCGCCGGACCGCTTGCGGATCGCGATCGTTGTACAGCCCCCAGTGCAGGCCGACGATCGAGTAGTTCTTGATCAGCGCGTGGTTCAGTCCCGGTGTCGGGATCGTGCCCCCGGCGAATCCGATGATCAGGATGCGTCCCTCGAAAGCGATGCACTTCGTCGACCGCGTGTAGGTGTCGCCCCCGACGGGATCGTAGACGACGTCGGCGCCACGACCGCCGGTGTGGCTTTTGACCACGTCGACGAAGTCCTCCTCGTGACGATCCACGACGACATCGGCACCGAGCTCGCGGGCCACTGCTGCCTTGCCAGCGCCACCGACGACGCCGATCACCGTTGCCCCGGCCGCCTTGCCCAGCTGGATCGCGGCACTGCCGACACCGCCGGCCGCCGCGTGCACGAGCAGTGTCTCCCCCGGCTGGATGCCGGCACGGCGGTGCAGGCCGAACCATCCCGTCTGGTACCCGATGAACAGGGAGCCGGCCTCGGCGTCCGACAACGCCCGGGGAGCGGGAAAGGTTCGCTTGGCCTCCATCAGGGCGAATTCCGCGAAACCGCCCGCGGGCAGGTCGGCACCGCCGACGACCCGGTCACCCGGCGTCAGTCCGGTGACCTCGTCCCCCACCTCGACCACCTCGCCGCAGAGCTCGACCCCGGGGGTGAAGGGCAGCGAGGGCTTGAGCTGGTACTCCCCGCGGCACAGCAGCACGTCCGGGAAGTTGACGGGACTCGCCAGCACGCGGACCAGCACCTGACCCGCCGCCGGCCGCGGATCCGGCTGCTCCTCGAAGCGCAGCACGTCCTGCGGCTGCCCCAACTCGTGCAACTGCCATCCCCGCACAAGCCACCTCCTTGATACCGACTGGTCGGTACGCTACCTCGTGCCTCCCGCGCTGTACAGCGTTCCTCAGGGGCGCAGGGAGTCCAGCAGCAGATCCGCGAAATGCTCCCCGACCCGCTCCCCGCTGAGCTCGCCCTCGTTGTTGAACCAGGTGCCCAGGTGGTGCACGGCGCCGAAGAAGTAGTCGACCACGAGATCGGCCGGCTTGTCGTCGCGGAAGACCCCCGTGCGCTGCCCTTCCGCGATCAGTTCGCGAACCCGCTCGTGGTAGCGACGCCGCTCGGCGCGCACCTCTGTCTGCTTGTCCGGATGCAGCAGGTGCATCGACCGGAAGAAGATCACCGTGTCGTCCAGGTTGGCCACGGTCGTGGCCACCACGTCGGCGGCCACGGAGTGCAACCGCTGCCACACCGGCCCCGTGCTGTTGGCGGCCTCCTCCATCCGTGCCATCTGCACGCGCAGCACGCGCCCGTATATCTCGGAGAGCAGGTCGTCCTTGGAGCCGAAGTAGTGGTACATGGCCCCCTTGGTCACCCCGGCCTCGTCCACGATCTGCTGCACCGAGGTGACCTCGAACCCCCGCTCGGCGAAAAGCCGGGTGGCCACCCTCAACAAGCGCTGCGGTACCGGCTCGTCACCGGTGTCGCCGGTACGAGCCCGTGTCATCGTCGTTTCCTCGTCCTTCATCCCAACCAGAGTACCGACCGGTCGGTCTCGGGACAGCCGAGCTCAACCGTGGTCCAAGTGGTGCTGGAGCTTGCGCATCCCGGCCTGCCAGCGATCGGGGTCCTCGGCACGTCGCGCGTACATGCGGGCGACATCGGCGTGGGGCAGGATCAGGAAGTGATCGTCTCCGAGCGCGGCCGCGACCTCGTCGGCCACCTGCTCGGGCTCGACGGCGTCGGCGGCCAGCAAGCGCTCTCCGGCCTCCCCGCTGTTGCCGAGCATGTCCGTGCGCACCCCCTGCGGGCACAGCGCCTGAACGGTGACACCCCGGTCGGCGTAGGTCACCGACAGCCACTCGGCGAAACCGAGCGCGGCGTGCTTGGTCACCGAATACGGTGCCGCACCGAGCATCGTCAGCAATCCCGCGGCCGAGACGGTGGCCAGGAAGTGCCCGCCACCCCGCTCCAGCCAGTGCGGCAGCACCTCGCGCGCGGCACGAACGTGACCCATCACGTTGAGTTCCCACGCCCGGTCCCACACTTCGTCGGGGACTTCCGGACCACCGCCGGAGGCCACCCCGGCGTTGGCGCAGAACACGTCGATGCGCCCGTGGTGATCGAGCGCCGTCCGCACCAGCTCACGCACTCCGGCCTCGCCGGAGGCGTCCCCGGGTACGGCCAGTCCACCGGTGTCGGCGGCGACCCGACGGGCCGCGTCGGCATCGAGGTCGTTGACCACCACCGTCGCGCCTTCGGCGGCGAACCGCCTGCTCATGGCGGCGCCGATGCCGTTTCCGGCACCGGTGACCACCACGACCGCCTCGGCCAACCGCATCTAGACACCTCCGGTGAGGGTGACACCGCCGTCGAGGGTGACGATCTGACCGGTCACCCACGAGGCCTCGTCGGAGAGCAGGAACGCGGCAGCCCCGGCTACGTCGGAGGGGACTCCCAGCCGGCCCATCGGGTACTGGGAGGCGACCTCCTGCTCGTTGTCCTCGTACAGGGCGCTGGCGAACTGCGTCTTGACCACGGCCGGAGCCAGCCCGTTGACCCGGATGTCCGGGGCCAGCTCCACGGCCAGCTCCTGGGTGATGTGGGAGAGCATGGCCTTGGTCGCGCCGTAGAAGCCGATACCGGGCGCCGGTTTCTGCGCTCCCACCGAGGACATGTTCAGCACAGCGCCGCCGTTGTCGGCCATCCACGCCCGGTACACCTGCTGGGTCCACGACAGCGCGGCGAGCGCGTTGACCTCGAACATCTTGCGCGCGGCACCGTGGTCCAACTCGACCAGCGGACCGTAGGTGGGGTTGATGCCTGTGTTGTTGACCAGCATGTCCACCCGGCCGAACGACTCCACGGTGCGCTCGACAGCCGCACGCTGGTGCTCGGTGTCGTCGCCCTTGCCCGACACGGCGATCGCGTGCTCGGATCCGCCGAGGCTTTCCACCGCCTCGTCCAGCGCCTCCGGCTTGCGCGCGGTCAGGCACACCCTGGCGCCCTCGGAGACGAGGCGCTCGGCCACACCGAACCCGATTCCCCGGCTCGCACCCGTCACGATCGCCACCCGACCGTCGAACCGCTTACTCATGCGCTTCCCTTCCGTCCCTGTCGTCGGCTCGTCCCGCTGAGTCGGGACCCGTCATTCGGCGCCCTGCTCTTCGGCGGCGCGGTCGCGCAGTTGCCGCCGCAGGATCTTGCCCGTGGTGGTTTTCGGCAGCTCCTCGACGATCTCGACCCGGCGCGGGTACTTGTAGGCCGCGAGCTGTTGCTTGCAATGGTCGATGAGCTCCGAAGCCGTGGCCGACCGACCGTCACCGAGCCCGACGTAGGCCCGGACCGTCTCCCCCCGGTAGGGATCGGGCACCCCCACGACAGCGGCCTCCCGCACCGCGGGGTGGGAGTACAGCACGTCCTCGACCTCGCGCGGCCACACCTTGTAACCGGAGGCGCTGATCATGTCCTTCTTCCGGTCCACCACGTAGAACCAGCCCCGCGAGTCCATGAAACCGACGTCACCGGTGTGCAACCGCCCCCGCGGGATGCCCCGCTCGGTCTCGGTGGGCTTGTTCCAGTAGGCGGGCACCACCATCGGTCCCTCGATGACGATCTCCCCGACCTCGCCGACGGGCAGGTCCGCACCGTCCTCGTCGGCGATGCGCAGGACGGTGTCGAAGGTGGGGATCCCGACGCTGAGCGTGCCCGAGGACTCGTCCACCGGAGCCTCCAGGTGCGAGGGCACCGACGTGGCCGTGGCGGTGGTCTCGGTGAGGCCGTAACCGTTGCGAATGTAGTGGCCGAAGCGGTCGCGGAAGGTCTCCACCACCGCCGAGGGCAGCGGGGCTCCTCCCGAGTAGACCAGTTCCAGGGACGCGAAGTGCTCCGCGGTGACGTCGGGGTGGTTCATCAGCGCCATGTACGCCGTCGACGGTCCGATCATGTAGTAGGGGCGGTGTTCGGCGAGGGCGTCGAGCACCACCCCCGGCTCGAAGCGGTAGGCCAGGTCGAGGCGGCCGCCGAGGGCGAACGCCGCACCCAGCTGGCAGACCATGCCGGTGATGTGGAACAGCGGTGCCAGCGCGATGATCCCGGCACCGTCCTGGTCGCCCGCGCGCCGCTGGAATCCCTGCGCGTTGAAGCTGACGTTGCCGTGGGTGTTGGTGGCCCCCTTGGGGACACCGCTGGTCCCCGAGGTGTAGGTCAGCAGCGCGATGTCGGACGGGGCGATGGTCACCTCGGCCGGTGACCGATCCTGGCGCGCGCGTGCCACCTCCAGCAGATCCACGGCGTCGGAGGCCGGCGAACGCTCGGTTCGCGCGAACAGCCGGGAGTCGTGGCGCGTTTGCAGGTCCAGCTCGCTGGTCGTGACAGCGGTGTGAACTCCTGCCGCGCGGGCGGCCTCCGCCATCACGTCGTGCCAGCCGACTTCGGAGGACACGATCGCCGACGGCTGCGCGTCGGCCAGGATCGTGGACAGCTCGTGGGAGCGATACATCGGGTTGAGCGGAACCACGATGCCGCCGAGCTTCCAACCGGCCAGCAACGCGATCACGAACTGCGGCACGTTCTGCAGGTACACCGCCAACCGGTCCCCGCCGCCGAACTTGTTCTCCGCGAGGTACCGGGCCAGACCGTCGCTGAGCCGGTCGAGTTCTCCGTAGGTGACTCGACCGTCGAAGTAGGTCAGCGCCACCCGGTCCGGCACCCGGTCCCGGGTATGGCGAAACAGCGCGAGCGCGTCCCCGAACTCGGGCGTCAGCGTCGCGGGATCCTCATCGTCGTACAGAGCCAACCACGGGCGCTCATCGTAGATACTGGCCACACGACACCTCCACTGAGACCGACCAGTCGGTACGTCCAGTCAATCGGCCATCTCCCCCGCGCGTCAACCCGCAGCGACTCCGCGAGGAATCCCGCCGGGGCTCTTGACGAACCGTACTGGTCTAGTCCAGTTTTTCCTGTGATTCACATCCCCCCTTCTCGGAGGTGTCCGTGTCCCCTCGTCGATTACTCGTGGCCGCGGCCGCAGCCCTGCTGCCGGCCGCTCTCTCCCTGAGTCCGGTGGTGGCCGCCGCCGAACCCGCGCCGTCCGCTCCCAGCACCACCTCCCGAGCGGCACTGCCCGACCACCAGCTCACGGGCTACTGGCAGAACTTCGTCAACAACGCCCCGCCACTGCGGGTCTCCGACATCCCCTCGAACTACGATCTCGTCGCCCTGGCCTTCGCCCAGAGCGATCCCACCGCCGCCGGTGCGGTGACCTTCGGCGTGGACTCCGGTCTGTCGAGCGCCCTCGGTGGCTACACCGACGCCGACCTCAAGGCCGACATCGCCGCCAAGCAGGCCGCCGGCACGGACTTCGTGCTGTCCATCGGCGGAGCCAAGGGCAGCGTCGACCTCAGCAGCGCGAGCAACGTCACCCGCTTCGTCGACTCGGTCTCGAAGATCATCAACGACTACGGGCTCGACGGCGTCGACATCGACATCGAACACGGCCTCGACGTCGACGGGGTCACCAGCGCGGTTCGGCAACTGCACCAGCGGTTCGGCGACGACTTCGTGCTCACCATGGCGCCGCAGACCCTCCACGTCCAACCGGGTGGGTCCTACCTGCAGCTCATCAAGAACGTCCAGGACATCATCACCGTCGTACACACCCAGTACTACAACTCGGGATCCATGCTCGGGTGCAACGGCAACGTCCACAGCCAGGGCTCGGTGGACTTCATCACCGCCCAGGCCTGCATCCTGCTGCGAACGTTGCGGCCCGATCAGGTCTCGCTCGGGCTGCCCGCCACCCCCTCGGCGGCGGGCAGCGGGTACGTCGCCCCGTCGGTGATCACCTCAGCTCTGGACTGCTTGGCCGCGGCCACGCGCTGCGGGCAGTACGTTCCCGAGCGACCCACCCCGACGATCAGCGGTGTCATGACCTGGTCGATCAACTGGGACGTGGGCAGCGGAAACGCCTTCTCCGATCCCATCCGGGCACACCTGGATTCGCTCTAGGAGCGTCGGGGCGGCCGGACGGGTTCGCGCCAGCGGGCTCCCCGGCCGCCCCTTTCATCACGCTGGGGAAATACTCCAACACATTCGGTAATAATTCCACGCGACGCGCACGGCGGCGCACACACCAGGCGTCGAAAACGCTACCCTGGGGGTATGACAGTCCCGCTGGAGACCGTGCTGGCCAAAGCCGGATTGAAGGTCACGGCACAGGAATTCCTGTCCTTGGTCGAGGACGCAGCCAAGCGACTCACCCCGGCTCAGCCGGATCCCGCGGCGCGCTTCACCGACAACGACCGCACCGTGCTCACCGAAGTCGGCCTCGACCTCGAACCCCTCGACGAGGACGAGGAGGACCCCCGCGCCCGCACCGTGGCCGAGCAGGCCGTGTTGCGCGACACGGCGCTCTCGGTGTCCCAGGCCGCCGAGCGCATCGGGGTGGACAGCAGTCGCATCCGGCACCGCGTGGCCTCGCACCGGCTGATCGGCTGGAAGGATCGCGGGGGGTGGCGCCTACCGGCGTGGCAGTTCACCGACGCGGACGTCCTGCCCGGCCTGGAAACCGTGCTGGCGGCCATGCCGAGCGATCAACCCACTCTGGTACTCGCGAACTTCATGACCACGCCCCAAGAGGATCTCGAGCTCGGCGACCGGCCGGTGAGCCCCAGGGAATGGCTGATGGCGGGAGGTAGTATCCGGCGCGTCGCCGAACTGGCCTCGGCCGTCGGCACCCCGATGTAACGCCTCCGGCAGAACACGGACCCAGGACACAAATGGCTCGGCTCCCCCAGCCGCCTGCTCCCGCTGTGCTGCAGGCGATGCTCCGCCGCACCGAGGACGTCATCGCGCTCCCCGCCGGAACACGGCTCGTGCGGGTGTTCACCACCGGTGGCAACCATCCCCAGCAATGGGACTCCTTCCGCTACGCGGGACCACTGCCCCACGCCCGATTCGATCCGCACCTGCCCAACACCCAGGGCAAGCCGACGGTCACCCGCGAGCACGGCGTGCTGTACTTCTCGCTGTCGGTGCGCACCTGCCTGGCCGAGGTCTACCAAGCCACCTCCACAGTGGACAGACAGACTCGCAGTCCGTACCTCGTGGTGTTCCGGCCGCGGCGAACCCTGCGCTTACTCGATCTCTCCGGACTCTGGCCCACTCGGGCCGGCGCCTCCCAAGCGATCAACAACGGGCCGAAGGAACGCACCCAGGCGTGGGCGCGCAGTATTCGCGCGGCCCATCCTGAGCTCGACGGACTCTGGTATCGCTCGTCGATGGACGCGGGCAACCCGTCACTGTGCCTGTGGGACCCGCCCGCGACCACGGCGCTGCCGGAGTCACCGGACGTGCTGCTGCCCCTGGACCACCCGGGGCTCGACCTGCCGCTGGGACGCGTGTGCAAGGAGCTCAGCTACACCCTGCTGAACTAGGGTCCGTCTGCACCAGGCAACCCCGGTGCAGACACCCTGACGAGTTCTTCTCCCCGAGCACGAAAACGGGCGCCGGTTCCCGAGGGAATCCGGCGCCCGTCCGTAAGCGAACTCAGGAGCGCGCGGCTCGCTGCGCGTCCTTCTTCGACTTCGCCAGGCTCGCCACGGTGGTCACGGCCAGCACCGCGAGGATCACCCCCAGCGACATCAGATTGCCGATCTCGAGCCAGTCCGGCACCACGTGGTACTCGTGCAGCGCGTGGATGATCAGCTTGATCCCGATGAAGCCGAGGATCACCGCCAGGCCGACCGACAGGTAGATCAGCTTGTCCACCAGCCCGCCGAGCAGGAAGTAGAGCTGCCGCAGCCCCATGAGGGCGAAGGCGTTGGCGACGAAGACCAGGAACGGATCCTGGGTGATACCGAAGATCGCCGGAATGGAGTCGACGGCGAACATCACGTCGGCGCTGCCGATGGCCACGATGACCACCGCCATCGGGGTCAGCCAGCGCCTGCCCTCGGACCTCACGGTCATCTTCGTGCCGTGGTAGTCCTCCGTGACCGGGTAGACCTTGCGCACCCAGCGAACGACCGCGTTCTCCTGGTACTCCTCCTCCTCGTCCTTCTTCCGGACCATGCTGATCGCGGTCCAGAGCAGGAAGGCACCGAAGATGAAGAACACCCAGACGAACCTGTTGATCAACTGGGCGCCGACCGCGATGAAGATCCCGCGGAACACCAGCGCCAGCAGGATGCCGATGAGCAGCACCCGATGCTGGTAGATCGACGGAACGGCGAAGCTGGACATGATCACCATGAAGATGAACAGGTTGTCCACGCTCAACGAGTACTCGGTGATGTAACCGGTGTAGTACTGGATGGCGACGTCGTGGCCACCGAAGTACCAGACCCCGAGACCGAACAGCAGCGCGCAGGCGATGTAGAAGCACACCCACTTGGAGGCCTCGCCGATGGTGACCTCGTGCGGCTTGCGATCGACGATCACCAGGTCGAGCAGCAGCAACACCGCGAGCCCGCCGAGTGTCGCCAGCCACACCCACCAGGTCTCGTTTAACCCTTCCGTCTGCGCCCGGGCCTTCTCCGCCAGCACGATCATTTCGGAACTCATCAACCACCTCCGGTACAGGGCTTACGCCGGGGACCGGAGGTCTCTTCCACCGACCGAGCCGGTCGACGGCACCGGGACCCCCGTTACCGCACGGCTGTAGAGGGGACCGTGATGACGATGCCGTCGCGAAGGAATACTCCCCTCCACAACCTCGCCTAGATTGTCACTTATGCACTACTGGCCGCACCAGCGGGGGTGATGATCCCCTCTACCCGCCGGGGGAAGACGCTATGAGATAGACGACTCGTCGGCAACGTGACGAGAACGCACAGCGGCGCGAAATGTGCGGGTGATCACACTCCGGATTGCTCTTTGGTATCCGATTCATAGCGTCTTCATGTGGGAGGCCCTGTGAATGCGCCTCGCCGCTCCCACGTCGCCTACCGTCAGGTCCGTGCGTTCGCTGCCCCCCGTCCGCAGAAGCTTTCTGCTGATTTCCCTCACACTGGTCACCCTCGTGGTCGCCGGCGCTCTCATGTGGTCCGGCGAGGAAGAGCCCGCTCCCACCAAGCAAGTCACGAGCAGGCAAGTCCGTATCGACGTACTGGACGGGCCCGCCGAGCAGCACCGCGTGCAGATCGACCTCACCATGTACGCCCCCGCCCGAACACCCGCGCCCGCGGTGGTGCTGGCGCACGGATTCGGCGGGGACAAGACCAGTCTCACCGGCCCCGCCAGAAACCTGGCCGAGCGCGGCTTCACCGTGCTGACCTACTCGGCTCGCGGCTTCGGGAACAGCACCGGAAAGATCGCGCTGAACTCGCCGGAGTACGAAGTCACCGACGCCCGCCAGATCCTCGACTGGCTGGCACGGCAGCCCGAGGTCGTCACCGACGGTGAGAACGACCCCCTGGTCGGAGTGGCGGGAGTGTCCTACGGCGGGGCGCTGAGCCTGCTGCTGGCGGGAAGCGACCCGCGCGTGGACGCGATCGCTCCGGTGATGGCTTACAACGACCTGAGCCGGGCCCTGCTGCCCGACGCCGCCTCCGCCGAACCGATCCCGTCGGACACCCCGGCCCGCGGGGCCGCCGAGAGCGCCGGCGTGTTCAAGAAGTCCTGGGCCGCTCGTCTCTTCGCGACCGGGACGGGCGGACCCGGCACCGACGAGCGGTCACGACCGGACTCCGAGGGCGACATGGCGCGGGGCCCCCGTTCCGAGCAGCCGGTCACCTGCGGGAACTTCACGAGTGAGGTGTGTGCCGCCTACACCGAGCTCGCCGAGTCCGGCAGTGCGAGTCGGCGCACCCTGGATCTGCTGGCCGCTGCTTCACCACGCAGTGTCACCGACGACATCGACATACCGACGTTGCTCGTCCAAGGTCAGCAGGACCCCCTGTTCGGGCTGTCCCAGGCCGACGCCAACGCCAGGCAGATCGCCGCGGCGGGCGGCAAGGTCAAGATGATCTGGTTCGCCGGTGGGAACGACAGCGCGGCCCCCGGGGCCGCGAGCTGGCGGGCCATCGGAGACTGGTTCGCCCACCACCTGCCCGACTCCGACATCCCCCCCGTCCCGGATCCGGGCACTGGATTCAGCTACCAGGTACGCGGGGAAACACGCCACGAGGGCGGATCCCCCCTGCACACCATGGTGGCACCGAGCTACCCCGGTCTCTCCGGCGAACGCGCGGAACGGAGGGCGTTGCCGCTGTACGGCTCTCCCGAGCAAGTGATCAACCCGCCCGGCGGTACCGCCTCCGCGACGGCCGCACTACCCGAAGCCGCACCGGAGTCCGTCGGGAGCACGGCCGGGCAGACCGCGGTGTTCCGGACACGGCCGCTCGAAAAGCAGCTGCTCGTGAGCGGCCTGCCCCAGACCCGACTCTCGGTGGCATCCGTGCCCGGCCAGCCCTCCTCCGGATCCGCGGTGCTGTTCGCCGAGCTCTACGACGTGGGTCCGGACGGGCAGCGCGAACCGATCGGGGGCGGTTCCGCACCGATGCGCGTCACCGACCTGCCCGCCGACGGGAGATCCGTCCAGGTCGACGTGGCCCTTCCCGGAGCGGTCCGCTCGGTGGAAGCCGGCCACCACCTGGAACTGACCGTCACCACCACCGACCGGGCGTACGCGAGCCCGAAGAACCCGGCGGTGCACGTCGTGGGCCTGGCGGGGCAGCGCACGATCTCCCTGCCCTCGGTGCGGAGCCGAATGATCGGCGAGGGAACCGTCCCCACCGTGGCGCTGAGCGGCACGAGCGTCCTCCTGCTGCTCATCCTGCTGAGCTGGGCGATCGCCGCGCTGCTCCGGCGTCACGGCGCCACGGCTGCCGATCCGGACCTGGCGGATACTCCGCTGGTGACATCCGACCTCGTCAAAGCCTATCCCGGCAAGCTCACCGCCGTGGACGAACTGTCGCTGCGAGTCGAAGGCGGGCAGATCGTGGGCCTGTTGGGCCCCAACGGCGCGGGCAAGACCACCGTGCTCCGCATGGTGCTGGGGCTGCTGCGTCCCACCTCCGGGGAGATCCGGGTGTTCGGACACCGGGTCTCCCCGGGAGCGCCCGCGCTCTCGCGCACGGGCTCGTTCGTGGAGACCCCGGGGTTCCTCCCGCACCTGTCGGCGCTGGAGAACCTCGAGTCCTACTGGGCAGCCACCGGGCGTCCGACGTCGCACGCCCGGTTCGAGGAAGTCCTGGAGATCGCCGGGATCGACTCGTCCGCGCAGCGCCGCGTCGGTACCTACGGGCAGGGCATGAAGCAGCGGCTGGGCATCGCCCAGGCCATGCTGGGGTTGCCGGACCTGCTCGTGCTCGACGAGCCGACCAACGGACTGGATCCGCCGCAGATCCACCGGATGCGTGAGATCCTGCGGCGTTACGCTGCCACCGGTCGCTCCGTGCTGCTGTCGAGTCACCTGTTGTCCGAGATCGAGCAGACCTGCGACCACGTGGTGGTCATGCGCGAGGGGCGGTTGGTGGCGTCCGGGACGGTCTCCGAGATCATCGCGGGCAACGGGGAGTACACCTTCCGAGTGGATCGCCCCGAACAGGCGGCACGAACGCTGCGACTGCTCGAAGGTATCGGCGAGGTCGAGTGCGACGGAGAACGGCTCCACGCCGATCTCGGTGTTCACCCGCCCGCGGTGGCGGTCAACGTGCTCGTCGACGCCGGTGTCCTGATCCACCAGGTCGTTCCGCGACGGCGCCTGGAGGATGCCTTCCTGGAACTGGTCGGAGAGGAACGTCATTGATGCGGGAAAGTCGAACGGATCCCCTCTCGTTCGAGATACCGACGAGTACGAGCACTCCCGACCGGTCGGACGGAAGTGCTCCCGGATACCGGGCGAACCGGACGCTGCCGGTGCGGGTGGAGCTGCGTCGTCAGTTCACACGACGCAGGACGCGCCTGGGCCTCGGCTGCCTGGCGGTGCTGCCGCTGCTGCTGTTGCTGGCTTTCGAGCTCGGCGGGGACGACCACGACTCCCATCACACCCTGGCGGACACGGCCACCTTCGGCGGGATGAACTTCGCGGCATTCACCCTGTTCGCCGCGACGAACTTCCTGCTCGTGGTGATCGTCGCGCTGTTCTTCGGCGACACGGTCGCCGGCGAGGCCTCGTGGTCGAGTCTGCGGTACCTGCTGGCCGCTCCCATTCCACGGACACGGCTGCTGCGCCAGAAAGCCCTCGCCGCGGCGGTCCTGTCCTGCTTCGGTCTCGCGCTGATGGTGCTGATGGCGCTGGGAACCGGTCTGCTGTGGTACGGCGGTGATCCGCTGCTCGGCTCCACCGACGAAGTGCTGGGACTCTCCGCCGGCCTGCTCCGGCTCGGTGGTGGTTGCCTTTTCCTCACGCTGCACCTGATGTGGATCGCGGGGCTGGCGCTGTGGTTGAGCGTGTCCATCGACGCGCCCCTCGGTGCCGTCGGCAGCGCCGTGCTGGTCTCGATCCTCTCGCAGATCCTCGACGAGATCTCCGCGCTCGGCCCGTTGCGGATGCTCCTGCCGACGCACTACTCCACCGCGTGGACCGAACTGCTCGGCGACGAGGTCGACTGGACCGCGCTGGCCAACGGGGTCTTCTCCGGGCTGGTCTACGGAACCCTGTTCACGGCACTGGCGCTCCACCACTTCCGCCGCAAGGACATCACCGGGTAGTCGTTCCGATCGGGCGGGAAGGTCCGTACGGCCGGGTAACATCGTCCTGGATGGAAATGTTCCACCTGCGCTACTTCGTGGCCGTGGCCGAGAACCTCAGCTTCTCCCGGGCAGCACGCCAGTTGCACATGGCCACGTCGCCACTGAGCCAGCGCGTGCGGGACCTCGAACGGGAGCTGCGAACGACGCTGTTCGAGCGTGACTCCCACCGCGTGAGCCTGACTTCGGCGGGGGCTGCGCTGCTTCCCATCGCCAAGGACGTGCTCGGGCGCTTCGACGACATTCCCTGGCAGCTGCACCGGGTGACCCACACCGAGCGCAGCACGGTGTTCATCGGCATCCCTCCCGGCCTGCACTCCCGCGCGCGGGAGGGGCTCACGGAGCTGGAGCGGCGTTGCGCCGAGAGCTACGAGGTCAAG
The DNA here is from genome assembly GCF_014137975.1 of Halosaccharopolyspora lacisalsi. Taxonomy (GTDB): domain Bacteria; phylum Actinomycetota; class Actinomycetes; order Mycobacteriales; family Pseudonocardiaceae; genus Halosaccharopolyspora; species Halosaccharopolyspora lacisalsi. Next base: position 413,790 of record NZ_JACGWZ010000004.1, on the reverse strand, counting down.
CACTGGCCCGGCAGAACCAACGAACTCGTGCAGGCCGTCGGGCGGGGCGATCTCGGGATGGCCGCGGTTCACCTCCCGGTGCACACCCCCGGTCTGTCGGTGCTGGAAGTGATGCGGGAACCGCTGGGCGCGGTGCTGCCCCGCCGGGAGTTCGCCGACCACACCTCGGTCTCGCTGACCGAACTGGTCGATTACGCCTACGTCGTGCCCGCCCCCGGCACGGCCCCGGTTTATTTCGAACAGCTCGAAATGCGACTCGACGCGGCGGGAATCAAGAAAAGAATCCACCCCAACACGGGAGATTACGCGGGAACCAGCGAGCTCGTGGCGAATGGTTCGGCGTTCGCCATCTCCATGCTCGACCCCGAAAGCGGTATGCACAAATATCGCACCGATTCACAGGTGGTGCTGCCTTTCAACGACTTCTCCCCGGTCCTGTCCACGGGCCTCGTCTGGCGCCATGATCGCGCGGAGCAAGGCTGCGACCTGCATGAACTTGCCAGTACGGCCAATCTGGCATTTCAGGAACCGATCGACGAAACAGTCAAGCGCTGAGACCTGGGACAACGGCGTGACCACTGCGGTCACGCCGTTGTTCGCGAATCGGTGTCACAGATCGTTTGAAGACCACCCCGTACGGTCGTACTGTCGTTTGTGAGGCTAAATAAAGCAACGCACCACGACAGGAGAGGCGATGTCGGATCCATCCGAGACCGTGACGCCGAACACCGCGAAAGCCGGAAACGGGCCGCTGGCCGGTGTCCGGGTGATCGATATGGCCACCGTGGTCATGGGACCCTACGCCGCCCAGATCCTGGGTGACCTCGGCGCGGACGTCATCAGGATCGAGTCCCCGCGCGACAGCGCACGCAACGGCTCGACGCACCGCACACCGGGCATGACCTCGCTGCACCTCAACGTCAACCGCAACAAGCGCAGCGTCGACCTCAACCTCAAGGACGAGACGGAGCACGCGCGCGCCCTGGAACTGATCGACACCGCCGACGTGCTCATCACCAACATGCGGGTGGGCGCGCTGCAACGGCTGCACATGGACCACGAGAGCCTCGCCGAACGCAACCCGAAGCTGGTCTACACCCACGCCCAGGGCTTCCGCGCCGACTCCGACCGCGCCCAGCTCGCCGCCTACGACGAGACCGTGCAAGCCGCTTCGGGCATGATCGACATGGCGCGGCGCGCCGGTGACATCGGTGTTCCGGCGGTGCTTCCCAGCATCTTCGCCGACAAGATCACCGCACAGACCATCGCCTACTCCACGATGGCCGCCCTGCTGCACCAGCGCACGAGCGGTCAGGGTCAGCTCGTCGAAGTACCGATGGCCGACACCCTGCTGGCGTTCAACATGGTCGAGCACCTGCAGGGCCAGAGCTTCGAGCCTCCGATGGGACCGACCGGTTTCCCGAACTCGTTCAACGAGGGGCATCGGGCACGTCCCACCAAGGACGGCCTGGCCATGATCATTCCTTACACCCCGCAGAACTTCCGCGACCTGTTCGCCGCGGCGGAAAGGCCCGACCTGGCCGAGGACCCCCGCATCAACGCCGAGACCATCGACGCCAGGAACGACGGCGAGGACCTCGCCCGCTTGATCGAGTCCGTCACACCGCAGCTGACCACCGACGAGTGGATCGAGGTGTGCACCAAGCACAGCATCCCGGTGGCCCCGGTGCTCAAGCTCGAGGAGGCCGTCGACGACCCCTACGTCCGCGAGGGACACCTGCTGGACGTGGCCGACCACCCCAGCGAGGGCGCCTACCGCGCGATCGGCGTGCCCATGGAGTTCTCCGCCACTCCCGCCTCGATCCGCAAGCACGCACCGGTGCCCGGCCAGGACACCACGCAGGTGCTCTCCGAGCTCGACTCCGAAACGGGAGGTGACCGGTGATGGCCGGCACCGAGAACACCGAGGGCACCGCCGCGGCGGTGCGCACCGAGCGCCACGACGGCACCCTCCTCATCACCGTCGACCGGCCGAAGGCCCGCAACGCCGTCAACGCGGAGGTGGCCGCGGGTATCGCCGCCGCCGTCGACGAGCTCGACGCCGATCCGGCGCTGCGGGCGGGGGTGCTCACCGGAGCGGGAGGCACCTTCAGCGCCGGCATGGACCTCAAGGCCGCGGGCCGTGGCGAGTCGGCCCACGTCGAGGGCGGGGGATTCGCCGGGCTGACCGAAGCCGCCGTGGACAAACCCCTGATCGCGGCCGTCGAGGGCTTCGCCATGGGCGGAGGTTTCGAGCTGGCACTGGCCTGCGACGTGGTGGTCGCGGCCGGAGGGGCGACGTTCGCGTTGCCCGAGGTCAAACGCGGGCTGATCGCCGGTGGCGGTGGAGCCGTGCGACTTCCCAAGCGGATCCCGCACCACCTGGCGATGGAGCTGCTGCTGACCGGCCGCTCCATCGAAGCCGAGCGAGCCCGCGAGCTCGGGGTGGTCAACCGGGTGGTCGCCGACGGTACGGCGGTCACGGCGGCGCTGGAACTGGCCACCGAGATCTCGCGGAACGCGCCCCTGGCGTTGGCCGCCGTCAAAAGGATCGTCCGCCGGGCCGACGGTGCCCCGGAGTCCGAGGCGTTCTCCGCGCAACGCGGCGAGATCCACGCGCTGATGGGCTCCGAGGACTTCGCGGAAGGGGCCCGCGCGTTCACCGAGCGCCGCAGCCCGAACTGGTCCGCGCGCTGAACGAGGAGAGCCATGAAATCACAGCAGGTCAGGCAGGCGCTGACCACACCACTGAGCAGCCCCGCCTACGCCGCCAGTGTTCCCCGGTTCACCGACCGGGAGTACCTCAACATCGTCTACCGCACCGACCACGACGCCCTGCGCGCGGTCGTGCCGGAGCCGCTGGAGATCGACGATCCGCTGGTGCGCTTCGAGGTCATGCGGATGAACGACGTGAGCTCATTCGGCCCCTACACTGAGACGGGGCAGGCGATCCCGGTACGCTTCGGTGCCGAGCGGGGCGAGTACCTGCACGCCATGTACCTGGACAACTTCCCCGCCACGGCCTCCGGACGGGAACTCAGCGCCTACCCGAAGGTGCTCGGCTCACCCGAGCTGAGCGTCGACCAGGCCGCTCTCGTGGGCACTCTCGACTACGGCCGTCAGCGGGTGGCCACGGCCACGATGGGCTACAAGCACCAGCCGCTCGACCCGGAACGGGCCGAGGCGCAGATCACCGTGCCGACCTACATGCTCAAGATCGTCCCCGGGTACGACCGGAGCCCGCGGGTCTGCGAGCTGGTCCGCACCGAGATCACCGACATCACCGTCAAGCAGGCCTGGACCGGCCCGGCGCGGTTGCAGCTGTTCGAACACGTGCTGGCACCGCTGGCCGACCTGCCGGTGCGCGAGATCGTCTCGGCCAGCCACGTGCTGACGGATCTGACTCTCGGACCGGTCAGCCCGATCCACGACTACCTGGCCGAGCGCTGAAGGGAGCATCGCCATGAACGAGTCCCGCTATGACACGGCCGCCGTCGTGGGTGCGGGCACGATCGGTCTGGCGTGGGCGGCGCTGTTCTCCGCGCGCGGGATGCGGGTACGTCTGAACGACCCGCGTGCGGACCTGGAGCGGAGCCTGCGCGAGGCGATGCCGGCACTCGCCGAGAGCCTGCCGGAAGGCGGCACCGCCGACGACCTGCTGAGCAGGATCGAAGTCACCCCGGAGCTGTCCGAAGCCGTGCGGGATGCCGACCTGGTGCAGGAGAACGGCCCGGAACGGGTGGAGTTCAAGCGGCGACTGTTCGCCGAGATCGCTCGTGCCGCACCCCGGGACGCCGTGTTGGCCACGTCCAGTTCCGGCATCGTGGCTTCGGACATCGCCGCGGAGCTGTCGGACGACGTCGCCGCGCGGCTGCTCGTCGCGCACCCGTTCAACCCGCCGCAGGTGGTGCCGCTGGTCGAGATCGTTCCCGGCCGCCGCACCTCGGAGCGGGTGACCACCGACGCGCTGGAGTTCTACCGCCGACTGGGCAAGACCCCGGTGCGACTGCACGCCGAAACCTCCGGTTTCGTGGCCAACCGGCTGCAAAGCGCCGTCATGCAGGAGTCCATCAGCCTCGTCCTGCGGGGCGTGGTCAGCGCCGAGGAACTGGACACGGTGATGAAGTCCTCGCTGGGCAACCGGTGGGCGACGGTGGGGCCGTTCGAGAGCTTCCACCTCGGCGGCGGCCCCGGCGGGATCCGGCACATGATCGAACACCTCGGTCACGGCATGGCCCAGCGGTGGTCCGATCTCGGCCGTCCGGCACTGAGCAGCGACAACATCGAGGTCATCGCCGAGCAGACCGAGCACGCCTACGGCACCGGAGCCGAGTCCTACCGCGCCCGCAGCGAAGCCCGCGACCGCAAGCAACTCGCCCTCACCGAGGCGATCCGGCACGCCGCCGACCGGTCCTGACCCCACGACTCGGTTCTCGGGCGGTTTCTTCCCGGCGGCGCCGGCCGCCGCACCACTCTTCCCACGAAACAGGTGATCACCATGGCCAAGCAGGCCAAGACCAACCCCGACTTCTTCGGCTTCGAGGAGTTGCTCACCGATGCCGAACGAGACGAACTCACCGAGATCCGCGATTTCCTGCAGCGCGAGATCAAACCGCTGGCCAACGAGGCCTGGGACAAGGCCGAGTTCCCCTTCGAGTCCATCGACAAGTTCGCCAAGCTCGGCATCGCCGGCTTCCAGTACCCCGAGTACGGGGACGGCCGTGCCCGGCGTCCGCTGTTCAACGGTTTCCTGAGCATCGAGCTCAACAAGGTCGACCCGTCGCTGGCCGTGGCCTCCGGCGTGCACACCGGCCTGGCCATGGGCAGCATCTACGGTGGCGGTGACCAGCAGCAGCGTGACCGCTGGATGCCCGACATGGTCGCGTGGAACAAGATCGGCGCCTTCGGGCTGACCGAACCCGAGGGTGGCTCCGACGTCGCCGGCGGAATGCGCACCACGGCTCGTCGCGACAGTGACGAGTGGGTGCTCAACGGCGCTAAGCGCTGGATCGGCAACGGCACCTTCGCCGACCTGGTGGTCGTGTGGGCGCGTGACGAGGCCGACGGCAACGTCAAGGGCTTCGTGGTCGAGAAGGGCACGCCCGGGTTCACCGCGAGCAAGATCGAAGGCAAGATCGCGCTGCGCTCGGTGCAGAACGCCGACCTCACGCTGGAGAACGTGCGGGTCCCGGAAGCCAACCGGCTGCAGAACATCGACAGCTTCCGCGACACGGCCAAGGTGCTGGCCAAGACGCGTGGCAACGTCGCCTGGCAGGCCCTGGGCGTGGCCATCCGCGCCTACGAGCTCGCCCGCGAGTACGCGGTCACCCGCGAGCAGTTCGGCAAGCCCATCGGTTCCTTCCAGATGATCCAGGACCTGCTGGTCAAGATGCTGGGCGACATCACCGCCATGTTCGGCATGGTCACGCGACTGGCGCAGAAGATGGAGGAGGGCGGTGCCGGTGCCGATCAGGCCGCACTGGCCAAGAGCTTCACCACCACCCGGATGCGCGAGGTGGTGTCCTGGGCACGCGAGCTGTTCGGCGGCAACGGGATCGTGCTCGACTACGAGGTGGCGAAGTTCTTCGCCGACGCCGAAGCCGTCTACTCCTTCGAGGGCAGCCGCGAGATGAACACGCTCATCGTCGGCAAGGCCATCACCGGCCACAGCGCCTTCGTCTGAGGGCCTTTCGCGTGAGCGCCTTCGCGTGAGGCCGATCCAGCCCCGGAAACCACCGGGTTCGCTTCCCCGAGAGGCGACCCGGCGATTTCCGGTTCGAACGGAGTCGGCGTGGTTCACACGCCGTTCGGTGGGATCGCGTGGTTGCAGCGGAAGAGCATCCGCGGATCGTGCAGGGCCTTGAGCTCGGTGAGCCGCCGGTAGTCAGCGGGGTCGAAGGCACTGCGCACCCGCTCCGCGTCCAGCGGCCCGAAACTGAAGTTGAGCGAGCACCCGATTCCGGTGAACGGTGCGAGAGCGTCACGGTGCACGGCATCGACGGCGCTCTCCTCGCCCGGCTGCACCGGGGAAAGCACGCCCAAGGAGTACGCGGCCTCCCGACGGCCGACGGCACTGGCGACCTGCGGTGGCCGTGAGAGCGCACCGCCGAGGTGGCGCGATCCGACCACGCACATCGCCGGTGCCGAAGGGCCGGCCTGCCGCGGCAACGTGGCCAGCGCCCGCGGATCGAGGTCGGGCAGCAGCAGATTTCGCGACCGATAGGCATGGGGCTGATCGGGTTCTTCGAACACCGCTCCCGAATCGGAGTAGGGAAGCTCGCGCACCGTGTCACGCAGGCACGGTGTGAGCGCACGCAGCGGTTCCACCAACTGCCGCCCCTCCTGCTCGGGACCGGAATAGCAGACCTGAAGCTGAGCCACGTGCCGCCCGCGCAGTTCCTCCGGCACCGCCGGCCCGGCCGGGAACGGCAGCATCGACACCGCCGAGGTCATCTCCTCCGGGACACCGAGCGTCCAGCGGCGCCACTCCTCCAGCACCTCGGGCAGCTGCTCGACGTCGAAGTACAAGCCGCCACCGTAGAGGCTCGCCACGGGCACGAGCTCGATCTCCACACCGGTGACGACGCCGAAGTTGCCACCTCCCCCGCGCAGTGCCCAGAACAGATCGGCGTCGCCGTCCGCGGTCACCCGGTGCAGCCGCCCGTCGGCCGTGACCAGGTCGACGCGACGCACGTGATCGGCGGCGAAACCGTAGCGCCGGGCCAACAGCCCCACGCCCCCGCCCAGGACGTAGGAAACCGCTCCGAGCCCCGGCAGGCTTCCGGACAGCGGGGCCAGCCCGTGCGGAGCCGCCTCCGCTATCACCTGCCGCCAGGTGGCACCTGCCTCGACCCACGCGGTGCGCTCCCGCGGCTTCACCCGCACTCCGGCCATGCGGTGGGTGCTGATCAGCACGCCGCCCTCCATCGGAGTGCTCAGTCCGTGACCGGTGTTCTGGACCGCCACGCGGGATCCCCCCGCGGATGCGAAGCGGACGGCGTCACGGACGTCCTGTTCGGTGGTCACTCCGGCGATCACGGCGGGCCGGTGCGCCGCCAGGCGTTGGAAGCCGGTCCGTTCCTCGTCGTAGCCGGTGGTGTCCGGGGTGCGTACCTCTCCGCTCGTGTGCTCGCTCAACGCGTCCACGGCGTTCGATTCCTGCGCTGCTTCCGTCATGCCACCACGCTAGGAATCCTTGCGGACACATCTCGTCCGCGATCAGTGGCAATCTGGCCCGGTGCACGAGGATTCGACGCGCGGGAACATGCCCGGACGGCTGCTTCGCCTGTTGTCCCTGTTGCAGAGCAGACGCGAGTGGTCCGGCAGCGAACTCGCCGAGCGGCTGGGCGTCACCGACCGAACAGTGCGCCGCGACATCGATCGGTTGCGCGCGTTGGACTATCCGGTTCGGGGCACCACCGGCACGGCGGGCGGTTATCAGCTGACCCTGGGCAGGAATCTGCCTCCGTTGCTGCTCGATGACGACGAGGCGATCGCGACGGCCGTCGGACTGGTGACGGCGGCCGACGGCAGGGTGCCCGGGATCGAGGAGAGCTCGATGCGGGCGCTGGCGAAGTTGGAACACATGCTGCCGACACGGCTACGCCCCAGACTGAGCGCCCTGACCGGCGCCACCGCCGCCGTGGAACGGCATCCCGCGGCACCTCGCGTGGATCCCACCGTGCTGGCCGTGCTCGCCTCGTGCTGCCGTGATCGGGAAGTCCTCGCCTTCGACTATCGCGGCCGGTCCGGCGAGGCCGGCGCACGCCGCGTGGAACCGCACAGCCTCGTCACCGTCCGGGGCCACTGGTATTTGCTCGCCCACGACCCGGACCGGTCGGACTGGCGCACCTTCCGCGTCGACAGGATCGAGACCCCCACCCCCACGCGTCGCTCCTTCCCTCCGCGCGAGCTGCCCGCCCCGGACGCGGCCACCTACCTCACCCGCTCCTTCGCGAGCGCGTCGTACCGCTACACGGTGTGGGTCACCGTGCGCCTGCCCGCGGAGGAGGTGCGAACCCGCCTGCTCGCACCGGTCCCCGGCGACATCGACGACCGCGGTCCCGAGGAGTGCCTCGTCCGGATCAGCGCGGACTCCGCGGACCTGGTGACCCAGTACGTCGCCGCGACAGCGGCACTCGACGCCGAAATCACCATCGACGCCCCGGCGGAGATCAGTCATCGGGTGCGGCACGCCGGACGCCGACTCGGACCACGGGACCCGTAATCGGCCGGGTCGTCACCGAGGGCCTGGCGTTCACCTCGGCCGGCACGGCCCGTCACTCGATACCGGCCTCGTCCATGCCGCGCAGCTCCTTCTTGAGGTCGTTGATCTCGTCGCGCAGGCGGGCGGCGAGCTCGAACTGCAGCTCGCGAGCCGCGTTCATCATCTGGTCGTTGAGCTGCTGCACGAGGCCGGCGAGCTCGGCGCGGGGCATCGACTTGGTGTCGCGGCCTTCCACCACGCCCGAACTCGCCTGCGCCGCGGCCTCCCCGGTCGGCTTCTTGCCCCGCGACGCGGTGCGCCCGGAACCGGTGGGCTGCACGGTCTCCTCGGTGTCCTCGGACTCGGTGTAGACCCGATCGAGGATGTCGGCGACCTGCTTGCGCAGCGGCTTCGGATCGATGCCGTGTTCGGTGTTGTAGGCGATCTGCTTCTCACGCCTGCGGTTGGTCTCGTCGATCGCCCGCCGCATCGAGTCGGTCACCGCGTCGGCGTACATGTGCACCTGGCCGGAGACGTTGCGCGCCGCACGACCGATGGTCTGGATCAGGCTGGTACCCGAACGCAGGAACCCCTCCTTGTCGGCGTCCAGGATGGAGACCAGGGAGACCTCGGGAAGGTCCAGCCCCTCGCGCAACAGGTTGATACCGACCAGCACGTCGAACTCCCCCAACCGCAGCTGGCGCAGCAGCTCCACACGGCGCAGCGTGTCGACCTCGGAGTGCAGGTAACGCACCCGCACGCCCAGCTCCAGGAAGTAGTCGGTGAGGTCCTCGGCCATCTTCTTGGTCAGCGTCGTGACCAGCACCCGCTCGTCGCGGTCGGCGCGCTCCCGGATCTCGCCGACCAGGTCGTCGATCTGGCCCTCCGTGGGTTTGACCACCACCTCGGGATCGAGCAGCCCTGTCGGGCGGATGACCTGTTCGGTGAACTCTCCGCCGGAGCGTTCCACCTCGTAGGACCCGGGCGTGGCCGACAGGTACACCGTCTGGCCGATTCGGCTGCTGAACTCCTGCCAGGTCAGCGGGCGGTTGTCCAGGGCGCTCGGCAACCGGAAACCGTGCTCGACCAGCGTCCGCTTCCGGGAGGCGTCACCCTCGTACATGCCGCCGATCTGCGGGACCGTCACGTGGGATTCGTCGATGACCAGCAGGAAGTCCTCGGGGAAGTAGTCCAGCAGCGTCGCGGGCGCCGAACCGGCCTCACGTCCGTCGATGTGGCGCGAGTAGTTCTCGATGCCCGAGCAGAAGCCGACTTGGCGCATCATCTCGATGTCGTACTCGGTGCGCATCCGCAGCCGTTGGGCTTCCAGCACCTTGTTCTGCTTCTCCATCCTGGCGAGCTGGTCATCCAGCTCGGCCCGGATGTCGCTGATCGCCCGCTCCATCCGATCCGGCCCGGCCACGTAGTGCGTCGCCGGGAAGATGCGCAGTTCGGAAACCTCGCGCACGGTGTCGCCGGTCAGCGGGTGCAGGTAGTACAACCGGTCGACCTCGTCGCCGAAGAACTCCACCCGTACCGCCAGCTCCTCGTAGGCCGGGATGATCTCGACGGTGTCCCCGCGCACGCGGAAGGTGCCGCGCTGGAAGGCGATGTCGTTGCGCTGGTACTGCACGTCGACCAGGGCGCGCAGGAACACGTCCCGGTCCACCTCGCCCCCGACCTTCAGCTCGATGGCGAGGTCCAGGTACGACTGCGGCGTACCGAGTCCGTAGATGCACGAGACCGACGAGACCACGACGCAGTCGCGGCGACTGAGCAGGTTCGAGGTCGCCGAGTGGCGAAGGCGCTCCACGTCCTCGTTGACCGAGGAGTCCTTCTCGATGAAGGTGTCGGTCTGCGGAACGTAGGCCTCGGGCTGGTAGTAGTCGTAGTAGCTGACGAAGTACTCCACGGCGTTTTCCGGGAAGAACCCGCGCAGTTCGTTGGCGATCTGGGCGGCCAGGGTCTTGTTCGGCTCCAGCACCAGCGTCGGCCGCTGGATGCGTTCGATCAACCAGGCCGTGGTGGCCGACTTGCCGGTACCGGTGGCGCCGAGCAGAACCACGTTGCCCTCACCTGCGTTGATCCGCCGCTCCAGGTCGGCGATCGCCTCGGGCTGGTCTCCCGCCGGCTCGTAGTCGCTGACCACCCGGAAGCGACCGTCCGATCGCGGGATGTCGCCGACCGGCCGGAACTCGGATTGGGCCAGCACGGGGTACTCAGTCGCGAATGCCACGCCTCCCAGGGTACGAGGCCGCACCGACACCGTGCCGCCAACGTCGTCGTCAACCCCTACTCGGACGGCCGTTTCCGACATAGAGTGTCGTCGTGACGACGCAGCGCGAGATCGCCGACCAACTCGGACTGCCCATTCACCCACCCAAGGTGGAACTGTTCGACCTCGGACCGCGTACCAACACCGACTCCAAACAACACGTGCGCGCCGTGGACGAGTACCGGGTGGAGCCGTTCGGGCTGTACATGGCAAGACCCCTGGTCGACCACCCGCGCGCCTCCTACGTGGAGTCGTGGCTGTTGCCCTCGCTGGGCATCCGCGTCACCGACTGGTGGTGGCATCCCGGCCAGGAGCGCGACCAGGACTTCTACCTCGACATCGCCACCATCGAACCCGGCGCGGCGCGGTGGCGCAGTCTCGACCTCTACCTCGACATCGTCGTGGTCACCGGCAGCCACGCCGACGTCCTGGACATCGACGAGTTCCTGACCGCCCTGCGGGCGAGCCTGCTCGACGACACGACCGCCCAACAGGCCATGACGACCACGCACATCACGCTGGACGGGCTGGCCCGGCACGACTACGACCTGTCCGGGTGGTTGGCCGAGAAGGACATCGAGCTGTCCTGGCGGCCACGTTGAACACCTCGTGACCCCCGGAACGGAGCAACCGCCGAACGGAGCAATCCGGTGAACAACACCGAATCGATACGCGAACACAGCAAAAAAGTTGTCCAACAGAAGTCCACTGTTGATCACTTCCGGTCCGATAAGCGTTACTCTCCGAGACTGTGAGCACGGTGATCGCAGCCCAACCGGTTGAAGTTGTCGACGTATTCAGCGCACAGCGCCACCTCCCGTCCGGCGCGACCCAACAGCTGGACGACTGTCATCTCGAAAAGTGGGGCCTGTCCCTCAAGTGCCCCACGCCGCAGGACCCCGCCCACGACAGTGAGATCACGTGGTTGTTGCCCGAACTGGGCGTGCGGCTGACGCAGTACCGGCCACGAAGCAGGCACGCCCGGCGGGAGGGCAGTCTGGTCACGGCGGCTCGTATCGAACCGAACACCCGATCGTGGACCACCACCGATCTGCTGCTCGGTCTCGAAATCCCCGAAGGAGGAACCACACGCGTCATCCACTCCGAGGACTTCGCCGCCGCCGTGTCGGGCGGGGCGATCCGCCTCAGCGAGGCCGACTACGCGCTCCGGACGGTGTTGCGGACCTTCGACGAGATCAGGCTGCACCGGGACCTCAACCAGTGGCTCGCTCACCGGGGCGTCTTCGAACCGTGGTGATCACACCTCGGGCGGCTGCCACCCCGTCTCCCGGGCCCACTGCTCGGCGAGTGGAAGCGCTTCGCAGAACCAGGGGTTCTTGGCCTCCGCGTAGCGGTCGGCCCTGGCGTCGGAAACGAACCGTGCCGCCGTTTCCCGCTTGAGCCTCTCGTACTCGGCTCGGGCCCGCGGATCGGCTCGCAGCCACGCAGGGAACAGCAGCCCGTAACGCCAGTTCGCGCGCCCCGCCACGCGCACGTGCAGGTTCGCGAAACGTTCCGGATCCGCCGAGACGTGGAACCGCTTGATCCACTCGTGAGGGCCCGAAGCATCGGGTCTGGGGTGATCGACGTCGATGTCGGGCCGGACGGGAAAGCCCGCGTCGGAGAGCGGCTGTTCCAGCGCGTCGGCGTCCTCCATGCTGCGCACGGTGAGCTGGAAGTCGAGGAGGTCCCTGGCCGCCAGATCGGGAACCGAGGTCGAACCGATGTGGTCGACCCGCAGCGCTCGTTCGCCCGCCGCCTTGCTCAGCCGGGCCGCGAGTCGTGCGGCCTGCCGGGGCCAGTCCGGGTCGTGCTCCACGATACGGGCGGGACCGCGGTTCGGGAGCTGCCGCAGCCGCACGTTGGACTCGAACGGGACCAGGCGCCGCGTCCACAACCGGTCGACCTCGGCGCGGAGATCGTCCGCGGGGCCGCTGTTGTCCAACCACACGTCGGCGGCCTCGCGCCGTCGTTGCTCACTGGCCTGGGACCGAATCCTGGCCCGCGCGTCGGACTCGCCGAGCCCGCGCTCGACCAAACGCCGCACCCGAAGCTCCTCGTCGGCGTCGACGATGACGACCAGGTGGTAGTCGGCCGCGTAGCCGAGCTCCACGAGCAGCGGGATGTCGTGAACGACGATCGCGTCCTCGGGCGCCGCGGCCATCAGATCCGCCGTACGCCGGGCGATGCGCGGATGCACGATCCCGTTGAGCTCGGTACGGGCCGAGTCGTCGGCGAACACCCGCTCGGCCATCGCCGACCTGTTGAGCGCACCGTGCTCGTCGAGGACGCCCTCACCGAACCGTTCGACGACCGCTGCGAGCCCGTCGCTGCCGGGAGCCACCACCTCGCGGGCGATCACGTCCGCATCGATGAGGACGGCTCCGTGCTCGACCCACCGCCGCGCGACCGTGGACTTGCCCGAGCCGATGCCGCCGCTGAGACCTATACGCAACATTCGCCCCATCCTGCCAGGACGAAGCGGGGCTGTGGCGAAGACGGCGCCGTCGTCGGGCTTCCCCGGGTCGCCTCGGCCACGGGCCCCCGCTGCGAGACGGCCGCCCGCCGCATCACCGGCCCTGAGTCGGCGGGGCCCGGCACAGCCAGCCCGAAACCGCGAAATCACCCGGCCGAACGCACGACGGCGGCCCGTGTCCACGTGGACACGGGCCGCCGTCAGCTAGCTTTCAGCGAGGTATCGCTCACGCACCGCCGGAGAGCTTCTCACGGAGCGCGGCCAGCTGGGCATCGCTGGCCATGGAGCCGCCCTGCTGCTCCTCCTCCTGCGGCTGCTGCTGCTCCTGGGGAGCACTGCTGCCGCCGCCCGAGGTGTAGTCGCCGCCGCCGGTCTCCTGCTCCGGCTCGCCACCACCGGCCGCGCTCTGCGCGGCGGCCTCGGCGTCGGCCTCGGCAGCCTTGGCGACCTGATTCATGTGCTGCTCGTAACGAGCCATCGCCTCGGAGTACTGACGCTCCCACTCCTCGCGGGCCGCCTCGTAGCCCTCCTGCCACTCCTGGGTCTCCGGGTCGAAGCCCTCGGGGTAGATGTAGTTGCCCTGCTCGTCGTACTCGGCGGCCATGCCGTACTGAGTCGGGTCGAACTCGGAGTCCGGGGTGAAGCCCTCGTTGGCCTGCTTCAGCGACAGCGAGATACGGCGACGCTCCAGGTCGATGTCGATGACCTTGACCATGACGTCGTCGTTGACCTGAGCCACCTGCTCGGGGATGTCCACGTGCCGCTCGGCCAGCTCGGAGATGTGCACCAGGCCCTCGATGCCCTCCTCGACCCGGACGAAGGCACCGAAGGGAACCAGCTTGGTGACCTTGCCCGGCACGATCTGACCGATCGCGTGGGTCCGGGCGAACTGACGCCACGGGTCCTCCTGGGTCGCCTTCAGCGACAGCGACACCCGCTCACGGTCCATGTCCACGTCGAGCACCTCGACGGTGACTTCCTGACCGACCTCGACGACCTCGCTCGGGTGATCGATGTGCTTCCAGGAGAGCTCGGAGACGTGCACCAGGCCGTCGACCCCACCCAGGTCGACGAACGCGCCGAAGTTGACGATGGAGGACACGACACCCTTGCGGACCTGGCCCTTCTGCAGCTGGTTGAGGAACTCGCTGCGGACCGCGGACTGCGTCTGCTCCAGCCAGGCGCGGCGGGACAGGACCACGTTGTTGCGGTTCTTGTCCAGCTCGATGATCTTGGCCTCGAGCTCACGGCCGACGTAGGGCTGAAGGTCGCGCACGCGGCGCATCTCGACCAGGGAGGCGGGCAGGAACCCGCGCAGCCCGATGTCGAGGATGAGGCCACCCTTGACCACCTCGATGACGGTGCCGCGGACCGGCTCGTCCTTCTCCTTGAGTTCCTCGATGGTGCCCCAGGCGCGCTCGTACTGCGCGCGCTTCTTGGACAGGATCAGTCGGCCTTCCTTGTCCTCCTTCTGGAGAACGAGGGCCTCGACGAAATCGCCGACCTCCACGATGTCGGCGGGATCGACGTCATGCTTGATCGACAGCTCGCGCGAGGGGATGACACCCTCGGTCTTGTAGCCGATGTCAAGCAGCACCTCGTCCTTGTCGACCTTGACGATGGTGCCTTCGACGATATCGCCATCGTTGAAGTACTTGATGGTTTGGTCGACGGCGGCGAGGAAGTCCTCCTCCGTCCCGACGTCGTTCACTGCGACCTGCGGCTTCGTAGTAGCAGCGGCAGTCGGGACGGTGGTGGTGTCGGTGGACATCAGGTGGGTTGCTCCGGTACGGATAGGTCGGTCGTTGGATTTCCATTGTGCCGCACCCCGGGCCGCCCCCGCTGAGGCACCTCCCTCGAAAGCCGTCTCCGGCGAAGCCCCAGCCATGACGTATCCGGGACACATCCGGTACGTCCGGCAAGGCACTGGAGCCCGTACACGGTTGAAGCGGGTACGAGCAAAGCGGGCGAGATGCATGGACAGCGTAAAGACCCACGGCGCGAGCGATATCGTACTCGCTTTGTCGATCGCGCGGCAAACCCCACCCCACCGAAGCAGCACAGCGAACACGCCGCACAACGGGCCACCGAGCAACCACCCGGTACCCGCGGCCGAGAAGGGACGACGATGCACAGTTCCGACGCCGGCTCCTCCGAGCCCCCCACGCCCGGCGCCGCCGACAGCGAGGACCACAGCACGGCGGAGCGTGTCCTCGGCACGGCCGGAGTCGCCCACCGCACTCCCGGCAGTACCGAGTCGCGCACCGCGAGCAAGTTGTGGTGGGACGCCGACGCCGACGACTACCAGGCACAGCACGAGTCCTTCCTGGGACTGAGCGACTTCGTGTGGTGCCCGGAGGGGCTCCGCGAGGACGAGGCCGGGCTGCTGGGCACCGTCCGCGGCAAACGGGTCCTGGAGGTGGGCTGCGGCGCCGCCGCGTGCTCGCGTTGGCTCGCCCGAAACGGCGCGGAGGCGGTGGGGCTCGACATTTCCTCCGGCATGCTGGACCACGCCCGGTCCGGAGCGAGCCGCAGCGGAACCGAGGTCCCCCTGGTCCAGGCCAGCGCCGATCTGCTGCCCTTCGCCACGAACTCGTTCGACCTCGCCTGCTCGGCCTTCGGCGGGGTACCTTTCGTCGCCGATTCCGGCGCCGTGATGCGCGAGGTCGCGCGCGTGCTGCGCCCGGGCGGGCGGTGGATCTTCGCCGTGACGCACCCGATGCGGTGGATGTTCCCCGATGATCCCGGACCGGGAGGACTGACCGTGACCCAGTCCTACTTCGACCGCAGCCCCTACGTGGAGGTCGATGACACCGGTCGGGCCACCTATGTCGAACACCACCGCACTCTCGGCGACTACGTCGGCCAGCTCACCGGAGCGGGCCTGCGCCTGGTGGAGCTCGTCGAGCCCGAGTGGCCCGAGGGGCACACGGGAACGTGGGGACAGTGGAGCCCGCTGCGCGGCAAGTTCTTCCCGGGGACGGCCATCTTCGTCTGCGCGCTGGACTCGGCCCCCGAGGAGCGCCCGTGACGACCGCACAGGAACTGATGGACGTCCAGAGCGCTCGGCTGGCGACCCTGGACGAAGCGTTGCCGAGTTCCTACCTGCTGCCCCACCGGGGCGAGCCGCTGATGGCGAGGCTCGCCGACGGCACGGAGGTCGCGGGACTGATGGCGCACACCAGTCATCCGCCGGGCTCCCTGCAACGACTGTGGTCGGCCACCGAGAACTACGAACTGTTTCCGCTGCTCGGTGAGCACCCCCGCGCGGGAATGGACGCCCTGCTCGACTCCTGGCGCCGGCAGCTGTCCCAGCGCGAGATCACCGCCGCCGACTCCTCCGCCGTGGTGACCTGGCCGAGCCGGGACGTGGACGCCACCAGGGCGTTACTGGACCACGGGTTCGCTCCGCTGACGTGCCTGGCGGTACGCCCCGCAGCGCCCGCCAAATATACGAAACTGTCTGGTACCGTAAAAACGCGTCGCGCCGGTACGGACGATCTGGACGCCGTGGTCGAGCTCGCACTCGCCGAGTTGAACTACGCCGCCCTCGTCGGCGGGTCGGTGCTACGCGGCGACGCCGAAACGCTCAAGCGCAACGCCGCGCGAGTGCGCCTGCACACCACCGGCCGGACGGGGTCCGAACCGGTGTGGCTGGCCGAGCGCGACGGGGAACCGATCGGACTCGCCGAGTGCGGCTGGACCGACACCGAGACCCACCCCGGACAACACCGGCTCGCGAGCGGTCGGTGGGGCTACGTCAACTGCCTGTCGGTACGCGAGCAGGAACGGGGTACCGGCATCGGAAGTCTGCTGACGGCCCTGGCGCACGACGAGTTCGCGCGGGCCGGCGTCGTCGGCAGCTACCTGTACTACAACCCGGCCAACCCACTGTCCTCGGTCTTCTGGCCCCGCCAGGGGTACCGGCCGCTGTGGACCGTGTGGGAGATGCGACCGGCCACCGCCCTGCGTTGACGCTTCGCGGCCGGTGCTCCGGTCGCGAAGCGAGAAACGAGGGACGGCGTGGAGATCGTCGCTGAGGGAGTCGAGGCCACCGGTCCGCACGGGCCGCTGCTGAGACCTACGTCGTTGCGGGTCCGCTGCGGACAGCTCCTGCTCGTCAGCGGAGAACCCGGTCCGGAGCGCACGGCGTTGGCACTGGTGCTGTCCGGACGGCTCCGGCCCGGCAGGGGCACCGTGCGGCTCGACGGCCGCGCCGACGCGAGAGCCCTGCGGAGAACGGTCGCGATCGTGGACGCGCCGGGGGTCACCGAGCCGGAGGAAACGGTTCCGGTCCGAGACGTCGTGGCCGAGGGACTCGACATGGCCGGCAGGCGTTCGGGACGCGCGGCGGTCCGGAGATGGCTGAGCGAGCACGGACTCGAAGAGCATGCCGAGCACCGGTTCGAACACCTGCCCGTGCGGGAACGCGTCCGGATGACACCGGCGCTGGCCGTCGAGGACCGCCGAACGAGCGCTCTCGTCCTGGACTCCCCCGATCGTCACGGCGGCGATCCCGCCCACTGGTACGCCGCGGCGCTGCACCAGTCCGAACGGGGCCGCGCCGTCGTCGTCCTGTGCTCTCCGCATTCGGCCGAAAAGCTCGACGCCCCCGCCGCACGGATGGGGGACGACAACCGCGGGCACGACGACGCATCCACCATCCGGTCGGCCGCTGCCGAGGACGCATCATGACCGCGTTCCGGCTCGCGCGCACCGAGCTGCGTCGGCTCACCGCCGGACGACTGCCCAAACTCGCGTTGGTGGCCGTCACCCTGGTGCCGCTGCTCTACGGAGCGATGTACATCTACGCCAACTGGAATCCCTACGAGCAGCTGGACTCGGTCCCCGCGGCCGTCGTCGTCGCCGACCAGGGAGCTACCCGCGACGACGGCAGCAGGTTCGACGCCGGGACCAAGGTCTCCGCCGAACTCCGTGACTCCGACTCCTTCGAGTGGCACCGCGTCGACCGAGCCGAGGCCACTCGGGGCGTGTCCGCAGGGCACTACACCTTCGCCCTGGTCATCCCGAAGAACTTCTCGCAGGCCCTGCTCTCCCCCGGCGAATTCGACCCGCGCCGGGCTCGGCTGAGTCTGATCACCAACGACGCCAACAACTACCTCGCGGGCACCGTGGCCGACAAGGTCGTCGAGGAGGTGCGCAAGGCCGTCGCCGCCGATGCCGGCACCCGGGCCGCCGACCGGTTGCTGCTCGGCCTGAGCACCGTGCACGACAAGACGGTCGATGCGGCCCGCGGGGCCGACGAGCTCGCCGGCGGCACGGACAAGCTCGCCGAGGGCATCGATTCCGCCGAGCAGGGCTCCACGAAACTGGCCACGGGAGCTCATCGAATCCTCGACGCGCAGCAAAAGCTGCTCGACGGCACCACCGAACTCACCGAGGGCACCGAACGGCTGGATCAGGGCACCGCCCGGGTGCACGACGGTCTTCGACAGCTCCGGAACAAGACCGCCGAACTACCGGAGCAGACGGCCGCCCTGGCCGACGGTGCTGCGAAGGTGGCCGCGGGCAACGAACGACTGGCCGACAAGGCCACCGAGATCGGCGAACTGTCCCAGCGCATCGACGGCCACCTGGACGAGTCCCGGCAGCGCGTCGCCGAACGAATGCGCGGGCTCGGTATCGACGAGGAAACCGTGAACAAGGTGCTCGCGGGCCTGGACGAGGCCAACGAACCGATCACCGACGCCAACGGCGCGATCCAGCAGAAGGTCGGCGGGCTCCGCGAGCTCGCCGACGGTGCTCCCCGGGTGGCCGCCGGGGCCGCGAAGCTCGCAGAGGCCACTCCTGAGATGACCCGAGGGATCGACGAACTGGCCACCGGATCGGGACGAGCGGCGGCCGGAGCCGACGAGGCCCACGACGGTGCGATGCGGCTCCGAGACGGCCAACAGCGGGCGCTCGAAGGCGCTCGCGCGTTGGCCGACGGAGCCGATCGCCTGGAGAACGGGACCACGGAGCTCTCCCAGAAGTCCGGGAAGCTGGTCGAGGGATCACGCACGCTGGCCGACGAGCTCCGTCGGGGAGCCGGGGGCATCCCCAACCCCGACGAACCGACCCGCGAGGCCACCGCCGAGACCATCGCCAGCCCCGTCAAGATCGACAAGCAGGCCCAGGTCAGCGCGGGCACCTACGGTGCGGGACTGGCACCGTTCTTCCTGGGAATCGCCCTGTGGGTGGGCGGGTTCGTGCTGTTCCTGCTGATGCGACCCCTGTCCAACCGCGCCCTGGCCACCGGCGTCGCGTCGTGGCGCGTCGCCGTCGGTGGCTGGCTACCCGCGGCGATCGTCGGACTGGTCCAAGCGATCCTGCTCCACGTGATCGTGCTCTTCGGCGTGGGTGTGCAACCGGCCTCCCCCTGGTGGACGCTCGCCTTCCTCGCACTGACCTCGTTCGCGTTCACCGCCGTGGTCCACGCCCTCAACGCGGCCTTCGGGCCGAAGGGCAAGTTCATCGCCCTGGTGCTGCTGGTGCTCCAGCTGGTCACAGCGGGCGGAACCTTCCCGTGGCAGACCATTCCCGAGCCCCTGCACCCCCTGCATCAGCTGTTGCCGCTGAGCTACGTGGTGGACGGGCTGCGTCATCTCCTCTACTGCGGCGGGCTGGAGAGCCCTGCCCGAGCAGCCGGAGTGCTGCTGTGCTATCTCGTCGCCGGGCTGACGCTGAGCACCATCGCCGCGTGGCGGCAGCAGGTGTGGACGCCGAGTCGGCTGAAGCCCGAGCTCTCGCTGTAGCGGGATCGCGTGGGCGGTTTCGGGGGAAACCGCCCACCTCGGCTACTGCTCCGTCTCCTCGTCGTAGCGCGCGACCTCGATGAGATTGCCGTCCGGGTCCAGCAGGTACAACGAGGTGATCGAGCCGTCGGTTCCGGTACGACTGACCGGCCCCTCCTCGATGCGCACGTCGTTGGCCCGCAGATGCTCCTGCACCCGACTGATCGCGTCCGTGGTGACGAAGCACAGGTTCGCCGAGCCGGGAACCGGGTGCGTGGCGGTGGGCTCCACCAGTTCACTGGCCGCGTGAAGTTTGATCGTCTGATGCCCGAAGCGCACGGCACGGCGGTCACCGGGAAAAGTCACCACCTCCATCCCGAGGATCCGCCCGTAGAACTCCACTGCCCGATCGACATCGGCCACGGTAAGTACCAGGTGGTCGATTGTGTCGATACTGATCATGCTTCTCCTTGGGGTGGCCACATCGAGGCCACCTGCGGTCGAACTTCGAATTCACGGTTTTCGGACGGCCCGCGCACCGGTGGCGAACCCGGGCAGCCTATCCCCGCCGACACGGTCGTCGGTGAAGCGACCCGGCACCACGCGCCGTGGGCCGAAGCTCATCGGCTTCGGTCGTCGCTCAGTGCGCGGCAGTGTCCCAGGAAAGCCCCACGCCGACCGAGACCTCCAGTGGCACGTCCAGCTCGTGGGCCGCGCCCATGTGCTGACGCACCAGACGCTCCACCTCGTCACGCTCGCCCTCCGCGACTTCGAAAATCAACTCGTCGTGGACCTGCAGCAGCATCCGCGAACGCAGGCCCGCTGCTTCCAACCCCCGATACACGTCCAACATGGCGACCTTGATGATGTCGGCCGCACTGCCCTGGATCGGCGCGTTGAGCGCCATCCGCTCGGCCATCTCGCGGCGCTGCCGATTGTCACTCGTCAGGTCGGGCAGGTAACGACGCCGCCCCAGGATGGTCGAGGTGTAGCCGTCCCGGCGTGCCCGCTCGACGATCTCGTCCAGGTAGTCGCGCACCCGGCCGAAACGCGCGAAGTAGGCGTCCATCTGCTCCTTGGCCTCTTCGGCGGAAATGCGCAGCTGCTGAGCCAGGCCGTAGGCCGACAGCCCGTAGGCCAGACCGTAGGACATCGCCTTGACACGCCGCCGCAGCTCCTGGTCGACCTCGTCGATCGGAACGCCGAACGCCCTGGAGGCCACGTAGTTGTGCAGGTCCTCACCCGTGCGGAAGGCCTCGATCAACCCTTCGTCCCCGGACAGGTGCGCCATGATCCGCATCTCGATCTGGCTGTAGTCGGCGGTCAGGAGGCTCTCGTGGTCCTTGCCGACCACGAACACCTCCCGGATCTGGCGCCCCTCCTCGGTGCGGATCGGGATGTTCTGCAGGTTCGGTTCCGTCGAGGACAACCGCCCCGTGGCGGCGATGGTCTGGTTCAGGGTGGTGTGGATCCGCCCGTCCGGCGCGACCGCCTTGACCAGCCCCTCCACGGTGGTCTTGAGCTTCGTGGCGTCCCGGTGCTCCAGCAGGTGCCGCAGGAAGGGGTGCTCGGTCTTGTCGTAGAGCCCCTGCAGGGCCTCAGCATCGGTGGTGTAGCCCGTTTTCGTGCGCTTGGTCTTGGGCATGCCCAGCTCGTCGAACAGCACCGTCTGAAGCTGCTTGGGCGAGCCCAGGTTGATCTCCTTGCCGATGACGGCGTAGGCCTCCCCCGCCGCCTGCCTGACCCGCTCGGTGAAGTGGTTCCCGAGCTCGGAGAGCCGATCGGCGTCGACGGCGATCCCGGCCGCCTCCAGTTCGGCGAGCACCTGAAGCAGCGGCAACTCCAGGTCGCTCAGCAGTCGGGCGCTGTCGATACGCCGCAGCGCGGTGTCCAACGCGTCGGCCAGTTCCGCCACCGCCCTGGCCCGCACGAGCTCGGCCGCGGCGGCGTCGGCCTTGACCTGCTCCTCGTCCTCGAGCAGGGACAACTGGGCACCGCCGGACTCCTGATCGGTGCGCAGCTCGCGCTGCAGGTACCGCACCACCAGATCGGGGAGGTCGAAGGAACGCTGGCCGGGACGGACCAGGTAGGCGGCCAGCGCCGTGTCGCTGGTCAGGCCCGCCAGCGTCCAGCCCCGCTCACGCAGGGCGTGAATCGGTCCCTTGACGTCGTGCGCCGCCTTCGGCGCCGAAGGATCGGACAGCCAGGCCGCCAGCGCCCGGTCGTCGGCGTCGGTGAGAGCGGTGACGTCGACGAAGCCCCCCTGGCCGGAGGCGTTGACCAGGGCGATACCGCTCAGATCGCCACCACCCTGCCCCCAGCTCCCGGTGAAGGAGAGCCCGGTGCGGGCGCCGTCGCGGGCATGAGCATCGAGCCAGTCGGCCAGCTCTCCCGGCCCGATCAGCCCTCCCGTGACCTCGAACCCCTGCTCGACCTCGGGTTCGGCGCTGGACAGGCTCGCGAACAGGCGGTCGCGCAGCACGCGGAACTCCAGGTCGTCGAACAGCCGGTGCACGGCGTCGCGATCCCACTGCCGCAGCGCCAGCTCCTCCGGCTCCATCCCGATCGCGACATCGGTCACCAACTCGGTGAGCTCGCGATTGCGCAGTACCTGGGCTACGTGCTCCCGCAGCGAGTTGCCCGCCTTGCCCCTGACCTCGTCGACCCGGTCGACGAGCTCCCCCAACGAGCCGAACTGCTGGATCCACTTGGTGATGGTCTTCTCCCCCACCCCGTGGATGCTGGGCAGGTTGTCGGAGGGGTCCCCCCGCAGTGCCGCGAAGTCCGGATACTGCACGGGGGTCAGGCCGTACTTGTCCTCCACGGCCCGCGGCGTGAAGCGCGTCATCTCCGAAACGCCCTTGCTGGGGTACAGGACGGTGACGTTGTCGTCGACCAGCTGGAGCGCGTCCCGGTCGCCCGTACAGACGGAGACGGCGAAACCCTCGGCCTCCGCCTTTTTCGTCAGAGTCGCGATGACGTCGTCCGCCTCGTAGTTGTCCCTGCTCAACGCCGGGATGTTCAACGCGGCCAGTACCTCCTGGATGAGGCTGACCTGGCCGCGGAACTCCTCCGGCGTCGCGCTGCGGTTGGCCTTGTACTCGGGATACGTTTCCGAGCGGAACGTCTTGCGCGAGACGTCGAAGGCCACGGCGAGATGACTGGGCTGCTCGTCGCGAAGCAGGTTGATCAACATCGAAGTGAAGCCGTACACGGCGTTGGTGTGCTGTCCCGTGCCCGTCTGGAAGTTCTCCTTGGGCAGGGCGTAGAACGCGCGGTAGGCCATCGAATGGCCATCGATCAGCAGCAGACGTCGGTCCTCGGAAGCCATCACGCCCCGTGAGTCTAAGCTGAACCCCTGACAGCTCGTACGTGCAGGCCGAGGAGGATCGTTCACGTTGACCAACGCCGGACACAGCGATTCGGTGACCAGCTACGAAACCCTGATGACGGAGGCACCGGCTCCCCGGGAGGAACAGCTGGCCCACCGGATGGGAATCGCCGTAACCGAATGCGTTCCCGACCGCGTGGTGGGAACCATGCCGGTGGCGGGCAATCGCCAGCCGTACGGACTGCTGCACGGCGGAGCCAACGCCGTGCTCGCCGAGGGACTGGGGTCCGTCGCCGCCGCCATGAACGCGGGGACGGGCAGGATCGCGGTGGGGCTGGAACTGTCCTGCACCCATCACCGTGCCGCCACCGAAGGCGTGGTGACCGGCGTGGCCACGCCACTGCACCGGGGCAGCAGCACGGCCACGTACGAGATCGTGATCACCGACGAGCGCGGAAAGCGCACTTGCTCGGCACGGTTGACCTGCGCACTACGTGATCAACCGCCGGGCGAGAAGCCCTGAGGCGGGGCGTTCACTCCAGACTGTCGAGGACGGCCTGGGCCACGGCCTTCATCGTGGTGCGCCGGTCCATCGCCGTGCGCTGAAGCCAACGGAACGACTCCGGCTCGGAAAGGTCGTGGTTGTTCATCAGCAGCCCCTTGGCACGCTCGATCGTCTTGCGTGCCTCCAGCCGCTCGGTGAGGTCGGCCACCTCCGACTCCAGGGCCTGGACCTCGGTGAATCGCGAGATGGCGAGTTCGATCGCCGGGATCAGGTCGCGCTTGGCGAACGGCTTGACCATGTAGGCCATCGCGCCGGCGTCCCTGGCACGTTCGACCAGGTCACGCTGACTGAACGCGGTCAGGATCACCACCGGGGCGATTCGCTCCCCCGCGATCGAGGAAGCGGCCTCGATCCCGTCCACCTTCGGCATCTTGACGTCCAGGATGACCAGGTCGGGGCGCAGCTCCTCGGCGAGCCGAACCGCCTCCTGGCCGTCACCGGCCTCACCAACGACCTGGTAGTCCTCCTCACGAAGCATCTCCACCAGATCGAGTCTGATCAGCGCCTCGTCTTCGGCCACGACTACACGACGTTGCGTCGCGCTGGCCGCACTTGGGTCCTCGGCAGCCGGCGTGGTCACCGGATCCTCCTGGATGGTTCTCGGGTCTGCCGGTGCGGTCGCACCGGAGACCGCAGCTTACCGTTCCCGACCGAACCACGATGTGCACAGGGAGCGTGAGCATTGCGACACCCACTGGTATCGGTAGGTGCTGCCCAGCGGCGGGCACCCCTGGCCCGGTCCTGATCACCGATGCCGTACACTCGACGATACGGCAAGCCCCCGTAGCCCAACAGGCAGAGGCGGCGGACTCAAAATCCGTGTAGTGTCCGTTCGAATCGGACCGGGGGCACCCTTCATCACCTGCCTGATCCGGCCGCTGACCTGCGACGACGTGGCGCGCGGACGATCACGGCCTCTGCGGTTGTTCCCGGCCTGATGCGGCCTCGTGCGGGTGTTCACGGCGAATACGCGGCGAAGTTTCCGAGTACCCCGAAGGACCGCCCGGTGCGATCGCTGAGGTTCTTGACGTGGCCCTCTGGGGATACGATCCAGTTGTGCTCACGATGCCGCCCCGGAGGCCTCAGACTGACAGTGGCCACCACTGGCCACTAAATTCCGCACAGCGGAGGGTTTGTCACGGGATCGAGTCAGCACCCTGCCACAACCGCTGCGACGCCCTGATCCCCTACTCGTTGGCTCTTTCCTCCTCATCTGATGGTGAGGCAGCCGCTTCCACATTCGCTGGATCATCTTCCTCGGACACGAGCAGACCCCACCGACCAGTCTGGCCGTCGCCGGGATCAGCTACGCGCACCGTCCACCCCGGCAGCCAAAATGGATCGAGCGCGTTCTCAATATCCAGCCGTATCCACACCTCATCAAAAACAGCATCACCGTGAAACTGCACCCCAAAAAGTCCGATAATGACGTGGAACTGCGCCTTAGCAAATCCGACATCGCCATAGAAATGCACATCGTCAAATATGGCCATTTCATGAAACTGTACCCCACCAAATCTGGCATCACCGTGGAACTGCGCCCCACCAAATATAGCATCGCCATAGAAATGAACATCACCAAACGAAGTGATATCGTAAAACTGCACTCCATCAAACGAAGTGATACCGTGAAACTGCGCCCCGCCAAATGCGGCGATAAAGTGGAAGTGAGCGTTAGTGAAATCGGCGCGGCGCACTCGACAATGCTCAAGGTCCCAATCGTAGAGAACGGCCCCGGACAGGTCGAGGTCCAGGCCCGTGCCGTCTTGCCCACCCCAGTATTCGGAGATGGACTGGTCGTGCCCGTCGGGCCGTAGGTGATGGGCCAGCAGCCGTTGGGCTGTCAGTCGGACCTGGTGTTCCTGCTGTTGCTGGTCGGCGGCATCCAACGACAGCCCGGCAGCCTCTGCCAGAGTAGGCGCTAGGTCGAGCAGCAGCGGCTGTGCCGCTCCGTCTTGCTGGGATTGGCCGGCCAGGTGCTCGGCGGACGTCACTGACTCCGAGCTGGCCTCGGACTCGGCCTTGGGTTCGGGTGGGGTGTAGGGCATGCGCAGGTAGGCGCACAGTAGGTTGACGATGGTCTGGCGATGAATGGGGTTGGTCTGTCCGAGCCGTTCCAGGGCGTACAGCCCGGCCAGACGCACCGGGGCTTTGTCCGAGGCCAACTGTTGTGCGGCGGCAGTGTAGAGCTCGGTGACGCGTTTCTCAGTGGCGTCGGTCTCGTTGTGGCGCTGGGTGCGCTCGGCTAACCATTGTTTGCGGCCGGTCAGCCACAGCACCACCATTCCGACCAGCCCAGCGCCCAGGGTCATGGCGGCGCGCACCGCGTCGATACGCGCTTTGGCCGGATCCTGCGCGTGGGTGGCCAGCCCCAGCAGCCACCACCCTGCGGCTACGACCGCGATCGCGATCGTGATTGCCGCCAGCACTACCTTCCATCGGCGTAGCGGCTGCACTTCCGGGCGCTCGCCAGCGCGCTGCCAACTCCGTGACCGCGCGATCACCGCCGGGAGTATGCCCACGACCAGGAGCCCAGCACCAGCCAGCGACGCTAGTCCCGGAAGTTTGAAGGTTCCCCAAGAAGCCAGGAGACTCCACAGCCACGTGGCCAGCCCCAGCCAGTCCACCGGAACCCAGGCCAGCACTCCGACTACCAGCAACATGAGCCCGCCGAACCGGCCCCACGCCGGCCACTGGACTCGCCTCGCACGCCGCCACGCCCGCGTCACCGGGCTCGGCACAGCTACGCCTTTCCGCACTCGATCATGATCGCAACTGTGCTGGTCCTCGTGGGGCTGATTGCCGTAAACAGTCAAGGGTCTACTCCCCTTCGAGGGCTTGCTGAACCCGACGTCGAGCGGCTTCCTCCTGCCCGACGAGAGTCTTGGCGTAGATCTGCAGCAGCACGGTCACGCTGTGGCCCGCCCATTCGGCGACCTGAGTCGGCGGGACACCAGCGTTGAGCCACGTCGACACCGCAGCGTGCCGAAGGTCGTACGGCCGCTTCGCCAGCGGCGAAGCGAACTCGGCAGACGACAGCGACCCTGAACTTCCCTTTCTCGCCCTGAACAGCACTTATTTGGCTCGGTGGCGCGGGCACTGCCTGGCACGATTGGGAGCGGACGAAGCCGTCAACGACCTGAACTCCGCACTCGACGGGCTCGCCGGAGGACACTTCCGACGAGCGGAGGCGGGACTCCGCGTGGATCTGGCACTGGCACTCAAGGCTCGCGGCGAAGAAGACGGGGCCCGTACACATGCGAAGCGCGCTGAAGAGCTGGCCGGAAACACCGGATCAGCTCGTCAGCGCGCCCGCATCGAAAAGCTACAGAATTAGCGGGGATTGAACGCCAGGTAGTGGAGAACCGCCACGAGTGTCCCCGAGTTGACGATCTGTCCCGACGAAACCAACTTCGGCAGTTCGTCGACCGGAACCCAGGTGAACTCACCCTCGTTCAGCTCCACACTATCGGCCACGCTTTCTACCCCTCTTGCGAGATAGACGTGATGGGGATTCGTGACGGTTCCGATCATGGGCTCGAAGGTCGTCAGGTGCTCCATCGAACGGGGCCGATATCCTGCCTCTTCCTCCAGTTCTCGAGCCGCGGTCACGGCCGCAGGCTCGTCCTCGTTCAGAAGCCCACCGGGAAGCTCGTAGTTCCAGACGTCGGCGACGAAGCGATGCCGGTACGCGAGCAGCACGTGCCGTTCCTCGTCATCCAGCACGAGTGTCATGGCCGCAGGCGGGAGCCAGACCTTGTGATGCTCGAAGCGTTCCCCTGATGGGACCGTGATATCGGCAAGGTCGACGCGGACCCACTCGCTGTCGTAGATCGTCCGTTCGCCGTGTACGAGCCACTCACCGTTCTTCTCGGGCTGGTCCATACGGGTCCGTCCCTGCCGATCTGCCGCTAGGCGGTCGTGTCGCTGCCTTCCGGTGCCACGAACGCACTGGCTCCATGTCGAATGACGATCGTGCCTTCGTCCTCCAGGAGTCGGTAGGCCCGGCGGGCGGTGTTCCTGGAGACGCCGTGCTCCTCCTGCAGCCGTACCTCACTGGGAAGCGGTGTATCCGGCTCGAAGTCCCCCGCTGCGACTCTCTCGCGCAGAGTGGCGGCGAGCCGCTCGTAGGCCGTCGTCGCACTGGCCGAGGAGCCTGGCCACTGACTCGCCGCCCGTGCCCCGGCAGGACTTCAACGAGTTCCGCATCCTCGAGCACTTCGAGGGCCGCCCGGACCGTGTTTCGGACTACCGAGTGCTTGCACGCCAAAGTCGGCTCGAACGGCAGCAAGGTGCCAGGCGCATACTCACCGGACCTGATCCGTTGCTCCAGCTCCGCCGCGATCATGCGATACGTTCCTCGCTCAGCCACGCTTGCCCTTCACTCCTGCCGCTCACACTCGCCTCCAGTGTCCCGTAGTCGCAAGGCTTCCTGTCGACACACGGCCAATACACGTACAAGCCGGACCACGTCACACCATCACTTCAGCTCATGGGCAAGATCGTGGATGGAATCAAGATCCGTGTTGTGTCAGTTCGAATCTGACCGGGGCATCGCTCGTACCACCCTGAACCGGCCCTTCACTTTCGACAACGCTAAGCTCGAACGAGTACGGCGTCTGCCGGTCCGGTAATCAAGTCAGTGCGGCATCGGAGATGTCGGCTCGTGGCGCCGTCCGCGGGCGCTCGGTCGGGGTACCACTCCTGGCCGGATCTGGATCTTCCGTACACTCGACAATACTCAGTCTCCCTCGTCCGCAGGCCCGGTGACCCGTGGAGATCGGGGCAGCCCCGTCAGACCTGTGGGGCGGTTACCGAGCCGGCTTCACTCGCCGGCCGGCACGGGCAGCGGTCCGCTGTCGAGCAGGGCGCGGAGTTCGGCGGGCGGGA
This sequence comes from Halosaccharopolyspora lacisalsi, assembly GCF_014137975.1. Lineage (GTDB taxonomy): Bacteria > Actinomycetota > Actinomycetes > Mycobacteriales > Pseudonocardiaceae > Halosaccharopolyspora > Halosaccharopolyspora lacisalsi. The sequence continues at coordinate 385,313 of NZ_JACGWZ010000004.1, read as the reverse complement.
GCGGCCGGGAGAACAGGAAGCCCTGGAAGACGTCCACCCCGAGCCCGTCGAGCAACCGGAACTGGGTGGCGGTCTCGACCCCTTCGGCGACGCAGGCACGCCCCATGGCACGGGCCATGTCCACCACGGCCCGAGCGATGGCGTAGTCGGCGGCACTGGTGTCCAACCTGGAGACGAATCGGCGATCGAGCTTGATGATCTGCGTTGGAAGCTCGTTCAAGCGGGCCAGCGAGGAGTAGCCGATGCCGAAGTCGTCCATGGCGAACCGCACCCCCTTCTCTGAGAGTTCGGTCATGGCTTCCCGCGGCTGTTCGGGCAGGTCCACCAGGACGGTTTCCAGCACCTCCAGGATCACGCGGTGCCAGTCGAGGTCGCTGTCGGTGACGACGGCGCGGATCTCATCGACGAAGGACGGATCGGCGGGGAGCAGGCCGCCCAGATTCACCGCGATGTTCACCGGGCCCCCGTTCGACTGCGGCCAGCCCGCCGCCTCGCGCATCGCTGTGCGCAGCACCCAGAGGTCCAGGGAGCGCAGCAGATCGCCCTGCTCGGCCACTGGGATGATGACGTCCGGAGCCAGCTGTCCCCGCTCGGGGTGGGGCCAGCGCAGCAGCGCCTCGGCCATCACCACCGTGCCGTGCCGGTCGACCAGCGGCTGGTACCGCAGGGCCAGGCCGTCGTTGTCGATCGCCTGGCGCAGTTCCTCCTCCAAGCGTACCTGTTCGCTGAGCGCGGCGACCTCACGGGAATCGGCCAGCGACGTGCGCCCAGCTCCGCCCGACTTGGCCTTGAGCATCGCCGCGTCGGCGAGCCGCATCAGGTCCTCGGCGGTCATGGTGGCGGGATCGAGCATCGCGGCGCCGACGGAGGCCGACACGCGAACTATCTCTCCGCGCATCGGCATAGCCGTGTTCAGGAATTCCGCGGCCCAAGTCGCGAACGCCTCCAGGCCGCCGACGGCGTCGATGTCCGAGCAGACGATCAGGAACTCGTCGCCGGAGAGCCGGGCCGCCGTGCATTGCTCCGGTAGCCCACCGCGCAGGCGGCGAGCCAGCGACATCAGCAGCTCGTCACCGGCCTCGTGACCGAGCGAGTCGTTGACCCGTTTGAAGTTGTCGATGTCGCAGTACAGCCCGGCGAACCGTCCGGTGGGGCCCCCGCGCAGCTCCTCGAGCAGTTCGCTGAGGCCCTTGCGGTTGAGCAACCCCGTCAGATCGTCGTGGGTGGCCTGGTAGTGCAGTTCCTCCGTGTGGCGGATTCGCTCGCTGATGTCCTGGATCCCCACCAACCAGAACCGGCTCCCGTCCTCCTGGACCGACAACGTGCTGTGCACGTCGCAGATCACCTGCTGCCCGTCCGACCGGGCCAGTACCCGTTGGGACGCGTCCCCCCGGTCCGGTGACACCCCCGGTTCCGTCGTCGCCGGGATGAAGCCCCCGTCCCCGTCCCGAGGGTGCAGCAGATCGGCGGCGGTCTTGCCGTGGATCTCGGACAGGCCGTACCCCAGCAGATCGCACAGCGCGCTGTTGGCGTCCAGCAGTCGCTCGGAGTCGTCGAGCACGCAGATGCCCACCGGCGCGAGGTGGAACAAGTCGGTGAACCTCCGACGCGACCGCCGCTCCCGCTCCCGGGCCTCGGTGATGTCCCGGACCACCTTGATGAAACCGCTCAGCATCCCCTCCGGCGTCCGCTGCACCGTGATGACGACGTGGGCCAGGAAGCGGCTGCCGTCCTTGCGCAGGCGCCAGCCCTCGTCGATGTAGAAGCCGACCTCGGCGGCCCGTTCCAGTTCCCAGTCCGGGTACCCGGTGGCGATCTGCTCCGACGGGTAGAACACCGAGAAGTGCCTGCCGATGATATCGACGGTGCTGTATCCCTCGACGCGCTCGGCGTTGGCGTTCCAGCTCTGGACGCGGCCCTCCGCGTCCAGCGAGAAGATCGCGTACTCGTTCATGCTCTCCGGGAGCAGAGCGAGCCGCTGACTGACCTCGTCCCGCGAGGGCGGGTATCCCCTTCCCTCGTCATGGGTGGGGTGCTCTTGGTCTCGTGGTCCGGTCATGCTTCGCCAACCGTGTGTGGTGTCGTCGTGGGCAGCACTTCTAGAATGCACCGCAACGGGCACCTGTACACATCCGAGATCTTGCTGCGGCGATCGACGTCGACCGCGAGACGCGAAAAGGCCTCCGGTGGATCAACGACGGGGCTGTCAGCCCTGGGTGTAAGCAGCCGCGGTGTCAGCGGTGGAGCTCGGTGACCCGGTCAGCTGCTCCTGTCGCTGCTGAGCAAGGCGTCCCGCCGACAAGTCTCAAGCAGCGGGATCACTGCCTGCCCTCGGACCACACAATCCACGTGTCTGGTTCTGCGGGGGGAAGATCAATGGCATTGAAGAGCTGCGAGAGCGCCATGCGGCCAATACACGGACAAACCGAGCCACGCCACGCCATCACCGCAGGTCAGAGGCATGATCGCGGAAGCACTCAAAATCCGTGTAGTGTCCGTTCGAATCGGACCGGGGCACCCTCTCTTACCTGCCTAATCTGGCCGATGACCTGCGACGACGCGGCGCGCGGCCGATCACGGGGTCTGCGGTTGCACCCGGCTCTGTGTGGCCTCGTGCGGGTGTTCACGGCGAATACACGGCCAATGCGCGGACAAGGGTGGTGGCCGCGACGGTTCGGGCCCACGATCATGACAGGCGGCGGCCGGGTCGTTGGCGGGGCCCTCCCGAACTACAGAACCTGGTCGCGGTGCTGCTTGCACCGCTCCCCGCCGGTCGCGGCCGTGCACGGCCTCCCCTTGCTCGTGATCGCCTGGCACTGCACAGTCGGATCGTGCACGTGACACAGCCCCGAGGGGCGTGGCTCGATGGGACACGGTTTCCCGGCCTTGGTCGTGGCACCGCACCGACCGGCAGCGGATGTCGCCGGAGAGTTCGTTCGCACTGAAGAGTCCTGGGCGGGCTGCGAGAGCTCGACAGCGGGGGCGTTTGCCGCGCCGGTCCAGGAATCGCCCCGTCGTTGGCGAACGGTGTCCTGAGCGGCACGGTCCGCGAGCGCGTTCAGCGCATCACCATCGGACTGGTGTGCCCGAACCCAGGTGAAGGTGATGTCCCGACCGGACAGGAGTTCATCGATGTGCACGATCAGGTCCCGATTCTTGATGGGCTTTCCGTCCGTGGTCGTAAATCCACGCTGACGCTGCTTCGGGAGCCACTTGGTCACGGCGTTCATGGCGTATTGGGAATCGATCCGCACTTCCAGCGGAACGGCCGAGTCCGTGGCTTTCAGCAGTTCGGCCACCGCGGTGAGCTCACCGACGTTGTTCGTCGCATCCCCGAGATATCCCGACTCACCCCGAGCCGGATGTCCACGGGCGTCACCCATCACCCACGCCCAGCCCGCAGGCCCCGGATTGGGCTGAGCGGCCCCGTCTGTCGCGGCGATCATGCGTTCAACCATGACTCAGCACGCTAACCGCACGTGCCCCCTAAGCCTCCACCGGCACACTGAGACCGTGAAGGCGCGGGTATCGCGCAGGGTTCCGCCGGCGACCAGTCGTGCTCCAGCGCGCATCGGCCAAGCACTTGGATATGTCGCACAACCGACATGAGGTAGTACACGTGCAGCAGAGGCAGTCGCAGGGGATCGTGACCGTGCCGGGCGATGTGGTGACCACTCCGGGCCGGTTGCCGGAGGTGTGCGCCAAGCACGGACGACCGGCTTCCCGACGGGTGAAGCTCGCGCTGCAGTCGCGGACCCGCATCTCCGGCAGCCGAGCGCTGAGCGGCAACGTGCTGAGCGTGGGGAACCGATTAGGACAGTGGGCGCAGCAGGTACGCATCACCTACGTCCGGGACTGGCCACTGTGCCGTCGCTGCGCACTCCGCAGAACCACCCTCCTCACCACTTCGGTCATCATGTTCTGGGGTGGGATCGTGCTGCTGGTAGGTGGGTTCGTCGCGCGCTTGGTCATCGGACACGCGTCCCCGGCACTGGGGATGCCCGTGATGCTCGGATTCGGCCTGCCACTGGGAGCGGTGGTGCCGTTCGCGATCGGCTCGCTGCCCCGGTTGACTCGCGCCCGCACTTCCTCCGACGGGGAATCGGTGCTCGTCGAGTCCCCGCATGCGGCCTTCGCAGCACGGATCGCCGCTCATGATGATTCGCAGTGACGTGAGCAGTGCGACCAGAATTCGGAGTTCGGAACTGGGGAAAAGACATGTGGATAAAAAGACGGGTAGCGACGGATCCGCCGTTACCGCTGTTGTTGCTGCTGCGGGAGCGGTGCTTGCTTGCTCAGCAGGGCGTGGAGTTCGTCGGGCACGGGGTGAGCGAACAGGAACCCCTGGTGCGCGTCGACGCCGAGGGTGATGAGCAGGTGGAACTGGATGGTGGTTTCCACGCCTTCGGCCACGCGGCGGCGTCCGGTGGCGCGAGCCACGTCCACGGACGAGCGCACGATGGCACGGTCGATCTCGTGGTTTCCGAGACCGACGACGAACCGGCGGTCGAGTTCGATGCTGCCGGCGGGGAGGTCCTCGAGCCGGGCCGGGGACGAGTGGCCGGTGCCGAAGTCGTCCACGGCGAAGGTCACGCCCGGTCGATCAGGGGGGGTTTCGGTGATGCCCTGGAAGAACACCAGCCGGAATTGGCTGCCGTCCTGGAGCGGGACGCGTAGCGCACCTCGCAGATCACCGGCTGACCGTCGTCGCGCACCAGCGTGCGCTGGCGGGCCTCCTCCGAGGAACCGGCGGTGCCGTGCTCGCGACCGGTCTCGCTACTGCTCCCCCCACCCCGCTCGCTCGGGTGCAGCAGCTCGGTGGACGGCATGCCCAACAGCTCCGAGCAGCGAATACCCCGGCAACCGGCCCAGCGCATCATTGACCTCCTGGATCCGATCGTGCTCGTCGAACAATCCCACCCCACCGGAGCGAGATTGATCAGGTCGGGAAACCGCTGCTGACGCGTTTCGACCACCGCGCCAGATCACTGGTCACGGCCAGCGTCCGCGCACGCTGCCAGTCGTACACCGTCGGCGCACCGGCGTGCTCGCACCCGTCGACCATCTCCACCGCGTACTGCACGATCCGGTCCAGGGTCTGCTGTACCGACCCCCTGGGCGAGCAGGTCGCGAGCCATGCTGGCCACCGACTGCGCCGGCGGGTCCAGCTCACTGCCTTCTGCCGTGCTCACCGACCTTCCAAGGCCACCGCCGGGCGAAACCACCGGTTACGCCCTCGTGGTTCGGTCAGCGGGTTCCCGCGATCGCTGTCCGCCGGATCCTGCCGGACCATCTACCGGTGACTCGTGGTGTTGCCGTACACCCGGTACTGCTCGACGTCCGGCCACCGCACTTCGAGGCCCAGACCGGCGCGGTCGGGATCGGGGCGCAGTGCTCCCTCGATCACGGGCAGGTTGCCGTCGAAGACGCGGTGCTCGATCCGCACGTGGTCGTGGAAGTACTCGAGATGTCGCAGCCGTGGAACCGCGCAGAAAGCGTGTGCCGAGGCAGCGGGAGCACAGTGCGCGGACACGTCGATCTGGTGGCTCGCGGCGAGGCCACCGAGTTGAAGCAAACCCGTGACGCCCCCGCAACGAGTGACATCGGCCTGCAAACAGTCGACGGCTCCCGCACTGAGCAGGTCGTCGAAGTCGTGCAGCACGAACCCGTACTCACCGGCGGCGATGTCCAGCCCGAGGGGACCGTTTTGCCGCAGCAACCGAAGCCCCTCGCGGTCGTCCGAGGTAACCGGCTCCTCCAGCCAGCCCACTCCCCACTCGTCGGCGAACCGCCGCGCCCAGTACAGCGCCTGCTTGCGGGTCAGTGCGCCGTTGGCGTCGACGAACAGCTCCGGCCCCACGCCGAGCGCGGCGCGCACCGCCGAGAGCCGCCGCGGATCCTGCCGCGGTTGCCGCGAGGTCTTCAGCTTCACCCGTGGGATGCCCTCGGCGACCCACCCGGCCAACTGGTCCGCGAGCCGGTCGACCGGGTAGTTCGTGAAGCCACCGCTGCCGTAGACGGGAACCTCGTCGCGGAACGCCGGCAGGGCCCGGAACAGGGGGAGCCGCCGGAGGCGGGCCGAAAGGTCCCAGACCGCCATGTCGACGGCCGCGACCGCCATGGCCCCCACCCCCGATCGACCCGCGTTCCGGATGGCGGCGAACATCCGCTCCCACAGCATCGGCGGAGCGTCGACGTTCGCCCCCAGTACCAACGGCACCAGCTTCGAGTCGACGAACGTCGCCACGGACCGATCCCCGTAGGTGTAACCGATCCCGACGCGACCCCCGGCGTGCACCCGGACGAGGATCATGGTCGTGGAGTCCCACTCCAGCGTGCCGTCCTGCTCCACGCCCCCCGGGCCGTCGGTGGGGACCGTCAGACCGTGTACGTCGACGCTGTCCACAATGGTTTCGGCAGCACGTTCCCCACTCATGACCCCGTCCCCGGAATCGCCGATACGGCAGCGGACCCGACGCCGGACGCTAGCTCCCCGGCGTCTTCTTCTTCACCGACTCGGTGAACTCGTGCATCTTCTGCTTGGCACCCTTGATGGCGACGCCCCACGCCTCCGGATCTCCCTGACGCAGCGCCTGCGCGGTCTTTTTCGCCTGCGTCGACTTGATGTGCGGCGGAATCGGCGGGACCTCGGCGTCGACCACCACCTCGAGGACGACCGGCCCCTTGGCGGCCAGCGCCTCGTCCCAGGCCTGGCCGATCCGGCCGGGATCGTCGCAGTGAATCCCGGTGAACCCGAGCAGTTTCGCCCACTCCGCGTACGGCACGTCGGGGATGTCCTGCGAGCCCGGGAACTTCGGCTCCCCGGCCATCGCACGCTGCTCCCAGGTCACCTGGTTGAGGTCCTGGTTGTTGAACACGCAGAAAATCAACGACGACCGGCTGAGTCGGTCGAGGTAGCGCTTGATGGTGATCAGTTCCAGCATGCCGTTCATCTGGAAGACGCCGTCACCCACCAGGGCGATGACGGGCCGATCGGGATAGGCGAACTTGGCGCTGATGGCGTACGGCGTGCCGGGGCCCATCGTGGCGAGGTTCCCGGACAGCGAGGCCTTCATGCCCGTGCGCAGCTTCAAGTGCCGCGACCACCAGTTGGCTACCGATCCGGCGTCGGTGGTGATGATCGACTCGTCCGGCAACCGCTTGGACAGTTCCTGGGTCACCAGCTCGGGGTTGAGCGGGTCGGCCGTGTCGTGGGCACGGTCGTCCAGCACCTGCCACCACTCGGAGACCTCGCGTTCGATCCGCTCCCGCCACGACCGGTCCTGCTTGCGCCGCAGCAGCGGGATCAACTCGGTCAGCGTGTCCTTCGAGTCACCGATGAGATGCGCGTCCATCGGATACCGCACCCCGATCATGCGGCCGTCGACGTCGATCTCGACGCCCCTGCACTGTCCCTCGACCGGCAGCCACTCGGTGTAGGGGAAGCTGGTGCCGATCATGAACAGCGTGTCCGCCTCCATCATCATCGCGTGGCTCGAGGTGGAGCCCAGCAGTCCGACCGGTCCGGTGACGTAGGGCAGGTCGTCGGGCAGCACCTCCCTGCCCAGCGACGTCTTGGCCACTCCGGCACCGAGCAGCTCGGCCACCTCGGCCACCTGGTCTGTGGCCCGCGCCGCTCCCTGCCCGACCAGGATGGCCACGCGCTCGCCCTCGTTGAGGACCTCCGCGGCCTTGTCGAGCTCCTCCTCCGGCGGGATCATCCGGGGTTTCGTCCAGCCCACGCTGGTGTAGACAGCGCCGTGCGAACGCGGCGGCGAGGGTACCGCCTCCTCCATCGCGACGTCCTCGGGCACGATGACGGTGGCGACGGTGTTGTTGGTCAGCGCCACCTTGCACGCCCGGTCGATCAATTGGCGAGCCTGCGCGGGATGCATGCAGGTCTGCACGAACTCCGAGACGTCCTTGTACAGCGTGTTCGGGTCGATTTCCTGCTGATAGGCCGACCCCAGCGCGATCCGTTTCTGCTGTCCGATGATCGCCACGACCGGCTGGTGATCCAACTTCGCGTCGTAGAGCCCGTTGAGCAGGTGGATCGTGCCGCCCCCGGAGGTGGCCATGCAGCAACTGAGCGTCCCGGTGAACTTGGCCTGCGCCGTGGCCATGAACGCGGCCATCTCCTCGTGGCGCGTCTGGATCAGCTCCGGATCGCCGTCGGCGCGGTTGAGCGCACCCAGCAGGCTGTTGATCCCGTCGCCCGGGTACCCGAAGATCCGGCCGATTCCCCAAGCTCGGAGCCGCTCGAGAATGAAGTCGGCGGTCTGTGGCATGACACTGGTCTCCCTTCGACGCGCGGGACCGACAAGCGGAGGCCACCCGCTTAGCCTGTCTTCGCCAGTGGCCACATCGTCGTCGACCGACAAGAGGCCCTGCGTCCTCTCCGAGGAGGGTTTCACGGTGCTGCACGGCCCGCATCTCAATGACCTGCGGCGACGCCGTTCACCGCGAGTCCGCGATCACGCCGAAAACGTCGAACCGCCGACCACCTTTTCCGACAGAGGAACCGGACACGAATTCTTCGCTTCGCGAAAACCACTGAATCGATGCGGCACCGATCGGACGAGTGCCGAGTTTGCCTCACACCACACCGGGTAATTCATTACCACACGACGAGCGAGGAGGTCGAACGCTTCCATGGCCAATACAGCGCACTACATCGCCGCATCGGCCGAACACGCACCGGTGATCACCGTCCGCGACGACCGCGGAGCGGAGATCGTCGAATTGCAACTGCCGCACTCGACCACCGAACCGGGCCAGGCGGAGGAGGAGCTGCGCGCCGCAGGATGGACCCGCAGCGCCGAGTGGACGACCGCCAACGACGGTTGGGTGGCCCCCGTCATGCCCTCGTAGCACGTTCGCTCCAGCCCGTCCGAGCGGACGCGTAGCGGCCCCGCGGAGAAGCCGGGCATGGTGGCGGGGACAGTGCGGGAACCACCAGGACGGTGTGGACGAAGATGGAATCCAGGGTCGTCGACAACGCCGAGCGCTCGCGGTTCGAGCTCCGCTCCGGTGACGAGGTCATCGGCTTTGCCGAGTACCACGTTCGGGGAGACGAGCTCGACTTCGTCCACACCGAAGTGAACCCCGGCCACGAAGGCCGCGGACTGGGAGGCCGACTCGTCCGCAGCGCCCTGGACACCGCCAGACAGCGCCGCGCCACAGTGGTGCCGCACTGCACGTTCGTGCGTGACTGGATCGGCGCTCACCGGGACTACCTCGATCTGGTACCCGAACGTCTACGCCCCGAATTCGGCCTCTGACGGTCGCCGAGAGCGCCGGTCCACTCAGGACTCCAGGTAGCCCAGCTGCGCGGAGAGCTCCTTGGACGCCACCGTCATCGCTCCGATGACCTCCCGGATCCGCCGTCGCGAAAAGCGATAGGACGGCCCCGAGGAGCTCAGCGCGGCGATCACCTCACCGTCGTAGTTGTAGATGGCCACGGCGGCGGCGTTGAGACCGAGTTCCAGCTCCTCGTACCCGGTGGCGTACCCGTCCCGCACGATCAGGGCGAAATCCTTGCGCAGCTCCTCGGGATCGGTCAAAGTCCGCGTCGTGTAGCGCTCCAGCGGTTCCTCCAGTAGCGCGTCCTGGTCCTCGGGGGGCGCGTGGGCGAGCAGGACCTTGCCACTGGAGGTCGCGTGCAGGGGCGTGCGCTGGCCGACCCAGTTGTGCGCGGTGACGGACGCGGTACCCCGAGCCTGGCTGATGTTGAGCGCCACGTCGTTGTCCCGGATCGCGATGTTGACCGTCTCCCCCAGCTCGGAGGCCAACGAGTCGCAGAACGGACGTCCCAGGCGTGGCAGGTCCATCCGCTCGGTGGCCGCGCCGGCGAGCCGGACCACTCCGAAACCGATGACGTACTTGCCGCGCTCCCCCAGCTGCTCGACCATGCCCCTGGACTCCAGAACGCTGACCAGCCTCGACGCCGTGGACTTGTGAACCCCCAGCTCACCAGCGATCTCCGTGATACCAGCCTCACCACTGCGCGCCAACAGCTCCAAGACGGTCACAGCCCGGTCCACGGACTGCACCAGCGCCCCGGAGCCCTTGCTCCGTGCCTCCTCTGCGTTACTCACAGGCCAACCGTATCCGCTAAGGGGAACCTCGTAGGAACCCAACCTCGCGCCCTCTTGACGCTGTTGCAACAAAAGAGTCACATTTGTTGCATATACTACGTTATGTTCCTCATAGCGCAACGGAGGTTCTGTTGGCGTCATCCCGCGATATCTCACGTTCCGGAGCAATAGAATGCGCAGCGTAGCCGTCGTGGGAGCCTCCCTAGCGGGATGGCGAGCCGCACAAGAACTGCGCGAGCAGGGTTTCGACGGACGACTGACCCTCATCGGCGCCGAACACCGCCCGCCGTACGATCGGCCGCCCCTGTCCAAGGAGTTCCTGAGCGGGCACCTGGATCCGGCGGAGCTCGCACTCGGCGATCCCGAAGAAGAGGACGACCTCGACGCCGAATGGCGGCTCGGCCGTACGGCCGTTCGCCTGGACCCGCGCACCGGAACGGTCACGCTCGACGGCGGCGACCAGGTACGCGCCGACGGAGTCGTCGCGGCGACCGGGGCGTCTCGCAGCACCATCACCGGCGCTCCGACGGTCCCGGGAAGCCATCTCGTCTACACCCTGGACGACGCTCTCGCGCTGCGGGAGAGCGTGGGAGCGGGCAGCCGGGTGGTCGTGGTCGGAGGAGGCCTCACCGGCTCCGAGGTGGCGTCCACGTGCCGGTCACTGGGCGCTCGGGTGACGCTGGTCGAAGGACAGCACGTTCCGCTCGTGCACACCCTCGGCATCGAGATCGCGTCCCTGTGCCTGGCCCTGCACGAGGACCACGGTGTTCGCCTCCGGTGCGGAACGCGGGCCGCGCGCGTGCTCGGCACGGAACGGGTCACCGGTGTGGAGTTGACGGACGGACGTGTCGTGCCGGCGGACGTCGTCGCTGTCTGCGTCGGGGCGCATCCCACCACCGAGTGGCTGCGGGGTTCCGGCGTCCGGACACGCCAGGGGGTGCTCACCGACGCCGGGTGTGTCACCCGGTTGCGCAACGTTGTCGCCGTCGGGGACGTCGCTCAATACCAGTCGGGCAATCATGCTCACACCACGCGAACGGGCTACTGGTCCCATGCCATGAACCAGCCGACGACCGCCGTGCGTAACCTGCTCGCCGGTTCCACCATCGCTCGCTGTACCGCCGTGCCCCACTTCTGGTCACGGCAGTACGGGTGCAGCGTGCAGTTCGCCGGCGAGGCGATGCCCAAGGACAAGATCGAGGTGGTGGACGGTTCCACGAAGGCACGCAAGTTCGTGGCCACCTACCGACGCGGGGGAAGACTGGTGGCGGTCTTCGCCATGAACGACCCGAAGCGCTTCGCCGCCTACCGCAGGAAACTCACCGCGAACTCCGTACCCGGTTCCGGACGCACCGCCAGGACGGCGCCGACGGCTCCCGGGTGAGAAGTCCTTTCGGGAGGCGTCAGGCGTGGGTGAACTCCGCCATCGCGTCGAGCAGCAGGTCCGCCAGGTAACCGGCGAAGGAGCAGTGGACCAGCAGCCGGTACGCGGGCTCCGCACCGACCTGCCAGAGCGCGACCCGAACCCTGCCGACCAGGGTCCGGGCGCACTGCCCCGCACCGAACGCACGCGGGTGCAGGTCCAGCGAGCACACCTTCTCCAGCACATCCCTGGACACCGGCCCCGCCAGCCGCACGGTCGTCCGGTCGGCGGAGACGTCCACCGAGGAGCCGACCGAGTCGGCCATCGCGGTGCGAGCCCGGCTCACCACCCGGTCGGCCCGTCCTTCCGGAGCGATCACCAACCACTCGTCCGGACCGAGCCACAGCACCGCGTCGCGCTCGTCGCCGACCACGCTGTTCGGCCGATGCGGCAACGCCAGTCCCAGTTCCCGTTCCAGCCCGGCGAGCAGCGCGGGACTCTCGGGGGGCACCCGCAGGTTCACCTGCGTCAGGAACGCCTCCTCGCTCAGTCGAACCCCGCGCAGTCCGTCCGCGCTGGAGGCCGCGAATTCCGCTGCGCGGTCCGCCAGGGGGCTGCGGCGCAGACTCGCGAGACCGGTGGCTGGTTCAACCGTGTTCAACACCGTCACGGCGGGCTCCTTCCTCGTCGTAGAAAACCGGCCTGGTGACCTCGACGGCGGTGCTGCTGCCCTCGAACGGCGCGTGCAGCACGTCGCCGATTCGGCGTCGACCGTCGCGAATCAGGGCCAGTGCGAAGGTGCGGTCCAGCGCGGCGCTGCGGTAGCTGGACGTCACGTGACCGAGCATCGGCACCGGCGGGCGCAGCGGCACGTCCGGTTCGACCAGGTGCACCCCCTCGGGCAGGAGCCTCTCCCGCTCCAGCGGCAGCAGACCGACCAGTTGCTTGCGGTCGGTGCGCGCGGTGTCCTGCCGCGCGAATGAGCGCTTGCCGATGAAGTCCTTGTGCCGGGACACCAGCCGGTCCATGCCCAGGTCCAGTGGCGTGACCGTGCCGTCGGTGTCCTGACCGACGACCACGAAGCCCTTCTCGGCACGCAGCACGTGCATCGTCTCCGCGCCGTAGGGGGTGATGCCGTGGTCGGCACCGGCCGCGGCCACGGCTTCCCACGTGGCGAGCCCGTACCACCTCGCGACGTTGATCTCGAAGGCCAGTTCGCCGGAGAACGAGATCCGGCTGATCCTGGCGGGAATCCCGTTGTACAGCTCCGTCTCGCGGAACTCCATGAAACCGAAGCCCGCGGACGAGACGTCCAGATCCGGTGCGAGCCGAGCCACCACGTCACGGGAACGGGGGCCGACCACGGCCACCGCGGCCCACTGCTCGGTGACCGACGTGCAGTACACGTCGAGCTCCGACCACTCGGTCCGCAGCCACTCCTCCAGCCATTCCAGCACTCCTGCCGCGCCGCCCGTGGTGGTGCTCATCAGGTAGCGGTCCGCGGCCAACCGCATCGACACGCCGTCGTCGAGGACCATCCCGTCGGCCCCGCACATCATCCCGTAGCGGGCCCTGCCGACGGCGAGCTCGGCGAAACCGCTGGTGCAGACGCGGTCGAGGAACTCCGGAGCGTCCGATCCGACGATCTCGATCCTGCCGAGAGTGCTGACGTCCTGCATCGCCACGCCGGTACGCGCGGCCCGGCATTCGCGTTGCACGGCGGCATCCATGTCCTCACCGGGACGCGGGTAGTACCGGGGGCGCTTCCACTGGCCGACGTTCTCGAACTCCGCACCCGCAGCCTCGTGCCAGGAGTGCATCGACGTGGTGCGGACGGGCTCGTGCAAGTGGCCACGCTCCCGTCCGGCCATCAGCGCGAACCGCACCGGCGCGTAGGGCGGGCGGAACGTGGTCGTGCCGACCTCGCCCGGCGAGTCGACCATCAACGCGTCGGCGATCACGCCGATGGCGTTGACTCCCGAGGTCTTGCCCCGGTCCTGACCGGTGCTGATCGTGGTGTAGCGCTCGACGTGCTCCACCGAGCGCATTCCCGCACCGATCGCCCGCCACACGTCGGCCACGGTGGCGTCGCGTTGCAGGTCCACGAAGTGCCGGTCCCACTGCTCCGGCGGCTTCGTCATCCCCGGAACCAGCCACAGCGGTCGGGGCCTGGAGTTCGGGCGGTCTCCCGACGTCGGCGGTACCCGTGGGGCCGCGATCCGGAAACCGCAGGCGGTGGCGGCCTCCGCACCCGCGGCCAACCCCTGGGCCAGGCTCCCGGCGAGATCGTGGGTGGCCCGTGCGGAACCGATCACCCTGGGCAGGTGAGTCCCGGAGGATTCCGGAACGAATCCGGCCGCTGTCCTGTCCCAGCGCAGCGACCCGCCCGCCTGGCCGAACAGGTGCACCACCGGGCTCCACCCACCGCAGACCGCCAGCAGGTCGCAGTCCACCTCGTAGGGGATTCCGCTCAGGCAGCCCTGCTCGTCGAGCTCGGTGACGCGCGCTCCGCGAACCCGGTCGTGTCCCTTGGTCGAGATCACGGTCGATCCCGGGTGGACCCGGCCCCCGGCCGCCTCGACCTGGTCGACCAGGTGAGCGGGCGGCTGCGGACGGGTGTCCACCAACGCGGGCACGCTCGCTCCCACGGCCAACAGGTCCAGGGCCGTCGAGTAGGCGCTGTCGGAGGTGGTGAACACGACCGCATCGCGTCCCGGTAGGACCGCATGGCGGTTCAGGTAGCTGCGCACGGCAGCGGCGAGCATGATTCCCGGACGGTCGTTGTCCTCGAACACCACGGGGCGCTCGTGTGCACCCGTGGCCAGCACGACACGCCGGGCACGTACGTGCCACAGGCGCTGCTGCGACTGGTGGGGACCGACAGTGTCGAGATGGTCGGTGCGGTGTTCGGCGACGAGCAGGTAATCGTGGTCGTAACAGCCCACGGCGGTGGCCCGGGTGAGCACCCGCACCTCCGGGATCTCCGCGAGTTCACGCACCGCGCGGGCGATCCAGTCGGTGGCCGCAGCGCCGTCGATCCGTTCGTGCCCGTCCAGCAACCTGCCGCCGAGTTCGGCCTGTTCGTCGACGAGGAACACGCGCGCACCACTGCGTCCGGCCGACAGGGCGGCGGCGAGGCCGGACGGCCCTGCGCCGACGATGACCACGTCGGCGTGCACGTACTTCTTGTCGTGCACGGCCGTGTCCGGCCGGTCACCGACCCAGCCGATCCCGGAGAGGCTCTCGGCGACCAACCCGTCGCGGAGTTCGACCCGCGTGGCGGGCAGCATCGGTTCCGGGCAGTCACCGTGCAGCTGGACGAGCGCATTGGGTTCGGTGCGGTCCGCGGCGACGATGCCGCGTGGACGGCCCCGGTGGACCGAGGTGGTGACCTCCGTCCTGCCCTCGGCGAGCAGCGCCGAAGCCAGCGTGTCCCCGGGGTGTCCGTGCAGTTCGGTCCCGTCGAAGGTGAATCGCAGCCGGCGCGTGCGGTCGATGCGACCCGGACGGACCGTTGCGTCCAGGCGGTTCGGGGAGGTCATCGAGTCACCGCCTTCCGCTCCGGGAGGGAACCTCTGCACTCATCTCGTTCGTGGCCGTGTCCCGGACCACGTCGAACCAGCGGCGGCAGCCCGCCGAATGCACCCAGCGCTCGGAGAACCTTCCGCGCGGGTTGTCCCGCACGAACAGGTACTCGCCCCATTCCCGGTCGTCGACGGCGTTCGGGTCCGGCGGGCGGTCGACGTGGGCCTGACCTCCGTAGCGGAACTCGGCCTCGTCGCGAGCGCCGCACCACGGGCAGTGGATCAGCAGCATGTCGTTCCTTCTTCCTCACGGCGGTGGGAGGGGTGGAAGGTGAGTCCCGCGGCCTACCGCAGGAGTCACGGCCTAGTTCGCCACGCCCGTGGCGCCGTGCTCGTCGATGAGCGCTCCGGTGGTGAACCGTTCGAGCCCGTACGGTGCGTTGAGGGGGTGCGGCTCGCCGGTGGCGATGGTGTGGGCGAACACTCTGCCCGCGCCGGGCGTGGCCTTGAAGCCACCGGCGCCCCAACCGCAGTTGACGAAGAGGTTCCCGTAGGGGGTGGGACCGATGATCGGCGAGGCGTCCGGGGTCACGTCGACCGTCCCCGCCCAGGTACGCAGCACGTGGGCCCGGGCGAACATCGGGAACAGCTCGACCGCCGCGGCCAGCTGACGTTCGACGAGGTGCACCGATCCCCGCTGGGCGTAACCGTTGTAGGAGTCGATGCCCCCGCCGAGGACGAGTTCGCCCCTGTGCGCCTGGCTGCAGTAGACGTGGACGTGGTTGGACATCACCGCGCACGGATGGACGGGTTCGAGCAGTTCGGAGGCCAACGCCTGCAGCGGGTGGCTCTGCAACGGCAACCTGACCCCGAGGGTGTCGGTGAGCGGACTGGTTCGCCCAGCCGCCGCCAGTCCGACCCGACCCGCCGAGATCGGCCCACGACCGGTCCGGACGCCGGTGACCCGATCCCCCTCGGTGCGAAAACCGGTGACCTCGCAGTTCTGCACGAGGTCCACACCCATCTCGTCGCACTTGCGTGCCAGTGCCCAGGCCACGTGGTCGTGCTCGACGGTACCGGCGCGGCGCTGCAACGTCGCTCCCAGCACCGGGTACCGACTCTCGCCGGAGGTGTCGAGCACGGGGCAGAACTCCGCGACCTCCTCGGGACCGAGCCACTCCGTATCGACTCCGTTGAGCTGGTTGGCGAAAGCGCGGCGCCGGGAGTCACGAACTTCCTGCTCGGTGTGGGCGAGGTTCAGCACACCGCACTGGCTGAACGAGAAGTCGTACTCCAGCTCGTCGGGCAGCTGTTCCCAGAGTCCGAGCGCGTGGTCGTACAGCGCCGTGCTCTCGTCGAGCAGGTAGTCCGAACGGATGATCATGGTGTTGCGAACCGTGCCGCCGCCCGCCAACCAGCCGCGCTCCAGCACGGCGATATCGCGAATGCCGTGGTCGCGCGCGAGGTAGTACGCCGTGGCCAGGCCGTGCCCACCAGCTCCGACGATCACCACGTCGTACCGGCTCTTCGGCTCGGGATTGCGCCACAGGCGTGCCGGCGGTTCGGGCGGAGTCCGTCGGGGAGTGGCCACGGTAGCTCCTTGATCAAGACGCCGTTGTCGACGATCAGCGGACCCTGGAACACGGACAATTCTCACGCACAACTGTTCGACAACTGATATATCAGTCTGTGAGGTAGGCTACGACCCGTGTCGGCATCGGTCAATTCCCCGCGGGGCGACAGTGGCCCGGGAACGGACATGTCCCAGGCCGAACGCGCGTATCTGACCCTGCGCGACCTGATCCTGTCGTTGCGACTCGCCCCGGGCTCTCCCGTGCAGGAGGGACAGCTCACGCGGGAGCTCAGCATCGGCAGGACACCGTTCCGGGAGGCCGTCAAGCGACTCCAGGCCGAGTCGCTGGTGGCGATCTACCCCCGCAGGGGCAGCTTCGTCACCGAAGTCAACATCACCGATCATGCCCTGATCGCCGACGTGCGCCGCCGCCTGGAGGGCCACGCGGCACGACGGGCGGCCGAGCGCGCCACCGAGTCCGACCGGGCCGAGCTCGCGGAGCTCCGCGAGCTGGTCGCGTCGACTCCCCGCGATCCCGCGCCGATCATGGACGTCGACGCCCGCGTCCACCGCGCGCTCTACCGCTGCACCCACAACGAGTACCTCGAAACCACCCTCGGGCAGTACTACAACCTGGCACTGCGCATCTGGGGCCTGTTCTTCGACCGGCTGCCCGACGTCGCCGACCACGTCGGCGAACACGCGGAACTGCTGGAAGCGGTCATCGCGGGCGACGCCGACCGCGCCGACCGGACAGCGGTCTCCCACGTGGATCACTTCGAGCAGGCGATTCGGCAGGCGATCTAGAGCCGACACGGGACTTCCCGAATCGCTCTCGCACCCTGTTCCGACCACCTCACCCCTCACGCACCGCGCCGATCAAGAGGCCGAAAGTTAGCCCGAACGTGTGTCTTGACGCACCCCCCGAATCGAGCGCACTGTTGCGCATGAAGCAGTAAGTTGTCTCAAACGCAACAGGGGGCGGCGATGGGTTCGGGACTGAGTTCGAGCGCGCGGGTACTCGTGACCGGCGCGGACATTGTCGGGTACAGCACGGCGCACCACCTCGCGCGGACGGGCGGCATCGACGACACGACCTCCCCGGCACGTGTCGAGGTCGGTCGACGCCGAGAGCGGCCGGCACGGCGGCGGCTGCTCTGCCCGACGATCGACGACGGCACCTCCCCGACGGGCTCCGACCCCGTGTTCGCCACCACCGAGTCCGGCACCGAGTCGCCCACCTCGACCAGCCACGTCCGGCGACCGCGGTCGCCGATCCGGCCCTCGATCCCGAGATGAAACGCATGCGCTGCTGATCCATCGCGACGGCACCCAGCGCAGTCCCCTCGCCCGACGCGTGCGGGCGAGTCTCGTCCTCCCCGGAAAAAGCACAGTGAGGAGCACAGCACCATGAGCATCAACCCGAACCCGGGAATCCTGCAGTACCCTCGGATTCGCAAGTCCCCGTTCTTCCACGCCTCCCGCCGCCACGGTGTCGGCTTGTACAGCGTGTACAACCACACCTACCACGCCCGGCACTACGGCGATCCCGTCGCCGAGTACTGGCACCTGCTGGAGGGTGTGACCCTGTGGGACGTGGGAGTCGAGCGGCAGGTGGAGATCACCGGCCCGGACGCCTTCGACTTCACCAACATGCTGGTGCCTCGTGACCTGACCAAGTGCAAGATCGGCCAGTGCAAGTACACGTTCATCACCGCCGAGGACGGCGGCATCATCAACGATCCCGTCCTGCTGCGGTTGGGCGAGAACCACTTCTGGCTGTCGCTGGCCGACAGTGACGTGCTGCTGTGGGCGAAGGGACTCGCCTACAACATGGGCATGGACGTGCAGATCCGCGAGCCCGACGTGGGACCGGTCCAGGTCCAGGGTCCCAAGTCGCGCGAGGTCATGGTGGACCTGTTCGGCGAGTCCATCCTCGACGTCCCCTACTACTACACCGTCGACCGCGAGCTCGACGGGATGCAGGTCGTGGTCTCGCGGACCGGTTTCAGCGCCGAGCTCGGCTACGAGATCTACCTGCACAACGCCAGCCGGGACGGCGTCCGGCTGTGGGAGAAGATCTGGGAGGCCGGTCGCCCCCACGACATGCGCGTGATCGGACCGTGCCACATCCGCCGCATCGAGGCCGGAATCCTGTCCTGGGGCAACGACATCACCTACAACACCAACCCCTTCGAGGTCGGCTACGGCTTCGAGGCCACCTGGATGGTCAAGCTCGACCAGGAGGCCGACTTCATCGGCAAGCAGGCCCTGACCCGGATCAAGGAGGAGGGCGTCTCCCGCAAGCTGGTCGGCGTCGAGATCGGCGGCCCCGACGTGGGCACCTTCAACGACGGGTCGATGATCGAGTCGTTCAACGTGCACGACCCGCACGGGCTGCGCATCGGTGATGTCACCTCGGCCTGCCACTCGCCGCGGCTGGAGCGCAACATCGGCTACGCGATGGTGCCGATCAGCTACCAGGAGCCCGGAACTCCGCTGGTCGTGGAGACCCAGCACGGCCCGCAGGAGGCGGTCGTGGTCGAAAAGCCCTTCCTGGACACCAACAAGGACATCCCCAAGCGTGTGCTGCGACAGGAAGCGACGGTGACATCATGAGCACTCGCACCCAGCGGCTTCGCGACTACCTCACGCACGCCCGCTTCGAGGTACTCCCACTGCGCGGGGTCGTCGAGCAGGCCCGGTACCTGCCAGCCAGCACGACGGTGACGGTCACGTCCTCGCCCACCAAGGGGGTCGACGCGACCCTGGACACCGCCGCGCGGCTGCGGGACGAGGGATTCCACGCCGTCCCGCACCTGGCAGCCCGCATGATCACCGACCGCGCGCACCTGTCGGAACTGGTCGACAGGTGCGCGCGGTGGGGGCTGTCCGAGGTCTTCGTCGTCGCCGGTGACGCCCAGAGTCCCGCCGGGGAGTTCCCCGACTCGTTGAGCCTGCTGCGCGCGATGGACGAGCTCGGGATCCGGCCCTCTCGCGTGGGCATCACCGGCTACCCGGAGACGCACGCCTTCATCTCCGACGCGGCCACCATCCAGGCCACCGACGAGAAGTCCCGCTACGCCGACTACATCGTCTCCCAGATCTGCTACGACCCGGACACGATCGCCTCGTGGGTGAAGGCACTCCGGGCTCGGGGCGTCACGCTGCCCGTCCACATCGGAGCGCCGGGTGCGGTGGATCCGACGAAACTCCTGCGGATCTCGATGAAGATCGGCCTGGGCGATTCGATGCGGTTCCTGCGCAAGCAGCACGGCGTGGTCACCAAGCTGCTGTCCCGCTACACCCCCGAGAACCTCTTCGACGAGCTCTCCCCCTACATCGTCGACGACGCCTACGGGATCGTGGGCTGGCACCTGTTCACCTTCAACGAGATCACCAAGACTCAGCAGTGCCTTCAGGACATGGCCGCACGCATGCAGGAGGTCCCGGCATGAGCATCCCCTCCGACCTGGACATCTCCCGCGCGGCCCCGCGCTCTCCCCTCGACGAGGTCGCCGGGCGGCTCGGGATCGGTTCCCACCTGCTCGAACCCTACGGGCACGACGTCGCCAAGATCTCCCTGGACGCGCTGGAGGAACAGCAGCCCTCCTCGCAGGCGAAGTACGTGGTCGTCTCGGCCATCACCCCGACCCCGCTGGGCGAGGGCAAGACGACCACCACCGTCGGGCTCGGGCAGGCGCTGCAGCAACTGGGCAAGCGCTCCGCCGTGGCGATCCGCCAGCCCTCCATGGGACCGACCTTCGGCATCAAGGGCGGTGCCGCCGGAGGTGGCTACAGCCAGGTCGTGCCGATGGAAGCGCTGAACCTGCACCTGACCGGGGACATGCACGCCGTGACCCAGGCGCACAACATGCTCTCGGCGATGGTGGACAACCACCTGCACAAGGGCAACCGGCTCGGTCTCGACCCGCAGCGGATCACCTGGCGTCGCGTGATCGACGTCAACGACCGGGAGCTGCGCAACGTCGTCTCCGGGCTCGGGGGCAAGCTCGACGGCTCACCCCGGCAGTGCGGGTTCGACATCACCGCGGCCAGCGAGGTCATGGCGGTGCTGGCGCTGTCCACCTCGTTGCAGGACATGCGCAGGCGGCTGGGCCGGATCGTCGTCGGCTACACCAAGGACAACGAGCCGGTCACGGCCGAACAGCTCGGCGCCGCCGGCGCGATGACCGTGATCATGCGCGAGGCCATCAAGCCCAACCTGATGCAGACCGTGGAGAACACGCCGGTGCTGGTGCACGCCGGACCGTTCGGCAACATCGCGCACGGTAACTCCTCCATCGTCGCCGACCGCATCGCCAGCCGGTCTGCCGACTTCCTCGTCACCGAGGCCGGCTTCGGTGCCGACATGGGAGCCGAGCGGTTCTTCAACATCAAGTGCCGCACCTCCGGGATCCAGCCCGACGCCGCCGTGTTGGTGGCGACCGTGCGCGCGCTCAAGGCGCACTCCGGCCGCTACCGCGTGGTGGCGGGCAAGGACCTGCCCGACGGGATGCTCGCCGAGAATCCGGACGACGTGATGGCGGGCGCTGCCAACCTGCGCAAGCAGATCGACAACATCCGGGTGCACGGGGTCTCCCCGGTCGTGGCGATCAACGCGTTCCCGACCGACCACGCCAGCGAGCACGAGGCGATCCGCCGGGTCGCCGAGGAGGCCGGGGCACGGGTGGCCGTGAGCAAGCACTACACCGACGGCGGCAAGGGAGCGGTGGAGCTCGCCGAGGCCGTGGCCGAAGCCGCCGAGGAGCCCAGCGGGTTCCAGTTGCTGTACCCGGACTCTGCCGACCTGCACACGAAGATCGAGACGATCGCCACCCGCGTGTACGGGGCCGACGGCGTGTCCTACCAGCCCGCGGCCGCCCGCGCGTTGGAGGACTACACCGCCAACGGGTACGGCAACCTGCCGGTTTGCATCGCCAAGACGCACCTGTCGCTGAGTTCGGATCCCAAGCTGCTCGGGGCCCCGACCGGGTGGACCCTGCCGGTGCGCGAGGTGCGGGCCTCGGTGGGTGCCGGTTTCATCTACCCGATCTGCGGTGACATGCGCACCATGCCGGGACTCGGTTCGCAACCGGCCGCCGAACGCATCGACATCGACGAGCGGGGGGAGGTCGTGGGATTGAGTTGACCTTCGACCAGCCACTCCGGGAGTTCCTGGACGAGGTGGCCGAGCCGACGCCCTCCGTCACCGGCGGTGGGGTCAACGCGGTCACCTCGGCGGCGGCCGCGGGTCTCGTCGCCATGACCGCACGGCTCTCACCGGACCTCGATGACTCCGACGCGCTCGCGGCACGAGCCGAGCGACTCCGCGAGCGCGCGGGGGAGCTCGCCGTGGCCGATTCGGAGTCCTACGCCGCAGTCCTCGCCGCCGGACGACGTGACCGGCAGGACGCCGACCGTGCCGCGGCACTGTGCGACGCGCTCGCCGAAGCCGCCGAACCACCCCTGCGCCTCGCCCTGCTCGCCTCGGACATCGCCGAAATGGCGGCGGACATCGCCACGAGGATCGCTTCCGCCCTGCGCGGCGACGCGGTCACGGCTGCCACACTCGCCCACGGCGCCTCCCGTGCCGCCGCCGCTCTCGTCCGCGTCAACCTCGCCTCAGCCGGTCTTCCCCTGGACCGTGCCCACGAGGCCGCGGCGGCTGCCGACTCGGCCGAACGATCCGCCCACACCGCGCTGGCCTCCGTGAACGCCCACGCGGGCTAGCAGCGCCCTCCCGAAGAGAAATGACACCGGACGCTTTTGCCCGTTTTCGGAAATGTTTTACGGAAATCCGGTTTACTCGAAATATAACAGGGTTATTTCGATCACATATGGTTGTTTAGCGCAACTACAAGTTTACCGTGAAGGAGAAGGTCGAATCGGCCACACAGCGGCCCAACGAGAAAGGTGTTCGCATGGCGGGCAATCAGCAGTGGGACATCGTCTCGGGCATCGGTGCCACCGCTCTGGCCGTGGCCGTGGGACGTGCGCTGGAAACCGAACGCGGTGACGGGCTGGTCGACGATCCCCACGCCGAACCCCTGGTGCGCGCGGCGGACTCGCCGATTCCGATGCCCGGGAGCGACGGGGTCGAGAACTCGTCGTTCTGGGGACAGCTGACGGACTACATCGGTGTGCGCTCCCGCTTCTTCGACACCTGGTTCGAGCAGACCTGGGACAGCGGGGTGCGTCAGGTGGTCATCCTCGCCTCCGGACTGGACACACGGGCGTTCCGGCTGCCCTGGCCCTCGGGGACGCGCGTGTTCGAAATCGACCAACCGAAGGTGCTCGAGTTCAAGGACTCGGTCCTGCGGAACGAGGGCGTCCGAGCCGACTGCGAGCGTCACACCGTGGCCACGGACCTGCGCGAGGACTGGGCGAGCGCGCTGAAGAACGCGGGTTTCGACACCGGTCTCCCCACCGCGTGGCTGGCCGAGGGGCTGCTGCCGTACCTACCGGCCGAAGCCGAGCAACGGCTCCTGGAGACCGTGCACGGCTTCTCCGCACCCGGCAGTCACCTCGCCATCGAGAACGTCACCGCGACCCGGACGATGCTCGACGACCAGGGCGAGATCCAGGAGTTCGCCCAGGGGATGGGGATCGACCTGAGCGCTCTCATGTCGAGCGAAGAACGAGCCGACGCGGGAGAAACGCTCGCCGCGCGCGGGTGGACGGTGGCCAGGGAACCCGCCAGGGACGTGGCCGAGGCCCTGAACCGCGAACTGCGCGGGCTCAGCGAGCAGATCGCCGCCCACGGCCACATGCTCACCGCACGACTCCCGCGCTGAACTCGCGGTGCGTCACCGGATGACGGTCACCGGGCAGCGCGAGTGGTGCACGAGCTTGAGCGCGACCGAACCGACCATCATTCCGGTGAATGCTCCGTGGCCCTTGTTGCCCAGCACCATCAGGTCGGCCTGGTTCGACAGTCCGACCATCTCGTCAACGACGTGGCCACGCAGTAACCGGCTCTTGAGGTCCAGATTCGGGTAGTCCGCACGTACCGGGGCGATGGTGTCCTCCAGCGACCTCCTGGCGCGCTGTTCGAGGTCCGAGTCCGACGTGGCCAGCCGGTACCCGAACTGGACGGGCTGGTGCCAGACGGTGATCGCGTGCACCACACCACCGAGCTGGGTGACGTAATCCGCCGCCCAGCGCAGTGCACGGCTCGACTCGGCGGAACCGTCCACGCCCACGATGACGACCGGTGGGTGCTGTGCCATGTTTGACTCCTTCCGGTGTCCTTTCGCCGACGGAAAGACCGACACCGCTGCATGCGAGCTCGTTGACGAGAGCACTCGTGATCTTATGGCACCCGTACCCGATACGCCAGCTCTTCACGCCTCGTGAACGTCACGGACCACCGAGGCCCGCAACGGATCAAGCAATACCCTGAAGCTGGTCGACGGCGGTGACGCGGACGACGGCGGCGCCCGCCTCGTCGGAGGCCGCGAGGTCGATCTCGGCGCTGATGCCCCAGTCCTTGTCCCCGGCCGGGTCCTCGAAGATCTGGCGAACCACCCAGGGATCGGAGCTCTCGTCGAGCATGAACAGCGCCGGTCCCCGCGCGTCGGCACCTGCGCCGATCTCGTCGTGCTGCTCGAAGTACTCCTCCAGGGCATCGGCCCACTCGTCGGCGTCCCACCCGTTGTCGCCGTCCAGCTCGCCGAGCTCCTCGTAGCGCCGACGAGCGGCCAGTTCGACGCGCCGGAACAGCGCGTTGCGCACCTGCACGCGGAACGCGCGCTTGTTCGCGGTCACCCCAGTGGGGGCCTCGGGAGTCGAAGTGGACGTCGCGCCGGCCCCGCCCGGGTTCTTCAGCCGTTCCCACTCGTCGAGCAGGCTGGAGTCGACCTGGCGCACCAGCTCTCCCAGCCACTCGATGAAGTCCTCCATCTCCTCGGTCTTGGCGTCGTCGGGCACCGTGTGCCGCAAGGCCTTGTACACGTCGGCCAGGTACCGCAGCACCAGGCCCTCCGACCGCGCCAGGTTGTAGTGGTTGACGAACTCGACGAAGTTCATCGCGCGCTCGGACATGTCGCGGGCCACCGACTTCGGCGACAGCTCGTGCTCGCTGACCCAGGGGTGGCCCTGGCGGTAGGTCTCGTAGGCCGCTTCCAGCATTTCGGCGAGGGGCTGCGGGTAGGTGACGTCCTCCAGCAGCTCCATGCGCTCCTCGTACTCGATGCCGTCGGCCTTCATCTGCGCGACGGCCTCGCCCCTGGCCTTGAACTGCTGCGCGGACAGCACCTGGCGCGGGTTGTCCAGGGTCGCCTCGATGATCGAGACGACGTCGAGGACGTAGGAGGGCGACTCCGAGTCGAGCAGCTCGATCGCGGCCAGCGCGAACGGCGACAGCGGCTGGTTCAGCGCGAAGTCGAACTGCAGGTCCACGGTCACCCGCACCGAGCGACCCTGTTCGTCGGGTTCGTCCAGGCGCTCGACCACCCCGGCCGCCAGCAGCGCGCGGTAGATCGCGATCGCGCGCAGGATGTGGCGCCGCTGCGAGGGCCGGTCCTCGTGGTTGTCGGTGAGCAGATGCCGCATCGCCTCGAACGCGTCGCCGGGACGGTCGATGACGTTGAGCAGCATGGCGTGACTGACCACGAAACTCGACCGCAGCGGTTCGGGCTCGGCCTCGACGAGTTTGTCGAAGGTCTTCTCGCTCCAGGACACGAACCCGTCCGGCGCCTTCTTGCGGGTGACCTTGCGACGCTTCTTCGGGTCCTCACCGACCTTGGCCAGCGCCCGCTCGTTCTCGATGACGTGCTCCGGGGCCTGCACCACCACGTAACCGGCCGTGTCGTAACCCGCACGCCCGGCCCGGCCCGCGACCTGGTGGAACTCGCGTGCCTTGAGGTGGCGGGTGCGGTTGCCGTCGAACTTCGTGAGCCCGGTCAGCAGCACCGTGCGAATGGGCACGTTGATCCCGACACCCAGCGTGTCGGTACCGCAGATGACCTTGAGCAGCCCGGCCTGGGCCAGCTGCTCGACCAGGCGCCGGTACTTCGGCAGCATCCCGGCGTGGTGCACGCCGATGCCGTGGCGAAGCAGGCGCGACAGCGTCTTGCCGAACCCGGCGGTGAACCGGAAGTCGCCGATGGCCTCGGCGATCCGGTCGCGCTGCTCGCGGGAGGCGACCTTCATGCTCACCAGCGCCTGCGCCTGCTCCAGCGCCGAGGCCTGGTTGAAGTAGACGACGTAGATCGGTGCCTGGTTGCCGCCGAGCAGTTCCTCGATCGTCTCGTGCAGCGGGGTCATGGCGTATCGGAAGGTCAGCGGCACCGGACGCTCGGCGGAGCTGACCACCGCGGTCTCCCTGCCGGTGCGCCGGGTCAGGTCCTTCTCGAAGTGGCTGACGTCACCGAGCGTGGCCGACATGAGCATGAACTGCACCTGAGTCAGCTCCAGCAGCGGTACCTGCCAGGCCCACCCGCGCTCCGGATCGGCGTAGAAGTGGAACTCGTCCATAACGACCTGGTCGACCTCGGCGCGCGCGCCGTCGCGCAGCGCGATGTTGGCCAGGATCTCGGCGGTGCAGCAGATGATGGGCGCGTCGGGGTTGACGTTGCTGTCCCCGGTCATCATCCCGACGTTGTCGGGGCCGAAGACGTCGACGAGGGCGAAGAACTTCTCCGAGACCAGCGCCTTGATGGGGGCGGTGTAGAAGCTGCGCCGCTTGGAGGCCAGCGCCGCGAAGTGCGCACCGACGGCGACGAGGCTCTTGCCGGAGCCGGTGGGGGTGCTCAGGATCACGTTGGAGCCGGACACCACCTCCATCAGCGCCTCCTCCTGCGCCGGATAGAGCTCGATGTCCTGCTCGGCGGTCCAGGAGACGAAGGACTCGAACAGGGTGTCGGCGTCGGTTTCGGGGCTGGCGGGGAGCTGGTCGGTGAGCGTCATCGCGCCCTCTATCATCCCCGTCCACCTCCGACCGCGACACGTGGGTCCTCGGGGGATCGGTACTCAGAAACGCCCGGAGCGGTTCACACCGGACCGCGCACTCACGAGGGCGTGGCGCCAGGACTACCGAGCACTGAACACGGCGTAAGCGCGTTCCCGCACACGCTGCACCGCTGTACCGCCACGACACCACCCGTTCGGGGAATGGTGCCGATCACCGCCGTCGGTGTTCCTGAGTCGTTCGGGTCGCGACGGCGGAAAGAGCGCGCGATGTCGATCGAGGACGTCCAGCAGGATATCCACAAGCCGCTCGGCACCCTGCCCCACGACGGCCTGCTGCGTGCTCGAACGCTGCTCGACGAAGCCGCCACCGAGCTGCACAAGGTCACCGTCGGCAGCGACGACGCCACCCTCCACGAGAGCCCGGCCCGGCGACGTGGAGACCGGCGGGATCAAGACGGGAGAACCGGAGTTCCGCGATTCGGCAGGCCGCTATCAGGCACCTGCCACCGCCACCACACGCGGCGGTAAGCAGAAAACCAGGTCCAAGACCTTCTTTCCCGACCACCGGAGCACCGAGAAGGTCCGTCACGCCCTCCGAGAAGCGTTCGTCAACCGCTACCGTGTCCACTACGGGGACGGAACCGTCATACCGAATACCTGGCGAGGCGCCTACCGGAGCGTGACAACCGAAGGCATGATCCGACCGGGGCAGACTTCGATGCCGCTATCTGCGACGGCATCGGTACGCCTACCCCATCCCCGGCATGTCTTGGAAGGTCAAGCCCGATGAGCACTGACACCGACTCCCTCGTGCGCTTCGGGCGCAACGAGCACGGACACATCAGCGTCCACGTCCCCGAAACCCACCGCCCCGTGCTCGATCTCCTCCGTGATCTACCCACCCGACTCCGGCCCGAGATCCTGGAGCACGCCCGCCACCCCACCGGCGAGGAATGGGACACCGGCGGCAACGGCTACGGCATCATCATCGACAGCAGCGGCGTCACCGTCGAGGACGAAGTCTTCGACATCACGCTGGCCACCCTCCCCACCGAGACCTCATCACCATCGTCGAGGGCCACCTCGCCGAACTCGACCGTCGGCGCGCCGAAAACAGCACCACCGATCACTGAGGCGTTACTTGCACAGGACGGTTCAAGAACGCCCGCAACCTGACGGACCGCACCGGAAGCAGTGGGGCGCCTTCGTCAACGTACCTGACTCGCGGGAGCGCTCCACGTGTTGCAGGCCTCCGGACCGTCGCCTTCGATTCCCCTGTGGAACCACTCCTGCTGGTTACCCCGCGTTCCGTGCGTGTCGCTCCCGACCGTGGAACGATTCACTGCGCTGATCTCCTTCTCGGACAACGATTCCACCAACCCCCGTTCGGGTGCGCCACCGAGGAACAGTCCGGCGAAACACTCCGCCTGCAACTCCGTGCGACGGTTGATCTCCAGCCGCTTCGGATCGTTCTCACCCAATTCGCCAGTCCGGACCGCCACTGCCCGCAAAACGCGACTACGCCCTTGGACGTGGTGACCGTATTCGTGCGCCAGGACCGCCAGGTGGGAACGGGACGCCACGCCCAGATCGCCGAGCACCCGTTCTCGCGGCATGAAGATCGTGCCACTGCAGTAGAACGCGGTCGCACTGTCCTCATCCGGCGGTTCACCGCACTGGCTGGGGCCGGCGGCGAGTTTCAATTCCGGGCTGGCCCAATCGAAACCCTCCTCGAGCAAAGCCGGGCGCCACGCGCTGTCCAGGCACTCGATACCCGCCTCGTAGAACCCGCGAAGCCGCGCTTCCGACCTCCCGATGTCCGGGAGATCGCACGTCACCGGAGAAAGGGATGTTCCCGGTTCCAGCAGCGCGTTTCCCTCGAGCGACTCCCTCGGTTCGGAACGAGAATTCAGCGGATAATCCTCCACCCCCGTCCCTGAACGCGCCGAAACCGTACTCGTGTCGCTTTCCCACGACGGGAAGATCGGCTTCGAAAACACGACCACGGCGACGATTCCGAAAACGACGCCGAACACGCCGAGTACCGCCCACGGGGAGTTCCCCCTCGGCTCCTCCCGCGGATCCTCGGGCGTCCAGTCCCGCGGCCCGGACGCCGCACCACGATACGGGCCACGGTCTCGACTGCGAAACACTCCCACTCCCCCCACCCCACGGAATCCGTACAACATATCCACACTGGACCGGGCGGTCGTCGCAGGCTTCCCGGAAGACGTTCCCCCGGAGTGATCAAACAAACCGCGAAACACCCTATCGTTCCCGGTGCGGAGCCAACACGAAAGAAGTCGTTTCGTGACCACATCGACACCGGACCCCGGCGCCGGGCGCGTGCTGCGGTAACAGCTGCGTGTCCGCTCCGCACGTCCCGACCCCCTGCTGGATGAGGTCCCACCGAGGGTGACCGCGTCGTTCCAGCGGTCACGCCGCCGGAACGACGCGGTCACCGGCTACACGCCGGACAGGACCCCCTCCGGGCCGGACTCGCTCCCACGACCAGGCCACACCAGGTGCACCCTGCGGATCAGCGAGAACATCTCGTGCGCGCCGGCGGCGGAGTCGCAGTGCGCGAACGCGGTGCCGTCCTCTGCGAACACGCTCGCGCGGTCACCAACCTCCACGCCCCAGGCGTACAGCCCGGCGCACTCCCGGGCACCGAACTCCTCCACCAGGGCGAACACGCGCGGCACGTCCTCGTCGGCGATCTCCTGCACCAGCGTGGCGAACTCGTCCTCGCTCATGCTCCACGGGCTCGGCTCCTCCACCGACTCCTCCCCCGCCCCGGACACCTCTCCAGCTAGCATCGCAACCTCCTGCACTCGGTACTTGATCGTGTACTGTCCGTCAGGAACAGCGTGATTTGGACTGTCCAAAACATCAAGTGGACATTCCAAGATTCACTCGGAAGAGCTAGACGCACGAGGAGACTCGCTTTGACACAAGGAGACGGTGGCGTATCCGTCGTACGGCGCTGGCAGCTCGCGGCTGCCCTCAAGGCACTCCGCGAGAACGCCGACTTGAGGCAGGAGCAGGCTGTTGAACAGCTGAAACAAGGAGCGGGACGTTGGTCGCGGTCAAAACTTTCGCGCATCGAGAACCGCGAGCACAACGTTAAGCCGCGCGAGGTCGAGCAGATCCTCGACGCTTACGGCGTCACTGACACAGGCACCCGGGAAGAGCTCGCACGGTTGGCAGCCGACTCACACGAGCAGGGGTGGTGGGTCAGTTTCAACAACGAGCTACCCGAGAGCATCCGTCCCCTGCTGAGCATCGAGGGCGGTCTCGTCGGCCTCCGAGACTTCCAGAACCAGCTCGTCCACGGCCTACTGCAAACCGCGGACTACGCCCGAGCCGTCATGAACGCCGTCAATCCCGGACTGTTCGCCCCTGAGGAGCTGGAACGCAGGGTGGCCGCACGAATGGTCCGACAACAAACCGTCACCCACGAGGAAGCACCACGCATGCATTTCATCCTCGACCAGACAGTCTTGGAACGGATCGTCGGACGAGCAACGATCATGCGTGACCAGCTTCGGAAACTGCTCGACCTCACCGAGAACCCCAACATCACGATCCAGGTCCTACCCAAGGAGACGAACGGAAGTCCCGGCCTGGAAGGTCCGTTCTCCATCCTGACCCTCCCCGATCCCGTCCCGGACATCGGCTACACCGAAGGTCCGGCGGGTAGCGTGTACATCGAGGATCGCGAGCACGTACGCGCCTGCACACTGCGGTTCGGCGTACTGACCGAGCTGGCGCTCTCCCGTGCCGACTCCATCGACCTGATCACGAAGACGATGAACGACCACCAGTGAGTGAAGGCATCCCGATGACTGCTGTAGGCACTTTAGACAACCTCGTCTGGCGTAAGAGCAGCTTTTCCACAGGCGGCAGCAATGGTGGAGGCACCTGTGTCGAGGTCGCCCTCGGCGACGGGATCGTGGCCGCGCGGGACTCCAAGGTGCCCGACGACGGCGCGATCACTGTGTCCCACGCCCGATGGGCGAGCTTCCTCGACGCCCTCCGCACCGGCCGCTTCGACCTCTGAAGCGGCCACGATCAGGGTGCTGAGCAGACGGCCACCGACCGCGGCGCGGCCAGGGCACGCACCTGCGGATGCATTCCCGCGCGGATCGTCTGTTCGACCGATTCCACTGTGGTGCCCGATCGTCTGGGGTCCCGTCCGAGCCGGGACGTCGAGTCCGCAAGTCTCCGCGCCGGGAGGTGCACCCAGGATGCGAGGCCACAACCCACCCCTCGGGAACAAGGCACGAGCTCCACACCTGCTGGCGACGATGCTGCTGTGCGTCGCGGATGCTGCTGTGCGTCGCGATGACCGGACTGCTCGCCGCTCCGGCCGGAGCGGTGCAACATCAACCGCCCCACCGGGCCGGTGACTCGTGGATCGGCACGTGGACGAGCGCGTTCAGCCACGGTGGCACCGAGCACGACTCCTCCGGCCGCACGCTGCGGATGATCGTCCACACCAGCATCGGCGGTTCCGCCTCGCGGATCCGCCTGAGCAACGCGTTCAACACGCATCAGCAGGTCATGGACCACGTCACCGTGGCGCTGGCCGCGAACCCCGAAGCCGACCGGGAAGGGCGCTCCGCTGAACATCCCTCCGCTGCCGTTCCCGGCACCGTGCACGAGGTGACCTTCGACGGATCCGAGCGAACCGTCGTCCCGGCCCACGCGCGAGCGGTGAGCGATCCCGTCACCATGGACGTCCCGGCCGATTCGGACCTGCTCGTCAGCGTTCACGTCGCCGAGCAGCGGGGACCGGCCACCGCGCACAGCCTCGCTCAGCAGACCTCTTACGTCTCCACCTCCGGTGATCACGCTTCCGCCGAATCCGCGAAGACCTACACGTCCACGGTGAACTCGTGGTTCTACGTCGACGGCGTGGACGTGCTCAATCACCGTGCTCGCGGTGCCGTCGTCACGCTCGGCGACTCCATCACCGACGGTTACGGTTCGACCGTGGGCTCCAACCATCGCTGGCCCGACCTCCTCGCCGACCGCCTGCGGCACCAGCCGCCACCGCGACGGCTGAGCGTGCTCAACGCGGGGATCAGTGGCAACCGAATCCTGCTCGAAGGCATCAACGACATCCAGCAGCAACCGCACCAGGACGATCCGGAGCGGATCATCGCCGGGATGAAGCAGATCGTCCGGCAGGCACGCGCCGCGGGCCTGCGAGTCGTCGGCGGGACGCTCACTCCTTTCCAGGGGTGGAGCGCGTACACACCCGAGCTGGAGGCGACGCGACAGGCGGTCGACGAGTGGATCCGTACCAGCGGCGCGTTCGACGCGGTGATCGACTTCGATGCGACGGTGCGCGATTCGAGCGACCCGCACCGGCTGCTCCCCGCCTACGATTCCGGCGACCACCTGCACCCCGACGAGGCCGGATACCGCGCTATGGCCGCGGCGATCGAGCTCGCCGACCTGATCGGCTCGAACTCCCACGCCAAGGCTCCCGCGGCACGAGGTGAACACAGGCCGCGCCCGGTACTGCTCGACACCGGTGCCGAGCACTGCCCGTCGACGACAGTACGGCCTCATCAGTACCGTGAGCGCTCTCAAGGAAACGTCCCCAGTGGACGCACGCCCGTCCGATGAGTCCGACGATCGTCGAGCACGGACTCCCGCACCCCGAACCACCTGGGCGAGAAAAACCGGGCCGTGAGGGGGTTCACACCCTTCGGTCGAATCGTTAGATTTTTTCGGGAGCGCTCCCACATTCCAATCCACGTTCCTCTGCCGAGGAGGAGGAATGTCCCAGCGTTCCGTTCGCCGACGTGTCACCGCCCTGACCCGGATAGTGGCCATGTCCGCCGCCGTCACCGCGATGTTCGCCGGACTGCAGATGAACCAGCCGGAGGTGGCCAGCGCCCACGGGTCCGCCACCGACCCACCGTCACGCAATTACGGTTGCTGGGAGCGGTGGAGCGACGACTTCCAGTCGCCCGAGATGGCCGAGCAGGACCCGATGTGCTGGCAGGCCTGGCAGGCCGACCCGAACGCGATGTGGAACTGGAACGGCCTGTACCTCAACGGCGCCAACGGCGAGCCCGAGACCGCCGTCCCGGACGGCCAGCTGTGCAGCGCCGGGAGGGACCGCTACGCCGCGCTCGACGAGGTCGGCGAGTGGAAGGCCGTCACCAGAAACAACCAGTTCAACGTCACCGTGACCGACCAGGCCCTGCACGGTGCGGACTACTACAAGATCTACATCACCGAGCAGGGATTCGACCCCACGACCCAGCAGCTCGGTTGGGACGACCTCGAACTGGTCACCGAGGTGGGCCAGCGGCCTCCCGCCAGCAACACGCGGATCGAGGTCGACGCGGGTGACCGGAGCGGTCGTCACATCGTCTACACGATCTGGCAGGCCGCGCACATGGATCAGTCCTACTACTTCTGCAGCGACGTGATCTTCAACGGCAGCTGACGAGCCCGGAAACCTGAACGCGAGTTCGTCACCCGTCGATGCCCAGGACTGCTACTTCCTGGGCATCGACGCTTTTGCGTCGTCGGCACGACGATTCCCGGACGTTCCGGACAAGCGGCTGTATCCCGCACCACATTTCCGCCGCCGAAACAAGAGTTCGAGAGCAGTGATCCATAGAGTTGGAAGCGGAGAACTCCTCACCTGCGGCTTCAGGAGACACGGTGCGCATCGCGTTCAGCAGTCAGCCGATCTACTCCCACCTCGTCCCGGCCGTCCTGCCCCTGGCGGCGGAGGCTGCCGAGGCGGGCCACGAGGTCGTGGTGCTGACTTCCCCCGCCCTGGCCGACGAGGTGCGGCGCGCCGGGTTGCGGCCACTGGAACTGCCGAACGCCTTGGGCCCGGCCGAACTGGTCGAGCGCCCGGAACTCGCCGAGCGGTACGGCCTCGACTTCAGCATGATGACCGACTTCGGTCGGCGCACGCTCACGGCGAGTCCGGACTTCTTCGCCCGGATGTTCGCGGGTCCGCCGGCCAGGGACTTCGCTCTCGACGCGATCGAGGCGCTGCGCGACTGGAAGCCCGACCTGATCGTGGGCGAGTGCAGCGACTACGGCAGCTACTACGCCGCCGAGGTCCTGGGACTGCCGAACACGGTGCTGGACATCGCTCCCCTCGGGCCGTTCGACGTCCCCGAGCTACTCGACCAGATCAACACCCGGCGCACCGAGCTCGGACTCGACGAGGTGTCCGACCCGATGCACCCGTTCCGGCACCGCCGGATCGGGATCATCTCCGAGTCGTTCTACCCGCCACGCGCCCGGAGCGACTCCGCCCGCTACTACCAGCCCCCCCGGGCTCCCACCGGGCAGCAGCTGGACCCGGCCATCGCCGAACTGCCCGGAGACCGGCCGATGGTCCTGGCCACGCTCGGTTCCAACGCGGGGCGCGTGCACGGTGAAGACCGCTCGTTGCTGGACACCATCGTCGAGGTGCTGGGGGAACTGCCCGTCACCGGCGTGGTCGCGCTGGGCAGGAATTTCTCCCCCGAGGACTGGCAGGGCGCACGGCCGGACAACGTGCACCTGACCTCGTTCGTGCAGCAGCACCTGCTCCTGCCCGCCTGCGACGCCTTCATCACCCACGGCGGTTTCAGCGGCACGCGAGAGGCACTCGGTTCCGGCGTGCCGATGGTGACGATTCCGATGCTCGCCGAACAGCCCGCCAACGCCACGCGGGTGGAGGAGCTGGGCGCCGGACGACGGCTGAACGTCGAGGACGTGACCCACGAGTCGCTGCGGGAGACCGTGGGCGCGGTGCTGGACGATCCCACCTACCGGTACCGGGCGCAGCGCGCGCGACGGGAGTTCCTCACGCTGCCGGGATTCTCCGAGATCGTCTCGGAGCTGGAGGGATTCACGGTCTGACCGGCGACGACATGCCCTGCGAGGTGTGTCACATCCCTCGGTGGTCTCCACGAGCGCGCCACCGGCTTACCATCGGCATCCATGATGGCGTCCCAGCGCTCAACGCCGAGCGATCGCGGGGATCTCGACCTGATGGACGGGTTCGAGGTACCGCCCCACGAGCAGTGGCAGCAGCAGGTCGAGACGGTCCTGCGCAAGACGGGCCTGCTGACCGAAGGGGATCCGGGCCCGCAGGTTCCCGAGGACCTGCTGGCGACCACCACCCACGACGGCGTGACCGTGCGGCCGCTGTACACGGCGGGCGACGAGCAGCCGGAAGCCGGGCACCCGGGACTGGCACCGTTCGTGCGGCACTCCCGCCCGCAGGGGTGCGTCGCCGAGGGCTGGGACGTGCGGCAGCGCCACACCGATCCCGACCCGGCCGTGACGAACCGCGAGGTGTTGGCCGACCTCTCGGGGGGTGCCTCCTCGGTGTGGCTGCGGCTGGGTCCTGCCGGGCTGGCCGTCGAGGACCTCGCCGATGCCCTGCACGGGATGCACCTCGACCTCGCCGCCGTCGTGCTGGAGGCCGACGAGCGGTACGAGCAGGCGGCCACCGCCCTGCTGGACCTGGCCGCCGAGCGCGGAGTCCGGCCGAGCGCGCTGCGTGGGAACCTCGGTGCGGACCCGATCGGCGTGCACGCGCGCACCGGCCGGGCCCCGGACCACTCCCCTGCTGTCGAGCTGGCACGTCGCTGCGCGGAGTCCTACACCGGTCTGCACGCCATCGCCGTGGACGGACTGCCCTACCACGACGCCGGTGGTTCCGACGCCGAGGAACTCGGCTGCTCGATGGCGGCCGGGGTCACCTACCTGCGGTGGTTGACCGAGGCCGGGTTGGACGTGGACACCGCCGCCGGACTGCTGGAGTTCCGCTACGCGGCCACCGCCGACCAGTTCGGCACGATCGCCAAGCTGCGCGCGGCGCGCCGCATGTGGGAGCGGGTCGCGCGTGTTTGCGGCGTCTCCGAGCACGCCCGCGCGCAGACCCAGCACGCGGTGACCTCCTCGGCGATGCTGACTCGTCGCGACCCGTGGGTGAACATGCTGCGCACGACGATCGCCACGTTCGCGGCCGGAGTCGGCGGGGCGCGGGCGGTGACCGTGCAGCCCTTCGACGCCGCCCTCGGGCTGCCGGACGGGTTCGCGCGGCGGATGGCGCGCAACACGCAGTCCCTGCTGCTGGAGGAGTCGCACCTGGCGCAGGTGATCGACCCGGCCGGGGGCTCCTACTACGTCGAACGGCTGACCGACGAACTCGCCCACGCGGGCTGGGAGTGGTTCCAGCGCATCGAAGCCGCCGCAGGACTGCCCGCCGCGCTGGACTCGGGACTGGTGGCCGAGCGGATCGCTGCCACCTGGAACGAGCGGCACACCGCCATCGCCCACCGCCGTGACCCGATCACCGGGATCAGCGAGTACCCCGACCTCGACGAGACCCCGCCACGACGCGCGGCGGCCCCGGCCGAACCGGGAGGAGGGCTGCCCCGGCACCGCTACGCCGAGGACTACGAGGAACTTCGCGACAGCGCCGACCGCCTCGCCGAGACGGCCCAGCGCCCGCGGGTCTTCCTGGCCACACTCGGAACGCTGGCCGACTACAACGCACGGGCGTCGTTCGCGCGCAACCTGTTCGCCGCCGGCGGGATCGAGGCGACGGAGGCCGGGGCCACCGAATCGGTCGACGACGTCGTCGAAGCCTACCGGCGGTCGCCGTCACCGGTGGTCTGCCTGTGCTCGACCGGCAAGGTCTACGCCGAGCGGGCCGCTGCGACCGCGCGCGCGCTCAGGCAGGTGGGAGCGGGCACGATCCTGCTGGCGGGCAAGCCGCAGGAGCAGCCGCCCGAGGGGGTGGACGAGTTCGTCCACACCGGCAGCGACGCACTACGGATCCTGACCGAGGTCCACCGCGAGAACGGAGCGAAGCGATGACACCAGACGACCGGGTACCCAGCTTCGCCGAGATCGACCTCGACGAGCCGGCCGCGCACGACACCGGCGAGTGGGACGAGGCCGTCCAGGACGCCACCGGCTCCGGCCCCGAGGCCCTGACGTTCCACGCCCCGGAGGGCATCGGCATCAAGCCGCTCTACACCGGCGCCGACACCGAGGGGCTGCGGTTCCCGCTGTCTTATCCGGGCATCGCGCCGTACCTGCGGGGGCCGTACTCGACGATGTACGTCAACCAACCGTGGACGGTGCGTCAGTACGCCGGTTTCTCCACCGCCACCGAGTCCAACGCGTTCTACCGCCGCAACCTCGAAGCCGGGCAGAAGGGCCTGTCGGTGGCCTTCGACCTGGCCACGCACCGCGGTTACGACTCCGACCACCCCCGAGTGGGCGGCGACGTCGGCATGGCCGGGGTGGCCATCGACTCCATCCTGGACATGCGCCAGCTCTTCGACGGTATCCCGCTGGACCGCATGAGCGTGTCGATGACGATGAACGGCGCGGTGCTGCCGGTGCTGGCGCTGTTCATCGTCGCCGCCGAGGAACAGGGCGTACCGCCGGAGAAACTGGCCGGGACCATTCAGAACGACATCCTCAAGGAGTTCATGGTCCGCAACACCTACATCTACCCGCCGCAGCCGTCGATGCGCATCATCTCCGACATCTTCGCCTACACCGCGACGCGGATGCCGAAGTTCAACTCCATCTCCATCTCCGGCTACCACATTCAGGAGGCCGGGGCCACCGCCGACCTCGAACTCGCCTACACCCTGGCCGACGGCCTGGACTACCTGCGCGCCGGGCGCCAGGCGGGCCTGGACATCGACTCCTTCGCCCCGCGCCTGTCGTTCTTCTGGGGCATCGGGATGCACTTCGGCATGGAGGTCGCCAAGCTCCGCGCGGCCCGGTTGCTGTGGGCCAAGCTCGTCGGCCGGTTCGAGCCGTCCGATCCGAAGTCGCTGTCGCTGCGCACCCACTCGCAGACCTCCGGGTGGTCGCTGACCGCCCAGGACCCGTTCAACAACGTCATGCGCACCTGCGTGGAGGCCATGGCCGCCACCCAGGGACACACCCAGTCGCTGCACACCAACGCCCTCGACGAGGCGTTGGCACTGCCCACGGACTTCTCGGCCCGGATCGCGCGCAACACGCAGTTGCTGTTGCAGCAGGAGTCCGGCACCACCAGGGTCATCGACCCGTGGGGGGGCAGTCACTACATCGAGCGGCTCACCCAGGACCTCGCCGAGCGGGCCTGGGACCACATCACCGAGGTGGAGGAGGCCGGGGGCATGGCCGCCGCCATCGACGCGGGCATCCCCAAGATGCGCATCGAGGAGGCCGCCGCACGCACCCAGGCCCGCATCGACTCGGGGCACCAGCCCGTCGTCGGCGTCAACACCCACCGACCCGAGACCGAGACGGACGGCCTCGACGTGCGCAAGGTGGACAACTCCGCGGTCCGGGCCGAACAGCTCGACAAGCTTCAGCGGCTGCGCGCCGAGCGCGACACCGAGGCGTGCACCGCCGCGCTGAGCAGGCTCACCGCCGCCGCCGAGGCCGTCACCGAGGGCAACCGTCCCGACGACCTCGACCACAACCTGCTGACACTGGCCGTCGACGCCGCCCGGGCACACGCCACGGTCGGGGAGATCTCCGACGCGATGGAGAAGGTCTTCGGCCGTCACTCCGGGCAGATCCGTACGATCTCGGGGGTGTACGCCGAGGAGTCCGGCCCGTCCGAGGCCATCGAGTACGCCCGCACGCTGGTGACCGAGTTCGAATCCGCCGAGGGCCGCCGCCCCCGGCTGCTGGTGGCCAAGATGGGCCAGGACGGCCACGACCGGGGACAGAAGGTCATCGCCACCGCCTTCGCCGATCTCGGCTTCGACGTCGACATCGGACCGCTGTTCCAGACACCGGCCGAGGTCGCCCAGCAGGCCGCCGAGTCCGATGTGCACATCGTCGGGGTCTCCAGCCTCGCCGCCGGACACCTCACGCTCGTCCCCGACCTCCGCGACGAGCTGGCCGCCGTCGGCCGTGACGACATCGTGATCGTGGTCGGCGGTGTCATCCCGGCCGCCGACCACGAAGCCCTGCACGAGGCGGGGGCGGCGGCCGTCTTCGGCCCCGGCACCGTCATCGCCGAGGCCGCCACCGGACTCCTCGAACAGCTCCACGCCCAGCTCGGCCACACCGAGGTCTGAGCTCGACATGCCCCGCACCATCGACGTCGACACCTACGCCAAGGGCGTGCTGGGCGGTTCGCGCAGCACGCTCGCCCAGGCGATCACGCTGGTCGAGTCCAGCCGCGCCGACCACCGGCGCAAGGCGCAGGAACTGTTGACCGAGCTGCTGCCCCACGCCGGTGGCGCGCATCGGATCGGCATCACCGGCGTTCCCGGCGTGGGCAAGTCCACGTTCATCGAGTCCCTGGGCACGATGCTCACAGCGGCGGGTCATCGGGTCGCGGTGCTGGCCGTGGACCCCTCATCCAGCCGCAGCGGCGGCAGCATCCTCGGTGACAAGACCCGGATGGCCACGCTGGCCGCCGACCCCGCGGCGTTCGTGCGTCCCTCGCCGACCGCCGGAACGCTCGGCGGCGTGGCCCGGGCCACCCGCGAGACCATCGTGCTCATGGAGGCGGCCGGTTTCGACGTCGTGCTCGTGGAGACCGTGGGCGTCGGGCAGTCCGAGATCACCGTGGCCGGCATGGTGGACTGCTTCCTGCTGTTGAGCCTGGCCCGCACCGGCGACCAGTTGCAGGGCATCAAGAAGGGCGTGCTGGAGCTGGCCGATCTGGTCGCGGTCAACAAGGCCGATCCTCCGTACGAGCAGGAGGCGCGCAAGGCGGCCAGGGAACTGCGCAGCGCCCTGCGACTGCTCACCCCCTCCGATGCCTCCTGGAAACCTCCCGTGCTGACCTGCAGCGGGCTGAACAGGCTCGGCCTGGAGGACGTGTGGGACCGGATCCGGCAGCATCGCACGACGCTGAGCGAGACCGGGGAGCTGGCCGAACGGCGCAGCAGTCAACGGGTCGACTGGACCTGGTCCCTGGTCCGCGATCAGCTCATGGCCGACTTCGTCGGCCATCCCGCCGTGCGAGACGCGCTCGGCGAGGTGCAGCGCCAGGTCCGGGACGGGGAGCTGACGGCCGGGCTGGCCGCCGACCGCCTGTTGCGGGCCTTCCACGAGCGGAGCTGAAGCGGCTCACGACCAAGGCCGATGATTCGGCCCCGTCGTCCGCGGGTATTCACCGCGTACGAGTACAGCGCGGTCATCGCCGGGAGAGATTCATGATTCGGCACCAGGATCTGATCGAGCGCATCCGGACTCGGTCGGGCCTCAGCGATCCCGACGAGATCCAGTCGGTCACCTCGCACGTGATCGAAACCGTGGCCCGCTGCCTCGACGACTCCGAGCGCAGGCGGCTCGCGGCGGCCCTGCCGGAGCAGGAACGTGACCTGGTCCAGTGGGACGTCGCGGAAACCGACCGGTGCGAACCCGCACACCTGGTCGACGAGGTGGCACGGCGCACCGGCCGCTCGGCCGAGCAAGCGCGCTACCTGACCCAGGTCGTACTTCCCGAAGTCGCCGAGTCCGACCCGACGCTGGACGACTCGCTGCGACGGCGACTGCCCGCCGAGCTGGTCTCGATGTCCGTCTCCCCGACGCACGAGGCCCAGCTCCAGGAGGCCGCGGCCGTCCCCGAACAACCGCGTCCGCTGGAGCCCGACGAGCTGGACCGGGGCCTCCGGGACATACCTGGGTGGTCCGGTGACACCCACCGACTCACCCGGACGGTCAGCCTGCCCTCCCACCGGGTCGAGCCGCTCTTCAACGCCGTCGAACGGGCCCAGGCCGAGCTGAACCATCCCGCTGAGATCGAGCAGACCGACGACGGGATCCGATTCACGCTCCGGACGCGCTCCCTCGGCGCCGTCACCGAACTGGATCTCCGGCTCGCCCGCAGCATCAACGAGTCCGTGGACCGGGCCGGCGGGTAGTTCGGGTCCTCACGACCGCGGCGCCGCCGGTGAACGCCGACCGCAGCCCGCGCACCCTCCGCGACCGAAGCGGAGCTCGAACCGTTTCGGCCTTCCCGAACGAACGCAGTCCCTTACGCTGACATCCATGCGCACCACAGGTCTGGTTCTCATCCTCGTCATGGGCGGTATACACGCCTACGAGGCACCCGAGTACTTCGAGTTCGCCACCTATCTCGGAGCGCTGTTCGTGGCCAACGCGGTGGGTGCGGTGGTCGTGGCCGTGGGGCTCGCGCGGGACCGGATCGAGGCGTGGTCGCTCGGGGCGCTGATCGCGGCGGTGACCTTCGCCGCTTACGTCGTCAGCCGCACGGCCGGTCTGCCCGGGTTGCCCGCCGAGGAGCGCAGCGAGTTCCTCGAGCCCCTCGGCATCGCCTCGCTCGTTGTGGAGGCGGCCTTCGTCGCGAGCTGGGCCGTGCGGGCGCTGCGGTCCCGGAAGCAGTAGCCCTCCCGGCTCGGTAGAAGTCCCGCCGATCGGCCCCGGCTCCGCCGGACCACAGCGGCACCGGATCACCCGATCTCGGTGAGCAGGTCCTCCATCACCGCGATCTCGTCGCGCTGGGTCGCCATCACGTCCTTGGCCATGGAGCGCACCTGCGGACCGGTCCCCTTCTCGAGAAGATCGACCGCCATGGTCACCGCGCCCTCGTGGTGCCTGGTCATCAGCCGCAGAAACAGCCGGTCGAACTCGGTTCCCGAGGACGCTTCCAGCCGTGCGAGCTGTTCCTCGGTGGCCATCCCCATCATGCGCCGGTGCTGCTCGTCGACGGACTGATCGGGCTTCGACCGCAGACCGCTGCGCTTCAGCCATCCCCGCATCATGCCGATCTCGGCTCGTTGTGCTCCCCCGATGCGTCCGGCGAGGCCGCGCACCCGCGGATGCTTCGCGCGTTCCGGAGCCATGTCCGTCATCGTCAGAGCCTGCCGGTGGTGCGGGATCATCATCCGGACGTAGCGGCGCTCGGCCCGCGACGGTTCGCTCTTCCCGTCTCCGAGCTCGGCGATCTCCGACGAGGAGGCCGCCCGAGGACGGTCCCCCGGAGCACCGGGCAGCACCACCGGGGCCGACCCGCTTTCGGCCCGCCCGGAATCACGCGTGGCCGTACAACTCCCCACCAGCACCATCGCCAGTGCCACGACCACGCCCGGCACGGCACGGCTCGCTCGGAAACGCGACATCGGTCCTCTTCGGTGTGAACGGCGCTTTCGGGGCAAGGCGCGATCCTGGCACGGATCCATCCGGGAAAAAACCTCCACAAGGAGTATTGGTCGAGTGGTGGAATGCCCACATACTGACCGGAACCGACACTCCGGCACGAGCCCGACGGGCCCGTGCCGGCCGACTTCGACCTCTGGAGTGTGGTGGTCTTGAGCTCCACTCGACGACTACGTCCCGGTACCGGCAGCAGACGCAGCCGAGCAGCCGGTGTTCTGTTCGGCGTCATGCCACTGGTCGCGGGTCTGTTGTTCGCCGCCCCGTCGGCGGCGACCCCACCGGCGAACCAGCCGGAGGACAGCTCCGCGGCGATGGCCGGTAGCCAACAAAACGACGAGGTCATCGCCAGCGACAACATCGAGCACGTCGCCAACGTGCCCAAGCAGCCGCCCTTCGACACCTTGGAAGCCAAGGGCACCGACATCGCCTTCCAGAAGCACTACGCCTTCGTGGGCAACTACGAGGGAATCGTCGTCTACGACATCGCCAACCCACGTAAGCCGCGTGTCGTCAGTCAGGTGTTCTGCCCCGGTGGCCAGGGTGACGTCTCGATCTCCGGCAACCTGCTGTTCGTCTCGACCGACTACCCGCGCACGAACGACACCTGCCAGAGCGAGTCGACCACCAGCGCCGACCCGAACTCCTGGGAGGGCATGAAGGTCTTCGACGTCAGCAACCCGCGCAAGCCGCGCTACGTCTCGGCCATACCCACCTCCTGCGGTTCGCACACCCACACGCTGGTGCCGGACAAGGCCGGCAAGGCCGCCTACCTCTACATCTCCTCCTACGGTCCGGCCGCGGAGTTCCCGAACTGCAAGCCGCCGCACGACAAGATCTCGATCGTGAAGGTGCCGTTCGCGAACCCGGCCGCACCGGAGATGATCGACGCGCCGGTGCTGTTCCCCGAAGGTGGCAACCCCGGTTCGGAAGGTACTTCGGCCACGAACGGCTGCCACGACATCACCGTGTTCCCGTCCAAGGACCTGGCTGCCGGGGCGTGCATGGGTGACGGCATCCTGCTCGACATCTCCGACCGGGGGAGCCCCCGTGTCATCGAGCGCGTCCGCGACGACGAGAACTTCGCCTTCTGGCACTCGGCCACCTTCAACAACGACGGCACGAAGGTCGTGTTCACCGACGAGCTCGGTGGGGGCGCCGCCGCCACGTGCAACAGCCGGGTCGGTCCGAAGCGGGGCGCCGACGGCGTCTACGACATCGTGGGCACCGGCGACGACCGGACGCTGAAGTTCCGCAGTTACTACAAGATTCCCCGGCACCAGGCCGACACCGAGAACTGCGTGGCCCACAACGGCTCGCTGATCCCGGTCGAAGGCCGCGACATCATGGTGCAGGCGTGGTACCAGGGCGGCGTGTCGGTCTGGGACTTCACCGATTCGGCGAACCCGACCGAGATCGCCCACTTCGACCGGACGCCCTTCGACGAGAGCGAGCTGAAGCTCGCCGGTTCCTGGTCGGCGTACTACTACAACGGCTACATCTACTCCAGCGGCATCCAGCGCGGCCTGGACGTCATCGAGATCGACGATCCGCGCACCGACAGCGCGGAGAAGGTCAAGTTCAAGGAGTTCAACCCGCAGACCCAGCCCGTCTACTGACGGACGAGTCCCGCCCATGCCGTGAACGCGTCGTTGTGGCACTCACGCCGCCACGACGACGCGTTCACCGGGCAAGCACCGGCGATGACTCGGGCCTTCGTGGACCGCCACCTCGTCCTGATGCGCTTTACGTCCGCGAACCGGAGAACGGTCGCGTAAAGTAGCGACGACGACACGTCTGGTTTCTCGGAGGCACGGCATGGCGGAACCCTCCAACCCGCACCAGAACGTCAGTTTCCCGAGCAACGGCACGACGGCACACGGCTACCTCGCGCTCCCCGACTCCGGGCGGGGGCCGGGTCTGGTCGTGGTCCAGGAGTGGTGGGGACTGACCGATCACGTCGTCGACGTCACCGACCGCTTCGCCGCCGCCGGTTTCGTCGCTCTCGCCCCCGATCTCTACGGCGGCAGGACCACGCACGACCCGCAGCAGGCCGCACGGATGATGCAGGAACTTCCCGTCGAGCAGGCCACCCGCGACCTCTCCGGAGCGGTGGACCACCTGCTGGCCCACGAGTCCGTCACCAGCTCCTCGGTGGGCACGGTGGGATTCTGCATGGGAGGAATGTTCGTGTTGGTCCTGGCCGCGCAGCAGGGTTCCAGAGTGGGTGCCGCCCTCCCCTTCTACGGTCTCCCCTCCCCCGCGGAAACCGACTTCTCCGGACTGACCGCTCCGGTACTCGGCCACTACGGCGAGCGGGACCACACGATCGGCGTCGAGGCGGTCGAAGAGACCAAGTCCAAGATCGCGGCCGATTCGCGGGTCACTCCCACGATGCACTACTACCCGGCCGGACACGCCTTCTTCAACGATCGCAACCCCTCCAGCTACGACGAGGAGTCGGCCGACCTCGCCTGGGAGCGCACGCTCGAGTTCCTGCACCGGCACCTGGGCTGAGAGCTCAGCCACGACCCAGCAGTCGTGTCATCTCCTCGGCGGGCATCGGTGCGCCGTAGAACGCTCCCGCGCCGGTCTCACAGCCCATCGAGCGCCACCGGTCGGCCTGTTCCGCGGAGTCGAGGTCGGACACTGCGATCGGGACACCGCAGTCCCGCACCAGCGGCACCGTGCCCGTGACGGCCCGGACCTCGGGCGAGTTCTCCGAGTCGCTTTCATGCACCATCCGCACCAGCTCCGGAGCGAGGCGAACCTCGCACGCGGACAGGTTCAGCAGCATGCGCAGTTCCTCGGGAGAGCCCCGGAAACCGTGCAGGGTGGTTCGCACGGCCATTTCGGAAAGAGTGTCCACGTTGTCCCGCGCTTCCTCGGATTCGTCCATCAGCGCGGTCATCGGGACA
Organism: Halosaccharopolyspora lacisalsi; assembly: GCF_014137975.1. Taxonomy (GTDB): domain Bacteria; phylum Actinomycetota; class Actinomycetes; order Mycobacteriales; family Pseudonocardiaceae; genus Halosaccharopolyspora; species Halosaccharopolyspora lacisalsi. Next base: position 340,782 of record NZ_JACGWZ010000004.1, on the reverse strand, counting down.
CCCACCCGCAGCCAGTGCTGGTCGAGCGTGCCGCCGTCGAGGATCTCGCGAAGCCTGCCGACGAGATCGGGATCCCGTACCTGGTTCGGGCCGAGTTCGGCCACCAGCCACGGCCGATGACCGGCACGGTGCCATTCGGCCAGCTGCTCCCACGCGGTACGCAGCATCCAGTCCCGCAGCGACAGCGTGACCCCGGAACGTTCGGCCAGCCGCAGGCACTGCTCGTGGTCGAGCTGTTCGTGCCCGTCCGGTCGCCACCGCACCTGCACCTCCACGGCCGACGTCCGACCACCGTCGAGGGAGACCAGCGGCTGGTAGACCACCTCGAACTCGCCGAGTTCCAACGCACCCGGCATCACGGCCACCAGTTTGGCCTCCTCGCGCTCGTACGGCGCGCGATCCGGGTCGAACAACGCCCACTGCCGCCTGCCCGTCGCCTCGGCGCGACGCAGCGCGACGTCGGCACCCCGGATCATGTCGTCGGGGTCGGCCTCGGCCGCGGTGCGCTGGACGACACCGATGCCGACCGAGGTGGCGACCCCGCCGTCACCGACGTAGATCGGCTCGGCCAGTTCCTCGTTGATCCGGGTGGCGAACGAGGCGACGCCGGGGGTCCGGTCGCCCTGTTCGAGCAGGATGGCGAACTCGGTGCCGCTGATGCGGGCGACCACCCCTGCCTCACCCTGGATGAGGCCCTCCAGCCGGTGCGCCACCTCCCTGAGGACGGTGTCACCGACCTCGCGACCGAGACCGTTGTTGATGTGCTCGAAGGCTTCCAGTCCCAGCTGGTAGAGCGTGATCACGGCCCCGGCGGGAGACCGAGCCAGGGTCCGCTCCACACGACTCCGGAAGCACTCCCGGTTGGCCAGCCCGGTCATGCCGTCGTAGAGCGACTGGTCGTGCACGTACGTCTGCAACGAACTCAGCTCGCGCAGGTCCTCGACCATCGTCACGATCCGGGACGGCGCGTCGTCGGCGTCCCGCAGCAGCGACACCACCAGGTAGGCCCAGGCTCGCTCGCCGTCGGCACGGATCAGGTCACACCGTTCGCGCAAGCACTGCCTGCTGCCCTCGGCGACCGCGGTGTAGGCCGCGGTCAGCTCCTCGGCCGCGTCCGGAAGGAACAACTCGTGGACGGTCATGCCGCACAGCTCCTGCTCGGAGTAACCGAGCATGTCCACCAGCGCCGGGTTGACCTCGACGAACCCGCCGTGCAGGTCGCTGATCGCCATTCCCGCCGGGGAGGTGGTGAACACCCGCCGGAAGCGGGCCTCGCTGGCCCAGAGATCCCGCTCGGCGCGGAGCTTGGAACGCAGCAACGCTCGTTTGACCGCCTCCTGCTGCGTGACCGTGTTCTCGTGGTCGGCGCCCACGTATCCGGCGGTGATCGCGGTCAACAGGGTCGGGATTCGCGAGGAGACCTCGTTTTCCGCGCCGGAAACCAGGTTCCGCCGCAGGAGCTCCAGACTGCGCGTGAGGACCTCGTCGCCGGGGACGCGCATCGCGGCCAGTCGACCGCCCACCGTGCGCCCGACTCCGTCGATGCCGGATGGCCCCTCCAACGCGGTGGCGACGAGATCCACCAGGTCCCGAACCCGGCTCTCGACGCTCGAACCGGCGGGGAGCGCCCGATCGAGAGCACCGAGTTCGGCCACCCACTGCCGCACGAGTTCCTCACGCCGGCACCGCCCGCGTTCCGGCATCACCGCGTCGCCGCGCCGAGCGATCACCGACTCACAGCCCGAATCACCGAACGTCATCGCACCGTCCCACGTCCTGCGTTCGCCGGTGGCCCTCACCAGCGCCGTGCCGCCCCCTGGAGTCGTCCCCTCCCGCGCCATCGGCTCCTTCCGCACCACGCCGAACGAATCCCGCGGACCGTTCACAGCGATACACGCCCCGTCCTGATTCCACTGTGTACCGCTAAGACCACCGGCCGTAACCGAGGGATCGGCGGATCACGACGTCCCGGACGTACCTTCCGAATGGTTGATCGAATTCGACGGCGGCACCGTTACTCCACCGCCTCCAGCGTCCGTCCTTCGGCGACCAACCCGGTGAGCTCGTCGGCCTCCGCCTCGCTCAGCTCCACCTGACCGGCCGCGGTGTTGTCCTCCAGATGCTCCGGGGTGGACGTGCCCGGAATCACCAGGATATTGGCGGAGCGCCGCAGCAGCCACGCCAGCGATATCCGGCTCTGGGAAACACCGTGCTGCTCGGCCACTCGCCGCAGCGTCCGGTCCTCACGTGCGCGGCTGCTGGTGAAACCGGATCCCAGCGGGAAGAACGGAACGAAGGCGATGCCGAGCTCGGCAGTCCTGTCCAGCAGTTCGGCCGCCGATCTGTTCACCAGGTTGTACAGGTTCTGCACGGCCGCGATCTCGGTGATCGAACGAGCCTGCTCGAACTGCTCCGGCGAGACGTGCGACAGACCGATGGAGCGGATCAGTCCCGCCTCGCGCAGCTCGACGAGGGCACCGAGTCGTTCGGCGAGCACGTCTCCCGTCTCCGAGCCCATGAAACGCAGGTAGACCAGGTCCAGCGACTCCCTCCGGAGTCGCCGCAGGTTGTCGTGCACCTGGGCCTTCAGCGCCTCGGGATGGGTCAGCGGAAGCCAACCGCCCTGGTGGTCGCGGTAGGCACCGATCTTGGTCGCGATCACCAGGTTCTCGTCGTAGGGGTACAACGCTTCGGCGATCAGCTCGTTGACCACCCACGGCCCGTAGAAGTCGCTGGTGTCGACGTGATCGATCCCCAGCTCCACGGCTCTCCGCAGTACCCGCGATGCCCGCGAACGGTCCGTGGGTGGACCGAACACGCCCGGTCCGGCCAGTTGCATGGCACCGAAACCGATGCGGTTGACGGTCGTGGAGGGGGTCAGGGCGAACGTGCCGCCGGAAGCAGCGGATGTCATCGTCACGACGCGATATTGGTCCATCCGAGGTCGGCGAGCAACCACGCGGTCGACACTCCCGAGCGCCGCCTCTCAGGGCCGGACGAGCAGCCAGTGACCGCCGAACAACAGACAGCCGAGACCGATGGCGAGCCAGAGCAGCAACCACAGCGGCGCGGGAACCCGCGCCAACCTGGCGAGCTGGTCGGCGTCGGAATCCTGGGCACGGCCACGCCGCCGCTTCGAGGACAGCTCCGTGATCGGCCGGATCCCGCCGAACAGCAGGAACCAGCTCATCAACCCGCAGCTCAGTGCCTGCACGGCCGGCGTGGCGAACCAGGAGATCGCGAACACCAGTCCACCGGTGACGATCACCGACACGATGCCGTAGACGTTGCGCAGGGCGAGCAGCATGAGCACCAGCAGCCCGACGGCGATCCAGAGCATCAGCCGAACCCTGTCGGTGGTCACCAGCCAGGCTCCGGCGAGTCCGAGCAGCGACACGGCCGGATAGCCGGCGAACAGGGTGAACACCATGCCGGGGCCACTCGCACGGCCGGTCGAGACCGTGAGGCCGGAGGTGTCGGAATGCAGCCGGATGCCGTTGAGCTTGCGACCGCTCAACAACGCGACCACGGCGTGGCCCCCCTCGTGAGCGATGGTCACGACGGTACGCAGCAGCCGCCACGATCTGCCGGAGGAGACCAGCACCAGCGCCGCGGCGGCTACGGCCAGGGCGAGCACGGACACGGAGCCGAGCAGTGGCAGGCTCACCTGCCACGCGAGTCGATTCACGAAAGACACACCGTTGCTGCGGGGGGCGGAGGTTGCGAAGTCAGGATGCCACGGCGGGTTCCCCCGGACGTGTGTGCATGGCGAGTCCCACAGATGTCCGACACAGCGGGAACCGATCCCGCGCGATCGTCCCGGAGCACCGGGTTCAGTCGAAGAAGGAGGCGACGTCCACCGCGCCGCCCGCGGCCTCGAACTCCTCGGTGACCGCGCGGCGCAGCTCGGCGTCGGCGAGGTAGTCCACCGCGGTCAGGGCCAGCCCCGCCGCACCGTCGAGAACAGCCCGGTCACCAGTGGTCGCACCGGCGGCCGTGGCGAACTCCGCGGTGTGCAGGGACAGGCTCTCCCCCTCCAGCGCGATCATCGGGTGCATCGCGGGTACCCGATGACTGAGGTTGCCGAGGTCGGTGGAGCCCGTGACGTACTCGGGGACCACACCACGCGGCAGCGACGTGCGTCCTCGCCGCGCCTGGTGCTGCGCCCACCGACCCGCCAATGCCTCGTTGTGCCGGATCGGCAGGTATCCCGGTTGTGAGTCCCACAGCAGTTCCACACCGCACCCGGTCATCTCCGCCGCGCCCTGGGCGATCGCCTCCAGCCGCCGAGTCAGGTCCTGCAGGGGCCCGGTCTCGGCCGAACGCAGGTAGAACAGCGCCGAAGCACGCTCGGGTACGACGTTCGGTCGCTTTCCTCCGTCGGTGATGATCCCGTGGACCCGGTCGGTGGGCGGGATGTGCTGGCGGAGCGCGGCGACCCCCTGATAGGTGGCGACCACCGCGTCCAGGGCGTTGCGCCCCATGAACGGCTGGGCCGAGGCGTGTGCGGCCACCCCGTGAAAGACCACTTCGAGCTGGCGACGTCCCAGGAAGGGATGCGCGGCGATGTCGTGCGAGAAGGGGTGCAGCATCACCACGGCGTCGACGTCGTCGAAGACGCCCCGCCTGGCCAGCAACTCCTTGCCGCCTCCCCCCTCTTCCGCGGGGGTGCCCACGAGACTGACCCTGCCGCCCGTGGTGGTCGTCGCCGATGCCGCCGCCAGGAAAGCGCCCACCGCGCTCGCACAAATGACGTTGTGACCACAGCCGTGGCCGATGCCGGGCAGGGCGTCGTACTCGGCGAGCACCGCCACGTGCGGAGCTCCTGCTCCGGACTCCGCGCGCAGCGCCGTGTCCAGCCCACCGACACCGACCCGCGGGAGATGCCCGTATCGCCGCAGCACGGTCGCGACCCGTTCGACCGAGCCGTGCTCGGCGAACCCCTCCTCGGGATGGGCGTGCACGTCGCGACTCAGCGCCACGAGATCCTCGGCACACGAGTCCAGCTGCTGCTCGACATCGCGGCACAGCTGTTCTCCGGCCCCCGTCGACGACGAACGCGGGGCTCGGCTGCCGGCCACGGCGCGTTCGGTGGCCTCGGTCATCGAACGCAGGTAGGACGTGTCGGGCGGGACGGGCTCGCTGGTGGGGCGCTTGTCGGTCACACCTCGGATCCTAGGAGCTCGGCGCCCGTGAGGCCGAGAACGCGGCCGCGGTGGCGGCCTGTCCTCATCCAACTCCACGAACCGGCCTCGCCACGCCGAACCGGCCGTGCACGGACGGAGCGTAGAGCACGCTGGCCGGCGCGTCGGTGGGAGCGGGTAGCCCGGTCGCGGTGACGAGCTGGTCATCCAGATCGAGCAGCTCGGCCGCGTGCAGCGGCCAGCGGTCGTGGAACAGCGGTGCGGTGACGGTGCGGTCGAGCACGCGCAGGTGCAGCCGCCAGCGGGCGGTGAGGAAGTGCTCGAACGGTGTGGGCTCGATCGGTGACCCGACCCGGATCCGGATTCGATTCCCGCGGGTGGACGGTCCCGGCCGGTGCCGGAGGCTGGTGTAGGTCAGCCGGTGGACGTCGCGGACCAGGCTCATCCGCGACCAGGCGTAGGGCAGCCCTCCGGCCCGGGCGGCCAGCACCCAGGGCAGGCGGTCGCACTCCATGCTCAGGAAGACGATGCCGCGACGGCCGTTCTCGTCGACCGAGTAGACCCGGACGTTGGTCTCCAGGAACTCGCCGTAGGAGCGCATCCGGAACGCGACCAGCCCGATGTAGGTCTCCCCGTCGTAGGTGTCGGGCTCGGTGCCCGGTGGGAGCAGCGGGCCGACTCGCGCCGGATCGATCGGCCAGTGCAGGAACGTCACGTCGTTGAGAGCCACCCCGAGCGGAGCGGGCCGCGGCCGCACCGGAGGTTCCGCGGTGATCGGCTCGGGGGCGGCGGTCGCGCGCTTGGCCATTGCTCAGGCATACCCGCGGAGCGCTCGGTCGGCACCCTGACCGGACGAACGGCGCTGTGCGGAACTCGCCGGCAACGCGGTGCTCGTAGGCCGGGCGCGTGCACGGCGGGTCCCACGGAAGTCCCGGACGGGCAGGGGCCGTGCCCGTCCGGGACCGGAAGTGTTCCGGGCTCTCAGTCCCTGCCACGTCCGGTGGTGAAGGCCCGGTCGAGCGCGTATCCACCACCGTTGAAACCGAGCGCCAGCGCGGTCACCGCGAGCACGAGCACGTACTCGATTCCGTTGCCGGAGGCGAAGAATCCCTGGCCGAAGTGCACCAGGAACAGCGCCCCGAGCATGTTCAACGCGAGCAGCACGCCCGCGACCGGGAGTGCCAGTCCCACCAGCAGGGCCACCCCGCCGAGCGTCTCGATCAACGCGGCGGCCCAGGCCGAAGCGCCGGGCAGGGGGATGCCCATGCCCTCGAACGAGCCGGCGGTGCCGCCGATACCCCATTGCAGGAACTTCTGGAGACCGTGGGCGATGAACACGATCCCCACGGCGATCCTGGCCAGCAGGAGCGCGAGATCACGGGCCCACTGTGTCGGCTGTGGCATCGGTGGTTGTTTCCCTTCAGCGACGGTCGATTAGTTCGAATTCGAACTATACCGAGCGTACCGAGTGGTTCCAAGTTGAACAATCTCTAGGATGGTGGTGTGACGGAATCGCAGTGGCTGAATCAACAGGAGATGGCGGCCTGGACGGCCTTCCTCGAAGCGAGTCATCTGGTGGAACGCCGCGTGGAGCAGCAACTACGCGATCAGGCCGGGCTCTCCCACCCGCAGTACGAGATCCTGGTGCGACTGTCCGACGCACCGGAAGGCGAGCTGCGCATGACCGAGCTGGCCGAGAAGGTGGTGACCTCCAAGAGCGGACTGACCTACCAGATCGGTCGACTCGAAAAGGCCGGACTGGTCCACCGACGCACCTGCCCGAGCGACGAGCGCGGAGTCCACGCCGTGCTCACCGATCACGGCCGCCGAAAACTCCGCGAGGCCGCACCGGACCACGTCAACCTGGTTCGGTCGTCGCTCATCGACCAGCTCAGCGCGGAGCAACTCACGACGCTGTCCGAAGGACTGAGCACGGTCGCCCACAAGCTTCGCACGGGCGAGACCGGCTGACTCCTCGAGGCCGCTCCTAGGGCGTCGGGGCGGATTCGGCCGGCACCGAACGAGCGGGGCCGAGCAGCCGGTGCGCCAGCATCGTGCCACCGACGACGGCCGAGGGAATCACCACCAGCTGGAGCACCGGTACCAGGCACAGCAGGTAGGTCGGCACACCGAACCCGAGTACGGTGGCTCGCTCACCGCGCAGGACGCGGTGCCGTTGACGCATCCCCCGGCCACGGCGCTGAAAGACCAGGCCCACCATTTCCAGACTGATGATCCAGGCACCGAACAGCACCCCCAGGATCGGGGCCGCGATCTGCCCCACGATCGGCACGAAGCCGAGGCAGAACAGCACGGCCGCGCCGGACAGGGCGACGGACACGAGCTTGACCGCGTCGCCCAGCCCACGCAGCAGCGAGCGCAGCGGGCCCGCTCCGTCATCACTGCTGTCGAGCCCGATCCGCCGCTCGGCGATCTCGGCGATGTGCTCGTAGAAGGGGCCTCCGATGAGCAGCGTCACCACGACGAACGACAGCGATGCCACCAGTACCGCCACCGCGACGAGCGCCACGGCCAGCACGATCCGCATCCCACCGCGCCAGAAGCTCGTCCAGTCGTCGGCGAAGGGCGTCATCCAACTCGCCACATCACCGCTGAAGTAGGTCAGCCCGCCGATCGCGGCCAGGTACAGCACTGCACTGATCAACGCCGGTAGGGCTCCGAGCGCCAACAACTTCGGGGAACGCAGGATGACCCCGAACCCGGCGCCCAACGCGCGAGCACCGGCGGCGAATTCGTGCATGGCGGGTGTTCTCCCCGATGGTGAGCCGTCGTCTTCCCGACGGACCGTATCCGACACGGTCGCACCCGTGCGGATCACCGCCTCGAATCGTCCCCGCGACGGACGTGCCTGGTGGTGCGCGGCGTGCCTCGCGAGGCGTGCCGAGTCAGCGGCGGTGGTCGACGTCGCTCGTTGTGGTGATGGGCGTGCAGCTCCAGGAGCACCACATCGGGATTCTCGCCACCGTGACAGCGCCAGAGCATCCTGAGCAGCTCGTCCTCGGTGAAGACCCAGCGGCGGCTGAACACGTCGTCGTCACTCATCGCCACTCCCGTGCGAATCGTGTACGCCCCCCGCACGCCTCACCGGACGTGACCAGGTACGTACTTACGAGGTTACCCCCTCCCCGTAAAACCGGGCACACTTCCACACATTTAGGTTAGGCTTACTTGACGAAAATCGTTCAGGTGCCGACCGAAGGATGTGTCGATGAGTTCTCGTCCAGGTGTGCCCGCCGCGGGCACGTCGAAGCTGAGCCGCCGCGGTCTGCTGCTCGGAGCGGCCGGTGCGGCGGCCGCGGGCCTGAGCGCGTGCGCCACCGGCGGAGGAACGCCGCAGAGCCAGGCCAGGAGCGCGCCGGGCTTCCCGGTCACGATCGCGAACAAGTACGGCCGCTCCACGATCGAGACGGCCCCGCAGCGGATCGTGACTCTGGGCATCACCGACCACGACGTGGCGCTGCCGCTGGGCGTGGTTCCGGAGGGGCTCTACCAGTGGGGTCCGTGGTCCAGCGGTGTCGGCCCGTGGGTCGAGCAGATGTTGCGGGGAAAGCGGCCGAAGCTGTTCGGCAGCGACTACACCGCCGAGTCCGTCGTCGCGCTAGCTCCGCAGGCCATCACGGCCGTGCAGAGCGCGCTCACCTCGGAGATGTACAACCGCCTGGGCAAGTTCGCACCGGTGGTGGCACAGCCGCCGAACTCGATCGACTACGGCGTGGCCTGGCGGCAGCAGGCCGAGACCATCGGCAAGGCGCTGGGCAAGCCCGAGGAGACCGCCAAGCTCATCGCCGACACCCAGGGCAAGATCGAGCGAACCCGCCGGGAGAACCCGGTGTTCGAAGGTCGCACCCACGTCACGGTGCGCACCGACTCGAAGGGCACCTACGCCGCCTACACCGCTCAGGACGCCCGCACGCACCTGCTGGAGCAGCTCGGCCTGCGGTTGTCCCCGTCGATTCGCGAGCTCGGTAACGGCGAGGAGTTCAACGTCAAGGTCAGCAAGGAGAACGTGGGAATGCTGGACGCCGATGTCGTCCTCGTCACCACGGCCAAGCCGACCGACGTCCAAGCCGTGCGCAACGATCCGCTCCTCAACAACCTGCCCGCGGCCAAGCGCGGTGGTCTCGTGCTGCTGGACGACTACGACCTGACGATGGCGCTGGGCTCGTCGACCGTGTCGAGCATCCCCTTCGTCCTGGACAGGATCGCCCCGATGCTGGCGAAGGCGCTGAGCTGAGCCGATCGGACGGGGTTGGGCGGTTTTCGCGGGAACCGCCCAACCCCACCCCGGTCAGGCGATGATGCGCAGCGGGTCCTCCAGCAACGAGGTGAGCTGCTGAAGGAACTGGGCACCGACGGCACCGTCCACGGCGCGGTGGTCGGCCGACAACGTCACCCGCAGCATCTTGCGCGCCACGAACTCGCCGTCGCGCACCTGCACCTCGTCCCTGGTCGCACCAACCGCGAGGATCCCGGCTTCCGGCGGGTTGATCACAGCGGTGAACTCCTCGATGCCGAACATGCCCAGGTTCGACACGCTGAAGGTGCTCCCGGTCATCTCGTCCGGCTTGAGCTTGCGCTCACGAGCCCGCTCGGCCTTGTCCCGACCGTCGGCCGCGATCTCCGAAACGCTCTTGCGGTCCGCGTCTGCCACCACCGGCACCATGAGGCCCGAGTCGGTGGCCACCGCGACCCCGAGGTGAATCCGCTTGTGCTGCAGCAGCTTGTCACCGTCGAAGGAGACGTTGACCGAGGGGTTGGCCCGCAGCGCGGTCGCCACCGCCTTGACCACCAGGTCGTTGACGCTGACCTTCGGGCCGCCCGCGGCCTGCAACCGCTCGTTGAGATCGGCCCGAAAAGCCACGAGATCGGTCACGTCGATCGCGCTGGTCAGGTAGATGTGCGGGGCCTGCTGCTTGCTCTCGGTCAGGCGCTTGGCGGTCACCTTGCGGATGTTGTTGAGCGGGATCTCCTCGACGTCCTCGTTCGAGGTCCCCACTGCCTCGGACACGGCCGGAGCGGGGGTCTCCGGAGCCGCCGTGGCCTGCTCTGCGGGCTCGGCCGGAGCCACCGAAGCCGCCGCCTCGATGTCGGCACGGATGATCCGCCCACCGGGTCCGGTGCCGGTCACCGTCGACAGGTCGACGCCCTGCTCCTTGGCCACGGCCCGGGCCAGCGGGGACGACTTGGGGCGTCGGCCCCCGTCCTCCTGCTGCTCGACGGCGGGAGCGGATTCCCGAGCCGACTCCTGCTCGGCAGCCGGCTGCTCGGTGGATGCGGCCGGCTGCTCGGCGGGAGCGGTCGGCTGGGCCGACGTCTGTGCTCCGGCCTCGGCGGCAGCACCGGAACCGTCGCCCATCAACCCGATCGGGGTCCCGATCGGCACGGTCTCGCCCTCGCCGATGAGCACCTTCTCCAGGACACCGTCGTCGTAGGACTCCAGCTCCATGATGGCCTTGTCGGTCTCGATGTCGGCCACCACGTCACCACGGCTGATGGTGTCGCCGACCTGTTTGCGCCAGGCCGCGATCACGCCCTCCTCCATCGTGTCGGACAGGCGCGGCATCTGGATTTCTGTCATGGATCTTCCTCGCGCGAAAAGCAGGGATCAGCGGCGGCGGCCGACGGCGTCGAGAGTCTCACGCACGGCGGTGGTCAGGGAGTCGGCGGAGGGCAGCGCCGCACGCTCGAGTGGTTTGGCGTACGGCAGCGGCACCTCGGCAGCGGCGACCCGGCGCACGGGGACGTCCAGGTAGTCGAAGGCACCGTCGGACAGCGAGGCCGCGACCTCGGCGCCGATGCCGTAGGTCAGCCAGTCGTCCTCGGCGATCACGGCACACCCGGTCTTGCGCACCGACTGTACGAGGGTGTCACGGTCCAACGGGCGCAGGCTGCGCAGGTCGACCACCTCGGCGGAGATGCCCTCCTCGTCGGCCAGCTTCTCGGCCACCTGCTGAGCCACGGTGGCCATCCTGGAGTAGCCGATGATGGTGACGTCACTGCCGGGCCTGGTCACGGCCGCCTTGCCGATCTCGACCTGCTCGGCCTGCTCCGGAACCTCGCCCTTGGTGTTGTAGAGGGAGAGGTTCTCCAGGAACAGCACCGGGTCGTTGTCGCGGATGGAAGCCAGCAACAGCGACCTGGCGTCGGCCGGGGTACTGGGGGCCACGACCTTGAGGCCGGGGACGAACGCGTAGTACAGCTCGATGTTCTGCGAGTGGGTGGCACCGAGCTGCTGGCCGCCACCACCGGGCGTGCGCATGACCATCGGCACGCTGCACTGGCCGCCGAACATGCCGTAGATCTTGGCCGCGTGGTTGACGATCTGGTCCAGCGCGATCAACGAGAAGTTGATCGTCATGAGCTCGGCGACCGGGCGCAGTCCCAACATCGCGGCCCCGACCGCCGCACCGACGAAGCCCTCCTCGGCGATCGGGGTGTCGCGGACCCGTTTCTCCCCGAACTCGTCGAGCAAGCCGGCGGTGATCTTGTAGGAGCCCTCGAAGACTCCGATCTCCTCGCCGATGAGGAACACGTCCTCGTCGACGAGCATTTCCTCGCGCAGCGTGTCGTGCAGCGCCTGCCGATACGTGATGACGGCCAAGGGGTTTCTCCTGGAAATACTTGGTCAGTGGCACACGGCGAACGTGTGCCACTGACGAGTCGTGAGGGAACCTGTCAGAACACCGGGTCGGCCGGCAGGCGACGCGAGTCGTTGGCCACCGGGGTGGCGTAGGTGTAGTCGAACAGGGTCTCCGGGTTCGGGTGCGGGCTGTCGTCGGCGAAGGCCACGGCCGCGTCCGCGGAGGCCTCGGCCTGGCGCTCGATCTCCACGGCGCCGTCCTCGTCGAGCACCTCCGCCGAGATCAGCTGCGCTCGGAAGGCCGCGACGGGGTCGGCCTCGCGAGCGGCTTCGACGGACTCCTGGCTGCGGTACTTGCCCGGATCCACCACCGAGTGCCCCTTGAGCCGGTGGCTGACGGTCTCCAGCATCGCGGGCTGACCGGTTTCCCTGGCCCGCTCGACCAGCCGCGAGGAGGCCTCGCGGACCGCGACGACGTCGTTGCCGTCCACCCGCTCCCCGTGCATCCGGTAGGCCACCGCGCGCTTGTACAGCTCGGACTCCGCGGAGGACTTGTCCACGGTGGTCCCCATGCCGAGGTGGTTGTTGACCACGACGAAGACCACGGGCAGGTTCCACAGCGCGGCGATGTTCAGCGATTCGTGGAAGGAGCCGATGTTGGTGGTGCCGTCGCCCATCTGGCACATGACGACCTGGTCGCCACTGCGGTAGTCGATGGCCAGCGCGGCCCCGGTCGCCAGCGGTACCTGGCCGCCGACGATGCCGTACCCGCCGAGCAGCCCGGACTCCACGTCGAACATGTGCATCGAGCCGCCCCACCCCTTGGAGGTGCCGGTGCTGCGCCCGTAGAGCTCGGCCATCACGCGGCCGGGCTCGATGCCCTTGGCGATCGCGTAACCGTGCTCACGGTAGTTGGTGAACAGGTAGTCGTCGGAGCGCAACGTGCTCATCAGCCCCACGACGGTGGCTTCCTCCCCCAGGTTGAGGTGACAGTAACCACCGATCTTGGCCTGGGTGTAGCCCTGCGCGGCGCGTTCCTCGAAACGACGGATGAGCGCCATCTGCCGGTAGTAGTCGCACAATGTCTGCGGGGACTCGCCGGGAAACACCTCGGAGGCACGGCGCTGGGACCGGTTGCCTCCGGAGCGCGTGCCGGCGCGGCGGGTCTTGGAGGACCCCGAGGAGGAGGCGGACTTGCTTCGAGTCGCCGTCTCTGCCATCACAGTTTCCTTTCGGCGTGCCTTGGGTTCTTCCTCAGCGTTTGCGGGGTGGTGCGGTGTGCACCGGCAGTCCCAGCGCGGACATGGCCGTCTCCATGCCGACCTCACCGAGAGTGGGGTGCGCGTGGACGGTCTCGGCGAGTTCGTCGAGAGTCGCCTCCAGCGTGATCGCCAGCGCCCCCTCGGTGATCAGGTCGCTGGCCGACGGGCCGATGACGTGCACGCCGAGAACCTCGCCGTGGCGCTTGCCCGCGACGATCTTCATGAAGCCCTTGTCGTCACCGGTGGTCTTGGAGCGTCCGAGCGCGGCGAACGGGAACTTCGCCGTCACCACCTCGTGCCCCAGCTCGGTGGCCCCGGACTCCGTGAGTCCGACGCTGGCGATCTCCGGGTGGGTGAACGTCGCGGCGGGCACTGCGCCGTAGTCGATCCGGGCGTGCTCGCTGCCCGCGATCACCTCCGCGGCCGTGATCCCCTGGTGCGAGGCGACGTGGGCGAGCAGGACCTCACCGGTGACGTCACCGATGGCGTAGACGTGCTCGACGTTGGTGCGCAGCCGATCGTCGACCCGCACGAAGCCCCGCTCGTCGGTGGCCACGCCGGTGGCCGACAGGTCCAGCGAGCCGGTGTTGGGCTTGCGTCCGACTCCGACGAGGACGACGTCCACGTCGAGCTCCTGGGACTTGCCGCCGTCGACCGTGACCCGCAGGGCGGCGTCGGAGTCGCCGCCGGTGCTCTCGATCTTGGACACGGTGGAGTCGGTGAGCACCCGGATGCCGCTCTTGCGGAAGGTCTTGCCGAGCTCCTTGCCGACCTCGGCGTCCTCGGCCGGCACCAGGTTCGGCATCATCTCGACGATCGTGACCTCGCTGCCGAGACTGGCGAACAGACTCGCCCACTCAGCGCCGACCGCGCTACCGCCCACCACTGCGATGCGCTTGGGCACCTCGGTGAGCCCGAAAGCCCCGTCGGAGGTGATGACCCCGGGCAGGTCGGCCCCGGGCAGCGGCAACCGCACCGGCACCGAGCCGGTGGCGACGACGACGTCGGTGGCCCGCACCTGCTCGACCGGTTCCGAACCGACGGGGGACGCGGCGTAACGAGGGCCGCCCTCCCCCAGCTCGGACTCACCGTTGCGATAGACGTCGACCGTCGTGGGGCCGGTGAACCGCGCGTGGCCGTCGATGACGGTCACGCCGTTGGCCTTGAGCAACCCGGCCACGCCGTCGGTGAGGTTCTTGACGATGCCGTCCTTGCGACGGGACACGGCGTCGTAGTCCAACGTCACGTTGTCCGCGTGCACGCCGAAATCGGCCGCGTGCAGCACGGTCTCGTAGACCTCGGCCGAGCGCAGCATCGCCTTGGTCGGGATGCACCCCCAGTTCAGACAGACTCCGCCGGTCTTCTCCTTCTCCACCAGGCCTACCGACAGACCACGCTGCGCGGCCCGGATCGCGGCGACGTAACCGCCCGGACCGCCCCCGACCACGAGGAGATCGAAATCTTGCACTTCGCTGTGCTCCTTTGTCCTGCACGCGCCAGTCGCGAACGACGAGCAATCTCACCGAGAGTGTCGTGACCACGCCCACGATCGCGCCATGCGCGGACGCCCAGACTTGAGCGACGCACACTGTGCATCCCGCACATTGAGAGGGCGAGTAATCACTCCGAGTGATTGATCAGTCATGGTGCGTGAAATTACCGGCGACAAGAGCAGTGCGCCCGACGAGAAATCCACCCCTGGAGGAAGGACGGTCAACTTATCCGAAATTTCATGGCCACAGGGGTTGACACCCCCGGGAGGAGCTTTCAAGAAGCTTGACCGTCGCGCAGGCGCAGCGCCGAAAGGGCGAGCGACAGCGCCACGTAGGCTTCACGCCCGTAGAGGGGACGACCTATCAGACTCGTGATCCTGTGTAAGCGGTTGAGCACCGTGTTGCGGTGGCAGTGCAGCCGCACGGCGGCGTTGGCCGTCGAACAGTTCTCCTCCAGCCAGGCGGTGAGCGTGTCCAGCAACATGTCCCGCTCCTTCACCGGCAACGCGAGCACGTCCCCGAGCTGGGAATCGAGCAACCGCTGCGCCAGGTCCGGCGACTGCACGAGCAGCGCCTCCGGGTAGCGCTGCTCCAGCGAGACCAGCTCGGTCGCTCCGGAGGGCGAGGTGTCCAGCGTGGTCAGGGCCAGCTGATGGGCGAGCCCGACCTCGGCCAGCCCGCGCACGACCGGCGAGCAGGCCACACGACCGCGCGTCAGCTGGCGCAGGGCGCCGAGAGCGGTGCCCTCGGCGTGTTGTTCCAGGGCCACGAGCCCGACCAGCGTGTCGGCTCGGACCTGCCAGACCGACCGAACGTGCAGAGCGGCCAGGGCGGACTGCTGGCCCCGCAGCGCGAAGCTGCCGTCCGGAGTCATCTCGGCCACGACGGCGAGGTAGCGGCCACCGGTCGGCAGGTCGAGCTCCTTGGCGGTGCGCTGGGCGAACGCGGTGTCCCGGGCGCGTCCGCTGAGCAGGTCCTCCACCAGCGCGTGGCGCCGCTGGTCGTCCTGCCGCAGCTGTTCGAGCTCGGTGTTGCGGTACGAGGTCGACAGCGTCGAGGACAGCCCGTCGATGACCGTCCACATCCAGGTGGCCGCCGTCAGCACCGCGTCCGGGTCGACCCGCTCGGTGTGCGCCTGCTCGACCAGCGCCTCCCACACGATGCGGCCACCGAGCCGGAACGTCCGCAACATCACTTCCAGCGGCACGCCCTGCTCGGCCCGGCGGCGACCGATGGCCGCGGCCACGTCGTCACCGTCCGGCCCGGGCGCGGAGCCGCTGAGGATCTCCAGAACCCGCCGCAGGTAGCGTTCGCACCCCTCCCAGAGGTCCTCGCGGGGGACCGGACCGTAATCGGTCCACTCCGGGTTGTCGGTGAAGATGGCCGCCATCAGTCGCCGCGCGAGCGTCGAGACGTCCCCGAGCCTGGCACTGGCCAGCACGTGCGTGGTTTCTTCGGCACTGCCGCCGGGACGCCCGCCGAGGATTCCTCGGGAGACGGCACCGCTCTGGATGTCGCTAGGATCAACTGCCACGCCCCTCGACGATACTCGCGGGTTTCACCGCGCCCGCCCTCAACCGGAGTGCTGCGCTCGGCTTCTCGGCCCGCGACGGGCTGAACGCGCCGCGCCCGGGCGCGGGGAACGATTCGGCATGTGAGGGTGCGCACGTGACGCGGTGTTTGTCATATTCAGCGAGGAACAGTCCGGTGCCTTTCGCCATCGGGTTCCGCATGACCAGCAGACACGCTTCCCCGATGATCGAGAGAGCGATGGCCAGAGCAGGATCCCCCATTCCCAGACGCCGCCCCCAGCTGCCCGACGAGGTCGCATCCCACGTCCGGGAACAGATCATGACCGGAAGCCTCCGGGAAGGGGACTACCTGCGTCTCGAGTACATCGCCGACGAACTCGGCATCAGCGTGACCCCCGTCCGCGAGGCACTGCTGGCGCTGCGCGGTGACGGCTTCGTCGAGCTGGAGCCGCGCCAGGGTTTCACGGTCCGGCCGCTGAGCCGCCGCGACCTCTCCGACGTCTACTGGGTGCAGGCCACTCTCGCCGGGGAACTCGCCTCCCGCGTCGCGACCACGGTCACCTCCGAGGAACTCGACGAGCTGGATGCCGTGCAACACGATCTCGAAGCCGCCGCCCAGCGCGGAGACACGGCCACGGTCGAAGCGCTCGACTCCCGTTTCCACCACGACCTCAGCCGAGAAGCCGCGTCCGACAAACTCACCTGGTTCCTCGGAATCGCCGTCCGCTACGCACCACAACACCTCACCACGGTCGCGGGATGGCCCGAGGCTTCCGCGAGTGACCACACGGCGATTCTGCGCGCCTTGCACGACCGTGACGCCGAAGCGGCCAGAACCGCGATGTCCGCGCACATCACGCACGTGGGAGAGCTGCTGATCGAACAGCTCGAGCGCCAGGGTTTCTGGGACGAACGGGTGTAACGACTCGGCACGCCCCGACGACGAAGAGAACGACACCGGTCTTCCGGTGGACATGAACTTCTTTTCACGTTATGGAATGCGGGGTCCGCCATGTACAGCAACGGCCGTCACACGCTCGTGTCGGTTGTGGCCACGGTGGCGATGGTCGTGATGACCGTTCTGCTGGCAGCATGGTTCCCCGGTCAACCCGCCGCGCCCGAGCCCCAGCCGGCAGCGCTCATCGGGATCGCTCCCGGCCGCTGAGGCCGCCCCACCTCCACCACGGCGAGTCAATCGCGGAATCGGTGACATCTCACACCCCAACCGCTTCCACGAACGGGTGAATGCGGGAAACTGGTGGCAAGCCCGTGCGCGAGTGGCACTCGCGCGAACCGACCGTCGAAGGTGTGCGAACCGATGCCGAAGAAAACCAATCCGGTGACGCAGAAAAGCGGAGCATCGATCAACATCGTCTTAACCGCGATCGTGCTGATCGTAGCCGTGGTGGTCATCGGTGGTGTTCTCCTGCTCAATCGTGGCGGCAACAGCCAGAACCAGGCGACACCGGGTGAGACCGTACCCGCTTCGGTGCTACAGCCGCAGAACAGCAACATGATCTCGAAGGGGCCGGAGGGCGCTCCCACGCTCGTGGAGTTCGTCGACTACCAGTGCTCCTCGTGCCACACGTACTACAAGCAGGTCACCAGCAAGATCGAGAAGCAGTACGAAGGAAAGATCAACTTCGTGGTGCGCAACTTCCCGCTGGAGATGCACCCGCTGGCCCCCACGGCCGCGAAGGCCGTCGAGGCCGCCGCGATGCAGGGCAAGTTCGAGGAGATGTACCACCAGGTCTTCGACAACTACCAGTCCTGGGCCACCGCCTCCTCCGGCAAGCCCAGTGACGACAAGCAGCGGGCGATCAAGCAGTTCGAGACCTACGCGCAACAGATCGGCCTGGACAGGGACAAGTTCCGCGCCGACATGAACTCACCCCAGGTCGAGAAGCAGATCCAGCAGGACAAGGCCGACGGCAGCGAGGCCGGCGTCCAGGGCACCCCGACCTTCTTCCTCGACGGCAAGAAGATCAACTTCAGCCGCGGCGAGAACCCGCTGCAGGGCATGCGTGACAAGCTGGACGGAGCGCTGGCCAAATGACCACCACCCAGGACACCGCGCAGGGCGCCGGGAGTTCGTCGAACTCCGGCGCCCCCGCGCCACTCGGACGCATCATGGGCTGGCTGTACCTGGTCGGTGGCGGGATCGGCTTCGTCGCCTCGTTCGCCCTGAGCATCGAGGAGTACCTCAGCCTGCTCAACCCCGACTACGTCACCAGCTGCAGCCTGAACCCGGTCGTGTCCTGCGGCTCGGTGATGGAGAGCGATCAGGCGACCCTGTTCGGCTTCCCCAACCCGCTGATCGGGATCGCGGCCTTCGCCGTGGTCGTGACCTCGGGCGTGGTCCTGATGGCCGGGCTGAAGCCGCCGCGCTGGTTCTGGCTCGGCATGCAGCTGGGGACCACTCTCGGCGTGATCTTCGTGCACTGGCTGATGGTCCAGAGCCTCTACGTCATCGGGGCCCTGTGCCCCTACTGCATGGTCGTGTGGGTCGTGACCATCGCCACCTTCTGGTACACGACGTTGCACAACTTCGAACGCGGTCACCTGCCCGCTGGCTCCGCACGACCGGCCGTGCTCGGCGGGATCCGGCTCCACACCGTGGTGCTCGTGCTCTGGTACCTGGTGTTCGTCGCCCTGATCCTGCAGGCCTTCTGGAGCTACTGGACCACCCTGCTCTGAGCGGCCCCGCGGACTGCGCACCCGCTGCGGAAACGTTCGTTTGTTCGTCTCCGCAGCGGGTACACCGGAGCCATGGATGACTGTGTACCGTCTGCCACTCCCGGGGTATGGATACGAGGACACGTTCTCGGGCATGATTGTTACCGGGGAGATCCTGATTCCCCGGGGTACACATGAGGGGGCCAGACATGAGGTTGGAGCGTGGTGTCGGCGTGTCAACGTCCCGTCCCGATTGGTCTCAGTCCGAAGTGGCCGCGGAACCGGCCACCGCAGCGGGCGAGCCCGTGGACGAACCACGATCGGTTGAAGTTCGCGTCGCGGCCGAGCCCGCGCAACTGTCGGTCATGCGAGCAGTGGTCGGTGATCTGGCCATGCGCGCCGACTTCGACGTGGACTCGATCGCCGATTTGCGGCTGGCCGTGGACGAAGTGTGCTCCTCGCTGGTCCGGCTCGCCACCGCTTCGGCGTCACTGGTGTGCCGTTTCCGGACCGAGGACGACGGTCTGTCACTCCAGGCGGAGGTAACCAGCAAGGACCCGTCAGGGCCGCGCACCGGCACGTTCAGCTGGCGCGTGCTCAGCGCTTTGGCCGATAGTGTGGCACCCTCGGTGGAGTCGGCCGGGGATGACACCGGTACCTATGTGGTGCGTATTGACCTGCGTAAAGGACGGACGGTCCACGAGTGACGTCAGCGGACTCCGAACACGCTGCTCACCACCGAGGTCAGAGTTACGAGGAACTGGCTCCGCTGTTCGCGGAGCTCGCGGGTGTGAGCAGGCAGGACCCTCGGTACGAGGAGTTGCGCGACAAGCTGGTCACCGAGCACCTGCCGGTGGCCCAGCACATCGCCCGTCGCTTCAGCCATCGTGGGGAACCTCAGGAGGACCTGACCCAAGTCGCCACGCTGGGTCTGATCAACGCGGTGGACCGCTTCGACCCCGAGCGTGGCGTGGACTTCCTCTCCTACGCGGTACCGACGATCATGGGCGAGGTGCGTCGCCATTTTCGCGACACCGGGTGGGCCGTGCGAGTCCCCCGGCGATTGCAGGAACGGCACCTCTCGGTCTCCTCGGCGATTTCCACGCTCTCGCAGGAGCTGGGCCGGGCGCCGTCGCCGAGCGAGATCGCCAAGCACCTCGGCATCACCAGGAACCAGGTGTACGAGGGGCTGGAGGCGAGCAACGCCTACCGCAGCAGCTCGCTGGACGAGCTGCTCACCGACACCGACGAGATCCCGCTCGGCGACGCCATCGGCGAGCACGACCTCGAGCTCGGCGAGGTGGAGAACCGCGAGGCGATTCGCCCCCTGCTGGCCGAACTCGGTGAACGCGAGCGGCGCATCGTCGTACTGCGCTTCTTCCGGTCCATGACCCAGACCCAGATCGCCGAACAGATCGGCATCTCCCAGATGCACGTGTCCCGTCTGCTATCCCGCACGCTGGCCTGGTTGCGGAACCGGTTGGAAACCGACGTGGGACCCGAGACGAACGAGCGGTAACCACCGATGTGGAAACTGCCCGGGACCCGAGAAGCCCCCCGGCCGGGGCTTCTCGGGTCCCGGGCAGCGGTCTTTCACCGCGACGGCACTCAGTAGCTGATGCCGTACTGCTGCAGCCAGGACAACGGGTTGATCTCCTGGCCACCGGGAGCCAACCTCACCTCGAAGTGCAGGTGCGGGCCGGTGGACTGGCCGCGACTGCCGACGGTGGCGATCTGCTGACCCGCCTCCACGCGCTGGCCCACGCTGACCGACGAGGTGTTGATGTGGCCGTAAACGGTCACCTTGCCGTCGTCGTGCTGAACCCGGACCCACTTGCCGAAGCCGCTGGCCGGGCCGGAACTGATCACTTCACCGCCGGTGGGGGCGTGGATCGGCGTTCCCGTGCCGGCACCGATGTCGATACCGGCGTGCGAACCGCCCCGGGAGTGATACCCGGAGGTGAGGTGGCCCTGCGTCAGCTTGCCGCTGGGGGCGGGAGCGGCCTTCGCCTGGGGAGCCGGAGCCGCCTTCGCCGCCGGAGCGGGCGCCGGGGCCGGAGCGGCCTCCTGCTCAGCCGCCTTCTGCTCAGCCGCCTTCTTCGCGGCGTAGGCCTTCTTCTTGGCGATCTGGTCCTCGATCGCCTGCTGCTGCGCCTTCTTCTCCGCCGGAGAAGGCGCGGGCTCGCTCTTGGCTCCCGCCTGCTCCTTCGGAGCGGGTGCGGGCTTGCTCTTGGCCTCCGGCTGGGGCGGAGCCGGAGCGTTGGCCGGATCCTGGGCGCCGTGCAGTTCGACCGCGGGCGGCGGGCTCTGGGGGCCGTCGGGGCCTCCGGCCGGAGCGCCGAGCGACTGCTGCTTGACGACAGGCTGAACGGCCTGAGCGGCGGTGTCCTCGGAACCGGTGGCGTTGATCGCCAACGGAGCTCCTACTGCGGCGACAGCGCCGGTAGCCACCACGGCGGCGAGGACCTTGTTGCGGATCGGGTTACGGGGGGAGTCGTCCGACGAAGCGCCGGGCCGGAGGGAGTTCGGCAGGTATCCCCGGAGGGCGGGGAGCTTGCGCTGGCCACCCTCCTCGTTGTACTTGCCCATGTTCGCCTTTCCGTCTCGGGGAGGTCCGGTCACTGCCCGTCGGGGGTCGGGTACATCTCTCGGGGGCGAGATGTGTCGTGACCAAACCGTGACGTACGCCGAGAATGTAGCGGAGTGTCACTAACTACCTCAAACCTTCACCCTTTTGGTCCTGGTCGGACCCACCCTGGCGAGTTACTCAAACACACAGAGTGCCCACCAAAGATGACCTTCAGGTAACGAAGCAACCAAACGCCTACTTGGTCTCCCCGATCATTCCGCTACTGCGAGTCATGATCTTGCGAATACGACTTCCATCGCGGCGAATAACCACCAGAGACGCTTTTCCCCAGGTCAGAAACGCCTCCTCGGCGCGGGCTCCCGAAGCGGGATCGATCTCCGGCGCGGAATCGATCAGGCGGAAGATGATGTCTACCCGCGGTCGCCCCGGAACTACGCAGCACGTTCACGGGTGGTCACGCCTCCCCGGCCGCGCCGGGAACACCGCCACGAGA
The DNA here is from genome assembly GCF_014137975.1 of Halosaccharopolyspora lacisalsi. GTDB lineage: Bacteria > Actinomycetota > Actinomycetes > Mycobacteriales > Pseudonocardiaceae > Halosaccharopolyspora > Halosaccharopolyspora lacisalsi. The sequence goes on along the minus strand of NZ_JACGWZ010000004.1, from coordinate 318,991 downwards.
CCGCGAAAAGTGACCTTCACCACCAATGACGAAAGTAGCTCGGGTTTGCTCCTGCTGAGCGGTGAAACGGGAGCCGCGGACCCGGCTCTCGGAGTATGGGAACCGGCCCCCCACGAGGACTTGATCTGATTCACTGGTGACCATGACACGCGAGGATCGACGGCCGCTGCTGGTGCAGCGCCTGCACGTCGACCTGCTCCGCGTGGTATCCGCAGGATGTCGGGCCGCTCGCTGATTCCACGGCCATAGTTCTCACGCTCGTCGGCTTCCGGCGGCAGCATCCGCGCTGTCGGCCCGACCGTTCACCGGAGACATCGTGCAAGCCTTCCTGCTCTTCGCGCTCGGCGGCTTTTTCGCGCAGCTGATCGACGGCTCCCTGGGCATGGCTTACGGAGCCACCTCGACGACCATCCTGTTCGCGGCCGGCCTCACGCCCGCGCTGACCTCGGCCTCGGTGCACCTGGCCGAAATCGGCACGGCCGCCGCCTCCGGACTGTCGCACTACAAGCTCGGCAACGTGGACCTCAGAATCGTGATGACAATGGGAGTGCCCGGTGCTGTCGGGGCGTTCCTGGGAGCCACGGCGCTGAGCAACCTGTCCACGGCGATCGCCAAACCCTGGATGGCCGCGGTGCTCCTGGTGCTCGGGGTCTACGTGCTCATCCGGTTCGCCTTCCGCACGGTGCGCCGACGCGGCACGACAGGAGTCAGTCCCAAGCTGTTGGCACCGCTCGGGCTCGTCGCGGGATTTCTCGACGCCACGGGTGGCGGCGGCTGGGGGCCGGTGTCCACGCCGACCCTGCTGAGCACCGGCAAGGTCGAACCGCGCAAGGTCGTGGGCTCGGTCGACACCAGCGAACTACTGATCGGACTGGCGGCCAGCGCCGGTTTCCTGATGGCGCTCGGCCGCTCGGGGTTGTCCTGGCCCGTCGTGGGCGGACTGTTGCTCGGGGGCGTCATCGCCGCGCCGCTGGCCGCCTACCTGGTGCGGATCGTGCCGACGCACCTGATCGGAGTCGGCGCGGGCGGAATGATCGTGCTGACAAACCTGCGAACACTGGTGACCAGTCTCGAGCTGCCCGTGACAACGGCCTGGAGCATCTACGCCATCACCGTCGTGGTGTGGGCGACGGCTCTCGTCCAGGCCCTGCGCAGGGTTCGTCGCGGGCCGGTCGAGGAGTCCGCATCCGAGGCGGCCGAGCAGGAGAAGCGGGTCGAGCCGGAAAGGCGGGCCGAACCGGCACTGTGATCGAGCTTCCGACCCGGCCCGCGAATCACTGCTGACGAAGTGGCCGCGAGGCTCCTACCGCTCGTCCGGTATCGCCTCGCGGCCACCCGAACTAACTCAGTTCAGACCACGCATCGGGCTGGAGGCCTCCCGCCACTGCACCGTCGGGCGCATCGCCGCGGTGTCCACCCGGTGCTTGTGCTGCTCGGCCACCCGGAACAGGGAGTGGATCAGGGTGTTGGACAGCAGGTGCGGATCCAGCCCCAGCTCGACCAGGCCGGTGTGCACCACGTTGTAGTAGTGCTCGGCCTGCTCCACCCGCGGATTGGTCAGGTACTCCACGTCGACGGAGCCCTCGTAACCGTTGGCCACGACCTTGGCGATCTCCTCGACCGAGAAGCTCTCGGTCATCTGGTTGAACACCCGGAACTCACCCGCCTCCGCCGGGTTCTCCGCGGCCAGCCGAATGCACTCGACGGTGTCGCGGATGTCGATCACGCCCCGAGTCTGGCTGCCGGACCCGTAGACCGTCAGCGGGTGCCCCAGCACGGCCTGGATCACGAACCGGTTCAGCACGGTGCCGAAGATGGCATCGTAGTCGAAGCGGGTCGCCAGCCGCGGGTCACGCACGGTCTGCGGGGTTTCCTGCCCGTAGACCACGCCCTGGTTCAGATCGGTGGCCCGCAGACCCCAGATGCGGCACGCGAACTCGATGTTGTGGCTGTCGTGCACCTTGCTCAGGTGGTAGAACGAGCCCGGCTTCTTCGGGAACAGCATCCGGTCGGTGCGGCCCTTGTGCTCGACATCGATCCACCCCTCCTCGATGTCGATGTTCGGCGTTCCGTACTCGCCCATCGTGCCGAGCTTGACCAGGTGAATCTCGGGGTCGACCTCTTCGATGGCGAAGAGCACGTTGAGGTTGCCGACCACATTGTTCTGCTGGGTGTAGACCGCGTGTTTGCGGTCGATCATGGAATAGGGAGCGGCCCGCTGCTCGGCGAAGTGCACGATCGTGTCGGGCCGGAAGTCCCGGATCATGTCCACGGTGAACTCGCCGTCGACGAGATCACCGTAGTAAGCCTGGATGTCCTTGCCGGAAACCTCCCGCCAAGCCGCTACCCGGGTTTGCAGTGATTCGATGGGGGCCAGACTCTGCACACCCATCTCGTGGTCGTAGGACCGACGAGCGAAGTTGTCGGCCACCGCCACCTCGTGACCACAATCGGACAGGTGCAGAGCGGTCGGCCAACCAAGGTAGCCGTCTCCCCCGAGAACGAGGATTCGCACGCCTTCTTCTCCTCTACGTTATGCTGACGTTACCGGTGTTCGTGGTTGTCCGTCGACGTACTCATGACACCGTCTCCGTCAACGCTTATTGACACCTTCCCATCAGACCGGGTCCCCGGAATGATAGGCAACACGCTGTGTGGGTGTGGTGAAGACGCCCCGATGACCTCCGCACCCGCACACACCCATTCGATACGAAAGGTATGTTCTCATCCATCGGGCCTCCGGCGAAGGCGGTCCCGACAATCACCGAGGGCAACCGCCGTGTTCGATGAACGTGAACAGAGTCGCGGTCCGGCGAGCCGTGCCCGGAAGGAACGAGGCGTGCAGCAGAACGTCGACGAGACACGATCGAAGGGACGCTACGGACGGCTGCTCCGGCGCTTCGTGGCGGCCTCGGCGGTGGCGACCACGGCCAGTCAGCTCGTCTTCCTCGCTTCTTACGCGCTCGGGGCACTCCCCGTGACCTCCACAGTGCTGGCATGGCTGGCCGGTGCGATACCGAACTTCCTGCTCAACCGCCGAACCTGGGGCGGTGGAGGGAGCGCGGAACTACGCGGACAACTACTGCGCTTCGCGATGGTTTCGGTGAGCACGGCGTTGCTCGCCGCCCTAGCGACGAGCAACACCGAAACACTGGCACTGCGGCTGTTCCCGCAGTCGCCCCCGGGACAGGTGATCCTGGTCTGGGGGGCCTTCCTCGGTACTTACCTGGTGATGTTCGTGGTGAAGTTCTTCCTGTTCGACCGCGTGGTGTTCACCGCTCGCCGGCGGGAGCCGGTCCGCTGATCGCCGTGGCCGTCTCCGTCGCCGCGACGGACCTGCCGCGAGACCGACGCTCCCGCAGCCACGTCCCCACCACCACCTTGGTGTAGCGGTAGCCGTAGAAGAGGTTGTTGCCCTTCTTGCTGACGCCGGCCACGCGCTCGTGCATGGTCATCGGCTGCTCCAGCACCCGGTATCCACGGGCGAGAACACCCACCAGCAGCTCCGAGGACTGGTACTGCGGCTGTTCCAAGCGGACCGCGTCGGCCACTTCCACCTTCATGCCGCGGAAGCCGAACGAGGTGTCGGTGATGCGCTGACTCGTCATCGCACTGACCACCCACGCGAACACGTAGGTCCCGGCCCGCCGCAACGCGTCCGTCGTCTCGCTGCGGCCGAGCCGCCGGGATCCGGTGACGAAGTCCGCCTCGTCCTCGATCAACGGACGCAACAACTTCGGCAGCTCGGTGATGTCGTACTGACCGTCGGCGTCGGTGGTCACGACGTACCGGGCACCGCGCTCGGCGGCCAGTCGGTACCCCAGCCGCAGGGCGGCCCCCTGTCCGCGGTTGGTGGGGGCGACACACGTCTGGGCGCCGTGGTTCAGTGCGACCTCGCCGGTGGCGTCCGTCGCTCCGTCGACGACGACCAGCGTGTCCACCTCGAGCCCGCAGCTCGAGGTCGGCATCCCGCCGAGCACCTTGCCGAGGGCGTCCTCCTCGTTGTAGGCGGCGATCAGCACCACGACCGGCGCGAAACCGCGATCACCGTAGCGTTCGGCGTAATCGGCCAGTGCAGCCCGGTCCACCTCGTCGGAAGAGGTCGTGGGCATGTCCTTCTCCTTCGTGCTCGTGACGGAAGCCGCGCTCGGCGCGGGGTCGGGAGGTCTGCGCCCGGTGATGGCCGTGATGCCCAGTGCCCCGGCCAGCGGCAGCAGGACCAGACCGGGAAGCTGGTAGCGCCAGGAGAACTCCATGACCGACGCGGTGAACAGCACCGTGAAGCCCAGCCCCGCGGGCAGCAGGCACACCGCGCGCAGCCCTGTTCTCCTGGCACGCCCCGCACCGAGCACGGCGGCCACCGCGATCAACAGCGCGCCCCCGAGGGCGGTACCGGGCGCGTACCCACCGTTCAGCTGGTAGGTGCGCAGGAAACCGGCGAGCTGCTGGTCGACCGAGTAGGTGCCGTCGCCGTAGAGCTCCAGCCACCCCTTGACGTAGTGCTCGGGCTCGCCGTTCATCGGGTAGTGGGTCTGGAACTGCCAGCGGGACAGCGGCACGTCACCGGGCGACTGGGTCCTCGTCGGGGCGAAGCCCTTCAGGAAGTCCCGGACGACACCGCCGGCGACGTCGAGCGGTTGCTGCATCAGCACCCGCATCGCGAAGGTGTGCTGCACGGCGGAGTAGTCGAACCCGTCCGGCAGCTTCTCGACGTTGGCGGGGTCGTGGAAGTAGTGGATGTAGTGGTCGATGCCGTTGAGCTTGCGCTGGGCGACCGGCTCGTCCGGGCACACTCGTTGCTGTTGCGGAGTCAGGTCGAGCTTGTCGCACTCGGCGACCATGGCCGTGCGGCCGTAGACGACGCTGCCGGTGGAACCGCCCAGTCCGGGCGCTCCGACGGCGATCGTGTGGTAGACCATGTACCCGCCCAGGATCACCGCGAACCCGGCGGTGAGAGCTCCGGCGGACTTCATTCGCCGCTTCCAGCCGTCGTGCGGGCGCAGCCCGGCGGCGAGCAGGACGAACACCCCCGCGGGCACGATCAGGGTCAGTCCCACCAGCCGCACGAGCACCGAGGTCGCGAGCACGACACCGGCCACTGCGGCGACCTTGGGCCCCGGCGTCCCCCACCAGGTCAGCAGCACCACCACGACCAGCAGCAGGATCTGGAACAGCAGATCGGACATGACCAGGTGCTCGATCTGGAGCTGGTAGGCGTCGAGCAACACCGGTGCCGCGGCCAGCGCGGCGATCCAGCGACGGCACCCCAGCCGTTGCAGCAGCACGTAGATGGACACACCCAGCGCCAGCCCCAGCAGGTGCTGCACCACAGCCACGAACCCCAGGTTCCCGATCAGCAGCAGCGGCCCCAGCAGCAGGAGCTCGTAGCCGATGGGATTGATGCCACCGGGGTAGAAGACCCCGAGGTCGGTCAGGTACCGGTAGGAGTCGATGTAGAGCAGGATCGGCTGGTAGGCCTGTACGGTGATCCCACGCAGCACGAGCCCGCCGAGCACGAACAGCGCCAGCAGCCAGTGCCGACGCAGCGTGCGCACCAGCGCGTCTTTCATGTCGCCCCCGACACGGCAACGGCGGATTCCCGGAAGTCCTGCCACACCGTACTCAGGCCCTCGGACAGCGACACCGCCGGTGTGTAGCCGAGCTCGCGACGCGCCCGGTCGATGTTCACGATCACGGCGGGCATCTCCCCGTTCTTGGCGGGAACGTGGGTGACCGGCAGCGACTCACCGGTGGCCCCCCGCACGGCGTCGATGAGCTCCAGCACCGAGATCGAACGCCCGGAGCCGATCACGGCTTCCCCGACGTACTGCTTGTCCCATGCGGCCATGATGCCCTGCACCACGTCGTCGATGTGGACGAAGTCGCGGCTCTGCGCGCCGTCGCCGTAGACCTCGACGCCCTCACCGGAGAGCGCGGCCCGCATCAGTCGGGGAACGAAGCTGTCCTTGTGCCCCATACCCGGACCGTAGATATTGGTGAAGCGCAACGCGCTGGCGGCGATGCCGTAGGCACCGGCGTAGCCGGACATCAGCATTTCGCAGGCCGCCTTGGTCGCGCCGTAGGGAGTCAGGGGACGCAGCGGCAGGTCCTCGGAGATCGTGGACCGGCCGATGTCACCGACCACGGCGTTGGTGGAGGCGAAGACGAACTGCCCGACACCACGCTGCCGTGCGAGTTCGAGCAGCCCCTGGGTGACCTCCACGTTGTTGGCGTGGGTTTCGGCGGGCTGGTCCACCGAACGGAGCACGGAGGTGATCGCGGCCAGGTGGACGATCCCGGCCGTCCCCGGCACGACGGCGTCCTCCCGCACCGCCGGATCGGTGAGGTCGCCGCACACGTGGGTCACGAGGTCGTGACTGAGGATCTCGGCCGCCGAGCCCTCGGGGAGTCGGTAATCGACCACGGTCACCGGAATGCCGCGATCGACGAACGCGCGTACTACTGACCGACCGACAAAACCGCATCCGCCGGTCACCACGACACGTCCGATGTCGGACTGAGCGACGGATGCTACGGAGAGTATATCGCTGCTTGGCACGCGCATGACTCTAACGGCCGCCGTGTCTGCTCGGTGTCAGACCGTACGAAACGAAGAGTCACGGGTGATCAAAGCCCTGTTATCCGGCCAGGTACTCGCTCAAGCCGCGCAGCCCGGAAGCGAAGACGCCGGAGGCGAACGTTTCGTCCAGCTCGGCCTCGTCCGCGGCCTCGGCGTCGTAGTGCGCGTACCACTCGACGAAGGCCCGCCCGGTCTCGGTGACCGGTGCGACGCGGATCGTCGCCCGGTACCGGCGAACGGGGAACGGAGCCCGCAGTATCTCGTAGGTGTAGGAGCGCTCGACGTCGTCGAGCGTCAGGAGCCGCTCGCGGATCGAGCCCCCGTCCGGCAGCGTCAGGTGGCGGACGCACCCCACCTCGGCCGCACCGCGGCCCTGCTCGATCTCGCTGGAGGCGATGCCGGGGTGCCACGTCGGCAGGCCGTCGAAGTCGCGCACGACCTCCCACACCCGTTCGGCGCCGGCCGCGATCACGGTACTCGCGTAGGACTGGGTCATGACTGCCTCCGTTGAACGGTCACGTCGGTGAACTCCTCGGTCCGTCGGGTCAGCGCCTGTTCGGCGGGAAGGCGCTCCATGCTGCTGGCGCCGTAGAAACCGTGGCAGTTGCTCGTCCGGGACAGCACGTAGGAAGCGTCCTCGGGCGTGGCGATGGGACCGCCGTGGCAGAGTACGAGCACGTCGTCGCGCACCTCGATGGCGGCACGCGACCACTCGTCGATCGCGACGACGCAGTCGTCGAGGCCGCCCGCCGTCTCCGCACCGATCGAACCGCCGGTGGTCAGACCCATGTGGCAGACGACGATGTCGGCCCCCGCTCGGGTCATCGCCCTGGCGTCCGCGGCGGAGAAGACGTAGGGCGTGGTCAGCAGGTCCGCCTCGGCAGCGGCCGCGATCAGTTCCACCTCGCGCTCGTAGCTCATCCCCGTCTCCTCCAGGTTCGCCCGGAAGGTGCCGTCGATGAGGCCGACGGTGGGGAAGTTCTGGATTCCGGCGAAACCGAGGTCGCGGAGCTCGTTCAGGAAGCGCCCGCGCATCAGGAACGGGTCCGTACCGTTGACCCCGGCCAGCACCGGCGTGTGCTCGACCACCGGGAGGACCTCCCCGGCCATCTCGACCACGATGTCGTTGGCGTTGCCGTAGGCCAGCAGTCCGGCCAGCGAACCGCGTCCGGCCATCCGGTAGCGACCGGAGTTGTAGATCACGATGAGGTCGATGCCGCCGGCTTCCTCGCACTTGGCCGACAGTCCGGTACCCGCACCGCCACCGACGATCGGTTCACCACGGGACACCTTGGCTCGAAAACGCTCCATGAGCTCCGTGCGGCTCACGAGTCCACCACCTCTCGCAGCGTCGCCACCAGCTCGTGGGCGAATTCGGGATCGTTGACATTGTGCGGGCAGCGCACGATCCGGCGGCGCTCGCTCTGGCGCACCTCGCGCTCCAGGGTTTCGAACAGTGCCGCATCGGCCTCGGGATCGTGGAACGGTTGCCCGGGGGCGTCCAGCAGGGACACCCCGCCCTCGGGCAGCAGGAAGCGGACCGGGCCGGCGCACGCGTTGAGCTTGGCCGCGAGGAAACCGCCGATACGGCGGCACTCGTCCGGGGTCGTGCGCATCAGGGTGACCTGGGGATTGTGCACGTACAGGTTCCGCTGCCGGTACTGCTGCGGGACCGTGTCCTCGGCACCGAAGTTCACCATATCCAGGGCACCGCAGGAACCGACGTAAGGCACCCTGGTGCGAGCGATCGCGTCCAACCGCTGCTGGCCCGCGCTCATCACCCCGCCGACGAGGAGGTCGCACACCTCGGTGGTGGTGACGTCCAGGACCGCCGCGATCATTCCGTCGTCGACGAGCTTTTCCATGGCCCGGCCGCCCGTGCCGGTCGCGTGGAACACCAGCGGGTCGTACTCGGCTTCGAGCCGATCGGCCACCGAGCTCACGCACGGGGTCGTCACACCGAACATCGACAGCGCCAGGGCCGGCTTGTCCGCGCCTTCCGGTGCCCGGTGCACGAGCGCTCCCGCGAGGGCGTGGGCGGCGTTGGCCAACACCCGCCGCGAGATCCGGTTCAACCCCGCCACGTCGGTGACCGAGGGGAACATCGCGATGTCGCTGGCGTCGACGTAGGCCGAGACGTCTCCGGAGGCCACCGTGGAAACCATGAACTTGGGGACGCCGACCGGAAGCTGCCGCAGCGCGGGGGTGATCACGGCGGTACCACCGGAGCCACCGAGTCCGAGCACCCCGTCGACGTCCGCGCGCCCGGACAGGAAGCGGGTGAACGCCTTGGCCATCTCGGTGATCGCCGAGCCGCGGTCGCCGGTGAACACCGTGTCCCCGCCCTCGGGGTGACACACCGCGACCTCGGCGGCGGCCACCGTCGTGTCGGCGCTGTTCTGACTCGTACTCAGGTCCACCGTCACCACCGACGCGCCCGCCGCCCGCAACAGCCCGGCGACGTGGTGCAGCTCGGCACCCTTGGTGTCGAAGGTCCCGACGACGTAGGCGCTGCCCATCGCACCCTCCGCTGCTCGGTGGTGATCGTCACTTCCAACGGACCCTACTGCGTGATCGGCTTCGACACACCCCCGATGCCCGATGCTCCTCGATCGAGTGTCAGCGGCGGAACCGGCAAAGCGAGTCACGGAAGCACGCGCACTCTCCGTCCGAGAGACAACCACGATGAAATCTTTGCCGAACAGGTACCTGATCCGGTACCTTCACCGTATGCCAGCCTTGAACCTCGAGTTCTCCGAAGAGGAGATGGCAGATCTCCGCAACGCGGCCGAGCGCGAAGGCCAATCACTGAAGTCTCTTGCGCACGACGCGGTCATGCAGACCGTTTCCTCACGCAAGTACCTCGTCGAGGACGCTGCCTCGCGGGTGGCTCGGATCAGCGCGGGCCTGAACAAGCGGCTGGCCGAACAGTGAGCGAGCCGTATTACCTCGATGTCGAAGACGTGTTGACCGCCGCCAGGTACGCGGCGGGAACCTCGGTGGAGATCCGCGACTTCGGACTCCTCGCCTCGGCGGTCGCACGCCCAGCGACAACGATGTTCGGACAGGACGCATACCCGCAGCTCCACGAGAAGGCAGCGGCTCTGCTGCATTCGCTGGCCCGTAATCACGCCCTGGTAGACGGCAACGAGCGTACTGCGTGGGCCGCCGCCTGGGTGTTTCTCGAAGTTAACGGGGAACAACTCCGCACGCCCCTGGACGAAGGCACCGCGGAAGAACTGGTTCTCGCGGTGGCCCAAGGCAAGGCGGACGTCTCGGAGATCACGATCGGCCTGCGCTCGTTCGGCCGGTAGGCACCGGCGACACACCTCGGCCCCGGGTGGATTCCCGGGGCCGGTGGTGTCACGTCCGGGTCAGCGGCTGCTGCTGCCGCCGCTCTTGCCCTTGCCCGTGATCTTGTTCTTGACCTGGTCGATCTTTTCCTTGTTCTTGGGGTCCTGCGCGTACTTCTTGGCCTGCTCGACCGCGCGCTTGCCCTGCGGGCTCTTGGCGAGCTCGCTGACCTTTTTGAAGATGGACATGGCGCCCCCTGTCTACGTGGGCGGCTGGGTCACCCTCAGCATACCGACGAAACGGGCAGGAGCGCGATCAACCGGTTCAGCCGAGCACGCCGCTGACCGAGGCGTGCCCCTTGAGCAGGTTGCGGGAGATGGTGCGCCGCTGGATCTCGTCGGTGCCCTCGAAGATCCGCAGCAGCCGCAGGTCGCGGTACCAGCGCTCGACCGGCAGCTCCCTGGTGTAGCCCATGCCGCCGTGAATCTGCATCACCCGGTCGACGATCTCGTTGGCTCGCGTCCCGCCGTACAGCTTGGCGATGGACTGGGCGTGGCGCGAGTCCATGCCCGAGTCGATCTGCCAGGCGGCCTGCAGGACCAGCCACCGCAGCGACTCGATCTCCACTGCGGAGTCCGCGAGCATCCACTGGATGGACTGGCGGTCGGCGATGGGCGCGCCGAAGGTCTCGCGGCTCTGGGAGTGCTCCATCGCCATCTCGACCAGGCGTTCGCACCCACCCAGGGCGCGCGCGGGCAGCAGGTAGCGACCGCGACCGATCCACTGCATCGCCAGGGCGAAACCCCTGCCCACCTCACCGAGCACGTTGCCCTCGGGCACGCGGACCCCGTCGAAGACCAACGAGGCCGGCATCCGGTCCGGCGGCCCCATGATCTCGATCGGCTCGGACTTCCAGCCCATGTCCCGGTCGACCAGGAAGCAGGTCACGCCACCATCGGCTCCCCTGTCCCGGTCGGTCACCGCGAACACGAGGGCGAAATCGGCGTCGATACCGCCGGTGATGTAGGTCTTCTCCCCGTCGATGACCCACTCGGAGCCCTCCTTGCGCGCCGTGGTCCGGATGTTCTTGGCATCCGATCCGGCACCGGGCTCCGTGATGGCGAAGCACGACTTGCGCTCGCCCTCGATGGTCGGCAGCAGGTAGCGCTGCCGCTGCTCCTCGTTGGCGTGGTAGAGGATGTTGTCGGCGTAACCACCGAAACTGAACGGCACGAACGTGCGACCGAGCTCGATCTCGATCAGCGCGGCCATGACCGCCGAGAGGTCCATCCCGCCGTACTCCTCGGGTGTCTGCACACCCCAGAACCCGGCTTGACGGGCCTTGTCGCGCAGCTGCGCCAACTGCTCCTTGGGCAGCCCGCGCTCACCGGCGCGTTCCCTGCGCAGCACCTCGGATTCCAGCGGCATCAGCTCGCGCTGGACGAAGGTGCGCACCCAGTCGCGAATGTCGCGCTCGGTGTCGGACAGTGAGAAGTCCACCATGCGAAAGCTCCTTTTCGCGGCCTCAGCCGAGCTTGCGACCGCCGTCGACGTAGAGGGTCTGGCCGGTGATGAACGAGGCCGACTCACTGCTCAGGAACGCGACGGTGTTGGCGATGTCGTCGGGGGTACCGACCCGGCGCACCGGAGTCTCCTCGGCGGCCCTGGCCTTGAAGTCCTCGTAGTCCATGCCGACGCGCTCGGCGGTGGCCGCGGTCATGTCCGAGACGATGAAGCCGGGAGCGATCGCGTTGACGTTGACGCCGAAGGGGCCGAGTTCGATGGCCAGCGTCTTGGTGAAGCCCTGGATGCCGGCCTTGGCGGTGGAGTAGTTCGCCTGACCCTTGTTGCCCAGCGCGGAGACGCTGGAGAGGTTGACGATCTTGCCCCAGCGCTGCTGGACCATCTGCTTCTGCGCCGCCTTGCTGCACAGGAACGCCCCGCGCAGGTGCACTCCCATGACGGTGTCCCAGTCCTGCTCGGTGAGCTTGTGCAGCGTGTTGTCCCGCGTGACGCCGGCGTTGTTGACCAGCACCCCGACCGGGCCGAGCTCGGATCCCACCCGCGACATGGCCTGTTCCACGGAGTCGGAGTCGGACACGTCGGCGGCGACGGCCAGTGCCTTGCCCCCCGCCGAGGTGATCCGGTCGACGGTTTCCCCGCAGGAGCTCTCGTCGATGTCCACCACGGCCACGGCCGCACCGTCGGCCGCCAGCTTCTGGGCGATCCCGGCGCCGATGCCCTTGGCGGCACCGGTCACCACCGCCACACGACCGTTCAGTTCCTCACTCAAGATCCGTACTCCTGTTCTCCAGCTACTTTTTCAGCGGTTCGGACTCGACTGCGCGACGCGGTCGCGCAACTCCCGTTTGAGTACCTTGTGGCTCGGCCCCAGGGGAAGCTCGTCGACGAAGACCACCCGACGCGGGTACTTGTGGCGCGCGGTTCGTTCGGCGGTCCATCCGATGATCGCCTCGGCCAGCTCGTCGTCGACCTGCCGGTCCTCGGCTGCCTCGGGAACCACCACGGCGCAGATCTCCTCGCCGCGATGTTCGTCCGGGACACCGATGACGGCCACCTGAGCCACCCTCGGGTGCCGCACGAGCAGTTCCTCCACCTCGCGCGGATAGACGTTGTACCCGTTGCGGATGATCAGGTCCTTCTTGCGGTCCACGATGGAGAGAAAGCCTTCGGAGTCCTTGCACCCGATGTCGCCGGTGCGGAACCAGCCGTCGACCAGCGCCGTCGCCGTGGCCTCCGGATTGCCGAGGTAGCCGGCGAAGACGTTGTGCCCGCGGACGACCACCTCACCGGTTTCGCCGACGGGCAACAACTCGACGCGGTCGTCGTGGTCGGCGTCGGCGACCTCGACGTCGATCCCCCACAGCGGGTGCCCCACGGTGCCCGGGCGGACTCCGTGGACCGGCTGGTTGACGGTCGCCGTCGGGGAGGTCTCCGAGAGTCCGTAGCCCTCCAGGATCTGCGCACCGAAGCGTTCGTTGAAGCGTTCCAGCACGGCCACCGGCATGGCCGCACCTCCCGAGACGCACAACCGCAGACTCGGCAGGTCGATCCCGGCCGGTGCCGCCTCCAACATCCGGATGTACATCGTCGGCACGCCGTTGATCTGGGTGATCTCGTGCTCGCGGACGAGGTCCAACGCCTCCCCCGGGTCGAACCGGGGTTGCAGGACCAGCGTGGCCGACGCGCGGAACGTGGTGTTGAGCGAAACTGTCTGGCCGAACACGTGGAACAGCGGCAGGCAGCCCAGGACCCGGTCCTCCGGGCGCGTGTCGTTGGCGTCGAAGGCGTTGACCGTCGCGTTCATCACCAGGTTCAGCTGGGTCAGGACCGCGCCCTTCGGGGGGCCGGTGGTGCCGCTGGTGTAAAAGACGACGGCCGGATCCGCCGCTCCGCGGGTCACGAAGGTCGACAACGGCTCGGCCGAGGTCGCCAGCGCGGTCAACGACGGTTCCTCGCCCGCGGACTCCCCCACCGTGATCAGCGGGACACCGGTGCGCTGTGCGCATCCGCGCGCCAGTTCGAGCTGGCTGGTGTGGCCGACCACCAGCTTCGCCCCCGAGTCGTGGATCAGGTGGGCCGCCTCGTCCGGGACCAGCAGCAGCGGCACCGGCACCACGACGGCTCCCAGCGTCTGGACCGCGTAGTACGAGCGCACGAAGTCGATCACGTTCGGCGCCACGAGCGCGACCCGGTCACCGGCCTCGACACCCCGCTCGCGCAGCACGGCGGCGTGCTCCCGCACCTGTTGCCACAGCTCGGCGTAGGTGACGTGCTGGTCACCCTCGACGACGGCCGTCCTCGACGGATGACGGCGAGCGGGTTCTGCCAGCACCGACGCCAGGGACAGCGTCATGTCGGCTTGGGTCATCCTTGACCTCCGTGGCGGTGCACCGGACATTCGAGCGAACACCGGTAACTAACGACGTTAGTTTTGTGCGACCCTAAGGCCACGCGAAGACATTGACAAGACCGCGAACCGGGACCTTGACAAGACCTCGAACCGGGTCGGGGCACTCCACCGACGGGAAGGCGAGCAGTGCCGAGACCGAACAATCCCCTGCTGTCGGCCGAGCGGATCCGCCGCGGTGCGCTGGAGATCATCGACACGCTCGGCCTGGAGGAGCTGTCCATGCGGCGGTTGGCCGAGCATCTCGGTGTCCGCGCGGCCTCGCTGTACAACCACGTCGCCACCAAGGACGAGTTGCTGCACGACATCGCCAACGCCGTCATGGACCAGGTCGACGTCTCCGGCTTCGAGCAGGACTGGGCCACCGGTCTGACGATCTGGGCACGGTCCTACCGGGCTGCGCTGGCGGCCCACCCGAACCTGGTTCCGTTCATCGCTTCCGGTCCGGCCCGGCGCGAGGCCTCGTTGCGGCGCGCCGACGCCGTGCACGGCGGTCTGACCCGAGCCGGTTGGCCCCAGCGCTACGCCACCATGATCGGCGCCTCCACCAAGTACCTGGTGGTGGGCGGCGCGATGGGGTCGTTCTCGGCGGGGTTCGTCGACGACGCCGCGGTCTACGACGACCGCTACCCCAACCTCGACCACGCACACCTGCTGCGCCAGCACGCCTCCGAGATCGACAACGACAGCTTCGAGCTGGCCCTGACCGCCCTGATCGAGGGCCTGCACCAGCTCTACGGCACGCTTCCCGCCCACGCCGCGCCGAGTTCCCCGGAAGAGTGACCGCTCGGGAGGAGGTGCGTCACGTCCGCTCGGCGTCGAGGTGCCAGACGGGAACCCTGATCCGTCCGGAGTCGTCGGTGTCCAGGGAATCCGGCTCGAACGACGCCCCCTGCGACTGCCGCCGCAGGGCCCGCGGCGTGAACACCGTGGTGTAGTGCCCGGGCTCGATGCGGTTGATGTTCCACCCGTCGGCGAACGCGCTGCGCAACTCGGCCTCGCTGATCCTGAACGGGCCGGGGAACCCGCCCGGGACGGCGTCGGAGAAGCACAGCAGGTGCAGCCGGGAACCCGGACCGCACACGCGGGACAGCGCCGCGGCGTAACGCTGTCGCTGCTGCTCGCCCAAGCAGTGGTAGAGCGCACTGTCGATGACGGTCCCGAAGCTCCGCTGCTCGAGCCCCTCCAGGGTCGTCGCCTCGCTCACCAAGAACTCGACGTCCACGCCCCTCTCCCGGGCGCGCTGCCGCCCCTGCTCGACGGCGGCCGGTGCACCGTCGAAGGCGGTGACCCGATAACCGCGCTCCGCGAGGAACAGGGCGTTGTCCCCGCGGCCGAACCCGGCGTCCAGCACCTCACCGGTGATCGCCCCGGCCCGCTCCAGCTCGACGAGGAGGGGTTGGGGCTCCCCGATGTCCCAGGGGATGGCCTCGAAGTCGAACTCCTCCTGACCGAGGGTCACCCTCCTCTCGCCCCGGTAGAGCGCGTCGAAATCCATGTCGGTGACCGCCGGGGCGGGGTCACCGCCGGTAGCGCTGTCGGTCATGGTCGGTCCTTCCGAGCGCGGGAGAAACGCGCCCTCTTTAGTAGACGTCAACGTTCACTACAGGAGTCAGCCTAAACCGGACCAACTAGGAACGCCAGCGTCTACTATGGCGACCATGAACGACAGTGCGACCAGACGAAGGGGACACGCCCTCCAGCAGGCGATCCACGAGGCCGCGTTGGCCGAACTGGTCGAGGTCGGATACGCCCACCTCACGATGGAAGGGGTCGCACGGCGATCCCGAACGGGCAAGGCCGCCCTCTACCGGCGCTGGGCATCCAAGCACGACCTCGTCCTCGACGCCGTCAAACAGGCGCTCCCCGAACCACGTGCGGTCGCTCCCCGGGGGTCGGCCCGGGACGAGCTGATCGCGGCGCTCACCGCCCTCAGCGACGTCTTCGCCGGCCGCACCCCCTTGCCGGGACTTACCGTGCTCGGCGAAGTACTCCGCGAACCAACCCTCCGGGAGGCGTTCACGGACCTCGTCGTCGCCCCTCGCCTGCACATGATCGAAGCGGTCCTGCGCGCGGGCGCGCACCGCAACGGCGCCGACCCGGACACCGTCACCCTGCTGCTGGCGCGCACCGGTCCGGCCCTGGTCGTCCAGTCCGTCCTGCTCACCGGAGAACCGCCCACCGCGGAGGAACTGACCCGCATCGTCGACGAGCTCCTGCTGCCCC
The DNA here is from genome assembly GCF_014137975.1 of Halosaccharopolyspora lacisalsi. Taxonomy (GTDB): domain Bacteria; phylum Actinomycetota; class Actinomycetes; order Mycobacteriales; family Pseudonocardiaceae; genus Halosaccharopolyspora; species Halosaccharopolyspora lacisalsi. Next base: position 302,960 of record NZ_JACGWZ010000004.1, on the reverse strand, counting down.
TGCTGGCCGCACCGAGCCGGTGACCCGGCGGAAGTCGCGACGGCGTGAAGACCGTAAGCGGAGTGTGACTGTGACGACAGGGATCACCCCGCCGAGCTGTTGACTCTCCTACCCGGTCTCCGTAGCGTTTCTCCAAACGACAACTGCATACCGCGCCGAAGACGCTGTGCGGGAGAGCCTCCGTGACGAGCGAACGGAGCGCCGAAGGAGCAATACTCCCGTCAAACTCTCAGGCCCAGTCACCGCACGGCATCAGGCGATCACGGAGAAAAGCAGGGGCGTCGTCGCCCCTCGCCCACGGTGCAAGCCGCCACGCGCGGTGAAACTCTCAGGCCAATGACTCCGGGGAGACGCCCGGGCAGTCACTCGGGGCCCCCGGATAGGGTGGTCACCTCGTGTGAGCTGTCCGGTCCTCGACCACCCGGCGCCCATCAGGAGGAGTTTTCACCCACATGTCGCCGCCCCGCAAGACCCCCCTGCATTCCGTTCACGAAGAACTGGGCGCTACCTTCACCGAGTTCGCGGGCTGGCACATGCCGCTGCGCTACACCGGCGACACCGCCGAGCACAACGCGGTCCGCGAGTCCGCCGGCCTGTTCGACCTGACTCACATGGGCGAGATTCGCATCAGCGGCCCGCAGGCGGGCGAGGCACTGGACTACGCCCTGCTCACCCACGCCTCGGCGATCAAGGTCGGCCGTGCCCGCTACACCATGATCTGCGACGCCTCCGGCGGGGTGCTCGACGACCTGATCGTCTACCGCACCGGCGAGCACGAGTACATGGTCGTGGCCAACGCCGCGAACGCCGCCGTGGTCTCGAGCGAGCTCTCCGAGCGAGTGCGCGGGTTCGACGCCCAGCACAACGACGTCTCCGAGAACTACGCGCTGATCGCGGTCCAGGGGCCGCGGGCAGTCGACATCCTGGCCCCGCTGACCACGACGAACCTGGACGAGGTCCGCTACTTCGCCGGTTACGAGAGCCGGGTCGCCGGCTGCGAGGTGCTGCTGGCCCGCACCGGCTACACCGGCGAGGACGGCTTCGAGCTGTTCGTCGCCACCGAGGACGCACCCGTCGTCTGGCGGGCGCTGTCGGACTCCGGGGCCGACCACGACCTGCGACCGGCCGGGCTGTCGTGCCGCGACACGCTGCGCCTGGAGTCCGGGATGCCGCTGCACGGTCACGAGCTGTCCACCGAGCTGACCCCCTTCCACGCCAACCTCGGCCGGGTGGTCAAGCTCGACAAGCCCGGGGACTTCGTCGGCAGGAAGGCGTTGGCCGAGGTCGCCGAGAATCCCCCCGAGCGGACGCTGGTGGGGCTACGCGGCAGCGAGCGACGCGCCCCCCGGCACGGTTACCGTGTGCTCGACCAGGAAGGGGCCGAGGTCGGCACGGTGACGAGCGGTGCGCCCTCGCCCACGCTCGGGCATCCGATCGCGATGGCCTACGTCGACCACTCGGTCGGCGAACCGGGTACGACGCTGCAAGTCGACATCCGCGGCCGCTCCGCCGTCGTCGAGGTCGTCGAGTTGCCGTTCTACCGCCGCAACCGCTGAGGCGCGAACAAGCGTCAGATCCACACAGGAGGCACACCATCATGTCGTCAATCGATCTGTTCAATGACCGGCTGGCCACCGTTGATCCGGAGGTGGCCGAGGCCGTCGGGGCCGAGCTGCACCGCCAGCAGTCCACGCTGGAGATGATCGCCTCGGAGAACTTCGCACCGCAATCGGTGATGGAAGCCCAGGGCACGGTGCTGACCAACAAGTACGCCGAGGGCTATCCGGGCAAGCGCTACTACGGCGGTTGCGAGCACGTCGACGTCGTCGAGCGGCTGGCGCTGGACCGCATCAAGGACCTGTTCGGGGCCACCTACGCCAACGTGCAGCCGCACTCGGGCGCGCAGGCGAACTCGGCGGCCATGTTCGCGCTGCTCAAACCCGGCGACACCATCCTGGGACTGGACCTGGCCCACGGCGGGCACCTCACCCACGGGATGCGGCTGAACTTCTCCGGCAAGCTCTACAACGTGGTGCCGTACCACGTCAGCGAGGACGACCACCGCATCGACATGGACGAGGTCGCCCGGCTGGCCCGCGAGAACAAGCCACAGATGATCATCGCCGGGTGGTCGGCGTACCCGCGCCAGCTCGACTTCGCCCGGTACCGGGCCATCGCCGACGAGGTCGGTGCCTACCTGATGGTCGACATGGCCCACTTCGCCGGGCTGGTCGCCGCCGGGTTGCACCCGAACCCGATCCCGCACGCCCACGTGGTCACCACCACCACGCACAAGACCCTCGGCGGCCCGCGTGGCGGCGTGATCCTGTCCGGTGACCAGGAGTTGACCAAGAAGTTCAACTCGGCGGTCTTCCCCGGCCAGCAGGGCGGGCCGTTGGAGCACGTCATCGCGGGCAAGGCCACGGCGTTCAAGATCGCGGCCACCGCGGAGTTCGCCGACCGTCAACGCCGCACGCTCGAGGGCGCCCAGATCCTGGCCGAGCGGCTGCAGTCCGCCGACGCGGCCCAGGCCGGGGTGCAGATCGTCTCCGGCGGCACCGACGTGCACCTGGTGCTGGTGGACCTGCGCCACTCCGAGCTGGACGGCCAGCAGGCCGAGGACCGGCTGCACGCCATCGGCATCACGGTCAACCGCAACGCCGTCCCCAACGACCCGCGTCCACCCATGGTGACCTCCGGACTGCGCATCGGCACCCCCGCCCTGGCCACCCGCGGCTTCGGCAAGGAGGAATTCTCCGAGGTCGCCGACATCATCGCCGAAGCCCTGCAACCCACCATCGACGAAGCCACCAGCACCCGACTCCGCGCCCGAGTCGAAGCACTCGCCACCAAACACCCCCTCTACCCCAACCGGTGAGGTTCACGGGTGGGCGACCCGCATCCTGAGTCGCCCGCCCACCCTTCCACGCCGCACCCGGGCGCTGATCCGCCCGAGTGCGGCGTTTCTTCGCTCTTCGGCAGCCGTGCGCGCGAGCGAACCGAGGGCGGTCCCGTCTCAGTCGTCCCTGTACGGGCCGACACGTGGACGTGTCGGCCTGGGTGAGGCGTACGCGTGTCGGCAGCATCATCCCCTGCGTCGCTGCAGCACAACCACTTCTGTCGTTTCGGGGCGTGTCCGATTTCGTGCGAAACCGGGTAACCCCCGAAACGGCGCTCGGGCACCTCCGACAACGCATGAGCGGCACCACCGGTGACTGCGACAGCGGGCGGGTCGGTGTCGCCTCCGAGGCGTGGGCGATGACGTCGAACCAGCCGGTCGGCGAGCCCCCGGAAAGGTGGTGGGCGGAGTCCTCGTCGGCGTCGCAACCGTGACCGATCAGACGCATCCTCGTCCTCGTACTCAGCCACGACCGGACTTCCTCCGGCTGTTCGCCGTGCAGTCCCAGCAGGAACGGTCCCCAACGGCGTCTCCCGGCACCGCATCGACGAAGTCCGGGCGGTTCGGGCACCGAGTACGGCTCCGAACCGTGGTAGGAGGTCGGGGAACCCCGGTGGAGGGTCAGGCCGACCGAGACGTACTTCCGCCCGAAGTGGCCCCGCAGGTAGCTGCCCGCGCTGTGCCGGGTCTGCGGCGAGGGCGGGGGCGCACCGGGCTCGAACGAGGTCAGGCGGGCTGGCGTGCTCCTCGACCCATCGCACCACCTGATCGATACCGACTCCCGATCCCGGCTGGCATGCCCGATCTTCCCGAGGCGTGCCCACCGAGCAGGTGCGTACGGGACGATCACCTCATGCACCCGGCCACGACCTTCGTCATCGACCGCAGCCCGGCACAAGAACGCAAATCCAAGCGGGGCACGATCCTGATCTGCGCTTTGCAGGGGATCACCGTTCTGCTCGTCGCCACGTCCGCGAGCCTCTCACTCGCGCACTCGAGCTACCCCTGGATGGTGTGGCTCCAGTTCACCGGCATGACTCTCATGCTCATGGGCATCGCGATGCAACTCTCGGAACACCTCACCATGGCGAACATGCGGAATCTCCGGCTCGTCATGACACCTCAGGGCGTTACCTACACCTCGTCCGCCGGAACGTTCTCCGCACCGTGGACGGCCGTGAAGAAGACCAAGTTCAGGGGACACCCGGGAGGCATCGGATCCACCGCACCGCACGTGGTGGTGCACGTCCCCGGCTGGAACGGCCCGGTGAGCGGATTCCCGCTGTTCAACCGCCTGCTACTGCACCTGACCGACACCGGTGTCGACTCGAACCAGATCGCCACGGCCGTTCACCACCTCAGCGGCGGTACCCGCCAAACCGTCGTTTTCTGAGTCCGCTCAGGCGGCACGATCGATGTCGTCGGTGATCACCTCGGACTCCGCGGGCGTCGCGATCGCGCAGCGTTCGCGGGAGCGCCGCCAGAACCAGCCGGCGACGCCGACCAGCACCAGAACGAGGGCCAGCAACCATCCCGCCTGCCCCAGCAGGTCCTCGACGTACTTGGCCGAAGCACCGGCCGCCCAGCCGATCCCCACGTGCAGGGTCGACCACGTCGCGGCACCGATCAACGAGGCGGGCAGGAAGCGAGCGTAGCCCAAGCCGCTGGAACCGGCGGCTGCCGGCGTCAGGGTACGCACGACCGGCAGGAACCGTGCCACGAAGACCGCGCCGATGCCGTACTTGCGCAGCATCGCGCTCGCCCGGTCCCAGTGCCGCTGACCGACCTTGCGCACCGCCCTGCTCTCCCGCATCCGCCAGCCGTAGCGGCGACCGAACCAAAAGCCGATCGTGTCTCCCGCGGCCGCGCACACGGCCACGACCAGCGACAACGTCAGGAAGAAACCCGTACCGGTCACCGAGGCCGAGGCGATGAGCAGCCCACTCTCCCCCGGCACCACGAAGCCCAGACCGACAGTGCACTCACCGAGTACCAACGCACCGACCACCAGGACCAGCAGTGGTCGCGGCAGACTCGCGATCGCGGTCAGTGCTTCGCTGACGAAGGACAAGGGCACTCCTCGTTTGGGGGAACGCCCGCCACGCTACCGGGTGAACCCACCACGAGGGACGGATTGGTTCGGATAACGCTCCCGACTCGGCACACGCCCGGTCAGCACGCCTTGGACCAGGAGCACTCCAACGCCGACTCGTCGACGCGGGTCACCGACTCGTCGGGAGGTGGCCGCGATGCGGGCACACGCGGTGCGGCGTCACCGGCTCGGGTCCGCGGGGAACCGTAGCGAGCGAGCCGTACCGCGATCGCGTCCTGCAAGTCCCGTGGAGCCTCGGACAGGAACTCGTTGAACAACACCGAGAACACGAGCCGTCTGCCGTTGGCGGCGGTGACGTACCCGGACAGCGCCGTGACCCCGGTCATCGATCCGGTCTTGGCGTGGATGTTGTCCTCCGCCGGCGTACCGTCCATCCGGCCGCGCAGGGTGCCACCGACCATGCGTTCCTCGACACCGGCGATCGGCAGCGCGGCGTACCAGGTTCCGAACCAGGGCCGCGCCCGCACGTTGTCCAGCAGGGTGGCGATCTGGCCGGGAGTCACCTCGTCCATGGTCGACAAACCGGACCCGTCGACCAACCGGTAGGCCGCCGGATCGACCCCGAACCGGCGCATCGCCTCGTCGAGCACCGCGAGCCCCGCCGACCAACCACCCTCGCCGCGAACCTCGCGCCCCATCGCCTTGACCAGCACCTCGGCGTGGCCGTTGTTGCTGAGCTTGAGGAACGGCACCATCAGCTCGGCCAACGTCATCGACTCGTGCGCGGTGAGCACCCGCGCCCCCTTCGGAGTCACCCCCTCGGCGACACCGCCGATCGAGACACCGTGCGCGGACAGCGCCCGGGCGAACACGTCGGCCGCGTACCTCGTCGGATCGGACACGCTGCTGAACTCCTCGACCGGCGCCGCCCCGGCGGGCAGAGTACCGCTGACCACCACGCGGTTGGTCCCGTGCTCGCGCCGCACGGACAGGGTCGACGAGGAGTCGGGAGCACCGGTTCTCGCCCGGTTGACGACCTCGACCGCGTCGGTCGGCGGGGCCAGCCGGACCCGTACCGGTCGTCCCGGCGCACCAGGACTCACTCGCACGATCACGGTTCCCGCGTCGTAGTCGGTGTTCGGCGCCACGCTCAGCGCCGAAACCGGGGCGGCGTAGTAGTACGGCTCGTCGTTCCACATCCAGCCGGTCCCCAGCGGCACGTCGTCGAACCAGCTGTCGTCGACGACCAGACGGCCCCGAACGTGGCGGATACCGTCGTCGGCGATCCGGGCGGCTAGGCGCTCGTAGTCCGCGGCGAGCATCGTCGGGTCCCCCGCGCCGCGCAGGTGGATGTCGCCCGCGAGTACCGGACCGCGCCGTTCGGCCGTGGTCGCGACCTCGGTGCGGAAACGATAGCCGGGACCGAGCGTTTCCAGCGCGGCCGCGGAGGTGAACAACTTCGCGTTCGAAGCCGGCGTGGCGCGGTCGTGCGCTCGCCTGCGGTACAGCACCTCGTCGGTGGCGGGATCGCGCACGACCACGCCCGCGTGCGAACCCTGTAATCGCTGGTCGGCCAGGAGCTTGTCGAGATCGCGCCGCAGCGCGTCCGGTGGGCTCGGGGCGGCCGTGGTCGGCACCGCCGTCCCGAGCGGAGTTCCCAACAGCAGGACGAACCCGAACACCAGGACCCACCGAGCCCGCATCGCCGACCTCCGAACCGTGCAGTGGCCACCGAACGAACCAGGTCGACGACCACGAGTGATACGGCAGGTTAGGCACGGTCAACACGGAAGGTCAACGACCAACCAGGTGTCGTTCCCACGTGTCGGCGGGTGACGACTCAGCTCAGGGCGATCGAACTCGCCATCGCCAGCAGAGCGCCACCGCAGCAACGCTCGAACACCCGGCGGCGACGCGGGACGGACAGGAAGTTCGACAGCCACCGCACCGAGGGCACCACGAACATCCACCACGAGGCGAAGGAACCCACGGCCACGGCACTCAGCAGCGCGGCCTGCTCGATCGGGTTGCCGGTGGGATCCATCGCCTGCGGCAGCAAGGTGAGGAAGGTCAGCAGCACCTTGGGGTTGAGAACGTCGATGAGCAGACCGCGCAGGAACACCGACCACCCCGAACGCGGCGCCTCGGCGGTCTCCTGCCGGGCTCCCCCGGACCCCGCCTTGCGCAGGATCTGCACCCCCATGAAAGCGAGATAGCCGACGCCGATCACCTTGACCACGGTCAGGGCCGTCGGCACCGTCATCACCAGTGCCGACAGCCCCAGGGTCGCCGCCGTGGCGTGGAGCAGCAGTCCGCACGTCACCCCGGCCGCGGCAAGCCACCCCCAGCGCGTGCTGCTGGCCGCGTTCCGGGTCACCACGACGAAGTCCGGTCCCGGCACCAGCACGATGACCACCAGGGCGAGCAGGAACGGCCCCCACGCGATATCCACGACGACATCCTCCGAGTTCACTACGCAACAAGTTCGACTGACGGGGATATCGTGCTTCGGTCATTCGACCTGGTTCCACCTCGAGCATAGAATATTCGGCTATGACTGATTTTGTGGAACTGGATTCGGTCGACTGGCGAATCCTGGAGGAGTTGCAGAACGACGCGACGTTGGCGAACCGAACCCTGGCCGAGCGGGTCGGACTCGCCGCGTCGACCTGCCTGCAACGCGTCCGGCGGCTCCGGGAACAGGGTGTGATCACCGGATCGCACATCGACGTCGACCCCGCCGCCACGGGACTGCCCCTGGAGGCGGTGGTCTCGATCAACGTGCGCCCGCACACGCGCGCCGTGGTCGACTCGTTCCGCGAGTTCGTGATGAGTCAATCCGAGACACGTTCACTGCTGCACGTCAGCGGTCAGGCCGACTTCCTGTTGCACGTGGCGGTGGCCGACAGCGCGCACCTGCAGAGCTTCCTGGTGGACAAGCTCTCCGCGCGCACGGAGGTTCGCAACTTCACCAGTTCGATCGTGCTGGAGCAGGTGCACACCCGCGCCCTGACACCACCGCAGCACCTGCGCCCGACCCGGCGTCGCCGCACGTGAACCCCCACCTCGCCGGTGGTCGGGTCAGTCGTTCGCCTCTCCGGCGATCAGTCGGGCGTAGCGCACACCGGCCGCCAGCAGCACCAGGCCCGTGCACAGGAACGCCACCACCCTGGCGAACCCGTCCAGCGTGGCGAGGTCGAACAGGAACAGCTTGGCCAACGACACCGGCAGCAGCACCACGCCCGCCATCCGCAGGTACGACACGCGGACCCCGCGAAGCAGCAGCACGATCGCCGCCACGACCCAGCTCAGCGTGATCAGGACATGCCCCGTGAGAAAGCCCGCGCGATCCTCCCGCACCAGCAGGACCACGGCCATCGTGGCGCTCGACGTCGCGTAAAGCAGGAGAATCCCCGCGAATCCCCACAGCACGGGCGCCCGGGGCAAGCCGGGCAACACCGCTAGCCGAGTCGCCGTCGCCGGGATCGCCACGACGGTCGCCGTGACCAACAGCCCGACCAGCACCCCGGGCACTCCTTCCGCACCGGAGAGGTCCAGCAGCGCGAGCGGCGGGATGTCGTGGACCAGGGCCGCGCAGAAACCGACGGCGGCGTAGCACAGCGCCCCGAGCAGCGCTCCGCCACTGCGCAGTCCCCGAGCTGCCAGGACCAACAGCAGTGCCTCGCAGAGCAGCGCGATAGCCCAGGTCGACGAGTCGAGGAACGTCGTCGTGGCCTGCACCACCGCGACGGCTCCCGCCGCTCCGGCCGTCGCCACGAACCGCGAGGGAAGCCGTGCGGAAGACGTGAACCGGGCCGCGCCCCACAGCACCAGCAGCGCCGCGCCCACCCCCGAAGCGAGGAAACCGGCCTCCACACGTTCCAGCAGTGGCGCGGCGAGCAGTACGGGCGCCGGGGACGCCACCAGCATCCCGATCGCGGTGGTTCCGTCGTGGGGCCGCACCCGGGCCGTCATCGTCGCGACCACCACGCCCACCAGGGCGACGACGCTCACGGCGATCACGATGGCGAGGCGGTCCACCGGAAGGACCAGGGCCCACATGTCGGCGATCAACGCGGCCAGCACGCCGGGGAGGGCGGCCGCCACGGTCAGCCGGGACCAACCGTGCCGGAGCTGTACCGGTGCGGCGGCGACCTGCAGGAGCACCAGGAAACCGATCAGCACGGCGTCCGGCCGCTGGGTGATGAGCGGAGAGCACACGGCGCACCCCAGCACCGCCCCCACGGCCAGCGGCTGCGCTCGCCAGTGATCGGCGAGCAGCAGCCCGCCACCGGCGATCAGGAGCCCGGCCCCCAGTCCCCCGGCCACGGGCAGGTACCCGTACAACGTCGTGGCGGCCACGACGTCCAGGTAGAGCACGGCGAATCCCGTCGCCGCCAGCGCGTACCCGCCCGTCCTGTTCCCGGAACGGCGGTACACCCAGTACCCCGCACCGAGCAGCGCCGCGCCCAGCCCCACTCCGCCGAGCACGCGGAACGTCGGGCTGAGCCAACCACGCTGCACGGCCAGGACCAGCAGGAACACCACGCCGAGCAGCGTCACCGCACCGCCGACCCAGGCGAGCACGCGGCCGGCCGCCCACCGCTCACCGAGGTCACGGGGCGGAGGCGCCTCATCCTCGGCCCCCCACTCCTCTTCGGCTTCCGTCGGGCCCTCCGGCGAAAGTGGCTCCGCAGGCGGAACCGGGCGGCTTCCCCGTGATGGCTGGCCCGAGGGCTCGGCAGCCCGAACGCGCACTGCATCACTCAACGCGACCAACCGCTGCCCCACGACGGTGAGCTCGTCGGCCACCGCCAGCAGGGCTTCGTCTCTTTCCGGCTCGGTCATGGGACCAAGCTGGGAGACGAGTCCACCACCCGACAGCGTAAAAACACTCAGATTCGCCCGATGATCAGCGAATCAGTCCCGCACGCGGAGCAGTCCCTCCTGGACCACCGTGGCCACGAGGCCACCGTCACGGCTGAAGAAACGCCCGGTGGCCAGTCCCCTGGAGCCCGAAGCGCTGGGCGAGGAGCAGTCGTAGAGGAACCAGTCGTCGGCCCGGAACGGGCGGTGGAACCACATGGCGTGGTCCAGACTCGCTCCGGCCACCTCGTCCAGGCCCCAGTAGACCCCGTGCCGCGCCAGAACCGAGTCGAGCAGGGTCATGTCGGAAGCGTAGGCCAGCAGGCACACGTGCAGCAGGTCGTCATCGGGCAACGTGCCGTCGGCACGCATCCAGACCTGGTTGCGCGCCTCGCTCGGCCCGCTCTCCCGGCGCGTCCACGGCGGCTCGGTGACGTAGCGAACGTCGATCGGTCGCGGGAGGTTGGCGATACCGCCCAGCTTGTTCCGCAACTCCCCGATCAGCTCCCCGTAGCTCGGCAGGGTCTCGGGATCGGGTACCTCCGGCATCGCCTCGGCGTGATCGATGCCGTCCTCGTCGATCTGGAAGGAGGCCGACAACGAGAAGATCGTCTTGCCGTGCTGAACCGCCACGACCCGCCGGGTGGTGAACGAGCGGCCGTCACGGGTGCGGTCGACCTCGTAGACGATCGGCACGCTCGGGTCACCCGGCCGGATGAAATACGCGTGCAGCGAGTGCACCCGCCGATCGGTGGGCACGGTCCGACCGGCGGCAACCAGCGCCTGCCCCGCGACCTGACCGCCGAAGACCCGCACCGGCGACTCCGCGGGGCTGACCCCGCGGAAGATGTTCTCCTCGATCGGCTCCAGGTCCAACAGGGCCACGAGACGATCGAGCACGGGCTGGCCGTGCGGAAGCCCGTTGACATCCACTGGCACGGAACTCTCGTGAACGCCGGCCGGATCGGCGGCGGCGGCTCGAGCCGCTTCGGTCACTTCCATGCTCCTCGTGTCGTTGATCGTGAAACCGTCCGGTGCGGAAAAAAGGGGGTCATCGACACCGACCAAAGCGGCACCCGGTGCTCACACGTGGTCTTCCTCGCCCAATCGATGCACCCGGATCAGGTTCGTGGAACCGACGGTGCCCGGGGGCGAACCGGCGACGATGACGACCGTGTCCCCGCTCTGCGAACGCCCGATCGACAACATCGCCTGGTCCACCTGGCGAACCATCTGGTCAGTGGTGTCCACCTTAGTCACCAGGAAGGTCTCCGTCCCCCAAGTGAGAGCCAGCTGACTGCGAACGGACTCCTCCGGGGTGAAGGCCAACAGCGGCACCCGGGTGTGCAGCCGCGCGAGCCGCCGGACGGTGTCACCGGACTGGGTGAAGGCCACGAGCGCCTTGGCGTTGAGCCGCTCACCGATGTCGCGGGCCGCGTAGGAGAGCACCCCGCGCTTGGTGCGCGGCACGTGGCTGAGCTCGACCGGTGTGGGCGATCCCTCCTCGACCGCCTCGACGATGCTGGACATGGTCCGCACCGTGTCGATCGGGTACCGCCCGACGCTGGTCTCGCCGGAGAGCATCACCGCGTCCGTGCCGTCGAGCACGGCGTTGGCCACGTCGGAGGCCTCGGCCCTGGTCGGACGGGAGTTGCTGATCATCGAGTCGAGCATCTGGGTCGCCACGATCACCGGCTTGGCGTTCTCCCGAGCGATCCGGATGGCCTTCTTCTGCACCAGCGGGACGTGTTCGAGCGGCAGCTCGACGCCGAGGTCCCCACGGGCGACCATGACACCGTCGAAGGCCAGCACGATGGCTTCGAGGTTGTCCACGGCCTCCGGCTTCTCCAGCTTGGCGATGACCGGAAGCCGCTTGCCGACCCGGTCCATGACCTGGTGCACGAGGTCGATGTCGGCGGGGGTGCGCACGAAGGACAGGGCGATGAAGTCCACACCCAGGGCGAGGGCGTACTCCAGGTCCTCGACGTCCTTGGTGGACAACGCGGGCACCGAGAGGTCCATCCCCGGCATGGACAGTCCCTTGTGGTCCGAGACGGGGCCGCCCTCGACGACCTCGCAGACCACGTCGTTGCCCTCCACGGCGGTGATCGTCATATCGACCTTGCCGTCGTCCACCAGCAGCCGGTCACCGGCCTTGGCGTCGGAGGTCAACCCCTTGTAGGTGGTGGACACACGGTCATGGGTGCCCTGGACGTCGTCGACCGTGATCCGCACGACATCACCAGTACGCCACTCGACCGGTCCGGTGGCGAACGTGCCGAGACGAATCTTCGGCCCCTGAAGGTCCGCGAGAACGCCGACCGCACGTCCCGACTCCCCGGCCGCCGTGCGGACCATGTCGTAGACCTGCTGATGATCGGCGTGGCTGCCGTGGCTGAAGTTCATCCTCGCCACGTTCATGCCGCTGCTGACGAGCTCGGCCACCTTCTCCGGTGTCGCGGTGGCTGGGCCCATAGTACAAACGATCTTGGCGCGTCGACTCACGGTCCCTCAGCCTAATCCGTCGATATGCTCTCGCAGTACACAGCCGCCCACCTGATGGACGATACGGGAGCATCGTTGCTGGATCCTTACAGAGCGCACTGGGCTCGTGCGCCCTTCATCATCGTGCTCGCGATCAGCCTGGTGATTCTTTTCACTCCCGCCTCCGGAGTGCCCACGGCTCCACCGGGCACCGACAAGGTCGTGCACCTGCTGCTGTTCGCCCTGCTGGCCGTCACCGGTGGTGTGGGCCGGCTGCCGCTCGGGGGGCTGTCGGTCGGACTTCTCTGCTATGCGGCGACTTCGGAGGCCCTGCAAGCGATCCTCCCCCTGAACCGCAGCGGTGACGTCCTCGACGCCACGGTGGACGCGCTGGGGGCGGCCGCGGGCCTGCTCGTGGTGTTCCTGCTGCCTTCGCGAAGGCGAATCCGCAGGTAGAGACCCTGTTCGCGAGTTACGCTCGCGGCGTGAACTCCACCGCACGGGCCCGTGCCAGGGAGGCCGGGGGCAACCTCCCGGTCGATGTCACGAGTTTTGTCGGCCGTCGGCACGAGATCACTCTCGCCAAACGACTGTTGGGCGAATCACGGGTGGTCACGCTGACCGGTCCCGGCGGGGTCGGCAAGAGCCGGCTGGCGCTGCGCGTGGCGAACAACGTGCGACGCACCTTTCGCGACAAGGCCTGGCACGTAGAACTGGAGGAGCTCAACGATCCGACCCTGCTGGCCGGCACCGTCATCGAGCACCTCAACCTCGGCGACACCTCGGCCGACAGCGGCGTGGACACCGTCATCGAGCACCTCAGGAACCGGGAAATGCTGCTGGTGCTCGACAACTGCGAACACCTGATCGAGGAATGCGCCCTGTTCGTCGACGCCCTGATCCGGTCCTGTCCCGCGGTGCGCGTACTGACCACGAGCAGGCAGTCCCTCGGCATCGCGGGCGAGAGCACCCTGGTGGTACCCCCGCTGCAAGCTCCCGACCCCGAGCACCTCCCCCCACCCGAGGCCTACGAGCAGTACGCCTCGGTACGGCTGTTCGTCGACCGTGCCCGGGCCGTGCTGCCGGACTTCGAGCCCGATGCCGACAACGGCCACGTGCTCATGCGGCTGTGCCATCGGCTGGACGGCAATCCGCTGGCGATCGAGCTGGCCGTCGTGCGGCTGCGCTCGCTGTCCCCGCAGCAGCTCGAGGAACGGCTCCGCGAGCGCTACGACCTGCTCAGCGAGGGGCGTCGAGGTGCTCCGGCCCGCCAACGGTCGCTGCGAGCGCTGATCGACTGGAGCTACGAGCTGTGCTCGGAGGCGGATCGGCTGACGTGGGCGCACGTCTCGGTCTTTTCCGGCAGCTTCACCCTGGAGGCCGCCGAGTACGTCGCCGAACCCGGTGACGACACGGTGAGCGTCGTGCACTCCCTGGTGGACAAGTCGATCCTGCTGCACGAGCACGCCGACGGCGAGAGCCGCTACCGACTCCCGCACATCCTGCGCGAATACGGTCAGGAGAAGCTCTCGGCGTTCGGCCAGCGAACGGAGATCGAACACCGGCACCGCGACTGGTACGCGTGGCTGGTCGGACGGTTCGCGGCCGAATGGCTCGGCCCCGGGCAGGTGGAATGGGTGCAACGGCTGCGCCGCGATCAGGGCAATCTCCGCACCGCGCTGCGTTCGGCCGCGGCCGAATCCACGGCGGCGACGGTGGGGTTGCGGATGGCGACGCGAATGGGCCAGTACTGGGGCATCCGCGGCCTGCACGGCGAGGCGCGGCACTGGCTGGACCGGATGCTGGCGGCAGCCGACGCACCCCGGCGCGAGCGCGCCCGAGCGCTGCGCCTCAACGGCTGGTTCGCGCTGCTCCAGGGGGACACGGAGGCCGCCACCCCCCGTCTGGAGGAGGCCGCGAACCTGGCTCACTACTACGGCGACGAGGTCGAGATCTGCCACCTGGAGTACACCCGGGGGATGGCGGCCCTGTTCAGGGGCCAGCTGAGCATCGCCGATGATCTCATCAACACGGCGCTGGCCGGGTTCCGCCGCCACGAGGTCCTCGACGGCGAGCTCTTCGCCCTGTTCGGGCTCGGGCTGGCCCGGGGGCTCGGGCGTGACCACGATGCCGGAATCGCGCTCCTCGAGGAGTGCGTGGAGCGCAGCACTCTGCTGGGCGAGGTCTTCTGGCGCTCCTACGCCCTGTGGGCGATCGCGCACATAGAGCTCGCGCACGAAGCGCCGAACCGCGCCGAGATCACCGCCAAGGACGCGCTGCGGTTGCAGCGCCGCATGGACAACATGCTGGCCACGGCGTTCAGCATCGACACGCTCGCGCGAGTGGCGCAGCGCCAGGGCAACAACGAGCGCGCCGCGAAGCTCTTCGGGGCCGCGGCCAACGTGTGGGAGGCGGTGCGAACGGCCCCCGCCTTCTACACCGTGCTGGAGGCCGAGCGCACCGAGCACGTACGTCAGGTCCGTGCCGCCCTCGGCGACGAGGAATTCGAGAGCGACCACGCGCAGGGGTACCGGATGTCGAAGAGCTCGGCGATCGACTTCGCTCTCGAGACGAAGAAGAGCTCCCGCCAACCGGGGCGCGACAACGTGCACCCCATGCCGCTGACCCGGCGCGAGCGCGAGATCGCCGAACTCGTCACGCAGGGGCGGACCAACAAGGAGATCGCCGAAGCCCTCGTGATCGCGCAGCGCACCGTCGAGGGCCACGTGCAGCACATCCTGACCAAGCTCGACTTCACCTCGAGGGCCCAGATCGCGGGGTGGATCGCCGCGCAGCAATCCGGAAATCCCACCGAGTAGACACGGTAAGTAGCCAAATACCTCTTCTGGTAACCCTTTCGGGCATATCTAGGTACCAAGTTGAGTACATACCGCCATGCGCGCACGCCCGTGCGCCGGGAATCTGGGGTCCCGTGACACCCCAACCTCCCGATCGATCCCCGATGCCGGGCGACCCCGACCCGCCCGGTGACAACCGCACGGACTCCGATCGTCCGGAGGCGGAACAGCCCGGTACCGATCGTCCCGACAACTCGCGGACTCCGGGATCCGGGCACCACGCTCCCGAGCGAAGCGCACCGCCGGCCCGGACCGAGCGCACCGGCAGGGCGCTCCTGGAGCACCTGCGGCGCACAGCGCTCCGCTTCCGGCGGTGGGTCGCCCCACTGCTCGCGACCGCCCTGGCATGGCTGCACAGGACTTCTCAACGCCTCCGGCGTCGGGCCGAACCCGTACTCCGCACCGCCCTGGACCGCTCGCGCGTGGCGGCTCATCGTTTTCGCCGGTGGGCCGATCCGGTCCTGGCCCCGGCGACGGCGTGGCTGTCCCGTCGTTGGGAGCGGGCCGAGCCGAAGCTGCGACCCGCTCTGAACTGGCTGCGGAAGGCCGCCGAACCGGACACGCCCCGTCCCCGCGTCTCCTCCGGCGGACCGCACGTGTCGGGCAATCTGCACCGGATGCACCCGCGGATGCGGCTCCTGCAGGTCGGTACGGCCACGGTGGCCGTGGGGCTGCTGGCCACGCTCGTCGGCAACGCGGGAGCCCCTTCGGACCAGGACGTCACCCTGGCCGCCAAGAAGAGCTCCCTGAGCTCGGAGGCGTCCGGCGAGATCCACGAGTGGGCCGAGCAGACCTCGAGCAGCACAGGCGTTCCGGCCCCCGCGCTGGAGTCCTACGCCCACGCCGAGCACGCGCTGCAGCAGAAGGAGCCCGGCTGCGGCCTTCCCTGGAACGTGCTCGCCGGGATCGGCCGCGTGGAGTCCAGGCACGGCAACTTCGGTGGCTCCACGCTCACGTCGCAGGGCAACACGTCCGAACCGATCATCGGCATCGCGCTCAACGGCAGCGGTGTGGACACCGTCACCGACACCGACAACGGCCGCCTCGACGGTGACACCGTCCACGACAGGGCGGTCGGCCCGATGCAGTTCATCCCCTCGACCTGGCAGACCTGGGCCACCGACGGTGACGGTGACGGCGAGGCAGACCCGCAGAGCATGGACGATTCCGCGGCGACGGCCGGTCACTACCTGTGCGGATCGGTGCCCTCGGGAGACCTGTCCAGCCGCAGTGATCAGACCCGGGCACTGATGAGCTACAACCAGTCCAGTTCCTACGGGCAGCTGGTCCTCGAGTTCGCCGAGCGGTACGAAGGCAGCGTCCCACCACCGCCCACCGTCGAGGAGTGACACGACCTCACGGTGCGGCGATCGAAAACGCGTGAGGGCCGGCCGCGTGACCGGTCCGACCGTCACGCCTGTTGTTCGAGCAGTTCCAAGGTGCCTTCGAACGCTTCGGCGACGAGCTCGCGCATGGCGCTCTCGGCGCGCTCACGATCACCGCCGTGCACGCACTCCGCGATCTCGCGGTGTAACCGCACCGCGATCGCTGCCGGGCGCTCGGGCATCAGCCCCATGCCGGTGCGCCAGCGCAGCACCTCCTCGACCACCTCGTGGAGCTGGGCGAACATCTCGTTGCCCGAAGCCGCCAACATCAGCGAGTGGAAAGCGACATCGCAGTCCAGGAAGGTGTTCAGGTCACCCGCCTCGGCGTGAGCGGTCATCTCCCCGGCCAGCTCCACCAGGCGGTCGGCGTCCTCACCACTGGCGCGCTGCGCGGCCGCACCCGCCGCGACCGGTTCCACCGCCGTACGCAACTCCACCAACGTCTTGACCTCGTTGACCCGGTCGGCGGCCAGCAGCCAGCGGATCAGGTTCGGATCGAAGGTGTTCCACTCCGAGCGCGGTCGCACCACGACGCCGACCCGCTTGCGGCCCAGCACCATGCGCAGCGAAGCCAGCGTACGCACGACCTCGCGGGCCACGCTGCGGGAGATCTCGAAACGTTGCTCCAGTTCCTCGATGCGCAGGACGCTGCCGGGTGGGTGCACACCCGCACTGATCTCACGACCGAGCATGTCGACGACCCGACCGTGCAGTCCACCACTCATCGCGGATGCTCCGTTTCCGAACCGATGCGGCCGCACCCGGTGATGCGGCCGTTGCTGGGCCCCCACTGTAGGGATCGCACCGCTCGTGATCCGGTCACCGAGCGAAGATCGCTCATGGCATGACTCACTGTTAACTTGATCGGTACACATCCTTAAAAAGTCATACTTTTTCACTTCTCGGGCCTAGCCTGGTCCCGCACCAGCTC
Source organism: Halosaccharopolyspora lacisalsi (assembly GCF_014137975.1). Lineage (GTDB taxonomy): Bacteria > Actinomycetota > Actinomycetes > Mycobacteriales > Pseudonocardiaceae > Halosaccharopolyspora > Halosaccharopolyspora lacisalsi. The sequence goes on along the minus strand of NZ_JACGWZ010000004.1, from coordinate 285,484 downwards.
AACGAGGAGCCTCTTTCCATGTCCCACCCCGCCCTCCACGACGCCTCGACCGATCCGCTGCTCGCGGCATCCGGCGACTGGACCGGCCACGACTCCCGTCTGCTGATCGCAGCGCTCGCCGGCTTCGCGGTCATCGTGGTGCTGATCAGCTGGGCCAAGCTGCATCCCTTCCTGTCGTTGGCACTGGGCGCGGCCGTGCTGGGCGTCGGCGCCGGGATGCCCTTCGGTGAGCTGGTCACGTCCTTCACCGAGGGAGTCGGCGCCACGATCGGCGAGGTGGGGCTGCTGGTGGCCCTCGGCGCGATGCTGGGCAAACTGCTGACCGAGACCGGCGGCGCGGACCGAATAGTGGACACGGTGCTGCGCCACACCACCCGGCGCGCGCTGCCGTGGGCGATGGTGCTCATCGCGGCGCTGCTCGGTCTGCCGCTGTTCTTCGAGGTCGGCGTCGTCCTGCTGGTCCCCGTCGTGGTGATGGTGGTCGAACGCTCCGAACAACCACTGCTGCGGGTCGGCATTCCGGCCCTGGCCGGCCTCTCCGTGCTGCACGGGCTGGTTCCCCCGCACCCGGGGCCGCTGACCGCGGTGGAGCTGCTGGGAGTCGACCTGGGGATCACGCTGGCCCTCGGTCTCCTCGTGGCGGTCCCGACCGTGATCGTGGCCGGGCCGCTGTTCGGCTCGTTCGTCGCCAAGCGCATCACGCTGCCCATCCCCAAGCACCTGGCCACGGCGCCGGGGGCGGTTTCAACGAGGCCCTGGTCGACTCCGGGGTCAACGATGTGATCACCGGCGTGGCCGCGGGCGCCAGCCTCTCTCCGCTGCTGCTGGGCTGGCTGGTGGCCGTGGGCATCCGCGTGTCGACCGGTTCTGCCACCGTGGCCACGATCTCGGCGGCGGGCATCGTGGCACCGCTGGTCGCGGATCTGGGGCCCGCTCAGGGCGCGCTCGTCGCTCTCGCGGTCGGCTCCGGCTCGCTGTTCTTCTCCCACATCAACGACGCCGGGTTCTGGCTGGTCAAGGAGTACTTCGGAATGAGCGTGGGCCAGACGCTGAAGACGTGGTCGATGATGGAGACCATCATCTCGGTCGTCTCGTTCGCGTTCGTGATCCTGCTGAGCCAACTGCTGTAAAACCCGAGGGAGCCGCACGTGGCGGCCGGACGGCGACCATCATCGGTATAGTGGCGGGTCGGGTCACTGGCGGGAAGCACAGCAGTACGCCGACCCTCCCCACATGATGTGTCGCAACACGAGGTGGAGCATTGTCGCACGCCCGAGACATTCGGGAGCCCGAATGCACCGACGACCTTGCCGCCGAGCAGCGGTACGTCTCGATGCTGTACGAAAAGCTGGACGAGCTGCGTCGCCACACCACCGAACGGCTCGCCGAAACCCTGCGCCAGACCGGTGGCACGCCACAGGCACGCACCGAACGTGACATCTCCACCACCATGCACACCGAGAAGCTCTCGCAGCTCAGTGCGGTGGAGAACGGGTTGTGCTTCGGCAGACTCGACCTCGACAGTGACGAGCGCTTCTACATCGGCCGCCTCGGCCTGTTCGACGAGGACAACGAGTACGAACCACTGCTGATGGACTGGCGCGCCCCGGCGGCCCGCCCGTTCTACCTGGCCACAGCCGCCTCACGGGACGGCGTGGTGCGCCGGAGGCACATCCGGACCCGGCGGCGCACGGTCACCGACTTCGAGGACGAGGTCCTCGACCTCGACTCCGCCGAGCAGGGCAGTCACCTCGGCCTGGCCGGCGAGGCGACCCTGCTGGCCGCGCTCGACGCTCGTCGCACCGGCCAGATGGGCGACATCGTGGCCACCATCCAGGGCGAGCAGGACCGCATCATCCGCTCCGGGATGAACGGGGTGCTCGTGGTGCAGGGCGGTCCGGGCACCGGCAAGACCGCGGTGGCGCTGCACCGCGCGGCCTACCTGCTCTACACCTACCGACAGCAGCTCACCAAGCGCGGTGTCCTGGTCGTCGGCCCCAACAGCACGTTCCTGCGCTACATCGGTCAGGTCCTGCCCTCCCTCGGCGAGACCGGTGTACTGCTGTCCACGGTCGGACAGCTCTACCCCGGTGTCGACGCCACCTCCGCCGAGTCCGACCTCACGGCCGAGATCAAGGGGCGGTCGAGCATGGTCGACGTGCTCACCGCGGCCGTGCGCGACCGTCAGCAGGTGCCGAAGGACTACGTCGAGGTGACCTTCGACAGGCAGCCCCTGCGGATCGACAAGCGCACGTGCTCCCACGCGCGCACCAAGGCGCGCAGGTCGCGCAAGCCGCACAACCAGGCGCGAAAAGTGTTCCTGCGCGAGATGTTCTCGGCACTGGCCCTCCAGGTCGCCGACCGGCTCGGACGGGACCTGCTGGACCAGCGCGACATCGACGACATCGAAACCGAACTCCGCGAGGACGACGGCGTCCACAAGGTGCTGGACGGGCTGTGGCCCGAGCTGAGCGCGCCGAAACTGCTCGACGAGCTGCTGTCCTCGTCCGAACGCCTGTACACGGCCACGCGCAAGCGTCTCGACGCCGAGGAGCGGGCAGCGCTGCTGCGGGAGCCGGGAGCCGAGTGGGCGCCCTCGGACGCTCCGCTGCTGGACGAGCTGGCCGAACTGCTCGGCGAGGACGACGAGCAGGCCCGGCGGGAGCAGGAACAGCAGGAGCGCGAGGAGCTGGCCTACGCCCAGGGCGTACTGCACATCATGGAGCAGGACGAGGAGATCATCGATCCGGAGCGCCTGCGGGTTTCCGACGTCCTCGACGCCGAGCTGCTGGCCGACCGGCACCGCAGCAGCAACGACCTGACGGCGGCCGAGCGGGCGGCGGGAGACCGGACCTGGACCTTCGGGCACGTCATCGTCGACGAGGCGCAGGAACTCTCGGCGATGGCTTGGCGGGTGCTGATGCGCCGTTGCCCGAGCCGTTCGATGACGCTGGTCGGTGACATCTCCCAGACCGGCGCCGCCGCCGGTGCCGAGTCCTGGAACGAGGTACTGCACCCCTACGTCGCCGACCGGTGGCGGCTGGAACAGCTGACCATCAACTACCGCACGCCGGGTGAGATCATGTCCGTGGCCTCACCCGTGCTGGCGGCCATGGACACCGACCTCGAACCGCCGACCTCGGTCCGCACCGCGGGGGTGGAACCGACCGAGCACGAGGTCGACGAGCTCGACGAGGAACTCCCCCCGCTCGTGTCGGAGGAACTGCGCACGGTCGGTGACGGGCGGATGGCCGTGCTGATGCCTTCGCAGGACCTCGACGAGGTCGGTGGAGCGATCGCGAAGGCCGTACCGGAAGCGGTCGTCGGCACCCGCCCCGACGGGTTGGACTCACCGGTCGTCGTGCTCAGCGTCAACCAGACCAAGGGGCTGGAGTTCGACTCCGTGTTCGTGGTGGAGCCGAGCAGGATCATCGAGGAGTCCGAGCACGGTCTCAACGACCTGTACGTCGCCCTCACCCGGGCCACCCAGCGCCTCGGTGTCGTCCACACCGGCGAGCTGCCCGCGGTACTGGACGAGCTCGGGGAGTGAACGTCGACATGAACGCGGTGATGCCCGGTCAGCGCCGGGTGTCACCGCGTCGGCGCGGCTGCGGGACCGACCGCGCGGTGGAAACGACCGGACACGCCCGGTTCGGGCGCTGTCGCCGCAACCTCGACTCCCGCCAGCGGCCGCCGGACCGAGCGCACCCGGCTGATATCTTTGCAGCTCAAGGCATCGATCATCCCATCGACGTGATGACACGGTGTCCACTGACGCCCGCAGAAGCGAAATCCGGTGTGAAATCCGGTGCTGTGCCGCAACTGTGATCCCCCAAGGGTGAGCCAGGTCGCCTTGTGCGCAGGCGTCGATGACCGCCACTCCCGGTGCAGGAGTGCGGCGTCGGTCGTGTCGTGTCGGCAGGCGCCCACCGCACCGGCCGACACCGAGGACATCATGATCGTCAGAACTGGGACGACCCGCCTTCGCCGCCTGACGGCGTTGCTGACCACTGTCATGGCTCTGCTCGTCGGCGTCACCGCCTGCGCCACCCGCCAGCAACCCGACGAGCCCCCCGCGCCGGGCAACGACGCGGCCTCGGGTTTCCCCACCCGTGTCACGATCGGTGACCAGGAGCCGGTAACGCTGGCCGAACAACCGAAGCGGATCGTGTCACTGAGCCCGAGCGCCACCGAGACGCTCTACGCCATCGGAGCGGGCGAGCAGGTCGTAGCGGTCGGCAAGAACTCCGACCATCCCGAGCGCGCTCCGCAGACACCGATGTCGGCGCTGAGCGTCAGTACCGCCACCGTGGCCGGGTACGAACCGGATCTGGTGATCCTGCCCGCAGGCAGCACCGAACTGGCCGAGGGTCTGCGCGCCGTCGACGTATCGGTCCTGCCCACACCGTCGGCCTCCGGTCTCGACGCGGCCTACCGGCAGATCGAAGCGCTCGGAAACGCCACCGGGCACAGCGACCAGGCACGCCGGACCACCCGCCGGATGCGCTCCGACATCGCCGAGATCGTCGCCGACACGCCGAAACCGTCCCGACCGCTGAGCTACTACCACGAGATCAGCCCGTCTTTCTACACGACCACCTCCCGCAGCTTCGTCGGCGAGGTATACGGCCTGTTCGGGCTCACCAACATCGCCGACTCCGCCGGGGGGAAGTTCCCGCAGCTGTCCGAGGAACACATCCTTCAAGCCGACCCCGACCTGATCTTCATGGCCGACACCAAGAGCGCCGGAGTCACCGCGAATGCGGCGACGGCCCGTCCCGGTTGGGGGTCGCTCAGCGCCGTCCGCGCGGGCAACGTCTTCGAGCTCAACGACGACGTCGCCAGTCGCTGGGGCCCCCGCGTGGTGGACTTCGCACGGGCCATCAGCAAGGCCGTCGCCCGTGCGCAGAACGGCTGAGGCGGCTTGAGTCGTGATCGGGACCCGGTATTGCGACGCAGCACGCTCCGTGCCCGTCATGTGATCATCGGCGTCGTCGCGCTGCTGGCCACGAGCGTCTGCTCGATCCTGCTCGGCGCGGCCGAGATCGGATGGCAACGGGTGCTCAGCGAGATCGTCGCTCAGCTCACCGGTGGTGTCTCACCGCTGTCGGGACGGGAGGCGGCGATCCTGTGGCAGTTGCGGGTGCCCCGGGTGGTGCTGGGCGCGCTGGTCGGTGCGGCGCTGGCGATCTCCGGAGCGGCGTTCCAGGGCGTGTTCCGCAATCCGCTGGCCGATCCGTACCTGCTCGGTGCCGCCTCCGGTGCCGGGCTCGCGGTCACGATCATGGTGACCACGGCACCGCACTCGGCCATCGGCACCTCCGCGACCCAGGCGGCTGCGTTTCTCGGCGCACTGGCCGGAGTGGGCCTGACCTGGCTGGTCGGGCGCTCGGCCGGGTCCGACACGGCGACCCTGGTGCTGGCCGGTGTCGCGGTCGGGACGTTTCTCACCGCGGGGCAGACCTTCATGCAACAGCTGCGGCTGGAGTCACTGCACCAGGTCTACATGTGGATCCTCGGCCGGTTGAGCACCACGGGCTGGCAGGAGGTCCTGCTGGTACTGCCCTACCTCACCGTGGCCACGATCGTGCTCTGCCTGTGCGCGCGGCTGCTGGACCTGCTGGGGGCCGGCGACGAGGAAGCCGCCGCGTTGGGCATACGCCCCGGGCGGGTACGGCTGCTGGTGCTGGTGGCGGCCTCGCTGGCCACGGCCGCCGCCGTGTCGGCCGCCGGGCTGATCGCCTTCGTCGGGCTCGTCGTGCCACATCTGGTCCGGCTGGCGGCGGGGGGCAGTTTCCGGATCATCGTTCCGCTGTCCCTGCTGCTCGGGGCGGTGTTCCTGGTCGGAGCCGACATGCTCGCCCGCACCGTGATGGCACCGGCCGAACTGCCCATCGGCGTGATCACCGCGTTCACCGGGGCACCGTTCTTCGCGATCCTGCTGCACACCCAGAGACGTACTTGAGCCGGAGACGTATATGAGACGGACGAACACTTGAGCACGCTGGAACTCGACGAACTCTCCGCGGGGTACCGGCGACACACGGTTGTCTCCGAAATGTCCACGCGGGTGGAGTCCGGCGGCTGGCTGGGCATCATCGGGCCGAACGGATCCGGCAAGTCCACGCTGCTCAAGGCGATCGTGGGACTGGTGCACCACCAGGGCGGGGTACTCGTCGACGGCCGCGCGCTCGGCGAGCTGGGCAGACGGGAACGAGCTCGACTCGTCGGTTACGCCCCGCAGATCCCCCAACTGCCGGTCGGCCTGACCGTGACCGACTACGTGCTGCTGGGGCGCACACCTCACCTCGGTCCGCTGGGACGCGAAGGCGCCGGTGATCTCGAACTCGTCTCCGAACTGCTGGAACGCCTCGACCTGACAGCACTCGCGGGGCGAGCGCTGACCACCCTGTCCGGCGGTGAGCGGCAACGGACGGTACTGGCACGGGCACTGGCGCAGCGAGCCGGCGTGCTGCTGCTGGACGAACCGACCACCGGGCTCGACATCGGCCACGCGCAGGCCCTGCTGGATCTCGTCGAAGAGCTCCGGGCGGAGCTGGGCACCACGGTGGTCACCACGCTGCACGACCTCACGCTGGCGGCGCAGTACACGGAACGGCTCGTCCTGCTCGACCACGGTCGTGTGGCCGCGGAGGGAACGCCGAACGAGGTCCTCACCACCTCGGAGCTGGCCGAGCGGTACGCCGCCCGCGTCTCGGTGCTTCAAGCTCCCGACGGCTCCCCCATCGTCGCCCCGGTTCGCGAGTGACCGTCAGTCGACCGAACCACGCTCGACGACCCACTCCACGGGTTGGCCTGTGCTCCTGGCAATGAACTCGAAGTCCCGATCGTAATGAAGCAAGATCAGTGAATTACGCTCTGCTACTGCTGCGATCATCAGATCGGGGATCTTTCTCCCTTTCACGCCCAGCGCCGCCAAGGCACGCTGCACACCTCTTGCCCGAACGAAATCCGCCTGCTCCACATCCACAAGACGAGCCACCGCGATAGCACGCTGCAAGCTGTCCCACTCAGCCTCGTTGCGAGTGGAGAAGCCGAGCTCAAGATCACTGAACGCGCACCGACCAAGCCGGTACTCCCGAAGGAGTTCGCTGACGACCTTTCGCACCGGTGGCTTTTCCAGCCGGGAGAACACACTCGTGTCCGCGAGGTACTTCAGTGCCACGCCTTCTCACGATCTTCGAAGTCCATGGCCGCCAAAACGTCGAGCGCCGTCTCGATATCCTGCCCACCAGCATCCTGCTCGCTAGCTTGACGCAGAGCGGTGTTCACCGTTTCCTTGATCGTTGTGGTCCCCAGATGCTCCCGGGCAGAGCTCAGAGCACCCTCATCCACATCAACCAGATGTTTCATGAGCTGAGTGTATACTCAGGAAGCGCTATATATCCAGCTGGCCCTAGCCCCGGTCGTGGCGTTCGGTGTCCGGCTCCGCCTCGGACTTCTCGGAGCTCCCCGCGCCGCTGGCGGTGGTATCCCCGGTGTCCCGCGTCCCGTCGGTGACCGGATCCTGTTCATCCGGATCGGGGTCGTCGGGCAGGGGCTTGCCGCGCAGCAGCCCGGGATCCTCGCGCTTGCCCCGGATCAGCACCAGGTACAGCACGGCGAGCAGGAAGACACCGACCGAGACGTAGACGTTGATGCGGATGCCGAGGTCGAAGGGGGTCGAGGCCGGATCCGTGCGCATCGTCTCGATCCAGGTGCGCCCCGCCGTGTAGCCGGCGACGTAGAGCGCGAACACCCTGCCGTGCCCCATGCGGAACTTGCGGTCGGCCCACACCAGCAGCAGGGCGATCAGCACGTTCCACAGCAGCTCGTAGAGGAACGTCGGATGCACCACGGCGACCGGGTTGGCGGTGTCGACGGCGACACCGGTGACCGGGGCGGTCACTCCGGTCTGGGGATCGATGCGATGGTAGATCTCCAGGCCCCACGGCAGATCGGTCGCTCCCCCGTAGAGCTCCTGGTTGAACCAGTTGCCGAGCCTGCCGATCGCTTGGGCCAGCACGAGGCCGGGCGCGATGGCGTCGGCGAAGGCCGGAAGCGGCACACCACGGCGGCGACAGCCGATCCACGCGCCGACCGCGCCCAGCGCGACCGCGCCCCAGATGCCCAGGCCGCCTTCCCAGACCTTGAAGATGTCCAGCGGGTTCTTGCCCGGCCCGAAGTAGCGCCAGTAGTCGGTGGCCACGTGGTAGAGGCGACCGCCGACGAGACCGAACGGCACCGCGAACACCGCGATGTCGGTGACCGTCCCCTTGCGGCCGCCACGAGCCATCCACCTGCGGTCGCCCCAGAGGATCGCCACCACGATGCCCACGATGATGCAGAGGGCGTACGCACGGATGGGAACGGGACCGAGGTACCAGACTCCCCGGTCAGGACTGGGGATGTTGGCCAGGAACATGGTCGCCGAGGCGGAAACCGGGGCAGTCACGGTGTCAACCGTATCTGCTCACCGCGCGACCCCGACCGCCGGTTCCACTCACCGCGCCCGGACGCCCCGGACCCCCCTGCCGAGATCGGCCGCGAACTCGGCGACCCCGTCCGTGCCCTGCTGCTCGGCGCGGGAGATGAAGGCGGAACCGACGATCACGCCGTCGGCGAAGGCGGAGACTTCGGCGGCCTGTTCCGCCGAACGCACTCCGAGCCCCACCCCGACCGGCAGGTCCGTGTGGGCGCGAGTGCGCGCGACCAGCCCGGCCGCCGCGTCTCCGACGGAGTCGCGGGCTCCGGTCACGCCCATCACCGAGGTGGCGTAGACGAAACCGGAGCTGGCCTTGGCCGTCAGGGCCAGCCGTTGCTCTGTGGAGGACGGGGCGACCAGGAAGATGCGATCCAGCCCGTGCGTGCCGGTGGCCTCCAGCCAGTCGTCGGCCTCGTCCGGGATGAGGTCCGGAGTGATGACGCCGAGCGCCCCCGCCGCACGCAGGTCACGGGCGAACGCGTCGGGGCCGTAGCGGTGAACGGGGTTCCAGTAGGTCATCACCACCGGATTCCCCCCGGCCTCGGCGGCGGAGGTGACCACGTCGAACAGGTCGCGGACCCGAAACCCGGCCTGCAGGGCCTGGTGCGTGGCGTCCTGGATGGTGGGGCCGTCGATCACGGGGTCGGAGTAGGGCAGTCCCACCTCGACGATGTCGCAGCCGGGGCTCTCGGAGGCACCGGAGATCATGGCCTTCAGCAGGTCCTTGGACCCCTCGACCGTGGGATAGCCGGCCGGAAGGTAGCCGATCAGGGCGGCGCGGTCCGAACACGCCGTGAAAACCTCGTGCAGACTCACCGGGTGTCCTCCTGCTCGGTCTCGGGAACCAGCCCGAAGTACTTCGCCGCCGTGTCCATGTCCTTGTCGCCGCGCCCGGACAGGTTGACCGTCACGACGCCCTCCGGGCCGAGCTCGCGGCCGAGCCGCATCGCACCGGCCAGCGCGTGGGCGGACTCGATGGCCGGGATGATGCCCTCGGTGCGGGAGAGCACCTCGAAGGCCTTCATCGCCTCGTCGTCGTCCACGACCCGGTACTCCGCACGCCCGGAGTCCTTGAGCCACGAGTGCTCCGGACCGACTCCGGGGTAGTCCAGGCCCGCCGAGATCGAGTACGCCTCGGCGATCTGACCGTCCTCGTCCTGCAGCAGGTAGGAGCGCGCCCCGTGCAGGGTTCCGGGGCTGCCCTGGGACAGGGTCGCGCCGTGGGAACCGCTGGCGAGTCCGTGCCCACCCGGCTCGAAGCCGACCAGGCGGACGCCGGGATCGTCGAGGAAACCGTGGAAGATGCCGATCGCGTTGGACCCACCGCCGACGCAGGCCGCGACCGCGTCCGGCAGTCTCCCGGTCATCTCCAACGTCTGTTGCCGGGCCTCCTCGCCGATGACCTTGTGCAGGTTGCGCACCATCATCGGGAACGGGTGGCCTCCGGCCGCCGTACCGAGCAGGTAGTGCGTGTGGTCGACGTTGGTGACCCAGTCGCGCAGGGCCTCGTTGATGGCGTCCTTCAACGTGGCCGACCCGTGGGCCACCGGCCGCACCTCGGCGCCCAGCAGCCGCATCCGGGCCACGTTGAGCGCCTGGCGTTCGGTGTCGACCTTGCCCATGTAGATGACGCAGTCGAGGTCGAGTAGCGCACAGGCCGTCGCGGTGGCGACACCGTGCTGTCCCGCGCCGGTCTCGGCGATCACTCGCCGCTTGCCCATGCGCCGAACCAGCAGTGCCTGGCCGAGCACGTTATTGATCTTGTGGGAGCCGGTGTGGTTGAGGTCCTCGCGTTTGAGCAGGATCCGCGCCCCACCGGCGTGCTCGGCGAAGCGCTTCGCCTCGGTCAGCCGGGACGGACGCCCCGCGTACTCCCGCAGCAGGTGATCCAGTTCCGCGACGAACTCAGGATCGCGCTGGGCCTTCTCGTACTCGGCGGCGAGCTCGTCCTGAGCTCCGATCAGCGCCTCCGGCATGAACCGTCCGCCGTAGGGGCCGAAATGCCCGCGCTCGTCGGGGTCGTGCCCTTCCGGTACGGCAGTGCTCCGGCTGGTCATCACACTTCTCCTATCCCCGGCTCGGCCGCGGGCACGCCGGATGCGAACCTGCCGTGACCAGCTGATTCAGCGCCGTCCTCGGGTTTTCACTGGTCACCAGGCCCTCGCCGACCAGCACCGCATCGGCGCCGGATCCCGCGTAGGCCATGAGGTCGCTGGGGCCGCGCACGCCTGACTCGGCGACCTTGAGCACCCCGGCGGGCAGTCCCGGGGCGATGCGGCCGAAGACCTCTCGGTCCACCTCCAGCGTGTGCAGGTTGCGCGCGTTGATGCCGATGATCTTGGCACCGGCTTCCAGCGCCCGGTCGGCCTCCTCGGCGTTGTGCACCTCCACCAGCGCCACCATGCCCAGCGATTCGACCCGGTCCATGAGCGCTTCCAGCGCGTTCTGCTCCAGAGCCGCCACGATGAGCAGCACCATGTCGGCACCGTGGGCACGGGCCTCGTGCACCTGGTACGGGCTGACGATGAAGTCCTTGCGCAGCAAGGGCACGCTCACTCTGGAGCGAACGGCGTCGAAATCGGCCAGGGACCCGCCGAACCGACGCGATTCGGTGAGCACGCTGATCACGCGCGCGCCCGCCTGCGCGTAGTCCACTGCCAGGTCCTCGGGCTCGCCGATGTCGGCCAGGTCGCCCTTGGAGGGGCTGCGCCGCTTGACTTCGGCGATCACCCCCACACCGGACGCCTGCAACGCGGCCCAGGCGTCGCGTGGTGGTGGTGCCGCGGCGGAACGCCGCTTGATCTCCTCGAAAGGAACGGCGGACTCACGAACCGCCATGTCCTCACGAACATCGTCGATGATGGTGTCCAGAACGCTCACGCGAGCACCTCGCCTCGGGCCGATCGCGGCGCTGGCAGGATACGCACTCGCACATTGTCACAGGCGCAGATGTATTCATTGCGCTCGCTCACGACACTCCCCTTCCCCGCCGTGCCGGTCGCACCTCGATGCTAAACCCGTGTGATGTAGCCACCGATCGAGGGGGCGGTCCAACGTCCCAGCGCAGCAAGGACCTTGTTCCCTGGACACAGGGCCGGTGAATCGGTTCACCGGCCCGCGAGCAGGGGTTCGAGTCATCACGGGCGCTGTTGTGGGTCGGCCGACTCGGTGGGGTCCTCGCCCTGGTCCAGGGCGTCCCACAGTCGCCGGTCCGGATCCCGGGACTCCTGCTTGGCCGCCTTCGGGGCGGAGTACTTCGCCCCCATCGCCGGCATCCGCCGCGCGTACAGCGCGGCCACCAGTCCCGCCGTCACCAGCACCAACGCCGCGGCCACCACGAGCAGTGGACCGAAAGGACTCACCGACGCAGGTCCCAGTGGGGTGCTCCCCGCGGGCACCTCGCCCATCGGCAGGGGACGCCCCCGGAGATACCAGTCCACGACGCGCCACCCGAGCAGACCGCCCTCGGCGACGACGAGCATCCCGATCAGTCGGCGCATCCAGCCACCGGTGGCGAGAACGGCGGCGATGGCGGCCAGCGTGGCCAGAGCCAGCGGACCGAGTTCGGGCCGCACCATCGCACCGGTGGCGGTGAACGTCTTCTCCCCGGTGAAGGGCGTGCCGTAACGACGGACACCCCAGTCGAGGGCACTGGCGCCCCAGAGCAGCGCCGCGGTCGCCAGCATGAGCACGATCACGACCGGCAACGGGCGACGCGTTCCGGAACTACCGGTTTTCTCAGGTTCCTGCCGGGTGATCACGTTGCTCTCCCGCTGGACGCTGGTCGTTCTCGGCTGAACTCGGGTGCCGCAGGGTCTCGGCGGTGGCCACCGCGTTGAGCACCGCTCTGGCCTTGTTCAGGCACTCCTGGTCCTCGGCGACCGGGTCGGAGTCGGCGACGATGCCACCGCCGGACTGCACGGAAGCCGTACCGTCGCGGACCAGTGCCGTGCGGATCGCGATGGCGGTGTCGGCGTCACCGGCGAAGTCGAGGTAGCCGACGATGCCCCCGTACTGGGCGCGTCGGGTCGGTTCGAGTCGCTCGATCAGTTCCAGCGCGCGCGGCTTGGGTGCTCCGGACAGGGTACCGGCGGGGAAGCACGCGGTGATCGCGTCCAAGGCGCTGTAGCCTTCGGCCAGTTTCCCGGAGACCGTGGACACGATGTGCATGACGTGGCTGTAGCGCTCGACGCGGAAGAAGTCCACCGGGCGGACCGAGCCCGGCCGGCACACCCGACCGAGATCGTTGCGACCGAGATCGACGAGCATCAGGTGCTCGGCACGCTCCTTGTCGTCATTGATCAGTTCCTTCTCCAGTCGGGCGTCCTCGTCCTCGTCACCACCGCGCCACCGGGTACCCGCGATGGGGTGGGTGGTCGCCTGGCCGTCGCGCACCGTCACCAGGGATTCGGGGCTGGAGCCGACGATGTCGAAGGGGGCCCCTCCCCCGGGGTCCTGCAGCCTCAGCAGGTACATGTACGGACTGGGGTTGCTGGTGCGCAGCATCCGGTACACGTCCAGCGAATCGGCGGTGGTCGGCATGTCGAACCGCTGCGAGACCACGACCTGGAACGCCTCTCCCGCCTGGATGGCCTCCTTGGCCTCCTCCACGGCCGCGTGGTGTTCCGCGGGGGAACGGCGGCGGGTGAACTGCGGTTCGGGCCGGGAGAACGTCGCCACCGTGGACTCCGAAGGAGTCCCCAGCAAAGCGGTCATCTCGTCCAGCCTGCGCACCGCGTCCGCATGGGCGGCGTCGACCCGATCGGGACTGTCGTCCCAGTTCACCGCGTTGGCGATCAACGTGATCGTGCCCTCGTGGTGGTCCAGGGCCGCCAGGTCGGTGGCCAGCAGCATGACCATCTCGGGGATCTGCAGATCGTCCTCGGTGTCCTCCGGCAACCGCTCCAACCTGCGCACCGCGTCGTAGCCGAGGTAGCCGATCATCCCCCCGGTCAACGGCGGAAGCCCCGGAAGCGGGTCGGTGTGCAACAGCCGCACGGTCTCGCGCAACGCCTCCACCGGATCACCCCCCTCGGGCAGTCCCACGGGCGGCGTTCCCGTCCAGCACGCCTCACCGTCCCTGACGGTCAGCGCCGCTTCGCTGCGGGCCCCGATGAACGACCAGCGTGACCACGAGCGTCCGTTCTCGGCGGATTCGAACAGAAAGGTACCCGTGCGCTCACCGGCCAGTTTGCGATACACCTCCAGCGGGGTCTCACCGTCCGCGAGCAACCGCCGCACGACCGGGATGACCCTGTGCCCGGAGGCAAGCTCGCGGAACTCGGCACTGGAGGGACTGATACCGCCGATGTCACCGTCGCCGACCATGCCCGCCATTGTGCCCGGTGGCTTCGAGCACCCACTTGCCGCATGGGACCCGTGTACACGCTCGTGGGAGCGGGCGGTCACGATAGCCGGTTGACTGCCTCCCCGCCCTGAAGGGCGGGGATTCCCTTCGGGCTCGCGCCCGAAAGTTCCTGCTTCGACGCCGACTGCCGAAGGGAGGACCCTTGCGGACTCACGTCAACTCCACAGGCTTCGCCCGGCTGTTGCCCGACTACCGCTCGACCAGCGGCAAGGATGTTCTTGGCCGCGTTCACGTCCCGATCGTGTCGGGTGCGGCATCCCGGGCACGTCCATGTCCGGGTAGAGAGCTTCAGCATGTTCAGCAGGTGCCCACACGCGGAGCACGTTTTGCTGGACGGGTACCAGCGGTCGATGACGGCCAGGGTCTTGCCCGCGCGGGTGGTCTTGTACTCCAGTTGGCGCCGGAACTCGCCCAGCGGCGCGTCCAGGACGCGCCGGTTGAGTCCGGACTTCTGCTTCACGTTGCGGCCGGGCTGTTCGCGGGTTCCGCGAGCGCTGCTGGTCATGCCGGACACGTTGAGGTCTTCGATGGCGATCGTGTCGGCCCGGCGCACCAGGTTCGTGGTGGTGCGGTGCAGGAAGTCCGCGCGGGCGTGCCGGACCTTGCGGTGCGCGCGGGCCACCTTGCGCTTGGCTTTGCGCCGGTTCGCGCTGCCCTTCTGCTTGCGGGCCATGCGCCGCTGGTAGCGGGCGAGGTTGCGGGCCTTGCGGTCCAGGTGCTTCGGATTGGCGATGGTCTCGCCGGTAGACAGCACCGCGAAGTCTTTCACCCCGAGATCGATACCGATGGATTCGCCGGTCGGCGCGGCCGGTTCGGAATCGTCGGTGTCCACGGCGAACGTCACGTACCAGCGCCCGTCCGGCTCACGGGAGACGATGACCGTCGTGGGGTTGATTGTGGCCGGGTCGATGCCGGGCCACGACCACACGAACCGCAATGGAGTCGACTGCTTCGCCAACGTCAACTGCCCGTTACGCAGCTTGAAGGCACTGCGGGTGTAGTGCGCCGACTGCTTGCCGGTGCGGTTCTTGAACCGCGGATACTTCGCCCGTCCGGCGAAGAAGTTCTGGTACGCGGTGTGCTGGTGCCGCAGCGTCTGCTGCAACGGCACCGACGACACTTCCGACAGGAACGCCAGCTCATCGGTGCGCTTCCACGCGGCGAGCTGCGCGTCCGTCTCCTTGTACGAGATTGTGCGGCCTTCGACGTGGTAGCGACGATGCCGCGCGTCGAGGGTCTTGTTCCACACAAGGCGCACACAGCCGAACGTGCGGCCCAACTGGGCCGCCTGTTCGGAGTCCGGGTAGGCCCGGCACTTGTACGCCGTCCGCATGCCGCTCAATTTACACGACAATCGATCACGAGTAAGCGCGGGTGCGTGGTCGCCCGGAACCACTCGGGATCGGTTCCTCCCCGGCGTGAACGCCGGGACTTCCGCCGATTGGAGAAAAGGTGAACAGCGACCGAGGTGACGGCTCCGACGCGCCGCGCCGCCGGGGCAGGCGCTCGGGTGGAGAGGACACCCGCGCGGCGCTGTTGGAGGCCGCCAGGGAGATCTTCGTGGAGCAGGGCTACAACGGCGCCACCGTTCGCGCGATCGCCACCCGAGCCGGTGTCGACCCGGCCATGGTCAACCACTGGTTCGGCAGCAAGGCAGGACTGTTCACCGCTTCGATATCCCTGCCCTTCGATCCCCGCGAGGTCCTGTCGCACCTGCTGGAGGGGGACCCCGAGCGGCTTGCCGAGCGCATGGTGCGCGAGTTCCTGACCGCGTGGGACACCGCGGGCGGCGGCCAGTTCATCGCTCTGGTCCGCAGCGTCGCGACCCATGACACGGCCGGGCGGATGCTCCGCGAGTTCGTCACCACCCTGCTCTTCGGCAGGCTGATCACGGCGCTGGGAATGGACCAACCCCAGCTACGGGCGGCGCTGTGCGGCTCGCAGATCTCGGGGCTGGGAATGATGCGCTACGTGGTCAAGCTCGAACCACTGGCCTCGGCCGACCACGGCACCGTCATCGCCGCGATCGCCCCCACCTTGCAGCGCTACCTCACCGGGGATCTCACCGGGGTGTCCGGTGAGTGACGGCGGTGTCCGGCGAAACGACCCGGGAGCTCACCCGAAGGCGTGCTCTTCCTCCGGACCGAGCAGCAGGTCGGCGTCGAAGCACGTGTGATCGCCTGTGTGGCAGGCCCCGTCCCGCTGGTCGACCACGAGCAGCACCGTGTCCCCGTCGCAGTCCAGGCGCACTTCGTGCACGTACTGCGTGTGCCCGGAGGTTTCCCCCTTGACCCAGCGCTGGCCACGGCTGCGCGAGTAGTACGTGCCTCGCCGGGTCGTCAGCGTGTGCTGCAACGCGGCATCGTCCATCCACGCCATCATGAGCACCTCACCGGTGCCGCGCTGCTGGACGACGACGGCGACGAGTCCGTCCTCGTTGCGTTTGAGCCGTGCCGCGATTTCCGGGGCCAGCCCGCTCTCCTCGCTCACCGTACCGTGATCCCCTCAGCACGCATCGCTTCCTTGACCTCACTGATTCGCAACTGGCCGAAGTGGAACACGCTGGCGGCCAGCACCGCGTCGGCCCCGGCGTGCACGGCGGGCGCGAAGTGCTCGACAGCTCCGGCCCCACCACTCGCGATCAGCGGTACCCGCACCTCGGCGCGCGTGGCACGGATCATCTCCAGATCGAAACCGGTCTTCGTCCCGTCGGCGTCCATGGAGTTCAGCAGGATCTCGCCGACACCGAGCCGTTCACCGCGTCGCGCCCACTCCACGGCGCAGATCCCGGTACCTTTCCGACCACCGTGCGTGGTGACCTCGAAACCCGAAGGGGTCGGCGTCTCCCCCTCCGGCACTCGGCGGGCATCGACCGACAGCACCACGCACTGTGCGCCGAACCGCTGCGAGGACTCGTGCAGCAGTTCGGGGCGCGCGATGGCCGCGGTGTTCAGGCTGACCTTGTCCGCACCGGCCCGCAGCAGCCGGTCGATGTCCTCGGGACTGCGGACACCGCCTCCCACGGTCAGCGGGATGAACACCTGCTCGGCCGTGCGACGCACCACCTCGTAGGTGGTCTCCCGGTCCGCGGAGGAAGCCGTGACGTCGAGGAACGTCAGTTCGTCGGCGCTCTCGACGCCATAAGCACGAGCGAGCTCCACCGGATCGCCGGCATCCACCAGGTTGGTGAAGTTCACGCCCTTGACCACTCGTCCCGCATCGACGTCCAGGCAGGGAATCACACGCACCGCAACGGCCATACTGCCAGGATAAGGACCCCGCAGGTTCGCCGACGCGCGGGCCGTGATCAGTGATCGGCGACGGCCGCCAGCGCTTCTTCCAGGGTGAAGTTGCCCGCGTAGAGAGCCTTGCCCACGATCGAGCCCTCCAGACCGAGTGGTGCCAGCTTCGCCAACTCGGTCAGATCCTCGAGCGTGGAGATTCCGCCGGAGGCCACGACAGGAGCCCGCGTCCGGGAGCAGACCTCACGCAGCAGCTCCGTGTTCGGCCCCTGAAGGGTGCCGTCCTTGCTGACGTCGGTGACGACGTAGCGGTGGCATCCCGCCGCGTCCAGCCGGGCGAGCACCTCCCACAGGTCGCCACCGTCGGTCGTCCAACCGCGCGCCGCCAGCCGATGACCGTGCTCGGTGATCCGCACGTCGAGACCGACGGCGACACGCTCACCGTGCTCGGCGACCACCCGGTCGGCCCAGTCCGGATCCTCCAGCGCGGCGGTACCGAGGTTGACCCGGGCGCAGCCCGTTTCCAGGGCGGCCTTCAGCGACGCGTCGTCGCGAATACCTCCGGAGAGCTCGACACGAACGTCGAGCTCGGAAGCGACGTCGGCCAGCAGCTCACGGTTCGACCCCCGCCCGAAGGCGGCGTCGAGATCGACCAGATGAATCCACTCCGCGCCCGAGCGCTGCCAGGCCAGCGCGGCCTCCAGCGGATCACCATAGGAAGTTTCGGTTCCGGCCGCGCCCTGCACGAGCCGGACAGCCTGGCCCTCGGCCACGTCCACAGCGGGAAGCAGAGTAAAAGTCACACGACAACCCTACGACTCGACCCGTTCAACGACGGTTCCGGCCGGAACGCGTGGCAGCCACCGTGGGAGTCGCCACCACGAGGATCGCGAGCAGCAGCACGAGCCACACCGGCAGCCCCGCCGCCACCAGGTAGGTCGAGGAGAATCCGACGACCATGCCCAGGCACAGCACCAGCGCGATGACTCGTGTCGCACCGCCGGGCCGCATCAGCCCGTACCGCCGCGCGCTCACAGCTCGCCCAACCAGTTTCGCAGCAGCTGCGCGCCGGCCTCGCCCGACTTCTCGGGGTGAAACTGCGTCGCCGCCAGCGGGCCGCTCTCCACTGCCGCCACGAACGGTTCCCCGTGCTCGGCCCACGTCACCAGCGACGGCGTCTCCGAGGCGTCCGGCTCCCAGTTGCGCACGGCGAACGAGTGCACGAAGTAGAAGCGCGTGCCCGCGGACATTCCCGCGAACAAGGTGCTGCCCGGCGCGGCGGTGACCTCGTTCCACCCCATGTGGGGCAGGATGTCGGCACGAAGCCGTTCGACGGCACCGGGCCAGCGCCCGACACCGTCGGCTCGTACGTCGTGTTCCACGCCACGGTCGAACAGGATCTGCATACCCACGCAGATCCCGAGCACCGGGCGCTCCCCCTCCAGGCGCCGATCGATGATCTTGTCACCCCCCGCGGCCAGCAACCCGTCCATGCAGGCGGAGAACGCACCGACTCCCGGCACCACCAGGCCGTCGGCCTCCAGTGCCGCCGTGTGGTCGGACGTGACCTCCACGTCGGCCCCGGCATGTTCCAGGGCGCGCTCGGCGGAGCGCAGATTGCCTGATCCGTAATCCAGTACGACGACTCGTGGCACACGCCCAGCTTAACCGCTCGGGAAAACCGACGGCGCCACCACTCACTCCGTCCCGGCCGCGCCGCACCACGTGCGAACCGGGGCCGTCAGCCGGCGGCTCGGTATTGGCCCGCTCGGACAGGCGCAGGTAGACACGATCGTCACCGCCAGTGCCCGTTCCAGCAAGGTTCGCACCTCACCCGGGTGCCCCGGCACGTGCACGGTCCAGCTCACGCGGGGTCGAGAAAACCCTTCGCGGCCAACGCCGCGCAGTAGGGCGTCGGGCCGTGGCCCTTCGACAGCAGGAACCGATCACGCTCGGGATCGTCGGGCCGTCGAGGGTTCACCGACGGCACCCGGTCGTAGAGCGCCCGCAGCACGTCCAGTGCTGGACGTCGCCGCCGTCGAATGCTGCTCGTCGCCGGTCATGCGGCTCGTCAAGCCTTCCAGGGCGCCGTAGCCGGTATCCGCCGGAGAGCCGATGGGCGCAGCTTCCGACTTCTAGTTCACTCGAAGTCAAGAGGTAAACTGCGCGCATGTCGAAACTCGCGAAAATGCTCAGCATCGGTGAGGTCTCCCATCGCAGTGGAGTCGCTCAAACGGCGTTGCGCTTCTACGAGGACCGCGGGCTGATTTCGTCGACCAGAACCAGTGGTAACCAGCGTCGTTACGAGCGGGGAGTGCTGCGCAGGCTGGCATTCATCCGAGCCGCCCAACGCGTCGGCCTCAGCCTGGAGCAGGTGGGCTCGGCACTCGCGGAGCTGCCCTCCGATCACGCTCCCACCAAGGCCGACTGGAACAGGCTGTCGCAACAGTGGCGGGACGAACTCGACACCCGCATCGACGGTCTGCAGCGCCTGCGCGATCGCCTCACCGGGTGTATCGGTTGTGGCTGCCTGTCGCTGCGCAGCTGCTCGCTGCAGAATCAGGACGACCAGTTGGCCGAGCAGGGGCCGGGTGCCCCACGACTGCGTCCGCGAAGCGAAGGCGGCCTGTGACCGTTCACGAGCGGGACTGCCAGGAGTACATCATCTCGGGGCGACCGATGCCGCCGTAGTGCGGCGTCCGTACCGCCATGCCGTGGGAAACGAGGTACTCCAAGTACCGGCGGGCGGTTACCCGGGAAACCCCGGCGGCCTCGGCGATCGAAGCCGCCGAGGCTCCGCCCGAGCGTTCGCGCAGCGCCGAGACGACGACCTCCAGGGTTTCCTCGCCCATCCCCTTGGGCAGTGAGCTCCGATCCACTCCCCGCAGCGCGGAGAAGGCGCGGTCGATGTCGCCCTGCCCGCTCGCCTCTCCCTCCCCGCGCAGCTCGGCCCGGAAACGAGCATAGCTTTCGAGCTTGTCCCGCATCGTGGCGAAGGTGAACGGCTTCAGCAGGTACTGCACCACACCGCTGGCCACCGAGTCACGCACGATCTTGAGGTCGCGTGCCGAAGTCACGGCGATCACGTCGGCACCCCGCCCCCCCGTGCGCAGTGCCCGGCTCACCTGAAGGCCGTCCATGTCCGGCAAGCGCAAATCCAGCAGCACCAGGTCGACGGGGCTGGACTCCAGCCACCGCAGCGCGGCCTGACCGGTGCGTACCCGTCCGGCGACCTCGAAACCGGCGATCCGGCCGACATACAGCTCGTGGGCCTCACCCGCCACGGGATCGTCCTCGACAACCAGTACCGAGATCACGAGCTGCCCCCCGGGGCCTCGACGGCTTCCTGCCTGACCGGCAGGCGCACGGTGAACACCGCTCCCCCCTCGTCGGTCACGTCCACCCGGCCGCCGTGGCGGCGAACGCTTTGCCCGACCAGCGCCAGACCGAGACCACGACCGTCCTGACGAGTCGACCATCCGCGCTGGAAGACCCGGCTCACGGACGCGGGGTCCACCCCTGCACCGTTATCGGCGACTCGGATGATC
This sequence comes from Halosaccharopolyspora lacisalsi, assembly GCF_014137975.1. Classification (GTDB taxonomy): domain Bacteria; phylum Actinomycetota; class Actinomycetes; order Mycobacteriales; family Pseudonocardiaceae; genus Halosaccharopolyspora; species Halosaccharopolyspora lacisalsi. The sequence goes on along the minus strand of NZ_JACGWZ010000004.1, from coordinate 264,841 downwards.
AGATCATCTCCCCGTGTCCGTATCGTCACGGTGACGGTGGGAACACGGTCGGTCAGCGGGGACTCGAGGACCGCTTCGATCGCATTGTCCATCAGGTTTCCCAGCATCGTCACCAGATCGCGGGATTCGACGCGGTCGACGAGTTCGTCGTCGACCTCCGTGTCCTCGGTGAGCACCACATCCACGCCACGCTCGCGCGCCTCGGCGCTCTTGCCCAGCAGCACGGCCGCCATCACGGGCTCGGTCACCGCTCCCACCACTCGATCGGTGAGCCGCTGCGCGAGCTCCAACTCGGCGGTGGCGAACTCCACCGCCTCTTCGGACCTGCCCAGCTCGACGAGCGAGACCACGGTATGCAGTCGGTTCGCCGACTCGTGCGCCTGGGAGCGCAGCGATTCGGAGAATCCGCGCATGGAGTCGAGTTCCCCGGACAGCGCCTGCAGGTCCGTGTGGTCCCTGAGAGTCACCACGCTGCCCAAGTCGCGCTCCCCGCTGCGCACAGCCGAAACACTGACCAGCAGTACCCGTTCTGAGGTCAGGTGGACCTCGTCCCGCACGGTACGCCCCCCTGCGATGGTCTCGATCAGAGAATCGGGAAGGTCCAGCTCGGCCACTTCGGATCCTTCGACTCGCGAGGACTCCCAGGACAACAGTGCCGCGGCACCGTCGTTGCACAACGTGATCCGCCCCGTGGGCGAAACCAGCAGCAACCCCTCTCGGACCGAGTGCAGGATCGCATCGTGGTAGTCGTACATCCGGCTGAGCTGATCCGGTCGCAGGCCGTGCGTGTACCTGCGCAGTCGCCTGCTGACCGCGTACGTGCCCAGTCCCGCGAGCAGCAGCGCCACGGCCGCGACCACCAGCAGTCCGGTCAGCTGGTCGCGCAGTTCCCTGGTGAGCACGCGGACGGTGATCCCGACACTCACCAGCGCGCGAACCCCTCCCTCGCGGCCGAGCACCGGTGCCACGGCGCGGACCGAGGGTCCCAACGTGCCGGTGTAGGTCTCGGTGAACGTCCCGCCCTCCAGCGCGGGACGGAAATGACCGATGAACCTCTCCCCGATTCGCCGGGGATCGGGATGGGTGTAACGGATACCGCGTGGATCCATGATCGTGATGAAGTCGACGCCGGTATCGGCCTGGACCTCCTTCGACCAGGGCTGCAACGTCGCACTCGGAGCAGGGCCGCGCAGCGCGTCCCGCAGTTGAGGAGTCGCCGCGATCGTTTCGGCCACGGCGATCACCTCCTGCCGGGCGGCCTGCCGATGCTGACGTTGCGCGTTGTACCAGGCCAGCGCGGACCCTGCCCCGACAACGGTGACCACGATCACCGCCTGGAGCACGAACAGCCTCCTGGCCAGGCTCCACCTGCCCGCACCACTGCCGAACCGGTTCCGCTCCCCGGCTCTCCCGCGAAAAAACACGAACCACCAAGTATCAGCCGCGTAAACGAAATGAACACAAGGGTGACGACGACGCCAACGATCGTCGATAGTGCCCTGCGACATACGGCGTGACCTGGAGCACTGCCGACGCCCCTGTGTGACCGGAAACCTCGACAGTGGCAGACAACGCAACCGCGAGCGGCGACCCAAGGAGATCCGGGTGAGCGACGTACTGATAATGCTGCACACCGCAATAGCCATTCTCGGCACGGTGGTGCTGATCCTGGCGCTGCGCGTCGAACCCCTCATCGCCCTGCTGACAGGCTCGATCTACCTCGGCCTGGCGACGGGACTCGGGTTCACCGGCACGATCGAAGCCATCACGAGCGGCTTCGGCGACATCATGACCAGCATCGGAATGCTGATCGTCTTCGGCGTCCTGCTGGGATCACTGCTGTCGGCCACCGGAGCCCTGCGCAAGCTGACCGAATCACTGCTGCGCGTCTTCGGCGCCGAACGATCTCCCTACGTGTTCAGCACGACCATGAGCAGCGTGTTCCCCGCCATCTACACGGACGTGCTGCTCGTGCTGACGGCTCCGCTCGGCCGCACCATCGCCCCGCGTATCCGGCGGGACGGTACGGCGGCGATGGGCGCGGCACTGATCCTCGGTTCCGAGCTGGGGCTCGTGCTGGTCGTCCCCGGTGCCGGTGCCCTGGCCGTGGCGGGGCTGCTGGGCGTGCCGCTGGGGCAGATGCTGTTGTTCGGACTCGTGATCAGCGTGCCGACCGCGCTGATCACCACCTTCCTGTACAAGCAGGTCCTCGCCCGAGGCATGTGGAACCAGGACACCGACGAGCTGGCTCCGGCGGAGACACCCGAGCAGGAACCCGAAGAGGCCCCCGCGCAGTCGGGCAAGCTCCCCTCCCTGGGCATTTCGCTGTTGCCGCTGCTGCTCGCGATCGTACTGATCGCCGCCGGCGGCATCGCCAAGGTCGCGGGCGTGTCCACGGGGCCGCTCGCGTTCTTCGGTGATCCCCTCATCGCCCTGTTCCTCGGCGTGATCGGTGCGTACCTGCTGGCGTGGCGCAGCCTGTCCAGGCAGCAGGCCGGAGACACTCTCGGCAACGGGCTCCGTGAGTGCGGCAGCATCCTGATCATCACCGGTGTCGGCGGTTCCCTGGGCGGAGTCATCAGCAAGACCGGCCTGGAGGACATCCTGGCCGGCTACTTCTCCACGAACGCCCTGTCACCACTGATCCTGGCCTGGATCATCGCCGCGGTGCTGCACGTGGCCATCGGATCGACGTCGGTGGCCGCCATCACCGCGGGTGGCATCCTGGCACCGGTGCTCGGCAGCATCGACGTCGCTCCGCTGCTCGTCGCGCTCGCCGCCGGCTCCGGCGCGCTGTTCGCCGTGCACGTCAACAGCAACTTCTTCTGGATGTTCCAGCGGCTGATGAACCTGTCCACCCGGGGCACGCTCAAGACGTGCACCCTGGTGACCACCATGGCCTCGGTGGTCTCCCTCGCGCTGGTACTCCTGTTGAGCCTGGCGTGGTGACCGCTTAAAGATTCTCGGTGATCACACCGGGCTCGTGCGAAGCCGTGCCCTCACGGTTCCGCGCGAACCCGGTGTCCGCACTCAACCGAACAGCCACATGACTCCGGAGCCCAGAGCCAGCACTCCGGCGATCCCCAGTAAGACGGCGAGGAACTTGGCAGTCTTCCACGTCGCGTAAACACCGCCGAGGAAGAATCCCGCCAGCGCGAGCAGGAAGACCGGGATGTAGGTCTGCACAGGGGGTTCTCCGTAGGTCGTGAGTGAGCCTGTTTCGAACAGGTATTTTCGCTCACTACCCTCCGCACCCGGACGAAGCCCCTCACCTCCGGTCGGGCCGTCGCTCCAGGCCGACGACGACGGCCTTGGAGACCGGGGTGTTGGACTCGTCGGCGACCGCGTCGAGCGGCACCAGCGGGTTGGCCTCGGGATAGTAGGCCGCCGCACAGCGCCGGGGCGTGGAGTACGACACGATCCGGAAGGCTTCGGCACGACGCCGCTCGACGTTTCCGTCACCGTCCGGCCACTCCGAGACCAGGTCGACCACCTCCCCGTCGGAGAAGCCGAGTTCGGTGATGTCGGTCATGTTGACCAGGACGACGCGCCGCCCGTCCTCGATGCCTCGGTAACGGTCGGACAAACCGTAGATCGTGGTGTTGTACTGGTCGTGACTGCGCAACGTCTGCAACAGCAGCCGCCCCTCGGGGACCTCGATCGGTTCCGGGGTGTTGACCGTGAAGTTGGCCCTGCCCGTGGCGGTCGGGAAGGTGCGACTGTCCCGGGGTGGGTGCGGCAGCACGAAACCGTCGGGATGACGCACCCGCTCGTTGTAGTCGGCGCAACCGGGTACGACACGGGCGATGTGCTCGCGGATGCGGTCGTAGTCGCGCTCGAAGGACTCCCAGGCCACGGGGTGCTCGGAGCCGAGCACCCTGCGAGCCAGTCGGGAGATGATGGCGACCTCGGACAACAGGTGCGACGAGACCGGGCGCAGCCGCCCGCGTGAACCGTGCACCACGGACATGGAGTCCTCGACGGTCACGAACTGGTCACCGGAAGCCTGCGTGTCCCGTTCGGTCCGGCCGAGCGTGGGCAGGATCAGCGCCGTCCGCCCCGGCACCACGTGCGAACGGTTGAGCTTCGTCGAGACCTGCACGGTCAGCTCGCAGCCGCGCAGGGCCGACTCGGTGGCTTCGGTGTCCGGAGTGGCTGCCAGGAAGTTGCCGCCCATCCCGAGGAACGCCCGGCACCGGCCGGCGTGCATGGCTCGCAACGTGTCGACGGTGTCGAAGCCGTGCTCGCGAGGCGAAGTGATGCCGAACTCGCCGTCCAGGGCGGACAGGAACGACTCGGGCATCTTCTCCCAGATGCCCATGGTGCGGTCGCCCTGGACGTTGGAGTGCCCGCGTACCGGGCAGACTCCGGCACCGGGCTTACCGATCATGCCGCGCAGCAGCAGTACGTTGACGATCTCTCGGATCGTGGGGACCGCCTGCTTGTGCTGGGTCAGTCCCATCGCCCAGCACACGATGGTGCGTTGGGAACCAGCGAGCATGTCCGCGATGCGTTCGATCTGCCGGCGCTCCAGGCCGGTGACGACCTCGACCCGCTGCCAGTCGATCTCCCGGGCCTGCTCGGCGAAGGGGGCGAAGCCGTGGGTGTGCTCCTCGAGGAAGTCGTGGTCCAGCACGGTTCCCGGAGCGGCGTCCTCGGCACGCAGCAGCAGCGCGCCCAGCGTCTTGAACAGCACGAGGTCGCCGCCGACGCGGATCTGGGCGAACTCGTCGGCCAGCGCGGTACCGTCACCGACCACACCACGCAGGTTCTGCGGGTTCTTGAACCGCATCAACCCGGTCTCCGGCAGTGGGTTGACGGCCACGACACTGCCGCCGCGCTGCTTGACCTTCTCCAACGAGGAGAGCATGCGCGGGTGGTTGGTCCCCGGGTTCTGGCCCACCACGAGGACCAGGTCGGCACTTTCGACGTCGGGAAGTGACACCGAACCCTTGCCGACACCGATGGTCTCGCTCAACGCCGAACCCGACGACTCGTGACACATGTTCGAGCAGTCCGGCAGGTTGTTCGTGCCGAAGGAGCGCACCATGAGCTGATACAGGAAAGCGGCCTCGTTGCTGGTGCGTCCCGAGGTGTAGAAGGCCGCCTCGTTCGGGGTGTCCAACCGACCCAGCTCACCGGCGACGACGTCGAAGGCCCCGTCCCACGAGATCGGGCGGTAGTGGTCGGTGCCCTCGTGCAGGATCATCGGCTGCGTCAGCCGTCCCTGCTGACCCAGCCAGTAGTCGCTGCGCCGCGCCAGTTCGGAAACCGGATGTCGGGCGAAGAAATCCGCTCCGACCGTGCGCGTGGTGGCCTCCTCCGCGACGGCCTTCGCACCGTTCTCGCAGAACTCGGCCATCTTGCGGGTGTCCCCGTCGGACTCACGCGGGTCCGGCCAGGCACAACCGGGACAGTCGAATCCCCCGGTCTGGTTGAGCAGCGGGAGGGTCTTCACCGAGCGGGCCACTCCCATCTGCTGCAAGCTGCGTTGCAGCGAGACGAGAACCCCCTTGACTCCCGCGGCTGCCTTCCCTGGCGCGCCCACTTCCACGCCCGACTCGTCGACATCGCGCTCAGGCGCCCGTCGTACCACGTCGCATCACACCCGTTCCCTGATCGAGATGCGCCCATTGTCCTCTTCCGACGCCGGAGAGTGAACCGCGGTCACCGGTCCTGATCGATTCCCACGAACCACCCACGCGTGCAAGGCACCTTCGAGACCGCGAGATCGTCGAGGCCGCCCTACAACGCCCCCTTGGTGGAGGGCACGACACCGGCGAAGCGGGGATCCGGCTCGGTGGCAGTGCGCAGGGCGCGGGCGACGGCCTTGTACTGCGCCTCGGTGATGTGGTGCGGATCCCGGCCGTGAATCACCCGCACGTGCAGGTTGATCTGCGCGTGGAAGGCCAACGACTCGAACACGTGCCGATTGAGCACGAACGGGTAGTTGTTACCGATCGTGAAGGTGTTGTACTGTTCCGGCTCTCCGGTCAGCACGCAGTACGAACGCCCGGACACGTCGACAGCGGCGTGCGCGAGCGTCTCGTCCATGGGAATCCAGGCGTCGCCGAAACGACGGATGCCCTTCTTGTCCCCGAGAGCCTGCCGGAACGCCTGGCCCAACACGATCGCGATGTCCTCGACGGTGTGGTGAGCATCGATGTGCACGTCACCCGTGGCCCGCACGGTCAGGTCGAACCCCGCGTGCGTGCCCAGGGAATTCAGCATGTGGTCGTAGAACGGCACGGTGGTGTCGACCTCGACCTGTCCCGTTCCGTCGAGGTCCAGTTCGACCAGCACCGCGGACTCCTTGGTGCTGCGCTCGATCCGGGCCGTACGGGCCGCCGCCTCGCTCACCGGTAAATCTCCTCACTCACTTGATCACTCGCCGTCAGGAACACGTCGTTCTCCTCCGGCGTACCGATGGTCACCCGCAGGTGTTCGGCGATGCCGGAATCGCGGATCAGGACGTCGCAGTCCAGGTACCGCTCCCACGCCCGGTGGGCGTCGGCAAACCGTCCGAACAGGACGAAGTTGGCATCGCTGGGAACCGGGGTGAACCCACGCTCGCGCAACCCCCGCACGACCCGCTCCCGCTCGTCGGCCAACGCCTGCACCGAGCCGAGGGTGGTCTTGGCGTGGCGCAGCGCCGCCCGCGCGGCGGCCTGCGTGATCACCGAGAGGTGGTACGGCAACCGAACCAGCAACAGCGCCTCGATCACGGCGGGCGCCGCCGCGAGATAACCGAGCCGCCCCCCTGCGAAGGCGAACGCCTTGCTCATGGTGCGACTGACGATCAGCTTGTTCGGGAATTCCTCGATCAGCGTGACCGCGCTCGGGCGCGCGGAGAACTCCACGTAGGCCTCGTCCACGATGACCACACCGGGTGCGGCCTCCAGGATCGCCCGCAGGTCCCCGGGGTCCACCGACTGCCCGGTGGGGTTGTTCGGGCTGGTCACGAACACGACGTCGGGCCGGCGCTCGGCCACCTGCCGCGCGGCTTCCGGCCCGTCCAGGCTGAAGTCGGCGCGGCGGGGGGAACTCAGCCACTCGGTACGCGTTCCCGCGGACAGGATCGGGTGCATCGAGTAGGAGGGCTCGAAGCCCAGCGCGGTCCTGTCCGGCCCGCCGAAGACCTGCAGCAGCTGTTGCAGCACCTCGTTGGACCCGTTGGCCGCCCAGACGTTGGCCGCCGACAGCGTGACACCGGTCGCGCCGGTGAGGTAGGCGGCGAGGTCCTCGCGCAGAACGGTGGCGTCGCGGTCGGGATACCGGTGCAGCGACGCCGCGACCTCCCGCACCGAGGTGGTCACGTCGTCGACCAGCTCCTGCGGCGGGGGGAACGGGTTCTCGTTGGTGTTCAGGCGAACCGGAACATCGATCTGTGGTGCGCCGTAAGGGCTCCGCCCGCGCAGATCCTCCCGCAGCGGAAGGTCGGCCAGCGTCGCATCCCCGCCGATCACGTCACTCATGGGGCTCCCAATGTTCGTTCACTCTTCTCGCGCGGAGTTCGCACGAATCGCTGGCAGTCGTTCGACTGCGCCGATCGCCGAGCAAGCGACGCACAAGTCGGTCTACGCACCCTTTTGGTCGAAGCGGGCGGCGACGGCCTGTCCGTGCGCGGGCAGGTCCTCGGCGTCGGCCAGGGCGACGACCTCGTCGGTGACGTCGCGCAGCGCCTGCTCGCTGTACTCGATCACGTGGATGCCACGCAGGAAGCTCTGCACGCTCAGTCCGGACGAGTGCCGTGCGCATCCGCCGGTGGGCAGCACGTGGTTGGACCCCGCGCAGTAGTCACCGAGCGAGACCGGGGCGAACGCTCCGACGAAGATCGCACCCGCGTTGCGCACGCGCGCCGCCACCGCTGAAGCCTGCCGGGTCTGGACCTCCAGGTGTTCGGCCGCGTAGGCGTCGACCACCCGCACTCCGCCGGTCACGTCGGAGACCAGCACGCAGCCGGACTGGGTACCGGTCAGCGCGGTACGGATGCGCTCGTCGTGCTTGGTCCGAGCCACCTGGCGATCGAGTTCGGCGTCTACGGCGTCGGCGAGCTGCGCGGAAGGGGTGACCAGCACGCTGGCCGCGAGGGTGTCGTGCTCGGCCTGGCTGATCAGGTCGGCGGCGACGTGGACCGGATCGGCGGTCTCGTCCGCCAGGATCGCGATCTCGGTGGGCCCCGCCTCCGAGTCGATACCGACGAGGCTGCGCAGATGACGCTTGGCCGCCGTCACGTAGAGGTTGCCCGGTCCGGTGACCGTGTCCACGGGCATCAACTCGGCCCCGTCGGTGTCGGAGCCGCCGTAGGCCAGCAGCGCCACCGCCTGCGCTCCGCCGACGGCCCAGACCTCGGCGACCCCGAGCAGGTGCGCCGCGGCGAGGATGGTCGGGTGCGGAAGACCGCCGAACTCGGCCTGCGGCGGTGAGCACACGACCAGCGACTCGACGCCGGCGGCCTGCGCCGGGACCACGTTCATCACCACGCTCGACGGGTACACGGCCAACCCACCGGGGGCGTACAGGCCGACTCGGGACACCGGCACCCACCGCTCGGTAACCGTGCCGCCGGGAGCGACCTCGGTGGTCACGTCCTCGCGACGTTGGGCGGTGTGGACCCTGCGGGCGCGCCTGATCGACTCCTCCAGCGCGGCACGCACGGAGGGATCGAGTTCGTCGAGCGCGCGGGCCAGCTCCGCCGCCGGAACCCGGACCCGCTCGGGGCGCACCGAGTCGAACCGTTCGGTGAACTCCAGCACCGCGGGCACCCCGCGGTCGCGTACATCGTCGATCACGGGACGGACCCGATGCAGCACCTCTTCCACGTCGGTACCGGCGCGCGGCAGCACGGCGCGCAGTTCGGTGGGCGACGGGACACGACCGCGCAGGTCAGTACGGGCGAGCATGGGCGTCCTTACGTACGGGGGTGGCCTCCACCAGGATAATCGCCCGTTCGGAAAGCGTGTAAAAGCGTGCACTTCCTGAGCCGTCGTATTGCTACGCGGCGTCGGCCCCGGCCCGGTGGGTCGAGGTCTTCCCGTAGCGGTACCCGGTACCAGCGGGGCTGGTCTTGCGTGGGTTTCCAGCGGGCTCGTTTTGCGTCGCCCCGCAGCTCGGGGAGGACGTGCTGCCCGTGGTCTCGGCCGGGCTGGCGAGGTTGCGGGCCGCGTTGAGGTCGCGATCGGTGGCGCAGCCGCAGTGATCGCAGGTGAAGGTGCGTTGCCGCAGGCTCAGTGTGGCTGTCACCACGCCACAGTCGTCGCAGGTTTTCGAGCTGGGGCAGAATCGGTCGGCCACGATCAGTGCGCGGTGCGACCAGGCGGCCTTGTAGGTCACCTGACGCCGCGCCCCGCCCATACCCGCACCGGGGACCGCGCGGGCGAGTTGTCGGTTGCGCAGCATCCCGGCCACGTGCAGGTCTTCCAGCACCACCGCATCGAATTCGTTCACGAGTCGGGTGGAGAGCTGGTGCAACCCATCAGCCCGAGCATTGGCGATGGCCGTACGCAGCTCCGCGATCCGGACCTGCGTCTTACGCCACCGGGCCGAGGTTTTCTGACCAGCACGTTTGTCCGGGCCCTGCTGACGAGCGGTGCCGCGTTCGACGTGGCGGGCCAGCTTGCGAGTCGACTCGTGCGTGCGCACCGTCCCGATCCGGGGCAACCGCACATGCCTGCGGTTGAACGCGAATCGGGCAGCGCCACGGTGGGAAGCCAGCATGGCCTGCTGCTCGGCGGTGGAGCCCGGGGCGAGCCGGTAGGCCTGCAGCACCATCCCCACCGTGCCCCACACCCGACGCCACGAGTACCCACCCGAACAACGCATGAAATGACACGCCTCAACACGCGAAGACACACAACCACAAACAGCCGGAGACACCTTCTCCAGCCGGGAGGGCAGTCCCGGGAAGCGCCGAAAACGGCAACGGCACTCCGACGGAAGTGGGTTGCCGAGCACAACCACAGTCGGGAATATCACACGGTCACGAAAAGTGATCGAACGGAGACGTGATGTTCCCTTCACGCCGCAGTGCCGCGGCAGTGGCAGCAGGCGCGTGCCTGCTCCTGCTCCCCCCGTTGCAAACCACTGTCGCCGCAGCCGGGAGTCCGGTCCAACCCGATACGGCGGCACCACGGGACCGAGCCGTTTACGCGGTGCCCAACACCGACACCGCCCAGCGCACGGAGCTCGCTCGGACGGGCGCCCTGGTGCTGTCCGCGCAGGGCGGGACCACGACGGTCGAAGCCACCACCGAGCAGGCCGAACGGCTCCGGGAGGCCGGATACACGCTGCATAAGCAGTCGAACGTGCGCACGGAGCTGGCACGCCCCGAGGCGGAACCCGCAGCCGTTCCCTCCTTCCCACCGGAGGACAGCGGATATCACACCTACCGGGAAATGGTGAGCGAGGTGGACAAGGCCGCCACCGACCACACCGACGTCGTCGCCCGTTCGAGCGCGGGCACCTCCGCGGAAGGCCGGGACATCCCGGCCGTCAAGATCAGCGACAACGCCGCGAAGGACGAGACCGAGCCCGAAGTGCTGTTCACCTGCAATCAGCACGCCCGGGAGCACCTGACCGCGGAGATGTGCCTGCACGTCGTGCAGCGCTTCACCGACGACTACGGCAGTGATCCCACGGTCACCGACATGGTCGACAACCGCGAGATCTGGGTCGTGCCGATGGCCAACCCCGACGGCATCGTCCACGACGTCGCCACGGGTCAGTACCGCGGGTGGCGGCGCAACCGCGGCCAACAGCCCACCGATCTCAACCGCAACTGGGGGCACCAGTGGGGCTGCTGCGACGGCTCCAGCGGTGACCCGACCTCACCGACCTACCGGGGGTCCGCACCGTTCTCGGCTCCGGAGACCTCGGCCATCCGGGACTTCACCAACTCCCGCGTGATCGACGGTGCGCAGCAGATCACCGCTCACATCGATTTCCACACCTTCTCCGAGCTGGTGCTCTGGCCCTACGGCTACACCACCTCGGACAGCGCTCCGGGAATGACCCGGCAGGAATACGAGCGGTTCGCCCGCGTCGGCAAGGAGATGGCCGCGACCAACGGCTACACGCCGCAGCAGTCCAGCGATCTCTACGTCACCGACGGCAGCGTCAACGACTGGATGTGGGCCGAACACGACGTCCTGTCGTTCACCTTCGAGATGTACCCGGGATCCGGCGGGATCCAGGGTTTCTACCCACCCGACGAGGTGATCGAGCGGGAAACCGCGCGCAACGACGCCGCCGTGGACATCCTGCTCCGCGAGGCGGGCGCCTGACGTTTTCGGGCGGGTGGGCGGTTTCGGCGAAAACGCCCACCCTTCCCGGTCACGCGAGCAGCAGGGCGAGCACTCCGCCGAGCACGCCCACCACCACCACGATGGCGGCGGTGATCAGGAGCCACCGCAGGTGCGGACGTTCGTCCTTGATCTCCGACCGGGCCCGTTCACGCCACTGCACGAACGTGGTGCCTTCACTCATGAAAGTTCTCCACTACCCATCACTTCAGCCCGGACCGCTCGGGGTACGGCCGGACACCCGCGGTTCACTCTCCCACAACCACTCGCCCCGGGGGCACCGGCTGGCCCTCAAATCCGCAGCACCCGCCCGGCCCACCGCTCGAGCAGCGCCTCGTCGTGGCTGATGGCCAACACCCCGGTACCGTGCTCCTCGACCTGCCGGTCGACCACGCGTACGAGTGCGGCCGTGGTGGAAGCGTCCAGCATCGCGGTCATCTCGTCGCAGATCAGATAGCGCGGACGCAGGGCCAGGGCCCTGCCCAGGCACGCTCGCTGGAGTTGTCCGTCGCTGACCTCGTGCGGTCGTCGCCGCAGCAGTTCCGCGGTCAGGCCGACCTGCTCCGTCAGCGCCTCGATCGGCTCGGAGCGACCCGTCGCACGAAGTGGTTCCGCGACCACCTCGTGAAGCGTGAACCGGGGATCGACGGCCGGGCGGGGCTGCTGGAAAACCATGCCGATCGCCGTGCGCTGTGCACGGGGTGCGGAGTGTCGGAAACCGTCGACCACATCGCCGTCCACGCTGACTCGCCCCTCCCACGGCCGCTGCAACAGCCCCAGGACGCGAGCCACGGTCGACTTGCCGCACCCGCTCGGCCCCGCCAGACCGGTGACACGTCCGGCGGGAACCTCCACGTCGATGCCGTCGAGCACCGCGACGCCCTTGCGGTAGCCGGCGACCAGTCCGGTGCCGCTCAGCACGGCGCGTGAGCGGCGACCCAGCGGCCACCGTGTTCGATCAGCTCCGGATTCCCCGTGCACGGGGCGAATCCCGGCATGTCCGGGCAACGTTGGCAGAACACGCAACCCCATTCCCGTTCGAGACGTTCCAGTTCGGTGAGCACGGGCGGGTGGCCGGGGATCGGCTCGAACCCGCCCTCCGGCAGCGCCCGCAGCAACCCGGCGGTGTAGGGATGCCACGGGTTGGCGAAGATCTCCTCGGCGGGACCGACCTCGACGATCCTGCTCGCGTACATCACCGCCACGTCGGTGGCCACGCGCCGGGCGGCGGACAGGTCGTGGGTGATCAGCAGCACTCCGTGCCCACGTCGCGCGGTTTCGCCGAGCTGATCCATCGTCCGATCGACCAGTGGGCGGTCCAGACCGGTGGTGGGTTCGTCTGCCAGAACCACCGGGGGGTCGGCGACCAGGGCCAGGGCCAGGGCCACCCGCTGGGCCATGCCACCGGAGAGCTCGTGCGGGTAGTGCTCGAGGTCCTCCACCCGCAGACCGACCCGCCGGGCGAGCTCGTCGACCAGTTCCGCACCGGCCTCCGGCCGCAGCGCGCGGACGGCTTCGGCGAGCTGGGCGCGGGCCGTCCGCACCGGGGTCAGGTGGGTACTCGCCGACTGCGGGACCAGCCCGACACCTCGTCCGCGTACCTCGCCCGCCAGCACCGACTCCGGGGCGGAGATCAGCTCCACCGGATCGGGACGGTACAGCCGAGCTCGTCCCCGTACCTGGGCGTTGGCGGGCAGCAGCCCGAGCAGCGCGGAAGCCAGCACCGACTTGCCGCACCCGGACTCGCCCACCAGGGCCAGCACCCTGCCCGGCCGCAGGTTCAGCGAGGCGTCGGTGACGGCACGTACCTCCGAGCCCGGACGCCGACGCGGGGACAGCAGGAACCGCACCGAGAGTCGATCCAGTCGCAGCAGCGGCTCGCTCTCCTGCTCGTCGGCGCCGGTACACGCGGTCACAGTGACAACTCCGATCTTCTGCGGGGAACCACCCTGTCACGCCAGGTCGCGGCGATACCCGACACGGCCAGCGTCGTGGCCACCAGCAGCAACGAGGGGAACAGGATGAGCCACCACGCGCCGAGGAGCACGGCCGAGCGCCCGTCGCCGAGGATGTTGCCGATGCTGGCCATGTGCGGCGGCAGCCCGAGCCCGAGGAAGCTCAGCGCCGTCTCGTGCCACACCGCGTGCGGGATCAGCAGCACGGCCGAGAGCGCTGCCTGGGGCACGACCGCCGGGAGGAAGTGGCGGTACAGCACACGCAGGCGGCTCGCACCACCGGAGATCGCCGCGTCGATGTAGGGGCGCTCTCGCAGCGAGAGCACTTCCGAACGCACGATGCGGGCGACGGTGGCCCAGTGCGTCAACGCGATCGAGAGCATCACCGCCACCACGCTGCCCCGGTACAGCGACACGATCACGATGCCCAGCAGCAGGTGCGGCACGGCGTTGACCGCGTCGACCGCTCGCATCAGCAGCCGGTCGCTCCATCCGCCGAGAGCTCCCGCGGCCACCCCCACGGCCGAACCGAGCACCGTGGACACCACGGCGCTGATCGCCGCCACCAGCAACGAGATCCGCAGTCCCGCCAACGACCGCACGAACAGGTCGCGTCCGCTGCTGTCGGTGCCGAACGGATGCGCCCATCCCGGGGGCAGCCGGATCGCCTCGTAGTGCACCGTGCTCCCGCTGCCGAACAGCGGGGGAACGATCAGCGCCGCCAACACCACCAGCACGAGCGTTCCCAGGGAGCCCCACAGGCGCGCGCGGACGCGCGCACCCGTGGCGCGTCCGCGCATGGTGCCCGCTCGTCTACGGCTCGCGTCACGCCACTGATCGGGCGCCGCTGACGACTCCGTGGCTCGTCCCGTCTCAACCATCGGCGGACACCCTCGGATCCAACAGCACGGCCGCGACATCGGCGAGGAGCGATCCGAGCAGCACGGCGGCCGTGGCCACCAGCGTCAGAATCGCCAGCAACGGATAGTCCACCGCCGTGGCGGCCGTGACCACGGCCGCGGCCAGGCCCGGCCAGGAGAAGACCTCCTCGACCAGGACCGTGCCGGTCACCAGTTCGGGAATGCGCGCGCCGATCAGCGTGACGAAGGGCAGCAACGCCGTCGGCAGCGCATGGCGCAACACCACCACCCGTTCACCGAGTCCCCGTGCGCGCGCTCCCGTCACGTGGTCCTGCGACAACGAGCTCAGCATCGACTGCCGCACGTGCAGCACCAGCCAAGGAGACTGCGAGATCCCGAGTACCAGGGCGGGCAGGGCCAGGTGTTCGACGACCTGGCCGATGCTCAACGCGCTCCCCGCGTCGGTCAGGCCCGCCACCGGCAACCACCCGAGGCCCAGCGAGAACAGCGCGATCGCCAGCAGCGCGAGCACGAACGGCGGAATGCCCTCCAACGCGTGACCGAGTGCGGTGACGACCCGGTCGATCCAACCGCCCTGGCGCCAGGCGGCCACGGTGCCCAGGACGAGCGCGAACACCACGGCCACCACCAGCCCGGTCACCGTCAGCAGGAGTGTCCAGGGCAGTCGCTCGGCCAGTACTCGTGCGACCGGCTGACGCATGGAGCGGGACACTCCCAGATCGCCGGAGAGCACACCGGTGAACCAGCCCCAGAACTGCGCCAGCACTCCCTCGTCGAGGCCGAGCCGGGCACGCACGTCCGCCACGTCCGCCGCGGAGGCGTTGAGGATCTGGACTCCGTAGTACTGGTAGACCGGGTCGAACGGCGAGGCCGCCGCGAGCAGGAAGACCCCGAAAGCCACGAGGAACAGCACGGGAACGGCGAAGGCGAGCCGGCGCAGTACGAGGCGGGCCACCGCGGTGGCGCGGGAGCGGGATCCGGCGGTGGTGGGCGTCACCGCTGCGGCGTCCAGTCCTCGACGTTCCACCACGGCCCCCAGGTGGTGCCGTGCGTGTGCGGCTCGATCACCGGTTCGTAGCCGTTCCACGCACCGGTGCGCATCACGTAGCTGTGCTGGATGAAGGCCAGGTACACCAGTCCGGGATCGGCGACGTAGGCCGTCTGGGCCTGCTTGTAGTACCGGGCGCGCCGGGCGGAGTCGGTGGTGTGCCTGCCACGGTCGAGCGCGGCGTCCACAGCGGCGTTGCGGTACTGCGCGGGATTGTTGTAGGTGCCGGTGCCGATGACCGAGGAGTGCAGGCTGTCGTACATCTGCAGGTCCGGATCCAGCGGATTGCCGCCGCCGAGCACGATGGCGTCGGTGCCGATCCGGCTCGCCGCCTCCGTCCGGTCCACCCCGGCCGGACGCACCTCGATACCGACCTCCCCGGCGTCGGACGCGAAAGCCACGGCCAACTGCTTGCGCAGGCTGTCGTCGGCGAAGTACATCACCGTGAACTCGGCACGCTGACCGCCGCGCCGCCGGACGCCGTCGGGGCCCGGACGCCACCCACCGGCATCCAGCATCCCCTTCGCCCGCTTCCGGTCGAAGGCGAACCGTGCGGTGGGCTCGTGGTAGCGGTCCATCGAGGGCGGGATGGGGGTGTGGCCGGGAATGCCGTGGCCCCCCAGCAGCGCGTCGATCATGCCGTCGCGGTTGGCCGCGAGGTTCAGGGCCGTGCGCACGGTCGGATCGCCGGTGACCGGATGGGTGCTGGGCAGGGTGATGGCGCGATAGTCGGCGGTGTCGTGATGCACAGTCCGGTAGGAGTCCGTGCCGACCCGTTCCGCCAGCACCGGAGGCAGCACGGTGCCGTCGAACTCACCCGACCGCACCCGCTGTGCCCGGGTGTTGTCGTCGGTGGCGAAGACGACGGTGACCTCGCCGATCGCCGGGGCACCACCCCAGTAGTCCGGGTTGCCCCTCCAGACCATTCGCTCGCCCTGGCGCCACTCGACGAGCTGGTAGGGGCCGGTCCCGACCGGCTTGGTGTTGAGTTCGGAGTTCGTCAGCGGCGCGGGTTCGGCCAGCTTCTCCGCGGGCACGATGCCCAGCACCATCCGGGCGGGCCACGGCACGTAGGGATATTTGAGGTCGAACCGCACGGTGTGCGGGTCGAGAGCTTCGACCCGGTCCAGCATGTCGAAGTTGGAGCTGATCGTGGAGGCGTACGCCGGGTCGATCGCGGCCCGGTAGGTCGCCACCACGTCCTCGGCGTCGAACGGTGTTCCGTCGTGGAAGGTAACGTCGCCCCGCAGCTTCACCGTCCATCTGCGAGCGTCCTCGTCGGCCACGGGTGGTTCGGCGGCCAGCGCGGGAAGCAGTGATCCCTTGCCGTCGAAGGCCATCAGGCCGTCGTAGAACTTGGCCGCGCCCGCGTGCGCGTAGCCCAGCAGGGGGTTGAGACTGTCCGGTTCGTAGCCGTCGGCGAGCAGCATCGAATCGGCGCCGTCACCGCCCGGTTTCGACGGCACCGAGCAACCGGCGCCGAACAGGGTCAGCGTGGCCAGGGACGTGGTCATCAGAGTACGGCGATCGATCACTCGATCACCCTAAGCACTGCTGCAACTCTTGCTCAATAAGCCACCCCAGTACTGAGCTGTTTCCCACGCTGGCCGCGCGCCCGCCCCCTCGGGCAGGATGACGAGTGACGGCCACGACCATCGCGGGAGGATGTCAGGTGCGAATCGCGCTGTGCCAGATCGTTTCCGGCCCGGAACCGCAGGCGAACCTGGATCTGGTCGCCGACGGGATCCGGCGGGCCGCCGAGGCCGGAGCCGAGCTCGCGGTGTTCCCGGAGGCCACGATGGCCTGCTTCGGCGTGAAGCTGGGACCGCTGGCCGAGCCGCTGGACGGTCCGTGGGCCACCGGCGTCCGGCGACTGGCCGAGCAGGCCGGCATCGCCGTCGTGGCCGGCATGTTCACCCCCACCGACGACGGTCGGGTCACCAACACGCTGCTGGTCACGGGGCGCGGAACGGACACGCACTACGACAAGGTCCATCTCTACGACGCTTTCGGTTTCTCCGAGTCCAGAACGGTGGCTCCCGGGGACAAGCCGCTGACCGTCGATCTCGGGGGAATGCGGATCGGCGTGGCGACCTGCTACGACATCCGGTTCCCCGGCCTCTACACCACACTGGCCGAGCAGGGCGCCTCGGTGATCGTGACCCCGGCATCCTGGGGTGCGGGTGAGGGAAAGCGCGAACAGTGGGAGCTGCTCGTGCGTGCTCGCGCGTTGGACTCGACAGCGTGGGTGCTGGGCTGCGGGCAGGCCGATCCGCTCAGCATCGGGCGACAGCCCAGCGGCAAGGCGCCGACGGGGATCGGGTACAGCACCGTGGCCACCCCGCTCGGCAGGATCCACGATCAGCTGGACGCGGAACCGGGAGTCCTGATCACCGACGTCGACCCGGTCGAGGTCGAACAGGTCCGCGGCAGCCTGCCGGTGCTGTCCAACCGCAGGTTCTGAAGCCGCGGCCGACGACCCCGAATCCCGCCGGACCGCTTCGGCGCCCGAAGGAATCAGGGGCGGCTGCTCGCTATGTGCACGGCCCACAGTCGCTGGCCGATGGTGACCGTCGAGAGCACCACCAGCGTCCAGACGGCGACGTCGAGGACGTAGGGCACTCCCAAGCCGTGCAGACCGGTACCGACCAGGATGATGACGAAGCGTTCGGCGCGCTCGGCCAGACCACCCTCGACGCCGAGGTCGTTGGCCTCGGCCCTGGCCTTGATGTAGGAGATCACCTGCGCCCCGACCAGGCACAGCAGCATCCCCAGCCCGCGACCGTGATCGTCGGCCACGACCAGCGACCACCACACCAGCGAGCCGAACAGGGCCCCGTCGGCGATGCGGTCGCAGCTGGCGTCGAGTACCGCGCCGAAGGCCGTCGTCCTGCCTCGCGCCCTGGCCATGGAACCGTCGACGAGGTCGAACATCAGGAACACCGCCACCACGACGGTGCCCACGAACAACTTCCCTTGCGGGAAGAACCACAGGGCCGTGACGACACTGGCCACCGTCCCGACTATCGTCACCACATCGGGTGACAACCCCAGGCGTAGCAACCACGCACCGACCGGGTCACTCACCCGGGAAACGCCAGCCCGCGCGAAGATATTGAGCATCGTCAGAATTGTCCGCCGCCTGTACACCGTGTGTCCGGTGCAGCCTAACCGGCCTGATCACGACACCGACGACAGACCTGCGGACCACGACGTCGCCGAGCACTCGTGTGCTGAGCCACAGCGGGAATGGTTGAACTTTCAATCTGGTTGCTCGGAACGAACACGCTCCAGACAAGGAGGCCGACTTGACCACCAGCACATCGATCCCCGACTACGTCGTGGGAACGTGGAACATCGACGCCGTTCACTCGGGTATCGAGTTCACCCTGCGTCACATGGGAGTCGGCCGGTCCCGCGGCCGCTTCGACTCGTTCGAGGGCGAGATCGTCACCGCCGAGAACCCGCTGGACTCCTCGGTGACCGCCACCATCGACGCGGCCTCGTTCAACACCGGCAACGCCGACCGCGACGCTCACGTCCGCAACTCGGACTTCCTCGACGTCGAGAACCACCCCACCATCACCTTCCGCTCCACCGCCATTCGCGAGGACGGCGACGAGTGGGCCATCGACGGCGAGCTCACCCTGCGCGGTGTGACCAAGCCGGTGACGCTGAGCGTCGAGCCCGGCGGCTTCACCGACGACGGCCAGGGCGGCAAGATGCTCGGGGGCACCGCGTCGACCACGATCAACCGCACCGACTTCGGTGTCGGTCCCGACGGTGGCGCCATGCTCGGCGAGAAGGTCAAGATCACGCTGGACATCGAGGCGCAGAGCTCCTGATCGGAAGGGCCCGCGGTGCGCGCGACGGCAACCGCGGACCCTCTGGCACAGCGCGCGGATCGGCTTGTGGAGCGGCGCGGGGGTCAGTGGGACCCGCGCCGTGGGGTTTGACGATTTTCCCTAAAGTTGTGGCACAACTTTAGGGAAAATCGCACCAATCCGCGCAGGCCCTCAGTCCACCTCTTGCCAGGCGTCGGCGAGCAGCTCTCTCGTATCGCCCAGCAGTTGCGGCAGGACCCTCGTGTGGCCGATCACCGGCATGAAATTGGAGTCCCCGCCCCAGCGCGGGACCACGTGCTGATGCAGGTGTGCGGCGATGCCCGCCCCGGCCACCGGCCCTTGGTTCAGGCCGATGTTGAATCCGTGCGGTGCCGAAACGTGCCGGATCACACGCATGGCGCGCTGCGTGAACTCGGCAACGGCCATGGTCTCGGCCGTCGTCAGGTCCGTGTAGTCGGCCACGTGCCGGTACGGCAGCACCATGAGGTGGCCGGGGTTGTACGGATAGAGGTTGAGGACGGCGAAAACCAGCTCGTCGCGAGCCACGATGAGGGTTTCCCGGTCCGACCGGTCGCCGTCGAGCAACCAGCAGAAAGGGCATCCGTCGCTGTGCTCGGAGTCCGGCTTGTTCTCCCCCTGGATGTAGGACAACCGGTGCGGTGTCCACAGGCGTTGCAGGGCGTCGGGCACGCCGATGCCCTGCTGCTCGGAGAACTCCGCGCCGCTCTCGTGCCGCTCCGTCACGCCAATTCCGCCTCGAAGTTCTCCGCCGTCGGTGAGGCATTCTCCCTGCGATCGACCCACCGGCTCAAGGCGTCCACGGCGCGATCCACCGGCACGGCGTTGAGTTGCGTGCCGTCGCGGAACCGGAACGAGACCGCACCGGCCTCCACGTCCTTCCCACCGGCCAGCAGCAGGAACGGCACCTTCTGGGTGGTGTGGTTGCGGATCTTCTTCTGCATCCGGTCGTCACCGTCGTCGATCTCGACGCGCACCCCCTTGGCGCGCAACGCCTCGACGACCTGCTGAAGGTGCTCGACGTGCTCGTCGGCGATCGGGATTCCCACGGCCTGCACCGGCGAGAGCCACGCCGGGAACGCCCCCGCGTAGTGCTCGGTGAGCACGCCGAAGAACCGCTCGATGGACCCGAACAGGGCGCGGTGGATCATGATCGGCTGCTGCTTGGAGCCGTCGGACGAGGTGTAGGCCAGCTCGAACCGCTTCGGCTGGTTGAAGTCGAGCTGGATGGTCGACATCTGCCACGACCGTCCGAGCGCGTCCCTGGCCTGCACCGAGACCTTCGGCCCGTAGTACGCCGCGCCGCCGGGGTCGGGCACCAGCTCGAGCCCGGACTCCTCCGCGGCCTGACGCAGCGTCTCGGTCGCCTGCTCCCACTCCTGCGGATCGCCGATGAACTTCGGCGAATCGTCCCGCGTCGACAGCTCGAGGTAGAAGTCCTCCAGGCCGTAGTCGCGCAGCAGGTCGAGCACGAAGGTCAGCAGGTTCTTCAGCTCCGCCTGGAGCTGGTCCGGGGTGCAGTAGATGTGCGCGTCGTCCTGGGTCATCCCCCGCACGCGGGTCAGTCCGTGGACCACCCCGGACTTCTCGTACCGGTACACGGTGCCGAACTCGAACAGCCGCAACGGCAGCTCGCGGTAGGACCGCCCACGCGACCGGAAGATCAGGTTGTGCAGCGGGCAGTTCATGGCCTTGAGGTAGTAGTCCTCGCCCTCGAAAGCCACCGGCGGAAACATCGTGTCCGCGTAGTAGGGCAGGTGACCGGAGGTGTGGAACAGTCCGCTCTTGGTGATGTGCGGGGTGTTGACGAACTCGTAGCCCGCCTCCTCGTGCCTGCGCCGCGAGTACTCCTCCAGCTCGCGGCGGATGACCCCGCCCTTGGGGTGGAACACCGGCAGGCCGGACCCGAGCTCTTCGGGGAAGGAGAACAGGTCCAGCTCGGCCCCGATGCGGCGGTGATCGCGGCGCTCGGCCTCGGCCACCCACTCCAGGTGCTGCTCCAGCCGCTCCTTGGACTCCCACGCGGTGCCGTAGACCCGCTGCAGCTGCGGGTTGTTCTGATCACCGCGCCAGTAGGCGGCGGCCACCCGCGTCAGCGTGAAGGCGGGGATGAAACGGGTGTGCGGCACGTGCGGGCCGCGGCACAGATCGCTCCAGACGGTCTGGCCGTGCCGGTCGATGTTGTCGTAGACGGTCAGGTCGCCGCCACCGACCTCCATCACCTCGCTGGTGTCGACCTCCTCCTCCGCGGAGGACTTGAGGTCGACCAGCTCCAGTTTGTAGGGCTCGTCGGACAGCTCCTCGCGGGCTGTCTCGAGCGAGTCGAGCTTGCGCCGGCTGAACTTCTGCCCGGACTTGAGGATCTGCTTCATGCGCTTCTCCAGCGCCTGCAGGTCCTCGGGAGTCAGCGGACGGGGGACGTCGAAGTCGTAGTAGAAACCGTCCTTGACGGGCGGGCCGATCCCCAGCTTGGCGCCGTCGAACAGCTGCTGCACCGCCTGGGCCAGCACGTGCGCGGTCGAGTGCCGGATGACGGAGCGGCCTTCCTCGGTATCGGCGGCCACGGCCTCGACCTCGACCTCGACCGACGGCGCCCACTCCAGGTCGCGCAGTGCGCCCTCGGCGTCGCGGACCACGACGACGGCCTCGGCACCCTTCGACGGCAGTCCTGCCTCCCGGACGGCATTACCAGCCGTAGTGCCCGCCGGCACCTTCACCCGAGGTGCTTGCTGGGCTTCGGACGGCGAGACGGACACGGTCACTCCTAGGGTGTTCTCGAGGCTCGCGGTTCACGAGCGAATACGGTTCGCCACCGATGCTATCGGCTCCGGCTTTCACCGGGCGAAGCCTCCCGGGATCCGGCGGCGCTCACCGGCTGCCGACGAACTCACCACTGTCGATCAGTTCCCGAATCTCGAGGGCCGAAGCGCGCTCACCCGCGTACTCCCCCCGCACTGCCTGGACACCCACCTTGTGCAGCCGAGCGGCGTGCTCCTCGGTCCGCACCCCCGCCGCGATAACGGTCATGCCCAGCAGATGTGCCGCGGAGACCACGCTGTGCACCAGATGCTCGCTCAACGGCTCCGGGGCGCGGTGCCCGGCGAGGCCGTTCAGGTAATCGCCCTCGACGCAGACCGTGGAGACCGGCAGCTCGCTCAGTCGTCCCAGGTGGGTGTAGTCGCTGCCGAAGTCCCGCACGACGAAGTCGAAACCCATCTCGACGAAGACGCTCAGCGTGTCGACGGGATCACCGCATTCGTCGAACAACGCGGATTCGGGCACGCTCAGCCGCAGGTTCCGCGCGGGCGCGCCGGTCTCCTCCAGGATCCGCCCCACTTCGTCGACCAGCCCGGGAGCGCGGAAATACCGCGGGGAGAGATCGACACTGACGATCGGCGCGGCCGACCCCAGACTCCGCACCCACTCCATCGCGTGTTCACAGACCTGCCGCATCATCCAGGTGCCCAGCCGGATGATGACACCGGTCTCCTCGGCGATCTCGAGGAACTCCGCGGAGTCGATGTCACGGTCCTCGTGATCCCAGATCACCTCGGCGTGCACCGCGGCGAGACTGCCGTCGGCCAACCACGTGATCGGGTGGTACTCGACGAAGAACTCGTCGTTGTCCAGCGCCGCGGGCATCTCCGCGGAGAGCCTGAAGCGCTGCCGGGCGAACGCGTTCTGCTCCGAGTCGAACAGCGCCCACTGCGCTTTGCCGTCGCTCTTCGCCCGGTAGAGAGAGATGTCGGCGTCGCGCTGCAATTCGTACAGGTCCGTGCCGACGGTCTCTCGTTCGACCACGCCCACGCTGGCCGAGGCCGACAGTTCGTGCTCACCCACGTGCACCGGTCGCGTGATCGCGTCGTAGAACCGGCTCACCAGGTCGAGGACGGCCCGGGTTCCCCCGGAGTCGGGGACCAGTACGACGAACTCGTCGCCGCCCATCCTGGCGGCCAACGCGCCCTCCGCGTCGACGACCTCGTGCAATCGCTGCGCGACCGCGCGCAGCAGCTCGTCGCCGACGCGATGGCCGAGCGTGTCGTTGATCGTCTTGAAACCGTCCAGGTCCAGATAGCACAAGCCGATCCGATGGCCGGGAGTGGACTGATCCAGCGCGCTCTCGGTGCGACTCTGCAACAGGGTGCGATTGGCCAACCCGGTCAACGGGTCGTGCATGGCCTGCCAGCTCAACCGCTCCTTGAGCAGGTTGCGGTCGGTGATGTCGGTGTAGAGCACCACCTGGTACTCCGGCCTGCCGTGCGCGTCGTACACCAACGAGCCCGTGACCTGGGTCCAGACCTCTTCGTCGCTGTCGGGCACGGTATAGCGGGTGTCCACCTCGAAGTGCTCGTTGCACTCGGCGACCAGCTCCGCGTTGGCCTCCGCCAGCTCGTGCCACCATCCCTCGTCGACGAGGTCGAGGATCGTGGAGTCGACCATGCTTTCGCGGGTGGTGCGAAAGATCCTGGCCACGGACTCGTTGACGTCCTCGATCGTGCCGTCCAGCGACACGATGGCGATGCCCAGCGCCGACGAGGCGAACACGGCGCGGAAACGCGCCTCGGTCGCCCGGTGCGCCTCCTCCGCCTCGTCCTTGGCCTGCAACACCGCCTGCCGGATGACCTCCTGCTCACCCAGCGTCCGTTCACGGAGTTCGCGGGAGTAACCACCGGCCAGCGCGCCCAGGAGCGCGAGCAGCCGTTCCCTCGGGACCTCCTCGCAGGTGAACCCGGCCACCCCGGGCAGGCCCGTGGCGACCAGCTGCAACGTGCCCCGCAACGCTCGGGAGCCGACGAAGTGCTCCCTGATCAGCCGGGCACCGACCTCGGCTGCCAGCACCGGGGAGTACTCCTCGGCCATCAGCGCGGAGACGAGTTTCGTCGTGCACGCGTCGAGCAGCTCCCAGACCTGAGGACGTGTCTTGGACACGTAGCTGCTGCCGAGCACCTCGCGTGCCCACTGACGGACGAACTCGTCCTTCTCCTGCTGTTGCGTCATGGATTCCTCCCGCCGGTGCCGCGGACTCCCCGACCTCTCAACCACGTCTCATGCCTTGTACCCGACAACCCCGTAGGCCAGCGAGCGCGAAGGATCCTCCCAACGGTCCTCCTCCGTCTCCGGACGCCACTCCGGCACGTAGACCACACCGGGATCGACGGGATCGAAGTCCTGCAGCAACTCGGCGATCTGGTGACGCGACCGCGCGACCAGGGGGTTGCTGCTGTTCTTGTACAGGTCGACGAGGCTGTGCATGTACTCGGCATGGGCGTCCTCGGTCAGGTGCGAGAAGCCCAGGTAACTGCCGCGGGCCATCCGCTCGTGGTAGCGGCGCAGGATCTCGCGGGGACGCGCCGACTCGGGGACGAAGTGGAACAGCGCCAGCATCATCACCGCGACGGGCTCGTCGAAGTTCAACAGCCGGTTGGCCTCCGGGGAGTCCAGCACGCCGTCGACGTCCTCCAGCTCGGCCTGGACGACGTCGGCGTTGTCGTTGCCGTCCAGGATGGTGCGGCTGTGGGCCACGGCCACCGGCTCGTTGTCGACGTAGACCACGCGGGCCTCCGGATCGACGGCCTGAGCGATCTCGTGCACGTTGCCGACCGTCGGGATGCCGGAGCCGATGTCGAGGAACTGACGAATCCCCCGGTCCAGGCAGTAGCGCACCGCGCGGCGGAGGAAGGCGCGATTATCCTGGGCGAGATCACGGACCTGCGGAACCTGGGCCTCGACCTTCTGGGCGAGCTCGCGGTCCACTGCGAAGTTGTGCGCGCCCCCCAGGTAGTAGTCGTAGCACCGGGCCGCACTGGCCGTCTCCATGTCGACGTCCTTCGCTAAACCGCTGTGCTGCTGATCCATGTGCTGCTCCCTTCCCCGGACCGAACCCCGCGCCCGGCCCATCTACCGCGGCCGTGGCCACGGCGAGTTTTTCGATCCCACGGGTCCGTCCTCCCCACGAGATCAACAGCGATCCTACTGTGACGAACCGAGTCAGGTCACTCACGGTCCGTGGATTTTTTCGCCCAGGCGAGGGCGGACTCTCACTCGAACGGTCCTGCCATGAGCAGGATCACCGGTCCACATCACGAGAATCGGGGTTAGGTATGCCTAAGCTGGTGGTGGGTCTCGTTGTGACGCGCCACGAAGCTCCCGCCGGGCCGGGCTGACAGCGTGAACCGTTTCACATCCGATACCTCGACATCCAGGAGGATTGAAGTGTCCCGCCCCTTGCGAATAGCGATCATCGGTGCCGGTCCCGCCGGCGTGTACGCCGCGGACAGCCTGACCAAGTCGGAAACTCCCGTGGACATAGATCTGATCGACCGGCAACCGGCTCCATACGGTCTCGTCCGCTACGGGGTGGCCCCCGACCACCCCCGGATCAAGGGGATCGTCAACGCACTGCACCGCATCCTGGAAAAGCCCGAGATTCGCTTCCTCGGCCACGTCGACTACGGCGTGGACTGCAAGCTGGAGGACCTGCGGCACCACTACGACTCGGTCGTCTTCGCCACGGGCGCCAGCGACGACCGGGAGCTGAACGTCCCCGGGATCGACCTCCCGCACAGCCACGGCGCCTCGGAGTTCATCTCGTTCTACGACGGGAACCCGGAAGCCGCCCGCGACTGGACCCTGGACTCCACCAGCGTGGCCGTGGTGGGCGCGGGCAACGTCGCCCTGGACGTGGCCCGGGTGCTGGCCAAGCAGCCCGACGACCTGCTGAGCACGGAGATCCCGGACAACGTCTACCAGGCGCTGAAGTCCTCGCAGGTCACCGACGTGCACCTGTTCGCCCGGCGCGGCCCGGCGCAGACCAAGTTCACCCCGCTGGAGCTGCGCGAGCTCGACCACCAGCCGGGCATGGAACTGGTGGTGCACCCGGAGGGCTTCGAGCTCGACGAGGCCAGCGAAGAGGCCATCCGCACCAACAACCAGGTCAAGAACGTCGTCAAGACGCTCCAGGACTGGGCGCTGCGGGACCCGCGGGAGGACTCCGCGCGGCGACTGCACTTCCACTTCCTGCGGCGGCCGGTCGAGGTGCTGGGCACCGACCGCGTCGAGGGGCTGCGCACCGAGGTCATGGAGCTCACCGGTGACGGCAACGTCCGCGGTACCGGCGAGTACGAGACCCAGGAAGCACAGTCCCTCTACCGGGCGGTGGGGTACCTGAGCTCGCCGCTGCCCGACATCCCCTTCGACAACGACAGCGGCACGATCCCGCACGAGGGCGGGCGGGTGCTCGACCTCGACGGCGACCACATCCCCGGCGTCTACACCACGGGGTGGGTCAAGCGCGGCCCGGTCGGTCTCATCGGCCACACCAAGGGCGATGCCATGGAGACGGTGAACAACCTGCTGGCCGACGCCGAGACGGCCGAGCCCGCCCCCGAGCCGGACCCCTCCGGCATCCTGGAGCTGCTCGACGAGCGCGGCGTCGCCTACACGACGTGGGAGGGCTGGAACCGGCTCGACGCCCACGAGAGGGCGCTGGGCGAAGCCCGCGGTCGCGAACGCATGAAGGTCGTGCCACGCGAGGAGATGGTCCGGGTCTCCCGCGACGAGGACTGAGCAGGTCCACGGACCCTCTTTCTTCGCGGTGCGGGTGCGGGCGACCCCGACCCACACCGCCACCCGGCGGTGCCGGTCGCGTGCCTGGTGGCAGCGGCCGGCACCGCTTTCGCGAAAGAGCTTAAATCTCCCGCCTAGCCGGGTAGCCCCCTCGGCGAGCGGTCACGGCGAACCACCGTGACCGCTCGCCCGTGGCAGTCGTCGTAGGGGAGTCGGGAATGCCCTGGAACTGGTTCTGGGCTCAGGACTACTGGGCGGCTCGAGTGGCGGTGCAGCACCTGCTCGGCGTCCTGTACCTGCTGGCCTTCCTCAACGCCCGGAACCAGTTCCGTCCGCTGCTCGGTGCGCACGGCCTCACGCCGATCCCGCGGTTTCTCCGGCTGGCCGGGTTCCGGCAGGCCCCGAGCGTGTTCCACCTGCACTACTCCGACCGCTTCTTCGCCGGGCTGGCGTGGTGCGGCATCGTGGTGAGCCTGGCCGCCGCCGTCGGAGTCGTGAATCGGTTACCGCTGTGGGCGTACGTGGTCGCGTGGGCCCTGCTGTGGCTGCTGTACCTGTCCGTCGTCAACGTCGGCCAGATCTGGTACTCCTTCGGGTGGGAGTCGCTGCTGCTCGAGGCCGGATTCCTGGCGATCTTCCTCGGCCCCGTCGGGACGAGCCCACCGGCTCCCGTGCTGTGGCTCCTGGTGTGGCTGCTGTTCCGGGTCGAGTTCGGCGCCGGGCTGATCAAGCTTCGCGGGGATCCGGTCTGGCGGAACCTCACGGCGCTGCACTACCACCACGAGACCCAGCCGATGCCCGGCCCGCTCAGTCGCAGGTTCCACCACCTGCCGGGGCGGGTGCACAGGATCGAGGTGCTCGCCAACCACGGCACCCAGCTGGTCGTGCCGTTCGTGCTGTTCGCCCCGCAGCCCGCCGCCGACGTCGCGGCCGGGATCGTCGTGATCACCCAGCTGTGGTTGATGCTCAGCGGCAACTTCGCCTGGCTCAACGCGGTCACGATCGTGCTGGCCTTCGCGGCGATGGACACCACCCTGCTCGGTCCCCTGATGCCCGGGGAGCCCGCCGAGCTCACCCCCACTCCCCTGTGGCACCGCGCCGTCGTGCTCGCCGTGACGGTCATGATGATCGTGCTCAGCTACTGGCCGGTGCGCAACATGATCGGTCCCGGTCAGGCGATGAACCGCAGCTTCAACAAGCTGCACCTGGGCAACACCTACGGCGCTTTCGGCAGCGTGACCCGCACCCGTTACGAGGTGGTGCTGGAGGGGACGTCGCAGCAGGCTCCGGGGCAGGAGCACTGGCACGAGTACGAGTTCCGCGGCAAACCCGGTGACCCGCGTCGACGTCCCCCGCAGATCGCGCCCTATCACCTGCGGCTGGACTGGCTGATGTGGTTCTGCGCGATCTCGCCCAGCTACGGGCGGTCCTGGATGCCCGGGCTGCTACGAGCCCTGCTGCGCGGCGATCGGCAGGTGCTGAGCCTGCTGCGGTACAACCCCTTCCCGGACGAACCTCCGACCTTCGTGCGGGCGCGGTTCTTCCGCTACCGCTTCAGCAGCAGGCAGGAGCTCCGCGACACCGGCGAGTGGTGGGTCCGCACTCCGCTCAGCGACTACGTTCCCCCGGTGTCCCTGGCCGACATCGGCTGACACCTGCTGACACCGAGTCTCACCAGTCCGGGCGCAGCGGCATGTGTGCCTGCGTTCCGTCGAGGCGCACTCCCAACGTCTGGTGCAGTTGGACGGCGTTGCGCTCGAACCCCAGTCGGCACGCCGCCATGTACAGCCGCCAGACCCTCGCCCGCTCGGGTCCCACTTCCTCCACCGCCTCGTGCCAGTGCCGCTCCAGATTGGCCGACCATCCGGCCAGTGTCCGGGCGTAGTGCTCGCGCAGGTTCTCCTCGTGGCGGATCTCGAAGCCGTTGTCGTTCATCGCCGAGGCCACCTCGGCCGCGGGCTCCAGCTCCCCGTCCGGGAACACGTAGCGTGAGATGAACTTGCCCGGGCGAGCGCCGTAGGAGCCGTCCGGGCGGGTGATGCAGTGGTTGAGCATCCGCCCGCCCGGCCGCAGCTTGTCCGCCAGGGACCGGAAGTAGCCGGGCAGGTTGGCACGTCCGATGTGTTCGGCCAGACCGATCGAGCTCACCGCGTCGAAGTCGGTCTCGGTGACGTTGCGGTAGTCGAGGTGGCGGACCTCCGCCAGGTCGGCCAGCCCCCGCTCGGCGATCGCCTTCTGCGCCCACCGGGCCTGTTGCCCGGACAGCGTCACCCCCAGTGCGCGCACCCCGTATTGCTCGGCGGCGTGCATCACCATGCCGCCCCAGCCCGCGCCCACGTCGAGCAGCCGCATCCCCTCGGTCAACCCGAGCTTGCGCGCGACGAGGTCGTGCTTGACGAACTGCGCCTGGTCCAGGCTCGACGTCGGCTCGTCGAAGACGGCGCAGGTGTAGGTCATCGACGGGCCGAGCACCCACTCGTAGAAGCGGTTCGAGACGTCGTAATGGTGCGAGATGGACTTGCTGTCCCTGCGCTGGGAGTGCCGCCAGCCGCGGGGACGGTGCTCCTGGCCAGGCGGCCCCACGGGCCACCACAAACGGTGACCGGCCAGCGTGGCCAGTAACCGCAACCGAGTACCGTTCGAGATTCCCTGCAGGGTGACGGCGGGGAAGCAGGTCAGCGCGGTGTAGAGGTCACCGTGCACTTCGAGGTGGCCGGTGACGTAGGCACGGGCCAGTCCGAGTTCACCGGGCGAGGAGGCCAGTTGCGACAGTGCCAGCGGTGAACGGATCTCGATGCCGACATCGGCACCGGTCCGCCCCGCACGACTGCCGTCGTAGGCTCGGAACTCGACCGGCACGTCATGGCCGAACAAGTGCGGAAACACCCCTGCCAGTCCCATTTCCCCTGATCCTTTCACCGCGCTCACTTGTCACGAACACACTTCTCGTACAGTCCCGGCAGTCTGCCGTCGGCGTCGTAGCACCGCTTGAGCCGTTCGTAGGCGGGCCGGTTGTACAGCCGCCAGAACTCCTCCTCGTCGTAGTAGGAGGTGGAGTACAACGATTTGTGCCCGTCCAGTTCGGTCACCTTCTCCTCGATGGCACGGTTGTGGGTACCCATCGGTTTACCCCCGTCCAAACCGACGGTGGACCAGAAACCCACGTTGACGTAGAGGGTCTCGGGGTCCATCGGGTACAGCGACCACCCCTGGGAGTCCCGCAGTCGTACCGGGCACAGCCACACCGGGCTGATCCCGATCTCGCGCTCGAAGAAGTCCAGGAACTCCGCGAGCCGCTCGAGCGGGATCTCGACGTCCTGGATGACCGGTTCGTTCGGCGGTTGACCGCGCCACCGGCTGATCCTGTCGGTGAGTCCGAGGCGCCGGTCGAGGGCCACCAGCTTGCGGTAAACGTCCGAACGCCGGTATCGCCGGGGCCAGAGCGGCCGCACGAGCGGGTGCTGGGCGCCGAAGGCGCGGGAGCACCAGAACCAGTCGGTGTCCCAGCGCCACAGGTAGTCCCGGATGCTCAGCCGGTCGAGCTCACGCCGCTGGATCGAGCGGTAGTACACGTGGCGTCCCGTGTAGTCGCTGGTGGGCGGGCCCTCCGTGACGAACGTGCCCAGCGTCAGGTACGTCTCGTGGGAACCGAACACGGTGCCGTCGACGAAGTCGACCCGGCGGTCCTCGTACTCGTGGTCGGCACAGATCCGGGACAGCGCCTCGGCGCAGTCGGACACGCTGTCGAAACGCACGTGCCGGAGCCGGACGTGAGGTTCGACCGGTTCCAGTTCGATGACCAGCCGCAACGCGTAGCCGAGCGAGCCGTAGGAGTTGGGGAAGCCCCGGAACAAATCGGCGTGTTCGTTGTCGGGGCGAGCGAGCACCACCCGCCCGTCGCCGGTGAGGATCTCCATCTCCAGCACGGACTCGTGCGGCAGACCGTTGCGGAACGACGTGGACTCGATCCCCAGTCCGGCGATCGCTCCCCCGATGGTGATGGTCTTGAGCTGCGGGACCACCCGCGGCATCAACCCGTACGGCAGCGTCGCGTCGACCAGCCGCTCGTAGGTGACCATGCCCTGCACCTCGGCGGTGCGGTTGTCCGGATCCACCTCGAGCACTCGGTCCAGACCACTGACGTCGAGACTCGCCTGCTGCGACGACGACCGGAAGCGGAACAGGTTCGAGGTCGGCTTGGCCAGTCGAATCGGAACCGACTTCGGAATCCGCCCGTACCGTGCCAACACGGCGGCGACCTCGTCGGCGTGCTCGCCCTCCGTGGCTGTTCCCCGATCAGTACCCATATTCCACGACACTATTGCCGTCGCCGGGCTTCAGCATCCCTTTCAATCGGGGTGAAACCTGATCAGAGCAGTAGCGAGGATCGCCCCACCACCGCACGGGTCCGCTCCGCGAACGCCAATTTCGTTGCACCAAACAACCTAATTCGCAGGTGAACGAGCCCATAGCGCGAAGTGCGCCGTCCTGCCTCCCCCACGCACCCCCACCTCCGGTCAAGACGCCCGGGATCGACCACGTGGTCAAACACACCATCGGCGAGTACCGCAGGTCACACCGAGCTCTCGGCGCGAAGCCGGTGCCCGCACCGCGCACGGCTCACTCCGGGCGGTGCAACGCCCAGGCGTGGAGGTCGGTGAAACCCTGCACCTTCGTGGCGCCGATGGGCGTCAGCAAGTATTCGGGGTGACTGTGCAGCTCCTGCGCGCACGTCCGGTCGACCAGGACGGAAGCGGGCCTGGCCAGGGTGGTCAACCGGCTGGCGATGTTCACCGTCGAGCCGTAGACGTCGCCGAACCGCGCCAGCACCTCGCCCCGGGCCAGCCCGATCCGCAGCGGTGGCAGCCGGGGCTGCTCCGCGACGCGCTCGTTGAGCATCAGGGCGATCTCGGCGGCCGAGGCCGCCGAATCGGCCACGAACAGCACCTCGTCGCCCACGGTTTTCACCACGCGCCCGTGGTGCTGGGCGATCGTCCTGGCGGTGAGATCCTCGAAGTCGTCGATCAGCCGCGCGAGTTCGACCTCGCTGAAGTCCCGCACGAGCCTGGTGTAACCGACGATGTCGGCGAAGCCCACCACCAGCGTCCGCTCGTCCCCGCCGGAGTCGGCCTCGCCGATCTCGCGGGAGGCGATCGAGGCGAGATGGCGGCGCCACACGTAGCCCTGCAACTCCTCCATCACCGGCATGACCGCCCGCGCGAAGTCGGCGGTGGTCTGCACGTCCTCGGTGAAGGTCCGCCCCAGCACGGACTTGAAGATACCGACCTGCCACTCGGCCAACCGCGACATCGTCTGGGCCAGCGAGCGGGCCACGGCGGTCTCCAGCTCGGCGGTGATGACCCCGGCCGAAACGAGCTGAACCACCATGCGCAGGGCCGTCACGTCGGAGTCGGTGAACACGACCGCGTCGTCGTCGACGTGGGCGAATCCCATCGCCTGCCACAGCCGTTCCGCCCGTTCCAGCTCCACTCCGACGGCCTCGGCGACCTCGGCCTTGCGGTACTGGGCGACACCGCCCAACAGCGCGCGCTCGATCGGATGGGCGCCGGGCGTCGACTCACCGGAAGGCTCGAACGAGGAACACATCACGCACCGCCAACCGGGAGAGCGCTCGGGACACGGCGACGCGAGAGATCCGTGCCGACGCCATTGCGGTGACTGGAGATCACTACCTCACTCTCCGGGAGTTCGAAACACGCGGGAACGAACACTAGCGATCGCCGTGGCCGGACGTCACACGGGTCACTCCGATCCGCCTCCACACCCCACCCCACCAGGGACCTTTAGGCCAATCGGATTAACATCACCACGATAAATTGTGCGAACCCACAACCTGGTGTGCAGTTCGCCCACGTAGGTTTCGCCGGAACGTGCCGTGACCAACGTCGCTGCGTTTTCCCCGTCACTCCCGTCGGTGGAGTACGACGGGTCACACCACACGTAACCTTGTGCATCACAGCCGAGTCCAGGGAGCAACCCGTGACGTCGACACCACCCGACCTGCGGACCGGGCGCGGGGTATTCCGCCGCAAGCCCATCGAGGACATCTCCGAGGCCCCGGACGAGGGGGAGGGACTCAAGCGCTCCCTCGGCCTGTGGCAGCTCACCGCGATCGGCGTCGGCGGCATCATCGGCGCCGGAGTCTTCTCCCTCGCGGGAGCCGTGGCCAACGAGAAGGCCGGTCCGGCCGTGCTCATCTCGTTCCTCATCGCGGGCCTGGCCAGCGCCGCCGCCGCGTTCTCCTACGCCGAGTTCGCCGGGATGATCCCCAAGGCCGGTTCGGCCTACACCTACGGATACGCCGTGCTCGGCGAGATCGTGGGCTGGTTCATCGGCTGGGACCTGCTGCTGGAGTACACCGCGATCGTGGCCGTGGTCTCGATCAGCATCTCCGGCTACTTCAACGAGCTGCTCGGCTACCTGAACATGGAGCTGCCGCTGTGGATGTCCGGAGCGCCGGGCACCGAGCCGGACAAGATCCCGGACGGCAGTTACGGGATCAACCTGTTCGCCGTGCTGCTGTGCCTGTTCATGGCGTTCATGCTCAACCAGGGCATGAAGAACGCCGCGCGGTTCGAGACCCTGCTGGTCTACCTCAAGGTCGGCATCGTCCTGCTGATCGTCGTCGTCGGCGCCTTCCACATCAACGCGGGGAACTACACCCCGTTCCTGCCCTTCGGGATCAGCGGCGCCTTCGCCGGTGCCGGAACGGTGTTCTTCGCCGTGTTCGGCTACGACGCGATGAGCACGGCCGCCGAGGAGTCCAAGGACTCCCAGAAGCACATGCCCAAGGCGATCCTGTACTCGCTGATCATCGCGATGGTGCTCTACGTGCTGGCGTGCCTGACGCTGACCGGCATGATCCCGTACCAGCAGATCGATCCGGACAGCGCCTTCTCCGTCGCCTTCGCCGACGTGGGCCTGCCGCTGATCGGGGCGATCGTCGCGATCGGGGCCATCCTCGGCATCCTCACGGTGCTGTTCACCTTCATGCTCGGCGCCACCCGCGTCGGTTACTCGATGAGCCGCGACGGTCTGCTGCCGCGCTGGTTCTCCAAGACCCACCCGACGCGCAAGGTGCCGTCGCGGTTCACGTGGGTCATCGGTGTCGTCTCGGCGATCATCGCCGGCTTCCTGCCGATCGGCGAGGCCGCGGAGCTGACCAACATCGGCATCCTGCTCGCCTTCGCGGTGGTCTGCACCGCCATCATCGTGCTGCACTACCGCAGGCCCGACCTGCCGCGCGGCTTCCGCTGCCCCGGCATGCCGGTCGTTCCCGCCGTCGGCGTGCTCTTCTCGCTCACGCTGATCACGTTCCTGAGCCCGGAGACCTGGATCCGCTTCGGCGTCTGGTTCCTCATCGGCCTGGTCGTCTACTTCGCCTACAGCTACCGCAAGTCCCGCATGAACCCGGACAACCAGCGGGGAGTTCGGGACTGAGGGTCACCGGGCGGCGCCGGTGGAGCCGCGCTGGGCCAGCAGGAGTTGCAGGTGCGTGCATAGGCGTTCGCTGGACCTGCCGAGGTCGATCCCGGTGATCTCCCCGGCACGCCTGATGCGGTAGCGCAGGGTGTTGGGGTGCACGTGCAACGTCTCGCTGGCCCCGCGCACGTCCCCGAACGCCTCCAGGTAGGCCAGCAGCGAGCGCCCGAGCTCACTGCCGTGATCCGCGTCGTGGCGCGACAGTGCCGCCAGGCGCGGATCACGCACGCGCTCGCTGTCCCGCAGCAGGGTCAGCACCTCGCTGACCAGGACCTGGGAGCGCACATCGGCGATGGTGGCCACCGAGCTGTCGACGTCGTGAGCCATCGCGTCCAGGATCCGGTCGGCGTCGGTGCGCGAGACGACCACCTCCCCCAGGCCGGAGGCCACCGAACCGATCCCGGCCTGGACCCGGGCACGCAGCTGGTTCGTCGCCGCCGTCACGATCTCCTGGGTCAGCCCCAGCACCGCCGACTCCGCCGACCGCTCGGGCAGGTCCGGCAGCAGCACGTAGACCCGTGACCCGATGGTGGTGACCAGCGCGCTGCGGCGGTAGGCGGCGGCGTGCACGGAGATCAGACTGGTCATCTCCGCGCGCTGCAGTTCGATCTCGGAGCGGTCGGAGGCCGCGGACTGGTCGTGCGGACGCAGGGTGAGCACGACGACCACGCTCGGCTTGGTGGCGTCGGCACCGATGTTGTCGGCCACGGAATCGGCGTCGATGCGGCTGTCCAGCAGTCCGGTCAACAGGTTCTCGCGGAAGCGCGGGGCTGCTGTGGCCTCGGTGCGCTGGCGGATGAGGTGCAGCGCGGCGACTCGCGCGGCACCCAGCAACGCCTGCTCGGACCGTTCGGTGAGGGGGCCTGTTCCCTCCTGGACCCAGATCGTGCCCAGCGGCTGACTGCCCGCGTGAATGCCCACCGCCATCCGGCGACGAATCCCCATGTCCGGACGCTCGTCGATGCGCACGACCTCCTCGCCCGAACGCAGCCGCTGGTAGACGCCCCACTGGCGCAGCATCGCCAGGTAGGACTCAGGCCCGCGGCGCCCCAGGATGGACAGGCGGCGCAGCTCGTCGACCTCGTCGTCCGACCGCGAGTAGGCCAGCACCCGGTTGGCGGTGTCCTCGATGCTGACGATGCCCTCGGTCATGCTCGCCACGGTCTGGGCCAACGCGAACAGGTCCCCCTGGGCCTCCCCCACGTCCGCCTCGCTCGTCAGCCGCGCGTTGTCCACCGTCGACCGGGCCAGCGACTCCAGCTGCTCCCAGCGGACCTCGGGTCTCACACCGAGCAGGGCGATACCGCCGTCCACGGCCGTCTCGCGCAACGCACGCGCGTCCTGGTCGGCCTCCACCTTGACCGCCACGGCCGCCGCGCCCTCCCTGGCCGCGGCGCGGACCAACCGCGCGGCCGAACGTCCCCGCGCACCGATGACCAGCACCAGGTCACCGATACCGGCTCCGGAGTCCTCCTCCGGGTCGACGATGACGATGTCGCGCACCTCCACGTCGAAGCCACGGGGAGCGGCGAGCACGTCGACCAGCGGTTCCCCCACGGCGATGAGGAGCTGACGCAGGGGCACGGCCGCCGCTTCCGTTCCGCGCGCGGCGGCTTCGACCGCGCCGGGGTGTTGTTCGACCGGACAATCCATGGCTGTCAACAGTAGTCGCTCGAACAAATCGGGAGGTGCCTCACACCTCCTACTCTGCGAGTAACAGCCACAGCCGGTACGGCGGCGACCCGCACAGCATTTCCCACGAGGAGAGTGACGTCATGGATGCCATCACTTCGGTCCCGGTTCCGGCCAACGAGCCGGTCCGCTCCTACGCCCCCGGCTCGGCCGAACGGCAGTCCCTGCAGCAGCGGCTGGCCGAGCTCTCCGCCGAGCACGTGGAACTGACCACGACCATCGCGGGCAAGCAGCGCATGGCGGGCGGCGAACGGTTCGACGTCGTGCAACCGCACAACCACGCCCACGTGCTGGGCACCTGTGCGCAAGCCACCCGGGACGACGTCGCCGAGGCCGTGCAGGCCGCCAAGGACGCCGCCCCCGAGTGGGCCGCGCTGCCGTTCGACGAGCGCGCCGCGGTGCTCCTGCGCGCCGCGGACCTGCTGTCCGGGCCGTGGCGCGACACGATCAACGCCGCGACCATGCTGGGCCAGTCCAAGTCGGTGCACCAGTCCGAGATCGAGGCCGCCTGCGAGTTCGCCGACTTCCTGCGGTTCAACGTGCACTTCGCCCGGCGCATCATCGCCGAGCAGCCCAACTCCGTGCCCGGTGAGTGGAACCGCATGGAGTACCGGCCGCTGGACGGCTTCGTCACCGCGATCACCCCGTTCAACTTCACCGCCATCGCGGCCAACCTGCCCACGGCCCCCGCGCTGATGGGCAACACCGTGGTCTGGAAGCCGACACCGACGCAGCAGTTCGCCGCGCACTTCACGATGCGCATGCTCGAGGCGGCGGGCATGCCGCCCGGCGTGATCAACATGGTGACCGGCGACGGCGGGGCCGTCAGCGAGGTCGCCCTGACCGATCCGGAGCTGGCCGGGCTGCACTTCACCGGCTCGGCGGCGACCTTCCGCAAGCTGTGGTCCACCGTCGGCAGCAACATCGACACCTACCGCTCGTACCCGCGCATCGTGGGCGAGGCCGGTGGCAAGGACTTCGTCGTCGTCCACCCCTCGGCCAACCCGGCGCCGATCGCCACGGCGCTGGTGCGCGGCGCGTTCGAGTACCAGGGTCAGAAGTGCTCGGCGGCCTCCCGCGCCTACCTGCCGCGTTCGCTGTGGGAGTCGGGGCTGCGCGAGGAACTGCTGGAGACCACCCGCGACATCACCTTCGGCGATCCGCAGGACTTCTCCCACTTCGGCGGTGCCGTGATCGATTCGAGGGCCTTCGCCAAGCACAAGGCGGCGCTGGACCGCGCGGCCGCTGAGCCCTCGCTGGAGGTGCTGGCCGGAGGCGGCTACGACGACTCGGTGGGTTACTTCGTGGAGCCGACCGTGCTGCTGGGCAGCGACCCCCACGACGAGGCGTTCACAACCGAGTACTTCGGTCCGATCCTGGCGGTGCACGTCTACGACGACAACCGCTACTCCGAGATCCTGGAGACCGTCGACAGCACCAGCCCCTACGCGCTGACCGGAGCCGTGTTCGCCACCGACCGCAGCGCGATCGCCGAGGCCCACGAGAAGCTGCGCCACGCCGCGGGCAACTTCTACGTCAACGACAAGCCCACGGGGTCGATCGTGGGACGCCAGCCCTTCGGCGGCGCCCGCGCCTCCGGCACCAACGACAAGGCCGGTTCGATGTTCAACCTCCTGCGCTGGACCAACCCCCGCGCGATCAAGGAGACCTTCGACGCCCCCACCCACCACACCTACCCGCACCAGGGCTGAGTCCGAGACCGCGCCAAGGAGGCCACGATGCTGCGCAGCACACTGCTGGCTGCCGCCCGGTCGGGGGGCGTCAAGCGGATGGTGGAGGGCAACCCGCTGACCCGTTCCGTGGTGGACCGCTTCGTCCCGGGCACCACGCCGCAGGACGCACTCGCGGTCATCCGCGAGCTGGCCGGGCGTGGGATGTCCGTCACCCTCGACCACCTCGGCGAGGACACCACGGACGCCGACCAGGCGGCCGATACCGTGCGGGCCTACCGGCTGATGCTGTCCGAACTGGACTCCGCCGGCCTGGCGGGCAACGCCGAGGTCTCGGTGAAGCTCTCGGCGGTGGGACAGCAACTGCCCCACGACGGCAACAAGATCGCGCTGGACAACGCCCGGCTGATCTGCGAGGCGGCGGCGGACGCCGGTACCACCGTGACCCTGGACATGGAGGACCACACCACCACGGACGCCACTCTGGACGTGCTGAGCAATCTCCGGGTGGACTTTCCGTGGGTCGGTGCGGTGCTCCAGGCCTACCTGCACCGCACCGAACAGGACTGCCGTGACCTGGCCGGCGCGGGCTCGCGGGTGCGGTTGTGCAAGGGCGCCTACTCCGAGCCCGCCTCGGTGGCCTTCCAGGCCAAGCACGAGGTGGACCGCTCCTACGTCCGCTGCCTCCGGACCCTCATGGCCGGCTCGGGCTATCCCATGGTGGCCTCCCACGACCCGCGCATGATCAGCATCGCGCGGCAACTGGCCACCGAGACCGGGAGAGCGGCCGAGGACTACGAGTTCCAGATGCTCTACGGCATCCGTCCCGCCGAACAGCGGCGGCTCGCCGCCGAGGGCAACAGGATGCGGGTCTACGTCGCCTACGGCGACGAGTGGTACGGCTACTTCATGCGCCGCCTGGCCGAGCGGCCCGCCAATCTGGCCTTCTTCGCCCGCTCGCTGCTGAGCTCCGGGTGACGACCTCGGCCCGGTGCCCGTCCCCGAGACCTCCGCTCGGGGGCGGGCACCGTCGTGAGAGGCCCCGGGCGCCCGTAAGCCCCGGAACAGCTATGCGGAGATCGGTTCGGCGAGCCCGATGCGCGCGCTCGGTGAGGGTGGATGCATCTCGCCGGGTTCGCCGAGGCGGTGGCGGCCGACGTAGGTGTCCTCGACCGGTGGGGTCAGCAGGCGCTGGAGGTCGCGTTCCAGCGGGGTGGGATCGGGCTCGATCCAGCCGGCTTCGTCCCAGCCGGGTTCGGGGTGGTCTTCGGATGGCCAGACGATGATCTCGTCGTCGGGGTCACGATTTTCCCCAAAATCGTGCGGGTGTCCCCTGATCGTGCGGTGGAGCTGGACCACGGTCAGCGTGCCCGGCCCGGCGTGGGCGTGATGTCCGTTCCCACCGCGCACCGGCACCAGTAGCAGTAGCAGGAACGGCGCGGCCAGCAGCACACCGAGAGTCAGCCAAACACCGAGCTCGTGGGCAGTCATCCACAACCACCCCCGACGGCGGCGCTGATCACGACGGCGCTCGGCGATCGCATCCTGACGCTGCTGGGACCACTGCTTCGCCCGGTCCATGCACGTGTCGCAGGTCGGCATCAACCAGTCCAACTCGGACGGATCGATCAGTACGACCGCCTGCCCGCACAGCGTGACCCGCTCCTGCTCCGGACGCGGCTTCGCCTCCGGTGAGAACGCGTGCCGCCACCCGTACACCGAGTTCCACCACACCACCGGGCCCCGCCTAGTCGAGCTTCGGATGCAGCGGCAGCACCGATTGCAGGACCCGAAGTTTCGGTTCACCGCCGTAATCAACGAAGGAGCTCTGCACCGCCAGGTCGGTGGGCGCGCAGTCATGCGAGCGCAGCTACAACATTTGCTCGTCCTGGAGCATGCTGCCGACGTGGAAGTGCTGGTCCTGACGTTCGAGGCCGGTGAGCACGCGGCACAAGGGCAAACCTTTGCCTTGCTCGGCTTTCCGAGGAGCAGGACCCCGACGTCGTGTTCTCGGAGTCCGTGGCCACCTCCGGTTTTCTGGAGCGCTACCCCGAACTGCGCCGACACACCTCGGCGCTCGACTCAGCGGTTCGGCAAGCGCTCGACCCGAAGGAGTCGTGCGACCGCATCGAGCACATCCTCCGCACGATGGGATGAACCCCGGCCTGATTAGCATGGTGGAGCCCTTGCACAGGGCAAGCCCAGAGGTAGGCAGCAATGAAGGCAACCCCCACGCCCGATGAAGCCTTACGCCGGTCGGCGGTGTTCAAGAAGTCCACCTACTCCAGCGGTGCTCAGGACTGCGTCGAGGTCGCCCTCACCGCACGGGCCGTGGGCGTGCGCGACAGCAAGGACCGGGCCGTTGGGCACTTCACCGTGCCCCCGGCGCGGTGGAACACCTTCCTCAACACCGTGAAGACAGGCGCCTTCGACCGGTAGGTGCCACCCGATGGGTGGGGATGGTCCGGTTTCGCGCGAAACCGGGAAGCCCCACGTCCCGCGCCGACCGGGATCGATTCGAGTCGGCGCGGGCGTGGCACCGGGTCACCCCGCTGTGCCCGAGGTTTTCGACACGTCCCCGCTCGAACGTGCCGAGTGGGGCTCCGGAACCTCCGTGCTCGAACGGGTCGGACGGGTTTCGGCCAGCATCAGGGTCGACCCCAGCGTGCACAGCCCCATCACCAGCAGGAACGCCGACACTGCCGCCGATGTTCCGGTCGCGGCCAGCAGTGCGGTCATGATGAACGGGGTGCCTCCGCTGATGAGGATGGCCGCGAGCTGGTAAGCCATCGAGGCTCCGGAGTAGCGAACCCGTGGCTCGAACAGTTCGGAGAGGTAAGCCGCCAGGGGCCCGTAGGCCAGGCTGGAACCCGCACCGCCCACCGTGACCGCCACGGCGATCAGCGCCAGCGATCCGGTGTCGACGAGCCAGAAGAACGGGAAGGCCCAGACCACGATCAGTCCCGAACCGGCCAGCAGCAGCGGACGGCGTCCGAAACGGTCCGACAGCAGGCCGGAGACGTAGATGACTATCATGCCGACCGCCGCGGAGGCGAGGCTCACGGCGAGCAGGCTGTCGTAGTCCAACCCCAGTTCCCTCGTGCCGTAGTCGAGGACACCGGCGATGCTGACGTAGAAAATGGCGTTGCTGGCGAACAGCAGCCCGGCACCGAACAGGATCTGCCTGCTGTGAGTGCGCAGGGCCTCGGCCAGCGGCGCCTTCGGAGTCCGTTCGGCTCGTTCGGCGGCGCGCTCGCTCAGCTGCCGGTACACGGGCGTGTCCTCGATCCGCAGTTGAATGAACAGCACCACCGGGAACAGCAGGGCGCTGAGCAGGAAGGGAATCCGCCATCCCCAGCTCGCGAAGGCTTCCTCGCTCATCGTCGCGGCCGTGACCAGGAAGGCGACGTTGCCGAGGATCACGCCTGACGGCACGCCCATCTGCCCGAAGGTTCCCGCCTTCCCGCGGCTGCCCCTTCCGGCGCTCTCCGTGAGCAGCAGGGTGATCCCGCCCCACTGCCCGCCGACCGCGATTCCCTGGAGGAAGCGCAACGTCACCAGCAGTATCGGAGCCGCGGCGCCGATCGAGGTCTCGGTGGGCAGCAGTCCGATCGCGAACGTCGCCGAGCCCATCAGCACCAGGCAGGTCACCAGCGCGGGTTTGCGCCCGAAGCGATCGCCGAAGTGTCCGAACACGACACCACCGAGCGGACGGGCGATGAATCCGGCCCAGAACGTGCTGAACGCCAGCAGCGCGGCGATCAGCGGTGTGGCCTGGGGAAAGAAAAGCGGACCGAACACCAGCGCCGCGGCGGTGGCGTAGACGAAGAAGTCGTACCACTCGATCGAACTGGCCACGAGGCCCGCCGCCAGCAGCTTGGTGGGTGTCTTCGGTTCCGGTTCGCGCGAGGCGGTGTTCGGGTCCGTCATCGGCGGTCTCCTTGGACAGGCGGCGACCAACCACGCGAGCCTGACTCGTGGGGTTGTCCGCAGCACGTTCCGTGATCGTGGGAGTACATACCGGCCGGTTGGTATGACATGGTGCGGCGTCCGACCCGCCAGGTCAAGGCCTCCACGTCCGCTTTGCCGGTTTTTCGCATGACCAGCTTCACGAATGGCCTTGACCACGCCCCACGCCTGTCATAAGTTTCGAACACTGTCCGAAGTACCGAACAAAACGTTGCCGGGCGCCCGCGTGCACGACGCCGGAACCGGTGAGATCTCCCTAGGCGAGGGCACAACGATGCACTACTTGGCCGACGGGCTACGCCTGTCGATGAACTGGCTGGACTACCTCATCCTCGCCACGTACTTCGTCGTGGTGCTGGGCATCGCCCTGGTGGCGAAGCGCAGCGTCAACAGCAGTCTTGACTTCTTCCTCTCGGGACGGTCGCTTCCCGCCTGGGTCACCGGGCTGGCATTCGTCTCGGCGAACCTCGGGGCGACCGAGATCCTGGGGATGGCCGCCAACGGCGCGCAGTACGGTGCCTACACAGTGCACTGGTACCTGATCGGGGCCATCCCGGCCATGGTCTTTCTCGGCCTGGTCATGATGCCGTTCTACTACAACTCGAAGGTGCGCAGCGTCCCCGAGTTCCTGCTGCGGAGATTCAGCCCCTCCTCGCATCTGTTGAGCTCGAGCCTGTTCGCGATCGCCTCGGTACTCATCGCCGGAGTCAACCTGTTCGCCCTCGGGATCATCCTGCGCACGCTGCTGGGGTGGCCGCTGCCGGTGTCCATCGTGGTCTCGGGCGTGTTCGTGCTCGCCTACATCGTCATCGGCGGACTGACCTCGGCCATCTACAACGAGGTGCTGCAGTTCTTCGTCATCATCGCGGCGCTGGTCCCGCTGACCGTGCTCGGGCTGATCCGGGTCGGCGGCTTCGACGGGCTGATCGACAAGGTGGTCGCCAGCGAGGGAGCACAGTTCCTCAGCGCATGGGGCGGAACCGGGTTCGGCGAGCAGAACCCGCTGGGCACGAACTGGCTGGGGATCACGCTCGGGCTCGGATTCGCGATCTCCTTCGGGTACTGGACGACCAACTTCGCCGAGGTGCAGCGCTCGCTGTCGGCCAAGAACCTCTCGGCGGCACGGCGTACTCCGCTGATCGCGGCCTTCCCGAAGATGTTCATCCCGCTGATCGTGGTGCTTCCCGGCCTGATCGCCCTGGTCATCGCGCCCAGCATCGGCGGCCCGAGCAGTGCCTACGAGTACAACCAGGCCATTCCGCTGCTGATGCGGGAGCTGCTGCCCAACGGGGTGCTCGGTCTCGCCGTGACCGGTCTGATGGCCTCGTTCATGGCCGGTATGGCCGCCAACGTCTCCAGCTTCAACACGGTGTTCACCAACGACATCTGGCAGGCCTACGTCAAGCCGCGGATGCCCGACAAGCACTACGTGACGGTCGGGCGCGTGATCACCGTGATCGGGGTGGTCGTCGGAATGGGCACGGCGTTCATCGCCGCCTCGTTCAGCAACATCATGAACTACATGCAGACGTTGTTCTCGTTCTTCAACGTGCCGCTGTTCGCCACCTTCATCCTGGCCCTGTTCTGGAAGCGGATGACCGCCAAGGCCGGTTTCTGGGGGCTGCTGCTCGGAACCCTGGCGCCGGTGGCGTTCTACGCCTCCTACAGCACCGGATACGTTCCGCTGAGCACCGACCAGGCCGCCAACATGACCGCGGCGATCATCGCCTTCATCGTCAACGTGGTCGTGAGCGTGCCCATCAGCCTGGCGACCCGGCCGAAGGCCGCC
The DNA here is from genome assembly GCF_014137975.1 of Halosaccharopolyspora lacisalsi. Taxonomy (GTDB): domain Bacteria; phylum Actinomycetota; class Actinomycetes; order Mycobacteriales; family Pseudonocardiaceae; genus Halosaccharopolyspora; species Halosaccharopolyspora lacisalsi. Next base: position 221,584 of record NZ_JACGWZ010000004.1, on the reverse strand, counting down.
AGCGAGCTGGAGGGGCTCGTCTACACCAGGGCCTCCGCGCAGGACAAGGGCGAGCACGCACCGGGAGACGGCGCCTGGTACCGCCGGCCCGCCCTGCTCGGGTGGGGCGCCGTCGCGCTGGCCGCCCTGTGCTACGTGCCCTTCACCCTGTGACGCACCACCCTCGAGGAGGAACCGCGATGACCGACAACGACACCGCACCCCCGTCCCCACAGCACGACGCGAGCACCGAACCCGCCCACAAGTCGAAGTTCGGTCAGCTGTTCGACATACGAGCCATCATCGGTGGCCTGTTCCTCGTCTACGGAGTCCTCATCGGGGCGGCGGGTGTCTTCGCCGGCCCGCAGGCGATTCACAAGGCCGAGGGAGTCAACATCAATCTCTGGACGGGGATCGCGATGTTGCTCGTGGGCGCGTTGTTCCTGATGTGGCTGAAGCTCAGACCGCTGTCCCCGCAGACGTCAGGAGGCGAGGAAACCGAGCCGATGTGACAACTCGTCGGCCCCCTGGCGGGCGAGATCACGCAGGAACGCCTCGACGTCGTCGTCGAAACGCAGGATCGGGGCGGAGATGCTCACGGCGGCCACCACCGCGCCGGAGTGATCCCGCACCGGTGCCGCGACGCAGGCGACGGCGTCGTTGGACTCGCAGTGCTCCCGTGCCACACCGTCGCCGGCGCGGATCTCCTCCAGCTCGCCGTGCAGGGCGCGACGGCTGGTGATGCTGTTGTCGGTCATCGCGATCAACCCGGTGTCGGCGTAGAGCTCGTCGACCCGTTTACGCGGCAACGTCGCCAACAGGGCCTTGCCCACCGCCGTGCAGTGGGCCGGAAGCCGCCGTCCGACGGCGGAGACCATTCGCACCGGATGCGTGCTGTCCACCTTGGCGACGTAGAGCACCTCGGTGCCCTCCCGCACGGCGATGTGCACCGTCTCGTGGCACTTCTCGGCGATTCCCTCCGCGACGAGCTGCCCCTCCCGAGCCAGGTCGAGGCGCTCCGCGTAGGCGGAGCCCAGCTGGAACCCGCGGACGCCGAGCCGGAAGCGGCTGCTGTCCCTGGTCGCCGGTGTCAGGTACTCCCGCTCGACGAGGGTGCTGACCAGCTCGTGCACGGTCGTGCGAGGCAGCCCCAGTCTGGCGGTGATCTCCGGAGGGTTGAGCTCGTGCTCGTCGAGGAACAGCTCGAGGATGTCGAAAGCTCGCTCCACCGCAGGTACCGCACGTGCCATCGGCGCCCTTCCCGGTACGCCGCCCGGACGCACCAACACTTGACCGGTATTTCGAACATCGTACCCGACCACCGCACATGACCAGCACTGACGGGTGGACCTGAAAGCACTCTCCCCGAAGGACTGTTGACCTGTTCGTCACCCCGGCATACGATTGCCGAACAATGTTCGGAATATCGAACGGACGGGCCCGTGCAACAGACACGCGATTTCCTCAGCTCGCAAGGGCTGCCTGCCACCGAGTCCGGTGAGGCTCCCACCAGTACGAAACGCTTCCCGGACGGCGCGCAGTACCGCGTCGAGATTCCCAGCGTGGAAGGTCCGGAGGTACTGCGCGGAGTCTTCGAGCAGGCTCGTACCCATGACGTCACCATCCACCGGATCTCCCAGGGCAGCGGAGGAATGCTGCTCACGGGCGACGAACTGGCCGAGATGGCCGAACTCGCCGGACACGCGGAGGTGAGTTTGTTCGCCAGGCCCGTGGCGGCCTGGGACACCGGCAGCATGGCCACGATCTCCGGGAGCGTCGCGGCCCAGGCGCGGGGCACCGAACAACTGGTGCACGTCCTGGAGGACGTCCGGCGCACCGCCGAGGCCGGACTGCGCAGTGTGCTGATCACCGACCTCGGTGTGCTGGCCGTGGCCGCACGAATGCGCGCGGCCGGAGAACTTCCCTCCGACCTGCGTTTCAAGGCCAGCGTGCAGATGGGACTGGCGAACCCGGCCTCGATACGCATCGCGGAGGATCTCGGTGCCGACACCTACAACGTGCCCACCGACCTGTCGATCCCCCAGATCGCGAGCATCCGTGCCGCCACCTCCCTGCCCCTGGACGTCTACGTCGAGTCCCCCGACGATCTGGGAGGGTTCGTCCGGCACTACGAGATCGCCGAGATCGTGCGGGTGGCCGCGCCGGTCTACCTCAAGTTCGGCCTGCGCAACGCCCCCAACATCTATCCCAGCGGCCTGCACCTGACTCCCACCGCCACCCTGCTCGGACGCGAACGCGTGCGACGCGCCCGCATCGGCCTGGACATGTTGGACCGGCATGCTCCGGACGCGAAGACCTCGCAGCTTCCGACCGCCGACCTCGCCGTCCCGCAGCCGGTCCGGCACTGACCCACGGCGTGAAAGGAATCTCAATGAAGATCACTCACCTGGAGACCTTCGTCGTCGGCACCCCGTGGCGAGACCTGACCTACGTCCGGGTGCACACCGACGAAGGCCTGGTCGGCGTCGGTGAGACCAGGATGCTGAGTCACACCCAGGCGCTGCTCGGGTACCTCGCCGAGGCCGGTCCGAACCACGTCCGCGGCACCGACCCCTTCGACGTCGAGTCGCTGGTGTGGCGCATGAAGTACGGCGACTACGGGCGTGCCGGAGAGGTCGTGATGTCCGGCATCGCCTGCGTGGAAACGGCCTGCTGGGACATCATCGGCAAAGCGCTCGGCCAGCCCGTGTGGCGCCTGCTCGGCGGACGGGTCAACGACCGGATCAAGGCCTACGCCAACGGCTGGTACACCGTCGAACGCACCGCGGAGGAGTTCCGCACGGCGGCACGCGCGGTCGTCGAACGCGGATACCGGGCACTGAAGTTCGACCCGTTCGGACCGGGCCGGTGGGAACTCGAACCCGCCGAGTTCCGCCGCTCGGTCGAGCTGGTCGAAGCGGTGCGCGACGCCGTCGGACCGGACATCGAGATCCTCGTGGAGATGCACGGCCGGTTCGCCCCGGCCGAGGCCGTGCGGATCGCCGGCGCGCTGCGTCCCTTCGCCCCGAGCTGGATCGAGGAGCCCGTTCCACCCGAGAACTTCGAGGCGCTGGCCAAGGTGACGCAACAGGTCGACGCCCCCGTGGCCACCGGTGAGCGCGTCCACGACCGCAACGAGTGCCGCGAGCTGTTCACCCAGCAGGCCGTCGATGTCCTCCAACCCGACATCGGGCACTTCGGCGGGATCTCGGAGGTCCGCAAGGTCGCCGCCACCGCCGAGACGCACTACGTGCTCGTGGCCCCGCACAACGTCGGTGGCCCCGTGCTGACCGCGGCCAACCTTCACCTGGCCGCGGTCACGCCCAACTTCAAGATCCAGGAACACTTCAACGACTTCGCCGACGAGCACATCAAGCAGGCGGCTCCGGGGCTGCCGGAGGTCGTCGACGGCCACTTCGAGCTGCCGACGGTACCCGGTCTGGGCGTGGAGCTCGATCTGGACTTCGTCCGGGAGCACCCCTCCCGCGGAGCTCGGTTCGACCTCTACGCCGAGGACTGGCAGTTCCGCGGCACCAAGGAGGCGCAGTGAACACCGCACGTGCGGTCCGCATCGACGCGCCCGGACAGCTGCGCGTCACGCCTCGTGATCCGACCCCACCCGGCCCGGGAGAGGCCCTGGTCCGGGTGGCCTACAGCGGGATCTGCGGTTCCGACCGCGAGGTCTTCGCCGGTCACCGCCCCGAGGGCTTCGTGCGGTATCCGGTGGTGCCCGGTCACGAGTGGTCGGGCACCGTGGCCGAAACCGGGGCCGATGTGGACTCCGGCCTGGTCGGTCGTCCCGTGGTCGGGGAGGGCTTCCGGACCTGCCTGGTGTGTCCGTCCTGTCGGGCCGGTGAGACCAACCTGTGCACGGCCGAGTACGACGAGACCGGCTTCACCCGCGCCGGCGCGTGGGCGGACCATCTGACGCTGCCCGCCCGCCTGCTGCACGTGTTGCCCGCCGATTCGGACCTGCGGGCGGCGGCGAGCCTCGAGCCCGCCGCGTGCGCGGCAGCGGCGTGCCTCAAGGCCGGCGTGCTGCCGGGCGAGAGCGTGGCCGTGGTCGGAGGCGGCAGTCTCGGTCTGCTCGCGACCCAGCTGCTGGCGGCGGCCTCTCCGGCCGAACTGCTCGTGGTGGATCCGCATCGTCAACGCGCCGAAGCAGCCGCCGCGAACGGGGCCACCGCGCTGAGAACGCCCGAGGAGGCGACGGTACCGGGACGCTTCGACGTCGTCGTCGAAGCGGCGGGCAGCTCCGGTACCGCCGATCTCGCCACGAGGCTGGTCCGCCCCGGCGGCCGCGTCGTCCTGACGGGACTGGCCTCGGAGGAACGGCAACCACCCTCGCCGGCCCACCTGGTGCTTTCCCAGATCACGGTGCACACGGTGTTCGGAGCACCGCCACGTGCCTGGACGCACGCGGTTCGCGCGTTCGCGTCGGGAGCTCTTGACCCCTCGCGGATCATCACTCATGAGCTGGCTCTCGACGACGCGGAACGAGCCCTGGGGCTACTCGCCGAGGCCGACCCGGCCACCATCAAGATCCTGCTGCGCCCCTGACGGGGCGGAACCGATTCGACAAGGAGAAACACGAACGGATGACCACCGAGACTGTCACCGGAGAAGCGGAACTGGCCGCGACCCTCGACGCCGCCGAGCGGGCGAGCCGGCCGCTGGCTCGACTCCGCCCCGCACAACGCGCGGGGATCCTGCGCGGTATCGCCCAAGCACTGGATGCCGCCGGTGACGAGCTGATCCCGCTGGCCGAGCGGGAATCCCACCTGCCGCGGGCGAGGCTGACCGGCGAACTCACCCGCACCACCTTCCAGCTGCGCCTGTTCGCCGACGTCCTCGACGAGGGCACCTTCCTCAACGCCACCATCGATCTGCCCGACGCGAGCTGGCCGACGGGAGCTCGCCCCGACATGAGGCGGACGGTGTTGCCGCTGGGGCCGGTGGTGGTGTTCGCGGCCAGCAACTTCCCGTTCGCGTTCAGCGTCGCCGGCGGTGACACCGCCTCCGCACTGGCCGCGGGCTGCCCGGTCGTGCTCAAGACCCATCCCGGCCACCCGGAACTGTCCAGGCGGACCGGCGAGATCATCGACGAGGCGTTGCGCGAGACCGATGCTCCGGCGGGAACGTTCGCTCTCATCAGCGGCGACGAAGCCGGCCGCACGGCGGTCCAGGACCACCGAGTACGCGCGGGGGCGTTCACCGGATCCGCCACCGCGGGCCGTGCCCTGTTCGACCTGGCGAACTCGCGGCCGGACCCCATTCCCTTCCACTCCGAGATGGGCAGCGTGAACCCCGCCTTCGTCACCCCGCGGGCGGCGGCGCAGCGTCCCGACGACATCGCCGACGGCTACCTCGGCTCGTTCACCCTCGGTACCGGCCAGTTCTGCACGAAGCCGGGAGTGCTGTTCGTGCCCTCCGAGTCCACCGCGCGGTTCGAGCAACGCCTGGCGAGCTCCCTGGAGGAGCACGCGGGTGGGGCCATGCTGAACTCCCGCATCCAGCGGGGTTTCCAGGAGTCGCTCACGACGCTGACCGACCACCCCGCGATCCGCGTGATCACTCCGGCTCGCCCCACCGAGCAGGGATCGACGCCGAGCCTGCTGGCCACGAGCGCCGCGGAACTCCTCCGGCACCACGATCAGCTGCTGACCGAGTGCTTCGGCCCGACCTCGATCCTCGTCTCCTACTCCGACGAGGAGGAGCTGGCGGCCGCGGCCGAGCTGTTCCAGGGCGAACTCACCGCCACGGTGCAGGGGACCGCCGAGGAGGAGATCGTGTCCCGGCTCGCCACCCTGCTCCAGCACCGGGTGGGCAGGCTGGTCTACAACGGGTGGCCGACCGGGGTCAGCGTCAGCCACGCCATGCAGCACGGCGGCCCGTACCCGGCCACCACCGGATCCGGGCACACCTCCGTCGGCACGGCCGCCATCGATCGCTTCCTGCGCCCCGTCTCCTACCAGAACGCACCCGCCGAGATCCTGCCGGAGGAGCTGCTCGACGAGAATCCGCTGGGCGTCGCACGGCGCGTCAACGGCGTCCTCGACACGACCGGAGGAGCCCTCACCCCGCCGGAAACGCCGTGAGCACCGCCGAACAGGTGACCGAACCGTGCGCCCACCACGGTGAGGGCCCGGTCTGGGTGGACCGGTGGCCGGGCCTGCGCTGGGTGGACATGCTCGCCGGGGACGTGCTCACCCTCGACGAGCGAAGTGGGTCCGTCCACCGCCGCCACGTCGGCTCCGTTGTCGCGGCTCTGCGACCCTGCCGTGACAACGGGGCCGTCCTGGCCCTCGAACGAGGGTTCGCGTTGACCGACGACGACCTCGCCGGGGTTCGCCCGCTCCCCGAACTGTGGCCGGACTCCGGACTCCGGATGAACGAGGGCGGCTGCGATCCGGACGGACGGTTCTACTGCGGTTCTATGGCCTACGCCGAAACACCGGGCGCGGGCGGCCTGTACCGGTTGAACCCCGACCACACGGTCTCGAGCGTGCTCACCGGAGTCACCATCTCCAACGGGCTCGCCTGGAGCCCGGACGGCACCACGGCCTACTACGTGGACACGCCGACCCGCACCGTCGACGCCTTCGACTACGTCGACGGACAGCTGAGCCGGCGTCGCACGCTCGTGGAGATCGAAAGCGACGCGGGGGCGCCCGACGGCCTGACCGTCGACGCCGAGGGGCACCTGTGGGTGGCGTTGTGGGGCGGAGGCGCCGTACGGCGCTATACGCCTCGGGGAGAACTCGACGAGGTCGTGACCGTGCCCGTACCCCGAGTCACGGCCTGCACCCTGGGCGGCCCCCGGCTCGACGAGCTCTACATCACCACCTCCAGGGTGGCCACCGACACGACTCGGCATCCGCGAGCCGGGGCCCTGTTCCGCATCGGCCTTCCGGTTCCCGGGCTCCCGCCGTTGCCTTACGCGCCGACCCGCGAGAGTGAGCGGACGCCCGGATCGTCCCAGGGCACGACCGGGCCGAGCGGTTCGTCGGAATGAATCACCCGCGGCGACCGGAGGACGAGCGATCGTCCCCCGGCCCCGTCGACGACGCTGCTAACCGTTCGTGACCTCCGGGGCGGCGATCACGCCGCGCTGCCCGAGTACCCGGCGCATCGACTCGCACGCCGCCGAGACACCGAGCGATCGATCGCCGGGAGCGGCCGAAACGGACCTGGCGCACCGCGTCGGCCGAGTTCTGGAACAGCGGCTCAGCCGCCGGCCACGGGCACCCACCCCGACCACGCGAGCACGGAGGAGGGACTCGCCGTGGCCGTGGAGTCACTGGCCGGCCTGGTCCGGTGCGTGGCCGCTACCGTGCCCTCCGACGGGTGAGCTCCCGGCTCCGCGACTTCATACTCCGCCGCTGTTACTGAAAGTCGACGACCATGCGCGGAGCAGCGTCGTGCGACACGAAAGCGGGGCCCGGCAGATGATTCCTCATCCATCGGACCCCGCTCACTCGTGGTGCGCGATGCTGGGTTTGAACCAGCGACCTCTACGGTGTCAACGTAGCGCTCTCCCGCTGAGCTAATCGCGCGAGGCGGAGGCGGGAATCGAACCCGCGTACAGGGCTTTGCAGGCCCTTGCCTAAGCCACTCGGCCACTCCGCCGGACGGCGGTACAGCCCGGAACCGGACTGCCCACCACTCCCAGAGCGGACGACGGGATTCGAACCCGCGACCCTCAGCTTGGCAAGCTGATGCGCTACCGCTGCGCCACGTCCGCCTGCACGCGAATACCGGTTTTCGATCGTGCGAAACCCGATCACCGCGTTGCACGGACTACTCTAGAACACATCGACAGCAGCCCTCGAACCGGGGTCAGCGTCCCGGCGTCGAGGCCATCATCGAGCCGGCCGTCGCCCGGTCAGGACAGGTCGTGCGGCAGCAACCTGCTCAGCGCGTCGTCGACGTCGACCCACAGGTTCTCGTTGCCGGGCACGACCACGTCGTAGGTGCGGTCCAGGAAGTCGGCCAGCTCCTGGGCCGAAGCTTCGAACACGGCGTGTCCCGACGGGGAGCTGAGCTCGACGACCACCACTTCGGGATCGTTAACGGCGGGACGGATGGCCACGTCGCCCTCACCCGCGTGCGCGATCAACCCGTCCGCGAGTAGGTCCCGAGCGAAGACCCATTCGACCCATCCGGCACGCCCGGTGCGAAAGGCGGCAACCACGGCGTAGGGGTCCCGAGTGTCGTAGCGCAGCTCCACCTGCACGGGCACGGCGGGGGTCTGTGGCGCCAAGAGATCGAACACAGCCGTCGAACGGAGAGTCACGTGATCGTTACGCATCATCCTTGCCTTTCTTCTTCCTCCCGGTCCGGTGAATTGACCGAGCAACACAGTTGTGACGGTTACGCCGGGTCGTTCGCTCGCAACTCACGGATAAACCACCCATTCGGGGGAAAACTAATTCACTGGGCAACCGAAAAGCTGCGGAGTGTGTTCGCCAACACCGGATGTGCAGGTCGCCTCGCCCTTGACCTGGCTCCACTCGACCCACAGCCAGCACCCGCCTAGAGCCGCACCGTCACCGCCGGTACGCGCCGGTTCTCAGCTACACGAAGACACGAACCCGTTTCAACACCCGACGATCATCGACGGACCGCGGCCGCGTTCACGGACACGGATACCACATTCGACCACTATCGCAGGGCGCACCACCAGGATAAGGGATTCACGGCGTCATCTCGCCTCGGCAGCAGCCCATCCTGAGATTTCGGTCACAGTTGTTCACCAGGTCGGGGGAACGGGCGCGGCCGGATGCCGACCGACCACGCCTGAGCGGATATCCACCGCTGAGACCACCGTCACAGTGTGACCTGCCTCGAACCCCCCAGGGGGCGCCGCCTCCGCCCCGGAAGATGAGTCTCATCACATTTCGAATGCCCTTCGGTGGGTAGCCGCCGGCCCGACACCACCGGAAAGCGGGTACCACCCGAACGGCCGACGAGGCGCCCGAGAGACCCGTATCCTCGACGAAGTGGGGCGGCGAGACTCACACCGCGACCTTCACCGCGATTTCGCCGGTGCCGGTACCGGTGCCAGTATCAGCCACCACCGTCGGCAGCGCTGCCCACTCATCCGAAAAACACTTCAGGTAGTCGGCAGGTGAACCCTGAGTAGCAACCCCAACCCGGGACCCCGCCAGCCCGGGCAGGAAACCACTCGGCGAGGCGGCACACCGGGAAACCGGCGACAGGCCTGGCGCGAGAAATTGCACACGCGCCGCGAAGCGATCCGCTCACGACCGACGTTGAACACCACCTACCGGGTGGCGCTCGGCGGTTTCGGCGGTCTCGTCCTGATCGCGGGGCTGACGATGGTCCCCTACCCCGGCCCCGGATGGTTGATCGTCTTCGCCGGCCTGGGCCTCCTCGCCACCGAGTTCGCCTGGGCGCACCGCGTGAACACCTTCGCCAAGCACCACTACCACCGCTGGATGCGGTGGATCGCTCGGCAGCATCCGGTGGTCAAGTTGGCCGTGATGACGGCAACGTGCGCGATCGTGCTGGTGACGCTCTGGCTCATGGGAGCGTTTTCCCTGGTAGGCGGATGGCTCGGACTGCGATGGGGATGGCTGCGGTCCCCCCTGCTCATCGGTTGAGGCGCGATCGTGTAGTGTTTCTCCTGTCGCCACGGAGAGCGGCGAGGGGCGATTAGCTCAGCGGAAGAGCGCTTCGTTCACACCGAAGAGGTCGCTGGTTCGAGCCCAGCATCGCCCACCGACGAAGGGCCGGGCAGGATGTTTCCTGCCCGGCCCCTCTCATGTGCTCGTCGGGGTCAGTCGACGTCGTAACGCGCCTCGGTCTTCAGCAACCGCGACAGGTCCCTGCCGACGGGTACCTCGGTCGGATCGGCGCCGCGGGTGAACAGCCGTGCGCCTTCGGTGCCTCCGAGCTCGGCTCGCTCCCCCGACACGCGCAACCAGGCGCCGTCTCTCATCCCCAGCACCGGCACCGAATTGTCCTCGAGGAACTCGGTGATCCGCTGCTGTCTCGTCTCCCCCATCCGGGTACTGGTGGGCTCGGGGTCCTGGTAGTGCGGATTGATCTGGAAGGGAACCAGTCCGAGCGCGTCGAAGGACGACGGCTGCACGATCGGCATGTCATTGCTCGTCCGCAGCGACGGACAAGCGACGTTGGTTCCGGCGCTGGCCCCCATGTACGGCGTTCCGGCTCCCACGACCTTCCTGATCGCGGTGACCAGTCCCTGCCGGTGCAGCGCGGACAGCAGCCGGAAGGTGTTGCCGCCACCGACGAACACGGCGTCGGCCTCGTGCACCGCGGCCACGGGATCGGCACTCCGGTGCACGCCCTCCACCTGAACGCCCAACGGGCTCAGGGCGGAATGCACGGCCGCCGTGTAGCCGTCGTGATCGCGCCGAGCGTAGGGGACGAAAAGCAGCCGTTCCCGCCCCGCGAGTAAACCGGTCACCGCACCGAGCGCGTGACCGAGTAGACGACCGGCGTACTTGGTCGAACTGGACAGCAACAACAGTTCCACGAGGTCTCCTTCGATACCGTCCTTGGTCACTCCCCGTCGGGAAGTGGCGGACACGGTACCGTCTTGACCCCGCAAGAGGACCCCGTGAAAGCCCGCTCCGGTGACGAAACGGACACCCCGGCTACTCGTAGAGCACGTAGCTCGGCTCCGGACGCAGTCCGAGTACCTCCTCGGGGCTCATCAGCCGCCCACCGCCGCTCGTGTCCTCCTCGTAGAACAACTTGAACCCGGCCGCCACGTAGGGCGGCTTGGTGCTCGTGAGTTGCTTCCAGGTGTCGGTCTTCAGTGCCGGTGAGCCGATACCGTCCACCGACTTGATCAGTGCCAGTCCCGGGTGCGGGGTCAGCAGCTGCTCGTCGCGGACGATTCCCGGCGCCAGCTGGTGGTAGACGAGCGGCTTCTGCGGCAGGTTGTGCTCGCGCACCAGTCCCGCCGCGTAGTCGGCTACCGCCTCCAGCTCCTGTCCGCTCGTACTCCCGAACGTCTGGCCGGGCACCTGGCTCGGACCGACAGCCCACTCCGGATCCAGGGCGAGCCCGACGTCCGGCTCGGTCAGCCACTTCCGGTAGTACCGCACCTCCTCCAGGAAGTCCGCGCGTCCCGGCTGGATGCCCAGCAACAGCACGCCACCGGCACGCCGTGCCGCGGCGAGATACCGACGGACCACTTCGTCGCCGGCACGACTGCGGTACTTCCCGTCCGGGCCCGGAGCCGACGTGGCCCGCGTGGCGAGCAATTCGAAGGTCGGCAGTACCGGACGGTCGGAGGCGTAGGCCCTCGCCTGCTCGCTCAGTCGCTGGGCGGCCCGATCCAGGTTTCCGGTCAGCGGTCCCAGCGCCGTCGTGCCCGGTGCACCGGAAAAACCCACGAGTCTGCGGTCGGGCAGGATCCTCCTGCCCCCGCCGGGGAGCTGCGGTGAGGGTGCGGGGCGGGGATCGGCGACGCTGGGAGCGGGCGGAGCCGGTGGTCTCGGACGGTCGACGGCGCCCGGACTGCAGGCGGCCGAAAACAGCACGAGCAGTGCTGGAAGCAAGCCTCGGAGACGGTGACTCAACCATTCCTCCCGCGAACGCCGTGGTGCTCAGTCCCGCTCGGTCGAGCGGGTACGATCCACGATTCCGTGCAGCACACCGCTGACGATCGTGACGATGATCGCTCCCCAGAAGGCGGCCCAGAACCCGGAGACCTGGAAGGCCAGGTCCAACCGCTCGGCCAGCCAGCCGGTCAGCCAGAACAGCAGTGCGTTGACCACGAGGCCGAACAGTCCCAGAGTCAGCACGTAGAACAGGCACCCCAGCGTCTTGGCGATCGGCTTGAGCACGGCGTTGACGAGGCCGAAGACGACGGCGACGACGACGAGCGTGGCGATCTGCGTTCCTGTGGTCTCGCTCGTCAAACTGATCCCGGGGAGGGCGGTGGTGGCCCAGACCGCTACCGCGGTGATCAGTATGTGCACCAACAGTGCCAAGATGCGCGACCTTCCTGCCGACGACGGACCCCGCTCACGTTACTTTCCCGAGATCGGATCGGCATCCTCTCCACCCCGGGGGAGTCACTTCCCACATCGCGATCACCGCGGGGGACTGCCGAACGACCGTACTCGGCGGTAACCTCTGGTCCCCGGCACCGGGTCACCTCGTGACGGGCGACCGCCGGGCAGCTTCGACGGAGAGGACGAGCATGCGCATCGGAATGCCGCTGAACTACAGCGGGGGGTTCAAGGAGACGGTCGACGAACTGGCCACCCACGAGAAGGCCGGGCTGGACATCGTCTACGTGCCGGAGGCGTACTCCTTCGACGCGGTCAGCCAGATGGGGTTCATCGCAGCGCGCACCGAGCGCCTGGAAATCGCTTCCGGCATCCTCCAGATCTACACCAGGACCCCGACCTCCACCGCGATGACAGCCGCCGGCCTCGACTACGTCTCCGACGGCCGCTTCACCCTGGGGATCGGTGCCTCCGGGCCACAAGTGATCGAAGGGTTCCACGGTGTGCCCTACCACGCCCCGCTGGGCCGGACCCGCGAGATCGTCGACATCTGCCGCAAGGCCTGGCGCCGGGAGAAGCTCACCCACGAGGGCAAGCACTTCCAGATCCCGCTGCCCGAGGACCAGGGCACCGGCCTCGGCAAGCCGCTGAAGCTGATCAATCACCCGGTCCGCGAGCGGATCCCGATCATGATCGCGGCGATCGGCCCGAAAAACGTCGCGATGACCGCGGAGATCGCCGAGGCATGGGAACCGATCTTCTACGTGCCGGAGAAGGCCCACGAGGTCTGGGGCGAGTCACTGGCCGAGGGCAGGGCCAAGCGGGACGAGTCGTTGCCCGAGCTGGAAACCGTCGTCCAGGTTCCGCTGGCCATCGGTGACGACATCGACGCCGAGAGCCTGCTGGACGCGATGCGCCCGATGCTGGCGCTCTACATCGGCGGTATGGGCTCCAAGCAGCGCAACTTCTACAACAACCTGGCCCGGCGTTACGGCTACGAGGAGGAGGCGGCCACGATCCAGGACCTCTACCTGGACGGCAAGAAGGACGAAGCCGCCGCCCAGGTTCCCAGGGACCTGCTGGTCAAGACCGCCCTGATCGGCTCGGAGGGCCACGTTCGCGAGCGTCTGGCCGCGTTGAAGGAGTCCGGCGTGGGCACGCTCAACGTCACCCCGTTGGCGAGCAGCCCCGGCGAGCGCACCCGGCTCATCGAACGAATCCGGCACCTCGTGGACGAGACCTGACTCAATTGAGCACGCGGACGGGGGCTCCTGCCAGGTGCGCCAGGATGTCCTCGACGGTTTCGGTGTAGAAGGTCTCGTAGGTCGGGGCCGTGACGTATCCGATGTGCGGGGTGAGCACGGTCCGGGGCACGCTTCGCCACGGGTCGTCGGCGGGCAACGGCTCGCGCTCGAACACGTCGATTCCGGCCCCGGCGATACGTCCCCGCCACAGCGCGTCCCGCAGCGCGGCCTCGTCGACGATCGGACCCCGCGAAGTGTTGACCAGGTAAGCGTCCCGGCTCATCAGTCCGATCTCCTCGGCACCGACGAGGCCGCGCGTCCGGTCGCTGAGCCGCACATGGATGCTGATCACATCGGCGGTGGCGAACAGCTCCCGTTTGCCGACCGCTTTCACTCCCGCGGCCTCGGCGGTCTCGGCGGTGAGGTGCTGGCTCCAGGCGATCGTGTCCATGCCGAAGGCCCGGCCCAGGTTCGCGACCTGGGTACCGAGCCTCCCGAGTCCGACGAGGCCGAGGGTGCGGCCGCTCAGCCCCATCCCGATCGTGTGCTGCCAGCCGCCCTCGCGAATCCTGCGGTCCTCGGCCGGGACGGCACGGGTGAGGGCCAGGATCAGCCCCCAGGTCAGTTCCGTCGTCGCCGCCGGGGAGGAACTGCTGTTACCCGTTCCCGAGACGGTGATGCCGAGCCGGCCGGCTGCCTCCATGTCGATGGACGCGTTGCTCATGCCCGTGGTCACCAGCAGTTTCAGCTTGGGCAGCGCTTCCAGCACGCGGCGCGGAAACGGGGTGCGCTCGCGCATCGCCGCGACGACCTCGAACGGTTCCAGTCTGCGCACGAGTTCGCTCTCGTCGGCGATGTGCTCGTCGAAGGCAGTGATCTCGGCATCGGCCGGCAGCGCGGACCAGTCCGCGTACTCACGCGCGACGTGTTGGTAATCGTCGAGTACCGCGATCCGAACGGACATCGGGCCTCCTCGTCTCCTCGGCGCCGCTTTCGGAAGCGACTTCCTGGTGGGGCGATCCTATGCAGCCGGCGAAACGAGGTGCGCGAGACTGTCCCGGTGAACACATCGCCCCTGTTTCACCTGCTGCCGCTGAGCACCTACCGGGCCGCCCCGGACGCCCCGATCGGGTCACCGACGCTGGAGAGCGAAGGGTTCGTGCACCTGTCTCCCGACCTGGAGACCACGCTGGCCGTGGCCAACACGATCCACCGCGACCGCGAGGGCCCCATGGTCGCCGTGGAAATCGACGCGGCGAAGCTGTCCGCCGCGGTGCACTGGGAACCACCCGCTCCGACCCCTCCGGAAGGTGTCTCGGCGGAAACGCTGTTTCCACACCTGTACGGACCGATCGACCGTCGCGCTGTGGCCGGCGTGTACTACGCACGCCGCGATGTCGCGGGACGCTATCTCGATCTGGAGCAGCGTGGCGACACGGCCGAGGAACTCGATCTGCTTCCCCACCCCGAGGGAGGCTGGTATCGCCGCACGTGGTGCAGCGAGGTCGCCGTGTCCCACCCCGACAAGCAGCAGGACCGTCCGTCCGCGACGGCGATCCACTTCCTGCTACCGGCGGGGCGCAGTTCCGCCTGGCACACCGTGGCCTCCGACGAGCTGTGGCTGTGGCATCGGGGCGGGCCGGTGACGCTCACCTACGGCGGTGACGGTCCACAACCGCACGAACAACCCGTTCACGTCACCGTGGGACCGGACCTGGAAGCCGGGCAGCTCCCGCAGGCGGTGGTTCCGGCGGGAACCTGGCAGGCGGCCACGGCCGAGGCCTCCGAGGAAGCACTCGTGAGCTGCGTGGTCTCCCCCGGCTTCGACTTCGCCGACTTCCGAACCGAGTAACCGTGCCGTCCCGCGCCACCACTGTTCGCCCGTGCCCCCTCCCGGGGGCGGGGTTCCTAAGTGGGCGCTCCCCTCGGCAGCTCGGCGCTCGGTCCCTTCCGGCCACCACGCCGCCGAACGGAGGTTCGGCGGCGATCACCGATCATTCGACTTTCCAGCCAGCACAGCAGCAACGACGACCCCAGGATCGTACCGAGACCAATCGGTGCTACCAGCGCGAACACGACGAGTGTATTCACAAGCTCCACCCCCGAACGGTTCTGGCCAGGCGGCCCGCATCCGACCCTGCGAGTTCCCGCCTGCCCGAAAGCCGAGCACGACCTCGTCGGGTTGCTCGGTCCGTGCGTGTCAGCCTAAGCCCGGCCGAACCGTGAACGCCGGATTCAGCCCGCCACTAGCCACGATTGGGGGACACCACTTCCGCGACAGCCCCAGATGAAGACACCCGTAGTAACCAAATACTTCCCCAAGCGGGCGAGCAGACCGTACTTGGTACTACCATCGACCAGCAGCACCAAGGCCGGAGGCCGGTGTCGGTCGCCGGTCACGGTGTCACCGGCCCCACGGGCAACCGTGCGAAGCACGCGAGCGTGCGCCAGCCGTTCGTAGCCCGGAAGGAGGTGTCGTACCGTGCGTGGCTACACCGCCCACCTGATCTTTCACATACTGGCTGCCGCCATCGGTGGCGCGTGCGGACTGACCGCCGCGCTGTGGCGGTTCGACACGGTACCCACGGCCGCGACGATGTTCTTCGGCGCTTTGCTGCTCGGTGCGATACTGCTGGCTCTGCAGGCGCTCTACATCCGTGTCGCCCGGCCACGCGACACGTCCGGGGCCACGCCGTCCACACGGCGCCCGCGTCCCGGCCCCGGGGGAACCCATCGTCCCGGGACCGGAACTCGCCCGGAACCGTCCACCAGACCTCAGCCGGACCGGTGGTGATCCCCGCGCGGGGTCTACCGAGGAGTCGCCGTCTCCGGTGCCAACGTCACGACAGCGGCCTCCGCGGAGGACTTCCGCGCCGCCTCGATGATCTCCAACCCCGTGACGACCTCGGTGGGATCCACGGGCGGAGCCGTACCGTCGCGCAGTGCCCGTGCGAGAGCTTCGTAGAAGGCGGGATAACAACCGTTCTCCGTGGGAATCGCACGATCGTGCTCGCCGTCGCCCAGGCGTCCCCACTGCTGCTCCGATTCGACTCCCCAACCGGATTCGCCGGGCCTCCTGCCTGAGCGGAGAGCGGCTTCCTGGGGGTCGAATCCGTGCTTGGTGTAGGCGGCCCGGTTGCCCAGCACCCGAAAGCGCGGTCCGCTCTGAGCCGCGAGCTTGCTCATCCACAGGTGGGAGCGAACACCGTTGAGGTGAGTCAGCGCCAGGAACGAGTCGTCGTCGACCTCGACACCGGGCCTGCGCTCGTCGAGTTCGGCGTACACCGAACGGACCGGGCCGAACAGCCGCAGCGCCTGGTCGACGAGGTGGCTGCCCAGGTCGTAGAGCACTCCTCCCCCTTCGCCCGGTGCGCCCCGGTCGCGCCAGGTGTCCTTGGGAGTGGGTACCCATCGCTGGAACCGCGACTCGAAGCGGTGGACATCCCCCAGTCGTCCCTCGTCGAGGAGCCGGCTCACGGTGAGTACGTCGTTGTCCCAACGGCGGTTCTGGAACACCGACAACAGCAACCCGCGCCGCCGGGCCTGTTCGATCAGAGCACGGCCTCGCTCGGCCGTGGGAGTCAGCGGCTTGTCCACCACGACCGGCAGCCCCGCTTCCAGCGCCGCCGAGGCGAGTGCGTCGTGCGTACTGTTGGGAGTGGCGACCACGACGAGATCCAGCTCCCCCGCACGCTCGAACAGCTTCGCCGAATCCGTCTCGACGAGCACCCCGGGATGGTCCTCGAGGGCTTGTTGTCGCCGTTGCGGGTTCGCGGTCACGATCGTGTTCAGCCGCAGTCCCCGCGCCGCGGCGATCAGGGGCGCGTGGAAGACGGCACCCGCCGGGCCGTAGCCGATCAGACCCACCCGAAAATCCGTCGAGGAACTCATACGAGCATTACACCAGCCCGCGAGCCGGGCTCGTCCCGCCCCGGTCGGGGGGCGAACGGAGCGAGACGAACTGCTCGCCCGGGTGAACCTCAAGGGAATACGCGCGGTTGCCTGCGGACCACCTTCGAGTGAGACGACGCGAATCTAGGCCCGCACGACTTTCGCGAACACCCACGAAGGTGGAGTGCCGACGCCCACTTACGACGGAGGCGGAAGGGATCACGCCGATTCGGAGCGTGCCGCCCGAGTACCGACCGCCTCGACGGCCGCATTGTCCTGTCCGGGACAGACGAGTCCGGTCTCGTAAGCGGTGATCACGAGCTGGGTCCGCGAACTCAGGTGCAGCTTCTGCATCACGTGGTACAGGTGCGATTTCACCGTCAGCTCGGCCAGGCCGAGAGTCCGGGCGATGTCGGCGTTGGAGCCACCACGCGCCACCTCCAGCAGCACGTCGCGTTCCCGGTCCGTCAGCGCCGCCAGTTCGCTGGCGCAGTCCCGCGTTCCCAGGGCCGCGAAGCGGCGCAGGAGCCTGCGGGTCACGCTCGGCGCCAGCAGCGCTTCTCCCGACGCCACCGTGCGCACGGCCTTGACCAGTTCTTCCGGTGGTGCGTCCTTGAGCAGGAAGCCGCTGGCCCCGGCACGCAGGGCGGCGTAGACGTACTCGTCGTGATCGTGGACGGTCAGCATGATCACCGATGTCCGTCCACCGGTCTCGGTGATGATCTCGCGCGCGGCGGCTATTCCGTCCGTGCCCGGCATCCGTACGTCCATCAGCACCACGTCGGGACGACGGCGCCGCACCGCGGCCACCGCGGCCTGGCCATCGGCCACCTCGGCCAACACGCGCAGATCCGGCTCCGCGGACAGCAACGCCACCAGACCACCACGGATCATCGCCTGATCGTCCGCGACGAGCACGCTACTGACGGGATCGACCATCGCCGGACCTCCTCAGTTCGCACCAGGGTCCGAAGTTTCCGGGAACGGTAGCACGGCTGACAAGTGAAAACCTTTCGCAACAGGATGCGCCGTCAGCGTCCCCCCGAGCAAACCGACCCGCTCACGCAGTCCGATCAGACCGTGTCCGGTGGAGTGGGAGTCGTGCTCCTCCGCGGTTCCCCGCTGCGTCCCCGCCGCACCGCACGGATCGGTGACGTGGTTGGTGACCTCGATCCGCACCGTGGTGCTGCCGTATTCCAGCAGAACGCGCGCATTCCCGGAAGCGGCGTGTTTGAGCACGTTCGTCACGGCTTCCTGCACGATGCGGTAAGCCGTCATCCCCACCGCGGCACCGAGATCACGGGGCACGCCACGACGATCGATCCGCCACACCACACCGGTGCCCCGCACCGACTCGATCAGTTCGTCCACCTGGTGCAGTCCCGGAGCCGATCGGCTGTCCGTGTCGGTCGGATCGGGTGCGGAGTCCGCTCGCACGGTCTCGGCGGGCTCCCGCAGCACGCCCAGCAAATGCCGCATCTCGTCCAGCGCCGTGCGCGAAGTCCGTTCCAGCTCCCCCAGCGTCTGCCGCGCGTGTTCCGGGTCCCGGTCCACCAGGGAACGCGCCACGCCCGTTCGCAACGCGACCACGGAGAGGTTGTGCGAGACGATGTCGTGGAACTCGCGGGCGATCCGCGACCGCTCCACCGTCGCGGCCTCCGTGGCCAACTGATCACGCGTGCGGTCCAGCAGGGCGATCGTCTGCGTCAACTGGTCGGCCTGACGGTGCTTCATCCGCATCGCACGCCCCCAGCCCACGACCATGACGAGGTTGACCACCGAGCCCACGATCTCGAAGACGGCCTCGCCCACTTCCATCGCCGGCACCCGCAGCGCGGGCCACAGCATCGCCAGCGCTGCGGCGCCCACGGCACCGGCCAACCCCGTGCGCAGGCAGACGGAGTAGACCGCCACCAGGATGGCGAGGTTCAGCAGCCCGACAGGAACGGTCAACCAGGTGAAGCCGATCGTCACCGCCAGCAGCACCACCAGCCCGCTCCAGGGCAGGTACCGCCTGACGAGCAGGGTGGCTGTCGCGGGGACGCTGAGCAGCAACGGCCACCACCACAGCGTGCCGGGTGCGTGCGGCCCGAGAACGAGGACCAGCAGGTGTGAGCCGGCGAAGGCCGACACCAGCCCCAGATCGATCAGGAAGGCTCGGGAAACAGCCGTGTTCGACACGGCGTGCAGTATGCGTGTCTCCCCACGCGGGCCGCACCCATCATCCGAATTGACCGGCCGTACGTCACATCGCGGGACCGCGAACGATCAGCGAACGCGGATCGCGACGTCGACCGTGCTTACTCGCTCCCAGTGCCGATGAGCACCGCTTTCTCGGCGGCGATGGTGGTGTCGGGGCCGTGCCCGGGGTGAACCACCGTCTGCTCGGGCAGGCTGAACAACCGCTGCCTGATGGAGTCCACGATCACGGAGTAGTCCGAGTAGGAGCGTCCGGTCGCACCGGGGCCACCGGCGAACAGGGTGTCTCCGGTGAACACCACGCCGAGATCCGTCGCGTGCAGGCACACCGCTCCGGGTGCGTGTCCCGGTGTGTGCAGCACCTGCAGGCCGGTTCCGGCCACGCCGATCACCTGATGGTCGGCGAGCTCGCGGTCGGGTGCCGTGTCGGGGTGGGTCATGCGCCACAGCACCAGGTCGTCGGGATGCAGGAAGATCGGCGCACCGACGGCTTCGGCCAGCTCCGGCGCCACCCGAACGTGATCGTCGTGAGCATGTGTGGCCAGGATGGCCAGCACCTGGCGGTCACCGACCAGGCGTCGGATCTCGGCCGCGTCGTGGGGAGCGTCGATGACGACGCACTCCCGGTCGTCGCCGAGGATCCAGACGTTGTTGTCCACCTCGTGGGTTTGCCCGTCCAGCGAGAAGGTTCCCGAGGTCGTCGTGTGATCGATACGCGCGGCCATCACAGCATCACCACCGAACGCAGCACATCGCCGTGATGCATCTTGTCGAAGGCGCTTTCCACCTCGTCCAACGAGATCTCCTCGGTGACGAACTTCTCCAGCGGCAGGCGACCCTGCTGGTAGAGCTCCACCAACATCGGAAAGTCGCGGCTGGGCAAGCAGTCACCGTACCAACTCGACTTCAGCGCACCGCCCCGGGCGAAGACGTCCAACAGCGGCAGTTCGAGCCGCATATCCGGCGTGGGCACCCCCACCAGCACCACGGTCCCGGCGAGATCACGAGCGTAGAAGGCCTGTTCGTAAGTCTCGGGACGACCGACGGCCTCGACGACCAGATCCGCACCGTTGCCGTCGGTGAGCTCGCGAATTCCCTCGATGGTGTCGGTCTCGGCGGCGTTGATGGTGTGCGTGGCGCCGAACTGCCGAGCCCACTCCAGCTTCCTCGGATCGGTGTCCACGGCGATGACCCGCCGAGCACCGACCATCGCGGCACCGGCGATGGAACCGTCGCCCACTCCGCCACATCCGATGACCGCCACCGTGTCGTTCAGTCCGGCGGCACCCGTGTTGACCGCGGCGCCGATCCCGGCCATGACCCCGCATCCCAGCAGACCGACCACGGCGGGCCTGGCCGACGAGTCCACTTTGGTGCACTGTCCGGAGTGCACCAAAGTCTTCTCGACGAACGCTCCGATGCCCAGCGCCGGCGACAGTTCGGTGCCATCGGTCAATGTCATCGGTTGAGCCGCGTTGTGCGTGTCGAAGCAGTACTGCGGCTCGCCGCGCTTGCACGCCCTGCAAACACCACAGACCGCGCGCCAGTTCAACACCACGAAGTCGCCCGCCCGAAGGTCGTCGACCCCCGCACCCACCTGCTCGACCACACCGGCCGCCTCGTGCCCGAGCAGGAACGGAAAGTCGTCACTCACCCCGCCCTCGCGATAGTGCAGGTCGGTGTGGCACACACCGCACGCCTGCACGCGCACCAGAGCTTCGCCCGGTCCCGGATCGGGAACCCTGACGGTGGTCACTTCGACCGGCTCACCTTTGCCCGCTGCCACGATCCCGCGAACATCCGTGCTCATGAACACCTCCTTCGATGATTGATCCGCCTCGGATCATGTAGTCGACAGCGGGTCGACGCAACCGAGCGACATAGCCCGAACAGTGATGTGAATCACTCTCGTGATCCGTGAGGGTCGCACACTGTGTCATCGTCTTATCACGATGCGTTCTTACCGTGATGCATCGATGGCGAGCCGCGAAGGAACGAAAGAGGCGGAGTACGGCATGGCCAAGCGGAAACGGCTATCCGCGCGCGAACTGGATCTCGAATCACCGTGCGCCGCTCGTATCTACGACGCGTTCCTCGGTGGTAACCACAACTTCGGCGTCGAGCGACGTTTCGTCGAGCGGGCCGAGGAAGCGCTTCCCGGAATCACCGAAAGCTACCGGGAGAACCGGGCGTTCCTGCGACGTACGGTCGAGTACCTGATCAGTCGAGGTATCCGGCAGTTCCTCGACATCGGGTCCGGGACTCCGACCATCGGCCACGTCCACGACATCGCCGAGCGCCGAACCAACGACTTCCGAGTGCTCTACGTGGACAACGAACCGCTGACGGTGATGCACAGCAGCCGGTTGCTGACCGAGGAGCCACGCGCCGAGATCGTGCTGGCCGACCTGCGGGAGCCGGACTCCGTGCTGCGCGCTGCCGCGGAACAGCTCGACCTGGACCGACCGATCGCCCTGCTGTTCTCGGCGGTACTGCACCACATCCCCGACGAGGACGACCCGCTGTCCCTGGTGGACACGTATCAGCAGGCACTGGCCCCCGACAGCCACGTGGTGATCTCCCACGTCACGGCCAGCATGTCCCCGGAACACATGCACGTCCTCGACGAGCTCTACGCCGAGAGCGCGGACCCGCTCTTCCCTCGCGGCAGCGACCGGATCGACGCGCTGTTCGGTGACTTCGAGCTTCTCCTGCCGGGCACGGGAGCACTGACCCGATGGCGGCCGGACCCGGAATCGACCACGACGGCACCGCGTTACCCGATCCTGCACGGAGGACTCGCCCACAAGAAGCACCCCAAGGTGTGGAGAACCCTCTCCGCACACTCGCTCGGATCACTCGCGGGCAAGCAACAGCAGCAGACTGGCCAGCACGGCCACGACCCCGGCCCCCAGCCAAGCGAGCTGTATACCGGCGTACTGGGCCAGCAGTCCGAAAAGCAGCGGGCCGGCACTGCCACCGATGTAGACCCCCGTCTGGGAGATCGACGTGGCGCTGGCGACCCGGCCCGGATGCAACCGGGCGACGGCGAAGTTGAGCAGCCCCGGCCACGCCCATCCGGAGCCGAACCCGACCATCGCCCCGACCACGAACGGGATCGGCACGTCCAGCGCCATCATGGCGTATCCGAATGAGCCGACCAGCAGCATCACCGTGATCATCAGCAACGGGTCCGGGCCTTTCCGGTCGGCCGCGACACCCACGAGCACCCGGACGACCACCCCGACGGCCGAACCCGACGACAACACCAGTCCGGCAGCGGCGGGTCCGAATCCGACTTGGACCGCCGTGGTGGTCACGAAAGTCCCGAGCGCGTTGGCCGCCGCCGAACCCAGTCCACCGGCCACCGCGATCAACAGCAGTGCCCGCAGTCCCGACCGCGTCCCCGAGTCACCGGAGTCCGCCGCGGCGCGACTTTCGAGCCGAGGCAACCGCGGCACCGACAGAGCAGAGGCCACTCCGAACGGAACGGCCGCGCAGAACGCCCAGCGCCACCCGATCGTCAACGCCACCGCCGGTACCGCCAATCCCGACAGCAGAATGGCGGTGGGGATCGCCGCCTGCTTCACCCCGAAGGCCGTGCCCCGCCTGTTCTCCGGGATCCGCTCGGCGATCAGCAGGTTCGAAGCGGGCTGAGCCAGGGCGTTGGGCATCCCCGCGGCCCAGAGCACGGTGATCAGCCAGGTGGGATGCCGCGCGGCCGCCAGACCGAGCAGGCACAGCGAACTTCCCGCCACGGCGACCCGCATGGCTCGAGTGGCCCCGAGGCGCTCCGCCACCCATCCCATCCCCCGCGAGGACAGGGCCGCCACCGCGAAGAAACCGGCCGTTCCGAGCCCGAGCACGATCGCGCCGAATCCCCACTCGGCCTGCAACTGAACACCGAGACCGCCGAGCAGGAACACGGGCAGGACGCCCACGGTGACCACGGCCGCCACCGACACCAGCACCCGGGCGCTACCCACCTGACCGCGCTGCTCACGGTCGGCCGAAGTCACCGCCGACATGCCCCTCCTCTCGCGTCCCGTGGTTCACCGACTCAGTCGCGGAACGCCGAGAGCCCCGTCATGGCCTGGCCGATGGTCAGCGCGTGCATCTCGTCGGTGCCCTCGTAGGTGCGCACCGACTCCAGGTTGGTCATGTGCCGGATCACCGGGTACTCCAGCGAGATTCCCCCGGCACCCAGCACGGTGCGAGCGGTGCGGGCGACCTCCAGCGCCCCACGGACGTTGTCCAGCTTGCCGAAGCTCACCTGCTGCGGCAGCAGGGTTCCGGCGTCCTTGCGGCGGCCGAGGTGCAGCGCCAGCAACCGGCCGTTGTGCACGCGCACCGCCATATCGGCGAGCTTGGACTGGGTGAGCTGGAAACCACCGATCGGCCTGCCGAACTGCTGGCGGTCGGTGGAGTACTCCAGCGCCGTCTCCAGGCAGCTACGCGCCGCTCCGTTGGCCCCCCACACGATCCCGTATCGCGCCTCGTTGAGGCAGCTCAACGGGCCGCGCAGCCCTTCGGACTCCGGCAGCACCGCCGCTGCGGGCAGCCTGACCTCGTCGAGCACGAGTTCGCTGGTCACCGAAGCGCGCAGCGACATCTTCCTGGTGATCTCCGGTGCCGAGAAGCCGCGAGCGTCGGTGGGAACCACGAAGCCACGTACTCCCTCGTCGGTCCGCGCCCAGACCACGGCGACATCGGCCACCGTCCCGTTGGTGATCCACATCTTGCGCCCGGTGAGCACCCAGTCCGATCCGTCCCTGCGCGCGAAGGTCCGCATCGCGGCCGGGTCGGAGCCGTGGTCGGGTTCGGTCAGACCGAAGCACCCGATCGCCTCACCCGCGGCCATCCTCGGCAGCCACTGCTGCTTGTGCTCTTCCGAGCCCCAGCGCCAGATCGCGAACATCGCCAACGAGCCCTGCACCGACACCAGTGAGCGCAGGCCCGAGTCGCACGACTCGAGTTCCTCGCAGGCCACGCCGTAGTCGACCGCGGACATACCGGCGCAGCCGTAGCCGTGCAGATGCATGCCGAGAACACCGAGCTTGCCGAGCTCACGCGCGAGCTCGCGGACGGTGGGCATTTCCCCGCGTTCGAACCAGTCGGCCACGTACGGCGTCACGTGGTCGCGGCACAACGCGCGCACGCTGTCCCGGATGGCCACTTGCTCGGTGCTGAGCTCGTCGTCGATACCCAGCGGGTCCCGGGGATCGAACGTGGGGCGGGCGCTGGAGTTCATCGGTAGTCTCCTTCTAGCTGCTGCCGGTTTCCGACTCGACAGGGGGATTCGGAGGGGGAACGGGCTCGTCGGTGTCCACCCGACCGAGCCACTGCAGGATCTCCTCGGTGTGCTCACCGAGCTTCGGTGGCGCCACGGGGGTCGCGCAGCCGGATTCGGAGAAGTCGATGGGCATGCGGACCTGAGCGACATCGCCACCGCTCGGGGTCACGGTCGGGCTCAGCCCGAGGGACTCGGCGTAGTCCACGGCCTGCGAGATCCCGTTGACCTGCCCGCAGGCGACCCCGACCCGCTGCAATCGTTGCTGCCACGCGGCTGCGGGCCGGGCACCCAGCACGTTCTCCAGCATCGCCACCAGCTCGGAGCGGTGGGCGACCCGGGCCGAATTGGTCGCGAACCGCTCGTCCTCGGCCAGGCCCACGAGGCCGAGGGCCTCGGTGAGCTTTCGGAACTGGGCGTCGTTGCCGACCGCCACGGCCAGCGGCGCGTCCTCGCACCGCAGGGTCTCGTACGGGGCGATACTCGGGTGCTGGTTGCCCATCGGTTCCGGATCGATCCCCGTGGCCAGGTACCCACCGACCTGGTTGACCAACCCGGACAGCAGGCTGGACAGCAGGTTGACCTCGATGTGCTGACCCAGTCCGGTGCTCTCGCGCTCACGCAGTCCGGCCATGATTCCCAGCGCGGCGTCCTTGCCGGTCAGTACGTCCACGACGGCCACCCCCACCTTCGTGGGTTGCCCCTGCGACGTGCCGGTGATGCTCATCAGGCCGCCCACGGCCTGTACGACGAAGTCGTAACCGGGCAGCTCCGCGCCCTGATCGCTGCCGAATCCCGAGATCGACGCGTACAGCAGCCCCGGATTGTCCCTTCGGAGGCTCTCGTAATCCAGGCCGTGGTCGGCCAACGCACCCGGGCGGTGGTTCTCCACCAGAACGTCGGCACGCCTGCCCAACTCGACGGCGGCCGCACGGTCCTCCTGTCGTCTCAGGTCCAGCGTGACACTGCGTTTGCCACGGTTCAGCGACTCGAAGTAGGAAGAGCTGTGCGTCGTCCACGGCGGTCCCCACTGGCGGGTGTCGTCCCCGCTCTCCGGCCGCTCGACCTTGATCACGGTGGCACCCAGGTCCGCCAGCAGCATGGTCGCGTAAGGACCGGCGAGGACCCGGCTGAAATCCGCGACCACCACGCCCTCCAGGGGAAGCGCTCGTGCCATCGGAAGGATCCAACCTTTCCGCGTACACACCGTTGGGCACGCACTCGTCGACTGGTGGTTTGCATCACGGTAATTTTGGATCCAATATACAGTTGTTGCCGTACGGGTCAACCTCTCAGCACGAGTCCGGCCTCCCACCGAAGGACCACGGAACCGCCATGCCACGACCCCCCACCACCCAGGAGTTCGTGCTCGACGAGCTCAGGAAAGCGATCGTCGCCGGACGGCTGCGTCCCCGGGATCCGATCAGGCAGGACACGATCGCCCATCGGCTCGGGGTCAGCCGGGTCCCGCTCCGGGAGGCGCTCAAGACCCTCGAGGCCGAAGGGCAGGTCGTCTACCGGCCGCACCGGGGGTACTCGGTCGCCGAAATGTCACTCGCCGACCTGCTCGAGGTGTACCGGCTGCGCGAACTGCTGGAGTCGGAGGCGGCCGAGGCCGCCGTGCAGCGGTTCACCGATGCCGAGCTGACCCGGGTCACCGACGCGCAGCACGACGTCGAAGAGGCCGCACGCACCGGCGATGTCATCGCGATGATCGCGGCGAACCGGCGCTTCCACTTCGCCGTGCTGGAGCCGTGCGGGATGCCCCGGTTACTGCGCATCGTGGGCACGCTGTGGGACGCCACCGACGCCTACCGCGCCGTGTACTACAACTCGGAGGTCAACCGCGTACGGGTCTGCCACGAGCACGAAGCGATCGTGGGAGCCGTGCGGCGCCGGGACGCCGCGGAACTCACGGCGGCTCTGACCGCGCACCGCCAGCACACGGTGGAGTCGTTGGAGGGAACCATCGACACCCGGGAGGAAACCGACCCCTGAGCACCCGGGCGGACCCGCCCGGGTCTCGCCCGGGTGCGTGTTCAGGTGTAGCTGTAGAAGCCCTGCCCGGACTTCTTGCCCCACAGGCCCGCGTCGACCATGCGCTGCAACAGCGGCGGCGCGGCGCAGTTGGGGTCCTTGTACTCGGCGTACATCGAGTCGGCGATCGCCTTGACGGTGTCCAGACCGACCATGTCCGCCAGCCGCAGCGGCCCCATCGGGTGCGCGCAACCGAGCACCATGCCGTTGTCGATGTCCTCGGCCGCGGCCGTTCCGGCCTCCACCATGCGGATCGCCGAGAGCAGGTACGGCACCAGCAGCGCGTTCACGACGAACCCGGAGCGGTCCTGCGCGCGGATCGACTCCTTGCCCAGCCGGTCGGTGGCGAAGTCGGTGACGCGCTGCACCGTTTCGGCGCTGGTCAGCAGGGACGGGACCAACTCGACCAGCTTGAGCACCGGAACGGGGTTGAAAAAGTGCATGCCGATGACGTGCTGCGGGCGCTGGGTGGCCGCGGCGAGCTTGGCGATCGGGATGGACGAGGTGTTGGAGGCGAGAACGGCCTCGGAGCCACCGACCGCCTCGTCCAACTCGCCGAAGACCCGGGTCTTGATGTCCTCGTCCTCCGCGGCCGCCTCGATCACGAGATCGCGATCGCCGAGATCGGCCAGCGAGGTGGTGAATCCGATGTTGTCCCAGGCCGCGCCCCGGTCGTCCGCACTGATTTTGCCGCGTTCGACCCCGCGGTCCAGGGAGCCGCGAATCCGCGAGCGGCCCGCCTCGACGGCGGAGTCACCGACCTCGGCGACCGTCACCCGCAGCCCGGCCCGGGCGTTCACCTCGGCGATCCCCGAGCCCATCAGTCCCGCACCGACCACACCGACACGTTCGATCTCGGCCACCACACGTTCCTTTCGTCACGGGCGCCGGGCCCCGGCTGTTGCGTTGGCCCGCCGATGATGTCAAAACCACAGGTTACTGACTGGTAAGCGTGCTGCACGCCACCACCCGTTCATCCCACGTGGCGACTCAACCAGTCGGCAGCCGCGGCCGAAACCTGCTCGAGAGCGCCGGGCTCTTCGAACAAGTGCGTCGCGCCCTCAACCACACGGACTTCGCACCGGGTCGGCATCCTCTCGGCGACTCCGAGGTTGAGCGCGAGGACTTCCTCGTCCCGCCCACCGACGATCAGCAACGTGGGCGCACGCACGTCCTCCACCGGTCGTGGTGCCAGATCGGGACGCCCACCGCGTGAGACCACGGCGCGTACCGCATCGGGGCGTTCGGCCGCGGCACCCAGCGCGGCGGCGGCACCCGTGCTGGCACCGAACAGGGCCACCGGTAGCTCCCGCGTCCGCTGATGCTCCGACAACCGGTCCACCGCACCGAGCACCCGTCGCGTGAGGAGGACGATGTCGAAACGCAGCTGCGCACCCCGGTTCTCCTGCCGCTCCTCCTCTGCGCTGAGCAGGTCCATCAGCAGTGTCGCCAGTCCCGACCGCCGGAGTTCGGTGGCCACCCGGCGATTGCGACTGCTGTGCCGGGAAGAACCGCTGCCGTGGGCGAAAACGACGACCCCCCGCGCCTCGTCGGGAACGGTGAGGTCACCGAGCAGCTCCCCCACCCCCCGCCCACCGATCGCGGGCAGGACCACCTGCCCGCTTCCGGTGATCGGCTCCGCGTGCTCAGCGCCCACTGTCCTCCACCCTCTCGGCGCCCTCCTCCGGTGCCCGAGTGGGGGCGATCTCGTCGCTCTCCATGTCGGCTCCCTCCGCCGTCGTCGCCGACAAACCGGTGGGCTCCGTCTCGTCGCCCTCCAGCACGGCGCCGTGCCGGGCCTCGACGGGTTCGGTGTCCTCGCCGGGCTCCACCCCGTCTGCGATCTCCGCGCCGGCACGCTCGTCGACGGACTCGTCGAGCTCGTGCACGCGAGTCTCCGTCAGGGGTTCCGAGGCTTGGCGAGTGTCGACGTCGGGACGCTCCTCGGTCAGGCGCTCCTCCAGGGGCTCGGTCTGGCGTTCGTCGCGCGGCCTGGGCCGCCCCTCGGCCACCGTCGACCAGCGTTCCGGAGGTTCGATCCCCTCCTCCAGCGGATCGGCCGCCAACTCGTCCTCGTCCAGATCACCGGCCGCCTGCATACCGGCGGCGTCCTCCGGGTCCTGGGGATCCGGTTCGACCTCGTTGGCCGACGGTGTCTGGGCGTCGAA
The DNA here is from genome assembly GCF_014137975.1 of Halosaccharopolyspora lacisalsi. Classification (GTDB taxonomy): domain Bacteria; phylum Actinomycetota; class Actinomycetes; order Mycobacteriales; family Pseudonocardiaceae; genus Halosaccharopolyspora; species Halosaccharopolyspora lacisalsi. Next base: position 192,762 of record NZ_JACGWZ010000004.1, on the reverse strand, counting down.
CGGATCCGACATCGCTGCCGCTCCCTCGTGCTACGGGGTCAAGGGTGTTCCCGTTCGGATTACCCACGTCGCCGTCGTTCCACTCCTCACCGCTCGGTCGGGTGGCGTCCCGTGGTTACCGGAAAGTAGAACGGGATCGAGAACATCGTCGGCAGGAGGAGGACGAGCGTGGGTCAGCTACAAACCGAGGTCGACCCGGCCGAGGTCGGGTTCGACGCCGAACGGTTGCAGCGCATCGACCGGCACTTCGAGCACTACGTCGCCGACGGCAGGCTGCCGGGGTGGCTGGTCCTCGTGGCTCGTCACGGCAAGATCGCCCATCTCAGCACGTGCGGGATGCGGGACGCTCAGGCGGGACTTCCCGTGGAGACCGACACCCTGTTCCGCATCTACTCGATGACCAAGCCGATCACCTCGGTGGCGGCGATGATGCTCTACGAACGGGGCTTGTTCGAACTGACCGACCCGGTGAGCCGGTTCATCCCCGAGTTCACCGAGCAGCGGGTCTACATCAACGGTGCTCCCCAGCAGCCACGGACCCGCCCGGCCACGGAACCGCTCCGGATCTGGCACCTGCTCACCCACACCGCCGGCCTGACCTACGGCTTCCACCGGACGCACCCGGTGGATCAGATGTATCGGGACCAGGATTTCGAGTGGGGACATCCGGCCGGGCTCGATCTCTCGGGGGCCTGCGCGGCGTGGGCGGAGCTCCCGTTGCTGTTCGACCCCGGCACGGCGTGGAACTACTCGGTGGCCACCGACGTCCTGGGACGGGTGATCGAGGTCGCTTCGGGTCTCGATCTCGACGAGTTCTTCCGAACCAACATCCTGGAACCGCTGGACATGCGCGACACCGCCTTCAGCGTCGAGGAGCGCGACCGGGACCGCCTGGCCGCGCTCTACACCGCCGACCGTGCGGGCAGGGCCGTGCGCAACGACAAGTTCGGGCGAGCCGCCCACCATCCACCCCGGGTGCTCTCCGGAGGCGGTGGGCTCGTCTCCTCGGCCCGGGACTACCACCGTTTCACCCAGATGCTGCTACGCGGTGGGCAGCTCGACGGGGAGCGTCTGTTGAGCAACCGCACCGTGGACTACATGACCCGCAACCACCTTCCCGGCGGAACGGATCTGGAAACCCTCGCGATGGGCTCGTTCTCCGAGGCGGCCAACGCGGGTAAGGGCTTCGGACTCGGGTTCTCCGTCGACGAGGACCCCGCAGCGGCCAAGGTGCTGTCCTCGAAGGGCGAGTTCGGCTGGGGCGGCGCGGCCAGCACCGCCTTCTGGGTCGCCCCGCGGGAGGAACTCACCGTGCTGTTCCTGACCCAGCTGCTGCCCTCCAGCACCCACCCGATCCGCTCCCAGCTGCACCAACTCGTCTACCAGGCCCTGGTCGACTGAATCCGTCCGTGCCCCCGGGACGTCGCCGGGGGCACGGGCGTCTCCTCAACTGCCGCGGTTCTCGCCGAGTTCCTCCACGATCGGGTTGTTCGGGGTCCGCGTCTGGTGCTCGGCCAGGCCGCTGCCGGTGTCCTGACGGTCCTGCTGGGCCTTCTCGGAATCCGACTGGCCCTCCTCGGCTCCCTTGTCCAACCACACCGAACGCTCCACCTCGGTCAGGTTCGCGTACTCGGCGGGAGGCATCGCACGCAGCGCGTGGATCGTGGACTCGTCGGCACCGTTGTTCCTCGCGTGCTCGACGAGGTCCTCCTTGCCTGCCGGAAAGTCCACTTCCAGCAGGCTTTCCTCCAGAGCGTGACGGTCGGTCGCCATGATTTCCTCCGATTCGTGCCGCTGAGCTCTCCCCTCCGGGGGAGAACTCAGCCGGCGGTGCTCACGTCGCTGTACCGCAGCACCGCACCGATACCGCCGTCCAGTTCCACCTTGCCGGGGTCGACGAACACCAGCTCCGCGTCCGTGCCGACCAGGGCGCGCACGACCGCCGCGTCGGCGGGCACGGTCGTGATGCCGTCGACCCCCATCCGCTCCAGTTCGGTGCCGTTCACGGCGACCTCGTTGGCCGCGGGGCCGATCCGCAGGGTTTCGAACTCCCCACCGACTCCGGAGGAGGCGCGAAGCAGCGTCCGTACCTGCCCCCGCTGGAGGGCCCCCACGACCGACTGCCAACCGTGCACCGCGCGATCGTGCTCGCCGCGTTCGCGCTCGAACTCCTGGATCGTCTCGGCCTCCCGCGCCTCGACCGCCGAGCGGATGCTCTCGGAGACCTCCTGCTGCAGCACTTCGTCCGAGGCCTTGCGATCACGATGACCGGCCCCGGTCGTCATGACCATGTCCTGCAGCTTCTTGCGCAACCGCTCGTGGACGAGCCCGCGCTGCTGCTCGGTACCGGCGAGCACGATCCTCTCGGCCCCGGCGCTCAGGGCTCGGTCGTCGATCTCGGCGGCCACGTCGGCGGCGTTGCGCGCCCAGTGCTCCTCGACGGCCCGCTGGTGCCCGCGTTCGTTGGACATACCCGGGCTGGGGGTCTTCCGAATGGGATGACCACCACTGCCGTGCACCTCGGTGTCGGTGCTCTCCCTGGCGGCGTTGACCGTCGTGATGTCGGCCCCCTCGTGGTCGACGACGGCGACCACGTACGGAATGCGCGCGCCACGCATCCGCAGGTACGGCATCAAGTGCGGCAACGCACCGAAACCGGCCCGCTCGTCGTCGGAGAAGTCGGTGGGCGGCTGTGGAAGCTCGTCGGAGAAGACCACCCGTCCCTGACTGGCCACGAGCAGCCGGCCACGTTGCCCGGTACGCCACTGGTGGTCGCTCAACGCGCCCGCGAGCGTCTGCAGGGTCAACTCGTCGGCTCCTCGCTCGGCCAGCTGCTGCCGAGCCGAGCGCCACCGCAGGTCGATCGCCTGGGCCGCCTCCTCGGTGTCCGCCGAGGTGTCGAGGTAGACCGTGGCGAACGGACCGTCGTGTTCGTACACGCCCTGCAGAAATCCGAGCTTCATCAGCGCTGCTCTCCACTCTCGGTATTCGTGGCCGTTCCCGAACGGCCACCGTCCCGCGACTCGACCGGGTCCGTCACGCGCTGCGAGCCTGCTGACGGTGCTTGCCCTCGGAGATCTCCTCGACGAGCTTGTCGCAGAAAGCGGGGAGGTCGTTGGGGTTGCGGCTGCTGACCAGTCCGCCGTCGGTGACCACTTGCTCGTCGACCCACTCGGCACCGGCGTTGCGCAGGTCGGTGGCCACGCTCGGGTAGGAGGTCAGTCGGCGCCCACGAACGACGTCGGCCTCGATGAGCGTCCACGGACCGTGGCAGATCACCGCCACCGGCAGCTGCTTCGCGAAGACCTCCTTGACGAAGTTCACCGCTTCGGGGATCTGACGCAGCATGTCCGGGTTCGCCACGCCTCCGGGAAGAACCAAACCGGCGTAGTCGTCCGGACTCACATCGGTGACCACGCGGTCGACGGTGAACGTGTCCGCCTTGTCCAGGTGATTGAACGCCTGCACGGAGCCGCTCTGCACGGACAGCAGTTCGGGTTGTGCGCCGGCTTCTCGCACGGCCTTCCAGGGTTCGGTCAGCTCGACCTGCTCGACCCCCTCGGGAGCCACCAGGAAGGCGACTTTGAGACCTGTCAGACTCGAGCTCATTCTTGCCTCCCTTGCTCGTTGCCGATGGGCATCCGTAAGGTGCCCGCACTCCTCCTCGAGCTACCCGCACGCCTGGGACTCGAAACGTCGCCGCGTGTGAGGATGGAAGGCGGCGTCGGAGATGCCGAGGCAGGAAGAGGAGGCCCCATGCGACAGGGCGACATCGTCGAGGACTTCGAGCTGCCCGACCACAACGGCACGGTCCGCAGGCTCTCCGATCTGTTGACCGGTGGGCAGGTGGTGTTGTTCTGCTACCCCGCCGCCACGACTCCCGGATGCACGGCGGAGGGGTGTCACTTCCGCGATTTGGCGACCGAGTTCGCCACGCTCCACGCGCAGCCGGTCGGCCTCAGCGCCGACCCGGTCGCCAAGCAGTACGAATTCGCCACCGCGAACTCCTTCGATTTTCCCCTGCTCTCGGACTCCACCGGCTCGGTCACCGAGGCACTCGGGGTCAAGCGCCGTTTCGGCCCGCTACCGGTCAAGCGCCACACCTTCGTCATCGATCGCGACCGTCAGATCCTGCGGATCATCCGCAACGAGTTCCGAATGACCGTGCACGCGGACAGGGCGCTGGAATACCTCCGCGCCCACAAGTAAACCTCCTCCTGCGCTTCGGCGGTGCGGACGGTGCTGCCGTCCCGCACCACCGCACACCGCTACTGCGGTGGATCGGCACAGCTCGGGTTCAGCAGTCGCTGAACCTCGGGAGCGTCGAGATTCCCGCGGTGGATCAGCATCGAACCGGTGTCGGTGTCGTGGAAGCCGGAAGCACCGCCACGGATCTTGCGGATGGTGGCGTCGACGGAGGCATAACCCATCTTGAACGGGTTCTGCCCGATCAGGCCGGTGACCACTCCGTCGCGGAGCGCCTCGATCTGGCCTTCCGAGGTGTCCCAGCCGACGATCTCGATCTCGCCGGCCTTGCCCGCCTGCCGCACGGCCTCGGCCGCGCCCAGCACGCTGGGTTCGTTGGCCGCGTATATCGCGTCCAGCCCCGGGTTGGCGGTGAGAATGTCCTGAGTGACCTGCAGGGCCCTGTTGTAGCTGCTGTCACTGGACTGCTGGGCGACCAGTTCCAGCCCCGGATGCTTGGCCATTCCGCGCTTGAACCCCTCCACCCGGGTCTCGTTGGTGCTGGTACCCGGCTGGAACTCGATGAGCGCCACCTCTCCCCGCCCTCCGAGCTCGCGAGCCAGGAAATCCGTTCCCCGTTCGGCAGCGGCGACGTTGTTGGTGGCGAACACCGGCACCTGCGGGGGCTGTGGTGTCGTACCCGAGTCGATGTTGGCCACGGTCGTGTTCTGCGCCAGCGCCGTCTTGGTGACCTCGGACAACGCCTTGGCATCGGTGGCGGCGTAGACCAAGCCGTCCACCCCCTGGGCGAGCAGGTTCTGCAGCAGACTCTGCTGTCCGCTGACATCGCTCTCGGACGTCACGCCGTTCCAGTAGAAATTGATGTTCTCGTGCCGGGAGGCCGCGCACTCCGCCCCGAGGCGAACCTGCTCCCAGAAGCTGAACCCGATGGCCTTGGGCACGGCGGCGAGTCGGATGGTGCCGTCGGAAGCACCCCCTCCACCGTTCGGTTCCCGGATTTTGACCGTGCATCCGGAAACGAGCACCAACAGCATCAGCACGGCGGGCAGCACTCTCTTCATCTTTTCTCCAATCGGCGGAAACCCCGGCGTTCACGCAGGGGAGGAGCCGATCCCGAGTGCTCTTGAGTGACCACCCCGAAGATCGGATTCATATACAAACGTGCCAGCATGCAAGCATGAGCCGAACGCAGGTGGCTCGGGCGTACAAGTACCGCTTCTCCCCCACTGCGCAGCAACAGCAAGAGTTGCTGCGCACGTTCGGCTGTGTCCGCAAGGCGTACAACCTCGCACTGAATGCGCGGTCCCGCGCGTGGTTCACCGAGCAACGTCGGGTGAACTACGCCGAAACCTCGGCGATGCTGACCGAGTGGAAGCGCTCCGAGGAGCTCTCCTACCTCAGCGAAGTGTCCTCGGTACCGCTTCAGCAAGTCTTGCGGCACCTGCAAGGCGCTTTCACGAACTTCTTCGACAAACGCGCGAAATACCCTCGCTTCAAGTCCCGGAAGAAGTCCCGCCAATCGACGGAGTACACCCGGTCCGGGTTCACCTGGCGCGGCGGACAGCTCACGTTGGCGAAGATGCGTGAACCCCTCAACATCGTGTGGTCCCGACCGCTGCCCGAGGGGGGCGAGCCGTCCACGGTCACGGTCTCGCGTGACGCGGCCGGCCGGTGGTTCGCCTCGATCCTGGTCGAGACCAGCACCGAGCATCACGCACCCAGCGATCAGGCGATGGGCGTGGACGCGGGGATCGAGTCGCTGGTGACGCTGTCGACCGGGGAGAAGGTCACCAATCCGCAGCACGAGAAGCGGGACCGCAGGAAGCTGGCGAAGACCCAGCGGGAAATGCCCCGCAAGCAGCCCGGCTCGAACAACCGGGCCAAGGTGGCACAGCAGGTGGCCCGCGTGCACGCGCGGATCACCGACCGAAGGACAGACCACCTGCACAAACTGTCGTCTCGACTCATCCGTGACAACCAAACGGTCGTGATCTAGGACCTCTCCGTGCGGACCATGCTCGCCAACCACCACCTGGCGCGGGCGATCTCGGACGCCTCGTGGTCGCAGTTCCGCAGCATGCTGGAGTACAAAGCCCACTGGTACGGCCGCGAGGTCATCGTGGTCGACCGCTGGTTCCCGGCCAGCAAGACCTGTCCGGCCTGCGGCAGGCTCACCGCAGCGATGCCACTGCACATCCGCACCTGGACCTGCACCGGGTGCGGTGCCACGCACGACCGCGACATCAACGCCGCGAAAAACATCTTGGCCGCCGGGCTGGCGGTGTCGGCCTGTGGAGCCGGTGTGGGACCTCAACGGGAGACCTCCCGGACGGGGCAGTCGGCCAGGAAGCAGGAACCTTCGGCCGCGAGACCGAGGGGAAACCCCGCCCCCCAGGACGGGGAGTGGTCAAGGCAGCTGTTTCCCTTGCTCGAAGCGACCCTGTGCGAAACGCCGGACGGACGGGACGAGAGGGCTACCCACTGTCCGCTCCGAGCTTGCGTCGCTGGTAGCGATCCCACCAGACCGCGAGCCAAATGATCACGCCGATGAGAACGTTCTGGTAGAAGGTGTTGATCCCCAGCTGCACGGCACCGTTGCGGATGACCGCGACCAGGAAGGCACCGATGAGCGAGCCCCACACGGTGCCCCTGCCGCCGAACAGGCTCGCACCGCCGATGACGACCGCGGCGATCACGTCGAGTTCCAGTCCCTCGCCGAAGTTCGGCTGCCCGGAGTTGATCCGGGAAGCCGCGATCATGCCACCGAGCCCGGCCAGCGCACCGGAGAGCACGTACACGGAGGTGGTGTGCCGCTTGACCGGCACACCCGACAACCGGGCCGCCTCCGAATTGGACCCCATCACGTAGGCGTAGCGACCGAGCCGGGTGCGGGTCAGCACGAAATGTCCGCCCAGCGCCACCACCACGATGACCAGGATCGGGATCGGAACGACGCCGATCACTCCCTGGCCGAGCAGCCGGAACGACTCGGGAGCGCCGAAGACCGCGACAGCACCGGTGACGATCAGTACCAGTCCACGGGCGACACTGAGCATCCCGAGCGTGGCGATGAACGGGGGGAGTCCGACCATGGACACCAACAACCCGTTGACCAGCCCCGCGGCCGCTCCGATGACGATGCCGCCGAGGACGCCGATCAACGGGTTGAACCCGAAGGTGGCCATCAACATCACACCGACCACCCCGGACAGCGCCGCCACCGACCCCACCGACAGATCGATCCCACCGGTGATGATCACCAGTGTGACCCCGACGGCCATGACCGCCTTGACCGAGGTCTGCGATCCGAGGTTGAACAGGTTGTCGGCGGTGAGGAACGACGGCGCGATGATCGAGAGCACGATGAACACGACGATCAACGCTCCGGCGGCGGCCACCTGCGAGATCGCCCCGGACAGGCGGTCGCTCAAGGAGCGGACGAGCCCCCGTCCTGCCTCCGGCTCCCGCCCTCCGGTCGGCTGCTGCTCGCTCGTCGGAGTCTGCTCACTCATGATTGTCCTTCGCTCCTGTCGCCAGTGCGACGATGCGCTCCTCGGAGAATTCCTCGCGCGCCACCTCACCCACGAGCCGGCCCGCGCGCATGACCAAAATCCGGTCGCACATGTTCATCAGCTCCGGCAGATAGCTGGAGATGAGCACGATCGACCGCCCCTGCGAGGCCAGGGAGTCCAACTCGGCGAACATCTCCGACTTGGCTCCGACGTCCATCCCCCGACCGGGCTCGTCGCAGAACAGCACCTCGGCACCGGCCTCCAGCCAGCGCGCCAGCACGACCTTCTGCTGGTTGCCGCCCGAGAGCATCCGCACCGGTCTGCTCGTCCGGGGAGTACGGATCCGCAGGTTGTCCCGGTGCCGCTGGGTCAGCTCGCGTTCCTCGCTCAAGTCGATCAGAACGGACCACATCGGCAGCCGCGCCAGCGTGATGTTCTTGTCCACGCCCAGTTGCAGTGCGAGTCCGTCGTCCTTCCTGCTCTCGGTCAGGTAACCCAGACCGGCGGCGATCGCGTCCGCGGGACCGCGGATCCTGAGCGGCTTCCCGTCGAGGGAAACCGTGCCGGAATCGGGCACCTCGGCACCGAAGACCGAACGTGCGAGCTCGGTACGACCGGCACCGACCAGTCCGGCCATCCCCACGATCTCGCCCGCACGAACGTCGAAGGACACATCACGAACCTGCCCGCCTCGGCTGAGACCGCTGACGCTGAGCCGTACCGGACCCAGTTCGGTGTGCGTGCGCGGATAGAGGTTGTCGACGTCGCGACCGACCATGAGCCGCACGAGTCGCGCCTCGTCCAGCTCGGAGACCGGGCTGGTCTCCACGACCGCGCCGTCGCGCATCACGGTGACCCTGTCGCCGACCTCGAAGATCTCGTCGAGCCGGTGGGAGATGTAGAGCACGGCGATCCCCCGGCGGCAGAGTTCACCGATGATGCCGAACAGTTCCCGCCCCTCGCCCTCGGTCAGACTGGCGGTCGGCTCGTCGAGAATGAGCACGCCGGCGTCGACGGCCAGCGCCTTGGCGATCTCCACTCGTTGCTGCTGGGCCGTGGACAGGGACCCCACTTTCCGCTCCGGCACGATGTCGAGCCCCACGCGGGCGAGCAGTTCCCGGGCGTTCCGCCGCTCCCTGCCCTTGGCCACCCAGCCGAAACGACCCGGTTCCTGCCCGATGAACAGGTTCTCCGCCACGGACAGGTCGGGGGCCAGGGCGAATTCCTGGTGCACCATCGAGACACCGAGTTCGCGAGCGGCACCGGGACCCTGGTGACTCACCGGCTTGCCACCGATCTCGATCGTGCCGGAGGTTGGCGCCTCGATCTGGGCGACCATCTTCATCAGCGTGGACTTGCCCGCGCCGTTCTCACCGGCGAAGACGTGGACTTCGCCCGCGGCGACACCGAGATCTACTTCGGAGACGGCGATCACGCCGGGAAATCGTTTACTGACTGCCGTGAGCCTCACGGCGAGCGGCACATCACCTTCGTGGGAACGCACGCTCTCCGCCACGGCGAACCTCCCTCGTTCGGCGTCGACCAGCTCCGGAGTGATGCGGATCATACAAAACCCACCGGCCCCCCGAAAGGGTTCGCGACGAAACCGAGTAACCGATTACTGACGGGAGGAGCGCGAACACCCACCCTCCGTTGTCGCGGCGGGCACCTCGGCGGGTGATTCCAGCACCCCCGGGAAAGGGCCCGTAAGCTCACGGACAAGCATCGCGAACAGGAGGGACGTGGACGTGCAGCCGCTGCTCGCCGGTGAACCGAGCCGGGTCGGTGACTACCGGCTACTCGCCCGCCTCGGCAAGGGTTCGATGGGCTCGGTGTACCTGGCGCGTTCGCGCGGGGGTCGAACGGTGGCCGTCAAGGTGGTCCGCTCCGATCTCGCGGAGGATCCGCAGTTCCGGGAACGGTTTCGCCGGGAGGCGGCGATCTCCCGGACCGTCGGCGGGTTCTGGACGGCCGCGGTCGTGGACGCCGATCCGGAGGCCGAGCAGCCCTGGCTGGCCACCGAGTACGTTCCCGGGCCCACACTGCACCAGGCCGTGGCCGAGAACGGGCCGCTTCCCGAGCAAACCGTCGGGGCACTGGCCGCGGGGCTGGCCGAGGCACTCGGTGCCATACACGCCGCCGATCTGGTGCACCGCGACCTCAAACCCGCCAACGTGCTGATCGGCCCGGACGGGCCCAGGGTGATCGATTTCGGGATCTCCCGGGTGATGTCGTCCAGCGCGATGACGGCCACCGGGACGTTCTTCGGCACTCCCGGCTACTTCTCCCCGGAACAGACCGAGGGCAGTGAGGTCGGGCCCGCCAGCGACGTGTTCTCCCTCGGCGCCGTCCTGGTGTTCGCGGCGACGGGACACGGCCCCTTCGGTGAAGACGGCACCGTGGCCATGCTCTACCGGGTCGTGAACTCCGAGCCGGAGGTCGGCGACGTCCCCGCGAGCCTGCGGCCCCTGGTAGCCGCCTGCCTGGCCAAAAAACCCGCCGAACGCCCCACGCCGACCATGATCCTGGATCGGGTCGGCGGTGCCGGACCACAGGGCCGCCAGTGGCTCCCCGCTCAGGTCACGGCTTTGATCGACGAGAACACCACACGGCTGCAGTCCATGGACGAGGTCGTACCCGCGACTCCCGAACCGCAGTCCCCCAGACCACCGACGCGCGCCTACGATCCGGTGCTTCCCGAGCCGCCGGTGGCGCCGCCACCTCGGCAGGCCGAGGCAGCCGGACCTTCCCACCCCCGAACCGCCTCCTCGAAACCGGCGGGCGCCCCGCTGGTGCGCAAGGACAATCCGGGAGCGGTTTTCCGCACGGGAAGGCGCAGTGGTGCGGTGGCCTACGCCGCGATGGTGTTCCTCCTCGCTTACGGCGCTTACGCGTCCCGGGGTGCCATCGAAATCGCGGAAAACGCCCGTGTGATCTTTCTGCTCGGCGTGGGGTGCCTGGTCCTCAGTGGCGTGCTGTCGCTGGTGCGGGCCCTGCTTCCGGGACTGCGCCTCAAAGTCAACAGCGACGGTCTGCTCGTGTCCCGGGTGGGACTGTCCCGGCAGATCCCCTGGAACCACGTCAGTAGGGTCGGGCTCGTGGGGAGCGGCAAGAAGCAGACCGTGGCGGTCTGGGTCGCCGCCGGCACCCCCGCGCCGAGATCCACCTGGTGGCACCGCGTTCGTGGCTACCACGGGGGTACCAAGGTGTTCCCCGTCGGCTCCACCGGCGGGTTGTGGACCCGCCGGTGGCAAGCCAAACGGATGCGGGACGCGCTGTACCGGTACGCCCCCCGCGTCTACGACGCCAGGCTGCTCTGATCCCGTTCGGACACCACCTGCCGGATCGAATCGGTCACCTCGGGCAGGTATCCCCGGGCGTGTCCCATCGCGTTCGGGTGGAAGGACTCCGAAATCGGACTGGTCAGTCCGTTGATCCAGGGCTGCGCGCCGCACGCGCCGTGGCCGGCGAAGGAGTCACGGACGCCGGTGAAGACGAAACCCGCCGCCCTGGCCTGCTGTTCGATCACCTCGTCGAGGGTGTCGGCGGCGTCGTTGAGACGCTGCCTTTCGAATTCGCTGAGCACGGTCTCGCAGGAACCGAGCTCGAACAACCGGGGGTAACCGACCGCGATCACCTCGGCCTTCGGGGCCGCCTCGGCGATGGCCGCGTAGGTGTCGGTCAACAGACCGGGAAGCTGTCCGGTGGCGAACGTCTCCGCCTGGTCCACGGCCATGTCGCAGGACTTGTCGGGGCCGATCACGCAACTGGTCACCACCGAGGCGAACCCGGCGTCGTTGCCACCTACCGAGACGGTCACCACGTCGGTACCGCTGCTCAACGCGTCAAGCTGCTCGGTCCGCACATCCGTGGTCACCGCACCGCCGCACGCGGCGAAGCCGAAATCGTCCACTCCGGACCGATCGGCCGCCAGCGCGGGGTACGCCTTGGGACTGCGCTTGCAGTCACCGCTTTCGGGGTAGTACTCACCGATCCCCACACCGGAGGCGTAGGAGTCGCCGAGCGCCACGTATTCCAGGGTCTCGGTGGTGCCACCGGCGGAGGGAGCCGCCAATGGCAGGAGCGCACTCGCGAGCACGGCACTCACGCAGGCTGACAGCCGGGTTCTGTTCATCGGGAAACGCCTCCTCGGGAAAAAGGACCTGGATCAGTGACTACCAGTCCGATCAGCACCGAGGAAGCACCGTGTCAGTGCTCGAACACAGAAAGACACTATTGGGCGACAGCCATAGGGAGGACGCAGGCCGGAGTGGGCGTGTCCACCGGCTCGGAAGGCTCCCCCGGCTCCCCCGTCTCTCCCAGTGGGAACGTCCGCACCGTCCCACTGTCCTGCCCCGCCACGAACAGCATGCGACCACGCGAGCACAGACTGATGTGCCTGGGCAGGGCGACTCCGGCCGGGTGGACACCGAGCAGCCGGAACTCGCCGCCGTCGGCTCCCGAGTCGAACACCGCGATGCTGTCGTGACCGCGGTTGGAACCGTAGACGTAGCGCCCGTCGGGCGAGACCACGACCTCGGAGGCCAGGTTCGGACCGGAGTGATCCTCCGGCAGTGTGGACAGTGATCTGCCCCGGCGCAACGATCCCGTACGCGCGTCGTAGTCGAACTCGGTCATGGTCGAGGCCAGCTCGCTGAGCAGGTACAGCCGGTCTCCGGCCGGGGAGAAGGCCAGATGGCGTGGCCCCGTTCCCGGCGGCATGAACATCTCCTGGCCGTCGACGAGATGGCCGCTCTCGGCGTCGAAGCCGTAGACGTGGACCGAGTCGGTCCCCAGGTCCACGGTCAACACGTGACCCCCCTCGGGGTCGGCGATGATCTGGTGCGCGTGCGGGCCGCGCTGCCGGTCGGGATCGGCCCCAGAACCGCTGTGCTGAACGACGTGGCAGGGCTCGCGCAGCGCACCGCCCTCGCCGACCTGATACACCACCACGTTGCCCGAAACGTAGTTCGCCGTGAACACGTACCTCCCGCAGGGATGCACGCTCACGTGGCACGGCCCCTCTCCCCCCGACGGTTGCGAGTTGACCTCTCGGAGGGTCCCGTCGGCACGGACCGCGAAGGCGGTGACCCTGCCCTCGGAAGTCTCGTTGACGGCGTACAGCATCGACCCGTCGGGAGCCGGTGCCAGGAAAGACGGATCCGGCGTGTCGGCGACGAGATCGACGTGGCCGATCCTTCCCTCGGCGTCGACATGCGCGAGCCCTATCCCGTGGGCCGCCGAGTCCTCGCCGGTATAAGCACCCAGGTACATCCGGTACTCGACGTGATCAGTCATCGACGACCCTCCCGCTCGGATATTCAGGTTCTCCCACGTTGCCACGGAGGATCGACACGAGCACAAGATTCCCGTGCCTGTCACCTGAACGACGCAACGAACAATCGGAAAAAGCAACATGTCACGGCTGAAAGCAATGGTCTCGCCGACATAGTCTGTGGGCATGACTGCCGTCCCCACCAGTGCCGACGTCCTGCCCACCGACGCCAGTGAGTTCCGCGCTCTCGACGAGCATTACAGCGCGCACAACTACCACCCGCTACCGGTGGTGATCGCGGAGGCGTTCGGATCACGGGTGACCGATGTCGACGGTCGGGAGTACCTCGACTTTCTCGCCGGGTACTCGGCGCTGAACTTCGGTCACCGCCACCCCGATCTCACGGCCGCGGCGGTCGAGCAACTCAACCGGGTCACGCTGACCAGCCGAGCCTTCCACCACGACCAGCTGGGCCTGTTCTGCCGGGAGCTCGCCGAGCTGACGGGCACCGAGATGGTGTTGCCGATGAACTCGGGAGCCGAGGCCGTCGAGTCGGCCATCAAGGTCGCCCGCAAGTGGGCCTACCAGGTCAAGGGCGTTCCCGAGGACGGCGCCGAGATCATCGTGGCCGGATCGAACTTCCACGGGCGCACCACCACCATCGTGTCCTTCTCCACCGACTCGGAGGCACGTGCCGAGTTCGGTCCCTTCACACCGGGCTTCACCGTGACCGACTACGGCGACGCCTCGGCGGTGGAGGCGGCGATCACCGAGCGCACCGCGGCGATCCTGGTGGAACCCGTCCAGGGCGAGGCGGGCGTGGTCGTCCCCGAACCGGGGTACCTGCGCGAGCTGCGCCGGACCTGCGACGAGAACGAGGTGCTGCTGATCGCCGACGAGATCCAGTCCGGCCTCGGACGCACCGGTGAGCTGCTGGCCAGCGCGCACGACGGCATCCGTGCCGACCTCTACACGTTGGGCAAGGCGCTGGGCGGCGGCATCCTGCCGGTCTCGGCCGTGATCGGCAGTCGTGACGTGCTGGGTGTGCTGCGGCCGGGAGAGCACGGCTCGACCTTCGGCGGTAACCCGCTGGCCTGCGCGGTGGGGCGCGCGGTGGTGCGGCTGCTCGGTGACGACCACTTCCCGCACCGGTCACGCGAGCTCGGCGCTCACATGCACGATCGTCTCGGCGCGCTCGTCGGACACGGTGTGACGGCGGTTCGCGGGCGCGGCCTGTGGGCCGGGGTGGACATCGCCGAGGACGGTCCGAGCGGTCGAGCGGCCAGCGAGGCACTGGCCGAGCGGGGCGTGCTGTGCAAGCACACGCAGGACAACACGCTGCGGATCGCTCCACCGCTGGTCATCAGCCGGGAGGATCTCGACACCGGCCTCGACGCCGTCACGGAGGTGCTGGGGCGCTGAGTACCGCCTCGCTCGCGGCGCGGGCGAGGCCTGTGGGCCGGGCGTTCCGGACGAACACCGCCCGGCCCACCACGTCAGGACTTGGCCAGATCGCGGGACAGCGCCGTCAGGCGGCTGATCGCCCGCAGGTACTTCTTGCGGTACCCACCGCGCAACATCTCCTCGGTGAACAGGGCCGACAGCGGTTCACCGGAAGTCTTGACGGGCACGGCCCGGTCGTAGAGCCGGTCGGCCAGCGCCACCAGACGCAGTGCGACGTTCTCGTCCGGTGCCGCGTGCACACCGCGAAGGTGCACCGCATCGACCCCCTCGACGAGGCGCCCGTACTTCGAGGCGTGCAAGCTCGCCAAGTGCTCGCACAGCTCGTCGAAGTCGTCCAGCGTCGCTCCCTCGGTCGCGACGGCCACCTCGGTCAGCTCCTCGTCGCTCATCGGCTCCGGAGCCTCGGGCATCCCGCGGTGTCGGTAGTCCGGGCCGTCCACGCGCACCACGCCGAACCGCGACGCCATGGCGTGGATCTCCCGCAGGAAGTCCTCGGCCGCGAAACGTCCCTCCCCGAGCTTGCCGGGCAGCGTGTTCGACGTGGCCGCCACGAACACGCCCGCGTCGGTGAGCTTGGACACCAGCTGCGTGACCAGCATCGTGTCGCCCGGGTCGTCGAGTTCGAACTCGTCGATGGCCAACAGCCGATGCTGTGACAGACGGCGGACGGTCTCGGCGAAGCCGAGCACGCCGACCAGGTTCGTCAGCTCGACGAACGTGCCGTAGGACTTCGGCCCGGGCACGGCGTGCCAGATGGAGGCCAACAGGTGCGTCTTGCCGACCCCGAAACCACCGTCGAGGTACATGCCCGGCTTGCCGTCGGAGCGGGCCGCCTTCCGGCCCCCGAACAGGCTGCGGAACCACGATCCCCGCTGATCCGTGGCCGATCTCACCCTTTCCGCGAACTCACGGCACGCCGTGAGAGCGGCCTGCTGACTGGGCTCGTCGGGATTGGGAACGTAGTTCTCGAAGCGCACGTCGTCGAACCTCGGCGGTGGCGCCAGCGCATCCACCAACTCGTCCGCACTGACTTCGGGGCGGCGATCGGTCAGGCGCGGGGTGGGCATGTCAGCACTGTAACCGGCGTGTTGGGATGGCCTTGTGAACAGCCCCCGGGTAGACAAGCTCTGGCCGACGGACGAGGGGAACCGCGCGGACGAGGAGCTGGAGGCGTACTACGCCTACCCGAGTCCGCTCGAGCGCCCCTGGGTGCGCGTGAACTTCGTGTCCAGCCTCGACGGCGCCGGCACGGTGGACGGCACTTCACGCGGACTCTCCAGCCCCACCGACCGGCGCGTGCTCGGCCTCATCCGGGATCTCTCCGACGTCGTCCTGGTCGGGGCCGGTACGGCCATCGCCGAGGGCTACGGGGGGATCAAGCGCAAACCGGCCCGCACCGACCGACGCCGTCGACACGGGCTCTCCGAAGTACCCCCCGTCGCCGTGGTCAGCCGGCACTGCTCGCTGGCCCCCGAGTCCGCTCTGCTGACCGACACCGTGGTGCCGCCGATCGTGCTCACCTGCGCCGACGCACCCGTCGAGCGACGCCGGGCGCTGACCGAAGCGGGCGCCGACCTCGTGCTCGCCGGCGAGCACGAGGTGGATCTGCACGAGGTGCTGGCCGCGCTGGAGGCCAGGGGACTGCGCCGAATCGGTTGCGAAGGCGGTCCGATGCTGTTCGGCGACCTCGTCGACCACGACCTCGTCGACGAGCTGTGCCTGTCCGTCTCGCCACTGTTGACCGGTGGTGACGCCAACCGGATAGCCACGGGGACGAGCACGCAGCGACCGCGTCGGATGCGGCTGCTCTCCGCGCTGCACGCCGACGACTCGCTGCTGCTGCTTCGTTACGGGAGAATGGCGGGGTGACCGAAAACTCGGGCTCCTCGTTCGGCGAGACACCCCATGACGAGAGGACCCCTCGATGACTCAGAGTTCGCAGACAGATTCGGGGTCGACCCGCTCAAGGGAACAGGAGGGCACGACCGAGACCACCGCGATCCCCGAAGCCCGTACCGGCGCCTCGCCCGCACGCCTGGCCGACGACACCTCGCAGGGCAAGACCACCATTTCCGCCTCGGTGGTGCAGAAGATCGCCGGAATCGCCACGCGCGAGATCTCCGGGGTGTACGCGATGGGTGGTGGTGTCTCCCGCGCGTTCGGCGCGATCCGGGAGCGTATCCCCGGTGGCGGCAGCGGCACCTCGAACGTCTCGGGAGTGCAGGTGGAGGTCGGTGAGAAGCAGGCGGCCGTCGACCTCGACATCGTCGTGGAGTACGGCGCCTCCATCGTCGAGCTGGCCCGTGCGGTTCGCCGGAACGTGATCCAGGGGGTGGAGCGGATGTGCGGACTGGAGGTGACCGAGGTCAACATCGCCGTCAACGACATTCATCTGCCCTCGGACGAGGAGGCGGACAACGGTGGCACCGGTTCCTCCCGCGTGGAGTGACCCACTTTCTCCCGTGACGGTACCGATTCCGAACGGCGGCGCGCGATGACGACCCCGGAGCAACATCACGAGAACTCGGCGGCGGACTTGGCCGACCGGGTGGCCGAGGTCGTCCTGGAACATCCCTGCGTGGTCCGGCTGCACGGCGGCGAGTTCGGCACGATCAGCACTCACCTGCCCGGACGCACCGTGACGGGAGTGCGCGTCGGCGAAGCGGACGAACCGATCGAGGTGGCGGTGGTACTGCGCCTTCGGCATCCACTGCCCGACGTCGTCACCGAGTTGCGCGAACGGGTCACGACGATCGCCGCCGTACCGGTGGACGTCACCGTCGGCGATGTCGTCGACGAACAGCGGAACGAACCCGGCACCGAAACCGGGAGTTGCTCATGACCGACGAAGACAGGACCGCGGGCCGGGCCGCCACTCCGTCGGCGGCGGTGCGGGCGTTCGCTCGTGCCCACCATCCCGACACCGGCGGGGACCCCGAGGTCTTCGCCACCGGGATGGCCGAACTGCAAAGAGCACGGGAACGGGCACGCCGCGGCCGAGAACCCGCGAAACGCCACGATCGCTTCGACGCACCGATCGTGGTGGTGACACGATCACGAGGCCCGTTCGGTCTCGCACAACGGCTCCGCGCATGGTATCTCCGGCACAGACGTGCACCACGGGTGTCGTGAATCCCGCACCCGTGCCGGTGTTCGCAGGAAGGACAGCTCGATGAACGCAACGCAGACCGGTCTGATAGCTGGGCTCGTCCTCGGTGTCGCGGTGGCGGTCGGCGGGTTCACCGCCTTCCTGATCACGCTCGCCGTGGGAGCGATCGGTCTGGTGATCGGTCGAATCCTCGACGGGGAGATGGAACTCGGTGACCTCTTCGGGCGAGGCAAGGATCGATGACCGAGACGGCCCACGACACCACCGCGCCATCCGAGTCGGCCACGTCGGCTGAGTCGACCGACCCCGCCGAGCGGGGCCACCTGGACATCGACCGCGCCGTCCTCCGCAAGATCGCCGAGCACGCCGCGAACCACGCCACCGGCGACGTCCGCGCACGCAGGCGCATCGCCGGGGTCGGACTCGGTGAGCACGGCGCCAGTGCCCGGCTCGCCGGCTCCGAGCGGCACCTGCGCATACGACTCGACCTGGCGGTGCACTATCCGTCTCCGGTGGGCCGCACGGTGAGCGCCGTCCGCGAACAGGTGCACGAGGAACTCGAACGGATCGCCGGGTGCCGTGTCCGCGCGATCGAGGTCACCGTCTCGGCGTTGGTCCCCGAGTCCCGAGCGCCCCGAGTGGAGTGAACATGCGCGCCCTGATCCGCTTGATCGCTGCCCTGCTGTGCCTGGTGCTCGCCGCGGTGGGAGCGCTGTTCATAGCCGAGGCCGCCTGGTTCCTGGCGTTTCCGAACGACGACTTCCTGCTGGTGGCCTGGCCGTCGATCCGGGCCGACCTCGCCGGCATCGCCTGGAACGGGACACCGGTCCGGATCTCGGGTGCGGTCATGGTGGTGGCCGGTCTGGTCCTGCTGGTGCTGGTGGCCCGGGCGAGGCGTGGAGAGATCCGGTTGCACGATCCCGCTCCCCAGGTCACGGTCACCACCGATCCGAAATCGCTGGCGAGGTTGATCGGACACCAGGTCCGCCTGCAGGAGGACGTCGCGAAGGCGTCCGTGACGGCACGGCGCAACCGGGTACGGGTCAGGGCCAGGGCCGAGATCGTCGACACCGGCGATCTCGACACCCGGTTGTCCGAACTGGCGACCGAGACCGTGCGGGAGCTGCCACTGCCAGCCGTGCCGAAAGTCTCCGTCTCGGTGCGACCGGCCAAGGAGCGACGATGACCGCCACGAGGACGACCGAGGGCCGGCCGAGCTCGACACCGATCGGCCGCTCGCTGGGTTTCGAACGTGCACTGGTGAGCGCGCTGGGAGTCCTCGCACTGCTGGCGGGGGCGTTCGCGCTGGTCGTGGCAACGGGATGGCTCGGCGTGTACCGAGCACGGCGTCCGGTGCTCGACCCGCTGGCGGTGCGGTGGATCCAGGATCGTTCCACGATCACGATCGTCTGCGCGATCGTGCTGGGTGTCGTGCTGCTCGTGCTCGGGCTCTGGTGGCTGGTGCGGATCCTGCGCCCGGAGCCCCGACCGAACGTCCGGCTCGGCGAGGGCCCGTCCGGGGCGACGATCACGGCCACGGCACTGACCGAGGCGGTTCGCGGCGACGCCCGCTCGCTCAGCGGGGTCAGCCGTGTCCGCGCACGTATGGCCGGAAGCGGCCGACACCGGCATCTGCGCCTCGTGCTGTCCCTGCGGGAGGGCACCGACGTGCGTCAGGTCTGGGACGAGCTCGATCGCAAGGTGCTGTCCCGGCTCCGCCGGAGCCTGGAGACCGAGACGGTACCCGCCGCGATCCGCTTCGAGCTGGAACGAGCACCTCGGCAACGGGTGCGTTGAGCACGATCGAGAACGGTTAGTCTCCCCGGCATGGGAGCACAGCACATCGCCGTCATCGGTTCGGGAGCGGTCGGTGGTGTTCTGGCCGAAGCCCTGCAGGCTGCCGGACATCACGTCACGCTGTGCGTGCGCACTCCGTTCGAACATCTGCGGGTGGAAACACCGCGGGGAAACCGCACGGTACCGGTGACGGTGGCCTCCGACCCCGCCGAGGTGGACCGGGCGGACTGGGTGGTGCTGACCACCAAGGTCCAGGACGCCGCGAGTGCCGCACCCTGGCTGCACCGGTTGGACGACGGGCACACGCCCCTCGTCGTGGCGCAGAACGGCATCGAGCACCGGGAGTCCGTCGCTTCGCTGGGGCTCCGCTTCCCGCTGTTGAAAAGCCTGATGTACGTGGCGGCCGAACGCGTGAGCGCGGGAAACATCGTGCGCCGTAGCGGGATCAGGCTCGTCACCGAAGCCACCGACCTCGGACACCGCTTCGGTGACCTGTTCGACGACATCGACCTCGAACGCGTCGAGGACTTTCACACCGAAACCTGGCGCAAGCTGCTCACCAACCTGGCCGCCAATCCCGTCACCGCGCTGACGCTCCGACGCCTCGACGTGTTCCGCACCACCGAGGTCCGCGAGCTCTCCGGAGGAGTGCTGAGCGAGGCCGTCGCCGTGGGACGGGCCGAGGGCGCGCAGGTGACGAAAGCCGACGCCGAGCGAACACTGGCGGGCCTGGCCGGCGACTACTCGCCGGAAAACGGCACGTCGATGCTCTACGACCGCCTCGCCGGACTGCCCACCGAGCACGAGCACATCACCGGTGCTCTCGTCCGAGCCGGGCAGCGCGCCGGGATCGCCACCCCGCTGAACCAAGCACTGCTCACGCTGCTGCGGGCGATCCGCCCCGAGCGTCGGGAGTGACTCAGGCCCGATCGGAGCTGTCGACCTCGGTCCTGCTGCTACGAGTAGCACCGACCGAGGCCACCACCACGCAGCAGATCGCCAGCCACTGCACCGCTCCCAGGGCTTCCCGCAGCACGAGCAGGCCCGCCAGGGCGGCCACAGCCGGTTCGAGGCTCATCAGGACGCCGAACACCCGTTGCGGAATGCGTCGCAGCGCCTCCAACTCCAACGAGTACGGGATCACCGAGGACATCAGCGCGACCACCAGTCCGACGGCCAGCACTTCGGGGCGCAACAGCACCGCACCGGCCTCGGTGACGCCGAAGGGAACGACCACGGCCGTGGCGACGAGCATTCCCAGCGCCAGACCTGAACCGCCACTGGTGTGGTCGCCGAGTTTGGCGCCCATCAGGATGTAGCAGGCCCAGCAGCAGGCGGCCAGCAGGGCGAACGCGATCCCGACCGGGTCCAGTTGCCCCCCGCCCTGGGACAGCAGCAGGACTCCCAGCCCCGCCAGCACGGCCCACACCACGTCCGTCTTGCGGCGCGAGCCGAGCACCGCCACGGACAGCGGGCCCAGGAACTCGATGGTGACGGCGACACCGAGCGGAATCCGCTCCAGTGCCTGGTAAAGACTCATGTTCATGCCGCCGAGCACGACACCGTAACCGAGCACCACCAGTGCCGTCCGGCGATTCATGCGCAGGGACGGCCGCCAGACGAGCAGCAGCACCAGGGTCGCGAAGGCCAGTCGCAGGGTGACCATCCCGCTGGCTCCCGCCAGGGCGAAGATCTGCTTGGCGAAGGCGGCACCGACCTGGAGGCTGATGATTCCCAGCACCACCAGCATCGGTGGGGGCACCGAACCGAACGCGCTGACCGCGAAGCGGTTCCATCCCCGCTCGTCCGACGATGCCCGATCTACCTGAGCCACTGTCTTCGGTGCTCCTCTCCGTACGACGGCGCCGATCGATCGACGCTCGTATCCGTCCGACCACGGCCGCCGAGCACGCTACTCGCAACCGCGATTCGCCGAACCGGCCATTCCCGCACCCTCACCACGGACTCACGCCGATCATGCGATGCTGATTCCCCGGTCGGCGCACACGACTGCCGAAAGCACCTCCACCCAGTCATCCACCGCGACGAGGAGTATCCGTGCCGCGCATCACACACCGAGTCGGTGCCTTGCTGCTGCCCCTGGTGCTGCTGACCGTCGCGGCCTGCTCCGCGGGGCCTTCCGACCGCCCCGCCGTGGCGTACCGGGGTGCCGAGCAGCAAGTACCCTCCGAGCCACCCGCACCGAAGCCCGCTCCGACCCCCCCGCTCGGTCCCACCGCCGATGACGCGCTGAGCTGGAGGGACTGCACCGAACGAACCAGCGCCGAATTGGCGGCCCCCGTCCCGCCGGAGCTGACCTTCTCCTGCTCGCGGCTGCTCACCAGCCTGAGCCCGCCCAATCCGAGCGGCGGTGGAACCGCCCGGATATCGCTGCTGTCGGTCGGTACCGGTTCGGTTCCGCTCGTGGTGGTCGACGGTCTCCGGGGCGAAACCGGTACCACGCTGGCGGCTCGATGGGCCCTGCGCCTTCCTCCCGAGGTGCTGAGCACGTTCAAGATCATCGGTGTGGACCGTCGGGGACTCGGGAGGTCCGAACCCGTCGAGTGCGCACCGCCCGCCGACCGCGCGGCCATCGTCGGATTCGATCCCCGCGCCGACCGCCGCGAACAAATCGACCGCCTGCTGAACTCTGTCCGCTCCGCCAGCCAGGAGTGCCTGCTGGAGCTCAGCGGGCGCGCCCAGGCCTACGACACCTGGCGCGCCGCCTCCGATCTCGAGGAACTGCGCATCGAGCTGGGCGTGCCCAAGCTGCACGCCATCGGCCGGGGTGGAGGTTCCCGCGTGTTGACCACGTACTCCGAGCGCTACCCGGACTCGGTGGGACGCATGGTCCTCGACGGCGCCCCCGATCCGTCGCTGGACGCGCTGCGGAGAACGCGACAGCGGGCGGAGAACGCGGAAAGCACCTTCGACGCCTTCGCGGCGGCGTGCGCGGAAAACGCTCCCTGCCCGCTGGGCCCCGATCCGCGCCGATCCCTCGACGAGCTCGTCGAACGCAGCCGCGGTGCTCCCCTGCCCGGGCCGGGTTCACCGGTAACGGCGGGTGAAATCGTCCGAGCGACCCTGCACGGGCTCGCCGACCCGAGTAGGTGGCCACGGCTGGTGCACGCCCTGGACAAAGCCCTGCACGGCGACGGCGGCGGTATCGCCGAGATGATCGCGCCACTCGTCAGCGGCGACACACACGGTCCGGCCGGCCTCGACTCGAGGATGATCACCCGGTGCAACGACACCGCGCTCAGGCTGCCACCGCAGCGGAGCACCGAAATCGCCGCGACCTGGAACGACCGGTACCCGCTGTTCGGCGGAGTGTTCGCCCAGCAACTGATCCGCTGCTCGCTGTGGCCGCTACCGCGGCAACCAGTACCGGCGCCAAGCGACCCGAGCCTTCCCCCGGTTCCGGTCATCGCCACGGCCCACGACCCCTTCACCCCTGCCGAGGGCACCCGGAGCATGGCCTCCCAGCTGGCAGCGGGGGTCACCATCACCTGGCAAGGCAGCGGCCACGGAGCGATCGGACGATCGCGATGCGTGACCGGTAACGTCAGCCGATTCCTCGTCCACGGCGCCGTCCCGGCGGCGGACACGGTCTGCCCGGCCTGAACACGACCAGAAAACGGGCGGTGCCCGGGGCTCCCCCGGACACCGCCCATCAGTTCAGCAACTGGAGCAACATCCGCACGAAGGTCCAGTGCAGCTACCACAGCAGTTGCAACCGCCCAGCTGGGCGGTCTCGGCGGGCTTGTCCTCAGTGCGAACCATCGCAGCCTCCCGGAACGAGTGAAAACCGGCGACACCGATAATGCTGCGTGCGGTGTCCGACGTGATACCGCCAGTCAGGGGATATGCACCCCGACGAGATGTCGGACAGACCACATGATTGGTGGGTTGCGTCACTCAGCGTGTGGTCGAACCGCTCCTCCTTTGGTGAACCGCACCGTCGAGAGAGCATGACCCGGTCGAACGGGTTTATCGTGAGCATATGGCACAGCACGGCCGGGACGACGAGGAGCCGGAAGGACCGACCGGCCGGTTCGCCGACGACATGATCGGCCTCGACCCGCACGACCCCGAGGTCCAGGCGTTCGCCGCTCACCTGGACCGGATGGAACGGTCCCAGTCCAGGGCCACCGTCGAGGGGATGCTCCAGGGAGTCGGGGAGTTCGCGCAGAGCGCCAACCGAACCGGTGGCGGGCGGCGGTTGCTCGCGGTCAGCGTGGTCACGCTGATCCTCATCGGGGTCGCGCTCACGATATGGAACGCTCTCGGCTTCATGCTGACGGTCTTCTTCGGCTGACGGCTTCGACGCGGCACCGCACCGAAGTATTAGTGTGGAGGCATGGAACCGGCAGCAGGATCCACGCGGGTCGCGAAGTCCGAACAGCAGTGGAAGGAACAGCTCGGCACCGAGGAGTACGCGGTGCTGCGCCAGGGCGCCACCGAGCCCCCGTTCAGCGGTGCCTACGTCAACGAGAACACCGTCGGCTCCTACGAGTGCCGGGCCTGCGGAACGGAACTGTTCCGCAGTGAGACCAAGTTCGCCTCCCACTGCGGCTGGCCGTCGTTCTACGACCCCCGCGACTCCGACGCGGTGATCGTGCGCGAGGACCGCGGCATGGGGATGGTCCGCACTGAGGTGCTGTGCGCGAACTGCCACAGTCACCTCGGCCACGTCTTCTCCGGCGAGGGCTACGACACCCCCACCGACCAGCGTTACTGCATCAACTCGGTGGCACTGAGGCTCGTCCCCGCCGAGTGAGCGCGGGGTTCAGGCCACGACTTCGACCTCACGGGGAAGTCCCGGCGCCCCGGCCAGGCGCTTGTCCGTCATCAGCAGCGGAACGCTCAGCGTCTCGGCCAGCGCCCCGTACAGGGCATCGTAGGACGTGATCGCCCCACGCAGTCGCCACGCCGCATCCGACAGCGGACCACCATGTGAGTAACGTTGATCCACCATGTACCTGGTCGTGCGCAGGGCCGAAGCCGCCGCTTCCTCGGTGACAAGGCCCGCGCGCAGCTGCTCACGCATCACATTGCCCACTTCCGCATCGATCAGGTGCGGAGCTCGGCACTCAGTCCGTGACAAGCGCACGGAGAAGGGCTCCGCCCCTCCGAAGGATCCGTGCAGGCGAAGACAACAGCCGAGCTGTCGATAACCGCGACTTCGGTCATCGACGACCCGCGTCCTCGGCCTCCAGCACGGAGTCGACGGACACTCCGGACCCGGTGCTTCTGGCTACCTCGCGCACCGTGGCCATGACGTCGGCTTTGGCGACAAAAGCCGCTCTCCATAGCCGCATCACGCATGTACGCCTGCAGCGACTTGCCCTGGGCACGAGCATCCCCGCGGAGCTGCTCGTAGTCCTCCTCCGGTATTTCCCGGATCTGAATCGTCGCGAGACCACGCCTGTAGCGCACCGGCAGCGCATTAGCGCCCGAAAAGCGCACCTTCGGGGATCCGCTCGGCTCAGGGCAGCTTCGCGACGAGGGCGGCGACATCTAGGCGGTGACCGGTGTAGAACGGCGTCTCCCAACGCGTGTGCCTGCGAGCCTCGGTTCCCCGCAGGTGCCGCATCAGATCGACGATCCGGTGCAGCTCGTCCGCCTCGAAGGCCAGGATCCACTCGTAGTCGCCGAGTGCGAAGGCGGGAACCGTGTTCGCCCGAACGTCCGGGTAGTCCCGGGCCTCCTTGCCGTGACCGGCGAGCATCGCGCGCCGTTCCTCGTCCGGCAGCAGGTACCACTCGTAGGAGCGCACGAACGGGTAGACGCACACGTAGTCCTTCGGCTCCTCGCCCGCGAGGAAGGCCGGAACGTGGCTCTTGTTGAATTCCGCGGGCCGGTGCACGGCCACGTTGCTCCACACCGGCTCGGAAGCCTGTCCCAGCGGAGTCGTCCGCCGGAAGCCCGTGTAGGCGTCCTGGAGGGTCTCGATCTCGGAGCAGTGCCACCAGATCATGAAGTCGGCGTCGGCACGCAGGCCGGAGACGTCGTAGACACCGCGCACCACCACGTCGGAGTCCGCGAGACCGTCCAGGTACTCCTGCGTCTGCTGTGCGGCCTTGTCCCGCTCCTCGGGCAGCATGCCCGGCTCGATCCGGAAGACCGACCACATGGTGTAGCGGATGGTGTCGTTGAGCTCGGAGTAGTTCAGGCGCGCCATGCTCCCAGTTTCCCACCACGAACCGGCCCCCGCGCCAACAGGTGGTCGGTGATTTCCGTCGCTGCCGCCTCCCCAGTGGCCACGCAGGCGGGCACTCCCACACCGTGCAGGGTCGCACCGGCCAGGGCGAGACCGGGCACCCCCGCCACGGCCTCCTCGATCCCGGCGACGGTGTCGAGATGACCGACACCGTACTGCGGCAGTCCACCTCCCCAGCGAGCCACGGCGGTGTCCACCGGCTCCGCTCGAACACCGGTGAGCTCCGCGAGGTCGGCACGCACCCGACGAAGCAGCTCGTCGTCGTCCACGCGCAGCTCGGCGGCATCACCGCGCCCGACGGAAGCGCGGAGCAGCACCTCTCCACCGCTGCCGCGCAGGTGCGGCCACTTGCGGTCGGAGAGCGTGAACGCCTTCGCCGTGAACGGTGTTCCGTCGGAGTGGGTCTCTCCCCGGGCCACCAGCACGCCCGACGCGTCGGGCAGCTCCGTTCCCGGAGGCAGGGCCATGCCCACCACCACCGTGGAGGCGAGCTCGACCGTCCCCATCCCCTCCGCCGCCGCGGGCACCACGTCGGACAGCAGGCGCCGGGCCGAGGGGGCGGGCACCGCCAGCACCACGGCATCCACGTCGAGAAGTTCGGCACCCGTCGCGGAGCCGACCCGCAGCCGCCAGCCCCCGTCCGAGCGTTCCAGGGATCGCACCGGCAGACCCAGCCGCACCCGCGCCGAGCTCCGCTCGGAGAGTCGGTCGATCAGTGTCCGGTATCCGGAGCGGAAAGCCCCGAAAACGGGCGGCTTGCTCTGCTGGTCGGGAGCCGGTGTCGGAAGCGCGGCCCGCACGGCCGCGGTGATCGACTCGGCGCCGGCGTCCAGCGCCGCGGCCAACGAGGGAACCGTGGCTCGCAACCCCAGCGCATCGGCAGTACCCGCGTAGACTCCGCCGAGCAGCGGCTCGACGAGGCGCTCGACGACTTCGTCGCCCACCCGCTCGCGGAGCAACCGTCCCACCGAGACGTCGGCGCCCTCCATGCGCAACGGTTCCAGAGCGGACTCGGCGTGCATCGCTCGCACACCGGCTTCCGACAGCACGTGGCGGGCCGACTCGGCCGAGGCCGGAATCCCCATGACCGCTTCGGCGGGCAACCGGGTCCGAGCACCACCGGCTCGGAGCGCGGCCGATGCCGAACTCGGATTCACGAGCTCGTCGGTCAGGCCGAGTTCCGCGGCCAGCCGTGGCACTTCCGGACGACGGGCGAGGAAGGCCTCGGCCCCGAGGTCGTAGCCACACCCGGCCAGCTCCACCGTCCGGAGCTTGCCGCCTAGTCGGTCGGCCTGGTCGAGCACGACGATGTCGGCCTCCGGCCCCAGTTCCCGCCGCAGTCGGTGCGCGGCGGTCAATCCCGCCACACCGCCCCCGACGACGGCAACCCTGGCCCCGGCCATCACCGGCGCCGGCTCGCCGTGTGGACGAGCTCGACGACCCGGGTGAGCACGTCCGGATCGGTCTCGGGAAGTACACCGTGACCGAGGTTGAAGATGTGTCCGCCGGTCTGCCTGCCTTCGTCGAGAATGCGACGCACTTCCCGCTCGACGGCGTCGTTCCCGGCGAACAGGACCGCCGGGTCGAGGTTGCCCTGCAGCACGGGTTCCCGCGTTCCCGATCCGCGCACCCGGTGTGCCGCGGCATCGAGCGGGACCCGCCAGTCGACCCCGACCACGTCGGCTTCCGCCGAAGTCATCGCGCCGAGCAGCTCACCGGTACCGACACCGAAGTGAATACGCGGAACTCCTTCGGCGCTGGCGGCAACGCCCTCGAAGATCCGCCGGCTGTGCGGGAGCACGAACTCGCGGTAGTCCCGCAGGGACAACGCACCCGCCCACGAGTCGAACAACTGCACGGCATCCACGCCGGCGGCCAGTTGCGCGCGCAGGAACGTCAGTGTCGTCTCGGCCAGCTTCTCCAGCAGCGCGTGCCAGGTGTCCGGGTCGGAGTGCATCAGGGCCTTGGTGCGCTCGTGGTTACGACTCGGCCCGCCTTCGATCAAGTAGGAGGCCAGCGTGAACGGTGCCCCGGCGAAACCGATCAGCGGAGTGCGGCCGAGCTCGCTCAACAGCATCGTCACGGCTCGACCGACCGGCTCCACCTGTTCCGGGGTCAGTCGCGGCAGGGCCGCCACGTCGGCGGGCTCACGCACCGGCTCGGCCACGACCGGACCTGTACCGGGGACGATGTCCAGTCCCACTCCGGCCGCGTACAACGGCAGCACGATGTCGCTGAACAGGATCGCCGCGTCGACGCCGTGACGGCGCACGGGCTGCGCGGTGATCTCGCACACGAGTTCCGGCGTCAAGCAGGCCTGCAGCATCGAGGTGCCCTCGCGGGCCTTGCGGTACTCGGGCAGCGAGCGTCCCGCCTGACGCATGAACCAGACCGGCGTGTGTTCGGGAACACCTCCCCGCGCGGCGACGAGCAGGGGAGTTTCGTCGAGGTCCCGGCGCGCCGGGACGGAGGGGGTATTGGTCATCTTCACGGGCTTCCGGTCGGTCGCAGTGGAGGAACAGTCACCGAGGTCGCAGGCTCCGGCCGGGCTATCCTCGCACGCCACGACAGACGGTGCGGTCAGGGCTTCACCGCTTCGTGCCATGATCACACGGCGTGGCTCCGACACCCTCCGCACCAAGACGCCTACAGTTGCTCCCCGTGACGGAGATGTCGGTGGTGCCCGAGGTGTTCCAGCAGGCAGTGGCCGCTTTGACGTCGCCAGACCCGCGACCGGAGATCGAAGTCGGCGAGGTCGACGCGCCCAGGCGGTTGGCCCCGTGGACGCACGCGCTGGCCGCAGAGGCCAACGGTCCCGCGGGAGAGCTGGCTACGGCGCGACTGATCCTGCTGCACGATCCGAACGGTCAGGAGAACTGGGACGGGGTGTGGCGACTGGTCGTCTACCTGCAGGTCGAACTCGATCCCGAGTTGGCCGCCGACCCGATGCTGCCCGCCGTCGGATGGTCGTGGCTGACCGAAGCGCTCCAGAAGTCGGGCGCCCCGTACACGGCCCTCGGCGGGACGGTCACGCTGACCTCCTCGGCGCGCTTCGGCGACATCGCCGGCCCGGAGCGTAGCCACGATCTCGAGATGCGTGGCTCGTGGACCCCTCTCGACGCACACCTCGAGCCACACTCGATGGCCTTCCACGACCTGATGGCCAGCGCCGCCGGACTGCCTCCGGTGGGGGTGTCGATCCTCGCTCCCCGCTCGGGCGAGGGGCCCCAGCGGGGCTGAAGACGACGAGCCGCGGACGGTCGACACCGCTCCCCTTTGGTTGAATGCACAACCTTTTCACCAAGCTCAAACCCTGTTTGTCGCATGAACACGCTTCGGCGTTAACAGGATTCAGCAATAACCCCCAAAGGGGTTAATTGATCATGGTTTTCCGGCAACTCGATTGGATACATACCCGATTGATCGTCCCATCAGCCCGCTCGGACGGTTAGGCTACTTCCTGACGACACCACTTTCGGTCGATCAGTGGCGCGGCTGATTGGACGAAAGTCCCGGTGCCGGTCGGGGGGCACGACCGACTCCAGGGAGGTAGTGACGTGGCTGCCGTCGGCTTAGCTCAGGCCGCTCGTACCACGCCTGCCGGCGCGTTGCCGGCCAACATGGTCCCGCACCCGCGGGAAGAGCTGTTCACGGTGCTCGTGGTGGACGACCATCCGCTGCTTCGGGAGGCCATCTCCTCCCGTCTGCTGCAGATGGGAGCCGGCACGGTGCACGAGGCCGCATCCATGGCCGAAGCCAGAGCTCGTGCTCTGGCGACCGGCCCGTGCGACCTCGCCATTCTCGATCTCGGGCTCCCCGACGGAACCGGTATAGATCTGGTTACCGAACTCCGCACCCAAGGCTGGCCGCGGATCGTGGTGCTCGCTTCGTCCGATGACCCCTACGCGGTCCGGGCCGCCTTCCAGGCAGGCGCACAGGCGTATCTGCTGAAGTCGGCCTCTCCGATGGTGGTCACCGACGGGGTGCGCCGCGTTCTCGACGGCGGTGTCTACGCAGATCCCAGCGTGGCCCCCGTGCTGGCCGCGGGCACGCGAGTACCGGGGACCGACAACACGCCACGGGAACTGTCCGGGCGCGAAGTCGAAGTGCTCCAGCTGGTGGCCGACGGTCGATCCAACAAGGAGATCGGCGAGGCACTGAACCTGTCCGCGCTCACGGTGAAGAGCCACCTGTCGCGGATCGGCCGCAAGCTGGGTACAGGCGACCGGGCACAGATGGTGGCCTTGGCCATGCGAGCCGGGGTGATCCGATGAACGAGTAATCGTCGTCACGTTCGGTCGGTACCCGACGGACATGGCCGGCCCAGGCCATGAGCACGGCGCACCACGTATCGTCTGATACTCGTGGAAGCTGCTCATTCTGAGTCCGCCGGGACCGCCCGTTGTGACCCCGTACCGCTGACCGAGCCCGCCGGTGGCACCCCACCGGTGACCGAGGATCCGGAAACGCTGCACGCCGTTGCCGACACGCTGGCGGCGGGGCGAGGTCCGGTCGCCATCGACACCGAGCGCGCTTCGGGCTACCGGTACTCACAACGTGCCTACCTGGTGCAACTACGCAGGGAAGGTGCGGGGACCGTCCTGGTCGACCCGATCGCGCTCGGGGGCGAACTCGCCCCGCTGGTGACAGCGCTCTCGGAGACCGAATGGGTCCTGCACGCGGCCTCCCAGGACCTGCCGTGCCTGGCTGAGCTCGACCTGCACCCCGCCCGGCTGTTCGACACCGAGTTGGCCGCCCGACTCGCCGGATTCGACCGGGTTTCGCTGGGTGCGCTGGTGGAGCGAACGCTGTCCTACCAGCTCGAGAAGGGCCACGGCGCGGCCGACTGGTCACGCCGTCCGCTGCCACGGGAGTGGCTGGTCTACGCCGCGCTGGACGTGGAGCTGCTGCTCGAGCTGCGCGCGCTGCTTCGAACCGAGCTGGACGGGCAGGGCAAGCTCTCCTGGGCACACGAGGAGTTCGAGGCGATCCGCACCGCGCCACCCCCGGCACCACGCGCCGAACCCTGGCGCCGCACTTCGGGGATTCACCGCGTACGCAGCCCCAGGCAGCTCGCGGCCGTTCGGGCTCTCTGGCAGGCCCGGGACAAGCTGGCACGCGAGCGCGACATCGCTCCCGGCCGGGTGCTGCCGGACAGCTCGATCGTGCAGGCGGCCCGGTCGACTCCCCGGAACGAGGCCGAACTCACCGCGCTGCCGGTCTTCGGCGGTAAGCAGCAGCGTCGCCGATCGGGCGTGTGGATGAACGCGCTGCGTACGGCGGCGCAACTGCCCAAGGGCGAGCTTCCCGACCCCTCACCTCCCCAGGAAGGGCCACCGCCGGCGAATCGCTGGGCCGAGCGCGACCCCGCGGCCGCCACCCGACTGACGGCGGTGCGGGACACGCTCACCAGGATCGCCGAAGCGAACCGGCTGCCGGCCGAGAACCTGCTGCTACCCGACCTGGTACGTCGCCTCTGCTGGCAACCTCCGGAGGATCCGACGGTGGAGTCCGTCACCGAGACGCTCCGGTCCGGCGGTGCCCGTGAGTGGCAACTCGCTCTCACCGCCGAGGCCATCGTTGACGCCCTGCGAGTGTCCTGACACCACCACGGATCACGCCGACCGAGGGACCGACTGCGGGGCCGATTGGTTACCGGCCGGTAATAAGCGCTAGAGTCGACATTACCGGCCGGTAGCGGCGTGGCCTCCTCGCCCGCGGCCGAGGCTGACACCACACCGACAAGGAGTACGCCGTGGCCGCACCTGCGTCGGCACCCGCCGACACCAGCGCACCACGTGCCCTGCGGAACGTGGTCTTCGTCGACGGCGTCCGCACGCCGTTCGGCAAGGCCGGACCGAAAGGCATGTACGCCGAGACACGCGCGGACGACATGATCGTCAAGGTCATCCGGGAGCTGTTGCGACGCCATCCCGAGATGCCCGCCGAGCGCGTCGACGAGGTCGCCATCGCGGCGACCACCCAGACCGGCGACCAGGGAATGACCATCGGACGGACGGCATCACTGCTGGCCGGCCTGCCCAAATCCGTCCCCGGCTTCGCCATCGACCGCATGTGCGCGGGAGCGATGACGGCGGTGACCACGACCGCGGGCGGGATCGCCTTCGGCGCCCAGGACATCACCATCGCCGGCGGCGTCGAGCACATGGGGCATCACCCGATGGGCGAGGGGGCGGACCCCAACCCCCGATTCGTCTCGGACAAGATCGTCGACTCCTCGGCGATGGTGATGGGCTCCACCGCCGAGAACCTGCACGACCGCTATCCCGAGATCAGCAAGCAGCGCGCCGACGCCTACGCCGCCCTGAGCCAGCAGCGCTTCGGCGCGGCCGCCAAGGCGGGCAGGATCGCCGCGGACCTGGCACCGGTGGCCATCCGTTCCGCCGAGCAGGGCTGGGGACTGGCCACCGCCGACGAACCGCCCCGTCCGGAGACCACGGTCGAGAGCCTGCAAGGACTCAAGACGCCGTTCCGTCCGCACGGCCGGGTCACGCCCGGTAACGCCGCCGGACTCAACGACGGTGCCACAGGCTGCCTCCTCGCCGCCGAGGACACCGCCGCCGAGCTCGGCCTGCCCGTGGGGATGCGCCTGGTCGGCTACTCCTTCGCGGGAGTGGAGCCGGAGGTCATGGGAACCGGGCCGATCCCGGCCACCGAGAAGGCCCTGGAGCGGGCCGGGTTGTCCATCGACGACATCGGACTGTTCGAGATCAACGAAGCCTTCGCGGTCCAGGTGCTGGCCTTCCTGGACCACTTCGGCATCGCCGAGGACGACGATCGGGTCAACCCGTGGGGCGGTGCGATCGCCTGCGGGCACCCGCTGGCTTCCTCCGGCGTCCGTCTGATGAGCCAGCTCTCCCGCCACTTCGCCGACAATCCCGATGTCCGCTACGGCATCACCACCATGTGCGTCGGCTTCGGCATGGGCGGCACGGTGATCTGGGAGAACCCGCACTACACCGGGGGAGCCCACAAGGGGGGTACGCAGTGAGCACGCAGCAGAACTCCGCGGCGGTCTTTCCGAACGAGGTCGTCACCCGAGCGTTCACCCGCCTGATCGAGGTTCCGGGTGTGGACGGTCGGATCGCCCTGGTCACCGTCGACAACGGTCACGACCACACCCGCCCCTCGACCTTCGGTCCCGCGGGCCTGGCGAGCCTGGACGCGGCTCTCGACGAGGCCTTCGCCGCGGAACCCACCGCCATCACGGTCACCGGAAAGCCCTTCGTGTTCGCCGTCGGCGCGGACCTGGACGGCATCGGTGAGATCCGTGAGCGCGAGCAGGCCCACCATGTCGCCAGGGCGGGCCACGAGGTGTTCCGTCGCCTGACCGAGTCGACCATCCCGACCTTCGCGCTGGTCAACGGTGCCGCGCTCGGTGGCGGCCTGGAGCTGGCGTTGTCCTGCCACTACCGCACCGTGGCCTCCAACGCCGGCGCGATCGCCTTCCCCGAGTGCTTCCTCGGACTGTTCCCCGGATGGGGAGGTACCCAGCTGCTGCCGAACCTGATCGGCGCGGACGGCGCCGTCACGGTCATCCTGGAGAACTCGCTCAACCAGAACAAGATGCTCGACCCGGGCAAGGCCACCGGAATGGGCATCTTCGACGTCGAGCTGGACTCCCCGGACTTCCTCGAGGAGTCGCTGCGCTGGGCGGCTCGCGTGCTGTCCGGTGAGGTTCGGGTGCAGCGACCGACCATCGACCGCGGCCAGGCGTGGGACGACGCCGTCAACAGGGCCAGGGACATCGTCGAGGCCAAGACCCACGGTGCCTCCCCCGCCGTGAGCCGGGCCGTCGAGCTGATCGAGATGGCGCGCAACGACGATCTCGACGCCGGGTACGCGGCCGAGACCGAGTCCCTGACGAACGCGCTGATGTCCGACGAGCTGCGGGCGGGCCTGTACTCCTTCGACCTGACCCAGAAGCGGGCCAAGAAACCGGCCGGTGCCCCGGACAAGTCGTTGGCCCGGCAGGTCAACAAGGTCGGCGTGGTCGGTGCCGGACTCATGGCCGGTCAGCTCGCGTTGCTGTTCCTGCGCCGCCTCCAGGTCCCCGTCGTGCTCACCGACATCGACCAGGAGCGCATCGACAAGGGAGTGGCCTACGTCCACGGCGAGATCGACAAGCTCGCCGGGAAGGGCCGGATCACCGGCGACGAGGTCAACAAGCTCAAGTCCCTGGTCTCCGGATCGCTGGACAAGCAGGCCTTCGCCGACGCGGACTTCATCCTCGAGGCCGTCTTCGAGAAGATGTCGATCAAGCAGCAGGTCTTCGGTGAGCTGGAGCGGTACGTCTCGCCGGAGGCGATCCTGGCCACCAACACCTCCTCGCTGTCGGTCTCGGAGATGGCCTCGACGCTGGAGCACCCCGAGCGGGTCGTGGGTTTCCACTTCTTCAACCCCGTGGCGGTACTGCCGCTGCTGGAGGTGGTACGTGGCACGTCCACCGACGACGCCTCGCTGGCCACGGCGTTCTCGGTCGGAAAGCAGCTGAAGAAGTCCTGCGTGCTCGTCTCCGACGCTCCGGCCTTCGTGGTCAACCGGCTGCTGACCCGATTCCTCGGCGAGGTCATCGCCTCCGTCGACGAGGGAACGCCGTTCGAGGTCGCCGACCGCGCCCTGAACCCCCTCGGGCTGCCGATGAGCCCGATGGTGTTGTTGGAGCTCGTCGGCCCGGCCATCGCCCAGCACGTCAACGAGACTATGCACGCCGCCTACCCGCAGCGCTTCGGCCTCAGCGAGAACCTGCAGCGCTTCGTCGAGGCGGGCAAGACGGGTGTGTGGCGGACCGACGACCAGGGCAACCAGGTCCTCGATCCGGAGGTCGCCGAGCTGTGGAAGCAAGGTGACCGGCCCTCGACCGAGGAGCAGGTCCGCGAGCGGTCGCTGCGGGCGCTGGCCGAGGAGGCCCGGATCATGCTCGACGAGGGCGTGGTCATGGAGGCCCAGGACCTCGACCTGGGCATGATCCTCGGTGCCGGCTGGCCGTTCTGGCTCGGCGGCATCACCCCGTACCTGGACCGGGCCGGCTACTCCGAGCAGGTCAACGGCAAGCGGTTCCTGCAGCCGGGCGTGGCCAGCGTGCCCACCGACTGAATCGAGCCGTCGAAACGGGGCCCGGACGTGTTCGTCCGGGCCCCGTTTCGCATGTCGGCGGCCGATGTGAGCTGCCTCATGGCATGACGAGAACGAGCACAGAGCAGAAGTGGGGACCGGTGACCACGCTAGTTCAGCACGAACTCGCCCGCACCGATCTCTACGCGCTCGGCGGTGTCGGGGTGGAGATCAGCACCGCGAACCGCACCGCGGGGGCCCCGACTTCGCCGGGCTCGACACTCCTCCGATCGGCCCCTCCTCCGAACCGCCAACGTCCTGCTGTTCGGCGAGATCTGGTCCCCGGACAACACGTGGTCGGAGCAGCAGCGCGAGTTCGAGTCCTGCGCGCACGCGAGGATTTCCCACCTCTGGAGCGTGACCCAGGATCGGCGCGGCCCCGTGGAGGTCGCCGCCTACCGGCTGGAGGACGGCCACTACGTTCCCGAGACCACGGCCAAGCTCGGTGACGGCCCCGCATCGTCACCACCGGTAACGTGCCCGTCGAGCTGGACATCGTCGCCCTGCGACTGTGGATCTCCGGACAACGACGACGGCGCAGGGGTGGCACCGGGGCCGGTGTCGAACCCGTACACCTCGGATCACGGACGCTGACTGGCAGGCCGACTTCGAAGGCCGGATCCTGATCCTCGACTGTGGTGCCGTCTCCCGTTGTCTACAGCCGCCGCTGCTGCGTCCCCGAAGCCGGACTTCCGTGACCTCACCGTCATGGACATGGCCGAGCTACGGGAACACATCCCGAGAAGCTGGCCACGGGAGCACGCTACGTCCGGCACCCCGATCGAGACGTGGTCCTCCAACGGGGACGGCTCCACTCCCCGATCGAACGAACCACCTACCACCGTCACACGCGGCTCTACGAGCTGGCACGAGAAACTCGCTCCCCGGGGCCCACGGCGGTCGTGGAGCACGGAACCAACCCGGGCCTGGTGAGTCACCTGACCAAGCAGGCTCTCACCGACGTCGCCACCACGATGCTCGCCGAACCGACGCGGGCTTTCCGCACACCGGAGCGCGACGAAGTGCTGGCGGCGGCGAACCCCTACCTGGGCGAACGCCCCTCCGTGGCCACCGGCTGGACCCCGCACAACACCGGTACGGACTCGCTCACGGTTTCCCACGACGATGCGCACACCACCGACCCGTGGCAGTTTTCCAGCGTCCTCGCGTCCTGACGGGACTCTCCCCACGAGTGAGCGGAGGCATGCCGGCCCGCACACCGGTCACGGTGCGACGGGAAGCTCGACGGTCACCGCCAGTCCGCCACCGGACACCGGTTCGGCCCGGACTCGACCGCCGTGAGCCAGTACCGCCGCCCGCACGATGGACAAGCCCAGACCGGCACCGGTGCGCATCGTGCGCGGTACCCCCGCCCGGCGGAACGGCTCGAACAACGCCTCGGCTCGGTCCGGAGCCACTTCCGCGCCCGAAGCCACCACGTGCAGCAGTGCCCACCGGGGACCACCATGCGTGGTGATCTCGATCCAGCCGTCGTCGACGTTGTGCCGGACCGCGTTTTCCACCAGATTGCCCACCACCCGCTCCAGGAGGGCCGGATCTCCCACGGCGAAGGTCGGCTCGGCACAACGGTGCACGCTCAATCCGCGTTCCCGCGTCTCCCCGGAGACGGCGGAGAGCGCACGGTGCACGAGATCGGTGAGATCGACCGGCTCGCGCACCGCCAGCTCCGCTCCCTCCGTCCTGGCCAGCAGTAGCAACGACTCCACCAATCGCTCCGACTTGGTGGTGGCTTCCCGGACCACTCCCGCCATCCGGCGCAGCTCGGCGGCG
Source organism: Halosaccharopolyspora lacisalsi (assembly GCF_014137975.1). GTDB lineage: Bacteria > Actinomycetota > Actinomycetes > Mycobacteriales > Pseudonocardiaceae > Halosaccharopolyspora > Halosaccharopolyspora lacisalsi. Next base: position 156,250 of record NZ_JACGWZ010000004.1, on the reverse strand, counting down.
TCGGCGTCCGGATCGGACAGCGTCACGTCCAGTTCGGTACGGATCACCGACAGCGGGGTGCGCAGTTCATGACTGGCATTGGCAACGAAGCGTCGCTGTGATTCGAAGGCGGACTGAAGACGATCGAGCATCGCGTCGAAGGTGTCGGCGAGTTCGGCCACCTCGTCGCGCGGCCCCTCCAGACCGATACGTTCCCCGAGCGACTCGACCGACAGTCGGCGGGCGTACTCGGTGACCTCGTGCAGCGGACTCAGCACCCGGCCGGTCACGGTCCAGGCGAGTACGGCTGCCGCCACGACGACGGTCACGAAGGCGGATCCGCCGACCACCAACACCTGTTCTCGTGCCGATTCCCGCAACACCGCACCCAACTGGTGCGTCGGGACCGGCACGCCGTCCACCCGGACCGTGGTCTCCCCCGGCAGTCGAGGAACCGCGCTCACGACATTGCCGACCAGCAACCATCCCAGCCACAACAGCAGCGCACTCACGATGGCGACCAGCCCGGTGGCGAGCAGGGTCAGCCTCAGCCGCAATCCCGGCCCCCTGCGCACGGCAGGGCGCGCGGACGCGGACAGCGCCCTCAGGGCCGCACGCCCCCGCACCACGGCTCAGTCCGCACTCGCGGTGCCGGAGTCGGTCCCCCGCCCGGCCGTGGGGACTCGGTAGCCGGAGCCGACCATCGTCTCGATCAAGCTCGGCTCCCCCAGTTTCTTGCGCAGTGTCATCACGGTGACCCGCACGGTCGTGGTGAACGGATCGGCGTATTCGTCCCACACCCGTTCCAACAGCTCCTCGGAACTGACCACCGCGCCCTCGGCGGCGAGCAGCACCTCCAGGACGCCGAACTCCTTGCGGGTCAACTCGACCTCGCCACCACGGCGGCACACTCGACGCCTGGCCGAGTCCAGCGTGAGACCACGAGCGGTGAGCAGCGGCGGAACGGCGGGAGTGGAACGCCTGCCCAGGGCCCGCACCCGAGCGGTCAACTCGTCGAACGCGAACGGCTTGGCGAGGTAGTCGTCGGCACCCAGCGACAGCCCTTCCACGCGGTCCTGGACGGTACCGCTGGCGGTAAGCATGATCACTCGAGTGAGTTCCCCCGACTCGACCACTTCCCGGCACAGTTGGTCACCGGAGAGTTCCGGCAGGTCCCGATCGAGCACGATGACGTCGTAGCGGGTGATCGAAGCCTTCTCCTGGCCGCTCGCACCGTCGTAAGCGACGTCGACGGCCATACCCGCCTTGCGCAGCCCTCGTGCGACCGCATCCGCCAACGGCTGCTCGTCCTCCACAACAAGGATCCGCACACGTTCACCGTGCCACAATCCGGCCCCTCGTGAGGGGCCGGGGCATGGCTTGCTCATTCATCGTGCGGCGGTTCCCCGCCCGTGGCCACGTGGGCGTCGGTCTCGTCGAGCGACCCACCGAGGCGGTCGGACACCCACTCGGTCACGCGTCGGGCGACACCCTGCTCGGTCAGGCCCAGCTCCGCCAGCACCTCGCCACGCGAAGCGTGCTCCGGGAAACGATTCGGGATCGCCAGGTCGCGCAGGGCGACATCGATGTCGGCGTCGCGCAACTCCGCGGCCAATGCCGAACCGAAGCCACCGTGGCGACCGCAGTCCTCCAGCGTCACGACGTGGCGGTGTTCGGCGGCCATGTCCAGCACCACCCGCGGCACCGGAAGCACCCAGCGCGGATCCACCACGGTGACCCCGATGCCCTGGTCCGCGAGCCGTTCCGCGGCAGCCACGGCGAGCTCGCCGAAGGCGCCGATCGCGACCAGCAGCACGTCACGGTCCTCCTCGGAGGCCGGACGCCGCAGCACGTCAACACCACCGACGCGTTCCAACGCCGGAACCTCGTCGATGACCGAACCCTTCGAGAAACGCACCACGGTGGGGCCGTCGTCGACCGCGACGGCCTCGCGCAGCTCCTCGCGCAACGTCCCGGCATCGCGCGGCGCCGCGACGCGGATCCCCGGCACCACCCCGAGGATCGACAGGTCCCACATGCCGTTGTGGCTGGGGCCGTCGTCGCCGGTGACACCGGAGCGGTCCAGGGTCACCGTCACCGGTTGGCAATGCAGCGCCACGTCCATCAACAGCTGATCGAAAGCGCGGTTGAGGAAAGTGGAGTACACCGCGAAGACGGGGTGCAACCCGCCCATGGCCATACCGGCGGCCGAAGTCATCGCGTGCTGTTCGGCGATGCCCACGTCGAAACAGCGCTGTGGATAGGCCTCGGCGAACTTGTCGAGCTCGGTGGGGCCGAGCATGGCCGCCGTGACGGCCACGACGTCGTCACGCTCGCCCCCGATGCGTACCAGTTCCTCGGAGAAGACATTGGTCCAGCTCCGCGGTGCGGGGGCGGCCGGAACACCGGTCTGCGGGTCGATCACCTTCACCTGGTGCATCTGGTCGGCCTCGTGGTTCTCCGCCGGGGCGAAGCCGTTGCCCTTCTGAGTGACCGCGTGCACGATCACCGGGCCGCCGAAGGTCTTGGCCATCGTCAGTGCGTACTCCAGCGCACGCATGTCGTGACCGTCCACCGGCCCCAGGTACTTGATGCCGAGATCGGAGAACATCACCTGCGGGCTCAGCGCGTCCTTGATCCCGCTCTTGGCGGCGTGCAGGCCGGTGTAGAGCGGCCTGCCGACGACGGGGAGGTTACGCACGGTGCGGCGACCGTTCTCCAGGGCACGCTCGTAGCCGGGACGCAGTCGCAGCGAGGCCAGGTGCTCGGCCAGTCCGCCGATGGTCGGTGCGTACGAACGACCGTTGTCGTTGACCACGATCACCAGCGGCCGTTCCTGGTCGGCGGCGATGTTGTTCAGCGCCTCCCAGCACATCCCGCCGGTCAGGGCACCGTCACCCACGACCGCCACCGCGTGCTGGTCACGCCCACCGAGTTGGAACGCGCGGGCGAGCCCGTCGGCGTAGGACAGCGATGTCGAGGCGTGGCTGTTCTCGACGAAGTCGTGCTCGCTCTCCGCGCGTGAGGGGTACCCCGACAGCCCGCCACGCTTGCGCAGTCGGTCGAACCCTTCCCGACGGCCCGTGATGATCTTGTGCACGTAGGCTTGGTGCCCGGTGTCGAAGACCACGGCGTCCCGCGGGGAGTCGAACGTCCGATGCACTGCCAGGGTCAGCTCCACGGCCCCCAGGTTCGGCCCCAGGTGGCCACCCGTGCGGGAGACCTTCTCGATGAGGAAGGTTCTGATCTCGGCCGCCAGCTCGACCAGCTCACCGTGCTCCAGGGACTGGACATCGGCCGGGTCATGCACGGACTCCAGCAGCGTCACCGCTCCACCTCGCTCGTAGTACCGGACTACTCGGGTTCGCTCGCATGTTCTTCGTATCGACCGGCCGGCCACCATGCGGCCCCCGCCAGTCTACGGAGCCGTCCGCGCCATACCCGACAAGGTCCGGTCCGCCACGCCACGGTCACCCACCGAGGATCTCAGTCCTGCTGTAGTACGCAACATCACTCGGCGTAGTCAACGTCCCTCTCCAGCAGAGCCAGGCTCTCGACGTGGTGAGTCATCGGGAAGGCGTCGAAGGCCTCGATCTCCCCGAGCCGGTAGCCCTGTTCCACGAACAGCCCCACGTCCCGCGCCAGTGCCGCCGGATCGCAGGCCACGTGCACGATCCTCGTCGGGCGCCGCGCCGAGATCGCTTCGACGACCTCGCGACCGGCGCCCTTGCGCGGCGGGTCGAGCACGACCACGTCGGGATCGGCCGCACCGAGATCTCTTCCTCCGAGGACCTTCTCGACCGGCCCCGACCGGAAACCGACCTGCGGCAGGTCGCTCAGGTTCGCCGTGGCGTCGCGCACCGCGCTGCGAGCCGATTCCACCGCGAGCACCGCGCCGGCGGGACCGACCTGCTCGGCCAGCACCGAGGCGAACAAGCCGACACCCGCGTAGAGGTCCCAGGCGGTACCACCGAAAGGTGTCGCGGCCATCCTGGCCACGGTGGCGGCGAAAGCGTCGGCCGCGGCGGGGTGCACCTGCCAGAACCCGTGTGCCGACACGTTCCAGGAACGCCCCACCGCCTCCTCGCGAGCGAACTCCCCGCCCTGCACGCGTTGGGAAGCCCGCTTGACACGACCCCGGCGCGGGTCACGCGTGTGCGCCGTCACGTGCACTTCGTCGTCGACGTCCTGCGTGACTTCCACCTCGGAATCGGGCGACCAGTCCCGCGAGGTCACAGCACCGACCGCCGCTTCCATCGTGATGGGGCAATCCGTGATGGGAATCACCTCGTGGCTGCGATGCACCCGGAAACCCGGTCTGCCTTCGCCGTCCACGGCCGTCCGAGCACGACTACGCCAGCGCAGCAGTCCACCCGGGAGCGCGCGCACCTCGACGGGATGGTCGATGCCCGCGATACGACGCAGTTGCTCCGTGACCACCGAGGACTTCAGCTCAAGTTGCGTCTCACCGTCGGCGTGCTGCCAATCACACCCACCACAGCGGCGAGTGCCTCTGGCGGGATCGGCCAGCGGACACGGAGGAGTCACTCGCCCGGCCGCGGCGGAACGTACCTCCACGGCGTCACCCCGGCAGAAACCGCCGCCCTTGTCCTCGGTGATTTCCACCACCACGGTCTCCCCCGGCAGGGCATGGCGGACGAACACCACCCGTCCCTCGTGACGCGCCACGCAGTGGCCGCCGTGGGCGGCAGAGCCGACCTCGACCTCCAGTCGACTGCCCGTCCAATCCGGCTTGTCGTTCACCGTTTACCGTTGCCCTTCTCCTGTTGATCCGCCCCCCAGCGCACGGAACGCCTGGGCACCGGAGTGCGCGACTTCGCCCGGGCCGAGGATTCCAGCTGCCAGGGCACGCTGGTCACCATGACACCGGGTTCGAACAGCAGCCGGCTCTTCAGACGTAGTGCACTTTGATTGTGCAGCAGTTGTTCCCACCAGTGCCCGACGACGTACTCCGGAATGAACACCGTCACCACGTCACGCGGGCTCTCCCTGCGGGTCCGCTTGACGTACTCGACCACGGGACGCGTGATCTCCCGGTAGGGCGACTCGATGACCTTGAGCGGAACGGGCGGGTTCTCGGCGTCCCAGGCCTTCCTCAGCGCCCGCGTGTCCCCCTCGTCGACGTTGACCGTGATCGCCTCCAGGGTGTCGGGGCGGGTGGCCCTGGCGTAGGCCAGCGCCCGCAGGGTCGGCAGGTGCACCTGGGAGACCAGCACGATCGCGTAGTTGCGCGAAGGAAGGACGGCGGGCTCGTCGTACTTCTGCAGCTCCTGGGAGACCCGGTCGTAATGCCTGCGGATGGCGGTCATCAGCAGGTAGATCCCGCCCATCGCGGCGATGGCGATCCAGGCGCCGTTGGCGAACTTGGTGATCAGCACGATCACCAGCACGGTCGACGTCATGAACAGCCCGAACGAATTGATCGTCTGCGCGCGGCGCATTCGCTTCCGGGCGGGCGGGTCGGTCTCGGTGCGCAGCAGCCTGTTCCAGTGCCGGATCATGCCGCTCTGGCTCAGCACGAAGGAGACGAACACCCCGACGATGTAGAGCTGAATCAGGCTGGTGACCTGAGCTTCGAAGGCCAGCACGAGCACGATCGCGAAACCGGCCAGGAACAGGATCCCGTTGGAGAACGCCAGGCGGTCTCCACGAGTGTGCAGCTGGCGAGGCAGGTAGCGGTCCTGGGCGAGGATCGAACCCAGCACCGGAAAACCGTTGAACGCGGTGTTGGCCGCCAGCACCAGGATCAGGCCGGTGAAAAACATCAGGTAGTAGATCGCCGGGGAGAAACCCCCGAAGACCGCCCCGGCAAGTTGGGCGATCAAGGTCTTCTGCTCGTACCCGGCGGGTGCTCCGACCAGCTGGTGCTGCGGTTCCTCGGCGATCACGGCGCCGGTCATCCCCGCCAGCGTCAACAGGCCCATGAACATCGTCACCGCGAGCAGTCCCATTCCCAGCAGGGTCGTGGCGGCGTTGCGCGACTTGGGCTTGCGGAAGGCGGGCACTCCGTTGCTGATGGCCTCCACACCGGTCAGCGCGGCGCTGCCCGACGAGAACGCCCGCAGCACCAGAAAAACGAATCCGACGCCGACCATGTGGGCCTGCTCGGTCTTCAGCTCGAACCCGGCACTCTCCGCGCGCAACTCCTCGCCCAGCACGAACGCGCGGAACAGCCCGACGGCGATCAACCCGAGAACACCGACCACGAAAGCATAGGTCGGAATGGCGAACAGTGTTCCGGACTCCCGGATACCGCGCAGGTTCAACGCGGTCAGGACCACGATCGCGAGCACGGCGAAGGCGACCTTGTGAGTGCCCACGAACGGCACCACCGAGCCGATGTTGGCCGCTGCGGAGGAGATCGACACGGCCACCGTCAGCACGTAGTCGACCAGCAGGGCACTCCCGACCACCAGTCCCCACCGGGGACCGTGGTTGACCGTCGCGACTTCGTAGTCCCCTCCACCGGAGGGGTAAGCACGGACGTTCTGCCGGTAGGAAGCCACCACGGCGAACATCACCAGCACGACCACGAGCCCGATCCACGGGCCGACCGCGTAGGCGGACACCCCGGCCACCGACAGCGTCAGCAGGATTTCCTCGGGGGCGTAGGCCACGCTGGACATGGGGTCCGAGGCGAAAACCGGCAGGGCGAGCCGCTTCGGCAGCAGGGTGTGAGATAACCGGTCACTGCGGAAAGGCCGCCCCACCAGCAGGCGTTTCGTCGCGATCGCGAGCTTGGACACGCCCAGAGCGTAAGGGCTGCGCTCACCACTTCGTAGGACGGCTGGCATCGGCTCCCGTTCACGTCACAACCCGTTTCCAACCTCCTACCGCAACCCCCTGCCACAACCCCCGCGTCACCCGATACGGTGCATCAGCCCGCGACCCGCCACAGGCCGGTCCGCGGGTACGACATATCGGTCTTGATCTCGTGAGCGCGGTCGCGCTTCCCTGCGTCGAGTACCGTCACAGCTACCGGACCGCCGTTGGCGGAACCGGTCGACATCCCGCGATGAGGAGAACAGGTCGTGCACGTGGTGATCTTGGGCTGCGGGCGGGTGGGAGCCTCCCTCGCAGCGGCGCTACAGCGGCTCGATCACACCGTGGCCGTGGTGGACAAGGACACCCAGGCGTTCCTGCGACTGAGCAGACAGTTCCACGGGCAACGGATCAACGGCAACGGTTTCGACCGCGAGGTGCTGGTAGAAGCGGGCATCGAGCGGGCACAGGCGTTCGCCGCCGTCTCCAGCGGAGACAACTCCAACATCATCGCTGCCAGGGTCGCCCGCGAGACCTTCGGCGTCGACCAGGTCGTGGCCAGGATCTACGACGCCAAGCGCGCCGAGGTGTACGAGCGACTGGGCATCCCCACGGTGGCCACCGTGCCCTGGACCACCGACCGGTTCCTGAGGATGCTGCTACCCGAAGGGGTCGCCACCGAATGGCGTGAACCCTCGGGGTCGGTCGCGGTGCTGCAACTGCCGCTGCACGAAGACTGGGTGGGGCACCACGTGTCCGCCCTGGAAAGGGCGACCGGCACCCGCGTGGCGTTCATCATGCGATTCGGCCGGGGAGTGTTCCCCGACGGCACCACGGTCGTACAAGCCGACGACACGGTCTATGTCGCGGCGCTGTCCGGCAGCATCACAGAGGTCACCGCTGTCGCCCAACGAGCCCCCGAGGAGAGCGAGTAGATGCGCATCGCGATCGCCGGCGCCGGTGCTGTCGGTCAGTCCATCGCGCGCGAACTTCTCGACGGCGACCACGAGGTCATGCTGATCGAACGCAGCCGTCAGAACCACCAGCCCAGCAACATTCCCGGCGCGGAGTGGGTGCTGGCCGATGCCTGCGAACTGTCCTCCCTCGAGGACGCGGGCATCGAACGCTGCGACGTGGTGATCGCCGCCACCGGCGACGACAAGGTCAACCTAGTCGTGTCGCTGCTGACCAAGACCGAGTTCGCGGTACGCCGGGTCGCGGCCAGGGTCAACGACCCCCGCAATGAGTGGTTGTTCACCGATGCGTGGGGGGTGGACGTGGCCGTGTCCACCCCGCGAATGCTCGCGGCGATGGTGGAGGAAGCGGTCAGCGTCGGTGACCTGGTCCGTTTGATGACCCTGCGGCAGGGGCAGGCCAACCTGGTCGAGGTGACGCTGCCCCAGGACACTCCGCTGGCCGGGTCCCGAGTGCGTGATCTCGCCCTGCCCACCGACGCCGCCCTGGTCACGATCCTGCGTGGCGGACGCGTCATCGTCCCGCAGCCCGACGATCCCCTCGAAATCGGCGACGAGATGCTGTTCGTGACCACCGAGGACGTCGAACAGGAGATCCGGGCAGTCGTCCACGGCGGGAAAGCGACCTGACCGGTCGACGACGAGGTGGAGGTCCCACGCGTGTTCCCGCCGCATGCTCCTCCGGCGAGCTTCACCCCATCGAGGGGTTCGATCGTATGGAAGCGTCGTCCTGCCTGGTCTCGCTCTCCGAGGCCGCCTCCGCTTCCTCGGCGATCCTGGAAGCGCGGCGCACCGCCCAGACCGTCACCAGCAATGCCACACCGGTCAACGGGTACCCCATCGCGATTCGCGCGAAGGCGAGCCAGCCGGTCGCGTCGGCGACGTACAACCACTGCTGGACCACGAACTTGGCGGCGAAGACCGCGGTCCACGACAAGGTGGCCACGTCGTAACCAATCAGTGCTCGACGCTGGTGACGCCACGAGAAGCCCAACCCGTTCAGCGCGGACCAGGCGACGCCGACGAGCGGCCAACGCGCCAGGACGGACAGCAGGAACGCCCCACCGTAGACGAGACTGGTCCAGATCCCCAGCAGGAAGAACCCCTTGGCGTCACCGGTGCGGTAGGCGATGAAGGAGCAGATCACCACACCGAGCACTCCGGAGATCGCCGGCTGCACCGCCTCCTTGCGGACGATGCGCACGACCATGATGGTCACGGCCACCCCGACCGCGGTCCAGATCGCCGGCATCATGCCCAGCAACGAGTTCACCAGCACGAACACGACGATCGGCACGGAGGAATAGGCGAGGCCACTGACACCACCCATCTGCTCCAGCAGGGTTCGTTCGGGGTCGGTGCCGGCCACGCGATGGCGTGCTCCTCGTCCCTGGGTCGTCGGGGTCTCCTGAGAGTCCCCGTCCGGCCGCGTCTCGGAACCGCCGACCAGGTCGGGTGCCCGATCGCGGTATTCCGATGATCCATTGTCGCTCATGCGGTGTTCTGCAACTCGTAGTAGGGGTTGTAAAGAACCTTGTGACCGTCGCGCACCGCGATCCGACCACGAGCCTTGACAGTGCGGCCCGGTTCGATGCCGGTGATACGGCGCCGTCCCAACCACACCAGAGTCACCCCGTCGGTACCGTCGAACAGCTCGGCCTCCAACGTCGGCGCCGATGCCTTGGGGGCCTGCCCCACACTGCGCAACCGTCCCAGCACCACGGCCTCCTGGCCGCACTGGCAGTCACACGCGTGCTGCGCACCGAACGCCTGCGACCTCTCGGAGAGGTCGTCGGCGTCGAGTTCACCGACATCGCTGGTGAGGCGACGTACGAGGCGGCGTAGATAACCACCTCCGGTGTTGTTCATCTGGCGCTCCCGTGCGCTTCGGGGGCCGACTCCCAGCCCGTCCGCGATCCAGCGTAGCCCGCTGGGCGGCCCTGAGCGCCACCCCGGCGCGAATCCGGGCCTCAATCCCACGATCGTGTTCTCTTCGCGCTCACGCCGACGTTCAGGCCTGTTCGTCCTGCTCCTGGGCCTGCTGGATGTGCTGGGCGATCTCGTCGGGGAGCTCGATCGGCAACGGAGTGCGCACCGGCATCGGTTCGTCACCGCGCACCACCACCGTCTCCTCCACCAACGAGTACAGCATCTTGGTACAAGCTTCGATGTTGTCCGCCGGTGCCGCGGCGACGCCGCGCAGCAACCAGCGCGGCCCGTCCACTCCCACGAAGCGCAACGCGGCCTTGGAGGTGTCGGCCTCGAGTTCGGGACCCCACTCCCCCTCGCGCACGTTCACTCTCGCTCCGTCCGAACGCAGTTGCTCGACGAGCTCCTTGCGGACCTCCTGCCACAACTCCCCCGTCTTGGGAGCGGCGAACGCGCTCACGGTAAGTCGACCGAGCTCGGTGAGTACGTGTACGGCGCGCACCGGGCCGGAGGGATCGACCTCCACTTGCAACTGGCCCCCCTCCGGAACCGGGAACCGCACCGAGCCCAGGTCAAGCCGCTCCATCCCGTCGTCGGGAGCTTCGGCCTCGTCGTAGGGACCGGCTATCTCCTCATCGGTGTGCCCGCCGTCGTCGGCGGACATCTCGGCCTCGTCCGACTCCGTCTGCCGCCCTCGACGACGACCCCATCCGAACATGAGCTCAGACCTCCGTTTCCTGCTCGGCGCCGGACAGCTCCGACGCCGTCAGCGATTCGTGTCCACCGGTTGATCCATAGCCACCGGCGCCCCGCCGTGTTTCCGGCAGCCCCCCCACCTCGTCCACCTCGTCGAAAACCACGTGTTCGACCCGCTGGAAGACCAGCTGCGCGATCCGGTCACCACGACACAACGACACCGCAGTGGTGCGATCGTGATTGACCAGACACACCTTGATCTCGCCCCGGTACCCGGAGTCGACCGTCCCCGGCGCGTTGACCACGCTCAGTCCGGTACGAGCAGCCAGCCCCGAGCGGGGGTGCACGAATCCGGCGTAGCCGTCGGGCAACGCCACCGCCACCCCCGTACCCACCAGGGCACGTTCTCCCGGGCCGAGCTCCACGTCACGGGTCGTCACCAGATCGACACCAGCGTCACCGGGATGAGCATACGAGGGCACGGGAACATCGGGATCGGTACGGGTCAGCAGGACCTTCACACATGGCACGGACGGCGAGACTACCCTGAAAACGTGTCGGAGAGTTCAGAAGTAGCCGGTTCGCAAGGTGCTACCCCCGAACGGGTGAGCCCCACTGCCGGGTCGGCGGAGTCCGAACGGCGTCCGCTCTTCCGAGAGCGCCTCTATGCTTCCTGGTGGATGTGGCCGCTGCCGGTGGCCGCGGCCGTGCTGCTGGGCGCCGAGGTGCACCTGGGGTACCCCGGTGTCCGAGCGTGGCTGCCCTACGTGGTGCTGATCCCCCTGGCCGTGGCCGTCCTGTTCTGGCTGAGCCGCACCACGGTGGAAGTCACCGAAGAAGAGCTACGGGCCGGTGACGCGCGCCTGCCTCGCAGGTTCATCGAAGACGCCGAGATCGTGCGAGCTTCGGAGAAGCAGCGAGCGCTGGGCCCCGAACTCGACCCGACGGCTTTCGTCGTGCACCGTCCGTGGGCTCCGACGGCGGTGCGCGTGTGGCTCGACGACGCGAACGACCCCACTCCTTACTGGGTCGTCAGCACACGTCACCCGCGGGAATTGGCCGCACTCCTGCGCACGCGCTGAGAACGGCTCGGAAAACGAAAACCGGACCGGACGGCCACGTTGGGGTACACGTCCGGTCCGGTCTCACGCCGTCGACTTCACGCCGCGCAATCGCGGCAGACCAGCTGACCGCCACGCTCCTCCGCGAGGCGGCTGCGGTGATGCACGAGGAAGCATTTCGAGCAAGTGAACTCGTCGGCCTGCTTCGGCAGGACCTTGACGGTCATCTCCTCGCCGGACAGGTCAGCGCCCGGCAGCTCGAAGTTCTCGGCCATCTCCGACTCATCGGCGTCGACGACGCCGGACTGCGCGTCGTTGCGCTTGGCCTTCAGCTCCTCCAGCGAGTCCTCGGCGAGCTCCTCGGAGTCATTGCGCCGTGGAGCGTCGTAGTCGGTCGCCATCGTGTTTCACCCCTGCGTTTGTGGAGATTGCAATGGTGTGCCGCTGGATAACGATCCAGCGCCCGGATTTGTGCCCGTGGGGCCGCGTGACGGAGGTCTCGCCCAGCTGCGCCCCAAGTGCCCCCGAAACGAGCGACTCGCACCGGCCGTCACACCCTCAAGCGCCGAGAGGGTAGCCCATCACGACTCGGATTACGCATCAGGTCACCCGTATGTGTGGTATGCACTTCACCTACGCCGCTCGCCATCGCCACGAACCGGCGAGCGGTTGCCCGTGAAGGGTTCCCGTGGTCCGATAGCAGCGGCGCGCGAAGCGTTTCGACTCGATCGGACAACAACTCCGATACAACCCCCTTCCGGACTCACACGGCTTCCACTGAGCGCCTAGGCTGATCTTCGAGTACCCGTGTACCGGGTGAACCCCGTGCATCGGGCGAACACGGCATCGACCAGGGGAGGATGGCAGGACGTGTCCACCGCGAGGACAAGGCAAGGGCAGCGGAAGCCGCGGTACAGGCGGCGGCGGCCGGTGCCGGCGATCATGCTGCTCGCGGCACTCATCGTGCTCTCGGGCTTCGCGTGGACCAGGGTCTTCGAAAGCACCGAGACCACCGAGGTGGCCACTCGGTGCAACATCCCGACCAGTTCGGCGCAGCAGAGCCCGGCGCCGGTACCAGCTCCGACGGACGGGCCGGTTGCCACTCCGGTCGGCAGGATGCTGCCCCGGGACGGCCTGAACGACACCGCCCCCATCCCACCGCAGGACGTCGGGGTCCGGGTGCTCAACAGCAACGGCGAGGTGAACCAGGCGACCCTGATCAGTCAGGAGTTGACCAATCTCGGCTTCGGCAAGGGCGGCGAACCCGACAACGATCCCGTCTACACCGCCTACAACCTGAACTGCCACGGTCAGATTCGCTTCGGTGAATCAGGGGCGCGGGCAGCCCGCACGCTGAGCCTGATCGTCCCGTGCGCCCAGCTCGTTCGCGACCAGCGCGGTGACGCGACGGTCAGTCTGGCCCTCGGCTCGGAGTTCGACGGCATCAAGAGCACTCAGGAAGCCAAGCGAATCCTGCAGAAGCTGCAGAACTGGGACGCCAAGCACGGGCAGGGCGGGGCCCGGCAAGTGAGCCAAGCCCCGCGGATCAGCGACGAGATGCTGTCACGGGCACGCGACGTTCACTGCTGAGGGACCTCCCTGCCCGGCACTCAGACCTCGGTGGCACCGGAGCGCTTCAACGCCGTGGCGAGATCGTCGGCGATGCGGGGTGTCACGCAGAGGATCGCCTCGTCCCCGAGCCCGTCGTCCGTCCCGGACTCCGGCAGGCGTACCAGGGCGCCCGCTTCTTGGGCGATCAGTGAACCCGCGGCCCAGTCCCAGCGTTTCAGGCCGTACTCGTAATAACCGTCCAGCCACCCCGCGGCCACCGCGCACAGGTCGAGCGAAGCCACTCCCCCGCGGCGAATGTCACGAATCTCACCCACCAACCGGGCCACGGCGCCCGCCTGGGCGTTACGCCGCTCTTGATCGTAGCTGAATCCGGTACCGATCAGCGCCAGATCCAGTCGTTCGGAAGCGCTTACGTGTAGTGGTTTCCCATCGAGATCCGCGCCCTGGCCCAGTGCCGCGCTCCAGACACGGCCGGAGCAGGGCTCCACCACGGCACCCGCCACGGAAACCCCGTCCACCTGGGCCGCGATCGAGACCGAGAACCACGGGTAGCCGTAGAGGTAGTTGACGGTGCCGTCGATCGGGTCGACGACCCACCTCAGACCGCTCAGGGAGGTGTCGCCGCCTTCCTCCTCCCCCAGCACCGGTTCGTTCGGGCGCAGCTCGGCCAGCTCGTCACGGATCAGGCGCTCCGCCGCCCGGTCGGCGGCGGTGACCACGTCGGTCTCCGTGCTTTTCGTATCGACGTCGCCCCGAGCGGTCACCTCCTCGCGTAAAGTGCTGGCAAGTTCGGCCGCCAGGCCCGCGATCCGCACCGCGACCGTGCGCAACTCCCGGACGTCGTACTCGTTTACCAATCCCACGAACACATCGCACCACAGCGCGGTTAAGGTCTGCACACCTCGTCCTGAATCGAATAGGAAGGATCAGGCATGAGCACTGCCCGCGGTTTCGGCATTGACATCGGGGGGTCCGGCATCAAGGGGTGTCCGGTCGACACGGACGAAGGTCTGTTGACCGAAGAGCGCCTGAAGTTGTCAACTCCGCAGCCTTCGACCCCGGACGCGGTCGCCGACTCGGTCGCGGAGATCGTCGAGAAGTTCGGGTGGAACGGCCCAATCGGCATCACCCTGCCGTGCGTGATCAAGCAGGGCATCGCGCTGACAGCAGCGAATATCGATCGGAGCTGGATCGATACAGACGCCCAGGGGCTCTTCGCCGAACGACTCGGGCGTTCCACCGAGGACGTCATCGTGCTCAACGATGCCGACGCGGCCGGAGTCGCCGAGATGCAGTCCGGTTCCGGCACCGGACGCAGCGGGTTGGTCGTCGTGCTGACCTTCGGCACCGGCATCGGCAGCGCGATGTTCCTGAACGGCGAGCTGGTGCCGAACACCGAGTTCGGCCACATAGAGATCGACTCGCAGGACGCGGAGTCCCAGGCCGCCGCCTCGGTCAAGGACGCGCTGGAGCTCTCCTACCCCGAGTGGGCTCCCCGAGTCAGCCGCTACATCCAGGGGATCGAGCGCTTCCTGTGGCCGGACCTGATCATCGCCGGGGGCGGGGTGAGCAGGGAGGCTGAAGAGTGGTTGCCACTGCTGGCCACACGCACGCCGATGGTGGCCGCGACCCTGAAGAACGACGCGGGGATCGTGGGGGCGGCATCGGCGGCCGCCACGGGCATTGAGCACTGATCACGCCCCCCACGTGATGTCCGGACGAGGGGTGAATCCCCCTTGCAGCGGAACCAGACTCACTCGACGCAGTTACAATGGAACACGACCCGCCGAATTCGAGGTCTCCCGGCAAGCCTCGGAAGGCTCGGATGGCGGGCTGTTCCCGACCTCTGGCGGCCGAGGTTTCGCGCCCCCGGCCAGCCCTGATCGACCGTCGCGAAAGGGCGTACGTGGCAGCCGCAGAAACCGCAACCCGACGCTCCAGCTCCGCTGCATCCACCGGCGGTGCCTCAGCCGAGCCGGCCCCGTCGAAGGCCACCCCTCCCGAAGAGGTGGCGCCGCAGTCCGACGCCGACGAGCCTCAGAAGCCGAAGACGTCTCGCAGCAAGGGGACGTCGAAGGGTTCCGGCGGCACTAAGTCGACCACCCGCAAGACCGCCGCCAAGTCGACGGCGAAAAAGGGCACGAAGTCGGCGTCCCAGACAGGCTCGTCCGCCACGGACGCATCGGCGGACCCGGCTCAGGCCACGGGCGAGAATCTGGAGATCGACGAACCCATCGAAACCGATCTGACCTCGGCGGATGTCGGCGACCTGGCCGGCGTCGAGGTGGACATTCCCGAAGAACCGGCCGTCCCCGAGGACGAGGACGGCAAGGCCGACCCCGACTTCGTATGGGACGAGGAGGAGTCGGAGGCGCTCCGGCAGGCGCGCAAGGACGCCGAGCTGACCGCTTCCGCCGACTCCGTCCGGGCCTACCTCAAGCAGATCGGCAAGGTCGCGCTGCTCAACGCCGAGGAGGAGGTCGAGCTCGCCAAGCGCATCGAGGCCGGGCTCTACGCCTCCGAGCGGCTGCGCCAAGCCGAGGAAGCCGACGAGAAGCCTCCCCTGCAGATGCGGCGCGACCTGCGCTGGATCGTGCGTGACGGCGAACGCGCGAAGAGCCATCTGCTCGAAGCCAACCTGCGCCTGGTCGTCAGCCTCGCCAAGCGCTACACCGGACGCGGTATGGCTTTCCTGGACCTGATCCAGGAGGGCAACCTCGGCCTCATCCGGGCCGTGGAGAAGTTCGACTACACCAAGGGCTACAAGTTCTCCACCTACGCCACTTGGTGGATCCGCCAGGCCATCACCCGCGCCATGGCCGACCAGGCCCGGACCATCCGGATCCCGGTCCACATGGTCGAGGTGATCAACAAGCTTGGCCGGATCCAACGTGAGTTGCTGCAGGACCTGGGCCGCGAGCCCACTCCCGAGGAACTCGCCAAGGAGATGGACATCACTCCGGAGAAGGTGCTGGAGATCCAGCAGTACGCTCGGGAGCCCATCTCACTGGATCAGACCATCGGCGACGAGGGCGACAGCCAGCTCGGTGACTTCATCGAGGACTCCGAAGCCGTGGTCGCCGTGGACGCGGTGTCGTTCACCCTGCTGCAGGACCAGTTGCAGTCGGTCCTGCAGACGCTGTCCGAGCGCGAGGCCGGCGTGGTGCGACTGCGCTTCGGCCTCACCGACGGCCAGCCGCGCACCCTCGACGAGATCGGGCAGGTCTACGGCGTCACCCGTGAGCGGATTCGCCAGATCGAGTCCAAGAC
Source organism: Halosaccharopolyspora lacisalsi (assembly GCF_014137975.1). GTDB lineage: Bacteria > Actinomycetota > Actinomycetes > Mycobacteriales > Pseudonocardiaceae > Halosaccharopolyspora > Halosaccharopolyspora lacisalsi. The sequence goes on along the minus strand of NZ_JACGWZ010000004.1, from coordinate 139,986 downwards.
GATGTCGAAGCTGCGTCACCCCTCCCGCTCGCAGGTGTTGCGCGACTACCTGGACTGAAGGGCTCCGACACGCACGCGCGAAGGCCGCCACCGCCGTCGTGGCGGCCTTCGCGCGTGCGTGACCCCGTGCCCGCAGCGTCCCGCTGTACCCGCTCGCGCGAATTTCGCTTTTTCCTCCCGAATGCTGGACGGTGGGTGTTCGCTTCCAGCGGAATCCCCAGTGGCCCTACCCGCTCAAAACTGTGGCTCAAGACACTCCAAAGGCCCCGAGGGGACTTTCCCGCCACTCAAACCAGGGCAGCCAATGTCCATTTTTGCTGGTCACAGGGCTTATTCCAACACTTGATCACCATGAGTAACTTTCACTGGTGCGTTCGGGTGTCACGGAGTGACGAGCCTCGCGAACTTTGCTTGGAACACTGACTTCCGCTCAAACGTCTGTAAGAGTGGAGCTAGCGAACACCGACCCAAACAGAAGGGACCCGGTGGTCGCAGCAGGATCGAGGCGCCGGAGAAGTCCGGCGCCGGGACGGAGGGAGATTCCGATGCCTGACACGCTCACCCGCCCCGAGCTGACCGCCGCCGACCGCTGCGACCGCTGCGGGGCCGCTGCGAAACTTCGTGCCGTTCTTCCGTCTGGCGGAGAGCTGCTGTTCTGCGGACACCACGCCCGCGAGTTCAAGTCGAGCCTGAACGACATGGAAGCCGAGCTGCAGGAAGACGAGCAGGTCGAGTTCTGAGGCGATCGTGATTCGTTCCCCCGCGGAAGGCCTTCGGGTCCTCCGCGGGGGAACTTTTATCTGGCCGGGCCCGGTTACCAAGAGCGCAGCGTGGCGATGCGTTCCTCGATCTGTTCGATCGTGGCCATCGCTGTGGGCGGGCCACCACAAGTCTTGCGCAGCTCGTTGTGGATCGCCCCGTGCGGCTTCTTCGTCCGGTAGTGGTGCAGGGAGACGAGGTTGTTGAGTTCCTTGCGCAAGCCCTTCAGACGCTCCTGCACGCCCTCGGGCTGCTGCTGGCGGGGCTCCTGCCGAGTGGACTGCTCCGTGGCCTTCGCGGCCTTGTCAGCCGTTTCCCGCTGGTCCACCTCCTGGATCTGCTGCTGCTGACGCTGCTGTAGCAGTGCACGGACCTGGTCCGGTTCGAGCAGGCCTGGCAGCCCCAGGTAATCCTGTTCGTCCTCGGTGGTGGCGAACGCGGCGGTCCCGAACGAGGAACCGTCGTAGATCACCTGGTCCAGCTCGGCATCGGCGCCCAACGAGGTGTAGGCCTTCTCCTCCTCGCCGGGTTCGTCACGCTCCCGGTTGGCCTCAGCCAACAACTCGTCGTCCCAGCCCTCCTTCTCACGGTGCGGCTTGCCCAGCACGTGATCACGATCCGCCTCCAGCTGACTGGCCAGCTCCAGCAGCACCGGGACGCTGGGCAGGAAGATGCTCGCCGTCTCCCCCGAACGCCTGGCACGCACGAAACGACCCACGAGCTGGGCGAAGAACAACGGCGTCGAGGCGCTCGTGGCGTAGACCCCGACCGCCAGCCGCGGGACGTCCACCCCCTCGCTGACCATCCGCACCGCGATCATCCATCGATCGTCGGACTCGGCGAACTCGGCGATCCGGCTGGAGGCCTGCGGGTCGTCGGAGACCACGACCACCGGTTCGACTCCGGTGATCCGGTGCAGGATCTTGGCATAGGCACGGGCGTTGTTCTGGTCCGAGGCGACCACCAGACCACCGGCGTCCCGGATACCGTCCCGGCGCAACTGGGTCAGCCGGGTGTCGGCCGCCTGGAGCACCGAAGGGATCCACTCGCCCGCCGGATCCAGCGCGGTGCGCCACGCACGAGCCGTCTGTTCGGCGGTGAGCGGCTCCCCCAGCCGAGCGGCGAACTCCTCGCCCGCACTGGTGCGCCAGCGGGCCTCACCCGAGTAGGCCAGAAAGACCACCGGTCGCACGACCCCGTCGCGCAGCGCCTCGGCATAGCCGTAGGTGTGGTCGGCCTTGCTGCGCAGTGCTCCGTCGGCGTCCGGCTCGTAGCTGACGAACGGGATGGGGGAGTCGTCGGTGCGGAAGGGCGTACCGGTCAGCGTCAGCCGCCGTGCGGCGGGGGTGAACGCCTCGCGGATGGCGTCACCCCACGATTTCGCGTCACCACCGTGGTGGATCTCGTCGAGGACGACCAGCGTCTTGCGGCGCTCCGTACGCAACCGGTGCAGGTTCTCGTGAGCGGCCACCTGGGCATAGGTGACCACGACGCCTCGATAGTCGCTCGAGGTCGTGCCGTCCGAGTTGCTGAAGTTGGAGTCCAGCGGGATGCCGGCCCCACCGGCCGCCAGCGCCCACTGGTGCTTGAGATGCTCGGTGGGGGTGACCACAGTGACCGATTCCACGGTGCGGTCGGCCAGCAGCTCCGCCGCCACACGCAGCCCGAAGGTCGTCTTACCGGCCCCCGGCGTAGCCACCGCCATGAAGTCCCGCGGTCGACCCGACAAGTATTTGGCCAGGGCACGGCGCTGCCACGCGCGAAGTGGCTGCGCGGGAGCCTGTGCGGGATCACTGAACACGGATCGTACTGATTGTTCGGGTTGCGTCCCGGACACGCTTGATCTTCGCTCCCTCCTGGTCAGTTTCGTATCCCGCGGACAAGCGCCGCACCACTCCGGGTGCACCACGCACGGGAGCGGCCGTCTGCATCCGGAGCAGGACCCCCGCAGCTTACCGTTCACGAGGCCGCCCACCCCTCCGACGGGGCAGCTGACGACGAACAATGAGACGGTCGTGACACTGGCGTGGTGTACGGGTCAGCACTCGGGACGCCCAGGGGCACCATGCTGAGGAGCGCGATGGGGTCGACGAATCCGAAGACCGGTGGCCGGGGACACAGGAGTGCCTCGGAGAAGCGAGCTGTTCGGAGGCCGCTGCGTCTGGTACTGCGCACGCTGTCCAAGGCGTGGTACGACAACATCTTCTCGGAGTCGGCCGCCGCCGCCTTCTGGCAGACGTTGTCACTGCCTCCGCTGCTGCTCGGCCTGCTCGGCAGCCTCGGCTTCGTCAGCGACTGGTTCGGCCCCGTGGTCGTCGAAACCGTCCAGAGCAAGATCGTCAGCTTTTCCCGGACGGTGTTCAGTCCGAACGTCGTCAACGAGATCATCGGGCCCACCGTTGGTGACATCCTGACTCAGGGGCGCACCCAGATCGTCTCCCTGGGGTTCCTGCTGTCGCTGTGGGCCGGATCCTCGGCGCTGGCGTCCCTGATCGACTCGATCACGCTGGCCTACGACCAGTACCTCGTGCGCAACGCCATCTGGCAACGTGTCTTCGCGCTGGTGCTGTACTTGGTCAGCCTGGTGCTGGCCGTGGTACTCCTGCCCGTCGTGGCGCTGGGACCGGCCTGGTTGCCGACGGTGTTTCCGAGCGAGCTGCAGGACGACATCGCCACCACCATCAGGATCTTCTACTACCCCGCGACCGGTGTCGTCCTGGTGCTCGCGCTGGCGACGCTGTACAAGCTCTCGCTGCCGAAGAAACTCCCGTGGCACCGTGGTCTACCCGGAGCCCTGCTGGCCATGCTGGTGTTCCTGTGCTCCAGCGTCGGCCTGCGGATCTACCTCACCTGGGTCGCCGGAACCGGTTACACCTATGGCGCGCTCGCGACCCCCATCGCGTTCCTGCTGTTCGCGTTCTTCCTCGGACTGGCCATCATCGGGGGCGCTTACTTCAACAACGCCATCCAGGAGATCTGGCCCGCCAAACCGACCCGCCGGGAACGGCGCCACTGGCGGAGGTTGGAGATGAAGCGCGCCGCACAGCGGCTACGCACCGAGGAGGGGTACACGGCCTGGTCCGGCAACGTGAAGTCGGCCTCGGACGAACTGCCGGACACCGGCTCGCCGCTGGCGGACCAGTCCGGCCCACCGCCGCGCGACGGCAGCACGGCTCCGTCTCCACGCTCACCCGAGGCACGCGACCAGGGCAACGCACCCGAGAACGGCACCGGACAGCGCGGCGGATGAATCTCACCGCCGCGCTCGCCGATTACTCGTCGTCTCCACCGCCCGGGGGAAGCCCCTCGTACACCTTCTTGCAGTCCGGGCACACCGGTGATCCGGGCTTGGCGGACTTGGTGACCGGGAAGACCTCGCCGCACAAAGCCACCACGTGGGTGCCCGTGACCGCGCTCTCGGCGATCTTGTCCTTTTGCACGTAGTGAAAGACCTCGGGCCGGTCATCACTCGTCTGCTCGGTGTTCTCGGGCCGGGTTTCGGTGTCCGGCAGCGTCATGGTGCTCATGCCTCCATGATGCCGCACCCGGAGACTTTTTGGGGTGCTTGGCTCCGCACGTGGCGCCCCAAGGCCGTCAGCGCGCGTTCACGAGTTCTCGATCACGCGGTGTTCGCGGCTCTCCAACTCACGGCGGGACCATCGATGCTGGTACTTGTTGACGTGCTCGTTCTTGCGGGGCGGCCGGTCATTGGCGATCAGCACCGCCACCCAGGGCAGCGGAATGGACACCGCCAGGATGGCCAGCGACAGCCACCAGATTGGATGTACCAGCACGGCCAGAACCAGGCAGGGGATCCGCAACGACATCATGATCGCGTACTTGCGGCGTCGTGCTGCCTGCTGATCGTCATAGGACGGCTCTGCCTCGGTGATCAGCACCGGGGTGTCGTCGCCGCGCTGCGAGCTACTCACGACACCACCTCCACCCCCATCGTCGCACTTCGCCTCGTCCGTCGACACCTGGGGAGCATGGCGAATCTCACGGTTCACCGGGGCGTCGCGCCCCGAGGAGCCACGTGCCGAGTGCCGCTCCGGCGGGACGTGTGAGGATCGGATCCGTGACTGTCGACCTCACACCCGACCGCATCGACCGACTCCGCGAGGCCTTGCTGGCGACCGGATACGACGCCGACGGGGTCGTGAACCTGCTCGGCCCGGAGGCGCACGCCGCCCTGGGCAGGGGCGAACCGGTACCGGCCCTTCGAGCGACGACCGATGCCGGTGCCCTGGGCACGTTGATACGCCTGTTCCTGCTGGGCGAAGCCGAAAGCCCCACGGCGGCAGAAGCCGCCCTGAACCCGCTGGCCGTCGCGGAGGCTCTGGCCGCCGGACTGCTCGTCGAGGACGGCGACGCGGTACGTGCGGGCTTGGACGTTCGCCCCCATGCCGCGGCGGACGGCTCGTGGTGGGTCATCTCGGACCTGGACTCCGACCTGCTCCCCGAAGGACAACAGCTGCGCACCGATCACGTGCTCGGTGTTGGACAAGCTTCGCTGAGCCTGGTCCGAGCCACCTCCCGGCGCTCCGTCGACTCGGTCCTCGACCTCGGTACCGGTTGCGGTGTCCAGGCGTTGCACGCCAGCACTCACGCGCGACGCATCACCGCTACCGACGTCTCTCAGCGCTCACTGGCGTTGGCCGCGGCGACTTTCCGGCTGAACCGGATCGACGTCGAGCTGGCCGAGGGCGAGTGGTTCGGCCCGGTCCGTGGCCGGCGCTTCGACCAGGTGGTCTGCAACCCGCCGTTCGTGGTCGGTCCCCCCAGATCCGACTTCGTCTACCGCGACTCCGGTCTGGCGGGCGACGACGCCAGCGCCATGGTGGTCCGGCAGCTTCCCTCCTTCCTCAACGAGGGCGGAACCGGCCAAATCCTGGCTTCCTGGCTGCACAAGAGCGGAGAGGACTGGCAGGACCGCGTCAGCCGATGGCTGCCGCCCGGTGGTGTCGACGCCTGGTTCGTGCAGCGCGACGTCGCCGACCCGGCGCTCTACGTCGGGACTTGGCTGCGCGATGCCGGTTACGACCCGCGCTCGACGGTCGGGCGCCGCAAGGCCGCCGAGTGGCTGGACTGGTTCGACCAGCACGACGTCGAGGGCATCGGTTTCGGGTTCGTCACGGTGGGACGTACGCAGGCACAGCACGGTGAGGTGGTGTGCGAGGACCTGAGGCAGGCCTTCGACGATCCGCTCGGCCCGGAATCCGACCAGTGGCTACGTCGCGCGGCCTGGCTCCGCGAACACGGCTCCCCGGAATCGATCCTCGAATCGCGCCTGGTGACGGCCTCCAGCACGGTTCTGGAGCAGGTCTCCTCGCTCAGCCGGAACGGCTGGGAGGAGTTCGTGCACCGACTGCACCGCACGAACGGCCCCGGGTGGCAGCACGAGATCGACGAGCTCGGGATGCGGCTGGTCGCCGGGTGCCAGGGAGCGCTGCCGGCCGGTGAGCTCGTCGGGCTGCTGGCCACCGCCTACGGCGAGGACTCCACCGCATTGACGAACGCGGCCGTGCCGATGTTGCGAGAACTGATCCGCCACGGGATGGTGCTCCCCGCGGACTGGTCGGAGGCCGAACGATGAGGGCGGTCGTCACCCGGGTCCGGAATGCTTCCGTACGCGTGGACGAGACGGTCGTGGGCAACATCGACGAACCCGGTTTGCTGGTGCTGCTGGGAGTGACCCACTCCGACGGCCACGAGCAAATCACGACGATGGCACGCAAGCTCCACGAGATTCGCGCGCTGCGCGACGAACAATCCTGCGCGACCACCGGAGCCCCCCTGCTGGTGGTCAGTCAGTTCACCCTCTACGGAGACACCCGCAAGGGCCGTAGGCCCTCGTGGAGCCGCGCGGCCGGTCCCGACCAGGCCGAGGACGCCGTCGAGGCGGTCGTGACCGAGCTGCGGCGCAGAGGCGCACGCGTGGAGACCGGGGAATTCGGCGCGGCGATGGCGGTGGAAAGCACGAACGACGGGCCATTCACTCTGCTCGTCGAAACCTGAGCGGACGGGGACGGTTCTCAGCGGATTCTCAGGATTTCCGCACAACGGGTGTGACCGCCGTGACGTCCTTCGGACAACGGACTCGGGAACGAATTCGCGGTCGCGTTCGTTTTACGGGTAACCAGCTTCGACAACAGGCCCGTACGGGGCCGCTAACAGCCGGGGGGCGTCACCGACACTCGCTCACTCGGTCTCACACCCGTAAAGGACCGCCCATGAAGGACCGTACTCCCGAAGTGCGAGCGGCGCTCGGACCAAACCCAACTCCGAGCATACCCGTCCTTCGCATCGCGCACCCTCGTACCGATGCACAAGCGCCCGCTATCCAGCCCGCCAGGGAGGGAGCTCAATGACCGTCCCGCAGACCGCCACCCCGGACGTCACCACCGAAGCGGACCTCGACAACCAGGGGCCTTCCGCCGATCTCGTACGGGTCTACCTCAACGGCATCGGGCGCACGGCACTGCTGAGCGCACAGCAGGAAGTCGATCTCGCCAAGCGCATCGAGGCCGGAGTCTTCGCCAAGCACAAGCTGGATACCTCCGAAGAACTGTCCCGCCAGCACCGCAGCGACCTGAACGCGGTGGTCCGGGACGGCCAGGTGGCCAAGGACCACCTGATGGAGGCCAACCTGCGCCTGGTCGTCAGCCTCGCCAAGCGTTACACCGGACGCGGTATGCCGCTGCTGGACCTGATCCAGGAGGGCAACCTCGGCCTCATCCGCGCCGTGGAGAAGTTCGACTACACCAAGGGCTACAAGTTCTCCACCTACGCCACTTGGTGGATCCGCCAGGCCATCACCCGCGGCATGGCCGACCAGAGTCGCACGATCCGCCTGCCCGTTCACCTCGTCGAGCAGGTGAACAAGCTGGCCAGGATCAAGCGGGACCTGCACCAGAAGCTGGGCCGCGAAGCCACCGACGAGGAGATCGCCGGTGAGGCAGGCCTGCCCGTGGAGAAGGTCCTCGACCTGATGGACCACTCCCGCGACCCGGTGAGCCTGGACATGCCGGTGGGCGCCGAGGAGGACGCACCGCTCGGGGACTTCATCGAGGACGCCGAGGCCGCCGACGCCGAGAACGCCGTCATCTCCGGTCTCCTCCAGGACGACCTGCGTCGTGTACTGGGCACGCTGGAGGAGCGCGAACAGCAGGTCATCCGGATGCGCTACGGACTGGAAGACGGCCAGCCGCGCACACTGGACCAGATCGGGAAGGCCTTCGGCCTCTCCCGGGAACGTGTCCGGCAGATAGAACGCGAGGTCATGTCCAAGCTGCGTCAGGGTGACCGAGCGGCCCGGCTGCGCTCCTACGCGAGCTGAGACTTCGCGGCCCAAGGGCACCGGGTGTCCTTGGGCCGCACGAAGATCCTTCACCACGCGTGGGGAAGGCCGTCAGGGCATGGTGTTCACGAAACGCGCCCGCCACCGCTCGATCTCGGCGCTGGTGGCTCCCTGAGCGAGCAGCCACCCCGTGGCGCCCCCCTCGCTGCCGTCGAGTTCGTTCAACACCGTTTCGATGGCCTCCGTCGGTGCCGAGATCAGTTCCTTGACCGCCTCTTCTTCGACACCGGGAGGTAGGGCGGGTGCTTGATCGAGCCGCTGCAACACGCGGTACATATTGCGGTCGGTCCGCACGTAGTCGGCGACGATGGCGTCCGGGCGCACCCCGGCGGTGCGGAGCAACAAGGCGGAAGCCACTCCGGTGCGATCCTTGCCCGCCGCGCAGTGCAGCAAGACCGGGCCCTCGGTTTCCACCGCGATGCGGAAGATCTCCAGGATCCTTCCCGGGGCGTATTCGAGGATGTACTCGTACAGAGCGCTCAAGCTCAGCCATTCCTCGTCCGGAGAGCTCCGCAGGCCTTCCAACACCGGAACCGAGTAAACCGTGCTCAACCCTGTCAACGGATGCCTGTCAGCCTTCAGCTCGGCGCTGTCCCTCAAGTCGACTACCGCTGCAGGCGGCCACTGCGCCATCCCCTCCGGTGCGCAGTCCCCGTAGTGGGGAGCGTCACTGCGATACAGCACCCCTGTAGCGGTGACTTCCTCGTCCTCGGTGGGCAGGCCACCCAGGTCACGGAGGTTCACCAACTCGTCGGGGATGTTCGTCGCCTGTTCTGTCATGGAACGCACCCTCCTCGGCTCTTCACTCTCGTATCACGAGTGTGCCCGCCTCGCAGCTCACACTACAGCGCTACCGGCCTCCCCCGGATATATCCGCCGCGGACCGGGCACGAAAATCAACCGGGTACGCCGCGGGCGGGAGGCACGGTACCGAGCAGTCCCGCCGGTCCCGTTCGTTTCCGACATCAAGTCGGAGGACGCCTACCTCGAACGGCTCCGGCCGGCGGGACGCCTCCCGAAACGACGCGTTTCTCCCGCAGGAGGACCGCCTCCTGCGGGAGAAGCACCGCGCTCGTTCTCACGCGGGGATGTGGCTACTTCGGCACCTTCACATCACGCTGTTGCAGGACGATCGTGCGCTTACCCAACGGAGCGTCCAGCTTGGCCGCGACCTCGGGATACCGGATATCCATGGTGCACATCTGAGGTTGCTGTGGAATTTCCTCGACGAGGACGACGGTGACCCGACGTGTGTTCTCCCGGGCGACTTCGGCGTGGACCCTGCTGCAACCGCCTTCCTGTCCCGTGGCCACCACGACGGTGCCCTCGTTCTGGGTCCACACCTGGCGCGGATAGCCCTCCGGGAGCTGGGCTTCGACGGACGCGGCGGGTACCTGCTCGCGCTGTTCGACGGGCTTAGGCTTGACCGGTTTCGTCGGTGCCTCCTTGCTCGGAGGCGGAGCCGGCGGCTGCCCCCCGAAGCCCACTTCCGGTTGCTTGTCAGCGCAGGCTGCTACCGCTAAAAGCAGGGCGCCCGCGCCTACTGCGGTGTATAGGCGTCTCATGCCCCGAAGACGGGAAGTCCCCCCTGCCGGGTTGCAGATTCGGCACACCCATCCGGACCTCGACTCCGCGTCGTGGGCAGGGCCTCGATCAGCGCAATCGCCTCGGTCCGGTGTCCGGTGAAGTCCCGGAAGGCCCGATGCCGAGAACGGCACCGGACACGTAGGCCCCGCTCGCCGAGGCCAGCACCGGCTCCAACGTCAACTCCCGGATTTCCGGCAGGTCCTCGGCCAACGTCGCCACCCGCCACACGAGGTCCTCCAGCGCCTCGAGATCAGCGGGTTGGCCACCCCGATACCCGGTCAGCAACGGTGCCGCCCTGGGGGCGCGCACGAGCGCGGAAACATCCACGTCGGAGAGGGGGACCGCCCGGTAGGCACGGTCCCCGAGCAGATCACTGGCCACGCCCGAGAGACCGAACGACACGAGCGTGCCGAACGAGGGGTCGTCCATCAGGCTGACCACGCACGAGTTCCCCTTCGGCGCCATCCGTTGCACGTAAACGTCCTCGACCCCGGATATCCGCCACAGATCCTGGTAAGCCTGCCGAACCACGTCGGGAACCGCGAGATCGAGCCGGACGCCGACGAGGTCGGTACGGTGCCGCAACCGTTGGCTGGCCGACTTCAGTACGACGGGAAACCCCAGTTCCTCAGCCACCGCGACAGCCTGCTCGGCGTCGGTGACCAAGCGAAAGGGCACGACATCGATGCCGTAGCAGCCGAGCAACCGCACCACGCGTTCGTCGGCGAGCTTGCCCTGCCCCTCATTCAGCCACTCTTCCACCAGTTCACACGCCCGATCACGGTCGACGTCGTCGGGACGCCGAAACTCACCCTGCGGAGCGGCGCGCCACTTCGCGTACCGGGTGACGCGTGCCAACGCCAGCACAGCTCTCTCCGGGCTGGGATACGACGGCACCGAGCCCCAACCGGCACTTTCCTCCCGGCCTGGCACCGCGAGCTCGTCGGGCACTCCCTCCGCCGCCAAGAAGGTGGTCACGACCGGCTTGGACGAGATCGTCTCCGCCTCCTGGAGTGCTTCCCGGATCGCCCGTGCATAGCGGGCACCCGGTACCGGCACCGGTGGAGCGAACACCGTCACCAGCGCATCGACGTCATCACGCAGGGCTGCCGCGCGCACCGCGGCGGCGAACTCCTCCGGTGCCGCCGCCGCTCCCACGTCCACGGGTTCGGCCGCCAGGTGCAGCCCCTGGTCCAGAGCGACATCGGCGGCCAGCATCCCCAGTGCCGACGAGTTGCCGACCACGGCGAGCCGCTCACCGAGCGGAAGCGGCTGATGCGCCAGGAGCAGGGCGGTGTCGAACATCTGCGCCACCGAATCCACGCGAATCACGCCGGCCTGGTCGAACAGCGCCTGCACACTGGCCTCGTCCACCTGCACCGAGGTGGCGGCCAGGCCGGCACGGACCGCGTTGCGCCCCGACTTCACCGCCACGATGGGTTTCGTGCGAGCGAGCCTGCGGGCGAGCCGAGCGAACTTGCGAGGATTGCCGAAGGACTCCAGGTACAGCAGCACCACATCCGTGCGAGGATCCGTCTGCCAGTACTGCAGCAGGTCGTTGCCGGACACATCGGCACGGTTGCCGGCCGAGACGAACGTGGACAACCCCAAACCACGCTCGGTGGCCGTTGCCAGAATCGCCACCCCCAGCGCCCCCGACTGGCTGAAGAACCCCGTACGTCCCCCACCGGGCAACTGGGGGGCCAAGCTCGCGTTCAACTGGCAGGCGGGGTCGGTGTTGACCACTCCCAGGGCGTTCGGTCCCACCACCCGCATCCCGTGCACTCGTGCGGCATGCACCATCCGGCTTTCCACGTCGCGACCGGACACCCCCGCCTCGCTGAATCCGGCGCTGACGATCACCAACGCCTTGACCGCCTTGGTCAGACACGCGTCGAGGACCTCCTCGATGCCCGAGGCGGGAATCGCCACCACGGCGAGATCGACCTCGTCGGGAATGTCCAGCACCGAGGAGTAGGCGCGAACCCCGCGCACGGACCGGTGCTCCGGGTTGACCGGATAGACGGGACCGGCGAACTCGGCCGTCAACAGATTGGTCAGTACAGCGTGGCCGATCTTGGAGGAGTCCGTGGAGGCACCGATCACCGCCACCGATCGCGGGTGCAACAGGTTGTGCACGCTGCGGGCCTCAGCGGCCTGCTCCCGCCCCCTGGACACCTCCAGGGACTCCTCGGTGAGGTCCAGCGGGAACTCGAGGTGCACCACACCTTCCTCCATCGCGCGCGTGACCTGGTAACCGGCGTCGCGGAAGACACGCACCATCTGGGAGTTGTCCGCCAGCACCTCGGCCACGAACCGGCCCAGGCCACACTCCCTGGCCGCAGCGGCGAGATGCTCCAGCAGGATCGAGCCCAGTCCTCGTCCCTGGTGGTCGTCCCGGACCACGAAAGCCACTTCGGCGGAGTCCTGCTCATCGAGTCGGTCGAAGCGTCCGACCGCTACGATCTCGTCGCCGAGCAACGCCACCAGCGCGACCCGGTTGACGTAGTCGACCTGGCTGAAGCGTTCGACGTCGCGGCGCGGCATCCGCGGATAGGCTCCGAAGTAGCGGAAATACCGTGTCCGGTCGCTGAGCCTGCCGTGAAACGCCACGATCTGATCGGCGTCCTGCGGCGTGATCGGGCGAACATGGACCGTCCCACCATCGGAGAGCACCACATCGGCTTCCCACCGACGTGGATATCCCTCCGGCTGCGGTTGCTGACTGTCTCCGTCCAATGCCGACCTCTCAGTCACGACTGTCGAACGGGTCGAGGCCGTGCAGGGGGAACACGGCCTGGCGAGTGTCGCGGATAGCGGTGTCCACCGATGAGTGAGTCACACCGTCCCACGGTACGAAGGAGCTGTCGTAGCCGTCGCTCATCGAAGTGGGCAGAGGTGTGTTACCGGCCACTCGGGCGGCGTGCGCCATCCAATCCGCCGGCAGGGTCGTCTCGGGGGCGAGATCGGCATCCAGCACCGTGGCCAACAGATGCGTCCACGCGCGTGGGACCACCCGGAACAGCGAGTAGCCACCCCCTCCGAGTACGAGCCACTTCCCCCCCGCGTATCGCTGGGACCATTCCCGCAGAGTTCGGTAGATACTGCGTTGACCATCCACCGACAGGGCGAGATCGGCCAGCGGATCCTCCCGATGCGGATCCGCACCACACTGGGTTACCAGCACCTGCGGGCGAAACGAGTCCAACAGCGACGGCACGATGGCGTGTGCGGCACGCTGCCACCCTGCGTCGTCGGTGCCCGGGGGCAACGCGACGTTCACCGACCGTCCCGCCGCATCGGGGGGACCGCACTCGCCCGCGCTACCGGTACCCGGCCACAACGTACGGGGGTGCTGGTGCAACGAGATCGTCAGCACTCGGGGATCGGATTCGAACGCGGCCTGCACACCGTCACCGTGATGAACGTCGATATCGAGGTAGGCGATGCGTTCGAAGCCCTGCTCCAACATCCAGGCGATGGCCACGGCACAGTCGTTGTAGATGCAGAAACCCGCGGCGTGATCACTCATGGCGTGATGCAGACCACCCGAGATGCTGATCGCCCGCTCGGCCCGACCGGACACGATCTCCTGAGCGGCCCCGCGAGAGCCACCGGCGATCAGTGCGGACGCCTCGTGCATCCGATCGAAGATCGGATTGTCGGCCGTCCCCAACCCGTGGCCGACCTCCGGACCCACCGTGGGGGCCGAACGAACGGCGTCGATGTAGTCGGGGCGGTGCACTCGCTCGAGGTCCTGGTCGGTGGCCTGCGAAGGTACTACCGGTTCGACGCCGTCCAGCACGCCCAGCGAGCGCGCCAGCCGCATGGTCAAATCCAACCGAACGGGATGCAGCGGGTGTTCGCCTCCGAGGTCGTACCCGAGAACCGACTCGTCCCAGAACACCGCGCACTCACTGCCCATGGGGAGACGCTACCTTTCTTGTGCCGTTCCACACAGCCGCTCGACCCAGCACGAGTGCGCGTTCATCCCGGCTGCTCCCCCGTGGCCGCCGAGCGCCGGGGATCGGAAACCCAGTCCGACCACGAACCGGCGTACAGCCGTGGCGGGTTGTCCGGGCCACTGACACCGGCCTGTTCCAGGGCCAGGATCACCGAACACGCGGTCACGCCCGAACCGCAGTACGCGCCGACGGGCGTGTCACCGGTCACCCCCAGGTCCGCGAACCGATCGGCGAGCTCGGCGGGAGAACGCCAGCGGCCCGCGGAGTTCACGTGTTCGGCGAAGGGCGCGTTGACCGCTCCCGGGACATGGCCGGGTCTGGGGTCCATCGGTTCGTGAGCACCCCGGTACCGCTCCGGGGCCCGCGCGTCCAACAACAGGCCCTCGCGAGCCAGTCGGGCCGCCCCTTCCGCCTCCACCACCGGAAGCTGTCCCGGCTCGACCCGAAAATCGCTCGGTGCGGGCCGCGGTTGTTCCTGGGTGACCGGCCTGTCCTCGGCCACCCAGGCGGCGTACCCACCGTCGAGTACCGCCACCTGGCCGTGTCCGGCCCAGCGCAGCAGCCACCAGGCCCGAGCCGCCGCCGATCCGTCCCCGTCGTCGTAGATCACGACCGGCAGGGTCGAGTCGACTCCTGCGCGACGCAGCGTCACTTCGAGCGCATCAGCCTCGGGCAACGGATGGCGTCCCCCTCCGGAGGAGGGCGCGGCCAGCTCTGTGTCCAGATCCACGAACACCGCTCCGGGCAGGTGACCCCGTTCATAGTCCTGGCGACCCGGTGGGCCCTGCAGCCTCCAGCGAACGTCCAGCACCGTCGGCGACGATTCTCGACGCAACATCCCGGCCAGCTCGTTTGTGGTGATCAAAGGACTCATGGTGTCGCCTTCCTGCACGGTGATCGAAAGCGGGACGTGGGCAGTGACCGGTTGTCGCCCGGTACGGCTAGCATTGAGAAGTGGACTGAATGGGGAGCCAGCGTGAACGATCTCATCGATACCACCGAGATGTACCTGAAAACCATCTACGAACTCGAGGAGGAAGGCGTCGTTCCACTCCGCGCCCGAATTTCGGAGCGGTTGGAGCAGAGCGGGCCGACGGTGAGTCAGACAGTAGCTCGCATGGAGCGGGACGGACTACTGTCCGTCGCCGAGGATCGCCACCTGGAACTCACCAAATCGGGTCGCGCGCGGGCGATCGAGGTCATGCGCAGGCACCGGTTGGCCGAACGACTCCTGGTCGATGTCATCGGCCTCGAGTGGGAGCACGTCCACAGCGAGGCGTGTCGGTGGGAGCACGTGATGAGTGAGGCCGTGGAGGTCAAACTGGTCACCCTGATGAGCAACCCGAAGACCTCGCCCTACGGCAACCCGATTCCCGGTCTGGACGAGTTGGGCGTCGGTGAACCCGCCCCTCCCGCCGAGGTCGACCTGCAGCGTGTCGACGAGATCGCCCGCCACGGTGGTGGCCGTGCCCTGGTATGCCGTATTGCCGAGCACGTACAGCTGGATCCCGATCTGATGAGTGAGCTCAAGAGCGTCGGCGTCGTGCCGGGCAGCGACATCGACATCGTCTCGGTGGTCGGCACGAACAAACCCATCGAAGTACGAGGCAGCGAGGGCAGTACGCAATTGCCACCGACCATCGCCCACGCACTTCTGGTCCGGTCTCGATGAGCGCGGGCGCACGCGCGGCGAAGGCCTTCTCCGAGGAGCACGGACACGCCCCCGACAGGGTCTGGTCGGCTCCCGGCCGAGTGAACCTGATCGGCGAGCACACCGACTACAACGACGGGTTCGTGCTCCCGTTCGCGCTGCCGCACCGCACAGCGGTGGCGGTGGCGGCCAGGACGGACGGGCTGCTTTCGATGGCGACCGTGGGTGACGACGGGCGATTGCAACGGTCGGAGCCGATCGCCCTCGACGATCTCGCTCCCGGAGCTGTCCGGGGTTGGGCCACCTATCCCGCGGGCGTGGCCTGGGTGCTCGGCGAGGCCGGTGTGGCGTTGCCGGGAGCCGAACTGGTCATCGTCGGCGACGTCCCGACGGGGGCGGGACTGTCCTCCTCCGCCGCACTGGAATGCGCGACGGCGCTGGCGCTGCTCGACATCGCCGGCTACGGACGCGACGGTACCGATGCTCCCGGTCTTTTCGAGGTCGCCCGGTGGGCCCAGCGCGCCGAGAACGAGTTCGCGGGAGCTCCGACCGGACTCCTGGACCAGACGGCATCGCTGGCCTGTACCGAGGCACACGCCCTGTTTTTCGACGTTCGTTCCGGTGAGACCGAACAGATTCCCTTCGACCTCGACAGCGCCGGCCTGGAGCTGTTGGTGATCGACACTCGGGCCAACCATGCGCACAGCGAGTCGGGGTACGGAGAGCGCAGGCGGGGCTGTGAACGTGCCGCGGAGCTGTTGGAGCTCAGGGCACTGCGGGACGTCACGGCGACGGATCTGGAAGACACCCTGGCACGGCTGCCCGAGGATCTTCGTCCCCTGGTACGGCACGTCGTCACCGAGAACGACCGTGTCCTGGCGACCGTGGAGAAGCTGCGCACGGCGTCCCCCACCTCGATCGGGGACCTGATGACGGCCTCGCACGTGAGTATGCGCGACGACTACCGTATTTCCTGCGAAGAGCTGGACGTCGCCGTCGATGCCGCACTCACGTCGGGAGCGGTGGGGGCTCGTATGACCGGCGGCGGATTCGGCGGCTCGGCCATCGCCCTGGTTCGGTCGCAGGATCGGACCGCCGTCGAACGGGCCGTGCTCGAGGCGTTCGAGCAGCGGAACCTGGCCACACCCCGGTTGTTCACCACCGTCGCGGCAGCCGGAGCAGGACGCGACCTGTAGCACCATCACCATGCCCGGGCAACGGGCGACGGTCGCGGACGATGACCCCGTTCGCGACGACGCTCCTCGGAGAAAGGCGGTAGTCGGGTGAAGCTCCTCGTGACGGGCGGAGCGGGATATGTCGGCAGCGTGTGCGCGGCACGCCTGCACGAGTCGGGGCACGAGGTCGTCGTGGTCGACGACCTGTCCACCGGCCACGCCGACGCCGTCCCGGACGGATGTCGATTCGTCCAAGCCGACATCGCCGAGTCGGCCGCGGCCCTGCTGGCCGAGGGTTTCGACGGCGTGCTGCACTTCGCCGCCAAATCGCTGGTCGGTGAGTCCATGCAGGACCCGTCGAAGTACTGGTGGGGCAACGTGGTGACCACGCTGGCACTGCTGGAGGCCATGCGCACACACCGCACTCCCCGCCTGGTGTTCTCCTCCACCGCCGCCGTCTACGGCGAACCGGATACGGTCCCGATTCCGGAGAGCGCCGCGACTCGCCCGACCAACACCTACGGTGCCACGAAACTCGCGATCGACCAGGCGATCACCTCCTACGCGACCGCCTACGGAATGGCCGCCACGAGCCTGCGCTACTTCAACGTCGCCGGAGCATACGGCGCGTTCGGAGAGCGGCACACCGTGGAGACCCACCTGATTCCCATCGTGCTGCAGGTCGCTCTCGGCCTGCGGGAGCAGGTCCAGATGTTCGGTGACGACTGGCCGACGGAGGACGGCACGTGCGTACGTGACTACATCCATGTCACCGACCTCGCCGATGCGCACCTGCTCGCACTCGAGCAGGCCCAACCGAACCAGCACGGTATCTACAATCTCGGCAACGGCACGGGGTTTTCCGTCAAGCAGGTGGTCGATGCCTGCCGCGAGGTCACGGGACACCCCATCCCCGCTCTGGTCGCTCCACGACGGGAGGGCGATCCGGCATCGCTGGTGGCCGCCAGCACGCGCGCGCAGCAGGAGCTGGGGTGGCAACCCGTACGCTCCCAACTCAGTCGGATCGTGATCGACGCCTGGGAATTCGCACGCGCCCGGCAGTGAAGCACGCTGCCGGGTCACCGGGCACCGTCCTCGTCGATGAGGAGCTGAGCATCACGGGCCGCGTCGACGATGGCGACTTCGAGATCGGACGGCGGGAGCCCCGCTCCCAGTGCCTTCCGCAACAGCGTCCCCAGACTGTGCTCGGGTCGCGACTCCTCGACGCGTTCCAGAGCGATTCCCGCCAGCGCGCCGTCACCCCGCACGTAGGCCGAGAACGCCAGCAGAGCGGCCACATCGGCCACTTCCGGAGCGGGCGCCCGGCGTACCAACGTGATCCAGAGTTGTTCGGCCGCCGTCGCCAGGCTGGTGCGACAGGTGCCCAACGCCAGGTCCCGGACACGGGCGTCCGACAGCGCGATCAGCACGCGGAGCATGTCCTCCTCGGTCAGCGCGGCGCCATCGGCCGTTCGGCGAATCGCCGCCAAGACGATCCGCACATCCGCTTCGGGTGATCCGCCGGCGCAGACCCTTTCCTGCTCGATGTCCTCGTACATCGCGTCCAGCCGCGCCGAGCGCCGCGCGATGCTCTCCTCGCCCTCGGGAGTCAGCAGGGCGGCGAGATCCTCCCGCGATTCGAAGGTCACCACCCCCGCCACCGCCATGGCCGCCGCCAGTGGCGACGTGTCCGGGTCGGGGACCTTTCCGGTACGACCATCGCCGTAGCACCACCACGGGCTTTCCGCCCGGATCCGCGGCGTCCAGACGGCGTGGAGCACCGGCGACCCCATGTCGCCGAACTCGTCGCGAAGCATCCCGACCAGCTCCGAACACGGTGGGGTGGAGGCCGGTGGAGACGCGGCCTCCCCCGGACCGGCGACATCCGGTGCGCCCTCGGTAGCGGAGTCTCCGGACGAGCCGCCGACAACGGCCATGATCACCGCATCGACGTGCTGGTTGCCCATCGGACCGTGCACCACGTGTTCGACGAAATCGTTCACCCTGTCGAGCGGGGGAAGATCGACGCGCAACGTCATCCCGAGCCGCTGTGCTTGCCGGTCCACCACGATGAACACGATCGAGTCAGTCGGACGGAAACCCACCATGTGGGGAACGGCCGCGAGGACTTCTCCGGGGTCGGTCAGTGTGATCGTGCTGTGCAGCGGTGTTGTCGTCATACTTCCACGATCAGCGGCATTGCCGTGGAATAACAGGGCGAAGTCGACAACCTGGGGACACCCGTGGTGCTTGTGAACAACTCGGAATTCGCCTCATCCCCGGGAGACCGCGACACGCACCTGCCGCGTCACCGCGTTCACCGTGACGCCGAGTTCGGCGCTACCGGGGTGCAGCGCCGTCAGCAAGCCCGTACCCGGGTCGAACGCGGCCACGTCCCGGGGGGAGGCGTCCTCGGGAACCCCCACGTGCAGGTTGGAACCCCCCCACCAGTCGGCACCGACCGGGTAGGAAACCGGAATCGTCCGCTCGCCTTGCACGAGCTCGGCCGTGACTCGCTGCCGAGACCCGACCGTGACATGTTCCGGAGCGTCGATGCGCAGCTTGTCGACGTACGGACGTGGTTGCCAACGAATCGGCCGGCGTTCGTCCGTCGGTGACAGACACAGCAGGCTCCAGCCGGTGAACCCACCGTCATCGGAGGCGGTCGACGGTGTCTTCCCCGCGTTGCCGTTGATCAAGTGGGGCACTCCGTCCACGGTCGTGGCGTGGAAAGTACCCGCGTGCGCGGCGACCGAGACCGCCGGTTTCCCGCTCGCACGCTCGAACTCGGTGAGCCACTCGGTCACGAGATCGGCCTCCAGCGGATCCGACAGCTCCGAGGAGTCAGCGGGAGTGGGGTCCTCGTCGGGGTGGTGCCGAAACACCGCGACCGAGGTGATCGACGGGTCTCCCACGGCGCCATCCAGCGCACGGCGCAGCATCGTGATCTGGTCGAATCCGCTCGCTCGCAGCGAGCCGCGCGAGGAGTCGAGCGTCACGAACCGGGTCCCTCCGCTGTCGACGACCCCGTGACCACGCCCGAACTCGGCCGTGAACTCCCCGAGATCACCGGGTCCGTAGGTTTCGTGGTTGCCCGGTACGTAGACCCACGGCACCCGATCACCGACTTCCTGGCGGACGACGCGACGCGCCAGGTCGAAGTCGGCGGCCGTGCCACGATCGACGAAGTCGCCGTTGATGACGATCATGTCGGGATCGGCGGCCACCGCCTGCCGCAAGGACCGTCGTGCCCGCCGGACCAACCATCCGTTCGGATCCGCTGCGGTGAACTGGGCATCGCTGACCACTGCCACGCGATTCGCCGCGGACGGGCAGGTCCCGTCCTCCACCACCGCATCGGCCTCGACGGCAGGCGACTGCGGAACGCGAACGGGTGGGGACACCGATGCGGTCAGATCGTCGAACACCAGCCGCCCCCGGTACTGACGGTCCGGGTCCGGTTCCACGACGTAGAGCCGCCGCAATCGCAGCTCACCACTCAGCTCCGCCGGCAGTGGTGCCTCGACGTAGCGCCAACCGGTCCAGTCCACGTGTCGAGCGAGGTCCACCGTCGTGGCCACACCGGCCTCGTCGACCACGGTGAATCTCAGCCAACCACCGTGTCCGTCCCCGTTGACCCAGCCGCCGAGCTTGCGGGTACCTTCCGGCAACCGCAGGCTCGGGTCGGCGTCGACGTAGGCGGCACGGGTCGCGGTCGTGCCGCTGAGCGAGTAGTCGAGCGCCAATCCCGGTGTTCCGGCACGTCCTGCTGCCTCGCTCAACCGCGCGCGCACCTGCTGCGGGTGGACGCTGGTACGCCAACCACGAACCTCGTCCATCGCCGACAACCGCTCCGGACGCGAGCCCACCGCCACTCCCACCCGCGTCACCAGGTCCCCGACTCTCGCCGTGATCACCGTAGCCGCGGAGGGGGCCAGAGCGGTCACCACGAACCCGTCGCGATCAGGACTGACGCGCAGGAGTCGCGGATCGTACCGCAACTGCACGTCGGCGGGTCGTACCCGGGTGTGAAACCCCTCGTCGTCGTAGCCGATCACCCGGAAACGGCCTCGGTCGTGACGATGGTCCAGCCGCAGTCGTTCGGTGCTGGTGGACAGCCGCACCGGAGGACCGAGCACGGTCAGCCCGGTTTCACCGGCGACACCACCACGGGTGGCGGTCACCCGTGCCGGTCCGGGACGCTCGGCACGGAACACGGCACCGCCCGAGATCGGGTCGATGCGACCGGCTCCGGGAGGGGACACCGTCCACCGCGGAGTCGCCGCGACGGGATCTCCGGTCTCGTCGTGGCCATAAGCA
The DNA here is from genome assembly GCF_014137975.1 of Halosaccharopolyspora lacisalsi. Classification (GTDB taxonomy): domain Bacteria; phylum Actinomycetota; class Actinomycetes; order Mycobacteriales; family Pseudonocardiaceae; genus Halosaccharopolyspora; species Halosaccharopolyspora lacisalsi. The sequence goes on along the minus strand of NZ_JACGWZ010000004.1, from coordinate 119,169 downwards.
CGGAGACCGCGGGTCAGACCGGTCAGTACACGATCACCGTGGTCATCGCCGGCACCCGCTTCCACCCGAAAATCCCGCAACCTTCCACTGCCGGGTGCGGTAGCGAAGCCGATTCCATTGGGTACCGGACGCTGCCGACCCGCCGAAGGCGAATTTCGCACCCCGACCGCGCTGTCCCCGGGTTCCCGCGCGACCAGGGTCGAGGAGCCGCCCCCATCGAGGTTGAGGGCGTCGTCGGCTCCCAACGACTTCAAATGCACCGCTAGTTCACGCTCGGTCATCCCCCGGCTGCGTGCCTGACGACCGTCGACGGTAACCAACCACATACGCTCGCCGTCCGCCGAGAACCCCACCGCCGTGCGCGGGTGCATGGTCGTGTCGTCGACGGACTGTACGACACCGTCGCGCAACAGCACCTTGTTACCACCCACTGCCACGCGTGGCACGGCTCCTCGGGTGCGGGGCCGGTACCGCACGTCGACCCGCTCCCCCGCGCTCATCGAGGCCAATGCCTCGGCACCTGCTCCCACCCCGAGAAGACGTACCGCTCCGGTCGGTATCGACCCCGGGGCCGGAGCGTCACGCACCGCGCGCACCACACCACCCGACACCTCGATCTCTGTGACACGCCGGGCCCCTTCGACCGCGCTCGACCGGGACGCCGTGCCCCAGAAGGACGTGTACACCCCGATGCCGTCCGGAGCCACCTCCGGTGAGTTCAGGTCGGTGGCTGGCAGCACGGAACCGTCAGCTCGGGTGATCTCCGCGTCCAGGAACACGCGCATCAACCGACCGACACGCTCACCGACCGCCGCGACGCGCTCGTTTTCCCCGGAGGACGCGTGCAACAACTCGCCGTTGGCGATACCGACTCCCACCGGAGCACCGGTCGCGCCGATGTCGAAGAAGTCCCCGTTGACCCCGGCCACCGCACCGGTTCGGGCCGCCTGACGCGACAACGACGCTCGTTCGCTCGCCTTACCGGGATGCAGATATCGCGCGTGCAACGCGGGGTCGGCGAGGTCGGCCGCGAGCACGTCTCCCCGAAGCCACCCGCGGGGGCCGAATCGGTCGAACTCCGTCAGGTGCAGGCCGGCAGCGACCTCGGAGGTCGTGCTCCCGGTCTCGATTCCTCCGAGCACTGTGGAACGATCATTCGCCCCGGACGGCCGAACACCGACCGCCCCCGCACGCTCCGAGGACGCCGTCCCCTCGACAGGGGGCGGCCCCAGCGGTGCGGCCTCGGCCCCGGGAGCGGCGCTGGGTGCCGGGAGCACGCTCGGCAACACGATACCGACCACCACCGTGGTCAGGAGTTTCACGCCGATCCCGCCACGACGCCGGTGCATGCGAACCTCCCGAGCGCGCTCCGCTCCGCGGGATCAGCGCCACTGCCGAACCGAACCCACCACCGGCACGCGCACACGACTGGCTCCCAGGTCCAGGCTCAACCTCGTGCCGGGATCCGGGCGGAGCGTGAACTCGTGATCGCTGGAAAGCACCACGAGCCCCAGCCTGTGTCCGGTGGGAAGCACGTAGTCGTCGGGCATCATCCGCACACCGATCCGGTACTGACGACCGGGCCGAATCGGCGATGTCCGGTCGAGCGAGTGCCGATTCTGCGGATCGGTCCAACCACGAGTGATCGGGGTCGTCGTCCCGTCCGGAGCCAGGTCCACCAACATCGCGGTCACGTTCGCCGCTCGCCGGTCGAACGACAGCGCGAGGTCGGCGCTCACGGTCCCGCTGATGCGCACCGGCTCAGCCGACGGCCCGGTGAAATAAGCCAACCGGTGGGGGGAACTCGGCGCCGCCGCCAGCTTTTCCGCGCGCTTGCTCGCGTCGTCCCGCAACACCTCGGTCACATCGCGGTCGCCCCGTGCGGACACGCTCAGCCCCCCACGCTGGTCACCGCCCGACGACGGTTTCAGCGGCACCTCGTGCGCTCGCGGAGCGGGCCACTCCGGCTCCCGGGTCCAACTGGAGTCCTCCCGCTGAATCGTGGCCCTCGATTCCCGCTCGACACCGTTTTGCACGCCGTGGAGATAGCGGGTGAACCAGCGATTCACCGTGCGCAACCACTCGTCCTTGCGCAGCGTGATCGGATCCGTGTGACCGGACTGGTGCCACCAGATCTTGTGCGCGACGCCGTTCTCCCGTAGCGCCTCGTACCACTGAGCGGCCTGCTTCGTCTTGACGTTCCAGTCGTTGAGCCCGTGGGCCATGAGCACAGCGGCTTCCACCTCGTCGGCGTCGTCGAGGTAGTTGCGCTCGTCCCAGAAAGCGTTGTAATCGCCTGTGCGGCGGTCCTGCTTCGCGGAAAGCCGCGCGATCTCCCGACGACAGTCCGCGTCGTTGGTGTGCACGGCCTTGGCCAGGACGTCGGTGTCCTCACCCTGATAGCCACCGGGCGCGACCACCGCTCCGTCGGCTCGGTAGTAGTCGTACCAGCTCGAGATCGCGCCGATCGGCACGATCGCTTCCAGGCCCTCGACCCCGGTGGCCGCCACCGCGTTCGGCAGCGTGCCGTTGTAGGACACTCCCATCATGGCGACCTCACCCGTCGTCCAGTCGGCCGCTACCGGGTTGCCCGCGCCGTCCCGGGCGGGTGCCCGCGAATTCAGCCAGTCGATCACCGAACGAGCGCCGATCGTCTCGTTGCGGCCCCCCGAGGTGGGGCAACCGGTGGAGGCCCCGCTCCCGAGCGATTCGGCGTAGACCACCGCGTAGCCACGCGCGAGCAGGTATTCCTCGTAAGGCCAACTGATCGCGGCGGCGCTCCCGCCCGCCATCGCCAGCCGTTCGTCACCGGCTCGTTCGCTCGACCGACCGGAACCCGACGTCGAACCCGGTCGTCCCGGCGCGTAGAGCTCCCTGTCCACACCGTGGTTGGCGACGTCGTTCAGTCCCGCGTAATACGGACTGGCCCGATAAACGACCGGAACGTCCAAACCTCGTTCGGTCGCCTTCGGACGGACCACCTGAACGTGCACCCGGTCGGATCTGCCGTCGTGGTCACTGTCCACGGGAGCCCGGACAAAAGCACTTTCGCGTATCGCGCTGCTCGGATCGAAAACCGGCTGGGCCGCACCGTTGTCGAACACCGGGCCGGGCGGAGCGGCCGCGGCCGGTAACCCTGTCGAGAGAAGTGCGGTCACCGTCGCGAGCAGGATCGTTCGAACACGCCACATGCGCTGTCCCGGGGAGCCGACGACAAGTCAATGTCGTCCAGCGTTGACCGCCCGGGCGAGGATGTCAATCACTGCGCACGGCGTTTTCTCGCCATTCGACGAATCGGGTGACGCGGCACTGCCCCCCACGACGAACGGCGGGAAGCCGACTTCCGTCGACTCCCCGCCGTGGTCCACTTCGGTTACCCGGTGACCGCGAATCAGCTGCAGCCGGAAGTGGCCCCGCATCCCTCGCACAGGTAGCAGGCACCGGAAGGACGCATCTTGGTGCCGCAGGTCATGCACAGCGGTGCGTCCGCGGCCTTGCCCAACCTCAGTTCCATCAGCTCGGTCGAACTCCCCACCGCCTGGTTGTCCTCACCGCCGGACCGGGAGGAGTCGGACGAGGAGTCCACCGTGGAGCGCATGGTGTCGAGCTCGGCACCGCCGGCAGCGGGCCCGGAATCGTACTCGGCTGCCTGCGCGTTGCGCTCGTCGATGGTGAAGATGCCCAGCTGCGCCCGCTTCTCGTAGGACAGGTAGTCCAGCGCCAGCCTGCGGAACAGGTAGTCGAGCACACTGCTGGCCATGCGCACGTCGGGATCGTCGGTCATCCCGGCGGGTTCGAAGCGCACGTTCTGGAACTTGGATACGTAGAACTCCAGCGGAATGCCGTACTGCAAACCGACCGAGATCGACATCGAGAAGGCGTCCATGACACCGGCCAGGGTGGAACCCTGCTTGCCGAGCTTGACGAAGATCTCGCCCAATCCGTCGTCGGGGTAGGAACCGGCGTGCAAGTACCCCTCGGCACCACCCACGGTGAAGGAGATGGTCTCGCTGGGACGCTTCTTCGGCAGTCGCTTGCGGACCGGACGGTACTCGATCTGCTTCTCGGCGGCCTTGTCGTCGCCCTTGCCCGACTTGCCCGCCGACAGCGGCTGACCGACCTTGCAGTTGTCGCGATAGATCGCCAACGCCTTCAGACCGAGCCGCCAGCCCTCGAAGTAGATCTCCTCGACATCGGCCACGGTGGCCTCTTCCGGCATGTTGACCGTCTTGGAGATCGAGCCGGAGATGAACGGCTGCACCGCCGCCATCATGCGCACGTGCCCCATCGGAGCGATCGAGCGCTCACCCATCGCGCAGTCGAACACCTCGTAGTGCTCCGGCCGCAGTCCGGGAGCGTCGATCACGTGACCGTACTCGGCGATGTACTCCACGATCGCCTCGATCTGCTCCTCCTGGTACCCCAGGGCTCGCAGCGCCCGCGGCACCGTCTGGTTGACGATCTGCATCGAACCGCCACCGACCAGCTTCTTGAACTTGACCAGTGCCAGGTCCGGTTCGACGCCGGTCGTGTCGCAGTCCATCATCAGACCGATGGTGCCGGTCGGTGCCAGCACCGAAGCCTGTGCGTTGCGCCAACCGTTGCGAGCGCCGATCTCCAGGCTCTCCTGCCAGACCTTGGTGGCCAACCGGTGCACGGCGACATCATTGTGGTGGTACGTCCGCACCAGGTCGTTGGCCGCAGCGTGCTTGCGCATCACGCGCTGATGGGAGTCCGCGTTGCGCGCGTAGCCGTCGTAGGCACCGACGGCACCGGCCAGCTCGGCGGAACGCTTGTAGGCCGTTCCCGTCATCAGGGACGTGATGGACGCCGCCAGCGCACGGCCACCGTCGGAGTCGTAGGCGTGACCGGTGGCCATCAACAGCGCGCCCAGGTTGGCGTAACCGATGCCCAACTGACGGAAGCTGCGCGTGGTGTCGCCGATGGCCTGAGTCGGGAAGTCGGCGAAGCAGATCGAGATGTCCATCGCCATGATGACGAGCTCGACGGTCTTTTCGAACAGCTCCGCGTCGAAGGTCAGGTCGTCCCGCAGGAACTTCATCAGGTTCAGCGAGGCCAGGTTGCAGCTGGAGTTGTCCAGGTGCAGGTACTCCGAGCAGGGGTTGGAGGCCGTGATCCGGCCGCTTTCCGGGCTGGTGTGCCAGTCGTTGATCGTGTCGTCGTACTGGATGCCGGGATCGGCCGACTCCCACGCGGCCCTGGCCATCTTCTGGAAGACGTCCCTGCCCCGAACGGTCTCGATCACGGAACCGTCGGTACGAGCACGCAGCCCGAACTTCCCGTCGCTCTCCACCGAGCGCATGAACTCGTCGGTGACGCGAACCGAGTTGTTCGCGTTCTGGTACTGCACCGAGGACATGTCGGCGCCGCCGAGGTCCACGTCGAAACCGGCATCGCGCAGAGCGCGGATCTTGTGCTCTTCCTTCGACTTGGTCTCGATGAACTCGTCGACGTCGGGGTGGTCGACGTCGAGCACCACCATCTTGGCCGCGCGACGGGTCGCCCCGCCGGACTTGATGGTGCCCGCCGAGGCGTCGGCACCGCGCATGAACGACACCGGACCGGAGGCGGTGCCGCCGGAGGACAGCAACTCCTTGGAGGAACGGATCCGCGACAGGTTGAGCCCGGCGCCGGAACCGCCCTTGAAGATCAGTCCCTCTTCCTTGTACCAGTCGAGGATCGACTCCATCGTGTCGTCCACCGACAGGATGAAACACGCCGAGACCTGCTGCGCGGACTCGGTACCGACGTTGAACCAGACCGGCGAGTTGAAGCTGAACACCTGGTGCAGCAGCATCCAGGTCAGCTCGTGTTCGAAGACCTCGGCGTCGTTCTCGGTGGCGAAGTACCCGTACTCCACGCCGTTGCGCACGTAGGTCTTGACAACCCGGTCGATGAGCTGACGCAGGCTGCTCTCCCGCTCCGGCGTGCCCAGCGCTCCGCGGAAGTACTTGCTGGTCACGATGTTCACCGAGTTCAACGACCAGAATTCGGGGAACTCCACACCCCGCTGCTCGAAGTTGACCGTGCCGTCGCGCCAGTTGGTCATCACCACGTCGCGTGACTCCCACGTCACCTCGTCGTAGGGATGCACCCCCTCCGTCGTGTGGACGCGCGGCACCCGGATTCCCCGGTTCGTTCCCTCGTCCTCGGGTTTCCCCGCCGCGGCCGGGTTACCGACGGTCTCTGTCATGGCCTGACCCTCTCCCTTGTCACTCGCTCGTCCTGCCTTGCCCCCGTCCGGGCTCCCCGTCCGGTTCGGCCGCATCCCGTCTTGACCAGGCCCCCGCAAGGCCTGACGCTGCCGCTTCTTCCCCCCGGTGGCGCTGCGAGCGCGCCCACGCGACTTACCCACTGACACTCTCGTTTCACTCGGCGTAGCCGTCGCCGACGGTCCGCAGGTCCGCGATCTCCTTCTCGAAGTCCTCCACCGAGGAGAAGGAGCGATACACGCTGGCGAACCGCAGGTAGGCCACCTCGTCCAGATCGCGGAGGGGACCGAGGATGGCCAGCCCCACCTCGTGGCTGGGCACCTCGGACAGCCCCAACGAACGGATGGCGTCCTCCACCCGATGGGCGAGCTGTTGGAGCGCGTCGTCCTCGACCGGCCGTCCCTGGCACGCCCGGCGCACCCCCCGAACGACCTTGTCGCGACTGAAGGGCTCCGTGACTCCGGAGCGCTTGACCACCGTCAGAACGAGTTCCTCGATCGTGGTGAACCTGCTACCGCACTCCGAACAGGACCGCCTGCGGCGAATGGCCTGACCCTCTTCGACCTCGCGCGAGTCGACGACCTTGGAGTCATCACCTCGGCAGAACGGACACCGCACCGGTACACCCCCTTTCCCGCGAACACCGCCGACCCCGCCGCCTCGCTCGACCAGCTACCGGGCGTAGACACCCGAACACTACTCAAACCCAACCTGTGGAGTAATTACAGCTGTGAAACTACTAGATGTTGTGTCCGACTCTAATCCGCCCCCGAACGGGAGGCAAACCGGCACGGCACGCGCGTGCCGCCTCCGCCGGCACCGGCACGAGGCCGACTCACCACGGCACGACCGCCCCCGGGGGCGGGGCCGCGGGGCTCGGATCAACCCCGGGACGCGTGCCGACCAACCCCACCAACAGGACCAGCAGAAAGCTGAACACGGCCGCGGCGGCGAGCCACCCCCACTCGGCCGCCCCGCGCGAAGGCGCGGCACCGAAAGTCTCACGAGATCCACGAAAGCCCTGCTCGACGAGGTCGGCACGGCGTGGCGCCCCTCCTCGCCGAGCCGGCAGGCTACCGCGCGCACACGACTCGGGCGCGATGGCCCCGAGCGCCGAGTGCGTGCCGCCACGACACGCGGAACCACCCCGACGCGAAGGACCGGAGTCGTTTCCCGCTTCGGTGTATCTGCCCATGACGCCTCCCACGACGCAGCGAGATCGAATTTGTGTTCGATCGAACACGCATGCGAAGCTGTATCATGAACACGCTCCGAATACACCAAAACACCGTAAATTCACTCGAACTGGTGTTTGATCTTCATCAGGGTGACCTCTACCGTGGAAACCGTGCACCGACGCCGGTGCGGTTCGCGTCAACGGGAGGCAGTGGTGACCAGTAATGCTACCGATTCGCTGGAGGACCGGGTGAGCGGTGCCGAGGACACACCGGCCGAGGTATCCGTCCTGCCCACTCAGCAGGGTTCCACCGAGGAACTCAGCGAACGCCAGCGCAAGGTTCTGGACGCGATCCGGGAATGGATGCGCGCCCACGGCTATCCGCCGAGTGTCCGCGAGATCGGTAATGCGGTCGGTCTGACCTCGACCTCCTCGGTCGCTTACCAACTCAGGGTGCTCGAGCGGAAGGGATACCTCAAGCGTGACGCGCACCGCCCCCGCACAGTGGGAGTGCTGGTCACGGACGGCAACAACGCGGATCCCGAAATCGCCGGGCAGGCGAATCCCGCCTATGTTCCGGTCGTGGGGCGGATCGCTGCGGGTGGGCCGATCCTCGCCGAGGAATCGATCGACGAAGTCTTTCCACTCCCCAAGGAGATCGTGGGTGAGGGGGCGCTATTCCTGCTTCAGGTCGTCGGTGATTCCATGGTCGATCTGGCCATCACCGACGGTGACTGGGTGGCGGTGCGCCAACAACCCGATGCCGACAACGGTGATGTCGTGGCAGCCATGATCGAGGGCGAGGCCACGGTCAAGACCTTCAAACGCACCGAGGACCACGTCTGGTTGGTGCCGCACAACAACGCCTACGAGCCGATTCTGGGGGACGAGGCGACCGTGCTGGGCAAGGTCGTGGCAGTACTGCGCCGCCTGTGACCCCACAGGCCTCACCAACTCGGTGAGACCAGCCTCCCGTGTTCCTCCACCGAATGCTTCATCGCTTCCGGCGCCGGAACACACCGGTGATCACGACGATGGCGGCAGCCAGCGCACCGGCGAAAAGCAGTGTTCTCCCGAACGAGGTTTCTCGCGATTCCCGTTGCCCCACAGCACCGGGTTCGCTGGGCTCACGGTCGCTGGAACCTCGGGGCGATGGCGGAGTGTGGGATCCGCCGAAGGAATTCGCCGCCGCGACGGCACCCGGCACGGCACGAATCGACTGCTGGTCTTCGGAAGCGGAGAGCAAGGTGCCGTCAGGACTCAGTGCGATCGCTTCCCCCTGCGGCTCGTTCGGCAGTGGAATCCGCAGCGGTTCCCGCTTCAGCGCGGCCAGGACGTCACCTGCCGGAACGGGGTACAAGTACGCGTCGGTGTAGGTGCGAACCGCGACCACCGTCTCGTCGGCGCTCATCGCCGCTCCCGTCACGGTGACCGAACCGAATCCGGACGGAAGTGGTCCACCGGAAGTATCGGTCGAACGCATTCGCAGCGAACCGACTTGTTCCAACGGTGCGGTCTGCCCCGACACCAGCTCGGCGGCCGGGCGGTAGATTCCAGCCGTCCCGAGCGGGTCCTTCGTGATGATGTACGGCACTCCGGTCGGCCCGAGCAGCAAGGCTTCCGCGTCATGCGGGCCGTCGGGATAGGTCAGCCGGTACAGCTCGGCCCCGGAGTCCGGCGTCATCCGGTGCAGGGCGACGGTTTTCCGGTGGAGGTCATTGTCCCCCGTGTCACCGAGCCAGACATCACCGTTGTCGGCCAGTGCCATGTCCTCGACGTCGTAGGGGTTGGTCCGCGCCGCGCGGAGCGCACGCACGGAACAGTCCCGCGGATCGAGTACGTGGACCCGCAGGGAACTACCCCCGTCCTCCACCACGTACCAGGAGTCGCCGTCGGCGGCCATTCCCGACAACTCGGGCGATACCCCCTCGCTCATGCGGCACCGCTCGGCCGGCGAGGGCAGGTTCGGGGCGGTTCCGGCAGTGGCTGCCGATGGCCACATCAGCAATGCCGTGGCGGTGAGAAGAGCTCCTCGAGGAACCCGGGTCACCCCACTCCCACGAACGGTTCGAGCGCGTGCGCCAGATCCACCCGCACCTTGGCCCGGACATGGGTGCCGTCGGCCGTGTACTCCTCGTCGACCAGCTCGCCCTCGGAGTGCACTCGTGAAACGAGTTCACCCCTGGTGTAGGGAACCAGAGCGTCGACGAACACGTCGGGACGCGGCAGCAGGTTCGCGATGGTCTCGCGAAGAGAGTCGATCCCCTCGCCGCCGTGCGCGGAGACGAAGACTGCGGACGGCATCAGCCTGCCGAGTTCGGCCCTACGGGTGGCGCTGACCGCGTCGGTCTTGTTCACCACCAGCAACTCCGGTGGCATCGGTTGCCCGTGCTCCTCGGCGATATCCCTGATGACATCGCGTACCGAGGACACTTGCTCGTGCGGTGTGGCGTCCGAACCGTCCACGATGTGTACCAGCAGGTCCGCGCCGGTGACTTCCTCGAGGGTGGAGCGGAAGGCCTCGACGAGCTGGTGCGGCAGGTGCCGGACGAAACCGACCGTGTCCACGAGGGTGTAGTTCCGACCGTCGGGTGTCGACGTGCGCCGCGTGGTGGGATCCAGTGTCGCGAACAAGGCGTCCTCGACGAGCGCTCCCGTATTGGTCATGGCGTTGAGCAGGCTGGACTTGCCCGCGTTGGTGTAACCGGCGATGGCCACGCTCGGGACGGCGTTGGCCACTCGCTGGGAGCGTTTGGTGTCGCGGATCGTGCGCATCCCCTCGAGCTCCTTGCGGAGCTTGGTGATTCGCTTGTGCACCCGTCGACGGTCGGTCTCCAGCTTCGTCTCGCCGGGACCGCGGTTACCGACGCCACCGGAACCGCCGCCGGACTGCCGCGACATCTTCGCACCCCAACCGCGCAGGCGGGGTAGGAAGTACTGCAGTTGCGCCAGCTCGACCTGGGCCTTGCCCTCCTTGGAACTCGCGTGCTGGGCGAAGATGTCGAGGATCAGCGCCGTACGGTCGACGACCTTGACCTGGATCTTCTCCTCGAGCTGGCGAAGCTGGCCGGGAGCGAGCTCACCGTCGCAGACCACGGAATCGGCACCGGTGGCCACCACGACGTCACGCAGTTCACGAACCTTGCCGGAACCGACGTAGGTGGCGGGATCCGGCCGGTCACGGCGCTGTACGAGGCCCTCGAGAACCTCCGAACCGGCGGTCTCGGCCAAGCGGCCCAGTTCGGCCAGCGAAGCCTCGGCCTGCTCCGAGTTGCCCTCGGTCCACACGCCGACGAGCACGACCCGCTCCAGTCGCAGTTGCCGGTTCTCGACCTCGGTGACGTCGGTGAGTTCGGTGGACAGCCCCGGCACACGGCGCAGGGACGCACGTTCGACCCGCTCCATCTCGCCCGTCGAGGGAGCTTGCGAGGGGACGGGGTCGACCTCGATGCCCTCAACGGGATCGGTGTCGATGGTGGAGAACTCGGATGTGGAGGACTGGGACGTGGAGAACTGGGACGTGGAGAACTGGGATGATGGTTTGTTCATATCACCACTTATTGTCCCACGCCGCACGCCCGGTTTCACTGATTTTTTCGCCTGGGCAATCAGGGCTGGTCGAGGCGCTGCCACCAGTCGGCATCGAGCCGCCCGTGGCCGACCAGCACCGCCGGACCGGTCAGCACGCTGGTCCGTGCCGTCACCTCGACCTCGACCGTGCCGCCGGGTACCTCGACGATCCTGCGCCCCGTGGGGTGACCGTCGGCGTGCAACGAAGCCACGGCCGCCGCGACGGTGCCGGTACCGCACGAGCGCGTCTCCCCCACGCCTCGTTCGTGCACACGCATGCGCACCCGGCCGGGACCGTCGTCCTGGACCAGTTCGATGTTGACGCCGTTGGTGAACAGCTCGGCGTCGTAGTGGGGAACCGCCGACAGGTCGACCCGCTCCAAGCCCTCCTGAACCACGCACGCCAGGTGCGGGTTGCCCACGTCGACGGCCAGTCCCTTCCGGGAGCTTCCGTCGACGGTGGCCGAGGACTCACCGTGCACGGTGGCCGGCCCCATGTCCACGCTCACCTGCCCGTCCGGGTGGGTGCTGACCGTGCGCAGGCCCGCCCGGGTACCGATCGGTAACTCCGGCTGCTCCGAGGACGTCTCGGCCAGGCCTGTACCCACGAGGTACCTGGCGAACACACGTACGCCGTTGCCGCACATCTCGGCGATCGAGCCGTCGGCGTTGCGGTAGTCCATGAACCACGTTCGCGCCGGTATCCCGGCAGGGGCGTCGTCGATGTCACCGGTACGCACCACGCGGAGCACCCCATCGGCACCCAGCCCCCGTCGCCGGTCACACAGGGCCCGGACACGGGCGGGAGTGAGATTCAGTTCCCCCGCGGGATCCGGCAGGATGAGAAAATCGTTCTCCGTCCCATTGCCCTTGGCGAACTCGGGACCTCGGTTCAACTGCACACGGGCCACTCTACGTTCTCGACAGGGCGAGAACGTCCTCCACCAGCCGCGTGTGACCGGCGTCGAACCAGTGGATCCGGCTGTCGCGGCGAAACCACGACCGCTGCCGCCGGACGAAGCGGCGCGTCAGCTTGGCGGTCAGCTCGGCGGCGATCGCCATGTCACCGTCCCCGTCGAGTTCGGCGAGCACTTGCTGGTAGCCGAGCGCACGCGAAGCCGTCCATCCCCGCCTGAGCCCGAACCGCTCCAGACTGCGGACCTCGTCGACCAAGCCCTCCTGGAACATCCTGGTCACCCGGGTGTTCACCCGTTCGTCGAGCTCTGCGACCGCGCGATCCAGGCCGACCAGCACCGCGCCGTAGCGAGCCGGTCCCGGGGTGGGCAGGTTCGCCGAGAACCTCCTGCCGGTGATCTCGATGACCTCCAGGGCGCGTACCACACGCCGCGTGTTGCTCGGCAGAATCTTCGCGGCCGCAGGGGGGTCCAGCTCGGCGAGTCGTTCGTGCAGGGCAGCGGCGCCACGCGTCTGGCACTCCTGCTCCCACCGGGCACGGACCTCGGGGTCGGTGCCGGGGAAGTTCAAGTCGTCCAGCACCGCCTGCACGTACAACCCCGAGCCGCCGACCAGCACCGGAGTCGCTCCGCGGCGCAGGACGTCCTCCACGACGGCACGTGCCTGACTCTGGTAGGCAGCCACGGAGGCCGTTTCCGTCACGTCCAGGACGTCCAGGAGATGATGCGGGACTCCGCGGCGTTCGGCCACGGGTATCTTGGCGGTCCCGACGTCCATCCCCCGGTACAACTGCATCGCGTCGGCGTTGACCACCTCACCGCCCAGCTCCAGGGCCAACCGCACCGCCAGTTCCGACTTTCCGGTGGCGGTCGGGCCGACGATGACGAGTGGGAAAGGCACGGTCACCGAGCTTAGACGTCGGTTCACGAGTTCACCGCGACGTGGTCCGGCGCGCACAGTAACGATCCTCTCCCGATACCACCCATTCGCGAGCGGAGTCAGTCAGACTGGACACAGCGCGCAAACAGGCGCCCCACGGTCGTCCGAGCGCGGAGCCGACCCCACGGTCGGGTCCGGGAGCGGCGGCGGTGGGTACGGCATCACGACGAGACGAGTGAGCACGCTCGTGCACGGTACGAGATCTCGGGCAGCGGTGAATCGAAACAGGAACCGAAGGGGATTGGCGCGGCACGCCTCTCGGCGATTGGCTGTCACCGCCGGGCGAGTGGTCGAACACAATGGCATCGAGCGGCGCACGAGCGGATCAGCCGGAACGGGACGGCGGAAACGCGGCGAACCCCTGACTCGGAGTACTGATCCACATGCCGAGCTGCTTGAATGCGCCCGACGGAGGTCGGAACCCGACGGATTCGGATCTCCACTTGCCGGACCCCGTCCGAACGGGGCGCCCGTGCGCGTCACGGGCATCAAAGCGGGCACGCGAGGAGGAAGCCGGCTATGAAGCACCAGGACACGACGCCGGAGATCGTCACGGCGGCGACCGAGGACCCGGCCACCGGCGGGACCGAACCCCACACGGCTCCCCCGGAAGTGTCGGCGGCATCCACCGCCCCGAGCCGGTGGGGGCGGATGGACTCGACGGGTGCGGTGTACGTGTACGGCACCGAGGGCGAACGCTACGTGGGTTCCTGGCAGGCTGGTGATGCCACCGAAGGCCTGGCCCACTTCGCGCGGAAGTTCGACGACCTGCGTATCGAGGTCGAGTTGCTCGAGACGCGGCTGGCCACGCACTCCAGCGAACCGAAGCAGACGCTGACCAGTGCCAAGCACCTCCGCGACGGCATCCCCGATGCCGCCGTCGTCGGGGACCTGGCCGCACTGATCGCGCGAGTCGAGCACCTCGTCGGACGGGCCGAGCAAGCCGTCGAAGACGCCAAGGCCGAACGCGAGCGGGCCAGGTCCAACGCCGTGGCTCGCAAGCAGGAGCTGGTCGAGGAGGCCGAGCAGATCGGCGCCGAAGCCACTCAGTGGAAGACGGCCGGAGACCGGCTCAAGGCGATCCTCGACGAGTGGAAGACGGTGCGCGGTGTCGATCGCAAGACCGACGAGCAGCTGTGGCGCCGCTTCTCCAAGGCCCGCGACACCTTCAACCGCCGACGCGGTTCCCACTTCGCGGAGCTGGACCGTCAGCGCGGGGTCGCCAAGAACCGCAAGCAGGAGCTGGTCGACGAGGCCGAGTCCCTGACCGAATCGACGGACTGGGGCACCACCGCGGCCCGGTACAAGCAACTCATGGCCGATTGGAAGGCCGCCGGGCGAGCTCCCAAGGACAGTGACGAAGCGCTGTGGCAGCGTTTCCGGGCTGCTCAGGACACGTTTTTCGCACGCAGGTCGGAAGCGCTCTCCGAGCGTGACGCCGAATTCGCCGAGAACGCCCGGCTCAAGGAGGAGCTACTCGCCGAAGCCGAGCGGATCGACCCGTCGACGGACGTGAAGGCCGCGCAGGATCAGCTGCACCGGATTCAGCAACGCTGGGACGAGATCGGCAAGGTCCCCCGCGAGCGGATGCGTGAGCTGGAGGGCAGGCTGCGCTCGGCTGCCGACCGGGTGCGTTCGGCGGCCGACACGCAGTGGCGCCGTACCGACCCCGAGGCGCAAGCCCGGGTCGACCAGTTCCGCGAGCGTGTGGAGCAGTTCGAGGAGCAGGCCGCGCGGGCCCGATCGACCGGGGACGAGCGCCGCGCCGAAAAGGCCGAGCAACAGGCCGAGCAGTGGCGCGAGTGGCTCACGGCCGCCTCGAACGCACTGGCCGATCGCTGAAACCGCGTCCGGTGGGGTCTCGTTCCGGAGTGGTCACGACCCCACCGGACGCGGCGCCGCGACCACCGTCCCGGACAACGTCAGGAGCGGGAGAAAGCGATCGGCAGCCACTGGCTGGCGAGGACGACCATGCTGATCACCGCGAGGACGAGTCCGATGGACGGCCCCGCCTGCGGGACCGTCTGACGCGCCCAGATCGCGACGAGTCCCTCGACCGAGACCAGCGAGCAGGTCATGGCGGCCACCCAGGAGACCGTCCAGATCCGGGTGGTCAGGGCGAGCGCGCTGACCAGGACGCCCGCTATGCTCGAGTTGAGCGAGAACAGCCACGGCAGCAGGTCCACCTGCAGCGCCGGGTCGCTGCGGCCGAGCAGCACCTCCCACCCGGAGGCACTGCCGATCCACGGCAGCAGCGAACTCAGGATGAGCACCAGCATCACCGCGACGATCACCAGCGCACGCGATCCCGGGTCGATTTTGCGGGAGATGTCGCGTTCGGCCCTGGACAGCTGCGTCCGGAACCTCTTGTCCTCGGCTTGGGTCACTTCCCGCTCCCCGTTCAGGCCCTCGACTCCTTCGGCCTCACGACCGCTCAACACGCACACCCCTGTTCGGTCGTGGTTTCGGTAGCCGGCTCACCGAAGGACGGCAGCCCCAGGCTGACACCGGAGGTCTTGGGGCGCTGGCCGACCTCCCAGCGGTCCCCGGCCACCGTGCGCCGGTGCGAGCGGAGCCCGTCATCGGCGATCAGGTAGTGCGGGGCCGCTCGCGTCACGACCGTGTGGACGACATCGCCGGGCCTGATCTCGTCCACGTCGTCGCCCGGGGCGAAGTGCACCAGCCGCCCGTCCCGAGCTCGACCGGACAACCGCCGCGTCTCGGTGTTCTTGCGTCCCTCGCCCTCGGCGACCAGCAGCTCCACCTCACTTCCGACGAGTTCGGTGTTGAGCTCCCAGGATATCTCGTTCTGCAGTTCGACCAGGCGCTCGTAGCGCTGCTGCACGACCTCCTTCGGTAGCTGCCCCTCCATCTCGGCGGCGGGAGTACCGGCACGCTTGGAGTACTGGAAGGTGAACGCGTTGGAGAAGCGCGACTCGCGCACCACGTCGAGAGTGTCCTCGAAGTCCTGCTCGGTCTCGCCGGGAAAGCCCACGATGATGTCGGTGGTGATGGCGGCGTCCGGCATGGCCCGACGCACCTTGCGCACGATGTCGAGGTACCGCTCGGAGCGGTAGGAGCGCCGCATGGACTTCAGGACGCTGTCGGAACCCGACTGCAGCGGCATGTGCAGCTGGTGACACACGTTCGGGGTCTCGGCCATCGCCTCGATCACGTCGTCGGTGAAGTCCCGCGGATGCGGAGAGGTGAAGCGAACCCGCTCCAAGCCCTCGATCTCCCCGCAGGCGCGCAGCAGTTTGCCGAAAGCGTAGCGGTCCCCGAACTCCACGCCGTAGGCGTTGACGTTCTGCCCCAGCAGGGTGACCTCGCTGACTCCCTCGGAGACCAGCGCCCGCACCTCGGCGAGGACGTCACCGGGTCGCCGGTCCTTCTCCTTGCCCCGCAGCGACGGGACGATGCAGAACGTGCAGGTGTTGTTGCACCCGACCGAGACCGACACCCATCCCGAATAGGCCGACTCGCGGCGCGCGGGCAGCGTGGAGGGGAACACGTCGAGGGATTCGAGGATCTCCACCTCGGCTTCCTCGTTGTGCCGCGCCCGTTCCAGCAGGGTCGGCAGCGAGCCGATGTTGTGGGTACCGAAGACCACGTCCACCCACGGAGCGCGCCGGACGATCTCACCACGGTCCTTTTGCGCCAGGCAGCCTCCCACGGCGATCTGCATCCCCGGGTTCTCCTGCTTGGCCGGTCGCAGGTGCCCGAGATTGCCGTAGAGCCGGTTGTCCGCGTTCTCCCGCACCGCGCACGTGTTGAACACGACCACGTCCGGGTCGGTGTCACCGGTCGCACGCACGTAACCGGCGTCCTCCAGCAACCCGGACAGCCGCTCGGAATCATGCACGTTCATCTGGCAGCCGTACGTGCGTACTTGAAAACTCCGAGTCACAACCAACCCTCTTTCGCCTCTCGGCTCCGCGACTCCCCCGCCAGGATAGAACCGCCGCTGACGAGCGCGGACAGTGGCTTGACGGAGCGCGGACGGAACGTGTTCCCCCAGAAAGCACCGCGAGCGTCTCGTAACCGATTTGCAATCCGGAGTAACAGGATTTTTCTGGACTCACGCCCGCCGACGGCTTAGATTCCCGCCATCGCCATCACCGCCACGGTCGGGAGAACGAATGACCGAAGCTTCCACGGAGGCACCGATGATCCGGGCGTCCGCGGTCGACAAGCACTTCGGCTCGCTGCACGTCCTCAAGGACATCACCCTGGACGTGCCCCGCGGTCAGGTCGTGGTGGTACTGGGACCTTCCGGTTCCGGTAAGTCCACGCTGTGCCGGGTGGTCAACCGACTGGAACCCGTCGATTCCGGAGACATCGCGATCGACGGCGTCCCGCTGCCGGCCGAGGGGCGGGAGCTGGCCGAACTGCGCGCCGACGTGGGCATGGTCTTCCAGCAGTTCAACCTGTTCGCCCACAAGACCATCGTCGACAACGTCGTGCTCGGTCCCGTCAAGGTGCGCAGGATCGACAAGGAGACCGCCAGGCAGGACGCGATGCGGCTGCTGGAGCGAGTCGGCATCGCGGACCAGGCCGGCAAGTATCCCGCTCAGCTCTCCGGTGGTCAGCAGCAACGGGCGGCCATCGCCCGAGCGCTGGCCATGCGCCCGAAGGTGATGTTGTTCGACGAACCGACCT
Organism: Halosaccharopolyspora lacisalsi; assembly: GCF_014137975.1. Classification (GTDB taxonomy): domain Bacteria; phylum Actinomycetota; class Actinomycetes; order Mycobacteriales; family Pseudonocardiaceae; genus Halosaccharopolyspora; species Halosaccharopolyspora lacisalsi. The sequence goes on along the minus strand of NZ_JACGWZ010000004.1, from coordinate 101,676 downwards.
CGGCACTGGATCCCGAGATGATCAACGAGGTTCTCGACGTCATGGCCGACCTCGCCGCGGAGGGCATGACGATGCTGGTGATCAGCCACGAGATGGGGTTCGCGCGCCGGGCCGCTCATCGCGTGCTGTTCATGGACGACGGCGAGATCGCCGAGGACTCCACCCCGGAGGACTTCTTCCGAGCTCCCAGGAGCGAACGTGCGACGGACTTCCTGAGCAAGATCCTGACCCACTGATGTCGACGCCGCGGCGAAACGCAGCGGCCGGAAAAAGAGGTGGACGACATGCGCGTCAGCAGCAGACGGGCCGCAGCCGTCATGACGGCGTCCTTGGCGCTGGTCCTTACCGCGTGCGGTGGTGGCTCGACGAACCAGCTCGACCAGGGCACGACCTTCGAGGCGCCGGTGGCCGAGAACGTCTCGTTCGAGCCGGGAACCACCATGGCCCGGTTGAGCGAGGCGGACACGATCACGGTCGGCACCAAGTTCGACCAGCCGCTGTTCGGGCAGAAAACCATCGAGGGCGAGATGCGCGGTTTCGACGTGGAAATCGCCAAGATCATCGCGGGCAAGCTCGGGATCGAGCCCGGCAAGATCAAGTGGGAGGAGACCCCCAGCCACACCCGCGAGGAGGTCATCGAGCAGGGCAAGGTCGACATGGTGGTGGCGACCTACACGATCAACGACACCCGCGCCCAGCGAGTCACCTTCGCCGGACCGTACTACCAGGCGGGCCAGGACCTGATGGTGAAATCGGGCAACACCGAGATCACCGGCCCGGAATCGCTGCGCGCCAGCAAGGCCAAGGTCTGCTCGGTACACGGGTCGACCCCCTCCGAGGAGATCAAGAAGTACGTCGAACCGTCCCAGCTCGTTCTGTTCAACGTCTACTCGAAGTGCGCCGACGCCCTGCGCACCGGGCAGGTACAAGCAGTGACCACGGACAACGTCATCCTTCTCGGCCTCGTCAACGAGAGCAACGGCAAGTTCAAGATCGTCGACAAGCCCTTCACCGAGGAGCCCTACGGTGTCGGGATCAAGAAGGGCGACGTCGCCTTCTGCCGGTTCATCAACGAAAGCCTCGAGAAAGCGGCACGCAACGGCACCTACGAGAAGGCGTGGGAAGCCACGGCGGGCAAGGCCTCGGAGAGGACCCCCGAACTGCCCGAGCCCAACACCTGCAGCTGACCACGTTCCCTTCGGGGGCATCGCCGCGGGTGATGCCCCCGCGAGCCGGAGTGAACCGTGCACGTCATCCTCGCCAATCTCCCGCTGTATCTGACCGGGATGGCCACGACCCTGGAGATCTGTCTCTACGCGGGAGCGCTGTCCCTGCTCATCGGTACGATCCTGGCAGGATTCAGGGTATCGCCACTTCCTCCCCTGCGAGGGGTCGGAACATCGTGGGTGACCGTGTTCCGAAACTGCCCGCTCACCGTCGTGCTGTTTTTCATGGCCTTCGGATTCCCCGAGCTCGGTATCAACTTCCCGTACTTCTGGTTCGGCACGGTCGGCCTGGCGCTGTACACGTCGGCGTTCGTGTGCGAGGCGATCCGCAGCGGTATCAACTCGGTACCTCCCGGCCAGGCCGAAGCAGCGCGATCCATCGGGCTCGGCTTCGGTCAGTCCCTGACCTCGGTGGTCCTACCTCAGGCGGTACGCACCGTCGTGCCTCCGCTGGGCAGCGTCATCATCGCCATGATCAAGAACTCGGCGATCGTCGGCGCCTTCGGTGTCGGAGGAGACCTCTACGCAGCCGGGATCACGCTGACTTCGGCACGAGGTGAGGCCGCACTGCCCGTGCTCACCGGGGTCGTCATCGGCTACCTGCTGATCACCGTCCCCGCCGGATTGCTACTCGGAACTCTCGAGCGAAAGGTGGCGGTCCTACGATGACGAACTCGGTCCTCTACGAAACCCCCGGTCCGCGCGCCAAGCGCCGTGCCTTCTACGCCAGCTTCGGTGTCGGTGCGGCACTGCTCGCCGCAGCCGCCTGGGCACTGATCCAGCTCGGCCGACGAGGACAGCTCACCGCCGAGAAGTGGGGACCGCTCATCGACCCCACCAACGCGACCTTCGCGACGTTGTGGAACTTCCTCGGACAGGGCTTGCTCAGGACGCTCCAGGTGGCCGCGCTGGCCATGGCTCTCTCCCTGGTCATCGGGACCGCGCTGGCGCTGACCAGGATCACCAGCGCCGCCTGGTACCGCTGGGCGGTCGTCGGTGTGGTCGAGCTGCTGCGCGGCATCCCGGTGGTGATCGCGATCTTCTTCGCCGCCCGGGTGCTCCCCGAACTGGGAATCGACCTGCCGACGGCCTGGTACCTGGTGATCGGTCTGACCGCGTACAACTCGGTGATCATCGCCGAGATCCTCCGGGCGGGCATCCTCTCGCTTCCCCGAGGTCAGAGCGAAGCAGCCTACGCGATTGGCATGCGACGCCGACAAGTGCTGTTCAGCGTGTTGCTTCCGCAGGCTTTCCGCTCAATGCTGCCGGCACTGATCAGCCAACTCGTCGTGGTTCTCAAGGACACCTCGCTCGGATTCGTCATCGGTTACCAGGAGTTCGTCCGCCAGGGGCAAATATCCATCCAGGAATTAAATAACCCGATCCAGGCCTACTTCGTCATCGCAGTGGTCTTCATCGTCGTCAACTACGCGCTGAGCCGGGTGGCCGTGTTCACCGAACACCGACTCAGCAGGCGCAGCGCCGCGGGGGCAACAACCCTGGCTCAGCGGGAACCGGTCGGCAAGTGACTCACTTCAGCGGAGCTCGGGCGGACGGGCCCGGATTCCGGAAGCGGCGAGCGTGGAATCGCGGGCGCGCTGCCAGCTTCCGTCGTCCACAGCGGTACGCAGTATGTCGCGCAGCTTCCCGCGTAGCCGCTCATCACCGGAGGTAACGCCGAGGTGGAGCTTGTTCTCCTCCCCCGGCGGGCCGGTGACCACGTACGGCCCGACCCGGGCCACCCCGCTCGTTCCGGCGTCGACACCGCCGAACTGGATGTCCACGCTGCCGCCGCGAATCGCGTTCGCCCGAAGCGTGGGAGGCAGCCGCCGGAACGTGACCTGAGTCCGCGGATTCAGCCCCAGTTCGGCGGCGACGATGCGCGCCATCTCCACGTCGAACCCGACGTAGCGCCCCTGCTCCCGGCGCGCGAACTTCGGAGCGTCCGAACGCACGCCGACCAGCAGCTTGCCGCGCTCACGGATCTCGGAGATCGCCGGCGACTCCTTCAGCTCCACCGGATCCGGCGGCGGCAGCGCCCGCGTACTACCGGGGGTGGGTTCGGGAGCGGCGGAACGTTCCGGAGCGGAAGCTCCCGGAGCCCCGCATCCCGACACCAGCACACCGATCGACAGCACCGCAAGCAACCCACTCCGCATGGATCCCATGCTGGCGATCTCCGACGCCGATGTCACCCACCGAGTCCGAGATCGGGGATCTCTCCGGACAGCACGGCATCTGGATCGGTTTTGTCTCCCGTGGTTCGCACGTTAGTGTGAACGGCGTCATGGTTGCCGGAGGCGCCAGCGTCGTCGCCCCTCACCTTCACAATTCCTCAGGAGGCGATGAATGACGTCCGCGAGCATCCACCCCGTTGTCCAACAGGTCACCGACCGCATCGTCGCTCGCAGCGCACCCACCCGCAAGGCCTACCTGGAGCGCATTCAGCAGGCCAAGACCGACGGGCCCGCCCGTGCGGACATGGGGTGCGGCAACCTGGCCCACGGCTTCGCCGCCAGCGACGGCCCAGACAAGCAGGCCCTGCGCGGACTGGTCAGACCCGGAGTCGCCATCGTCTCCGCCTACAACGACATGCTCTCCGCGCACAAGCCCTACGCCGAGTTCCCGGACTGGATCAGGGACGCGGCGCGCGAAGCAGGCGGAGTCGCTCAGTTCGCCGGTGGCGTGCCCGCCATGTGCGACGGCATCACCCAGGGCCGCACCGGGATGGAGCTGTCCCTGTTCTCCCGCGAGGTCATCGCGATGGCCACCGGCGTGGCGCTCTCGCACGAGATGTTCGACGGCGCCCTGCTGTTGGGCATCTGCGACAAGATCGTGCCCGGACTGCTCATCGGCGGACTCAGCTTCGGGCACCTGCCCACCCTGCTCGTTCCCGCCGGGCCGATGACCTCGGGGCTGCCCAACAGCGAGAAGAGCCGCATCCGCCAGCTGTTCGCCGAGGGCAAGGCCACCCGCGACGACCTGCTGGAGGCCGAGTCCGCCTCCTACCACTCGCCGGGCACCTGCACCTTCTACGGCACCGCCAACTCCAACCAGCTCGTCGTCGAGACGATGGGGCTGCACCTGCCCGGAGCCAGCTTCGTCCACCCGGGAACCCCGCTGCGCAAGGCGCTGACCGAGGAGGCGGCTCGCCGCGCCGTCCGAGCCGGACGCGAGGAGGACACCCCGGGCATCGGCGAGATCGTGGACGAGCGGTCCCTGGTCAACGGCATCGTCTCGTTGCTGGCCACCGGTGGTTCCACCAACCACACCATGCACCTGATCGCGGTGGCCGCAGCCGCCGGGATCGAGCTGACCTGGGACGACTTCTCCGAGCTCTCGGCCGTCGTACCGCTGCTGGCCAGCGTCTACCCCAACGGCTCCGCCGACATCAACCACTTCACCGCGGCGGGCGGCGTCCAGACGCTCGTCGGCGAGCTCCTCGACGCGGGCATGCTGCACCCCGACGTCCGCACCGTCGCCGGTGACGGCCTCGACCGGTACCGGCAACAGCCCTTCCTCGAGGACGGCGAGCTGGTCTGGCGCGACGGCCCCCGTCACAGCCTGGACAACGACGTCCTGCGCGGCGTCGACGACCCCTTCTCCCCCGAAGGGGGGCTGCGGGTCCTGGAGGGGAACCTGGGGCGCTCGGTCATCAAGGTCTCGGCCGTACGAGCCGAGTACCACTCGGTCACCGCACCGGCACGTGTCTTCGACGACCAGCAGCAGTTCAAAACCGCCTTCCAGGCCGGCGAACTGGACCACGACGTGGTCGTGGTGGTCCGCAACCAGGGACCGAAGGCCAACGGAATGCCCGAGCTGCACGGCCTGAGCCCCGGGCTCGGCGTCCTCATGGACCGCGGACACCAGGTCGCCCTGGTCACCGACGGACGCATGTCGGGAGCCTCCGGCAAGACTCCCGCGGCGATCCAGGTCTCACCGGAGGCCGCCTCGGGCGGCCCCCTGTCCAAGCTGCGCGACGGTGACGTGGTCCGGGTCGACGCCGAGCACGGCACCCTCGAAGCCCTCGTCCCCGCCGACGAAATGGCCGGCAGGCAGCCGGCCGAGGCCGACCCCTCCGGACAGTTCGGCACCGGCCGCGAGCTGTTCGCCGCGTTCCGCCGCGCCGTGGGATCGGCGGAGGGGGGCGCGAGCGTTTTCAACCCCCTCGACCAGCAGCCCGCGACCAACGACGTACCGGCCTGAACAGCGACGAAGGAATGAACACCACCATGAACACCGCCTCCGACGTACTCGACCTCGGCCCGGTAGTGCCCGTCGTGGTACTCGAAGACGCCGAACACGCCGTCCCCACGGCGCAGGCTCTCCTGCGCGGGGGCATCAGCACCATCGAAGTAACACTGCGCACCCCGGCGGCGCTGTCGGCCATCGAACGCATCGCCGCCGAGGTACCCGAGGTCGTCGTCGGGGCCGGAACCATCACCGAACGGGGACAAGCTCAGCGGGCCGCCAAGGCCGGCGCACGGTACCTGGTCACCCCCGGATTCACGGAAACACTGCTCGACGAGGTCGACGACACCGGACTGCCCAGCCTCCCCGGTGTCAGCACCGTGTCCGAGGCGCTGCGCCTTGCCGAGCGCGGTGCGCGGGCGTTGAAGTTCTTCCCCGCCGAACCCAGCGGCGGAGTGCCCGCGTTGAAGGCCTTCGCCGGTCCCCTGCCGGAGCTGAGGTTCTGCCCGACCGGCGGGATCACACCGGACAACGCCTCCTCGTACCTCGCGCTGCCCAACGTGGGTTGCGTCGGGGGTTCATGGCTGTGCCCACGTGACCTGCTCGCCGCGGGCGAATGGGAACAGGTCGAGACGATGGCCCGTCAGGCCGCCCAACTCGGCTGACGCCCAGCGCGCGGGTGGCCCCGTTAAACCGGGGCCACCCGCGCCGCTTCAGGCCGCGATACCGGCCTCGAGGCTCTCCAGGGCCTCGACGACCGAGTCGAACACCGGAAAACCCGTGGCTTCCAGCGCCTGCCTGCTCATCACCCCGGTGGTCAGCAGAGCGCATCCGCTCCCCGCCTGCTCGGCCGCACGAGCGTCGTCGACCACGTCACCGATGAGCACGATCTCGGCCGGGTCGAGTTCCAGAGCCCGCACGTGCTCACGCAGGTGCGCGGCCTTCGGACCGCCGCCGATGTCGTCACGCAGCCCGTCGACGCGCGTGAACAGCGAGTCCAGCCCGAAATCGGTGACCAGCGGCACCAGCTCGTCGTGGAACCACATCGACAGCAAGGACTGCGAACCGCCCCGCTTGCTCCACTCCCACAACGACTCGGGAACTCCCGCCGCGAGACCGCAGGTGTGCAGCAGTTTCCGGTAAGCTTCGTGGTAGAGCACGTCGATGCGCGCCCAGTCCCGCTCGCTCAACGTCCGTTGCAGCACGAGTTCGTAGGTGCGTAACAGCGGACGCCCGAACACCGAGCGCCAGCGGTCGAGGTCGACGTGTTCACTACCGAATGCCGTGCAGACGGTGTTCACCGCCGATACCACGGCGTGGCTGTCGTCGAGGAGAGTGCCGTTCCAGTCCCATACGATGTGTCGTGCATCCCGCACGCTGGTCGAAGCAGTCACGAACCGACCCTACGGGCCCGTGCCGGCAGCGCCCAAGCGAAAACTCACCAATCCGCCTCTTCGGGCAACTGACCGTCCGAACCGGACGCATCCAGCTCCTCGCGCACCACCCGAAAAGCCATCCCCTCGGAATAACCCTTACGCGCCAGCATCGCCACGAGGCGCCGCGTCCGGGTCGTCGAGTCCACGGTGGTCATTCCGCGCAGCTTGCGCCGCACCAGCTCACGCGCCCGCTCCGCCTCGTCCTCGGAGGCCACTTGGGCCAGAGCCGCGGAGGCCGCCTCCTCGTCGACTCCCTTGTTACGAAGCTCGGCCGCCAACGCCTTACGCCCCAATCCCTGGTACTCGTGTCGCTGGCGGACCCAACTGTCGGCGAAGGCGGCATCATCGACCAGTCCGGCGTCGACGAACTTGCCGACGACCGCCTCCGCGACTTCCTCCTCGACGCCCTTGCGCGACAAGCTCCCCATCAGCTCCGCCCGGCTGCGCGCCCGCACGGTGAGCAGCCGATAGACCGCGTCCCGCGCGAACTGCTCGGGATCCTCCGGCCTGTCCTCCGAAACCACGGCGATCCCGCCCTAGAAATCGACCGGAGCCTGTTCACCGGCCTGGCTCTCCTGGCCCTGGCCGTCCTCGGCCGCCTTCGTCGCGCCGATGCCGAGCTTCTCCTTGATCCGCTTCTCGATCTCGTTGGCGACGTCGGGGTTGTCCCGCAGGAACTTGCGGGCGTTCTCCTTGCCCTGCCCGAGCTGGTCGCCCTCGTAGGTGTACCAGGCACCCGACTTGCGGATGAAGCCGTGCTCGACGCCCATGTCGATCAGCGAGCCCTCGCGGCTGATGCCCTGGCCGTAGATGATGTCGAACTCGGCCTGCTTGAACGGCGGGCTGACCTTGTTCTTGACCACCTTCACCCTGGTCCGGTTGCCCACGGCGTCGGAACCGTCCTTCAGCGTCTCGATGCGCCGCACGTCCAGCCGCACCGACGAGTAGAACTTCAGCGCCTTCCCGCCCGTGGTCGTCTCAGGACTTCCGAACATGACGCCGACTTTTTCGCGGAGCTGGTTGATGAAGATGGCGGTGGTCTGCGAGCTGTAGAGCGCCGAGGTGAGCTTGCGCAGCGCCTGACTCATCAGGCGGGCCTGCAGACCCACGTGACTGTCGCCCATCTCGCCCTCGATCTCGGCGCGCGGTACCAGCGCGGCGACCGAGTCGATGGCGATGACGTCCAGGGCACCGGAGCGGATGAGCATGTCCGCGATCTCCAGCGCCTGCTCGCCGGTGTCGGGCTGGGAGACCAGCAGCGCGTCGGTGTCCACGCCGATTGCCTTCGCGTACTCCGGGTCCAACGCGTGTTCGGCGTCGATGAAGGCCGCCGTACCACCCTCCTGCTGCGCACCGGCCACGGCATGCAGGGCCACGGAGGTCTTGCCGCTGCTTTCCGGTCCGTAGATCTCCACGACCCGGCCGCGCGGCAGGCCACCGACGCCGAGGGCGATGTCGAGGGCGATGGACCCGGTGGGGATGGCCGCCACCGGCGGGCGCGAGTCCTCGCCGAGCCGCATCACCGAGCCCTTGCCGAACTGCTTGTCGATCTGGGCGAGGGCCAGCTCCAGAGCCTTGCCCTTGTCGGGTGTCGCTGCCATCTTCGGGTCCACCTTGATCGAGTCGAACGTCGTCGTGTTGGTACCGACGCTACGGGCTGGGACCGACAATCCACCGACGACCTCGCGAGTCTGTGGATAAACCGTCCACGTGTGGATCCATCGTAACCGAACGGGTGTTCGATCCACAGGCGGCACGCCGCGACACAGCCGATTGGCGAGCTTACTGAGTGCGATCGAAAGCGGCAAAACGAGTCCCCTCCGCGAACCGGTACACGTCCCCTCCGGTTCGGAGGACGCGAAAACGCCGGGCGGGCCGGTCCGAACTCGGGGTCAGCGCCGCTCGGCGGGCACCTCGAAGGCATCGCACAGCACGCGCCACACCTGTTTGGGCTCCCACCCGGCTTCCAGGGCCTGGTTGGGAGTGCGCTCGCCGAGGGAGGACAAGACGAGATCCTGGACGAGGGTGTCGGCCCGAATCCGCCCGAACTCCTCGACCATTCGGCTACGGAAGACAGTGTGACGCATCGTCTCCAGCGTACGGGGCCGTTACCCTGGAAGGATGTACGTGCTGGCGCAAGGTGGCCCCCTGGGCCTGTCCTCGGTGTGGGGACAGCTGATCATCGTCGTCTGGCTGGTCGTGGTGATCCTGCTGGCCGTGCGGTGGTTCTGGAACCAGCGCAATCGCTGACCCGCGCGTTTTCGCGACATACGCTCGTCGCCACGCACCCCGTGAAGGAGACGACGATGCCGGTCTGGATCTGTGCCACCTGCGGCAACCACTACCCGGAAACCGGGAAACCACCGGACAACTGCGTGATCTGCGCGGACGAACGCCAGTGGATACCGCCCACGGGACAACGCTGGACGACGTCGGAGGAACTCGCCTCGAACGGATACCGAAGCGACGTCCGCGAGGTGGAGCCGGGGCTGCTCGGCATCGGCGTGGAGCCGTCCCTCGGCATCGGTCAGCGCGGGTTGCTCGTGCGCACCTCCGGGGGCAACCTGCTGTGGGATCCACCGGGCTTCCTCGACGAGCAGGCCCTTCGAGCCGTCGAGGAGGCGGGCGGGTTGCACGCGGTCAGCTCGAGCCACCCCCACATGTACGGCGCGATCATCGAGTGGAGCAGGGCCTTCGACGCGGAGATCCTGCTCGCCGAGGCCGATCTCGGCTGGCTCACCCGTCCGGAGGCCGACGTCCGGTCCTGGTCCGGAGCCCTCGACGTCCTCCCCGGGGCCACCCTGGTCCAGTGCGGGGGGCACTTCCCCGGTAGCGCCGTCCTGCACTGGGCCGGCGGCGCCGCGGGGGCCGGGGCCCTGCTCAGCGGCGACACCGTCCACGTCACTCCCGGCGAGGACCGGGTCACCTTCGCGTGGAGCGCTCCGAACCGGTTGCCGATGCCCGAACGAGCCGTTCGTCGCATCGTCGAGGCGATGCGTCCGTACTCGTACGATCGCATCTACACCGGCTGGTGGTCACCGACGCTGCACCGGAACGCTCAGCGTGTGGTCGACGACTCCGCCGAGCGCTACGTCCAGTTCCTTCGCGGAGAGGCGCCGAGCGTGATTTGAGCGGTTCGCCCGGACCGTCGAACACGGGTTCGCGCGACAGCGTCGGCGAACGGGACCGTGGCGCACACCGCGCCCGCCCGGAAGGAACGGGAGCCACGGCAACCGTTTAGTGTTCGACTGTGACCGCCACCTCTTCCTCCCAGTGCGACCGTGACCGAGTGGTGGAGCTTTCCGCCGAGCAGCTCCGGGCACGGCTCACCGAAGCCGTGCAGGTGTACATCGCCGCGATGGGTTACCCACCCGGGACCGCGCAACAACGAGCGCCCATGTGGTCGGCGCACATGCTGCGTCCCGGCTGGCGTTGCATCGGGGCGTTCAACTCCCGGGACGAACTCACCGCCATTGGTTACGGCTATCTCGGCGGCCCCGGACAGTGGTGGCACGAGCAAGTTCGTCGGGGGATGCTCGCGAGGTTCTCCCCCGACCACGTCGCCGCGTGGACGAACGACTACTTCGAGCTGACCGAGCTCCACGTGCGGCCGGACTGCCAGGGCGGTGGCTTGGGAGAGGCCGTGCTGCGCAGACTGCTGCGGGGAGCGCCGGGACAGGCCGTGCTGCTGTCGACCCCGGAAGGGCCGACGCGGGCGTGGAAGCTGTACCGCCGGCTCGGGTTCGACGACCTGCTGCGGGACTACCGGTTCACCGGGGATCCACGTCCCTTCGCCGTGCTCGGGCGCCGGCTTCCGCTGGAGCCCGAGCACTGAGAAGTCCGGCTCACAGGCGGGCGAGCTGCTCGCGCAACGTGTCCAGCCCCATGGGTCCCATGTTCAACGCGCTGCGATGGAACTCCTTGAGGTCGAACGCCGCACCGTGGCGTTGCCGGGCCTCGTCGCGAGCGGTTCGCCACAACCGCTCGCCCAACTTGTACGAGGGTGCCTGGCCCGGCCAACCGAGGTAGCGGTCGATCTCGTCGCGAACGTGGGCGGTGTCGGTGATGGTGCGGGTGAGCATGAACTCCAGACCCAGCTCCGGTGTCCACTTCCTGCCCTCGTAGAAGCCCGTTCCCTTCGGGATCTCCAGCTCCAGGTGCATACCGATGTCGACCACCACGCGCGCGGCGCGAAAGAGCTGCTCGTTGAGCATGCCGAGCAGGTTGCCGTCGTCGGAGAGGTATCCCAGTTCGCGCATCAGTCGTTCCGCGTACAGCGCCCATCCCTCACCGTGCCCGGACACGAAGCAGGCCAGCCGCTGGAACTTGTTCAGCCGATGGGACCGGTGTACCGCCGTGGCCACCTGGAGGTGATGGCCGGGGACTCCCTCGTGGTAGACCGTCGAAACCTCCCGCCAGGTCGGGAACTCCTCCTTGTCGGCGGGGACCGACCACCACATCCGACCGGGGCGCGAGAACTCGTCGGTCGGAGGGGTGTAGTAGGCACCGACACCGCCTCCCGGAGGGGCGATGCGGCACTCCAGGTTCATCAGTTCGTCCGGGATGTCGAAGTGTCCGCCACGCAGATCGTTCAACGCCTCGTCCGAGAGTCGCTGCATCCATCCGACGAAAGCGTCCTGCCCGTGTACGCGGTAGCGGGGGTCGGCATCCAGCGCGGCGGCGGCTTCGGCCAACGTCGCCCCGCGCTTGACCCTGTCGGCCACCTGCTTCATCTCCGCCTCGATGGCGGTGAACTCGTGCCAGCCCCACTCGTAGGCCTCGTGCAGGTCCAGCTCGGCACCGGTGAAAAAGCGCGACCACAGCCGGTACCGCTGTTCACCGACCGCGTCGGTGACGGGCGCCTTCGGCAGTAGTTCGGTGCGCAGGAAGTGCGCCAGGTCCGCGTAGGCCTCGGCGGCGACATCGGCGGCGCTGTCCAGTTCCGAGCGCAGCGTCTCCTCGACCCCGGGGGCACGAGCCACCATGGTGGCGAAGAACGACCGCCCGTCGCGCCTGCCCGCCCACGTATCGCACTGTTCGGCGACCTGCTTGATCTGCCGTGCCGCCGCGACCCGCCCCTCGGAGGCCGCCTGGGACAGCCCCGCACGCAGCCTGCGCATCGCCAGCGGCATCGCCGCCAGTCGCTTGGCGACGGTGTGCCACTGCTCGGGCGTTTCGGTGGGCATCAGGTCGAACACCTGACGCAGCTCCTGAACGGGGCTGGCGATCACGTTGAGCGCGGACATGTCCTCACCGGCCTCGTGCAGTTCCACGTCGAGGCCGACCCGTTCGAGGAACACCGCCCTGGCGACGCGTTCCGACTCGTCGGTGGGCTCCGTCGCGCTCATCTCGGTCAGCGCCCGACGCGCCAGCTCACCACGAGCCCGGTGCCCCTCCGGCGAGTAATCGGTCAGTTCCTCGTCCCCACCGGAGATGCCGAGGTGGGTCCCGCTGATCGGATCGAGCTCGGCCAACCGCTCGACGAAGCGATCACTGATCTGGTGCACACCTTGCTGGTCGGATGGCATGGCGGCACGCTACCGCGTCGCTTCGGCGCCGTTCGATCGGATATAACCGCAAGAGTTTCGTCCCTGTGCGAAGCGGCCCGAGATGGCACGATAACCATGGTGCGGGGTGTGAGAGTAACCAAGGATCGACACCGGTCCGGTGCGGCACTGGTGTTGCTGGTCATGCTGGGTAGTCTGCTGCTGAGCGGATGCCTGCGCGCGAACGTGTCCATGACCTTCTCCGAGAACGACCGGGTCTCCGGCGAGGTGCTGGTGGCGGTACGCAGACCCGCGAACCAGGAACCGTTCCGGCTCCGGGTCCCCCGCGAGTTCCGCGAGCGTGTGCACACCACGCCGTACTCCGAGAACGGGAGGGTGGGTTCGACGCTGTCGTTCGACAACCTCACTTTCGGGGAAGCCGAACAGCTCGGCCGTGCGCTGGGAGGATCGAACTCTCGGTACGACTTCAGCATCAAGCGCGCGGGATCCCTCATCGAGGTGCACGGGTCGGTCGATCTGACACCGCTGGACCAGACCAACTCCTCCGTGGTCGTTCGGATCAACACGGTCGGCGAGGTCACCACGACCAACGGCAAGAACAGCTCCGGAACGATCACGTGGAGACCGCAGCCCGGCGAGGTGACCGAGCTGTCGGCCACCTTCCAGCACTCGGACTCCGGAGGCGGCACCTGGCTGAACTGGACACTGATGATCGGTGCGCTGACCCTCGGAGTGGCGGCACTGGTGGCGAAGCTGGCCCTGGACAACCACCGGAGGACCCACGGTGACGCGGAGAGCGTCGCGTGATCTTCCCGGGCCCCCGCGGACATCCTCGAACCCGCTATGCGTTTCCCAGGTCACAACGGGTGTCCGACCGCCCCCTGTTGGGCCGGAGCGGGGAGCGTCGCGGAGGATGGTCCGGTGCCCCTCCAGGATCTCGCCGTCGAGCAAACCTCCGCTGAGGACGTCGTCACCGTGGAAACCGACCTCGCAGACCAGGTGCAGCAGACACTGGCCGACTACCTGCGGATCCGCCGCGCCGAGTGCGCCGAGCTGGACCCTTCCTTCGTCGAGGCGATCGACGAGCTCATCCGCTTCGTCCTCCGGGGCGGCAAGCGCATCCGCCCCACCTTCGCGTGGTGGGGGTGGCGTGCCGCGGGCAATCCCGCCGACGGAGAGTACGCGACCGCGATGCTGCGAGCCGCCAGCTCGCTGGAGCTCGTCCAAGCCTGCGCACTGATGCACGACGACCTCATCGACGACTCCGACACCCGACGCGGCAGGCCCACCGTGCACGTGAGCTTCGCCGACACCCACCGCGAACAGGGCTGGGGCGGCACCTCGAAACAGTTCGGCACGGCCGCCGCGGTCCTGCTCGGAGACATCGCCCTCGCCTGGTCCGATGACATGCTCCACGCGGCCGGTCTCGCACCACCGGACCTGGCTCGTGCGTCGCAGGCGTGGCAGGCCATGCGCACGGAGGTCCTGGCGGGCCAGTACCTCGACGTTCTCGGCCAAGCACGGGGCGACGAGACCCGCAAGGCCGCCATGAGGGTCGACGAGCTCAAGGCGGCTTCCTACACGGTGGAACGTCCGCTGCAGTTCGGTGCCGAGCTCGGGGGTGCCGACGCTGCCACGGTACAGGCGCTGCGGCGGTTCGGTGCGGACATCGGAGTGGCCTTCCAGCTCCGTGACGACCTTCTCGGGCTGTTCGGCGATCCCGGAGTGACCGGCAAGCCCTCCGGGGACGACCTGCGCGAGGGGAAGCGGACCCTGTTGGTGGCCGAGGCGTTCGAACGGGCACGCAGCCGTCACGATCAGGAGTCGCTCACCGTGCTGCGCTCGGCACTGGGCAACCCGGAGTTGTCCGGGGAAGGCGTCGATCGGGCCCGGAGCGTGCTGGAGCATCTCGGTGCCGTCGAGGCCGTGGAGTCGCGCATCACCGGGCTCACCGACTCGGCGCTGACGGCGCTCGGCACCGCGGAGGTGGAGGGACCCGTCGCCGCGAAGCTGGCCGAGCTCGCGGTCGCCGTCACCGATCGCACCGCCTGAGAGCTCGAACGGCACAAGCCGTACTTCGAAGCTGTCATGTCCCGTGGAAGCGCGCGTAGCGCGGTTTCAGTGCATGACGCCCCGTGGGAGCGCTCAGCAGTCCGGCGAGAAGCAGCACCCAGCGCGGACGTGCCAGTTCTCGGAAGTCGTCCCACCACTTGCGTGAGCACACCGCGCCGAGCAACGCCCCCGCCGTGTTCAGCAGGACGTCGTCGGTCGAGACGACCCGGCCGGGGACCGCGGTGAATTGGAACAGCTCGATCAGACACGTGGTCGCGACGGCGGCCGTCACGATTCTGGTCAGACCGGCGAACCGGGGAACGCGCAGCGGTAGCAGCGCACCGAGCGGCCAGAGCAGCAGGACGTTTCCGAGGAGTTGCAACCACGGCCAGATGTTTCCGGGAGCGGCGTGAATCGCGACTCCGAGATCCGTCCCCGGAACCAACCGCACCTCGTCCGGGCTGTTCCGAGGGGTCGAGACCAGCCGGAAAACCGCCACGGACGAGAACGCCAGCGCGGCGTCGACGGCGGAGAGCTTCACCGCGTGGGCGGACCGATCCGCCGGCAACGCAGCAGGATCGCCGTCACAGCCAGGACCACCGCAGGAATCAGCAGGACCCCGCGGGGAGCCGCCGTACCGATCACCGTGACCCATTCACGCACAGCCGTCCGATCCTCCTTCAGCCGGTCCGGCCTTCCGGATCAGCGAGACGGGGGGTCCCGCTCACGCGGATTTCCTCCCTCCATTCGACCAGGCTCGTGTGACATCACGCTTGAATCACAAAGAAGAATCGGGTGAATTCCGGCACAGTTCCGGAGTCGTTCCCGGGCACGACACGCGAAGAACCGGCGATGATATCACTCACCGCCGGTTCGCTCATCGGTGCCGGAAACGCGGTTCCGTTCAGAAAGCCATGGCCTGGGCCCGGCGCTTGATCTCCCGTCCGCGGTCACCACGCAACGCGTCGATCGGCGTGCCCGGAAGCGTGTCGTCAGCGGTGAACAGCCAACGCAGGATCTCCTCCTCCGTGTAGCTGTTATCCCGCAACAGGGTGATCGTGCCACCGAGTCCCTTGACGATCGCCTCGTCGGTCAGGAACGCCTCGGGGACCCCCAACACCCCCTCCCGGCGCAGCGCGAGCAGATGGCCATTACGAATCAACTGATGAACCCGGGTCACCGGTAGACCGAGTCGCGTGGCGACGTCGGGCAGCGGGATTACCGCCACATCGGGGTCAAGTACATCCGGGGCAGCGGGGACAGCACTCACGGAATACAGCTTGCCATTGAGCAAACCGATTCGCCAGCCTACCCACCGTTCCTCGATCGACTCACGCCTTCTCCTACCATTGGTACGTGACCAAAGGCGTGTTCGAGGCTCCCCCGACAGGCCGTGTCGGCTCGGTCGAATCCCGGCGGACCGCGGTGGTCGCGGCATGAGCGCCGAAACGCACCAGGGCGGCTCCCTGGTCGGCAACATGCTGGAAGGCCGCTACCGGGTCGACTCGCTCATCGCACGCGGGGGCATGTCGGCGGTGTACCGGGGCCTGGACACGCGGCTCGATCGGCCGGTGGCCCTCAAGGTCATGGACGCCCAGTACTCCGGGGACCGCTCCTTCGTCGACCGCTTCGAGGGAGAGGCGCGCGCCGCCGCCCGGCTGCACCATCCCGACGTGGTCGCCGTGTACGACCAGGGGGTCGACCGCACCCCGAGCGGTGATCACGTGTATCTGGTGATGCAGCTCGTAGAGGGCGGCACGCTGCGTGACCTCATTCGCCAGCATGGCAGGCTGACGCTGCCGGTGGCGACGAGCGTGATGACCTCCGTGCTCTCGGCGCTGACGGCCGCGCACGAGGCCGGGATGATCCACCGCGACATCAAGCCCGAGAACGTCCTGATCGGGCCCGGCGGCTCGGTCAAGGTCGCCGATTTCGGGCTCGTACGCGCGGCGGCCTCGGCGGGCACGACCAGTGGCAGCGTCATTCTCGGCACGGTCGCCTATCTGTCGCCGGAGCAGGTCACCACCGGCGCCGCGGACGCACGTACCGACATCTACGCGGCCGGTGTCGTGCTGTACGAGATGTTGACGGGGCGTCCCCCCTACTCCGGCGACACGGCACTGTCGGTGGCCTATCGGCACGTCAACGACGACATCCCCGCCCCCGGCGAGTCGGTACCGGAGATCCCTCCCGCCCTCGACGACCTGGTGATGCGGGCGACCCGCCGGGACGCCTCGGCACGTCCACCCGACGCCGCGACGTTCCTGGCAGAGCTCCAGGCGCTGCGCAGAAACCTGGGGGTGGAGTCAGCGGTCGTTCCCGTCCCCACCGGGGGGCCGGATACGAGCGGCTCGGACGCCACCGGTACCGACGACGGTCCCGTCACGGATCGCTTCCCCACCGTCGACGAGGACTCTCCTCCGTCCCTCGGGGCCGGCACCCCGGTGGAAGGCCCCCGGGGAACGCGAGCGCTGGTGCGGACGGCGCTCGACACCGACCGGACCCAGGACATGGCCGCGGTCGACACGCGGGCGACCGAGAAGCCCGGACCCTCGCGCACCCGGCGCCGCGGTAGGCGCGCGGTCGCGATCTCGACCGTGGTGGTCCTGGTACTGGCCGGCCTCGTCGGAGGCGTCGCTTGGTGGTTCGGCAGTGGCCGCTACATCGAGGTGCCCCGGGTAACCGGCAAGCCTCAGGCGGCGGCCCAGCGGGTGCTGCACGGAGCGGAGCTCACGCCGAAGATCACCAAGCAGTACGACAACGCGGTTCCGGCGGGAACGGTGATCAGCTCCTCCCCGGGGCAGGGCAGCCGGGCCCTCGCGGGTACCGAGATCACCCTGGTGATCTCGAAGGGAAAGCCGAAGGTTCCCGAAGTCCCGGCGGGGTCCTCGGTGCAGGAAGCTCGAACCATCCTTCGTCAGGCGAAGCTGCGACCTCGGGTGGACCCCTCGGCCAAGCGCTACCACAACAGCGTTTCCGAGGGGCGGGTCATCGGTGTCAGTCCCGCGCCGGGCACCTCGATCAACAGCGGTGCCACGGTCACCATCGTCGTCAGCAAGGGTGCGCCACCGGTCGCCGTCCCCG
This sequence comes from Halosaccharopolyspora lacisalsi, assembly GCF_014137975.1. Taxonomy (GTDB): domain Bacteria; phylum Actinomycetota; class Actinomycetes; order Mycobacteriales; family Pseudonocardiaceae; genus Halosaccharopolyspora; species Halosaccharopolyspora lacisalsi. The sequence continues at coordinate 84,180 of NZ_JACGWZ010000004.1, read as the reverse complement.
ACGTGCGCGGCATGAGCCGTCAGCAGGCCTTCGCGAAATTGCGCCAGGCCGGTTTCACCCCCTACGAATCGGGACGCACGTTCGCCGAGGGCGTCGCGACCGACCACGTCGTCAGTACGAGCCCCGGCACGGGAACCAAGGTCCGGCTCAAGGACAGCCCGAAGGTCGGCGTCGTGCTGTCGAACGCGGTCAAGGTGCCCGACCTCGGACGCACGACCGTCAAGCAGGCCCAGCAGCGGGCTCGGAGCCTCGGTTTGAAGCTCAACGTGAGGTCGCTGCTCCAGCGGCCGAACGCCGTGATCCTGAGCCAGGAGCCATCGGCGGGGAGCACCGTCAAACCGGGCACGACCATCACCGTGACGGCCCTGTAGAGCCCGCGAAGCAACCACACGACTTTCCGGTCGACGTGCGCGGGGATCGGGTGGCGACCCCGCTCGGCACCCGACCACCGGCACCCACGGAGGCCCTCCCACCACGGCACCGCCACCCGCGGAACCCAACACGTTGAGTAACCATTTCGTCCTCCGATTCGTCGGAGTCACACCGACGCCGAAACCGGTCTGACGCGGGCATCGGGGAGATCACGAAACGGTCAAACAGCAGTGGCCGGGCACGGGTCGTCATGAGGGTGTGCGACTATGAGCCAACGATGTCCTCGAGTCCCGCCCTGGAGTCGAGACGCCAGTGGTCCGGCTGGATCGACCTCACTGCGCTCGACGATGCTCCGAACAGCGACCGCGCACCGCGCGGGCCGTTACCGCTTCGTACCATCGTGCTCGGCGGGGTCGGAACCGTGCTCGTCCTGCTGGGATCGATCGGTGCGGGTGGTGTGCTGATCCACGACCCGATCCTGCAGCCGGGCCCGCTGTCGGCCTTACGCTACGGTCACGGCAGGGACCTGGCCACGGCGGTCGTCTATCTGGGGTTCGGCCTGCTGGTGTGGGCCTGGGTACGACTGGGACGCGGAGTGCTCGCCGGCCTGGTGGGATCCCGCAGCGTGCTGCTGGCGACGCTGACGTGGATCGCACCGCTGATGATCGCTCCCCCGCTGTTCACCCGCGATGTTTACAGCTACCTGGCCCAGGGACTGTTGGCCCTGCACGGTCTCGACCCCTACTCGGTGGGGCCGTCGGCGTTGAGCGGAACGATCCCGAACAACGTGCACCCGTTCTGGCAGACCACACCGGCGCCGTACGGTCCCCTGTTCATCGGGATCTCCAAGGGCGTGGTGTTGCTCGTCGACCACGGCGTGATCTCCGGTGTCATCATGATGCGGATCTTGCTGCTGAGCGGTCTGGCCATGACGATCCTCGCACTACCGGGGCTGGTCCGACACCTGGGGGGAAGGCTGCCCGTGGCGCTGTGGCTCGCCGCGGCCAGTCCGCTGACGGTCGTCTACCTCGTCGGCGGACCCCACAACGACATGCTCATGATCGGCGTCCTCTCCGTGGGCACCCTGCTGGTGCTCGACGGCCGGCACGCGGGGGGCATCGCGCTGGTCACGCTGGCGATGGCCATCAAGGCCACCGCCGGACTGGCGCTGCCCTTCCTGGTGTGGATCTGGGCCGCCCGACTCAGCGGTGACCGGTGGCAGCGCTTCGCCAAGGCCGTGACGCCCGCGCTGGCCGTGTTCACCTTGGTCTTCGGCAGTTGCATGGCGCTGGCCAAGGTCGGATTCGGGTGGTTGCCCGCCTTGTCCGCCCCTTCCATGCTCGTCAACTACCTGTCCGCACCGACGGCCCTCGGCCAACTGCTGCACAGCGCCACGACACCGTTCTTCGGCATCAGCGCGGGGATGTTCGTCGGCTTCACACGCACGCTCGGTGGGATCCTGCTGGTGGCCGTGCTCGCCCGGCAGTGGTGGCAAGCGCGCGAAGGCGGCGCAGAGGCCGTCCGGCGTGCGGCGATCGCGCTGTTCGCGGGCGCGATACTCTCTCCCACGACCTTCCCCTGGTACCTGACGTGGGGCATGGCGCTCGCAGCGGCGTTGCCTTGGAACAGACGGGCGCTGAGCTGGGTTGTCGGTGCCTCGGTCATGCTGATGCTGACCTACTACCCCAGCGGGGAGGACGCGCTGTACAACTGGCCGTTCATGGCCGTGGGACTCGCCGCCGCCGTCCTAGCCGGCGCGTCCCTGACTCGTTTCGATCCCCTGGGGCTGGGCGAAGTCTTCCACCGCGAGCACCAGCAGTCGCGATCGTGAGTCCCGCGGGCCACGGCGTGGCAGCGGGACTCACGGCACCTCAGCTGCGCAGCATCTCGGCGACGAGGAAAGCCAGCTCCAACGACTGCTGAGTGTTCAGCCGCGGATCGACGGCGGTCTCGTAACGTCCGGACAGGTCGGTATCGGAAATGTCCTGGGCACCGCCGAGGCACTCGGTGACGTTCTCACCGGTGTGCTCGATGTGGAGGCCGCCGGGATGGGTTCCGAGCCGGTGGTGCACCTCGAAGAAGCCCTGGACCTCGTCGACGACACGGTCGAAGTGCCGCGTCTTGTAACCGGTGCTGGACTCGTGGGTGTTGCCGTGCATCGGGTCGCACTGCCAGACCACCTGGTGCCCGGACGCGGTGACCTTCTCCACGATCGGCGGCAGCAGGTCGCGAACCTGACCGTTGCCCATCCGGCTGATCAGGGTCAGCCTGCCCGGCTCGTTGTGCGGGTCCAACCGCTCGACGTACTCGACCGCCTCCTCCGGCGTCGTGGAGGGGCCGATCTTGAGCCCGATCGGATTCGAGATCAACCCGGCGAAGGCGACGTGGGCTCCGTCGAGCTGACGCGTGCGGTCGCCCACCCACAGGAAGTGCCCGGACAGGTCGTACAGGCGGGGCTGGTCACCGCTGGTGTCCAACCGCAGCATCGCCCGCTCGTAGTCGAGCACCAGCGCCTCGTGACTGGCGTAGTACTCCACGGAGTGCAGGCTGGAATCGTCGACTCCGCAGGCCGACATGAACCGCAGAGCACGGTCGATCTCGGCCGCCACGGACTCGTAGCGCTCCCCGGCGGGGGAGTTGAGCACGAAGTCCTTGTTCCAGTCGTGCACCTGGGCCAGTGCCGCCATGCCCGCGCCCGTCAGTGCCCGGGACAGGTTCATGGTCGCGCTCGCGTTGGCGTAGGCGCGGATGAGGCGGGAGGGGTCATGAGTGCGGGCGGACTCCGTCGCGGTCAGCGAGTTGATCATGTCACCGCGGTAGGCGAGCAGACCGCTGGAGTCGGTGGACTTCGAACGCGGCTTGGAGTACTGGCCGGCCATCCGGCCGACCTTGACCACCTGCATACTCGCGCCGTAGGTGAGAACCACGGCCATCTGGAGCAGCGTGCGGATGCTGGCGCGGATGTGCGGTTCGGTGTTGTCGGCGAACGTCTCGGCGCAGTCACCACCCTGCAGCAGGAACGCCTCGCCGCGCGCCACCGCCGCGAGGTTCTCCCGGAGGCGGTTCACCTCGGACGGCACGGTCACCGGCGGTACGCTTTCCAGCACCGACCTGACGTTGCGTGCCTGCTCGGGATCCGGCCACTCGGGCTGCTGCTCCGCGGGGCGGGACAACGCGTCGTCGAGTCGGGCTCGCATTTCGGCCGGCAACGGCGGCAATCCGGGGAGGTCGTCCACCGGTACGTCAACACTCCAGTTCACGGCCCCCAGGGTAAGCGGTGACCCCGGCGCATCAGCCAGCGGGAGTGACCGTCCCAACACCTGAAACAGCGCATCGGACGGTCCTCCCCCGCGAGATTTCAGCCGAACAGGGCTTCGGCCTCGGAGTAGCGCTCCAACGGCACGGTCTTGAGCTCGGCCGTGGCCTCCGACAGCGGAACACGCACGATCTCGGTGCCACGCAGGGCGACCATGCTGCCGAAGTCGTTCTCGTGCACGGCATCGATCGCGTGCAACCCGAACCGGGTGGCCAGCACCCGGTCGTAGGCGGTCGGCGTACCACCGCGCTGGGTGTGGCCCAGCACGACGGCGCGGGACTCCTTGGCCGTGCGCTCGGCGAGCTCCTCGGACAACCAGGTACCGACGCCACCGAGGCGGACGTGGCCGAACGCGTCCTTCTCCCCGGCCTGCAGCACCTCCTCCCCGTCTTCGGGCACGGCACCCTCGGCGACCACGATGATGGGGGCGTACTGCCGCTCGAAGCGCCGCTGCACCCACTCGCGGACCTGGTCGACGCTGAACCGCTTCTCCGGCCCGAGAATCACGTTCGCACCCCCGGCCAGGCCGGAGTGCAGCGCGATCCATCCCGCATGGCGCCCCATCACCTCCACGACCAGAGCGCGATGATGGGACTCGGCCGTGGTGCGCAACCGGTCAATGGACTCGGTGGCGATGTGGACGGCGGTGTCGAAGCCGAAGGTGTAGTCGGTGGCGTCGAGATCGTTGTCGATCGTCTTGGGCACCCCGACGACGGGAACGCCCTCACCGGAGAGTTTTTCGGCCACCCCCAGGGTGTCCTCACCGCCGATCGCGATCAGCGCCTCCACACCGCGCTCGGCGAGCGTGGCCTTCAGGCGGGCGACACCGTCGTCGATCTTGTACGGGTTCGTCCGCGACGATCCCAGAATCGTGCCGCCCCTGCTGAGAACGTCCTCGACCTGCTCCAGCCCCAGGGGCATGACCAGGTTCTCCAACGGCCCCTGCCAACCATTGCGGAACCCGAGGATCTCGTGGTCGTAGACCTCGATCCCCTTGCGCGTGACCGCGCGCAGCACCGCGTTGAGTCCGGGGCAGTCACCTCCGCCGGTCAGTACTCCGATGCGCTTACCGGTCGACATCCCGCCGCCTCCTCGCTGAAAACCGTCCACGTGACATGGATCTCCATTGCGGGAGTGAGCCTTTCACGGACTGGATCGGTGCAGCAAGTGGCTTGTTCAGCGCAGCGAGTAACCACGGTCGCGGCAGTGCTGTTCGATGGACTCCCACCGCCGCAGGTTGTGCCGAGCATCGGCGAGCGCGTCGTGAGCGTTCGACGGCGGCGGGGGAAGCTTGGGTTTGCCGACGGACTCCCAGCGTTGGCGAAGATCGCGGGTGAACTTCGGCAATCGGTTCGGCAGCGCGGGCATCGCCCCCCAGAGCTGGGCCAGCGCCACGTGGTCGTAGGCGGCGTACCAAGCCCACAGTTCGATCTCCGACCCGTCGGCGGTCAGGAAATCGTAGAGGTCGTCACGGATCCGCGCCCTGCTCCGCCAACTGTCGGAGGCGGGTGGCGGCAACTGCGGCAACACGTGCTTGCGTACCCACTGACCGGCTCGCATGGGGTCGAACTCGGTGGAGACCGCGTAGAACTCGCGTCCCCGTTCGTCGACCACACCGATCGACACCAGGTCGATGGTCAGTCCGTCCTCGATGAACTCGCAGTCGTAGAAAAACCGCACCCGGCAAGGGTATGCGCCATCCGAACACGGCCGGACCAGGGTCCGAGCGTGGTCACCCCGCCCGGCTCTGCGGAACACGGTCGGAGTCGACCTGGGTGCGCTTGGTCACGACCCGTCCGTGTTCGGCCAGGTCGTCCTTGGCCTTGGTCGCGTAGACGTCGACGTACTCCTGCCCGGACAGCTCCATGAGCGCGTACATGATCTCGTCGGTGATGGAGCGCTCCACGAAGCGATCCCCGGCCAGCCCCTCGTAGCGGGAGAAGTCCAGTGGTTCACCCACCCGGATCCGGATCCGGTACGGGCGCCACATCTTCGATCCCAGCGGGTTGACCCGGTCCGTTCCGATCATGGCGATCGGGATGACCGGCACCTCCGCTTCCAGCGCCATGCGCGCCACGCCGGTCTTTCCCTTGTACAGCCGTCCGTCCGGTGAACGCGTGCCCTCCGGATAGATGCCCAGCAGCTTGCCCTCCCGCAACAGCCTGATGCCCGTGTCGAGGGCGGCCTGAGCGGCGGCGCCACTGGAGCGGTCGATCGGGACCTGCCCGACACCGGAGAAGAAGTACTTCTTCAGGCGTCCCTTGATGCCCTTGCCGGTGAAGTACTCGCGCTTGGCCAGGAAGGTCACCCGCCTGGGCATCTGCAGCGGCATGAAGAACGAGTCGGCCACCGAGAGGTGGTTGCTCACCAGAATGGCCGCCCCCGCGTGGGGAACGTTGCCGCGTCCCTCGACCTTCGGTCGGCACCACAACTTCATGAGAGGACCGAGCACAATGTGCTTCAACACCCAATACAGCACAGCGCCGTTGCCTCCCAATCCCGATTACCCCGTTCAGGGTACGGAGCATCACTGACACGCACAATGTGGGATACCCGTACCAATCCTCGTGCACGAACCCGCCGCCCCCCGAGGGCGTGCGAGGATGGTCCGGAAGAGCCGAGCAACCGGGAGTGGAGGCTGGGGTGGCCTTACAACCAGTCACCGGACCGTTCGTCCACATCGGGCCCGAAGACGCCGTGCGCGGCGATTTCGACCGACTACGGCAACCACTGCTGCCGCCGTCGGCCACGACTCCCGTCGTGGAGTCGGCGCAGCCAGTGATGGTTCTCGAGCGCGTGGGTAGTCCGGGCGGGACGGATACCGTTTCACCGGGGAGCCATCATGCCGCGAGGCCGGAGAGCGGCGCTTCGACGAGCCACGTCGGAAGCGCCGAGTTCGTTTCCAGAATCCACCGCGAGCGCGTCAGGGAAGACGTATGAACGCGCGCCATGACAACGCCGACGGACCGGAAGACATCGACGCGGCCTTCGCGGAGATCGTCGCGGAGATCGAGCGGGACGAGCCACTGCCACGCTGGCCGCATGCCGGTTCGGAAACCGATGACAGCTCGGTGCCGGAACCGCCCTCGTCCGCCCCGGCCGAGGACGTGACCACGAGCGGTTCGGACGGTCCCCGCGACTGGTCGGCCCCCGAGGGAACCTCGGAGATCGACGAGGGGCATTTCGAACCACCGGAACCACCCCCGCTGTCACCGCCGAAACCGGGGACGGTCGGTGGCATCCTGCTGGTCGTGCTGGGAATCGTGCTGCTGTTCGCGCCCGGCCTGATCGGCTGGTCCAGTACCACGACCCTCCCGCTCGGGCTGATCTCGATCAGTGCGGGAATCGTGTGGCTGCTGCTGCGGATGCGTCCCTCTTCCAGGGACTCTGGCTGGGACGACGGCGCCCAGGTGTAGGTCCGCGACCAGCGACCACGTCACCGGCCGCAGACCGGGACGGCTCCGGAGCGGACGTGGTCGCGGGCCAGCTCGGCGGCTCCGATCATGCCCGCCTCGTCACCGTGATGCGCCAAGCGGAGCTCGGCCAGTGGTCGGTGACCGGCACCGGTGAGCACGGTCGAGTAGTGCTGTCGCGCCGCACCGAGGAACAGGTGAGCCGATCCGGACACTCCCCCGGAGAGCACCACCACCTGCGGATCGTAGACGTCGGCGACGAGGGCCAGGCCCTCACCGAGCCATCGCGCCAACTCCTCCATCGCGCGCAGCGCGGCGGGATCACCCTCCTCAGCGGCACGAGCCACTTCGTGGCCGGTCACCGACTCCGGCGACTCCGCCGCCCGCACGGCCAGCGGAGTCCTCGCCTGCCGACCCGCCGCCAGGAGTTCCAGCGCGGTGTTCGCCAGTGCCGTGCCGCTACAGTAGCGTTCCCAGCAGCCACGTTTGCCGCACGGGCAGGGCCGGCCCTGCGGTACCAGCCGCAGATGTCCGAGTTCCGGGGCGACACCGTGGGCACCCCGGTACACCTCGCCGTCGAGGACCAGCGCTCCGCCGATGCCGGTGCCCAGCGCCACCAGCGCTGCCACCCGGGCACCTTCGGCGGCACCGAAGCGTTGTTCGGCCAGCGCCGCCGCGTTCGCGTCGTGCTCGAGTACGACCGGCAACTCGAGCTGCTCGGCGATGCGGTCGGCGACGGCGACGTGGCGCCAGGCCAGGTGCGGCGCGAAACGCACGACACGACGGTCCGCGCTGACGAAACCGGCCACGGCCAGCCCCACCGCCGTAACCGGGTAGTCCCGTACGAGGCCACGCACGGCCTCGACGATCGCGGCGTCCAATGCGGGTACCGAGTCCGGAGTGGGGACACGGGCCGTCTTCAACACGGCTCCCTGGGGGTCAACCACACTGGCGCGGACGCTGGTACCGCCGACGTCCACCCCCACCGTCAGCAATACCGCTCGCCTGCCCGACTCTCGGAGGCACCGTCTCGGACCACGCTGCCCCGCACGCGCTGCACGGTGATCGGCTGCACCTTCGCGTCCTGCTCGGTCGCGTCGTCGTGCGCGGCACCGTCGGGCTCCCGCGAATGTCCGCTCGCCTGGTGTTCGAGCAGTGCCTGGCGCAGTGCGGCCGCCAATCCGGCCAGCTGTTCGGGCAGGTGCGCGCCCATCTGGGGTCGTTCACCCCGGGCCAGGGAGATCGCCGCACACAGTGGGCACCAGCCGCAAGGAGCGGAACCGTCCGACGCGCACGCTTCCTGCCCGTCTCCGCTCAGACCGAGCAGGTACTCCTCCGCGCGGGAGACGACCGCCTCCAGGAGCAACCGCAGCTCCTCCGCCGTCTTGTCCCGGCTCTCGCCCGCGGCGTCGGACTCGCCGTATGTCTGTTCCACCACCGCTCACCGCATCCACAGGTCCGGGTCGGGTCGGAAATTCACGGTCATCCCGTCGTCCCCGGCGACCGCACCGGTGACCAGGCAACGCCGCAACACCGCGGGCAGGGCGACCAAGCGACGCCGACCGTCGACGGTGACCGCGAGTTCGTCGCCGAGACGGGCGAGGTCGACTTCGGCCTCGGCGTGCAAGGGCATCGCGATCCGCAACGAATACTGCGAGTCCAGGGTCCGGCCACCTCCCGTGACCTCCATCGTCGGCGCCCTGTCGAGGCCGTGGGTGGGGTCGTCGGCACCGTAGAGCTCGTCACCGACCTCCAGCAGTGCGCCGACGCCGACGGGTTCACCCGCTCGGTGCTCGACCGTGCGCAACGGAACCCCGAGATCGGACAACTCGTTCAACACACCGTCCTGCTCGCCACGACGGGTGCGCATCCAGCTCGCCGCCGCGCCGCGAGCCGCCCCCGGATGCGGAACCAGCCGGTTGGCGATCAGGCCGTCGACGTGGATGCGCTGGAGCGCCAGGGCGGTCAGGGTGCGACGGGTCTCCGCCGCCACCACCGCTTCGGGAGTCAACACCAGACGCACGCTCGTGTCCGACCCCGTCAGGAACTCGGTCAACGTGGTGAGGCGCTGTGCCAGCCGGCCGAGCGCATCGGCCGTCGAATCCCAGCGTTCGACCTGGTCGCTGCCGGCCATGCCGGCCAGCATCCCCCGCACGACGCGGCGGTGCGTGGGAAAGAGCCGTTCGAGGTAGCCGGAGAGGGCCTCCGGCAGGCTCAGCAGTCGCAGGGTCTCGGCCGTCGGGCCGCAGTCGACCACGACCGTCTCCCACGGTCCGTCACCGGCCAGTCGCTGCACTTCGCCCAGCGCGAGCAGGTCCTCCAGACCGGGCACCTGGGTCAGCTCCTCGGTGTCCAGCTCCGTGACCCCGGCCCCCAGCAGCAACGTTCTGAGGTGCTCCCGCAGATCACTCCACACCTCGTCGAGCAGACCGCGGGTCTGGATCTCGGCGGCATGCAGGTGCGTACCGGGGGTGGACCGCTCCTGATCGTCCAGGTCGAGCTCGCGTGGCTCCGGCCCCAGCGGCACGCCCAGGGAATCGGACAACGAATGCGCGGGATCGGTGGACACGACCAGCACTTTCTCGCCCGCTCCGGCCAGCCGCGCCGCGGTGGCCGCGGCAAGAGTGGTCTTGCCCACGCCTCCCTTGCCGGTGAACAACAGGATTCGCACGCTGTGCTCTCTCGAACGCTCGGTCCGCCGAGTACGTGCTCAGCGGGCGGTTTCGACACGGCGCTTGAGCTCCTTCAGCGCCGTATCCATGATCATTTTTTCGGCCTTCCGCTTGAACATGCCGATCATGGGGATCGCCAGGTCCACGGCCAGGCTGTAGGTCACCTCGGTCCGTTGATCGGACTCCGGTCGCAACGTGTAGCTGCCGTACTGGGCCTTCTGGACCTTGCCCTCGGACAGGGTCCAGCTCACCGCCAGACCGTCACGACCCCAGTCGTAGATCAAAGAGTACGTGTCCTTGACGACTCCGGCATCCAGAACGAAGCGAACCTCGCGAGCCAGGCCGTCCGAGGTCGTCGACAGCACCTCGGTCTCCTTCACGGCCTCGGCCCACTCCGGATACGAGGCGAAGTCCGAGATCACCGCCATGATCCGTTCGGCCGGTGCCTCGATCACGATGGACTGGGTGGACTTGTCGACCATGCCGCGCAGGTTACAGGTTCATCGCCGCCGCAGTGCGCACCGGCGCGGTGACCACCGAGGACACACCTCACCACCGCAGTACGTACGGCTGCCCGGTCCGCCGGAAATGTCCGACGTTGACGCACTCGGTCCCATTCAACCGCACCCGCTGGGCCAGTGGCTGGTGCACGTGGCCGAACAGCGACCAGCGGGGCCCGTCCCGGGCGATCCGCCGCAACAGCCCCGTCGACCCGTGCTCCGGGCGCCGCGCCGTGACGTCGTAGAGCAGTTCGGGAACGTCCGGAGGAACGTGGCTGCACAGCACGTCCACCGGAGCGAGCCCGTCCACGAGCTCGTCGAACTCCCCCCCGGAACGCAGGTGCGGCACCCAGGGAGCACCCCGCCGCAGCGTCCCCCCGGGAGGCAGCAGGGCTCCGCCGACGAATCCGAAGCGCAGGCCACCGATCCACACGCTGCTCCCGTCCAGCACGTGGAGGCCCTCCCTGGCGAACTCCGGCCACAGGTGGGGCGCGTCCACGTTCCCCGCGGTCGCGTACGTGGGAGCGGTCATCGCCGCGAACAGCTCCGAGTACTGATCACGCACGGCCTGCTCCACGACCTCGGCGGGTCGGGGCAGACTCGCCCACAGGGACCGTGCGTAGGCGGCGACCTCGGCACCACGGTGGTTGCGGCGCAGTTCGGCGAAGTGAGCCACCTTCTCCGGGCCGAAAATCGTCCCCAGAATCCCCTTCTCGTGCTCGTGGTAGTCCACGAAGTGGATCAGGTCGCCGAGCACGACGAGCGCGTCGGCACCGTCACCTGCGCGCTTGAGGTCCTCCACGTTGCCGTGGACGTCCGAGACCACGTGAACCCGCAAACCGACTCCGCTCAGTAGTTCGAAACAGTGCTCTCGCGAAACCGGCGACCACCGACGGGACCCGACACGACGACGTGATGGCCCGGGCGCCGATCGACGTGATCGGCACGCGAGAAATAATGCGGCCCGGTGCCGTAGCGCACGGCCCCGACCGAACCTCCATACTTCCCGCCTGCGCCCCGCATCGTCCAGTACAGGCCTTCGTCAGCTGTGTGATGTGCGTCGGAGGACGGGGGCTACCGCTCGGTAGCTTTCAGGGTTAGGTTGTGGCCACAATCGGCGTGTTTTCGGAGGTTTTCGAGGTGCGAGAGTTCAGCGTCCCCGCCACGACCACGGTGGCCGAAGACGAGAACCTCACCGACATGGTGTGGGCCAACGCGGAGCGATTCGGGAGCGCGGTGAGCTTCCGGCGACGCATCGAGGACAGCTGGGTGGACGTGACCGCCGCCGAGTTCGCCGATCAGGTGCTGCAGGTGGCCAAAGGGCTCATCGCGACCGGGCTGCAACCGGGAGAGCGCGTGGCACTGATGTCACGAACCCGCTACGAGTGGACCCTGCTCGACTTCTCGATCTGGGCCGCCGGGTGCGCCACCGTACCGATCTACGAGACCTCGGCGTCCGACCAGATCGAGTGGATCCTGCAGGACTCCCAGGCCAAGGCGATCATCATCGAGACGCCGACGCACCGCGAGGAACTCGACAACGTCCGCGACGGGCTCTCCGACCTGCATCACGTGTGGCAACTCGACGCCCCCACCGCCGACGGCACCTCCCCCGCCGTGGAGGAACTGATCTCGCTCGGTTCCGAGATCCCCGACAGCGAGGTGCACGACCGACGTCGCACCGTGGGCGCCGAGGACCTCGCGACCCTCATCTACACCTCGGGCACCACCGGACGGCCGAAGGGGTGCGTACTGACGCACCGCAACATGCTCGCCGAGGTACGCGCCGACATCGACGCCTTCCCCCGGCTGATGCAGCCGGGCAACTCGATGCTCATGTTCCTGCCCATGGCCCACGTGCTGGCGCGCGCGATCGCCGTGACCTGTGTCTACTCACGACTCACGCTCGGACACACCGGAGACGTCAGCAACCTGGTCGCCGACCTCGGTTCCTTCCGCCCCACTTTCGTCCTGGCCGTGCCCCGCGTGTTCGAGAAGGTCTACAACACGGCCAAGCAGAAGGCCCATTCCGAGGGCAAGGGCAAGATCTTCGACAAGGCCGAGGCGACCGCCGTGGAATACAGCCGCGCCCAGGAGGAGGGCGGCGCGGGGATCTCCCTGCGACTCAAGCACCTCCTGTTCGACAGGCTCGTCTACGGCAAGTTGCGCTCCGCGTTGGGCGGACGGTGCCTCGCCGCCGTGTCGGGGGGAGCCCCCCTGGGCGAGCGTCTCAACCACTTCTACCGCGGCGTCGGCGTGCAGATCCTGGAGGGCTACGGGCTGACCGAGACCACCGCCGCGGCCGCCGTCAACGTCGAGAACTCCTACAAGATCGGCACCGTGGGTCGTCCGCTGGCCGGTACCAGCGTGCGCATCGCCGAGGACGGCGAAGTCCTCGTCAAGGGCGACGTGGTGTTCCAGCAGTACTGGAACAATCCCACCGCCACCGAGGAGTCGCTGGAGGACGGCTGGTTCCACACCGGTGACCTCGGCTCGCTGGACGAGGACGGTTTCCTGCGCATCACCGGGCGCAAGAAGGAGATCATCGTCACCGCGGGCGGCAAGAACGTCGCGCCCGCGGTGCTGGAGGACCACATGCGGGCGCACCCGCTGATCAGCCAGTGCATGGTCGTCGGAGACCAGAAGCCGTTCATCGGCGCACTGGTCACCATCGACGAGGAGTTCCTGCCGTCGTGGCTGGCCGAGCGGGGCCGTGATCGCACCACCCCCGTCGCCGACCTCGTCGACGACGAGGAGCTCCGCACCGAGGTGCAGAAAGCGATCGACGAGGCCAACGAGGCCGTCTCCAAGGCCGAACGGATCAAGCAGTTCCGCATCCTGCCGCGGGACTTCACCGAGGCGGGCGGCGAGATGACGCCGAGCCTGAAGCTCAAGCGCAGGAAGGTCGTGGAGAACCACTCCTCCGACATCGAGGCCATCTACTCTTAAGACTCTTTGCGGGATGGCCGGTGTAGTGGGTCGGGCGAGGGAACCTCGGGCGGCGCATCGAGTAGCCACACGTTCGGGTGGTATCCACTTCCCGCTGGTTCACCCGAACGTGTGGCGCAGGTGACCTCTCCAGCGACGCACGAGCTCGTTGGTGCTCATACCGGCGATGTCGCGCAGCGCTTCGTCCACGTCGGCGGAGGAGCCCGTTTCGGCGATGCGGTGGTACAGACCGACGACCCGTCGCTCACCCACCGTCCGGACCAGGAAGTCCACCACCGACCAGCCCTGCTGGTAGGCGAGCTCCATCCGCGAGCCGGATCCCTTGAAGGCGTCGTCGGACGGCAACCCGCTCGGGGGACCTCGCTGCCGAACCCGGCGCGCCAGGTCGGGAGCGGTCTCCTCCGACGACAGGCCGCTGCCGCGGTATCCGACGTAGTCGGCGAAACCCTCCAGCAGCCACATCGGTGCGCCGTCCACCGTGTCCGTACGGGTCGCGATGTGGGTGATCTCGTGCTGCAGCACCACTCGCAGAGTCGTGTCGGACAACTCCGCGGCCGTGGAGGTGTTGAACACGACGCGGGGACCCGCGACCCGGTCGGTGACCGTGTTCACCCGATCGGCGATGGCCACCGCCGCGATGCCGTCCACGGCGAAGGTGGGCCCCACCAGCGACCGCAGCTCCGAACGCGAAGCGGGAAGCAGCACACCGACCTGCTGGCTCCAGTCCGGGCCCCACACCTCGGTGACCGCTGTGACCGAGGCCTTCATGATCCTGGCCACGCGCCGCATGAGTTCCCGATTTCCGTCGTGCCCGAGCACCAGGCCGGTATCGGTGACGATGACCCGACACCTGCCGTAATACCAGGGGCCACGCCAGGTCAGCCGCTGCCGTTCCCGCGCGGCAGTGCCACCGGTCAGGTACCACGTGTCGCCTCTCCGGGCGAAAAGGTGGTTCACCGCCTTTCTCGTGGGCACGACGTCCACCCCGGTCAGGGCGTAGTTCAACACGACTCCGGGGGCCCACAGCTCCCTCGGTGGCTCGGGCATCGTGGCCGGGGGTGGCGACGATGCGGTGCCGTCCGAGTCGAGTTCGTAGAACCAGCGCGCCAGCGGCACATCCGCCAAGTTGTGGAACAGGGCACGCTGACGCCGGCGGAACGGCACGGGCGCCTGCGGGTCCACGGACGCCATGAAGGCCGCGAGGTTCCTGTTCCTCAACGCCGCGGCTCGGCGGTCCAGCAGCGCACGAATTTTTCGCTCGCGCGAGCTCACCTCACCACGGTCGCTCGAACGAGCCTGTTCGGACGGGTCGGGACTACGCCACGGTCCTGGCTTGCCCGGTTCCGAGACGGGAACGAGCAGGAGCACTATCGCCAGCACGAGCAGCGTAGCCGCCACGATCGACCACCCGTGCACCTTGCCGGAGTGCGGCACGTGACGAATCGTAAGTCGTGCCGAGCGCACCGGCACGGCACGAGCGGAAGGCCGGTACCATCATCGGTACCGGCCACTCACGCTCCGTTTCTCAGCCGGCGACGCGGCGCATCCCGTTGATCGGGCCGATGTCCCGGTACGAATCGACCTTGACCGGCTCGCCGGCCGTGGAGGCGTGCACCGCCTTGCCGTTGCCGACGTACATCGCCACGTGGCTGACCGGGCTGTAGTAGAAGACCATGTCACCCGGCTTGAGCTCGCTCGACGAGACGGACTTGCCCGTCTGGGACTGGGCACTGCTGGAACGGGGGATCGAGACCCCGGCCTGCTCGTAGGCCCACTGCATCAGCCCGGAGCAGTCGAACTGGCTCGGGCCCTCCGCCCCCCAGACGTAGGGCGCCCCCTGCTTGCTCAGCGCCGCCTGCACCGCCTGAGCGGCCGCACCGGCTCCGCCGGAGAACTCGTAGTCGGTGTTGCTGCCGCTGGACAGCGACTCCTTCTCCTGCTGGTCGAGATCGGCCAGGTGCTCCTTGACCTTGTCGATCTGGTCCTCCATGGCGGCCTTCTTGTCGCTGATCTCCTTCTTGATGCGAGCAGCGTCGGCCGCGGCCTGGGCCGCCTTCTTCCTGGACTCGTCCGCACTGCGCTCGGCGGCCTCGGCCCGGTCGGTGGCCGCGGACAGGGCCTGGATCGCCTTGTTGTTGTCCTTGGCCAGCGCATCCAGCATGGAGGCACGGTCCAGGAACGCTCCCGGGGACTCGCTGACCAGCAGGGCCGAGAGCTCGTTCAGCCGGGCACCCTGGTAGGCGGAGCTGGTGAGCCGATCGACCTTGTCACGGAACTTCGCCTCCTCGTCCCGTGCCCGGTCGGCGGCCTGCTCGGCCTTCGCCGCGGCGGCCTTGGCCTGTTCGAGAGCGGCCAGGCGTGCCTTGTGGTCGTCGGTGGCCCGGTGGTACTTCTCGGTCAGCTTCTCCGCCTTGCGAGAGAGGTCGTGAAGCTGTTCGAGCGTGTCCGAGGAGTTGTCGGGAAGTGGGGGTTCTGCGATGGCCGGCGCGGAAGTGATGGTGACGGCCGCAGCGACCGCCGTAGCCGTCAGGGCTCCGCGCATCGAGCGCTTCAGTCTGTGCGACGCCACGTCGCGCATAGCTCCTTCGTCTCCGTGACCGCCTACCGGATTCACCTTCACGGGTACGGGCACGAGAAAGCCCCCACCGGTTGACACGACGAACATGCCCCACCGGACGCACTCCACGAAGGTGCCGGTTCGGCTCCCCGACCAGCCGATGCGGCGGCGACTCGCGGAGCCACCCACGTCGGGCGGCTGATCGCCGCGAAGTCCCGGTCAGGTTACGAGAGGCGCGGCGCGACGTCCAGAGCGGGGCTAGACATCGACACCTCACTCCGCAAGCCCTCGAAAGAGTGAAGAGCGACCTCAGCTAGTAACCACGCCACCGGAAAAGCCCGTGAAGAGGTGAAATTCAATCCCCTGAAAGACTTTTGGATCACTCCGAACGTGACCGTGGAGAAGACATCCGCGCGCCGAACGGTCGACACTGTTCGGTGAATCACATTCATGAGGAGTCCGGTGGTGCTCCTGGGACGCCCCGTGACCGGTCAGACTCGGTTGATGCGCTGGAGCAGGACCGCGGAGGAGACCGCGTAGGCGCCCCGCTGACGAACCGAGTCCACCACCTCACGATCGGAGGTGGCCACGATCAGCTGCCGGCCCGGCGGCTCCGCGTCCACCAACCCGCGGATCACGTCGTCGGCCTGCACTCCGGGCTCACTGAACAGCACCCGGATTCCCCGCGGGCCCGCGGAGGGCACCGAGACCACGTCGGCCCCGTCGAAGACCACTGTGACCTCCGCCCCGGTACGCGCAGCCATCGCGGCCAGCTGGTGAGCGAGTCGCCCCCGTTGGTCGGCCAGCGGAAGTTCCGGATACCCGGTCTTGGTCACGTTGTAGCCGTCCACGACGAGATGCACGGCGGGAAGGGCCAGCAGTCGTTCCAGCGTCGTCTGGTCCGGCACCCGCCCCGTGGTGCCGGAATGGGCACGTACCCCGGTCACCGATTCGGCGGGCCTCGGCCCCCGGCCGCTCGCCCCCAGCTCCCGGCGGAGCCCACCGATCGACCCCTCCAGGGTGTCCAACAACAGCGCGAGGCGAACCTCGTCGCCCTGACGAGCTTCCCGCGCCGACTGACGAGCCACCTCGGCCTCGCTCGCGGCCCGCTCGGCGCGCACTCGGTCCTCCCGCGCCCGCGAAAGCTCGCGGTCCCGTTGCGCGGCGATCTCGGAAACCTCGTCCCGGGTATCCCGGCGAACGCGCTCCAGTTCGGCTCGCGCCGACTCGGCGTCCTCCTTGGCCGCCTTGAGTCGGACCCCCTGCTCACGCAGCCGCTTGCGAAGCTTGTCGGCCTCGCTGTCCTGCTCGGTTCGCGCGCTCGCCCGCTCCATCTCGGCAAGCCGGGTACGCAACCGTTCGGCCTCCGCGGCGAGCTTCTCCGATCTCGCCAGGGCGGAATCCCGTTCGGAACGCAACTGGCCGCGCTCGGCCCTGTGGGAAACCAGTTCCGCGTAGTGCGGAGCCTGCGGAGCTCCCTGGAGAACAGCGGCCACGGCCACGACCACCGCATCGGCGTGGTGGGTGTCGAGCGCCTCCGGCCGGTGTACGCGGCACCAGTCCACGACCGCGGTACGAAACACCGTCGAGTCACGCAAGGACGCGACCAGTACGTCCTTGCCGAGCTTGGCGCGTTTGGAAGCGGCGAACCGAACCACCGGACGTAACCGCGCGGGCACGTCGCCGGGCCGCAACTGTCCCAGCGCCGCGGCCGCGAGCTCCGCCAATCGGCTGCGTACCGCGTTCGGAAGACCGTCCCAGTCGACCGAAGCATCGACCCCGTCGTCTTGCTGTGCGCCGTCGCTGGCAGGCTCTTCGTCGTGGGGTGAGCCGTTGTCGTCACCCAGCGTCGGCGGTATCACGCTCCCAGGTTAATCACCCCACACCGCCCGCCCCGAAACAGCCGGGCACATCACTTGTCCGTAGCAACGAGTACCGTCATGGCAGTGCCAGACAACTCCCGGCAGCAACTGTCCTTCGACGAACTCGGGGTGTCCCTGCACGACGTCACCTTCGTCGTCCTGGACCTGGAGACCACCGGTTCCCGCGGTCGGTACGACTCCATCACCGAGATCGCGGCCGTCAAGGTCAAGGGGGGCGAGGTTCTCGGAGAGTTCTCCACCCTGGTCAACCCCGAGTGCGACATTCCTCCCGCGATCGTGTCGATCACCGGGATCACCGACTCGATGGTGGCCGAGGCCCCCCGGTTGGACGGTGTGCTGCCGAGCTTCCTGGAGTTCGCCGCGGGCTGCGTACTGGTCGCCCACAACGCCCCCTTCGACATCGGGTTCCTGCGCGGCGGCTGCGAGCGGCTGGAGCTGCCGTGGCCGAAGCCCACGGTCCTGTGCACCGTGCAGCTGGCCCGGCGTGTGCTGGGCAAGAACGACACCCCGAACAACAAACTCGCCACCCTCGCGCGAGTGCTGCACGCACGCACGACTCCCTCGCACCGGGCGTTGGACGACGCGCGCGCCACGGTCGACGTCCTGC
This sequence comes from Halosaccharopolyspora lacisalsi, assembly GCF_014137975.1. Lineage (GTDB taxonomy): Bacteria > Actinomycetota > Actinomycetes > Mycobacteriales > Pseudonocardiaceae > Halosaccharopolyspora > Halosaccharopolyspora lacisalsi. The sequence goes on along the minus strand of NZ_JACGWZ010000004.1, from coordinate 65,911 downwards.
ACGGTCTGCTGGAGCGAGCCGGACCGTGGGGAGTGCACTCGCTCGAGGAGCTGCTGGAGTTCCTGCCCGCGGTCACGTCCCAGCAGCGCCGCAAGCGCGGACTGGCCGACGCGTTGCCGAACGCTCCCGGTGTCTACCTGTTCCGTGGCCCCAACGAAGAGGTTCTCTACGTCGGAACCGCCGGTAACCTGCGCAAAAGGGTTCAGCAGTACTTCACGGCTGGAGAACGACGCGGACGGGTCAAGGAGATGGTCGCGCTCGCCGAACGCGTCGATCACGTCGAATGTGCCCACTCCCTCGAGGCCGAGGTCCGCGAGTTACGACTGCTGGGCACGCACCAGCCGCCCTACAACCGACGTTCGAAGTTCCCGAACCGTGCCTGGTGGGTGGTCCTCACCGACGAGGCTTTTCCGCGCCTGTCGATCGTGCGCAAGCCGCGAGTCCGGTCACTCGGCCCGTTCCGGTCCCGCCGGAAGGCCGAGGAAGCTGTCAAGGCGCTCCAGGAGTCCACCACCCTGCGCCGCTGCACCCAGCGCATCCCCGCCGGGGACCAGCGTGGGAGCCCCTGCGCCCTGTACGAGATGGAGCTGTGCGGTGCGCCGTGTGCCGGCCACCAGGACGTCGAGCAGTACGCTCCGCAAGTCGTCGCCGTCAGCGAACTCATGGACGGCGCGGGCGACGGCGTGCTGGAGCATCTGCGGGAGAGCATCGACCGGTTCGCCACCACGCAGCGGTTCGAGGAGGCTGCGGCTCGCCGCGACCTGCTCGCCGGGTTGGTGCGCTCGGTGGACCGCGGGCAACGGCTGGCCGCGCTGGCCCGGATTCCCGAACTGGTGGCCGCCCGTCCGGACGGTTCCGGGGGATGGTGCTTCGCGGTGGTCCGACACGGCAGGCTCGCCGCGGCCGGAACAGCGCGCCACGGTACGCCGCCGATGCCGGTGGTGGACGCGCTGCGAGCCTCAGCCGAAACGGTACTGCCCGGAGACGGTCCACTGGCGGGAGTTCCCACCGACGAGATCCACGTCGTGCACCGCTGGCTCACGGCGGGCGACGCCCGAATGGTGCACTGCCACGAACCCTGGTCGGAGCCGGCGGGGGCGGCCGGTAAGTGGCGTTCCTGGGTCGACCGCGCCACCACCGCCCGCGACCCTTACCCGGAGGACTGACCGAAGTCGGTCAGGATTTGAGGTCGTCGCTGGTGACCAGTTTGGTGGGACGCAGGCGGACGACGACTTGGCCGGGAGAGGCGATCTGGCGCCCCACCTTGTCGGCTTTCTCCGCACCCACGTAGCGAGCGGCGAGGGCCGTGGCCGCGCGCAGCAGTTCGTCCGGATCCTCCGACGTCACCACCTCGCCCTGCACCTGAACGAACTTGTGCCCGTCGTCCTTGTCCACGCACATCGCCAACCGCGGGTCCCGAGTGATCGAGGCGCTCTTGGCGCTGGTGGCATCGGTGGTGAACACGATCTCGTCGCCTTCGAGGAGGTACCAGACCGGCGCCACCAGCGGTTGGCCGTCCGATCCGACGTAGGCGATCTTGCCCGTCCGAGGGCCCTCGTCGAGAAAGCCCCGCACCTTCTCGTCAGAGATCGAAGTCATGACGATCACCATAGCCGAGCCGCCGAAATCCGGCTATCCGGCGAGCCGTACCCCACGGTCCGGATCAGGCCGTGATGTCGAACTCCGCCACCACCCTGGTGGGACGCAGGCGAACGAGGAGCTCCCCCGGAACCCCGTTGCGACGGCCGAATTCCTCCGCACGCTCCGTCCCCACGTAGCGAGCCGCGATCACGGTGGCCATGCGCAGCAGTTCATCCGGGTTCTCGGAGACCATCGCCTCGCCCTGCACCTGAACGAACGCGTACGGCTGTTCTTCGAGATCCACGCACATCGCCAGTCGCGGGCCCCGTCCGATCGAAACTCCCTTGGCGGTGTCCCCGCCGGTGGTGAACACGATCTCGTCGGCCTCGAGGACGAACCACACCGGCACCGTCAACGGTCGACCGTCCGTCGCACTGTAGCCGATCTTGCCCGTGCGGGTGCCGTGTTCCAGGAAGCCGCGGACCTTCTCATCCGTGATCGAGGCCATACCCGTCACCGTAGTCCCGCGGCCGGGGAACGGCCACGTGGTGACGGGCCCCGGGAACCGGGCCGAGAAAAACCGGACCCGGCACCGCGATCGGTGCCGGGTCCGGTGCTGTCAGCAGTGTGGACTCACTCGCCGTGAGTCACTCGTCGGGCTGCTGCGGCTTACCCACGAGCTCGCCCTGATGCCGGTCCTCCTCGACCGACTCCTGTGGCGGCTCCTCGTGCCTCGAGTGTTCGAGTGCCTCGGTTTCCTCCACCGGGTCGGGCGTGAGGAAGCTGCCCTGCACCGGACTGCCCGCCGCGCCCAGCTTGTTCATCTTCTTGGGCACCGGAGCGCCCTGGTACTCCAGCTCCTCGGGGTGCCCGTGCGAGTCCACGGGGCCGAGCGACTGGTGGACCTCGATGAACTCCCCGTGCGGCAGCCGCTTGATGATGCCGGTCTCCATGCCGTGCTCCAGCACCTCGCGGTCGGCCTTCTGCAGGCCGAGGCAGACCCGGTAGGTGATGTAGTAGGCGATCGGCGGGGCCAGCAGCAGACCGATCCGGCCCATCCAGGTCGTCGCCTCCAACGCGATGTCGAACTTGAAGGCGATGATGTCGTTGACACCGGAGATCAGCAGCACCATGAAGAACGTGACCGCCATCATGCCGAGGCTGGTGCGTACCGGGACGTCACGCGGACGCTGCAGCAGGTTGTGGTGCGCGTGGTCGCCGGAGAGCTTGCGCTCGATCATCGGATACATGGCGGCCACGGTGAAGATCAGGCCCATGAACAGCGCGGTCGGGAAGAACGGTGCGGGGATCGTGTAGTCCCCCCACAGATAGACCTCCCACGACGGCCACAGCCGGCTCGACCCGTCGGTCCAGATCATGTACCAGTCGGGCTGCGAGGCGGCCGAGACCTGCGAGGCGTTGTACGGCCCCAGGTTCCAGATCGGGTTGATCTGGAAGATCCCGCCCATGATCGCCGTCACGCCGGTGACCACCGCGAAGAACCCGCCGGCCTTGACCGCGAAGCCCGGCATGATGCGCACGCCGACGACGTTGGACTCCTTGCGGCGCACCCCGGGGAACTGGGTGTGCTTCTGATACCACACCAGCGCCAGGTGGACCGCGATCAGGCCCAGAATGATGCCCGGCAGCAGGAAGATGTGCATCATGTAGAAGCGCGGGATCAGTTCGTCACCGACGAACTCCCCGCCGAAGAGGATCCAGTGGATCCAGGTGCCCACCACCGGGACCGACATGGTGATCCCGGAGGCGATCCGGACACCGGTACCGGACAGCAGGTCGTCCGGCAGCGAGTAGCCGGTGAAGCCCTCGAACATGCCCAGGATGAACAGGACGATGCCGATCATCCAGTTCGTCTCGCGGGGACGCCGGAACGCGCCCGTGAAGAAGATCCGCAGCATGTGGGCCACGATCGAGGCCATGAACAGCAGCGCGGCCCAGTGGTGCAGCTGGCGCGCGAACATGCCACCGCGGACTTCGAAGGAGATGTTCAGCGCGCTCTCGAAGGCACGGGACATCTCCACCCCGCGCAGGTTCGTGAACGCGCCCTGGTACTCGACCTCGGCCATCGACGGGTCGAAGAAGAAGGCCAGATACGTCCCCGTCACCAGCAGGATGATGAAGGTGTAGAGCGCGATCTCGCCCAGTAGGAACGACCAGTGGTTCGGAAAGACCTTGTTGATCTGCCTACGCATGCCGGCGGCCATGTTGAAGCGCTTGTCGAGCTCATCGGCCTGATGACCGGCCAGTTGGGAGACCTTGCTCTCCGACTTCGTCGGTGTGGTGATCGAACTCATGAATTACGCTCCCAGTACGCCGGGCCGATGGGCTCGATGAAGTCGTGCCGGGCCACGAAATACCCTTCTTCGTCAACCGTGATCGGCAGCTGCGGGAGGGAACGTGTCGCCGGACCGAACACGGGCTTGGCGTAGCTGTGGACCACGTCGAACTGCGACTGGTGACACGGGCACAGCAGCCGACCGGTCTGGTCCTCGTAGAGCGACACCGGACAGCCGAGGTGCGTGCAGATTTTCGAGTAGGCGTAGTAGTCGCCGTAGTTGAAGTTCTCCTGCCCCTTGCGCTCCTGCGGACTCGCTCCCGGGCTCAGCCGGATCAGCATGACCGGGTTGTCGGAGCGCTTCAGCGCCTCGAGCAGGGCGTGCTCGCTGTGCCGCTCGGACTCGCGGAAGGGGAAGACCGTCTCGATGGCACCCGGCGACAGGTCCTGCGGACGCACCAGGGAGACATCGTGCGGGTCGCCGGTGTTGCGCCGCAGGTAGACCTTCTCGCCGTGGGTCTTCATCCAACCGGTGTGCAGCAACGAGTCCGCACCGGTCTCGGCCCACGGGTTCTTGACCATGCCGCCGAGGGCCAGCACGCCGGTCCCCAGGCCGAAGGCCCCCACGCCGAACCCGGCGGTACGCTTGATCATCGAACGTCGGGCGATGCCGCTGCGACTGCCCGAGTCCGCCAACAACGCGACGGTCGTCTGACGGTCGACCTCGGACGAGCCGTGGCCGTCGTGGCGCTGCTGAACGGCGACCTCGTGCGGGATGAACTTCTTGGAGTACAGGATCACCCCGATGCCGACCGCGAGGATCGACAACCCCAGGAAGAATCCGATCAGCGGGTTGTACAGCGAGTAGATGAAGTGGCCCCTCGGATTCGCCAGCGGATCCTCGTAGTGCCACGGCCAGAAGATGAAGATCCCGATGAAGGCCAGTGCCGACAGTCCCGCCAGGGAGAACCAAGCGGCCACCGCGCGCTCGGCGCGCTTTTCGGCGCGAGTGCCCTTGACCGGCCAGGGATCCGGGTACTCGGCCAGTTCGACCTCATCGAGAGCCAGCCCGAGGCGGACCTTCTCGTCGCGGCTCATCGCCGCGAGCTCTTCCTCGCTGGGCTGGTGGTTCCGGTACTCGCCGCCGGCGTCCTCGTCGGGGGCTCCGCCGCCGGCCGTCTCGTCGTTGTTGTGCTGCTCGCTCATGCCCTGGCTCCGATCCACAAGGTGAGGCCGATCAGGCTGCCCAGTCCGACCACCCAGGCGATCACCGTCTCCGGCCCCGGACCGTAGCCACCGAGAGCGTTGCCACCAGGATTGTTCTTGCCGTCGCTCACAGACTTGACGTAAGCGACGATGTCCTTCTTCTCCTCGGGCGTGAGCTGCCGGTGCGAGAACTTGGGCATGTTCTCCGGACCGGTGACCATCGCCTCGTAAACCTGCTGGCTGGTGGCCTTGTCCAGCTGCGGGGCGAACTTGCCCCCCGACAGCGCGATCCCGCGCCCGGTGAAGTTGTGGCACGAGGCGCAGTTGAGCCGGAACAGTTCCCCACCGCGTGCGGAGTCGTCGCCCTGCAGGGCCTCACCACTCTGCTTGGGCGCCTCGGGGCCGCCGCCGATCGCCTGCACGTAGGCCCCCAGCGCCTCGATCTGCTGCGGCGAGAACCTCGGAGGCTTGCGCTGTGCCTGCGCTTCCTGACGGGCCAACGGCATCCGACCGGTGGAGACCTGGAAGTGCACGGCCGCCGACCCCACTCCGATCAAGCTCGGACCGCGGTCCTCGACACCGCCCAGGTTCGACCCGTGGCAGGTGATGCAGGCGTTGTTGTAGAGCTCCTCACCTTGCTTGACCAGCGCCGGCTCCACACTGGCCTGCGCGGTCTGCGGTTCGGGCACCAAAGCGGTGTAGAGACCGCCGGCCCCGACCAGAGCGATTCCCAGTGCCAGCGCACCGGAGAGCCGCCGGCGGAACTTCGAGCCCGCGCGGTTGCGTTTCTTGTTGGTGGTCATGAGTGCGCAAAACCCTTGCTGTCATGTTCGGGTGTGTCAGCGGCAACGAACATCTAGGGGACCAGGTAAATGACCGCGAACAGGCCGATCCACACGATGTCGACGAAGTGCCAGTAGTAGGACACCACGATCGAGGCGATGGCCTGGGCCGGAGTGAACTTGCTCATCTTCGTGCGGATCAGCAGGAAGACGAAGGCGGCCAGCCCCCCGAGCACGTGCAGGCCGTGGAACCCGGTGGTCATGAAAAAGACCGTCCCGAAGGCCGAGGTCGCCATCGTGGTGTGGTGTTCGGTCATCAGGGTGTAGTACTCACCGGCCTGTCCGATGATGAAGATCGCACCCAAGATGAAAGTGAGCACGTACCAGCGGCGCAGTCCGTAAACGTCGCCACGCTCGGCCTTGAACACGCCCCACTGGCAGGTGAACGAGGACGCCACCAGGAGGACCGTGAACGGGAGGGCGTAGGAGACGTTGAGCTCGGCCGGCGGAGGCGGCCACGGCCCTTCGTTCTGCGCCTTCACCGTGAAGAACATGGCGAAGAGCCCAGCGAAGAACATCAGCTCGCTGGCCAACCAGACGATGGTGCCCACGCTGACCATGTTCGGACGGTTCAGCGAGTGCACACGTTGACTCATTGAGGGCGCTGCCGTTGTCACGCGACGCATTATGTCTTGCGCGTGTTCGGCCTGCCCGATCGGGTCCACCCCAACAACGTCACTTGATCGGATCGCAACATGGAGGTCACCCACAGTGAAAAACTTCCGCTCCCCGCTCGCGCGGCTGCGCGAGCGGTTCAAATCCACCCGAACACCGTCGCTCGACATCGACGACCCGGAGCTCCGCACGGTGGTGGAAGCCTTCGACGAAACCGAGGCCGCCTCCGGCGCGCTCGGCCGCTCCACCACGTGGAACAGTGACCGACCAGCGGTTTTGCGGCATCACCTCGCCGTACCCGCCCGCCACGTGACCGCGGTGCGCTCGTTGGTCGAACAGGACGGCTGGGCCCTGCGGGAGCAGGACGCCCGTGGCTGCCCCACGGAGGACTCCGCGCACCACGACCAGGATCGCACCGTGACGGTGATCGCACTGCGTGTTCAGCTGCTGGACTCGCTGCACTGCGCGCAGGAAAGTTCCCGCATGGCGGGGCTCGCCCAACGGTTCCGGGGGCGTGCCCTCGGCTGGGACGCCCTGCAGCCCGAACAGGCCGGTTGAACGCGACATATCGGTGACGCACTACTGTGGGACCCACCCGGGGAGATAGCATCGAGGTGATCCTCGTCGCCCGTGGCCACGTGCCGCCCGTCCAAGGAGTGCTGATGAGCTCAACGACCACGACCGTCCTCGTGTTCAGCCATCGGCCCGAGGTCAGAGAAGCGATCACCTCGGCGATCGGTCGTCGCCCCGCTCCCGACGTGGGCCGGGTGCACTACTCGGAGGCTTCCACGGTGGCCGAGGTGATCGGCGAGGTCGATGCCGGCGCCGCGGACCTGGTGATCCTCGACGGTGAGGCACAGCCCACCGGCGGTATGGGCATCTCGCGCCAGCTCAAGAACGAGATCACCGAATGCCCCCCGATCGTGGTCACCGTCCGCCGCAAGGACGATCGCTGGCTGGCCACGTGGTCCCAGGCCGACGCCGTACTCGTGCATCCGCTGGACCCGCTGTCGGCCGCGGAGACCGTGGCCGAGGTGCTGCGTTCGCGTGTCTCGCCGGTGAGCGGCTGAGGTGGCTCCCACGATGACAGGAAGCTGGCCGGAACTGCTGCAGCACCTCGTCGCGGGCCGGGATCTCCAGGCCCAGGACACCGAGTGGGCCATGAACCTGGTGATGACCGGTGAGGCCACTCCCGCCCGAGTGGCGGCCTTCGTGGTCGCCCTGCGGGCCAAGGGCGAAGCGCCCGCCGAGGTCCGCGGGATGGCCGACGCGATGCTCGCGCACGCGCGCCCGCTCGAGATCTCGACCCGCGCGGTGGACGTCGTGGGCACCGGCGGGGATCGCACGGGCACCGTCAACATCTCGACCATGACCTCGATCGTGCTCGCCGCGTGCGGGGCGACGGTGGTCAAGCACGGCAACCGGGCGGCGTCGTCGAAGTGCGGCACGGCCGACGTTCTGGAGGCCATGGGAGTGGCCATCGACCTGCCGCCGGCGGAAGTGCGGACCTGCGTCGAGGAACTGGGGATCGGTTTCTGCTTCGCCGCGCTCTTCCACCCGGCGTTCAAGCACGCCTCCGGCCCGCGGCGCGAGATCGGTATCCCCACCGCCTTCAACGTGCTCGGTCCGTTGACCAACCCCGCGAGTCCCTCGGCGGGGCTGATCGGTTGCGCGGACCGCGCGATGGCCCCCGTCATGGCCGAGGTCTTCGCCACTCGCGGCCACTCCGCTCTCGTGGTCAGCGGCGACGACGGGATGGACGAGATCACCACGACGGCGCCGACGCTGGCCTGGGTGGTCCACGAGGGTCGGGTGCGGCAGGAGCGGATCGATCCCGTGGAACTCGGCATCTCCCTGAGCGATCCGGAGGACCTGCAGGGCGGGGACTCCGCCGTCAATGCCGAGGCCGTGCGTCGACTGCTCGCCGGAGAGCGCGGTCCGGTGCGGGAAGCGGTTCTGATCAACACGGCCGGAGCGCTGGCCGCCTACGACGGGCCCGAACCTGATCTCAAGGCTCAGCTGGCAGCGGGTATCGAGCGTGCGGCGACGGCCATCGACTCCGGAGCTGCCGCCGACGTGCTGCACCGCTGGGCCAAGCTTTCCAGCGACCTGCACAACACGCTCGAGAACTCCTGAAGCAGGTTTGGGCGACGAGCTCGCACCCCGTCCGCCTGCCTACTCCTCCATACCGAGGGAGAACATCGCCTCGGTGTCGCGTCGGGAGTACGAGCGGAAGGCGATGTGGGTGTCGGTGTCCAGGACACCGTCGATCTTGTTGATCCGGCCGGGCACGATGTCGGCGATCTCCTCGTGCTCGCGTACCCGCACCATCGCGATCAGGTCCACGTCACCGGCACACGAGTAGACCTCGGCGACGCCCTCGATGTCTGCGATCTGCTGGGCCGCCTCGGTGAGACGGTCGGCTGCGGTCTGGATGAGCACGATCGCGGTGATCACGATGAACCTCCTGCTGAGTGGGTGGACGGGAGGATCATACCGCCCACCCCACCGCCGCTCGGATCAGTCGTGGCTCGGACCCGCGTGGTACTCGAAAACCAGACCGGCGACCGTGATCAGCAGCGCCCCGGTGGCCAGCACGATCATCCACACGTAGAAGAAGGCCAGGGCCAGACCCATGAACGCCGCCGCGGCGGCCAGCCCGAACGGCCAGTAACTACCGGGGCTGAAGAAACCGACTTCGCCCGCGCCGTCACTGATCTCGGCGTCCGGGTTGTCCTCCGGACGCTGCTCGATGCGCCGGGCCACGAACTGGAAGTAACTTCCGATCAGCAGCGACAGTCCACCGACCAGGATCAGGGCCACCGTTCCCACCGGTTCCTTGGCCCAGAAGCCGTAAATGACCGCCGACAAGAAGAAGAAAAAGGTGATGATGTTGAAGATCTTGGCTTCAACCTTCATGGAGTCCTCGCTATCACGCCGTCCGCCCTGGGAGAGGGCACTCCTAGTTGCTGCCCGCCGACGCCTCGGTGGTCGCCCCACGCTCGGTGTCGAACGGAATCGTGGTCACCGAGTGCGGCGTGCACAACCGACCACAGTCCATCTCCCGCAGTGCCTCCGAAGCCGTGTACGGCTGGTCGGTGGCCGGGTTGATCCGCGTGCGCAGATCCATGTATCGCTCGAACTTGTCCGGCGACAGCGCGCGGACCTCGAAGTTCATCATGGAGTGGTACGTACCGCACAGCTCCGCGCACCGCCCCACGAACGAGCCTTCCTGCTCGATGGTGTTCTGGAAGACGCTGTCCTGGTTGTTCTTGTCAGGGTCCGGGAAGGTGTCCCGCTTGAAGTTGAACTTGGGCACGAAGAACGAGTGGATGACGTCCTTCGACCTCAGGCGGTACTCGATGGTGGAGTCGGTCGGCAGCACCAGCAGCGGGGTGAAGTTACTGGTACCGACCGTGCGGACGGGCTCGCCGTTGGGAGTCCGGTAACCGGGGTAGTCGAACTCCCAGTTCCACTGGAAGGCGACCACGTCGACGGTGGTGTCCGGCTCCTTCTCATCGGCCATCACGTAGTTCTGCGTGGTGGCGGTGAAATAGAACAGCACCACGACCATGACGAACGGTATGACCGTGTAGATGATCTCCAGCGGATTGTTGTACTGGAACTGGCGGGGCAGCTCGTCACCCTTCTTGCGGTGGAAAGTCACCGTCCAGAAGATCAGGGCCCACACCAGCACACCGACCGCGAGAGCCGCGATCACCGACCAGGTCCACAGCTGACGCATCGCGTCGGCCTGCGGGGTAACCCCCTCAGGCCAGCCGAACCGCAGGACCTGATCCGGCGTACATCCGGTGGCCACGACACCTACCAGGCCGATCAGACCACCGACCTTGATCAGCCGTGGCACTCGGGTCCCCTCCGTCAGGCCCACTGCGCGACGCCTCCTCGATGCGTAACTCGCCCGCGCGGCACTGTATAGCGATCACATGCCCGTCTCCGGGCGGGTGATCAGCCGCCGGAATACCGTGGTGAGCCTAGCCCAGCAGTAGTCGCGATACTGCTTCGGGGTGGCCCGCCAACGCTCATGGTGGTGTGTGCGGGGCCAGATCACCACCGCTGGGCCCCGATGGCGGGGGTGTGAGCTCCACAAAATCGTCGACATGCCCCGCGCGTGCCGCCCCACGCGGGCAACACGGCATACTGGAAGCCCATACTTGGCGAGAACTCCCTGCCGGGAGCGTCGAAGAACCCGCCCGACACGAGAGGTGCGCGAGAGGCGTGTGCGGCCTGCTTGGACTGGTCTGTCCCACTGAAGAGAAAGCCGGTTACGCCGTCAACGCGGTGGCCAACGCACTGCACTGCCAACGGCATCGAGGACCGGACGAAAGTGACACCTGGCACGGCGGGGAGGTGGTCTTCGGGTTCAACCGGCTGTCGATCATCGACCTGGAACACTCCCACCAGCCCCTGACCTGGGGTCCGCCCGAGAATCCCGGTCGTTACACGATCCTGTTCAACGGTGAGATCTACAACTACCTGGAGCTGCGCGCCGAGCTGATCGAACAGCACGGTGCCCGCTTCGCCACCGACGGCGACACCGAGGTCATCGTCGCGGCCTACCACTACCTGGGCCCGTCGGCGGTGGGGCGACTGCGCGGCATGTTCGCGTTCCTGGTCTGGGACAACGAACGCCACGTGGTCTTCGGTGCCAGGGATCCCTTCGGCATCAAGCCGCTGTTCTACGCGGTGGGCCCGAACGGCGTGGCCTTCGCCAGCGAGAAGAAGAGCCTGCTCGACCTGGCGAGCACGCTGGGCTTCGCCTCCGACGTCGACCAACGTGCCCTCCAGCACTACCTGGTCCTGCAGTACGTCCCCGAGCCGGAGTCGCTGCACCGCTCGGTGCGCCGGATCGAGTCGGGCACCTCGTTCACCGTCGCACCGGGGAGTCGGCTCGTCACCGAGCGCTACTTCTCCCCCAACTTCACCTCGCGCCCGATCGAGAACGACGCCGACGCCGACCGCCTGCACACCGAGATCGCCGACGTGATGCGCGATTCGGTGGGCAAGCACATGCGCGCCGACGTCACCGTGGGTGCCTTCCTGTCCGGCGGAATCGACTCCACGGCCATCGCCGCGCTGGCCAAGGAGCACAACCCGAACCTGATCACCTTCACCACCGGTTTCGAGCGGCAGGGTTACTCCGAAGTGGACGTGGCCGCCGAGTCGGCCGCCGCGATCGGTGTCAAGCACGTGGTGCGCACGGTCTCTCCCGAAGAGATGATGGAGACGCTGCCGCTGATCGTGTGGTACCTCGACGATCCGGTGGCCGATCCCGCGCTGGTTCCGCTGTGGTTCGTCGCGCGCGAGGCCCGCCAGCACGTCAAGGTCGTGCTTTCCGGCGAGGGTGCCGACGAGCTCTTCGGCGGCTACTCGATCTATCGCGAGCCGCTGTCGCTGGCCCCGTTCGAGCGCGTTCCCGGTTCGCTGCGCAAGGCCATGGGGCGGGTCTCCACGGCCATTCCCGAGGGTGTGCGCGGCAAGGACCTGCTGCGGCGTGGGGCGCTGAGCCTGGAGGACCGCTACTACGGCAACGCGCGGATCTTCCGCGACGAGCAGCTCAAGAGCATCATGCAGCGGTTCGATCCGGACGTCTCGCACACCGACGTCACCGCGGCCGCCTACCGCTCCTCCGAGGGCTGGGACCCGGTGACGCGGATGCAGCACGTGGACCTGTTCACCTGGCTGCGCGGCGACATCCTGACCAAGGCCGACAAGGTGACGATGGCCAACTCGCTGGAGCTGCGAGTGCCGTTCCTGGACAACGAGGTGTTCCGGGTCGCGAGCACGATCCCGCTCGAACAGAAGATCACTCGCGACACCACCAAGTACGCGCTTCGCCAGGGGCTGGCCAAGGTGGTGCCCTCGCACGTGCTCAACCGTCGCAAGCTCGGGTTCCCGGTGCCGATCAAGCACTGGCTGCGCGACGAGATGCACGACTGGGCGCGCAACATCATCCGGGACTCGCAGACCGACGCGCTGCTGAACAAGACGGCGGTGTTCCAGCTGCTGGAGGAGCACCGCTCCGGGGTGCTCGACCACAGCCGCCGCCTGTGGGCGCTGCTGGTGTTCATGATCTGGCACGGCGTCTTCGTCGAGCGCCGCATCTCCCCGCAGGTGCCCGAGCCCCACTACCCCGTCAAGCTCTGACGACCGCGTGCCCCGCACCGCCCCCCGGTGCGGGGCACGCTGGTCAGTCCAGGCGACGTCGATGGCGAACGACCTCGGTGGGCACTCCCCCGACATCCTCTTCCCGGCGGTGTCCGTCGCGGTGCCATCCGTCGGCCCGGTAGCAGCGCTGAGCTCGTTCGTTGCCCGCGAGCACCCAGAGCACGGCCTCGGTGAACCCCCTGGCGAGCAGCCGAGCTCTGGCTTCGATCAGCAACGTGCCACCGATTCCGCGCCCCCACGTCTGCGGGGAAACATAGATCGCGTAAACCTCGCCCGAGCCGGGCACATCCTCGTCCCTGGACGGTCCCGTGGTCGCGAATCCGAGGATGCGCCCGTCCAGGACGGCGACGATCGTCGCGGGTTGATCGGGTCGAGTGTCGCCGAACGTGTAGCGGCGCGTGCGGTCCTCGAGCCGCAGCCCGCCGAGATACTCGTCCGGAAGCAACCCGCGATACCCCACCTGCCACGCGCGCACGTGAACCCGTGCCACCTCGGCGGCGTCCTCGGGCTCGGCATCGCGCACGATCACCCGTCCATTCTGCTCCGGGCCGTCCGAGTGGGACCGGCCCGGATGCCGGAGGTCGGGGTCGAGGGCATCCGGGCCGGAGTCTCATGCCATTACCGCCGTGTGCTGCGGCAGGCCGGTGTCCGTGGGGCGCACGGTCAGGTGCAGGTCGTCGCAACGACAGTGCGGGCAGGTGCAGCGCCACCGGTCAGACGCACCGTGTCGACGGCCTCGGCCACGGGTGCCGACCAGCGGTGAACGTCGTCGACACACGCGCACACCGCGACAGCGGGAAGCTCCCCGGTCAGGGATGCGACTTCGGACCGGTCCCGGAGACTCATGCTGGTTCCCCGGGCCCGACCTCGTTCCCGGACTCGGTGATGAGCGTCTGAACAGGCCCCGATCGTGCAGTTGGAGAACCGGCGCTCAGGTCTTTTCCTCCACGAGCAGGAAGTGCACATGTGCCGACAGGCCGTCGCTACGGTACTCGAGGTGGCGATGCCCCCAGAGGACTCGGAACAGCTCATCACCGAGGTCATCAGTGAGATGGAGGCGACCCAATGACGTTGCAGCAGCAACCTACCGGATGGCGTAAGTCCAGCCGAAGCGCGAACACGAGCAGCTGTGTCGAGGTAGGGCGGGTGGACGACCGCGCGGCCGTACGCGACACCAAGGACCGCAGCGCCGGATACTTCACCACGAGCCGCACGCAGTGGTCGACGTTCGTGGCCGCCATCAAGGACGGCACCTTCGACAGCTGAGTCCGAGACGAGCGGGCCCCCGCACCGTGGTGCGGGGGCCCGTCGAACAACAACCGCTCCGAGCGAGCGGATCACCTCGGTTCCGGAGCCGGTGGGAGGGGTTCCTGCCTCCCCCCGGGTTCCGGGGCCACCGTTTCGGGAACGACCACTTCCGAGACCACCCCGCCCACGACCGCAGCCGGGGTGGGAGTCGGTCGCACGTTGTGCCAGCGGTTGAAGACGTTGCCGGGGTCGTACTCGGCCTTGATCCTGCTCAGGCGTTCGTAGTTCTCCCGGCCATAACCGGCGATCACCCGGTCCGCACCCTCGTCACCGATGAAGTTCAGGTACACCGCTCCGGTGGTCCACGGCCGGAGGTCGTCACGGACACCGCGCGTCCAGCGCTTGGCCGCAGCGTCGTCCTCGGGACTCTCCCACAGCCCCAGCGGATGTACGACCCACGGAACGTCGCGGTTCGACATCGCACCGGTGCCGTCACCTCGTGCGACGGCACCACCCCAGCGCACCAGCGCGTGTTGCGAGGGCGAGGGCACGATCATGTCGTGCGCTCGGGCGCAGAAGAGTTCCACGGCCTCGTCCGGCAGCTCGTGCAGGTACTCGGCCGACCAGTAGTTCCGGTACCCCGCCGGGTCGTCGAGCATGCACTGCAGGTCGGCGTACGGGATTTCCGTGATCATCCGGGCAGCCGGCCGCAGGTCCAGCAGCGGAGCGATCCGGGTGCGCAGGTCCTCCTCCCCTCCGAGATCGGTCACCAGAACCGCGCAGCACAGCGTTCCGACCAGGCTCCGCGGAACGAACTCCTCCGGCGGCCCCGTGAGGTACAGCAGACCACCGCCGAGCTCGTCGGGCGCCGCTTCCATGAAGTCGCGGTAGTGACCGGTCACCCTGCTCCCCTCATCCGCCGGCCAGAGCAGCAGGGCCATCGAGAACTCCGGCTCGTGGTGGAGCCGGAAGGTCATCGAGGTGACGATGCCGAAGTTGCCACCACCACCGTGCAGGGCCCAGAACAGTTCGGGGTTTTCCCGCTCGTCGGCCCTGACCTCGCGGCCGTCGGCCGTCACGAGGTCGACCGAGAGGAGGTTGTCGCAAGCCAGTCCGTACTTCCGCTCGACCCAACCGGACCCACCGCCGAGAGTCAGACCGGCGACGCCGGTCGTCGATACCCGACCACCCGTGGTCAACAGGCCGTACGGCTGAGTTGCCCGATCGAAATCCCTCCACGCGGCTCCACCGCCGACAGTGGCTGTCCGATGCTCCGGATCGACCGAGACTGCGTTGATCCGGCGCATGTCGATGACGAGCCCGTCCTCGACCAGGCTCGCTCCCGCGACGCTGTGACCGCCGCTGCGCACCGCGACCCCGAGATCGTGATGACGGGCGAACTCGAGCGCGGTTCGGATGTCCTGCTTGTGCTCGCACTGCGCGATCACCTGCGGCCGTGAATCGATCATCGCGTTGAAGACGCTGCGAGCGTCCTCGTAATCCGGGTCACCCGGCGTGAGGACGGCCCCGTCGAAGCGATCGCGGAGTTGCTCGACCGGGGCGCGGTGCGGAACGTGTTCTTCCGGCATGGCTCTACTCCCTGCTGATCAGCACGTGCTGGTAACAGTGGAGGACTCGGTGCCCCCCGGGTCGACGACCTACGGGTCCGACCACCACCGTCACGGCGGAATGCGATGCAGCGGTCGGCTCCCGCAGAAGACGACGGCTCGCTGTCGGCCTGGGCGCAGGATCCCGGTCAAGGCGGATCAGCGCGTCGAACATCGTTTCTGTTCATGTCGCCCGCTGAACTCAGTGTAGAGCCCTGAACAGTAAAGACCACAGAAGAAAGTGTCCCGTCCACGGCGGGGCCCCTCGGGCCTCGGGAGGAGACATCACCTTCGAGACTTGTCTCGGGACCAGGCGAGGCCCCGCACCGCGGCGGGGCCTCGCCTCGAACGCACGGTTTCAGCGTGCGTAGCGGTCGGCGACCACGGACGGGGTCTCGAGATTGCGTCCGGCGTCGATGTTGTGGGCCAATCGGATGAACTGGCTCATCGACCACGCCAGCGGGGTGGCCGAACCGGTGCCCTCACCGAAGGTGAACCCGTGCGCCGAGGAACGGTCCCAGACCTGTTCGGGGATCAGGTGCCCCTCGTTGGCCATGCGGGCCATCGTCTCCAGGTGCTTCCCGGCGTCGCGCCCCGCCGCCAGCTCGTACTCACCGCGTTCGCCGGTGAGCAGTGGCCACAGTCGACCGACGCCCTGACCCCCGTAGGGGCCGCCGTCGGCGGTCTCGCCGTAGCCGTCGTGGTTGTAGCGGTACCAGCCCGGACCGTTGGGCGTCTCGACGCGCAGCCGGTCGTCCACCTCGGGCAGCGAGGCCAGGATCTCGGGATCGTCAGCGGGCTTGACGCCCAGACGGACGAGGTCGAGGAACCCGGCGTCGACGATCGCCCGCTCGTCGTGGCAGCCGCCACCGTTGTTGATGCACAGCTCGTGCCCGTTGTTCGGGTTGCCGTCGTCGTCGATGCGCTCGTAGTAACGACCGTCCCCGTGGGGGCCGGTCGTGGTGAAGGTCCACTCCTCCACCTTGCGCTGCCACTCGTCGGCGGTGCTCAGGTACTTCTCGGCGGCGGCGGTGTCACCGTTGGTCCTGGCGATGTCGGCGGCGGTCACCAGTCCGGCGATCTCGGCGGCGATGGTCGACGGCGAGTAACCGCCCTCCTCCTCCCACCGTTCCTGCGGTGTCGCGGGGCCGTTGGCGACGATGAAATCGGCCGACTTCTTCAGCTTCGTCCAGGTGGCGGCGTCGGTACGGCCGAGCTGCCAGGCCAGCACGATCGGCAGGGCGACCTCGTCCATCTGCAGGCTCGTCCAGTGCGGTTCACCGTCGAGCCAGGTGTTCTGCGGGAAGGAGCCGTCCTCGTTCTGCTGCACCTTCAGCAGGTAGTCCAGCGCGCGGTTGGCGGCGGCTTCGTCGCCGAGGGCCAGTGATGCCGTCGCGGTGTGGTGGAGATCACGAGCCCACACCAGGTGATACCCGGCGGTACAGCACTCGTCGGCGTTCTTCGCCTGTCCCCACGGGATGGAGCTGGAGGCGATGAAGGCTCCTCGGTGGGTCTTGTCCTCCTGGGCCTTCAGCGTCATCGCGGCCACGTTGTACTGGGTCTCCAGCCCGCGCGAGGTCACCGACTCCGGCACCGGGTTCAACGAGGCCAGGTAGTCGTGCCAACCACCGACGTAGTCGCTCTCCAGCGCATCGAAACCCGTCTCCAGCGAGGCGTTCGCGGCCCGGCGAGCGGCGCCGCGGTCGTCGCCGAATCCGAGGGCCAGGGTGAAGGTGGTGTCGGTCCCGACCGGGATCCGCGCCGTCTGCACGAGGTTTCCGGGTTGGCTCGCCCTGTCGTAGGTGGCGGTCAGCCGGTGGTCGTCGGCCAGGTCCTGATAGCCGTCACTGGCGGTTCCGCTGTATCCACTGGTCGCGGCGTCGAAGCCGGTCGAGGACACCAGGGCGCTGGCGACGTCACCGTCGGAGGCGACGAGGGCACCCGAGTCGGTCGCACCGCTGTCGCCCATCCCGCTGCCCGCCAGGGACGGGTTGTACAGCGCGTACAGCTGGAGCGGACCGCCGCTGAGCGCCTCGAAGCGCACTCGCATGGTGATCACGGAGCGCTGCGGGTCGGTGACATAGGTCTTGGTGATCCGGTACCGGCCGTCCTTGTCGGTGTTGACCTGCTGGTACTCCAGCGCGCGCGGGTCCGCCATCCGGGTCTCATGGTTCGTGGCGTCGCGTTCGAGCTCGGTGAAGCCCTGGCCGTCACTGACCACGAACTGCATGTCCTGCACGTTGGGCACGTCCAGCTGCGGGTAGTAGACCTCGTTGAGGTTCCCCTGGCCGAGGGTGTGCCAGACCTTCGAGTCCACCGTGGTGGAGGTCCCGACGCCGTTCTTGGCTCCCGTGGTCCACGCCGAGGCGATTCCGGGCGCCCCCGGAGCGTCCGGGGCCGCCGCGGCGGCGGGCACCGTCGCTGTAACCGTGGCCAACGCCGCCAGCGTCGCCGTCCACAAGGAGGCCTTGCCGGGTCTTGATCTCATTTCCCGATTCCTTCCTCTTTCACCGGTCCTGTCGCAACCAGACCGTGGTCTCCCCCGGCAGCGCCCCGGACCAGCTCGGTGCCGCGTCGACGCGGTCGCTGCGGCACAGCAGTTCGCCGGGCAGTTCCAGCTCCACCGGCTCGTCCCGGAAGTTCGTCGCGCAGACGAAGCCGGGTTCCCGCCGCAGGATCAGCACGGCCTCCGGCGCGTCCACCCAGCGGTGCGCACCGTCGCCGAGGGCGGGGTGATGCCGTCGCAGGGCCAGCGCACTCCGGTAGAGCCGCAGCACCGATTCCGTGCGCAGGTGCTGAGCTCGCACGGACAGTTCCGACCATCCCTCGGGAACCGGCAGCCAGCTCTCGGTGGAACCCTCCGGGCCGAAGCCGAACGGGGGGTGCCGCCCCTCCCACGGGATCGGGACCCGGCACCCGTCGCGGCCCCTGCTGGTGTGCCCCGAGCGTTCCCAGATCGGATCCCGCAGGGCCTCCTCCGGCAGGTCGAGCACCTCCGGCAGGCCGAGCTCCTCGCCCTGGTAGAGGTACACCGAGCCGGGCAGCGCGAAGCTGAACAACGCCGCGGCACACGCTCGGCGCAGGCCGACGTCACCGCCGCCGTAGCGGGTGACCGGCCGCTGGACGTCGTGATTGCCCAGCACCCAGGTGGTCGTGGCTCCCACTCGGCAGTTCTCCCGCAGGGATTCGTCGACGACGGCGTGGAACCGTTCGGCGGAGAACTCCGCTTCCAGCAGCGCGAAGTTGAAGGCCTGGTGCAGCTCGTCGGGGCGGACGTAGCGGGCCAGTCGTTCACTGGTGGGGGCCCACGCCTCGGCCACGCCGATGCGGTCTCCGCTGTAGGAGTCCAGCAGGCCGCGCCACTCCCGGTAGATCTCGTGGACCTCGTCCTGGTCGAAGTACGGCAGTTCGGCTCGCCCGAGCATCCCGATCTGCTGCCGCAGGCCGGTGTCGGGCAGCCCGGGGCGCTTGATCATTCCGTGGGCGACGTCGATGCGGAACCCGTCCACTCCCCGGTCGAGCCAGAACGTCAGCACCTCGCGGAAATCGGCCCGCACCTGGGGGTTTCGCCAGTTGAGGTCCGGTTGGGAGGGATCGAACAGGTGCAGGTACCACTGCCCGTCGGCGGTGCGGCTCCACGCCGGACCACCGAACACCGACTCCCAGTCGTTCGGCGGCAGCTCGCCGTGTTCTCCCCGACCGTCGCGAAACAGGTACCGCTCTCGCTCCGGGCTTTCCCGAGCCGCGCCCAGTGCCTCGACGAACCACGGGTGCGCGTCGGAGGTGTGGTTCGGCACGACGTCGACGAGGACACGCAGCCCCAGCGCATGGGCGCGTTCGACAAGGGCGTCGAAGTCCTCCAGAGTGCCGAACAGCGGGTCCACACCGCAGTGGTCGGCCACGTCGTAACCGCCGTCGGCCATGGGCGAGGGATAGAACGGGGTCAGCCACACGGCGTCAGCACCCAGCTCCGCCACGTGTTCCAGCCGTTCCCGTGCCCCGACGAGGTCCCCCACGCCGTCGCCGTCGGAATCGCGGAAGCTGCGGACGTAGACCTGGTAGACGACGGCGTCGCGCCACCAGGACTCCTCCCCCGATGACTCGTCAGCAAGCATGCCGTTCCTCCTCGCAGTCGTGGAGCCCCGTCACTCGGTGCCGAGCGGGGCGGTGGATTCCCGTACGACCAGCCGGGGACGGAACACCCGGCTGTGACCGCCCGGCGCACGATCGGGTCGGTCCGGATCGAGGCGGTGCACGAGCTCGTCGACGGCGGCGTTGGCCATCTCCTCGATGGGTTGGGCCAACGTCGTCAGCGCGGGTGCGCAGTACGAGGCCAGCGAGATGTCGTCGAAGCCGACCACCGACAGGTTCTCGGGGACGGAGACTCCCCGGCGCCGCGCTTCGCGCATCGCGCCGAGAGCCATGAGGTCCGACGAACACAGCACGGCCGTCGGTCGTGCGGTGTCCATCAGCTCGGACATGGCCTGCCCGCCCCCTTCTGCGCCGAAGGGGGCGTGGGCGACGAGGTTCGGGTCCGCCACGGCCCCGGCCTCCTCCAGAGCCGCCGACCATCCCGCCTGCTTGAGTCGCGAGGGCAGCGCCTGGGAGGGGCCGCAGACGAAACCGATCCTGCTGTGTCCCAGTTCGAGCAGGTGCTGAGTGGCGGTGTAGCCGGCCAGCTGCTCGTCGACGGCGACGTCGGGCACCTCCAGCGCCGGAGTCCCACCGTTGACGAAGACCAGGTGCACTCCCTCGGACAACAACCGCTCGTAATAGCCGCGTGGCGGCCTCGTCCCGGCGCTCGGATCGATGTTGGCGATGGCGGGCGAAACGAAGATCATCGCTTCGACCCCGCGGGCACGCAGCATCCGGACGTAGTCCTGCTCACTCATGACCGCGCGCGTGTTGCACAGCAGCGAGGCGTAGCCGGCGCGAGAGGCCCGCGTCTCCAGCGCCTCGGCGAAAGCCGGGAAGACCGGGTTGGACAGCTCGGGAACCAGCAACCCGATGACCCCGGTGCGTCGCAGGGCCTCCATCCCGCGTGCCGTGTGCGGCATTTCGTTGAGGACGTCCAGCACGCGTTGCCTGGTGCCCTCCTTGATCCCGGCGCGGCGGTTGAGGACCCGGCTGACGGTCGACACGCTCACGCCGGCCGCCCTGGCGATATCGGACAGACCGGCCACTTCCCGAACTCCTTCGCTCAGCTGTGCACTCGACGGGGCAATCCTGCACGAGCACGCAAGTATTTGCAATCACATGTCGACGTCAATAATTATTGGATCATGGAATGACACGGAAAAATATCTTATTCCCTTGACTTGCCTTCTCTTCTGGTATGCAATCAACAACACTCTTTGTGCAAAAAATTGCACAAGTTTGCGCAAGCAAGGTCGAACCGGCCTGAAGGGAAGGCCCTCATGAGACCGAAGAACCTCGCCAGAGCCACCGCCGTGGTGCTGACCGGCGCACTCGTCCTCACCGCGTGCGGGTCGGGCGGAACGGAGCACCCGAACGCGGTCGTGTACTGGGACACCAGCGGCCCCGCCGAAAACCCGGTGTTCACCGAGCTCGCCCGGGACTGCGCCCGCAGGGGCGGCTACCGGGTCGCGGTGGAGAACGTGGCCTACGACCAGGCGCTGAACAACTTCAAGACCGCCGCCCAGGGCGGCAACGGACCGGACGTGTTGCGCGCCGACGTCGGCTGGGTCGCCCAGCTCGCCCAGGGCGGACTCATCAAGGACCTCTCCGGAACCCGCCTGAGCCGAAGCACCGCGGACTTTCTGGACGTACCGCTGCGATCGACCCGTCACCAGGGCAAGAGCTACGGCGTCCCCCAGGTCACCGACACCCTCGCGCTGTTCTACAACGAGCGCGAGCTCGCCGAGGCCGGTGTGGACCCACCGGAGACCTGGAAGGAGCTGAAGAGCATCGCCCCGAAGCTCGGCGGCGACAGCGCGCTGTTCATCAACAACGACGAGTACTACGCGTTACCGTTCCTGTACTCGACCGGCGGCTCCCTGGTCGACGTCGAGTCCAAGACGATCACGGTGGATTCCGGGGCCGGTGTTCGGGGCCTCGGCATCGCCAAACGGCTGCTGGAGGCGGAGGCCGCTCGTACCGCCCTCGACCAGCCCAATTCGTACACGAACATGAAAGCGGCGTTCACCTCCGGCGAGGTGACCATGATGATCGACGGCCCGTGGGTCACGCCCACGCTGTTCGAGTCCGAGCTGTTCTCCGGGGGTGAGAACCTGGGAGTCGCCCCGATTCCGGGCCCGCCGGGAGTGGCCAACTCACCCGTCGGCGGACACGACTACGTCATCCGGCAGGGAAGCGATTCGGGCGAGGACTCCGTCGAGTTCGTCGAGTGCATGAGCAGCCCGCGGGCACAGGCCGAGATCGCCGCCGAACTGGGCTTGCTCCCCACCCGCGAATCCGTCTACGACGATCCCTCCGTGAGCTCGAACCCCGTCGTGAGCGAGTTCGCACCGCTGCTGGACGACGCTCACGAGCGCGCCTGGATCCCGCAGGGCAACGAACTGCTCAAACCCCTCCAGACGGCCTACGCCGACATCCTGGCGGGCAAGCGCAGCCCGCGCGAAGCAGCGGACTCCCTGGCCACCCGCTATGAGGAAGTCGTCGTACCCGAGTACTCGCGGAACTGAGCGCGGTGCAAGGACCCATCATGGTCGTCACCTCACCCGCCACCGCGAGTGGCACCGCACGCACCCGTGGGCGCGGCCGTGCGGCCCGTTTCCTCGAGCGGTACTGGTACGTCTACGCGATGACGCTGCCGGTCGTCGTGGTCCTGGGCACGTTGGTGGTACTGCCGCTGCTGCAGGGGCTGTACTTCAGCTTCACCGACATCAACGCCAACAACATCGCCAATCCCGTGCTGGACCGCCCGGCGACCTACCGGGGAGTCGGGCTGACCAACTACCTGAACATCCTGTCGGGCGGCTCCGCCTACGGCTCGTTCTGGGCCACGCTGGCCAGGACGCTGATCTGGACGTTCGCCTGCGTGTTCTTCCACTACACGATCGGCCTGGCCCTGGCCGTCCTGCTGCACCGCCGGATGCGGCTGCGGAGCCTGTACCGCGTGCTGCTGATCCTGCCGTGGGCCGTGCCGGTGTTCGTCAGCGCCTTCGCCTGGAAATACCTGCTCAACGCCCGATTCGGACCGGTCAACTGGCTACTGGAGACGGTGGGGCTACCACCTCAGGTGTGGTTGGGGCAGTCGAACCTCGCCCTGGTCTCGGTCATCACCGTCAACGTGTGGCTGGGCGTGCCGTTCATGATGGTGGCCCTGCTCGGCGGCCTGCAGTCGATCTCACCGCAGCTCTACGAAGCCGCCGAGATCGACGGGGCCACACCGTGGCAGCGGTTCCGCGAGGTCACTCTTCCCGGCTTGCGGCCGGTCTCCGGAACGGTGGTGCTGCTCGGAGTGATCTGGACCTTCAACATGTTCCCGGTGATCTACCTGATGACCGGGAACAACCCCCACACGCGGATCCTGGTCACCTACGCCTTCGAGCGGTTCTTCGCCGGAGCCACCCGCGACTACGCCATCGCGTCGACCTACGGCGTGCTGATCCTGTCGGTCCTGCTGGTGTTCGCCACCATTCACCGGCGGGTGATGCGCAAGCAGGGGGAGGACCTGTGACCATGACCATCGACACCACCGCGCTCGGCCGCAGTCGCGCCTCCGGCGGGCGAGCCCGCCGGAGGCGCGGGCGGCGCTCCCGCCGGGCGAGCATCGGGTTGCACGCCACCATGATCGGCACGTCGCTGATCGCCGTGCTCCCCGTCTTCTGGATCCTCGTGGTCTCGTTCAAGCCCGACTCCGAGGCGGTCGAACCGACACCGTCGCTGTTCGACGAGTCCGGCTTGGACAACTACGTCGACATCCTCTCCGGCCGCAACGGGGCGTTCCTGACCTGGTTCGCCAACTCGGTGACCATCGCCTCGCTGACGACCGTGCTGGGCGTGCTGATGGCGGCCAGCACCGCCTACGTCGCCAGCCGCCACTCCTTCCCGGGGCGCCGCGCGCTACTGCTCTCGTTCCTGGTCGTGCAGATGTTCCCGTTCGCGGTGCTCATCGTGCCGCTGTACAACCTGCTGCTGAAGCTCGGTCTGCAGGGCAGCACCACCGGGCTGGTGCTGGTCTACTGCAGTACGGCGATCCCGTTCTGCACCTACATGCTCAAGGGGTACTTCGACTCCGTGCCCGCCGATCTCGACGAGGCCGGGCGGGTGGACGGGCTCTCGCCGTTCGGGGTCTTCTGGAGGCTGATACTGCCCCTGGCCAAGCCGGGACTGGCGGTCACCGGGTTCTACTCGTTCATCGTGGCCTGGAGCGAGGTGGCCTTCGCCTCGGCCTTCCTCTCGGCCAGCACCGAGTCCAAGACCCTCGCCGTCGGTCTCCAGCTGTTCGTCCAGCAGAACCGGGCTCAGTGGGGACACCTCGCCGCCGCCTCGGTGCTGGTGGCCGTTCCCGCCGTCGCCGTGTTCTACGTCGTCCAGCGCTACCTCGTCACCGGGCTCTCGGCCGGCAGCGTCAAGGGCTGATCAGCGGTTCGACGACGAGGTCGGGTGGGAGCCGCGGCTCCCACCCGACCCGCTGCCCCGGTGGGTCAGCTGCCGAGCTCGGCGTTCTCGTGCAGCGCCACGCCGGAGTTCGCCTCCACCATCGCGGTGAAGGTTCCGTCCGAGCTCACCTCGACGGCCTCGCCGGTGCACTCTCCGTTCTCGAACCGGCCGGTCATCACGTCGCAGTAGGTACCGGCGGGCAAGGACGTGGTGAACTCCCTGGTCACCTGCTCCCGCGCCGAACCCTGGGCGCCACCGGAGTTGAACGCGACGAATCCGGCGTCACCGCGCCCGAAAGCGATCAGGTTGCTGCCGTTGTCCCACCAGTCGGTGACTCCGGCGCCGCTCACCGCACTGCTGAACCCGGCCATTCCCGCGACGAGCTGATGCCGGTGCGTGCACACCCAGGCGCTGCCATCTCCGCAACCGGCCGGCTCGGTGAAGCCGTTGCTGTCGGAGGGCGGTCCCGCATCCGTGTTGCTCCCGAAGTCGAATCCCGACTGGACCCTGGCGGTGCCGTACGGGAAGGCCATGGCGAAGGCGTTGGCCAGGTCGTAGGCGGCCCCGTCCTTGTAGGTCAGCGTCGGTGAACTGCGCTCCGTGTCGTGGTTGGCCACGAAGACCACGGCCTGCTCGCTTTTCAGCGACAACTCGTCCGGAAGGTTTCGCAACCCGGAGACGGATCCGTCGGCGAAGGCGCCGGCGACCCTGTCGGTGTAGGCGAACGTGGTGGCGTCACCGTGGCCGGTGTACTCCGAGGCCGAGGTGGTCGCGTCCGCGATCACCTCCTGGTACACGTACGGCGTGGCTCCCGGTGGAGTCTTGTGCAGCCCGTCGACGACGGCCGCGATGTCCTGGGGCGCCATGTGCTTGGCCGCGTCCACGCGGAACCCGGAGACACCCATGTCGACCAGCTCGTTCAGGTAGGCGGTCTGGGTGTCACGGACCTCGGTCGACTCCGTCTTCAGGTCGGCGAGCCCGACCAGCTCGCAGTTCCGGACCTCCCACTTGTCGGTGTAGTCGGCGATGTCGCGACGGCAGTCGTGGAAGTCGGAGTCGACGTAGGTGCCCGGGTAGTCGTACTTCGCGTACTCCGTACCGCCACTGCCGGGGCCCGATCCCTGCGAACCCGAACCGGACATGTGGTTGAGGACCACGTCGACGTAGACCTTCACCCCGGCCGCGTTGCACGCCGAGACCATGTTCCCGAACTGCTCGGCGTCGCCGCGCCGACTCCGCAGCTCGTAGCTCACCGGCTGGTAGTCCTCGTACCAGGGGTACCCCTCGCCGGCGAGCTGGACGTGCTCGGTGGGTGGGGACACCTGGATCGCGGCGTAGCCGCTCGGACCGAGCGAGCTCCGGCACTCCTCGGCCAGCGAGTCCCAGGGCCACCCGAACATCTGCACGATCGGCCCCTCGGTCGCCGCGAGAGGTCGAGCCTCGGTGTTCGTCCGTTGTGGTGCCGCCGCAGCCGGCACCACAACGGAGCTCACGACCGCTGTGGTCAGGGTCAAAGCACGTAATCGCATCGCACTGCCTCCTTGTTGTGACGTGCAGCACGATGACAATTACTTTCTCAGCGAAAGTCAATACTCAAGTTTTTGACACTTTGAGCTGCATGAATTACCGCAAGAATTTGCAGATCACTCGTGCGGCGGCTGTTGCGGCTGGCCGCGAGGACGAGACGGCCCGCCCAGCACAATGGAGGCATGCACGAAGTGGAGATCAGCGACAGCACTATCCGGCTGGGGCAGCTGTTGAAACTGGCCGGAGTCGCCGAGCACGGGGCGGAGGCCAAGGCCCTGCTCGAGGAGGGCGAAGTACTCGTCAACGACGTCGTCGAGACCCGGCGAGGCCGCCAACTCACCGTCGACGACAAGGTCTCGGTCGGCGCGGAGGAGCTCCGGATCATCCGGGGCTAGACATGCTTGAAGCGGTTCCCCGCCATTCGGCGGGGAACCGCTCCCAGCGTCCGGCTTCGGGGCATTTCAGAAAGCGGCGCAGCCGCTTCACATCCGTGCACGCAGTCGGCCCGGTCGGGATCGCCCCACCAGCACCGCTGCGCAAGCCGTTCTCAAAAGACTCTATTAGTGGAAGGAGTCACCGCAGGCGCAGGAGCCGCCCGCGTTCGGGTTGTCGATGGTGAAGCCCTGCTTCTCGATGGTGTCGACGAAGTCGATCACGGCGCCCTGCACGTAGGGAGCGCTCATCCGGTCGACGACCACGTTCAGGCCGTTGAAGTCACGAGTGGCGTCACCGTCGAGGACGCGCTCGTCGAAGAACAACTGATAACGCAGCCCGGCACAGCCGCCCGGCTGGACGGCGATGCGCAGGTGCATGTCATCGCGCCCCTCCTGCTCCAGCAAGTTCCTGGCCTTGCCGGCCGCCGAGTCGGTCAACGTGACACCGTGCGCGGGCGCCTCGGTCTCCATGGTGGTGTCCTGGGCGGTCATGGCTCTCCCTTGCGTTCTGGCTGGGCGTGACGGCGGGCGTCGCGACCGACGTCGCGACCGCTGCCGTGTTGACCACTCATTCCCGTGGCCACTCACCGGACTTCGGCCGTTGAACAGTCCGGTCGTGTGACGAGCAACATCGCCGCTGACCGAACTATTCCCGAGGGCCGCCCCCTGGGTAGCTCACAGCCTGTCCTGCTCCTCACATGGTGACACAGGTACGCCACCCGACGCCGTGGAACGCGACTTTGACTTCCCTCACCCTCAAGAGGTGGGGATTCCCGTGGGGCTCGCGCCCGTGGGTTCCTGCTTCGTCGCCGATGGCGGAAGGGAGGACCCTTGCCGTCCGATGCCAGCTCCACAGGCTTCGCCGGACTGTTGCCCGGCTACGGATCGACCAGCCGCAAGGATGTTCTTGGCCGCGTCGTGGTCCCGATCGTGTCGGGTGCGGCAGTCCGGGCACGTCCAGCGCCGGATGGCAAGCTTCAGTTTTTCAGCAGGTACCCGCAGCGCGAGCACGTCTTCGACGACGGGTACCACCGCTCGATGACCGCGACGCGCTTGCCCGCACGTGCGGCTTTGTACTCCACCTGGCGTCGAAACTCGCCCAGCGCGGCATCGCGGGATCGACCGGTCCAGCCCGGCCTTCGCCGTGACGTTGCGGCCGGGCTGGTCGACGGTGCCCCGCGCTGAGCGGGACATGCCGTCCACGGAGAGGTCCTCGATGACGATCACGTCGGCACCCGCGGACGAGGTTCGTAGAGGTGCTGTGCAGAAAATCCTGGCGGGCGTGGCGGACCTCGCGGTGCGCGCGGGCGACCTTCGCCCGGGCCTTGCGCCGATTGTTGGACCCGCGCTGTTTGCGAGCCATGCGCCGCTGATAGCGGGCGAGGTTGCGGGCCTTGCGGTCCAGATGCCCGGGGTTGGCGATGCGCTCACCGTCGCTGGTGACCGCGAAATCCTTCACCCCGAGATCCACACCGACCGCGTGCCCGGTTTCCGGCTGCGGTTCGGGATCGTCGGCGTCGACCTGGAAGGTCACGTACCAGCGCCCGTCCGGATCACGCGACACCACCACCATCGTGGGGTTGATCGCAGTCGGATCGATGTCGTTCCAGGACCACACGAACTCAAGCGGGGCGGTGCGCTTGGCCAGCGTCAGCGCTCCACCGCGCAGGCGGAACGCGCTTCGGGCGTAGTGCGCCGACTGACACCCGGGGCGGTTCTCGAACCCGGGGTACTTCGCTCGTCCGGCGAAGAAATTGGAGGACGCGACGTGCTGGTGCCGCAGGGTTTGTCGCAGCGGCACGCTGGAGACCTCGGAGAGGAACGCCAGCTCGTCGGTGCGCTTCCACGCCGCCAGCGCCGCGTCCGTTTCCTTGTACGAGGTCTTCTTCCCCTCGATGTGGAACCGGCTGTGCCGCTGGTCGAGGGTCTTGTTCCACACCAGGCGCACACATCCGAACGTGCGCCCCAGCTGGGCCTCCTGCTCGGAGCCCGGGTACACCCGGCACTTGTACGCCGTCCGCGCACAGATCACTTTACAAGATCACCGGCCCTGAGTAAGCAGCGCTCTCGCGTGGAAGACAGTGCCG
Source organism: Halosaccharopolyspora lacisalsi (assembly GCF_014137975.1). Lineage (GTDB taxonomy): Bacteria > Actinomycetota > Actinomycetes > Mycobacteriales > Pseudonocardiaceae > Halosaccharopolyspora > Halosaccharopolyspora lacisalsi. The sequence goes on along the minus strand of NZ_JACGWZ010000004.1, from coordinate 37,690 downwards.
CTCAGGATCGGTTCCTCCCCGGCGCGAACGTCGGAGCTTCCACTGATTGGAGAGCGGATGACTTAGGCCTGGTCGAAAGCGCACCCCGGGACGGTCGTTCCTGATCCGCGGTCATCACATACCCTGGCAGCGTGAGGTTTCTTCGTCGCAGCAGTACCGAGCAGGCCACCATCGAGTCCCGAAGCGAGGACACGTCGTCGACGGAGCAGGCCTCCGACCGCACCACCCAGGGCAAGGGGCGCCCGACCCCGAAGCGCCGAGAGGCCGAGAACAAGCGCCGCGGCCCCGTACCGCCGCCACCGCGAACGCAGCGCGAGGCGATGAAGCGCAACCGCGGCAACCGCGCCAACAAGGAAGACCGGCGCAAGGCCGCGGCGGAGCGGCGCGAACGCATGATGGCCGGTGACGATCGATACCTCATGCCCCGCGACCGGGGACCGGTGCGGGCTTACGCGCGCGACATCGTCGACTCGCGGCGCCACCTCATGGGCCTGTTCATGCCGCTGGTGCTCATCGTGTTCGCCACCACGCTGGTGCAGAACCTCGTCGTGCAGCAGTACGCCACGCTGGCCTGCCTGGTGCTGCTGCTGACCATGATCTTCGAGGGCACGATGCTCGGCTGGGTGGTCAACAAACGGGTCCGGGCGAAGTACCCCGACGCCAAGGACCGCTCGTTCGCCCTCGGTTGGTACTCCTTCACCCGCGCGATGCAGATCCGCAAGCTGCGAGTGCCCCGGCCCCGCGTCACTCCCAAGGACGCCGACAAGATCGGCTGAACACCACCCAGGGGTGCCGATTCCTTCCGGTGGATCTAGGGTCGAGAACATGGAGTTTCGTCGGCTCGGCACCAGTGGTCTCACCGTCAGCGAAATCGCCTACGGCAACTGGCTCACCCACGGTTCCCAGATCGAGGAGCAGCAGGCGCAGGAGTGCGTCCGTGCCGCTCTCGACGCCGGGATCACCACCTACGACACCGCCGACGTGTACGCGGGTACACGCGCGGAGTCCGTGCTCGGACGTGCCCTGTCCGGAGTGCGGCGGGAAGGCGTGGAGATCTTCACCAAGGTCTTCTTCCCCACCGGTGAGGGGCACAACGACCGCGGTCTCGGCCGCAAGCACATCATGGAGTCGTGCCACGCCTCGCTGCGCCGGCTCCAGACCGACTACGTGGACCTCTACCAGGCGCACCGGTTCGACCGCACGGTGCCGCTGGAGGAGACCATGACGGCTTTCGCCGACCTGGTGCGCCAGGGCAAGGTCGGCTACGTGGGCGTGTCGGAGTGGAACGCCGAACAGATCACCCGAGCCGCGCAACTGGCCCGCGAGCTGCGGATCCCCCTGATCTCCAACCAGCCGCAGTACTCGATGCTGTGGCGGGTCATCGAGTCCCAGGTTGTGCCCACCTGCGAGCGCGAGGGGATGGGCCAGATCGTGTGGTCGCCCATCGCCCAGGGCGTGCTGACCGGCAAGTACCTGCCGGGCCAGCAACCACCCGCCGGTTCACGCGCCACCGACGAGTCCGGCGGGTCGACCATGATCTCCCGATGGATGCGTGACGAGGTCCTCGACGCGGTGCAGCAGCTCAAGCCCATCGCCGCGGACCTCGGACTGTCCCTGGGACAGCTCGCCGTGGCCTGGGTGTTGCAGAACAGCAACGTCTCGACGGCGATCATCGGCGCCTCCCGTCCCGAGCAGGTCACCGACAACGCCGGTGCGGCGGGCGTCCGGCTCGGTCAGGACGTCCTCGACAAGATCGACGAGGTGTTCGGCGAGCTGCCCGAGACCGATCCGCGTCACACCACCACCCCGTGAGCCACCGCACCCTGGTGCTGGGCGGGGCGCGATCGGGCAAGTCGGCCCACGCCGAGGGGCTGCTCTCGGCCGAGGAACCCGTGACCTACGTGGCCACCTCACGTCCCGCCCCCGACGACGCGGAGTGGACCGAGCGGATCGCCGCCCACGTCGCACGCCGTCCACGGGGATGGCGCACGGTGGAGGCCGGCGAGCCCGACGACCTGCGCACGACCCTGAGCGCCGCGACGGGTACGGATCCGGCCCTGCTGGTCGACGACCTCGCAACCTGGCTGACCGGAGCCCTCGACGACGCCGTCGCCTGGGAACGCGACCCGGCGGCGCTGGAAGTGGTTTCCGAGCGCCGCGAAGCGCTGGTCGGGGCCGTCGCGGACTGCTCCGCCCGGCTCGTGCTGGTCTCGGCCGAAGTCGGCCTGGGCATCGTTCCCTCGACGCGGTCTGGAAGACTCTTCCGAGACGAGCTCGGAGCTCTCAACGCATCCCTGGCCGAATCCTGTGACGAGGTGTTGCTGCTGGTGGCCGGTGTGCCACTGCGGCTGCGTTGAGGGACACGACGACGAAGGTAGGTGTTTGTCCACCGTGCCCGATTCACCCCAGTCGAGCACCGCGTCCGGCTACCCCCGCATCGAGTTCGGTGCGGTGCGGGAGCCCGACGAACAGGCCGGACGTCAGGCGGTGGCCAGGCAGCAGCAGCTCACCAAGCCGGCGGGCTCGCTGGGCCGACTGGAAGAGCTGAGCGTGTGGGTCGCGGCCCGCCAGGGGACGTGCCCCCCGCGCCCCTTCTCCCGCCCCCGCGTCGTGGTCTTCGCCGGGGACCACGGGGTGGCCGCCGACGGTGTCTCCGCCTATCCCAGCGAGGTCACCGGCCAGATGGTCACGAACTTCCTCACCGGAGGTGCCGCGGTCAACGCGCTCGCGGCCAACGCCGGCGCGAGCGTGCGCGTGGTGGACATGGCCGTCAACGGCGACACTTCGGAGGTCGTCGCCGCGCACAAGGTGCGGCGTGGTTCCGGGGCCATCGACAAGGACGACGCCCTGACCACCGAACAGGCGCACGCGGCCGTGACGGCCGGGCGCACGATCGCCGACGAGGAGATCGACGGCGGCGCGGACCTGCTCGTGGCCGGAGACATGGGGATCGGCAACACCACTCCGTCCGCCGTGCTGATCGCGGCGCTGACGGCGAACGAGCCGGTGGCCGTGGTCGGTCGGGGCACGGGCATCGACGACAACGCGTGGATGCGCAAGACGACGACGATCCGGGACGCGCTGCGGCGGGCACGCAAGGTGGTCGACGATCCGATGGCCCTGCTGCGCACGGCCGCGGGAGCCGACATCGCGGCGCTCACCGGTTTCCTGGCCCAGGCGGCGCTGCGCCGGACTCCGGTGGTGCTGGACGGCGTCGTCGTCGGTGCCGCGGCGATGGTCGCCGAGGAACTGGCGCCGGGGGCCCGGCAGTGGTGGCTTGCCGGACACCGTTCGGCCGAGCCGGGAGCCACGATGGTGCTCGATCACCTCGATCTCGCACCGGTGCTGGAGCTGGACATGCGCCTGGGCGAGGGCTCCGGAGCGCTGGCCGCGCTTCCCCTCGTGACCGCATCGGTACGAGTGCTGGACGAGATGGCCACCTTCGCCGAAGCCGGTATCGGCAGCCCGACCGAGGCCGAGTCCACCGCCCCATCGGCCGAACAGCGTTCCGAGGAGCTGTTCTGACGGGCCTGCGGCTCGCCCTGTCCTGGCTGAGCGTGCTGCCGGTCTCCGTCGACGAAGTGACCGCTCGCACGTGTCGCCGGGCTATCGGATTCGCCCCCGTGGTCGGTGCCCTGCTCGGTGCGGTCGGTGCCGCCCTGCTGTGGGGACTGACCACGCTCTCGGCCCCACCCCTGCTGGCCGGGCTGCTCACGGTGGGGGCACTGGTGGTGCTCACTCGCGGGATGCACGTCGACGGCCTGGCAGACGCCGTCGACGGGCTCGGGTGCTACGGGCCGCCGGAACGGGCGTTGTCGGTGATGCGCGACGGAAGCACCGGACCCTTCGCCGTGGTCGCCCTCGCCCTCGTGCTGGGCGTGCAGGCCGTGGGGCTCGCCGAGCTCGCTCGGACGGGCGCCTGGGGCGCCGTGGTGCTGGCTCCGGCCGTCGGGCGGGGTGCCTTCCTGCTGTGCTGCCGCCGCAGCCTTCCCGCCGCCCGGCCGGAGGGCATGGGTTCCCTGGTCGCCGGTTCCCAGTCCACCTGGACGGTGACCGCGTGGTGGTGCGTGCTGGGTGTGCTGGGCGCGTTCGTCCTGCCCGGCGCACCGTGGGTCGGCGTCCTCGCCGTGGCGCTGAGCGCCGCCGCGCTCTGGAGCTTCACCCGTCATGCCCGGCACAGGTTCGGCGGGATCACCGGCGACGTGCTCGGAGCCTCCAGCGAGCTGGCCACCACGATCGTGATAGCCGTGTGCACCTTCGCCTGAGCCGCTGTCACCCGCCCGCGACGGAGGGGATCACCCGCACCTCGGTCCCCTCGACCAGGACGGTCGCCGAGCCGTCGAGCGAGCGGCACTCCTGCCCGTCGAGGTAGAAGTTGATGTAGCGCCGCAAGGCCCCCGTCTCGTCGCGCAGACGACGTTCGAGCGCGGGGTGCCGGTCACCGATCTCGTCGAGCAAGCCGCCGAGGGTGGGGTCACCGTCCAGCTCGACCTCGAGGCGTGCCGCTCCCGCCGCGTTCACCCGCAGCATCTGCGGTAGGAACACCGTGACAAGCACCGTCACCCCCTACACCGTGGCCGCGCGCAGGGACAGGACGTCCGGCAGGTGCTGGACCACGCGCTCCCAGCTGTCACCCTCGTCGGCGCTGGCGTAGACCTCCCCGGAACGCGATCCGAAGTACACGCCACCGGGTTCGGAGTCGTCCACGCACAGCGCGTCCCGCATCACGCCCGACCAGAACCCCTCCGAGGGCAACCCCGCGGACAAGGGGTGCCACGACTCGCCCGCGTCCTCGCTGCGATACACCCGGCAACGCCCCTCCGGGGGGAACCGGCGCTGATCCGCGACCAGCGGGAACCCGTAGACGACGTCCGGGCGGTGCGCGTGCGTGGCGATCGGAAAGCCGAAGTCGCTGGGCAGACCGTTCTCGATGGGATGCCAGCTACTCGCCCCGTCGTCACTGCGATAGACCCCGCCGTGGTGCTGGAGGAAGAATCGTTCCGGTTCCGCGGGATGCCGTGCGACCTTGTGCACGCACTGCCCGAACTCCGGGTACTCCTCCGGCATGAACGGGGTGCGGATGCCCTTGTTTCCGGCCTGCCAGCTCGCTCCGCCGTCACCGGTGCGGTAGACGCCTCCCGTGGAGGTCGCCACCACGGCACGATCCCGATCGCGCGGATGGGGGAGCACCGTGTGCAGCGCCAGTCCCCCGCCGCCCGGCATCCACTGTTCGCGGTGGGGGTGGTTCCACAAACCGCGCACCAGTTCGTAGGTACGGCCACCGTCCTCGGAACGGAACAACGCGGACGGTTCGACGCCCGCGTAGACGAGGTCGGGCTCGTCGGGAGGTCCCGGAGCAAGCTGCCAGACCCTGCTCAGCGCGGTCCCGGTGTCGGGGGGAAAGGCGATCGGCGCGTGATCGGGTTCCCGCCAACTAGTACCGAGATCGTCACTGCTGACCACCGTGGGACCGAAATGCGGGTTCTCGCTGCCGACCAGCACACGCGGGCGCGCCCGGGTGTCGACGGCCACGGCGTACACCTCGGTCATGGGCAGGTGGGGGCCGGTGACGTCCCACCCGCCGCGACCGTCGCGGCGGGTGGCCAACCACAGCCCCTTCCGCGTGCCGATGGCGAGCACCACCGTCGAGGACATGGCTACCTCCCGTGTGAGTCGAGTCTCACAGGAAACTAGCTCATCGCCCCGACGGTTTCCGCTCGAAAGCGACGCCACGCCGCCGACCGGCTCAGGCGAGCGCGGTCATCCAACCGTTGGTGTCGGGGAGCGCGCCCTGCTGGATGCCGGTCAGCTTCTCGCGCAACCGCATGGTCAGCTCACCGGGCCGACCGTCGCCGATGGTGAACTCGCCCTCGCCGTGCTTGACGTGGCCGACCGGGGTGATCACCGCCGCGGTCCCGCACGCGAACACCTCGGTCAGTTCGCCGGAGGCGGCCTTCTTCTCCCACTCGTCGGTGGTGACCCGCCGCTCCTCGACCCGCAGACCGAGCTCCTCGCCCAGCCGCAGCAGCGAGGACCGCGTGATCCCCGGCAGCAGGCTGCCGGACAGCTCCGGAGTCACCAGACGCGCGTCTGCCCCGGAACCGAACACGAAGAACAGGTTCATCCCGCCCATTTCCTCGACGGCACGGCGCTCCACGGCATCCAGCCACACGACCTGGTCACAGCCCTGTTCCGCGGCCTCGGCCTGGGCCAGGAACGACGCGGCGTAGTTGCCCGCGAACTTGGCGGCGCCCGTACCACCGGGGCTGGCGCGCACGTACTCGTGGCTGAGCCACACCGTCACCGGCTTGATCCCACCGGTGAAGTACGAACCGGCGGGCGAGGCGATCAGCGTGTAGAGGTACGACCCGGCAGGCCGGTTCACGCCGAGGCTGGACTCGGTCGAGATCATGAAGGGGCGCAGGTACAACGAGCTCTCCCCCTGCTCCGGGACCCACTGCCGGTCGAGGGCGACCAGTTCGCGCAGGGAATCCAGGAACACCTCGTCGGGCAGCTCCGGCATGGCCAGCCGCCACGCCGAGTGGCGGAAGCGCTCGGCGTTGGCCTCCGGCCGGAACGAGGCCACCGACCCGTCCGGCTGCTGGTAGGCCTTGAGCCCCTCGAAGATGGCCTGGCCGTAGTGCAGCACGGTGGTGGCGGGGTCGAGCTCGATCGAGTGGTACGGCTCGATGCGAGCATCGTGCCAGCCCTGCTCGGTGTTCCACCGGACCGTGGCCATGTGGTCGGTGAAATACTTGCCGAATCCCGGATCGGCCAGTACTTCGGCTCGGCGCTGTTCCGAGGCCGGTCGTGGGTTGGTGCTCCGGGAAAACGACAGGGCTTGACTCATGGTCGTACCGTATCGTGACCCTTCGAGCAGTGGAAACCGGCTCGTCAGTACTTGGTCATCCGAGTTTCCCGCTTACGCTGACCGCCGAAGTCGCCGCACCGGAAGTCGTGGCGACCAGCTCGGGAGGTAGTTCGGGCAACGGCCAGTCGGGATCCGGTCGGGCGCCGCAGTGGCTGCCGTCGAAGGGGAACCGGCCCGCCTCGGCCAGGGCGATCGCTTCCTCGCCGGCGCGCCGCAGCAGCCGGATCTGTCCGCGGTCGAAGCGCCCCGCCTCGATCGCCGCGTCGACCTCGTCCTCGTCCTTCCACTGCCAGGTCAGGTCCGGGAACACCACCACGTCGAGCACCCCGTCCGCCCGGTCGATGCCCGTGGCGTCCCGCCCCAGCGGGATCTCCAGGTTGACGTACCAGTTGCGAAAGGTGCCGTCGTCGGCGAAGAACCACCAGACCGAGTACCACTCGCGCTCGAAGAGCAACCGGAGCGTGGAGCGACCGTGCCAGGTCGATAGCGCGGGAACCCGGGGGCCCGCGAACCGCTCGCGCAACGGGAGTTCCCGGGGTGCGTACCCGTCCGGCGAGGTGGTGACCCGGATGCTCGTTCCCTCCAGGACCCAGCACAGCAACCGTCCGCGGCTGTGGTCGACCACTCTGGCCGGGTGCACGTTGCCGAGTGATCCGTCCATTCTTCGAAAGCGGTAGAGCAGCTCGTCACCCGGCTGCCACGTCGTCGTGTCCTCAACACTCACCGCCGTCACCTCCAGCGTCCGGACGCCGCCCCCATCAGCGCTGGGGCCACCACCACGACTAGCAGGGTCCCGAGCACGGCGGGGAGCGGCATACTCATCGCCAACACCACCGACAACCCCATGCCCAGACATGCCGTGCGCCTCATCCACTTGCTCCCCCGCAACAAGAGGATCCGCGTTCCCGCATTGGCGAACGCGTAGTGCGCGAGGAGACAACACGCCGCGAGCACGATCGCTTGTGCCGGCTCGACCGCCACCGATAGTCCTGCGGCGACCAGTCCGGCCGCAAGGTCGAGCAGGTGCGGCGTGCCACGACCACCCGTACGGCCCAGCGCGGCGGGAAGGTCGCCGTCGGCGACCACGGCCCGCGCCGTGGAACGCAACGACTCCAGCACACCGAGCAGCACCGGCAGCAGTGCCAGGGCGGCACCGACTCCGACCAGTGATGTCAGTCCCGGTGCCGCCGCGGCCCGGAGGGCGTCGGTCAGCGGTACCGGGGACAGCGCGAGCCGCGCCGCCCCCAGTTGACGCAGCAAGGCCACTCCCACCAACGCGGAAACGACGAGAACGGCGGTGAGTGACACGCCGAGACCGAGCCGCAGCGCCCTGCCGCCGTGCCCGTCGCGCTCCTCGGCGGGAGCCGCCAGGCGTTCGAAGCCGAGGAAGCAGAAGAACATCGTTCCCGCGGCTCCCCCGACGCCCAGCAGATCGTGACTTCGGGCCCCTCCGCTGGTCACGGGGGCGATACTCAGGCACGCCGCGACCACCACTGCCACCACGGCCAGCGTCAGCACCAGCCACAACCAGGCCGCACCACCCCGGATGCGCAGACCCGCGGTCGAGGCGAGCACGGTGAGCAGGACCGCCACGACCGCCGTGGCCGTGTCCGGGCTCGGCAGATAACGCCCCACGGCGCCCGCCACGGCGGCCAGGGCCGCGACGTGACCCGCCAAGGACGTGCCTGCCGCGATCCGCCCCGGGACGAGCCCCATCGTGGAGCGGATACCGGTGTAAACCGCTCCCGGCCCGCGATGGATGCCGCCCTGGTGCATCACGGCCAGAGCACAGCATACGGCCGTCAGCGCGGCGATCGGAATCCCCGACAACAGCCATGCCCCGGCGAGTCGTGCGGCCGGGGCCGGACCGAGGAACACCCCCGCTCCCAGCATTCCGCCCAGTGCCAACGGCGTCGCACTCGACGCCTCCGCGACTCGCCGCGGTAATCCCACCTCTCGCGCCACACGACCACCTTCGCACCGGCGCCGACGGTGCCGAGCGGCACCCGTCGAGTGACGTCGGGCGACTCCTGCTCGGCGACGGTGGCGGTGGGCGTTCTAAAGTGCGGTGAAGGATCGACCAACGGCATGCGTCGACGCCAACCGTCGGCGCGAGGTACGGCCCAGGAGGATGCGCACGTGACCACCCCCAAACTCGCACTCACCGACAGCGCAGTGTCCAAGCTGACCGTCGAGGCCCTCGTCGTCGGCACGGTGCAGGGAGCGGACGGCCCCGAACTCGCACCGGGGGCCGAGCAGGTCGCCACCGCCTTCGACGGAGACCTGACCAAGACGCTGTCCTCGCTCGGCGCGACCGGCAAGGCCGAGGACGTCGTCAAGCTCGCCGCGGGCGGATCGCTGCGCGCCGACGTCCTGGTCGCGGTCGGTCTGGGCAAGCCCGACCAGGACGGGATCTCGGGCGAGGCGGTGCGCAGGGCTTCGGGTGTGGCCGCCCGCGCGCTGACGGGCTTCTCCCACGCGGCGACCACACTCGCGACGATCGATCTGTCGGCGGCCGTGCAGGGCACGGTCATGGGTGCCTACGCGTTCACCCGCTACAAGGCCGATCCCGGCGACGGCCCGGTGGCCAGGGTCGATCTGCTGGTGGACGACGCGAAGGACGAGGGGAGCCGCTCCACGCTCAAGGGCTCCACGGTCATCGCCGAAGCGGTCAACACCGCCCGCGACTTGATCAACACTCCGCCGAACGACCTGTTCCCAGCCGCCTTCGCCGAACGCGCGAGCGAGCTCGGCCGTTCGGCCGGGCTGGAGGTCGACGTCCTGGATGCCGACGACCTGCGCAAGCACGGTTACGGCGGCATTCTCGGGGTCGGCGAGGGTTCCTCCCGCCCGCCGCGGCTGGTGCGTCTGCGGCACAAGGGGGGCAAGGGCGCCAAGAAGGTCGCCCTGGTCGGCAAGGGCATCACCTTCGACACCGGCGGGATCTCGCTGAAGCCCGCCGCGGGCATGGACGAGATGACCTCCGACATGTCCGGTGCCGCCGCCGTGGTGGCCACGATGGTGTTGGCGAGCAAGCTCAACTACCCGGTGGAGATCACCGCGACCGTTCCCATGGCCGAGAACATGCCCTCCGGCACGGCCTACCGCCCCGGTGACGTGCTGAACATGTACGGCGGCAAGACCGTCGAGGTGCTCAACACCGACGCCGAGGGCCGGTTGATCCTGGCCGACGGCATCGCGCGCGCCTGCGAGGACGAGCCCGACTACCTGATCGAGACCTCGACGCTGACCGGCGCCCAACTCGTCTCGCTGGGCAAGCGCACACCGGGTGTGATGGGCAGCGACGAGTTCCGCGATCGGGTCACCGCGCTGTCCCGGGCCGTCGGTGAGTCCGGTTGGGCGATGCCGCTGCCGGAGGAACTGCGCGCCGATCTCGACTCGCGGCTGGCGGATCTGGCGAACGTGACCGGGCACCGGTGGGGCGGCATGCTCGTGGCCGGCCACTTCCTGCGCGAGTTCGTCACCGAGGACGTGCCGTGGGCCCACATCGACATCGCGGGTCCGTCGTTCAACAGCAACTCGCCCTGGGGCTACACCCCCAAGGGCGGGACCGGCGTGCCGGTCCGCACCATGGCGGCGGCACTGGCCGACATCGCCGAGAACGGCTGAGGACGGGCCACGGATCGGCCCGCGCGGCGGTGCCGACGGGGAGTCCCGGGAGGCCGGCACCTCGCGTAGGTGGCTGAGCGGGTGTGCGTCTTTGCGGCTTGTCAACCGCCGGAAAGACGCACACCGATCCGTGCGCGAATGCCAAGATGGCGCTGTGACGGAATCCACGCCGCGACAACCGTCCGAGACGACCACGCCGGACGGTCCGCACAGTTACCGGATCGACGTGGTCTGGACCGGAAACACCGGCCAGGGAACCAACAACTACCGCAGTTACCGGCGCACGCACGAGATCCGTGCCGCGAACAAGGACACCATCGACGGTTCCGCCGACCCCGCCTTCCGCGGCGACGACGATCGCTACAACCCGGAGGAGCTGCTGGTGGCGTCACTGTCCCAGTGCCACATGCTGTGGTACCTGCACCTGGCCGCGGACACGGGAGTGGTCGTGCTCGGCTATCACGACCGCGCCGAGGGCACCCTGACCGAGAACGCGGACGGCACCGGCCAGTTCGCGGGCGTCGTCCTGCGTCCCGAGGTCACCGTCCCCGATCACCCCAGCGTCGCCACGGCCGAAGCGCTGCATCAACGGGCGCACGAGCTGTGCTACGTCGCCAAGTCCGTGAACTTCCCGGTGCGTCGCGAGCCGTCGATCCGGGTCGCGCACTGACGGCGGACGGGACCGTCACTCCTCCAGCATCCGGCGTCGTTCGCGCTTGCGCCGCACGCGCTGCCTGGCCTGGTAGTCGCGCATCCGTTGCGGATAGCCGAGCTTGGTGACCTCGTAGAACGGGATTCCCAGCTTGCTCGCGAAGCGGTGGGCGGCATCGGGGCCGGCCACCCGGCGACGTGTCCACTCACCGTCGTGGGCGATCAGCACCAGGGTCGTATCGATCATCGGCGTGGGAGGCTCGAGATAGGCCTCCACTCCGCGTCGCTGCTCGGCCCACGCCCGCAGGTGTTCGAGGTCACCGGAATCGGTCCGCCGCCTTCCTCCGCTCCGCCGACGGCGCCGCAGACGATCGAACAAACCCAACGTATTCGCCTCCTTTCTCTTAATCCTGCCAGCCCGAGCGGCACACGAGCCCACGATGAGCGAAAACCGTTCGCACGGCGTGCGTCGACTGTGATCTGTCCCCTACTCGACCGTGGAATATCCACAGCCCACATCGCGTCAGGGCATCCTGTGGTGACAAGATGGCTCCCAGGTGCTGCCCAGGATCGGACGAACCGAGGCCGGACAACACCGCCAACGAGTTGAGCCAACGATGCCTGTCGAGGAGTGCGAAGTGACCGACACGTCCGCCGATCTAGTCATTCTCGGCGGCGGCTCGGGCGGCTACGCCTGCGCTTTCCGCGCAGCAGAGCTGGGCCTGTCCGTCGTCCTGATCGAAAAGGACAAGCTCGGTGGGACCTGTCTGCACCGAGGATGTATCCCCACCAAGGCCCTGCTGCACTCGGCCGAGGTCGCCGACGCCGCCCGTGACGGCGAGCAGGTCGGGGTGAAGGCCTCGCTGGAGGGCATCGACATCGACGGTGTCAACTCTTACAAGGACAACATCGTCAAACGCCTGCACAAGGGCCTGCAGGGCTTGGTCAAGGCGCATCAGGTCACCTACGTCGAAGGTGCGGGCACACTCGTCGACTCCAAGACCGTCGAGGTGGACGGCACGCGCTACACCGGTTCCAAGGTGGTGCTGGCCACGGGTTCCTACTCCAAGACACTACCGGGCCTCGAGCTCGGTGGGCGCATCATCGCCAGCGAGGAAGCGCTCAACCTGGACTTCGTGCCGAACAAGGTCGTGGTGCTGGGTGGCGGCGTCATCGGTGTCGAGTTCGCCAGCGTGTGGCGCTCGTTCGGCGCCGAGGTCCACGTCGTCGAGGCCCTGCCGCACCTGGTCCCCAACGAGGACGAGTACCTCTCCAAGCAGCTGGAGCGCGCCTTCCGCAAGCGCGGCATCAAGTTCTCCACCGGTGTGAAGTTCACCGGTGCCGAGCAGAGCGACTCCGGCGTGACGGTCAGCCTGGAAAACGGTGAGCAGCTCGACGCCGACCTGCTGCTGGTCGCGGTCGGCCGCGGCGCGAACACGGCCGCCCTCGGTTACGAGGAGGCCGGGCTGACCATGGAGCGCGGCTTCGTGCGTACCGACGAGCGACTCCGCACCAACCTGGACGGGGTCTACGCGGTCGGCGACATCGTTCCCGGTCTGCAACTGGCGCACCGCGGTTTCCAGCAGGGCATCTTCATCGCCGAGGACATCGCCGGGCTCAACCCGCCGGTCATCGACGAGGCCGGCATCCCGCGGGTGACCTACTGCCAGCCCGAGGTGGCCTCGGTGGGGCTGACCGAGAGCGCGGCCAAGGAGCAGTACGACCAGGTGGAGACCTTCACCTACGACCTGGCGGGCAACGGCAAGAGCCAGATCCTCAAGACAGCGGGAGCGGTCAAGGTGGTCCGGGCCACCGACGGTCCGGTCCTGGGCATGCACCTCATCGGAGAGCGGGTCGGCGAACTCATCGGCGAGGGCCAGCTGATCTACAACTGGGAGGCGCTGCCGGAGGACGTCGCACCACTGATCCACGCCCACCCGACCCAGACAGAGGCTCTCGGCGAGGCACATCTCGCCCTGGCCGGCAAGCCACTGCACGTGCACGGCTGACGGTCAGCACGGGCAGACAGCACACGAAGTACGAGGAGTCAGCAAGAGATGGCCTTCTCCGTCCAGATGCCGGCACTCGGCGAGAGCGTCAGCGAGGGCACAGTCACCCGGTGGCTCAAGCAAGTCGGAGACACCGTCGAAGTCGACGAACCCCTGCTGGAAGTCTCCACCGACAAGGTCGACACCGAGATCCCCTCCCCCACCGCCGGAGTGCTGCAGAACATCGTCGCCAACGAGGACGACACCGTCGAGATCGGCGGTGAGCTCGCCGTGATCGGTGACAGCTCCGAGGGCGAACCGGCCCAGCAGCAACCGGCGGCCGAGCCCGAACCCGCCCAGCAGCCCGCCCAGCAGGCCGCTCCGCAGGAATCCGCGCAGCCTCCCCAACAGGAATCCGCTCCCGCCCAACCCGCTCCCGCTCAGGCGGCACCCGCGGGTTCGGCGCAGGGCACCGACGTCCAGATGCCGGCACTCGGCGAGAGCGTCAGCGAGGGCACGATCACCCGGTGGCTCAAGCAAGTCGGAGACACCGTCGAAGTCGACGAACCCCTGCTGGAAGTCTCCACCGACAAGGTCGACACCGAGATCCCCTCCCCCGCCGCGGGAACCCTGCTGGAGGTCTCGGCCAACGAGGACGACACCGTCGAGGTCGGCTCGAAGCTCGCCGTCGTCGGTGAACAGGCCGCGGCACCGGCCTCCGCGCCCGAACCGGCACCGCAGCCGCAGGCGGAACCTCAGGCGGAGCCGGCACAACCGGCGCAGTCGGAGCCCCAGGCCCAGCCCGCGCAACCGGCCCAGCCCGCGCAACCGGCACAGCCCGCGCAACCGGCACAGCCCCAGCAACCGGCCCAGCCCCAGCAACCGGAGCCGGAGCCCCAACCGACCGGTGCGGACCAAACCGGCACGGCACAGACGCCGAGCACGAGCGGGCCGTACGTCACTCCGTTGGTGCGCAAGCTCGCCAACGAGCACGGCATCGATCTGAACACGCTGAGCGGCAGCGGTGTCGGTGGCCGCATCCGCAAGCAGGATGTGCAGGCGGCGATCAACGCCGGCCGCGAGCGTGGTGCCGCGCCGTCCGCGCCGACGGCTCCGAGCGAGGAATCCACCGCGCAAACCGGCCCCGCCATCGCGCAGCAGGAGCCTTCGGAAGAGGCCAAGGCCCTGCGCGGCACCACGCAGAAGATGTCGCGGCTGCGGCAGGTCCTCGCCCAGCGCATGGTGGACTCGCTGCAGACGGCGGCGCAGTTGACCACGGTCATCGAGGTCGACGTGACCAAGATCGCCCGGCTGCGGGACCGCGCCAAGCGTGGCTTCGAGGCCTCCGAGGGCGTGAAGCTGTCCTTCCTGCCCTTCTTCGCCAAGGCCACGGTCGAGGCCCTCAAGCTGCACCCGAAGCTCAACGCCTCGGTCGACGAGGAAGCCAAGGAGATCACCTACCACGGTGCCGAGCACCTGTCGATCGCCGTCGACACCGATAAGGGCCTGCTCAGCCCCGTCGTCCACGACGCCGGTGACCTCAACCTCGGCGGGCTGGCGCGCAAGATCGCCGACGTGGCCGAGCGCACCCGCGACAGCAAGGTCAAGCCGGACGAGCTCAGCGGTGGCACCTTCACGCTGACCAACACCGGCAGCAGGGGCGCCCTGTTCGACACGCCGATCCTGAACCCGCCCCAGGTGGGGATGCTGGGCACCGGCACGGTCGTCAAGCGCCCCGTGGTGGTGTCCGACGAAGCCGGTGGGGACACCATCGCGATCCGCTCCATGGTGTACCTGGCACTGTCCTACGACCACCGCCTGGTCGACGGTGCCGACGCCGCCCGGTTCCTCAACACCCTCAAGCAGCGCCTCGAAGAAGGAGCCTTCGAAGCCGACCTGGGAGTGTGACCGCTCCGCGTCGAGGGGCCCGGCCACCACGAACGGTGACCGGGCCCCTTTTACGTCCATCGGGTGGTCGCGCCGCGGCGCTCGCTGCGCGATGATCGACACATGCGTGTGGTCATCGCCGGATCCTCGGGACTGATCGGTACCCATCTCGTGCCAGCGCTCCGGCACTCCCGGCACGAGGTGATCCGCCTCGTGCGCCACGAACCCGGAGCTCCGGACGAGCGCGAGTGGGACCCCGACGCGGGCAGGCTCGACAGCACCGTGCTGGAGGGGGCCGACGCCGTGGTCAACCTCTGCGGCGCCGACCTGGGGCAACGCCGCTGGTCGGCCGAGCGCAAGAAAGCGCTGCTGGACTCACGGGTCCGACCGACCGCGCTGTTGGCGGCCGCCGTGGCCGAGCGGGGTGTCCCCGTCCTGGCCAACGCCTCGGCCGTGGGCTACTACGGCGACACCGGTGACCGGGTGATCACGGAGTCCTCCGAGCCGGGAGCGGGATTCCTAGCCGACCTGTGCCGCCAGTGGGAGGAAGCGACCAGGCCCGCCGCAGGGGCGCGGATCGCACTCCTGCGAACCGGCCTCGTGCTCTCCCCCGCCGGGGGACTGCTCGGCCGGCTCAAACCGCTGTTCTCGTGCCTGCTCGGCGGCCGGCTGGGCAGTGGCGCCCAGTACATGCCGTGGATCTCGCTGGACGACGAGGTGTCCGCCATCCGGTTCGTGCTGGAGAACCCCGACGTGTCCGGTCCCGTCAACCTCACCGGGCCGAACCCCGTCACGAACGCGGAGTTCACGCGAGCACTCGCCGACGCCGTGGGCAGACCCGCCCCCTGGGTCGTGCCGAGCTTCGTCCTCCGGACGGTGCTGGGAGAGTTCGCCGACGAGGGAGCCCTGGTCGGGCAACGTGCGCTGCCGCGCGTCCTCGAGCAGCACGACTTCACCTTCGACCACCCCTCGGTGCACGCGGCACTCGCGGCGGCTGTCGCGTCCTGACCGCTTCGGCGTAACCTGGCGCGAGTGAGTCGCACGAATATCTCTTGCCGCGCCTCGACCGATCCAGTCGAGGTACGCGACCTGGGCACGATCGACTACTTGGCCGCGTGGGACCTGCAACGGCAACTGGCCGCCGAACGTGCGGCCGGTTCCGGCGGCGACAGCCTGCTGCTGTTGGAGCACCCCTCGGTCTACACCGCGGGCAAGCGCACCGAGCCCGAGGACCGGCCTCAGGACGGAACTCCCGTCATCGACGTCGACCGCGGTGGAAAGATCACCTGGCACGGTCCGGGACAGCTCGTGGGCTACCCGATCCTGCAGCTGTCCGACCCGGTCGACGTGGTGGACTACGTTCGCCGCCTCGAGCAGGCCCTGATCCGGGTCTGTGACCGGTTCGGCATCCGCACCGGCCGGGTCGAGGGCCGCAGCGGCGTATGGCTGCCCGCCGACGAGCACCGCCCGGAGCGCAAGATCGCCGCGATCGGCATCCGCGTGCAGCGCGGCGTCACCATGCACGGGCTCGAGCTCAACTGCGACTCGGACATGGTCGAGTTCGATCGGATCGTGCCGTGCGGGATCAGTGACGCCGGGGTCACCTCGCTGTCGCAGGAGCTCGGCAGGGACGTTCCGGTGTCCGAGGTGATGCCGCTGGTCCAGCAGGGCGTCCTCGACGCCGTGGAGGGCACCCTGCCGGTGGAGGAGCGCGACATCGCCCGTCAGGAGACCCCGGACGCCGCGGGCGTGACCCTGGCCCTGGACCCCAGCCTGCGCTGAGTGAGCGCGTCGTCGTGGCGGCGAGAGCGCCGAAACGACGCGCCCACCCTTCGCACCGAGACCATCGGAGGGGCTTCAGCTCAGCTGCGGCATGACCTTGGAAGCCACCAGTTCGAGGTGGTCGAGGTCGGACAGGTCCAGCACCTGGAGATACAGCCGATTCAGCCCGGTGCGCCGCCGCCAGTACCCGATGGTGTCGACGACCTGGGCCGGACTACCGGCGAGACCGTTGGTCCTGAGCTCGTCGGGATCGCGACCGATGGCCGCCGCCCGGCTTTCGACCTGGGCATCGTCCTCGCCGACGCACAACACCAGTGCCGCGGAACGGACGATCTCCGAAGGCTCGCGCCCGATCTCCGCGCACGCCTGTTCCACGCGGCCGAACTGCGTGGCGGCGGTGTCCACGTCGACGAAGGGCAGATTGAACTCGTCGGCGTAGCGCGCGGCCAGCATCGGAGTCCGCTTCTTGCCCGCTCCGCCGACCAGGACCGGTGGACGCGGACTCTGCACGGGTTTCGGCAACGCCGGCGAGTCGGCGAGCCGGTAGTAGGTGCCGTCGTAGTCGAAGGTCTCGCCCCGCGGCGTTGCCCACAGACCGGTGATGATCTCCAACTGCTCGGCGTAGCGGTCGAAGCGCTCCCGCAGCGGAGGGAACGGAATGCCGTAGGCGGTGTGCTCCTCCTCGTACCAGCCACTGCCGATGCCGAACTCCACGCGTCCGCCGGACATCTGGTCGGCCTGGGCCACCGAGACGGCCAGCGGTCCGGGCAACCGGAACGTACCCGCGCTCATCAGCGTGCCCAGTCGGATCCGACTCGTCTCCCGGGCCAGCCCGGCCAGGGTCAACCAGGCGTCGGTGGGGCCGGGCTCACCGGAGCCCCCGCCCATCTTCAGGAAGTGGTCCGACCGGAAGAAAGCATCGTAACCGGCCGATTCGGCGGTACGCGCCACGCGCAGCAGGTCGTCGTAGGTCGCCCCTTGCTGGGGCTCGGTGAAAACCCTGAGTTTGAATGCCTCGCTCACGGCTCCCGAGGCTAGCCGCGGCCCGAGGACGGCTGCGAGTCGAGTCCTCCGCCTCGTCGGCGAGGCGATCCCTTAGTCAGACGCGTTTCTCGATCTCCACGCCGAGTGCTCGATCCCCGGAGGGCGACATTTTTCACCGCGGGCAGAGCACGGGTACATAGGGAGTATGACCGCTTGGACGGAAGCCGACATCCCCGACCAGCACGGGCGGACCGTGCTGATCACCGGAGCCAACTCCGGCCTGGGACTGCACAGCGCTCGTGCCCTGGCCACCAGGGGCGCCCGGGTACTGCTGGCCTGCCGCAGCGCCGAACGCGGCCGGGACGCGCTCGCGCGGGTCCGCGCCGAGGCCGACGTCGAACCGGAACTGGTCGAGTTGGACCTCGCCGACCTCGGATCGGTGCGTAAGGCCGCCGAGGACGTGCGCGAACGCAGCGAGGACTCTCTCGACGTGCTCATGAACAACGCCGGCGTGATGGCGCCGCCGAAGCAGTGGACCGGGGACGGCTTCGAGCTCCAGATCGGCACCAACCATCTCGGTCACGCCGCGCTGACCTGGTTGCTCATGCCGGCCCTGCGCAGCAGGCCCGGCTCTCGCGTGGTGACCCTGTCCAGCCTCGCCCACCACGGCTGTCACCTCGACACCGAGGATCCGAACTTCCGGAGCCGCCACTACACCCCCTTCCGGGGTTACTCGCAGTCCAAGCTCGCCAACCTGCTGTTCATGCTCGAGCTGGACCGCAGGGTGCGGCACTCGAACCTGAAAGTGATCAGCGTGGCCGCTCATCCCGGGATGACCGAGACCGAGCTGGCGACGAACTCCGTGCGCGCACGCTCGCTTCCCGCCGCGGTCACCAGCACGGCCGGAGCGATCAACAAACTCATCAGCCAACCCACCGACCAGGGCGCGCTGCCCCAGCTCTGCGCCGCCACCGCGCCCGGTGTTCGAGGTGGCGACTACTTCGGGCCGAGTGGATTCGGGGAGATGCGCGGCCGCCCGAAACGGGCCAAGATGCACCGCGCGGCCACCGAAGAGCGCACGGCGGCACAGCTGTGGAAGGTCACCTCGGAACTCACCGGGGTGCGACCCGAACCGGTGTGAACCGTCGGTGGTTTCGAACAACGGGGGTACACGGCGTAACCTGTTGCCGTGACTGTGACGCCTGAGGGTCGGAAGCTGTTGCGGCTGGAGGTCCGCAACAGTCAGACACCGATCGAGAAGAAGCCGTCGTGGATCAAGACCCGTGCTCGGATGGGACCTGAGTATCAGGAGCTGAAAAGCCT
Source organism: Halosaccharopolyspora lacisalsi (assembly GCF_014137975.1). Lineage (GTDB taxonomy): Bacteria > Actinomycetota > Actinomycetes > Mycobacteriales > Pseudonocardiaceae > Halosaccharopolyspora > Halosaccharopolyspora lacisalsi. The sequence continues at coordinate 18,574 of NZ_JACGWZ010000004.1, read as the reverse complement.
GGTCAAACGGGAAGGGCTGAACACCGTTTGCGAGGAGGCCGGCTGTCCCAACATCTTCGAGTGCTGGGAGGACCGCGAGGCCACCTTCCTCATCGGCGGAGATCAGTGCACCCGCCGGTGCGACTTCTGCCAGATCGACACCGGCAAACCCGCCGAGCTCGACACCGCCGAACCCCGCAAGGTCGCCGATTCGGTCCAGGCCATGGGATTGCGCTACTCCACGGTGACCGGGGTGGCCCGTGACGACCTGGACGACGGGGGTGCGTGGCTGTACGCCGAGACCGTGCGTCAGATCCACGAGCTCAACCCGGGCACCGGTGTGGAACTGCTCATCCCCGACTTCAACGCCGAACCGGACCAGCTCGCCGAGGTCTTCTCCTCCCGACCGGAAGTGCTGGCCCACAACGTGGAGACCGTGCCGCGCATGTTCAAGACCATGCGTCCGGCCTTCCGCTACGACCGCTCACTGCAAGTGATCACCGAGGCCCGCAACGACGGGCTGGTGACCAAGTCCAACCTCATCCTGGGGATGGGCGAGACACCGGAGGAGGTCGAGCCCGCACTGCGCGACCTGCGCGATGCCGGCTGCGACATCATCACCATCACCCAGTACCTGCGGCCCAGCCCCCGGCACCACCCCGTGGACCGCTGGGTCAAGCCGGAGGAGTTCGTCGAGCACACCAAGACCGCCGAGGCGCTGGGCTTTCCCGGCGTGATGGCCGGCCCCCTGGTGCGCTCCAGTTACCGCGCCGGGCGCCTGTTCGCCAAGGCGACCGAACACCGCGGTATGCCGCTGTCGGAGAACCTGCAGCACCTCGTTCAGGCCGGCACCGCCTCCCAGGAAGCCAGCAACCTCCTGGCCCGGTGATTCGTAGAGCACACGGACCGGCCGTGCAGGACCGGTGGGTGCGCCCGCCGATCCGCACGGTCGCTCACTCCCGACCGGGGTCGCGTCGACCGAGCGCGGCCCCGATCTTCTTCTTCAGTCGCGCCAGTCCCGCCTTCGTCTCCGGCCAGTACGCGATCCCCACGCGCAGCGCGTAGACGAGGGCGCTGGCACCGAACATCACCGCGGTGATCAGTAACCAGCGTTGGGAGAACGGCTCCTGCGTCTGCCCGGTCGCCGCCCGGTACCAGACCGAGCCCTGCTCGATGATGCCCGGGAAGAACAGCAGCAACAGCAGCCCGGAGCCCAGTATCGGCACCCGGAGGTGGTTGACCGGTGAGAACGGCAACCGCCACCGGACGCGGCGCAGCACCGTCGAGCCTGCGGTGAGAAGTCGGTCCCCGAGAGCGTAGCCGGGGAACAGCACCAGATCGTGAGCGATGACGGCGACGACGAACCAACTCACCATCCGGGTGAAGCTCGGGTTCTCGACGAGGTGACTCACCGCGTAAACGACGAGCGCGAAGCAGGCCGCCAGCACGAACAGGTGCGACGGACTCGCCCCGTAAAGCCGCCGCGCTCTCCGCAACACTCGCATCAACGACTCCGGAACTCGATCGAACGGACCCACTTGGTGTTGTGCACCCCCGGTAGCGCGGGGACGATGACGCGAGCCGGATAACCGTGGTCGAGGGCCAGCTCGGCGCCGTTGACCCGCAGCGCCAGCAATGCGGCGGGATCGAGGACCTGGTTGGCCTGCAAGGTGGCCCGGTCGAAGGCCCCCGCGGTTTCCAGGGACGCCACCAGCGCCGAAGCCGGATCGGGGACTCCCGCCGACTCCGCCAGGTCCCGCAGCCGCACCCCCGTCCAGGTCTGGGTGGTCGCCCACCCCTCCACGCACGCGATCGGCAGGGTCGCGGTGTGCTGTGGCATCGCCAGCAGGCTCGCCCGGTCCAGCTTGACCGGCCGTGGCCCGCCGGACAGGACGAGCCGCCAGCCGGGCCCGGTCTCGCGCGGATCGATCAGCGAGGCCTCGAAGGTGCGATTGACCTGGAATCCGTTCGGCCCCGCACCCTGGGAACGCCCCCTCGGCAGCAGCAGCGCGAAACGACGCGTGAAACCGCCGACGACCTGCCCCGCGGTCAGCACGGCCACCAGCAGCGACCCCCCGCCCACGAGACCGAGCGCCGCGCGACGGCTGAGCGTCGGCTCCGCGGGCTCCGCCGCGACCAGACCGTCCTCGTCCGGTGGTTCCGGACGCGTCCGCTCGCGGGGAGTACGCAGCTCGGCACGCAGTGAGCGGGAGCGCAGCGCGGTCACCACCCGGGGCAGCTTGACGGTCACGTGCGCGACGAAGCCACCGATGAACACCCACGCACCGAAGTAGTGCGCCGCGTAGAAGCTGAAGCCGAACACGTAGTCGTACTGGATGTTGAGGACACCGGTGACGATCTCGAAGAGCACTCCGCCGACCAGCAACAACAGCGACAGCCGCTCCAGCAGCTGGGCCGGTGAGCGCACCGGTGGCCAGGAGGACAGTTTCGGCACGACCGACCACAGCTTGGCCAGCACCACGGGGACCAGCACGAGACCGAGGACGACGTGCAGGCCCTGGTTCGCCTGATACAACCACGCGGGCCGGGTCGGCCAGGTGAACGGCGGCAGGCGTAGCCAGCCGACCTCGGCCGGGATGGCCTGCCCGAACTGGGGAGCGTAAGCGATGTAGGACAACAGTCCCGTTACGGTGACGATCGGCAGCGTGATCAGCAGCACCACCCCGAGTGCCGAGGTCAACCACGGCCCCCGCAGGGGGCTGCGCCACAAGCGGGAGCGCCCGAAGCCGGGAGGACGGTGCCGCGCCAGCGCTCGCCACAGCCCCGCGGGGAATCCGTAGGAGTCGCCTTGGCGCTCATCGGAACGAGCATCGCCCTCTTCGGCGCGAGACGGTGATTCGGTCACTGGAGATGCTCCGTCAAACAGCGCCCGGCGGGCTGTCAGCAGCGCTGACCACCCCACCTGGCCGTACACGACGACTGGTCGTGAAGTATTCGGCACCGCCTCAGCAGAGGATTGGTCCCGCGCCGTATCCTGGAAACATGGCCAAGCAGGACAAGGCAGCCAAGAAAGCGGCAGCCAAGCAGAAGCGACAAGCGTCCATGGCGCGCTTCAAGCAGATGTTCGAGGCGTTCAAGATGCAGCGCCGCGAGGACAAGCTACTGCTGCCGTTGATGCTGGGGACATTCATCGGCGTCACGGTGGTCGTGTTCCTGCTCGGTCTGATCTGGGGACTGCACTGGTTCTTCCTCCCGGTGGGCGTCGCACTCGGCGTGCTGGGCGCCGTCATCATCTTCGGGCGCCGGGTCCAGGCCAACGTCTACCGCAAGGCCGAGGGACAACCCGGTGCGGGCGGTTGGGCCCTGGAGAACCTGCGCGGCAAGTGGCACCTGACCCAGGCCGTGGCGGGGACCGGGCAACTCGACGCTGTGCACCGGGTGATCGGCCGTCCCGGCGTCGTGCTCGTCGGCGAGGGGTCGCCGAACCGGGTCAAGAACCTGTTGTCGCAGGAGAAGAAGCGGATCTCGCGACTGGTGGGCGAAACGCCGATCTACGAGTTCATCGTCGGCAACGAGCAGGACCAGGTTCCGATCGGCAAGTTGCAGAACAAGATCATGAAGCTGCCCCGCAACCTCAGCGCCGCCCAGGCCGCGTCGCTGGACAAGCGGTTGTCCGCGCTGGCCAGCCGCAATGACTCCACCCCCAAGGGCCCGATGCCGCAGGGCGCGAAGACGCGCAGCATGCAGCGCGCCACTCGCCGGCGCTGACGGCACCCGGATTCCGCGGTTTCGCGCGGCACCGCGTCACCACCCGACGCGGTGCCCGGAAACACCTAGCGCTGGATGACCACGGTCGCGGACAGGCGGTCGTGCCAGGAGCGCCCGTCCAGGTTCCAGAGCACGGCCGGCACCAGCAGCCCGCTGAGCACGCAGCGCAGCAGTGCCCGTGGCACCCCGATCATGGCGGCTCCGTCGAGGCGGGCGACCCAGATCCGCATCACGGCCATACCGGGGGTGAAGCCGAAGAAGCTCACCGGAACGACGGTGATGACGAACCAGGCGAACAGGCTCCAGTGGCCAGGGTAGTCGGGAGCGGTGAACAAACCGGCCACGAGCGCGGCCAGAGCGACGTCGATGAAGAATCCGAGCGCGCGCCGGCCCGTGGGAGCCGCGGCCCCGGGCCCGCTCTCCGGCAGCCCGAGTCGCTCGCCTCGCCAACGCTGTTGCTCGGTGTCATCCTGGTCACGTACGGATCTCGGGCCGGACAGCCAGGATCCCGTCGTTTTACCCACGTTCCCAGGATACGGCCCGTGGCCGTAACCGCTGGTGCGGGCGCGTCATCACCCCGCGACACTCGTTAACGTCGGCGAAACACGAGGGTGACGACCGGGCAACACCGGCCCCATAACGTGTCAGGCGAGTCGGCGCCGAAACGATGCCGATGAGCAACACGAGCGTGTGAAGGAGCCATCGAGGGTGTTCAAGAATCCAGACGAGGTCCTACGCTTCATTTCCGAGCAGGACGTGAAGTTCATCGATGTCCGGTTCTGTGACCTGCCGGGGGTCATGCAGCACTTCACCGTGCCCGCCGCGGCGTTCGACCACGACACCTTCACCGAGGGGCTCGGCTTCGACGGTTCGTCGGTGCGTGGTTTCCAGTCCATTCACGAGTCGGACATGCTGCTGCTGCCCGACCCCCAGACGGCACGGGTCGACCCCTTCCGCACCGAGAAGACGCTGATCCTCAACTTCTTCGTGCACGACCCGTTCACGTTGGAGCCCTACAGCAGGGATCCGCGTAACATCGCGCGCAAGGCGGAGCAGTACCTCGCGGAATCCGGCATCGCCGACACCGCTTTCTTCGCCTCCGAGGCCGAGTTCTACATCTTCGACTCGGTGCGCTACTCCGAGAACGCCAACTCCTCCTTCCACGAGGTCGACTCGATCGAGGGCTGGTGGAACACCGGCCGCGAGGAAGAAGGCGGCAACCTCGGTTACAAGACCCGCATGAAGGGCGGCTACTTCCCGGTCGCACCGTACGATCAGCTCGCCGACCTGCGCGACGAGATGACCACCGAGCTGATCAACGCCGGGTTCACCGTCGAGCGCGCTCACCACGAGGTCGGCACCGGCGGCCAGGCCGAGATCAACTACAAGTTCAACACGATGCTGCACGCCGCCGACGACCTGCAGCTTTTCAAGTACATCATCAAGAACACCGCGTGGCGCAACGGCAAGACCGTGACGTTCATGCCCAAGCCGCTGTTCGGCGACAACGGTTCCGGGATGCACTCCCACATGTCGCTGTGGCAGGAGGGCATCCCGCTGTTCCACGACGAGTCGGGCTACGCCGGCCTGTCGGACACCGCGCGCTACTACATCGGCGGGATCCTGCACCACGCGCCGAGCCTGCTGGCACTGACCAACCCGACGGTGAACTCCTACCACCGTCTCGTGCCGGGCTTCGAGGCTCCGGTCAACCTGGTGTACTCCCAGCGCAACCGCTCGGCATGCATGCGCATCCCGATCACAGGCACCAACCCGAAGGCCAAGCGCGTCGAGTTCCGCTGCCCGGACCCCTCCGGCAACCCGTACCTGGGCTTCGCCGCGATGCTCATGGCGGGTCTGGACGGCATCAAGAACAAGATCGAGCCCGCCGAACCGATCGACAAGGACCTCTACGAGCTCCCGCCGGAGGAAGCCAAGGGCATCCCGCAGGTTCCGGGCAGCCTGGCCGAGGCCATCGACAGCCTGGAAGCCGACCACGAGTACCTGCTCGAGGGTGGCGTGTTCACCGAGGACCTGATCGAGAACTACATCGCGCTGAAGCGGGAGAACGAGATCGACCCGATCCGGCTCCGCCCGCACCCGTACGAGTTCGCGCTGTACTACGACGTGTGATCTCCGGATCAGTAGCCGGCAGCAAGCTCCGCAAGTAGTCCAGCGTCGTCTTCACCGGAGCGTGGGGAGGGCGGCGCTGGACTGCTCGCACGTCCGCGCCGGGAGGGCGGACCGCGAGGCAGCTATGGGCATCGGCGGTCACGTGGCAGCATCACGGCATGGGCCGCGACGACCGTCCGCACGCCGCCCCCGTCACGGATGACCACCTCGACGAGTTGCGCGGGATGATCTCCCACCTGGTCGCCCTCGACGGTGTGCACGGTGGTGCCGAAGTCGCACCGATCGCCTCGCGCGGCTTTCGCCACGCGCAACGCGTCCTCGGCGAGGGCCGGTACCCGTCCAGGATCGAACGCGACCTCGAAGCCGTCACGGCCGAGCTCGGCGAACTGTCCGGGTGGCTGCTGTTCGACGCCGAACACCACGACGAAGCACGCGCGATCAACGCCGAGGCGTTGAAGCTGGCCCACCTCGCCGGCGACGCCTCGATGGAATGGTTCATCCTGTCGAACCAGGCGCTGGGCAGCGTCCACACCGGCCGCTGCCGCGAAGCGTTGCGGATCTCCCGAGGCATGAGCGAGCGCGAGCTACCGGGTCGCGTACGTGCCCTGTTCGACGTGCGCACCGCCCGTGCTCTGGCCTCGCTCGGCGACGAGACCGAAGCGCTACGCGCTCTCGACCGTGCCCGCTCGGCATTCGCCGACGGCACCACCAGCCGGGATCCCCCGTGGTCGTGGTGGTTCGACGAACGCGAACTCGTCGGGCACGCGGGCATGATCCACGCGAGCCTGGGCAACCCCACGCGGGCCCTGCCGTTGCTGGCGAAGGCCGTGGAACGCTCCGAAGGACGCGAACACCTCCGGTGGGCGCTCTACATCCACCGGGCGAACCTGCTGCGGGCCGCCCTGCGGGCAAGCTCGTGGACCGAAGCCGAGCACGTCGCCATCGATCTGGTCCCGATGGTCGGTGAAATCGCCTCGGCCCGCACCGAGGGGGCACTCCGGCGCATCACAACGGGACCGGAGCGACGCCCGAACCTGCCGTCCACGCTCGACGACGCTCTCGACCGGATCGGCGGGCTCCTCACTTGAAGGTGGCCGGGCGGATGTGGCGCCGCTCGGCCACCGTTCTCCCATCGCTGTGGTCCGTGCGGGTCAGCCGGTGGTCAGGACGAGTTTGCCCCGAACGTGTCCCCGTTCAAGCAGCTCGTGAGACTGCTCGGCCTGCTCCAGGGGCAGGGTGCGCTGAATCTCCACCCGGAGCCGACCTTCGTCGACGAGCTCGGCCAGCCAGCCGAGCTGCTGGGAGTCGGGGCGCACGAAGACGTACCGCCCGCCCTGGTTCAGGACGGTCTCGGCATCCTGGACCGAAGCGTGGCGCTGCGCTCGGCGCACCATCGACACCGAGTCCGTCAGCGCCTGACCTCCCACGAAGTCCAGCGCCACGTCGACCTTGCCGTCGCCACCGACGAGGTCGGCGACTCGTGACGGCAACCCGTCACCGTAGGTGACCGGCTCCGCCCCGAGCTCGCGCAGGAACTCGTGATTGCCCTCGGAAGCCGTGCCGATCACCCGAGAAACACCGAGTTCCCGCGCGATCTGCACGGCGAGGTGGCCGACGCCGCCGGAAGCGGCGTGCACCAGCACGACATCGCCTTCGCCGGCATCGGTGGCACGCAGCATCTGCAGGGCCGTCAATCCGGCGAGGGGAAGCCCCGCCGCCCGCGTGAACTCCAGTGACCGAGGCTTGTGGGCAAGAGTCCGGACGGGCGCGGAAACGAGCTCCGCGTAGGTCCCGTTCTGGACGTGGTCCTCGCGGGCGTAGCCCAGAACCTCGTCCCCGGAGCGATACTCGGTCACCGCCGGTCCGACCGCACGCACGACTCCGGCCACGTCCCACCCCGGGATCAGCGGAGTGTGGTGCGGGATCATCCCCTGCAGATAGCCGCGTCGGACCTTCCAGTCCACCGGGTTCACCCCGGCGGCCCGTACCTCCACCAGGACCGTGTCCGGGCCGACCAGCGGGTCAGGCAGCTCCTGCTCGTGCATTACTCCGGGCTCGCCGAACTCGGTGAGCGCAATCGCCTTCATGATCGGGACAACGCCGCGGGGACGACGCCGTATTCCCCGCCCGGCACCGACCACGGCAAGCTCACCCGTTCGTGTCCTGCACCGGCTCATCGAAGAACACGCGCTCGACCACCGCACGCGCGCGTCGCGTGACACGCAGGTAGGTGTCCAACACCTCACCCGTGTCCACTCCCGAGTAACCGAGTGCCGAAGCCACGGCAGCGAGTTCCCTGACCTGCTTGGGAAGCTGGTCGCCGGGCTTGCCCCGTACCAGCATCACGGCGTTGCGCGCGCGCATCGCCAGCGTCCACGCCTCGACGAGCGTCTCGACGTCGGTTTCCTCCAGCACGCCCACGCGGGCGGCCGCCCGCAGACCCTCCGTGGTGGAGGTCGTCCGCAGCTCCGGGAACTCGTCGGCGTGGCGCAGCTGCAGCAGTTGGAGCGTCCACTCCACGTCCGTCAACCCGCCCCGTCCGAGCTTGGTGTGCGTCGCGGGGTCCGCTCCCCGGGGGAGGCGCTCGGAATCGACCCGCGCCTTGATTCGGCGGATCTCCCGCGTTTTCGCTCCGTCCAGGCCACCCGCCGGGTAGCGCAGGAAATCCACGGCCCGACAGAACCGGTGCCCCAGGTCGGCGTCACCGGCCACCGGGCTCGCGCGGAGCAGCGCCTGCCACTCCCAGACCTGCGCCCAACGACGGTAGTAGGCCAGATACGAATCCAGGGTCCGCACCAGCGCCCCGCTCCGCCCCTCCGGTCGCAGGTCGGTGTCGACCTCCAGCGGCGGATCCTGGGTCGGGCGAGCCAGCAACCTGCGTACCTGTTCCACCACGGAGGTCGCGAAACGAACCGCCGTGGACTCGGAAACCCCCTCGATCGGCTCGCACACGAACAGCACGTCCGCGTCCGACCCGTAACCGAGTTCGGCCCCTCCCAGCCTGCCCATGCCGATCACCGCGATCCGGGCGGGCACCTCCGCGGCTCCCCACTCCGAACGGGTGGCCACCTCGCGGGCGGACGCTTCCAGCGCGGCCTCCAGAACGGCCGCCCACACGCTGGACAAGGCCCGGAACACAGTCGCGGGTTCCATCAGCCCCAACAAGTCCGCACACGCCACGCGCAACAGCTCGTGGCGCCGCAACGACCTGGCCGCCGTCACGGCTCGTTCCGGCTCCGCGTGACGTGAAACGGCGCTGCGCAGGGACCTCGCCACTTCGTCCGGATCCCGCCCGGTCAGCGTCGTGGGATCGGAAAGCAACCGCAGCACCTCGGGCGCCCGGACCAGCAACTCCGGTACCAGCTTCGACGTGCCCAGCAGCACCGCCAACCGCTCGACCACGACCCCCTCGTCCCGCAACAGCCGCAGGTACCAAGGCGTCTCCGCCAACGCCTCCGAGACCTTGCGGTAGGCGAGCAATCCCCCGTCCGGGTCGGGGGTTTCGGCCAGCAAATCCAGCAACATCGGCAACAGCGCGCCCTGAATGCTCGCTCGGCGAGACACCCCCGAGGTCAGGGCACCGATGTGCCGCAACGCCCCTTCCGGTGAGGTGTAGCCCAACGCCGCGAGTCGCTCGACGGCAGCACCGGTGGTCAGTCGCAGCGCCTCCGTGGGAACCTTCGCCACCGACTCCAGCAGCGGACGGTAGAACAGCTTCTCGTGCAGTCGGCGAACTCGGGCACTGTGCCTGCGAAACTCGGTGACGAGAACGTCGGAAGCGCTCTTCCGGCCGTCAGAGCGCAGACCCACCGAGCGAGCGAGGGGATGTAGCGTCTCCGGATCGTCGGAAGCCGGAAGCAAATGGGTCCGCCGCAGTCGTCGCAACTGCAACCGGTGTTCCAGAGTGCGCAGGAAGCGGTAGGAGTCCACCAGCTCCGCGGCGTCGCTGCGAGCCACGTAGCCGTTCTCCCCCAGGCTGCGCAGTGCCAGCAGCGTGGGCCGGATCCGCACCGACTCGTCACTGCGTCCGTGCACCATCTGCAACAGCTGGACGGCGAACTCCACGTCGCGCAGTCCGCCACGGCCGACCTTGAGCTCCCGCTCGGTCTGCTCCCGCGGCACGTGGTCCTCGACCCGTCGCCGCATCGAGCGGACATCGGCGACGAAGTCCTCGCGTTCGGAGGCCGTCCACACCAGGGGCTGGACCGCTTCGAGATAGCGATCGCCGAGATCGAGATCGCCCGCCACCGGCCGCGCCTTCAGCAGCGCCTGGAACTCCCAAGTGCGTGCCCAGCGACGGTAGTAACCGAGATGGCTGTCCAGCGTGCGCACCAGCGCACCGGCCTTGCCCTCCGGGCGCAGGGCCGCGTCCACGTCGAAAAAGGCGGTCCCCGCCACGCGCATCATCGTGCTGGCCAGTCGCGTTCCCTCCGCGACGTCCTGTTCCCGCTCGGCGACGAAGACCACGTCCACGTCACTGACGTAGTTCAACTCCCGCCCGCCGCACTTGCCCATCGCGATCACCGCGATACCCGACGGTTCGGACGAGCCCACCTCGGCCACCGCCACCGACAGCGTCGCGCGCAGCGCCGCGACCGCGATGTCGGAAAGCACACCGACGACCTGCTCGTAGGAGGCTTCGGGCAGGCTCGGCTCGACAACGGCCGCGAGATCCGCCGCCGCCACGTCCAACAACAAAGCGCGATAAGCGTGGCGCAGAGCGCTCGTCGCTTCGGCACCGGTCAGCGCGGCCACCGGTCCCTCCGCGGTCCCCGGCTCCCCCTCGCCGACGGCTCCCACGGCGTGCAAGAGCACCGAAGTACAACTGCCGACCTCCCACATCCACTCGTGCTCGGCCGAACGCAACCGACGCCAGTCCCGCGGGTGCGCCACCAGGTGATCCGCGAAGGCAGCGGAGATGCCCAAGATCCCGAACAAGCGGCCTCGTAGCCCCCGGTCCGAGAGCAACTCCTCCGACAGCCACGCCCACTCCTCCCCCAGCGTTTCCCGCAGCCGCTCCACGGAAAGCAGGGCGAGATCAGGATCCGCCGTGCGGGACAGCGCCGTCACCACCGGTTCGGCGGCCTCCAACGGTCCCCGGTGCGACCACCAACCCGCGGCACGGAGTTGTGCCTCGGCACGCTGGGCATCGCTGAAACCGTAGCGAGCGGGCGAGGGCGCCGAACCCGTCCGAGAAGAACCACCAGAGGTCATAGTCGAACCGTAGTCCTCCATCCCGAACGATCGAGTGGTGTGGCTTCACCACGCGGACGAAGTCACACCAGTGGGAGGGACCGACTCGAGGTTCGTCGCTCCGGTGGCTGAGCGGCCATTCGTACGAAGCGCTCCGCGACGGGACGCCACGTCTCGGCGAGATCCTCGTGGAAGGAATCGAGATGGTCACGGGAGAGCTGACCGGCGCGGGCGGACTCGGCCAGCTCCGGCATTCGACGTTGCCACTCGAGTACCGTCTCGGTGGTCGTCTCGACGTGGAACTGCATACCGTAAGCCACGTCGCCGACCCGAAATGCCTGGTTGTCACATTTCGGGGAGGAGGCCAACAATTGCGCGGAAGGCGGCAAAGTCATCACCTCGTCGCGGTGGAACTGCATGACATCGGGAGTGAGCGGCAACGGTCCCAGCAATGCGTCGTCCGCCGCGTGATCACGCTTGGCGACCAGCAGTGTTCCGGCTTCCGGACCACTACGCGACTGCTGCACCCGGCCACCGGTAGCCGTCGCCAGCAACTGGGCACCCAAGCATATCGCCAGTACCGGAGTCCGCCGTCCGACGGCTTGGGACAGCAGCGAGCGAATATCGCTCAACCACGGGTACTGCGCGTCATCGAGAGCCCCCATCTCACCCCCCAGCACCACCAGAGCGGAGTACTCGCCGAGTTCGGCGGGGAGCTGTTGTCCGGCGGGATCGACGACGTCGATTTCGGAACCACTGGCGATCAGCCATTCGCCCAATCGCTGCGGCGGGTCCGCTTCGGACGGTTGGACGACAAGAATCCGCACATCACCCATGCCGGTCAGCATACGTTGAAACGCGACGCGGTTGGTGGGTCGTGATGTGAAAGGGGCCCCCGCACGGGGTGCGGGGGCCTCTTTGTGGTGAATGTGGTCGGCGGTGTCCGAGTCTCCCACACCCGTGGGGGTGCAGTACCTTGGGCGCTGGGGGGCTTAGCTTCCGGGTTCGGGATGGGTCCGGGCGTGTCCCGCCCCGCTGTGGCCACCGACCACAAGTCTGTATGGGGTTGGGGGTTGTTGTTTCAGAGCCGGATGGTGGATGCGAGTAGTGGTGCTGTGCGGTGTGGTGTGGGGTAAGTCCTCGGCCGGTTAGTACCCGTCCACTGAACACATTGCTGTGCGTGCATGTCGGGCCTATCAACCCACTGGTCGGGTGGGGGCCTTAACCCACTGGGGGTGGGAGACCTCATCTGGGAACGGGCTTCCCGCTTAGATGCTTTCAGCGGTTATCCGTGCCGAACGTAGCCAACCAGCCGTGCCCCGGGCGGGACAACTGGCACACCAGAGGTTCGTCCGTCCCGGTCCTCTCGTACTGGGGACAGCTTTCCGCAGGTCTCCTGCGCGCGCGGCGGATAGGGACCGAACTGTCTCACGACGTTCTAAACCCAGCTCGCGTGCCGCTTTAATGGGCGAACAGCCCAACCCTTGGGACCCACTCCAGCCCCAGGATGCGACGAGCCGACATCGAGGTGCCAAACCATGCCGTCGATATGGACTCTTGGGCAAGATCAGCCTGTTATCCCCGGGGTACCTTTTATCCGTTGAGCGACACCGCTTCCACCTGCCAGTGCCGGATCACTAGTCCCTGCTTTCGCACCTGCTCGACCCGTCAGTCTCACAGTCAAGCTCCCTTGTGCACTTACACTCGCGGCCTGATTGCCAACCAGGCTGAGGGAACCGTTGGGCGCCTCCGTTACTCTTTAGGAGGCAACCGCCCCAGTTAAACTACCCACCAGGCACTGTCCGTGAACCCGATCAGGGTTCGACGTGAGACGCACGCTGCGACCAGAGTGGTATTTCACCAACGACTCCACCCCCACTGGCGTAGAGGGCTTCGCAGTCTCCCACCTATCCTACACAAGCCGTAGCCCGCGCCAATACCAAGCTATAGTAAAGGTCCCGGGGTCTTTCCGTCCTGCCGCGCGAAACGAGCATCTTTACTCGTCCTGCAATTTCACCGGGCCTGTGGTCGAGACAGCGGAGAAGTCGTTACGCCATTCGTGCAGGTCGGAACTTACCCGACAAGGAATTTCGCTACCTTAGGATGGTTATAGTTACCACCGCCGTTTACTGGCGCTTCCATTCTCCGCTTCCCCACATGGTGGGTAACGAGTCCTGTTAACGTTCCAGCACCGGGCAGGCGTCAGTCCGTATACCTCGTCTTACGACTTCGCACGGACCTGTGTTTTTAGTAAACAGTCGCTTCTCCCTGGCCTCTGCGGCCACCCCGAGCTTCACACGCGCGGTGCTACACCGGGGGTGGCCCCCCTTCTCCCGAAGTTACGGGGGCAATTTGCCGAATTCCTTAACCACAGTTCACCCGATCGCCTTGGTATACTCAACCAGACCACCTGTGTCGGTTTCGGGTACGGGCCATGGACACACATCGCTAGAGGCTTTTCTCGGCAGTGCGGGATCACCGACTTCGCCACAACGGCTCGGTCTCACCTCTCACCCCTGCAGCCGTCCGGATTTGCCTGGACGGCGGGCTACGGGTTTACACCAGTACTACCACTCACTGGCTCGGGCTACCCTGCTGCGTCACCCCATCGCTTGACTACTCCCGGATCAGGTCCCATGCCACTGGACTCCACACCGGCTCGAAAGCCGGCGCGGGCAGCGGGATGGTTAGTGTCCCCGGTTCCGCCATGGGCGCGTGCCCACGGGTACGGGAATATCAACCCGTTGTCCATCGACTACGCCTGTCGGCCTCGCCTTAGGCCCCGACTCACCCTGGGCGGACGAACCTGCCCCAGGAACCCTTGGTCATTCGGCGGGAAAGATTCTCACTTTCCATGCGCTACTCATGCCTGCATTCTCACTCCCCCACACTCCACACCGGTTTACACCGATGCTTCCGCGCAGTGGGGGACGCTCCCCTACCCACCCCACCCAACAGTGTTGGGCACGGTGACACGGCTTCGGCGGTACGCTTGAGCCCCGCTACATTATCGGCGCAGGATCACTCGACCAGTGAGCTATTACGCACTCTTTCAAGGATGGCTGCTTCTAAGCCAACCTCCTGGTTGTCTGGGCAATCCCACATCCTTTTCCACTAAGCGCACACTTAGGGGCCTTAGCCGGTGTTCTGGGCTGTTTCCCTCTCGACCGTGGAGCTTTTCCCCCACGGACTCACTGCCACGCTGCTACCACGGGCGTATTCGGAGTTTGGCTGACGTTGGTAACCCTCATCGGGCCCCGCCACCAACCAGTGCTCTACCCCACCCGGGCACCACGTGACGCTGCACCTCAATGCATTTCGGGGAGAACCAGCTATCACGAAGTTTGATTGGCCTTTCACCCCTACCCACAGCTCATCCCCCAGGTTTTCAACCCTGGTGGGTGCGGGCCTCCACACGGTCTTACCCGCGCTTCACCCTGGCCATGGGTAGCTCACTCCGCTTCGGGTCCGCACCACGCGACTTCGACGCCCTATTCAGACTCGCTTTCGCTCCGGCTACCCCACAACGGGTTAACCTCGCCACGCAGCCGCGACTCGCAGGCTCATTCTTCAAAAGGCACGCCATCACACCCGCACAGGGCGCTCTGACGGTTTGGGGGCACATGGTTTCAGGTACTCTTTCACTCCCCTCCCGGGGTACTTTTCACCATTCCCTCACGGTACTATCCGCTATCGGTCACCAGGAAGTATTTAGGCTTAGCGAGTGGTCCCGCCCGATTCACAACGCCCTCCACGGAAACGCTGCTACTCGGGGCCACCGCCCCAGGCCATGCCTGCAGTGTTCACCTACGGGACTCATCACCCACTCCGGTCACCGCCTCCACGGTGTTCGGCTCACCACAGCACGACCCTGGCAGACGAATAGATCCGCCCAGCGGGCCCCAACGACCCCACACACGCAACCCCTATCCGGTTTCCACGCGCGTGGTTTAGCCTGTTCCGCGTTCGCTCGCCACTACTAGCGGAATCACCAGTGTTTTCTCTTCCTACGGGTACTGAGATGTTTCACTTCCCCGCGTTCCCTCCACACACCCTATACATTCAGGTGCGGGTAACCCGACATCACTCGGGCTGGGTTTCCCCATTCGGACATCCTCGGATCACCGCTCGGTAGACAACTCCCCGAGGCTTATCGCAGCCTCCCACGTCCTTCATCGGCCCCTGGTGCCTAGGCATCCACCATGTGCCCGTCTAACTTGCCACACAAGCCACACAAACAAATTACAGCACAGATGCTCGCATCCACTATCCAGTTCTCAAACAACAACCCAGACAACACACCCACCCCACCCACCCCCAGATCGAAACACCGTTCCGACCTTCACGGGCGGGCTCCGGGGGCATGTTCCCTCAGAACCCAACAGCATGCCTGCAGCGAGCACACCCCCACCGCGTCCCCCCACACGGGGAAACCACGCCGAGAGCGACCACACGTCCACACCCCCATCCGGAGGCATCGTCCACGCGCGGGTTTGATGGTCCCACTGAACTCCTTAGAAAGGAGGTGATCCAGCCGCACCTTCCGGTACGGCTACCTTGTTACGACTTCGTCCCAATCGCCAGTCCCACCTTCGACCACTCCCCCCACACACAGTGTGGTTGGGCCATGAGCTTCGGGTGTTACCGACTTTCGTGACGTGACGGGCGGTGTGTACAAGGCCCGGGAACGTATTCACCGCAGCACTGCTGATCTGCGATTACTAGCGACTCCGACTTCACAGGGTCGAGTTGCAGACCCCGATCCGAACTGAGACCGGCTTTAAGGGATTCGCTCCACCTCGCGGTCTCGCCACCCTCTGTACCGGCCATTGTAGCATGTGTGAAGCCCTGGGCATAAGGGGCATGATGACTTGACGTCGTCCCCACCTTCCTCCGAGTTGACCCCGGCAGTCTCCCGCGAGTCCCCACCATCACGTGCTGGCAACACAGGATAAGGGTTGCGCTCGTTGCGGGACTTAACCCAACATCTCACGACACGAGCTGACGACAGCCATGCACCACCTGCACACCAGCCCAAAGGGAAACCCCATCTCTGAGGCAATCTGGCGCATGTCAAACCCAGGTAAGGTTCTTCGCGTTGCATCGAATTAATCCACATGCTCCGCCGCTTGTGCGGGCCCCCGTCAATTCCTTTGAGTTTTAGCCTTGCGGCCGTACTCCCCAGGCGGGGCGCTTAATGCGTTAGCTACGGCACGGAAACCGTGGAACCAGTCCCCACACCTAGCGCCCAACGTTTACGGCGTGGACTACCAGGGTATCTAATCCTGTTCGCTCCCCACGCTTTCGCTCCTCAGCGTCAGTATCGGCCCAGAGACCCGCCTTCGCCACCGGTGTTCCTCCTGATATCTGCGCATTTCACCGCTACACCAGGAATTCCAGTCTCCCCTACCGAACTCAAGTTTGCCCGTATCGACCGCACGCCCACCGTTAAGCGGCAGGTTTCCACGGCCGACGCGACAAACCGCCTACGAGCTCTTTACGCCCAATAAATCCGGACAACGCTCGCACCCTACGTATTACCGCGGCTGCTGGCACGTAGTTAGCCGGTGCTTCTTCTACACCTACCGTCACACCCACACGGGGCCTTCGTCGGTGTCGAAAGAGGTTTACAACCCGAAGGCCGTCCTCCCTCACGCGGCGTTGCTGCGTCAGGCTTTCGCCCATTGCGCAAGATTCCCCACTGCTGCCTCCCGTAGGAGTCTGGGCCGTGTCTCAGTCCCAGTGTGGCCGATCACCCTCTCAGGCCGGCTACCCGTCGTCGCCATGGCAGGCCATTACCCCACCATCCAGCTGATAGGCCGCGGGCTCATCCCATACCGCCGGAACTTTCCACACCCAGACCATGCGGCCAGATGTCCTATCCGGTATTAGACCTCGTTTCCAAGGCTTATCCCCGAGTACAGGGCAGATTACCCACGTGTTACTCACCCGTTCGCCACTCATCCACCCCGAAGGGCTTCAGCGTTCGACTTGCATGTGTTAAGCACGCCGCCAGCGTTCGTCCTGAGCCAGGATCAAACTCTCCATCCATGGATCATCAAAACCCCAGCACACCACACACATCCAACCCAACACCCCACAAACAGGGCATCACCGGCCGGACCCGCATGGCGCTGACAAAAAACAAAACCGAATCAACGGCTCCGCATCAAACACTCACCAAAACAGGCACACTGTTGAGTTCTCAAAGAACACACCCACCCACCGGCAGGCACCCACGGACACACCGCAGAATCAATTATCCTTCGCTTCGTTCCAACACCACTCTAGCAAACCCACAACCCGGCATTCACCCGGGGGTCACCCCCCGAACACCCGGCACAGAGCCACCACAGCGGGCAGAACCACCACACAACCACAACCCGGCCACGCGGCTACTTCACCAGTCTAACCCAACCCGAAACCACCAGCACACCGGGGGGCAAACCCCCGATCCCAGCGAATCCACGATTCAGCCACAACCAGATATTCACAACAATAACAACACCGAAAAAACCAGCCCACAACCACCCCGAGAAAACCCCGGAACACGCCGCAGAACCAGCAACCAACTTTTCGGCAAGACCGCATCCACCCTACCAGCAACACCAGTAGACCGAATCCGACCCCCAGCACCCGGCCCACCGCGCAGTCCGTTCCGTGCTGACTCCTCACAAGTTACGCGGCCGTGAACGCAGCGTCAAATCGGGGGTCCCGCACCCCCGAAGACGCGAAACCGCAGGTCAACTGTGCAGCGCCACCCGTCACGATGCTAGTTGATCACGCGTACCCCAGCGGTGTGGCGCTTGCCACGTCGCATGACGAGCCAGTGCCCGTGCAACAGCTGCTCCCGGGAGGGGGTCCACTGGTCATCCACGATCTTGGTGTTGTTGACGTAGGCCCCGCCCTCACCGATCGTGCGGCGGGCCGCCTTCCGCCCGCTCTCCAGGCCCGTCTCCACCAGCAAATCGACGAGCGTGGGTTCGTCGCCGATCCTGACCTCGGCGGTGGGAACCTCCGCCATGGCGGAGGCCAGCGTGCTCTCGTCGAGCTCGGCCAGGTCACCCTGTCCGAACAGTGCCTGGCTCGCGGCGATGACCTGCCGAGTCGCCTCCGCACCGTGCACCAGCGTGGTCAGCTCCTCGGCCAACCGACGCTGCCCCGCCCGCAACTGCGGACGCTCGGCGGTGGTGTGCTCGAGCTCCTCGATCTCCTCCGGCTCCAGGAAGGTGAACAACCGCAGGTACTTGCCCACGTCTGCGTCATTGGTGTTCACGAAGTACTGGAACCACGCGTACGGGGAGGTCATCTCCGGATCGAGCCACAGGTTGCCACCTCCGGTGGACTTGCCGAACTTGCGTCCCTCGGAATCGGTGACCAGCGGCATCGTCATACCGTGCCCGGTCGCGCCCTCCATTCGGCGCAACAGGTCGACCCCGGCGACGATGTTGCCCCACTGGTCCGATCCCCCCAGTTGCAGCCTCGTTCCGTAGCGCCGGTAGAGCTGGACGAAGTCGTTGGCCTGCAGCAACATGTAGCT
>NZ_JACGWZ010000003.1:27500-547943 GCF_014137975.1 Halosaccharopolyspora lacisalsi | reverse complement strand
AAAGCCGACACTTCGGCGTCCCAGGAAACGTGGGAGGACAACCACGGCAGCATTCGCGTGTCGTCGGCCGGGAGTCGCAACAAGCCGGCATCGCAGACCACGGGCTTGCTCGTGTCGTCCTCGGCTCCGGCACCGCGCTCGTGCTCGCGCAGCAGGATCCGTCGCAGGACGTCTGTCTGACGCAGCGCGTGGGCCGCGTCATGACTCGCGGTGCGCAGCTCCGTATCGACCCGCTGTTGTTGGGCGCGGTTCGACTCGGCCAGTTTCTCGTCCAGGGTCTCCATCCGGTCGAGGGTCCGTTCGACCACCGCGGCCAGTCGGTCCACTCGTTCGCCGAGCGCGTCGATCCGCCCGTCGTCCTCGGCGTGATCGGGCACCTGCCGCTCGATCTCGTCCAGCCTGCGGTTCTGACCGACCAGCTCGCTTCGCGTCCGCAGGGTCTCGTCCCGGACGCTTTCGAGCTGAGCGTCGAGCTGCTCCTGCCGGTGGGTGAGCCGGGTCAACTCGGCGTGCAACGACTCGGTGTCACCTTCACCACCGGCCTCGTGCTGACGGCGCAACAGCTCCGCCGCCGTGCGCTCCACGCCGTCCACCAGGGAACCCAGGATGTCGCGGATGTGTTCGTCGTAGTGCCCGAGAGCCTTGAGCACCGCCTTGCGCAGGGCGGGAGCCATCGCGTTACGTCCACCGACGCTCACGTCCGGAGAACGGTGCAGCGCGTGCCGAGCGACCGACAACGGACGCAACGGGTCGTCCTGCTGGGACTGGTGATCACCGGACCACTTGGTCCGCCAGCTTCGGTAGGCGTGCTCGACCCGGTCACGCAGCCCTTCCCCGGTGCGCGCGGCACTGTGCCCGGCCAGCAGGTGTTCCCGCGCCCGCAGGCCGAACTCGGCGATGTCGTCCGGAGCGTCGGCGGCCTCGGTCAGGAGGGCGGCGGCCCGGTCGATGTCCGGTTCTCCCGCCCCCAGGCACGGCACCAGCCGGGCTCCCTGGTCGCCGAGCAGTTCGGAAACGGCGCCGTGGTCACCGGCCATCACGGGCACTCCCCTGGCGGCCGCTTCGAGCAGTCCCAGGGCGTAATAGTCACCACCCGATCCGTCGCCGGGGCGATGGAGCGACACGACGCAGTCGCACGCCGCGAGCACGACATCGTCCTGCTCGTCGTGCTCGACGAGCAGGACCCGGGTGTCGGCGGTCGTGGCCAGCCGTAGCCGCTCCGCGGCCTCCGGATGCGCTTCGGCGCCGCGCACCCCGATGAGCAGGCGTACGTCCGTGCGCCCCTCGAAAGCGGCGAAGAACGCGTTCACCAGGCCGAGCACGTTGCCCCGGTGCTCGTCGGAGTGGTCGGCGAAGGAACCGATGACGAACTCGTCCGAGAGACCGCACTGCGCGCGTGCGCCCTTGCGGGAGGCCAGCTCGATCTGTCCCCGGTCCGGCAGCGGCAGGGTGATCACCCGTGGTGCGGGGTACCCGGCACGGCGCACCGCCTGACGACCGGTTTCGGACAACGCCCATGTCTCGGTCGCGGCGTGCCGGGGGCTGTGCTCCCCCGTGGGCAGGACGTCGATCAGGTGCCGTCCTGCCGGTACCGGCTGGTCGAAGTCGCAGCGCACGACCACCGGGTAGGAGGGTGTGTCCGCCGAGGGAAGGCCGGAGGCACGTACCGCCACGCGCAGGAGCTCCGCGACTCGCCCAGTACCGAGGACGGCCACGCCGAGTTGGTCGACCAGCGGTGTCCGGCCTTCGCCGGAGGGGTGCCGCACGGCTTGCTGAGGTACCCGCAGGTTCGTCGTGCCCACCCCGATGCACCATTCGCGGAAGGAGGTGGCGTCCGCCCCGAACGGGTCCGGGTAGTCCCGCTGCAACAGCGCGTCGTCGGCCCACACCGCCGCGGTCCAGCGGGATGCTCCCGCGGCCCGCTGCCACTCGCCGGCCGGAGCGCACGCCCAGTCCAGGAACGCCTCCACGGGATCGTGCTCCCGCGGTTCGAAGGGGCTGACCGGTACGGGTTCGCCGGTCTGCTCGGCACTGAGCCAGCAACTCAGGTACTCACCGCGCAACGCGTCCGGGATGACGAAACCGTCGGGTAGCGCGCGGAAGGCGTGCGGTTGCTCCGCCGTGTATCCGGCCATGACGAGGGCGTTGCGGTAAGCGGCGCACAACCGCGCCAACAGGGGGTTCTCCGATAGCAGCACCCGGGGGCGGTCCGCGTAGTTCGCCGAGAACAACCAGGGCCGCTGTGGCTCGAAACCTGTGAAGTGCACACTGCGCAGCGCGGTGCCGTCCACCGTGTACCCCCCCGCGGGCGAGGCCTCCAGCTCACGCTGGGCGGCGTTGAACGCCGACAGCCCCACACCGGGATCGCGCAGGACGTGGTGATCCACCAGGGCCGGTGCTCCCTCCAGGAAGTCGCCCCCTCCGGCCGGATCGGCCCGCACCTGCTCCGCCCACAGGGCCAGGAACCGCTCGGCTCCCGGACCGACCACGACCATGCTCGAGTCGAAGGTCCCCGCTTCCGCCAGGTCTGTGGTGCTGGGACGCAGGCCGTCCCGGAACAGCGGGCGCAGCACGCGCGGCACCAGGGCGACGGGACGCTGCGGCGTCACTTCGGAGACGATGTCGCCGAATCCGGCGAAGACCCGCACCGAGGGGTCCAGGTACAGGACGGTCGCTCCCGACTCCAGCAGGTTCGTGAGCAACCGGGGGCGGATCACCCCGCGAAGCTGCTCGGCCGTGCACGCCAGCGCCAACCGGGCGAACTCGACCGCGTCCACCCCGATGTCCATCGGTGTCAGGAACTCGGCGCGCTCCCGCTCGTCGAGCGCGTCCGGATGGTCCATCAGCAGGGTGATGAACCGTGCGCCGGCGTGACCGGCCAGAAAGGAGTCCCGAAGTACCCGCGCGGCGGGGATCTGGTCCCGGGACACGACCGTGCAGCCGACCAGCACCGTGGCGGGATCGGTCGTGTCCATCCGCTCGGTCTCGGATGTGTCGGGGGTTTCGGAGGGCCACCCGGGTTCGTCGGGGTCCTCCGGCACGGGATGGGTGGCACCGGAGTGGGGGGAGGCCTCCGGAGGGGTCGACTCGTCGAACGGTTCGGGGGGAGTCCGGGGGTCAGTCACGATCCCGAACTTACCGTTGAGCGCTGACCGGAGGCACTCCCCGCTGCTCACAACATCGGCATGAGGGTCCGCAACTCGTAGGGGGTGACGTGACTGCGGTAGGAGTTCCACTCGTCACGCTTGTTGCGCAGGAAGAAGTCGAAAACGTGCTCACCGAGTGTCTCGGCGAGCAGTTCGGAGGACTCCATCTCGGCGAGAGCCTCGTTGAGGTTCTGCGGCAGACTCGCGTACCCGGCCGCCTTGCGTTCGCTCTCGGTGAGCGACCACACGTCGTCCTCGGTCGCCGGGGGCAGTTCGTAGCCCTTCTCCACTCCACGCAGGCCCGCGGCCAGACTCACCGCGTAGGCGAGGTAGGGGTTGCAGGCGGTGTCGAGGTTGCGCAGCTCCACCCGTCGCGAGGTGGACTTGCCCGGCGAGTACATCGGTACCCGCACCAACGCGGAACGGTTGGCGTGACCCCAGCACACGGCCGTCGGAGCCTCGCCCCCGACGACGAGGCGCTTGTAGGAGTTCACCCACTGGTTGGTGACGGCGCTGATCTCCCTGGCGTGGTACAGCACACCCGCCACGAAGGCACGCCCCGTCTCGGAGAGTTCGAAGGGGTCCTCGGGGTGGTAGAAGGCGTTCTGGTCGCCCTCGAACAGACTGACGTGGGTGTGCATCCCCGAGCCGGGTTGGGTGCTGAACGGCTTGGGCATGAACGAGGCGCGCACTCCCTGGGTCAGCGCGACCTCCTTGACGACGTAGCGGAACGTCATCACGTTGTCGGCCATCGTCAGTGCGTCGGCGTAGCGCAGGTCGATCTCCTGCTGGCCGGGCGCCCCCTCGTGATGGCTGAATTCCACCGAGATCCCCATCGCCTCCAGGGTCTCGATGGCGTTGCGGCGAAAGTGCGGGGCGGTGTCGTGGCTGGCCTGGTCGAAGTAGCCGCCGGAGTCGGCGGGGGACGGTTCGCTGCCGTCGGTGGGAAGGTTTTTGAGCAGGAAGAACTCGATCTCCGGATGCACGTAGCAGGTGAAGCCCGCCTCCGTGGCCCGCGAGAGCGTGCGGCGCAGGACGTGCCTCGGATCGGCCCAGCACGGTGACCCGTCGGGCATCACGATGTCGCAGAGCATGCGCGCCGAGTAGTGCGCGCCGTCGGAGGTCTCCCAGGGAAGCACCTGGAACGTGGAGGGATCGGGCTTGGCGACCATGTCCGACTCGTAGATCCGGGAGAATCCCTCGATCGCCGAGCCGTCGAAACCGATGCCCTCGGCAAAGGCTCCTTCCAGCTCGGCCGGCGAGATCGCCACCGACTTGAGGATGCCGAGGACGTCGGTGAACCAGAGCCGCACGAAGCGGATGTCGCGTTCCTCCAAGGTACGGAGTACGAACTCCTGCTGACGGTTCATACCCGCAGCCTAAATCCTCCGACCGGGCACCACCCGTGCGCGCCCCGTGATCAACTTCCGCAGCGGGTTCCTTCCGGGGGAAGCTTCAGGTCCACGAGATAGCGGATCCCCGCGTCGTCCACGCACGAATTTCCCCGGAGGAACACCGTGTGCCGGGTTCCCCGGAAGGTCAACAACCGGCCGCCGAGGGTCTTCGCGAGCCGAACTCCGGCTTCGTGGGGAGTGGCGGGATCGCCCGTGGTCGAGAGGACGAGCGTGGGTGGCAGCTTCGCTGGGTCGGGCGGAACGGTGTCACCGGTCACCGGTGCGGGCCAGAAGGCGCACGGGCCGCGCGCACCGCTCGGCGGGTACCCGTCGTCCAGGAACGGAGCCGCTCGCCGGTAGCGGCGGTCGGCCTCCCGCTTCCTGGCCCTGTCGGTGATGCGCGGATCGTCGACGCAGCGCACCGCGTCGAAGGAGTCGGTGATACCGGAGTACTGACCGTTGTCGGCCCGCCCGTAGTAGGAGTCGGCCAGGCCCAGCAGGATCTGCCCGTTGCCCCGCTCCAGTTGGAGGAGCCCGTCGTTGAGGCGTGGCCACGTGCTCGGGGAGTACAGGGCCTGGATGGTGGCGGTGGTGGCGCCCGAGTAGGACAGCCTCCGGTCTCCCGCCGTGGGGACGGGCCGTCTCACCAGCGGACGGGTGAGCCGCTGGTAGACCCCGACCGCTCGGGAGGGATCGTCGCCGAGGGCGCAGCTGGCCCGCGGGGCGCACCAGGCCGCGAACGCGTCGAAAGCCCGCTGGAAACCGGCGGCCTGCGCGACCATGGATTGCACGGTGTCCTGCTTGGGGTCGATAGCGCCGTCGAGCACCATCGCACGCACGTTGCCGGGGAACTGCTCGGCGTACTCCGCGCCGATACGAGTGCCGTAGGAGTACCCGAGGTAGGTCAGCTTCTCGTCGCCGAGCGCGGAGCGCAGCACGTCCATGTCCTTGGCGACGTCACGGGTTCCCATGTTGGCGAGCAGCTCGGTACCGCTTCGCCGTGCACACCGGGCGGCGTAGGCGCGGTTCTCGCTTTCGGTCCTGGCCACGGCCGACGGTGAGGTGTTGGCGTCGGAGTCCAGTCGTTCGGCATCCCGTCCGTCCGCGGTCAGACAGTTCACCCGGGGCAGGCTGGCGCCGATACCGCGAGGATCGAAACCGACCAGACCGAAGCGGCGGCCGAGTTCGGTACCCGCCACGGTGCCGCTCAGTCCGGCCGCCATCGTCATGCCGGAGGCTCCCGGCCCACCCGGGTTGACCACCAGCGAACCGACCCGCCGCGAAGGTTGGCCGGCCGGTTTGCGCAGCACGCCGAGGGTGAGGCTCCTGCCCCGCGGCTCGGAGTAGTCCATCGGCACCGTCAGCCGGGTGCACTCCAGCCGCCGGTTCCGGTAGGCCGACCGGGTTCGGGGAGTCGTGGCGTACTCGGCGCAGGGCCCCCATTCCAGTGACTGACCGTAATAGCGCTCCAAGCCGGCCGGTACCGGCCCCACCGGCCCGTTTTGCTCGGTGTGCGGTTGCAGCGGCGGTGGCTGTGATGTCGGAGCGCAGGCCACGGCACCCACCAGAACGAGTGCGCCCAGGACCGTCAGCAGGCGAGTCACTCGTGGATCATGGCACGGGATCGGCACGACACTCCGAGCCGACCCTCCCGACGCACGCGGCGCGACTGCGGGAGAATGGAGCAATGCCTCAGCTGCGCATCGCTCTGGCACAGGTCAACCCCTGCGCCGGTGACATCACCGGAAACAGCTCGATGGTCCTGGAATGGACTCGCAAGGCCGTGCGAGAGGGCGCCAACCTGGTGGCCTTCCCGGAGATGGTGCTGCCCGGATACCCGGTCGAGGACCTGGCCCTTCGCAAGTCGTTCGCGGCGGCCAACCGGGCGGAGATCGACGCACTGGCCCGGCGGCTGCGTGAAACCGGATGCGGAGACGCTCTCGTCGTCGTGGGGCATCTCGACCACGACGACACCGGTGTGCGCAACGCGGCCTCGCTGCTCTACGGCGGCGAGATCGTGGCGACCTACTACAAGCACCACCTCCCCAACTACGGGGTCTTCGACGAGGCCCGCTACTTCGCACCGGGCCACGAACTGCCGATCGTGCGGCTGCACGGGTTGGACATCGGCGTGGTGATCTGCGAGGACATCTGGCGCAACGGCGGCCCTGTCGCCGCGCTGGGCCAGGTGGGGGTGGACGCCGTGGTGTGCATCAACGGGTCGCCCTACGAGCTGACCAAGGACGACCAGCGCATGCCCCTGGTCAAGCAGCGCGCCGCCGAGGCGGGCTCCCCCATGGCTTACGTCAATCTCGTCGGTGCGCAGGACGAGCTCGTCTTCGACGGCAACTCGATGGTCACCACCGCCGAGGGCGAGCTGCTGACTCGAGCGCCGCGTTTCGTCGAGCACCTGATGGTGCTGGACATGGACCTGGTGGCCGGTGGCCACACCGCCACCGAAATCACCGAGCCCGAAGCGGACGAGGACGCCTTCGTCACTCCGCGCCTGCCCGCCTTCGACGTCCGGCGGATCACGGTGGCCCCGGACCCGCTGCCCTCCTACGAGCCGCTGCCGCCGCCCCCGGAGGCCGAGCCGCTGTCGGAGGAGTCCGAGGTGTGGTGGGCACTGGTCACGGGCTTGCGCGATTACGCGCACAAGAACGGTTTCCCCTCGGTGACCTTCGGTTTCTCCGGCGGCATCGACTCGGCGATCTGCGCGGCGCTGTGCGCCGACGCCCTCGGCGCGGACGCCCTGCACGGCGTGTCCCTGCCGTCGAAGTACTCCACCGAGCACTCACGGTCCGACGCCGCCGAGCTCGCCCGCAGGCTGGGGTGCCACTTCGAGGTGCACCCGATCGCGGACATGGTCTCGGTTTTCGTGCGCCAGCTCGGACTCACCGGTGTGGCCGAGGAGAACGTGCAGGCCCGTTGCCGGGGCACCACGCTGATGGCGCTGTCCAACCAGCACGGGCACCTGGTTCTCGCCCCGGGCAACAAGACCGAGCTAGCGGTGGGCTACTCCACCCTCTACGGTGACTCGGTGGGCGGTTTCGCACCGATCAAGGACGTCCCCAAGACCCTGGTGTGGCGGCTGGCGACGTGGCGCAACGCCGAGGCGGAAAAGCAGGGCGAGACGCCCCCCATTCCGGAGAACTCGATCAGCAAGGCTCCGTCCGCCGAGCTGCGTCCCGATCAGGTCGACACCGACTCGCTGCCACCGTACGAGCTCCTGGACGAGGTGCTGGACGGTTACGTGGAGGGTGATCGCGGGTACGCCGATCTCATCGCGGCCGGGTTCGACGCCGAGCTCGTCGAGCGGATCCTGCAGATGGTGGACCGGGCCGAGTACAAGCGGCGACAGTACCCGCCGGGCACCAAGATCTCCTTCAAGGCCTTCGGCCGCGACCGCCGCCTCCCCGTCACCAACCGCTGGCGCGAGGTACGTCCGTAGCCGCGGGACCGTTCAGCCGATCCGGGCGCGCAGCGCGTCCAGCTCCGCGGTGCCGAGGACGAGGACGAGGACGAGCCCGCGAAGGGTGTCTTCCAGGTGCTCGGGCGGGACGTGTGTGCGCTCGGTGCGCCCCGAAGCGTGTTCCACGGTGAGTTCGTCACCGACGAGGCGACGACTGACCGCGTCATCGAGCCGCATGACCACCGGTTTTCCCCTGAACGACGAGTGGGGGCGAGCACCGTTCGGGGTTCTGCGCTGGAACGTGCCTGTCCGTGTCCTTCCACGTGGACCCGGTCAACCTTCGACTCGAAGGAACCCGGAGGACGGCGAAAACCAAGTCGTCTCACCGGGGAGCTGATCAAGTCCAGCATCGTGCTGGCGCTCACGGAGAGTCGCGCCGGGACGGAAAACAAGCCCGCTGGAAACCCACGTAAGACCAGCCGCGCTGGCACCGGGCATCGCCCCGGGAAGACCACACCACCTGTGTGGCCAACGTTGCGTAGCAATACGCAACTCAGGAAGTGCACGCTTTCACGCACTTCCTGAACGGTGGGTCGCGGTGTAGTGGTGGGCGACCTCGTAGTCCACCGCTCGCTGCAGCTTCACCCGCGCCATGCGGCTCCAGCCCGGGGTGTCGGCCGAGGACCACGTCGATGTTCTCGAAGGGGATGGTCCGCACGTGTGCCTCGTGCAGGGAACGTAGCGCCTCGGTCGAGGGCGACACGCGGGGATGGTCGATGCGCTCGAGGTAGGCCTCGACATCGACCGCGGCGATGTCCCACTCGTCGTTTTCGGTCGTTCGCCGTGTCGGAATGCTCGTGCGAGCGACCATCGCCCTTCCAGCGCGCTCGAAGTCAACACACCGTGCTCGGGAAAGCACGCGGCGCCCCACCGCCAGGTCCCGGTGTGACGTGCGTCGGAAGGTGTCCCCGTCGCTGCGCGACCGTGCCACGCTGGTGTCGTAAGCATCCGTAGCTAGCCCGTGGACCCGCCCGATGGGCCGCGAGGAAAAGGATGGTCGACGAGATGAGTTCGGAAAACCACTCCACCGCCGCACCGGCGACGCGGAGTACCGGCGATCCCCACGCCCAAAGCCCCGGCACCGAAACCGCCCCCTACGGCTCGCCCCCGCCGCGGCGGCGAGTACGGGTGCACCACCTTCAGCAGTTCAAGGAGAGCGGCACGGCCTGGCCGATGCTGACCTCCTACGACATGTACAGCGCCCGGATCTTCGACGAGGCCGGGATTCCGGTACTGCTCGTGGGGGACTCGGCCGCCAACAACGTCTACGGTTACGACTCCTCCCTGCCGATCACGGTCGAGGAGCTGCTGCCGCTGACCCGCGCCGTGGCGCGCTCGGTCGAACACGCCCTCGTGGTCGCCGACCTGCCGTTCGGCTCCTACCAGGCCTCGCCCGAGCAGGCGCTGGAAACGGCGGTGCGCTTCATGAAGGCCGGTGCGCACGCGGTGAAGCTGGAGGGCGGACGCCGCTACGCCGCTCACGTCGAGGCGCTGGTGTCGGCGGGAATCCCGGTGATGGGACACATCGGCTTCACCCCGCAGAGCGAGCACGGACTCGGAGGCTACCGCGTGCAGGCACGGGGTGAGCGGGGGGAGGAGTTGCTCGCGGACGCGCTCGCGCTCCAGCAGGCCGGTGCGTTCTCCGTGGTGCTGGAGATGGTCTCGGGGCAGGCCGCCAAGCGGGTCACCTCCGAGCTGCGAATCCCGACGGTGGGCATCGGCGCCGGTCCGGACTGCGACGCCCAGGTGCTGGTGTGGACCGACATGGCCGGGATGAACACCGGACACACCGCCCGCTTCGTCAAGCGCTACGCCGACCTCGGCGGCATGCTCTCCGAGGCCGCGAGCGCCTTCGCCGCCGACGTGCGCGACGGGGCCTTCCCCGCTCCGGAGCACAGCTTCGACTGACGCCGACAACCGGTATCACCCGCTTCCGGAAGAAACCGCCCGGCAGCTCCGGGAACACGAGAACCGGGCACACGCCGGCGCTCGGGGGCGACGAAAAGCGATTTCGTCGCCTCCCCGGGGGCGAAGGTTCCTCACTCGTCACCGACCGAAACGGAGTGAGGCTCACTTCCGGGATCCGGACTGTTCGGCTCGTTGCGCCAGGACATCGGCGTGGCAGGGTTCGGGAGCGCACCAGCAGCCGAGCGCACGGTTGTTGAGCTCGCCCTCCTTGACTCGTCGGACCAGCTCCGGCTGCTCGTCGAGCCACTGCTCGTAGTCGCGCACCATCTTGTCCCGGTCGGACTTGGCCTCGGCGACGAACGGATTGGCGAAGTCCGAACCGGGCCAGGAGTGCCGCTCTCCCGCCTTGCCGACGTAGTGCACGAGTCCCCGCGAGACCAACCACGGCACCAAGTGCTTGTGCGGACCGCTTTTACGGACGTTGACCACCGTCACGTGACCGTCGAGCACCTGCTCGGCCCGTCGCCGTTCGTCGTCGGTCCACTTGCCGGCCTCGTCGGGAAGTTCGTCGCTCCGCTTCACCACAGCAGCTCACCTCACGTTCGCGGGTTTCCCCCACGAAAGTGCCCGGCTCGCCACGTCATCACACGTCGGTGACCCGGATGCCCGCGTGCGCCTTGTAGCGGCGGTTGATGGCGATGACGTTGGCCGTCAGGGCCTCCACCTGGTGGGCGTTGCGCAGCCGACCACCGTAGATGCCGCGCACTCCCGGGACCACGTCGGCCAGTTCCCGAACCACGTCGGTGGCCTCGCGGTCGTCGCCGAGGACGAGGACGTCGAGATCGACGTGGGTGACGGCGGGGTCGGCGAGCGTGACCGAGGAGACGTGGTGGAACGCCGCGGTGACCCGTGACTCCGGCAGCAGCTGCTCGGCCTGCTGGGCAGCGCTCCCCTCCGGGACCTGCAGCGCGTAAGGCCCCTTCTTGTCGAAGCCGAGCGGATTCACGCAGTCCACGACGATCTTGTTCTTCAGCTCCTCGCTCAGCGAGCGCAGCGTTTCCTCGTGGGCGTCCCACGGCAGGGCCGCCAGCACGATGTCGGCCTCCGCCGCGCAGCCGGAATTGTCCAGTCCCGATACCTCGCCGCCGACGGTCTCGGTGATCTCCGCGGCCGCCTGCTGCGCCCGCTCCGCGGAGCGGGAACCGATCACCACCCGCAACCCCGCCTGAGCCCACCGCACGGCCAGTCCCCTGCCCTGCGCTCCGGTGCCTCCCAGCACACCGATCGTCATCTCCCGCACGCCAGTCACACCGGCCCCTTTCGTCGAATTCCTCGTCTCCTCCACGATCAGGGGCCGACGGCGAATACGCCAGATCACAGCGGTGTGGGGGCCACCACTTCGAACGCGACGGCACGCCGGACGGGATCGGCTTCGAACAGGCGCACACGCACCCGCCGTCCCTCCTCGAGGCCGTCGCCCCGGCACGGCGCGATCACCGGCGGATCGGCCACGAAGACCTCGCCACCGTCCCCCTCGGCACGCAGCACGGTGGCGACGTACTCCTCGCCGATGTGGCCGGTCAGGGTCCAGGACTGCGCCTGGGCGATGCACGCCCGCTCCACCTGGGTCGCGACCCGGTCGGACCCCCCCATGACGGAGGGCAACTGCGGTAACGCCGTACTCACCCACTCCGGTACGTCCCGCCCCGCGTCGACGGCCAGGCACACCTCGGCTCCGTACCGGTCCACGAGGCGCCGCAGGGGCGCCGTGACGTGCGCATAAGCGGCACCGATACCGGCGTGGCGGGTCTTTCCGGGCGCACCGTCCTCGAAAGAGGTGTATCCCGCGCCCCGAAGCAACCGGATGGCCGCCACGTGCAGTGCCAGGGCGTCGGGACGAGCCGGATCGATGCCGGCGAGGAACTCGGCGGGGCCGACCGAGGACGGCCAGTCCAGTCCCAACCGGGCCGCCGACCTGCGCAGCACTTCGATCGTCCCCGGTTCCGGATCGGGGACCGTACGCAGTACTCCGATCCCGGACGAGCACATCATCTCCGCCGCGCACATTCCGGTCATCAGGGAGATCTCGGCGTTGTAGGCCTCCAGTCGCAACCGGGGCCGCAACGTCAGCGACCAGCCCTCGTCCCCGTCCGGGTTCACCTGCTGCTCGGGCAGCCCGAGCTCGATCGCCCCACGGCGAACCGCCTGTTCCCTGCGGAGTTCGCCCACCTCGGGCAGCAACGCCACCGCCGGGGACGGGGTCCCGAGAGCCAGCGATCGCTGCAGCCCCTCGTAGTCGAGTTGGGCCACCGAACGCACCCAGGCACGCCGTACGTCGACCCGTACCGGGACACCGTCACCGTCGAGGTCGAGTCTCCACAGCACGGCGGGCCGGGTCTGCTCGGGCAGCAGACTGGCGGCGCCCTCGGACAACAACGTCGGGTGCAGCGGCACGGTGCCGTCGGGGAGGTAGAGCGTCTGACCGCGGCGGTGCGTCTCGACGTCGAGGGCTCCACCGGGCGGGACGAAGGCCGCGACATCGGCGATGGCGTAATGGATTCGATAACCCCGGCGGCCACGACGTTCCAGCAGCACGGCCTGGTCGAGGTCCTTGGAGCCCGGCGGGTCCACGGTGACCATCGCCAGGTCGGTGGCGTCCACGCGCACGTCCGTGAAGGCGGGATCGACCACGACCCGCTCCGCCTCGCTCAGGCTCGCGAACGAGAACTCCCCGGGCAGCCCCAACTCCGCGCGCACGGCCGAGAAGTCCGGTCCGGCGCCCTGCCCGACGGCGACAGCACCGGCACCATCCTGTGGTCCGCACGCCGCCGCCATGAGGATTCAGTCCTCCTCGTCCCGGCCTCGTCCGGTCTCGTCCCAACGTCGCTCGGCCTCGTCGGCGGCCTTGGTGCGCTGCCGGGCTATTTCGAGGGCCTGCGCGGCGGTACCGGCGTCGGGGTAGGGACCCAACCGATCGACCGAGCGACAACCGGCACCGGACTCGACTTCGCGATGCTGTAGGCAGAAGTACCAGCCGTTCGGGTCCATGACCCGAGCCTGCCATGCCCGCACGCGCATGTCACGAGGCGGAAGGAGGAACTCACCAGGTGGGGGGCGGTGCCGGAGCCGGCTGCTGACCCTGGCCACCACCGGATCCCCGATGCGGGATCGGGTCCATGCAGGAGACCAGCACCTGCTTGGTCTCCGGGTTCTCCACCGTCCGACCGTCCCGCCACCGGT
This sequence comes from Halosaccharopolyspora lacisalsi, assembly GCF_014137975.1. Lineage (GTDB taxonomy): Bacteria > Actinomycetota > Actinomycetes > Mycobacteriales > Pseudonocardiaceae > Halosaccharopolyspora > Halosaccharopolyspora lacisalsi. Next base: position 534,783 of record NZ_JACGWZ010000003.1, on the reverse strand, counting down.
ACTCCAGCTCACCGCTGTCGCCGACCTCGACGGTGCATCCCACCTCGGCCAGCTGGTCGTCGTCGAGATCGGTGAGCAGTTCGTAGCGGGAGGGGACGACCTGGTAGATCGGCCACCGCAGGTGCCCGAAAGCCTGGTGGAACTCCTCGAGCAGTTGGCGCATGTGTTGCTGCCACGGCAGTGGCATGGATTCCGCCAGCGAGCGGGGCAGCACCGCGTAACCGCTGTCGACGCCGTGGCTCGCCTCGGAGAGGTAGTCCCCGAGTGGTGTGCTCGACGCGGGCGGACCGCTCGGACGCGGAATGGGATTCGGGGTGAACATCCTCAATCCTCCTGCAGGTGTGCGGGCATCGCCGTCGGCTGTTCGGCCACCGGCACGAGCGCGACGGATCACCGGACACGAAACATTCTCGCCGCTCGGGCGGGAAACGTGGCGTCCCGTCGCCGGGCGCGTCGTCACCGGATCACTTCGAGTCCCGCGCGGCCTCGTCGGGGACGGGGCGCACCACCGTCGGCAGCAGCTCGCCGCCGTCCCAGAGCTCGGTGCGCTCCACTGTCTCACCCGGCTGCGGAGCCTGGATGATCTTGTTGTTCCCCACGTACAGCGCCACGTGGTGAATCGCGCCCGGGTTCCGCCCGGTCCCCCAGAACACCAGGTCCCCCGGCTGCGCCTGCTCCAGCGGTACGTGTTTGCCCGCCTGGGCGTACTGGGTCTGGGAGTACTTCGGGATCTGGACCCCGGCGGCGGCCCACGCCTGCTGGACGAGCCCGGAGCAGTCGAAGGAGTGCGGGCCGGCCGCGCCCCAGACGTAGGGCTTACCGATCTGGTTCTCCGCGTAGGAGATGGTCTTGGCGGCCAACGCGCTCGTCGAGGACAGCTGTTCGCAGCCGCTGAAGCTGCTGACGTTACCGACGGTGCTGACCAGGTGCGCGGACATGGCCTGCGCTTCGTGGTACCGGTCGGGAAAGGCCGAACGTTCGACCGCCTGGGCGGCCTCACCCGGCCGCATCTCCTTCCAGCCCTCGACCTCCACCAGCACGTCGTAGAACTTGTTGATCGCGTACTCGACGTCGGTGACCTCGGCGGGACTGCCCCAGCCCTGAGAGGGCCGCATCTGGAACACGCCCAGCGAATCGCGGTCGCCGTGACGGACGTTGCGCAGGTTCGACTCTGTCTCGCCCGCCTGGATGGCGATCTGCCAGGCACGCGGGGGAAGGTCCCGCTCCTTGCCGATGCTGATGATCCGCTTGGAGATCCGCCGGGACTCCGCGCTCAACGTCTTGGCCGCGCGCTTGCCCTTGACGGTGGCGTTGCCCCAGGGACCGAGACCGCTGCTGCACTGCGACCAGCTCTGCCCCTGACGACCACCCATGCCCGCCAGCAGACCGGTGACGGCACCCACGCCGACCAGCCCGCCGAAGCCCAGCAGCACCACCAGCGCGAGCACGAGTTTGCGCATCTCAGGCCACCTTCTCGTAGTTGGCGACTCGCCACCCCTGATCGGTGTCGACGACCCGGACCTCGATGACCCCCGCGTCGGTCGGTAGCCGAACCCGCATGGCGGTGGCCGTGGAGGAGGTCGCGGTGACCGGCCCGGTGATCTTCGTCGCCGCGATGTTGGCCGGGTTGATCGTGGCCATCTGGGTGATGAACTCGGGAGTGGTGTAAGGCTTCAACCGCTCCAGCCACTGGCTGCTGGTGGTCCCCGGTGCGTGCTTGATCCACTGCTTGCCCCAGGCTTCGACGGTGGCCAGACCGTCCGGGTTCGGCGGTGCCTGTTTCGGCGATTCCGTGGGCACCGAGATGGACGGGGGCGAGGACTCGAGGGAGGAGGTGCTCGATGCGGACTCCGTCGGGGATCCGTCCGAGATTCGCGTGGAACCGACGCCCCGGCCCTCCTCCCGAGCGGCGCTGCCCTGCGGGGGCTCCGGAAGCAGCAGCCCCACACCGCTGGCAGCGGCCACGAAGAGCACGACCGCGACGATCAGGTGCTTGGGCGAGCGCAGCGGCCAGCCCCACAATCGGCGATACACCGCGGCGCGACCCCGATGGGTCCGGATCGGCATCGTTACCTCCCGGTCCTGCTCGGACGACGGCGGTCATTCATCGGCGACCTCCAGACCTCGCGACGGCCGGTAGAGGACCTGGACCGGCCGCCCGGCTACCACCTCGGAGTCCTTCCGCCGTGCCGGCCACGGGACGCTGGGCTCGGACGGACCACCACCGGCGGGACCACCACCGGCGGGGCCACCCGTTCTGGACGGCACCAGCACGGGGTCCTCGTCGTGGGTGTCCCACGAGGCCACGGAAACGGGGGAGGTGTCGACCACGCGGCTGCTCGCCTCCGGCAACGCGTTACCACCGTTGCGCACCGCACCGGGACGCTGCCGACTGCTCGCGTCGCCGGACGGAGCCGCCGAGTCCGTACCGCTTCCCGCGGGCGGCGGACCGGAGGGCAGCTCTCTTCGAGCCGTCTCGTTGTCCATGCGCCGGGCCGTGGCCACGACGGAGGGCGCCTCGGACTCCGGACGCTCGCGGCGCCTGGCTCCGGTGCCGCGCGACGTGGTGGTGTCCTCGGAATCCGAGGACTTCACCTGCTCCCAGAACTCGTCCTGCGGGCTGGACGGCTGCTCCTTTCGGCCACCGCGGAAGCGCGAGAACACCCCGGGAGGCACCCGGGGCATCGCACCGCCCACGGACCCGGCCGACAGCTCGATCATCTGCCCCATGCGCCGGAACGGCTTTCCGATCATCAGGAACATGATCGTCAGCAATCCGGCCAGCAGGATCTGGGTGAGCGGGCTGAAGGGGCGCGTCGGGTTGAAGACCCAGTTCAGCACGAGAGTGTGGATCCCGGCCATCGCCGAGATCACGATCACGTTGAGCATGGCCGCCCCCGCGATCCGTCCCACCGAACGCAGTACCTCGTGGTACAGCAGCGCGACGAGTCCGATCAGCGGCCCCGCCAGGATCAGTATCCTCAGCATCAACTGGGCGAGCAGAATCGCGGCCTTGGCCAGCAGCTGGAACGAGGTGTAGGCCAGTCCCTGAGTCATCGCCAGCGTCCCGGCGCCGATACGACTTCCGCTGAGTCCCTGGAGGTGTCTGTAGGAATCCTCGCTCATCTTGGCCGCGACTTCCTTGAAGGCCTGCTGCTTCTCATCGACCGTGGGAGCCTCTTCCCCGGCGGCTGCCTCGGACTTGGTCCACGCTTGAGCCGCCAACAGCTCCCGCCCCAGCTGATCGGCTTCGTCGGAGTCGGGGCGAGCGAACTCGCCCCGCAACCAGTTGCTGTAGACGACCTCGTTGTGCAGCAGGGTGGGCAACGCATCGCGCTCGTCGACCCCCACCTCCCTCAGGAAACCGCCCTGCACGGCGGAGGTGGCGCTGATCAACATCCCGTCCAGGGCGTGGGTGTAGGCCAGCGGGGTCAGATAAGTGGCCGAGGCGAACCAGAGCGCGGCCAGCGCCCACATACCGCGCTTGCCGATCGTGGCCAGGTCGCCCTGCCAGATGTAGCGGAACAGCACCACGGCCAGCAGCAGGGCGACCAGTCCGAACCAGGGGGCGAACACGCTGTCGTACAGCGCCACGGTTCCGCTCGCGACGACGTCGTCGAGCTGGCCCAGGATGTTGCCGTCGGCCAACGTGTAGTGCAGACCGTTGGTGGCCGCGACCATGGTCTTGCCCACGTTGAACAGCTGATTGCCGATCCAGGTGTCGACCATCGCGTTGGGGTGGGTCATCCCCTGCGGGCCGCAACCGAGGTCGTAGGTGTGCCAGACCTGACCGGCGTAGCCGTACATGTCGTAGGGGCTGCCCGACTGACCGTCGCCGGACTCGGACGGATCGAGAGCACCGACCATGCCGGCTCCCGGACGTTCCGGGACCGGCGGTTCCCCGCAGTTCATGGGCTGGGCGATGGCGGGAGCGCCCAGCGCCGCCTGCATCCCGAGCAGGGCGGTGACGATCAGCAGTGGGCCGCGCCTGCGTGCCGCACCGGTGTACTCGCGGCGACTCTTCGCTCGCCGCCGCAGCACCACGAACACGGCGGCGAGTCCCAACACCAACGTCACGGCCCACACGGTCAGGAAACTCCTCGCGTGTCGTCGCCCCGATGCCCGTTGTTCCCGGCTCCGTATGAAGTCGCGGGTTGCTCGTCCTGGCCGAGTGCGGCGGCTTCCAGCTCCCACTCACCGAACTCGTCGAGCTCGTCCGGGTGGTCGAGCTCTCCGGGCGCGGGAGAATCGGAGTTGGCCGTACGGCCGGGTGCCGCCTCGGCACTGACCTCCGACTCATCCGGACGGCCCTGCGGAGTCGTGTCCAGCGCGTTGCGCATGTGTTCCAGGTGCGGCCCACCGAAGTCGATGCGAATGCGCTCCACGCCGCTGGCACCGTCACCGAAGATGAACTGCCGCGGCGACCGGTCCCGCTCGGTGTTGTTCCGGGCCGGCCCCGGCCTGCGCCCCAGGGCCGAGACGACCTGCTCGTAGCCGGCATCGACGGGAACCTTCAGCAGGCGCAGGGCGTCGGACTGAGCCTGCTCGTCGTCGAGACGTCCCACGAACACCGAGTCGAGCAGCGACACGAACCCCTCGATGCGGAGGAAGTCGGCGGGGATCTGGCTGGACAACAGCACCCGCACGTTCCACTTCCGGGAGTCCCTGGCGAACCGGTTCATCAGCACCCGGCCGGTCGGAACCTCCGAGAGGAAGAACGCCTCGTCGATCCACACGCCCTTGCGCTCTTCCTTGGGGCGTTCGTACACCGAGCGCTGTGTCAGCCAAGCCGCCAGGTTGAGCAGCTGCACGCCGAGTGCCTCGCTGTCGGTCCAGTGCTCACGCCCGGAACCGTCCTTGGGCAGGGTCAGACCTGCCATCGTCAGCACGGTCAGCCGGTCCTCACGGGTCTGCGAGTACGGGTCGGCGTCGGCTTCCGGTATCAGCAGCGACATCCGCTCGCGGATCTCGTCGAGGAAGTCGGCCACCACCACGGCGTGCTCGTGATGCTCACTGGCGTCGCGGCGCAACGCCTCGAACACCATGCCCGGATGCGCGTCGGCCTGACCTCCCACGGCGCGAACGGCACGCAACAGCACGATCCGGGTCTGCGGCATCCGGGAGACCTCGTAGGGCAGCAGGCCGGTGAGCACGTCCAGGACGAGCCGGCGCCGGGTCGCCGCGGCCAGCGCACGCTCGCGCCGCCAGCTGCGCTCGGGGTCGTCCTCGTCGACGAAGTGCTCCAGTTCCGGTTCGGCCACCACCCGGTACGGGTTGAGGATGCCGGGCTGGGCGTTGAGCAGGTTGATCGGTCGCGCGTACGGACGCAGCTCCGGCAGCTTGCACAGTTCGGCCAACGGTCCGGACGGGTCCAGGATCGTCCAGTTCGCCCCGGCGCGCAGGGTCTTGTAGACCAGCCCTCCCCCCAGGAAGGACTTGCCACCCCCCAGGCCCGCGACCAGAGCGGTCAGTCCCGAGGAGTCCCGCACCTCCTGGGACATCCACGGGTCCCAGGCCACCGGCCGGCGCGTGGCCGTGCAGGTCTCCCCGAGCAGCACGCCCCTGCGGTCCCCCACTTCCGCGGTGGCCTGGGGGATGGCCGAAGCCGCCCACACGACCGAACCACGCCGCATGTACGCCGCGGAGGCCAATTGCTCGCCGGGGATGAACTCCCGCGCCAACGAGTACTGGGCTTCCGGGTGCTCGATGGCGATCTTCGGCTTGTACATCTCGAGGATCTGCTGGGCCAGCCTCAACGCGTCACGCTCGGTGGGACCGGACACCGCCATTCGCCACCACGACCGCACCCGGGTGGCCAGCGCCGTGAACCCGGAGGTCATCTCGTCGTCGATCTCCAGGACCCGTCCGGCCTGGCGAGCCAACGACGTCGGCGGCTCCAGGCCGTGCTCCTCGGTGTAGTGCCGGACCTGCGAGCGCACCTTGTTCATCTGGCGTTGCAGTTCGCCACCGACGTCCTCGGGGCGACGCACGTAGATGCGTGCCGACCACTCGACCGGAGCGGGCAGGCGGTCCGAATGCTGCATCCACGGGTCGTCGACCTCCGGGATCTGCAAGCCGTGCGACTGCCCCAGGGTCAGCACCGCGACGTTGCGACTGACGCCCGCGTTGGAGCCGGTGCGCCCCCGCACCGTCACCGTCGGCGCGTAGGGCTCCTGGTGCATGTCCGCGGCGTCGGTGAACGAGGCGAGGTCTTCCGGTTCCCACGGTGCTCCGGGCACGGCGGGGAGGTTGCGCGGGGCGGGCAGACCGAGCGAGCAGGATCGGTGCATCAGCCACGAGACCTCCTCGGCGGTGACCGGGCGCCCGTCCAGTCCGGCGGAGCCGATCACCTGGTCCAGGTGCTCGATCTCGCTGTCCAGGGCGACGAGTTCGGCCTCGACGGCCTCCGGCAGCACCTTGCGCAACAGCGGGGCGGCGCTTTCCACGGCCCGGTCCATGACGGTGCGGGTCTGCACCTGGACACCGAGATAGACCTCCTTCTCGGCCATCGACCGACCCATGAGCTGCTGCTGCTCTCCGACCATGTAGTCGTCGAAGGTGAGCGCGCCCGGCACGTCCGGCAGCTGATTACGAGCGTTGTACACGTGGGCCTCGGCCCACATCCGGATCGGGTAGGGCCGGTTGGTCACTCGCAGGTGCATCCACCTGCCCTGCAACTCCGAGTACTGCCCCGCGATGGCGGTGATCAGGTCTTGGCGCTGCGAGTCCGATCGGAACGACCACCGCTGCGGGGAAAGCCGGTACCAGGCGAAGACGTCCTGGCCGGTGCGCAGCAGGTGACCGTCGATGGAACGCGCCGCGATCGAAGGCGTGTAGGACGGGACCGCCTGCTCACCGGAACGCTTGCGTTCCTTGCGCTTGCCCTTCTTCTTCGCCGTCGAATACTGGGCGGCAGCGCGATGTGGTTGCCCCGAGACCGGCTGCGAGTCTCGCTCACGACCTCGCCCGCGACCGAACACCGCGAACCTCCTTGCTGTGTGGGCTCCTGCCGGCGGACCTGGTTCCCTCGGCAGGCCGCCGGGAGCGGCTCGGGGACCGGCTGGTGCCGCCGCCCCGTGTGGACTGTGACTGTGTGGACCGTTTCGCGCGGCCGGACCGCCGCGGCTTACCGGACCGTCTCGCCTGCTTGGGGCGTGGTCGCTGTTGACTTATCCGGACTCGTGCCGCACTGGCAGCGCCACCCCTGGCACGCACCGTCTCCCTCGGGGCCGAGAGTTCACGCAACCACATCACCATGACCGCGCTCAGCGGCCGTTCGTGTGTGATTCGGGAGCAGATGAGGCGAGTCACCGCGATCGTGATGACCACGGCCCAGGCGGTGGAGAAGAAACCGAAACCGATGTTCATCCGGCGCTCGACGGCCAGCACGACGAGGAAGACCATGGCTCCCACGCCCCAGGCCACGTAGCGCGCGCGCCACGGAAACGTGGCCTTCGGCGGCCCGAGCCAGACCGCGTCGACCCGATACACCTCGTCGTCGGTGCGTACTCGCACTGGCGATCACCCGCTGCTGCTGAACAGACCGGCGATGAACGTACCGATGTCCACACCGGCTCCGCTGACGGCCAGGCCGACGATCGCCAGGGCGACGAAGACGCCACCGACGCGGCGCATGACACCGGCGTTGTCCCCCTTGCCGCCACCGAGCCAGAGCAACAACAGGGCCACTGTCAACAGCAGCAGTGGCAGCAGGTTGTTGATGATCCAGCCCCGCAGCCCGACGGTGTTGAGATCGGCTTGTGCCAAGACGTCCAGTTGTGCCAACGAGTCCAGCGGTACGGCGGTCATCACGGTGTCCCTGAGTACGAGAAGTGCTGTCGGGTCGGTGCCTCGGCCCGCCGGGGCGCTCCCGGCGTGCGATACGAGTAGAACATGAGTCGGTCACGAGCTGTAGTGGTTGTGGGCGGGGTGTCGTACGCCACCGGACAGCTTGCCATGCGTCGTGGAGGTCCGACGAGGAATGCGAGAGACGATTCAATACGGAGAGTGAAAGTGCGTTGCCAATCGATCCTCGGAAACACGCTTTTACTCACCCACTCGCCGTCCTTTCGTCACACACCGTGCACTTCTGAGTGACGAGTGCGTGCTCGCTGCCACTGCCATGATGCGCCGAACCGGATCACACGGCCGTGAAGTCCGCGGCGCCCACGTCGATCCCACTAATTGATCATGATATTCGACAGCAAGGCTAGCGGCCGGAGACACCCCGTTTCTACGGGGGAAGCGAATGTCACAGCAGGTGGAAAGCTCACACCAGCACAAAGGGTCTCGGCGCGCGATCGCGAGGCCGGGTCGTCTCCCACGATTCGGGAAACTCGGATGTACTCGCAAACGGGTGAAATTCGTCCGGACAGCTCCGGTCGGCACGAACGCCCGGACGCCGGGCTCGCGCACCGGCGAGCCACGGCGGAGCGAAGGAGCGGACGAGTCGGCCTGTAAGCCGGATCCTGTTCGTGGGGGCCTCGCGGCGCACCCACTCGGCGACCATCCATCTTGGCCCGCCGTCACCGACGGGCTCCAGCGGTCCACCCGCAGGTCTCGGGCGGGCCACCCTCGAACACCTGCGCAGGCACCGAAAGCACGGTGCCCTCTTGACCTTGCTCCGGGCGGGGTTTACCGAGCCACCCCGGTCACCCGGGGTGCTGGTGGTCTCTTGCACCACCGTTTCACCCTTACCCGGCTCACGCCGGGCGGTCTGTTTTCTGTGGCACTTTCCCGCGGGTCTCCCCGGGTTGCTGTTGGCAACCGCCCTGCCCTGTGGAGTCCGGACTTTCCTCGACCGCGCGGGCTAGGCCCGCGCTGCCGCGGTCGCCCGGCCGGCTCGTCCGCTTCACGCATTGTACTGCGCTCAGCTCGGGGCAAGTACCACCGGTTCACCCCGGCGGGGTCGACGCACGGAGCATCCGCTTCGGGGCGAACGGAACCGAGTGGCTCCACCACGGGCCGGACCCACGCCACGGAGGCAGGCAGGCAGGCACGAGACGGGACCGGGCGCGGCCGGTCGACCTCAGCCCAGGTGGGAAGTGTCGTTGACGAGCCGGACCGAGGCGTTGCCGTCGGGGTAGAACTCCACGAGGGATACCGAGGCCAGATCCAGGTGCAGCCGGTAGAACAGCGTGGGCCCCACGTCCAGCCCGAGCCGCAACATCGCCTTGATCGGAGTCACGTGACTGACGATGACGACCGTCCGACCCGCGTACTGTTCCACGAGCTCGCGCTGCACCGAAGCGACTCGCTCGAAGACCGCCTGCAGGCTCTCCCCCCGCGGCGGGTCGACGCTCGGGTCCCCCAACCACCGGCGATGCAGGTCGGTGTACTGCTCCGCCGCCTCGGAGAAGGTCAGTCCCTCCCAGGCACCGAAGTCCGTCTCCAGCAGCCCCTCGTGCGTCCGTAGCTCCGCCCCCGTGGCCTCCACGACGGCCCGCGCCGTCTGCTGTGCCCGCGACAGCGGGGACGTGATCACCGGTGCGGCGCCCTCGGCGGTGACCACTCCCTCCAGCGCGGCCACCCGCTTGGCGGCGGCCACGGCCTGCTGCTCTCCCAACGGGGTCAGCTCCACGTCTCCGCGCCCGGAGTAGCGACGATCCACCGACATCGCGGTCTGGCCGTGGCGCACCAGGACGAGGCGGGTCGGAGCTCCCATCGCCCCGGTCCACGTCGACGACGCGGCGGGAGCGGTCGTTTCCGTCCGCGCGGCGGTCTCGGCCGGCGGCTGTTCGGGTTCCCGCGGCTTTCCGAGCCCCGCCTGCTCGTCCATCGCCTCGTTGGCCAGGCGATCGGCGTGCTCGTTGCGCGCCCGCGGAATCCATTCGAACCGCACACGCTCCAGGCGGCCGACCAGCTCAGTCGCCCGCCGAGCCAGCGGTTGCAGGCTGGCGTGCTTGACCCGCCAGCGACCCGACATCTGCTCGACCACGAGCTTGGAGTCCAGCCGGACGTCGGCCTCGGTGGCCCCGAGTTCGACGGCCGCCCGCAGTCCGGCGATGAGCCCCTCGTACTCGGCGACGTTGTTCGTCGCCGATCCCAGTCCTTCGGAGCGCTCGGCCAGCACCCGTCCGCTGGAGTCCCAGACCACAGCACCGAACCCGGCGGGCCCGGGGTTACCCCGCGATCCCCCGTCCGCCTCGACGACGACCCGCATGCTCACTGTCCGGACTCCCGAGTACGCACCAGGATCGCACCGCACTCCTCACAGCGCACCACTTCATCGGCCTGTGCCTCGCGCACGCGGGTCAGCGCGGTGCGGTCCAGCTCGATCCTGCAGGCTCCGCACCTGCTGCCCCGCAGCAGACCCGCTCCCGTGCCCCGCTGCTGACGAATCCGGTCGTAGATCGAAAGCAGGTCCTGGGGCAGGTTGGCGATGAACGCGGCGCGCTCGGCGTCACGCTTGGCCTCGGAGGTGTCCAGGTCGGCCAACGCCTCGTCGCGACGACCCTGCGCGTCCTCCAGGGTGGTCTCGGCGGTGGCGACCTCCTCGCGCGCGTGGGTGACGTTGGCCTCCTGCGCCTCGCGGCGCTCCATGACCTCCAGCATGTCGTCCTCCAGCGCCTCCTGGCGCCGCGACAACGTGCTCAGCTCGTGTTGCAGGTCCTCCAGCTGCTTCGACGATCCGGTGGAGTCCAGCAGCTTGCGATCGCGTTCCTCCCGCGCACGGACCTGCTCGACCTCGGTCTCCAGTCGCTTGATCTCCCGGTCGAGATCATCGAGCGCGGTCTGGGCCGTCACCAGGGAATCCCGTTTCTCCCGCAGATCACGCTCGGCCCGACCGATCTCCTCCAGTTCGGGCAATGTCCGGCGGCGGTGGTGGATCCGGTTGAGTTCGGCATCCACCTCGGCGAGTTCGAGCAACCTGTGTTGAACGGCGGGATCGGCTTTCACGCGGGCGTCCTCCCGAGATCGGTGGTCGCACCGAAGACGTGGGTGGTCCAGGGATCGGTGCGACGAGTGGAGACAAGAACCTCCACAGTATCCGGCAATGTCGCGGCCACGGTGTCGGCGGCCTGCTGACACCAGGGCCACTCACTCGCCCAGTGTGCGACGTCGACCAGGGCCGGTGCTCGTCTGCCCGGAACGTCCTCCTGCGCGAGGTGATCCCCGGCGGGATGGTGCCGCAGATCCGCGGTGACGAAGGCGTCCACCCCGGCCGCGGTGGCGGTGCTCAGATGGGAGTCGCCCGAACCACCACAGACGGCCACCGACGAGATCGGGCGGTCCGGATCCCCCGCTCCGCGCACTCCCCAAGCGGTCGTGGGCACGCTGTCCGCCACCCTCCGGACGAAGTCGCCGAACGGTTCGGGCTCCGGCAGCACTCCGATGCGCCCCAGGCCCGTGCGCGCGCCTTCGGCATGGGGCACCAACGGCCCCGTCACCGTCATCCCGATCGCCCCGGCGAGCGCATCGGAGACGCCGGGATCGGCGCTGTCGGCGTTGGTGTGCGCGCAGAACAGCGCGATGCCCGAACGGATCAACCGGTGCACCAGGCGTCCCTTGGGGTCGTCCGAGGGCACTCCGTGGACCCCACGGAGCAGCAACGGATGATGCGCGACCAGCAGCTGTGCGCCGAAGTCGATGGCCGCGTCCACGGTCGTCTCGACGGGATCCACGCAGAACAGCACACGCTGCACCGCCGCCTGGGGATCCCCGCAGACGAGACCGACCGCGTCCCAGGGCTCGGCCAGGTTCGGCGGATAGGCGTTCTCCAGGGCCGCGACCACGTCCTGTACCTGTGGAGTCACACTCGTACCCCGCTGTCCGTCGGTGTCGATTCGAGAATCTCGTGCAGGGTCTCGACCAGGACCGCGTTGTCCTCCGGCGCGCGCACCGAGACCCGCATGTGATCGGTGTCCAAGCCGGGGAAAGTGTCACCCCGCCGCACCGCGATGCCGCGCTGCCGCAGACGCTCCCGAACCTCGGCGCCGCCGGGGACCCGCAACAGCAGGAACGGAGCCGCGGCCGGACCGCGCACCTCCACACCGGGCAGCGCCCCGAGGTCGGCGGCGAACGCATCGCGATGGGAGGCGATCCGCGCGGCGGCCTCGTCGGCCTCGGCCAGCGCCGAGGGCGCGCAGCAGGCATCGATCGCTTCCAGCGCGAGCGTGCCCAACGGCCAGTGCGGGCGGGCGTGGGCCAGGCGCGCGAGCAGCTCCGGATCACCCAGCGCGTAACCGGCCCGCAGTCCGGGAAGGCCCCACATCTTGGTCAGACTGCGCAGAACCAGCAGACCCGGCAGCTCAGTGGTGGTCAACGACTCGGGCTCCCCCGGAACGGCGTCGGCGAAGGCCTCGTCGACCACAAGCACCCGTCCGGGCCGGGCGAGCTCGGCGAGTGCCTCGGCCGGGTGCAGTACCGAGGTCGGATTGGTCGGGTTGCCGAGCACGACCAGATCGGCCTCGTCCGGGACGGCCTCCACCCGGATCCGGTATCCGTCCGCCGGGTCCAGCTGCACCCGGGTCACCGGGACACCGGCACCGCGCAGCGCGAACTCCGGTTCGGTGAACGAGGGGTGCACCACCGCCGCCAGCCGCGGACGCAGCGTCGGCAACAGCGCGAACCCCTCGGCGGCACCGGCCAGCGGAAGCACCTCACCGGGATCACGACCGTGTCTGGCCGCGATCGCCGTGCGCGCTGCCAGGTCCTCGGTGGCGGAGGGGTAGTGACCGAGACGGTCGAGGGCTTCGACCAGGCGCTGCCGCAACCACGACGGCGGGCGCTCCAGCCGGACGTTGACCGCGAAGTCCAGCAGGCCGGGTTCGGCGTCGACATCCCCGTGATGGCGTAGCAGTTCCCGATCATCCCGGCTCGTCATCCCCAGCAGTCTAAACACCGGTCGCTCGGTGCCGTCGAAGCGGCGGAGACCCCTGGGCGCTCGAGCGCTCTCGGGTGTGCCCCTACTACCCTCGGCAACCGTGCATGTGGTTTTCCTCTGTACCGGCAACATCTGCCGGTCCCCCATGGCCGCGCTGGTCTTCGGCGAACACCTGCGCCGTGCCGGACTCGACCAACGTGTCACGGTGACCAGCGCTGGAACGGGACCGTGGCACGTCGGGCAGGACGCCGACGAGCGCGCCCGCAAGACGCTCGCCGAACACGGCTACCCCACCGAACACACGGCCGGGCAGCTCAGCGAGGAGCAGCTGGAGGCCGACCTGCTGCTGGCCATGGACGCCGGTCACCTGCGGGTCGCACGGGACAGCGCCGTCGACGCCGACAAGGCGCGCCTGCTGCGGTCCTTCGACCCCGCCTCGGACGTCTGGGCCGAGATTCCCGATCCCTACTTCGGCGGACCGCGTGGTTTCGAGGACGTGCTGGGCATGATCGAGGCCGCCGTGCCGGGCGTGCTGGAATGGGTGCGCGAACATCTCCCCGAGGACAGGACGGCGTAGGTGACCCCATGAGCGTGGCGAGCGAAGCACTCTCCGCCGTCGCCGAGCACACCGGCCGGACACCGAGCGGGGCCCGGCCGCTCGGTGGGGGCGACGCGGCGCAGGCGTTCGAGGTGCGGTTCGATGACGGCACCACGGTGTTCGCCAAGACCGCTCCCGCCGACATGCCGGGCGCGCTCCGGGCCGAAGCCGCCTCGCTGGACTGGCTGGCCGAACCGGCGAGCGTGCCGGTCCCCGCCGTCCACGGTCACGACGAGCACTGGCTGGTCACCGAGCACGTCGAGTCCGCGTCCCCCACCCCGGAAGCCGCCGAGGACCTCGGACGCGGCCTGGCGCGGTTGCACGCGGCCGGCGCCCCCGCGCACGGTGCTCCGCCTCCGGGCGGACCCACCGACGCCTGGATCGGACTCGCGCCGATGCGCAACGAACCCGTCGCGGAGTGGCCCTCCTTCTACGCCGCCCATCGCATCGAGCCCTACCTGCGACGTGCCGTGGACTCGGGGGTGATGGACACCGCCGAGAGCGCCGTGATCGGGCAGGTGTGCGCGCGAATCGACGACCTGGCCGGGCCGGCCGAACCGGCCGCCCGCCTGCACGGTGACCTGTGGACCGGCAATGTGCACTGGGGTGACGACGGCACCGGAACGCGGGCGTGGCTGATCGATCCGGCCGCCCACGGCGGGCACCGGGAAACCGACCTGGCGATGCTGCAGCTGTTCGGCTGTCCGCACCTGGAACGTGTGCTGGGCGCCTACGAGGAGGTGGCCCCGCTGGCACCGGGCTGGCGGGACCGCGTGGGCCTGCACCAGCTCTTCCCGCTGCTGGTGCACGCCGTGTTGTTCGGACGCGGTTACGCGACCAGGGCCGTCACCGTGGCACGCTCGGCCCTCGGGTAGACCGTTCAGAAAGTGCGTGGAAACGTGCGCTTCCTGAGCCGTCGTACTGCTGCGCGGCGTTGACCCCGACCCGGTGGTGGGTGGGGTCTTCCCGTGGCGGTACCCGGTACCAGCGGGGCTGGTCTCACGGGGGTTTCCGGCGGGCTCGTTTTCCGTCCCGACGCAACTCGCCGTGGACTCCGCGAGGCCCGCGAGGTCGCGGGCCGCGTTGAGGTCGGGATCAGCGCGGCAGCCGCAGTGATCGCAGGTGACGGGGTGGACGATGACCTCCCCGGTCGACAGCACCACCAGCGACGTCACCCCGAGATCGACACCGACCGCGCCGCCACGGTCGGCGGATGTGGATTCGGAACGCTCGATCTCGACGGACAACGACACCCGCCACCGCCACGGCGAAACGACACCGTCGCCGACCGGACCCGAGCCGTACCGCGCTGCCCGTGCCGCGCCAGTTCGCGGGGCGACTCGCGGATACGCACCACCCCGTAAGTGCGTCCCGCGACGCGCTGATCCATCACGACCATCACCCGAGCCAAGCCCCCAGTCGTAGGCGAACCGCGCCCCACGCAGCGGACATCCCCGGAATCAGCGTGACAACGCTGCTACCGCAACTCCTTCGTCGACAACAACCCCACCGCGCCCCGCACCCGGCGCCGCGAACACCCACCGAGACAGCGCACGCACTAACACGGTTCGACCCACACAAGCACACAACCACGAACAGTTAAACAACCCCGGCGGTGCGGGGACGGGTACTCGGCCTACGGTGGAAGGGTGCGCTTGAAGTTCCTGCTGCGACCCGGTTGGATCGCCCTGATTCTGCTGGTCGGTGTGTTCTCGGCGGTGTGTTTCACGGTGTTGGCGCCGTGGCAGTTCAGCCGCAACGCCGAGACGCAGGCACGCAACGATGCCATTCGCGAGTCGATGCACGCCTCGGCGCGACCGATGCGGCAGGTGCTCCCCCCGGGCAGCGAACCCACCGTCGCCACCGAGTGGATGAAGGTCACTTTCAGCGGGCACTACCTGCCCACGGGCGAGACCCTGGCGTGGCAACGCACGGTTCTGGGAGAGCCCGCGTTCGAGGTGCTGACCCCGTTCCGCCTCGACGACGGCCGGACCGTGCTGGTCGACCGCGGCTACGTCCGGCCGGTGCAGGGCACCCGCGCGCCGGACTACCCCGCTCCCCCCACCGGCCACGTCACGGTCCGCGCGCGAATCCGCACGAACGAGATCGACTCCGAACAGCGGCCCACCTTCCGGCACGACGGGCATCGCTGGACCTACGCCGTCAACTCGCGCACGGTCGGCGAGGGTGCCGGCATGCGACTGAGCCCCGGCTACTTCGCGCTGGTCGAGGGGCAGCCCGGTGTGACCTCGGCGCTTCCGCTGCCACGACTGGAGTCCGGTCCGTACTTCTCCTACGCGCTGCAGTGGATCGCGTTCGGAACCATGGCACCGTTGGCGCTCGGCTACTTCGTCTACACCGAGGTCCGGCCCCCCGGCTCCTCCGGTTCCCCGGGATCCTCCGGCTCCCCGAACGGTTCGACTCCGAGCCGTACCACACCCGAGCGGCGCTCGCGTCGCAGGGTATCGGTGGCCGAAGCCATCGCCGAGGACGAGCGACAGGAACGGGAAGGGATCTCCCGCGACGGCTGAGAGCGCCGGATCAGCGCTTGCGGCGCCCCCCGAAGAACGCGGCTCCGGTGGCAGCCAGCACCCCGCTGACCGCTCCGATCACCCGGGACAGCTCCACGCTGCGGGTGACGTCGCCGGCATCGGCCGTGCGCCCCTCACCCAGCACGGGGCGTTGCTCGACGGCGTGACCGTAGTCCGTCCGCCCTCCCAACCGGATCTGAAGTGCTCCGGCGAAGGCCGCCTCGATCTGGCCGGCGTTGGGGCTCGGGTGCGCCGCGGCGTCCCGTCGCCAGGTTCGCCAGGCACTACCGGCCGATCCGCCCACCACGGGCGCGCACAGGGACGTGAGCACGGCGGCGATCCGGGAGGGGACGAAGTTGGCCACGTCGTCGAGCCGGGCGGCGGACCAGCCGAAGTCGCGGTAACGGGGACCACGGTTGCCGACCATCGCGTCGAGGGTGTTCACGGCGCGGTACGTGACCAGTCCCGGCACCCCAGCCACCGCCGCCCACACCAGCGGAGCCACCACCGCGTCCGAGGTGTTCTCGGCCACCGACTCGACGCTGGCACGTGCCAGCCCCTGCAAGCCCAGGTTCGTCGTGTCCCTGCCGCACAAGTTGCACAGGCGGCGGCGCGCGGGCTCCAGTTCACCCGCGTCCAGACAACCTGCCATCGCCGTGCCCTCCCGGGCCAGCGAGGCACCGCCCAGTACCACCCAGGTGACCGTGCCCGTCACGATCGCGTGCGAGACCGGACCACGCCGGGACAGCCGCTCGGCGACCAATCCCAGCGACGCCGTACCCGCGACGAGCAACCCGGTGTGCACCATCCCCGCGGGGCGGCTGTCCCGGTACAGCAGCCGCTCCGCGGTGTGCGCGGCCTTGCCGAAGGCGGCGACGGGGTGACCACGTCGAGGGTCCCCGATCACCGCATCGGCAGCCACGCCGAGTAGCAGCCCCACAGCTCGCCCCGCACTCACCCGTGACCTCCCCGAACGACAGTCGCACCTTTCGGCACGCAACGTTACCGGGACCGGCGGCTCATCCGGTCGCCACCCGACATGTGACCGGGCGTGGCGACCCGGCGAGTTATCGTGGCCCACCGTGACCGTCCCCGATCGCGGCGCCGACGAACAGCGGCTGCACCTGTACACGTACCTCCAGGCACCCGAACACCGGACCTACCTGGTGATCATGCGCTTGTTCACGTCGACGCTGTTGGCGGAGCTTTCGGTGAGCGAGGTCGCGGCGACGCTGGCCACAGCGGAGCGGGAGGGGCGCGTCGAGCCGGGTGAATCCGAGATCGACACCGTTCTCGACCGGCTCAAGCAGCTCGTGCGGTGGGGCAATCTCGTGGTCGGCAGGCGGGAGACGTCCGCGGCCAGCATCGCGGAGTTCCAGCACGGGAGCGTGCGCTACCAGGTCAGCAAGCTCGCCATCCGGGTACAGCGCGAGGTGGACACGCTGCTCCGGGTTCCGGAGGGCGCCAGGGAGATCTCGCGGGAACTGCTTCCGGCGATCGAGCGCGGACTCTCCGAGATCACCACGATCCTCGACGAGGAACCGACCTCCGGGGAGCGGCTGGCCGAGCGCGTCACCACGGTCTTCCTCCAGCACGCCGAACTCGCCGCCACGGTCCGCGACTTCTACGCTCACCTGGGCCAGGTCGTCACCCGCCACCAGCCGGCCCCGGAGGAGATCTCCGGTCTGCGGGACCTGCTGGTCGAGTACATCCAGCTGGTCATCGAGGACGTCCTGCGCCACACGCCCACGATCGCGGATTCGCTCACGGAACTGGCCGGTCGACGCGAGCAACTGCTCCGGATGCTGGGACCCGCCGAGCAGCTCGGCACCGAGGTCGAGCGCGCGCGGGGCCGCAGCGAAGCGGACTGGCGGGAGCTCACCGAGTGGTTCGTGGACTCCCCGGGACGCCCGAGCCAGGTCAGCGCGCTGCGCGAGGCCACGGCCCACGCCATCGGCTCCCTCCTGGCCAGCGTGAAGCGGGCCACCTCGGACAGCGGTCTGGTACCCGGCCACCGCGGGGAACTGCTCAAGCTGGCGCGCTGGTTCGACCAGGCCGACGACGAGAGCGCCCACCGGCTGCACGCGGCGGCGTTCGGGCTGTACTCGGCCCGGCACCTGCTGCCCGCGCCGGATCACGACAGCGACAACCACGAGGTCGCCTGGCGCGACGGGCCGGTGCTCGACATCCCGATCAACGTGCGTAGTCGCGGGGACCGCGGAGCGCGGGGGCGTGCCTCGCGCGTACCGCACGATCCCCTGACCGAGGAGATGTTGCTGACCGATGCTCGCGAGCAGGAGCGGCGGCGCCGGGACGCCGCGGCCGAGCTGACGACGGCGGGGTCACGGCTGAGCGAGACCCGGTTGTCGGCCGAGGCGCTCGGGATGCTGTGCGAGCTGCTGACCCTGGCGATGGATCAGCGTGAGCGGGAGGAGGAGCGGGGGTCGGTGGTCGATCCGGTGCACCGGATCCGGCTCACCGTCCGGCGCGAACCCGGGCAGCACACTCGGATCGGCGGTTCCTCGGGAACGCTGACCCTGGCCGACACCGTGCTCGTGGTCCACGGCGAGGACACGGCCGCGCAGCTCGCCCTGGACGGAGGGAACCCATGAGTGGAAACGGCTCACTCGTCCCCGGTTTCGACGCCCTCGGGGACATCGAGACGGCGAACGTGGTCCGGTGCGCCCGGGTGCTGCTGCGCCGCCCGCTGCTGCGGCCGGACAGCCCGGACGGGGAGCTGCTGCCGCTGGTGTACCGGCATCGTGAGGTCCTGCGGGAGCTGTTCGGTGTCCTGCTCGGTTACCGGGTGGTGATTCAGCGCGGTTTCGCCCGGCTCTACAAGCCCGGACCCGTCGCCGACACCACACGCGGGATCTCGCTCTCCCCGCGCGGCTACGCCTACTTCGCGCTGACCCTGGCCGCACTCACCGGAGCCGGGCGGCAGGTGTTGCTGTCCCGGCTGGTCGGTGATGTCCGCACCGCCGCCGTGGAGGCGGGAATCTCGATCAGCGACGACCAAGCCGATCGCCGGGCGCTGAGTGCGGCGCTTCGGCAGCTCGTCGCCCTGGGAGTGCTCGACGAGACCGAGGGCTCGGTGGCACCCTCGGCGGGCGACCCCGGAACGGAGGCGCTGCTCACCGTCGACATCGACCTGCTCGGCCACCTCGTGACCGGTCCCGTAGCCGAGGCCGGCGATGCCGAGGACCTGATCAGGCGGGCTGCCACCGCCCACCACCCCGACACGGGGTCGCTCGGTACCGAACACGCCGTCCGCCGCAGGCTCGTCGAGGATCCGGTGGTGCACTACGCCGACCTGCCCGCCGAACAAGCCACCTGGTTGCGCGGTCGTCACGCCGCCGAGTCGAGGGTGCTGGAGCGCTACTTCGGTCTGGTCGGCGAGACCCGCTCGGAGGGGATGGCGGTCACAGATCCCACCGACTACCTCACCGACGTGGTGTTTCCCGGACCTGGCAGTGTCGCCCGGATCGCACTGCTGGCGCTGCCGCTGCTGCTGGAGCGCGGTCGCAGGACCGAGACGGGCAGCCATGCCGTGAGCTGGCAGGACATCGACGACGTGTGCGGTGAGCTGGTCGAGTCCTATCCCGCGGCGTGGTCGCGCCAGGCCACCGAGGAACCCGGGGAACCGACCCGTTCGGTGGTGACCCTGCTGCACCGGCTCGGCATGGTGAACAGGCAGGATGACGGGGTGGAGGCCCCGTGGCTGATCAGCCCGGCCGCCCACCGCTGGGTTCCGCGTCCCGACGCGAACCCGAGCACCGGCAAGGACCACGCACCGCCGCCCCCGCCGGAGTGGTCGCTGTTCGATGAACTGGAGGGGTGACGGTGAGCGGATCCGACGGTCTCCTACCGCGATCGGAGGGGCACGGAACCACCAGGTGGAAGCTGCATCGCGGCGGCATCGTCAACATCTGGCAGTACGGCGAGCAGACCTTCGCCCTCGACGGGGGCAGGGCGGTATTTCAGGGCGCCAACGGTGCCGGTAAATCGCGCACCCTGGAACTGCTGCTACCGCTGTGCCTGGACGGCGACCTGCACCAGATCGGCTCCAAGGGTTTCGACACGGTCAGCCTCCGCCGGTTGATGCTCGACGAGTACACCGGTGGACCCAACCGCATCGGCTACGCCTGGATCGAACTGCACCGGACCGACGCCGACGGTGACGACGAGTTCCTCACGTGCGGGGTCGGGATCAAGGCCTCCGGGCACTCCAAGCAGATCAGCGACTCGTGGCGGTTCATCACCGACGAGCGGGTCGCCGATCGCCGGACCGACGGCGGGCTGAAGCTGATCGGAGCGGGTGAGGTTCCGCTCGGTCCCGCGCAGCTTCGCGAGTCGCTCGGAGCCGACTGCGTCCTGGACGAACAGGCCTTCCGCGCCAGGATCGCCGCCACGGTCTACGGCGTACCGGCCGCCCGCTACGGTGATCTGCTGCACCTCCAGCGCACTCTGCGCAATCCCGAGGTCGGCCTGAAGATCCTGGAGGGCCAGCTCGAACAGATCCTGTCGGAGGCGCTGCCACCCCCGGACCCCGAGCTGATCGAGCGACTGGCTTCCTCCTTCGAGGACCTGGAGTCCATCCGGGACAACATCCTCCGACTGACCGATGCCGACGGCGCGCTGAAGACGTTCCTGGACACGTACTCCGACTACGCCCTCGCCGAGCTGCGCGACCGCGCGCGGACAATGCGCACCGCCGAGGACGGGGTACGCGAGCTGCGGGCGGAACTGGACGATCTGCGCTGTCGCCTGAGCGACAAGCAGCGGGAACGCGCCGAAGCGGAGCAGGCCGTCACCGAAGCGGAAAAACGGGAGAGCGAGCTCGACTCCGGCCTGCGTACCCTGCGCGCGCACAGCGATCCGGGGAGCCTGTACGACCGGCAACGGCTGGTCGACGACGCCCACGACACGATGGTGGCCGCCTTGGACACCGCAAGCAGGAATCGTGCCCAGGAACAACGTTCGGTGGAGGCGGTGGTCGGGCTGGTGCGCCGTCTGGCCGGGGACACCGAAGCAGCGGAACGAGCCGCCCAGCACGCGAAGCGGCAGCTGAACACGGCCGGCCTCGACGACTCCCCGACTCCCCGACTCCCCGAGGTACCCACCGCACACCCCACCGTCGCATGGGAGCGGGTACGGACCGCGCCGGAATCGGAACCGGACACCGTTGAGCGCCCGGTTCCTCCCGAGGTCGACGTCGAAGGAACGACGGCCGCGTTCCACGAGGCCCTCACCCTTGCGGAGCAGGCTGCCACGGCGGCCAGGGAGCGCGGTGCGCACACGTTGACGCTTCACCAGCAGGCGCTCGACCTGGACGCCCGGCTGGAGGGAGTGGCGGAAGTACACCAGCAGATCAAGCAGGCCAAGGTTGCGGCCACCGACGCGGTCGGCAGGCGCAACCAGGCGCGGCAGGAACTGTCCGAGGCCGCCAGATCCTGGCTGGAGGACTTCCGTTCCTGGGCGGAGGGACGGCCGAGTACCGCACCGGACGAACCCGTTCCCGATCCGCCCGGATCGGAACAGCTGATCGAGGATCCCTCGATCGCCCGGCAAGTCCGCGACCAAGTCCGTCGGTGGGCGCAACCGTGGTTGCACCGAGCCCGGCAGGTAGCCACCGACATCGAGCAGGAACTCGCCGTGCTGCGCTCGCACGGTCGTGGTCGGGAGGAAGAGCTCTCCGCCCTGCGCGCGGGGACCGAGCGCACCCCGGCCAGGGCCTGGTGGGTCACCGCCGAACGCGGTGACGGCCACGGGACGGCGTTCTACCGGCTGGTCGACTTCGCCCCGGGGTTGACCGAGGAGGACAGAGCGGGCCTGGAGGCCGCGCTGGAGTCCAGCGGGCTGCTCAACGCCTGGGTCACGGCCGACGGAGTCGCACTCGCCCCGGGAACTCAGGAACTGCTGGCCGCTCCCGACCATCGACACGGTGCCCGCGGCCTCGACGAACTGCTCGTTCCCGCGACCGAACCCGGTTGCCCGGTCTCTTCCGAGCGCGTCGCCGCTCTCCTGGCGGCCGTCCCGATCGACGGTTCGGCCGGCCTGTCGGTCGCTCCGGACGGGAGCTGGCGTACGGGAGTGCTGTCCGGAACGTGGCACAAGCGCACGGCCGAGTACGTGGGCGCCGAGGCGCGCGAGGCGGGCCGAAAGCGTCGGATCGCGGAGCTGGAGACGGAACTGGCGCGGCTGCGTTCCGAGGTCGGCGAGGCCGAACGGCGGTACAGCGCGGCCACCGAGCAGGCTTCCGACCTGGAGCGGTACGTGGAATCCCTGCCCGACGACGGGGACTTGCTGACCGCGCACGCCCGGCTGTCGGCAGCCACGGAGATCGCCGCCGCCGCCGAGAACGAGGCCGCTCGGCTGACGTGGGAGCACGAACAGGCCGAACAACGGCTGCGGGCCGCGCGCTCCGAACTCGTCCGCGCGGCCGGGGAACTCGGTCTTTCCGCCGAAACCAGGGTGTTGGAGTCCGCGCACCACGCCGCGTTCGAAGCGAGGGACTCCCTCGACGGGTTGCGGGACATCCTCGAGGGGCGGTGTCTGACGACGCTGTCCGAGCTGCACGGCACGTCGCTGCACCACGACGTCGCCGTCACCGATCGAGCCGCGGCCGAGACCCGGGCCGAACGGTGCTGTCACGACCACGCGGAGAAAGCCGACGCACTGGCCGAGCTGCGCTCCACCGTGGGGGGCGAGAGCCAACGGACCGCCGACAGGGTCGCCGCGCTGGAGCGGGAGCACGCGGACCTGCGCGCACGACTTCCCCAGTTGCGGGAAGCGGTCACCGAGCTGCGAGTGACCGAGGGCAGCCTCTCCACCGAGGAGGACGGCAAGCGCACCCGGCTCGCCGAACGTGAGAGCTCGGCCGAAGCCGCCACCGAAGCGTTCCGGCAGGCATTGCGAGTGCCGGGCCTGTGGTCGGCCGTGAGCACCACCGCGGCACCTTCCGACCCCTCCGAGGTCGCCGACCTGGTGCTCGCGGACAGCCGCCCCGCGGTGACGGCGGCGCGGGTCCAGGACGAGCTCCACGTCCTGAAGCGGACGCTCGGCGGTGGTTACGACATCAGCGCCGCTGAGCGACACGGGCTGATGACCGTCACGGTCACCAGTGAGCGGGGGCCGCAACCCGTCGCCGAGGCCGCCCGGGACGTGACCGAGCGCCTCACCGAACAGCGCGGCTACCTCGACGAGCGCCACCGCTCTGTCTTCACCGGCTACCTGGTCCGCGACCTCGTCGAGCGGTTGCGCGAGCAGATCGCGGTGGCCGACGACCTGTGCACGCGCATGAACGAGGTACTCGATGGCGCGCACTCCAGCCAGGGGGTGCACGTACGGCTGGAGTGGCGTCCCTCCGCCGCGCTGGACGACGACCTGCGCCGAACGATCGACCTGGTACGCGCCCCGTTCGCCGAGCGGGACGACGAACAGGACGCACTGCTGCGGCGCGTGTTCACCGATCTCATCGAGACCGAGCGGGACAGCGCCTCCGGCGGGTACGCGGAGATCCTCAGCCGCGCGCTGGACTATCGCCGCTGGTACGACTTCACCGTCCGAGTGCGCGACACCGACCCCGAAGGCAAACCCCGCGTGCGACGATTGAGGCAACTGTCCTCCGGGGAGACGCGGCTGGTGTCCTACGTGACGCTGTTCGCCGCGGCCTCGGCTTTCTACGACACGATCGCCCACGGACAGCAGGGGCCGCTGCGACTGGTACTGCTGGACGAGGCCTTCGAACGGCTGGACGACCCGACCGTCGCGCGAATGCTCGGATTGCTGGTGGACCTGGACATGGACTGGGTGATCACCTGGCCCAGCGGCTGGGGCGTGTCCCCCAAGATCCCGAGAATGCACATCTACAACGTGCTGCGGCCACGCAGCGGGCACGGGATCGCCTGCGCCCACACCACGTGGGACGGCCGGAGCATGGAACGGGCGGAACATTGAACGAGACCGAGGACATCCGGGCCGCCTGGGACTCCTCCCTATTGAACGGCCTCTGGCAACGAGCGCGGGAAGCGCTGGAGGCTCCCGATCGCCCGGCGACGTTCCGGCTGGAACTACCGGACGAGCAGACCCGGCAGGCCGTGGGAGAGCTCTACGGTCGGCCGATGTGGGGCCAGGGAACCCGCATCAACGTGTCCAAGCTGGATGCCGCGTTGCGGGCGAGTACCCGATCCGGACTCGGGTTGGAGCAGGTGCTGGAGATCCTGCACGAACGTCCCGTGGTATCGCGGGAGTCGTCGGCCCGCACCGAGCAGCGCGACCGCGTCGGCGAAGCGCTGAACGCGGCGCTGAACCGGTGGGGCCTGACCGAGCGGGAATGGGCACAGCCCTGGACGAGCTGGCTGCGCCAGTACGGGCGGATCGCCGAGGACGAGCTGGACCGGATCGCCGAGCGGTCGGCGGCGGTACTCGCCCAGCTGGTGCTCGACCCCGGGAGCACTCCGCGAGCGTGGTGGTCTCGGGCGGAGCTGGCCGCCCGTTTCGGTGGCGGGACGCGTCACCTCGACAACGGCGGGGCGCTGGCTCGGGTCGTGCTGCGAGCGGCGGCGATCGCCCACGACGTGGAGCCGCCCGGCAACGAACGCGACCGCAGGAGGCTGTGGGAACTCTGCGGCGTCACGCTCGACGCCGTGTCGGCCACGGCGCTGTGCTGGGCGTTGCCGCTGGACGGCACGGACGAGTGGTCACGGAACGCGCGGCGACGTACGGAGCTCGGGCTGCCCGTGCACCTGACTCACCTGGACCTGGGGGCCGCGCCGCGACAGCTCGTCGAGGCGGGCACCGCGGTCGCTGTCTGTGAGACCCCGCGCGTGCTGGAAGCCGCCGTGGAGGCGGGGATCCGACACCCGATGGTGTGCACCCACGGACACCCGACGACGGCCGTGTCCGAGTTGCTGAATCGCCTCGGCGACAGTGGAGCGGCCCTGCGTTACCACGGCGACCTGGACTGGACGGGACTGACGATCGCGCGGTCGCTGTACGACCACCACGGCGTGCTTCCCTGGCGCATGTCGGCGAACGACTACCGCGAGGCGGTCAACCGCGCCTCGGCCGAGCGGCTGGACCTACCGGTGCTGACCGGGGAGGCGACCGAGGCGCCGTGGGACCCGGACCTCCCGGAGCTCATGGCCAGCGCCGGCCGCGCCGTCGAGGAGGAGACCGTCCTCGACGATCTCCTGACCGACCTCCGCACCGGTCTGGGCTGATCCCCGCCCGGCGCTGCTCCGCTTCCTCAGGAGCGGCTCCGCACGAGAACGCGCGAGCCCCCGACCGAGGCCCCGTGCAGGATCCACTCCAGCGGGCCACGGCCGAACAGCTCCCGCCACGACCAGCAACAGACCAGGGTCACCAGCGCGAACCCGGTCAGCGGCAGCCACGGGTGCTCCCCGAAGTGGGGAACGGCGGCGTCGGTGAGCACGAACTTCATCGCGACCCCCTGCAGGGTGTAGGCGGTCAACGCGAGTGCGCCGACGGCCGCCAACGGGGCGAGCACGCCACGCAGCCGTTGTCCCACGAACAGGCACAGCGCGAGCACGGCGATCGCGCACCCGGCTGAGCCCACGATCTCGAACGGGGTACCGGAATGGGGTGCCGAGAGCAGCAGGTTCGCGAGGTTGTTCGCGGGAACCACCCCGAAGTTCGACTCCTGCACGAGTTCGAGCGGGGAGCTGCCCATCTTCGCGGCCAGCGGTCGCAGCCGGGCCAGCGTCGGCTCCAGGGCACGAAGACCGCCGAAGACGTGCAGCGCGAGCCAGGAACCACCGTAGCCGAGGACCGCCAGGCCGACACCGGTGCCCAACATCCGCGTCCGGACGACGGTCGAGCGCAGGTCGAGCCGTCCGATCGCCAGGCCCGCGAGGACGAACGGCATCCACGTCAGCACCGGGTAGGCGCCGGTCAGCACCAGGCGCAGTGCGGCGGAACCGGCCTCCGGCAACGTCGTGAGGTCCCCGAACGAGATCGTGCCGCCGATGATCTTCGTGTTCAGGGGCATGCGGACGACGAAGGAGATCAGCGGGCTGGCGATCGCCCACGCGGCGGCGATCACCGCGAGCGCGACCGGGCGAAGTCGCAACACCGGCAGCGCGAGCAGGAAGTACAGGCCGTAGAAGGACAGGATCACCATCATCGGCGTTCCGAGCTGGGTCAGGGCCATGCCGAGGACGAACAGGAGCACGGCGCGCACCGCGATCCGGACCCGGTCGCTTCGCAGGTCCGGCCCCGCGTGCGGGACGCTTCCCCCGGTGAGCAGCGCCAGGGACACTCCGGCCAGGGTGGCGAAGAGGATCGAGGCGTGTCCTTCGCCGAGGGTCGCCAGGACCCCGGCCGCTCCACCGGCGTGCGGATCGAACCGGAGTGGCCCGATGTGGGCGATGAACATGCCGAGCACGGCCAGTCCCCGTGCCAGGTCAACGCCGATCAGCCGGGATTTCCGAGAGCTCTCGGCGTGGGGGTCGGGGGTACCGCGAGAGCTCGCGGGGGCGGAGTTCTCCTGATGGACAGACACCACCGCAAGGTAGGCGGAGGAGGGCTGCACCGGCATCGACCACAGGTCGTGATCTGCGGTAGCACCCGCGCAGGAGGCGGACAGCGGCCCGGAGGTCTCCCTCCTACCGCGAGCCTACGACCGTGGGCCCACCCCTGCGTCCCTCCCCGCTGACGGGTGACACAAGATGTTGCCGGTGCGTACCCCGCGAACGGACGATCACGAGCGACACGACCGGCAGGCCGTGACCGGAGGGCGAAACGAGCCCGGGTCGATGCTCGGACGGATTCGGGCCTGGTGGCCCGCCTGGGCGACCGATGTCGTGCTGACCCTGCTGGTGCTGTGGGCACAGGTGCTGTCCGAGGTCAAGAACCCGGCCAGCGCCGTGCTTCCGCTCCCGTGGGGCGTGGTGGTCGCTGCGACGGCGCCCCTGGCGCTGCTGGCGCGGAGGTACTACCCGGTCGCCGTGCTCGTGGTGAGCACCGCCGCGATGTTCACGGGTATGTCCAATTTCGGCGCACAGGTCGCGCTCTACGCCCTCGGCTCCTACTGCCACGACCGCCGACTGATGTGGGGCTTCGCGGGTCTGAACATGATCGCCCTGCTGTTCTACACGAATGCCAACGAGGCCGACGGTCTGTCGGGCTTGTTTCAGATCGTCGTGCTGCTGGGAGTCATGTGGCTGCTTCCGCTGGTCACGGGGTTGTACGCCCGCACTCGACGGGACTATCTCACGGGACTGGTCGACCGCGCCGAGCGTGCCGAGCGCGAGCAGGCCCTGATCGCGGAGCGCGCACGGGGCGAGGAGCGCACCCGCATCGCCCGGGAAATGCACGACGTCGTCGCGCACCAGGTGAGCCTGGTCGTGATGCACGCCGGAGCGCTGCGGACCGTGGTGCACAAGGACCGGGAGCAGGCGGCCCGGGCGGCCGGCGTCATCGAGGGGGTCGGGCAGCAGGCGATGCAGGAGCTCCGGCAGATGCTCGGAGTGCTGCACTCCCACGACGCGAGCGGGCCCAGGGTTGGTTCCTCTTCCTCACCCCCGAAGGTGGAACGGATTCCGGCCCTGGTCGAAGCATCGCGGGAGGCCGGTCTGAACGTGGGGCTGAGCATCGAGGGTGATCCCGAACCGATGTCGGAGCAGGTCGAACGCGCGGCATATCGGGTTGTGCAGGAAGCGCTGACGAACGTGCACAAGCACGCGGGCGGTTCAAAGGCCGAGGCGCTGATCAAGCACGAAGCGGGGCGGCTGCGCGTGGAGGTCACCAACACCCGCCCGGCCGACGGGTTCGAGCGAACCCTGCCCAGCAGCGGCCACGGACTCGACGGCCTGCGCGAACGGATCGGGCTCGTCAGCGGGGACATCACGGCCGGCCCCCTCTCCGACGGGGGTTATCGAGTGCGGGCGACGCTCCCCACCGGAGCACGGAACTGAGGACTTCTCGTCCGGATGACGACGAAGCCGGTCGCGCTGACCACGACCCATCTCGCCGGCCGATGCTGCCTCAGCCGTGGTGGGGCTCGACGATCTCGACGCCGTGCATGCGCCGGACGAAGTCGGCACCGAACGCGGTCGAAGGAGTGTGCGTCCCCGGTGTGGCCGCTCCGGCCAGCAAGGCCTCGACAGTACGCAGCACCGAGTCGGCGGTGAAGTCGTAGGTGTCGGGTCCGACGAGCGCGGTGCGCACCGTTCGACCCGCGGGATCCCCGACCTCCGCGAAAACCTCGACCCAACTGTCGGAGCGGCTCCGTCGCCCCGGCCCCCGAACCAGCGCACCGATCGCTGCCTTGCCGATGCGCTGGGGCAGGGGACGTCCCAGCACCGTGCGCGCCCAGCCGGAGGACCGCGTTCCGACCCGGTCCAGACCGGGCAGTCGGGCGAACGTCGTGATGGTTCCGATGCCGGTGCTGCGATAGGCGGTGCTGAGATCGCCCCACGGCAGCGAGGTCACGCGGCAGCGCCCCGAGGGGAAAGGAACCTCCCGGCCCCGCTCCGCGACGGGAATGTTCCGGAGGTGCCCGTCGACGCGAACCCGGCCCCCGAGGCCCATCCCCTCCCACGCGCTCTTCAGGGTCCCGGGACTGATTCCGCCTCCGACCCGGAAAGCCAAATCGAGGCGGGTGGCCGTCGGCAACTCGGCCGCGGCCAGCGCCGCGAGGCAGTCGGTCGGCACCACGTCGAAACCCGCACCGGGCAACAGGGTCACACCCGCGTTCAGGGCTTGGTCGTGGCGGCCGAAGACCGACTCGAACACGTCGACCTCACCGGTGATGTCCACGTAGTGCGCACCGGCACGCAGGCAGCCGTCGACCATCGGTGCCGAGGTCGCCGAGAACGGACCGGCACAGTGCGCCACGACGTCGACGTCCTCCAACGCGGCGGCCACCGCCCGGGGGTCCAGGTCGAAAGTCCGGTACTCCAGACCCAGCGGAATGGCGATGCTCGCCACCTTCTCGGCATCACGACCGGCCAGGACCGGCCGCTGGCCGCGCCGAGCGGCCAGCTCGGCGACGAGCCTGCCGGTGTAGCCGCTGGCTCCATAGAGCATCCACGTCATGGCGCCCCTTCTCGGAAGTGAATCACGCTTCCGTGAACACTGTAGTCGCGCGAACGACCGTAGCGGCTCACCACTCGGCGAAGGAGCCGTCGGCGTTGCGCCACACCGGGTTGCGCCACCGGTGGGCCTGCTCGGAAGCCCGCCGCACGGCCTGCTCGTCGATCTCGATCCCCAGGCCGGGACCGGTGAGGCGCTCGACGAAACCGCCGGTGTAGTCGAAGACCGAGGTGTCGACGAGGTAGTCGAGCACGTCCGATCCCTTGTTGTAGTGAATGCCCAGGCTGGTTTCCTGGATGACCGCGTTCGGACTGGCGAAGTCGACCTGCAGGGACGCGGCCAGCGCGATCGGACCGAGCGGGCAGTGCGGCGCCAGGCTCACCCCGTACATCTCGGCCAGCGAGGCGATCCGTCGGCACTCCGAGATTCCCCCGGCGTGCGAGAGATCGGGTTGGGCCACGGCCACGCCACCGGCCAACACCTCCCGGAAGTCCCACCGCGAGTACAGGCGCTCCCCCGTGGCGATGGGGATCGTGGTGAACTCGCCGAGGCGCGCCAGCTCGAAGGACAGTTCCGGGACCACCGGTTCCTCCACGAACATCGGGTGCAACGGCTCCAGTTCCCGGAGCAGCTGCCTGGCCACGGCGGGCGACACGCGCCCGTGGAAGTCGATCGCCACATCGTTGTCGGTACCGATCGCCTCCCGCACGGCGCCGACCCGCTCGGCCGCCTCCCGGATCTCACGGTGGCTCTCCAGTCCCCGCGTCCGACCGGTGGCGTTCATCTTCATCGCGGTGAAGCCGCTGTCCACCCGCTGGGCGGCGTGTTCGGCGGCAGCCGTCGGTTCGTCCCCGGCGATCCAGGAATACACCCTCATCCGGTCCCGCACCGGCCCGCCGAGCAGGTCGTGCACCGGTACACCGTGAACCTTGCCCTTGATGTCCCAGAGCGCCTGATCGATACCGGCCACGGCGCTGGACAGCACCGGGCCGCCCCGATAGAAACCACCCTTGCTCAGAACCTGCCAGTGGTCCTCGATCCGGCTCGGGTCCTGGCCGATCAGGTAGTCGGCCAGCTCGTCGACCGCGGCCCGCACGGTCTCGGCACGGCCCTCGACGACCGGTTCGCCCCAGCCGACCACCCCCTCGTCGGTCTCGACACGCAGGAACAGCCAGCGAGGCGGCACCTGGTAGGTCTGCAAGCCGGTGATCTTCATCGTCTCTCCGATCGCGGGCACTAGTGGCGGTCCAACTACGTCTCCAGCACATCATCCGGCCGTGCGGTGACGCTCAAGGACCTCCTGTGCCCGCACGACCTCCCCGCCGAGCGAACTCACACCAACGTCAGCACCGCGTCCACCGTCATCCAGACACCGAACACGGCGAACAAAAACGCGGCACCGTAGCGAACGAGACGTTCCGGCAGATGCTTGCCGAACAGCAGCCCGACCCCGATCGCCAGAGCATCCGCCAGCACCATGCCCACGGTGGAGCCGATCCAGGTACCCAACCACCCGTGCTGGGTGGCCAGGGTGATGGTCGCCAGCATCGTCTTGTCACCCAGCTCGGCGAGAAAGAAGGCGGCCGTCACCGCCAGCACGGCCGAACCCGTGCTCCGGGCGGCCCGGTTCCTTTCCGTGTCCGTGAGCCGGTCCCCCCGAGCGGTCCAGGCCGCGAATCCCAAAAAGGCCACTCCCGCGACCAGGCCGACCCACCCGGCGGGTATCAGGTTGCCCATTCCCAGACCGAGCGCGACCGAACCCGCATGGACGACCGTCGTCGCCGCGGTAATTCCGAGCAGCACCTGCCAGGCCCGGTACCGGGTGGCGAAGGTCATCGCCATCAACTGGGACTTGTCGCCGAGTTCGGCGACGAAAATCGCCGTCGAACTCACCGCGATGCTGGTCAGCACTGGAGTCGCCCTTCGGTCGCCGCCGGAGACGAAGACACGACGCTTCGACCCGGCGTAGTAGGCCTGGTCGAAGGTCTTGCCCACCCATTACAGGGCTTCCCGGCCGGGTACCACCAGGCACCAGTGTGTCGACGCAGGAGATTGCAGGCTACTCCCCTTCTCGCCACATGACGTTATCCCCTTTTTCGGTGATGTTCAATAAGCGTGTGCCGTCCAACACTCGCATCCCGAAATGCGCTTCCTCCAAACAATCGTTTCGGCACGCCGTAATACGAATTTTCGTCATGGCTGGCCACGAATTGCCGGACTCCTGACGAATTCCCACCGCCGCACCGTCGAATACGGGTGCGCCCGCCCCGAAGCGGGCATTCGTTTCCGCGTGCTTCAAGGCTGATCCGCGGTAGTCCGGGCACGCCCGGGCACATCGGGGTCGCATCCCAGGTAGGCGACCCGAGCACGAATCGATCCCCGGGTGCGGGCGAAGTCCCGAGCCAGCTCGGCCAGCAGCTCACCACCGGAGGTCTCCGCGGCGGCCATCCAGCGCTGTCGCAGACGTTCGTCAAGTTCTTCGGTCCACGGCTGCCCCGCGTTGGCGGGCCGCGAGCGAGCACGCGCGGTATTCAGGCCCGTCGGTCGAACACCGTGCAGAGCGGCCGCACCGTCGAGAGTGCGCGTCAGGAAAGCCACCGCATCAGCGAAGCCCTCCACGGCCATCAACAGGTTGCCTTCGGCAACGATCCGGCCGTCGGCGTCGGCGCCGGTGAACTCCACCGCCACCGACGCGGGTTGGTCCGCGCAGTCCGAGGTGCCGGCCCGGACGCTGTAGGTGTGCTCTCCGACTCGGAGCTCATCGCGAAAGTCCATACACCGACGCTAAAGCGGCCGGTCCGCCGACCCCGGCGTCAAGCACCCGCCGACGCACGCGTGTCGGCAGGTTTTTCCGCCGCCACCGAGCGACGACCGTGCTGGAGGAGGGTAGCCGCGCACTCACTTCCCTCCGGAGTTCGGATCCGCCGGCCGTCGTCAGTCGAAGGCGAGCTCCGAGGCGGTGGTGCGCAGTGGCCAGTCGTCGGCGGCCGAACGCACGTCGGTGGCCCGTCGGCGAAGTTGTTCGACCTCGTGCTGATCGTCCTTCCCCGTGGCCAGGCGATCGAGGTAGTCGGCGAAACCGAGTTGCTGCGTGCGGTACCAGCCCCGCTGTTGCTCGTGCAGTTCGCCCGGATCGACGGTACCGATCTGCTCGGGGTAGTCCTTGGCCAGTCGCCACGCCAGCCGAGCGCAGGCCAGCGAGTCACCAGCGGAGCTGTGAGCGTCGTCGAGGCGCACGCGATGGTGCTCGCACAGTGCGCCGAGCGTGCGTTTGCCCTTGCGGAAGCGGTCCACCTGCTTGTCGATGCACATGGGATCGACCACCGGGCCGGTGATGTCCAGCGGCCGCTGGTGGTGACGGCGGAGTTCGGCGGACAGCAACGACAGGTCGAAACTGGCGTTGAAGGCGCACAACGGACTCGTCCCCGTCCACACCTCGGCCAGCACCTCGGCGATCTCGGCCACGACGGTGGACGCGTCCCGACCGTGCTCGCGAGCGTGCTCGGTGCTGATGCCGTGCACCTCGGTGGCCTGCTCCGGGATCTCCATACCGGGATCGGCCAGCCAGCTCCGGACCACGGGCCGGCTGCCGGGCTCGATGGAGATCACCGTGGCCGTCACCACCCGGTCGTTGTCGGTGTCCACCCCGGTGGATTCCACGTCGAAGGCCGCGAGCGCACCGTCGGCCCATGTCACGGGGGAAGGGTTCATGATCCGACCGTAACCGCGGGGCGGTGCACCGGGAAAATCACGGCGAAAGCGTTACCCGGTGTGATCACGACGGCTCGTCCCACAACACCGCGGAACTGTGATTTCCTCATGGTCGGCGGGAGAAGGAGGATCATGACCCGACGAACCTGGCTGGACGTGTCCTTCCACGAGAAGGACGAGGCCAAGCGTCACGGAGCGCGATGGGACCCTGCCGAGAAACGCTGGTACGCCCCGCGTCCGGGGATGACCGCTCTGCGACGCTGGGAGGCGCTTCCCGACGTCCCCGATCCGCTGCCCGGGGAGGACCGTTCGTTCGGTTCCGGGCTCTTCGTCGATCCGGTTCCCTCGTCGTGCTGGTTCACCAACGTGCGTTCCTGCGTCGCCGGCAAGGACTGGGAACGGCTGCGTCGCGTGGTCACGCGCCGAGCAGGGCAGCGCTGCGAGGTCTGCGACCGCGCGGAGGACCGTGCGAGCAGGTTCTGGATGGAAGTCCACGAGCGGTGGGACTATGACGAACGGGAGCGAGTACAGGCGTTGCGGCGCCTCATCTGCCTGTGCACCGACTGCCACCGGGTCACCCACTTCGGGCTGGCCCGGGTCCGCGGTCACGCCGAGCACGCGTTCGCACACCTGCGAGCGGTGACAGGCATGTCCGAGGAGAAGGCCTCCGAACACGTGCGGAGCGCCTTCGCTCTGTGGGAACGACGCTCGGCACACCAGTGGTCCCTCGACCTCCGCCTCCTCACCGACGCCGGAGTGACCGTGGCGCCGCCGCCCGACAAGGCCGCCCGAGTCGCCGTCGCCGAAACGGAGCTCCGCAAGAACGCCGAACGCTGATACGTCACCGGAAACGTGGCGTTGCGGATCCGGCCGTACGGGTTCATCGAAGCAGCCCGAACGCCGCGCAGCACCGACCGGACGCTCGGACGCGGCAGGCGCTTCTTGTGGCGAGCGCGCGAACTGGGCGGGAACCAGCACCGACAGCCGGGGTCAGTGCCCTCGGCGAGTGCGGAGTCCGCGTCGAGTTCCGTAGCCCACGGCCAGCCGGTAGACGAGCTGCGAGGGCGGGAGCCGATGACCGCCCCGGGCGTGTGGCGCGTAACCGATCCGGTCGTGGTCGTTCTCGAGCCAGCCGGTGTGGATTTGTCGGGTCTGACCGAGCACGTGACGAGTAAAGGAGTGGGCGGTCAGGCCGGCACGTCGGCGCCCCGGTGGGACGAGTCCTCCGGACGTCGTCAGGACGATGCCGCCGGCGGCGGTATCGTCGATATTCACCGGCGCGACGAGGCTGCGCGCGAGACGATCCTCAATGCCTGCACGGGCTTGGTGCGCGATGGTCGGCACCTCACGATGGAGGCGATCGCCCAGGCCGCTGGAGTCGGTAAGCAAACGCTCTACCGCTGGTGGCCCTCGAAAGGGGCCGTCGTGGCCGAGGCGATGAACCGGCGAGCCCACACGCGTGCCCGCGTGCCCGACACCGGAACGGTGCACGAGGACCTGACCACGTTCCTGGCCGATACTTTCGCAGGAGCAGCGCAGTCGGCCAACCAGCGGATGTTGCGTCGGATCATGGCCGGTGCCCAGCAGGGCTCCTACCTGACCGAAGCCGTCGCGGACTTCACCGCGACACGGCGCGAGGAGTTGCGCGAACTCCTGGAGCGCGGGCAACAGCGCGGCGAGATCGCCGCCGATGTCGACCTGGGCGTTCCGGTCGACCAGGCATACGGGGTCCTGTGGTACCGACTCCTGCTCGGCCATGCCCCGCTCGACCGACAGGCCGCCTCCGGACTGGCCGACAACCTCATGGCCTCGGCTCTGCACCGATGAAGCGTCTGCTGAGGGGGGCTACGACAGCGCCAGAGTCATTCGCGCGAGCGGCCGCTGGGAACGAGTGCCGCGGAGACGACTCGTTCGTAGGCTGACTTGTAGTCGCCGATGGCGGCCTTGCGGGACTTCTCGAATCGGATGGGAAGCGGGAGCAAGACCGCGAAGAGCACGACCGACACCAGTGACGCGATCGCGAGAACGTTTCCGGCGCCGGTGTGGCCATCGCGCCACAGGTCGGGGGCGAGGAAGCCGGTGAACGCGAACACCGCGGGTAACGCACTGAGCCAACCGAACCGCACGACCTTGCGCCGCCAGGCGAGATGGCGACCACGCACCGCGTCGAGAACCGCGTCGGAGAGGACGTCCACGCTGGTCTCGCGCAGCACCCGCGCCGCTTCTTCCCGCGCCGGGGGACTGTCGCGCAGTTCGGTGAGACTGGGGCCGCTGAGGAACTCCGGGCCGAGCCGCTGTGTCGTTGCGGACGTCCTGGCGCGCTTGACCTGGAAGTGGAGCGAGCCCCCGCTGCGTGAGATCCCCTCCACGGTCCCCCCGCGAGTGGCGGCGAGCTCGCGGTAGCGGGACAGCGACATCCGGCCGGGCATCTCCGCCAGCGAAACCCGAGCCGTTCCCGAGATGTCGGTGGTCAGTCCGTCGAGCCGAGCCAGGAACTCCGCCTCCGGCGAGCGCTCCTGCCCAGTCACGTCGCCACCGGCCCCCGCACCTCGCCCCGAGGATTCTCCCGCCGGAACAGCAGACGCCACTCGTTGCCTGTGATCTCCTCATCCCGAAACGCCCAGCCGTGCTCCTGAGCGGTGCGTAGGATCTCCGCCTTCGGCAAGGCCCCCAGCTCGTCGCGACGCAGGGTCAGGTCAGCCGCATCGGCCGCTTCGCTCAGGGTATTCTCCAGATGCTCTTGGTGTCGCTTATAGCCGAGAGCCCTGTCCATGTCGTTGCGACTGCCCTGAAGGGTTCCCGATTTTTCGCCACCGGACTGCACGACTGATCTCTGAAAGTTGAGAGAGCGCTCGAGCTCGTCCACGAAACAGAACCCTTCGGAATTTGCGATATCGCGCAGCATCTCCGGGGTCACCTTCGAGTACGCGCCGGAACGCAACTCCGACGCGCCCGCTTTCGTTTCCTTCTTCAGCAAGTCCCGGCGAGCCCGATCCAGGCGCTTTTCAAGCGGCTGAAGTCGATTCTGAGCTATGGCAAAAATTCCGACGGACAGGAAAACGACGACAAAAACTCCGAAAACCGCGATGAACATGTAGTAAAATATCATGCATGAGTCACCTGGCACCCACTGTTGTCACAGTCCTTCCAGTTTGGAGGCGATCGAGCGGCGCTGCGTCTCGCTCCAGGAGATGGTTTGGCAGATTTCGGCCATCATGGCGCCGTAGTCGTCCCAGTCCCACAGGAATTCGGTGGCCAGGGCGAAGATGGCCAACTGATTACGGTTGGCCATTGGCACGATGAGCTGGAACTGGCGGCTGCGACGAGTTTCCTGTGACTCCGCACCGGTGAGGTTGACCTCCAGCTCGGCCTGATCCTCTTGGACGACGGCAAGGCAGCGACCGACGGTCAGGTCCACGAAGTCGACTTCCCGCCCTGTTTGTCCGCGGAGCTCCTCGGCCAGCACCGTAAGCGGCTGGGAGGCTTTCAGCTCCGCGTGACGGACCAATACTGTGAACTGTGCCGTAGTGGCCGCCGTGGGATCTTGTGCGGAGCGACCGACGAAGTTGGCCGCGTAGATCACACCTTCCTCGGCCATCCGCCGCCCCGAGTGCTCATTGGCCATGATGACGCGCAGGAGCTGTTCGCCACTCAATCCAGGCATGTTGCGTTGCAACGATTCCAGCAGCTTCTCAGCTCGTTCCTGCGAGCTCCCCGCAAGATCAATCGATTCGACCCCCGAGTGCAGCGAGGAAGCAAGCGGAAAATGATCGGATGCGTCTGTTGTTTCCGTGGAACTCATGGTCGTCTCTTACCCTAGTGCTTTCGCGAAGTTCGCGATGGATCCGCCCATCTCGCCAATCGGTCTCATGTTTCTCCGCCAGTCACCGTAAGTTTGAGCCCCTGTGCCTCCCAGGGCGGCGTACCCCGTCCCGTCCTTGATGTTTCCCGTGGTTTCGTTTCCGATCGCCAGGTCGGCAGCGACCGGGACCTGAGTGCCCACGTTGAAAGTGCCCTGATTCCACCTTCGCGACCGTGTCGGCTCCCTCGGTAGTGCTAGCTACCTTGTTTCCAAAAGCCTTGGCCACATCAGCGGGCTCTGCCATCTTGGTCACCGCGTTCGACGCCTCGTCGGCGAAAGTCTTGGCACCCACTCGACCGGCGTCGACCAGTCCGTCGGCCACGTGCAGTGCCTCCGTAGCAGCAGTTCCGCCCTTGGCCCTCGGCCCCACGACCGGGAGCATGCCGAGTGCGTCGGTGCCCAGGCCGACCCAGGCGTTCAGACTGGTCCACTTATCCTCGACGGCCATTTCACTGCCGTGGGCCGCCAGGGCGACTCCGCCGGTGACGAGGATGATCGGTCCCGTAATGAAGTTGACGCCGGGGATGAACGACAGCGTTCCGGCGACCGCGGCGATCATGCCGGCTCCGTCGCCGATCTCGCCGAGGTGGTCGACGACCCAGTTGCCCATGTCGGAGAACGTGTCGCCGACGGCGTCCCAGAAGCCCGGTGCGACGCTGGTGGCGTCGTTGAGCTTGCTCTTGACAGTCCGGGCGTCGTCTTCCCACCGGTCCTGCAGGTCCTTGGCCTTGCGGCGGATGTCGTCGACGCGGGCCCAAGCTTCTTCCGCGTTCTGGCTGGCCTGCGCGGCGGCGTTGGCGTTGGCTTCTGCCTGCTTGTTGGCCGCGTGCGCGGCGGCCGGATCGTCGGGGGCGTGGGCGATCGGGGTGCTGGCTTTCGCTTTGGCCTGCTGTGCGGCGGCATCGGCTTTCTCGGCGGCGGCGAAGGTAATCGGCGGGTTTCGCAGCTACGACGGTGATTCGACCGATACGGCCCGCTGATGCGGTCCGTCCAGGCACAATGCGCCCGTGCTCGATGATCGACAAGCCCTGCGGCGCGGTGCACGACGTCTGAGGCAGCTTGCTACCCCGGCGGGATCGCGCTCATCCCGGCTCTGCTGCCGGCTACGGGTGTGCTGGCGTGGGTACTGGTGAATTGGACTGGGGTCGCTGCACGGGCGTGGCACCGACTGAACGCTGGGGAGCGAACGAAGCTCCGGTATTCCTGCTCGGTGTGCCGAGCCGAACTGTTCGTAGTACATCGTGGTCCGCACCAGGTCCCGCTCACGCGGTCCGATCGCAAAACCGTCGAGGTCGATCAGCGCGGGTGCGTCGCATGGGCCAGCCGCGGCCGGTGCTCGGCACGCGCGAACGGGCGAGCTCGGGCAACCACCGGATCAGCCGGGCGACTTCCTCCAGCGGGACGAATTCCTCCTCGTCGGACACCGACTCCCAGAAGGTGACCAAGCGCCCACCGACCACCACCGGCTGCTCGATGCCGAGATCCCGGGTGGCCGGGTAGACGCAACCCTCGAGGTCGAAGTACTTGTCCAAGTACCGCGTCAGCAGCTGCTGAACAGTCGCGCTCGTGCGGGTTCGGCCGCTCGTCCACCTGATTCAGCAGGAGGGTCAGGGCCTTCTCGGCCTACTGGCCGGACGTCACTGCCCTGGTCGATCGACCGCGCTGATTCACCCGCGCGTCGAGACCGTGTTTTCCCCGAGTATTTCCCCAGGTGGGAGAGGGTGGGCGCAGCTGGGCTCGAACCAGCGACCCCTCGCTTGTAAGGCGAGTGCTCTTCCGCTGAGCTATGCGCCCGACAGTCGTGGTCGACCGGGACACTACTGTACCGGTCGACCACCACCAGCCGTTACGCGGACACCTCTGCGAGGGCCTTCTTCCAAGCCGCCTGGTCACGGGGCTCGCCAGGCTGGTTCACCTCGGCGAAGCGCACCTTGCCCGCGGTGTCGATGAGGAAGGTCCCGCGAAGGGCCATCCCGGCCTGCTCGTTGAACACGCCGTAGGCCTTGGCGGCCTCACCGTGCGGCCAGAAGTCCGACAGCAGCGGGAACGTGTAGCCCTGCTGCTCCGCCCACGCCTTCAGCGCGAACGGGGAGTCCACCGAAACGCCGAGCACCTGAACCTGGTCGTTCTGGAAGTCGTCCAGCTCATCACGTACCTGGCACAACTCGCCCTGGCAGACACCACTGAAGGCGAACGGGTAGAACACCAGCAGCACGTTCTTGTCGCCCCGGAAGGACGACAGCGAAACCTGCTCCTTGTTGTAGTCCGGCAGCGTGAAGTCCGGTGCTTCGGCACCGACCTCGACCGTCATGGGCACGCACCCTTCTGTTCGGCGTGAGCCTGTCACCGTCGAACCTACACCGATCAAGCCGGTATGAGGGCACCGGCGTTACCGATGCCCTGCCGATCACCGTTTGGACTTCGTCTTACGCGACCCCAGACGCGTTCCCGTCCAACCGTCGAGATTGACGTTGGACGTCTGCGCCAAATTGGATGTCGATGCGGCCTCGGCGATGTCACTGGGCTCGACGTAGCCCTCGCGACCGGTTTTGGGAGTCAGCACCCAGATGACCCCGTCGTCGGCCATGGGGGCCATGGCATCGAGGAGCGCGTCCGTGAGATCACCATCGTCGTCGCGCCACCACAGCAGCACCACGTCGACCACCTCATCGGCTTCCTCGTCGAGCAACTCGCTTCCACAGCGCTGCTCGACCGAGGCCCGGAGGGCGTCATCGACGTCCTCATCCCAGCCAAGCTCCTGAACCACCATGTCCGGCTCGATATCGAGCCTCTCGGCGACGTCGACTTCAGACTTGCCGGCGTCTTCCGCGGCGACCACGGTCTTTTCACTCCTCCAACTACACCGGTACGGCGACCCTCCCGGCCCCGCACACATCCTGGTTTGCACGCTTTGGTCGACAGCGAACACCGTGGCCCACCGCCGACGCAACCCGCACGGCCAAAACACACCGTGGCGGCACGTTGGGAACCGACTGTAGACGCCCACCCCTGCAACCGGCCAGCGTAGGCACCTCACACACCCGAGTGAGGTGTGAGTTCACCGGCGTCCGCTCCGGAGCGCGGGCACGAATTCCGACACACCCGTCGGGGACGATGACGATACGCGCGTTACTGACCAAGATGGGGGACGATGAGGTCACCGGGTGCCACGACCCGGTTACAACGCCCACGACATCGTCGAGGAGTGTCCCGTGTCCCAGCATGACGGCCAGCCGAGCATCTCCCCCCAGCGCGTGCGGGTCATTCGGGACGGGCTGGCCTCGCACCTGCCGGACATCGATCCGGAGGAGACCGAGGAGTGGTTGGATTCGTTCAACTCCGTGCTGTCGGCCAACGGCCAGCAGCGTGCCCGCTACCTGATGCTGCGGCTATTGCAGCGCTCACGCGAAGCCGGTGTCGGCGTCCCCTCGCTGACCAGCACCGACTACGTCAACTCGATCCCCACCGAGCGGGAACCGTGGTTCCCCGGCGACGAGGAGAGCGAACGCCGCTACCGGGCGTGGATGCGGTGGAACGCGGCGGTCATGGTGCACCGCGCGCAGCGTCCGGACATCGGCGTCGGCGGTCACATCTCCTCCTTCGCGTCATCGGCGAGCATGTACGAGGTCGGGTTCAACTGGTTCTTCCGCGGCAAGGACCATCCCGGGGGAGGTGATCACCTCTACATCCAGGGCCACGCCTCCCCCGGCATCTACGCCCGGGCCTTCCTCGAGGGGCGGATCGGTGCCGACCAGCTCGACGGTTTCCGCCAGGAGTACTCGCACGCCGGTCCCGGCGGGGGCCTGCCCTCCTACCCGCACCCCCGCCTGATGCCGAACTTCTGGGAGTTTCCCACCGTCACCATGGGACTCGGCCCCATGAACGCGATCATGCAGGCCCGGTTCAACCGCTACCTGCGGGACCGCGGGATCAAGGACACCAGCCAACAACACGTCTGGGCGTTCCTCGGCGACGGCGAGATGAACGAACCGGAGTCGCGGGGGCTGCTGCAGGTCGCGGCCAACGAGGAGCTGGACAACCTCACCTTCGTGGTCAACTGCAACCTCCAGCAGCTGGACGGTCCGGTGCGGGGCAACGGCAAGATCATCCAGGAGCTGGAGTCGTTCTTCCGGGGCGCGGGCTGGAACGTGATCAAGGTGGTGTGGGGACGCGAGTGGGACGCGCTGCTGCACGCCGACCGGGACGGCGCGCTGGTCAACCTGATGAACACCACCCCGGACGGGGACTACCAGACCTACAAGGCCAACGACGGCGCCTTCGTCCGGGAGCACTTCTTCGGCAGGGACCCCCGAACCAGGGACATGGTCCGGAACTACACCGACGACGAGATCTGGGGTCTGCGCCGGGGCGGTCACGACTACCGCAAGCTCTACGCCGCCTACAAGGCGGCCATGGAGCACAACGGTCAACCCACGGTGATCCTGGCCAAGACGATCAAGGGCTATGGGTTGGGCGCCCATTTCGAGGGCCGCAACGCCACGCACCAGATGAAAAAACTGACCCTGGACGATCTGAAGTTGTTCCGGGACAGTCTGCGGATCCCGCTCTCCGACGAGCAGCTCGACCGCGACCCGTACCTGCCGCCCTACTACCACCCCGGCCAGGACGCCGACGAGATCCAGTACATGCAGCAACGGCGTCAGCAGCTCGGT
This sequence comes from Halosaccharopolyspora lacisalsi, assembly GCF_014137975.1. Taxonomy (GTDB): domain Bacteria; phylum Actinomycetota; class Actinomycetes; order Mycobacteriales; family Pseudonocardiaceae; genus Halosaccharopolyspora; species Halosaccharopolyspora lacisalsi. The sequence goes on along the minus strand of NZ_JACGWZ010000003.1, from coordinate 493,523 downwards.
GGGTACCTCCCCGAGCGGCGGGTCAGGTCCAAGCCGCTGGTCCTGCCGGGCGACAAGGTCTACGACGTCATCCGACGCGGCTCGGGCAAGCAGGAGGTGGCCACCACGATGGCCTTCGTCCGACTGCTCAAGGAGCTGACCAAGGACGCCGAGATAGGTCCTCGGCTGGTGCCGATCATCCCGGACGAGGCCCGTACCTTCGGGATGGACTCGATGTTTCCGTCCCAGAAGATCTACAACCCGCTCGGCCAGTCCTACACGCCGGTGGACTACCAGCTCATGCTCGCCTACCGGGAGAGCGAGCAGGGGCAGATCCTGCACGAGGGCATCAACGAGGCGGGGTCGACCGCCTCGTTCATCGCGGCGGGCACCAGTTACGCCACCCACGGCGAGCCGATGATCCCGGTCTACGTCTTCTACTCGATGTTCGGGTTCCAGCGCACGGCCGACGACCTGTGGGCCGCGGGCGACCAGATGACGCGTGGTTTCCTGCTGGGCGCGACGGCGGGGCGCACGACCCTGGTCGGTGAGGGGTTGCAGCACGCCGACGGGCATTCGCAGCTGATCGCCGCCACGAACCCGGCCGTGGTCGCCTACGATCCGGCGTGGGCCTTCGAGGTGGCCCACATCGTCCGGGACGGGCTGCGACGGATGTACGGCGAGAACGCCGAGAACGTCTGCTACTACCTCACCGTCTACAACGAGCCCTACCAGCAGCCGGCAGAGCCGGATGACCTGGACGTGGACGCGCTCCTGCGCGGGCTGTACCGCTATCGGCAGGCTCAGGACCGCTCCGGGCCCGGCGCGCAGATCCTCACCTCCGGCGTGACCATGCCCGAAGCCTTGCGGGCGCAGGAACTGCTCGCCGAGGAGTGGGGAGTGCGGGCCGACGTGTGGTCGGCGACCTCGTGGACGGAGCTTCGCCGCGAGGCCGAGACCGTCGATCAGTACAACCTGCTGAACCCCGAGGAGGAGCCTCGTACTCCGTACGTCACCCGCGCGTTGGGGCAGTCCGACGGACCGGTGGTAGCGGTCAGCGACTGGATGCGGGCGGTGCCCGACCTGATCCAGCCGTGGGTTCCCCAGGAGATGGTCAGTCTCGGCACCGACGGCTTCGGGTTCTCCGACACGCGACCGGCGGCCCGGCGAGTTTTCCTCGTCGACGCCGAATCCACCGTGGTCGCCACGCTCGCGGCACTGGCCCGGCGTGGTGAGGTGGATTCGGCGAAGGTCGGCGAGGCCTGCCGCGAGTACCGCATCGACGACGTACGAGCGGCGGCACCGCAGCCCTCCGGTTCCGAGGAGTCCTGAAGCCGCACGGATCGTGACCGTCCGGCACGCGCGGGTACGGTCACGATCCGCACCACCCGTCACGAGCCGCCGGGAGGCCACTCCGCCATGTCCGCGCTGGCGCCGACCGAAGCGAAACACCTACGCCGGGCGATAACCCTGTCCCTGGAAGCCGCTCGGTCCGGAAACCGTCCGTTCGGGGCCGTGCTGACCGGAGCGGACGGTTCGGTGCTCGCCGAGGGTGGCAACACCGTCGCCACGACGGGCGATATCACCGCCCATGCCGAGTCGGCCGCCCTGCGCATCGCCGGCACCGAGCTCGGCACGGAAGCGTTGCACCGTACGACGGTGTTCGCCAGTGGCGAGCCCTGCCCGATGTGCACCACGGCGATGTACCTGGCCGGGGTCGAGCGAGTGGTTTTCGGGATGCCCCTGCCCCGTGCGAACGCGGCCTTCCCCCAGGACGCACGGAGCATGAACGTGCGTACCCGGGACGTCCTGGCGTTGTTGCCGCACGGGATCGAGGTGGTCGGTCCCGTGCTGGAGGACGAGGCTGCCGCCGCTTTCCCGGCGAACGCGTAGGACCACGTAGCGCCGGGGAGGAAATCACATCGTGCCCCCTTCGCGTGCTGGTGATGTCAACATCGTCCGTCGGTTTCCTCGGTTCGACCTCAGCTCACAGGCCGAGTCTCGGTGCCGGTTCCCGACCGAACGGCCTATCGAACACACGTGCGCATACAAGTAGAGTGTCGGTGACACTTGATAGACATGCGGGCAGCAAGGGCGACAAGGGGGTTGTCGGATGAACGACACGGACCGCGCCATTCTCGACTTCGAGAGCCAGTGGTGGCGCCATGCCGGCGTCAAGGAGCGGGACATCCGGGAACGCTTCGGGCTGACGCCGACCCGGTACTACCAGCGCCTCAACCGACTGCTGGACGAACCGGAGGCGCTCGAGCAGCATCCGACGCTGGTCAACCGCCTGCGACGACTGCGCGACTCACGCGCCGACGAACGCGCGGCGAGATCGGGCTAGGGCGGCAGCGGCGAGCTCCTCGTCGGTCTACGCCTGAAGTGTCGCCGGAGAGCACCGGGAGCGTTCAGCGACGAGATATCGTGCGACTGTTAGAGCCATGAGTGCGGGCAACGTGGACGAGCGCGGCGATGAGCAGGAGCAGGTGTCCCCCAAGACCCTGCGTCGATTGGAGCGCGCTTCGGGGGAGCTCGCCAACGCCAGCATCGAGGCGATCCAACAACGACTGCCCTGGTTCCAGCGCCTCCCCGCCGACCAACGGGCCAGTGTCCTGCTGGTGACCCAGACCGGCGTGTCGAACTTCGTGTCCTGGCTGCAGGATCCGACCGAGGCGATCAGGCTCACGGCCGAGGCGTTCCGAGCGGCACCGAAGGACCTCTCGCGCTGGGTGAGTCTGCGCCAGACCGTGGACATGGTGCGAGCCGCGATCGACGTGTTCGAACAGCGACTGCCTAGTCTGGCCGAGGACGAGCCCGAGCGCATCCTGCTCACCGAGTCGATCCTGCGCTACACCCGGGAGATCGCCTTCGCCGCCGCCACCTCCTACGCGGCGGCGGCCGAGGCTCGCGGAGCCTGGGACGCCCGGCTGGAGGCCCTGGTGGTCGACGGCATCGTGCGTGGGGATGCCGAGGAGTCGCTGCTGTCACGAGCAGCCGCGCTCGGCTGGGAGCCCGGCTCGGAAGCGACGGTGTTGATCGGCAACGCTCCCTCGGACGACCCGCCGACCATCGTGTACCAGGTGCGCAGCCGCGCCGCTCGGGCCGGACGGCCGGTGCTACTCGGGGTGCAGGGCTCGCGTCTGGTGGTCGTGCTCGGTGAGCCCTCCGACGACCGGGCGGGCCATCGGGCGGCGGCCAGTATCGCCGAAGCGTTCGGCGAGGGCCCCGTCGTCGTCGGACCGACCGTGTCGAGCCTGGCCGAGGCCCGCCATTCGGCCAACGACGCGATGCAGGCCCAGCGCGCGGTCGTGGCCTGGCCCTCGGCCCCTCGCCCGGTACCGGCGGAGGACCTGCTGCCCGAACGAGCACTCGCGGGAGATCCCGAAGCCGAGCGCCAGCTCGTCGAGGGGATCGTCATGCCGCTGTCCGACGCGGGTACGGCGCTCATGGACACCCTCGACACCTACCTGGAGGTGGGCGGTGTCCTGGAGACCTGCGCCAAGCAACTCTTCGTGCACCCCAACACCGTGCGCTACCGGTTGCGCCGCATCGCCGACATCACCGGCCGCACCGCCTCGAACCCCCGCGACGCGCTCGTCCTGCGGGTCGCCCTCGCGGTCGGCCGTCTGGCCAAGTCCCGCGGCCTGTGGTGAGCTGCCCGGACGGCGGAGGGCACCACCGCTTCGCTGTTCAGCGCACGAAGTCGAGCGCCCACCCCTCGGGCACGATGCGCTGTTCCGGATAATGCCACCCGAACTCCCCGGCCACGGCGAACAGCTCCGACTTGCTCAAGTGCCGGTAGCGGTCCCAGTACACCACCGTGCTCAGCCCGGACTCCTTCGCGTGCAGCTCCTTCCGCAACCGCGCCTTCCCCCGCCACCGCCGCAACGCCCGCACGAACCGGGGCGGACGAAACACTTCGGTAAATGCCAAACACACGGCGATAATAATTGCAGCCTGCATCAACCGAATTGATGCCGACTTAAATGTATCCAACATCAACCACCCTGCGCGATCTTGTTAGCATTAAAGCGAAAACGGCAAAAACTCCTCCGTGAAAACCGAATCCACCCACCTCGAAACCCTATGGTCGAGTTATTTCATAAATCATTCCCCGAGGGGAATCTCGGAGTTTTGCCCAACGCACGCACGCCACGCCATCGTGATCGTCCCGCGAAGAGCGCAGCCGCTCCCTCAACTCTTCCACCAGCCGACAAGCACCCCGGCGGCGAGCGATGAAGCGCTCAACCTGAAACCGAGCAACAAAGGAAAAAGCCGCCAACGCCCCGACAAGGAGCACCGTGTCGTTCATGGTGACAACCTCGATTCAAAGCAGTCCTGCAAAACACTCAGCCGCCGGGTTACGCTTCGATCGGCAACGTGCCCTCGAATTTCGAAACGACACGAGTCCGAGCATCTCGCGGGTGATCGCGAGACAATAGCCCCGGTCTTCCGGCGACTCGGCGCTCAGCGCGAGAGCAACCGTTCGATTACCGCCCGGAAACCGGACGAACGCCCCGACTCGAGCCGTTTGGCGAGCTTGCCAGCGACTCCTCGCTGACGTCGCGCATCGCGTCGAGCACCTGCCGGAGGTTCTCCGATGCCCGGTCGAGGTTTTCCTCCAGGGCGCCCAGCCCCTCGACGTCCACCTGAAAGTCCGTCGTCGCCCCTCAGCCCCGTGATCAAAGCGGGGGCAGCCTATCCGGTGGCTCATGCACGCGGAGTCGGGTCGACCACCTCCAACGCGTGCGAATGGTCACACCGCGAGACGCACGTTTGATCCTCTTGTCACCGGAGGGTGACAACCGACAATGATTCAAGTCCCGGTCACCTCGGCAGCACCACCCTGGTTGTAGACACTCCATAAATTTGAGGCGCCGACTTCGTCCGTGTCAGCATCACGTCATCCCCCGGACGACGTGTTCAGTGGCAGGCGTGATCGCACTTCTCGCCCCCGGCCAAGGTGCTCAGGCACCCGGAATGCTCAGTCCGTGGCTCGAACTGGACGGCGCCGAACAACGTGTCCGGACCTGGTCGGATGCCACCGGGCTGGACCTGGTGCGCCTCGGAACGACCGCCACCGAGGAGGAAATCAAGGACACCTCCGTCACCCAGCCGCTGGTGGTGGCGCTGTCGCTGATCGCGGCCGAGCAGCTGCACGCCCGGTTGAGCCTGCCGAGCGAAGCCCCGGTGACCGGGCACTCCGTCGGAGAGCTCGCCGCCGCGGCGCTGGCGAACGTGCTCAGCTACGACGACGCCGTCTCACTGGCCGGCGTGCGCGGGCGGGAGATGGCCGCGGCGTGCGCGCTCGAACCGACCGGCATGTCCGCCGTGCTCGGTGGTGACCCGGACGACGTCGTGGCCCACCTCGACCAGCTCGGCCTCGACCCGGCCAACCGCAACGGTGCCGGTCAAATCGTCGCCGCGGGCCGCAGAACCGCGCTGGAGGAACTCAGCGAGGACCCGCCCGACGGCGCTCGGGTGCGCCCGCTGCCGGTGGCCGGCGCCTTCCACACCCGGTTCATGGCTCCCGCCCGCGAGGCGCTCGACGACTACGCGCGCGAGATCAAGACCGTCGACGCGGACCGTCCGCTGCTGTCCAACGCCGACGGAGCGATCATGTCCGGGGCGACCGAGGTGATGCAACGGCTGGTCGAGCAGGTCACTCGCCCGGTGCGCTGGGACTCCTGCATGGCGGCCCTGGCCGAGCGCGGTGTGACCGCGACGGTGGAACTGCCGCCTGCGGGCACGCTGTCGGGCATGGTCCGGCGCGAGCTCAAGGGCACCAAGACCGTGGCCCTGAAGACCCCCGACGACCTCGACAAGGTCGCCGACCTGCTGGCCGAGCACGGCCGTGACGACTCCGGGAGCAATGCGTGACCAACCGAACCACCATGACGCTGAACAGTGGTCCCGCCGCCACCAGGCTCCTCGGTTCCGGAAGTGCCCAGGGCAATCGGACGGTCACCAACGACGATCTCGCCCAGCTCGTCGACACCAGCGACGAGTGGATCCAGCAGCGCGTCGGCATCGTCAGCCGCAGGCTCGGTGAGGACGACCAGACCGTGGTCAACATGGCCGTGGAGGCCGGCGCGAAGGCCGTCGCCGACGCGGGCCTCAGCCCGTCCGACGTGGACCAGGTGATCATCGCGACCTGCACCATGCCGGGACCGATCCCCAACGCCGCGGCGCAGGTCGCCGACCGGATCGGCATCAAGGCCTCCGGGGCTTTCGATCTCAACGCCGCCTGCGCCGGGTTCTGCTACGCCCTCAACGTGGCTTCCGACGCCGTGCGCGGGGGGACCGTGCGCCGCGTGCTGGTCATCGGCGCCGAGCGGTTCCAGGAGTGGATCGACTGGCAGGATCGCGCCAACTGCATCATCTTCGCCGACGGCGCCGGAGCGGCTGTCGTGGGTCCTGCCGACGAACCCGCCATCGGGCCGGCCTCGCTGGGCAGCGCGGGAGATCTCGTCGACACCATCTACCTGCGGGACAACCGCTACATCTACCAGGAGGGTCAGGCGGTCTTCCGGTGGGCGACCACTCAGGTCGCCCCGGTGGCCGCCGACGCCGTGGCACGGGCCGGCCTCGAACTGTCCGACATCGACGCGCTGGTCGCCCATCAAGCGAACCTGCGCGTCGTCGAGGCGATCGCCAAGAAGCTACAGAGCCAGGGTGCCCGTGACGACCTCGTGGTCGCTCGTGACATCGTGCATTCCGGCAACACCTCCGCCGCCTCGATCCCGCTCGCGCTCGACCACATGCGGTCTGCGGGCGAGATCTCCAGCGGGGATGTGCTGCTGCTGGTCGGTTTCGGCGCGGGACTGTCCTACGCCGGTCAGGTGGTGGTCTGCCCGTGACCGCGACCGACGCCCACACCGACTCCCCAAGCCCGACCGGGTCCGTCCGGTCGTCAGGCGTGAACAAGGAAGGAAACACCGTGCCGAACGAGGAAATCACCCAGGGACTGGCCGGCATCGTCGAAGAGGTCGCCGGTGTGGACGCCGAGGACGTGGCCGTCGAGAAGTCCTTCGTCGACGATCTCGACATCGACTCGCTGTCCATGGTGGAGATCGCCGTGCAGGCCGAGGACAAGTTCGGGGTCAAGATCCCCGACGACGAACTGGCCAACCTCAAGACCGTGGGCGATGCGGTGGACTACATCGCCAAGAACGCATGAGTGCGACCGATGTCGTGGTCACTGGGCTCGGCGCGACGACACCGCTCGGCGGTGACGTAGCGTCGACCTGGGACGGCCTGATCAGTGGACGCAGTGGCGTCGGCAAGAACGAGGCGGAGTGGGTCGACACCTACGAGCTGCCGGCCCGGCTCTCCGCGACGCTGGCGGTGGAACCGAGCGAGGTTCTGCCCCGCGTGCAGTTGCGGCGACTGGACCGGTGCGAGCAGATCGGCGTCATCGCGGCTCACCAGGCGTGGGCCGACGCGGGATTCGAGCTGCCCACCGACGAGCAGCAGCCGGTCGACCCGGACCGTCTCGGGGTGTCACTGGGCACCGGCATCGGTGGGCCGCTCACGTTGCTGGAGCAGAACGACCTGCTCCGGGACAAGGGATTGCGCAAGGTCTCGCCGCTGACCGTGCCGATGCTGATGCCCAACGGTCCGGCCGCGCACGTGAGCCTGGCGCTCAAGGCCCGTGCGGGCGTGCACTCGCCCGCATCGGCGTGCGCCTCGGGCTCGGAGGGCTTGGCCACCGGGCTGGAGATGATCCGGTCCGGGCGAGCCGACGTCGTGGTCGCGGGGGGTGCGGAAGCTTGCATCCATCCGATCACGGTCGCCGGTTTCGCCCAGTCCCGAACGCTGAGCACCCGTAACGACGCGCCGGAGGAGGCCTCCCGGCCGTTCGACACGGATCGGGACGGTTTCGTCATGGGCGAGGGTGCCGGTGTGGTCGTGCTGGAAAGCGCCGAGCACGCTCGGGCACGTGGAGCTCGCGTGTACGCGCGGCTGGCGGGCGCTGGCATCACCTCGGACGCCTACCACATCACGGGCAACGATCCGGAGTGTCAGGTGAAGGCGGTCCGGAGCGCGGTGCAGAACGCGGAGCTGACCGCCGACGAGGTGGGGCACGTCAATGCCCACGCCACCTCCACCGTGGTCGGTGACGTGGGTGAATCCACCGCCGTGCGCAAGGCGCTCGGGGACCACGTGGTGCTCACGGCTCCGAAGGGATCCCTGGGGCACCTGGTCGGTGGTGCTGGTGCGGTGGAAAGCATCGTCACCGTCCTGTCGCTGCACAACGGGGTGATCCCGGCGACGCGGAACCTGGACAACCTCGATCCGAAGGTCGAGCTCGACGTGGTGGCCGGAGAGCCGCGCAAGGTCGAGCTCGACGCCGCCGTCAACGACTCGTTCGGGTTCGGTGGGCACAACGTCGCGCTGGCGTTCACCCGTTCCTGAGCGCTGTAGCAGTACGTCAACCATCCGTCACCCGTGGAGGAGTCCGATGACCGCGCTGGCCGCGCGTCCCGACAGTGAGCGCGCCGAGCAGGATCCGCGTGACCCGCAGCTGCGGCTGGAGCAGCTGTTGGACGAGGGTTCGGTGGCGCCGTTGCACCCGCGGGACGCCAGTGGGGTGTATGCGGTGCGGGGACGCATCGACGGGGCGAAGGTGATCGTGTACTGCAGCGACGCCACCAAGAAGGGTGGTGCGCTGGGCTCCGAGGGGTGCGGGCACATCGTGGAGGCCATCGACACGGCGGTGCGGGAGCGGTGCCCGGTCATCGGCGTGTGGCACTCCGGAGGTGCTCGGATCCCCGAGGGAGTCGAGTCGCTGGACGGGATGGGTCAGATGTTCGCGGCGATGATCCGCGCCTCGGGCAAGGTCCCGCAGATCTCGGTGGTGGTCGGTCCGGCGGCGGGTGGTGCCGCCTACGGACCGGCCCTGACCGATCTGGTGATCATGGCTCCGGACGGACGGGTGTTCGTCACCGGTCCGGACGTGGTGCGCAGCGTGACCGGCGAGGAGATCGACCAGGAGGGTCTCGGCGGCACCGAGGCGCACGGGTCCAAGTCCGGGGTGGTGCACGTGGTCGCCCGCGACGAGCCCGACGCCTACGTCCGTGCCCGGCACCTGACCGGGATGCTGGCCCAGCCGGGACTGTTCGACCTGGCCTCGGTGCAGACCGGCAGCGACCTGCGGATGCTGCTGCCCGAGACCGCACGGCGGGCCTACGACGTCAAACCGGTGATCAGGGGCATCCTCGACACCGACGAGTTCGGGACCGCCGACTTCGAGGAGCTGCAGGCCAGGTGGGCGCCGAACATGGTCACCGGGCTGGGCCGGCTCGGTGGCCGCACCGTCGGCGTCCTCGCCAACAACCCGCTGCGCAAGGGCGGGTGCCTGGACTCGCTGTCGGCGGAGAAGGCCGCCCGGTTCGTGCGCATGTGCGACTCGTTCGGGGTGCCGCTGCTGGTCATGGTCGACGTTCCCGGTTACCTGCCCGGCGTGGGCCAGGAGTGGGGCGGCGTCGTGCGCCGCGGGGCGAAACTGCTGCACGCCTTCGGCGAGGCCAGCGTTCCCCGGGTGACCCTGGTGCTGCGCAAGTCCTACGGCGGGGCCTACATCGCCATGAACGCCCGCTCGCTGGGCGCGACCACCGTCTTCACCTGGCCCGAGGCCGAGGTCGCCGTCATGGGTGCCAAGGCCGCCGTCGGCGTGATCCACCGCAAAACCCTGGCCGCCACTCCCGAGGAGGAACGCGAAGCCCTGCAGGACAAGCTCGCCGAGGAACACCAGAAAGTCGCTGGTGGCGTCGACCGCGCCCAGTCCATCGGCGTCGTCGACGAGGTCATCGAACCCAAGGAGACTCGCCGCCGCGTCGCCGAAGCCCTGGCCGCCGCCCCCGCCGGGCGCGGCCACCACGGCAACATCCCGCTGTGATCGCGGTCGGCTCGGATCATCCGCTGAGGGGAGGCGGCGGCCGGTTTCGCGCGAAACCGGCCGCCGCCTCCCCTCAGCAGGGGCGGAACAGGGCGTTACCGGGATGTCCGACCCCGAGCCGCAGTCCTCCGGAGTACCGCACGATCGGGTAGACCGTGCGCCACCGCAGACAGCCCACCCGCATCGTCGACGGGGCGTCGGAGGGGTCCTGGACGCTGGTGAACGACAGCAACACGCGCAACGAGTCGTCGGGGCCACCGGTGATCCGGTGGATCCTGATGCTGCCGTCGGACGTGCTCTGGTAGTTCTCCAGCCACTGGTCCTTCGGTTGCTGCCGCTGCTTGGCGGGGACGACGGTCGTTTTCCACCGGTCGTAGCGCGTGACATTGACGGAGTCGAAGTAGGTCTGCAGCAGAATACGCACGGCGCCGTGATCAGGGTGCTCGGCGGCACCCTCGCTGAGCACCACGCGGGAGGACCCCGGTTGCTCCTGCGCGCGGGTGGGAGTGGGCGCGGGCTGCGCGGGGGCGTCCGTGGGCTGCCCGTAGCGGAGACGAATCGCGACTCCCCCTGCCACGGCCGTGATCAGGACCAAAACGACCAACGGCACCGTCCACTTCGGCCAAGCCGATCCGGAACGTCCGGGTGATGAGGTCGCAGGCACCCTTCGAGCCTGCCACACGCTGTCACGGTGACATCGACACCCGGGCGTTCCCGCGAGAACGCGGCGTTGCTCATCCCACGCTGTGCAGCCAGGTCACGGGTGCTCCGTCACCGGCGCGGCGGTAGGGTTCCAGCGCTTCGTCCCAGGCCGCCCCCAGCAACTGTTCGACCCGGTGCCGAAAGGCCTCGGCACCACGGCTGTCGGTCGCGATCGCGCGGAGCTGGTCCTCGGAAACCATGATGTCGCCGTTGGCTCCCGTGCGGGAACGCCACAGTCCGAGTTCGGGAACGTGGCAGCACCGTTCCCCGTCCACTCCCGGAGTGGGATCCTCGGTGATCTCGAAGCGCAGCATCGGCCACGCGCGCAGCGCGCTCATCAGCCGAGTACCGGTCCCCGGCTCGGCCGACCAGGTGCATTCGGCACGCAACTGCCCGGGAGCGGCCGGTTGGGCCGTCCATTTCAGTACGGTTCGGACACCGAGCGCTCCCGAGATCGCCCATTCGACGTGTGGACAGACGGCGGACGGCGCGGAATGCACGTAGACGACACCACTTGCCGGACCGCACGTAGGACCACGAGTGCTCACTGCTGACCTCCGCTGTTCGACGAGGGACGTCTTCCCCTACGACCTCGCGTCCCGACGGATCGACCAACGAGCGATCACTCGCCGCGCCATTCTGCACCGCCGACATCAGCGCGCGCCACACGAGACCTCCGCGGCCGTGTGCACCTCGAAAGCCCCGAGAGATCGTCCAGGACGGGCAGCGAGTTGCTCCGATACGGTGAAATCCCAGTTCCGGGGCGTAATACCGACTCGGACGAATATCACCGGTATGGCTCAGCGGCTCCGACGGGCGAGTGCGCAACACCATCCGAAAGGATGAATATCATGATCAGGAGCAGCTCGTCCGGCACCGCTCCGAACGTTCTCCCGTGCCATGCCCGGCCCCTCACATTCCATAGTTTTCCAGCAGCCGCAGCCACACCTCGCTGATGGTGGGAAACGGCGGGACCGCGTGCCACAGGCGTTCCAACGGCACCTCGGCGACCACCGCGATGGTCGCCGAGTGCAGCAGTTCGGCCACGTCCTGGCCCACGAAGGTCACCCCGAGCACGACCTTGCGATCCTCGTCGACGACCATCCTGGCGCTGCCCCGGTAACCGTCGGCGTGGAGAACCGCCCCGGCCACCGTCAGCTCCAGGTCCACCGTGCTCGTGCGGTAGCCCTCGCGTTCGGCCTGCGAACTCGTGCGGCCGACCGTGGCGACCTCCGGATCGGTGAACACCACCTGGGGAACCGCGCCGTGGTTGGCCGTCGCCGTGTAGGTGCTCCAGTCCGCGGCTCCCGTCACGTCGGTGCCGTCGGCCGCCGCCACGATGACGTCGGCGGCGATCCGTGCGGCGTACTTGCCCTGGTGGGTCAGCCGGGGCTGATCGGTCGCGTCTCCGACCACGAACAGCCACCTGCCGTCGACTCCCCGCACGAGGCCGTGATCGTCCACGGACAGCGGTTCGCCCGGCCGCAGACCCACCGTCTCGAGTCCGATCTCCTCGGTCCCGGGCCGGCGACCGGTGGCGACCAGCAAGCGCTGCGCGGAGAAGGAGGAACCGTCCTGCAACTCCAGCCGCACCCCGCCCTCCTCGGGAGTCACCCGGCTGAGGGAGGTGTCCGTCCGCAGGTGCACCCCGTCCTCGCGCAATCCCTGGGCGACCAGCTCACCGACGAATTCCTCCATCCCGTGCAGCGGCCGCGACCCGGTGTCGATCAACGTCACCTCACTGCCCAGCCGTGCCCACGCCTGAGCCATCTCAACTCCCACCACGCCGGCCCCCAGCACCGCGAGGCTGGAAGGGACCCGCTGTGCCGAGGTGGCCTCCCGGGAGGTCCACGGTTCGACCTGATCGAGTCCGGGGACCGGGGGGAGGTTCGGGGCGCTGCCCGTGCACAGCACGACCGCGTGGTTCGCGTCGAGGCGCAGCGCACCCTCCGCGCCCCGAACCTCCACGGCACGGTTACCGACGAGGTGGGCGTTACCCCGCACGACCTCGATCCCGGCCCCCTCGGCCCAGTCGACCTGCCCGGAGTCGTTCCAGTGCGAGGCGAAGGAGTCACGCCTGCGCAGAACCTCGTTCGCGTCCAGATCACCGCTCACGGCCTCGCGTGCGCCTCCGACGCGACGCGCGGCGGCGAGCGCGTGTCCCGAACGCAACAGTGCCTTGCTCGGCATGCACGCCCAGTACGAGCACTCGCCGCCGAACCGGTCCGTCTCGACCAGGACCACCGACAGTCCACCGCTCGCGCACCGCGCCGCCGCGTTCTCACCGACGGCGCCGCCACCGAGCACCACGACGTCGTATCGCTTCGTCTCCGTCATGGGTATCAGCCCAGTACATCCGCACGAGGCCGGCAACCCGACGGCGAGGTCACCCCCACAGCACGGCGGGTGCGGCGACGCAGTCTCCCGCGCACTTTGAGGGGACACCGCTGATGTGCGAACCGTCGACGAGCCACCGCCGTCCCCCCGCCGAGACCAGGTAGCGGCCCAGCAGGTCCGCCGAGAGACCGATCCGCCCCACGCCGCCATCGGAGGGGCCGACCTCGAACGGCGTGCCCGCCGCGACACGTTCCCCGCTGCGGGGATCGAACGTCGCGATGCGCATCGTGCCGGGACGGCAGTCGACCGAGTTCAACGCCGCCACTCCGGTCTCGGTCCAGGTGATCGCCAGCGGACCGCACTCCGACCGCAGCACCGGGGTCAGCGTGGTGGCCCCGGCAGCGGCGAACCGGACACTCGTAGCCCGAAGCGCGGAGTCACGTGACCTCGTCAGCACCGCGACCCCTCCCCGCGGACCCACCGCGAGATCCACCACCTCGACTCCTCGCGGAACGGTGATCCCGCGCGAGTGTCGTTCCCCGACGACGACCACCTCGTGATCGACGAGGTAACCGACACCACCCGCGCCGGCAGCCAACCCCGTGATCCGCTGCCCCGCGGGCGCCCGTTCGATCGTGCGTCGTTCTCCGTCCGGCATGATCTCGACGACGGCGGAGCGGTCGCGCTCGGCAGCGACCGCGTAGACGCGCTTGCCGTGAACGGCCAACGGGCTCGGTGACCGGCCGGGCACTCGGGACACCTCGCGAATCCGCTCACCGGAAGCGAGGTCGTAGGCGGCGATCACACCCGGGCGAGGCTGTGCGAGGTAGCTGTTCGGGGCCACACCGACCGGAGCGGGCACACTCCGATCCGCGGGCACGACCACCAGCGCCACCAGAAAAGCCCCCGTGGCCACGACCGCGACGGCCACCGCCGCGCCCAGCGGACGACGGGCGCGGCGCGAAAAGCGACGACGGCGGGTCGCGGCCAGCAACCGGGGCAGGGTGTCGGAAGCGGGCCGGACATCCTCGACGTAGCGGTGCAGTTCCTCGCGGACCATCTCGGCATCGGTCTCCGCCCGATTCTCCCCGTGATTCACACCCGCTCCCGCAGCATTTCCGACAATCGCGCCACACCGCGCGAACAGTACGACTTCACCGCGCCCCGCGTAACGCCCATCAGCTCCGCGGTGCGGAATTCGCTGAAGTCCGCGTAGTAACGCAGGACGACGGCTTCCCGTTGCCTGCGTGGCAACCGCGCCAGAGCGGCGCTCAGCACCGCACGGTCCACTCCCCGGCTGCTGTTGTCGGGCTGGGCGTCCGGCACGGCGATGCGCGGCTGATACCGCTTGGCCACCAGCCTGCGGCGCAGCACCGAACGGGCGCGGTTGAGCACCGCCTGACGCAGGAAGGCCAGCGCCTTGTCGGGGTCGCGCAGCCTCGAGCGGGAGTCGTAGACCCGGACGAAGGCATCCTGCACGATGTCCTCCGCGGAGGGGCGGTCGTCGACGAGCAGCGCGGCGATGCGGAGCAGTTGCCGGTAGTGCTGTTGGTAGAGGTCGGTGAGTTTGGCCGTCAGCTCATCCATGTCCGCCAACCCGTCGCTCGGCCGGGCGGTCACGGGCACGGCGATCGAAACCGTCACGTACCAGCACGACGCCCGAGACCCCCTTTCAGGTTGGCAACCGACATCCACTTTTTTCCATTCAACCAGTGCCGCCGACGGCTGACGGTACCGGCATCGACACCGATGCCGTCCGGTTCGGACGGACCGCTCCGGAATAACCGATCACGGACAGCGTTGTCCGAACAGGACCACACACTCCAGCGGGTCCTGCGGGGTGGCTTGCTCTAGTGTCGGTACGGCAAGGTCTCCAGTAGTGTCCCGCGAGAAGCTCGTGAGGAGGGAAGGCTCCTGCCCGGTTCTCGGGAGCGGGTAGGGCCGATCTCGGATGAAGTTCGGAATCTCCACATTCGTCACCGACGAGGGCATCGCCCCCGCCGAACTCGGCAAGGCCGCGGAGGATCGCGGCTTCGACTCGCTGTTCCTCGCCGAGCACACCCACATCCCCACCAGTCGCGAAACCCCCTACCCCGGTGGCGAACCCCTGCCCCGGATCTACTACCGCACGCTGGATCCGTTCGTGAGCCTGACCGCGGCGGCGACGGCGACCGAGAACCTGCTGGTGGCCACCGGGATCGCCCTGATCATCGAACGTGATCCCATCGTCACGGCCAAGGAGGTCGCCAGCCTCGATCACGTTTCCGGGGGACGCGTGATCTTCGGGGTCGGCGCGGGATGGAACCGCGAGGAAATGCGCAACCACGGCACCAACCCGGCCCGCCGGGGCGCTCTGATGGACGAACGGATCCGCGCCATGCGCGCGATCTGGTCCCAGCAGGAGGCCCAGTTCCACGGCGAACACGTCGACTTCGATCCCATCTACTCCTGGCCCAAGCCGGTGCAGCAACCGCACCCGCCGATCTACGTCGGCGGGGAGAGCGCGCGTTCGTTCGCCCGCGTGGCCGAGTACGGCGGTGGGTGGCTGCCCCGCGCCGGAACCGAGAACCTCGCAGAGCAGATCAAGCAGGTCCGGGACCAAGCCGGGTGGCGCGTCCCCGTCTCGCTGTACGCGGCTCCGGACGATCCCGCCAGCGTCGACGAGTACGAACGGGCCGGAGTCGACCGGATCCTGTTCTCCCTGCCGACCGAGCCACGCGACGAGACCCTGCGGCAGCTCGACCGGATGAGCGGCCTCATCCGCGGGTAGGAACACATCCGCGTGGTGGTCACGTCGCCGGGCGGGCCACCACGCTCCCACCGGACACACCTGGTGCTTCGCCGGACACGCATGCCTCCGCTTCTCCCGCATGATGGTGAACCCGCCCGAAGGACTGGACAACCGGGCCCGTGAAGTCGATCCTCTTGACGGTCGTGCGGTTGATCGCACGGCTGTGTGGACATTGAAGGAGACCGGGCGCGGTGGCAGAAACGACGGAAGCGACGTCGACGAAAGAGACGTCGAGAAAACGAAGGATGAGTCCCGGCGAGATCGTCGTCTGGGCACTCGTGGCGGTCTTCGGGGCGGTCGCCTGGGGGTTACTCGCGCTCAGTCGCGGGGAGGAGCTCTCGGCGGCGTGGCTGGTCTTCGCCGCGGTGGCCTCCTACGCCATCGCCTACCGCTTCTACGCGCGCTTCATCGCACGCCGCGTGTTGCGCGTGGACGACAACCGAGCGACACCAGCCGAGCGGTTCGACAACGCCACCGACTTCCAGCCGACCGATCGCAGGGTGCTGTTCGGTCACCACTTCGCGGCGATCGCGGGAGCGGGTCCCCTGGTGGGGCCGGTGCTGGCGGCCCAGATGGGGTACCTGCCCGGCACGATCTGGATCATCGTCGGGGTCATCTTCGCCGGGGCCGTGCAGGACATGGTGGTGCTGTTCTTCTCCACCCGGCGCAACGGCCGCAGCATCGGCCAGATGGCCAGGGAGGAGATCGGCCCGGTCGGCGGTGCGGCCGCGCTGATCGCCGTACTCGCCATCATGATCATCCTGCTGGCGGTGCTGGCGCTGGTGGTCGTGGGCGCGCTGGAGGACTCGCCGTGGGGTGCCTTCTCCATCGGGATGACCATTCCGATCGCGCTGTTCATGGGCTGCTACCTGCGCTACCTGCGCCCGGGCAGGATCATCGAGACCTCGGTGATCGGTATCGCCCTGTTGCTGCTGAGCATCATCGGCGGCGGTTGGATCGCCGACTCCGCGCTGGCGGAAGCGTTCACCCTCACCGGCAACCAGATCACCTTCTCCCTGATCATCTACGGTTTCGTCGCCTCGGTGCTGCCGGTGTGGATGCTGCTGGCTCCGCGTGACTACCTCAGCACCTTCATGAAAGTCGGCGTGATCGTGATGCTCGCCGTGTCCGTGGTGATCGCGATGCCGGTCATGCGGTTCCCGGCCGTGACCGAGTTCGCGATGAACGGTCAGGGGCCGGTGACCGCGGGATCGCTGTTCCCGTTCGTGTTCATCACGATCGCCTGCGGTGCGCTCTCCGGCTTCCACGCACTGGTGTCCTCGGGCACGACGCCGAAACTGGTCGAGAAGGAGTCCCAGGTTCGGATCCTCGGCTACGGCGGGATGCTCACCGAGTCGTTCGTGGCGATCATGGCCCTGGCGGCGGCGTGCATCATCGACCCGGCGCTGTACTACGCGATGAACATGCCCGATCCCGTACTGGGTGAGACGCTGCGGTCGGCCTCGCAGGCCGTGGCCGGGATCGGTTTCCAGATCACGCCCGACCAGTTGGCCGCGGCAGCCGCCGCCGTCGAGGAGGAGACCCTGGTCGGCCGCAGCGGAGGTGCCCCCACCTTGGCGCTGGGCCTGTCGCAGGTGTTCTCCGACGTGGTCGGGGGCGATTCCCTGCGGGCGTTCTGGTACCACTTCGCGGTCATGTTCGAGGCGCTGTTCATCCTGACCACCGTGGACGCCGGTACCCGCGTGGGGCGGTTCATGTTGCAGGACACCATCGGCAACGTCTGGAAGAAGTTCGGCGACGTGAGCTGGAAGCCGGGGATCTGGATCTCCAGCGGGCTGATGGTCGCCGGCTGGGGCTACTTCCTGTGGGCCGGGGTCAACGATCCGCTCGGGGGCATCAACCAGCTATTCCCGCTGTTCGGCATCGCCAACCAGCTGTTGGCCGCCGTCGCCCTCACCGTGGGCACCACGATCCTGATCAAGAGCGGCCGGGCCAGGTACGCCTGGGTCACACTGGTGCCCCTGGCCTGGGACATCGCCGTCACGCTCTCGGCGAGCTGGCAGAAGGTCTTCTCCGCCGATCCCGACATCGGCTTCTTCGCCCAGCGCGCCCAGTACCAGACCGCCATCGAGGAGGGACGCACGAACCTGGGCTCGGCCAAGAGCCTCGAGGACATGCACCAAGTGGTGTTCAACAGCACCCTCGACGGCGTGCTGAGCATCCTGTTCGCCCTGCTGATCATCGTCGTCCTCGTGGACGCGATGCGGGTCTGGGTCAAGGCGCTGCGCGGAAACGAACCGCCCACCAGCACCGAGGCGCCCTACGAGGAGTCGCAGCGGTGGGCGCCCTCCGGTCTGATTCCGACCGCCGAGGAACGTCGGATCCGGCGAGAGCACGCCGAGCAGGAGCAGGAGCAGGAAACGGTCGGAGCCGGTAGTTGAGTTCGCCTGCGATGTTGTCCAGGCTGCGCGCTGGTCTGCGCGCAGCCTGGCAGATCGCTCGTGGCGTCGTCGGGGAAACGGCCTACGAGCGCTATCTCGAGCATCACCGGATCCATCACCCCGACGAACAGCCGCTCGGCGAGCGCGAGTTCTGGCGCCGGCACATCGACCGCGGGGACCGCGATCCCGGGGCGCGGTGCTGCTGATACCGGTCAGGCCTCGATCAACGGCAGGGGAAAGCCGACGGCGCCAGCGAGTTTGGACAAGTCGGCGGGGTCTGAAGTCACCACGGTCGCGTCGTGCTCGATCGCGGCGACCACCACCGCCGCATCCACCACGTCACTGGTGCCGCTCAGGCGCAACAAACGACCCACCGAGACTGCGGTCTCCTCGGTGAACGGCACCACCCGAGAAGTCTTGCGGAGTTTGTGCATCGGATACTGCCGAGGATCTTGGCGCCACACCTGAGCGAAAGCGACAGCGGGCAAGAAGATGTCACGACCGGTCTCAAGAGTCCTCGGTATCCGCTGAATCACGGCACCGTTCGGCAGTGACTCGACCTTGATCGGCACCCCGACGTCGAGCACGAGATCGAACCTGGCATTCATCCGGCAAGCCGCTCCCCTGTCTCGTGCCACTCTGTTTCCTGCGACTCTGTTCCCTGAAACGGTGCTGACAGCATCGCCGGAGCTGCCAATCGCTTTTGTTCATGGTCCGGGGCGGGCGGCTGCCAGAACCCTGCCTGCTCCAGCTCGTGTTCCACAGCAGCGACGGTCTCCGCGTCAGGCTCTCCGAATTCCTCGAAGTACTCCTGAACCGCCGCCCGCGCCGCGTCCCGTCCCGCTGCCTGCTCGGCCGCCCTGGACAGCCATGCCGACAAGGACATGCCATCGCGTTCGGCCGCCTGCGTGGCCTTGTCGGCGACTTCTTCGTCCAACGAGATGCTCGGTTTCTTCACCACCGCGCGGTCAGCATAAGCCGCCAGTACGACTCCGGGAGCACTTGACACGCATCGTCACCAATTGAGCACCTCGCGAACGGGCGGCCTCGTGGCCACCGAAGTTTCGTGCCGTGACTTCCACTGGGCAGAAGCTTGGGGTCGTGTCCTGCACCGCTCACCCTGAGAGGCTCAGGTCACTACCGACGAAGAAGGAGCAACGGATGCACACCCAGGTCGCGATCGTGGGAGCGGGACCAGCAGGAACGCTGCTGTCGCACCTGCTGCACCTGCAGGGCATCGACTCGGTCGTCCTGGAACGCCGCAGCCAGGAACACGTCCAGCAACGCGTCCGCGCCGGAATCCTGGAGCAGGGAACGGTCGACCTGCTGCGCGAGTCCGGGGTCGGTGAACGACTGGACCGCGAGGGCGACGTGCACCACGGTGTGAACATCCAGTTCGACGGTGAGCGCCACCGCATCCCGCTGAGCGACCTCACCGGCGGCCGGACCGTGACCGTCTACAGCCAGCGCGAGGTGGTCAAGGACCTCACCGAGCGGCGCCAACGCGACGGCGGGGAGGTGCTGTTCGAGGTCGACGACCTCACCGTCGACAAGATCGACACGGAGCGGCCGGTGGTCCACTACACCCACGAAGGCCGCACGCAGGAACTGACGTGTGATTTCCTCGTCGGGTGCGACGGGTTCCACGGCCCGTGCCGACAGGCGATTCCCGCCGAGTCCCTCAGCGTCTACGAGCGCGTCTACCCCTTCGGGTGGTTGGGCATCCTGGCGACGGTACCGCCATCCACCGAGGAGCTGATCTACTCCAACCACGAGAACGGCTTCGCCCTGCACAGCCTGCGCTCACCCGAACTGAGCCGGCTGTACCTGCAGTGCGACCCGAACGATCCGATCGAGCAGTGGCCGGACGAGCGGATCTGGGCGGAGTTGCAGACCCGGCTCGGCAGTCCGGGATGGACCCTCCAGGAGGGCCCGATCATCGACAAGAGCGTCACGGCATTACGCAGCTTCGTCGCCGAGCCCATGCGCTACGGTCGCTTGTTCCTCGCCGGGGACGCCGCACACATCGTTCCGCCCACCGGGGCCAAGGGGCTCAACCTCGCGGTGTCCGACGTGGAAAGACTGGCCCGCGCGGTCACCGACTTCTACGGCACCGGCAGCACGACCGGACTCGACACCTACTCCGAGGACTGCCTGCGTCGAGTCTGGAGGGTTCAGCACTTCTCGTGGTGGATGACCTCCATGACGCACCGCTTCGAAGGACCGGACGCCGCGTTCGACCGGCGACTCCAGCGTTCCCAGTTCGAGTACCTGCTGCACTCGCCGTCGGCGGCGACCACCCTGGCCGAGAACTACGTGGGACTCGCCAGCATCTGAACCCGCGCCGGTCGGCACCGCACTGGTGCCGACCGGCCCCGCCCGCTCGCGTTCGTAAAACAGCACCAACCGCTTGGCTAACCGCATTTCGGACACTTGGGCGTTCCACCGCCCTGGGGGGGAATCAGGGGACTTCCACAAGTGGGGCACATCGATAGGGTCACTCCTGTTCGTGATGCACCTCCGGACATTCCTCATCCATGACCGCCTCCACCCAGAGGTCCGTGCGCTCGTCCTGCCGGGTGATCGAGACGTAGATGCTGTCGCCACGCGAGGCCGTACTCTCGTCCGCGGCCAGGTCGTGATCGATGTGCCTGCCGTCGGCCATGTGCCCCCATCCGGCGTTCTCGCCGAGCAGCTTGACCGCCGTTCGCGGCGAGTGCTCGCGGGTCCTGTCCGCGAGCCATTCGGCCACGGACCTGGGGCTGAACAGAGTGACGTCAGGCTCGCGAGCGAGCCGGGACACGCGTGTCGACTGCCCCTGCTCATCCCGCTTCTCGCTGTAGGCGTGCCAGTGCTTGCCCAGCCGCCGCCACTGGTCGAAATCCTGCATGCATCGCTCCGTTCGCGGTCGCGGGTACGGCACCTTCCCTCTCCGAAGGCTCGGGAACCAGCGAGCATCGGCCCGCCGGGAGAATCGATACAGCATCGACGATCTTGACCTCGTAGCGGGTGGCTTTCGCGGTGTCATATTCCACCGCGCGCGAGAAGGCGTCCGCCGCGATTGGAAGCACGAAAACAAGAAGCGAGAATTGCTCACCAAAAACGCACCGTGGCAAGTTAATTCTTTCGAGTCAGGTATGTCCCGAACGGGAGCGCATCGGCGGATTTCGGCGTGTGACCGTTCGTCCGGTCCTCGGGCGGAGTCCCCGCTCCGGTTTCGGCGGCGGCCCGCGTCGCCCACCGCAGCCAGGCTCCGGTACCCCCGAAACAGGTACCGACGGATACCGGCGACCGTAAGCCTGGAGAGCCCGATGAACACGTACACCGATCGCGGCAGCGAAGCCTCGCGGACCCTCGCGCCGGGGTGCTTCGCACTGCTCGCCGTGTTCTGCTGGTCGACCGGTGTGGTCCTCTACGGGCTCACCAGCGCTCTCGTGCTCAGCAGACCGGTGTTCTACGACCTGCGAGGTCGAGCTCACCCGGCCGTACCGGGTGGCCATGGGTATCACCACCATCACGACCCTGGCCGGTGCCCCGGCGCCGGGGATGACCGGGACATCGCTGGTCACCGCTGCCCGGGAGCTCGTTACCGGGATCACGGTGGTTTTCCGGAGCTTCGGTACCTGGCTGATCCCCGCGTTCGTGACCGCGGGCTGGTGGCACCACGTCATTCACCGGGTTCCGGTGCGCCAAGCCCCGCCCTGGTGGGGCATCGTGTTCCCGCTCGGCATGTACGGCGCCGCGACGCACGCGCTCGGCACCACCAGGCTCGCGCCCGTCCTCACCGCGCTCGGCGAGAACGAGATCCGGCTGGCGCTGGCCGCGTGGACGGTGGTCTTCGTCGCCATGCTCCTGCGGTCGTTCCGCGCAACACGGCATGATTAACGAAGATCGTTCATCACCCCTCGACACACCCGCTGTTGATCAGTACTCTGCTGCTGTCCGCCTGACCCCCAGTGGTGGACACTCGACGCCCCGCATTCCCGGTGGCCTTTCCAGGTCGGCCGGTCGAGTGCGGGGCGCGTTTTCGCGTCTCCACCGGATCAGTACCACTCGTCGGACCACCACCGAACGCACCGAGGCCGCCGGCCAGTGTTGCAGTACTCGGTGACCGCTTCGGCTTACGCGTCCGCCGGCAGTGGCCCTCCGGCATCGGGCCACTTACCTTTCGCCACGTGTCCGCCCGCGGTCACCTTGACCTCTTGGGGACGAAAGGTGCGATCGAGCTCTCGCCTGCGCTGGCTGAGCTCGTAGTTCACCGACATCAGGCCGAGGAACAGCACCCCGAGACCGATCTCGAGCCAGGGGGAGCGACCGTGCGGGGTGACCAGATCGCCGACGATCACGCTGGCCCCCGCGAGCACCAGAAGCAGGGTCGGCAGTGGGAGTTGCGTCGCTTTCATGGGGTACCTCTTCGTTCGGTCCACTTCGCAGTGCCTCCGCGACGCTCGATGGTCGGACATCGGACCTGACCGAATCGCGGGAGAACAGCGCAGGGTGGATTACTCCGGTTGGCGTCACGAACAGGTTCGCCGGCAGGAGTGAGGCGGGGCTGAACGGCAGATGAAGCAGTGATCATCTCGATCCGCGCCTGCTGCTGGCGCGGATGCGGTCCGAACCGGCGCAGGAGTATCTGCTCGGAACACGCGTCGTGATCGAGTTCCTCGTCACGGACGAAAAACTCAGCGCGGTCGGCTACCGCTGAACGACGAGGAATCTTCGGTCCGCACTCGGGGTCCGATGTGCGAGGTCGACGTGCATGCCAGTGCTTCCTCGCTTATGACACGAGATCCGGTACGGGCACCGTTCCATACGCGAATCGCTCCGCAAGCACTCCGTTCGCTGACGAGGACGCAGCGCAGCGCGCTGTCGGGACGGCGCTGAAAAGCGAGGGTGACTCATCGGTCGGCCCTGTACGACAGCACGTCCACAAGCAGGTGAGCCAGCACGCGAGGTGGAGAGGCCATCCGTGGAAGTAGCCTGTGCCCGTCCGAGCAGCGTGATCGTACTTCCGTGGAAGGCTCGCCCCCTGACGTCGTGCCACCGACCGTGGCTCGCATCGTGGTGCCGGGATGATGCTTCCTCGTATCTGGAGACTTCCTCTGATCAGAAGGCGCCACCGCTGGGGGCGGACCAACTCGTCGTTGACTGGCTCGCGGTCGTGACGCCGGAAACGTAGCTGATCACCCCGCGGGTTCGGTTCCACCTCGTCGTCCCACGTCGGTTACGGCCGG
Organism: Halosaccharopolyspora lacisalsi; assembly: GCF_014137975.1. Classification (GTDB taxonomy): domain Bacteria; phylum Actinomycetota; class Actinomycetes; order Mycobacteriales; family Pseudonocardiaceae; genus Halosaccharopolyspora; species Halosaccharopolyspora lacisalsi. The sequence goes on along the minus strand of NZ_JACGWZ010000003.1, from coordinate 470,174 downwards.
GTAGAGTTCTCGTGCTCACGCTAGCGTGGGGCGGTGCTGTCGGGGCAGACCGCCGGTTGGCGTAGGGAGTTTGTGATCATGACGGAGGATCCCGTGTCGGAGGAGCTGGCTGTCTCGCTGGCGCACATGATGCGGCACCTGTTCGCGCAGGGTCTGGTGGAGAGCACGCTGGATCGCGTCGCCACCTATGCGGTGAGCACGGTCGAGGAGTGCGAAGAGGCCAGCATCCTGATGTTGGGGCGAGGGCGGCAGCTGACGACTCTGACCAGTACGAGCTGGTGGGGCCAGGAGTCGGATCGGCTCCAGACCGAGCTGGGCGAGGGGCCGTGTCTCGATGCGATCGAGGACCAGCAGGAGACCTATCGGACCCCCGACATGGCCAACAGCGAGCACCGATGGCCACGGTACGCCCCTCGGGCCTCCAAGCTTGGAATCGGCAGCGCGATGGGGTTCCTGCTGTTCAACGAACAGGAGACGTTCGGGGCCCTGAACCTGTACTCGTCGCAACCCCACGCGTTCACGGAGCGCTCCGAGCGGGTGGGCTGGGTTTTCGCCTCACATGCTGCGGTGGCCTTCGCCAGTGCCCGGAACGATGCGCAGCTACACGAGGCGATCGAGACCCGCCAGGAGATCGGCGAGGCGCTCGGTATCGCCATGGAGCGCTACAAGCTCTCCGAGCAGCGAGCGTTTGAGGTGCTGAAGAGACTCTCGCAGAACAACAACGTCAAGCTCCGCGACATCGCCCGCCAGATCGTCGAAACCGGCGAGATCTCCGGAGACGGTAACGGTTGAGCCGCTGGCATCCTCGCCCAACCACCAGCACGGGGCCTCCCGACCACTCCCGAACCGCACCCACCTCTCATCGCCTGCATCTCGAGGCCCTCCCGGGAACTTGGGCGGCGACCCCGAGCTTCAACTCCTGTGACGCTGGGATTCCTCGAAGCAACCAGGTCGAGGGCTAGCGGGTCAGCTCGTGTTGCGGGCCTCCTCAACGTGCGTCGGGGACGAAACCGGTAACCGTGCCTGGCGCACTTTTTGCCCATCCGAGCACTACTCGAGGCAAGGCTGTGGGCAGCGCGGCTCGCCCCGCGAGCCCCGATGTCCGCAGTCGCGGCAGCGGAGCGCCGGACTCAGCAGTACTAAGCCGACCAAGCCGGCGCTCATGGGGAGCTGTCACGTTGCCGGATGACTTCGGGTCTGGTTGTGAGTCGTCTTGTAACCGCCCTCGATCGAGCGTGCTTCGCCACCCGGTGCTCGTCGCTGTTCCAGCGTGCTCGGCTTTCCCCCGGCGGCCCCGGAGGGGCCGCCCACGATGAAGCCCAGCGCGCGGGCGATCGCCGGGCCATCGGGCACGCTCGCCCGTCGATCACCCAGGACGTGTGCATGGACAAACGTCCCACTTCGCGGGAAGCTGCCGACATCCTCGATGAAGCTTACGGATCAGAGCGAAGCGGAGTTTTGTGCACGTAAAGTGCACGGTCGGTTGGCGTTGTCGGTCTGCCCAAGCCGCTGACCTGGGGTGGAGTGGGGCGGGTCGGATTTGAACCGACGACCTGACGAATTATGAGTTCGCTGCTCTGACCTGCTGAGCTACCGCCCCCACAAGGCTCACGCGCGTGATCGTAGCGAGTACGTGCACGAAAGCTGCGCGCGGGGTTCCATCACACGCGGACACATCGAGGGCGGCGCCTCCAGCGATGCGTCACCCTCGTGTCTCCCGCGTTCACCGACTCATGATGGTCGCGATCTCCAACGAGCCGGTCACCTCTCCGATGATCACGACAGTGGCCAGCAGCGCTCCGACGACGGCCACGGTCAACACGGCCAACATGGCCAGATAAACGAGCGCCTTGATCGGCTTCGGCAACCGGGTCACCGAGGCGAAGTCGGGCACTGCCAGCCGTGGCTGCTTGCCGATTCCTGGTGCGGACATCAGTACTCCCCCGTTCCTGCTCCGTCCCCGTCTCCTGACTCCACTGCCCCGAGGACGCAAAGCAATGGGTTTCACGTTGTATATAACGCATGGCGGCGCCGGCTTGTTCACCGGAGCCACCGACGTCAGCATGCGATTACCGATCATGAGCGGACGTTCTGACCTGCAAAAACAGTGAAAATATCCCCGGTATTGCACTCGAATTACCGCCCGCGCGCCGGGAATCGTTACCCAAGCCTGACCTTTTCTTCACCCCGTCGCCCACCTAGGTGACAGGGCCGTCACGGCCGAACGTCGCCACGGAAGTGCGGGAGCGCATCGATGATCGCACTCTCCCGCGCACAGGAGATTCCCACCCCGAACGCGCACCCGATGATCTTTCGCGGTTGGGGGCGCGCTCCTGATCGTGGCTCATTCCAACGACTGGGAAGATCGCTCCCCGACATGCTCGTGCGTCGCGGTAGCACCGGCGTCGTCCGTGCTCCGAGTATCGGTGAGGGTCGCGCGCAGCTCGGCCAGCTCGGCCCTCACCGCGTGCAGCTCCTCGAGGACGGCTTTCTCCTGGAGCCGGGATTCCTTGCGGGATTCCTCCGCACCCTGGATGTGCTCGACGAACCAGGACGCTATCGAGGCGGTGACCACACCGAGCAACGCGATGCCGCCCAGCATCAGCCCCGCCGCGATGACCTTCCCCCGCGCGGTCACGGGTGCGTAGTCGCCGTAACCGACGGTGGTCATGGTGGTGATGGTCCACCACAGCGCGTTGGGGAAGGTGGTGATACTCGCCCCCGGCGCCCCGCGTTCGGTCTCCAGGACGGCCAGCGCGGCGCAGTAGCCGAGCAGGAGCGCGGAACCTCCGGTGTAAATCCCGACGTTGCGGCGCACGCTGCCGCTGGCGGCTCGGTTGAGCGCGGTCAGCACCGTGACGATACGCAGCAGCCTCAACTGCCGGAACACCGGCAACACGACCACCACGAGATCCAGAACGTTCCGTCGAACGAAGCGGAGCTTTCGCTGCGCGAGCGCGAGTCGGACCACGTAATCGAGGGCGAACAGTGCCCAGATCGCCCACATCAAGGCGTTGACGCCCAGGGCCCGGCCCGAGCTCATGTCGGGAGCGAGCACGTGCCAGGTGTAGGCGACCAGGAAAGCCACGGCAGCGGCGACGAGGGGCCACTGCATCCGGTACTCCCACGCGGCCACCCTCGGCTCGTCGCGCGTCGTGGTGCCCTTGGCGCCGTCGGCGGCCTTCCCAACCTCTTCGTCCGTGGTCACGGGCTTGATGCTGACAGACTGCGCTGGTCCACCGCTGTAGCATCGCTCACCTGCGGACGACATCATCGCGGCTGCGTGCGCTCGTGGCCGGCCGAAGCGGGCAAAAGAAGAACCCCAGGTCGGTGACCTGGGGTTTCTGCTCCCCCGACTGGACTCGAACCAGTAACCTTTCGGTTAACAGCCGAATGCTCTGCCATTGAGCTACGGAGGATTACGTCGATGCGAACTCGACCGTGTATTCACTTCGTCTTCGCTCTGCCGTTCACAGCGCCTCGACGCTGACAACACATACTCTAACTCATCCCCTCGAGGGTTTTCACACCCCCCTCCTCGAGTTCGCCGTGCCCCACGACGGAGCCGACCGACGATCGTGACCAGCAGCGGCGACACCAGCCAACCCCGCTCCACGCTCAACGGCGCCTCGCCACGGCGAAGATCCGACGGAACGGAAACCACGTGGTGCCACCGGAGCGTCGCGGATACCGTTCCCGCAAGCGCGTGGCGAGCTCGGCGCGGAACCGCTGCCACCGCCGCTCGTCCAGAGCCGCGCGGACGGGGCGCAACGCCGTCCCGCTGACCCAGTCGAGCACCGGGTCCTCCCCGCTCAGCGCGTGAACGTAGGTGCTCTCCCATGCATCGACCTCGGCACCGAGGTCGGCCAGGACGTCGGCGTAGTCCACCGGAGCGAGCACGGAGTCGGAACGCAGCAGACCGGCCGCGTGTTCGCGCCATTCGGGCTCGGCTGCCAGCTCACGAATCTCCTGGTAAGAAGGCGAGTCGAAGTTTCCCGGCACCTGGAGGGCGAACCACGCCCCGGAGGGCAGCGCCGGTATCCAGTTCCTGAGCAGGTCGACGTGTCCGGGGATCCACTGCAGCACGGCGTTGCACACGACGACGTCGGTGTCCTGACGCGGACGCCAGTTCCGCGCGTCCTCGACACTCGCCTCGATCCCGTTGGCGCGAGCGGCCCGGACCATCTCGGGGGAGGAGTCGATCGCCTCGACAGCGGCCTCCGGCCACCGCGAGGTCAGCAGCGGAGTCAGAGTGCCCGCGCCGCACCCGAGGTCGGTGACGCGTCGCGCGGTTTCCGCCCCGACTCGGGCGAGCAGATCGTGCGCGGGCCGGTCACGCTGTTCGGCGAAAGCCAGGTACTGCTTCGGGTCCCACATGAGCACCTCCGGCGAGAGTGAACCGTACGTTCGTACTGTAGCCGTCGCCGGAGCCCTCGCGGTGCTGTTCGCCTCACTCCCGGGCGGAGTCCCGTACCCGGCGTAGCTGGTCGGCGATCTCGGCGGCGTAATCCGCCAGTACGACCTCATCGGTTCCCCGATCCGCCCGCACCTGCAGCACGATGCCGTCCTGGCCGGGAATCTTGCGCTGCACGAACCACGCGCCCCCGCCGGGCAGCTCGCGGTGGTGGCTGGATTTGATGGAACCGGTCACCCTCGCGTGCACCACTTCGGGAACGCGCCCCGGCGACGACAGGACGAACCGCCGCGGCGCTTGATCACGCAGCAGGACGGCCGAGCCCGCCGTACCGAACTCCTCGGACTCGATCACGGTGAGCACGCCGTCGTTCCAGGACGCCCTGCTCAGCAGGTGCCACCCGACGCGCCTGGTCGTCCCGCCCTCCGGTACCCACAGCCCCGTGCTCGTTGCCACCAACGACCCGGCGTCGCCGTGCGCGACCGCCAGGACCTGCTCATCGGCCCCAAGCGTGCCGGAGAACCCCTCCGGCAGGATGTCGGTCCCGTTCATGCGCGCCAGCAGTCGCCGCGCCCAGCGTCGGAGTCCCAGGCTCATACGGCTCCGTCCACGGCCTTTTCGAGCAACGACTTGCGGTACTGCTCCAGGGCCACCAGGTCACCGAACAACGCGTGGTACTCGTCGGCGTCGTCGAGGGGCGACAGTCGCTGCACCCGTGACTTGATGTCGGCGATCTGGCCCGCCACCAAGTGCTCCTGCACCCGGGCGAGGATCCCGTTGACGTAGCGGTGGTCCGGTTCCGACTTCGTGTCGGGCGCTTCCACCGCGAGCTGGGTCAGCAGGCTGCCGGTGAGCCGGTCCGGGCAGTGCGGGCCGACCGCGTCGATCAGCTCCGGTCCCGACAGGCCCGACATCGTCCCACCCGCCGCGATCAGCGCGCGGTGCAGCTCCCGGTAGACGGGCTCGGTGAACGCCTCCTCCGGCAGCGAGTCGTACTGCGGACCGGCCAGGACGGGTACCTGCAGGGCCGCCTTCAGCACCTCGCGCTGGGACCACCGGGGGAGGTCGTGGCGCGGGGGACGCGCCGGCAACTCGGCCTCGAGACCGAGCGAGTCCTGGTTCGAGTCGCGAACCTGCTTGCGACGCGGTTTCGCGGGCTCACTGCCACCGGCCGTCTCCCGAACCCGCCGCACGACCTGGTTCTCGTCGCCCCATCCCGCCCACCAGGCGAGCTTGGCGGCGTAGCCGTCCCGGTTGGCGGGATCCTTGATCTGACCCACCAGGGGGACCGTGCGCTTGAGCGCGGCGACCCTGCCCTCCACGGAGTCCAGGTCGTAACCGGTCAGCAGGCTGCGAATGGCGAACTCGAACAACGGGCGACGGCGGGCGACCAGGTCCCGGACCGCCGCATCACCCTTGTGCTGACGCAGCTCGCACGGGTCCATCTCGTCCGGGGTGATCGTGACGTAGGTCTGGGTGGCGAACTGCTGCTCGCCGTCGAAGGCCTTCAGCGCCGCCTTCTGCCCGGCCTCGTCCCCGTCGAAGGTGTAGATCACCTCGCCGCGGAAGGCGTCGTCGTCCATCATCAACCGCCGCAGCACGGCGATGTGGTCCTCCCCGAAGGCGGTCCCGCACGAGGCGATCGCCGTGGGGACCCCGGCCAGGTGCATCGCCATCACGTCGGTGTAGCCCTCGACGACGACGGCCTGATGGCGCTTGGCGATCTCGCGCTTGGCCAGGTCGATACCGAACAGGACCTGCGACTTGTTGAAGATCGGGGTGGCCGAGGTGTTGACGTACTTGGCATCGATCGGGTCGTCGTCGAACACGCGCCGGGCACCGAAGCCGACGATGTCACCCCCGAGGTCCTTCAGCGGCCACAGCAGACGGCGGTGGAACCGGTCGATCGGGCCGCGGCGGCCCTCCCTGGCCAGTCCCGCCTTGTAGAGCTCGTCGAGTTCGAATCCCTTGCCCAGCAGGTGCTTGGTCAGCTTGTCCCAGCCGCTCGGCGCGAACCCGCAGCCGAACGTCGTCGCGGCGGACTCGTCGAACCCGCGCTGGGCCAGGAACTCCCGAGCGGCCTGCGCCTCCTGCGAACGCAGGCACTCGGCGTAGAACTCGGCCGCGAGCCGGTGCGCCTCCACCAGCCGCGCCCGGGTGCCCGGATCGCGCCGGGTGGTCGAGCCGCCGTCCTCGTAGCGCAACCGCAGTCCGGCCCGGTCGGCCAGCCGCTCGACGGACTCGACGAAACCGAGGTGTTCGGTCTTCATCAGGAAGGCGATGACGTCGCCACCCTCACCACAGCCGAAGCAGTGGAAGGTCCCGTGACTGGGACGCACGTTGAACGAGGGGGTCTTCTCGTCGTGGAAGGGGCACAGCCCCTTCTGAGCGCCACCACCGGCGCCGCGCAGGGCGACGTACTCACCGACGATATCGTCGATCCGGTTGCGGTCGCGTACCTCGGCGATGTCGCTTTCCCGGATCTTTCCTACCACGCCCCCCAGTCTAGAGGTCGGCTGGTAAGCACCCCGACGCGGCACAATGACGAGGTGGACGAGGGTGACGACGCTCTGGCGGCCGAGTTCGACCGCCACCGACCGAACCTGCTGCGGGCGGCCTACCGGCTGACGGCCAGACCCGCCGATGCCGAGGACGCCGTGCAGGAGGCGTGGCGGCGGCTCATGCGGTTGGCCGAGGCGCACAAGGCGCGGATCGGCGACCTCGGTGCCTGGCTGACCACGGTCGTCGGGCACATCTGCCTGGACCACATGCGCTCGGCGGCGGTGCGCCGGGAAAGCTACGTAGGACCGTGGTTGCCGGAACCGGTCGTCGGCGAGGTCGACGGGCAGGCGCGGGACCCGCTGGACGTCGTGGTCGATCACGAGGACCTGCGGTTCGCCGCGCTGCCCGTGCTCCACGAACTGACGCCGGAACAGCGGCTGGCGTTCGTCCTCCACGACGGGTTCGACACGCCGTTCGCCGAGATCGCCGATGTACTTGGCTGCACCGCAGCCACCGCGCGCCAGCACGCTTCACGCGGACGGCGCGCGATGACAACGGCCGGGCCACCACCGCGCATCCCGATGCCCGAGCAACAGCGCGTCCCGGGCGAATTCCTCGCCGCCGTTTCGGCGCGTGACGTGGCGGCTGTGGCCCGCGTCCTCCACCCGCGAGCCGCCCGTCCACGGCGACAGCGACGGCAGGGCACGCACCGCGCGGCACCCGGTGGTCGGCGTCGACAAGGTCTCCCGGTTCGTCGTCGGCCTGGCGGAGAAGTACGGGGACGACCTGCTCAGCGGCATGCGCCCGGCACTGGTCAACGGTGACCTCGGCTTGATCCTGCCCGGCGGGTCCGAGACCGCGGAAGTGCGCCCCCGGGTCATGACCTTCACCGTTCGTGACGGCCGGGTGGCCGAGGTGTTCGACATCTTGACGTGCTCCCCATCGTGAATGGGGTTCCCACGCGGCTATGCCGCGTTCGGGGTGGTACTGCCTCGCGGGTTCCCCTGCTTCCTCGGAGACCGCCCCGGTGTGGGGTCTTACGTCGCCTCCACAGGCGTTTAGCCTCTCCGCGCGTCCTGCGGCGAGGATGTTCTTCGCGGCATTGGTGTCCCGGTCGTGCACAGCGCCACACGGACACGACCAGGTACGCACCGACAAGGATTTCTTGCCGTCGAGACGCCCGCACACCGAGCAGGTCTGCGAAGTGGGCAGCCATCGGTCGATGACCACCAGTATTCGGCCCCATCGGGCGCACTTCTCGACCACCAACCGCCGGAACCCACCCCAGCTGGCGTCGTACACTGACTTCGCCAACCGCGTACGGGCCAACCCGCTGACCGGGAGGTCTTCCAGAACGACCGTTTGGCTCTCACGAGCGATCCTGGAAGTTTCCTGATGCAGCCAGTCCAAGCGGGTATCGGCCACCTTCGCGTGCTGCCGAGCCAGCTTCGTGCGGGCCTTGTCCCGGTTCTTCGACCCCTTCTCCTCGCGTGACAGTGCCCGCTGCAGCCGCTTGAGCTTGCGTTCCGCCCGCCGCAGGAACTTCGGATTCGTGATCGCGTTACCGTGCTGGTCCACCGCAAACGCCGGCAACCCCAAGTCCAGGGCGAGTTCCACCTCGTCTCCGTGTTTGTCGAGCACCGGCGGCAGGGTCTCGTCACCCACCTCGACCACGGACGAGGCAAAGTACCGACCATCGGCGGTTCTGACAATCGTCACCGACGACGGTGCCGAGGGCAGATCCCTCGACCACCGCACCTCGACATCACCGATCCGGGCCAGCCGCAGCCGCCCGTTGGCCCGCACCGCGAACCCGCCCGTGTGCAGCCGGATCACCTGCCGAGCATCCCGCTTCGATTTGAACCGAGGTGTCCTGACCCTGCGGCCGGCACGCTTACCGGACAGCGAGTCGAAGAAGTTCTTGTACGCGGCATCGCAGTCGCGGATGGCTTGCTGCAACACGATGTTCGACGCTTCGGCCAACCACCCGCGTTCGGCGGTGTGCTTCGCCTCAGTGATCAACCGCTTCTGCAACACGGCGCCGGTCGGGTATTTCTCCCCGGCAGCGTAGGCGTCGTGGCGGGCACGCACTGCATCGTTGTAGACCACACGAGCATTACCGAACGCCTGACTCAACGCCTGACGCTGCCCGTCGGTGGGATACAACCGATACCGGTACCGCAACTGCACACCCACACCATCGACCACCAGTTCGCCACCCTGAAGACCACGAACGAGTGACCACCACAGAACCACCCTGATCGACTCGCTCCGACCCGGAGACCGGAATTTGCACTGAATCTATCGTCAATCCGGACAAGCTCGGGCGCGTGCCGCTGTGAGCGGGGGCGGCTCCGGTAAAGCCGCCCCCCTCGGTCAGGACGTCGGAACGCGGCAGGCCTCGCCGGAGGCGAATCCCTGGGAGGTGATGCCCAGGGCGTGGTTGAACCGCGTGCGCTGGTTCTCCACGGCGATCACGTGGGTCAGCTCGACCACGCGCTTGTGGCCGAGACGCTCGTCGAGCTCGGCGACCTGCTCGTCGGTGACCCGCATCGGCTGCTCGGTCATGGCGTCGGCATAGGCGATCACCAGGCGTTCCAGATCACCGAAGCGCTCGGAGGCGGCGTAGTCGTCGATCCCGGGGAGCCCGGCGGTGTCCAGCCCCTCCCGATGTTGCAGCATCGTGCCGAAATCCACGCACCACGAGCAGCCGATCCGCGTGGACACCCGGTAGAGGGCCAGCTCCCGAATGCTCGCGGGCAGAGTGGTGGCCGTCTTCTCGATCGCCAGCTCGCCGACGCCCAGGCCGAGCAGCAGGCCCGGGTGGTGTGCCGCGACGGAGGCCGACCGCAGCACGGCGCCATAGCGGCGCCGGGAGAACCAGTAGCTCAGCCTGGTCAGGCCGGCCCGCCTGTTCGGTGGTCACTTCCGGAATCCGTGGCATCGTCGCTCCCCGGTGGAAAGCCCGCCCGGTGCGGGCGCCCACCCGGTTGACGAGACGGAACCGCCGAACGTGACAGCGCCGGTCAGCCGCGCCCCGACCAGCTCGGGGCGACCACGCGGGCCAGGAAGTGGAGAGCCCCGGTTTCCCGGTGGCGCACCAGGAACAGGAAGGGCCTGTTCACCTCGACCCGGATCGGATCGGGCTCGTCGACCGCCGCCATCAGGCGCATCATCACCGCCGTGGCCGCGGCGCCCTCGAATCCGCTCTCGTCCACCCGTAGCACCGACTGGTGCAGCACGGCCGAGACCCGCAGCGGATGCGGGGTCAGCGGCGCGAAGTCGGCGTCCGGGGTGAACAGGGTCCGGGCACCGAGCTCGCCCAGCGCGCCCTGGAGTTCGGCCTCGCCGGTGGCCTCGAACTTCGGCATCGACAGGTCGAGGCGCTGCTGCCGCGTCGCCGACACCAGCGCCTCGATCCGGGCGGCGTCCAACCGCGGCTCGGCCTGCGCCAGCCCGTCGTCGGGCAGCAGGACGACGGCTTCGAGTCCTCCCTCGGCAGGAAGGGTCACGACCTGCCACCCGTCCCGGGCCGCGTATCCCAGCCCGCGGGTCACCCGCATGGTGGGCACCTCGCGAGTGCCCTCCGGGGCGTGGAACGGGAGGTCCCGCGTGGCCTGCTCGTCGAAGGCCTCGGTCCAGGACGTCTTCAGGTACAGCGCGTTGACCAGGGCCGCGACCGTGTCGGAGTCCACCATTCCGGGTGCGATGAGTTCCGGGATCAGGTCACGGGTGGTCCGGGCGACGTCGGCGTTGATCTCCTGGCGGGCCTGTTCCGGGGCGGTTCGAAAGGGAGCACCGCGCACGGCACCGCCCGGCCAGTCCGACAGCTTCCGCACGTAGGAATCCTCGAGCGGCAGCTGCCCCTCGGCCCAGAGCGTGTTGGCCACCGCCAGGACGGGATCCTCGGCGCCGGCTCCGGCCTCGTCGAGCTCGGTCGCGCCTTTCAGCAACCCGAGGATGTCGGTGAGGTCGTCGTCACTCGCGCGCAGGGCGCCCAGGATTTCCTGCCGGGTTCGTCCACCGGCCGCTGCGGCGGCCAGTCCCAGCGCGCTGGCCACCGAATAGGGCGACCAGCAGAAGTCCCGGTCCGTGGCGGGGGCGAGCCGATGGTGCAGCGAGAGGCTGAAGTCGACGTGGTTACTCGCGGCCACACTGGTCTCCGTTCGCGAAGGCGCTGCTCGGCGCTTTGTCGCTCGGTCGGATCCGAGTCTGCCACGGTCCGCCTCCGGTGTGTTCGCGCAGCGAGCACCTACTCGGCGTCGGCCAGCCCCATCAGCCGCAGCTCCCTGGCGATGTAGTCGGCCGCGGCGAGGGCCGCGGGGTCCTCCCAGTTCAGGTCGCTGACCCAGTCGGCCAGGTTGTCCGCGTTGACGTAGGGCTCACCGCTCATGTCGAGCTTGCGGATGTAGTGCCGATTCGGCATCACGAAATCTCCTCACGGCGCGTGAGTACTACAGCGCCGTATCCCTGTCGAGCAGCGTCATCAACTCGGATGACCAATACACAGCGTCACTATTGTGCGTGCGGGAAAGTCCTGAACACCGGCGAAGCGGAGATAAGTCACACCGTCCCGCCCCCCGAGAGCACGTACCGGCGGTGCCAGGTGACTGCCTGTTCGTCCGTGAGCGAGGCGACCTGGTCCAGCACCACCCGAAGCCGGTGGGCGTCGTCTCCGGCGTGCTGCCACGCCGCGGCCAACGCCGGATCCAGCGACTCAGGAGCACCGTCGGCGAGCACCCCGACCAGCTCGGTGAGCAACGCACGCTGACGCTCCTGCAAGCTCAGTCGCCCGGGATCGCTCATGACGTAGCGCAGCGCGACGGCCTTGAGCACCGCGACCTCGGCGATCACCTGATCCGGCAGCACCAGGTCGGCACCGTAGCGCGTGAGTGGTCCCGGCCCGAACTCCGCCCTGGTGGCCGACACGGCCGCCGTGGCGAACCGGCCCACGAGCTCGCTGGTCAGCTGCTTCAGGGCGACCTGGGCCGACAGGGAACCGTCGTAGTCGAGCACGGCCGCGACGGTGGGGAGCCGCACCAGCTCCACGGCGGCCGATTCAAGCAGGTCGACGCTGTCGGCCGAACGCACCTCGTGGTGGAAATGCTTCGCGGCCATCCGGGCGATCTCGGAGCGCTCCTCCTCGCGGGTCAGCATCCGCAGCGAGATGCGCCCGGAGTGCACTCCGTCCTCGACGTCGTGCACCGAGTACGCGACGTCGTCGGACCAGTCCATGATCTGGGCTTCCAGGCAGCGCCGGGTGTGCTCGGCTCCCGAGCGCATCCAGTCGAACACCGCCAGGTCGGAGTCGTAGACGCCGAACTTGCTCCGGTCCCGTCGCTTCGGCCACGGGTACTTCGTGGTCGCGTCCAGGCAGGCACGTGTCAGGTTCAGGCCGTGGCCGGTTCCGGCGGAGTCCACCAGCTTGGGTTCGAGCCGGGTGAGGATGCGCAGCGTCTGCGCGTTGCCCTCGAACCCGCCGCAGCTCGCGGCCACGTCGTCGAGAGCTTGCTCGCCGTTGTGCCCGAACGGGGGATGCCCGATGTCGTGGGCCAGCCCGGCCGTGTCGACGACATCGGGGTCCGTCCCCAGGTCGTGGGCGATCCCCCGGCCGATCTGGGCCACTTCGAGCGAGTGGGTGAGCCGCGTGCGCGGCACGTCGCCTTCACCGGGGCCCATGACCTGCGTCTTGCCCGCCAGCCGCCGCAGGGCCGCCGAGTGCAGCACCCGGGCGCGGTCCCGCGCGAAAGGGGTCCTGGCCTCCTGCGCGTCCGGCAGGGCGGCCTGCTTCGGTGACTCGGCGAGCAGCCGCGTCACGTCGTGATCACCGTAACCGGGCAGGTCGTCCATCGACCTCAGCCTACGGCGCGACACCGCAGAAACGTCGAGCGGAAGAGCCGGAGCACGGCCTCAGTTCAACCCCATGCCACTGACATCGGCCGAGGCGTGGGACAAGCGGTAGTAGAGCATCGCCGCCGTCTCCCGAATGATGTACTGCCGCCGGATGTCGGCACCGTCCACGGTCGGCCCCACCCGGGTCGGCGACGACCAGGCCCGGAGCCCGACTTCGTTGGCCATGGTCCGCGAGCGCCACGAGTGCCACGGGTCGCTGACGATCAGTGCCGTCTGCCAGTCGCGCTGCTCGGCCAGGTCCCCCACCGCACGAATGCTGCGCAGCGTGTCCTTGCCCGTCTCGACGTCCTCGACACCGTGCGAGGGCACGCCGTGGTCGACGAGCCACATCCGGCTCGCCTGGGCCTCGGTGTAGTTGTCACCCTCCTGGTTGCCCCCCACCGTCACGATGTGCTCGGCATAGCCCTGCTCGTAGAGGCTGAGGGCGTGCTGGAGACGCGCCTTCAGCACGGCGGAGGGCTCACCGTTGTACTGCGCCGCACCCAACACGACGATCATGTCCGCGGGTCGCCGCTGTTCGACACCGGCGACCTGCCAGACGCGGAAAACGGTGCCTCCGAGTACCAGCACCGCCACCAACAGCGCACCGAACAGGATCCTGCGCAGGGCTCGCCCACCACCGGGCGAGCGCGGGTCTCGTACGTCTCGGGCGTGGGTCACGTCCCGCATGGTTCCAGATCGACATGAACCGCGGGCGCCGTCCCTGCCCGGAGGTGTTCAGAAGTCTCCGATCGGTAAGGCCACCCGCTCAGCCGCACCTGTCGTCGGGCAAGCGGCGCAGCCGCTTGCCCGCCAAGCACGCAGGTCGATCCGCCCGAGGTTCCGCGCTACCCGACCCCTGCACGACTCCTCCGGGGAACTGCGATCAGCAGCCGACGAGACGGGCGGCCAGGTAGCTCTCGAGCTGGTCCATCGACACCCGCTCCTGGGCCATCGTGTCGCGCTCGCGAACCGTGACGGAGTGGTCGGACAGCGAGTCGAAGTCGACCGTGACGCAGAAGGGGGTGCCGATCTCGTCGTGCCTGCGGTAGCGGCGACCGATGGCACCGGCGTCGTCGAACTCGATGTTCCAGTTCCGCCGCAGCGTCGTGGCCACGTCCTTGGCCTTCGGCGACAGGTCGCTGTTGCGCGACAACGGCAGCACGGCGACCTTCACCGGAGCCAGTCGGCGATCCAGCTTGAGCACGACCCGCTTGTCCACACCGCCCTTGGCGTTGGGGGCCTCGTCCTCGCTGTAGGCGTCGACGAGGAAGGCCATCATGGGCCGTCCGACACCGGCGGCGGGCTCGATGACGTAGGGCCGGTACCGGGAGTTGCTGGCCTGGTCGAAGTAGGACAGGTCGACCCCGGAGTGGTTGGAGTGCGTGGTGAGGTCGAAGTCCGTGCGGTTGGCGATCCCCTCCAGCTCACCCCACTCCTTGCCGCTGAACCCGAAGCGGTACTCGATGTCCACGGTCCGCTTCGCGTAGTGCGACAACTCCTCCTTCGGGTGCTCGTGGTGGCGGAGGTTGTTCGGATCGACGCCCAGACCCGTGTACCACTGGGTGCGCTCGTCGATCCAGTACTGGTGCCAGTGCTCGTCCTCGCCGGGCTCGACGAAGAACTCCATCTCCATCTGCTCGAACTCGCGAGTGCGGAAGATGAAGTTGCCGGGCGTGACCTCGTTGCGGAAGGACTTGCCGATCTGACCGATGCCGAACGGCGGCTTCTTGCGGGAGGTCGTCATCACGTTGAGGAAGTTGATGAAGATGCCCTGGGCGGTCTCCGGCCGCAGGTAGTGCAGGCCCTCCTCGGAGTCCACCGGGCCGAGGAAGGTCTTGAGCAGACCGTTGAACATCTTCGGTTCGGTGAACTGGCCCCGGTTGCCGCAGTGCGGGCACGGCACCTGGGAGAGGTCCTCCTCGGTGGCCTCCTTGCCGGTGCGCTCTACGTACTCCTCGACGAGCTGGTCGGAGCGGAAACGCTGGTGGCAGGACAGGCACTCAACGAGCGGGTCGACGAACTCCCGAACGTGACCGGAGGCCTCCCAGACCTCACGGGGCAGCACCACCGACGAGTCCAGCCCCACCACGTCGTCGCGCCCCTGCACCATGAAGCGCCACCACTGACGCTTGATGTTGTCCTTGAGCTCGACACCCAGCGGACCGTAATCCCACGCCGACCGGGTACCGCCGTAGATCTCACCGCTCGGGTAGACGAAGCCACGGCGCTTGCACAGGTTGACGATCGTGTCGATCTGGTCGGTGGGCACGTTCACTCCACGCGTCAGTAGGGTCGAACAGGGTGGTCTTACGGGTCGATACGCTGGTTTTCCAGCGTACTCAGGTCACTTGACAGCATTGTGTACCCCCACCCTTCCCCTTCGTCCGCACCCGTGGCGCCACACGATCGGCTGACATGGGCCGTGGTCGGAGCTATCCGTAGGATGGGAGGGGGCGCGACAGCGCACTCGGCCCGTCGGGACTCGTAATTCAGTCCGCCGGAGCCCTGTCGCCGGAGCTCTGTCACCAGAGCCCTGTCCAAGCCCCGCCAGGCCTGTCGAAACCTCGTCAGCACGAACCCCGCCGGAAGGGAAACCATGGCCGCCGCCAATCCGGACTCCGTTCCAGAATCGGCGCGGCAGGCCGCGAAGACCGAGCCGGCCCCGGAAGTGCTCCCGGCCGGGAGCGAGTCCCACGCCGACGACGTGCACTCGTCGGAGCGCCTGGCAGCCAGCCCCGAACCACAGCGCCCCACCAGCACCCTCTCCGAGGCCGGTGAGCTGCTGCGGGCCCTCGCCGCACCCGTGCGCATCGCCATCGTCCTCCAGTTGCACAGTGCCGAGCGGTGCGTCCACGAACTGGTCGACGCGCTCGGGGTCTCCCAGCCCCTGATCAGCCAGCATCTGCGTGTGCTCAAAACCGCCGGGATCGTGACCGGGAAGCGTCACGGCCGCGAGGTCGTGTACCGCCTCGTCGACGAGCACCTGGCCCACATCGTGGTGGATGCGGTAGCACACGCGGAGGAAACATCCGAGACGCGAGTGGAAGGTTCGACTCCCCTCGCACGCGACGACGGACAGGAGACAGCGTGACCACCGGCGAGCGCCCCACGGCCGCCGTACCGGGTCTGCGGGCGACCAAGCAACGAGCCGCCGTGTCGAAGCTGCTCAGCGAGACCAACGACTTCCGGTCGGCGCAGGAACTCCACGACCAGCTCAAACGCCAGGGCGAGGGCATCGGTCTGACCACCGTGTACCGCACCCTGCAAAGCCTCGCCGACGCCGGAGAGGTCGATGTCCTGCGGACCGAGTCGGGGGAGGCCGTCTACCGCCGGTGCTCCAGTCACCATCACCACCACCTGGTGTGCCGCCACTGCGCCCGCACCGTGGAGGTCGCCGATCCGCCGGTGGAGAGCTGGGCCGAGCGCATCGCCGCCGAGCACGGCTTCTCGGAGGTCGATCACACCGTGGAGATCGTGGGCACGTGCCCGGAGTGCGCCCGCACGGCCTGAAAAGCCGCTGCGCGGCCGCCGCGCTCAAAAGAGACGATCACCACCTTGATCACCCGTGGTTCCCGCCCGTCACGACCCACGTGTCATGATGTCGGACCGATCGCCGCGACCCGTGGCGATGCCGCCGATCCCAGAAAGGGCCAGACAGCGTGAGCGACGAACAGCGCACCACACCCCGACGCGGGCTCACCGCGGCGCAGAAGACCCGTGCCGCCGCCGAGTACGAACAGGGGCAGACGATCCGCACGCTGGCGGCGAGCTACCAGGTCTCCTACGGCACGATGCATCGCGTCATCCGCGAGTCCGGTGTGGCCGTACGGCCGCGCGGCGGAGACACTCGTCCGCAACGCGGCCAGTGAGGCCCTCGCTCACTCCGGCACCGGGTTCTCGACACTGCTGAGCAGCTCACCACGCAACTGCGAAGCGGTGGAGACCACCAGCATCAGCAACGTGCCCAGCGGTGCGGCGTCCATGCCCTGTGCCGGAAAAGCGTAACGCAAAGTGACGTCCATGCCGCTTTCGGTACGCACCACGCCGAGCGTGCCGAACAGTCCCTGACCGGCCCGTTCGGCCGCCGACTGCGCGAGCTGGTCCTCCTGCGGGAGGTCCCACGCCACCACGCAGGACAGGCTCAGCACCGTCAGACCGTCCGCGAGCTGCATGGCCTGAACGGCACAGGGCACCTCGGAGTGCCGAAAGGTCAGGGCGCCGTCGTCGTCGACGTGGACCTCGTGGTACGTCTCCAGCGCTTCCTTGGCCGCGGTCAACAGCTCCGCGGTCGTGGCTGCCTCCTGAGTCATGAGTGATCCTCTCGATCGGAGACGGTGGCCTGGTCACTGCGGTCGACGGCACCGCCGAAACGTCGATCACGACCCGCGTAGGCCTCGCACGCGCGCCACAGGTGGTGACGATCCACGTCGGGAAACAGGGTGTCCTGGAACACCATCTCGGCATAGGCGGACTGCCAGAGCATGAAGTTCGAGGTCCGCCGCTCTCCCGAGGGCCGGATGAACATGTCCACATCCGGCATATCGGGCTGGTAGAGATGCCGAGCCACGGTGCGCTCGTTGACCTTTTCCGGATTGATCTTTCCCGCGGCGGCCAGCCGGGCGATCTCCCGTGCGGAATCGCCGATCTCGGCGCGGCCACCGTAGTTCACGCACATGGTCAAGTTCATGACCTCGTTGTTCTCGGTCCGGGTCTCGGCCGAGCGCAACTCGTTGACCACACTGCGCCACAACTTGGGGCGCCGTCCGGCCCACCGCACACGAACACCCATCTCGTCGAGCTCGTCGACACGGCGACGGATGACGTCGCGGTTGAATCCCATCAGAAACTTGACCTCCTCCGGGCTGCGTTTCCAATTCTCCGTGGAGAAGGCGTACAGGGACAACCACCGCACCCCGACCTCGATGGCGCCGCGGGCGAGTTCGAGCACCACGGCCTCGCCCTGCTTGTGCCCCTCGACCCTGGGCAACCCTCGTTCGTTGGCCCATCGCCCGTTGCCGTCCATGACCACGGCGACGTGATTGGGCACCAGTTCCGGGGGCAGCTCCGGTGGCCGGTCTCCCTCGGGATGCGAGGCGGGTGCGACCACACTCGGGTCGTCCTTCCCCCGTCCACTGCGTCGCAGCATGGGGAATGTCTCCTTCGTCGTCGTCAGCGCGGTCCGTGCCGAACCGACGGACCATTCTCCCGGACCGGGGCGCGGGAAGTGTTCAGTGGTCGCCCGAATCGAACGGCGAGGCCACCGTCGGAAGGCAGCCGCGTCATTCCCGTGGCGCGGTAGAACTCCTGTGCGCCCGTGTTACTCGCCCGCACGCCCAGTTGCACGCCGGGGGAACCGGCGCGGGCGAGATCGGTGAACACCGCGTCCAGCAGCCGGCGACCGACGCCCTGACCGCGAGCGCGGGCCAGCAGGTTGATGTGCAGGTGCGAGGGGTAGGCGTCCAGGTCGATCGACAGCATCCGGCGCGGGTGGTGCAGGCAGGAGCGCAGTTCGTCGTCGGCGTCGTGGGGATCGACCCTGCGGCTGGCCGGATGGCTACCGGCGAAACGAGGGGCCCACTCCAGCTGCCAGCGTGCGTAGAACTCGGCGGAGTTCAGCGCCGCCACCGCGTAGCCGAACACCGTTCCCCGCCACTCGGCGACGAAGACCAGTTCCGGCTGCAGCAGCAGGTAGGGCTCGGCGAAGACGTAGGCCATCAGCCGGGGATCACGCAGGATGGCGGTAGCGGAGTTCCCGGCGTCTCCGGTGGCCACGCAGATGCGGTGCACCGCCGGAGCATCTTCGGGACGGTAGCTCCGCACCCTCAATCGTGGTTCCAGTGACCGGCAGCGCTCATGCCGGAGTCATCGACCTCCCCCGCGGCGGCCGCTCGGGCGCGGATGGCGTCGGGAACCGGAGGGCGCGACACGTCTCGTTGCACCAACGGCAGCGATCGTAGCCGCCGTTCCAAGTGCCACTGCAAATGAGCGGCAACCAGTCCGCTGCTCTCGCGCCGTACCCGGGTGTTCGTGGTCTCCGCGACGGACCAGTCACCGTGCAACAAGGCTTCCAGCAGGGAAAACGTCCCCGCGACGGGACGCACGGCACCGGCGGGCCTGCATTCTTCGCACACCGCGCCGCCGACGGGGACGCTGAAAGCGCCGTGCGGTCCCGGTGCCGCGCACCGGGCGCACTCTTCGAGCGCGGGAGCCCAGCCCGCATACGACATCGCCCGCAGCACGAACGCGTCGAGCACCAGCGAGGCGTCCCGTTGCCCGTCCGCCAGCGCGCGCAGCGCTCCCACGCCGAGCAGGTACAGCCGCAGCACCGGCTCACCCTCCTCGGCCGCGAGCCGGTCGAGCGTCTCCAGCACCGCACACGCCGTGGTGTAGCGCTGGTAGTCGCCGACGATCCCGGCGCCGAACGCGTCCAGGGTCTGCACCTGGGTGATCACGTCGAGAGTGCGGCCGCTGTGGAGCTGCACATCCACGTGGCAGAACGGCTCCACGCGCGCGCCGAAGCGCGAGGACGTCCGACGGACCCCCTTGGCCACTCCGCGGATCTTGCCGTGGCGACGACTCAGCAGGGTGACGATGCGGTCGGCCTCACCCAGCTTCTGCACCCGCAGCACGACCGCGGTATCCCGGTAGAGGCTCACCTCTCCAGTGTCGCACTCCGCCCCGGCCGGACCGGCGCGACCATGACGGCTCCCACACGAGCCACTCTCACGGCGCCGAACCGCCGATCATTTCGCCGAACGGGATCTACTTCGTCGCGATGACCAGCGTCTTGGCCATCTTGTCGTGCCAGCCCTGCCTGCGAACGCTGTCGAACGTCGGCGACAACCAGCACAGCAGCCCCATGATCCACCCTATGCAGGGGATGATGCTGCAGCCGTAGGGCACGGCCCACCGGGCGAACGCCGGACCCCAGCCCGGCAACTGCCCGGTACCTTCCTGAACGACTCGAACACCGAGAACTTGCTTCCCCAAGGTGGCTCCCCGCGTCGCGATCATCGACACCTCGTACATGACCGAAACGACGAGCATCGTGAGCGAAAAGACCAGGAACGTTCCGATCGTGCCCAGGGAGACAGCGGCTCCTGTGGAGTCGCCGCTGCTCGCCGCTATCGCTCCCATGATCACTAGCATCAGGACGATGAGCACGGTCAGGGCACCGCCGACGATCAGCCCGTCGAGCAGCCGAGCAAGCAACCGGTTACCGAGACCAGCCAATCGAACCGGCCCCACACCGGGGATCTGCACCACATCACTGACCATGTGAGGTGCCGGAGCGGGTTGCCCGTAGCCCGGCATCGCCCCGTACGGCTGGGACTGCGGTCCGGAAGGCGGGCCGTAACCGGGCTGCTCGTAGGGCTGCTGTGGTTGAGGTCCGGAAGGCGGGCCATAACCGGGCTGCCCGTAGGGCTGCTGTGGTTGAGGACCGGAAGGCGGGCCATAACCGGGCTGCCCGTAGGGCTGCTGTGGTTGAGGACCGGAAGGCGGGCCACCGTAGGGATTGCTCACGAAAAACGTCCTTGACTCTTCGGTACCGGCAGTACTGCCGATCTCGGGAACCGGCGCGCCGCAAGATACCCGATGCTCTCCGCACCATGGGCTCGTTTTCACCGATTCCGCCCCGGAGGTGACCGAGGCCTCCTGTATAACTCAGGCGCGCAGTGCCGTGAACGGCTCGAACGGGAGGTTGCGCAGCACCGTCCACGTCAGCACGACCACCGCCAACCCGCAGCCGAGGAGCTTGCCGAAGAAACCGGACGGCCACACCCGAGCCGCCACCCCCAGCTCGCGACGAGCACCGGACACCAGCATCGCCAACACGAACGGTGGAAACACCAGCAGGGCGAAGGCGTTGAAGTCCAGCGCTGAGAGAAGATCACCGTGCAACACCGCACCGATCATGCGGCTTCCACCGCAGAACGGACCGTCCAGCCCCGTGGCGAAACGGAACAGGCACGGTACGGAAAGGAGGCCGGCACCCAGCACCAGTCCCAGCACACCCAGCACGGCGACCGAGCTCGCGGTCCCGGGCACCTTCCGTAGCACGGACCGCATCCGGGTCGTACCTCCCGCCCCGAGCCTCAGCGTCGAGTGATGACCAGCGTCTTGGCCATCTTGTCGTGCCAGCCCTGCCTGCGAACGCTGTCGAACGTCGGCGACAACCAGCACAGCAGCCCCATGATCCACCCTATGCAGGGGATGATGCTGCAGCCGTAGGGCACGGCCCACCGGGCGAACGCCGGACCCCAGCCCGGCAACTGCCCGGTACCTTCCTGAACGACTCGAACACCGAGAACTTGCTTCCCCAAGGTGGCTCCCCGCGTCGCGATCATCGACACCTCGTAGAGCACGGTGATGGGCAGCACGAGCAAAGCATAGGCGAACACGCCCACGATGAATCCCGCCGTCCCGGCCATCGCGGCGGCGTCGGCGGAGGCCGGGGCGAACATCGCGACGCCGATCATCGGCATCAACACTCCCAGCAAGATCACGGCAACAGCGTTGATCAAGCTTTCCAGCGGCCGAGCGGCCAACCGGTTGCCGAGCCCGGCCAGGCGTAACTGCCCGCCCCCCGGGGATCTCGACGATGTCGGTGACCACGTGCGGTCCCGGCTGTTGACCGTAAACGGGCTGACCGTAACCCGGCTGGCTGTAGACGGATCGTCCGTAGAGCTGCTGTTGTGGTCCGGACGGGGGTCGTGCGGGGTGTTCATGGTGAATTCCTCCGGAGCCGACGCGAAAGCGGCCGTCACGCTCTATGTCCGCGTACGAACGTAGCCGCGATGTCCGCGGAGTAGCGCCGATTCCCGAAAACTCGTCCGGAACGAAAGTTCCCGGAGCTGCACCGTATTCACATCGAAACACCTTGCCCGGCCCGGAGACGACACCGACCGCGCGTCGAAGCACGAAATCCCGCCGTGGACGCGAGGGCCTTCAGAAGCCCAGGCGACGCAGCTGCTTGGGATCGCGCTGCCAGTCCTTGGCGACCTTGACGTGCAGGTCCAGGTGGATTCTGCTGCCCAGCAGCGCCTGGATGTGCTTGCGCGCCTGCGTCCCGACGTCCTTGAGCCGCTGCCCACCCTTGCCGATGACGATGGCCTTCTGGCTCTCCCGTTCCACGTAGATCACGGCGTAGACGTCCAGGATGTCCTCGCGCTCCTCACGCGGAACCATCTCCTCGATCAGCACCGCCAGGGAGTGCGGCAGCTCGTCACGAACCCCCTCCAGCGCCGCCTCCCGAATCAGCTCGGCGATGAGCGTGGACTCCGGCTCGTCTGTGATCTCACCGCCGGGGTACAGCTGCGGCCCTTCCGGCAACTGCCGCACGAGCAGGTCGGAGACCACGTCCATCTGGTAGTCACCGGAGACCGAGACCGGTACCAGATCGGTGAACTCCATCAGTTCCTGCAGGGCCAGCAGTTGCTCGGCGACCCGCTCACTGCCGACCCGGTCCGCCTTCGTGACGATCCCCACCACGGGGGTGTGCTGGGTGATCTTCGCCAGCTCCTCGGCGATGTAGCGGTCGCCCGGGCCGATCTTCTCGTCGGCGGGAACGCAGAAGCCGACCACGTCCACTTCCGACCAGGTCTCGTACACCAGATCGTTGAGGCGTTCCCCGAGCAGGGTGCGCGGCCGGTGCAGACCGGGGGTGTCCACGATGATCAGCTGCGCGTCCGGACGGTTCATGATGCCGCGGATCGCGTGGCGGGTCGTCTGCGGTTTGCTGGAGGTGATCGCCACTTTGGAACCGACGAGCGCGTTGGTCAGCGTGGACTTGCCCGCGTTGGGGCGGCCGACGAAGCAGGCGAATCCGGAGCGATGTGTTTCGTTCGAGCTGGTCACCGTCCCATTGTCTCCGGTGGCCTCAGCTGGCGTGGGCGGCGGTACGCATGGAGCTCAACAGCGTCTGGTGTCTGATCCACCCCACCAGTTCCGTCTCGTCGGCGGTCAGCACCGGTACTCCCGATCCTTCCGCTCCGACCAGCACCTCCAGCGCGTCGACGAGCTTGGTCTCGGACGACACGGTGTCCGGGAGCTCGGCCAGCTGGCCGACCGTGTCGCTCACGCGTTCGTTCTTGCCGAGCTCCTCGGCCACGGCGCGCGCGGTCACGCACCCCTGGTACTGCCCGGAGGAGTCGACCACCGGAAGGACGTCGTGTCCGGAGGCCGCCAGGGTGTCGGCGGCCTCACGCAGCCGCGTGTCCGCGGGCAGCGTCCGAGGTAGCTCCTCCATCACCGAAGCGACCGTGCTGTCCGGCAAGCTCCCCCGCAGGTGACTGGCCTCCAGGTCGATACCGCGGCGCCGAAGCTTGGTGGTGTAGACGGTGCTCTTGCTCAGGGTCCGGCTGACCAGGGTGGCGACCACCACGGCCAGCATCATCGGCAGGATGACCGAGTACTGGTCGGTGATCTCGAACAGGACGATCACACCGGTGATCGGCGCCCGGGCGGCACCGGCGAAGGCGGCGCCCATGCCGATCAGGCCGTAAGCACCGGGCGAGGCGACGATGCCGGGCAGCAGCGCATGGGCGGCCAGGCCGAACGCGGTGCCCCCCATCGCACCGACGAACAGCGACGGGGCGAACACACCACCGGAACCACCGATACCGATGGTCAGGCTGGTGGCGATCATCTTGCCGACCATCAGCAGCAGCAGGAACCCGATCGCGTAGTTGCCGGTGATGGCGTCCGCCAGCACCGGGTAACCGACCCCGTACATCTGCGGCAGCACCAGCAGCAGGCCGCCCAGCAGCAGTCCTCCCACGGCGGGCCGGAGCCACTCCGGCCCCCGCCAGAGCCAGTCGCAGACGTCCTCGACGAGGTAGAGGACCTTGCTGAACAGCACGCCCGAGGCGCCGATGAGCACGCCCAGCACCGCGAAGAGCCCGAACTCGGCGGGGCTGTGCAGGTGGAACGCGGGCAGGGACAGGAACGCCTCGTTGCCCATGACGGCACGACCCACCACGCTGGCCATCACGCTGGCGAGCACGACCGCACCGAACGACTCGATCGTGAAGCTCTGCAGGATCAGTTCCATCGCGAAGAACGGTCCGGCCAGTGGCGCGTTGAACGTCGCCGCGATGCCGCCGGCCGCACCACAGGCGACCAGCACGCGTAAGCGGCGTTCGGGAAGTTTGACCCACTGTCCGAAGGTCGATCCCAGCGCGGAACCGATCTGCACGATCGGCCCCTCCCGGCCGACCGAACCGCCACCCCCGATACACAGCGCCGAAGCGAGCGTCTTGACGAGGCTGACCTGTGGTTTGATCCGCCCTCCGCGCTCGGAGACGGCGTACATGACCTCGGGAACACCGTGCCCCCGGGCTTCACTGGCGAAACGCTGGACGAGCGGGCCGTAGACGAGACCCGCCACGACGGGAGCCAGCAGCAGGAACCAGGACCCCCAGCCGGGCAGCCACGGATGTCCGGCGCCGGGCGTCGCGGAGTAGTCGGCATGACCGGACAGCACCAGCGTCGCCCACTTGATCAGCCACCGGAAGGCGATGGCGCCGAGTCCGGCACCCGCGCCGATCACCAGCGCCAGGAACATCAGTCCGCTGCCGCGCTCTCGCAGCCAGTCACCAAGCGGTCGCCGTACTGGCACGGGAACCGCCCCCGTCCGTACCCCAGTCTTGGTCTCAACCACGGTTGCATTATGCAAATCTTGCCCTGTGCAGGTCAATGTGAGAATGGAGACATGACCGAAGAAGCCCCACCGGGCGGCGACGAAGTGGACGCGATCACCGAGTCGGTACTGACAGCATCGCGGCTGCTGGTGGGGGTTTCGGCCAAGTCGGTGGCGGCAGTGGCCGGCCCCATCACGCTGCCGCAGTTCCGCCTGCTGGTCGCGCTCGGCTCGCGGGGACCGTTGAAGCTGGTCTCGCTGGCCGAACTGCTCGGAGTGAACCCCTCCACAGCGACCAGGACCGTGGACAGGCTGGTCACCGCGGGGTGGGCCGAACGCAACAGCAATCCGCAGTCCCGCCGCGAGATCACCGTCGGACTCACCCCGCAGGGACGTGAACTGGTGGACCGGGTCACCGATTACCGCAGGCGGGAGATCGCCTCCATAGTCCAGCGGATGCCCGCCGAGCGGCGGGAGGGCCTCGTGGCCGCGCTCCAGGCGTTCAGCGAGGCCGGTGCGGAACCACCACCACGCACCTCGCCCTACGACGCCGCCCTGACGCAGTGGGACTGATCCGCACCACGGGGCGTGACACCACGACTTCGTCGGCCTTCGGGCTCCTTGCTCGACGTCGCGATGCCGACCTCGCAAACGGCGGATGGGAGTACGTGCTGCATTTGCCGTCCCCACGGCCTCCGAGGCAGTGACTCCTGCCACCGGGCAGCGTCAAACCACCCGACCTCGGTGGGTTCCTGCTTCCGCACCAACCGCCCCGGTGCGGGGGCCTACGTCGGATCCACAGGCGTTTAACCTCTCCACCTCCCGCCGCGCTTCAGCGGCGAGTTTCCGTCCGGCGGTGAGGATGTTGATCGCTGCATTGACATCACGGTCCAGCTCCGCCCCACAAGCAGCACAGCTGAAGACGCGCGTCTTCAGCGGCGCGGAGTCCTTGGTGGCACCGCAGGCGCTGCACGTCTTGCTCGTGGGCAACCATCGATCGATGATCACCAATACCCGTCCCTGACGGGCACACTTCTCCTCCGACAACCGCCGAAACATGCCCCAACCGGCATCGTGCACGGACCTGGCCAGGCGCCCGCGGGCCGAACCGGACACGGCCAGGTCTTCCGCCACGATCAGTTGGTTCTCCCGAACGAGGCGAGAGGTTTCCTGGTGCAGCCAGTTCAACCGGGCATCGGCGACCTCGGCGCGCTGGCGAGCTAGTTTCCTACGATTCTTGTCCCGGTTGTTCGATCCCGCTGCTTGCGGCTGAGTTCCCGCTGCGTCCGTTTGAGCTTGCGTTCCGCCCTACGCAAAAATTTCGGGTTCGTAATGGCGTTGCCGTGCTGGTCCACCGCGAACGCCGAGAGCCCCGAATCGAGGTCGATCTCGACATCATGGCCGTGCTCATCCAGCACGGGTCGCTGGGTTTCATCACCGATTTCGACCACGAACGAGCAGAAGTAGCGATCGTCGGCGGTCTTGATGACGGTGACCGAAGAGGGCTTGCTGGGGCAGGTCGCGGGACCAAGCCAAGCGCACGTCTCCGACTTGGGACAACCGGAGCTCGCCGTCGTCGAGAACACGGAACGCACCCGGCTGGAACCGAACAGCTTGACGCGGGTCCTTTCGGGATTTGAACCGAGGACACCTCACTCTCCCGCCCTCGCGTTTCCCCGTCAGCGAGCCAAAGAAGTTCCTGTATGCCGCGTCACAGTCGCGAAGGCTCTGCTGCAACATCGAGTGCTGTAGGCTGGCCAGCCACGCTCGCTCCGGAGCTTTCTTGGCCTCAGTGATCAACTGCTTCTGCAATACACTGCCGGACGGATGCTTCCGCCCAACCGCGTACGCGTCGCGGCGGGCGGCTACGGCATCGTTGCAGACCAGCCGAGCACACCCGAACGCCCGCAGCAACGCCAGCCTCCGCCCCGGATCGGGGTACAAACGGTAGCGATACCGCAGTTGCCTCTGTCGACCTCCTCGCTCTCGTATGGTGCGGGACAGCGAGAAGGACCGACAAAAACGCACGGACCGATTCCCGGCGTCCTCGGTCGGTCACGTGCGGGATCGCACCACCGAACGGGCCCTACTGAACGTCGACGACTTCGCCGTTGTCGTCGGCCCGCAGCACCCGGATACCCGTCCCGAGGTCGAGTACGGCAGCCACCGATTCCTCGTCCAGGACGTCGGCAGCGGTGACGACGGCGGCCGCTTCGAGACTTTCGGCACCGCTGGCCACCGCCGCCGCCACTGCGGCCTGCAAGGCACTCAGCCGCAACGAGGGCAGCGCGACGGTGCAAGCCGTGTAGGTACGGCCGTCGGTGTCGCGCACCGCGGCTCCCTCGGCCGCGCCGATACGGGCACGCGCCGACCGAGCCAGTGTCACGATCTTGGCGTCCTCCGGGTCGAGGTCCGCGGGCACCGACTCTTCAGCGTACTCAGCCACGATTGGTGCTTCCTTCCCGTTCGGCACCCTGACGGTGCGTGTTGTCGTTCTCGGCCCAGCGCACGAGCATGGCGTTGATCCGAATTCTGCCACGGTGGTCCTTGCCGCCCTCGGCGCGCAGCCGCAGGCCCGCGAGCTCGGCCTCGGCGCCGGGCAGTGGGACCCGACCGAGCCGTTGCGCGAGCAGACCGCCCACAGTCTCGACGTCGGAGTCGTCCAGCTCGGTCCCGAACAGCGCCGCGAGGTCGGCGACGGGCAATCGGGAGCTGACCCGGACCACTCCGCCCTCCAAGTGCTCGACGGGACGGTGTTCCTCGCGGTCGGACTCGTCGGTGATCTCGCCGACGATCTCCTCGATGATGTCCTCGATGGTCAGCAGTCCGGCGGTACCGCCGTACTCGTCGACGGCGATGGCCATGTGACTGCGGGAGAGCTGCATGTCCCTGAGCAACTCGTCGCACCGCTTGGAGTCGGGCACGAAGCTGGCCGGGCGCATGAGTTCGGAGACCACGGGGACGGTCTCCTGAGAGGAGCTGGATTGTTGCGAGGAGCCGGGGTCCTGCAGGGTGCCGCGCTCGGTCATCGCACCGGCCAGGTCCTTGAGCGTGACCACGCCCACGATGTCGTCGACGCTGTCGCCGATGACGGGCACCCGGGAGAACCCGGAGCGCAGCGACAGCGCGAGGCCCTGCCGCACCGTCTTGGTCTGTTCGATCCAGATCATCTCGGTCCGCGGCACCATCACCTCGCGGGCGGTGGTGTCGCCGAGTTCGAAGACCGAGTGGATCATCTCGCGCTTGCCCGCGGCGACGACTCCGCGCTCACCCGCCAGGTCCACCAGCTCCCGCAACTCGACCTCGGAGGAGAACGGTCCCTCGCGGAAACCGCGCCCGGGAGTGATCGCGTTACCGACCAGGATCAGCAACCGGGTCAGCGGGTTGAGCAGTCGGGCCAACACCCGTACCGGGGCCGCGGCCACCAGTCCCACCGCGTAGGGGTGCTGACGACCGAGCGTGCGCGGCCCGACACCGACCAGGACGTAGGAGACGACCAGCATGACCAGCGCGGCGACCAGTACCGCCCAACCGGAGGAGGAGGTCGCCCCCAGTACGACCACCGTGACCACCACGGTCGCACCCAGTTCGCACGCCAGCCGCAGCAGGAGCAGCAGATTGACGTGCCGGGGCCGGTCGGACAGCACCAGGGCGAGTTGTTTCGCGCCACCGCGCCCCTGCCGCACGAGTTCGTCGACCCGTGCTCGCGAAGCCGCTCCGATGGCGGCGTCGGCCGCGGCGAACAAGCCGGCGACCACCACCAGCAGGACAGCCCACGCCAGCAATGCGGGTAACTGAGTCACCGCCATCCACCCCTAGGTGTGGTGTTTCGGCACGTTACTTCCGGCAGGACGGAGGGAAACGCGACCATCCGGGTGCCGGTCATCACAACCTCCCGAGGTACTACGCCCGGGGCGTGTCGTCCGTGGAGGAACCCTCCAGCCCCACCGCACCCAGTACGCGTGAGTCGGCGTCGTGTTGCACGGCCTCGGCCCTGGCCTGGCGGAAGTCGGCCAGCAGCCGGTTCTGCAGCGAGAACATCTCGCGTTCTTCCTCCGGCTCGGCGTGGTCGTAACCGAGCAGGTGCAGCACCCCGTGCACCGTCAGCAGGTGCAGCTCCTCGGCCAGCCCGTGACCGGCCTTCCTGGCCTGCTCCTCGGCGAAGGAGGGGCACAGCACGATGTCACCCAGCATGGCCGCACCGGACTCACCGGGCTCGGGCCCGCCGGAGGAGCCGTACTCGTCCATGGGGAAGGCCATCACGTCCGTCGGACCCGACAGGTCCATCCAGCGCTCGTGCAGGTCGGCCATGACGTCGTTCTCGACGATCACGATCGACAGTTCCGCGAGCTGACTCACGCTCATCTTGTCCAGCGCGTAACGCGCCACGGACACGATCGTGGTCTCGCAGACTTCGACGGAGGACTCGTTGGCGATCTCGATGCTCATGTGCGCTTCCGTTGCTGCCCGTTGCCGCCACCCGAAGCTTGCCCGGAGTCCGGGCTCTCGTCGTGGGACTGCCAGCGGTCGTAGGCGTTGACGATGTCGGTTACCAGCCGGTGCCGGACCACGTCCTGGCTGTCCAGCATGCTGAAGTGCACGTCGTCGATGCCTTCGAGGATCTCCCGCACCACCTTCAGACCACTGCGCTGCCCGCCCGGGAGGTCGATCTGGGTGATGTCGCCTGTGACCACGATCTTGGAACCGAAGCCCAGCCGGGTCAGGAACATCTTCATCTGTTCCGGCGTGGTGTTCTGCGCCTCGTCGAGGATGATGAAGGCGTCGTTGAGCGTACGCCCGCGCATGTAGGCCAGCGGCGCCACCTCGATGGTGCCCGCCTGCGTGAGGCGCGGAACCGACTCGGGGTCGATCATGTCGTACAGGGCGTCGTAGAGCGGCCGCAGGTACGGGTCGATCTTCTCGTAGAGCGTACCGGGCAGGTAGCCCAGCCGCTCCCCGGCCTCCACGGCCGGACGGATCAGGATGATCCGGTTGACCTGCTTGGCCTGGAGCGCCTGCACGGCCTTGGCCATCGCCAGGTAGGTCTTGCCGGTTCCGGCGGGACCGATGCCGAAGACCACGGTGTGGTCCTCGATCGCGTCGACGTAGCGCTTCTGGTTGACGCTCTTCGGCCGGATGGTACGTCCCCGGTTGGAGACGATGTTCATCGTCAGCACGTCGGCCGGCGACTCGTCCTGCTCCGCCGAAAGCATCGACACACTCCGGCTGACGGCCTCGGGAGTGAGCTGATTGCCCCGGGAAACCACCGTGATCAGCTCGTCGAAGACCTTCTCGGCGAAGGCGACCTCGCCGACATCGCCGGACAAGGTCACTTCGTTGCCCCGGACATGCACGTCGGCGTTGACGAGGCCCTCGACGGCCCGCAGGTTCTCGTCCTTGGACCCCAGAAGCCCCAACACCGCGGTGTCCGGGATGGTGATGCTCGACTGCGTGACGGCCTGAGCCGGCTGTTGTTCTCCGGACTGGGCGGCTCCACCCGCTGCGATTCCGGCCACGTGCTTTCGGGCCTACTTCCTGCGCGCATGCGCGAGTCGGTATCGGTCTTTCCGCGTCACCCTCGATGATAGAGCACACCACAACGACAGTGCCGCTTCAGCGGGTCAACTCGATCGCGGCCACCGGTCGGTCAGCACACCCAGGGCGCCGAGGGCCACGGCACCGGCCGTCGAGGCGCGGAGCACCTCGGGGCCGAGCCGGACCGGCTGCGCCCCGGCCGAGGTCAACGCGTCCAGCTCGTCCGCGCTGACGCCGCCTTCGGGACCGACGACGAGGGCGATCTCACCCTCGTCGGGGATCGCCACCGAGGCCAGCGGTGTCTCGGCCGATTCGTGCAGGACCAGCGCGGCCCTGGTGTGCTCGACGAGCTCGGTGACCCCGCGGGTACCGCGGGGCTCTTCCACCTCGGGAGTCCACGGCCGCCGCGCCTGTTTGGCGGCCTGAGTGGCGGTGTTGCGCCACCGGGACAGCGCCTTCGCACCGCGCGGACCGTCGTCCCAGCGCGCCACGCACCGGCTCGCCCGCCACGGCGTCACCGCGTCCACTCCGGCCTCGGTCGCCAGCTCCACGGCCAGCTCACCACGTTCTCCCTTGACCAGCGCCTGGACCAGGCGCACCCGGACGTCGGGAGCGGGGACACGCCAACTGTGCACCACGCTCAGCCGGAGCGTGTCCCTCCCGACGTCCAGGACCTCGCACCGGGCGAGTCCGCCACGCCCGTCGGAGAGCAGCAACGCCGCACCGGTGCGCGTTCGACGCACCGTCGCGGCGTGCTTGCCCTCCGGGCCGTCCAGAGTGGTTTCACCGGTTTCCGGCAGTTCGTCGACGGAGAACACCGGAAGCGAGGAGGACACCGTTCACCTCACCTCAGCGGTGGCCGGAACGGAAGCGGGAGAAGAACCCGCCACGGTGGCCGTTACCGCTGGCGCTGACCGTGGGCTCGGGCTGTTCCTCACCCCGCGCGGCGGCGAGCTGGCGAAGCAGCTCGGTCTGGTGCTCGTCGAGGTTGGTGGGCACCTGTACGTCCAGGTGCACGTGCAGGTCGCCGTGCCCGCTGACGCGACCGTTCGACCGCAGCTTGGGCAGCCCCTGACCGCTGAGGACCTGCTCGGCACCGGGCTGCGTGCCCGGCTCGACCGTCAGCTCCTCCTTGCCGTCGAGGGTGTCCAACGTGACGACCGTGCCCATGGCCGCCGCCGTCATCGGGACCTCGACGTGGCAGTGCAGGTCGGCACCGTCGCGCACGAAGCGCTCGTGGGGAAGTTCGTCGACCTCGACGAACAGGTCCCCCGAAGGACCTCCACCCGGGCCGACCTCGCCCTCACCGGACAGCCGCACCCGCATCCCGTCGCCGACGCCGGCGGGGATCTTCACCGTGATCGTGCGACGCGCCCGCACTCGACCGTCACCACCGCACTGCTGGCACGGGTCGGTGATGACCTCGCCGAAGCCCCGGCACTCCGGGCAGGGGCGCGAGGTCATGACCTGGCCGAGGAAGGAACGCTGCACGGACTGGACCTCGCCGCGTCCACCACAGGTGTCACACGTCGATGGCGCCGTACCCGCGCGGGAACCGCCACCGTCGCAGGTGTCGCACATCACGGCGGTGTCCACGGTGATGTCCCGGCTGACTCCGCTGGCACAGTCCTCCAGCGTCAGTTCCATCCGCAGCAGCGCGTCCGAGCCCTGCTGCACGCGGCTGCGCTGTCCGCCACGGCCACCGCCCGCGGCACCACCACCGCCTCCGAAGAAGGCGTCCATGATGTCGCCGAGGCCGCCGAAGCCCGCGAACGGGTCCTGACCGCCTCCTCCGGCGCCGCCGCCGCCGCTTTCCAGCGGGTCGCCGCCGAGGTCGACGACCTGGCGCTTCTTCGGGTCCGACAGCACCTCGTAGACACTGGTGACCTCCCGAAAGCGCTCCTGAGCGCCGTCCTCCTTGTTGACGTCGGGGTGGAGCTCCCTGGCGAGCTTGCGGTAGGCCCGCTTGATCTCGTCCTGAGTAGCGTCCTTGGCCACCCCGAGGGTCCCGTAATAGTCCCTGGCCACCTTTTGCGTTCTTCCTCTGCTAGTCCGACGGGTTCACACCACAAGACTCGACCGTGCTCGCCGCACCGCCGTCAGCGTCCTGCCAGGATCTCTCCCACGTACGTGGCGACGGCACGTACCGCCGCCATTGTTCCCGGATAGTCCATCCGAGTGGGGCCGACCACGCCCAAACCCCCCAGCACCATCCCATGCGAGCCGTAACCCGTGGACACCACGGAGGTCGTCTGCATCTCCTCGGCCTCGTTCTCCATGCCGATTCGTACCGTGACGGTCTCCGCGTCCCGGGCCGCGGCCAACAGTTTGAGCACCACTACCTGTTCTTCCAGCGCTTCGAGCACCTGGCGTAGCGAGCCGGGAAAGTCGGCCACGTTGCGGGTCAGGTTGGGGGTGCCCCCAAGCACCATACGCTCTTCCGGCTGCTCCACGAGGGTCTCGATGAGCACGCTGCACACCCGGGTCATGGCGTCGCGCAGTTCCGGCGGCGCCTGCTCGGGCAGCTCGGCCACCGAGGCGGAGGCATCGGCCAGTCTCTTCTCGGCCATCGCCGAGTTGAGCACGGTCCGCAGCCTGGAGACCTCGTCGTCACCGATGACGTCGCCGAGGTCGACCATCCGCTGATCGACCCTGCCGGTGTCGGTGATCAGCACCAGCATCAGACGCGCCGGCGTGATGGTGACCACTTCCACGTGTCGTACGGTGGAATGCGCCAACGTCGGGTACTGCACGACCGCGACCTGCTGGGTCAGCTGGGAAAGCAGCCGAACGCTGCGGCGCATCACGTCGTCGAGGTCCAGGGCTCCTTCCAGGAAGGCGTGGATGGCACGGCGCTCGGCACGCGTCAGTGGTTTGACTTCGTGCATCCGGTCGACGAACAGGCGATACCCCTGGTCGGTCGGAACGCGGCCCGCACTGGTGTGCGGCTGAACGATGAGCCCCTCTTCCTCCAGCACCGTCATGTCGTTGCGTACCGTGGCGCTGGAGACACCGAGATTGTGCTGGTCCACGAGCGTCTTCGAACCGACCGGCTCGTTCGTGGAGACGTAGTCGGCCACGATCGCACGAAGCACCTCGAAGCGGCGTTCCTCGGCGTTCACCCCGCGTCACCTCCTCCTCGTGGCACCTCCGCGACCGTTCACCCGAACGACCACCTTCCCATTTTACGTACTCGCCGCACCAAACCCGGCGAACACGGGACGCTCGACCTCGGTGAACCGGCGGGTAACGTCCGGCGGTACGGCAGCGCCGGGGACACCGCAGCCGGTGGAGGAGGAGCCGTTCACCCGTGATTTTCAAGGACGTCCGTGAAGGTCGGCCCTATCCGGAACACCACCTGACCACCAAGGACTGGTCCAGAATCCCACCGCGTCAGGTCCGCCTGGAGACGCTGGTGACCACGACCACCGTGCTCAAGCTCGACCGGCTGCTCAGTTCGGACTCGACCTTCTACGGCGACCTGTTCCCCCACGCGGTGCTGTGGCGCGGCGAGCTCTACCTGGAGGACGGCATTCACCGCGCGCTGCGTGCCGCCCTGCAACAACGCACGGTCCTGCACGCCCGCGTCCTCGAACTCGACGCGCTGCGCTGAGCTCAGGTGTCGTGCGTGCTCGTCCACGAGCGCGACGAGAGAGCTCGTCGCGGGGCGGCACCACGTGGAGCGCTACCGGCGCTCACCCCAGCAGGCGGGTGACGACGCCGTCGGCGAGCAGACGGCCCCGGTCGGTGAGCACGCAGCGGCCCGTTTCCAGCGCTTCCGCACGCAGCAGTCCGTCGGCCACCGCCTG
Source organism: Halosaccharopolyspora lacisalsi (assembly GCF_014137975.1). Taxonomy (GTDB): domain Bacteria; phylum Actinomycetota; class Actinomycetes; order Mycobacteriales; family Pseudonocardiaceae; genus Halosaccharopolyspora; species Halosaccharopolyspora lacisalsi. The sequence continues at coordinate 436,378 of NZ_JACGWZ010000003.1, read as the reverse complement.
CTTGGCGGCGAGCAACCCGGCGTCGTCGAGAACCTCCACCGGCAGACCGTCGGCCAACCGCAGTTCCAGCATGATCCGTTCGACCCGCTGGTCCGCGGTGTCGAGGACCTCGCGAGCCGCCGCCGGTGACTTCCCCTCGCCCAGCATCGTCGAGTAACGGGCGGGGTGCTTGACGTTCCACCAGCGCACACCACCGACGTGGCTGTGGGCTCCCGGACCGGCGCCCCACCAGTCACCGCCCTGCCAGTACCCGATGTTGTGCCCGCAGCGGGCATCGACGCCGGAGGCCCAGTTCGAGACCTCGTACCACCCCAGGCCCGCGCCGCTCAGCACCTCGTCGATGAGCTCGTAGCGCTCGGCCAGCACGTCCTCGTCCGGCATCGGCAGCTCACCGCGCCGGACCTTGCGAGCCATCGCCGTACCGTCCTCCACGATCAGCGAGTACGCCGAGACGTGGTCCACCCCGGCACGCAGGACGGCGTCCAGCGACGCCCGCAGGTCGTCGGTGCTCTCCCCCGGCGTTCCGTAGATCAGGTCGAGACTGACGTGCTCGAACCCGGCCGCCCGCGCCTCCTGCGCCGCCTCGACCGCGCGCCCGGGGGTGTGCCTGCGCTCCAACACTCGCAGCACGTGCTCGGCGGCCGACTGCATCCCCAGCGAGACCCGCGTGTAGCCCGCTCGCCGCAGCCCCTCGAAGAACTCCGGGGAGGTCGACTCGGGGTTGGACTCGGTGGTGACCTCGACTCCGGCCGTCAGACCGAAAGTGTCGCGGATCGCTCCCAGCACCTCGCCCAACCGGTCGGCCCCGAGCAGCGAGGGCGTCCCGCCGCCGACGAACACGGTCTCGGCCGCGGGAACGGGATTGTCGCCGGCGGCCAGCACCCGGGCACCGAGCTCGAGCTCGGCCCGGAGTCCGTCGAGCCAGCCGTCGAAACCGGCCGACGAGCCGAGTTCGTCGGCGGTGTAGGTGTTGAAGTCACAGTAACCGCAGCGCGTGGCGCAGAACGGCACGTGTACGTAGACACCGAACGGGCGCCGCCCCAGCGTCGTCAGCGCGCTCGCGGGGAGCGAGCCGTCTTCGGGGGCGGGATCGCCGGTGGGTTGCGTGCTCACACCTCCAGTGTCCCAGCCTCGCTCTTCAACGGTGTCCCACCATGCGGATGGTGTTGGACCGCTTCGTAGGCGCATGGCACGCTGAAAGCCATGGACGCGACCACGACGCTGCTGCTGGTCGCCCGCCGCTACGTGGATTTGCGGCGGGTGTCGAGCGCGCTCTGCCGGAGCAGGGGCTAGCCCCGCCGCCGCGTTCCGTACTATCCAGTCGGCGCGGGGGACGCCGACCGTGAGAACCGTCACCCCGACGGACTTTCTATGCGGCGTTACCGCGCCATGTCAACCCGGAGGTTCCGACGATGGTCCCCCCGACGGAAGCCCCGAGCCAACCCCAGCGTCGCACTCCCGCTCGCAAGGGCAAGTCCCGCGGTGAGGGCCAATGGGCACTGGGGCACCGCGAGCCGCTCAACGGCAACGAACGTTCCAAGAAGGACGACAACCCGCTGAACGTGCGGCAACGCATCGAGAACATATACGCCTACAAGGGATTCGATTCGATCGATCCGGCCGACTTGCGTGGCCGGTTCCGCTGGTGGGGTCTCTACACCCAGCGCGCTCCCGGCATCCCCGGCGCGCGGACCGGCACGATCGAGCCGGAGGAGCTCGACGACTCGTACTTCATGCTGCGCGTCCGCGTGGACGGCGGTGCGCTGAGCACCGAGCAGCTGCGGGTCATCGGTGAGATCTCGCGGACCTACGCCCGCGACACCGCCGACATCACCGACCGGCAAAACGTCCAGCTGCACTGGATCCGGGTCGAGGACATGCCGGCCATCTGGCAACAGCTGGAGTCGGTGGGCCTCTACACCACCGAGGCGTGCGGCGACTGCCCGCGCGTGGTGCTGGGTTCGCCGGTGGCCGGCGTCGCCGCCGACGAGATCGTCGACGCCACCCCGGCCATCAAGGAGATCGCCGACCACTACATCGGCGACGAGTCGCTGTCGAACCTGCCGCGCAAGTTCAAGACCGCGATCTCGGGATCCCCGCGTCAGGACGTCGTGCACGAGACCAACGACATCTCGTTCATCGGCGCCGAGCACTCCGAGCACGGCGCGGGTTTCGACCTGTGGGTCGGTGGTGGCCTGTCGACGAACCCGAAGCTCGCGGTCCGGCTGGGCAGCTGGGTGCCCCGCGAGGAGGTGCCCGAGGTCTGGAACGCGGTCGTGCAGATCTTCCGCGACTACGGCTACCGCAAGCTGCGCCACCGGGCCCGGATGAAGTTCCTGGTCGCCGACTGGGGCGCGGAGAAGTTCCGCGAGGTGCTGGAGAACGAGTACCTCGGGCGCAAGCTGATCGACGGTGACGCCCCACCGATCCCGGAGGGCCCGCGTGACCACGTCGGGGTCCACGAGCAGCGGGACGGCAACTACTACGTCGGTGTCACCTCGGTGGCCGGCCGGGTCAGCGGTTCCACGCTGCTGGCCGCCGCCGACGCCGCCGAGCGGGTCGGTTCGCGGCGGGTACGCACCACCGTCGAGCAGAACCTGCTGTTCCTCGACGTGCCCGGCTCCGAGGTCGAGACGCTGATCTCCGACCTCGACGAGCTGCGGCTGCGGGCGCGGCCGTCCTCGTGGCGGCGCAACGTGATGGCCTGCACCGGCATCGAGTTCTGCAAGCTGGCCATCGTGGAGACCAAGAACCGGGCCACCGATCTGATCGAGGACCTGGAGAAGCGGCTGGCCGACGTGCAGAGCGAGGTCGACAACCCCGTCACGGTCAACCTCAACGGTTGCCCCAACGCCTGCGCGCGGACTCAGGTCTCCGACATCGGTCTGAAGGGCCAGCTCGTCACCGATGCCGACGGCAACCAGGTCGAGGGTTTCCAGGTGCACCTGGGTGGCGGCCTCGGCCACGATCCGGGCTTCGGCCGCAAGATCCGCGGCCACAAGGTCACCTCGTCCGAGCTCGGTGACTACGTGGAGCGGCTGGTGCGTCGTTACCTCGACCAGCGCTCCGAGGACGAGCTGTTCCGCCAGTGGGTCGACCGCGTCGGGGACGAGGAGCTCAAGTGAGTGCCGAACCGAGCCCGGAGGGCAGGGCGGTTCCGTTCTACTGCCCCTACTGCGGTGACGAGGACCTGATGCCCGAAGCCGAGCCGACGGGAGCGTGGAAGTGTGAGTCCTGCCGGCGAGTCTTCACCGTGAAACTCGTGGGACTGGCCCTGGAGTAGCGGGGCCGAGACCGATCATCTCCACGCGAGGGAGCCAGGATCCATGACTGCCGAAACCACCACGAATCCCGGAATGCGACGCGGCGACGAGGAGTTGCGCGCGATCGTGGACGACGCAGCGCCGCGACTGGCCGAGGCATCGGCTTCCGAAGCGCTGCGCTGGGCGGCCGAGACCTTCGGGGACGGCCTGATCGTCGCCTCCAACATGCAGGACGCTTCGCTCGTCGACATGGCGGCCAGGGCCAGGCCCGGTGTCGACGTGCTGTTCCTGGAGACCGGCTACCACTTCGCCGAGACTCTCGGCACACGCGATGCCGTGAGCCAGACCTATGACGTCACCATCGTCAACGCGATGCCCGAACAGACAGTGCCGGAGCAGGATGCCAGCGAGGGGGAGCGGCTCTACGACCGCGACCCGAACCGCTGCTGCTTCCTGCGCAAGGTCCTGCCACTGCGCAACACGTTGTCCCGGTACGAGGCGTGGGTCACTGGCGTACGTCGCGTTGAGGCGCCGACCAGGGCAAACACTCCCATCGTCAGTTGGGACGAGCGAAACGACCTGGTAAAGGTGAACCCGTTGGCCGCATGGACCGACGAGGACATGGACGCCTACATCGCCGAACACAATGTGCTGACGAACCCGCTGGTATCGGCGGGTTACCCCTCGATCGGGTGCGCACCCTGTACGGCGAAACCGGCGCCGGGTGCCGATCCGCGCAGCGGTCGCTGGGCGGGCACGTCGAAGACCGAGTGCGGCCTGCACGGCTGAGCGGAGGAATCATGACCGTACGAACGAGCGAGGTGGACGACCTCGCGCTGGAGGAGACCCCGGCACCCGAGGCGCCGCCCCAGGTGGACAACCTGGACGCGCTGGAGTCCGAGGCGATCCACATCTTCCGGGAGGTGGCCGGGGAGTTCGACCGCCCGGTGATCCTGTTCTCCGGGGGCAAGGACTCCACGGTGCTGGTGCACCTGGCGCTGAAGGCCTTCCGGCCCGCGCCGGTGCCGTTCCCGTTGTTACACGTCGACACCGGGCACAATTTCGAGGAGGTGCTGGGCTTCCGCGACGATCTGGTCGCGCGTCACGACCTGCGGTTGGTCGTGGCACGAGTGCAGGACTGGATCGACGACGGCCGGTTGTCCGAGCGGCCGGACGGCACGCGCAACCCGCTGCAGACCCAGCCGCTGCTGGAGGCCATCGAGCAGAACCGGTTCGACGCGGTGTTCGGCGGGGGCCGTCGGGACGAGGAGCGCGCCCGGGCCAAGGAACGCGTGTTCAGCCTGCGGGACTCCTTCGGCCAGTGGGACCCGCGGCGGCAGCGCCCCGAGCTGTGGAACCTGTACAACGGTAAGCACCGGGCGGGCGAGCACATGCGCGTGTTCCCGCTGTCGAACTGGACCGAGCTGGACGTGTGGCGCTACATCCAGCGGGAGAAGATCGAGCTCTCGCAGATGTACTACGCGCACCGCCGCGAGGTCTTCGCCCGCGACGGCATGTGGCTGACGTCCGGGCCGTGGGGCGGTCCCGGCGAGGGCGAGACCGTCACCGAGAAGACCGTGCGCTACCGCACGATCGGCGACGGCTCGTGCACCGGAGCGGTCGAGTCGGAGGCCTACACGGTGGACGACGTGATCGCCGAGGTCGCCGCCAGCCGCCTGACCGAGCGTGGCGCGACCAGGGCCGACGACCGGGTGTCGGAGGCCGCGATGGAGGACCGCAAGCGGGAGGGCTACTTCTAGATGACAGACGACACCAACACCCTGACCCGCACCGCACCGGACAGCGGGACGGAGGTCTCACTGCCGGTGCACACCGATCTGTTGCGGCTGGCCACGGCCGGTTCGGTCGACGACGGCAAGTCCACGCTGGTCGGGCGCCTGCTGCACGACACCAAGTCGGTGCTGGCCGACCAGCTCGACGCGGTGCACCGCGCCAGCGCGGACCGCGGGTTGGACTCCCCGGACCTGTCGCTGCTGGTGGACGGACTGCGTGCGGAACGCGAGCAGGGCATCACCATCGACGTGGCCTACCGGTACTTCGCCACGCCCAAGCGCAGCTTCGTGCTGGCCGACACACCGGGGCACGTGCAGTACACCCGCAACACGGTCACGGGCGCTTCGACCGCTCAGCTGGCGGTGTTGCTGGTCGACGCGCGCAAGGGTGTGCTGGAGCAGACCCGCAGGCACGCGGCGGTGCTGGCGCTGCTGGGAGTACCGCGGCTGGTGCTGGCCGTCAACAAGATCGACATGGTGGACTTCGACGAGTCGACCTACACCGGCATCACCGAGGAGTTCACCCGGCACGCGCTGGCGCTGGGTTACGGATCCCGGGACGTGGTGACCGTGCCGGTCTCGGCGCTGCACGGCGACAACGTGGTCGAACGCTCCGAGCGCACCCCCTGGTACTCCGGCCCGTCGCTACTGGAGCACCTGGAGACCGTGCCGGTGGCTCCGGACCCGCACGACGCGCCGTTCCGGATGCCGGTGCAGTTCGTCATCCGCCCGCGCACCGCGGAGCACCCGGACTACCGGGGATACGCGGGACAGGTCGCGGCCGGAGTGATCGCCGAGGGCGACGAGGTCGTCGTGCTGCCCGCGGGCGCACGCAGCCGCGTGTCCCAGGTGGACACACCGGACGGTCCGACGACGCGAGCGGCCGCTGGGCGGTCGGTCACGGTGCTGTTGGAGGACGATCTCGACATCGCCCGCGGCGATCTCATCGCCTCCGCCGACTCGGCACCACGGGTCACCGACGAGCTCGACGCGACGGTGTGCTGGCTGGCCGAGAAACCGCTGCGGCCGGGAGCGCGTGTGCTGGTCAAGCAGGGCGCCAGCAGTGTGCAGGCCAAGGTCGTGGAGTTGTCCGCCCGGTTCGACGAGCAGCAGCTGTCCAAGATCGACACTCCCGAGGCCCTGGAACTCAACGAGATCGGCCGAGTCCAGCTACGCACCTCGGAGGCACTGCCGATCGACGACTACGCCGACAGCCGCCGCACCGGGTCGTTCCTGGTCATCGACCCCTCTGACGGCACCACCCTGGCGGCGGGACTCGTCGGCCTGCCGCTGAGCACCCTGGCCGACTCCGTGGCGTAGCGGAGTCCACGGTCGAGGAGAGGTTCATGAGCGACGCACCACTAGTGGCGGTCGCCCACGGCAGTCGCGATCCTCGGTCAGCCGCGGCGATCCACGCCCTGCTGAACGCGGTCCGCGCCGAGCGACCGGACCTGGACGTGCGCACCGCGTTCCTGGATCTGTCGGATCCCCGGGTGGAAGACGTGCTCGACGCGGTCCACGATCACGGCCACTCCGAGGCCGTGATCGTCCCGCTGCTGTTGGGGCACGCCTTCCACGCTCGCGTGGACGTGCCCCGCGTCGCCTCCGAAGCCGAGCGGCGCCATCCCGGGTTCCGGGTGCGCACCGCCGGGGTGCTGGGCCCCGACCAGCGGTTGGCCGGGGCCGCCCGGGATCGGCTGCTCCAGGCGGGTGTCGATTCCGACGATCCGGAGCTGGGCGTGATCCTGGCGGGGGCGGGCTCCTCGTACGCCCCCGCCAATCGCCTCGTCTCCGAGGTGGCGGCCCGCTGGGAGCGGGAGAATTCCTGGGCCGGGGCCGTCGCGGCGTTCGCCGCCGCGGCCGAACCCGACGTCCCGGCAGCCGTGCGAACGCTGCGGGAACGAGGCGCACGCCGCTTCGCCATCGGCTCGTGGTTCCTGGCCCCCGGCCTGCTCCCGGACCGCGTCATCGGCCACGCCCACGACCAAGTCCGCGATCCCACGATCGCCGAACCGATGGCCGACCACCCCCGGCTCGTCGAGCTCGTCCTCCAGCGCTACACCGACGTCGACCGGACCGAGGACCTCCTGCCGGGCAGTCCGCGATAACGAACGCCCGGACCCGTTCCCGGCAAAAGCCCGGTTTCCCACTCCGCCACCCGCCCGGGCGCCGCGACGACCACGGGTTTGACGACCACGGCGCCCGGGGCATTCCTCTCGCGATGAGTCCTGTTCAGCGGCCGACAGCCGTACCCGACAGCTCCTCTCCCCCCTCGGCACGGCTTCCGGGGACCATCGCGTAGGAAAGACGGCCCATGCCCAAGAATGTCTTCGTCCTCGGTTTGGACGAGCAGAACCGCAAGCCCCTCGAGAACCTCCAGGACAGCTCCGAGTACCGCTTCCACCCCCTGCTCAGTGTCGAGGAACTCGTCGAGGGCGAGATCGACCTGCGCGGGCTGCTCGACCAGGCGAACGCCCAGCTGGAGGCTTTCGAGGGCTCTGTGGATGCCATCGTCGGATACTGGGACTTCCCGGTGAGTTCGATGGTGCCCATCCTGTGCCACCACTGGGGCTTGCCCAGCGCGAGCCTGGAGGCGGTGCTCAAGTGCGAGCACAAGTACTGGAGCCGTCTGGAGCAGGCGAAGGCGATCGACGAACATCCGCGGTTCGGCCTGGTCGAGCTCGACGACGAGACTCCCCCGGAGTCGGTCGGCTACCCGATGTGGGTCAAGCCGGTGAAGGCGTACTCCTCCGAGCTGGCGTTCCGGGTCGACGACGACGAGGGGTTCAGGTCGGCCCTGGCCGAGATCCGCGCCGGTATCGGACGGGTGGGCAACCCCTTCGAGTTCGCGCTGTCCTACGCCGACCTGCCCCCGGAGATCGCCGAAGTGGGCGGTCACCACTGTCTGGCCGAAGAGGCCGTGTCGGGACGTCAGGTCACCGTCGAGGGCTACAACGACGGTGACGAGATCCACGTCTACGGCGTGATCGACTCCTACAACTACGAGGGCACACCCTGCTTTCAGCGTTACCAGTACCCCTCACGGCTCCCGCGTGAGGTCACCGACCGACTCACCGACGCGTCCAAACGCGTGATCACCCGGATCGGCCTGCGCTCGGTGTTCAACATCGAGTACTTCTGGAACCAGGAGACCGGAGCCATCCACCTGCTGGAGATCAACCCACGCCAGTCGCAGTCCCACGCGATGCTCTTCGAACAGGTTGACGGCGTGTCCAACCACCAGTGCATGGTCCACCTGGCGACGCGGCGCCCACCCGAGATGCCCCATCGGCAGGGGCCTTACGCGGTGGCCGCGAAGTGGTTCTGCCGCCGCTTCTCCGACGCCGTCGTCCGCCGCGCTCCCACCCTCGACGAGGTGGAAGCCGTACAGCGCGACATCCCCGGTGTTCTCGTGAATCCGACGGCGCGCGAGGGCGACCGCCTCTCCGACCTGAGAGGTCAGGACAGCTACAGCTACAACTACGCGATCGTGAACGTGGGCGCCGACACCGAGGACGAGTTGAAGGACAAGTACGAGCGGTGCGTCCGGGCGCTGCCCTACGAATTCGACTGACCAACCGAACCGCGCCTCCAGGAGGTGTGCGATGCGAACCGTGACGTCCCTGCCGCACGAGGTCGACGAGGACGAGCACGTGTGGATTCCCCTTTCGGACGGGACCCGACTGGCAGGCCGGATCTGGCGTCCGGTCTCCTCGGACGAGAGACCGGTTCCGGCCGTGCTGGAGTTCATCCCCTATCGCAAGCGCGATCTCACGGCGCTCCGCGACTCGATCCACCATCCGTACCTGGCCGGGCACGGATACGCCTCCGTTCGCGTGGACCTGCGTGGCAGTGGCGATTCCGAGGGCGTGCTCACCGACGAGTACCTCGAACAGGAGTTCCGCGACGCCGAGGAGGTGCTGGACTGGCTGGCACGGCAGCCGTGGTGCAGCGGGCGGACCGGCATGATGGGGATCTCCTGGGGTGGCTTCAACGCCCTCCAGCTCGCCGCGCGCCGCCCGGACAGCCTGCACGCGATCGTCACCGTCTCGTCCAGCGACGACCGCTACGCCGACGACGTGCACTACAAGGGCGGCTGCCTGCTCAGCGACAACCTGTCCTGGGCATCGGTGATGTTCGCCTACACGTCCTGCCCTCCGGATCCGGAGCTGGTCGGCGAGCGCTGGCGCGAGATGTGGCACGAGCGACTGGAGGGCAGCGGGCTCTGGCTGGAGGAGTGGCTGCGTCACCAGCGACGTGACGACTACTGGCGGCACGGTTCGATCTGCGAGGACTTCTCCGACGTGAACTGCCCCGTGCTGGCGGTCAGCGGCTGGGCCGACGGGTACTCGAACTCCGTGTTCCGCCTGATGGAGAACCTCGACGTCCCCCGCAAGGGGCTGATCGGCCCGTGGTCGCACAAGTACCCGCACCTGGGAAAGCCGGGCCCGGCGGTCGGCTTCTTGCAAGAAGTCGTGCGCTGGTGGGACCACTGGCTCAAGGACGTCGACAACAACGCGATGGACGGCCCCATGCTCCACGTCTGGATGGAGGACAGCATGCCGCCGTCGACCGCCTACGAGCAGCGTCCGGGGCGTTGGGTGGGTGAACCGTCCTGGCCCTCGCCGCACGTGCACCCGGTTGAATACACCCTGGGGCCACGCATCCTCGCCGAACCCGACGAGGAGGTCGCCGAGCGGTCGGCGACGATCGAGTCACCGCTGTCGGTCGGCCAGTTCGCCGGCAAGTGGTGCTCCTACAACGCACCGCCGGACCTGCCCTACGACCAGCGCGAGGACGACGGCGGCTCGTTGGTCTTCGACAGCGCGAAGTTGTCCGAGCACGTCGAGTTTCTCGGCGCTCCGGTGCTGAACCTGTCGTTCGAAGTGGACCGGCCGGTGGCGATGGTCGCGGCGCGGTTGTCCGATGTGGCTCCGGACGGCAGGGCCACGCGTGTCACCTACGGTCTGTTGAACCTGACGCACAGCCACAGCAACGCGGAACCGGAGAAGCTGGTTCCGGGAGAGACCTACCAGGCGCAGGTGTACCTGAACGGGTGCGCGCAACGGTTTCCCCCCCACCACCGGATACGGCTGTCGATCTCGACGTCCTACTGGCCGCTCGCCTGGCCACCGCCGGAACCGGTGCAGCTGACCGTGCACACGAAACGCAGCAGCATCGAGCTGCCGATTCGCCCGACCACGGAGCCCGACAACATCTCGGAGTACCCGTTCGACGAACCGGAGGGGTGCCCGCCCATCACCGAGACCCAACTGCGTTCCGGGGACGGTCGCTGGACGGTCTCCCGCGACCTCGTCGACTACAAGTCGGCGCTGGAGGTCGTCAAGGACCTCGGCACGGTACATCTGGACGACATCGACCTGGAGCTCACCCGCAACGCCTACGAGCGCTACAGCTGGGTCGGCGACGACTTCAACTCCGTGCGTGGCGAGAACACCTGGACGATGCGGTTCGCCAGGGGGGACTGGCAGGCCGAGACGGTGACTCACACGGTGTTGACCTCGACTCCCACCGAGTTCCGGGTGCACGCCACCCTCGACGCCTACGAGGGTACGGAGCGGGTGTTCTCGCGGAACTGGCAGCGCACGTTTCCACGCGATCACGTCTGAATCCGTTGTGGACGCTGCTCCACACGGCGGAATCCCTGGGCCGTTGCGGTGAAATTTCATCGAGCTACCGCACCGACGTCCGGCATTCCGTCATGATTCGCCCGTGCCGCCCACAGCGGGCGCACCCCGGCAGCGGCTCGGAAGTCCCCCCGACACTCCGGCCGCTGCCCTCCGGGGGCCGGTGCGCCACCCCGTGATGTCGAGCGGATAATCACGCAGAGTTCTCACCGCACTCTCAGCTTCACCCCTTGCGGTCATGAGAGAGTACGGAGACAGCACCACGCGGAACCAATCACAGCACCGGCACGTCGAAGAGGCAGGCGGCCCTCATCGGAGGAGTTCCCGGGCGTGAAACCTTCGTCGAGGTGCCGCAGGGACCGAGGCTGGAGCGAGGAATCGGGGGAAACAGCGGGAGATGAACACCCAGCAACCGAGCCGACCGGTCATCACACCGGCGATGCGGGAGCAGGCCACCAAGCAACCGAACACCTGGCTGTACGTGGTGGACCCGATCTTCACCGACTCCCAGACGGAGGTGCCGCCCTGGGGATTCATCGGTGGCTACCGCGTCGACGAGCGCGGGGAGATCACAGAGGACTTCTCGCCCAACCCGAACTACCGGCCGTCCCCGGTGGCGCTGCGCCTGCCCGCTCCGACCAACGACGTGGAACGCGCCCTGCAACTGAGCACCACCGGCTATGCCCAGGGCCAGACCCTGCTGAACGCGCTGCTGGACGCCGAGCTGATCCTGTTCGCCCAACCCCAGGGAAACGGGCTGTTCACGCTCGAACACGAGTCCGGACGACGCCAGCTACAGGTGTTCACCTCCGATGGTTACCTACCCGCCAACTGGACCACCTGGCAACGCATGACCGGCAGGCAGTTGGCCACCCGGCAACCGGCCGGGATGGACCTCCAGGTGAACCCGACCAGCTCGGTCAAGGCCAGGGTCCCCGGGGAGGAACTGATCAAGGTGGCCGGCGCCACTCCGGTCCGGGCGATTCCGCCCCAGAACACCGCACCGGCGGGCCCCTCCCAGCAGGGCGCCCCCACTCCCGCCGCAGCGCCGAACAGCTCCCCGCCGGAAGCCACCCAACCCGTCGCCGCGGGCAGGACCGAAACACCGCCGAAGCCCGTCGAGCAGGAACCTCGCAAACCCACCGACACCTCCCCCTCGGAGCAGGCGGCCACGGAAGCGACGCAGTCCGACTTCGGGCGCCGCTTTCTGGGATCCCTGCTGGCCGGGGCGATCGGGGACGCTCTCGGCGCGGCGGTGGAGTTCTACCCGATCAACCAGATCCGCAGTCGCTACGGCGAGCGCGGTGTGACCGACTACGACCGCGACGGGGACCGGCCGGGTGAGTTCACCGACGACACCCAGATGTGTCTGTTCACCCTGGAGGGACTGGTCCGCGGGCACGTGGCCGTCCGGCACGGCCTGGCCACGACGCCGTTGCCCGCCGTCCAGTTCTCCTACCAGCGCTGGTTGCACACCCAGGGATACACCTGGCAGCGAGCGGCGGGCCCGTTCGCCGCGGACCACCCCGAACCCGACGGATGGCTGGTCGGTCAACACGAGCTGTTCTCCGTGCGCTCCCCGGGCAGCGGGGGCATCACCGCGCTGCGGGACTTCGCCTCCGGTGCCGCACCCGGCACCTTCGTGAATTCGATCAACGACTCCGACAGCTGCGGGGGCGTGGTGCGGGCGGTCGGAGCCGCCCTGTGGTCCGAGGACCCGAAGCAGGTCTTCGAGCTGGCCAGTGCCACCGCGGCCCTGACCTACTCGAAACCGGACGGCTACCTGCCCGCTGGAGTGCTGGCGGTGCTGGTGCACCGGCTGCTGCGGGGTAGTCCGCTGCGGAACTCGGTCGATGAGGCGCGGTCCCTGCTGGTCGGCTATGCCGGGCACGAAGGGACCGATCGGGCGCTGGGCGAGGCCGTGGAACTCGCCTCCCGGGGAGAACCCACTCCGGAACAGCTCAAGGACGCGCTGGGAGGGGGCTGGGCCGGTCACGAAGCGCTGGCCATCGCTGTGTGCGCGGCGCTGAGCACGAAGAACATGTCCGCTGCCGTGATGCTGGCGGTGAACCACTCGGGGGACAGCGACTCCACCGGCGCGCTCTGCGGCAACATCGTCGGAGCGCTGTACGGTTCCTCGGCCCTGCCCGGCGTGTGGCTGCGTGATCTGCGGCAACGGGAAACCATCGAGACGCTGGCCGCCGAAGCGCTGCTCGAATTCGGCGCGCAGCCACCGAACCACGGACAATGGTCCCTGCGCTATCCCCCCACGCCCGAACACGCCTCGCTTTCCTTCGTCTCCACCCTGCCCACCGTCGAGGCCGCCGAGCGCGGGGAACCCGAAGCTCCGGAAACCTCCGAGGAAACGGAAAACCCCGGGGAAGCGGAGCCGACGAACGCCGCCGAGATCGCCGGACCGGACCCCGGTGGGCAACGCGCGGCCGAACGGCGAAACCACGCGGACTGGTCCCAGGCGGTGCTGGGGTGCCTGCTCGGCGGGTCCGTCGGCGACGCGCTCGGCTACGCCGTCGAGTTCGACTCGTTGGAAGTGATCCGCGAGAAGTACGGACGAGCGGGTCTGACCGACTTCGTCGACGCCCACCGCCCAGGCGGGTCGATCAGCGACGACACCCAGATGACGCTGTTCACCCTGGAAGGGCTCATCCGGGCCAGCATCCGGCGCCGCCTGTTCGGCGAGACGGAACCGGGAACGCAGGTGCAGTACGCCTACCAGCGCTGGTTGCACACCCAGGGTTTCGAGTGGCGGGACGCCGGGGGGCCGATCGCCGACACCCGACCGGACGGGTGGCTGATCCAGCAGAAGGGTCTTTTCGTTCGACGCGCCCCCGGATCGACCTGCGTACAGGCTCTCCACGGTTACGCCAGCGGCAGGAAACCCGGTTCGTTCACCCACCGCCTCAACGAGTCCAAGGGGTGCGGTGGTGTCATGCGAGCAGCCCCGGTGGGACTGTGGTCCGAGGACCCTGCGGAGGTCTTCCGCGTGGGAGCGGTGACCGGGGTCCTCACCCACGGTCATCCCAGCGGTTTCCTGCCCGCCGGTGCACTGGCCGTCATCATCGGAGAGCTGCTCGTCGGGCACTCGCTCACCGACGCCGTGGAGAGTGCGCTGCGGGAGCTGTCGGTCTGGGACGACAACGAGGAGACCACGGCCGGAATTCGGCGCGCGCGGAACCTGGCCGCCGAGGGCGAGCCGAGTGCGGAGAAGATCCAGCAGGAGCTCGGCGGCGGCTGGGTCGGTGAGGAAGCGCTGGCCATCGCCGTGTACGCGGCGACGGTCCGACCGGACTCGTTCTCCGAAGCGGTCACACTGGCGGCCAACCACTCCGGGGACAGCGACTCCACCGCCGCCCTCTGCGGCAACATCATGGGGGCGCTGCTGAGCGTGGAGGCGATCCCCGAGCAGTGGCGGAGCAAGCTGGAGCTGCGGGAGGTCATCGAGCAACTGGCGACCGACGCGTGCCGTGAGTTCGGCCCCCAGCCGCCCGAGGAACCCGAATGGCTGGAACGTTATCCCGTCGGTGCCGTGGTCGAGCTCTCCACCGGAAACGACATCGCCCCGCGGGACTCCGCGGAGCTCGTGGCACCGGAGGAACCCGTCCCGACGACACCGGAAACATCCGCACGGGAGCCCGTCACGTCCACGACCCCCGAACCGAGTACGGAGGCCGTGGACGACGAGAACGACTCCGCCTCGGCCACCGAGGTGGAGCAGGCGGACTCCGAGCCCGCGGAGCACCCGGGGGCCTCGCCCACCACCGCGGACGAGCAGGATCGCCACCGCTCGGCGCCACGGGATTCGCTGCGCTCCCCTGCCCCGGTGAACTCGGAACCGAATCTGACCGAGCTGGCCGATCCGGTTCCGGCGGCGGTCGCCTCGGTCCAGGAAGCCATCGAGACCGAGCGAACCGAGGACGCGGAATCGGACGACGCCGCCGACCCGCTCTCCGAGGAGGAGCTGCGGCTGCTGGCGGCCTGGCGCAAATTCCGCGACGGTGACGAGGGCACCCCGGTCGAGCTGTCGCAGGGGTTGTACACGCTGTTGGTGGAGGCCTTCGGCGAACGACGCGCCGCCCAGATCGTAGGCGACAACACCGAGACGCGGGAGCGAAACCTGCTTCCGGCACAGACCCCCGTCGAACTCGATCTCGACGAACGGTTGGCCGGCTGCGTCCTCGGGGGAGCAGTGGGGGACGCGCTCGGTGCGCCCTGGATGTTCACCGATCTCGCCGACATCCGAAAGAACCACCCCGAAGGACTTCGCGAACTCGGCACGGCCTTCGGACGCCGCGGGGCCGCCACGGCCGTCACCCAACAGACCGCCTTCCTCCTCGAAGGCTTCATCCGGGCCAACATCCGCGGAATCATGCGCGGCATCTCCGCACACCTGCCGGGAATGGTGCGCTACACGCTGGAGAGCTGGCTGAACGCCCAGGGGACGACTTTCGAACCCACCCTGTTCACCAGCGCGCTCGACCGCTTTTCGATCCTGCGGGCCCAGCGCTTCCCGGACGAGGCCACCCTGACGGCCCTCGCGCGGTGGCGCGGTCACAATGCCGTTCCCACACCCGCCGCTCCGCCGAACGCCTCGACCAACGCCACCGCCACGGCACGTGGTGCGGTCGTGGGCTTCCACACCCGCGAATGCGCGCAAGCCGTCGCCCTGGGCGCGGAAGTCGCCGTGGTCACCCACGGCGGGCCGGACGGCTACCTGCCCGCCGGGGCTCTCGCCGGCCTGGTCAGCACCCTGTCGCAGGGGCGGACGCTGGTCGACGGTGTGAACGAGGTCCTCGCCGAGCTGGACAAGTTCGAAGGGTGCGAGGCGACCGCGCTGGGGCTGCGTTCGGCGGTGAAGCTCGCCGAGCAGGGACCCGTCCCGTCGGAGTCGTTGGAGGAGCTGGGATCCGGCTGGCAGGCGCCGGAGGCCCTGGCCATCGCGCTCGCCGCGGCCCTGTCGCACCCGGACTCCTACGTCGATGCCGTGTCGCTGGCCGCGTCCCACTCCGGCAACAGCCCGGCCACCGCGGCGATCTGCGGCAGTCTGCTCGGTGCCGTCCGCGGATCCGGGGACATCCCGTCGGAGTGGTCGCGGGCCCTGGAGCTGCGCGAGGTCCTGGACGAGCTGCTGGCCGACCAACAGCGGATCGGCGCGGAGATCCACAGCGAGCAGCCCGTGCCGGGCTGGGCCAAGCCCTACGTCACGTAGGTCACCGTGGACGAGACGATGAGTCGGTTCGACGAGTCCGAGAGGATCCTGCTCGCGATGTGGCGCCGCTACCGCGGGACCGCCCCGAACGAGCCGGACACGATCCAACACGCCCTGCTCGGTGCCTGGCGGCGGTACGACCGCTCTCCGGCCGCGCGCCCGCTCCGAGTCACGGCGCTGCGGCACCGGCTGAACGAGCGGCCGTCGTCGTCCACACCGTCCACGGGGCTGTTCGGGCCGTCCGGGTACCTCCCCGACTCCGCCGGCCGGGTACTGGGACTGGTGCTGGGAGGATCCGCGGCGGAAGCACTGGCACGGGGGCGCCCCGGCGAGCGGACCACCGCCACGCTGTTCACCCTGGAAGGGTTGATCCGGGCGCACACCCGCGCGCGGACCAGCGGCGTCGAAGAACCGGTCCACGAAGCGCTGGCGGGACTGCGGCGCTGGTTGCACACCCGTGGCGTGGCCTGGCGTGACTGCGTCGGTCACGAACACCTCGCCGACGAACCGGACGGCTGGCTGGCCGCGCAGGAGCTCCCCCGCGGCATCACCAGTGACGACACCGCGATGGTCACGACCCTGGCACGCACCGTGACGAACGGCCTCTCCGGGACGACGCGGCATCCCGCCAACCGGGCGAGCTCGGCGACGACCGTTCCGCTCGGTGCGCTCGGTGCACTGTGGTCGAACGCGGGCGAGACGGTGTTCGATCTGGGCACGGAACTGACCGCGCTGACCCACGGCGACCCGCGAGCACACGTCCCCGCGGGTGTCCTCGGAGTCACCGTCTCCGGACTGCTGCACGGCCGCGACCTGCGAAGCAGCATCCGCGCGGCGTTGAGATACGACAGCGGCGACGTGACCGGCCCGATACGCCGGGCGGTGCGGTTCGACCAGCGGCGGCCGGTGGGGCACCGCCCCAGCCGCCGAAACCTGGAAGCCATGAGCGGTGGACGTACCGGAGCGGAAGCACTCGCCATCGCCGTGCGGGTCGCGCTGGCCTGCCCTGACGACTTCGCCACGGCCGTGAACCTGGCCGCCGATCACCACGGCGACACCGTCACTTCCGCCGTGCTGTGCGGACAGCTGCTGGGGGCGCTCAACGGTCCCGCCATCGTCCCCGCCGCCTGGCGCGACACGCTCGACGGCCTCCTCGAACGCGTCGCCGAGGACGCCACCGCGGAGTTCGGTCCGCACCCCGAGGAGTCCGCTTCGTGGTTGCGGCGCTATCCCGTACCGGGGTCGCCAGAACCCACCGCCTCCCCCGACGAACCCGCGCGCTGGCAGCGGCGGTTCGTGGGAAGCGTGCTGGGATGCACCGTGGGCGAGGCGTTCGGGACTCCGATCACGACGGAGAGCTGGGACGACATCCGGGGTCGGCACGGCGAGCGAGGACTCGCCGATTACGTGCCCGCCGGACACCCGTCCGGTCGGCTCGGCAGCGACAGTCAGCTCCTGCTGTTCACCCTGGAGGGCATGATCCGTGCGGGCGTGCACCGCAGGAACGGTGGTGGGACCGACCCGATCCGCCCTCTCCAGCACGCGCACCAGCGCTGGCTGCACACCCAGCATCTGAGCTGGCCACGCGCGGCCGGTGAGTTCCTGAGCGGCACTCCCGAGCCGGACGGCTGGCTGGTCGGGGAACGCGGCCTGTTCCATACCCGCGCTCCCGGGCGGACCATGATGCGCACGCTGATCGCCTTCGCCAAGGGGCAGCAGGCGATGGGCACCCCCGAGGATCCGGTCAGCGACTCACGGGGCAGTACCGCCGTGCTCCGAGCCGTACCGGCGACGCTCTGGAGCAACGATCCCACCGAGGTCTTCCGGGTCGCGAGCAACACGGCCGCCCTGACCCACGGCGCTCCGGCGGCGCACCTGAGTGCGGGTGCCCTGGCCGTGCTCGTCTCCCGAACGACGCACGAGGAGCCACTGCCGATGGCCGTCGATGCCGCGCTGAACCAGCTGTCGGGGCACCCGGGACACGAGGAGGTGACGCGGGGTGTCGAAGCGGCGGCGAGGTTGGCCGCGTCCGGCCCCGCCGACCCGAACGAACTCGAAAAGCGGCTCGGCACCGGTTGGACGGCTCCCGAGGCACTGGCGATCGGGCTCCACGCCGCCCTCGTGTCCGGTGACGACTTCGACGCCGGTCTCCGCGTGGCGGCGAACCACTCCGGCAACAGCGCCACCTGCGCGGCGGTGTGCGGAGGGCTGCTGGGAGCCGCGCTCGGTGCGAACGGGATCGATTCCCGCTGGAGCACCGACCTGGAACTCGCCGAGACCGTCGAACGCCTCGCCGAGGACGCCACCCTGGAGTTCGGCACCCGACCACCGACCGACTCCGCCTGGACCACCCGCTACCCGCCCACCTGATCGAGCTGGAGAGCCGGGAACGGCCGTGGCCTCAGCACGACCGTAAGGCTAGTGTTCGACGTATGGCCGACGAACTCGTACACCGGACCGTGGACAACGGCATCGCCACGATCACGCTGGATTCGCCGCACAATCGCAACGCGCTGTCGGCACGGCTGCGCATGGAACTACGTGCGGCGCTGACGGCCTCGATCGACGAGAATTCGGTGCGTGTGGTCGTGCTGGACCACACGGGGCCGGTGTTCTGCGCCGGGATGGACCTCAAGGAGTCGCGCGACGAGGAGAGCACCGAGGAGCAGGGGGTCCGGGACCTTCCCGCGCTGCTCGAACAGATCTGGACCAGCCCGAAGCCGGTCGTGACCAAGCTGGCCGGTCCGGCGCGTGCCGGAGGGATCGGACTGGTCGCCGCCAGCGACATCGCGGTCGCCGCCGACACGGCCACGTTCGCCTTCAGCGAGGTCCGCATCGGGGTCGTCCCCGCCACGATCTCGGTGACGGTGCTGCCCGTGCTGGACACGCGCCAGGCCCACGAGCTGTTCCTGACCGGCGAGAAGTTCGACGCCGGGCGTGCCGCCTCGATCGGCCTGCTGAACTCGGCCGTTCCCGCCGAGCAGCTCGACGCCGAGGTCACCCGCTACACCGACATGCTCGCCCTCGGCGGTCCGAAGGCGCTGGCGGCGACCAAGGAGATGCTGCACCGTCCACGGCCGACGAAGCTCAGCGACGACTTCGCCGAGATGCTCGCGCTGTCGGCCGAGCACTTCGCCGGCGAGGAGGGCAAGGAGGGCATCAGAGCCTTCTCCGAGAAGCGCCGGCCCAGCTGGGCCCCTCGCCCGTCCTGAAGCTCGTCCACTCCCGTGGATGCTGTGCACGGGTAAGGTCATCCGTGCGACTGTTCCCCGGCCTGGGGCCGGGGAACCCTTCCCGGCTCGCGCCGGAAAGTTCCCGCTTCTCAGCCGATTGCCCCGTCCGGAAGGTCTCCCGTTGAGGTCTGACACCGGCTCCGCAGGCCGACGCCGCCAGCCCGGCGGCCTTGATGTTCGCTGCGGCGTTGACGTCCCGGTCGTGGGTCGTGCCGCAGCCTGCGCACGCCCACGTGCGCACCTTCAGCCGCATCACGTCGGCGAGCCCGCCGTTTTTCGGCATGTTGCGCGCCTGAAGATCCTCGATCAAGATCTTGTGGTTCTCACGGACGAGTCGAGTGGTGACCCTGTGCAGGTGGTCTTTCCATCGGTCGGTGATCCGCGCGGGCACGCGGGCCACCTACCGGCGGGCCTTGGCCCGGTCGTTCGACCCCTCTTCCCCGCGAGGCAGCTCCCGCTGTGCCTTCGCCGGCTTCTTTCGGTCGCGGCGTTCGTGTTGCGGGTCGGTGACCTTTTCGCCGGTCGACAGCGTCGCCAACGACTCGATTCCCCCGTCCACGCCCACTGCCTGATCGGTCGGCGCGTGATGGTCCACCGAGGTTTCGACCGGAACCGGGACGAACCATCGGCCGGCCGCGTCACGCGAGACCGTCACCGTGGACGGCTCAGCACCCTCCGGCAACGGGCGCGACCACACGATGTGCAACGGCTCGGGCATCTTCGCCAGCCTCAACCGGCCATCACGCCACGCGCAAGCCGACCTGGTGTACTCCGCCGACGGACGCGACTCAAACCGCGGACACCGCGCCTGCTGGGCGAAAAAGTTCGAAAACGCCATCCGCAGATGCGGCAGCGCCTGCTGCAGCGGCACGCTGGACACCTCGCCCGGATACGCCGGCCCCTCGGAGCGCTTCCACGCGGTGAGCAACTTCGAGGTCTCGACGTGTTTCACCCGGCGCTGCTCGGTGAACCACGCCCCGGTCCGCACCTCCAAGGCAAGATCGTAGACCTTGCGCGCACAGCCGAACGTGCGCAACAACCCGCCCCGCTGCTGCGCAGTGGAGGTAGAAGCGGTGGCCGTACACCCGCTTCGCCCGCGTCCTGACCATATTCACGTACCAGCGATCTTTCGCACAAGCCTGATCACGGGATGGTCGCCACGACCATTCGAGACCGACTCCTCCCCGGCGTGAACGCCGAGGTTTCCACCGATAAGGAGGCGCGATGACGACGCCGAGAGGACACTTACGCCGAGTCGGGATGACGTTCGGGATACCCGTGGTGGCCGCCGCCGTCATCCTGGTCTTTTACCTCACGTGGCTACCCCGGCTCCCCGAGCGCCTGGCCACCCATTTCGGCATGGGCGGACGTGCCGACGGGTTCACCTCCGTCGGCGCGTTCCCCTTCGTCATGCCCACGGTGACCCTCGGCTTCGGGGTCCTTTTCGGGTTACTCGCACTGGCCATGCGCAGGAATCCCTTCGCGCAGCGGTTGATGAGCGCCGCTGCCGGCGGAGTCGCCCTGATGATGCTGGCCATCAACGTGCTGCTGCTGCACGAGCATCTCGACGTCGCCGACTCCACGGCGGTGACGCTGCCCGGCTGGCACATCGGCACGGTCGGGATCGGCATGGCCGTGGGCGGTGCGCTGGGCTGGTTCGCGGCGGGCAGCACCCCCGCCGTCGAGGCCGAGCCGCCACCCGACGTCCACACCCCCGTGCGGGAACCGGCCGTCGGCGAGACGGTGAGCTGGCGACGGAGTCAGACGTCCCCGGTGATCGGGTGGATCATGGTGGGGATGTTGCCGGTAGTGGTGCTGACCTGCGCGGTGAGCACCTGGTGGCTGCTGGCCCTGCACATCCCGGTGTACCTGCTGCTGGCGTCCTTCGCCCGGGTCGTCGTCGAGATCGACGACTCCGGGCTCACGCTGCGCATGTTGGCGGGCCTGCCCCGGATCCACGTTCCCGTCCCCGAACTGCGCACCGCGTACAGCCGCGACATCGCCCCCTTGCGCGACTTCAGCGGATGGGGTTGGCGCAGCAACAGCACCGCCTGCGGGCTCGTCCTGCGATCCGGTTCCGGCCTGTGGGTCCACCGCAAGCAGCGGGAACCGCTGGCGGTGACCGTCCCGGACGCAGAGGAGGCCGCCGCCCTGCTCAACGGCCTGCGCGACCGGCGCGCCGCGGGCGGTCGCTGAGAAGCGGGTCAGCCGCGGGTGACCACCGCCGAGAAGGGGCGGTCGGGGGCGGAGTCGATCGCGGCGTCCTGCAACACCGAGCTTATGCCCCGATACGACTTCGGGTCGTGCTCGGCCAACACCTCGTAGCCGGACCAGATGAGCACGTGTTCACCCTCGGGCAACCACGACAGGTCGGTCAGGCAGTCGTGCAGGGCGTCCAGGTTGCGCCCGGCCCACTCGGGGAAGGACAGCACGGCCGCGATCCCGCACAGCATCATGCGTTTGTTGACCAGCTCCGTACCGTCCAGCACGTGCGGAATGGCCCCACGCCTGCGCGCGTCCTCGGCAGCCTGCCGAGCGGTGGCGGCGGCAGGAGGCCCAGCCGGTTCGCTCACCGCCGGTTCCTTCCTCAGCAACTTCGTAGCAAACATCAGCGCTTCACAAGATCAACGATGAGGAAAAGTTCCGGCCGGTTTCGTGCCGCGCCGTCGCGACCGAGGCGGCCGCCGACTCCGCTCCGGAGTCGCCACCGGTGTTCTGGCGCACCAGCCACCCGACGATCACCAGCACGATCAGTCCCACGAGGGCGATCGTGATACGCCTGCGGGAGCTCACGACGTCCTCCCCGCGACGATGGCACGGCGGTCAAGGAAGCCGAGGCCGTCGGCCCGGCCAGGACGGTCAGGAAGCACTGCGCTCCCCCATCCCGAGCTTACGCCGCTCGGCACGCGAACCGGACACATCGCGCCGACCCAGCGGCGGCTCGGCCCCACGCACCCGGGTCACCCGGGCCGACAGGCCGTCGACCACGCGGTCGACGACCCTGGCCACCGCCCAGGTCAGCGGCACCAGCACCGCCAGCGTCAGCATCACCTGCAACGGGTACGGGAGCCGTACGAGCCACAGCTCGACCCCGTCCCACCAGAGGACCAGCCACTCCATCACAGCGCGTCAGAGTACGCCTGATTTCGACGAGGCGTACGGCGCCCTCGGTATTTCGCTGTCCGCCGAGAACCCCCGGGCCGTGACGGCATGTCACCCACCCGCCGAGCCCCTCCCGCTCAGCCCGTGCCGGCGGACCGTTGCCGGATCGAGTTGATGACGGCACCGAAGTCGTAGCCGCCACCGCCCTCCTCGTTGAAACGCTGGTAGATCTCGGAGGCGAGGCGGCCGATCTCGGTTTCGGTACCGCTCTGCTCGGCGGCCGAGACGGCGAGGTTGAGGTCCTTGAGCATCAGCGCGGCGGCGAAGCCGGGTTCGTAGTCCTGATCTGCCCTGCTGGTGGGGACCATGCCGGGCACGGGGCAGTTCGTGGTCAGCGACCAGCACTGACCGGTGGAGACCGAGGCGACGTCGTAGAGCGCCTGGTGGGAGAGCCCGAGCTTCTCACCCAGCACGAACGCCTCGCCCACCGCGATCATCGAGGCGCCGAGCATGAGGTTGTTGCACATCTTGGTGACCTGCCCGTTTCCGGCCCCGCCGCAGTGGATCACCTTGCGCGCCATCGGCTCCAGCACCGGTTCCGCCCGCCGGAACGCCTCCTCGGGGGCGCCGACCATGAACGTCAACGTGCCCGCCTCCGCTCCGGCCGTGCCCCCGGACACCGGCGCGTCCACCGAGTCGAACCCGGCGCTGTTCGCCAGTTCGTGGGCCTTGCGGGCATCGGTCACGTCGACGGTCGAGGAGTCGATCAGCAGCGTTCCCGGATCCGCCGCGTCGAGAACGTCGCCGTAGCAGTCCAACAGGGGTTTCCCGCCGGGCAGCATCGTGATCACGGCATCGACCCCGCGCACGGCGTCCGCGACGGACTCGGCCGGTGTCACGCCGTGACCGGCGGCGGCCTCCAGGGTCTCGGCCGTGAGGTCGAAGCCCCGTACCGAGTGCCCGGCCCCGACCAGGTTCGCCGACATCGGGCCACCCATGTGGCCCAACCCGATGAAACCGATGACAGCCATGCCACTTCCTTCCTCGAGATTGACGTACCTGACGGGGCCGAGCACGGGCACTCAGTCGGACAGACCGAGATCCCCCACCTCGGGCGGCTGGAAGAACCGGTCGACGAAGTCGGTACCGACCTCTTCGACACGACCGGGCGACCACGCCGGGTTCTTGTCCTTGTCCACCAATGTCGCGCGCACGCCCTCGACGAAGTCCCCGATGCGCACGCAGGCCTCGGAGACGCGGAACTCGCGGTCGAGCGCCTGTTCCAGTGAACTCTCCCGCGCCGCCTCCCGCAGCGAGCGCAGCGTGACCTTCAGCGAGGTCGGTGACTTGGTCACGATCGCCTCGACGGCCGAGCGAGCCGCCGGTTCCGGACGTTGCCGGAGACGGTGCAGGAGCTCCTCGACGCTGTCCGCCGAGTAGACCTCGTCGATCCATCCCCGCTCGGACTTCAGGGCGGACTCCGGTGGCTGCTCGGCGTACTTCTCCAGCACCGCGTCCACCGGCCCGGTCGACAGCGCCGCGGCCAACTCCCCCAGACCGGCACTGGGGACGTAGTAGTCGGCCAAACCACAGTGCAGGGCGTCGGCGGCTCCCACCGGCGCTCCGGTCAGCGCCATGTGCGTGCCGAGCTCACCCGGAGCGCGGGAAAGCAGGTGGGTACCACCGACGTCGGGAGCGAAGCCGATGCCCACTTCGGGCATGCCGACCTTCGAGCGCTCGGTGACCACCCGGTGCGAGCCGTGGGCGGAGACGCCGACTCCGCCACCCATGCAGATACCGTCCATGAGGCCCACGACCGGCTTCGGGTACCTCGCCAGCGCCGCGTTCATCCGGTACTCCTCGCCCCAGAACGTCGCCACCAGCGATTCGTCCCCGGTCTGGGAAGCGTCGTAGATCGCACGGATGTCACCACCCGCGCAGAGCCCGCGATCCCCGGCTCCCTCGACGAGCACGGCCCGGATCCGGTCGTCGTCGCGCCACTTGTCCAGTGCCGCCCGCACCGACCGGACCATGCCCAGGGTCAGCGAGTTCAGGGCCTTCGGCCGGTTGAGCGTGATGCGCCCCAGCACCCCCTGCTCGTCGATCAGGAGTTCCTGCTCGGGGTCCGATGTCATGATTGTGACTCCAACAGTCCACGGGAAATGATCAGTCGCATGATCTCGTTGGTACCTTCCAGGATCTGATGCACCCGCAGGTCGCGGACGATCTTCTCCAAGCCGTACTCGGCAAGGTATCCGTATCCGCCGTGGATCTGAAGGGCCTCGTTGGCCACCGTGAAGCCCACGTCGGTGGTCATTCGCTTGGCCATCGCGCACAACCGGGTGGCCGACGGGTCCTTGGCGTCCAGTGCCGAGGCAGCCCGCCACAGCAGCATCCGGCCCGCCTCCAGGTCCGTGGCCATGTCGGCGATCTTGAACTGCACCGCCTGGAAGTCGCCGATCCGCGCGCCGAAGGCCGTGCGCTCACGCACGTAGTCCAGGCTCTTGTCCAACGCGGCCTGGGCACCACCGAGCGAGCAGGCCCCGATGCTGAGCCTGCCGCCGTCGAGCCCGGACATGGCGATCTTGAAGCCGGTGCCCTCCGCGCCGAGCCGGTTGGCCACCGGTACCCGCACGTCGGTGAACACGACCTGCCTGGTGGGCTGGGTGTTCCACCCCATCTTGCGTTCCTCGGCGCCGAAGGAGATGCCCTCGCTGGCACCGTCGACGACCAGGGCGGAGATGCCCTTGGCACCCGGCTCACCGGTGCGCACCATGACCACGTAGACGTCCGAGGTGCCACCGCCGGAGATGAACTGCTTGACGCCGTTGACCACGTAGTGGTCCCCGTCGCGGACGGCGCCGGTGCTCAGCGCTCCCGCGTCGGAACCGGCCTCGGGCTCGGTCAGGCAGTAACTGCCGAGCCGCTGCATCGAGCACAGCCCGGGCAACCAGTGGGCTCGCTGCTGCTCGTCACCGAACTCGTCGATCATCCACGCGACCATGTTGTGAATGGAGACGTAGGCGGCTGTCGACGGGCAGCCGGTGGCCAACGCCTCGAAGACCAGCGCGGAGTCGAAACGACTCAGCCCGCTGCCGCCGAACCGCTCGTCGACGTAGACACCTCCCATGCCGAGCGTGCCCGCCTCGCGCAGCACCTCCACGGGGAAGTGCTTGTCCTGGTCCCACCGCACGGCCTCGGGGGCGATGCGTTCGGCCGCGAACTCCCGCGCGGTCTGCTGGATGGCCCGTTGGTCCTCGCTCAGCGAGAACGGCGACGCCTGCGGACTCGCCTCCGTTGCCACGCCCACGTGTCCTCCTTTGCCGGGTGCCGGGATCGCCGGTCAGCCCATGGTCGGGATGGTGAAGCTGGCGCCTTCCTTGCGTCCGGAGGGCCAGCGTGAAGTGACCGTCTTGGTCTGGGTGTAGAAGCGGATCGAGTCCGGGCCGTGCTGGTTGAGGTCGCCGAATCCGGAACGCTTCCAGCCTCCGAAGCTGTGGTAGGCGATCGGCACCGGGATGGGCACGTTGATACCGACCATGCCGGTGTCCACGCGCCCGGCGAACTCCCGGGCGGCGTCCCCGTCACGGGTGAAGATCGCCACGCCGTTGCCGTACTGGTGTTCGCTGGGCAGGCGCAGCGCCTCCTCGTAGTCGTTCGCGCGCACCACCGACAGCACGGGGCCGAAGATCTCCTCCCGGTAGATCCGCATGTCCGGGGTGACGTGGTCGAACAGCGAACCACCCGTGAAGAAGCCGTCCTCGTAGCCCTCCTTGCGGAAGCCGCGTCCGTCGACCACCAGCTCGGCGCCCTCCTCGACGCCGAGGTCGATGTAGTCGTGGACCTTCTGCCGTGCCTCCGCGGTGACCAGCGGCCCGAAGTCGGCGGACTCTTCGAAGCTGGTTCCGATGCTGAGGTCGCGAACGCGTTCGTTCAGCTTCTCCACCAGGGCGTCCGCCGTGGGCTTGCCGACCGGCACGGCGACCGAGATCGCCATGCACCGCTCTCCCGCCGAGCCGTAACCGGCACCGATCAGCGCGTCCACGGCTCCGTCGAGATCGGCGTCGGGCATCACGATCATGTGGTTCTTCGCGCCGCCGAAGCACTGGGCGCGTTTCCCGTGCGCGGCGGCCGTGGAGTAGATGTACTCGGCGATGTCCGAGGAACCGACGAAGCCGACCGCGTCCACGACCGGGTCGGTCAGCACCGCGTCGACAGCGGTCTTGTCGCCGTTGACGACGTTGAGCACGCCCGGTGGCAGACCGGCCTCGATGAACAGCTCGGCCAGACGCACCGGCACGGACGGGTCCCGTTCGGAGGGCTTGAGCACGAAGGAGTTGCCGCAGGCGATGGCCGGGGCGGCCTTCCACAGCGGGATCATGGCGGGGAAGTTGAACGGGGTGATGCCCGCGGCGACCCCGAGCGGCTGACGCATCGAGTAGACGTCGATGCCGGTACCCGCGCCCTCGCTGTACTCGCCCTTGAGCAGGTGCGGGATCCCCGCCGCGAACTCGACGACGTCCAGGCCGCGTTGGACGTCACCCCGCGCGTCGGGGACCGTCTTGCCGTGCTCGGAGGCCAGCAACCGCGCCAGCGAGTCCATCTCGTCCTGACACAACTGCAGGAACTTCATCAGCACCCTGGCCCGCTTCTGCGGGTTCCAGGAGGCCCACTCGGGCTGGGCCTCGGCGGCGTTGGCCACGGCGGCGCGGACCTCCTCGGCCGAGGCCAGCGGAACGTGGGACTGGACGCGACCGGTGTTCGGGTCGTAGACGTCACCGTAGGAGCCCGAGGTACCCCGCACTCGCTTACCGCCGATGAAGTGCTCCAGTTCGTTGGTCATACCGCACCCTTCGCCGCCGTTACTCGGAACCCAAACCTTTGGCCCTCCAATCATTCATGGTTTCCGAGCAGACGCAACAGGGTGTCTTCCGTCACACTCGAAAGAGGCTGTCGTCACCGCACGACCCGTTCGGAGGCGAGATCGTGTTGACTGAGGACGTGGACGTCGACATCGCACCCTTCGACCTTCAGGACCGCTTGGACGAGGTCCGGGCGCTGGCGCGCACGGCCATGACCGATGCCGGGCAACCCGGCGGGATCCTGGTCGCGAAGTACCTGGACGAGGTCACCGAACTGGACGGCCTGCTGGCCCTCGGCGCCCACCGGGGGCAGCGACTGGTGGGGATGCTCGTCGGATGGCCGACCGCCAGTCGCGAGTGGTGGCCGCACCACGTGCGTCCGGCGCTGACCGCCACGCACAACGAACACTGGCTCGACGACGCCTTCGAACTCGCCGAGCTGCACGTGCACCCCGATGTGCAGCGCCACGGTCTGGCCTCGGCACTGCTGGACGAGGTGCGGTTGCGGATCGATCAGCCGCGCATCGTGCTGGGCACCAACGCCCTGAACAACCAACGGGCCAGGCAGTTCTACCGGGGCCAGGGGTTCCGCACGCTCACGGGACCGTTCGAGTGGCTGGGGCTCGACATGCGCATCTTCGTGCTCGGCCTCGAGTTCTCCGGGAGCTCACGCGGCTGAACACGTGGCTTCACAGCACGGCGGTGATCGCTTCCGCCCACGGAGCGGGCAGATCGTCCAGGCCCGCGGTCACGTGCTCGGCGAGACCCCGGTTCCCCATCCGGAACGCGAACACGTCGGCGACCGTCACCCCGTGCTCCGGCCGCGACAGCACCTTGCGCTCATCGCCGGCACCGACCTCACCGGGCGTTTCCACGGCGAGGTAGGCACCGGTCCTGCCCACGGCGGTGAAGCGCTTGACCAGGTCGGCGGCGTTCCAGAAACCGGCGAAGACCCGGCACGGAGTACGTGGACCCGTCACGCGCACCACCGCCGTGCCGACACGCCACCGCTCCCCGATCAGGGCCCGACTGGCATCGCAGTCCACCAGTGTCAGGTTCTCCCCCGCGCTGCCCGCGACGAGCTCCCCGTCCAGCTCCTCCGACCAGTACCGCAGGTCCTCGGCGTCGTAGGCGTAGGCGGCCTGGTACCAGGCGCCGTGACGCTTTGTGTCGCGGACGCTGTCACCACGGACCCCTTCCCGCCCGAACCACACCCGGTGCCCGACCGGTCGCTTGTCGATGCCGGTGCTGCCCACGCTCCCGGTCCAGTCGCCGGTCCGGACCACGGCGATGTTGACTGACTCGACGTATCCCACGAGCTCAACCTATGGGCAAGGCAGCCGCCCGCGCACCCTTGTTTCTCGTAGTCCCGGTCACGCCAGGGCCGTGGACGGCACCAGCCGGGCGGGGTCGCCCCACCCGGCTTCCGTCGTCGGCGCGACCGGGGCGACAGCCGCCACGGTCGCGCCGAGCACCGTCACGCTCCCTGATGGGCGATCTCGACGGTGATGCTGTGCGGCCCGGTACTCACCTCGTAGGGCAGCTCCGAGTGCGATTCGATGATCCCGATACCGAGCTTGACGTGCCCCTCGAACGACCCCAGGTTCTTGACCTGAGCGACGACGCTCTGCCGTTGCGGATCGACCGGAACCGCACCGGCCGCCGCGTCACCGTCATCGGCGTGGGTGAGATCCAGCTCCAGCGCCGGCCCCCCCTCCAGGTTGGCGGGGCGGCCCGAACCCTCGTAGCGCAACGGCTTGGGCCGATAACCCACCTGGTAGTCCGGGGTTCCGCTCCCGGGCGCGAACTCCAGGCGGATCGCGTCGCTGCCCTGTCGACGCAGCAGCCGCACATCGGTCAGCACCGCCGGGTCGGGGCCCGTGGCGCTGCCCGTTCCGGATTTGTCGCCGGTGGTGAAGCCGTCCTGCCGGGCACCACCGGAGTCCCCGAGCTCCCGGCGGGCGATCGTCTCGCCCGCGGCGTTGCGGGCCACCACGGCCTGCACGAACTTCGGCGCACTGACCGGGGAGAAGGCTCTGGCACGACCGTCGAGGACGTCGACGAGCCCGAAGTGCTCGGCCTTCTCGACGACGGGACTGCCGTCGTTGGCGATCAGGTCGACATCCCTGACGGCCTCGTTGTCGACGATACCGACGAGGTAGTCTTCGGCACCGACCGTCAGGGACCGCAGCTGAAGCTTCGGTGGCCCTGCGGGCACCGGGTCGCACACCGCTCGGCTCGACCGGTCGGTCCGGACGTCGACGCAGTAGCCCTGCTCCGAGGAGTAGCCGACCACGGAGAACTTCCGGTTGCCCCGATCGTAGGAAGCGATCCGGGTCGGCTCGTCCCGCGTGGGACCGGTTTCCCGCGGGGAGGAATCACCGGTCGACCGCACGGACCGTTTCGACCGCTGGGCCGAGTCCCCCGTCTCCGAGCTCGGCGTTCCGCGCGCCGCGGACTGGTGCCATTCCGGTGTCGACGTGGTCGCGACCGAATCACCTCCCGAAGCACAGCCGGTCACGGCGGCCATCGCGGCAACGGCACCCACGGTCAACGCCGCTCCGCGAGCACGCAACAAATCGAACGTCATCGCTTCCTCCCCGTCAGCTCGGGACCTTCCCTCTCGAAGGAGACCGCCCGGGAGACGCACCCGTCCCCGGGCGGGTTGTCTCGCGAGAGACACGGAGTCGAAGCACTTCGCCGCCCGCTCCGGCGGGCCGACGAAAAGTGGGCGGGAACCCGGCTGCCGGGTTCCCGCCCACTCGCACCATCGCGATCACTACACCCCGCCACAGGGCCGCTGGTGCGTCAGGGAGAGCGCCGTTGCGCTCAGAACTGGGCCGTCTCGGTCGAGCCGGCCAGCGCGGTGGTGGACGAGTCCGGGCTCACCGCGGTGTTGATCAGGTCGAAGTAGCCGGTACCGGCCTCGCGCTGGTGCTTGGTCGCGGTGTAGCCGTCCTTCTCGGCGGCGAACTCGCGCTGCTGCAGGTCCACGTAGGCCGTCATGTCGTCCTTGGCGTAGTTCTTGGCCAGATCGAACATGCTGTAGTTCAGGGCGTGGAAGCCGGCCAGGGTGATGAACTGGAACTTGTAACCCATCTGGCCGAGCTCCCGCTGGAACTTGGCGATGGTGCTGTCGTCGAGGTTCTTGCTCCAGTTGAACGACGGCGAGCAGTTGTAGGCCAGCATCTGGTTCGGGTACTTCGCCTTGATCGCCTCGGCGAACTGGCGGGCCTCGTCGAGATCCGGCGTGGACGTCTCCATCCAGATCAGGTCCGCGTAGGGCGCGTAGGCCAGACCACGCTCGATGCACGGCTGGATGCCGTTGGACACCTTGTAGAAGCCCTCGCTGGTGCGCTCGCCGGTGACGAACTTCTGGTCACGCTCGTCGACGTCGCTGGTCAGCAGCGTGGCCGCCTGCGCATCGGTACGGGCCACGACCAGCGACGGAACGCCGGCGACATCGGCGGCCAGGCGAGCGGAGTTGAGGGTCTTGACGTGCTGGCTGGTGGGGATGAGCACCTTGCCACCGAGGTGACCGCACTTCTTCTCCGAAGCGAGCTGGTCCTCCCAGTGCACACCGGCGGCACCGGACTGGATCATGCCCTTCATCAGCTCGTAGGCGTTGAGCACGCCACCGAAGCCGGCCTCGGCGTCGGCCACGATCGGGGCCAACCAGTGCCGGTCCTCGGTCTCCACCTCGGAACCCTCGGAGTCCAGCGCCTCGGCCCAGGCGACCTGGTCGGCGCGCTTGAGGGCGTTGTTGATCCGGCGCACGACCTGCGGGACCGAGTTGGCCGGGTAGAGGCTCTGGTCCGGGTAGGTCTCACCGGCCAGGTTGGCGTCCGCGGCGACCTGCCAGCCGGACAGGTAGATCGCCTGGAGGCCGGCGCGGACCTGCTGAACCGCCTGGTTGCCGGTCAGCGCGCCGAGGGCGTGGATGTAGTCGTTGTCGTGCAGGAGGTTCCAGAGCCGCTCGGCTCCCTGGCGGGCCAGGGTGTTCTCCTCTTGAACCGAACCCCGCAGGCGGACGACGTCACCAGCCGAGTAGGTACGCTCGACGTCCTTCCACCTCGGGTCGGTGTCCCACTCGCGCTGGAGGTCGTTGGCGGCCTGGAGGGCTTGCTCGCGGGTACCACGCTCGGGGCTCATGGTCTCCACCTTTCGATCGCTTGCGGCCTGCTACTTCCCAGTGTTGATGCTTGGGCAAGGAAAAACGAGGACTCTTTGGGGGGAAATTTTCGCTTCTTTTCGCTATCATGAAGCTCATGGCAGAGTTCACCGAAGAAGAAGACCGTACTTTTTCCAGTGACCAGGATCTGCTGGTCTTCGGTCAGCGCCTCCGGCACCTGCGCCGCGCCGCCGGACTGACCCTGGTCGAGCTGGGCGACAAGGTCGGGCGCGCCCCGTCCCAACTGTCCCTGCTGGAGAACGGTCACCGCGAGCCGAAGCTGTCCCTGCTGCGGTCACTGGCCGGAGCGCTCGGCAGTTCGGTGGACGAACTCCTGTCGAAGAAGCCGCCGAACCGGCGCGCGGAGCTGGAGATCGCCGTCGAGCAGGCTCAGCTCGACCCGCTGTACCAGCGCCTGGACGTGCCACCGCTGAAGATCGGCAAACGGGTCCCCACCG
This sequence comes from Halosaccharopolyspora lacisalsi, assembly GCF_014137975.1. Taxonomy (GTDB): domain Bacteria; phylum Actinomycetota; class Actinomycetes; order Mycobacteriales; family Pseudonocardiaceae; genus Halosaccharopolyspora; species Halosaccharopolyspora lacisalsi. The sequence continues at coordinate 404,624 of NZ_JACGWZ010000003.1, read as the reverse complement.
AGGCCCTGGAGCACGTACTGGCCCTGTACGAGGAGCTGCGGCGACGCGAGACCAAGCAGGTCGCCACCCCCGAGGAGGCCCGGCAGGCCAACGCCGAGCTGCGCAGCACCATGCGCGAGCACGGCAACTACTTCCCCGAGATCGAGAAGGCCGCGTCGGACATCCTCGACCGGGTCGACTACCACGGCGGCCCGTTGTCCGAGGGAGTGATCCAGTCCATCGCGACCCACCTGGGGTACGGACTGCGGTTCGTCCACGACCTGCCCCGCTCGGTGCGGTCGGTGACCGACCTGCGAAACAACCGGATCTTCCTGCGGCGGGAGTCGCTGGGCATGCACAGCCCGCGCACCATCCTGCTGCAGACGCTGGGGCACCTGACCCTCGGACACCGCCAGCCCCGCGACTTCGCCGACTTCCTGCGCCAGCGGGTCGAGGCGAACTACTTCGCCGCCGCCGTACTGGTTCCCGAACGCGCCGCGGTGAGCTACCTGCGCCAGGCCAAGGCCGACCGGGACCTCGCCGTCGAGGACCTGCGCGACGTGTTCTCGGTGTCCTACGAGATGGCCGCCCACCGGTTCACCAACCTCGCCACCGAGTACCTGGACCTGCGCTGCCACTTCGTGCGCAACGACGAGACCGGCATCATCTACAAGGCCTACGAGAACGACGGGCTGGTGTTTCCCAGCGACGCCACAGGAGCCATCGAGGGACAGCGGATGTGCCGCTACTGGGCCGGACGACAGGTCTTCTCCTCCTCCGACAGGTACTCGACGCACTACCAGTACACCGACAAGCCGGGAGCCACGCACTGGTGCGTGGCCCACGTCGATCCCAGTCGCGGCAAGGACTTCGCGATCACCCTGGGCGTGCCCTACACCGAGTCGCGGTGGTTCCGGGGGCGCGACACCACGAACCACCACCGGTCCGGCTGCCCCAACGGCGAGTGCTGCCAGCGCCCGCCGGCCGAGCTGGCCAACCGCTGGCAGGGCATGGTCTGGCCGTCGGCTCGGGCGCACTCGCACGTGTTGTCGGCGCTGCCCTCGGACACCTTCCCCGGCGTCGACGAGGCCGACGTCTACGCCTTCCTCGACTCCCATCAGGGGTGACCACTCTTTCGGGTGGTACGTCCACCGCAGTTTGACTTGATTCGTCCATCACCCAGCTCGCGAAGCGTGGTGACCTGCTCCGAAAGATACGGAAAACCGCCGAGCGACGAGGCGTGGCCTTGGAGGCTTCCGAACGTACCAACCACGCGGGAATCCGCTGCGGACACGCGCGCACGACCGTCGGCCGCCACACCGAGACCCCGGACCGGATGGTCGAAGTGATCTTCAAGCAGCTTGAGCCGGCACTTGGGAAGAGGTGGTGGAAACGACCCACTTCACCGCGGCAGCTCGGCGAGACGGCCGCTGGTGGGTGATCCAGCGTGATCAATATCCAGGCGCCCTGACTCAGGTCAGTCGCCTGGACCGCGCAGACGAGATCCGCCGCGAAGCGATCGCCTTCGTCGCAGAGGCACCAGAAGAGTCCGTCGAGGTGGCGGTCACTCCGGTTCCGGAGCCCGAGGTCGCTGATGTACTACGCGAATCGGAACAGCTCCGCGCCGAAGCAGCGGACAAGGACAAGGAGGCGTCGATGCTCAAACTCGAGGCCGCGCGGAAGCTGGCCGACACCGGCCTCACCGTTCGAGACATCGGGACCATCTCGGGGGTCTCGTACCAGCGTGCGCACCAGTTGATCAATACACCGGGCAACGCCTCAGGAGGGCATCACCAGCTCGCGTCATAGACCGACGCACCACCCCGCCCGAACAGTGCACCACGATCCGCACTCGGGACCCATCGAGAACCGTCCGGACTCGGCCTCCCCACCGCGCGGAAGGCCCGGAGCCTCCGCGCGGCGGCTTCGAGGCGCGGCGCCGGCTACTTCTTGCCCTTCTTGTCCTTGTTCTCCTTGTCTTCCTTGCCGGAGCCCTCGTCGGTGGACAGGGCGGCGACGAAGGCCTCCTGGGGAACCTCGACGCGACCGACCGTCTTCATCTTCTTCTTGCCTTCCTTCTGCTTCTCCAGCAGCTTGCGCTTACGACTGATGTCACCGCCGTAGCACTTGGCCAGCACGTCCTTGCGCATGGCGCGCACGGTCTCGCGGGCGATGATCCGCGATCCCACGGAAGCCTGGATCGGCACCTCGAACTGCTGACGCGGGATGAGCTCCTGCAGCTTGTTGGCCATCCGCGAGCCGTAGGAGTAGGCATTGTCCTTGTGCACGATGGCGCTGAAGGCGTCGACGGCCTCGCCCTGAAGCAGGATGTCCACCTTGACCAGGCTGGACGCCTGCATGCCGATTTCCTCGTAGTCCATCGAGGCGTAACCGCGCGTGCGCGACTTGAGATGGTCGAAGAAGTCGAAGACGATCTCGGCCAGCGGAATGGTGTAGCGCAGCTCGACCCGGGTCTCGGAGAGGTAGTCCATCCCGTCGAGGTTGCCGCGCCTGCTCTGGCACAGCTCCATGATCGGCCCCACGAACTCCGACGGCGCGATGACCGTGCACTTGGCCATCGGCTCGCGCACCTCGGAGATCTTGCCCTCAGGCCAGTCCGAGGGGTTGGTGACATCGGTGTCGCTGCCGTCCTCCAGCGTCACGCTGTAGACGACGTTCGGCGCGGTGGAGATCAGGTTCAGGTTGAACTCCCGCTCCAACCGAGCCCGCGTGATCTCCAGGTGCAGCAGCCCCAGGAAGCCGCAGCGGAAACCGAACCCCAGCGCGCCGGAGGTCTCCGGCTCGTAGGTCAGGGCGGCGTCGTTGAGCAGCAGCTTGTCCAGCGCGTCACGCAGCACCGGGTAGTCCGACCCGTCCATCGGGAACAGCCCCGAGTACACCATCGGCACCGGGTCGCGGTACCCGGGCAGCGGCTGCTCGGCCCCGTTCTTGTCGAAGGTGACGGTGTCACCCACGCGGGACTGGCGAACGTCCTTGACGCCCGTGATCAGGTAGCCGACCTCACCCACGCCGAGCCCCTTGGAGGGCTTCTGGTCGGGCGAGATGATGCCGACCTCCAGCAGCTCGTGGGTGGCGCCGGTGGACATCATCCGGATCCGCTCGCGCGGAGTGATCCTGCCGTCCATCACGCGGATGTAGGTGATCACCCCGCGGTAGGTGTCGTAGACGGAGTCGAAGATCATCGCGCGGGCGGGCGCATCGGCGTCGCCGCTGGGAGCGGGCACGTTCAGCACCACCGAGTCGAGCACGTCCGAGACGCCCTGACCGCTCTTGGCCGAGACCCGGAGCACGTCGGATTCCTCGCAGCCGATGATGTGCGCGAGTTCGGCGGCGTAGCGGTCCGGTTCGGCGGCGGGCAGGTCGATCTTGTTCAGGACCGGGATGATCTCCAGGTCGTGCTCCATCGCCAGGTACAGGTTCGCGAGTGTCTGCGCCTCGATGCCCTGCGCGGCGTCGACGAGCAGGATCGCGCCCTCACAGGCGGCCAACGAGCGGCTGACCTCGTAGGTGAAGTCGACGTGGCCGGGGGTGTCGATCAGGTGCAGCACGTGGTCGGCCCCGTCGACCTGCCACGGCAGGCGCACGTTCTGGGACTTGATCGTGATGCCGCGCTCGCGTTCCAGATCCATCCGGTCGAGATACTGGTCACGGTAGGCTCGCTCGTCGAGCACCCCCGTGAGCTGCAGTACCCGGTCGGCCAGGGTCGACTTGCCGTGGTCGATGTGGGCGATGATGCAGAAGTTCCGGATGCGCTCCGGAGACGTGAAGGTGGTGTCCGCGAACGTGCTCACTGAAGATTTCCTCGCGCCGATGTCGACTCGCGTCCGTGCAGGGTCCTCCCCCATCGTCCCACGCCGCCGGGAATGCCCGGTGTCCAACTCCGGGTCGTCCCGTGCCGATCGCTCAGGGCTGACGCACGTCGACTCGCAGCGGATGATCCTCCGGGACGTGGACGAGCACGATGCGGACCCCGTCGGGGTCGGCGATCCAGCCCTCGTCCAAGCCCCAGGGCTGACGCTGTGGTTCGGCCAGCACGGTGGCCCCGAGGTCGCGCAACCGGGCGAACTCGCCCTCCAGGTCACGCACCTGCAACCACAGGACCTGGTCCGGACTCGGTCCCTGCTCGGCCGCACCGGACACTTCCAGGAAACCCTGCCCCAGGAAGAAGACGGTCCCCACGGCGAATTCCCGGTATATCGCCAGCCCGAGGGTGTCGCGGTAGAACTCCAGCGAGCGCTGACGGTCACGCGGGTGCAGGATCATCCGGCTGTTCAAGACCTCCATACCGCCGTTCTACCCGAACACGGCGGTCGCACAACACGGCCACTCGAAGCCGATCGATCCGCACGTCGGCGGAGGACGAGCTTCCGGACGGCGCTGACCAGCAACCGAGCAGGCCGGTCCCAGATACCGGCGGCCGCACCCGAAACGGGCGGGGACAGCACCTCACCGGCAGACGCAACACCACCGAACGCGAGTGGTGGGCCGGACGAACCGGCACGCTTGGCGAAAGAGTTTCAGCTCACGGAGGCGGGCGTAGCGGTGACCTTCGAAAAAACAGCGGGAGTCACCGCAACCTCACCCGTACCCGCAGGCGCGTGACACCGGGTCCTCCAGGGGAGCCCTCCGGGCCGCTGCCTCGTCGAAGGTACGGATGTATTCCAGCCGTGGCCGCCGGCTTCACTCGGATCCACCCTCCCGATCGGCGAATCGGAAGCGAAGCCCTGAGCGCAGCCGACGGCCACGATCACGTCACATCACCGTGTCGACGTCACGATCGACGCCGACGTGGTTCGAGACGGAGTCGCACAGGAGAGTCTTACAGTACGCGGACTCCACTGGCCTGGGGTCCCTTCGGACCCTGGGTCACCTCGAACTCCACGTACTGATCCTCCTCGAGGTTCCGAAAGCCGGAACCGTCGATACCCGAGTAGTGCACGAAGACGTCGGCTCCACCGTCATCCGGAGCGATGAAACCGAAGCCCTTCTCCGAGCTGAACCACTTCACAGTGCCTTGCGCCATCTTTGGCTTCCTTACAAGTGCTGGGAACCGGCGCCACATCCTGCACGTGAACGCCGGGGCCTGGCTTATCAGACGGCGATGTCTCCAGCTACCTGAAGGACAACGACGCGCCCGCACCATCGTTTCACGAGCGTGTCGTATACACGAACGGAAACCAGCCGCCCTGTCCAACGAGTCGACCCGCGCTTTTGTTCCCGGCCCGGCAAGTCGACTGCCACTCGATCGCACCGGCCGCCGACTGACCAAAGAGTGATATCACTAAGCTATATCAGCGATGTGATCGCGCACCGGCCGAGCGGAGGCGCAGCGGACGACGAACGAACCCAGAGGCGGGAACCACCGGCATGACGGTCGGCACCGGAGTGACCGTGTCCGCCCCGGCCGCGCGGGAACACGAGGTGAGAGGGTCCCTCGTCGAGCTCGGCGAGGAGCGCGAGGCCACGGTGATCAGTAACCTGTTGGTGGTCCCGTGCGGAGAACAGACCCCACCCAGCCCGTTGTCAACGCGAGTTCGCTCCATCACCGAAGGCGCGGTGTGACACCCCGAAAGAGCTTCCTGCTCCGCCTCGACCCGGCCGTGCACGACGCCCTGGCCAGGTGGCCCGCGGACGAAATGCGCAGCACCAACGCGCAGGTGGGATTCCTGCTCCGCCGGGCGCTGGCCGATGCGGGACGCCTCCTCGGCGAGAGCGGCGAGCAGGCCCGGCGCGGCCGACCACGCAAACACGAAGCACCGGACGAGCAGGAATGACCGTGCCCGCCCACGGCCCCGCCCTCTCGCGGGGTCGTTGCTACGATGTCAAGCCGTGCCGCGTGGCATTTCCGACCAGGAGGAAAGCTGCCCTCGTCCGGCAGCGCCACACCAAACGCGACACGAGCACAGCAACCGGGAAGAGGCGCACCAGTGGCCAACATCAAGTCCGCGGCCAAGCGGATCCGCACCAACGAGGAAAACCGCCAGCGCAACAAGTCGGTCAAGTCGTCGGTCAAGACGGCCATCCGCAAGTTCCGCGAGGCCGCTGCCGCCGGTGACAGGGACAAGGCGCTCGAGCTGCAGCGCGCGGCGGCACGCTCGCTGGACAAGGCCGCCAGCAAGGGCGTGATCCACAAGAACCAGGCCGCCAACAAGAAGGCGGCGATGGCGCGGCGCACCAACCAGCTCTGAGCCACGTCCGGGGGGTGGCGCGGGTCAGCACGACCCCGCGCCGCCCCGTCGGCCGAACTAGCGACCCTGCAGGCCGACCAGTCGCAGCACGGTACGTTCCAGGGCGTAGTCGGCATCCGCCGCCTGTCCCTTCACCTCGGCGTTGACGGTGGCCACCGCCCGCATCGCCTCGGCGACGCTCGAGCTGTTCCACCCCCGCGCCTGTGACAAAGCCTTGCGCACCTTCCACTCGGGCAGGGAGAGCTCCCCGGCCAGCCGGTACGTGTCGGTCCGACCCGCCGCGGCCACTCTGCCGATGGTGCGCACCGTGTCGGCGAGCGCGTCGGCGATCAACACCTGGGGAACTCCGATCCGCAGCGCCCAGCGCAATGCCTCCAGCGACCCGGCCCGGTCTCCCGTGACCGCTTTCTCGGCCACGGCGAATCCGCTCACCTCCGCACGCCCCTGGTGATAACGCCGCACGGCGGTCTCGTCGATCCTGCCGTCGGTGTCGGCGACGAGTTGCGAAGCAGCCGCTGCCAACTCCCGCAGGTCCGACCCCACGGACTCGATGAGCGCGCTCACACCGGCGGCGTCGATGCGCCCACCGGCATTGCTCACCTCCTCCCGGACGAACGCCTCCCGCTTGGCGGGTTTCGTGATCTTGGGGCACTCGGTCACCCTCGCCCCGAGGTCGCGCAGCGCCTTGGGCATTTCCTTGGCCTGCTTGGCGCGTCCCCCTCCGCTGTGCACCACCACCAGGACGACGCCGTCGGCCGGTTGCCCGGCGTGGGACAGGATCGCCTCCACGATCTCCTTGTTGGCCTCCTGCGCGGCTTCCAGGGCCACGACACGACCCTCCGAGAACAGTGACGGACTCAACATTTCGTCCAGCTCGGACCCGGTGAGCTCGCTCACCTTCACCCGCCGCGACTCGGCCGTCGGATCGGCTTCGCGCGCATCCCGTACAGCGGCCCGCACAGCGCGCTCGACCAGCAGTTCCTCATCACCGAGCACCAGATGCAACGAAGACGGATCGACGGCCATACGTGCATCGTCGCACGGGCTCACGACAGTGCTGCCGGCTCTCGGATGCTGGACGAAGTTGGCCGGATGGCGGCAAGGTGTCGTAGCGTGACCGCAACAAACGGATAGCTCATCCAGAGGGGCAGAGGGATCGGCCCGCAGAAGCCCCGGCAACCGGCGCCGGCCGTTCGTGATCGTGTTCGCGAGGCCCCGGCGAGAAAGGTGCCAATTCCGACCCGCCAGCGGGACAGATGAGGAAAGGACCTCGCGATGACAGCTGCCGCCGATACCCGGAACTCCGCGGCGAACAAGCACTTCGACCTCGGCCCGGCCGCCGAACTCGTGTCCAAGGAAGAGGGGCACCGCCAGCCACTGGCCCCGGAGTTCGTGAGCCTGGAGGACTTCTCCCCGCTGGAGGTCGCCTACGACTTCGGGCGGGTACGCCGTGAAGACATCGAGGCCGGACCGCGGTCGATCTGGCGGTACAAGAGCCTGCTGCCGGTACCCTCCGACGTCGAGCAGCACCCGAACACCGAGCCGGGCTGTACCAGGCTGATTCGTGCCGACGGACTCGCCAAGGCCCTCGGCGTGAAAAAGCTCTGGATCAAGGACGACACCGGCAACCCCACGCACTCGTTCAAGGACCGCGTGGTCGCCGTCGCGCTGGCCGCCGCCCGCGAGTTCGGCTTCAACGTCCTCGCCTGCCCCTCCACGGGCAACCTGGCCAATGCCGTGGCCGCGGCCGCAGCACGCGCGCGCTGGGACTCGGTGGTGCTGGTGCCGTCCTCGTTGGAGCGCGCCAAGGTCCTCATGACCGCCGTCTACGACGGTTCGCTGCTGGCCGTCGACGGTAACTACGACGACGTCAACCGGCTGGCCACCGAACTGGCCGGGGAGCACGAGGACTGGGCCTTCGTCAACGTCAACGTCCGGCCCTACTACTCCGAGGGTTCCAAGACCCTCGCCTTCGAGGTGGCCGAGCAGCTCGGTTGGCGACTGCCCGAGCAGGTCGTCGTGCCCATCGCCTCCGGTTCCCAGCTGACCAAGGTGGACAAGGGCTTCCGGGAGCTCGGCGAGGTCGGCCTGGTCGAGCCGACCCCCTACCGCATCTTCGGCGCGCAGGCCGGCGGGTGCTCGCCGGTGGCCACCGCTTTCAAGGAGGGCCACGACACGGTCCAACCGGTGCGGCCGGACACCATCGCCCGGTCGCTGGCCATCGGGGCTCCCGCCGACGGCCCCTACGTCCTCGACACCGTGCAGCGCACCAAGGGCGCCATCGAGGACGTCACCGACGAGGAGGTCGTCGAGGGGATCCGGCTGTTGGCCCGTACCGAGGGGATCTTCGCCGAGACAGCCGGCGGTGTCACCGTGGCCAACGCCAAGAAGCTCGTCGAGAACGGCCAGCTCGATCCCGACGCGGAAACGGTGCTGTTCATCACCGGCGACGGCCTCAAGACGATGGACGCCGTGCAGGAGCACCTCGGCCCGAAGGCCACCGTGGCCCCCAACACCGAGGCGGTCGACGAAGCTCTCGGGCGCTGATCCTCAGGAGTCGGGCTGCAGTGGGTCACCTCGGCTCACGGTGGCCGGACCGTGCCGGCCGGCCAGGACCGCGATGTCTCCTCGCCGGTCGGTACGCAGGACCCGTGCTCCGGCCCGGGTCAGGCTGCCGACCACCATCCTGCTCGGGTGCCCGTAGTCGTTGTCATGGCCGACGCTGATCAGTGCCAGCCGGGGACGAACGACGTGGAGGAACCGTGGGATCGTGGTCCTGGAACCGTGGTGCGGGACCTTCAGGACATCCGCCCGCAGGTTCCGTCCCGAGGACAGCAACCTCGTCTGAGCTCGTAGTTCGATATCCCCGGTGAGCAGGATTCGTCCTGCCGTGGTCGTGGCCATGAGCACCAGGGAGGAGTCGTTGATCGACGCCTCGGACTCCGTCGGCGGGACGGTCGGTGCCAGTACTTCGAGCGCCAGACGCGACCAGCGCAGCCGTTGCCCCTCCCCGATCCGGATCAGTCGAGTACCCGCCTCGGCACTCGCACGGCGGATCTCCTCCATCGCCCAGGCGGGTTCGCTTGCTCCCCCGACGGCCACGGTCCCCACGGCACGCCCCTCCAGCACCGAGGCCAGCCCACCCATGTGGTCGGCGTGCAGGTGGGTGATCACGATCAGCGGTACGCGCCGGATGCCGAGCCGGTCCAAGCAGTCGTCCACGGCAGCGGAGTCCGGCCCGGTGTCCACGATCACCGCCGTGTTCGGTTCACCGGTGGCCAGTGCCAGCCCGTCCCCCTGGCCGACGTCGCAGACCACCATGCTCCATCCGGGCACCGGCCATGCCGGACGCAGCGTCCGTACCGGAACCAGCACGGCCACCACGAGTACCAGCGTCACGGCCAGCACCCGGCGAACGCGCCTGACGCGCAGGGCGACCGAGGCGATCACGAGGAAAACTGCCAACAGCAGACCGCCCCGGGCTCCCGAAGGCCATTCCAGAGCGGCTCCCGGAACGGCCGCGGCGTGGTGGGCCACCGCCAGCACCCACTCCAGTTCCGGTGCGGCCAGCCACACCAGGGCTCGAGCGAACCAGGGGAGTACGGAAGCGGTCACCGTGGCCGTCACCCCGAGCACCGTCGCCGGAGCCACCATCGGCCCGGCCAGCACGTTGGCCAGCACCGCCAGGAGACCGATCCGCCCGGACAGCGCCGCGACGAGCGGAGCGGTGGCCACCTGTGCCGCGGCGGGAACCGCGAGCGCCTCGGCAACACCGATCGGGACTCCCCTGGAGTGCAGGGCCGCCGACCAGGCCGGTGCCAACAGCACCAGCGCGGCGGTGGCCGCCACGGACAACGCGAAGCCCACACTGGTCGCCAACCCGGGTACGACCAGCACCAGACCGACGACGCCGGCCGACAGGGCCGGCAGCGCCGAGCGCTCGCGGCCCAGCACCAGTGCCAGCAGGGTGATCGCCCCCATGACCGCCGCGCGCAACACGCTGGGCTCCGGACCCGCGAGGAGCACGAAGCCCAGCAGAGCGAGTCCCGCGGCCGACGCCGCGAGGACAGGACCGATACGCAGCAACCTGAGCAGCAGGAGCACCGCGCCGCAGACGATCGCCAGGTTCGCACCGCTGACGGCCGTGAGATGACTCAGCCCCGCGTCCCGGAACTCACGCACCACCCCGCTCGGCAACATGCTGGTGTCCCCCACCACCAGTCCCGGCAGGAGTCCGGCGGCGGCCGGACCCAGCACCGTGGTGCTGGTCTCACGCAGCCGGGCGCGCAGGTACGCGGCACCGCGTTGCCATGGGGGCGCGGTCGTGGGATCGGTGGGCGGCCCGTACACCGAAAGAACCGCGACCAGCGGTTCCGCGCTGCGTGGAGGCACGAGTCCGGCTTCGACCGTGACCTCCTGCCCCGCGATCAGCTCCCGCCACTGCTCGCTCGGCACGAGCAGGAGCACTTCACCACCGATGCTCACCCAACGACCGCCGATCCGAGCACCGCGCAGGTCCCCACGCACCACGGCCCGAGATTCCGCATTGCGAGTGCCGTAGGAAGGGCCGTGCAGGGGTGACGGTGTGTCGTCGAGGACCACCCGCACCGTCGCTCGCGCACCATGCTCGGCCATCGCGTGCAGGGGATTTCGTTCAACCTGATGTACCCGGAGGGCGATCCCGCCGGCCGAGACCACCACGAGCACCAGTACCGCGAGACCTCCGTACACCCATCTCCTCGACCGCGCGAGAAACCACGTCACCGGCACGAGCACAGCTGCCGACAACGCCACGATCAGCGCCGGAATCCAGCCGCAGAAAAGTCCCAGCAGCGTACTTCCCCACACCGCCACGGCAGCGGGAGCGAGCCGAAAGTCGACGACGCGGCGGCGAGGAAGAGATTCCTGTCGAGGATCTCCCGAGGACTCCATCGGTCACACCCGGACCATTTCCCTCAGTCGGGAAAACCGCACCTCGCCTATGCCACTGATCTCCCGGAGCTGTCCCACCTCGGTGAAACGCTCGTGCTCGCGGCGCCACCGCAGAATCCGCTTCGCGGTCACCGGCCCCACTCCGGGAAGTTCCTCGATGTCCTCCCGACTCGCACGATTCAGGTCGAGTTTGGCCGTTCCGGTTCCCGCGCCCCGACGGCCTTGGGGGGAACGGTCCGAACCACGTGCGTTCGCCGGTACCGGCACCCCGACGTAGAGCTGCTCCCCGTCGGTGAGCTCACGAGCGAGATTGAGCGCCGTGACTTCGGTGTCCGGCAGCGCCCCTCCGGCGGCTCGCAGAGCATCGGCGACCCGGGAGCCGGGTTCGACGGTCACCAGTCCCGGCCGGTGCACCTCGCCTACCACGCTGATCACCAGTTCCCGAGGAGCCGCACTGCTGCTCGCCGGAGCCGTGGAGGACGAGGGCAGCGTCGGCAGTGGCGGTGCAGGAGTGATGGAAGGACGGTTGGTCCACACGGTGACGACGATGACGACCGCTCCCACCAGACCGGCGAACACGATCACCAACAGTCCCTTTCCGCCCGGGTCCACCCTGGACTGCAACCACGATTCGGGGAGCCAGCGCCGCACCAACCGCCGAAGCCGTGTCGGGGGCGTGACCGAGTTGCTCGTGGCACCCGGTTCCGGGGAATCATCGGATTCGGCACGCTCCGGAGGATTCCCCTCGGCTTCGGCCATCAGCGCAAGCAGGCGCCGCCGTGCCTCGGGGTCCCCGCGCGACTCTATCCCGCCGTCGCGAAGCGATTCCACGGAAGAGCCGTGGAAACGAGACTCGTCCATGCCGTCGAAACTAGCCCGTCTCGGCGGAACGACGAATCATCGATATCAGTTCCTGTGGACGAACCAGGCCGCTGTGGACAACTTCTTCGATGATTCACAAGGTTTCGCGCGAAACCGGGAAAACCCACACCACGATGCGGCCACGCAACAAAGCGACGTTACCGGAAAGTGTCCTTCCAACCTCCGGGCAGGATCACCACTCCCGCCGCCCCAGGACCGATGTGCGTCCCGACCACCGCCCCCACTTCGGAAACCACGCATTCCTGGTGGTCCGGGAGGTGAGCACTGATCCGCTCGGCGAGCTGTTCGGCCAGCTGCGGAGCGGCCAGGTGGTGAACCGCGGCCGCGACCGGGCCGGTCCCCGCAGCGTGCACGGAGGCGTCCACGAGCCGGTTCACGGCCCGCGCCGTGGTCCGCACCTTCTCCAGGACCTCGATGCGTCCCTCGCTGACATGCAGCAGGGGCTTGACAGCCAGCGCGGTGCCCACCAATGCCGCGGCGGTACCGATACGACCGCCCCTACGCAGGTGGTCGAGCGTCTGCACCGAGAACATCGTTCTCGTGCGCTCGACGGCTCCCAGAGCAGCGGCTTCGACCGCGGGCGGGTCCGAACCGAGCCGTGCGGCCTCGGCGGCTGCCAGTACCGGAAACCCCAGTCCCATCGCGGTGGATCGGGAATCCACCACGCGGATCAGCTCCGGGGCCACATCGGCGGCAGCCGCCCTGGCCGCGTCCCAGGTCCCGGACAGGTGACGCGACAGGTGCACCGAGACGACGGCATCGGCACCGGCGTCCAGAGCCCGCCGGTACGCCCGCGCCAGTTCCTCGTAAGTCGCCCCCGAGGTCGTCACACGATGTTTGCCGTGCAGGGCCGCCACGAGCTCGTCCGGACCGAAGGCACCCTCCTCGACGGAGTCGGCGCCATCCACGCTCACGTGCAACGGCACCGTAAGCAGCGCATAACGCCGTGCGAGTTGATCGGGCAGGTACGCGGTCGAGTCGGCAACCACGGCGACGGACACCACACGCTCCCTATCCGAGGCTGCCCACGTGCGTTCCACAACCTGCCGCGCCCCCGGGGACGGTCTCCCTCACTCCGGCACACCGCCGTTGTAGGTCATCAACCGCCAACGCTGGTCACCATCGCTCCGGCGAGCGAGCACCGCCCAGTGGCAGTTGGACACACCGCCCAACCCCGGCCACAGGGAGGTCGGCCAGTCGAGCAGCCGCGCGGTCAGTCCTGTGATCAGCCCCCCGTGCGTACACAGCAGGGCGGTGCCGGAGTGGGTCAGGTCGAGTTCCTCGACGACCTCCCGCGCGCGTTCGGCCACTTCGACCCTGGACTCCCCACCGGGCGGAGCCCAGGTGGGTTTCGCACGCCAGTTGCCCATGGCCCCGGGCCAGCCGTGTTCGACCTCGGCACCGTTGAGCCCCTGCCACTCGCCGAGATGAGTCTCGCGCAGGCGCTTGTCCAGGCGCACGGACGGACCGCTGACCTCCGCGAACGCCTCGGCGGTCGCACTCGCCCGCTGCAGGTCCGAGCTCAGGACCACGTCGGGGCGGAATCCGGCGACCAGCGGAGCCGCACGTCTGGCCTGCTCGTGGCCGGTGGAGGTGAGCACGCTGTCGAGGTGGCCCTGAATTCGTCCCACCGCGTTGTACTCGGTCTCCCCGTGGCGCCACAGCACCAGTCGATCCAGCGTCACTCCCCGCCCTCACTCGACTCGGTGGACTCGGCGGTGGAGCCGCCCTCGTCGAACTCGATGCGCGGGCAGTCCTTCCACAACCGCTCCAGGCCGTAGAAGGAACGTTCGTCGACGTGCTGGACGTGCACGACGACGTCGATGAAGTCGAGCAGGACCCACCGGCCCTCGCGCGTTCCCTCCCGCCGAACCGGCTTGGTACCGGCGGCGCGCATCTTCTCCTCGACCGTTTCCACGATGGCCTCGACCTGCCGCTCGTTGGGCGCGGAGGCGATCACGAAGCAGTCGGTGATGATCAGTTGTTCCGACACGTCCAGCAGGACGATGTCCTCGGCCTTTTTCTCCGCCGCCGCCCGCGCCGCCACCAGGGCCAGCTCACGGGCGTTGTCAGTGGCTACCACGTCACTCCTTCCGGGTGGGTACCGTCTTGTACCCGGCATCGAGGATAGCCAGCCGCCTCACGGTCCGTGGTATCCGCCAGCCGGTGCTCGTCGTCACACGCCGGAAGGGCGCGGTCCCCACTCCGGTGCGGGGGAGTGGGTCTCCGGCCGGTAGAGCCCGCGTTTCGAGATGTACTGGACTATGCCGTCCGGAACCAGGTACCACACGGGCAGCCCCGCGGCCACGCGCTGACGGCATCCGGTCGAGGAGATCGCCATGGCGGGGATCTCCACCAGCGACACCGAACCCTGCGGCAGGTGCTCGTCGTCCAGCGGGTAGCCGGGCCTGGTGACGCCGATGAAGTGCGCGAGCCCGAACAGCTCCTCCACCCGGTGCCAGGACAGGATCTGTTCCAGCGCGTCGGCACCGGTGATGAAGTACAGCTCGGCATCGGGGTACTGGGCGCTCAGATCGCCGAGCGTGTCGATGGTGTACGTGGGACCGCCGCGGTCGATGTCGACCCTGCTGACCGAGAACCGCGGGTTCGAGGCCGTGGCCACGACGGTCATCAGGTAGCGGTCCTCGGGCGAGCTGACGTACTCGTGCCCTTTCTGCCAGGGTTGCCCGGTCGGCACGAAGATCACCTGCTCCATGCCGAACTGGGCCTGTACCTCACTGGCGGCCACCAGGTGGCCGTGGTGGATGGGATCGAAGGTGCCACCCATGACACCGATTCGGCGCCGAGACATGGTTTCCGACTCTAACCGGCCGAGCACGACCGGTGTTCCGACACCCGCCCTCACGGCTCCGGGGCGATCACCGCCCCGGATTCGGCGTCGCGGACCGTGATCGCCTCGACCGGGCAGGACTCCGCCGCGTCGACGATCTCGTCGGCCGGTTCCACCTGGGAACGCAGCGGGCGGGAGACCCCGTCACGAAGCTCGAAGTGCTCGGAAGCCATTCCCACGCACATCCCCGAGCCGATGCAGCTCGGACCGTCCACCTCGATGAGCCAACTCATGCTTACCTCCATGCCGTCGATACGGCGAATGCCACGTTACGCCTCGGTGTCCCATGCCACGGGTAGTGACAACGGACCGCGGACGATCATCCCGGTCTTCCACGGCACCTCGTCCTCGGGGACCGCGAAACGCAGGCCGGGCAACCGCGCCAACAGGGTCTCCAGGGCGACCTGCAACTCCATCCTGGCGAGCTGGGCGCCGAGGCAGTGGTGCGGACCGTGCCCGAACCCGATGTGCGGACCCGCCTCGTGGTCCAGGCCGAACCGCTCGGGGTCGGAGAAGACCTCCTCGTCCCGGTTCGCCGAGGCGACTCCGACCACGACGGGCTCGCCCGCTCGCACGAGCACCCCGCCGAGCTCCACGTCCTCCAGCGCGTAACGCGGGAAGGCCGCGCTCACCCCGAGCGGCACGTAGCGCAGCAGTTCCTCGACGGCTTCCGGCACCCGCTCCGGCTGCTGCCGCAGCTGCTCCAACTGCTCGGGGTGGGTCAACAGGACGTAGACGAAGTTCGGGATCTGGCTGGCCGTGGTCTCGTGACCCGCCACGAGAATACCGACCGAGAGCTCCACCAGTTCCTGCTCGGAAAGCTTGTCGTGCTCGTCCCTGGCTTCGACGAGCGCGCTGAGCAGATCGTCCTCGGGCTGCTGCCGCCTGCGCTCGATCAGACCGGCCATGTAGTTCTGGAACCGGTCGATGTAGTCCTCCACCTGCTGCTCGGTCAGCTTGGTCGTGGACAGGAAGGCGTCGGACCAGTCGCGGAAGTCCGCGCGGTCCTCGTAGGGCACACCGAGCAGTTCGCAGATGACCGTGATGGGCAGCGGCAGGGCGAAGTCCTCGACCAGTTCGGCGGGGCTACCGCTTTCGAGCATCCCGTCCGCGAGTTCGTCGGCGATTTCCTGGGCGCGAGGGCGCAGCCGCTCCACCCGGCGCACGGTGAACGCCTTGGCCACCAGCTTTCGCAACCGGGTGTGCTCGGGTGGGTCCATCGCCAGGATGCCCCCGGCCGGCCTCCGCGACCGCAGACGCGGTTCGTCGTTGTCGACAGCGGCGGCCCGGCTGAACCGGGGGTCGGCGAGCACCGTCTTGGCGTCCTCGTAGCGGGTGGCCAACCAAGCCGGCTGCCCGTAGGGCAGCTGGACGCGGGACAGCGGCTCGGTCTTGCGGAGTTCGGCGTAGAACGGGTCCAGCCGCAACTTCTCGGCCGCGCTGAAGGGGTAGGACCTCGGTGTCGATTCCGTGGTGGTCATGCACAGCTCCGGAAGAGTGTCAGCGATTGTAAGCGCCTGCTTACATAATCACCATACGCTCGCGCCAGCACACGCGCACGCAAGATCACCTGAAACGACGAGTGGACGGATCAGCTGTCTTCCTCCGGCGTCGAAGAATCGCTACGCTCCAACAGCACCGAGATCGCCCGCATCATGTGCTCGGACAGGGCGTCGGCGGGCGCGTCGGCCAGCGGTTGCTTGCGCAGGACCGAGCGAACCATGCCCACCCCGAAGAACCAGGCCAGCACCAGGTCGGCACGCAACATCGCGTCATCGGAATCACTGAGTTCCGCCAGCCGCTCCACGTAAGAGCCCCCCAGCTCCTCACGCAGCACACGAGCGGCACGTTCGTCGCTGAACGAGCGCAACATCGCCGTGAACGGATGCTCCCCACCGGGATCCCCGCGGTCGGACAGCAGCCCCTTCAGGATCCTGCCGGGCAGTTCCTCCGCCGGGGCCCCCTCCAGCAACTGCCTGCTGTCGCGGTTGAGCACCTCGGCGAACAGCTCCTGCTTGGAACCGAAGTACCGGAACAGCAGGGCTTGGTTGACTTCCGCGTGCGCCGCGACATCGCGCACCGTCGTCTGATCGAAACCACGCTCGGCGAACAGCTCCGATGCCGCCTGGAGCAGCGCCGCCCTCGTGGCCGCGGAATCGTGTCGGCGGCGTGGAACCTCCGGCTCCTCCCCCACGTCGGCCTCCTCCGGTGCCGGACTTCCTCGGACATCACGGGGCGATACCACCCGGATGATCACCCGCCCCACGCGAATCAGTGGGAGCGGTCACTCGCGCGGGGCTGTCCCCATCGTGCTCGCGGTCCTGCCACGACGGGGACGCACTCCCGGAATCAGGTCCGCTTCCGGGCCCGATCAGGGCCGGAGGTGGCCGTCCCCGAAGGTGAGCCACTTGGTGGTGGTCAGCTCCGGCAACCCCATCGGGCCGCGGGCGTGCAGCTTCTGGGTGGAAATGCCGATCTCGGCACCCATTCCGAACTCACCGCCGTCGGTGAACGCCGTCGATGCGTTGACGTTGACGGCCGCGGCGTCCACGCGCGCGGTGAACTGCCGCGCCGACCGGACGTCGGTGGTCACGATGGCCTCGGTGTGCCCGGATCCGTGGGTGGCGATGTGCTCGATCGCCTCCGGCAGCGAGTCCACCACCGCCGCCGCGAGGTCCGACGACAGGTACTCGGCGTCCCAGTCCTCGTCGATCGCGGGAACGACGTACGAGGAGTCACCGGCGAGCTCGACGAAGCGCTGGTCACCGTGCACGGTCACGCCCGCGTCCGCCAGTTCCCCCACGGCCACCGGGACGAACCGGTCGGCGATGTCGCGGTGCACCAGCACGGTCTCGGCGGCGTTGCACACGCTGGTGCGGCGCGCCTTGGAATTGACCAGCACGCGCACCGCCGTGTCGAGCTCGGCGTCGGCGTCGACGTAGACGTGGCAGTTGCCCACGCCGGTCTCGATCGCCGGTACCGTGGCCTGCTCGACCACGGCGGAGATCAGCCCGGCACCACCCCGGGGGATCACGACGTCCACCAGACCGCGAGCGGTGACCAGATGGCGCACCGAGGCGCGGTCGTGGCAGGGCACGAGCTGAACGGAGTCGGCGGGCAGCCCGTGGGACCGCAGCACGTCGGCCAGCACGGCCACCAGGGCGGTGTTGGAGTTCTCCGCCGAGGAGGATCCGCGCAGCAGTACCGCGTTGCCCGACTTGAGCGTCAGGCCCGCGGCATCGACGGTCACGTTCGGACGCCCCTCGTAGACGATGCCCGCGACTCCCAGCGGCACCCGCACCTGCTGCAGCCGCAGTCCGTTGGGCAGCACGCTGCCGCGAACGACCTCGCCCACCGGGTCCGGAAGCCCCGCCACGGTGCGCAGCCCCTCTGCGACACCGACGATCCGGTCGGCGGTCAGCGCCAACCGATCGATCATGCTCTCCGGAGTGCCCGCCTCCCGCGCCGCGGCGACGTCACGCTCGTTGGCGGTCAGGATCTCGGCGGTTCGCTCCACCAGCGCATCGGCCATCGCGTGCAGCAGGGCGTCCTTGGTCTCCCTGGTGGCCAGCGCCAGCTCTCCGGCGGCGTGCCGTGCCCGGCGCGCGGCGGCGTGCACCTGCTCGCGCAGTTGATCGCCCTGCGCCGCGGCGGTACCCACAGTGCTCACGGACTCGCTCACTGAATCGGTGCTCGTAGTCACACTCCCAGGATAATCGCCGTGCGTACCGGGACCGGCGGGAGTGGGCCGCGACGGGCACGACACAATCGCGGCGTGGACGAACAATCCCTGCGTGAACTCGCCGAGCAGCACCTGCGAGCGCTGGCCGGGCCGGAGGCCGCCCTGCGCGAGGACCAGTGGAGCGCGATCCGTGCGCTGGTGCTCGAACGTCATCGAGCGCTGGTCGTGCAGCGCACGGGTTGGGGCAAGTCGGCCGTGTACTTCGTGGCGACCGCGCTGCTGCGGGAACTCGGCGAAGGACCGACCGTGATCGTCTCGCCGTTGCTGTCGCTCATGCGCAACCAGGTGCAGGCCGCCGCCTCGGCAGGGGTCCACGCCGCGACGATCAACTCCTCCAACACCGAGGAGTGGTCCTCGATCGAGGAGCAGGTCGCCGTGGGCGAGGTCGACGTGCTGCTGGTGAGCCCGGAACGGCTGAACAACCCGGACTTCCGCGACACCGTGCTGCCGGAGCTGACGCACGCCGCCGGACTGCTGGTGGTCGACGAGGCGCACTGCATCTCGGACTGGGGCCACGACTTCCGGCCGGACTACCGCAGGCTGCGCACCCTGCTCACCGAGCTGCCGGAGGGGGTGCCGGTGCTGGCCACGACCGCCACGGCCAACGACCGGGTCGTCCAGGACGTCTCCGAGCAACTGGGGGTCGGCGGGCACGGCGGCTCCGCCGAGACCCTGGTGCTGCGCGGCACCCTCGACAGGGAGAGCCTGCGGCTGGGTGTCGTGCGGCTGCCGAGTTCGCAGTCCCGGCTGGCCTGGCTCGCCGAACAGCTCGCCGAGCTTCCCGGTTCCGGGATCATCTACACCCTGACCGTGGCCGCCACCGAGGAGGTCTCCGGATTCCTGCGTCAGCGGGGTTACGAGGTGGCTTCCTACTCGGGGCGCACCGACGCGACCGAGCGCGGCCAGGCCGAGGACGACCTGCTGGCCAACCGCGTCAAGGCGTTGGTGGCGACCTCGGCGCTGGGCATGGGCTTCGACAAGCCCGATCTCGGTTTCGTGGTGCACCTGGGGGCGCCCTCCTCGCCCATCTCCTACTACCAGCAGATCGGGCGTGCCGGTCGCGGGGTGCAGCGTGCCGAGGTGCTGCTGCTGCCCGGCCAGGAGGACTCCGACATCTGGAGCTACTTCGCCTCCCTGGCGTTCCCGCCCGAGCCCACCGTCCGCGCGGTGCTGGACACGCTGACCCGAGCCGGTGGACCGCTGTCCACGGCGGCGCTGGAACCGCGGGTCGAGCTGGGGCGCGGCAGGTTGGAGATGGTGCTCAAGGTGCTCGACGTCGACGGCGCGGTGCGCCGGGTCAAGGGCGGCTGGGAGTCCACCGGCGAACCCTGGAGCTACGACGCCGAACGCTACGAGCGCGTCGCCGCCGAGCGGCGGTCCGAGCAGCAGGCGATGTTGGACTACATCGACACGCCGCACTGCCGGATGGACTTCCTGCGGCGCCAGCTCGACGACCCGTACACCGAACCGTGCGGCCGGTGCGACAACTGCACCGGTACCGCCCACTCGTCCGAGGTCGGTCGTCAGGCCTTGCAGCTCGCCGAGGAGCACCTGAACCAGCCCGGAGTGGAGATCGCACCGCGCAAGCGCTGGCCCACCGGCATGGACGCGCTGGGGGTACCGGTCTCCGGCACGGTGCGGGAGGTCGAACAGGCCGCACCGGGCCGCGCGGTGGGGCGGCTGACCGACATCGGGTGGGGCAACCGGCTGCGCGAGCTGCTGGCCCCCTCGGCTCCCGACCAGGAGCTGCCCGACGACCTCTACCAGGCGTGCATCCGGGTGCTGGCGTCCTGGGAGTGGTCGCAGCGGCCGGTCGGCGTGATCTCGATCGGCTCCCGCACGCGGCCTCGGCTGGTGGGGAACCTGGCCACCCGCATCGCCTCGGTCGGTCGGCTGCCGCTGCTGGGCGAGGTGGTCACGAACCCGAACACCGCACCGCGGAGGGGCACCAACAGCGCTCAACGGGTCGCGGCCCTGTGGCAGCAGTTCCGGATCCCCGACGACCTCGAACTGTCCTCGCTGGAGGGACCGGTGCTGTTGATGGACGACTACGTCGACACCGGGTGGACGCTCACGCACGTCAGCCGCCTGCTCCGCCACGCGGGAGCACCGGCCGTCCTCCCCTTCACCCTGGCCACCACGAGCTGAGCACAAGCGACGGCCGCCGGGATTCGTCGCGGTGCGGATCTGTTGCCGTGGCAGCTCGGAACGTAGTGTGTCCGCACCTGTTCGAAACGTCCCCGGAGGAGACGGCGGTGGCAGAGCGGACGGCACGCCCCGCGACGGGGGAACGGCATCGGTTGCCGGTGCGCAAGCTGGTCGCGGCCAGCATCGGCAACGCGATCGAGTGGTACGACTGGACCGTCTACGCCACGTTCAGCGTCTACTTCGCCGGTGCGTTCTTCCCCAGCGACAACGAGACGCTGGCGCTGATCAACACGCTGGCCGCGTTCGCGCTGGCGTTCTTCTTCCGCCCGCTGGGCGGCTGGCTGCTGGGACGGTTCGCCGACCTCAGGGGACGCAAGACGGCGATGCTGGTGACCATCGCGCTGATGGCGGGCGGCTCGCTGCTCATCGGCGTCCTGCCGACCTACGGGCAGGTCGGCTGGTTCGCACCGCTGGCACTGGTGCTGGCCAGGATCGGCCAGGGGCTCTCGCTGGGCGGCGAGGTCTCCAACGCCTCGGCGTACCTGGCCGAGATCGCCCCGCCCGCGCGCAGGGGCCGCTACTCCTCGTTCTTCTACATCTCCACCGGTAGCGCGCTGCTGTTCGCCTCGCTGCTGGGGTACCTGCTGACAGGGGTGCTCACCGAGCAGCAGCTGAGCTCCTTCGGCTGGCGGATCCCCTTCGTCCTGGGCGGCGCGCTCGGACTGCTCGGACTGTGGCTGCGACGCACGCTGAGCGAGACCGAGCAGTTCGAGGAGAACAGTGCCAAGGCCCGGGAAATCAGGAATCCGCTGTGGACCACACTGTCCCGGCACCCGAAGGCGGTGGGACAGCTCGTGGGCTTCACCATGCTGTCCACGCTGTGCTACTACACGTTCTTCAGCGCCCTGACCCCGTTCGCCGTGGGATCCAGGAACGCCGACGCGACGAACGTGTTCCTGGCGTTGTCGGTCGCCACGGTGCTGTTCATCCTCCTGCAGTACCCGATGGGTGCCCTTTCCGACCGGTACGGCCGCAAACCGCAGCTGCTGGCGTGGTCGGCGGCCACGGCCGTCCTCATCGTCCCGTTGTCGGCACTGGTCGGTCCGGGAACGGGCGGCCTGTTCGTGGTGTTCTGCACCGGTATCGGTCTCTACACGGCGATGACCTCGATCGCACCGGCGATCATGTCGGAACTGTTCCCGACCGCGTTGCGCGGGCTGGGCATCGGTGCCTGGTACAACCTGACGGTCGCGATCTTCGGCGGCACCGCACCGCTGCTCATCAACACTTTCGCCGCGATCGGCGCGTCGACGGCGTTCTTCTACTACGTGGCCGCCGGTGGCGCCGTGGCGTTCCTGGTGATCCTCACCCTGCCGGAGACCCGCGCCACCGAACTCCGCTGATCTCGCGGACGCCGAGCGGCAGCCGCAGAATCCCAGAGCATCCTCGTGTACGTGGTTCCCCGGCTCTCGCCGCCTCTCAGCAACAGCGCTGGACGACGAGCTGTCAGCAGACGCTCACAACGCGAGAAACCTGCGCAGAATCTTGCGAACGGCAGCAACGGTTTCCTCGTCGCACGTACCGCTGGGTTTGCGAAGCTGGTCAGCGGAGATCGCACGCACCTGTTCGCACAGCGCCCACGTGGACTCCTGCAGACCGGTCGTCGCACCTCCAACAGGAACGTGGTGCGGCAGTCCACGGTCTCGTGTGGTCAGTGGCACGGCCAGGACCAAACCGGGGATGTGATCGGTGTACTCGCCGCCGGAGACAACCAGCACGGGTCTCCACCCCGCCTGCTCCCGATCAACAGCAGGGTCGGGTTTGGTGAAGGTGATCGTCCCCGACCTCACTCCTGAGCATCCACGAGTCGGGCGCTGACCCATTCGTCTCGTTCGTTCACGTAGTCCGACCAGGCTTCCGGATCCTGGCGCAACCGCTCGTACCCCGCGTCGACCGCGGCCCAGAACTCCCGGCGCTCCAGAGCCTCCAGGGCCTCGGCGATAACGT
Source organism: Halosaccharopolyspora lacisalsi (assembly GCF_014137975.1). GTDB lineage: Bacteria > Actinomycetota > Actinomycetes > Mycobacteriales > Pseudonocardiaceae > Halosaccharopolyspora > Halosaccharopolyspora lacisalsi. The sequence continues at coordinate 381,874 of NZ_JACGWZ010000003.1, read as the reverse complement.
CGGCCTGCGACACATGTCGCTCTTGAGCCCGCTGGGCAAGCCTGTTCCGCAGCTCGTCGGGAACCTTGATCGTAGTCGTCACGAGACTAGAATACCATCGAGGTATACTTTTTCGAATACTGATCTTGCATATATCCGGATCCGATCACAGGGGGACGAGGTCGTCGGCGTGGATGACCTCGCGGCGCTGCTCGGGGGGTAGTTCGTGGCTGGACCGGCCGATCAGCTCGGGAAGTTCCGCGGCGTCGTAGGCGACCACGCCGCGCGCGACCACCGACCCCGCCGGGTCGGCCAGCTCGACCACGTCACCACCCTCGAAAGAGCCCTCCACACCGGTGATCCCGGCGGTCAGCAGCGATCGCCGACGCTGCACCACCGCCGTCACCGCGCCCTCGTCCAGCCGCAGGAGCCCCTGAGCACCCGCCGCGTGCGCGAGCCAGAAGCGGCGGGCCGACAGCTGCGGGCCCGTGGAAGCGAACGCCGTGCCCACGTCGGCCCGGCCGAGAGCGCTCGACGCCTGTGCGGCCGAAGTCAGCAACACCGGGACACCGGCGGAGCAGGCCACGCTCGCCGCTCCGACCTTCGAGGCCATGCCCCCGGTACCGAGCCCGGAGGCTCCGGTGTCGCCCGCCGAGACTCCCTCCAGGTCCGCGGCATCGGCCACTTCCCGCACCACCGACGCGTCCCCGTCGCGGGGATCGCCGTCGTAGAGGGCGTCCACGTCGGAAAGCAGCACGAGCGCGTCGGCGTCGACGAGGTGCGCCACCAGTGCGGCCAGCCGATCGTTGTCCCCGAAGCGGATCTCGGAGGTGGCGACCGTGTCGTTCTCGTTGACCACCGCCACCGCCCCGAGCGTCAGCAGCCGGTTCAGCGTGCGTCGCGCGTTGCGGTAGTGCGACCGCCGCACCACGTCGTCGGCGGTGAGCAGCACCTGCCCGACGGTGAACCGGTAGCGGGCGAACGATGCCGCGTACGCGTGGGCCAGGGCCTGCTGCCCCACGCTCGCCGCGGCCTGCTGGGTGGCCAGGTCCCGCGGGCGGCTCCGCAGTCCCAGCGGGGCGATGCCCGCCGCGATCGCCCCGGAGGAGACCAGCACGAGCTGACTACCGGCAGCCACCCTGGCGGCCAGCGCGTCCACCAGCACGGCCAGGCGATCGTGATCCAGTCCGCCCTCGGTCGTGGTCAGCGAGGAGGAGCCGACCTTGACCACGAGACGCCGTGCGGCGCCGACGGCCTGCCGCGCCGGGGACTCGGCCAGTGTCTCGTCCGGGCTCACCGGTCGCCCTCCTCGTCGGTGCCCTCCTCGTCGGCGATGGCCTCGTCGGGGACCGTCTCCTCCACCCCGGCGCCCGAGCGCCGTGCCTTCATCGCCGCTCTGCGCTCGTCCTTGGACACCCGGTCGTCGGTGTCGAGCCGCATGTCGGTGCCCCGTCCGCTGAGCGCGGCTTCACCCCCGGCCGGAGTGGAGGGCTCCCAGTCGAAGGTGACATCGCCGATGGTCACCGGGCTGCCCTGTTGCGCACCCCGCCGGGCGAGTTCGGTCTCCACGCCGAGGCGGGCCAACCGGTCGGCGAGATAGCCCACGGCCTCGTCGTTGTCGAAGCTGGTCTGACGCACCCACCGCTCCGGTTTCTCGCCGCGCACGACGAAACCACCCTCGAGTTCGGGATCCTCCTCGACGGCGAAATCCGAACCGCCCACGCCCGTCGGGCGAACGACGACCCGCGCGGGTTCCGGCTCGGGCAGCGCCGCACGATAACGCTCGACCTCGTCGGCGAGGGCGAAACTCAGCTCACGCAGTCCTTCGTGAGTGGCGGTGGAAACCTCGAACACCGGCCAGCCACGGGCGTCGAGATCGGGACGCATCAGCTCGGCCATTTCCCTGGCGTCGGGCACGTCCATCTTGTTCAGCACCACCAGCCGAGGACGTGATTCGAGATCGACCACACCGTCCTCGGAGCTCAGCGCCGGCGTGTAGTCGGCGAGCTCGGCCTCGAGGGCGTCGATGTCGGAAATCGGGTCGCGCTCCGGCTCGTAGGTGGCGCAGTCGATCACGTGTACCAGCACGGCGCAGCGCTCGATGTGCCGCAGGAAGTCGAGTCCGAGTCCGCGCCCACCGCTGGCGCCGGGAATGAGGCCGGGCACGTCGGCCATGGTGAACACCGTCTCACCGGCGCTGACCACACCGAGGTTCGGCGCCAGCGTGGTGAAGGGGTAATCGGCGATCTTGGGGCGGGCCGCCGAGAGAGTCGAGATCAACGAGGACTTGCCCGCCGAGGGGAAGCCGATCAGGCCGACGTCGGCGACCGACTTCATCTCCAGCGTGAAGTCGCCCTGATCGCCGGGCTCCCCCAGGAGGGCGAAACCGGGCGCCCTGCGTGCCTTCGACGCCAGGGCGGCATTGCCCAGGCCACCCCGGCCCCCGCGTGCGAGGACGATGCTCGTGCCCGGACCGATCAGGTTGGCCACGACCTCGCCCTCGGGGGTCTGCACCACAGTGCCCTCGGGCACGGACAGGGTCAGGTCCTCGCCGACGGCACCGTTGCGGTTACTGCCGTGCCCCGGCTTGCCCGAGGACGCCCGTACGTGAGGACGGTGGTGATAGTCGAGCAACGTGTGCACACCCGGGTCGACGACGAGGATGACGTCGCCACCCTTGCCTCCGTTGCCGCCGTCCGGGCCGCCCAGTGGCTTGAACTTCTCCCGGTGCACCGAGGCACAGCCGTTGCCCCCGCCACCAGCCGCGACATGAATGTTCACGCGGTCAACGAAGCGCGACACCGATACCTCCTGCATACACGAGAAAAAGAAAACGAGGGGCAGGGCCGGTGGTAACCGGACCCGCCCCTCGTCGGGAAATCGCAGCCGAGGCCCGGGTCAGGCCTCGGCCGGCACGATGTTGACGGTCTTGCGACCGTGCTTGCGCCCGAACGCGACCTCGCCGGTGGCGAGTGCGAACAGCGTGTCGTCCTTGCCGCGCCCCACGTAGCCACCGGGGTGGAACTTGGTGCCGCGCTGACGAACGATGATCTCGCCGGCGTTGACGGCCTCACCGCCGAAGCGCTTGACACCCAGGAACTTGGGATTCGAGTCGCGGCCGTTCCGAGAGTTGGACGCGCCCTTCTTCGTCGACATGAGTTCTCACGCCCTCACTTCGTGATGCCGGTAACCTCGACACGGGTCAGCTTCTGCCGATGACCCATGCGCTTCTGATAGCCGGTCTTGTTCTTGAACTTGTGGATGCGGATCTTGGGGCCCTTGGTCTGCTCGACCAGCTTGCCGGTCACCGATACCTTGTCCAGCGCGGCGGTGTCGGCGGTGACATCGGAGCCATCGACGACCATTAGCGCCGGGAAAGTGACCTCGGCTCCCAGCTCGCCCTCGAGCTTCTCGACCTCGACGACGTCCCCGACAGCCACCTTGTACTGCTTGCCGCCGGTCTTGACGATCGCGTACATGAGTCGGAAGTCTCCTGCTGCTCGGTTTCGCTAGTTCACCGGTCTGCGACGGACGCCCTTCCCGACCGGTGATCGGGATTACCGCGACACCGACATGGCCCCGCGGTCGGTTCCTGCCTCGACGACGGTAGCCGACCTTCCCGGGCAGACACCGCCTCAACAGGCGTTTAACCTCTCCGCCCGTCCGGCGGCGAGAAATCCTGGAGTCATCATACAGCCGGTCGGCATCGCAGCCGAAAAGACCCCGTCACCATCCCCGGCCGAAGCGCCGAACAGCGAAGCCGCCTCACGAAGTGGCGCCGAAACACGAGGAGATCTCACTATACCGACCCCGGCGACCCCGCGCGGTTGCTACTGTTGATCGCCATTCGAGGCGACGGGAGAACACGGCGTGACGGAGATCTCATCCGAGAGCACATCGCAGCGGGACACAACGCCGCCCGTTTCGCAACGCGACCGGCTGGAGCGGCTTCGCCTCGCGCGCTCCGGACCGTGGCTGCTGGGACTGCTGGCACTGGTACCACCGGTGATGATGCTGCGGGAAGTCCTGAACTACTCGCAGATGCACTTCTACGACTACTGGTGGGTGCTGCTCGACATCACCAACCCGGACGGATCGCTGCGCCCCTGGGAACTGCTCAACTTCCGCAACGAACACCCCTTCGTGCTGCCCACTCTGCTGTTCTGGCTCAGCGCCCGCTTCGGCGACGGGCTCAACCAGCCACTGGGCGCACTGATCATCGTCTTCGGCGTCGCGTCCGTGCTGCTGGTGTGGCGACTACTCCCGTCGGGACTGGGGCGCTGGCCCCGCGCCGGACTCGTCGTGGCCACCTCCACGCTGGTGTTCAACCCGCACGGCATCCACAACTACGTGCGCTCGATGAGCGGGGCCTCCTGGCTGCTGGCCCTGATGCTGGTGCTGGCCGCGCTGCTGGCGATGCAGCGCGGGCGCCCGCTCGTGGCCGTGGCGCTGGGGCTGCTGGCCTCCATCAGCTACGGCACCTCGTTCGCGCTGTGGCCGGGGCTGGTTCTGATGGCCTGGCTGCGCGGCGACCGCAGGCGGTGGGTGATCACTCCCGCCGTGGTGGGAGTGCTCGTGGTCGCCACCTGGTTCGTCCTGCGCGGACCGCAGGGCGGCGGCGACTCGCCCACCGGGGATCCCGCCCAGGTAGCGCTGACCGGGCTGAGCATGCTCGGGTTGGTCTGGACCGGGTCCGGTGTGGCCATCGCGCTGCTGGCCGCCGTGGCGGGCCTTGCGGTGCTGGCTCTGCACGTGCCCACTTCGCTGTCCCCCGAAAACCGCCGAAGCAGCGCGCCCTGGTGGGGCCTGGTGGTCTACGCGCTCGGTTGCGCGGTGATGATCTCGGGATCGCGCGCGGCGTTCGGCACGGAAGCCGGACTCCAGAGCCGCTACAACAGCATGGCCGCGGCCCTGTGGATCGCTCTCCTCGTCATCGTCGTGAGCTGGCCCCGCGTACGGCGGCCGGGTACCCGGGCGGTGGTCCTCGGCAGCACGGTCGTCGCCACGGTGACGCTCAGCGTCCCCATGGCACAGACGGTGCGTGAGGACTCCTCCACCCAGCGCCTCCTCGCGGTCGCCGCACGCGTGGGGGCCACCGACACGCTGACCAGTCGCTTCCCCCGGCCTCAACAACTCCTGCCGCGGCTGCGGGATCTCGGCCACTACCCGTTCTCCGACGAGTTCGGTCTGGGATGCGGGCAGGGCATCGAAGTCGGCGCGCGCGTGAACACGTCGAAGTGGCGCACCCCCGGCATCGGCAGTTACCGGGAACCGTTGCCCAACGGGCGGAACGTGCTGCTCAACGTCGAACACGACAAGCTCCACGACGACACCCGGCTGTTGAAGGGCTGGGCGATCTCCGGAATCGAGCGGGCGCGATGCGTCGTGGTGCTCGACGCCGCCGACAGGGTCGTCGGCGGTGGCGTGGTCGATCTACCTCGCCCGCAAGCGGAGACGAAGACGCCCGGGGTGGAACTCGGGCTCGGTTACCGTGCCGTCGTCCCGGCCGGCTCCGGTCCCCTGCGGCTGGCGTTCCGCTTCCCGGACGGCTGGTGGAAACGACCCCTGTCCCGGAATCCCGAGGTGGCGAACTCTTGAGCACAGCACGAGCCGACCAAGACAGACCCGCGGTGGAAGTGAGCCTGGTAACGGCGGCGAAGAACGAGGGGGACAGTCTGCCGCGGCTGTTCACCGAGATCCGCGAGGCGATGGACGCTCAGCACCGCACCTGGGAGCTGCTGATCGTCGACGACGGGAGCACCGACGACAGTTGGCGGGTGATCTCCGAGGACCTGACCGCCGACCCACGCGTGCAGGGGATCCAACTGCGCCGCAACTTCGGCAAGGCGGCGGCGCTGGCCGCCGGGGTCGCCACGGCGAAGGGACCGCTGCTGGTCACCATCGACGCCGACCTCCAGGACGACCCGGCCGAGATCCCGCGCCTGCTCGACGAGATCGACGACGGGGCCGACCTCGTCAGCGGGCACAAGGCACAGCGCAAGGATCCGCTGGGCAAGCGACTGCCCTCACGTGTGTTCAACCGCCTCACCGGGGTCATCACGGGACTGCGGCTCTCCGATCACAACTGCGGGCTCAAGGCGGCCAGGACCGAGATCTACCGTCGGGTCCCGCTCTACGGCGAGCTGCACCGCTACATACCGGCACTGGCCCACCAGCTCGGCTATCGGGTACGGGAGCTGGCGGTCAACCACCGCTCGCGCGTGCACGGCCGGTCCAATTACGGCCTCGAACGCTACGTGCGCGGTGCGCTGGACCTGCTCACCGTCGTCGAGCTCACCCGCTACGGGCGACGCCCTGCCCATCTCTTCGGTGGCCTCGGCCTGCTGTTCGGCACGCTCGGCACCGGGATCCTGCTCTACCTCACGGGCGTGTGGCTGTTCACCCCGGAGCCGATCGGCACCCGGCCACTGCTGACCCTGGGCGTGCTGCTGGAGATCTTCGGGATCCAGATGATCTCGGTGGGACTGCTCGCCGAACTGGTCCTGCACCGCACCAGCAAGGGGCACGACGTCACCATCCTGGTCGCCGAACACACCGGTGACGGGGGTTCTCGGGACGGGGGTTCTCGGGAGAGCGCGGAAAGCTCGGTGGACCCCGAGCACGCGGACCGTTCACCGAGGTGAACGCGTCGTTGTGGCACTCTCACCGCCACAACGACGCGTTCGCCGTCGACCAGGAACTACTCCAGCGAGATCTTCGCCTGCGGAATGAACAGATTCCCGCCACCGAGCTTGACGTTGTGCACGACCGCGTCGGTGAACGTCAGCTTCGACAACCGCAGGAAACTCAGATCCAGGTTCGGCAACAACAGCGAATCCGGCGACAGCGTGACCGGCACGGCCGGATAGCCGAGGACATTGAGCGTGCCGGTCAGCTTCTGCGTGTAGAGCTCGATCGGCCCCTCGGTGACCGTGGAGACCAGGCCGGGAGCGCTCGCCGCCTTGATGTCCTTGCCGTTGCCCAACTTGCCACGCTGCACGAGATCCTTGATCTTCAACTTGTCGACCGTGAAGTGCAGCGTCTTGACCTGCTCTCCGTTGACCTCCCGCAACTCGTAACCGTGGTAGTGCGTACCGATCAGGGTCAGCCTGCTGGAGGTCAGCGTCCAGGCCCTGCCCGGCCCCGGCTCGACCTCACCCGGCTTCGGATCGGCGGTCGGCAGGTGCGGTGTCGACGGAGCGGACGACGCACTGCTGGACGGAACCGGTGCACCGCTCGACGGAGTCGGTACCCCGCTCGTCGGAGTCCGCGTGGCGGACTCCGACGGCGCCTTCGCCGAAGAGCTCGACGACGGAGCGGACGACTCCGCCGAGGAACTCCACAACGGATCCAGCAGGGACGGCGGCCCCGCCGCGCTGACCTGCGCGTCGGCCGAGCCGACGAACGAGGCGGCCCCGCCGAGCACCGTCAGGCTGGCGACCAGCGACACCGCCGGCCACAGGACACGCCGCCGGCGCGACTGCTGCCTCCGATCCCGCGATTCGGGGTTCACGCATCGCCTCCTCGCGTCGTCACGGATTGCAACCGCGTCGTCTCCCACTCGTCCGAGTCGGTTTCCGGTTCCGCGGCCGAATCGTCACGCCGCTTCCTCCGCTTCGATCGTTTCGACTTCTCCGGCGGTTTCGGCGACCACGACAGTGCCAGCGCGGCGCCGACGAGACCGAGGAGCGTACCGATCAAAAACGAACCCAGATTGGCGGTCACGATCGCCACGAGCGCCAGCACCAGCGTCACGATCCCCGCGGCCGTCCGGAACTGCGGACGGATCCACAACGAGACACCGCAGATGACCATCACGATCCCGATCACCGTCGCCGAGATACCACCGAGGGTGCGCAGGGATATCACGGCGTCACCGAACTTCAAAGAGGCGTACGGCGGGTACAGCAGGATCAGTGCCGACAGCAGTGTGAACGCACCGGCCCAGAACGGCCGCTGCCTGCGCCACTGCCGGAACTGCCGCCATCCCACCCGTACCTTGCCGGGCGCTTCCGCCTCGTCCGTCGAAGCATGGGACATCGGCTCATCGCCTCCTACCCGAAGGATCGTGCGCTCACGGACATCAGAAGCACGCGGCTTCCCGCCCGGTACTGGTGGTGATCTTGACGTCGTTGAGCCGCAACGTCGAAGCGGTCGTCGACCACGCGACCTGCCGCAGGTCGGCGATGGTGGCGCTGTCGGCCTGGATGCCGAAGGCGCCGGAATCGCCTCCCACGCCGGGGGGACCCTTCGTGAGGTTACCGGCGTCGCGGCCGATCTCGACGTTGTTCAGCGTGAGGTCACCGGTGACGGTGTCGACGCCGATCACCAGGTTCTTGGCCTGAAAACCTCCCTTGCCCGGTGCTTCGATGCGTACGGTCGTGTCACCGACGCCGGGGATGTCGGGGACCACGAACGACTGGCAGAAGTTGTCCAGCGTGGCGTCCCGGAAGCCGTTGACCAGCACGGGGCGGGCCTTGTTCGCACTGCGGTCCACGGAGCCGTACTGCACGACGCCCTCCGCGGAGAGCTTGTCCGCCGAGGCCTTGTAGCTCACTCCGGAAATGCTGAACGAAGCGGCCAGTGCTCCCTGGGACAAACCGGTGAACAGCGCGCCGATGCCGAGTACGCCCACACCCATCACCAGACCGAAGCGTCCCCAACGGGTCCGTCCGCGTCCGGGCTCTTCCGCTCGCCCGTCGTTCGACTCGTTCTCTGCTGCCATCGCGTCACCTCATGACTCCGGATGACCGTGTGACCGAACACCCAGAGTGATTTCAGTTACTGTACTGGCCGGTAACAGTAGAGGAAAATCACACATGACGCTATGGTTCACGCCACTTTCGTAAAAAATTCTCACCAGTTGATCACGGTGTGTACAACAGAAAGAGAACAGTTCTCCGAGGAGAGCAACGAAAAGGCCGTGCTTCGCGGCGACTCAACGAAGCACGGCCTTGACGAACGAGCGGCGGATGACCTAGGCGGGCGGTCCCGCGGAGCGGCCGGAGGAACGGCGGCTCGAACGACGCGCCGCCTTGGTGGTGACCTGCACGGCACCACTGTCGGTCCGCTCGTCCGAGTCGGTGGACTCCGCCCCGGACTCCGGCGTGGCGTTCGGTGCCACGACCACCGGTGTCGGTGCCGAACCGACACTGCCGGCCGCCCTGCTCACCTTGCGCCGCTTCGGGCGGCTCGCGGGCGTCTCCCGGGAGTCAGAAGTCTCCTGTTCGGGAGAAGCCTCCGGGGTCGGAGCAGCCTCCCGCTCCGGAGCAGCCTCCTGGGCCGGGGGAGCCTCCTCGGCCGGAGCAACCTCCGGGGCGGGGGAAGCCTTCTCAGCCTCTTGGACCGGAGCAGCCTCCTGGACGGCGGGGGCACTCTGCTCCGCACCGGCCGGCGCCGAGGTGGATTCCTTGGGCTCGCCCTTGGACTCGCCCTTGGACCGCTTGCGCTGCCGCGGCCGGTCTCGCTCGCCCGTTTCGCGTTCGGGTTGCCCGGCAACGGCCGGCTCCGGCTGCTTGTCCCCGCTCGCGACCTCGTGGGCCGGGGCGGCCGTCGTGTCGGCCGGGGACTCCTGCTGTGCCCCCTTCTTGCGCTGGCGGCCACGACGCGATCCTCCGCCGGACCCGTTGCCGGTTCCGTTGGTGGCGTGGACGTGCTGGGAGTGGTCGACCAGTTCCGTCGTCACCAGCACCCCACGACCGCGGCAGTGTTCACAGGTGCTGCTGTATGCCTCCAGCAGCCCGGTTCCCACCCGCTTGCGGGTCATCTGCACCAGTCCGAGCGAGGTGACCTCCGCGACCTGGTGCCGCGTGCGGTCCCTGCCCAGGCACTCGGTCAGACGACGCAGCACCAGGTCGCGGTTGGACTCCAGCACCATGTCGATGAAGTCGATCACGATGATGCCGCCGATGTCGCGCAGCCGCAGCTGGCGCACGATCTCCTCGGCCGACTCCAGGTTGTTCTTGGTGACCGTCTCCTCGAGATTGCCACCGGAACCCGTGAACTTGCCGGTGTTGACGTCGATGACCGTCATGGCCTCGGTACGGTCGATGACCAGGTAGCCACCGGAGGGCAACCAGACCTTGCGGTCGAGGGCCTTGGTGATCTGCTCGTCGATGCGCTGCTCGGCGAAGACGTCCTTGGGACCGGTGTGCTTGATCAGGCGCGGCATCAGCTCGGGAGCGACGTGCTGCACGTAGGCCTCGATCGTGTCCCACGCGTCGTTGCCCTGCACCGTCAGCGAGGAGAAGTCCTCGGTGAACAGGTCACGCACCACCTTGATCAGCAGGTCCGGCTCCTCGTAGAGCAGCTGTGGTCCCTGCGCCTTCGGTGCCTCGGCCCGTTCCTTGATGATCTCCCACTGGGCCTCCAGCCGGAGGACGTCGCGCTCCAGCGCCTGCTCGCTGGTGCCCTCGGAGGCCGTCCGGATGATCACGCCCGAGTTCTCCGGCACGATCCGCCCGAGAATCTCCTTGAGCCGCTTGCGCTCGTTGTCCGGCAGCTTGCGACTGATCCCGGTCGCTCCACCACCGGGCACGTAGACCAGGAACCGGCCGGGAAGACTGACCTGGGTGGTCAACCGGGCGCCCTTGTGCCCCAACGGTTCCTTGGTGACCTGGACGAGCACGTTGTCACCGGTGGAGAGCGCCTGCTCGATCCTGCGGGCCTTACCGGCCAGCCCGGCGGCGTCCCAGTCCACCTCACCCGCGTAGAGCACCGCGTTGCGGCCCTTGCCGATGTCGACGAAGGCCGCCTCCATGCTCGGCAGGACGTTCTGCACCCTGCCCAGGTAGACGTTGCCGACCAGCGAACCGGTGTCGGACGAGGTCACGAAGTTCTCCACCAGTACCTGGTCCTCGAGCACCGCGACCTGTGTCTGATCGCCCTGCTCGCGCACGACCATCCGGCGCTCCACCGACTCGCGTCGGGCGAGGAACTCCGACTCCGACAGCACCGGAGCGCGCCGCTTCCCGGTGTCGCGCCCGTCCCGGCGACGCTGCCGCTTGGCTTCCAGGCGCGTCGAACCCTTGATCGCCCGGACCTCGTCCGTGGCGTTGTCGTGCCGCTCGGCCTCGGTGGTCTCACGGACGTGCACGACGGTGTTCGGCGGATCGTCCTCACGGGTACTGCCGTCACCGTCACCACCCGAACCCTTGCGGCGGCGCCGACGCCTGCGACGGCTCGACACGGCCTCGCCGGGATCCTCCTGCGCCTCGCTCTCGGCGGGCTGAGCGGAACCGCTCTGCTCATCGGTGGTCTCGGCGGACTTGTCCTTCTTCTTGCCCGCCGACTCACCGCCCTTGTTCTTCTTGTCCTTCTTGCTCTGCTTACCGACGCGCTCGGCCTTGTCGGCCTTGTCGGGCTTCTCGGCCTTCTCCGGTTTGTCGGCCTCCTCGGAAGGGGCCTCCTCGGAGGGCTCGGCGTTCGGGTCGGTGGAATCGGCCTGCTCTCCGTCACCACCACGTCCGCGGCCACGTCCCCTGCGGCCACGCCGCCGACGACGGCGCCCGATGTACTCTTCCTCGTCCTCCGCCGTCCCCTCCGAAGCGTCCGAGGACTCGCTCGGTGTCTCCGCGGGCGGCGCCTCCGCGGACGGAGGCTCCTCGCTCGGACTCCCCGCGGGGGGAGACTGCTCGCTCACGGGCTGCTCGGGCTCGTCGCGGACAGGCGCTTCCTGGTTGGCCGGCGGCGGCTCCGGTGCCAGAAACATCGCCTGCAGAGCAGGCGCGACCGGAGCAGCCTGTGCACTGTCGGTGGCCACCGCCGTGCTCGCTTCGGCCGTCTCCGCGGTCGCTTCGGCAGCCGGAGTCGGCGCAGCGGTCTCGCCGGGCTCCTCCCGCGACTCGGACGTCCGCTCCGCCTCGTCGGCGTGCGGGCGAAGCGTGTGGACCACTCGTAACGCGAGTTCACGGCTGATGTTCGCCTGCGCACTGCGCACGGACTCACCCAGCGAACCCAGCGTCGTGATGATCTCCCGACTGCTGGTACCCAGCAACTTCGCCAGCGCGTGAACCCGCAGTTTAGGGGGCAACTCGAATGTAGTCGACTCTGCCTGCGAGCCATCCCCAGCGGGTGTGGTCGATGGCCCGCTGGCACTTCCAGCGGGCGTTTCCATGTTCAACATCCAGCTCCTTCGCCCCCGGGCGCATCCTGCGTACAGGACGCGGCCACACAGGGACCTTCTACGATCTTCGGTCTCCGCCACCCGCCGGTGACGGCAATTCTTCGGTTCCCCGAGGTCCCGACGTTCGTCGAAGTCTCACGACGGGGCCGACGGCGCCTGCTCACCGAGTCCGTCACCCGACGGGGAACTCACCTCGTCGGGCTCCGGCCGCTACCCTGTCCTGGGCCAACGGGTCGGTAAGCTCTCCTCGTTCGTCGAGCCGCCCCTGCCGCAACCGGGTCGCTCGCGCGACTACCGGCAGGACCGGACCGGCGACGACGCGAAGAGCACTCAGTACGTCGTCGGGTCGTACGACCGGTGTTGCCTGCCGTACGACCGTTACGAGTATCCCATATGGTTCCGAATCTTTCGCCCGATCGTCCATATCCGCATCGGACTCGGATTCACGAACACGCAGCGCGATCAATTCCTCGCAGGAGGGTGTCCCCTCGTGCACCTCGGCACTGATCACCGCGGCCCGTGCGTCCAGACTACGGCGGCCGTTCTTGGTCATCCGTTCGACCTCGACCGTGGGCGCCTCCATCAAGCGTGCCACCGCCGAGCGCAGTTCGGCCACCCGCACGCCGGGAAGCTCGATGCGCCACAGCCCGGCCTCCAGCCGGTCAGCCAGCGAATCGGACCCCGCGGGCACCACGTCCAGCAGATCCATCCCGGTGGGAAGTACCCACCGCAACTGCTCGTGTAGCTTCAGCGGATCCACCTGCTCGGCGAGATGGATCTCGACGTACTCCGCCTCGCTGGCAGCTCCGGTCGGTACCGCACCCGCCCAGGATACCTTGGGGTGCGGAGTGAAGCCCCGTGAGTGCGCCATCGGAACACCCGCGCGGCGCAACCCACGTTCGAAAGCACGAGCGAGGTCGCGATGCGAGGTGAAGCGCAGCCGACCCCGCTTGGCGTAACGCAGCCGCAGCTTCTGGACCGATGCGGCGGGCGAAGTGGGTTGATGCCGACTCACCGACGCGCTCCCCGGGGTCTCGCCGGTCTGCTGATGGACCGTACTCTTCCCGAACACCCTACCGGCAAGACGTCCACCGCCGACGAGCGGTCGGGGTGCCGACGGCGCCACACGGAGTCGTCGGAGCACGAGACCGTGCAACCGGCGGGCCCTCATTCCGACGGGGACAGGTCCGGGTTCCGTACCGGCGACGACGAACCGACGGGCGTGATGGGCAGCAGCGGACGTCCCGAGGGCCCCACCTCGATGTCGGTGCCCATGGTCGGGCACACCCCGCAGTCGAAGCACGGCGTCCAGCGGCAGTCGTCCTGCTCACGGCCATGCAGCGCGTCCGTCCAGTCCGTCCAGAGCCACTCCTTGTCCAGCCCCGAGTCGAGGTGGTCCCACGGCAGGACCTCCTCCGCGGTGCGCTCACGCGTGGTGAACCAGTCCGGCCCCACGCCGAACGGAGCCAACTCCTCGCGTGCGCACCTCATCCACTGCTCGAAGGAGAAGTACTCGTTCCATCCGTCGAAACGACCGCCCTCGCGCCACACGCGCTCGATGACTCGGCCGAGCCTGCGGTCACCGCGCGAGAGCAGTCCCTCGATCAAGGAGGGCCTGCCGTCGTGGTAGCGCACACCGATGCTGCGGCCGAGACGACGATCGGCCCGGACCGTCCGACGAAGCTTGCGCAGTCGTTCGTTGACCGTCTCGGGATCGCACTGCGCGGCCCACTGGAAGGGCGTGTGGGGCTTGGGCACGAATCCGCCGATGGAGATCGTGCAACGGATGTCGTCGCGCCCGGCGGCCCTGCGACCGGCCCGGATGACCTCCTTGGCCATCGCGGCGATCTGGAGCACGTCCTCGTCGGTCTCGCTCGGCAGACCGCACATGAAGTACAGCTTGACCTGGCGCCATCCGTGGACGAACGCGGTGGTCACAGTGCTGATCAGTTCCTGCTCGGAGACCATCTTGTTGATCACTCGGCGGATTCGCTCACTACCGCCCTCCGGTGCGAACGTCAGGCCCGACCGCCGACCGTTGCGGGAGAGCTCGTCGGCGAGGTCGACGTTGAAGGCGTCCACCCTGGTGGAGGGCAGCGACAGCCCGGTGTTGGTGCCCTCGTACCGGTCGGCCAGGCCCTTGGTGATCTCACCGATCTCGGAGTGGTCGGCCGAGCTCAGCGACAGCAGGCCGACCTCGTCGAAGCCGCTGGCCTGGAGGCCGCACTGAACCATGTCGCCGATGCCCTCCGCGGAGCGCTCCCGCACCGGCCTGGTGATCATTCCCGCCTGGCAGAACCGGCACCCGCGCGTACAACCCCGGAATATCTCCACGCTCATGCGCTCGTGCACGCTCTCCGCCAACGGCACCAGCGGCTGCTTCGGGTACGGCCACTCGTCGAGATCGCTCGTGGTGCGCTTGAACACCCGATACGGCGCGCGCCGGTGGGTGGGTGCCACCTCACCGATCCGCCCGTCGGGCAGATAGCTCACCTCGTAGAGCGCCGGCACGTAGACGCCGTCCGTCTCGGCCAGCCTCAGCAGGAGCTCCTCCCTGCCGCCGGGACGGCCCTCGGAGTCGAACCGCCGAAGTACGTCGGTGACCTCCAGGACGGCTTCCTCGCCGTCGCCGAGCACCACGGCGTCGAGGAAGTCCGCGACGGGCTCGGGGTTGAAGGCGGCGTGCCCGCCACCCAGCACGACGGGATGCTCGTCCGTGCGCTCGGTCGCGTACAGCGGGATACCCGCCAGGTCCAGGGCGGTGAGCAGATTGGTGTAGCCGAGTTCGGTGGCGAAGCTGACCCCCACCACGTCGAAGGCGCCGACCGGGCGGTGGCCGTCGACGGTGAACTGGGGAACGTCGTGTTCGCGCATCAGCGCCTCGAGGTCCGGCCACACCGAGTAGGCGCGTTCGGCGAGGGCGTCGGAACGCTCGTTGAGCAGCTCGTAGAGGATCATGACGCCCTGGTTGGGCAACCCCACCTCGTAGGCGTCCGGGTACATCAGGCACCACCGCACAGCGACGGTGTCCCAGTCCTTGACGGTGGAGTTGGGTTCACCACCCACGTACTGGACGGGCTTGGACACCCGCGGCAGCAGCGGTTCCAGGCGTTCGAAGACGGACTCGACGGGCACGCGGTCAGGATAGTTCCCGCACCGCGCGCCCGTCGCACGGCTCGGACGCTCTCGCGCCGCCTCAGACCTCGCGGGTGAACCAGACCTGGTCGCGCTGGTCGTCATCACCGACGCGCAGCGCACCCGGCCACCGGCCACGCTCGGTCCAGCCCCGGTCTGCGTAGAACTCCTCCAGCTCCTGACCGGAGCGGGTGGTCAGGCTCAGTTGCGCCAGCCCCAGTGCCTGGGCGTGGGACACGGCGGCGTCGAGCAGCGTCGCGCCCAGTCCCCGCCCCTGCACGTCGGGATCGACCAGCAACCACTCGATCTCGGCGTGGTGCTGTCGCACGGGCAGCTCACCCGGACGCAGGACGACAGCACCCGCCAGCGCGTGAGCCTGGCCCGACGTGAGCATGTGCCGACGCTTCGGGCGCACCGACAGATCTCCGATGACGTTCTCGACGACGCCGGTGATGGTTTCGAGCTCGGTGGTCGCCGTGAATCCGGTCGCCCCACCCGCGACCGTGACCCGCCCCAGCAGGTCGGTCAGCGCCGTGGACAGTTCCGGATGCGGTTGGTCGACCCGGTGCGGACCACTGGTGAAGTCCGGCTCGCTCATGCCTGCAGCTCCGGGAACCACAGCTTGAGCTCGCGCTCGGCGGACTCGACCGAGTCCGAGCCGTGCACCAGGTTGTACTGGACCTCGAGGCCGTAGTCGCCGCGCAGGCTGCCGGGGGCGGCCTTGCCCACCGGGTCGGTGCCGCCGGCGAGCTGCCGGAACGCCGAGATCGCGTGCGGTCCCTCCACGACGGCCGCCACGACCGGGCCGGAGGTGATGAACTCCAGCAGCGACTCGAAGAACGGCTTGCCGTCGTGCTCGGCGTAGTGCTGCTCGGCGAGCTTGCGGTCGACCCGGCGCAGGTCCATCTCGACCAGCTTCAGACCCTTGCGCTCGATACGACCGATCACCTCGCCGACGAGGCCGCGCTCGACACCGTCGGGCTTGATCAGCACCAGCGTACGTTCACTCACGGGCGTGTCTCCTTCGATATCGGGGGCGCACGTCCGTCGAACCGCCTGCGCCCGATTCGTCCCCCAGCGTATCGACGCACGTGGCCGTCCCCGGCGAGCGGGGGCTACGGCGCGATGAGCTCCACGGTGGGGAAGTACGTGCGGTAACGACGGGCATCGCGCGTCAGCAGCCTCAACTTGCTCACGGCCGCGTGCGCTCCGATGAAGGAGTCCGGGAGAGGTGCGTGCTTCCGTCCGCCACGCTTGCGGTGGTCCTGGAAGCACTTGCCCGCCAAGAACGCCGCCGACCACGGGAGCGGAGTTCGGAGGAAGTAGTCTTCCGGAAACGCCTCTTCGACTTCCTCCACCGTCGGGAAGCGCACCGAGACTTCGGCGAAGATCAAGGGTTTGATCACGAGTGGTCCCTCGTTGGCCGCCCGCTCAAGCGCGGACGCCGACCACTGCACCCAGTCGGCCTCCGCAATCACAAGATCCAGCAAGGCGTTGGAGTCGACCAGCGTAGCCGGCGCCCGGTTACGCTCGCTCTCCACGCGTCAGTTCCATGATCTCGTCGGTACTCATGCCCTCGCCACCGGCTCGCCCCGTCAGGTGTCCGACCAGGCGTCGTCCCCGATTCGGGCTCGCGTGACTGCGCCTGAGCACGAGGGCGTCCTCCCCGTCGACGAACTCGACCTCGTCGCCGGGCATGATGCCGTACTGCTCGCGCTTGTCGACCGGGATGGTGGCCTGACCCTTTTCGGTTACTCGCACAAGAGTAGGAATACTACCGTCCTTACTCTTACATCATGATCATCACTCGCTCGTGTGGCTCCACCACGCGCTGACTCTGGTGTGAACGGGAGCACGACGATAGATTCGACGGCATACCGACCGGCCGGTCCGGGCCGGGACAGCGAGCGAGGAGAGCCGCGATGCGCGCCGCCGTGCACACCGCCCCGAACGAACCGCTCCGGATCGAGGAGCTGGCCGATCCGCGTCCCTCCCGCGGCGAGGTGGCCGTCGACGTCACCTCGTGCGGCGCCTGCCACTCGGACCTGCACGTGCTCAAGGGCGAGCTCCCGTTCCCCACCCCCGGTGTGCTCGGGCACGAGGTCGCCGGCGTGATCAGCGAGCTGGGGTCGGACGTCACCGACCTGGCGGTCGGCGACCGCGTGGTCACGAGCTTCATCATGCCCTGCGGGGACTGCGCGCAGTGCGCGAGCGGGAACGAGGAGATCTGCCTGAACTTCTTCGCCTACAACCGGGCCAAGGGCCAGCTCTACGACGGCGACACCCGGCTGCGCCGACCCGACGGCGAGCCGGTGTGGATGTACTCGATGGGCGGGCTGGCGCAGCGCTCGGTGACCCCGACCACCTCGGTCTACCGGGTTCCCGACAACGTCGAGTTGGCCGACGTCGCCTCGATCGGCTGCTCGACCATGACCGCCTACGGGGCGCTGCGGCACACGGCCGACGTGCGGGTGGGGGACGCGGTGGCGGTCATCGCCGCCGGCGGCGTCGGCTCGGCGCTGATCCAGCTCGCGGCGGTGTTCGGGGCCTCGGTGATCGTGGCCGTCGACATCAGCGACGAGAAGCTGGCCGACGCCCGCGAGCTCGGCGCCACGCACACGGTCAACTCCGGTACGGTGGACGCGGTCGCGGCCGTGCGGGAGGCCACCGGCGGGCGCGGGGTCGATGTGGCGTTCGAGGCCCTGGGGAGTGCGAGCACCTTCGCCGTCGCGCGGGACTCGGTGGTCGAGGGCGGCCAGGCCGTCATGGTCGGCATCGCCCCCAAGGGCACCACCGGCGAGCTCGACCTCGGCACCCTCGCCAGGAAGAAACTGCAGATCAAGGGGTCCTACGGGGCCAAGCCACGACGTGACATGCCGGTGCTGCTCGACCTGGTGGCACGCGGCCGACTCCGCCCGCAGGACACCGTCAGCCGCCGCTACCCGCTGGAGGAGGTCGGCGAGGCCTACGCGGCGCTGGACCGCGGCGAGGTACGCGGCCGAGCCATGATCGACATCGGCTAGTCCGACGAATCCAACGGGTGGCGCCACCTCAGACCGGGATAGCGGGCGAACCCACGATCAGCGGTGATCCACTCGCAGCCGTGCTCGATCGCGATGGCCGCCAAATACGCGTCGGGGACGAGGTTGCCCTTGGCATCGGCCTTCCGACACAGCTCGGCAAAAATGTCCCAGTGCCTGGGGCCGGGGTCCAGTGGGACGAAAGCAGGCGCCGAACGAATCACGTTGACGAACTCCAGTGCCTTGTCCGGTGCCAGCCACCCCGGCCATACCCTGGGGTTGGTCACGACACGTAGGTATCCACTGAACACCAACGACGGAACACCCACCGGCGTGGGGCCGTTGAGCGCCTCTTCGAGCCATTCGTAGTAGGCGGAGTGATCCGGCAGCGCAACGTTCTGCGCGTTCAGCAGCACGTTGACATCGCAGGCGATCACCTCTCGTCGTCCATGAAGTCGCGCAGTGCGGCATTGTTCGCCAGGTCCACACCCGGCTTCGGCTCACCGAGATCGAAGGTCGGCAGCGTGAACCGCGGGACCTCCTTGCTCTCCATCTCGGACCGGCGCAACTCGGCGAAGCGCACGTCCTCGTCGATCAAGGCACTAACGGTCGTGCGCTCCATCGCCGCACGCTTCTTCAGATGATCCAGCAGATCACCCTCGATGGTGATGGTGGTCCTCGTCGCCGTCGTCATACATACGAGAATACGCAGACCGCATCATGATGCACCACCCTCGGACGGGCGAAATCAGGACTGCGGAGGGTGACCGGGTGGGTGGCCCAGTTGGTCGGCCAGGCGCCCCTCGCGCATCCGCCGGGCGACATCGCGACGCAGGTAGAGCATGTAGCCCCAGATCCCGGCGAAGAGCAGCCCCATGACTCCGATGGCCGGATGCGCGAAGAAGCACAGGATCATCGCCGCCTGGAGGGCCAGCGCGAACCCCAGCCCCCACGAGCGGCGCTGCACGAACGCCGCGACCAGCATCAGCACCGCCAGCGCGCCCACCACGGCGAAGCCGACGCTGCCGACCCCGGCCCCGAGCTGCCAGACGACCGGCAGGGCGAGGCCGAACACGATGAACTCCAGCACCAGCGTGCCCGCCATGACCCCGCGCAACCCCTTCCAGGGGTCGCGCACCTCGGGAGGAGCCGTCGGCAGGCCCTCCTCCCGTGCGGGCTCCTCCGGATTCGACGCGGTCACACGGGCTCCTTGCCGAACAGTGCCCGGCCCTCACCCGCGGTCACGACCGATCCGGTGATCACCACACCACCACCGGTGATCGACTCGTTCGGGTCCGAGGTCTCCTCGGCCATCCCGATCGCGGTCTCGACCGCGTCGTCCAGTCGGGCCTCGACGACGATGCGCTCCTGCCCGAACAGCTCGGAGGCCACCCCGGCGAGTTCGTCGGGGTCCATCGAGCGCGACGACGAGTTGCGGGTGATCACCAGCTCCTCCACCACGGGTTCCAGCTCGCTCAGGATGCCGCGGGCGTCCTTGTCGCCCATGATGCCGACCACCGCGACCAGGCGCCGGAAGGAGAACTCCGAACTCACCGCGTCCGCCAGCGCTCGCGCGCCGTGCGGATTGTGCGCGGCGTCGACCAGCACCGTAGGTGCGGAACGGACCCGTTCGAGGCGCCCGGGAGTGATCACGCTCGCGAAGCCGTCGCGAACGGAGTCGATGTCGAGCTGACGATCGGACCCGGCGCCGAAGAACGCCTCGACGGTGGCCAGCGCGATCGCCGCGTTCCGCGCCTGGTGCTCGCCGTGCACCGGCAGGAACACCTCGTCGTAGACACCGCTGAGCCCCTGCAGCCGCACCATCTGGCCGCCGACGGCCACGGTGCGCTCCAGCACGCCGAACTCGTGCCCCTCACGGGCGACGGTGGCGTCCATCTCGGCGACGCGTTCCATGACGACCTGCTCCACCTCGGCGGGTTGCGCGGCCAGCACCACCACCGATTCGGACTTGATCACTCCGGCCTTCTCCCCGGCGATACCGGCGAGGTCGGAGCCCAGGTAGTCGGTGTGATCGACCGAGACCGGGCACAGCACCGCTATGTGCGCGTCGGCCACGTTGGTGGCGTCCCAGCTTCCGCCGAGTCCCACCTCCAGGACCGCCGCCTCCACCGGGGCGTCGGCGAAGGCGGCGAAGGCCATCCCGGTCAGCACCTCGAACTTGCTCATCGGCACGTCGCTGCGGGAGTCCACCAGGGACACGTAGGGAGCGACGTCGCGATAGGCCTCGACGTAGTCGGCCGGGCTGATCGGACGAGCGTCGATGCTGATGCGCTCGGTGGCCATCTGGAGGTGCGGGCTCGTGTAGCGACCGACGCGCAACCCGATGCGGCTGAGCAGGGCGTCGACCATGCGCGCGGTGGACGACTTGCCGTTGGTTCCGGCGACGTGCAGAACGGGATACCCGCGCTGCGGCTCGGCCAGCAGGTCCGTCAACGCCCTGATCCGGTCGAGCGAAGGCTCGATCTGGGTTTCCGGCCGGCGCTCGTTGAGCTCGGCCTCCACGACCCGCAGCTCTTGCAGCCCGCTGGACTCCGTGCCGGTCACGCTGTCACTCCCCTGTCGAAAAACGGCCCTGTTGCCACGAACGGCCCTGTTGCCACGCCGGCGAAGAGTCTACGTCGCCGGAACCCCCTACTCCTGCGGCAGGGATGCCAGCCGGGCGTTGATGCGATCGACCTCACCACGAGCCGTCTCCCGCCGAGCACGGATCTTGTCGACGACCTCGGCCGGCGCCTTGGCGGTGAACGACGGGTTGTCCAGCTTCTGCTCGGTGCCGGAGAGCTCCTTCTCCGCCGCCGCGAGGTCCTTGGTCAGGCGCTTGCGCTCGGCGGCGACGTCGACCGCTCCGGACAGGTCCAGCTCCACGGTCACGTCACCGGTGGCGAGCCCGACCTCGATCGAGGCGGTGGAGGCGAACTCCTCCCCCGGTTCGGTGATCCGGACCAGCGAGCGGATCGCGGGCACGTGCTCTCCCAGTCCGGCGGCCTCGATCCCGCCGAGGTTGGCCGCGACCTTCTGCCCCGGCTTGAGGCCCTGGTCGGAACGGAACCGGCGGATCTCGGTGACCAGCTTCTGCACCGCGGCGACCCGCCGGGCGGCCCCCTCGTCGGCGGGTTCACCCGTCGGCTTCGGCCAGTCGGCCACGACCAGGGACTCCCCGCCCGTCAGCGTCGTCCAGAGCTCCTCGGTGACGAACGGGATGGTCGGGTGCAGCAGCCGCAGCAGCACGTCGAGCACGTGCCCGAGAACCGCGCGGGTCGACTCGGCGCGCTCCTGCCCCTCGTCGAGCTGCGTCTTCGACAGCTCGACGTACCAGTCGCAGAACTCGTCCCAGGTGAAGTGGTACAGCGCCTCGGTGGACTTGGCGAACTGGAAGTCCTCCATGAGCTCGTCCACCTCGGCCACCAGGGCGTCGGTGCGGTCCAGGATCCAGCGGTCGGCGTCGGTCAGCTCGGCGCGCGGCGGCAGGTCCCGCCCGGCGACGGCCCCCTTGGCCAGCGCGAACCGCGTGGCGTTCCACAGCTTCGTGGTGAAGCTGCGGGCTCCGGAGACCCACTCCTCGCTCATCGGCGCGTCGGTACCGGGGTTGGCGCCGCGGGCGAGGGTGAACCGCACCGCGTCGCTGCCGTAGGTGTCCATCCACTGCAACGGGTCGACGGTGTTGCCCGCGCTCTTGGACATCTTCTTGCCGTAGGGGTCGCGCACCATGCCGTGCAGCGCGATGACCTTGAACGGCTCGACCCCGTCCATCGCGTAGAGGCCGAGCATCATCATCCGCGCGACCCAGAAGAACAGGATGTCGTAGCCGGTGACCAGCACGCTGGTCGGGTAGAACTTGTGCAGGTCGGCGGTGTCGTCGGGCCACCCCATCGTGGAGAACGGCCACAGGCCCGAGGAGAACCAGGTGTCGAGCACGTCCTCGTCCTGACGCCATCCCTCGCCGCTCGGCGGCTCCTCGTCCGGCCCGACGCAGACGACCTCGCCGCCGGGGCCGTACCAGATCGGGAGCCGGTGGCCCCACCACATCTGCCGCGAGATGGCCCAGTCGTGCAGGTTGTCGATCCAGTCGAAGTAGCGCTTGGCAAGCTCCGGCGGGTGCACCGCCACCCGGCCGTCGCGCACGGCGTCACCGGCCCCCTCGGCCAACGGGGCGACCTTGACGAACCACTGCAGCGACAGCCGCGGCTCGATCGGCTCCTTGGAGCGGGAACTGTGCCCGACGCTGTGCAGGTACGGGCGCTTCTCCGCGACGATGCGGCCCTGCTCGCGCAGCGCCTCGCGAATGGCCTCGCGCGCGGCGAACCGGTCCATCCCGTCGAAGGCGGTGCCGCTGTCGGCGATCCGGCCACGCTCGTCCATGATCGTCGGCATCGGAAGGCCGTGGCGGCGCCCGATCTCGAAGTCGTTCGGGTCGTGGGCCGGGGTCACCTTCACGGCACCGCTGCCGAACTCGGGGTCGACGTGGGAGTCGGCGACGACCGGGATCTTGCGACCGGTCAGCGGCAGCTCGATCTCGGTGCCGACCATGTGCTGGTAGCGCTCGTCGTCGGGGTGCACCGCCACGGCGGTGTCACCGAGCATCGTCTCGACGCGGGTGGTCGCCACGACCAGCGAGTTCTCGCCGTCGCCGTAGCGCATGGACACCAACTCGCCCTCGACCTCCTTGTGGTCGACCTCGATGTCGGAGATCGCGGTGCGCATCTCCGGAGACCAGTTGACGAGCTGCTCCGCGCGGTAGATCAGTCCGTCGTCGTAGAGCTTCTTGAAGATGGTCTGGACGGCGCGGGACAGGCCCTCGTCCATGGTGAAGCGCTCGCGGGTCCAGTCCACGCCGTCGCCGAGGCGCCGCATCTGGGACAGGATCGCCCCGCCGTGCTGCTCCTTCCACTGCCACACGCGGTCGAGGAAGCCCTGCCGCCCCAGCTCGCGGTGGTCGACGCCCTCCTCGCGCAGCTGCTGCTCGACGAGCGCCTGCACGGCGATGCTGGCGTGGTCCATGCCCGGCAGCCACAGCGCCTCGTAGCCCTGCATCCGGCGGCGCCGCGTGAGCAGGTCCATCAGGGTGTGCTCGAAGGCATGGCCGATGTGCAGGCTGCCGGTCACGTTCGGCGGCGGGATGACGATCGAGAAGGGCGGCTTGTCGCTGTGCGGGTCGGCGGTGAAATAGCCCCGGTCCACCCAGCGCTGGTACAGCTCGGCCTCTACGTCGGCCGGGTTCCAGGTCGACGGAAGTTCACGGGACTGCGCTGCGCTGGTTCGTGTCACACGGGAATTCTACGAACCGTGTTCCGGGACCTCGTGCGGTGCTAGGGTATCGGCTCTACCGACCCCGACGTGGAGGCGCTCACCGCCATGACCCCCACCGTGCTCGAGCAGGTACGGCGCGGCCACCGAAACCTGTTCGACCTGGTCATCGGGCTCCACGCCGGGACGCTCCGGCAGCCGACCCTGCTGCCGGGCTGGACCAGGGGACACGTGCTCGCCCACCTCGCGCACAACGCTCGGGCGCTCACGCGGGTCACCGTCCACGCGTCGCGGGGCGAGCTCGTCGAGAACTACCCCGACGGGGACCGCGACGAGGCCATCGAACGGGACGCGCGGCGGGAGGCGGGCGAGCTCGTGCGGATGCTGACCGCCCACCAGGAGGAGCTGGAAGCCGTGTGGGAGGGCCTGAGCGGCGAGGACTGGGACAGGCCGGTCAAGTTCCGCGACGGCACGGTCGGGGACCTGCTGCTCTGCCGTTGGCGGGAGAACGAGATCCACGCCGTCGACCTCCTCCTCGGCCGCACCGAGGAGGACTGGTCACCGGAGTTCTCCGAGCACGCCATCGACTTCCTGAGTCCGCGCCTGGAGGGAAGCGACGTCACCGTCGCCCCGGACGATCTCGACCGCGCTTGGAGCTTCGGCACCGGCCGGGCACGGCTGAACGGCTCCTGCCGCACACTGGCCTGCTGGATGGCCGGCCGGCCCCCTCAGCAGCTTCCGGCCTCCGAGGGGCCACTCCCCGACCTCGGCCCCTGGCCGTGAGGAGCGGACTTCGCTGTGGCTGCCGGACTCATGACCGGGAGAAGGGAGAACCCAGGCCACCAATGATGATCACAAGCCCCCTGTAGAACATGATCAAGGTACCAAGGAACAGTGGAAACACGATGAAGCCCAGCCAGCCAGGTGCGCTACCTTCATACTTGGGTTGCCATTCACTGCTCCCGCTCAAGTAAACAGGTATTCTTTTGCCGACATCAGTCGTCTCGAACACTGAAAAGGACCTGTCATAGCGAAGCTGGTTATTCTCGTATCCCTGTATCGGATCGACCACGCCCTCGCACTGCGACCGCATCCCCAGCATGGCCCAGTTCGGTTCACACGACTCCAGAACGAGGTGCCCGTTGACGGAAAGTATTTTACTCCCGCCCTGATCACCCCCAAGGAAAAGTCCGTAGCTGAAGTACGCCGCGTAAGCCAGCACGACGGCGATGGCCCAGTATCGCCAACAGTGCCTCCGCGGAACGGGAATCCGAATGTTCGAGTGCTTCCTGTTTCCTTCCGACCGATTTCCGGATTCTCTCGGAAAGTCATCCGCCCCCGCCGCTCCCTCTGGATCCTTTCGAAACTGTCGTGCCACGAAAGCGACACCGAGGACGACGAGCCGCGCGAGGAACAGATACCAGAAAGCGAATGCCACGAGAAGGGAGCCGCCGATCAAGAACTCGGCCGGCGGCGGCGGCACGTCCTCCCGCGCTGCGGTCCAGGACTGCCCCGCCAGGATCCCGTAGGACCGAAACACGTCGATGGACCGGCCGACGTCGGCGCTGTCGAACCGCGAGAACGAAGCTTCGTAGTGCTCCGTATCGTCGGTCAACAGCGGGGTGACTGTCCCGGTGCACGTAGAACGCAGCCCAAGCACCGTCCAGTTTGGCTCGCACGACTCGACGACGAGGCGCCCTTCCGGAGACGGAGTTCCCTCGTGGGCCTTGGCCAGGAAAACGCCGTGGTCGAAGTACGCCGCATAGCTCATCACCACGGCCATGATGAAGGGCGCCCAGAGCGGCCACTTGTGGGCGGGTTGTTTCGTGTTCTTGCGCAAGGCGTCGAAGAAGCGGGCGATCCCGCGACGAGCCCGGGAATCGGGAACCCACCACTTCCACCACAGCCATCCGCCGCTGGTCAATTTCCACAGGGCCACGATCGTCAAACCCAGCGTGACGAAAACCAGCGCCACACCACCGGCTCCAAAAAAGGCAGTATGCGGTCCCCCCGTCCTCGCCATTATCCAGGAAAGGAATCCTCCGAACGCCGCAGAAGCCAGAAATATTCCACCGCTACGAAAACAACGGCGCACCCTACCCAGCGTGCTGGCGCCCTCCTCGTCGCTACTGATCACGTTCACTCCGGACCTCTCTGGTTTTGGACTCGTGGGGCTTTTCGGTAGGAGTCCCCTTCTCGGGATCGCCTTCCTCCTGGCCGAACGCCTTGTTGACCTCCTTTCCGTACTCCTTACCGACAGCCACGCCGTCACCGAACCACGGTTTGACATTGCCGAGGTCCTTCGGTGTGGGCGCGTGCTGCCCCAAATCTCCGGAGAGAGCCCTGACCCAGTTGCCGCCATCGAGGGCACTCTTGTTCAAGTGATTGTCGGTGTGCTCGACAACCCGACCGAGCCTGGTGTTGGCCAGCGGCCCTCCCTCCGCATCCCATCGGTCGGCTGTGGCGCGCATGTTCTCCGCACGAGTGTTGGCGGAGTCCGTGAAGTCGTCCACACGCTGGTTCCGCGCGTCCAACCCCTGCCCTTGGAGATGGTCACCGAACGCCTCGCGGCTGGCGGCCTTGGTCTGCGCCTCGGTGGCCATGTGCTCTTCCTTCATCTTGAGCCGTCCGCCCAACCCGCTGTCGGGGCGGCTCCTGCTGCTCGCCGAGAGATCGTCGGCACGCTTACGGAGGGCGTCAGCGGAGGACTTGGCCAGACCACCCAGCTTGTCCATGGCCGTGAACAGCTTCTTCAGGTACTGCGCGATCCTGCCGGCGATCTCGACGGCCTTGGCGACGGCCCGAGCGATGAAAGCCGCCACCGAACCCCCGAAGGTGAACCAGCTCGACGCGAGAGCCGCAGCTCCCCAGGCGATCAGAGTCCCCACCATCTCGGCGATCAGATCTCGAACCAGCGCACGAGTGGCCGCGACGCCAGCACCGGCATGCTTGATTTTGTTCGACACCGCTGACGACGCTGCGGAAGCGTTCATCACGTGTTCGAAAAGATTGGCCGCGGCTCCACGGTAGGCCTGACCGGACTGCCCCCGCCACTCCTCGACCTGCTTCATCGAGCTCTTGTGCTGGTCTCCCACCTGAGAAAGATGCTGGGATATGTTTCCCCAGGTATTGGCGGCGGCCTCGATGGCCGGAGGATCCCCCATCAGGTCGTCGAAGGGCTCGCGAACCCACTCGACGTTCTCGATGACCCATCCGATGGGAGCAGCGGCCAGCGTGGCCAGCGGATCGGTCAGGAAACCTGCAGCGTCGAGGGCCATCCCGAGTCCGTCGATGGCCAACTGGGTCTCATCGACCTCCGCACCTTCCTTGAAAACGTTCTGAACGTTCGCAGCGAAGTCCTCGGCACCGTCCAGCGGACCGGCACCGGTGAACGTCTTGTCCTCGACCTTGATGTCGGCCTGCAGGTCCTCCATCTACATCGTCCTCCCCAGCTCGTTGGCCGCACCCTCGTCGCGCTCGCGGAAGTCCCGTGAGGCGTCCAGGACCTTCTCCCCTTGGTCCTCCATTGCCTCGGGAAGGTTCCTGAGCATCTCCTCCGCCGCATCGCGCTCGTCCATGAAGATCAAGGCCCACAGCTGACACAAAGCACCCATCGCTCCGGAGTCGATGGGGGTCTGCGTCGAGGCCGTATGAGCCTTGTCGAGCTGGGAAGTGATCTCGCCGGTGAGGTGTTCACCGTGGGCGTCCATGGCGTCGGTGTTGGTGTTGGTGTAGCTCACGACGTGCCTCCCCGCCTGCGCCGCTGCTGCCACTCGTCGTACTCGTCGGGCTCCGCCTCGTCGGCGCTGCCGGGCCGGCCTCCGGAAGCGGCCGAGTCCTCGTCGTCGGGCTGCATCCGGGCGATGCTCGCCTCGACCTGCTCGCTGAGGAAGTTCATCGCCTCGCCATCCCCGAGCAGGGGCTTCATGCTCTCCTCGACCTGGCGCGCCGCCTGGGACTGCGCCTGGCGAATGGTCTCCATGATCGTGGAGGCCAGCTTGGTGTGGCCGAGTTCGAGCGACCGGGCGGTGAGGTCGATCGACTCGATGCCGCCGCCCCCGGCGACCGTGACCGTGACGCTGCCGTCCGAGCTGCTCGCCTCGCCGCGAGCGTTCGAGAACGCCTCCTGCGACTGCTCGAGCTGCTCCTGCATCTGGTTGGCCTTGCTTTCGAAGTCCGCAAGGTACTGGTACGGATCCACGAGTCTCCCTGATCGCCGTGCGTTGATCAGGCGGGATCGTATCGCGCTACCACCGTCCAATGTGACGGATCGGAGAAATCGGCGACTCCACCCAACCAGAGCCCGGCACCGAGCCGAGCCAGCCGATGCTTGCGCGTCTCGTAGGAGGGAACGGCCCGCGCACCCCTCAGTCGTGTTCGACGAATCCCGGGGCACCGCAGCACTTCTTGTACTTGCGCCCCGAACCGCACCAGCACACCTCGTTGCGTTCCGGAGGCCAGCTGATGCCCCGCCCGTGCTCGGCCAGCCAGCCCGCGTAGTCGTTCCGGATCGACGCCGTCGAGGGGTCGCGCTCACGCTCACCGCAGAAGTCGAGGAACTCGGCCACGTCACCGTGCGCCACGAGCGGTGTGTCCCCTTCGGCCGAAGCACGCAGCACGCGCTCGGTCTCACGACGGTGATCGACATGCGCCCGGGCGCCTGACTCCGAGTCGGCTGAGCTGTCCGACGACCGCCGCGGAACCCGCTCGTACTCGGACTCGGGCCAGTACAGCACGGCCGTGGGCCTGGACACCGGGTTCTGCCGCTCGAAGGAGTCGAGCGCGCTGCCGAAGGCGTCGTGGGCCTGCTCGCCGAGCTCGTCCAGCGTGTCCGCGGGTTGGTCCAGGGCCTCCCGGATTCGGGAGCGCGTGGTCAGCAGCATGTCGAGTTCCTGGTCGTCGACGACCTCGTCGACGCCCGGGGTGAACGGTTGCGGGTAGCACCGGGAGAGACCGGCGTTCGCCCAGTTCAGCGCCCGCTGATACTCCCCGTTCTCCTCCAGCGTCTCGGCCACGAAGTGATAGGTGCTCGGCACCGTGGGGCGACTCCGCCAGAGCTCGTCGAGCAGTTCGTTCCCGCGCACCGCGTCGTACTCCTCGATCAGGAAGGACGCGTAATAAGCCCGCGGATCGGGAAGTTCCGGCTCGGTCCCCTCGGCGGCGGCCAGGCGGTAGCAGCGTTCCGCCTGCTCCAACTCACCCGCCTGAGCCCAGGCGTGCCCGGCCTCGCACAGGACGTCGACGCGCTCGTCCGGATATTCGGCGAGGTCGGCTTCGGTCTCGCGGGCCCGCTGCGCCCACTCCGCCGGCGACTGCGGCAACCGGTGACCGGTTTCCGTCACGGCGTTCTCGGCCGGCAGCTCGTCACGGCCCTGCCGCAACCGGGCGGATTCCCCATCGGTCATGCGCCGAGGATAGCGATCTCCTCATCGCCACCACGCGGGTGCGGTATCGGGCACGGGCTGTTCGGGAAGCCGATCCGGTCAAGTGGTTCACCTGCGCCTCCCACTCACCCGAAGACCAAGTTGCCGCGAGTTCTGAACTAGTTCTTACTCGGGGTGTGATCACCGAGGTGCAGTGGAGCGAGTTACAACGCGATCCCCACTCCGTCGCCGAGCGGACCGAGCAGGGCGTCGTGCGTGTGCGCCGTCGCGGTAAAGCTCCACTCCTGCTCCTTCAGGAGGACGAGAGCACGCTGGGAGCGGAGGGGGCGGCCACGGCCGACCGAGCGCCGCGCAACTTGTTCACCCACCTCGACAGTGCGGAGATCGCGCGGATGCTCGGCGACACCTTTCCCCGGATCGACCTCCTGCCGGAGGACGATCGTCACCGGTTCGCCATCGACTTCAGCAGGGCGTTCGAAACATCCGCCGAGCTGGAACGCTGGAACGTGCTGTCGCAAACCGTGCGCGAGTGGAAGGCGACAGCGGCCGTCCACGCCGACCCTCGACTGCACCGGGCGCTGAGCGGTCCTCTCGACGAGGACCACGGACCGGTACCACCCCCCGAGGCCGGTGAGTAGTGTCCGCCAAACGCAACGACCGAGCCCCCGCCCGGCCGACCCGGCGGTTGGGAACCGCGCTTCGCGACGAACGAAGCCGCAAAGGGCTGGGAAGAGCTGTGTCGCACGGCCAAAGCCAACACCTGGGAAGCCTGGATCGTGCTGACCGAACAACCCACCGAACCGGAAAACCCCGCCCGCCAGCATCGCCTTCGTGGGAGTTCGGCCCATCGCAAGCTCGGGACGAAGGAACTGGACCAGTGGCAGTACGAAGTAACGTCGGGCGGCAGAGCTTGGTACTGCCCCGACCCGGACACGCGAATCGTCTGGCTCGTTCATGCTGGAACTGGTCATCCCAAATCAACCGAATGACGCACCGACGGGCGCGATCGCGCCGCTGCGGCTGCTCACCCGACCGCACGCGTCCACATGCTTGCTCGATCACCGCTCGCCGTTCGGGCGGGAGCGTATCCTGTGTGACCCGACAGTTGTGATCGATCGGGACGAAAATCCGGGAGGTGCGAATGGGACGAGTGACCGTGCGACGGCCGGTGCTGCGGATCAATGCCGACGGCACCCGCCAGCGGCCGGACACGCTGGCTGCCGAGGAACCACTGGAACTGCGCGTCGACTCGCGGCCGTTGACCGTCACCATGCGCACTCCCGGTAGCGATGTCGAACTCGCTCACGGCTTCCTGCTTACCGAAAGCGTCATCACGGGCAAGACCGACGTCGCCACCGCCCGCTACTGCGACAGCCCCGGCCCGGACGGCCGCAACACCTACAACGTGCTCGACGTCCAGCTCGCCTCCGGTGTCGCGCCGCCGGACGCCTCGGTGGAACGCAACTTCTACACCACCTCCTCGTGCGGCGTGTGCGGCAAGGCCGCGCTGGACGCCGTACGGCTGAGCACCCACCACCCCCCGGCCTCCGACTCGTTGGAGACCACTCCGGAAACACTGACCGAGCTCCCCGAACGACTGCGCGAGGCGCAGCGCGTGTTCGACTCCACCGGCGGGCTGCACGCGGCCGGGCTGTTCGACTCCAGCGGCGAGTTGCTGGCCGTGCGCGAGGACGTGGGCAGGCACAACGCCGTGGACAAGGTACTGGGCTGGGCCTTGCTGCAGGAGCGGGTGCCACTCGCCGGATGCATGATCAACGTTTCCGGGCGCGCGTCGTTCGAACTGGTGCAGAAGGCCGCGATGGCCGGCATTCCACTGCTCGCCGCCGTGTCGGCACCGTCGTCGCTGGCGGTGGAACTCGCCGAGGAGCAGGGGATGACGCTCGTCGGTTTCCTGCGGGGGTCCTCGATGAACGTCTACACCGGAGCCGAGCGGATCCGAACCGCCGAGGCCGCTGTCGGCCACTGAGTGAAATGTTGCGGTCGACGGGATGGCCAGCGACGGTAGAGGAGTGAGGAGATCCATGGAAACCGGCGGGCACTCCCCTGCGAACCCGGTCGGACGACGTACCCTGCTCGCCTCCGGACTCGGGGCGCTGAGCGTCGGTGCCTTCAGCCTGACCGGACGCGAAGTGGAATCCGAACCACCGCCCCGTCCGCACAACGCCGTCACCGTCGAACGGGTCCACTCCCGAGCACGTCACCGCGAGGTGGAGCTGGTGACGATCGCTCCGGAGGGCGTTCCGCACGCGGACCTCCCCGTCTGCGTGTTGTTCCACGAGCGGCATCGCACCGCCCGCGAGTCCGTCGACCTGATGTGGGCTCCCGCCGTGAACACCGCGAACCCACCACAGTTGGCGTTCGTGTCCGTCGACGGCGGGAAGAACGGGTACTGGCGCGAGCATCCCGAGGACGACCCGATGAGGATGATGCTGGAGGAAGTGCCGGGGTGGCTGAAGCAGCGGGGACTCGGCGGCCCGAACGGACTGCCCCGCACCGCGGCGGGATATTCCATGGGGGGATACGGAGCTCTGGACTACACCCGCCGCAGACAGGCGAACGGGACACCGCTGGCCGCGACGGCCGTGCTCTCCCCGTCGTTGTTCACCAGCTGGCAGGAGGTGGAGGTGCGTAACGCCTTCGCCAGCAAGCAGCAGTGGGCCGCGCTGGACCCGTTGCGCCACACGGACGAACTCGGGGACGTGGCACTGGCGGTGTGGTGCGGTACCGAGGATTTCCTGCTCGAGAGCACGCGCAGGTTCGCGGAACTGACCGACCCCGAAGTGGTCTCGTTCGGTCCCGGCGTCCACGAGGACGTTTACTTTCACACCGTCCTGCCGCACGCCGTGAGTTTCGTCGGACGCCACCGGGCCGAGACCGCGTGACCGTCTTCTAGACATCGCGCTTCCCCCACGACGCGGGCCGCAGGTACACCACCCAGGTCACCACCACGCACACCAGGTAGAAGCCGATGAAGGTGACGAAGGCGGGGACGCCACTGCCCGCCGGGTCCCCGTAGGAGTCCCGGAAGACCAGGTTGATGAACACACCCCCGAGAGCGCCGACGGCACCGGTGATGCCGAGCATCCCACCGGAGAGCCGGCGTGCCCGGGTGAACGAGTTCCCCGACCCCCGACCCGTCGCGCCGACCCACTCGGCCGCGATCGCCGGGATCATCTTGTACGTCGAGCCGTTGCCGACCCCGGCCAGGACGAACAGCGCCGAGAACGCCACCAGGAACAGGGGGAAGGCGTCCCCGGCCGAGGCCACCAGCAGCAT
This sequence comes from Halosaccharopolyspora lacisalsi, assembly GCF_014137975.1. GTDB lineage: Bacteria > Actinomycetota > Actinomycetes > Mycobacteriales > Pseudonocardiaceae > Halosaccharopolyspora > Halosaccharopolyspora lacisalsi. Next base: position 349,670 of record NZ_JACGWZ010000003.1, on the reverse strand, counting down.
TCCCGTTCCCACCACCATGAGCAGGAAACTCACCAGGGTCACTCGCGCACCGCCCCACCTGTCGGCCAGCCAACCGCCGAGGGGCCGTGCCAACGAGCCCAGCAGCGGTCCCAGGAAGGTGTAGCTCGCCGCTCGCAGCGGACTGAAGTCGAACTCGGTCTGCAACACCAGACCGAACGCGAAACCGTATCCGATGAACGAACCGAACGTCCCGACGTACAACAACGAGGTCCACCACGTGTGGGGGTTGCTCGCCGCTTCCCGCAGGCCGCCGTGACGGGCTCCCACGGCGTCCACATCGTCCATCCACTGTGCTGCTGCCAGTGCGGCCAACACGATCAACGGCAGGTAGATCGCCGCCACCAGGGAGGGGTGGGTGTTACCGACGGTGGCGATGACCAGCAGTCCCACGAGTTGGATCACCGCGACGGCGATGTTGCCGCCGCCCGCGTTGAGCCCGAGCGCCCAGCCCTGGTGGCGCTGCGGGAACAGCGCGGTCACGTTCGTCATCGACGAGCCGAAGTTCCCGCCGCCCAGCCCGGCGAACGCGCCGATCAGCACGAACACCCACAGCGGCGTTCCCGGTTGCCGTACGAAGTAGCACGCCAACAGCGTCGGCACGAGCAGTACGGCGCTGGAAAAAACGGTCCATCGCCGACCACCGAACCGCGTCACCGCGGCGCTGTACGGCAGCCGCAGCACCGCCCCCACCAACGTCGGCGTCATCACCAGCAGGAACTTCTGCGACGCGGAGAACGGCAGGCCGATGTCCGGTGACATGAACAGGACCATGACCGACCAGATGCTCCAGACGGAGAACCCGATGTGCTCGGAAAAGACGGAGCACAGCAGATTGCGGCGCGCGATGCGCCTGCCCGAGCGCTGCCAGAAGGCCTCGTCCTCGGGATCCCAGCCCTCGATCCAGCGTGCCGGAGGTGTGGAGGTGGTCGTCAACGTGGGACTCCTTTCGCCGGGGTGACCCCACGCTAGAAAGGAGGTGTTTCGTCCGGGATCGTGTCGAGTTACCGCCGCGCAACGGGTTGTGGGTTTCGGCGGTCGATCGCGGACGACAATGTCACCGCCCCGTCATCGCTGTTCGACCGATCGCAACATCGGGGCCCCACGCTGGGGACATGACGGGACGAGACAGAACCTCGCACGGCGCCGAGGCCACGAGAACCCTCCGGGGACACCGGGAGATCACCGAACTGGCGGCGGTGTTCCTCGCAGCCGGCCTGGTCCACCTGTTCACGTCCGCCATCGGTCACGTCGAACAGGGCTCCTACGCATTGATCGTGCTCAGCGGTCTGCTCGTAGTCGGCGACCTGGTTCGCGCGCGCCGGAAACGACGAAGCACCACCACCGACGACGCGGTTCCTCCGCCACGGCATCGGGGGGGGACGGGTCCGACGGCCCCTCCCGGAGGCTCCGTCGAAGACGTGGCTCCGCTGCCGCTGTGGCGGCTGCGGGTTTCGATGAAGGACACCCCGGGACGGCTGGCGCAACTGGCGGCGAGGCTGGCCGCGCTCGGCGGTGACATCCGCACCGTGCACGTGCACCCGACCTGTGACGGTGTCGTGGACGAGCTCCTGCTGCACGTTCCGGAAGGCGTCACGGCGACCGAACTGACCGAAGCCGCGGGTGAGGCCGGCGGGGAACGGGCCGGCGCGGTCCGCGCCGACGTCCGGGAGCTCGACGACGTGCCGACGCGCTCGCTCGATCAGGCCACGAACCTGGTCGAGGGCACCGCGGAACTCGTCGACGTGCTGCGGGGCCTGCTCGGCAGGATCGAGGTCCGCTGGTCGGAGGAGCCCGCGGACGGGCCCGCCGAGAGCTTCACCGAGGACGCCCTGCGCGTGTCGGCGCCGGGTGGCGGCGTCCTTCGGCTGCGGCGTGACGGGGCGGCGTTCACACCCGCCGAGTTCGCCCGCTCCCGCGCGATGGCATCACTGGCCGCCGCCTGCCGAACTCGAATACCGGCGGAGGTTCGACACGTCACCGTGGCGGGCCATCCGCTGATGCTCCGGCGAGCCGATCGACACGACCTGGAACCGGTCCTGGAGTTCCATCGGCGCTGCTCCGAACCCACGCGTCATCAGCGCTACTTCGACACCCCGACCGATTCCGCGTCGCTGCGGCGCCGGCTGGAGTCGGGGCTGGAGCGAACGTTGGTGGTGCTGACGCGATCGGACGGGATCGTGGCCGTGGGGAACCTGTCCCTCGAGGAGGACGAAGCCGAACTGGCGCTGATGGTCCGCGACGACTGGCAACGACGCGGTATCGGATCGATGCTGTGCGCCCACCTCGTCGCGGAAGCCGAATCGGCGCACGTGCGCTCGGTGAGAGCGCTGACCCAGGCGCACAACACGGTGATCGCCCGGACCCTGCGAGCGACCGACTTCGGACTCGTCGGCGCGGCCGAACCCGGCGAATGGCTCTGGAGTCGCACCACGAGCGACGCGGTGGCAGCCGACTCCCCCGTGCTCACGAGCAGCGGTGGTCAGGACGGTACCGGTGAGACCGGTCGTCGGTGACCGGGTGAACGGAGGAGTTTCGGCGATGAGAACGCCAGACCTTCTCCGTCCGCCCCCTCGGGAAACCTCGGTCAGACGAGCCGCAGCTTGGCCGGGGAACGATCCGCGGTGTGGGGCTCGGCCCCGAAGCGATCCACCAGCGGCACCGTGCCGTAGAGGGTCCAGCGCAGCACCGAGTCCCACGGCCCGTATCCGGCCTCGGTGTTGAGGTGCCCCCCGTCCGGGATGACGTCGAGGTCCACGCGCAGGGCGTCGGCGATCTCGTGCGCGCTGTGCATGGGCAGGTACTCGTCACCGGTCCCGGCGACCAACCTGGTCAGCCCCGCCGCGCGGCGCAGCGCTCCGGCGTCGAGCGGATACGGCGCCAGACCTCGCACGTCGGGATGACGCCACTCCGGCTCCGGAGGCGACACCAGCAGCACCCGGTCGGCTCGCCGGACCGAGAAGTCCATCGTCGCGGCGTGGTGCAGCCACAACGGCACTCCGCAGGAGTGCGCCGCCACCACGAGTTCCGCCTCGTCGGGGACGGCCTCCAGGTGCCGCCGCAGCGCGGGCAACCAGGCGTCGAACCTCGGATGGTCCGGATCGGGCAGGGTGGGCAGCTCGACCGTGACCCCCTCGTCGGTCAGCTGAGCGGCCAACCACCGCTGCCAGTGCCACGGGCCCGAACCGGTGAACCCGTGTATCAGCAGGACGTGCATCTTACTCATGGCGGTGCTCCCGAAAGTCGGCTCGCGGATGAGGACCAATGATCATTCATGAGCGGCCGACACGCAGCGTGAGAGATGCCACGAGTCACCGGCACGTACCGTCGACTCGACGAACGGGCGGGTTAGGCGGACTTCTCGCGGCGTTCGTGACGCGAGATCTGCCGAGCCACGATCGTGGGGTTCACGCCCTCCCGAACGGTCTGATCGGTGATCACGACCTTGGCGACGTCCGAGCGGCTCGGAATGTCGTACATCACGGGGAGCAGCAGCTCCTCCAGGATCGCCCGCAGTCCCCTGGCGCCGGTGCCGCGCACGATCGCCAGGTCCGCGATGCCCTCCAGGGCCGAGTGGGTGAACTCCAGCTCGACACCGTCGATCTCGAACAGCTTCGTGTACTGCTTGATCAGCGCGTTGCGCGGCTCGGTGAGGATCTTGACCAGGGCCTGCTTGTCCAGGTTGGTGACGCTGGCCACGGTGGGCAGCCTGCCGATGAACTCCGGGATCAGGCCGTACTTGATCAGGTCCTCAGGCAGCACCTCGGAGAAGTGCTCGGACGAGTCGATGTCGCTCTTGGTGCGCAGATCGGCGCCGAATCCGACACTGCTCTTGCCGACCCGGTCCTCGACGATGTCCTCCAGACCCCCGAACGCGCCCGCCACGATGAACAGCACGTTGGTGGTGTCGATCTGGATGAACTCCTGGTGGGGATGCTTGCGCCCGCCCTGCGGGGGCACGCTGGCCGTGGTGCCCTCCAGGATCTTCAGCAGTGCCTGCTGCACCCCCTCACCGGAGACGTCCCGGGTGATGGAGGGGTTCTCGCTCTTGCGAGCGATCTTGTCGACCTCGTCGATGTAGATGATGCCGCTCTCGGCACGCTTGGTGTCGTAGTCGGCGGCCTGGATCAGCTTGAGCAGGATGTTCTCGACGTCCTCGCCGACGTAGCCGGCCTCGGTCAGCGCCGTGGCGTCGGCGATGGCGAACGGGACGTTGAGCATCTTGGCCAGCGTCTGGGCGAGGTAGGTCTTGCCGCAGCCGGTCGGGCCCAGCATGAGGATGTTGGACTTGGCCAGCTCGATGCTCTCGTCGCGGTCTCCTCGTGAGGAGCCCTGCTGCTCACTGGCTTGAATACGCTTGTAGTGGTTGTAGACGGCGACCGAGAGGTTGCGCTTGGCGCCGTCCTGACCGATGACGTACTGGTCGAGGAAACCGTGGATCTCGCCCGGCTTGGGCAGCTCGTCGAGCTTGGCCTCGCCCGACTCGGCGAGCTCCTCCTCGATGATCTCGTTGCAGAGATCGATGCATTCGTCGCAGATATACACGCCCGGACCGGCGATGAGTTTCTTCACCTGCTTCTGGCTCTTCCCACAGAAGGAGCACTTCAGCAGGTCGCCGCCATCACCGATACGTGCCATGCCGCTGACCTCGTCCCCTCCGGTGCGCCGTCCTGTGGCGCCCCTGATACGTGTATACCCTCGACGGTACCTGTCGTTTCCCGAGTTCGGGGAGGCTCGCTACCACGAACTTGCCGCCACGAACCCGCACTCCGCGGCGAGCGACTTCACCGCTCCCCGCCACGCCGGGCACGACGAGGTCCGCCGTGCCCGGCGCGTCGTGGATCAGGAGCGCTGCTGCGAGAGCTTGCGGTAGGGCATGACCTCGTCGACGATCCCGTAGTCCCTGGCCTGCTCGGCGGTCAGGATCTTGTCCCGCTCGATGTCCTCGCGGATCTGTTCCTTGCTCCGGCCGGTGTGGTTGGCCAGCGTCTGCTCCATCAGATCGCGCATCCGCTGGATCTCGTTGGCCTGGATCTCCAGGTCCGAGACCTGACCGTAGACACCCTCGGTGGCGGGCTGGTGGATCAGCGCACGCGCGTTCGGTAGCGCCATGCGCTTGCCCGGCGTCCCCGCCGCCAGCAGCACGGCCGCCGCGGAGGCCGCCTGGCCGAGGCAGACGGTGCGCACGTCCGGACGCACGTACTGCATGGTGTCGTAGATCGCCATCAGCGCGGTGAACGAGCCGCCCGGCGAGTTGATGTAGATCTGGATCTCGCGGTCCGGGTCGTCGGACTCCAGGTACAACAGCTGAGCCATGATGTCGTTGGCCGAGATGTCGTCGACCTGCACGCCGAGGAAGACGATGCGTTCCTCGAACAGCTTGTTGTACGGGTTGGACTCCTTGACCCCGTAGGCCGTGCGCTCGACGAACGACGGCACGTTGTACCGGGCGTTGGGAAGCTGGAATGAGCTCACGTCGGTGACTCCTCGTGACTGTGATTGCCGAGACGGACGCGAACGGTCGATCACGCGCTCGGCAGGTTGGCGCGGTTGGCGATGTGATCGATGAAGCCGTAGTCGAGAGCCTCGTCAGCGGTGAACCAGCGGTCGCGGTCGGAGTCCACGGTGATCTTCTCGACGGTCTGTCCGGTCTGCTCGGCGATCAGCTCGGCCATCTCGCGCTTGTTCTTGGAGAACACGTCGGCCTGAATCGCGATGTCCGAGGCCGTGCCACCGATGCCCGCGGACGGCTGGTGCATCAGGATCCGCGAGTGCGGCAGCGCGAAGCGCTTGCCGGGCGCGCCCGCCGAGAGCAGGAACTGCCCCATCGAGGCCGCGAAACCCATCGCCACGGTCACCACGTCCGGCTTGATCAGCTGCATGGTGTCGTAGATGGCCATACCCGCGGGAACTGAGCCACCGGGTGAGTTGATGTACAGCGAAATGTCGCGTTCGGTGTCCTCGGCGGCCAACAGGATCAGCTGCGAGCAGATCTGGTTGGCGATGGAGTCCTCGACCTGGGAGCCGAGGACGATGATGCGCTCCTGAAGCAGTCGCTCGTAGACTGAGTCGGTCAACGAGAGGCCACTACCGGTGGATCGCATCTGCGGCGACTGTGCGTCGGACGCCGGAACAGTCTGGTGCTGCGTCACGTCTCCCTGCCTTCTTCCGGAATGGACCCGTCCGCTTCGCGTCGGCCGGGCCGAAATCGTTGTCCGTGATCCCTTACGACTGACCCTAACGAACGTGGGCGGCACCAGCTTCCCAGTACCGCCCACGTTCGCTCAGAGCATGTTTTTCGATGTGGTGCCCCACGGCCCCCGGATCACTGATCGTCGCGGGACTTCTCCTCGGACTGATCCTCGGAGGCGCCCTCGACGACCTCGGGCTGCTCCTCGGACTCGTCCTCCTGCGTGCCGAACAGCTCGTCCAGGTCCATGGCGTTGCCCTGCTCGTCGGTCACCGTGGACTGACGCACCACGGAGAACAGCGCCTTGCTGCGCCGGATGTCGGCGTAGATCGCACCGAGCTGGCCGGACTGCTGGATCTGCTGGACGTACTGGTCCGGGCTCGTGCCGGACTGCTGGGCCTGGTAGATGATGCGCTCGGTGAGCTCGTTGTCCGAGACGGAGATGCCGTCGGCGTCGGCGATCGTGTCCAGCACGAGCTGGGTCTTGACCGCCTCCTCGGCTTCCTGCCGCGTCTTGGCGTTGAACTCCTCGCGGCTGGAGCCCTGCTCGGTCAACGACTGGACGAAGCGCTCCTCGTCGTGGTCGAACGGGTGCACGGCGTCGTGCTCGCGTGTCTCGACCTCGGACTGGACGACGCTCTCCGGCAGCGGCACCTCGACGCGCTCCAGCAGCGACTCCAGGATCTTGTCCCGAGCCTGCATTCCCTGCTGCATGCGCTTGACCCGGCCGAGCCGCTCGCGCAGATCGGCGATCAGCTCGTCGATCGTGTCGAACTCGCTGGCCATCTGGGCGAACTCGTCGTCGGCCTCCGGCAGCTGACGCTCCTTGACGGAGTGCAGCGTGACCGTGACCTCGGCATCCCGACCGGCGTACTCGCCTGCGACCAGGCTGGTGGTGAAGGTGCCGGTCTCGCCCTCGCTCATGCCGATCAGCGCGTCGTCGATGCCCTCGATGAGCTGGCCGGACCCGATCTCGTAGGACAGGCCGCTGGTCTGGGCCTCCTCGACCGCCTGGCCGTCGACCTCCGCCGCCAGATCGATGCTGACGAAGTCACCGTGGGCGGCGGGGCGCCCGACGCTGATCAGCGTGCCGAACCGGGCACGCAGCTCGTCGAGCTGGTCCTGGATCTCCTGATCGGTGACCTCGACGTTCTCGACGGTGGCCGAGAGGTCGCCGTAGGACGGCACAGTCAGCTCCGGCCGAACGTCGACCTCGGCGCTGAACTCGACCTTCTCGCCGTCGGCGATATTGGTGACCTCGATGTCCGGGCGGCCGAGAGTGCTGACCTCGCTGCTGTTGACGGCCTCCAGATACTTGGACGGAACCGCCTCGTTGACAACCTCGTCGAGCACGGGGGCGCGACCGATGCGGCTCTCCAGTACCCGCGCCGGGACCTTGCCGGGGCGGAATCCGGGGATTCGGACCTGCTTGGCCAGTTCCTGGTACGCGCGGTCGAAGTTCGGCTTGAGCTCGTCGAACGGCACCTCGACGTTGAACCGTACGCGCGTCGGGCTCAGGTGCTCGACGGTGCTCTTCACGTGGTCTCCTAGTGCGAACGTGCTTGAAACTCCCGGCGGTGCCTGTGGAAGCCGAAAGGCGCGTGATCTCCGATCGCTCCGTCGACGCCGGGCTGACCTCTGAGTCTATTGCGTACTCTCGCAGTACCCGGTGTTGGGTTCCGCTGCACTTGCCGTGGCCGGAACAGTACCGGGTATTCGCGCCCGTACCGACCGACATGCTTGGGGAAAAGTGCGACAGCTCGGCGAGGCAGAGCACGAGACGACCGGGGCCACCACGTGCGCGGCACTGTCCGAGGCACTCGACGAACCCCTCGCGGGCACGGCCGCGGTGGCGGGTGGTTGGCTGTGCCTGGAGCAGCCCGGCCCCTGGGGACGCGACGCCCTCCTGCAAAGTCATCTCGACTCCGAGGTGGGAGCGGCCCTGTCGGCCCGAGCGGAGGCCGCCGGTGTTCGCGTTCAGCTGATTCGCGGTCCCGGGCGGCATCCGGACACCGATCGACCCCGTCGGGTCTACCTGGCGCACACCCGTCCCGAGCGGAGCTGGCTGCGCACGCGCACGGTGAACGACCCGGCCGAACTGCTGGAACTGGACTTCGAGCGGATCGCCCGCGGGCACCACGACTCCTGGGGCGAAGCGGTGTCCGATCCCGTGCTGCTCGTGTGCACCAACGGCCGACGTGACCGGTGCTGCGCGGTGTGGGGCCGGGCGCTGGTCTCGGAACTGGCCGGGCGGCACGACGGACTGTGGGAGACCACGCACACCGGCGGGCACCGGTTCGCTCCCGCCTGCGTGCTGCTGCCCTCCGGCTACACCTACGGGAGGATCACCACGCACCAGGCCGAATCCGTGCTGTCGGCGGCCTTCGCGGGCAAGGTCGTCACCGAGGGGTGCCGGGGTCGAGCCTGCTGGCCCGGTGCGGGTCAGGCCGCCGAACTGGCCGTTCGCGAATTCACCGGGGAGTACCTCGCCGACGTCCTGTCGGTGGAGGAGCCCCCGGCGGAGAACGGACAGGTCCGCGTGACGCATCGCGACGGCCGGCGCTGGACCGTGACCGTTCGCAGCCACGAGCTCGAACCACCGCGGCCAAGCAGCTGCGGCAAGTCATCCGCACGACCGACTTGCCGGACCGTCGAGCAGGTGTCCCCGCTGGACTGAGAACGCGGCGCGTCACCGGGTGGCCCGCGTCGGCGTGACCGCCGTGGCGATACCGCTCCCGGGCGCGGTCGACGGTGCCGGGGTGTCCACGAACACCGAAACCCCCACCAGAAAGGCCGAAACGGCTCCCAGCAGGGCCGCCACGACCACGGCGGGCAGGCGTGGACGCATCGAGCGGGCGAAGGATGACTCGACGTGGGTAGGCACATCTGCCTCATCGTGGAGCACCCCGCCCGCCGTTACCGCGCGAAAGGCCGGCCACCCGCAGGTGACCGGCCCGGAGTCGGGGTGGCGGGATTTGAACCCACGGCCCCTCGCACCCAAAGCGAGTGCGCTACCAAGCTGCGCCACACCCCGGAACACACCCGAAAACCCGGGTGCTTGCAAGCACTCTATCGCGACCCGTTACAGTGGGATGCACGCGGTCGACATCAGCCGATGTTCGATCCCCCTCGCGGGTGTAGCTCAATGGTAGAGCCCCAGCCTTCCAAGCTGGTCACGCGGGTTCGATTCCCGTCACCCGCTCTCACCGGGCTCCCCGGTCACCACGGTGACCGGGGAGCCTTCTCGTCTCGGGCGGCCTCCCGGGCCAATTCGCTTGCCCGACCCCGTCGCGGCACGCATGCTGGACTTCCACGGCCTTCTACTGGGGAGCACCGGAGAGCGGATCCGCCGCCGACGCGGGAGTCCCGTGCCGTGATGCGGAAAAGAGGAACACGCTTGTTACGACTGCGCGCGGGACTGCCGGAGTACAAGTGGCTGGTCGGGATCACCTTCGTACTCGCCCTGGTCATGCAGATCCTGGACATCACCATCCTCAACGTCGCGCTGGCGACGCTGGGGCGACGCTTCGGGGTCGAGCCGAGCACGCTGCAGTGGGTCCTGACCGGATACATGATCAGCCTGGCGGTGTTCATCCCCGCCTCCGGCTGGCTGGCGGACCGGTTCGGCAGCAAGCGCACCTTCCAGCTGGCCGTGATGATATTCACCCTGGCCTCGGCGCTGTGCGGGCTGGCTCCCGACATCACCACGCTCATCGCGGCCAGGGTGTTGCAGGGCGTCGGTGGCGGGATGCTCGTCCCGGTCGGACAGGCCATGCTCTTCCGGGCCTTCCCCGCCCACGAACGCGCGAAGGCCGGAGCGATCCTGGCCATTCCGATCACCATCGCGCCCGCCCTCGGCCCGCTGCTGGGCGGTGTGCTGGTGCAGTACGCGAGCTGGCGCTGGATCTTCTTCATCAATCTGCCCGTCGGGGCGGTGGCCCTGCTGTTCACCGTGCTGTTCCTCCGGGAGGAGCACCGGCAACGCCCGGGCCGGTTCGACCTGCCCGGTTTCCTGCTCGCCGGATCGGGGCTGGCCACCCTGCTGGTCGGGCTGGAGCAGGCCGCCAAACGGGGCTGGGCGAGCACGTCCGTGTGGATGGAACTGATCAGCGCGGTGCTGCTCCTCGGCGCGCTGGTGTGGCGCGAGCTCAGCGTCGCCGAACCGATGCTGAACCTGCGGCTGCTCGGTCATCGGCTGTTCGGCACCGGCAACGTCCTGTTGCTGTGCCAGACGGGGGCCATGTTCGGCGTGTTGTTCCTGCTGCCGCTGTACCTGCAGAACCTGCGCGGAATCTCCCCCGTCATGGCCGGGCTGGTGCTGATGCCGCAGGCGCTGGTCATGCTGGTGGTGACCCAGTTCGTCAGCCGCGCGTACGGGCGCGTCGGCCCGAAGCGGCTGATCGCGGTGGGATTCGCGCTGCTCAGCGCCGTCGGCGCCACCATGCAGCTGCTCGGTCTGCACACCTCGCTGTGGTTCGTCGTGGGCGTGCTGGCCTTGCAGGGGGTGGCCATGGGACTGCTGATGACACCGCTGCAGACCGCCACGTTCGCCCAGACCACCTCCGCGGAGATGGGGCAGGCGACGTCGATGTTCAACGTCAGCAGGCAGGTCGCCACGGCGCTGGGAACGGCGGTCGTGGCCAGCGCGCTGGGGATCCTGACCAGTGCCGCGATGGCCGGAGTGGATCCGAACGTGCCCGCCCGGGTGGCACAGGCCCAGCTGCAGGGGTACCGGGGCGCGTTCCTGGTCGCGGTCGTCTTCGGCCTGCTCGGCCTGGTGTTGACCCTGCGGGTGCGCGACTCCGACGCGGCGGCCACGCTCGATCAGTCGCGCCGCGCGGAGGCGGCCGAGACGACCGTGAGCGAGTAAGGCAACGTGGGTGCCACGCCTCGTGCGTGAGATACCTCAAGCCGGCGCCACGCACCGTCCCACACGACGTCGTGGCAATGCATGATTCAAAGGTGACCGAGATGCCCCACGCCGACCAGGTCCGCAATCACGCCCGCTGGCGCCCGGGCTGGAGCCCCGGACGCACCAGCTACGCCTGGCTGCTTCCCCTCGGCGACCAGCCCGCCCTGCGAGAGCTGGCCAACCAGTACCAGTACGCGCTGCGTGACCTGCCCGGATTCGATCCCGTCCCGCTGGAGTGGATGCACATCCTCCTGCAGGAGGTCGGGTTCACCGACGAGGTACCGCAGGGCCGCGTCAACACGCTGCTCGACACCGTGCGCACACGGCTGTCCTCGACCGCGTCGCCGCGGCTGACCTTCCAGGAGGGCGTCGTGCTGCCGGAGTCGCTGGCGCTGCCCGCCGAACCGCGCTCGGACCTGTCCGACCTGCGCTCGACGCTGCGCGAGGCGACCGCCGAGGTGATCGGCGAGTCGCTCCTGCCGGAGGAGCCCGAGCAGACGGATCAGCACGTCAGCCTCGCCTACTCCACGGCCGAGGGCCCGGCCGTGTTCGCCAAGGCCGTGCTGGAGGCCACGGAGAGCTCTCCCGCCACGGTGCGGGTGCCCGCCGTGTCCCTGGTCAAACTCAGCCGCGATCACTCCTCCAACGAGTGGGAGACCGTCGACACCGTGCCCTTCGCCGCCTGAGGAGAGCCGGTCGCGTCGGTGGTGCGTCGGCGGTAGGAACGTGAGCATGGCCGATCCGACTCTGACCGCCCACACCCTCGCCCACGACGACTACGACCGCTACTTCGACGTGTTCAGCGACGCCCTCATGGCGGACCGTCGCGAGCAGTTGCGGGAGCGGTTCCGCCCGGTGTTCCGGCCGGAGCGCTCGCACGGTGTTTTCGACGGCACCGAGCTCGTCGGTGTCGGTGGTCTGATGGCTCCGGAAATCACGCTTCCCGGAGCCGTGAGTTGCCCGCTGGCCGCTGTCACGGCGGTCGGTGTCCGGCCGGGGCACCGCAGGCGGGGCGTGCTGACCACCCTCATGCGCGCGCAGCTGGACGCCCTGCGCGAAGCCGCCACCGAACCGATCGCCGCCCTGTTCGCCTCCGAAGGAGCCATATACGGCCGGTTCGGCTACGCGGTGGGTTCCGAGGAGGCGCGGCTCGCACTGCCACGCGGCGCCGCCTTTCGTCCCACCGTGGAGGTCGATCCGCGCCCGGTGCGCGAGGTCGGGCGAACCGAGGCGCTGGAGCTACTCCGACGAGTGCATCCCGCGGTGGCCGACCAGCGAATCGGCTGGCTCACGCGGGACGAGGGTGCCTGGCACGCCCGTGTTCTCCACGAGGAAACGGGTGCGGACGGCACCGGAGCACTGCGCTACGCGGTGCACCCGGAGGGCTACGCGCTCTACCGGCCGAAGTCGAACTGGACCGCACGCGGCCCGGCCTACGAGATTCACGTCCAGGAGGTCGCGGCCACCACGCCCCGGGCGTACGCGACGTTGTGGCGCCACCTGCTCGATCTCGACCTCGTCGGCGAGGTGCGCTGGAACAAGGCGGCGGTGGACGAACCCGTCACCAACCTGCTCGCCGATCCCCGGCTGGCGGTGCGCGATGTGTCGGACGCCCTGTGGGTGCGGTTGGTGGATCTGGACCGGGCACTGCGGGCGCGCCGGTACTCGGCACCACTGGACGTGGTCATCGAGGTCACCGACTCCTTCTGTCCCTGGAACGCCGGACGCAGGCGGTTGCGGATCGACGAGGACGGGGTGGCCGACGTCGCCCCGTCCGACGCTTCGGCGCAGCTGGCCGTGGACACGACCCATCTCGCCGCCGCCTACCTGGGTGGTACGTCCCTGTCCGCGCTCGGCCGTGCGGGACTGGTCACCGAGCTCGGAACGGGCGCGTTGCGGCGTACGTCGCGAGCCTTCGCCGCCGAACACGCTCCGCACTGCCCCGAAGGGTTCTGAAAACGCGAGTAGGGTCGAGAGTGCAGATCCGTGGGCGCGGCAGAGCCCGGGATACAGGCCGTGGGAGACAGAGCGTGGGAGGCGTCATGGAAACCTTCGTCTGGTTCCTAGTGCTCGTGGTGCTCGTCGCGGTAGCCGCGGTCTGGTGGTTCAACCACCGGGCGACGGTCCGGAAGCAGGAGCTCGACGACATCAGGGCCGAAGCACGTCGGTGGGTCGAGCGTCTCGGTGGACAGATACTGAACCTGGTCGGCACCAACGAAGCCGCCAAACAAGCTCTCGTCGACGCCTCCGAACGACACACCGCGGCGGTCTCACAGCTGGAGCAGGCCACCACGGTCGAGCAGTCCCGTTTGACCACGCAGACCGCATTGGAGGGGCTCTACTACGTGCGCGGTGCCCGGGTCGCCATGGACATGGACCCCGGTCCGGAGCTGCCCGACCTGGCCGGCCAGCAACGTGCGGGCAGGGTCACCGAACACCGTGAGGTCGACGTCGACGGTCAGCGCCAGGTCGCCTCGCCCGAGCCCGGCGAGCGGACACCGCACTACTACCCCGGCGGGACCGTCGCCGGGCGTCCGGTGCCGCAGGGCTGGTACAGCGAGCCGTGGTGGAAGCCCGCCCTGGCCGCAGGAGCGTGGGGTATGGGTTCCTTCCTGCTCATGGGCGCCCTGTTCAGCGGAATGGACGGCGTCTCGGCCGCTGCCGCCTCCCCGGAGGAGTTCGCCGGCGGTGACATGGGCGACGGCATGGGTGGCGACATGGGCGAGATGGGCGGCCCCGACGACATGGGCGGCGGCATGGACGGCTTCGACTTCGGAGACCTGCTCGGCGGCGGCTGACCCGTCACCGTCCGGGGGTCCGCGCTATCCACGCTGGCAGGTGGGGCACCAGTAGAGCTTGCGGCCCACCAGCTCGGAGGTGGCCACGGGCGTGGAGCAGTGCAGGCAGGGCTGGCCGGCCCTGCGATAGACGTAGACCTCGCCACCGTGGCGGTCCTGGCGCGGTTCCCGTCCGGTGACCTCGGGCATGTCCTCGGGTCGCACGGTGTCCATGCGCCCGCTTCGCACACCGTCGGCCATCAGCTCGACCAGGTCCCGCCAGAGCAGCTTCCACCGGTCGTGGTCCAGTTCTCGTCCGGGCAGTTCGGGAGGGATGCCCCGCCGGAACAGCACCTCGGCACGGTAGATGTTGCCCACACCGGAGACGATCTTCTGGTCCATCAGCAGCGCCGCGATGGTGCTGCGGGAGCGCGTGAGCCTTTCCCACCCTCGTTCGGGATCGGCGTCCTCGCGCAGCGGATCGGGCCCGAGCCGCGAGAGCAACGTCGTGGCCTCGTCCTCCGTCAGCAGTTCACAGGCGGCCGGACCGCGCAGGTCAGTGCCGTGCGTCGACCCGACCACACGCATCCGCACCTTGCCGCGAGGTTCTTCCAGCGGCACCGGCAGCTCGGTGAACTTGCCGTAGAGCCCGAGGTGGACGTGAACGACGCGGTCGGGCGCGTAGACGTGCAGGAGGTGTTTGCCGTACGCCTCGGCGCGGTCGAGCACCAATCCGTCGACCAACGAGGCGCCGGAGGCGAACCGCCCCTGGGGACTGTGAACCCGAACCGCCGATCCGGCGTACCGCTGCTGGTGCAGCCGAGCCAACCGGTGCAGGACATGACCTTCGGGCACGGGTTACACCACGACCGACACGACGACCGACCCCACGAGGTAGGCCAGCACGCACCACAGCGCCACGAACAGACCGCGGCGCACGGCTGCTCTCGCTTCGGACTGTTCGCGGTGCACCAACCCCACCACCGTCCCGGCGACGACGGAGGCGCAGAGGACGAGGAAACCACCGGCGATCAACATGAGGCCGAGGCCCAGCACGCAGTCGGGGGTGCGACAGAGGGCGCCGACACCACCCGCCAGGGCGGGAACCAGCTCGGACTGGCCGTAGAAGAGCACGAGCACCCCTGCCAGCGTCGTCGAGAACGCCAACAGGGGCGTGAGCAACCAGGCGAGCGCCTGACGCTGCGTGGGCATCGGCTCAGTCGTGGGGCAGGGCCGGGGGTTCGTCGGTCCGCTCGTAGTCGGCGAGCATGTCGATGCGGCGCTGGTGCCTGCCGCCCTCGAACTCGGTGCCCAGGAAGATGTCGACGATCCGCTCGATCTCCTCGGTGGTGTGCATCCGCGCACCGATACCGGCCAGCAGCGCGTTGTTGTGCTGCCGGGACAGCTTGGCGGTGTCGACGTTCCAGGCCAGCGCGGCGCGGGCGCCGGGGACCTTGTTCGCCGCGATCTGCTCACCGTTGCCGGAACCACCGATGACCAGGCCCAGGCTGCCCTCGTCGGCCACGACACGTCGAGCGGCCTCGATGCAGAAGGGAGGGTAGTCGTCCTCGGCGTCGTAGACGGCGGGACCGACGTCGGTCACGTCGTGGCCGAGATCGGCCAGCCGCTTGACGAGGTGGTTCTTGAGTTCGAAGCCTGCGTGATCGGATCCTAGGTAGACGCGCACGGTCGCAGTGTGCCAAACGGACCACCCCACCGGTGCACCCTGGTTAGGCTCTGCGGTCGTGACCGCTCAGCATCCGCACGGAGTCAGGTTCGACTGGGGGATCGACGGCATGCGGAACCTGGCCACCGAATGCCCCGTGGTGGTCGTGGTGGACGTGCTGTCCTTCAGCACGTGCGTTGATGTCGCGATCGAAGCGGGCGCCCGTGTCTTGCCGCTACGTTGGCACGACGCGCGCGGCCGTCGAGCGGCGGAAGAGGCGGGCGCCGTCATGGCCGGACCACGCGGCACCGCTGGATGGTCGCTGAGTCCCTCCTCGCTGAGGGGTCTGCATGCCGGCGTATTACTCGCGCTCCCCTCCCCTAACGGAGCCACATTGTGCGCTGAAGCCGCCGATCTCGGTGCCACGGTGTTCACCGGCTGTCTGCGCAACACGACAGCCATCGCGCACTCGGCCGCGCACGCAACGGACGGGGAGCCGATCGGTGTTGTCGCGGCCGGGGAGCGCTGGAACGGCGGGGCATTGCGCCCCGCCGTGGAAGACCTGCTCGGAGCAGGCGCGATCACGGCGGAGTTGCGAAAGCACGCTGTCACGTGCTCCTCCGAGGCCGACCTCGCGGCCGTGACGTACCGTGCCGCCGCGCATCGCCTCGGTGCGCTGATAACGGACGGCGCATCCGGACGCGAACTCTCAGCACGGGGCTTTGCTCACGATGTGGAGCTGGCTTGCGACACGAACACGAGCTCGGTGGCGCCCCGACTGCGGAACGGCGTCTTCGAGGAGGGGTGACGACGTGGGGCGATGGGTGGATCTCGGCGACGGGGTGCTGGTGCGCCGCTACGCGGAGCTGGACCTGTCCGTGGGACTGGTCGTCGGCGACGAGTGGGCACTGGTGATCGACACGCGTGGTGACCGCGAGCAGGGCGCAGAGCTCGCCACGGCCGTACGGGAGATCACCCCGCTGCCCTGGAAGGTGGTTCTCACGCACGGCCACTTCGACCACTGCTTCGGCACGGAGGCGTTCCTACCCGCTCCCGTCTGGGCGCACGAGGGATGCGTCTCCCACCTCGAACGGACCGCGGCGGCTCAGCGCGACGCGTGGACCGAGCACTATCGCGAGCAGGATCGGAACGACACGGCCGACGCGCTGGCCCGGACGGTTCCGGTCGTGCCGGACCATCTCGTGCACGAGGAAACCGTGATCGGCCTGGGCGGGCGGTCGGTGCGGCTGTCCCATCCTGGCAAGGGGCACACGGACCACGATCTCGTCGCCGCGGTGGAGGACTCGGGGGTCGTCTTCACCGGCGATCTGGTCGAGAGCGGCGGGCCGCCGGATTTCGAGGACGCCCACCCGTCGCGGTGGCCGCACGCCGTGGACGCCCTCCTGGAATCGCGGTGCTCCACCCTCGTACCCGGCCACGGCGATCCCGTCGGGCCGGGATTCGCCACCGCCCAGCGGGACGAACTCGCCGCCCTGGCCTCGCTGTGCAGCGAGGTCTCGTCCGGTGCGATCACCGCGGACGAAGCACTGTGCCGATCCCCTCTCCCTGCCGAGACCACGCGTACCGCACTGCGGCACACCGCTTGCTGACGTTGCTCCCTCGCGGACAGCGACGCGCCGGCACCGTCCGGAACTCGTCCGGACGGTGCCGATGACGATCCGTGTTCTCGACGTACGCCACGTCGACTCCGGCGGGTCCGCACCTCGGCGGACCCGCCGTCGAACCGCACCAGTGTCCGAAGCCGTTCCCGCACGGAGACCGCCCCGGACGCTGTCAACGGCCACTCGTGCAACCGACTCAGTAGTCGAACTGCGGCGACTCGGTACGGGTGCGCTTGAGCTCGAAGAAGTAGGGGTAGCTCGCCAGCAGCCGGGCACCGTCGAACAGCTTGCCCGCTTCCTCTCCCCGGGGAACCCGCGTCGTGATGGGGCCGAAGAACGCCACGCCGTCGACGTGGATCGTCGGGGTACCGACGTCGTCACCGACCGGGTCCATCCCGGCGTGGTGGCTGGCACGCAGCTCGTCGTCGTACTCCTTGCTCGTGGCGGCATCGGCCAACGAGGCTGGCAGGTCGACCTCGGCCAGCGCCTCGGAGATCACCTGGTCGAAGTCCCGATCGCCCTGATCGTGGATCCGCCTGCCCATCGCCGTGTACAGCGGCGAGAGCACGTCAGCACCGTGATGCTTGGCCGCGGCCACGGCCACCCGCACCGGCTTCCACGCGGAGTCCATGAGCTCCTGGTACCCCTCGCCCAGGTCACGCCCCTCGTTGAGCACGCTCAGGCTCATCACCCGAAAGTGCAGGTCGATGTCGCGGACCTGCTCCACTTCGAGGATCCACCGCGAGGACACCCAGGCGAAGGGGCACGCCGGATCGAAGTAGAAGTCCACCCTCGGCCGCTCCGAGAGTTCGGGGTAAGCCTCGGCCACAGTCGTCATCGCCATCTCCAGATCCGGATCGTTCGCGACTCGTTCCCCCGTCTCAACCGCCGACCTCCCCGATCTCTTCCCGAAGACGCCGACACGCCGAACGACGAACACCCGCCCGGCGGCGAGCGCGGTGTGGACGTGATTGGATGCCAGCAATCCGCAATGATGCCGCACCGACGGCGCCCATCGAAGAACAACGAGGTGATCCGTGGCCCCGCCGAATCTCACCCGCCAGCAGGCCGAGCAGCGTGCCGAGCTGCTCACGGTCCGGTCGTACGTGGTGGACCTGGACCTGTCCGAAGGCGCGGGCGGGCAGGACGTGGAGACCTTCGGCTCCACCACGACGGTGCGCTTCCACAGCGCCGACGTCGGCGCCACGACCTGGATCGACCTGATCGCCGCCCGGGTGCGCAGCGCCGTGCTCAACGGCGTCGAGCTGGATCTGTCCGACTACGAGGAATCCCGCGGGATCACCCTGCCGGGCCTGGCCGAGGACAACGAGCTCGTCGTGCGCGCCGACTGCGCCTACACCAACACCGGCGAGGGGCTGCACCGCTTCGTCGACCCGGTCGACGGCGGCGTCTACCTCTACAGCCAGTTCGAAACGGCCGACGCCAAGCGGATGTTCACCTGCTTCGACCAGCCGGACCTCAAGGCCACCTATCAGCTCACGGTGACCGCTCCGGCCGAGTGGAAGGTCGTCTCCAACTCCCCGGCCGAGATCGGCGCCGAGGTCGACGGCGCGAAGCGGCACGTCTTCGACACCACGCCCCCGATGTCGACCTATCTCGTCGCCCTCGTCGCCGGCCCCTACGCGGAATGGCGGGACACCTTCCACGGCGTCGACGGCCAGGACGACATACCGCTGGGCCTGTACTGCCGCGCCTCGCTGGCCGAGCACCTCGACGCCGAGCGCCTGTTCACCGAGACCAAGCAGGGCTTCGGCTTCTACCACCAGGCCTTCGGGGTGAACTACCCGTTCGCCAAGTACGACCAGTGCTTCGTGCCCGAGTTCAACGCGGGCGCCATGGAGAACGCGGGCTGCGTGACCTTCCTCGAGGAGTACGTCTTCCGCTCCCGGGTTACCGAGTACCTCTACGAACGCCGCTCCGAGACCGTGCTGCACGAGATGGCGCACATGTGGTTCGGCGACCTCGTCACGATGCGCTGGTGGAACGACCTGTGGCTCAACGAGTCGTTCGCGACCTGGGCCAGCGTGCTGGCCCAGGTATCGGCCACGCAGTACACGCACGCCTGGACGACGTTCGCCAACGTGGAGAAGTCCTGGGCCTATCGCCAGGACCAGCTTCCCTCCACCCATCCGGTGGCCGCCGACATCCCCGACCTGCAGGCCGTCGAGGTCAACTTCGACGGCATCACCTACGCCAAGGGCGCGTCGGTGCTCAAGCAGCTCGTCGCCTACGTCGGCCTGGAGAACTTCCTGTCCGGTCTGAAGGTGTACTTCGACCGCCACGCCTGGGGCAACGCCACGCTGGAGGACCTGCTGACCGCGCTGGAGGAGGCTTCCGGGCGCGACCTGTCGTGGTGGAGCGCCCAGTGGCTGCAGACCACGGGGCTGAACATGCTGCGGCCCAAGATCGCCACCGACGAGGCCGGGCGCTTCACGGAGTTCGCGGTGCTCCAGAGCCCGGCCAGGCCCGGCCAGGGCGAGCACCGTACCCACCGGCTGGCCGTCGGCGTCTACGACGACGACTCCACCGGCAAGCTGGTTCGCACCAACCGGGTGGAGCTCGACGTCACCGGCGAACGCACCGAGGTGCCGGAGCTGCTCGGCACGCACCGCGGCAAACTCGTGCTGGTCAACGACGACGACCTCACCTACTGCACGATGCGGCTGGATCCGGAGTCGCTGGCCACGCTGATCGACCACATCGGGGACGTCTCCGAGTCGCTGCCGCGCGCGCTGTGCTGGTCCACCGCGTGGGAGATGACCAGGGAGGCCGAGCTCAAGGCGCGCGACTTCGTGACTCTGGTGCTCGGGCAGGACGCCGCGGGCGGCATCGGCGCCGAGACCGAGATCGGGGTCGTGCAGCGGGTGCTGATGCAGGCCCAGACCGCGCTGTCCTCCTACGCCGATCCGGCATGGCAGCCGGAAGGCTGGCAACGCTACGCGGAGCGGGTGCTGGAGCTCGCCCGCACCGCCGAGGCCGGTTCGGACCACCAGCTGGCCCTGGTCAACTCGCTGACCAGCTCGGTGCTCAACACCGATCAGTTGGCCGTGCTGCGCGGGTGGCTGGACGGTTCGGCACCGCTGAAGGGCCTCACCGTCGACACCGACCTGCGTTGGCGGCTGCTGCAAGCGCTGGTCGCCCACGGTGTCGCCGAGGAGACCGAGATCGACGCCGAGCTGATCCAGGACCCGACCGCGACGGGTCAGCGGCGTGCGGAACGGGCCAGGGCGCTGATCCCCACGCCGGAGGCCAAGGAGCGGGCGTGGCAGCGTGCCGTACACGACGACGAGCTGCCCAACGCCATCAACGAAGCGATCATCAGCGGCTTCCAGCACCCGCGCCAGCGCGAACTGCTGGTGGACTACGTGCAGCGCTACTTCGACGAGATCGACGAAGTCTGGCAGCGGCGCTCCAGCGAGCGTGCTCAGCCGACGGTGATCGGCCTGTTCCCCTCGTGGGCCGTGGAGCCGGAGACCGTGCAGGCCGCCGACGCGTGGTTGGCCGGTGAGCACCCGCCCGCTCTGCGCAGGTTGGTCTCCGAAGGCCGCGCGGGGATCGTGCGCGCCCTCGCCGCACGGGAGTTCGACCGCTCCTGAGGAACGAGCAGGCGCGGTGGTGGCCGTTTCGGGCGAGCTCGACCACCACCGCGCCGCTTCGTGACGCTACGGACTCGCATGGACACGTCACGTAAGATGATCGCAGCGGTCCGGCGAGCGGTGGAGCGGTCATGCACGAGTTGATCTCCTCGATATCCCAGCTCCTCTGGCCGCTGATCACGCTGGTGGCCCTGCTCATCTTCCGACGGGCCATCTGGCGGGTGCTGCGTACCGCCGAGCGGCGCGAGCTGGAGTTCGAGGTCGGTGGCCAGCGGCTGACGTTCCACGAGCTCAACGATCAGCAGAACGAGATGATCCAGGACCTGCAGCGTCAGTTGAGCAATCTCAACGAGAAGCTGGATGAGAGCGAGCGGACCACGCTGCCACGGCCGTCCGAACCGGAGTCGGCCTCCGAACCTCCCGTGGAGCGGGCACCGGACGAGTTCTCCGAGTTCGAGCAGGCCCCCGAGCCCTCCGACGAGACCGAACTGCCCCCGGTGCACGCTCCCACCGGCCCGGAACCGTTCGCCGTGCTCTGGGTGGCCGAGCGGCCGGAGACCCACGCGCTGCTCGTGGAGCAACTCCGAAGCAACGGAGTGCGAGTCACGACCACTCGGACCACTGACGACGCCCTCTCGGAAGTGGCCAACCGCCCGTACCGGCTGATCGTGTCGGACATGTCCCGCAAGGAGGACGGCCGGCGCCGCACCGACGCCGGCCTCGCGTTGCTGCGCGAACTGCGCGACCTCGGCGTGGACATCCCGGTCATCGTGTTCAGCGCGCAGCGCGGCCAGTCGCAGTACGGAGACCAGGCCCGTCGACTCGGCGCCGTGGCCACGACGTCCTCGGCCTACGAGATGTTCCGGCACTTCCAGAACTTCGACCTGCTGTGACCCGGAAGAGTCCCTTCGAGGGGATTCGCGCGTAACGGGCCGGCCGACCTCGGGTTCAGTGTCCGGGGGTGGACTCGAAACGGGTCCCGGCCGCATCCGAGAGCATCCGCAACGCGCCGACGAGTCCCTCGACCAGATCGCCCTCCTTGAAGGAGGCGACCATGTTCATCACGGCGAGCTTGCAGGTACGGTCCGGAACCCGCCGGTGGGACTCCTCACCCGTGATCACTTCGATCTGGCGCTGACCGGGCGAGACCGCGATCAGCACCCCTTCCGGGGACCGTCCCGCCAGGTTGGCGTGGATTTCTTCGGCACGCTCACGAGTCTGCTCGCCGAGATCACCGAGGTAGATCGCGAACTCCAGGCCCGTCGTACGGCTGGACAGTGCCAACGCCTCGTCCAGACGCGTGAGCTGGCCCTGGCTGAAGGGCAGGCTCGGCCGTTGCGGCTCGATGCGTCGAGCGATCGAAACTCGCCCGGTGGGCATGCGCACCTCACCGGTCGCCAGTTCCTCGGACCGCTTCCCGGCCGAGGTCTCCGCGATGTCACCAGTTGCCACGTGCGCCTCCCCGAGCCGTGTTGAGCTGTGGCTCCGTCCCGGTGTCGGTCTCCTTCGCCGGCGGGCTGCTCGTAGTCACGCTCCCCGGGTCGGCCACCCAGAAGACCGGCGGAAAGTTCCACTCCTGACCGGCGCGATAACGGGGGCGATGGACGAACTTCGGCCACAGCACGATGAGCACGACCACCCCGTAGATGGCCGCGGGGATCACCGCCAAGACGAGCAGGGTCTGCAGGACAGTCACACCAGCACGGTATCCGATGTTCGTCGCGTCCGGGCCAAGAGGCACGACGGAAAAAGGTGACCTCGGAAGCGAGCACCCCGGAACGTCCCGCGTAACGGGTGACACAGCTCGAAAAATCATCCAAAAGTCACACAGAAGCCGTCCAGAGATCACGGTGTGTCACCAAACACCGTGTGTTAACCCACCGATTTTACAGCGTTCACCCGAAGCCGACCACTGTTCGGAGTCCGACCGGAAGGGGGCAACCGGCGGTCAAGTTGGCGGCTTGTATCCGGCCAGTGGTGATTCTAGTTTCACCTGTATGGGTCTTGCGTATTCGATCAAACTTGTTCCAGGCAAGACCACGACTACAGGAGGTACATAATGCTCCCGAGCAACCGCCAAAATCAGGACCGCACTTTCACCCGTTCGGACTACAGGGCCGCACTCATTGAACACGGTGTGCGCATTAATAGTTACGACAGTGGCGTACGGATCAGCGGCAGGAGCGGCGTACGCATCAGTACACGCCACGGCGTCCGGATCAGCAGCAGGTCCGGTGTCCGCATCAGCGACCGCCACGTCGGCAACCGTCACGGCGGCCGCGTCGACAGCCGGAGTGGGGTACGTACCAGCAATCACCGCGGCGTGCGCATCAGCGGCAGGAGCGGCGTGCGCATCAGCGGCAGGCGGAGGCGAGTCGCGGTTTGAGCAGGAAAGTCTCAGCTACCGCGACCGGGTACCTGTTCACCCAGATAAGGAAGCCAGAGCGGATCGGGATCATGCGTTCCCGAAACCAGTCGCCAGTGCCTCCCCCGAGGAGCTCGCGGCGTTTCGGACAACTGCCATCCCAGCTCGCGCAGAGTCCGGTCCGCCTTCCGGTGATTGCACCTCGCGCAGCAGGCGACGCAGTTCTCCCAGGAATGTCCGCCACCACGACTGCGCGGTACGACATGGTCGATGGTCTCGGCGCGCTTGCCGCAGTACGCGCACCGATAGTTGTCACGCTGCATCAACGCCGGCCGGCTCAGCGGCACTCGTCCGCGATAGGGCACTTGCACGAAGGTGCTCAGCCGGATCACCGAGGGCACCTCGAGACTGCTGGTGGCCGAGTGCAACGTGTCCCCGGCCGAGTCTCCGTGAACCACCTCGGCCTTACCGCACATGACCAGCACGATCGCGCGGCGCAACGGCAGCGCGGTGAGCGGCTCGAAGGTCGTGTTGAGCAACAGCACGCGCCGCTTCCACCGGGACGTCGTACCGTGCGACAGGCACGAAACGGTCCGCGACGCCAGCCCCGTGGCTGCGCCGGCAGGCGTGGGTTTTCGGTCGGGCACTCGACCACCTCCACCGGTTACCGAGCAATAGTCGAACACAAAACCCGGCCGGAACGCACGTGTGATCCCCGTCGCACCGGGAAAATTTCGGTGAAGCCAGGCTGAACCAACATCAAATCGAAGGGCGTGCCCCCTTCGCACGAGTCCGAAACCGCTCCGTCCCGAAAAACGCACGCGAGGAAACGCTCCGAAGCATCGGGACGAAGTCCGTATGGTCGGTAACTGTGACCGACGTGGAACCAACGGCCCTGTCCTACCCGAACGCCGAACGAGCCGAGCTCGTCGAGGAGCTCCACGGCCACACCGTGTCCGACCCGTATCGCTGGCTGGAGGATCCCGCCGACCAGCGTACTCGGGAGTGGTCGCCGGCCCAGGACGAGCTCGCCCGAACGTGGCTCGACGCGCTCCCGGGCCGGGAACCGCTCGCCGACCGGATGAGGTTCCTGCTGCGGGCCGGTTCGGTCTCGGCTCCCGTGTGGCGGGCCGGACGAGCGTTTTTCACCCGACGCGCTCCCGACCAGGAGTTCCCCGTCCTGCTCGTGCAGGAGGCCGACGGCCACGAGCGCGTGCTGCTCGACGTCATCGCACTCGACCCCTCGGGGCTGACGACGCTCGACCGCTGGTCGCCGAGTTTGGAGGGTGAGCGGCTCGCCTACCAGGTCTCGACGGGTGGTGACGAGGAATCCGTGCTCCACGTCCTCGACGTGGACAGCGGGGAGCTCCTGGACGGCCCGATCGACCGGTGCCGCTCGTCGTCGGTGGCGTGGCTGCCCGGTGGGGCGGAGATCTTCTACGTCCGCAGGCTGCCTCCCGAATCGGTCCCCGAGGACGAGCGCCAGTTCCACCGCCGGGTATGGCGGCACCGCATCGGCACCGATCCCGCCCAGGACCTGCTCGTCCACGGCCAGGACCTGCACCACACCTTCTTCTTCGGAGTGAGCGTGTCCCGGGACGGGCGCTGGCTGCTGATCCACGGGAGTCCGGGCACGGCGCGACGCGACTCGCTGTGGATCGGCGACCTCTCCGACGGTGCCGCGATCCCCCGATTGCACCGCGTCCTCAGCGACTCCGACGAGGTTCGTGCCTCGGCCTGGGTGGAGCAGGACGGGCGGTTGTACGTGCAGACCACGCTGAACGCGCCACGCTGGAGGCTCTGCGTGGCCGACCCCACGGCTCCGGACCCGGCCGACTGGGTGGAGCTGGTCGGTGAGGAGCAGGACTCCGTCCTCGAAGCCGCTCGTCGGCTGCCTCCGACCGCGGAGGCTCCCGCCCGGATCGCGGTGCTGCGAACGCGGCACGCGGTCTCCGAACTGGCCCTGCACGATCCCGACACCGGCGAGGCCACCGGCACGGTGCCATTGCCGGGTACCGGTCAGGTCACCGGGCTGACCACGGTCGACGAGCACACAGAGGTGCACGGCGAACGGGTGTGGATCGGCTGGACCGACTTCGCCACCCCGCCGTGCGTGTACTCCCACTCGCGAACGACCGGGCGGACCACGCTCACCGAGCAGGCCCCCGGCACCCCCGAACTGCCTCCGGTGCACACCAGCCAGGTGCGCTACACCTCGGCTGACGGCACCACGGTCCGGATGTTCGTGCTGAGTCCCACCCCGGAGCCCGACCGCACGCGCCCGGTACTGCTCACCGGCTACGGCGGGTTCTCCCTGTCCCGCGAGCCCGGGTACTCGCCCTCGGCGCTGGCCTGGGTCGCCGCGGGTGGCGTGTGGGCGCAGCCCTCACTGCGCGGTGGCGGCGAGGAAGGTGAGTCCTGGCATCGCGCCGGGATGCGGGAGAACAAACAACGCGTGTTCGACGATTTCCACGCCGCTGCCGAACACCTGATCAGGCAGGGTTGGACCAGCGCTGAACAACTCGCGATCACCGGCGGTTCCAACGGAGGCCTGCTGGTGGGGGCGGCCCTGACCCAGCGGCCCGAGCTCTACCGGGCGGTGGTCTGCTCGGCTCCGCTCCTGGACATGGTGCGCTACGAGAAGTTCCTGCTGGGGCCGTTGTGGAGTGAGGAGTACGGCAGTGCCGAGGTCGCCGAGGAGCTGGGCTGGTTGCTGGAGTACTCGCCGTACCACCGCGTGACGAAGGGCACCGACTACCCGTCGGTGTTGTTCACCGTCTTCGAGTCGGACTCCCGCGTGGACCCCTCGCACGCTCGCAAGATGTGCGCCGCGCTGCAACACGCCACGGTATCGCCCCCCACCGGGCAACCGGTCCTACTGCGCAGGGAAACCGAGGTGGGGCACTCCGCTCGCGCTGTTTCACGTACGGTGGGGCTGGCGACCGACCAGCTCGCCTTTCTCGCGGAGGCCACGGGACTCGTCCCCGAGTAGGACGCCTCCCGCCCCCGAGGCCGGCTGACGTGGCGATTCGAAGATCGTCGCGATGCGTCGTGAACGGCGGGGCGTTCACGAAGCACCTCCCCCGAGCGTGGGCCGGCACGCCCTGCGAGTCGCGAGCGGAGCGTCGCCCCCTGCGAAACATCACCATGGAGCCCCCGAACCATGATCGAAGCGTTATCCGAGCCCAAGTGCGTCAACGAGGTCGACACCTGGTGTAACACGGTCTTCCAGTGGTCCGAGAATCCGTGGCTGGCGAAGTACGCGGACATGCTGATCGCCAAGCCGCTGCAGATCCTCCTGATCGTGACCGTGGCACTGGTGGTGCGCTGGCTGGCGCACCGGACCATCGGCCGACTGTCCCAGACCAACGGCAAACCCCCGAAGCTGCTACAGCCCCTGCGGGAACAGCGCGGCGAGGCCCTCGCCGGGGAGACGCTGGCCGAGCGGCGCAGTCAGCGTGCGCGCACGATCGGTTCCGTGCTGAAATCCCTGGCCTCGTTCGTCGTCTTCGGTTTCGCCCTGATCTACGCGCTCAAGGTGCTGGGCATCGACCTGGGTCCGCTGATCGCCTCGGCCGGTATCGTCGGTGTCGCCCTCGGTTTCGGCGCGCAGAACCTGGTACGCGACTTCCTCTCCGGTGTCTTCATGATGATCGAGGACCAGTACGGCGTCGGGGACTGGGTGGACCTCGGCGAAGCCACCGGCACCGTGGAGACGGTGGGCCTGCGCGTGACGACGCTGCGCGACGTCAACGGTACGGTCTGGTACGTCCGCAACGGGGAGATCCTCCGCGTGGGCAACTCCAGCCAGGGCTACGCGGTGGCCGTGGTCGACCTGCCGGTCGCCCACAGCAGCGACGTGAAGAAGGCTCAGGAGGTCGCGGGCACCGTCGCCACCGAAGCCGCCTGCCGCGAACCGCTGTCCTCGGACGTCCTGGAGGAACCCGAAATGCTCGGAATCAACCAGATCACTTCCGATACGATCACCCTGCGGCTGACGGCCAAGGTCCGCCCCGGACAGCAGTGGTCGGTGCAACGCAAACTGCGCGCCGAGATCAAGCGTGCCTACGACGTCGAGAGCATCAAGCCCCCTTACCCAGCGGGGCGCCTGATGCCAAACTCGGAGAACCACCAGTCCTGAAAGCACTCCGTAGGGAGAACGTGTGAGCACGCCCGGAACCTTCTACGAACAGGTAGGCGGCGAGCCCACCTTCCGCTTCATCGTGGCCCGGTTCTACGAAGAGGTGGCCAAGGACGAGCTGCTGCGCCCGCTCTATCCCGAGGAGGATCTCAGCGGCGCGGAGGAACGTCTGCGGCTGTTCCTGATGCAGTACTGGGGCGGCCCGCGCACCTACTCCGAGGAACGCGGCCACCCCCGCCTGCGAATGAGGCACGCGCCGTTCAAGATCGGCCTGACCGAGCGGGACGCCTGGCTGCGCTGCATGCGCATCGCGGTGGACGAGGCCGAGCTCGCCCCCGAGCACCGCGACCAGCTGTGGCAGTACATGGAGATGGCCGCACACGGCATGGTGAACTCCTGGTTCTGATCCGGAACAGCAGCCCAGGAAGGTATCCGACTCCGCCCCCACCGGGGGCGAACGACCGATGGCAGGATGGGACATCGTGCGCCGCTCCCCTGACAATCACCTCCCGCGCTCCGAGGCGCCTTCGTGGTGGCGGGACGCGATTTTCTACGAGGCCGACCTGCGGTGGTTCGCCGACTCCGACGGGGACGGCGTCGGTGATCTCGACGGAGTACGCGAGAGACTGGGATACCTGGAGCTGCTGGGTGTCGACGCTCTCTGGTTGACCTCGGTGCCGATGACCGGTGCCGGCCCGTCAGTGACCGACCCGCACGAGGCGGGAGCGGTACTCGAATCGTTCGAGTTCCTCGCGGAGGAGGCGCACGACTGCGACCTGCGGCTGATGATCGACGTGGGCGTCGACATCGCCGAGCTCCGGCAGGCGCGCTCGCGGGAGGAGCTCGCCGAGACGCTGCGGTTCTGGATGGAGCGGGGTGCCGACGGGGTCCGCATCACACCCACGGCCTCCCACAGCGCTCCTGAGGAGAGCATGCCGGCGGCGGACGCCGTGACCGAGATCAGCGACCTGATTCGTTCCACGGTCGAGGAGTACCCGGAGCGGGTGGTGGCCGCGCTGGCCGAAAAGGACCGTTCCGGGGGGTGGCACCTCGAGTTTCACCCGGGGATGGCTGACGTCACCTTCGACGCGGAAAAGCTGCGCGAGGTCATCAGTCACGGTCTCGCGGAGGCGGAGTCGTTGGGAACCCGCCCCACTTGGATGACGGCGGACCACGGACGTCCACGCCAGGTGACGCACCACGGAGGAGGCGACAAGGGCACGGCACGTGCACGTGCGATGGCCCTGGTCACGCTGGCGTTGCCCGGTGCTGTCCGCGTCGACAGCGGCGAGGAGCTCGCGCTCCCCGACAACCCGCTCTCCACCCGGGTGCCGATGCCCTGGGAGGCGGCGACCGTACCGCCACTGTTGACCGAGCAGTGGGCACGGTTGACCGTGGAAGCCCAGTTGGAGGATCCGGTCTCGACCCTGTCGCTGTACCGCGAGGCTCTCGAAGCGAGACGAACGCACGCCGAGGGGGACACCGTCGAGTGGTACGGAGCACCCGCCGGGTGCTTCGCCTTCCGGCGTGGAGGCTCTCTCGTCTGCGCGGTGAACACCTCCGAAGAACCGGTGCCGTTGCCACCGGGCGAGGTGCTGCTTTCCAGCGGTCCGCTGATGCAGGAGCACCTGCCCCCCGACACGGCTGCCTGGTTGGTGTGATCCATTCCTCTTTCCGGGTGGTTTCCCCGACGTGACGAGGAAGCCACAGGTAAATTGATTCACGTCTCGACCATCCGACCCGCCGGGAATCCATGACCGCGTCAACCTCGGCCGAGCAGGCTTCCGCCAAACGGCCAGGACGCCTGATCGGCATCGACCTCGCCCGTTTTCTCGCCGTACTCGGGATGTTCTGCGTTCACTTCGGTGTGCCGTTCGCCGGTGACGAGCTCACCGCGCGTGTCTTCGAGATTTCCAGCGGTCGCGCCACGGGCCTGTTCACCTTCCTGGCCGGGGTCTCACTCTCGATGATGTCCGGACGGCGGCGAATACCGACGGGGGCGGACCTTCACGAGGCTCGCAAGCGGATCGCGATCCGTGCGGTGCTGATGATCGTGCTGGGACTCGCGCTGGTCAAAGCCACCGACGCGACCGGGTTTCTGCTCACGGTCATCATCCCCTTCTACGGCACGTACTTCATGCTGTCCCTGCCGTTCATCGGGATGCGCCCACGGGGACTGCTGATCTCCGCCGCGACCGTGGGAGCACTCGGTCCGCAGGTCGCCTTCCTGCTGCGCACGTGGCTGACGCCGAACAGCCCGCTGTCGACCGTGACGACGGTCGTCGACATGCTCGACCCCGGCCACCGGCTCGCCGAAATAGGACTGCTGGACACCCTGCTGCTGGGGTTCTACCCGGCCATGTCCTACTTCGCTCTCGTGCTCGCGGGAATGGCGGTGGGACGGATGGACCTGCGCGCGACGGGGTTGCGGGCTTACATGGCCGCCTGTGGAGCTCTGATCGCGTTCCTGAGCTACACCGTCTCGGACCGGTTGTTGCGCGCTCTCGGCGGATCGCCCGACGCGGTGTTCAGGGGCCCCGTCTCGGTGGACCAGCCGGAAACGCTGCTGTCCTCGATGGCGCACACGGGGACGAGCTTCGAGCTGTTCGGGGCGTTCGGAGTGTCCCTGCTCGTGCTGGCGGGGTGCCTGGAAGTGGCCGACCGACTGGGCCGGCTGCTGTTCCCCCTGGTGGCAGCGGGTTCCATG
Organism: Halosaccharopolyspora lacisalsi; assembly: GCF_014137975.1. Taxonomy (GTDB): domain Bacteria; phylum Actinomycetota; class Actinomycetes; order Mycobacteriales; family Pseudonocardiaceae; genus Halosaccharopolyspora; species Halosaccharopolyspora lacisalsi. Next base: position 319,655 of record NZ_JACGWZ010000003.1, on the reverse strand, counting down.
GCCCTGACCCTGTACACCGTGCACGCGCTGGTCCTGGCCTGGCAAGTGGTGGTCGGCGGCTGGCCGCTGCACGGTGTCGAAGCCTCGCTGGCCGAACTCGCCACGATGCCGCCGGGAGCCGAGGACGTCCCCGGCCTCCCCGCGTTCCCCGCTGACGGGGAGCTGCCCACCGGGTTCATCGCATGGGTCAACGCCTACATGCCCGAGGTCTTCCTGATCGGCTCCCTCGTCTTCGCCACAGCCTGGCAGCTGAAGTTCCGACGCGGCCCGCTGGAGGCGGCCATCAGCGAGTCGATCCGCTGGCTCTCCGATCCGCAGGCGGCGCTGACCGCCCAGTCCGCCAAGCACTCCGGCAACCGAGGTTGACCGAGGCTTCGCGGACCGAGCGGCGGGGACTCACATCAGCAGCGGGAGCAGAGCGTAGCGGCGGCGCAGGACCGCACCGAAGCGGGAGTCCAGCCGCAGCCACGAGTCCGTGGCGCTGACCCGCACCACCTCGTCCTCCGTGGGATCACTCACCAGGAATCCCATTCCCGAGAGCACGAACAAGCAGCGCAGCGGCACCTTGATCTCGAACCCCGATCCGCTGACGGTGAACACTTCCTGGTCCATCAACGAAGCGGGTGGGGTGCCCTTCGGGCCGACGTTGTCCCGAGCCACACCGACACCCTGTTCGGCCACCTCCCCCACCAGCTTCGCGGGCAGGTCGTCGACGCGGTGCCAGCCCCGGTCCGGTGGTAGTTCGGAACGCCACAGCAGGTCCCGGGACGGCCCGGGGTCCATGGTCGCGCCCCCTGCCACGGTCAGTGTCGCCAGCAGCTCGTTGCCCGAGGCGGTCAGGTCCCCCGGTTCGACCTCCCCCGCCACCGAGCGGGTGCACAACGCGTCGAAAGGGGTGGCCGACCACGCGTCGAGAAGACCGGTGTCACCGCGTCCACGCAGGCGGATCGCCGCCTGCTCGTCCATCCGCACAGCGCGGGCGACGAACGCTCCGAGATCGTCACGATCCGCGGAACGAGGTATCCGCAATTCAGGCACCGGTGGGCTCCTTGTCCGCCAGTTCGACAGCGACCTGCCACTCGGCGAGGAAGTCCCGCTCCGCGGCGGTGAGCCGCCGGGGACGTCCCGCCGCCAGGTCGTAAGGCACCATCAGTGTCTCAGCCGTGGCCACCGAGGCCGATCCCCAGGCCGAAGCGGTGTAGTCGATCAGGAAGGAGGCGGCCCGCAGGTCGCGCACCGACATGCGCACCTGGAGCGATCCCGCCTCGTACACCAGTGGTGCGTGGTAGTCGATCACGACCCTGGCCACGACCATGCCCTCGGCCATGCCTTCCAGCCCACGGTGTCCCGCCTCGGTGAACAGCAGGCCCGCACGGGCCTCCTCCAGCAACGTGATGGTCCTGGCGTGGTTGACGTGGCCGAACGCATCCATGTCGGACCAGCGCAGAGCCACCTCGGCGATGAAAGCGCTCACCGGATTCCTTCCCTCTCCTCGTCGCACGAGTCTCAGGACTCATTCCTCGAAAGCGGCGGAGCCGCTTGTTTCCACGCACGCAGCTCGACCCGCCGGGATCCTCAGGCGAGGGCCTCGCCAGGACAGCTGACACGTGGCACAGTGACTACTCGATGTGTCAGATCCCGCAGCGAGGCCCCGGCTGAGGTTCCCACCCAGCCCCTCACACGAGCCGTCCGAAAGAATCCTTCATCGAACCATGCTGCGCAGTTGCCTGGTCGCCACTGACAGCGTCGCCAAATCCAGCCGCCCGGAGCGCTTGATCTCATCCAGCGAGGATCGCGCACGGCTGAGGCGGGAGGCGTTGGCCCACTCCCACTCCGCGATCTTGTCGTCGGCGCTGTCCCCCGGGTCACTGCCGCGCAGCACGTCGATGGTGATCGCACGAAGCGAAGCGTAGAAATCGTCCCGCAGCGCCAGCCGGGCCAGCGAGTGCCACCTGTTGCCGCGTTCCAGCGCACTCACCGACGTCAGCATCCGCTCGATGTCGAGGTGTTCGTACAGCGCGTAGTACAACTCGGCCGTCTCCGAAGGGCTGCGTTCGGCGCTGATCCCGGCATCGCGCCCGGCCAGCTCGGCGATCTCGGTGATGTCCAGCACCGCGAAGGTGTCCAGGAAGGCACCGACGCGCCTGGCCAGGGCCGGTGGCACTCCCGCGGCGACCAGCTTCTCGGTCCGCTCCGCGGCCGCCTCGGCCGCGCGCCCCCGCAGCAGTCCCGGCACCGAATCGGAGAGCTCGGCGACCACCGGCCGGAAACGATTGATCTCGGCGCCGATCGCCAGTGGTTGCGGCCGGTTCGACAGCAGCCAACGGGAGGCCCGGTCGAGCAGCCGTCGGGTCGCCAGCACCATCTCGTCGGCCACGGAACTGTCGACCACCGTTTCCAGGTCCTCGATCTGCCGCCACAGATCGGGCAGGTCGTAGACCCTGGTCACGACGGCGTAGGCACGCACGGCGTCGGTGGCGTCGGCACTCATCTCCTCCGAGAGCCGATAGGCGTAGGAGATCCCCGCGCCGTCGACCACCTCGTTGACCAGCAGGGTCGTGGTGATCTGCCGCCGCAGGGGGTGTTCCGGGATGGCGTCGGCGTAGCGGTCGCGCAGTGGCTTCGGGAAGTAGTCCGGCAGCCGCCGGGCGAAGGCGTCGGCATCGGGCAGATCGCTGTCCAGCACCTCGTTCTTCAGGGCGAGCTTGACGTGCGCCATCAGGGTGGCCAGCTCCGGCGAGCTCAGTCCCCGCCCCTCCTTGAACAGTTCCCGGAACTGCTCGGAACTGGGCAGCGCCTCCAGTTCGCGGTCGAGCCCGGTGCGCTTTTCCAGGTCGGTGACCTGGCGCGCGTGGACCGAGACCATCGCCGCCGCGTGGGACCGGGAAATACCGAGCACGGCGTTCTGCCGGTAGTTGTCGGCCAGCACCAGCTCGGCGACCTCGTCGGTCATCTCCGGCAGCAGCTCGTTGCGCTGGACGCCGTCCAACCGGCCTCGCGCGACCAGGTGATCGAGCAGCACCTTGATGTTGACCTCGTGGTCGGAGCAGTCCACACCCGCGGAGTTGTCCAGCGCGTCGGTGTTGACCTTGCCGCCTGCCCGCGCGAACTCGATCCGCCCGAGCTGGGTCAGGCCGAGGTTGCCGCCCTCGCCGACGACCCGCGCCCGCAAGGCGTTGCCGTCCACGCGTACCGAGTCGTTGGCCTTGTCGCCCACTTCGGCGTGGCTCTGCTCGCTGGACTTGACGTAGGTCCCGATACCGCCGTTCCACAGCAAGTCCACCGGAGCGCACAGGATCGCCCTGATCAGCTCGGCGGGGGAGAGCCGCTCGACCTCTTCCGCGATGCCCAGTGCCCGGCGGATCGCCGGGTTCAGGTTGATCGACTTCAGTGAGCGGGACCAGACACCGCCCCCTTCGCTGATCACGTCGCGGTCGTAGTCGTCCCAGGTCGAGCGGGGCATGTCGAACAGTCGCCTGCGCTCGGCGAACGAGCTCGCCGCGTCCGGATCGGGGTCGATGAACACGTGCATGTGGTTGAACGCGGCGACGAGCCTGATGTGCTCGGACAACAGCATGCCGTTGCCGAACACGTCACCACCCATGTCACCCACGCCCACGACGGTGAATTCCTCCCGCTGGGTGTTCGTGCCGAGCTCGCGGAAGTGCCGCCGGACGCTTTCCCACGCCCCCTTGGCCGTGATGCCCATTTCCTTGTGGTCGTAACCGACGGAACCGCCCGAGGCGAAGGCGTCACTCAGCCAGAAACCGTAGGAGTCGGCGACCTCGTTGGCGATGTCGGAGAAGGTCGCGGTGCCCTTGTCCGCGGCCACCACCAGGTACGTGTCGTCACCGTCGTAGCGAACCACGTCCCGGGGCGGGACCACGGTGCCGCCGGCGAGGTCGTCGGTGAGGTCCAGCATCCCGGAGATGAACATCCGGTAGCAGGCGATGCCCTCCTTCTGGACCGCTTCCCGGTCGCTACCGGAGTTGCCCGTCGAGGCGGGCGGGCGCTTGACGACGAAACCGCCCTTCGCCCCCACAGGCACGATCACCGCGTTCTTGACCGCCTGGGCCTTGGCCAACCCCAGCACCTCGGTGCGGAAGTCCTCCCTGCGATCCGACCAGCGCAGGCCACCCCGGGCCACGGAACCGAAGCGCAGGTGCACTCCCTCCACGCGCGGGGAGCAGACGAAGATCTCGAATCGCGGTCGCGGCTCGGGGAGTCCCTGGATCCGGTGGGGTTCCAGCTTGAACGCCAGGAACGAGCGTCGTGCCCCGTTCGAGTCGGTCACGAAGTAGTTCGTGCGCAGGGTGGCCCGGATGAGGCCGAGGTAGTTGCGCAGGATGCGATCGGCGTCGAGGCTGGTGACCTCGTCGATGAGTCGCGTCGCCTCGTCGACCAGGGCCTGCTCCTGCGTGGACCGTTGGTCGGCGGTCAGCGACGGATCGAACCGCGTCTCGAACAGGCGCATCAGTACGACCGTGGCGTCCGCGTGGGCGAGGATGGCGTCCTCGATGTAGTCCTGGCTGTAGGCGATGCCCACCTGCCGCAGGTACTTCGCGTAGGCGCGCAGCACGCTCGTCTGGTACCAGTTCAGACCCGCACGCAGTACCAGGGAGTTGAACCGGTCGACCTCGGAAACACCCTGCCAGCCGGCGCGGAAGGCGTTCTCGAAACGCTCGCGCACGCTGTCGAGCCGCTCCGTGCCCACCTGCTCCACCATGCCCTGACCCAGCCGCAGGCCGAAGTCGAAGATCCAGCAGCGGGTGCCGTCCTCGCGCAGCACCTCGTAGGGGCGTTCGTCGACGACTTCGACCCCCATGCTCTGGAGCACGGGCAGCACCTGCGACAGCGTCATCCGCTCGCCGAGGAACATCTTGAAACGACGTTCACCCGGTGTCGCCCCGTGCGGGGTGTAGAACGACATCTCCAGTTCGCCGGACTCCCGCAACGAGTCCAACCGGCGCAGATCGACGAGTCCCTCGCTGGCGCTGAAGTCCTCCTTGTACGCCTCGGGGAAGGAAGCCGCGTAGCGCTGCCCGACCTCACTGGTGGCCTCCGAGCCGCGCCCGGCGTACCGGAAGCCGCCCTCGGTCTCCTCCACCTCGTGGACCATCCGGTCGTCCCAGGTGCGGATCGCTTCGCTGAGGCGCCGCTGCACCCGGTTCAGGTCCGGTTCCACCTGCTTGGCCGGGTCGGTGTGCACCAGGAAGTGCACCCGCGCCAGGGTCGACTTACCGACCCGGGTGCTGTACTCCAGACCGCTGCCTCCCAGCTCGGCGAGCAGCACCTCCTGCATGGCCAGCCGGGAGCGGGTGGTGTAGCGGTCCCGGGGCAGGTAGACCAGGCAGGAGAAGAAGCGGCCGTAGGGATCCCGTCGCAGGAACGGCTTGAGCTTGCGCCGCTCGGCCAGTGCCAGGACCCCGGTGATGATCTCCCGCAGCACCTCGGCACCGGTGGAGAACAGCTCGGTGCGCGGGTAGTCCTGGATCTCCTCCAGCATCCGCTGACCGGAGTAGGACTCCATGGGAAAACCGGCCTGGTGGATGACCTCGCGGACGCGGCGCTCGATGACCGGGATGTCCAGCACGTTCTCGTGCAGGGCGGTACTCGTGAACAGCCCGATGAAGCGGTGCTCGCCGACGACCCGACCTCGGGAGTCGAAAGTCCTGACCCCCACGTAGTAAGGGTGCACAGCACGATGCACCGTGGATGGTTCGCTCGCCAGGGTCAGCACCAGCAGCTCGTCCGACACGGAGCCGGCCGCCGTGTCCGTTCCCGCCATCGGATCGCGAGTCGTGAGACTGTCGTTGCGCAGCACCCCCAGACCCGAAGCCAGCGCGGCACGCAACGCCGGTGCGCTGTCCTCGGAGTCCCGGACCAGCTCGTTGTGCTGGTATCCCAGGAAGGTGAAGTGGCCGTCGGCCAGCCAGCGCAGCAGGTTGGCCGCGTCCCTGACGTCCTCGAAGGCCAGCGGGGGCGGATCGCCTTCCAGCGCGTCGGCCAGACCTCGTGCGGTGCCGACCATGCGCTCGGCGTCCTCGACGACCTCACGCACGTCGTTGAGGACCTTGAGCAGTGCCTGCTCGAGCCCGCGGGTGCGGTCGGGGTCGGTGACCCTGTCGACCTCGACGTACATCCAGGACTCGGCGATGGCGTCGCCGGGTGGTGCTCCCGGGTCCGCGTTCGGCAGGACCTCCCGGAGTTCACCTGCCACGTCGCGGCGGACCACCACGATCGGGTGTACGATGCGCTGCACTTGAGCACCGTCGCGGGTCAGCTCGGCGATCACCGAATCGACCAGGTACGGCATGTCGTCGGTGACCAGCTGGACCACCGTGGCCGGGGTCTGCCAGCCGTCCTCGGCACGGTCGGGATTGAAGATCTCGACCACGGGACGGCCCGCGGTCCTGCTCGCGGCCAGTGCGTGGTGTGAGCGCAGTGCTCCGGCGAGATCGGCGGGCTCGTCGTCGGCGATCTCCTCCGCCGGAACGTGGCGGTAGTACTTGTCCACCAACTGCGCCAGCTCCGGAGCAAACTCGGCCGTCCTGCCCAACAGGCGATCCTTGGCCTGCTCAGGAGTCTCCGAGTGACTACCGGTCACGGCGGAAGGCATGCTGGATTCGCGGCTGTTCTGGGTACTCAACGGTCCGGTTTTCGAGGTCATTGTTCAGGCAGCTCCCATGTCGCGACACCTCGTTGTGTCCACACGGCTCCACCCTAGAACCTCGGGGAGCCATCATGTCGGCCTGGCGCGCAACAGCGGACACATCGTGTTCGTCTCGGAGCCGGCCCCAGCACTGAACCGATCAGTGGATGGGCGGCGTCCAGGACGAGGAGTCCGCGGAGGTCGACTCCGGGGCGGCATGGCGACGCCGCGCCCTGCCACGTTGGGCCACGGATTCCCCCGTGGATTCCTGCGTGTACCGCGCGGACCTCGTCGCGTCCGTGCTCTCGTCGGTGTCCGCTCCGGCATGGCGGCTCACCGCGGAACTCGCCCCCGAGTCGCCGTGCCGGCCACCGCGGTAGGCCACCAACGCCTCGGCCAGCAGGTCGGCGAGGCCGTTCTCACCGTGGGACTCGGAATCCTGCCGCCCCACCTTGATCGCGGGAAGCCCCTGGAGCAGTTCGCTGTGCGTGGCGAGGAAGTCGTCGCCTGACACCGCTTCCGGAGTTTCGGCCTCCTCCCGATGGCGGGAGTCGTACTGGCCGGTTTCCCCCTCACCGGGAGAGCGCCGGTTTTGCAAGCCGGCGCGGATCTCCGCCAGGGACCGCCTCGGCGACCACGTGCCACCCCCGGAACCACCCGTGTCGGAGTCGTGCGTCTCGGCCGACTCCCCTGCTTCGAACCGGTTCGCTCGCGCCTCGCCGTCCACGTCGCCGAGCGCTTGTTCCGCTCGCTCGTGGGCGGGAGGACCCGTTCCCTGAAGCGGTGGAGCGGCTACCACGGGCATGATCGTGGTCACGTCGGGCATCGGCGCTTCCGCTTCGAACCCCGTCTCGCTCGGTCTTTCCCAGGGGGCCGGCCCGCGTCCTTCCGGGTAACCACCGGTCGAGGTTCGCGCACCCTGTTCCCGACCGGATGCCGCGGTGTCCTGTTCCGCGGGCCACTGCCTTCCCACCTCGATCTCGGAGGAGCGTTCGATCTCCTCCGGCTCGCGGCGGGCGGCCCTGCGGATCTCGTGGGCCAGATCCGGCAGCATCTCCTCCCGCGGAGACGGTGCGACGGCGGACGCCTCGTGCGGTTCGTCCCGTACCGGCGGGACGTCCCCGCGCGACTCCCGCGAAGGCGATTCCTGCTGACGGGGCACCGCCATCCCGGCCATCTCGGGCGCTCCCGTGGCGAACTCCTCGACGAGGCGCAACCGCGCGGCATGCACGCCAGCACGCCAGCGGCGGTCCGCCGCATGGGCGTCGCGGAGACAGTGCAGGGCCTCGGCGAAATCCTCACAACGCTCGTGCAGCTGGGACAGCGTGCTGAGCACCTCGGCCCGCAGGTGATCCAGGCCGTGGCGCTCGGCTCCGGCCAGTGCCTCGTTCAGCAACCGCATCGCGATGCGGTACTCGCCCTCCGGGACGTGCACTCGTGTGGCCAGGGCGAACCGCAACCATCCCGCGGGGTCGGCCGCGGGAGCTCGCAACGGCCGCCACAGGACCGGCGCCGCGGTCCGCATCGCCTCGGCGGAAAACCCCAGGTCAAGAAGCGCCTGCACGCGTTCCAGGACGAGGCGAGCCTGAACGTCCCCACCTTCGGCGGCGGGATCCTCGAGCCGCTCCAGCAAAGCCAGCCCGTTTCCGGCGGCCGTCGCCGCCGCCTCGGCCTCACCGTGCCTGCGGTGATGGCACGCCCGCTCCGAGCCCACCCTGGCCCGCAGCAACCGAACGGTGTCGCGATCGAGTTCGGAGTCGGCGGAACAAAGGCGTTCCGCCTCGTCCAGAGCTGCCGCACGTTCACTCGCCCCGCGGTGCACGGGCAACGCCGCAGCCAGTTCGATCAGCGCGTGTACCCGGACCACGGGATCCACGTGCCCCCGTTCCAGCACGGAGCGCAGTAGCCGGAGAGCCACGTCGTGGCTCCCCGCGCCCCGTGCACAACAGGCCAGCTCCACGCACAGTTCGGCGACGCCTGCCGCATCGCCGCTGAACTCGGCGTCGCGCATAGCCGTGATCGCACGTTCGGTCACTGTCACGCCGTGTCCGAGACGGTTCGAAGCGAACAGGGCGAGCGCTTCGGCCTGCGACCGCAGTACGCCGTCACCGTCACGCCTGGACTCCGTCACCACCCGATCGCTGAGCATCAACGTCAGTTCCGGAGCCCGCCAGCGCAGTTGCCGGGCGGACTCCAGCAACTCCCGGGCGGAGTCGCTCGGGCCAGAACCGTGCACGCTCGCCACACTCGACTCCCCGCTCGGATTCAGCCTCGCGTCAGCTTACGGTGCGTGACACGGTGCGGGCGAGCGCCGTCCTGCCCGAGCCGCTCGATCTTGTTCTTCTCGTAACCCTCGAAGTTGCCCTCGAACCAGAACCACTTCGCCGGATTCTGGTCGTCGCCCTCCCAGGCCAGGATGTGCGTGGCCACACGGTCCAGGAACCACCTGTCGTGCGAGATGACCACGGCGCAGCCCGGGAACTGCTCCAGTGCGCTCTCCAGCGAGGAGAGCGTCTCCACGTCCAGGTCGTTGGTGGGCTCGTCCAGCAGCAGGGTGTTGCCGCCCTGCTTGAGAGTCAGCGCCAGGTTCAGCCGGTTGCGTTCACCACCGGAGAGCACCCCGGCGGGCTTCTGCTGGTCCGCCCCCTTGAATCCGAACGCGCTCACGTAGGCCCGGGAGGGCATCTCGACCTGGCCGACCTGGATGTGGTCCAGCCCGTCGGAAACCACCTCCCAGACGTTCCTGTTCGGGTCGATGCTCTCACGGTTCTGGTCGACGTAGGACAGCTTCACGGTGTCGCCGACCCTGACCTGGCCGGAGTCGGGCTCCTCCAGACCGAGCATGGTCTTGAACAGGGTCGTCTTACCCACACCGTTCGGGCCGATCACACCAACGATGCCGTTGCGCGGCAGATTGAACGAGAGCCTGTCGATCAGGGGGTTCTCCTCGAAGCCCTTGGTCAGCTCGTTGGCCTCGATCACGAGGTTGCCCAGCCGCGGGCCCGGCGGAATCTGGATCTCCTCGAAGTCGAGCTTGCGGGTCTTCTCCGCCTCCGCGGCCATCTCCTCGTAGCGCTCCAGCCGCGACCGCGACTTGCTCTGGCGGGCCTTGGTGTTCGAGCGGACCCACTCCAGCTCGCCCTTGAGCCGCTTCTGCAACTTGGCGTCGCGCTTGCCCTGGACGTCCAGACGCTCCTGCTTCTTCTCCAGGTAGGTCGAGTAGTTGCCCTCGTACGGGTAGGTACGCCCGCGGTCGAGCTCCAGGATCCAACCCGCGACGTTGTCCAGGAAGTAGCGATCGTGGGTGACGGCCAGCACGGCACCGTGGTAGTTCGCCAGGAACTGCTCCAGCCAGTGCACGCTCTCGGCGTCGAGGTGGTTGGTGGGCTCGTCGAGCAGCAGCAGGTCCGGCTTGCTCAACAGCAACTTGCACAGCGCGACACGACGACGTTCACCACCGGAGAGGTACCGGACCTCGGCCTCCGGCGGTGGGCAGCGCAGGGCGTCCATGGCCTGCTCCAGCTGGGAGTCCAGCTCCCACGCCTCGGCGTGGTCCAGGACCTCCTGGAGCCTGCCCATCTCCTCCATCAACTCGTCGGAGTAGTCGGTGGCCAGCTGCTCGGCGATCTGGTTGAACCGGTCAAGCTGCTCCTTGACCTCGCCGACACCTTCCTCAACGTTGCCCAGGACCGTCTTGTCCTCGTTCAGCGGGGGCTCCTGCTGCAGGATGCCCACGCTGTAGCCCGGCGACAGGAAGGCCTCACCGTTGTTCGGGTAGTCGAGTCCAGCCATGATCCGGAGCACGGTCGACTTACCAGCCCCGTTCGGGCCGACCACGCCGATCTTGGCGCCCGGGTAGAACTGAATGGTCGCTTCATCAAGGATGACCTTGTCCCCCTGAGTCTTGCGAACCTTCTTCATGGTGTAGATGAACTCGGCCATGGGACAAATGGTAATTGCGGCCGGTAGTGGGACGTGCACTGCGGTCGGCCCGTCCCACCAGCATGATCGGACCCCTGGGGAGCGGAGGGATTTTCCCTGATCAACACGCTGACAGAGAGGTTGTCAACCGCCTTCGGAAGCCACCAACGAGGCCCACTCGCCCTCCCCCGCCGCGGGGGGTTCCGCGGCGTGCGAGCCCGGCCGTTCGAACTCACGTCCCAACGACCGGACGCGCGCCAGGTCCAACCCGACCGCGTTCGCCTCGATCTCCGTGCTCGACCGTCGCTGGCCGTCGACCTCGTAGTCACGTGTTCGCAGCCGTCCCGTCACCAAGACGGGATCGTTCTTGAAGACGCCGTTGGAAACTCCGTCGGACAATCGCTTCCAGCAGTTCACGGTGGCGAAGACACGATCGCCGTCGACCCACTGCTCGGCGGCCTTGTCGAAGCGGCGTGCCGTACTGACCATGCGAAAACTGGTCACTCGGCTACCGTTGGTGGTCTCGCGCGCCTTGGGGGTGGTGATGACGTTGCCCACCAGGGTCACGGTCGTCTCGAACATGTCTTCCGCCCTTCCGCCACGGAACCCGTGGCCCGTCTGCGATCGCTTCCTCGCGACCTCGCAAACCAGCTTGCGGCACGTCGAGCACACAGCGCCACCAATTCATCACACACTGTTGGCAACTGCCTGCCCTGTGGATGAATCAGCTTTTCTTTTTCGTTGCTGCCGAAGAACTCGTCCACCCCCCGGCGACTCGATGACTCGCCCACGAGAGTTTTGACACATACAGTAATAAAATAACTACAAATCGACGCACGCAGCTGAGAGCCTAGTCACGAAAAGGACAGCTTTATCACTGTATGTACCCAGCGTGGAGATCGAATCGCTCATCCGGAGCCCCCGCACCGGTCCTCGACTGTCGATCGGCTTGCCATTCGATACCGGCTTGGCAACACCTGATGTGTGGGTTCTCCCAGTGACAGCACAGACCGTTACGCTGCTTGTTGCAGCTCAGCCGAGTGCGGCCGCCCTCGTAGCTCAGGTGGACAGAGCAAGAGACTTCTAATCTCTAGGTCGTAGGTTCGAGTCCTACCGGGGGCACCACTTCCCACCAGGGAAAACCCGTCGACCACGCCAGGTCGGCGGGATCTCATGACCCACTCTGTGACCCGCCGTCCCCTACACTGGGGGCATGGCTGGGCGCTCGAAAAAGCGACGGCAGCGCGGTGCGATCGACCGCTTGCCGAACGGATCCCTGCGAGTCAGGGTCTCCGCAGGTCTCGATCCGGTCACGAAGCAACGGCACCGACTCGTCGAAGTCGTGCCGGCGGGACCGGAGGCGGAACGCGAAGCCGAGCGGGTCCGGACTCGACTACTCAACGAGGTAGACGAGCGGCGCAACCCGAAGACCACGGCTACCGTCGAACAACTCCTCGACCGCTACCTGGACAAGCACTTCGACGGCGAACCGACGACCAGGAACGGCTACCGGAGAGCCGCCCGCAAACACGTGCTGCCCTACATCGGCCAGGTCAAGGTGGGTCAGCTCGACGCCGACTCCCTCGACTCGCTGTACTCCGAGTTGCGCCGGTGTCGTGATCACTGCACCGGCAAGCGCCGCATCGACCATCGGACCAGCAGCAAGCACGAGTGCGATCACCGCTGCAAGCCGCACAAGTGCCAGCCGCTCGGCGCGACCGCCATACGCCAGATCCACTACCTGCTTTCCGGCGCTTTCAAGCGCGCGGTGCGGTGGAAGTGGGTCGCCGTAAGCCCCGTGGGACAAGCAGATCCACCACCTGCTCCCCAACCACACCCGACGCCTCCGGACGCGCGGGAAGCGGTCCGGATCCTCAACGAGGCATGGCGAGTCGACGAGGACTGGGGCGCCCTCGTCTGGACCGCGATGACCACCGGTGCTCGGCGGGGCGAGCTCTGCGGGCTTCGCTGGGACCACGTCGACTTGAACGCGTCCGTCCTGCGCCTCAAGCAATCAGTCGCCTACGACGAACAACGCAAGCTCTGGTTCGCCAAGAGCACCAAGACGCACCAACAACGCCGGATCGCACTCGACACGGAGACGGTCAACGTCCTGGCGGACCTGAAGGCACGTCACGAGCAACGTGCTGCGCGGTTCGGCCTCGATCTGACAGCCGAGGCCTACGTGTTCTCGCCCGATCCCGACGGGGTTCAGTTCCTGATCCCCGACACCGTGACGCAGCGCTACGAACGCATGGCCCAGCGCCTCGGTATCAGCACCTCTCTGCACAAGCTGCGGCACTACTCGGCCACCGAGCTCATCTCCTCCGGTGTCGACCCTCGGACCGTCGCCGGCCGCCTTGGTCACGGTGGTGGCGGCACGACCACGCTGCGCGTGTACTCGGCGTGGGTCTCCGAAGCCGATCAGCGTGCCTCCGAGGCTCTGTTCTCACGGATACCCGAGCGCCCCGACAAGCCGATCAGCGCCGAGGAGCGGGCCAAGACCGCACCCGGGAGCCCGTACGAGCAGATCGCTTTCGACCTTCGTTCACGGATCGCGGCAGGTGAGCTCACCGCTGGTGACGCCATTCCGACACTGAAGAAGCTCATGGCCGACTACGACGTGGCCGCCGGCACCGCCAACCGAGCCGTGACGCTGCTCAAGGACTGGGGACTCGTCGAAGCCACTCGCGGCCGTCCCACCACTGTCACGCAAGGCGCAGCTGAGCACCTGGCGATCGAGGAGCCAGCGCCACAGCCAGTCGCTCCGACCAGCCCCGCAGAAGTCGATGCCGACGCCACACCCGCAATCGGTCCAGTGCTGTTGCAGTTCGAGGTCCGTCACCTCGGCGATCCAGTTCGCACCTTCACCGCCGAAGCCGACCCGAACGACCCCGACCACCTCCGACGCCTGCTCGCCGCATCCGTCCGCCGCGACGGCCGCGCCGCTGACGAGATCATCGACTACGAACTCGACGTACGCAGCTCCGATGGTGAGCTCCTGAGGACCTTCGTCACCCTGTCCCCGTAGTTACCTGCCGTCGTGAAGATCCCTCGTAGGGGCAGTGCGGACCCGCGACGAGACCCGCATCGTGCGCCACCTCGTACGATTGCGACCCCTTGTAGGGGCGGCGGGTCCGCGAGTGCAGGGGCCAAGCCCACAGGTTGCTACCCCTCATAGAGGCGGTGCGGGCGCCGGCGTGAAGCTGCACAGCCGCGAACCCTGCGAGTTGCGACCCCTCATAGGGCGGTGCGGCCCTGGTCCTCGACGAGGCCAACCTCAGTCACGATCGGTTGCGACCCCTCGTAGGGGCGGTGCGGACCTGCGCGAACAGCTCACGCTGCTGATCCCCGAGGCTTTGCGACCCCTCATAGGGCGGTGCGGCCCTGGTCCTCGACGAGGCCAACCTCAGTCACGATCGGTTGCGACCCCTCGTAGGGGCGGTGCGGAGGACCGGGGCGCGCCGCTGGTGGCGCTGGTGCACAAGTTGCGAGCCCTCATAGGGGCGGTGCGGACTGGGAGCCGCTGGGCAGGAGCCGATCCAGCTACGGGCGTTGCTACCCCTCATAGGGGCAATTGCGAACTGCCGCGCGTGGTGATGATGCGCCGTTGACCGCGCTGTTGCGACCCCCTCGCAGGGACGGCGCGGACCCCGTTGGTACTTCTCTCGCTACCAGCGGTTCCTGCGGTTGCGACCCCTCTCATAGGGGCGGTGCGGACCGGGCGCCCGGCGGTGAAGTACGCACGCCCGGTCAAGTCGCGACCCCTCGTAGGGGCGGTGCGTGCGCGTGGACCCTGGTCAAGATCCTGCTCGGCATTCTGGGTTGCGACCCCTCGTAAGGGCGGTGCGGGCGCCTACACGCTGCTACTCAACCGTGTCGGCGAGGAAGGTTGCGATCCCTCGTAGGGACAGTGCGGACGCGCCGGACCGGGCTGATCCATCCGCTCGGGCCGGTTGCGATCCCTCGTAGGGACAGTGCGGACTCGAGGACGTGCAATACAACCTCAAGCACGCCAGGCACCGTTGCGATCCCTCGTAGGGACAGTGCGGACATGGACAACCCCCGCATCATCGACCAGAACTACGCGTTGCGATCCCTCGTAGGGACAGTGCGGACCGCCAAGCGACAGGAATACCTACGCCACCGCCTGGTTGCGATCCCTCGTAGGGACAGTGCGAACTCGCCGAGGAGAAGGCGTCGCGCATCGCCGCGCCCGCCTCGTTGCGATCCCTCGTAGGGACAGTGCGAACCCGAGAGTAAAACCGCTGGTCATTGCTGGTGTGATCTTGTCAAACAGCAGATCGTGCGCAGCGGTCCGAGAGTCTGACGTCGCGACGCCGGGACTCGCTGAAGATCGCACTACAGGATGTCATGAGGGCGATCGTCGGCGACACCCCAAGACTGCCGTTCCGGCGCAGCACCGGGCGGGAAAGTGTAGACGAGGACGTGGTCGTAGCTGGCGTCGATGTGCGCCCCGATGTCGGCGCGGAGCCGGACGAGCTGAGCGGAGCTGAGGTCACCCTCAAATACACTGCGCTGCATGTGGTGCAGGTACTTGCGGCAGGTGCGCAGGACTCCGGCATTGCGCTCGCTGAGCGTGTCGTAGACGAGGATGGTGTACACGCTCACCACCACACCCGAAAAGGTTTGTACGCCTCCCCTTCCAAGCACCGCCGGGTGAGCGCGAGCGCGTCGAGATACATGAGCTCGTCGTAGCTGACCTTCCGCTTCAGCGTGCGATGACTGATGGTCGCTCCCAGCTCATCACGGACGGTCTGAATGATCAGCTTCCGGCCGGAGTCACTGAGCATGGCTTCGTGCGCGTCGGTGTCGAAGTGCTGAGGTTTGAGCTGGCTGCGCCCGGCCAGCCGCAGCAAGATTCGCTCGGCGAACAACGGCTTGAACAGCTCGGCGAGATCGAGCGCCAGCGAGTGGCGGTGCCGCTCCGTGCTGCTGTGCAGGAAGGCCACCCCGGTGTGCAAAGGAGTCAGCCGAAGCACGCTGAGCACACGCGCGTAGACCAGACCGTTGATGTAGCTGATGACGGCATTGCCAGCATTGCTCGGCGGACGCCGGTGACGCCCTGCCAGTTGAAGCCACTCGGGCAGCTGCGTGTCGAGTACCTCCCAGGCGCTACGGCGAAAGTTACCTTCGGCAGCCATGAGCTCCTCGCGGGCAGCAGCGCTCTTCACCTCTGCTCTCAACCGCTCGTAGGGTTCGTGCAGCTCACGGCGACCGAGAAACCGGCGGACGTTGAACGCGGCGGAATCCACGATCGAACGCGCTGTCTTCATCGCCTCGTCATGACTGGTGGCCAGCTGAGCCTGTCCGAGGACGGTTTGACTGGAAGTCGCGCTGTCCGCGGGAAGCAGTGATCCCGCGTAGTCACCGTAATAACTGAGGAAGTGGACGTTGATGCGGACACGACGATGGAGCAAGCAGAGGAGTCTGAGCTGGCTGTCTCTTCAACGACTGAGAACCACGAGACCAAGCAGCCTCCCCACAGCGGTCCGACGCTCTTTCAGTGCGAGGTCCACTACCTCGGCGAGCTGGTCCGCACCTTCACCGCCGAAGCCGACCCGAACAACCCCGACCACCTCCACCGCCTACTCGCCGCCGTCCGCCGCGACGGCCGCGACACCCGGCGAGGTCCTCGACTACGAGCTCGACGTCCGCCAGCCCGACGGCGAGCCGCTCACCACCTTCGTCACGATGACGGCGTGAACACGAATCGTTGGGCGAACTACGGTTACATCACCAGGGAGATCACTGCTGCCACAGCTGATACAACTCCGGCGAATGCCGATATCGTCGTAGCTCCCCCACTGAACTTCCGGAAAACTCCACGGCCAAACCTAGCCCAGCTCTGGCGGCTTGCCAACACCTTCGCGTTCTCCCATTTGTGGGCTTCAAGATGGCAACCCCGAAGCAGCCCCCTGGCGTTATTCTTGCAAAATGATACTCCATCCCGATTTAGGGCGCAGCATGGAGCCGGAGCCTGGAATAGGAAGTACACGACAAGTGCAAGTGACATTATTATCAAGATGACTGGGTCCGCGTTTATGCGGAACCAAGCGAAGTAGAGCACGACGAGGAGGATGTACCCCCAGTAGCGGGCGATGCGCCTCTTGGTTTCTGCTCGCATAGCAATGCACGATACGAACTGCTTGTCGAGTGCCGCGACGGCCAAATGGATGATCCTACGATGTAATATGTGACCTAAATAACAAGTTTTGCTGTTGTCTTTCGCGGTCCTTGGTTGATCGAATACTCTCGAACTGTATTTAATTTCATTCGATCCGGTTGTGCCGAAGTAAATTTTATCGAAAATACAGAGGCATGATGAACTTATCGTTCAAATAGAACAGAATGCAGGAATGCTGGGATTGCTGTCGGGTCGCTCTTGGGCCTCGACGAAGATCTCCCGGTCGTGAGCGTGGCTTCGGTGCGGCCGAGCGATACGCTCGCCGTATGGCGGAAATCCCGGAGGCTACGGAAGCCAAGGCCCTTGATGCGGAGGCGGCGAGTGGTGCGCTGACGGCGGCTTGTGCAGCTGCTGGGCTGGACGCGGCGGGCGCTGAGCTGATCCGGATCGGGGAGAACGCGGTGTTCCGGCTGCGGGAGCCGGTAATCGCGCGGATCGCGCGCACGGCTAGCTATGCCGAGGCCGCGCGGCGAGAGGTCGCGGTGGCGCGGTGGCTGGAGGACTGCGGCTACCCGGCCACGCGCGCACTGGGCATCGAGCAGCCGGTGGTGGTCGACGGGCGCGTGGTGACTTTCTGGGAGTCGGTCTCCGACGAAGAGGAGTTCGCCCCACTCGAAGAAGTCGCCCGGCTGATCCGGTGGCTGCACGAGCTTGAGGAGCCGCCGCTGGAGTTGCCCGAGCTCGACCCGTTCGCCCGTGCCGAGTACCGGCTGCGGTTGGCCCATGCCGGCCTGAACGCTGCGGATTTCGCCTACCTCGAACAGCGGGTGAACAGCGCCCGCCGACAGTGGGGCGAGCTGGACTTCGCGCTGTCTCGCGGTGCCGTGCACGGTGACGCCAGTATTGGCAACGTGATCCGATCCAGCACCGGCGAGCCCGTACTGATCGACCTCGACGGCTTCGCGACCGGGCCGCGTGAGTGGGACCTGGTGCAGACCGCGATGTACTACGAGCGGTTCGGCTGGCACACCGAGCAGGAATACCGGACCTTCGTCGAGGTCTACGGCTACGACCTGCTGACCTGGCCGGACTACCCGAAGCTGGCCGACATCCGCGAGACCCTGATGACGCTGTGGCTGAGCCAGAAGGCCCAGCATGACCAGCGCAGCGCCGACGAGGTCCACAAGCGCCTCAACACGCTGCGCACGGGCGCCGACCGCCGCGACTGGGCACCCTACTGAGTGTTCTGCGGTCTACTCGTGGTGGTCCGGCGTGTCGAACGTCTGGGCATCGAGGGCGTCCTCCCGGCGACGCGCCATGACCAGCACGGTCCCGATGCCCGCCCCGACGAGTAGGACGGCGGCGGCGAGGACGGCCAGAGCCGGGCCGAGCAGTTCGGGGCGGAAGAGGGAGATCGCGGCGAACACGGCGGCGATCACGAGCAGAAGCGTCCCGGCGCTCTTGGTCGGCACCGTGGGGCGATACACCTCGCGGCGCAGCGACTCCAGGCCGGGACGCAAGCGCAGCATCCCCGCGGCGAGATTGTTGATCCGGGCGCCGTGGTGCACCGAGTGGGCCATCCCGGTGTAGGCCAGCGCCCACAGCTGCCGGTTGGCTTCGATGGTGGTCATGGAGGTGCGGACCCTGCGCCCCTCGTTGTCTCGGAGGCGCAGCATCCAGCCGAACACAACACCGCGGAGGGTGATGTCGGTCAATGCGTAGGTGTCCACCCAGCGCCGATTCACCCGCAGCCAGTCCGAACCGGCCACCAGCCGGGTCGTCCAGTCCCGGACGACGGTGATGACGAAGATCAGAGCCATGAGGGTCCAGTGCACCGGATCCTCCAGCCAGGTCCAATTCCCCTCGGAGGACCGCAGCGAAACCACGTAGACCACCGTCAGAATGCTGGCAGCACCGAGCACGGCCACGCGGTCCGCGCCATACACTTCCAGCGCCGGGCCACGACCTTCAGGAGATTCGTCGCCCTTGCCAGCTCTGGTCGTGAGCTGTGCAGGAACACCGAGTATCACCGGAGCCGTCGGAGGGCGCGGCTGGCCGCTCGTGGCATCCGGACGTGGCGGAAGGTGTGTGGTCATTGCGCCGAGCCGCGCAGGCGACGGTGCAGCCACGGCTCCCGGGGAAGCGCAAAAGAACCCCTCTGCCGTGTCACCCTTGCCAGCCTTCGGGGCGCGGCACTTTGAACGCGCTGTGGACCAGGCCGTTGGTTTTGGCGTCTCCGGCGATGACGGAGTGCAGGATGCCGTTGTAGACGAGGTCCCACATGTCGCGGTCTTCCTGGATGTCGTCGGACTTGATCGTGAGTTCGCGTCCGGAGCTGTCTTTGAAGTCCAGGTGGATCGAGTGACTGCGATGCCGCGCCTTGATCTCGGTGAGTTCGTACAGGCGTACCCACATCTTGCCGACCTTGATCCACTCGGCTCCCACCGCGCATTCGACCGATCGAAAGGACGAATACACGCCGAGGGCCCCCAAGGCCATCGCGGGCCACGTCCACCAGAAGGTCATCCATGTGAGGTTGAAGCCCTGCATGAGGGTGACGCCGATCACGATGAAGGCGTATGCGAGCAGTCCACTGAAGATGGCATTGCGCTGGCTGTGGCGATACCACTCCAGCATGCGCCCCTCGCCCTCTGGCGGTGTCGGCATGCGGCGGATGCTCTGGTCCCGGTCGCGGTCCTGGTCCTTGGGAGGTTTGTCCTCCTTGTTGAACCCCGGGGCGCGGGGTGGCCGAGGTTCGCCCGATATCGGGTCTGGTTTGGGGGGCAACTCGGAAGCTGCCAGAAAGATCCTGTCCGTCACGCCAACCTCCTACTGTGGATCACCAACGAGTCAGCGAGCAGCATGGCTCACTCCCCGGTGGCAGCGTTCGCGCCCCAGCTGGCGAGGAGGCCGCCTCCAATACCCCCGACGACGCCGCCGATCACGGTCCCCACTCCGGGGCAAATCATGGTGCCGACGGCCGCACCGGCCCAGCCACCAGCAGCGCCTCCGGCGAGATTGGCACCGGTGTCCTCGACGGCTTCGCCGACGTCCTTGCCCATGGCAACATCAACGCCACCGGAAACCACAGTGAAAGTGGTGCCTACGAACGGGACGCCGCGCAGTGCTTTCGATCCGAACTTGGCGAATTTCGAGCTGCTCTTGACCCAGCGACTAGGATCAGCGGCAACGATGCCCCGGCCCTTCGATCCAAGAGGACCGTGAAACTTGCTGGCGTTGGTGGCTTTCGCATGAGCCTTGTTGGCGAGATTCTCGCCTTCGGCGGCGGCGTTCTTGCCGATCTGGCTGAGGTTTCCGGTCTTTTGCGCTGCTCGAGCTTGAATGGTTGAGGCAGCGGAGTCCAGCCGGCTGGCCCTCTCGAAGAGCCGCCCTGCTTCCTCGTGGGCACCCTTGATACTGCTCAAACCCCCGCTGACGACCATCATGGAGTAGGTCTTGGTGGTCTTGACCGTGGCGAGCGGGTCCTTCATTGCCTTGTCCAGGGCCTTGTGGGCCTCTTCCTGCTTGGTGCGGGCGTCTTCGACCGTGGTGCGGGCCTCCGCGAAGGCGCGTTTCTTCGCTTCGTGTGCGGCGATGGCGGCCTGGGAAGCTTGCGACTGGTGAGTTTCGATCTGCTGTCCCATCGGCCCGGGCGGCAGGTTCTCGGTCCCCGCGCCCTTGGGGGCGGGGCCGGGTGGCAGGATCGCGGTCGAGGTGACGATGAGTTTCCCGTCGCGGGCCACGGTGCGGGCCTGGTGCATCCGCTGGTTCACGGTGTCGATCTCGCCGGCGAAGGTCTCCAGGGCGGTTTTGACCTGCCCGACGAGCCCTTCCAAGGTGTCGGCGTCCTTGCCCTGGTAGGTCAGGGTCTGGCGTGCGGCATTGCCGGCCGTGCCCTGCCAAAAGCCTTCCGAGGCACCGCGCTGCCCGTAGACGGTGTCACCGATGTGGGTCACCCCGGGTTTGACCTGGCCCAGCCAGTCGGCGGTGGTCCGGCACGAGTCCGGATCGTCCAGCACCTCGGTGTTCAGCTCGCCTGCCATCGCCCCAGTTCCTTCCTGCTGCTGTGGAGAATGCCTGCGCTCGTTCGGAAGATGCTTGCCACGCGGCGAACTCAGTCCGGGCCGAGCTCCTTGGCCTGGCGCTGCAGCTCCTCGGCGTTGGTGTTGTCGACCTGGCCGTAGCTGCCGTCGCTGGAGTCGATCTTGCCCGCAGTGTCCTCGACTCCGGCGATGAGACCGGCGGCCGTTTTTGTGATCTCCGAGAGGGTGTGGCCGACCTGCTCCGCCGAGGTACTCACCTTCGGTGCGGGAGGCACTGTCTGCGCTGCATTGGTCAGCTTGTCCGTGCTGCTGCGCAAGTCGCTGGCCATGGACCGCAGCTTCTCGTGATCGGCCTCGATGCCGTCCCCAGCGCTAGTCATCGTTCCAGTTCCCCTCGTTAGTCCCGTGGCGCAGGTGCGGTGGCAGCGGTGTGTCCAGACAGATCGTGTGGGCACCCGCCTGCTGGCGAACCTCGCTCAACAGCCCGGCCGGAACCGGCACCGACGCCTGCTGAGGGCCACATCCGGCCTCCACGGCCGCCGTCGAGGTGTAGGCCATCACGGCCAGTCGGTCGCCGGGCATGGGTTGCAACTCCAGGTTTGCCTGCTCGTCGCCGTCGCGGAACGGTTGTGCGGCCAGGTGCACGATCGCCCAGTCCTCGGACTCCTCGGACTCGTCTTCATCCCAATGAGCTTCCTCGTCGGCCCACCCGCCGGCCGTGCCCCGCAGCTCAGGTGGCAACGATTCATCCAGCATCACGCCGAACCGGAAACTCGGCAGCCGTCCCCCGCCGCCGGCCTTCTCCGTGGCGAGCTCGGTCAACCGCGTGGTCGGAATCAGGATCCACGGCTGATCCGGACCACACCCCTCCACGAAGCGCTCCAACGAGGAGTAGGCAAGCACCACCAGTTGCTGGTCCGCCTCGCGGATCTCCAACATCAGCCCGCCGGTGCTCTCGTCCGGGCGAGCAGCCAGATACACCTGCCCCGGCAGGTACTCCGTCTCGTCCGGATCCACCACCGTCGGACGATCCCCAGTTCCGGGCACATTCCCTCCAGTACGCATGTTCGGCCCGGCGCGGTCGCTCCGGCCGAAGCCGCGCGAACGATACCGAACCGCAACCGAGTAGCAACACCGTGGATCTACTCAGTCAGAGCTCCGTGGCAACCCGGGCAGCGAAACATCCTTCGGGTCAAACACGAGTGAGCTCGCAAAACACCGCGCACAGGACCTTACTGAGCGCTCTCCGGGCGCCAGAGCGGCATGGTCTCGGCCTGCTCCCGGAAGTCGCGGGCGACGGTGCTGGTGCCGAGCGTGGTCAGGCGCTGGCGGAACTCGTCGACGTAGACCGCGCAACGGGCGGACTTGAGCTGCTGGCCGATGTCGATGGCCTTCAGCGCGACCTGGCAGGCGTGCTCGTCCTCGCCCTGGTCGAGGTAGGCATCGGCCAGCACCATCGTGGCGAAGAAGTCGCTGCGCAGGTACTCGCCGTTGGCCTCGCCGAGGGACTGGGTGGCGTAGGTGGTGGCGTGCGTGGCGCGCCCGAGATCGCGGTTGCAGTGGCCGAACTCGGCGGCGAGCTCGGCGTCGTCGAAGTAGTCCAGGAAGTCCGGCCCCTCGCCGGGCTGTCGTCGTTCGAACTCGCTGACAGCGGCCGACAGCGCGGTGTCGCAGTCGCTGGTCTCGCCGAGACGAGCGTGAGCACGTGCCTCCATCGCGTAGAAGTGCGCGGTCAACGTGGGCGTGGCCTGCGAAGCGGTTCCCATCCGAGCAGCCCGTGCCAGGTTCGCCGCCTCGCGGAAACGACCGAGGTAGGTCGCCTGGTGACTCATGGCGTCGAGGATGCTGCCCGCGAGCAGGGTGGCCCCGCCTTCCTGGGCGAGCGCGAGAGCCTGGATGAAGTACCGCTGAGCCATCCCGTGCACGCCGGAGTCGTAGGACATCCAGGCCGCGAGCAGCGTGGACTCCGCGGCTGTGGCGAACAGGGACCTGCCCGTCTCCTCGGTGTAGCTCCCACGTAACAGCGGGGGTAGATCGCTGCGCAGGAACTGGATCAGCGAGTGGCGAGCGTGTCCGCCCCCGTACTGGTTGTCGAGCTGGCCGAACAGGTCCGTGGTGGTGCGGATGCGTTCGATGTCGGCGAGTCCGACCCGCCGGCTCGCGGAGGACGGAGTGATCAACCCCGATGGCGTCCCGACGAGCCAGTTCAACGAGGCTTCGTTCCAGGCCGCGACGTTCGTCCCTGCCGTCACCAGCGCTTCGGCGTCGTGAAGGTCGGCCCGCCACAGGCGGGAGACCACGGCGACGCTCTCCTCCGCCGTCTCCGGGTACTGAAGCCCCAAGTCCGCGGGTAGTGGGGACGAGTCCCCGAAGCCCACTTCCTCGGCATCGACGCGGCGACCGAGCTTTCGGGCGAGTGCGCTGACGATGAACCCGCAGGTCTGCGCGTCGCGAGGAACCACACCGTTGAGCCAGCGGGTGACGTAGGTGTGGCTGTACTCCCGCTCGATTCCCTGGCTGCGCGCCTCCCTGGTCACGGCACGGGCGAAGACCTTCTTGCCGATCGAACCGTCGCGTGCCAGGAAGGCGGCCTCGCGCATGACCTTCGCCAGGTGTTCGTTGCCCGCCAACGCCGTTCACCCCCGGAATGTGTCCCGAGTGTACGAGTGTGCCCCCGAGTGCGCCCTGTTGTCCGGTGTTGCTGCTGGGGATGCTTGGTGATGTCGAACTTAACCGAGGCGACAAGGAAAGGACAGGAGGAGGTCGGAGTGCCGATGACGGATGGGGAGAGGCGAGAACTGGCTGCCGAGCTGGAACAGCTGCGTGCCGACTTCGAGGAGTGGGTGTCCGGCTTCCACGGTCGGCTCGAAGAGGTCGCGAACTCGGTCAGCCCTCGTCGCGAGCCTGGCTCTCCAAACGGGACAGCCGCTGATCGAGCTGACCAACCGCTTGGTCGAGAGCGGTGCGCAGGGAATCGATCTGCTGCTTGATCTCGAGGTATTCGCTGCTCGGGGCTTCCGGTGCCGGTTCGCTTCGCACGTAGACGCCCTTGCCGGGCTGACCGACCACCAGCCCCTCGTTGCGGAGCTCCTTGACGGCTGCCCGCACGACGGTGACCGAGACGTCGAACCTCTCCATGAGGCGGCTGGTCGAGGGAAGCTCGGCGCCGACGGGCAGCGTGCCGCGAGTGATCTGCTCGCGCAGCTCGGCGGCGACGCGCTTGTACTTGGGTTGCCCGTCGTTCGAGGTCAAATGCGGTCTCCCTGATTCGGCTCACCCGCTCTCCCCTCTAGTTGACCACACCTGGAAACAAGCCGGCAGAGCCGGCGTTGACAAGCAATGTGCACCATGTGCACCATGTGCATATAGTTGAACCAGTCGATCGGAGCTGACGATGCGGAAATTCCAGTCATCTGACGTGGTGCGGGAGGAGGTTCCCCGCTTCTACAACGTCGCCCAGGTCGCGCGGATGTTCCAGATGTCCACGATGACCCTGTACCGGGCGATCGCGGCCGGGGAGTTCCCGGCGGTGCGGATCCGCGGGCGCTTGATCGTCCCGGCGAAGGCCATCGACGAGATGGTCGAGGCCGCCTACGAGCACGGCGGAGAGGTCGACGCCGCCGACTTCGCGACCGAGGGGGCGGCCTGAGATGACGAAGCCGACCGAGGACGCGCAGATCAGCGCCGAACTGATCAGGACGATGCACGACCAGGTGCGCGGCGAGCTGACGCGGGTCGACAGCAAGTCGAGCACGCTGCTGGCGCTGATCGGCACCGGGCTCGGCGTCGTGGTCGCCGTGGCTACCCGCGGACCGCTTCCGGTCCCGGCGAGGATCGCGTTCGGCGCCGCGGCGCTGCCGCTGGCGGTGTCGGTGTTCTACCTGCTGAGGGTGGTGCGGCCGAAGATCGCCGGTGCGGCGTTCCTGCGCTACCGGCTCAAGACGACCGAGGCGATCGTCACCGAGTTCGAGGACGAGGCGCGGTCCGCGGCGCACTGGCAGGCCGCCCGGTTGCAGAACGCCTCGCAGGTGGTGCTCGGCAAGTTCCGGAACCTGCGGATGGCCACGAACTGGCTGGTCGCCGGCCTGGTCCTCGTCGCGATCGCCGCCAGTCTCGCGGTCGGGCTGGGATAGCGCATGAGCGGAAAGGTCATGACCTGGGTCTGGGAACGCTCGCCGACGAAGGGAACGGAGCTGCTGATGTTGCTAGCGATCGCGGACAACGCTTCGGACGACGGTACGGACGCCTTTCCCTCGGTGCGGACTCTGGCGCGCAAGACCCGTCTGGACGAGCGGACCGTGCAACGCGTGATCCGGCGACTGACCGACGAGGGGCACCTGCGGGTGGAGAAGGAGGGCGGCCGGAAGTCCAACCGGTACGCCGTCCTGATGGATCGGGAGTCGTCCACACCCCCGGCGAATCGCCACCCCCGGCAGAACGCCACCGGTGGCACAGCCACGCCACCCCAGCCCCGGCACGATCCCGCCACCCCAGGGGCGGCACAGCTGCGCCACCCGAACCTCCCTGGAACCGTCCTCGACCCCTCCTCCGGCGCGCGCGAGGACGAGCGCTCGCAGTCGGATGGGTTCGACAAGGAGGAGGGGGAGCCTTCGGCGGACATCGACGCGGTGCTGGATCGGCTCGGGAGCGCCTGGCCGTTGACTCCGACCCAGCGCCGACGGCTGGCACCGAAGGTGGTCGAGGCCCTGGCCGCCGGATGGTCGGCACAGCGGCTCGCCGAGCACTTGAGCGCCAACCCGGAGGGCGTGAAGTCACCGGCGGCCGTGCTCACGTCTCGGCTGGACGATCTTCCGTCGGCCGCCGACGGCGCTCGGGACCAGCGCCCGTCGTGGTGCGGACAGTGCGACGAGCCCAGCCGGACGATCGAGCGTTCCGACGGCCGCTGGAGGCGCTGTCCGGACTGCCATCCCCAGCACGCCGACCGGAACTCGGGGCGGCCGAAGCCGCCAAGCACCCACCGCCCCGAGTCCTCCACCCCGACCGATCACCAAACCGGAAGGAGTACCACCAGTGTCTCGCACCGAGCGTGAGTCCGACCAGCGGGAATCCGCCGCCTCCTGGCAGCTGCCGAACGAGGCTCGGTGCTCCGAGCAGCGGCGATCCTGCCTGGGACGAGGTGAGTTGCAGCTCGACCCGTACGCGCGCGAGATCGGCGAGCAGAACATCCACCGCTACCTCTGCTCGCACTGCGCCGGAGAACTCGCCGACGACATCTGACCCGCTCGGGGTGGCCGAAGCCGCCAAGCACTCACCACCCCGAGTCCTCCACCCCGACCGATCAACTTCAAGGAGAGAAGCGATGCCCGGAAAGCTGATCTGCCCCGAGTGCGGCGAGGAAGCCCTGAACAAGCCGCCGCGCTCGATCACGCCGCAGATGCGCGCCGACGGTGCGCCGCAGTACAGCCACCACGACGGCGAACCGCTGTGCCCGGTCGTGAGCGACTCGGGTTACAGGCCGGCCGAGCCGATCCGCTCGAGCTGACCCGTCCGGCTCGGGGCGGTCGAAGCCGCCAAGCACCCACCGCCCCGAGCTCTCCACCCCAGTACCGACGACCGATCGGAGACACCTGTGTCCACCTACGTCGTTTTCACCCCCGACGACCAGTACGACCGGGACCACGCGAGCGACGGTGAGTCCCGCTACGGCGCCTACCTGCGCCGCAACCTCGCGTCGTTCCTCGACATCGACGACTGGCCGACCGGTGACCCGCTGGAGTTCGCCGCTGCGGCGTGGCGCGTGGCCCAGTCACCGGTGATGAGCCCTGCCTACGTGACCGCGCACCCGCGCGTGCTCAGCACGAGCGTCGGCTGGGACTTCGAGCACTGCCTGGCGATCACGGTCGAGGTCGCGTCCGGCGTGCCCCGTGAGGTCGCCCGCGGGCTGCGCGGCAGCTGGACCGGGTGGCGTGAGGGAGACCCCTGGTTCGACGAGGAAGCCAATGACCGCCCGGTGGCGAGCTCGGTTCTGAAGTTCCGGGTGCCGATGCCGGAGGACGGTCTGCCCGAGCCCGCCTACCGCGCCGCGTCCGAGCCGGACACCGAGGTGGCCAAGGAAGCCGTGGAGATCGTCTGCGGGCGCCTCAACGCCGCGCTCGGCGGTGCGTTCTCCCGGTTCGACCGGAAGGAGGTCGCGTGATGACGTCGCAGCAGCGTTTGACCCGCACCAGCGCCTTGTACCGGCTGCTGACCCACCTGGACGGTTTCAACTTCGGTGGTCACCCGGTCTGCGCGGAATCCGACCCGGAGCTGTTCTTCCCGGTTTCGAGCACGACGAGCCAGGAGGTGGCCCGAGCCAAGGAGATCTGCGCCGGCTGCGAGATCCGCGAGGCGTGCCTGAACTTCGCCCTGCACAACGGTGATCAAGGAATCTGGGGCGGCACCACCACCCAGGAGCGCCGCGAGATGCGGGCCACCGGTGCGTCCGGAACGGAGCGTGCAGCATGACCGCGTATCTCGAGTCGGACGTGGTGGACCTCCACGGCACGCGGTTGCTGCGGTGCGGTGAGGGGCAGCTGTACGCACCCGAGTCGGCCATCGCGAACGAATCGGTCCCGACCGAGCCGGAGCCCTCCTGCGAGGCGGCGGGCTCTGGGGGCGAAAACCAGGGACAACACCCGGCCGAGCCGACCCCGGAGCAGACGGGCGAAACCGGCCGCAACCGGCCGGGGCGGCTGACCGACGCAGTGGCTGCTCGCCGGCGACGGGCGCGGCGCTACCGCGCTGCGGGATTGACCGGCCGGGTGCGACGCAGCCGGGACCGGTCGGCCGAGGCCGAGCAGTTGGCCGACGTGCCCGACCGGGGAGTGATCCGCCGCCGGAGGCGCAATCAGGTGGCGGCCGAGCGCGAGCGGTTGGCGTCCGACCCGTACGCCGAGGCGTACGCCAACCGCCGCGTGCGGGCCGTCGCGCTGGCCATGTCGTTCACCGGGATCGCGCTCGGCGTGAGCATTTCCTCGTCAGCGGCCCAGACCACGATCGCCACGGTCATGGGCTGGACCGCGGACCAGATCGCCTACTGGCTGGCCTACGGCGCGGACCCGGCCCTGGGACTGGTGCTGTTCGCCTCCCTGCTGGTGCGCACCGTGGCCTCGGCACGCGGCGTGGCACTGCCGGATCAAGCCAAGCGGATGTTCACCAGGGTGGAGATCGGACTGTTCGCCCTGGTCGCGGTCCTCAACGCCGGTCCGTCGGTCGCGGGACTGATCACCGTCCTGTGGACCGGCGCGTGGTCCTCGGTCGGCACGGCACTGATGGTGCTGGTCATCCACACGCTCGGCCCGGTGCTGGTGGCGACCGGTGTGTTCGCGCTGCCGTACGTGCTCGACGTCCTGGCCTGGATCTCGGTGGCCACCACCGCCAAGACCACGGCGATCGCTTCCCGGGGAGATCACCAGCCCGCGCTGCGGGGCCACGACCAGGTGTTGGCCGCGCTGGATTCCGGTGAGCTGTCCAGTGCCTCGGCCAGTGCGATCGCCCGGTTCCTGGGCTGCGACAAGCGGCACGCCGCCCGCCTGCGCGACGTGATCAAGGGGAGTGAGGCGGCATGAGCGAGCAGCACTCTCCCGATCCGGTGAACCGGGCCGCACGGCACCTGCGCACCCGGCGCGGGCAGAACGGATCTCGACCGGTCTCCGAGAGCGCATGGCGCTGCGAAGACCTCTGGCAGCCCGACGAGCAGATGGACATCTGGCAGTGCATCGACCAGGTCGAGCTCGACGCGATGCGCGAGCGCGGCGAACTCGACGAGGAGGAGGGAACCGAGGATGGCCACGACCAAGCGTGAGCCCAAGAAGGTGCGCTCGACCCGTCGTCGAGCCGCGCACCACGCGGACCGCGCACGCAGGGCCACGACGCCGGTCGAACGGTACAGGGCTGCGCAGGACGCATTGGTCAGCGCGACAGCGCATTCCCGCACTCCGGCGAGGGTGGCTCGGGCTCACTACGACGAAGTGGCGAACCACGTCCGGCGCGTGCTGGCCCAGGTCGAGCTGGGCGAGGCCAGCACCGCGCTGTACGAGCACAAGCTCACCCAGGTCGGTACCGACCTGGCTCGCCTGGGCGCGGCCCTGATGTGCCTGCGTGGCGCGATCGCCCATCTTCCCGACACGGAACGCGACCGGCTCTACGAGCACTACGCGCGGTACCTGAGCGAGGAAGCACACCGCATCAACACCGAGGGAGGTGAACGGTGATGCCCATCCCCGACCCCTGGAGCACCTCCGGTAAGGAGTCGGCGGAAAGCCCGCAGTCAGCTCCCAATGGGGCACGCGAACACGAGCCCGAGCGCGATCGCGCACGCGCGCGCGAGGCGAGCCCCGGACCGCCCGGTGCGGACGGCTCCGGGGAGGTTGTCCCGTTCCCCGGCACGACCTCGGAGCAGAACACGGACAGTGGTTCCTCGAAGGAACTCCGGAGCACTGAGGACTCGTCAGAGACCGCGAAGGGCTGGCGTGCGGCGGCGACGGTCTGGGCCGCCGAGGCACGCGAAACGGCTACGCGAGTCGTCGACGGGTCGGTGTGGCGCTCTCGCCCTCCGGCTCTGCGCGACATCCACATCCGCGCCCAGCGCGCGGAGTGGGCCGGAGATATCCCGGCCCTGCGCACGGCCGGGGTGTGGTTCGGCTACGTGTCGCTGGCGCTGACGGCCGCCGGCTACGGGGTGCTGTGGGTGGTCGGCCGCCCGGCCCGACTCGCCGTCGCTGCCCTGATCACTGTCCTGATCGTCGTGTTCGCGGTCTGACAAGGAGATTTCCATGAACTTCGCAATCGCACTGACCGCGTTCGGTCTGCTGTTCGTCCTCCGGAAGCGGTCGAGGACCCCGTGGTGGCTGCGCGCAGCCCTGGGTCTCATCGCTGGGGCGAGCCTGGCCAACACCGGCCTCGGTGCCTGGGCCGCCGCACGGGTGACAGATGTTTCCGGCCTGATCGGACGGATCCTCAACGCCAACGGAGCTCTGATCGTCGGTGTCGTCGCCCTGATCGTCAGCGTGATCGTCGTCTACGACATCGCCGTGGACCGCAAGGCCGACAAGCCAGCCATGATCGGTCTGATCGTGCTGCCCCTGCTGTTCCTGGCCGCCGTCGGTCCGCTGGCCACCGCGGGAAGCGGCTTGTCCGACGCCATCGCCCAGGTCGCCAGCAACAGCATCGGCAAGCTGATCGGGGGCTGACGTGGGTATCGACCTGATCATCGCGATGGCGGCCTCCGCCATGATCGTCCGCGGCTGGGAGAAGTCCAAGCGGCGTTCCGCTGCGGCGTGGGCCGAGGCTCGCCACCGGGCGGAGGAGCGGGGCGCGGCCCGTCAGCGGGCTCGTCAGGAGCGTTCCGAGGCGTGGCAACAGCGCCTCGACGACGCCAAGGCCACCGGACCGCGCAATCCGTTGTGGTGGGCCTACGCCACCGGCTGGATCGTCGCCGCAGCCACCGCGGCACTGACCGCGGGTGTCGCGGGCGCTGTCACCGGGGCGATCTCCGGCGCCCGTGGTGGGTACAAGGTCGGCCGTGCCGGTCTCCGACTCCGGTGGACCTACCGCGAGACCTGGACGCAGTGGCGCACTCACCGGGAGTGGATCGAGACCGAGCGGTGCGAACGCTGCGGCGGCTACGTGCCGGTCGATCAGGTCGTCCTCGTCGACGAGCACGGCCGAGTGTGCCCGGACTGCGTGCCCACCCCGTCTTTCGAGCGGTCCTCGACTCCCGACGAGGACGAGCCCACCGAGCGAGCCGAGGCCGGAGACCGCAGCAGGCGATCTCGCGAACACACCCGGACGTGGACGGCCGGACAGAGCCCGCGCTGCGTGGAGTGCGGGACCACCGCCACCGAACCCGGCTGGGTGCTGTGCGTGCTGTGCGCGAGATTGCGGCACGAACGACGGAAGAAGCAGCGGGAGCACGAGCAGCGCAGCGCCACGGAAGACACCAAGGCCTCCGGGCAGGACGACAGCCGGCCCTCACGGATCTACGTCAACGCCGAACGCGCTGACGTGCAGGAAGAAACCCGACCGAAGGAGATCACGACCATGTCCGAACTCGTCCCCGCCAACGGCGGTTCCGACCTCGCCGGTACCGGTGAGGGCTACACCGACACCGTCAGCACCCTGGCGACGCTGGCGAAGCTGCTCAACCGGGCGCACGAGGAAGTGCAGAACCTCGGCGACATGCTCACCGCCAACAGCCTGGACTCGGAAACGCTCGGCCAGATCAACGAGCTGGCCGACGCGCTCGACTCCGCCGCGCCGATGGCGGACGGCCTCCACAAGCACGTCGAGTCCCGTCACGCCCCCGTCGCCGACGCCGTGGCCGGCGCGGGCGGAAGCGGCAACATCGCCGCGAAGTCCTGGTACGACCAGTACTGATCTGGCGGGTGCGTGTCCCGCCCCGGCGGTCGTCGGGGCGGGGCGCGGACCCGGACAGCTCAGGAGGCTCCATGACCACCAAGACCCCACTGAAGCCGGACGCCGAGGTCGCGGAACCGGCTCCCGAACCGACCAGCTCGGACACGATGCTCCAGGCGCGCCAGGAGGCGATGCGGCTCGGAAAGCGGTGGCGTCGACAGGCGCTGCCACTGGCGGGAATCGGCGGCACGCACGCCGTCGGGGCGGCATCGGCCGCTCTGACCGGTCCCGCGGCGCTGATCCCGGTCGCCGCTGGCTGGGCCGCCACGGCAGGTACCTACGGTCACGCCCACAAGCGCGCGTCCCGCTGGGACCGGCTGTACGCGGGTATCGCCGCTGCAGGATCCGCGAGCTTCCAGGCAGGGTTGGGTCTGGTCGGCGCCGATGGCATCACGGCGAGTCTGCTGTGGGCCTGCGGCTGCGCTCTCTCGGTGCCCTACTGGGTGCGGCACTCCGAACCGGACCCGGACGTGACCGCCGAACTGGCCGCACCTGCACCGCCACCCGAGGCTCTGCCGGTGGCTCCGGGAACCGCGGACAGGCGGATCCGGCTGTGGGACGAGCACATCGCCGCCAGCGGCAAGGCCCTGCCCGGCTCGACGCTCAGCGACATCTCCGCCTTCGCCTACGGCTGGAAGGCCAAGCTCGAGCTCGCCATCACCGAGCACTGGCACGCGGCCCTGCAGGCCAGGAAGTCGATCCTGTCCGTGTTCGACCTGCCCGACGGGCGGGTCTTCGTCGAGGCGATACCGGGGGAGTCGGTGCGCAAGGCGCGACTGACGGTGCTCACGAGCGATCCGCTGCAGCTGAAGACCCGGTGGCAAGGACCGGGACTGGACCCGTCGACGGGCAAGTTCCCGCTCATGGTCGCCGCCGACGGGCAGCCGTTGCCGTTCAAGCTGTGGAACCCCGGCGCCGGCGCGATGCACGCGCTGATCTCGGGCGTGACGCGCTCGGGCAAGACCAAGGTGCTCGACGTGATCCTGACCGAGGCGGGCATGTCGGACCGGGTGCTGCCACTGGTGATCGACGGCGGTGGAGGTGCGTCGCTGCCGCAGTGGCGAGGTCGTACCAAGCTGTTCGCCGATACCCCGGCCAGAGCTCGCAAGGTGCTGCGCTACGTGCTGCGGCTGATGGAGCGTCGGCGGCCCGCCGTGGAACGGCAGGGTGGCGGATCGCTGGAGCCCTCGCCGGAGACGCCGCTGATCCCGGTGGTCATCGACGAGGCGCACAAGCTGCTGATGAGCGACGACGAGACCGACAACCGCGACGTCGTGCGCATGTGCGAGCGGATCGTGCAGGAGGGTGCGAAGTTCGGGATCTGCCTGATCCTGGCCACCCAGGTGCCGTCGATCAAGCAGCTCGGCAACTCCACGGCGCTGCGGGACCAGGTCAAGGCGGGAACGATCGTGGGCCTGCGCATCACGGAGAAGGGTTCCGGCAACATGATCGACACCGGGGACCCGATGCCGGAGCACCTGAAGGACCTGCCCGCGGAGTTCCCGGACGGAGCTCCGACGCACGGCCTGGGCTACATGATGACGGCGCGGAAGATCCGGGCTCGGGCGCTGCTGCTGGAGAACCCGGCGGAGCAGCCCCTGGTCGACGTTCCCCTGGACGCCGACTCGGCCGCCGAGCCGCTCCCCGCTCTGACCGAAGAGGCCAACGAGGAACCCAACAGCGAGCGCGAGTCCGCCAGGCACCTCCAGTCGCTCACCGAGGATCCCGGGGACGCCGACGAGCGGATCCAAGCCGCCATCGACGCCGGCACGCACCCCGACGCGGTGTCGCTCATGCAGGCCACCGGCCTCACCTTGGCCCAAGTCCGTCAGGCCCTGGCCAGGAGGTGATCCGGGTGTCAGGCGATGTAGCTGTAGAGGTCGTCGGCGATCTTGACGAGCTTGGCCGCGTCCCGGTCCGAAGTACCCGTGTTGGCACGACCGGCGGTGATGGTCAGCAACACGTGCCGCCTCAGGAGACGGTCGGTGTGGTCGTGTCCGTGCTTGAGCCAGCGGGTGAACTCGTCGGCGAACTGACGCACCACCTTCGAATCGCTCGGTGGCCCGGTGACCTGGCACGCCGCCTGCACCGCCGCCAACCGGTCGTTGACGATCTCGTCCACACCGGGGATTTCCAC
The DNA here is from genome assembly GCF_014137975.1 of Halosaccharopolyspora lacisalsi. GTDB lineage: Bacteria > Actinomycetota > Actinomycetes > Mycobacteriales > Pseudonocardiaceae > Halosaccharopolyspora > Halosaccharopolyspora lacisalsi. The sequence continues at coordinate 286,338 of NZ_JACGWZ010000003.1, read as the reverse complement.
CGCACGGGCCGGATTCGCATCGCTCATGCGAGCGACAGTACACACTCGCGCGCCCGTTCAGGACCGTCAGCGCGCTGACCCCGAGACTTCCGGCCGCACGACGGCCGGAGCCATGAAGAACCGACCTGCGCTCGCCACGAAGCCGCCAAGCACCCGGCGTGAGCAGGTCCCCACCCGAACCGAAGGGAATCACCATGCCCCGCAAGACAACGCGGCGGAAGGGTCCGCCGGTGCTGCACTTCCCGAAGCCCTCGTGCTCGCTGTGCCACCGCGAGACCGTGGAGCGGGCCGGACGGTTCCGCTGCCGCTCCTGCGGCTGCTCCTGGGACGCCGACACCGCGCACCTCTACCCCGGTGAGTGGGACGCCACCGAACAGGAGGTGGCGTGATGACGCTGGACCCGAACGCCGTGCTCGCCGTCGCGAGCTCCGGCGGATTCCTCACCGCCGGACTCCGGGTGCGGCAGCTGCGTCGTCAATTGCGCACCGATCCGCTGACCGGGTTGGGCAACCGCACCGGGTTGCAACACGCCTTCGCCAGGACGCGGGCTCGTCCTGGTTACTGCGTGACCGCGCTGATGGTCGACCTCGACGACTTCAAGGCCATCAACGACACCCACGGGCACCGCGTCGGCGACCAGGTGCTCGTCGAGGTCGCCCGACGACTGCGACGACACCAGCACCGCGGGCAACTCGCCGTGCGGATCTCCGGTGACGAGTTCGCGCTGTGGCTCGGCCGCTTCCGGGACACCCCGCGGTGTTGGATCGCGGTCCAGGAGCACGTCCGCGCCGTGGCCGCCAGCATCGTCGAGCCCATGTCCGTGGACGGGCAGCGCCTGTTCGTCACCGCCAGCGTCGGCGGAAGCATCGTCTCCTCCACCGTGACCGGTCTCGAGGACGTCCTCGAACCCGCCGACCGGGCGATGTACGGCGAGAAGACCTCTCGGACGACGCGGCGGGAGGTGTCCTGATGGCACGCACCGACGCGCAACGCACCCGTGACTACCGGGCTCGCCAACGTCGTCGGAATCCACCGATGCGGCGTCCCGGCGAGAACATCGACCGGGCCGGACGTTCCTGGCGGATCCTGACTGATCAGCAAGTCCGGGGCATCCGTGCCCGCTTGACTGATGATGACGCGCCATCACGGGTCGCGGTGGCCCGTGAGTACGGCGTGCATCCCTCCACGATCAGCCAAATCGCGGCCGGGCGCAGGAGGGCCACCGCATGATGAACGGCAGTCATGCGGCGACCGTGCTGCTGGTCGGCGTCGCAGCCACTGGGCTCGCGGCGCCGACCACCGGCCTCGCCGCCAGCGGACTGTTCGCACTCCAACTCACGTGACCTTGGCACGTACGTGTCAACGGTTCGCCGTCAATGCCGAAGGGAGGTGAGCACCATGTCGAGTGAGTCCACCAGCGTCACGCTGCCGCTGGTCGGAGCGCTGGAAGCCGTGTGGCTGGCCATTCAACGGCACCATGCCGAGGTCCCCGACGTGGTGCTCACCCTCGGCTCCGGCACGATCGGCGCATCTCAAGGCGCGGTCACGCTGGGACACTTCGCCGCCCGCCGATGGCAGCAGGCCACCGGCCAGCAGCTCCCGGAGCTGTTCATCGGCGGCGAGGGACTCCGCCGCAGCGCTGCCGAAGTCCTCGGCACGCTGCTGCACGAGGCCGCCCACGCGCTGGCCTTCGCCCGCGGGATCAAGGACACCTCCCGGCAGGGCCGATACCACAACACCCGATTCAGGACCCTCGCCGAGGAGCTCGGAATCACCGTCGAACACGACCAGAGCCTGGGCTGGAGTCACACCACGGTCCCCGAGGTGACTGCCAGCAGGTACGGGGCCGAGGTCGACCGGCTCAGCCAGGCGCTGACCGCTTATCGCTACAGCGAGTACCAAGCCCTGATCGGCAACCCCGACCCCGGCGACGGGGAGGGCACCACCGACACCCCGAGCGGCACCGGCGGACGGCGCAGCAACAACAACGGCGTCAGCGCCGCCTGCGAATGCGGTCGACGTATTCGCCTGGCCCGCTCCACCTACGACCAAGGCCCCATCACCTGCGGCCTGTGCCGCCGCGAGTTCACCGAGTGAGCGACGGGGCTTCATCCGTATCGAGACGGGTGAGGCGCCGGGTCCACTCGGACCACCCAGCAAGGCCCGACCGGGGCGACCAACCTCCTACAGCCGCCGCCCCGGCCGGGTTCCACCCCCACGAAGGAAGTGGAGACCCCATTGTCTCTGGACAAGAGCTTGCCGCTCATCGACCTGAACCGACCCGTTCCCACCCAGCCGGAGCCGAACACCCCGGCCGAGGTCCACAGCCGCCTGGAGCGATTCCTGACCCAGGCGCGGGAGCACATCGCCGGGTTCACCCCGATCGACGACAGCGACCAGGCCGACCCCGACACCGCCTTGAGCAAGACGCAGCTGCTGTCGCTGCTGATCGGCTTCGTCGGCTGCGACACCACCGAGGCGCTGGACAACCGCACCTACACGCTCGTCTACACCGACCCCGAGCAGGGCAAATCCAACTACCAGACGATCTGCATCCCCGACTATCGCCAAGCCTCACCGGTACTGTTCACCCGCGAAGGCGGCAATCGGGCACGGCTGACGCTGCGCTCCACAGGCGAGACCCTCGCCGAGGTGCTCGTCCACGCCCGGCTCTTCGGTGCCAGCAGCCACTACTACAGCCGTGTCTCCCCGGACTTCGTCGAACTGCCCACGGCGACGATCATCTCGCCGTACTCGACCTGCGCCGGCGGATGCCTGGGCTGTTCCCGCGGTGCGGTCAAGAGCTTCACTCCGCCTCCGAAGGACTACATCGAGCAGCACGTGGCCGGCTTGGCTGCGGATTACGACCAACGCGGCTGGGATCGCGGCGAGCTCGTCAGCGTCAACATCACCACCGGCTGTCAGCCCGACGAGGTTCGCGAGCTGGAGATGATGGTGCAGCTCATGCAGACCTACCGCCGCTACGGATTCGCCAACGCGGCCTTCCACGCCTTCACCTACGCCATCGACTCCGCCAAGGCGATGGAGATCCTGCGCGAGCACGGCGCGATCGGCTTCATCGGCACCATCGAGACCTTCAACGACGCCGAACGCATCCGCCAGTAGGGCCGCAAGAAGGGAGCGATCACCTTCGACCAGCACCTGGTCAAGTACCAGCGAGCCCACGAGGTCGGCTTCGACATCGTCGAAACCGACTACGTCCTCGGCGCTGACTCCTACACCGAGATGCTCGACGGCATCGCCACCCTGGACGAGGCCGGAGTCGCGGTCGTGCCCAACATCAAGCGCAACTACACCCTCGACCAGTTGAACAGCAACCACCCCGACCTGTAGCAGCACGGCATGAGCTACATCGCAGACGGCTTCCACGCCGCCCCCGCGTCGTATGGCAACGGCACCATCAAACGCCGAGCAGCCCGATACTCCATCGACTACCTCCGCCGCCAAGGCCACGACGTGACCCTGCGCGACCTGCCCATCCGTCACACCTGAGCGGCTCACGCAATACGGACACTGAAAACCAAATAGATTGAAATAAAATCCCTACTTGCTCGACTGTCCACAAAGTGCGGACAGTCGAGCAAGTTTTTAGTTGACGGGATTTGGCTCGCCGTCGCAGGTATATTTACTACCTAAATTCTTCAAGTTTTGCTGCTGTCTTTTTGAGATCATCAGCGAGGCTGTGCAGGTCATGCATCCGTGCTTGAACAGTATTGAGGTTCTTTGTTGCTACATTCAATGAATGCGTTGAATCATGGAGGCCTTCAAGGTCTTTTGCTGATTCATGCAGAAGTTCGGCTGTATCTTCGAGATGAGAAAGCTTCCTTGTAGCTTGATCCAGCAAGCTTATGCTGTCGGTATCCAGGAAAGAAGCATTCTGGCGCACGTCGTTAAACTCGCCGACCAGGCCACGAAGCACATTGGCGGCCTCTGAGTCGACTTCTTGAAAACGGTCGAGAGCCCCTTGGAGCTGTTCGTCGCGCACTTCGACAGCTTCCGATATCATTTCTTGAAGTCGTTCTTCGGTCACGTTTTTTATCTCGTTCAGAGATGCCTGTCCTGAGGTTTCGCGCTCATGCTTCCATTTGGAGAGAGTTGATACGGGGTAGCTATCAGGGTCGATCTTGTCCACCATCTCGTGGTGCGGCTTGCAAAGTAGGATCAAGTTTCCAAACGAATCTCTCTCCTCGTTGGTCATGTCCGGTTCATAACGTGCCCCATTAGGCTTCGCTGCTCGGATGTGTGCCCGTTGGAGGTTTAGCACTGACCTGCCGTTCACGAATACCACTGTAGGTACGGTGCAGTCCGGCCAGTAGCACGACCCGGCGGAAAGTGAAATCAGCCCCGCAATATCACCAGTGCTATAGTTTCGATTAGACATAGAAACCCTCCTTGGATTCCTCTTTGATCTTGCTGTTGGCAGCGTATCGATGCAGTGCCGAGCATGAAACACCCAAACGCGTGAACCTTGCTATAAGGCGCTGATCTGCAATATCTTGGCTATTCGCCTGTCAGGACCTTGAGGGTGCTTCCATGTTCGACCTTGCTCCCAATCTCCGCACCGCGGGTACGCCGAGAACCCCGAGAGTGCTGGCGAGCACCCATGTCGCTGCGGCCGTGAGCATGGCCGGGGCCCCCAGCTGTGCAGCGATCGGGCCGGTGGCAGCGAGGCTGAGAGGTACGAGCACGAGGTTTCCCAGCTGCGAACAAGCCGATACTCGAGAGAGGCGTTCCTCGGGCACGTGGGTCTGCAGCATCCACGCCTGTGTGGTCAGGAAGTAGGAGCCCTGGAGTCCAACACCGACGGCCGCGGCTGCGATGAGCCACACAGGCTCTGCGGACGCGAGCAGCAGCAGGTACGGCACCATCAGCAGTGAGGCCGCCAGAGCAGGTACCAGCGGTCGTCGCGGGTGAAGTCGGAGCGCGATTAGGCCCCCAGCGATCGATCCGATGGCTTGGGCGACGCCGATGATGGCCCAGGCCGCCGCGCCGCCGAGCTTCTGTTCGCTGACCAGGGGGCCGAGCACCATGTGCGGACCGAGGACCAGTCCCTGCAGCAAAGCAGCGTAGAGCAGTAGCGCCGCCAGCCACGGCGTGGTGGCGACGTAACGCCATCCGGACCACATGCCCCGGAGCACCCCCTGCCGCTGCACCCGCGGCGAGGTGCCCAACGAGGGCAGCAATGCCAGCGACATCGCGCTGACCGCGAACGTCGCCGCGTCGACGATCAACGCCCATCCGGAGCCGAACGTGGCCACCAGGACGCCAGCGGTGCTGATGGAGATCATCTTGTTGGCATGGGTGGTCAGACTCAGCAGCGCGTTGGCCTGCCGCAGCTGGCTCTCGGGCACCAGGCTCGGCACCAGTCCCGTGGCCGCTGGTGTGAATAGCGCTGTCCCTACTCCGGCAGCAGCTTGCAGTGCTATCAGCACCCCGATTCCGGATGTGTCTGTGACCAACAACAAGCCACTCGCAGCCTGAGCGGCACACCTCAGCACGTCGGCAGCCACCATCACTTGTCGCCGGTCCCAGCGGTCCCCGACGGCTCCGCCGACCAATACCAGCACGGCCACCGGCACCCGGTTGGCCAGCAGCACCAAGCCCAGGTCCGCTGCTGAGCCGGCCAGCTCCAGCACCGCGAACGCGATCGTCAACGGCACCAGGCTGTCGCCGAACGTCGACAGCACCTGACCAGCGAAAAACCGTCGAAACCCTGGGTAGTGCAGCGGCCCCAGTGAACCAATACCCACCACCAGCTTTCGACGTGCCCGATGGCACTTCGACGCGATCACCCGCCCATCCAACTGCACAGCACTGACCAAGAGAAGAGTCCCAGCTACTGAGGCTGCTTAGCCCACGCGGGCAATACTAGCGAAATTCGCTAGCAATGTTGTATTATGCCGATCATGGCAGTACGAAACCTCATCAACGACCTGACATGGTTGGCATATCCCCATGCCACACCGGACAACATCGAGCCGCCAGAGCTTGCCGATGACGCCGAGAGCGATCTCGCTGACAGGCGGATTGACCTTGCTGAACAGATGCAAGCCGCCTTGGAAGGCGGTGACATCGACCCACTGCTCGGGCAGATCAGTGCAGCACGAGCGCGACGTGACGAGGCGGATCGCAAAATTCGCCTGCTGATGGCTTACGGACGCGAGTTCACCGGCACTCGCCCCGACTACACCTGGGAGAGCCTGGCAGCTGCCGCCAGGCTGCCCTACTCCACAGCCCGCAGCACCTTCGACGAAGACGACATCGCCACTGTCGCTGAACGCCTGGAAACCGAACCTCGTAATCGGACTCCTCGGGAACAAGCATGACTCACGCGGAAGCAGATCACTGCACATGCGTCCCGGAATGTCCCGGCCTCGTCACTGAGGTCGACGGCGATAAACTACGAGCACACCCCTCCACAACATTTGGCCCGTTGTCCTGCATGTACTACGCCCACTGCACCGGATGCGGCGCTCGCTACACCGGTCCATGGCGTCTGCCACCACGAGGACCAGAACAACGCCAGCGCCCATGGAGACCTTGCAGGGGACGCTGAACGAATGGGCCTGCGGGAGAGCTCTCCCACGAGCCCACTCATCGCGGTACTTCAGTTGCTCCTCTTGCTGTTACGAGTCCTGCCTCCGGTAGGTCATTCCGGCTCGGAAGTAGCGGGCGTGAAACCTGGTTCGCACAAGGTATCGATGACAGCGCCACCGTTGCCATACACGATGGTGTCGGAGTCCCAGGCCAACTCCACATCACCGAGTCCTCGGTTGCGGACCATCCAGTCGTAGTTCCGGAGCGCTGTGCGTGTTTCTTCGTTCATAACGTGAAGACTAGCTGTAATGACTCGGGAAGTTGCGGTTTTTACAGAGACAATGCGGATCAGCGGTCCGTAGCTAGCCGCACGCACCGTGTCAACGTTGCGCAGACGGCGCGAACACGGCGGTCTCGACTCGTCTTCACCAGCATCCCATTGCTATCCCTCGCAGGGCCGTGCAGACAACGCGACTCGCAGGTGGTCGAAGCAGTTGTTACCCCTCATAGGGGCAGTGGGGACATGCCTGGTCCGACGACACCGGGCTCCTGGTACACGGGTTGCTATCCCTCGTAGGGGCAGTGCGGACGCTGCTGCGGGCGGAGCCCGTCGCGCAGCAATGGTGGGAGTTGCGATCCCTCGTAGGGACGGTGCGGACTTCAGCGTCTCCACCACCACCGTCAAAGCCGCGATTGCGTTGCGATCCCTCGTAGGGACAGATGCGAACGCGCACAGGCACTCGTCGCTGCAGCCCGCGCCCTGTTGCGATCCCTCGTAGGGACAGGTGCGACGCCCTCCAGCGCCTCGAAGCGCAGCGGGTCGTCACGTTGCGATCCCTCGTAGGGACGGGTGCGACCCTTCCCCCACTACCGCAACGGCACCATGACCTTCGCGTTGCGATCCCTCGTAGGGACGGGTGCGACACGACCACAGTGAAGCTGGAACAAGTCGTCCCGGGGTTGCGATCCCTCGTAGGGACGGGTGCGACCACACTGCAAGACCCCTGGTGGGGCAAACAGCCCAAGTCGCGATCCCTCGTAGGGACGGGTGCGACCACACTGCAAGACCCCTGGTGGGGCAAACAGCCCAAGTTGCGATCCCTCGTAGGGACGGGTGCGACCCGAGAGTAAAACCACTGGTCATAGTCGGTATGATCTTGTTAAACAGCGGACCGTGTCCAGCAAGCCGGAAGTCAAGCACAGCCTCGGCCCGACTCGCTGAAAAGCACGCTACAGGACTCCACGAGGTCAATCACTGACAACATGCCGCGACTGCCGTCCGACACGGCCTCAGCAGGGAGCACAGCACAGGGGACAGTTGGGCTATACGGTGACCGCCCCGAAGCCGGCGGAATTCGATGCACCGAGCCCCCACGACCACAGTGCCTGGAGGGTCGCTGGTGGGCCGGACAACCGCAAGGCTACCTCGGCACCGATTTTAGTGCCTCGGCCGACCGCGAGCGAGTGTTTGCGGCCCACACGCGTCAGCATCTCGAGTTTCACGTCGGGGTCGAGGTCGAGGGTTTCGGCCTTGCGGCGCAGGTTGTTCACGAAGTAGGTTTCCCAGTCCGATTCTCCGGGAAGCAACCAGCGTTGTTTGCGTAGTCGTTGGCCGTGTTCGTCCCGCCCTGGTGGACCTTTGACCACGACCGGGGTGACCGTGCTCAGTTCCGCTGTTCCGTGGGAGAATAGCGGCGGGAACACGGGGGTCACTCGCTGCACCTGTAGAGCCACGCCGCCCCAGTCGAGCACGGACCTCTCCTGCAGTCCGGCGTTCAGCGCGTGAGCGATCTCGGTCAGGGGGCTGGAAAACTCCACCACGCCCGGCCCGCCAGCCGCATGCACGCCAGAGCGAGCGCGCGCCTCGGGAAACCGCGGGGCGCTGTGCCCGATCGGCACCAGCCCGTGCGGGCCCAGACCGGAGGTGTGCAGCCGGTCTCCCCACGACGGAGCGTTCTCGGCCAGCAGGCCGTACATGACCCCCCGACCCGGTCGCAGCACGTCCCGCTTCGGGATCTCCGTCGCTCTCGTCGTCAGCTCCACCCGCAGCCGCACGCAGACCTCCTCGTGATCACCCCGAGGTCTACCACACGCCGCGCCAGCGACGGGCCCGATTCACCCAGCTGGCTTCGCCATCCCTCGTAGGGACGGGTGCGACACGGGCTCGTGTCCTACTGGTGCGCCTACCTGAAGGGTTGCGATCCCTCGTAGGGACGGTGCGAGCACGACCAGAACCAGCTCGTAGGCCCGGTCCTCGTTCCGTTGCGATCCCTCGTAGGGACGGTGCGAGCATGGCTGTGTACCTCTACAAGCAGGATCACGGCATGTTGCGATCCCTCGTAGGGACGGTGCGAGCTTGGCCGGGGGGCGCCGTCATGTCGCGGAAACCGGGTTGCGATCCCTCGTAGGGACGGTGCGAGCCCGAGAGTAAAATCGCAGGTCACAGTGCTTGTTATGAGATCAACATGCCGCCCTGCGGCAGCAGGCCGCCAGTCTGGCATGTCGACGCCGGGGCCTGCTGACCGGATCTTACTCCGCGGGCTGCGAATCGTGCAGAGCCCCGCTTCGTCGAGGTGGGGTGCTCGGCTGAGAGGGGCGCACGCGCATTGGGATGTAAACGTCTCTGGCGTAGTCGTAGTGTATGAGGTGGGTACCCTGGAAGAAGCGGCACTCGTACTGGGAGAGGTGCCAGCCGACGGTCAGAGCCACGGTCTTGGGGATCATGGCGACCACGACGAGCTCCCTGTTTCCGCTGTCTCTCTTAACGCGGACGAGCTGCCCTGCGATTTCCCGGGCGAGCTGCTTCAAGCGCGCACCGTCGTGATTAGGTGGGTTATCCCGGCTCGGGATGCTCCCGCCGGCGGTGAGGACGTGCACGGTCTCGACACCGAACTGCTCGAAGGCGCCGGTGGAGAACTTCTCGGCCATGGGAGTGAACGCCAGCCAGACCCCGACTCGACCGCTTTGGTCCGCAACGGTCTCGTGGCACTTCACGTCCACCCCACCGGAACCACCTCGTTGCAGCTCGAACTCGTGCTCATTGCTGGGGGAGAGCTCCAGGAGTCGTAACTCGCGGCTGGTCGGCAAGTACGCACCGACGGCCAGGGCAGTCGGCCAGAGCATGTTCGGAGCAATGGTGCACCCGGTGTCATCGCGATCGGTGTTAATAGCGGTCTCCAGAGCCGCACCCATCTCGTGGCACGACTGGTGCAGGTCGATGACTCCCTCGATCGTCTGGCTGTCCAGGTCGGACCAGCGGACTAGGGAACGCGACGACATGCGCTGCTTGGTAGCGGACGTCAACGAGGCCGTCCGCAGATCTCGCATCCGCTCGTCGAGCAGGTGGACGTAGAACAGGGTGCCCGCGTTGCGCCAGACTCTCGAACGCCAGTACACGGCCAAGAACGCCAGCAGGATCGCGGCGAGCAGAGCAAGACCGCGGTACCAGACGAACTGGGGGTTCCATACGGGTTTGGCCAGCAAGTCTTCGATGACCAGGGCGACGGTCGCCGTCGTCAGCGCGGTCGCCACGACGAGCAGGAAGTTCGCCACGTCCGCACCCTTGGCGCTATTCACCCAGCGCAGCGGCCTTTTTCGCTCTCGATCCCCAGGAATTTTCATCACTCTCCCCTACGAGTGGATCACGTTCGGTACCGTAGCTCATGATCGAGTCGGCGAAGTCGCGGTGATCGACGTCCCAGGGCAGGGGTCACCTTGGAGGCAATACATGGACGAGACGTTCGTCAACCCGTACACGTTCGTCCCCTTCCCCAGCAGACCACCAGTGCGGAAGCGTCCGCACGGGCACCTCGGGGACCCGAACCTGCTGTCGGGAGCGCTACATATCAGGATCACGGCCGAGGCACCGCTGCTGGTTCGCAACATCACCCGGCTATCAGAGGGCTCGGACCCCGGCCCGAGCTTGCCTCTTCACCCCGACGGAACGCCATTCATCCCGGGCTCGTCGCTGAAGGGAGCTCTGCGGTCACTGCACGAGACGCTGGCGAACGGATGCCTGCGGGTGTTCAACGCCAATTTCTCCCCGACCTACCGCGACAGCGCCGAGTCGGACGTGCCAGCGGACCTTCGGCTGGCACAGGTCACCCAGCACGACGATCCGAAGCAACCACCGACCATACGGCTCTGCGATGACGAGGAACCGCGACGACGCGTGGGCCAGGACCTGCTTCAGCAGCTCAACAGCGACGGCACCTTAACCTCCGGGCAGCTGCTGAGCATCGAAGACTTCAAGAAGGGGATGGCCACCGACGCCGAGCGGAACAAGCACGGCAAGTGGATGTTGTTTCTCAGCAACGCCAGCGCCCGTGAGACGAAACATCCGTATCGCGCCCACGTCGGCAAGCTCACGAGTCACTCGGCCGACGTCTCGGAGTCGGCGTGGCAGCGGTTCCAGCGTGCCGTGAAAGGCACCGATGATCAGCGCACCGCCCAGCAAGAGAGGCGCGGCAGCGACCAGAGGTTCGTCGACGTCACGTTCCAGTACGATCCCAAACAGCAGGGTAACGCCCCCGAACTGAAGCTGGGCTGGCGCTACGTAGCCAGCTCGCAGCTCTCCCCCGGTCAGCCGGTCTGGGTCCGGACGGACTCCTCCGGACAGCGAGTCACCGACCTGCGGCTGGCCATGATCTGGCGTCATCCGGCCGATGAGGGGGACACCGCCGGCGAGCGTGCCGAAGATTTCCCCCCGTGCTGCTCCGTCAACAAGCTCTGTCCGAGTTGCCGCATGTTCGGGTCCGCCGACGTCAAGGGCAAGGACGACGAGGTGGCCAGGCAGAACTCCTACCGCGGGCACGTGCGGTTCGGGGACGCCCAGGCCACGACGGACGTGCAGCCGCTGGAGGTGACGCTGCCTCCGATGGGGGCGCCCCGCCCGGGCGCGGGTCAGTTCTACCTCGTCAACGACCCTTCGACAGTGGGCAACGCGGGCAAGCCTCCGCTGCGCGAGTGGAGTTCGTCCGCCGACTTGCAGGAGAGGCGGCGTCTTCGGGGCCGGAAGTACTACTGGCACACCCCGCCCGCTGGGCAGGAGCCACCTGCACGAGGTACAGCTCGCGAGCATCAGACGAACGAAGAGATGCTCGCCGAGGCGGCGGCTTTTCCGGCCGGCACCGAGTTCACCGCTCGGCTGAGCTTCACCGACCTCGACCGCGAGCAGCTCGGTGGCCTGTTGGCAGTGCTGCAGCCCGGGTTATTGCTCGAGCGCGAGGGACTGCGGCATCACCTCGGCGGCGGCAGGTCGCTGGGTTATGGCACCTGCTCGATCTCCCTCGATCGCGAGGCGGGCTGGGTGCGCTACTCCGGCACCAGATACGGAGCGCCGGGCCCCGAAGTGAGCCTCGATGACGTGGCGGAGTTCCTCGACGAGTTCCAACGGTCGGAGTCCAGCAAGGACACCCTGCAGGAGATCGGTCCGCTGGTGGCGAAGGTGCTGGATCCGAGCAGCGTCGACCCGGACACGGTCTGGTACCCGCCCGGTGCCTCCTGGTCGAAGCGCGGAGAGAAAGAGTTCGACGACGGCTACGACTTCTGGCAGCAGAGCTCCGGTGCCGAGCTCAAGGAGGAAAAGGGCGTGCGGACCGGATACCCCCTCGCTCCCCTGCCCGACGTGAGTGCCCCCGACCAGTCCCTGCCCATCGTGAAGGACGACCAATCAGTGGAACTGCCTCGCCAGAAGCCGCTGCCGGGTGATCGCTGATGGCCGACTACCTGGACATCGGGGTGGTGCGCATCCAGTCGTGGCTGACCCGGACACCGGTGCTGCGCGGCCGCCGGGGCGCCTCCGCCATGATCAGTAGAGCGACCGAGCGGGAGGAGATCGAGAAGGCCCTCGCGCTGGTCGAGGGCCTGGCCGAGATCAACGAAGTGGCCGGCCAGGTGGACGGCGTGGTCTCCCTCCAGCTGCTCACCGGATCCAAAGACGGGATCAGGCAGGTCGAAGAAGCAGTCGCGAGCCATCTGCGTCAGCACCTTCCGGCCGCCAGCCTTCAAGCAACGTACTGGCGAGGCGAGACCTATCTCGACGCCCGCACCGGCGATCCGGTCGCCGAGCGCGACTGGCCGGCACCGGTCGCGGAGTGGCCACCCGGCCGACCCTGCCAGTGGTGCCGCACGTGGCCGGCCACCGAGGTCGTCGGGGTCGGTGACGACGGACAGGAAACGGCGCTGTGCGCGGACTGCCTGCTGCGCAACGACCCGCGAAATTCCGGGCGCAACACCAGCAGACGACGTATCCCCCGTGCCGAACGTGAGCTGCGGAAGCGACTCGGCGACGAGACCGCACCCCTGCCCGACGAGTTCCAGGTGCTCGCCCGCCAGGGGCCGAACGACGACAACACGCACCTGGCCACGCTGCACGCCGACGGCAACGCGATCGGCAAATTCATCAGACAGGTCCGCGGCAAGCAGCGGAAATCCCCCGGCACCAGTCTCAATGTGGCACAGCTCCTCGACGAGGCGACCTGGCAGGCCCTCGTCAGCGCGGTCCAGAGCGTTCACCAGGGCCGGGAGAAGCTTCCCGTGATCCCGCATCTGGTCGGTGGGGACGACGTGCTCGTCAGCGTGCCCGTCCACGACGGCTGGCGATTCGCCGAAGAGCTGCAGCACTCCTTCGACCAGCACCTGCAACGCTTCAGCAGCGAGCTGGCCACCACACTGCCGTCGTTGTCGGTGGGGTTGGTGATCCACCACGAGACGACGCCGTTCTCCACCGTCGTCGAGCTCGCAGAGAGCCTGCTGGGCAAGGCTAAGCAGGAGCACCGCGGGGACAGGGCCGCCCTCGCCTGGCAGGACATCACCAACGAGGGCCCGACCCCGACGGGACGTCCCAGCGTGCCGCACAGCGCGCTGCGCCAGCAGTGGGAAGCGCTCCGCGAGCTGGCCGGGCTCACCCCCTCGACTCGGTCACGACTCGCCCAGCTTCAGCGGGCTGTCCGGAAGGGCGAAGGCGGAGCCACGGAAGCTCGGGACGAGCACGTCGGGCGGCGTGGCCTCCACTCCGCAGTAGGACCGTTCGTGAGCGGAAACGCAATGGATCTTCTCGACGCCCTGGGGATGGTGCGGTGGTGGTCTCAGTCATGAACACGCTCGAGTTCCGCATCGCCTTCCACGGTCCCTTCCGCGTCTCACTCGGCCACGCCGACTCGGGCGTCGATACCACCCTGGACCCTGCCGATCCGCTGCCCGCCACCAGCCTGAAGGGCGTCATGCGGGCCACCGCGTTCAGTCTGCTCGGCCAAGACTCCCGGGCAGCACGAGAAGTGTTCGGCTCCGGCTCCCAGCCCTCGCCGTGGAGGTGGAGTCGCGCGCACATTTCTGCCGATCAGTGGCACGGTACTCGACCGGCTGCTCGGGTCAGCATCGACGAGGAGACGCACACCGCCAAGTCCGACATGCTGGCCGTCGCCGAGGAAGCCGGCGCCACATCCGCGACGTTTGCCATCACCCAGCACGGCCACCTGGATGCCGAGCAGTTCGCCGCGCACCGGGCGATCCTGACCATCGCCGCCCAGGCCACCCGCTCGGTCGGGGCGCTGCGCCGCCGCGGACTGGGCTGGGTCAGCATCCAGTGCACCAACCACGAACCGGACGAGGACAGCGTGCGCCGCTTCCTGGAGCTGAAAACATGACCGAGGCCATCCGCGTCACCGTCACCCTCGACGAGCCCATGGCCGCCCGCCAGGCCCGCGCGCACTTCCACCAGGACACCCACGACCACGTGCCCGGCACGGTGTTCCGCGGGGCACTGGCCGCGGCCTGGATTCGCCACCACGGCCCGCCCTCCACCGACGACACCGAGTTCGCCGAGATCTTCGAGGGCGAGGGCAGCTTCGGCCCCCTGCACTCGGCGGCGAGCCTGCCCGTGCCGATCAGTGTGAAGACGCACAAGTACGAGCCCAGCAAGGATTGCAAGCAGCTGTGGTGGGACAGGGCCACCGACGGTAACGCGGACATCTGTGACTGCTGTGGTGAGAAGCTGGAGAGCAGCAAGGGGGTCACCAACGGTGCTGTGGCGCGGGACAGCCGCACCCGAGCCTCGCTGGACACCAGCGGCGTAGCCGAGGACGGCAAACTGTTCAACCAGAGCACATTGCCCGCCAGGACACGTCTGCACGGCTGGGTCTACGGACCTGCCGTACGAGCCCTCCACCTCGATGGTGAACCGATCGACGCGCTCCTGCTCGGAGGCGGGCGCAGCGTACGCGGACGCGCCACCGTCGACCTCGACACCGACACCGAACCCGATCCCGTCGAGCAGGACGGCACCGTCATCGTGCTCCGACTGGCCGGACCCGGGATCTTCGTCGACGGACTGGGGATGCCGTCCGAGTGCCCCGACACCACCGAGCTGGCCGAGGTCCTCGGCGTCGACCACGTCGACATCGAGGACAAGTGGACCCGCTGGGAGGAGGTCGGAGGCTGGCACGCCGCCAGCGGTCTGCCCAAGCCGACCGAGCGCGTCATCGCGGCTGGATCCACGTACCGCCTGCGCTGCAGCGAAACCGCCAGCGAAGCTGCCCGCCGCACGCTCATGGCCCGGGGGGTTGGACTACGCCGCCGCGAGGGCTTCGGAGCGCTCTACCGCATGCCCGAACCGCCACGCGGCCTCCCCGACTGGAAAGGAACGGTCGCACCCCTTCGTGGGCACAAGAAGTTCCCGATCCTGATTCGAGCGCTTCGCAAACGCACGCAACAGGTGCGACAGGGCAGGCAGGACGACTCGATATTTCGACAAGAGCTCGACCCGGCCCGGAACTCCGCAAAGATCATCGCAGCTCTCGAAGGCCTGTTGAGCGTCACCGACGCCGACCGCTACAACCAGATCCTCGACTACCTGGAGTACGACCAGTGAAGGTCACCCTGTTCACCGTCCGGGTGCGAATGCTGGCCTCCGGCGGGGTCACCGGCCCGGAGTCGACCAAGACCTCCGAGGGAGGACACCTCCTCAAGCTGCGTCGCGACCCGGCCGGCAACATCCACCTGCCGGGCAGTACGGTCGCCGGAAGCCTGCGCGACCACTGCCGCGGTGACGATCGGCTCGTCGGTGTTCTCGGAGGAACTCCGGAGGAGACGAAGAAACCCTCGGCCATCCAGGTGCTCGGCACCGTGCCTCGGACATCGATACCTCATGACGAGGCCCTGTCCAGCCATGCCCGCACCGCCATCGACCGGGAGCGCGGTGCCGCCAGCAACAGCACCTTCCACTCCGTGCAACAGCTGCCTTCCGGAACCGAGTTCGACATCATGCTGCGCTGGGACGATCCCGACGAGCAGCAGTACCTCGCCTTCCTCGAAGCCGTGAAGACCTGGCATCCGCAGTTCGGGCGCGGGGCCAGCCACGGCAGCGGGCGCTGCGCCGTCGTCGGCTGGGGCACCGAGCACTACGACCTGACCACCACGGAAGGGCTGCTGGCCTGGATCCAGCAACAGAACTCCTATCCCAACCCCGACAAATCCCCCGGTGAGTCCGCTGGTGCGGCGCAGGTACTCGACCTGCCCATGGAGATCGTCGACGGGCTGCACATGGGCACGGGCAAGGCCGTCGAAGACGACGATGGAACCGATCTCAGCCGCATCATGCGTGACGACGAGGGCTACCCGATCCTGCCCGGCTCCAGCCTCAAAGGCGTTCTGCGCTCCCGCGTCGAGTACATCTGCCGAGTCGTCGGAGCACAGACGTGCCGCGATCAGCGGTGCGGTGACTGCCGCCCCTGCTGGCTCTTCGGCTACAGCGGTGACAACGGCCAGGCTCGCCGAGCCGCCGTGGCCGTGCTGGATGCCCGGATCACCGAAGCCCACGCGGAAAAGCGTCAGCACGTCGCCATCGACCGCTTCACCGGTGGCGCTGCCGACGCACTCCTCTACCGCGACGAAGTCATCACCGCCGGGCAGTTCCGGCTGCTCGTCGAAGAACTCGCCGAGCTCGACGAGACAGATCGGCTTCTCCTGCAAGCCGTCGCCACCGATCTGCACGACGGGCTCATCGGGCTCGGTTCCAACACCACTCGAGGACTGGGCACCGTCCGCATCACTGCCCCGTCCTGGACACCACCCGAAAACCTGAACCAGCTGGCAGCACTGCTCACGAACGGAAAGCACTCATGAGCGCCTGGACCCTGCGCGGCACCGGCCGCCGCGATGCCGACACGTGGAACCAGCTCCACGCTGTCACCGAATCCTGGACGGCAGCCTGGGCCGACGTCGAGGGCTTCCACCTTGAGACCATGCCCGCGACACCACCGGTCACGACCCATGTCTGGGCCTGGAGCACCGGCCGGTGGCTCCGAGTGCGCATCGACGGCGCCCACTGGTGGGCCGCTCTGCTCGCCAACAACAACGAGCAGGAAGACGACCTCTGGACTACGTCCGAGTCGATCGCTGAACCCAGCATCACCCCGCTGCGGCACTGGATGCCCGACGAAGGCCAGGTCAAGCAGTACCGCGGCAGCGACAACGTGCTGGGCGAGCACTCCATGATCCAGATCACGCCGCTGCGTCGCACCACCGCTGCCTTCCTCGGCCACGCATCCACACATCAGGCATAGCGCGATCACCCTGCGCAAGGGCGACTACGAGGGCGACTACGACGAACCAACGCCTGCGCATCGGCAGCTACAACCTGTGTGACTAGTTGCGATCCCTCGTAGGGGCGGTGCGGACACCCTCGCCGCAGGCCGCATTGGCTGCGGCGTTTGCGTTGCGATCCCTCATAGGGACGGTGCGGACCCTCGAAGCGCTGCTGAACCTGTACGGGGCGATGGAGTTGCGATCCCTCATAGGGGCAGTGCGGACCCGGTGGGACCGACGCAGTGGACAAGCAGACCTCGAGTTGCGATCCCTCGTAGGGACGGCGCGGACACCTCGATGCGACGTGCCTGGAGATGGCCTACATCGCGTTGCGATCCCTCGTAGGAACGGTACGGGCCGAACCCGACACGAACAAGGCCACGATCACCCTCGACGAGTTGCGATCCCTCGTAGGGGCAGTGCGGACGCGGTTCGCCCGCGCTACCGGCAAGGGGTCGTTCCAGTTGCGATCCCTCGTAGGGACGGTGCGGACAAGTTGATGATCTCGGGAAGCTCCACCGACCCGTTGTTGCGATCCCTCGTAGGGACGGTGCGGACCGCGCCGTGACCGCCCGCGTATCCGGCCGGTTCCCGTTGCGATCCCTCGTAGGGACGGTGCGGACCGGCAGGCGGACGAATGATCAAGGCAGAACAGGAAGTGTTGCGATCCCTCGTAGGGACGGTGCGGACCGGGGATGTGGTGGTTGGTGTCGGCTACAGCCGTCACAGGTTGCGATCCCTCGTAGGGACGGTGCGGACCATAACCCCATTCCTGCGGAGGACGTCGAAAAGGTGTTGCGATCCCTCGTAGGGACGGTGCGGACCCAAGGAAGGGCCACATCATGAACCAGCAGGACAGTTGCGATCCCTCGTAGGGGCGGTGCGGACCCGAGAGTAAAACCGCTGGGCATATCCGGTGTGATCTTGTTAAACAGCGGGTCGTGTCCAGCAAGCCGGAAGTCTGACGTTTCGTCGGGCTGGCTCACTGAAGATCGGGCATCCAGGATGCCACGAGAGTAGCCGTCAACCACACCCCAGGACCGCTGTTCCCATCCGCCTCGGCATCAGATCGATCGGTACCGCCGGCCCGGCGAAGTCACCTTGGAAAACCACTCCCCTTGGTCCGAGACTGAGCGAGATCAAGCCGGACCGAGCCGCGTCAGGACTTCGCCGTCGTGACCCACTCCGTGACCCGAAATGGAGTCGACACGGGTGGCCACAGCGGGATGACGGGGCCGACGATGTGACCATCGTCGCTGGTCGTTGTCGGTGTCGATGCTGCTCGGGCGCCTTCTAATCTCTAGGTCGTAGGTTCGAGTCCTACCGGGGGCACCACTTCCCACCAGGGAAAACAGTGCTCGTCCCGCAGGCGAGCACGGCGCGCTCACTGTGTCGAGCCCGAGGAGCGACGACGTCCCGTGTCCTCGGTCTCCTGCCGGGCGGATACCGCGAGGCAGGACCGCCGGGTCTCGGCACGATAACGAAATCGGGACCCCGACGCCGACGAACGTCGGCAGGTGCCGGGTTGCGCGACCCGCCCCGTCTCGGTCGACGCCCGTGGCGGTCGGCCCTGGCACGCGCGGCGGTAGGCGCTGGGAGTGGTGTGGGCGTCGCCAGCCGGCAAGGCCCGCAGGTTGGCCACGGTACCCCGGCCGACGCGGTGGGCGATGTCGGCGACGGCGAGCCGTTCGTCGAGGTGCCGGCAGGCCCACCACGCTGCCGGCCACCGAGCCGGGTGTGGGCTCGCAGACGGTGACGGCGTAACGACGACGCTGGTCGGGGTGGGCGAAGACCTGCAGCGGGAGGGCCATGTCGAACAGCACGACCTCGGACAGGGCGAGCACGCGACGTCCGGTTGCACTGGACCGACCAGCCCTACGTCCGGCACGTCGACGACGGCCCGGAGGTCTTCGTCGTCCTGGACGGCGCCGTGGACATGCACTACCGCCAGGACGACCGGGAACGGATCGAACGCCTCGCTCACGGACGCGTCTGCCACGCCGACATCGGTGACGAACACGTCGCTCACCCCGCACCGGAAGCGAGGAGCCTCGTCGTCGAGCGAAAGGACAGCGTGTAGCGAACCGGCCTCGCCCGCACGGGGGGCAGAGTTCACCACCGGCGACGGAGCCGGGAGCCGGGACGGGCCCCGGCTCCCGGAGCCGCGAGGATCAGTAACGAACCTGCTGGTCAGCGGCCGGAGCGGAGTCCACGAACAGCTCGGGCGGTACAGCCACACCCGCGGCGAAGTTCCGGTCCACCTCGGCGGCTTCCTCCCCGTTGGGGTGCGCGCTGGAGCAGTCGGTGCCCGCGCTGTGACCCGACATCAGCTCCTCGCAGACGCCGGTACGGCGGTCGGGCAGTCCGAAGATGTGGCCGAACTCGTGCGCGGCGATGCGGGTGGGGTCGTGGCCCTGGTCGACGGCCTGCCGACCCATCCAGATCTTCCCGCGCCCCAGCCCGTCGGTCCGGGCGCGCGGCCAGCCGTCATCTGCCACGACGACCACGTCGGCGGAGCCATCGGCGGGTTCCAACCGCACGTTGTCCACGCTGCTGTTCCAGATCCGCGCGGCCTCGTCCACGACGTCGCGGAAATCGGCCGCTCCGCCGGCGTCGTAGGTGACCACACGCGGGGCCGCTTCCGGGGCGGCCACAGCCGTTCCGGCCACGGGCAGCCCGACCAGCGCCAGCAGTGCGATCGCGAAAACGGCGAAAACGGATCTCGACCTGAACGGATTCATCTATCCTCCTCGGGACGGAAACGACGGGCGGTCGAGAAACATAGCCGCGCCGAGCCAGGCCGGGAACAGTCATAAGTGGCACGGCCGGGCCACCGATCAGTGGAGGAATCACGAGCCTGAGCGCCCTCGCAGTGGCATGGCGGGCATGGGCCGAACTCGGCGAGAAGCTCGACGACGAGCAGTGGTCCCGGCCCACCAGACTCGAAGGCTGGAACGCCAAGCACGTCTACGCCCACCACAGTGGTTTTCCGGCCGGGCTGGTCGCGCTCAACGCGGCACCTCCTGCGCGGGGAGCACTCACTCACACCAGTAGCGCCGAGCTACTCGCCGACATGCAGCGGGCGGGAGGTCCGGCCGACGCGATGGCCGACCAACTCCGTCATCAGGCCGTCGAGCACGCCGCCGCGCATTCGACCTCCGAACTCGTCGAAGCGTTCACCACGACGGCTCCCCGGGCCATCGCCGAATGCGAGCAGCTCGATCCCACGCGCCCGATCGACTACACCGGCATGGGGATCGTGCCCCGGGGCGAAGCGGGGCGGATCGTCCTGATGGAAGCGGTCGTGCACTACTTCGACATCGCTTCGGCCCTGGGCATGACGATGCCCGGGCCGATGGCCGGTGAGCCCGTCCGGGACACGACCCTGCTGCTCGCCGAAGTGGCCGATCCGGTCGCGCTGATCGAGGCCGCCACCGGACGGGGCGAGCCGCCCGTGTTCCCCGTGCTGCGCTGAAGCACCGTTCGGGAAACGTGTAGAAGCGTTCCTGAGCCGTCGCATTCGGCGCGGCGCTGGCCCCGGACCGGTCGGGCCTTCCCGTGGCGGTACTCCCCGCACCACCCCTCTTGTCCTCGCGTCCCGTGGTCATTACCGTGCCCTAAAACTTACAGCGTTAGTTATTTGGCGCACAGTACGGCTCACGAATCCGGCCCCGACCACGAAGGGCGCCCGACATGGCCATCACCCAGGCACCTCCCCGGCGCGTGGCACTCGCCAGTCTCATCGGCACCACCATCGAGTGGTACGACTTCTTCATCTACGGCACGGCCGCCGCCCTGGTGTTCGACCAGATGTTCTTCCCCTCGTTCGATCCCGTGATGGGCACCCTGGCCGCTTTCGCCAGCTTCGCCATCGGCTTCATCGCCCGGCCTCTCGGCGGTGCCGTGTTCGCCCACTTCGGTGATCGCGTGGGCCGCAAACCGATGCTGGTCTGGTCGCTGACGCTGATGGGCACGGCGACGCTGCTCATGGGCCTGCTGCCCGGATACGCCACCATCGGGGTGTGGGCACCGGTGCTGCTCGTCCTGCTGCGTTTCGCCCAGGGCATCGGTGTGGGCGGCGAGTGGGGCGGCGCCGCGCTCATGGCCGTCGAACACGCACCGGATCACCGGCGGGGCTTCTACGGAAGTTGGCCGCAGATCGGCGTGCCCGCCGGTCTGCTGCTGGGCAACGTCACCTTCTCCATCGTCTCCGCGAGCCTCAGCAACGAGCAGTTCATGGCCTGGGGATGGCGCGTGCCGTTCCTGTGCAGCGCCGTACTGATCATGGCGGGCTTCATCATCCGGCTCAAGATCAGCGAGAGCCCGGTCTTCGAGAAGGTGATGCGGAACAAGGAGAAGACGCGCACACCGCTGCTGGAGGTCCTGCGCACCCACCCGAAGAATCTCGCACTGGCTACCGGGGCGTTCATCGGCACCCACGCCACCTTCTACATCACCAGCACCTGGATGGTCTCCTACGCCACGGAAACACTGGCCTACGAGCGCACCACCGTCCTCAACGCCAACTCGCTGCTGAGCTTCTCCGACATCCCGCTGATCCTGCTCTTCGGACTGCTGTCCGACCGCATCGGACGACGTCCGATGTTCCTGGGCGGCATGGCGGTACTCGCGCTGTTCGCGGTGCCGTACTTCCTGCTGGTCGACACGGGGATGATCGGACTGTTCCTGATCGGCGGCTTCGTCGTGCAGTGTTGCCGCAGCGCGGTCTACGGCCCCCAGTCGGCCTACTTCTCCGAACTGTTCGACGCCCGATTCCGCTACAGCGGGGTCTCGATCAGCTACCAGCTGGCCTCGATCCTCGGTGGCGGCATCGCCCCCATGATCTGCACCGCGCTGTTCGCATGGACCGGATCGTCGATGGCGATCGCGGGCTACGCGATCGTGCTCGCCGTGATCTCGTTCCTGTCGAGCTACTGGCTGACCGAAACCCACCGCGGGAACCGGGCCGCGACACTCGCACCGGCCGGGGAGGAACCCGCCACGACCTGACTCACCCCAGCACCGGCAGGCCTACGGCGGCGTCGACGGCGATGGCGACGAACAGGACCGTGAGATAGCTGTTGGACAAGTGGAACAGCTTCATCGGGTTGACGTCGTCGCCTCGGCGCACCGAGGCGTGCAGCCGCTGAGCCACGACCAGGAAGGTCGCTCCCACCAGGAGCGCCGAAGCGATGTAGATCCAGCTCGTCACGGGGAACAGCAACAACGTGCACGCCACGGTCGCCCACGAGTAGGCCAGGATGCGGGCGGAAACCTGGCGCGGGGTGGCGACCACGGGCAGCATCGGAACCCCGGCACGTTCGTAGTCGTCCCGGTACTTCATGGCCAGCGACCAGAAGTGCGGCGGGGTCCACAGGAACACGACGCCGAACATCACCACGGCCGGCCAGTCGACCGTGCCGGACACCGCGGCCCAGCCGGTCACCACCGGCATGCATCCGGCGGCCCCGCCCCAAACGATGTTCTGGGAGGTGCGCCGCTTCAGCACCAGGGTGTAGACGAAGACGTAGAACAGGGTCGCCGCGAGCGCGAGACCGGCCGCCACCAGGTTCGCTCCCAGGCCCAGAACGGCGAAGGAGAGCACGCTCAGCGCGATGCCGAAGACCAGCGCATGGCTGCGCGGGACGCTGTAGCTCACCAGCGGTCGTGACTTGGTGCGGTCCATCACGGCGTCGATGTCGGAATCGGCGACGCAGTTCAGCGCGTTGGCGCTGCCCGCCGCCATCGCCCCGCCGAGCAGCGTGACCACCACCAGACCGAGGTCGGGGATCCCCCTGGCCGCGAGGAACATCGCCGGGATCGTGGTGACGAGCAGCAGCTCGATGACACGGGGTTTGGTCAGCGCCACGTAGGCACTCAGCACGGTGCGTGGACCGGAGTGCCGCGCCGTCCGCGTGGCGGTCATGACAGTGCCGACCGGGTGTCGGCGGCGGCTCCGTCCTGGTGCCGACCGGCCCAGTCCCGATACCAGCGGACCACCCTGCGCTCGGCGAAGAAGGCACCGAACGGCACGGTCCCGGCGAGCAGGACCAGCAGCATCCTCCCGAGCTGAACCCGGAGAAGCCTGGTGAGGAAGAGCGCGACCAGCAGGTAGACCATGTACAGCCACCCGTGGGCGATGCCGATCGTGGTCGTCCAGGTCTCACCGAACCGCTGGATGCCGCTTCCGTCCGGCCAGCCGTACTTGAGCACCACGGCCACACACAGCGCGATCAGCAGGACGGCTGTCACGTAGGCCATGACTCGATAGCAGGCCAACAGAACACTCGGCTTCACGACAACTCCCTCAATCCCGTCTCGCGTCGCCAACCCCGTGCCGATGACGAGAAGTTGGTCACGCCGGGAGCGACGACCGGACGGCGAGACGCGACCACCACACGTTTTCGTTCCAACAGACCCTACGTCACGTGTCGCACACCCATGCGGCGACCGTGCCGCACAGTGTTCCCGACCACGTCACGATCGCCGAGGTCACTGCGGAACGGTGACCCCGGGAAAGCGGTACGCCCGCGCGATCAACTCGTAGGAGCGGAGTTTCGCGTCCCGGTCGGGGATGTTGGCCGTGAGCATCAGCTCGTCCGCGCCGGTGCGCTCGCGAAGCTCGTCGAGGCCGGCACGCACCGTCTCGGGTGAGCCGTAGACGGCATCGGCCAGCCAGTTGTCCACGAAGGCCCGCTCCCGCTCGGAGTAGGGGTACTCGGCGGCCTCCTTGACGGTG
This sequence comes from Halosaccharopolyspora lacisalsi, assembly GCF_014137975.1. Classification (GTDB taxonomy): domain Bacteria; phylum Actinomycetota; class Actinomycetes; order Mycobacteriales; family Pseudonocardiaceae; genus Halosaccharopolyspora; species Halosaccharopolyspora lacisalsi. The sequence continues at coordinate 262,457 of NZ_JACGWZ010000003.1, read as the reverse complement.
GGCATCCGGCCCGGATTGCCCATCCTCAGCCGCAGCATGCTCAGCGCGATGGGGCGGGTGAGCTCGAGGGCCTCCTCGTCGGTGTCGGCCGCGACGACCTGCACACCGATCTTCGCGTACGGCTCGTCGAGCACCTCCGAGGGCTTGAACGAGTCCCGGTAGAGCTTGAGCGCGGGCAACGTGTTGTCGGCGCTGAAGTGGTGGGCGAAGGAGAACGGCAGTCCGAGCGAACCCGCGACCTGGGCGCTGAAGCCGCTGGAGCCCAGCAACCACACGGGCGGCATCGGCCCGTGCGGGATCGCGTGGACGTCGACGTAGGGGTGGTCGGCGGGGAAGTCGTCATCGAGGAAGGCGATCAGTTCGCCGAGCTGCTGGGGGAAGTCGTCGGCCGACAGCGGTCCGGTCGTGCGCCGCAGCGCGCGGGCGGTGCCCTGGTCGGTACCGGGAGCGCGGCCGAGACCGAGATCGATCCGGCCCGGGTACAACGCCTGGAGGGTGCCGAACTGCTCGGCGACCACCAGCGGCGCGTGGTTCGGCAGCATCACGCCACCCGAACCGAGCCGGAGCGTGTTGGTCACCGCGGCCAGGTGCGCGATCAGCACGGAGGGGGACGAACTGGCGATACCGGGCATCCCGTGGTGCTCGGCGACCCAGAAGCGGTGGTAGCCCCAGCGCTCCACGGAGCGAGCCAGCTCGGCGGAGGTGCTCAGGGCCTGCGAGGGGCTGGTGTCGACCCCGACTGGAGCCAGGTCCAGCACCGACAGCGGGACGGGCGACTCCCCGCGGGCGATTCCTCGGATCGGGTGCGACTCCGCCTCGGACGGCTGCTCGTTGCCGAGCGCGGTACGGGAGGGGTTGGCGACGGTGTCCATCGAACGGTGCAACCCGTTCACTCCGTCCGTTGTTCCCACGGACGGCGTGGACCGGAAGCGGAGTCGGCGGGCGGAGCCCGGCCGGGTCACGTCCGGGCGTCCGTGCGGACCCGCACGCGCGACCGGACGCTAGCTCTCGACGCTGAGACCGGCTTCGGCCGCGAGCGACGGTGCGACCGAGGTGGCTTGTTCGAGGGTGATCCGCGCGCCCCCCAAACGCGAGACACCGCGCGCCCCGAGCAGGTCCGACGTGCGCAGATCGCAGTCCACGGCCTTGTTCACCTCGAAACCGGCACCGTCGAGCGAGCACTCGTGGAAGATCACGTTCGACAGGTCACCGGTGATCGTGGCCTCCCGAAACCGGCACTCCGCGAACACGAGCGCCCCCCTGACCTTTTCCACGTGGATCGCCGCGTAATCCAGTCGACAGCCGTCCAGGTACACGTCGTCGGCCCTTTCCAGCGACAGCCGCAGACCGATGGCGCGACCGCGGAGGATTTCCGTGCGGTTGGCCCTGACGGACTGCCAGGAGGCATTGGACAGGTCGACGTCCTCGAACCGGACGTCGGAAAGTTCCAGCGGCGCGAATCGACTTCCCGCAAAGTCCGCTTTCCGGACCGACGACCGAACCAGTGACCCCCCACCACGGACACCGGTGAAGTCACCTGATGTCACTTCGACCTCGTCGCAGTCGAAATCGTCCCGAAAAGTGACGTCCTCGGCCGTCAGATCGGCCGGATCGAACGACGGACGTCGTACGGCCCGCCCGCCGGCGGGGGCACGGGGATCCATGCCCGAACCCTACTCGACGGATCCACCGTCGGATGCGGAACTCGCGTTCACTCCGGCTCGGCGGTGAGGGCGTACGAGTGGCGGGAAACCGGCTCGGGGGACTGCCGCCGTCGCAGGATCGAGTCGCGGATCTCCCCGGCGCGCACGGCACCGTTGGACAGCAGCGACGAGGTGATGCCGTGGGTGTGTTCCGTGGCCCCCTGCAGGTAGATACCGCCCCGCAGTTCGTCCGTGGTGTGCACCCGGTAGTCCCGGGTGACGCGAAGCCGACCGTCCTCGTCGCTGAGGCAGTGCTGCCCGGCCGCGCCGAGCAGTCGCAGCGGGTCGTCCGGAAGGCACCCCGTGGCATAGATCAGCAGGTCGGAGTCCAAGGCGACCCGCTCACCGGTCGGCAGGAACTCCGCCGTCACGCGCGCTCCGTCCGGCCGGGATTCGACGGCGGCCAACCGCGAGGCGTTGAGTATCCGCAACCGTTGCCGTCCCCGGACCTTCTCCTGGTAGACGCGGGCGTATAGCTCCTCGATGAGTTCGAGGTCGACCACCGAGTAGTTGGTGTTGCCGTGGTACTCCATCAGCATCCGCTTGACCTCGGCGGGTGAGGAGTAGAAGTCGTCCACGGCCTGCGGATCGAAGATCCTGTTGGCGAACGGGCTGTCGTCGGCCGGGGTGTGGCCGTAACGAGCGAACACCGAACAGACCTCGGTGCGGGGGAATCTGCGATGCAGGTACTCGGTGACCTCGGCCGCGCTCTGCCCCGCACCGACGACGGTGATCCGCCCGGGATCCGTGCCGTCGAGTTCCTCGACCCGGTGCAGCAGGTCGAGGTTGTGCCACACCCGGTCACCCAGTTCGGCCCCGCTGGGGACGTTCGCCCGCAGCCCCGTGGCGATCACGATGTCGCGCGCCCGGTACACCGAGAGCCGGCCGGGATCGTCACCCTGGCGCACGACGACGTCGAAGTAGTCGATGCGGCCGTCGACGAGGACGGGGCGGACCTCGACGACCTCGGAGTCGTAGTGCGCGAAGTGGTCGAGTCGTCCCGCGGCCCACTCCAGGTAGTCGTGGTACTCGACTCGAGTGGGAAACATCGTTTTGTGGTTGATGAAGTCGGTCAGTCGTCCACGGTCGTGCAGATAGGACAGGAACGAGAAGTCGCTGGCCGGGTCCCGCGTGGTCACGAGGTCCTTGAGGAACGAGACCTGCATCGTGGTGCCCTCGATCAGCATTCCCCTGTGCCAGCCGAAGGACGGCTGTTGCTCGAAGAACAGGGCGTCGAGCCGATTCCGTCGGTTCGACCGGCGGTTGTGCTCCTCGATCGCCACCGCCAGGGCCAGATTGGAGGGACCGAATCCGATTCCCACCAAGTCGTGGACGGCGCCTTGCGTTTCGGTCGGTGACACAGACACTGTTGTCCCCTCGTCGCCCGTGTCCACGGGCGGTGCGAGTCGTTTTCGAATGATTCAGGACGCATTTGGTCAAAGCGGCGGAGCCGCTTTGGAGCCATGTACGCAGCTTGTTCGCCGGGGGTTCTCAGGCGTCGCCTCGCGAGGACAGCAGCCACGTGGCCCAGTACCTACTCGATGTGGCTGCTCCCGGAGACGAGGCGGCGTCTGAGGTTCCCCTACCCGCACAGCTACGCAAGCCATTGCGAAAGCACTCCTCAGTCGCGATCGTGGTTGTAGCGATCGTGGTAGTCGGGTTCGGCCATTCCGTACTTCCAGTACCCGACGGCCAGCACCGAGCTCGCGTCCAGCCCGCGGTCGTTGCGCAGGTGCCTGCGAATTCCGCGCACCATCGCGGACTCCCCGGAAACCCACGTGGACACGTCCTGGCCCTCGGGAATGTCGACGCCGCGGACCGCCTGGTCCAGCAGCGTGGAACGTCCGGGCTCGATGCCGTCGCGGTGCAACCAGGTCAGCTTCAGGTCCGGAGGACACTGGATGTCCTGCTGCTCGGCGGCGTCGGCGACCTCGACGAACACCTGCCCCCGTGCCGTGACGGGCAGTCGTTCGATGATCGAGGCGATCGCGGGCAGGGCGGTCTGGTCGCCGACGAGCAGGTACCAGTCGGCTCGGGGGCAGGTCTTGCCGCCGGGACCCATGATGCCCAGGAAGTCGCCGGGACGGGCGCGCTTGGCCCAGGAGGCGGCCACGCCGTGGTCGCCGTGCATCACGAAGTCCACGTCGAGTTCGCCCCGCGTCTCGTCGTAGCGGCGAACCGTGTAGGTGCGCATGGTGGGGCGTTCGGACGGGTCCGGCCACCGGTAGCGGCCGGTCTCGCGGTCCAGCGCGGGCAGCACGGGCCGCCGCTGCCCCTCCCGGGGAACGAAGACCTTGACGTTCGGGCCGTTGTGCTCGTCCAGGAACCCCTCCAGCTCGTCACCGCCCAACGTGACCCGCCGCATCGACGGGCTCAGGTCGGTCGTCCGGAGCACCTGGAGCGTGCGTGCGGGCGGACGGGGGTGCGAAGCACGAGGAGCTCGCTGCGCTGTCATCGGCCACGTCTTCCTTCCTGGCTCACCGTCGAAAGAACGTAATAAGGCTAGCCTAACCATAGAACACGGTTGTTGTCTTCCCCTCGGTGAGGCACATCGCCGGTTCAGTGGCCGTTCATCGACTCCTCGGCGGTGGCTTCCTCCATCCTGGTGGGCACCACCCGCCGCCGCGGGCCGCCGAGGCGCAACGCCAGCGGCACGCAGACCAGGGCGAAACCGGCCGCGACCAGCATTCCGGCGTGGTAGGCCGCCAAGTTCGGCACCGGGTTGCCCGCACTGTCGAGTGTGCTGGTCCCCACCACGGCCAGCACACCGGCGATGAGCGCCACTCCCAGCGCGCTGCCGACTTGGCGCTGCACGTTGAACAAAGTGGAGGCACCACCGGTTTCCGAGTGACTGATGGTGGTGAAGGCGACGACCTGGAGCTCGATCGAGGCCGCCCCGACGAAGAAGCCCGAAGCCAGTTGGATGCCACCCACCATCCACAACGGAGTATCCGCGTGAACCGTGTTCATCAGCGCGAACGAGACGGCGGCACCGAACATCGCCGCGGCGATGATTCCGCGTGGCCCCACCTTCGGATGCAGTCGTGTGACCACCTGTGAAGCGGCCATCAACCCGACCGCCTTGGGCAGCGTCACCAGCCCGGTCTCCCACGCGGAGGCACCCAGCGCCGTCTGGTACATCAGGGTGAAGGCGTAGAGGGTTCCGAGGAAACCCACCATGCACAGGCACAGCAGGATGCTGCCCCGCCGGAAGTTCGCGTCGGTGAACAGTCCCAGTTCGAGCATGGGGTCCCGGATCCGGAGCTGCGAGAACACCAGCACTCCCAGGCACACCAGGCCCGCGAGCGCGAATCCCCAGACGTCCGGGGCGAACAGGCCCCGGTGGCCGACCGTTTCCAGCGCGTACATCACCAGCCCCAGGCCCGGCGCGGCCAGCGCGAAGCCGAGCAGGTCGAAGCGCTTGTTCCCGGACTCGACGTGCTCGGCCAGCGTGAACGCACCGAACACCAGTGCCAGCACGCCGACGGGCACGTTGACGTAGAAACCCCACCGCCAGGTGAGGTGCTCGACGAACAGACCACCCAGCACCGGCCCCAGCGCAGGAGCCACGGCGGTGGGCAGGATCAGCACCCGCGAGATCCGGACCCGCTCCTCGGCGGGATAGGCGCGGAACAGCATCGTCAGCGCCACCGGGCTCATCACACCGCCACCCGCACCCTGGAGCAGGCGGGCCAGCGTGAGCTGGGTGAGGTCCTGGGCCGCGCCGCACAGGGCGGAGGCGACGACGAAGGCGCCGAACGCGGCCAGAAACGTCCTCTTGGTACCGAAGCGGTCGCCCAGCCATCCCGACATCGGTATGCACACGGCCAGACTGACCAGGTACGCGACATTGACCGCACTGGCGGCGCTGGGCGTCACGGCGAAGCTGTCACTGATCGTCGGCAAGGCCACGTTGACGATCGTGGCGTCCATACCGTTCATGAACATCGCGGCGACGTAGACCACGCACACCGCGACCTTCGGGCTCGCCTTGCCCGTCAACCGCTTGAGCATCCCGGTACTTTCAGTTCGAGGCTTGCGCGGCGGAGGACGACGGAGTCGTGGGATCGACTCGCGCCGCCGGGGGCCGCTGCGCGCCGGCGGGGCGCATGTCCGTCCAGGAGCTCTCGATGTGCTCCAGACACGCCTGCTTGCCGGCCGGACCGTGCGTGATGGTCCAACCTGCGGGCACTTCCACCGAGCACGGCCACAGCGAGTACTGGTCCTGGTCGTTGACCAGGGCGTAGTACGACGCATCGGGGTCGTCGAACGGATTGGTCATCTCCACCTCCTTAGCGGGTTGTCGCGGTTTCACGATTCGGTCCGGTGCAGGCGCTGCTCGACGACGGCGGCGATCTCGGCGAGCGGACCGGGCTGGGTCATGTCCTTGTGCTCGCAGGCGATGTCGTGGTCGTCCACGTCGCCCTCGACGTAGGGCTGCCACATCCCCGCGGTCAGCGACTCCTTGGCCGGGTTCACCGTGGCGGTGAAGAACAGCACGTCACCGCGGAACTTGTCGTGGTCGGCCGTGTTCTCCAGAACCGCGCAGTTGGCGAAGTTGTCGATGATCGCGTCGACGGTGTGTTCGGCCAGGTTCGCCAGCGCGCTGCTCTCGTCCGAGAGCGCCTCCAGCACGTCCGACCGCCGCAGCGGACCGTCGGAGAAGACCGAGAGGTCGTAGCCGGCCATGTAGAGCAGTGCCCAGAGCGCTTCCTGCTCGGTGGGCAGTACGTCCCACACGTCCTTCGGGTAGGAGTCGAGCATCGCCAGGAACCGCACCTGCTCCCCCTGAGCCTGGAGCTGGGTGCCCATCTCGTGGGCGATGACGCCGCCGAAGGACCAGCCGAGGAAGTGATAGGGACCGTGCGGTTGGACTTCGCGAACGTGCTCGAGGTACTCGGCGGCCATCTCGCGCAGGGTCGGCGCGACCGGTGCCGGTTCGGCGAGTCCGCGTGCCTGGATGCCGTAGAGCGGGCGTTCGGCGTCGATGTGCTTCATCAACCCCGCGAACGGCCAAGCCAGCCCGGCGGCCGGATGCACGCAGAACAGCGGTTCCTTGCTGCCCTGGACCCGCAGCGGCAGCAGGATCTCCAGCGCGTCGCGCTCGGTACCGCCGTCCATGCGCTCGGCGAGTCCGGCCGGTGTCGGCGCGGCGAACAAGCTGCCGACGTTGAGCTGCACACCGAGCTCGTCGCGAATGCGGCCGATCAGCCCGGCGGCCAGCAACGAGTGCCCGCCGAGGTCGAAGAAACCGTCCTCGACACCGACGGTCGGCAGTTGCAGGACCTCGGCGAACAGGGCGCACAGGATCTCCTCGGTGGGGTTGCGCGGCACGGTCCCCCCCACCGACCCGCTCAGGTCCGGCTCCGGCAGCGCGGCGCGGTCGAGCTTGCCGTTGGGCATCAGCGGCAGCGAGTCCACGAGCACGACCACGACGGGGACCATGTAGTCGGGCAACACCGAACCGACGTGGCGGCGGAGTTCGGCGTTGTCCGGACCGGCACCCGCACGCGGTACGGCGTAACCGACGAGGCTCTTGTCCGCCCCCCGCTCCCGGACGATCACCGCGGACTGGACCAGGTCGGGGTGCCGGGCGAGAACGGCCTCCACCTCACCCGGTTCGATCCGGAAGCCACGGATCTTGACCTGGTCGTCGGCTCGTCCGGCGAACTCCAGCACCCCGTCCGGGCGCCAGCGCACCAGGTCGCCCGTGCGATACATCCGGGAACCGGGCGGCCCGAACGGGTCGGCCACGAACCGCTCGGCGGTCACACCCGGCTGGTTGAGGTAGCCCCGTGCCAGGCCGGTCCCGGCGACGTGGAGTTCCCCCACGACACCGGGCGGCACGGGTTGCAGGAAGTGATCGAGCACGTGGAGCCGCGTACCCGGGTCGGGCACTCCGATCGGCACCGAAGCCCCTGGAGCGCTCGGCGCGCACTCCCACAGCGTCGAGTTCACGGTCGCTTCGGTGGGCCCGTAGCAATTGAGCATGCGGTGGTGTCCCGCCCACCGCAGCACCAGGTCCGCGGGTACCCTCTCCGCCCCGCACAGCAGGGTCGCCTGCGGTGGTAGCTCGGTGTCGGTCGGGAACATCCCCATCACCGACGGCCCCACGGCCAGATGCGTGACCCGGTGCCGGCGTGCGTAGGAGGCCAGTGGTTCACCGGGAACCCGCCGATCGGACGGCACGACGACCAGCGTGCCGCCGCTGAGCAGGCCCATGCACATTTCCCAGAACGCCACGTCGAAGCTGGGCGAGGCGAACTGCAGCACCCGGCTCTCGGCGGTGACCCCGACGCGGCGGGTCTGGGTCGCCACGAGACCGGCCACTCCGCTGTGCTCGACGACCACGCCCTTGGGGGTTCCGGTGGAACCGGAGGTGTAGATGACGTAGGCCGCGTCGTCGACGCGCAGCGGGCTGGTGCGCTCGGCGTCGCTCAGCGTGGTGCCCTCCGCGCTCGCCAGTTCCGTCCGCAGCCGCTCGGAGTCGATCACCAGCGCCCGGGTGCCCGCGACGTCGGGAAGACTCGCGGCCGTGGCGGCGTCGGTGACGATGTGCCGCGGACCCGCGTCGTCGACCATGTGGCGCAGTCGATCGGCCGGGTAGTCGGGGTCCAGCGCCAGGTACGCCGCTCCGGAGGTCATGACCGCGATCAGGCTCGTGATCAGTTCGGGCGAGCGGGGCAGCAGGACGCCGACGACGTCGCCCGGCCCGGTACCGTGCGCGACGAGCACCCGTGCCAGCGAGTTCACTCGTTCGTCGAGCTCGCGATAGCTCAACCGCACGTCATCGAAGATCACCGCGTCCTTGCGCGGTTCCCGCTCGACCTGCCCGCTCAGCAGGGCGGGGAACGTGGTCGGCGCCGTGTCGTCGCCCTCGGCCACGGCGTCGCCCCACTGCTCGAGCAGCTCTCGCCGGTCACCGAGGACGTCCAACCGGTCGATCGGACACCGGGGGTCGTCGGCGGCTCCCTCCAGCAGCCGCAGCAGCAGGTGCACCATCTCCTCGGCGGTGTCGTGCCGGAACAGGTCGGCGCTGTAGAGCAACACCCCGTCCAGGTGCTCGTCCCGCTCGGTGACGCTGAAGGCCAGGTCGAACTTGGCCGTGCCCGCGTCGTAGGTCTCCACGCTGGTCGAGAGGCCGGGGAACTCGGCGTGGATCGCGTCGGTGGCCGTCCAGTAGGCCACCATCACCTGGAACAGCGGGTGCCGCGACAGCGAGCGCGTCGGGTTGACGACCTCGGCCAGCCGTTCGAACGGCAGCTCGCTGTGCTCGTAGGCGGCCAGGTCCGTCTCGCGGACACGGTCGAGCAGCTCGCCGAAGCCGGGCTCACCCGAGGTGTCGGTGCGCAGCACCAGGCTGTTGACGAAGAAGCCGACCATCTCGTCGAGCTTCTCGTCGGCGCGTCCGGCGACCGGGGTGCCGACCGGAACGTCGGTGCCCGCGCCGAGGCGGGTCAGCAGTGCCGCCACTCCCGCCTGCACCACCATGAACACGCTGGCCCCGTGCTCGGAGGCCAGCCGGCGCAGCCGCCGGTACAGCGCCGGGTCGACGGTGAAGGTCACCGAACCGCCCCGATGGCTGGGGGACGCCGGGCGCGGGTGGTCGGTGGGGAGTTCGAGCTGGTCGGGAAGGCCCGCCAGGGTTTCGGTCCAGAAGGCCAGCTGTCGCGCGGCGAGGCTGTCCGGGTCGTCCTCGTCGCCCAGCAGGTTCCACTGCCACATCGTGTAGTCGGCGTACTGCACGGACAGCGGCGGCAGGTCCGGTGGCGAACCACGCAGCCGCGCGGTGTACGCGGTGGAGAGATCGCGCATCAGCGGGGCCATGGACCACTCGTCACCGGCGATGTGGTGCAGCAGCAGCAACAGCACGGACTCGTTCTCGCCGGTGCGGAACAGCATCGTGCGCAGCGGTGGTTCCTGGGCGAGGTCGAAGCCGCGCCCCGCCGCCGTGAGCAGTTCCTCGTCGAGCGCGGACTCGGTGGTGCGCACGGACGCCGGAACCGGTCGCGCCCGCTCGGGATCGAGGATCGACTGCCGTGGTCGCCCCAGCGTCTCCGGGAAGATCGTGCGCAGGCTCTCGTGCCGCTCCACGACGTCGCCGAGGGCCGCCCACAGCGCCTCCTCGTCGAGGTCCCCGGACAGGCGCAGGGTGATCGGCAGGTTGTAGGTCGGGCTCGCCCCCTCCAGCCGGTACAGGAACCACAGCCGCCGCTGGGCGAAGGACGGGGGCACGACCTCCGGGCGCGGCACCGGCCGTAACTCGGCTCTGCCGGACTCGCCCGCGTGCTCCAACTGCTCGGCCAGTCCGGCCACGGTCGGGTGCTCGAACAGCGCCCGGATGGTCGGGTCGCTGCCGAGCTCCGTGCGCACGCGCGCCAGCAGCCGAGTGGCCAGCAGGGAGTGGCCACCGAGGTCGAAGAAGCCGTCGTCGATGCCCACCTCGGCGAGACCGAGCACCTCGGCGAACAGGGTGCACAGCGACGCCTCGGTCTCTGTGCGCGCGGACCGGCCACCCGCCTCCGCGGTGAACTCGGGGACGGGCAGCGCCTCGGTGTCGAGCTTGCCGTTGGCGGTCAGGGGCAGTTCGTCGACCTCGACCAGCGCCGAGGGCACCATGTAGTGCGGCAAGGACTCGGCGGCGTGGGACCGCAGTCGGGCGGCATCCGGTCCGCCACCGGGACGCGCGACCGTGTAACCGACCAGTCTGCGATCACCGGGACGGTCCTCACGAACCACCACGGCCGCCCGGGCCACCTCGGGATGCGCGTTCAGGACCGATTCGACCTCTCCGGGCTCGATGCGGAAACCGCGCACCTTGACCTGCTGGTCGGCGCGGCCGAGGAACTCCAGGGTTCCGGTCTCGTCCCACCGGGCGAGGTCACCGGTGCGGTACATCCGGGAACCGGGCGGCCCGAACGGATCGGCCACGAACCGTTGCGAGGTCAGCCCACGCCGCCCCAGGTATCCACGGGCCACACCCGCTCCCCCGACGTACATCTCCCCCACCGCACCGGGCGGCAACGGGCGCAGTCCCGCGTCGAGCACGTAGACCCGCAGGTCCGGGATGCCCCGGCCGATCGGACTGGCCTCGTCGTCGAGATCCCCGGAGCCGACCTCGGCGTAGGAGACGTGCACCGTGGTTTCGGTGATGCCGTACATGTTGATCAGGGCGGGTGCGGCGGGATGCCGCTGATACCAGCCGCCGAGCCGGGTGGGGTCGAGCGCCTCACCCCCGAAGATCACGAAGCGCAGCGCCAGCTCCGCCGAGGTGGCCGGGTGCTCGCCGTCTGCCTCGACGAGCTGGTGGAAGGCCGAAGGTGTCTGGTTGAGGACGGTGACCCGCTCACGAGCCAGCAGCTCCAGGAACTCGCGGGGTGACCTGCTCACCGCGTGCGGCACGACGACCAACCGACCGCCGTGCAGCAGGGCGCCCCACAGCTCCCACACCGAGAAGTCGAAGGCGTAGGAGTGGAACAGGGTCCACACGTCGTGCGGACCGAACCCGAACCACTGTTCGGTCGCGGTGAACAATCGCACCACGTTGCCGTGCGGGATCACCACGCCCTTGGGCTTGCCGGTCGAGCCGGAGGTGTAGATGACGTAGGCGGCGTGCTCGGGAGCCAGTCTGCCCCGTTCACCCGGGCCCGGGTCGTTCTGGGAGTGCTGGGACAGGGCCGCGGCCGTCTCCGGGTCGTCCAGGACCAATCGGGTCAGGGACTCGGGCAGGCGGTGGGCGTGCTCGACGTCGCTGACCGACACGGTGGGGCGGGCGTCGTCGAGGATGTGGGACAGCCGCTCGGCGGGGTGCTCGGGATCCAGCGGCAGGTACGCCGCACCCGACTTGACGACCGCGATCAGTGCGACGACCAGCTCCTGCGAACGCGGCAGGGCCAGCGCCACCAGGTGTTCCGGGCCGACACCGTGGTCGACGAGGTAGTGGGCGAGCCGGTTGGCCCGCGCGTTGAGCTCGGCATAGGTCAGCGTCACCGCGTCGAACGTGACGGCCGTCGCCCGCGGTGTCCGCGCCGCCTGCTCCTCGAACAACTCGGGCAGGGTTCGTTCAGGCCACTCCTCGGTCCCCGAGTTCCACTCGTGCACGATCCGCTCGCGCTCCTCGTCCGAGAGCAGCTCGATCCGGGCGATCCCGGTCTCGGGTTCGACGGTGCCGAACGAGCGGAGGAACCGCAGGAACCGCTGCCGGTGGGCGGCGAGGTCCCGCTCGGTGTGGACCCGGGGATTCGCGTCGAACTCGAAGCACAGCTCGGCACCGTCGGTGTAGACGGCTAGGGTCAGATCGTCGACCGGCCCGGCGGCGAGGTTGTGCACGGTGGCGGGAGCGTCCCCGAAGGACGAGTCGTAGTCGAAGGTCTTGATGTTGACCAGGGGACCGAACAGCGGGCGGTCGAGCATCCGCAAACGTCGCCGCAGGTCCTCGCTGCGGTGCTGCTGGTGCTTGCGAAGCTGACGCATCTCGCGGGCGACCTGGTCGATCAGCTCCTCCCGCGTGGTCTCGGGAGCGACGTGCAGCCGCAGCGGGAGCACGTTGACGACCATGCCGGGAGTGCGCAGCGCGGCGGAACCCCTCCGGTTCATGACCGGAACGCCGAGGATCACGTCGGGGGAGCCGGTCATGCGGTGCACGTAGGCGGCGAGCGCGGCGACGAGGGCGTCGGGCCAGATGGTGCGGCTGCGGGCGGCGGCCTCCGAGAGTCGTCCGGTCTCCTCCTCCGGAAGCCGGTCCGACTGGCGCAGGAAGGAGTGGGCACTGGTACGGAACCGGCCCGCCAGGGGCGTCGCCTCGGGCCGGTCGGCGAACTTGCCGTCGAAGAACGCGGCGTCCCGGGGTGCCTTCTCGGAATCGCGGTACCGGTGCTCCTCGGCGAGCAGCTCGGCCAACGTCCCGAAGGGGGACTCTCCGGGCTCCTCCGCCGCGATCAGTGCACTGTAGACCTCGGCGACGCGGCGCAGGACGATCGAGAAGCCGTAGCCGTCGATGGCGACGTGGTGAATGCGCTGGTACCACCACCAACGCCCTTCGCCGAGTTCGAACAGTGCCGCCGTGAACAGCCGTCCGCGGCCACTGGCCGCCGTGGTGGGATCGACCGGTTCGGCCAGGTCGTCACGCATCCACTCCAGCGCACGAGCGTCCGGATCGGCCTCGGCGCTGACGTCGAGCACCGGAACGTCGACGTCGACGGTGGGTTCGACCACCTGACCCGGTTCGTCGCCGTCCTCGACCACGCGCAGCCGCAGCGACTCGGTCTCGTCGACGACGCGGCGCAGAGCGCTCCGGAACACATCGGGGTCGACGGTGCCGTGGATCTCCACGTATTCGCCGGTGTTGTAGATCGGATTCGCACGGTCGAGCTGCTGAGCGAACCACACCCCCGCCTGCGCGGAGGACAGCGGCAACACGCCTGAAGGTTCCGGCATCGTCTGCGTCTCTCCCAAGTAACCGGCGAACGAAGTAAGGCTAACCTTATTTCACATGTCCGGCTCTCGCCAGGAGGAGACACGGTGCCCTGACTCTCACCCCGCTGCGGCACCGCGGGGCGTACGGCGCCACGCCCTCCCGGAACTCAGCGGGGGTGCACCATCAGGGCCGAGTTCTTCGTCGGCAGTCCCACCTCGCGCTCCCGGGTGTAGCCGGCCTTGGCGAAGGCCGCGATCGAGGCCGCGTTGTGGACGTTCGGCTCGGCCACCACGCGAGGGCACTCGGGATCGGCCTCCAGCAGCCCCCTGGCCACGGCCAGCAGCAGCGAGGAACCCAGTCCGCGCCCGATCACCGCATCGTCACCGATCGCGATGTGCACCCCGAGATCACGGGGATGGCGCGGGTAGCACCCGGCGAGCTTGTCCCGCTCCACCCGGTAGAGCTCGACGTAGGCGATCCGGCGACCGTCCAGGCTGACGATGCAGGGCAGCGAGTGCGACCCACCGAGCTGAGTGGCCAGTTCGGTGTGCCACTCCTCCCGCGACCACGCCTGGTTCCAGTTGACCGCGACGTGCTCGGTGTTCATCCACTCGTGCACCAGGGCGGCGTCCGGCCCACCGTCGTCGCCGGTGAGCTCGACGGGACGCAACGACCACCCCTCGCCCAGCTCGGGCAACGGCACTCCGGGAACCCTCGGGGAGGCCGCGTTGAACGGCCGCAGCGGATTCGCGATCTCGTGGAGCACCGGGTCCGGGCGGATCTCGCCCGACCGGCTCCGATACCGCAGCGAGGAGCCGTTCACAACGGCGACATCCGTCACGGTCGGCCCGGTCAGCCAGCTCCGCAGCAGTGGATCCAGCTCCGGATGACTGTCCGTGAAGGCGTCCAGCTGGGCCGAGAGCACGGCGAGCAGGTCCCGCTCGTCGGCCACCCCGCAACGGCCGAGCACCCCGATGGCGGCGAGCACGCCACTGCTCAGCAGGGAGGCCGTCGCCTCCTCGCCCGGAGACTCCAACGCGCACAGTCGCGGCAGCAGTTCGGTCTCGACGTGCTTGGAGAGCCACCGTTCGGCCTCGGCACCGTCGGTGACCGACTCCAGGATCCGCGGCGGGGTCCACGCCCCCTCCCGGAGTTGTTCGTGCAGCGTGGACTCGCGAACGCCGGCGCCGACCGGATCGAGCTCGGCGTCACGTTCCCCCGTCGACCGCAGCGCCCAGTCCACCAGCGATCCGGCATCGGCAGCGTTGATCGTGGCGTCGGCCACCGCACGCGCCCGAGCCTCCGCCGACAACGCCGCCGACAACAGCCCCGGCTCGGCGATGGCGAGCGGGCGGTCTTCGGCGTCGACGACGCGGATCGGGCCGAAGCGGTGCGCACCTGTCGGGGAGACGTACTCGACCTCCGCGTGCAGCCGTATCGGCCCCAGGGGCAGCCGCAGCGGACCCCCTCGCACCGGAGTGTGGGTCTCACTCAGCCAGCGCCGCAGCAACACCGAGCAGCGCCGGTGTGCCGCCACGGCCAGGTTCTCCTCGTCCGTCGTCACGCCATCCCACCGAAAGCCTCGTCACTCGTACCGCACCGGACGATGCGGTGAAGCGAGCCTAACCCGAGGGCTCGGCGCACCGGCCCGCTCGGGGCTGCCCCGCCGAGGGGCCCCGATCGATTCGATCGTCCGGACCGCCGGCTCGTTCACGACAAAACACAAAATCGGTTCGGGTGGAGCCCGAAAACCGTTCACGCTGAGAACACACGCACGGTAGCGGATCATTCGTTGGAGTGATATTGGCTCGAAGCCCCTCACAACCGCCCACTTCGAATCGCAGGCCCCGGGCGCAGCGCTTACGATCTCCACCAGCATAGCGCCGAGGCGGGAGTAACGGTGAACTATGAATGACGAGTCGGTCGTACCCCTTCGACCGGGGTTCGACAACGAGTTCCGAGGATTCAACCGAAACCAGGTCATCGAGCACATCGAACTGCTCGAAGATCAAATCACCATGTTGACCACCGACCGCGACGAAGCGGTGCGAATCAACGAGGACCAACGCCGGATCACCGACGAGACCCGGCACCAACTGGAGGAAACGGTAGCCGAGCTGAAACGGCTCGAGGACTCCGAAACAGGTCTTCCCCAGGCCACCCGTCGAATGCAGAACATGCTGATGATGGCGGACGAGGAAGCCAACACCATTCGGGAGCACGCCCGGCGGGACGCCGAGACGATCCGAGGAACCGCCAGCACCGACGCCGAGCACATGCGCCGCGAGGCCGAGGCGACGGCCACCGCACTGCGCGAGGAGTGTGCCGGGCTGGTCGCCGATCTGGAGAACAAGCGCGAGCGGATCGACTCCGACCACGCCTCCCAGACCGCCGAAATCGAGGCGAAGCGCGAGGAAATGCACCGGTCGATCCAGGCCGAGTACAACGACGTCATGTCCCAGGCGCAAAGCGACGCCACCGAAATGCTGCGCCAGACCAGACAACGGTGCGAGGAGCTGGAGACCGAGTCCCAGCGCTACCACGCACGCATCGTGGATGATCTCGACGGACGAGCGGCCAAGCTGGAAAGCTTCCGTCAGCTCATCCTGGAGACGCTGGACTCCATGTCCGGGTTCGCCTCCATGTACCGCTCCTCGGTCACCCAGCAGTCCGCCGTGGCCGCGCCTCAGGAGTGGCCCGCGCTGACCGAGCACCCGAACGCGGCCGCGGATGAGCTGAGGCGGCACGGCCAGGACGGTGCCGTCGCGATCGCCCACGGCGAGAACGGCCCCGCGGGCCACGCGGGACCCGTGGGACCCGTGGGACCCGTGGGCCACGAGGACAACGAGCGGCGCCGCATCAGCCCCATCACCGACGAGGACGTCCTCGGCGAGGAGGTGCCGCTGGCCTCCGAGTCGAAGCAGCCCGCTTCCGCGGTCGGTCACCCCGTCCACTCCAGCACGCAGGGGAGCTAAAAAGACATGCCTGTGGATCTCTCCGCTTGGGACTTCTCCCTGATGTTGGTGATGTTCCTGTCGGGAGCGCTGATCGCAGCGGCCGTGCTCGGTACCCCTCTCCTTCGCGCCAGGCAGCGAAACGCACGTCTGCGCCGCCAGGTCGCTCGACTCACGACCGCCACCGCACTGTTCTCCACGCCCGAGCACTCCCGTGGGGACGACGGTGGCGTTTCGAACGACCAGGGAGTTTCACCTCCGGCACCCGTGCCGGAACCACCGACCGGCCATCGGGAGCTCTCCGCGCAACCCCCGTGGGAGGCGGTCGAAGAGGAGGCACGAATGCCCGCGTTCCCCACCGAAGAACCCCACGACATCGATCCCACCCATTCCCGGAACCACGACGATGCGATGCACGGCTACCCCGGCATCGACGCCCCCACCGAGCCCGTCCGGCCGGAACCGCACCCGGCGGGCGAGAACGGTCGGGACGTCTCGCACTCCGGGACCAACGGCCATGATCAAGCCGAGGCGTCCTCCTTCGCCACCGAGGAGGCCGCCGACCGGTTCCGACGCGAGTACAACGAGCCGATGGCCGAGACGCGCGACCGCATAGCCCGGTTGCGAGCACAGCTGCACGAGGTTCCCACGACCACCAACGGCCACGGTGGTCCGGGCGGCCACCTCTGAACAGCCGGGAAGCGGTGCTCACCCGCCGCTTCCCGGCGAAGCCGAACCACCTCTCACGACGAGCCTGCCGTCCGGGCACCGAAAGTCCGGGGCCAAGGCGGAAAGGAGTGTCCAGCATGGAAGACGCCGCCGACACCGTCGTACCGCTGCGGCCGGGATTCGACGTCCAGTTCCGGGGCTACCACCGCGGCCAGGTGACCGAACACATCGAGATGCTGGAGGATCAGCTCAAGATCGTCAGCATCGACCGCAACGAGGCCGTCGAACTCAGCTCCACCCTGCGCAGCCTCTACGACGACGCCCGCCAGGACCTCAACGACATCGAGAACCGGCTGCGGCGGATCGGTTCCTCCGACACCGGGTTGCCCGAGGCCTCACAGCGAGTGCAGAACATGTTCGCCAACGCCGAGGAAGAGGTCCAGGAGCTGCGTGAACACGCACAACGCCAGGCCGAGACCATTCGCGGGGCGGCGGAGTCGAACGCCGCCCAGCTCGTCGACGAGGCCGAGCGCAACGCCGCCGAGCTGCGCAAGGAGTGCTCCGAGCTGATCGCCGAGGTCGAGCGCCAACGCGAGCAGATGCGGCACGAGCACGCCAAGCAGATCCGGGAGCAACGGGCACGGGAGCAGCGGTTGCGGCGCACCATTCGCTCCGAGTACCAGCGCACGGTCGACGCGGCGCAGCAGAAGGCCGACGAGCTGGTTTCCCAGGCCCAGAAGCAGGCGGGGCAACTCAACACCGAGAGCGAACAGCTGCGCGCGGCCGCGCTCGAGGACATCGAGCAGAAGCGCTCGGAGATGGAGCAGGCCCGGCAACGCGTGCTGGCGGCTATGCAAGCCGCCGGTGCCACCATCGGGGAATCGGCGCCGGCATTGCACACCCCGCCGCAGGATTCCACCTCGGAAGCCACGCCGTTGTACGAAATCGCCCACGTCCAGCTCCCCGACCAGCGGGAGGACAGTGTTTTCTACACGATTCCCACCAGCCAGACCAGTCCGACCAACCAGACCGGTCAGATCAACGGGTCCAACGGCGACACCGAATCACGCAACTGAAGGAATGGTGCCATCATGCCGTTCTTCGTACTGATCCTGACTTTTTTCGGGGGTTTCGCACTGGCGGTGTTCTTGTTCTGGCCGATCCAGCGCCGCGGCTCTCGGGGCCATGCCGGAAGCTTTCAGCGCAGTTCCCCGAGCACGGGCAAGCACGCACTGGACCGGACGGCGACGAATCCCGTCAGCATCCCGGTTCAGGATCGCGTCGAGCAGAGCAAGGGGGCGTCCGTGGCCAAGCACTCGGTGCTCGGCAGAAGTGCCACGGCCACGACTTCCGCGTATTCTCCGGAAACGACCTCGGAAACCGGCCCGGAGAAGAGTGGCGACAAGACCGAACCGGCCGCGGAGTTCCCGCAGGAGGACCTCTTCAGCCGGCACCACGCGGCCAAGTTCGATCAGGCCCGCCAACGACTCGCGAAGGTACGCGTGGAACTCGACTCATCGTGAGGACCTCCGCACGAGGACCACGAGGACACCGCAGCGCTCACCCGCGCCCGGCCGAACCGGGCGCGGGTGATTTTACTCACCGGGGCCGGTGCGACGAGTGGTTTCCGGGCCGCTGACGGCGGGAGCCGGCTTCGCTCGTTGCTATGTTCGAGTCAGTAACCGCGCGCGCGGCACCTCGACCGGTAGGAGCCTCACCCGTGTCCAGTTCCGACCCTTCCGCTCCAGCCGTGGTGTACCTGGTCGGTACGACCGGCAACCCCAACTACGGTGACGAACTCATCGGCGCCACGTGGTTGAAGTACCTGGCCCGCACGGCGCCGGAGACCGAGGTCTGGCTGGACTGCCCGAACCCCGGGCAAAGCGAGGTACTCCTCGGGCACCTGCATCCACGGGCCCGGTTCACCGACACTTTCTGGCGGCTGTGCTGGGAAGCACCCAGCGAGGAACCGTGGCAGGTCGCCGCCTTCGTCCAGCACGCGGTCAACGATCCCGGACTGGCTCCGCGCTGGGTGGCGGGCATCGAGCTGGCCGCCACCGCCGACGTGGTGCACCTCATCGGCGGTGGCTACGTCAACGGCATCTGGCCCCGCCACATCGGCCTGCTGGCAGCGGCCGTGGCCGCCGTGCGGCGTTCCGGGGGACGTGCCGCGATGACCGGGCAGGGCCTGTGGCCGGTCCCCGAGAACGCGCACGCCCTGCTCCGCAGTCTCGCCGACCAGTTCGAGATCATCGACGTCCGCGACGAGCCCTCCTCCGCACCGCTGAGCACATCGCTGCGACCCAGCGTCACCGGTGACGACATGTTCTTCGGCATTGAGCCCGGACTGTTCCGCGAGGACGAGACGCGCGAGATCATGGTCTGCGTCCAGTCCGACCTGCTGGACGTGTCCGTGCCCTCGCTGGCGGGGTTCCTGCTGGACACGTTGCGCGCCTGGGGAGTCAGCTCCGAGCAGGTGGGACTCGTGGAGGGGATCCCCCGGGTGGACCGCGAGGTGTTCTCGCTGGTGGAGCACGACCTGCCGAACGCTCGCTTCTACCCGTTCTCCGAGATCACGAGCTCCGGGCTGCCCGCCACCGCCGGACAGTGCTGGCTGTCCACACGGTTCCACACGCACCTGATGGCCGCGGCGGCCGGAGCCGGAGGTGTCGCCGTGTCCATCAACTCCGGCTACTACACCAACAAGCACCGGTCGCTGATCGAGCGCGGATCGAACTGGGCGCTGAGCGAGGGCCTGAGCATTCCCGAACCCCCGGTCGACGGCGGGTTCGACCCCGCCGACCTGCGTACCCTCCACGATCACAAGGCACAGCTGGCCCGCTCGATCTACTCGCCGCACCTGTCCTAGCGCCACCGGGTCTAGCGCCACCGGGCGGTGGGCCACTCCTCCCGGATCCAGGCGCTGTTCCAGAACAGCCACTCGTACTCGCTGGCGCGGGTGAACGCCCCCAGCATCCGGTCCCTGGTCGATTCGTCGGCCTCGCTCGCCAGTCTGTCGGTGAGTTCGCGGGCACCGAGCACCGCCTGGGCGAACTCCTCGTCGGCGTAGGTCTCGATCCAGCGGCTGTACGGATGGTCGCCGGCCCCACCCGTCGCCTCCAGGATGGTGCTGCCGACGTGCTGATACACCCAGAAGCAGGGCAGGATCGTCGCGATCAGCACGGGGTAAGGATCGCTGAGCGCGCTCGCCCGCAGAAACGAGGTGTAGGCCAGGCACGACGGCGAGGTCTCAATCCCGGCCATGTCGTCCTCGGACAGCCCGAACTCCTCGACGTAGCCCGCGTGCAGCCGACGCTCCTCGACCAGCGCCCCGTGTGCGCTACCGGCCAGGAAGGCCGCGTCCTCGGCGTTGTCGGCACGGGTGGACGCCGCCGCGAGTGCCTGCGCGAAGCCGACCAGGTAACGCGCGTCCTGCACGATGTAGCGGGCGAACCGATCGCGGTCGAGCGAACCGTCGGTGAGAGCGACGTTGAACGGATGCTGCACGATGGCGCGCTGCAACTCGGCGGTGCGCTCCCAGGCGTCGGCGCAGAAACCGCCATCGGGAGGGGCGGGCAAAGTACTCATACGATCCTTTCCACGGTGACGCCCTCCGAGGGAGTCACCACCAGCGGTGAAAGTGGTGCACAGGCCCGTGACCGCGCCCCACGGTCAACCGGTCGGCGGCACGCAGCGCGCCGCCGAGGTAGTCCTTGGCCTCCCGTACCGCTTCGGCCCAGTTCGCGCGCTGGGGCCGCAACGCGGCGATCGAGGCGGACAGGGTGCAACCCGTCCCGTGGTCGTTGGAGGTCGCCACTCGCTCGCCGGCGAAGAACTCGACCGCGCCCTCCTCGTGGAACACGTCCACACTCGAGTCCCCGTTCAGGTGCCCGCCCTTGAGCAGGATCCGCTCGGCTCCCAGCCCCGCGAGCCGCTCCGCCTGTTCGGGCATCCCGTGCGTACCGGTGAGCTCGGTGGTTCCCAGCAGATCGGCGGCCTCAGGCAGGTTCGGCGTGATCAGATCGACGCGGGGCAGCAGCTCCTCCCGCATGGCCTCCACGGCCTCGGCGGCCAGCAGCCGGTGACCGCTCTTGGACACCATCACCGGATCGAGCACGACGCACGGCGGGGCGTACTCGTCCAGCACCCGGACCACCGCACGGATGACCTCGGCGTTGGCCAGCATCCCGATCTTCACCGCGTCCACGCGGACGTCGTCGAGCAACGTGGTCAGCTGGGCGGTGACGAAGTCATCGGGGATCTCGTGGATGCGGGAGACACCGGTGGTGGTCTGTGCGACCAGCGCGGTCATCACCGACATGCCGTAGGCACCGTGCGCGGAGAAGGCTTTCAGATCGGCCTGGATCCCGGCGCCGCCGCTGGGATCGGTCCCGGCGATCGTGAGTACGTTGGCGATCACGGCCGCACCTCCGACGTCCGGAAGGCGCTGCCGCGCGGAACGAGACGAACCGTCATCACGGGTGACGTCCCTCCACTAGTGTGAGCTAGGTCAGGTTCGACGGGTCTTCTCTCAGCCCGATCCCTGATCGGACACCCCGCGTCACTGGGATCAACCTAGCAAGCACCGTCAAGCCCTCGACCCCGTCCCCGGGAAATCCCTTCGGCGCAACGAGACCAAGTACAACTACACGGAGTCACTATTTTGCCGCTCGATCGGGCGCATATTTTTCGCTCGAACGGGTTATATACAGCTCCGAGCCGACGCGACGAGACTGATGTGAGCACACGCGAGCACAAGGGGGTCAAGCGAGTGTTCCTCGATCGTGAACAGGTGTGGTGGATCGTCCCGGCCGGCCAGCAGATCC
Source organism: Halosaccharopolyspora lacisalsi (assembly GCF_014137975.1). Classification (GTDB taxonomy): domain Bacteria; phylum Actinomycetota; class Actinomycetes; order Mycobacteriales; family Pseudonocardiaceae; genus Halosaccharopolyspora; species Halosaccharopolyspora lacisalsi. The sequence continues at coordinate 240,889 of NZ_JACGWZ010000003.1, read as the reverse complement.
GACACGCCATCACCCAGCGTCCTGGTTCGCGCCCGTCGGGATACCTGGTCACAGCGCTGTGTTCGATGGCGGTCAAGTTGCCCCACGAGACGTGGCCGACATCGCGGGAACCGGCCAGTCGCGCCGTCACCACCCACTGTCCCGGTTGCGAATCCGCGGTCGCCGAACACCGCGAGCGCAACGAGGAACTGGTGGTGGCGAACTGGGAGAGCTGACGCGAGACAACTCACACCGAAAACGAGTTCATAGGGAGTGAGGGCACCCTCAGTGGCGGTTTAGAGTCGGGGGTGATGACTAGCACGACCGACTCCTCCTCCGTACGTTCCGGACACACCGCACGACGTGATCCGGCTGCCATCTGGGCTCCACTGGCCGGTCTCGCCGACGCGGCGACCGAGACCGTGACGGATTCCGAGACCGTCGCCGTCACGCGCGGGTTCGATCGGAAGAGTCGCCAGCGCGCGAAGGCTCTGAGCGAGTTGCTCGAGGAGCGCGGGGTGAACGCCGTCGAGGTGACTCCGGCGCCGGACAGCGAACGGCTTCTCGACGGGAGCACGGTCGCGGCGGTCGTCAATCTGGTGGGCGCCGGTGCCTGGAACCCCTACCGGTTGGCCGCCAAGAAGCAGGTACCCGTGCTCACGCCGCGCCCCACCGAGGAGGACTCGGCGGCGGAGGCCACTCGCGACGTCATCAGTGTCACCGGCACCGACTCCACCCGCGACATCGCGCTCACCAGGGTGGCCGTGCTCCCCGAGGACACCGAGAACAGCGACATCACGCTCACCAGGGACGGCGAACCGCTGACCATCCCGGGCGGCCAGGTCGAGATCACGCCGAACGAGCGGAACCTGGACGTACGCATTCAGGGCCCGGACTTCGCCGCCCAGGACATCACCGTCGGTGAGCTCCTCGTGCAGACCTCCGGTGCTCCGCACCGGTTCATCCGCGACGAGCTGCCCATCGCCGAGTTCGAGGGTTCCCTGACCGTGACCAGCGAGCCCACGGGCCTGCGCGTACGCCCGGTGTGACCAAGGGAGTTCACGGATCGGCCCCGACGTCGATCCGTGGACTCCCTCACAACCGGGTGAGACGGGCGAGCAGGGTCGTCGAGCCGGCGACGATCACTCCCGTCAGGGCCAGTGCCAGCGGGAAGAACGTGCCGGGGGACAGCGCGTTGAACAGCGTCCACCAGGCGACCAGTGCCGTCGTGATCGCGAGCAGGACCGCGGTCACGAACACCAGGGGTCGACGACGCGGGAGTGAGCTCAGGGCCGCGCGCGCCCGCGGTGGCAGTCGCCAGAGCCGCACGCCGATCGGCGCGACGACGAACAGGACGATGAGCAGCCCGAACACAGAGTCCACCCGGCCCGGACTCGGCCCCAGCCCGAGCAGCAGACCGAGGACACCGAGAGTCAACAGCAACAGCACCCGGTGCAACACTCGCCACAGAAAAGCGTCGAAACCACTCACGGAGTCTCGCAGGCTCTCGCACATCGACACGGCCGGTACGTGACCGTGCTGGGGAGCTCGCGCTTGCACTCGCGGATCCCCAGCAGCGGTCGCACGCCTGCGGCCATCGGGGGCTGGCCCAGACTTTTTCAGACTAGCAGGTGAATCCATCCAGTCAACGATCTTGCGTTGACGGTGGACGAAAACCCGCCACCCGCACCAGGACCGACCTCCGGTTCCCCCTTGGCTCGCGGCCTCCGGAGCAGGCATTATCTACTCGTCAGTAACCACAATGAGGGGTGGACGTGTGGCAACCGACCGGATCGAACAGGCACAGCGACTGCTCCGACGGAGCTCGACCGCTCTCGGCGAGCGCACCTCCGCGTCGCGGGTCAAGGAGCCACTGCTCAGCGTGCTCACGCTCGCCCGCCGGGGCGTCGTACGACCGATGCGGCCGGACAAGCTGATCCGGATCGCCCGCGCCTACATGCGCTGGGGCGTCACGCCACCGTTGGGCTACGCCGTGGGAGCCGTGCGGCACCCGGACCGCCCCGCGGTCATCGACGACCGGGGCGCCCTCAGCTACGCCGAGATCGAGCACCGCACCACCCGGATGGCCCGCGGCCTGCTCGAACGCGGGGTGACCAGCACGAGCCGCGTGGGGGTGCTGTGCCGCAATCACCACGGTCCGGTGGAGGCGATGTTGGCCTGCTCCAAGGTCGGAGCCGACGCCGTGCTGATCAACACCGGGCTGACCTCCCAGCAGGTGAGCAAGGTGCTCACCGAGCAGGGCGTGGGGCTGCTGATCGCCGACTCCGAGTTCGCCGAATCGGCCGAACTCGGCGATGTCGAGTTGGTGCTGTCCTGGACCGAGGGCACCACCACGCACACCACGCTGGAACACCTGATCGGCAGTTCATCGGCCCGCGCCCTGCCGAAACCGCCCCGGCACGCGAGGATGATCGTACTGACCTCGGGAACGACCGGAGCGCCGAAGGGCGCGCGACGCCCGGACCCGCCCGGACTCTCCGCTCCCGCCACGATCCTGGACCGTGTTCCGCTGCGCAGCGGGGAGCGGATCCTGCTGCCCGCGCCGATCTTTCACACCTGGGGGCTGGCCGCCTTCCAGCTCGGTGCCGTCCTCGGCGCCACCTTGGTGCTGCCTCGCAAGTTCGAGCCCCAACAGGCCCTGGCCAGGCTGCAACGACACCGGTGCACGTCCATGTTCGTGGCCCCGGTGATGCTGCAACGCATTCTCGAGATCCCCGAGGACGTGCGCCGCCGCTACGACCTCGGCTCGTTGCGCGTCGTCACCTGCAGCGGCTCGGCGCTGGGCTCCGAGCTGGCGGAACGCTTCCAGCGGGCCTTCGGCCCCGTGCTGTACAACTTCTACGGCTCGACCGAAGCCTCGTGGGTGAGCATCGCCACTCCCGAGGATCTCCGGCGGGAACCGGGTACGTCGGGCCGGGCCCCGCGCGGGACGACGTTGCGCATCCTCGACGAGACGGGGGATCCCGTTCGACCGGGCGAGCTGGGGCGCATCTTCGTCGGCAACGACATGCTCTTCGACGGGTACACCAACGGCAGCGGCAAGGAGACGGTCGACGGGCTGATGTCGACCGGTGATCTCGGGCACCTGGACTCGGCCGGGCGGCTGTTCATCGCGGGCCGCGAGGACGACATGATCGTCTCGGGCGGGGAGAACGTCTACCCCAAGGAGACCGAGGAGGCGATCGCGGCCCTGCCCGGGGTCACCGAGGTGGCCGTGGTCGGAGTCGACGACTCCGAGTTCGGCCGGCGGCTGGCCGCGTACGTCGTCGCCCGTCCGCAAGCGCACCTGGACGCCGACACCGTCCGGGAGCACGTCCGCGGAAAGCTCTCGAAGTTCGCCCGGCCCCGGGACGTGGTCTTCCTCGACGAGCTGCCCCGCAACGCCACCGGCAAGGTCGTGCCCGCGCGACTGCCCGACCCCGGTGAGCTCTGAGCGGACACGACGCACCGACGATTTCGCGATCACCGTGTGTGTCACGTTAGGCTCACCCGGGTGAACGATCGTCTAGTGTGGATCGACTGCGAAATGACCGGCCTGGATCTCGGCAAGGACGCCTTGGTCGAGATCGCGGCACTGGTCACCGATGCCGATCTCAACATCCTCGGAGAGGGCGTGGACATCGTCGTCCACGCCGACGACGAGACCTTGGCCACCATGCCCGACGTGGTACGCGACATGCACGAGCGCTCCGGACTCACCGAAGAGGTCCGGAACTCGGCGATGAGCCTGGCCGAGGCCGAGCAACGAGTGCTGGACTACCTGCGTCAGCACGTGCCCGACGGGCGCTCGGCACCGCTGGCGGGCAACTCGATCGCCACCGATCGGGGCTTCATCGCCCGGGACATGCCCGCGCTCGACGAGTACCTGCACTACCGCATGGTGGACGTGTCCTCCATCAAGGAGCTGTGTCGCCGCTGGTTCCCGCGCATTTACTACGCCCAGCCCGAGAAGGGGCTGGCGCACCGGGCGCTGGCCGACGTGCACGAGTCCATCCGCGAACTCGCCTACTACCGGCGGACCGCGTTCGTACCGCACCCGGGGCCGAGCAGCGAGCAGGCTCAGGCGGTGGCGACCGAACTGCTCGCCGACAGTGCCGAGGTCGGCGGGACGCAGAAGGCCCGCGAGGAGCTCGGCGAGCAATGAGCCGCTGAGCTGGAAATATTCCTTATGCCCAACCGGTGACAAAGCCGTTTACGGCACACTGTAGGATGGTTGATGTCGCTGAGGGCAACCGTCGAGGACGGGCGGCCCGAGTGAACGTGGTGGGTGTAGCTCAGGCGGTAGAGCACTGGGTTGTGGTCCCAGGAGTCGCGGGTTCGAATCCCGTCACTCACCCCAACCGCGAAAGGCCCCGCTCCGAGTCGGAGCGGGGCCTTTCGCGTGAAACCACCCCGAACGCCGTCACTACTCCGCGGCTTCGTCCCGGAACATCGTGGCGACCTCGGAGGCCAGGGTCAGCGCACGCCGCGCCCACTCCGGAGAACTCCGCGCCAGCCCGCCCGACGGTGTGGGCACGCTGTGAGTCGCCAGCGTCCGTTTGGAGAAGCCCAGCCGCGCCGCGAGGTCCCGGGCGGGGCGCGCCGCCTGCCACACCGTGAACTCCTCCCGAGGGGCCGTACTGGGCACCAGCCCGAGGAACAGGGCCACCTCCTCCTCCCAGGCCTCACCGAGCTCGTCGGCCAACTCACCGGAGACGTCACCGAGGTCGGTGGCGTCCAGGGCGATCGCTCCGGCTCCCGCCCGGCGCAGCAGGCTGACCGGCGGACGTGCCGCGCCGCAGCGCACCACGAGCGGATTCGCGGTGGCCGCGGCCACTCTGTCGATCACTTCCGCCAGCAGCCGCTGCGCCTCGGGGTCGGGAACGGCGGGAACCGTGCCGTAACCCGAGGGAGTAGTCAGACTGCCTTCCAGGACGGCGGGCAGCGTCGGCTCGTCGAGCTGCACCAGCACGTTCGCGCCCGTGCGGGCGCCGACCTGTGCGGTGTGCTCGGCCAGCCCCTCGGCCAGGGAATCGGTGAAGTCCCGCAGGGCACCGTGATCGGTCAGCACGCGATGCCCGCGCTCGAGTTCGATCCCCGCCGCCAGCGTCCACGGGCCGGCGGCCTGAACCTTGACCGTGGCGGGGCTGCCCGCGGTCTCCGCGACGATCTCCAGCGCGTCGAGGTCCCAGTGCAGCAGGTCGACCGCTCGGCGCTGGTCGCGGCCGGAGCGCGCGGCTGCCCGGTAGCCCGACGGAACCACCTCGACGGGCAGGTCCAGCAGCATGCCCGCCGTGCGGCCGAGCATGTCGGCCCCCACTCCCCTGGCGGGCAGTTCCGGCATCGGCATCAGGTCGGGCAGCATCCCGGCGACGAGCCGGGCGGTCTCGGCGGGATCGGTTCCCGGCATCGAACCGATCGCGGTGGCAGTACCGGGTTTCCAGGGTGTCTCGGTCACACGTCCATTGTCGCGATCCGATGCCGGGCACCACCGTGACGGGTCGACCTCGGCCCGCGAGACGCTTTCGCGTCGTTCGAAAAATACCCGAAAGGTATTCAGTCACCTGACCGCGTGGCGCCGAGAATTTCACCGAGTCACCGATCCCGCGATCTCACGAATCCACTACTCCGGGAGAGTAACACCACACCGGTGTCATTGACGTGATCAGGCCATCCTGGTTTCCTGACAATCGGACCCGATTAGGCGCGATGAAATCGTCCGCGCACCCCGATCGAAATCAGAACACGAAATCGGACAAAGGCTCCATCATGGCCAAGACGCTGGAAGAGTGGGTCGATACGGCGGTTCGTCCGGTATCGGACCGATCGCCGAACTGGCTCGCCGAGAACTACTTCTTCCGGGATCCGGCTCGCCCGCGGATCAGCGACAACGGGTACTTTCTGTCCCCGGCGGACGGGATCGTACTCCATCAGCGGATCGTCGACCCGAGCGAGCGCGTGCTGGACATCAAGGGGGAGAACCACTCGATTCGTCACGTGCTGCGCGACGAGTCCTACGATCGGCGCAGCATGGTCATCGGCGTGTTCACGACCTGCTACGACGTGCACGTCAACCGTGTTCCCTACTCCGGCCGCCTGTCCTACTGGGAGCTCCCTGCCATCTCCGGCCTCGATCTGCCGACGCTGGACGTGGAGATGCTGGGCGTGGATAAGTCCCTGTTGCAGCAGCTGAAGCTCGCACCGGACTCCGCCGAGCACCCGCACCACAACCAGCGGGTGGTGAACAAGGTCCACGCGCCCGAACTGGCCCAGTCGTACTACGTGATCCAGATCGCCGACCACGACGTGGACGCGATCACGCCCTTCGGGCTGAGTCAGAACCGACCCGTCGGTCAGGGCGGACGATTCTCGCAGATCCGCTACGGCTCCCAGGTCGAACTCGTCGTTCCGCTGTCCCGGTGCTTCGACTTCGAGTTCGTCCAGCGGGACGGGGCGCACGTGGAGTCCGGGATCGATCCGCTGGTGTCCGTCCGCGGCCGGCGACGATATCTCCGCCCGATTCGAGGAAAGGAGTCCCGTGAGCAATCCGAGCCAGTTGAAACGTCCGGCCTTCCTGCTCAACGCGCCGTTTTCCTATGACACGGAGGTGGCCAACAACCCGTGGATGGTCGATCTCACCCAAGAGGATCGTGAACCCGACCCGGACCGGGCGATGACCCAGTTCATGGCACTGTACCGCTTTCTGGCCGCCGACAGCCTGGTGTGCGTACTGCCCACCCCGCGCACGAAGGGGCTCCAGGATCTCGTATTCACCGCCAACCTCGGAATCGTTCCGGAACACCTGTCCGACAAAAACACCGTGATCGTGTCGAACTTCACCCCCGAATCCCGTCGCGGCGAGACCGAGGTGGGCGTGCGGTTTTTCGAGTCGATGGGCTACCACGTGTACGTGCCCGAACACCGCTTCGAAGGCGAGGCCGACCTCAAGCATCTGTCCGGAAACGTCTACATCGGTGGCTACGGGCAGCGCACGGAGAAGAAAGTCTACGACTGGATGGAGCGCGAGTTCGGCATGGAGGTGATACGGATGCGCATGACAGAGCCGTACCTGTATCACCTGGACTGCTCGATCTTCCCGCTCACCACCGAGCGGACGCTGGTCTGCACCGAGGCGTACCGGGGAGGTGAGCTGCGCGCCCTGGAAAAGCGCACCGAGATCATCGACGTTCCCAAGGCCGTGGCCCTGCCCGGCCTGTGCAACTCCGTGCGGCTGCACAACACGATCATCAACGCTTCGGACATTCTCGAGCTCAGGGCCGGTACGGACGACTACGACCGGGAACTGGCCAAGAACCGGACGTTGGAGGACGTCGCCCGCAGGCTGGGTTTCGACGTGGCGTTGTTCAACCTCGACGAGTACACCAAGAGCGGAGCCATGCTCTCGTGCCTGGTCATGCACCTCAACCGTGACTCCTACGCCCACGATGCCCGGTGAGCGCGCATCGGGACCGCGGCTAGCGGGTGGCCGAGATGACGGCGCTGCCCAGCACCAGGTCTCCCTCGTCCTCGGGGCTGTAGAGCACCACCGACTGCCCCGGAGCCACCCCCTCCATCGGCTCGGCCAGCCGCACGCTCACCCCGGACTCCGTGACCTCGGCGGTGGCTCCGACCGTGTCACCGTGCGCACGGATCTGCGCACGACACTCGGTCGGCGCCGGCAACGGCTGCTCGGACGGCCAGATCGGGCGGGTGGCGTCGATGTCGGTCACGCCGAGGTGGTCGGCGTTGCCGACCTTGACGTCACCGGACACCGGCTCCAGCGACAGCACGTAGCGGGGACGGCCGTCGGGAGCGGGAGCGTCGATACCCAGTCCCTTGCGCTGACCGACGGTGAACCCGTGCACGCCGGTGTGCTCGCCGAGGACGGCACCGCTCTCGGCGTCGACGAGGTTGCCCGGCCGCTCCCCCAACCGGGAGTCCAGGAACTTCTTGGTGTCGCCGTCGGGGATGAAGCAGATGTCGTGGCTGTCCGGCTTCTGGGCCACCGCCAGGTCACGCTCGTCCGCCTCGGCGCGCACCTCGGACTTCCACGAGTCACCGAGCGGGAACATCGCGTGCCGCAGCTGTTCGGGCGTCAGCGAAGCCAGCACGTAGGACTGGTCCTTGCCGGTGTCCCGGCTGCGCCGCAGCAGCGGTGTCCCGTCGACGACGGACAGACGCGCGTAGTGGCCGGTGGCCACCGCGTCGAAGCCCAGCCCCATCGCCTTCTCCAGCAGGGCCTCGAACTTGATCTTCTCGTTGCAGGTCATGCACGGGTTCGGGGTGCGCCCCGCCGCGTACTCGCCGACGAAGCTCTCGACGACCTCCTCGGTGAAGCGCTCGGCGAAGTCCCACACGTAGAACGGGATGCCCAGGATGTCGGCGGCCCGACGCGCGTCCCGGGAGTCCTCAACCGTGCAGCATCCGCGCGCCCCGGTACGCAGGGTTCCCGGCTTCGCCGACAGTGCCAGGTGCACGCCGGTGACGTCGTGCCCGGCTTCCACGGCTCTGGCCGCCGCCACGGCGGAATCCACGCCGCCGCTCATAGCTGCGAGTACTCGCACGCTCACACCTCCGTCGGAGTGGTCGTCACCGGGTCCACCGGGTTCTTGCGCAGACCGGTCAACCCGGCGCTGCGTGCCCTTCGCACCGCCGGGCCGATCGCGGCGGTGAGTGCCTGGACATCCGCGGGAGTCGAATCGTGTCCCAGGGAGAACCGCAGCGACCCCCGCGCGGCCGTCGGTTCGGCGCCCATGGCCAGCAGCACGTGACTGGGCTCGGCCACTCCGGCCGTGCAGGCCGATCCGGTGGAGCACTCGATGCCCTGGGCGTCCAACAGCATCAACAGGCTGTCGCCCTCACAGCCGGGGAAGGTGAAGTGCGCGTTGCCGGCCAACCTGCCCGGTCCGTCGGCGGTGGGCTCGTCCGGATCGCCGTTGAGGACGGCGTCGGGCACGGCGTCGCGTACTCCGGTGATCAGCTCGTCGCGCAACCGTGCCAGTTCGCCGACGTGGTCCGCGCGTGCGTCGACGGCCTCTCGCACCGCGCTGGCCAGTCCCAGGACGGCCGGTGTGTCGAGGGTGCCGGAACGCACCTCGCGTTCCTGCCCCCCACCGTGCAGCACGGGGGTGCACTCCACGTCACGGGCGAGTACCAGCACGCCGATCCCGTACGGTCCGCCGATCTTGTGACCGGTCATGGTCAACGCCGCGGCACCGGAGGTCCCGAAGTCGACGGGCAGGGTCTCGATCGCCTGCACGGCGTCAGTGTGCAGCGGAACCCCGTGTGAAGCGGTGACCGCGGCGAGATCGGCCACGGGATTGACCGTGCCGACCTCGTTGTTGGCCCACATCACCGTGGCCAGGGCCACCTCGTCCGGCGCGGCGACGATGGCCCGTTCCAGCACCTCGGGCAGGACGCGGCCGTGAGCGTCGACTTCCAGCCAGGTGACCTCGGCCCCCTCGTGCTCGACGAGCCACTCGACGGCGTCGAGCACGGCATGGTGCTCCACCGCCGATGCCAGGATGCGACGGCGCTTCGGGTCCGCCGCGCGCCTGGCCCAGAAGATGCCCTTGACAGCCAGATTGTCGCTTTCGGTTCCCCCAGCGGTGAACAGCACCTCCGACGGTCGGGCGCCCAGCGCGGCGGCGATGCCCTCTCGGGACTCCTCCACCGCGCGACGCGCACGCCTGCCCGAGGTATGCAGGGACGAGGCGTTGCCGGAACGGGTCAACGCCTCGCTCATCACCGCAACAGCCTCCGGCCGCATCGGAGTGGTGGCCGCATGGTCCAGATACGTCATCGCCCTTCCAGGGTAATCCTCCCGACGTGGTGGACCGTCCTGCGGTCACGAAGCCACGCTCCGGTGATCAACCGGACACGAGCGGCACCGGAGGATGCGGCAGTTCCGGCAGGGACACGCCGCTCACGGCGGCCTCGCACCGACGCGCGAGCTCGCGGCGATCCCGAACCCGACGGGCGTCGACAGCGGGCAGCGTCCTGAGCTCGACGGTCAGCCCGCTTACGCGGGTCACCTCGCGAACCGACTCGACCAGGCTCATCTCCCCCACGAACGCCGCGGAGGTGCTCGACCGGCCGGTGCTCGTACCGAAGCGCAGTGACACCGGCCGCACCAGAGCACCGGCGTCCACGGCCGCCTGGAACACGGCGGGGCGGTACCGCCCCGAAGCCATCCCGCACCACGTGGTTCCCTCCGGGAAGGCCCCCACCACCGATCCGGCGCGCAGAGCCGCGCCGAGACGGTCCACGGCGGCGGGGAGCCCCGTCAGCCGGTCGCGGTCGATGTAGAGCGTGCCCGCCCGGTCGGCCAGGGGCCCGATCAACGGCCAGGTCCCCACCTCCTCCTTCGCCAGCATCCGCATCGGGTGCACGGCCTGGAGCGCGACGACGTCCAGCCAGGACACGTGGTTGGTCACGATCAACACCCCGCGCCCGGTAGGGGTCCACCGCCGATCCGGCACGACGCGGACACCGAACGCCCACAGCAGGCCCCGGAACCAGGACCGCACCAGTGTCCGTCCGGCCGAGCCACCCATCAGCGGCAGCACCGCTGCCAGAGCGATGCCGAGCAGGAGCACCGCCACCGCACAGGCCAACCGCAGCGCCTGCCGCGGGCGCCCGACTCGCGAAACGGTCTCGCGCTTTGGCAGGCAACACGGCCCGCACGGCGAGGACGGCCTCCACGCGTGTTCCGTGCTCATGCCGCGGTACCCAGGAAGTACTTGAGGTAGCGTTGATCCATCCGCTCCAGGTCGAGCAGGACGAAGAAGTCCGCCACTCCGAAGTCGGGATCGTGAGCGGGGGGCCCGCAGACCCACGCCCCCAGCCGCAGGTAGCCCCGCAACAACGGCGGAAGCGGCCCCTTCCGCACCGACGCGGTCGGATCGGCCTTCCACGGCAGGTGCGGTCGTACCCGGTACGGCTCGGGAACGTAGTGACGGGCGGACACCGTGTCCCACACTCGGGCGGCCAGCGCACCGCCGTCGGACAACGGCACCGAAGCGCAGCCGGCCAACCAGCGATGCCCGGACAGCAGCATGTAGCGGGCGATCCCCGCCCACACCAGACCCACGGCGGCACCGCTGCGGTGCTCACGGTGCACGCACGAACGACCGGCTTCGACCAGCGCCGGACGCAGCTCGTCGAGCGCGGTGAGGTCGAACTCGCTTTCCGAGTACAGCCGGCCGGCTTCGGCGGCACGCGCAGGAGGGAGCATCCGGTAGGTGCCGACGACCGCTCCGGTGCGGTCGTCGCGGACGATGAGGTGATCGCAGAACTCGTCGAAGGCGTCGGTCTCCGTCCCGGTGTCCCCGGTGACGTGCGCCCCCATCTCCTCGGCGAAAACCTGGTAGCGCAGGCGTTGCGCCGCACGCACCTCGTGTCCGGTTCCTGCCACCAGGAGCGAGTAGGGGGCTGTGCTCGATGACTGCCGGTCCGTGGTGCTGGCCAGCAACACCGACTCGGACTGTAGATCGGTCATGGGGCAGGTGTAGCCCCGCGCGGAAAACACCCGGTAGACCGCGCGGTGACACACGACAGGAACTTCCGGTGAATGCCCGGTACCCGGCCCGAACACGCCGAGGGCGGGCCGCCCTCGGCGACCCGCCCTCACTTCCGGACGTCAGGCACGCGATGGTGGTGCGATTTTCCCTAAAGTTGTGGCACAACTTTAGGGAAAATCGTCAAACCCCTCGGCAAGGGTCCTCATCAGCCCTGGCGTTTGCCGATCTCTTCGGTGAGTTGGGGGGCGACCTGGAACAGGTCTCCGACGACGCCGAAGTCGGCGATCTCGAAGATGGGGGCCTCGGCGTCCTTGTTGACGGCCACGATGGTCTTCGAGGTCTGCATGCCGGCGCGGTGCTGGATCGCCCCGGAGATGCCCAGCGCGAGGTACAGCTGCGGCGACACGGTCTTGCCGGTCTGGCCGACCTGGAACTGGTGCGGGTAGTACCCGGAGTCCACCGCCGCGCGCGAGGCGCCCACCGCCGCGCCCAGCGAGTCGGCCAGCTTCTCGACGACCGCGAAGCTCTCCGCGCTGCCCACGCCCCGGCCACCGGAGACCACCACGTTGGCCTCGGTCAGCTCGGGACGGTCCCCGGCCTCGACCGGCTGCCGCGCGGTGACCCTGGCGGCGGTGGCCGCGTCCTGGGCCGGGACCTCCACGGCCTCGACCGCGGCCGCGCCCTCGGCGGAGGCGACCTCGACGCTGCCCGGCAGCACCGAGATCACCGGCGTGCCCGTGGCCACGGTCGCGGTGGCCTCGTAGGAACCGCCGAACAGCGAGTGCGAGGCCACTCCCGCGGAGTCCAGGTCGACGACCTCCGAAAGCAGCCCGGAGCCGAGCCGCACCGCCAGGCGACCGGCGATCTCCTTGCCGTCCACCGAAGCCGGGATCAGCACCGCCGCCGGGCTGGTGCGCTCGACCAGCGCGGCCAGCACGTCCACCGCCGGAGTCACCAGGTAGTCGTCGACCTCGTCGGACTCGGCCGCGTACACCGTGGCGGCCCCGGAGGTGTTCACCGACGCCGCGACCTTCTCGCCCGCGCCGGACGTGCCCACCACGACCGCCGCGGGATCCCCCAGCCGACGTGCGGCCGTCAGCAACTCGTGGGTGACCTTCTTGACCTCGCCGCCGGCATGGTCGGCCAGGACCAGCACCTCAGACATGAAAAAAGCCTCTTCTCCTCGCGAACCGACGGCTGTCTCAGACCAGCTTCTGGCCGGACAGGAACTCCACGACCTGCACGCCACCGTTGCCCTCGTCGGTGACCTTCTGCCCGGCCTCCTTCGGAGGCGCCGGTGCCGAGGACACCACCTGGCTACCGGCGTTGGCCAAGCCCACCGCGCCGGCGTCGATGCCGGCGTCGGCCAACGACAGCACGCTCACGGGCTTCTTCTTCGCGGCCATGATGCCCTTGAACGACGGGTACCGCGGCTCGTTGATCTTCTCCGTCACGCTGACCACGGCGGGCAGGTTCGCCTCGACCGTGGCCACACCGGCGTCGGTCTCCCGCTCCACGGTCACCGCGGAACCATCGGAGGTGACCTTGCGCGCATGCGTCAACTGCGCCCATCCCAGCAGCTCGGCCAGCATCGCCGGCACCGCGCCACTGCGGCCGTCGGTGGACTCGTTGCCCGCCACGACCAAATCCACCGACTCCACCGTGCCGATCGCGGCGGCCAGCGCCCGCGCGGTGGCCACCGCGTCCGAACCGTGCAGGCCCTCGTCCTGCAAGTGCACCGCCTTGTCGGCCCCCATCGACAGGGCCTTGCGGATGGCCTCGTTCGCACGCTCCGGGCCCATGCACACGGCCGTCACCTCACCACCGTGGGCTTCCTTGGCCAGCAACGCCTCCTCCACCGCACGCTCGTTGATCTCGTCGAGCACCGCATCCGCAGAGGCACGGTCCAACGTGTGATCCGAACCCGACAACTTGCGCTCGGACCACGTGTCCGGCACCTGCTTCACCAGGACAACAATGTTCATGGGTCCTCTTCGACCTCCCGCGGACTGATGACGGCATCGGACTCACTACCCCGGCAGAGTAGCCGGGGGGCCGACATTGCCACGGAGCCGTCCCAAAGACACAGTGACGCCGACCACCCCTCATGTTACTTGTCGGTAGCCCCTGCGTAACCGGGGTATGGACGTGAGGGTACTCACGCCGTCACCGCTTTTTGCACCCGGACGGAGCAATCCGTCCCTCCTTGGCGACGAAGAAGGACACGCAGGGTGTCGAACATGAATGCTGTTTACGATTAGTAGTCTTGGTGCATGAGCCAACGTGTGGCCCTCGTGACCGACTCCACCGCCTCCGTCCCCCCGGACGTCGCCGAACGGCTGGGCATCACCGTGATTCAGCTGGAACTGCGGGTCGGCGAGGAGTACGACGACGAACGACGGGTCCCGCACGAGCGGCTGGCCCAGGCCCTGCGCGACGGCGTACCGGTGTCCACCGCGCCACCCCCTCCTCCGGCCTTCTTCTGGAACTACAGCGACATCGCCAGCACGGGCGTGGAGGCGATCGTGTCGGTACACCTGTCGGAGGGCATGTCGCAGACGTGCGAGTCCGCTCGCGTCGCCGCCGCCGAGATCGGCGTCCCCGTCCACGTCGTGGACTCGCGACTGTGCGGCCTGGGCCTGGGCTACCCCGTGATCGCAGCGGCCGAGGCGGCTGCCGCCGGGGCGACGCTGCAGGGCGTGCTCGGCGTACTGGACCAGCGGCTGCGCACCACGAGCGAACTGCTCTACGTGGACACCCTGGAGTACCTGCGGCGCGGCGGACGTGTCGGCCGGGCGCAGGCCATGCTCGGGCAGACGCTGTCGATCAAGCCGGTGCTCACCCTGCGGGACGGCCAGCTGGAACCGCTGACCAAGGGCGTCGGCCCGGACCGGGCGCTGAAGAAGGCGGTCAGGACCGCCGTGGACAGGGCGGGGGACGGTCCCGTGGACATCGCCGTCGAGCACTTCCAGCAGGGCGAACGAGCCGAGGAGCTCGGCAACCGGCTGCAAGCGCGATTGCCGCGGTCCCGCAAGCACATGCTGGAGCACACCAGCGCGATCATCGGCGCCCACACCGGCCCCGGCGCCATCGGCATCACCATTTCTCCCGCCTGAGGAGCATCATGGGCCGATGGACGACTTGCACCAGGTCCACGAGCCCGACGCGGAGCAACTCGCCGCGGTGCGCGCGCTGCTGGACGCGGCGTTCGAGGGGGAGTTCGGCGAGGACGACTGGACGCACGCCCTCGGCGGTCTCCACGTCATGCTGATGCGGGCGGGGAAGCTGCTCGCCCACGCAGCGGTGGTTCCGCGCACGCTGTACTACGACGGCCGCCCGCTGCGCACGGGATACGTCGAGGGGGTGGCCGTGCACCCGTCGCACCAGCGGCGTGGTTGCGGAACACGAGTCATGACGTCGGCCACCGAACACGTCCTCGAAACCTACGAGCTGGGAGGGCTCTCCGACGGCAGCGGCTTTCCCGGCTTCTACCGACGTCACGGCTGGCTCCCCTGGCTGGGCCCGACGAGCGTCGCCACCGCGCAGGGGATGTTCCGCACCGCCGACGAGGACCACTTCGTCCGCGTCCTGCCCACGGCCCGCAGCGGCGACCTCTCCCTCCGAGCCCCGCTGGCCTGCGACTGGCGCCCCGGCGACGTCTGGTGAGTGCGGGTCGTGCGGTTTCGCGCGAAACCGCACGACCCGCACTCCGACGCGGAGCGGCGACCGTCAGTGAGTGGGGTCCGGGGCCGACTCGATCGGCTCGGCGACGACGGCGGGCTCACCAGCGGGCCGTGCCGCCATCGTCATCACCAGCGCCCCCAGGGCGGCGATCGCGCCGAAGACGTAGAAGCCCCACGGGTAGGCGATGTTCGCCGTCAGCAGCGCACCACCGAGCATCGGTCCCGTGATCGCACCGATACGACCGACCCCGGTGGACCAGCCGAGACCGGTGGCCCTGCTGGCGGTCGGGTAGGCGCGACCCACGAAGGCGTAGACCAGCACCTGCGCGCTGAAGACGAAGAACCCGGCCAGCAGCACGACCGCGTAGAGGCCGACCGCGGGAAGCTTGATGCTGAGCAGCGCCAACAGCACCGCCGCCGCGACGAACCACAACAGCGTCGACCGCTTCACACCGGCGCGATCGGCGACCCGACCCGCCACGAGCAGGCCGAGCACGGCACCCACGTTCAGCGTCAGCAACAGCCCCAGCGCCGCACCGAGCGGGTAGCCGGCCGCACGCATGATCTCGGGCAACCACGTGTTGAGCCCGTAGACGAGGATCAGCCCCAGGAACGAGGCCACCCAGAACGCGACGGTGGAGCGGGCCATACCGTCACGGAACAGCAGCGCGATGCTCTCCCTGGCGGAGGCACCCGTACTCGAAACAGCGGACTTCCGCTCCCGGAAAGCAGTCGACTCCGGCAGGTACAGCCAGATCAGCGGCACCAGCACCAGCGCGGGCAGAGCGCCCGCGACGAACATCGACCGCCACCCCAGCGAGGAGAGCAGCACCAACCCGAGCACCGCGGTGAGCACGGCACCGGCGTGGTAACCGGTCATGAGCGTCGTCGTCGCACTGCTGCTCTTGCCGCCCCGCGCGTGCTCGGTCACCAGCGTGATGGCGGTGGGCAGGCAGCCACCGAGGCCCAGACCGGCCAGGAAGCGCAGCAGACCGAACACGAACATCGACGGCGCCACCGCGCACAGCAGGACGAACAGCGAGAAGCTCGCCACGGACAGCATCAGCACCTTGCGGCGCCCGATCAGGTCGGTGATCGTACCGACCACCAGGGCACCGACCATCATGCCGATCAGTCCGATGGTCGTGACCAGCGAAGCACTGGCCTCGGTCATCCCCCACACGCCCTTGTCGAGCATGACGGGAAACACCGTGCCGAGCACGACCAGGTCGAACCCCTCAAGAAGCACCGTCGCCCAACACAGCGGCAGCACCCAGCCGGAGCCCGCTCGGGTGGTTCTCTCGGTATCCGGCACAGCACTCTCCCCGCACAGCTAATTCCGATTCGTGTTCACGAACCTTCCGACCAACAGCCAAAAGAGTGACGTTGACCTGTGTCATATGTCCAATACCATCTTGTGTCAGTACTCATATGACAAAGCTATGACTCGGCACACTGCGGGAGTGGCGATGGAGCTCAGGCATCTGCGTTACTTCGTCACGATCGCGGAGGAGCAGAGCCTCACGCGCGCCGCCGCGCGCCTGCACATCGCCCAACCGCCGCTGAGCGCCCAGCTGCGCAAGCTCGAAACCGAGTTGGGGACCACGCTCGTGCATCGCAGCGCGCGGGGTACTCAACTCACCGAAGCGGGGCGCATCCTGCTGGAGGAAGCGCGCCGGATCCTGCACGAGGTCGACCAGGCGGCCCGGATGACCCGCGAGGTGGGCAGCGGACTCGTCGGGAGACTGGCGCTGGGGTTCATCCCCTCGGCGACCAACGCCGTGCTGCCACCGATCCTGCGGCGGTTCAAGACCGCGTACCCGGAGGTGTCGCTGCACCTCCAGGAACTGCGCCCCAACGAGATCGTCGACCGGCTGCACGACCGCAGACTCGACGTTGGGCTGTTCTACCTGCCCTACAGCGATCCCTCGCTGCGGGTGCACTGCGTGGCCGATGAATCCCTGGTGTTGGCGCTGCCCACCACGCACCGACTCGCGCACCGCACCGAGGTGGATCTTTCGGAGATGGCCGACGAGCCGTTCATCCTGCCCGCCCGGCACAGCAGCATCCCCGGGCTGTACACGATCGTCATCCAGGCGTGCGAGCAAGCGGGGTTCACACCGCGCGTCGTTCAGCGCGACGTCTGGCTCATGCAGACGATCGTGGGCCTGGTCGCCGGCGGAATCGGCGCTTCCGTGCTCCCGGACTCGATCCGGCAACTTCCCCGCGCCGGGGTCACGTTCCTGCCGCTGACGGGTACCCGCGGGAGAGCACGCACGGCGATGGCCTGGCGGGACAGCACGGAGTCACCCGTGCTGCGTTCCTTCCTCGACATCGCCGCCGCGGAGTGAGCCGCTTACGCGCTCACCTTGTCCATAGCCCTGTGCAGGCGTTTCTCCGAGATCGAGTGGGCCGTCCTGACTTCCTGGGCGAAGTAGCTGACCCGCAACTCCTCGATCATCCACCCGATACCGCGCAGGGGCTCCGGGACCGGCTGCCCCTTGGGCACCTGGTCGAGCAGCTCCCGGTACCGCTGCTGCACGTCGCGGACCGAGTCCATCCACTCCTTGTCGCGCCGGGGATTGCGCGGCGCCTTCTCCAGCCGGTACTCCAGCGCCCGCAGGTACCGGGTGACGTCGGGCAACCGTTGCCACCCGGTGGCGGTGACGAAACCCGGGTACACCAGGTTCGACAGCTGCCCGCGAACGTCGCGCCACGTCTCGGCCGGCAACGAGCGCTTCTTGTCCGTCAACGCGGCCTCGGCCTGCTGCCACGCGGCGAGGGCCTGCTCCACCCGGCTCATGACATCGGCCGAGGTCCTGTTCAGACCCTCCCGGACGTCGGTGAGCAGCCGGGAGAAGCCCTCCGGCGTCGACACGGGCCAGCCCGACTCGACCATCAGCTTGTCCACCGCGCCCGCGACGCAGTCCTCCAGCATCCCGGTCACGTCACCGTGCGGGGTGCGGCTGAACACGAGCTTGGCGTTGGTGCTCATGGCCCGCTGCAGGAACTTGGTCGGCGAGTTGATGTTGAGCAGCACCAGCCGCCGCGTGCCCTTCCACAGTGCGCTCCGCTGCGCGGACTCGGTCTCGAACACGCGCACCGCGACGCTGTCGCCCTCGTCCACCAGTGCCGGATAAGCCCGGACCACCCGGCCGTCGCGCTGTTGCTCGACCTTGCGGGGCAACTTGCCGAAGCTCCAGTCGCGCAGCCCTTCGCGCTCGTACTTCTCGGCAGCGGCCGAGATCTCGGCTCGCACTTTCGGGTGCAGACGCTGCTTGAGCGCGTCGAGGTCCTTGCCCTCCGCCACCGCGTGACCCTCGGAGTCGACGATGCGGAAAGTGATCTTCAGGTGGTCCGGGACGCTGTCGAGCTGCCACGCGTCGTGCGGCACGACCACGCCGCTCATTCGCCGCAGCTCCCGCTCCATCGAGTCCAGCAACGGCTCCGCGCGCGGCGTCATCCGCTGCAGCACCGCCCTGGCGTGGTCGGGAACCGGAACCAGGTCGCGCCGGACCGGTTTGGGCAACGACTTGAGCAGAGCGGTCACCAGTTCCTCCCGCAGCCCCGGAATCTGCCAGTCGAAGCCCTCCGGCCCGATCTGGTTGAGCACGTTCAGCGGAACGTGCACGGTGACGCCGTCGGCGTCGGCACCGGGCTCGAACTGGTACGTCAGCGCCAGCTGGTGCCGGTCCTGCTGCCAGTGGTCCGGGTAGTCGTGCTCGGTGATTCGTTCGGAGTCGGTGTTGACCAGCAGCGACCGCGGGAAGGTCAGCAAGTCCGGCTGCGACCTGCGCACCTTCTTCCACCAGGTGTTGAAGTGGACGGCCGAGACGACCTCGCTGCCCACGCGCCGGTCGTAGAAGTCGAACAGCGTCTCGTCGTCGACGACGATGTCCCGGCGGCGTGCCCGCTGCTCCAGCTCCTCGACCTCGGCCAGCAGCGCGCGGTTGGTGTGGAAGAACTCGTGGCGGGTCTCCCAGTCGCCCTCGACCAGCGCGTGCCGGATGAACAGCTCCCGGCACAGCTCCGGTTCGATCTTGCCGTACTGGACCTTGCGCCCGGCCACCAGCGGCACCCCGTAGAGGGTGACCGTCTCGTAGGCCATCACGGCACCCCGCTTGGCCTCCCAGTGCGGTTCGCTGTAGCTGCGCTTGACCAGGTGGCCGGCGAGTTTTTCGATCCACTCCGGTTCGACGCTGGACACGGTGCGCGCCCACAGCCGGGAGGTCTCCACCAGTTCCGCGGCCATGACCCAGCGCGGCGGCTTCTTGGCCAGCGCCGATCCGGGAAAGATCGCGAACCGCGCGTTGCGGGCGCCCTGGTACTCGTTCGGCCCCTTCTTGCGGCCTCCCTGCGAGCCGGACTTGCGCTCCTCCTCCTTGAGCCCTATGTGCGAGAGCAGCCCCGCCAGCAGCGACTGGTGGACCCGGGCCGAGTCGGCGGGTTCGTCGTTGACCGAGATCCCCAGCGACTTGACCATCTGGCGCAGCTGGCCGTAGAGGTCCTGCCACTCGCGGATGCGCAGGTGGTTGAGGAACTCCGCCTTGCACTGCTTGCGGAACTGGTTGGACGACAGCGCCTTCTGCTGCTCGCGCAGGTGGTTCCACAGGTTGAGGTAGGCGGAGAAGTCCGACTCCTTGTCGGTGAAGCGCGCGTGCTTCTCGTCCGCGGCCTGCTGCTTGTCCGTGGGGCGCTCGCGGGGATCCTGGATCGACAGGGCCGCGGCGATGACCATCGTCTCGCGCACGCACCCGTTTCGTTCGGCCTCCAGCACCATCCGCGCCAGGCGCGGGTCGATCGGCAGCTCGGCCAGCTTGCCGCCGATCGCGGTCAGCCGCCGCTTCGAGTCCTTGCTCCCGGACTCCAGCGCACCCAGCTCGTGCAGCAGGTTCACCCCGTCGGTGATCTGGCGCTTGTCCGGCGGCTCGACGAACGGGAAGGAGGCGACGTCACCCAGGTTCAGCGAGGTCATCCGCAGGATGACCGAGGCGAGGTTGGTGCGCAGGATCTCCGGGTCGGTGAACTCCTGGCGGGCCAGGAAGTCGTCCTCCGAGTACAGCCGGATGCAGATGCCCTCGGAGACCCGGCCGCAACGCCCCTTGCGCTGGTTGGCCGAGGCCTGCGAGATCGGCTCGATGGGCAGGCGCTGCACCCGCGTGCGGTAGCTGTAGCGGGAGATGCGCGCGGTGCCGGGGTCGATCACGTACTTGATGCCCGGCACCGTCAGCGAGGTCTCGGCGACGTTGGTGGCCAGCACGATGCGGCGGCCGGAGTGCTGCCGGAACGCGCGGTTCTGCTCGGCGGTCGACAGTCTCGCGTACAGCGGCAGGATCTCGGTGTCGCGCAGATTGCGCTGCTCCAGCGCATCGGCGGTGTCCCGGATCTCCCGCTCACCGCTGAGGAACACCAGGACGTCGCCCGGCCCCTCGGCGGCGAGTTCGTCGACGGCCTCGCAGATCGCCTGGGCCTGGTCCCGCTCGTTGTCCTCCCACTCGTCGGAGTCGTCGACCAGCGGCCGGTACCGCACCTCGACCGGGTAGGTACGGCCGGAGACCTCCACGACGGGGGCGTCGTCGAAGTGCCGCGAGAACCGCTCGGGGTCGATGGTCGCCGAGGTGATGACCACCTTCAGGTCCGGTCTGCGCGGGAGCAGCTGCTTGAGGTAACCGAGGATGAAGTCGATGTTGAGGCTGCGCTCGTGGGCCTCGTCGATGATGATCGTGTCGTAGCGGCGCAGCATTCGGTCCCGCTGGATCTCGGCCAGCAGGATTCCGTCGGTCATCTGCTTGACCAGCGTGTCCTCGCCGGCGCGCTCCGTGAAGCGCACCTGGTAGCCGACCGCGCCGCCGAGCTCGGTGCCCAGTTCCTCGGCGATGCGCTCGCTCACCGTGCGTGCCGCCAGTCGGCGGGGCTGGGTGTGGCCGATCATGCCGTGCACACCGCGCCCCAGCTCCAGGCACATCTTGGGCAGCTGCGTGGTCTTGCCGGAGCCGGTGTCACCGGCCACGATCACCACCTGGTTGTCCCGGACGGCCGCCAGCAGGTCCTCCCGACGCTGGCTGACCGGTAGCTGCGGCGGGTAGCTGATCTCTGGCAGCTGGGCGCGACGCAGGTCCACCCGCGTCTGCGCGGTGTCGATGTCGGCGCCGATCTCCGTCGTGACGGCCTCCAGCGCCTCCGGATCACGGATCTTGCGGGCGCCTTCGATGCGCTTGCGCAACCGACGCTGGTCCGAGGGCATCAGGTCGGGCAGGCGGTCTCGCAGGTCGGCAAGAGCAGAGGTCACGGATGGCTGTCCCATACGACGTCTTCGAGGTTGAGCAGGCGGCGAGTTTCGTCCGTCGTTGTACAACGCCGCCGGGCAGGGCCTCATTCCTTGCTTTGCGCACGGTGGCGCACAACACCATATGGCCGCGGCGCGCAACGCCTCATCGGGGGGCGGTGGTCGGGTTACGGGTGGGCCGCGGCGCGCAGCGCTTCCTCGAGGGGTGGTGGTCAAGTTACGGGCGACCGCAACAGCGTAGCCGGAAACCCGCCCGCTCCACCACGAAATTCTTTCGCCCTTCCTCAGGTGCGCTCGGCGTGGCAGAGGTAGGCCGTGGGGGTGTCCCCGACGCGGGTCAGGATCACCGTCGCCTCGGCGGAGCCGTTGAGCTTGAGCCTGCGGCGGAGCGCGTCGGGGTCCACGTCCAGTCCGCGCACCAGGATCTCCAGTCGCCCCACGGCATGCCGCCGCAACAGCGTGCGCAGGTATTTTTCGGTATAGCGGCCGTGGTCGACCACGCGGAACGCGCGCACTCCCGCAGGTGGTTCGTCACCGGTCAGGTAGGCGATCCGCGAGTCGAGCTGCCCCAGGCCGTGCCGAGCGGCGTAGTGGCGGACCAACCCCGCGCGCACGATGGCACCGTCCGGATCCAGCAACCACTGCCCGACCTCGCGCACCGGGCACTCGTCGGGTTCGGCGTCGGTGATCGTCCACGCGGACGCGTCGGCACCGAGCACGGTGGCACGGCGGCGCACTCCTGACGTGGCGAGGCCACCGAACCAGAGGGACGCCTCCCGAACCTGCCCGGACAACGAGACGAGTTCGATCTCCGCGTGCGGTACGGCGTCGAAATCCAGCCCCGGTGCGCACTTGACCACCAGGTCACGCCCCGCGTAGGTCTCGATCAACTCGTCCAGGGGCGGGCGCAGATCCTCCGGCCGCCACCGGCGGCGTCCCCCACCGTCCCTGCGGCCCGGATCGGCGAGCACTGTCGTGGCCACAGTGGTCGGAAGCAGGGCGTCCGCCCGTGCCAGCGGAACGCCGCCGAGATTGTGCCGGGCCATGCTCAGGCGTACCGGGTCGAGGTCCGAACCCACGCACCGCCGCGCCACCACCGCGATCTCCCGCAGGTCCGCCCCGATCGAGCAGGTCACGTCGTGCACGTCGCGCCCGGTGAGCCTCCTCGCCCGGTGCCGCGCCACGGCGGTGGGCGTGGCCTGCTGCAGCCCCTCGTCGGTGAACAACCAGTCGCCCGCGGAGTCCAGTTTGGTCTCCGCACGGCGCCGCAGGGACGCGGTCTCCAGGGTCGCGGCGGCGAAGCGCTGCCCGGCGACCCGCCTGGCCCGGGCGGTGTCGTCCAACCGCGAGGAGGCCGTCAGGGGCAGCCGCGCGACGGCGGCCAGGGCCTCCGCCCCCTCGGGGGAACGCAGGTACGCGACATCGTCGAGGTCGAAGACGTAGGACACGGTCCCACATCCTCTCCCGTCCGACCTTCCGGACGAGACCGGCCCAGCGTGGCGGGGCCGAACGCACGCGGGGCGGGCGGTTTTCGTCGAAACCGCCCGCCCCGCGCACGTGCCCGGATCACCGACCGGTGAACTCGGCCTTGCCCGGTCCGTGCTCGATGAACGAGCGCATCCCGATCTTCTGGTCCTCGGTGCCGAACAACGAGGTGAACAGGTGGGTCTCGATCCGCAGGCCGTGGTTGAGGTCGACTTCGACGCCCTCGTCGATGGCGGCCTTGGCCGCGGCCAGGGCGTGCACCGGTCCACCCACGAACTGCTCCGCCCAGCGGCGTGCCGCGGCGTAGACGTCGTCGGCGGGCACGACCTCGTCGATCATCCCCAGCGACAGGGCTTCGTCGGTCTTGACGAAGCGGCCGGTGTAGATGATGTCCTTGGCCTTGCTCGGCCCGACCAGTCGCGCCAGCCGCTGCGTACCGCCCGCGCCGGGGATGACGCCGAGCAGGATCTCCGGCTGCCCGACCTTGACGTTGTCACCGGCCACACGCCGGTCGCAGCTCAGAGCCAGCTCGAAACCACCGCCGAGCGCGTATCCCGTCAGCGCCGCCACGGTCGGCTTGCCGATCGCGGCCACCGCGCTCAGCGCCGCGGACAGCCCCTCGCGCTCCTTGGCCGACATCTCCGTGGAGGACTTCTCGGCCATCTCCTTGATGTCGGCCCCGGCGGCGAAGACCTTCTCACCACCGTAGACGATCACCGCGTACACGTCGGAGCGCTCGGCGGCCTCGTTGGCCGTGGCTCGAATCTCCTGTTCGACCTGCTGGTTCAGGGCATTCATGGGAGGACGGTCCAGTCGGATGGTACCGACACCACCGTCCACCTCGAGCCTGACGAACTCACCCACGCCACAACCTCCTCGTCGAACTGCCGGTGGGCGGGAGGCTACCGCCCCCGGTGGACTCCGTCAGTGTTGCCGGTCTCACACACGACGCCGGGCGAAGTACCGATCACCACTGCGCTGGAGCACCAGGTCCTGGTCGAAGGTCTTCGACAGGTTGTCCTCGGTGAGCACGTCGTCGAGCATCCCCCGGGCGACCACGCCGCCCTCCCGCAACAGCAGTGCGTGGGTGAATCCGGGAGGTATCTCCTCGACGTGGTGGGTAACCAGCGTCATCGCCGGGGCGTCCGGATCCAGGGCCAGCGTCGACAGGCGGGAGACCAGGTCCTCCCGGCCACCCAGGTCCAGCCCCGCGGCCGGTTCGTCGAGCAGCAGCAGCTCGGGGTCGGTCATCATCGCCCTGGCCAGGACGGTGCGTTTGCGCTCCCCTTCGGACAGCGTGGCGAACGTGCGGTCGGCCAGGTGCCCGACACCCATCGCCTCCAGCAGCTCCGTCGCCCGGTCGGTGTCCATGCTCTCGTACTCTTCGCGCCAGCGGCCGAGCACCGAGTACCCCGCGCTGACCACGACGTCGCGGACGAGCTCGTCGCCGGGGACGCGCCCGGTCACGGCGGTCGAGCACAGCCCGATGCGAGGGCGCAGCTCGAAGACGTTGGTACGACCCATTCGTTCGTCCAGCACGTCGACGGTGCCGGTCGTCGGATGGAGTTCGGCACCGGCCAGTTTCAACAGGGTCGTCTTGCCCGCGCCGTTGGGGCCGAGCACCACCCAGCGCTCGTCCAGCTCGACCGACCAGTCCAGGTCGGACAGCAGCGTGGTCGCCGCCCGCCGGACACTGACGCCATCCATCCGGATGACCAGGTCCTCCACGTCTACCTCCCAGCCGTGACAGGCCGTATTATCGACCGCCGATCTCCCACGGCGGCTCCCCTCTCAGAACCCATTGTCGCGGTCGACGCACGGGGACGTGCCACCGGGAGCGCCGTGACCGTTCACGCGCCGGGCGCACCGGACGAAGGACGGGAACTTCGACGGATTCGTCCACCACTGTTCGTCCTCACCGGTAAGCTCCCGTGCTCGTGCGAGCACTGCGCTTCTTCACCCGAACGTGGGTCCTGGTCTCCGTGGCCGCCCTGACAGTGGTCGGCGTCGTCGAAGCGACGGCGGGCGCCGGGGCCGGTGGTTTCGGGGCCGCGGTGCTCGGCGCGCTGACGGGGGCGATCCTGCTGCCCGCGAGCACCCAGCTCGGGCTGCTCGCCGGAGCGGTGTCCTTCGGGCTGCGGGTCCGCCACGTCGTGGTCGGGGCGCTGCGTCAGGTCGCCTCGTGGCGGCTCGGTCACGTGACCGTCACCCTCCGACTGTTGCCCGTGGTGCTGGCTTCGGAGATCGGCCCGTGGCGCAAACCGGTCATACTGCGCTGCTGGCTGGCCGGCGTCCTTTCGGCACCGGCCGGACTGGGCACGGTCGCGACCGGCTGGCTGTTGGCCGACGGACCGTTCGGGCGCGGCTTCGCGATCGCCGCGACACCGTTCATGCTGTACAAGCTGTGGCCGAGACGGGCGCCGCTGACGACCTCGACCGGATGGTTGCTGTTCGGGCTGCCCAGCATGGCCGAGTCGAGACGCGCGGAGTTCCGCGCCGGTGCTTCGGCCGCCCGCGCCCACGAAGCACTCCAGGCCGGTGATCTCGAACGGGCCCAGTCGCGTGTCGACGAGCTCACCGACGAACACCCCGACCTGAACACGACGGTGTCCTGCCGGGTGAGCCTCCACGAGGCCCGGGGAGACTACGGCGAAGCGGTCGCGCTGCTGCTGAGCCACATCTCGGCCGCCGACCTACCGGCGCGGGAGCTGTCCTACAACCTGGCGGGACTGGCCGGGCTGGCCTTTTCGGCGGTGGAGGCCGAGCAGCTCCCCGGGGACGAAGCACTGCCCGTGGCCAAGAAGGCGCTGCACGACGCTTCCGCGCTGGGGTTCCCGGAATTCCAGCTCAACGGCGTCCACGGCTTGCTGGCTCTCGTCGAGGGCGACGCCGACGAGGCGGTGCGGCGGGCGAAGCTGGGGGCGGAGCACGCCACCTCACCGCTCTCGCGGGCCGACGATCTCGTCACCCTCGCCCGCGCCCACATGGCCCGGCACGACAACGCCGCCGCCCACCGAGCACTGGCCGAGGCCGAGGAAGCCGCCGCGTGGTGGCCCCGAGTCCGCGCGCTGCGCACCCGACTGTCCGTGGCGTGAACGGGACGACGACCATCCGGGTTTCGCGCGAAACCGCACGACCCCCTCAGGCGGCGAGGATCACGCGGCCGAGCTCGGCGGGTTCGGACAGCAGCGGGTGGTCGGGCAGCACGCGGACGGTGTAGCCGGCCGGGCCGGTGTGCGGCAGGGTCACCGTGGTCTCGTACCAGCCCTCGTCGTCGAGGGTCATGGCGGCGGTGACGAAGTCGCTGAGCTCATCGGAGTCGTCGACGCGTCCCACGACCACCTCGACACCGACCTCGGAGTCGTCGAGCCCGGCCAGGTCGACCCGTGCTCGCACGGTCACCCGCCCGCCCAGCAGCGGAGTGCTCGTGTCCTCCACGGACATCTCGGTGTGGGTGACCGTCACCGAGCTCCAGACCGCGGCCAACCTGGCCCGGTACTCCGCGATCTCCTTGGCTCCCCGGTACTGGTCGGCCGTGGCCGCCCGCACGGAGTGGATGGCGGGCGAGTAGTACCGGTCGACGTACTCCCGCACCATCCGCGAGGACTGCACGCGCGGCCCGAGCGTGGACAACGTGTGGCGCACCATCGACATCCACCGCCCGGGGACGCCGTCGCCGTCGCGCTGGTAGAACATCGGCGCCACCTGGTTCGACAGCAACTCGTAGAGCGCGGTGGCCTCCAGGTCGTCGCGCCGGTTCACGTCGGTGACGCCGTCGGCGGTGGGGATGGCCCAGCCGTTGTAGCCGTCGTACATCTCGTCCCACCAGCCGTCCCTGGTCGACAGGTTCAGGCCGCCGTTGAGCGCCGCCTTCATCCCCGAGGTCCCGCAGGCCTCCAGTGGACGCAGCGGATTGTTCAGCCACACGTCACAGCCCGCGTACAGGTACCGGGCCAACGACATGTCGTAGTCCGGCAGGAACACGATCCTGTGCCGCACCTCGGGATCATCGGCGAAGCGCACGATCCGTTGGATCATCGCCTTACCGCCCTCGTCGGCGGGATGCGACTTGCCGGAGACGACCACCTGAACGGGGTGATCGGGGTCCAGCAGCAGCTCACGCAGCCGCTCGGGATCACGCAGCATCAGGGTGAGTCGCTTGTAGGTCGGCACCCGGCGGGCGAAGCCGATGGTCAGCACTCCCGGATCGAACACCGAGTCGCACCAGCCGAGCTCCAGTTCGGAGGCACCCCGCTGCAACCAGGCCTGACGCAGCCTGCGCCGCACCTCCTCCACCAACCGCTGCCGCAACGAGTACCGCAGCTCCCACAGCAGCGAGTCGCTGACCGGCTCCACGCCCCGCAATCCGGCACCGCTGTCCATATCGGACTCGTCGAGCAACTTGCCGAGATCGCGGGCCGACCAGGTCGGCCCGTGCACCCCGTTGGTCACCGAGGAGATCGGGATCTCGCCTGTGCCGAAGCCCGGCCACAACCCGTTGAACATCTTGCGGCTGACCTCGCCGTGCAGCTGGGAGACCCCGTTGGCACGCTGGGCCAGCCGCAGACCCATGTGGGCCATGTTGAACATGCCGGAGTTCTCCTCCGACCCCAGCTCCAGCACCCGGTCGGTCGGCACGCCCGGCAGCAGCGACTGCTCCGAGCCGTCACCGAAGTAGTGCCTGACCAGATTGGCGGGGAACCGGTCGATGCCCGCGCGCACCGGTGTGTGCGTGGTGAACACCGTCCCGGCGCGGACAGCGGCCAGGGCCTGGTCGAACCGCAGTCCCGGCTCGTCCAGGAGTTCCCGGATGCGCTCCAGCCCGAGGAACCCCGCGTGCCCCTCATTGGTGTGAAAGACCTCGGGGGGCGTGGTGCCGGTGAGCAGGCAGTAGGCGCGGACGGCGCGGACACCGCCGATACCGGCCAGGATCTCCTGCCGGATCCGATGGTCGGAATCACCTCCGTAGAGCCGATCGGTGATCCCGCGCAGTTCCTCGTCGTTGTCCGGCAGGTCGGTGTCCAGCAACAGCAGCGGAACGCGGCCGACCTGGGCCTTCCAGATCCGCGCGTGCAGGGTGCGCCCCACCGGCATCGCGACCCGCACCAGCACCGGCTCGTCGGCGTCGTCGGTCAGCAACTCCAGGGGCAGCCCGCGCGGGTCGAACACCGGGTACTGCTCCTGCTGCCACCCCTCGGTCGACAGGCCCTGCCTGAAGTAACCCGAGCGGTACAGCAGGCCCACCCCGATCAGCGGCAGCCCCAGGTCGGAGGCCGACTTGAGATGGTCCCCCGCCAGGACGCCGAGACCGCCGGAGTAGTTCGGCAACGCCTCGGTCAGCCCGAACTCCATCGAGAAGTAGGCGACGGACGACGGCAGCGCGGTGCCCTCGTCACGGCGTTGTTGGTACCAGCGCGGCACTGTCAGGTAGCGGCGCAAGTCGTCGTCGACCGCCCGGGCGCGGGCCAGGAACTCCTCGTCGCGCGCGAGTCGTTCCAACCGATCGGCGGGCACCTCGGCCAGCAACCGCAGCGGGTCGCCCCCCACCGCCGACCACACTTCCGGGTCCACCGAGGCGAACAGGTCCTGGGTCGGCGGGTGCCAGCTCCAGCGCAGGTTGGTCGCCAAAGTACCGAGCGCGGCCAGCGGCTCGGGCAGGTGG
The DNA here is from genome assembly GCF_014137975.1 of Halosaccharopolyspora lacisalsi. Lineage (GTDB taxonomy): Bacteria > Actinomycetota > Actinomycetes > Mycobacteriales > Pseudonocardiaceae > Halosaccharopolyspora > Halosaccharopolyspora lacisalsi. The sequence continues at coordinate 212,272 of NZ_JACGWZ010000003.1, read as the reverse complement.
GCGCGAACGTTGAAGCGGTGCACGGCTCTCACGAGTGGATGACCTTATCTGTTGCCGGCCTGCGAGCCACCCCCGTACCCGTGCGACGGTGGTCGAGTGCGTGCACGACGAGAGCTCCCGGCAACCGTCGTGGTCGTGCTGCTCGCCCTGGTGGTGGCGGGATGTTCGACGATCCCGGGCAGCCCACGCCCCACGGACGTGGTGGTTCGGGAGGTGGCTCCCTCCTTCGTGCACGGTACCGATGGTGGTTCGGCGGACACGCTGGCGGCCACCGTCGTCACCGACGTTCGGGACTACTGGTCGGCGGAGTTCCCCCGCCACTTCGACCGACCGTGGCGCCCGCTCGACGGCGGGTTCTTCTCCGTGGACACCTCCGCCCCGGACGACGAACCACCCCCGTGTACCGCCGAGGTCTCCGACATCGAGGGCAATGCCTTCTACTGCGCCACGGTGGATGCCATCGCCTGGGACCGCGCGGCGCTGCTCCCCGTGCTCCGGGAGCACTACGGCAAGGTCGCCGTCGCCGTGGTGCTGGCGCACGAGATCGGCCACGCGGCGCAGCAACGCGCGGGCACCGACTCCGGTTCTCCGGCACGCTCGGAAGCCGTCGCCGACTGCTACGCGGGGTCCTACACGCGGTGGGTCGTCGACGGCCACTCCAAGCACCTGCGCCTCGAGGAGGGGCAGCTCGACGGGGCCCTGCGCGCTCTGATCAACTTCCGTGGCTTCGCGAGCTCCGGCCGGAACGACGTCGACGCGCACGGCAGCGCCCTCGACCGGGTGTCGGCCTTCCAGCACGGCTATCGGCACGGCCCGCCGCACTGCACGGGGAAGATCGTCGAAAACCGGCAGCGGCCGATCTCGAGTCCGGACGCCGAGCAGAGCAACCAGCCGGTGGAGCAGGTGCTGCGTTCCGGCGCGGCCCTTCGGGCGTACTTCGCGGAACTCGCCCCGGCAGGCCGGTGGAAAGCGCCGGAGGTGCATCGCTTCGGTGCCACCTCCGAGTGCGCTCGACGCCGAGCGGCGGTGATCCACTGCGCGCCGTCGAACACCGTCCTGGTCGACCGGGACGACCTCTCCGAGCTCAACCACACCATCGGTGACCAGGCGAGCGTGACACTGCTGGCGGCCGGCTACGCCCGCGCCGCCCTCCCCGCCCTGGGACTGCCCACCACGGGTCCGGCCGCGGACCGGAGCACCGCCTGCCTCGTCGGCGCCTACACCGGAGCCCTGGTCGAGCCGGGGTCCGAACGCGTGGTTCCGCCCACCGGCCCGCTCACGGTCAGCGGTCTGGACGAAGCCGTCACCGCCGTGCTCGCGATCGAGCGCGCCCGGGATTCGGACGCGCTCACCGGGTTCGACCGGATCGCCGCCTTCCGCACGGGTATGCGCGACGGCGCGCAGGCCTGCGGTAGCTGACCGGGCTAGTTGGAAGAGTGAACCCAAAAGGATGAACACCGTGGATCACCGACGAATTACCGAACGCGGGCCGATAGGCTCCGGTCGTTCGAGAGATCCGCACCGGATTCCGACGATCCGAGAGGGCACGGCAGTGGCACGTAGCTCGACGACGCGCCGACGAAAGCGCCTCGCCACGACGGCGATCGTGATGGCGGTCTGTGCGACCGTGGTGGGTGGTTGTTCACGGACGATCGGGGGCATCCCCACGACGGCGGACACCGTACCGACCACCACCGTGGCCGGGTTGCCCGTCACCGACGGACCGAGCGGGCCGAAGCCCGGGGTCCCCGACGCCACGATCCCGGTGGAAAACACCGACGGCGGGGAGATGGACACCCTCGCCGCCAACGCCGTCGCCGATATCCAGACCTACTGGAAGCAGGCCTTCCCCACCGCTTTCGGAAAGAAGTTCACCCCGGTCAAGCGGTTTGTCTCCTACGATTCCACCGCTCCGGGGATGCAGCTGTGCGGGCAAAGCACCTCCGGGGCCGTCAACGCCTTCTACTGCCCGCTCGACGACTCCGTCTCCTGGGACCGTGCCCGGCTACTCCCCAAGCTCGACAACAGTTTCGGGCCGATGGCGGTGGTAACCGTGCTGGCCCACGAAATGGGACACGCGGTGCAGCAACGGGCGAACGACGGCACCGAGGGCGTCCCCACGATCGTGCTCGAGCAAAAGGCGGACTGCTTCACCGGAGCCTTCTTCCGGCACGTCGCCGAGGGCGCGGCCAAGCACTTCCGGATCTCCACCGGCCCCGGCCTGAACAAGGCCATGGGAGTGCTCAACTACATCCGCGACACCCCCGGAAAGACCGGGTTCACGGGCGAGAACGCGCACGGCAGCTCCTTCGACCGGATCTCGGCCTTTCAGCACGGGTTCGACGACGGACCGCGGAGATGCGCCGAGATGACCACCGAGTCGATCAAGCGGCGCACCACCCAGTTCCGGTTCTGGAAGGACTCCCAGGAAACCGACCTGCCGATCAACCGCGACAGCGCGACGGCGGTCGAGCGGAGTTTGCGCGAGGTCTTCGGTGACACCGGCGCCGCACCACCCGAGATCACCACGTCCCGGTCGCCGTGTGGCGGCGGGGAAACCACCTCACCGGCGTCGTACTGCCCGGAGACCAACACGGTCTCGCTGGACGTCCCGGCCCTGCGCCGGGTGGCCCAACCGCCGAGCACGGACAAGCGGAACTCGGGCTACGGCGACTTCGCCGCCTACGCCCAGGTCGCCTCGCGCTACGCGCTGTCGGTGCAGAAAGCGGCCGGTCTCCCCCTCGACGGCAAGGCCGCCGGTCTGCGCACCGCCTGCCTGGTGGGCTCGTGGAGCGGACTGCTGGTCGAGGACCCGATCGGGCAGCGCAATCCCGTCGGCAAGCTGCGCATCGCTCCCGGCGACATCGACGAGGGAACGGCGGCGCTGTTGGGCGATGACAGTCTGATCGCGGCCGATGTCGACGGGGACCAGGTACCCGCCGGGTTCGCACGGGTCGAGGCCTTCCGCGTCGGTTTCCAACAGGGGATGTCCCCCTGCACCACCAAGTACGGGAAATGAGGAGGCACGGCACGGCTTGCGTGGGTGCCTCACCGCGCCCACCCGCGAAACCTCGCGACTCATTTCAGCAAGCGGCGCCAGCCGCTTTCCCAGCACGACCCATCGCACGCAAGCCAGCCGCGGGTTCTCAGGCGCGGGCCCCGCGAGGACACCCCGACGTGGTGTAGAGACCTACCTGATGTCGGGGATCCCCCAGCGAGGCCCCGTCCGAGGTTCCGCCACAGGAACCGCCGAGCGAGCCTTCCCGATGGGACTCCGATTCAGAACAGGGCGCTGGCGAGGGAGCGTCGTGCCGTCGCCACCCTCTCGTCCCCCTCGGGGAAGAGCTCGAACATCTCGATCAGGTGGCGGCGGACGCTGTCCCGGTCCTCGCCCGATGTGCGCTTGACCGTGCCGATCAGCCGGTCGAAGGCCGCCTGCACCCGCTGGGCGGCGACCTCGGCGTCGGCCGCCGCGATCTGGGCGTCGGGATCCTCGGGGGCGGCCTCGGCCCGCTCGATCGCCGTCGGATCGGCGTTCTCGGCTCGCTCGGTGAAGCGGACCTGCGTCAGCGCGGCCCTCGCCTGCTCGTTGTCGGGCTCGGCATCGAGGATTCGCTGGTAGGCGGATGCGGCCTCGGCGTAGTCACCACGCTCCAGCGCGTCCTCGGCAGCGGTGAAGCGCGGGTCCTCCTCCTCGGAAGCACCGGCCGACTCCTCCGCGGCCCGGATGCCGGGCAACTGATCGCGCTGGGCGTCCAGCACGGAGGTGATCCATTCCCGGATCTGCGCCTCGGGCTGGGCACCGGCGAACGCCTCCACCGGCTGCCCGCCGGCGACGGCGATCACCGTCGGAATCGACTGCACGCCGAACAACTGGGCGATGCGCTGGTTGGCCTCCACGTCGATCTTGGCGAGGACCCAGCTGCCGCCCCCTTCCGCGGCCAGACGTTCCAGCGCGGGCGAGAGCTGCTTGCACGGTTCGCACCAGTCCGCCCACAGGTCCACCACCACGGGGACCTGCATGGACCGCTCGACGACCTCGGACTGGAACGTGGACTCGGTAACGTCGACGACCCAGGAACCTCCCGCGTTCGCCTGGGCTGCTCCCCCCTGTGCGGAACCCCGCTGGGTGGAAGCGCCGCGGGACGACTCCGTCGTCTTGTTCTTGAGTGCCGACAGGTCCACCGCACCCGCCATGGCGGCGGACTCGGCTGCGTTCTGGCGTGGATCGGGCCGTGTCACGCCTCCATCGTGACACGACACGCGGCACGCGCGGTGTCCGGGCACGCCCCTTCCGCTGTCGCCGAGCACTGCTTCGCACAACCGGGTGACTCATCCATCACCCCACGCGATCAAAACACGGAGACCATCACTGACGGATGAAGCTAAATCACTCGATCAGGTGGCTTTGATCGAAATCTCTCAGGTTGTCCACACCAGACGTCGAAGTATCCAACGGATCCGCGAAGCAGGGGCACGCCCCGATCGCGAATCCGTGGGGGACTCCGATGTGGGGTACCTCCCCGCCCGAAGTTCGACGAGAGGTACGAAAACAGTGCGTATTGCAACCCGTGTGGCCGGTGCGGCCGGCGCCACCGCCCTCGGCATCGTGACCATGGGCTCCACCGCGTTCGCCGACACCGCGGACAACGACGGCGTGAACGTCCTCGACGACAACAACATCAGTGCCGTTCCGATCCAGCTGTGCGGCAACAACGTCGGTGCCGTCGTGGGGGTCGTCGTCCCGATCGGCTCGCCGCAGACCAGCAAGTGCGTCAACGCCCCGATCGTGGATCACCCCAAGTCCGTCAGCTCCGCCAACCTCCACCAGGCCGAGGGCTGATCCGAAGCGACGCTCACGGGTGGTACCGGCTCGGGGCCGGTACCACCCGTTCCGTCACTCCTCGGTCCTACTCCTGCTCCAGCCGCTCCTCGACCCGACGCACCTTCTCCTCGAGCTGGTTGGTGTGGCCGGGCCGGATGTCGGCCTTGATCACCAGGCTGGTGCGCGACGACTGCGCGGCCACGACGTCGGTGGCCTTCCTGACGACCTCCATGACTTCGTCCCACTCGCCCTCCACCGTGGTGAACATGGCGGTGGTCTCGTGCGGCAGTCCCGACTCGCGGACGACCCGCACAGCCGCCGCCACGGCCTCGCTCACTCCTGTCGAGTCGCCCTCTCCCGCAGGCGCCACACTGAATGCCAGCAGCACGTCGACCTCCTCCTCCTACTACGGCTGGTTCGGCCCGCGATCAACGCCGGCCACCCCGCAGTGTCACCGAGATCGGCGCCGCGCACACGTGCGGGGCCACGCTCCCCCACCGTGTGGTGGGGCGCTGCTAGCGTCGAACACCATGAGCACCCGCCAACCGCTGCCCTTCGACCCCATCGCCCGCGCGGCAGAGCTCTGGTCGGAACGAGTCGGCCCGTCGACGACCATGGCCGCGGTGACCAGTGTGATGCGGGTGCAGCAGATTCTGCAATCAGCGGTGGACTCCGCACTCCGGCCCCACAACCTGACCTTCGCGCGGTACGAGGCGCTCGTGCTGCTCACCTTCTCCCAGCACGGGAGTCTGCCCATGAGAGTCATGGGAGACCGCCTACAGCTGCACCCCACCAGCGTCACCAACATCGTCGACCGGCTGGAGCACGACAAGCTGGTGCAGCGCCTGCCGCATCCCACCGACCGCCGCACCACGCTGGTCGAGATCACCGACAGCGGGCGCGATCTGATGAAGCAGGCCACCGAAGCGGTCGATCGGATCGACTTCGGACTGAGCGGTGTGACCGAGCGGCAGAAACAGCAGCTCACGGAGCTGCTGGGCAAGGTCCGCCACTCCGCCGGCGACTTCTAAGTGGATTCGCCGGGGAAGCTCGCCTACTTGGTACACGATCGTCAGACAAGCGGCGTAGCCGCTTTCTCCCCAAGCACGCAGGCCGACCCGCCGGGGTTCTCAGGCGCGGGCCTCGCGAGGACAGCTGCTGGAGGTGCTGCGGCGCGCGGCGCCTCCATGAGGAGCGGTGGTCGGGTTACGGGTGGGCGCAGTACCTACTCGACGTCCCGGATCCCACAGCGCGGCCCCGGCTGAGGTTCCTCCACCCGACCCACTGCGCCAACCAATTCGTGGCCTCTCTCTAGTTGAGCTCGCGCAGGGTCCAGGTGACCCTGTTCCACAGGTTCGGTCCCGGCTCCTCGGGCATCTCCAGCCATCCGCGCCTGAGCGCCCACCGTTCGAACGCGATCGAACCGAACGGCGGGACGGAAGCCGCCAACGCCAGCACCAACACCAGGAAACGCCACCTCAGCGGACTGGAGACCAGCAAGCTGGTGATCACGTAACCGGTGAACACCGCACCGTGAACCCACCCGAAGATCGTGACTCCGAGCGGCTCACCCAAGCCGTACTTGAACATCATCGCCACCAGCAGGCCGGCCCACGAGACGGCCTCGGCAATGGCGACGAAACGGAACCATCCGACATACGTACGCAGCACGCCGACACCGTATCGCCCGCGGAAATCGCGGCCGTGAGCACCGATACCACCCGTGAACCCGGTTACCGTGGTCCCATGGGTGCTTACGGTGAGCTCTTCCCCGGTCGCAAGCTCAAGCACGAGGGGGACCAGGGCTCCCCCGGGCGCGAGCACGATCCCGGCGGTCCGCTCGATCTCGATCGGGGCGTGGTGTTTCTCTCGGCTCCCGCGAAAGCGGAGCGGGAAAGCCCGGGCGAGGACGCTGATCAGGACGAACGCTGACGGAGCGCGGCGTCCGTCCACCGCCACGGCCGGTGGTTGTCACGCCGGGATCACGGATGTCGGTGAACAGCCACCACGTTCGTCCACTCTCGGTTACGGTCCCCGGGACAGGTGACAACCGCGGTGGACTGACGCACTCCGACGACCACCAGACGTGCGAAGTCCGTCCCGCGCCGCAGCAGGAAGGGGCCCCGTGCAGCCGGTGGAGGGCAACGCCCACCTGAACCAGGACGAGGCCGCGTGGGACGGCACCGCGCTGATCGGTGACACCGACTCCGACAAGACCGACCGGATCGAGTTTCCTCAGCAGCCGAACCACGGTGACGACGCCGGGGCGGTCGGGCAGGACTGGCAGTGGATCAGCGAGCGACTCGCCCACCTGTTCAGCACCGGAGTCACCGACAACGACCCCCGCACCCAGGAAGTCATCCACGAGCACTACAGATGGATCTGTCACTTCTGGGTTCCTGATCGGGACTCTTACATCCGGCTGGGGCAGATGTACGTGAACCAGCCCAAGTTCCGCAAGCGCATCGAGCGCAAGAAACCCGCGGGACTCGCCACCTACTTGCGGGACGCGATGACCGCCTATGCCTGGTCCTTCCTGAACTGAGGTGGGCGCGGGGGCGTGCGGTGTCGGGCCTCTCGCGTTCAATGGGGGTCATGAACCGGTGGGTCGTGCACTTGGACATGGACGCGTTCTTCGCCTCCGTGGAACAGTTCACCCGCCCGACGCTGCGTGATCGAGCGGTGCTCGTGGGCGGCCCCGGTCCGCGTGGCACGGTGGCCGGGGCCAGCTACCAGGCGCGGGAGTACGGAACGCGCTCGGCGATGCCGATGTCCGAGGCACGGCGTCGCTGCCCGGTGGCCGTGGTACTACCACCCCGCTTCCGGCTGTACCGGTCGCTGAGCAGCCAGGTCTTCGAGATCATGGGCGAGGTCTCGGACCGCATGGAACGGGTCTCGATCGACGAGGCGTTCCTGGAACCGGACGAGTTGGCGGGATCCGACGCCGAAACCGTGCACGAGTTCGCCTCGCGACTGCGTGCCCGGGTGCGCCGGGAGGTCGGGGTGAACGCCTCGATCGGCGCCGGCTCCGGCAAACAGCTCGCCAAGATCGCCTCGGAGCTGGCCAAACCGAACGGAACGATGATCGTGGCTCCCGAGCGGGAACCGGAGCTGCTGGCGGAGCTGCCGGTGCGCAAGCTCTGGGGCATCGGACCGATCGCCGAATCGAAGCTGCACCGCATCGGCGTGAACACCGTCGACGAGCTCGCCGCGCTGCATCTCGGCGACATCGTCTCACTGCTCGGTCAAGCGCACGGCGAGGAGCTGCACCGGCTCGCCCGGGGCATCGACGACCGGCCCGTGGCGGAGCGGGGACAGGCCAAGCAGGTCAGCGCGGAGACCACCTTCGACACCGACATCACCGACCCGGTGCGGTTGGCCTCCGAGGTCGCCTCGATGGCCGAGGCGGCCCACCGCCGACTGGTGAGCTCACGACGCGCCGCTCGCACCGTGACAGTCAAGGTCCGCGATTCCGCGTTCACCACGATCAGCCGCTCCGAGACGTTGCCGATGGCCACCAGCGAACCGGGCGCCCTGACCGCGGCGGCACGTCGGCTCACCTCGACGACGGTGCCTCCCGGCACGCCGGTCCGGCTGGTCGGCGTCTCGTACTCGGGGCTGGCCACTTTCGAACAGGTGTCCCTGTTCGGCAGTCCCGCCGACGAGCAACGACCCGCCGAGGAGCCTTCGGAGGAGATCGAGTCACCCGGTGAACAGCCGGAACCGCCGTGGCGAGCAGGTGACGACGTCGATCACCTCGAGCTGGGGCACGGTTGGGTGCAGGGGGCCGGTCACGGCCGGGTCACCGTTCGGTTCGAGACCGCCACCACCGGCCGCGGCCCGGCGCGCACCTTCGACGTGAACGATCCGTCGCTGAGCCGGGCCGATCCGCTGGACAGCCTGGGAACGACACCTGCCGTCGAGTCGGGAACCTAGTGGCGCCGGTACTGGCCCACCCATTTGCGGGGGGCGACGGACTGGACCGCCTGCTCCATGCGGTGCGGCAGTCGGCTCAGCGGCGGAAGGTGGAAACGGTAGCGGACGCCGGGTAGTCCGGGCATCGGTGCGGTCTCCTCGACTCGCCAGCGCTCGAGCTCGGGATGACGTTCGGGAAAGTCCGCGTCGGCGGGGTAGATCTCGAGCGCCTGCCGCCGTTCCGGGTGCGTCGGGCGCTTGTTCTGAATCCACGGCAGCGAGCCGACGCCCACGGCACCGATCTCCCGCCAGGTTATGCCGAAGACCTCACCCCGCGTCCGGGCGTACAGGCCACCCCGGTCGACCAGGAAGCCCCTGCTGCTGAGCACCCCGCGCGAGGAGATCAGGAACCACAGGAAGATCACGCCGAACAACAGCTGCCACAGCCACAGCCAGAAGCCGCTACCACTGCCGGAGAGCGCCGCCGCGCACACGACGGTGAGAAAACCGCTGATACCCCCACCGATGATCAGATTCCGAAAGGCAGTGGCGCTGATGTCGATGTCCCGGGCGTCCCGCCCCAGGATCGACGGACCGCCCGGGGGTGCGCTGTCGCGCGTCGCGGTGGGGTTGACCCGGGTTTCCTCCGCCGGGTGCCGCGTCGCTCCGCGCTGGATGTCCACCCGTCGCGTCGAGCCGTCCCGATGGGGTGTCGTCGCCCGTTCCCGCTCGGCCTGATCGGCCCGTTGCCATCCACCCGGCAGCCACTTCATGACTCTCAGGATAGCCGTACGAAGCAGCACGATCTCGCCGGAGTGGTTCACGTGGCGTGTGAGTCCCGAGAGGATCTCGGGGTCTCCCGGCACCTCCGACCACGGTGCGAAGCCCGGAAGCGCGGGGCGCACGAACAAGTGCTCTCACGACGCCCCGGGCGCCCCGGCCATCGTCAGTTCTCGGGCACGCGCAGGATCAGGGCGTCCCCCTGTCCGCCTCCGCCGCACAGCGCCGCCGCACCAGTGCCACCACCGCGGCGCTTCAACTCCAGCGACAGGTGCAGGGCCAACCGCGCTCCGGACATGCCGATCGGGTGCCCCAACGCGATCGCACCGCCGTTGACGTTGACCCGGTCCTCGCCGATGTCGAGCTCACGGGCGGAGACGATGCCGACCGCGGCGAACGCCTCGTTGATCTCTACGAGGTCCAGCTCGCCCGGCTCGCTGCGGTCCCTGGCGCAGGCGGCCTTGACGGCGTTCGACGGCTGCTCGTGCAGGCTCGCGTCGGGGCCGGCCACGACACCGTGCGGTCCGATCTCGGCGAGCCAGCTCAGTCCCAGGCTCTCGGCGCGGCTCCTGCTCATCACCACCACGGCGGAGGCACCGTCGGAGATCTGCGAGGCAGACCCCGCCGTGATGGTGCCGTCGGCGGCGAAGGCCGGGCGCAGCTTGCCCAGTCCCTCCGCGGTCGTGTCGCCCCGAATGCCCTCGTCGGAGTCGACCACCAAGGGGTCACCCCTGCGCTGCGGCACCGTGACCGGCGCGATCTCCTCCGCGAAGACCCCGCCGGAGGACGCCGCGGCGGCACGCTGGTGCGACCGGGCGGCGAAGGCGTCCTGCTCGTCGCGGGTGAGGCCGTGCCGACTGTTGTACTTCTCGGTGGCCGCCCCCATGGCGACCTGGTCGAAGGCGCAGAACAGGCCGTCGTGGGCCATGTGGTCGAGCATCTGCACGTCGCCGTACTTGAAGCCCTCCCGGGAGTTGCCCAGCAGGTGCGGGGCCCGGGTCATCGACTCCTGACCACCGGCCACGACGACGTCGAACTCGCCGGCACGAATCTGCTGGTCGGCGAGGGCGATCGCGTCCAGCCCGGACAGGCACACCTTGTTGACGGTCAGCGCCGGGACCTCCATCGGGACACCGGCGGCGACGGCGGCCTGGCGTGCGGGGATCTGGCCCGCACCGGCCGTCAGCACCTGCCCCATGATCGTGTACTCGACCTGGTCGGCCTCGACACCGGCACGCCGCAGTGCCGCCTCGATGGCGACCCCGCCGAGCTGGGCCCCGGAGAAGTCCTTCAGCGAACCGAGCAACCGGCCCATGGGCGTGCGCGCCCCCGCCACGATCACGGAACTTTCCACGGCTACCTCCCGGCGATGCCTTCGACGTCGTCCCCCATGATGACCGCCCGCCACGTCGGAGACCACACCCGCGGCCGGCTGTGACGCACCACACGAACCGAGCGGACACGACCCGGGCGCGCCGGAGTTAGGGTGCACGCCATGCGACAGGAACTCGGTGAGTTGCTCAGCGGCGTGGACCACGTCGGCATCGCGGTGGCCGATCTCGACACCGCGATCGACTTCCAGCGGGACACCTTCGGTCTCGAACTCACCCACCGCGAGGAGAACGAGGACCAGGGGGTCCGCGAAGCGATGCTGGCCGCCCCCGGTGACAGCACCGGAGCCACACGGATCCAGTTGCTGGCTCCGTTGCGGGCGGACTCGGCCATAGCCAAGTTCCTGGACCGCAACGGCCCGGGACTGCAACAGCTGGCGCTTCGCGTCACCGACGTCGACGCGGCCTGCGCTGCGCTGCGCGACCGAGGGATGAGGCTACTCTACGACGCGCCCCGGCGCGGCACCGCCGACAGTCGCATCAACTTCGTGCACCCCAAGGACGCCGGAGGTGTCCTCGTCGAACTGGTCCAACCCGCACAGTGACCTCCGCGGGCGGCGCTGTCCCCCGATCGTGGGTTCACTTTCGAGTCCGCTCGAGATCCGTCGTCGTCATCTTCGTCCGTGAAATTCGGGGCTTCCTGCCCACACCCACCACGAAGAAGCCCGAGAGCAGGTAGCGTTGAGGTATGGGCCTTGCCGACGACCGTGACCTGCTGCCCCTGGGATCAGGCTTCGATGTCGTTCGAAAGGGTGGTTACGACCGCGCCCAGGTCGACGAACACCTCGAACGCGTCGACGCCGACTTGAGTCTCCTCACCTCGGACCGCGACGCCGCAGTCTCCCAGGCGGCCGACCTGTCCAAACAGCTCGAATCGGCTCGCTCGGAAGTCGAGGACCTGCGCGGCCAGGTCGAACGCCTGTCCAAGCCGCCGACCACGCTGGAGGGTCTCAGCGAGCGGCTGCAGCGCATGCTGCGGCTGGCTCAGGACGAGGCTTCCGAGATCCGGAGCAAGGCCGAGAACGACGCCGCCGAGACTCGCTCGCAGGCCGAGGCCGAGGCCAACCAGCTCCGGGCGCGCTACGAGACGCTGATCGCCGAGCTGGACACCCGGCGCAGCGAGATGGAGACCGAGCACCGCTCACTCATGGACTCGGCCAAGGCCGAGGCCGAGCGCATCACCCGTGAGGCCGAGGAGAACCGCAAGCACGCCGACGAGGAGTCGGAAGCACGCCGCGCCCAGGTCGAAGAGGACTTCGAGATCGCGATGGCGGCCCGGCGCAGCGAGTCGATGCGCACGCTCACCGAGCAGGAGGCCACGAGCAAGGCCGAAGCCGAGCGGCGGGTCCGCGAGGCCACCGAGGAGTCCAACCGGCGGCTGCGCGAAGGCACCAACGAGGCGCACCGGCGGGTCCGCGAAGCCACCGACGAGGCGAACCGCCTGGTCGAGGAGGCCACCCAGGAGTCGGAGCGACTGCACCGGGAGAGCACGGAGACCGCCGAGCGGCGCGAAGCGGCGAGCAAGGCCGAAGCCGAGCGGCTGGTCGACGAGGCCACCGAGAAGTCCCGCGAGATGGTCCGCGAGGCCACCGACGAGGCGACGCGCCTGGTGCAGGAGGCCACCCGGGAGGGCAATCGGCAACGGGAGGAGGCCCGCGCCGACGCCGAACGACGGATCGGTGAGACGAGCCGGGAATGCGCACGCCGCCTCGAACGGGCCGACGAGCAGGTCACCGCGCTGGCCGAGCTCAGGGACACGGTGGCCGCGAAGTTGCGCGATGCCGCCGAACTGCTGGGGCAGACCACTCCACTGCTGGAACGACTCGACCAGCAGGACGCGGAGGAGGACAAGCTCCGCGAGGCCGCTGACGAGGCCCGCGAGCAGGCGCGCAGGGACGCCGAAACCGCTTTGGACGTGCCTGGCTCCGACGGGGACGCTCCGGACGAGACCGAGAGCTCCTCCGGGCAGGACGAGGCGACGGGTCCCCCCGAACGGGACGAAGCCGGGAAATCCCCCGAGGGGAGCGAGGCGGTGGGCTCCTCCGAGCGGGGGAAGGCCGACAGCTCCCCCGAGCGGGACGAGTCCGCGAACAACGCCGAGGAACCGACCGAGAAGATCCGCCGGGACACCGGGCGGACCTCCGACTCGCTGGACCCGCCGACACGCCGCATCAAGCTGCCCGTTCCCGGACCCGACGGGGACACCGCCGAGTCCGGTGGTCCGACCGGAAGCAGCGTCACCACCGGGTAGTTTCGCGCGACCCCCGGGCACCGAGCTACAGCGTCCGTGTCCGGGTGACCGTCACCACCGGTTCCACCAGCACGCGGTCGGCCGGCGGGGTGAAGTCGGGCACCTTCCGCAGGTCGTGACCGCGATCGTCGATGCGCACGGGAAGGGTGTCGCGGTGCTGGTCGAGGACCAGCCGCACATCGACGCCTTCCCCGGGGGCACCGTCGAAGACGAATCCGAAGTCCTGCCCCGCCCCGTCGACCACCAGCCTCCGGCCCGCCACCGTCGCGGCGCGCACCGCCGCTTGATCGGCGTCGATCCACAGTCCGAGCCCGGAGACGCCGCGCTTCGAGGACAGCCGAAGAGTGAGCTCCCGGGTTCCGTCGTCGCGCCTGCGGTCGGTGACGACGTCGAGTTCGGGCGCGGGCAACTTCGCCACCGGCGCGGGACCGTGCGCGAGCCGCTCCCCGTCCAACCGGGGGAAGGCCTCGTCGAGCACGGCCGGTCGTTCCGTCAGCAGGGACCGGCTCCAGGCCGTGTCCGGTGCGCTCGGTGAGGCCCAGTGGGCCCTGCCGGTGTCGGCGTCGACGGAGTAGAGGATCCGCTCCTGGCGGGGCGGGGTCGCTGCGGCGCGGTTGGCGACCAGGCCGGTCGCCGTGACCGCGGTGACGAGCACGATCCCCAGCGCGGGGACCGCCACGATGCGCCGGGAAGTGCGCGGGCGCGGGCTGTCGGAGCCGGACCGGACGTTCTCGATCACAGGTAGCGCCAGCCACGCGAAGATCGCGAGCAACAGCGTGCCGAAAGTCCCACCCATCGCCAGACCGACGTCGAAAGCGCTGAGCACGTTCGGACCGAGCAGGAGCGCGGCCGGTACCAGGGCGAGCAGGGTCACGACGATCTGCGCGGTTCTCCACCGACGGGGCATCAGCGCGGTGACCAGAGCACCGGTGACCACGGGCAGCACGGGCGGCGCCAGCAGCGACGAGGCACCGGGCATCGTCAGCGTCGCCAGCACGCCGAGAAGCGAGAGCGCGAGCAGTCCGCCCGTGGCCAGCGCCGCGGAACCGAGTCCGCGACGCAGCAGCGCGTGGCTCCCGACCGTCACGCCGAGGCCCGCCAGCAGCATCGCGATCCGGTACGGCTCGGGCCGGTAGGGAGCCCCGACCTCCACCGAGGCCTGACCCGGATCGACGGCCAGCGCCACCTGCCACACCGCGAACGCCGCTGCCCCGGAAGCGGCCAGTGCGACGACCGCGACCCCGACCGAGGCCACGGTGCGCGGCAGCGTGAGGGTGCGACGGCGCCGCGACAACGCCGTCACGGCCCCGGCCAGCACGAGCGTCGCCCAGGCCAACGGCCCCCCAACAGCCCGGGGATACCGGATCGGTCCCCAGGGCGTGGTGATCACGAGATCCGCGCCGCTCTCGGGCACCGTCGCCAGGTCCTCGCCGGCGAGAACGCGTGTCATCGCCAGGCTCGCCCGTCCCATCTGCCGCAGCGAAGCCCTGCTCAGACGTTCCGGGGTGTCGAGAGGAGTGTGGTAATAAGCACCGCCGCCCGTGATGGCCGTGTCGTAGGAGTGCAGGCCGCCCGCGGCGAAGCGGGTGACGTCGGTGTCGTTGGGCAGCGCTTCGAAGGCGGCCTCGAACGCGGAGTTCGCCACGACTCCGGGCGCGTGGGAGAGCACCTCCATCAACGCGCCGTTGGGTGAGGTCGTGCGGAAGGTCATCGGAACACCCTCGTTCCCGCGCGCCTCGTGGTTGAGCAACACGGTGGCCCCGAGAGCGGCGGCACGGTCCCGTACGAACGCCTCGGCCCCGAGCAGCCCGAGTTCCTCGGCATCGGTGAGCAGGATCGTGACGGTGTTGCGCGGTTCGGCGTCTCCGGCACTCAGCGCCCGCGCCGTCTCCAGCAGCGTGCCCACGCCGATGCCGTCGTCGGCCGCTCCCGGAGAACCGGGCACCGAGTCGTAGTGAGCCGCGAGCACCACCGTGCCGGTCGGGTCGGTTCCGGGCATCGTGGCGACGACGTTGGAGACAGCGGCGAGCTGCCGCGTGGGGGACTCCGCGGCAGGTGTGGCTCCGACACCCCGCCGGACCCCGGTGTTCCAGCCCCACGAATCGAGTCGGTCGAGCAGGTATTCCCGCGTCTCGGCGTGCGCGGCCGAACCCAGCGGTCGCGGGGCGTCGGCGATCCGTCCGATGTGGTCCATCGCGCGCTCGGCGCTGAACTCCGAAGCCGGGGCGTCCGCCGACCGTGGCGCCACCGGGCGACGTTCGAGCGCGGCGAGCACCCCGATCAGCAGCACGCAGGCGAGTCCGATGCTCGACAGCCACCGGGACCAGCTGGGGCGATCGACCCCGGCCACGTCCGTCGAGGTGCTCATGAACCGACTCTAGCCACACGCGGCCGGACGGGAACACCGCTTGCACGAGGAGTTCTCGCCGCTCGGTGACCGGAGCGCCGCCCGAGGGATCACGCGCTCGAGCACCGCGTCAGCCGCTCCGGTCCCACCACGCCAGCACCTCGCGGGAGAAGGCCTCGGGCGTCTCCGTCGCGGACAGGTGTCCCGCTCCGGGCAGGGTGGTCAGTTCCGCGTTCGGCAGGAGCGCCGCCGTGCCCTTGGCGGCGTCCGGCGGGGTGAGGGTGTCCTCCGAACCCACGACGACCAGCGCGGGACCGGTGAAGGCGCGCAGCGTTTCCGCGCTGTCCGGGCGAGCCGCCATCGCCCGCTGCGCCCAGGCCACTCCCTCGGCGGGCTGTTCCTCGATCAGCTCGCGCACGTGGGCGACGGTTTCGGGACGCTCGGTGCGGGTGGTCGTGCCGAGTGCGCCCGACACGCTGTTCTCGGCGAGCCACCCGGCTGTGCCGTCTCGCTCGGCCCGCGCGGCGGCTTCCAGCCGTGTGGCGCGCTGCTCCTCGTCGTCGGCGGCGGCCTTGGTGTCGGCGAGCACCAGTCCCCTGACGCGCTCCGGTGCGGCGCGCAGCACGGCCATGGCCACGTAACCGCCCATCGAGCAGCCGCCCAGGACCACGTCCGGAACATCCAGGTGATCCAGCAGGGCGATCACGTCGGCGGCCACCGCGTCCACGCCGGGGGGCTCGGTGAAGCGGCTCTCCTCTCGCTCGGGCATGGACGTCGCCACGGGCTCGCCCAAGGGGCTCTGCCCGAGCCCGCGCTGGTCCGGAGTGATCACCCTGACCTGCTGTTCGAGCAGCCCGCGCGTGCCGTTCCACATGCGCGCGTCCACGGGGAACGCGTGCAGCAGCATCAGCGGCGGACCCGCTCCCGAGTCGATGTAGTGCACGCCCCCATCGTGCCGCAGCCGATCAGTTGTCGCACAACGGCCGCGTGGTCGTGCGCGGAGACCGAACGACGAGCGCGGTCACATGCTTTCGGGAGCGCTGATGCCGAGGAGATCGAGTCCGTGCCGAAGGGTGCGTGCGGTGAGTCGGCACAGGGCGAGGCGGTTGTCCCGGAGAGGTTCCTCTGCGTTGATGACCGGGCAGGCTTCGTAGAAGCTGGTGAAGTCACGAGCGAGGTCGTAGAGGTACCCGCACAACTTGTGCGGTTCCAGGTTGTCGCTGACCTCGGTCAGCGCCGTGCCGTAGGCGTCGAGTTCCAGAGCCAGCGCGCGCTCGGCCGGTTGCAGCTCGGTGCCCGGGTCGATGGAGACGTCGGGATCCCCGGCTTTGCGCAGGATCGAGCGGATGCGGGCGTGGGCGTACTGGAGATAGACACCGGTGTTGCCGGTGAAGGAGACCATGCGGTCGATGTCGAAGACGTAGTCCTTGACCCGCGAGGAGGACAGGTCGGCGTACTTGACCGCGCCGATACCGGCTTGTTCGGCGATCCGGTCCAGCTCGGCCGCGGGCAGCTCCGAGTTCTTGTCGGCGACGACGGTGTGGGCGCGGGCGACGGCGTCGTCCAGCAGATCCATCAGTCGCACGGTTCCGCCCGAGCGGGTCTTGAAGGGGCGCCCGTCCGTGCCGAGAACCGTTCCGTAAGGAACGTGTGCCGCTTCGACGTCGTCGGTGAGCCAACCGGCGCGACGCGCCGCCTCGAAGATCATCTGGAAGTGCAGGGACTGGCGCGCGTCGGTGACGTACAGCAGCCGGGTGGCCGCGAGGTCACGGATGCGGTGGCGGATCGTGGCCAGGTCGGTGGTGTCGTAGCCGTAGCCACCGTCCCGCTTGCGCACCATCAGCGGAACGGGGGTGTCGTCGGGTCCGGTGACCTCCTCGGACAGCACCACCAGCGCACCGTCGCTGTCGACCGCGAGCCCCCGGTCGGTGAGTTCGGTGACGACGTCGTCGAGGAGATCGTTGTAGGTGGATTCCCCGGCCGAGTCGTCGGAGGTGAGCAGCACGCCGAGCCGGTCGTAGATGTCGTGGAAGGACTTCTCGGACTCGGCGACGATGTCCTTCCAGCGGGCGATGGTGGAGGGATCGCCGGACTGCAGGGCCACGACGCGCTGCCGAGAGCGGTCGGCGAACTCGGGGTCGGCTTCGAAGGCCGCTCGGGCGGTCCTGTACAGCTCGTCCAGCGCCGACACGGCCGAGGTGCCCGGATCCAGTTCGTCGTGGTGCCAAGCGACCTCGGGATGCTCGTCGAGGTACTGGATCAGCATCCCGAACTGGGTGCCCCAGTCGCCGAGGTGATTCCGCCGGATCACATCGGCGCCGAGGAATCCCAGCACGCGTGCGAGGCTGTCGCCGATGATCGTCGTGCGCAGGTGGCCGACGTGCATCTCCTTGGCGACGTTGGGCGCGGAGTAGTCGATGACGACCCGTTGCCCCTCGTCGCGCGCGCTCACCCCCAGGCGAGGGTCGGTCAACCGAGCGGAGAGCTGGTTCCAGATCACCCGGTCGGGCAAGGTGATGTTGAGGAATCCGGGGCCGGAGCGTTCGACGCGGGCGATGAGGCCGTCCACGTCGAGGGCGGTGGTGAGGGCCTCGGCGAGTTCCGGGGGCTTGGTCCGGGCGCTCTTGGCCAGGGCCAGGGCCGCGTTCGACTGGAAGTCGGCGTGATCGGATCGGCGGACGACCGGGTCCGATCCGGCCAGCTCGGGGCGGACCTCGGCGATGGCCCGAGAGACGGTGTCGGCGATCCGGCCGAGCAACGGCAGAACCTGGTTACTCACTGATTGTGCCCTCCTTGTCGAGCGACATTGTTCCAGGTTCCCGCTGGGCAGGCGTGAGCAGGCCGAGAGGCCGGATCAGGCTTGATGGGTGGCAGGTCGGGTGCGAAACGCACGCCGGCGAGTACCGATCAAGGCGCGATACTGTGCATTTTCGATTATATGACAGGTCGTATGACACTGGTACAAGCTCGGGTTCCCGAACCCGATGCACATCGACTGGACGACGACGCGGAACTGCCGGGGTTGTCCAGCCGTTCGGAAGCCGTCCGGGAAGGGCTGCGACTACTACACCGCCGGGCCCGGCGCGCCGCGTTGGCTCAGGATTACGACGCCTTCTACGGCACCGACGCCACAGCACCGACCGGTGAGCTCGCCGAGATCGGCGATCTGATCGCTGCCCAGACCGCCCACGACAGCACGGCCGAGTGAACGTGTTCCGTGGAGATGTCTGGGACGTGGTGTTTCCGCAACTGATCGGCGCCCGGCCCTGCGTGGTACTGACCACCAATGTGCTCATCAACCGCCTCGGGGCGATCACCATCGCCGAGGTCACCGGCACCGAGGGGCCCGCTTCGACTCACGTCGAACTCGGGGACGAGGCCGGACTGACCGGCCGCGACCGCTCCTGGGTCGATGCCACCGGACTGCACACGGTTCCCAAGGGCAAGCTCCGCCGCCACCGTGGACGACTCGCTCCCGAGGAGCTCCACCGTGTCGCCGAAGCCCTCCGCGACTACCTCGACCTCGACGACGACCGCTGCTGAGTCGACGCGCCTCAGGAGTCCACGATGGTGACCTGACGGGTCTCGGCCGGGCCCTCCCAGGTGCGCGGCAGCGGCGTGGGGACGTCGGGGGCGACGACCCCGACCAGCGCGTCGAGCGCGGTCTCGGCCTTGCCGACCCACAGGTGCTTGGTGTCGGAGAAACCGGTGACCTCGGCCTGCGGGATCGCGGCGAACCGCCGCCGCGCCTCGTCCGGGCGCAGGTAGTCGTCGAACTCCGGCACGAAGGCGTGCACCGGCTTGCCCGAGTCACCCCACGCCCGCAGGTGCTCGTCGGTGCTCCACCGCAGCGGCGGAGAGATCAGCACCGCTCCCCGCACCAGCGGATCCAGACCGTGGACCAGCGTCAGGTCGGTGCCGAACGACCAGCCGACCAGCCACACGTTCGGCAGGTCGTGGAACTCCGCGTACTCCAGGGCAGCCGCGACGTCGAACCGCTCCGCCGAGCCGGCGTCGAACTCTCCCCCGCTGCGACCGGCCTCGCTGGCGGTACCGCGCGTGTTGAACCTCAGCACCGCGAGGTCGGCCAGCGCGGGTAGCCGGAAGGCGGCCTTGCGGTACAGGTGGGAGTCCATCATCCCGCCGTGGGTGGGCAGCGGGTGCAGGCACACGAGCGTGGCCCGGGGCTCGCGGTCCTGCGGCAGGGACAACTCGCCGATCAGTTCCAACCCGTCGGCGGTGTGCAGCGTGATCTGCTCACGTCGTCCCGGCAGCAAGGTGTTCGCGCGGATTTCGGTGCTCATCGCCTCGATCCTGCCACGAACGGGTGAGCACGACGCCGTGGCACCTCGGCTTCACCACCGCCTGCGCCCGTAGCCACTCCGCCAGCAGCCGGTGTGCCAGTGCCGACGTTCCTCGACGCTGCCGTGCTCGTCGGCGGGCCAGGCCACGACGTGGGAGACACCGGGACGGATCTCGTGGTCGCAGCCGGGGCAGCGGTAGAGCTTCGTGGCCTGGGCCGCGGGAATCGTGCGCACCAACCAGTCGCCGTCGGGACCGGCCTCCGTCCGCGACCAGCCGAGACCCGCGCCCAGACGCGGGGCGCTCGTATCGGCACGTCCGGGGCTGCGGGGGCGGTTGCGGCGAGGCACGCCGACCACGTTAACCGTTCCCGGACGCGCACCGCGGTACCGCTGCCGTCAGCGGGCGGGGAGGCGCGGCCATATCCGCTCGGCCAGACCCCTGGCGTACTCGCAGGCATCGATACCGTCGCCGCCGGGGACGGCCACCACCAGCATCGCCACCTCCACCTGCCCGGAGTCCGCCGCCCCGAACGGGAGGTGAGCCGTCTCGGCCATGCACAACGGCATCCGCGGATCGCCTCCGACGATGCTGACGACCGTGCGACGACCGGCGATTCGCTCGATGACCGCCGTGGCGTTGAGCCTCCTGGGCGGATCGCCCGCCGTGTGCACCAGGCGCACCCTGGACTCCCGGGCGCTCTTCTCGCCCCAACGGCACTGATGCCGGGCGGGAGTGGAGTGCGGACGAGCCCGCCCCAGTCCCGGAACCCGGCCCACGACGTCGGATTCCACCAGCCGGCAGGGGTCGGTCAGCGCCAACGAGTTCGGGGCGAACCGGCGATGTTCCAGCCGACCCCGACCGATCGCGGTGACCGCCTCCCGCGCGCCCGCTTCGGCCACGGAACACAGGCCGGAGCCCGGATCCCCCCGGAGCAGGTCGGCGCTGACCTCCATCGCGATCCCGTCGGAGAACACGATCAGCCGCGTGCAGTGCCCGGGTAGGGGGGCCTCGCGCACGATCCGGAACGGTCCCCGACGGGTCACGGGACGACCTCGCGTCACGGTGGCCGGATCGACGTGGCGCAGCTCCCCCACCGCGAGTTGCAACAGGGAGCCGTTGCCCATCCGCACGTGCAGCAGGCAGTAGTCGAGGGAGACCGTCCCGGCACGGGTGACGTGGCCGAACCGCCGCAGGGCGGCCGGATCGGTCATCGTGCAGGGGTCGATCGTGCGCGGGTCACCGAGCACCGCGCTCGACGCGTTCGCCGGGCCGGCACTCGTGCGCTCCGGCTCCGGCTCCGGCGGAACCGCTGACCCGCTTACGCAACCGACGACCACCAGCAACAGCAGCGCGAGGATCACCGGCAGGCCACGAGGACGGGGACGCGGCGGCATCCGGTCACCCTAACCCGCCCGCCCCGAGGACGGCAGTATCGTTCGGGAGCTCCCTCGAACCACTACGCAAACCGCACCGCGGACCCTCTAGGCGTCGAAGTTGTTGTCGGCGAGCTCCGTGATCCGCTGTACCGCCTGGACGGCGTCGGGACCGGTGGCGCGTAGCGCGATCCGGTCGCCCTTCTGCGCTCCCAACCCCATGACTCCCAGCACGCTGCTCGCGTCGGCCTCCTTGTCACCCAGTGCGACCGTCACCCTGGCCTGCATACCGGTCAGGCTCCGGGACAACAGCGCCGCGGGTCGTGCGTGCAGGCCGACCTCGTTGTCCAGCACGATTTCCTCACGAACCACGCCGGGCTGCTGGGACTCCGGGTCACTGGTGGCCGCCTGCCTGGTGTCCGTGCCGACCGCGTCGGCGGCGGCACGCGCGACCGCGTCCTTGTCCCGATCCCCCTGCGCGGCCACGGCCGCGGCGACCGCGCCCTCCACCAGCGGCCCGTCGGCCACGACCGCTCCGGAGGGGTCGTCCAGTGCCTCCACGGCGAGTTCGGCGGTCATGTGTGCGCTTCCGAGGTCGTAGACCAGCACGACTCCGGAACCGGTCTCGGCCTCCTCCAAAGCCGCCGAGACGGATTCGAAGTCCGTTCCGGTACCGCCGTCGGCCGTGCCACCGGTGGGGACGATCCGCACCCCGGGAGCCATCTGCTCCGCGAGCTCGGCAACCCCCTCGGCCAACCGTCGGCTGTGTGAAACGAGCACCAGTCCCACGCTCACCGCCGCACCCCCGTCGTCTCGGCGAAAGTCCCGAGCAACAGAGCTGTCGAGCGCGCCCCAGGATCGACGTGCCCGGCACTGCGCTCCCCCAGGTAGGAAGCCCTGCCCTTGCGTGCCACCAGTTCCTCCGTGTTCCGCGCACCGGTGTGGGCGGCTTCGGCCGCCGCCGCGAGCACCCCGGACGGGCCGTGTCCGGAGCCGGCGGCCGACTTGGCCGCGTCCACGGCCGGTGAAAGCGCGTCGATCATCGTCTTGTCTCCGACCACCGCCTTGCCCCGGGCGGTGACCCCTTCCATACCGGCCTGCAACGCGGCGGCCACGGCGGTCCCGTCGAGTTCGGTGACGTCACCGACCGCCGAGGCCGCGCGCAGGAACGCCGTGCCGTACAGCGGCCCCGAAGCGCCTCCCACGGAAGAGATCAACGTGGTGGCTACGAGCTTCAGCACGGCTCCCGGGGTCTCCGATGGCGCGGATTCCACTTGGGAGACCGCGGCGCGGAAGCCCCGTTCCATGTTCTCCCCGTGGTCGGCATCGCCGATCTCGCGGTCGAGGCGTACCAGTTCGTCGCGGTGCTCGGTCACGGCTTCCGAGCCGGCACGCACGGCCGCGATCACGTCCCGAGTACTACAGCCACCCATCGAATCACCCATCGTCGTCGGTTGATCACCAGCTTAGTGCCGGAGTGCGCACCGGTGTGTCCCACAATTCGGTGAGTTCGTCGTCGAGTTTGAGCAGGGTCAGGCTCATGCCCTGCATTTCCAGGCTCGTGACGTACGGACCGACCAGTCGCCGCCGCACCCGAATGCCGCGCTCGGCCAACATCCGTTCCGCGATGCCGTGCGCCAGGTACAGCTCGATCAACGGGGTGGCCCCCATCGAGTTGGTGAACAGCAGCACCTCGTCCCCCTCGTCGAAGGGCAGGTCCTCGATCACCGGGTCGAGCAGCCGCCGCACGATCCCCTCGGCCGACTCCAGCGGTGCGCGTCGGCGGCCGGGTTCACCGTGAATACCGATGCCGATCTCCATCTCGTCGGCTCCGAGGTCGAAACTCGGTTCACCCGCGTGGGGAACGGTCGGAGCCGTCAGCGCCACGCCCATCGACCGCACCCGCGAGCCGACCCGCTCGGCCAGCTCGTGACACCGGTCCAGGTCGTGGCCACGCTCGGCCGCCGCACCCACGATCCGTTCCAGCAGCACCGTGCCGCCCACACCGCGCCGCCCCGCCGTGTTGGTCGAGTCCTCGACGGCGACGTCGTCCTGAACCACCACGGTGCGAACGTCGACCTCCGCCAACTCGGCGGCCGTCTCGAAGTTCAACACGTCGCCGGTGTAGTTCTTGACCACCAGCAGCACGCCGGCTCCCGCCTCCGTCTCCCCGATGGCGGCCTGCACCGCGTCCGGTGTCGGGGAGGTGAACACAGGTCCCGGCACCGCGGCGGCCAGCATCCCCTTCCCGACGAAGCCCGCGTGCAACGGCTCGTGACCGGAACCGCCACCGGAGACGACAGCCACCCGATCACGGACGGGTGCGTCGGCGCGAACGACGACCGCCGGATCGGTGCGCACCCGCAGCAGTTGGGGATGGGCCGCCGCCATGCCCCGCAGGGACTCGGCGACCACGTCCGCCGGTTCGTTGACGATCTTCTTCACCGGTGGCCTCCTCGCGGAAGAACTGTTGACTACCCGACTCAACGACCGCGCAGCATCCGCACCAGGCGCATGAGGTGTCGCACCGTGCGCGAGGAGCGGCCGAAGGTCATGGGATTGATCGGCATCCGATACTTCATGCGCGTCACCGCCTGCGAACGGGTGAATTCACGCAGGCCGTCCGCACCGTGGATGCGGCCGAAACCCGATTCCCCGACCCCGCCGAAGGGCAGGGCCGGTACCGCGGCGAAGGAGATCACGGAGTTGACGGCCACCATCCCGCTCCGCAACCGCCGCGCCAGTTCGGCGCCGCGCGCGCGGGAGAACACGGTCGCGCCCAGTCCGTAGCGACTGGCGTTGGCCCGCTCGATGCCCTCGTCGGCGCTGGTCACCCGATCGACGACGATGGTCGGACCGAAGGTCTCCTCCCGCACCGCTTCGGCCTCCGGGGGGACGTCGGTGAGCACGACGGGCTCCACGAAGGGCGGACGCACCGAGTCGCTGCCGCCCACGACCGCCCGCGCCCCGAGGTTCAGCGCCTCGTCCACGTGTCGGCGGATCACCTCCACCTGGGAAGCCATGGTGATCGGCCCGAGGTCGGCGCGGGGTTCACCACCCGGCCGGAGCTTGTCGGCGCGTTCGGCGACCAGTTCCAGGAACCTCTCGGCCACGGTCTCCACGACGTAGACGCGCTCCACTCCGATGCAGGTCTGCCCGGCATTGGACATCGCCCCCCACACGGCGGCGTCGGCCGCGGCGTCGAGGTCGGCGTCGGCGTCCACGACCAGGGCGTCCTTGCCGCCGCACTCCACGAGCACGGGAGTCAGCGTTTCCGAGCAGGTCTCCATGACCCGCTTGCCGGTCTCGGTGGAACCGGTGAAGGCCAGCTTGTCCACTCCGGAACGACACAGCGCCGCACCGGTCTCGCCGTACCCGGTGACCACGGTGAACACGGGATGTTCCGGCACGATCTCGGCGAAGGTGTCGGCCAGCCAGCGCCCGACACCCGGCGTCAGCTCGCTCGGTTTGAAGACCACGGCGTTACCCGCGGCGAGGGCGTAGGCGATCGAGCCCATCGGCGTGAAGGCGGGATAGTTCCACGGCCCGATGACACCCACCACGCCCTGCGGCAGGTACTCCACGGTGGCCGCCTGGTTGGCCATGAGAAACCCGGGGGAGACCTTGCGGCGACGCAACACGCTCTCGGCGTGCTTGCTCGCCCAGTGCAGGTGGTCGATGACCAGGATCAGTTCCAGCCGGGCGTCGTCGACGGGCTTGCCGGTCTCCGAGCAGATCACCCCGGCGGCCTCGTCGATCCTGCGAACCAACAACTTGCGCCAGGCGTCGAGCCGCTGCTTGCGACCGGCGAATCCGAGCTCGTCCCACCAGCGCTGCGCGCCGCGAGCGGTTCGAACCGCTTCGTCGACGTGCGCCGCGTCGTGGGTCGGATGGCTACCGACGAGTTCCTCCGTGCGCGGATCGTAGGACTCGAACGTGGCGCGTTCCACCGGTCGTATGTCCGCCTCGGCCGAAGTGTCGGGATTGCCACGGGCGGTCTGGGTCATGACTGGCCTCCCACCGGTTCCTCTGTCGTTGTATGCGGCAGCTTACTGCAACAACGACCCGAAAAGGTGTCCGTGACTACTCCGATCGTGCCAGCGGACGAAGCCGGGGCGCTCGGCACCGACGGTGCCCGGATCACGGGACGGCCCGGCCGAAGGGCCATCCGCACCGCTGCGGAACCGACGCCGAAGACCTTGTCGGGGTGCTACGTCCGGAGCACCGTGATAGGTACCGGCCACGGTGCCCTCCCGGCACGACCGCGGACGGAGGTATTCGCGATGGCACGGGACCACCACGACGAGAAGCTTCGCAGGCCCGGGCGAACAGCGTTGTTGATCGTGACCGTGGCTGTCTTCCCGGCCTCGGCGATCGGTTACCTGGTCACCTGGGCTCTTGCCCGGGGTGCCGTCTCCGAGGACTGTCTCAGTCCCGGGCCGTGGAAAACACGGCGAGCTTGCCTGCCGAGTGCCGACTGGTCGGTTCCCGGGTGGCCCGCTGCTCCGCGGATCCACCCGCTACTACGAGACACCGGACGGGCGACGGCTCCACCGCGAAGCCGCCGGCCCGTTCGAGGACCCGGAGCTGGTGAACTGATCCCGGCCCCGTTCCGCGAGTGCACGCACCTGGGCGTTCCTGCCCCGCGCGGGGCGGAGAACCACGGGCTCGAACAACGCCGACAGCGCCGACCGGCACCACACGGCACGGCGCCCCCGGTTTCCACGAGAGATACCGGGGGCGCCGTCGTACCGGGCTCGTGCACTGCCCGGGCGAGTTCCGCACTGCTTTCGAAAGCTCGCATGCCGCGCTCGACCGGCCGAGCACCTCCCTTCGGAAGCCACGGCCGGTCCGGGCTCACTCCGCGGAGCTCTCCCCCTGCGTCTCCGGAACGATGATCGGCCGCCACCGCGCCCAGAGCAGGAACAGCGCGGCGAAGATCAGCATGCCGATGCCGCTCCACAGGTTGATGTTGATCCCCGCTGCCTTGGCGATGTCCTCGGCGCTGGTTGCGACCAAGCCCATGACCGTGATCACGACACCGTAGATGCCGAACAGGGCGGCGATGATCACCCGGATGTCGAAGGCACCGGCGGTGTGTCCCCGGCGTGTCGACTGGCTCATTGGAACCTCCCGTCAGGCGAAGATGATGTTGAGAACGATCGTGATGACGAGCACGATCCCGGCGAGGATGCCGGGCCTGCGATACCAGCCCGCGTCCTCACCCGTGGTCGAGGCCGTCCGCGTCGCCTTGGGGGTCAACGAGTACACCAGGCCGACAAGTTCGGCGTCCGCCTTCGGACGCGTCACCATGCTGACCGCGATGCTGACCACGATGTCAACCACGAACGCCGCACCGGCACCGAGGAAGCTGGCACCCTGACCGGGCAGCTCGATCACCCCGACGTTCGACAGCACGAAGACGGCCAGCGAGGCCACGGTACCCATCACCAGACCGAGCCACCCCGCTGTCGGCGTCATCCGCTTCCAGAACATCCCGAGGATGAACGTGGCGAACAGCGGCGCGTTGAACAGCGAGAACAACGACTGCAGATAGTCCATCAGGTTGGAGTAGCCGGCGGCGATGAACGCCGTGCCGACCGCGGCGGCGGTGGCACCCACCGTGATCCAGCGGCCGATGCTCAGGTAGTACTCGTCCGGCCGGTCCTTGACGACGTAGGACTGCCAGATGTCGTAGGTGAACACCGTGTTGAACGAGCTCAGGTTCGCCGCCATACCGGCCATGAACGAGGCGAGCAGACCCGCGATGGCGATGCCGAGGATGCCGTTGGGCAGCAGGTCGCGCATCATCAGCAGCAGCGCGTCGTTGTAGTCGACGTTGCCCTCGCCGGTCTGCTTGAACCTCGTCATCTCCTGCACCGACACCGCGGCGATCATGCCGGGGATGATGACGACGAACGGGATGAGCAGCTTGGGGAAGGCACCGATGATCGGGGTGCGCTGGGCGGCGGACATGCTCTTGGACGCCATCGCGCGCTGGACCTCGACGAAGTTCGTCGTCCAGTAGCCGAACGCCAGCACGAAGCCGAGGCCGAAGACGATGCCCGCCGCGCTGAGGGCGTTGTTGGCGAAACCGGTCAGCTCGCTGCCCGGCCACGCCGAGAGCTCGTTGGCGTTGCCCGCCGCCGACATCTTGCTCACCAGGCCCTGCCAGCCGCCGACCTTGGTCAGCCCGACGATGGTCAGTGGCAGCAGTGCGGCCACGATCACGAAGAACTGCAGCACCTCGTTGTAGATCGCCGCCGAGAGCCCGCCGAGTCCGGTGTAGGCCAACACGATCACCGCGGCGAGGATGATCGACAACCACAGCGGCCAGCCGAGCAGCAGGTTGACGACCGTGGCCAGCAGGAACAGGTTGATTCCCGCGATCAGCAGCTGTGCCAGCGCGAAGCTGAGGCCGTTGACCAAGTGCGCTGGCTTGCCGAAGCGGCGCAGCATGAACTCGGGAACGCTGCGGACCTTCGAGCCGTAGTAGAACGGCATCATCACGATGCCGAGGAACAACATCGCGGGCACGGCGCCGACCCAGAAGTAGTGCATGGTCGGCATCCCGTACTCGGCGCCGTTGGCCGACATGCCCATGATCTCGACGGCGCCGAGGTTGGCCGCGATGAACGCCAGCCCCGTCACCCACGCCGGCAGCGAGCGTCCGGACAAGAAGAAGTCCAGACTGGACGACACCGACCGGCGGGCGAGATAGCCGATACCGAGCACGAACACGAAGTAGAGCGCGAGCAGCAGGTAGTCAACCGCTCCCGCATCGATTCGTAGCTCCTCTTGGGCTAGCACATGCACGCTACCCCACCTCCAGATCAAACATTTTCAAACGATAACCACCACGTCTGCAACAGCAGACGAACAGTACCGCACAGTGCCCCCAGTCACAGGATCCGATATCAATTCGTTGGATCAGGTAGCTAAATCGATCCGGCTCACTCCACAGTGTAGTGATCTTGGCGGATTTTCCCCGGACGACGGGAAACACCGCATCGGCGAGACACATTCGGAGCAGTCACGACAACCAACACAACCGCCCGAACGGCGGGAGCGGGCCGGACTCGCCCGGATCCGCCGGACCGAGGGCCACAACGATGCGCGCCACTGACACCCCGTGTGCCCCGAGCGGTCACTGCGGGCGAACGAGGCCTCGTCACGTGATCGAGGTCTCGCTAAGCTGGCGGATACCTCTTCGCGGAGGTTCGCGAAGGGGTCAACTTCCGCGAAGGTGGTGGTCAGTTCGTGAGTGCCGACGTGGGGCAACGGATCAAAGCGGCCCGGCAGCGTGCGGGCATGTCGCGGCCGGTGCTGGCCGGTCTGGTGGGCCGTTCGGCCGAGTGGCTGAAGGCGATCGAAGTAGGGCGTCTGCAGGTTCCGCGGCTGCCGATGTTGGTCAAGCTCGCACGGGCACTGGACATCTCCGACCTCGCCGAGCTGACCGGAAATGGCGCGGCGATCCCGGTGCGGGCCTTCGCCGGTGGTGTCGAACACGCGGCGCTGAGCGAAGTACAGGCGGCGCTCACCGCCTACCGACTTACTCCGGATCCTCGACCCGCCGGTCTTCCGCACCTGGCCGAACGGCTCGCGGGAGCGTGGCGACTGCGGCACGCCTCGCCGGATCATCGGACACAGGTCGGGACGCTACTGCCCGATCTCATCCGGGACGCGCAGAACGCGGTACGGGCACATACGGACGCTGATCGACGGCAGGCTCGCCGCATCCTGGCCGGGGTGTACCGCCTGGCGCAGTTCTACACCGCGTATCAACCGGCACCGGAACTCGTGTGGCTGGTCGCCGATCGGTCGCTGAGCGAAGCGCAAGACGCCGATGATCCGTACGCGATCGCATCGGGTGCCTGGGGGCTGGTCCAGACACTTCGTGAATCCGGCCGGTGGGACGAGGCACTACAGGTAGCCGAGGACGGGCGGGAACAGCTCGCACCCCATCTCACCGAGGGAGCCGACGAAGACTGGTACGGGTTGTACGGCGCGTTGTTCGCCGAGTCGTCCCTGACCCACGCCAGACGGGGCAAACACGGGCTGGCATGGCGAGAGTGGGAGCGCGCGCACGGCATCGCCCGCAAGCTCGGACCCGGTTACCGACACACGCAGTCCTCGTTCGGTCTTCCCGTGGTGGGCGCACACGCGGTGAGTATCGCCGTCGACCTGCAACACACGGGCGAGGCACTACAAGCAGCACACACGGTCGCCCCGGAAACGATCACGTCGATACCGCGCCGGTCGCGGCATCTGATCGAAGTCGCTCGAGCACACCACAAGCGCGGAGACCGTGCCGCATCGCTGGCGACACTGGAACGTGCCGAGCGGACGGCATCGGAAACGGCACGTTACAACGGGTCCGCTCGTGAAATGGCGGTCGATCTGCTGCACTCGCCCCCGGCCGGTCAAGGTGACGCGACCCGCGAGCTGGCCGGTCAACTGGGACTACTCACCCGATAGGTCGAGGGTACTGCTCGTACCCCTCCTATGATCACCCGTGCCCGACGGTAGGGGTATGGATACGCAACCATCACCTCCGCACAAGGCGCCGCACTCGACCCAGCGCGACGAGCCGGCCGAAGAGTCCTGCGACTCGGTGTTCCGGTTGGAGCGGATCACCCTCGCGTACGGGCCGCCCGGGTCGAGCCGACGGGACACGTGGGTGGATCACCGCGGCGACGTCCACGAACGCCAACCCGGCTCGCACGAGCGGGTTTCGCGCTGCGGCCAAACGAGGGGCCCGAACAACCCCGCCCCGCCCGCACGGGCCTGCCACGAGCGCGTCGACGCCTACTTGCGGGCCTACGCCGCGACCCACGACTGCCGAACAAGCCGGTGCCTGCACCGCACCACCGACGACGGTCCGCGCTGATTCAGAACAGGCGGTACTCGTCGGGCTCGATGCCCCGGAGGCTGTCGTAGTCCAGCGTCACGCAGCGGATGCCCCGGTCCTCGGCCAGCGTCCGCGCCTGCGGCTTGATCTGCTGCGCGGCGAACACCCCGGCCACCGGAGCCAGCAACGGGTCGCGGTTGAGCAGCTCCAGGTAGCGGGTCAACTGCTCGACGCCGTCGATCTCGCCGCGCCGCTTGATCTCCACCGCGACGCTGGCCCCCTCGGCGTCCCGGCACATGAGGTCCACCGGACCGATCGCAGTCGGGTACTCGCGGCGCACGAGCGACCAGCCCTGCCCCAGGGTCGTCACGTGCTCGGCGAGCAGCTCCTGGAGGTGCGCCTCCACGCCGTCCTTGACCAGACCGGGTTCGGCACCCAGTTCGTGGTCGGAGTCGTGCAGGACCTCGTCGAAGCTGATCACGAGCTTCTCGCCCGACTTGTTCTGCACGGTCCACACGCCCGCGTCCTCGATCAGCCAGCACGGCGGGCTCATCCAGTTCAGCGGCTTGTAGGCGCGGTCGTCGGAGTGCACCGAGACCGAGCCGTCGGATTTGATCAGCAGGAGCCGCTGCGCGAGGGGCAGATGCGCGTGGAGCCGACCGACGTAGTCGACCTTGCAGCGAGCGATGACGAGACGCACTCGAGACAGGGTACGGACCGGGATCGTCACGGTGAGCACCCGTGCGCATCGCATTACGGCAACGTCTCTGTCGGGTCACTCGACCGAGGGAGTACGGTCCGTCGGCGTGTCGCTTGCCAGCAACCTGCTCCGCGTCAAACCGGCCGAACAGCTCACCGGGGAAGGTTCCCACACCGAGCTGAAACGGACGCTCGGGTTGGTACCGCTGGTGGCCCTGTCCGTCGGCGCGACCCTGGGTACCGGCATCTTCGTGGTACTCGCCGACGCCGCCCCGACAGCGGGCCCCGCGGTGGTCTACTCGTTCGTCCTGGCCGGGATCGCCGCCCTGTGCTCGGCGCTGTCCTACGCCGAGCTGGCCGGGAGCGTGCCGGTCTCGGGCTCGGCCTACTCCTACACCTACGCCACGCTCGGCGAGCTGATCGCCTGGGTCTGCGGGTGGTGCCTGCTGTTGGAGTACGGCGTGTCGGTGGCCGCGGTCGCGGTCGGCTGGGGCGGCTACCTCAACGAGTTCTTCCAGGGCACCATCGGCCTGAGGATACCGGAGGCGCTGTCGGCGCCGCCGGGCGAGGGCGGGATGATCAACATTCCCGCCGCGTTCGTCGTGCTCCTGGCCATGGGAGTGCTGCTGCTCGGAGTTCGGGAGAGCGCGCGGGCCACGACGATCGCCACCCTGATCAAGATCGGTGTCCTCCTGTTCTTCGTGGCCGTGGCCGCCACCGCGTTCAACTCCGGCAACATGACCCCCTTCGCCCCCGAGGGGTTGGCGGGCATCTCGGCCGGTGCCTCGTTGGCCTTCTTCTCCTTCATCGGCTTCGACGCGGCCTCGACGGCGGGTGAGGAGGCCCGCGACCCGAAGCGCGACCTGCCCCGCGCGATCATGATCTCGCTGCTGATCGTCACCGCCATCTACGTGCTCGTGTCCCTGACCGCCGTCGGCGCGGTCGGCACCGAAAGGCTCGCCGAGGCGAAGGCCTCGCTGGCGATGGTGCTCGACACCGTGACCCAGCAGGCCTGGCCGTCGATCGTGCTCGCGCTGGGTGCGGTGATCGCCATCGCCTCCGTGGTGCTCACCGTGCTCTACGGCCAGACCCGGATCCTGGTGTCGATGTCGCGCGACGGCCTCATGCCGCCGGTGCTGTCCCGGGTCAACCACCGCCGGATTCCCGCGCGCAACACGCTGATCGTCGGCATCCTGGTGGCCGTGCTGGCCAGTGCCATCCCGCTGAGCCGCCTGGCCGAGGCGACCAGCATCGGCACGCTGACCGCCTTCGGGCTGGTCAACATCGGCGTGATCGTGCTGCGCTACCGGCGCCCGGAACTGCAGCGCAGCTTCCGCACCCCGCTGATGCCGTTCGTGCCGCTGCTCGGCGTGGTGCTGTGCGGGTACCTGATCACGGGGCTGGCCGTGGTCACCTGGATCGTCTTCGGAATCTGGATGGTCGTCGGGTTGGCCGTGTACTTCCTCTACGGTATGCGACGCTCGAAGCTCAACGAGAGCGATTCCGAGCCCGAGAGCACCGTCTGAGGCAGCCGATGGAAACCGATCCACCCGTGACGACGGGCAGCCGCCAGGTCTACGCGAATCCCTGGATGACCGTTCGGGAGGACGCCATCCGCCGCGCCGACGGTTCGGAGGGGATCTACGGCGTCGTGGACAAGCCCGACTACGCGCTGGTGCTCCCGCTGGACGGCGATCGACTGCGGCTGGTGGAGCAGTTCCGGTATCCGCTGCGGCTGCGCCGCTGGGAGTTTCCCCAGGGGACGGCCCCGGACCTGGCGGAGGTCGAGCCCACCGAACTGGCCGCCAGGGAGCTGCGGGAGGAGACCGGCCTCCGCGCGCGCGAGCTGCTCGACCTCGGCCGGATCGACGTGGCTCCGGGCCTGTCGAGCCAGCGTGGTCGCGCCTTCCTCGCCACCGGTCTGACCGAGGGCGAGCACGCGCGCGAGGCCGAGGAGCAGGACATGCGCTCGGCGTGGTTCACCCGCGCCGAGTTCGAGCACATGATCGACACCGGCGAGATCACCGACGCCCAGTCCCTGGCCGCCTACACGCTGCTGCTCCTGCACGAGAGGCGATGACCACGCCGACGCACCCGCGTTAGCCTGTGGCGGTGCCCGCGCAACTGTTCCCCTTCCTGCTGCTCGCACTCCTGATCACCGTCGCTCCCGGTCCCGACATGGCTCTGGGCCTGCGCAACAGCCTGCGCGGCGGATCGAGCGCCATGTGGTGGACCGGCCTGGGATGCTGCTCGGGCGTGCTCGTGCACGCCACCGCGTCGGTGATCGGCCTGTCGGCCCTGCTCGCCGCCTCGGCCGTCGCCTACGCCGCCGTCAAGATCGCCGGCGCGGTCTACCTCGTGTGGCTCGGGGCCACCACGCTGTGGAAGAGCTGGCGCGACCGGGCGGAGTCGAACGAGATCCCCGACCTCTCGGCGACCGTCTCCGGGATCACCCGACGGTCCGCCTTCCGACAGGGGGTGATCAGCAACCTGCTCAACCCGAAGATCGCCATCATGTTCCTGACGCTGCTGCCGCAGTTCGTCTCGTCCGGCGAACCACGTGTCGCGACCACCGCCGCGCTGGCCCTGGCCTTCCTCGCGGTCGGTCTGGCCTGGTGGCGCCTGACGTCGTTGCTGGTCGGCGGCTTCCGCCGGTTCCTGACCCGGCAGCGCGTCCGGGTGGTCCTGGAGCGCCTGACCGGCACCGTCATGGTCGCCCTCGGCCTGCGCGTCGCCGCCGGGCCGTAGTCACCGGGCACGACTCCCGACGACGAGCAACGCCACCGCGCACACCAGAGAGACCAGTTCGGCGATTCCGGCGAGCGCCTGCGGGACCCCCGCGGCGACCTCGTGCGAGCCGAACAGCCCCACCGCCACGGCCAGCCCGAAGGCGATCAGCGTCAGCACGTTGAAGGCGATCGCACCCAGCACGGGAAGCCAGTGCTTCCAGGTCAGCAGCACCAGGGCGAGCACGAGCCCCGCCACGGAGTTGAGCAGGAACAACGGCCCGATCACGGGCACATCGTCGACCCCCTGCGCCCACAGCTCGAAGTGCACCACCGCCGACATCAGCAGGCCGGCGGCGGTCAGTCCCCTGAGCAGCTCCGCTCCGGCCGCTCGTGCCGGTCCGGCCGCACGGGTTGGTTGCTCGCTATGCATCCCACATCCTCGGGGCGATCAAGGTCGCGTGTGAGGTTATTCTGCCACTATCGTCCGGATTCGCACCAATGGTCGGATTCGATCGACCCACCCGGAGGTAACCGTGAACCAGGACCAGCCCACATCGCGCCGTCGGCTCCTCGCCACAGGAGGAGCGGGAGCAGGCGCCCTCGCCCTCTCGGCCTGCACGGGCGGTGACTACCAGGGAACGGAGCTGACGTCGACACCGAGCCCCGAGGACACGGCGCAGGACCAGCCGAAGGCGACGCTGATCGAGCTGGCGGCCGTCCCCGTCGGCGGGACGGTGGTCACCAAGGGACCGGACGGCAAGCCCGTCGCCGTCACTCGATCCGGCGAAAGCGAAGTCACCGCGCACAGCGCCGTGTGCACGCACATGGGCTGCACCGTCAAAGCCGCGGGCGACCAGCTTCGCTGCCCGTGTCACGGCTCGGTGTTCGAGGCCTCCAACGGCGATGTCGTCACCGGCCCGGCCAAGACACCCCTGGGCGCGGTCCCCGTGCACGTCGAAGACGGCAAGGTCGTCACCGGGTGACGTCCGGGATCAGTCGGCGACGCGCTCGACCGAGGCGCCGAGGGCGCAGAGCTGTTCCAGGAAGCTCGGGTAGCCGCGGTCGATGTGGAACACGTCCCACACCTCGGTGACGCCATTGGCGCACAATCCCGCCAGCACCAACCCCACGCCCGCGCGGATGTCCGAGGCCCACACCGGAGCGCTGGAAAGCCGTTCCACCCCTCTGACCACCGCGTGGTGGCCGTCGGTACGGGCATCAGCGCCCATGCGCACCAGTTCCTCGATGAACCGGAACCGCGACTCGAACAGGTTCTCGGTGATCATCGACGTGCCGTCGGCCACGGCCGACAGCGCCAGCGCCATCGGTTGCAGGTCGGTCGGGAAGCCGGGGAACGGCAGGGTCACGTAGTCCACGGCGACCGGACGCGAGTCCATCACCACTCGGAAGTGGTCCTCGTCGGTGGTGATCTCGGCACCGGCACCGCGCAGCTTCTCCAGCACCAGGTGCACGTGCTTGGGATCGACTCCGCGCACGGTGAGGTCGCCCCGGGTGGCCACCGCGGCGAACGCCCAGGTGGCACCGACGATCCGGTCCCCGATGACCTGGTGCTCGACAGGCCTGAGCTCGGTGGTGCCGTACACGGTCAGCGTCGAGGTGCCTGCCCCCTCGATCTTGGCGCCCATCTGCTGCAGCATGACGCACAGGTCGACGATCTCCGGCTCGCGGGCGGCGTTGTCGATGACCGTGGTGCCGTCGGCCATGACCGAGGCCATCAGGATGTTCTCGGTGGCACCCACGCTGGGAAAGTCCAACCAGATCTGGGCGCCGTGCAGGTTCTCGGCCTCGGCGACCACGGCACCGTGCTCGATGTGACTGGTCGCGCCGAGCTGGCGCAAGCCGCTCTGGTGCATGTCCAGCGGGCGTGAGCCGATCGCGTCACCACCGGGGAGCGTGACCACGGCGCGGCGACAACGGGCGACCAGCGGTCCGAGGACGCAGACCGAGGCGCGCAGCCTGCTCATGCTCACCGAGACCGCTTCGTGACTGATCTCGGCAGGCGTCGTGATGGTGGCGGTGGTCCCGTCGATCTCGACCTCGCAGCCGAGGCTGCGCAGCACGTCACCCATCAACGGAACGTCCAGGATCTCCGGGCAGTTGGTGATCGTGGTCGTGCCCTCGGCCAGCAGCGCGGCCGCCATCAACTTCAGCACACTGTTCTTCGCGCCGACGACGTCGACCTCTCCGACGAGCCGTGCGCCACCGTGTACCCGAAAATGCTCACTCACGGACAGCCAGGTTACGGCCGGAACACGATCGCGGGTGGAGCGGGTAGGGATACGGCCACGCGGTGTGAGATACGCGTCCGCACCACCGTCGGCGGTCCGAGCATCACGAGCACTCGACACGGAACACTAGGCTGAAGCGCATGAACGTCCACCTGACCAAGATCTACACCAGAACCGGCGACGCGGGCGACACCCGACTGTCGGACAACTCGAAGGTGCACAAGACCGACCCGAGACTGACCGCCTACGCCGACGTGGACGAGACCAACTCCGTGCTGGGGGTGGTCCTGGCCACCGCCACGTTCGACACCGGCGTCTACGAGGCCCTGCGCGCCGTGCAGAACGACCTGTTCGACGTCGGTGCCGACCTGTCCACCCCCGTGGTCGAGTCCCCGCCCCATCCCCCGCTGCGCGTCACGCAGAACTACGTCGACCGCCTGGAAAGCCTGTGCGACGAGTACAACGCGCAGCTGGGCAAGCTCGACTCGTTCATCCTGCCCGGTGGAACCCCCGGAGGTGCGCTGCTGCACCAGGCGCGGTGCGTGGCCCGCCGCGCGGAGCGCTCCGCGTGGGCGCTGATGGAGCACGACGCCGAACGCACCCACGAACTTCCCGCCAAGTACCTCAACAGGCTCTCCGACCTGCTGTTCATCCTGGCCCGCCTGGCCAATCCCGAGGGGGACGTGCTCTGGAGGCCCGCGGGCAACGCCTGACCCGCGAGCTGAACGGGACGTTCTGGCGGTGGGAGCAGCCCGAACGGCCCGTTCACTCCGCGATGCTGTCACCTCGAGTGGTTGTCCGACTCGCTCTCGTCGTCATCCGTGGCGGGCACGATCCGCATGGAGTGCCCGCTGCCGTTGGTCATCTCCGCGTGCACCGTCGTCGACGCGTCGACGAGCCGGCGGCTGGTCGCCACGGCGTTGGGATTCGATTCCAGGTCCGTGTCCGGTGCATCGGTGTAGCAGTGCGCCACGTAGGTGCCTTCACCGAGGAAGTCCAGCGGCACTTCGACCGTGCGCGCCCGCTCGTCGGTGAGGGTTCCCACGTACCACTCACGGCCGCTGCGACGCGCCACGCTGACGTAGTCACCGATGGCGCCGTCGACCACCCGGGTCTCGTCCCACGTGGCGGGCACGGACCGGAGGAACTCGAACTCGGGAGCTCCCCGGTAGTTCTCCGGCACGTCGGCGAGCATCTGAACCCCGCTGAGCAGCACCGGATACAGCGCGATCTGGTGCGCTCGCGTGGTGTGCACCCGCGTGCGGTCGTTGTCCGCACCGTGCGGGTCCTCCGGTGACTGCGGCGGGAACCAGGTGATGTCGAAGATCCCGGGGGTGTAGTCCAGCGGCCCCGCCAGCATCCGCGTGAACGGCAGCGTCACGGTGTGCTCCGGCGGGTTCCCGCGCGACCACGCCTCGTACTCCTGGCCCTTGACACCTTCCCTGGACACGAAGTTCGGATAGGTGCGCTCGATGCCCGTTCCCTTGATCGGCTCGTGAGCGTTGATCATCAGGCGGTGCTCGGCCGCCTTCTCGACGACCCGCTGGTAGTGCCGGACCATCCACTGGTCGTGGTGGTAGTGCGGCTCGATCACGCCGGCGTAGCCGGTCTTGACGCCGGGGAGCCCGAGCCGCTCGTACTTGGCGAAGGCCCTGTCGAGCTGCTTCTCGTAGTTGTCGACGCCGCCGCCGGTCTCGTTGTGCGCCAGGAACTCGACGCCCCGCTCACGTCCGTACTCGACGACGCGCCGCAGATCGAACTGGGGGTTCGGGGTGAGGAAGTCCTGCCGGTTGTCGAAGTCCTCCCCCTCCCCGTCCGTCCAGCCCTTGTTCCAGCCTTCGGCCAGCACGTAGGAAGCACCGTTCTCGGCGGCGAAGTCCATGTAGCGCATGACGTTCTCGGTGGTGGCACCGAGATCCGGACCGGGTGCCCAGGTGTTGCGCCCCTTGTGGATGCTCCACCACACGCCGACGTAGGTGGCGGGCCTGATCCAGGACGTGTCCTCGATGGCGCAGGGCTCGTTGAGGTTGAGCACCAGGTGCGACTCGATGAGGTCACCGGGGTGCTCGGCCAGCACGAACGTCCGCCACGGGGTGGCGAAGGGACCACCGAGGTGCGCCTTGGTCCGTCCCTTGTTCTTCAGCGGTGCCAGCGCGCTGCGCAGCTGAGGACCACCGTCGATCTTGGCCAGGGTCATCTCGGGGAAGTCGTGGAGCGCCGCCTCGTGCAGGGCCAGGTACAGGTCCTCGGCGACCTTGACGGTCAGCGGCGTCGCCGCGGTGCCGAGCCGCTGCCCCGGATCGTCGCGGGGCTCCTGCCAGTCGGCCAGGCCGCCGATACCGGTCAGGGGCGTCTCGGTGTGGAGGTACTCGTAGGAGTCGTAGTTGCCCGGGATCGACCAGGCCGTGTGGTCGTCGGTGAAGCGGAACTCCGTGAGCTCGTCCAGAACGTCGAACTCGCCCGCCTCCGCGCCGAAGAGGTAGCGGAAACCGAGGCCGTCGTCGAAGACGCGGAACTCCACGGCGAGCTCACCACCCTGACCGGGTTTCCGGAGCCGCAGCACCGCGCGGTTGCAGTGGCTGCGCACCTCGGCCCGCGCGCCCCACACCGGCTGCCAGGTCTCGTCGAGCTCGTCGCGGTGCACGCCCGCCAGCTTCATCCCCTCGCCCAGCACCGCTCCGTCGCCGAGCTCGAACCCCATCGCCGACCAGGACAGCGCCGTGCGCCCCGCCCGACTGACGGAGTACTGCGGCCTGCCGTCGGCCACTCGGAACAGCAGCCGCACCTTCCCGTCCGGCGACTCCACGACCACGGGTTCGCCGCGGGACTCGGCCGCCGTCACGGGCGCGAAGCTCGCTGCCGACGCGACGGCCCACCCGGCCGCCGTCATCCCCGTACCCGCCACGAACGTGCGCCGACTGATTCCCTCCGACATGCAAGCCACCTCCAGCAGCTATGGCCATCGCTGGAGCAGGATCCCAGCACGGAGGGGTGCACCGGTCAAGAAAGACTTTCACGAAAAGTCCGTACGCAGGCACGGTGCGTGGAGGTTCAGAGCCTCTTGGCGAAACAGCGGCTCTCCGGCTCGGCGGAGTACACGCCGAACTTCGGGATCTCGTGGTAACCGGAGGAGGTGTAGAGGCCGATGGCCTCCGGCTGGGCCAGCCCCGTCTCCAGCACGAGGCGAGCGCGTCCGGCCTCGGCGGCCGTGCGCTCCAGTTCCGCGAGCACCTGACGGGCCAGACCGAGTCCCCGCGCGGCCGGAACGACGTACATGCGCTTGAGCTCGGCGTCACCGTCCCGGAATTCCGGGTCGTCGCTGCCGCAGGCACGCCAGGCACCGCAGGCCACGGCCCGCCCGCCCCGGTAGCCGAGCAGGAACAAACCGTTCGAACCCGTGAACTCGTCGACGTCGACCGGAGTCTCGTCCTCGTGGCCGTAGCGCACGACGTACTCCTGCTGGACCTCGTCGACGAGCTTGCGCGCGTCGGGGTGATCATAGGTGGCGACCACGATTCGCATGATCACACCCTAGACCGGCGGACGGGATCGCCGTGCGGGAGCGGGACGCCGACGTCCGACCGCCGCCCCGGACGCGTCACTCCAGGGATTTCTCGAACCAGTGCCCGGCGTAGGCGTTGTCGTTGTAGGCGGGGATCTCGACGTAGCCCGCCGAGGCGTACAGCGACCTGGCCTCGTCCAGCTCGGCCGCGGTGTCCAACCGCACCCTGTGACAGCCGTACCGACGCGCGTGGTCCTCCAACGCCCACAGCAGCCTCCGCCCCGCTCCGCGGCCGCGCAGCGTCGATGATATCCACATCCGGCGGATCTCCGCCGTACCGTCCTGCTCGGTGCGCAGCGCACCGCAACCGGCGACGGTGCCCTCCGCGCGCACCAGCAGGAAGACCCCGCGAGGCGGCACGAAGTCACCGGATTCCGGTGGCGCGGCGCGGTTCGCGTCGAAGCCCTCCTGGAAGCGCTCGTCCAGCTCCGCGGTATAACTCCCCAGCGCCCAGCGCGCGTCGACGCTGTCGATGGGTTCGGGCCCGATACCGATGGGGGAGCTGCGAGCAGCGGACGAATCAACCACGCGTCCAGTCTCCTCGTGCTCACCACTTCAGGTCCAGTTACCGCTCACTACGGGGACTAAAGTTTCGCTTTATGGCCTTGGACGAATCCCGCCTGCTGTTGCTTCGGCTCATCCGCGACTTCGGCAGCGTCACGCGGACGGCACGGCCACACCGGGCGGACCCCGCCCGCCGTCTCACAACAGCTCACCCGCCTGGAGGAGGAGGTGGGCACTCAGCTGGTGATACGCCTCCCGCAGGGCGTACGGCTCACTCCCTTGGGCGTACGACTCGCCGCACACGCGGACACGATGGCCCGAAGCCTCGCCGCTGCCTCCGAGGATGTTCACGAGTACCTCGGAGAGCACCGTGGCCGCCTCCGCCTGGGGGCCTTCCCCACAGCAGGACTGGGGCTCATGCCCGAGGCGCTCACCGCCCTGCGTCACCACCACCCGAGCGCGGAACTATCCGTGGTCGACCTGGGGCCGACCGAGGGATCCGCTCTCGTCGCGGAGGGAGAACTGGACCTGGCGATCGTGGGCGAGTACGCCGAACCGCTCGAACAACCGCCCGGTGTCGAGCACGTTCACCTGGTCGATGATCCGATCCACGCGGTCATGCCCGACGAACACCCGAAGGCCCGCACCGGTGAACTCCGGTTGCGCGAGTTCGCGGATGATCCGTGGGCGAGCGCCGCCGCCAACCTGCCGAATCGCCGTCAACTCGACGCCGTCGCCGCGGCCGAGGGCATCGCTGCGAACGTTCCGTTCGAATCGGAGTCCTACGCCGTGGCCCAGGCGATCGTCTCGGCAGGAGTCGCGGTGACGTTCGTTCCTCGTCTCGCGTTGACGCACGCTGCCGGGACGGTCCACCAACCGATGACGGAACCGAACCTGTTCCGGCGCGTTCACGCGGCTGTCCCCTCGGACACCCGCCACTGCCCGCTCACTCCGCTTTTCCTGCGGCTGCTCCACGGGGTCCGTGCGGAGCACCTCACGTGACCACTGCGCGACCGCGGGGGCCTCGAGGAGCGACGATGTCGCGCGAAAGCGCGTCAGGAAGCCCAGGGTACGGAGGCTCCGGGCGGGGCGGATTCCAGCCAGGAGAGGAAACCGGTCAGCGCATCCGGGCCCATGGCCACCTCGACGTCGCCACCTCGACAGCTCAGATGCAGCACCATCGATCGCACCGGCATCGTGTAGGTTTCCGCGTTCGACGGGCTGCGCCGTCCCACGATCTCGACGTTACTGCGATCGAGCACCCAGTTCG
This sequence comes from Halosaccharopolyspora lacisalsi, assembly GCF_014137975.1. GTDB lineage: Bacteria > Actinomycetota > Actinomycetes > Mycobacteriales > Pseudonocardiaceae > Halosaccharopolyspora > Halosaccharopolyspora lacisalsi. The sequence continues at coordinate 171,221 of NZ_JACGWZ010000003.1, read as the reverse complement.
GCCCGGAACCCAGCCCCAGCGCCCGGTACCACACGAACTCCTCACCGCGGTAGCGAGCGATCCCCAGATGCCAGCCTCGCGCACGGCCGTCCTGGTGGACACGCAAGGCCACGTCTATGCCGCCCGCGCGCAACTGCCGCAACCTTCGTGCGGCGAACAGCACAACCACCGCACCCGCGAGCACCACCAGCCCTACGAGTGCGGTGGACCACACGATCGGAGACTCCATCCGCGCGGAAAAAAGATCAGGTCGTCTGTCCGGCCACCCGCAGACGGCTCATTCCCCGTGCTCGAGTCTGCTCGTCGCTCTCCTCGGCTTCACGGCGAGCCTGAGCGATGTCGATCTCCTGGGCGAGCTCGGCCGTCTCCGCCAGGATACTGACCCCACGGTTGTCCACGGACAGGAAACCACCGTGCACGGCAGCCGTCACGGTTGCCCCCTCGCTCGTGGTGATCGTGACGACGCCACCCTCGATCAGCTGTCCGAGCATCGGTTCGTGCCCGGGCATGAGCCCGATCTCACCTTCGGTCGTCTGAGCCACCATGGCTGTCGCTTCACCGGACCACAGGCGGCGCTCGACAGCGACCAGCTCGACGGTCATGTTGGCCACGCGCGTCTCCTTCGTCGGGTGCGTTCAGCCAGTCTATCCACTCGGCGACTGGCGCTGTCGCGGACCGGGGCGGACATGACCCTTTCGGGCACATCCACCGGCGAGCGCGGCCGGAACCCGCACGGGCTCCGGCCGCTCAAAAGCCGATCAGCTCACTGCTCGGCGTACTTCTTGTAAGCCTGCTCCAGGTCGTCGAGACCACCGATGGACAGGAAGGCCTGCTCCGGGTAGTGGTCGAAGTCGCCGTTGCAGAGCTTGTCGAAGGCCTCGACGGTCTCCTTCAGCGGCACGAAGGAGCCCTCCTGGCCGGTGAACTGCTTGGCCACGTAGAAGTTCTGCGACAGGTAGCGCTCGATCCTCCGGGCGCGGTACACCGTCACCTTGTCCTCCTCGGACAACTCGTCCATACCGAGGATGGCGATGATGTCCTGGAGCTCCTTGTACTTCTGCAGGAGTTGCTTGACCTGCTGGGCCACCCTGTAGTGCTCGTTGCCGACGATGCCCGGCTCCAGGATGTTGGACGTGGAGGTCAACGGGTCCACGGCCGGGTAGATGCCCTTCTGGGTGATCGCGCGGGAAAGCTCCGTGGTCGCGTCCAGGTGGGCGAAGGTCGTCGCCGGGGCCGGGTCGGTGTAGTCGTCGGCCGGGACGTAGATCGCCTGCATCGAGGTGATCGACCGGCCCTGCGTGGAGGTGATCCGCTCCTGCAGGGCACCCATCTCGTCGGCCAGCGTCGGCTGGTAACCCACGGCCGAGGGCATCCGGCCCAGCAGCGTGGAGACCTCCTGGCCGGCCTGGGTGAACCGGAAGATGTTGTCGATGAACAGCAGCACGTCCTGGTTGTCGACGTCGCGGAAGTACTCCGCCATCGTCAGACCCGACAGGGCCACCCGCATACGGGTGCCCGGCGGCTCGTCCATCTGGCCGAACACCAGGGCGGTGTCGTCCAGCACGCCGGACTCCGACATCTCGGTCCAGAGGTCGTTGCCCTCACGGGTGCGCTCGCCGACACCGGCGAACACCGAGGTCCCGCCGAAGTTCTTGGCGACACGGCGGATCATCTCCTGGATGAGCACCGTCTTGCCGACACCGGCACCGCCGAACAGGCCGATCTTGCCGCCCTGGACGTACGGGGTGAGCAGGTCGATGACCTTGATCCCGGTTTCCAGCAGCTCGGTCTTGCCCTCGAGCGTGGAGAACGACGGCGGGTTGCGGTGGATGCTCCACCGGTCCAGGTCCGCACCGTAACCGGGCTCGTCGAGGCAGTGACCGAGCGCGTTGAACACGTGGCCCTTGACGGCGTCACCGACCGGCACCGAGATCGGCGCCCCGCTGTCGGAGACCGACACGCCCCGCACCAGCCCCTGGGTGGGCTGCATGGCGATGGTCCGCACGACGTTGTCGCCGAGGTGGTGGGCGACTTCGAGAGTCACCGTGTTCTCCATGGCCTCGGCGGTGATCTCGACGGTCAGCGCGTTGTTGAGGTCCGGCATCTCACCGCGCGGGAACTCGACGTCCACAACCGGACCGAGAACCCGGACGACGCGGCCGGTGCCAGTAGCCGTGCTAGTGGCAGTAGCAGTCATGTCACTCACTTCCTGCAGACGAGAGCGCCTCGACACCACCGACGATCTCGCTGATTTCCTGGGTGATCTGGGCCTGACGGGCCCGGTTTGCCTGGCGGCTGAGGTTCTCCACGATCTCGTCCGCGTTGTCCGTGGCCGCCTTCATGGCGGTACGACGAGCGGCGTGCTCGGAGGCAGCCGAGTCCAGCAACCCGGCGAACAGGCGGGTATTGATGTATTTCGGAAGCAGTGCCCGAAACAGGGTCTGCGCGTCCGGCTCGAAGGCGTAGGCCGGACGCAGCGTGCCCGCTTCCTGCTCCTTGTACTCCACCGCCAGCGGAGCGATCCGCCGGACGGTGGGCTTCTGGGTGAGCATGGACACGAAGTCGGTGTGCACGAGATGGAGCTCGTCGACGCCGAGGACCCCGTCCCCTCCCGACTCGTCGAGGTAGTCGTCGGCACCGGCCATGAACGCCTTGACCATGGTCTCACCGACGTCGGCCGCGTCGGAGTACTCCGGGCGGTTGGTGAACCCGGTCCAGCTGCGCTCGACCTCCCGGTTGCGGAACCGGTAGTACTCCTTGCCCTTGCGACCGATCACGTACAGCGCGGGGGTCTTGCCCTCCGAGCGGAGCAGGTTCTGCAACTCCTCGGCCGCCCGCAGCACATTGGCGTTGTACCCGCCGCAGAAACCGCGGTCGCTGGTGACCACCAGCACCCCGGCCCGCTTGGGGTTGGCGCGCTCCTGCAGCAGCGGGTGGGTGAGCGGACTCGCCTCGGCCAGGGAGGACAACACCCGCACGATCTCGTCCGCGTAGGGGCGCGAGGCCTCCACCCTGGCCTGCGCCTTCATGATGCGCGAGGTGGCGATGAGCTCCTGCGCCTTGGTGATCTTCCTGGTCGACTTGACCGATCGGATCCTGTCGCGTAGTTCGCGAAGCTGAGCCATGGCTATCCGGTCACTTCTCGTTGTCCGACGCGGGACGGTTGACCTGCACCGTCTCCTGACCGACGCTGTCGGCGTCGAGGGCCTCTTCGTGCGACTCCACCGGGGCGGACCCGGAGTCCTTCGAGACGTTGAACTGCTTCTTGAACTCGTCCACCGCGTCGACGACGACCTTCTCCCCGTCGTCGGAGAGCTGCCTGGACTCCACGATGTCGGTCAGCACGGTCTCGTGGTTGCGACGCATGTAGTCCAGGAACTCCGTCTCGAACCGGCGCACCTCCTCGGTGGGGAGCGAGTCCAGGTGGCCCTTGGTGCCCAGGTACAGCGAGACGACCTCTTCCTGGACCGGCAGCGGCTGACCCTCGCCCTGCTTGAGGACCTCCATCAACCGCGCACCGCGGTCGAGCTGGGCCTTCGAGGCCGCGTCGAGATCGGAGGCGAAGGCGGAGAACGCCTCCAGCTCGCGGAACTGGGCCAGGTCGATCTTCAGCGAACCGGTGACCTTCTTCATCGCCTTGATCTGCGCCGAACCACCCACGCGGGACACCGAGGTACCGACGTCGATGGCGGGACGCTGACCCGAGTTGAACAGGTCGGACTGCAGGAAGCACTGCCCGTCGGTGATGGAGATGACGTTGGTCGGGATGTAGGCCGAGACGTCGTTGGCCTTCGTCTCGATGATCGGCAGGCCGGTCATCGAGCCACCGCCCAGGTCGTCGTGCAGCTTCGCGCAACGCTCCAGCAGCCGGGAGTGCAGGTAGAAGACGTCACCCGGGTAGGCCTCGCGCCCCGGCGGACGCCGCAGCAGCAGCGAGATCGCGCGGTAGGCGTCGGCCTGCTTGGTCAGGTCGTCGAAGACGATCAGGACGTGCTTGCCCTGGTACATCCAGTGCTGGCCGATGGCCGAGCCGGCGTAGGGGGCCAGCCACTTCAGACCGGGCGAGTCGGCGGCGGGTGCGGCCACGATGGTCGTGTAGTCCATCGCTCCGGCCTCCTCCAGCGAGCGCTTCGCGCTCGCGATGGTGGAGCCCTTCTGGCCGATGGCAACGTAGATGCAGCGGACCTGCTTCTCCGGGTCCCCGCTGTCCCAGTTGTCCTTCTGGTTGATGATCGTGTCGAGCGCGATCGTGGTCTTGCCGGTCTTGCGGTCACCGATGATCAGCTGACGCTGACCGCGACCGATCGGGGTCATCGAGTCGATGGCCTTGATACCGGTCTGCAGCGGTTCGTTGACCCCTTGGCGCTGGACCACCGAGGCGGCCTGCAGCTCCAGGGGACGGTTGTCCTCGGAGGAGATGTCGCCGATCCCGTCGATGGGCTCGCCCACCGGGTTGACCACGCGGCCCAGGAAGCCGTCGCCCACCGGCACGGAGGAGACCTTGCCGGTGCGCCGGACCTCCTGGCCCTCCTCGATGAGGTCGGCCTCACCCAGGATGACCACACCCAGCGAGTTCGCCTCGAGGTTCATCGCGACGCCGTAGATGCCGCCGGGGAACTCCAGCAGCTCCTCGGTCATGACCGAAGGCAGACCCTCGACATGGGCGATGCCGTCACCGGTATCGGTGACGACCCCGACCTCCTCGCGGCTGACCTCCGGAGAGTAACTGGAGACGTATTTCTCGATCGCACTGCGGATCTCGTCCGACGAGATCGTCAGCTCCGCCATGTCTCGTTCCTGCTCTCGGTTCGTTGTTCAGGGAGTAGGAGTGCGGCCGGTCGGGCCGCTGCCGGTCGCCCCGGGTCAGTCGCCCAGGGAGCCCCGCAGGGCTTGCAGACGTCCGGCCGTGCTGCCGTCGATGATCTCGTCACCGACCCGAATCACGAGTCCACCGCCGACCTCGGGGTCCACCTCGAGGTGGACCGCGATCGGTCGCGAGTAGATCCGCTGCAACGCCGCGGACAGCCGCTGCTGTTGCTCATCGGTGAGCGGCAGGGCCGAGCGGACGTGGGCCACCGACCGTTCCCGCCGACGCGCCGACATCTCGGCGAGCTCTTCCAGTCCCTCGCTGACGTGCCGGCCGCGGGAGTGGGCCACCAGCTGGCGAACCAGGTCCCTGGTCACCGACTCGACCTTGTCCTCGACGAGGTCGGTGACCACGACGGCCTTGCCCTCGGGGTCGCCGGCCGGATCCGACAGCAACCGTTCCAGGTCGGGGCGGCCACCGATGATGCGCCCCAACCGGAACAGTTCGTCCTCCACAGCGTCCAACCGGCCGGAGCGCTCGGCCTGCACCAGCAGCGCGGTGCGGCCCAGCCGCTCCAGTCCGTGGACCATGTCGGTGGGATGGGACCACCGCGCTCCGACCGCCTCGAGCACCACGGGTAGCGCCCGGCCACCGAGCCGGTCCGCGAACAGGTCACGGGCCAACTCCTGCCTGGACCCGGGAGCTGTGGAGGCATCGGCGAGAGTCCGCCGAAGCGTGGACTCGCTGCCCAGCAGCGCGGCCACCTCGAACAGCTCGTCGGCGAGCCCGGTGATCTCCGCGGGTCCGGCACCGTCGGTGGCCTGCAACAGTTGCAGCTCGGTAGCTGCCAGTGCGTCACGACTCGCGGCGTTCACGAGGGTACTCAACTCTCAACCCTTCTCTCTGGGTTAGTCGCCATGGTGCCCATCATCCGGACCTGTCAGCTTTTGGTCGACTCGGCCGCCGGAGCCGAGGTCGCCTCCAGCTCGTCCAGGAAGCGGTCGACGGTGCCGCGACGCCGGGCCTCGTCCTCCAGGGACTCCCCGACCACGCGACCGGCCAGGTCCACGGCCTGCCGCCCCAGGTCGGAGCGCAGCTCCGCGATGATCTGGGACCGCTGGGCGGCAAGCTGAGCCTGCCCCTGGCTGATGATGCGGTCGGATTCGGCCTGGGCCTGGGTCCGCATCTCCTCGACGATCTGCTGCCCCTCGGCGCGGGCGTCGTCGCGGATCCGTGCCGCCTCGGCGCGTGCCTCGGCCAGCTGGGACTTGTACTGCTCCAGCGTGCGCTGGGCTTCGGCCTGGGCCTCTTCGGCGCGGGCGATGCCGCCCTCGATCCGCTCGCTGCGCTCCTTGTAGATCTTCTCGAAGCGCGGCACGACGTACTTGTGCACGACGAAGTACAGGATCGCGAAAGAGATCAGACCGACGATCGTCTCGGGGAGGTGCGGCATCAGGGGGTTCGGTTGCCCCGCCTGTGCCAGTACCGCGGTGCTCTCGTTCATCAAGATGTCTCCTTGCGTATCCCTTCAGGTCACATGAAGACGAAGGCGAGCACCAGGCCGAAGATCGCGAGCGCCTCGGCCAGAGCGAAGCCCAGAATGGCGATACCCTGCAGCACGCTGCGAGCCTCGGGCTGGCGAGCGGTGCCGTTGATGTAGGCGGCGAAGATCAGGCCGATGCCGATGCCGGGGCCGATGGCCGAGAGGCCATACCCGAGAATGGCGATGTTGCCTTCCAGCACGAATGTTTCCTTTCACTCGGTCCGCGTTGATCGCGGATCGGGTTGCTCAGTGCTCCTCTTCCAGCGCACCGCCGATGTAGTTGGCGGTGAGCATGGTGAAGATGTAGGCCTGCAGGAACTGGATCAGCAGCTCGAAGAACATCAGCACGATGCTCAGCACAAGAGCCACCGGGCCGGCGACCATTCCCAGCACGCCACCGTGCAACAGGAGGTACTCGCCACCCATGATGAAGACCAGCAGGACGAGGTGGCCCGCGAACATATTGGCGAACAGCCGCAGGGACAACGTCAACGGCCGCACCAGGATGTTCGACAGGAACTCCAGCGGAATCACCAGCGGCTTGATCCCGACGGGAACACCGGGAGGCGAAGTCTGGTGTTTCAGGTAGCCGAACGCTCCGTGGCGACTCATCCCCGCGGCGTTGTAAACCAACCAGACCACCAGTGCGATCCCGTAGGGGATGCCGGGGTTCGACATGGTCGGAAGCTGCAGGAACGGTACGAAACCGTAGACGTTGTTCACCAGTACGAAGGTGAACACGGTAACCAGGAGCGGAAGGTAGGGACGAAGGTCCTTACCTGAAATCATGTCACGGCCGATGGTGTTGCGCACGAAGTCGTACGTGCTCTCGGCGGCGAACTGTGTCTTGCCGGGCACCAGCGACGGCTTACGCAGCGCGAGCCAGAAGAAGACGCCGATGATGATGATAGACAGAACCAGCAGTACCATCGGTTTGGTGATACCGGCCACAAATGGCGGGTAGATGACGCTGTTCGTACCGGGGGGCTGGAACTCCCCACCGCCAGCGGCCAGCACGCGTGTGCTCACCCGGGCTCCTTCCGGTTCTCTCGAAGTTTACGAGTCCTTACCGGTGCAACGCCTCGAGGACGAGGCACCGACGAGAAGACCACACCTTCGAGGGAATCTTCACGATCAGGACTTAACGTACCTGACGTAGATAAGGTACACAGAGGCGGCCCCGCCCCCGACGAGCCCGAGGGGCAGGAACAGGACTGTTCCCAGCCACTCGTCCAGGCCCCATCCCACCAACCCGTAGCAGAGCGGACCGGTCAGCATGTAAGACAACGCGGTCCACGCATCAGCCCGTTCGTGCGGCTGAGCAGAGCCGTGTTCAGGGGTTTTGTCGGGTGGATCCACCATCGCAGCCGCAGGTTACCAGGCGGTTGAGCAAGGGCTGAACACCTGCTCACCCTGCTTCGTCACGCGCGGGTATGACAGTGGGCACACGGGCGCGGGTGAAGCCGACGACCTCGGCCGCCGTCCAGGCGACCACCGTGGCGAGGATGGCCAGGGCGAACGAGTCCATGTCGAACAGCGTGGTGTCCGCCAGCAGGAGCAGCAACGTCAGCAGGATCGAGAACTTGGTGCAGTACCCGCCGAGAGCGGCGGCCATCACCATCAGCGGCGCCGAGGTCGCCATCCAACGCATCACGGCGACGTTGATCCAGCAGCACCCGATCACCAGCAGGGTGCCGAAAACGGCACCGAGAACCCCCTCCACACCGGCGACGACGGCGGCGACCGCCACGGCCACGCCGCCGGTCAGCAGGGTCGCCGTCATCGCCGGGCGCACCATCGCGCGGGCGAGCCGCACCGTGGTGTTCTTCGTCTCTTGATCGAGCAGGTCGGCGGGATCGCTCATCTGGCCCTCATTCTCGGGATCGCCGAAATGACGCCCGCCGTCAACACGGCGAGCCCGAACACCCAGGATACCGCCACCACGTTGTCGAACAGGGTGAGCGAGACGGCACCGAAGGCCAGCACACCGGCCCACAGGTAGATCAGCAGGACCGCGCGGCGCTGCGAGTGGCCGATCTCCAGCAGTCGGTGGTGCAGGTGCATCTTGTCCGCGTGGAACGGGCTCTTGCCCGCGCGGGTGCGCCGCACGACCGCCATGATCAGATCCAGCAGGGGCACGAACAGCACGGCCACCACCACCAGCAGTGGCGAGAACAGCCCCAGGGCGTCCCGCGGGCCGAAGCGCGTGGGGTCCACGTTGCCCGCCGCGGTGGTGCTGGCCGCGGCCAGCATCAGCCCGATCAGCATCGATCCCGAGTCGCCCATGAAGATCCGGGCGGGCTGGAAGTTGTACGGCAGGAAGCCCAGGCACCCCCCGGCGATGGTCGCCGCGATCAGCGCGGGCGGGTAAGCGTTGACGTCTCCGCCCTGGTCCTGCAGCAAGCCCAGGCAGAAGGCGCAGGTCGCGCTCGCGGCGATGAGGCCGATCCCGGAGGCCAGCCCGTCCAACCCGTCGACGAAGTTCATCGCGTTGACCATCGCCACCGTCAGCAGCACCGTCAGCAGCTGCCCCTGGTTCGTGCTCAGTACCAGCACCGAACTGGAGTCGCTGGTCTGGACCCAGGGCAACACGTACCACTGCAGGCCCATGAGCACGAGAATCCCGGCCGAGGTGACCTGTCCGGCGAGCTTGGTCAGCGAGTCCAGCTCGAAGCGGTCGTCGAGAGCCCCGACCACCGTGATCAGGCCACCGGCTATGACCACGGCCAGAGCGTGATTGGAGTAGTCGAAACTGCGCGAGAGCGCGGGCAGGTTGCTGGCCAGGAACATTCCGCCGAGCACTCCGCCGTACATCGCCACGCCGCCCATCCGGGGCATCGGCGTGAGATGCACGTCACGGCGCCGGGGGTAGGCCACCGCCTTGAAACGGATGGCCAGCATCCTCACGAGCCCGGTGAGCAGGAACGTCACCGCGGCGGCCGTGAGCAGGACGAGTAAGTACTCTCGTGCCGGCAGACCGGCCGGCGCCCACGCGGGTGCTTCGTCCACGATGACGACTCAGCAGCGCGGGCCGACGGACGGCACGGAAGCGCTGGTCAGCCCCCACAACGGCATATTCACGTTCGGTGCTCCTCTTGACTGTCCACGGTGCGCGTCCCCGCCCCACGCTATCGCCAGGCGTGTGGCGCGCTGACACCGGTCCGTGACATTCAAGATCTTTTCAGGTTTTGCCGCCGGCACCCGTCTCACGGGGGGTCACGTACAGTCTCCCGTCCACGCACTCGCGCATCACCTTTTACGCGCCGCGATCGTCGTTCCCGGATCCACGACCGGCGCTCCCTCGTCAAAAGAAGCATCGGCGCGCGAGAGGCCGAGCTGAAACGAAGTTCGAGAATCCACCCGTTCGAGTGACACCCACACGGGTACCACCGGGCGCCGTCAGGTGTCGGGCTCGGCGCCGAGCACCTCGGTCAACTCGGCATGACCGATCGCGCCCTCGCGCAGGACGCGCGGCCGGGCCTGGGTGAGATCGACGATGGTCGAGGCCACCGCGTCGGTGGTCGGCCCGCCGTCGAGATACACCGACACCGAATCACCCAGTTGCTCACGCGCCTGCTCCGCGGTGGTGGCCGGGGGATTGCCGGTGGTGTTGGCGCTCGACACCGCCATCGGACCCACATCGCGCAGCAGGTCGAGCGCCACCGGGTGCAGGGGCATCCGCAGGTTCACGGTTCCCCTGGTGTCCCCCAGGTCCCAGGCCAGTGACGGTGCCTGCGGCAGTACGAGCGAGAGACCGCCGGGCCAGAAGGCCTCGATCAGCGCCCGCGCCTGCCGGGGTACCGAGAGAACGAGGCCGTCCACGGTGGTCCAGGAGCCGACCAGCACCGGCACCGGCATGTCGCGGCCCCGCCCCTTGGCCGACAGCAACGACCCCACGGCGGTGGAGTCGAAGGCGTCCGCGCCTATGCCGTAGACGGTGTCGGTGGGCAACACCACCAGTCCGCCCGCTCGCACCGCATTGGCGGCCGTGCTCAGGCCCGTGTCCCTACTGTCCGGACGATTGCAGTCGTAGACCGTGCTCACGCCCCGATCCTTGCACGTCCGACACGGTGGGATGCGAATGGCACACATTCGAGCTCGACACGGAATATCCTGTTGATCCGGCAACCCGCCCCACGTCGCCGTCCTCCCCGTCAACCGCGGATGTAGCAAAGCCGGCGCCGGTGCCGATGATCGCACCAGGACATCGCAACCCTCACGAGCACGAGGAGAATCAATGACCGCCCCACCGCAAGGTGTCGAGGTCGACCACGTCGAGTTCCCGGCAGGGAAGATCCGCTACCACCGGGCCGGATCCGGTGGCCCGGCGGTCGTTCTCCTACACGGTGGTGGTGTGGACAACGGGTTGCTGAGCTGGCGGCACGCGGTCCCGACGCTGGCGGTCGACCACCGGGTCTACATCCCCGATCTGCCCGGCCAGGGCGGCAGCACGGGATGGCGCGGACGCGCGAACCAGCGCACCCTGGAGGAGGTGCTGCGCTGGCTGCTGGACACGTGGGGGGTTCACGAGGCCGTCCTGGTCGGCCTGTCCCTGGGGGGGAGCGTGGCCACCGGGTTCGCGCTGCGCCACCCTCACCGAGTGCGGGGACTGGTGCTGGTCGATGCCGGTGGCCTGCAACACCGCATGCACCACCACCTCGCCCATTATCTGCTGACGCGGACGCGCTTCGTCGACAGCGCGGTGGCGAAGACGCTCGGGCTGCACCGGTCGCTGACGCGATCGTTCCTCACGCGCGGCGTCCTGGCCGACACCGACCAGGTCCCCGGCATGGAAGAGGTCCTCGGAGAGGTTCACGCGGAGATCCGCAACAGGAAGTCGGTGTTCACCGACTGGCAGCGGGACGCGATCGGGCGCCGGGCCATGAAGGTCAACCACCTTCCGCAACTGGAGCGGCTGCGGTGCCCGACGATGCTCGTTCACGGTGAGCGGGACACCGTGGTGCCCGTGTCGGTGGCCCGGGAAGCCGCCGGAGCGATCCCGGGATCGAAGCTTCGTGTGATCTCCGGTGCGGGGCACTGGCCGAACCGGGAAAGGCCCAACGAGTTCAACGCGCTGCTTCGGGAGTTCGTCAACGGCAAGCGCTGATCAGTCCACGGCCCGCCGTGCCGTGGCGAAACGGGGACGGCTCGCCAGATCGGTGTGTTCCTCGATCGCGGTGAACACCCGCCCGGACCGCAGCAGCACGGGGACCGACCCCCCGTGCGTGTCGTCGTGTTCGATCGCCACTCCCCCGCCGGGCTCGAGGAGTCGTGCCGCACACCCCACCACGTGACGAAGCACGTCGAGGCCGTCGCGCCCCGCGAAGACGGCCTCGGGCGGATCGTGGTCGCGAACTTCGACGGGAACCGGCGTGCCCGCGGGAACGTAAGGGGGATTGCACACGACGAGGTCCACGGTTCCGTCGAGTTCCCTCAGCAACGTCGGGTCGGCGACGTCTCCGAGCCGGAGCTCGACCGGGGTTTCGCCGGCACGACTCCGCCGGTCGGCGTTGTGGCGCGCCCACGCCAGGGCTTCCGGGTCCTTTTCCACGGCGTGCACCGAAGCGTCGGGGCGCGCGTTGGACACGGCCAACGCCAGCGCTCCGGTGCCCGTGCACAGGTCCACCACCACGGGAGCGTCCACCCCCTCGAGCGTGGCCAGCCCCCATGCCAGCAGCAGTTCGGTCTCCGGACGAGGAACGAACGCCCCCGGTCCGACGGACAGCGTGACGCCGCCGAGCGTGGCCTCACCGGTCAGGTGCTGGAGCGGCACGTGCGCCGCGCGCCGGCGCACCAGCTCGTGCAGCGCCTCCACGGTGGGCGGGTCCACCAGGGGCACCATCATCAACTTGGTGCGCTCCACACCGAGCAGGTGGGCGGCCAGCAGTTCGACGTCGGTACGTGGGCTCGCCACTCCGGCCGCGGTCAGAACACGCTGGGCCTCCAGGATGGCCAGGCGTAGCGGTTGTCGTTTCACGCGGGCAAGCTTAGAGGGCCGCTCGCCGTCCCGGGACGGCCTCGCACCGGAAAAGGGACGCGCCCACGGCCTTTCACGATTCACCTCGGCAAGCGGCGGAACCGCCGAGACCCCGCCGAGCGGTTTCCTCAGGAGTCGACGGCGAGTTGTTCCTGCCGGTCGGCGGCGGTCAACGCCGCCAGCACTCCGTCGAGGTCACCGTCGAGGACGTGGTCGAGGTTGTAGGCCTTGTAGTTGATCCTGTGGTCGGAGATGCGGTTCTCGGGGAAGTTGTAGGTACGCACCCGCTCCGAACGATCCACCGTCCGCACCTGACCGCGGCGGGTCTCGGCGACCTCCCGCTCGGCTTCCTCCTCGGCCATCGCCTGTAGCCGAGCTCGCAGCACCTGAGTGGCGCGGAGCTTGTTCTGCAACTGCGACTTCTCGTTCTGGCAGGACACGACGATTCCGGTCGGCAGGTGAGTCAGCCGCACGGCCGAGTCCGTGGTGTTCACGCTCTGCCCTCCGGGCCCCGACGACCGGTGGACGTCGACGCGCAGGTCCTTCTCGTCGAGCTCGACCTCGACCTCCTCGGGTTCGGGGTACACCAGCACCCCGGCGGCCGAGGTGTGCACCCGCCCCTGGGACTCGGTGACCGGCACGCGTTGCACGCGGTGGACGCCGCCCTCGTACTTCAGCCAGGCCCACACGCCGTCCGGCCGGTCCTGGCCGGACTTGTCCTTGACCGCGAGAGTGACTTCCTTGTAGCCGCCCAGGTCGGATTCCGCGGCACCGAGAACGTCGACCTTCCAGCCCTGCCGCTCGGCGAAGCGCAGGTACATCCGTAGCAGGTCACCGGCGAACAGCGCCGATTCCTCCCCGCCCGCGCCGGACTTGATCTCGACCAGCACGTCGGTGGAGTCACGCGGATCACGCGGCACGAGCAGCTCGGCGAGTTTGGCTTCCAGACTCGGAACGGCCTCCTCCAGCGCCCTGACCTCGGCGGTGAACGCGGAGTCCTCCTCCGCGAACTCCCGCGCGGTCGCCAGATCGGCCTGAGCCTGCTCGAGCTCCCGCGCCGTTCGCACGATCGGGGTAAGTGCGGCGTACCGCCGTCCCAGTTTGCGTGCGCGCGCTTGGTCGGCATGCACGTCGGGGTCGGCCAGCCGCCCCTCCAGCTCGGTGTACTCGGCGAGTAGTTCTTCGAGCTTCGACGTCTGCACTGTGCGGGCCTGCTTTCCTTCCGAGCCGGGTGTTATCCACCGTGTCCACGACACACCGGCGCCCGTCCCGCGGGACGGGCGCCGGTGGCTCGGCTACTTCGTGGAGCGCGCGTTCTGGGGGCGACGGCCGTAGCGAGCCTCGAAGCGGGCGACACGGCCACCGGTGTCCAGGATCTTCTGCTTGCCCGTGTAGAACGGGTGGCAGTTCGAGCAGACCTCCACGTGGATCTGGCCGCTGGAACGGGTGCTACGCGTGCTGAAGGTGTTTCCGCAGTCGCAGACCACCTCGGTGTCCACGTACTGGGGGTGAATACCGGTCTTCAACGCCTTGTCCTCTCATCATGGCTCCGGGTCCCCCCGCGCCGGAAGTGTCGGGAGGTGAACCGGAACCGGACTCCAGCCTTGCATTTTGCCAGACCAAGGCTACTGACCTGCAACGCAGGGCAACCCCCGCGGTATTCCCGAAGCGGCAGCCCTGCGTAACCCCTGTACGACGGCCAGGGGGTTATCCGGTTTCGCGCGAAACCCGGCGAACGCGGTGTTCGCGCGAAACCGTCGACGTTCACGAGACCGAACGAGCCGGAGGAGTCAGTCCTCTTCCTTGTTCGGTGTCGTCTTGGCGACCTGCATCAGGAACTCGATGTTGGTCTTGGACTTGCGCAACCGGTCCTGCACGAGCTCCAGGGCCTGCTGCGTGTCCAGGGCGGCCAGCACCCGACGCAGCTTGTGGTTGACGGCGAGCTCGTCCGACGACATCAGCAACTCGTCCTTGCGGGTGCTGGAGGCGTCGACGTCGACGGCCGGGAACAACCGCTTGTCGGCCAGCTTGCGGTCCAACTTCAGCTCGGCGTTGCCGGTGCCCTTGAACTCCTCGAAGATCACGGTGTCCATGGTGGACCCGGTCTCGACCAGCGCCGTGGCGACGATCGTCAGCGAACCGCCGTTCTCGATGTTGCGGGCGGCGCCGAGGAAGCGCTTCGGCGGGTACAGCGCGGTGGAATCGACACCACCGGACAGGATCCGGCCCGAAGCCGGGGCCGAGAGGTTGTAGGCACGCCCCAACCGGGTGATCGAGTCCAGCAGCACGACGACGTCGTGCCCCATCTCGACCAGTCGCTTGGCCCGCTCGATGGACAGTTCGGCGACCGTGGTGTGGTCCGACGGCGGCCGGTCGAAGGTGGAGGCGATGACCTCACCCTTGACCGAGCGCTGCATGTCGGTGACCTCTTCGGGGCGCTCGTCGGCGAGCACGACCATCAGGTGGCACTCGGGGTTGTTCGTGGTGATCGAGTTGGCGATGGACTGCAGCACCATCGTCTTACCCGCCTTCGGCGGTGAGACGACAAGTGCGCGCTGTCCCTTGCCGATCGGCATCACCAGATCGATGACCCGACTGGTCATGTGCTGCGGCTCCGTCTCCAACCGCAGGCGCTCGTTCGGGTACAGCGGGGTCAGCTTGTGGAACTCGTCGCGCCGCTTGGCGTCGTCGGGATCCAGACCGTTGATGCCGTCGACACGCACCAGCGGATTGAACTTCTGCCGCTGCTGCTCCCCCTCACGCGGCTGGCGGATGACGCCCTTGAGCGCGTCACCGCGGCGCAGCCCGTACTTGCGGACCAGCGACATCGATACGTAAACGTCGTTGGGGCCCGCGAGGTAGCCGGAGGTGCGGACGAACGCGTAGTTCTCCAGCACATCGAGGATCCCGGCGACCGGTAGGAGGACGTCGTCCTCGCGCACCTCGGGCTCGTTCCCTCCGCCTTCGCTGCGGCCGCGGTTGCGGCGGCGGTCCCGGAAGCGGCGACCGCGCCGGTTACGACCGTCGTCGTCGGAGTCGTCCTGGCCCCGGTTGTCCTGGCCCTGACCCCGGTTGTCCTTGTCCTGACCCCGGTTGTCCTGGCCCTGGCCCCGGTTGTCCTGACGGCGATTGTCCTTGTCCTGACCGCCCCGGTTGTCCTTGTCCTGACCCCGGTTGTCCTGGTCCTGGCCCTGACCCTGGCTCTGGTCCTGCCCCCCTCGTCCCGAGGAGCGCCGACGACGGTTGTTGTTGCCACCGCGGCGATTGTCCTCCTCCCCGGAGGAGTCGCCACCCTGTCGACGCGGACGCCCGCGGGTCGGCGCGCTCCCGTTGGCGGTGGAGGAATCACTCGTACCGCCGTCCTCGGCCTCGGCCGGTGCCGCGGCTTCTGCCCGCTTGCCCTGCCGGGTCGGCTTCGACTCGGTTTCCGGCACGAGCGCCTCCTGAGTGCCCTCGGGCTCGGCGGAGGATTCCGAAGACTTCGCGGACTCACCGCGACCACGGCTCGTCCGTGTCTTGGCAGTGGAGGAACGCTGTTGGTTCCCGTCCCCCGACTCGCTCTGACGTTGTTTGATGGCGGAGATCAGATCACCCTTGCGCATGCCGCTGGTGTCGATCCCCAGTTCCCCAGCGAGCTGGCGCAGTTCGGCCAGCACCATGCCGGAAAGACCACCGCGTTTACGTGGGGTCCCATTAGATTCGGACACAGCGGTTCCTGCGCTCGTTGACTCGGATTCCTGCTGGCCAGCCGGGGAGGCGCCATTGGCTGCCTCGCTGCTCAACAGATCGGTGTTGCTCACGAATGTCCTTCCTGACCGGATCCGCGCCTCCTACGCGGCCCAGCGGATTGCCCGCCCGTCGGGAAGACGGGCGACCTTGTAGTGCTAACAGCCCCTGTGTCGAAGAAACCCGACGGGGCATGCGACACGATCGGGGGTCGGCGCCGACTCGCGAAACCAGCCGCACCCGGTGGAGGTATCCGACTCACGTGACCCTGCCGATACCGCTCGGGGCATGACGTTCGAAATACGCGCCCGCAGACGCATCCACTCCGATCCTCGGGTGCACACCCTGCTGTCGCCTCACACCAGAAATCACCCGCTCAACGGGTGTGACGCCGCCTCCGGCCTCACGCCACCACGGCAACCACGAAGGCTCCAGCAACCCGTTGCGGGTCATCGACCATCTCCGCTGATGCCGTACGGGAACGCGGCCTGACAGGCCCTTGGCTAGCGGCCCGACACCGGCTACGACTCGACGTTCGACTCCGCCGAAGCGAACCCGCCTGAGTGGACAACTCCTGCCTCGGTCACCGCGATCGGGTACGCCGATCTCGATCTTCACCCGCGACGGGTTGAAGTCAATTCATAGCGAGGGATGCACCCCGAGAATGGATACCTCGGGAAAGCACCAGCGCCCGTGCGCGCGGTGACTGATTGACCTTGAGGGTAGACGCCCTGTCATTCCGGTGCAAGAACCTCCTGGGCGCGACACGCCCTGGATCAGCCTGCCCTGCTTGATCAACCTGCTTGAATGGCAACGCCCCACCGGCCTCTGACCGGCCGAGATTGCCGTACACCGGCCGAGTACTGGTTGTCTCGGTGCCGACATCCTCCTTTATACCACCCTGTGCCCACCACGTGTCGTATGGGCCGTCAGGCCGAGGACTCGACCCGCACTCCCGTCCGATCGACCGGAATCCACAGCGCACCGAACCCGGTCACGTCGACGTCGCCGGGAAGCGCGCCCCCTGCCGGCAGGGCCAGCACGGTCGGACCGGCACCCGAAACGGCCGCGGGCACCCCGGCCGCACGCAGGCGCAGCACGAGGTCCATCGTCGCCGGCCACGCGGGTTCCCGCTGGTTCTCGTGGAGGCGGTCGTCGAGCGCGTCGAGCAGCAGCTGCGGCTCCTCGGTCAGAGCCCGCACGGCCAGCGCGGCACGGCTCGCCGCGAAGGCGGCGTCGGCGTGCGGCACCGTGTCCGACAGCAGTCCCCTCGTCGTGTGCGTGGCCGACTCCTCCGCCGGAACCAGGGCGATCGGTCGGATGTCGGCATGGGGGCGCAGGCGCGTGGCGCGGAAACGTTTTTGTTCGCTCCACGCGATCACCAGTCCGCCGTGCAGACTCGCGGCCACGTTGTCGGCATGGCCCTCGTGCGAAGCCGCCAACTCCAGCACGCTCGCCATGTCGCCCTCATCGGACAAGTCACGGCCCGCCAGGATGTAGCCGGAAACGACACCGGCGACGATCGCCGCGGCCGAGGACCCCAGTCCGCGCGAGTGCGGAATAACGTTATGACAACGCAATCGCAACGCCGGTGCATCGGAACCGAGTTCGGCCAAGGCACGGTGCAGCAACCGCACCACCAGGTGGTGCTCGTCGGTCGGCACGGTCTCGCTCCCCGCCCCGGCCACCTCGACTCGTGCCGTGCCCGGAACACCGTCGACGACCTCGACGTCGACGGTGTCGTACAAGGCCAGCGCCATCGCGAGGGTGTCGAAGCCGGATCCCAGGTTCGCCGTGGACGCCGGGACCGTCACCCGAAAGGCCGTTCCCGGCGTCGGGCTCATGTCAGCTCCAGCGCCGTGGCCACCGCGTGGGGATCCACCGACAGCGGCTCGACCTCGACCATGCCCGCCAGGGCGGTGTCCGGGTCCTTGAGGCCGTGGCCGGTGACGGTGCAGACCACCTCGGAGTTCTCCGGCAGGCGACCGTCGGCGGACTTGGCCAGCAGCCCGGCCACGCTGGAAGCCGACGCGGGCTCGACGAAGACTCCCTCGCGGCGCGCGAGCAGCCGGTAGGCGTCCAGGATCTGTTCGTCACTGACCGCCGCGAACAAGCCGTCGGAAGCTTCACGGGCCGCGAGCGCGGCCTGCCACGAGGCGGGGCTGCCCACGCGGATCGCCGTGGCCACCGTCTCGGGGCCCGACACCGGTTCGCCGTGGACCATGGGGGCCGCGCCGGCGGCCTGGAAACCGAACATGCGCGGCTTGGAGTCGACGAGCCCGTCGGCGGCGTACTCCTCGTAGCCCTTCCAGTAGGCCGTGATGTTGCCCGCGTTGCCGACCGGCAGGCAGTGCACGTCCGGCGCCCGGCCGAGGACGTCGCACACCTCGAAGGCCGCGGTCTTCTGCCCCTCGATGCGCACCGGGTTGACCGAGTTGACCAGGGCCACCGGGTGTTCGGCCGAGGTCTTGCGGGCCAGTTCCAGGCAGTCGTCGAAGTTGCCCTGCACCTGAAGGATCTTCGCACCGTGCACCACCGCCTGGGCCAGCTTGCCCATCGCGATCTTGCCCTGAGGCACCAGCACGGCCGAGGTGAGCCCGGCGCGGGAGGCGTAGGCGGCGGCCGAGGCCGAGGTGTTGCCGGTCGAGGCGCAGATCACCGCCCTCGTCCCCTCGGCCACCGCGTGCGTCATCGCCACGGTCATGCCCCGGTCCTTGAACGAACCGGTGGGATTGGCGCCCTCGACCTTGAGGTGAACGCGACACCCGGTCAGCTCCGAAAGGTGGGGAGCGGGCACCAGCGGAGTGTTGCCCTCCTGCAAGGTCACCACTCGAGCGTTCTCGGGTACGGCCACCCGGTCGGAGTAGGCCTCGATCAGACCGGGCCAACCGGCCTGGGAACGCTGCGATGCGGCTCGAATCCCGGAAGTCACGACAGTTCACCTTCCACGCGCATCACGCTGACGACCTCGCGCACCGCGTCAAGCCGTGCGATCTCTTCCACTGTGGATTTCAATGCCGCGTCGAGCGCGGTGTGGGTGACCACGACCAGACTCGCCTCGGCTCCTCTGCCCTGCTGGCGGACCACCGAGATGCTGACGTCGTGCTCGTTGAACATGGACGCGACCTGGGAGAGCACTCCCGGTTTGTCGGCCACGTCCAGGCTGATGTGGTAGCGGGTCGGGGTCTGGCCCATCGACCGCACCGGTAGCTGAGCGTGTGCCGACTCGCGCGGCCCCTTGCCCGAGACGACGAGGTTGCGCGCGACGGCGACCATGTCGCCCAGCACGGCGCTGGCCGTCGGGGCACCACCGGCACCCTGGCCGTAGAACATGAGCTGTCCCGCGGACTCGGCCTCCACGAACACCGCGTTGAACGCACCACCGACCCCGGCCAGCGGGTGGTCCCGGGGAATCATCGCCGGGTGCACCCTGGCCGAGACGGACTCGTTGCCCTCCTCGTCGGTCACCCGATCGCAGATGGCCAGCAGTTTGACCCTGCGATCCAGGGCCTGGGCCGCGGTGATGTCACCGGCACTGGTTCCCGAGATGCCCTCCCGGTGCACGTCGGTGGCCGTGACGCGGGTGTGGAACGCCAGCGATGCCAGGATCGCCGCCTTGGCCGCCGCGTCGAAGCCGTCCACGTCCGCCGTCGGGTCCGCCTCGGCGTAACCGAGCTGACCGGCTTCCTCCAGGGTCTCCGAGTAGCTCGCCCCGGTGGAGTCCATCGCCGAGAGGATGTAGTTGGTGGTGCCGTTGACGATGCCCATGACACGGTTGATCCGGTCACCGGCCAGCGACTCGCGCAGCGGGCGCAGCAACGGGATCGCACCCGCCACCGACGCTTCGAAGTAGATGTCGGCGCCGGAGGCGTCGGCCGCCGCGTACAGCTCGGAACCGTACTCGGCCAGCAGTGCCTTGTTCGCCGTCACGACCGACTTGCCCGCCCGCAGTGCCCTCAGCAGCAGGGACCTGGCCGGTTCGATCCCGCCGATCAGTTCCACCACGAGGTCGACGTCGCCGTCCACGAGAGACGCCGAATCGGTGGTCAGCAGCTCCTCCGGCAGTTCCGGGTGCTTGTGCGGGCGACGCACCGCCACCCCCGTGACTCGCACGGGCGCACCGACGCGCGCGGCGAATTCCTCGGGGCGATCACGCAGCAGGCGCACCACCTCGGTCCCGACAGTGCCGCATCCCAGCAGCGCCACCCTGATGGGCTCACGATCCTCGATCACTCACACCTCCAGCCGGAGCAGGTCGTCCTCGGTTTCCCTACGCAGCAACAACCGCGCCTGCCCGTCGCGCACGGCGGCCACGGGGGGCTTGGGCATGCGGTTGTAGTTGCTGGCCATCACGTAGCAGTACGCACCGGTGGCGGCCACCGCGAGCAGGTCACCGGGGGCAATATCCTCCGGCATCCAGCAGTCGCGCACCACTACGTCACCGGATTCACAGTGTTTGCCCACGATGCGGGACAACACCGCGGGTGACTCCCCGGCGCGCGACACCAACCGGCAGTCGTAGGACGCGTCGTACAGGGCGGTGCGGACGTTGTCGCTCATCCCGCCGTCGACGCTGATGTAGCGGCGTGCCATGCCGCCGTCCAGGGCGACGTCCTTGATGGTGCCGACCTCGTAGACCGTCACCGTGCCGGGGCCCGCGATGGCCCGGCCCGGTTCGACGGCCACGCGGGGCGGCTCGAACCCCGCCTCGGCGCACTCCCTGCGCACGATCTCGTGCAAGCGTTCGGCCAGCTTCGGCACCGGCAACGGGTCGTCCTGCGGCGTGTAGGCGATGCCCTGTCCACCGCCGAGGTCGACCGTGTTCAGCGACGACACCGCCTCGGCACCGTGCTCGGAGCGCAGGTCGGCCAGCAGCGCGACCACGCGGCGGGCCGCCAGCTCGAAGCCGCCGTCGTCGAAGATCTGCGAACCGATGTGGCTGTGCAGGCCCACCAGCGCCAAAGAGTCCAGCTTGAGGAGCCGCCTGGCGGCCTCGGCGGCGTCGCCGGAACTCAGCGAGAAACCGAACTTCTGGTCCTCGTGGGCGGTGGCGATGAACTCGTGGGTGTGGGCCTCCACGCCGACCGTCACCCGGATCATGACCGGCTGGCACACGCCGCGTTGCCGGGCGACGTGCTCCAGCCGGGCGATCTCGTGGAAGGAGTCCAGCACCACGGAGCCGATTCCGGCGGCGACCGCCTCCTCGAGCTCGGCCGTCGACTTGTTGTTGCCGTGGAAGGCGATGCGCTCGGGCGGGAACCCGGCGCGCAGGGCCAGCCGCAGTTCACCGCCGGTGCACACGTCCAGGCTCAAGCCCTCCTCGGCGACCCACCGGGCGACCTCGGTGCACAGGAACGCCTTCGAGGCGTAGTGCACCGAGGCGGGGTCTCCGAAGGCCGTGGCGTACTCGGCGCAACGAGCGCGAAAGTCGGCCTCGTCCAGCACGAACAGCGGTGTGCCGTACTGCTCGGCCAGCTCGCGCACGTCGATCCCGGCGAACCGGGCGACACCGTCCTCCCCGCGCGAGGCGTTCCGAGGCCAGACGACGGGGTCCAGCCGCACGGTCTCCTCCACGGAAGAAGGTGCGGGACCTGCGGTACTGCCGGGCGGGACGACATCGGCATGCCGTGGCCCGGCGGGATGGGCGCGCATGATTACCTTCCGCTACATCTGTTCGGGAGCGCTGACCCCGAGGACCTCGAGGCCGTTGGCGAGCACCTGACGGGCCGCCTCGCACAGCTGGAGCCGGGCGACGGTCAGCGGGGTGACCTGGTCGTCACCGGGTTGCAGGACCCTGCAGGCGTCGTAGAACCGGTGGTAGGAACCGGCCACCTCCTCCAGGTACCTGGCGACGCGGTGCGGCTCGCGCAGCTCGGCCGCCGAGTGCAGCACGCGCGGGAACTCGCCGAGCGTGCGGATCAGCTCGCCTTCCTTCTCGTGGTTGAGCAGCGACAGGTCCGCCTCGGCCACCGTACCCCGCCGTATACCCAGGGATACCGCGTTGCGCTGCAACGACGACAAGCGCGCGTGCGCGTACTGCACGTAGAACACCGGGTTCTCGTTGGTGCGCTTGCTGATCAGGTCGAGGTCGATGTCCACGGGCGAGTCGACCGAGGAGCGGATGAGCGTGTACCGGGCGGCGTCCACCCCGACCGCACCGACGAGGTCCTCCATCGTGACCACGGTGCCGGCCCGCTTGCTCATCCGGACCGGCTCGCCGTCGGAGACGAGGTTGACCATCTGGCCGATGAGCACCTCGACGACGTCCGGGTCGTCGTTCATGGCCGCCGCGGCGGCCTTCAGGCGCGCGACGTAGCCGTGGTGGTCGGCACCGAGCATGTACAGGCACAGGTCGAAGCCGCGTTCGCGCTTGTCCCTCAGGTAGGCGATGTCACCGGCGATGTAGGCCGGAGCGCCGTCGTTCTTGATGACCACGCGGTCCTTGTCGTCGCCGTGGTCGGTCGAACGCAGCCACCAGGCGCCGTCGGCGAAGTACAGGCTCCCGGACTCCTTGAGCCGCTCGACCTCACGGGTGACCGCGCCCGAGGTGTGCAGCGAGTCCTCGTGGAAGAACACGTCGAAGTCGGTACCGAACTCGTGCAGGCTGCGCTTGATCTCGGTGAACATCAGACCGACGCCGGTGCGGCGGAAGGTCTCGCGCAGCTCGTCCTCGGGAAGCCCCATGACCCGCGGCTCGCTGCGCACGACTTCGGAGGCGATCTCGTCGATGTAGGCACCGCCGTAACCGCCCTCCGGGGCCGGAGCGCCCTTCGCGGAGGCGATCAGCGAGTCCACGAAGCGATCGATCTGCGATCCCGCGTCGTTGAAGTAGTACTCGCGGGTGACTTCGGCACCCTGCGCGCTCAGCACGCGCCCGAGAGCGTCACCGACCGCCGCCCACCGGGTGCCACCCAGGTGGATGGGTCCGGTCGGGTTGGCCGAGACGAACTCGAGGTTGACCCGGCGCCCCCGGTACAGCTCGCCGTGACCGAAGGTCGCGGTGTTGTCGAGGACCTCCCGCACGATCGCGCCCTGCGCGTCGGCGGCCAGTCGCAGGTTGAGAAAGCCCGGACCCGCCACGTCGACCGAGGCGATGGCCTCCTCCGAAGCCAGCGCTTCGGCCAGCCAACCGGCGAGCTCACGAGGTGAGACGCCGGCCTTCTTGCCCACCTGCATGGCGAGGTTGGTCGCGTAATCGCCGTGTTCCGGGTTGCGGGGTCGCTCGACCGTCACCGAGTCCGGCAGGACCGAGGTGTCCAGCCCTCGGGCGTCGAGGACTGCTGTGGCGGTGTTGCGAACCAGTTCTGCGAGCGCGGCGGGAGTCACCTTGTGAAGTCTAAGGAAGTGTCCCCGCTGTTCAGCCAACGGGTTGTCCCTCGAACGTCGCAACGGCGACACCGCGACCTCACGGGGACCGCGCATCTCACCAAGTGAGATTCTGGCACCGGCTCGCGCAGTCCGCGGGCTCCACCTGCAAAGTGGCGTGATCGATACTGTAGCGCTCGGAAAGCAGTTGCTGCGCGGCGACCAGCACGTCGCCGTGGTCGGCATCGGGCTGGGCCGCCAGGTGCGCGGAAGCCACCTCCATGCCCGAGGTCAAGGTCCAGACGTGCAGGTCGTGGACCTCGGTCACGGCGGACAGCGAGGACAGCTCACCGTGGAGCTCGTGCACGTCGACGCCTTCGGGCGCCTCCTGCACCAGGATGCGCAGCGCCTGACGGGCCAACTTGTAGGTGCGGGGCAGCACGAAGAGACCGACCGCGCAGGCCACGATCGGGTCCGCGAGATACCACCCGAAGGCCCAGGTCAACGCACCGCCCACGAGAACGCCGAGCGACCCCACCGTGTCGGCCAGCACTTCCAGGTACGCGCCGCGCACGTTCAGGCTCTCCGAGGAGCCCGCGCGCAGCATCGCGAACACCACCAGGTTGGCCACCAGCCCGGCCGCCGCCGTGAGCATCATCGGCAGGCCGGCCACCTCGGTCGGTCGGAGGAACCGCCCGACCGCCTCGTAGAGGATGTAGCCCGCCACACCGAACAACAGCACGGCGTTGGCCAGCGCCGCCAGCACCTCGATCCGGTAGAGCCCGAAGGTGCGCTTGGCGCGGGTGGAGCGACGCGCGGCGGTGATGGCGGCCAGGGCCATGCCGACGCCGAGCACGTCGGTGAGCATGTGACCGGCATCGGAGAGCAGTGCCAGTGACGAGGTCAGGAACCCGACGACGGCCTCGAGGACGAAGAACGCCAACAGGATCGCGAACGAGTACGCCAACCGCCGGACGTACTTGCCCGACGCGCTGGTCGCCGCCGATCCGACGCCGCCGTGCCCGTGATCGTGTCCGTTACCCACGCCCTACACCTCCTGTCGCGCACACAGATATATAGTCATTCGTGCATGAGTGCAACCGGAGGGAGTGTCACCTCACTCCACCGAGCGGCGCTACCGCACGCGCACCGCCTCCCAGTCCTCCGAGCTCTCGGACGAGGTCACGTACTCGGCGAAGTCGGTGATCCGCCGCGCGACCGCCTCCGGGTGAGTCCGCGGGGCCCAGTGCCCCGCGGGCAACCGGTACCGCCACAACCGGTCGCACCACGGGTCGGCACTGGTCAGCATGGTCGGCAGCACGTAACCGTCGCGGGCGAGCACGAGCTGCTGCACCGGCAGGTCGGTGTGGTGCGGCGCGGACGTCCCCCGCCCGATGTTCTGCCGGTAGAGCTCCAACCCGCGTACCGCGTCACCGCGCTCGGCCCGGAACCAGGAGCGCAGCATCGGCGAGCGCCACAGCAGCTCCGGAAGCAGGGGGGCGCTGAAAAGACCGATGTAGGACGAGTGCAGTCCCTGGTTGAGCAGTCCCGGCAGACCACGAGGCGTGAGGTTGCGGCGCCACCATCCCCCCAGGTGTCCGAGGCAGGGACCGGACAACGTGGTGAACGAGGCGAGCAGGTGGCGGTAGCGCGGGTCACCGACCGCCTCCCAGCTCTGGATGGAGCCCCAGTCGTGCCCGACGAGGTGGACCGGGTGATCCGGGCTGACCGCGCGCACGACGGCGGCCAGGTCGGCGGCGAGGTGCTCCAGCCGGTAACCGCCCGAGTCCTCGGGAGCGCTCGACTCCCCCATGCCCCGCACGTCGTAGCGGACCACGTGACGCCGGGGATCGACAGCCGCCAGGGCCGCGACCACGGCGTCCCACACGGCGGAGTTGTCCGGGTAGCCGTGCACCAGCACGATCGGGCGGTTCCCGGGCTCGCCCCGCTCGCGAACCGACAGCCGCACCCCTGCCGACTCGACGAAAGACTGCTTCTCCTGCATACACGAGAAGCTACTTGCCCGTAACCTCACGCGAAACAGCACGATCGAGGGGGCCTCACAACAGCCCGCACCGATGCGATAAGCTGTTCCCAGTCGAGCGCGAAGCCCTCGTAGCTCAGCGGATAGAGCACCGCCCTCCGGAGGCGGGTGTCGCAGGTTCGAGTCCTGCCGAGGGCACCCAGGTCACAGACCCGTGATCCCCACCCAAGATCACTCTTGGGGCACATTTGGGACACGCACCGCCGAGTCCATCCGGCCCGCGATGTCGTCGAGCCGGTCCGGGAACAGGTGCCCGTAGAGGTCCAGCGTCATCGTGGCGGTCTTGTGCCCCAGCATCTGCTGCACGATCTTCACGTCCGCGCCGGAGGCGATCGCCAGCGACGCCGCCGTGTGCCGCAGCTCGTGCGGATGGAAGCCTTCGGGACCGACATCGCGCACGGCCGCGTCGAAGACCGCCCGTCGGAAGTTGCGCACCCGAAGCACTCCCCCGTGCGGAGCCGTGAACAGTAAGGCGTCCGAGGCTCGACCGATCACTCGCTCTGTCAGCTCCTCGGCGAGGAATCGCGGCAGCGGTACCGAGCGCCGTTCATGGGTCTTGGGTGTGCCCCACACCACTTCGCCGTTGACCTCGGTGACCGACTCGGCCACCAGAACGCGACGCCGCGTCAGATCCACCCGTCCGACCGTTAGCGCAGCCAGTTCGGCCCAACGCAGGCCGGTGCAGACCAGGAATCGCACGATCAGCCCGTACGAGCCGCAGCGGTCCAGCCAACTTGGCCACCTCGGCATGATCGAGATATCGATGGTCGAGCCGAAGCACTTGGCCGCCACGGTCCCGAGGCGCACGTAGTGCGTGTGGTCAGAGTTTCTTTTCTTCATCGAGGGCGACCCCTCCGGGGCCGCAGCATAAGCAATCACTCGCTTCGATCACGTCGACCACTTTCCCTCTTCGGAAAATCAGGCTGGAACACTCGGAACTGTGTGTCCATACGCTCCGATACCAAGCATCCACGGACATCACTTACAAAATCACGCGCCTCCTCCTCCCCGTCTTTCAATTCGTCAACACTGGGTGGTTTTATACTGATAACGCAAATCACGCAGGTGCTCCCAAATCGCGGCGCGTCATCAAAAATTTCCACATATTTTTGGCCGCAAAAAGACGGGGGTACTCTCAACGAATTCATCATGCGCTCCACGTTCCGCCTCAAAAAGAACAGAGGCACGGTCTCGGGCACCTTTACTTATACCCATCGCCCTTGACGTACCTGCAACTTTTTCACGATAGAAATCAAAACTGCGCAACAGGTCTTCAACGATTGTCTGTCGCCTTAAAAGGTCTTCTTTGCTGACAACATCCGCGCTCTGTTGAACTTGACCCTTAGAGCCCCTAACACGTTGATGATCTCCACCTCGGATGATCTTGGTTGATGGCTGCGCCGTGGAACGTCTCCGACGAGTTGTGGGCTCGGATCGAGCTCTTGCTGCCGGTACGGCCGACGAGTCGGACGGGTCCGAAACCGCTGCCGGACCGACAGGTGCTGCAGGGCGTCCTCTTCGTGCTGTTCACCGGAATCGGCTGGGAAGACCTGCCGCAAGAGCTGGGATTCGGATCCGGGATGACCTGCTGGCGGCGCCTGCGGAACTGGCAGGACGCCGGGGTGTTCGACCAGCTCCACGAGCTATTACTGGCCGAGCTCAACGCGGCCGGGCAGATCGACTGGTCACGCGCGTGTGTGGACGCCTCCCACATCCGCGCGAAAGGGGGGCTCAGCGACCGGGCCGAGCCCCGTCGACCGGGGCAGGACCGGCTCGAAACACCACCTGATCTGCGAGGGCGGCGGAGTCCCTCTCGCCACGGCGCTGACCGGTGGCAACCGCAACGACGCCACCCAGCTCATTCCGCTCGTCGACGCGGTTGCGCCCGTCCGAGGCCGCCGGAGCCGCCCACGCCGCCGACCAGAGGTCATCGTGGCCGACCGCGGCTACGATCACGACAAATACCGAGACCTACTGCTCCAGCGAGGGATTCAGCCACTGATCAGCCGTCGCGGCACCCGGGACACCAACCAACCCGTGCGGTGGGTCGTCGAGCAAATCCTCGCGCTGCTGCACCAGTTCCGGCGCCTGGCCGAACGCTGACAACGCCGCACCGACATCCACCGCGGCTTCCTCGCCCTGGCCTGCGGACTCATCACCTGGCTCCGACTCGAGTGCGTTAGGAGCTCGTAGTCAGTTGATCTTGTTTTTCGGCGGCATCGGCCGACCGCTTCGCTACTTCCGCTTGTTTTTGCGCTGTCGCAACTTGTCGTTGCGTGTCACGAGGTTGCCAATACGCAACAATACCCGTCACAGTGGAAACCACTAATGTGAACCACGCAGCTAGATCACCAAGTTTCACGCCTGTAGATCTTGCCTCAAACGCTAGAAACAAGGAAATGAAGAGCTACCCTGCGAAAATGATCGAAAGAGCCGTGCACCAGGGCCACCTCGGGCCGATCGCCCACGGGGGTCACTCGTGAACCGCTGAGCCCGGCGATCGCCGCCGCGACTGTGGGCCTCGGAGATCGCAGACGATCCGCGCTGACCACAGCCTTGCCACAGGTAAAAGTGAACGGCTAAAGATTCGGCATCTCGACTGCACACGCCCGTGATCAACTATCCATTTTATTCGATCTCCATTTCATGATTGCGATGACTGCGAGCCATAGCGCGAGCGGGTCACTCAACGATCCCAATAAGCTCGAGGCAGCGTGACTTGTCACGAGCAGTAGCTCAAGTAGGCCAATCGCCGCGACCCCTTGGACCGCCGTTGCAGGGCGAACGCCAACAATGAAGCCGCGTGGAGCATTCTCAAGTTCCCAGTCACCTGGATCAGCCGAGTTTGTTACGGACAAACCCGAAAATATCCCAGGGACACTGTCGCCGAACTTGACTTCATCTCGGAAAGGCGGGGCGACCAGGCCCCGCGTCAGCGCCGACGTATCCACACTCCGCATCACCGACGACAGCATCGACTGCTGCGAACCGATCACCGAACGCGGACCAGAAATTTGAAGAGGCTGGTCTACGCACCCTTCTGTCGTATCTTCCGTAAGAGGGGTGCCTTCGTCACAGTCCGACACAGCCTCGTCCTCCACCGCCGTGCAGGATTCGCTACCTAGCTCGACCGAAGACGCATCTTCTTCCATCAATTGAAGATACGCCCAGCCCCGGACACAGGAGCGTCGCATCACCCCGACACCACGATGCGAACCGCGGTCGGCGGCACCACGTCAAGGTGGGAAAGAGGACCTTGACGAGGCACCACCGACCGCAGAAGCGGCACCGTGTCGGGGTGATGCGGCGGGGATGGCGAATCAGTGGGGACAGCAGTTGAGCCGAGATCATCTCCATGCTTTTCCCACACGAAACGACGACAAGCGCCGATGACCAACGCCGTTTGCGCTTGCAAGTCGTGCAGGGCGTGCCAAGCGTCGACAAACAACCGCGAGACGTTCTCACGATTCGTCAGATCATGGGAGGAGCTCGGAGCAGCCCTTGGGGCACATGTCGGCAAGTACCAACCGCAAACGACGACAACCAACCGGCACCACGCGGCAGGCTCACCACCACAGCCAGACCGACAGTCGAGGTAGAGCGGTCGGCTGAAATGACCTCCGCCGGCGGGCGGTCGGCCGAACGCGCGACGGAGGGTGAACGGGCGGCTCGCACCGGGCTGTTCGACAAAGATCGCCGCGTCGGTCGAGGAGTTTAAGGACAGTGGTGCACGGTAACTCAAGGACAGGGACACATGTTGATATCGCTTGGAGGGCACGATGCTGACCATGTTGCGCCAGAAGGGCGTCACATCCGACCACATGTTCGCCGCAGGGCTGGGATCGATTGCACTGAGCGTGATCGTTTGGGCCGTTTCCCTCAACGCGTCGGAGCCGACCTCCCGCGCGGACCGGTGGGGAATTTTCGTGGGAGAATGGGCGCCCAGCTTTTTCGCCTTGGGTGTCGGGCTGCGTATCGACGAGAACCAGAACCCGAAGAGGGGTCGATAGCCAGAGTCACCGCGAAGAAAACCGAGAAAAGTGGGTGAAATCCTGCGATCAGGGACTTCACAAGAAAAATAAAAATTTTGTTTCGCATGGTTGACTACGCCACCCCTTGGCGTTGAGGCAGCGCCAAACCCAGATGCCACCACGGACAGTTTTTGCGCCGATGCGTGGACCGCCCGAGCGAATAGGTGACACCGATCACTGTTGGGATCTCTCCGGGGCGCTGAACTAGCGGCCCTGCAGAGCTGATGCGACGTCAGCAGCAGCACAGTGACCGACCGGCGGGCGCGGATCCGGCAAGTGACACGACACAGGCAGCGCCCCTCAGTAGCGCAAGCGCCCTGCTACTCCGCTGTCCCACCTCGTGACTCATCGCGAACGTTCTCGTGGACGTCCTCGGCGCGTACCCGGTAGCCCTTCGCGTCCTCAATAGCCACGTTCAGGGAACGACGCAGGTAGCTCAAGTACTCAAGAGCGTGATCGATCACCTCGTAGGGGTGGTCCTGCAGGGCTCTCTGATAAAGACGCTCCCTGTCGAACTCATCCACCTGACTGGCCAGCGTCCCCACAAGATCACCCAGGCTGTCGATAACTGATTGCAAAGCCCAACCGTACGAAGGCAAGTCCTGTTTCGCTAGATCAGCCTTCTTCTGAACAGCAGTAGCTCGCTGCAGCTCGTCCCGAACCTGATAGAGCGCTTCGAGCGGATGCTGCCCCTCCCCTGAGGATCCCATACTCCCTCCCCTCCACTCGACCGTCACTCACAGTCTCGCAGCGAAACGAGCAGCCTGCACAGTCCTGGGGCTCGCGCCACCCCCAGCCCCAGGCGGGTCACCGGGATGGAGGCGACGCGAGACCGGTTGCGGTCCGGCTGTGGCTGAGCAGTCCTCATCCCGTTTGACCTCCCCAAGAGCAATCAGACCGAGTCAAGGGCACAAGCCTGCCACCAAGACGTACCGTTGAGCTCGACGGTTGCACCCTTGACACGGCCTGATCGGGCGAAGCCAGGTCAGACGGGATGAGCACGAAACCCCCTGCTGGGGCACACAGCAGCAAGTACCGACCGAAGACGATGACCACCAACCGCCACCACGCGGCAGGCTCACCAGCACGGCCAGACCAACGATCCAGGTAAGTCGCTCGTCTGAAATGACCTCCGGGGGCGGGTGTCGCAGGTTCGAGTCCTGCCGAGGGCACCCAGTCACGAGCACACGTTCCCCGTTCGAGATCACTCCGGGAACCTCGCGGGGCGCACACCGCAGAATCGATCGCGATCACCGCACCGACGCGGCCCCGAATCGGGGAGACTAATGCTGTGGCCGGGGTGTTCCGTCCCAGCGCCACGTGGTTAGGCGAGCGTGTCCGGGCAGCTCGGCGCGTCCAGTGGCCCACAACAGGGTGGACCAGGGAGCCGTGTCCCCCGGAGCGTCCGGAAACAGTCGTTTGAGCACTCGCGAGCACAGATCGGCGGGCGGAGTCCAGGTGAGCCCGAGCCCCTCCGCCACATCGTGCACGTGCACCACGGTCTCAACCGTTCCCATGGCGGCGAAGCCCTCGGGATCCGAGGCGCCGAACACGTGGTGAGCCGTGACGCGGGGAGAGGTCGTACGCACCATGGCAACCAGCAGTGCTCCCGACGCCTCGAGCACCTGCAGCAAGCCATCGGAGCCCGCCGACCGGTCGGCGCAGATGGCCAGCTCCGGACCGCCGCTCCGCCGGTGCTCACACGAAAACGGCACTTCACCGCTCATGGGAGGCTTCCTCGGACCGAGCTGAGTGGCGTACGTGAAGAGGTCGTCGCTGAGGTGCTCGACGGTTTCCCAGCAGTCCCACTCGAGTGAGCCCGCCTTCCGCTCCCATTCTTCGGGAGACACCTCTCGAAGAGTGGTAACAGCGAGCTGGACTGCTTGGTCGAGGTCGTCCGCGGTGACGGGTAATTCGGCTTCGGCTGATCGCGACATGGCGGAACCGTAGCGTGAAACCGGGGTCATGCCCTCCGTCCGCTGCTTGTTGCGCAGTCCTCACCCACCCGGTGGCAGGAGCGACGCGGTAGGTCGCCGCGGCCGAGCAGCACGCGACGCCGCGCAATCTCGACAGCCGTGTGGCGCGGCGGTCGAGACCGCCGCGCCCCAGGTGCGGTGTCGCGGGTGTTCGGGACCAGTTCCGGCCGCGGGAGGCCGTCGGACCGATCCAGCTGCCACCGGCCCGGATCATCAGCTCACCGTCATGTTGGAATTCCCGCTGCTCTGGTATCCCTCCGTCGCGAGGATCATGTAGTAGTCGAAACCGCCCAGATTCATCCCGGCGCCGGACCAGGAGTCGAAGTGGTTTCCGGTGGTGATGGTTCCACCCGACGTGTTCGACTGCCGGACGCTCCAGAACTGAGGAAATGTTGCCGTGCCTTCGACGGAGGGGGCGTCGTACCGCATCGTCCGGTAAATGTCGTACGTGCCACCGTCACTGGTCAACGTACCCCGGTGATCGTTGCCTCCCGGGCGGTAAGTTCCGTAGCTCTCGACGACGTAGTATTCCACGAGCGGGTTCGACGTCCACCCGTAGAGGCACAGGTATCCGTTTCCGGACGGATCGAAGCTACCCGAGTAGTACACGGTTCTGCGCCCGCCGTTGCTCCAGCCCTTGCCGCAGACGAAGTTCCCGGTGTCGCTCCACGAGGTGCTGTAGTTGCCACCGGAGGCCAGTGTCATGGAGACGGTCCCGGGGGCGTCGGTCCAGAACGAGTAGTAGTAACCGTTGTGGGTACCGGTTTGATTGTCGGTGATGGTCGTCGCGGCGCGGGCGGTTCCGGGCAGCAGCGCCGCGGACGACGTGGCCAAGACCAAGGCGCCCGCACCGCCGATGAACCCTCTGCGGCCGATCGGGTGATCGGGGGTGTTTTCCGTGTTCATAATTTCTCCTCGCGAAGACTGGCACGAGACCGGGCAACGTACTCCGAACCGACGGAACCCTCGTTGAACCAGGTCGCCCGAATGACCCCGGATCGACAGTGACCGAGGCCTGTCGGCACCGACATTCTTGGGCCGGCCCCGTCGAGTTGTCAACGGTTTCCGCGGGTTTTCCGCGAACGCTGTCGCGATCGGTGATCTCTCGGTAAAAAAATCGATCCTGGTCATCGGCGCATTCCGACCGAACGATTTAAAAATTAGCCGGTGGAAGCCTCGAAGGGTGTCTCACGTGGGGGGTTTTCGTAGCAGGTGAGCGCGGGGCGCGGGTGCGGAAGGGGCGAAGCGGCCGACCGCGCGTTCGTAACCCGTAATCAGGCTCCGGTGGCCGACTGAACGAACTCGGGCCGGTCGGCGATGCCCCTTTCGGCCCGCACCGTGGCCGCGTCGACCACGGCCCTGGCCCACTCGAGCTCGACGCGGCTGCCGGCCTCATCCGGCAAGGCCCGGTGCAACCCGTCCCAGAGCCCGGCCTCGGTCCACTGCTGAAACCGGCGATGCACGGTCGGCACCGCCACCCCGAACGAGGGCGGCAAGTCCCGCCAGGGACACCCGCTCGTCAGGACGTACACGATCGCGGTGAGCACCGCCCGATCGTCGACCGGGGCCGTGCCACCACCCTGCGGACGCGGCGCGAACCGCGGAATCAGCGGCCACACCAGCTCCCACAACCCGTCCGGTACCAGCCGTCGCGACAACCGACCCACCATGCATCCCACCCATCCACCCACGTGAGACAGGACCTCAACCCGAAGACCAGGATCCGGGCCGACACAGCCGAGATTCTCGGGCGACCTTCCGGACCGTGCTGCGCGCGGTCGAGCCTGCCTCTCGGGTGTCGGGGTGTCGAGTACGTCGGAGAAAACGTGCAGGTCTTCCCCATCCACCGCACGCACCACGAGAACGAGTCACCGCTGGAGAACTGCGACGTCGCGATACCCAGCGACCGCTACGAGCTGTCCTACCGCATCCCCGTCGAAGACGGCCCCTGGAACCCGGCGGCGCGCTGGAGCTGTCCGAGATCCCTGCCTTCACCGACGTACCGGACCACCCGCGCCCACGCCGGAGTCCGTCTCCGGCGCCGCCCGAGACGCACGACCTCTGTACGACCGGTCTTCACCGTGTCACGATGCGCTCGTGGTTGATGATCGGCATCGAACCCCGCTGGCGAACGAGACGCCCTTTCCGGAGGGGCTGGACGAGCGGCTGCGGGAGCAACTCACCTTCCTGGTGGAGGTGGATCGGCTGAAGACGGTCCTGCGCCAGTCACCGCTCGTCTCGGCCCGGCGGCAGGAGAACGACGCGGAGCACTCGTGGCACCTGGCCATGATGGTGGTGCTGCTGGCCGAGCACTCCGACGAGCCCGTCGAGGTGGGCCGCACGGTTCAGCTGGTGCTCGTGCACGACCTCGTGGAGATCTACGCCGGAGACACCCCGCTCTACGACACTTCCGCGGGGGAGAACCAGCAGGCACGGGAAGCACTCGCCGCGGACGAGCTGTTCGGGCTGCTGCCCGACGACCAAGCTCGGCGACTGCGAGCGCTGTGGGACGAGTTCGAGGAGCGCAGTACCCCCGAAGCCCGCTTCGCCAAAGCAATGGACCGCCTCCAGCCGCTTCTCCTCAACTGGATGGCACGTGGGGGAACCTGGAGGACGCCGGGTGTCACGGCCGACGACGTGCGGCAGCGCAAGGCCGTGATCGGAGAGGCTTCCGACTCCCTGTGGAAGGCGGGGCAGCACCTCATCGACGAGGGAGAGGCACGCGGATGGTCCCGGAGCAGCACTCCTCGGTGAAGCCGACCGTGCTCGGGAGGAGCGCGCACCGGCCATGACCCCGGCCGAGATCCCCGCGGAGCTGGTGGACGACGTGCGGATCCTGTGGGATTACCACGACCTTCACCACGAACCGGCCCCGACCGACGTCGGTGTCGGGCTGGGGAGCCACGACCTCGGAGTGGCGACCCGCACCGCCGAGCTCTACCACGCCGGGTACTTCGCCCGGATCGTGTTCACGGGAGCCAACGCCCCCACCACCGTGCAGCGGTTCCCCCGGGGCGAAGCCGTGCACTACCGCGAGCACGCCGAGGCGCTCGGTGTGCCCGACGAGGCCGTCCTCGTGGAGCCGAAGGCCACCAACACCGGCGAGAACATCGAGTTCACCCGCAGGGCACTGCACGGAGCGGGGATTCGTCCCCGGTCGATCACCCTGGTCTCACGGCCCTACCAACAGCGCCGGGCCTTCGCGACGTGCCGCAGGACGTGGCCCGAGGTGACCGTGTTCTGCACGTCGCAGCGCACGTCGCTGCACGATTACGTGACCGGCATCGGCGACGCCGACCGGGTGATCAACATGCTCGTCGGGGACACGCAACGCATCACCGCGTACGCCACCCGGGGATTCATCGCCCCGGACGTCGTTCCTCGGCACGTCCGGGCAGCGTTCCAGCGTCTCGTCGCGGCCGGATACACCAGCCGCCTCGTCCCGGAGTGATCCAACGTTGCCCCCGCTGCCCGGCCGGTGGGAGTCTCGACGACGTGTACTGGCCTCCCGACAAGCATCCGCCCGGATCGCGAATCCGGCTGAACATCGGCCTGGCCCTCAACGCCGGTCTGCTGCTCGTCGTGAACCTGCTGGATGTTTCCCTGACCGTGGTCCTGGCCCTCTTCATCGGCGTCGCCACGCCCTACGCCGCATACGTGTTCTGGTGGCAACGAGAACAGCAGCGCAGCGCCAACCGAGGACGCGCTCAGGACGAGAGGTCCGGCTGAGCGAAGCGACGAGGTCACGAGTTCAATACGACGTGTACGGAACACACCGGGTGTACACCAGTATGTGAGCCGTGCGCATACGTGTTCCCTGGGAGCAGTTCCGTGGCTTCTCGAGCAGGGATGCGTACTGGTTGGCCGTCGGCAACGCCGTCCTGACCGGGTCTGCACGCTCATGAGCGCGCTGGTGCTGTTCACCTTGGTGGTGGGGGCCACCGGAGCACCGTACGCACTGCCCATCTGTCTGCTCGGCAGCTGCATGTTCGGCTTGCTGCACCTCCTCTGGTTGAAGGTCTACCGCCAACGACGCGATGAGGAGTAACCCACCGCCGAGACGTACGCCGACCCCGAGCTCCACGATCAACTCACCACCGGGGGCACGGCTCGCGGACCTGCGACCGCACCACCGGCCGAGGCACGAACGAGCGCAAGCAGCGGCTTGCTTCTCCATACCGGCCCCGGCTGGGAGAGGAAGTGCGACGCCGCCGTACCAACTCGGTCTCGCGTTCGAGCATCTCCGGCGAGGCATCCGACCGCTCAGGCCGCGTCCTTGGCGCCTCGGGCGCGCCACAGGTCGGCGGTCCACATCACCAGCACGAAGGGGAACGTGGCGGGTACGAGGCCGACGGCCTCGACGGCGGCCTGGATCAGCAGTGCGGCGGGAACGGCGAGCAGGCAGGAACGCCACCCGCGCCCGGTGCTGAGCATCCCGACAGCGACGAGCGCGGCGTTGAAGCCGTAGGCACCGGTGGCGATCTCGTCGGCGGGGAACAACGGGACGAGTTCGACCACGAGGAGACCGACCACGGAGGCCGCCAGGGCACCCCCGACGAGGCGCCAGCGGGAAGCGGCGAGCCCGGCCAGGATGAACAGGCCCGGCAGCAGACCCGACACCAGGAACACCGCGGCCTCGCTGCCGAAAACTCCCCACACGTCGGCGTCCAGATCCAGCGGCCCGCCGAAGGACGGAGCCGACGACCAGTCCCCGAAGACACCGAGATGCAGCAGCGGCCAGTAGGTGAACACGAACGGGGCGGTGTAGGGCGGCACCCGCAGGAAGAAGTCGGCGACGCGGGTCAGCAGCGCCGCCACCGCCGCGGCCACCACCGCCGCCACCAGAGCCAGCCACAGCGGACGGAACGAGACCACGGCCCCCACCGCCACGAGGGTGGAGTTGAAGCCGTAGAACCCCCGAGCGACCCGTTCCACCGGGGCGCGCACGCTCAACGCGGTCGCCAGCCCGACGGCACTGCCCAGCAGCGCAGCCAGCCCCACCACCGGTCCCGCCACCAACAGTCCCACCAGGAACAGCAGACCGGTGACCACGTTGTCCTGCAGGTAGACCTGGGCGATGCCCCGCAGGATTCCCCTTGGCAGGTCCCCCGACTCCGGGACGCCACTTTCCGCGCTCACCAGTGCTCCTTCGCCAACTCGGTACCGTCCGGGTGACCGCGCACGGCCTCGGCCAATCGGCGCCGCGCCGTCACCGCGTCGGCGGCCACGGCACTGGCCACGGAGCCGCCCGCCGCCAGCGGAACCAGCGACCACCAGTCACCACTGACCGGTGCCGGTGGATCGCTTCCCCACATCATCGGTTCGTTGGCCACGACACGCGCGCTCGCGAGATGACCCGCGCTGGCCCGACGACGCGCGTCGCCCGGATCGAGGGTCTGACGCAGTAGCGGAGTCCCCTGCCGGGTCACGTGCGTGCTGGTCCGCAGCGAGCCGGGGACTTCACCGCTGCGTCCCAGCACCAGGATTTCGCGGCAGCGCATCCGCGCCCGCGCTCCCAGCTCCACGCGGAGTTCGGCCCGGTGCTCGGCCCGGCGGGTCAGGACGGTGTGTTCGGGCAGGTACTCGAGCGTGCCGCCGTCGTCGACCTCCACGTGCACGGAGCTGCGGCTCCCGCCCGGGTGATGGCCCGGCAACGCGAGTGTCGCGGCGATACCGCGCAGCAGCAGACGAGCACCCGCTCCGACCCGAATCCGCAGGTCCAGCTCGTCGCCACCCAGCGGCGCGGTCATCGAGCCGACCAGATGCACCACCGCGTGCTTCCCGCCGGTACGCGCCGCGGGTCGGGGCATCAGCGTCAGCGGCGAAGCCGAACGCAGCTCGCGCACCACGCTGTCTCCCCGGGAGTCGCACTCGACGGACAGTCGTGCGCACGCCTTCATCGGGCCGGAGCACCGGCCGCGAGCCGCTGCCGGACCCAGGCGGCGACCTCGGGAGCCCGCGGGGTGTCGGTCAACGACTGGGCGATCACCGGCAGCTCACCACGCATCCGGTGCGCGTCGGAGAGCATGACCTCCATGTCGGCACCCACCCGCTCGGCCAGGTCGATCTTGTTGATGACCAGCAGGTCGGCGGTGGTCACGCCGGGCCCGCCCTTGCGGGGGACCTTGTCGCCGCCCGCCACGTCGACCACGAAGACCTGGGCGTCGGCCAGTCCGCGACTGAACACCGCCGTCAGGTTGTCACCACCGCTTTCCACCAGCACCAGCCGCACACCGGGATGGCGCTGCTGCAGCCGCTCGACGGCGTCGAGGTTGGCGGTGATGTCGTCGCGGATCGCGGTGTGCGGGCAGGCCCCGGTCTGCACCGCCTCGATGCGGTCGGCGTCCAGGACTCCGGCCTTGATCAGGAAGTCGGCGTCCTCGGTGGTGTAGATGTCGTTGGTGACCACGCCGAGCTCGATCTCGGCGCCGAGGGTGCGGCACAGCGCGGCGGTCAACGCGGTCTTGCCGCTGCCCACCGGACCGCCCAGGCCGATGCGGAGCGGCCGGTCCCCGGCGGAAGCCGGTTCGAAGGGATCCGGTTCGGCGACGGTCGGATCGAAGTTCACCGGGTGGTTGTGGCCGTGATCGTGTTCAGCTCGCAAAGAGCCGCACCTCTTCTCGATGGTGTCGTTGGTGTGCTTCGGCCAGCAGGTCGAGCGCGGGAGCGCTCGGAGCGGGCAGGTCGGCCGGGTCGTCCCCGACCGTGTCGGCGGCGCGTTCGGCGACGCGGTCCAGTTCCGGGCCGAGCTCGGTCACGGCGGCGTTCGCGGCGAACGGATCCAGCCCCAGCAGCCGCACGGCGGCCGAGGCGGAACCGCTCAGCGCCAGATACGCCGCCACGGCGGCGGCATCGCGCGGAGTGCCGTTGCCGGAGCCGCCGAGCAGGACGCCGAGCACCGTGGCGTGGTGCGGCCTCGCCGTGGCCGCCAACAGCTCGTCGAGAGCGGACGAGGGCCAGGCGACCCGTCCTGCGCGCGCGGTCCCGCGCCCCTGCGCACGGGAGGCGTCCCGCTGTGCCGGGGACGGCGTGCGGGCGTCGAGCTCGGCATCGAACCGGAGCCAGTACTGCCGTCCCGCTCCACCCGCCGCGGAGTGCGTCGCCGCGGCGGCGAACACGGCGGCCAACTCCCCCGTACCGTGCAACCGCCCGAACAGGAACTCCCGCAGTTCCTCGGGACGAGTCACCACCCCGCGATGGGTGGCTTCCTCCAGACCTCCGGAGTGCACGTGGCCGCCACCGGGGAACCGAGCGTCGGCGAGAGCGAGCATCGCGAGTCGCCCCGACGTGGTCACGGCCGCGGACTCCGGCCCGCAAAGGTCCTCACAAGAGCTCCTAGAAGAGAAAGTAGCGCTGGGCCATGGGCAGTTCGGAGACGGGAGCGGGTTCGATGAGCTCACCGTCGACCCGCACGGCGAAGCTGTCCGGGTCCACGTGGATGTCCGGAGTGGTGTCGTTGAGCGGCAGGTCGGCCTTGGTGACCTGCCGCGTGCTCGTGACCCCGATGAGCTCGCGTTCCAACCGCAGCTTCTCGGGAAGCCCGGTGTCGAGCGCGGTCCGGGCCACGAAGTGCACGCTGCTGGCCGCTGCCGCCTTGGGCGCGGCCCCGAACATGGGGCGGGATGCCACCGGTTGCGGTGTGGGGATGGAGGCGTTGGCATCGCCCATCGCCGCCTGAGCGGCGAACCCGCCCTTGAGCACCAGGTGCGGCTTGACCCCGAACATCTTCGGGTCCCACAGCACCAGGTCGGCGAGCTTGCCCACCTCCACCGACCCCACCGACTCCTGGATGCCGTGCGTGATCGCGGGGTTGATCGTGTACTTGGCGACGTAGCGCCGCGCCCGCGTGTTGTCGGCGCGGTCGTCACCGGGCAGCGAGCCGCGTCTCCGCTTCATGGCGTGGGCGGTCTGCCACGTGCGCATGACGACCTCGCCGATGCGTCCCATGGCCTGCGCGTCCGAACTGATCATGGAGATCGCGCCGAGGTCGTGCAGCACGTCCTCGGCCGCGATCGTGGTCGGCCGGATGCGGCTCTCCGCGAACGCGAGGTCCTCCGGGACCGAGGAGTTCAGGTGGTGACACACCATGAGCATGTCCAGGTGCTCGTCGATGGTGTTCACGGTGTGCGGCCGGGTCGGGTTGGTCGACGACGGCAGGACGTTCGACTGCGAGGCCACCCGGATGATGTCCGGAGCGTGCCCGCCCCCGGCGCCCTCGGCGTGGTAGGCGTTGATCGAACGGCCGTTGAGGGCTCCCAGCGTGGACTCCAGGAACCCGCTCTCGTTGAGGGTGTCGGTGTGGATGGCGATCTGGACCCCGGATTCCTCGGCCGTCCGCAGCGCGCTGTCGACCACCGCGGGAGTGCAGCCCCAGTCCTCGTGCAGCTTCAGTCCGCCCGCTCCCCCGCGCAGCTGCTCCGAAAGCGCCTCGCCGCGCACGGTGTTGCCCTTGCCCAGCAGCAGGATGTTCATCGGAACGTGGTCCAGCGACTGCAGCATCCGGCCGATGTTCCAGTCACCCGGGGTCACCGTCGTGGCCTTGGAACCCTCGGCCGGGCCGGTGCCACCGCCGATCAACGTGGTCAGTCCGGAGGCCAGCGCCGTGTCCACCTCCTGCGGACAGATGAAGTGCACGTGGCAGTCGATGCCGCCCGCTGTGAGGATGCGGCCGCTAGCCGCGATGACCTCCGTGGACGGGCCGATCACGAGTGCCGGGTCCACGCCGTCGGCCGTGTCGGGGTTGCCCGCCTTGCCGATGCCCGCGATGCGCCCGTCGCGAATGCCGACGTCGGCCTTGACCACTCCCCAGTGGTCGAGGATGACGGCACCGGTGATGACGACGTCGGCCGCGCCCTCGGCGCGGGTGGACACCGACTGCCCCATCGACTCCCGGATGACCTTGCCGCCGCCGAAGACGGACTCGTCGCCGGAGCCGCCGGGCCCCTGACTGCGGTCCTCGGTGACCTCGATGAGCAGGTCGGTGTCGGCCAGCCGCACGCGGTCACCGGTGGTCGGGCCGAACAGCTCGACGTAGCGGTGCCGGTCCACCGACGGGTTCGGTTCCTCCGTGCTCACTGGTGCCCCTCTCCCCTGCTTCCGTAGCCGAGCTCGCCCGGCCGGGCTCCCCGACCGTCCAAGTCCCCCGCCCACTCCCGGCGCAGGCCGCGGATCCTGCGATGACCGGCGACGGGAACCAGGACCACCTCGCGCTCGACCCCGGGTTCGAAGCGCACCGCCGTACCCGCGGGAACGTCGAGGCGCCCTCCCCACGCGGCGTCGCGGTCGAAGTCCAGCTCCGGGTTGGTGGCGGCGAAGTGGTAGTGCGAACCGATCTGGATCGGCCGGTCCGCGTGGTTGACGACGGTGATCCGCGTGCGTTCCCGTCCCTGGTTCAACGGCACCGGCGTCTCGACGGGAATGATCTCCCCTGGTATCAACACGTCTCCTCAGGTGATCGGGGAGTGGACCGTGACGAGCTTCGTACCGTCCGGGAAGGTGGCTTCCACCTGGACGTCGTCGACCATCTCCGCCACGCCGTCCATGACCTGGTCCCGCGTGAGCACGTGGCGACCACTGGACATGAGCTCGGAGACGTCCCGTCCCTCGCGCGCGCCCTCGACCACGTGATCGGTGATCAGCGCGACGGCCTCCGGGTAGTTCATCCGCAAACCGCGCTCCAGCCGACTCCGGGCCAGCTGGGCTGCGACGTAGACGAGAAGCTTGTCACGCTCCTGCGGTGCCAGATGCATGTTCCTTTTCTAGCACCACGAAAGAATTTCGCAATACCGCGTTCTTCGCGAAACTCGTCACATTTGTTGCGATCTCATGGCGAATTGGCCGGTTGTGTGAATATTGTGTTTCCGCCACGTGAGTCGCGCTCTTCGCCACGATGCGCTTATTCGTCCG
The DNA here is from genome assembly GCF_014137975.1 of Halosaccharopolyspora lacisalsi. Taxonomy (GTDB): domain Bacteria; phylum Actinomycetota; class Actinomycetes; order Mycobacteriales; family Pseudonocardiaceae; genus Halosaccharopolyspora; species Halosaccharopolyspora lacisalsi. The sequence goes on along the minus strand of NZ_JACGWZ010000003.1, from coordinate 129,906 downwards.
ATTAATCCTGTCCGGGATCGCCGCGCCGCCGTTGTCGCTTGATACCGCCACGGTGCTTCTTGTTCTCCAGACGACGTCGCCGCGCTCCCTTGCTCGGCTTCGTCGGCCGCCGTCGCGGCGGTGGGGGCGCGACGGCCTCGGCCAGCAGTGTGGCCAGACGCTCCCGCGCGGCCCTGCGGTTGGCGGCCTGACTTCGCTCCCGCGAGGCCGCGACGGTGAGCACACCACCTGTCAGCCGATGCTCCAGGCGCGCGAGCGCGCGCTGACGCAGCTCGTCGGTCAGCGCGGGCGAGTTCCCCACGTCGAAGGACAGCTCGACCCGTGACTCGGTCGTGTTCACGTGCTGACCGCCGGGTCCCGACGAGCGCGAGAAACGCTCGTCGAGCTCCGCGGCGGGAATCAGCAACCGCCGGGTGATGCGCAGGTCGTCCGTCATGCCTCCAGGGTGCCGCACGGCGCCATTCGATTTCCGCGCGTAGCGGGATCACCCTGCCGGAAAACCGTGTCCGCCCGGGCACGGTCGTCGGGTGATGACGGGTTTCGTCACCGCCACGACTCGACGCCTCCGGGCACCGGGGCGTCCGGGTCGTACGGCGTGCGCGTGAACACGAACGTGTTCAGGTCGAGGTGGTTCGGCCGTCCTTCGGAGTCCCGGCCGACGCGCAGCAACTCCCCTCGGTGATACCCGTCCAGGCCCGTCCACGTGCCGTCGCCGTTGGGACGGAACCGCGACGCGCGCCCCTTGCCCCTCCACGGCGCGAGATCGAGCATTCCGTCCGGCAGGACGCGCATCACGTGCGCCACCGGGCCCCAGTACCACGCTCCGGTCAGTTCCAACAGCGCCGGATCGGCCCCGGAGGGCTGCCACGGCTCCGGTATCCGGGGCTCGTGCTCCTCCAGGATGTCCAGCAGGTCCGTGGCCAGTCCCGCCCCCGGACCGGCGGTCGTGTTGGCCAGGAACACCACACCGGTGCGCTCGGCGGGATCGGCCAGCACCGTGGACAGGAAACCGGGCATCGATCCCCCGTGCCCGACGAGCCTGCGGCCCCGGTACCGGCTCAGTTGCAGACCGAGGCCGATCCCGGCCGTCCACGCGTCCGCGTCGTCCACGGAGGTCGGTGTGCGCATCTCCACGAGAGTGTCGGGGTGCAGCACCTCACCGGTCTCCCCCGAGAGGAACCGCGACCAACGTGCCATGTCGTCCACGGTCGACCACAGCTGCCCGGCCGGTGCCATGGCGCCCGCGTCCTCGGCGGGCTCCTCCTGAACCAGGTCGGCCCAGGGGTGGACCGCCCACCCCCGCGGGCGGGGTGCGATCGGGCTCGTCGTGGTCCGGTGCATCCCCAGCGGGGTCAGGATCTCGTCGCGCAGCACCTCGAACCAGTCCGCGCCCCGGTGCCGGGCCACGAGCTCGCCGAGCAGCCCGAATCCGCTGTTGGAGTAGTGGAAGACGTGCTGCGGGTGCGGGCGCACCTGGGAGTCGTCCAGCGCCGCGACGAACCGCTCGGCGTCCACACCGGGAGTGCGCTCCCACCACTGGCCGGGGGACTCGGAGCTGAGTCCGCTGTTGTGCGCGAGCAGTTGCCAGACGGGCCTGTCCCCCACGGCGGTTCCCGGAACGTGATCGTCGATCCGGTCGGTCAGTTCGAGGCGCCCCTCGTCGCGCAGCCGCATCACCAGCACCGCGACGAACGTCTTGGTGATCGAGCCGATCCGGTACTGGGTGTCGGAGGTCGCGGGCTCACCGTCGACCCAACCGCGCGTGTCCACCCAGATCGTCTCGCCGTCCCGGACCAGCCCCGCGATCAGGGAGGGAACGCGGCCCTCCCGCTGTTCCAGGGCCAGTCGCCGCAGCAGGGCGCGCTCGGTCGTGGGCAACAGAGTCGTCGACATGCGCTCATGTTCACGCCCTTCGTGGGCACCGGCAAGGAATTTCCCCGGCGTGGCACCCTGCGGAGAGGCAGAACACACAGTGATGACGACCACACCGACGAGCGCGCGTCCGCCGCCGCGCGGAAACAGGCAGTTCAGCGGCGCTGCTCCCGTTCAAGCTCCGCGAGTCGTATCCCGCCGAACCCTTGCCAATCCGGATCCACCGAGTAGCGTGGGCGTCGCCGATGGTTCATCGACGGGGTTCGGTCCCGCGTCGGTGAGGCAAGAGGGAACCCGGTGCGACTCCGGGACTGCCCCGCAGCGGTGAGTGGGAACGAACGTCGTCATCCGGCACTGGGTGCAACCTGGGAAGCCGACGACGCAGTAGGAACCCCTGTTCGCAGGAAACGCCCACGAGTCCGAAGACCTGCCATCGGTGCGCACTTCGTCGTGCGCCGGTCCGAGGCCTCGCGGGAGGCCGGACGGACGGTTCGCTTCGCGCGCTCCCCGCGACGCGTCGCCGTACGCTCTGTCTCCCCGAGGCGCTCGGCTGCCCTGTCGACGAGCTCGCGAGGAGAGAGCTGTGACCATCGGATCGACCGTACTCGGATACCCCCGCATCGGACCGCGCCGCGAACTCAAGCGCGCGCTGGAAAGCTACTGGGCCGGACGCAGCAGCGCTTCGGAACTGCGCGAGGTCGCCCGCGAGCTGCGAACCGGGACCTGGCTCGAACTGCGCGACGCGGGACTGACCTCGGTGCCCGGCAACACCTTCTCCTACTACGACCAGGTCCTCGACACCGCGGTGACCTTCGGGGCGATCCCGGAGCGCTACACCGAGTTGGGCCTGGATTCCCTGGACACCTACTTCGCCCTGGCGCGGGGTGTGGAGTCCACGCCACCGCTGGAGATGACCAAGTGGTTCGACACCAACTACCACTACCTCGTCCCGGAGATCGGGCCGGACACCGAGTTCCGGCTGGCCGACCGCACCCCGATCGAGCAGTACCGGGAAGCGGCCGAGCTCGGCGTGACGACGCGGCCCGTGCTGGTCGGACCCCTGACCTTCCTGCTGCTGTCCAAGAGCGCCGACGGCGCACCGGAGCGGTTCCGGCCGCTGGACCGGCTCGACGACCTGCTCGCCGCGTACACCGAGCTGCTGGGTGAACTGCACCGGCGGGGAGTCGAGTGGGTGCAGCTCGACGAACCCGCCTTCGTCGCCGACCGTTCCCGGCAGGACCTGGAACACCTCCGACGGGTCTACCGCGCCCTCGGTGAGCTCACCGAACGGCCGAAGCTGTTCGTACCCACCTACTTCGGCGATCCGGGCGAAGCACTCGACGTCCTGGCGGCGACCCCGATCGAGGCCGTCGGCGTGGATCTCGTGGTGGGGACCTCGGTTCGGGACCGGTTGCCGACGGTGCGGGGGCTGCGGGACAAGACGCTGGTGGCCGGACTGATCGACGGGCGCAACATCTGGCGCGCCGATCTCGACTCCGTGCTGTCCACCGCCGCCACCCTGCTGGGAGCGGCCGGTGCCGTGGCGGTGTCGACCTCGTGCTCCCTGCTGCACGTGCCCTACGACGTCGCGGCCGAGACGAACATCGACCCGCGGGTCGAACCGTGGCTGGCCTTCGCCCGCCAGAAGGTCTCCGAAGTGGTCGTGGCGGGTCGGGCCCTGAGCGAAGGCCGCGCCGGGGTCCGCGACGACCTCACCGCCGCGCGGAGTCCCGTGGCCGATCGACGCACGTCGGAGCGCCTGCGCGACGAGGGAGTCCGTTCCCGGCTGGAAGCGCTGCGTCCGCGGGACTTCCGACGTGCGGAGTACGCCAGTCGCCGCGAGGCGCAGCAACGCGTCCTGAAGTTGCCATCACTGCCGACCACGACGATCGGCTCGTTCCCGCAGACCACCGACGTGCGCAAGGCGCGCGCGGCTCTGCGCGACGGCACCATCGATCGCACCGCCTACAAGCAGCGGATGACCGACGAGATCGAACGGGTCGTCCGACTCCAGGAGGAGATCGGCCTGGACGTGCTGGTGCACGGCGAGCCCGAGCGCAACGACATGGTCCAGTACTTCTCCGAGAACATGGAGGGCTTCGTCAGCACCGAGCAGGGCTGGGTGCAGTCCTACGGTTCCCGTTGCGTCCGGCCTCCGATCCTGTTCGGCGACGTCTCCCGCCCGAAGCCGATCACCACGGAGTGGGCGAAGAAGGCGCAGGGCATGACCGACAGGCCGGTCAAGGGGATGCTGACCGGTCCCGTCACGATCCTGGCGTGGTCGTTCGTCCGCGACGACCAGCCGCTCGGTGACACGGCCAAGCAGGTCGCCCTGGCCATCCGTGACGAGGTGAGCGACCTGGAAGCCGCGGGGATCGGCGTGATCCAGGTCGACGAGCCCGCCCTGCGGGAACTGCTGCCGCTGCGGACCGAGCACCACGCGGAGTACCTGAGCTGGGCCGTGGACGCGTTCCGGCTCGCCACCTCTGGCAGCTCCGAGACCACGCAGATCCACACCCACCTGTGCTACTCGGAGTTCGGCGAGATCATCGACGCGATCGTGTCCCTCGACGCCGACGTGACGAGCATCGAGGCGGCCCGGTCGCGGATGGAGGTGCTCGACGACCTCAACGCCGTCGGGTTCGCCCGGGGTATCGGCCCCGGCGTCTACGACATCCACTCCCCGCGCGTGCCACGAGCGGAGGAGATCGAGCAGCTGCTGGGTGCCGCGCTGAATTCGGTACCCGTCGAGCGGCTGTGGGTCAATCCGGACTGCGGGCTCAAGACCCGCGGCTACGCCGAGGTCGAAGCGGCTCTGCGCAACACGGTCGAAGCCACCGAGCGAATTCGTCGTTCGCTGCGCTGATTCGACCCGTGCCGCGAACGTCCCTGCTCAACACCGCGGCGAACTGGTAAGAATGTCTTCGATGAACAGCGGGTACAGCAGAGTGGACGTTCGCGGCGTGGTCGGCTTCGTGCTGATCGCCTACCTTCCGGCCTGGTTGATGACCCTGCCGCTGTGGCTGAGCGGTCGGGGCCTGTCCTGGGAGTGGGCGCCGGCTCTGCTCGTGGGCATGATGTTCGTGCCGGCGGTGGCGACCTTCGTGGTCACCCGGTGGATCAGCCCCGCCCGGTCGACACCGCGCGAAACCGGGCTCACCGATCCCGGTGGCATCCGGAAGTGGTGGCCGCACGCGCTGCTCGCCTGGTTCGGCCCTCCGCTGGCCGCGATATTGGCGCTGCTGGTCAGCTACGCCTTCACCCTCTACGACTGGACGGGCTTTCCCGTGCGGGACGTCCTCGTCGATGTCGTCCTGCTCGGCTGGCTGGGCATCCTGCCCGCCCTCGGCCAGGAGTGGGGCTGGCGCGGTTACCTGGTGCGCGCGTTGCTTCCGCTGGGGCAGCCGGCGGCGTTCCTGGTCAGCGGTGTGCTGTGGGGACTGTGGTACAGCCCGCTGCTGGTGCTGGGCTACAACTACCCCACGGTGCCGGTCGTCGCCTCGTTCATCATGATGATCTGCTACTGCACGCTGGTGGGAACCCTGCTCGGGTGGCTGCGGCTGGCCACGCGCAGCGTCTGGCCGGCCGTGATCGCGCAGACCTTCCTCGGCGCCGCGGCGGGGCTACCCGCCATGCTCAACGGCGCGGGACAGCCGGTCTCGCACGTGACGGAGGGGCTGCTGAGCTGGCCGGGGTGGATCGTGCTCGGCGTGCTCGTCCTGGTGCTGGTGGGGATTCGGCAACTGCCGGTGGTGTTCCCGTCCGAGCACAGCACCGGCATCAGCAAGGGCGTGCGGCGCCTCAGCCGCCCCTGATTCCGCCCGCGAAATCGCCGAAACCGCGAAAACGACCACCCGGTGCACCTCGCGCACCGGGTGGTCGACGGGCAGCGGCGCCACCGGCAAACTCTCGTGAATCTTGGTCATGGCGGTGTACCAGGTGCGTCCCGGAGCTTACTCGTTCAGTCGGGACAAGAACGCCGACCAGCGCTGACGGTCCACCTGCAACACGGGACCGTGCGGGTCCTTCGAGTCCCGCAGAGCCACCCCACCAGCCACGAACGCCACCTCGACGCAGTTGCCCTGGTTCATGCTGCGGGACGACTTCCTCCACGCCGTGACGGGCACAGTTCGCACTTCACACCTCTACACCAGGTCAACGATCACACTTTCGATGAGCTCGGTCGATTGTCGCTGATCGAGCGCTTCATCACGAAGAGCTTTCGCGATTGAGGCATAGGTCTCCGCCAGCTTCGGGTCCTCGACGTCGTAGCGAGCACCGAGCACGGGATGGCTCTCCAGGAACACTCCGGGACTGAAATCCTCGAACTCCAACAGGACGAACTTGCCGTCCATCCCGGAATGCGCACCGACACCGGTAGGCATGACCTGCACGTCCACATGAGGCAATGCCGCCATCGTCGCGAGATGGCGAAGCTGCGCCAGGAGAACGTCCCTCCCTCCGATGGGACGCCGAAGCACGGACTCCTCGATCACCACGTGCAGAGCCAAAGGATCAGAGTCGGTAAGCCGCTGCTGGCGTTCCAGACGGAGTGCGGCGACCTTCTCTCGATCGTGAGCAGCCACGCTACGACTGGCCGAGGTCAACGCCGCCGCATAGTCCTGGGTTTGCAGCAAGCCGGGGACGACCAGCTGCTCGTAGTTGAACTCCCGCAGTGCCTCGCCTTCCGATCCCAGGAAGAAAGCGAACCAATCTTCGACGACATCGGCATAGGGTGCCCACCAGCTTGGCTCAGCGGAACGCTTGGCCTGTTCCACCAGCGGGTTGAGTTCAGCTTGCGCGACACCGTAGAACTTGAGCAGATCGCGCACGTCCCGATGCTGGAGTCGGTACATACCGGCCTCCATCTGGCTGATCTTCCCTCGCGAGCACCCCAACTCCTCAGCAGCCTCGTTGGTCGTCCTGCCCGCTTCGGTGCGCGCATGGCGTAGTTGCGCTCCGATTCGTCGACGCAGTGACGCCGGGTCCGTCCTCGCTGCCACACGCACCTCCTCAAGACGAGCACCAGTCTCTCTCAGCGGCGATCGAACACCACGATCACCCGATCGTGGCTTTCTCATGCTAACCGTTAGCCATTAACGTGTTAGCCAGATTGCAGTCACCGACCCGAGGAGGGACAATGACCGACACCGACACCACCGCATCCGAGTGGCGCCCCTGGGCCACGCGGGAGGAGTTCCTGGCCGAGCTGCAGGACATGGTCACCGAGAACGCCCCGGCCGTCTTCGCGCTGTGCCAGGAGATCGGCGAGTACCAGGACGGCGTCGTCGCCTACTGGGGCATCGCCCACGACGACCACACCGACCTCATCGGAACCGGCGGCAGCATCCACACCGGATTCCGCGACGCCACCACCGCCCACAAGCGCCTCGCCCGCGCCCACCCCACCCTCCACCTCATCTGGGCATAACCAGTCACACCGCTGTGGGGGTCCACAACTCTCCCCAAGTTGTGAACCCCCACGGGCGACACAGCTACGGCCGGGGAGGGATGCCGGGCAACGGCGCCACCGGCAAGCCCTCGTGGATCTTGGTCATGGCGTTGTACCAGGTACGCCCCGGGACCGTCCCGCCGTAGAGGTTGCCACCGTTGTCCCCGCACAAGTAGGGCGGCTTGCCGGGACCGCCGACGCAGATCCCCTCCAGATCACTGCCGCTGGTGAACGTCAGCACCGCACCGGCCATCTGCGGGGTGGCCCCGACGAAGGCGGCGGAGTGGTAGCGCTGGGTGGTTCCGGTCTTGGCCATGACCGGCCGGTTCCACCCGGAGGACTTCGCCGCGGCGTGGGACGTACCGCCCGGCAGGTGGTCCTTGCCCAGCCCCTGTGCCAACGCGGCGGCGACGTGCGGCGAGACCACCTGTTCACAGGGCGCCTCCGGGAGCCGGACCGGATCACCGTTGCGGTCCTTCACGGACTCGAGCGGGGTCGGAGGACACCACACGCCACCACTGGAGATCGTGGCCATGACGTTGGACAGCTCCAGCACGCTCACCGACGAGACCCCGAGGGTGAACGATCCGGAGTCGTACTTCTTGACGGTCTCGGCCTCGGACATTTCGCCCTTTTGCAGCGATTTTCCCTGGGCGTCCGTCTTGTTCAAGCTCCGGCGCAGCCCGAGCTTGGAAGCCATGTTCACGACATTGTCGACACCGACCTTCTCCTCGAGCATGATGAAGCCCGTGTTCGGTGAGGTCGCCAGGGCGTCCTGCAACGTCCTGGGGCCGGGCGCCACGCCTTCGGCGTTGCCGACCGTGTACGGATCACCCGGTTTGCCGTACTTCGTGGACGAGTACGTCGGTGGCACGGGTATCACGTCGTGGATGCTCTTGCCCTGCTTGAGGGCCGCCGCTGCCGTGAAGATCTTGAACACCGACCCGGCGCCGAACGGCTGAACATCGCTGACGATGTCGCGAGCCGTCTGCCCCTTGCTCGCGTCGTTGCCGTAGTCGCGGTTGGCGACGAGCGCACGCACCTTGTGCTTGTCCTTGCCGGGTTCGACCACTGCCATCGCGTTGGCGATGCCCGGAGTGCGAGTCGGCACCTGCGCCTCGGCCGCTTTCTTGGCCTCCTGGGTGTCCTCACGACTCATCGTGGTGCGGATGGTGTAGCCACCGCCGTCCAGCTTGTCCCGGTCGATGCCGGCCCGCCGCAAGTAATCGAGCACGTAGTTGCAGAAGAAGCCGTTGGCGGCACCGTCCCCGATGGTCACGCAGCCGTTCGGCGGGCGACCCAGCGGGGAGAGCACGTCGAGCGGTTGCTTCTTCGCCCGCTCGGCGGCGGCCTCGGAGATCCTGAACCTGTTGGAGTGGCTGGCCATGAGATCGATGACCAGGTTGCGGCGCTGCAACGCGTCCTGCGGGTTGGTGTTGGGGTTCAGCGCCCCGGGAGCGTTGACGATCGCGGCGAGCAGCGCCGACTGCGGGATGGACAGCTTGTCCGGGGTCGTGCCGAAGTAGGTCTGGGCGGCCGCACCGACCCCGAAGGTCTGGTTTCCGAACGGCACCACGTTCAGGTAGCCGGCCAGGATCTCCTTCTTGCTCATGGTGCGCTCGAGCTCGACGGCGATCCGGGCCTCCCGCAGCTTGCGCGCGACGGTGGTCGCCTGCGCCTCCTGCCGCTCGACGTCGTTGTCTGCCAGGACGTGCACCCGGTAGTTCTTCACGTACTGCTGGGTGATGGTGGAGGCGCCCTGGGTCACCGAACCGCTGCTGATGTTGGCCGCCATCGCGCGCATCGTGCCCTGCCAGTCCACACCCCGGTGGTCCCAGAACCGCTTGTCCTCGATCGCGGTGATGGCGACCTTCATGGTCTGGGAGATGCGCTCCTTCGGAGTCGGAATCCGGTAGTCGTCGTAGAAGTAGGCCAGCGGCTTGCCGTTGCGGTCGGTGACCTTGGTCGTCAACGGCATCTGCCCCTTGGCCATGGTCGCCGACATGTTCGACATCGCCGAGGTCGTCTCGTTGACGAAGGCGCCGGCGCCGAAGGCCATCGGCATGGCCAGACTCGCCACCAGCACGCCCGAGAGAACACACAGTCCGAAGAGCTTCAGCAGCCCGCTGCGCACACCAGCCCCAATCCCTAGTTCTCGCTGTCGGGCAGCGGCGAAGTCCGAGCTTCGCCGCTGGGGAACATCGCTCACCGGCCGTGTCCGAAGGCCGCCGGAGATCCCCATGTGTCACTAGTTTGATACCACACTCGCCCGGGAGAACTTCGTGATGGCTTACTCATCGCAGTGTGAGCATCGCCGCTGCTTCGTGGCGAACGAACCCGGGCTTTTCGACCACCATCGGCGTCGGAATCACTACACTGAGAGTTCGACGACGTCCCGGCGCGGCGCGCCGATCTCAGCCACGGAGGCATCATGACCGACCCGTTCCTGGAATCCATCGCGGCCGCGCTGGCCGGTCAGGCCGCCGCCGGACTCGGCGCTGCGGGGCTCAAGGCGCTGGAGAAGGTGCGCGAACTGGTGCGGCGCAAGTCGCAGGACGATCCCCGGACGCAGGCCGCGCTGGAAGGTGCCGAGGACCGTCCCGCCGACCACCCGAAGGTGGAGGCGCTGGCCGAACGACTGGATCAGGTCACCACCGCGGACCCGGACTTCGACGGGCGGCTGCGCTCCGAGGGCGCGGCGATCCACAGGGAGCTGAACGCCACCGAAGGCGGAGTCGTCAACGAGAACTCCGGCACCGTCACCGGCACGCTCGTGCAGGGGCAGAACTTCGGTGACCTCACCATCAACTGAGGACTCCGCGCGGAAGCACCTGCAGCGGGCCGATGGTCAACCTGCGGCGCACAGGAGCAAAGCGGCTCCGCCGCTTTGCCGAAAGGCCCCCTACCCGCGCTCGTCGCGGTCGTTGAGCTCGGCGAGGTAGCGGTTGTAGGCGGCCAGATCCGGGTCCTCGTCCGGATCCACGGACGGAGCAGGCGGCGGTACGAGGGGGCGCCGCCGCTGCCGGACATCGGCGGCCGGCTCCTCGTCGTGTTCGACCGCGGCCCCGGAGCTCTCCTCCGGAGGCCGCTGGTCCATGCGCGCCACCTGGTACCAGAGGAAGAGCACGAACGCACCGAACAACGGCCATTGCAGGGCGTAACCGAGATTGCGGAAGCTTCCGCCCGCCTCGTGCGCACTCTCCCACTGCCACCAGCCCAGCCAGAGCGTGGCACCGAAGGCCGCGAGAAACACCAGGTGCAACAACACCCAACGCGGACTCAGCAAGCTACGGTTCACGCCCCGCATTCTAGTGGCTCACCGACTCCTCTTCACGAAGCCGTTTGGGCAGGACGCGGACGCAGTGTCAGCTCGCCGCGCTTGCCCTTGCGCTCCACGATCAAGTAATCGTGGTGATCCTCGACCACGGGCTCGATCTCGGGGAACTGGTGCCCGCTGACCACCGCGAACCATCGGGGGTGGCTGCGCAGATGGCGGTACCGCTCGATGGTCATCATGATCTCGGAGGTGCACTGGGCGTTGGAGCACTCGCACACGAAATGAGCGGTGGCCTCGGCCTCACCGCCCTGCTTCGGGCTCCGTGAGAGTTGCTCGCTGCGGCGGCGGAACACGCTCTCGTTCTCGGCCAGGCGCCGCGCGCGGCGCCGGTTCAGCTGGGAACCACCGCGGACCTGACCGTAGTTGAACAACGAGACGAGGAACACGCCGCCGATGATGTTGCCGCTGGTGGCTACCAGCAGCCACACCACGTACGCCCCGACGGAGGTCGCCCCGCTGAGGACCGCACCCAGGATGTAGCCGCTGGAGGCGATGCAGTGGGCGAATCCCAGCAGGCCGACCGGGAAGGTGATCAACCAGATCACGGCGATCTGCCCGATCGTGCGCTGGGCGCTGGTGACCAGCCACGACATCAGGGCGATCAGGAAACCTCCGAGAACACCGCTGCTGAAGACCCGAAGCAGCGGCTGCTCCACGGCCGTGGTCCCCAGCTCCATCAGCTCGGTGAGCACCTCGGGTTTCAGCGCCCCGGTAACGGTCGCCAGCACCGCGAAGAGCAACGCACCGATCACGTTGGCGACGAACACGACCGCCCACAGCCGCAGCGTGGCCATCAGATGGCGACGCTCCTCCAGTATGAGCACGACGGGGAACAAGGTGTTCTCGGTGAACAGCTGGGCACGGCCGATCACCACCGCGATGAACCCCAGTGGGTAGAAGAGCTTGGCGATGAACTCGCCTCCAGGACCGGGCAACGCCGCCAGCGCGCCGGCCACCCCCAGACCGGTCAACCCCATGAACAGCCCGGCGGCGACCCCGGAAAAGGCCAGAGCGCTGGCCGTGCGGTTCAGCTCGGAACGAGCGTCGACGAGGACGCGGTCATAGATCTCACGCGCGGTCAACCGTCCCAGCTCAGGGGCCATCTGCACACCTCGATCCTTCCAAGGAACCGGCGAGCGTCCGGGCACACGACAACGGACTCAGTAACAGGGAAATACACACGGCCGTCTACGCTACCCGGCGGGCACGAACCCGACAGAGCGGCCGGGCCGATCGTCACCGGCCCGCCACCGGATGTTCGGCGACGATTCCGCGGACGTCGAATCACGCGTTACCGTTTTTCGGCGCCGCCGAAATCCGCGGCTCTTCGCTCGGAAGTGCACGGCGAGTACCACGCAGCCTACCAATGCGACGAGAAACGCTTAGAGCAGCGGATCCACGCAGGCCGGAACCAGGTCGAGAACCTTCCCGTTCGCTCGCACGCACTCGACCTCCACCGGAAACGCCTCGTCGTCCACTACCAGGAAATCGCCCGCACCGGACTGATATCCCCGAGCGGCGAATAAAACAGCACGACGAAAAGCACCCCCGTAAACCGACACCCCCCGGAAGCTCACGGAACATTTCCGGAGCACGAATCACCCGACATCGACCCCGCAACGGAGATCACGCGAGGGAAACAGTACCCCGACCACGGGATCAAACATTCTTCTTTCCGGCAACGAGGCAGCCACCCGGTCACCGCCGACGTCACGAACGACGCCGGGCGATCGCCACGGTCACGGGGACACCGCAGGCCACGAGCACGGCCGCGGCGGTGAACGTCGTCGGGTGGTCGGCGGCGGCCACCACCGCCCCGAAACCCACCGACCCCAGACCGTTTCCCGCGTCGTAAGCGATGTTCCACGCCGTGCTCGCCGTGGCCGAGTCGGCGCGGTCGAACATCAACACCAGCGTGGCGTTCTGGAGGGCACCGAAACCGGCACCGAGCCCGAGAGCTCCGGGCACCGCCGCCCAGGCCGGTCCGGTCGCGGCCAGCGCCACCACGACCAGGCCGAGGCAGGCTATCGCCGCGGAGGGAAGCGGGATCCACCGCGAACCGAAGCGATCGCCCAGCTGCCCGGCCACCCACCGGAATCCCACCGTGGCCACTCCGAAAGCCAGCAGCGCGACGGGGCTCACCGCGTCCGCCACCGCCAGTGGCAGGAAGGCGACCAGGCCGCCGGCCGCGATCGACACCGCCAGCATCACCAGCCACGGCGACAGCAGGCTCACCGGGAACGGGGACGAACGGCCGGGTCCGGCTTCGGGGGTGCGCCGGGGTACTCGCGCGATGCCGAAAGCAGCTCCTGCCGCGGCGACGGGCAGGGCTCCCGCGACCCAGAACAGCAGTTCGAAGCCCACGTATCTCGCCAACCACACGCCGACCGGCAGCAGCACGGCGTTGGGCAGTCCCACGGCGAGTCCGTACAGCCCGGTGGCCCGCCCGCGCTGTGCGGCGGGCACGAGCTCGGCCACCAGAGCACTGCCGGTCACCGTCAACATGCCGAAGCCGACGCCCCGCACTCCCGAGACCGCCAGCAAGGGCCAGAGCTCGGTGGAAACCGCGAACAGCGGAGTGGGCACACCGATCAGCAAGGTGCCCACCCCCAGCGCGACCCTGTGGTCGACCCGGCGCAGCGACCACGGCATGAACAGTTGAGTCAATACCGTGATCAGCATGAACACCCCGTTGGTCGCGCCGGCCGCGACCTCGCCGGAGCCCCCGGTCACCGCCCACAGCGGCACCACGGGCAGCAGCAACACGTATCCGGAGAAGGCTCCGAGCGTGGCCACCAACAACAGCAGGAAGGACCGGTCGCGCAACACGCTCTCGCGCGCGTGCGGTGCGGCACGGGAAGGCATGCGACCTCCGGTAGGAGCGTCGGAGCGCGCCGGGGGACGGCGTAGGCGTTCACGACACGAAGAAGGCGGTACCCCAGGGGGATAGGAGGTACCGCCTCGGCTCAGTGTAACCGGTGAACCCGGTCGTGATCGAACTGGTCAGTGATCCAGTTCGTCCAGCTTCTGCTGGGCGTCGGAGAGCTCGCGCTGCAATTGTTCGATCCGGCTGCGCTGCTGTTCGCGGGCAGCCTCCAGCATCGGTTCCACCGCATCGGCGACGTCGACGTGCAGGGTCCTGGCCGCCTGGCCGACGACGGAGGCGGGCACCGAGGTGGGACGCAGCACCCGCTTCTTGCCGTTGTTGACCTCGACGCTCCACTGGCCCTCCGCATCGGCGGTCAGCGTCACAGTCGCCCCCGCGTGCTGGGCCGCCTTCCGCTTGGCGGTGCCACCGGAACGCGTGGCGCTCGACTTCGTCTCGGACTTACCGGAGTCGGCCGTGCCACCGTCGGCAGCGCTCCCCGAGGGTTTCGTCTCCGACTTCTCCGAAGCCTTCGCCCCCGCCTTGCCCGACGTCTTCGCCTCCGACTTCTCCGAGGACTTCGCCTCCGACTTCTCCGACGTCCGCTTCGCCGAACTCGCCTTGACATCGCTCGCGGAACGCTCGCCGGAGTTCTTGACCTTGCGTTCGGGTTTGACCACGGTGACCTCACCCGCGGAGAACGACAGGACGTCCTTGGACCCCGCCGGCCGTACCTGGATGAAATCTCCCTCGGCGGGCTCACCGAGCGCGGTCACCTTGCCGGAACGTCCCTGTTCGACACCGACCGCGGCGGCGGTGAACCACACCGTGGGGGTGGTTCCAGCGGCCAACTCCTCACGCAGGCCGTTGATCTCCTCGGACGAGAGCGCGCGGGCCTGAGACATCGGTGCCCTCCGGTCGGTGGGACGGTGCCGCACCCCGGCCACGGGCGACAGCCGCGAGCGACAACCGCAAGCGACGGGGTCCGACGAAACCATGTTGATCGTGACACACACAGTGTATCGAACCCCAGTGCGAAACCTCATCCGACCTTTAGGCGGCCTCGATCTCGTAGTCGGCCGGATCCGCCTTGCGAGTGCGCAGCCAGTACTTCCACGAGAATCCGGGCCACACGGTGCGGTTGACCCCGTTGGCGTCCAGGTACCAGCTCTGGCAACCCCCGGTCGACCACACCGACTCGCCGAGCTCGGACTGGATCCCGCGATTGAACTCGTCCTGGACCGACTGTCGCACGTCGAGCTGCGCGATGTCGCCGCGCACCAGCGGGCGCAGACAACTCATCACGTAGTTGATCTGCGACTCGATCATGAACACCACGGAGTTGTGCCCCAACCCGGTGTTCGGCCCGAGCAGGAAGAACAGGTTCGGGAAGCCCGAGACGGTCATGCCCAGGTGAGCTTCCATGCCGTGCTGCCAGGCGTCCCGGAGCTTGCGGCCGTCGCGCCCGACGATCTCGAGGTGGTCGAAGGCATCGGTGACGTGGAACCCGGTACCGTAGATGATCGCGTCCACCGGGTGCTCCTCGCCGTCACCGGTGATCACCGAACGCTCACGCACCTCGGAGATACCGCTGGTGCGCAGGTCCACGTTGGGCTTGTTCAGCGCCGGGTAGTAGTCGCTGGAGAGCAGGATCCGCTTGCACCCCATGGAGTAGTCCGGGGTCACGGCCTCGCGCACCCGGGGATCCTCGACCGTCCTGCGGATGTAGTACTTGGCCAGCTTCTCGGAGATCCGCTGCAACTTCGGCTGCTGGATCACCGCGACCGAGCGCAGCTCCAGGGTCCAGTAGACCACCGCCCTCGCGGCTCGCTGCAACGGCGGGAAGCGCCGGAACCAGCGTTGCAACCGCTCGGGGATGGGCCGGTCCGGTTTGGGCTGAATCCACGGGGGCGTGCGCTGGAACAGGTGCAGGCGCGCGGCCTCCTTCGCGACCTGCGGGACGAACTGGATCGCGCTGGCCCCGGTACCCACCACGGCGACCCGCTTGCCCTCGAGGTCGTAGTCGTGGTTCCAGTCCGCCGAGTGGAAGACCTCGCCCTCGAACTTCTCCACTCCGGACAGATCCGGATAGCTCGGCAGGTGCAGCGCGCCGATACCGGAGACCAGCGCCTTGCCCACGTACCCCGTTCCGTCCGCGGTGCTGACCCGCCAGGTGTGCGCGCGCTCGTCCCACTCGGCACCGGTGAACTCGACACCGTAGTGGATGTGCTCGTTCACGCCGTACTTGTCGGCGCAGTGCCGCAGGTAGTCCGAGATCTCCTGCTGACCGGCGAACATGCGCGACCAGTCGGGATTCTGCTCGAAGGAGAACGAGTACATCAGCGAGGGCACGTCGCACGCGCACCCCGGGTACGTGTTGTCCCGCCACGTGCCGCCGAGCGACTCGGCCTTTTCTAGCACGATGAAGTCGATACCGGCCTGCTTCAGCCGGATCGCCGTACCCAACCCGGAGAACCCGGTGCCGACGATCACCACCGATGCCTGGTATTCGCGTCGGTTGCGCACCTTCTTCGCCATCACCGAACCTCCTCGACTCGACGCCGATGTGAACCTACTAACAAGTAGCTTACTATGAGTAGATTACTTTCGGTAGGGCTGTTTTCGCTGCGATAGAGTCGAGACCGTGAAGGTTGAGCGGACAGTCACCTCGGGGACCACCGACGCCCCTCGTAAGCGGCTCTCCCGAGCCGAGCGTGAGCGCCAGATCCTCGCGGTCGCCGAGGAGGTCTTCGCCACCCGCGGATACCAGGCCGCGTCGATGGACGACATCGCCGACCGCGTCGGCCTCTCCAAACCGATGCTCTACGAGTACTTCGGTTCCAAGGACGGGCTGCTACTGGCCTGCCTGGAGCGCGCCAAGCGCGAACTCCTGGACAGCACCGCCGCGGCCGCGGGCGACGCGGACAACGCCGAACAGCTGCTGCACGACTGCCTGCTGGCGTTCTTCCGGTTCAGCGACGAGCACAAACAGGCATGGGCCCTGCTGCGCAACGAATCGGCGGTACTCAGCGTCCCGATCAACTCGGAGCTGGAGGCGATCCGGGGCCAGCAGGTGGAACTCACGGCCGAGTTGATGCGCACGGCCCGTCCCGACCTGTCCCAACAGCGCCTCGAAGCGTTCGCCGAGGCGATCATCGGCGCCTGCGAACGCATGGCGATGTGGCGGGAACGACGACCGGAGATCACCTCCGACCAGGCCACCGAGCACCTCATGGCCCTGGTCGCCCCCGGCCTGACGTAAGCGATCCGGTTCGCACGAGGTGCGGACGGTCTCGCGCGAAACCGCGGAGGTCACGGTTCCGCGCGAGACCGGCGACACACCTGCCCACCGGGGTCGTCACGCGGCGGCTACCGCCGAGACCACCTCGGCATCCGGCTCCCCCAGCGCGAACAGCTCACCGGACTCGGCCCTGCGCACCAACGAGCGCGGGGGCTCGAACCGCGAGCCGTACCCGGCGGCCAGCTCCCGCGACCGCCGGACGAAACCGGCGAGTCCGCCCGGGTAGCCGTTCATGTACTGCACCACACCGCCGGTCCACGCCGGGAAGCCGATGCCGAAGATCGAACCGATGTTGGCGTCGGGCACCGACTCGATGACGCCCTCGTCCAGGCAGCGCGCGGTCTCCAGCGCCTCGACGAACAGCATGCGCTCCTGAAGATCGGCGAAGTTCACCTGTTGCGGGTCACGGCTGCCTGCGCCGAAGTGCTCGGTCAGCCCCGACCACAGTCCGGCACGCTGGCCGTCGGTGTACTCGTAGAAGCCGGCACCGCCGGAACGCCCCTTGCGGCCGAACTCCTCGACCATGCGGTCCAGCACCTCGTCGGCCGGATGCGGGGTCCAGACCTCGCCCGCGGCCTCGACAGCCTGCCTGGTCTCCTCCCTGATCTTGCGCGGCAGCGTCAGGGTGAGCTCGTCGAAGAGCTGGAGGACGGGAGCGGGGAAGCCCGCCTGCGCCGAGGCCTGCTCGATCGAGGCCGCGTGCACCCCCTCGGACAGCATCGCCACTCCCTCGTTGAGGAAGGTGCCGATGACCCTGCTGGTGAAGAAGCCCCGGCTGTCGTTGACCACGATCGGCGTCTTGTTGATCTGACGCACCACGTCGAAGGCACGGGCCAACGCCTCGTCTCCGGTCCGCTCGCCACGAATGATCTCCACCAGCGGCATCTTGTCCACCGGCGAGAAGAAGTGCAGACCGATGAAGTCGGCACTCCTGCCGACCCCCTCGGCCAGACCGGTGATCGGCAGGGTCGAGGTGTTCGACGTGATCAGCGCGTCCGCGGCGATGACCTCCTCCGCCTCGGCGTAGACCTGGTGCTTGACCTTCGTGTCCTCGAAGACGGCCTCGATGACCAGATCGCACCCGGCGAGATCGTCGGCCCGGTCGGTGGGAGTGATCCGGGACAGCACCTCGTCACGCTGCGACTCGCTGGAGCGGCCCTTGGAGACCGCCTTGTCGAGCACCTTGCGCGAGTAGTCCTTGCCCTTGGTGGCGGCGTCGACGGAGATGTCCTTGAGCACCACCTCCATCCCCGCCTTGGCGCACACGTGGGCGATGCCGCCACCCATCATGCCGCCGCCGAGCACCGCGACCTTGCTCGCCTGCCACTGCGGCACCCCGCCCGGGCGGCTGCCGCCGGAGTTGACGTGTTCCAGGTCGAAGAAGAACGCCTTGCTCATGTTCTTCGAGGTCTGACCGCAGAGCAGCTCCAGGAAGTAGCGGCCCTCGATGGTCAGCGCGGTGTCCACATCGACCTGCGCACCCTCCACCGCAGCGCACATGATGTTGCGGGGGGCGGGCAACGGCGCACCCTTGAGCTGCTTCTTCAGGTTCGCGGGGAAGGCGGGGAGGTTGGCGGCGAACTTCGGGTCCGAGGGGGTCCCACCGGGAATCCTGTACCCCTTGCGGTCCCACGGCTGGTCGGCCTCCGGATTGGCCTTGATCCACGCCTTGGCGCGGGAGAGCAGCTGATCGGTGTCGTCGACGAGCTCGTCGACGAGGCCGAGCTCCTCGGCCTTGCCCGGGCGCAGCCGCTGCCCCTGGGTGAGCACCTGCAACAGCGCGTCGGCGATGCCGAGCAGCCGCACGGTGCGCACGACGCCACCGGCACCGGGCAGCAGACCGAGGCTCACCTCGGGAAAACCGAAGCGCACCCCCGAACCGTCCACCGCGATCCGGTGGTGGCACCCGAGGGCGATTTCGAGGCCGCCGCCCAGCGCGGTCCCGTTCAGCGCGGCGACGACCGGAACACCCAGCGTTTCCAGGCGCCGCAGCTGCTCCTTGGCCTTGGTGCTGGTCTCGGCGACCTCGGTGACGTTGTCGGGCCGCGCCCGGATCAGCTCGCGCAGGTCGCCCCCGGCGAAGAAGGTCTTCTTCGCCGAGGTGAGCACGACACCGGTGATCCGGTCGCGCTCGTCCTCGAGTCGCTGCAGGGTCTGCTCCATCGAGCGCAGGTAGCGCTCGTTCATGGTGTTGGCCTGCTGCTGGGGATCGTCCAGGGTGAGCACGACGATGCCGTCGGCGTCGCGATCAGTCCAGCGAATGGTGCTCTGGTCGCTCATGAATTCGGTGTCCTTCGGAGACTGGGGGCTGAGGAATGGATCGCGGGCCTGCGGGCGATTTTCTTTTGCTCTTGGTCGTTCCGCGCGGGTGATCAGCCTGAGCAAGGGACCCAGCTCCGCCGTCTCGTTTGGATGCATCCCACGGCGGAAGGCCACGTGATGTAGGCGGCCACCCGAGGTGGCCTCCGACACGGCAAGGCGCCAAATGAGGCGGCGGTTCAGCAACCACCTGCGCAGGCCCCAACACTGATCAGGTTCGCTCGACGATGGTGGCGATTCCCATGCCTCCACCGATGCACAGGGTGGCCAGCCCGTAGCGCTGCTGACGACGTTCCAGCTCGTCGACGAGCGTGCCGAGGATCATGGCTCCGGTGGCGCCGAGCGGGTGCCCCATCGCGATGGCACCACCGTTGACGTTCACCTTCTCGTGCGGCACCCCGAAGTCCTTCATGAACTTCAGCGGGACGGCGGCGAAGGCCTCGTTGATCTCCACCAGGTCGATCTCGTCGATCGTCATGGACGCCTTGGACAGCGCCTTGCGCACGGCGGGACCGGGGCCCGTCAGCATGATGGTCGGGTCACCACCGCTGAGCGCGGCGGCGACGACCCGGGCGCGCGGACGCATGCCGGTGCGGTCGCCGAAGCTCTCACCGCCGACCAGGGTCAACGCGGCACCGTCGACGATGCCGGAGGAGTTGCCCGGGGTGTGCACGTGGTCGATGCTTTCCACCCAGTGGTACTTCTGCAGCGTGACGGCGTCGAAGCCGCCCACGTCGCCGATCCCGGCGAAGGAGGGTTGCAGCTCACCGAGCTTGTCCACCGTGGTGTTGCCGCGGATGTGTTCGTCCTGCTCCAGCACGGACAGCCCGTTGCGGTCGGTGACGGGCATGACGGAGTCGGAGAAGCGGCCGTCGGCCCAGGCCTTGGCGGCGCGGGTCTGCGACTCGGCGGCGAAGGCGTCCACCGTCTCGCGGTCGAAGCCCTCCATGGTGGCGATGAGGTCGGCGCCGATGCCCTGCGGGACGAAGGAGGTGTCCAGGTTGGTCTCGGGGTCCATCGCCCAGGCCCCGCCGTCGGTGCCCAGCGGAACGCGGGACATGGACTCCACGCCGCCGGCCAGCACGACGTCCTCCCAGCCCGAACGCACCTTCTGGGCGGCCGTGTTCACGGCTTCGAGGCCGGAAGCGCAGAAGCGGTTGAGCTGGACGCCGCTGACGGTGTTCGGCAGCCCGGCCGCCAGCGCGGCGGTCTTGGCGATGTCCGAGCCCTGGTCGGAGACGGGCGAGACCACGCCGAGCACGACGTCGTCGATCACCTCGGGGTCCAACTCGGGATGGCGACGGCGGAGCTCGTGGATGAGGTCGACGACCAGGTCGATCGGTTTGGTCCCGTACAGTGACCCGGTTTTCTTGCCGCGACCGCGCGGAGTGCGGATCGCGTCGTAGACGAACGCCTCGGACATGGGCGACGTGCCTCCTCGTTGCGGCAGGTACTCCACTTAGAGTGTGACACCAGAACTGTCATAGTCAATGACCGGTGGCGACGAGACTTCCCCAGCGAGACGGGGACGGCAACCGGGCCCTACTGAGGCGCGTCGACGATGATCTCGAAGTACACGGGCTTCTGGTTCGGCAGCAGGAACTCTCCCCGGGAGTTGGTCATCTTCCAGTAGCTCTTGCAGTAAGCGGGCCGCGGGCTCGCTGTGACCTCCACGGAGATGGTGACGACCCTCCCCGGCTCGGTGTCCGGGACGCGCACCCTCTTCGGCGCGGAGCAGGGAGTCGAGTTGATCCGGGTCAACCACCGGCCCTCCCATCTCCTCGTCCCGAGATTGCGCAGTATCCAGCTCTTGGTGAAGCGCTCTCCGGTGGCCACGTGCGTGCCGTCCTCGTACGTCTCGTCGACGAGAGTGGAGCTGAGGTCCGGGTCATCGGATGAAGGGGCCGGCCCGGAGGGGGGAACCAGCCGGCTCATACCGAGCACCGCCAGCCCGAGGACCAGCGCCCCCGCGGTCGTGGTCGCTATGACGCGCGGCCGCGCGAACCAACCGGACCCGGCCGGGACGTACCCGCCCGGAGCGGTTTCGGGCGCGACCGGTGCCGGACCGGTTTCGGAGGGCGCGGGAGCCGGAGCCACTTCGGACGCGACCGGCTCGGGACCGACCCTGGCGGCGTCCCGCGCCGCCGTCCACCGATCCCGCCACAGCCGCTCGGCGGTGGCGGGATCGGTGCCGAGTCGCTCCACGTCGAGAACCCGCACGAACTCCCACGTCGTCTCCCAGCTCGGCAGCGTGGTGCCCCGGGTCGCCGCGGCCAGCGACGATCGGGACGCGGCCGCGCCCAGCTTGGTGCACATCGTCGCGAAGGACGGATCACCGGCCCGGCGCTTGAGCGACCACAGCTCGTGGGCCAGCGCCGCGCACGGCCCCTCGTCCGGGGCGGGCGGTCGTGCCTTCCTACCTGGTTTCGCCGGATCCTCACCCGCGAGACCGTCGAACTGATCCTCCACGGTTCTCCCCTCGTCTGGTGATCGACACTAGCGGCGAGCGCGTGCCGGGACAGGGGTTTCCATGACGAGAACCCGTTCGGGGGAACGGGAACCAAGCTCCGATCCACACACCCGGCACCCGCGCACGGACGTTTCGGCGAATATCCGCCGGACAATCGACATCGCTGGTCACAGCGCTGGACAAAAGAGCTTTGTCCGTCCGGTGTCCGGCGGACGACCAACGGACGCGCAACGCCTTCCCGGCCGCCGAATCCCTGCCTAACGTTTGTTCCGCACCGCCGGAACGGATTTCCACCGTGAGGGATTTCAGAACAAACGCACGGCGGTTCGTCCCGGAGGAGGAACCGGGACGACGAGAGGACGAGGAGAGATCCGATGTCGAACCGAGGTATCGTCGCAACGGCCAAGGCAGCGTCCGTCGCGATGGGGGTCGTGATGGCCGTGGGGATCGGCGCCCCGGCGGCCTTCGCCGGTACGAACGACTGCGCGAGCGTCGACGGCGCCGCCAAGGCCTGCTTCAAGCACAAGGGCGACAAATTCACGCTCGAGGACACCGCGGGCGACAGTCACGCCGTCTTCCTCAAGTACGAGGTGGAGCAGGGCCCCAGTGGTCGGCACGACTTCACCGGAGGTTCCGGCCGCGACATCACCTACGACCACAACTTCAAGGAGGGTCAGACGGTGCGGTACCAGGTCTGCGTCAACGTGCAGTGGGCGCCCGACTCGTGCTCGGTCTGGCACGACGCCATCGCGTGAGCGAGCAGTCGGGTGAACCGATGCACGACGACGCCCCGGCTTCGGCCGGGGCGTCGCGCTCAGCCGTTCAAGGTGGTGCGCCGGAAGGTGTCCAGTTCGGCTGGCGGCGGAGCGTCCTGCGGCTCGGGATGGGGATAACCCGCCGCCAGCACGTACAACGGGATTCGCCCCACGTTGTCCAGGCCCAGCCGATCGGCCACGGGCGTGTCGTGGAAGGCGCCGGTCTGGGCCGGACCGAGTCCCAGCGCGGTGGCGGTGAGGGCGAACGTCTGGCCGAGGTGCCCGGCGTTGATCAGCACCACCCGATAGCAGCGCGGGGTCGGGTACTTGCTGAGCATCCGGTCGACCACGGCCGAGAGCACGACCAGGAACGCGGCACCACCCGCCCAGTCCTGGTCCGCGCACAGGTGCGCGCCCTCCTCCGAGGTGAACCCCTCGGACAGCAGCTCCAGCGAGTGTTCGCGGAGGTTGTAGTGGTACGTCCCGGGCTCGACACCGGCCACGTTGCGGATCGCCAGGTAGGCGTCGAGCTCCTGGCGGGCACCACCGGCGGGGCTGGTGCGCCGGAACAGGGCGCAGCGGCCGCAGTCGACGAAGTCCGTGGGGCCGAACGTGGTGGACAGCAGAGTGGCCAGGGTGGACAGCGGTACCGGGTCCTCGGTGAAGTCGCGGTGCGTGCGGCGCCCGTGGAGCACCTGGTCGTAAGGAGCGCGCAGGTCCGTGGACAGCGGGCGGGGCAGAAATATCCGATCGGCCTCGGAATACTCGGTGAACAACTCGAACAGGGCCGGCGACTCCTGTTCCGTTTCCTGTGCTTGAGCTTCCTCGTCCGGATAGGGGACGTCCTGGGTGGCGTAGTGGAAGAAGGACGCCTCGGGATCCCACGGACCCCACTGGCGCGCGAAACGATCGTCCCTCGAGGCTTGTTCCGTGTCCTCGGCCAGCAGCAGACCTGCTTCGCGCAGTGCCTCCACCGCCTCGTCGACGGTCTCCGCCGTGAGGTGCTCGAGAGCCTTGTTGACCTCGGCGGGGTCGGTCCAGTCTCCGAAGGCGGACAGGACCTCCGTCGCCGCCGGGTGCAACGCCGTGGGGGCGCCGTGCGGGTAGGCGTGGGCGATGAAGGAGCCCGCGTGCCAGTAGCAGACGAGGCCACGGGAACGGCGAAGTCGCATCCGTACTCCAAGCGCGATACGTTCGTCAACGATTCTGTACTCACCTGCCCGGGGGCTCGCCTCCCGAGGGAACCGAGCCCCCTGCGAGGGGGATCAGCTGTGCTGCCAGACCCAGAAGAAGCGGCTTGCCTTCCTGTCCTGCCGGACGACTGGCCGGGCCTGGATTGCGAAGGTACGCATGATTGTCACCTCCTTTCACGAGTCGCGAATCGGACGCTGCTGATTGAGCCAGCAGAACTCCGCTCGATCAATGGATCCGACACCGGATCACTCTTTTGCGGACGCAGCCAACCCGCAATGCGCACATGACTACTTTCCGTATGCGCCACGTTCAAATGAAACCCCCGAAGAACTCTTCAGCGCGAACTTCGAACCCGGTAAAATCCACGATCCATGAAGAGGTTTCATTTCGATTCACAAAACGAGGAATATTCACTTTCGTGCTGGCCGCTGCGGAAACTCACCCTGGTCACGACCCGCCTGGAACTCCGCCTCCCGACGGAGGGCGAACTACACGAGCTCGCCGCGCTGGCCTCCACCGAGGATTACGACCCCGCGGTTCCCCCGCTGGCCGGGCGGCACGACACACCGGCGGAGCGGGGCAGGCGAACGCTCCAGCACCACTGGCACTCCTGGGGGACCTGGACGCCGGAGCGCTGGTCCCTGGACCTGGCGATGTTCGAGCAGGGGCGTCCCGTGGGGATCCAGAACGTCCGAGCCGCCGACTTCGCACGACACGGGGCGATAGAAACGAGGATGTGGACGCACCACAGCCGGCGGGGCACGGGACTGTGCACCCTGGCGCACACGATGGTGCTGCATTTCGCGTTCGAGGGGCTGCGGACGACGCAGGCGCTGGCCGAGACCCGGAAGGACAACACACCCGCGCAGTTGGTGCTGCGAAAGTTCGGCTACCGCACGCACGGAGCCGATCACGCCGACGAGCAGGACCGGGCGGTGGTCTGGCAGGGGCTTCGGCTCACCACCGAGCAGTGGCACGCGAACCGGCCCACGACCAACGTGTCCATGCGGGGAGTGGACGAGTGCCTGCCCGTGTTCGGCCTCGCCCCCCAGCACCGTCCCAAAGGGTGAACGGACCGTTTTGGCACTCACACCGCCTCAACGGTCCGTTCACCACCGCGGAATCAGACCACCGTCCAGCTCAGCACCGGGGTGGACTGCAGGAAGACGAGCGCGCACATGAGCAGCAGGAAAAGCAGGCTCCACGGCAGTACCCGCCGGAAGATGTCACCCTCTCGCCCGGCCATTCCCACGGCACCGGCGGCGATGGCGAGATTCTGCGGGGAGACCATCTTGCCCAGCACGCCGCCCGAGCTGTTCGCCGCCGCCATGAGCACCGGATCCAGTCCGGCCTTGTTGGCGGCGGTCACCTGCAACGCTCCGAACAGCGAGTTCGACGAGGTGTCCGAACCGGTCACGGCCACGCCGAGCCACCCGAGGATCGGTGAGAGCAACGCGAACAGACCGCCGGTGGCCGCCAGCCAGTTGCCCAGCGTCGCGGTCTGCCCGGAGGCGTTCATGACGTAGGCGATCGCCAGTACCGACATGACCGTCACGATCGGCCAGGTCAGCTGCACGTAGGTCCCCAGGTACCGGGACAGCGCGGTCCGGGGCCGGATCCCGATCGCGAGAATCGACAGCAGTCCCGCGATCAGCAGCAGCGACCCGGCGCTGGCCAACCAGTCGAACTCGAACTCGACCAGCGACAACGCCTGCCCACCGGGTCCGCGGATGTCCAGTCCCGGCCAGTCGAACGCCACGGTCACCGAGTCCAGCGCAGCGGCGATCGGTTTGATCTGCGCCGCGACGAACACCGCGATGATGATGCCGTAGGGCGCGTAAGCACGCAGCACCGCGCCGCGATCGTCGCCTGCCGACATCGCCCCCGGCGCTGCCGCGGCGCTGTCCGCGTCGTCCGCGTCGTCCGCGTCGATACCGCGCGGTGTCCAGACCCGCAGCAGCAGCACCGTCGTCCCCGCGGCCAGCAAGGCGGCGATGATGTCGGTCAGCGGCACGGAGATGTAGTTCGAGGCGACGAACTGAGCGACCGCGAAGGTCGTTCCGCACATCAGCGTGGCCGGCAGCGTCTGACGGACACCGCGCATCCCGTCGATGATGCCCACGAGCACGATCGGCACGATCAGCGCCAGCACCGGCGTCTGCCTCCCGGTCATCGCACCGAGCTCGCTCAACGGCAGTCCGGTGACGCTGGCCAGCGTCACCATGGGCGAGGCCAGCGCACCGTAGGCCACGGGAGCGGTGTTGGCCACCAGCGAGACCACGGCGGCCGTGAGCGGGCGGAATCCCAGGGACAGCAGCATGACCGTGGTGATCGCCACCGGTGTACCGAATCCGGCCAGGGCTTCCAGCAACGCCCCGAAGCAGAACGCGATGATCACCGCCTGGATCCGGCGGTCCCGGCTGACCCGTGCGAACGAGCGTTGCAGCACGTCGAAGTCGCCGGTGGTCACGGTCATGTTGTAGATCCAGAGTGCGTTGATGACGATCCACAGAATCGGGAAGAACCCGAAGGCCGCGCCCAGCGTCGCCGACAACAACGCCTGCCCCGCCGGCATCGGATAAACGACCACGGCGACCAGCAATGCGACCGCCAACGCCAGCAGCGAAGCCTTCCACGCGGTCATTCGAACGATTCCCAGCAAAGCGAACAGCACCACCAGCGGCAGCGCCGAAGCCAGGGCACTCCACCCGAGAGAACCGAGTAACGGGTCCAGAACCTGTTGGTACAACAATCCCTCCATCGTGGAAGGTCTACGTCAGTGATAACCACCCGATCGTGGCGTGGTTTCGGCGGGCGAAAGTTCCCCCATGAAACGCGAGGATTCAGCGTTCTGACAAGGACTTCACACCCGTTCCGCGAATCGACGCGTCCAGCACCTCCACCGTGTGGGCCATCGGCATCGACTCGCCACGGCGCTCCAGCGCGGTGCGAATCTGCATCGAACACCCCGGATTCGCGGTGATCAGCAGGTCGGCGCCGGTGTCGGCGACGTTCTCGGCCTTGCGGTCTCCGAGCTGACCGGCCGCCTGCGGCTGCAACAGGTTGTAGACACCGGCCGAACCGCAGCAGATGTCACCACGGTTGATCTCGCTGAGTTCGAGCTCGGGGATCTCGCGCAGCAGGGCTCGGGGGGCCGACCGGATTCCCTGGCCGTGGCTGAGGTGGCAGGCGTCGTGATAAGCGATCCTGCCGGGCAGCGGATGACGTTCGGCGACGGTTCCGAGCTCGTCCAGCAGCTCGGAGACATCGCGCACCCGCTCCGAGAAGTGCTCGGCGCGCGCGGCGTAGTCGGGATCGTCGGCCAACAGTCGGGGATATTCCTTGAGGGTCGAACCGCAACCAGCGGAATTGATCACGACGTAGTCGACGTCGGCGGCGTGGAGCTTGTCCAGCAGCCCGCGAGCGAACTTCACGGCCTCGGCCTCCCGCCCGGAGTGCTCGCTGAGCGCACCGCAGCACCCCTGGGCGGGCGGGATCACCACGTCGCAGCCCTCGGAGGCCAGCACGCGTGCGGTCGCGGCGTTGACGTCCGGGAAGAAGGCGCTCTGCACGCACCCCGTCACCATGCCGACCACGGCCCGGCGCTGCCCACGTGCCTTCACGCGTTCGGGGAGCTTGGGCGCGCGCCGGACCGGTGGAGCCAACGATTCCATGGTCCGCATGTGCGGGGGCAACTTCGCGAGCAGCCCGGAGCGCTTCAGCAGCTCGGCCATTCCCGACCGCTGGTACAGCGCCAGCGGACCACGCAGGGCGCGGAGGCGGCGCGGGTACGGGAACAGCGCGAAGATCGTGCTCCGCAGCATCCGCTCCCAGAAGCCGCGCTGGTGCCTGCGCTCGACCTGCGCCCTGGTCTGAGTGATCAGGGATCCGTAGTCCACTCCCGACGGGCAGGCGGTCACGCAGGCCATGCAGCCCAGGCAGTTGTCGAAGTGCTCGACCATGCTCCCCGACAACGGCTCGCCGTCGAGACCGCTTTCCATCAGGTGGATCCGCCCGCGCGGGGAGTCCATCTCCTCGCCCCACAGCTCGTAGGTGGGGCAGGCCGGCAGGCAGAAACCACAGTGGACGCAGTCGTCGACGAGCTCGCGTTGCGGCGTGTGAAAGGCGTCGAAGGCGCCCTCGGATGCCGACTGGATGGGATTCTCGGTCAACGGATTCCTCCAACGAACCGACCCGGCGACAGGCGGTGCTCGGGGTCGAACTGGTCTTTCGTGCGGCGCATCAACGTCAGGACCCCCGCCGGGATCGGCCCCCACGGATCCACCGACGCCAGCACCGCGCGCGGGGCGCGCAGCACCACGCCGTAGCCGTGGTGCTCGGCGGCGGCGGCACGCAGCTCACCCACCAACTCGGCGACGGTGGCAGGCGGCACTTCTTCCGGGATGGCGGCGTGGACGAGGCCGAGCCCGACCGAACCGCGCGTCCGCAGTGTCACACCGCGGCGCTGCGCCGCCTGCTGCGCACCGGTGAGCAGCGCCGCGACGGCGGAGGGTTCGACCCCCAGTCGCAACCCCGTGTCCCCGTCGAACGGGTACTCGCCCCACCACTCGGGGGCGGTGTCCAGGACCTCACCGGTGACACCGACGGCCGATCCGAGCACCTCGGACAGCTCGAGCGCCCGCTGGTGGGTGGCACCGGGACGTCCCTCGATCTGCGCGCAGACCGTGATCGGCCCGGTCGTCCCGGCACGCTCCAGCTCCACGGCGGTGGGCATCGCCTGCGAACTCCGCACCACCCGGACGGCCTCCCCCGCGGCCGCGGGCTCGTCCAGGGTCACCGAGATCCACCGGTGCTGCTCGGCCACGGGATGCAGCCGGAAGATCGCTTCGGTGATCACGCCGAGCGTGCCGTGGGAACCGGTGTAGAGCTTGCCCAGGTCGTAGCCGGCCACGTTCTTGACGACCTTGCCGCCGGAGATGGTCACCACGCCGTCCGGACGCACCACGGTGATGCCGATGAGCAGGTCGCGCACCGCGCCGTACAGGTGGCGGCCGGGTCCGGTCGTGCCGGTGGCGATCACGCCGCCGACGGTGGCCGTGGGCAGGGGCTGGTCGATCGACAGTTGCTGCCCGGCGTCGGCGGCCACCCGCCGCACCTCGTCGAGGGGCGTGCCCGCCCGCGCGTGCAGGACCAGGTCCCCCGCCGCGTGTTCGAGGACACCGCCGGCCTGCGACAGGTCCAGCACCAGATCCACCGCCTCGGGCGGCGCACCCCAGTCGATCTTGCTGCCGGAACCGCGCGGGACCACGCGCAGGCCGTGCTCGGCCGCCGCGCTCATGGCGGAGGCCGCCTGCTCGGTGGTCGCCACGGAGGCCACCCAGCGGGGGCGCACTCCGCCGACGGTGTCGCCCTCCTCAGCGTCACGGACTCGCTCGGAGCCGATCGCTCCGGTCAGCGCGCCCCTGACCGCGTCCCCGGTACTCGTCGTCATCAGAACTGATCCGCCAATCCCGCCTCGGTGAGTGGGTGCACGCCGCGACGCTGCCCCGGGGCCTCCCCGCACAACCGGGGCGTGGGGAATACCTTGCCCGGGTTGCAGCGGTTGTCCGGATCGAAGGCGCAGCGCACCCGCTGCATGGTGTCCAGGTCCTGCTCGGTGAACATCCGGCCCATGTACTTGACCTTGTCGGCGCCGACCCCGTGCTCCCCCGTGATCGAGCCGCCGTGGGCCAGGCACACGTCCAGGATCGAACCGGAGACCTCCTCGGCGCGCTCGACCGCACCCGGTTCGGAACCGTCGAACAGCACCAGCGGGTGCAGGTTGCCGTCACCGGCGTGGAAGACGTTGGCGACCCGAACGCCGGATTCCGCCGACAGCGCGCTGATCCTGGTCAGCACCTCGGGCAACGCGGTCCGGGGAATCACGCCGTCCTGCACGATGTAGTCGGGACTGATGCGTCCCACGGCGGCGAAGGCCGACTTGCGGCCCTTCCAGATCATGGCGCGTTCGGCGTCGTCGGCGGCCACCCGGACCTCGAAAGCCCCGTGGTCGCGACAGTGCCGCTGCACCTCGGCGAAGGTGTGCTCGACCTCGGGAGCGGGACCGTCCAGTTCGACGACCAGCACGGCTCCCGCTCCCTCGGGATAGCCGCACCGGACCGCCTGCTCGGCGGCCTCGATGGACAGGGCGTCCATCATCTCGATCGCGGCGGGGGTGATGCCCTCGGCGATGATCTTGGACACGGCGCCCCCGGCCTCGTCGGTGGAGGGGAAACCGGCCAGCAGCGTCTGCACCGACTCCGGCGCGCGCAGCAGCCGGACGACGATCTTGGTCACCACGCCCAACGTGCCCTCGCTGCCGACGAAGGCACCCATCAGGTCGTAGCCCGGCACGTCACGGGCGCGACCACCGAGTTCGACCGTATCGCCGTCGGGCGTGACCACCTCCAGGGCCAGCACGTGGTTACTGGTGAACCCGTACTTCAGGCAGTGCGCACCGCCGGAGTTCTCGGCGACGTTGCCGCCGACCGAGCACACCTGCTGGCTGGAGGGATCCGGGGCGAAGTAGTAGCCGTGGGGCGCTGCCGCCTTGGTGACGTCGAGGTTGATCACGCCGGGTTCGACGACGGCTCGCTCGTTGGCCACGTCGACCTCCAGGATGCGTCGCATCCTGGAGGTGACGATCAGGACTCCGTCGGACCGCGGGAGCGCCCCGGCGGACAGGCCGGTGCCGGATCCCCGCGCCACGAAGGCGATCCCGTACTCCGCGCAGGCCGCGACGATCTCGCCGACCTGGTCGGCGTTCTCGGGAAGCACGACCACGGCGGGCACCACCCGGTAGCTGGCCAGGCCGTCGCACTCGTAGGTTCGCAACCGCTGCGGGTCGGTGATCACCGACTCCGGCGCGAGCGCCTCCCGGAACCGCCCGATCAGTCCCTCCAGATCGGTGGGCGCGGTCTCCGCCTCGGTCTGGTTGGCGGTGCTGGCCGGCTGCATGATCAGCCTCCCTCGCCGTAGGAGTCGGTTCCACTATGCGAAATAACTCGTCTCGATGTAACGCAGACCATAGGTTAGATACGCCATAGATACAAGAGGGCTTCGCTTCTCCGTGCCGCTCGGCCGACTCCCTGCGAAAACGGACATGTTCGCCACGACGCTCGCGAATGCGAACGCCTCTGTCGCGTTTCCCCGAACAGCCCCACCGAGTGCCCCTCCTTCGCTATGGTGAGCTCGATCGCGATGATCAGCTTTGCGGGAGGGGACAGTGCCGGATCCGAACGAGCGCATCCAACAGATGATGCAGCGATTCGAGCAGCAGGCGGCCGAGGCCGCGCAGGTCAAGGACAAGATGAGCGAGCTCAGGGGCGAGGCTCGCAGCCAGGACGGCGCGGTCGCGGTCACCGTCGCCCCCTCCGGCGCCGTCCTCGACCTCCAGCTGAGCGCGGGCGCGATGCGCCAGTCCCACGGCGCGTTGCAGCAGTCGATCATCGGCACCATCCGCGAGGCCACGCAGCGGGCGGCTCAGCAGATGGACGAGACGGTGCAGCCGATCCTCGGGGACCGCGCCGAGCAGTTCAAGGAGGCCTTCAGGGCCCACGGCGCCGAACCGGTCATGCCCGACAGTTCCGAAGGGTCCGAGTCGGGCTCGGCGGGTTCCCAGTCGCAGAGCGGACCGGATTCCGGTGACACGGCCCGGCCGAACAGCAGGCGTCCGTCGTGGGAGGACGAGGACGACGACTTCGGCAACAACGACTCTTACCTGAGGTAACGACATGACCGCGAGAATCGGAGTGGCTACCCAGGCGCTGCACGCCCACAGCAAGGGGTCCCGGGAGGCCTCCGACCACCTCGCCCAGCTCGCCGACCTGCTGGAGCAGGCCCGCGTCAGCGACGACTGCTTCGGGCCGATCGGGGAGCTGATGGCCTACAGCTACTTCAACTCGCTGGAGGAGTGCCAGGGCACGGCCAAGAAGGCCGGGCAGTTCATGGACCACATGGCCCGGAACGTCACCCGGTGCGCCGAGAACTACACGGGCACCGACCAGGAGCAGTCCGCCAACCTGAGCAAGATCGACGTCAGTGCCATGCGGGTGCCCGGTTCCGGGCCCGGCACGCTCGGCGACGTCAACGGCGCGGGTGGTCCTCCCGGCGGCTTCTGGGAGCAAACGGCCGGATACGGCAGTTCCTGGGCCTCGACCAGCCAAGGTCTGTCCAAGGCGAGCAGCCCACCCGACATCGCCATCGCGACCGTCAACGCTCGGATGGAGCAGCTCAACACGATCACCAGTCCCGGCCAGGCCTTCATCGACAACGGTCTCGGCTTCCTGGTCTCCCTCGCGATCAGTCCGCTGGTCGAGCTGGTCCTGGAGCCGGCCATCGGTGACCCCGAGCAGATGCGCAGCACCGGCAAGGGCTGGGAAGAGGTCGCTCAGTGGGTCGAGAAGATGGGCGAGCACGAGACCGACCGGGCCGAGGCCACGGCACCCGTCTGGGAAGGTCGGGCCGGTGACGCCTTCCGCGCCCAGATGCACGAGTTCACCGGTGGCGCCACGGCGCTGGCCAACGACGTTCGCGGCCTGAAGGAGGCGCTCGACACCGCCGCCGACGTCTTCGACGCGTTCGTCGAGATGTGCGTCGACATCATCCAGGAATTCGTGATGGGCCTGATCATCGAGTGGCTGGCCGCCCTCGCCGCCTCCTGGATCACCGCCGGGGCCTCCGTCGGCGCGGCCTCCGGCCTGACCGCCGCCCAGACGGCGATCACCAGCACTCGCCTGGGCACCAAGGTCGCCAACCTGCTGCACAAGCTCAAGCCGCTCATCACCAAGCTCGAGGACCTCCTCCAGGCCATGCGCAAGGGGCCGCTGAGCAAGGTCTGCGACAAGATGAACGAGCTCCGCAACGGCAACGTGGCCCAGCAGTGGGTCGCTCGCCAGGTCGACGCCAACCCACTGGTCAAAATGGCCACGCGTGGCGAAAACGTCAACCTCCGCAAGGCGGAGAGAGTCTACGAGGAAACCCGGCAAGCCGCCGAGCGCGGAGAAAAGACCGCCGACGACGTCGCTACGGCCCAGCGACATGTCGACGCCGCCAGGGACGCGAACAAGTACGAATCGACCACGGCGAATCGCTACGCCGAGCAGTCGGTCACCGACAGCGAGGGCACGGTTCGAGCGGAGCGGGACAGTAACGGCAATTTGAAGGCCTCGTGGAGCGGGGAGATCAAACCGGAGCACGAGAAGGCCACGGGAGAGAAAGCCACGGCGACGAACGCGGTTCAGGCCGGCCTCAACGCAGTCGGTTTGAACGGCGAGCACCGGTGGCAGGATGCGGTCATAAACCAGAGCACTCAAGCTGTTGTCAACGAGGGCGGCGAGCAGCTCATCAAGCAGAGCTACGACGAATCCACGGAGGCCTCCGACCAGGATCAGCAGGCCGCCCAGGAACGCGGATTCAGCATCTGAGACGGAGGTTCACTATGACGGTTTCCCAGCCACTCGGAAAGTCCCTCGCTGCTCGAACCAGCTGGTGCCGGACCGGCGAGCCGATCGTCTGGACCTTCCCGCAAACGTCCCTTCGTTACGATGTCGAGGGACTCGATCTCTCGGGAAAACCGTTGCCCGGCTGGGGGAAACGAGCCGGTAAAAACGTCAAGAGGGCGGCTTCCGCGGTCGGTGGAACAGCACTGGACGTGGGGTTGACAGCCGTGTTCGGCGGAGGAGGCGAGCCAGGAAGAAATGTCGGCGGAAACCCCAAGAGCGACCTCCCCGACGTCGTCGTTTTCGGTGGTCACCCGAATTCCAAAGCGGCGCGCCTGCTTTCTCTCGGAGAAGCGGCGAGACTCCTCGGATCGACCGAAGTGACGTTGGACCACATTCGGTCCGATTGGATACTGACATCACACCGGCTGAGCCTCGTGGTTTCCGACGAAGCACAGGAAGAGGAAGCAGCGGACGCGCAACAGGCCTCAGGATCGCCGTTCAAGCTACTCAAACAGGCCAGGTCGTTCACCGAAAAACATCCGGAAAAGTTCGGACCGAACCCTCCCGGCACCCCACTGCGAAGCGATGGGCTGCGAAGTTTTTTCGATATCGACCGAAACGAAATCAAAGCATTCGACACCCCACAGCGAGAGCTGAGCCAAGACTTCCGAGGAGGAATCTGCTTCAGGGTCGTCCTGGACGACGACTCGGGTTTCGATTTCTGCGAGAAGTACGGCGAACCCCTTCGCATGATGGAAATGACGATGGGGCGAGCATGAGGACACACCGACGAGGGATCCATGACTGACCACACTCCAAAAGAGGCGATGGCGCTTCGCCAAAAGTGGGAAAATCATCTGACCGAGCAGTGGACAACGTCCGGAGAAGCGCTGCTCTGGGTGCACATCGGCCAGCAGGCGTACGCGGCCTCCGTCATCAACGGTCAGCCGCACGTACCGCACGCCCCGCTGGGCGAAGTTCCACAAACCACTCTCGAAGCCCCCTTCTGGCCACTGCCCTCCGAAGCGGTGACCACGGGAAGGTTCATGGGCGACGAGTGGGCCGATGATCCCTCGATCGGTTGGTGGGCCACCGCCGCTCGTTCCGACCAGGACGCCGTTCGCTTCGCCGACCACCTGGCCGCCGGGTACGATCACACCCTCCTGGTGGCCAGTAGCACCCGGCTGGCCCTCGTCGTCGAATCCGGCATTCTCACTGAACCGGACACGGCGCCCGAGCCCGTGACAGAGGGCAAGGGGTGGTTCGGCAAGGCTCGACAGGCCGTCGCGCAGGCGCAGAGCGCGGCCGAGGGCCTGTCCAACAAGTTCAGCAACCACAACAGTGCCACCTCGTTCCACGAGATCGGTGTGCAACGGGTCCGGCAGATGCAAACACTCCACTTCGGCCGCAGCATCCCGCGGAAGCACTTTTTGCGCATCGATTTCATCGATGACTCCTACCTTCTCATACGGTCCGGATCCATGAACAACGAAGAAACCATCTTCAACGACGCGCTCGGGCGGAATCAGCAGGGGAAACCATGACCTACGAAGCGGAACGTCAGGCGCAGAAGCGAGCACGGGACCGCAACCGGGACCCCGCAAAGCTCTGGACCAGAATAATCGCCTTTCCCGCACTTGTCGGATGCTTTCTCGTGCTGCGCTTTCTCCAGCCAGCGGGGGCACTCTCATGGGCGGTCATCACCTTGGGCCTGCTGGCACTGTTTCCCGCCGGATTCACGCTCTCGGAATGGAGCGGCCAACGCGCACGATCTTCGCCTTGGGGAATCCTCAGAGGAACATGCATCATTGTGGGCATCACGTTCATGTTCTTGTATGCCCTCTTCACCGTCATCTACATCCTGGCCGACTGACCGTCGGGCTCGCTCCACAGGGCAGCCGAAGCCGAGGGCGCAGATCGAGTTCAGACCGCATCCTTCGAACAACCGAAGTGGGCGAGGTGACATGGCAATCCCTGGCACATGCCCAAACCACCAGCGAAGAAAGACATGGCCTACGAAGTGGAACACCAGGAGCAGGAGCAGGAGCAGGCACGAACCCGCGACCGGGATCCCGTCAAGCTCTCGATCACGGTACTCGCCTTTCCCGTACTACTCGGGGCCATGCTCGTGACGCGCTTTTCCGCGTGGGACATTTTCCACCCCGAGGGATTCCTCTCATGGGCAACGCTCATTCTGAGCATGTTGACAGCGCTTCTCCTCGGTTACACGCTCGCGGACCGGAACGACCCATCCGTACGACCACGGCGTTTGAGGATCGCCCGGGTAGTGTGCATCATCGTATGCGTCACGACCCTGCTGCTGTACCTACGTCTCCTCGCCATGTACTTCCTGGCGGGGTGACCGATCTGGTTCACCGCACCGGGCAGCCGGACCCGAGGGCGCCGATCGATTCCAGGTCGTAGCCCTTCGGGTAGCCGGGGTAGGTGCGGTTGATGCCCTTGCCGAGACGACTGCGCTGGCGCGCGGGCAGATAGCGCTCGACCGCACCGCGCAGTCGCAGCGCACCGCGCACGGCCGTGACCGTGGCCGCGGCGGGCTCGGGAAACCCGAAGGCGCGACGCATCGAGGGGTCCAGCCCGGCCACGAATCCGCGTCCGGCGAGTCCGCGCATCGGGCGCGGGAACCAACCGCGAAACATCTCCAGGCAGTCCGCTCCCACCTCGTGGTTGCTCTCGGCGTAGCGGACGTGGCGGTCCTCGTAGTCGCGTTTGAAGCGCTCGAAATCCTCGTAGGATCCGGGAATCTCGCGGATGCCCATCCTGCGCCCGACCTCACGGTAGTAGTAGTAACCGGCCAGCTTCTCGTGTCGGCTGAGGGGCCGCCATCCGTAGGAGTCGATCCAGTGGATCGGATCGTAGACGAACGTCGACAGCACGTAGCGCATGTCGTCGTTGGTGATGTCGTACTGTCCGTGCATCCGGTTGATCCTGCGCAATGACTGCTTGCCGCGCGAGGAGTCGTAGCCGTGCAGGGCCACTTCCTCCATGAGCACGGCCGTGTCGTCGTAGCGCCGCTGGGTGCGGGTGGCGAACTCGCCGGTGCGGGCGAGCAGACCGGAGATGCTGGGCACGCAGAACGTCCGGAACAGCGCGAGTTCCAGTGCCCTCTTGTAGTCCCAGGGAAACTCCAGGCCGGCCGAGATCCGGTAGACGAGCTGGTGGTCGCGCTCCGGGTCCAACGAACGGATCAGTCGCAGCCTGCGGAAACGCCCCGGCGGACCGGACACCGAACTCCCGTCTCGTGCGGACATCCCCGTCAGCCTCCGATCACCAGCAGCGGTACGAACTGCTCGTCGGCCGTGAGCGAACCGTGCTGGCCCAGCAGACGCGACTCCCCCGGCTCGACCTCGGTGCGCGCGACTCCCGCACCACTTCCCATCACGGCGAGGACATCGCCGATCCGCGGGAGCACGGCCTCGTCGACGACCGGACCGAACCAGCCCTCCTCGATGGCCCGTTCTCCCGAGACCACCACGCCGTCGGAACCGACTGTCTCCTGCCAGGCCGCACGCACGTCCTCGACCGCGCCGGGTTCGGCATAGACGTGGCGGGCGCGCACCTCGCCGCCGATCAGTCGGACACCGTCCCGCAGGGCCGGTTCGGTGTCGGCGTCGAGCAAGCTCCCGGGGTCGAGACCGACCATGCCGTGATCGGCCACGACGGCCAGCACGGCGTCATCGGCCAGCCGCTCGGCCATCGAGGCGACCAGCCGGTCCACCTGGGCGAGTTGCAGGCGCCACGGCAGCGACCCCGGCCCGTAGACGTGTCCCATCATGTCCAGCTGACCGTGGTAGCCGTAGCACAGCGTCCGCTCGGAGCTCTCCACGGCGGTGACGAGCTCCGTGCCGAGGTCTCCCATCGCCAGCACCCCGCGGAAGTCACCTCCCCGGAGGGCCGCCCTGGTCAGGCCGGTGTCCCGGAATTCGGGCGGGGTGGCCAGGCGGAAGTCGACCCCGGCGTCGACCGCCTGCTGCGCCACGGTCCGGCCGGGCTGGGCCCGCTCCGGCGGCCACGCTTCCAGCAGACTGCGTCGTTTGCCCGCGGCGTCGTCGACAGTGCCGTGAGTCGCCCAGCTCAGCGGGTGCAGCAATCCGCCCGAGGGTTCGGCGAACGAGTAACCGACGACGCCGTGCTCCCCGGAACGCCGGCCGGTACCCAGCGAGGTGATGCTCGTGGAGGTCGTGGTCGGGAATCCGACCGTGAGCGGTGCGCCGGTGGCCAGCCCCGCCAGGAACGGAGCGTCCGCGGCGTACTCGTGCAGCAGGTTCCAGCCGAGCCCGTCCACCAGCAGCACGGCGGCGTTGCGGCACTTCGGCAGGTCCAGCGTGTCGGCGAAGCCCGCCGTCCCCATCGCGGACAGCAGCGACGGCAGCACGTCGGCCAGTCCACGATCGACCCTGTCGGGGACGACGATCCAGTCCGTCACGTGCCACCTCCCACCGAAGACACCCGTGCCTGGTGCGACTGTAGCCCGCTCGCGCCGAATCGACCCGCCCCCGAACGGATGTTTCCCTAGAAACCCATCGACCTGCCGACGATCTCCTTCATGATCTCCGTCGTACCGCCGTAGATCGTCTGCACCCGGGAGTCCAGGAACGCCTTGGCGACCGGGTACTCGGTCATGTACCCGTACCCGCCGTGCAGCTGGAGACACCGGTCCACGACCCGCTTGTTCATCTCCGACAGCCACCACTTGGCCATCGCGGCGTTCTCGATGCTCAGCTCACCGCGCAGGTGCTCGGTCACGCAGCGGTCCACGAAGACCCGGCCGATCCGCACCTCGGTGGCCATCTCCGCCAGCTCGAAGCGGGTGTTCTGGAACTTGCCGATGGGACGGCCGAACGCGGTCCGCTCCCGGCAGTAGTCCTTGGTCACCTCCAGCACCTTCTCCGCGCTGGCCGCCGAGGCGACCGCGATGGACAACCGCTCCTGCGGCAGGTTCTGCATCAGGTAGACGAATCCCTGGCCCTCCTCGCCGAGCAGGTTGGCCGCGGGCACCCGCACGTCGTTGAAGAACAGTTCGGCGGTGTCCTGGGACTTCTGGCCGATCTTGTCCAGGTTGCGGCCCCGCTCGAAGCCCGGCGTCCCGCGCTCGACCACGAGCAGGCTGATGCCCTCGTGCCCGGCGTCGGGGTCGGTGCGGGCGGCCACGATGACCAGGTCGGCGTTGACGCCGTTGCTGATGAAGGTCTTCTGCCCGTTGAGCACGTACTCGTCGCCGTCGCGGACCGCGCTGGTCTGGATGCCCTGGAGGTCACTGCCCGTGCCGGGCTCGGTCATGGCGATGGCGGTGATCGTCTCGCCGCTGCAGAAGCCCGGCATCCAGCGCTGCTTCTGCTCCTCGGTGGCCAGGCGCGTCAGGTAGGGCTCGTTGATGTCGTTGTGCACCGGGACGCCGAAACCGGATATCCCGGCCGAGACCAGTTCCTCGTCGAAGACGACGTTGAAGCGGAAGTCCTCGACACCGCCACCGCCGTAGCGCTCCTCGACCGAGGTCCCCAGCAGGCCCTGCTTACCGGCGGCCAACCAGGCATCGCGGCTGACCACGCCCGCCGCTTCCCACTCCTGCTGGTGCGGGACGAGCTCCTTGTTCACGAACGCGCGCACGGACTCCCGGAACGCCTCGTGCTCGTCGTCGAACAGTTCCCTGCGCATGGCTCACGCATCCTCTCGGTTCGGCCGGATGGCTCCGGACTCCAGCAGGTCGTCACCGTTGCCGACCTGCCACTCACGTAGCACCGACGCACCGTCGGCCCCCGGTTCGGGCGCGGGGCGGAGTGGGGGGTTCGGTGTGTGGGAGAACCTGGGCGCCGGGGCGGGTTGGAGCACACCGTCGGAGCGCGTCAGCGTCCCCCGCGCCCGCACGTGCGGGTTCTCGGCCGCCTCGGTCATCGACAGCACCGGCGTCACGCAGGCGTCGGAGTCGGCGAACACCTCGGCCCACTCCTGCCGGGTTCCCCGCGCGAAGGCCTCACCGAGCCGCTCGCGCAGTTCGGGCCAGTTCGCCGGATCGTCGCGGTCGGGGACCTCTCCGGTGAGGCCGAGGCGTTCGATCAGCTCGTCGTAGAAGCGAGGCTCCAGGGCACCGACGGCCACGTACTCGCCGTCGGAGGTGGCGTAGACGTCGTAGAAGGGCGCACCGGTGTCGAGCAGGTTGGTCCCGCGCTCGGTGTTCCATCCCCCGGCCGAGAGCATTCCGAACAGCATGGTGCCGAGATGCGCCGATCCATCCACGATGGAGGCGTCGACCACCTGTCCGTGGCCGCCGCCCCGCGCCTGGATGACCGCGGCCAGCACTCCGACGGTCAGGTACATCGCACCGCCGCCGAAGTCGCCCAGCAGGTTCACCGGCACCTGCGGTGGCCCTCCCGCGCGCCCGAGAGCGTGCAGCATTCCGCTGAGGGCGATGTAGTCGATGTCGTGGCCGGCCGTGGAGGCCAGCGGACCGTCCTGCCCCCAGCCGGTCATCCGCCCGTAGACCAGGCTCGGCCGGACCTGCCAGCACTGCTGCGGCCCCACTCCGAGGCGTTCGGCCACTCCGGGCCGGTATCCCTCCAACAGCACGTCGGCGCGTTCGACCAGCCCGAGCACCGTCTCGGGGCCCCGCTCGTGCTTCAGGTCCACCGCCACCGAGCGTTTGCCACGATCGAGCAGGCCGTCCGGGGCGCCCCCGTCGCCGGGCCGCTGCACTCGCACCACGTCGGCGCCGAGATCGGCCAGCAGCATCGCGCAGAACGGGGCGGGACCGAGCCCGGCCAGTTCCACCACGCGAACGCCGGCAAGAGGCCCCCTACGAGCACCGTCACCGTCCGGTTCCGCCACGCGCGTGTCTCCCAATCGACCGGTCACCGCACGGGTGACGGCGAGCACAACAAATATGACGCTGATAGTGTTACACCGCTGGTGTCACACCGGTCAAGGAGTATGGTGCTCCTATGCTCCGGACAGCGGATGAAGAGCTCACCATCGACGGACTCGCGGCACGGGCCGGCGTTACCGTGCGCACTATTCGCTTCTACTCCTCACGCGGACTCATCCCGCCTCCGCACCTGCGCGGGCGCCTGGGGTTGTACGGCAGCGAACACCTCGCTCGGCTCGATCTCATCCGCGAGCTGCAGAATCTCGGGTTCACCCTCTCGGCCATCGAGGGGCACCTCCAGCGCATCCCCGACGACGCCTCGCCCGAGGACCTCGCTCTCCAGCGCGCCCTGCTCGCCCCCTGGACCAACGACCAGGCCGAGGACATCGACCGGCACGAGCTCAACCAGAGGGCCGGGCGCACGCTCGACGACGAACGCGTGGAGCAGCTCGTCGCGCTCGGGATACTGGAGCACCTGGACGAGGACTCGGAGAAGCTGCGGCTGACGAGTTCGGCGATGCTCGGAGTCGGCCTCCAGATCCTCGACCTCGACCTGCCGATGGAGATGCTGGTCCAGGCCAAGCAGATCGTCGAACAGCACACCACGCAGATCGCGGTGGAGCTGCGCGAGCTGTTCGCCGCGAACGTGTTGCGCCCCTACGTCGAGCGCGGCCGCGACGACCAGGAGCGGGAGCGGGTCCGCGCCGCCAGCGACCAGTTGCGGCCACTGACGATCCAGGTGCTGGTCAACGGCTTCCAGCGCGCCGTCGACGACGTCATCCGCGACCGCGCCTCCAAGGAGTGAGCCGAGACGGCTCGTGGCCGGGAACGCGCGAGCCTCCGCCCCGAACAAGCACGCACAGTAGTACCACTCCAATGGGTGAAACACTTTCAGGTGAACTCCGGGCGCAGAAGCGGCATACGCGCGGGGTCTCCGGGTAGATAGGAGCGAACTCACACTCAATCTACTGCGAAAACGAGGAAGACACGATGGCAAGAGCTCTCGGCCGCACGCTGCTCGCGACGACGGCGATCGCCGGCCTGGCGCTGGCCCCCGCCACGGCCACCGCCGAGCCGACCTCGGTAAAGCCGCCCGAGAGGGGCGCCAAGGTCGTCCACCTCACCGTCGAGGACGGCATGTCGCAACAGCACCGTTCGGTGTGGCTCAATTGCTCACCCGCCGGCGGCACGCACCCGAAGGCGAAGGCGGCCTGCGACGCCCTGAACAGCACCGGGGGCAAGTTCAAGTCCCTCAGCGCCAACAGAGACGCGCTGTGCCCGCTGATCTACCGTCCGGTGACGGTCACCGCCAAGGGAACCTGGAACGGCACGCGCGTGGACTACACGGAGAAGTTCTCCAACGCCTGCGTACTCCACTCCCACACCGGTTCGGTCTTCGACTTCCGGAAAACCGGTTCGAAGCCGTCCGCGTAGCACTCCCGTGACGCGCTGTGCGCAGGGTGTTTTCCGATCGTGGCGGGATACGGTGGTGTCATGGCGCCACAGGAAACCTCACCCGACGGAACCCGGCGTCGGCCGCACCGGGTCTACCGCGAAGGCGCGGAGCCCGATCCACGCTTCACGCTCGCCAACGAGCGCACGTTCCTGGCGTGGTTGCGAACGTCCCTGGCGCTGATGGCCGGTGGCGTCGGCATCGAGGCGCTCAACGCGGTGGCGCCGGGAGCCTCCAACCCCGCCAGGACGGCGCTGGCGGTGCTCCTGCTCGGTGGCGGAGTCGTGTGCAGCGCTACGGCGTTCACGCGGTGGGCCGCCACCGAGCGTGCCCTGCGCACCGGTCAGCCGTTACCCGCCCCGAAACTGGCACCGGTGCTGGGCTACGCCCTCACGGCCGTGGGCGTGGCGGCCTGCGCGCTGCTGCTGATCACCGGGAGCTGACCGTGCGTTCCGAGGCGGAGAACCCGTGGGACATCGGGCTGCAGAACGAGCGCACCACGCTGGCCTGGTCCCGTACCGCGCTGTCCTTCGTGGTCGGCGGGCTCGTCGTGGTCCGCTTCATCGCGCACAGCAGCACGACGCTGGCGATCGTGTTCGCGGCAGTGACACTGCCGCTGGCCGTGGTGATCACCTGGCTGGCGTGGCGCCGGTACCGGCGGGGGCAGCACCGCCTGCACGGCCGCTCCCCCCTGCCTGACGGCGCACTCCCCGGCGCCGTGGCCGCACTCGCCGTCCTGGTGGGCATCATCGGTATCGTCTACGTCCTGCTGAGTTAGCGACCGAGGCGACGTCGCACGGCTTCACGAACGTCGCTGCGGCGGCGTGGTGACCGGCCGACCCGTGATCGGACCGGTGGCGGGAGGTGTACACCGCCGTAGCCCGGGGCAACGACACAGAACCCGATCTACACCGGCGGAACCAGTCCGGAGAGGTGGCCGGTCCCCCCGCAGTGCGGGCAGTCCCGCCACTCGCCCATGCTCATGCCCGTTCGCGTGTCGCTCGTGGCCTGAATGACGTAGACCCGAGGCTCGCTGACCTTGCGGAAACCGCCGCAGCTGAAGCAGACGGTGTTCGGGCCCCGGGCAGGGGATTCGGAGTCGGGGGCTTCGGAGTCACTGTCATCCATGTCGCCAGTGTCCTCCACGCTCGCCCGTCCCCCGGTACGCGGCCCGGGACGGTTTCACCGTCCGGCGGGCAGCTCCTCGACCTCGATGTCGAACTTCACGTCGCCGCCGTCCACCGAGGTAACGCTGGTCGTGACGTCGAGAGCGGTTCCACCGGCGGTCAGCTCGCACTTCACGGAGGCTCCCACCTCGGCGGGGAGCTCACGCGGGCACGTGACCTCGTCGGGCCGCTGCCCCACCTTCTGCTCGAGGCGCCGACCGATCGTCTCGGCGAGCTCGTCCTTTTCGACCGTACCCGGACCACACCCGGCCATGACCGGCACCGCCGTCAGCACCGCCGCCGCGAGCACACCGCGTCCGTACCTCAATCTCGTCTCCTCCGCCTGCTGCGCCACCCCGTTGGGAAGGTCATGACTGTTCGTCGACCAGCGCAGGAGTGTAACGGCCGGAATCACCGGCGGGGGCGCTTTTGGCGAAATCGTCGCGGACGGCGTGCGGCCCGCACCGAACTCCGGGTACGGATGCCCGGTACGGGCCGTCAGACCTTCTCCGGGCCGTCAGACGCCGGGCACCGGCGAGCAGCGCCGAGACCCCACGAGAGACAGCACGACCGGTCAGCCTCCTCGGTCAGCACTCGATGACGTTGACGGCCAGGCCGCCGCGTGCCGTCTCCTTGTACTTGTCCTTCATGTCCTTGCCGGTGGCGCGCATGGTCTTGATGACCTTGTCC
Organism: Halosaccharopolyspora lacisalsi; assembly: GCF_014137975.1. Lineage (GTDB taxonomy): Bacteria > Actinomycetota > Actinomycetes > Mycobacteriales > Pseudonocardiaceae > Halosaccharopolyspora > Halosaccharopolyspora lacisalsi. The sequence goes on along the minus strand of NZ_JACGWZ010000003.1, from coordinate 86,708 downwards.
AGCGACACGTGGTGGCTGCCGTCGCCGCGCAGCGCCATCCGCGCCGAGGTGATCGCCTTGACCGAGGCCACCGCATTGCGCTCGATGCACGGGATCTGCACCAGACCGCCGATCGGATCGCAGGTCAACCCGAGGTTGTGCTCCATGGCGATCTCGGCGGCGTTCTCCACCTGCCACGGGGTGCCCCCGAGCACCTCGGCCAGCCCGGCGGCGGCCATGGAACAGGCCGAACCGACCTCGCCCTGACACCCCACCTCGGCACCGGAGATCGAGGCGTTCTCCTTGAACAGCACGCCGACGGCACCCGCCGCGAGCAGGAACCGCACCACACCGTCCTCGCTCGCTCCCGGCACGAACCACCAGTAGTAGTGCAGCACCGCCGGGATGATGCCCGCCGCACCGTTGGTCGGGGCCGTCACGACCCGCCCCCCGGCGGCGTTCTCCTCGTTGACCGCCAGCGCGAACAACGTGACCCACTCCATCGAGTCGTCGTCCGCGGAGAGCTTGGCCTGCAGCTCGGCCGCTCGACGCCCCACCTTCAGCCCCCCGGGCAGGTCCCCGGTGTTGGCACACCCGTTGTCCACGCACTCGCGCATGACCTGCCAGATGTGCAGCAGACCGGCACGCACGGCAGCGGCGTCACGCCAGGACCGCTCGTTGGCCCACATGACATCGCTGATCCTGACATCCGGCCCCGGCCCGGACACCTGCTCCAACAACTGCGCCGAGGTGTGGAACGGATACTCGACCGCCGTCTCGTCGGGCTTGACGCGATCGGCACCGGAGGCCTCGTCATCGACGACGAAACCACCCCCGACCGAGTAGTACGCGGCCACCAGCAGCTCGCCACCATCACCGTCCAACGCGCTGAACCGCATCCCGTTCGAGTGCACCGGCAGCGACTCGCGCCGATGCATCACCAGGTCACGATCGACCGAAAAGCCGATCTCGTGCGTTCCACCCAGCCCGATCCGACCGGACTCCCGGATCCGGTCGACACGCCCGCTGACCGCGCCCGGATCGACCGTCTCCGGCTGATGCCCCTCCAGCCCCAGCAGCACCGCCTTCGGGCTGCCGTGACCGTGCCCGGTCGCACCCAGCGAACCGAACAGCTCCGCCCGCACCGACGCGACGGCGGGCAACACCCCCTCAACACGCAACCTGCCGACGAACATGCCGGCCGCCCGCATCGGACCCACGGTATGCGAACTCGACGGACCAATGCCCACCGAAAAAAGATCGAAGACGCTGATCGTCATTGACCAGTTCCTCCTTGTGAGTGGCGTGGGCCGCCTACGCCCCGCCGGTCAATTCGGCGTACTGCTCGGCCGTGAGCAGCTCGCCCTTCTCGCTGACCCGCAGCTCCATCAGCCATCCCTGGCCGAAGGGGTCGGCGTTGACCAACGACGGATCGTCCACCACGGCCTCGTTGACCGCCACGACCTCACCGGTGGCGGGGGCGTAGAGGTCGCTGACCGACTTGGTCGACTCCAGCTCGCCGCAGGCCTCGCCCGCTTTGATCTGCTGACCCACATCGGGCACCTGCACGTAGACGATGTCGCCGAGGGCTTCCGCCGCGTAGGGAGTGACACCCACGCGCACGACGCTGTCACGGTCCTCGAGCCACTCGTGCTCTGCGGTGTAGTTCAGCTGTGCGGGCAAGGACATGGGGAGGCTCCGTCGATATCGGGGGCATGGACATGCCCGGGTACTTTGGGCCTCCCCCTCTGTTGCGGAACCTGAGAGCTTCGCCGCGCTGAGCAGCTTGCACCGTGGGTGCGCGGCGTCCCGGACCGGCCGGGAGAACACACGCTTTCCAGAGTTGCCTAGAGCCGGGCGGTCATGGGTGCCTGAGAGTTTGCGGGGAGTCTTGCTCCTTCGGCGCCCTCACCGGTGAGGACTCGTCCTCGTCGGTCAGGGGCTCTCCCGCCCGGTTTCGATGGCCGGTATGCGATTGTCGCTGTGTCCGGCAACGATAACCCGGCGAACGGCCACACCCAACCCGAGGGCGACCGAAAGGAGTGGCGGGTCTGATCGACGTCCGTGCACTGATCGAACGAGTCGGCCCGACGTTGCTGCGTACCGTGCGGCTGCCGGACACCACCGGCTGCGTCGGCGATGTCGTGATCGCCGAACCCGACGTGCCCGCCAGCGTCGCCGAGGGGGACCTCGTGCTGGGTCTCGCCGTCACCGACAGTGCGCAAGCCGTCTCGCTGGCGCGTGAGTGCGGGCGCCAGGCAGCGGCGGCGGTGCTGCTCAAGCCACCGCTGTCGACCGACGACGAGGTGCTCGCCACCGCCGAGGACCATCGACTCGCGGTGGTCGAAGTGAGTCGGGGCACCGCGTGGGCGCAACTCGTCTGGTTGATCCGGGCCGCGCTGGCGGGTTCCGGTGTCGAGGACGTCGAGGACCGCGATCCCACCCGGATGGGATCGGCCGGGCTCGGCGACCTGTTCCGGCTCGCCGACGCGGTCGCCGAGGTGGTCGACGCCCCCGTCACGATCGAGGACGCCCACTCCCAGGTGCTGGCCTACTCCGCGCGGCAGGACCTCACCGACCCCGCCCGGGTCTCCACCATCATGGGCCGCAAGCAACCCGACGACGTGCTGGCGAAGTTCCGCGCCCACGGGACGTTTCGCAAGCTGACCAAGGGCGGTTCGGCGATCTTCGTGCCGGCCCAGCAGGACGGCACGCTGCCCCGGCTGATCATGCCGATCAGGATGGGCGGGGAACTGCTCGGCTCGATGTGGGCGGTGGTCACCGGGGAGGTCTCCGAGGAACGGGCCACGGCCTTCGCCGACACCGCCCCGCTGGTGGCACTGCAGCTGCTGCGTTGGCGCGCGCTGGCCGACGCCGAGCGGCAGCGTTCCGCCGGACTGGTACGCCTGCTGCTGGAGGGCGGCGAAGGCTGGCGGGCGGCGGCCAACGAGCTCGCCCTGCCCAGCACCACGCACCGGGTGATCGCCATCGACGTGCGTTCCGCGGGAAACTCCGCCGAGGGCCGCAGGTTGGCGATGTGGGAGTGGATCACCCGTGGCATCGGCCCCCGTCCTCTGGTCGCCGAGATCGGCGGAGTGCTCTACATCGTCGTGCCCGACCGAACCGGTACCGGAGGTTGGCCCGCCCTGCGGGAGGCGCTGGAGGGGCACGGCGTCCAGCCGCACCCGCTGATCGCGGCGGGAACCGCCGCCGGGGTGGCGGAACTGGCGCAGTCGCGGACGCAGGCCGACGAGGTGCTCGGGCTGCTGCACACGGGACGGGTCCACGACCGCATCGCGGTCTACGAGGAACTCTGGCACCTGCTGGTGCTCAACCGCATCGCCGGAGCCTCCGCCGATGCCGGGGTGGGCGCGCTCGGCCCCGTCCCCGCGCTGCGCGAGCACGACCGTGCCCAGGGCACCGAGTACCTCGCCACGCTGCACGCGTGGCTGCGCCATCCGGGCGATCCGCGTACCGCGAGCGCGGAACTGCGCGTCCACCCCAACACCTTCCGCTACCGCATGAAGCGACTGACCCGAATCGCACCGGTGGACCTGGACGATCCGGACGTGCGGTCGGCTCTGCTGGTGCAGCTCCTCGCCGAGCGGTGGGCGCACCACGGCTGATCCGGCGCGGCCGGGTTTGTGCTCGCACAACAAACGACCCGAGGTCATCTCATGGTGTGGGAATGATGCGCTCACCCGGCCGGCGGCGGATCGTGGTGCGCAGCAACAAGGAAAGGATTCGCACCGTGAAGATCGCCGTCCCCCGCGAGATCAAGAACAACGAGTACCGGGTCGCGCTCACCCCGGCGGGTGTCCACGAGTTCGTCGACCGGGGCCACGAGGTCTTCGTCGAGGCCGGGGCGGGCACGGGCTCGTCGATCCCCGACGAGGACTACCTCGCCGCGGGCGCGAAGATCCTGCCCAGCGCCGAGGAGGTCTGGGCCGAGGGCCGGTTGGTGCTCAAGGTCAAGGAGCCCGTCGCCGAGGAGTACCCGCGGCTGCGCTCCGACCAGGTGTTGTTCACCTACCTGCACCTGGCCGCCTCCTCGGAGCTGACCACCGCGCTGCTGGACTCCGGAGTCACCAGCATCGCCTACGAGACCGTGCAGACCCCCGGTGGAGGGCTGCCGCTGCTCGCGCCGATGAGCGAGGTCGCCGGTCGGATCGCCCCGCAGATGGGGGCCTACGCGCTGATGCGCCCCAGCGGTGGCCGTGGAGTGCTGCCCGGAGGCGTTCCCGGAGTGCACCCCGCCCGCGTCGCCGTGATCGGTGGCGGTGTCGCCGGTCTCAACGCCGCGAGCATCGCGCTGGGCATGGGCGCCGACGTGGAGCTGCTCGACACAGACGTCGACAAGCTTCGCGAGATCGACCGCGACTACCGTGGCCAGCTGCGCACGATCACCTCGAACCGCTACACGGTCGAGCAGTCCGTGCGGGCCGCGGACCTGGTCATCGGTGCCGTGCTGATCCCGGGGGCCAAGGCGCCGAAGCTGGTGTCCAACCAGCTGGTGTCCCGGATGAAGCCGGGCAGCGTGCTCGTCGACATCGCCATCGACCAGGGGGGTTGCTTCGCCGACTCCCACCCCACCACGCACGACGACCCCACCTACCAGGTGCACGATTCGGTGTTCTACTGCGTGGCCAACATGCCGGGCGCGGTGCCGAACACCTCCACCCACGCGCTGACCAACGTCACGCTGCCCTACGCGCTGCGCATCGCGGACCAGGGTTGGCAGCAGGCGTGCCGCGAGGACACCGCGCTGGCCCAGGGGCTCAACACCCACGGCGGCACCCTGCTCAACGAGCCGGTCGCCCGGGCGCACGGTCTGTCCGGCGGCTCCGTCGAGGATGCGCTCGCCTGACGATTCGCGGGCCACGTGCTCGATCAGCACCGCACATCCGCAGAATCAGTGCCCGAGGGGGCGGTCGGGGGAACCCGACCGCCCCCTCGGGCAAGAAGGGGCGGCCTGCTCAACCAGCCTGGGGGTCACCGGGAGCGGGCCGCCGCTTCCCAGTGTAGGACATGACGACGCTTTTGCCGACGTCCCACACGCCGATGCACCGAAGAAATTTGTCACGCTCCGCAGCGGCGAACCGGTGAAGTATTGACCGACTTCGCCGGACGAGGTACTCCGATCTTTTTCACGTCCGCGCCCCGCCCCGGCTCGTAGTAAGGCAGGATGGTGTCACCCGACGACGTTTCCCGGGCCGGTGCACGCCGTCCGGACGACGTCGTGCGACATCCCGTAAGCCTGGAGGAACGCGTGCACGACGGCAGCGGCCGGATCGCGGTGGGGGGACTGAGCAAGAGCTTCGGGCCGATCAACGCGGTCACCGACCTCAGCTTCACGGTCGAGCCGGGTTCGGTGACCGGCTTTCTCGGCCCCAACGGATCGGGCAAGACCACGACGCTGCGGATGCTGCTGGGGTTGATCACCCCGAGCTCCGGTGCGGCCGTGATCAACGGGGTTCCGTTCGCGCAGCTGTCGAACCCGGCCACCGTGGTCGGAGCGGTCCTGGAGTCCCAGGGCTTCCATCCCGGCCGGACGGCCCGCAACCACCTGCGCAGCTATGGTGCGGCGATGAACGTGCCCGACGAGCGGGCCGACCAGGTGTTGGAACTGGTCGGGCTCAGCGGCGCGGCCACCCGCAGGACGGGCGGGTTCTCGCTCGGGATGCACCAACGACTGGCCCTGGCCACGGCCCTGCTCGGCGACCCCCAGGTGCTGATCCTGGACGAACCGTCCAACGGGCTCGATCCGGAGGGCATCGCCTGGCTGCGCGGGTTCCTCAGGTCCTTCGCCGCCACCGGGCGCACCGTGCTGATCTCCAGCCACCTGCTGCGCGAGATGGAGCACACCGTGGACCGCGTCGTGATCATCAGTCGCGGGCGGTGCGTCTACGACGGCGACCTCGAACAGTTGCGCTCGGCCCAGCGCTCCCGCGTGCTGGTGGAGGCGTCGGATCCGGGCAAGCTGGTGGAATCGCTGCGACAGGCGGGGATGGACGCGCATTACCTCCAGGACGGCAGGTTGGCCGTGCCGGACACGGACTCGCGCACCGTGGCCGACCTCGCCCTGCAGGCCGGGATCGCGCTCTACGGCATGCAGGACGAGCGGATCGATCTCGAGCAACTCTTCTTCCAGCTCACCAGCGGGCAGTACACCGGCGGCCAGTACGCCCAGGGCGGTGCCGACCCCCGATGGGCCGCTCCCGGAGCCGGACGACAGGATCAGCAGGGCGGCAACAGCGGTTTCGGAGGCGGCTTCTAAATGGGTGCGCTGGTCAAGGCGGAGTTCCGCAAGATCTTCACCATCAACCTGTGGTGGGCGCTGCTCGTGCCGGTGGTGGTGCTGAGCTTCGGCGCGGGCTGGTTCGGCACCTACTTCGGTTCGCTCGACCAGCTCCGGGCGGATCTGGGCACGACGCTGCCCGTGGGACTGCTCACCGTGTCGATGTCGACGAACTTCAGCACGCTGTTCGCCGCGCTGTTCGGGGCGATGGCCGTCGCGGCCGAACACCGCAACAGGAGCATCACCACGACCTTCCTCACCGGTAGCCCGCGGGGCGCCGTGATCGGCGCCAAGCTCATCGCCTACGCCAGCGTGGGACTGGGCTACGGGGTGGCCAACTTCCTGTTCGGCAGCCTCGGCGGACTGCTGGGATCCGGGATCGACGGTTTCGGCGACCCGCTGGACTGGCTGGCCGTCGGCGGAGCGGGCCTGCTGGCGATGGTGCTGTGGACAGTGCTGGGGGTCGGCTTCGGAGCCCTGGTGGTCAACTCGGTCGCGGCCATCACCTCGCTGCTGGTCTACAGGTTCGTGATCGAGTCCATCCTGGCGTCCGTGTTCGTCAGGGCCGGGCTCACTTCCGCGGGGGCGTACCTGCCCGCGGCAGCGGGCGGCGGGATCGTGGGCAACGTGGCGGTACCGATCTTCATCCAGGACCTGAAGCAGAGCACCGGCCGCTACGTCCCCCCGGAGGCGTCCGATGCGCTGAACGTCTTCACCGGCGGTTCCGTCGTTCACACGTGGTGGGTCAGTCTGCTGATCTTCACCGGTTACGCCGCCGTGTTCGCGGCCGGAGGGTGGCTACTCAGCCGCCAGCGCGACATCACGTGACGGGTCCACGGGCCGGCTCGCACAGGGGCCGGTAGGAGAACCGCGGACGTCGACCGCCCGCGACCCGAGCACCGTGCACCTGTCCCACCGGGTCCCTGCGTTCCGCAGAACTCGACGTTCTCCCCTCGGCCGAAGCCAGGGATCTGCGCGCTACGTCTCGCACATCAGCCGGAACGTCACCGCGCGGCGACATAGCCTGAGAGGGTGCCCGAAACCAGCGACACCACCCGCCCGCCGGAAGGCTGGGTCCGCCGGCTCGCCGCCACGTGCTGGCAGCACCCCCTGCCCGTCGTGCTCTCCCTGACGGCCTCGGCCACGGCTGTCGGCGTCGAAGCGCTCGTGCCACTGCTGACCAGGACCGCCATGGACGACGCGGTCGCGCACAGCACCGAGCGGCTGGGCTGGATCGTTGCCGCGATGGTGGGTCTGGGGGTGTTCCGCTTCGGCGCGTCCTTCGTACGCCGCTACTCGGCGGGCAAACTGGCCGTCAACGTGCAGCACGACCTGCGCCGAGCGGTCTTCTCCTCGGTACAGCGCCTGGACGGCGGCAAGCAGGACACGCTGCGCACCGGCCAGGTCGTCTCCCGGTCGATCACCGATCTGCAGCTGGTGTACTCGCTGCTGGCGATGCTGCCGATGGGCGTCGGCATGGTGATCCTGGCGGTGTTCGCGTTCGTAGCGATGTTCGTGCTCTCACCCCTGCTCACGGTGATCTCGCTGACCGTGGGGCCGTTGATCGCCGTGGTTTCGGTACGCAGCAGGAAAAGACTGTTCCCCGCCACCTGGGCCGCCCAGCAAAGCGCGGCCGACATCGCCCAGCAGGTCGAGGAGACCGTCACCGGCGTTCGTGTCGTGAAGGGCTTCGGCCAGGAGTCCCGGGAGGTGGACCGGCTCGGCTCGAGAGCGCGCACCCTGTTCGCCAACCGGCTCCGATCGGCGCGTATGAGCGCGCAGCCCTCGGCGAGCCTGCAAGCGCTGCCCGCTGCGGGCCAGGTCGGCGTGCTGGGCCTGGGCGGCTGGTTGGTGCTGCGAGGTCAGATCAGTCTGGGCACCTTCGTGGCTTTCGTCAGCTACGTGACGATGCTGACCGGGCCGGCGCGGATGCTGTCCAGCCTGCTCGTGCAGGGACAGCTCGCGCGAGCGGGCGCGGAGCGGATCCACGACCTGATCGACTCCCGTCCCGAGGTGGGGGACGCACCGGACGCGGTGGACCTGCCGAGCGGACCCCTGCGGGTCGAACTGGACGACGTCGAGTTCGGATACACCCGCGACCAGCCCGTGCTCCAAGGGGCCGAGCTGCGGGTTCGACCGGGTGAGACGGTCGCGCTCGTCGGCCCGGCCGGATCGGGCAAGTCGACCGTGTCCCTGCTGCTGCCGCGTTTCTACGACGTGCACGGGGGAAGCATCCGGATCGGTACCGACGGCGACGCTCCCGCACCCGACATCCGCGAGGTGCGGATGGAGTCCCTGCGGGCGGCCGTGGGGGTCGTGTTCGAGGAAGCCTTCCTGTTCTCCGACACCGTCCGCGGCAACATCGCCTACGGTCGCCCCGACGCTTCCGAGGAGGAGGTGGTGGCCGCGGCCAAGGCCGCCGAGGCCCACGAGTTCGCCAGCGCCCTTCCGGAGGGCTACGACACCCTGGTCGGCGAGCGCGGCCTCACCCTCTCGGGAGGTCAGCGCCAGCGAATCGCGCTGGCCAGGGCGCTGCTGTCCGATCCGAGGGTCCTGATTCTGGACGACGCGACCTCGGCGGTGGACCCGAACACCGAGGCCTCCATCCACGACACCCTGCGTTCGGTGACGGCGCAGCGCACGACGCTGCTGGTGGCGCACCGCCGTTCCACGCTGGCGCTGGCCGACCGGATCGCGGTCCTCGACGAGGGTCGCGTCGTCGACATCGGCACGCAACGGGAACTGGAACAGCGGTGCGAACTGTTCGGCAAGCTGCTGGCCACCACGGGGTCGACGATCGACGCGCCGGTACGGCGCGGGGTGTCGCGGGAAGAGGGCGTCACCGCGCGCTTGTGGCCGCATCCGGGGTCCCGACGTACCGACGGTGGCGATCAGGCCGCCGCGGCGTCTCCGGGATCGGCCCCCGAACTCGCCGAGGGGCTGAGCAGGCTCCCGAAGGCCACGGACTCCCCCGACCCGGGTGACGAGGACGTCACGGCCACCGATACCGGGTTCCGGCTGAGACGGCTGTTCCGGCCGATCCGCTGGGGACTGGTGGCGACGATCCTGCTGGTGGCGGGCAGCGCCCTGAGCTCCGTCGCACTGCCGTCGCTGGTGCGGTGGGGCGTGGACGGCGGCGTCGGCACCGGCGACACCACGGTGCTGTGGACGGTCACGGCTCTCGGTGCGCTGGTCGTGCTGGCGAGCTGGGTACTGGTGCGGCTCCAGACGGTGGTCACCGCGCGGACCGGGGAGACGCTGCTCTACATGCTGCGGTTGCGCAGCTTCGCGCACCTGCAGCGGCTCGGGTTGGACTACTACGAGCGGGAGCTGTCCGGACGGATCATGACCCGGATGACCACCGATGTCGACGCGCTGTCGTCGTTCCTGCAAACGGGGCTGGCCACGGCGGTGGTCAGCGTGCTCACCCTCGTCGGCATCGCCGTGTCCCTGCTGGTCACCGATCCGTCGCTGGCGCTGGTGGCGATGTCGGTGCTGCCGCCTCTGGTGGTGGCCACGGTGATCTTCCGGAGGGTCTCGTCGACGGCCTACGCCGAGGCGCGCGAACGGGTCAGCGCCGTCAATGCCGACATGCAGGAGAACGTCTCCGGGCTGCGGGTGGCGCAGGCCCACCAGCGTGAGCGGCACTCGGCGAGGATGTTCGCGCGGCGCAGCGACGCCTACCGGCGCTCGCGGCTGCGCGCGCAGCGCTACATCGCCACCTACTTCCCCTTCATCTCCCTGCTGTCCGAGATCGCCACGGCGGCCGTGCTGGGAGTCGGTGCCTTCCGAGTGGCGGCCGGGCAGCTCACGCCCGGTGTGCTGATCGCCTTCCTGCTCTACCTGGGGCTGTTCTTCAGCCCGGTGCAGCAGCTTTCCAGCGTCTTCGACGCCTACCAGCAGGCCAAGGTGGGACTGCGCCGCATCGGCGGGCTGCTGCGCACACCGACGTCGGTGCCCGAGCCCGCCGATCCGATCGCGATGCCCGAGCGACTCGGCGGCGCCGTCGAGCTGCGCGACGTGTCGTTCCACTATCCCGGAGCCGAGCGCCCCGCGCTCCGCGACATCAACCTGCGGGTGCGGCCGGGCGAGACGGTGGCGCTGGTGGGCGCCACGGGTGCGGGGAAATCGACGCTGGTCAAACTGCTCTCACGGTTCTACGACGTGTCCGAGGGAGCCGTGCTGGTGGACGGGGCGGACGTGCGAGACTTCGAGATCTCGGCCTACCACCACCGGCTGGCCGTCGTGCCGCAGGAAGGCCACCTGTTCGCTCGCGACATCGCCGAGAACATCGCCTACGGGCGTCCCGACGCCACCCCGGCCGAGATCGAGGACGCCGCCCACCGCGTCGGAGCGCTGCCCGGGATCGCGGCACTGCCGAACGGGTTCCGCCAGCAGGCCGGGGAGCGGGGGCACAACCTCTCCGCCGGTCAGCGCCAGCTGGTGGCACTGTCCCGTGCCGAGCTGGTCGACCCCGCCCTGCTGCTGCTGGACGAGGCGACCGCCGCCCTGGATCCGGCCACCGAGTCGGCGGTGGTGGCGGCCGGGGACAGGCTCGCCGCACGTCGCACGACCTTCGTCGTCGCGCACAGGCTGGTCACCGCCGCTCGTGCCGACCGCATCCTGGTGCTGGTCGACGGGCGCATCGTGGAGCAGGGCACGCATTCGGAGCTGGTGAACGCGGGCGGCCACTACGAGCGGCTGTGGAACGCCGGCGGCACCGCGGCCTCCGGGCCGCACGAAGCGGTCGGCGTCTCCCCTCAGTCCCAGTGAACGGGGGACGACGCCCGTAGAATGGGATAACGAGCAAATGAGCGAAACGTCACAAACCGCCCGAGCGGCGGCGTCGCCGCCGACGACCTCGCCGGGCCGTGACAACGCAAAGCCCCCCATGATACCCCCAGCCGGAAAGCCAGGCATCGCCCGAACAGCCGCAACGGTCCACGACAAGGGGTTTCCTGATCGATTTTGTGAGCGACCTCCCCGCCACGGAGCCGCAGGAGTGTGCCAACCCCCCGAAGCGGACCGTTAGCCTGGTAGGCGAGTGTCTGAAAACCACGAGCAGATGGATCGAGGCGAAAGCCAGCCGTGTCCAGCAGCAGCCCTGCGTCACAGTTCGGCCCCAACGAGTGGTTGATCGAGGAGATGTACGAGCAGTACCTCAACGATCCCTCCTCGGTAGACTCGGCGTGGCACGAATTCTTCGCCGACTACGTGCCCCCGGCCCGGGCGACCTCCCAGACCCCGACCGCGGCGGCCGGTGCGACGTCCTCCGCGACCACGACAACCACCCGCGCGGCCGAAAGCAACGGGCAGGTCCGCTCCGCCGACACCGGCAGCGCGGCATCCCCGAGTCCAGCCGGCGGTACTGCCACCGAGAGCACGGCGGCGAAGCCGGCCCAACCGTCGGAGCCCGCGGCGCAACCGGCCAAGTCGAGCAAGACCACCGAGGAAACGTCCGGGGAGCAGACCAAGACGCTGCGCGGAGCTTCGGCGGCGATCGCCAAGAACATGGAGCAGTCGCTGACCGTGCCGACCGCCACGAGCGTGCGCGCGGTTCCGGCCAAGCTCCTGTTCGACAACCGCATCGTGATCAACAATCACCTGAAGCGGAACAAGGGCGGCAAGATCTCCTTCACGCACCTGATCGGCTACGCGCTGATCCGGGCGCTGCGGGAGTTCCCGAACATGAACCGCCACTACGACGTGGACGCCAAGGGCAAGCCCGCCGCGGTCACGCCGGAGCACATCAACCTCGGTCTGGCCATCGACCAGGCGGGCAAGGACGGAACGCGCAACCTCGTGGTGGCCTCCATCAAGGGCTGCGAGGAGATGAACTTCCAGCAGTTCTGGCAGGCCTACGAGGACATCATCCGCAAGGCGCGGAACAACGCGCTGACGACCGAGGACTTCGCGGGCACCACGATCTCGCTGACCAACCCCGGCCCCAGCGGGACGAACCACTCGGTGCCGCGGCTGACCGCGGGCCAGAGCGCGATCATCGGTATCGGGGCGATGGACTACCCCGCCGAGTTCCAGGGCGCCAGTGACAAGGCCCTGACCGAGATGGGGATCAGCAAGATCGTGACGCTGACCTCCACCTACGACCACCGGATCATCCAGGGCGCGGAGTCGGGGGACTTCCTGCGCAGGATGCACGAGCTGCTGCTCGGCGGCGACGGGTTCTTCGACGACATCTTCACGTCGCTGCGCATCCCCTACGAGCCGGTGCGCTGGACGCAGGACATTCCCGAGGGCGCGGTGGACAAGACCGCGCGGGTGCTCGAACTCATCGACGCTTACCGCACCCGCGGCCACCTGATGGCCGACATCGACCCGCTGAACTACCGGCAGCGGCGTCACGAGGACCTCGACGTGCTCTCGCACAGCCTCACGCTGTGGGACCTGGACCGCGAGTTCCCGGTCGGCGGGTTCGCCGGGCAGGAGCGCATGAAGCTGCGCGACGTGCTCGGTGTGCTGCGTGACTCCTACTGCCGCACGATCGGCGTCGAGTACATGCACATTCTCGAGCCCGACGAGCGGGAGTGGCTGCAGAACCGGGTCGAGCAGGAGCACGCCAAGCCGGAGAGCTCCGAGCAGAAGTACATCCTGTCCAAGCTCAACGCCGCCGAGGCGTTCGAGACCTTCCTCCAGACCAAGTACATCGGTCAGAAGCGGTTCTCGCTGGAGGGGGCCGAGACGGTGGTCGCGCTGCTGGACGCGGTGCTGGACGCCTCGGCCGCCTCCGAGCTCGACGAGGTCGTCATCGGCATGCCCCACCGCGGGCGGCTCAACGTGCTGGCCAACATCGTCGGCAAGCCGATCTCGCAGATCTTCCAGGAGTTCGAGGGCAACCTCGACCCGGGCCAGGCCCACGGTTCCGGGGACGTCAAGTACCACCTGGGTGCCGAGGGCAAGTACTTCCGGATGTTCGGCGACGGCGAGACGAAGGTCTCGCTGACCTCCAACCCCTCGCACCTGGAAGCCGTGGACCCGGTGCTGGAGGGCATCACCCGCGCCAAGCAGGACATCCTGGACAAGGGCCAGAAGGGCTTCACCGTGCTGCCGGTGCTGCTGCACGGGGACGCGGCTTTCGCCGGTCAGGGCGTGGTCGCCGAGACGCTGAACCTCTCGCAACTGCGCGGCTACCGCACCGGCGGCACCGTGCACGTGATCGTCAACAACCAGGTCGGCTACACCACCGGCCCGGAGCAGGGGCGTTCCAGCAAGTACTCCACCGACGTGGCCAAGATGACCGGTTCGCCGGTGTTCCACGTCAACGGTGACGACCCCGAGGCCTGCGTGTGGGTGGCCAAGCTGGCGGTGGAGTACCGCCACACCTTCGGCAAGGACGTCGTCATCGACATGGTCTGCTACCGGCGCCGTGGTCACAACGAGGGTGACGACCCCTCGATGACCCAGCCGACCATGTACGACGCGATCGACAAGATGCGCAGCGTCCGCAAGACCTACACCGAGTCGCTGATCGGGCGCGGTGACATCTCCGTGGACGAGGCGGAGAAGGCTCTCAAGGACTACGCCAGCCAGCTCGAGCACGTGTTCAACGAGGTCCGGGAGCTGGAGAAGGGCCGCGCCGTGCCGAGCCCCTCGGTGGAGTCCGAGCAGCAGATCCCGTCCAAGCTGGAAACCAGCGTCACCGCTGAGATGGTCCAGCGGATCGGCGACGCGCACACGAAGCTTCCCGAGGGCTTCACGCCCCACTCGCGGGTCAAGCCCGTGCTGGATCGGCGGTCCAAGATGGCCCGGGAGGGCGACATCGACTGGGCCTTCGGCGAGTTGCTGGCACTGGGGTCGTTGGCCGCGGGTGGGCACCCGATCCGGCTCACCGGCCAGGACACCCGGCGCGGCACGTTCGGCCAGCGGCACTCGGTGCTCATCGACCGCAAGACCGGCACCGAGTACACCCCGCTGCAGAACCTGGCCCCCGAGCAGTCGAAGTTCCTGGCCTACGACTCCGCGCTGTCGGAGTTCGCCGCCATGGGCTTCGAGTACGGCTACTCGGTGGCCAACCCCGATGCGCTGGTGATGTGGGAGGCGCAGTTCGGCGACTTCTTCAACGGTGCGCAGCCGATCATCGACGAGTTCATCTCCTCGGGTGAGGCCAAGTGGGGGCAGCGTTCCGACCTGGTGCTGCTGCTGCCGCACGGGCACGAGGGTCAGGGCCCGGACCACTCCTCGGCGCGCATCGAGCGGTGGTTGCAGCTGTGCGCCGAGGGCTCGATGACGGTGGCCATGCCCTCCACCCCGGCGAACTACTTCCACCTGCTGCGCAGGCACGCCCTCGACGGGATCGACCGGCCGCTGATCGTGTTCACGCCGAAGCAGATGCTGCGGATGAAGGACGCCACCAGCCCGGTGGAGCACTTCACCACCGGCAAGTTCTCCTCGGTCATCGACGATCCGACCGAACCCGATCCCGCGCAGGTGCGCAGGCTGGTGCTGTGTACCGGCAAGCTCTACTACGAGCTGGCCGCGGAACGGGCCAACCAGGGACTGACCGACACCGCTCTGGTGCGCCTGGAGCAGCTCTACCCGCTGCCGCACCGCAAGCTGGGCAGGCTGCTGGAGCACTACCCCAACGCCACCGACGTCCGGTGGGCGCAGGAGGAGCCGGCCAACCAGGGTGCGTGGCCGTTCCTGGGGCTGGCGCTGCCGGAGCTGTTCCCGGAGCGGATGGCGGGAATCAAGCGCGTCTCGCGGCGTCAGATGGCCGCCCCGGCCACCGGCCTGAAGGCCGTCCACGACGTGGAGCAGGAGCAGGTCGTCAAGGGCGCCTTCGAGGACTGATCCGCACTCGCAGGACCCCGCGGGCCGCCGGTTCACCCGAACCGGCGGCCCGTTTCGTTTCGTGCGCCTCGGAGTCCTCGTCTTCCCGCGATGTGCTGACCAGCTAGCATGCCCTGGTACGGACCGGCTGGTAGGACTCCTGGAACAGGCCGGGGTGATCGTGCGTCCCACTCCCCGGGGAAGCTGATGACGTCGTTCGAAGCGGACCATCGAGACTCCGGCGGCAATGACGACCGATCGCCGTTCCACCACGCCGTTCGCGAGCGTGCACGCAGCACCGGCCGGCTGGTGGAGGTGGATCCTCCCTCAGAGGTTCCCACGCTGGACAAGCTGGAACTACGGGTCCGAGGAACCGGCAGTGCCGTCAGCGAGGCGCTGAAAGACGATCGACGTGAAAGGGGCGAGGTGTACTTCACCGATCGCGGACTGGAGGAACTCGAGGAACGGCGCGGGGACGAGGAGGTGCGGATGACCTGGGTCGCCGACCGGATGCGTGCCTTCGTCGACCTCAATCCCGAGTTCGAGAACGCCGTCGACCGGCTGGCGACCTTCCTGGCCCGCGACGAGGGCGACGCCGACAACGAGGACGGGGACGAGGACGGCGCCGATCAGGCACCGTGATCCGCTCCGCTGTGTAGCCGGCCTAACCAGCCAGTGCAGAAACTCGTGATGGACCCGCGGAGACGCACGGGGCCACACTTTCGGTGGCCGTCCGTCGATCCGGACGGTCGTCACGAAGGGAGGTAGCGTGCGAGCACTGGTCAAGACCTCGCCCGCGCCGGGTCTGGAGCTCACCGAGGTGCCCGATCCGGCACCGGGAGCCGACGAGGTCGTCGTCCGAGTCCTGCGAACCGGGATCTGCGGCACCGATCTGCACATCGCGTCCTGGGACGACTGGGCCGCACGGACCGTGCCCACACCGCTGGTGGTCGGCCACGAGTTCGCCGGGGAGGTCGTGGAGGTCGGCAGCGCCGTCGACAAGGTCAGCGTCGGTGACTTCGTCAGCGGTGAGGGCCACCTGGTCTGCGGGAACTGTCGGAACTGCCGCGCGGGCAAGCGTCACCTGTGCGTGAACACCAAGGGGATCGGCGTGCAGTACGACGGCGCCTTCGCCGAGTACGCGAAGCTGCCGGAGCACAACGTCTGGGTGCACCACCAGGAGATCGACCCGGACGTGGCCGCGATCTTCGACCCGTTCGGCAACGCGGTGCACACCGCGCTGAGCTTTCCGGTCCTCGGCGAGGACGTCCTGATCACAGGCGCGGGTCCGATCGGACTGATGGCCGCCGGAGTGGCCAAGCACGCCGGGGCCAGGCACGTCGCGATCACCGACGTCAGCGAGTCCCGGCTGGAGCTGGCCCGCCGCGTCGGCGTGGACACGACCGTCAACGTGGCGGAGAGCACCATCGTCGACGCACAGCATCGCCTCGGCATGGACGAGGGTTTCGACGTCGCCATGGAGCTCTCCGGCAACCCCGCCGCGCTGCGCGAGACGGTCGAGAACATGACTCACGGCGGCCGGATCGCGATGCTCGGCCTCCCCACCGAGGACTTCGGCGTCGACTGGAGCTCGGTGGTGCTCAAGATGCTCACGATCAAGGGCATCTACGGCCGGGAGATGTTCGAGACCTGGTACTCCATGTCGGTGCTGATCCAGGCCGGGCTGGACCTCTCCCCCGTGATCACGCACCGCTTCCCCCACACCCGATACGCCGAGGCGTTCGACACCGCACGCGGCGGACACTGCGGCAAGGTCATCCTGGATTGGACGGTGGACTGATGTTCAGCGCCGCTGAAGACGTACGGTCCCGACTCGACGAGATCCGTTCGGCGGGCCTGTACAAACCCGAGCGGGTCCTGGACTCGCCCCAGAGCGCACGCGTGGACGTCGACGAGTCCACTCTGATCAACTTCTGCGCCAACAACTACCTCGGGCTGGCCGACCACCCGGCGCTGCTGTCAGCGGCCAAGGGGGCCCTGGACACGTGGGGGCTCGGCATGGCGTCGGTGCGCTTCATCTGCGGCACCCAGGCGCCCCACAAGCAGCTTGAGCGGCGGCTCTCGGAGTTTCTGGGCACCGACGACACGATCCTGTACAGCTCGTGCTTCGACGCCAACGGCGGGCTGTTCGAAACGCTGCTCGACGAACGTGACGCGGTGATCTCCGACGAGCTCAACCACGCGAGCATCATCGACGGCATCCGCCTGTGCAAGGCTCGGCGCGCGCGCTACCGCAACCGCGACATGCAGGACCTGGAGCAGCAGCTCAAGGAGACGGCCGACGCACGACACCGGCTGATCGTCACCGACGGCGTGTTCTCGATGGACGGCTACCTCGCTCCGCTGGACGAGATCTGCGAGCTCGCCGAGCGGCACGAGGCGATGGTGATGGTCGACGACTCGCACGCGACCGGGTTCACCGGCGCGAACGGCTCCGGAACGCCGGAGCTGTTCGGAGTGACCGACCGCGTCGACGTGATCACCGGCACCCTGGGCAAGGCGCTGGGCGGCGCCAGCGGCGGCTACGTCGCTGCCAGGGCCGAGATCGTGGAGTTGCTGCGACAGCGCTCCCGGCCCTACCTGTTCTCCAACTCGCTGGCCCCGCCGATCGTGGCGGCCTCGTTGGCCGCGCTGGACCTGGTCGCCTCGCAGCCGGAACTGCGGCAGCGGCTGCGGGACAACAGCGAGCTGTTCCGCCGCCGGATGCACGAGGAGGGTTTCGACCTGCTGCCGGGCGAGCACCCGATCATTCCGGTGATGATCGGGGACGCCGCCGAGGCCGCCCGCATGGCCGAGCTGCTGCTGGAGGAGGGCATCTACGTGATCGGGTTCTCCTATCCCGTCGTCCCGCACGGCAAGGCTCGCATCCGCACCCAGATGTCGGCGGCGCACTCGTCGGAGGACATCGAGCGCGCGGTCGCGGCGTTCGTCAGGACCCGCGACAAGCTCGCGGCCCACTAGGCCCCGCCGCGCGGGTTTTTCGCGGTTTCGCGCGAAACCGCGTTTTTCCTGCGCAGGTAGGATGGGTGGGATGATTGACCCGCGTCGCCTACAGGTGCTGCGCGCGCTCGCCGACCACGGCACCGTGCGCGCGGCGGCCGAGACGCTGTACCTCACTCCCTCGGCCGTGTCCCAGCAACTCACCGCGCTGGAAAGCGAGGTCGGCCAGTCCCTGCTGACCCGGCGGGGCCGCCGGGTGCGGCTGACGGCCGCCGGGGAGCTGCTGGCCCAGCACGCCAAGGCCGTGCTGGCCGAACTGGAACGCGCCGAGGCGAGCCTGGCCGCCTGCTCGGCCGGTACCGTCGGCCGGGTCGAGGTGGCCTCGTTCGCCTCGGCCATCACGCAGGTCGTGGCACCGACGATAGCCGGCTTGGCCGCCACCGAGCCGGACGTGACGGTGCTGGTCCGCGACGCCGAGGCCCACAACAGTCTGATGATGCTGCTGACCGGCGACATCGACATCGCGGTGTCCATGGAGTACAGCTCCACGCTGCAACCGGACCACCGCAGGCTGACCCGCTACCCGCTCTACGTCGAACCCTTCGACGTCGTGCTGCCACCCGGCCATCGGCTCGGCGACCGGTCGACGGTGTCGCTCGACGATCTGCGCGAGTCGGACTGGATCGTGCCGCTACCGGACAACCCCTGCCGCTCGGTCACCCAGACCTGTTGCGAGAACGCCGGGTTCGCTCCGCGCATCACCCACACTTCGGACGACTTCCACGCCGTGGTGGCCCTGGTGGCCGCGGGCACCGGTGTCGCGCTGGTGCCGCGTACGGCCGTGGGAGGCGACCACGGTGCTCTGGTGCGTCCCGTGGCGGAACAGCCGCCGACGCGCCGCGTCTTCGCCGCCGTCCAGAGCGGCCGGGAGGAGCACCCGTTGCTGCGGGTGGTCCTCGATGGACTGCTGCACACCGCGAAGGGCCTGTAAGGGCGTCACCGCACTCGCACGCCACGGCTCCACACCGAGTGCGTGAGCGGAACTCCTGGGCGGTAAGCCAGCCACGTGGTGCTCGGTGCGTCGAGAACGTGCACGTCGGCGCGTGCTCCCGCGCGCAGCACGCCGACCGCGCCGTCGCCCTGCTCGCGACGCAGTGCCCTGGCACCACCCCACGTCGCCGCGCGCACCGCTTCGTCGACGCTCATGCGCATCTGGAGAACGGCCGTGGTCACGCAGAAAGCCATCGAGGACGTGTAGGACGAACCGGGATTGCAGTTCGACGCCAGTGCCACGGTCGCTCCGGCGTCCAGCAGGGCACGCGCCTCCGGCAACGGCTGGCGGGTGGACAGGTCGCAGGCGGGCAGCAGGGTGGCCACCGTGTCCGATTCCGCCAGCGCCGCCACGTCCGGTTCCTCCAGGTGGGTGCAGTGGTCGACGCTGGCCGCACCGAGCTTCGTGGCGAGCCGCACTCCCGGTCCGGGCGCGAGCTGGTTGCCGTGGACCCGGAGTCCCAGACCGTGCCGCAGCGCCGTCCGCAGCACCCGCTCGGACTGCTCGGCGTCGAAGGCACCCTGCTCGCAGAAGACGTCGCACCAGCTCACGTGCGGGGCCAGCTCCTCCAGCATTCGCCCGCGCACCAGGTCGACGTAGGAGCCGGCGTCCGTGTCCCCCGGGACCACGTGGGCTCCGAGGAACGTCACCTCGTCGACCTCGGCGGCGGCGATCTCCGCCGCGCGCAGCTCGTCGGCGACGGTGAGCCCGTACCCGGTCTTGGTCTCCAGGCAGGTGGTCCCCTGCGCGCGGGCTTCGTTCACGTGACGCCGCAGGTTCGCGGCGAGCTCCTCGTCGGTCGCGGCCCTGGTCGCCCCCACCGTGACCGCGATGCCGCCCGCACCGTAGGGCTCACCCGCCATGCGCGAGGCGAATTCGGCGGTACGGTCCCCGGCGAAGAGCAGGTGGGTGTGACTGTCCACCCAGCCGGGCAGCACCGCACGTCCCTCGACGTCGATGCGGTTGTCGGCTTCCGGCGCCTGCCCGGCGGGCCCGGCCCACGCCACGCGGTCGTCGTCGAGCACAAGCGCGGCATCGGAGAGTTTTCCCAGTTCTTCGTCCTGAGTGGTGAGCTCACCGATACCGGTGATCACAGTGCTTGTCATGATCGGACCTTACTTCTCTCGCACGAACGTTCACCTGTTCGAGATGTGCGGGTTCCGGTTTCGCCCGAAACCGGGAAACCGTCGCCTCAGAGGACCTCGCCGATCGCATCTCGCAGCCGCGAGGCGCTGTCGGGCACCGCCCGGTGGACGCCCTCGTGGACGATCCACCGTCCGTCGCAGATCACCTCGCGGACGTCGGAGGCGGTCGCCACGGTCGCCGCGGCCGAGACGGGAACCCCGGCCATTCTCGGGGTGGTGAGGTCGAGGGTCACCAGATCACCGCGGGCTCCGACGTCGATCCCGCCCGCGTCCGGCCAGCCCAACGCCCGGTGTCCCGCACTCGTGGCCATGCCGAGCAGCTCCGCACCAGAGAAGTGACCACGGAGCTGAGTGGCCAGGCGCATCGACGACTCCACCGCCCGCGCCTCCGCGAACGGGTCGATCACCGACTGCCCGTCGCTTCCCAGCGACAACGGGCTGCCCGCGACGGAGAGCGCGTCGGCGGGACCGATGCCGTCGGCCAGGTCCGCCTCGGTCGTGGGACACAGGCAGACACCGGTCCGGCTGCCACCGAGCCGCGCCACGTCCTCCGCCGCCGGATGCGTGGCGTGAACCGCCGTCGTCCCCTCCCCGAGGGCGCCGTGCTCGTCCAGCAGCTGAGTCGGTGTGCGTCCGTGAGCGGCCAGGCACGCCTCGTTCTCACCACGCTGCTCGGACAGGTGCACGTGCAACGGGACCTCGTTGTCCCCGGCGAAATCGGCCACCCGGCCGATGGCCTCCACCGGAACGGCACGCACCGAGTGCAGGGCCGCCGCCGACCGCACCCTGCTCGAGTCCACTGCGTACCCGTCCACCCGACTCAGCCAGTCGTCGACGTCGGCATCCGCGAAACGCCGCTGGACCCCTTCGACGGGCTTTCCGAAACCTCCGTCGAGATAGCAGGCGTCCAACAACGTCAGCCGAATTCCCACCTCCGAGGCCGCTCGTACCAGGGCCGCGCTCATGGCGTTCGGTTCGTCGTAGCGCGCCCCGTCCGAAGCGTGGTGCAGGTAGTGGAACTCGCCGACGCACGTGATCCCCGCCAGCGCCATCTCCGCGTACGTCCCGAGTGCCAGGCGGTAGTAGCTGTCCGGGTCGAGGCGCGCGGCGACGTCGTACATCTGCTCGCGCCAGGTCCAGAACGTGCCGCGTCCACCACCGGTGCGCCCGCGCAGCGCGCGGTGAAAGGCGTGCGAGTGAACGTTGGCCATTCCGGGCAGCGTCAGCCCGTACAACCGGCGAGCCCGTTCGGGCGGATCCTGGTCACCGGCCACACCGGTGATGACGCCGTCGTCGACGTCGATCAGAACGCGCCGGGCGGGGCCCTCGGGCAGCCACGCGTACTCGCACCAGTAGCTCGTCAACTCCGCTCACCTTCCGTCAGATGTTCGAGGACGCGGGCGAGCGCGACAGCACCCTCCGCGCAGTCGTCGGGCTCGGCGTGTTCCTCCGGCGCGTGGCTGATGCCGGTGGGGTTGCGCACGAACAGCATCGCCGAGGGGGTCCGCGCCGCCAGGACTCCGGCGTCGTGCCCGGCGCCCGTGGGCAGCGCGGGAGCACCGTCGAGCACCTCGGTGAGGTTGTCGCGCAGGGCCGCGTCGAAGGACACGGTGTCGGCCCAGGACTCTTCGGTGATCTCCACGCGGCATCCTTCGTCGGCGGCGCGGGCGCGTGCGGTCTCCGACAGGGCAAGCACCAGCTCGCGGGTGCGCTCCTCGAACGGGGACCGCACGTCGAGCCAGACGTCCACAGTGGATGCGACGACGTTGGTGCCACCCGGTGTCGGCACCATCCGACCCGCGGTAGCCCTGGCTCCCTCGACTCCGGCCGCGGCCTGCCGCGCGGCCAGGACCAGGTGCGACGCGGGCAGCATCGGATCCCTGCGATCGTCCATCGGGGTCGTTCCCGCGTGGTCGCCCTGTCCCTCGAACCGGAACCGCCACCTGCCGTGGGCCAGGATCGACGAGGCCACCGCGACCGGGCGCTGCCGGTCTACCAGGCCGCGCCCCTGCTCCACGTGCAGCTCCACGAAGCGACCGATCCGGCTCAGCGCCTCGTCGTCCCGACCGAGCCCCTCCGGGGAGAGTCCCGCCGAGCGCATCGCCTCGGCGAAGCCGACTCCCGTGGGATCACGCAGCTCACGCACCCGGTCCGGGTCGATCGTGCCGGCCAGCAGCCGCGAGCCCAGGCACGGGACACCGAACCTGCCGCCCTCCTCCTCCGCGAAGACGGTCACCGCCAACGGCCGTCGAGGTCGGACGCCCTCGGCGCGCAGCCGGTCCAGCGCCGCCAACGAACTCGCGACGCCGAGTGGACCGTCGAGGGCACCACCACCGGGTACGGAGTCGAGGTGACTACCGGTGACCACCGCGTCCGGGCCGGGTTCGCCCCACCACGCCCACAGGTTCGCGTTGGCGTCGGTGTTCACCTCCATGCCCCGCGCCCGCGCCTGCTCGGTGAACCAGTCCCGCAGCTCGTGCTCGGCGCGGTCGAAGACGTGGCGCGAGTAACCGCCTCGCTTTCCGTCCACACCGACGTCGGCGATCTGCGCCAGTAGCTCGTTCGGTGTCGCCACCTTCACTCCTTCGGGTGGTCACAACTTTAGGGAAAATCGCATCACAGGCCGGGGATTCGTACGCCTCGCTCGGTGGCCACTTCGCGGGCTCGGTCGTAGCCCGCGTCGACGTGGCGCATGACGCCGGTACCCGGGTCGTTGGACAGCACCCGCTCCAGCTTCTGCGCGGCCAGTTGCGTGCCGTCGGCGACCGTGACCTGCCCGGCGTGCAACGACCGCCCCATGCCGACACCGCCGCCGTGGTGGATCGACACCCACGTGGCTCCCGAAGCGGTGTTGGCGAGCGCGTTGAGCAGCGGCCAGTCCGCGATGGCGTCCGAGCCGTCGGCCATGCCCTCGGTCTCCCGGTAGGGCGAGGCCACCGACCCGGTGTCCAGGTGATCCCGCCCGAGCACCACGGGCGCCTTCAGCTCGCCGGAGGCGACCATGTCGTTGAACCGCAGCCCGGCCCGGTGGCGCTGGCCGTAACCGAGCCAGCAGATCCGGGCGGGCAGGCCCTGGAACGAGACCTTCTCCCCCGCCATCCGGATCCAGCGAGACAGGTGCTCGTCGTCGCCGAACAGGTCGAGCACGGCGCGGTCGGTGGCGGCGATGTCCGCGGGGTCACCCGAGAGGGCCGCCCACCGGAACGGTCCCTTGCCCTCGCAGAACAGCGGCCGGATGTAGGCGGGGACGAAACCCGGGTAGTCGAAGGCCCGCCCGTAACCGGCGGTCCGGGCCTCTCCCCGCAGGGAGTTGCCGTAGTCGAAGACCTCCGCCCCCGCGTCGAGGAAACCGACCATGGCCTCGACGTGCCGGGCGATGGATTCCCTGGCTCGGTCGGTGAACTCCGCCGGCTTGTCGGCCGCGTAGTCCCGCCAGTCCCCTGGCTCGACGCCGACCGGCAGGTACGACAGCGGGTCGTGCGCGGAGGTCTGGTCGGTGACGATGTCGGCACGCAAGCCCCTGCGCAACAGCTCCGGCAGCACCTCGGCGGCGTTGCCGATGACCGCCACCGAGTACGGCCTGCGCTGCCACTTGGCCGCCTCGGCCTTCTCGACGGCCTCGTCGAGACCGCTCGCCACCTCGTCGAGGTAGGCGTGCTCGACGCGCCGGTGCGCCCGCGCCTCGTCGCACTCCACGACCAGCGCCACCCCGTCGTTCATGGTCACGGCCAGTGGCTGCGCCCCGCCCATGCCGCCGAGCCCGGCGGTGACCGTCAGCGTGCCCGCCAACGTGCCGCCGAAGCGGCGCTCGGCCACGGCCGCGAAGGTCTCGTAGGTGCCCTGCAGGATGCCCTGGGTACCGATGTAGATCCACGATCCCGCGGTCATCTGCCCGTACATGGTCAGCCCGAGCGACTCCAGGCGGCGGAACTCCGGCCAGGTGGACCAGTCACCGACCAGGTTCGCGTTCGCGATGAGCACCCGTGGCGCCCACTCGTGCGTGGGAAGCACGCCGACCGGCTTGCCGGACTGCACCAGCAGCGTCTCGTCGGTTCCCAGCGTGGTCAGTTCCCGGCTGATCGCCTCGAAACTCGCCCGGTCCCGCGCGGCCTTGCCGGTGCCGCCGTAGACGACGAGGTCCTCCGGCCGCTCGGCCACCTCGGGGTCGAGGTTGTTGTGCAGCATCCGCAGCGGCGCCTCGGTGCTCCAGCTCCGTGCGGTGAGTTCGGTACCGCGCTGCGCGCGAACCATGTTTCCTCCTCGTGGTGGTGGTCTACGCCGACAGCGGTTCGCAGGCGGCGCGCACGTCGCCGGAGCGGATGAGCTCCTCGGCCGCGGCGACCTCCGGTGCCATGTGCCGGTCGGGGCCCGGACCCTCGACGCGGGTGCGCAGCAGGTCCCGCACCGCGGCGGTGGCCGGGGCCGGTCGCAGCGGCGCGCGCAGGTCCAGCGCCCGTGCGGCCGTGAGCAGTTCGACGGCCAGCACGGTGGTCATCCCGTCGACGGCGCGGCGCAGCTTGCGCGCGGCCGACCACCCCATCGAGACGTGGTCCTCCTGCATCGCGCTGGTCGGGATCGAGTCCACCGAGGCGGGAACGGCCAGCCGCTTGAGCTCGGTGACCACGCCCGCCTGGGTGTAGTGGGCGATCATGTGCCCGGAGTCGACACCGGGATCGTCGGCCAGGAAGGCGGGCAGTCCGTGCGAGCGGGCGACGTCGAGCATCCGGTCGGTGCGGCGCTCGGCCATGCTCGCCACGTCGGTCAGCGGGACGGCCAGGAAGTCCAGCACGTGCGCCAGGGGGGCGCCGTGGAAGTTGCCGTTGGACTCGACCCTGCCGTCGCCGAGCACCACGGGGTTGTCGATGGCCGCGGCGAGCTCACGGTCGGCCACGGTCTCGGTGTGGGAGAGGGTGTCCCGCAGCGATCCGTGCACCTGCGGGGCGCATCGCATCGAGTAAGCGTCCTGCACCCGGGTGCAGTCGGGACCTCGGTGGCTGGCCACGATCTCCGAATCCGCCAGCAACGCCCGCATCCTCGCCGCCGAGGAAGCCTGCCCCGGATGCGGGCGCAGCGCCTGGAGGTCGGCCGCGAACGCGCGGTCGGTGCCCAGCAGCGCCTCGACGCTCATCGCCGCCGTCACGTCGGCCACGTCGATCAGCTCCGCCAGGTCGCGCAGGGCCAGCACCAGCATGCCCAGCATCCCGTCGGTGCCGTTGGTCAGCGCCAGCCCCTCCTTCTCGGCCAGCACCACCGGCTCGATCCCGGACTCGGCCAGCGCCTCGGCGGCGGGACGGCGACGACCGGCCGGGTCGAAGACCTCGCCCTCACCGGTCAGGGCCAGCGCGACGGAGGCCAGCGGAGCCAGGTCCCCCGAGCACCCCAGGGACCCGTACTCGTGGACGACCGGCACGATCCCGGTGTTGAGCAGCGCGGCCAGCGCGTGGGCGGTCTCGGGACGGGCGCCGGTGTGGCCGGTGGCGATGGTGCTCAGCCGCAGTGCCATCAACGCGCGGACGACCTCGGTCTCCACCTCGGCGCCCGCGCCCGCCGCGTGCGAGCGCACGAAGGAGTGCTGCAGGGCCACTCGCCGATCGGCCGGGATGTGACGCACGGCCAGAGCACCGAATCCGGTGGAAACCCCGTAGGTGGGTTGCTCGGCGGCCGCCAGGGCCGCGATGTGCTTGCGGGTGGAACCGACCGCCTGCTCGGCGAGCTCGGTCAGCCGCACCTCCGCACGGCCCCGCGCCACGTCGACCACCTGCTGCCGGGTCAACGCTTCGGGACCGACGGCGGAGAACTCGTCGGCGGTTTCGCTGTACTGCATGGGTCCATCCCACCCCGCTCGGCCGCAGTACCCAAGTCCGGTTACCGTGACTCTGTCTGAAATACCAGACAACCGGAGGTCAGATGGGTTCCAGCAGCGACGTACCCGCGTTGCGACGTGGACTGGAGGTGCTGCGCGTCCTGGCTGCCCGCCCCGGTCCCGTGGCCGCCGGAGTGATCGCGCAGGCGCTGGAGCTGCCCCGCTCGACGACGTACCACCTGCTGGCCGAACTCACCGCCGCCGGTTTCGTCACCCACCTGCCGGAGGAGAAGCGCTACGGGCTGGGGGTGGCGGCCTTCGAGCTCGGCTCGGCCTACCTGCGTCACGACCCGCTCGAACGACTGGCCGGCCCGCTGCTGCGGCGGCTGGTGGACCGGGTCGGCCGCAACGCGCACCTCGGCGTGCTGCACGGCAACGAGTCGCTGTACCTGATCAAGGAGCGGCCGTCGCAGCCGCAGACGCTGGTCACCGACGTCGGCGTACGACTACCCGCGCAGCTCACCGCCTCGGGGCGAGCGATGCTGGCGCACCTGCCCGCCGCCCAGGTGCGCGCGCTGTTCCCCTCGGCGGAGAGCTTCGTCCTGCGCACCGATCGAGGACCACGCACCCTTCCCGGACTGCGACGCGCCCTGGCCGCCGAGCGCCGCCTCGGGTGGGCTGTCGAGGACGGCCACGTCACCACCGGTTTCGCCTCGGTGGCCTGCCCGGTGTTCGACCACAACGGGCGTCCCCGCGCCGCGATCAGCGTGACGTTCCGTCACCCGTGCGACGGGGAGACGCCCTGTGGACGGACGTGGCCGGACCTCGCCGAGCAGGTCCGGCACACCGCCGACGAACTGACCCGCCGCATTCGCGGGCGCAGCCACGCCACCGGAGAGGACTGCCAGGCATAGCGTCCCGAGCGCCCGGTGGCCGAGGGATTCGCGGTTTCGCGCGAAACCGCACATGGCTGCGGCTGCTCCTCGGCACGGTGAACGGGAAAAGTAACCTCACCAATCCCAGCGGCGGTTGCCCGGTTTCGCGCGAAACCGGGCACTCGGGTCACAACTTCAGGCCGTCCACGAAGGTCTTGGCGAGATCGGCCGGGTTGGCCTTGTCGACGACCATCCGCTCGTTGAGCTCGGTCAGCTTCTTCGTCGTCAACGCCTGCGAAACCTCGTTCAGCACCTCGCGCTGCTGCTGGTTCAACGATCCCTCGTGCGTCAGCGGCACCACGTTCTGCGCCGGGAACATCTGCTCGGGATCGGCGAGCTCGACCAGGTCGTTGCGCTCGATCGCCGCCGAGGTGGTGAACAGGTTCGCCACCTGGATCTTGTCGTTGAGCAGGGCGTTGACGGTCACGCTGCCCGCCTCCAGCTCACGGATGCTCTTGAACGTGCAGCCGTAGACCTCGGCGATGCGACCGACCCACCGCTGCTTCCACTCGGCGGGGGCACCCAGCACCAGGTCGCCGCAGCGCGGCCCCAGGTCGGCCATCGAGCGAATCCCGGTGGCGGCGGTCTCGGGGGTCACCGTCAGCACGTCGGAGTCCTCGGCGGGCGAGTACTCCAGCACCTCCAGCTCCGGTGGCAGTGCTCGCCTGAGATCGTCGTGGACCTGCCGGGACTTCGTAGCTCCCGCCTTGTCGTCCAGGTACTTCAGCAGGTTGCCGGTGTAGTCGGGGATGACCGACAGCTCGCCCTCGCGCACCGCCTTGACGTAGACCTCGCGTGCCCCGATGCGCCCCTTCGTGCGCACCTCGGCGCCGGTGGTCCGCAGCGCCTCGGCGTAAATCTCCATCAGCAGGGCGCTCTCGGTGAAGTCCGCCGACCCCACCACGATCGGTCCGCCCTGTCCGCCGCCGGAGTCCAACGGGTCACCCGAACCGCACGACGTCAGGGTCAACGCAGTGACCAGCGCGATCCCCAGTATTCGTAACCGCTTCATCCTTAGCTCCCGTCGTGCGTAGCTGTATTGGCCAGAACGAGACCGCGCGGTACCACCCAGCGCGAGAGCGCGGCCAGGACGCCGTCGAGGAAGACGGCCAGCAGCGCGATGAGCAGCGCGGCCACCGCCATCTGGTCGTACTCGCCGACCGCCAACCCACCCAACAGGATGCGACCGAGCCCGCCCAGACCGACGTAGGCCGCAACGGCGGCCGTGGCCACGACCTGCAACATCGCGCTACGTACACCGCCGATCAACAACGGCAGCGCGTTCGGCAGCTCCACCTGCCACAAGCGTTGCCACGGCGTCATCCCCATGCCCCTGGCGGCGTCCACGGCCTCGGTGGGCACGCTGCGAACGCCCGCGTGGGTCCCGGAGAGGACGGCGGGCACGGCCAGAATGACCAGCCCGGCCAGGGCGGGTACCACACCGAGCCCGAGAAACATCACCAGCGCCGTGACCAGGCCGAGCGTCGGCAGGGCACGCATCGCGTTGCTGACACCCACCACGAACACCCCGCCGCGCCCGGTATGTCCGATGTAGAGTCCGAGCGGGACGGCGATCACCACCGCCACCCCCACCGACAGCACGCAGTAGTACAGGTGCAACAGCATCTGCGCCGGAACACCCTCCGGACCGCGCCAGTGCGCGGGATCGGCCA
The DNA here is from genome assembly GCF_014137975.1 of Halosaccharopolyspora lacisalsi. Classification (GTDB taxonomy): domain Bacteria; phylum Actinomycetota; class Actinomycetes; order Mycobacteriales; family Pseudonocardiaceae; genus Halosaccharopolyspora; species Halosaccharopolyspora lacisalsi. The sequence goes on along the minus strand of NZ_JACGWZ010000003.1, from coordinate 58,076 downwards.
GCCAGGCGATCATGTTGACGATCAACTCGGGAGCACCCTTCCGCCCGCGCGCGTCCACGGCGTGATCAGCCTCCAGAGCCCGACCAGCAGCAGGTCCACCACCAGCGCGAGCAGCACGGTGAGCACGATGCCGATGAGGACTTGGGCCGGGTACCAGCGCTGAAATCCGTCGGTGAACAACTTGCCGAGCCCACCGGTACCGATCAGCGCCCCCAGACTGACGAGGCTGATGCTGCTGACCGAGGCCACCCGGACCCCGGAGGCGATCGCCGGGACCGCCAGCGGCAGCTCCACGGTCAGAAAGCTACGACCGGTGCGGTAGCCCATCGCGGTCGCGGCGGCGGTGACGTGGCCGGGCACCGACTCCAGCGCATCGAGCGTGGGACGCACCAGCAGCGCCGCGGTGTAGATCGTCAGCGCGATCACCACGTTGTTCGACGACAGCAGTGGCCACCCGAACAGACCCGGGATGAGCACGTACAGCGCCAGCGAAGGAATCGTGTAGAAGACGTTCGCCGCCCCCAGCAGCATCCCGCGCAGCCAGTACACCCGTTGCGCGAGTCGTCCGATCGGCAGCGCCACGAGGAAGCCCAGCAACAGCGGCACCAGGGACAGGTAGGTGTGTTCGGCCAGCGCGTCCAGCACCATCTCGCGGTTGCTGGGGCTGCCGAAGAACTTCAGCAGCTCCTCGATCACGGCACCGCACCTTCGGTGGTGACCGATCGTCGGCGCGACTCGATGAGGTCGAGCACGTGGCGAGCCGTGACCACGCCGACGTAGGCGCCGTCGGCGTCGACCACGACGCCCAACCCGGACGGCGCGGACAGGGCGGCGTCGAGGGCGCCCCGCAGCGACGTGCCCTCGGTGTAGAGCGATCCTCCCGCGAGCAGCTGGTTCTCGGTGAGCTGCCCGTCCACCGTGGCGTCGGGGAGCAGCCATCCGCGCGGACGCCGTTCGTGATCCAGCGCCAGTACCCACCCGGCTCGACTGGGAACGTCCGCGCTGGTGTCACCGATGCGGATGGTGTCGGCCTGTTCCGGGCACACCCCCTGCGAGTCCAGGAAGGACAACCTCCGATACCCCCGGTCGCGTCCCACGAAGGAGGTGACGAAGTCGTCGGCGGGTTCGGCGAGCAGGTCGTCGGGCGCGGCGTACTGGGCGAGGTACCCGCCCTGCCGCAGCACCGCCACGCGATCGCCGAGCTTGATGGCCTCGTCGATGTCGTGGGTGACGAACAGGACGGTCTTGCCCAGCTCGTCCTGCAAGCGCAGCAACTCGTCCTGGAGGTCCGCGCGCACCACCGGGTCGACCGCGCTGAACGGTTCGTCCATCAGCAACACCGGTGGGTCGGCCGCTAGGGCGCGCGCCACGCCGACCCGCTGCTGCTGACCGCCGGAGAGCTGCACCGGGTAACGCTTTCCGAGGTCATTCGGCAGCCCCACCCGTTCGAGCAGCTCAGCGGCACGTCTGCGCGCGTCGCGCCTGCTGTTGCCGAACAGCCGGGGCACGGTCGCCACGTTGTCGAGCACCGTGCGGTGCGGGAACAACCCCGCCTGCTGAATCACGTAGCCGATGCCGCGCCGGAGCCGGGCGGGATCGCGCTCCCGGATGTCGGTGCCGTCGAGCAGAACGGACCCGGAGCTCGGATCGATCATCCGGTTGACCATCCGCATCAGCGTCGTCTTGCCGCACCCGGAGGGTCCGACCAGGACCGTGATGGTTCCGGCCTCGACCGTCAGGCTGAGATCCTGAACGGCCACCGTGCCATTGCCGTACTGCTTGTGCACGGACTGGAACTCGATCACCGAGCCCCCTCGCTGATCACCGACGGTCACTCGCCGACCGCCACAAACCGGGACGACTCTAACCCGATCGGGCGTCGCATGCGACGTAACGAGACTTACGTGTAATACCGACCGGCCCTCACACCTGCACTTTTCCGGCGCACGAAACCCCGAAACCGACGGAATTCCCGGTTTAGCGCGAAACCGGGAAACTCACGGTCGCACCGTGCACACGGGTGGTGGTTGTGGACAGTCGGGCGGCACCCGTGAGTGACGCACCGTATGCTGGACATCCCCATGAGCACAGGCCAGTCATCCGAAGAACCCACCGCGCCGATCGACGCCGTTCAGGCCCGCATCCGCGCAGCAGGCGTGCTCGCGCGCCCGCTGCGCCGCGTGCTCGCGCTGCTCGCCGAAGGCCCGCACTCGCTCGACGAGCTCGTGCGCATCCCCGCCGTCCCCCACCGCACCGTCGCGGAGCTCCTCGCCGCGGCGGGAGACGACGTCGACGCCGGAGGTGACGCCTACCGGCTCACGTCCGAGGCCAGCGGGCGCTACCGCGCTCGCTTCGCGCTCGACGCGGCGCGCCCCGAGGGCGAACACCTGGACCGGATCCGCGACTTCGTCGCCTCCGGTCCGACCCCGGCCGGCGCTCTCGACCACGTCACGGCGACGCCGGAGACGGCGCTGCGCCGCGCCGAGTGGCTGCGCGACAACTACGAGCTGCACGAAACCCGACTGCTGTGCCTGGGCGATCACGACCTGACCTCCCTGGCGGTGTGCCTGGTGGAGCCGTCGGTGCACGTGACCGTGCTCGATCTCGACGAGCGCGTCCTCGCCCACATCGACAACGTCGCCGCCGAGCACGGCTTCGACGTCCACACGCTGCACGCCGACCTGCGGTTCGGCGTCCCGCCGATCGCGCGGGAGAACGCCGACCTCGTGTTCACCGATCCGCCCTACACGCCCGAGGGCGTCGGCCTGTTCGCCGCGCGGGCCGTCGAGTGCGTGGCCGACGCGAACAGCCGCGTGCTCATCGCCTACGGGTTCAGCCACCGGACCCCGGCGCTGGGGCACAAGGTGCAGCAGGAACTGCTGCGGCTGGGCATGGTGTTCGAGGCGATCCTGCCGGGATTCCACAGCTACGAGGGTGCCCAGGCCATCGGCAGCGCCAGCGACCTCTACGTCTGCCATCCCACGGGACACACCCGCAGGCTGGCCGGTAAGCAGCCGCCGGGCATCTACACCCACGGCAACCAGGCGGTGGAGTCCTCGCAGGAGGAGCCGAGCGAGGAGTTCCTGGGCAGGCTGGGCGAGCTGACCGGCACGGAGGTGCGCGGACTGCGTCCGGCGGGCTGGGACCGGCCGCTCAAGAACCGCCGCGAGTACTCGGTGTTCGACCTGCGCGCCGATCCGGGGCCGTGGCTGCTGCGGATGCTGCTGGCCTGCAACTCCGAGAGCGCGGCGTTCCTCGTCGGCAACCGGCACCACGACATCATCGGCGAGCACGCCCAACAGGCGCTGGCCGACGTCGTGGCCGCCAAGTACCACCTGCGCTTCCACCGCAGCGGCCCGGACGCCACGCACGCCGTCGTGTTCGCCGAGCCGCCCTCCCGGTCGCGGGGCCTGGCGGCTCACCTGCTGTGGCGGGCGCACGGCAAGGTCGGCAACACCTGGCGCGAGGCGCTGATCAGCGAAGCCACCGCCTCCGGTGCCGAACTCTCCAAGCGGGAGGCCGCCGAGCGCGTCGCCGGACTCGTCCAGCACCCCGGCGACCTCGAAGCCCGCCTCGTCGACCTGCCGCGTCACCGACTGGCCGCCCTGCTGCACACCGAAGCCTGACAGGACAGCTCCCGACCAGGTAGTCCGACTGGGCGGCCCCGCAGGACCGCCGAGCTCGGTGAACGGACCGTTTTGGCGGTGAGAGCGCCAAAACGGTCCGTTCAGCCTCCGAACACCCGTGCTCGCTCCTCGCTCGAGTCCGCTCGTAGCCTCGGGAGGACCACGGAGGTCGACGAAGGGGGTCCGATGTCCGACCGAACCGACGATCCGGCGCGCGCGGGCGACGAGCGTCGCGACCTGAGGGCGGACTGCGGCAACTGCGCGGGGTTGTGCTGCGTCGCTCCGGCTTTCGCGGCCTCGGCCGACTTCGCCGTGGACAAGCCCGCGGAGCAGCCGTGCCACAACCTGCTCGACGACTTCCGCTGCGGCATTCACGCCGACCTTCGCGAGCGGGGCTTTCCCGGCTGCGCGGTGTTCGACTGCTTCGGCGCGGGCCAGCACGTCACCCAGGTGACGTTCGACGGGCGGAGCTGGCGGGACACTCCGGAGATCGCGTCCTCGATGTTCACGACGTTCGCGGTGATGCGGCAGCTCCGGGAGATCCTCTGGTACCTGACCGAGGCCCTGGCACTGCTCCCGGAGTGCCCGCTGCGGGAGGAGCTCGACCACGCCCGGCGGCGAACCGAACGCCTCACCGACGCCGACGCCGAAGAACTCGCGACCGTCGACGCCGCCGCGTACCGGCAGGAGATCAGTCCGCTGCTGACGCGGGTCAGCGAGACGATGCGCGCCGAGGTCGGCGACCGCGCCTCCGACCGCCGAGGCGCCGAACTCATCGAAGCGAAGCTTCGGGGCGCGAAACTTCGCGGTGCGAGCCTGCGCGGGTCCTACCTCCTCGGGGCCGACCTGCGGGGTGCCGACCTGCACAGAACCGATCTCCTCGGAGCCGACCTGCGGGCCGCCGACCTGCGCGGGGCGCTCCTCGAAGGGAGTCTCTTCCTCACCCAGCCCCAGATCGAGGCGGCCAAGGGCGACGCGGCGACGACGATCCCGCCCGCATTGACCCGTCCCGCCCACTGGCCCACCTCGACCGCGCCGGAGCGAACCAGCTCCCGCCCGCACCGGCGCCGCCGTCGGTAGGATCAACGACTTCGTGCGACGGGTACGACTTCAGGGAGAATCGGTCACTGCCACTTCCGGTACGTGCAGGGGCCCCAGGGACAGCAGGGTGCGGAACTCGGGCGCGGGCAGGGGCTTGGAGAACAACCACCCCTGGTAGGTCCCCACCCCCATCTCCTGCAGGACGTTGAACTGGGCCGCGGTCTCGACTCCCTCGGCCACGCACAGCCTGCCCATCGCGCAGGTCATGTCGACCACCGCCCTGGCCACCGCGCAGTCCGAGGCGTCACCGTCGACCCCGGAGACGAACCGGCGGTCCACCTTGATGATCTGCGCGGGAAGGTCCTTGAGCCGGGCCAGCGAGGAGTAGCCGGTACCGAAGTCGTCCACCGCGAAACGGACGCCGCGCCCGGCGAGTTCGCCCATCGCGCACCGCGTCCGCGACGGCAGGTCCACGAAGGCCGTCTCGACCAGCTCCAGGACGACGCGGTCGCAGTCGATGCCGCTGGCGGCGACCGTGTCGGCCACCACGTCGACGAAGTCGTGGTCACCGGGCACCAGGCCGGCCATGTTGATCGCGATCGACACCGGTCGGCCTGCGCTGTCCGGCCAGCTCGCCGCCTCGCTCAGCGCCGTGCGCAGCACCCACTTGTCGAGCTCGCGCAGCATGTCGCCCTGCTCGGCGATCGGCAGGAACGTGCCGGGCGAGAGCAGCCCGCGCTCGGGATGGTGCCAGCGGATCAGCGCCTCGGCGCTGACCACGGAACCGTCCGCGTCCACGACCGGCTGGTAGTGCAGGGTCAACCCGTCGTTGTGCAACGCCTCCCTGAGCTGACCCTCGAGGTGCAACTGGTGATCCGCCGAGGCCATCAGTGCCGGACCGGCCAGTGACATCCTGCCCGGTCCGCGGTGCTTGGCCTCGAACATGGCCGCGTCGGCGAACCGCAGCAGATCCTCACCACTGCCCCCGGAGCTGCTGGGCACCGCGGCACCGACCGAGGCCGAGACCCGGACCAGCTGACCGTGCACCGGCACCGCCGTCCGCAGCAGCCTCGCGACCTGGGTCGACAGCGCGTCCACACCGCCCACCTCCGTGACGTCCGCGCAGATGACCACGAACTCGTCACCCGAGAGCCGGGCGGCGGTGCAGTGCTTCGGCAGACCACCTTCCAGCCGCCGGGCGAGCGCGACCAGCAGCTCGTCACCGGCGTCGTGGCCCAGTGAGTCGTTGACGCGCTTGAAATTGTCGATGTCGCAGAACAGCACGGCCACACCGGCGGCGCCGGCACCGCTGAGCATCGACCCGAGCATCTCCTTGACCGCGGCCCGGTTCGGCAGCCCGGTGAGCTCGTCGTGAGTGGCCTGAAAGCGCAAGGCGTCCGCGGTCCGGCGCCGCTCGGTGACGTCCTGGAACACCACGAGCCAGAACCGCGTCCCGTCGTCCTGAACCGACAGTGCGATGTGGAGTTCGCAGTACACCAGCTCACCGTCGAAGCGCATCAGCCGCCACTGCGGAATCCTCCGCTGAGCGCTCTGGCGGCCCAGCTGCTCGCTCGCCTCGCGCAGGGGCGTTCCGCGGTCCTCCGGATGGGTCATGCGCGTGGCGGTCGTGCCGCGCAGCTGGTCCAGGCGGTACCCGAGCAGGTCGCAGAGCGCGTCGTTGGCATCGACCAGCCGCTCGGCCTGGTCGAACAGTCCGATGCCGACGGGGGTGACGGTCACCAGGTCGGTGAAGCGCTGGCTGGAGCGCTCCATCCTGGTCACGGCGGTACGTTGTTCGGTGACGTCCTGCGCCGTACCGACCAGGGTCACCCAGCCCTCGGAGTCGGTCATCTCCGAACCGTGCATCCGGAACGTGCGCACCGTGCCGTCGGGCCGAACGTAGCGGTGCTCGATCTCCACCGGAGTGTGGTCGTCGAGCAGCGCGCGCCAGGCTTGATCCACCCACGGCCGATCGTCCTGATGCACGTGCTCCAGGTAGTTCTCGTAGGTGCTGAAAGCCGCGGGAGTCTCGCCGATGATCTCGTAGAGCATTTCCGACAGGCGCGTCTCGTTGGTCGTGGGATCCCACTCCCAGGTGCCCAACCGAGCCACCCGCTGGGCGTCGTGCAGTTTGCGTCGCTGCTCGCTCGTGTCCCCGGCCTCGGGCGTCAGATCCGAGATCTCCACGAGCAGGAGCACCGTCAGCCGGGCGTCGGACGAGAAGGGCCAGCTCACCGAGCGGACGGGAATCTCGCCCTTCGGCCCGCGCAGGAACTCGGCATGCCCCCGCGTTCCGAGCAGTGTGGTGATGTGCCGCCCGACCAGTCCGGGAACGGACTCGTCCACGAGTTGCGCGACCTGAACGGTCGCGCGGACGATCGTGCCGTCCGAAGCACACAGCAGCGCGGGAGCTTCGGGTAACGGTTCCTGACGCGAATCACCGTCCTCGCCGTCGCCCCCCTTGGCGTGCACCGGTATCCGCACCATGCCGGAGATTCGGTGGCCCCCCTCGCTCCGCTTAGTCAAGAGCCCCACTCCTCTTGCGTCGCCGCTGTGTTCGCACAGGCACCCCCCAGCACCCGGCCGAGTGACCGGAGCCACAACGAATGCGTAGCGACTTTATCGCCAAGCGGGGGATAGTCGCAGTCGTGGCCCACTATAGATATCCCTCACGGGATGATCGTGCTCCATCGACAGTGACGAACACCGCACGAACGAATGACGCCGTCCGGCGAAACGAATTCACCGAACGGCGTCACAGGTGGAGGTGGGATCAGGCGGTGGCGACACCGTCCTCCCGTGCCGCCTTGACCACCGCCTCGGTGACCTCGGGAGCCACGCGCGGATCCAACGGGCTGGGCACGATGCGGTCGGCGGCGAGTTCGTCGGAGGCGACCTCGGCGATCGCCTCCGCCGCGGCGACCTTCATCCGGTCACTGATCATCCGGGAGCCCGCCTGAAGAGCGCCCTTGAAGATGCCCGGGAACGCCAGCACGTTGTTGATCTGATTGGGGAAGTCGCTGCGCCCGGTGGCGACCACGGAGGCGTGTCTGCCCGCGACCGAGGGATGGATCTCCGGGTCGGGATTGGACAACGCGAACACGATCGCCCCCTCGGCCATCGTGCCGACCAGTTCCTCGGGAATCTGACCCGCGGAGACGCCGATCAGCACGTCCGCACCGCTCAGCGCTTCGGTGAGACCGCCGGTCACCCCGCGCGCGTTGGTCCTTTCGGCCAGTTCGGCCTTGATGGGGGTGAGGTTGTCCCGCTCCGAGTGAATCACTCCGCGCGAGTCCACCACCACGATCTCACCGACACCAGCCGTGTCCAGGATCTCCGCGCAGGCCACTCCGGCCGCACCCGCACCCGAGATCACCACGCGCAGCGAGCTCAGCTCACGGCCGGTGACCTTGCAGGCATTGCGCAGGGCGGCCAGCGTCACCACAGCCGTGCCGTGCTGGTCGTCGTGCATGACCGGGCAGTCCAGCGCCTCGATCAACCGGCGTTCCAGCTCGAAACAACGCGGCGCGGCCACGTCCTCCAAGTTGACCGCCCCGAACGAGGGGCGCAACCGAACCAACGTCTCCACGATCTCGTCGACGTCGGTGGTGTCCAGCACCAACGGCATCGAGTCCAGTCCGGCGAAGGACTTGAACAGGGCCGACTTGCCTTCCATGACCGGAAGGGAGGCGCGGGGACCGATGTCCCCCAACCCGAGCACGGCCGTGCCGTCGCTGACCACGGCCACCAGCTGCCGTGTCCAGGTGTAATGGCCCGTCAGGGTCTCGTCGGTGGCGATGGCGCGGCTGACCTTGGCCACCCCGGGCGTGTAGGCGATCGACAGATCCCGGGGCCGGGTCAGTGGTGTCGTGGGTGCGATCGAGAGCTTGCCGCCCTCGTGAGCACCGAAGATCTCCTCGTCGGTCGGTTCCGTGTTCGGCTCCGCGGATTCGTCGTGGACGGAAGCGGAAGTACGATCATTCACGGTGGTCACGGCGTCCCTCCTGTTGCCTTGACCCAGAGGCCGGAGGATTCACCGCCGGCCCAGGCGAGTGGGCGACGCTGCACGCCTACCCGGACGGTACCGGTGAGGCGGGCGTCTCGAAGTACCGAGACTTCACTGCCCTGGTGCGGGCAGCGGCCCGGCGGACGCTGCGGTTCGCCCAGTGTGGCAGGCATCTCCGCAGCTGTCTGCGATCGGGATCACATCTCACCAGTAGATTCAACAAATTGTCAATGTCGTGCGGTGTCCCCTGTTCCCGCGGCGGCCTCGACCGCCGGGACCGGACCCACGCGCACGGACACCCTTAGAGTTTCGGTCGTGCAGGTACGGCAACTTGAGATCAGCGACGCGTTCGAGTTCTCCCCGAAAAGCTTTCCCGACCACCGCGGCCTGTTCGTCGCACCGTTCCAGGAGGCGGCCTTCGTCGAGGCCACCGGCCACGGCCTCCACCTGGCCCAGACCAACCACAGCGTCTCTGCGCGCGACGTCATCCGCGGGGTGCACTTCGCCGACGTCCCTCCGGGACAGGCCAAGTACGTCTACTGCCCCAGGGGAGCGCTGCTCGACGTGGTCGTCGACGTCCGGGTCGGTTCCCCCACCTTCGCGCGCTGGGAGGCCGTCCGGCTGGACTCGGACGAGTACCGCGCGCTGTACATCGCGGAGGGCCTCGGGCACGCGTTCGTCGCGCTCACCGAGGACACGGTCATGACCTACCTGTGCTCGACGAGCTACAACCCCTCCGCCGAACACGGCGTCGACCCGCTGGACCCCGAGCTCGGGCTCCCCTGGGACGAACTCGGCGGTGAACCGATCATGTCCGCCAAGGACCGCGAAGCGCCGAGCCTGGCCGAAGCGGCCGAGACGGGACTCCTCCCGCGCTACACCGACTGCCTCGCCCGCTACGAGCAACTCCGCGCCGCGGGCTGACCGGCTCCCTGCCAAGACTGACCGGCTTTCCCGAAGAGGTGAACGGAGCGGTTCGGCGCTCACACCGCCGAACCGCTCCGCTCACCGGCCACGGCGACACCCGTGGCTCACCGCACGCGCACGGGGTTCGGCCACAACCGCCAGCCAACGACGCCCAGCACCTCGGCGGGCCCGAGCTCCCGCGAGTCCGTCGACCCGAGGTCGTTGTCCCCCAGGACGTGCCACCCCGCGCCCTCGTGGCGCACGGCACGCTTCACCGACAGCTGCTCGGGTCTGCTCGCCCAGCGCACCATCACCACGGCTCCGGGCCACGGTTGCTTCCCCGCTCGCAGCAGGACCACGTCACCGTCGCGCAACGTCGGGGCCATCGACGGCCCCCGCACCAGCAACCGTCGCCACGGCAACCGACCAAGTGTGTTCACCCGACACCTCCGATAAGACAACGGCGATCTTAGGCGAGTAGGGTCAGGCCCGTCGGAGCATTCACTGTCAGGGAGGGATCATGCGACTCCTGTCTCGTATCCTCAGCCCACGCCTGGAGGCAACCGCGCACTGCGACCTCCCCTGCGGCGTGTACGACCCGGCGCAGGCCCGGATCGAGGCTGAGTCCGTCAAGATGATTCAGCAGAAGTACCAGGACAACGAGGACACCGAGTTCCGCACTCGCGCGATCAACATCGCCGAGCAGCGCTCGGAGCTGGTCAAGCACCACCTGTGGGTGCTGTGGACGGACTACTTCAAGCCGCCGCACTTCGAGAAGTACCCGCAGCTGCACGAGCTGGTCAACAAGGCCACCAAGGCCGCGGGGGCGAGCGGGACCAAGGGTTCCATGGACCCGTCCACGGGCCAGCAGCTGCTGGACTACATCGCCGAGATCGACAAGATCTTCTGGGAGACCAAGAAGGGCTGATGTAGTCGGCTACCCAGCGGCGCTGACCAGCGAATCCTTTCGTCGGTCAGCGCCGTTTTCGCGTCTCCGGACGAGATCGTACGACCTGTGGACGACCTGGGGGGCTGACAGCTCGGAAGACAGCCCGGAACAATCCCTGAGCACCGGTGGTTTCGGGCTTGGTCGCGTGGTGCGCGGCGGACTGCGCGGTGTGGTGGAGGGCAGTGAGGTCCACGACGAGAGCACCGGCACTGTGGGCGGGAGTGTTTTTCAGGCTGGTGCTGTGCACGGGGATTCCGTGGTGGTGCCGCAGTCGTCCGCGCCGGGTGCGTCGTTGCCGGGGCCTGCTCGGCTTCTGGCCGATGAGGTGCGGGGGCTCAGCGCCGAATCCGTGCGGCAGTGGGGATCAGTGGGTCGGGGGCGTTGTCGGTGCGGTGGCGCACCGCTGCCGAGGACCTGATCGATCACTGGGAGAACGTCCACGACAGCAGTGATCCGGTCTCGTGGACGGGGCACTTCACGGCCATCGGGAGACCTACCGGGGCCGTTCGGTCGAAGCGGCTGGTGATCCTGGGGAAGGCCGGTGCGGGCAAGACCGTCTCGCCCACCGCCTCATTCTCGACCTGCTCGACACCGCCCGGGCGGCTGGTCCGGTTGCCGGTGTTGGTCAGCCTCGGCGACTGGGCCCCGGACGGGGTCGCGGTGCCGGTTGGTCGGCCAACTCGTGCACGACTCCCCGTTTTCTGGAGGAGCGGGTTCCGACCACGGGCACGAGGCAGGCTGAGGTTCTCGTCGACCGGGTCCTGGTGCTGCCGGTGCTGGACGGTTTCGACGAGCTCCCCGAGGGGCGTCACCGCGCCGCGATCGGCGAGATCAGCAAGGTGGACCGGCCGCTGGTGGTCACCGGCCGCCCGGAGCAGTACGCCCGGGCCCGCCACTGGCTCGGCCACCTCGCCACCCACCACCGAACCGAATCCGCCAACAGATGACTCACCGCACCCGCACCACGGACCGGCCCCACAAGACCGCAGAGACAGCCACAGACGAGCGATCTCGCCCTGGTGCGGGCCATGGGAGGCACCCGACGAGGAAGCTCGGATCTCGTACGTACGTGTCCGCGTGTGCCCGCCGCGTCGACCAACCGGCCCCGGACGCGCTCGCCGAAGCGTAACGCGGTTGGACCACTGTGGTCAGCTCGCGCACGACTCGCGAGAGTGTTCGAAACAGGCAAATGGTGATCAGCGACCACCAACAGCGTACGACCAGATCGGACTCATGCATGAAATTTCTTCACCGGTCGGATGCTCCCCGGATCTCGGGAACCGGGAGGGGTGAGGTCGCACGGCCTCCGTTCGATGCGCTCTTCGCACGGAAACACCTCGCCGCAGCCCGGGTGTCCCGCTGAGCTCGGCTGGCGATCCGCCCCTGGAGCCACGATCGTGGGATGGCCCGATGCGTTTCGTCGCCGGCGGGCCATTGATCGTTCGCGGGCCACCGCGAGACCCGGAAGGCCGGAGCTGATGACGAGAGCCGACACCGGTGTTCGCCGCCGCAGCCTCGTACCGCGAGCGCTGCTGAGTTCGTTCGCCGCCCTGCTGCTGATGCTGACCACCACCGCAACCGCCGCTCCGCCACGACCGTCCGCCGTGGTGAGCACCGACGAGGGGCTCGTGCGCGGCCAGGTCCACGACGAGTACCGCCTGTTCCAGGGCATCCCCTACGCCGAGCCCCCGGTCGGTGACCTGCGCTGGCGTCCGCCACGACCGGCCGCTGCCTGGAACGGCGTTCGCGACGCGACGTATCCCCGTTCACGGTGTCCGCAGCCGACACGGCCGGGGCAGCAACAGCAGCGACCCGGCTTCGACGAGGACTGCCTGTACCTCAACGTCACCACCCCGGTCTCCGCGAAGCGGACGAACGGCTCGAAGCCGCCGGTCATGGTGTGGGTCCACGGCGGGAACAACGAGACCGGCTCGGGCAGCAGGTACGACGCCCGCGAGCTCGCGGTTCGGGGCAACGTCGTCGTCGTGACCATCAACTACCGCCTCGGGGCGCTCGGTTTCCTCGCCCATCCGGCGTTGGAGGTCGGCGACGACCGGAAGCTGCAGGCGGGCAACTACGGCCTGCTTGACCAGCAGGCCGCGCTGCGGTGGGTCCAGCGCAACGCGAAGGCGTTCGGCGGGAACCCGAACAACGTGACCCTGTTCGGCGAGTCGTCCGGCTCCGCCGACAGCTGCGCCAACCTCGCCTCCCCCGAGGCCGCCGGTCTGTTCCACAAGGTCATCGCCCAGAGCTACAGCTGCACCGCCGCCACGCGCACCGAGCGGGAGGCCCAGCGGTCGGCGAGCGAGTTCGCGGCCCGGGTCGGCTGCGGCCGGGGCGGTGCTCGGCAGGTCGCCACGTGCCTGCGCCGGCTCGACCCCGCCACCCTGGTCGAAACGGGCCTGTCGAATCCCTATCCGGTCGCGGGAGGCGACGACGTGCTTCCGCTGGAGCCCCGGACGGCGTTGCGGCGGGGGCGCTTCAACAAGGTGCCGGTGATGCACGGCAACACCCTGGACGAGATGCGGCTCTTCATCGCCCGCGAGTTCCCGGAACCGATCAGCGCGGCGCAGTACGAGGGCATCGTTCGCGAGCGCTACCCGAAACGGGCCGCGGAGATCCTCGCGCGCTACCCCGCCGCCGAGTACCCGTCACCGAGGATCGCGCTGGCCACCGCCGCGACCGACGGGATCGGCCCGTTGTCGACCTGTCGACACCTGGAGGCGTACCGGCTCTTCGCCGGGAGCGGTGTACCGACCTACGCCTACCAGTTCGCCGACCGCGACGCTCCTTCGCCGGTCGACGTCCCGGACTTCGACGAGGGAGCCGCGCACACCACGGAACTGGAGTACCTGTTTCCCGGCCCGCTCGGTGCCGAACCGACACCACCACAACAGCGACTCTCCGAGAGCATGATGAGTTACTGGACGTCGTTCGCACGCCGGGGACGCCCCTCGGCTCCCCGTGCTCCGGAGTGGCCGCGGTTCCACACGTCCGACGACGTACTGTCCCTGGCACCGGGGCCCGGTGGTGTTCACACCACGAACGTCGCGTCCAACAGCGACTGCGCATACTGGAAGAAGCATTTCCGGGAGTAGTCGGCAGAGATCGGCCGGAGGAAGCGTGTCCGAGCAGCACATCCGTGAAGTGACCGAGTCCGACGTCGCCACCGTGGTCGGGCTGGTGCACGAACTCGCCGACTACGAGCAGGCGGCCGACGAGTGTCACCTCACCACCGAACAGCTGCGCACCGCCCTGTTCGGCCGGTCACCGGCGCTGTTCGGACACGTCGCCGAGGTCGGGGGCGAGGTCGTCGGTTTCGCGCTGTGGTTTCTGAACTTCTCCACCTGGCGCGGCACGCACGGCATCTACCTCGAGGACCTGTTCGTGCGTCCGGCGCACCGGGGTTCCGGACTCGGCAGGGCGCTGCTGAACAGCTTGGCTCGGGAGTGCGACGCGCGCGGGTACGCGCGGCTGGAGTGGTCGGTGCTGGACTGGAACGCTCCGGCGATCAACTTCTACAAGTCGATCGGGGCGCTGCCGATGGACGAGTGGACCGTGTTCCGACTCACCGGCGACGCGCTCGAGGAGTCGGCACGCTCCTGACAGGTACTCACGGTAGCCTGCCGAACACCCCGAACCCGCCCAGCGAAGGTAGCCCCATGCCACCCCGTCCCGTCAGCAGGTACTTCAACTACGGACTCACGTTCCGGTGGGTCCAGGGCGATCGCGAGATCGCGGTCAAACGCGGGTACGTCATCGAGGGGAGCCCCTTCATCGAGGTGACCCGCCCCAAGCACTTCTCGATCGTGGACCGTCCCGGGGAGGACCCGGCCCACGACAGGGAGAACTGGGTCACCGCGATCCCGGCCAACCCCACGGACTGGGACAAACCCGGGGCACTGGCCAAGGTGGCCGACGCGTGGGCGGCGGCCAACCCCCGCAGCGCCGACCTCGGCAACCGCACCGACCGGCGCGGCAAGGGCCAGCGTCAGTGAGCCCGCCCGAGCGGGCCCCTATCTCGGTTCGGCGTCGGCGTCCGGTGCCTCGCTCATGCGCATGGTCCACACACGTGCGCCACGGTTGAACAAGCTCCACAGGATCACCACGGGCAACGCGGCGATCCCCACTCCGATCAACGGGCGCCCCGAGGGCCCCAGCGCGTACCAGGCCACTCCCAGCAGCAACAACTGCAACAACAGCGAGGGCGTACGCGCCCAGTGCTTGCCCTTCCACAGACCGATCCCAGCGGCCAGCACACCCGCCGACAGCACCCCGAAGTAACCGGCCTCACCGTAAGTCTGACCACGGTCGAAAGTGCCCACGCCGCCGAGATCACCGGCGCCGGCGCGGATCAGCAGTGCGGCGACGAAGACGAGACCGACGATCGCCTCCACCGTGGTCAGGGCTCCCGCGAGACGCACGGTCCGGGGAGGCGAGATCGCTCCTGCCGACACGGTCGGCCCCTTTCCTGGAGTAAAGCACGACTGAGGGCGCTACGTGCGCTTCCCCGATGGTAATGCCGCCCGATCGACGAACCGGACCGACAGGCGGTTACCTCGCTCACTCGGCCGCCGCGGTGCGGCATCGTGAAAAAGCTCTTTCCGGAGAGTGGGCGACCGATAAGCGCTCTCACCCGAGACGGTGAAAAACGTCGCCGACCGTTGCCTTAGGCTGCCCGGTGTGCGTGCAGTACTCGTGGTCAACCCCCGGGCGACCTCCACCACCACCGCAGGCCGGGACGTACTGGCACATGCGTTGGCCAGCGAGGTGAAGCTGGAGTGCGTCGGGACCCGCTATCAGGGCCATGCTCGCGAGGCCGCCAGGCAAGCCGCGCTCGACGGCGTCGACCTGGTCATCGCCCACGGCGGCGACGGAACCGTCAACGAGGTGGTCAACGGGATGCTGTCCGGCGAAGGCGTGGGCACGGCCCCGCTGCTGGGCGTGGTCCCCGGCGGCTCGGCGAACGTCTTCGCCCGTTCGCTGGGGCTCCCCCGGGATCCCGTGGAGGCGACCCATCGACTGCTGCGGGCGCTCGCCTCGAACAGTTACCGGACGGTCGGCCTGGGCAAGGCCGACGGTCGGTGGTTCACCTTCAACGCCGGGATCGGCTGGGACGCCGACGTGGTGGCCGAGATCGAACGACTCCGCACGGAGGGCCACACCGTCACCCCGGGCCTTTACGCGCGCACGGCGCTGGCCTGCTACTTCCGAACGTGTCGGCGTGCTCCGCTCATCACGGCCTTCCCGGAGGGCAGTCCACCGGTGGACGGGCTGCACACGATGTTCGTGTCGAACACCGACCCCTGGACCTACCTCGGCTCCCACCCGGTCCGCAGCAACCCGGAGACCGGGTTCGACACGGGGCTCGGACTGCTCGCCTTGCGCACCATGAACACTTACACAGTGTTACGACATGTAGTTCAGCTGCTCCGCAGTAGAGCGAAACCACACGGAAAAAGCGTGTTTCGTAGTGCGGACATGGGGTATCTCCACGTAGCCTGTCAGCAGCCGTTGCGTCTCCAGGTGGACGGCGACAACCTCGGGAAGCGTTCGGCGGTCGACTTCGAGTCGGTCCCCGACGCCTTGCATGTCGTCGTATAACCGTTGAACAACGGTGGGCCACCACCGACCGTTCCCAGTGATCGCGCCCGGTGGCCAACCGGAACCCCAGGTCAAGTTCCGTCGATCTTTCGAGTGAGTTCACTCACTGGCTTTGATCGGGCCCTTGACATTACGGCTGTTCGTGAAAGTATTCACAAGCGCACGGACTCCGTGAAAGCATTCACAAACACCCCGAACGAACAAACCGGCACGCGTTGGCGTGCCTAGCGAGGAGCAAGGAACGATGGACTGGCGCCACCGCGCGGTATGCCGTGACGAGGACCCGGAACTGTTCTTCCCGGTGGGGAACAGCGGTCCCGCGCTGTTGCAAATCGCCGAGGCGAAAGCTGTGTGCCGCCGTTGCCCGGTTGCTTCGGAGTGCCTGGCCTGGGCGCTGGAGAGCGGGCAGGACGCCGGCGTGTGGGGCGGTATGAGCGAGGACGAGCGACGTGCACTCAAGCGTCGCAACTCGCGCACCCGCGCCCGTACGAACGCCTGAACCTCTGGGTTCGGACGAGGACGCTCGGGAGCGTTTCGGACTACGAGGGCATCCCGGTGATTCTCGGACTTCGGCGGACACGACGGCATTCGCGCACGAGGACACAAAAACCCACGACAGTCGGATCGATCAGCGTCGATGTCGGTGCGGAACGCGGCAGCACGTTCCACGGGGGCCGACTCGGTCGATTCAGGGCACGCCGACGGGGAAACGGCGTGCACCCATCGACGCACGACCGTGGTAGCCGATCAACGACGGTATTTCAGAGGCACGCGCAGCACCGCCTCGGTCCCGCGTTGACCGCGACCACGCAAACTCAACGAACCCCGTAGTTCAGACTCCACGAGGGTTCGCACAATCTGCAGGCCGAGGTGTTCGGCGCGCTCGAGGGAGAAATCCTCCGGCAGACCGCGACCGTCATCAGAAATTACCGCGTCCAGCCAGCGCGCCGAACGCTCCGCCTGCACCACGACTTCGCCGCCCTCCCCCGGAGGGAAGGCATGTTCCAGCGCGTTCTGGACCAGCTCGGTCAGCACCATCACCAACGGAGTCGCCAGCTCGGCCGCCACGACGCCGAAGCGGCCCTCGCGGCGGACCTTGACCCCCGTCTCCGCCGTGGCCAGATCGCTCATCATCGGAATGACCCGGTCGACCACGTCGTCCAGATCGACCCGTTCGTCGACCGACATCGACAACGTCTCGTGCACCAGTGCGATCGACGTCACCCGCCGCACCGACTCGTCCAGCGCCTGCCGCGCCGTGCCGTTACCCGTGCGGCGGGACTGCAAGCGCAACAGGGCCGCCACCGTCTGCAAGTTGTTCTTGACCCGATGGTGGATCTCCCGGATCGTGGCGTCCTTCGACATCAGGGCACGATCCCTGCGCTTGACCTCGGTCACGTCGCGCACCAGCAGCAGAGCACCCGCCTGCTGGCCACGTGGCTGCAGGGGCAGCGCCCGGAACAGCACCGTCGCCCCTCGTGCCTCGGCCTCCATCCGCATGCTCGGCTGCCCGGAAAGGGCCTGCCAGATCCGCTGAGCGACTTCCTCGCCGTCGAACGGATCGGACAGCAGGGAGCGGGTCAACGGTGCGATCGCGGCTCCCACCAGGTCCGCGGCATGACCCATCCGGTGGTAGGCCGACAGCGCGTTCGGACTGGCGAAAACCACCGCTCCGGAACTGTCCAGGCGAACGAGCCCGTCACCGACCCGGGGGCTGGTGTGCACGTCAGGAGCGGGTTCCGGGGTCGGAAACGTCCCGTCGGCGATCATCTGGCAGAGATCGGCGGCACTACCGAGGTAGGCGATCTCCAGGGGACTGGGCACCCGCGGGACCGCGAGGTTGGTGTCCCTGCTGAGCACCGCCACGGTCTGCTGATCCAGCTTGACGGGAATGGTCTCGCGCCGAACGGGGACGCCGAGATGCCACCGCGGGTCCTCCTCACGGCAGATGCGCCCCTCGACAACGGCACGTCGTAGCTGCGGATGCTCCTGGGGAACGACCTCGGTGCCGACGACGTCGTCGGGGTGAGCGGTCGGTGCCGTGGTCGGTCTGGCCTGTGCCACGCACAGGAACCGGTCCTCGGCGGCATCGCGCGGACCGACCGGCACCCAGAGCAGGAAGTCGGCGAACGACAGGTCCGAGAGCAACTGCCACTCGGCGACGACGAGCTGCAAATGGTCGGCCGCCTGGCCGGACAGACCGGTGTGCTCGGCCAGCAGATCACTGAGCGTGGACAAAGAGCACCTTTCGGATCACCTGACCGGAAGTCATACGCTCACTCCACGACCGCGAGAAGGTCGCCCTCCTGAACCACGTCACCTTCGTTGACCGCGATCCTGCTCACACGGCCGCCCGCCTCGACCAGCACGGGAATCTCCATCTTCATGGACTCCAGCACGAACAGCGACTCCCCGTCATCGACCTGCTGACCGTCGCTGACGTCGACCGTCAGCACGTTGGCGACCATCTCGGCGCGGATCTCCTCGGCCATCCGTGACGCTCCCTCCTGAAGTGCCCCTCCTGTGGGCGAGCTCGCACCACCAGGAAACCACGCGGCGGGCCACCCCCGAACAGCAGGTCACCCCACATGGCAGACTGGACGGCGATTGCAGCCGATCCGACGAGGGAGGGGCCATGGCCAAGCGCGCCCGCAAGAAGAAGGCCGCTCGCAAGAACAACGCCAACCACGGCAAGCGCCCTCTGCGCGGCAAGTAAGAGCGCACCGAAGCGAAAGTGGCCCCGAGCCGGATTCGACTCGGGGCCACTGTGCGTTTTCGGGTCCGACGACCGCGCGAACCGGTGGAGCACCTGGTCGGGTGTACCGACCGCCGGACAAGCCGGTCCACGGACTCTCTTACTCGGCAGCTGAGGCCGGCCTGGTGCGCACCTCGACGGACTTGCCCTCCGGACCGTGCTCGACGGTCACGTCGGCCTGCCGCAGCACGCTGTCGCGGATCGAGGTCCGCAGTCGGTCCCGCAGATCCTCCGGTGCGTGCTCGCCACCGCACTTGCGGTGCAGCAGTTCCTTCAGGTGCTCCTCGATACCGTAGTGCTCCAGGCAACTGCCGCACTCGTCGAGATGACGGCGCAGGATCTCGCGCCGGGACTGGTCACACTCGTTGTCCAAAAACAACCACACCTCGGCGAGTACGTCCTCGCACGTGGTGTCGGGGTCCTCGCAACTCACGACGTGCTCACCTCCTGCTTCTTCTCACGCAGGAAACCACGATCACGGGCGACGTCGGTGAGCATGTCGCGCAGCTGCTTACGACCACGATGCAACCGGGACATTACGGTGCCGATCGGAGTGCCCATAATCTCCGAGATCTCCTTGTAGGCGAAGCCTTCCACATCGGCGAGGTAGACGACCATCCGGAACTCCTCGCCAAGCTGCTGTAAGGCGTGCTTGACGTCGGTGTCCGGGAGTCGGTCCAAGGCCTCGACCTCGGCCGAACGCAGCCCGCTGGAGGTGTGGTTCTCGGCTTGGGCGAGCTGCCAGTCGGCGATCTCGTCCGTCGGCTGCTGCTGCGGTTGACGCTGCCGCTTGCGGTAGCCGTTGATGTAGGTGTTGGTCAGAATCCGGTACAACCAAGCCTTCAGATTCGTTCCCTGGGTGAAGGACTTGAACGCGGAGTAGGCCTTGAGGTAGGTCTCCTGGACCAGATCCTCGGCATCGGCCGCGTTGCGGGTCATACGCAGCGCGGCCCCGTAGAGCTGGTCCAGCAGCGGCATCGCGTCCCGTTCGAAGCGGGCCGCGCGCTGCTCGGGCGTCTCCTCGGCCTGAGTCTCCTCGGCCTGCTGCGACTCCCGAGCGGCCTCCTCCGGCCGTTCGGCGGATGTACCGCGCTGTCCTGAGGTACCGGACACCGGACTCCCTTCCCGCCGCCGAGATGGGGCAACTACCGACGACGACCCCATGCCGTTCTGCGCATGGACCTTCTCCGAGGATACCTCCCGGGTACGCTGCTCACTCGGCGCAGGAGCCGATACGCGACGCACGGCGAAACGGTCCTGCCCAGAACGTTCCTGCCGATCAAGTACGGCCGCATTGCACTGCTCAGTCAACACGTGCGGTACAACATGACCCACCGTCGAGTTATTCCGTTCAGGAAGTGCGTGAAAGCGTGTCCGTCCTGAGCTGTCGTATTGCTACGCGGCGTTGGCCCGGCCCTGGGGCGGGGCCTTCCCGGGCGGTGCCCGGTGCCCGGCGCACCCTCGGGTGTGGTGGTCTTACGGGGGTTTCCGGCGGGCTCGTTTTGCGTCGCCCCGCAATTCGGGGAGGACGTGGTGTCCGTGGTCTTGGCCGGGCTGGCGAGGTTGCGGGCGGCGTTGAGGTCGGGATCAGCGCGGCAGCCGCAGTGATCGCAGGTGACGGGGTTGGCGATGACCTCCCCGGGCGACAGCACCGCCAGCGACTTCACCCCGACCGTGCCGTCCCGGGGTCGGTTCCGACTCGCGTCGTTCGATTTCCACGGACAACGACACCTGCCACCGCCCCCGGCGGAACGAGACCGTGGCCGACCGGATGCGGGCGGTGCCCCGCTGCCCGTGCCGGGCCAGTTCGCGGGGCGACTCGTGGGTGCGCACCGCCCCGTCCCGGTCACCCCCACCCGACACGTCACGTGATCACAACGCTGCCGCACCCGAACACCGGGCATCTGGATGGTGTGGCCCCCAGCAGCGGAGATTCCCGGAATCAGCGTGACACA
Source organism: Halosaccharopolyspora lacisalsi (assembly GCF_014137975.1). Taxonomy (GTDB): domain Bacteria; phylum Actinomycetota; class Actinomycetes; order Mycobacteriales; family Pseudonocardiaceae; genus Halosaccharopolyspora; species Halosaccharopolyspora lacisalsi. The sequence goes on along the minus strand of NZ_JACGWZ010000003.1, from coordinate 37,234 downwards.
GCGGTCCCGCACCTCCCACCGACGAGGAATCCATCGCACTCCACACCCGACGCCACGAACGCCCACCCGGACAACGCACGCACTGACACGCTGTGACCCACACGGACACACGACCACGAACAGTCGAAAACCCCTACCACGCCGCCACCGGCCGCTCGCCTACGCTCGTCGCATGGCGGGACGGGGCACTCCGGCAACGGCGCTGCTGGCCCGACGGCGCGTCGCACACCACGTACACGCCTACGAGCACGACCCTCGCAGCACCTCCTACGGGCAGGAGGCCGCCGAGGCGCTCGGGGCCTCGCCCGAACGGGTCTTCAAAACCCTCGTCGCCGAGGTCGACGGCACGCTCACGATCGCGGTGGTCCCGGTGCCGGGCTCACTCGACCTCAAGGCCCTCGCAGCGGCTCGTGCGGGCAAGAAGGCCGGACTCGCCCCGGAACCGGACGCCGAGCGCGTGACCGGCTACGTCAGCGGAGGGATCTCCCCGCTGGGCCAAAAGCGCCGCTCACCGACCGTGCTCGACATCTCGGCCACGAGGTTCGACACCATCTACTGCAGCGCCGGGCGACGCGGGCTGGAAATCGAGCTCGCTCCCGACGAGCTGGTCCGCCTGACCGGGGCCACCGTCGCCACCATCACCGCTCGGCGGGACTGAACGCGACCTCAGTCGAGCAGGCGCAGGATTCTGCCGAGCCACTCGCTGACCGCGCGGGAGACGGCATCGGAATCGGCCTTCAACGAGTGGTCACCGGCGACCAGGACCACCTCGCGGCTGTGGGTGGGGGTCGACTGGCCGAACGAGTCGCGCTCCCCCTGCACCACCAACACGGGGAGGTCCACCCCGTCGAGTTCGGCCTGCCTGCTCTTCTCCGGCCTCCCCGGAGGGTGCAGCGGGAACGCCAGGCACAGCACGGCCGATGCCGTACCCTCCTCGGCCGTGCGGCAGGCGACACGCGCTCCCGAGGAACGTCCACCGAAGATCAGGGGCAGCTCGGCGAACCAGCGCTGCCCCAGGTCCTCGGCGACGGTCAGCCACGCCGTATCGAGCTGCCGTGCCGGGGCGGGCGCCTTGCGGCCCGCCACCCGGTAGGGCTGTTCGACCAGTGCCACGTGCACGCCCGCACTGGTGGCCGCCCGGGTGACGGCCACCAGGTCCGGGGCCTCCGTACCCCCACCTGCACCGTGACCGAGCAACAACGCCGCACGCCCCTCCTCGGCGAAGTGCAGCTCGGCCCGGGCCGGGCCGTGCGGTGTCGGGACCTCGATCCTGGTCATGACGCCTCGACCCGTTCGGTCAGCCCGGCACCGTTGTTGCGCACGTTGTTCACCGCACGCGAGACCGGACGCAGCTCGAGCCCCTCGACCAGTTCCGTCGACGGCGGGCCGAGCAACTCGTCGACGTCCCCGACGTCCGGGTCCAGCCAGTGCGACCACGTCGACGAGGGCAGCACCATCGGCATCCGCTCGTGCACGCCGGCCAGCTCCCCCACCGCCGCCGTGGTCAGCACGGCACAGGTCACCAGCGGAGGGGCCTCCGCGGGCAGCTCGGGGTCCCGCCGTGTCGCCCAGATCCCGGCCATCGCCAGACCGGAACCGTCCCGCGGGGTGATGAAGTACGGCTGCTTCGGCGTCTCGTCGCGCTTCCACTCGTACCACCCGTCGGCGGGCAGCAGGCACCGGTAGTACCTGATCGCCCCGCGGAAGGAGGGTTTCTCGGTCACCGTCTCGGCCCTGGCGTTGATCATCTGGCTTCCGGTGGCGGGGTCCTTCACCCACTTCGGGACCAGACCCCACCGCATCACCCGAACACTGCGTTCGCTCCGGGACGGGTCCCGGTTGCCGTCGGAGTCCATGGGATGCCGCTGCACGACGCTGAGCACCGGCTTCGTCGGAGCGATGTTGTGGTCGGCCCCGGGAGCGTCGTCCCCGGTGGCGTCCACGGCGCCGAAGTCCCCGGCCAGTGTGGCGGGACTCCTGTTCGAGGCATACCGTCCGCACATCCGCCTGTGGCACCTCCTCGCCACCCGACCACTCGGCCGTATGTTCGTATCCTGACAGGTGAACAGGCCGGTGGCGACCCCGTGACCTGTCCCCGCTGCCGCGATGCGCGACGATATGCCCATGAGCCATCCCTGGTCCGCCCCGGTGGCCCGTGACGCAGTACGCGCCACCGTCACGATCCCCGGTTCGAAGTCCCTCACCAACCGCGCGCTGGTCCTGGCCGCGCTCGCCGACGGCCCCTCGACCCTGCACGGTCCGCTGCGCAGCAGGGACACCGAACTGATGGCCGCGGCACTACGAGCGCTGGGGACCCGCATCACCGACGGACCACGGGATGAATGGCTGATCACCCCCGTCTCCCCCCACGGCCCCGCCGAGGTGGACTGCGGACTCGCCGGCACCGTGATGCGCTTCGTTCCTCCCCTCGCCAGCCTGGCCACGGGCCCCGTCACGTTCGACGGCGACCCGCAGGCCCGGAAGCGGCCACTGTCCACGGTTCTCGACGGTCTGCGCGCGCTGGGGGCCGACATCGAGGGCACCGCCCTCCCGTTCGAGGTGCGGGGCCAGGGGGCCCTTCCGGGAGGCAGAGTCACCATCGACGCCTCGGCCTCCTCGCAGTTCGTCTCCGGGCTGCTGCTGTCGGCCGCGCGTTTCGACCACGGCATCACCCTCGTCCACGAGGGCGAATCCGTACCGTCGCTGCCGCACATCGACATGACGGTGACCATGCTGCGAGCCGCCGGAGTCGAGGTCGACGACCGGCAACCCGACGTCTGGCGAGTGAAACCCGGTCCGGTCGATCCGCTCGACCTCGACGTCGAGCCCGACCTGTCCAATGCCACGCCGTTCCTGGCAGCCGCCGCGGTGACCGCGGGCGAGGTCACCGTCCCCGGGTGGCCGGAGCACACCAACCAGGCCGGAGACGCGATCCGCGACATCCTCGAGCGGATGGGTGTCCACGTCCGGCTCGACGGCGCCGGCCTGACCGTGACAGGTCCGGAAAAGCTGGAGGGAGCCGACGTCGACCTTCACGCGGTGGGCGAGCTCACCCCGACAGTGGCCGCGATGGCCGCGTGCGCACACGGCTCCTCCAGGCTGCGCGGCATCGCGCACCTGCGCGGACACGAGACCGACAGGCTCGCCGCCCTGCAGCACGAGCTGAACTCGCTGGGCAGCTCCGTGCAGCAAACCGACGACGGATTGCTGATAGAACCACGCCCGTTGCACGGTGGTACGTGGCACTCCTACGCCGATCACCGAATGGCCACGGCCGGTGCCATCCTCGGCCTGCGCGTTCCGGGGATCACACTCGACGACATCACCACCACGTCGAAGACGTTGCCCGATTTCACGGGCATGTGGTCGACGCTGCTGGATCCGGTGAGCTGATGGGCAAGCGCGGCTGGCAGGACCTCGACGAGTCCGACGTGCGGGTGCGCCCGGGGCGCCGTGGCAGCCGGCCACGCAGCAAGCGCCGTCCCGAACACGCCGATGCCCAGCGGGCGATGGTCGTCGCCGTCGACCGCGGACGGTGGACCTGTGCGCTGGCGGGCGAACCGGAACGGATCGTCGTGGCGATGCGGGCGAAGGAACTGGGCCGCACGCCGATCGCCGTCGGTGACCACGTCGGCCTGGTCGGTGACACCTCCGGCGGTACCGGCACCCTCGCCCGGATCGTGCGGGTCCACGAGCGAAGCAGCGTCCTGCGCCGCACGGCCGACGACACCGACCCGTACGAGCGGATCGTGGTGGCCAACGCCGAACAGCTCGTCATCGTCACGGCCCTGGCCGATCCACCCCCCAGGACGGGGTTCATCGACCGGTGCCTGGTCGCCGCCTACGCAGGAGGGCTGGCACCCGTGCTGTGCCTGACCAAGGCGGACCTGGCCTCGCCGGACGAGTGGATCGAGACGTACTCCGCGCTCGACCTGCCGATCATCACCAGCCGAATGGACACCCCTCCCGAAGAGCTGCGGCAACGACTCGGCGGCCGCGTCTCCGCCCTCGTGGGCCATTCGGGAGTCGGCAAGTCCACGCTGGTCAACCGCCTGGTTCCGGAAGCCGGGCGCACCACCGGCGAAGTCAGTGGTGTCGGCAAGGGGCGCCACGTCTCCACCTCGACAGTGGCCATGGCACTGCCCGCTCCCGCGCGCGGATGGGTGATCGACACTCCCGGTATCCGCTCGTTCGGCCTGGCCCACGTCACCCCCGGAGATGTGATCGCGGCCTTCGAGGGGTTCTCCGCGGCGGCCGAGGAGTGCCCACCGAACTGTGGTCATCTGGGCGGGGCCGAGGACCCGGACTGCCACCTGGACACCTTCGTCGCCTCGGAAGGAGGCAGCAGCGAGCAACTCGCCTCCCTGCGCCACCTGCTGCTTTCCCAGGCCGGGCGCAGTTCGTAGTCACAACGGTTTCGCGAAAAGGCCACGCCGCACCACCGGAGGCCGCTAGCTTCCAGCTGGAACGAGTCGGCGAGGCCCCTCGTGCGTCGTGCGGTCCTCGCAGCGTCGAGCCTCGCGCTCGTGACGACACTGAGTGCCTGCGGTGGCCAGTCCACGGGCACGAACCAGCCCGGGAACGGCGGACAGGAGTCCGTCACTCCCGTCAGCAACATCTCCTCACTGGTGTCCAAGGCCACCGGTTCGATGGACGAGAAGCAGACCGTCGCCATGAACGTCGACGTCGCGGGCGGCATGCCCGGCATGGCGAGAGCGAGCAAGCAGCAGTGTCTGGTCGACTTCGCCGAACCGAAGATGTCCTGCGATGGTATGGCCCCCACGGTCGTGACCGAGAAGGCCATGCACGTCATACCCCCCCAGCACGACCGATCCGAGCAAGCCGTGGGTGAAGATGAGCTTCGACTCCGACGGCCCGATGGGGCAGAGCATGGGCCAGATGGGCCGGATGGGGAAGTTCTCCGACCTCGAGGCCATGCTGCCGCCCGGGTCGACCATCACCGACACCGCCCAGGAAGAAGGTCAACGGCGAGCAGACGACTCGCTACGAGATCAGCACGGACCTGAGCAAGGTGGACTCCCAGCGCAACGAACTCGCCGAGAAGAGCTACCAGATGCTCACCAAGGCGGGCGTCACCGAGTTGAACCAGACGATCTGGATCGGCCCGGAACGACTTCCGGCGAGGGTCGAGTCGGTCACTCCTCCGATGACGGTCATGGGACGCCAGGTACCGGAGACGACCACCACCATCACCTACTCCGACTGGGGCGAGCCGGTGAAGATCACCGTGCCGCCGCCGGAGAAGGTCCGGGAATCGGCGATGCCGAAGGTCCCGGGGATCTCACAGCCCCCGAAGTGATCCGGTGACCCGACGACCCGGTGGGGAGACCGCCGGGCCTCCCGGCTCACATGAGTTCGAGGACGAACGGGACCTCCTGCGGTGCGTACCAAGCCAGCTCGTGGTCCTCGGCATCCCCGAGCGCCAGTTCCGCCTCCTCGTCACCGAGGTCGGCCGCGTCGATCACGGCGGCCGCCACGCGCACCGCGTCCTCGGCGTCCTCCGCGTCCATGTGCACCGCGGCGAGCTGTTCCCACTGCACCGACTCGGACAACCGCACCACGGCATCGTCGAGATCCGGCCGCAGTGTCGCGTCCTCACTGTCCACCGAGATCACGACCCTGCGGTACTCGGCCTTCTCCGCCTCGTCGGTCTCCGAGGCGATCAGCCGCAGCGACGCGCGCGCGGCCTCCCGCATCGCGGCGTACTCCAATTCCTCGGTGTCACCGCTGGCGTAGGACTCGCGGAACACCGGTGTCAAGGCGAAAGCCGTGCCGCCCAACGGCCACAGTTGCCGCTCGTCGACAAGGCTCCTCAGCATTCGCACCGTAGCGGGCACATACACCCTCATCACTCAACCGTCCCGATCATCTCGTCCACCGACTCCTCGATCATTGCCGCGAGCACGTCCACATCCGGCATCGCCGTCCGGTCACCGTTGAGGCCGAAGTACAGACCACCGTCGTAGGAGGTCACACCGATCGACAGCGTCTGGTTCTTGGCCAGCGGCATCACCGGGAACATCTCCATCATCGTCGCCCCCGCCGTGTACAGCGGTACCTGGGGGCCGGGAACGTTGGTGACCAGCACGTTGAACAACCGGTCCGAGAAACCGTTGGCCACTCGGGCACCCAACGCATGCAATGTCGGCGGGGCGAAACCGGAAACACGTACCAGCGTGTCGGCGGCCACCGACTGCCCCGATTCGGCGTGTTCACGCATGGCATGACCGATGTGGTGCAGTCGCACCCGCGGATTCGACTCCCCCACCGGCAGTTCCACCAGGTAGGCCGACACTCGACTGCCCACGAGACCCGCCGGCACACCACCGTCGTGCCCGTAGTCGGGATCCGCCGAGTCGGTACCGGCGCGGATCGACAGGGGGACCATGGCGCGGACCGTCGTTCGTGCCGAAACGACCTCTCCCCGCGACAACAACCAGCTCCGCAGTGCTCCGGACAGCACCGCCAGCACGACGTCGTTGACGCTGCCTCCGTGCACTCGGTGTACCGAGCGGAAGGTATCCAGTCGCGCCCTGGCCACGGCGAAACGGCGCTGTGTCGACGTGGCCGCGTTCAGCGGTCCACCCGAAGCGGGCACGGCAGCCGTGCGCAGTGCCGAAGCCAACCCACCCACGGCTTTGCCCACCTTGCCGACCGTGGCCGTGACATCCGTCGCCGCGGCACGGACGTTCTCCACGATCTCACCCGGACGTTGGACGGCATCGACCACGGCATCGGTGACCAGCCGGGTCGAGTCCGGTTGCGGCCGGGGCATCCAGAGATCGTCGACCTCGGTCGTCACCCCCTTGCGAGAGGTGTCCAGGATCACCTGACCGATGTCGATCGCCCCGATACCGTCCACCATCGCCTGGTGGGTCTTGGTCAGCACGGCCACCCGGTTACCCGAGAGCCCCTCCACCAGGTAGACCTCCCACAGCGGACGAGTGTGATCGAGCTGACGGGCCATGACCCGAGCGGTCAACTCGTGCAGTTGCTCGTCGCTTCCCGGCTTGGGCAGCGCCGACCGGCGGACGTGATAGGTGATGTCGAAATCCTCGTCGTCGACCCACACCGGCCGCGCGAGACGCCCCGGCACCGGCAACACCTTCTGCCGATATCGCGGCACCAGCGCGAGTCGACGTTCGACCAGGGACAGCACGTGGTCGTAGTCGAAACCGGACCGTGGCCGCCGGAACACGGCGACTCCTCCCACGTGCATGGGCGTGGTGGGATCCTCCAGATACAGGAAAGAGGCGTCGAGCGCGGACAGGCGATCGGGCATGGTCATGATATTGACACATGTGGGGGCCGCGATCGGGGAACTTCCGGTCGCGCATGTGACACTTGTGGGCGTGTCCGGCGAAGTATCTCCCCGGGACCGGTTCGTCACCATCTACGGCCGCAAACCGGTACTCGAAGCTCTGAACGACTACGACCTGCGTGTGGACAAGGTCGTCATCGCCGAGGGTCTCGGTGGTGCCCCGATCAACGAGATCGCGGAGGCCGCCGCAGATCGCGCCGTCCGCGTGCAGCGGGCGAGCGCGCACCGCGTCAAAGTCCTGGCGGGCAACGGCCGCCACGATCAGGGAGTGGTGGCCGATGTGGTCGCACCCCGGATGCGTCCACTCACCGACGCGCTGGCGGACCGAGCCACGGCACCGCACAAACTGCTCCTGCTCGACGGGCTCACGACTCCCGCCAATGTCGGCATGATCCTGCGAACCGCCACGGCCGCCGGCATCGACGGTGTCGTGCTTCCTCATCGTGGCGTGGCCACCGTCGATCCGCTCGTGGTCAAAGCCTCGGCCGGGATCGCCTTCCACGCACCGATGCTGCGTACCAGGACCGCCGGTGAAGCCGCCGAGCTGCTCACCGAAGCCGGATACCCGTTGTTCGCGCTCGACGCGGATTCCGAGGAAAGTATCTTCGACATCGATTTCGGCACCCGTGCCGTCTTCGTTCTCGGCGGTGAAACCGCCGGACTCTCCGATGAAGTACGGAAATGCGTCACCGGCACGATCGCGGTGCCCATGCACGGTGGCGTGGAGTCGCTCAACGTCGCAACGGCCGCGGCCGCCGTGTGCTTCGAGGTTCTGCGACGACGGGAAACCGGAAAAGACCGCTCCTGACGTAAGAAGTTCCCCGGCACTGTGGAGTGCCGGGGAACTTCTTCGTGAATGCGGCCGCACACAAGAGTGATCCCCGGCCTCGGGGAGGTCGGGGATCACTCTTTGTGGTGAATGTGGTCGGCGGTGTCCGAGTCTCCCACACCCGTGGGGGTGCAGTACCTTGGGCGCTGGGGGGCTTAGCTTCCGGGTTCGGGATGGGTCCGGGCGTGTCCCGCCCCGCTGTGGCCACCGACCACAAGTCTGTATGGGGTTGGGGGTTGTTGTTTCAGAGCCGGATGGTGGATGCGAGTAGTGGTGCTGTGCGGTGTGGTGTGGGGTAAGTCCTCGGCCGGTTAGTACCCGTCCACTGAACACATTGCTGTGCGTGCATGTCGGGCCTATCAACCCACTGGTCGGGTGGGGGCCTTAACCCACTGGGGGTGGGAGACCTCATCTGGGAACGGGCTTCCCGCTTAGATGCTTTCAGCGGTTATCCGTGCCGAACGTAGCCAACCAGCCGTGCCCCGGGCGGGACAACTGGCACACCAGAGGTTCGTCCGTCCCGGTCCTCTCGTACTGGGGACAGCTTTCCGCAGGTCTCCTGCGCGCGCGGCGGATAGGGACCGAACTGTCTCACGACGTTCTAAACCCAGCTCGCGTGCCGCTTTAATGGGCGAACAGCCCAACCCTTGGGACCCACTCCAGCCCCAGGATGCGACGAGCCGACATCGAGGTGCCAAACCATGCCGTCGATATGGACTCTTGGGCAAGATCAGCCTGTTATCCCCGGGGTACCTTTTATCCGTTGAGCGACACCGCTTCCACCTGCCAGTGCCGGATCACTAGTCCCTGCTTTCGCACCTGCTCGACCCGTCAGTCTCACAGTCAAGCTCCCTTGTGCACTTACACTCGCGGCCTGATTGCCAACCAGGCTGAGGGAACCGTTGGGCGCCTCCGTTACTCTTTAGGAGGCAACCGCCCCAGTTAAACTACCCACCAGGCACTGTCCGTGAACCCGATCAGGGTTCGACGTGAGACGCACGCTGCGACCAGAGTGGTATTTCACCAACGACTCCACCCCCACTGGCGTAGAGGGCTTCGCAGTCTCCCACCTATCCTACACAAGCCGTAGCCCGCGCCAATACCAAGCTATAGTAAAGGTCCCGGGGTCTTTCCGTCCTGCCGCGCGAAACGAGCATCTTTACTCGTCCTGCAATTTCACCGGGCCTGTGGTCGAGACAGCGGAGAAGTCGTTACGCCATTCGTGCAGGTCGGAACTTACCCGACAAGGAATTTCGCTACCTTAGGATGGTTATAGTTACCACCGCCGTTTACTGGCGCTTCCATTCTCCGCTTCCCCACATGGTGGGTAACGAGTCCTGTTAACGTTCCAGCACCGGGCAGGCGTCAGTCCGTATACCTCGTCTTACGACTTCGCACGGACCTGTGTTTTTAGTAAACAGTCGCTTCTCCCTGGCCTCTGCGGCCACCCCGAGCTTCACACGCGCGGTGCTACACCGGGGGTGGCCCCCCTTCTCCCGAAGTTACGGGGGCAATTTGCCGAATTCCTTAACCACAGTTCACCCGATCGCCTTGGTATACTCA
>NZ_JACGWZ010000003.1:0-22500 GCF_014137975.1 Halosaccharopolyspora lacisalsi | reverse complement strand
GGACGTGCTTTCCGGCCGCAGGCCGCTGCACCACATCCGTCACTGGCTGTCCGGGCCCGTCTCCGGCCTGCTCGCGACGATGCTTCGCAGCGGAAAAACCACCACCGCGCGGTATCGGCTGCGGACCGTGCACACCTGCCCGATTACGGCGCACACGGTCGAAGCCTGTGCGGTCATAACCGACAACGAACGTGTCCGCGCCCTGACCATGCGTCTGGAACAGCACGAGACGCAGTGGTCCTGCACCCTGCTGGCACTACTGTGAGCGCCACGACCAGTCGCGAGGACGATCGACAGGCCCGCGGCGGAGCCGACCACGTGCGTGGCAGCAAAGCGGCTCCGCCACCTCGGCGACCTACGTCCTCAGTGCTTCCTGTTCCGCTTCGCCTGCGCGCGCGCCGCAGCTCGCCGCTCACGGCGAGTGCCGTTGTTCGTGTCGGTCTCGGTCGGAGTTTCACCGCTGGTCGCCGCGTTCCCGCGCTCGTCGGGGCCGGAGTAGCTCATCCGCTGGGGTTCCGGAGTCTCCAGTCCCTTGCCGCGCAGCGCGGCCGGCGCCTGTGCCTCCGTGTCCTCCGACGAGCTCCCGAGCTGGCTCAGCGCGGGACCGGCCGAGCTCGACGCCTTGCGAGCTCGCTTGGAACGTGGTTGCTCGGAGTCCTGCCGCACGTCCGTCGACGACCGCTCACCATCGGTCTGGCTGACCGAGACCGGTACCGACGGCTGCTGCTGTGCCGCGGGCTCTGGTTCGGCCGCCTCCACCTGAACGTTGAACAGGAAGCCGACGGATTCCTCCTTGAGCGCTTCGAGCATCGCGTGGAACATGTCGAAGCCCTCACGCCGGTACTCGATCAGCGGATCACGCTGAGCCATGGCCCGCAGGCCGATGCCCTCCTTGAGATAGTCCATCTCGTAGAGGTGCTCTCGCCACTTGCGGTCGAGCACGCTCAGCACCACGCGGCGCTCCAGCTCGCGCATCGCCCCTTCGCCGACCTGGGCCTCGATCTCGGCCTCGCGGCGAGCGTACGCGGCCTTCGCGTCCTCCAGAACCGCCTCGCGCACCCGCTCGCTGGTCAGGTCGTCGTCCTCGGCGATGTCCTCCCAGTGGATCGAGACCGGGTACAGCGTCTTGAGTGCCGTCCACAGCTTCTCGAGGTCCCAATCCTCGGAGTACCCCTCCGAGGTCGCGGCCTTGACATAGGCGCCGATCACGTCCTCCAGCATGTGCATGGACTGCTCACGCAGATCCTCGCCCTCCAGCACCCGGCGACGCTCGGTGTAGATGACCGAACGCTGCTGGTTGAGCACCTCGTCGTACTTGAGGACGTTCTTGCGGATCTCCATGTTCTGCTGCTCGACCTGGGTCTGAGCGCTGCGGATCGCCCGCGTCACCATCTTGTGCTCGATGGGGACGTCGTCGGGCACCTTCAACCGGGTCATGACGGTTTCGACCATCGCGGAGTTGAAGCGACGCATGAGCTCGTCGCCGAGCGAAAGGTAGAAACGCGACTCGCCGGGATCGCCCTGTCGACCGGAACGACCGCGCAGCTGGTTGTCGATGCGCCGCGACTCGTGGCGCTCGGTCCCCAGCACGTACAGGCCGCCCACTTCCCGGACCTCATCGGCCTCGGACTCGACCTGCTTCTTGAGCTTCTCCACCACCGCGGGCCACTCGCGCTCGTAGTCCTCGCGGTGTTCCACCGGATCCAGTCCACGTCCGCGCAGTTCGGCGTCGGCGAGGTGATCGACGTTACCGCCGAGCACGATGTCGGTACCGCGACCGGCCATGTTCGTCGCGACCGTGACGGCTCCCTTGCGCCCGGCCTCGGCGATGATCCCGGCTTCCTCCTCGTGGTGCTTGGCGTTGAGCACGTTGTGCGGCACGCCCTTACGAGTCAGCAGCTTCGCGAGGTACTCGGAACGGTCCACGCTGGTGGTCCCGACCAGGACCGGCTGGCCGTTGCCGTACTTCTCCTCGATGTCATCGGCGACCGCGGCGAACTTGGCCTCCTCGCTCTTGTAGACCTGGTCCGGTTGGTCGGCGCGGATCATCGGCTCGTTGGTGGGGATGGTCACCACGCCGAGCTTGTAGGTGCCCTGGAACTCGGCCGCCTCGGTCTGGGCGGTACCGGTCATCCCGGCCAGCTTGTCGTAGAGGCGGAAGTAGTTCTGCAGGGTGATCGTGGCCAACGTCTGGTTCTCGGCCTGGATCTCGACGCCTTCCTTGGCCTCGATGGCCTGGTGCATCCCCTCGTTGTAGCGCCGTCCGTGCAGCACCCGGCCGGTGAACTCGTCGACGATGGCGACCTCGCCGTTGCGGACGATGTAGTCCTTGTCCCGCCGGTAGAGTTCCTTGGCCTTGACCGCGTTGTTGAGGTATCCCACCAGCGGCGTGTTGGCCGCCTCGTACAGGTTCTCGATCCCGAGCTGGTCCTCGATGATCGACACGCCCTCTTCGGTGACACCGACGGTGCGCTTGCGCTCGTCGACCTCGTAGTGCTCGTCGCGCTTGAGCATCGGCGCCATTCGCGCGAACTCGTTGTACCAGCGCGAGGACTGGTCGGCGGGGCCGGAGATGATCAGCGGTGTCCTGGCCTCGTCGATGAGGATCGAGTCGACCTCGTCGACGATCGAGAAGAAGTGACCGCGCTGCACGCACTCCGCCAGGCTCCAGGCCATGTTGTCGCGCAGGTAGTCGAACCCGAACTCGTTGTTCGTACCGTAAGTGATGTCGGCGAGGTAGGCTTCACGGCGCTGATCCGGGGACATGTCGGCGGTGATCGCCGACACTTCCAGCCCGAGGAAGCGGTGCACGCGTCCCATCCAGTCGGCATCGCGCTTGGCGAGGTAGTCGTTGACGGTGATGACGTGCACGCCCTCGCCCGCTATGGCATTGAGGTAGCCGGGCAGCACACAGGTCAGCGTCTTGCCCTCACCGGTCTTCATCTCGGCGATCTGGCCGAGGTGCAGCGCCGCGCCACCCATGACCTGGACGTCGAAGTGTCGCTGGCCGAGGGTGCGCCGGGCGCCCTCCCTGGCAACGGCGAACGCCTCCGGGAGCAGCTCGTCGAGTGACTCGCCATCGCCGTGGCGCCGCTTGAACTCGTCGGTCTTGGCCCGCAGCTCGGCGTCGGACAACGCGACCGTGTCATCTTCGAGCTTGTTGGTGTGCGCTGCGATGGCACGAAGACGCTTGAGCGTCTTACCCTCACCGGCACGGAGCAGTCGGGACAGGACCATCCGGGTCGACCTCACTAGCTGATCGTGACGCGTCCGTCACGGACGCTTTATGGCCATGGTAGTAGAGCCGGCTTCCCACACGGCTGTTCGCTCGAGCACCTCGGGGGTGGCCGCCGATCGTGGAAGCGAGTCCGCAGCGGCACTTCGACCGCGGACCGACTCCTGCCGTCCGGTTGGTCCCGAACGGCAGGGGCGACGGTCTCGCCCGTCGGACGATGCCGTCCCCCGCGCACCACGGTACGCGGGGGACAGCCTCTCAAATCGTTCTCAGTCACCTTCTTCGCTTCAGGAAGCCAGCCTGATCACTCCGTAGTCGAAGCCCTGGCGCCGGTAGACGACGCTGGCCCGTCCGGAGTCGGCGTCGGAGAAAAGGTAGAAGTCGTGTCCGACCAGCTCCATCTCGTAGAGCGCCTGGTCCACCGTCATCGGCTCGGCGGTGTGCTCCTTCTCCCGGACGATACGACCCGGTTCGTACCCGTCTTCGTAGCGCTGCGAAGGAACTTCGGCGTCGGTTTCCGGAGGCTTCGTTTCCCGTTGCTCCGTCGCGTTGCGATGTGTCGCCATGTTCTGCTCCTGAGGCGCTTCAAGCAGAGCCGTGCGTGTTCCCTGATCGTCGGACGAGCCGGAACGGGCATCATCGGCCATCGCCACCGGCCGGTCCGCCATCGCCGAAGTCGCCTCGGCCACCGACCGGGGGCTGTGCTTGCCGTAGTGCACCCTCCGGCGATCGTGCATCCGCCGCAGCCGGCTCTCCAGCTTTCCCGTGGCGGCGTCCAAAGCGGCGTAGAAGTCGGCCGCACTCGCCTCGGCACGCACCGCCGGACCCCGCCCCTTCAGGGTGATCTCGACTCGCTGGCAGTTCTTGGCCTGACGTGGGTTGCGTTCGTGAAACAGCTCCACGTCCGCGCGGATGCTCTTTTTGTCGTAACGCTCGAGCCGGGTCAGCTTCTCACCGACGTGCGTGCGGTAATGATCGGGCACCTCGACGTTGCGCCCCTTGACGACGATGTCCATTCACGACCTCCGTTACTAAGCGTGCTTGTCGTGAGCGACGGTCACGGCGGCGCCGGGGTAACTTCGTCGGTCGCCTTCCGACGCCGGGAACACGAGAACCTCACTCCTTCCCGCTGTCGGCTTAGCTGGTTGCCAGGCACGTTAGCGCTCTTTACCGCTTTGTAACACCCCCCGAGAAGAGGGAAGTCAAGTAGACACCCTATGTGATTAAGGGCACTTTTTCTGTCCGCGTTCCGGTACGCTGTGCAGCTGCACAGCGTCGGAGGGCCACTCAACTCGTCACTCGCTCACACGAACGAGTGACACTCTCCGTCACGGGGTGTCACGGGATGCCTCCCGGTCGAGCCACCCGATCGGGGCAACCGACCAGGCCAACCAGAGGCGGCTACGGCGCTACTCTCATGTTCGTACAACGCATGACGTGGCGCACAAGTTCCCGCAGCGCGGCCTTCCGCCATCTCCACCCGATACGTCCGTTCGGTCCAGTCCCGCCGCCGGAAGCCGCGAGCCCGCTATCGCGACGTCGCGGTCAGGCCGAGTACCGCCGTCACCCGCAACTCCGCCGTTTCCAGCGCCCGCAGACAACTCGTCGCGGTCGCACCCGTGGTGATCACGTCGTCGATCAGCACGAGCGAGGATCGTGCGGAGGGAAGCCGCCCCGAACGAAGCCGGACCCGACCCGCCAGGTTCCGAGTCCGTTCGGCGGGAGTCAGCCCGACCGAGTCCCGAGCGCCCCTGGCCAACACCAGGCAGTCCGCCAGGGAACAGGACCACCCCGCCGCGGCCAGGGCCGCCACGGCCCGTTCCCCGACACGCACCATGTGAGCTCCTCCGCGCTGGCGAGACGCCGAGGCCCGGGAGGGAGCCGGTACCAGACAACAGTGGTCCCCCACCGCGAGCAGATCGGGACGTTCCTTCGAGAGCACTGCCAATCCCGTGGCCAACCGCTCACCGAAAGGGGTGGCCAGACCGCGCTGTCCGGACTCCTTGTAAGCGAGCACGGCACGCCGAGCGGGGCCCCGGTAGTATCCGAGCGCGTAGACAGCCGGCGCGGGGTCGAGGAACGGACGCCGTACGCGGCGCAACGCACCGAGCTGCGGCCCGCACTCCCCACACCATCGACTTCCCGTCGCACCGCACCCCGCGCAGCGCAACGGCAGGACCAGGTCAGCGAGCCCCGAAAAGCAGGCGCGCACACCGCGTGTACTCGGATTCCGCATTCGCCGATCATGACGGAGGATGCGGTCGGGCCGTGGGTGCGCGCGGACTTCGATGCGCGTGTCGGCGGGCTGCGCTGCTACCCCGGGTAGAACGGGATGGACTGCCCATTGATCGGTCCCTGCAGAAACCGCCACAGCTCGTCCTGGTCACCGGCCTGCCAAAGCTCGTTGCGGTCGGCCACCACCACTTTGCGCCCGGGACCGACAGTGATCGAGGTGACCGGTTGCAGCAGGTTCGCCGCCGAGTAGGACGTCCACCGGAACCCGTCGACCGAAACCTCCGTCACCGGAGTCAGGTCGCTTTCGGTGGTCGCCACCAACGAGTCGCCGTCGAGCCAGTCGATCTTGCGAACGGCGGCGCCGGAAGGGTTGCCGGCCAGTACGGTCGGATGCTTCAGCATGACCTTGCCGCCCTTGTCGACCAGGCCCGCGACGACGATCCGGCCGTCGACCACGCCGGCGACGCGAGTTCCGTCCCGGGAGATCCGCAGATCGGTGACGGGCTTTCCCCCGGAGAAGGCGGTCGAGTCCACCTTGCGAGCGGTCCACGTGCCGTTGCCGTTCTCGACCAGGCGCATGATCTCGCGGTTGTCGACCACGACCCAGACCTCCGTGGCATCACGCCAGGTGGGGCGGCTCGTGAAGTTGCCGGTCACCTCGCTGGCCCACAGGGGTCCGCCATAGGGTCCGACCCGCAACCGCACGCCGCCGGCGGGATCGCGCACCACCGCCGCGAGTTTCGAACCGTCCGCCGAGTGCGCGGCCGTGGTCACGTTGTACTTGCCGGAACCGGCGGGGCCGGGTATCCGATTGGCCTGCTGATCGAGCGTCAACAACTGCTCGTTCACCACGGCCAGGGGAGGAACGTCGGCACGGACGTGGTTGTTCCTCCGGTAGGAGGCGACGTCGGCAGGCCGCAGCACCTCCTTGTCGGGCAGCAGCAGGCTGCTCTCCTCCATGAGCTTGACTCTGGCGTTGCTGACTCCCTGGAGAGACAGCACGACCTGGGCGGCGACCAACTTCTTCTCCGGAGGCCGCAACCGACCGAGGTCGCTGAAGTTGACCACCAGGGCGCCGTTGCCCGCCTCGCTGACGTTGGTCTCGGTCCGCGCGTCCGGCGGCAGAGCCGTGCCCATCGCTCCGCGAAAACGTCGTGAGGGTCCCGAAAGCAGCAGCTCGATGACCCGCGCGGGGCGAGCACTGGCCGGCCTGCGCGCCACGTAACGCAGGTTGGGCACCACACCATCGCGGTTGTGGTCGAGGAAGTAGATCGGTACCGCCTGGTACTGCTCGACGAAGCCGGAGCGCGCGACCAGCAGCTGCGGCGGAGGGTTCGCGATCCGCCACTCGCCGTCGCGCCGGCGCTCGACCCGCATCGTGATCCGATAGCTGCCCTCCGCGGGAACGAAGGAGCGATCGGGCAACAACCGTCCCACCTTGGTCACGCGCAGGCCCACCATGCTCACGCCCTCCGAAGCCTCGGGAGGTGACGGCAACGGCAGGGTGTTCACCCCCGTGACGATCAACAGTTCGCGCGGAGGCTTCCACGAGTCGCTGACCCCGGAGGCGAGGTGCTTCCGGGCAGCGGCGTAGTTCTTGTCCGGCACCGCCGAGGCCCCGAGGAAACTCCGCACCAACGCCAGGGGACCGAGCCCCTTCTCCGGGGTCGGCACCGTGGTGTCGCGCTCGTCCTCCTCGACCCGTTTGACGGCCTTGGGGTCGGAGCTCGTCGGAATCGAGGCACAGGCGCTCACGGACAGAAACGTGACCAGGAGCAGCGCGCACGTCCGCACGAACCCGCGATCCGACCTCATCCGAATACCTGTCATCTTCACCCCTCCGACAATCTGGCCGGACCGTGGTCGGGAGCGTCGAACTCGGCGTCGGGCTCCGACGGTCTGTCGGACTGGGTCGCCAGCAGGGCACCGGGATCGGCGATACGGCGGGTGGTCGGCATGGACAGCGGGCTCTCGGCGAAGGAGCCACCGCTGTGCCGGGGCAGCGTGAGTCGGAAGCACGCGCCCTGCCCCGGCTCGCCCCAGGCGTCCATCGTGCCACCGTGCAGTCGGGCGTCCTCGGAACTGATCGACAGCCCGAGTCCGGTGCCGCCCATCTGTCGGTTGCGGGAGGGGTCACCACGCCAGAAGCGGGTGAAGACCAGGTCGGCCTCACCGGGACGCAGCCCCACACCGTGGTCCCGCACCGTGACCGCCACGGCTTCCTCGTTACCGCCGAAAGCGATCTCCACGGGCCCTCCCTCGGCGTGATCGATCGCGTTGGCCATCAGGTTGCGCACGATGCGCTCCACCCGCCGCGCGTCGGCGACGATGGTCACTTCCTCGGTGGGCAGATCCGTGCGCAGCTCTACCCCCGCGTTCTCCGCGATCGGCCGCACCGAGTCGATGGCTCGGTGCAGGACCGCGACGACGTCGAGCTGCTCGGTGCTCAGATCCGCCACCCCCGCGTCCAGGCGGGAGATCTCCAGCAGGTCGTTGAGCAGGGACTCGAACTGGTCCAGTTCGTCGACCAGCAGCTCCGCGGAACGTTCCAGCCCGGGAGGGAACTCCTCACGCGAAGCGTGCAGGACGTCGGCCGCCATCCGCACGGTCGTCAGCGGGGTCCGCAGTTCGTGGGAGACGTCGGAGGTGAACCGGCGCTGCAACTGGCCGAACTCCTCGAGCTGCTGAATCTGCTGCCGGAGGCTGTCGGCCATCTCGTTGAACGAGTCGCCGAGGCGGGCGACGTCGTCCTCGCCGATCACCCGCATCCGCTCGTCGAGATTGCCGTTGGCCAGGCGCTCGGCGGTCCGTGCCGCCTGCCGCACCGGACGCACGATCTGCCGGGTGACCAGGTTGGTGATGGCTCCCAGCAGCACGAGCAGCACCATGCCCCCCACCAGCAGAGTGCTCTGCACGACCCTCAGGGTGCTCTGTTCCGCCGACAGCGGGAACAGGAAGTACACCTGCAAGGGCCTGGTGGCGGTACCGACGGGACTGCCGACGGCCAGCATCGTGACCGGCTCGCCCTTCCTCTGCACGGTCGTGATCTGCGTGGCGTACTGGCCCCGCTCGACGTAACCGCGCAACCCGTCGGGCACGTCCCCGATCGGTCCCGCCGACGGTACTGCCCCCCCCGTCCGTCGTGGCCTGCTCGTCCACCAGAACGGGGTCGAAAGCTCCCGCGGACGGTTTCTCGGCGCTGGCCCGCGCCGACGCCGAGGTCGTCAGCCTGTTCAGCGCGTCCTTGAGTTGCTCGACGATGTCGTCGGTGTTCGGATCGACCGCCGTGAGCTCGCGCTCCAGCACGGGCAAGCTCGTATCGACCTGACGGACGGCCGCTTCCTCCTTGGCCCGCAGCAGCCGGTTGGTGATCTGCGTCTGCAGCACCATGCCGAGCACGAAGACCACGGCCGAGGACAAAGCCAGCGTGCTGACCACGACCCGCAGCTGCATCGAGCGCCGCCACGCCGATTCGAACCAGTGCCACCGGCGCTTGATCTCATCGCGAGCACGAGCGACCAGCTGCCACACCACGCGGCCCCAGCGCGCCCACATGCTCACCACAATCGTTCCCGCGAACGAATCACCGCGGTCCTGCTCTCATCATGGTGGCCCGGCCTTGTAACCGACACCACGCACGGTCAGGACGACCTCGGGACGCTCGGGATCCTGCTCGATCTTCGACCTCAACCGCTGCACGTGCACGTTGACCAGGCGCGTGTCGGCAGCGTGGCGATAACCCCACACCTGCTCCAGCAGCACCTCGCGAGTGAACACCTGACGCGGCTTGCGTGCCAGTGCGACGAGCAGATCGAACTCCAGCGGGGTCAGCGCGATCGGCTGCCCGTCCCGGGTCACCTCGTGGCCGGGCACGTCGATGGTCAGGTCTCCGATCGAGAGCACCTCGGCCGGCTCGCCCTCCGTACGACGCAGCCGCACCCGTAGCCGGGCGACCAGCTCCTTGGGCTTGAAGGGTTTGACGACGTAGTCGTCGGCACCGGACTCCAACCCCAGCACGACGTCGACGGTGTCGCTCTTCGCGGTCAGCATCACCACGGGAACCATCGACTCGGCCCGGATGGCCTTGCAAACGTCGATGCCGTTCATCCCGGGCAGCATAAGATCCAGCAGCACCAGATCGGGTTTGAGCTCGCGCAGCGCAGGCATCGCTTTGGTGCCATCGCTGACGACGGCTGTTTCGAAGCCCTCGCCACGCAGCACTATGGTCAACATTTCCGCCAGGGCAGGATCGTCATCCACCACGAGCACGCGTGACTTCATGCCCTATATGGTTGCACTTGTCACCCAGGAGTCCAGCACCGCCCGGTAGTCATTACCGCAGGTCGTTGCCCCAACGCCGAGTGATACCGCCAAATGGAGTACTACCCGCTCGTAGGTTGCGCCAGGCTCTTGTCGACCACCGCACCGAAATCCACTCGCTCGACACCGTCGACCACGTGCCAGGGCGACCACCACGCGGTTTCGGCGAGCTCGGTGTAGACCTCGGCGCACCGCTGCTGCAGTGGGGAGTCGGTCTCGAACCTGTCCCGGCGACGTTCGACCTCGGCGCGTTCCCGGGACTCGGCCCTGTCGGCCGCGACCTCCGTCGGCACGCGCAACAGGATCTGGAGGTCGGGACGGGGCAACGCGAAGCGTTCGATCTCCAACTCGCGCACCCAGGCGACGAAGTCGCCGTCGGCACCCTGGTGGAGCCGGGCGGCTCCGTAGGCGGCGTTGGAGGCGACGTAGCGGTCGACGAGCACGACGTCGTGCACGCGCAGGTCGGCTCGTAGCGCGTCCGTCGCGGAGCGGCGGTCCAGCGCGTAGAGCACCGCCATGCCGTGGACGGACTCGGCGAGGTCGCCGTGATCGGCGCGAAGCGCCTCGGCCACGAGATCGGCGTGGACATCGGCGCCGTAGCGCGGGAACGCCGCGCGGGCCACGGAGTGGCCGCGGCGGTCGAGCTCGGCGGCAAGTCCGTCGACGAGCGTGCGCTTACCCGCGCCGTCCAGTCCCTCGATCGCGATCAGCCGTCCCACGGTGACGACCCTAGTCTTGCCGTCCCGGGCTGCCGCTTCCGGCATGACGATCGTCGGTAACCGCCTTGTCCCCTTCGGACAGTCAGTCGTTTTCGCCCGAAACCGCGGGAGTACGGTTTCGCGCGAAACCACCGCACCGCATCGGGAACACGGTTGGCGACGAACATCGCCGAATGGGTCGCACAGTGGATGTCGGGCGGGGACAATCAGTGTTGATCTCGGTAGGCACCCGACGGTCAGGAGGCGCAGTGCAGATTCCCGGGGCCGATACTCGCGTCGTCGAGCTGCGGGTGCACGGCATCCTCGGCACCACGGACCACGACCTGACCGACTCCGTCGCCTCGGTGGACGTTGCCGGGGACGGCATCGGACGCATCGTCCGCCCGGCCGACCGGCTGCTACGCCCGGTGCCCGGTCCGATGCTCTCGGCCGGGAAACGCACCGTTCCCCGCGTGGTCGAGGGATACGCGTGGGGCAGCATGACCTCCGGCGGTGCCAAGGCGCTCTGGGCTCTGCTGTTCCCGTTCGCCGTGGTCAACATGGCCCACTGGATGCTGCCGCCGGTGCGCTCGGACGACCTCGTCGGCCGTGTCGTGGCCACGGCGACGCGAGCGCTGCTGCGGCTGGTCGCACTGCTGTTGACGATGTTGTTCGTCGCTCAGCTCACCGTGCTCGGGCTCGACGTGCTGGCCGCCCAGTGTCTGAGCAGTGGTTCGAGCTGCGTGGGGAACGTGCCGGGGTTCTTCCGCGAACTGGACGTGCTGCGTTCGATCCCGGCCATGGCCGGGGTCGGTCTCGTCGTGCTGCTGATGCACCGGTTGTCGGCCGCGTCCTGGCGTGTGCTGGCGTCACCGACCGAGGGACCGAACCACTCGACGCGGGAGCCCTCCCTTCCGGGGAACAACGTCGTGACGGAACCGGACACGCCGGGATTGCGTGCCCTGCACACCGTGGCGGCGCTGTCCACGGTGGTGCTGCTCGCCCTCGGCGGTCCGGCGGCTGCCACGAACGATCCGCGCTGGCTCGGCGCGGCGGTGCTCGCCGGGGTCTGCGTCGTGTGCGTCCTCCTCCTGGACGACCCGACGGGCATGCGCCCCCACGACTCGCGGGGCGTTCGCGCGCTGCTTCGCCCCTTCCCACGTCGACTGATGATGTCGGCTGCCGTGGTGCTGCTCGCGGCGACGGCGGTGGCGCCACCGAACCTGGACGGTTCCCTGCCGGGTTCGGGAAGCACCGTCGACACGCTCACCACGTGCCTGGCGATCGGCTGTGCGCTCGTCGGAGCGCTCGTGGTCGCGGGAGCCCGACTCACTCGTTCCCGCTGGGCCCACCTGCCCCGCGAGCTGCGCCCCTGGGCCGGTGGTGTGGTGGCCGCACCGGTTCTGCTGATCGGCTGCCTGCTCGGCGTGGGATTCGGCGCGGGGCTGGCGCTGAGCCTGCGCCGAATTCTCGCGACACCACAACTCCGGCTCCCCGCGACCTACGAGACCGTGACGCTGCTGTGGGGAACCACGACCGTTCTGCTGGTCCTGGCGAGCACCGTGCTCGTGCCGTGGGCGCTGATCGTCCACTGGCGCGGCGCGCACTCCGACGAGGCCGTGTCGCCCGAGGTCGCCCTGCTTCACGCGGGCAGACAGCAGGACCAGCAACGCGCGGCCGGTGCCTGGCAGTGGGCCCAGCTGCAACACCGCTACAGGAACCGGCTCCTCGGCCTGCTCATGGCGGTACTCGTCGCCGGTGTTGCGCTGGCGCTGACACTGCGACTGGCGGGTATGCCGGACTGGCGGTGGCCGGGCTGGCTGGTCGGGCTGGGTGTCGGCGGACTCGCGGCGCTGGCGGCCACGACGCTGCGCACGGTCCAGCTGTCCCTCCGATGGCCCAGCACGGCTCGCAGGCTCGGCGTGCTGTGCGATCTCTCGCTGTTCTGGCCCCGTGAAGCGCACCCGGTGGTACCGCCGTGCTACGCGCTCAAGGTCGTTCCCGAGCTGGTGGACCGTGCGAAGGAGCACCTCGCCGAACCCGACACCCGGGTGGTGCTGGTGGGCCACAGCCAGGGCAGCTTGCTCGCAGCGGTGGCGGCGGCTCGCCTGATGGACACCCTGGACGAGTCCGCTCGTCATCGAGTGGGGCTGGTCACGGCCGGGTCGCAGTTGCAGTGGGGCTATGCGCGAGCCTTCCCCGGGGTCGTACCGCACGACTCGCAGCGCGATCTGTCCGGGACGTTGGAGGGGCGCTGGCGGTCGTTGTGCCGGGGCACCGATCCGCTCGGCGGAGCCGTGAGCACGTGGAACCGGCAGGTCTACGACGGCCAGCTGCTCGGTGTCGGGTTCCGCAGCGACGGCACGGAGGGGCCGCTTCCCGCCGCCGTCCGGGGGCCCACCGGTGCACTGGTCCTCGGCGGTGACCACTGGCTGCCGGATCCGCAGCGCGGACCGTCCGGACACCGACGCTGGCTGCCCGGAGTGCTCGGGCACTCCGAGTACAGCGGCGATCCGGAGTGGGATCGCGCGGTGGCGATGGCCGCCGGGCTGGAGATTCCCGTACGGGGGGCGAGCCTGCCACTGCGCACCCCGACCACGACCTCGCAGGTGCTCACCAACGCCGAGCGCCCCGAACCGGCCGCTCCGCACGCTCACACCGCCGACTCGCTCGGCGAATCGGCCGGGGCGGAAGTCACCACCGATCCGGAACATCCCGACGCGGCGGAAGTCACCGCGCCGGAGCCCCACGAGCGTCCCGATGCGGGAGAGGACCAGCGCCCCGCGGAGGCGATACCTCCGAAGACCACGGAGCCACGGGGGAACATGCCGCCGTGGGAGCGTGGCCCCGCTCTGCGTCCCACCACGGAATGCTGAACGGGAGCACGCGGATCGACCACGAGCCGTCACGGGCGCCTTCAGGCGGGCGGGACGGCTCCCGCACCTGAGACGAGAGTTCCGTTCTCCGGATCACGTTCGTGCTCGCCGGGCACGCCGTGGAGGACGAAATTCTGCTGCGCGCACTTGCCCGCATGCACCGAGACCCGCTCGACGGTGGGCCTGCACCCGCGCGACGCGGCCACGACGGTCACGTACTGCTCGGGCAGCGATTCCACCGCGTACTCCCCCTCCGGAGAGGTGTGCACCCGGGCCAGTTGGTTGCCGGTGGAGTCGGCGATCGTGATCACGGCGGCTTCGATCGCACTTCCGTCGCGGCCGCTGACGGTGCCCGTCAGCATCGGCAGCGGGTGCGCGTGCGTGTCGGGTTCCTCGGCGGCGGCCTCGGAAGCTCGCTCGGTGGACTCGGTGGAGTCCTGTCGAGCAGCCTGCTTACGCCGGTTGCGCCAAGCGTCGAAGACGATCAGGGCGGCACCGACGGCGCACCAGATCAGCAGACCGACGACGGGCCACAGGACCTCGTTGCCCCGGAAGTAGAGCACGCCGCGCATGGCGTCCACGGCCTGCCCGAGCGGCATGATCGAGTGCAGGGACTGGAAGAACGACGGCACCATCTCCTTCGGGATCGCGCCCCCGCTGGAAGGGATGCTCAGCAGCACGAACAGCCCCATCGCCACACCCGGGATGAACTGCTTGACGAAGGGCACCAGCCCGAACGCCGTCCACGCCACGGCCTGGGTCAGCAGGAAACCGATCGGCAGCACCCACAGATCGGGATCGATCACCTGGAGGCCGGTGCCGACCAGGTAGCAGAACAGCGTGGAGAAGACGCCCATCCCCACGAGAGTGAATAGCTTGGTCCGCTTGGACAGCGCCGCGCGCAACAACATCATGACCGTGATGTAGCCGCCGATGTTCATCGCCATCAGCAGGTAGAACAGACCCGTCCCCATCACGTCACCGGGTGCGGTCGGCGCGACGTCGGTGGTGCTCAGCTCTCCCCCGCCCTGTTCGGCGATCGGCTCGAAGCTGGCCGAAAGCACCTGTGTCAGCGCCCTCCCGTTGGCCGATGCGACGAAGAGCTCCCCGTCCGCCGGGCTGTAGGTGGCGACGACGTCGCGTTCCATGATCGCCTGCCTGCCCGCCTGCTCGCTGGGCACGGCGGTCACGTCGAAGGAGCCGGGCGCGCTGCGCTGGAAACCGGTCTCCAGGGAGGTCGCCGCCTGGTCACCGACAACGGCGACCGGCACGTTGGTGGGTGCCGGCGCGTGGAAGGGCACCAGGTAGAACACCATGAACCCGACGACGAAGAAAACCGGAAACCACAGCGACGAGACCAGCGTCTTCACCAGTGAGGACTTCTCCGGAGCGGCGGGCTCCTGCCGAGCTTCGGCGGTCTGACTCTCCTCTGACACGACACTCCTCATGCTTCGTTCACGGTCGGCGCGAACCGAGTGTATCATTTTTTGTGCAGACACTGTAAAAATACACTTCATGCATGTTCGCGGTGCCCCGAGTCACACCGCCACGGCGGGACCCGGTTCGAAGCACCACCGGACGGCTAGACTCGGCGGGATCGCGGCACCCAGAGGACGACAGTCATGAGCACCATGTCCCACACCACCGAGGAGAGCGTCGGGCTGCGGGAGCGCAAGAAGCGCGCCACGCGCCTGTCCCTCCAGGCCGCGGCCGTGGAGCTGATTCGCGAGCACGGTCCCGACTCGGTCACCGTCGAGGACATCTGTGCTCAGGCGGAGGTCTCGCCGAGGACGTTCTTCAACTACTTCACCTGCAAGGAGGAAGTACTCGCGCCCTGGAGCAGGGAGGCTCTCGAACGGATTCCGGAAGCAATCGCGCAGCGGCCCGCGGAGGAACGACCTCCGACCGCCGCACACCGGGTGTTCGACGTGTTGCTCGACCACACCATGCGTAGCGAGATCTGGCGGGAGCAGATCATGCTGCTCCGGGAACACCCGGTCCTGGCCTATCGCACGATGTCCAACACCCGGGCACTGGAACTGTGCCTGGCCGAGGGGCTCGGGCGCCGTACCGGTCTGGGCGAGGAAGACACGTACGTGAAGCTGGTCGCCGCGACCGCGATGGCGGCGCTGCGGGTGACGATCCAGTCCTGGCAGGAGTCCCCGGACGACACCGATCCGCGGACACTGCTGGAGAACAACTTCGCCCGGATCGAATCCGGCCTGCGGTCACCGGACTGACGGTGGGGCGTGAGAGGAGCAGGCTCCTCTCACGCCCCACCGGGTAACTACCGGTCCTGGGGACGCACCGCCCCACCGGAGGACACCGAGGCCTGGCGCTGGCCCAGCACGGAATGGTTGCGGCCGTAGACGAAGTAGATCACCACGCCCACGACCATCCAGATGGCGAACCGGACCCAGGTCAGGGCCGTCAGGTTGATCATCAGCCACAGGCAGGCGACGATCGCCAGCACGGGAACCAGCGGCACCAGCGGAGCCCTGAAGCCGCGCGGCAGGTCCGGCCGGGTCCGGCGCAGGACGATGACGCCGAGCGAGACCAGCGCGAACGCGAACAGGGTCCCGACGTTGACCATCTCGGCCAGCCTGCTGAACGGGAAGAAGCCAGCGGCCAACATGACCACGGCGCCCACCAGCACGGTGATCCGCACCGGTGTTCCCCGCCGCGGATCGGTCTTGGCCAGGCCACGCGGAAGCAGCCCGTCCCGGGACATCGCGAACAGCACGCGGCTCTGCCCCAGCAACAGCACCATGACCACCGTGACCAGGCCGATCAGCGCCCCCACCGACACCAGGGTGGCCGCCCAGTCCACGTTGTTGATCGCGAAGGCGGTAGCCAGGGTGGCGCTCTCGTCGTCCGGACCGGTGGCGAGCTTGGTGTAGTTGACCATGCCGGTCACGACCAACGCCACCGCCACGTAGAGCGCGGTCGTGATGGCCACGGAACCGAGGATGCCGCGCGGGGCGTTGCGCTGCGGGTCGCGCGTCTCCTCCGCGGTGGTGGCCACGATGTCGAACCCGATGAACGAGAAGAACACCAGCGAGGCACCGGCCAACAGCCCGAAGACGCCGAAGACGCTGGACTCACCACCGAGCATCAGCGAGAACAGGGTCTGTTCGAGCACCGGTGCGTTCTCGGCGGCGGACTGGGCCGGCGGGATGAAGGGAGTGTAGTTGTCGGGCTTGATGTAGCCGATTCCCGCGATGATGATGAACAGGACGACGGCGACCTTGATCGAGGTGATGACGAGGCTCACGCGCGCCGAGATCTTGGTCCCCACGACCAGCAACGTGGTCAGCACCGCCACCAGCAGCATCGCACCCCAGTCGAACTGCAGCGCTCCCAGGGACAGCGCGGTCGGCACCTGCAGGCCGATGATTCCCAGGACCTCCTGGAGATAGGTCGACCACCCCTTGGCCACGGCCGCCGCGGCGATCGAGAACTCCAGGATGAGGTCCCACCCGATGATCCAGGCGGGAAACTCCCCGAAGGTGGCGTAGGAGTAGGTGTAGGCGCTCCCCGCCACGGGCACCGTCGAGGCGAACTCGGCATAGCACAACGCCGCGAGCGCACAGGTGATCGCGGCCAGCACGAACGCCAGCGACACCGACGGGCCCGACACGTCACCCGCCGTACTCGCGGCGATGGTGAAGATCCCGGCGCCGATGACGACCGAGACGCCGAACACGATCAGGTCCCACGTTCCCAGATTCTTGCGTAGTTTGGTGTCCGGCTCGTCCGTGTCCATGATCGATTGCTCGACGGACTTCGTCCGTAACAGCCCGGTACCCGGCACCGTCGCCTCCTCGTTGACTCCACTGGTGGCTGAGCACCCTAGCGGGAAACCCCTCCCCGAGGGCCGCCGCTCCGGCTGCCACAGGACACGATTGTCTAACACCGTGTAACGATCAGGAACCGGTGGTCTCGTCCAAAAGAGTGAGACGAATTCAGGATCCGTTTTTCGAGCGCACCCGGCCGGACATGCCGGAGCCGTGGAGGGGTATCACCCCGCCGTTCCCATCGCCGCGCGAAACAGCTGTACCGAACCCTCGACGGACGGGTCCACCGGCCGCGCGACGACCGGTGGGTCGGAGGCGGCCAACCACACCGACTCCCCCCGACCCAGCTCCAGCTCGCCGCCCTCCCGCACGCTGCCGTTGGCGGCACCGTCGACTCGCGAACGGGCGGACAACCGCACCCGGCCCTTCGTGCACAGCACGATCTGCGGTCCGGAGGAGTCCAGTCCGACCCCACCGGAGCGTTCCGGGGACCAGTCCACCCGGGACAGCTCGAACTCCTCCGCGGGCGTGCGGTAGACGGTCAGGTTCGCGTCCCGCGCCTCGCCTGTCAGCACGCGCATGTCACCGCAGGTGAAATCCAGCACCCGCAGCAGCTCGGCGACGTCGACGTACTTCGGCGTCAGACCGCAACGCAGGATGTTGTCGGAGTTCGCCAGGATCTCCAGACCGGTTCCCCGCAGGTAGGCGTGGAGGTTGCCCGCGGGCAGGAAGATCGCCTCACCCGGTTGGAGCACCACCCTGTTCAGCAGCAAGCTCGCCAGGACTCCCGCGTCGTTGGGGTACGCCTCACCCAGCTCCAGAGCGGTTCGGCACTCCATAGCGAACTCGCCGCCTTCCCGAAGATGACGGACGCACGCGTCGAGCACCTCCGGCAGCACCTCGCGCAGGTAGTGCTCGGGAAGCGTGATCCACGTGGTGAACAGCGCCCGCAACCCGTCCCGGTCGGGTTGTGCCGCCAACAACCCGGCATGGGAGCGCAGGCTGGGCACGTCGAGCTCGTGGAGAAAACGAACCGTGCGGTGGGCGTCCCGGAAGCCCGCCAGCGCGTGGAACTCGGTCAGCGCACAGATCAACTCCGGTTTGGCCGTGGGATCCGGGTAGTTGCGCTCGGGAGCGTTGCGGGCCAGCCCGGAAGCCTCCTCGCTGGCGAAGCCGGCCGCGGCCTGCTCGGCCGACGGGTGCGCCTGCAGGCTCAGCGGCTCGTCCGCCGCGAGGACCTTGAGCAGGAACGGCAGTCGGTTGCCCCACCGGTCGGTGCACTCCGACCCCAGCTGACGGGTCGGTTCGGTGTCCAGCAGACTCAGCAGGGACACCTCCGAGCCGTCCGGGCGCAGTAATCGCGAGGGATCTCCGGGATGCGCCCCCATCCACAGTTCGGCTTCCGGATGCGGAGCGGGAACCGGGCGGCCGAGCAGGTCCGCGATCGCGGTACGCGACCCCCACGCGTAAGGGCGCACCGCGTTACGCAGTAACTCCACTGTCGTTCTCGCTCCCTCGTCCTACCGCCTGCTCACCGTCTCGGGCCGAGCCTCGAGCTCTCGACTCATCCGTTCACCGTGCCCGAAGCGGGCGGCATCCTGACACACCCCCGTGCTCGGCCACGTCGAGCACACCGCTCAGTGCGCCGCGAGTGCCGAGGGACCCGACCCACCCACGGCGCCCGCGGCCAACCCCAGGTAGAGGGCGGCGAAGTCGATGCGGATCGCGAGGATCATCGAGCGCACCACGACGTCCTCGCTCGCGGACTCGGCGGGAGCGAGGACGTCGGCGCCCGGCAACGCGGCGACCGCCGAGCGTTCACCGGCGGCATCCACGCGAGTGCTGACCAGCAGGACACGCAGCAGCGCACCGGCCGTGTCTTCGGGGTCGGCGAACAAATCGGTCTCCGAGCCCACCGAAGCA
The DNA here is from genome assembly GCF_014137975.1 of Halosaccharopolyspora lacisalsi. Taxonomy (GTDB): domain Bacteria; phylum Actinomycetota; class Actinomycetes; order Mycobacteriales; family Pseudonocardiaceae; genus Halosaccharopolyspora; species Halosaccharopolyspora lacisalsi. The sequence continues at coordinate 3,416 of NZ_JACGWZ010000003.1, read as the reverse complement.
CCCGCACGGTGCAGCGCGTGCCTGGTCACGGCCTGCGCGTAATCGGCGACGTCGCAGGGGAACCCCGCATGGCGGCCCAGGGCGAACGCGGCGTGCTCGGCCACGGCGGTGGCTGGGCGATCCACACCCCACACCAGGGGTGAGCGGTCCGCCAGCCGCAGTGCCAGGGACTTGGCCGGGTTCGTGGCCACCTCCCGGTCGGGATGGCACTGCGCGGCTTCGGCGTCCACTTCGTCGGCGAGCGCTTCGGTTTCGGTGCGCAGCAATCCCAACGCCGTCGTGACGGCGATGCCGGCGGTCAGCACGTGGGAGAACGACAGCGCGGCGGGCACCGGGATCCTCGGCACCAACCACCGCGCCCGGCCCGCGACGGCCGCGGCCACCGGCCCCTCCGGGGGGAGCGTCAGGACCAGCGCCGCACCGCGCCGGCTCGCCAGCGCCACGGACTCGGCCATGACGGGATCGGCCGGATCGTCGGAGTGGGCCAGCACCACGTCCAGCGGGCCGATCCAGGAGGGCATCGTGTCGACGACCACCACCGGCATCGGGCAGGACGGACCGAGCAGTGCCGCCAGCAGGTGGCAGGCCGCCGGTGCCACACCGGGCCGCGCCAGCAGCACCAGCGCGCGCGGACGGTCACCACCGAGCTCGTCCAGCCCCACCTCGGAGGCCGTTTCCGTCACCGATCGCACCTGCGCACCCGCGAGCGCGGCCATCCGCAACAGCCCGTCGGTGTCGGTGTCCACCAACCTCGACGCGTCGTCGAGAAGACTGTCGTCCAACACGAACGTCACACCTCCCCGGAATCCCCCGAAGCGGTCTCGACCGCCTCCTCCAGCAGCAGCACGGGAATCCCCTCCCGGACCGGAAACCCGCGTCCGCAGGAAGTGCAGGTCAGGTAGTCGGCGTCGGCGTCATCACCCAGGCCGGGACGCAGCGGGGCGTGCGCGGGGCACGGACAAGCCAAGATCTCCAACAACCGAGAATCCCGTTCCACACTCACGATGCCTCCCGAAATCGAACGTCGCACACCCTCGTCACCGCCCGCTCGCGGAGGCCGAGCACCCGGCTCAACCCCGGATCACCTCAAGCACCTCGTCACGCAGCGCGGACATGGTGTCGGTGTCGGCGGCCTCCACGTTCAGCCGCAGCAACGGCTCCGTGTTGGACGGACGCACATTGAACCAGGAGCCGTTCGCCAACTCCACGGTAAGCCCGTCGAGCTCATCGATACGAGCACCGTTGCGGTCGCGGAAGGTCTCGGCGATCGCACGCATCCGGTCCTGCTGGTCCCCCACCGTGGAGTTGATCTCGCCCGAGGCCACGTACCGGGAGTACTCCGCCATCATCGTGGACAGGCTCTCCCGCTGACCGCCGAAAGCGGCCAGCACGTGCAGGGCCGCGAGCATTCCCGAGTCGGCCCGCCAGAAGTCGCGGAAGTAGTAGTGCGCCGAGTGCTCTCCGCCGAAGATCGCCCCGGTCTCGGCCATCGTCTGCTTGATGAAGGAGTGGCCGACACGGGTGCGGACGGGATGACCACCGTGCTCGGTCACGATCTCCGGCACGGCCCTCGACGTGATCAGGTTGTGAATGATCGACGCACCCGGTTCCTTGGTCAACTCCCTGGTCGCGATCAACGCGGTGATGGCGCTCGGGGACACCGGTTCGGCGTCGGCGTCGACCACGTAACAGCGGTCGGCGTCACCGTCGAAGGCGATCCCGGCGTCGGCTCCGACGGCGAGCACCTTCTCCTGCAGGTCGACGATGTTGGCCGGCTCCAGCGGGTTGGCCACGTGGTTGGGGAAGGTGCCGTCGAGCTCGAAGTACAGCGGAACCACCTCGACCGGTGTTCCCTCGAACACCGGCGGCACGGTGTGCCCGCCCATGCCGTTGCCCGCGTCCACCACGATCCGCAGCGGGCCGATGTCGTCGATATCGACCAGTTCCCGCAGGCAGGAGGCGTATCCCCGGAGCATGTCGCGCTCGCTGATCGTGCCCTTGGCGCCGAGGAACTCGGGGACGCCGTGGGTGACCAGTTCCTGGATCTCGGACAGACCGCTGTCCTGCCCGACCGGTGCGGCACCGGATCGGCACAACTTGATCCCGTTGTACTCGGCGGGGTTGTGGCTGGCGGTGAACATCGCCGAGGGCAGTTCCAGCTGACCGGAGGCGTAGTAGAGCATGTCCGTACTGGCCAGCCCGATGTGGACGACATCGATGCCCTGCCCCGTCACGCCCTCGGCGAACGCGGCCGCCAACCGGGGAGAGGACTCCCGCATGTCGTGGCCGATCACCACGGCCGGGCCACCGACCAACCTGGTGAACGCGGCGCCGATGTCGCGGACGACATCGGTGTCAAGATCCTGGCCCACCACGCCACGGATGTCGTATGCCTTGACGATCCCCGACAGGTCACGCACGCTGCACTCTCCCCGAACTTCGGCATTCACGATGCGTGCGAAAGCCTACCGGCGACAGCCCCACCCGTGCTGGTACGTCCGGCGGCAGCGGTGATCCATCGCTCACTCGTCGTGCGGGTCGGGCAGCGCGCGGAGATGCCCGCGGCGGCTGCTGGAGGCCCACCAGTCCGAGGACTCCACCTGCCGGTCCGAGCGACCCGCCTCCCGCACGGCCTCGGCCAGTGCCGTCAGATCGTCGGCCGAGGGCTCCGGCAGGGCGAACTCGCCCTCGTGCCGGACGACCTCCCAGCCCTTCGGGACCGTCAGCCGCAGCGCGTGCCGTTCACAGAGGTCATAGCTGTGCGGCTCGACATAAGTGGCCAGCGGACCGACCACTGCGGTGGAGTCCGCATAGGCATACGTCAGTGTCGCTACAGCCGGGTTGGCACACCCGGCTCGCGAGCAACGCCTTACGCTCCGCACACCCGGCACGATAGTCCCCTTGTCACGAGCCGTGCCGCAGGCACGCGGAAATGGTCTCCACGCGGGGGTGTGGAAGGCGTACGCTCGACGTGTGGTGACCGCACGTGGATCTCGGCGTCGAATCAGAGGACGGCGGGACCGGCGCGGCCGTGGCCTGCGCGGACCGCTGTATCCCTCCTCCGTTCCCGGAGCCCGGAGCCGTTCGCAGCGCTTCGACGCGCTGGTGCTGGACGCGTTCGAACCGATCGAACGGCGTCGGCACGACGAACTGTCCCAGCTCGATATCGCCGTCGACGAGGTACCCGAAATCCGGGCGGCGACGGTGGAGACCGTCGTCTGGGACAACGACGTGGTGGTGGACTCGAACGTGCCGCTGGCGCGCCTGGTGCCTGCGGGAGTCGACCGCAGGGGGCTGCCGACGCGAGCTCGCATCGTGCTCTACCGCCGCCCGCTGGAGGCCAGGAGCCGCGACGGCGCGGAGTTGGCCAACCTGATCCACGACGTCCTCGTGGAACAGGTCGCCACCTACCTCGG
>NZ_JACGWZ010000002.1 GCF_014137975.1 Halosaccharopolyspora lacisalsi | reverse complement strand
ATCAGCGCGTTGCGCAGCCGTATCGGCTGGATCGGATCGGCGGCGCTGAGCTCGCGTACGCGCACCAGGGCGCGGTGCACCCGGGCCAGCCACGCACGATTGGGCAGCATCCACGCCACCGCCACTGCGATGGCGGCACCGAGCAGGGTGGACCACAGGCGGTCGGTCGCCAGCTCCCCGGGCGGCATGGGCGTGGCGAGTGCGCTGACCAGCAGGGCGACCGGGGTGGCGAAGAGTAGCCCGAAGGAGTAATTGATCAGCACGGTCATTTCCGCGCCCCACTGCAGTCCGGCCATCAGGAGGATGATCACCCACGGTGCGGGGTCGGCGGTCAGCAGGCTCAGTCCCACGAGCACGCCGACGAGCGTGCCGATCCCGCGCTGCACCATGCGGGGAACCGAGCTGGAGGTGCTGGTGGCCTGGAGGACCGAAACCGCCGAAACCGCCGCCCAGTAGGCGTGGCCGATACCGAGCAGGTTGGCCACGACGCCGGCGATGAAGGCGGCCACACCCACGCGCAGCGCGTACGGCACCAACCAGGTGCCCGCACGCCTGCCGGGAGCGAGTGCGGCGCCGATGACCTCGCGAGCCACCTGCCAGCGCGATGTCGGGGCGGGGACGACGGGGGAGTCCCGCCCCGCGAGGACGAGATCGCGAAAACCCCGGCCCCGACGGAGATCGTCGGCCGTCGCGCGCACTTCCTCGGCGGTCACGCTCGTGGCGTGTTCCGGACTCAGCAGAGCCTCGCACGTCTCGGTCGCTCGGACGAGGTCGAGGTGGGGGCGGCCGTCCCGGTGCTTCCGGCCGACCAGGGCCACGCTGTTCCAGGCGTTTTCCACCGCCACCGAGGCACGGTGGCGCGTGGTCAGGTCGGGACGTGCCGCCAGGTGGACCGCCGTGGCTTCCAGCGCGGCCGAGACGGTCCTGAACTGGGGGTTCAGCCCGGTGACCACGGCACCGGCGCTGCTGACGGCCCAGGCGAACGCCGCGCTGATCGCGGCCGTGGCCAGGTGCGGGCCGAGGTCGGCGGAGGACAACGACAGATGCGCACAAGCCCCGGTGGCGAAGGCGAAGATCAGGCCGCCGGGGGCACCGAGTTTCACGGCGGTGCCGGCCGCCGTGGTCACGGCTCCCACGGCGGCCGTGGCCAGCAGCGCCACCGGCTCGTGCCAGGCGTGCCCGCTGCCGAACACCGCGATCACGTCGCCGATCGCGACGGCCAGAACCATCGACACGGCCACCGCGGCCAGTGTCCTGGTCTGCTGCCGGTAGGGCTCGCTGCGGGCGTAAACGCTGGTCAACGCTCCGAACACCGCACCGGCCACCAGGTCCAACCGGTCCAACTGGAGCAGCAGAACCAGTGGTACCAGCATCGACAGGAACGCCCTGGCGGCCGGCCAGGCGAGCGGGCCGCGTTTGCGCACGTGAAAGGTCTGGCGGAGGTCGCGAGTCAGCACGGTACTGGGCACGTTCCCATATATTACACAAGTGTTTTACTAGTGGTATATTGATGAGATGAAACGAACACCCGACCTCATCGAGACGGCCAAGTCGCAGTGGCAACAGGTGCGCCCCGATCTCGACGTCAGCAGCATCGACGTGGTCGGGCGCGTGCTGCGCGCCGCCGCGGTGCTGCGGCGGCGACTGGACGTCGCCGTGGCCGACGAGGGGCTCAACCGCGCCGAGTTCGACCTGCTCTGCGCCCTGCGTCGGACCGGTTCCCCGGTGACCCCGGGCCGGCTCAACGAGCTGACCGTCTCCTCGGGAGCTGCCACCACCAAGCGCGTCCACCATCTCGCCGAGCGCGGTCTGCTGGAACGCACTTCCGACGGGCGGGACAGGCGCAGTGCGCGCATCGTGCTCACCGAACAGGGCGGCGAGGTCATCGACCGGGCCTTTTCCCGGGACGTCGCGGCCCAGGGGCAGTTGCTCGCGGCGCTGAATCCCGAGCAGCGTGACTCCCTGGCCGGTGGTCTGGCCGAACTGCTGCACGCGTTGGAGGGGTCGGTCGATTCCGCGGCTCTGGACACCGGAGGCCGTGACGTCACGGCCTCCGGTGAGTGAGAACCGCTCCACCTCGCCGGGTGGCACCCGATCCTCGAGTGCGCTGGGGCAGTGGTGCGCGTCATGAGTCAAGTCAGTGCGGCGTTCACCTTGAGGGAATAAGGTTCTCTTGTGAAGAACAAGCCACCCTATGCGCTGGCGTCCGTGGACAACGCGCTGCTGCTGGTCCTGATGTTGCGCGATCACGGAAGTCTGCGGGTCAGCGAAGCCGCCGAGGAGCTGGGCATTGCCCGCTCAACGGCGCACCGCCTGCTGTCGATGCTGGTGTACCGGGACTTCGCGGTCCAGGACGACCGCCGCACCTACGTTCCCGGCCCGGCGCTGGCCGCCAGCAGGGTGGCCGGGCAGCCGCTCCAGCAGCTCCGCCGGTGTCTCACTCCGCATCTGGACGCGTTGTGCCAGCGGGTCCAGGAGACGACGAACCTCATCGTCCGGGTCGGTGTTCAGGTCCGGTTCCTGGCCAGCGTCGAGTCCACCCAGGTGCTGCACGTGGTGGGCCGGCAGGGCACGATCCTGCCCGCCCACCTGACCTCGGGTGGCAAGGCCCTGCTGGCCGAACTGGGGTCGGAACAGCTCGAACGGCTCTACGTCCCACCGGTGCCGGCATCGACCGGCATCACCGCCGAGGACGCGGAACCGTCGCTGTCGCAGAGGTCGTGGACGGAGTTGCTCCGGGAGTTGGACACCGTTCGCGACCACGGCTACAGCCTCAACATCGAGGGCAGCGAAGCGGGCGTGTCGGCGGTCGGCGCCTGTGTCTACGGTACCGCGGGGAGCGCACTCGCGGCGGTCTCGATCTCCACCCCCTCCGCGCGGTTCGACAAGCAGCGCATTCCGGTGCTCGTGCGGGAGCTCAAGGCCACGGTCTCCCAGGCCCAGGAGGACCTGCGGTCCCTGCCGCAATCGTGAACGGTTCTCCACGGTCTCGGGAGCACTCCGGGGTCGGTGGTGTGACGGACGTGGACACAGCCACAGCAGGATGCCGGCCACGACGGCGGCGAGGGTGAACACGAGGAAGTTCGAGTTCACACCCAGGCCCGCGGCGAGCAGCGAGCCGCCCATCTGCGGAGCCGCGACCGCACCGACGCGTCCCACGCCCGGTGCCCATCCCAGGGCGGACCCGCGCAGGTGTGGTGGGTAGTGGTTGGCCACGGCGGCGATGATCAGGCATTGGGTCCCGTGAGTACCGACACCGGCCAGCATCAGCAGCAGGTGGGTGACCGCGTTGGGCGGATGGGTCGTGATCAGCGCCAGACTCGCGCTCGCTGTCACGGCCGCGGCGATACCGGTGGGCAGAGGGCCGAAGCGGTCGCCGGCCCACGCGGTCACCAGTGACCCGGTCACCGCACCGAGGTTCAGGGCCAGCAGGCAGCCCGGTGAGGAGCCCAGGTCGAACCCGGACTTCCGCATCAGTTCGGGCAGCCAGGTGGCCAGTCCGTACCAGGCGAACAACGTCGCCAGTGTGGCCGGGGCGAACAGCATGCTGGCCCGGAGGTGCCCCGGTTGGAGCAGACCACTGGTTCCCCGGCTTTCGGAGGAGGTGTTCGTGTCGTGGTTGTCCGGTACGAGTCCGAAGCGGTGCTCGACCTCGTGGGCGCGTTCGTGCTGTCCTCGGGCCCCGGGAGCGGTAGTGGGCGGCCGACTCCGGCAACAACAGCCAGCACAGCGGGAGCCCGATGATGATGCCGATCAGGGCCACGGCGAACATGCAGCGCCATCCGAAGAGCGGGATGGCCCACATGCCGGTGACCGCCGCGATGCTGCCGCCGATCGGCACGCCGGACATCAGTGTCGAGACCAGCGACCGGAGCCGGGGTGGCACGAACTCGGCGGCGAGAGCGTTCGCCGAGGGCACGAGACCGCCGAGTCCGATGCCGGCCATCAGTCGGAACGCGCCGAACACGGCGGGTCCGGTCGCCAGCGCACAGCACCGTGAACACCGAGAACCACGCCGTGCAGGCCAGGACCGTGCGGCGGCGTCCGAGGCGGTCGGCGAGCGTGCCGGCGGTCAGCGCTCCCACGAGCATTCCCGCGAAGGCCAGGCTGCCCAGCAGCCCCGCGCCCACTGGGGTGAGTCCCCAACTCGGTTCGTCCGGCAGTGCCGGCAGCACGGTGCCGTGGACGATGAGGTCGTAACCGTCGAACACGACGATCGCCCAGCACAGCGCGGTCACCGGCAGGCCGGCGCGGCGGGTCCGCCGTACCGGCGCGACCGGGGAGGTGTGGTCCGTGACATGTCCGTGAACGGTGGGGATCGCTCGACCCGAAGAGAACGCGAAAGCATTCGGATTCTGCCTTGGAGAACAGCAGTCACGGTGGGTTGCGGTGGCATTACCGCAGTAAGCGAAGATCGCCGTGGAGAGTGATTCCGCATACAAGAATGGCGAGAACGATTGCTACCGCTTTTGTGGTGCCTGTTCGGCCCCCCGGCCGCTCCGCGCTGGTGCGCGGTGCGCCGAACTCCCCGCCATGCGTGCCCCGTGGACGGGAACAGCTGTGATCCGCACTCCGCGGGGTTGGTCTACCCGTCAAAATCATTGACACTTTCAATGGTTGATGCTGCACTGTGATTTGCGGCATCACTGGTGGCGGATCCGCGCCGGGATGGTCCGGCGGTGACCCTCTCCGGCGATCGCGCTCCCGCTCGAGGAGGTAGATCATGCTCAACGAAGGCGTGGGGTCCTGGGCCTACCGACGGGTTCGGTCGGGTGGGCAGCGCACGGCGATCACGTTCCGGGACGAGAGCTGGTCCTATGCCCAGCTCGCCGACCGAGTGACGCGGCTGGCCCACGTGTTGCGGGGACTCGGCGTCGGCAGGGGTGACCGTGTGGCGCTGTCGAGCATGAACCATCCGTCCTACCTGGAGGGACTGTTCGCCGCCGGACTGCTGGGCGCGATCTTCGTCCCGCTCAACGCCCGCCTGACGGCTCCGGAGACCGCCTTCTCCCTGCGGGACTCCGCGGCCTCGGTGCTCATTCACTCCGCGGGGGTGTCCGAAGTCGCCGCGGACGCCGCCGAGCAGGCGACGACGCCCCACCGGATCGTCGTCGACGGTGCTCCGGACGCCGGCGCGGTGGGCTACGAACAAGCCATCGCCGAGGTGGGGGCGGAGCGCATCGACGAATCCGTGCGCCACGACGACCCGTGTTTCATCATGTACACCTCCGGCACCACCGGGCGTCCCAAGGGAGTCGTGCTCACCCACGGCAACATCGTGTTCACCGCGATGAACGCGGTCGTCGACCTCGATCTGGTCAGCGACGAGGTGGCGCTGGTCTGCGCCCCGCTGTTCCACACGGCGGCGCTGGACTTCGTCGCGCTGCCCACCCTGCTCAAGGGCGGCACCGTCCACATCGAGGAGGGCTTCGACGCCGAGCGCGTGTTGACCGTGATCGAGCGCACGGGCGTGACCTACATGTTCGGCGTGGCCACGATGTTCGACGCGCTCAGCGAGCACCCGAACTGGACCTCGACGGACCTGTCCTCGATACGGCGTGTGATCGTGGCCGCCGCTCCGGTGCCGCCGCGAACCCTGCGCACCTACACCGATCGCGGGATCAAGATGTGTCAGGGCTACGGGCTCACCGAGACCGGCCCGGGCGCGCTCGTGCTCACCCCGGACCAGGTCGAACGTAAGCTCGGGACCGCCGGGGTGCCCCACGTGTTCACCGACGTGCGCGTGGTCGACTCGGACGGTGAGCCCGCCGGGGCGGGGGAGCGGGGCGAGATCCAGATCTGTGGTCCCAACGTCATGCGGGAGTACTGGAACCGGCCGGATGCCACGGCCGAGGCCTTCACCGACGGGCGGTGGTTTCGCTCCGGGGACGTGGGGGTGGCCGACGAGGACGGCTTCGTCACCATCGTCGACCGGATGAAGGACATGATCATATCGGGCGGGGAGAACGTCTACCCCGCCGAGGTGGAGGCCGCGATCCTCGAGCTCGCCGGTGTCGCCGGTTGCGCGGTCTTCGGCGTCGCCGACGACAAGTGGGGAGAGGTCGGCCGTGCCGTGGTCACCCTCGCCGAGGGGGCCGAACTGTCCGCCGCCGACATCGGCGAGCTGCTGGAGGGGCGGCTGGCCAGGTACAAGATCCCGAAGTCGTTCGTGGTCGTCGACGAGATCCCGCGCAACGCCAGCGGAAAGATCCGCAAGAACGAACTCCGCGAGCGCTACGCCGCATAGCCCACGTACGCGCCACGGTGGTTACCCGATTTCGCGCGAAACCGGGAATGCTCACGCGTCCCGGGCCTGTGCCTGCGGCTCTCCGGAGCTCGTGTCGGAGAACGCGATCTCCCGCAGCAACAGGCGGAGCTCGTCGAGTCGTTCCGGTGGCACGTGGTCGAAATGGCCGTTGTAGGCCCGATCGATCCGCTGCTGGGCATCCTGAGCGACCCGGTGACCCACGTCGGTGGCACTGATTATCTTGTTTCTGCGGTCGGCCGGATCGGGGGTGCGGTGGACGAGGCCGCGTGACTGGAGCTCGTCGACCAGGGCCACGATCTGGCTGGGATCCAGGGCCATGATCGCGGCGAGTCGCCGCTGGGTCATGCCCGCCGTCTCCTCGCAGGCGAAGGTCAGCACCGAGTAGGAGCGAACTCGAAGGTCCAGTGGTGCCAACGCTTCGCTCACCGAACGTGCCACCACGCCACTGGCGCGGGACAGCAAGAAGCCGAGGTCGTCGGCCAGTGGGCGTTGTGTACTCACCTGAGGTCCTCCTGTTCGCGACACGAACATCGTACCATGCTTCAATTATTGACAATCTCAATGGTAGTTGATTGCATCTAAATTGTCTCGCATCCGACTCGGGAGCAACTCCATGGATCTCGCCAACAAGGCCGCGATCGTCACCGGCAGTGGCCAGGGCCTCGGCCTGGCCTGCGCCCGTGAACTCGCCCGTCGCGGCGCTTCGGTGATCGTCAACGACGTCGACCGGCACACGGCCGACGCCGCCGTCACCTCGATCACCGGGGAAGGCGGCACCGCCCACGCCGTCGTCGGCGCCGTGGGCAGCACGGAAACCGCGCAGGCGCTGGTCGACGGTGCGGTCGAGCGGTTCGGTCGCCTGGACGTCCTCGTGACCAACGCCGGCGTCCTGCGCGACAAGGTCGTGTGGAAGATGACCGACGACGACTTCGACCAGGTGCTCGACGTCCACATGCGCGGTACCTTCACCTGCGTTCGCGCCGCCGCCATCAGGATGCGGGAGCAGGGAGAAGGAGGCCGCATCATCTGCGTCGGATCCCCGGCGGGCCAGCGCGGCAACTTCGGCCAGACCAACTACTCGGGTGCCAAGTCCGGAATCGTCGGCATGGTGCGCACCTGGGCCATGGAGCTCGCCAGGGCCAACGTCACCGTCAACGCGGTCGTGCCGGTCGCGGCGACCTCGATGACCGAGACCGTGACCTTCCTCAAGCCCTACGTCGAGGCCGTGAACAACGGCGAGGAGCTGCCCCCCTTCGCCCGCAGGGAGCTCGGATTCGGGCGACCGGCCGACGCCGCCGGAGTCGTGGCCTTCCTCGCCGGTGACGGAGCAGCCGAGATCACCGGGCAGGCCATCGGCATCGGTGGGGACCGCCTCTCCCTGTGGTCCCACCCGGACATGACCGTCACGGCTCACCACGACGGCGGCTGGGACGCCGAGGCGATCACCCGCCAGTGGCCGGAGACCTTCGCCGAGCACCTCGAGTCGGTCGGCGAGCGACTTCCCGAGGAGGCGACGGCGCAGTGAGCAAGTACGAGTACGGCATCGACGTCGAAGGCATCACCGCGCTCGACGTCCACACCCACGTCGAAATCGACGCCCGCGGGCACAAGTCCCTCGACGACGACCTGATCGCGGCCTCGGAGAAGTACTTCAAGTCCGGCCAGGAGCGGACTCCGAGCCTGGACACCATGGCCGAGCACTACCGCGAGCGCAACATGGCCGCGATCGTGTTCACCGTCGACGCCGGGGCCGCCACCGGCCACCCCGTCAACTCCGTCGAGGAGATCGCCGAGGGCGCCGCTCGCCACAACGACGTGCTCATCCCCTTCGGTTCCGTGGACCCCTGGCAGGGCAAGCTGGCCGTCGAGCGCGTGCGCACGCTGGTCGAGGAGTACGGGGTCAAGGGATTCAAGTTCCACCCCAGCCTGCAGGGGTTCGAACCCAACGACCGCGACTTCTACCCGCTGTACGAGGCCATCGCCGGGTGCGGGGTGCCCGCGCTGTTCCACACCGGCCAGACCGGCATCGGTGCCGGACTGCCCGGCGGGCACGGCATCAAGCTGCGCTACTCCGATCCGATGCTGCTCGACGACGTCGCCGCCGACTTCCCCGAGCTGACGATCGTCATGGCGCACCCGTCGGTGCCCTGGCAGGACTCCGCGATCTCCAGCGCCTCGCACAAGCCCAACGTCCACATCGACCTCTCCGGGTGGTCGCCCAAGTACTTCCCGTCCCAACTGGTCCACGCCGCCAACAGGGTGCTGCGCCACAAGGTGCTGTTCGGCTCGGACTTCCCGGTCATCCAACCCGACCGCTGGATGAGCGACTTCGAGAAGCTGGAGATCTCCGACGAGGTCCGCCCGTTGGTCTTCAAGGAGAACGCGCTGCGCGTACTGGGGCTGCGCAGCTGAAATACCCGGACCGTGCAGCAGGTTCCTTCCCGAGGGAGAAGTCATGTCCACCGAGACCGCATCGAACACGATCACGCTCGATTCGTTGGCCGCGCTCCGGGAGCTGGAGGGCGAGTCGCTGGGCACCAGCTCGTGGTTCCGCGTCGACCAGCAGCGCATCAACGTCTTCGCCGACGCCACCGACGACCACCAGTGGATCCACACCGATCCGGAACGCGCCCGCGCCGAGAGCCCCTTCGGTGGTCCCATCGCCCACGGCTACCTGACCCTGGCGCTGCTCATCCCCATGTGGGAGGAGGTGCTCACCGTCACCGGCGTGACCACGAAGGTCAACTACGGGCTCAACAAGGTCCGCTTTCCCGAGCCGGTTCCCGCCGACGGCCGCGTTCGCCTCGACGCCACGCTCAAGCAGTACGAGGAGTTGGCCCGGGGCGGCGTTCAGGTCACGGTCTCCGCGACGATCGAGCTCGAGGGCAGTGACCGCCCCGCTTGCGTCGCCGAACCCGTCTTCCGCATGTTCGAGTAGCCGAGCCGCAGCGGAGCCGACCGGACCGCTCACCCGAGCGGGTGTCGTCGGGCGAAGTCGGTGGCGATCTCGTCGAAGGTCGCCCACCGGACGCCCTCGTGGCCGTTGATGTACTCGATGAGCCGCTCGTGCATGAGCAGGACTTGGGGGCGTGCCGACACGTCGGGGTGGATGGTCATGGTGAACACCGCGTAGTCGTGCTCGCGGTGGATCCAGTCGAACTGGTCGCGCCAGAGCTGCTCGATGTCGCGCGGGTTGACGAAACCGTGGCTGTTCGGGTTGCCCTTGATGAACAGCATCGGGGGCAGGTCGTCGAGGTACCAGTTCGCCGGGATCTCGATGAGTTCGGTTTCCCTCCCGCGCACGAGGGGTTTCATCCACTCCTGCGCAGGACGCTCGTAGTCGATCTTCGTCCAGGAGTCGCCGACGCGGACGTGGTACGGCCGGCAGTCGTGATGCATCAGCGAGTGGTCGTAGGCGATGCCGCGACCGAGCAGGAGCTCGTTGGTGATCTCGCTGAACTCCCACCACGGCGCGACATAACCGGTGGGCCGGGTGCCGGCGCGCGTGGTGATGAGATCGATGCAGTGGTCGAGCACGTCGGCTTCCTGCTGGCGGCTCATGGCGATCGGGTTCTCGTGGCTGTAGCCGTGCAGGCCGATCTCGTGGCCCGCGGCGACGCAGGCGTAGAACTGCTCGGGAAACGTCTCGATCGAGTGACCGGGCCAGAAGAACGTCTGGGTGATGCCGTGGCGGCGGAACAGCTCGACGAGCCGGGGCACGCCGACCTCACCGGCGAACAGTCCACGGGAGATGTCGTCCGGCGAGTCCTGCCCACCGTAGGAACCCAGCCAACCGCCGACCGCGTCGACGTCGACTCCGTAGGCGACGAGGATCTGCTTGCTCATGAGTCCTCCACTGGGACGGATCCGGTTACGCTGCGAGCCACCGCCGGATCAGCTCTTCGGGGGAGTGCGGGGCACCGGCCAGCGCGACGGCCAGCAGCATCCGCGCCTGCCACGGGCTGAGGTCCTCCCCGAACAGCGCGCCGGCCTCGGCCAGATCCATCCCACCACCGCCCCGGTACATCGGCACGACGGGACCGGAAGGCACTCGCGAGCACACCAGGACCGGGACCCCGCAGTCGCGTATCGCCCCGACCAGGGTCGGATTCGCGTTGCCCGCTCCGAAAGCAGCCAGCACCAACCCCTCGGATCCGGCGTGGAGAGCACTGCGCAGCAGGGTGTCGTCGGCCCCGACGTAGAGCGGGATGACGTCGACCCGGGGTAGTGCCTCGGCGGTCACGTCGAGAGGTAGCGCGCTCGGACGGGCCGCCGGTGCCAGTGGCTGGACTCGTCCTCCCGCGAGCCGCAGCACGGGGCCTCGTCCCGGGGCGGTGAACCCGCGCGTGCTCAACGTGTCCACTTTGGTCGTTCCGCGAGCGGGATGCACCCGGCCGTCGAAGGACACGAGCACGCCGCGTTCCCGCGCGAGCGGGTCGGACGCCACCAGCAGCGCGTCACCGAGATTGGCCGGTCCGTCCGGGGCAGCGTGGTCGAGCGGGCGTTGGGCCCCGGTGAACACGACCGGTCGGGGGTCGTCGTGGGCCAGCGCCGTCAGGAAAGCGACTTCCTCCATGGTGTCGGTCCCGTGAGTGACGACGACTCCGTCGACACCGTCTTTCAGCGCGTCGTCGATCCGGCGAAGCAGCGCGAGCAGGTCGGGCCACTGCCAGGCGAAGCTGCCGACCGTGGCGGCGTCGGTGATGCTCACCCGGCAGTCCGCGGGAACGGTGGTCGTGGCCAGGATCTCGGCACCGGTCGCTGTGGCGCGGTGTCCCCCGGACTCACGGCGACTGGCGATGGTGCCGCCGGTGGCCAACAGCCGGACCAGAGACACGAAATCACCTCCATCGGCTCCGGCGAGCACCTGCGAGCTTAGACGGGCTGCGGGGGCTGCTGCCACAACAGGAGAAAGATCCGGTGAGCGTCGCGCGATCGGGAATCCGGGGAACCGGTCGCGAGTCCACGAGAACGCGAAGAAATCGGGAAAGCGCGTGTATTATCGATACGCGAAAGAAAATACAAGTTCTTTTTCTATTTTGTCAGATGCGAGGCGGCCTTGTCGAATTCCGATTTCGAAGCCGAGTTGGCGGCCGAGCGCGAGTACGTCGCGTCCCTGTACGGCAAGCTCGACTCCGAGCGGCTGGATGCGGCGAGAGCACTCGACGAGGCGCTGCGCGACACCACGGCCGAGCCGGAAGCACGGTGGCAACGACAGGTGTCCGTGGATCGGTCGTCCGAGCGGCTGCACGCACTGCGGGGCGCCGACAACGGTCTGTGCTTCGGTCGAATCGACGACGAGGCGGGAAACACCGCCCATATCGGTCGAATCGGTTTGTTCGACGAGACGAACGGGTGCGAACCGCTGTTGGTCGACTGGCGGGCCCCGATGGCTCGTCCTTTCTACAGCGCCACTATGGCCCACCCGGAGGGCCTCGCACGTCGGCGTCATCTCCGCACTCACGGGCGCGCGGTCACGACCTTCACGACGACGTGCTCGACGCCGACGGCGCCGAGGAATCGCAGGGCGCCGATGCGGCGCTGCTGGCCGCGCTGAACGCTCCCCGCGAGGGCACGATGCGCGACATCGTCGCGACGATCCGGGCCGAGCAGGACGAGATCATTCGTCTCGACCACGACGGGGTCCTGGTGATCGAGGGCGGTCCGGGGACCGGCAAGACCGCCGTGGCGCTGCACCGGGTCGCCTACCTGCTCTACGCGCACCGGGATCGACTCGCTCGGCGGGGTGTGCTGGTCATCGGGCCGAACGCGGGCTTTCTCGACCACGTCGGCGATGTCGTGCCGTCGCTCGGTGAGACCAGCGTCGTGCTCGCCGCACCGGGTGACCTGTTTCCGGGGGTGCGGACCGCCGTGGAGGACGAGCCGCGCACCAAGCGGGTCAAGGGTGACCTCGGCATGGTCGACGTGCTGGCCGCGGCCGTCGCCGATCGCCAGGAAGTGCCGGAGAACGCGATCCCGATCGACCTCGACGACGTCGAGATCACCGTGGACGCCCGGATCGCCGCATCCGCTCGGCGGCGCGCGCGGGAGACCGGGCTGTTGCACAACGACGCTCGCGAGGTCTTCCGGGAACGGTTGATCGAGGAGTTGGTCACCCGAGCGGTGCACGAGATCGGCCGGGGATGGCTGGGCCGGGACGACACCGAGATCCGTGCCGAGATCGCGGCCGACGCACGAGTCGAGCTGAAGACGAGTTCGCAGGTGAGCGACGTTGTCGATCGGCTGTGGCCCCACCTGACGCCGCAGCGCCTGCTCGTCGAGCTGTTCACCTCGCACGCGCGCATCGAGACGGCGGCGACCTCGCTGGACGAACGGGATCGTGGGGCCCTGTACCAGCGGGAGGGGGACGCCTGGACGGTCTCGGACGTCCCGCTGCTGGACGAAGCCGTGGAATGGCTGGGCAGGGACCGTGGAGCCGAGGAGCGAGCGGAACGCGAGCGCCGCGAGCGCGTCGAGTACGCCGAAGGCGTGCTCGACGCGCTGGACACCGACGAGGAACTCGACGGTGAAGTGCTGCGTGCCGTCGACCTCGTCGACGCCGAGACGCTCTCCGGGCGGAACACGGGGCGGGATCGACGGGCCCCGCCCAGCGCGCGGCCGACGACCGCGAGCGGACCTACGGCCACGTGGTCGTGGACGAGGCCCAGGAGCTCTCCGAGATGGACTGGCGGATCCTCCTGCGTCGCTGCCCGGGCAAGTCGATGACGATCGTGGGCGATCTCGCCCAACGGCAGTCCGCCGCGGGTGCGCGCACCTGGGCAGCGATGCTCGACGCCCACGTGTCGCGTCGTTGGACCTACCGTGAGCTCACGGTCAGCTACCGGAGCACGGCGGAGATCATGGCGGTGGCCGCCTCCGCGCTCGCCGAGACGGAGACGTCGGTGACGCCGCCCGAGTCGGTGCGCAGCAACGGGCTGTGGCCCTGGACGCAGGAAGGAAGCGCCGACGATCTCGCCGCCACGGTGACCGAGGTGGTGCGCGAGCTTCCCACGCCCGGTTCACTCTCGGTGATCGATCCGGAGGGTTCGCGGCTCGATGTCGCAGTCACCGCCATCACTCCGCGTGAGTCCAGGGGGCTGGAGTTCGACGTCGTGGTCGTGGTCGAGCCGCAGCGCATCCTGGCGCACCCACCGAGCGGAGCGGCGGAGCTCTACGTCGCGCTGACCAGGGCGACGCAGCAGGTGGTCGTGGTGCACGGCGAACCGTTGCCTCCGGCGCTGGAAGAAGCGATCCGTGGCCGTGCGCGACAGCACGGTCGGTGAGCGAGCACACAGCGATTACGTGCTGTCTTGTTCTCGGTCTGGTTGTTAGGTTAGCCAAACCTGCCGAGCTGGTCCGGGTGACGATCTTCCTCGTCACGCCGAGCAGCGGACCTCCTTGCGCGTCGGCGGCTCCGGATGGTTTGATTAGCCTTACCTAATGAGGGAAGGAGTACGACGTCATGTACGCATGTCTCTGCGCCGCGGTCACCACAGCGCAGGTGCAGACCTCCATCCTCGCCGGGGCGCTGACGGTGGAGGAGGTCGGTGACCACTGCGGGGCGGGGACCGGATGCGGTAGCTGCGTGAGGCGGCTCCAGCGCATGCTCGACGAGGCCAGGCCCCGCGAGGAAGAGGCGTCTCCCTCCGAACATTCGTTGCCCCGCAGCGCCTGACGGCAGCGAGTCGTCACTCGATCGGGCGTATTAACCGGGCACGCCGCCGTGTTGACGGGGTGCGTGTCTCCGTCGGCGCTACGGTCCGGGAAAACCCGGAGAGTGTAAGGACCGGAAACCACATGCGTGGCGACGACGAGATCATCTCGCTGCTCAACGAGCAGCTCACCAGCGAGCTCACCGCGATCAACCAGTACTTCCTGCACTCGAAGCTGCAGTCCAACTGGGGATTGACCAAGTTGGCCGAGCACACCCGCGCGGAATCCTTCGAGGAGATGCACCACGCCGAGTGGATCAGTGACCGCATCCTGTTCCTGGAGGCGCTGCCGAACTACCAGCGGCTGTTCACCCTGCGGGTCGGCCAGACCGTCCGGGAGCAGTTCGAGTCGGATCTGGCCATCGAGGTGGAAGTGCTCGACCGGCTCAAGCCCGGCATCGCGATGTGCCGGGAGAAGCGCGACATCACCACCGCGAACCTCTTCGAGGGCATCCTCCGGGACGAGGAGAACCACATCGACTACCTGGAGACCCAGCTGGAACTGATGGACAAGCTGGGCGAGCAGCTCTACCTCAGCCAGCTCGTGGAGCGCCCGCCCACGAGCGGCTGACTCCCCGATAATCCGGCCGTTCTCCGGTGGCCGGCCGGATCGATACTTCCCGTTCCCGTTGCCGGTGGCTGCGGGAAACGGGAAACAGTGCTGTCTTCTTCGTGCTGGGAGCGATTTCTCGCTGTCCCCGGCGGCGTGCGACGAATGACCGTACGCCGCGGTGTACGGACTTCTTTCAGGTGAGAAGTTCCCGACCGGCACGGCGCTGCAACGCACACTGATCACCGACGCCAAGCACACCGACGAGCGCGGGTGGCTCGCCGAGTGCTCGAACACCGTGCTCCAGTAGGCCATCCGGGCTGCGAAACCGCGTACGAGAACTTCTTCGGCTCGCCGAGAGCGTCCACGACGCCGGTTGGAGCAGCTTCCGGCGCCTGCTGTTGGAGAAGTGCGCCCGCTACGGGCGCCAGCTGGTGGTCATCGATCGGTGGCTGCCCGCGTCGCGGACCTGTTCGGCCTGTGGCCGGGTCGGCGGGAGGAAATCCCTGAACGTGCGCACCTGGCAGTGCCGGTGTGGAGCGGTCCACGACCGCGACACCAACGCCGCGAAGAACACCTCGCCGCGGGGCGCGTGCGGAGGGGCTGAACGCCCGTGGAGGCGAGGTGAGGCCCCGCATCGGGGCGGTTGCCGACGAAGCAGGAAGCAGGTGCGACCCCGCGAGGTAGCAGCGCTCCGTACGCGGTATGAGCCGCGTGCAGAATCCCCACCGCTCACGACGGGGAGCACGTCAACTGTTCGGGTGTTGTTGGGCGCAGGGGGTCGTCCCAGATCATCTTTTCCCCTACCGTCAGCCGGTGTCTTCAGCGTTCGTTCGGTTGGCCGTGTGGCCCCGCACCCCTTCGGCCTGTTCGCGCGCTGCTGCCACGAACAGCCGTATGCCTTCGCCTCTCGCACCGGACAACGGGAAACCTGGAGATCGACGTGACTGAGCAGCACGCACTGTTCGGGACGGAACTTCGAAGACCGCGCATCGCCGCCGGTCTGCCCCTGACGCGGATGACAGAGCGGGTGCACTACAGCAAAGGGCATCTCGACGCGGGAGTTGCGGCCCCCGCGCACCGCATCGCTGTACACCCCACCTCAACCGGCTCGGCACCGAGATCCGGTCGACGCACCAACCGCGAGAGGACGGTTTCGTCATGCCCGAAGTATTCGTCAGTTACCGCACCGGGGACGGTGAGAACGTCGCCACTCTCATCGAACGCGACCTGTCCCATCGTTTCGGCGACGACAGGGTGTTCCGCGACGGCAAGTCGATTCGGTCCGGTGCGACCCACCGTGACGTGCTCTCGGGAAGCTCGGCCGAGACCAAGGTGCTCCTGGTCGTCATCGGAGCCCACTGGCTGAGTCTGCGCGACGAGGATGGGGACGACGGCCTGGACGACGAGCGGAACCGGACCCGCGAGGAAATTCTCGACGCCTTCGAGTGCGGTGCTCGCGTCGTTCCCGTCCTGTGCGGGCGAACCGTGCCACCGCTGTCTCCCACCGCGTTGCCCACCGAGCTGGCGCCGTTGGCGGACCACCAGTTCCTGCGGTTCGACACCGGTGACACCGAGACGGATCTCGGCAAGATCGCAGCGGAACTCGTCGACCTCGTGCCCGGGCTGACGGACAGAACCGCGAGATCCGATTCCGGTGGCACGCGGAACTCTCTCGACGGTTGCCTCTCCGGCGTGGCGATCCGGGCCGGCGACCAGTGCGGCGGCCCGGCCGTCCACGGTGACGGTGCCGGTTACGTCGCCGGCGCCAACACCGGTGGTACCCGCCAGAACTTCGGCACCTCGCGCGCTCGGGAGGGCAACCGATGAGCGAGGTACGCGATCCGTGGGGGCCGGTGCACACCGGTGGCGGTGACCAGTACGTCATGAATCTCGTGGCGGGGGCGACCAGGCAGGCCCGAGGGGCGCGGGGAACGGCGCTGGACGATCTCCGTTGGCTCAAGAGGCGTTTCGTGCCCCCGGAACACCTGGGTGCGGCGCGGAGCTGGCTGAGCGAGAACCGAACGGTGCTGCTCGCCGGGCCACTCGGCAGCGGTCGACGGACAGCGGCGAAAATGCTGCTCAACGAGCTCACCGATGAGGACGGTTCGTTCCGGATCTTGCAGGAGGAGCTCGAGCTGGATCCGGCCGAAATCGGAGTTCGGTACCGACTCCTGCTGGACCTGTCGCACAGCGACGAGGAGACGTTCCGGCGCAGGCAGCGGGAACTGCCCGGCTTCCGCGCCGCTCTGCAGCGCTGTGACGCCCACATCGTGGTCGTGCTCCCCGACGGTTTCGAGCACCACGTCGACCCGGTTCTGAGCTCCCACGTCGTGCGGATCGACCGCCCGCGTTCCCAGCTGGTGCTGCAGAGACATCTGGAGGCCGAGGACATCCAACCCATCGGCTCGCGGCTGGGATCCACGGACCTGAAATCGCACCTGTCCGGTCCGATGGAGGACGTCGCGGAACTGGTGCGGTTGGTGGTCCGGGTCCGCGACACCGGACGAGAGGGTGGACTGTCGGCCTGGCTGGACGAAGCCGTCATGGCGATGGCCGACCGCAGCGACGAGGTCGCGCAGCAGCTCAAGGATCACTCCTCCGGGAGGGAGCGAGCGGTGCTGTTCGCGGCGGCGATGTGCCGGGGTTCCTCCTCCGACACGGTGTTCTTCGCAGCCCAGGGACTCCTGGAGTCGCTGGAACTGACGGAGGAGGAACGACCGCGACTGGAGCAGCGCGGCTACGTCGAGCAACTGGACGGGCTCGAGATCGAGGTCGGAGCCCACAGCCGTGTCGGCTTCTCCCGGGTCGCCTACGACCGCACGGTGCGTGCTCACTTCTGGGACAACTATCCCGACCTGCGACGTTCGTTCTGCCAGTGGGTGGACCGGGTCATTCGGCTGGACTGGCTGGAGGAGCGGGAACGCAGGGACATCGTCGAGCGCTTCCTCGAACAGGCGTTACGCACCGGATGCGTCGGTCACGTGATGTGGCTGATCGAGCAGTGGACCCGTCCGGACCAGCGTGGGGGCCCGACCCGCTGGATGCAGTTCGCCGCGCAGGCGCTGGTGACGGGACTCAACGACGAGCGCCACGGTGCGCGGTTCCGCGAGCTGGTCCGCGGCTGGTCACGAGAGTTCGACCTCGCCGACCACGTGGGGCAGCTGCTCGTGCACGTGTGCACCGAAGTGGTCGCCCCCAACTTCCCGGAGCAGGCCCTGGTGCGGTTGCACCAACGAGCGAGGCGGGAGAACGGTGCGGGCGCCCCCACGGCTCGACAGGCCCTGTGCGAGCTGACCGCGGGTAGTCGGATGCTGTTTCACCGCCTGCTGGACCAGCTCATGTCCGGGTTCCGGGACCGGCAGTGGCAGATCGATCCGTACCTGTTCCTGGACGTGATCGATCCGTGGCGACTGACCGCCGCCGACAGTCGATCGCACCCCCTGGCCGCGGACGCCTCCGTGCGGTCCCAGCTCGTCTACGGCTGGTACACAGTGATGACCCACCGCCCGGATCTCGCCTGGCCCGTCGTGGGCGAGTGGTTGCCCGCCGCCGGTCAGATCGCGGTCCCCGACATGCTGCTCAGCATCCTGGTGGAAGCGGCCTGCTACGACGTGAGGCTGCTCGGTTCGCTGCACGTGGTCGCCCGCAACTGGAGCCTGTCCGCGGTCGGGCGTCCCGATGTCGCCGCGCGGCTCTCCCGGTTCATCGACATGGCTCAGGGAATCCACTCAGCCGAGTTCACGTTCCGGAACACCGCCGAGGAGGCGATCCGATGAGTAAGGAAAACCGGATACTGCTGGCCTGCCTGGTCGGCGCCTGCGTACTTCCGCTCGTGGTGGGCGGATTGCTGGGATGGCCGACCTGGATCACCGTGCCGCTGTTCGCGGCGGTGCTCGTGGGGAGCTACCGAAAGTTCACCCACGGGACCCGGACCGCCACCGGCCACGTGGGAGCGCTGCTGGACCGGATCGGTCTGTACCCGGACAACCCGGTACGGGACCTGACGGCACACCGGCTCGCCAATCTGATCGAGGCGTCGGGCAATGCACGCGTCGCCGAGGAAGTTCGTCGCAAGTTCGACGCTCCTCGCTAGCGGATCCACCCATCGCGCCGTACGCCGAGCGCGGTCGTCGGAAATGTCCCAGGGCTTCCCGCAACCGGGGCGGGAGGCCCTGTCGTTGCCGCAGTGACCGGCGCGTCCCGGTCGGCCGGGGCATACGTGCGTGGTGCAAATTTTTCTCCCGTCGCCGTCGGCGCGACAATGCGTGTTGATGGCCAACGAGCAAGCAGATCCCCGCGACGCCTATCCCGACCCGGGTAGGCGGGGACCGCCTCCCGGTCCGCCCCAGGGACCTGATCGTCAGGGGCCTCCCCCTGGCCACCAGCCGCCCGCGGGTCCGCCGCATCAGGCGCCTTCCGGTGGGCCTCCCCAACAGCAGCCACCCCCGCCCGCTCAGCGGCCTCCGGGGCCTCCGCAGCAACCGCCCGCGTCCCAGCCTCCGCCCCCGCAGCCGGGACCGGGACAGCGTCCACCGGCCGGCCCGCCACCGGGGCAGGGGCAGCAACCCCCGGGACCACCACCGAGGCCGGGCCAACAGCCGCCCCCGCCACCGGCCCCCGGACAGCAGCCTCCGGGACCACCGCCGCCGACTCCTGGGCCGCCACAACAACCGCCCGGGCCGCCACAACAGCTTCCGGGGCCGGGGCAACAGCCGCCCGGTCCACCGCAGCAGCTTCCGGGGGCGGGGCAACAGCCGCCCGGTCCACCGCAGCAACCTCCCGGTCAGCAGGACATCGACCGCCAGTATCAGCGAACGCGCATTCAGGAGCCCGTGCGGGAGCACCCGGATCCGTACTGGGACGAGGACGACTACGACTACGACGGGCCGGAACCGGAGGACGAGCCGGAGCCACCTGCCCGGTCGCGCGAGCCGGACTCGGCCCGGGCTCGACGGGAGCGGTACCCCGAGCCGGAACCGCCGCGAGAGCGGCGAGAGCCCTCCCCGAGCCGGGGCTCCTCGTTCTCCGGCCCCAGTGCCGACGGCATCGGTCGCACGATCCAGGTGCTCAGTGCACTGATCGCGCTGGCCTTCGTGCTGCACATCGTTTTCGTGGTGGCCGGCGCCAACCAGTCCAGCGGTTTCGTCTCGTTCGTGTACTCGGTGGCGAAATTCTTCGTGTTCGGACTGGGCGACGTGTTCACGCCGGGCGATGCCACGATCGGCGTGGTCCTGAACTACGGGCTGGCCGCGATCGTCTATCTCGTGGTGGGGCGCATCATCGGCCGTGCCCTCAAGCGATGAGGTCACGAGGTGTGAGAGCTCGCTGACGCGGATGTCCGCGTCGCTTCAGGTCCACTGTGGACTTTCGATCGATCGCGCCGGGAGCCCCGTGACGTTGTGGTGTTCACGCCGGCTCCCGGCGGCCCGGTTCCCGTCGACCGCTTGTGATGTAGATTACAAGTCGTCAACTTCCGCGGGGGTCGCGCGTCTTGACGGGTGTGAGCCGTGAGGGGCGCGGCTGCATTCGAGGTGAAGGAGAACCGGGTATGAACAAGACGCTTCGGAAGAGCGCCGTGATCGTGACGACAGCGGGGGCGACCGTGCTGGCCGGTCTGTCGGGAGCGGGGATCGCGCAGGCGAGACCGGACGATCACTCCGGTGTCGACCGGTACTGCACCGCGGAGCAGCTCAACGTCTCGATGACCGAGCTGGATCACGCGATGGGCAAAACTGGTGGCCGGTTGGTGTTTACGGCCGAGCGGGGAGAGAGCTGCCTCCTCAGCGGAGCACCCGCGTTGGGCTTCGTCGACGACGATGGTGATCCGCTACCAGTTTCGGCACGTGCTGCGGCGCGGGAGGGCGTCACTGTGCGGGTGACCGAAGAACAGTCGGCGGTGGCGTCGTTCAGCTTCCCCCGCGTGGACATGACCACCGGAAAGCAGCTGCACGGACCCGTTCCGTCCGCTGTGGAGGTGTCCGTTCCCGCGCCGGCGGAGAGCTCCGCCGTGCTGGTCCCGTGGAGCAGCGGCGCCGAGGTCTCCGGACCCGTCCACGTCACTCCTGTCACCAGCTGCTGACCGAGCTTTCCGGCTGGGGGGACGCGTCGTTTCGGCGGTCACACCGCCGAAACGACGCGTTCACCACGGGGTCCTCAGGATCTCGTGGTGCGAAAAGTGCGTCGGTAACCGTGTGGGGAGACGCCGACGTGGTCGGTGAAATGGCGGCGGAGGTTGGCGGCGGTGCCGAGTCCGGAGCGAGCGGCGATGTGGTCGACGGTCATCGTGGTGGTTTCGAGAAGGTGCTGCGCATGACGAATGCGCTCGTGTCGCAGCCAGCGCAGCGGTGCCAGCCCCAAGGTGTCGTGAAATCGCCGAGCAAGCGTACGGCGACTGAGGTGACCGTGCTGAGCGAGATCGTCGACGCTGAGCGGCTGATCCAACCGCGCTCGGGCCCAGTCGAGCAGTGGTGCCAGGCTGGTGTCGTCGGGAGTCACCGCGGGTAACCGCATGTACTGAGCCTGGCCTCCGTCGCGGTGCGGCGGTACGACCAGCCTGCGTGCCAGCGCATTGGTGATCGCGGTGCCGTGGTCGCGGCGGACGAGTTCGAGGCAGAGGTCGATTCCGGCGGCGGTACCGGCGGAGGTGAACACTCCGCCGTCCTCGCAGTAGAGCACGGTGGGGTCGACGTGTACCCGCGGGTACAAGCGGGCGAGTTCCTGCGCGTGCATCCAGTGCGCTGTGCTGCGTCGACCGTCCAGGATGCCTGCCGCGGCCAGCACGAAGGCCCCGGAACAGATGCCCGCGATGCGGGAACCGGCTTCGTGGGCGGTTCGGACGGCCTCCACCAGCTTCTCGGGAGGCCGTGTGTGCACGTTGGCGCAGGCGGGCACGATCACGGTGTCGGCCCGCGCGAGCTCGACCATGCTCGCCGCGCCGTGGGCGACGAATCCGGCAGCGACGGTGGTGTCGGGCTCCGTGCTGCAAACGTCCAGGTGGTACCAGGGATCAGCCAGCTCGGGACGGTCGGTGCCGAAGATTTCGCACGGCACCGCGAGTTCGAAGATCGGTGCCTGCGGAGTGATCGCGACCGCGACTCGATGGGTGGCACTATCCTTGCGCATCGTGGCAATCATGCCACTCGTGCCTGCCGAGTTCGCCGGAGATGCTCGTCTCGACGGTAACCAACACCGGGTTGTCCGGTGCGGAGTCGAGGAGTGCGCGTGGCGGCATCCGAAGAAGCGCGAATGGGCAGTGCGGGGACCGCGAAAACCACGATCCGGCAGCCAAGGCCTGCCATCGGGCTCGGTCACGCCATCGCACTGTATGTCGGAGCGGTGTTGGGCGCGGGAGTACTGGTGTTGCCCGGCCAGGTGGCTTCGCTGGCCGGTCCGGCCTCGTTGCTGGCGTGGGCGTTCATCGGTTCGCTCGGCTTGCCGCTGGCGATGACATTCGCCGCGTTGGCCTCCCGGTTTCCCGACGCCGGCGGAATCGTCGTCTTCGCCGGCCGTGCTTTCGGTGAGCGCGCCGGCGGTGTGGCGGGATGGTGGTATTTCACAGCCGTCGCACTCGGGCATGTCATCGTTCCGCTGACCGGTGGTTATTACGTAGCCTCCGCACTGCGGATCGACCAGCGTTTCGCCTACCTCTTCGCCGGGGTGATTCTGCTGCTGGCGGTCGCGGCGAACCTGGCGGGACTTCGGGTGAGCGGACGCGTGCAGCTCGCGCTGGCTGCCGGTGTCAGCCTTCTGCTGTTGGTGACGATCCTGGTGGCGCTGCCCCGGGTGGATCCCGGAGACTTCACTCCGTTCGCGCCCCACGGTGCTGTCAGCATCGGTCGGGCCGCGGTGGTGTTGTTCTTCGCCTTCGCCGGGTGGGAGGCCGTGGCGCACTTGGCCGGAGAATTCCACGACGCACGACGAGATCTCACGCGCGCCACTGCGATCACCGTGGTGACCGTGCTCGTCCTCTACTCGGGTGTGGCTTTCGCCGTCGTGGTCACAGGCAGCTATGGGAGCTCCACGACTGATCGCGTCGCGGTGGGGAGCGTGCTCGGCGCCGGTTTCGGCATCAGTGCGGCCACGGCAGCTGGTGTACTCGCCGTCGTCATCAGTGCGGGCACCACCAACGCCTTCATGGCCGCGATCTCACGTCTCGGCTACGCCCTGGCTCGTGATCAGTGGTTCCCGAGGTCCATGGCTCGGCTGAACACCCGAGGAGTGCCCGCCGTGGGTGTTTGCGCCACTGCGGGAATGGGTGTGGCCGGATTACTCACATCTTATTTCGCGCGCTGGGGTACCGAGGACCTTGTGTCGGTTCCTTCCACGCTGATTCTGGTCACCTATCTCATCGGTACCGCGGCCGGCGCTCGCCTGCTGTCCGGGCGCGCTCGTGTCGTCGCCGTTGTCGCTTTCGTCCTCACCGCTTTCGTCGCTCCTTTTGCCGCTGCCTACGTGGCGGTCCCCGTCGTGGTCGCCGTCGCCGCGCTCGGCTATCGTCGTCTCGCGAGTCGGCGAAGCATCCGGCACCGGTCCGGAAGGGACCGCGGATGAGCGGTGGGGGAGGATCGGAAGGGGAAAATCGGACCGCCCCGGCCGGTCGAGCGAGATGGTGCGTTCGGAGCCGGCGTGCGCGCTTCTCGACGGGTCGAATGCGGGGAGGGAGTCTTGGACGATCCCGAAGAGGTCATACGACGTCAGTCCGCCCTGCTGGCGGCGCTGGCGCAGACCGGCCTGGCCTACGGTCGTGACGAGTTCGATCACGAGCGCTATCGGCAGGTCCGCGAGGCCGCGGCGAATCTCATGGACCTGGTGACGACCGACTCCGTGCCCGCCCTGAACCGCACGACGATTCCCGATCGGGGTTATGCCACGCCGAAGGTGGACGTGCGAGGCGCGCTGTTCGACGAGGACGATCGCGTCCTGCTGATCCAGGAACGATCCGACCTGCGCTGGACCCTGCCCGGCGGGTGGTGCGACGTCGGGGAATCCGCCGGTGAGGCGGTGTGCCGGGAAGTGCGGGAGGAGAGCGGACTGGCCGTGCGGGCCGAGCGCCTGGCCGCCGTGCTGGACCGGGAGCGGCGCGGGCACCGGCCTCCGATGGCGGTACACGTCTACAAGCTGTTCTTCCTGTGCGAGCGCTGCCCGGAACCGGAACGGGCTCCCCACGCGCTGGAGACCGCCGACGTGGGTTGGTTCCCGCTCGACGCGCTGCCAGAACTGTCGATCAGCCGAGTCACCGCCGACGAGCTGCACCTGCTCCACGACCTGCACCGGGAGCCGTCCGGACCTGCTGTCTTCGACTGACCGGGCTGTGCGCGGGGCGGGGTCAGAGTCGGTGTGCGCGTTGCACGACTCCGCGGACGAAGGCGGCTTGCCCGGCGTGCTGCAAGCCGTCGGAGATCACGCTGACCAGGCGTACGCCGAGTGATACCGGCGGATCCCAGGACGCGTCCACGATGCGGGCGAGATCGGTGTCGGTGAGGCGCTCGACGAAGTGCTTCGTGCGCTCGTGGACCGCGTCGTGATATCCGGCCAGCGTTTCCGCGGGAATGTCGCGGAGCGCCGCGACATCGTCGGAGGAGTGCCCGAATCCCGTGTCCGCCGGAGGCAGCGAGAGCCCGAACCGCTCCACCCAGCCCTGCGAGGTCCACACCTGCTCCGTCCGCGCGGGCTCGGAGACGTGATCGTCCTGGACTCGGGTGAGGTGCCATACCAACCACGCGATCGTGTTCGCCTCGCGCTCGACCCGGAACGCGAGCTGATCCGGACCGAGCCCGTCGACCACCTGGTGCACGGTCCCGCGGATTCGGTCGAACGCGTCGACGAGCACATCGGCGCTTGTCATGGCAGGATGCTCCCTTCGGCGGACATGAGCGCGGCCACGCACGTCACCCAACACCGTAAGGCCGTACTCGGCTTTCGGCAGGTGCGAGCCGGTGGGTCGTTCACCTTCGAGTTGCCCGATCGGGACCCGATCGTGTTCTGCTGTTCATGAACCGGACACTCGTCGTAGACTGGTGACTCCGTTGTGGTGGTGGGAGTGAAGGAGAGGTCTTGGTGATCACGGGGCGAGGACATCCCGGAGCTCGGCACGCGGGTCCGGTGCGCGGTTCGTGGGGGCGCGGCCCCCGGTGCGCGAGTCCGGTGGACTGATTCCACGATGCTGTCCAGGATGGGAGCGCTCGCTTCGCAGGTACTGACACCGCTGGTCACAGCGGCCCGTACCGCCGCCAGGCACGGTCCTTCCCGGCCGGTGTGGTCGTCGAACGGCCGAACGCACATCGCGGTCCGCGGGATCCAGGATCCCCGCAACGAGCAGCGGGTCGGAATGATCACCGAACACCTGGAGCATCTCGACGGGGTGGAGTGGGCCGAGGCCAACGCCGCGCTCGGGTGCGTGGTCGTCGGTCACGATTCGGAGCTGGTCGCCGCGGACGAACTGGTCGACGTGGTGCGGGAGGTCGAGGCTTCCGGCGGCTTGGACGAGGAGTCCTACGCCGAGGCCGGTACCACCCATCCGGCCGGCCCCGGGGCCGTGCTCGGCCACGCCGTCGTGATCGGAGCGAACCTCGGTGGGCTCGGTTACGCCGCGATCGCACGCGCGTTGCCGATACCCGCGCTGCCCGAATCGGTTCCGGCCATGCTGACCACCGCCGACTCGGCCCCGCGGATCCACGAGACCCTGGAGTCGTACCTGGGCAGGTCGGGAACCGACCTGGTGGTCAATCTGGGCAATGCCGTGGCCCACACGCTGGCCCAGCAGCCGACGAGTCTGATCACCGAGTCCGCGATGCGCTTGTTCCTGCTGCGGGAGTCCCAGTCGGCGCAGCGTAGCTGGCAGCACTGGGACGAGCGCTTCGGAGATCGTCCCGACACTCATCGCAGTGCACCTCAGGCCGTGGACGAGCGCCTCGGTCGGTTGCCTTCCGGACCGATCGAGCAGGTCGGTCACGGTTCGCTGCTGGCGGCCCCCACGGCCTTCGCGGCCACACTCGGTACGACGTGGAGTTTCCAGCGCGCGCAGGGACTCCTGGTCGCTGCCGCACCACGCGCGGCCAATCTCGGCCGGGACGCGTTCGCCGCACAGCTGGGCTTCGGGATGGCCGAGCGGGGCACGCTCGTGCTGGATCCGCGCGCACTGCGGAAGCTGGACCGCATCGACACGGTGGTCGTCGACGCCGCCGCGTTGCGAACCGGGCACTGGACCGTGCGGGATCTCGTCTCACGGCACGATGACGTCGACAACGCGCGGCTGTGGGAGCGCGCGCACGAGCTCATCGGCCGGGACGAGAACTCGGCGGCGACCTCCGACGGATGGAGCATTCGGGAGGTGCACGGCCGTTCCGATCTTCCGGAACAGTGGCGGGAGGGAGTCCAGCAGGTCACCACACCGGGTGGGCGGATCTTCGCGCTGCGGAACGACGACGACACGGTGGCCGTGTTCGAGGCCGTGGAGGAGCTGGATCCGCTGACCGACGAACTGCTTGCCGCGGCGCGGGAGGTCGGATCGACCCTGATCGCCGAGCGCGGCAGCCGGCTGGCCGAACGACTCGGCGTATCGGACACGGTCGCGGGAGGAACGCACCTTGCCCGGTCGGTGCGCACCCTCCAGGACGAAGGGCGGGGCGTCGCCGTCGTCTCGCCGTATGGGGGCGCGAGACTGGCCGCCGCCGATCTGGGGATCGGCATAGTACGCGGGCGAACCCCACCGTGGGGAGCACACGTACTGGGCGGTCCGGGCATGGGGGAGAGCTGTGCCGTGCTCGGCATGATCCCGCTCGCACGCACGGTGAGTGCGCGCAGCGCTCGGATCGCCGCCGGAGCCTCCCTCGGTGGCGCGGTGCTGGCCGTGCTCGGTCCCGCGTACCGCAGTCAGGCGCGAGCAGGGATTCCCGTTTCCGCCGCTAGCGTGTTGGCCCTCGCCGCGGGTACGTGGTGGGGCATGAAGGCCGCGCGGTACCCGGTCCCGCACGCGGCGCCACGAACTCCCTGGCACGCCATGTCGCCGTCGCAGGTACTGGCGCGTTTGGACAGTGCTCCGGAGGGACTGTCCGAACAGGAGGCACTGCATCGCCTCGTCGGTCGGGGAGAGCGGCAGCCGGATCGGCGAGTGGGCTTGGTCCGCGCGACCCTGGAGGAGTTGGAAGGGCCGCTGACTCCGGCGTTGGCCGGTGGCGCCGCGCTCTCTGCGAGCATCGGAGCCATCACCGACGCCGCCGTGATCGGCGCCGTGCTGGGCATGAACGCGTTCATCGGTGGCTTCCAGCGCCTCAAGGCCGATCGGGCGCTGAGTGAACTCCTCCAGGTCAGCGCGGTTTCCGTGACGCTGCGTCGCGACGACGAGCGGGTCGACGTCGCGACCGAGGAACTGGTGCCCGGCGACGTGATCGAGCTGGGCTCCGGCGATTCCGTGCCGGCCGACTGCCGGTTGCTCGCCGCCGACGGGCTCCAGGTCGACGAGTCCAGCCTCACCGGTGAGTCGCAACTGGTCTCCAAGAGCGAGGTCGCGACTCCGGCCGCGGTGGTGGCGGAGCGGCACAGCATGTTGTACCGCGGCACGGCGGTCGCCGTGGGGTGGGCGAGTGCCGTGGTGGTGGCTACCGGGGCGGACACCGAGGCCGGTCGCACGGTGGGAACCGATCAGCGTCGCGACCGAACCGGAGGTGTGGCGGCACGCCTGCGAACGCTGACCAAGACCACGGTGCCGCTGTGCGCCGGTGCCGGGGTCGTCCTGCTTTCCGCGGACCTGGTTCGCGGTCGAGCCGCGTCGGCGGCGGTGGGACGTGCGGTGAGCCTGGCCGTGGCGGCGGTCCCGGAAGGGCTTCCGTTCGTGGCCACCGCCGCGGAGCTGGCTTCGGCCCAGCGGTTGTCCCGGCGCGGTGCGCTGGTCCGCAACACCTCGACCGTCGAGGCCCTCGGGCGCGCCCAGGCGCTCTGCTTCGACAAGACCGGCACGCTGACCGAGGGACGCATCTCGCTGCGCTACGTCTCCGACGGCACGGACAGTCGTCCGATCGAGCGGTCCGAAAGGGTGCATCGCGCGGTGATCGGTGCGGCGCTGCGGGCCAGCCCGGCGGGGGAGAACGGCGAGGACCTGCCCCATCCCACCGACCGTGCCGTGGTCGAGGGGGCCCAGGAGATCGCGGTGTCCCCGCAGGAGGGTGAACCGGGGTGGCGGCGGCTCGAGGAGCTGCCGTTCGAACCGTCCCGCTCGTACCACGCCGTGCTGGGCTCCGGCGAGCAAGGTCAGCTGCTCAGCGTCAAGGGCGCCCCCGAGGTCGTGCTGGCGCAGTGCACGCACCGCTACGCCGACGGGGTGCGGGTACCGCTGGACGAAGCCGGTCGGAAGTCGGCGCTGGACGAGATGGACCGGATGGCTCGGATGGGGTTTCGGGTGCTGGCCGTCGCCGAGCGCTTCGCCTCCGATCGGCGCGATCTCGACGAGTCCAGGATCCGTGGTCTCACCCTGTCCGGCATGATCGCGTTGGCGGACACGATCCGCTCCACGGCGGCCGAGTCCGTGGGTCAGCTCCAGCAGGCCGGGGTCCAGATCATCATGATCACCGGTGACCACCCCAGTACGGCGCAGGCCATCGCCGCCGAGCTCAATGTGCTCAACGGGCACCGCGTGATGACCGGACCGGATCTGGACGCCCTCGACGACGCCGAGCTCTCGGAGCTGATCGGCGACGTGGCCGTGTTCGCCAGGGTCACCCCCGAGCAGAAGGCGCGGATCGTGCGAGCACTGCGAAGCATCGACCGCATCGTGGCGGTGACCGGTGACGGCGCCAACGACGCCCCCGCGATCAGGCTGGCCGACATCGGTATCGCCCTCGGTGAGCACGCCACTCCCGCCGCGCGCGAAGCCGCCGACCTCGTGGTCACCGACGATCGCATCGAGACCATCGTCGATGCCATCGTCGAGGGACGCGCCATGTGGGCCTCCGTCCGCGACTCGCTGGCGATCCTGCTCGGCGGCAACCTCGGTGAGATCGGCTACACCGTCATGACCGGGCTCGTCACCTCCCAGGGCGGGATGAACGCACGGCAGTTGTTGCTGGTCAACGCTCTCACCGACGTGTTGCCCGCGATGGCCATCGCCGTCCGCCCACCGCCGCGGATCACCGCGCACATGCTGCTGGCCGAGGGGCCGGAGGCATCCCTCGGCACCGCTTTGACCAAGGACATCTACCGCCGGGGCCTGATCACGGCGGGAGCCGCCACAGCAGCGTGGTTCATCGGTCGCCTGGGAACCGCCCAGCACGCCAGTACCGTCGCCCTCGTCGCCCTGATCGGCGCACAGCTCGGGCAGACCATGGCCATTCGCGGGCGTACTCCCCTGGTCGTCGGCTGCTCGCTCGCCTCCGTGGCCGCCCTCGTCACGATCGTCCAGGTGCCGGGGCTCAGCCACTTCTTCGGGTGCACCCCGCTGTGGCCGCACGGTTGGGCGGCGGCGCTGGGGGCCTCCACCGCCGCGACGGTGGTCAGCCTGGTCTTTCAGTGAGCTCGGCGTTTCGACCGGGCCGCACCGGCGAGTGAGGCCGCACACCGGCGATGCACGGCGGGAGCCGGAGGGTGCTCGTTTTCGGTGACACGGTGTGTGACGAAGTCGCCGGTTCGGTGGATATTATGGTCTCCTTCGTGGTCGGTGTAGACGAGTGTCGGTCGCGGCAGGGGAACGTGGGGAGTCGGCAGCGCGTGGTGTGTTTTCCGGGGGGTAGCCGGTCGAGCGGGGTGAAGCTGTTCGCGGTGACGGCGGGGTTCCGGTTTCGGGCCTACGCGCCCGGGGCACTATCGGCCCGGACGGCCGTGCACGTCCGCGAGGAGACGCGCTGGTGCGCCTGGGCCCCGGGACCGCCGAGCAGGACCGTGCAGCTGCCCGGCGAGGTCTCCAGCTCCGACGACCCCACCGGCACCTCGTCGAACGAGGCGAGCACCACGCAGCACTAAGCAGTGATCATCACCGGTGCCTCGTCCCTCGGGGCAATGGTTCGGGGTGGGGATCGGTGGTGTACCCGATGTTTTCCGCGGTCCGTTCGGAGATCGTTGGAATGAGAAACCGTTGTCCGGGAGTTAGTTCTACTATGCCCTCGCTCGTGCCACTGACAGTCTCGGCCCCCTCGGCAGTGGGTGCTGATCGATCGTGAGTGCGGTGCGTGCCGCGTCGAAGCCGGCCGGTGTGCTCGCCCAGCTCCGCCGATTCGTCCTGGTCGGCGGGGTCGCGGCCAGCGTCGACTACGGCAGCATACTGGTGTTCATCGCGCTCTGGGACTGGCCGGAGCTGGCCCGAGCGCTGAGCTTCGTCTGCGGCAGCACCACGGCCTACCTGCTCAACCGGCGCTGGACGTTCGACTCGCGTCGCGACACCCGCGAAGTCGGGCTCGTCGCCGTCGCCCACACCCTGAGCTTTCTGATCGTCATGGTCGTCAACACGCTGGCCCTCCGGCTGTTTCCGGACGCGTGGTGGACGATCACCGTGGCCTGGATGCTCTCCCAGAGCATGGGGACGACGTTCAACTTCGCAGTCCAGCGCCTCGTCGTCTTCCGGCGATGAGGACGGACGGTGGCGGGTGCTCAGCTGCCGACGGCGCGGGCCGGTGCGGAAGGTGCCACCGCCGGACGGGACGTGTGACGACGCCGACCGGTCCGGAGACGGTGCTGCGGGCGTACCGGTCCGCGCTGGATCCGTCCGAGGTACGGGTTGCGGCGCCGCGAGGCCCTCGAGCGTCCTCGCGGCTCTCGCCGAGGACCGATCTCACCCCGGTTCACCCCGGCGCTTGCGGTGCACGACCCAGCCGAAGTCGATCACGGCCACGACGCCGAGCGCGACGACGATCCAGCCGAACCAGGCCAGCGGGGGCAGGAAGTACAGCAGCAGTACCCCCGAGGCGAGGCAGAACACGGCCCCGAAGCCGGCCAGCCACAGCCGCAGTGTGAGCGGGCTGAGCGCGGAAGGCGCGCCGGTGGCTCGGGCGAGCAGGTCGTGATGGCCCGGCAGCCCCCGTTCGTAGTAGGCGCGGTTTCGCTGTTCCTCTTCACCACGGTTCATCGCCCGCTGGTTACCCATCCTCGCGCGAACCCAACACCTGCCGGGAGATCCGTCGTGCACATCTCGTGCGGCAACGGTGGTACGCGAATGCCGGGTTCGTGCCGGCGTGCGACAACGCCACGAGATCCGGCTCAGGTACCGGTGTGGTTCCCGCGTCGCAGGCGATGGATGTCCACGGTGGGGATCCGGGTGCCGTGGGTCGAGATCGACCAGTCGGTGGCGGCCTCGGTGAGGAACTCCGCTGCCTGCGGACGTTGGGGATCGGCGATCCAGATCTCTCCGGAGTCCTCGACCAGTCGAGGCAGCAGCGTGTGGAGCAGGGCGGCGTTGGGCCGGTCGTAGAGCACGTCCGCGGCCAGCACGAGCGGCCACGGGCCTCGCTCGACCAGGGACTCCGGCCGTTGCCAGGAACACTCCATCGTCTCGACGGTCGTGCCGTTGCGGTGGGCGTTGTCGACCGTGAACGCGAGCGCGTCGCGCGACCGGTCGGTGGCCGACACGTGCCCGCCGGACAGTGCCGCGGCGATGCTGGGCAGTCCCAGGCCACAGCCGAGTTCGAGCACGGGCGTGCCCGCGAGGGTCCACGAGGAGACCACGCGGGCCAGCTCGATGCCGCTGAACCAGAGTTCGGCCCAGTACGGCGGAAACCGCTCGTCGGCGTCCTCGTCGTCGAGCAGGTCCATGGCCTCGCGGGGGTGTATGAACCGCAACGTCCCGCCGGGCACCGTGATCTCACCCCGGACGAGATCGTACTGAGGGGTGGTGCGCTGTCGAGGCCCGTGGAGGGGTTGCCCCCGTGGAGGGCGTGTGTCCTCTTGCTTCTGAATCACCCGTGGACCGCCTTGCCGTGAGCTACTCCAACGCGATGGGTCCGAACCAGTGGCCGACCGTCGGGACGAGCTTATCGTGCAGGTGGCCCCCGGCGCCCACCTGTGCCCATGATGGAGTCATGGCGGATATGTGGCAGGTACAGGGTGGTCAGCTCGAACCCTTCTTGCTGGCTGTCGTCGCCACGGGAACACCGCTGGCCGACGGACCTGTGGCGTTGCAGGTCCTCTGGCTGGTCGCGATCGCCGTCGCGGCGTTCCTCGGGCGGAGCCGGTTGAGTTCCTCGGCCGGACCGGACTGATCCGTCCGGGGCCGCCGAGCGTTCCGGTTTCGGCGACGAAGTCAGCGCAGTGAAGTGGCGCTGTCGACGAGGAGGTGAGCAGCCGCGTCGATGCGGTTGCTGTCGCCGGTGACGATCCTGTCCTGGCACAGGCCGCGAAGTCCCGAGACCAGCAGGCTGGCTCGGGCCCGCGCGTCCGCGCGGGTGGCGCCCAGCCGCTGGTAGACCTCCGCGATGGGCTCGACCATGACGGTCACCGCGTCGACGGCCAGTGCCTCGTAGCGGTCCGGCTGCGTGGCCGCCAGGCTCAGCAGTTGGAACAGGATGCGAATCGGACGCTGCTGGGCGCCGACGGTGATCGCCGTCCACAGGTCCAGTGCCGCCGCTCGGAGGCTCGGTTCGTCGGTGACGTCACTGAAGATCCCGGCCACCTCGGGGCGACTGGCCGCGAGCACCTCGACGATGAGGTTCTCCCTGCTTCCGAAGTAGTACAGCAGCATGCGCTTGCTGGTGCCCAGCTCCGTGGCCAGCGGACTCAGCGACAGGTCCGCGATGCCGTACGCCTCCAGATAGCGCACGACGCGGTGCAGCAGCTCGGTTCGCTTGTCGGTGTCGTTCGCCGCGGACACCCCTGGACCCTACCGGGCGGTACCTCTAGCGTGCCCTGCACCATGATGTACCGGTCGGTACACACTCGATCGGTGCACGGCGTCGAGCGGTGGAACGGAGATCGGGATGGCGAACCGGGCACCTCGTGTGGCGATCGTCGGCGGGGGCATCGGAGGGCTCACGCTCGCGCGTTGCACCTGCGCGGTGTCGAGGCCGACGTGTACGAGCAGGCGTCGCAGCTGCGCGAGGTGGGAGCGGCGGTGGCCCTGTCGGCCAACGGCACCAGGTTGTTGCGGCGGCTGGGGCTGGGTTCCGAACTGGCGGAGTGCTCGGTGGTGCCGACGGAGCTGATCCACCGGCACTGGCGGGACGGTCACCGCATCACCGCCCACGCGGTCGGTACCCGCTACGAGGAGCTGTTCGGTGCGCCGTACTACGGCGTGCACCGCGCGGACCTCCAAAGCCTGCTCGTCGCCGCCTGCGGGCACGAGCGCGTGCACCTGGGCAGGCGGTTGACCGACGTGAACGCCTCCGCCGACGGCGTCGAGCTCACCTTCTCCGACGGGCACGTGACGCGCGCCGACGTGGTGGTGGGGGCCGACGGCGTGCACTCCACCGTGCGCGGCTGGGTGACTGGCGAGGACACCGCCGCCTACTCCGCCACGAGTGGCTTCCGCGGGCTGGTCCCCGCCGAACAGCTGACCCTGCTGCCCGATCCCGGTGCGATCCAGTTTTGGATGGGTCCGGGTGGACACCTGCTGCACTACCCGATCGGGAACGGCGAGACGATCAACTTCCTCGCGGTCGTCGACGGCCCGCGCACTTGGCCGGCGAACGGTTGGATGGTCCCGACCACTCACGAGGAGATCGGCGAGGCGTTCACCGGCTGGCACCCCGCCGTGGTGCAGCTGGTCTCGGCCACGTCGCTGCACCAGCGGTGGGCCCTGTTCGGCCAGTCGCCGTCGAACCGGTGGAGCCGTGGCCGGATCACCCTGTTGGGCGATGCCGTGCACGCCATGCTCCCGCACCACGGACAGGGTGCCAATCAGACGATCGAGGACGCGGTGACCCTCGCCGACTGCCTCGCCTCCTCCGAGGAGGACACCGCCGCGCTGTGGCGCTACGAGACGTTGCGGCGAGCCAGGACCCGCCAGGTGCAACGCAGTTCCTGGGGCACCTCCGACGCGCTGCACCTGCCTGACGGTCCCGCTGCCGCGCGCCACGACCGGGACCTGGCCGACCTGCCGAACACCCTGCACTGGATCCACGCCCACGATGCCGAGGCGCTCAGTCCGACTCCTCGCCACGGGTGAGTTCGGCGAGATCGGCCGCGGCCAGCCGTACTTCGGTGACCAGCGTCGTCAGCGGGTGGGTGAGCTCGGTGGAAGAGAGCTGCCGCAGGGGGCCGGCCAGTGCGTGGGCGCGCCGGCGGCGGGTTTCCGAGAGCGGGTCGGCGCTGAGCACCTCCACGGCGTGAGCGAGATCCGTGATCGCGCCGAGCAACCACGCCGGGACCACGGAACGCTGCTCGGCGATCTCGTGGGCGGCCCGCGTGACGAGCAGGGTGCCCGTGTAGAAGGAATCCAGGTGAGCCAGCCGGGCATCGAGCCGGTGGACGAAGCGCCGCTCCCTGCGTCCACGCACCGTCCGGCGGGCGACCTGGTCACTGGTGTCCCGGCTCGTCTGGAACGCCGCCAGGTCCTGAAACCCGACGCGAACGATCCGGAGAGCGGCGTGGGCCGCATCGGGATCGGCCTCGTCCAGCGCCCGGGCGGCACCGCGCAGTCCTCGAGCGGCCGAGAACAGCGTGGTTCGCGCGGCGCCGCCGAGCATGCCCGAGGGGCTGGGGCTGACCAGCACCTGACTGACCACGAGTGCCAGGGCTCCTCCGAGCAGTGCGCTGAGCAACCGGTCGAAGCCGGTCTCGGGGATGTGCGTGGCCACCACCAGCAACGCGGCGATACCGGCCTGGATGACGGTCAGCGGATTCATGCTGAACGTCGCCACCAGCAGCACGGCGATGCCCGCGGCCGCACCGAGCTCCCATGCGCTCGCCCCCACGTAGCGCAGCAGCACCTCGCCGACGGCGACTCCCACCATGACGCCGCCGAGGAGGCGAAACACCCGGGTACCCCGAGTGCCCGGTGCGTCGAGCAGACTGACGAGGGCCGTGATCGGCGCGAAGATGGGGTAGGGCTGCTCGAGGACGATCCCGGCCAGCCACCACGCCAGCGCCGCGGTCACCGCGGCCAGCACGGCGCGCAGGGCGATCAGGCGAACGCGCTGCACCGCCTCCGACAGCAGAATCCGAAAGTCCTCCATGAACAGCCCTCGCTCGCGTGGTCGCGAAGCGGCGTCGGCCGCTTTCCGGAACACTCCACGGGTCGAGGATGTGCCCCCATCCGGTTTCGTGCCGAGGATGATCTCGAACTCGGCCCGTGCTCGAACGGGCCCGGGGACAATCGATTCCCTGGGTGGGGGCGCGGCCAGTCACCCCTCCACGATCGACGATCGCTCAGGGCAAAATCGAGCCCGCGAACCTGATCGTCGGGATCGTGCGGCTCGAGGGGACCGGACAGCTCCTGTCCGCCATGGGGGAGTTCGACACCAACGGCGTTGTGGTCATCGACCGCTGGTGGGAGGTAGTCCCGGATCGACGCGGTGCGGTGCCACCCGGTCGAGCGCTCTCACCCGTGCGTCCGAAGGTGCCAGCACGAGCCCTCGATCCCGCTTCGGTGCGGCCGCTTCCGGCCGACCGCGTCGCGACCGCACGAGCCGGTTCACGCGTCGCCCGCAGCTCCGGTGGAACGAAAGCTGCCGTCGACGTCCGAACAGCACCCAGCCGAGCCGCAGGATCGGTCCCACGGTGGGGGCGAGTTGGGAGTGGGCGCTGATGACGAACTCGACGTGGCCGGTGTCCTGATGCTTGACGACCTCGTAGCTGATCCGGCCGCGCTCCAGGTGCCCCTGCAACGTCTCGTAGCTCCACCCCCACGCCCGTCGTCCCCGTTCCCGCGTCTCGTCCGTGACGCTTGTTACGCGCACACCGAAGTAGAAGCGCAACGCGGCGAAGCGGCCTTCCAGGAGCATGTGACGGCCCGGCAGCGGTTCGCCCGGA
Source organism: Halosaccharopolyspora lacisalsi (assembly GCF_014137975.1). Taxonomy (GTDB): domain Bacteria; phylum Actinomycetota; class Actinomycetes; order Mycobacteriales; family Pseudonocardiaceae; genus Halosaccharopolyspora; species Halosaccharopolyspora lacisalsi. The sequence continues at coordinate 757,717 of NZ_JACGWZ010000002.1, read as the reverse complement.
TCATAGACGGCGCGCACGAGGCCGGGTGCCGAGAACTCGTAGTCGCCGATGAGCTCGGCCGCGGCCCGCCAGACACCGCCCTCCTCGGGAGGGCCGGGGCGTTCGCGGGGCAGAGCCACCCGGTGGATGTCGAAGTTCCACTGTCGGGCGTCGACCTCGTCGGGGCGGTAGTTGACGTCGCGGTCGTGCAAGTCGTTCAGCAGGCGCTCGGTGTCGACGCGAGCGAATCCCGCGTCCGCGGTGTCGTTCATTCCTCGTCACGCAGCGAGTCGCCGATCAGCCACAGTGTGGGCGCCCACAGGCCGACGAACAACGCGCGACGCTCGGCGTTGCCGCGCTCGGTCTGGTCGACGGTCTTGGCGCGAATCCACAGGCCGATGCACAGTCCGACCGATCCCGCCGACATCAGGTGCAGATGGGTGCCGCGCAGACCGGCTCGACGCAGGAAAAACTCGATCATCGTGCCTCCCGTTTCGTTCGCCGAAGCCAGGGTAGGACATTCCTAGCGTGTCGCATCGCCGTGAACGAGGAGCCCGGCGTGGAAGCAACCTACTCCCGTCCCGGACCGGCCACCATCGTGGCGCGTTGGCTGTTCGGCACGGCCCTGATCTCCTGGCGATACATGTGGCAGATCACACCGCTGCATCGCAGCGAGAGCATCGGTGACACCGACGAGGACGTTCCGCCACGGCTGCCGCCCTCCTTGGTCGACGAGACGGTACAACCGGCCGAGCACGGCGTCGGCGCCTTGTTCCACCGGCGCTTCGACGTACGGATCACCGGGGCACGGTGTACGGCGGAGAGCCTGATCGGCGAGGTGGCTCACGATTTCGGGCGCTTCGTCCCCCGCGAGGTCGTCGATATCCGCACCTCCGTGCCCGCGAAGACGGAGCTGACGGTGGGGGACGAACTCGTGGTCACCATGCCCGGTCCCTGGGACGGACCGGTTCGGGTGGTGCATCGGGACCGGAACCGCCTGCGGCTGGTCACGTTGCGGGGGCACCTCGAAGCCGGCCAGGTGCAGTTCGAGGCCCGGCCCGACGGTGCCGACCTCGTGTTCACCGTCGAGGCGTGGGCGCGTCCGAGCACGCGCGTCGTGTGGTTGCTCTACTGCCCCCTGCGGCTGGCCAAGGAAATCCAGCTGAACATGTGGGTGCGTTTCTGCCGGTCCGCGGCCGCCGTCGTCGGTGGGCACCTCGTCGACGGCGTCGGTATCCGGACCCTCCGTCTCCGCCCGCGCGCACTTCGGCGAGCGGGCGTGATCCCCGCCCCGCGACGCTACCTGCCGCTGCGGTCGGGGCGAGCGGGTGCGGCGGTCAGCGGGTCGTCGGGCCAGGAGTGCTTCGGGTACTGGCCCCGGAGATCGGCACGGACCTGCCGGTAGCCGTTGCGCCAGAAGGACTCCAGGTCGCCGGTGACCGCGGCGGGGCGGCCGGCGGGGTCGAGCAGCCGCATCAGCACCGGGACCCGCCCCTCGGCGATCACGGGCACGCTCGTCCAGCCGAAGACCTCCTGCAACCGCACCGGCAGGGCCGGTTGCTCCGGTTCGTAGTCGACCCGTACCCGGGCCCCGGAGGGAACCTCGACGCGGTTCGGGGCGAGTTCGTCGAGCCGTCCGGCCTCCGGCCAGGGCAGCAGGCGACGCAGCACGCTGCCGGCGTCGAGACGTTCCAGGTCGGCTCGGGTGCGCGCCGCCGACAACTCGGGTTCCAGCCACGTGTCCGCGACGGCGAGCAGGTCCTCCTCCCCGGTGGCCGGCCACGGGGCCCCGAAGACGCGATGGAGGAAAGCGAGCCGGTGCCGCAGTTGCCGGGCGTCGTCGTCCCAGTGCAGCAGCTCCGTGCCCGCGGTGCGAAGGCCCTCGAGCAGCGCGGCTCGCACCGCGTCCGCCGGGGGCGTCGTCAGCACCTTCTCGGCCAGCACGATCGATCCCAGTCGGCGCACGGTGCGCGCCCGGACGTCCCCCTCGTGCCAGTCGATCTCCTCGGTCTCGGACAGCAGTCCCGGCGCGGCCTGTTCGGCGAGGGACTGATCGGCCCGCGCCGCCAGCCGGACGAACCCGTGCACGCGGCCGGGACTGCGCTCGGCGACCGCGATGGCCAGCCACTCCGATCCGGCGAGTCCCTCGGAAGTGGGCATCCCCGACGGGTCCTCGCGCACTTCGGAGCGGGGGAGCTCCACGGCGGTCCCGCCGGACATCAGGTACACGCGGGATCGAGGTGCACGGCGGCGGGCCAACCGTTCGGGATGCGCCAACGCCACCACCAGAGCGTCGTCGCCGTCCTGTGGTGGCTTCGGTGTGTCGGGCACCATGTTTTCCAGGCGCCGCACCTCGCGCCGCCAGCGTTGGGCGCCCGGAGCCTTGCCACGCAACTTGCGCAGCGCCGTGGCGAGTTCGGTGTCCTGGGTGAGGCTGTCGTCGTCGAGCAGCGCCACGACCTCGGCGGCGGTGCGACGTCCGGTGCTTTCGCCGCCGTCCAACAACGCGCGAGCCAGCCGTGGGTGGAGTCCGAGGCCGGCCATGCGCCGTCCCCGCTCTGTGACCGCTCCGTTCGCGTCCAGGGCGCCCAGCGCGGTCAGCACCGCGTGCCCGGCCGCCAGCGGTCCCGACGGAGGAGCGTCCCACCAGCGCAGCGCACTGCCGTCCGGGGTGCCCCAGCAGGCCAGTTCCAGGGCGAGCCGGGTGAGCTCGGCGGTGCGGATCTCCGGTTCCGGATAACGCGCCAGCGTGCCGTGCTCGTGCTCGGGCCAGCAGCGGTAGGCATGGCCCGGTGCCTCGCGCCCGGCGCGACCGGCGCGCTGCTCGGCGACAGCCAGCGGGGCACGGACGGTGACCAGCCCGGACAGCCCCCGCCGGTGGTCCACGCGGGAGACGCGGGACAGCCCGGAGTCCACCACCGTGCGCACTCCCGGGACGGTGAGGCTGGACTCGGCGACCGCCGTGGCCAGCACGACCCGACGCCGTGGCCCCTGCCGCAGGGCGGTGTCCTGCTCGCTGCTCGCCAGCCGCCCGTGGAGCGGCAGCACATCCACTCCGGCGAGGTCGGCGAGCAGGTCGCGAGTACGTGCGATCTCCCGGGCACCGGGCAGGAACGCGAGCACGTCGCCGCCCTGCTCGTCCAGCGCGCTCCGCACGGCACGTGCCGCGGTGCCTTCGACCGACTCCTTGCGCAGCGGCGCGACGTGGCTCGTGCCCACCGGATGAAGCCGCCCGTGCGCTCGCACGACGGGGGCGGGGGAGTCCTCGCCGAGCAGGGTCGCCAGTTGGTCGCCGGCGACCGTCGCCGAGGTGGCCAGCACCCGCAGATCCGGCCGCAGTCCCCCGCGCGCGTCCAGCAGCAGCGCCAGCAGCAGGTCGGCGTCCAGATGCCGTTCGTGGCACTCGTCGAGGATGACCACGTCCACCCCGGACAGCTCGGGATCGGACTGGAGCCGTCGCACCAGCAGGCCGGATGTGACCACTTCCACCCGGGTGCTCGCCGAGGAACGCCGATCACCACGCACGGCGTAGCCGACGCGGTCACCGACCCGCTCACCGAGGAGTTCGGCCATGCGCGTGGCGGCGGCCCTGGCCGCGAGCCTGCGTGGTTCGGCCACCGCCACGCGCAGCCCGCGTTCGGCCAGCGCCAGCGGTACCAGGGTCGTCTTACCGGTACCGGGCGGGGCGACGAGGACGGCGGTGCCGCTGTCCTCCAGCCGTTCGCCGATCTCGCCGAGGACGGGGCGAATCGGCAGGTCGGGGAGCTCTGGCGAGACGGGGGTCGTATCGGACCGGTGCTCCGCGGCGCGAAAGTCGATGTGCTCACCCATTGAGGTCACGAATCTAGCATCGTGCTCCGGAGATTCCCCGTCGGCCGCGACTCCTCGGGTGCGGAGGGTGGTGGCCGGCCGGTTCTGCCCTTCTCCCAAGACCTGCTCGGACTGTGGCGCGGTGACAGCCGAACTGCGCCTGCGACACTGCGGCTATCGTGCTGAGTGATCTCAACGCGGCCCGCAACCTCGCCGGACTGGCCGAGACCACGGGCAGCACGTCCTCCCACAGTTGGTGGAGGACGCAAAACGAGCCCGCTGGAAACCCACGTGAGACCATCCCCGCTGGCACCGGGTACCGCCACGGGAAGACCCCACCTCACCACCGGGTCGGGGCCAACGCCGCGTAGCAATACGACGGCTCAGGAAGCACAGCTCTGACACACTTCCCGAACGGAAGCATTCCTTCCCACAGCGTGGCCGACCGCGGTTTCGTGGTCGGTGACCGGGGTGCTTCGAACGCGACTTCCTCACCGGGGAGAACTTCCAGCGCAACCTGCGCATCGCCGACGAGGCCGAGGCCATCGCCGCCGAGGCGGGTGCGACCCCGGCGCAAATGGCCCTGGCCTGGATGCTCGAGCACCACAACGAGGAGCAGATGCGGCTGATCGGCAACTGATCGACGGGTCGCCCCCTCCTCGGACCCGTGCCCGACGGTGGCGTGGATCGCCGATGTCGATGATCGACGGGTGGCCTGTGAAGCGAGCTACCGGCGTCAGCGATAATCGGTGACCACGTTGCCGCCGTACGGTGTCGGCGCCACCGGTAGCGAGGAAGGGACGGGATTGTGAACGGGCACGCGCAGATCGGTGAGGTCGCCGAGCGCACCGGCCTGTCGTTGCGCACGATCCGCTACTACGAGGAGGTCGGCCTGGTGGTGCCGAGCGCGCGCAGCCAGGGCGGTTTCCGGCTCTACGCCGAGCCCGACATCGAGCGGCTGGAAGTGATCAAGCGGATGAAGCCGCTGGGGTTCCAGCTCGACGAGATGCGCGAGCTGCTGGAGCTCCTCGACTCCTCCCACGACGCCGAGCACGGGCAGCAGCAGCGAGACCGACTGCACGAGTTCCAGGAGAAGGCCGAGGAACAGTGTCAGAGCCTGCGCAAGCAGCTGCGGATCGCCGAGGACTTCGCCGCCACGTTGCGCAATCGCCTGTCCGAGTGGTGATCGCGAACCGCGAGGTGGCACCGGCGGAACGCCCCCACTCCCCGCGGCTCGGTCATCGTCCACGGACGCGACTGACCCCACTCTTACGTCAGGGCAGCGACGGGAAGATGTGACCACCTCGGCCTGGGACGTGTGTCCGGCCGGATCGACCGGTTGTGCTGCATCAGGCTCGCGAACGGAACGCCGTCGCCGCGCTCGGAGCGCGACGACGCACTGCTGCCGAGTTGCGCCAAGGTCAGCATGCGGGACCATGAAACCGCAAGGTGAAGAAGATCTCGAATCCGACGGGGAGTTTCTCCCCGAAGCTCGACCGGACCGGAACCGCCCCCGCCCAGCTGTGTGGCCGAATGAACGAGAGTCTCCCGAATCGGCCCCCGAATCCGAGTGACGACGCCCTTTCCCGTGGGGATTTCCGCCGATCTCGATGTGATCTCGGCGATGGTGCGGGAGTACGGCTTCGTCCGGTCGTTGCTGTCCGAGCCGATGGTGGAGGAAATCCGCGATGACGAGTGTGCGGGAGATCATGACTTCCGGTGTGGAGTGCATCGAGGACGACGCCTCGCTGACCGACGCGGCTTACCGGATGTCGAGACTGGGGCTCGGAGCGGTGCCGATCTGTGACGCCGGTAACCGGCTGCGCGGCATCATCACCGAGCGCGACATCGTGGTCAAGTGCTTGGCCGGAGGGGCGGACCCCTCCCACGCGCGAGCCGGGCAGTGCGCCGAGGGGACACCGATCGCGGTGCAGGCCGACGACTCGGTGGCCGAGGCGGCTCGGATGATGGGTGAGCACCACATCCGCCGGTTGGTGGTGGTGGACGGCAGCGACGTCGTCGGCATGATCAGTGAGTCGAACCTGGTGCGGGGCCTGCCGGGCGATCAGTACGCGGAGATGATGCGGTCCATCCTGGATGCTCCCCCCTCGGTGGTGCAGCCGCTCTCCAGTCGGACTCCCCGTTCCGGTGCGGAGGGGATCTTCGCGCACTTCATGGGACGCCTGCACGAACTGCGACGTCGCGGCGGCGGCACCTCGTCGACGTCCGCCCGATCCGGTAAGGACTGATATCCATGAAGCGCGGAGAACAAGAACCTCGCGACCGCGCGAGCCACGCCCTGACGGCGCCGCTGCGGAAGCGCTCCATCGATCCCACGGTGTTCGGCTGGTCGTTCGGGATCGTCGTGGTGTTCTGCATCGTGGCGGCGGCGATTCCCGGTGTCATCGGGGATCTGGCCAGCGTGGGACTGACCTGGGTGGTCGGTAATCTGGGCTGGGCGTTCGTGCTGGCCGCCGTGGGTTTCGTGGTGTTCTCGCTGTACTTGGCGTGCAGCCGGTACGGAGGCATCCCGCTGTCGCAGGACGGTGAACCACCCGAGTACTCCACCGTTTCCTGGGTGGCGATGATGTTCTCCGCCGGGATGGGGATCGGGCTGATCTTCTTCGGCGTCTACGAGCCGGTCGCGCACCTGACCGATCCCGCGCCCTGGGTCGATGCCGCTCCGGGCAGTCAGGAGGCCGCGCGGCAGGGCATGGCCTACTCGTTTTTCCACTGGGGACTGCACCCCTGGGCGATTTATTCGGTGGTGGCGCTGGCGCTGGCCTATTCCACCTACCGCAAGGGCCGTGGCAACCTGATCAGCTCCCCGTTCCAGGCGTTGCTGGGGAAGAAGCGCATCGAGGACGACGGCTGGGGCAAGCCGATCGACATCTGGGCGATCGTGGCCACGAAATTCGGCGGAGCGACCTCCCTGGGGCTGGGGGCGCTGCAGATCGCGGCCGGCATCTCCCTGTTCACCGGCATCGGTGGCGGTTTCGGGCAGCAAGGTGGTGGGGGCACGTTGATGGCGCTGCTGGTCATCGCGGTGCTGATCGTCTTCGCCGTGATATCGGCGCTGAGCGGGGTTTCCCGCGGGATCAAGTGGCTGTCCAACACCACCCTGGTGATCGCCGCGCTGCTGGTGGCGTTCATCCTGGTCGCCGGACCGACGGTGTTCCTGCTCAACCTGGCACCGAGCGCACTGGGCAGCTACGTGTTCCACTTCATCCCGTGGAGCCTGCACTCCCCCGCGTTCGGGGGGGTGAGCTGGCTCTCGGACTGGACGATCTTCTACTGGGCCTGGTGGATCTCCTGGACACCGTTCGTGTCCACGTTCATCGCCCGGATCTCGAAGGGGCGCACCGTCCGCGAGTTCGTGCTCGGCGTCCTCATCGTTCCCACGCTGGTCTCCGCGCTGTGGTTCACCGTTCTCGGCGGGGCCGGGCTGAACCTGCAGCTCACCGGCCGGGCCAACATCGCGGGCGCCGGGGCGGGCGGCGAGGCCGCCGCCTTTTTCACCGCGCTGGAGCAATATCCCGGATTCGTCGTCGTCGGAATCGTGGTCATGTTCCTCGTCGCGATCTTCTGGATCACCGGAGCCGATTCCAGCGCGGTGGTGCTCGGGATGCTCTCCTCCCGCGGCCACACCGAGCCGAACAAGTGGCTGATCGCGGGGTGGGCCGTCCTGAGCGCGATCGTGGCGGCCGTGTTGTTGCTCGTGGGCGGCCTGGATGCGCTGCAGACGTTCACGATCCTGGTAGCCGCCCCGTTCGTGCTGATCATCATGGGTTTGTGCTGGGCACTGTATGCCGATCTCCGTCGCGATCCGATGCGGCAGGCCCGGGCCGGGCCGGTCGGGCGCCAGCGACGTCCGACCCTCGTTCCCTCCGAGCCGGAGGAAGGGCAGGAGTACGAGCCGGACGGCGAGCAGGAGATGCGAGTGCCCGACCGCGGTGGTGGCGACCAGTCGCAACGTTGACGTCCGGCGGGCCACGGGAGGGGATCGTCGTGCCGGAGGCGACGGTTACTGGAGCAGGGGCGCCCGTGCGGCGAGGGTGGCGGCGAGTTCGCCGATGCGTTTCGCTTTTTCGACGTGGTGACTCGTCGGGCCGACCTCACGAATCCGATACGAGTTTCCGTAACGTGAGGGTAGAGTCTGACGAGGAGGTTCGACGAAGTGAAGGTTCCACAGCATGATCGTCGGAAGCGGGTGGCCGGATGAGCGCGGTGACCGATACTCACGCGGTTGGTCACACCGGGAATCCGGGCCAGGAGGCCGCGCGACGCCGCACGTTCGCGGTGATCAGCCATCCGGACGCGGGCAAGTCGACGCTGACGGAGGCGTTGGCGTTGCACGCGCGGGTGATCTCGGAGGCCGGCGCGGTGCACGGCAAGGCCGGCCGGCGGGGAGTGGTCTCGGACTGGCTGGACATGGAGCGCACGCGAGGGATTTCGATCACGTCGGCGGCGTTGCAGTTCAGCTACGACGACTGCGTGATCAACCTGCTGGACACGCCCGGCCACGCGGATTTCTCCGAGGACACCTATCGGGTGTTGTCGGCGGTGGACTCGGCGGTGATGTTGCTGGACGCGGCGAAGGGGCTGGAGCCGCAGACGCTGAAGCTGTTCGACGTGTGTCGCCACCGCGGCATCCCGGTGATCACGTTCATCAACAAGTGGGACCGGCCGGGCCGTGAGGCGCTGGAGCTGTGTGACGAGATTTCCGAGCGCATCGGGCTGCGACCGATGCCGTTGACCTGGCCGGTCGGTGAGTCCGGCCACTTCCACGGTGTGTTGGATCGCGAGTCCGGCGATTTCGTCGGTTACGAGCGCACCGACGCCGGTGCCCACCTCGCGGCGGAGCGGCGGCTGGATGCCGAGCAGGCCGCTGCCGAGGTGGGCGCGGAGTGGCAGCAGGCCACCGAGGAGTCCGAGTTGCTGTCGGCCTCCGGTGGAGACTTGGACGAGGCGGCGTTCCACGCGGCCACGGCCACGCCCGTGCTGTTCGGGTCGGCGGTGCGCAACTTCGGGGTCGGGCAGCTGCTCGACCTGCTCGTGCGCCTGGCTCCGCAGCCGGGCCCGCGTCCGGACGCCGGTGGCACTCCCCGTGAGTTGGAGGCGCCGTTCTCGGCGTTCGTGTTCAAGGTGCAGACCGGCATGGACCCGGCCCACCGGGACCGGGTGGCCTTCGCGCGGGTGTGCTCGGGCGAGTTCGAACGCGGGATGGTGGCCACGCACGCGGCCACGGGCAAGCCGTTCGCGACGAAGTATGCCCAGCAGGTGTTCGGGCAGCAGCGCGACACCGTCGAGACGGCCTACCCCGGTGATGTCGTCGGACTGGTCAACGCCTCGGCCCTGGGGGTCGGTGACACGTTGTACAACGGCAAGCCCGCCGTGGAGTTTCCCGGGATTCCCAGCTTCGCGCCGGAGCACTTCGCCGTGGCGCGGACCACCGACCCGGGGCGTTCCAAGCAGTTCCGGCGCGGCATCGAGCAGTTGTCCCAGGAAGGGGTCGTGCAGGTGCTGCACTCGGAGACCCGCGGCGAGGGTGCGCCCGTACTGGCCGCGGTCGGTCCGATGCAGTTCGACGTGGCCACCCAGCGGTTGGAGTCGGAGTTCCGGTCTCCGATCGAACTCGAGCGGTTGCCCTACCACGTCGTCCGCCTCCTGGGAGATCCGCGACAGCGTTCGATGCTGCGGACCCGCACCAGCGAGGTGTTCGACCGCCCGGACGGGTCCGTGCTGGCCGTGTTCACCGACAACCTCGCCCTGCGCACCACGCTCCGGCTGCACCCCGAACTGGACCTGCACCACGTCGTGGCCGCCACCGAACACTGACCGCACCACTGCCGCGAACGCCGTGACGGTGACTCCCCCGAAGTCGTCGACGAGCATTCCGACAAGACGCACCACGCGGTCGGCGGGATCACCGCCGCCTACTGGACCCGGCCCGGGGCGATCCGCACCGGCATGTTCTGGCTCGTCGCCGGGTTCGGGGTCCGTACCTCGCAAGCCGTGGCCTTTCCCGCTGCTGTGGGCCTGCTACCGATCGCGGCCCTCCTCACCGCCGCCATGATCGAACCGCCGCCGTCCGCACCGCCACGGCGCCGGGTCCCGCTTCGCGGTTTCCCCGCTGAGGGACTCCGAATCACTGGAGACGGGTCCATTACCACCGGATCTCGGTTTTGTCCTGTCCGGTGTGGCGGTGACTTCACTCGCCTGTGTGTCACCCGGGGGAATGATCTTTCTTAACAGGCCGTCCGTGGATCTTTAGGGTCCTGAACTGATGATGAAGAGTGGCCGACCCAGGGACGGCGACTACGGAAAGTGGTCGGAGCGTGGAAGCCGGCGCCCGGGCCTCTTCTCTCGTCCGATCTCGGGGTCGGTCACGGTGGGGATGGTCTCCAGGAGTCTTCAGGTGGCGGCTGTGCTGGCGCGCAGCGGCGCCATCCTGGGGTGGCGGATCGCTCGAAGCCGGCTTCCCGGCGGGCGCGACCGGAGTGACGGGGAACTCGGCGAGTGGCTCGCGCAGGTGGTCTGCGAACTCGGCCCCGCCTTCGTGAAGGCAGCGCAGTTGCTCAGCGCACGAGTGGACCTGCTGCCTCCGCGCGTCTGCCGTGGGTTGGCCCGGTTGCACGACGATGTGGTGCGGACACCGATCACGGGGTTGGCCGGGTTGCTGGGGGACCGCCTCGGCGAGGTCGGCCACGCGCTCGCGCGTTCCTGCGAGTTGGTGGGGTCCGGGAGCATCGCTTGCGTGTACCGGGCGGTGACGCCGGACGGCCACGAGGTGGCGGTCAAGGTACGGCGGCCGGGGATCGAGTCGGTACTGCGTCGTGACCTGGCGATCATGTGCTCCGTGGCGGGTGTCCTGGAGCGGACGCCGATGTTCCGGGGCGTGCCGGTGCGGGAGATCGTCGGTCAGCTCGCCGACTCGATCCGGGGTCAGGTGGACTTCGAGCGTGAAGCCGTGGAACTGCGGGAACTGCACGCGGGGGTGCGGGACGAGGAACGGGTGCTCGTTCCCCAACCGCGTCCGGAACTGTCCACGAGGGACGTGCTCGTCATGGATCACGTCGGCGAACTCGACCGTCGGCAGCCGTGGCAGGTGACCCGTGAGGTCCGCGAGGGCGCGGTCCTGGCCGTGCTGCGTTCGGTGTATCGGATGCTGTTCCTGCACGGACTCGTGCACTGCGACCTGCATCCGGGCAACCTCTACTTTCGTCGGGACGGCACGGTGGTGATGGTCGACGCCGGATTCACCACTCGGCTCGGTGAGCACGCACGAACCAAGTTCACCGCTTTCTTCTACTGCATGAGCCTGGGTGACGGTCCCGCCTGCGCCGACGTGGTGCTGTCGACGACCAAGCCCCGGCCCGGTGCGGACGTCGACGGATTCCGGTGCGACCTGGCCGAGCTGGTCGAGGTCAACAGCGGCCTGAGCGCGGCCGAGTTCGACCTGGTGTCCTTCGCGGCCAGCCTCTTCGACCTGCAACGACGGTACGGCCTGGCCGCGGATCCCCAGTTCGTCTTCCCCATCCTGTCGCTGCTCGTACTGGAAGGCGCCGTGCGCGACATGCACCCCGAAGTCGATTTTCAACACGAGGCGATGCCGTTTTTGACGAAGGCGTTGATGGAAAGAGTCGTCTCCACCGACACCGCCTGAGCTCAGGTGGATTTTCACGGTCCGAATCTTTTTGATCCGTATCCGCAGGGAGTATTCTTGTTTGATGCTGTCGGAAAAATGCCGTCGACGGGAAACCCGATATCGTTGTTGCGGCAGAATTATGACCAGGTCGATTTCGGTGTTCGCCGGTTTCGCCTGCGGCCCGGCCCGGCGCGACAGCGGCTGGAGTCCGCGGCCCGGGCTTTCGTCGACGGCGTGAACGCGGTCGTCGACCTCACCGATGTCGATGCGGTCACCGACCGCGTCGAGCAACTCGAACCGCAGTGGAGGGGTTTCGCCTACGAGGGCGCCGGGATGGGATGCGCGGTGCTGGACCTGATGACCTTCTCCCGTGGTCGCCGCTGCGCTGCTCTGCTGGAACGGGTCGGGACGGCTTACCCCCACGTGGTGCACATCGGGGTGGGGTGGGCCCACGCTCGATTACGACTGCGTCCCTGGTGGGGCATTCCGGTGGGGGACCCACTGCTGCGCTGGCTCGGCTGGGACGGTTTCGGTTTCCACCAGGGGTTCTTCCACTCCGACGCGGTGATCGGGCGGCATCGCGTAGAACGCGGTCTGGCACCCGAACAGCGCGCGATCCGGGACCAGGGGCTCGGGCGGGCGCTGTGGTTCCACGAGTGCGCCGATCCGGACGGCATCACGCCGCGCATCGAGCACTTCCCGCAGCACCGTCGAGCCGATCTGTGGAGCGGAGTCGGACTGGCGGCGACGTACGCCGGTGGTGCCGACGGTGGGGAACTCGGTCGGCTGACCGTGCTCGCCGGTCGGCACACGGCGGCCGTGGCCCAGGGCAGCGCCTTCGCCTGCGCGGCACGACGAGCCTGCGGCATCGTGCCCGAGCACGTCGAACAGGCCGCCGCCGCGTTGACGGGAGCCTCCGCGTCGGAGGCGGCCGCATGGACCGACAGGGCTCGGGACGCACTGGGGGACGGCCCACACGGCGCGGCGCACTACGAGAAGTGGCGCGCGGAAATCCGTCGACTCTGGAGCGACCACCACCGGGCCGGCCACGGTGAACCGTTCGGCAACATCAGCCTCGACCAGGAGGAGACGTCCCGATGATCTCCGTGCTGCGCAAGCATCTGGCCACGATCACAGCCCTGTTGTGCTGCGTACTGGTCTGGAACGCGGCGAGACTCCCCGTGGCCTCCTCCGAGGAGCGCGCCCGGTTGGCCGCACCGTTCCGATTCACCGCCCGGTCGATCAACTCCGCGGACGGCCCGGGCTCGCGCAACATACGCACCGTCGCCCCGGCTTACCGGGACATTCGCTCCTGGATCTCCTCGGTGGGGGCCGGTGTCGGCATGTTCGCTCTCGACGGCGGCGCCGAGTCCCACGACCTGTGCCTGGTCGACCCGCGCACCGACACCATGACCGTGCGTCCGGCACCGGGTACGGGAGAGCGGTACCGCCCCTTCGCCCTGGAACCGGACACACCGTCCCCGGCCCCCGCCGCGCCGATGGGATGCCTGCCCGCCGACTACAACGCGGACGGCTGGCAGGACGTGCTCGTGTACTACTGGGGGCGTTCCCCGGTGATCTTCCTGCGGTCGCCCGGGAAACCGCCCTCGCAGGCGGCTTTCCTCCCCCGCGAGCTCATCACGCCTTCCCGGGTGTGGAACACCAACGCGGCCACGGTCGGCGACTACGACGGAGACGGTCACCTGGACCTGGTGTTCGGCAACTACTTCCAGGACGGCGCCCGCGTCCTGGACCCGAACGCCCGCCAGGAAGAACTGGTGATGAACGATTCGCTGTCCAACGCCCACAACGGGGGGACCAATCGGATGTTCCGCTTCGTCTCGGGCACCGCGGGGCAGCGTCCCGACGTGCGCTTCGCCGAGGTCCCCGGGGTCTTTCCGCCGGATCGGGTACGGCAGTGGACGTTGGCGCTGGGGACCCAGGACCTCGACTCCGACGGCCGCGCCGACCTGTACGTGGCCAACGACTTCGGTCCCGATCACATGCTGGTCAACGAGTCCGTTCCGGGGCGTATCCGGTTCCGCGAGGCGACCGGAACCCGGCACGCGGGCACGCCGAAGTCCCGAGTGGTCGGTCACGACTCGTTCAAGGGCATGGGCGTGGCTTTCGACGACCTCAACGACGACGGAATGCCGGACGTCCTGGTCAGCAACATCACCGATCCGTACGCGCTGCATGAGAGCAACTTCGCCTACCTCAGCACCGGCGACCGGGCGGCGCTGCACCGCGGGCACGCTCCCTACGACGACCACAGCGAGCGTCTCGGCATGGCCCGCACGGGATGGAGCTGGGACGTCACGACCGGCGACTTCAACGCCGACGGCAAGTCCGAGCTGCTGCACGCCACCGGGTTCGTCGCCGGACGCACCGACCGGTGGGCGCAGCTGCAGGAAGCGGCCATGTCCAACGACCTGATCCTGTCGAATCCCGCGCTGTGGCCGAACTTCACGCCGGGTGACGACCTCTCCGGGCACAACAGCAACACCTTCTTCGTGCGTGGTCCCGACGGCCGCTACGTCGACGTCGCCAAGAAGGTGGGGGTGGGTACCGAGGCGGTCAGCCGCAGCCTGGCGGTCGGCGACGTGGACTCCGACGGGCGGCAGGACCTCGCGGTCGCCAACCAGTGGGACCAGTCCACGCTGTATCACAACGAGTCCGATGCCGGGGCGTTCCTCGGGCTCCGCCTGCGGTTGCCGACCTCGTCACCGTGCGGTCCTGCCGGTGCGGGGCCCGACCGCCCGGCGATCGGAGCTCGCGCGCGGGTGCTGCTGCCCGACGGTTCCCGGCGTTCCCAGCAGCTCTATCCCGCCAACGGTCACGGCGGCGTCAACGCACCCGAAATCCTGTTCGGCCTCGGTGACCGCGCGGCCGAAACGCTTCCCGTCGAGCTCTCCTGGCGTGACTCGTGCGGGAGTCGGCACTCCACGACGGTGACGCTGTCCCACGGCTGGCACGAGATCGTCCTTCAAGCCGACGGTTCGTTCAGGGAGCAACGATGAAACTCCGGATTCCGCGAAAATCCTCCGACTCCGGATTCGACCCCCGGAGCGCGGCGCTGCGCCGCTTCGCCGTCTCGATCACGGCGCTGACCGTGCTCGGGCACACGGTGCTCGGGTTCGAGCAGGCCTATCGAACGCCGGTGCTGGTCGCGCTGACCGCCGTGCTCACCGAGCTGCTGCTGGAATCGGTGGACGCCTTCGCCGGACGTCGGCGTCCCCGGTACCGGTGTGCTCCGGGGCGAGCGGTGGACTTCCTGCTGCCGGCCTACATCGCCGGTTTGGCGTGCGCGATGCTGCTCTACGGCAACGGACGTCTCCTTCCCGTCATGTTGGCCGCGGTGGTCGCGGTGGCCAGCAAGTACATCGTCCGCGTGTCGGTGGACGGCCGGTCGCGGCACTTCCTCAATCCGAGCAACACCGGCATCGTGGCCGTGCTCCTGCTGTTTCCGTGGGTGGGGATCGCTCCGCCCTACCAGTTCACCGAGTGGGTCTCGGGGTGGCTGGACGCGGTGATTCCCGTACTGCTGCTGGCGGCGGGCACGATGCTCAACGCCAAGCTGACCGGCAGGATGCCGCTGATCCTGGCCTGGGTCGCCGGTTTCGTGGCGCAGGCCGGGCTGCGGGGAGCGCTCACCGAGGTTTCGCTGATCAGCGCGGTACTGCCGATCACCGGTGTCGCGTTCCTGCTGTTCACCAACTACATGATCACGGATCCCGGAACGACACCGTCGCGTCGTGACAGGCAGATCGCCTTCGGAGTGGCCACGGCGGCCGTGTACGGGGTGCTGGTCCAGTTGCACATCGTCTTCGGCCTCTTCTTCGCGCTGGTGATCACGTGTGTGCTGCGCGGTGCCGTGCTCGTCGGTGGTGACTTGGCACGCCGCGGCAGGCTCCGGCGGGCCGTCCGGGAAGAGACCGCTCCCGCCGAACCGGCCGTGGCCGGTCCGGCCGCGCTGGAAGGGAACACACGGTGAACGAGCAGGACGCAGCAACGGTCGAGCCGATCGCCGTGGTCGGCATGGCCTGCCGGTACCCCGATGCCGACGGTCCCGCGCAGTTGTGGGACAGCGTGCTCGACCGCCGCCGCGCGTTCCGTCGGCTGCCGAAGGAGCGGTTCGACCTGGACGACTACTTCGATCGTGATCGCGATGCCGTGGACCGCACCTACAGTGCCCACGCCGCCGTACTGGACGGCTGGGAGTTCGACCGCGCGCGGTTTCGCGTTCCCGGGGCCGTGTACCGGGCCGCCGATCCCGCCCACTGGTTGGCGCTGGAGACCGCGGCCCGCGCTCTCGACGACGCACGGCTGCCCACCGGAGACGGCGTCGACCGGGACCGCGCGGCCGTCGTGGTGGGCAACACCCTCACCGGTGAGGTGACCCGGGCGCGGACCCTGCGGTTGCGTTGGCCCTACACCCGGAAGGTGTTGGCGGCGGCGATGGCCGAGTCCGGTGTGCCGCCGCGGCAGCGGCAGGCCGCGCTCGACCGTGCCGCCGAGCTGTACCGGGACCCGTTCCCGGCCTCCGACGACGAGACGCTCGCCGGTGGGCTGTCCAGCACGATCGCCGGTCGGATCTGCAACCACTTCGACCTCGGAGGCGGAGGCCACACGGTCGACGGCGCGTGCGCTTCCTCGCTGTTGGCCGTGATCACCGCCTGCCGGGCGCTGGTCGACGGCAGCGTCGACTTCGCCCTGGCCGGGGGCGTGGATCTGAGCCTGGACCCGTTCGAACTGGTCGGCTTCGCCAAGACCGGAGCGCTGGCCGCGGACCGGATGCGCGTCTACGACGAGAACTCCGGTGGGTTCTGGCCCGGCGAAGGCTGCGGCATGGTGGCGCTGATGCGGACGCGCGACGCCCGGGCCGCGGGCCTGCCCGTGCGTGCGGAGATTCCCGGGTGGGGGGTCTCCTCCGACGGTCGAGGAGGTATCACTCGACCGGAAATCCGTGGGCAGCTGCTGGCACTGCGACGCGCCTACTCCTCGGCGGGCCTGGACCCGGCCGAGGTCCTGCTCCACGAGGGGCACGGCACGGGTACGGCGGTCGGTGACGAGGTCGAACTCGAGGCACTGGCGCGCTTGAGGCACTCCGCGCGGACGGCCGCCGCGCTCGGGTCCGTCAAGGCCAACATCGGCCACACCAAGGCCGCCGCCGGTGTCGCTTCGCTGATCAAGGCGGTTCGTGGTGTGGAGACGGGCGTGCTGCCGCCGACCACGGGGTGTGAACATCCGCACCGCCGCCTGCGGGAGGCGGCGGATGTGCTGCGGGTGCCCGAGCAGCCGGAATCGTGGCCGCGTGGTCCGCGTGTGGCCGGTGTGAGCGCGATGGGTTTCGGCGGTATCAACACCCACGTGGTCGTCCGAGCGGCCGCTTCCGCGACCGTGCCGCCCGTGGTGGCCGCACCACGACCTCCGGTGCCGCGAACCGAGGTCGTGGCCTTGAGCGCCGGTGACACGGCGGCGCTACGTGTGCTGGTGCGCCGGGTGGCCGAACTGGCACCGCGGTTGTCCGAGGCGCAGCTGCACGACCTGGCCTGTCACTTCGGCAGTACCGAGCAGGGGCCGACGCGGGCGGCACTCGTGGCGGCGACTCCCGAGGAACTGGGCAAGCGGGCCCACAGCGCCCTCGCGCTGCTCGACGACCTGCCCCGCGCTCGGCTCCGCAGCTGCGACGGGGTGTACGTCGGGGACGATGTCCCGGGGCGGGTCAGCGTGCTGATCCCCGGGCAGGGAGCTCCCGCTCCCTCCCCCGGTGGTGCGCTCGCGCGGTACTGGCCGCGGGTGTGCTTGCCACCGGCTTCCGGCGAGGACGGAGCGGGAACGGCCGGGGCGCAACCACGGATTCACCGCGCCTCGGTGGAGGCGCTGCGGTGGTTGGAGCATCTCGGGGTGCGGCCCGTGGCGGCTGTGGGGCACAGTCTCGGCGAGTTCGCGGCGTTGGTCTGGGCCGGATGCCTGTCCGCGGAGGAGGCCGCCCGGTTGGTCGCCGAGCGTGGCCGGGTGATGGCTCGGGACGGTGTCGCGAACACGGGGATGGTCAGCGTCGGCACCGACGAGGCCGGAGCCCGAGCGCTGTGCGCGAACACCGGTCTGGTCGTCGCGGCGTTCAACGGGCCGCGTTCCCACGTCCTGGCCGGAGCGTTGTCGGAGGTACGCGCGGTGGCCGATCGCGCGGCGGCTCATGGGACACCCGCGAAGGTCCTGCCGGTCTCGCACGCCTTTCACTCACCGGCGGTGGCCGGTTGCGCGCAGGCTTTCCGGGCACCGCTGCACGCGGCGACGTTCCACGCGCCGCGGCGACGAATGGTGTCCACGGTGACCGGTCGGGGGCTCGAAGCCACCGACGACGTCGCCGATCTGCTGGGGCGTCAGATCATCGAGCCGGTGCGGTTCCGGGAGGCGACGGACGAGATCGCCGCCGAGACCGACCTGTTCTGCGAAGCCGGTCCCGGACACACGCTCACCACCCTGCTCGCCGAGAGCTCCCCGGTCCCCGTGGTGGGCGTGGACGCGGGAGGTGACCGGGATCGTCCCCTGGGCGAGACGGTGGCGGCGCTGTTCGCGGCCCGAGCCGTCCCGGACCTGTCACCGATCTTCACCGGTCGCCCGGCACGGTCGTTCGATCCGTGGCGCGATCCGGTGTTCGTGACCAATCCCTGTTCGCTGGCGCCGGAGATGCCGTCGGAGGAACACGAAACCCCCGCGCCGATCGCGGAACCGGACGCTTCGGCCGAACAGGTGCTTCCACCCCCGGACCCGGTCGCCGGGCAGGGCACCCGGGACGTCGCGACGGTCACTCGGAGCATGCTGGCCGAAGCCACGGAGCTGGATCCCGACGTGATCGAGACGGGCACCCGGCTGCTCGCGGACCTGCACCTGACCTCCCTGCGCGTGACCCAGCTCGTGGCCGAGATCGCCGACGCCCTCGGCAGGCGGCGTCCCGCGGCACCGTTGAACCTGTCCCAGGTCACGGTCACGGAGCTGATCGACGTCGTCGAAGCGCTTCCGGTCGCCGCGGGGACCGCGGCCGAAACCGTGCCCGCCGGACTGCGTTCCTGGATACGGTGCTTCGCCGAACGGCACCGCCCGCTTCCGGCCGAGGAGCTCGCCTCCGCAGAACCCGGTGACTGGCCCGCTCACGTCCACACGGGAGGCGAACTGAGCGCTGTCGCGGCGGAGATGTTCGGCCGGCACGGCAGTCCCCTGGTGTACGTGCCCGATCCGGCATCGACCGAAGGGGTCGACACCGTGCTGCGGGCCGCGAGATCGGCTCTCGAAGCCGGAGGACTCGTGGCGGTCACCCACGGCTCGGAGCTGACCGGTTTCCTGCGCAGCCTGCGGCACGAGCATCCCGAGCTCGGCATCACCGTGCTGCGCGTCCCACCCACCGTCGAGGGACTGCGTGCGGCCGAGCAGCACGCCCGCGTGGAACCGGGATGCTGGCGCGAACACGTCCTCACCGACGAGGTCGCCGAACCCGTGGAGGAAGTGCTGGAACTCGACCACGGTGGGGAGCTGCCGCTGGGCAACGGTGACGTCCTGCTGGTCACCGGCGGGGGCAAGGGGATCGGTCACGAGTGCGCCGCCGCCTTCGCGCGGGCCACCGGTGTCCGGCTAGCGCTGATCGGGCGTTCCGATCCCGGCAGCGACGAGCAGCTCGTCGAGAACCTGCGACGGCTTCGCGAGGCAGGACTGGCCGTCGCCTACGAGCGCGCCGACGTGGCCGACGGTGAGCAGGTACGTGTGGCCGTGGGCCGCCTGCGGGAACGGCTGGGCGAGGTCAGCGGTGTCCTGCACGCCTCCGGTCGCAACGAGCCGATCGGTTTCACCGGGCTCGACGCGACGCGGATCCACGAACACCTCGCCCCCAAGGTCACCGGCCTGCGTCACGTGATGGACGCCCTCGACCCGCTCGAACCGCGACTGGTGGTGTCCTTCGGATCCGTGATCGGTACCTGGGGGCTGGCCGGGGAGAGTCACTACGCGCTGGCCAACGCCGCCCTGCGGGACGAGATGCGGCGACTCGCGGCCACGATGCCGACGTGCCGAGTGCTCAACGTGGACTGGTCGGTGTGGTCCGAAGCCGGGATGGGGGAGCGGCTGGGCGCTCTCGACGCCCTCACCCGCCTCGATGTCGCGCCGATCCCCGTCGACGAGGGCGTGGACACGTTCCTGCGGTTGCTGGCGACCCGGGACACACCGGTTTCGGTGGCCGTGCACGGGCGGTTGGGAACCCTGGCCGGTACCGCCACCGACGCGAACACCGGGCTCGAGGGTCGCTTCCTGGAGCGGGTGCCGGTGCACTATCCCGGCGTCGAACTGGTCGCCGAGGCCACCGTCGGCCTGGACAGCGACCCCCACGTGGCCGAGCACCGCATCGACGGAACCGCGGTGCTGCCCGGGGTCGTGGCAGTGGAAGCCATGTCGCAGGCGGCCTCGCGGCTCGCCGGAAAACCGTTGCGGGCGGCCACCGACATCCGGCTCGACAGACCGATCATCGTGCCGGAAACCGGCACCCGCGAGCTGCGGATGTGCGTGCTGCGTCGGGCCGACTCCGTCGAAGCGGTCGTGCGAACGGACGAGACCGACTTCCGGACCGACCACGCTCGTGCCGTGTTCACCCTGACGGCAGCGGAACCGACGAGGGTCGAGCCACCGGCGGAACCCTCCGTCACGGACGAGGAACTCACCCTCGGGGCCGATCAGCTCTACGGCTCCGTCTACTTCCACACCGGTCGGTTCCGCCGGGTGCGGGAGTTGACGGCCGAGGGAGCGCGCCGTTGTCGCGCGCGGATCCTGGCCAAGGACACGCCGCACTGGTTCGCCACCGAACCGCTGTTGGGGGATCCCACGGTCAACGACGCCACCCTGCACGCTCTCCAAGCCTGCGTTCCGCACCGCAGAGTGCTACCGGTGAGCTGCGAGCGCCTGACGGTGGTTCCCGGCGACCCCTCCGAGCTGTGGATCCGGGCGAGCGAACGACACGCCGCGGGCGGTAGCTACGTCTGGGACGTGGTGGCGTGCGACGGCGAAGGCGCCGTCGTGATCGACTGGCAGGGGCTGACGCTGACCGACGTCGGTCCGTTGCCGCGTACCGAGCCGTGGCCGGAGCCCTTGCTGGCCGTCTACTTGGAACGCACGAGCACCGCGCTCGGCCTCGACCCGAGGTTGCGTGTCCGGGTCCACCGGACGAAGAGCCGGTCGGGTGCGGAAGACTCCTGTTCGCTCGACCGTGCCGCCGGGACCGTGCTCGCCGTGGAGGGGCCCGAATCGGCTCGCTGCGCCGTCGAGCAGGTCGAACAGGACGCGGAACGGCACCCGCTCGGTGCGGATCGCGTGCTGGTCGATCAGCTGGCGCTGCCGTGCCCGGAGCCCTTCGCCGTTCGCGCGACGCGGGTGGCCACGGTCCGCCGGTGCCTGCCCGAAGCCGACTCGTCGGAGGACCCGCTGGTGCTCGAAGGCGTCCACGACGGGGGCCTGATCCTGTTCCGCAGCGGGGACGCCGTCATCGTTTCGGCGGTTGTTTTCGTGCTCGGCCTCGCCGATCCTGTCTCCGTCGCGATCCTGACGAGGAAGCCATGATGTGGACGACTCCCAGTTACGACTACCGCCACCTGGTGACTCTGGAGGAGACCAATCTCGTCGGCAACGTGTACTTCGCGAACTACCTGCGCTGGCAGGGACAGTGCCGCGAGCACTTCCTCGTCGACCGTGCGCCGGGGGTGCTGCGAGCCCTGACCGAGGAGGATCTGGCCCTGGCCACGGTGTCCTGCCACTGCGACTACTTCAGCGAGCTCTACGCCGCCGACACCGTGGAACTGCGGATGACCCTCGAGTCCGTGAACGACACCACGATCTCGATGAACTTCGACTACTACCGCCTCACCGCGTCGGCCGAGCTCGTGGCGCGGGGAGCGCAGACCACCACGTGCATGAGACGGACCGAGCAGGGGCCACGGCCGGTGGCCGTGCCGGAGGAGCTTCTCGCGGCCCTGGAACCGTACGGGAGGTCGAACCGATGAGAGCGGACGTGGCTGAGCACGCCCGGACGGCCGGAGGGCGCGGGCGGCGAATCGCCACGGTGGCCCCCACGGCGCTGGGAACGGTGCTGGTCGTGGCGGTCTCCGTGCGGCACGCGATCGTGTTCTTCACCGGCGGCGTCCGTGTCGAGTTCTGGCCGTACCAGGGTCATCACCGGGACATGGTGCTCATCACCGTGGGCATGGTGACCGCGCTGGCCGGACTGCTCACTCCGGCCGAACCGCCGCGCGCCACTCGAAGCCCCTCCCGCCCCGCCGCTGTCGTCGCGCTGGTCGTGCTGACCGCGGCACTGATCGTCGACGTGTCCAAGACGGCCACGCTCGGGTTCGTGCTGCCCGGGATGCGGGAGGAGTACGGTCTGAGCACCCAGTACGCCGGGCTGCTGCCCATCGCGGGCCTGACGGGGACCGTGCTCGGTTCACTGCTGTGGGGGGCGCTGGTGGACCGGCTCGGCGTGCGACGCACCCTGCTGCTGTCCACCCTCGGCTTCATCGCGACCTCGATATGCGGCTCGATGCCGACCTTCACCGGAAACCTGGTGATGTGCTGGCTCATGGGGCTGGCCGTGGGCGGGCTGATGCCGGTGGTGTTCAGTGCGCTCACGACCCTCGTGTCCCCGTCCCGGGTGCCCGCGGTCGGATCGCTCATCGCGGGTGTGGCCACGGCCGGTGGCTACCTGGTGGCCAGTCAGTCCGCCGCCCTGTTCGTGCCCGCGTACGGGTGGAGGTCCCTCTGGCTGGTCGGAGCGTTCACCGGTGCGCTGGTCCTGCTGGTCCTTCCCCTGGTTCCGTCCACGTGCGACGTCGCGGCACGGAGTTCCTCCCCCGAGGAGGCCCCCTCGTCCCTGACGGGGCATCAGCAGCACCGGCGTCACGCCTTCTACGGTTTCATGGCCGGGTTGATGGCGCTGGGCGTGCTGACCTGGGTCCCCACGGTGCTGCGCTCGTCCGGGCTGACCGGTGGAGCAGGGGAGCGGCTCCTCGCCGCGCAGTCCTGGGTGTCCCTGCCGGTGGCCGTGATCCTGGCCCTGGTGCTGCGCCACAGTTCACCACAGCGTTGTGCTCGGGTGCTGGCCGCGGGAGCCGGGAGCGCACTGGTCCTGTTCGGGCTGGTGATTCTGAGCGGACAGCAGGGGTGGGTGCTCGTGCTGTCGCTGACCGCCACCGTGCTGTTCAGCAACGCGATGGTGGCCAGTGTCGTGCCGATGTCCTCTGTGCACTACGCGCGCCGCGTTCAGGGCAGAGGACTCGGTCAGGTGGCCGGAGCGAGCAAGCTCGGTGGCCTGACCGGTCCGCTCGCGCTCGCCACGTTGGTCACCGCTCCTTCCGGGTTCTTCGCCGTCTCGGTCGTCGTCGGCAGCGGTACGGTGCTGGCCGGTGCGGTGATGAGTCCACGGCGGTCGCCGACGAGCGGTACGGTGAAGCCACCGTGAGTGAGCTCGTCGCGGTGAACGGAGGCAAGCGTGACGACAGGCGCCGCGAAGCGACGGGAGCGCAACTATCGGCAGTACTGTGGTCTCGCAGCCGCCCTCGACGCCGTGGGTGAACGGTGGACCCTGCTGATCGTGCGGGAATGCATGCTGGGGCCGCGCCGCTACAACGAGCTCCTCACCGACCTGCCCGGCATCGGGACCAACCTGCTCGCCGATCGGCTGAAGAAGTTGTGCACGCTGGGCGTGCTGCGCCACCGGGGGAGTGCCGAGCGTGGTTACGTCTACGAACTCACCGAGGCGGGCGAGTCCCTGCGGGAGCCGGTGAAGGGCCTCGCGCGGTGGGGGATGGCGCTGGTGGACGAGGTGCCCGAGGACGCGGTGGTCCGCCCGCACTGGGGATTCCTGGCCATCGAGTCCATGGCCGACGCCACCCGGTGCCCGAACGTCCGCGAGGAGTACGAGTTCCGGGTCGACGACGAGGTGTTCCACCTGCTCGTCGACCACGGCACGACGACGGCGGCGCGGGGAGCCGCCCGGGGCCCCGCCCTGGTCGCCACGACCGACGCGGCGACGTTCGTGCGCATCGGTTCGGGCACCTGCACTCCCTTCGACGCGGTCGGCGAGGGCAAGCTGGCACTGTCCGGAGATCCCGAAGCGGTGCTGCGGTGTTCCACCGTGCTCGGGTTGGGAGCGGTCGGCGCGCCGGACTGACTTTCGCGGTTCCGGACCGGGAGCCGCTCCGGCCGCGGCAGCCGCGAGCCGGAGCGGAAGGGGACGGGTTCAGGAACCGGTGATTTCTCCGACCGTGACGGGGAACTTGTCGAGGGTGGCGATGGTTTCGTCGTGGTTGGGCATCACCAGCTCGATCGGGTTCTGCAATTTGTAGGGAGCGCCCTGCGGGGGGAACTGGTCGAGTTGGCCGACCAGTTTGCCGGGGTTCTTCGTGGATAGCACGAGGGGTTCCGGTTTCTTGGTCATCGACACGCCCAGCGCCCGCTCCATCACCTGCTGGGGTGGGTTCTCGATGGTCATGGTGAAGTCCAGGAACATGGTCTGTTCGAACTTCGGCGGGAACTTGTTGGTCATCTCCAGCAGACTGTTCGGGGTGAACTCGGCGTCGCTCTGCTTGATCCGGACCTGACCGAGGCCCTCACGCGGAGCGCTCTTGGCGTTCGTCTCGTTGTCTCCGCTGTCTCCGTTGTCGTAGCCGGTGACCTCGTGTCCGATGACCTTGAGTTTCAGGCTCCAGGGGTTCAGCGGGTTCGCCGCCTCCACGCGCACCTTGATCCGACCGCTGAAGTCGATCCTGATCGTGGAGGTCTGGATGGTCAGTGGGACTCCGGGCGCCAGACAGCTGCACGGGATCTCCGCACCGACCTCGGGAGGCTCGGGCAACCGCGGGGACGCGAAGGCCTGTGAACTTCCGAAGGCGAGGCCGCCCGCGGCAGCGGCGGCACCGGTGGCGGCCTTCTTGAGGAAATCCCGGCGGCCGGTGCCGTCGCCGTCCTGGGGTTCTTTCGGACCGTTGTCGTTCGTGTCGGTCATGGCGTCTCGTTTCTTCTCGTCGATGGTTTCACCAGCCACGGGATCGGGCGAACCCGGCATGGCGCGCTTGAAATTAATATAGTGATCGGAGCGGGGTCCACGGTTTTCGGCGGAAGTCCCTAGACAGGCGACAGGGTTCACTCGCGGGAGAGATCGCTTGCTCACCGTGGGCAGCCGGTGCGGGATGCGAAGTAATCCCGTTGGAGCATTCCGGCTGGTCGGAATATCGGTTCGGCGTGGTGGTCGGCCGTCGAGCACATCGATCGCGTTGAACGCGAAAGTAATTCGAGCATTTCGGTTTCGTTCGAGCGGCTGCTCGAACTGCCCGCCACGGCTATACTGGGTTGGCGGCGCCGTCCCGAGCCCGTGGGGCTGTGGGGGCGTGGTCCCTTCGCCGCTCGACACGCGATCGTCCCGATCATCCGAGTTGTGCGGGAGCTGCCCGCCTTTGTCCCGCTTCACGGTTCACAACCACCGCGGCAGCTCTCTGTAGGGGGTGTGGCGTGGTTGACTGGTCACGGCGACGGCCGGGCGCGTCCTCGCGGGGAGGTCGTCGGTCCCGTCGAACAGGTGGGGGAACTCCTTCCGGAGCTCGTCGGATCGGGGAAGGACCGTCCCCACGGGCGGCAGAACATCCGCGGGGACCGTCCCGAGTCCTCGACGAGTGGAACGAGAACGCGAACAGACCTCGCAAGCGCGGCCGGAGAAGCTGGATCCGGGCGTTCCAGGCCCTCCTGGTGGTGGTGTCGGTTCTCGTGCTGGGCACGGTCGGCTACGGATGGTCCAGGCTGCACGAGCTCAACAAGTCCGTGCGGGGTGGCGACGTCATCGCCGATGCCGGCCCCAAGGCCCCGGACGGTGCGACCGACATCCTGCTCGTCGGCAACGACAGTCGTGTCAACGCGCAGGGTGAGCAGCTTTCCGAGAACATGCTGAGAAAACTTCGCGCCTCCTCCGACGGTTCGGCCAACAACCTCACCGACACGATGATCCTGGTGCGGATTCCCGACGGCGGACGGCGCGCCAGCGCCGTGTCGTTTCCCCGGGACACCCTCGTCGACCTCGATCGGTTCGGCGAGCACAAGCTCAACTCCGCGCTGGCACGTGCGCAGGCCGCTGCCGAGCAGCGCCTGCGTGGGCGAGGAGTCACCGGTGCGGAGCTGGCCAGGAAGTCCCGGACCGCGGGACAGAAGTTCTTCGTCTCCACCATCGAGGAACTGGCGGGAGTCGACATCGACCACTACGCCGAAGTGAACCTGCTGGGTTTCTACCGGCTCACCAAGGCGGTCGGTGGTGTGAAGGTGTGCCTGCGACGGCCCGTCGACGACAGCGAGTACTCCGGTGCAGTCTTTCCGGCCGGGCCGCAGGTGCTCTCCGGGTCCGAGGCGTTGGCGTTCGTGCGTCAGCGCCACGGACTGCCTCGTGGTGACCTCGACCGGGTCGTGCGTCAGCAGGCGTTCCTGGCCGGTCTCGCGAACAAGATCCTGTCCGCGGGCATTCTGGGCAACCCCGCGAAGGTCTCGGCCCTGATGGATGCGCTGGAGAACTCCGTCACCCTGGACAAGGGATGGAACATCGTCGGTTTCGCCGGCAAGATGCGCGGCATCGCCGCCGACGACATCGAGTTCTCCACCATCCCGGTGCGGCTGCGTGGTGGCGAGGTGGTGGCGAAACCGAAGCGGGTCGAGCGCTACGTGGACGACCTGCTGTCGGGGCGAACGGACGAGACCGACCGGCCGACGCGGTCCGGGTCGGCGGAGGAGCGCCCCGGCGGCACGGCCGGTTTCTCCGGTACGAGCGGACTCGGCGGAGATCGTGCCGCCGAAAGCGAGACGGGCGCACGGGAGTCGGCGGAACCGGGTGTCGAGCAGCGGCCGACCACGGCGGACGACGTTCCCTGCGTCTACTGAGAGCCCGCCCTGCCACCGCGGCGAACACGTGCTTGCCGGGCCGCTCGCGGACCGTGGCGGAAGAAACCCCTCAGCGGATGTTGCTGGTGTGGCCGAGGGAGTAGCGGCCGGGTTGCGGCATGTAGGTCAGTCCGTGCGGGCCGTTGCCGACAGGGATGCGTTTCAACAGGGAGCCGTCCTTGGTGTCGAAGACGTAGACCTCCGAGTCGTACCTCCCGGACAGCCACAGCTGACTGCCGTCGGGGGACAGCGCTCCCATGTCCGGGCTTCCACCGCCGGGGATGTGCCACTTGTCGAGCTTCTCGTGCGTGTTCGCGCTGAGCACGCTCACGCTGCCCTCACCGCGGTTCGTCACGAACATCCGCTTCGTGTCCCGGGAGAAGTACACTCCGTGCGCCCCGTCCCCGGTGGGGATGAAATCGCGGTACTTCATGGCGTCCCCGCTGAAGAGGTAGATGCCGCCTGCGATCATGTCGGCGACGTAGAAGGTCTTTCCGTCGGGCGACAGCCGGGTGTCCTGCGGCTTGCCGTTCGGAACCTGATTCAGGTCGAACTTCTTGATGATTTTTCGGTTCGCGACGTCCAGTACGATCATTCGGTTCGCGAATTCGCAGGCGATCAGGGCGCGCTTGCCGTTCGCGGTGAAGTCCATGTGGTTGACACCGGCGCATCCGGGCACGGAAATGCTGCTCTGGATCTTCCAGGTCTTCGGATCGTAGAAGTCCAGGCGCTTGTAGGCCTCGGCGACGACGATCGCGGATTTGCCGTCGGGGGTGAAGTACAGGTTGTACGGGTCCTGGACCTTGATGGGCGTGCCGGGCTTGCCCGTCTTCGGGTCGATGGGGGTGAGCGACCCCCCGGGCACCTTGTCGGCGACCGCGTAGAGCGTGCGCATGTCGTAGGAGGGGACCACGTGCTGGGGTTCGTCCCCGGCGGGGTACGTGTCGATGACCTCGAACGTGTTCGGGTCGATGACCGAGACCGTGTCGTCGAGGCTGTTGGGGACGTAGACCAGTTCCCTCGCCTGGCGCATCGGTTCGTTGAGCTTGCCCGAGCGCGTCGCGGCGTACACGTTTCCCGGATCCGCGGGAGGGGGCATCCCCGGAAGCAGGTCGAGCTTCTCCTCGGGGGCGGGGGCCGCCTGCTGATCCTGCTTTCCTCCGGCGCTTTTGCCGGTTCCGGAATCCGAAGTTGTTTGATCGGATACCGCGCACCCGGCCACCAACGCCCCGATCGTGACGGTGATCGAGGCCGAAACGCACATTTTGTTCCGCATGGCAGCGGAGAGTAGCACGGAGGCGGCTCCGTTGCCTGTCGTGCGATTCTCGGAACCGTGGACGCTCATGGTGAGAAACGCGCGAGATTTCGGGTCTTCGATTATTTCCTTCGAGTGATGAGTGATTGTCGGACGTTACTCGCCGTGTTCACCGCTTCGGTGGCCGCTCTCGCCGCTGCGGCGACGGGTGGTGGCGAGTGGCGACGTGGGACGGAAACTGGTCGACTGATGCCGTGGGCAGGCTGTATCGGTCGGATTCGCACGGAGTGGTGTGGTCCCATCGGAGGCGACTCGGCGACTGGTGGCGTGGGCCGGGGCCCCGTGAGGTGCGTGCGGCGTGGTTGGACGTGCGCCGCACCCCGGCTCCCTACCTCGGTGGGGTGCTGACGCTGCTGGCACTGCTGGTGCTGTTGCGCTACACGTGGTGGTCCGCGGTCCTCGGTCCTTTCTTGCTGGCAGTGGGGACGCTGGTGGTCTTCCGGCTCGGAGCGTGGCTGGTGGTTCCGGAGGGATGGGGCTTCCGGACTCGAGCGGGGGGACTGGTCGCGGGAGCGGCTGTCGTCGGGCTCGGCGCCGTCGCGGGGTGGTTGGTGCTGGCGGTGATCCTGGCCGCGCTGGTCGGTGTTCTCGGTATGACGCAGGAGGAGCGGTATCGCGCCCGCGTCCGCGCGGTGCTGGCGCGTCGCGTGTCCTCCGGAGCGGGCATCGTCCCGGAGGAGCTTCGGGTCGAAAACGCGCGCTGGGACGGACGCCGACTCGTGGCGGCGGAGATCCGCTGTGAGGCGAACCCGGACACCTACCGCCGTGACCGGCTGGCTGCCCTGCTCGCTGAGGCCCTGCGGGACACGGGGGTGTCCTACGAGGTCTCGTGGTCGATGGAACGGCCGGTGTTCGTGATGCGCGCGGTATCCGCGCTGCCCACCGGTGTCCATGACAGGCACTGGTCGGGCCCCTGTCGGGCGGTTCCGCTCGGAGTGACCAATGAGGACGCGGCCGGGCAGACGGACGAGGGGTGCGCCGACGGCCCCACCGAGCCGCGCCTTCCGGCGTGTGCCTGGAATCCCGAGCGGAATCTGCTGGTCGTCGGGACGGCGGCGAAGACCGGGTTCAAACGCGGGCTGTGCGCGCGTGCGATGCGTCTCGGCTTCTTCCCCGGGGGCATGTACGTGCTGGACGGCGCGTCGAGCAGTGATTACGTGGTGTTGGCGGGGCGGCACGGGATACGGGCGGTCGCCCGCACACCCCGCGATTGGGCCACCGCGTTGCGACACCTCGCCTCGATCGTGGAGTCCCGGCACTGGGACAACGTCGAGTACCGCGGTGGGCGGTGTTCCACCGAACCGGACCATCCGTCGTTGTGCGTGGTCATCGAGGAACCACGGCGGATACGGGCACTCCTCGGAGGGCGGTTCGACCGATTCTGCTCCCGCTTCGCCCGGCACTGCCGGGAGACGAACGTGCGACTGATTCTCGTGACCCGACGAGCCGACTCCGAGGAGATGATCCCGAACGCGGTGCGAGACCTGCTCGACGACGTGGTCGTCATGGGGCCCGTACCCCGTGCCGGTGCGGAGTCGGTGCTCGGACGGGATTGGCGTTCGGCCACCGACGTCTACGGAGCGGTGTGGCCTCCGGGGCGCGGTGTGGCCCGCTTGGAGGGCAGGATCGGACATTTCCAGGCGTTCCTGTTGGACCGACCGCGTGACCTCCCCGCCGCCGAATATCTCTACCCACCTCCGAAAGGCTCGCCCAGACTCGTCATACCTCCGACCGAGCACGGCCAATCCCGGCCAACGCCAGCGAAGTAACCGCTCCCCATCGTCGGGTGGTTACCCGGTTTCGCGCGAAACCGGGAAGCACTAAAGGGTGACGGGGAGGGCGCGATGTCCGTTGGCGATGAAGCCCTCGGTGGGTTCGAGCTCTTCGGGCCGGACGGCCAGGCGCAGGGCGGGGAAGCGGTCGAAGAGCGCGGGCAGGGCGATTTCGGCCTCGAGCCGCGCCAGCGGTGCGCCGAGGCAGTAGTGCGGACCGTGCCCGAAGGCGAGGTGGTCGGTGTTGTCGTCGCGGGTGACGTCGAAGTCGTCGGGATCGTCGTAGCGGACCGGATCGCGTCCCGCGGCGGCGTAGCCGGCCAGGATCGGTTCGCCCCGCGGAATGACGACGTCCCCGACGTCGATGTCCTCGACGGCGTAGCGCAGCGGCACGTTGGCCAGCGGAGCCTGCCACCGCAGGGTCTCGGTGATCACCGCTTCCCAGCTGACGCGACCGTCGCGGACGAGCGCGAGCTGGTCGTCGTGACAGAGCATGGCGGTGATGGCGTGATCGAGCAGGTTCACGGTCGTCTCGTGCCCGGCACCGATGAGCAGAATCAACGTGTCGATCAGTTCCTGCTCGTCGAGCTTGCCCGCCTCGTCGTCGCGGGCGTTCAGCAGCGCACTGGTGAGATCGTCGGCGGGATTCCGGCGCTTGTCGTCGATCAGTTCCGTCAGCAGCGCGGTGAGTTCCTGCTGAGTGGCCCGCACCTGCTCCGGCGACGAGGAAGTGTCGAAAACGCTGTCGACCACGCGTCGCAGTCGTGGACGGGCCTGGTCGGGCACACCGAACAACCGGCAGATCACCGAGATGGGTAGGGGATAGGCGAACGCCTCCCGCAAGTCGACGCGTCGACCGGGCGGTGTGGTGGCGAGCTCGTCGAGCAGACCCGTGGTGAGTTCCTCGACGGCCGGGCGCAGCGCGGCCACCCGTCGCGGGGTGAACGCGGTAGAGACCAGGGAACGCAACCGTCGATGGTCGGCCCCGTGGGCGGTGAACATGTTGCGCACCGCCACCCAGGAGGCCAGCGCCCAGTCCTGCGGGATGTCACCGCGCTGCCAGCTGGGCCAGTGCTGTCGGGGATCCTTGGAGACCCGGGGGTCGGCCAGCAGTTCCCGCAACCACCGGTGGTCGGTGACCGACCACGCCGTCACTCCGCCGGGGAGCCGCACCCGTGTGGCCGAGCCGTGCCGACGCAGCCGGGCGGCGTCCTCGTGCGGGTCACGGGAGTTCAGGGTGTACGGACAGGACGGCTGTTCCATGGGGTGACGTCTCCGTGGCTGTCGGCATCGCGGATCGGGAACCGCACCGGCAACGCACGCAGAGCCCGGTGGAAGGGGCCGGGACGCCACTCCAGCTCCACTGCGGGCACGGCCAGTTCCATGTCCGGCAGACTATCCAAAATGGTCTCGATAGCGACAGAGGCGATGAGACGAGCGGGAGAACGCGCGGGACACATGTGGTCCCCCGCACTCCAGGCGAGGTGTGCTCGGTTGCCGTCCCGTCGGGTGAAGTCACCGGCCAGGCCGGTGTTGGCCGCGGCGAAGCTGATCACGACCGGTTCGTCGGCGGGCAGGTGGTACCCGGCCAGCTCCACGTCATCGACGGGGTAGGTGATGGCGTAGTTGGCCAACGGCGGGTCCTGCCACAGCACCTCGTCGAGCGCGTCCTCCACGGGCAACCGCCCGCCGGAGAGGTCCCCGGCGAAGCGCTCATCGGCCAGCCACAACCGGAGGGCGTTGGCGATGAGGTTCTGCATCGGTTCGGCACCGGCCCCCACGAGCACGATGAGCTGGTGCAGCATTTCCTCGTCGGTGAGCCCGGCCGGATGGGCCAGTAGCCAGGAGGTGATGTCGGCGGCGGGCGCGTGGCGCTTCACCGCGATCAGCTCGACCATGCACCGGGCCAGCTCGTCGTTGGCCTGCTCGACGTCGGTGCCGTCCCAGAGCGCGGTGATCGCCGTGACCATGCGGTCGGTGAGCTCGGCGGGACTGCCGAACAGGCGGTTGAGCACGAGCACGGGCAGCCTGCGAGCGTACTGGGTGAGCAGGTCGGCCCGCCCGGACGTGGCGAACTCGCCGATGAGTGCCTCGGCGCTTTCGGTGACGTGGCCGCGCAGCGTGATCGAATCCACGCGGCGGAAACTGTCGGTGATCGCCTGCCGGAGCCGCTCGTGCTCGGGTCCGTCCTGGAACAGCACGTTCTCGCGGTAGCTCATCATCGGCACCAGGGGACTGTCGGTGGGGGCGTGCTGGAGCCACCTTCGGGAGTCCTTGCGAAACGTGGCGGGATCGTGCAGCACGCTCAGCGCCGTCCGGTGGTCGAGTACGAGGGTGGCCGGCACCCCCGGAGCGAGGTCGACGCGGGCCACCGGAGCCTGTTCGCGGAGGGCGGCGTAGACCCGGTGGGGATCGGCGGCGAAGCTCGGGTCGGAAAGGCAGACCCGGGCGGGGCACTCGGGCGCGGGGTGGTCGGTGTTGGTCAAGAACTCTCCTGGGCGATGGGAGTCAGGCGGGTACCGTGTCGGTGCGATCAGCGCTTCCTCGGAGGGACACGAGCTCACGGGCGTCGCAGGTGATCGGGGCAGCCTCGCCGAGCTCGTCGTGCCCGGTCGTGCTGATGCCGTCGGCGGCGTGGACGGCCTCAGAGCGACCGGAGTCCATCCAGCACCTTCCGCAGAATTTCGCCGTCCGGCCCCTCGGTCTGCGCCGGGGTACGCATGGTGAGAAACCGGTCGTCGATCAGGTCGGCCACGAGTACCCGGGTCACGCTGGGCGGGGTTCCCAGGTGGGCGGCGATTTCGGCGACCGACAGCGCTCCGCCGGAACACAACCGGACCGCGCGTTGTCCCTCGGGCGAGAGCTCCCGCGTGGTGGGGTCCGCTTCGGTGGTGCGTACCAGCGTGGTCAGGTCCAGGGCGTGCCGACTCGGATGAGCGCGACCGCCCGTGATCAGGTAGGGGCGTACCAGCTCCGGCCGTGCTCGCCGTCGGGAGGTCATGGCTGATCGTCGCCGGAGCGGGGTGACGTGCCCAGCTCGGCACCGAGTTTCTGCACCACCGCGTGGAACCGCTGGATGGCGGGAGCCATGTCGACCTGCTTGCTGGTGCTCACGCCCATGTAGGCGTGGGTACCCGCGGCGATCAGGAATACGTAGGCGTCGTCGAACTCCACCAGGGTTTGTTGCCAAGGTGCCGGGGTCTCCTGATCGCCGCAGAATTCGCCCGCGATCGCCGAGGTCGCCTGCAGCGAGGACAGGCACGCGGCGAACCGATCGGCCTCGTCGTCGGTCACCCGCCCCGTGGACGTGATCACCAGTCCGTCGCGGGCCAGCACCACCGCGCTCCGCACCTCCGGCAGCAGCACGTCATCCAGCATCCACCGCAGGTCGGGGCGGCGTACCGTGTTCGTGCTCATGAGTGCGTGTTCCTTTCCTCGTTCTCACCGGTGGAACTCGTGTGGGCCGCGGTCGAGGCCTGCTGCCACGCGGCCAGTCCGGCGGCGCTGCCGGCGGAGTCCGTCACGGCCGCGGTGTTGGGTTCCGCGGTGTCCGGGGCGTGTGTGCGGCGTGTGCGTTTGGGCAGACCACCGGAGGTGTGCTGCGTTGGTACCTCGGCGGGGACTTCCGGTTCCTGCCGGGAGGCCGGTTCGTTCGGAGCGTCGTGGGTCAGGAGCTCGTTGGGGACGAACACCACCGCGCGCACTCCGCCGTAGAGCGGCGGAGCGTCCACGGAAACGGTGCAGCCGTAGCGCGCGGCCAGCAGCCCGACGACGGCGAATCCCACACGAGGCGGGTCGTCCAGGTCCCCGAGCGTCGCGCTTCCCTGGGTCAACAGCCGGGTCGCCCGCTGCCGCTCCTCGAGCGGCATCCCCACGCCGGCGTCGTCGACGGTGACGGCTATCCCGTGGTGAGCGGCCTGAAAACCGACGGTGACCTGGGCGTAGGGCGGCGAGTAACGGGCACCGTTGTCCAGCAGTTCCGCGATGATGAGCACGAGCGGTTCGACCGCGCGGCTGACGATCCCCAGATCGTCGATCACGGGGGAACCCGGGTCCTGGGCGTGGGGATTGATAGTGATGCGCTGGTAGTCGCGGATCTGGGCCTGCGCCCCACGGATGATCTCGTGGAGGTTCGTCGTCGAGCGTTGCTGGCCGATCCAGGCGCCGAAGAGCACAGCCAGCGCCCGTAACCGCCGGGTGAGCTGGGAACTCGCGTGGTCGATCCGGTAGAGATCGGCCAGTACGTGGGCGTCGTCGTGGCGGTGCTGCATCTCCGCGACCGTCGTGTGCTGTTCCGCGGCCAGGCCCCGCACCGTGGCCAGCACGCCGGTCAGCGTCTGGGTGGCCGACTGCTCCACGCGGTCGCGCATGTGCCGGAGGGCCTCGTCCACCGTGCGCATCAGTGTTTCCAACGACTCGGCGTGGCTCGGATCGTCGGTGCCGAGTGGGCCGGGGCCCTCGACGGTATGAGTGCGCAGGGACTCGGCCAGCGCGGGCAGGCGCTCGGTGATCAGGTGGTGCAGCTCCTGCTCCCGACCGCGCAACCGCGCCTCACGGTTTCGCAGGTCAGCTCGCAGCGCGGTGACCCGCTGGTGCTGGCGTGCGAGGGCGACGGATCCGGCGACCACGAGGGCGGCCATGCCCGCCGAACGCATCGCGGGCCGCGGCGCGGTGGTGCCGTACCGACGAAAAATCGAAGCGAACACGTCTGTCATCTGTCCCTCGGGGTGAAAAAGCGAATGACTCGGCGGCGTGCGATCGGGGTGTGATATTGGCAACACGTCGCGCTCCCGCTCGGAAGCGCACGGACGCGGTCGGCAATACCATCCGGTTGATCATAGCGGGTTTGTCGTCCTCCGTGGACGGGGGGCGACTGGTCCATTCGGTCTACCAAGAGCCCCGATCGAGGGGCAATTGTGGCGAGTTTTGTCGTTCGTGGAGTTTCGGGGGTGAGATATCGCAATGCGAAGGAGCGTGGAACCGCGTTTTTTGGAGTGGGAGGGATGTTTTGCGGTGTCCGTTCGGGTTCGTCGCGACACCGGTGACCATCGGTCGGACTTTTTCGTCACTCGACCCGGTGGCTCGTCGTGCTTCCGGCCGCGTACTCGGAGCGGAGTTCGGTCTTGAGTACCTTGCCGCTGGGATTGCGGGGAAGTGCGGTGACGGTCGCCATCTCGCGGGGGGTCTTGTATCGGGCCAGGCGCTTTCGGCACCAGCCGTCGATGTCGTGCGCGGTGGGCGGGTCGGTGGTCTCGCGAGGGACGACGACGGCCAGCGGAATCTCGCCCCACTTCGGATCGGCCACACCGATCAGTGCCACCTCGCTCACCTTCGGGTGAGCGGCCAGCACGTCCTCGACCTCGGCGCAGTAGATGTTCTCCCCACCGGAGATGATCATGTCCTTCTTGCGGTCGACGAGATAGCAGTACCCCTCCTCGTCCTGACGGACCAGGTCGCCGGAGTGAAACCAGCCGCCGCGGAAAACCTCGGCGGTCTCGCGAGGTTTGCCCCAGTACTCCTTCATCACCGTGGGGCCGCGGTAGACGATCTCGCCGACCTGCCCGCGGGGCACGTCGTTCATGTCCTCGTCGACGACCCGTGCCTCGACGTTGAGCATGGGGGTTCCGACGGAACCGAGCTTGCGCAGGGCGTCCCTGCCGCGCAGCGTCGTGGTGATCGGACTGCACTCGGTCTGGCCGAAGGAGGTGACCACCTCGGCGTGGGGAAACGTCTCGATCATGGTCCGTAGCAGCGTCGTCGGGGCCGGAGCCGCTCCCCAGGAGATTCGGTGCAGGGCGGAGAGATCGCGTCGAGCGATGCCGGGAACATCGCAGACCGCCTGCCACTGCGCGGGAACGAGGAAGACCGAGGAAACGCGCTCGTGCTCGAGAAGGTCGACGACCTCGGTGGGATCGAACCGGCCGGAAGGCAGGATCACCGTGCTCCCGCCGCGTAACAAGCTGGGCAGCATGCCCGAAAGGCCGGCGATGTGGAACAACGGCACCGCCGCGAGCCAGACCTTGTCGTCCTCGCTCGTGCCGAGGTGGGCCATCGAGCTGAACGCGTGGATGAGCAGGTTGTGATGGGTGAGCACGGCTCCCTTGGGGCGTCCGGTGGTGCCGGAGGTGTACATGATGAACGCGGGGGAGTGCTCGTCCACGAAAA
The DNA here is from genome assembly GCF_014137975.1 of Halosaccharopolyspora lacisalsi. Lineage (GTDB taxonomy): Bacteria > Actinomycetota > Actinomycetes > Mycobacteriales > Pseudonocardiaceae > Halosaccharopolyspora > Halosaccharopolyspora lacisalsi. The sequence continues at coordinate 722,082 of NZ_JACGWZ010000002.1, read as the reverse complement.
GATCGACCGGTTCCGAGGAGGCCTGCCGCAACGCCTGCTCGTAGCTGTGCTCGGTATCGGAGCGGTCGGAGGAAGCGCCGATGACCAGGCAGTTTTCGACGGCGGGAAGTTGCTCGCGGGCCTCGGTCATGGCCTCGGCCGTCGCCGTGTCGACCACGGCGGCCACGGCGCCGCTGTCGGAGAGCACGTAAGCGATCTCGTCGGTCACGAGCCGGAAATTGATCGGGACGCAGATCGCTCCGAGCCGGGTGCAGGCCAGGTAGGACTCGACGATCTCCGGGCCGTCGAGCCCCAGCACGGCGATACGATCGCCGGGGCCGGCCCCGCGCTGCCGCAGGGAGTTGGCCAGCCGTGTCACACGCTCGTCGAGTTCCCGGTAGGTGCGGCCGTCCCCCCGGAACCGCAGGGCCACGTCGTCGGGGATCGTGCGCGCGTGCCTGGCCACCTGGTCGCTGATGGTCATCCCGCTCGTGGTGTGGGTGGAGTGCATCGGTGTCCTCCGCTGCGCCGGTGACCGTGACCCACCTCATGCTGATCAGGCGCGTGGATGCGGTCAAGGTCGCTGCGAAGGGCGTATTGGCCGCTTCTCCCGCCGGGTGCAGGCTTGATCGCGATCGAGCCAGGTTCGAGGAGGACCGTATGTACCCGGGCACTCACGCCGCGACCGATCCCCGCCGTGATCATGGCCGAATCCGGTGCGCGGCTGTCCTACGGCGAACTCGACGAGCGATCCACTCGACTGGCTCACGTGCTGCGCGAGGCCGGAGCGAAACCCGGAGACGTGGTCGCGTTGCTGACCGACAACTCGATCCACGCCCACGAGGTGTACTGGGCGACGGTGCGCTCGGGCATGTACCTCACCGCGGTGAACAATCACCTCACGGCCGACGAGGTCTGCTACATCCTCGATGATTCCGCGGCTACGGCCCTGGTGGTCTCGGCGGCGTTGCACGAACTGGCGCGGGAGGTGGGGCGGCGCATCCCCGGTGTGTCCATCAGGTCGGCCTACGGCGGGCGGGTGGTGGGCTTCGAGGATCACGAGTCCGTGCTGGCCGCCGCCTCGGCCGCGCCGTTGACCGACCAGCCGTGCGGAGCCGACCTGCTGTATTCCTCGGGCACGACCGGTCGCCCCAAGGGAATCGAACCGCGGCTTCCGGACCGCGGGGTCGACGAGCCCGGTGATTCGCTCGTGGACCTGTTGGAAAACGCTTACGGACTCGGTCGGGCCAGCGCGTACCTCTCTCCGGCGCCGTTCTACCACGCCGCGCCGCTGCGCTACGGAGCCGCGGTTCACGCTCTGGGCGGCACGGTGGTGATGATGGAGCGCTTCGCTCCGGAGGAGGCGTTGCGCGCGATCGAGCGCCACGGAGCCACGCACAGCCAGTGGGTGCCGACGATGTTCGTCCGGATGCTCAAACTGGACGAACGGGTGCGTTCCCGCTACGACCTGTCCACCCACGGAGTGGCGTTCCACGCCGCCGCGCCCTGCCCCCGTCGAGGTCAAGCACGCGATGATCGACTGGTGGGGACCGATCCTGTACGAGTACTACGCCTCCACCGAAGGTGCCGGTATGACGCTCATCGACTCGCATCGGTGGCTGGCCAAACCGGGATCGGTGGGCACGGCCGTGCTCGGCACGGTACGGATCTGTGACGAAACGGGGCGGGAGCTGCCGGCCGGACAGGTGGGCACGGTCTACTTCGAACGCTCGGACATGGAGTTCGAGTACCTGGGAGATCCGGAGAAGACGGCAGCCGCTCGGCACCCACGGTGGCCGCACTGCGCCACCGTGGGCGATCTCGGCTACGTCGACACCGCCGGTGATCTGTTCCTCACCGACCGCAAGGCGTTCATGATCATTCCCGGGGGTGTCGACGTCTACCCGCAGGAGGCCGAGAACGCCCTGGCCCTGCACCCCGCATCGTCGACGTCGCGGTGATCGGCGTCCCCGACGCGGAGATGGGCGAGGCGGTCAAGGCCGTCGTGCAGCCCGCGCCGGAGGTGTCACCGGGACCGGAACTGGAACGGGAACTGCTGGACTACGCGCGGGAGCGGATCGCGCACTACAAGGCCCCGCGCAGCGTCGACTTCGTCGACGAGCTGCCGAGAACACCGACCGGCAAGCTGGTCAAGAGCACGCTCAAGGACCGCTACACCACCGGGGGCGAAACCCGAGCGGACGCATCCGCGTGACGGGCCGCTCCGCGACCGGCCCGATGCGGCTTACTCGGGAGCGCTCGTCGAGCGGTCACTGGTGTGCCGATCGCCGTGCTGCTGGGGTGGGATGCTCGTCGTGTCCGAGACGGCGGCGCCGAAGAACTCCCTCGCCGGGGCGGGTCTACCGAGGTAGTAGCCCTGTGCCTGGTCACAGCCGAGGGAGCGCAGCAGGTCGAGCTGTTCGACGGTTTCGACCCCCTCGGCCACCACGGTCAGGTTCATGGTGTGCGCCATGGCGATGATGCTGGTGACGATGTTCTCGGCGCCCGGGGACTGTTCGAGCTCGGCGATGAAGGAACGGTCGATTTTGAGGATGTCCAGGGGCAGTCGCTGGAGCTGGGCCAGTGAGGAGTAGCCGGTCCCGAAGTCGTCGATGGCCAGCGATACCCCCAGCTCGCGCAGGGAGTGCAGGACCCGAGTGGCCTCCGCGGAGTCGCGCATGAGCGCGCTTTCGGTGATCTCCAGGCACAGCGTGCGCGCGGGCAGGTCGTTGTCGCTCAGCGTCTGTCGCACGGTCGTCAGCAGCCAGGGGTCGTCGAGCTGGCGTACGGACAGGTTCACCTTGAGCCTCGTGCTGAGTTCGCACCGGCCGCGGTGGAAGGCCAGTTCGTGAACGGCCGTGCTCAGCATGTGTCCGCCGATGCGGTTGATCAGTTCGCTTTCCTCGGCCAACGGGATGAACTCGCCCGGTGAGACCGTTCCGTGCTCGGGGTGGGTCCAGCGCAGCAGGCCCTCCACGGCCACCGTTCGATCTGTGCGCAGGTCGATCACGGGTTGGTAGGCCAGCCAGAGCTGGTCGTTGCGCACGGCGCCGCGCAGGTCCTGTTCCAGCCGCATGTGCCGCTGCATGCGCTCACGAAGCTCGACGTCGAAGAACGCGGAGCGTCCGCGCCCGCATTCCTTGGCCTGGTACATCGCCACGTCGGCGTCCCGGAGCAGGTCCTCGGCGGTCCTGGTGTCGTTCGGTGGTGCCAGTACGATCCCGATGCTGGCGTCGATGTGCAGGGACCGGTCCGCCACGGTGATCTCCTCGGAGAGCCGAGCGCGCAGTTTCTCGGCCAGCTCGCGGGGTTCGCCGTGTGCACTCCGATCTCTGGAGGGGCCGAGGTGGGTGAGGACGACGAACTCGTCGCCGCCGAGGCGTCCGACGAGCTCGTCGTGGCGCACCGCGGTGTTCAGGCGTTGTCCGACCGTGCGCAGCACTTTGTCACCGGTGTTGTGGCCCAGGGAGTCGTTGATGACCTTGAACTGGTCCAGGTCGACGAACAGCATCGCCATCGACTGCTTCCGGGTGGAGCTCTGCAAGGCGGTACGCAGCCGTTGCAGCACCAGGGTGCGGTTGGCCAGGCCTGTCAGGGGGTCGTGCGTGGCCTCCTGCTCCAGGCGTGCGTGGACGGCTCGGCTCTCTGTGATGTCGGTGAAGGAGATGACCACCGAGTGCGGCGGTTGGTCGCCGGGCATGAGCGGGCGCGAGTTGATCGCCAGCCACACGCTGGTCCCGTCCGGGCGTCGCAGCCGCAGCACGCGCGAGTTCTGCGGCTGCCCGCTCCACTGCGTATACATCGAGGGGTGCTCCCGCGGCGGCAGCTCGTTCCCGGATTCGTCGTACAGCGACCAGGTCACGGGTGACGAGCCGACGATGTCGGTCTCACTCGTGCCGAGGATCTGCTGAGCCGCGGGGTTCGCCGAGGTGATCGCGCCCGTCGGATCGAGCACGAGGACTCCTTCGTCGAGGGCTGTGACCACGACGGCGAAATGCTGCTCGGCGCGCCGCTGCGCGGTCTCGTCGGCACACAGCAGCACGAAGCCCTCGTCCATCTCGGCAGCGGAGATGCGGATGGTCAGGGGAGACCCGTCGGCGCGTTGGTGCACGGCCCGGGTCACGCCGCCACTGGTCAGCACCGCCGCCGGTTCCATGGGAGCGCCGACCAGTTCGCTGACGTGGCGGCCCACGGCCTGCTGCTCGGGGATTCCGTACACGGTCTCCGCCGCCGGGTTCCAGCTGGTCACCACGCCCTCCGAGGTCGTGGCGACGATCGCGTCGCTGACGTGCTCGACCAGGGCCGCCTGGTAGCGCAGGGTCGCCTCGGCCGCCCGCTGATCCGTGAGATCCCGCATGATGACCTGGTAGGCGGGTCGTCCCCACCAGGTGGTGCGCACCGCGACGGATTCGACGACGACCTCCGCGCCGTCGCAACGCAGGAGGGTGGCCTCCGTCGGTTCCGAGGTGGATCCCGGTGACGTCAGCGTGGCCAGCCGCGCTCGTAGCTGTTCGAGCGAGGAATCACTCACGAAGTCGGTGATCCGAGCACCGAGTAGGGCCTTCTCGGACTCGGCGGCCAGCATCCTGACGGTGGCGGGGTTGACGTACTTGATCACCCTGTCCTGGTGGACGCAGATCGCGTCCGGAGTCAGCTCCACGAGCAGGCGGTAGCGCTCCGCGAGGTCGGCCAGGCTCTGCTGGTCCTCGTACGAGGTGGAGGCGTCGGTGGCGACACCGACGACTCCACCGGTGTCGGTGTCGCCGTACCTGCGAGCGTGGAACCGTATCCGCCGCTGTCCTCCCGGAAGCTCGAGCGGCTGCTCCAGATCGAGGTCCTGCCACACGGGGGTCGTCCGTGCGGCCGTGATCAGCGGTTTGAGGAGTTCGTACAGCGGGGCGCGGATTTCCTCGACGTCAGCACCGGGCTTTCCCAGCAGCGTGTCCATGCCGGACATCCAGGTGAGCTCGCCGGTGAAGTCGAACGACCACATGACGGCGTCGTTGGCCGACAGCACCAGGTCCACGAGCTCGCGGTCCTGCGGGACGGTCGGAGGACGGTCTGCGTCGTGGCGGTCAGCGTCCATACTCCCTCCGACCCGAAGAGACCGGCGGTGTTCACCGGCGTTGTTCCTCGGTTTCCCCCTTTTGTTGGGTTCCAATCTTACTTCCCCCTCGTCTGAGGGCACGATACGCGAAGAAAGTGACGATACGTGTGCGTTCACGCGATATATGCTTCGCTTGAAAGTTGATTTTCACACTTCTGGACTAATAAACCGGAGAGGGCGAACACATTCAGTGGCAAAAACGCGAAAGTATCACCATTCTCGTGGTGTCCCAGCGTGATATCGGCAGGAGACGAGGACGGACGATGGACGATTCGGGTTTCGGCATGTGCGGCATCGGTGCGGTCACCGGCTACGGCTGGGGCCGCGAGGTGCTCTGGAACGGTGTGACCGCGGGCGGGCACGCCGCCCGGCGGGTCGACGGGCACGGCCCGGAAGGGGACCGGGCGGCGTGGGTGGCCACCGTGCCCGACGGCGGCCACGAGCAGGACGGCCCGAGCCGCTTCGCGAGGTCGATGCGGGCGGCTGCGCGGGAGGCGATCACCGACGCCGGCCACCGCGGCTGGCAGCCGGGAAGACGGGTCGGCCTGTTGCACGCGGTCGTGCTCGGCGAGGTGGACCTGTGGCGGGACTTCTACATGACCCGCGACGGTCACGTGCCGGTGCGCGACTACCTCTCGCTCATGCCCTCGACACCGATGTCGACGCTGATGCGGGAGTTCGGGTTCCACGGGCCGGCGATGAACGTTTCGGCGATGTGCGCCTCCGGCAACGCGGGACTGCTCACGGCGAAGGCCTGGCTCGACGGCGGCATCGTCGACGACGTGGTGTTCGTGGCCACGGACCTGTCGGCCACCCCGGAGAACGTGCTGCACTTCTCCCGGCTCGGCGTCACCGTCACCGACACCGATCCGCTGGATGCCTGCCGGCCGTTCCAGCAGGGCAGCAGCGGTTTCACCATGGGAGAGGCCGCGGTCGGCGCGGTGCTGTCGCGGCGCTCGCCGAATCCGTACGCGCGGGTGCTCGGTGGGGCGATGTCCCACGACGCCCACCACGTCACCTCGATCGATCCGGACCTGACCGAGGTGATCGGCTGCTTCCGCGAGGCGCTGGACAACGCCGGAGTCCGGGGCGAGGACGTCCGCTACCTCAACGCCCACGGGCCGGGCACCGCGCAGTGCGACCGGGCCGAGTCCACGGTCGCCGACCAGGTGTTGTCCCGGCACACGGAGCTCTACTCGGTCAAGCCGCTCGTCGGTCATTGCCAGGGGGCGGCCTCGGCCGTGGAGATCGCCGTGGCCGCGCTCGGTTACGACCGCGGCGTCATCCCTGCACCCCCCGCGGTGGCTCCCGGGAACCCCCGGCTCCTCGACGGTCCCACCTCCGTGACGGGCGGAATCACGGTGAAGTCGGCGCTGGGAATGGGCGGGCACAACTCCGCCGTGGTGCTCTCCCCGCCCGAGTGACCGGCAGTGGTCGTGCACCGTTCAGGAGGGAAGGTCGTCCAGCTCGGCGAGGGCGTGCGGCAGGGCCTCGTTGAGTTTCTCGATGTCGGGAAGGGCCTCCCGGCCGGCCTGGAGACCGACGTGGACGCGGTCGCGATACTGGGACGCGGCGATGGAGAGCGAGTGCCCGGCGGCCACCGGAACGAGCGGATACAGCTCGCGCAGCCCGGCTCCGTCGAGAGCGGCGGGCACGTTCGGCAGGGGCACGTTCGTGATGACGGTGTCGAACAGCAGCGGAGCGCAGTGACCGACGGCTCGGGTCATCAGCCGGTGCGTGGCGGCGGGCAGCTGCTCGGCCAGCACCGGAAGTGCCCCGGGGCCGCGCAGCGGGTTGGTGGACTTGTTGCGCGTCATCGACTCCCGCACGGCCCGCAGTCTGACTTCCGGGTCGGGCTCGGAGACGGGAAGATCGCACAAGTACCCGGACAGCTGGTTGTTGCCCGTGCGCCCGGCCGCTCGGGAGCGGTGGTTGACGGGGATCAGCGCCCGCAGGGTGAGGTCGTCGACGTGATGCCCACGGCTGGTCAGCCACAGTCGCAGTGCACCGGTGATCACCGCGAGCAGCATGTCGTTCGTGGTGCCGCCGTGGCGCGTGCGCAGCCGTCGCAGATCCTGTGTCTCCAGCGAGAGCAGCTCGACGCGCTTGTTCGTCGAGGGCAGGGCCAGCAGCGGTGAGTCGGAAGCGGGCAGCCGGGCGTGTTCGGCCACGGAGCGCCCGATGTCGAGTGCCCGGGAGCTCCGTCGCAACATCCGGTGACATTCGTTCGCCACCGTCGCTGTGGTCCTGGCGAGTCGCTCCGGTCGGGACAGCGAGGTCAGGCCCTCGCGGGCGATCGAAACCCAGCCGCGCTCCGGCGCGTCGTTCGGCTGGGGCGTGCTGCTCGATCGGGGGGCCGCTTTGACCTCGAAGCCGTCCAGCAGGCCGAGACCGATCTCGACGGCTCTGGCTCCGTCGGCCAGTGCGTGGTGCAGCTTGATCAGCAGGGCGAAGCGACCGTGCTGGAGTCCGGTGATCACGTGCAGTTCCCACGGCGGACGGGAGAGGTCGAGCGGTTCGGCCGCCACCCGCGAGGCGAGATCGGTGAGCTCGCCCGGTCCCCCCGGCCAGGGCAGCTCGTGCACCCGAACGTGCTCCTCGGCGCGGAACCTCCGGTCGGTTTCCCAGTACGGGTTCGTCCAGGGAAACCAGGAGGTTCGTATTCGGCGGTGCAGCTGCGGTACCCGCCGCACCCGTTCGGAGAGCAGCCCGGTGACGCGGGTCGTGTCGGCCTCCCGATGCGGCTCGAAGATCGCGACGGCGCCGATGTGCATCGGTGTGCTGGGATGCTCCAGACACAGAAAGGCCGTGTCCAGCGCGCTCATCTCACCAGTGCGCATTTCCCTCCCTCGTCGACGACATGCGGCGTCTCGTCACTCTTGGGCGACGACGAATCCTGATGCGGTGATACACGCCACGATGGCCTGTTCTTACTGGTGCCGAGACTCGTGCACCACAGCGTCATCGCGTCATCTTTCTTCGCTGACCGGGGTACTGCTTGATCAGCGCGCCGAAAACACCCGAAAGAGTGGTGCGCATCGCCGGGATCGGAGGGAGGGGCCGGACCGTGGAGGTGCTACTGACTCAGCTTGCGGACGAACAGGCCGACTTCGGCCTTGGGGGCGAACCACGTCGACTTCGGTGGCATGACCAGTCCGGCGTCCGAGATGGACATGACCTGCTCGACGCGGGGCGGGTGCAGCAGGAAGTGGATCGCAGTGCCCCGGGGGCACCAGCAGTCGGCGTCGTTCGCCGTGCGGGCCGTCGGCCAGCCGGCACGACCGAAAGCGGTGGGAAGGATCTCCTCGTCGAGGAGGACGACGTCGAGTGACGCGCGCACGTGCTCGGGTTCGCGCGGGGGACGCAGTCGCAGCCGGTAGTACCGGCCGTCCAGATACGCCACCACGATCCCGAGCTCGGGATGCGCGGCTTCCGGACCGCACTCCTCGATCCGCGTGATCGTGGGATGTGCGGCGAGCACGTCGAGCGCCTCCGAGGTGCTCGTCCCCGGAGGCAGCGGAAGGCAGCGATGGTAGCCGAGGATGCGCATCTCGTCGCTGGGAAAGAGCGTGGCGAGGGTGAACCCGCTGCTGTGGTCGGCACCGAGGTGGCTTCGGCGGGAGGCGTAGCGCTCCGCCGCCGCCATCCTGTGGTGGCCGTCGGCGATGTAGAGCGCCTCGATGCGGCCGACCTCGTCCTGAACGGTCCGCGCGAGTTCGGGGTCGTGACGCGACCACACGGAGTGGACGGCCCCGTCGGTACCGGTGAAACGCACGTCGGGGGCTTCGTCCGTGATCGTGGTGAGCTGTCGGTGCAGTCCGATGCGACCGGGGTGCGTCAGCATCACCGGCAGTTGCTCGATTCCGGACGCCTCGGTGGACTCGACGAGGTGCTGCTCGCGTTCGGCTCGGGTCGCCTCGTGGCGGCGGATCCGGCCGTTGCGGTAGTCCTCGACCGAGACTTCCAGGACCACCCCGGTCTGCCGGTGGTGACCGATCTCCACCCGGTACACGATCACGGCCGGTACGGCCGGGTGCATGTAGCCGTCCGCGTCGAGGAGCCGGCGCACCCGCTGCGGGTCGGCGGACTCCCCGGTGGGAGGGCGGTGGTCGGCGATAAGCACTCGCGGGGCGCGCACGGTGACGCCCGCGCCGGGGCGGGAAACCCCGGGGGTGGCGACGTCGTGCTGCGCTTGCGGGGCGTTCATCAGGCCCTGCCGGAACTGAGCGGTGTGGGGGACACGGGCTGGTCCTGCTGCGCCGGGACCGCGGCCCCGGGATTCACGCAGTGCGGCACCTCTCCCGCGTCGAACGCGTCGAGCATGCGGACGACTTCGGTGGCCACCGCATGTTGTGCCTGCTCGGTCGAGGCTCCGATGTGGTGGGTCCCGTAGACGCCCGGGTGTCCGGCCAGCCGGGAATCGATGTTTCCGGTGCTCGCGGCGGGCTCGTCGGCGAAGACGTCCAGCCCGGCACGCACCCCCTTGTCGTCCATGGCCTCGATCAACGCGTCCTCGTCGACGAGCTCGGCCCTCGAGGTGTTCAGGATGATCGTGCCGGGCTGGACCAGGGAGAGCAGCTCCCGGTCGACGAGCCCGCGCGTGGCCTCGGTGGCGGGCAGGTGCAGCGACAGGGCGTCGCAGGTCCGTGCGAGTTCGTGCAGGCTGTCGACGAAGTGGACACCGATCGCCCGGGCGCGTTCCAGCGTTTGCCGGTCGCGTTCCGGTTTGGTGACGGCGTGGACCTCCGCACCGAAGGCCGTGGCCCGCTCGGCGAAGGCGAGGCCGATCTTTCCCAGCCCGAGGACACCGATCCGGCGCCCGAGGATGCCGCACGCCCGGGCGTGGTGCTTCTTGTCCCAGCGCCCGGCACGCAGGTCGGTGACGTTCTCGACGATGTCGCGGTCCAGCGCCAGCAGCAGTGCGCAAGCGAGTTCGGCTACCGCGACCGCGTTTCGCCCCGGCACGTTGCAGACGTGGACGCCCCTCGCGGAGGCCGCGTCGAGGTCGATGGTGTCGGTGCCGGACCCGGCCCGGATGACCAGCCGCAGCCCGTCGGCCCGGTCGAACACCTCAGCGGGGACTCGGGTGCTCCTGACGACGAGAACCTCGTGGCCGTCGAGCTTGTCGGGCAGCTGGTCGGTGGTGGTCTCCGGTTCGTAGGCGCAGTCGTGAGCTCGTCGGGTGATCTCGTTCAGCGGGGTTTCCGGGAAGGTGTCGGCGACCAGGATCCTCATCGGCCACTCCCTTGCGATCGGCGGGCTCACCCGACGGTTCCCTCCGCGCCTCTCGCGCCAAACCCGCGCCCGAGCAGCGGAGGATCCAAAGCTGCGTCCTGAACGACGAGTCCATTGTTGCTCATTACGCATGCTATTGCTTATAGCGCAAATGGTGGCTTCGTTCTCGGGGGGCGTCAACACCCGTCCGTGTGTCGTCGCCCGCGGAAGTCGCCTCCCGCGCGGCACCGGCCGATGCGCCGCGGCCGGCACTGTCCTCTCGCGCACGGACAGTGTCGTTATTCATGTCTCACCGTGTTATCAGGGGGGATGCGCAGCCGTTTACCGTGGAAAACAACGCCAGGTCATAAACAGTGCGTAGTCGTCTTGCGTCGTCGGCTGCGTGAAAGCGAGGTGCTTTCTTCGTGTCAACGGATCTTTCGCCGGTCCTCGCGGCCACGGCCCGCTGGTTGAACCGGTCCTACCCGAGCTCCGGTGGGGCGTTCGATCGCGTGCTGGCGGAGACGCAGGCGCAACAGGCGGTCACTGTCGCCGCACGGTTGCGCTATAGCACGGAGATGGATGCGACTCTGGTGGCCCTGGCCGGGCCCGGTGGATCCGCACGACTGGACCGGCTCGCCGGCGTCGAAACGCTCTCCGACGACGAGTACGCGTGGCGCACCTGGGTCGACGAAGTGCTCGCGAGCTGGGCCTGCTGCCTGCTCGCCGATCCCGACCTCGCGACCGAGGCGGTCGCCGCCACCGAGCACGGCACCGGGATGCCGGCCGAGTTCCGGCGACTTACCGATCCGGGCACGCGCGAGCGTGCGGCGACACCCCTGCTGCGGCATCCCGACCTGCTGCATCCGGTCGCCGAACTGCATCGTGAGCAGCTGCTCGGTCTCCTCGGCGTCGAGGGGGCCGCTGCGGCCTGAGCACGGATTCCGAGGGCTCGACCTGCCGAGAGGCTGTTTCGGCCGTGGCACCGCGGGGCAAACAACTTGGTGAGCCGGTGCTGCGGGAGAATCCCGCGTGACTCGCGGCGGAACTCGACAGCACCGCTCACGAGGAAGTGAGACGCCATGACAGAGGATGCCGCGAATCCCGACGTGCATCCCGAGGACCCTGCCGAGGGTGGTCGTGAACAGCAGGCCGAACCCGGGGTTCCCCGAGCGCGTCCCGCGGAACCGGCCGAGGGCAGTCGAGACACCGAAGGGAGCACGGCGATGACGACGATGCAGTCGCCGGCAAAGGACAAGAACTACAACCTCTTGACCGTGTTGCAGTTGTCCCTGCAGAACGTGTGGCAGATGGAGACCTACATCGCCGACGCCGAACGCGAGGGTGACGGCGAGCTGGCCGAGTGGCTCCGCAAGATCCAGGAGAACAACCGCAAGGCCGGTGAACAGGGCAAGCAAATGCTCCAGGCGCGGTTGGCGGGGGAAGGTGCCTGAGCATCGGCGGACGACCGCACGAACAGGGGTGCCGGCTTTCGACGGCACCCCTGTTTCGCTCGTTCGCTCCGTGTCTACGGAGGCATGTCCTCGGGCAGATGACGTGTCGAGGATGCGGGGGTCTGCGAGGTGGTCTCCGCGCCGACCTCCGTGTCGGACGTGTCGTAGTCGTCCTCGGGAGTGACCTTGTCCCCGGTCGCCACGTCGTAGTCCTCGTCCTCGACATCCGGCACGTGACCGTGCTCGTCCGGTTCCTCGGCGTGCCCCGTGCCCGGACGGTTTTCCCCGTCCATGGAAACTCCTTTCCGAGTGCTGCGCGGCGGGTGAGTCGCCGAGCGCCTCAGAGCGGCTTTTTCGGATCCTCGCGAGTTTCTCCGCCCGGGCCCTCGGGAACCGACTCGTCACCCGGTGCGCTCACGGAGTCGGAATGCTCGTCCTCGTAGGTGGGACGGGTGTGCTCCTCGGCGAAGTCGGCTTCCTCCTCCTGCCGGAGTTCCTCCTCCGAATTCCGTTCGCTCACCGCGTGCCTCCTCTCAGCGTCCTGGGCCGGGACCGCGCGGAGCGGTCCCCGCTCACGTCGTCCTCATCTCGCCACTGCTTCCCGCGTCGACGAGTTCGCGCAGCTGCTCGGGAAGCGCGTCGCGGATCTTGTTCATCACTCCGCCCTGGGTCGCCTCGCGCATCACTTCGAGAACCACGCGGCAGGAGTAGGCGGCCCCCGGCTCGTCCATGCCCGAGCGGGTGGCGACGCGCTGGATGAACTCGTTGAGATCGAAACGCTCCCCGGTGCCCGCTCCGCTGAGCACTTCCGTCCTGCGCAGGCTCACTCCGATCTCCGAGGGCAACTGCGCGGCCACGTGGTCGGCGAGTTGCTCCGGAATCCGTTCTCCCAGCGTTTCCAGCGTGGCTCGCGTGGCGCCCTCGGCGGCTCCCCTGCTGGGGAGGTGAGCACGGGCTTGCACCTGGCCGATGAACGCATCGTGCTGCATGACCGTCTCCTTCGCATCGTCGTTGCCGGGATCGGCTGCCCGCGTCGGGTCACCCACCTGATCCGGCGGCGACCCGGAACCCGTCATCGCTTCAACTCGCGCCACATCCGGTCGGGGTCCTCGGACAGGTGCGCACCACGAGTGGCCGCGCGCTCCATGTCCTGACGCAGCGCCTGCACTTCCTGCTGGGACAGGTGCGGGTCGCCGACCCCGTCGGCCCGCAGCCACTCCAGGATCTCGTGCCAGCTCTGCCAGGTGCGGCCCCGGAGGACGTACTCGACCGCGTCCTTGTCGTAGCCGGTCGTGTCGTGGATGAAGGAACGGTTCCCACCGGGATATGACATACAGGTCAACCCCCTTCGGAGACGAACTCCGTCGTCGTCGCATCCGGAGTCGTCGGTTCCAATACCTGGGTTGCCCGCGAGCTCGCCGGATCAAACCCGGCACTCCCGGATCCGGACGTCATCGGCACGCGAACACGCGATCGACCGTTGCCGCACCGGCTGTGCCCCGGGGCACGAGTGTTCGGGCGCGCGGATCGCTGTTCGGTGGTGCCGGACGGCGAGCGACCTCCGCCACCGGACGGGTACTCCGCCGCGCACAGCGACTCGAACCGCCCTGCCCACGCCGTGCACAAGCCGGTTCGTGGAGTTCTCCACGGCGCGGAAGGAGGTCGACCACGTCCCGCCTCGAGCACGAGGAACACCCCGGCCGGACGCTGGTCACCACCGACCACTGACCACCGGGTCATCCGGCAGTGGGCGGAGGAGTGGGGAGCCGTTCCGGCGACCCCTATCGGGAGGAGCCCGAGAACGGATTACCGAGCAACTTCTTCCGGTCGCGCGAGCGTGGTGACGACGGGTGAAAAATCCGCCGGATCGCCTCCGGACGTGGTGCGGAACCGTCACGATCCGAGCCGCCGGGAACCGTTCCCGGCGGCTCGGTTTCGTTCGGCTCGGGTGTGGTCACTGACCCACCTTCAGCCCCGGATCGCCGGATTCGTACTGGATGCGCTGCTGGGGGACGGCCCCCGGCACGTTGCTCCGCTTGTCGGGCTTGCCCATCGGCAGGATCACCCGTCCGGAGCTGGCCTGCAGCATCATCGCGGTCGCCGCGTACCAGGCGAGGCACGCGGAGGCGACCAGCACGATCGCGCCGATGGTCTCGATGACCGAGAGCTGGGCGATCAGCCCGATCGCCAGCAGGGTCGAACCGGCGGCGAGCACGAGCAGCACGGTGCCGATGACGATATTGTCCGGCATCGCGGCGAACGCCGTCGACCAGGTGATGGCCGCGAGCACGGCGAACCAGAAACCGAAGGCGACCCCGGCCGTGACGCTGGTCGACGGACCGGGCAGGAGCCCCACTGCGATGAAGACGTGGTAAATGCCGTACCCGATCCAGAACGAACCCCAGGTGCCGTGCGCTGCGGTGGCCACGGCGTCACGGGCACGGTAGGCCCACATTCCGGCGAGGAACTGGGCGATGCCGCCGAAGGCCATGGCGAAGGGGAACAGGATCAGTGGCGTGGTGACCGGATTGCCGTACCAGCCGGCCAGGTTCGCCGCGACCATGAAAGTCGCGGCCGCGAAGCCGAACAACCCGAGGATCGACGGCGCGGCTACCGGTGACAACGAGATGTGGGTGTGGTCTTTCCAGAAGGTGTAGTCGGAACCACCGCTCTGGGGCTGCCCGGTATCGGTGTAGCTCATGGCGAACTTCCCTCCTCGTGTCCACAAGCGGTCTCCGCACCGCCGTACCCGGTGCGTATCCGGGTAAACTCGTTCGGTGCGCCGAGGAGGGAAGTGACCGGACACCGCCGCCGGGCGGTACCCGGGCCACGCCGACCGGGAACCGGTCAGCTGGCCCAGGCCTGCAGCGGTCGGCTGCGTTCGGGGTTGCGAAGCTGACTCAACGCCTGGCGTTCGAGCTGGCGAATGCGCTCACGGCTGAGCCCCAGACGGGTGGCCACGTGCTGCAGGGTGTGCTGGTGGCCGTCGTGCAGGCCGTAACGGAGCGCCACGACCCGTGCCTCGCGTTCGGGCAGGGACTCGAGCAGCGTGTGCATGTCGGCGGTGAAGGCACGGTGCTCGGCCACGTCGGCCGCGCGCGGTGCCTCGGGGTCCTCCAGGAGGTCACCGACACTGGTTTCGCCGTCCTCGCCGACCGGGATGTCGAGACTGACCACGTCGCGGGCCGACTGGCGCATGTCGGCGATGCGCTCGGCGGTCACTCCCGCTTCCGCGGCGACCTCCTCCAGCGTGGGTTCGCGCTGGAGCCGCATCCCGAGCCTGCGTTCCAGGCGGTCGAACTTGTTGAGCTGCTCGACCATGTGCACCGGTAGCCGAACGGTCCGGGACTGCTCGGCCAGCCCGCGGTTGATCGACTGGCGGATCCACCAGGTGGCGTAGGTGGAGAACTTGTAACCCTTGGTGTAATCGAACTTCTCCACGGCTCGGATCAACCCGGCGTTGCCCTCCTGGATGACGTCGGCGAAGGGCACCCCGGAGCGGTGCTGCTTCTTGGCCACCGACACGACCAGCCGCAGGTTCGCGGTGATCATCTCCTCCTTGGCCCGACGACCGTCGCGCGCCACCAGTTTCCAGTCGCGCCGCTGCTGCTCGTCGGCGCCCCGCTCACCGGCCTCGACCCGGCGCAGCAACTCGGCGGCGTAGACTCCGGCCTCGATGCGTTTGGCCAGGGCGACCTCCTCGTCGGCGCTCAACAGCGGCCGCGAGCCGATCTCGTTGAGGTAGTATCCCACCAGGTCCTGGTCCTGGTGCGCCTCGGCTCGTTCCTGGCCTGTACTGACTTGCGACATAAAACCTCTCACGTTCTCCTCGCCCGGCGAGGACCGAGCTGGGGAACAACGACTCCGCGACTACCGCTTGACCGCCGGGTAACTGTGGGCAGCTACCGGCGGGCCTGGTACTGAAGTTCAACGGGTTCAACGCTCGTACTCCGTTCACCATTCCCGGTGACCACCTCGGAGGGTTTCACGGACCGCATTTCGGGTAACGACGGTCATGAAGCGAGCGTCGATCGTTCCATCGACGTCGAAGACGAAAAGGCACGCAGTGCAGATCCGGAGGGAGCGAACATGACCGACATCGAGGGAGAAAATATCGTCCGGATCCTCATCGCCGACCACCGGTCCGTGGAGGAGTCCTTCGGCGAGCTGGAACAGGGCGTTGGTTCTCCCGAACGTCGCCGTGCCCTGATGGACCACGTGATCACGGAACTGGTGTGTCACAGCGTCTCCGAGGAGCAGTACCTCTACCCGGCCGCGCGCGAGAAGCTCGCCGACGGCGACGAACTCGCCGACAGGGCGATCAGGCAGCACACCGAGGTCGAACGGATTCTCCAACGGCTGGAAGAGCTCGATGTCACCGAGCGGGAGTTCGAGCGCCTGACCGGTCGGCTGATCGACTTCGCCCGGGAGCACATCGCCGACGAGGAAAGCACGCTGCTGCCCAGGCTGTCCAAGGCGTGCACGCTCGAAGAGCTCGACGACCTCGGCAAGAAGGTCGTCATGGCCAAGGGGTCCGCTCCGACGCGGCCGCATCCCTCCGCACCGGACCAGCCGCCGGCCAACATGGTTCTCGACCCCGGTATCGGTATGGTCGACCGGCTCCGTGACGCCCTGTCCGGGACGAACCGCTGACCCGTGTGCCCGCTTCGCCGCGGAGGTCGTCGATGAAACTGGGACTGCTCAGCGCGTGCCTGCCCGACGAGAACCTCACCGACCTCGTCGAACTGGCCGAGAACGTCGGATACGAGGCGCTCGAGGTCGCCACCTGGCCGCCCGACGGCGCGGCTCCGGCCCATCTCGACGTTACTTCTCTCACGGTGCAGGACACCGAGCGAATGCGTTCGCACTTCGCTCGCCACGACTTCACGTTGTCCGCGCTGGCCTACTACGAGAATCCGCTGCACCCCGACCCGGACGAGCGGCGACGTGTTCACCGCCATCTCGAGGCCTGCATCGAGGCGGCGGGCAGGCTCGGGGGAGCTCCGGTGGGCACCTTCCTGGGGCGGGACCCGACGAGGAGCGTCGCGGAGAACCTCGCCGAGGCGGAGGACGTTTTCGCTCCGCTGGTGGAGGAGGCCGGCGAGTGGGGCGTCCGGCTCATGGTCGAGAACTGCCCGAAGCGGGACTGGCACCCGGAAGGATCCGCGGGCAACCTCGCCTACTCCCCGGAGCTGTGGGAGTGGATGTTCGATCTCGGCCTGTACCTCAACTACGATCCCTCCCACCTGCTGGGGATGGGGATCGACCCCGTGACGGCGCTGCGCCCGCACGTGGACCGGGTCGCGCACGTGCAGGCCAAGGACGCCGAGGTGTTCGTCGAACGACGTTCCCACTACGGCTACCCGGGGCCGGTGGTCCGCCGGAACGAGCCGGGATGGTGGCGCTATCGGGCTCCCGGTCTCGGCGAGGTCGACTGGCGCCGCGTGGTCGACACCCTCTACGAGGGCGGCTACGACGGAGCGGTCTCCGTCGAACTCGAGGATCCCGTCTGGAACGGCACGACCGACAACGTTCGGGCGGGCCTGGACATCGCCTACCGGACGCTGCGACCGCTCGTCGCGGCATGAGGGCCGAACGTTCCGGGAACCCGCTGGACGTGCGCCCGAACCGCCCGTGCTCCGCGGGCCCGGTGACGTTGTTCCTGGGCGGTGACGTGATGCCAGGACGCGGCCTCGACCAGATCCTGCCCCATCCCGGTGACCCGCGGCTGCGGGAGCCCTGGGTGGGCGACGCGCGGTACTACGTCCGTGCCGCCGAAGAGGTCAGTGCCCCCATCGACCCCCCGGTCGACTTCTCCTGGCCGTGGGGAGAGGCGTTGCGGATCATCGACGGTGTCGGTCCCGACGCTCGTGTGATCAACCTGGAGTCGAGCGTCACCCGCGGTGACACGTTCGCCCCGGGCAAGGCCGTGCACTACCGGATGACTCCCGAGAACCTGCCCTGCGTCACGGCGGTCGCCCCCGACCTGTGCGTGCTCGCCAACAACCACGTGCTCGACTTCGGCCCTCCGGGGCTGGAGGACACGCTCGGCTCGCTGTCGGAGGCCGGGTTGCTGTACGCCGGGGCTGGTCGCGACGCCGGGGAGGTGACGCGACCCGCGGTCGTTCCCGTCGGGAGCGACAGGCGGGTCGTGGTTCTCGCGTGCGGAGCCACTTCCAGCGGAATCCCACCCGAGTGGGCCGCGAGCGGGCAGGATGCCGGGGTGAGCGTCCTGCCCGACCTCTCCGAGGCCACCGCCGACGGGCTCACGGAGCGACTGCGGGACGTGCGACGCCACGGTGATGTCGTGGTCGTGTCGGTCCACTGGGGTTCCAACTGGGGCTACGAGGTGCCGTGCGAGCAGGTGCGTTTCGCACATCGCCTGATCGAGGGCGGGGTGCACGTCGTGCACGGGCACTCCTCGCACCACCCTCGGCCGATCGAGATGTATCGCGGTGGACTCGTGCTCTACGGCAGCGGCGACCTGCTCGACGATTACGAGGGCATCGGCACGGACGAGCGGTACCGGGACGACTTGCGCCTGCTGTACTTTCCCGAAGTGCTACCCGACGGTGGACTGTCCCGCCTGCGCATCGCGGTGACCAGGGTGCACCGGATGCGCCTGTGCTCCGCCTCCGCCGAGGACGCGCGATGGGTGTGTTCGGTGCTGTCCCGCACGGGCCACCGGTTCGGAACCCGGGTCGATCCCGACGGGCGGGGGATGCTCATCCTCGGGACCGCGGTCGGGCCCGCTGGTCGGAGCGACTCGTGAACCGCGACCGGGCCGTGACCGGGAAACCGCTTTTCGTTCCTCGTCAGGCCGCGAGTGCCCGGCTGACGGTGGCGGCCGTGCGGAAGCGGTCGGCGTATCCGGTCAGACTCAGGACGCGGTCCACGCAGCGGCTGGGGACCAGTCGCAGGGTGATCCCGGTGGCCGCCGCGCGCTGGTCGACCTCGCACAGGAGTTCCACGCCGGAGGAGTCGCAGAATGCCAACGCGGACAGGTCCAGCACCACCGTGTCCACGGCGGCGGCCATCCGCTGCTTGAGCAGTTCCCGCAGCCGGGGGAAGGCGGCGAGGTCGATCTCTCCCGACATGGACAGCACCACGCTGCGCGTGTCGGGGTGGTAAATCTCCACGGAAACGGATGCCTGCCGAACCGTGTCGCGGTGATGGGATGTCGTTTGTGTCGCCATGCTGACGGTGTCTCCTTACAGCGGTTGAGACCACCGAGGGAGTGCACCTCTCGCCCGACTCGTCGTAACCGCGTCACCACGTGCGGGGCGCGGGTGCACAGGCGCTGCCATGTGCGAGGCTGCTCGCTCAACCCTTACGCGACCGTAACACTTTGGCTTCGGATTGACACGGAAAAATAACAACTATTGACATATGGTTAGGTGAATATAAAGCGTATGGACGCGCAGTGGGGCCGCGCCCGGAGAAGCGGTGATCACCACCGCACGTGCGTGCTTCCGGGTGTGCACTCGGTGAGGACGGGCCCACTGACGGCTCGGGCCTACTCGACGGCCTGGCCGGTCTGCTCGTCCCCGGCGATCCAGACCGTCTTGGCGTTGACGAAGGAGTGGGGGCCGAACCGGGCGAGTTCGCGACCGTAGCCGGAGTTCTTGGCGCCGCCGAAGGGGACCTCGGGGGTGGACTCGGTGTACCTGTTGATGTACATCATGCCGGTCTCGACCTCGGTGACGAACCGCTGCTGCTCTCCCGGATCCCGGGTCCAGGCGCTGCCGCCGAGGCCGAAGGGGGAGTCGTTGGCGATGCGGATGGCCTCGTCGACGTCGTTGGCCCGCCACAGCAGCGCGACCGGTCCGAAGAACTCCTCGCGGTGAGCGGGTGAGCCCTGCGGGATGTCGGTGAGCACCGTCGGCGGGTAGTAGTGGCCCCGGCCGCCGAGGGGCTCGCCCCCGGTCAGCAGCCGCCCGCCGGCCGCGACGGTGTCGCGGACCTGCTTGTCGAGCGTGCTCACCGCGTCGGCGGAGGACAGCGGGCCGAGATCGGTGCCGGAGTCGGTCGGGTCGCCGACCCGCACCGTCTCCATTCGCTCGACCATCAGGCGGGTGAACTCGTCGGCGACGTCGGTGTGGACCACGAACCGCTTCGCGTTGATGCAGGACTGGCCGTTGTTGAGCAATCGCGAGGTCACCGCGTGGGAAACCGTGTCCTCCAGGTCGGTCGAGGGCATCACGATGAACACGTCGCTGCCACCGAGTTCCAGCACGCTGGTCTTGACGTTGCGTCCGGCGGTGGCACCGACCTGGCGGCCCGCCGGCTCGCTGCCCGTCAGCGTCGCCGCGCGCACCCGGTCGTCGTCGATGACGCTGTCGACCTTCGACGACGGGATGAGCAGTGTCTGGAACACCCCCTCGGGAAAGCCGGCCCGGCGCAGCACGTCCTCGATCGCGCGTGCCGCCTGGGGGACGTTCGAGGCGTGCTTGAGCAGCCCGACGTTGCCCGCCATCAGTGCCGGGGCGGCGAACCGGAATACCTGCCAGTACGGGAAGTTCCACGGCATGACCGCCAGTACCGGACCGAGCGGTTCGTAGCGGGTGTAGACCCGGGCTCCCTCGATCGGCCAGGGCTCGTCGGCCAGCATCTCCCGGGCGTGGTCGGCGAACCAGCGGCACCCCTTCGCGCATTTGTGCACCTCGGCCACCGCCGCGCTCAGGGTCTTGCCCATCTCCGTGGTGGCGATGCGGCCCAGCTCGTCGGCCTCGTCGTCGAGGATCTCGGCGGCGCGGTGCAGCAGGGCCGAACGGTACTCGAAGGAGGTCGCCCGGTAGTCGTCGAACGCGTCGACGGACCGCTGCAGTGCGAGATCCAGCTCCTCGTCGGTGAGCGCGTCGAAAGAGCGCAGTTGCTCACCCGTCGCCGGGTTGACCGTTGCGATGGCCACGCGAAGCTCCTTGTCCGTGCCGGCTGGTGTTCCACCCCGGGGCGGAACACGATTTTCGGGAAGTCGTGGCGACCCCGCCCAGCCTCAGCCACCTGCGGGGACGCCGGGGAAGTGACGCACCACGGCCTGCACTCGACCGTCGACGACGCGGGCGTGAAAACCCGGCTGCGGTGCCGTCGCGGGGCCGTGCTCCACGCTGCCGTCGGAGACTCGGAAAACGCTGCCGTGCCAGGGGCATTCCAGGCACGGCGACCCTTCCGCCGACCACGACACCGTCCCCTGGTGCAGCGGCCCCGACGCGTGGCTGCACCGGTCGGCCAGGACGTGCAGGGCCGTGCCGTCGCGCAGGACCACGACGGGGACCTCGCCCGCCGTTCTCCTGGTCGGAATCCGGTCCGGCAGTTCGTCGAAGGCACCGAGATCGGTCCAGCCGTCCGGGGCGATGTGCGGGACCGCGTCGGCGTGGTTGGCGCCTGTGGACTGGTGGTACGACAGATGTCCGCCCATCAGTCCGCCCGCCGTCGTCATGAGCAGTCCCGCCCAGCCGGCCGCCCTCCCCGCGCGCTCGGCCCCGACGGCTCGCCACCGCAGCGACAACAGGTAGCTCGTCAGCGCGATGCCGTTGGCCACGGCATGCACCAGACCGGTGCGCTGCTGTTCCTCGTGGCCGTGTGCGAAGTCGGTGGCCCCGGACAGCGTGGCCGGGAGGCTGGCCAGCAGCCCGACCCTGATCAGCGATTCAGCGGCCCGCCGCTCGCCCCGACCCCGGTGAGGCAGCGCATCGACCACACCGGCGGAGAGGAACGCCCCCACGGGAACCTGCACCACCATCGGGTGCAGGGGATGGCCCAGCCACACGCCGTGCAGCACGTCGCGTGGCTTCCGCCTCCCGAGCAGCTTGAACACCGTTTTTCGCAACGCGCTCGCGGGTTTGTCCAACCAGGGCGTCTCGGGGATGCGGTCCAGTGCGGAAAACGGGCGCATACCCGCAGCCTTACCCACCGGCGGGGTTTCCAAACGCCGTGGTCATTCCGAGGGGATCGTCGTGGTCGCGGGTGGACAGTTCGTGCAGCAGCGTGGCGAGTCCACCGGGCGCGCGCCCCCGGGTTCGGGAACTGGTGAACACCGGCATCTCGTTCGGTTGCAGGGTGGTCCGCCCGGCTCCCACGAGTCGGTGCCACAGCGCGTGGTCCTCTCCTGCGGACACAGCGGGAAACCCTCCGGACGCGACGAACACGTCCGCGCGCACACCGAGATTGGCCCCGTAGACGTGATGGTGGTGTTCGGCGAAGACCCGGTCCGCGACCAGTGCCTCGTAGCGCTGTCGGGCCCACGCGGCCGTGCTCGTCCAGCGGCGAATCACCGCTCGTCCCGCCACGGCGTGGACGCCCCGTTCGGCGTAGCGCAACTGGGTCGAGACCCACCCGGACGGGACGACGGTGTCGGCGTCGGTGTGCAACAGCCAGATCTCCTCCGGCGCGAGCGGGGACAGTGCGTGCAACACCCGCCAAGCACCGAGATTGCGCACCGTGCCGAGATCGGTGGCAGCGGATTGGGACAACAGCGTGAAATCGCCGAAACGGCCGGCGCGGGCCAGCGCCCGGGACTCGGTGGCGTCCGTGCACCGGTCGGCCACCACGCACACGCACGTGCGCACGTCCTCGCGCACGTGGTTCAGGGATCCGGCGAGGCTGTCCAGGCACTCCGGTAACAGGTCCTGTTCGTCGTGCGCCGGTACCACGACGCCGACCGCCCTGACCGGGCCGCTCAACGCAGCCTCAGCACGTCGACGAGGAAATCGGGGTCCTGAAGGCTCACCAACCACTCGCACCCGCGGCGTGCCCGCAGGTGGTGATGCACGGACTCACCGCAGGTCGGGGCGTCGTGAGCCCGGGGACGCCAGTGCACGGCGAGTAGATCACCGCCGGGACGCAGCGCGCGCCACGACGATTCCAGCACGGCATCGAGGTCGGAACCGTCGAAGTAGTACAGGATCTCGCTGAGCACCACCAGGTCCGCACTCGCCGGATCAGCGGGGAACTCCTCGGGAAGCCGGCGGCGACTCACGCTCACCCGGGGGTGCGGCCGGAGTCGTCGCCGGGCGTACTCCACGACGGTGTCCAGTCCGTCGGAGGCCAGCACGCTACCGCAGCGGGACGCCAGCGCGCTGGTGAGCTCCCCGGTTCCGCAAGCCGGTTCGAGGGCCACGGAGTAGGTGGGGCGCGGCAGGCAGGCCATCGCCATGTTCCTTTTGCGCTGCTCGTACCAGGACGTCGTGGTGTTCCACGGGTCGGGTCGCGCTTCGTAGAGCTCGGTGAAGCGCGCTAACGGCGTGCTGTTCACGGTGACTCCTCGAAGAGCACTTCGACATCGCGGTCGAAGTGCGCCAGCACCTGTGGGGGCAGGACGGGCTCTCCTCCGTCGGGGGCCGGGGAGAGCTGGGAGGTGAACTCGGCCAGTCCCGCGGACTTGCGCGCGCGTTGTTCCGGGGACAGTCGTTGCACGGCGGCGCGTTGCCACGGGATCTCCGCCTCGTCCGGACGCATCCAGTGCCACATCCAGACGGGGTAGGACCAGAACCGCGCGCTCAGCGGTGTGGCGGCAGCGGTGGCGCGGCCGATGGCCCGGTGATCGGGATGGGGGTCCAGCGGCCACGGTGCCACGGTCGCGTCGACCGCGGCCAGCAGCGGCCGTAAGCTACTTACCAGCTCCCGCTCGGCCTCGGCGAGTCCGGAGTCCGGCAGGCCCAGCCAGGTCACCGGCACCCGTCCCAGCCCGTGCGCCCGCACGGCTGCGTGCAGTTCCCGCCTGCGTTCCCGGGCCAGCCGCGTTCGCGCCACGGCGTCGAGACCGGGGAAAGCGGCTTCTCCGTCGGTGGCCACGATGATGCGCACCTCCACCCCGTGCGCTCGGAGAGCCTGGAGGAAACCACCCAGCGCCAGGCACTCGTCGTCGGGGTGTGCCGCGATGACGGCCGCTCGCGACCACGCCGCCGTGTCCGGCGGCCCCGCATCGCAGCGGGCGAGCGTTTCCAGCCACTCGGGCTCGGAGGTGACGGGGGAGGGGTTCGGGCTCACGGCCGGACTCCTGTCCTGCTGGCCCGTACCAGCTTCCCGCCCAGCTCGGCGAGCTCCCGTTCACCGTGGTGCTGACGTACGTAGACTTCCAGGTCGGACAGGCGCTGGGCGAAGGCGACGTCCCTGCTCAGCGGCCCGGGGCCGGTGATCCGAGGCGCCAGCGCCAGCACTTCGCATGCGGCGCGTTCCACGGTCGAGCGGCAGACGGCGGCGACGTCGGCCGGGTCGAAATCGGTTCGAGGTGCGTCCACGTCGGCGGCCGCGCCGGCCAGCGTGCTGTCCGAGGCCACGAGGCCGAGGTGCATCGCCGCGAGGTGAGCGAGCTGGTGTTCGTCGGGCTCGCGGCGCACGAGGTGGTCGAGAACCCGGTCGTGAACGCCGGCCGCGCCACCCAGCCAGACCGCAGCGACTCCCGCACCACCCAGGTGGAATCCCGGTCGTGCCGTGTAGAAACCGGGTGCCCCGATGCGCTCGTTCTCGCCGACGGGGATGTCGGTGAGCTCCACGTCCCGTGTCCGGGAAGCCGCCATTCCGCCGGCGTTCCAGGTGTCCGGCAGCGCACGCACCCTGGGATCGGGCAGGGGGATCTCGATCAGGACGTCCTCCGCCGCGTCCCGCGCGTCTTCCGGTCGGGCCGCGATCACGGCTCGGTCGAGCACGTCGGCGCCCGAGCAGAAGGGAACGGTACCGGTCAGCACGGTGTTCGTTCCCGTCCCGCGCAGTACGGCGCCCTTGCCGGACGCGCGCGAGGCCCACACGCCGTAGAGGGCGTTCGGTTCCGGTTTGTTTCCCGCTTCGTGCAGGATGGCCACGGCGTCCGCGTGCCCCTCGACCAGGCGAGCCAACGACAGGTCCCGCCGCCCGTGTTCGCACAGTCCCGACCACCGTCGTGCGGTGTCGCCCCGCCCGGGCAGCGGGAGCTCCAGCTCCCCGGCGTGCAGTGCCTTCCGCAGGGCTACGATCACGTCGTCCGGCCGCTCCGGCGGCGCCGCCGATCCCACGATCCTCAGGGGACTCACCTCCGCACGCGGACTGCTCGTGCCCGGGGGATCCCCTCGGGTGGTGCGGCACTAAACCTCGGGGCCGGTCACGGAGGTTCGGTGCTCGCCCCCTCCGGCGAGGGGCGCTGGAACAGGCTGAACATCCACCACAGCGAGGGCAACAGCAGCAGCGCCCCCACGAGCGTGACGACCAGACTCACCCACAGCACGTCGGGCTGCGCGGCGACCTCGGTGATCGTGGTGTCCGGGAACAGCACGACCGGGTACTGCGCGACCGCCCAGCCCCACAGCAGGGCGGTGACGGCGATCGACGCGGCGATCCGGGACATCAGGTAGTGGCGCAGCAGCAGGAGACCCAGCGAGGCGACACCGCCCAGTGCCGAGACGATGATCAGAGGGAGGCCCTCGCCGACGAGTCCCGCGTACAGCAGCGGGGCGTCGAGGTACAGCACCGCGATACCGACGAGGGCGATCACGCCGGTGCCCGCAGCGGTCCAAAGTGCCTTGCGCCGGAAGGTCTCGGCCAGTGCCGTGGCCTCCTCGCGGCGGGCGTCGGCGCACAGGAACACCGCCGCGAGGTAGGCCGAGATCGTCACGGCCAGCACACCTCCGAGGAAGGACGTGGGGTTGACCCAGCTGGTGACGAGGTCACCGGCGGCGATGCCCAGGGGGGTTCTGCCGGACGCGATTCCGCCGGCCACGGTGCCCAGGAAGAACGGGGTCAGCACCGAGGACAGCGCGAAGGCGGCTCCGTAGGCGCGCCGGTGTCCCAGCTCGGTGCTGGCCTTGCGGAAGGCGAAGGCGGCGCCGCGGGCGATGATGCCCAGGGCCACCAGCGTCAGTGGGATGTACATCGTGGAGGACACGGAGGCGAACACCTCGGGGAACCCGGTCCAGCACAGCACGATCACGAAGATCAGCCAGACGTGGTTGGCCTCCCAGACCGGGCCGATCGAGTGATTGATGAGGGCGCGTTGGTCGGCTCCGCGCCGGGTGCCGCCGGCCAGCAGGTCCCAGAAGCCGCCACCGAAGTCGGCCCCGCCGAGCAGTACGTAGGCGGTCAGCCCCACCCACATCACCCCGATCATCCAGTCCGCGAGGCTCATGGGGGCTCCTCGTCGTGTTCCTGGGGTGCCAGGGGCGCCCGGGCGAGCCGGCGCAGGACGTAGATGGTGGCCACGGTCATCACGAGGTAGACCACCGCCACGGCCAGCAGTCCTCCGTAGAGGTTGGGTACGGGGGTCACGGCCTCGGCGGTGCGCATCCGGCCCCACACGATCCACGGCTGGCGTCCGACCTCGGTGGTGATCCAGCCGAACTCCACCGCCAGCGGTGCGGCGATCCCCGCGGCGACGGCGGCGCCGAGGAACACGCGGTTGCGCGGCAGGTCCCGGCGCCGCCACCACACGAAGCCGAACCACGCACCGAGCACGAGCAGCGCGAAGCCGATCGCCACCATGATCTGGAACGCCCAGTGCACGATGTTGATCGGTGGTCGGTCGGCCGCCGCGGCCGTGACGAGCCCGAGGATCCGGGCGTCGGGGTCCCAGTGGGCCAGCAGCGACAGCCCGCTGGGAATCTCGATCGCGTAGTGCATCTCGCCCTGCGAGTAGAAACCGCCGATGTGGAGGGGAGCGTTGCGGGTCGTCTCGTAGATGCCCTCTATCGCGGCGAGCTTGATCGGTTGGTTCACGGCGAGGAACTTCGCCGCCCAGTCGCCCACACCGATCTGCACCGGGGTGAGCGCTGCCCCGAGCGTGAACGGCAGCAGGAAGCCGAGCCGGTGGTAGCGATCACGCCTGCCGCGCAGCATGGCCACCGCGTAGACGGCGGCCATGCCGAACCCGGTCACCATGAAGGCCGCGATGATCATGTGTGTGGTCTGCGGCCACGCGGCCGGGTTGAACATCGCCGCCCACGGATCGACCTGCACGACCCTGCCGTTGTCCATGTCGAACCCGCGCGGCTGGTTCATCCAGGCGTTGGCGGTGACGACGAAGAAGGCCGAGGCGACTCCGGCGACGCACACCGGGATGCCGCTCAGCACGTGCACCCGTGGTGGCAGCCGGTCCCACGCGTAGAGGTAGATCCCCAGGAAGATCGCCTCGATGAAGAACGCGAAGCCCTCCAGGGTGAACGGCAGGCCGATCACCTGCCCGTAGGTGTTCATCAGGCCCGGCCACAGCACCCCCATCTCGAAGCTCAGGATCGTGCCCGAGACCGCCCCCACGGCGAACAGCACCCCCATCGCCTTGGCCCATCGCTGGGCCAGCAGCAGATAGGTCCCGTCGCCGGTGCGGTTGCCGCGCCACTCGGCGAAGACCGCGACCGCGGGCATCCCCACCCCGAAGCAGGCGAGCACGATGTGCCAGCCCAGGGACAGCGCCATCTGGGTGCGGGCCGCCAGCAGGTCGGCGGGAGTGGCCGCCTCCGCCAGCACGATCGTCGCCGGCGGACTCATCCGAGACCCCACTCCGCCGAGCTCGCCAACGTGCCTCCCGACCGATTCACAACGAGCTTCCGATTCGTGGGACCGGAAATCTCCACGACGTCGCTGGTGAACCTAACCGACGCACGAGGGCCTCGCAGTTCGCGCGGCACGAGCTCGGTGCTCGAGAACCTCTTCGACCGGCATGGCAGGGAGTGGCGTGGCACACTCGCTCCCGCGAACAGGGAGGTCGTCATGGATGAGGGAACGAGTCGCTCGTTGCGCGACGAGGACATGGAAACCGTGAGCGCCAGTGGCGAGGTCCCCCGTGCTCGGGACGCCGACACGCAGGACGCCGACACGCAGGACGCCGACACGCAGGACGCCGACACCGACGCCCAGGACGCCGACGGCACCGATCAGGGCGGCGACACGGACGCACAGGACACCGGTGATTCGCGGGACTCCTGACGGCGCCGCGGACGAGCAGCCGCTGCGGCGGTGCGTCGGCGATGTCGATGACTTCGCCCGCCGGTTCTGGGGACGGCGCGTTCTCGTGCACGGCCCCGGCGCGGAGGGTTTCGCCGACCTGCTCAGTCTCGACGACGTCGACCGGTTGGTGGCCGAGCACGGGCTGCGGACACCGGCGTTCCGGCTCGTTCGGGACGGCAGCACGCTGCCGGCCTCGGAGTACACGCGTTCGGCCCGGATCGGCTCCGCACCGATGTCCGGTCTCGCCGATCCGGCGCGCGTGTTCGACGCCGTGGAGCAGGGGGCGACTCTCGTGGTGCAGGGCATGCAGCGCTACTGGCCTCCGCTGCTGCGCTTCTGCCGGGACCTGGAGCTGGAGCTGGGGCACCAGTGCCAGGTCAACGCCTACGTCACGCCGCCGAACTCGCAGGGGTTCAGTCCGCACAGCGACACCCACGACGTGTTCGTGCTGCAGGCCTTCGGCACCAAGACGTGGCGAATCTGGTCGGAGGGCGACACGGCCGAGGGAGAACCGGACAACGTCGAGCTGGAGCCGGGAACCGCCGTGTACCTGCCGACCGGAACTCCGCACGCGGCCCACACGCAGCACACCCTGTCCGGGCACCTCACGGTCGGAATCCACCCGACGCGATGGCGCCGGGTTCTGGAGCGTGCCCTGGCCCACGTGCTCGACGATCCCGAAATGGACACCCCGCTGCCGGTGGGTTTCCCCCACGCGCCCGGGGAGCTGGCCGCACGGCTCGGCGAACATCTCGAGGAGGTGGGCACCCGGTTGGCGAAGGTGGACGCCCACCACGTCGCCGAGGACCTCGCCGACCGATTCCTCACCGATCGCCCCGCGCTGCTGCGGGGCGGACTGACCGACCGGATGCGCCTGAGCGCGCTCGACGACCCCGGACGACTGCGGCGGCGTCCGGGGGCGGTCTGCGAGTTCAGGACCGCCGCGGACGGTCGGCTCCGGGTGCTGCTCGGCGATCGGGAGCTGCGCGTTCCCGAGTGGGTGGAGCCGGCGATGCGCGAGATCGCGGCCGTCCCGACGATGACCGTGGCCGATCTCGAACAGCACCTGGACCGGGAGAGTCGCCTCGTCCTGCTGCGGCGGCTCGTGCGGGAGGGCCTGCTCGAGGTCGTCGATGAGTGAGGCGGCGACGCGGTGCCAGGCGCGGAGCCTGTCCCTGAACGAGTCGCTGCACGGCACCGCCTCCACGGTCCACGGCTGGGTGCTGCTCGAGGAGCCCGGTCCGTGGGGAGCCGACGCGCTGCGCGACTGCAGGATCGGCGAGTCGCTGACGACCCGGCTGAACGAGATGTGCCGGAAGCTGCGGTTGCGCGTCCTGCTCATCCGGCGCGCGGAGCGCCGGAGTCCCGCGCCGCCGGGTGTCCGGAACTGCTTTCTCGCCCGTACCGGGCCGGGTGAGGGCTGGGTGCAGCAGGCGTGGCTCGACGATCCCGAGCAAGTGCTCGACCTCGACCTGAGTGCGCTGGCTCGGGGGGAGTCTCCCGGCCTGCGGCCGGTGGCGGAACCGCTTTACCTCGTCTGTACCCAGGGGCGGCACGATCCCTGTTGCGCCGAGCTGGGGCGGCCGGTGGTACGGGCGCTGGCCGCGAAACTGCCGGACCGGACCTGGGAGGTCTCGCACATCGGTGGGGACCGTTTCGCCGGCAACCTCGTCGTGCTGCCGCACGGGCTCTACTACGGACGCGTGCCGCCGGACGAGGTCGTCGCCCTCGCGCAGGCCTACGAGCGTGGCGAGGTCGATCCCCGGTACCTGCGGGGACGTACCGCCTACGGTTTCGCCGTCCAAGCCGCGGAATGTCTGTTGCGCAGCCGGACCGACATCCGCGGCGTCGACGAACTCCCGCTCGTGTCGTCCCACCGCGACGGCGACGACACCGAAGCCGTGTTCACCGCTCCGGAAGGCGGTCGTTACCGGGTGCGGGTGAGCACTCGCTCCGCACCACCCGAGCGCGTGCTCACCTGTCACGCCGAACGTCCGGCCGTCCCGGTCGAACATCATCTCGTCGAGATCCACCACGACGTCTGACGAGTTCTGATCGGCCCTGACGTGTGGCTTCCTTCACAATTTCGGGCCGTTGCAGCCACGCTTGGTTACCTGCTGTGTGCGAGAGCGCGGTTTTGGTGATCAACAAGACCCAATCTGGGTAGTCACCCCCGTATTTGCCGCCATGCGTGCTGCACGTTCAGTAGTGGATTTTGGGAAAGTGATGTCGTCCCCCAATAACCCCGAACCCCCCGAGCAAGAACCCCGTAACTCCGGTTCCCCCGAGCCGGCACGTTCCGAACAGTACGACTCAGCTCACAATGAGGACAAGAGCGCGAATCGCCGGCGTCACGCGGTCGATGGCGCCGTGCGCTCGACGATGAAGCGCGTGCAGCCCGCCGCGCAGCGGCTCGTTCTGCTGGTGCGCCGTCTTTGGGCGTGGTTGGTGCCGTACCTGCGGCGCTTCGCCCGTGAGGGCCTTCGGCTGATGCGGCAAGCACGCTCGAACCTGGAGCCCGCCCTGCGCCGCGCGTGGCAGTGGGCCGCCACCCAGCTGCGCCGTGCCCAGGAGTGGGCCGCCCCGTACGCCCGGCGTGCCCAGGAGTGGGCCGCCCCGTACGCCCGGCGTGCCCGTGAGCGGGTCGCGCCCTACGCGCGGCGCGTGCAGGATCGCGCCGCACCCCACGTACAGCGCGCCCGGCAGTGGGCCGATCCGTACCTGCAGCGAGTCCAGCGCAAGCTGGGACCGCCGTTGGCGGCCCTCCGCGCGAAACTGCCCTCCATCGGGGCCGGGCAAGGCTCGACCCGGCGGATGCGGCTGATGCAGGCCGGTTCCGCGGCGGCCGTGTTCGGCCTCGTGGCCATCGTGGTCGGCAGCGTGGGATCCACCGATAACACCGGCAAGGTCGATACCGCGGCGCACACCCAGGCGTTGGCGGCGAAGCCCGTGCCCGGCCAGGACCCGGCGGACGAACCTCAGCCGAAGGCTCGTTCCGGTGCGTCTCAGCCCAAGGCCGGTGCCTTCGCACCGAAGGCGGACTCCGACGACCACTCGGAGCGGCGCGCGAAGCAGATCGGTGTGAACCCCACCGGTATCGACGTGTCCAACCACAACGGCAACATCCAGTGGAACGAGGTCGCCGCCTCGGGCCAGAAGTTCGCCTTCGTACTGGCCACCGACGGCACCAGCTTCACGAACCCGATGTTCAACGAGCAGTTCAACGGAGCCAAGCAAGCCGGTCTGGTCGCGGGCGCTTACCACTTCGGTCGCCCCACCACCTCGGCGGTCGCCCAGGCCGACCGGCTGATGAACACGATGGGCTCCTCGGCCAAGGGCGAGTCCCTGGCCCCCGTCCTCGACATGGAGGTTTCCTCCTCCGGTGACAACTGCTACGGCAAGAGCCCGAAGCAGTTGGGTGCCTGGACGCAGCGCTTCCTCGACAGGGTCAAGGAACGCACCGGCCAGGAGGGCATCATCTACAGCAGCACGTCCTTCTGGAGCCAGTGCATGGGTGGTACGCACGCCTTCGACGACAACCCGCTGTGGATGGCCTCCTACGGCGTGGACAACCCGGACCTCTTCGGTGGTTGGGACAAGTACACCTTCTGGCAGTACACCAACAAGGGGCACGTGCCCGGTATCAGCGGTTACACCGATATCAACCGCTTCCAGGGCACCGGTGAGGACCTCCTCGAACTCACCGAGTGACCACTCAGCGAGTGACCGAGCTCGAAGAGCCGCTCCGGCTCTTCGAGCTTTCTTCCGGCCCCGCCGGTGGGGAGCGAGCCCCGACCGGCGGGGCCGAAACTTTTCCCGGGGGACGCCCGAACTCCCCCGGACGGAGACGAAGGGGTTCCTCGGCGAGATCACCGCTCGCGTGGCGACCGTGAACGAGATGCGGTCGCACTGCCTCGGAGGTAGTTTCATGCTGCGACAGATCAACAGGTGCGTGCGGTCGAACGTGGTGACAGCCGATGACAACGCTATTGGCCCGGGCGGGAGTCGGTAAGCTTCTTTCCTTCTACCGATACTTCGCCATCAACGCTCCGCGAGTGACCACGGCCTCGGGGATCGTGCTGCTGGCGGGGGTCGCGGCCATCCGGCTGCACCGCCTCGTCGACGGTGTCGGTCGCCCGGCTTATCTCGACGCTTACTTCGTGCTGGTCGTTCTCGGTGCGCTGGCGGCATCGGCCGGCATGGTCGCGGTGCGCGCTCCCGTCCTGGTGCGGGTCGGCTGGGGGCTGGGCAGCCTGGTGTCGGCGGCATCGCTCGGGATGTACGTCGCCGGCCGCACGGCCGGGCTTCCCGGAGTACCGCAGTTGGTGGGCCGGTGGAACGAGCCGGTGGGCACCGCGGGCATGGTGTTCGCGGTGCTGTTCCTGGTCCTGCACTTTTCCGTGCTCACCGGCATGAACATCGCCGTGCCGCAGCGGCGGCGGTGGCACAGCTGACCGGGAGGCAGGCAAGGAGGTGCGCGTTGCAGCTCGACTTTCCCGTGTGGCTCCGGATCGAGCACTGGGTCAACGTCCTGTTCGTCACGCTGCTCATCCGTAGCGGTATCGAAGTCCTGGCCACCCACCCCAAGCTCTACTGGCGCAACGACAGCAGACCCGGTACCGAGTGGGCGAGGTTCACCCGGTTGGACATGCCCACCGACAAGCTCTACGACACCCTGGACGAGGAGGAGAGCTATTCGCCCGTGCTCTCGCTGCCCGGCCACAAGAACCTCGGCATGGGCAGGCACTGGCACTTTCTCAGCGTGATCGGTTGGATCGCGACCGGTCTGGTCTACTACGTCCTGCTGTTCGTCACGGGGCAGTGGCATCGTTACGTCCCGTACTCGTGGTCGATTTTCCCCACGGCCTGGAACGATCTGCTCACCTACCTGAGTTTCGACCTGCCGCCGCTGTTGCCGGGACAGCCCTTCGACGCGATCCAGAAGTTGTCCTACGCCGCGGTCATCTTCCTGCTGGCACCGTTTCAGATCCTGACCGGTGCCGCCCAGTCGCCCGCCGTCGAGGCGAGGTTTCCGCGCTACGTCCGACTGTGGGGTGGCAGGCAGGCGGCCCGCAGTCTGCACTTCTTCGGCCTGCTCGCCTTCGTCGGATTCATCGCCGTGCACTTGATCATGGTCGGGCTCTGGGGATGGGGCCAGCTCAACGCCCTGATGATTTTCGGCCGAGTGCGGGACCCGCGCTGGGCGATCGCGTGGTCACTGGTCATCGTCGCCGCGATCGTGCTGGTGCACGTCGCCGCGACGGTCATGGCCCTCAAACGCCCGCGCGCGGTGCAGCGTGTGCTCGGTGCGGTGGTCACGGGCGTGCGCAAGGTACTGCTCAGGCCCCTGGTCTCCAAGCAGGACTACTCGGCGGCCAAGCTTTCCGACGAGCACCGGGTCAACGGCAAGCCACCCGACACCGATCACTACAAGATCATGGCCGCGCACGACTTCACGGACTGGACCCTGGAGGTGGGCGGCCTGGTGCGCAGCCCGATGACCCTGTCCCTGGAGCAACTGCGCGAGCTGGGCGAGCAGCAGAACCAGCGCGTGTTGCACAACTGCATCCAGGGGTGGTCGAGCATCGGGGAGTGGGGTGGTCTGCCGATGCGGGATCTGGTCGAGCTGGTCGAACCACTGCCGCAGGCGCGCTACGTGTGCCTGCTGACGATGCAGGACACGGGCCGCGACGAGCCGAGCGCCCCGGGAACGGGACGGTTCTACGAGGTCATCGACCTGAGTTTGGCATGGCACCCCGAGGCCCTGCTGGCCTACGAGATGAACGGGGCCCCGCTTCCCCTCAAGCACGGAGCTCCACTGCGCCTGCGGCTGGAGACCCAGGTGGGCTTCAAGATGGCCAAGTGGATCGAACGCGTCGAATTCGTCTCCGACTACTCGGCCATCGGCAAGGGCATGGGGGGATGGCGCGAGGACAACGTGTACTTCGACAAGAACGTGGAGATCTGATGAGTCCGGTTCGGTCGGCTCGCCCCGAGGCCACGGTGTTGACCGACGAGCAGCGGAGCAAGGTGCTCGCCCAGCTCCGCCACGCCGGGTCGTCCTGCCGTGGGTGCGGATCCGGCGACTACCACGTCGGTGACGCCCTGTACCTGGGGTTCCTGTTTCACAGCGAACGCACCGACGCCTACATGATCGCGCTGACCTGCGCCAATCCCGCGTGTCCGTCCCCGCACAACGGAGTCCGGTACCACGCCTCCGAGTGGCCGGTCCCGTAGCGGGAAGCCTCGATGAGCGGTGAGGTCACTGCTGGAGAGCGGGGCGGCCGCCATTGCCGAGCGGTGAACGCGTGGTGGACGTATGCGCGGTGCGCGCCGGGTGGGGTTGTTGCGGCATCGAGTCGGGCACGATGCGGATCTCGGCGGCGACGCCGGCTTCGTCGGCCAGCAGGGAGCAGTAGGCCACGGCGTAGGCATGAGCGACCAGCAGTGAGCGGGCCTTGCTCGCGGTGTCCTCGGCGGGATCCAGGTCGGCGGCGGTGATGGTGCAGGGGATGAGCACGCCGGTGCTGGCCTCGGTGGCGACGGCCTGCCCGGTGCTGTGCAGCCAGGCCGCCACGGGCGAGTCTAGGGGTTCGACGTGGATTTCTACGCTGCCGAGCCGACCCAGGTGCCAAGCCGAACAGCGTCGAGCCAGTTGGCGGGCCGCCCATCGGCCGGCCGCGTCGGCGGCCACGATCAGCTCTCGCCATTCGTCGCAGGGTTGGAGCATTTCCGGTTCGCCGTCGATCTCACTCATCGTCGCCATCCAAAGGCCGTGAAGTCACCAGCGCGTTGGAGAGGCGCTCGGAGGCTTCGGGAGAAGCTTCGCTCTCCGCTCGGGTGGTGACCTCACGTACGTATCGATCCGCTGCGGGCTAGCTGCTCAACCGTCGCCTGATGCCTTCGGGATGCCCGCGATGGTCAACCGACAAACACCGTGGCCACGCCCTTGTGCCGAGTCCCACAAGTCGTTTCCGAGCGTCGCCGCCGGGTCCGCGTCCAGCGGTGCCGGCGCTGCGGTGGTGGTCGATCGGGCAGCGGTCCCTAACCCGAGCACCGGTGTCGACCTCGGCGACGACGATCGAGTCCTTCATCATGACGCGCCGGTAGCGGGCGCATTCCCCGGATTGTCCGGAGGTGGCGATGATGCCGGTGAGCGCGTCGAGGACAGCATCGACCAGCAGTCCTCGTTCCAGGCTGTCGTCGCCGCGGACCTCGGCCAGCAGGCCGCTGGGCACCACGTGTTCGGCCGTGCCCACCCGCAACTCGATCTCCACCCGTCCGGCCACGCGGTTCAGGTCGCGGAGCGTCCGCTGGCCGTCGATGTGGACGACATGACCGACCCGTTCGGCGGTGACCTCGGCGACGAGGGGGCGTCGTCGGGCAGCTGGAAGTGCGTGCGGCAGCGGGCCGGCAGGCAGGGACTGCTGTGCTTCCCGCGCCCGCAACGCCAGATGCTGGAGCGTCCCCACAGCGGCACTCGGGCGGACCTGGCCCACCGCGATGTAGACGAACACGAGCAGGGCCCCGAACGTGATCACCTCAGCAGTAGCACCGGGGTTCCTGGTCTGTAGGTCGTCGACTGGGGCTGCACGGACGTGATCAGCACGAAGAAGATGATCGAGATGACCGTGAGCAGACCCGGTGCGATCGTCGAAGCGGTGTGATCAGCGCTGGTGAGTGAGGCCGCGTGGGTGGTCGGTCGCTTCGGTGTCCCGCCGAGGGTTGCCGTGCCTCACGGTTCGTCGTCCTCGTCGAGGAGGACGTGACCGCCGCCGAGGGCGTTGACCTGGCGGTGTGCGCACTCGACGGCGTCTTGCCGGGTGCCGGTGATGTGGGCGGTGTGCTGTCCGTCGGGGTTGGTGACTTGCCAGCCGGCGAAGAGGCCGGGGGCGATGTGGCGGGTGGTCAAGGACGGCTCCTTTCGCGGGCACGCGGTGCCCGGTTTCGCGGGCACGCGGTGCCCGGTTTCGCGGGTACGCGGTGCCCGGTTTCGCGGTCGCCCGTCCCGGGTTCTCGGCTCGTCAGCCGAGCACACTGCGGGTACGGCTCCCAGAACTCACTCCCGGGCCCGTGGTGGGAACGCACGGCGCGAGCTGGGGCCGCACTTCGCCGCGGCCGGGCGGGTCTCGTCAGCCGTACAAGTCCATTCCCGTGTTGGGGGCTCTCTTTTCCGGACCGATCCGTCCCGACAACGGGATGTCACGGTGGCGGCGGAAGAGGGGGCAGTCAGGTCATCGGCAGGACGGGGGACGCGGCGAAGGTACGCTCCTGCCGGCTGTGGCCACTTCCGCGGGCGCGCTCACGGTGGCGGCGCGGGCGTCGGCTGCGGTGGCGAAGCAGGACAGGGTGGTATCGAGCCCGCCGGCGGCCAAGGCCCGGTCGACGGTGCGGGTGTGGTTGACCACGACCAGCCTGATGCCTCGGTGGCCGGCGTAGGCGTGAGCGCTGGCCAGCAGCTCCAGACCGGCGACGCCGAGGAACGTCAACCCGCTGAGGTCGAGCACGATCGCGGGCAGTTTGGTCGACAACCGCGACCACAGCAGCTCGGCCAACCGCGGCGCGGTCGCGGTATCCAGGTCGCCGGCCATGGTCAGCACTGCCAGCTGCGGATCCGAGAAGTTCATGCGCAGCAGCAACGCCGACCGTGCTGCTGCCGGTGTGGGGGTTGGTCCGCCATCGGCAACGGACTCGGCGTCCGGGGCGATGGCCGGGTGGTCGGTGAACGGTGTTGACGTGAGCACGCGATGGCTCCTATTCGTCGAAAGCCTCGGCTCGCAGCGCGAGGAGGCGGAAGACCCAGCGAGAGGCCCGAGAAGGAAATGGTCAACCCCGCTACCGTGGGTTTCGGATAGTGGTGGGAGCACGCAACAACGGTGACCTCAAGCGGTCGGTACGCTAGCTGCTGCTCAACCAGCCATCACCGACCCTACGGATCTCACCCACTCGTGTCGATCGTGGCCTGCTGCCTTTAGTGCGGATACGTCGGACCTGCGGCGAGGTGGGCACATGCGGGACACGATCTCCGGGCGGAACTGGCCACCTCGCTGGCCCACATGGCCCGGGAACTGCTCGCCGGTGACACGGTGGCGCCGCTCACCGGCATCAGCAGGCTTTCCGGATCGCGGACGTGACCACCACCGACCAGCGACAGCCGCGCTACGCGCCGAAGGCCCGCGGACTCGACATCGGCAGCCGTGATGGGTTTCCTGCCGTTCACCGACGAGCATGACAACTACTGTGCGCTGGGGCGATCGCAACCCGCACCGAGACCGGTGAAGCCCTCGGCATCCCGGGGAACGCGACAAAATTCCCCGCCGGGAGGCGCTTGCCCGGCTGGTCACGGCCCGGCAGGAGCACGACGTCAAGGAGCGGGAGCTCGTCCGCGCGATCACCACCAGCGAGATTCCCGGAACACACTGAAAGCAGCGCTCAGGTGATGTTGTGCGCACGCATGGTGGGTAGCCGAGGTGTCAGGACGGCAGGTGCCCGGGCGCCGGCCCGTCCGAGGTCCTCTTGGTACGGCCGAGTGCCGAGAGGGCCGCTTACTCGAGCGAGGCCATCCCGGCCCGGCCCGGTACCGGCGATGCCCCGCTCTGCCGGGAACACATCGCAGCGCAGGACGGCTGGGTGCTCGAGTACGAGCAACGAGACCCACATGGGTATCGCCTCCACCAGGGCAACCCGTGCGAGTGGGGTGCGCTCTGGCTTTCGCCGCGGCATGTCCGCGTCGCGTGCGAGGTTGCCGATGTGTGTCCGGTTGGTTCGTGCTGGTGTAACAGCGCGCAGCGAAGCGTGACGAGGCGCGTGAGGCTCGTTTAGTTTGGCCCACCGCCCTGTGCCCGAGGGGAGATCGATGTTACGAGAAGATCGTGAGACGGACGGCGAGGAGGGAA
Source organism: Halosaccharopolyspora lacisalsi (assembly GCF_014137975.1). GTDB lineage: Bacteria > Actinomycetota > Actinomycetes > Mycobacteriales > Pseudonocardiaceae > Halosaccharopolyspora > Halosaccharopolyspora lacisalsi. The sequence goes on along the minus strand of NZ_JACGWZ010000002.1, from coordinate 684,523 downwards.
TCACGAGGATGCGGTCTCGGTTACGCCGTGTGACCGGACTGGTTCGCCGCGCTGTTGGACACGCCGGTCCTGACCGGGACGTGTTCCTGCTGATCGTCAAGAGTGTGGTCGCGGCGACTGTGGCGTGGGTGATCGCTCACAATCTGTTGGGGGCGCCGTCGGCGACGTTCGCGCCGTTCACGGCGTTGTTGATGGTGCAGGCGACGATTTCGCAGTCGTTGGACCAATCCGCCCGATACGCGGGTGCGATGGTGGTCGGAGTGGTGCTGGCCGGGCTGTTGACACCGTTGCTGGGGGCGGCGACGGCGACGTTCGCCGTGCTGATGCTGGTCTCGCTGATCTTGGGGCGATGGCGCAAGCTCGGCCAGCAGGGCCCGCAGGTGGGTGTGGCGGCACTCTTCGCCTACTCCTCGTTCATCCAGAGCGGGGCGCCGTCGGCGAGTTTCGTCCAGTTGGCCAGCATCGCGGGCCTGGTGCTGCTGGGTTGTTCACTGGGAGTGGTCACGAACTTGGTGATCGCACCCCCGATGCGGTATCGCAGCGCCCAGTACAGCATCAGCGCGTTGTCGCGCTCGCTGTGCGATCTGCTCACCGACGTCGCCGAGGGGATCCGGGGCGGTGTCCCGGAGCAGGATCAGGCGGACGCGTGGCTGCATCGGGCCAACCAGTTCCCGGGGATGGTGGCCCAGGCGCGTTCCGCCGTGGAGCAGGCGGTCGAGACCAGGCGTTTCAACCCTCGACGTCTGTTCCTGCGTAGCTCGGCCTCGTTCGAGGGGTACCGCACCATCATCAACGCACTGGACCGTGTCACCGAGCAGTTGCGCATGGCCACACGGGGACTCACCTCCGCCGGCAGCGCGGACACCTCGCAGCGACACGAGCACGAACATTTCCTCGCGGACTACGCCGCGGTGCTCACCGCCGTAGCCGAGGCCGCACGTGTGGCGGGCCAGGTGCACAGGGATGACGACACCGAGCAGGTCCAACAACTCGGCGACGCCACCGATCAGGCACGCCGGGCCTACCATGCGCTGGTTGAGCAGAGCGGCGGCCGGCAGCTCGACAACCCCGACCAGTGGCCCGTCTACAGCGCATTGCAGACCGACGTCCACCGCCTGGTCGAGGAGTTCGTCCAAGCCAGGCAGAACCTGACCCAGCTCATCGAGACCGACAGTGCCAGCCGGTCGTGGTAGCTAGCTCCAGGAGTTACGCCAGATCCGCGCCGTCGCCGTACCGAGGAGTAGCACCCGCCGGTTTCTGCTGTCGTTCCCGTGGTGGGCTAGTTCTGCATCCGGTAGTCCAGCAGGTTGGACAGCGCCTCGTTGGCGTCCAGCACGTGCCCGGTTTCGTCGAACAGCGCGATCCCGGCCGGGTGAGGTCGAACAGGTCGCTGAACCGCCGGCTGGATCGCTGCTGGTGGACCCCGGCTTCGGTCTCATCGCGAAGGATCTGGAGGAAACCACACGCGCTGCCGCCCGAGGCCCGCCGTGCGGTGGCCACCGTATGCGTCCAAAACCGGGTGCCGTCCCGATGCCGGCACCAACTCTCCTCGCCGTGCCGGCCGCCCGAGGCAGCCTGTGCCAGCTGCCACTGCGCACGTTCGGCCGCAGCTTGCCGTGCGACCGAGCACAGGGCCCGGGCGTGGCACCTCGGTGCGAGGTCGGGCCCCCACCGTCGCTTCGTCCTGCGGGCTGCCCGGGACGATCCGACCGACAAACCCCCGGCCCGCTCAGCATTCGGGGCTCGACCGCTCCGGCGGTGGTACCGGTGCGGCGCTCGGAGTTCGCATCCGGATAGTGGCTGGGCGCGTACGGCGCGGCGTACTGGCAGTACACTGGGTTGTCGTCGCCCGGTAGGATGAAAGCGGTTGAGCCGACAGCCCCAGAGTCCCAATCACCGAACGCGCCAGTCTGATCGGAGTGTTCGGTTCCTGTTTCGGGGTTGTTGTCCCGCGGACCTTCGAGTGCGTGACAGGGATGTCGTCACGGGATCGCTTGTTCCTTTCTCTGGCTGCCCGGCCTTCGAGGAGGCAGTCGTGACTACGTTTGCCCCGAGCACACCGGTTGCTCCGGAATACGTCCCCGCCGATCCGGCCGAACAGGCCGGCCCGGTGCGGGATCTCGCGCTGCACGTGTGGCGCCCCACCAGCACGGCGGTCGTGGTCCACGTCGCCGGTGAGCTGGACGTCAGCACCACCCCGCGGCTGCACGAACTGCTGGTGCCGCGGCTGTCCTCGACGGCCGGGACCGTGGTCCTCGATCTGTCGGGGCTGCGGTTTCTGGGTGTGGTCGGGCTGGAGCTGGTGGCCCATGCACGCCGGCGTGCCGCCAGCCGCGCGATGACGGTTTGCCTCGTGGACGGGCCCGTGTGCGTCGACCGGGCTCTGAACGCGGCCGGATGGAGTGGAACCATCCCGACCTATGCCACCGTCGAAGAGGCGGTTGTCGACATGCCCGGCCGCAGGCGCGAGAGTCCGCTCCATGTCATCGGCTGAGCACCGGCCCGGACACCACAGGGTGCAGGGCACCCTCGCGCACCGGCAGCGACACGTACAGATGACCACCGCCGTGGCCGAGCAGCACTGCTTGCACTGCGGGGACAGCAGGCTTCGCACGACCGAACTGGTCGATGAACGCGGACATGCCGTGGCCACCAACGTGCGGTGCCGTCACTGCACGGGCCAATCCCGTCACCGGGCGAGCCATGACGGGTCGGCCTCGCGCGGCTGCCCGCCCACGGACTGAGCGAAGGTAGCGGTTCGTGGCCTGCCTCGCCCCAACCAGATGGTGCTCTTTCCCCGAGGGCGAGCGCAGGACGCGGCGTCACCGGCGCGAACGGAAAGCCAAGCGAATCTGTGCTCGCCGTCCCGTACAGCAGGCGTGCCTACAGCGCGCGCTGACCGCCGAGGAACCGTACGGAGCGTGGGACTGACCGGGTCATCCCGGAACACTGCTCAAGTACCGACAGGGAGGTATGCCCCCGTGGATACCCCCAGTACCGAACACGATCTGGCCCAGGCATTGAGCACGGTCGCCCAGCAGTTGGCGGCCGAGCCTGACGAGCAGACCACCCTGGCCGGCATCGTGGGCGCGGCCGTGTCCACGGTGCCGGGCGTTGTCCACGGAGGGATCAGCCGGGTCACCGGCAGACAGGTCACGGCCCAGGTACCCACCGCTGAACTCGTCCGCGTCTGTGACCAGGCCCAAACCGAGCTCGACGAAGGACCGTGCCTGGAGGCGATTCGCCACCAGCGCACCGTGCTCGTCGACGACATGGCCCACGAGGACCGGTGGCCGCGTTTCGCCGCCCGCGCGGTCGAGCTGGGCGTGGGCAGCATGATCTCGTTCCAGCTGTTCGTCGAGGACGACGATCTCGGCGCGCTGAACCTCTACGGAGCCACCGGTGCCCGCTTCGGCGACGAGGAACGCATCATCGGCGAACTGTTCGCCTCCCACGCCGCTGTCGCCCTGGCCGGGGCGGCCCGCGATCGCCAGCTCAACGAAGCATTGGCGACTCGGGACACCATCGGCCAGGCCAAGGGCCTGCTCATGGCCCGCGAGAAAATCACCGGCAACCAGGCATTCACCACGCTGGTGCGCGCCTCCCAGCAGACCAACATCAAGCTCGCCGAGATCGCCACCTGGCTCGCGACCGAGCACGAACAACCGGGCCAGGGTCAGACCCACCGCCCCCGGTCACTCTGAGGTGGACGCCCCATCCGCTGCGCTGATGAACCGACAGGGCCTTGGCTGGGAAAACGCCCAGGCGGGTGCTCCAACCCACGCACGGATTACCCAACACCACCCGGCCCGCACGTAACGCACCGACTCACCGTCCACCGTCAACGGAGCGAAAGCCGAGGACGACCATGAACGACACCGGAATCGACGTGACCGGGCCGGTGCAGGAAGCGCACCAGCCACCGACGCCTCTGACTCAGGAGAGCGAGACGGTGGCTGCCCCCGCACCGCGTGCCCTGCCAAACACCACCCGGGCAGAGCTGGTTCCCACCCGTGGAGACCGAACGGGCACCGGCATCACCCTGGCCAACAACCGCACCACGATCGGCCGGGCCCGCGACTGCGACATCGTCCTGGACGACGTCACCATCTCCCGACATCACGCCGAACTCCACCACACCGACCGGGACCACACCCTCGTCGACATCGGCGCACTCAACGGAACCTACCTCAACCGACACCCGCTGACACAGCAGACCGAACTCGTCGACGGCGACGAAATCTGGATCGGCAAAGCCCGCTTCACCTTCCACCGACCGGCCCGCCTCCACGATGCCCACGAGACAGCTGGCCACTGATTCACGCACACCTGAACTGACGTTTCACCGGCGTCGGCCGCTGGATTCGCGGGATCGTTGTCACCGGGCCAGGGCCTCTGAGAAGACCTTCGAGTGCCTGACCAGCGGTGTCACAGGCCCGCCTGCACCCGGTCGTCGTTGCAACCGCTGGTCATCCGCCGGAACTTGAAGTTCGCGTGGTCCTCGGCAGTTCCCGTGCGGAAGCAGGGATCGATGCGTGAATCCGGCAGTCGCTCGTCGCCCGGAGCGAGAAATGGGCGTTCCCCGGCGGCCCCCGTTCTGTCGTGCCGGTACACGGGCATCACCGGAGGTGGTGAAGCTCCTCGTCGTCAGGCAGCGAGAACGGCGCCCTGATCGTGGAAGACCACCGACCGGTTGACGACCTGCCCGGCCGCATCCGAAAGCGCGGTCTTCGTGCGTGTGCCATCGCGGGTGTTCGTCGGTTCCCGCTCGGCACCAGTCCGGTTCGGTTCGTGGCCGAGGTGTTCGGGCCTCTCCTCGTGCGACGCCGTCTGCAGCACGTTCTTGGTGAACGGCTTCAAGAGTCCTCCGGGCCCGTCAGCTCCAGGCCCTGCTGCCGGGGTACCAGCGCCGCCGCAGCGGCCCGCTCCGGCGACAGCTGCCGACGCCTCGGTCCGCTCCTGCGCGCTCGCAGCATCAGAGTTCCTCACTGCCGGTGCCCGACACGTCGGATCGACGTCCGGGGCGTCGGTCCGGAGACACCGTTCGAGCGACAGTCCCCGAGCCGGTATCGCCGAGTGCCACGGTCGGGTGTGGCAGGTTCAGGCGCTCCAGCTGCGGCACGCTCTCCCGCAGTTTCGTGCGCAGCTGCTCGTATCGGTTCCGGTCCTCGGGCGGCAGCTCGTCCCGGAGGTAGTAGTGCTCCAAGCGTTCCAGCCTGCCCGCCAGCAGCGTTCCCCACCGGATGCTGAAGTCGTAGACCCGGCCCTCGTCCCGCGTCCGGTCCGGATCGGTCGCGAGCTCGTGCAGCGCTTCGAGATGAGCAGCCAGCAGGTCCAGGTCGGTGGCCGTGCCGATGACACGGTCGCTTTCCGCCCGTTCGGTCACACCGCGCCCCTTCCGCGGAATGCTTTCCGCGTCGTCCCGCTGCTCAGATGTTCGGTTTGGCCACGCTGACGACGGCGGGTTGACCCCGTAGCGTCATGTACACTCTTTCGGGGCCCACGGCCAGTCCGGACAACGGTGCCTTCCCGAGCTCCTCTCCGGACAGCGCGGCCCGGTAGTCGATGGTGTCGACGAGGGTGAACTCGTCGTTCGCGTAGCCCTCGTAACTGTTCGTTTCGAGCACGACGATCCTGCTCTCGGTCGCCGCGTAGATCCGCGTCTCGTCGACCCCGAGGTGGTGCACGGGTTCCCCCAACCTGGTCCGCGCCACGACCTCCATACCCTCGTGGGTGCGCTTGGTGTCCACGGCCAGCAGTCGATCGGTGCCCTTCTCCGCGACGTAAAGGCGTGAGGCCTTGATCCGGTCACTCGCGGTCTTCTCGGCTCTGATGGTGCTTTCGCCCTCCCGACGTACGGAGCGCGGAGCACCCTTGTAGTGCAGGATGCCCCCGGGACCCGCCACGTGGTAGTCGACGAGCCGTCCTCGTTTGGGACTGTCCAGCTCCGCCTCCGGGCTCGCACCCACCCGCTGCGAGGTCACGCTCCCCGAATCGCGCAGGTCCCCTCCGGTCACCGTCGAGCCGTCCTCGGACAGGGCCAGCAGCGCCCTCGACCCGGAGTCCTTGGCGACGAACGAGGGCGCCGGGCCGACACGAAGGGTGTCGACCCGGCGCAGGCTGTCGGTGTCGATCACGGCGACCCGGTCGCGCTCGGGTTGGGGCAGGAACACGACGTTGTGGCCGGTGGGGCTGGTGGCGAGGTTCTCGCCGACGTCGGCCAGCGGTTCGGAGACCGTGGTCCGCGCCGTGAGCGGCTCCGCCGTGTCCGTTCCGACCGGACGGATTCTCGCGATCTGACCGGTTCCTCGCGTCAGGGCGAGCAGTGTCCGATCGTTGTCGGACCAGACGGGGTCGTGCACGGGTAGCCGGGTCTTCAGAACCGCTACACGCGCCGTGGATTCGGGCGGTTGCCCGGACGCCGAACAACCGGCCAGGACGAGCATTCCGACGGTGGCGAGAGCGATCAATCGGGGGGCGGGGATCCGTGAGCCTGCGATGTTTACACACCTCGTCGCTGCTGCGTGGGCCTGCTGATTCGTGCTGCGCCGGGGGTCAGCGGCCGCGAACGCGGGATCGGTACTTCGCGATCGTCAGTGCCGCGGCGAGGGCCACGGCCCCGGCGGTGAGAACGGCCGGTGAAGGCTGCTTCGTCCGGCTCCAGTGCTCGTAGCCACGGCGTGCGTACTCGCCCGCGGCGGCACCGAGATCCTGGGTTCGAGCGAGGCAGGTGTGCACGAAGTTCCGGGAGTTCGCGGTGACGTTCGCCTTGGAGGCCAGCGCGCCGAGGGTCTCGCCGAGTTCGGCCCGGGCCAGGTCGCGCTGGACGTGCAAGCGCTCCTCCTCGCTCTGGGCATGGGCCAGGTGGTCCTCGCGGGGCTCGGACCGGCGTGTCATTTCTTCGCCGCCTCCTTCACGAGTCGCAGGTCCGTCCTGGCACCGTCGGTCGCGTCCTCCGGCACCAGCGGTCCGGACCGCTTCAGCTGGACTCCGCCGAAAGCCGCGACCGCCCCGGCCACCAGGAAGAACCCGCCTCCCACGATGAACGCCGAAACCCACGTCGGCACCACCAGCGCGAGCACCAGCACGACGCCCGCGAGCAGACTCATCGCACCGAGCAGGGCGATCACCCCGGCGACGCCGAACAGCGCGGCCCCCTTGCCCGCCTCCTTGCCCTTGTGCAGCAGTTCCAGGCGGGCCAGCCGCACTTCGGTGCGCAACAGCTCGGCCAGTTCGGTTCCGAGATCACGGATGAGTTCGGCCGTGCCGCGTTGTGCCGCGGTACGACCGTTCGTGGTGTGAGGCTCGCTCACGATGTCACCTCCTGCGTGTGCCGCGGTGCCGCTGTTCCCGGTGGGGCCGCGCCGCGGTCGTTCCGGCCCGGGACGCCGGCTCGGCTGTACCGGCCAAGGAGGTAACCGCCTTGGCCGCTTCGCCACACGCCCCGGGCACAAAACCCTTCCGAAGAACTCCCCTCAGTGTTGGCGTCCACTGAGCGTGTCGCGCATCTTGTCCACGAGTCCGGCACCGGGAGCGAGGATCTTGTTCGCCGGCGGCCGGTCGGGGGCGGCGGGGTGCGGCCGGGTCGGCGCGGTCTCCTTGGCCTCCCGGATCTTGCCACCGAGCTCTTCGAGACGGTCGGCGGTGCAGGCTTCCCGCAGCTTGGGGAAGAGGTCGTCCTCCTCGTCGGTGACGTGATGGCGGATCGAGGCGATCAGCGTCCGCATCGTCTCGTCGAACTGCTGTCCCTCGGCGTCGAGGCTTTCGAGCTGCTTCATCGTGCGTTCTGCCTCGGCGTGCTCGGAGATCTCGTGGTCGGCGATCTCGTCACCGTTGTCCAGGCTCTCGCGGGCGGCCGGGTAGAGGTACTGCTCCTCGGCCACGGAATGCCGAACCAGTTCGGTGATGATGTGGTCGGCGAGATCGCGGCGTTGGTTCGCGTCGAGCTGTCCGGTCTCGAACTGCTGGAACGCTTCTTCCACCTCGCGGTGGTCGGCGATGAGCATGTTGATCATATTCTGCTGTTGCGCCGGCTCGGACACGAAAACCTCCCGGTGGGCTGCTCGGTTGACTACCTCCAGGCGTACCCAGTACGGGCCGGTGAAACTCAGATGTCGTCTTCGGGATTTCCCGCTCGGAACTACCGCGCCGCGGCGTTTACTGATCGTGATGACCCGGGTATATCCCCACTGCGACTCGATGTCTCGTGGAGAAGGAGCGCATGGTGAATTCGATGCGGCGGCCCGCGCACTCCCTCCGTGCGTGGTGGTCGAGGCAGCGAGCGGAGTACAGCGGGCAGGCGCACCGCCCGGTCGCCGGGTACTCGCTCGTGCTGCTGGCCTACTTCGCCGGTGCGGTGGGGTTCACGGGGGCCGCGCGAGTCACGGGAAGAACGCCGCCCCGACTCGGCCCCGGCGAGTTGACGCTGCTGACGATCGCCACGCACAAGATCAGCAGGGCGCTGGCCAAGGATCCGGTCACCAGCCCGCTGCGAGTGCCGTTCACCCGCTTCGAAGGCGTGTCGGGCCCCTCGGAACTGCACGAGGAAGTCCGGGTCTCGGGCATGGAGCACAGTCTGGGGGAGCTGGTCTCCTGCCCGTTCTGTCTCGCGCCGTGGGTGGCCTCCGGGCTGTTCGCGGGGTACACGTTCTTTCCCGGGCCGACCCGTGCGGCCGTGATCACCTACACCGTCGTCGCGGGATCGGACTTCCTGCAGTACGCCTACAGCACGACCCAGCAGCGCTCCACACCACCGGAACAGCGCCGGCAGACGGGGTGAGGCCGGATGTGAAAAGCGGGTTCTCCCACCGGTCGCGGTGATTCACAACGGGTGCCAGCTCGGATCGGCGGCGAGCTTGTCGGCCACGACGGCGTAAGGATCCAGGTACGTCTCCACACCGAGCGCCACCTCGTGCAGTGTGTGGTCGAGACAACGGCGGGCGTGGTCCTCGGAGACGTCGAGGGGAGCGATTCGCTTCCAGAAAGCACGCTCCCGCGCGGCCATTTCACGGGCCTTTTCCCGGAGGTGGTCGAGTTGCGAATTGATCATACGGGACCCCTGAGGTGCGAGTTCGGTGCCGGTGCGGCGATGACGAGGTCATCGTAGATCGTTTCGCACGTACCGCGGCGCAGCGAAACGGCGTCGATCTCGAATACTCACCCGGAGGGATTCATTTCCCTCATTTCGCGTAATTTCGACTTGCACCGCCGCGCCGAGTGTGGGGCAGGATCGGGTCGGATCGGAACTCGAATGATCCTCAATGCTCACCGATGTCCCGGCGCAGATCTCCGTCGCCGTCCCCGGACGGCTGCCGGATGTCGAACGGGGTTCCCGTTCTCGAGGGACACGGCCATCTCGTGGAGGAACCCGGACGAGGAGAACCAGCGGGCGAGTCGTGTGTCCCTCGTGGCCGAATTCGCCGACGGCCCCGTGCCACGCGGAGTCGGCGACATCGCCGGGCAACTACGGGGTCAGCAGGTAGGTGTAGTAGTCGACGCGCCAGCCGTCCTTGTCCAGAGCTTCGTGCGCCACGACCTCGGAGTCGAAGCTCTCCTGCTCGAACAACCGCGTCAGGTACCCCAGGTCGCCGGAAGTACCGAAGAAGATCAGCATTCTGCCCTGATCGGTCAGATATCTCCTGGCGTTTCGGAAGAACGTGGTCAGCGCCCGGTAGTTCTCGTCCGCGGTGGCGACTTCGAGCAGATCGCGCGGTGCGAACCAGCGAAACGGCGGATCGAGGACGATCAGGTCGAAACCGCCGGTGACCGCACTGAAGACGTCACTGTGCCGTACCGTCACCCGGTTCGAGACACCGTTGCGTTCGACGTTCTCCCCGGCGGCTTCGACGGCGCGGGGGTTGACGTCGACGGCCACGACCTCCCGTGCCACCGAGGCGGCCAGGATGGCGTTGACTCCGCTTCCGGTACCCATGTCGAGCACGCGGTCGGTCTCGTCGACCTCGGCCAGCACCGCCTTCCCGAGCAGGTGGGAGACGGGGTTGATCGGCTGAACCTCGGGCGGTACCACCAGGGTGGTGCCCAGATAGGACACGGTCCGATTCGAGGACCCCCCTGCTTTCGCGGCGGCGTGGGCGTTCTCGTGCCACTGTCGGACACGCTCGGCCTGCTCCGCGGAGATCGTTGGCGTGTACTCGTCGACAGGATGCTGTGACTCCGGATCCGTCAGGTCCATGGGAGCACTGTACTGTCCTGCGCGAGCGGGGGGCCGGATTCGCGCACCGGCATCGAGTGGTCAGCGTGCTTCGAGCAGGGTGAAGGCGCTGCGCAGGGCGCCGGCCGCTTCGGCGACGGCCTCGCGCGGACGTGTTCCGATACCGAGCGTGGTGGCGAAGCCGTGGGGAAGGTCGGACTGCCTGTGCAGGGAGACCGGGACGCCGGCGGCGGCGAGGCGGTAGGCGAACTGCTCGCCCTCGTCGCGCAGCGGGTCGAACCCGGCGGTACTGAAGTAGGTCGGCGGCATGTCGGACAGGTCGGCGTCCTGTCCCAGGCTGAGCCGTGGGTCGTTCCACTCGGTCTCGGTGGGAAGGTACCAGTTGGCGAACGTGGTCATGATGTCGTTGGTGAGGAAGAACCCCTCGCCGAACAGGCGTCGGGAGCGGGTGTCCTGCGCAGGACCGATCAACGGGAAGAAGGCCAGCAGGAAGGCGGGCCTGGTCACCTCGGAGCCGCTGTTCTCGTGGGTCACGGTCAACGCCAGGCTGCCTCCCGCGCTGTCCCCGCCGACGGCGACGGACTCGGGAGTCGTGCCGAAGTCGGCGGCGTTGTCGAGCACGTGACGGTAGGTGGCCAGGCAGTCCTCGACGGCGGCGGGGAAGGGGTGTTCCGGTGCCAGCCGGTAGTCGACCGCCAGGACCCGGACCCCGGCCCGCGTGGCCAGCAGGGCGCAGAGATCGTCGTGCGAGTCGAGTCCGCCGGTGACGAAGCCGCCACCGTGGTAGAAGACCAGCAGTGGCGAGGGGGTGGGGCTGCCGTCCGGGACGTACAGGCGTGTCGCGAGGCGGTGCCCGTGGGGGTGCGGGAGCGAGGAGTCCTCGCGACTGGCCCCCGTCACTTCCGGACCGAGCACGAGCAGGTCGACCACCCGCTGGGCGGCCCGAGCCGTGGCGGCGTCGAAGTTCGGAGGTGTGCCCTGCTGCTGGGGAGTGAACCGCAGGATCACCTGCGTGTCGAGGTTCAGTTCCTGTCCGTCGACGCGGACGGGCTTGCCCGCGATGGCCCGCTTGACGGGGGTCGGCAGCGCCAGCAGGCCCCGCAGCCCCGCGCGTGCCAGGCGGACCTGCCACTTCCTCGGTTCCCGCATCGCTCCTCCGAGTCTCGGCCGCCGCCTTGCGACCCACCCTGCCACGATCAATGTCATCGCGCGCCCAGAAAGGACGGGGTCCGTTCGGCTCGGTCAGATCCGTTCGGGGGCGGTGCGGTGCCAGGTCGCGGTGAGCAGTTCCGAGCTCTGCTGATGATCGGGCAGTTCCACCTCGTCGATCCGGCTGATCGGCTGGGCGGGACAGGACGAGTACGTGGCCAACGCCGCTCGGAAACCGACGAGGTCGTCGACGGCGACCGAACGGGTGGTGACGGGTACTCCGTCCCGTGCGAGCTCGTCGACCAGGATTTGCATCGTGATTCCGGGCAGCACGGCTGCTTCCGGGAACACGAACTCCTCGCCGTCCCAGAAGCACACGTTCCAGATCGCGCCCTCGCTGACGCGGCCGTGGCGGTCGACGAAGAGCGGATCGTCGTATCCCGCCGCGTGCGCCAGTCGTCGTTGGTGCAGGACACCGAAGAATCCCACGTGCTTGATGTGGGCGAGCTCGCGTTCGTAGGCGGTGGTGCGCACCTGCCACGGCGGCGCCGCCACTCCGGAAACCGGAGGACTGACCGCGACCATCACGTCCGGTTCGGCTGCCTCGTTGTCGTCACCCTGCGTCGGGAAGACGTTGATGCGGACCGACACCTCGGAGGGAGCGGTGCGCAATGCGTGCCGTAGCAGCGCTCGTACGCGTTCCGGATCGACCTGATGGCCGAACAGTTCGTGCGAGGAGTGCGTAAGACGCCGCAAGTGCAGTTCGAACCCACGGACCGTGCCGTCGTGAACCTGCATCGAGGTGAAGTGGCCGTCATTGCGGGCCAGTGCCGCGTGGACCTGCTCCGGAGCGGGAGCGGCCCCGTCGATCTCGACTGCGATGGGTGCCATGGCATCGGAGCTTACCCACGTGCTGTGGCTGTATCGCCGAATTCTGGGGGCTCACGGATGTTGTCCGGATCGACCCTCTCGAAGTCGGTATCGGTGCCTCTAGGGTGGCGCGCATGAGCGCGAAAATCTTGGTGACCGGCAGTGCGGGACATCTCGGGGAGGCACTGGCCCTGGCGCTGCGGGACGAGGGCCACGAGGTGGTGGGGCTCGACGTGCTCGACTCGCCCATGACCACCGTGATCGGATCGGTGGCCGACCGCGACACCGTCCGCCGGTGCGTGGAGGGCGTGAGCGGTGTGCTGCACGCCGCGACGCTGCACAAGCCGCACGTCGAGTCGCACGGCCGGCAGGACTTCGTGGACGTCAACGTCACCGGCACCCTGACCCTGTTGGAGGAAGCCGCCAGGGCCGAGGTCGACGGGTTCGTGTTCACCAGCACCACCAGTGCTTTCGGGCGTGCGCTCACGCCGCCGCCGGGGGAGCCGGCCGCCTGGATCGACGAGGAGGTCCCGGCGGCGGTCCGCAATGTCTACGGTGCCACGAAGACCTCCGCCGAGGACCTGTGCGAGCTCGTCTCCCGCGACCGGGGGATGCCCGTGGTGGTCCTGCGCGTGGCTCGGTTCTTTCCCGAACCCGACGATCGCGAGGACGTCCGCACCGCCTACGCCGACGCCAACGTCAAGGCCAACGAGTACCTGCACCGCCGGGTCGACATCCAGGACGTGGTCGACGCGCACCGGCTCGCGCTGACGCGGGCGCCCGAACTCGGTTTCGCTCGCCACGTCCTCAGCGCCACCACCCCGTTCACCCGCGACGACCTGGACGAACTCCGCGAGGACGCTCCGGCCGTGGTGCGGCGGCTCTTTCCGGACCAGGAAGCGGAGTACCGGCGGCGCGGTTGGGAGATGTTCCCCGGCATCGACCGCGTCTACACCAACGCCCGCGCCCGCTCGGAGCTGGGATGGCGACCCCGTTACGACTTCCGCCACGTCCTCGACCGCCTCAAGGCCGACGAGGACCCGCGCAGTCCGCTCGCGCGTGCGGTGGGAGCGAAGGGGTACCACGCCACTCCCTGGGGGGTTTACACCAGCTGAGGCGCCTTTCGTCGGGGATGCGACGGGCGGTTTCGGCGAGCACCATGGGCCACGAGGCTCGCGGCCGAAGCCGGGACCGCCGGTGATGTGGTCGCCCGCTCCCAGGAGAGGAGACGACCATGTGTGACATCGGTGTCGAACGCTGCGAGGTGGACTTCGAGCCCGTGGCCCGTGAGCCTGCCCCCGAACCCGAGCAGACCCGGCCGGCTCCCGCACCGGTAGCCGGGGATCCGCCGACGCGGGCACCGGCGACAGCGTCGTCATGACCGGTCCGTTCGGCTTCGACGGGTCACCCGCGCTGGTGCCCCGCGAGCTTCGCGGGTACCGGCGTTTCCGGTTCGTCGACCTGGACGGGAGTCTGCTGCCCACCGTGTACTCCTCCTGCGGGCCGTGGAGCGGCGACGGCGAGCACGCGATCTGCGCCGACGGTGGTGACCACGCCGCCCCGGATCCGCAGTGCGGCTGTGGCCTGTACGGGTGGTACCACCCCAGCCGAGCCACGGCATCCTCGGGATTCGGCGAGGTCACCGCCGTGATCTCCGCTCAGGGCCGCAGCATTCTCGGTGACGACGGTTTCCGCGCCGCCCGTGCCAGGGTCGAGGCCGTGGCGTTGCCCTTCGGCGCACGATTCCGGCCCCGGGAGTGCGCCCGTAGCCGACAGCTGTTGGGCGCCCGCTATCCGCACGCCGAGGTGTACCGCTCGCGGCGGCGGATGGTGCGCGAGCATCCGCCGGTCGATCTGCGTGAGCTGGGGATCACCGTCCGGCCCAGTACCGTCCCCCGCTACGTGCGAAGCGCACTGGGCGTCTGGCTGCTCGGCATCCTGCTGATCTATTCCGTGGCGCTGCTGCCGTCGGGGGCGCTGTCCCGGGCGGGACCGGCGGCCTGGCTGGGCGTACTCGGTGGTTTCGTGCTGTGGCAGGTCCTGCTCGTCTGGCTGGCCACCCGGTGCAGCGACCCACCACGAGTCCGACCCCCTCGCAGGTAGGGGCTCTCCAGCAGTGCGTGCGTCCCGATCTCCGCCCCGGAGCAGTCCATCGCCCGGAGGGGGTTACCGGGTCAGCCGCCGCTGCCGAAGGCGGAGTCGAATGCCGCCGTCGGCGGGGAGAAGTTGAACCTGCGGACGAACTCCAGGGCCTCGGGGGCACCGTCCAGCCGGTCCATGCCGGCGTCCTCCCACTCGATCGAGACGGGCCCGTCGTAGCCGATCGCGTTGAGGGTGCGGAAGCAGTCCTCCCAGGGCACGTGTCCGTGCCCGGTGGAGACGAAGTCCCAGCCCCGTCGCGGGTCGCCCCACGGCAGGTGCGATCCGAGTATTCCGCTGCGGCCGTCGCCCGTCCGCAGCCGGGCCTCCTTGCAGTCGACGTGCAGGATCCGGTCCCGGAAGTCCCACAGGAAGGTCACAGGGTCGAAGCCCTGCCACACGTAGTGCGAGGGATCGAAGTTGAGTCCGAAGGACTCGCGGTGCTCGAGCGCCTCGAGCGTGCGCACCGTCGTCCAGTAGTCGTAGGCGATCTCGGTGGGGTGCACTTCGAGGGCGAACCGCACCCCGTGCTCCTCGAACACGTCGAGGACGGGGTTCCACCGGTCGGCGAACTCGCGGTACCCGCGCTGGATCATGGCGTCGGGGGTGGGCGGGAACATCGCCACGGTGTACCAGATGGGGGAGCCGGTGAAGCCGACGACGGTGTTCACCCCGAACTTCGCCGCGGCCCGGGCGGTGTCCTTCATCTCCTCGGCTGCTCGGCGGCGGACGCCTTCCGGGTCGCCGTCCCCCCATACCCGCGCGGGCAGGATCGCCCGGTGCCGCTCGTCGATGGGGTAGTCGCAGGTGGCCTGGCCGAGCAGGTGGTTGGACAGCACCCACGCGCCGAGGTCGTGCTTGTCCAGCACCTCGCGCTTGCGCCGGACGTAGTCGTCGTCGGCGAGTGCCTTGTCGACCTCGAAGTGATCGCCCCAGCAGGCGATCTCCAGGCCGTCGTATCCCCATTCGGAGGCCATCCGGGCGACCTCCTCGAAGGGGAGGTCGGCCCATTGCCCGGTGAACAGCGTGACGGGTCGTGTCATGGCGGTGTCTCCTGTGGTTCAGGGTCTCTGCGGTTCAGGTGGCCGTGGGAGTGGTTCGGCGGACTCCGGACAGTCGCAGCAACAGGTCCTTGACCTCGGTGGCGTGGTAGCGGTCCCGCCCGTGGTCGGGGTCGGAGCACAGCAGGACGGGGCCGTCGTCGGGGGTGTCGGGCAGGCGTCCGTGGCTGCCGCGCACGTCCGAGGGATCGAGCCCGATGACGTTCATGCGGTAGCGGAACCCCAGCTTCTTGCGGGCCAGGGCGGTGGCGGCTCGCAGCTTGGCGGTGCGGTCGCCCGGGTCCATGAACAGTTCGGCGGGGTCGTAGCCGGGTTTGCGGTGGATCTCCACGTGGGTGGCGAAGTCGGGGGCCCGGTCGTCGTCGAGCCAGTAGTAGTAGGTGAACCAGGCGTCGGGTTCGGCGATGGCGACGAGTTCGCCGGCGCGCTCGTGGTCGATGCCGTGGCGAGCCTTGCCCTCGTCGTCGAGGACTTCGTCGACACCGGGCAGTGCCGCGACGAGGTCGCGCACGCGGGGACGGTCGGACGGATCGCGAACGTAGACGTGGGCGGCCTGGTGGTCGGCCACGGCGAAGGCTCGTGAGGTCCACGGATCGAGGTACTCCATACCGGCCTGGGTGTGGACGTGCAACAGCCCCTCCTGGCGCAAGGCGCGGTTGATGTCGACCGGGCGGTTGGCCGGGGTGATGCCGTACTCGGAGACGGCGAGCACGGTGACGCCGTCGGCGCGGGCCTGGTCGAGCAGGGGAGCCAGCGTGGCGTCGACCTCGCGGGCGGCGGTGGCGGCCTGCTGGCTGTTCGGGCCGTGGCGCTGCAGGTCGTAGTCGAGGTGGGGGATGTAGGCCATGGTCAGGTCGGAGCGGCGAGTGCTGAGCAGGTGGCCGGTGGCCCGGGTGATCCAGCGCGACGAGGTGATCGAGGCGGTCGGTCCCCAGTAGTGGAACAGCGGGAACGTCCCGAACTCGGCGGTGAGCTCGTCGCGGAGCTCGGGCGGGTGGGTGTAGCAGTCCGGTGACTTGCGCCCGTCGGCGTGGTAGATCGGCCGGGGAGTGACGGTCTCTTCGGTGCTCATCCCCATCGCGTACCACCAGCACACGTTGGTGGTCCGGTACTCGGGGGCGATGTCGCGGGCGGCCTCCCAGACCTTCTCGCCCTGCACGAGCCGGTTGTGCTGGCGCCACAGGTGGACCTCGCCGAGGTCGCGGAAGTACCACCCGTTGCCGACGATGCCGTGCTGACCGGGCTGGAGACCGGTGAGCAGACTGGACTGCACCGAACAGGTCACGGCGGGAAACACCGTGTCGAGCTCGGCCCGGAACCCCGTTTCGGCGACCCGCCGCAGGTGGGGCATGTGTCGCAACAGTCGCGGGGTCAGGCCGACCACGTCGAGCAACAGCACCGGGGTGCGTGCCGGAGGGGCTGCGTTCATGGGTGTTCCTCCGTGAGTCCGAGCGCGAGCAGGTGACGCCGGGTCCAGTCGAGTTCGGCGGCGATGCCGGCCACCGGTCCGCCGGTCGGCCGCTGGTGTTCGGGCAGCACCTGCCAGGTGTAGGTCTCCACTTCCACGTGTCGGGTGCGCGCGGTGCTCCCGCCCAACAACGTCTCCAGGGAGGCGGCCAGCACCGGACGGGTGGTGGTCAGCGGCGCGGGCGGATCGGCGTGCAGCGGCACGTGGAAGTGCACGCGCCAGGGACCGTGGCCGGGTAGTGGTCGATGCGCCGACAGCGCCTCGTCGAGGTCGTCGACCCCGCGGGGCCGCCCTGCCGTGCGCTCTCGGGTCTGGTGCAGAAAGCGCGGCTCGACGAAGGAGTTCAGCGTGGCCAGGGCCGCGGGATCTCGTGGGTCGGGGACCTCCAGCGCGCAGGAAGCCTGCGTCTTGACCACCGGTAGGCCGGCCGCCCGCAGTCGTTCCCACGCCTGTCGCGGGTCCTCGAAGCCGACCGCCAGGTGGCAGGCGTCCAGGCAGAGTCCGAGGTGCTCGGTGCCCACATCGGCCAGGTGCGTGGCGGCCTGCTCGGTCGTTTCGACGACGCAGCCCGGCTCAGGCTCGATCCCCACCCGCACCGCGCGTCCCCGTTCGGCGGTGATCGTGGCCAGACCCCGGGCGAGTTCGTCGAGCCGGGCACGGGCCGCGTGCTGCCGTTCCGGGGGCCACGGCCGTCGCCATCCCAACGGGAGCGTGGAGACGCTGCCCTGGTCGACGTCCTCGGGCAGCAGCCGGGTCAGCAGCCGCGCGAGGTCGAGCGTGTACTCCAGCCGGGCGGCTTCGGTCCAGTCGGGACGGTAGACGGCGTGCTTGACGACCGGCTGCTGAAAACCCCGGTAGGGGAACCCGTTGAGGGTGACCACCTCCAGTCCCCGAGCGTCGAGTTCGGCGCGGAGCCGTTTCAGCGCGCGCTCGTCGTGGAGCAGGGCGGTGGCGACCTCGCGGGCCAACCACAGTCCGAGGCCGAGCCGCCCGGCGCCGAGGCGTTCCCGGATCGGCACCGCGTAATCGTCGAGTTGGGCGCGGATGCCGTCGAGGTCCTCGGCGGGGTGCACGTTGGTGCAGTAGGCGAGGTGGACGGTCGAACCGTCGGGATGGCGGAACCTCATGGGGTCAGCTCCCCGGCCGTGCGCCGCGCAGCACGGAGTTGCCCGCGAAGGTCGCGCCCTGTTCGACGGTGTCGGTCGCGTCGAGGACCAGCTTGCCGCTTCGTTCGTAGAAAGCCACCGGGTTGCGCCAGAGCACGGTGTCGACGTCGTTGTGGTCGAACCCCGCCGCGAGCATCGCCGCCCCGGCCCGGGCGGTCTTCAGCGGATCGCTCTTGCCCCAGTCCGCGGCGGAGTTGATCAGCATCCGTTCCGTGCCGTACTCCCGCAGCAACGTCACCATCCGGTCCTCGTCCATCTTGGTGTCGGGGTAGAGGGAGAAACCCATCCAACAGCCGGAGTCGGCGACCAGGTCCACGGTGACCTCGTTGAGGTGGTCGATCACGACGTGGTGGGGCGGGATCCCCGAAGCGGCCACGACGTCGAGGCTGCGGCGGGTGCCCGCGACCTTGTCCCGGTGCGGGGTGTGCACCAGCACGGGCAGCTCGTGCTCGCGGGCCAGGTCGAGCTGGGCGGTGAAGACCTCCTCCTCGGCGTCGGTCATCGCGTCGTAGCCGAGTTCGCCGACGGCCACGACGCCGTCCTTGGCCAGGTAGCGCGGCAGGATGTCGAGCACCTCGCGGCAACGCGGGTCGTTGGCCTCCTTGGGGTTGAGTCCGATGGTGCAGTGGTGGCGGATGCCGAACTGGTCGGCCCGGAACGGTTCCCAGCCCACGAGCCCGTCGAAGTAGTCGACGAAGGTCTCCGGGCTGGTGCGGGGTTGGCCGACCCAGAACGACGGTTCCACCAGCGCCCGGACGCCCGCCGCGTGCATCGCCGCGTAGTCGTCGGTCGTGCGTGACGTCATGTGGATGTGCGGATCGAAGATGCGCATCATGTCTCCCTGGAGAGCTCGTTCGGGTCGACGACCCGCCACACGTCGGCGGGAACGTCACGTCCGGCCGCCCGGCGTTCACGGGCGTAGTCGGTCAGCATCCGGACGAGTTCGGCGTCGCCGCGCGCGTCGAGCCCGTCGATGTCGGACAGGGGGATGCCGAGGAAGACGCACTTGAGCACGCCCTGCCGGTAGGCCGCCTGGTCCAGTCGTCGGGCGCCGTACGCGGCCATGGCCGCGGTGATGATCCGGGTGTCGTTGGTGCGCAGCCCGTCGTGCACCAGTGGCAGGGCTCTCTCGTCGAGCTCCTCGGTGCTGTCGAGCGATCCCAGCCCGCGCAGCACTCCGCGCTTCTCCGCGGCGTCGCCGTAGCGGTACAGCGCCGCCACTTCGGTGCCGAGTTCGGCGCGGGACAGCGGTAGCGCTGCCAGCATCAGCGTGCGCGCGGCGTCGTCGACACTCCACCGGTGCAGCTCGCTGGTTTCGTGCGCGTCCGGAGCGCCGAGCAGTCCTTCCCGGCCGCAGTGCCGCCCGACCGTCGGAAACAGGGCGCGGATGGTCGTGTGGTCCGCGGCGATCCGGTCCAGCGCGGTGGTCAGCCAGTTCATGGCCGTCACGGACAACCGGGAGGTGAGCAGGAGGTGCAGGATGGCCGGATTCGTCGTCATGCCGGAACCTCCGCGCGGTGCAGGAAGTGGATCGAGCGCTGTGCGACGGTCGGAGCGGCGTGGCTGTGGCGGGGGAGCTCCACCGCGACGAGTCCGGAGTAACCGATTTCCCGCAGCGCGGCGAGCACGGGCGGAAAGTCGATCTCCCCCTCGCCGAACTCCAGGTGCTCGTGCAGCCCGCGGCGCATGTCGTCGATCTGGACGTTGACGAGGCGGGAGCCCGCGCGGCGCACGCAGTCGGGCACGGAGGCCGGTTCGAGGCAGCGGCAGTGGCCGATGTCGAGGGTCAGACCCAACGGGGCGGGGCGGCCGAGCCTGCGTGCCAGTTCGTCGAAACCGTCCAGGGTCTCGACGAACATGCCCGGCTCCGGTTCGAAGCCGAGCGGGACGCCGTGCTCGACGGCGGTGTCCAGGACGGCCGAGCATCCCTCGGTCAGCCGGGACCACGCGGTTTCGGCGTCGAGTTCCGGTGGTTTCGCTCCGCTCCAGAAGGACACCGCCTCGGCGTTCAGCTCGGCGGCGATGCGCACCGCCCGCTGGAGGAGGTCGATACGTGGTCCGGGCTCCGACAGCAGCGTGGGGTGGTGCTTGCGCCGGGGATCGAGCAGGTAGCGGGCTCCGGTCTCGACGACGACGCCGAGTCCGAGTCGTTCGAGGTTGCGGCGCAGCTCGGCGACGCGGGTGCGGACGTCCGTGGCGAAGGGGTCGAGGTGCGCGTGGTCCAGCGTCAACGCGACTCCGGAGTACCCCTGCTCGGCCAGCACGAACAGCGCCTCGTCGAGCCGGTGGTCGGTGAAGCCGTTGGTGCCGTAGCCGAAGCGCAGCCCCGGTGGGCGCGCGACCTCGGTGGTGCTCATGTGGGGGAGACCTTCCTGGACAACCGTCGGGCCAGGGGGAGAGCCGCCATGAGGCAGGCGGCGGTACGGCGGGCGCCGCGCCCCGCCAAGAGAGCGGACTGCAACGGGATCATCCCGAGAATCCCGGCACCGACCGCTCGTTGGAGGCGGTGCGGGCCGGGATCGCGCACGGCCGCGAGCTGGGCGTGACCGACCCCGGCGGCGTACGCGGCCAGCGGAGCCAGTCCGGAGGGGACGCCGTTGTCGCGGCGGGAGTTCGACGCCCCGGCGACCACGCCCGTCACACCGGCGGTGGCGGCCAGCGCGCCGGCGGGCAGTGCTCGGCCCGAGCCGGCCACTTCGCGCCGGCTCAGCGTGGTGACCGTGAACGTGTGGGCACCCATCACCACGGCGGCCGGAGCGGCCTGGCGCAGCCTGCCGAGACCCGCTCCCAGCAGCACGTCCAGGGCTCGGGCCGCCGCCATCGTCGCGGGTGCGGCAGGGGTGTTCTTCAGCACCAGGTCGTACCCCCACACCGTGGCCGCCAGCGGTGCGGCGACCGCGAGGCCGCGTCGCCCCTGAGCCAGCGTGGTGATGCCCAGCCCCACCGTGGTGAGCCCTCCGGCCAGCGCCAGTGCGAAACGGGCGTCGACCCGCCCGGCCGGGATGGGGCGGTGTGGTCGCTCGCGAGCGTCGACCTCGCGGTCGGCGTAGTCGTTGAGCGCCATGCCGGCCCAGTACAGGCAGCAGGACGCCGCGACCAGCGCCGGCGTCGCTTTGCCGAGCGACCGCGCGGAGGCGGCACCGGCCAGGACGTCGCCCGGTACCGACAGCGCCGCCGGTGCCCGGACCAGGTGGATCACCGCTTTCGGGTCCATCACCGCGCCTCCCCGAGCGATTCGGCGAAGCGGCGCAGCATCTCGTACTGCGCCTCGAGCCGGTGCTCGTCGACACCGACCGGGTCCTTGAAGAAGAAGGCGAGGTCGGGCAGCGCGCCCGCGTGACCGGTCTCGTGAGCGCGGGCGAGCAGCCGCGCGAGGTCGAGCACCAGCGGGGCCGCCAGCGCGGAGTCGCAGCCCTGCCAGGTGAACTGCAGGGACATCCTGGCTCCGAGGAACCCCTCGAACAGGACGTGGTCCCAGGCGGTCTTGTGCTCGCCGAGCTCGGCGACGTAGTCGATGTGGACGTCACCGTCGACCGGATGGCCCAGCGACTCACCGAGCGCCCGTTGCTTCGACGAGGTCTTGCTCGTCACGTTCTCCGGGGTGGACAGGGTGTGTCCGTCACCGCCGCCGAGCAGATTGGTGCCCGACCACGAGAGCACGTGCAGCCGGCGAGCGGCGAACATCGGCAACAGCGCGGATTTCACCAGCGTCTCGCCGGTCTTGCCGTCGCTGCCCGCGTAGGGCACCCGCTGTTGACGGGCGAGTTCGTCGAGCGCGGGAACACGAGCTCCCAGCGACGGCGTGAAGTCGACGTAGGGACAACCGGCCCGCAGTGCCGTGTAGGCGTACAGCGAGCTGGGCGGGAGGATCTCCCGCCCCGGCTCGGAGTCGTCCAGCGCCCGCTCCAGTTCCTCCAATCGTTCGTGCTCGGGGCGCGGGGACGGTCGCGGTTCCGTCGAGGACACGTTGACCACCACGACCCGGGACAACTCGTGGCGCTCGCGGAAAGAGCGCAGATCCCGGGCCAGCAGTGTGGTGATCTCGCGTTGGCTGCGGTCCGCGTCGAACACCGGAGTGCCCGGCAGCACCTCGGCGTCGGCCGCGGCCAGGTCGGCTCGGACCAGTTCGGGCAGCCGCGCGGGCGCGACCCCCGCGTGAGCGAGTTGCTCGGCACGCTTGGGAAGGGGGGTCTCACAGATATCGTGGCCACCGAAAACCAGGTTCCCGAGCGAGGGCAGCTCCGCTCCCTGGAAGTCAGGTCCCTCGGTGACGCACCCGACCGTGGTCGCGTTCCCGTCCCGAGCTGCCGCGGCGCCCATCATCGCCGTGGTGGCGACCGAACCGCGCGCGCCGACGAACCAGACTCCGATCCGGACGGATTCCGTGTTGGTCATCGATGATCTCCTCCGGTTGGAACGAAAACAGCCTCGTCGATTTCCCGTTCGAACGGCAAGGGATCTTTGCGAATATCCCTCGGATTCCGCATCGGGGTGACGTGTCGACGACGGTTCGTATCGTTGACGATGATCATTTCCCGATGTCGGAACGCCCCGCGGCGCGCATGATGCGACCCTTCTCCGCGTCGGTGAGGACGCCGTCCGTCTTGAGCTCGTCGGTGACCCCGTCGACGTGGCTGACGAAGGCACCGTGGTTGGGGTAGGTGCTCGCTGCGGCGATCAGGTCGCTGATCGTGCAGCCGTCGCCGAGTTCGCTGTTGTCCACGCCGGTGTCCTCGTCACCGATCACGACGGTGTCGCGGGTGTCGGAATCCGGGCAGGAGTCCGCGGCGATCTCGAAACCGATCCGCTCGACGGCCGAGGTGTTTCCGGCCTGGTCGGTGGCTCGGTACGTGATCGTGTGGGTGCCTGGCGCGGTGACGGAGACGGGTTCTGTGTAGGTGGTCCAGTTTCCGTCGTCGAGGGAGTACTCGGTGGTGTCCACGCCGGTGCCGGTGTCGGTGGCCGAGAGTGCCACCGAGGCGTTGCCCGTGTAGTCGCCGTCGGTGTTCTGGTCGCCGGTGATTTTTGCTGTGACCTGGGGTGGGGTGGTGTCTTCGGGGGTTTTCTCGGCGATGGTGAAGGTGGTGGTTTTCGGTTGTGTGGTGTTTCCGGCCTGGTCGGTGGCTCGGTACGTGATCGTGTGGGTGCCTGGCGCGGTGACGGAGACGGGTTCTGTGTAGGTGGTCCAGTTTCCGTCGTCGAGGGAGTACTCGGTGGTGTCCACGCCGGTGCCGGTGTCGGTGGCCGAGAGTGCCACCGAGGCGTTGCCCGTGTAGTCGCCGTCGGTGTTCTGGTCGCCGGTGATTTTTGCTGTGACCTGGGGTGGGGTGGTGTCTTCGGGGGTTTTCTCGGCGATGGTGAAGGTGGTGGTTTTCGGTTGTGTGGTGTTTCCGGCCTGGTCGGTGGCTCGGTACGTGATCGTGTGGGTGCCTGGCGCGGTGACGGAGACGGGTTCTGTGTAGGTGGTCCAGTTTCCGTCGTCGAGGGAGTACTCGGTGGTGTCCACGCCGGTGCCGGTGTCGGTGGCCGAGAGTGCCACCGAGGCGTTGCCCGTGTAGTCGCCGTCGGTGTTCTGGTCGCCGGTGATTTTTGCTGTGACCTGGGGTGGGGTGGTGTCTTCGGGGGTTTTCTCGGCGATGGTGAAGGTGGTGGTTTTCGGTTGTGTGGTGTTTCCGGCCTGGTCGGTGGCTCGGTACGTGATCGTGTGGGTGCCTGGCGCGGTGACGGAGACGGGTTCTGTGTAGGTGGTCCAGTTTCCGTCGTCGAGGGAGTACTCGGTGGTGTCCACGCCGGTGCCGGTGTCGGTGGCCGAGAGTGCCACCGAGGCGTTGCCCGTGTAGTCGCCGTCGGTGTTCTGGTCGCCGGTGATTTTTGCTGTGACCTGGGGTGGGGTGGTGTCTTCGGGGGTTTTCTCGGCGATGGTGAAGGTGGTGGTTTTCGGTTGTGTGGTGTTTCCGGCCTGGTCGGTGGCTCGGTACGTGATCGTGTGGGTGCCTGGCGCGGTGACGGAGACGGGTTCTGTGTAGGTGGTCCAGTTTCCGTCGTCGAGGGAGTACTCGGTGGTGTCCACGCCGGTGCCGGTGTCGGTGGCCGAGAGTGCCACCGAGGCGTTGCCCGTGTAGTCGCCGTCGGTGTTCTGGTCGCCGGTGATTTTTGCTGTGACCTGGGGTGGGGTGGTGTCTTCGGGGGTTTTCTCGGCGATGGTGAAGGTGGTGGTTTTCGGTTGTGTGGTGTTTCCGGCCTGGTCGGTGGCTCGGTACGTGATCGTGTGGGTGCCTGGCGCGGTGACGGAGACGGGTTCTGTGTAGGTGGTCCAGTTTCCGTCGTCGAGGGAGTACTCGGTGGTGTCCACGCCGGTGCCGGTGTCGGTGGCCGAGAGTGCCACCGAGGCGTTGCCCGTGTAGTCGCCGTCGGTGTTCTGGTCGCCGGTGATTTTTGCTGTGACCTGGGGTGGGGTGGTGTCTTCGGGGGTTTTCTCGGCGATGGTGAAGGTGGTGGTTTTCGGTTGTGTGGTGTTTCCGGCCTGGTCGGTGGCTCGGTACGTGATCGTGTGGGTGCCTGGCGCGGTGACGGAGACGGGTTCTGTGTAGGTGGTCCAGTTTCCGTCGTCGAGGGAGTACTCGGTGGTGTCCACGCCGGTGCCGGTGTCGGTGGCCGAGAGTGCCACCGAGGCGTTGCCCGTGTAGTCGCCGTCGGCGTTCTGGTCGCCGGTGACCTCCGCCGAGACCTGCGGGGCCGTGGTGTCCCCGCCGCCACCGCCATCGCCGGTGACCACGAGCTCACCGGTCATCTGGCCGTGGCCGGGAATCGTGCAGTAGTAGCGGTACGTCCCCGGGGTGAGCGTCACCTGAGCCTCGTGCCGCCCTCCGTTGTCGTCGAAGGGACTGGCGACGATGTTGAGGTCGACGTCGTGGTTGTACCCCGAGCTCGTGGTGTCGAAGGTCAGGGTGTGGCTCATCCCCGTGGTGTTTCCGGTGGCCTCGCTGTTCTCGAAGACGACCGTCACCGTTCCCGCCGTCGCGGTGGTCGGCGCGGACAGGTACTCGGTGACGCTGTTGCCCGCGGTCCAGGTCAACACCTGGGCCGGTGCCCGCCTTTCCTGTCCCGTGGCGACCGCGGGCACCAGCCACAGGGCCGCCACCGCCGTCGCCAACATCGCCACCGCCGTGCGGCGTGCTGTCGCGGGAAGTCGGAACGTGGTGGTCCCGCCCGGCAGAGCGGAGAGTAATCGTTCGAACATGGAAGTTCTCGCTCTCTTGCGAAAGTCGGGGCGGTGCGGGCGCGGTCGGTTCGTCACCGCGCCCGCACCGCGGCCGGTCTAGAGTCGTCGTACTCGGATGTTGCGGAACTCGATCACGTCGCTGTCGCCGTGGTTCTGGAGTCCCACGAACCCGCTGCTGAACTGGCGCAGGTCAGTGGGCGGGTCACCCTCGCGCGCGGACTCCTGGCCGGGGGCGTTGTGAAACTCGTTGATCACCTCGCCGTTGCGGATGATCGTGTAGTGCTGTCCGACCGCGCGGATCTCGTAGGTGTTCCACGACCCCTTCGGGGTCGCACCGGCCTGGTCCAGGGTCAGAGAGTCGAAGTTGTAGACCGATCCCGTCTTCTGGGGGTCTCCGGAGGCCCCGTCGTAGATCTGGATCTCGTGACCGCAGTAGATCGCCACCCACGCGGTCGAGTCGCGTGCCGCTCCCTCGGTCCCACAGCTGGGTCGCTGCTCCGGAGGAACCCGCGGATCCGGGAACCGCACGAAGACACCGCTGTTCGCGCGGTGGCCTTCCGGCGCGGCGTCCCGGTACTGGAGCTTGAGCGAGAAGTCCTCGAACCGCTCGGCCGAGTACCACAGCATTCCCATCCCACCGGAGCTGCGGATCGACCCGTTCGGCTGCAGTTCGAAGTCGCCCGCGGGAGCCTGGGTCCAGTTCTCCAACGACCGCGCGGTCCCGTCGAAGAGGGTCTCGTACCCGGTGGTGTTCTTCTTGCCGATGTCGGACTTTCCGGCCGCGCGGGAGAGCATCCCGCGCTCGCGACCGCTGAGGACGCCGTCCTTCCGCAACTGCTTGGTCAGGTCGTTGAGATGGCTGACGAACGCGCCGTGGCCGGACCAGTCGCGCTCGTCGTCGATCAGGTCGTTGATCGTGCAGCCGCCCCCGACCCGGTGGTTGGCCACACCCGTGTCGGTGTCCCGCAGCCGGACCGTCGGCCGGGAGTCGGGGGCCGTGCACCCGACGGTGACCTCGGTCCGCGTGGTCGTCTTTTCGCCGTCGGCGTAGGTCACCGTCAGCGTCGCGGTGTAGGTGCCTCCCTCGGTGTAGGTGTGGGTCGGATCGGCCTCGTGCGAGGGCGCGCTGCCGTCACCGAAGTCCCAGGTGTAGGACACGCCCCCGGAGTCCTCCCCGTTGAAGGCCATCTTCATCGGGGTGTTCTGTGCGGTCGGCTGCACCGACGCGGTCGGTGCCGGTGTGGCCGGTCCGCCCTGGTAGGTGATGCGGAGCAGCTTCTGGTTGTCGTCCAGGGTGAAGAAGCCGCTGCCGTAGTCGATCATGTAGAGGGCACCGTCCGGACCGAACTTGGCTCCCATCCAGCTCTGGAGCTGCTTGTCGTCGCCGCCGGCGGGGATGATCCGGCTCAGGCTCTCGGCGAAGGCCGGGGGCGCCTGCTGCTCGACCTTGGCGGGGTCGGTGGTGACCGCGACGCGGTTGCCGGAGTTGGACTGGTCGCCGATGAGCCACTTGTCGTTCCAGTACTTCGGCCACGCGACACCGCTGTCGGCCTCGACCCCCGACCGGTGGTAGGTCGGCCCCGGCATGACGGCTTGGGCGCCGCCCTTGACGTAGGGCTGGGTGTAGGTGGCGTCCTGCTGCTCGTACGTCGGAACTCCGCTGTCGTCACCGCGCTCGGGGAAGGTCGGGCCGCCGCCCTGCGGGGAGTACCAGATCATGTTGTCCCGGACGGGCGGGATGTCGACGAGGCCGGTGTTGCGCGGTGAGGTGTTCTTCGGGTCGTCGCAGTCGTACCAGTTGGTCGGGACGCCGGCGTCGTCGTTGCTGCGGTTGCGGTAGGGCTGTTGGTTGCCCATGCAGTAGGGCCAGCCCTGGTTGCCCGCGGAGCTGATGATCGTCGCGGTCTCGTACTTCGCCGGGCCCCACACCGGGCTCGGGGTGTAGGCGTCCGGACCGACCCACCCCGTGTGCAGCCGGCCGGTCTCGGCGTCGACGTGCAGCCGCGTGGGGTTGCGGACGCCCATCACGTAGATCTCGGGGCGGGTCTTGTCGCCCGGGTCCTCGGACTCGGGGAACAGGTTCCCCTCGGGGATCGTGTAGGAGCCGTCGTCCTCCGGGTGAATGCGCAGGATCTTGCCGTTGAGGTTGTTCGTGTTGCCCGACGTCCGGCGAGCGTCCTGGAAGGACAGCCCCTTGTAGTCCTTGGTCCAGTTGTTGCCGGAGTACCCTTCGGAGCCGCGGGAGGAGTTGTTGTCACCGACGGCGACGTAGAGGTTGCCCTCCTCGTCGAAGTCCATGCCTCCGCCGGCGTGGCAGCAGCTGTGGATCTGGGCGTTCCACTGCAGGAGGTCCACGCGGGTGCTCTTGTCGATCGCCTCCGTGGCGAAGTCGTAGGTCAGTCGCGAGACCGTGCGCTTGCCGATCCGCTTGTCGCGGTCGATGGAGTCGTGCGGCATCCAGTAGGTGTAGATCCAGCCGTTGTCGGCGAAGTCGGGGTCGAGGGTGATGCCGACGAGGCCTTCCTCGCTCTTGACCAGCTCGTTGCCGCTGCCCCGGTTGCCGAACACCTCCAGGGTCGTCAGCAGCTTGACGCTCTTGGTATCCGGATCCCACTGGTGGATGGTGCCGCAGCCGAGTCCGACCTCGGGATTGCTCCAATCGGGCACGGGGCCGGACGAGCAGGCCGCCTTGCCGATGTAGAAGACCGTGCCGTCCTCGGCGATGGTCAGGCCGTGCATCTCGCCGTGCTGGTCGAGCTGGCCGGGCTGGTTCTTGCCGCTCAGCTGTTCGACCTCGTAGTTCGACGCGATGGTGGCCTGGCAGTCACCGCGGACCATCCCGGTCGTCCACTGGATGGCGCCGAGCAGGTGGCTGCGGAACTTCGCCTCGGTGTAGCTGTGCTCGGTACCGCCCATTCCGGTGTAGAACGAGCGTCCGCCCTCGTAATCGCGGCACCACGAGATCGGGTGGAACGCCCCGTTGGAGCCCTGGCCCGGGTCGTAGGTCTTCTCCTTGACCTGAGCGACCGTGTGGACCTCGCCGAGCGGATTGGGCTCCCAGTTCAGCCACCGGTCGGATCTGGTCCAGGTCAGCGGCAGCTCCGCGTTGGCTGGGTGCTGCCGGTCGACGAGGCTGACGACGGCCTCCTGCTCCTGGCTCTGACCGGATGCGGGCCGGGTGCCGATCAGGCCGGTGAACCAGTCGGAGGCGGCCTGCGCCCGTGCGGCGTCGTGGACGCCGAGGAATCCGCCGCCGTCGTTGATGTACTCCTGGAAAGCGGTCCGCTGCGCGGAGTTCAGCGTCACCCCGTTGGCGGAGAGGAACACCACGCCGCGATACCGGTCCAGGTTCTCGGAGGTGAACACGTTCGGATCCGTGGATTCGTCGACGGTGAAACCGTGCTTCCCGCCCAGCTCCTCGACCGCCGAGGTGGCCCGGGCGACCGGGTCGCGCTGCTCGGCTGCCGGGCCGTGGAAGACCAGGACGTTCACCGCCGCCTTCGGGACGCGATCGGGGCTTTCCGGTTTCCCCTGCCGCGCCGGTTCGCCGGAGGGGTCGGCAGCGGCGGCGGTGGGCATCGTCGCGAATCCCAGTGCCAGTGCGGCGCTCAGTGCCAGTCGGACGACGTGTCGCCACCTCGCGGGCTGTGCGCGCCCCGCACCGAGGACCAGTCTTCGATCCATGGTCGCTCCTTCGTTCTCGCGTGTCGTGGTCGGAGGGAGTCGAAACATCCGGAGATCAGCCCTGATCGCGGTAGCGGTCCAGCGCCGCCTGCGCTCCTTCCGGCACACTGCCGTCCTCGTTGAGCACGAGGAAGATTCCGGCCATCCCCTGGTCGGAGTGGAACTGCACGTGGCAGTGGTACATCCAGGCACCCGGTCCGACGCCGTCGCCGGCGATCACCTGGAAACCGAACGAGGAACCGGGGTTGAGGTCCTTGTTGTCGATCGACGGACTCGTGTCGTGCGGGCCCTCGAGCATGCCGGTGCGGTTGTCGGTCCAGCGATGAGCGTGCATGTGGAACGTGTGGAAGAGGTCGCCTTGCCCGATCGCGACGAACTCCACCCGTTCACCGAGCCGGGCCCGGAACAGCGGCGCGTCCGGGGCCGTCCGGTTGTTGATCGTCATGCCGTTGAACACGACCGTGAACCGCCGGTCGGGCAGGACGTCGCCCTTGCGGCGGACGATCAACGCACCGTAGAGCCCCTTGTTGATCCCCTCGGTGCCGTGTGGCGTCCCCATGGCGTGATCGTGGTAGTGCCAGTAACCCGCGCTGCCCGGCATCCACCTGTTGCCCTTGGCCTTGTACGGCCCGTGGCTGTGCCAGACGTACGTACGCCGTTGGCCGGGCTCGTTGACGGAGGCGTTGAGCGGGGTCCCGTCGGAGTCGACGTCGTAGTCCACTCCGTGCGGGTGGATCGACAGTTTCCGGTCGGTGTTGTTGACCAGCTCGATCTCGAGGGTGTCCCCCTCCCACATCTCCAGGACCGGCCCCGGAACGGTGGCCTCGCCGGGGGACGTCCCGTAGCCGATCAAGCCGTTGGGCAGTTCCTCGGCGTACATCGTGATTCGCCGGGTGTCGCCGCGTTTCGCGGGAGCGGCCGCGGCGGGAACGCCGTTCATCGCGGTGACCGGGACGACGGCGCTCGCCGTGGCACCGGCCAGCACGGAGCGGCGGGACAGTTGCCTGAACGGGGATGCGCCCGCGCGGGACGGATGGTCGGTCATGGTTCCTCCGCGTCGTCGTCCGGAAGGGGAGTCCACCGGCCGGAGTCGTGGGCGCTGTGCTCCACGGCCTCCAGGACCCGTTGGACGCGCAGTCCGTCCGAGAAGGACGGACGTGGTGGTACGCCCTCGGCCAGGTCGCGAACCAGATCGGTGACCTCGTGGGTGAAGGTGTGCTCGTAGCCGAGGCCGTGGCCCGGTGGCCACCACGCCTCCATGTAGGGATGGTCGGCCTCGGTGACCAGGATTCGCCGGAATCCCGCCGTCGCATCCGGCTCGGTGGCGTCGTGGAACTCCAGCTCGTTGAGCCGCTCCAGGTCGAAGGCCAGGCTGCCGAGCTCCCCGTTGATCTCGATGCGCAGCGCGTTCTTGCGGCCGGTGGCCAACCGCGTCGCCTCGAACGTCGCCAGTGCTCCACCGGAGAACCGGGCCAGGAACGTCGCGGCGTCGTCGACGGTCACGTCGCCGTACTCGGTGGCGTCCTCGGGCAGCGGCCGTCGCTCGACGAAGGTCTCGGTCATCCCGGAGACACCGGTGATGTGCTCGCCGGTGACGAACTGCGTGAGGTCCACGATGTGCGCGCCGATGTCGCCCAGGGCACCGGAACCGGCCTGCTCCTTGCGCAGCCGCCACACCAGCGGGAAGGTCGGATCGGTGATGAAGTCCTGCAGGTACTGGGCCCGCACGTGACGCACCGCGCCGATCCGCCCCTGGTCCACGAGCCGGCGCGCCAGGGCCGTGGCGGGCAGTCGCCGGTAGTTGAAGCCGACCATCGCCCGCACGCCGGATCTCTCCGCGCGGCGCGCGGCCCGCGCCATTTCCCGAGCCTCGTCGACGGTGTTGGCCAGGGGCTTCTCGCACAGCACGTGCTTGCCCGCGTTCAGGGCCGCGATCGCGATCTCGGCGTGGTTGGATCCCGGGGTGCACACGTCCACCAGGTCCACGTCGTCGCGGGTGAGCACCTCCCTCCAGTCGGTCTGCGACGAGGACCACCCCATGGTCGTGGCCGCCGAGGCCACCGCCTCCGGGGTCCGGCCGCAGAGCACGGACATGCGGATGTCCAGCGGCAGGGAGAAGAACCGTCCGGCGCTGCGCCACGCGTGGGAGTGCACGGCACCCATGAACGAGTACCCGATCATTCCCACGCCCAGCGTCGGTGTCGACGCCGCGCTGCTTGCTGTTGCCACGCGTTCGTCCTTTCTCGGTGGCACCGTCTCGGGTGCCGACTGGTCAGAAGTCGAGGTGGTCGAGGTAGGCGTAGCCCACTTCGGCCGTGTTCAGCGGCCGGCCCGGGTGGTCGTGCTCGACGATGTACTCGCGGGCGCCGTGAGTGCGGGCGACGTCGATGAGAGCGGGGAAGTCGATGGTGCCCGCGCCCGGGTCGACCATGGAGCCCGCGGGGGAGCGGTCCTTGACGTGCAGCTGGCGAATGCGCCCACGGTGCCGCCGAACCATCTCGACGGGGTCCTGTCCGGCCGCGACGGCCCAGTACACGTCGAGTTCGAAGTGCACGAGACGCGGGTCGGTGCGTTCGGCGAGGATCGTGAAGGGTTGCTGGCCGTCGACGGTGGCGAATTCGTGGTCGTGGTTGTGGTAACCCAGTCGCAGCCCGCGCCTCCGCGCGGCCTCACCGACCTCGTTGAGCCGCTCGGCGAAGCGGTGCCACTGCTCGGCGGTGTCGAAATCGGCGTAGGGGACGTCGATGTAGTGGTTGCCCAGCACACGGGCGTCCTCCAGGAGGGCGGGAACGTCCCCGTCGATGCCGGCGTGGTTGGACGTGGCTCGGAGGCCGTAGTGGTCCAGCAGGTCGCGGAACTCCCGCGCGGTGCGCCCGTGGAGCCCGGCGAGCTCGACGGTGCGGTAGCCGATGGAGGCCAGCGCGGCGAGGGTGCCTTCGAGATCGTCGTCCAGCAGGGAGCGCAGCGTGTAGAGCTGGATGCTGATCTTGTGGCGGGGGATGCCGCCGTGGTGGGCGGCGGCGGCCGGTGCGATGCCGAGCGCGGCCACGGCGCCCAGTCCCGCCACGGTGCCCGCGGAGGTCAGCAGTGATCGGCGGGAAAGCGGCTCGTTCATCGGTTCTCCTCGGGGAAGAGTTTTTCGCAAACGGTTTGCGTGGGGTCGGGGGAACCGGGGGGTCGCGAGACCGCGACCCCCCGGCCCGCATCATCGGTCGCCGCGCGGCAGCGTGCCCTGTGCGACCCGCTTGGACCGCAGCTGTTCGGCCGAAACCGAACCGGACACGCCGGGCCCGGAGAAGTGGATCTCGTCCAGGGCCAGCAGATCGCTCCCCGCCCCCCGGAACACGAAGTACAGCGGCCCGGAGTGGCTCCGGTCGGTCACCGCCGCCGGTGCGATGTCGACGTAGCTCGTCCCGCTGCCGGGCACCTCGGCGGTGCTGACGAGCGGACCGTCGGGGGCGCCGGAGCGGACCTCGACGGTGCCACCGGAACCGGACGCCGAGACCCGGTAGCCGATGCCCTCGACACCGGTGAGGTCCACCGGGTCCACGGAGATCCAGTCACCCGGGTCGATCGCACCGACCTTGGTGCCACCGGCGGCCCCGGGCTCCTCGACGAGCTCGACGCCCTGGGCCTCGTCGAAGAACTCGGCCTGCTTGTTCTTGGGCTGCAGCACGATCCGCTCGGAACCCCGGACCGGCGGCAGATCCCCGGAACCGGAGTCGGTGTAGGTGGCCTTGATGACGCCGAAGAGGTCGGCGTCGAGGCCGTGCCCCTCGTCGGCGGGGGTCTCGATGACTCCCTTGCACCCGGTCGCCTCGCTGAGCGGGTGGGCGTGGGTGTCGTGGCCGAGGGCGTAGGAGACCTTCACCCGGGAGCAGTCGATCTCGGTGTCCTCGGCGTCGGTGACGGTGACCTCGAACGGCACCTGATCACCGAAGGCGAAGGTTCCGCCCGTGGGTGGCAGTTCGAGCTGGACCTGGGGTGGGGTGTTGCCGACGACGATCCGCACACCGGCGTAACCGGTCTTGCCGTCGGCGTCGGTCACCGCGAGCGTCGCCGTGTACGCACCGCGCTGCTCGTAGGTGAAGCTCACCGGCCCCGCCTCGGTGGAGTCGACGGTGCCGTCGTCGGTGAAGTCCCACGCGTAGCTGAGCTTCTCGCCCTCAGGATCCTCGGTGCCGGCCGGGTCGAAGGTCACCGTCAGCGGTGCCCGCCCGGACGTCTTGTCCGCGGTGACGGAGACGTCCGGTGTCTTCGAATCGGGGCTGTGGTCGATGCGGTACAGCGCGGAGTCCGCGGCGCCACCGAAGTAGCTGCTGCCGTAGTCCAGCACGTACAGCGACCCCTGCGGACCGAACTCCAGGTTCATCGGCCGGATCAGGTCCATGGACGCGAAGAACGGCTTGATCCCGGTGAGCCCGCCGTTCTTCCCGAGCGTGAACTCCTTGATCCAACCTCGGTCCCACTCGTAGTTGAAGACCTTGTCGTCGAAGTACTTCGGGAACTTCGTCGGCGACTTCAGCGACGGATCGTAGTGGTAGGTCGGCCCACCCATCGGCGACTCCGGACCCGAGCCCAGCGCGGGCACCGACCCGTCGTCGTAGGGAAGCCAGGCCGGCTGCACCGGGGGCAGGTCGACCAGACCGGTGTTGTGGGGACTGGTGTTCTTCGGTGCCGCGCAGTCGAACGGCTCCCCCGACTCGCCGGTGGCGAAGTCGTAGTCGACGAACGGCTTGTTGTCGCCGACGCAGTACGGCCAGCCGTAGTTGCCGGGTTTTTTGATCAGGTTGAACTCGACGGTGCCACCGGGGCCCCGGTCGGGATCGGACGAGCCCGCGTCGGGTCCGTAGTCACCGAGGTGGATCCAGCCGGTCTCCTCGTCCACGGAGAACCGGAACGGGTTGCGAAAACCCATCGCGTAGATCTCCGGGCGGGTCTTGTCGTCCGGGTCCTCGGATTCGGGGAACAGGTTGCCCTCGGGAACGGTGTAGCTGCCGTCCGGCTGGACCGTGATCCGCAGGAGCTTGCCGCGCAGGTCGTTGGTGTTGCCCGCCGAGCGTTGCGCGTCGAACGCGGGGTTGCGGTCGGCGCGCTCGTCGATGGGGGTGTAGCCGTTGGAGGCGAACGGGTTGGTGTCGTCGCCGGTGGACAGGTACAGGTCGCCCTGCGCGAAGTCGATCTCCCCGCCTGCGTGGCAGCACAGGCCCCGGTCGGTGTTGACCCGCAGGATCTGCTGTTCGCTGGCCATGTCCAGCTTCCCGTCGACCAGTTTGAACCGGGAGAGCTGGTTGTGGCCCTCGAACGGGGCGAAGTCCGCGGGATCGCCCTGCTTCGGCGCGTCACCGGGTGGAGTGTCCAGTTCCGGGGCGTAGTAGAGGTACACCCAGCGGTTCTCGGCGAAGTTCGGGTCGACGGCGATGCCCTGGAGCCCGTCCTCGTCGTGGTTGTACACCGGAACCCGGGCGGCCTGGGTGGTGCTGCCCCGTGGCGTGGTCAGGTACACCTCCCCGCTGCGGGAGGTGTGCAGGACCCGACGGTCCGGCAGCACGGCCATCGCCATGGGTTCGCCGACCTCGCGCTCGCCCTTGGCCAGGGTGAGCTGTTCGAAGGCGGAGTCCGGGGGAGGCTGCTGCTTACCGGGGTTGCCGGGGTTCTCGGGCTTTCCCGGAGCGCCGCAGTTCGCCTCGGGGGAACCGATGGCGGTGCGGATCCCGCCGAGCAGATGGCGGACGAACTTCGGGTCCGTGTAGGACTCCTCGGTGTGCCCTCCGCCGGTGTACCAGGAGCGGCCACCGTCGAAGTCGTGACACCAGGCGATGGGGTGGTCCCCCATCGCGCCCGCCCCGGGCCTGTAGGTGCTCTCGTCGAGGGAGGCCAGTACGTGGACGTCCTCCCGCGGGTTGTCGCGGTAGTTGTACCACTCGTCGGTGCGCTGCCACCGCTTCGGAAGGTGCCGGGTGGAGACGTTCCCGCGGTCCTCGACGTCGACCGTGGCCTGCTGGATCGATGGGTGCGACCGGAAATAGGCACCGACCAGGTCGCCGTACCAGGGCCACTGGTACTCGGTGTCGGATGCGGCGTGCACTCCGGCGTAGCCGCCGCCGGAGCGGACGTAGCGCTCGAAGGCGGCCTGCTGCTCGTCGTCGAGCACGTCACCGGTGGTCGACAACCACACCACCGCGTCGAAGCGGTCGAGATTGGCGTCGGTGAACGCGCCGGCGTCCTCGGTGGTCTCGACGGTGAAGCCGTTGCGGTCACCGAGGCGTTCGATGGTGCGGATTCCGCTGGGGATGGACTGGTGCCGGTAGCCCTCGGTGCGGGAGAACACCAGCACCTGGGGTTCGTCGGAGTGCTCGTGTCCGGGGTGCGCCTGCGCGGTGATCCCGCCGGCCAGCCCGGTGAGAGTGGCCAGCAGGACGACCGCGGTCGACCGCAGCCGGGTGCGCCACCGACTGCGGTGCGATAATTCGGGTTCGTTCGTGGTTGCTTCGCGCATGATTCGTTCCTTGTGCTCACGCTCACCGAGACGTGTGGGGTCGTCCCACGCACCGCCGGTGGCAGGTGGTCGAAGGGAACTGTTCGGTTTTCGCGTCCTTTCCGTCGCCGCGGTCGGGAGCTCAGGAGGAGAAGCCGAGGTCGAGGTACTCCTCGACGTTGGCCTTGGTGACCACCGCCGAGTAGGTGGTCATCGAGCGGGGGATCTCGTGCTCGGCAAGAGCGGCCATGCCGCGGCCCTGGGCCAGCAGCCGTGCCAGCGAGACCGCGGAGGAGGCCATCGACGGGCTGTAGAGCACAGTCGCCTTGACGACCCTGTTGTCGGCCTGGATGTGCTTCATCATGGTGCTCGACCCGGCGCCGCCGACGAGGAAGAACTCGTCACGGCCCGCGGCCTCGATCGCGGCGAGCACCCCGATGCCCTGGTCGTCGTCGTGGTTCCAGATCGCGTCGATGCGATCGGAGGCCTGCAGCAGGTTGGCGGCTTCGCGTTGCCCGCTTTCCACGGTGAAATCGGCGGCCACCCGGCGCGACACGCTCAGGTCGTGCTGGGACAACCCGTCGCGGAAGCCGCTACTGCGCTCCTGGGTCAGCGGCAACGAGTCCGTGCCGGCGATCTCGGCGATCACCGGATCGGAGATGCCGCGCCGCCGGAGCTCGGCGGCGATGAAATCGGCGGCGTTGGCGCCCATCCCGTAGTTGTCGCCGCCGATCCAGGCCCGGTAGGCCTCGGGCGAGTCGAAGACCCGGTCGACGTTGACGACCGGAATCCCCGCGTCCATCGCCCGCCGGGCCGCGTTGGTCAGGGCCTTGCCGTCCTTGGGCAGCACCACCAGTACGTCGACCTGCTGGTTGACCAGCGTTTCCACGTGGGCGATCTGCTGGTTGACGTCGTTGCTGCCCTCGGTGAGGTTGAAGGTGACATCGGAGTACTGCTCGGCTTGGGCGCGGGCGTTGGTGGTCATCGCTGCCAGCCAACCGTGGTCGGCGGCGGGGGCGGAGAAACCGATGGTGACCTGCTTGCCGGGAGCGGCGTTGTCGCCACCACCGGAAACGGCCGCGTCCTGCTTCTCCCCGGCTGGGGCGTTGGAAGTGCACCCGGCGAGCAGGGTGCCCGCACCGAGCGCGCCACCGGCGAGCAGGAAGCCACGTCTGCCGGACACGGGGGAGCTGGTCATGTCGATCTCCGTTCACGAGAGGGAGCAGGGCCACGTGGGGGAACGGGGCCACGCGTCAGGACTGGGGTGCTCGTCGTCGGCGTGTGCTGTGCGCCTGGATCAGTACCGCGAGCACGATGAGCGCGCCCTTGGTGATGTTCTGGATGTCGGTCTGCATGTTGTTGAGCGTGAACACGTTGCCCAGCGTGGTGAAGATCAGGACTCCGATGAGCGTGCCGATCATGCTGCCCCGCCCCCCGGAGAGCAGCGTGCCGCCGATGACGACCGCGGCGATGGCGTCGAGCTCGTAGTACAGGCCGTTGGTGGAGGCGCCCGCGGTCGTGCGCGCCACGACCATGATCGCCGCGATCGAGCAGCAGAGCCCGGCCAGGCCGTAGACGAGCGTGGTGTGGCGCCGGACGTTGATCCCCGCCAGCCGGGCGGCCTCGGGATTACCGCCGACGGCCAGCGTGCGCCGACCGAACGTGGTGCGGTTGAGCAGCACCCAGCCCCCGGCGAAGACCGCCGCGAAGATCCAGATCAGTACCGGCACGCCGAGCAGGTCGCCGCGAAAGATCGTGCCGAAGGCCGGTTCGGTCACGACCTGTGTCTGACGGCCGCTGATGCGTTCGGCCAGACCGCGCGCGGAGGCCATCATCGCCAGCGTCGCGATGAACGGCATCACCTTGCCGTAGGAGACCAGGACTCCGTTGACCAGCCCGCAGCCGATCCCGACCAGCACCGAGCACAGCACCATCACGACGACTCCGTAGGACTGGGTCGCCCACGTCGTCATCCACACGCTGCACAGGGCCACGATGGAGCCGACCGACAGGTCGATGCCTCCCGCGGTGATCACGAAGGTCATGCCGACGCTGACCACCCCGATCGCGGCGGCCAGCCGCAGCAGGGTGGAGATGTTGCCCTCGGTCAGGAACGCGTCCGGCCGGGTGAGGTAGCCGATCAGGCACAGTCCGAGCAGCACCACCAAGAGCGCGGTCAGCCGCATGTCGGTGGGAAGCAGCCGTCGCGGCCCGCGAGGTCTCTCGGGGGCGTCCCCGGCACCGCCGGTCGTCCGGCGCTTGCCGTTCGGCCGTGCGTCCTGCTCGCTCGTGGAGCCGGACACCTGGATGTCCTCCGTCATCAGCTCGCCTCTCCCATCACCATGTCCAGCACGTCGGTCTCGGCGATCTCGTCGGTGGCGGCCTGGTGGACCACCCGCCCCTCGCGCAGCACCAGCACCCGGTCGGCGAGGCCGAGCACTTCGGGGATCTCGCTGGAGACCACGACGACGGCCACCCCCTCGGCCACCAGTTCGCGGATCAGCCGGTACAGCTCGCCCCGGGCCCCGACGTCGACCCCGCGGGTGGGCTCGTCGAGCAGCAGCACCCTGCTGCGGCGCAGCAGCCACCTCCCCACGACGGCCTTCTGCTGGTTACCGCCGGAGAGGGTGCTCACGGGGCGGTGCGGATCGGGCGGGCGCAGATCCAGCTCGGTGAGCTGGGCGCGGGAGTCGGTGGTCTCGCGCTCGCGGCGGGTGAACCCGAAGCTGCTGTAGTCGGGCAGGCTGGCCAGGGTCACGTTGTGGGCCACCGGCATGTCCTGGAGCAGGGCCTGACTCTTGCGCTCCTCCGGGGCCAGTCCGATCCCGGCCGCCACCGCCGCTGCCACGTTTCCCGGCCGCAGGGGCCGCCCGTCCACCAGCACCCGACCCTCGTCGGGACGGCGCGCGCCGAAGACCGTCTCCAGAATCTCGCTGCGGCCCGCTCCGACCATGCCGGCCACCCCGAGGACCTCCCCGCGACGCAGCGAGAAGCCGACGTCGTGGAACTCGCCGCGCCGGGACAACCGTTCTACGTCGAGGACGACCTCGCCGGGGGTGGTCGTTCCGCGCTCGGGAAACGTCGTCGACGTCTCGCGACCGGTCATCAGCGTCACCAGGTCACCGGTGGTGGTCTCGGAGCGCTCCAGTCCGCCGGCCACGGTCCGGCCGTCCTTGAGGACGGTGATGCGATCCCCGATGCGGCGGATTTCCTCCATGCGGTGGGAGATGTAGACGACCGCGATCGAATCCGCGGTGAGTTCGGTGATGACGCGAAAGAGGTTGTCGACCTCGTCGGCGGCAAGCGCCGCGGTGGGTTCGTCCATGACGATCAGTCCCGCGTCGTGCCCGAGAGCCCGCGCCATCGACACCAGCTGCCGCTCGGCGGCGGGCAGCTTGCCGACCTCGGTGGACGGGTCGATCTCGGGATGCCCCAGTCGCTCCAGCAGGACGGCGGCCTCCTCGCGCGTCCGGCGTCGGCGGGAGAACCCGGCGGTGGCGCGCTCGTGGCCGAGGAAGACGTTCTCGGCCACGCTCAGCCCGGCCACCAGATCGAGTTCCTGGTACATCGTGGCCACCCCCATGCGCAGTGCGGCCACCGGGGAAGCCAGCGTCGCGGGTTCGCCGCGCCAGCGGATCTCGCCGGAATCGGGCTGGTGCGCCCCGGCGAGCACCTTGATCAGCGTCGACTTCCCCGCTCCGTTCTGTCCCAGCAGGCAGTGCACTTCGGACGGACGCACCCGCAGGTCCACACCGTCGAGGGCCCGTACCCCGGGGAAGGACTTCACGATCTCCCGCATTTCCAGCAGGGGCGGAGCCGACGGGGCTTCCCGGGGCCGGAGGCGGTCACCGCGGGCCGGTGCACGCTCGGGAGAAGGAGATTCGGACCCCACACAAGCCTCCTCGCGTCGGAGTGATCACAGGTGCTCCGGCCGGATGCCCGGATTGTGACGCGAGAAAAAAGTAGATCCGCCGTGTTTACATTCACAAGGGTTTGGATTTAATTTCTTTTCGGTC
This sequence comes from Halosaccharopolyspora lacisalsi, assembly GCF_014137975.1. Lineage (GTDB taxonomy): Bacteria > Actinomycetota > Actinomycetes > Mycobacteriales > Pseudonocardiaceae > Halosaccharopolyspora > Halosaccharopolyspora lacisalsi. Next base: position 645,099 of record NZ_JACGWZ010000002.1, on the reverse strand, counting down.
ATTAATGCGCGGTAAATGGGAGGGCGGCGATGGGGTGGAGACCGGTTCGGTTGGCCGTTCCGCGGATGTCCGGGCGGGCCGACGGCAACCTGGTGTACAGCTCGCTGGCACGCTTGATCGCTTCGGGAACGGCCGACAGCCGGGTGGAGCTGGTGCGGGCGGTGGGGCTGGCGCGATCGACGGTCAACACCCACCTCGACGCGCTCCTCGCGGCCGGTGTCGTCGTCGAGTCCGGGGCCAAGGGTGACGGTGGTCGCGGCAGACCCGCCCACCGGCTGGCCCTGGCCCCGCGGGCCGGCGTCGTGGTGGTGGCCGACGTGGGGGTGCACAGCACTCGGCTGGCCGTGGCCGATCTGGGCCAGCAGGTGCTGGCTCAGGACCAGGTCGCGCTCGAGATCGGCCTCGGCCCGGAGCGCGCGTTGGACGCGTTGAGTGACGAACTGCGGAAGTTGCTGGCCGCGTCGTCGGTACGGCCGCACGAGGTCAAGGCTCTGGTGATGGGGCTTCCCGGGCCGGTGGACTCGCGGATGGGGATGCCGGTGCGGCCGCCGATCATGCCCGGCTGGGACGGGTTCCCCGTGGGGCAGACGATGGGGCAGCGTTTCTCCTGCGCGCCGATGGTCGACAACGATGTCAACCTCATGGCTCTGGGTGAGGCCCGGGCGTTGCCCTCCGAACAGACGCCGCTGCTGTTCCTCAAGATCGGCACCGGTGTGGGGGGAGGTGTCGTCTCCAACGCGGGGGAGGTGCATCGCGGTAGCGACGGAGCCGCCGGCGACATAGGGCACATCCAGGTTCCCGGTGCCGGCGAGGTCGTGTGCCGCTGCGGCAACGTCGGTTGCGTGGAGGCCGTGGCTTCGGCCGGGGCGGTGCTCGATCACCTGCGTGTCGAAGGAGGTGGCCCGGAGACCGTCGAGGACCTCGTGCGGCTGCTGCGCGACGGTGAGGCCAGGGCCGTGCGGCTGGTGCGCTCCGCGGCGACGGTGCTCGGTGAGGTCGTGGCGATGCTGGTGCACTTCTACAATCCGAGGACGGTCGTGCTCGGCGGGGCCGTCACGACGGCCAGTGACGACGTCCTCGCCGGAATCCGCAGCGTCGTGTACCGCAGAGCCCTGCCGTTGGCCACCCGGCACCTGTCGTTGTCCAACAGCGTGCTGGGCCGTTCGGCGGGCCTGGCCGGTGCCGTGGCCGTCGGTATCGAGAAAGTTCTGTCCCCGGAGGGCATCACCACGCTGATGGACCGTGGCCGGTGAGGTCTCGGGCGCGGGCGGGGCCCGGAATCCGGAGTGGTGGCTGACGAGGTAGGGCCGCACCATGCATGGTGGAGGTGGGTCTTCGGAGCCGCCTCCGGTCGTGGCAGGCTGGCGACAACGAAGCACTCATCGTAGGAGAGGAGTACCGGTGTTCGGTGACGATATGCGACTGACCGCTCAGCAGATGGTGGCCCCGGGCAAGGGCATCCTCGCGGCTGACGAGAGCACCGGCACGATGGACAAGCGCCTGCACGCGGAGGGGCTGGAGTCCACCGAAGAGGTGCGGCGGCAGTACCGCGAGCTGATCGTGTCCACGCCGAAGCTCGACAACTCCATCAGCGGTGTGATCCTGTTCGACGAGACCATCCGCCAGAACTCGTCCGAGGGGACTCCGCTGCGTCGGGTCGTGGCCGACAACGGGGTGACTCCCGGTATCAAGGTGGACAAGGGGGCCAAGCCGTTGGCCGCCACCGACGGGGAGAAGGTCACCGAGGGGCTGGACGGCCTTCGGGACCGCCTCGCCGAGTACGTCGACCTGGGCATGAAGTTCACGAAGTGGCGGGCCGTGCTCGACATCGGGCAGGACAGGCCGAGCGACCGGGCCGTGCGGGCCAACGCGCACGCGCTGGGCCGTTATGCGGCGCTGTCGCAGGAAGCGGGTCTGGTGCCGATGGTCGAGCCCGAGGTGCTCATGGACGGTGACCACTCGTTGCAGGCCGCCGAGGAGGCCACGACGCGGACTCTGCGTGCGGTGTTCGAGGAGCTGGCCGCGCAGGGCGTCGAGCTGGAGTCGATGGTGCTCAAGCCGAACATGGTGGTGGCGGGCAAGGACCACCAGCCGCAGCCGAGCATCGACGAGGTGGCCGAGACCACCGTGCGCACGCTGCGGCGCACCGTGCCGTCGGCGGTGCCGGGGATCGCGTTCCTGTCCGGTGGCCAGAGCGACGAGATGGCGACCACGAACCTGAACGCGATCAACCAGCTCGGGCCGTTGCCCTGGCAGGTGACCTTCTCGTTCGGGCGGGGGCTGCTCGCGCCGACGCTGCACGAGTGGTCCGGCAAGAGCGAGAACGTCGAACGGGCCCAGGAGACGCTGGCCCGCCGCGGGAAGCTGAACGCGGCTGCCCGCGACGGGCGCTACAACGCGGAACTCGAGCACGCGTAAGGGTTCAGGGCTTCGCGCTGAGGTCCCGGGCGAAGGTTTCGCGCGAAACCGCGAAAACGCGGTTTCGCGCGAAACCGAGCAACCGCCCGAAGCGGCCGAGATGGTTGCTGTCCCCGTCCCCGCGCCGGAGCGGCGTAGCCGTCATCGGCGTGCTGGCACAGCACTGTGGTCACCTCGCATCTTGAGGGAACAGGTTAGGGCCGGCAGGAACGCCGGGCAGGAATCGGTGGCTGCTGAACCGACATGGAAATGTTCCTGCAATAGGTCCGCGCTTTGACCTGGGGGTCACAGCGACGGAAGCTCTCGGTGTGGACGACGTCGATGTGCAGCTGCGTCCCCTGACCGAGGAGGGGGTGGCGAAGCTCCTCGAGACAGCGGTGGCCGACGCGGATCCGCTCGAAGTCATGGTTCCCGTGGCCGGGCCGCCGGATGGAACGCCGAGCGGAGGCGGGCCTTCCTCGAGTTCCACCGAACCCGGTCGATCGGTACCGACCATCCGGTGGGGGCGACGTATGTCATCGTCGTCGATGCCCGAGTTGTCGGAGCGGCACGGCTGGAACCCACCGCGGACGCTGTCGAGGCCGGAGTATGGATCGGCCGCTCGCACCGCGGGCGCGGTATTGGCAAAGTCGTCCTGACGCATCTCCGGGACGTTGCGGCCAAAGGCGGCGTGTTACAGCTGACCGCATCCACCACGGCTGAGAACACTGCCGCGCGATGCCTGCTGGACCGTGGCGGAGCCAGAATCACAGCCGACGGCACCGACGTGGCCGCCATCCTCGGGTTGTGAGGCAGCCGAGTGCAAAGCCGAACGATCGGCTATCGGGTGATGAGAGCGGGGTAGTGATAACCCGAGGACCGCGCGAAGCCAACGAGCTCGTAGAGCGCGCGAGCGGCCCTGTTGTCGGCGATAACTTGGAGCCACGTACGTCGCGCTCCGTGGTTGGCAGCGTGCACAGGCAGCGCGCGAAGGCTCGCTGTCGCGTGGCCACGACGCCGTACGTCGGGCCGAACGGCCATGCGATACACACCTGCCCACCGGCCGACGAGGGCCAGACGTCCCACTACTGTGATCGCGGTCCTGTCGCGAGTTGAGGCATACAGCGCCGGACCACCGGTGAGGATGTCGTGGGCGACAGCACGAGCTTGGGGCCCCGCGGCCGTCAATGGCCCACCAGAGCTCCCTCCAGCCGGTACCCGGCTGGTGCGGTACCCCGACTTCAAGGTTGGTTCGGGGAATCCGGTGCAGTACGTCCTCGATCATCGCGACTTCGACGATCGTGGGGCTGTGAAGTCGGTAGCCCCGACGAGCCGAGATCCCGTCGAGGCCCCTCGGCCGGGTGGCGGGGCTGACCTGGAAGGTGGGCGTCGTCATACATCCAGGAGTCGATCTCCCTGGTGTGGCTCACCAAGTTACTTATTACTGCGCTTTCAGTATTGACTGAAATTAAATATCCACGAAACGGACACGCCGAAAATCAAGCAAAGAAAACACCCGCGAAAGGTCCGAACAGGACTTCACGCCGAGACATGGTGCCCGCGGCCTCGGAGCGAAAAACGGACGTGCGGTGTCTGCATGGGAGAGCGCCGCTGTGGGGAGGCGGAGACGATGAGTGGGCTCGTCGCGAAAGGAGCGTGGCGCGTGATCCTGCCGTGCGCGGTGGCTCGGGGTTTCGCAGCGGAGCGGAGTCCGCTCCGATGAGTGGGTTCCTGGTGGCTTTGCTGCTGCTTGGGCTGTCGTCCTGGTCGGTGGTGGCTACGGCCTGGCGTGGTGGGTGGCGGTCGCGCCCCGGGTGGACGGAGTGGCCCCGTTTCTGGCCGGGAACGAACCGGCCGAACACGCCTTCTCCCGTTTCCACGTGCGCTGGTACGCGCTGACGATGATCTATCTGGCCTTCGAGATGGAGATGCTGTTCATGCATCCGTGGACGCTCGTCATCTCCTCGGTCGGTGTCGGTGCGGTCGTCGAGATGTTCGTGTTCCTCGGGATCCAGCTCGCCGGTGGCTGGGGGAGTGGATGCGGTTCGAGCGGCTCGCCGAGCTGCTCGTGGTGCGGCCGACGATGACCCTGGCTCGCGGGCTGGCTGCTTTCGACGACCGGGTGCTCGACCGAGTCGTGATGGCCGTGCCCGCCGCCGGGATGTGGTTGGCACGTCTGGTCGACCGCGGTGCCGAGACCCCGGTCGACGGAGTGGTGCGCCTCGTGGCCCAGGGAGCCAGGGGGCTTGGCACGCTCGCGCGTCGCCCGCAGACGGGCCAACTGCACCAGTACTACGCCCAGGCCACCGCCGCGCTCGTCGTGCTGGCCCTGTTCCTCGTGTTCGTGAGGTAACCCGTGCTGTCGTTGATCGTGTTCCTCCCGCTGGCCGCCGCCGCGTCGATGACGCTCGGCAACCTGGCCGCGTTCTTCCAGGACACCGTGCGTCGCCTGCTGGCCTACTCCACGATCGGCCAGGTCGGTTACCTGCTGATGGCCGTGGCGGTGGCGCCGCGCAGTGAGCTCGCGCTGCCCGCTCTGCTGTTCTACCTGGCCGCCTGCGCCGTGACCAACCTCGGTGCGTTCGCGGTCGCCGCCTCGTTCCCCTCCGCGACGCGCGTGTCGGACTACCGGGGGATGGGTCGCCGCCATCCGTTGTTGGCGGTGAGCCTGGTGATCTGTCTGTTGGGGTTGGTGGGAACGCCACCCACTGCGGTGTTCCTCGGCAAGCTCGCCGTGTTCACCGCCGCCGTCGGCGGGGGAGCGGTGTGGTTGGCCGTGGTCGCGGTCGCCAACACCGTGGCCAGTCTCTTCTACTACCTGCGCTGGATCGCCCCGGTCTTCCTGGCGCGGACAACGGAGCAGGACGAGAGCACCGCGGACTCACCGCGACGGTGGTCGGCGGTGACCGCCTCCGCCGCCGCGGTGGTCTTCCTGGCCCTGGGGATCGCGGGTGGCGTGGTGCTCCCGCTGCTCGGCGGTGAGCTCCTGCCGTGAGCCGGCGGACGGGTCAGGGTTGGAAGAGGACCTTGACGGCGCCGTCGTTCTTCTTCTGGAACATCTCGTAGCCCTGCGGGGCCTGCTGCAGCGGCATCCGGTGGGTGGCGAAGTTCTCCACGCCGAGCGGGTCGGCGTCGTCGCTGATCAGCGGCATGATGTCGTCGATCCAGCGCTTGACGTTGGCCTGGCCCATCTGAACGCGGAGTTGCTTGTCGAACAGGGTCAGCATGGGCAGCGGATCGGCCTGTCCACCGTAGACCCCGCTCAGCGACAGGGTTCCTCCCCGGCGCACGAGCTCGATCGCCAGGTACAGCGCCCCGAGCCGGTCCAGGCCGGCCTTGTTCATCAGGGCCGCCCCCACCTTGTCCGGGACCATGGCGGCCAGTTGCTGGGCCAGTTTGCCCACCGGGGAACCGTGGGCCTCCATCCCGACCGCGTCGATGACGGAATCGGCACCCCGGCCGTTGGTGAGCTCCCGGACGCGTGTGGTGACCTCCTCGTTGTTGGTGACGGTGAAGGCCTCCACACCGTTCCCGCGGGCGCGGTCGACGCGTTCGGGCACCACGTCCAGTCCGATGATCGTGCCCACGCCGCGGTGCCGGGCGATGCGGCAGGCCATGTCCCCGATCGGGCCCAACCCGATCACCACCAGGCTGCCCTGATCCGGGATGCTCGCGTACTCCACCGCCTGCCAGGCCGTGGGCACCACGTCGGACAGGTACACGAAACGGTCGTCGGGCGGACCGTCGGGAACCTTGATGTGGCTGTAGTGGGCCTGCGGCACCCGCAGGTACTCGGCCTGCCCGCCGGCCAGCTGCCCGTAGAGCTTGGTGTAGCCGAACAGTGCGGCTCCCATGCCCTGCTGACGCACCTGGGTGGTCTCGCACTGGGACTGCAGCCCCCGCTCGCACATGAAGCAGTGCCCGCAGCAGGTCTGGAACGGGATCACCACCCGCTGCCCCGGACTGAGCGTCGACACCTCGCCGCCGACCTCCTCGACCACTCCCATCGGTTCGTGGCCCAGGATGTCGCCCTGCCCCATGAACGGGCCGAGCACCTCGTAGAGGTGCAGGTCCGACCCGCACAGACCGGTGCTGGTGATCCGCACGATCGCGTCGGTGGGTTCCTGGATCCGTGGGTCCGCCACCTCCTCCACGCGGACGTCCCGCTGACCGTGCCACGTCACCGCTTTCATCCCCGGCTCCTCTCGCCCGTGGGAAGGGTTCACTTCTGCCCCCGGGAGTACCGCACTGCGCGGAGAACAAACCACGAACGTTTCGGTCGGTCTCCGCCGTTCCTGCGCGAAACGGCCACCGGAAGTATGCTGCGCAGCACTCGAACAACGCATTGTCGTCGGCCCATACCGCGTGACGAAACGCGATGACGAAACAGTCGGGAACTCCTGCCGAAGGGGAATTCGCGGAGGCGCTCGTCGTGGAGGAGGTGGAGCCTCATGCCGGAAGGTGATGCTGCCACGAACATCAGCGGCAACAAGGAACTCCGTGGGCTCAGCGGTACGGCGTTGGTCGTCGGTGCCTCGGTCACGGCGGCGTTCGGTGGTCTGCTGTTCGGCTACGACACCGGCGTCGTCGCAGCGGCACTGCCCTACATCACGGACGCTTTCGACCTCGGTGAAACGCTGAAGCAGATCGTGACCGCCGCACTGCTGGCGGGAGCCGTGGTGGGGGTGATCGTCGGTGGTTCGCTGTCGGACCGCCTCGGTCGCAAGAAGACGCTGACCGGTGTCACCGTGCTGTACGCGGTCGCCACCCTGGGCTCCGCCGTCGCGGCGGGGACGGTTTCCCTGATCACCTCCCGCATCTTCCTCGGCATCGCGATCGGTATCTCCTCGCTGGTCGTTCCCACCTACATCGCCGAGATAGCACCGCCGAAAAACCGCGGCACGCTCGTGTCGCTGCACCAGTTCATGGTGACCGTGGGAATCCTGTTCGCCTACCTGGTCGGCTACGGGCTGTCCGGATCGGCCTCGTGGCGGTGGATGATCGCGGTGGGCATCGCACCGGCGGTGCTCATGTTCGTCGGGCTGTTCGCGCTCCCGGAGAGCCCCCGCTGGTTGGTGTCCCGGCGACGCGAACGCGAGGCGCGCGCCGTGCTCGCCCGCGCCCGTCCCGCCGAGGACGTGGACGCCGAGATCACCGACATCGTCGAAGCCGTCCGGGCCGAAGGGCGGATCACCTACCGGGAGTTGCTCGGCACCCGCTTCCGCCGGTGGATCTCGGTCGGTGTGGTGGCGGCCGGAGCCAGCCAGGTGGTCGGGGTCAACGCCATCATCTACTACGTGCCCACGATTCTGGAGGAACAGGGCTTCGGCAAGACCGCGGCGATCGGGGTTTCGGTGGCCGTGGGCATCGTCAACGTGGTGTTCACGATCCCGGCACTGCTGTGGATCGACCGGTTCGGCCGCCGCCCGTGGATCCTGGGGGGAACGGTGGTGATCATCCTGTCGCTGATCGCCGTCGGCATCGTGTTCCAGTTCCCGATCCAGGGGGCCGCGGTGGTCTGGTTGATCGTCGCGCTGATGGTCTACGAGTCCGCGTTCGCCTGCAGCCTCGGGATCGCGATCTGGCTGGTCAACAGCGAGATCTTCCCGAACAACGTGCGGGGCAAGGCGGCGTCGTTCGGCATCGTCACCCACTGGGGCATGAACCTCGTGGTCTCCGTCTCGGTCCTCACGCTGATCACGGCCATGGGGGCCTCCGCGGTGTTCTGGCTCTACGCCTTCCTCGGCCTGCTCTGCCTGATCTACCTCTACCGCTGGCTGCCGGAGACGAAGAACCGGAGCCTGGAGGAGATCGAGGCGGACCTGACCGGTGAGGTCTCCGTGAGCCGGGCCCCGGAAGGTAGCCCTCCGGTTTCGTAGCCGGGTGCACTCCGCACGTCCCCGCCGTTCGTCGGTGGAACCGCGGTGACCCGTCCCGGGACGCCGCACCGTCCACGCTGTCGCGACGGAACCACACTGGTGTACGAATTGAACCAGTGCCGGTGCACTCGCGGCAATTCGACATCCCCACCGACCAGGACGGAAAAGAGAACAGCATGACCGATCGCGACGCCGCGACCGAACAGCACATCGCCACGCTGCCGACCCGGTTGAGCCTGGAGCAGAAGGTACGGCTGCTCAGCGGGGCGGGTTTCTGGAGCACCCAGGCCGAACCCGCGATCGGGCTGGGCCGGATCGTGGTCTCCGACGGTCCGGCCGGGGTGCGCGGCGAGGTCTGGGACGAGCGGGACCCCTCGGCGAGTCTGCCCTCGCCGACGGCCTTCGCGGCCACATGGGACGAGGACCTCGTCGCCCGGCTCGCCGAACTGCTCGCCGCGGAGGCCCGCCGCAAGGGCGTGCACGTCGTGCTCGGTCCGACGATCAACCTGCACCGAAGTCCGCTCGGAGGGCGCCACTTCGAGTGCTTCTCCGAGGACCCGCTGCTGACCGGCCGGATCGCCACCGCCTACGTGCGTGCCCTGCAGTCCTACGGCATCGGCGCCACGCCGAAGCACTACGTGGCCAACGACTCCGAGACCGACCGGTTCACGGTGGACGTTCGGATCGACGAGCGCACCCTGCGCGAGCTCTACCTCGCCCCGTTCGAGCAGACCGTGCGAGACGGGGCGTGGCTGGTCATGTCGGCCTACAACAGCGTCGACGGGCGCACCATGACCGAGAGCCCGCTGCTGACCGAACCGCTCAAGGGCGAATGGGGGTTCGACGGGGTGGTGGTCTCCGACTGGACGGCCGTGCGCTCCACCGAGGACTCCGGTGCGGCCGGCAACGATCTGGCCATGCCCGGTCCCTCGACGGTGTGGGGCCAACCCCTGGTCGAAGCGGTCCGCGCCGGCCGCGTCCCGGAAGCCGCGATCGACGAGAAACTCCGCCGCGTCCTGCGACTGGCCGGCCGCGTCGGTGTGCTGGACGACGTGGACCCGTCCGCCGCGCTCGCTCCCCGCGTGGACTCCTCCGCCGAGCTGCTGCGCGAGGCCGCCGCCGGTGCCGTGGTGCTGATGCGCAACGAGCGGGCGCTGTTGCCGCTGGAGACGAGTTCGCTGCGCCGGGTGGCGATGATCGGCCCCAACGCGGGACGGGCGCGCATCCAGGGCGGTGGCAGCGCGACCGTGATCCCGGAGTACGCGGTCTCGCCCCTGCACGGGGTGCGTACCGCGCTCGGTGACGGTGCCGAGGTGACTCACCACGTCGGTGTGGGCATCTCGGAAGGCCTACCACCCGTGCCCGTCGAGCAGCTGACCAATCCGGACACCGGTGCCGCCGGACTGTCCGTGCGCTTGGTGGACTCCGACGGCGCGGTGCTGGAAACCCAGGACCGCGACACCTCGCAGCTGGTGTGGCTGGGCGAGGGTCTCGGCGATACGCACACCATCGAAGTACGCACCCGCCTGCGCGCCACTCGTGACGGCACGCACCACCTCGGCGCGGCCGGAGTGGGACCCTTCCGCCTGACGGCCGGGGAGACCGCTCTGATCGACGAGGTGATCCTGCCGGACAGCGACGACCTGGCCGCCGCGTTCCTCGCCCCGCCCCACCGCACCGGAGAGGTGTGGCTCACGGCGGGCCAGGAGGTCGAGCTCACCCTCACGCACCGGGTGGTGGACACCGGCTTCGGCGCGGCGATGACCCTCGGCGCGGCCGAGGACGCGGCGAGCGCGGACGAGGAGATCGCGGCGGCCGTGGCCGCCGCCGAGGCTTCGGACGTCGCGGTCGTCGTGGTCGGCACCACCGCGCGCACCGAGAGCGAGGGCTACGACCGGACCACACTGGCACTGCCCGGGCGGCAGGACGAACTCGTGCGGGCCGTGGCCGCGGCGAACCCGCGCACGGTGGTGGTGGTCAACTCCGGCGCCCCGGTCGAGCTGCCCTGGCACACCGAGGTCGCGGCGATCCTGCTCGGGTGGTTTCCCGGCCAGGAGTTCGGCAACGCCCTCGCCGACGTCCTGCTCGGCAGGCGGGAACCCGGTGGGCGGCTGCCCACCACCTGGGCCGTGCGGCAGGACGACGTGCCCGTCCTCGATACCCGGCCGCGCGACGGGCGCCTGGACTACACCGAGGGCCTGCACATCGGCTATCGCGCCTGGAGCCGTGCGGGGCGGGAACCGACCTACCCGTTCGGGCACGGTCTCGGCTACACCGACTGGCGCTACCACTCCCTGGCCGGGACCGAGCGGATCGCCGCCGGTGCGGACACCACCGTCCGGGTGCGCCTGACCAACACCGGCGACCGGACGGGCCGCGAGGTGGTGCAGGTGTATCTGCGGCGCGACGACTCCGCGATCGAGCGGCCGACCCTGTGGCTGGCCGGGTTCGCCGCCGTGACCGCCGAACCCGGCCGGGACGTCGACGTCGACGTCACGCTGGCCGCCCGCGCCTTCCAGCACTGGTGCGTCGAGACGAAGCGGTGGCGGACCGAGCCCGGCACGTTCACCGTGCTGGCAGGCAGCTCCAGTGCGGACCTGCCGCTGGAGGCCGAGGTCGCGGTCGACGGCTGAACGTGCCGGGCCGGTGCCCGCTCGCACCGGCGGTCAGTGACGCTCCAGGATCGCCGACATCTCGGTGTCCGGCGGTAGCGTCCCGTACTCGTGGCCGCGGTCGGGGCCGAGCCGGGAGGCGACGAAGGCCGCGCTGACCGCGTTCGGGCTGAACCTGGTCAGCAGGCCGGCTTGCAGTGCCAGGGCCATGGACTCCACGACGGTCCTGGCGCGTGCCTGCGCCCGGGAAGTGTCCTCGGTGGTCAGGTCGGCGAGCTGGCGGTGCAGCCGGTCGAGGTGCTCGTCGAGCAGGGGGTGGTGTCCCCGCGCGAGCTCCACTTCGGAGACGAACGCCTCCGTGCTCTCCGGCTCGCGGACCATCGCACGCAGCACGTCGAGCGCGATGACGTTGCCGGACCCCTCCCAGATCGCCATGAGGGGTTGTTCGCGGTAACGCCGCGCCAGCGGGAAGTCCTCGGTGAAACCGTTGCCGCCCAGGCATTCCAGCGCCTCGTAGGCGTGGTGCGGTCCACGCTTGCAGATCCAGTACTTGGCCACGGCCGTGGCCAGCCGCCGGAAACCGCGCTCGGCGTCGTCAGCGTCGTCGTGCGCGCGGGCCAGGCGCACGGCGGTGACGGTCGCGGCCTCGGACTCCACGGCGAGATCGGTCAGCACCGAGGTCATGGCGGGCTGCTCGGCCAGCACGCGACCGAAGGCGCTGCGGTGCCTGGTGTGCCACAGGGCCTCGGCGACCGACTGCCGCATTCCCGCGGTGGAACCGAGCACGCAGTCCAGGCGGGTGCGGGCGACCATCTCGATGATGGTGCGCACCCCGCGACCGGGAGTGCCGATCATGACCCCGACGGTGCCGTCCAGCTCGACCTCGCAGGAGGCGTTGGACTTGTTGCCGAGCTTGTCCTTCAACCGCTGGATGCGGAACACGTTGCGGGTGCCGTCCGGTAGGACGCGCGGCAGCAGGAAGCAGGACAGCCCCTCGCCGGCGGAGCCGGTTGCCTGGGCCAGCACGAGGAAGGCGTCCGACATCGGCGCCGAGCAGAACCACTTGTGTCCGGTGAGCAGGTAGTCGGCTCCCGGGCCGCCGCGACCGGCGGGCACGGCGACCGTGGTGTTGGCGCGAACGTCGGAGCCGCCCTGCTTCTCGGTCATCGCCATTCCGAAGACGGCGCCGGACTTGCCGGGAGTGTCCAGCTCGGCGGTGTAGTCCCGGGACAGCAGCCGGGGCAGCCAGGTCTCGGACACCTCGGGTTGCAGGCGCAGGGAGGGCACCGCGGCGTGGGACATCGACACCGGACAGGCGTGCCCGGGTTCGACCTGGGAGAACAGCATGAACGTGGCGGCCCTGGCGACGTTGGCACCGGGTCCCGGGTTCTCCCACGCCCCGGTGTGCGCGCCGTGGGACACCGCGGAGCCCATGACGCGGTGGTAAGCCGGGTGGTATTCGACCTCGTCGAGGCGATGTCCCCACCGGTCGAAGGAGAGCAGCCGGGGAGTGGCCGTGTTGGCCAGTTCGGCGTCGCGCTGGAACGAGGCGCTGCCGACCAGCTTGCCGACCTCGGCGAGTTCGGAGTGGGCCCAGCCGGCGCCGTGGCGCTCGACGGCCTCGCGGAGCACCGCGTTGGTGGTGTACTCGTCGACGTTCGTGCGCGGTGCCGCCTGATTGTGCACGTCATGGGTGTGGTGCGGTGCGGGACTAGTGCTCGTCGCCTCGGACGTGGTCAACACGGGCCCTTTCGGTCGGTGGGCGATGCGGTTCGGACGAGCTCGGTGCGAGCTCCTCGGTGCGGACTGCTCCGTTCGTGTGGCCAGAGCGTCACATCCTTGTGAAGTGTCAGCGGTCGTGCGTGGCTTCTCGGTCCGATGGTGAAAGAGGTGTCCGATGCGGCAGCATCCAGTACACCTTCAACCACCCCGGTGATCCTCTGACGTCGGACGAACCGTCGACTCCGGGCATCCAGCGGATCGATCCGTCCGAAGCGGACGCCATGCCCTCGATCCCCGCGACGCCGATTTCCCACGCGGCGATCATTGCACAGGAACGCGACCTCACCCGGCAGGTCGGTTTGCTCGGTCGGCCCTGGTACAAGCACATGATCTACGCACCCGGGCTCTCCACGGGCTGTGCGGCACAGGCCCTGCCCGCGTTGGCCACGGCCCTCGACAGCGGCGACCTCGCCACCGCCCGCGAGTACCGCGGCCTGCTCATCCGGTCGCTGCGGCAAGCGACCTCGGACGCCCGGAAGGGAGCCGAGTCCCGATCGTAGCTCCGGGAGGTTCTCGAAATCCTGTTGTGGTGGCTGTGCTTCACGGAGCGAGATTATTCTGATGCTGTGGTCGGCAACGGGCAGGACGAGAACACTCCCGACGAAAACCCCAACTGGTCAGTGCGCTGTGCGATGTCCTCGGTGAGAATGACCCGGAAGGGCTCATCAGGGGTGGGGCGCCGGCTGACGAGTATCGGTTTGAGGTCGTACACCTGGCCCGGCTGTCCAGCAACGATCAAACGATCACCGCCGAGGTCGTTTACGGGGTTTGGAACCATTTCTTCGGCGAGGCCGGTTCCTTCCTGCGGAACGCGTCGGAGCTGAATCTGGCGCAGCTGGCCGATCAGCTCGAAACCGCGGCCTCCCGGGTCCGTGAGCGCGACCAAGGCGGGTGAGCCGGGAACGGGCGTGGTGAACGTGGTGGAGCCGTCAGGACGCGGGTGCGGGGTTCGTCCGGGTTTACCGGTGGTGGGCGAGGCGGTCGTGCGTGGCCTCGGCGCCCGTGGCCGGTTCGGTGTGCACCACGGCGGTGGTGAGCCGGGGCACTGTGTGGATCAGGTGGTGCTCCACCTCGTGCGCGATGCGGTGGGCCCGGTCCACGGTCAGCGCCGGGTCGACGGCCACGGCGAGTTCGGCGCGCAGGCTGTGCCCGATCCAGCGCATCCGCACCTCGCCGGACGCGGTCACCCCCGACACCTCGGCGGCGGTGCGTTCGGCGAGCTCGACGGTGGCCGGGTCGACGGCGTCCATCAACCGTCGAAAGACCTCCCTGGCGGCGTCGCGCAGCACGAACAGGATCGCCACGGTGATCACCAGGCCGACGATCGGATCGGCCAGCGGGAACCCGAGGGCGACGCCGACGGCGCTGAGGACCACGGCCAGCGAGGTGAACCCGTCGGTGCGGGCGTGCAACCCGTCGGCGACCAGCGCGGCCGAACCGATCCGCCGACCCACCACGATGCGCCATCGGGCCACGAGCTCGTTGCCGAGGAATCCGACGAGCCCGGCGGCGGCCAGGACCCACAGGTGCTCGATCGACTGCGGTGCGACCAGCCGGTGCACGGCCTGGTAACCGGCCAGCGCGGCCGAGGCGGCGATGAGGACCACGACGACGAGGCCGGCGAGGTCCTCGGCGCGGCCCAGACCGTAGGTGTAGCGGCGGGTGGCCACTCGCCTTCCTAGCACGAAGGCGATCCCGACCGGCAGCGCGGTCAGCGCGTCGGCGAAGTTGTGGATCGTGTCCGACAGCAGTGCCACCGAGTCGGTGACCAGCACGATCGCCAGCTGGACCAGCGCGGTGACCAGCAGGGCGGCGAACGACCACGCCAGGGTGCGCGTGCCGCGTTTGCTGGTCTCCAGGGCGGTGTCGAACCGCTCGGCGCTGTCGTGGCCGTGCGGGGTGACCAGATGCCGCACCCGCGACCACACCCCGGGCCGTTCGTCGCCGTGCCCGTGGTCCGGCGCTGTGCCGCCCCGCTGTCGTCCGACCATGAATCGGGTACTCCCTTGCCGTGGCTGTGGTTGCCAGCCTGCACCTTCCGGAAGCATTATGCAACTATGTGCGCGCACAATGACATGGCAATAGCGAGGGACTCGCAACAGCCGGACGAGGACCGGCGGTGGGAAGTGGCCGCCGAGATACTCGGCCACCTGGCCGATCCCACCCGCCTGCACCTGCTGCGGTTGTTGAGCGTCGAACAGGACGTCACCACCTTGACCACGCGGGTGAACGCGTCCCGCTCGTCGGTGTCCCAGCACCTGGGGCGTCTCCGACTGGCGGGGCTGGTACAGACCCGTCGCGACGGGCGCCGGGTGCTCTACCGCATCACCAGCGACCACCTGGCCGCACTGGTCACCGAAGCGGTGGGATACGCCGACCACGCCGTCCGGGGCATCCCGCACCACCGGACCGACCGGTCGCCGGAGGAGTGAGGCGGGGACGGCCGTCGCGACCTCTCCGAGGAGCTACGGGGCCGGTTCCGCGGGCCACAGGCCGGAGACGCCGCGGCGGTGGCTGTCGACGAGGTGGGTGTCGATCATTCCGACGGCTTCCATCAGGGCGAACATCGTGGTGGGGCCGACGAAGGAGAATCCCCGCTTGCGCAGGGCCTTGGCCAGGGCGACGGACTCCGGGGAAGTGGTGGGCACCTCCGCGGCCGTGCGTGGAGCCGGCGTGGTCCCGGGCTGGAAGGACCACAGGAACTCGTCCAGCCCCCCGTCGGAACGCAGGGAGATCGTGGCTCGGGCGTTGGTGATCGCGGCCCGGATCTTCGACCGGTTGCGCACGATTCCCGGATCGGCCATCAGCCGCTGGACGTCGTCGTCGGCGTAGGCGGCGACCGCGTCGGGATCGAACTCGTGAAACGCCGCGCGGAAAGCGGGTCGCTTGCGCAGGATGGTCGCCCAGGACAAGCCGGCCTGGAAGGCTTCCAGGGTGATGCGCTCGTAGAGGGCCTGCTCCCCGCGCACGGGCACGCCCCACTCGGTGTCGTAGTAGGTGCGCAACAGCGGGTCGTGCGCCGCCCAGGGGGAGCGGGTGAGCCCGTCGTCGCACAGCACCGCTCCGGAGGGACCGGGACGGTCGGTCTCGCTCACCAGGGCTCCTCGCGAATCAGGTGGTTGTTTCCAGGTCCAGCAGCGCCCGCTTGGCTTCGGCGCCCCCGATGTAGCCGCCCGCGGAGCCGTCGCTGCGTACCACGCGGTGACACGGTACGACGACCGGTAGCGGGTTCGTGGCACAGGCGGTACCGACCGCGCGAACGGCCCTGGGGCTGCCCGCCGCGGCGGCGACGTGAGCATAGCTGGCCGTGGCGCCGTAGCCGATGCCGGGCAGCTTCCTCAGCACCTCGCGTCGGAAACCTCGCGACAGCTGCCAGTCCAGTGCCACGTCGAACGCCGTGCGCCGTCCGGCGAAGTACTCCTCGAGCTGGTGGCTGACCTCGTCCAGTCGTCGGGGAGCGTGGAGGACGCGCGGGCTGATCGTTTCGGCGAGCTCGCCCAGCACGGCCTCGTGGTCCTCGCGGTCGTAGGCCACGCGCACCAGGCCCTGTTCGGTCGTGACGAGCAGCAACGTCCCGACCGGGGTCTCGAGAGCGCGGTAGGCGAGGTCGAGCACGCCGTGCTCGCGGGCGGCGGTGATCAGACGTTCGCGCAGGTGGGTTTCGATCTCGGTGTTCTCGGGTGGCGAAGCGGCGAACGGGGAGTCGGGTTCGGGATCGGACGTCGTCATGGGTTTTCTCCTTGGCCGCTCCGCGCGGGCGGGTACCGGGCACGGAGGCGCCGTATGCCGTCGGCGGCCGCCCTGCGCGCGGCCGGGGTGGTCGTTCCGGTGATCGAGGCGATGTCTGCGTAGGCGAGGCCGGCCAGGTGGTGGTAGGCCACCGCGATCCGCTGTTTGGCGGGCAGTTCCCGCAGCGCCCGCCACAGCTCGGGGTCTTCGTGCTCGTGCGGTGCGACCGGACGTTCCGGCAGGTTCTCGACGGCCACCGGGCGGCGTGCGGCGGCGCGGACGGCGTCGATGGCCTTGCGGTGGGCGATCGTGACCAGCCACGCTTCCACGTTCGCCCCCTCGTCCAGCCGCGGGTAGGCCTTCAGCGCGGCCAGGAACGTCTCCGACCAGGCGTCCTCGGCCTCGGTGGGTTCCAGCACGGCCCGGCACACGCGCAGCACCATCGGCCCGTACTCGGACACGATCCGTTCGAAGGGTTTCATCGCCACACCGGGTAGACGTCGCCGAGGCCGTGCGCGTGAGGTCGTCGGCTCAAAACAGCCTGCCCGCCTCCGTCGGCGCCGGTTCCTCCAGCCGCAGCAGGAAGCGCTTGCGCTCCAGGCCGCCGGCATAGCCGGTCAGGCTCCCGTCCGCGCCGATCACCCGGTGGCACGGCACGATCACCGCGATCGGGTTCCGGCCGTTCGCCGCGCCCACGGCCTGGGCGAATCCGGTCCCGCCCAGTTCGCGGGCCAGCTCCCCGTAGGTGCGGGTCCGGCCGTAGTCGATCTCGGTCAGCAGGCTCCACACCCGCCGGTCGAACGTCTCGCCCCTCGGTGCCAGGGGCAGCTCGAAGTGCCTGCGCCCGCCTGTGAAGTACTCGTCGAGCTGACGGGCGGTCTCCTCGAAACCCGTCTCGACCCGGTCGCCGAGCTCGACCTGCCCGTGCCCGCGTTGGTGACCGTCGAAGTACAGCCCGGTCAGGTGCCCGTCGGTGGCCACGGCCGTCAGCTCACCGAGCGGCGAGTCGATCACTGTGTGCACTGTGGTCATGTCGGCCTCCGCTCCGCCTCGATCCTCGCAGTGTCCTCGTGGTTGCGGTGGCTGCGCTCGTACTCGGTAGACGTGCGCGAGCCGGAAAGCGTGAGGTTCTCAGCGTGGCCGGTCGGAGACGAAGGCGGCGAGACCGTCGAGGAGGCGTGGCAGGCCGAACTCGTAGGCGTGCCGGGGACTGTAGGCGCTGCCGTGGGCGGCACCGGCGGCAGTGCCGACTCGCGCCGCGCGCGGGTAGGCGTCCTCGTCGAGGACACGGGCCAGCAGCGGCCCGTTGGCGTCCCACCACTGCTGATCGCTCATCGCGCTGTCGCGTTGGACGGCGCGCGCTTCGGCCTCGTCCCGAGCGCACGTCCGCACGAAATTGAGCAGATGGGTCAGCGCGGCGTCCCTGTCCACGTCGTCGAGGTCGAGTCCGTCGAAGGCGGACAGCTCGTGCTCGTACTTGGTCATCTGTCCGGGGCCGAGCAGGGGGCGGCCGGTGGAGACGGACGCCGCCCAGGGATGGGAGTCGAACAGGTGCTTGTTCTCCTCGGCTATCGCGGTCAGTCGGTGTCGCCACGGCTGGTCACCGGTGTCGGTGCGCGGCATCCGGGAGTAGGCGGCGTCGAGCATGAGATCGAGCAGTTCGGCCTTGCCCGGCACGTAGGTGTATAGCGTCATCGGCGCCACCCCGAGGGAGTGGGCTACCCGGCGCATCGTCACCCCCTCCAGCCCCGCGGCGTCGGCAAGTTCGGTGGCCGCGTCGACGACGGCGTCGATGCTCAGGCCGGGGCGTGGGCCGTGCCGGGGGCTCGTCTCCGGCGCGCGCCAGAGCAACTGGAGGGTGCGGCCGGGATCGCCGGCGCTGGTGCGTTCGAGGGCCACGGGAACAATCGTGTCATGCCGCCTGTTGTGCGGTGTACGTTATACATCGTACGAACAAGGAGTTTCCGTGGCCGACATCGACATCCCATCGAGCATCGACGGTTTCGTGCCGTCCGAGGACGACATCGCCGGCGTGCACGAGTGGTTCGCGCGGTACGACGAGCTGGCCGCCAACGCCGAGGTCGGGCGCATGGCCGACATGGCGATGTTTCCGCTGAACGCGGTCACCGACGACGCGCAGGGCAACGGTTCCGCGCGGCAGTACGACCGGGAGCGGTTCTGCGCCGAAATGGCCGAGACCGTCGGTGAGGGTGCCAGCATGGAGTCGACGCGCACGCCGCACTTCCTCAGCCCGTCGCTGGTCTTCGTGATCACCGATGCGACGGTGACCCACGACGGTCGCACGTACCAGCTGCGCTACGCCGACCTGCTCGTCAAGCGCGACGGGCAGTGGTTGTTCCAGACCATGGTCCAGGGCGGCTGGGGCTGAGCACCCCTCACCGGGCGGACTCGTCGCGGAAGTGCGCGGCGAGTTCCCCCCGCGAGTGGATGCCCAGCTTCGCGTAGATCCGCGTGAGGTGAAACTGCACCGTCTTGACCGACACGAACAGTTCCACGGCCGCCTGCTTGTTGCTCCGGCCCGCCGCGACGAGCTCGGCCACGGCCTGTTCCTGGGACGTGAGCTGGGTGAGATCCAGGCCGTTGCGCCGCTTTTTCAGTCCGCCCGCCTTCAGCTCGCGGTTACAGCGCTCGACGTAGGCTTGCGCTCCCAGCGCCGTGTAGGCGTCCCGCGCCTTGCGCAGGACGACGTCGGCTTCGCGTCGCTTGCCGGCGCGCCGCAGTGTCTGCCCGTAGGCGAAGTGCACTCGAGCCCGATCGTAGGGCAGCGAGAGACTCGTGAGCTGGTTCAGCGCGTTTTCGAAAGCATCGCGTGCCGCGTCGAGATCGCCCGTCGTTCCGGCGACGCGTCCGCGGACGTATCCCAGCCGGGCCATGGTGGAGCGGTGTCCGCGCTCGGCGGCCACGGCCTCGTGCGGACGCAGGAAGGCGTCGGCTTCCGGAACGCGATTGGTCATGACCAGTGCGTTGGCGTAGGTGTCGTGCCACGGCCAGAAGCCGGGTTCGTCGATGCCCTGTCGCGGGTGCAGGTGGGCGAGGGGCTCCAAGCACCGCAGGACGGTCTCGTAATCGGCCCCGGCTTCGGCGCACTGGGCCTGGGCCAGGCAGCCGGGCACCAGCATGATCTCGTAGTTGTGCGTGGTCACGGCGGCCCGCCGCAGGTGTTCGTGGGCTTGCTCCCAGTGTCCGCGCAGGGCGCGGATTTGCGCTCCGGTCCAGTGCACCAGGGGACGGAGCAGCTCCAGGCCCGCGTGCTCCAGCTGGGCCACGGCACGATCGACGGTGTGCAGGGCCTCGTCCCAGGTGCCGAGGGCGAACTCCGCCCGAGCCAGCCAGGCTTGGGCCCACAGCGAGATGCGCAGTGACCCCCCTCGGTAGCGCGTGGGCACCGCCGTTTCCAGTTCCCTGCGGGCGGTCTGCGGGTCGTCGAGAGCCAGGTCCAACCACCCCTTGCCCATCCGCACTCGTTGCAGCTGGGCGCCGGCGCTGGTGTTGGTGAACACCTCCTGGTAGGCGTCTTCGGCCTGCTGGATCTTCCCGGTCGCGGCCAGCCCGAGTCCCATGATCGCTTTCGACTCCACGACCGAGGGTTCCTGGGGGTCGGTGGCCAGCTCCACGGCACGGCTGGCCCAGCCGACCAGTTCGGGGCCGGACCAGCGACTCAGCGAGTGCAGCACCCGCCGCTGACAGATCAACGCGGCCGTGTCCGGTTCGAGGTTCGGGTCGCACTGTTGCCAGGCGCGGGTCAGGAGCAGCTCCGCCTCTCCGACGCGTCCGAGCACGATCGCGAGGTAACCCAGTACGGCATCGCGCAGCGCACTGGCGGGGAAGCTCTCGATCGCGGGGGAGAAGGCGATGGCCCGCGGCAGGTCTCCGGCCCCCACCAGCGCGTCGACGGCTCGGACCAGCCGGTGCTCGCGATCGGTCTTGGCCGGGCTGAGGCGACTGGCATTGATCAACGCGTTGCCCGCGGTCGACCACGCTCCCGACGAGGCCTGCCCGCCGGCGAAGTCGTCGAGCTCGTCGGCCAGTTCGGCGTCGGCGAAGGGCGTGGCCGCCGCGCGGTGCCCGAGCCTGCTGCCCTCGTCCTCGATGATCTCGGCGGCATCGCGGTGCAGCTTCTGACGCCGCAGGGGAGGCAGACCGGTGTAGACGGCGGCCCGCACCATCGGGGACGGGAAAGCCAACGTGGTCAGGCCGTGACCGCTGTCGACGGCCAGCAACTCCGCTCTGCTCGCCTCGTCCAGGGCGGCGACCGGTTCGTCGACGGCGGCGAGCCGGGCGGCCTCGCCGAAGGACGGCGAATGTCCCAGCACAGCGGCGGACTCGACCAGGCTCCGTGTCGGACAGCTGCAGTCACGCACCCGGTGAGCGACGCTGTCGGCCAGGGCTCGGGGAGCCGGCAGGCTCGGTTGCCACTCCAGCCAGTTCGAGGCCGGTACCTCGTCCAGCAACTGCCGGATGTGGAGCGGGTTGCCCCCGGTGTGCTCGGCCAGCTGCTGGGCGGCCGGGGCGTTGAGGTCGACCTGGACCTGCCGGATCGCCAGGGTCTGCACGTCGTCCTGCGTCAGGGGCCCCACCCGGACCGTGGGGCCCCGGTGGTCGGCGAGGAAGTCGCGGACTCCCTCGCTCGCGGCCTCGGGCCGTTCCCGCCGAGCGACGAGCACGATCAGGACACGCTGATACGTCATCCGTCGAAAAGTCGAGGACAGGGCTCGCAGTGATTCGATGTCCGCCCAGTGCGCGTCATCGACGACGACCACGACCGGCCCGGACTCCTGATCATGGTGCCACCGGGTGAGTAGTCTCATTCCCGTCTCGACCGGGTCGGTGCTCCGCTGCGTACGGGCGGCCTCGGTCCCGGCCCGTTCCCACTGCTCGGCCACGCCGAGGGGGCGGGACGCCTCCCAGGGCACCCCGCTGGAGCGGTACACGTGAGCGTCCGTCAGGTCGGCGAGGAACTGCTCCACCAGCGTGGTTTTCCCGATGCCCGCGGGGCCGTCCACGACGATGACGAGGGGGCGCCCCTCGCGGACAACGGTGTAGAGCCGTTCCAGCTCGGCCAGCTCGTCCTGACGGCCGACGACGCCATGCGGTCCCACTGCGTCCGTCATCGAACAACCATAGCTGAACCTCTCGCGGAGATGGTCGAAGCCGCCGGACTACGGTGTTTCACCCGGGGTCCGCGAAGCCGTGTCACCACTCGATGCGGATGAGTGGTTGCTTCCCCCGGGAGGGGGCGTTTCGATGAACGGCAGCTTCCCGGGAGCACGGCTATCCGAGGTCGCCGCCGGCCACCGGCAGAACCGTTCCGGTGATGTAGGAGGCTTCCTCGGAAGCCATGAACACGATGGGAGCGGCCTGCTCGTCCAGATTCCCGTACCGTTTCATCAGTGACGAATCGGTGGTCTGGTCGACGACCTGCTGGTTCCACGCCTCTTCTTGAGCACTCTGGTCGTCGGAGTTGCGCGCGATCCGCCGCGGAGGCGCTTCGGTCCCTCCGGGAGCGGTGGCCACGACACGAATGCCGTACTGAGCGGTTTCCTGGGCCAGCGAAGCCGTGAGCGCGTTGATCCCGCCCTTGGCAGCCGCGTAAGGAACTCGGTTGACGCCTCGGGTGGCCACCGAGGAGACGTTGACGATCGTGCCGGATCGCTGCTCGATCAGGTAAGGCAGCACGGCCCGGCAACTCCACAGGGTGGGAAACAGCGAACGTTGTATCTCGGCCTGGATCCGATCCGCGTCGTAGTGCTCGTACGGTCTCATCCAGATGGTGCCGCCGACGTTGTTGATCAGCACGTCGATTCGGCCGTGCCGTCGGTGGGCCTCGGCCATCGCCGCCTCGGTCTCGGAGAACCGCTCCAGGTCGGCGGTCACGCCGTGGGCCAGGCCCCCGCTGTCGCGCAGTTCGGCGGCCACCTCGTGAACCAGTTCGGAACGGTCCACCAGCACGACCGTGGCCGCCTCGGCGACCAGTCGCCGAGCCACGGTCATGCCGATGCCCTGGGCCGAACCGGTCACCACGACGACCTTGCCGTGGAAGCGCCGGGAGAGGGCTGATTCGGTCACGGGATCACGCTCCGGTTTCGGCCGCGGCGGCGACGTTGAACTTCTCGGAGAAGAAGTTCGTCGGCGTGATCCCCTCGGCGTTCAGGTGATCGCCGACCGCCTCGACCATGGGAGGCGGACCGCACAGGTACACGTCGACGTCACCGTCGTTGAGGTGCTGCGGCTCGAAGTGGTGGGTGACGTATCCCTTCCTGGGGGAGCCGCTGGCTTCGTCGGCCACGCAGTAGTCGAAGGTGAAACCGTCGATGACCTCGGCGTAGTGCCGCAGCTTGTCCAACTCGACCAGGTCG
The DNA here is from genome assembly GCF_014137975.1 of Halosaccharopolyspora lacisalsi. Classification (GTDB taxonomy): domain Bacteria; phylum Actinomycetota; class Actinomycetes; order Mycobacteriales; family Pseudonocardiaceae; genus Halosaccharopolyspora; species Halosaccharopolyspora lacisalsi. Next base: position 622,323 of record NZ_JACGWZ010000002.1, on the reverse strand, counting down.
CGATCCGAGGAGACGCCGTAGATCATGTGCACCGGGTGTTCGAGCCCGGTGGCGGCCAGCTGCTCCAGCATCGACAGCAGCGGTGCCAACCCGGTGCCGCCCGCCAGGAACAGCGCGGGGCGCTTCAGCTCCCGCAGGAAGAAGGTGCCCATCGGGCCGGTGAACTCGAGCTCGTCACCGACCTCGGCGCGGTCGCGCAGGTAGGTGGACATGGCCCCGCCCTCGGTGATGCGCACCAGGAAGGAGACGGTCTTGTCCTCGGGGCCGCTGCTGAACGAGTAGGACCGTGTCAGTTCCGTGCCGGGCACGCCCACGTTGACGTACTGACCGGGCAGGAAGGCCAACGCGTCGCGGTCGTCGAGCTCCAGGGTGAAACCGATCGTGGTCTCGGAGAAGCGCTGGACGTCGGTGACCGTGGCAGCGTGGGTGGCGGCCTCGGTCTTGGCCGCCGCCGAGGTGCTCGGGATCCGGAGGACGAGGTCGCTGCGCGGCATCATCTGGCACGGCAACGCGTAGCCCTGGTCGGCCTCCTCGTCGCTGAGCGCGTCTTCGATGTAGTCGCCACCGTCGTAGTCGCCGGACTCGCAGAACGACTTGCAGGTGCCACAGGCGCCGTCCCGGCAGTCGAGGGGGATGTTGATGCGCGCCTTGTACGACGCGTCGGCCACCGTCTCGTGCGGTGCGCAGGTGACGAACCGGGTGACACCGTCCTCGAAGCCCAAGGCAACCTGATGAGTCATGGAAAAGCCTCGATTCGAAAAGGGTATTCGAGAATCAGATGTGGTAGATGTCGACCACGTGGTGGATGTAGTCGTTTTTCAGCACGACCTTCTTGCGCGTGATCAGCGGAGTCTCGCCCGAGAAGTCGATGGTGTAGCGCGACGTGCCGAAATAGGTGTCGGTGTGGTGGTAGCGGTAGTACAGGGTGAACCAGTTGAAGCGGACGTCGACGACGTCGCCGCGGCGTTCCAGCAGCTCCACGTCGGTGATGTTGTGGCCGGTCCTGGGCTCGGGCATGCTCGTGGCCGCCGAACGGTCGGTGCGGATGCGAAACACCCGGTCTTCCAGACCCCCCTTGTTCGGGTAGTAGATCAGCGAGATCTCGCTCTGGGGATCCTCGGTGAGCTCGTCGTTGTCGTCCCAGGCCGGCATCCAGAACTCGACGTCCGGGTGATAGCACTCCAGCCAGGTCTCGAAATCGCGGTCGTCGAGGAAGCGGGCCTCGCGGTAGAGGAACTGCCGCACGTCCTCGACGGTCACGGTCGCGGTCTCGGCTACTGCGGTCATGGTGCTCGCCTTCCTCAGCGGTTGTTCTCGGCGGACTTCTCTTCCGCTTCCACGGCCTCGCGCATGGTCTGCTTCCAGTAGCCGTGCTGGACGGGGTAGAGGCCCTCGTCCTCGTTCTTCTGCCCGGCCGAGAGGATGCCGGTCATGCCGAGCGACCGGGCCACCTCGTCCGGCCCGGTGAGCTCGTGGGTCATGCCGCGGGTCATGTCGTTGTACGGAGCTTCCGTGGCCAGGTAGGTCTTCTGGCAGGAGCGGAACTCCTCGAGGTCGTCCGGGGTGGCCATGCCGGAGGCGTTGAAGAAGTCCTCGTACTGGCGGATGCGGTGTGCCCGCGCCTCGGCGCTCTCCCCCTTCGGGGCGATGCAGTAGATCGTGACCTCGGTCTTGTCCGGCGCGATCGGCCGGAAGTGCCGGATCTGGGTGCTGAACTGGTCCATCAGGTACACGTTCGGGTACAGGCACAGGTTGCGGGAGCCCTTGACCATGAACTCGCCCTTGGCCTCGCCGTGCTCGCGCTTGAGCTCGTCCATCTTGTCCCACAGCGGACGGTCCTGCGGATTCCCGGTCCAGGTCCACAGGCACAGGTGCCCGTTGTCGAACGACCAGTAGCCGCCGCCGGACTTGCCCCAGCTGCCCGCGTCCAGGGCGGTGGTCTCGTTCTTCGACTCGCCGGTACCGCGGCGCGCGGTCGTGGCGGCGTAGTTCCAGTGCGTGGCGGAGACGTGGTAGCCGTCCGCGCCGTTCTCGGCCTGGAGCTTCCAGTTTCCGTCGTAGGTGTAGCTGGAGGAACCGCGCAGCACCTCCAGCCCCTCGGGGGACTGGTCGACGAGCATGTCGATGATCTTGGTGGTGTCACCGAGGTGCTCGGTCAGCGGCTTGACGTCCGAGTTGAGGCTGCCGAACAGGAAGCCCCGGTAGCTCTCGAAGCGGGCGACCTTGGTGAGGTCGTGGGAGCCCTCGGTCTTGAACTGCTCCGGGTAGCCGGCCTCGCGCGGGTCCTTGACCTTGAGCAGTCTGCCGTCGTTGCTGAACGTCCACCCGTGGAACGGGCAGGTCAACGTGGTGCGGTTGTCCGCGCGGCGGCGGCACAGCATGGCGCCGCGGTGGCTGCACGCGTTGATGAGCGCGTTGAGCTCGCCCTGCTTGTCCCGCGTGATGACGACGGGCTGGCGCCCGATGTGGGTGGTGAAGTAGTCACCGACATTGGGAATCTGGCTCTCGTGGGCGAGGTAGATCCAGTTACCCTCGAAGATGTATTTCATCTCGAGTTCGAAGAGTTCCTCGTCGGTGAAGACGTTGCGACGAATCCGGCGGACACCGTTTTCGTGGTCCTCCTCCACCGCGTTATCGAGGATACTGCGGGTATTGTTCAACATTTCGGTCATCGCTGCCTCCCAATTGCCGGTGGTCCTGCCGTTCCACCCCGCACCGGCGTCGAGTGGTGTGCCACACCCTGGCATCGGCGTGGCGCCCGTCACGCCAGGAATTCACCCAGTATTGACCTAGGGTTCGCTTGATATGTCGTGCATATTGATCCAGCCGCACTGGGTATTTGTCTCGGCCCAAAGCGGTGCCTTAAGCTCTGCCGAACACACACGCCGTGTCCGGCAACACAAGCGAGTTTCGCTCGCGTTTCCGCCGTCTCGCCTCCGCTGAGCTCGGTGAGTGACGCGGCAGTGCGGTCACCGGCGCAGCCCGCCCCGCCATGGGCGGTCGTAGGGAGGCGGTTCGTGGAGCTTCGGCATCTTCGCTACTTCGTCGCCGTCGCCGAGACACGCCATTTCGGCAAGGCGGCGGAGCGGCTGCGCATGGCGCAACCCCCGTTGTCCCAGGCGATCCGGCAACTCGAGACCGACCTCGGGGCCGAACTGCTGGCACGCACCACCCGCCGGGTGCACCTGACCGGGGCCGGGGAGTCCTTCTACGACGACGCGCTGCGCATCCTGCGGTCCGTGGACGACTCGGCGCACCGGGCGAGGCGCATCGCCGGGGGGCAGCAAGGCGTGCTCAACATCGGGTTGACCGGTTTGGCCGCCTACAGGCATCTGCCCAGGATCGCCCACTTCACGAAGCGGGACATGCCCGGTGTCGCGCTGGAGATCCACTCCGAGATGCTGACACCCGCCCAGGAGCAGGCCCTGCTCGACTCCGACATCGACGTCGGTGTACTGCGCCCTCCCACCCGGGAACAGGGCATCGCCTACCGCGGTATCGCCAGGGAACCGCTGGTGCTGGTGCTTCCGGACGACCACAGGCTGGTCGGCGAGTCCGCCGTGACCGTGGACGAGCTCCGGGAGGAACGTTTCATCATGTATTCCTCCGAACTGCGCTCGGTGGTCAACGACGCGGTACTGCGCAGCTGCCTGGAAGCGGGGTTCTACCCGCACCGCGAGCACGAGGTGGCCGAGACCTCCGTGCTGCTGGCGTTGGTGGCCGCGGGTCTCGGTATCGCCCTGGTTCCCGACTCGGTCCGCGCCATCACTCTGGAGGGTGCCGTGTTCGTCCCGGTCCGGGGCACCGAAAGCGTCGATCTGGCACTGGCCTGGCGCGCCGACAACACGTCCGCCCTGCTGGAGAACCTGTTGAACACGCTGGAAGCCAACGATGTGTTCCTGCCCCCCGACTTCGAGGAAACCCCGTGAAGATCACCGCGATCGAGGCGATTCCCTTCGCCATCCCCTACAAGAAACCGTTGCGCTTCGCCAGCGGCGAGGTGCACGCCGCCGAGCACGTGCTGGTCCGGGCCCACACCGACGACGGCCTGGTCGGTATCGCCGAAGCCCCGCCCCGGCCGTTCACCTACGGTGAGACCCAGGAATCCATCATCGCGGTGATCCACAAGGTCTTCGCGCCCGAGATCGTGGGTCTCTCGGCCCTGGACCGGGAGGACGTCCAGGCCAGGATGGGACGCACCGTCGGAAACCCGGCGGCCAAGTCGGCCGTGGACATGGCGCTGTGGGACCTGCTCGGCAAGTCGGTGGACCTGCCGGTGACCCGGTTGCTGGGCGGCTACGCCGAACGCATGGCCGTCTCGCACATGGTGGGTTTCGCCCCGCCGCGGGAGATGGTGGCCGAGGCCGAGCGCGTCCGGGACGAGTACGGGATCACCACCTTCAAGGTCAAGGTGGGACGCACACCGTTCTCCCTCGACGTCGAGGCCTGCCACGCGCTGCGGGAGGCGCTCGGTGCCGACGTCGAGCTCTACGTCGACGGCAACCGGGGGTGGACGGCCTCGGAGTCGGCCCGTGCCCTGCACGCGATGCGGGAGCTGGACCTGACGCTGGCCGAGGAGCTCTGCCCGTCCGACGACGTGCTGGGACGGCGCTGGTTGGTCGAGCGCAGCGCGATCCCGTTCGTGGCCGACGAGAGCGCCACGCGCCCCGGGGAAGTCACCCGCGAACTGCTGTCCGGGGCCGCCAACGCGATCAGCATCAAAACCGCACGCACCGGTTTCACCGCCTCCCAGCGCGTGCTCTTCCAGTCCGAGGGACTCGGGGTGGAGACCGTCATGGGCAACCAGATCGACGGCCAGATCGGCACGATGTGCACCGTGGCCTTCGGCGCGGCCTACCCGTCGACGTCCCGACGGGCGGGCGAGTTGTCCAACTTCCTCGACATGAGCGACGACCTGCTCACCGAGCCACTGGAGATCACCGGAGGCACGCTGCCCGTCCGCGAGGGAGCCGGGCTGGGTATCGCCATCGATCCCGACAAGCTGGCCCACTACCGCCAGGACACCTGAGCGGCCGCCGACCGCGGCTGCCGCGATGAGAGACCCACCACGAGAAGTCCACCACGAGGAACTCACGAGAAACGAGGAGCGCGATCATGGCTGTGGAGTACGAGGCGACTGCTGCGGGGTCGGGGAGTTCGGCGACGGAGCGTTTTCTGTCGAAGGGGAGTGTTGGTGCTGCGAGCAGTCCGGAGCGGGTGGACATGTTGGTCGGTGAGGTGTTGGGGGCGGTGCACGAGACCATCCGCAGGCACGAGGTCTCCTACGACGAGTACGAGGCGTTGAAGGCGTGGTTGATCCAGGTCGGTGCGGACGGGGAGTGGCCGTTGTTCCTCGACGTGTGGTTGGAGCACGTCGTCGAGGAGGTCGCCACCGAGGATCGCGAGGGTAGTCAGGGTTCCATCGAGGGGCCGTACTACGTGGCCGACTCGCCGCGGTTGCCGGCGGAGGCGAGTCTGCCGATGCGTGACGACGAGCCGGGTACGCCCCTGGTGTTTCAGGGTCGGGTCACCGACGTGTCGGGGCGGTCGCTGTCCGGGGCGCACGTGGAGATGTGGCACGCCGACGACTACGGTTTCTACTCCCAGTACGCGCCGGGGTTGCCGGAGTGGAACCTGCGCGGCACCGTGGTCGCCGACGAGTGGGGGCGTTTCCGGATCCACACGGTCCAGCCGGCCCCGTACCAGATCCCGCACGACGGGGCGTGCGGCGCGTTGATCGCCGCCGCCGGGTGGCACGCCTGGCGTCCGGCCCACCTGCACCTGAAGGTCTCGGCCGCCGGGCACCGGCGGGTCACCTCGCAGCTGTACTTCCGCGGGGGCGACTACGTCGACGACGACATCGCCCAGGCGGTCAAACCGAGCCTGCTGCTGGACCCCACCCCCACGGCCGACGGCACGAGCAACGAAGTCACCTACAACTTCACCCTCGACCCGGAGTAAGAGACTGTCCGGAAGGGATTTGCGTAGCGGTTCCTGCGGGGGCCGCCGGCGCCTCTTTCGGAAGCAGGCCTCATCCCGGAATTCGCCGCATCAACACCGACAGGAGGACATCGTGCTGTTCGCCGTGACGATGGACGTCCATCTCCCCCCGGACATGGACCCGGACGTGAAGGCCGACATTCTCGCCCGCGAGAAGGCCTACTCCCAGCAACTGCAGAAGTCCGGGGTGTGGCCGCACATCTGGAGGTGTGCCGGGCGGTACTCCAACCTGAGCGTCCTCGACGTGAAGGACAACCAGCAGTTGCACGACGTGCTTTCGCAGCTGCCGCTGTTTCCCTACATGACCATCGACGTGACACCGCTGGCCACGCATCCCTCCGACATCGCCCTGTTGGAAGAGGGCTCCTAGGGAACTCCCGGAAACGAGCGGTGGGTGCGGACGATTCTGCTATGACGATCGAACAAACGGAAACCGGCAATCATCGTTTCGAACCGCCCGTGCGCCCGTTCCCCGGCCCGTCGCGACTGGTGCGGGACCTCTCCCCGCGCTACGTGGCCAACGGGCTGGTCGGCCTGATCTTCGCCGCCACCGGTCCGGTGGCGGTGATCCTGGCGGTCGGCGGGCGGGGTGGGCTCTCCCAGGCCCAGCTGGCCTCGTGGATCTTCGGGGTGTTCTTCGTCAACGGGACCCTGACGGTGCTGGCCTGCTGGTCCTACCGCCAGCCGCTGTCGTTTTTCTGGACGATCCCCGGCACCGTGCTGGTCGGGCCCGCGCTGGAACACCTGGCGTGGCCGGAGGTGCTCGGCGCCTTCCTGGCCACCGGTGTGCTCATCCTGGTGCTGGGACTGAGCGGTTGGGTCGGCCGGGTGATGGAGGCCATCCCGATGCCGATCGTGATGGCGATGGTCGCCGGGGTGTTCCTGAGTTTCGGCCTCGACCTCGTGCACGCCCTGGTCGGCGATGTCGCCATCGCGGGTCCGATGGTGGCGCTGTTTCTGGTGCTGAGCTGGCACAGCTCGTGGGGGCGGTGGATACCACCGCTCCTCGGCGCTCTGCTGATCGGTGGTGTCGCGGTGGCGCTGTCCGGGCGCTACGCACCGGACGGGGCGGCGACCCGGTGGATCGCGACCCCGATGGTGCAGTCGCCGCAGTGGTCGTGGCAGGCGATGCTCGAACTGGTCGTTCCGCTGGCCATCACGGTGCTGGTGGTGCAGAACGGGCAGGGGGTGTCGGTGCTGCGCTCGGCGGGTCATCGCCCGCCGGTCAACATGGTCGCCGTCGCCTGCGGTGTCTGGTCGATGCTGACGTCGTTGTTCGGGGCCGTCTCGACCTGCCTGACCGGCCCGACCAACGCCCTGCTGACGGCGTCGGGGGAGCGGTCACGGCACTACGTCGCCGGTATCGCCTGCGGTGCGCTGGCGATGGTGTTCGGGGTGTTCGCACCGCTGTTCACCCACCTCATGCTGGCCATGCCCGGGGCCTTCGTCACCGCGCTGGGCGGACTGGCGATGCTGCGGGTGCTGCAGAACTCGTTCGTCAGCGCGTTCAACGGCCGCTTCACCTTCGGTGCCCTGATCACGTTCATCGTGACCGTGGCCGATGTCCAGGTGTTCAACATCGGTTCGGCCTTCTGGGGCCTGGTCGCGGGTCTCGTCGTGTCCGGGCTGCTGGAGCGCTCCGACTTCGCTCGCTGACGCGCCGCGAAAAACGCCCGCACGCGGGTGCCCGCCGAAGGCGTTCGCGTGCGAGCTGCCTCGGTTCGAGACACACTGGCTCAATGTCCGTTTCCGAACCCGGTGATGTCACGGAAGTGTGCGACTGGTGCGGCCAAGCCGTCTACCAGGAGTCCGCGCGGTATGAGCGGATGCCCGATCCGAGCTCGGAGCAGAACGTCGTGCTGACCGCCTGCTCCGACGACCACCTGCGGTGGCTTCGGGACCGCTACGGTTCGAGCTGAACCTCCGCGCGCTCGTCGATTCGTGATGTTCGCGCCGCATTACCGCGCCGCCGCACGTCGATGAGCGTGAAAGATTTTTACTATTCCGGGGATCGCGCCCGAGCGCGATCTCCGGAACTCTCGTCCCGACATCCGGAGCCGCATCGCTGCGGACCGTACTCGACTGCTCACCAGGGGACGAATTCCCCTGGAAATCGGCGGGTTGGTTTAGCGGCGTCGCTTCGGAGGGTAGCGGTATGGAAGCAACCGAGTCATCGACGCCGGTCATCGGCACAGCCCTTCCAAACAGTCCTTCCAGCCGGAGGCGCTCGTGCGTATTCTCGGTATCAACGCGATCTTCCACGACCCCGCCGCCGCCCTCGTCGTCGACGGCGAGGTGGTCGCCGCTGCCGAGGAGGAGCGGTTCACGCGCCGCAAGCACGGCAAGAGCCCGGTGCCCTTCGCCGCGTGGGAGCCCCCGACATCTTCCGCCGCCTGGTGCCTGCGCCGAGCGGGCATCGGAGCGGAGGACCTGGACGCCGTCGGCTACTCCTACGACCCCCGGCTCGTCGAACACGGCCTGGACGGTCTCGATCCCGGGTGGGAGCAGCTGCGGACCACCTACGCCCACAGAGCCCCGGAGTTCCTGCGCACGGCGCTCCCCGGGCTCGACCCGGACCGCGTGCGGTTCGTGGCCCACCACGTCGCCCACGCCGCGTCGGCCGGTCTCGCCTCCCCCTTCGAGGACACGGCCGTGCTCACCGTGGACGGGCGCGGCGAGAGCACCTCGGCGCTGGCGGGGGAGTACCGCGGGGGCCGGCTGCACGTGCTGGCGAGCCAGCGCCTCCCGCATTCGCTCGGGCTCATGTACGAGGAACTGACCGAGCACCTGGGCTTTCGCCGCTCCAGCGACGAGTACAAGGTGATGGCGCTGGCCTCCTACGCCAAACCGCGCTTCCTGCCGGAGTTCTCCGAACTGGTGCGCACCGACGGAGGCGGTTTCGAGGTCGCCCCGATCGAGTGGTCCCGGTGGGCGCCCCACCGGGGGCCCGACGGGGACCTGCTCGACGAGCACGCCGAACTCGCCTCCAGCGTCCAGACCAGGCTGGAGGAAGTGCTGCTGGAACTGGCGGATTGGTTGCACCGGCAGACCGGCCAACGGCGCCTGACGCTGGCCGGCGGGGTGGCGCTGAACTGCGTGGCCAACACCCGCCTCGCCGAGGAGGGGCCGTTCGACGAGGTGTGGGTGCAGCCCGCCTCGGGGGACTCGGGTACCGCGCTCGGCGCGGCGCTGCACCTGGCCTCCGAGTCCGAGGAGCCCGTCCAGCCCATGCCGGGGGCCGACCTCGGACGGAGCGTCGACGACGACGAGATCGCCGCGCGGCTGGAGGCCGCCCACCTTCCGTACGAGCGACCGGACGACGTGGCCGCCGAGGCCGCCGCCGCGGTCGCCCGTGACGAGATCGTGGGCTGGTTCCAGGGACGCAGCGAGTTCGGCCCGCGCGCTCTCGGGCATCGTTCCCTGCTGGCCCACCCGGGCCGCGCCGACAACGTCGAGCGCCTCAACGAGGTCAAGGGACGAGAGCAGTTCCGGCCCGTGGCCCCGATGGTGCTGGCCGACCGAGCCGCGGAGCTCTTCGGCGGTGGGCCGCTGCCCAGCCCGTACATGCTGTTCGTGCACGACGTGGCCGAACGGTGGCGAGACCGCGTTCCCGCGGTCGTGCACGTCGACGGCACCGCCAGGATCCAGACCGTGGACCGGGACGCCGAGCCGCTGCTGGGCCGGTTGCTCGACGAGTTCGCCACCGCGACGGGGATCCCGGCAATGATCAACACGAGTTTCAACACCGCCGGCCGTCCCATGGTCGACACCGTCACCGACGCGCTCGAGTGCTTCGGCTCCGCGCCCATCGACGTGCTGGTGCTCGGATCGTTCGTGGTGCGCGGGTCGAGGAGGACGGCATGAGCGAAGCGGAGATCCGCTACACGGTAGTGGTGCCCACCACCGGGCGCGCCACCCTCGGCGAGCTGCTGGCGGCCCTGCCGAGCAGCCCACCGCCGGAGGAGGTCGTCGTGGTCGACGACCGGCCGGGTGAGCGGGACGAGCTGCTGCTGCCGGACGGCACCGTGTCGATGCGGGTGCTGAGCTCCGGCGGCCGGGGACCGGCCGGGGCCCGCAACGTCGGTTGGCGGGCGGCCGGGACACCGTGGGTGGTGTTCCTCGACGACGACGTGGTGCCGACACCGGAGTGGGGCCCGGCCCTGCGCCGGGATCTCGAGGAGGCCTCCGACGAGGTCGCGGGGTCTCAGGGCAGGATCGTCGTACCGCTGCCGCGCCACCGCGCGCCGACCGACCTCGAACGCGGCACCGCCGGGCTCGCCGGGGCCTGGTGGATCACCGCCGACATGGCCTACCGGAGCCACGCGTTGGCCGAGGTGGGCGGCTTCGACGAACGGTTTCCCCGCGCCTACCGGGAGGACGCCGACCTCGCGTTGCGGGTGCGGGCGCGCGGTTACCGCCTGACCTGGGGGACGCGGCGCACTCTGCACCCGGTGCGCCCGGCGGGTTTCCTCGCCAGCTTGTGGGCGCAGGCCGGAAACGCCGACAACGCCGCGATGCGGCGCAAGTACGGTCCGAGCTGGCGCCGCCACTCCGGGGAAGGACCCGGCCGGACCGCTCGACACGCCATCACCACGGGAGCCGCGCTCGTCGCCACCGGTGGTGCGGTCCGCGCGGGCCGCGGGGCGGTCACGGCGACGGCCACGGTGGTCTGGCTCGGGTTGACGGCGGAGTTCGCCTGGCGGCGCATCGCACCGGGGCCACGCACTCCGGCGGAGATCGCCAGGATGGTCGTCACCAGTGCGGCCATCCCACCCGCCGCGTGCTGGCACCGGCTGCGCGGCGAGATCCGCGCCCGCCCGCGGGAGACCACTCGCGACGACTCCGCGGAAGCCGGTCGAGACAGGACGCACGGCACTGCCGCGCCGGAGGTCACACGGCCGGTCGGGCGGGCGCGGGAGGCGGTGCGATGAGCGGGACGGTGCTGGTGGCGCGGCTGGACAACGTCGGCGACGTGTTGCTGACGGGTCCGGCGGTGCGCGCGGTGGCCGCCGACGCCGAGTCGGTGGTGATGCTCGCCGGGCCGCGGGGACGCGCGGCCGCCGACCTGCTGCCCGGTGTGGACCGGGTCGTCGAGTGGTGCGCCCCGTGGATCGACCCCGAACCGCCGCCCGTGAACCGCACCGACGTGCTCGACGTCGTCGACCGGTTGCGGGAGACCGGAGCGAGAAAGGCTCTGGTGTTCACCTCGTTCCACCAGTCCGCGCTACCCCTGGCGCTGCTGCTGCGCATGGCCGGTGTCGAGTGGATCGGCGCGATCAGCGAGGACTACCCGGGCTCGTTGCTGGATCTGCGGCATCGCGTCGAGGGGGACCCTCCCGAACCCGAACGTGCGCTGTCGCTGGCGCGGCAGGCGGGCTTCGCGCTCCCCGCCGCGGACGCGGGCCGGTTGGCGGTGCGTCGTCCCCTGCCGGAGATGTTCGACCGCGTGGGACGAGCGGGATACGTCGTGGTGCACCCCGGTGCCTCCGTCCCGGCACGGCAGTGGCCTGTCGAGCACTGCGTCGACGCGGTGCGTCGCTTGACCGCTCGTGGTCATCGAGTCGTCGTCACCGGCACTCCCGACCAGCGGGATCTGACGGCGCGGGTCTCCGACGGGGCGGCTCTCGACCTCGGCGGCCGCACCGGTCTGAGCGAGCTGGCCGCCGTCCTCGACGGTGCCGACGTGGTGGTCGCCCCCAACACCGGGCCGGCCCACCTCGCCGCGGCCGTGGGGACCCCCGTCGTCTCCCTGTTCGCTCCGGTCGTGCGAGCCGCGCGGTGGGCTCCCTACGGCGTGCCGACGACCCTGCTCGGCGACCAGGACGCGCCGTGCCGCGACACCCGGGCGAAGGTGTGTCCCGTTCCGGGGCATCCCTGCCTGTCGGAGGTCGGCGCCGCCGAGGTCGTCCGGGCGGTGGAGGCGATGAGGGAGGTGGCGGCGTGAGGGTCCTGTTCTGGCACGTCCACGGAGCGTGGAGCACCTCCTTCGTGCACGGTGAGCACACCTACTTCGTCCCGGTGACGCCGAACCGGGACGCCGACGGCCGCGGTCGCGCCCGCACCTACCCCTGGCCCTCCAACGCCGTCGAGGTCACCCCCGACGAACTGCGCGGCACCGAGGTCGACGTCGTCGTCCTGCAACGTCCCCACGAGACGGAGCTGACCGAGAAGTGGCTCGGCCGCCGTCCCGGTGTCGACGTGCCCGCGGTGTTCGTCGAACACGACACCCCGCGCGGCGAGGTCGCCGGAACGCGCCACCCGCTGGCCGACCGCGCCGACATCCCGATCGTGCACGTGACCCACTTCAACGAGATGTTCTGGGACTGCGGGCGCGCCCCGCGCACCGTGATCGAACACGGCGTCGTCGACCCCGGGCACGGATACACCGGGGAACTCGACCGGGCCGGAGTGGTGATCAACGATCCCGTGCGCCGGGAACGCGTCACGGGAGCCGACCTGCTGCCCTCGCTGGCCCGGGCCGCGCCGCTGGACGTCTACGGGATGCGCGTGCGGGAGGTTCCGGAGCACTACGGCCTGTCCCGCGACCGGGTCGCCGTCCACGAGGACCTGCCGCAACGGCGGATGCACGCCGAGCTGGCCCGGCGCCGGGTCTACGTCCACCCGTTCCGGTGGACGTCGCTGGGGCTCTCCCTGGTGGAGGCCATGCACCTCGGCATGCCGGTGGTGGCCCTGGCCGCGACCGAAGCGGTCGAAGCCGTCCCGCCCGAGGCGGGGGTGGTCTCGACGCGGCTGGATGTGCTCACCCGCGCCGTCCGGGAGTACCTGGCCGACGCGGACCGAGCCGACGAGGCGGGGCGAGCCGCCCGCGCGGCGGCGTTGGAGAGGTACTCGCTGCGGCGATTCCTCACCGCCTGGGACGGCCTGCTGCAGGAGGTGACCGCATGAGAATCGACCTGATATCCGAACACGCCAGCCCCCTGGCGGCGCTCGGCGGTGTCGACGCGGGCGGACAGAACGTCCACGTCGCCGAGCTGGCCACCGGTCTGGCCCGCAGGGGGCACGAGGTGGTCGTCCACACCAGACGGGACAGCGCCGACCTGCCCACGAGCGTGCGCGCCGCCGCCGGTGTCACGGTCGAACACGTGCCGGCGGGACCGCCGAGGGCGGTCCCCAAGGACGAGCTCCTGCCGTACATGGCCGAGTTCGGCGACCACCTCTCGAGCCGGTGGGCCCTGGAGCGACCGGACGTGGTCCACGCGCACTTCTGGATGAGCGGGGTGGCTGCACGCCGCGGCCTGGACGGACTCGACGTGCCGGTCCTGCAGACCTTCCACGCCCTGGGACGGGTCAAGCGTCGTCACCAGGGCGCGGCGGATCCGAGCCCGCTCCAGCGCGAGCGCATCGAGTCCACCATCGCCCGCGGCTCCGACCTCGTCGTGGCCACGTGCTCCGACGAGGTCGCCGAGCTCGAACAGATGGGCGTGGACCGCGACCGCACCGCCGTGGTGCCCTGCGGAATCGACCTGACGAAGTTCGTCCCGGCCGGACCCGTGGCTCCCCGTGGTGACCGGCCGCGCATCCTCAGCATCGGTCGCATCGTCGCCCGCAAGGGCGTGGACACCGTCATCGCCGCCCTCGCCGAGGTGGCCGAGGCGGAGTTGGTCGTCGCGGGAGGCCCGGACCGGTCCGACTGGGACACCGACCCGGAGATCGTCCGGCTGTGCGAGGCGGCCGAACGGGCCGGGGTTCGCGATCGTGTCCGGTTCCTCGGACAGGTCGGTCACGACGAGGCACCGGCGCTGTACCGGTCGGCCGACGTGGTGGTCAGCGCCCCGTGGTACGAGCCGTTCGGCACGGTCCCGCTGGAGGCCATGGCCTGTGGAGTGGCGCCGGTGGTGACCGCCGTGGGCGGTCATCTGGACACGGTCGTAGACGGCCGCACGGGGCTGCTCGTGCCCCCCAAGGACAGTCGTGCCCTGGCGGAGCGGCTGCGCGAGTTGGTGAACCGCCCGGAGTGGCGTCGCGAGCTGGGACGAGCCGGCGTCGATCACGTGCGGCGGCGCTACGGGTGGGACCGGCTCGTGGGGCGGACGGAGTCGGTGTATCGCCGGGTGCTGGCCCACAGCGGCTTCTCGATGACAGCGTCGACGGGAGGTAGGCCGTGATCGAAGAGCACTTCACCGCATTGGAGCGCGCGGCCCAGCAGGCGCGGGAGAACTCACCCGTCCTGCACGCGTGGGCGACACGCCTGGCCACGGTCCTGCAGGGCGGCGGTCGGTTGCTGGCGTGCGGTAACGGCGGGAGCGCCGCCGAAGCCCAGCACCTCACCGGCGAGTTCGCGGGCCGGTTCCTCCGGGACCGCAGGCCCTACGCGGCGATCCCGCTTCACGCCGACACCTCCGCGTTCACCGCGATCCTCAACGACTACGGCGAGCAGGAGGTCTACGCGCGGGGCGTGCGTGCACACGGGCGTCCCGGAGACGTCCTCGTCACCCTGTCCACCAGCGGGCGCAGCCAGAACGTGATCGCGGCGGTCAAGGCCGCCCACGAGATCGGCATGACGACGTGGGCGATCACCGGTCCCGCCCCCAACATCCTGGCCGCCGTGTGCGAGGACGCCATCGCCGTCGAGGCGCCGAACACCGCCACGGTCCAGGAGCTGCACCTGGCGTTGATCCACGCCCTGTGCGGTGCCTTCGACGAGTTGACCGGGGTGTCCGGGACACCCGGGGATGCGGAGAGGGAGGTGGTCCGGTGAACGGGGACGCGCCGCTGGTGGTCGTCGGCGACGTACTGCTCGACGTCGACGTCGATGGCTGCGCCGAGCGACTGTGCCCGGACGCCCCGGTTCCGGTGGTCGACGTGCTCGCGCGTCGCAACCGGCCGGGTGGGGCCGGGTTGGCGGCGATGCTGGCCGCGCGTGAGGGCGCGCGGGTCACGTTGCTCGCCGGTATGGGTGCCGACGAGACGGGGCGGACACTGAGCGCGTTGGTCGGGCGTTGTGCCGAGCTGCTGCCGCTCGCCTTCGAGGGGGAGACGGTGTGCAAGACCCGGGTCCGGGCCGCGGGACAGTCGCTGATGCGGTTGGATTCCGGTGCCGGAGCCGTACCCGACGAGCCCCTGGACGAGAGCGCGCTGGTCGCCCTGCGTACCGCCGGGGCCGTGCTGGTGGCCGACTACGGACGCGGCACCACCCACAACACCGGCCTGCGGCGGGCGCTGGAGGCGTTGCCACCGGAGATTCCGCTGGTGTGGGACCCGCATCCGAAGGGGGCCGAACCGGTGGCCCGGGCGGACCTGGTGGTGCCCAACCGTTCGGAAGCCCACGGGATCGAGCCGGCGTCGCCGGATCCGCTCGCCACGGCGCGAGCGCTGGTCGAGCGCTGGGGATGTGGTGCGGTCGCGGTGACGCTGGGACCCGAGGGCGCGGTGCTGGCCCACGGTGACCAGCACCGGCACTTCGACCTTCCGCCGATGAGCCACGACTCGGGGTCGGTCGATGTCTGCGGAGCCGGCGACAGCTTCGCGGCGACCGCGGCGCTGTCGATGCTGCACGGAGCCGATCGCACCGCAGCGGTGGCGGAGGCGGTCGAGCGCGCCTGTCGGTTCGTGGCTCAGGGCGGGGCGAACCAGTTGGCGGTGGAAAGCACCGACCACGACCGGCCGGCACCCTCCCGCGGGGCCTCGGCTTTCGACGTCGTCGCCCGCGTCCGGCGTGAACGCGGGCGCACCGTGGCCACGGGGGGTTGCTTCGATCTGCTGCACCCCGGGCACGTGCGCCTGCTCGAACGCGCCCGCGCCCTGGGAGACGCCCTCGTCGTCTGCCTGAACTCCGACGACTCCGTACGTCGTCTCAAGGGGGTGGACCGCCCGGTGGTGTGCGCGCGGGACCGCACGCGCCTGCTGCTGGCGCTGGAGCCCGTCGACGCGGTGGCGGTGTTCGACGAGGACTCCCCGGCCGCGCTGCTGGAACGGTTGCGGCCCGACGTGTGGGTCAAGGGAGGTGACTACGACGGGGTGCCGATCCCGGAAGCCGACGTGATCCGCCGCTACGGCGGATGCAGCGAACTCGTCCCGTTGGAGGACGGGTACTCGACGAGCCGACTGCTGACCTCGCTGCGAGCGGTCGGATAAGGGTGTGCGCACCCGTAGTCGGTCGTTCGGGGTGAGCCCCCGGGTGGCCGTCCGCTGTGGAAGGAGGCTCATGAAATCCCTGGGAAACATCCTCATCACCGGTGGCGCTTCGGGACTCGGGGCGGCGACCGTCCAAGCCGTGCGCGACAACGGTGGCACCCCGCTGGTGCTGGACCGGAACTCGCCCTCGGAACCGGTCGAGCACGCTCTCGTCGATCTCGCCGACCGCGAAAGCACCGAGCACGCCGTCAAGGAGCTGGCCCGCTCCGCCGGGGACCGCATCGACGGGGTGTTCACCGCGGCGGGCATCGACTCCTGCGGATCCCTCGACACGGTCCCCGCCGAGGAGTGGGAGCGCGTGATCGGAGTCAACCTGCTGGGAACCGTGTCCGTGGTGCGGGCCGCGCTGCCCTATCTGCACAGCAGCGCGGGCACCGCGGTGATGTGTTCGTCGACGCTGGGCATCAAGCCGACGCCGGACGCCACGGCCTACTGCGCCTCCAAGGCGGGGGTCCTGGCCTTCTCCCGTTCACTGGCCGCCGAGACGTCGGGGCGCATCGGAGTGACCACCCTCGTGCCCGGCGGCATGCACACGGCGTTTTTCGACGGCCGTGACGAGCAGTACCAGCCGCCGGCGGACGCCAAGCTCAACCAGCCCGAGGACGTCGCCGAGACGGTGCTGTTCGCCCTGCGGCAGCCCCCGGGCTGCGAGGTCCGCGAGATGGTCGTGTGCTCCTCGGAGGAGTCGTCGTGGCCGTGACCCGACGCCACACCGTGCTGGTGTTGCGCGCGCTCGGCCTCGGTGACCTGTTGACCGCAGTTCCCGCGTTGCGGGGACTGCGGGAGACCTTCGCCGACAGCCGGATCGTGCTCGCCGCGCCGAGCCCGCTGAGCGCGTTGCTGCCGCTGATGCGGACCGTGGATTCGCTGTACCCGGCCTCCGGGCCGGGAGGTTTCCGCTGGAACCACCCCGCCCCGGACGTCGCGGTGAACCTGCACGGCAGCGGCCCCGAGAGCATCGAGGCGCTGCGCGACAGCGGGGCGCGGCACGTCATGACCCACGCGCACCCGGACTTCCCGGGGTTGGGCGGCCCCGCGTGGGACGAGGATCAGCACGAGGTGTGGCGATGGTGCCGACTGCTGGGGCACTTCGGTGTCCCGACCGATCCCCAGCGCAGGCGAGTGGAGCGGCCCGAGCACGACGGGAGCCACCCCGGAGCGGTGATCGTGCACCCCGGCGCCAGCCACGTCGCCCGCCAGTGGCCCCCGGAGCGCTTCGCCCGGGTCGCGCGTCGGCTCGCCGAACGCGGGCACGAGGTGGTGATCACCGGCAGTTCCGGGGAACGGGAACTGGCCGACCGCGTCGCCGTCTACGCGAAGCTGCCCCGGACGAGCGTGCTGGCGGGCCGGACCGGCATGGGCGAGCTGGCCGCGCTGGTCTCGCGGGCGCGGCTGGTGGTGTGCGCCGACACCGGGATCGCCCACGTCGCCACCGCGTTCGGCACTCCTTCCGTGGTCCTGTTCGGACCGGTGGCACCGAGCCACTGGGGTCCGCCCGATGATCCCCGCCACGTGGCGCTGTGGTCCGGAACTCTCGGTGACACCTTCGCCGACCGGCCGGATCCGGGACTGCTGCGGCTGTCGAGCGAGGACGTGATCGAAGCGGTCGACGAAGTGCTCGACCGGACCGAGGACCCCGCGCTGTCACGGAGCGGAGGTGTCCGATGAGCACACAGCCGCGTGGGGTCACCGTCCTCGGATCCGGGGTGGTGGAAGTGACCGTCGCGGCCGGGCTGGCCTCCCTCGGGCACCGCGTCGTGCTGGGGGAGGTCGCCGCGGGAAGCCCCTGGGACACCGAGCCGGGACTGTCCACGTTGGTGCGCCGGACGCTGCTGACCGGCAGGCTCGGCTTTCTCCGCCGGTTGCCCGCCGGAATCGACACCACCACGGTCCTGGTACGTGGCGACGGCTCCGTGCCGGAGATCCCGAGGCTGCCCCGCGACTGCGTCCTCGTCGACATCTCGCCGTCGGAGGCGGCCGAGCGCTTCCGCTGGAACTCGCGCGAGGACGCGGCGCCGGTCAGCAGCCCCCTGTTCCTGCACGCGGGGAGCATGGTCGAGGACTTCCTGGCCGCCCGGCACCTCGTCGTCGGGGCCGACGACGAGGCGGCGGTCGAGCACGTGGCCGCGCTGTACCAGCGCCTGCCCGCCGAGATCGTCCGCACCGATGTGCGCGGAGCCGAACTGGTCCGAAACGCGGTCAACGGCTACTTCGCCCTCAAGCAGTCCTACGTCAACGCGCTCGCGGACGTCTGCGCGGCCGTCGGCGCCGACATCACCAGCGTGGCCGAGGCGCTGTCCTACGACCGGCGCTTCGGAGACCGACACATCACGCCCGCGGCGGTACCGCGGCAGCTGCGCCACAGCTTGGAGTCGCTGTCGCGGGACGTCGAGCCCGAACGGGAGCTGTTGCACGACGTGGCCGCGTTCGTCTCCGACTCGGCCGCACCCGGGCCGAGGTGATCCCGTGCTCCTTCGCCCGCGCGATGACCGATCGAGGGGAGAGACGATGACGGCTCGACGGATCGCCGTGCTGGGCACCGGATACGTGGGACTGACCACCGGAGCGTGCCTGGCCTCGCTCGGACACCGCGTGGTCTGCGCCGACGTCGATGCCGCGAAGGTGGCTCGGCTGGAGCGCGGCGAGGTGGACATGCTGGAGTCCGGATTGGCCGAGCTGGTCGCGGACGGACTCGCGTCCGGACGGTTGGGGTTCGTGGTCGGTTCGCCCACCGCGGTCGGCGAGGCCGAGATGGTGTTTCTGTGCGTGCCCACCCCGATGGCCTCCGACGGGGGCGCCGACCTGGCCGTCGTGGAATCGGTGATCCGCGAGGTCGGACACCTGTTGTCCTCCGAATGCGTGCTGGTCACGAAGTCGACGGTGCCGGTGGGAACCTCGGCGCGGGTGGCGGAACTGGTGCGGCGTGACGACGTGGCGGTGGTCAGCAACCCGGAATTCCTCCGCGAGGGTTCGGCGGTGCACGACTTCCTGCACCCGGACCGGATCGTGGTGGGCTCGAACGACCACGCCGCCGCGCGACGGGTCGCGGAGCTGTACGCGGAGCTGGAGGCGCCGACGGTGCTCACCGACGCCGCCAGCGCCGAACTGGTCAAGTACGCCGCGAACTGCCTGCTGGCCACGAAGCTGGCCTACGTCAACGCCCTGGCCGAGGTGTGCGAGCACCGTGGAGCCGACATCGCCGACGTGACGGCGGGAATGGACTCGGACCGGGAGGTGGGACGTTCCTTCCTGCGTCCCGGGCCGGGCTGGGGCGGTTCCTGCCTGCCCAAGGACACCCACGCGCTGCTGCGGATCTCCGAGAGCGTCGGAGTCGACTTCGCGCTGCTGCGTGCGGTGATCTCGGCCAACGCCCGCCAGCGGGAACGGATGGTGACCAAGATCGCCGACACGTGCGGGACGGGGGACCCCGGTTCGCTGTCCGGGGTCCGGCTGGGCGTGCTCGGCCTGACGTTCAAGGCTGGCACCGACGACTTGCGGGACTCGCCCGCGCTGTCGGTGGTGTCGCTGCTCGCCCGGCACGGTGCCGAACTCCGCGCCTACGATCCCGCGTTGCGGGGCGACGAGCCGCGTCTGGAGGGAGTCGCCACTTTGGTGGACGACCCGTATCAGGCGGTGAAGGGAGCGGCCGGGATCGTGGTGCTCACCGAGTGGCCGGAGTTTCGGGAGCTGGACTGGAGCCGGCTGGCGGCGATGCTGGACGGCTCGGTGGTCGTCGACACCCGCAACCACCTCGATCCGCGGCAGCCGCAGGCCGCGGGGGTGTCCTGGCACGGACTCGGGCGTCCGTCCCCACCGCGCTGATCCGGGAGCCCGTCCCGAGCAGCCGAAGTACTGCGGCGGTTACTGGTACCGCCCGACGCCGGTGGCGACTTCACCGGCACGGCCGCCCGGCACCTCGGAGACGAGTGGGGGAGTGGCGGCACCCTCGCGGTGACGCAATCCCTCGACAAAAGCACGCAGGGCGTCCGTGGCGCTGTACTGGGGAGCCCACCCAAGGACGTCGCGGGCGCGCTGCGTGGACATGATGGGGAGCCGCAGCACCGCGTCGAACAGGTGCGGCGAAGCGGGCACCAGACGCAGGTTCCAGGCGGCGGCGATCGCGCAGCGGACCGGCCAGACGGGCATGCGCGCGGTGCGACTGCCGAAGAAATCGGCCAGCCGGGCCGCGTCGACGACCGGGTCGGCCGCGAGGTTGAACGCACCGGAGACCGAGGAGTGCACGGCCAGCCGGTACGCCTCGGCGACGTCGGCGGTGTGGACGAGCTGGACCCGCAGGCCCGGCAGGTCGGGAAACACCGGAACCAGCTCGGGGCGGACCAGACCGTTCGGGAGGAAGGGCCCCGCGAACAGGCGTCGCTGCTGGGAGGCCGACTCCCGTTTGAAGATGAACCCCGGTCGCATCCGCACGACGCGCGTTCCGGGGTGACGTGGTTCGAAGGCGTCGAGGTAGCGCTCGAGGTAGGCCTTCTCGCGGGCGTAGGCGGCCCCCGGCCATCCGTGGGTCGGCCACTGCTCGTCGATCGGTTCGCCCGTCGGTCCCGGCGAATAGGCCGCGACCGAGGAACCGTAGACGAGGTTGCTCACTCCGGCTTCGACGGCGGCCTCGAACACGCGCATGGTGCCGTGGACATTGTTGCGCCAGGTCGTCACTGGGTCGCGGGTGGGCTGGAAGATCCACGAAAGGCTGATGACCGTGTCGACGCCCCGGAAGCGCGCGACGAGGTCGTCCTCGCTGGTATCGGTCCGCTGCCACTGCACCTTCGGCGTCGACCACGTCGCGCCGCGCCGCGAGAGCGCCCTGATCTCGGTGACCTCCTGGTCCTGGACCAGGGCGTCGACGACGCTGGTACCGACGTTGCCGGTGGCGCCGACAACGGCCACGCGACTCCCGTTCGACTGTGCTGACTCGGGCATGAGGACTCCGGCGTGAGCTCGGCGGCGGAAGCTGCCCTCCGGGTTCCCTCCTCACGGCACGGCAAACACGCTCACGGGCGGTGGCTCGGGATCCGCGGGCCGGCGAGAGGGCACTTCCGCGTCCGCACGAGGACGAAAGGAGGAACGCGACACTACGCTTGCGAGGGGAGGTGGAGAGATCGTCGCCCTCTGGGACGCATCGAATTCGTGCACTCCGGCAACGGGGTCAGAGGCACCGGGTCGGACGGACGAAGGAAGGCGACATGAGTCGAGGCGGCGTTCTCGTCGTCGGCGGTGGAATCGGTGGGCTCTCGACTTCCGTCGCGCTGCGGAACGTGGGCTACGACGTCCACGTTGTGGAGATCCGACCCGACCTGCGTTCCTCGGTCACCGGCGTGGGAATCATCCAGCCGGTGAACGCGCTGCGCGCACTGGAGGCGATCGGCTGCGGCGAGGAGTGCCTGGAAGCCGGCCATTCGAGCACCACCTGGGGGTGCTCGATGTGGACGGCAACATGCTCCACGAGATGCCGGGGCCACGATCCCCGGTTCGGGCTTGTCGCCCTTGAACGGTCTCACCCGGCCGCAGCTGCACGGGATTCTGACCACCGAGGCACTCGAGGTCGGCGTCACCATCGAGTACGGCAGGACTTTCGCGAGGCTCCCCGAGATCCCGGGCGGGGTCGAGGTGGTCTACGACGACGAAACCAGCACCGTCGTGGACGTCGTCGGGGTCGACGGCGTCCGTTCGCAGGTCCGGCCTCATGTCGTGGGCACGGAGGTCCAACCGGTCCACAACGGTCAGTCGGCATTCCGGTGCACCGTACCCCGAGAGCCGGACGTCGACCGGATCGTCCTGCAGGAGGGCCCGGAGGGCTTCGTCCGCCGGGCCCGATACGGTCTGCCTCTTCTACAGCACCGCGCGGGACCACCACGATCGGTCGGATCCCGGCGAACTGGGTGTCGCTGCAGATCGGGAGTGGGACGTGAACCCCGCGGACGACACGGATCGGGCGGGCCTGGCCCAGCGCGTCCTGGGGACGATGGTCCGGCCGATCTGATCCGACGAGCCGATCGGGGACGTCATCGCTCGTCGTCGAAGATGTCCTCGATCCGGCAGTCGAATTCGCGTGCCAGCTGGAAGGCCAGTCTCAGGCTGGGGTCGTACTTGCCCGTCTCGACGGAGTTGACGGTCTGCCGTGACACGCCGAGACTGCCTGCCAGGGACTCCTGGCTCCAGCGTCGTTCGGCGCGCAACACTCGTAGGTGGTTGCGCATCAAAGGTACTTCTCGGAACGGGCCCCGTGCGCCAGTGCCCAGGAGACCGCCCCCAGCCCGACGACCATGTAGGGCTGGGCCTGCGGGAGCTGTGCGACGGGCTGCAGGATCATGTAGCTGAAGGCCACGCCCATCGTGATCCAGAAGGCCAGCGCGGAGGATTCGATGTGCAGGGAGCGTTCGACGCCTTCCTGACGCAACGCGGACCGCCCGATGATCACGGCGACGCTCAGGAACCCGACGATCGCCACGGCGGCGAGGGCTCCGACCACAGCACGCACGACGTCGTCGCCGCTGAGCAGGAACATCACGGACACGGTCAGCATCCCGCCGATCCACACGGCGGTGCCGAGCCACACCGTGACTCTCTCCCGGTGCGACAGAGTCGAAGAAGGAAGTGACATGGTTACGACAGTAAAGGAAGCTTGTCGCGATGACAAGCTAGCTTTACTTGACGTTCGGCGGGGCTCGCGCGTCGGAACACCGGACACCGTCGGCTCCAGCGGATCGTGAACTGACGTACCTGCGGGTTCGGTCAAGCCGTTCGGACGCGTTCGCGCTCGCAGTGGGCCCTGCTGGCGGGTTCAGCTACGGTGCTCGCTGTCCAGGGCGGTGCGGATGTCGTTGAGCCAGCCCGTCAGGGCGAACGCCGACAGCTGCGCTTCGTCGCAGATCCGCTCGGCGGCCTGCTCGGTCGTGTAGCCCGTCGCGGACAGGTGTTCCTTGTCGCGCAGGACCAGGGCGACGGCCAGCTGCTCGCCGGTCGACCACGCTTCCGAGGGATGCCCGTCGTTGTGGGTGCGCGCCCAGCGGCACCGCTCGGTGATCTCGTCGACGGTCATGGCCTGCTCCCTCGGTGCGGACGAGTGGACCGGTGTCCACGTGGGCGGACGGTCGGTGATTCGGTGGTACGGCAGCCCCCGTCGATCTCGGCTCGGGAATCTACCACCGAGTCCACTTCGGTGACCGACTCCCGAATGGCCTCTGCGCGGGCGAGCCTTCCCGAACTGTCCTGTCGCCGGCGGATCGATGCTGCGAACGGGTAGACGTGGTTGAACCGTGGCACCATTCCGAGCTGTGAACATCCGCAGAACGCCGGGGCGGCCTCGATCGTGGTCGCGAACAGTGGCGCGTTTCGGCCGAACCGCCTGGTTCTTCGGCAACGTCTACGAAGGCTTGGTCGGGATGCCGCAGCTTCTGGCGGACGCCCGAGAACAGCGCGCACCCCGACTCGCCGGGCCGGGGAGTCCGGTCCGGTACTACGCACCGGTTGCGCCCCTGGCGTTCGGTGCGACGGCGGTCACGCTGGTGCAGAGCTGGCAGTCCGGCGGCGACCGGCGCTTGATCACGACGACGTCGGTGAGCATGGCGTTGGCAGCGGCGCTGAGCACCTACCTCGTACGGTCGGTGAACCTGTACCTGCTGGCCTCCGACGAGCCGCTGAGCGAGCACGACCGGCACCGGCTGATCGTCACGTGGCACAGGACGAACGCGGTGCGTCTCGTCGCTCTCGCTGTTGCCTCGGCTTCGCTGTCGCGCATCGCCTCGAAGCAGTCGGGCTCACCGCTGCGCTCCGGGAAGGGCGACGGACTGCTCGCTGCGAGTTCCTGATCAACGGAGTGCCCCGGAGCGGCTGTTCCAGCGCCTCCGACTGTTCCTCGCCCGCTTCGTGATCGAGCTCGATCTCCCGGTAGTCGCTGTCGTCCTCGACCTCCGGCGCGGTGGCCATCAGCGGGCGAAGCAGTGCCGGTCAGACGGGCGAGGGGGCGGAGGGCGTCCGGGCGCCGCTCTGCGGTCAGACGAGCGTAGCAGGAGTGCACCTCGGTCATGTCCTGAGCAGTCACGCGGTTCGCGTCGTCGGCAGTGCAGGAAGCTGTGCGGGGCACAACCCCGTGCCTTCCGGGCTGCGCTGCGAGCTGAGGACGGTCCACCGCCGACGATAGGTCCGTGGCCGACTCGTCGCACCCCCGAACCTGTCGGTGCTTCCTTCACGGTGTTGACGTTGCCGTGACACCCGTGAACCATGCGCTGTTCAACAGCGATCAGCAGAATAGTTTGGTCGTTTGCCGCTCAAGAGAGGAACAGGCATGCTGCACCGCTTTGCGGTCGTTGCCGCGAGTGCGCTGCTGGCTCTGACCGTTGCGACACCGGTCGCTTCCGCCGGCACCGCGTCCCGGGACCAGGCCGCGAACATCGCCCATCGAGGTGCTTCGGCCTACGCGCCGGAAAACACGCTGGCCGCGGTCCGACTGGGCGTCGAGATGAAAAGCGACCTCGTCGAGGTCGACGTCCAGCGAACCAAGGACGACCGGCTGGTCGTGATCCACGATACGACCCTGGCCCGCACCACCGACGTCGAGCAGAAGTACCCCGATCGCGCGCCGTGGCGGGTCGCCGACTTCACCTTCGCCGAGATTCGCGGCCTGGACGCCGGCTCGTGGAAGTCCCCGAAGTACGCGGGGCAGCCCGTCCCGACCCTGTCCGAGGTGCTGGACCTGCTCGAGCACACACGGGCCGGACTGCTCCTCGAAGTGAAATCCCCCGACCTGTACCCGGGCATCGGGCAGCGCATCGCCGATGAACTAAAGCAGCGGCCGCACTGGGTACGACCCGATCCGACCGGGCGGCGCTTGGTCGTGCAGAGCTTCGACTGGGATTTCGTCCGTCACTTCCACGACCTGCTTCCGCAGGTCGAGGTCGGTGTCCTCGGTGCCCCGAGTACCGATCGGCTCGCCGAGGTGGCCACCTATTCCGACCAGGTCAACCCGCACCACTCCGAGGCGACTCCGGAGTACGTCGCCGACGTGCACGCGCACGGCATGACGATCAGCCCGTACACGGTCGACGATTCGGACAGGATGCGCACCCTGCTCGATCGCGGTGTCGACGGGATCATCAGCAACCGCCCGGACGTGCTGTACGGCGTGATGCACTGAGTTCACCCCTCATCGCGACTCCCGCGACCCGCGCGGGAGGTACGGAGGATCGGCACGAGTCGGTGTCCTGCGGCCGGACGCAGGACACCGACTCGTGCGTCTTCGCGAGATCGTCCTGCTTCACCGGTCCGACGGTGGCGTGGGCCGCTCGGTGTGCAGGGCCTGCAGCGCTCCGGACGTGGCCTCGATGCTCGCGACCTGTTCGTTGCTGAGCCTGGTCATCGCGGTCCGGATGGTGCCGGACCACACGGTGTTGATGGCTTCTTTCGCGGCCGGCGACTTCTCGGTCGGGAGGAGCTGGATGACCCGCCGGTCGGCCGGGTCGCGCTCGCGGGCGACGAGGTCGCGCTCGACCAGGTCACGCACGGCCGCGCTCGCCTTCGGTCTCCTGCCCCGCGAGAACCCGGCCCCGCGGGGCAGCGCCGCCCCCGAGCAGGAGCCCCGTCACCGTCGGCTGAGCCCGACAGGTGAGATCCGGGCCGCGTGTGCCGTTCGTGGGAATCGGGTAGTCGTGCGGCAACAGGTCTGAACCGCGTGTCGCCCGGACGGGTGTTCAGTGCGTTCGGAGGGAGGCGAGTCGTCGTGCGCGTGTTGCTGGTGGGATGGCCGAGTTTCCTGCACGGTGAGGCCACGGCCGGTGACGTGCTCAGCATGCGAAGGATCGCCGAAGCTCTCGCGTCGGCCGGCATCGCCCACGACACGGTTTGGAGCCCGAAGTTCGCCCCCGGTTGCCTCACCCTGGATCGGGCGTGGCCGCAGGACTACACGCACCTCGTCTTCGCGTGCGGCCCCGCTCACGGATGGCAGGTGCGGGACCTGCATCGTCGCTACGCCCGGTGCCGCCGCCTCGCGGTCGGAGTCTCGGTGGTGGACCCGGACGATCCGGCGGTGACCGGGTTCCACGGGATCTTCGCCAGGGACGGCCTGACCGGCCCCGCCCGGGACCTCGCGTGTCCACCGCGGCGCCCCGACGTCCCGGTCGTCGGTGTCGTCCTGGCTCCGGGTCAGGGCGAGTACTCCGATCGGCGCCGCCACGACAGCGTGCATCGATGCCTGCTGGACTGGCTCGATCACCGCGACCACGCCCCGCTGCCGCTGGAGACCAGACTCGACACCGGCGACTGGCGGCTGTGCTCGAGCCCGGAGCAGTGCGCCGCGTTGTTCGCCCGGGTCGACGTGGTCGTGACCTCGAGGTTGCACGGGTTGTTGCTGGCCCTGTCCCAGTCCGTTCCCGCACTGGCCCTGGACCCGGTGGCCGGTGGTGGCAAGGTCACCGCCCAGGCCGCGGCGTGGCGGTGGCCCGCGACGGTGGCGGCCGAACAAATCCAGGACGGGGACGCGGACGCCTTCGCCGTGCTGGACCGGTGGTGGGGCTGGTGCCGGTCCTCGGAAGCCCACGCGCTGGCCCGCGAACGCACCAACGGTTTCGGGGGAACGCACCACTTGGTGACGGCGCTGCTCGACGAGCTCGAAGCCAGCCCCGCGGCCCCGGAGCCGGCATGACGACACAGCGGCCGACACACCCTGACGGGCCGCGGACGACCGTGGTCATCGCGACCAGGAACCGCCGCGAGTACCTGATGCGAACGCTGCGTGCTCTCGACCGCCTCGATCCGCCCGCCCCGATCGTCGTCGTGGACAACGCTTCGCAGGACGACACCGCCGAGACCGTGATGCGCCACCGTCCCGACGTCCGCCTGCTGCGTCTGCCGCGCAACAGGGGAGCGGTGGGCCGCAATCTCGGCGTGCTCTGCGCGCGGACACCCTATGTCGCTTTCAGCGACGACGATTCCTGGTGGCACCCCACCGCCCTGTCCCGCGCCGAGGAACTGCTCGACGAACATCCCGGAGTGGGGCTGCTCGCGGCACGAACCCTGGTCGGGGAGCAGGGCCGGCCCGACCCCGTCGGTGACCTCATGCGGCGAAGTCCGCTGGGCACGGCCCCCGGACTCCCCGGACCGTCCGTCCTGGGATTCATGGCCTGCTCGGCCGTGGTCCGTCGGCGGGCCTTCTTCGAGGCGGGCGGATTCGGTCCCACCCTGTTCTTCGTCGCCGAGGAGAAACTGCTGGCCTACGACCTGGCGGCGGCCGGGTGGGAGCTCGTGTACGTCGACACGGTGCGCGCGCACCACCATCCGGCCGAGCACCGTCGGGACGGCTCTCGGCGCGGGGACGTCGAGTGGCGCAACAACCTCCTCATCGACTGGATGCGGCGCCCGCTGTCGACGGCGGCGAAGCGCACGGCCGGACTCCTGGGGAACGCGCGGCGCGATCCCCAGGCGCGCCGGGTCGCGGTGGCCACGCTCGGGAAACTGCCCACGGCGCTGCGGCGACGTGCTGTGCTGCCGGCCGACGTCGAGCGCCGGGTCGGTCTCGTCGAGCAGGGGCACGGGCACTGACGGAGTGGCGATATGGCGACGCGAAGCGGGCAGGGGCGACGAACCGTCACCGAGGTTTCCTCCCGTGTCCTCCGGGCGCTGGCCGAGGTGCTGACCGAGCTCGGCCAACACGGGCGGAACTCGCCGCAGGCAGCGCTGCGCGGTGTGGTGGCGTCGCTGCCTGTGCCGAGCACGGCCAGTCTGGTCGCGCCGCACTCGCGTTCCGCCGAGTTCGTCGCCTGCACCCACGAACAGGCGCATCGCCTCGATGCGGTTCAGTACGAGGTGGACGACGGTCCCAGCGTGCGGGCAGCGCACACCGGTGGACTCGTCGTGGCCGATACGACGCAGGTGCGCCTGCACTGGCCGCGCTTCGTGCGCAGTGCCCGTGAGGAGCGCGTGCACAGCTTCCTGTGCGCACCACTGACCGAGGACGGCCGTGTCGCGATCACCTTGAACCTGTACTGCGCGCGGGCACACGCCTTCGACGTCTTCGACGGGACCGGCGGTGGGAACGGTACGGCGCTGATCACCGCGGTCGTGCGCGCTCTCCGCGAGATCACCTCAAGAAGTGGAATCGAGGTCACGCAGGGCGGATTCGACCCGGCCGCTGGGGGTGGGCGTGACCAGATCGGTGTTCAGGACCCCGGAGAACCAGGCGATGGTCCTGCGCAGCCCTTCGGCGGCGCGGAACTCGGGGTACCACCCGAGCTCCCGACGGGCCAGCGTGATGTCGGGACACCGCCGCCGGGGGTCGTCGGTGACCCCGGCGACGTGGGAGATCGGTGAGCCCGAGCCCGCGAGGTCGCGGATCAGCTCCGCGAGCTGGAGCACTCGGAACTCGTCGGGATTGCCGAGGTTGACCGGGCCGGGGTGGTCCGTGTGCGCGAGCGCGAGCAGTCCACCGACGGTGTCGGCGACATAGCACAGCGACCGGGTCTGCTCCCCGGTGCCGGTCACCGTGAGCGCCTGTTCGTCCAGGGCCTGACGAACGAACGTCGGCACCATCCGACCGTCGTCGGCGCGCATGTGGGGCCCGTAGGAGTTGAAGATCCGCGCGATCCCCGCGTCGAGTCCGCGGTGCCGGTGGTACGCCGAGGTCAGCGCCTCCGCGTAGCGCTTGGCCTCGTCGTAGACCGAACGCGGACCGATCGGATTGACGTGGCCCCAGTAACTCTCCGACTGGGGGTGCTGTTGCGGATCCCCGTAGATCTCGCTGGTGGAGGCCAGCACGAACCGGGCCCGGCAGCGCAGCGCCAGCGCCAGCACCCGCATCGTGCCGAGCCCGCCGGCTTCGAGCGTCTCGACGGCGAGCCGTGCGTAGTCGAGGGGAGAGGCGGGCGAAGCCAGGTGCATCACGAGGTCGAAGTCACCGCCGATGTCGGGTAGTTCGGTGACGTCGCCGTGGACGAACTCGAAGAGGGCGTGCCCGCGCAGGGATGCGATGTTCTCGGGGGATCCGGTGCTCAGGTTGTCCACGCACACGACGGCCGTGCCCTCGGTGACCAGTTCCCGGCACAGGTGCGAGCCCAGAAAGCCCGCGCCACCGGTGACCACCGCACGGCGGAACCCATTGCTCACAACCCATGCACCACCCTCGGCGACGGCTCCACACCGTGCACTACCCGTTCCCGTGCCCGCGCCAAACCGCACGCGTATCCACCGCCGGGACGGGTACCCGTCGAAGGGGTACAGCGGTTTCGGACGGCAGGGGGTCATGACGGTGGAACGAAACGACAGGGTGACCGTGGTGGTCATGACGCACAACCGTCGTGAGGAGGTGCTGCGCACCCTCGAGCACATGACCACGCTCGCCGACGCCGCACCGGTCATCGTCGTCGACAACGGCTCCACGGACGGCACCGCCCGAGCCGTCGCCGAGCGCTTCCCCCAAGTACGCCTGCTGCCCAGCACGACCAATCTCGGGGCCGTGGCGCGCAACCTGGCCGTCGAGCACCTCGACACCGACTACGTCGCCTTCTGCGACGACGACATCCGGTGGCAGCCCGGAGCGCTGAGCAGGGCCGCGGAGCTGCTCGACCACCATCCTGACGTGGGGGCGGTGACGGCCCACTGCCTGGTGGAACCCGATCTCGCCGAGGACCCGCTGACCCCGGAACTGCGTGATTCGCCCGTTCCCGGCCCGGCCTGGCTGCCCGGCCCCGCCGTCATCGGTGGCCTGGCCGGGACCACGATGTTCCGCACCGCACCGTTTCGCCGGGTCGGTGGTTTCTCGTCCCGGCTGTGGTTCGGCGGTGAGGAGGAACTGCTGGCGGTGGACCTCGCCACCGCGGGATGGTGGATGTGCTACGCCGAGGACGTGATCGTCCACCACGGCCCTTCCGGGGATCGGCAGTCCCACGCGCGGCGCCGGCTCGGTCTGCGCAACACGCTGTGGACGACCTGGTTGCGAAGGCCGATCCGCAGCGCGTTGCGCCGTAGTGCGACCGTCCTCTCCCAGGCGCCCAGGGACCGCGCGACGGCGGCGGCGCTCGCCGAGGCGGCGGGGGGACTGCCGTGGGTGCTGCGAGAGCGGCGGGTCGTGCCCGCACGGGTCGAGCACGCCCTGCGCCTGCTCGAAACGCCGCAAAGCCAATCGCGAGCACGCCGCTACGTCGGGTGAGTCCCGTTCACCGGTGGCCGGTGCCCGACTGCTGCGTACCCGCGGGTATCTCCTGCGTGAGCTGCTGCGCTTCGTCCGCGAGGTCCCGGGGTTCGTCGGTGGTCACTTCCGCGGGGGCCCAGCGACTTCCCTCCTTGAGCACCCAGCGCGGTTCGCATGTCGAATGCGGTTGCTCCTCGGCGGGGGAGTCGGCAGCGGACTCGGCGGGGGCTTCGGTGTGGTCCTGCTCCGTGGACAACCGAACCCACTTCTGCTCGGCGGGCAACCACCTGCGCTCGGGCATCCGTGCCAGGTACACCCACACCGCGACGGTCGCCATCCCGGTGACCAGACCCGCTGTTTGCAGGGCGTGCCCGGGACCGAACACCTCGGACAACCACCCCAGCACCGGTCCGCCCGCGGCGCCGGAGGCCGCGGTGACCATGCCCTTGGCCGAGAGCACGCGACCGCGCATGTCCTCGGCGGAGTCCAACTGCACCCGCGTGGTGATGGTGGTGTCGATGACCACGGCCCCGGCCGCGATCGGCAGCACCACGACGGCGAAGAACAACATGATGCTCGTGGAACCGCTGACCAGCTGCAGCACACTCGTGGCCAACGCCATGACCAGCAAAAGCCGCAGGGTGAGCTCGCGGCGGGACGCGGCCAGGAACCCGCCCAGGATCGTGCCGACAGCGAAGACCACCGACAGCACACCGTACCCGGCGGCGCCCGTGCCCAGCGGGCCGTTGCTCATCGCGGCCATGGTCACCTGGTAGTTGCGGCCCAGGCTGGAGAGCATGAAGCTCAGCAGGAACACCACGATCATCGACCGGTGACCGAGGACGTAGCGCAGGCCCGCCATCGCGCCCGCCCGTTCGGGTGGGCTGGTGGCCAGCTGGTACATCCGATTCGAGCGGATCCGCATGAGCGCGACCAGTACGCCGACGAAGCTCAACGAGTTGATCACGAACAGCCAGCCCTCTCCGGTGATGCCCACCAGAGCCCCGGCCATGCTCATGCCGAGGATCCTGCCGCCCGAGCTGATCACCGAGCCCAGGCTCAGCGCGTTGCCGAGCTCGTCGCGTGAGACGAGTTGGGAGGCGAAGCGGCCGAGGGCCGGGCCGTCGAACACGGTCACGGTGCCGGAGAGCAGCGCGATGCCGTATACGAGGGTGAGTGGAGCGTGAGTCCATGCCACCGCGGCCAGGGTCAGCGCCAGCATCGCGTGCAGCGTTTGGGTCACGACCAGCACGCGGCGCGCCCGCCAGCGGTCGGCGACGGCACCGGCCCACGACCCGAGCAGGATTCGTGGCAGTGCCTGGAACAGCAGTGACAGGCCGAGCAGACCGGCGGAACCGGTCATGGTCAGCACGAGCCAGTTCAATCCGAGGTTCTGCATCCACGCGCCGGAGACCGACACGAAGTCGGCCGTGGCCCAGCGCCGATAATTGGGATGCTTCAGCGCACGAAAAGTGGTCGCCAAACTGAGGCGGGCGATTGCGATCCTCCTGAACACATCGACATGCCGGAACGACCCACGGCTCTCGGCTTGCCGCGCCAGGAGGGCGTCTGTGGACTCAAACGCCGGAGTCGGGGTGGTCGTTGGTCCTCGCCATCGACAGGTCCACCCTGGGCGCCGCTATATCGATTCCGAAACCGAATGTGTTCGCCCTCTCAGGGATAAGGGCGTATTTCGCTCTGTCGAGCGCTTTCCGACCAAGGACTGAATACCCCGTGTAATTGAGTGCGTGAACAGGTTCACCGTGACCGACGGCGTTTCGAAAGTGACCATGCCGGGAATTCCGCGAGCGGCCCGCGGCGACTCACAGCCGACCGCAGCACGGGAAGGAGCGATCGCGATGGCGCAGGAGCAGGCACCACCGGGACAGCAACAGCAGCCGCCCGGCAGCACCGGGGAGATGACACCTCAACCGCACGACGAGATGCGGGGCTACGAGGGGCGTGGCCTGCTCGACGGCTCTCGTGCCCTCGTCGCCGGTGGTGACTCGGGCATCGGGCGTGCGGTCTCGGTGGCCTTCGCGAAGGAGGGCGCCGACGTCTCGGTGGTGTACTTCGGCTCTTCCGAGGACGACGACGCCGAGCACACCGCGAAGCTCGTGCGCCAGGAGGGACGCCGCTGCCAGCTGCACAAGGGCGACCTCGCCTCGGAGGAGTACTGCCACCGGGTCGTCGACGACGTGGTGGAGGGGCTGGGTGGCCTCGACGTGCTGGTCAACCACGCCGGCACCCAGGGAGTCGAGACCGACTTCACCCGGATCTCCACCGAGCAGTTCGACCGGACGTTCAAAATCAACGTCTACGGTGTTTTCTGGCTGATCCGCGCCGCCCTGCCCCACTTGTCGGCCGGTGACTCGATCGTCAACACCGGATCGGTCAACGGGCTCCGCGGCAACAAGTCGCTGATGGATTACGCGGCCAGCAAGAGCGCCGTGCACACGCTGACCAAGTCGCTGGCCCAGTCGTTGGCCCAGAGCGGAATCCGGGTCAACTGCGTGGCGCCGGGCCCGGTGTGGACGCCGCTGATCCCCTCGACGCTGCCCGAGGAGAAGGTCGAGGGATTCGGCACCCAGGCCCCGATGGGACGGATGGGGCATCCCGACGAGATCGCCCCGTCCTACGTGTTCTTCGCCTCCTCGCGCCTGTCGAGCTACTACACGGGAGAAGTCCTGGCGCCCACCGGCGGCGAAACCCACCCCGGCTGAGACGTACGGCGGCGCCATCCGGCAGGAGCCGGACGACGCCGCCGAAGTGCTCGTGGACCACGGGCTTGGACACGTCGGCGCGGTGGGCGATCTCCTCGATGGAGGCGCCGTCGAAGCCCTTCTCCGCGAACAGCGCCCGAGCGATATTCAGGGGCTGCTGGCGCCGTTCCTTTCCGGTGATCCGTCCCCGCGCCGTGCGGGCCGCGCCCGCGACGAGGGCGAGCCCGTCAGGAAGCGTGCTCGGTGGCCGTGATGCGGGCCAACCTCTTCTCGTTGGGCCAGCGCACCTTCCAGGCCCAGCCGAGCTTCTCGAACGCCCAGATCGTCCGGGCGGAGATGTCGAGCTGCCCGCGCAGGACGCCGTGTCGGGCGCAGGTCGGGTCGGCGTGGTGCGAGTTGTGCCAGGACTCGCCGAGGGACAGGATCGCCAGCGGCCAGAAGTTCGCCGCCTTGTCCCTGCTCTTGAACGGCCGCTCGCCGATCATGTGGCAGATCGAGTTCACCGACCAGGTGATGTGGTGCAGCACCGACACGCGCACCAGTCCGGCCCAGAAGAAGGCCGTCAGCGCGCCCCACCAGGACCAGGTGATCAGACCGCCGAGCGCGGCGGGAAGGGCGAAGCTCGCCAGCGTCCACACCGGGAACAGCCGGTTGACCAGGGACACCGCCGGATCCTTGATCAGGTCGGGGGCGAAGCGGTTCTCGTCGGTCGCGTCCCGCTGGAACATCCAGCCCATGTGCGAGTGCCAGAACCCCTTGGTGAGCGCGAGCACCGAGGTGCCGTACAGCCACGGCGAGTGCGGGTCGCCCTCGCGGTCGGCGTAGGCGTGGTGCCGCCGGTGGTTGGCGACCCAGAAGATCACCGGCCCCTGCACCGACATCATGCCGGTGATCGCCAGCGCGATCCTGACGCCGCGGTTGGCCTTGAAGGCTCTGTGGGTGAACAGCCGGTGGAAGCCCACCGTCACGCCGAGGGCGCTGATGAACCAGAAGGCCACCCCCAAGCCGATGTCCACCGGGCCGATTCCCCAGCCCCAGGCGAACGGGACCGCCGCGACCAGCGCGGCCATGGGGACGAGCAGGAACAGGTACACCAGGGCCATTCGCGCGACGGAAAAGGATCCGTCTGTCAGCGGCTTCGGCCCGGACTCGGCTCTGGGCGGTTCGGGGGCAACACGCTCGGTTGCTGCGGTCATGCTCACTACCTCAACTGGGTCGGGAGGTGGGAACGCTGATCAGCATCGGAGTCGTGCTGACCACGGACAACACCAGTTTACGGTACCGTAACCTACGCGAGCGTAAGTTTTTTTGCCCGCCAGAGTCGTCCCGGTGCCCGACACCCCCGCCATCGGCGATGTCTTCCGAGGTCGGATCCGTCGAAGAGGGGGCTGCGATGAGCACGACGTCCGGCGGCGCCCCGGAACCCGCCGGATCGCGGGGCGCCGCCGGCGTCCTCAGGCGAAGCGGTCGGTCTTGACGGCGTTCAGGAACGCCCGCCACTGGGTGCCGGTGGCGGTGAGATGTCCGGCCGAGCGGTCCTTGCTGTCGCGCACGGCCGCACCTCCCGCGATCCGCCCGACCTCGACGCAGTTCCCGTTCGGCTGGCTGTAGCGGGACTTCCTCCACTTGCCGGGTGTCAT
Organism: Halosaccharopolyspora lacisalsi; assembly: GCF_014137975.1. Taxonomy (GTDB): domain Bacteria; phylum Actinomycetota; class Actinomycetes; order Mycobacteriales; family Pseudonocardiaceae; genus Halosaccharopolyspora; species Halosaccharopolyspora lacisalsi. Next base: position 587,674 of record NZ_JACGWZ010000002.1, on the reverse strand, counting down.
GTCGTGCACTCCGTCTCGTCAGCGATCTTCGCGATGAGTTCGGTTGTGGAAGCAGGGCTCATCGCAACCTCACGAATGCTATCCACGGCTTTCCGGTAGGCCTGTACGTCGTCGTTGTCCGGGACGAAGGCTCCTGAGCTGTAGTGCTCGAAGTGCACCACAGCGGGCGAGTCCGGGAACTCGTAGAGCACGAAAGGTCCGGCCAGGCCCGGGTGCCAACCTACGCGCGGTGGCACGCTCCGGATGGTCACGTTGTCCCGAGCCGACAGCTCAAGCAGGTACCGGAGTTGTTCACTCATCACCTGCGGCGTGCCGATTCTGTCGCGAAGCGCGTCCTCGCCGACCAACGCCAGAAAACACACGGGGTTTCGCTGGGTGATGACCTCGCGACGCCCGACGCGCAACATCACACGTGGTTCGACCTCCTGTGTGGACAGGCCGCTCGCCGTCGAAATCGCACGAGCGTAATCGGCTGTCTGCAGCAGTCCGGGGATGCCCATCGGGGACCACTCGACGATCGAGGAGGCCGAGCGCTCACATTCCACGGCTCCCGCGAGCTGCTGGGGTATTCCCGGCATGCCGACGGTGAGCCAGTTCGGCTCGCTCGCGTGGCGCGCGAGTTCGATCACCCGCTCCTTCTCCTCGCCTGTGATGTCGGCGGCTGTGAGCAGTGATGCGACGTCTTCCGAGGTCGGGATGCGTCGGCCGGTTTCCCAGTGGGACACCGTTCCGTGACTCATGCCCAGCTTTTTGCTCAGCTCGCGACCACTCAGTCCCGAACGCTCACGGATCGAACGAATGGCAGCCGAGAGCGCGCGGATCCTCGGTGTCATCCCGGTTGTGTCTACAGGCACGAGACACATCGTAGCCGCAGGGATAACCGGGGATGGTTAACCCGATCGTGGCATTGACGGAGTGTCTACTAGACAGCCAGACTGGCTGTAGTCAAGATCGTAGCTACAGCGGAGGTGCGAGGTGAGCGGGTACGAGGCGCGAGTGGCGCGGTTGATGCGGTTGGAGATCATCGCGCTGGTCAACGCCGTCGACGACTTCGAGGACGGCCGGTATTCGGCGGAGCAACGCGGTGTGCTGGCCGGTGGGTTGGAGACCCTGGCGACGGCGCTGCGCGAGCGGAACGTGCCGGTGGTCGAGTCCGAGCGGGTCGGGCCGCAGCGGGGCGAACCCGTCCGGCGTCCCGGGATCGTCGAAGGGGGTCGGCTGTCATGAGCATCCCGACCCACGTCGAAGCCGTCCTGACCGGCGAACTGCCCTGCCGGTGCGACGCCCTGCGTCTGGTCGTCGACCCCGCCGACACCGGCAGGCCCCAGCACATCGCGGTCCGGTAGAGCCGGTCCGGTGCCGATGCCCCGAACATTTCCGGTGCCGGTCCGTACGCCGCCGGGCGAGGTGCGTGCCCCCGAGTGCCTCGTCCGGCGGTAACCGTTCAAGCTGCTCGAAACGCGAACATCAGACGAGGCGGGCCAGGCGCCGTTCGAAGTCGTCCTCCTCGTTGGGCAGCCGCAGTCCGGGCGGCGCGAGGCTACCGGGGTTGCCGCCCCCGACGGCCTTGTCGAGAAAGTACCGGACCTCGCCCGCCGGAGGCAGCACATCGTGGCCGAGGTAGGACAGCGCGGTCGTGTCTCCCTCGGTGTCGAGTTGCACTCGGAGTCCCCACCCGTTGGCTTCGTCCCAGATCAGCAGTAGTGGAAGCTCCACGACGGTCGGTACTCGCGAAGTGAGCGTGAGGACCGCGATCGCGACGTCCTCGTCGGCCTCGTAATCGGCCGTCACCACCCTGTCGCCGAGATGCTCGACCACGGTTTCCACGTAGTGTCCCAATCCGTCCACGGCACGGTTTCCGGGATTCTTGTTCATGGATGTTCCTTTCGGCGAGCGGTTTCCGGATCACGTGGCGGGGCCTGGTCGGGAAGCGTCAGCACTTCGGCGATCACACCGGCTTCCTGGATCAGCACGTTGCAGTAGGCTTCGGCGTAGGCGCGGCGCACGAGCAGTGAGCGGGCTTTGGCCACCGGAGCGGACGCCGAGGGAAAATCGTGGGGGCTCAGGGAGATGGACACCAGTGCTCCCTGGTCGTCCCGAATGCTGCGCCCGGTGGAGTACAACCAGCTGGCCACGGGGGAGTCGGCGGGCTGCACCTGTACCCACACCTGGCCGGTCCGTCCCAGTTCCCACGCAGTGCAGCGCTGAGCCAGTTCCCGCGCGCTTTGCCGCCCGGCGCTTTCGGCGGCGATGACGAGATCCTCCCAGTCCTCGTGGGACAGCACGGAGTCGTTCGGGATTCCTCCCATCGCGTTCACCTCCGGACCCGAGCTTTTTCCGCCATCGGTATACCCGTGCCCACGTGTTTCAACCTTGCTCACTGCTCCGGTGCGGCGCGGGGGAAGCGAGTTCGATTGGTCTCGGAAATACTCGGGTACGCCGTGGGGAGAATGCGGAGATCGGTGCCATTCGAGCGGATCGGTCGAGCGGTCCGGAACTCGGGTGGCCGTGAGTCGACGGTGAGGGCAGTGATGGTCACGGGGAGGCTCGCGGTGGCCGCGTCGAGCCAGCGCACCGACGCCGACGGTGTCCGTGAACCGTGGGGCGACATGCACGCCTGGCGCGTGGGCGGGAACCAGACGTTGTGCGGACTGGCGCTGAGCCGTTCGCGGCTGAGCGGGTTCGCCCACGTGCTCTGGTCCGACGCCATGTGGATGGTGGAATCGGCATCGGAGCGGCCCCGTGAGGCTCGCCTGTGCCCGCGGTGCCGCGCTATCGCACGACGCGGGCATTCGAAGCGCCCGAACTGGCGGCGGCACCGGCCGCGTCCCTAGCCGAAACCCTCGTCAATATTTTTCACTGGCCTTGCGGAGAGCGGGCAGGATTTCCCGCTCGGCGGCGTCGAAAAAAGCGTCCTGGTACTGGTCCCCGCCGATTTGCACGAGTGCGATGTCGGTGTATCCGGCTTTCCAGAAAGCCGAGACGGCGGAGACCACGGCGTCGACGTCGTCTCCGCACGGGATGCTCGCGGCGATGTCGTCGTACCGGACGTACTGCGTGGCCGCGTCGAAGTTGACCGGTGCCGGCAGTTCGGCGTTGACCTTCCAGCCTCCGGCGAACCACCGGAACTGCTCGTGGGCACGCCTGATCGCGGCGTCCCTGTCGGTGTCCCAGCACACCGGTATCTGGCCGATCTTGCGCACGGCGCCTCCCGCCGTGGCCCAGGACCGGCACAGCTCCGCGCTCGGTTCCGTGCTGATCATGGCGTCGGCGCGCGGTGCGAAGCGCCGGACGGACTGGTCGCCGGAGACCGCGACAGCGATGTCGGGTCGCTGCCGCGGCAGGTCCCACAGCTTGGCGGAGTCGACGCGGTAATGGTCACCGACGTAGTCGACGTGGTCGCCACCGAACAGGGACTCGATGATGTCCACGGCCTCGGACAGCATCTCGTGGCGCACGTTGACCGGGGGCCAGCCGCGCCCGACCACGTGCTCGTTGAGGTTCTCGCCCGCGCCGAGGCCCAACGTGAACCGGTCCTCGGACAGTGCAGCCACGGTCACGGCCTTCTGCGCGACCACGGCGGGGTGGTAACGCATGATCGGGGCCGTCACGTAGGTCATCAGCTCCACGCGCTCGGTCGCCTGCGTGACGGCTCCGAGCACGCTCCAGGCGTAGGGCGAGTGCCCCTGCGGAGCCAGCCAGGGCGAGTAGTGATCGCTCATGACGGCGAAGTCGAATCCGGCCCGTTCCGCCAGTGGCGCGTGTCGTACCAGGGCACGCGGGCCGGACTGCTCGGTCATCAGGGTGTATCCGAAGCGGACCATGTCGCCAGCCTGCCAGACCGGCGGTTTCCGGTCGCGCCGAAGACGTGGGCCGCCACGAGCCGACAATCACGCGACCCGGCCGGAAGACCCCGCTCAGTCGTAGCCGCGGCACACGGAGCTTTCCTGCTCGTCTCCGTTCGGGCCGGTCTCGGCTCGGGTCGGGAAGCGGCACGGATGACCACGCTGCCGGGAAGGCTCCGAACCGGAGTCGTTCGTCTCGGTGCTCGCGTGGTGTTCGGGATCGGACTGGCGCATCGAACTCGCCTGCTTCCTCGTACGAAGGTGTTGACGTGAAAAACGAGGACGACCACCGGAGGGGACGGCGTTCGTCGCGTTCCGGCGTCCTCATGGCTGCCCCGTGGTTACCCGGGGCGGTGAATGTCAATCCCGCTCGCCGCGATGTATGGGGGTACCGCCCCGTGGGTAGCCCGGATAGCGGCATACCGGAGGGGAGATGATGGACGCAGGCGGCCGAAGCGAGAACCGGTCCCGACTCGTGCGCGCCGGCCTAGGTGCCTGGTCGATGCTCGGTGTCGTCGGTGTGGTGCTCGCCGCCTGGTGGCTGTGCACCCGCCTGTCCGTCGTGGTGGTGCCGGTGGTGCTGGCCCTGTTCGTCGCGGCGGCCCTGGCCCCGATCGTCGACCTGCTGTACCGACTTCGGACGCCCCGGCCGCTGGCGTCGCTGATCGCCGTGCTGGTCGCGCTGGCCGTGGTGGCCGTGGTGGTCTGGCTGGTGGTACCCGCCTTCCTCGCCAGGATCCCGGAACTGGGATCCGCACTGGCGAGATCGACGAAGCAGCTCGACGCCGCGCTGGCGCGGCAGACCTTCCTCGGCTCGAACGTCGACATCCGCGCCATCGTGCAGCAGGCGGCGTCCCAGTTCTTCGGGAAGGGCTCGATACCGGCCGCGCTCGGCACGGTGGTCTCCGTGCTGACGGCGATCGTCCTGATGCTCGTGGTGGTGCTGTTCTACCTGGCCGAGGGGCGTTGGCTGGCCGCGGCCCTGGTCGGCTGGCTTCCCGAGCACCGCCAGCGCGAGGTCTGGGACCTGGCGGTGCGGCTGTGGGAGATCGTCGGCCGCTACTTCCGAGCATTGCTGGTAGTGGCCCTGTTCGACGCGGTCTTCATCGGACTGGGGCTGATGCTGCTCAACGTGCCGTTGGCGCTGCCGCTGGCGGTGCTGGTCTACTTCGGCGCCTTCCTGCCTTATATCGGTGCCGTGGTCTCGGGCATGTTGGCGGTGCTGGTCGCACTGGCCGAACGGGGCCCGATCGTCGCGCTCCTGGTGCTGGGCGTGGTCCTGCTGGTCCAGCAGCTGGAGGGCAACGTCATCCAACCCGTGGTGATGGGCCGGATCGTGCGACTGCCCGCGTTCGTCGTGCTGCTGGTCATCGCCATCGGAGGAACGCTGCTGGGAGTGCTCGGAGCATTCCTCGCGGTGCCGGTCGCGGCGTGCGCGGAAGCACTGCTCAAGCATCTGAGCCGGCGCAGCGGCAACCACTACGACCCGCCGGGAACCGGATTCGCGACAGGGAGGTAGCGCATCTCATGGACTCTTCCAGTGGACTCCGGAACGATCCGGACTCCGACGGAGACCGCCGCCCGGCGCTGCACGCCCGTGCGGCCTACAGCAGCGGACTGGGAACCACCGTGCGCGAGAACGCCTCGGCGTACGGATTCTCCGTGGCCATCACGGGGTGCTTCGGTGTGACCAGCGGTGTTCACGGGTCGGCGGGAGCGTTGGAGGCCGTCCTGTTCGCCGTCGGCGCCTCGCTCGCCTTCGTGCTGGTCGAGGTGCTCGTATCCCGCCGTTTCGACCAGTCCGCCACCGATCCCACCGACGTGGTGCTGGTGAGCACCGCCGTCAACGTGGTCTCCATCGCCGTGGCCGTGGCCATCGGCGCGGGACTGGCGTTCGTTCCGGGCCTGTTCGCCTGGCCACTGTCGTCCCTGGGCACCACCGCCGGGTACCTGTTCGTCGGCGGGTTCGACGTGCTGGTGGCCCGTGCCATCGCACCACGGGGACGGCAGGCCGAGGAGTAGGAGCGAGCATGTGTGTCTTTCATGTTCCGTGGGTGCGGAGGGAAGAGTGGTTTCCACCGCGCAGCGCGGAAGTGAGGGGTGGCACCGATGCCACAGCAGGCGTGGAACACCAAGCAGGAACGCCAGTACGAGCACATCAAGCACCAGAAGGAAGAGCGCGGCTCCGGCACCGGACGGGCCGAGGAGATCGCCGCCCGCACCGTCAACAAGAACCGTGCTCAGCAGGGGAGCGCGCAGCAGCGCAGTGAGACCGCCACCGAGGACATCTCCCCGCAACGCCGTGGCGGTATCCGCTCCGGAAACCGCCACGGCCCCGGTGGGCGTACGAAGGAGCAGCTTTACGCCGACGCGCGCCGCGCGGACATCCGGGGGCGTTCGAAGATGTCCAAGTCCCAGTTGGAACAGGCCCTCCAGCGGCGGTGATCCGAGAGGGCCGTCGAAGGCCGCGATTCAGCCGACGGAGCGCTCCTCTCGCACGTTCCCGTCGGTGCCGTGCACGAGCAGGGGTCCGCCGCCCTGATCCAACAGGGCCCGGCGGGCCCGCTCGACCGCTTCGCCCTGGGTCGTGGCGTGCGACTCCACCGAGTCGGAGTCCCGCGAGGTGGCCACGACCCATCCGCCGCGGTCACTGTCGTCGGGCCGGACATGTCGGGTGGGCACGATGTCTCCTCGGTCGCGAGCGGTGACGTTCTCAGGTCCCCTGCGCCACCTCGGCACTGACGGAGTCGGGCCCGTCGTAGGTGCGATCCGGCAGAGTGCGGAGTGCCCGGAGCACTTCCTCGTCGGCTCCGGCCTGCTCGGCGTTCTGGACCAGCTGCTCCTTGCCCGCCGGATAATCGACGATGCCGGTCAGGAACTCCTGGACGGCCAGGGGATTGGGTTGCTGCGTCATCACGGGCCTCCCATACTCTGCGTCCCACTCCTCAGGTACCCGTGCACGCGGAGATTAATCACCACTCGTTACCCGTTCGTGGCGAGTACTCGCCCGACGGGGCGGGTATGCCCATCACCGCGCAGGATCCACCGGATACGGGAGCCGTATGGACGAGGTCGTCGTCGATCTTCCGCAGGGACGCACCGTGGCCTGGCGCGTCCCGGGGGCCGAGCCGCCGATCGTGTGTCTGCACGGCGCCGGTGTCTCCAGCAGGGAGAACCTGCCGATGCTTCGCGAGTTCGCGGGAAGCAGGCAAGCCTGGTCGGTGGACCTGCCCGGCTTCGGCGCGAGCACCTCCCGCTCGGGTGTGCTCGGGACCGCCGAACTGGGCGAGTCCCTGGTGTGCTGGCTCGAGGCGACGGGACTGGCCCGGGTCCTGCTGCTGGGGTGTTCGTTCGGCTGCCAGCTCGCGACCCTGGTGGCTTCGCGGGTGCCCGACCGGGTGGCGGGACTCGTGCTCATGGGGCCGACGACGGACCCGGCGGCGCGCTCGTGGCCGGCGCATCTGGGCCGGTGGCTGCGCAACTCCGTTCACGAACCCCGACAACTCGACACGCTGGTACTGCGTGACTACCGCGACGCGGGGGCCCGCCGGGTCGTGATGACCTTCGCCGAGTGCTTCGACGACCGCGTCGAGGACCGACTCCCGCACGTCTCGGCTCCGACACTGGTGGTGCGGGGCGAGCGGGATGCCATGGTGCCGCGACCGTGGGCCGAGGAAGTGACCCGCCTGCTGCCACGGGGCCGGCTGGTCACCTGCGCCGGGCTGGGGCACATGGTTCCCTTCGCCGATCCCGCCGGCTTCGCCGCGCTCGTGGATCGCTTCGTCACCGAGGAGGTCTCGTGAAACCCGGTCGAGCGGTGGCCTCCTTCGATTCCGCCACCGGAATGCTGCGCTGCCTGGCGCGGTTCCTGTCCGGTAGGGACACGCCCCTGCTCGGTCAGTTTCCCGGCCCGCTCGAACCGGTGCTGACCACGGCGCTGGCGGGCGTCAACCACCTGCCGCGCCGACTGGCCGAGACCTGCTACACGACCAGCGGAGTCAGCGAGGCGGTACCGCGCCACCGGCTCGGTGAGCTGGATTCGGAGGAGCTGGCCTCGTGGGTCGTCGACCACTACCCGCGGCAGCGCTATCCGGTCATCTTCGTCGGCTCGTCCAACGGGGCCCTGGTACATCTGGCGGCGGCGCTGGGCGCACCCTGGCTACCGCAGACCCTGCTCGTGCCCGTGCGCCGCGGCGGTGTCGACCGCGACGACGCCGAGGGGGAGCTGCGTGCCGGACTGGACCCCGGGCAGGATCTGCTCGCGGCCAACCCCGACCTGCGACTGCACCACATGCACGATCCGAACCAGGACCGGTTGATGATCGCGGGCATGTCGTACTCCCGCGTCAAGTGGCATCGGCTGCCGCGGGCCTACGCCGAGTTCATCAGGAACCATCTCGAATCCGGCGGCGTACTGGTCACCGCGGAGTGCGAGCTGACGTGGCCGACCACCCGGGTGAACGACCGCCACGTCTTCCAGTTCGGCGCCCACGGAGGAGCCACCACCGAGGAGTACCACGGCGGCGGGCCACGGGTGGCCGCGCTGCTCAAGCACTACGGGGAGCGGCGACGCAGCTGGTCGCCACCAGCCCCGGACGGCTCCAGCGCCGAGGCGGAATGGGGATTCGACCCGGCACTGCTCGACGACCTCGGTGAGCTGTCACGCAGCCGAGGCAACCGGCTGTGGCGGCTCCGCTTCGATCACCCCGAACGACTGAGTCCGGCGGTGGCCGAGCTCTACCGCACGTGGTACTCCCGGAGAGGCATCGACGGCGGGCGCCTCGTGGGGGAGAGCTTCCTGCTGGTCGAGCCGTGGTGGACACTGCGCAGTGGCTCCGTGCCGTTCTGGTCGGCGTTCAACACGCGCGCCTCCCACGAAGCCCTGCGCGACTACCTCGACGAGGCCGCTCCCTACGACGAGATCCGGCTGATGCTGTTTCCGCACGGAGTCGACTCGATCGGCCTGGCCGGGGTCGACGAGTGGCGGGAGCTGGCGGGGCGGGCCCGCAAGGTCGGCACACTGCTCGGTGTCGACCCGCGGGCCTACCCGCGCGATTTCGCCGCGCTGGCCCGCTCCCACCGGGAATTCGCCCGTATCCGCGAGCGCTACCCCCAACCGCGCCCCATGCGGCTGGATGCCGCGGTCGAAGCGCTTCCCCGGAACTCCGGTTTGAGCTGGGAGGAGGCGTGATCACTCGCTCACGACGTGTTCGACCACGCGGAGCCTCCCGAAGGAATCCCTCGTTCAGCAGGAGGAGTCGGTGCGCTTGGGCACCGCCAGCCCGATCAGCGGGCGGGCCTTGAGCCCGGCGTAGGTACCGATGATCGCCATGACCGCCCAGAGCCAGCCGTGCAGGCTGAACGAGGCGATGCCCGCGAAGTAGGCCCCGATGTTGCAGCCGTAGGCGATCCGTGCGCCGTAGCCCATCAGGATCCCCCCGATGATCGCGCCGACCACGACCTTGCGCGGCACCCGGCGGTGCAGCACGAAAACTCCGCCTGCGGCTGCCGCGAGGAAAGCACCCAGGATGATCCCGAAGTCCATCACCGAGGTCCCGTGGGCGAGCACGGGACCCGCCAGCGTCGCGGCGTTGTCGGGACTGGACCAGTAGCCCCAGTCGGCCACGTCCACTCCGGCGGCCTGCGCGACCTTCGAACCCCAGAGCGTGAAGGCCGAGGTGATTCCCCAGGCCTTCCCCTTGACCACCAGGGTGAGTGCGTTGAGCACGGCCAGTCCGACGGCACCCACCCACAGGGGCCAGGAACCGCGCACCGCTCGGGCCAGGCCCGCTGCTGCCGGTGGGCGGGACAGGCGCGGCGGCTGCTTGCGCCGGGCGACGACGAGCGTGCCGGCCGCGATGAGCCCGAGCACCGCCAGGGTCGCGGCCAACGCACCGCCGTACCCCAGCGGTGTCCGTGCCAGCGAGATCTCCGGGCCGCTGGGCAGGGTGGAGGTCCAGAAGGCGAAGTGCCAGGCGCCCAGCACGGCGCCCACGATGAAGCCGACGAGCGTGAACACGATCGCGGTCTGCCCGCCACCCACGTTGTAGAGGGTCCCCGAGGCGCACGAGCCGCCGACCTGCATGCCGAGCCCGAACAGGAACGCGCCGACCACGACGCTGATGCTCACCGGGGAGACCGAACCCTCGGGCGTGGTCCCCAGCCCGAGCCCGGCCGAGAGAATGGGGGCGAACAGCGCGGCGGCGACCGCGAGCATGAGCATGTGCGCGCGCAGGGCCTTGCCCTGGCCCACGGCGACCAGCTGACGCCAGGCCGAGGTGAACCCGAACCGGGCGTGGAAGAGCACGAGGCCGAAGGCCAGCCCGATCGCGTACAGCACGGCCATGCGCCAACCCCCGACCGCGGCGGTCGCCACACCGAGCGCGACGGCGAGGACGCCACCGATGGTCAGGACCTTGCGCTGTGCCGGGGGAGAGGTTCCGGTGGTGTCGGTTTCGGTGGTGCTGGGTTCGGTGACCGCGACGGTTTCCGGATCGCGGAGGGACACGTGGCGACTCCTTGGTGTGGAGAACGGATACGGTACGCGGGAACGAGGGCGACTCAGTAGCCGTTGTCGACGCAGTGGAGCGCGTGGCCGAGCAGGCAAGTGCGGTACGGCGGTCGCCGAAGAGGAATAAACGACATTGCCGTGGACAACACACAGTGACCCCACTGTCTTCCACGACCCTCGCTTTTCTCGCATGTTGGGAACTGGAGTCACTCGCTGTGCTGGACAGCCGCGGTGAAGGCCTCGTAGGACTCGGTGTCGAAGAGCACGAACCGCACGTTCTCGACATTGGTGGGGGTGTCGCGGGCGCTGCGCACGGCGATCTCGGCGGCCTCGGCGAGGGGATAGCGGTAGACGCCGGTGGAGACGGCCGGAAACGCCACGGTCGACGCCCCGAGCGTGTCGGCGACCTTCAACGACTCCCGGAAGCACGCGGCCAACAGCTCGGAACGGTCCTCGGAGGGGGTGAAGGTGGGACCGACGGTGTGGATCACCCACCGGGCGGGGAGCTTGCCCGCGGTGGTGGCCACCGCCTGCCCGACACCGAGCCCGTCCGGGTACCGCGTGGAGCGCAGCTCGCGGCAGGCTTCGAGGATCTCCGGGCCGCCGCGCCGATGGATCGCCCCGTCCACGCCACCGCCGCCGAGCAGTGACGAGTTCGCGGCGTTGACCACGGCGTCGACTTCCTGCTCGGTGATGTCACCCCGCACCGCCGCAATCCGCATGCCCCTCAGTCTGGGGCAGCACCCCGGTCCGGGCCAGCGCGGACTCGGCCGACTCCGGACACCGGGTGGTCGGTGTGGACGGTCAGTCCGTGGCCTCGGCGTGGCGGGCCTTGAGCTGGAGGTAGTGCTGCGCATTGGCCGTGATGACGTCGCGCTCGTCCTGCGTCGTCTCCCGGCGCACCTTGCCCGGAACACCGGCCACCAGCGAGTTCGGCGGGATCTCCGCCCCTTCGAGGATCACCGCGCCCGCGGCGACGAGGGACCCCGAGCCGATCCGTGCTCCGTTGAGCACGGTCGCCGACATCCCGATGAGGACGTCGTCGTCGACGGTGCAGCCGTGCAGCACCGCCCGGTGTCCGACGGAAACACGGTCGCCGACGGTGGCGGGGACGCCGGGGTCGGCGTGGAGCACGCATCCGTCCTGGATGTTGCTGCCCCGTCCCACGGTGATCCTGTCACCGTCACCGCGCACCACCGAGCCGTACCAGATACTCGCCTCCGAGAGCAGGGTGACCGCGCCGACCAGGGTGGCCCCGGGAGCCACCCAGGCGTCCTCGGCCACCTGCGGGCCGGTGCCTTCGAGGCTGATCGTCCGCATCCGTCCTCCGTCCGTACGATGTGCCGGTTCCAACCTACACATCCCTACACATCGATGATCGACGGTATGCGATCTCCCGACCGATGCGGGTTCACGAGCCCGGATCGGCTCGGTGCCGTGGAAAGGAGCACGATGATCGACGACGATCACGCTCTCGCCGAGGAGCTCGCGGTCGAGGCGGGGCGGTGGCTGCCGGGGTGGACCGGGGCGTGACGATCACGGCGGCGCTGCACGACGGGCACCAACTCAACTGCCCGCAACCCTCGACCAAGGAGCGGGCGACGCGGCGCAAGCACGAACGCCGAGCCGCACGCGCACCGAAGGGCAGCCAGGCCAAGGGCGACGAGCACGCCAAGGTCGCGAAGCTCAAAGCGCGTGAGGCAAACGTACGGAAAGACTGGGTGGAGAAGACCAGCACCGAACTGGCCCGCTCGTACGATCTGATCAGGTTCGAGGACCTGCGCATCACGAACATGACCAGCTCCGCCAAAGGCACCGTCGACAACCCCGGGCGGAACGTGCGACAGAAAGCCGGGTTGAACCGGGGCATCCTCGCCCAAGGCTGGGGCATGTTGCGCAGCCGCACCGAAGACAAATCCCCCGGGTGGGTCGAAGACGTTCCCGCCCCGTACACCAGTCTGCGATGCAGCGACTGCGGATGGATCGACAAGAACTCGCGCAAGAGCCAAGCCGAGTTCGTCTGCGTGTCCTGCGGCTTCACCTGCAACGCGGACACCAACGCTGGAATCAATGTCGCGGCAGGACATGCCGCCCGTGCGTCGGGTGGCCCCGACCCTGCGGGGTCGTGTGCCGGAGGGACGACAACCCGCGAGGATCCGAGCGTCCGTGAACGAACAGCCGCCTGAACGGCGGGCTGGGATCACCGCCCTTCAGGGCGGTGAGGATGTCAAGAACTGCTGATGGCCGAGCTGGGAAGGCACCGTGGGAACGATCCCGTGCTCTCCGAGCACGGGATGGTGGGGTCGTCGCGGGACTCGGACGGTCGGGTGTGGCTCATGGACCCGCTCGACGGAACCCGTGAGTTCGGTGACCCCGCGCGCCGGGACTGGGCCGTGCACGTGGCCCTGGCCCACCGGGGACGTCCGGTGGTGGGCGCGGTGGCACTTCCCGCCGAGGACACCCGTCCTGAGCACTGCCGAGCCGCCACTCCGGGACGAGGCCGCCGCCAGCGGTGTCGTACGACTGGCGGTCAGCCGGAGGAGGCCTCCGAAGTTCGTCGAGGCGCTGGCCGCCGAGCTGGGCGCCGAGACGGTTCCCACGGGTTCGGCCGGAGCCAAGATCGCCGCGGTGATCCTCGGTGAGGTCGACGCCTACGTGCACGCCGGTGGCCAGTACGAGTGGGACTCGGCCGCGCCGGTGGCGGTCGCCCGAGCCGCCGGCCTGTACACGGCTCGAATCGACGGCAGCGAGCTCTTCTGCGATCGCGCCGACTCGTGGTTGCCGGACCTCGTGGTCTGTCGCGACGATCTCGGCGAACGGATGCGCGTCGCGCTGTCCCGATCGATTCCCGAGTCGGGGTCCTGACACCCGTCGAGCCGGCGCACGAGAGGAGACCACGATGTCGGACGTGGTCGGCGTCGGCTTCGACCGTACCGGCACCGCTTCGACGAAGGCCGCGCCGGAACACCTCGGGTCCGGAGGAGCGGGCTTTCCCCGACCGGTTCGTTCGCCACCGGCGACTGCCTCGCTGAGCGGGCGTGGAACCGGTGCGGGGCTCCGTCGAGAAGAGGTCTCGAGAAGAGTGTGCACCCGCACCGGTTGCTTCGAGATCGGTGACGTGCCCGGCCTCGGGGCGGACCGATCAGCCCTGGACGACTTTCCGCTGCACGAACCGCGTGCTTGACGCTCGATTCCTCGCGTCGAGGTCCTTCCATCGGGTCCTGCGGGTCGCGCGCGACATTCCGGCGGCGAGATCACGGGGCGCAAGCGCGGGGCCGGGACAGCTGAGGTCGGCCCCGTACGAGAGCCTCAGGCAGCCTGAGTCCCCTGGGGACGGCCGGAGGCCCTGCGAGTCTGGTTGCGCCGTTCGCGCTCGGTGGTGCCGCCGAAGATTCCGTACTGCAACCCGTTTTCCAGCGCATAGGACAAGCACTGCTGCTGTACCGGACACTGTGCGCACACGGCCTTTGCCTGTGCGACTTGCCGGGCTCCCGGGCCCATTTCGGACACGGGGAAAAACAGCTCGGGATCCTCGTCCCGGCATGCGGCTTGATCCAGCCAGCCGGTTCCTCCGCGTTCCATTCCGTGCTGTCTCCTCTCCTGATGGGCTCGTCCCACTGCTCATGTTCCTTCCCGGGCGGATAAGCCCGGAAACCGCTCTTGGCCAGGGTGCGACCCTGGCGTTTCCGCTCGGGTTTTTTGGGTCGTCCCCGTCAGACCCGTGATTGCGCAGCGACCGAAGTCCGCTGAAGCGCCCGGTCGACAGGGCCGCAACCAAACGGTCCTTCGTGACCGTACAGGTTCAACGCCGGAAACGATACAGTGTCCCTGACCACGTTCACGACCACCTTCGCGGGCGTGTTCCCGGCCAGGTTCCCGAAGGCTCCGTCCGTCATCGTACCCGCCCGCACCATTCCACCTCCGTGTCTCGAGTCACCTCCGCGGCGCGGTATTCGATTCGGTGGTTCTTCGTCGTGGCGGGCACTTCGCCGTTTTCGCTCGGGACAATTCCGGGAAATGGTCGTGCGCGGCGTGACACCCGGGCAGTCGGGTTCCTCTCCGTCGAACCCGGGATCACTACGTGGGGTGTCCGGTGAAGGACGTTTCGCGACTCGTCGATCCGGTTAACCGACAGGTTCGGGATCGTGAAGTGGTTGTCCGCGGATCGCGGCGGAGGTCATTCGGCGAGAAGAGGTGGTAATGATGCCGGAGCCCGGCAGCCACAAGGACGACATCAAGCGGACACGCCTGCGCAACGACTACGAAGGGGAAGGCGTCCCCGACGAGTACGCCGACGAGGCGGCCAATGATCGACTCCATCGGGACGATCCGCTGCCGCGGGAGCCGCGGACCGGGGAGCCCGCCGGGCGACGTCCTTCGGGAGAACCCGGGGCCAAGGGCGTGGAAAGGGACGCCGAGGGCGGTGGTACCCGGCTGCGCAGCAGCACGTTCAACGACCACACGCTGCTGCCCACGCGGTGCAGCAGGGACGGCGAGAACATCTCGCCGGAACTGGGGTGGGAGGCCGTGCCGGAGGGCACCAGGGAGCTCGCACTGCTGTGCGAGGACCCCGACGCCCCGAGCGGTGTCTTCGTGCGCTGGCTGATGTCCGGAATTCCGCCGGAGGTCACCGGGCTGAACGAGGGGGAGGTTCCGTCGGGGGTCACGCAGTCGCGCAACGGGTTCGGCGAACTCGGTTGGGGCGGGCCGCATCCACCTGCCGGGGACGAGGCGCACCGCTACTTCTTCCGCGTCTACGCCTCCGACCGGCCGCTGGGGCTCGGCGAGGACTCCACGCCCGAGGACCTGCGTCGGGCGCTTTCCGGCTCCGAACTGGCGCACGGCAACATCGTCGGGCTCTACGAGCGGTGAACCGCCGCTCCGTGGCCGAGCCACGGTCCGGCGGCCACGTGGGTGTTTCGTTCCTGCCGGTCGTTGCCGAGCCCGGTCGCCGAAGCGCCGCTGTTGCGGCCGGGCACGGTACGTGCTGTTGTCGATCGGAAAGCGTCGCACCCACCGAGCGTCAGGAGTTCCTGGAGCAGTGCGAAACGCCGACGGGTCGCCCTCCGGAGAACGAGGTTCCGCGGATCGTCGATTGCGGCTGTCCATCGGTCGGCATCCTCGTGACCTCGTTCGGTTGCTCGTGGCCGGTGGACTGCTCACGATCAGCGTCCTGTTGGCTCTGGTACCGGCGAACCCGGTCGAGGTGGCGATCTTTCACCAGCTGGGCAGAGTCCCCGAGGTTTCCGACCCGCTGTGGATCGCGCTGCCCTGGTTCGGGTCCTGGGTGGGCATCTCCGTGGTCACCGGGGTCGCCCTGTACGCCAAGTGGATTCGAGTGGGACTGCTCTGCGCGGCGGCGGGAGCCACCACGTGGGGAGTGTCCGAGGGGCTGACCCGCATCGTGGGTCCCCGTCCGGTGCCGTCCCAGCTGCGACTCGGTCCCCAGGTCGAGATCGCCTTCCCCGCCACGAACGTGGCCGTGGTGGCCGCGCTGGCGGTGGTGATCGCTCCTTATCTCGGCCGACGAGTACGCCACGTCGGCTGGGTGTTGACCGTGCTGGTGGCCGTGGCCGAGGTGCACCTGGGCAACCACCTGCCCTGGGGGGGCGTGGCCGGCGGGTTGCTCGGCTGGGGCGTGGGGACGCTGTTCCACCTCGTCTGGGGCGCTCCCGGGCACAAGGTTTCCGAGGAGGTCGTGCGCCACGAACTGGAATTGTCCGGATTCGCTCCGGTTTCGGTCGTGACGCTGAAATATCGGCTGCTTCAGCCGCGCCAGTTCGCCGTGGCCACCGATGACGGACAGACGTTTCGCCTGAAGGTGGTGCGCAGACTGCATCGGCGTGCCGGAATCCTGTACCAGGTGGGTCGACTGCTCGCGGTGCTCGACGTGCAGGAACAGCCGCGATTGTCCTCGGCCCATCACGAGGTCGAGCACGAAGCCTACGTCACGTTGCTCGCCGAACGGGCGGGAGTGCGTACCCCTCCGGTGGTGTTGGCCTGCGACGTCAAGCACGCTCCTCCGTTGTTGGTGCATCGCCAGGTCGAGGGGGAGCGGCTCTCCGAAGTGCCGGTCGCCGAACTCGACGACACGGTTCTGGAGGAAATCTGGAGGCAGCTGACCACGCTGGCCGAGGCGGGCATCGCCCATCACGACCTGCGGGTCAAAAACATCCTCATCGACGTCGAGTACCGGCCGTGGCTGCTCAATTTCACGCTCAGCCAGGTCGGCGCGTCGGCGCGACGTCTGGACCAGGACCTCGCCGAGTCCCTGGTGTCGCTGGCCTCGGTGGCCGGCATCGAACGCGCGGTGGACACCGCGCTGCGCGTGATACCGACCGAGCAGCTCGAAGCGGCGCTGGTCAACCTGCGCCCTCTGGCTTTGCCACGGCGCATCCTGGCCCAGCCCGCGGCGAACCGGTTCCTGCTCTCCGAACTGCGCGAAACCCTCGCCGATCGTCTCCAGTGCCCGATCCCGGGTTTTCGCTCCCCCGTGCGCCCGGTCACCGTCGTGGGGCTGCTGCTGACCGGCGCCGCCGTCTACCTGCTGCTGCCCGAGCTCTCGAACATGTCCGGGATACTGGTGGCGCTGCGGAACGCCAACTGGGGGTGGCTCGCGGCGGCGGTGATCGCCGGAGAACTGGCCATCCTGATGTCGTCGGTGTCCATGCTCGGCTCCAGTCGGGTCAGGCTGCCGTTCTGGCGCACGACCGCCGTGCAGGTGGCCGCCGCGTTCACGGGCCGCACCACGCCGGGCGGTGCCGGCTTCTTCGGAATCAACCTCATCTACATCGAACGGTTGGGGTTGCGCCGATCACTGGCCGTCGGGATCACCGTCCTCAACCAGGCGGCCACGGGGGCCGTGGCGTTCCTGCTCGGCATCGTCGGCGTCCTCGCCACCGGAATGAGCAGCGTTCCCGGCGGCTTGTCGATCCCGATCGGCTGGCCGATCGGGCTGGCGCTCGTCGGTGTCCTGGTGCTGCTCGGGGCCGTGCTCGCCTCCCCGCCCGGGCGTCGCAGAATCGTCCGGCCCGCCGTGGAAGTCGCCGGGGAGCTGTTCGAGACACTGCGCCATCCCGTCCGAGCCGTGCAGCTGTTCGGCGGGGCACTGGGCTACCAGGTGGCCTCGGCTCTCGGTCTCGCCGCCAGTCTGGCCGCGATCACCACCGACTTCTCGGTGTGGGCCGTGGTCACCGTCTTCGTCATCGGCAACACGCTCGGTCACCTCGTGCCCTCTCCAGGCGGCATCGGCGCGGTGGAGGCCGTTCTGGTGGCCGGTCTCGGCGCGGTGGGCGTCGCACCGACAGCGGCGGTCACGGCCGTGCTCACGTCCCGGCTGCTGACCTATTGGTTGCCGGTCCTTCCCGGGATCGCGATGTTCCGGTACCTCCAGCACCACGAGGTCATCTAGCTGTTCCGGGCCGGAGCCCCACCCCGGAACGAGGACGGCACTCTCGGCGACCACGGTTCGGGTACGGCGAGGCACCGTGGTGGGCACGTCTCCGGCAGAGCCGCTACGGGAGGTGCGTCGTTTCGGTGTCCGAGGAGCAGACGAGGCCGCTGCGCACGATGACGCGGACGGTCGGCGCCCTGCGGGAGCACGACGTGCGGTTCGCCCTGGCCGGTGGCTGGGCGGTCTACGAACCGGCCCACGACGTCGATGTGCTGATCCGCGAGGAGGACCGGAGCGCGGTGCTGGACGCCGTCGAACGGTGGGGCATGGCGGTGCGGGATACCGTCGAGGACTGGCCGGTCAGGACCTACGACGGTCAGCAGCTCGTCGATCTCATCCACCGCCCCGACGAGCATCCGGTGGACCGGGCACTGTTGGATCGGGCGGAACGTATCCGGGTCGGTCCCGTGGCGGTGCCGGTCATGTCCGCGACCCACCTCGTCATCGACAGGATGCTGGTGTTCGGTCCCCATCGCTGCGACCTGGCCGAAACTCTGCTCATCGCGCTGTCCTGCGTGAGCAGCTCGACTGGGAGGTGGTGAGCCGGGGAACCGAGCACTCGCCGTACGCCGAGGCGTTTCCGCTGTTGGTCGAACGCCTCGGCATCGTCGAGCTCGCGGAGCCCGGGAAGAGCTCGGACGAGCACGGGGCCGAAGACGCGACATCGGGAGGAAATCACCGTGATCCGTATCGCAGCCGTCGGCGACGTTCATCTGGCTGATCACTCGCGGAGCAGCCTTCGACCGCGGCTGGAAGGCGTCGACGAGCACGCCGACGTGCTGCTGCTCGCCGGTGATCTGACCGACCACGGAAGCAGGGAGGAAGCTCGGATCGTCGTCGAGGAGATCGGTGACCTGCCGGTACCCGTGATCGGCGTGCTCGGCAATCACGACCACCACGAGAGCTGCCCCGAGGAGGTCGCCGCGATCCTGCTGGACGGGGGGTCCGAATCCTGGAGGGTCAGGCCACCGTCGTCGACCTCGCCGGGCGGCGAGGTCGACGACGCCGGAACCAAGGGCTTCGGCGGTGGATTCTTCGGCACGTGCGGCAGCTCGTTCGGGGAGCGGGAGATGAAAGCGTTCATCGACCACTCGGAGCGGGCGACCGGCGCGTTGCGCGAGTGCCTGAACGGGCTCGACGCTGAGTACCGCCTCTCCCTGACGCACTACGCCCCGGTGACCGCGACGCTGGGGGAGGAACCGCGTGAACTCTGTCCGTTCCTCGGTTCCTCCCTGCTCGCCGAGGCGATCGATTCCGCGGACAGCAGCTTGGCGCTGCACGGCCACGCGCATTTCGGCAGCGAACACGGCGTGCCGCCTGAGGGCGTCGCGGTGCGCGACGTGGCCCAGCCGGTGTTGGGGGAGGCTTTTCGGGTGTACCACCTGGACACGGCCGGTCCCGTGTAACCGGGTCGTCCCGCGCCGTGGTCAGCCGGGAGTGTAGGGGTCCCGCCCGGAACCGAACGTGTACATCCGGTCGAGCAGGGCGTTGTCGCCGGGGTCCAGCGGCTCGGGGGACTCGTGGTGACCGTCCCGGTTGCCCTCGGAGACCAGGAGCAGCCAGGAGGCGACCGTTTCGGGGTCCGGCATCACCGAGGCGGCGTCGGCCTCGGAACCGACCCGGTAGTAGTACCGCTGGGGGTCGCCGGGGCAGACGAGCACCCAGCCCCGGTGCGGGGTCCACTCGATGTTCACGTTCGGGGCCGCCCGAAGCGTGAGTTCGATTCGCCCGTCGACGTGGTTCGCCGAGGCGCTCGTCAGCTCCAGCTCCAGGACGTTCGTCGCCCGGCGGATCGCCTCGAGATACCCCGACAGGGCGGTGTCGAGCCCGAAAGTGTTCCTGGAGTGCTGCCGCAGCTGAGTGTCCAGCGCGAGGGGATCGGTCATCGTCACTACCTCGATTCCGCGTACGGATGGGGTCTCCGGCCTGTTCCGACTGAAACGAGGTTCACGGCGCCGTTGTTTCGTCCCCTCGGCGAGCGGTGAGACCCGTGAGGGCACTGATTGTCCGGCGGCGCGTTCGGGTGATCCGCTGTGAGGCCGAATACCGAACACACCGGGAGGCTACCGGGGTGAAGCCGATGATTCCACGGCGAGACGCTCCGACCCCAGCTGCGGGCGAGGGCGAGGGGGCCTGGCTGGAGACCCTGCAGCAGGGGCGAAGCTACTGCAGGACACCGGTCCGCTGGACGACTTCGACGTCTACGTCGTGGGGTTTCACTGCCCCGAGGCGGAGCCGGAATCGCAGATGGAGGCCCACCACTACTGCCACGCGGTCGACGACGACCTGATGTAGTGCGTGCTGTTCGACGGCAACACGCCCGGGCCCACCTGATCGGCATCGAGTACCTCGTCTTCGGAGCCCTGTCCGACACGTTGCGGGAGGAGGAGAAACCGTACTGGCACCCGCACGACTTCGAGGTGCTCTCGGGGCAGCTCATGGCCTCGGGACTTCCCGAGGTGGCGGAAGGGGACCTGTTCGAGCAACTCAGGAACTCCTGCGGAAAGACGTGGCACACCTGGCACACGGGCCGTCACGACGCGGGGCCGGGTGACGCCCTGCCGCTGGGGGAGCCGAAACCGATGTGGTCGTTCAACCGCGAGGGCGAGTGCGACGAGTCGCTGAAGCGCAGCCGCGACGAGGCCACGGACATCGGCGTGGAGCGCGCCCACGAGCAGCGGCGCTCGCTGACCGACCTGGCTCGTCCCCAGTGCGGAGTCGACGCGATGAGGGACCGGTTCACCGGGACGACCCCCGTACCGGGAGTGACCGACGCCGCTGAAAGCGAGTGACCCGGAATCGGTTGCTCACGGGCCGGGGGGGGGTCGGGTCCCGACGGCGTCTTCCGTCTCACGGGATGTCCGAACGGCTTGCGGGGCGGCCGAGGAGCAGGTGGGCGCCGATCCCCGCGATCAGGCCCCAGAAGATCGCGGCGATGCCGAGGATCGACACGCCGGAGGCGGTGACGAGGAAGGCGATCAGAGCGGCGTTCCTGGTGGCGGGCTCGGTGGTCGCTGACGCCAGCGAGTTCCCGATGGTCTCCAGCAGGCCGATACCGGCGATCGCGGTGATGAGCGCGAGCGGGAAAGCGGCGATGAGAGTGCCGAGGGTGGCGCCGAAGAGACCGAGTACCAGGTAGCACGCGCCGGAGACGATGCTGGCCCGGTAGCGCTGGCTCGTGTCCTCGTGGGCGTCGGGGCCCATGCACAGGGCAGCCGTGATCGCGGCGAGGTTGATCCCGAAGCAGCCCAGTGGAGCCAGCACCAGGTTGACCGAGCCGGACCAGGACAGGATCGGTGAGATCGGCGTTCGGTATCCGTGGGCGCGCAGCGTCACCACACCGGGCAGGTTCTGGGAGGTCGTCGTGATGACGAACAGGGGGAGGGCGAGGCTGATCGTCGTGGACAGGGACCAGGACGGCCAGGTGAGAACCGGTGTGGCCACGGCCAGGCGCACGGTGTCGAGCTGGAACGAGCCCTGCACGGCTGTCAGCAGCGTCCCCACCGCGAGCGCGATGAGCACCGCGTAGCGAGGTAGCAGCCTCTTGCAGAGCAGGTAGCTCACCAGCATCACCAGGATCAGCCAGAACCGTGTGCCCATCGCGGTGAACACGTCGGTGCCGAACTGCAGCAGTATGCCGGCCAACAGCGCCGAGGCGATCGACGAGGGGATGAGGTTCACGGCACGTTCGAACCATCCCGTGACCCCGACGAGCACGGTCAGCGCCGAAGCGATGAGGAAGGCTCCGATCGCCTCGGACAGCGGGGTACCGTGTGCGCTCGTGGCGAGCAGCGCGGCGCCGGGCGTGGACCAGGCCATGACGACTGGCGCTCGATAGCGCAGGGACAACGCGATCGAGGTGACACCGATGCCGATGCCGAGGGCGAGGATCCAGGAGGAGATCTCGGCCGGGCCCGCACCGACGGCTCTCGCCGCCTGGAAGACGATGGCCACCGAGCTCGTGACACCGACCAGTGTCGTCACACACCCTGAGACCACCACGGACATGGGGAGTGCGTGCGGCAGGCGCTGACGTGAGGACACGGGTCATCCGTCCGATTGTCGAAAATCTTTCGTTCTGTTTATAGAACGCAGTGATGCTAGGAGGTCCCGGTGGAGCTGGTCAAGGTCGTCGGCGCGAACCTGCGCGCGACACGCGTCCATCGCGGCCTGTCGCTGTCCGAGGTGGCCCGCCGTGCCGAACTGGGAAAGGGCACGCTGTCCGAACTCGAGGCCGGGCAGCGCAATCCGACGCTGGAAACGCTCTACGCGCTGGCCACGGTGCTCGGCGTGCCCCTGGGACGCCTGTTGATCACGGAAGCCGACCCGCCGGTGGAGACCGGGTTGGTCGTGCGGAGGGCCGACGAGGCCGAACTCCCCGGTCGGGCGGTCGACGTGCAGCTCGTGGACCGAACGATCGGCGGTGGCCGGACGCTGGAGATCTACCGGATTCACGTGCGCGCCGGGAACCGGTACGTGTCCCCGGCGCACCGCCCCAGGGTGATCGAGCAGTTGCTGGTGCACTCCGGAACGTTGGTGACCGGGCCGGAATCGGACCCCGAGACGCTCGGGCCGGGTGACTACATTCGCTTCGACGGGGGTGCGGACCACGTCTACGCGGCCACGGACGAGGATGTGGCCGGCACGCTCGTCATGCGGTACGTCGACGAAGAGGCGTCCGCGTTGTAGAACCGCCCGGTTTGCGCACGCCACACGCACGTTCGGCCACGTGTCGTGTCGAAGTGCGATCTCGTCCATGACTGGGCTCATGTACATCTGTACATACCGGTGTCGCTCGCCTATGGTGTCGAACTTGTCCCAATCCCCGACAGGAAGAGCCATCGGTGCCTGAAGAAAGACACACGAAGACCGAGTCGTCCGAGCGCCCGCCCGCTGCTTCGCGGAGCCGCTCCCTGATCAAGATCGGCGTGTTCGTCGCCGTGATGGCCCTCGCCTTGGTCTACGTCGCGGTCGCACAGCCCCACGTCTCCTGGCCCGGGCTGTTCGCGATGATGGCGTTCTACGCGCTGTTCTACTGGCTCGGCGCGTTCGTGGCATCCCGTCGCGGTGGCGGGCTGGCCGACACGATGGTCGCCGGCCGCAACATGCCGCTGTGGATCGGCGTGTTCACGATGACCGCGACCTGGGTCGGCGGTGGCTACATCAGCGGGGCCGCCGAGGCGACCTTCAACGACGGTCTGGCCTGGGCGCAGGCTCCCTGGGGCTACGCCCTGAGCCTGCTCATCGGCGGCATGTTCTTCGCCAAGAAGATGCGCCGTGGCCGGTTCACCACGATGCTCGACCCGATCGACATCCGCTTCGGCAAGCAGATCGCCGGACTGGGAGCGATCCCGGCGGTGCTCGGCGAGATCTTCTGGACCGGCGCGATCCTCACCGCCCTGGGCACGACCTTCGGCACGATCATCGGTCTGGACTTCGGCGTGTCGATCATCCTCTCGGCCGCCGTGGCGATCGCCTACACAGTGGTGGGCGGCATGTGGTCGGTGGCCATCACCGACGTCGTGCAGATCGTGCTCATCTTCGTCGGCCTCATCGCGGCCATCCCGTTCGCGGCCGCCACGGTCGGCGGGCTCGGCGATGCCTGGTCGACGTACGACATCGACTTCGGCTCGTACGCGGCGATGTTCCCGCCCCTGACCGGATGGGACGACCCGTCCTGGGGACACATGTACTGGAACTGGTGGGACTTCGGCCTGGCGCTGGTGTTCGGCGGGATCCCCTGGCAGGTGTACTTCCAGCGCGTGCTGTCGGCCAGCAGCCCGGCCAACGCCCGGCGGCTGTCCCTCGGCGCCAGCGTGGTGTGCGTGCTCGCCGCCGTGCCCCCGGTGCTGATCGGGATCATCGCCACCTCGGCCGACTTCCAGGCCCAGGGCGCACCCCCGCTGGACAACCCGTCGCTGGTGCTGCCCTACGTCCTGCGCTACCTCGTTCCGACCGGGGTCGCCGCACTCGGGCTCGGTGCGCTGGCCGCGGCGGTCATGTCGAGCGTGGACTCCTCCGTCCTGTCGGCCTCGTCGCTGACCGGCTGGAACGTCTACCGTCGCCTGGTTCGTCCCCAGGCCGGCCCCGCTCAGGTGCAGCAGGTGATTCGCAGGCTGATCGTGGTGATCGGCGCGGCGGCGACGATCCTGGCGCTGAACGTGGCCAGCGTCTACGACCTGTGGTACCTGGCCAGCGACCTCATCTACGTGCTGCTGTTCCCGATGCTGGTGTGCGCGCTGTTCGTTCCGTTCGCCAATCGCATCGGCGTGCTCTGCGGGTTCGGAGTCTCGCTGGTGCTGCGCCTGTCCGGTGGTGAGCCGACCTTCGGACTGCCTCCGTTCCTGCCCTGGCCCTGGTACGAGGACGGCTCGGTGCTGTTCCCGTTCCGGACGGTGTCCATGGTCGCCGGACTGGCGACCATCCTCCTGGTGTCCTGGCTGACGCGCCGGGTCAGCTCGCCGGTCCCGATGGCGGCGCTCGAACCGGACAGCGAGGAACGTCTGAAGTGGGGGCACGACATCGGTTCCTCGGACGCGCGAGATGACGAGGCCGCTCCGGCCTCCACGTAGGCGACCCGCGCGGTGACGGGCATCCGAAGGCCTCGAGGCCTTCGGATGCCCGTCACCGCTCAGTGCCGACATCACCGTCCTTCGTGCTTAGCGGATCTGTCGCTCTGGGGCAGAGGAGAACTGCAAGAGATAATATACATAGATATATCAGTACAGACTAAAATTAACCCGAAAAATCAACCCCAAAACCAGCCGAGAAGAGATACCGGTAAGGAACGTGTCATGAGCCGCCATTGCGATGCAGGGTGCGGTAGACGGTCCTCTTGTTTCCGTCGTACTCGGTGCCCGACGCGCTGGTCTGGGCATCGCGCTGCACCGTGCCGGTGGTGGCGAAGCGTTGGCGGTAGGCGGTGGGGGTGGTGCCGAGGTGGCGGGTGAAGGCGCGGCGGAGGGTTTCGTCGCTGCCGAGTCCGCTGCGCCGGGCCGACGAGGTGACGCTGTGCCCGTCGAGCAGGAGTTGTTGGGCGCGCTCGAGTCGGACCCGCTCGACCCAGCGGGCGGGGGTGGTGCCCAGTTCGGTGTGGAACAACCGGCCCAGGTGCCGTGGGCTGACGGCCGCGGCGCGAGCCATGGCGGGCAGGCCGTGATCAGCGGTGGGGTCAGGGCTTCCAGGGTCCGATGCGGTCCCGGCGGCGGCGCTGTTGGCGTGCGGTGGGCACGTCGAGGCCCTGGCCGCGTTCGGTGAGGGCCTCGACGACAGCGGTGCGGTGCTCGAGGGGTTTCTGGTCGTCGTATTTGAACTTGGCGACCACGTCGGTGACCTGCAGGTGCAGGCCGCGGATGCCGGGCAGCATCCGACCGTAGGGAGGCTGGTCGACGGCGATGGGGGCGTGGTCGCCGTCGGGCTGGAAGTGGGCCATCTGGCGGCGCAGCAGTTCGGCCTTGGCCTCGGGACCGTCGACGATGCTGGCGCGACAGCTGAACTGGACGGTCGCGTAGTAGCTGGTGGGCACACCATCGGCGAGCGGTGTGCCGGCCTTGGCGCGCCAGGGACCGGGGATGAAGGCGTAGTCGCCGATGACCGTGAAAGCGACGTGCGGGTCATGCTCGATCGCCGTCCAGACCGGATTGGGCCGGGCGAGATGGACGAGCAGGTGATCTCCGTCGGAGGTGAAGTGGGTCGGGACGACGACGGGCGGATGGCCCGGCCGACCGTTGACGCACAGTTGTCCGAAGTCGTGGCCGTCGGCGATCCAGCTCTGCCATTCGGCGTCGTCCAGGCTGGCTTCCCAGGGCTGAACCAACATGGCGTTATCCTTCCTGTCGGTGGGAGCGGTGAGCGTACTCAGGTCGTGGCCAGCAGGCTCACGGCGACGGCGGCGGTGCCCAGGCCCACGAGCTGGCCGCGGTGGATGCGTTCGGCGGTCGCGCCGCAGGCGAGCAGGACCGTGCCGGCGGGGTAGAGGGCGACGATCACGGCGACGATGCTGAGGTTGCCGCTGCGGGCGGCGAGCAGGAACAGCAGGTTCGCCACGGAGTCCAGTGCCCCCGCGGTTGCCGAGAGCGCGTACGCGGGCCGTTCGGGGCCGAGCTTGCGGTGCATCAGTCCCGCCGCGGCGAGAGTGATCGTCGAGGAGACCGCTCGGCCGATGATCAGCGGGGCCACTCCGCTGTCGGACGGTGCCTGGTGCAGAAAGATCAGCTGGCCTGCGATGGCGGCGCCCGCGCCGAGTGCGAGCAGCAGCGCGGTCCGTGAGGGGCGTGCCGCGCCCGCGCCGGGGCTGGCGCTGACCAGCACCACCGCCACCAGGGCCAGTGGCAGGCCCGCCAGTCCGGCTGCGGCCAGGTGTTCGCCCTGCAGCAGACCCACGCCGACGGGCAGCGCGGCGGAGACCAGTGCGGTCACCGGTGAGAGCACGTTCATCGGGCCGAATGCCAGGGTGCGGTAGAGCAGGGCGAACGCGGCGGCCGAGGCGACTCCCGACAGTGCGCCCCATCCCACGGTCGCGGCGCTGAACGAGGCGCCGAGCAGTGGCCACAGCAGCAGTTCAACCGCGAGGCTGGCCGGGGCCGCGATCATCACGGTCCGCAGCACATGCGCCCGACGGGCGCCCAGGCCGCCGAGGAAGTCGGCGCACCCGTACGCGAGCGAGCTGCCGAGGGCCAGTAGCAGAGCGATCACGACACATCCCCATACTAGTCAATGGAACGACCAGACAGTACGGTAGAATGACCACAAGGGTCAACCGAACGACTGTATGGTTCATTGAAATGACCCACTGTGAAAGTGGTGATCACATGGTTGAAACGACGGCAGCACTCCGGGCGATCGCCTCCAACGTCCGAGCGGCCCGCATCCGCGCGGGCCTGACCCTGGAGGAACTCACCCGGCGCGCCCAAGTCAGCAAGGGAGCACTGGTGGGGCTGGAAAAAGCCGAGGGAAACCCCAACCTGGCCACCCTGGTCCGGCTGGCCGACACCCTCGGCATCTCGGTGTCCGCCCTGATGCAGGAAGCCCCCGAAGGCCGCGTCCGCGTCGTCGCCGCCGAGGCCGTGCCACCACTGTGGACCGGAGAACGGGGCGGCCAGGCACGCCTCGTGGTGACGACCTCGGGACCGGCCCCCACCGAGGTCTGGCACTGGCAGCTGGAACCGGGCGAGGAATATCCCAGCCATCCCCACCAGGCCGCAGTCGTGGAAACCGTCAGTGTCACCTCCGGACGGATGACCCTCGTCGTCGACGGCACCGCACACGCCGTCGATACCGGGCAGACCGCCATGTTCGACGCCGACGCCCCACACGCCTACCACGGAGCGGGCACCGAAACCTGCCACCTGATCATGACCGTCCACCTGCCACCCGACCCCGCTTCCACAACCTGACCTGCGCAGCGCACACGACCTTCAGAGGGTGGGGACCGGATACGCCGGAAAGGGGCCGCGCTGTTCGTCCCCGATGGTCAGCAGTTCGATCAATGGCCCATGCGTCGTGGATCATTCGCCTGAGGCGCGAAACGACCGTCCGTGGTCGGTGCGTGCTCAAGCAATCGTCGGGCAAGCGTTCGGGTTGACGGAACTGTCTTTACCGGCACGCTCACGCCCGGCCCACCAGCGAAAACGCTGAGTTCGTCCGTTATTGGTCCGGCAAGCAGCCGGATTGCCCGGATATGCGTCCGGACTCGCATGGCTATGCGGTCACCATCCGTCGAGTTCCCACGGCCCCTTTCAGGCGTATCCGGTTCCCAGCCGAAGGGCAAGCTGCTTCGGCAAGCAGCCCAAGCTCTCGCCGAAGCAGCAGGCCGAGCTGCGGCGGATGCACGCCAGCGGCGACTACACGATCACCGACCTCACCGAGCTGTTCTCCGTGTCCCGACCGACCGTGTACCGCACCCTGCAGCGCAATGGCGGCTCATGACACGTTCCTTACCGGCACCCCGAGAAGGACACTGAGGAAACCTCACAACACACCTCGGCCCCCAGCGGCGATGTGGGGATTGACGCAGGCTCACCCACACGAGGGACCGGCCGGGACGATGGTGCTCCTACTTGGGCAGCGTCCTGGACGGGTTCAGGGGTTGTGCTCGTCGGCCCGACGCATGTGCGGGCAGTACGGGAGGGTTCCCCCGATGCCGGGCCAGTCGAGCGCGGTCCAGAAAGCGGTGGCCTCGGCGGTGTCGGTGATGGTCGACGTGCTCCACTGGTAAGCGGGGTGGGCGCTCAGGATCGCGAACACGGCGTGGGAGGCCAGACCGCGTCGGCGGACGGCGGTGGCAACCCGCACGCTTTCCAGGACCCCGAACCGACACTCGGAGCAAGTGCGGTAGTCCAGGTCCCCGACGGTGTCGCCGCCCAGGCGGATCTCCACACGGGACACTCCCGCCGGCATCCGCGGGGCGTGCTCGACGAGGTCGACGGTGAACCCGCACACCACGTTCCCGTCTCGACCATCGGGATCGGTCGGGTCGGGCTCTCCCATGGCCTCATGGGAGCACGAATTCGATCGCGGTGCGAGCTTGGTGACGCCCTTTCCCCGCGTGACCTCGGTGGATGGGTCCTTCGGCATTACCGTAGGAGTGCGTCGGGGGTGATGGGAAGCTCGCGCAGGCGGATGCCGGTGGCGTGGTGGGCGGCGTTGGCGATGGCGGCGGCCGCGCCGACGATGCCGATCTCGCCGATGCCCTTGGCGCCCATCGGGTTGACGTACGGGTCGTCCTCGTCGATCCAGGTGGCGTCGATGTCGCCGACATCGGCGTTGGTGGGGATGTGGTACTCGGCGAAGTCGTGGTTGACCACGTGACCGAACCGGGTGTCCAGCACGCCGACCTCGTGCAGGGCCATGGACAGTCCCATGGTCATGCCGCCGATGAACTGGGAGTGCGCCGTGCGGGGGTTGATGATGCGTCCCGCGGCGAACACGCCCAGCATCCGCGGCACTCGGATCTCCCCGGTGTCGGCGTGTACGCGTACCTCGGCGAACTGGGCACCGTGGGCGAACATGGCGAACCGTTCGGTCTCGGGGTTGTTCGGTGTCGTGCCGCTCGCCTCGGCTCCGATTTCGGGTGGGCGACCGTGGGTGTCCTGGAGTGCGCGGGCGGCTTCGACGATCGCCGTGCCCCAGGTGGCGTTTCCCGTCGAGCCGCCCGCGACGCTGGCTTCGGGTTGCGCGGTTTCGCCGATGCGCAGGTCGACGTGTCCGACGGGGACTTCCAGGGCGTCGGCGGCGATCTGGGTCAGCGCGGTCCAGGTGCCGGTGCCGATGTCGGTGGCGCCGATGTCGACTCGGTAGTGGTCCGCTGCTTCGACGCGGATGGTCGCGGTGGACACCGCGCGGAGGGTCGGATAGATCGAGGAGGCCACTCCCGTGCCCACGAGCCATCCGCGTTCCGTCCGGGAGGCGGGGGTGGGGTCGCGGTGGTGCCAGCCGAATCGGTCGGCGCCTTCGCGCAGGCATTCGACGAGGTGGCGGCTGGAGAACGGTTTGCCCGTTTCGGGGTCGACGTCGGGTTCGTTGCGGGCGCGGAATTCGACGGGGTCGATTCCGCACTTCAGTGCCATCTCGTCCACGGCCACTTCGGGGCCGAACATGCCGGGGCACTCGCCGGGTGCTCGCATCCAGGACGGTACGGGCACGTCCAGGGCGGCGAGCCGGTGGCTGGTGCGCCGGTTCGGGGCGGCGTAGACGTTGCGGGAGGGTACGGCGGTCTGTTCGGCGAATTCCTTGACCTTCGAGGTCCATTCCACGACGTCGTGGGCGAGTGCCGAGAGTCGGCCGTCGGTGTCGGCGGCCAGTCGTACTCGTTGGATGGTGGGGGTGCGGTGTCCTGCCAGGGAGAACATCTGTTGGCGGGTCAGGGCGAACTTCACCGGTCTGCCCTCGACGGTCCTGGCGGCCAGTGCCGCGAGCACGATGTGGGCGTGCGGTATTCCCTTCGAGCCGAATCCGCCGCCGACGTGGGGGGCGCTGACGTGGATTCGTTCGGGGTCGAGGCCGATCACGGGGGCCACAGTGGTGCGGACCGTGTGTGCGCCCTGGGTGGAGTCGTACAGCGTGAGCTCGTGGTCGTTCCAGAGCGCGACGGTGGTGTGCGGCTCCATCGGGTTGTTGTATTCCAGGGGCGTGGTGTAGGTGGTGTCCAGTGTGACGGGTGCGGCGGACATCGCCGTGTCGACGTCGCCTTCGTCGGTGTCGGCTGGGAAGGACGGGTTGACGGCTTCGGGGGTGTAGAGGTCGCTGCGTTCGGAGGACAGTTCGGCCTCGTGCGGCCACTGGGCGTAGGAGATTCGCACCAGTCCGGCCGCTTGTCGTGCGGTCTCGGGGGTGTCGGCGATGACGGCACCGATGAGCTGGCCGCGGAAGGAGACCCGGTCGGTTTGCAGTACCGCCAGTTCCCGATCTTCGGTGGAGGCCAGCCGGGGTGCGTTGACGTGGGTGAGGATGGTGATCACCCCGTCGAGGGCTTCGGCTTCCGCGGTGTCGATGGCCGTGATCTGGCCCAGTGCGATGGTGGCTTGCACGGGGTGGAGGTAGGTGGCGTTGTCGACGACGCGCTCGAAGGCGTAGGGCGCTGTTCCGGTGACCTTGCTGCGTCCGTCGAGGCGCTGGAGTGCGGTGCCGATCGCGTATGGCGTTACCTGGCTGGTCATCGTCTTCCCCCACCGAGAGCTGGGCTGCAGTACGGTGGCCCTCCGGTTTCCCGGCGGGTGCGCTGTCCAAACGACACGCGCGGTTCCGGTTGCGGCGCCACCCGCACCGTTTCGCCGGGATTCCTCAGAGGGCCCGGGTCGCCTCGAGCGCCAGCTGGATCTCCTCGCGGGGCTGCACCACCAGGACGGGCGGCCGTTCCCCGGAGCCGCTGACCGGTCCGTCGTCCTGCCGGTTGTCGGACAGGTCGGCGGGGACTCCGAGCAGGGCAAGGCGTCGGCACACTTCGCGGCGGACCTCCGGTTGGTTCCAGCCGATCTCACCGGTGAACACCACCGCGTCCACGGAGTCGAGGTTGGTGGCCATCGCGGCCAGTCCGGAGGCGAGGTGTCGGCAGAACACGGTCAGTGCGGTCCGGGCGGTGTCGTTGCCCGCTTCGGCTGCTTCCACGAGTTCGCGCGTGTCGTCGGAGTAGCCGTTCGACAGTCCCAGCAGTCCCGATTCCCGTTGCAGGGCGGCTTCCACCTCGTCGAGGTCCTCGCCGGAGTTGCGCAGCAACCACACCAGCGCGCTGGGGTCGAGGTCGCCGCTGCGCCGCGTCATCATGATTCCGCTCAGCGGGGTGAAGCCCATGGTCGTGTCCACGCTGCGGCCATTGTGGATGGCGCATACCGAGCAGCCGCCGCCGACGTGGGCGACGAGGGCGTTGATCCGTTCGGCGTCGCGGCCCAGTAGTTCGCTCGTGCGGCGCAGTGCCCAGGCGTAGGACAGGCCGTGGAAGCCGTAGCGGCGGATCTGTGACCGCCACCGGGAGGGGAGCGGTTCGAGGCGGGATTCTGCGGGGAGGGTGTGGTGGAACCCGGTGTCGGGACACAGGACTTGCGGGGTCGAGGGTGCGGCGTGGGCGGTTCGTTGGACGAGTTGCACGGTGGAGGGGACGTGTTGGGGGGCGAGTGCTTCGAGTTCGTGCAGTCGGGACACGGTGTTCTCGTCCACCGGGCGTGGTTGGGGGAAGTGCTCTCCGCCGTGCACGAGGCGGTGGGCCACGGTCGTGGCGCGTTCGCCGTGCTGGCCGAGGAACTCGTCGAAGTCGCGCAGGGATTCGGGAGCGGTTGGTGGTGTCGACGTGTGTTGTGACTCGTGCACGCGCAGGTCCTGGGTGTCGACGAGGTCGAGCCGGAGGCTGTTCGACCCGGCGTTGACCGTGATGGCGCGGGTGTTCACCGGCTCTCTCCTTCCTCGCGTGAGGTTCCTCGTGTCTGCGGCCGTCCCCAGGTCCAGTCGCGGACCTCGGGGAGGTCTTCTCCGTGCTCGCGTGTGTGCACGTCGTGGGCGATGCGTTTGTCGAGCATCAGCTGGCGCAGGCCGGCGGCGTGTTGCCTCAGTCCCGCGACGTGGTCGATGACGTCGATGACCAGTCCGTAGCGGTCGATGCCGTTGCGCACGGCCATGTCGAAGGGCGTGGTGGTCGTGCCCTCTTCCTGGTAGCCGCGCACGTGCAGGTCGCGGTTGGGCCTTCCGTGCGTGAGTCGGTGGATCAGCGAGGGGTAGCCGTGGTAGACGAACACGATCGGGCTGTCGGTGGTGAACAGGGTTTCGAATTCCTCGTCGGGGAGGCCGTGCGGGTGCTCGTCGGGGGGTTGCAGCCGCATCAGGTCGACGACGTTGACCACCCGTATCGCCAATTCCGGCAGGTGTTGTCGCAGCAGGTCCACCGCCGCGAGTGTTTCTCGGGTGGGGGCGTCGCCGGCGCAGGCCATCACGACGTCGGGGTCTCCGGTGGCGGTGCTGGCCCATTCCCACACGCCGACTCCGCGGGTGCAGTGGGCCACCGCTTCGTCCTTGTCCAGCCAGCTCGGCTGGGGTTGTTTGCCCGCCACGATGACGTTGGTCAGGTCCCGGCTGCGCAGGCAGTGGTCGGTCACGCACAGCAGGGTGTTGGCGTCGGGGGGCAGGTACACGCGCACGATCTCGGGCTTCTTGCGCGTGACGTGGTCGAGGAATCCCGGGTCTTGGTGGGAGAACCCGTTGTGGTCCTGCTGCCACACGTGCGAGGACAGCAGGTAGGTCAGCGACGGCACGGGGCGTCGCCATTCGAGTTCGCGGGTCGCGTCGAGCCACTTGGCGAACTGGTTGAACATCGAGTCCACGATGTGGATGAAGGCCTCGTAGCTGGCGAAGAGTCCGTGGCGGCCCGTCAGCAGGTACCCTTCGAGCCATCCCTGCAGCGTGTGCTCGCTGAGGATTTCCATGATCCTGCCGTCGGGAGCGAGCTCGGTGTCGACGTCGGCCTGTTCGGCCTGCCAGGCGCGGTCGGTGGCCTCGTAGACCGCGCCGAGCTTGTTCGATTCGAGCTCGTCCGGGCTGAACAGCCGGAAGTTGCGCTGCTCCTGGCTGGCGTGCATGACGTCGCGGAGAAACCCGCCGAGCACTTCGGTGGGTGAGCACACCGCACCGCCTCGTTCGTCCAGGGTGACCGTGTAGTCCCGGACATCGGGGAGGGGCAGCCGGCTCGACACACCGCCGTTGGCCGCGGGGTTGGCTCCCATCCTGCGTCTGCCGGCGGGCACCGCGTCGGTCACCACGGCGCGCGGACGGCCCTGCTCGTCGAACAACTCCTCCGGCCGGTACTCACGCATCCACTCCTGGAGCGCCGCCCGCTGATCGGCGTCACCGGCTGGTCGGGCCAACGGGATCTGGTGGGAACGCCAGGTTCCCTCCACCTGCCGGCCGTGCACCTGTTCGGGTCCGGTCCACCCCTTGGGGGTGCGGAGCACGATCATCGGCCAACGTCGCCGACCGTGTTCGGTCCCGTCGCGGGCGGCGCGTTGGATCTCGCCGATCTCGTCGACGGCTCGGTCCAGGGTGGCCGCCAAGTCCCGGTGCACCGACTGCGGGTCGTCACCGGAGACCAGGTACGGGGTGTGCCCGTAGCCTTCCAGCAGTGCGGTCAGCTCCTCGTCGCCGATGCGCGAGAGCACCGTGGGGTTGGCGATCTTGTAGCTGTTGAGGTGCAGGATCGGCAGTACCGCGCCGTCGCGGGCCGGGTCGAGGAACTTCGTGCCGTGCCAGGCGGTGGCCAGCGGTCCCGTCTCGGCTTCGCCGTCGGCGACCACGCACGTGGTGATGAGGTCCGGCCGGTCGAACACGGCTCCGTAGGCGTGCGACAACGAGTACCCCAGTTCGCCGCCCTCGTTGATCGAGCCGGGGACTTCGGGGCCGACGTGGCTGGGCATCCCGCCGGGGAACGAGAAGTTCTTGCACAGCCGCGCCATGCCCTCCGCGTCGCGGGGCACTTCGGGGTAGGCCTCGCTGAAGCTGCCTTCCAGCCAGGTCGCGGCCTGCATGGCGGCACCTCCGTGGCCGGGGCCGACGACGTAGAGCATGTCGAGGTCGCGTTGGCGGATCAGCCGGTTCAGGTGCGCGTAGATCAGTGTGAGTCCCGGGACCGTGCCCCAGTGGCCGAGCAGTCTCGGTTTGATGTGTTCGGCCCGGAGCGGTTCGTGGAGCAGTGGGTTGCTCAGCAGGTACAGCTGGCCCACCGCGAGGTAGTTCGCGGCTCGCCAGAACGCGTCGAGGTGCTCGTACTCGTCCTGGGGCAGGGAAGGTGCCGACACGGTGTGCATCCGTCGAACTCCACCGGTTCTCATCATTGGGGCTTTCCCGTCAGGACGCTTTCTACCCTCCGGTTTCGTTCGGTAAACGTGCTCGGGTCGGTGGCCCCGCCGAGCACGGTGGCGTCTTCCGGCAGGTTTACCTCCGTTGTCGCGGGGCAACGCCGTGGGCAGGTGCCGCCTCGGCTACGAGCGGGGCGAGAAGTACGAGGTCTCGGTCGCGGCGGGGGATCGGGTGGTCCTGCCCGCGGTGCGTGCGGCTCCCGCCGGGACGGTCGTGCTGGCCGACGGCTTCAGCTGCCGCGAACGGATCGAGCAGGGCACCGGGCGCGGCCCGCTGCACCTGGCCGAAGCCGTGGACATCGGTGTGGTCCGCGGATTCGGGGGCCGAGTGGGTCCTGTCCGGAACGGGTCCGTGAACGGTACGACGCGCGGCCGGATGCGAGCCCCGTGCTGGGGGCCGCCTCGCGGCGTGGGCGGCGAAGCGAGCACTCCGGAGTTGAACGAGGAGCGAGGAACATGGCCAGGACGACCTCGGACCACATCGTCGAGCGCCTGCTCGACTGGGGCATCGACACCATCTTCGGCATCAACGGTGACGCCGTCAACGGCTTCTTCGAGTCGTTGCGCACCCACGCCGACCGGATGCGCTACGTCCACGTGCGGCACGAGGAGAACGCCGCGCTGGCCGCGGTCGGCCACGCGAAGTTCACCGGGCGTCCGGCCGCGTGCGTGTCGACGGCGGGGCCCGGCGCGGTGCACCTGCTCAACGGGCTCTACGACGCCGAGGTCGACGGTGTGCCGGTCATCGCGATCACCGGGATGACCTACCACGACGTCATCGGCGCCCACCTGCTGCAGGACCTCAACTCCGACTACCTCTTCCGTGACGCGTGCGCCTTCAGCGAGCGGGTGATGGGGCCGGCCCACGCGGTCAACGCCACCGACCTCGCGGTGCGCAAGGCCCTGGCCGCGGGCGCTCCCGGGCACCTGGCGATCCCCATCGACATCCAGTCCTGGACCGAGGACACCTGGTCGGACAAGAATCCCGCCGGGCACACCTCGCTGGCCACCCAGCGGCACGTGGTCGCCCCGCCCGAAGAGCAGCTGCGGCAGGCCGCCGCGCTGCTCGGCGACTGCCGCAACGTGGTCATCATGGCCGGTGCGGGAGCGCGGGGTGCGGGGCAGGAGCTCGAACAGGTCGCCGAGACCCTCGCGGCGCCGATCGTCAAGGCCGGTCTGGGCAAGGACAGCGTGCCCGACGACAGCCCGCTGACCACCGGCGGTATGGGGCTGATCGGTACCCGCCCCTCGCACGAGGCGATGGAGAACTGCGACGGCTTCCTGATCGTGGGCAGCTCGACGCCGTACTACGAGTTCTGGCCGAAACCGGGTCAGGCCCGGGCGGTGCAGATCGACAACGACCCCTCCAAGATCGGCATGCGGTATCCGGTCGAGGTCGGCCTGGCCGGGGACGCGCACACCGTGCTGAGCAGTCTGCGCCCGCTGTTGGAGCGGAAACGGGACCGCTCCTTCCTCGACAACGCGCAGTCCGGCATGGCCGCGTGGTGGCAGCTGCAACGCGACCAGGCGGCCGGCACCGAGCGACCGATGAAGCCCCAGGCCGTGGCCCACCACCTCGGTGAAGTGCTGCCGGACCGGGCCGTGCTCACCAGCGACGCGGGAACCGTGACGGCGTGGGGGTCGCGGGTGCCGCTGCGGCGGGGGATGAGCTACTCGTTCAGCGGGACGCACTGCACGATGGGTTCGGCGCTGCCGTACGCGGTCGGCGCCAAAATCGCCGATCCCGGCCGGCCCGTCGTCGCGCTCACCGGTGACGGTGCCCTGTCGATGGGGATGGGGGAGCTGGCCACCCTGGCCCAGTACGACTTGTCGATCACGGTCATAGTGCTGCGCAACGATTCGCTCGCGCTGGAGGCCTGGGAGCAGAACGCCATGCTCGGAAACCCCCAGTACGGATGTGAGCTCTCCCCGATCGACTTCGCCGGGGTCGCCGAGAGCTGCGGGGTGCGGGCCTTCCGCATCGACAAGCCGCCCGAGGTGGCGGATCTGCTGTCCACGGCGTTGCAACGAGGTGGCCCCACGCTCGTGGAATGCGTCGTCGATCCCTACGAGTCGCCGTTCGCCGAGACGATCAAACCGGTCCAGGCCGAGCGGATCGCCAACGCCTTCGAGCGGGGCGAACCCGCGCGTGAACGCATGTCCCGAAGCATGCTGGAGTCGGACCGGCGTGGCCTGTCGCCGGCCGTGCGGCACTCCGAGCACGAGCTTCGCCGGCACGGTCAGCAGGGCTGAGCCGGCACCGTCGCGGATTAGGATCGCGCCGAGCACGGGTATGCCGGGGGCATGCGTTTGGGCTACTTTCTGTCCTGTGAGGAGTTCGGTCCCCACGAGTTGGTGCGGCAGGCCACGATGGCCGAGCAAGCCGGTTTCGACTGCCTGTGGATCTCCGATCACTTCCACCCGTGGCTGGACGAGCAGGGAAACAGTCCCTTCGTGTGGTCGGTGATCGGCGCGCTGTCGCAGGTGACCGCACTACCGATCACCACGGCGATCACGTGCCCGACCACGCGGATCCATCCGGCGGTGCTCGCGCAGGCCTCGGCCACCGCCGCGGTGCAGTGCTCGGGGGGGTTCGCGCTCGGGGTGGGGTCGGGTGAGGCCCTCAACGAGCACGTCACCGGACAGCGCTGGCCTCCCGTCGAGGTGCGGTTGTCGATGCTGGCCGAGGCCTGCGAGGTGATCCGCAAGCTGCACACCGGTGAGGAGATCACCCACCGCGGTGAGTACTACACGGTGGAAAACGCCCGGCTGCACACGCTGCCCGAGCAGCGCATACCGGTTCACGTGGCGGGTTTCGGTTCCCGCGCGGCCCGGGTGGCCGGGGAACTCGGGGACGGGTTCTGCACCATGATCCCGGACTCGGGGCTGGTGCGTGCTTTCCACTCCGCCGGTGGCGAGGGCAAACCGGCCCAGGCCGGGATGAAGGTGTGCTGGGCCGAGACCGAACAGCAGGGCGCGGCCACAGCCCGCCGCCTGTGGGGCAGTGAACTGCTGCCCGGAACCCTGCCCCAGACACTGCCCACGCCCCGCGACTTCGCTTCGGCCACCGAGCTGGTCACCGAGGACATGGCCGCCGAGCACTTCCCCTGCGGACCGGATCCGCAGCGGGTGCTGGAGGCGGTGCAGAAGTTCGACGACGCCGGGTTCGACGAGCTCTACCTCCAGCAGATCGGCCCCGAGCAGGACCGCTTCTTCGAGGCGTTCTCCCAGCACCTCGCGCCCCGGCTCCGGGCCGGTGAACACGGGCGCGTGAACGGGTGACCGTCGAGGATGCCCGAGCTGCCGGACGTCGAGGGGTTTCGCCGCGTGGTGGCCGACCACGCCGCGCAACAACGCATCGAGCAAGTCCGGGTCCACGACCCCCGGGTGGTGCGGCGCGGGACGGCGTCCGAACTGGAGGAACTGCTGCGGGGCCGTCGAATGGGCCGGCCTCGCCGGTTCGGCAAGTGGCTGGTGCTGCCGGTCGTCGACGAGGCGGACACGGACGAGAGCACCCCCTGCGTGTTGGTGCACTTCGGGATGACGGGAATGCTGGTGTGGTGCCGGTTCGATGAGCAGGCCCATCCGCACGACCGGGCGGTGGTGACGTTCGAGCACGGCGAGTTGCGCTACCGGGACATGCGCAAGCTCAAGGGGCTGCATCCGCTTCGCCGGGAGTCCGACCTGGCAACGGTCCTGGGGGAGTTGGGGCCCGACGCGGCGGAGGTCTCCCCCGCGCGGTTCCACGAGTGCCTCGCCCGCGGGCGCCGTGGCATCAAGTCGGCGTTGATGGAGCAGTCGGTTCTGGCGGGACTGGGCAACCTGTGCGTCGACGAGATCCTGTGGGGAGCCCGTGTTCACCCGCGTTGCCGCACCACCGATCTCGATGACGCGCGCCTGCGGGACGTGCACGCGAGCATGCGCTCTGTCCTGCGTCAGGCCGTCCGCGTGGAGCGCGTCCCGGACCGCCCCTCGTGGCTGACCGGTCACCGGGACGAGCCCGGAGGGCGGTGCCCCCGATGCGACGACCGGCTCGAGCGCGGCAAGATCGCCGGCCGGGGCACCGTCTGGTGTCCCGGGTGCCAGCGGGAGTGAGGACCGTTCGGCAGGCGTGGCGGCGCGCTCGTGTGGGTATGACCAAGAGAGCGACGAACTCAGTCACCGTGGGACGAATCGAGAGGAGGCGGCCGTGTCGGAGCCGAACCTGCCGTTGGCCAACTACGACGAACTTCCGTTGGCCACCCTGGGGCACCGCATCCGTTCCCTGACCGAGGAGGAGATCCAGCAGTTGCTGGATCATGAACGCGAGCACGCCAACCGGGTGCACGTGATCGAAGTGCTCACCAGCCGCATGGACGAGCTCCGGCGCGGGGCCAGCCCGACGCCGGGGTCGGAGAGCGAGCCCTCCGACGTACCCGGACACAAGCGGTCCGGTTCGGTGGTCGATCCCGCCGGTCCCCGCGAACCGGGGCGTCCCACCGAGCACGGCACCAGGACCAACACCGGCAAGGGCAAGGAACACCACTGATCCTCGCGTCAGGCGCGGCTACCGGTCTGTGCCGTGCGGAGCGGACGGCGTGCGAGTTGTTTCGTGAGCGCGCGGCGAGCCTTTCGGAGGCGGTCCTCGACCGTGTTGATCAGCACCGTGCCGGCGTAGCTGACCGGGATCGTGGCCGTGAACGGGTCTTCCGCGCCCGCGGCGAGCGCGGTGGTCCACCCGGAGAGCCTATGGTGGCCACGATCCTGGTCCGGTGGCTCCGGGGCGAGCACCTCGGTGCCGTGCGGCTCGTCGGCGGGGCTTCCGGTGCCGGCTGGTGCTTGTGCCGCGTAGCGAGCTAGTCCGCAGGCCGAACACGACCCGGACGTGATCGGGTATCGGGAACCGTCGTGTCGGTGGGGCCTCAGCCGGCTTGGGTGGTGACCCGGACGAACGCGGCCTTGGCCAGACGCAGTACGAGCGCCTCGACCAGGGCGGCGGCCACGCTGGTCAAAACGGTGGTCAGGAAAGGAGGCATGATCCGTGCTTCTCCCGCGTCCAATGCATGGGAACTGCTTTCGCGACAGAGTGTGACGCACTGTAGTGAGCCCGAGGTGGGTATGGAGTGAACATCGGGTAAAACGCCTCGAAACAGGCCCGTCACGGGTCGTGGCTTTGCTCACACGCCGCTGTGGGGGCGGTGACTCGTCGACTGTGCGTGTCGTCATCGCTGCTCGTTTCCTCGATTTTGCCATAGTGCGAGGGCCCGATCGAGTACCGAGGTGAGTGCTGGCCCGTGGTGGCCCGCGTCCCCCACCACGTGCCGAGGCCGAGAGCGATCAGTGCCGACGCGCCGATCGGCATCGACGCTCGGGAGGAGGAACCGTAGGCCGG
Organism: Halosaccharopolyspora lacisalsi; assembly: GCF_014137975.1. Lineage (GTDB taxonomy): Bacteria > Actinomycetota > Actinomycetes > Mycobacteriales > Pseudonocardiaceae > Halosaccharopolyspora > Halosaccharopolyspora lacisalsi. The sequence goes on along the minus strand of NZ_JACGWZ010000002.1, from coordinate 548,163 downwards.
GCCGAGCGAGCCGAACAGGGCACCGAGCCACGAGGCCACCACCGTCAGCCTCGCGCTGTACCGGCTCGTGGTGCGTGCCGGTGCCACGGCCCCGATCAGGGTCCGCGCGTCGGCGAGATCGAAGCAGGTGACATGCGCTCCCCAGGGCAGTGACCCCGAGTCCCCGACCACGCCGATGCCGACGTCGGCGACGGTCAGTGTCGGGCGGTCGCGGGCCGACACGACGGCGACCACCGCACCCTCGGTCTGCAACTCGCGCACGGTCTCGGCCAGACCGGTGGCGTTCAGGGGGAGGTGATCGCCGTCGGCTCCGAGCTCGGTGGTCACCACGTGCCCGACCGACCGGGCGGCCGCGGCCAGTTCCGCGCTCGGCAACGCCGGAAGATCCAGCACCACCGTGTCCACCCGGTCCAACCGCCGCAGCACGTCCGGATCGAGGACCAGGCTCGCTCGTCCGGACAGCGTGGTCGAAAGCTGCGTGGCGAAGGCTTCCCGCCCCATTTTGCCCGCTCGGGGCGTTGCCGCCTGCATCATCGCCACGGCGCGCTGCGGTGCCAGCGTCAGCGTCGCGCCGTAGCCGAGCAATGCCAGCGTCCCGGCCACGTCGCTGACTCGTTCGACCGGGCCGCTGGGAAGCGGACGTGGCCGTGCCACGGCCTCGACGGGGTCGGCGTGATGCACCTGCGGGTACTCGCCGACGGACCGCTCCCAGCGGTGCCACGCGTGGTGGCGGGCGAGCACTTCGCGGCAGGCGCAGAGTCGGTAGCAGGCGGTGACCGTCAACGCCAGCGGGCTCCGCGCCAGCACCTGGGACACGGTGCTCACGGTCGCGAGCACGGTGTCGGTGGCCTGCCTGCCGAGGTACTGCTGCACGGTCGAGCGCATCCAGGGCACGGACTCGACCAGTGACACCGTGGCCGGAACCACGGAGGGAAACAGCCGGATCGGGGGCAGGGACGTGGCCGCCGCGTACCCGAGACCGACCACGCTCACCCCGAAGGCCCCGACCTCCCTCAGCAGCGGCACGGGGTTGCCGGGATGGTGCTCTCCTGCCGGTGCGGTTTCCGCGTGGTCCAGGTCGTGTTCGTGTTCGACGTCTCCGAGGACTCGCGCGAGCTCGTCGGTACCGACGAGCTCGCGATCGTGGCGGACGATCGCTCGGCCCAGCGTGGCGTTGATCCGGACGTCCTCGACTCCCTGCCGGGAGCGGAGGTGCTGCCGGACCGCCTCGGCGAGGGCGGCGTTGTCGCTCCGGTGCAGGCCCCGAACTTCCAGGTGGGTTCGATCCCCACTGCTCCAGCTGCGTCTGCCGGCGGGGGAACCGGCCAGTGCACTCGTCGCGCGCACCACCGAACTCGCCGCTTCCGAGGCCGTCGACAACAGCCGACCGAGCACCATCGAAGCTCCTTTCCGTACTCCTTTCCCTATCACGGTGCGGCGCGCGGCACTCGCCGACGCGCGGGCACCGACGGTTATGCGGTGGCTTCTCTCCTGGACGAGGAGCTGCCGGACTCCTGCGGACGTGTGCCTCGGGAGAGCATGGCGTGACCGACCCCGATGGCCAGCGCCACCGGCCAGTCGATCAGGGCGAAAGCGGCTCCGGCCGCGAGGCCCCCGTAGAACATCGAGTCCTCGCGGGAGGGCAGCTGGGAACGCACGGAGTCCGCGGCCGAGTTGAAGTCCTCACCGCTGGGCAGCCGCATCTCGGGGATGCGGAACTGGGCGGTGACGAACGGAAGGTCGACCGTGGTGGCACGGGTCTGGCCACCGTCCGTCTGCCCGGTGGAGGCGCTTTCACCGGTCCGCTGCCGAGCGGATTCCTGCCGTTGAGTCGTTTGCTGCTGCTGACTCTGCCTGCTTTGCTTGCTCTGGCTACCGGACTGCTTGCCGGACTGGCTACCGGACTGCTTGCCGGACTGGCTGCTGCGGCTGGATTGCTGCCTGGAGCGACCGGATCCTGTTGCTGTGGTCATCGCTGCTCCCTTCGGGAAACTGCGGGAATAATCCAGGATACGACAAAACCAACGGCGGCTAAAGTTGACGAGCACGCTTCGCTCCTGAAAGAGGTGGAGCGAGATTTTCGCGTGTCCGATTCAGGTGAGTCCGACTTCCACGTCCCCGCCGCGGTAGCGGACCGGATAGGTCGGTAGCGCGACGGAGGGCTCGTCCAAGCATGTGCCGGTCCGCAGCGAGAACACGTGCTTGTGCATGGGCGAGGACACGGTCGGTTCACCGTCTCGGTCGCCGACGATGCCTCTGCTGATCACCCCCGCGCCGCTGAACGGATCGACGTTGCCCACCGCGAACAGCCCGTCTCCGGCCGTGCGGAACACGGCCGCGCCGTCCTCGCCGAGCAGCGCCGCGACGCCGTACTCGGGGGGCAGTGCCGCCGCGGTGCATACGCGGTGCCATTTCATGCCGATACCTCCTGGTCGGTGCGCACGGTCGGGACGGGCAGCTCCACCGGGGCGGGCCGGATCTGCCCGCGCTGCTCGGTGAATCGAATGGTGGGGTCCGGGGTCTCCGGGGCGTTGACGAAGGACACAAAACGCGACAGTTTTTCGGGATCGTTGAGCACCCCGGACCACTCGTCGGTGTAGTCCCGGGTGTGCTCGTCCATCGCGGACTCCAGGTCGGCGGCGATTCCCAGCGAGTCCTCGACCACGACGCTGCGCAGGTGCTGCAACCCGCCTTCCAGCGACTCGATCCAGGCCGAGGTGCGCTGCAAGCGGTCGGCCGTGCGCACGTAGAACATGAGGAACCGGTCGATCAGGACCATCAGTCGCTCCTCGTCGAGATCGGCGGCCAGCAGTTCCGCGTGTCGCGGGTTGAAACCGCCGTTGCCTCCGACGTAGAGGTTCCACCCCTGCTCGGTGGCGATGACGCCGAAGTCCTTGGAGCGGGCCTCGGCGCACTCGCGCGCGCACCCGGAAACCCCGGCCTTGATCTTGTGCGGTGCGCGCAGCCCCCGGTAGCGCAGTTCCAACCGGATCGCCATCGTCACCGAGTCCTGCACCCCGTAGCGGCACCAGTCGGTGCCCACGCAGGACTTCACGGTGCGCAGCGCCTTGCCGTAGGCGTGACCGGACTCGAAACCGGCCTCGACCAGCTCCCGCCAGATCTCGGGCAACTGCTCGACCCTGGCCCCGAACAGGTCGACGCGCTGCCCACCCGTGATCTTGGTGTAGAGCCCGTACCGGCGGGCCACCTGGCCGAGCACGATCAGCTTCTCCGGCGTGATCTCCCCGGCCGGAACCCGGGGCACCACCGAGTAGGTGCCGTTGCGCTGCATGTTGGCCAGGAAGCGGTCGTTGGTGTCCTGCAGCCCGGCTTGCTCGTCATCGAGGATGTGCGGGCTGCCGAGGCTGGCCAGGATCGAGGCCACCACCGGCTTGCAGAGGTCGCAACCACGCCCGCTGCCGTACCGGGTGACGAGTTCGGAGAAGCTGGTGATGCCGGTGGCCTTGATGACTTCGAACAGTTCGGCGCGGGACTGCGTGAAGTGCTCGCACAGCGCCTTGGACACGCTCACCCCGCGTTCGGTGAGCAGGTTTTCGAGCATCGGAACGCAGGAACCGCAGCTGGTGCCCGCTTTGGTGCAGGTCTTGAGCCCGGCGACGTCGGCGGCCTGCTGCGCGTCGATGACGCCGGTGATGTCGGCCTTGGACACGTTGTTGCAGGAACACACGACGGCATCGTCGGGCAGCGCGCCCGTGCTGACGCCGCCGCCTGCGGGTAGCAGCAGCTGCTCGGGGGAGGAGGGCAGTTCCCGGTTGACGAGCGGCCGCAGCGTGGCGTAAGCACCGGCGTCGCCGACGAGCACGCCGCCGAGCAGGACCCGGGCGTCGTCGCTGAGCACGAGCTTGGCGTAGGTGCCTGCGGCGTTGTTGGCGTAGACGACCTCCAGGGCTCCGTCGGTGGCGGCGTGGGCGTCACCGAAACTGGCGACGTCGACGCCGAGGAGCTTGAGCTTGGTCGACATGTCGGCGCCGGGAAACCGCGCGTCGCCGAGGTCGAGCAACTGCTCGCAGACGGTCTCGGCCATGCTGTAGCCCGGCGCCACCAGCCCGTAGCAGCGCCCCTCGACGGCGGCGCATTCCCCGACGGCCCAGATGGCCGCGTCACCGGTGCGGCAGCGGTCGTCGACGAGGAAACCGCCCCGCTGACCGCGTTCGAGCCCGGCCGCGTCGGCGAGTTCGTCGCGGGGCCGCACTCCGGCGGAGAACACGACCATGTCGGTGTCGAGCCGCGTGCCGTCGGAGAGGGTGACCGCGTCGACGCGGCCCTCCCGGTCCGCGTGGATCGTCTCGGTGGCCGCGCCGGGGTGCACGTGCAGGCCGAGGTCGCCGATCAGGCGGTTGAGGACGTGTCCACCGCCCTCGTCGACCTGCAGCGGCATCAGCCGGGGCGCCATCTCCACGACGTGGGTCGTCATCCCGAGGGTGTGCAGCGCGTTGGCGGCTTCGAGTCCGAGCAGCCCGCCGCCGACGACCACGCCGGGGCGGTCCGGCGTGGCCTGCTCGCGGATGACGTCGAGGTCGTCGAGGGTGCGGTAGACGTGGCAGCCCGGCAGGTCGTGGCCGGGCACCGGGGGGACGAACGGGCGGGACCCGGTGGCCAGCACCAGCGCGTCGTAGCCGAGGACGGCACCGTCGGTGGTGGTCACGGTGCGGTTCCGGCGGTCGATGGCTGCGGCCCCGGTGTTCAGTCGCAGCTCGACCCGCGGGTCGGTGTGGAACTCCTGGCTGACCAGACTCAGATCCGCGGCCGTTTTTCCGTCCAAATAGGAGGAAAGACCGACGCGGTCGTAGGCGGGGTGCGCTTCCTCCCCGAGGACGACGACGTGCCAGCTCCCGGACTCGTCGCGGCTGCGCAGGGTCTCGATCAGGCGGTGGCCGACCATGCCGTGGCCGACGACGACGAGGGTACGGGTCATGCGGCGGTCTCCTGTTCGGTAGCGGCGTTCGCGACCAGCGTGCGGCAGAGGCGACGCACCTCGTCGGTGCAGCTGCCGCACCCGGTCGTGGCACGGGTGATTTCGGCGAGCGCGGGCACGTCGCGGGCACCTTCGTCGAAGGCCTCGCTGAGTGCCCGCCTGGTGACGGTGTTGCAGCGGCAGATCACCGTGTCCGGGCCGGGCTCGGCGGAGCCGGTGTAGCGGGCGGTGGTGCCGAGGAGGAAGGCCAGCCGGTCGGCGGGTATCTCCCTACCTTCCGCGCACAGGCGGGTCAGGGTGGCGATGGCCCGGTCGAACCCGAGCAGCACCGCCGCGGTCACGTGATCGTCGTGCAGCAGCAGCCTGGCGTAGCGCGCGCGGGCGGGATCGGACAGCGTGACCAGTTCCGCGTCCTCGGCCGGTGCCCCCGATCCGAAGGCGGCCACGTCGAGGTCGCGTGCCTTGAGCCGGACGACCTCGGCGCTCGGTTCGTAGCGAGTCCGCGTGGTCGGGTGCACCAGCAGTTCGGCCAGGACCTCGGCCTGTTCCCAAGCCGAGGTGAGCAGGCCGGGAGTGCGCCCGGCGTGCTCGGCGCAGTCGCCGATGGCGTGGATGTCGGGATCACTGGTGCGCAGCCGTTCGTCGACGAGTACCCCGTGGTTCACGGCCAGCCCGGCCGCGCGGGCCGGTTCCACGGCGGGGACGACACCGGCGCACACGACGAGGGCGGCGGTGTCGAGTTCCTGCCCGTCGTCGAGTTCCAGCCTCGGCGCCCGGTAGGCCCGGACCCGGCGTCCCCAGTACGGCGTGATTCCGCGGGTGCTCAGCTGTTCGGCCAGCACCCGACCGCCCGCGGCGTCGAGCCGGCGGTTCATCGGGTGCTGGTGCGGGTGCACCAGAGTGACCCGCAGGCCACGCGCGACCAGCCCGAGAGCGGCCTCGACACCGAGGACCCCCGCGCCGAGCACGGTCACCTGCCCCGCGTTTCCGGTGGCGCGGAGGATCCCGTCGCAGTCCTCGGTGGTGCGCAGGGGGAACACCCCGGCGGTGGCGGCGACCTCAGCGGGAATGCGGGGGTGGGCACCGGTGGCCAGCACCACCTCGTCGTAGGGATGGACCGCGCCGGTGTCGGTGTGCACCAGCCCGCGGGCGCGGTCGATGCCGGTGACCGTGACACCGAGACGCACTCGCACCCCGGTGGGTGGCTCGTCCAGCCCGACGGCGTCGGGGCCCAGACTGCCGTCCAGCACCGCGGGCAGCAGCACCCTGTTGTAGGCGGGGCGGGCCTCGGCGCCGAGTATCGTGATCTCGCCGTCGTAGCCGAGCTCGTCGAGCCGTTCGACGAGCCGGTGCGCCGCGGGACCGTTGCCGATGACGACCAGCCGGCTCATCGCGTCCACTCCGAGCAGGGCTCGACGCGCACGGCGCAGACCTTGAACTCGGGCATCCCGCTGCGGGGATCCAGCGCGGAAGGGGTCAGCAGGTTGGCCCGCCCGGCCCCGGGAAAGTGGAACGGCAGGAACACGGTGTCGGTACGCATCGTGGGATCCACCCGCACCCGCACGAGGACGCTGCCGCGTCTGGAGCGCACGTGAGCCGATCCTCCCTCGTGCAGGCCCGCGCGGGAGGCGGTGTCGGGATGGACGGACACGAACGGGCCCGGGCTCGTTTCGTCGAGTTCTTTGACGCGCCGGGTCTGGGCCCCTGTCTGGTACTGCGCCAGCAAGCGTCCCGTGGTGGCCCACAGCGGGTAGGTGCTGTTCAGGGAATCGGCCGGGTCGTGGTGGTCCGCGGGGCGAAAGCGGGCTCGCCCGTCGGGGTGGGCGAAGCCGTCCAGGAACAACCGGGGAGTGCCCGGGTGCTGCGGGTCGGTTCGCGGGCAGGGCCAGTGCAGCGCCGCACCGGAGTCGAGGCGCTCGTAGCTGATGCCTGAGTAGTCGGCCGGGCCACCGGCCGACGTGCGGGACAGCTCGTCGAAGACCTCGCGGGGCCGGGTGGGGAAGCGGTGGGCGGGCTGGCCCAGCCGGGTGGCCAGGTGCTGCAGGACGTCGAGGTCGGAGCGGGACCGGGCGGGTGGTGACAGCAACCGGTGCCGCCGCAGGACCCGCCCCTCCAGGTTCGTCAGGGTGCCCTCCTCCTCGGCCCACTGGGTCACGGGCAGCACCACGTCGGCGGTCGCCGTGGTCTCCGAGGGCACGAAATCCGCCACCACCAGCAGGTCCAGCGCCGCCAACCGTTCGGCGATCCGGGACGAGTGCGGGGCCGACAGGGCCGGGTTGGAACCGAACACCAGCAGTGCCCGCGGGCCGGTTTCGGTGCCCAGCGCCTCCAGCAGTTCCGTGGCGCTGCGGCCCGGTCCGGGAAGCGACTCGGACGCGACGCCCCACTGCCGGGCCACGTGCTCGCGGGCCGTCGGGTCGGTGATGGAGCGATAACCCGGTAGCTGGTCGGACTTCTGGCCGTGCTCGCGGCCACCTTGGCCGTTACCCTGGCCGGTCAGGCAGCCGTAGCCGCTGCCGTCGCGGCCGGGCAGTCCCAGGGCCAGGGCGAGATTGATGAACCCGGCCACCGTGTCGGCGCCGTTGCTGTGCTGCTCGGCGCCGCGACCGGTGAGTACGTAACCGCGCCCGGCCGCACCCAGTCGGCGCATCGCTTCCCGCTGCTGGGACACCGGCACTCCGGTGACCCGTTCGACCCGCTCGGGCCACCACGCCGCGGCCCGGGCCCACACCTGATCGAACCCGGTGGTGCGCTCGGCCACGTAGGACGTGTCGCACCACCCGTCGATCACGGCCACGTGCAGCAGCCCCAGCGCCAAGGCGAGGTCCGTGCCCGGCCGAGGTTGCAGGTGCAGCGCCGCGGACTCGGCGGTGGGGGTGCTGCGCGGGTCGATGACCAGCAGGTCCGGTCGGGACAAGTGCTGCATCAGCGGTGGCATCGTTTCCGCCGGGTTCGCCCCGGCCACCAGCACCACGTCCGCCTCGGCCAGGTCCGTCACCGGAAATGGCAGCCCCCGGTCCAGGCCGAACGCGGCCGTGCTCGCCGTGGCGGCCGCCGACATGCAGAACCGGCCGTTGTAGTCGATCTGGCTGGTCCCCACCGCCACCCGGGCGAACTTGCCCAGCAGGTACGCCTTCTCGTTGGTCAGCCCACCACCGCCGAACACCGCCACCGCTTCCGGCCCGGATTCGGCGATGATCCGCTTCAGCCGGTCCGCGATCGTGGTCAGCGCGCCGTCCCAGCTCGTCGGCACCAGCGTGCCGTCCCGGCCACGCACAAGTGGTTCCCGCAGCCGGTCGGGAGTGTCCAACAGCGCCGGCGCCGTCCACCCCTTCTGGCACAACCCGCCCTGATTGACCGGGAAGTCCCGGGACGGGGTGATCGTCACGCCGTCACGGGACCGACTCAGCCGTGTCCCGCACTGCAGCGCGCAGTAAGGGCAGTGCGTCGCCACTGTCGTCTGTTCACTCATCCGAGAACTCCTCGGCAAAGTTCGCGGTCGCCTCGGCGGCCGGGTCGGCGGAGCACGGTGCCGTGCTGCCCGTGGATCATTTTCCTGGCCGTGACCAAGAGTGGGAAGATGATGTTTCCGGGCGACTCGCCGCGCGTTACCGCCGTGAAAATTCGTCTCCCGCGGTGCCGGAGAGCTTCGGTTCGCCGGTTCGTGGCACTGTGGGGACGTGGTGGAACGTGGCACTGATATCTCCGTGGAATGGCAACAGGCGCGGGAGCTGTTCGCCGCGGCGCAACGGATCACCGTGTTGACCGGAGCCGGTATTTCCACCGGATCGGGCATCCCCGACTTTCGCGGCCCCAACGGGGTGTGGACGAAGGACCCGACTGCCCAGCGGCTCAGTGACATCGACAGCTACGTGGCCGACCCCGAAGTGCGTCGTCAGGCCTGGCGCAGCCGAGCGGAGAATCCCGCGTGGGAGGCCGTGCCCACCGCCGCGCACGAGGCCTTTCGCGCTCTCGACGATTCCGGGCGGCTGCGTGCTGTACTGACCCAGAACATCGACGAACTCCACCAGCGCGCGGGGCTGGCCCCCGAACGGGTGCTGGAACTGCACGGGACGATGTTCGCCACGGTGTGCCTGAACTGCGGCGAGAGCGGGACCATGCGCGCCGCTCTCGAGCGGGTCGCCGCCGGTGAACCGGACCCTGCTTGCCTGACCTGCGGCGGCATTCTCAAGTCCGCGACCGTGTCCTTCGGGCAGTCCCTCGACGAGGGCGTGCTGCGTCAGGGGCATCGTGCCGCGCTGGACTGCGATCTGTTCCTGGCCGCGGGCACCTCGCTGACGGTGCATCCGGCCGCCGGGTTCGCCGAGCTCGCCACCAGGGCGGGCGCCGACCTGGTGATCTGCAACGCCGAGCCCACCCCGTACGACGACCAGGCCGCGGCGGTGCTGCGGGGCGGGCTCGACGAGGTACTGCCCGCGCTCGCGGCCGTTCCACCGTCGACCCCCGAACGGCCCGTACACACCTGGGGCGATCCCCGTACCTGGCGCTGACCCCGGCTCGCTCGGCTGCGGCGTCGTCGTCATGCGTCCGAGCTGATGCTCACCGGCCGGACTCCGATGGTCCTCGACGTAACCGCGTCGAAGGTGGAGGCGTCGATTCGCGAGGCCGTCGTCGCGCGCCGCGGTCGATCTGCGCGTGGCTGAGTTCGAGTGCGGCCCGACCGACTCGTACCCGCACGCGCACGTCGGGCGTTTCCGCGGTCCGCAGCGGTACGTCGAAGTCCTGTTCGGACTCCGAGCCCGAGGATTTCGGTCACCCAAATGGATGTCTTTGAGCGTGACTCCCGCTTTCCAAGTGGCTGAGTAGTGACCTCCCTGGCACAGTCCGTGATCGATTGCATAGCCCCGAACGGAGCAATCTTGAGCCGAACGGATGATGGGCTAGAGGAGGTGACGGCCGTGACCGCACCGGCCGGTCGGTCCCGTGCGCTGCGTTGGTTCAGCACCCTGAGCATGACCGTGGTCCTGACCCTGCCGCTGGGAACACCCGAGGTCGGGGCCGCGCCTCAACCGCCGGATCCCGGCCGGGAGCGCATCGCCTCCGAACGCGCCGAGGCGCGTGAGAAGGCCGAACGAGTCGGTCAGCTGGCCAACAAGCTCGCCGTGGCCGAATCCCGACTGCACGATCTGTCCGTGCGGGTCGAGACCAAGCGGGAGGCCACGAACAAGGCCCGGGTCGATCTGCGCCGAGCCCGACGGGCTTACCAGCGGGCACGGCAAGCGGTGGCGGCGAGCGCGGAACGGGCCGAAGCCGCCGCCGGCCGCGTCGAGCACCACCGCAAGCGACTGGACGCCTTCGTCGCCGGCAGCTACAAGCAAGGCAGGCGGATCGGCTCGTTACCGTCGTTCCTCAACGCCGAGAGCCCGCAGGAGATGCTGGAACGAGCCAGCCTGCTCGACGTGATCAGTCGGAAGCAACTGGATGTACTCGACGATCTACGCCGCGCCCGCACCCGCAAGGCCAACGTCGACTCCGTGGCGCGGCAGGCCGCCCAGCGGGCCGAGGCCAAACGCGTGGCCGCCGAGCGGGCGCGAGCCGCGGCCGAGTCCGCCAAGGACGCCGCCGTGGCCCTGCAGAAGACCCAACGGGCACGTGCCGACGAACTCCGGAAGGAGAAGGCTCACCTCGCCGCCGAGCTCGAGCGCGCTCGGGCGAACGTCGGAGAGCTGCGGCAACAACGTCGGCGCCACCAGCAGTGGGTAGCCGACCGCCGCGCCCAGGAACAAGACGCGACGGCGCAGGACACACCAGCGAATGAGGCGCCCGGTGCGGCGCGGGCGCCCAGCACCGCGGAATCCAGTGGTGCGGACACGACGAACTCCGCCCGGGCCCCCAGTGCGGTCAACACGGTCGTGCAGCGTGCGAGGTCCCAGCTCGGGGTGACCTACGCCTGGGGCGGAGGCAACGCCCACGGGCCGACCAAGGGCGTCCACGACGGCGGTGTCGCCGACGCGCACGGTGATTACCGCAAGATCGGGTTCGATTGTTCGGGATTGATGGTCTACGCCTTCTCCGGGGTCGGCATCGATCTTCCGCACTACAGCGGATACCAGTACCGGGCCGGCGAGCGGGTGCCGCTGTCGCAGATGCGCCGGGGGGACATGCTGTTCTGGCAGGACGGCGGCAACGTGCACCACGTCGCGCTGTACGTGGGCAACGGGAGGATGATCGAGGCCCCCTACTCGGGTGCTCACGTGCGCGTGACCTCGGTGCGCTACGACGGAATCGCTCCCTACGCGGTGCGGATGCTTTGACCGGGTTCGGGTGCGCGTGACCGGAGTGGGCATCATCCGGGTGTGACGGTCGAATTCGCGGCGATGGTGTTGGCAGGGGGTCGGGCACGTCGGCTCGGCGGGACGGACAAGGCGATGATTCGGGTGAGCGGTCGTACGCTGCTGGATCGCACGCTCGACGCCGTGTCCGGTGCCGCCCCCGTCGTGGTGGTCGGGCCGTGGCGCCCGACCGACCATGAGGTCGTGTGGACGCGGGAGACCCCGTCCGGTGGGGGACCGCTGGCCGGGTTGGACGCCGGGCTGCGTGCCGTGCCGGATTCCGTGGAGTACGTGGCGGTGCTGGCCACGGATCACCCCGACGTCACCGAAGCGACGGTTGACCGTCTGACGGAGGCGTTGCGGGCGCGTCCCGCGGCCCACGGGTGCGTGCTCGGTGACCCCGAGGGGGTGCCGCAGTGGCTGGTGGGAGTGTGGAGAGCTCCTGCGCTGCGCCGGGCGATGCCCGCCGACGCGCAGGGACGTTCCCTGCGCTCTCTCCTGAAGCCGCTGGACCCGCTGTCCGTCCCGGCGGTGGGCTCCGAGGCGTGCGATATCGACACTCCCGAAGACCTGCGTCGCGGCGGCGACGGGGAGAAGAAGTCTGGGGAAGAACCGTGAAAACGAGCGATAGTCTCCTGGACTCCCTGCTCGGTCTCCGCCGTCGGTCGGCGTCGCCCACTCCATGCGCGGACCGTCATGCAGGGCTGCGTAGATCCGGTCGCGGAGGGCACTGGCCTGGTGATCGGCCAGGGTGCTGACGCCCTGTTCACCGCTGATCGGCTCGTGCTCGCCCACGTCGATCCAAGGCCGGCCGGCGAAGACGTCGGCGAGTAGCTCCTGGGCGTGCACCTCCAGGATGGCGCGTTCACCCAGGTGCAGGTCGAAGACGAAGAAGTCGCAGCACCTCCGTTCGGCCGCGACCAGGCGAGCCGGTTCGGCCGCATCGACTTCGCCGGACAGGTGCAGGCACAGCCCGCCCTCCGCAGGGGTGCGGCCAGCGTCCAGGGTGGACGCCACCACGGGGACGGACATCAGGGGAGCGGACGGCGCGTGGTCGCTTCGGCCACCGGCGCCGACAGCGGAGCCGGGCCGCGGGTGTGCAGCAACGCGCACGAGGGATCGCAGGGCCCGTCGGGCTCGGGCCTGCCAGATGAGCGCGCGCCTGTTCCAGCCGTCCGGTAAACGCCGCCAGTTCGGTGCTCCGCGTCCGGGCCTGGTCGGTGCGCGTTTCTTGCAGGTCGGCGCGTACCTGGGCGCACGAACCCTGGTCCCATACGGCCACGAGGCCGTCGATCTCGCCCAGGTCCGGACCCAAGAGCTCGGCGGCGGAGATGAAAGCGAGCCGGTCGACGGTGTCCTCGGCGAACAGGCGGTACCCGGACGAAGAGTGGTCCGCGCGCAGCAGGCCCTGCTCTTCGTAGAAACGCGGCGCGGACGCCGGAAAGCCGGAGCGTTCGGCCAGTTCGGAGACAAGCAGCACGGTCATACCGGCGAATCTGGATCTTCGAGTCGACTCGAAGGTCAAGCGCGGAGCTGGCCGTCCACGCGCACCGCGAGGTCAGGGCGCGGAGCGGGTCGAGCGACTGCGGCGCGGGGCCGGACGAGTCCGAGGAGCGCGACCGCCTACGCCGACTGGGCGGTCCCGTCATCCACCGGATGCGTGCAGAGCTCGACGCCGCGCGCGAGCCGCACTGATACAGATCGTCAACTGATTGGTTCTCACGGGACTGGTCGCTGTGCTGGGCATGCGTAGGGTTTCAAGGAGGCGGCAGAGCGGCATTCGCGCGTTCCGTCCGTTTTCGCGCCGAATGTTCGGGCGCATCCACGAGAGGAGGAAACACACCCATGCGCGCCCTTGTGGTCGATCACGGCGAGGCCGGACCCGTCCGGTTCGCCGAGGTCGATATGCCCGTGCCGTCCAGCGGCGAGGCGTTGGTCGAGATACGGCACATCGGTCTCAACTTCGGAGAGCTGAATTACGCGTACCAGTGGCCGGCCGGCGCGGTGCACGGTCACGACGCGGCCGGCGTCGTGGTGTGCGCTGCATCCGACGGCTCGGGGCCACCCGAAGGTACGCGCGTCGCGCTGGGGATGTCTTCCCACGCGTGGGCGGAGCGGGTGGCAGTCAGCCCCGCCTCGCTCGGCATCGTCCCCGAGGGCGTGGATCTGGCCGACGGTGCCGCGCTGGGGATCGCCGGAGTCACCGCACTGCGGGTGCTGCGCAAGCGTTCCCTGCTGGCGCGCAACGTCCTGGTCACCGGCGCCAGCGGGGGCGTGGGGCACTTCGCCGTCCAGTTGGCGGCACTGGCGGGCGCCCGGGTGACGGCACTCGTGGGTTCGCGGGACCGGTCCGCCGGACTCCGCGAACTCGGGGCCGACAAGGTCCTGACCGACCTGACCGAGACCGAGTACCGGTTCGACTCGTCCTGGACACGGTCGGTGGGCCGCTGGTGGCCGAGGCGTGGAGTTCCCTCGCCGAGGGCGGCACCATCCACGTGGTCGGTTACTCCTCGGGGCAGGACACCACGTTCCCGTCAGGGGTCTTGTTCGGCTTCGGCGAACCCCGCAGCATCGCCACCTACGGCGACATGACGCCGACCAGCGGGGAGCTGACGGACCTGCTGGGCCTCAGGCCACCGGGCGGCTCTCGGCACCGGTCGGGCTGCGAGGCGACTGGCAGGACGTGGACGACGCCGTCCAGGCGCTGTTCGCGCGGAAGGTGCACGGAAAGATCGTTCTTGACGTGGTCTGAAACGCCCGTCGACGAGGAGGGAACGATGGACGTACTCGCGGAGGCGCTACGTGTATCGAGTGCGCGAGGGGCGGTCGGGGTCGTGCTGAAGGCTGGAGGAACCTGGGGCCTGTGGCTGGACCCCTATCCGGGAGCGGCACTGCACGTGGTGTCCCGCGGCACGATGTGGCTCCAAGTCCCGGGCGGGAAACCCCTGGAGGTGCAGGCGGGAGACGCCGTCCTGCTGCCGCCGGGCACCGCCCACGGGATAGCCAGCGGGTCCGGTACGACGATGGGTCCCTGTGATCGGAAGGCGACGGTCCAGGCCCTCACCGACGGCAGCGCCCTGCACCTGGGGTCGAGGCCGGCGCAGACGGAAGTGCTCGTCCTGCGCTACGAGCAGGACCCGGAGGTGAGTACGCCGGTGCTCACCTCCTTCGTCCGGCCGATGCACGTCACGAGCCGGGAGAACGCACAGCTCAGAAAGACCGTCGAGCTTCTCACTGCGGAGCTCGCGCAGCCGCAGTTCGGCACCACCGCCGCCGTCAACAGCATCGTCGACCTTCTGCTCATCCAGTTCGTACGCGTCTGGCTGGCCCGCCACTCGGAGACGCGGTCGGGATCATGGCTGGGCGCGATGCGTGATCCGGTCGTGCGCGACGCCCTGGTGTGTGTCCATGCCCGACCGGAACACCCCTGGACCACCGAGTCCTTGGCGGTCGCGACGGCGGTCTCCCGGACGACGCTGTCCAGGCACTTCCGGTCCGCCCTCGGACAGCCGCCGGGCGCGTACGTGACGCGGTGGCGCATCGACCTGGCGTCCGTTCGGCTCCGCGACACCGACGAGCCGGTCGAGTCGATATCCGGCGCGGTCGGCTACGCCTCTCCGCACGCCTTCAGCCGTGCCTTCCGACGTGCCCGAGGCATGCCCCCGGGCGAGTACCGTTCTCGACTTCGCAAGTGATCGCAGGCAGGCGATCACCGGCAACACTTGAGCACAAGTGCGATCCGGGCGGGTGGGTACGGGCGACGCGCCTCATCATCGCTGAGCACATCGTTGGGGCTTGGGTGTGAACGACAGACGGCGCCAAACTTCAACGCTCCTGATCGGAGACGCGGCCTGTCGGCGCGCTGAAGGACTGTGGGCCGGTACCGCAGATAGTGCGACCCTCCCCGCGGAACCATCCCAATGGCGAAACCGCATCAGCCACCACGCAACGTCCACCAACACGAACACCACTTAGCGCACGATCCCGCACAGACGTTCCCCAGACCCAGGGACGCAGCAGTAAAGTGCTGTCGAACTCGTGTGCGCCATCTACAGCGACAGGCTGCCGAGCGGCCTCGTATCCGAACGAGCCGGGCAGTGAGAGCGCAGCAAGACTGGAAGCGCTGGTCACCAGCCACTCGTCATGACGAGCGGCTGGTGCAAACGGACTTAGCGCCGGATTTCCGCCCGATGGCCCCCGGGCCGGATCAGCCCAGAGGGCTTCGGCTATCCGGTCTTGTGGCGCTGGTAGTGCCGGGCGACGCGGGCTCGGTTGCCGCAGCGGGCGGCTGAGCACCAGCGGCGGCGCGAGTGAGCCGGCAGGAACAGCAGCACGCAATCGTCGGCCGCGCACTCGCGGATCTTGGCGACCGCTGGATCGGACAGCAGGTCGGCGGCGGCTTCGGCGAGCCAGCCTGCGAGGCGCGTTCCGGGCGGGCCGATGCGCCGTCGGGCGCCAGTGGTGGTCGACCCGTTCCAGCTCAGTTCGTTGATGAGGGGCGCGGCACCCTGTGTGCGGTTGAGCGCTTCGAGGTCGGCCTCGGCAGGGCGTTCGCCCCGGCGAACGCGGGCGAGAGCTTCGGCCGTGTGCTCGCGGATCATCCGGACGTCCGCCAGGTCCTCCTTGGTGAGCCGCGTGAGTATCTCGTGCATCTCCGGGAACCGGTCGGCTTGAAGCCTGAGCCAAGCACGCAGCCCGTCAAGCGTGGTGAGCAGATCACCCGTAACCGGGCGGGTGTTGACCAGGTCCAACGCCAGCGGCTCGCCGACGAGCGGGGCTTCGTCACTCATAGGCTAATGGTACCTCGTCTATTGACGCATTAGTACGTGTCACGTACTAATGGATTATCGACCACTTAAGGAGTTAGCACGATGTCCGATCGGATCACGCGCACCGCCCACCGGCACGTCGACGTCGACGGTGTCCGCGTCTTCTACCGCGAGTCGCTGCCCGACAGGGCGGATGCACCCGTGCTGCTGCTCCTGCACGGCTTCCCCTCGGCCTCGCACCAGTTCCGCCGCCTCATCGACGTCCTCGGATCGCACTACCGGCTGATCGCTCCGGATCTACCCGGGTTCGGCCACACCGAGACCCCGGATGACTTCGCCTTCTCCTTCGACCGGCTCGCCGAGGTCACCGACGGCTTCGTCCAGCGGCTCGGACTGGACCGGTTCGTCATGTACGTCTTCGACTACGGCGCCCCCACCGGCTTTCGCCTCGCCGAACGCCACCCCGAGTGGATCGCCGGGCTGGTCGTGCAGAACGGCAACGCCTACGAGGAGGGGCTCTCCGAGCTCGCCCGTAGCATGCTCACCCAACACCCCGACAACCCCGACGCCGAGAACACCCTTCGAGACCTCCTCACCCTGGCCACCACGCGCGGCCAGTACGAGACCGGTGTGGCCGAGCCCGAACTCATCGCCCCGGACGGCTGGATCCTGGACCAGTACTTCCTGGACAAGCCGGAGCGCCAGCAAGCACAGCTGGCGCTGCTTTTCGACTACCACTCCAACATCGAGCGCTACGACCGCTGGCAGGCCTGGCTGCGCAAGCACACCCCGCCCACGCTCATCACCTGGGGCAGCAACGACCCGTTCTTCCCCGAACCCGGTGGCCGCGCCTATCTGCGCGACCTGCCCGATGCCGAACTGCACCTCTTCGACACCGGCCACTTCGCCCTCGAAGACCACCTGAGCCAGATCGCGCCACTCATCGCCGACTTCCTCGACCGCACCTGGCGGTAGTCGCGTCCAGCCGGTCGTCATGGTGGAGCGGGCCGCTCCCGGAGGCACTTGCTCAACTGCCGACCTGTCGCTACTGGTCGAGGCCAAGGACGCATTCATTCGCGAACGGCGCAAAGAAGACCACGCCAAAGGAACCGAGCAGGCGGGAATCGATCTCCTGTGCGGCACAACGTCGTTTTCACCCTCCGGGCGGGAACGTCCCTGGGTCTGGGGAACGTCTGTGCGGGATCGTGCGCTAAGTGGTGTTCGTGTTGGTGGACGTTGCGTGGTGGCTGATGCGGTTTCGCCATTGGGATGGTTCCGCGGGGAGGGTCGCACTATCTGCGGTACCGGCCCACAGTCCTTCAGCGCGCCGACAGGCCGCGTCTCCGATCAGGAGCGTTGAAGTTTGGCGCCGTCTGTCGTTCACACCCAAGCCCCACCACCGCCGAAGGGTGGATGGGCTACCGGATACTGGCCGCCGTCGCCGAGTTGGGGTCTGAGTAGCAGGAGTACAGGATCCTCCGGTACTCCTGCTAGGCCCTGTACTCCTGAAGCTGTCCTGAGGGGCAAAGTAGAACGATCCCGGTGAGATGCTGGCCTGGAGGCTCGATAGCGTGCGCGTGTGCAGCGCGAGTGGGCCTCAGATGAACTGGTGGAGTCGTGGACGCTGGCTGGCGATGACTGGCGTCTGGTGGGCAACAAGTCCGGGGCGACCCGGCTCGGGTTCGCGTTGTTGCTGAAGTTCTTCGAGATCGAGGCGCGGTTCCCACGCTATGCCGAGGAAGTCCCACCACAAGCGGTCGGCTACGTCGCTGAGCAGGTCGGCGTGGATGCCGAGGTGTTCGGCCACTACTCGTGGCGTTCGCGGTCGATCAAGGAGCATCGGGCGCAGGTCCGGGCCGCGTTCGGTTTCCGCGAGTTCTCCCGGGGTGATGAGGACAAGCTGGCTGGGTGGTTGGCCGATGAGGTCTGCCCGGTCGAGCTGCGTGAGGACCGGTTGCGGCAGGCGGTGTTGGTGCGGTGTCGGGCCGACGGGATCGAGCCGCCGGGCCGGTTGGACCGCATCATTGGCTCGGCTCGGTCGACGTTCGAGCAGCGGTTTTGCCAGCGCACCGTCGAGCGGTTGCCCGAGGCGTGTGTGGCCGCTCTGGAGGCGCTGGTTGCCGACGAGGATTCCTCGCGTCGGGGTCTGTTGGCGGAGTTGAAAGCCGATCCCGGCCAGGTTGGGTTGGAGACGGTGCTGGCCGAGATTGACAAGCTGACGGCGGTGCGCCAGCTGGGGCTGCCGGACGGGTTGTTCACCGATGCCTCGGAGAAGCTGGTGGCCGCCTGGCGGGCGCGGGCGATGCGCTCGTACCCGTCCGACCTGCGGGATTCTCCACGCGAGGTGCGGCTGACGCTGTTGGCGGCGTTGTGTTGGATGCGCCAAAGCGAGATCACTGATGCGCTGGTGGACCTGCTGATCAGACTTGTGCACAAGATCAATACGAAGGCGGATCGCAAGGTCGAGCACGAGCTCACCGACGATCTGCGTCGGGTGCGGGGCAAGGAGGGCATCTTGTTTCGGATGGCCGAGACGGCGCTGGAGCAGCCGGATGAGCAGGTGCGCACCGCTGTATCCGGTCGTCGGCGAGAAGACTCTGCAGGAGCTGGTCAAAGAGGCCAAGGCCACCGAGCAGGCGTTTCGGTCTCGGGTGCGCACGGTGCTGCGGGGCTCGTATTCGAACCACTATCGGCGGATGTTGCCGCCGCTGTTGGCCGCGCTGGATTTTCGCTGCAACAACACCGCTTACCGGCCGATCATGCAGGCTTTGGAGCTGTTGCAGCGCTATCGCGATGTCGATGGCAAGGTCCGCTTCTACGCTGGCGAGGAGTCGGTGCCGGTCGAGGGAGTGGTGCCGAAAGCCTGGCGTGAGGCGGTGGTCGACGAGAAGGGCCGGATCGAGCGCATCCCGTACGAGCTGTGCGTGCTGGTGTCGCTGCGGGAGGCGCTGCGACGCCGCGAGGTCTACGTGGCCGGCGGGAATCAGTGGCGCAATCCCGAGGACGACCTGCCAGCCGACTTCGAATCTACCCGCGACGTGCACTACGAGGCGCTGCGCAAACCCCGCGAGGCCGAGACCTTCGTCGCCGACCTCAAGCAGCGCATGACCGCGACACTGGACCGCTACGACACCGCCCTGGCCCAGGGCACCACCGGCGGAGTGCGGATTACGCGGCGCCGCGGCGAGCCGTGGACCACGGTGCCCAAACTCGACCCGCTACCGGAGCCCCGCACCCTGACCGCGGTCAAGGAGGAAGTCACCCGCCGGTGGGGCACGATGGACCTGCTCGACGTCCTCAAAGACGCTGACTTCCTCACCGAGTTCACCAGCGAATTCACCTCGGTGGCCTCCCGCGAGAATCTCGACCGCGACACGCTGCGGCGCCGGTTGCTGCTGGTGCTGTTCGCGCTGGGCACCAATATCGGTATCCGTAAGCTCGTGGCCACCGGCGACCACGGCGAGACCGAGCGCGAGCTGCGGCACGTGCGGCGGCACTTCCTCACCCGCGACAATCTCCGGGCGGCCGTGGCCAAGCTCGTGGGCGCCACGTTCGACGCCCGTGACCCGCAATGGTGGGGCCAGGGCACCGCCTGCGCGTCGGATTCGAAGAAGTTCGGCTCGTGGGAGTCGAACCTGATGACCGAGTGGCACCAGCGCTACGGCGGACCCGGGGTGATGATCTACTGGCACGTCGAACGCCAGCACACCTGCATCTACTCCCAGCTCAAAAGCTGTTCCTCCTCGGAGGTCGCGGCGATGATCGAGGGGTTGCTGCGGCACTGCACCACCGCCGAGATCGACGCGAACTACGTCGACACCCACGGCGCGTCGGTGGTCGGCTTCGCCTTCACCGAACTACTCGGCTTCCGCTTGCTGCCCCGGCTGAAAAACATCGGCTCCATCCGGCTGTACCAGCCCGACGAGGGCGTCGCCTACGCCCACCTGGGCCCGGTGACCACCCGGCCGATCAAATGGGACCTCATCGCCCAGCAGTACGACCAAATGATCAAATACGCTACCGCACTGCGCCTGGGTACGGCCGAATCCGAGTCGATCCTGCGCCGATTCACCCGCGGTGGACCCAAACACCCCACTTACCAAGCCCTGGAAGAACTGGGCCGAGCGGTGCGCACCATCTTCGCCTGCGACTACCTCGCCGACGAAGCCCTGCGTCGCGAGATCCACGGCGGGCTGCAGGTCGTGGAGAACTGGAACTCCGGCAACGGCGTGATCTTCTACGGTAAAAACAGCGAGCTCACCGGCCCTGATCGGGAGTCCGCCGAAGTCTCCATGCTCGCCCTGCACCTACTTCAGTCGGCATTGGTGCACGTCAACACCCTGCTGCTGCAACACGTCCTCGACAGCCCCGGTTGGGACGAACTCCTCGGCCCCCACGAGCGCCGCGCCCTGAGCCCGCTGTTCTGGTCCAACATCAACCCCTATGGACGCTTTCAGCTGGACATGGACCGATGTCTGGAGCTGGCCAACTAGCTCGCCGGAGGCCCTGGTGGTGGAAGCATGGAGGGATATCGAGTCCCCGCTCCACAGTGCTTCTCCACTACACACGCACATGTATCACTCCAATGGCGGTATTTATCCACGCGGTGATCCGATGTAGTGAAACTTCTTCACATACCACAGCGTCTTGTCATGGGGTGAACAACTTCACGATGCGTCCGTATCGTCTCGGCGCCGTCGTCGGTGCCGCCGCACTGGCTGTGTCCCTGGCGGCGGTGCCTGCGACAGCAACGTCGTCCGCACCTTCGTCTGCCGCACCGCAATCTCCGACCGAGGCAACAGGTGCTCCGCTGCAGGTGCGTTTCTCGGAGCCGTTGACGACCACCGAGGTCGGCTCCTATCTGTCCGACCCTGCGCTGGGGAGGGTGCAGCTGGTCACGGTCTTTCCGGGCCAGCCCGCGGATCTCACTGTCGGGATTGGCCTGCAGGCCGGCCCCAGAGCCGCCGAGGCCGCCCGGCGTCAGCTCCAAGACGGGCTGGCCGCCCAGCTGGCTTCCGAACGAGCCGAAGCGAATCCCGCGCCGGCCACCACAGGCCTGCTCGTCTCCGCCCAGCAAGCTCTGAAGAACGGTGAGGTCGCGTTTACGCGGGCGAAGGTCTCTGGTGCCCGCGAATCGGCCAGTGTCCAGCGTTTGCTCCAACGCGGTAGCACGGCCCAACCCACCGCTCCCGCAACGGCGAATACCCGCACGAGCACAGCCGACACGTCGACCGCTGCTCAGTGTGCGCCGAACTTCGTACCGGTCAGCGACGCCATCGGTATGAACGTCGACGGCCTGAACCTGCGGAACCTGACGCTGGACTTCGGCTGGACCCCTGCGAACCTGGCCAACCTCAAGTGCCACGGTCCCAACGTCACTTATGAGCACGACTTCGCCATCAACAACTACGATGGCCAGCACTTTTTCGGCAGCTACGCCGATTACTGGTCGTCGACCATGCCGGATGCTTACCTGGACACCACCTTCGATGACCCAGCCGGCGAACGGTACCTCACGATCGGCACTTCCGATGCGCTCAAGCTTCAGGCGAACTTCCAGTACAGCAACTACATCCGCACCGGCGCGGGCAACACCCGGAATGACTGGGCCAAGTTGCAAGGCCAACGCGGCCACCGCATCCCCGGTCAGTGTCACGGCACGTTCTGCATCTTCGCCGACGCGACGCAGGACATCCATCCCGCCTGGGTCATCTGCGTTCCCGACTGGCCCGTCTGTCCGGTAGGAACGCGCCCCACCAGCACACGACCCTGACCTACGCACCTATCTCGGGGCCGAGCAGAGCTTGCTCGGCCCCGAGACGTTTTTCGAGGCCTCACCGATCAGCCAGAGATCACCGGGTAGGGGTGTGGTAGTAGGACTCCTCGAAGGGAGCGGTCCAGCCCAGGAAGGTCTGGCCTCCAGGGTGGTGACAGACCCAGCCGGCCGGGACCCCCACGCGCCAGGACACGCTGCCGCCACTGTCGTAGCCGCCCAGTTCAGCGCAGATGCTCACTGCGCGGTTCTGGATCGGAGCGATCCACTGGCCTCCGACGAAGTAGCCGACCGCGCCGACCACCACCGCGAGGCCGACGATGACCGCGGTAATACGCATCGGCGCTGGCACCTCCTGTCGCGCCCCACACGGCACCGATTCCGATACCGCTGGATATCGGAAGCCACCCTAGCAGGACACTTCCGATATCAGGGTAGTATCGAGGCTCCACTGTCACCGAATCGCTTCCGATATCAGGGAGACCCGTGGCTGAGCCCCTCCCCGCAACAACGTCGGGCGCACGCCTGAGCCGGGTCCTTGCCGGCTACCGGACCGCGCTGGCACGGGCCGACCTCTCCGACGGCGCCCGCCGTGCGTATGCCTCCCGCGTAGCCGGGTTCCTGAGCTGGCTCGCCGAGACCGCCACCCTCGACGGTGATCCGCTGGCCGAGGCCCACGCCCGCGACTTCGCCGTGCGCGACTACCGCGCCCACCTCAAAACCGTCCGCAAGGCCAAGCCGACCACGATCAACGCGATGCTCACGGCGCTGGACCACTTCTACACCCACCACCTCGGGCTGGGCCGCCCGCTCGCCCGCCGTGAGCAGCAACCGGCCACCGCGCCGCAAGCACTCGACGAAGGCGAACAGCGCCGCTTCCTGCGCGCCGTACAACGCCATCCCTCGGCACGGGACCGCGCAGTGGTACTGGTGCTGCTGTACACAGGCCTGCGCGCCGACGAGCTCGCCCAACTCGACATCACCGACGTGCCCATCTCCACCCGCCGAGGCAAGGTCATCGTGCGCGCTGGCAAGGGCCGCGACGGCGGCACCTACCGCGAAGTGCAACTGCACCGTACCGCCCGCGAGGCCCTGCGCGTCTGGCTCGACGAACGACCAGACTGGCCCGCCGCCGGCGAGTCAGCGGCGCTGTGGCTCAACCACCGCGGTGGACGCCTGAGCGTACGCAGCGTCAACACCGTCGTCCGCGCCATTGCCCTAGCGGCCGGGCTCGTGCACGACGCCGGCCCCCACGCGGGCAAGGCACGGGTACATCCACACACACTGCGGCACACCTTCGGCACGCAACTGCTACGAGGCGGCGTCGACGTCGTCACCGTCGCCGACCTCATGGGCCACGCCAAACTCGACTCCACCCGCGTCTACACCCGCTCTTCGGCCGCCGACCGCGCCCACGCCCTCGACTCGGTACTTCTCACCGACGAATAGTTCCGCTCTACTCTGCCCCTCAGGACAGCTTCAGGAGTACGGGGCCTGCTACTCAGACCCCGAGTTCCAGAAGGACATCACCCAGGCCAACACCCGCGAAGGGTTCGCTTCGGCCCGTGCTCGGGGTCGCAAAGGTGGTCGTAAGCCGAAGCCGTCGGCCGCGCAGGCCACCGATGCTCAAGCCAAGTACGACTCCCGTGCCTGGATCGTCCAACAGATCGCCGACCTCTACGGAGTGCCCCGCACCACCCTCTGCAGCCATCTGACCAGCGCTCACCGAGCTTAACGCCGGATTTCCGCCCATTGGTCCCCCAGGGGTCTAGACCTGGAGCTCTGATGTTTGGTCTCGGAAAACATTGCAGACGCTAATATTTGAAGTATGCATAATTTCAGTATTGGCTAAAATCAAACCACACAACAACACCCGCGAAAACAAGCAAGGACAAGCTTCACAGCAGACACACCGCAAATGCGATTGACTGGGAGCAAGCGGGTCGATGCCCCCGCGTACGCACAGCGCTCGGGCGTGCCAGGATCTTGGTCGACAGTGCGATGACGCCGGTGGTCTCGATCCGACGTTCGTTTCCTTCGACAGGAGGTTGCTCCAGTGACCGATCCCGGGCAGGGCGAGGGGTTCCAAGGTGACGGGACGACGTCCGTCCCGGAGGAGCGGGTCACCACACCGGCCCGGGACGCGCAGCTGCTCGAACGCACGGTGTTCGAGATCAAGCGCGTGATCGTGGGCCAGGATCGACTGGTGGAGCGCATCCTGGTGGGGCTGCTGGCCAAGGGCCACGTCCTGCTCGAGGGCGTGCCGGGCATCGCCAAGACCCTGACCGTGGAGACCTTCGCCTCGGTGGTGGGCGGGTCGTTCTCGCGGTTGCAGTTCACCCCGGACCTGGTTCCCGCCGATCTGCTGGGCACCCGGATCTACCGGCAGAGCAGCGAGCAGTTCGACGTCGAGCTCGGTCCGGTGCTGGCCAACTTCGTGCTCGCCGACGAGATCAACCGGGCTCCGGCGAAGGTGCAGTCGGCGCTGCTGGAGGTCATGGCCGAGCGTCACGTCTCGCTGGCGGGGACCAGTTATCCGACCCCGGACCCGTTCCTGGTGTTGGCCACGCAGAACCCGATCGAGAACGAGGGCGTCTATCCGCTGCCGGAGGCCCAGCGGGACCGGTTCCTGTTCAAGCTGCTCGTCGAGTACCCCTCGGCAGAGGAGGAACGCGAGATCATCTACCGGATGGGCGCGGCCGTTCCCGAGCCGAACTCGGTGCTGGAACCGGCGGAGCTGATCCGGTTGCAGGGAGTGGCCTCGACGGTGTTCGTGCATCATGCGCTGGTCGACTACGTGGTCCGGTTGGTGATGGCCACCCGGACGCCGAACGAGCACGGGCTTTCCGACATCGCCGGCTGGGTCTCCTTCGGCGCTTCGCCGCGGGCCAGTCTGGGTGTCGTCGCCGCCGCGCGGGCGTTGGCGCTGGTGCGGGGACGTGACTACGTGCTGCCGCAGGACGTGGTCGACGTGGTTCCCGACGTGCTGCGGCATCGCCTGGTGTTGTCCTACGACGCGTTGGCCGACGGGGTTCCGGTCGATCACATCGTCAACCGGGTGTTGCAGACGGTTCCGTTGCCCCAGGTTTCCGCGCGGCCGCAGTCCCAGGCTCCGGGCCAGCCCGCGCCGTACGGGCAGGCACCGGCCGGTGCCCCCCATCGTCAGTGAGGAGCCAGGCAGTCGTGTCGGCATCCGAGCAGCAGCGGCCGTCCTGGTCGCCGCCGGCTTTGCACAGTGGACGGTTGCAGGCCGCGTTGCGCACCCTGGAGTTGACGGTGCGGGGGCGGCTGGACGGGCTGTTGCAGGGGAATCATCTGGGGTTGGTTCCCGGCCCCGGCACCGAGCCGGGTGAGGCCCGGAGGTATCAGCCCGGTGATGACGTGCGGCGGATGGACTGGTCGGTGACGGCTCGTACCACCGAGCCGCACATTCGGCAGAGCATCGCCGACCGGGAGTTGGAGACGTGGGTGGGGATGGATCTCTCGCCCAGTCTGGATTTCGGCACGGCGGCCTGCGACAAGCGGGAGTTGGCGATCGCCGGGTTGGCGGCGGTGACGTACCTGACCGGCGGTGGGGGCAACCGGATCGGGGCGGTGGTGGACAACGGGCAGTCCCGGCACCGGGTGCCCGCCGCGGGCGGGTCCGCTCACTCGGGGGCGGTGTTGCGGCGGGTCGCGGAGTTCCCGCGCGCCGACGAGGGCACGCGGGGAGACTTGGGTGCGCTGGTCGAGTCCTTGCGCCGGCCGCCGCGGCGGCGGGGTCTGGCTGTGGTCGTTTCCGACTTTCTGGGTTCGACGGAATGGCAGCGAGCGTTGCGGGGGTTGTCCGGGCGGCACTCGTTGTTGGCGATCGAGGTGATCGATCCGCGTGATCTCGAGCTGCCGGACGTCGGCACGGTGGTGTTGTCGGACCCGGAGACGGGCAAGCAGCGGGAGGTGCGGACCACTCCGTTGTTGCGGCGTGAGTTCGCGGCGGCTGCCGCGGCGCATCGCGAGGAGGTGGCCACCGCATTGCGGCGCGCGGGCTGTGCTCATTTGGTGTTGCGGACGGATTCGGACTGGGTCGCCGACATCGTTCGGTTCGTGATGGCCCGCAAGCGGGGCTGGTCCGGGGGAGTGGCGTGATGTTGGGTTTTTCCGGATTCACCGCACCGGGCTGGTTCCTGCTGCTGCTGGTGGTGGCGGCGCTGGCCGTGGGGTATGTGTGGTCCCTGCGCAGGCGGCGGCGTGACACGCTGCGGTTCAGCAATCTCGAACTGCTCGATCGGGTGGCTCCGCGGAGTCAGGGCTGGTCCAAGCACGTGCCGGTGGCGCTGCTCGGGGTGTCGTTGGTGCTGTTGACGGTGGCCCTGGCCGGTCCGACGGCGGAGCAGCGTGTCCCGCGGAACCGGGCGACCGTGATGCTGACCATGGACGTGTCGTTGTCGATGATGGCCGAGGACGTTCGTCCGAGCCGGTTGGCCGCGGCCAAGCAGGCGGCCAAGGAGTTCGCGGACAAGCTCACTTCGGGGATCAATCTGGGGTTGGTGTCGTTCGCCGGTACCGCCACGGTCATGGTGCCGCCGACTCGGGACCGCACGAAGGTCAAGCAGGCCATCGACAGTTTGCGGTTGTCGGAGGCCACCGCTACCGGTGACGGCATCAAGGCCTCGATGATGGCGATCCAGTCCTTCGGCAGGATGGTGGGAGGTGCGCAGGGGGCGCCTCCCGCGCGGATCGTGCTCATGGCCGACGGGGGCCAGACCATTCCGCGTAGTCCCACGGCTCCTCGGGGGGCGTATACGCAGGCCAGGGCGGCGAAGCAGGCTCATGTCCCGATCTCGACGATTTCGTTCGGCACCCGGTACGGGACCATTCGCATTCAGGGGGAGCGGCAGCCGGTCGAGGTCGACGACGAGGCGATGCGGCGTATCGCGGAGCTGTCCGGCGGGGAGTTCCACAAGGCCGCCAGTGCCGAACAGCTTCGGCGGGTCTACGACACGTTGGGCAAGCAGATCGGCTACGAGGTCAAGCGCACCGACGCGAGCAAGTCGTGGTTGGCACTGGGCACGCTCGTGGCGATCGTCGCCGTAGGTATGTCGTTGTTCTTACGTCAGCGGCTACCGTGAGATCGACTGTGCCTCGACCGGGACGGCGGAGCCGTGGGCCGGTGTACGGAAGGGACTTCCCGTATGAAGATCGGTTTCACGTTGCCGCAGTTCGGCCCGGTCGCCGGGGACACCGGTGAGCTCGTGCGCTTCGCGCGGGAGGCGGAGCGACTGGGCGCGGACAGTCTCTGGGTCGGTGATCGGCTGCTGGCGGCGGTAAATCCCACCGTCGGCTACGGCGGCCGGGAGACGATTCCCGACGCCTTCCGCTCCGTGCTGGATCCGTTCGCCCTGATGTCGGCTGCCGCGGCGGTCACCGAGCGCGTCGAGATCGGCGCCAACGTCCTGATCGCCCCGTGGTATTCGCCCGCCGTGCTGGCGCGGTCGTTGACGACGATCGATCGGATCAGCGGTGGCCGGTTGGTGCCGGGGTTCGGTACGGGGTGGTCGCCGGAGGAGTACGAGGCCGCCGGTGTGCCGATGAGCCAGCGCGGGGGTCGGCTGGACGAGTGCCTCGACGCGCTGTTCGCGTGGTGGTCGGACAATCCCGTCGAGTACGGCGGGAAGTACTGGTCCGTGCCGTCCACCCACGTCGACGTCAAGCCGGATCGGCGTCCGCGTCCACCGGTGTACCTGGCGGGTTTCGCCGGCGCGGCCGTGGAACGTGTCGCCCGGCGATCCGACGGGTGGCTACCGCTGCACGTGCCGGGTGCGGACGAATTCGATCCCGAGGCGGTCAACGGGCCGATGAGCCGGATCCGGCGGTTGGCCGGTGAGGCGGGGCGTGATCCGGCGGCGCTGGGGGCGGTGTTGCGTGTCTACCCGATGACGACCGAGGCGCTGGACGGTGTTGTCGACACCGTCGTGCGGGCGGAACGCGACACCGATGTCGACCACGCTTTCGTGGAGATGATGAATCTCGTCGACAACGTCGATCAGGCGTTGGACACGGTCGAGCGGGTGCTGCGGGCGGCTCGCGGCTGACCACCGGAGAGGGTGGGCCCGGCGGGGGGTGTTCACCCTGCGGGACAGCCCCCGCGAGGTGCGGCTGACGCTGTTGGCCGCGTTGTGCTGGATGCGCCAAACCGAGATCACCGATTCGGTGAAGGCGAAGCCGACGACGCTGGCGCCGTGGGTGTCGACGTAGTTCGCCTCGATCTCACCGCCGCTACACGCTTCGCCTCCGGTCAGCATCCCGAACCACCTCACCCCGACGCCGCATGGTGACCACCTCGTCGCACCGAGCGATGGCTCAGTGAGAGTGCCACGACGCGAGGGGTGGGGCGGGGTAGGTTGTCAACCACATGGTGAGCGCCTGAAGCTGGCGATACCGGCTGTGACGAGCGGTGGCCATGTCGGGGTTGGTCGAGTCGCGCGCCGATCTCCAAGCGGGTCAGCTCGCACCGGAGGATCTCGCGTGGGTGTCCCAGACTCCCGTCTCGGCGGTGTTGCGGGCGTAGTCGGTGAAGTCGTGGGGTGACCGGCCGAGAATGCGATGGACGGTGTCGGTCACGCTGGCCCTGCGGCCGTCGAAGACCTCGACCATGAGGTCAGCCAGTTGCGTCGCGTATTCGGCTGGTACACCTCGATCGGTCAGGGACGAAACGAACTGCGCGGGTGTGACCGGCTGGTAGCGCACCTCCCTGCGTGTCGCTCTGGCGATCTCGGCGACGGCCTCGGTGAAGGTGAGCAGCCGGGGTCCTGTCACGTCCAGAGCCTGGCCGCGGTGACTGTCCTCGGTCAGTGCTGCGACGGCGATGTCGGCGATGTCCTGGGCGTCGGTGAACGGTTCCGCGATGTGGCCCGCTGGAAGCGTGACCACGCCGGCCCGGACCAGTTCAGCCAGGAACGCCTCGCTGAAGTTCTGGGTGATGAAACCCGCCCGCACGATGGTCCACTCGGCCCCCGAGTCGCGTACCGCTTGCTCGCACCGCTGCGCCTCGCCGGCGCCGCGGTCGGCGAGCAGGACCAGTCGCTGGACGCCGGAGACCACCGCCAGGTCGGCGAAGGCACTGATGCGGTGAGCGGCGCCGGGAAACGCCGCATCCGGATAGAAGGCGACGTAGGCCCTGTCCACACCGCGCAGCGCCGGTGCCCACGTGGTCTCGTCCTGCCAGTCGAACGGCGGCTCCGCGCGCCGTGAGCCGACCCGTACCGGCACCCCGCGTGCCGTGAGCCCGGTCACCACCCGGCGTCCCGTCTTGCCTGTCCCCGCAAGGACCAATGTCGTCGGCGTGGCAGCGATCATGCCCACCAGTCCACCAGCGTGCCGGGGCCTGCGACTATGCGCGAGGCTCGCAGATCCATAATCGTGCGTCTTACGCTGTAGCGGTGGAACCGTTGACCAGCCTGCTCAGCGGAGCCAGGGCACGGGGCGCGTTCGTGCTGCGGACCGTTCAGAGCCCGCCCTGGTCCGTGCACGTTCGGGACAGTGCGCCGCTCAGCGTGGTGACCGTTGCGCGCGGGGCGCCCTGGGTCGTGCCCGACGCCGGTGATCCGGTGCTGCTGGACTCGGGCGACATCGCCATGATGCGCGGCCCGGACCCATTCACCTTCACCGACGATCTCCGCACACCGGTCGACGTGATCATCCACCCTGGACCCAGGCGGACGACCGCGGCCGGGGCTCAGCTCCATACGACTGCCGACAACGGTGTGCGCACCTGGGTCAATGGTGTAGGCCCCGCCGGAGCCGACGTGGACGGGTCGTCGATGCTGCTGATCGGCAAGTACCGCGAACCCAGCGAGATCGCGGCGTGGCTGCTCAGCGCTTTACCGCCGCTCCTGGTCATACCCAAGGAATTTCATGCCGAGTCCGCGCTGGTATCGCTGTTCGCGCAGGAGATCGCGCGCGACGAGCCGGGCCAGGACCTCGTCCTCGACCGACTTCTTGATCTACTCGTGGTCGCCGTCCTGCGCGCCTGGTTCACCCGGCCCGACGCCGCGGCACCGGCCTGGTACCAAGCGCACGGCGATCCCGTCGTGGGACCCGCCTTACGGCTCATCCATGGCGACCCCAGCCATCCCTGGACCGTGAACGCGCTCGCCAGGCGGACCGCGGTATCCCGAGCGACGCTGGCCCGCCGCTTCACCAACCTCGTCGGTACCCCTCCCATCGCCTACCTCACCGACTGGCGCCTCGACCTGGCTGCCGACCTCCTCAGCAACACCGAGGCCCCGATCGAATCGATCGCCCACCAGGTCGGTTACAACAACGCGTTCGCGCTCAGCGCCGCCTTCAAGCGATCACGCGGAGTCAGTCCACAACAGCACCGGATGAGCTCAAGCCGTTCCGCCCCGCGAACCACACCCGACTGATGTCTCGTGACCGATCCGCTTACGGACACACGTGTGTTCGCATCAGAAGAGGGTGTCGCCGATGCGCAGTGGCCGGTAGCCGGTGGGGCCGAGCTGGGCGAGCTCGCCTTCGACGTCGATAGCACCGAAGAAGTTGACGTTCTCGCTGTGCGCTGGAGAGATGTGGGCCAGGACCTCGTCGTCGATGCGTCGTCCGGAGCGACGCATCGACTCCACCGCCAGGCCGTAGTACTCGGTCGTCCGGGCCACCACGGCGTTGGTCACCAGTGTCAGACGCCACGCCTGCTCGGTCTGGGCTTCCAGATGCCGGGCCCGGATCGTGCCCTCATGGGCATACAGGTGGGCATCGTAGCTGGTCACAGCGTCGGAGACGAGTACTTGTCCGGCCTTCAACGGTGGCTGAGCCAGCCTATCGCCGTCGCGTCAGGCCGGATCGAGGCGGTCGGTTACGAACCGTAGGACCGGTAGGCTTCCACCAGCTGGGTTTCGGCGGTGTCGAAGTAGGCGTCGAGGCGGTCGGTTACGAACCGTAGGACCGGTAGGCTTCCACCAGCTGGGTTTCGGCGGTGTCGAAGTAGGCGTCGAGGCGGTCGGCCGCCTCGTGTGCCTTTCCGGCGCCGATCAGCTCGGCGATCACGCGGTTGAGTTCCAGGTAGGGCTCGTGGAACTCCCGTGGCCGGGACATCACGTGAAACGCCAGGCGCAGCTCTGCCAGCAGCTGGCGCATCGTCTCGTCCACCCGCGGGCTGCTCGCCAGCGCGGCCAGTGCCTGGTGGAAGCGCATGTTCGCGGTGCCCACCTCCCACCAGCGCTCGGCCTCGGCGGCACGCTCACCGGCACCGACGGCCTCCTCGACGGCCGCGAGTAGCTCCGGACCCGCCTGCGCGGCGTGGCGCACCGCGCCGGTTTCCAGCAGCCGCCGCATGCGGTAGAGGTCCACGACGTCGTCGGCGGACAGCACTCGTACGAACACCCCCCGGTGCAGCTCGTGCACCAGCAGCTGCTCGTGGGCCAGCAGCCGGAACGCCTCGCGCAGCGTGTTGCGCGAGACCGCCAACGCCCGGCCGGCGCTTTCCTCGGACAGCCGTGTGCCGGGCGCCAGCACCCCCTCGATGATGCGCTGCCGCAGCACCTCGGCCACGCGCTCGGCCGTGCTCGCACGGTCCAGCAGTGACCGGTCGGCGGCGAGCTGATCGACCCACGTACCCGTGGTGGTCATCGCGCTCCTCACACGCTCGAAAGTGATCGACGCGCCCAGTCTACGAGAAAAAGGTTCAGCAAGAGTATTGCAGTATTGTTCAACAATCTTATAGGTTGTCGGGGTCACATTGACAACGAGCCGCGTTCGCACGCCAAGTTCGACCGCGACAGGAGAAGCCATGGGCAGCGATACCACGGCAAGCACCAAGGCGGCAGCCACACGCAGCACGCTGCTCGGGGCGGTGTTCCTGATGGCCACCAGCGCCGTCGGGCCCGGTTTCATCACCCAGACCACGCAGTTCACCGTCCAGCTCGGTGCGGCGTTCGCCTTCGCGATCGTGTTGTCGATCCTGCTGGACATCGCCGTGCAGCTGAACGTGTGGCGGGTGATCGGTGTCTCGGGAACCCGCGCCCAGGACCTGGGCAACCGGGTGCTGCCGGGCCTGGGGTACGTGATGGCCGCCCTCGTGGTGTTCGGCGGTCTGGTGTTCAACGTCGGCAACATCGGGGGCACCTCGCTGGGGCTGGACGCGCTGTTCGGGCTCGACGCCAAGATCGGAGGTGCGGTCTCGGCGGTCATCGCGATCGCGATCTTCCTGAGCAAACGTGCCGGGCTGGCCATGGATCGCCTGGTCGTCGTACTCGGCGTGGCCATGATCGCCCTGACCACCTACGTGGCGATCGTCTCCGACCCACCCGTCGGTGCGGCGCTGCGCCAGGCGGTGCTGCCCGACGAGATCAACTTTCTGGCGATCACCACACTCGTCGGCGGCACCGTCGGCGGCTACATCACCTACGCCGGGGCTCACCGGCTCGTCGACACTGGAGTCACAGGCCCCGACCGCGTCGCCGAGATCAGCCGCAGCTCGATCATCTCGATGGTGCTGACCGGCGTGATGCGGATGGTGCTGTTCCTGGCGCTGCTCGGCGTGGTCGCCGGAGGTGTCACTCTGGCAACGCAGAACCCCACGGCCGACGCCTTCCAGCACGCCGCCGGTGCGGTGGGGCTGCGGCTGTTCGGCATGATCCTGTGGGCAGCCGGCATCACCTCCGTCATCGGCGCCGCCTACACCTCGGTCTCGTTCGTGGTGACCTTCTCCCCGACGCTGGAACGTTTCCGTTCCTGGCTGGTCGTGGGATTCATCGGGCTGTCCACGGCGGTGTTCCTGCTGCTGAATCAGGCACCGACCACGCTGCTGGTGCTGGCCGGAGCACTGAACGGGCTGATCCTGCCCGTCGGCTTCGGAGTGTTGATGTGGGTGGCGCTACGCCGCCAGGACCTGCTCGGGGGCTATCGCTATCCCCGGTGGCTGCTGGTGCTCGGTGTGGCGGCCTGGCTGCTGACGCTGTATCTGGGTGCCAATTCGCTCGGCGGCATCGCCGCTCTGTGGACCTGACTCGACCCGAGGGACCGGGAAGGCGGTAACACGATGCGCACGGATCTCAACGCGGATCTGGCCGAAAGCTTCGGCCGCTGGGAACTGGGCGACGACGCGACGCTGCTGACCGTCGTGACCAGCGCAAACGTAGCCTGCGGTTTCCACGCGGGAGACCCGGGAGCGATCCGGCGAGCCTGCGAACGAGCCGCGACGCTGGGCGTGGCGATCGGCGCGCAGGTCGGCTACCGGGACCTGGCCGGCTTCGGGCGGCGGTTCATCGACGTGGCGCCGGCCGAACTCACCGACGACGTGCTTTACCAGATCGGAGCTCTGGCGGGGTTCGCCCGCGTGGCGGGCAGCGAGGTGCGCTACGTCAAACCGCACGGGGCGCTGTACAACGCGATCGTGCACCACTCCGAACAGGCCGCGGCGGTCGTCGACGCCGTGGTCCGGTACGACTCCGGCCTGGTCGCGCTGGGCCTGCCCGGATCCGAGTGGCTGCGGATGGCCGAGAACGCCGGGCTGCGGGTGTGCCGGGAGGCCTTCGCCGACCGCGCCTATACACCGGAGGCCACGCTGGTCTCGCGGCGAGAACTCGGTTCAGTGCTGCACGATCCCGAGTACATCGCCCAGCGGTGCGTGCGAATGGTGCGTGGGGAACCGATCGAGGCCGTTGACGGGTCGCGGATTCGGGTGGAGGCGGACTCGATCTGCGTGCACGGTGACACCCCGGACGCCGCCGCCGTGGCTCAGGCGGTGCGCAACAGGCTGATCGACGAGGGTGCGCTGCTGGTCCCGTTCACCGGAGACACGTGACCATGCGAATGCTGCCGTGTGCCGACTCCGGCCTGCTCGTCGAACTGCGGGACCTCGACGAGGTGCTGGCGCTGTACGCCGCTCTGGACGCCGACCGGCCACCTGGGGTGGTCGATCTGGTGCCTGCCGCACGCACTCTGTTGTTGCGCGTGGATCCGGACACGGCCGACATCGCCGAAGTTCAGGACGCCGTGCAGGCCACCCGGCCCTCGCACGGCGGGCAGCAGGAACGGGGGCTGCTGCGAGTTCCGGTCGTCTACGACGGCGAGGACCTCGCCGAGGTCGCGCGACTGACGGGGCTGACCGAGCGGGAGGTGGTCGAGGCGCACACCGGCACCGAGTGGCGGGTGGCCTTCGGTGGGTTCGCACCCGGCTTCGGCTACCTCAGCGGCGGCGACTCCCGACTCGTGGTTCCACGCCGGGCCGAGCCACGCACCCGGGTACCAGTCGGTGCGGTCGGACTCGCCGGGGAGTTCTCCGGCATCTATCCGCGCACGTCACCGGGTGGCTGGCAGCTCATCGGCCGCACGGACCTGGAAATTTGGCGCGTCGACCGTGATCCGCCCGCGCTGCTGCGTCCCGGGGTACGGGTTCGCTTCGAGGAGGCCACCGCATGACCCGATCCACTGTGGAGGTGCTTGCCACGGGCCCGCTGTCCACGGTGCAGGATCTCGGACGGCCGGGGCTGTCCGGGATCGGCGTGGGAACCTCCGGCGCGGCCGACCGGGGTTCACTGCGGCTGGCCAACCGTCTGTGCGGCAACGACGAGTCCGCCGCTGCCGTCGAGGTCACCCTCGGTGGGTTGACCGTACGCGCGCACGGTGACCTGGTGATCGCGGTGACCGGCGCGCCCTGTCCGGTCACGATCGACGGGCGCGGTGAGGCGCCGAATGCGCCGCTGCGCGTGCCCGGCGGCGCGGAAGTCCGGCTCGGCACGCCGGAGCGTGGACTGCGCAGCTACCTCGCCGTGCGCGGAGGAATCGTCGTGGACCCGGTCCTGGGGTCGCGCAGCACGGACGTACTCGCCGGGCTCGGCCCCGAGCAGCTCGGCCCCGGTCGGATTCTGCCGGTCGGCCCCGCACCGCACGGGCATCCGCACGTCGACATCGCCCCCGTGGCCCCACCCGCCATCGATGAGGTCACCCTCGACATCGTGCCCGGTCCTCGGCACGACTGGTTCACCCCGGAAGCGCTGGACACGCTGGTCAGCAGGCCGTACGAGGTCACCGCCGACAGCAATCGCGTCGGCATGCGGCTGGCGGGTCCGGAACTTCCCCGCCGCGACACCGCCGAACTACCCAGCGAGGGCATGGTGACCGGGGCGCTGCAGGTCCCTCCCAACGGCCTGCCGACGCTGTTTCTCGCCGATCACCCCTCCACCGGCGGGTACCCGGTCATCGCGGTCGTGCGAGCCACCCACGTCGACCAAGCCGCACAGTCCAGACCGGGTCAGCGCATCAGATTCCGCCTCGGAGGCAAACGATGAACGAGCCCCCCAAGACTTCCCCTGCCGACATGTCGCCACCGCGGGCGCGGCAGGCCTTTCGGACCGGGCTGCGCGTGCCGACCTCGGGGTACTGCGCCGGGTGGACCCAGGCGAATCTGATCGCCCTACCTCGGGCGTACGCCTACGACTTCCTGCTGTTCTCGCAACGAAACCCGCGCTCCTGCCCCGTGCTGGACGTCAGCGAGCCCGGGGAGGCACGTACGTCGATCTTCGACGGGGACCTGCGCACCGACCTTCCCGCCTACCGCGTGTACTCCGAGGGTGAGTTCGTCGCCGAACGCGACGAGGTCACCGATCTGTGGCGGGACGACCTCGTGTGCTTTCTGATCGGATGCAGCTTCACCTTCGAGACCGCGCTGCTGCAGGCCGGTGTCCCCGTCCGGCACCTCGAACAGGGCAGCAACGTTCCGATGTATCGCACGAGTCGGAACTGTCGTCCGGCCGGTACCCTGCACGCGCCGCTGGTCGTGTCGATGCGTCCGATCCCGGCGGATCTCGTGGCCACGGCGGTGCGCGTGACCGCGCGCTACCCGGCCGTGCACGGCGCACCGCTGCACGTCGGCTCGCCCGAACAGCTCGGCATCACCGACCTGGATCGCCCCGATTTCGGCGACGCGGTCGAGATCCGGCCGGGCGAGGTTCCGGTGTTCTGGGGCTGCGGCGTTACCCCGCAGGCAGCCGTCATGCGTTCGAAGCCCCCGTTCGCCCTCGCGCACGCCCCCGGACACATGGCCGTCACCGACACCCACGACAGCGCCTTCCTCGTGCCGTGAGCCACGCTCCGGCCACTGGCACGGGTCCGAGTGGTAGACGTGCAAGACCCTCAGGTGTGTGCCGACACCGACCACCAGCTGAAAACCGTGCTCGGCGCCAGATCCTGAACTGCTCCCAGGGGTCTGGGGAAGATCCGTGACAGACCAAACGTTGAGGCCTCCCGGGGCGACGCTGACCAGTAGCGGGCCCCACCGGGGACGCGGGGGTGGGGCCCGCCGGTCGTTTTCGACCGACGCCGACACCCCACACGCCTACCACGGAGCGGGTATCGAAACCTGCCACCTGATCATGACCGTCCACCTGCCACCCGGCCCCGCTGCCACGACCTGACTCCGTGCGGGGGATCCAGCCCAACCTCGACAAGCCCCCGACCCCTCAGCGCCACCGACACGCCTCGGCCGCCAACCGGCTCGCAGCGGGCCGATTCCCGATCCTTGCCCCCCACCTGCAGAAGGCGAATACGGGTGGTTTCTTGATCCGCCCGTGTATAGGATCAGCGACATGGCGACGCGGCTTGTGCAGATTGCGATGAACGCTCGGGACGACTCCGCGCTCGGCCAGTTCTGGGCGGAAGCGCTCGGCTGGAATGCTTCCGTCGAGGAACCCGGCATCGTCACCAACCTCACTCCCGTGGGTTCCGTCTACCCCGACCCCGTCGCCGTCTGCGTCGACGTCATTACCGTCCCGGAACCCAAGACGGTGAAGAACCGCGTGCAC
This sequence comes from Halosaccharopolyspora lacisalsi, assembly GCF_014137975.1. Lineage (GTDB taxonomy): Bacteria > Actinomycetota > Actinomycetes > Mycobacteriales > Pseudonocardiaceae > Halosaccharopolyspora > Halosaccharopolyspora lacisalsi. Next base: position 511,594 of record NZ_JACGWZ010000002.1, on the reverse strand, counting down.
GTCGACCTCGCCACCACCTCCGCGGCCCATCACGCGGACCTGGTCGCACGCCTCCAGGACCTCGGCGCGACGTCCGCCGACGTGGGTCAGGGCGACGTCCCGTGGACGGTCCTGGCCGACCCGGAGGGCAACGAGTTCTGCGTGCTGGAGCCCCGGACGATCTACCGGGACACCGGGCCGATCGCCGCAGTGGTGGTCGACTGCACCGATCCGCGGACCATGGCCCGGTTCTGGGAGGAGGCGATGGACTGGACCCTGCACGAGGTCACCGGCGATCACGCGGTGCTGCGCTCCGCCAAGGGCGTCGGCCCGTATCTGAAGTTCCTCCGCACACCCGATGCGAAGACGGTGAAGAACCGCGTCCATCTCGACCTCCGGCCTCACCCCGGTGACGATCAAACGGCGGAGGTGGCCCAGCTGCGGACGCTCGGCGCCACCGACATCGACCTCGGCCAGGGCGACGTCCCGTGGACGTGCCTCGCCGACCCGGAGGGCAACGAGTTCTGCGTCCTCACCCCGCTCTGACGCGGAGCCTTGCCGGCCCTCACCGTGAACACCAGCGACGGCTACCGGTCGGGCCTCGACGACACCATCGCCTTCACCACTGACGGGTCCCGGTAGCACCGACTAAGTTCCGGTCGGCCACAGCCACCACCTGCGCTGACATCGATGTGGCTGGGTGAGGGATTCGCGTTGAGGAGCATGCCGAATCAGCTGTTCACACCGCTGGCGGTCAGTGTGGGTGCGACCTGGGGAGTAGCCGCATGTCCGACCGGAGCCGGACGCCACGCCTCCAGCCGAAACGTAGCCTGACGGGCGTGTATAGCGCCGTAGGCACCTGGGTACGTGGACACCCGCGGCTCGCCGACACGGCCCTCGCAGCGCCGCTGCTGATCCTCAGCACCGCGAGCGCGGCCAGCGCGCCCGATGCCCCGACCTGGTGGATGGCGCTGCTGGTGGCCGGCGGACAGTGCGGCCCGGTGCTCATCCGGCGCGAACGCCCGACGACCGCATTCGTGATCGCATCGGGGGCGGCGTTCGCGCAGTGGCTGCTCGACATGGGACTGCTGCCGGCCACCCTCGTGCTACTCGCCGCGCTCTACAATGTCGCCTCCCGATGCCGTTGGCCCAACGCGGCGTTCGCGGCCGTCATTCTGGAGCTCGGCACCGTGTTCGTGTACGCTCGGTGGTTCGTGTCGGCCGGGGGTGGGCTGCGCCTGCCGATGGAACTGATTCCGTCCACGATCCTCATCGGCTCCACGTGGATCTGGGGCAACAGCGTCCGCATCCGGCGGGCGTACCTGGCGAGTCTGCGGGAACGGGCCGCGCAGGCAGAACGCGAGCGCGACAACCGGGCACACATCGCGGCGGCAACGGAACGTGCCCGGATCGCGCGCGAGATGCACGACATCGTCTCGCACAGCCTCAGCGTGATCACCGTGCAAGCCGACGGCGCCACATACGCGATGACGACCAACCCGGACCAGGCCCGGCAGGCAGTCGACACGATCGCGGCCACCGGGCGTTACGCGCAGACCGAAATGCGTCGCATGCTCGGCATATTCCGCAGCGACGAGCCGAACGCGCAACACGCTCCGCAACCAGGCCTCGACCAACTCGACCAACTGGTCGAGCAGGTGCGCCAAGCCGGACTTCCCGTCGAGTTCACCGTCGACGGAACGCCCCACACGCCGCCCACCGGAGTGGGGCTGGCGGCCTATCGCATCGTGCAGGAAGCACTGACGAACACCCTCGAACACGCGGGCCCGGGCGTCAGCGAAGTCCACCTGCGAATCCACCACGACGAGAACACGCTGCGGATACACCTCTGCGACGACGGGCGAGGCGCTGCAGCATCCCCCGACGAGCCACACCACGCGACCACGCGTCATCAGGGCCACGGGCTGATCGGCATGCAGGAACGAGTCGCGGCCTACGGCGGCTCGCTACGCACCGGCCCCAGGTCCGGGGGAGGCTTCGAAGTCGTCGCGTCACTCCGACTGCGGCCAGAAGAAGGCTAGGAACTTCAGTTCGGCACATCGTGCCCTGGTCGAGGCCTGTCTCGCGCTACGTCGTGGTGCATATAGTGCCCGGGCTTTCGAACTGTGCGGTTCCACGTCAGCGCGGCCCGTTTCCGACGTGTTCCGGCCCCACCCGTCTCAGGTTCGTGGCTGGTGAGCCGGGGTATCCAGTGCTTTTGTGGGGGCACAGTTCGTTTGTGTTTCCGAACGTGAACGCATGCTGGATAACGTTGCTGGTGCGACCGTGGGGAGGTCGCTGACCAGTATCGATATCGGGTTTCAGGAGAGCGTGTCATGGCTGAGCAGACGTTGCGGGACAAGGTCGCGGTCATCGCCGGAGGCGAGAAGAACCTGGGCGGGTTGCTGTCGAGGACGTTCGCCGCGGACGGCGCGAACGTCGTGGTGCACTACCACAGCGATTCCTCGGCCGGTGACGCTCGAGAGACCGTCGAGGCGGTGCAGGCGGCCGGTTCGCAGGCGATCACCGTGCAGGGCGATTTGACGCGGGTCAGCGAGGTGCGGCGGCTGTTCGACACCGCGGTGGACACCTTCGGCGGGATCGACGTCGCGGTCAACACGACCGGGATGGTGCTGCGCAAGCCGATCCTGGAGACCACCGAGGACGAGTACGACCAGATGTTCGCCATCAACTCCAAGGCGGCGTACTTCTTCATCCAGGAGGCCGGGCGCCGGCTCAACGACCACGGCAAGATCATCAGTCTGGGGACCTCGCTGCTGGCGGCGTTCACCGACGGCTACTCCACCTACGCGGGCGGCAAGTCACCACTGGAGCACTTCACCCGCGCGGCGGCCAAGGAGTTCGCCGACCGGAAGATCTCGGTCAACACCGTGGCACCGGGACCGATGAACACCCCGTTCTTCTACCCGCAGGAAACCCCGGAACGGGTGCAGTTCCACCAGTCGCAGGCCCTGGGCAACCAGCTCACCCAGGTCGAGGACATCGCCCCGATCATCCGGCACCTGGCCACCGACGGCTGGTGGTTCACCGGCCAGACCCTGTTCCCCAACGGCGGCTACACCACCCGGTGACGCGGGGGAGAGGGGAAACGCGCGGTGCGGGCGGCACCGAGGGGGTCGTCCGCACCGCGCGGGCACGCGGGGTGGGCGACAATGATGTGGCGAGACAGCCGAACCCCCATCGTCTAGCAGGGAAGGACGCGGTGAGCGAGAACCCCGATACCCAGGAACCAACTCGGCCGCGTCTGCTGCGGCCGGAGGGGGCCAGACGGTCGGAGGTCGCCCCGATCGAACTGTTTTTCGATCTGGTCTACGTCTTCGCGATCGTCCAGGTGTCGCACACGCTGCTGGCCCATCTCAGCTGGCTGGGAGTGGCACAGGTGGCTGTGCTGTTCGGGGCCGTGTGGTGGGCCTGGAACTACTCGGCGTGGGCGATGAACTGGCTGGATCCGCACAGCGGGCTGGTGCGGGTGCTCAACGGGCTGTTGATGATCGCCGCGCTGGGCATGTCGCTCGGGTTGCCGCACGCCTTCGACGCCGACGGCCTGCTTTTCGCGGCCTGCTATGTGGCAGCCCAGGTCGGACGCCCGGCGTTCATGGCGGTGGCGATGCGTGGGCACGTGCTCGCGAAGAACTACACGAACCTGCTGGCCTGGAGCGCTTCGGCGGGGGTGCTCTTCATCGTCGGGGCGTTCCTCGCGCCCGGCCCGCGGCTGATCGTCTGGCTCGTCGCCCTGTTCGTGGACGTGGCGGCTCCACGGTTGCAGTTCCGTTTCCCCGGCCTGGGCTCGGCACCGATGCACACCTGGCCCACCGACCCCGGACACCTCGCCGAACGCAACCGCGGAGTGTTCATCATCGCGCTCGGCGAGTCCATCCTGATCATGGGATTCACGCTGTCTGAACTCGACCCGATCCCGGCGCGCGCGATCGTGGCGGCACTGCTCGGCTTCGCCGGGCTGTTCGTGCTGTGGTGGGCCTACTTCGCCCTGGCCGGGCCCGACACCCAAGCGAGTCAGGGCGAGGCGCATACCGGGGTGTTGCGCTCGGCGTTCGCCTACGCCCACGCGCTCATGGTCGCCGGCGCGATCGTCGTGGCCGTGTCCATCGAGTTGCGCATCACCCACGCCGAGGCCGACCCCGCGGTGGTGCTGACCACCATGGGCGGGCCGCTGATCTACCTGGCAGGCAACATCCTGTTCCTGCGCTCGCGGACCGGCACGGTCGCCCGCGCCCGTTACCTCGCCGCGGCAGCACTGGTCGTCGTCGGCGCCGTCGGCCTGATCCTCGGCACCGTCCTGCCGTCGCTGGCCATCGGGATCGCCACCGTCGCCGTCATGGGCACGCTGGCCGTGGTCACCCAGATCCGCGCCACCACAGCACACCGGGTGTGACGCATGGGGCTGGATCTGCGCAAGCTGGAACACCTCCTCGCCGTGGCCGAGGACGGCACCTTCACCCGCGCCGCGGCTCGGCTGCACCTGTCCCAGCAAGCCCTGTCCACCTCCATCCGCGTGCTGGAACGGGAGGTCGGGGTGACGCTGCTGGACCGCGCCGGGGGAGTGGTGACGGTCTCTCCCGCCGGGCAGGCGCTGATCGACGACGCCCGCACGCTGCACGGGCTGGCTCACTCCGCCGTGCAGCGTGCCCGCCGCATCGGCCGCGGTGAGACCGAGACCCTGCGTATCGGGCACACACCGGCGGTCACCAGTGAGGAGATCACCACGCTGCTGCGCCCGGTGCGCACCTCCCACCCCGAGGTGGCCGCCCACGCCAACCAGCGCTATCCCGACGAGCTCACCGCCGAACTCCTGGGCGGAGACCTCGACGTCGGCCTGTGCCGAGCCATGACCCCGCCACGGGGGCTGGCCCGGATCATCGTGGGTCACCACCGATTGCGCATCGCCGTGGACATCGACCAGCACCTCGCGCGGCGGGACTCGGTGGACCTGGCCGAGCTGGCCGGGGAACGCTTCGTGGTGTGGGGGCATCCCGGCCGCTCCGGCTACACCGACCTGCTCATCGACCACTGCCGCCGGGCGGGGTTCGAACCGGACACCGAGCGCAGCCCGCTGCAGGGAACCCCACCGGTGACCGCCGTGCTCGGCACCGACCGCGTCGCCTTCGTCACCGCACCCGCAGGTCCCGCCGCCGACGGCCAGGCCCACGTGCTCGACCTGGAACCGCCCGCCCTCGCGCCCCTGCACGCCCTCTGGGCCCAGCACACCAGCTCCGGAACCCGCGACGCCTTCTTCGAGGCAGCGGTCGGCTGACTCCCATTGCCGGTCGGAAGCGTCGTCGGCGATGATCCCGTGCATGACGTCCCCGGACGACGCGACGGAGCTCGAGCAGCTGCTCGAGGAGCAGGCCGCCTACTACCGGGCGGTCGCCCCGGAGTACAGGGACCACGTCCTGCCCTTTCCGGGCGAGGACGAGCTGTCCGAGGCCATCGACGCCTTCCAACCGGCCGGTGACGTGCTCGAACTCGCCTGCGGGCCCGGCACGTGGACGGGGCGGTTGCTGTCCCACGCGCAGCACGTCACCGCTGTGGACGCCTCCGCGGAGATGCTCGCCCTCGCCTCCGCCCGGTTCGACGACGAGCGGGTGCGCTTCGTGCGGGCGGACGTGTTCGACTGGACCCCCGACCGTCGCTACGACGTGGTCTTTCTCGGGTTCTGGCTGTCGCACGTTCCGCACGAGCGGTTCGAGTCCTTCTGGTCGCTGGTCGCCGGGTGCCTCGAACCGGCGGGACGGGTACTGTTCGTCGACGACGGCCACCGGACCCCCGACGAGCTCGTCGAGGGGGAGTGGTCCCCGGTCATCCGCCGGACGCTCGCCGACGGCACCCATCACCGGGTGGTGAAGATCCCCTTCCGGCCCGCCGACCTCGAGCAGCGACTCGCGCACCTCGGTTGGGACGTCCGGGTCACCGCGACGTCCGGCCCGTTCTTCTGGGGCGCGGGCGGGCGCCGGTCGTGATCGGCGACGGTGAGCTGGTAGCGCCACAGGGCGACGGTGTCGGACGGGTGTGGTATCTCGGTCTTTCCGAGTTACGGAAAACAGCTCGGCGGCGCGCAAGCGGGTCCGCACGACAGAGGGAGACACGATGAGCACGGACACGAGGGCGGACACGCAATCGTCTGCGCTGCACGTCGCCGACAGCCACGATCTGATCCGTGTACAGGGCGCGCGCGTGAACAACCTTGCTGACGTCAGCGTCGAGCTCCCGAAGCGCCGGTTGACGGTGTTCACCGGTGTCTCCGGCTCGGGCAAGAGCTCGCTGGTGTTCGGCACGATCGCCGCGGAGTCGCAGCGGATGATCAACGAGACCTACAGTGCCTTCGTGCAGGGCTTCATGCCGACGCTGGCCCGGCCCGAGGTCGACGTGCTGGACGGCCTGACGACGGCGATCATCGTCGACCAGGAGCGGATGGGGTCCGATCCACGTTCCACGGTCGGCACCGCCACCGACACGGGTGCGATGCTGCGCATCCTGTTCAGCCGCCTCGGGCAGCCGCACGTCGGCTCGCCCAAGGCGTTCTCCTTCAACGTCGCCTCCCTCAGCGGAGCGGGTGCGGTCACGTTCGAGCGCGGTGGCAGCACCGTGAAGGAGCGGCGCGACTTCAGCATCACCGGCGGCATGTGTTCGCTCTGCGAGGGCACGGGCCGCGTGACCGACTTCGACCTGACCCAGCTCTACGACGACGGCAAGTCGCTGCGCGAGGGCGCGTTCACCATCCCCGGCTACAGCATGGACGGCTGGTACGGCCGCATCTACCTGGGATCCGGCTTCTTCGACCCGGACAAGCCGATCCGCGACTACACCGAGACCGAGCTGCACGACTTGCTCCACAAGGAACCGACCAAGATCAAGTCCGACGGCATCAACGTGACCTACGAAGGGCTGATCCCGAAACTGCGGAAGTCGATGCTGTCCAAGGACCGCGAGGCGATGCAGCCGCACATCAGGGCGTTCGTGGACCGGGCGGTCACCTTCGCCGCGTGCCCCGAGTGCGGCGGTACCCGGCTCGGCGAGGCGGCCCGGTCCTCGAAGATCGCGGGGATCAACATCGCCGACGCGTGCGCGATGCAGATCAGCGACCTGGCCGAATGGGTCCGCGGGCTCGCCGAGCCGTCGGTGGCGCCGCTGCTCGACGCGCTGGGGGAGACCCTCGACTCGTTCGTGGAGATCGGGCTGGGCTACCTCTCGCTGGACCGGCCGTCGGGCACGCTGTCGGGCGGCGAGGCGCAGCGCACCAAGATGATCCGCCACCTCGGGTCGTCGCTGACCGACGTCACCTACGTCTTCGACGAGCCCACCATCGGCCTGCATCCCCACGACATCCAGCGGATGAACGACCTGCTGCTGCGGCTGCGGGACAAGGGCAACACGGTGCTCGTCGTCGAGCACAAACCGGAGACGATCGCGATCGCCGACCACGTCGTCGACCTCGGGCCGAACGCCGGAGCGGCCGGCGGTGAGGTGGTCTTCGAGGGCACCGTCGAGGGGCTGCGGGCGGGCGGCACCCTCACAGGCCGTCATCTCGACGACCGCACCGCCCTCAAGGAGGCGGTGCGCACGCCCACCGGAGCGCTCGAGGTCCGTGGCGCGGCGGAGCACAACCTGCGCGACGTCGACGTCGACATCCCACTCGGGGTGCTGACCGTCGTCACCGGCGTCGCCGGATCCGGAAAGAGCTCGCTGATCCACGGCTCGGTCGTCGGACGGGACGGCGTGGTGATGGTGGACCAGGCGGCCATCAAGGGTTCCCGGCGCAGCAACCCGGCGACCTACACCGGGCTGCTCGACCCGGTCCGCAAGACCTTCGCCAAGGCCAACGGCGTGAAGCCGGCCCTGTTCAGCGCCAACTCCTCAGGCGCCTGCCCCAGCTGCAACGGCGCCGGCGTCACCTACACCGACCTGGCGATGATGGCCGGTGTCTCCACCACCTGCGAGGAGTGCGAGGGCAAGCGGTTCCAGGCCGAGGTGCTGGAGTATCGGCTCGGCGGCCACGACATCAGCGAAGTGCTCGCGATGTCGGTGACCGAGGCCGAGGAGTTCTTCGGTGCCGGCGAGGCACGCATCCCGGCCGCGCACAAGATCCTGCACCGGCTCGTCGACGTCGGGCTCGGCTACCTCACCCTCGGCCAGCCGCTCACCACCCTGTCCGGAGGTGAGCGCCAACGGCTCAAGCTGGCCACCCACATGGCCGAGACGGGCAGCATCTACGTCCTCGACGAACCGACCACCGGCCTGCACCTCGCCGACATCGAGCAGCTGCTCGGGCTGCTCGACCGGCTCGTCGACTCCGGCAAGTCGGTCATCGTCATCGCGCACCACCAGGCCGTCATGGCCCACGCCGACCGGATCATCGACCTCGGCCCCGGTGCCGGCCACGACGGCGGCCGGATCGTCTTCGAGGGCACACCCGCCGACCTCGTCGCCGACCGCTCCACCCTCACCGGCGAGCACCTCGCGGTCTACGTCGGCACCTGAGCGAAGGTGCGAGGGGCTCGACTCAGGCTTGGCGTACGGCTGGGTGTCGATAGTCCGGTCCCGACTGAAGGGTCAGGACCCATCTGTTCGGACAAGTGCCTGCACCGCAGGACGGAAATCGAGCTCGTACGGGAAGGACTTGAGTTCCTCCGGCGTGACCGTGACACCACGGGCGGCGGCGAGCTCCGTCAGCCATGTCCACGGGTGAGGCTCCTCGGGCTCCTCCTCTGCCTCGTCGGGCAGCAGGGCTCCGAGGAAGAAGTCCCGGAGCTCACGTCCCGTGAAGTCCGCCGAGGCACCACCGCGCACACCGACTGTGACGCCACGCTCGCTGTGGAGTACCACGCGCTTGCCGGATTCAAGGTCGAGGTACTCGCTCAGTGCGAAGCTGACCTGGCCGGTGGGCTGGTTCCACGGAACAGCGACGTCGCAGACGGCCCCGACGGCGACGACAGCTCCGTCACTCGCGGACGCGTCCGGGCCGAGAGGGAGCCGACCTGAACCTGTCCACGGCTGGGGGACGGCGGACCAACCCCCTGTGGCTGCATCCACAGCAGGGCTCCCGGTGACTAGTTGGGCGTGCAGGAAGGGTTCTGAGGGGGAGAATACGTGCGCGACCAACTCACGATCAGCGTCATCAAGGAAGAAGAAGCGCTCCAGGACCTCCTGATCCAGCGGCTCGCGGGCATACTGGCCATACGCGGTCCTGCTCAGCCGCCGACAAGAACGCCACCGGCATGAGCGCTCAACCTAGCCCACCGTGCTTAACGCCGGATTTCCGCCCATTGGTCCCCACGCGCCGAAACCCCCGGACTCGCCTCGTCGGCTGACGACCGCGTCGCCGGTGCCGTTGCTGGATCCTGCGCCTCGCGGGCAAACTCGAACGCGTGCTGACCGTGCAGGCCCTGACAACCGGAGACTGGCCGGTGTGGCGGGAGGTCCGCCTCGCTGCGCTCGCCGAGGCACCGGAGGCGTTCAAGTCTCGGCTCGAGGACTGGGACAACGGCGGCGAGGCGCAGTGGCGTGCGCGCTTCGAAATGCCCGGCACCTACAACGCCGTCGCGGTGCTGAACGGTCGTCCCGCGGGCATGGCCAGCGGAGTCCCCGGCGACGACGGGGCCGGCGAGCTGAGGTCCGTGTGGGTCAGTCCTCGGGCTCGGGGCCGTAGTGTCGGAGACCAGCTGATAGCGGCGGTGCAGGACTGGGCCGCGCGGTCGGGCCGTGACGTTTCGCCGGCTATGTCGCTCTCCTGGGGAAATCGCGAGTGCGGTGTGCCCTGTGCAACTATGGTGGCCGTTCCCGCTGCCGGACGCCATCTCGCGGGGCCGGGTCGGCGGTGAATCACGCGCCCGGGTGCGGAGCTCGGCTCATCCGGTCCGTTCGCGCACCGCGGCGAGCGCTTCCGGGGTGACCTTGTCGACGACGTCGTCGACGTCGTGGTGGCTGGTGAGGTACTTCGCCACGAACGGGCACACCGGCACGACGCGCAGGCCGGCGGCGCGGGTGTCGGCCAGTGCTCGACCGATCAGGGTGCTGCCCAATCCGCGACCGCCGAAGTCCTCGCCGATCTCGGTGTGGTGGAAGATGCGCTGCCCGTCGCGGTCGACGTACTCGGCGAATCCCGCCTGCTGGGCGTCGAGGGTGATCTCGTAGCGCTCTCGATCACCGGATCGGGCGACTGTCACCTCGGGAGCTTCGTCGGACATGGTTTCCCCTCAGCGTGTCGTGGTTTCGTGGAGGAGCTGCTCGAACGGGACCGGGTCGGTGAACGGGTCGGTCCTCTCGTGCTGCGGTTGGTCCCGCACCGCTGTGGCGAGTTCACTCGCGGCACGGGTGATGCGTTGGTTGAGGTCGGCGTCGCTGCCCCAGTCGGCGCTGGCGGCGTAGACGGCGGTGGGTACCGCCTGAGCGCGAAGGTAGGCCAGCAGTGGGCGCAGCGCGTGCTCCAGGACCAGCGAATGCCGTTCGGTACCGCCGGTCGCGGCGAGCAACACCGGTTTGCCCTGCACCGACCCGGGTTCGACGAGGTCGATGAAGGACTTGAACAGGCCGCTGTAGGAGGCGGTGAACGTCGGGCTGACCAGAATGAGCCCGTCGGCGGCGTGGAGCTGGTCGAGCACGGGCCGGAGGTGTTGGTTGGCGAAGCCGGTGAGCAGGCCATCGGTGATGTCGTGGGCGTAGTCGCGCAGCTCGACCACGTCGACCGCGGTCTCGTCTCCCAGCTCGCCGCGGGTGGCCGTGACCAGCCGGTCGGCCAGCAGTCGGGTGGTCGACGGCTGCGACAGGCCCGCGGAGATCGCGAGAACGCGGGTCATGCCGTGCTCCCTTCCGCGCCCCGTTGTGCTTGAACCAGGGACTCGTGGGTGGGGGCCTCGGGGACGTGGGCGGGTTTGCGGGCGGCGAATTCCTTCCGCAGCACCGGCACGACCTCCTCGCCGAGGATGTCGAGCTGTTCCAGCACCGTCTTCAGCGGCAGCCCGGCGTGGTCGATCAGGAACAGTTGGCGCTGGTAGTCACCGACGTAGTCGCGGAAACCCAGGGTGCGGTCGATGACCTGCTGGGGGCTGCCCACGGTCAGCGGGGTCTGCTCGGTGAACTGCTCCAGCGAGGGGCCGCCGCCGTAGACCGGGGCATCGTTGAAGTAGGGCCGGAACTCGCGCACCGCGTCCTGCGAGTTCGGGCGCATGAACACCTGCCCACCCAGGCCGACGATGGCCTGATCGGCCCGGCCGTGGCCGTAGTGCTCGTAGCGCTGGCGGTAGAGCTCGACCATGCGCTTGGTGTGCTCGGGCGGCCAGAAGATGTGGTTGTGGAAGAACCCGTCGCCGTAGTAGGCGGCCTGCTCGGCGATCTCGGGGCTGCGGATCGAGCCGTGCCAGACGAACGGCGGAACTCCGTCCAGCGGGCGCGGGGTGGAGGTGAAACCCTGCAGCGGGGTGCGGAACTTGCCTTCCCAGTCCACGACGTCCTCGCGCCACAGCCGGTGCAGCAGGTGATAGTTCTCGATCGCCAACGGGATGCCCTGCCGGATGTCCTGTCCGAACCACGGATACACCGGCCCCTGATTACCCCGACCCATCATCACATCCACCCGACCACCAGCCAGATGCTGCAACATCGCGAAGTCCTCGGCGATCTTGACCGGATCGTTCGTCGTGATCAACGTCGTCGACGTCGACAGAACCAACCGCTCCGTCCGAGCCGCGACATAGCCCAACATCGTCGTCGGCGACGACGGCACGAACGGCGGATTGTGGTGCTCACCCGTGGCGAACACATCCAGACCCACCTCCTCGGCCTTCTCCGCGATCGCCACCATAGCCCTGATCCGCTCACCCTCCGACGGCACACGACCACTCGTCGGATCCGGCGTGACATCGCCGACGGTGAAAACCCCGAACTGCATCCTGACCACTCCACTACTTAAGATTTGAACTAATACCGGCAACGAAAGCGGATCGGGGCCTATTCCCCACGGATCGGAGGTGGTGACGCACCCCACTCCGGCACCGGGTCAGTGGTGGGGGTGGTAGCGACCCCTGGCTTTCAGCCGGGCGTTGGGCAACGCGGGAGCGGACAGGGCGGGCCCGTCGTATCCGTTCACGGGGCCGAACCGGCGGTTGCCGACGTCGCTGTCGTGCTCGGCTTCCCAGGTCGTGCGGGCGTCGACGATGTCGTCGTGGCTGCGGCCGACGAAGTTCCACCACATCACCAAGTCCTCGGTGAACGGCTCTCCGCCCAGCAACAGCGCCTGGCCCGCGACCGCGGCGGTCAGCTCGACCGCACGACGGCCACGGCCGAGGTACAGCATCGCCCCCACCGGAACGGAGACACCCGCGGCGGTCAACCCCGGCGACAGGGCCAGAACCGCGTGCTCGAACTCCGGCTCGAGCGGCACCGACAGCTGCCCGCCCGCCGAGAGGGTCAGGCTCGCGCCGACCAGCGGCGAGTAAGTCGTGGCCGGTGAGATCGCATCGTCGACGCCCCCGGCGAGGACGGTGATGCTGCCCTGCCGGAGCTCGTGCCGCGGCAGCGAGGAGTGGAACTCGAACGCCGGCGGGACCTGCCGGAACCGCTCGGGCAGGGCCACCCACAGCTGCGCCCCGTACAGGCTCGACGAGTGGTCGGGCGGGGACTGCTCCGAGTGCGCGATGCCGCGCCCGGCGGTCATCAGCGGAAGCTCACCGGGACGCACCAGCCGGCGACTACCGACGCCGTCCTGGTGCCGAACCTCGCCGTCGGCCAGCCAGGTCACCGTCTGCAGCCCGGTATGAGGATGCGGCGGCACCTGCATCCCCGGCTGCCCGGTGATGTCGCTCGGGCCGTACGAATCGGCGAAACACCACGCTCCCACCATCCGCCGGTCCCGATTCGGCAAGGCGCGCCGCACGCGCATCGCCCGCGGCCCACCCAGCGGGACCTCGCGAGGGTGCAGCAGCTCCGTGTCCGGCTCGGTCGCGACCGACAGACCTGCCGAGCACACGGTCTGCTCGGGCGGGTCGTTCTCGACGTTGCTCATCAGCGGTTCCCGTCCTGCTCCGTGGTCTGCGAGGCGGCGGACTCGTCGACCGCCTGCCCGCGTGAGTCGTGCAGGCGGCCCTGCAGACGGGTGAACACCCGTGCGAGCACGTGTAGTTCGTGCTCGTCGAGATCATCGGTGAACAGCCGCTGCACCGTCTCGACGTGGTGGTGGTCCGCCGCGCGCAGCGCTTCGAGCCCGGTCGCGGTCAGCACCGCGTAGTTGACCCGCCTGTCGTCCGGCGAGGCCTGCCGCAGCACCCAGCCGCGCCGCTCCATCACCTTGACCTGGTAGGTCAGCCGACTCGGCGAGAACACCATGCGCGCTGCCAGCTCGCCCATCCGCGACCGGTGCGCCGGGCTCTCCGACAGCACCAGCAACACGTGGTAATCCATCAGGCTCAACCCGGCGGACGCCCGCAAATCCTCGTCGAGCCGCGTCTCCAGCAGCAAGCTCGCTTCGATGTACGGCCGCCACGCTCGCCGCTGCAACGAATCCTGCCAGCTCACCATGCAGATCAGCATACCGAATATTTCAGACGTTGAACTAATAATGCCGGAGCGGGAGGACTCCGTGGTCGCCGAAGCCCAGCGCAAGCGGGGGAGCGGTTGACCGAGCTGAAGTCTGATCAGGCCAGGACCACCTCGACAGGGGGTCGTAGACCTGCCCACCGGGGGAGAGCTTGAGCCGCGCTCGGCCAGATCGTCGCCGATGGCCCGGGAATCCGGAACGGAGCGGACGAGACGGTCGAGTTCGGGCACGAGGAGCGTGTCGCCGCTTCGTTCCGCTGCGAGTGCTTGATCGCGACCCGGGGCGGGCGCGGGCGGTTCCGGTGAGTCCCTGGTCGAGGTGGATCCGCTCGTCGGCGACGCCGAGCTCGGTCGGCCTCTGACGTGCAGCACGCCAGCCAGTTTGGCGTGCGGGAGAAATCGGGGGCGGGAGTCGGTGGATCCGTAGCATTCGGCCGTTTCATTTCACTGCCGCACAAAGGGTTTGCGCGTCCTCGTCCATGCGGTCGAGGCTGGCGCGATGGCTGCGCGGAACCAAACCGAGCCCGGGCCCACGACGTATGGCGATGTCTTCGCCGAACCCGAGTTCCGGATTGTCTTGGTGGGCAACCTGCTCATGCTGCTGGCCGAGACGCTGCGGACCCTCGCGCTGTCCGTGCTGGTGTTCAACGCGACCAACTCGGCCCTGCTGAGCGCGGTCACGTTCGGCGCCGGGTTCATCCCGCAAGCGATCGGTGGCAGCACGCTGACCGCCCTGGCCGATCGGCTACGACCACGTCGGTTGCTCGTGGCCTACGACCTGCTGCAAACCGCGGTCACCGGGGTTCTTGCCGCGGTGTGGCTTCCCGTCTGGGCGGTGCTGGTGCTGGTGGCCGTGGCCGGGGCCCTCGCCCCACTCCGGTCGGCCTCGACCGGGGCCCTGCTGCCGGAGATCCTGACCGGCGACCGCTACGTGCTCGGACGATCGATCGTCCAGACGATCTCCTCGACCGTGCAGATCGCCGGCTACGCGGTGGGAGGCGTGTTGCTGGCCTTTCTGAGCCCGCAGGTCGCCTTGCTGCTCGCCGCCGGCAGTTACCTGCTGGCCGCAGCGATCTGGCGTCTGGGCCTGCGGGACCGCGCCGCCCGCACGCCCGGGCTCGCGCTGCGAACGACGGCCATCGAGACGTGGCGCACCAATATTTACCTGCTGCGCAGCGACCGACGCCTTCGCGGGCTGTTGCTGGGGCTGTGGCTGCCGATCGCCGCCCTGGCCGGGGCCGAAGCAACACTGGTCGCCTATGCCGCACGCGCCGGTCTTCCGGAGGGCAGCGCCGGCTACCTCCTCGCGGCGCTGCCGGTTGGCATGGTGCTCGGAGATGTGACCATCGCCCGGATGTTCCGCCCCGCCATGCGCGCACGCCTGGCCCTCCCGCTCGCCCTGCTGGCCGGCACACCACTGCTTGCCTTCGCCACACACCCCGGCCTGGCCACCGCGATGGTCCTGCTCATCGCCGAAGGAACCTGCGTCGCCTACTCGCTGCCGCTACAGGCAGCTTTCGCCGAACTCGTTCCCGAGCATCTGCGCGGACGAGGCTTCGGCCTGTTCAGCAGCGGACTCATGACGGCCCAGGGACTCGGAACCGCAGCCGTCGGCGCCCTCGCCTCCGCCCTCGGGCCAGCGTCAGCCATCACCGCAGCAGGCGGCCTCACAGCAACGACCGTCATCCTGCTACGACGATCGTTCACCGCCGCACGGCTGCTTCCCCCAGGACACTGAGCTCCACACCGCCCCCACCCGCGTGCGATCCGGACGTCCCGTGGAGGGGTGCCTTTACGGGCGGACTTCAGAGTTCCTCGTCGGGCTCGTTGGGGCCGCGGAGGGCACGAAGCTCACTCGGCTGGGTGCTGCTGAACGCGTAGCGGCCTTGGACTGCGATGGATGGCCCCGTAGATCGTGTTGCGACCAGCAGGAACGATCAGCGCGGCCCCTTTCCGCCGTATCCGGTTCCACCCCTCGACACGCTGCGCCGTGAGAGCGACACGTTCAAACATCACCGGCCCGGGAAGTACCGCTGAGCGGGTTCTGGAGATGCGAAATCGGCCCCTCTCCGCGGAGAGGGGCCGATTTTCCTGCTGAAGGGGGTGGCGCCGGGCCGGGAGCCCGGCCGAGCCACCCTCCCAGAGAATGGGTCAGACCTGCACGTTGCTGGCCTGCGCACCCTTCGGGCCCTGCGTGACCTCGTAAGTCACCTGCTGGTCCTCCGCCAGGCTGCGGAAACCACTGGCATCGATGGCCGAGTAGTGCACGAACACGTCCGGACCACCCTCATCCGGGGCAATGAAACCAAAGCCCTTCTCGTCGTTGAACCACTTCACCGTTCCCTGTGCCATGTCCGCCTCCTCCTTGCGCTGGGATCACCGCCGCACCACACGACAGCGAGGGGCCGCTCGGCCTTCACAGACGGCAACTACTCCAGCAACAACCAAAGACAGCAGCGCGCCCGCATCAACATCCTGCGAGCGTGCACAAGCACGAACTCAGAAAAACCTGACGACCACCCCACACAACCTACAACCCACCACCAGTATTCCCAAGACCGGCACACGATTGCGGGACCACGCGCCCGCTTGGTGAACACCCCGGTTCACCAACCGGGCGAGGATGCTGCGCACGCCCGGCAACTCGGCTGCTCGGTCATTCCGACGCCTGGGCAACCGGGGTGTTCTGGGCGGCGGCCAACCACCACCGGCCGTGACGCTCGATCAACGTGTAAAGCGCCATCTCGGAGAAACCGGTGCCGTCCAGCGCCTGCCTGCGGATGTGCGCGATCGCGACGCCGGGTGCCGGGCCGAGCACTCCGGCGACCTCGAAGCGGGACGGCGGTGCCACCTCGGCGGCCATGAGCCGGCGATGTATGGCCATCAGCTCGTCGATGTCGGTCAGCGTCCGGCCGTAGGGGCTGCCCCACATCACGTCCGCGGCGAAGGAGCGGTCGTAGGCCTCGGCACTCGCGGTGTCCAAACCCTCCTGGAGCTCGGCGGCGAAATCGGCCACCGCCGCCTCGGCGGCGGCCTGTGCCGCCGGGTCGCTCAGGGCCGGCCGCAGCTCGCTCGTGGTCATGTCTTCCTCCTCGGTCGGTGTCTGCGGCCGAGACTAAGAGTTCAACCAAACTCGAAGTCAAGATCGCCGCTCGCCCCGCCCGTGGACGACGCGGGGCGTGGAGGTGCATCCCGTGACCGATGCGAATCGCGCGTTGGCCGAAGTCTTTCTGCGGATGCTCAACGAGCACGATCCTGACCTGGTCGAGCAATTCGTGGCCGTCGACTACGTCAACCACAACCCCTTCGTCGTCAACGGCAGGGAAGCCAACCGGGCGTTCTGGGCCGACTTCTTCGCCGCTCTGCCGGACGTGCGGGCCACCATGGAGGATCTGGTGGTGACCGAGGATCGAGTTGTCGGACGTTTCACCTATCGCGGAACACACCGTGGGGAGTTCTTCGGCATCCCCGCGAGTGGGCGCCGCATCGAGATGCGCTCGATCGACGTCTGGCGCGTAGCCGACGGCATGTTCGTCGAGCACTGGGACGAGCTGAACGCCCTCGAGATGATCCGTCAGTTCGGGCCGTTCGCCCTGCTGCGGGCAGGGATCATGTTCCCGCTTCGTCGCCTGCGCGCGGGAGGCGAGCGATGACCACACCGAGTCTCGCACTCACCGTGGTCGCACTCCTTGGGACGGCCGTTGTGTACGGCACGGACATGTTCTGCGCGATCGTGCAGCGACCCGCGCTCACCCAGGTCGACGACCGGACTCTCGTGATGAGCATGGGCCAGATCCATCGCTACGGTGATCGCCGCATGCCCATCCCCGGCGTCCTGGGCGGGGTGGCCGCGGCGCTCGCCGCGGTCACCGCTGGCCTGGCGGGCCGGATCGATGGTGCGGTCGCCAACGGGGTGGCCGTGGTCTGCGGCGGCGCCTGGATGGTTCTCTACGTTCGCGTGAGTGCTCCCATCAATCGTCAACTGACCAGCGCGGCACGGGCCGGGGCACCCTCCGAAACGCTCGCAGCCTGTCGTCGGGGGGCAGGAACGAGCCCCGGCGACCTCGTCGACGTCGGACACGGCCGCGTATCCGGCGTCGAGCCACACCCCGTCGAGACCACCGCCGTCCGCGACTTCCTCCGCGAGGGCCTCGGCAGCACTCGGATCGGCGTCGTTGGTCACGACCCGGCATTGCGGCAACTCCTGCCGGGCCGCAGCGAGTCGGTGCGGATGGGTGCCGGTCACGATCGCGTGACCGTCCTCGGCGGCGATGCGCTTCGCACCGGCCAGACCGATACCGCTGGTGCATCCGGTGATCAGCACTCGCTTACCCGTGAATCGCGCCATCACTGCTCCTGTCCATCGTGGATCGCTTCCGCAACGATCTCGGACGGCAGGAGCTAGAGCGCGCTCCAGATCAAGATCTAGCCTGACGGAAACCGGTTCGAAAGCCCGTCACCCTGGTTGGGGGCCGGTAAGGATCGTGTCACAGGGCACGCACAGTCCTGGTGAACCTGAACGAGGGGCGTCGAATAGCATCACGGTTACGACATCGATCGAAGGACAGGAAAAAGGCACACACGGGCAAGGGGTTCGGTGCCGATCTTTACGGGCTGAGACAGGTTGCCAAATCCGACCTGCCGACAGTGTCCGGTGCGTACGACAGTGCGATCGGCGAGTGCGCGAGTGCGCGGGAGGGGGCGGGCGGGATCTCGACGGTCGGGATGCGGGACTTCAGCGCGACGATCCGTCCCGGTACCGTGCGCGAGCTGAGCGAGCGCGAGTTCGTCGCGCGAGTCGCCGAGGTAACTCCGCGTCTGATCCAGCACTTCCAGGCTCAAGTCGCCGAGCTGAAGGTGCGGTACTACGGATGAGCGGTCGTACGGTGCGGTTCGTGTCCGCGGTGCTGGTGCTGTTGGGCGTGGCGACGGCGTGTGGCTCGTCGGACCGACCACGCGAGTTGTCGTTGGACGATGTAGAGCCATGTGATCTGATTTCGCGGGCAGACCTGCGTAATCTTCAAGTGAAGGCACCTCCGCAACCGGTTTCGGTTGTGGAAGGTGCGGACGAAGAAGGGACGAGTTGTCAGTACTCGCCCCGGTACGGGGGGACTGTCTCTGTCGCTGTCGTAACGAACCACGGAATCGATCGGTGGACCAACGGATCCATGGAGTCCTCCCGGGCGGTCGATTTGCCCCGGGTGCAGGGATATCGTGTGATCAGGCTTGAGTACGGCGAATCCGGGAGTGGGCCGCACGACAGCTGCACGTCATACGCCGACGTGGCGAGTGACCAGTCGCTGAAAGTGCACGTGAGTGGAAACTCGACAGATGATCCACCCACGTGTGAGACGGCTCGCCGGTTCGCGGGAGCCGCACTCCTGACACTCGCCGGGTGACGCAGCAACAGTCGTGTGCGGGCACTGTGGCCGCGACGCTCCTCGACGTCAGAAACACCCTGGTGCGGTGTGTTCTGATATTGAGCAGTATCGGGCCCGACGGGAGATCAGCGGAATGCGCCGGTGTGGTCGAGCGCCCACTGGTGGAAGGTGCGTGCGGGCGCTCCGGTCACCGACTCCACCGTGGAGAGGACACCGGGACCTCGGTCCTCGCCGGAGTCCGTGCCGATCACGGGTTCGACCACCTCCTCGGGCATGAACCGCTTCAGGTTCTCGAGGGCTTCGGCCGCGTTCATCTCCTCGAGCACGAGGTCACGATCCAACACCCGGCCCAGGATTCGCACCCGTTCGCGGACGGTGACTTCCGCGGGCCCGGTGAGGGCATGGATCCGCCCTTCGTGCCCCCGCTCGGTCAGCGCCGCAGCAGCGACCGCGGCGATGTCGGCGGGGTCGATCACCGGAGACGCCGCGTCCACGCCGGTGGCGCGAACCGTGCCGTGATCGCGGATCGACGGTGCCCACCACACCGCATTCGAGGAGAACTCCCACGCCCGCAGGATCGTCCAGGACATGCCGCTGTCCCGCACGGCCCGTTCTCCCCGCAGCGCGCCACGGCCGATGGGCGAATCCGGGTGCGTCTGAGCCAGCAGGGACGACACCAGCACCACGTGCTCGATGCCCGCTTGCCGCGCCGATTCGAGGATTGCCGCCACATCCTCGTTCCCGGTCGTCAGCAGGAACAGCGACTCCGCGTCGTCCCACGCCGGCCGCAGCGACTCCGGCCGGGTCAGGTCGCCCTCGACGACGTCGACGCCGGACGGCATCACCGCACGACTCGCGTCCCGGGTCAGCGCACGCGCCGACACGCCCCGTTCCGCGAGCCGACGCACCACCACGCTGCCCACGTTCCCCGTCGCTCCGGTCACCACGATCATCGACGTACTCCCGACACACGAGTTTCCCTCGGACGCCGGTGATCCTCCGACTTCGACCGCACTTGAGGTCAAACCGATCCGGTGGGGAGTGCGCCCAGTGACCGCGCCGGGTCGGTGAAATCGACCACCCGACCGCTGGTGTCCAGCAGGCCGGTGATCGGGGAGGGGCCGAGGTCCGGACCACGAAGGCCAGGAGGACACCGAGTTCCCCTGCCCCTCCCCGGTTGTGCGTGGTCTTGGTTCGGGGTAATCAGCCCGGGTCACTTCGGGACGTTCGGGGCGGCTTCAGGGGGCGCAGGATCCCCCTGTCGAGGGCCGCGGCGATCGCCGCCGTGCGGTTGTCGACGTCGAGTTTGTCGTAGATGCAGCCCAACCTCGTCGCGTCCCTGACAGCCACCGAACAGTTGCTGGTCACCGACCACATGCGGCGGCGCTCGGTGGCGCGCCGACGCGGCGCCGAGGACCTGCTGGCCACGGTTGGTCTGGCCGACAAGCGGCGTCGCCGGGCCCATCGGCTCTCCGGCGGTGAACGTCAACGCGTCAACATCGCCCGCGCCCTGACCGGTGAGCCCACGGTGTTGCTGGTCGACGAACCCACCGCCGCGCTCGACCACGATCGCGGTGCCCGGATCATCGACCTGATCGTCGAGGTCACCCGGCACTACGACGTCGCCACCGTGATGGTCACCCACGACACCGAGCACCTCGACGGCGTCGATGCCGTGACGACCATGCGGGACGGGGCCTTGGTGGACGGGCAGGAATCACCCCGGCCGTGACCGGGCGCTACGACTCGGCGACCCCGAGGGAACGGGCCACGAGGGTGGCCAGGTGCAGGGGCTCGGCCTCGGTGGCGTGGCGCAGCTGGGTGCGGCAGCTGAAACCGTCGGCGACGACGTCGGTGCCGGGCTCGGCCGCGCGCACGGCCGGCAGCAGGGTGTCCTCGGCGCAGGCCATCGAGACGTCGTAGTGGCCGCGTTCGAACCCGAAGTTGCCCGCCAACCCGCAGCAGCCCGAGTCCAGCACCCGGGGAGCCACGCCCGTGGCCTCCAGGGCTCGCCGGTCGGGCTCGAAGCCCAGCTCCGAGTACTGGTGGCAGTGCACCTGCACCAGCGCTTCGGCGTCGAAGTTTTCCTCGGTGCGCTGCCACTGCTGACGCGTCGGTTCGACCCACTCGGCGAAGGTCTTCGTGGCCTCGGCCAGCGCCGCGACGTCGGGATCGTGCGGGGCCAGTTCGAGCGCGTCGTTGCGCAGGAACGCGGTGCAGCTCGGTTCCAGCCCCAGCACCGGCATCCCCGACCGGACCTGCGGGCGCAGCAGCCGCGCCGTGCGGCGCACCATGGTCCGCGCGATGTCGAGCTGCCCGGTGGAGGCCCAGGTCAGTCCGCAGCACACCGGCGCCGCGGGCATCCGCACCGACTGGTCCAGGGCCTCCAGCGCGGCCACGGCGTCGCGGCCGATGCCGGGTTCGAAGTGGTTGGTGAAGGTGTCCGGGAACAGCACGACGGGGCGACCGCCGCGCGAGCCGGAGCGGCGCCGTTTCCACCACGCGCGCAGGCTGGTCTCGGCCAGGGCGGGCAGATCGCGCTGCGGGGCGATGCCGCCCATGCGTTTGAGTAGCGGCGCCAGCCGACCGCCTAGCACCCGGTTGGCCAGGCCGGGCGCGTACTGGCCCGCCGTCAGCCACAGCGGCAGGAACCCCATCGAGTAGTGCGACAGCGGACGCATCCGGTGGCGGTAGTGGTGGTGCAGGAACTCGGCCTTGTAGGTGGCCATGTCCACGCCGGTCGGGCAGTCGGTCTTGCAGCCCTTGCAGGACAGGCACAGGTCCAGTGCGTCCCGGACCTCGGTGGAGCGCCACCCGTCGGTGATGGTCTCGCCCCCCAGCATCTCGAACAGCAGGTGCGCCCGGCCCCGGGTGGAGTGCTTCTCGTCCTTGGTGGCCCGGTAGCTCGGACACATCACCCCGCCCGAGGGGTTCAGGCACTTGCCGATGCCCACGCAGCGCCGCGTCGCCGATGCCAGGTCCCCACCGTCGTCGTGCAGCGCCAACGTCGTGCGGCTGGGGATCTCGGGGGGAGACACCAGCACCCGCAGATCGGCGTCCACCGGCCGGGGACGCACGATCTGCCCCGGGTTGTGCCGGTCGGCGGGGTCGAAGGCGTCCTTGAACCGCTCGAACGCGGCGATCACCTCGGACGAGTACATGCGCTTCAACAGCTCCGAGCGGGCCTGGCCGTCGCCGTGCTCACCGGAGACCGAGCCGCCGTGGGCGACGACGAGATCGGCCGCGGTCTCCAGGAAAGCCCGGTAGTTCGCCACTCCGGACTCGGAGAGCAGGTCGAAGTCGATGCGCACGTGGATGCAGCCGTCGCCGTAGTGGCCGTAGGTGATGCCCCTGCGCCCGAAGCGCTCCAGCAGGGAGTCGAACTCCCGCAGGTAGGCCCCCAGGTTCTCCGGCGGCACCGCCGCGTCCTCCCAGCCGGACCAGCGTTCCGAGCCGTCGATCATCCGCGTGGAGTAGCCGGATCCCTCCTCCCGGATCTTCCACAGCGCCGCCATCCGCGCGGGATCGGTGTGGGTGACCGTCTCGACGCGGTCGCCGAGCGCCTCGACGATCCGCCGGGCACCGGACTCGGCCTCCTCGGTGGTGTTCCCGCCGGTTTCCACCAGCAGCCAGCTGCGCCCCCCGGGCAGCAGCGGCAGCGCCGGTGACTCCGGATTGCGGTGGGACACCACCTCGACCAGCTCGGCGCTGAGTCCCTCGATGGCCAGCGCCTCCAGGTCCCGCAGCCGGGTGACCTCGTCGGCGGCGGCGTAGGTGTCGGCGAAGCCCAGCACCACCATCGCCCGCTTCGGCGGGGAGGGCACCAGCTCCACGGTGGCGCTGAGCACCGTCGCGCAGCTGCCCTCGGTACCGACCAGCGCGCGGGCGAGGTGGAACTCGTTCTCGGGCAGCAGCTGGTCGAGGTTGTAGCCGGAGACCCGGCGGGTGAGGTCGGGGAAGCCCGCTCGGATGTCGTCACCGGCCTCGCCGATCAGCTCCCGCAGCGACCGGTAGAGCCGTCCGACGCGGTCGCCGCGGGCGCACAGGGCCTCCATCTCCTCGGGCGGGGTGGGGCCGACTTCCAGCCGGGTGCCGTCGTCGAGCAGCACCTCCAGGCTCCGTACGTTGTCGACGGTCTTTCCCCAGGCCACCGAGTGGGTGCCGCAGGAGTTGTTGCCGATCATGCCGCCGAGGGTGCACCGGCTGTGCGTGGACGGGTCGGGGCCGAAGGTCAACCCGTGGGGCGCGGCGGCCGCGCGCAGCTCGTCCAACACCACTCCCGGCTGCACCCGGGCCAGGCGCCGGTCGGCGTCGATGTCGAGGATGCGGTTCATGTGGCGGGAGAAGTCCAGCACCAGGCCCTGCCCGCAGGCGTTGCCCGCGATGCTGGTGCCGGCGCCCCGGTTGGTCACCGACAGGCCGTGGGCGCGGGCGATGCCCATCGTGGCCACCACGTCGTCGGCGTGGTGCGGGAACACGACTCCGACCGGCACGTGGCGGTAGTTCGACGCGTCGGTGGCGTACAACGCCCGGAAACCGGCGTCGAAGCGGGCCTGCCCGTCGATCGTGGCGCGCAGTTCGGTGGCGAAGTCCGGGAGGGTCGTGGGGGGTGAGGTGGTCATCGCAACGCGCTCCTGCCGACGGGATGGGCATCAGTGTCGGGACGTGACTGCTTCGGCGTCCATGATGACCGCTGGTGATCCACGACACGGCCGGGGGAGGGATCGCATCCGATGCGGCTCGAACATCGCGCGGCCGATACTCTTTCGGCTGTCACGACCATGACAGTGGTGACCACCAGGCGTTGGCGGGAGGTAGATCGACAGTGGCACGGTCGGTGTTGGTGACCGGCGGAAATCGGGGGATCGGGCTGGCTATCGCCCGGGCGTTCGAGGCGGCCGGGGACAAGGTGGCGGTGACCCACCGCGGGTCCGGTGCTCCGGAGGGGCTGCTGGGGGTGCATTGCGACGTCACCGACACCGAGCAGGTCTCGGCGGCCTTCGACGAGGCCGAGGCCGCCCACGGCAGGATCGAGGTGCTGGTGGCCAACGCCGGCATCACCGACGACGGCCTGTTGTTGCGCATGGACGACGACCAGTTCGACGGGGTCGTCGACGCCAACCTGGCGGGGTCCTACCGGGTGGCCAAGCGCGCCGCGAGCAGCATGCTGCGCAACCGCAGGGGCCGCATGATCTTCGTGTCCTCGGTGGTGGGGTTGTCCGGTGGCGCCGGGCAGGCCAACTACGCGGCGAGCAAGGCGGGGCTGGTCGGTTTCGCCCGGTCGGTGGCTCGGGAACTGGGCTCGCGCAGCATCACCGCGAACGTGGTCGCCCCCGGGTTCGTGACCACCGACATGACCGAGGCGCTCAGCGAGCAGCGGAAGAAGGAGATCCTCGATCAGGTGCCGCTGGCTCGTTTCGCCGAACCCGACGAGGTCGCCGGTGCCGTGACCTGGCTGGCCTCGGAATCGGCCGGTTACGTCACCGGTGCGGTGATCCCCGTCGACGGTGGTGTCGGCATGGGTCACTGACCACTGTGGCCGAACGCGCGTTGTCGCCCTGTCGTCGTTGCTGTTGCCCAACTGTTTCGCGAACTCGTCCGGAGGATGCACGTGCCTGGACTGCTCGACGGTAAACGAATCCTGGTCACCGGTGTGATCACCGATTCCTCGATCGCCTTCCACACGGCCAAGGTCGCCCAGGAACAGGGCGCCGAGGTCGTCCTGACCGGGTTCGGCCGGATGCGGCTGATCGAACGCATCGCCGAACGCCTGCCGAAGCAGGCCCCGGTGGTCGAACTCGACGTCACCAACTCCGAGCACCTCGATGGCCTGTCCGGCAAGGTCGGCGAGTACGTCGACGGCCTCGACGGAGTGGTGCACTCGATCGGTTTCGCGCCCGCTTCCTGCCTGGGCGCGGATTTCCTGGAGGCCCCGTGGGAGGACGTCTCCAGCGCCCTGGAGATCTCGGCGTACTCGCTGAAGTCGCTGACCAAGGCGTGCCTGCCGCTGATGGGGCAGGGCGGTTCGGTCGTGGGCATGGACTTCGACGCCCGCGTGGCCTGGCCCGCCTACGACTGGATGGGGGTGGCCAAGGCCGCGCTGGAGTCGACCTCGCGGTACCTGGCTCGTGAGCTCGGCCCCCGGGGCATCCGGGTCAACCTGGTCTCGGCCGGTCCCGTGCGCACGATGGCCGCCAAGTCCATCCCCGGCTTCAAGGGCCTGGAGGACACCTGGGGCGAGCGTGCCCCGCTGGGCTGGGACGTCGAGGACCCGACACCGGTCGGGCAGTCGGTGTGCGCGCTGCTGTCGGACTGGTTGCCCAAGACCACCGGGTCGATGGTCATGGCCGACGGGGGGTTCCACGCGCTGGGAGCGTGAGCCTGCGTGGGACCGTTCACTCGCCCGCGCCCCCGGGTGAGCGGTCCCGATCCCGCGAGGTCATCATGGTCGGGTGAGTTTCGACGCGCTGCTGTTCCTGTCCTTCGGCGGTCCCGAAGGCCCTGAGGAAGTCCGCCCTTTCCTGGAGAACGTGACCCGGGGCCGGGGCGTTCCCGAGCAGCGGCTGGACGCCGTGGCCGAGCACTACCACCACTTCGGTGGCGTCTCACCGATCAACCGGCTGAACCGGGAGATCATGGCGGCTCTGGAGACCGAGCTGAGCACTCGCGGGCGGCACCTGCCGATCTACTTCGGCAACCGCAACTGGCATCCCCTCGTCGAGGACACCGTCGCCCGGATGGCCGACGACGGGATCGGGCGGGCGCTGGTGTTCGCCACGTCGGCCTGGGGCGGTTATTCGGGCTGCAAGCAGTACCACGAGGACATCGCCCGGGCACGTGAAGCCGTCGGAGACCGTGCTCCGGAGCTGGTCAAGCTGCGACAGTTCTACGACCACCCCCTGTTCGTGCAGGCCAACGCCGATGCCGTCGGCCGGGCCTACGCTCGTCTGGACCCGGCGGTGCGGGATCAGGCGCGGCTGGTGTTCACCGCGCACTCGGTGCCGCTGAGCGCCGACGAGCAGCCCGGCGCCGACGGGCAGCCGCACTGGTACTCCCGCCAGGTCGCCGAAGCGGCCCGGCTGGTTGCCCACGACGCCGACGTGGGTACCTACGACGTGGTCTGGCAGTCCCGTTCCGGGCCGCCGAGCGTGCCGTGGCTGGAACCCGACATCTGCGACCACCTCGGCGAGCTGCACGCCAAGGACGTCGGCGCGGTCGTGGTCAGCCCGATCGGTTTCGTCTCCGATCACCTCGAAGTCGTCTGGGACCTCGACAACGAGGCCGAGGAGAAGGCCGCCGAACTGGGGCTGGGCTTCGCCCGGGCCGCCACAGCCGGTACGGATCCCCGATTCACGCGGATGATCGCCGACCTCGTCGACGAGCACCTCGAATCCCAACCCGCCCGCAAGCTCTCCACCCTGCCGTCGGCGGGCTGCACCACCAACGGTGCTCCCTGCGCCCCGGGATGTTGTTGAGCGATTAGGCCCCCCTTCCGGGGAGTTCCGGGATAGTGTGGCCGCCGTGGACGTGGCGGTGCTTGACATGGCGGGAACCACTGTTGCTGACAACGGTGTGGTGGAGAAGTCGTTCCGAGCGGCGCTGGAGCGGGTCGAGGCACCGCTGCCCGACGACCTCGACCGACGATTCCGGGCGCTGCGGGGTGCTTCCAAGCCGGACATGTTCGCCGCCGTCCTCGACGGCGATCACGCGCTTGCTTCCCGCGCGCACGCCGCGTTCGAGGAAGTGCTGGCCGAGCACGTGTCGGCGGGCACGGTGACGGCGCTGCCCCACGCCGCCGATGCCCTCCGGTACCTGCGAGAGCTCGACATCGGGGTGGCGCTGGTGACCGGTTTCGACGCGGCCACGCGCGACCGGCTCGTCGAGGCGCTCGGGTGGAGCGATCTCGTCGATCTCGTGCTGTGCCCCTCGGACGTGTCCCGGGGGCGACCGCATCCGGACCTGGTCCTGACGGCGGCTCTGCGGCTGTCCACGAGATCGATGGGCGGCGTGGCGGTCGCGGGGGACACGGTCAACGACCTGCTGGCCGGCACCCGAGCCGGTGCGGGCATGGTGGCCGGCGTGCTCACCGGGGCGCACGGGGCCGAGGAGCTCGGCAACGCCCCGCACACTCACGTGCTGCCCACGATCGGTGACCTCCCCACCGCGATCGCGGCCACCGCGTGAGGTCGGCTCCACCGCGGCCCGGATCCGGCGTTCCTCGTGCCGGACCGGGGCGGTGTCGGTGCAGCCCCCGAACTCTAGCGGCGGAGGATGACGTAGAGGGCGTGGACGATACCGGGGATGAACCCGAGGATCGTGAGCAGGATGTTGAGCCAGAACGCCCCGCGGAATCCAACCTGCAACGCGACCCCGAGCGGGGGAAATATGATGGCACAGATGACCCGGACGATATCCATGCCCGGGTGGTACCCACGGCGAGGACTTCGGACACACGCGGTGCCGGTGACCAGTGGGTGAGTTTCACGGCACCACCGGTCGCCCCCGGGGCCGGGGCCGCGTTCACCCGGACCCCGAACCCGGGCTCTTCCCGCTAGCGCGGAAGCCGTGGACTACGCACCACACTTCTTCCGGGCGAGGTGATGGGTGGTGTCGATACTTCCGTCCGTCGAGTCCATGGTGACGAAGCTGGTCGCCGTCGGAGTCGAATCGTCGGAATACACGCGCAACTCGGTGTTGATGTTGAAGTAGCGTTGCTCCCCGCAGGGGGCGTACACCAACTGGCCGGTCTCGACCTCGTGCGTTGTCTGCCAGTTCTCGTCGGGGGGCCGTTGAACTCCCTTTTCGTGGTCGCCGTCGGCGAATTTCCCTGGAAGTAGTAGTTCGCTCGCTGTTCGGTCCTGGCGCCGGACTCCAGGTGGGCGAAATCGCGATAATCGGCCTTGGCAGTCGCGTAGGTGAATCCGTGCGGAACGTGGACCAGCAGGTTGATCTGGCAGTTCTTGCGGAAGTCGGTGGCGGTGGAGTTGGGCCCCACCTGAGCCAGGTAGTCGCTGTAGGTCGCCGTGAAGGCCGTGTTGTCCGGCGCCACGGCGACGGCGGCCGTCCCCCTGGGGACAGCCCGCACCGTTGACGGTCGCGACGTCGATGACGATCTCGTCGCTCGGGGGGACTCCAGGGGTGCGCGGACGCGGGGGCACCGAAACCGAGTCTCGTCATTCCGTCGAGCACGAACGAGATTCGCCGCGTCGACGGATCATTGGTTTGAACAACGATCCGGCCCGGTGCTTTCCTCGACGAGGGGGGATTTCCGTCGGTGGGGAACCGGGGGATCACCAGAATTAAGACGGGGATCGATAATCGATATCGGCGACGATGGACCGATCGGACCATCGTCGTTCCCGGGATTACGCGCGCGGGCCGCGACCGAACGGAACCGTCGCCCGTGGAGACTTTTGTTGCGATGAGGTGTCGAAACGAACCGGAATTCCGTCAAGTTTGCGGGACCGGGTGAACGACCGTCCGCGTCGTCAGTACTGCTCGGTGCGGTCGGCCAGCACACGCACCATCTCGGCCACGGCCGCGCAGCGGGCGGAGCGGACCGCGTCGAACAGGGGACGCAGGGCATCGGTCCGGGCACGCGTGGCCGAGGACGACAAAGCACCACCGGGAGCGTCGTCGGAGGCCACCCGCAGGATGGCCTCGACCTCCGCGGCCCGCTGCAGGACCCGCAGCGGGCGCTGGGGAGCGTCGTCGGGCCAGTCCGGCTGGGGACGAGCCGACACCGCCTCGGCGATCTCGCCGCGCACCCCGGGACGGTGCCGGGCGATGTCGAGGTCGTTGAGGGTACTGGCCGCCTCCCGCATCGCCGAGGCCATCCCGTGCTCCGCCTCGCCGATCGGCACGTACTCGGCGGGAGGCAACACACCGAGTTCGAACACGCTCCAGCGCAGCACGCCTTCGGCGACGTGCTCCGGCACTACCCCCAGCCCGGCGTCGGCGAAGACCCCCGCCTCACCGCAGCGCAGCGCGAACTGGGAAAACGGACTCGCCCCGTCGAGCCCGCGAACATCACCGGCCACCGGCAGCACGAGATCCCCACGAGCGGCACCGGCCTTGCGCAGCGCGGCCAGCAGCAACCCCGCGCCGGCCGGGCGGCCCTGCGGACCGGGCAGCTCCAGACGAGTCGCGAGCTCGTCGGAGGCCGCACGCACCTCGTGGTCCTCGGCCCACGTTTGCAGGGCATCGACGACGTCGTCGGAGGCCGCGGCTCCGTGCAGCCACGCGGATGTCCAGACGACCATAGTGGCACTTGGGCATGGCACGTCCACCAAGGATACGGATTCGACCCCCCGTTCCCGGCTCCGGGGCGGAGAGCGCGGAGACCGCACCGAGCGGTAGCAGCCACATGACGGTTCTTTCGACGTCAGCTGCCGAACCCCGTCGCGCGCGACGGGGTTCGGCATGACCGGTGCAGACGGCCGGTCCACGGGCAGGCTGACCATGTCCTCCCGTGGCGCCGGAGATCAGCGCGGGTGGGATTCGAGGGCCTCGATGATGCGGGGGCGGAGTTCGGCGGCGCGGATGACGGCGTCGACGGAACCGACCTCGACGGCGCGCTGGATGTTGTGCACGCGGTCGAACTCCGTGGCCACCTCGCCGAGCTTCTCCGTGCGAACCGAGGAGCGCAGCTCGTCGAGCTCCGCGGTCAACGCGCCGCGGTCGACACCGGATGCGGCCGCCACGCGGGCCTCCAACTCCTGCACGCGCGGATCGGCTGCGGTGCGGGCGTTGACGTCGCCGGAGAAGACCACCGCGGCGGCGGGGGCGCCGCCGAGCACCGAGGCGAACGAGCCCTCCAGCGCGAGCACGGTCATGTTCGGGTTGAGCGCCTTCGAGAACACCACGAACGCACCGCCGTGGTACCGCGAGATCACGCAGAACACGATGGGCCCGCGGAAGTTCACGATCGCGCGGCCGATCTCGGCGCCGTACTCCAGCTGCAGCTTGCGCATCGACTCCGGTGAGCCGTCGAAGCCCGACAGGTTCGCCAGCACCACAAGCGGCCGGTTGTCGCTGGCCGCGTTGATCGCCCGTGCGGCCTTCTTCGACGAGCGCGGGAACAGCGTGCCCGCGGTGTAGGTGTCCGGGCCGTCGGTGGGTGGGAATCCGCGCCGGGGCGTCGCTTGTGACTCGATGCCGAGCAGGCACACCGGCATGCCGCCGAGATGCACGTCCTGCACCGCTGTGGTCTCCGCGTCGGCCATGCCCGCCCAGCGTTCCAGCACCGGGTGGTCCTGGTCGGACAGCGCCCGCATCACGGTTCGGATGTCGAACGGTTTCTTGCGGTCCGGGTTGGCCTCGGCGGAGAAGATCTCGCCGACGGTGGTGAAGTCGCTGCCCTCCACGGCGTGCGGGAAGTCGGAGACGTCGCGGCCGACGGGGTCGGTCGTCATCGTCCGCCGCGGCGCCTCCTCACCGGGGGTGACGTACGTGTGGTCGTAGTGCGACATCAGCACGTCCCGTGCGGCGGTCAGGTTCGGCGCCCAGTACTGCGCCTGCCCGTTCGGGCCCATCACCCGGTCGTAACCGCCGATGCCGAAGTTGTCCTCGGCCGAGACGCCACCGGAGAAGTCGAGCGACTGCTTGCCGGTGAGCACCGTCGCCGATTCCGGGGTCATCACCAGGACGCCCTTGGTGTGCATGAGCATCGTGGCCTCGGCGTTCCAGTACGGCTGCGCGCCGACGTTGATGCCCGCGACCACGATGTTGACCTCGTGGCCGTCCTGGGTGAACTCGACGATCCGCTTGAGTGCCGCGGCCACCCAGTCCATGTTCTCCGTGCCCGACTCCATGGAGATCCGGGCGCCGGCGGACAACGCGTACCACTCCAGCGGCACCCGCATCCGCTCGGCCAGGTCCAGTGCGGCGAGCACGCGGCGGCACTCCGGCTCCGACAGCGCCCCGAGCGACTTCGTCGGGTCGCCGAGCAGCACGACCCTGGTGACGCCCTGCGGGTGCCGCTGGGTCGGCGTGGTGACCACGCCCGCGACGATCGCCGCGGTGTTGTGCCCCTTCGGCCGGTCGACCGGCACCAGTGCGTGGTCGTCGTCGAGGTCGTGCTCGACGAAGTCACCGAGCAGGTCGGTCAGCTCGTACGGGTAGACCGTGTTGCGGCTGCTCGCGCGCAGCACCTTCTGCCGGTAGTCGTCGACCGGCTCGATCGGTTCGACCGGCGGATCGCCGACGGTCAGCTCGGTGCCGCCGGTGGCGTCGAAGGAGATGCGCACGGCGATCTTGGTCAGCTCGCCGGTGTTCCGGTCGCGCTGCCGTGCGATGAACAGGATCTCCTCCAGCCCGGCGCCCGCGGTCGTCGGCAGCACACGTTCGACGATCCCCTCCAGCTCCGCGCGGGTGATGTCACTCGGCGGCCAGACGTAGACCACGATCCGGTTGGTGTTGAAGTGTTTCCGCGACGATCGCCGCGACCGGGCGCGGCGAATCGAGTCGAGGCAGGTGGCGATGGTGTCCTCGGCCGTCGGCAGCGCGACCAACCTGCCGTCGTGCTCGCGCAGCTCGGTCAGGTCGCGCACTTGCGCGAAGGCGACGAGGCGGTCGTCCGACGGGTTCTCCCGCGCCACGCACCGGAAGAGGTAGATCTCCTCGTCCGACGACGGCAGCCGGGTGAGGTCGAACTTGCTCAGCCGCTCCAGCTGCATCCGCCGCGCGATGTACGGGTGCAGGCCGCGGATCAGCCGATCCTCGGTCATCCCGGCGGTCGACGGGCGGAACGTGAAGTGGTGGTGCATCACCGCGCCGCTGCTGCCCGCGACGGTGGCGGTGAGCCTGCGGACCTGGTCCGGCAGCGGGTGCGCGCTGACGACCTCGTGCAGCGCCTCCGCCATCGCGTCGGAGTCTTCCGGCTGCTTCTCCCAGGCGAGATAGATGTCGGCGTCGATGGCGTCCTCGCCACCGGCCAGCTCTGCGAGCCCGCGCAGCGCGTTGCCCAACGCTTCGAAGCTCACCGCGGAGGAGACCACGCTCGAGTCCGCGCGTTCGACGACCACGAACGTGCAGCCCGCGACCTCGCCGGTGCGGACGCCGGTGATCCCCTTGTTGCCGTAGTACCGCCGGGTCAGCACTTCCAGCATGGTCGCGTTGTCCCGCCCGTCGCGGAGAATCCGCTGGCCGAGCAGCCGCATCAGTGGCTCGGTGCTGCGCACCATCTCGGCGATGCGCTCGGTGCGGTCCGGGGCGTCCGGATGCGCGTCCAGGTGGCGCAGGTGCTTGCGGACGTTGGCGTAGACGCGGGCGCGGTTGCGGCGCAGCAGCGGTTGGGCGAACCAGGCGAACACCACGCCGCGCGCGAGGTCGGCGACCACGGGAAAGCGGCCCTGCGTCGCGGCCACCAGCCGCTCCAGCGCGAGACCGGCGGGCTCGCGCAGCGTCTCGTCCGGCGGTGGTTCCCGCAGCCACGCGCGCAGCAACGTCGCGATGACCGTGGCGTCGTCGGACGCGCGTTGCTGTGAGAGGAAGATCCGGAACACCGCGGCTTCGAGCCCGGGGGAGCGCTCCAGCTCGGTGACACCGTAGTGCCCGAGCGCTCGGGCCAGCTTTGCCTGAAACGCCTCCGGCAGCCCGGCTCGCTCGACGTCGAGGCTCTGCAGGTAGGTGTGGAAGTACTCGCGGGCGTTGTACACGTGGCCGTCCTCGCCCGTCGGCCGGTTGCGGCTCAGCTCGGCGAGGTCGGCGAACACGTCGACGAGGTCGAGTTCCTCGGCCAGTGGCCGGTGGCCGTCCTCGGTGGCCGCCCGGCGCGCGGCGAGGTAGTCATCGAACACCCGGTGCTCGTCGTGCGGATCGACGTCGAAGCCCAGCAGCAGGCTGCGCAGGTCCTCCCGGCCGCGCGTGGTGCGTTCTCGCACCGGGCTCTCCTCGCGCGGGGCGGGCAGGTCCAGTTCGACGGACCCGGCGGTCGAGGCGTCCTCGGTTCCGGCGTCGGCGAGCGGCTCCAGCCGCAACAGCGGTACACCGGTCTCCACCTGGCTGCCCACGGACACGACGCATTCCTTCAGGCGTGCCCTGAACGGCGCCCGCAGCACCGTCTCCATCTTCATGCTCTCCAGCACCAGCACCGGTGCGCCCGCCTCGACCTCGGCACCGACCTCCAGCGGCGTGGCGATGACCAGCGCGGGGGCGGGCGAGCGGACCACGCCGCCCTCCTCCCGGCTGACCCGGTGCGTCACGCCGTCCACCTCGACCAGGTGGATCTGTCCGTGCGTGCCGGTGAGCAGGCGATACCGGGTGCCGTTGACGACGACCCGCCCGGTGTGCCGGTCGAAGCGGTCGAGCTCGACGTCGGCGGTGCGGACGTCGTCACCGGCTTCGATGCCGATGCGGAACCGATGCGCACCGACTCGCGAGACGCGCACGCGGTAACCGACACCACGCAGCTTGAGCTCCAGCGGCCGGCCGCTCTCGTGCTGCACCTGCGGGCGCCCCCCGAACGCCGTCGACAGCAGCCGCTGCTGCTCGACGCGTTCCTCCTCCTCGTAGGCTTCGATGGCGGCGGTCGCCAGCGCGACGGCGGAGTGCCGGTGCGAGACGAGCCTGCCCTCGTCGCGGACGCGGTCGATCCAGCCGGTGTCCGCGCTGGCGTCGATCACCTCGGGCTGGTCGAGCAGGTCGAGCACGAAGCTCTTGTTCGTCGCGCCACCCTCGATGATCACCGAGGTCTGTGCCATCGCCCGGCGCAGCCTCCCGAGCGCCTCGTCGCGATCGCGGCCGCAGGCGATGATCTTCGCGATCATCGAGTCGAAGTCGGCGGGGATGGTGTCGCCCTCGCTGACGCCGGTGTCCACCCGGACTCCCGGCCCGGCGGGCAGGCCCAGCCGCGCGATGCGGCCCGGGGCGGGCGCGAAGTCGCGGTCGGGGTCCTCGGCGTTCAACCGGGCCTCGACGGCGTGCCCCCGCTCCACCGGCACCTCGCCTTCGAGCCCGTGGCCGCACGCCACCCACAGCTGCGCCTTGACCAGGTCGAACCCGGTGGTGGACTCGGTGATCGGGTGCTCGACCTGCAGGCGGGTGTTGACCTCGAGGAACGCGAACAGCTCGGTGCCGGGGTGGTAGAGGAACTCGACGGTCGCCGCGCCGCGGTAACCGACCGCCACGGCCAACCGCTCGGCCGAGGCCTTGAGCTCGGCCACCTGCACGGGACCGAGCACCGGCGACGCCGACTCCTCGATGACCTTCTGGTTGCGCCGCTGCACCGAGCAGTCACGGACGCCGAGCGCCCACGCGGTGCCCTCGCCGTCGGCGATCACCTGAACCTCGACGTGCCGGGCACCGGTGATCAGGCGCTCCATGAACACGATGCCGCTGCCGAACGCCCGCGCGGCTTCCTGGCTGGTGCGCTCGTAGGCGTCGGCGAGCTCGGCGTCGTTCGTGATCACGCGGATGCCGCGCCCGCCGCCGCCCGCGGTCGCCTTCAGCATCAACGGGTAGCCGATCTCGGCCGCCGCCGCCAGAGCGGCCTCCGAGGTCTCGACCGCACCGCGGCTCCACGGCGCCACCGGCACGCCGACTTCCTCGGCGATCAGCTTCGCCCCGATCTTGTCGCCGAGTTTGCGCATGGCCTCCGCGCTCGGCCCGACGAAGGTGACTCCGACCTCCTCGCACAGGTCCGCGAACGCCGGGTCCTCCGCGACGAGGCCCCACCCGACCCACGCTGCGTCGACCTCGCTGTCCACCAGCGCGCGCTTCAGCACCTTCAGGTCGAGGTACGGGCGCGTGGACGCGGGGCCGAGATCGTAGGCGATGTCGGCCTCGCGCACGAAGCGGGCGGTGCGGTCGACGTCGGTGTACAGGGCGACGGTCTCGATCGGTGTCGCGGTTTCCGCGGCCAGATCCCGGACTGCGTTGATGAGCCGCATCGCGGCCTCACCACGGTTGACGATGGCGATACGACTGAACACCCGATCGAGCCTCTCCTGTAGATCAACGATGTGCGTGCCGCGGCACGACGGCTCCTTCACCCTGCCGCCCACCGGCTGCCGGCGCCATGTCGTGAACAGTGCACGTTACCCGGTCCCAGTTGTGGAAAACGACCAAAAGCCGTCGGCCGCCCACGACTGACCAGGGCAGGCGCGAACGGGCCGGAAGCACGTTCTCCCACACTCCGATTCGTCGGAGTAGCCGATCGGGGGAACGTCGGGGTGCTTGGCTGTTCGTGGTTGTGTCTCTTTGTGCGTCGTCTGGATGGGGGTTCGTAACGCCAGGTGTGGGGCGTGGTGGGTTGCCGAGCATGGTGTGGCCCGGTCTTGGTCGGTGGAGGAAGCTCACGGCGGAGGGGTGCGGTGCAGCGGTGTCGCGCTGTTTCCGAGGATGTCCGCTGCTGGGAGCGAGGGGACCGCGCCGTCTGGGATGGGTCACCCTCGGGAACTCCATGATCACGCAAGGTATCGAGTAGGGAGGTAACCAGGGTGGGGACGGTGTTGCAGGCGTATCGGTTCGTGCTGGGCCCGTCCGAGGCGCAGGTTGCTGCGTTGGCTTCCCACTGTGGTGCGGCGCGGTTCGCGTTCAACGGGGGCTTGGCCCGAGTGACGGCGGTGCTGGATCAGCGCGGCGCGGAACGCCTACGGCCTCGCTGAGGATCAGCTCACCCCGGCCGTGTCGTGGTCGGCCTATAGCCTGCGGAAAGCCCGGAGCGCCGCCAAGGGTGAGGTGGCTCCGTGGTGGGGTGAGAACTCCAAGGAGGCGTACTCGTCGGGGTCGGCGAACCTGGCCACGGCGCTGGACACCTGGAACTCCTCCCGCCACGGGCAGTGTGCCGGGCGGGCGGTGGGGTTTCCGCGGTTCCGGTCGAAGCGGGCTGCGTGGTCGTGTCGGTTCACCACCGGCGCGTTCGGGCCGACAACGGCTGACCGCAGGCATGTGCGGTTGCCCCGGATCGGGGCGGTGCGCACCCACGAGTCGCCCCGCGAACTGGCCCGGCACGGGCAGCGGGGCACCGCCCGCATCCGGTCGGCCACGGTCTCGTTCCGCCGGGGGCGGTGGCAGGTGTCGTTGTCCGTGGAAATCGAACGACGCGAGTCGGAACCGACCCCGGGACGGCACGGTCGGGGTGAAGTCGCTGGCGGTGCTGTCGCCCGGGGAGGTCATCGCCAACCCCGTCACCTGCGATCACTGCGGCTGCCGCGCTGATCCCGACCTCAACGCCGTGTAGCACTACGACAGCTCAAGACGGACACGCTTTCTGAACGGGAACGAACGTCAACGGACAGTCACCAGCTGGACAGGCCCGGAGGCGAGTCCACCGTTCGCGCTCGTCACAGCAGACCGTCTCCTCGGCCCGGCAGCTCGCAACGAGTCCGGACCGGCACCTGCGCGCCCCCTTCTCCGGGGTATCCGGTTCCCCCTTCACGCGCGCGGTCCGAACTGGGGTGATCGATTACGGTGAACGCGTGCGTGCGAAGGACTACGGCAGTGACGCGCTGCGCGCCGGGCGGGGACGACGACCGGTCACCGAGATCGCGGCCGAACCCGGGTTGGTGGTGGAAGAACCGGTCAGCGGCTTCTGCGGGGCGGTGGTGCGTCTCGAACGAGGCGGTACGGAAAAACACGACGTGGTGCTGGAGGACCGGCACGGGCGGCACCGGGTCTTCCCGATGCGCCCCGCGGGTTTTCACCACGAGGGCGAGCCGGTCACGCTGGTGGCCCCGCGCCCGGAGTCGGCGGAACCCCGCATGCAGTCGGCCTCCGGTTCGGTGCGTGTCGACGGACTGCGTGCCCGCACCGCGCGGCAGAGCCGGATCTGGGTGGAAGGGCTGCACGACGCCGAGCTCGTGGAACGCGTGTGGGGTCACGACCTGCGCGTGGAAGGGGTGGTGGTGGAGCCGCTGCACGGTGTGGACGAGCTGCCCGCCCTGCTGGAGCGGTTCGCCCCGACCTCCGAGCGGCGCGTGGGAGTCCTGGTCGATCACCTGGTGGCCGGCAGCAAGGAGTCACGACTGGCCACTGCCGTCGACCAGCACCACGTCATGCTCACCGGGCATCCCTACGTCGACATCTGGCAGGCGGTCAAACCCTCCGCGGTGGGGCTGCGCGAATGGCCCCGGGTGCCGCGGGAGGAGTCGTGGAAAGACGGTGTCTGCGCACGGCTGGGCTGGTCCGATCCCGCCGACGGCTGGAGCCGGATCCTGGCCTCGGTCAACGATTTCCGCGACCTCGAACCCCCGCTGATCAAAGCCGTCGAGCAGCTCATCGACTTCCTCACCGAGCCGCAACCCTAGGGCAGCTCCCGAAGCGGTGCGGCATTCGGTCACACCTCGGTCACGGATGGTGGTGACCGCACGGGGCACATCTGTCACCATGAGTACATGGTGGCCGCACTGGTGTGGCTGATCGCGGGCTTGGTGCTGGTGGCAGCCGAGGTGATCTCCGGTGAACTCGTGCTGCTCATGCTCGGAGCCGCGGCGATAGGCACTGCCGGGGTCTCCGCGTTGGGAGCACCGGTGTGGCTGGAGGCCCTCGTCTTCGCCGCCCTGTCCGGGGGCCTGGTGATGCTGGCTCGGCCCGCCCTCAAGCGCAAGCTGTCCCACCAGGAGCTGCGCACCAACGTCGACGCCTTGATCGGGTCCCGCGCCGTCGTGGAATCGACCGTGGACGCGCGGGACGGCCGGGTGCGCATCGGCGGAGACGTGTGGTCGGCACGGGCCTTCGACGAGGCCCAAGTACTGGAGACGGGCCGGACGGTCATGGTCATGGACATCTCGGGGGCCATCGCCGTCGTGTCTGCCGAGCCTTAGGGAGCTGATGGATATGGCCGCGCTCATCGTCCTGGCCGTCATCGTTCTGGTGGTCATCGTTCTGGCCGTCAAGACCGTCCTGCTCATTCCCCAAGCCACGGCCGCCGTCATCGAGCGGCTCGGCCGGTTCAAGACCGTGGCCGACCCGGGGCTGAACTTCCTCGTTCCGTTCCTGGACCGGGTTCGCGCCAAGATCGACCTGCGCGAACAGGTGGTGTCCTTCCCCCCACAGCCGGTGATCACGCAGGACAACCTGACGGTCTCGATCGACACCGTGGTGTATTTCCAGGTCACCGACTCGCGGTCGGCCGTCTACGAGATCTCCAACTACATCGTCGGGGTGGAGCAGCTCACGAGCACGACGCTGCGCAACGTCGTCGGTGGCATGAGCCTGGAGGACACGCTGACCTCCCGCGACCAGATCAACACCCAGCTTCGCGGGGTGCTGGACCAGGAGACCAGCCGGTGGGGGATCCGGGTGGCCCGGGTGGAGTTGAAGGCCATCGACCCGCCGCCGTCCATCAAGGACTCCATGGAAAAGCAGATGCGCGCCGACCGGGAAAAACGCGCGATGATCCTCAACGCCGAGGGCGAGCGCGAGTCGGCGATCAAGACCGCCGAGGGTCAGAAGCAGTCGCAGATCCTGTCCGCCGAGGGGTCCAAGCAGGCCGCGATCCTGTCCGCCGAAGGCGAGCGCCAATCCAGCATCCTGCGGTCGCAGGGCGAGCGGGCCAGCCGCTACCTGCGCGCCCAGGGTGAGGCGAAGTCGATCGAGAAGGTCTTCGCCGCCATCAAGCAGGGCAAACCGACCCCCGAACTGCTGGCGTACCAGTACTTGCAGACGTTGCCCGAGATGGCTCAGGGTGACGCCAACAAGGTGTGGATGGTGCCCAGCGACTTCGGCAAGTCGCTGGAGGGCTTCGCCCGGATGCTGGGTGCTCCCGGTGAGGACGGCGTGTTCCGCTACGAGCCTCCGCAGGAGGAGCCCCCCGCCACCCCGCCCGAGCAGGACGACGAGTCGGTGCGGTCCTGGTTCGACATCTCCACCAGCCCGGAGGTGGCCGAGGCGGTGCGCGCGGCCGAGGCCGTGGCGCGCAAGGAGGTGCCCACGGCCTCCACCGGTGTGCCCGCCGGGACCGCGACCTCACCGTCGGCGGCGGTCGCCGAGCAGGAAGCGGCCACCGACACCCCCGACGTCCCGGGCCAGAGGTCCTGACACGGGGGTCGCCCGTGCGCAACGGGTGGGGTCAGTCGGCCGTTTTCGTGCGGCGAAAGCGGCGCGGACATCGCGGCTGCCCGTAGGATCAACGGCGTGGGGAAGTACCTGCTGTTCGTGGCGCTGGCCGGTCGTGGCCACGTGAATCCGACGTCGCCGCTGGTGGAGGAGCTCGTACGTCGAGGGCACCGGGTCGATTACGCCACCGGGGCCGAGCACTCCGAGGCCGTCGTCGAGGCTGGTGCGCGGTGGGTTCCGTTACCGCCGCTGGAACCGTTCGTCCCGCCTTCCGAGGTGGGTCCGGACGTCGTCGGTTCGTGGTTGCGGCACTTTTTCGCGGCGCTGCGGGCGACCTATCCGGTGCTGCTCGAGCACTGCCGCGCGCAACGCCCGGACGCGATCTGCTACGA
Source organism: Halosaccharopolyspora lacisalsi (assembly GCF_014137975.1). GTDB lineage: Bacteria > Actinomycetota > Actinomycetes > Mycobacteriales > Pseudonocardiaceae > Halosaccharopolyspora > Halosaccharopolyspora lacisalsi. The sequence continues at coordinate 472,278 of NZ_JACGWZ010000002.1, read as the reverse complement.
CGCGACGAACTGGCCCGCCCGGCTCGTGGCCGAAAAGCTCGCCGTGCCGGTGGTCCGGTCGTTGCCGAACCTCGCCTCGAACGACGCGTACTCGCTCGATGACCAGTTGACCGCCGGGCTCGGAGCCGACCACCCCACCATGGTCGAGCTCGCCGGGGACTGCGCCGACTTCTCCGCCGAACACGACGTCGAGCTCGACGTCGAGGGCACCATGGAGGTGCCCGAAGCGCTGAACCTCGTCTTCGTCCCCCGTCGGTTCCAACCGGCCGGGAGCAGCTTCGACGAGCGGTTCCGCTTCCTCGGTCCGCTGCTGGGCGTGCGAGAACGTGCCGAGTCGTGGTCGCCCCCGGAGTCCGGGGGACCGGTCCTGTACATCTCGTTGGGCACGATCTTCACCGATCACCCCGAGTTCTACCGCACCTGCATCGAGGCGTTCGGCGACGCGTGGCAGGTGGCGATGACCGTCGGGAACGTGCCCGCCGAAGCGCTGGGCCCGATCCCGCCCACGTTCGAGGTTCGATCGCGGTTTCCGCAGTTGGCGGTGCTGCGGCACGCCACGGCGTTCCTCTCGCACGCGGGGATGAACTCGGTGATGGAGTCGCTGCACTACGCCGTCCCGGTGGTCACCCTGCCGCAGATGCCCGAACAGGTCGCCAACGCCGACCGGCTGCGGGAACTGGGCCTCGGCGAACGACTGGACACGAACACGGCCACCCCCGAAACACTGCGCGCCGCGGTCGCACGGGTCTCGTCCGACCCGGACGTACGGGGCGGTCTCGCACGGATGCAGCAGGACATCCGGGAGGGCGGCGGGCCGTTCGCGGCGCGGATCTGGTCGAAGACCACATCGGCTGACGCCGAGGTCGCCCACCGCAGCACGACGCCCCGCTGGTCTTTCCGGAAAGACCAGCGGGGCGTCGCTGTCAACTCGGCTTCACTCGTTCACGACACGCCCGGTCCCTAGTGTCCCGTGTTGTCGTTGCCCAGCAGGGACTGCGCGAACTCGCCGCCTGCCTGCCCGAGCGCTTGCGCGGTCTCGTTCATGGGGTCCTCGCCCTGGCCCTGCTCGGACCGAGCCGTGGCGTTGCCGGTCGAGAACGCCTGCGAACTCATCCTCGGCAGGAAGTGGGACAACAGCAGGGTCGACAACGCCGACTGCTCACCACCCCCGCCACGCACCACGACCGGACGCGGCGCGTGTTCGGCGAGCTTCTCGCCGACTTCCAGCCTGCGCCGGGCCAGCTCGTAGTGCAGCACGGCGCGGTTGTCGCGGTAGGCCTGACCGAGCCGCTGGCGGGACTTCGCCTCGTTCTGCGACTCGGTGAGCCGGGCCCTGCCCCGAGCCTCGATCTCCCCCCGAGCTCGCTGCGCCTCGGTCTCCTGCTCCTCCAGCCGCCTGGCGACGTCCTGACGAGCTTGGTTGCGGGCCGCGTTGACCTCGACGAGCTTGGCGTCGCGGGTCTTCTTGGCGCGCTCGATCTCCATGGAGAGGTTGTCGATGCGCTGCTTGCGGGTCAGTTCCCACTCGCGCTCGTAGGCGCCGAGTTCCTTGGCGACACGCTCACGGGTGGAGAGGTGCTGCTGATACTGGTCCGGCAGCTGCACGTCCGGGATGTTGGCGCCGAGGATCTGCACGCCGTACTTGCTGAGCTGGCGGTTCAGCGTCGCCTGCATGTCCTCGACGTCGCTGCCGCGCAGGTCGTAGGCCTGCTCGGTGCGCACCTGCCTGGCACGTTGCCGGATCGCGTCCTGCACCGCGCTGGAGAGCACAGCGTCGAAGTTGCCCGCACCGATCGTGCGCACGAAGTCGATCGGGTTGTCGATGCGGAACTTCAGGAAGAACTCGATCGCCTTCAGGGGCACGTCCTCGGCGGTGGGGCAGGCCACGACCGGCGCATTGTACGGGATCTCCGTGGTGGTGTCCACGACGAACTCCACCTTGTCCCAGGGCCACCACAGATAGTGCCGGCCCGGAGAGAGCGTGTCGGTGAACGCACCGTAGCGGCTGCGGATGCCGGTCGTGCCCTGCTCGATCTCCACGATCGAACCACGCCACAGGGAGATCGCGGACAGCACCAGCGCCAGGGCGGCACCGACCCACGTGACCGTGGCGACGAGGCCACTGCTGAATGCGCCCGTCCCGGCCAGGTACAGGGCCGCGAACAGCAGCACGAGCCAGCCGAGGCCCCGATTGTCCTTCGGAATCACCACGGGCACGAGCTTGCCCTCGTCACCTCCGCGGATGAGCTGGCGGATGTTCGACCACGCCGCGACCACGTCGGTGATCTTGGAAAAACCGCGTTGCTGGGTCGCCATCACTGTTCACCTGCCTGGTGCTGCTCGCTGCCCGGTGTCGCGCTGTCGTCGTCCGGGGCACTGAGTTGATCGACCCGCTCGGTGAGCGACTCGTCGGTCACCGAGGCCCTGATCCGCTCGGTCCGGTCGCGCTCGGGAACCTCCTCGGAGGTGGTTTCCTCCGCGGTGGCTTCCTCCTCGGGCACGGCGGGAGCCAGCAATTCGTCGATCTCGGCCTGCCGAGCGCGGATGCGCTCCTGAATGGCCTCGGTGCGTTGCTGGATCGCTGCCACGTCCGTCTCGGACAAGCCGGCCCCCTCGTCGGACACACCGAGCATCCGCCGCGCGGCGGTCAGGTAGTCGATGTCGTCGCCGTCCCCGAGGGAGACCAGCACCGGCAGGTGCTCGGCGAGACCCTCCAGCTTGTCCAGCATGTCCTGCTCGTAGCGGTACTCAAGGATTTCCGGAGTGTCGGCCGCACTGACCGCCTGGATGTCCAGGGCTTGGGCTTCCAGCAGGGCTGCGTTGGCGTTGGCCGTGCTCTCCGCCTCGACGAAGCGTTGCCGCGCCTGCGCCTTGGCGCGGTTGGTCTCCCGTTCCAGCGCGGTGTCCATCTGAGCCTGATGGCTGGCGATCTCGGCCCTGATACCGGACAGGCTCTCGTTCATCGAGGCCAGTTCCTTGTTCAGATCACCCTCGTTCTGCTCCTTGCGCAGACTGAGCTCGTACTCGTAGGTGTATGCTTCCTTGGCCAGTCGCACCATTTCCGGCGCGGCGAGATCGGCCCGGTACTGCTGGTTGGACGGCTCGGCGTGAGTGATGTTGGCGCTGGTCAGTCGCACAGCGGGCAGGAATTGCTTGTTCAGGCTCTCCAGCAGCTCCTGCGTGCTTTCCCCCACGAGATCGTAGATGTCCTCGGCCCGCTGTTGATAGATCAGGCTTCGAGTGACCTCGCTGACCGCGTTGGTCAGTTTGTCGGAAAAGCCCGACACCGCGCCGAGGGCGAACATGAACTGCGTCGGATCCTCGATGCGGAACTGCAGGAACAGATCGACCGAGGCCTTGATCCCGCCCCGGGTGGGTGCCTCGCTGATCGGCGCGTTGAACGGGTACTCCCGCGTGGTGTTCAGCACGTAGCTGACCTGCTTGCGCGGATCGAGCAGCACCGTGCGGCCCGGGCCGACCGTGCGGTCCAGCTTGCTGAACTTGGTGATCATCGCCTGGCACCCCTCCGGCACCATGACGACGCTGCGACGCGCCCACAACAGCACCGCCACGAGTACCAGCAACACCCAGATGTGCGGGCCGAACCACGCCGCGCCCACACCCGTCGACTGGGTCACCAGCACACCGATCACGGCCAGCACGGCCAGTGCCAGCACCGGCAGGCCGAGACTGAGCACCGCGCTGCGCTTGGGAATGACGACGGGACAAATGACATTGACCCACTCGCCGTTGTCGCCCCGTTCGGAAACGCTGCGATTGACGATCGCACCGATCTCACCGATCGAGGCACTTCGCTGCTCGATCCGAGTCCCCGCCGAGGTGTCCTGTTCCCGTGCTGAGAGGAAGTCCCCGGGGTCGATCGAGAACCCCTCGGTCGCCTCTTCCGTGGCCTGGCCGGCCACTTCGGAGAATCCCTGGCCTTCACTCATCGCGGACATGGCCTGACGCCCGGCCGCTGCGATGGACATGCGTCGCTCCCTTGATAATCACGAAATCGCCCCCCTTGGACGCGCGACAACACCGTCCGGTTCCACCGTGATGTGTCGCTGTGTTGCGAGGTTGTCAGAGGCTATCGCATCCGAGTGAACGGTGATTCACTACCCGAGTGAACGGCAATTGCTTTCCGTGGTTCAGCGGTCGACGATCTTCCATCGCCCGTTCGCGGTCGCGGACTTCGTCGTCGGCCGCGAACGGATCCCGGCGGCCCCGCACCGCTTGGTGGGTGTCCGCTCAGCGAGTGGCGCCGGGGTGGATCCCCAGGGCCCGGGACGCAGCGGTGACGGTGGCGGCCAGTTCGTCACTGGTGGTGCCGGGCTGGGTCAGCAGTGGCCGGGTGTGGGCCAGTTCGGCGCGGTCGACGAGGTACTTCTCGTTGAGCACCCACTCGCGGCGGGCGGCCATGCGGGCATGGGCGCTGCACAGCACGGCCCGGACCAGCATTCCCGTGCAGCAGGCTCCGTCGCCGAGATCCGCGTACCCCTGGGCGAACAGCAGCGCCATCTCCGCCTGTCCCCACCATGCGCGCGGGGCCGTTTCGGCCAGTGCCTCGGGAAAGGTGACCTCGGGGAGCTCGCCGAAGAGCCGGTGGCCGATCGCCAGCTCACCGACCGGCAGATACGTCGGAGCACCGGCGAGGTAGCCGGTCTGGGTCATGACCTCGAAGTGACCGTGCCGAGCCTGCTCGTGCCAGTGCTCGACGGTATCCAGATCGCGGAAGAGAACATCGACGTGGGTGCCGTCGACGGTCAGCCACCCCCCTCCGTGGACGATGGGTCCCCAGTCGCCGAGCTCGCTGACCTGACCGGGGTAGCCGAGTCGACGCACCTGCTCCGGATCCAACCGGCACCGGGACCCGCGGTAGTAGAGCCCGAGATCCCAGTCGCTGTCGGGGCGGTGCGTGCCGGTGGCCCGCGACCCTCCCAGCGCCACCGCCACCGTGGCGGGCAGTTCGGCCAGCTCACCGGCCACGTGAGTCACGGCTTCGGGCAGTGCGTCGGTCGACATCACGACACATCCTAGTGACCACCGGCCGCCGGACACGCCGAAACGGGACACGATCCGGTGATCGACGTTTTCGGCCGAGTCCTCCCGAAGCTCCCGTCGGCCGCAAGGTGGGTCTCGGGGTCTTGGTCGTGGTGGCTTTGTGCTCGGCCTTCGGGGATGAGTTGTCGAGTGGGTGGGTCGGGGGTGCTTGGGTGTGTTGCTACGCCTGCCGCGGGGTGAGATAGGTGCGGAATTCCGGGAGCGGGAGGGCGTGGGAGAACAGCCAGCCTTGGTAGAGCTCGATGCCGAGGTTGTCGAGGGCGTGGAACTGGCCGGGGGTTTCGACGCCTTCGGCGACGCAGTTGCGTCCCATCGCGTGGCCCATGCCGATCATGGCTTGGGCGATGGCGACGTCGGCGGGGTCGGTTTCCACGCCGGTGACGAACTGGCGGTCCAGTTTGAGGATCTGGGTGGGCAGGTCCTTGAGCCGGGCCAGCGAGGAGTAGCCGGTGCCGAAGTCGTCCAGGGCGAAGCGCACGCCGCGTTCGACGAGTTCGACCATGGCCTGGTGGGGCCGTGTGGGCAGCTCGACCAGGGAGGTTTCCACCATTTCCAGGACCACGCGGGACGGGTCGACGCCGGTCTCGGTGATAGCTGCGGTGACCGCGTCGATGAATTCGGGGTCGTGGGGCAGCAGATCAACCAAGTTGATCGCGACGGATACCGGGTGTCCGCTCTGCTCGGGCCAGGTGGTGGCCTCGGCCAGGGCGGTGCGCAGCACCCACCGGTCCAGTGCGCGCAGCAGGTCGCCCTGCTCGGCCACGGGCAGGATGACCGCGGGCGAGAGCAGCCCGCGGTCGGGGTGCGGCCAGCGCACCAGGGCCTCGGCCATGACCACGGCACCGTCGCGGTCCAGGATCGGCTGGTAGTGCAGCTCCAGGGAGTCGGTCTCGAGGGCCTCGCGCAGCTGTTCTTCCAGGTCGAGTTGCCCTTCCCGCACGCCGATCAGGGCGCGGCTGGCCAGTGAGATGCGCCCGGGACCTTTGCTCTTGGCGTGGAACATCGCCGTGTCGGCGTAGCGCAGCAGGTTCCCGCCGGCGGTGTCCTGGTCGAGCATCGCCGCGCCGACCGAGGCCGACACGGCGATCAGCTGCCCGCGCAGCGGCACGGTCGTGCGCAGCAGTTCGGCCACCCACGTGGTGAAGGACTCCAACCCGCCGACGGTGTCGACGTCCGAGCAGATGATCAGGTACTCGTCACCGGACAGGCGAGCGGGGACGCACCCGGGCGGCAATCCGTCGGTCAGGCGCCGCGCCAGGGCAGTGAGCAGTTCGTCGCCGGCCTCGTGACCGAGCGCGTCGTTGACGCGCTTGAAGTTGTCCAAATCGCAGAACAGCACGGCGACCCGCTCGGCGCCGCCGTGCAGCACGGAGTCGAGCAGTTCGTTGAGGCCGGTGCGGTTGAGCAACCCGGTCAGCTCGTCGTGAGTGGCCTGGTGCCGCAGCTCGTCGGTCTGGCGCTGCCACTCGGTGATGTCCTGGAACACCACCAGCCAGAACCGGCTGCCGTCGTCGGCCACCGAGGAGGTGCTGAGCACCTCGCAAGGCACCGGATGTCCATCCGAGGACAGCAACAGCCGCTGGCGGACCCGCGGCTGGTTCAGCCGCGCGCTCGCTGCTTCGTCGGCGATGAGGCCTGCGTCCCGGTCGTTCGGGTGCATCAGGCTTATGGCAGGCATGTGGTTCAAGTCCTGTATCCGGTAGCCCAGCAGGTTGGACAGCGCCTCGTTGGCGTCCAGCACGTGCCCGGTTTCGTCGAACAGCGCGATCCCGGCCGGGGTGAGGTCGAACAGGTCGCTGAACCGCCGGCTGGATCGCTGCTGGTGGACCCCGGCTTCGGTCTCATCCCGGAGGACCTGCAGGAACCCCACCGCGGCGCCGTCCGCAGCGTGCTGTGCGGTGGTCACCACGTGGGCCCAGAAGCCGGTGCCGTCCCGACGCCGGCACCAACCCTCGTCGACATGGTTGCCGAACTCGGTGGCCTCAGCCAACTGCCAGTCCGGGCGCACGGCAGCGGCCTGCTCGGGCGGGGAGAACACGGAGATGTGCTCCCCGATGATTTCCTCGCCGCGATAGCCCAGGATGTGTTCGGCCGCCGCATCCCACCGCTGCACGCGACCGGCCGCATCGAGCACGAGGATCGCGTACTCCCGCAGGCCCGCGGCCAGCACCCCCAGTCGCGCTTCTGTCTCCGACTGCAACCGCGCGATCCCCGAGTGCTGGCCTCTGGCCCCGGTGCCGACGTCAGATCGTTCCTGCATCAGGCCCCCTCGGCACTGCCATCGTCGGAGAGCACCGGCAGCCACCGGTTTCGTCGTGCTGGCGGGCAGTGCGCCTCATCGCGGGTTGGCTTTGCGCGTGGCGGGATCACGCTCGGCGTGCCAGCGCGTCGACCGACGGCCGGGCACAACGACAGGCTGCGGATTGGGGTGTGCCCGGATTTGGTCATCAGCATCGGGATGGGCGCCCCCTCCTCGGCGGCGTGGGTCAGCGCGGAACGCCGCAGTTCGTGCAGTGTCCACCCGCCGGAAGCGTACCCGAACAGCTCGGCCGCGCGCCGATACGACAGCCGTGCCCGACCGGTGCCCGGATCCACGTCGGCGGCCCGGTCGGTGACAAACGGCGGGACTCGGGTGCGGGTGCCGACGTAGCGGTGCGACAACCGAGCGGTGCGGGTCTGCCAGGTGATCACATCGGCCGCTCCGCCCTTGCGGCGCACCACCGCGCGACGGTTGGCCAGGTCGAGCTCGTCGACGTCGAGCAACAGCAGTGCGGCCGCGCGGGCGGCGGATTCGTGGGCCAGCGCCCATGAGGTCTTCTCCCGCTGGCTGACGGTCGCCAGCCAGCTCCCCTCGCTCTCGCCGGGATGCCGCTGCCGAGCGCAGTCCACGTCGCCGGTGCCGCACGCCCCCACCGGTCGCGGAACCAGGCCCGCATCCGCTCGGCCCCCGCCTGACCGACGAGCCCGGCCAGGGATTCGTCCGGCTCGCCCGGCAGGTGGTGCAGCGCATCGGCGACAGCGGCGACCGGAGCACTGCCGTCACCGGTCATCACTGCTGCTATCGCACAGAATAGGCCCTTCCCGCGATAGCGCCGCGTGTCGTACGGCCCGTTGGTGGCGGCCTTAGCAGCCCTTCCAAGTCCAGGCGGCGGTCCGTGTCCAGGTCGTCCTTGAGCGTGCCGAGAAGCTGCGGTTCGGGTGGTCACCTCGACGCGGTCCGAACGGGGATGCTTGTCTCGTGACCGTGAATGCCCGTCCGGACGTCCGCCCCGACGACCTCAGGGGAAAGTGCAGTCCATGATCGAACTGAAAACAGCCTCCGAACTCGACGCGATGCGTTCCGCGGGCCGGGTCGTGGCCGAGGTGCTGGCCGCACTGCGCGACCACGCTCGGGTGGGAGTGACCCTGCGGGAGCTCGACGAGGTGGCGGCCGCGGTCCTGGCCGAGGCGGGCGCGGAACCGGTCCTGCCCGGAACCCGCCCGATCCGCGAGCCGAGGCCGTTTCCGGGAGTGCTGTGCCTGTCGGTCAACGACACCATCGGGCGCGCCCCACCCACCGGAGCCCGCCTGGCCGACGGGGACCTGCTCAGCATCGACTGCGGCGCCCGCGTCGAGGGCCGGTGCGGCGGCGCGGCGGTGACCGTTCCCGTCGGCACGGCCCACCCCGACGATCGGACGCTGCTGGAGACCACCGAAGCAGCCCTGACCGACGGGATCGCCGCGTGCCGGACCGGCGCACGACTCGGGGACGTTTCGCACGCCATCGGCCTCGTGGGACGCAGCAGCGGCTACGGAATTCCCGCTCGTCTCGGCGGCCACGGCATCGGACGGGACAGGAACGAGGCCCCGTTCGTGGCCAATGACGGCGCACCGGGCCGAGGATCCCCCTTGCGGCCGGGCATGGCGCTGAGCCTGGAACCGACGTTCGTGGCCGGAGGGCGGGACAGTTACCAGCTTGATCGCGACGGGTGGGCGCTGCGCACCGACGACGGCAGTCGTTGCGCTCACGCCGCGCACACCGTGGCCATCACCGACGACGGTCCCCGAGTCCTCACGGTGCCGTGACGGGTTACGTTTGCCACATAGCACAAAATCGGCGCGGGCGGAATAATCACGGAGAAAGTGGCAGTTGTGCCAAAAGGACTGTCAACGTCGCGTTCCCCCGAGGACTCATGCCCAAGCATTTCGCTTTTGTCGCCCCGCCCGCCCACGGACATGTCAACCCGAGTCTGCCGTTGGTCGAAGAACTAGTCGCCAGAGGGCATCGTGTCACTTATGCCACCGGCGAGGGCCTGATCTCCAAGGTCGAGGCCGCCGGCGCGGAAGGACTCGGACTGAGCACCCAGCTCCCCTCCCAGCCTCCCGGCCCCGGTGTGGAATTCACCCCGGAACTACTCGCCGGGATGATGCGGTACTTCGTCGACGACGCCCGCGAGAGCTTCCCGAAGCTGGTCTCGCACTTCGAGCAGGACCGCCCCGACGCGGTCTGCTACGACATGATGACCTTCACCGGACGGATGCTGGCCGACAAACTCGACGTGCCCGAGGTCACCCTCGTGCCCAACTTCGCGGCCAACGAGCAGTTCTCGCTGCACGAGACGTTCATACCCGACTCGTTCGACCACGAGCACCCCGCCCTGCTCGAAACCGGTGCGGAACTCGAGCGCTTCGCAGCCGAGTACGGCGTGGCCAAGCCACAACCCATGTTCCAGACCGTCCCCGCCCCGCTGAACCTCGTGTTCATCCCCGAGCAGTTCCAGTTGGAGGCCGAGACCTTCGACGAGCGGTTCCGCTTCCTCGGCCCCTCGCTGGGCCGCCGCGCCCACGCCGAATCCTGGCAGCCGGCCGACGCCGAAGCGCCCCTGCTGTTCATCTCCCTGGGCACCGTGTTCCACAACCGCCCCGACTTCTACCGGGTGTGCCTGCGGGCCTTCGCCGACAGTCCTTGGCAGGTCGCCATGGCCATCGGCGACCACATCGACGTCGCCGAGCTCGGTGAGACCCCGCCCAACTTCGAGGTACGAGCCCGGTTCCCCCAACCCGCCGTGCTCGAACACGCCACCGCGTTCCTGTCGCACACGGGCATGAACTCCACCATGGAGGCGCTGTACTACGGCGTTCCCCTCGCCGCCTACCCCCAGATGCCCGAGCAGGAAGCCAACGCCCACCGCGTCGTGGAACTCGGCCTCGGTCACCGGCTCGACGACGAAGTCACCGCCGAGGAACTGCGCAAGGCCGTCGACGACCTCGCCGCCGACCAGCACGTCCGCACCAACGTCACCGCGATGAGCACGACCCTGCACGGCAGCGGGGGAGCGGCGGCCGGAGCCGACGCCCTCGAAGCTCACCTGTCCTGACCGCACCATCCGCGCAGGCCGGTTTCCGAAGGAAGAAGGGAGCCGGCCTGCGCGGTCACTTGCGCTTGGGCGGGTCCTTGCGCAACAGGTCCGGTCCGATGATGCGCCGCACCACCCGGCGAGCCAGGCTGCGCCGCTTGCGGGGAGCGGCGGCCGGAGCCTGCGAGGAATCGGCCGACTCGGGCCGGGATGCCGGTGTCGTCGGCTCGGCCGCCGGCTGCGCCGACTCAGCGGGGCGGTCCTGCCGGGGCGAGGTGGTCGGCTTGGGCGCCGGAGGCGGTTGTTCCGGAGACAGCCGCCTGGCGAAGTCCGGGGGCTGCTCACGGACGGCGGGGATGTAGGGCTGGGTGACCTCGAGCTGCTCGGGCGCGGGGTGCGCGGGCGTGCTCGGCTGATCGAGCGGCGGCAGTTCGCCGACGATGCGGGTGGTCAGCGGTCCCGGATCCGGTTGCGCTTGTTCCTTGTGTCCGTGGTCCATCGGCACCAGGGGCTGGAACCAATGTCGAGCAAGATCGTCTTGAAGTGTCATCCGTATCGACTCGAAAGAGGAGCAAACGGCCAGTAGTACCGGCAGGGCGGACCCCGTCGGCTGCTGAAGACCCTACCGGTCACGGTCCGATAAAACATCACCCCTGTGCCCAGGGATTGATCACGGCGCGGCCGGAGGATCCGCAGCTACCGGATACGTCCGAAAACCGAAGTGGTCACCAGCACGGACTCGCGTGCCCTGACCGCACGGGCACTCCACGCGGTGATCGCCGGTGACCAAGAACACCCGAACCCGGGCGAGCTGCCGCCACGACACGGTACGGCGCCGCCATCATTGACTTCGATATTGGTAGAAGTTTTAACGTCCTTCGTGACTCCGGGCACTCCGCTGCCCTCCTGCTCCGTCCCGGAAGGACACAGCATGTCTTCAGAGCCCCTGCACCTGGCAATGCTCGTGGGCAGCACACGCCCCGGCCGGTTCGCTCCCGTGATCCGCGACTGGATGCTCCACCAGGTCGAACACCGCGAGGACATGAAAGCCGACATCATCGACCTGGCCGAGACCGCACCCACCAGTGAGGACTTCGCCACACGGATCGATACCGCTGACGCCTTCGTCGTCGTCACCCCCGAGTACAACCACAGCTACCCCGGGGCACTCAAAACCGCGATCGACACGCTCCACGCGCCCTGGCAGGCCAAACCGGTCGGGTTCGTCTCCTACGGTGGCCTGTCCGGTGGCCTGCGGGCCGTCGAAGCACTGCGCACGGTTTTCGCCGAACTCCACACGGTCACCATTCGCGAGACGGTGAGTTTCCACCAAGCACCGCAACGATTCGACGAACACGGCAAACCGCACGAGGCCGAGGCCGTCAACACGGCAGCCACCACACTGCTCGACCAGCTCGCCTGGTGGGGCCGTGCCCTGCGGCGAGCCCGCATCGCCCAGCCCTACGGCACGTGACCGGCGCCAAGACGTCCGGTCCTTCCGGCCGAGTGGGACTCCAGGACCACTCGGCCGGTGACTCGTCCGACCGCCGTGCTCGCGGCACCCGCACCGGAGGTGAGTACCGCCCACTCATCCCGTCGATTCACGAGGAGCGGTGGCAGGATCCAGCAGCCGGGAACGAGCCAGCTGGGCCGTACCGACCCCGATCAGCACGGCCCCGGCGATCGTTCCGATCACGAACACGCCGCCCCGAGCCTGTTCGTTGAAGACCGCCAGCCCCCATGCCACCGACACCAGGGGATTGGTCAACGTGAAACCGGGTTGGGAGGCAACCAGGTTTCCCGCCTGCAACGCGTTCTGCAGCAGAAAGAACGAGGTCGGGGCCAGGGCGATGACACCGTAGGTCTGCCAGGTCGTGAGCAGGCCACCACCGTGACCGACCTCGGCGGCGACCCCGGCGATCAACGCGGAGTTCAGCCCGAACGTCGCCCCGGTCGCCACGCCCAGCAAAGCGGCCCGATGCTCGTGACGACCGCGATAGCCCAGCACCACCAGCGCGGCCACCGCAGTGACCGTCACCCCAACGCCCAGCACCCATGTCGCCGTCGGTACCCGTGGGTCACCACCGGTGGGGGACAGGCACCCCACGAACGCGGCGAGCCCGGCCGACTGCATGGCGATCGCCCCCCAGTCCCGTCTCGGAATGCGCAGGCCGAACGCCCAGGACGCCAACAGCAGAGTAAACGGCAACTCCGAAACCAGCAGGGGTTGGACCAGGGCGATCTGGGACAGCGACAGCGACACCGCGTGCAGCAGAAACCCGGCGATCATCGTGAGAATGCCCAGAATCCACACCGGCTGCCGAACCAGGTCCAGGACCATCCGCAGGGAGAACGCGGCCGACTCGGGCTCGGCCTTGGTCGCACGTCGCTGCAGCACCGACGCCGAGGCGTTGAGCAGTGCCGCTACGATCATCACAACGATTCCGATCACAACATCGCGGGTACCCGCTCACGAAGATTTCCTAAGCCCCGTGACGCCATCGGACAAAACCGGATCGAAAGAGCACGGAATCGGATCCGACCGAAGCAAGCACGTTCCGCGGGCAGGCCGTGGGATCGCACGGCCTGCCCGCGGGATCGCTAATCGGGGGCTTGGTCGGGGGAGGGGTGCTCGGGGGCGAAGACGGAGCGGAGTTCGGCGAGACGCTGCTCGTAGGTGTCTTTGAGGAGCTGACGGTCTTCGGCGGCCTGGCGACGAGCTTCATCACGGTCATCCTGGTGGCTCCGACGGAGCGCGTCGATTTCGTCACGGTGACGATGCGTGTTCTCGGCGAGCTGCTCCCGCAGACGCGCGGCGTCGGATTCGGCATCGGCGGCACGCTGCTCGGCGCGGGCGCGCTGTTGATCGGATTCGGCGGCACGACCACGAGCCTGCTCGACCTGCTCTGCGGCCTCGGCCCGAACGCGCTCGAGTTCCTGCTCCTGAGCCTGACGGGCTTCGGACAGCAGACGCTCTCCCTCGGCACGAACCTCACGAACTTCGGTTTCGGCGGCAACGCGAGCCTGTTCCAGGGACTCCCGGGCCTGACGATGGGCCTCGGCGAGATCCTGCTCGGCCTGAGCACGCACGTCGGTGGTGTCCTGCTCGGCCGACCGGGCCTGTTCACGAGCCTGCTCAGCGATGGCTTCGGCGTCCTCGGCGCGCCGGCTGGCGGCCTCGGTGGCCTCCTCGGCCTCCACACGGGCCGCTTGTTCCTCGGCGAGCTCGGCACGAGCAGCCGAGGCGGCAGCTTGTTCGGCGGCCACACGTTCCTCGGCCTCGTCGAGGTGACGCTGATTTTCACGTCGTGCGGCCGCGATCTGGCGCTGGGCGGCATCCACGTCCCCGACCTGAGAGAGCAGGGTGACGTAGTCGGACAGCCGCGCCGGTAGTTGCTCCACCAACCGCGCGAGCTCGTGAGCCTGCTCGGTGACCGAGGCCCGGGCCATGTCCACGGAAAGTGGCTCGGCGGGAGCGGAGTCCCCGATGGCACGAGTCGCAGGGGACTCCTGGTCCTCGGTGGCGAGTTCGTGACGGCGTTTCTGCGCATTGCCACGGTTGTGGATCCGCCCGTTCACGCGCTGCTGGCAGTAGCGCCCCGGACGTCCCCCTCCGTGAGTTCGTGCCGCCGGGTGCGCGCATCCGTCCGGCCACGCGCACAGCGCCTCCGAGTCAGCCGGTGCCTGCCCGGCATTGTCCCCGCTCGCGCTCTGTGGGGTATCGGTCATCCCTGCACCTAGTTTCGTTGAAAAGTACCGTAACTAAAGTAACGTATCATACTAATAAACGATAGGTACGGTACGAATACGAAACAGAGGGTGCGCGCATAAGTACGCTTATGCGCGGTAGAGTGCCGTCATGACCACGCAGCCGCTCGAAACGAATCCGACTCGCCCCGAGCACGAAGTCCTGTTGGCCACGAGCACGCGAACCGGCCACGCCCTCGGGCACTTGGTGGCCGCATGGCTGGGTTCGTTCACCGAATCGACCGCGACGCGCACGGCCTACCAGCGGGACCTGCGTGAATACCTGGCATGGTGTGCCCGGCGCGAGCTGGATCCGTTGACGCTGCGGCTTCCCGAGGTGCAGATGTATGCCACGGAGCTGGCCGTGGCGCCGAACCCGCGCACCGGGCGCCCGCTGGCGGCGAAGACCAGTGCCCGCAAACTGGCCGCGATCTCGAGCTGGTACACGTTTCTCGTTCGAGCCGACGTGCTCGATGCCAATCCGGCCCGCGATGTCACCCGCCCCCGCTACGACCGGCGTCATTCCCCCACGGCCAGCGTGACCGAGGGGCAGGCGAGCACGATGCTGGCCGCCAGCCGCGACCGCGAGCATCGCACGCTCGGCCGAGAGTGCGCGGCGTTGATCATGGTGTTTCTGGTCGATCTGGGCATCCGGGTCTCCGAGCTGTGCCAGGCCGATCTCGACGATCTGGGCCAGCGGGACGGGATGCGGGTACTCACCGTGCGGATGAAGGGGGGAGCGGTGCGCCTGCGCCCCCTGCCGCCCCAGCTCGCCGCGCTCCTGGAGGAGTATCTGGCCGTTCGTCCCGACGGAGCCGACAGCCGGGCTTTGCTGGTCACCCGCGCCGGGAAGCGGATCAATCGACACCAGGTCTATCGCCTGGTGCAGCGTACTGCCGACCGGGCAGGGGTTCCGATGCCGGAAAGCATCACTCCGCACTCGATGCGGCACACCTTCAACACCATCGCCCGGCAACGTGGAGCGGCTTTGGAGGACCGTCGCGACGCACTCGGGCATTCCTCAGCCGCGATCACCCAGCTCTACGACCATGTCGCCCTGTCGGTGGCGCGCGACCCCGCTCATCTCGTCGCCGCGGCCACCGCCGATCGCAACCTCTGAACGTCACCGTGACGAAAATAGGGAGGGGTTGACATCGGGAAGAATGTTTGGTCATTCCTCTCTGAAGCAGCCGAAAATGCTCACGGCGAGGGAAGTCGACGCTTGCACACGAATACCGAGTGGGCGGATAGCACCACTGACCGTGTCGGTTTCCCCTGAACGGGCGACCGCTCGTCGTACTGTGAGGACCGCTCATCGCATGGCTGGTAGCCGTGTGGAGTAACGATGATCTAGCTTATGCAGCGTTGTGGCCGGGTGACGGTACCGTCACCCGGCCACTTTCTCGGCTCGCTCCGACAGGAGTGATCGGAGACGGTCCTTGCGGCACCCACCCGACGTGTCGTATGTATGCCGCTAATCACCGATAACCTCGACTGCCAGACAGCGAGAGGAACCACATTCATGGCTGAGGACACGAACTCGCCCCAGCAAGCTCCCGACCCGACCGCCTCGATCGCCGATCCCGCACCGCTGGGACTCGCCGCCTTCGCGCTGACCACCTTCGTGCTCAGCGTGTTCAACGCGGGACTGCTCAGCAGCGACCTCGAACCGGTCGTGCTGCCGCTGGCCCTGTTCTACGGGGGACTGGCTCAGTTCATGGCGGGCATGTGGGAGTTCCGCAAAGCCAACACCTTCGGGGCGCTGGCCTTTACCTCCTACGGCGCCTTCTGGCTGTCCTTCGCGGCCTACGTTCAGTTCGTCACCGACGGACTGGGACCCGACGCGGCCACGGCCACCGGGCTGTACCTGCTGGCCTGGGGCATCTTCACCGCCTACATGACGGTCGCGGCGATGCGGGTCACGGTCGCCGTCCTGTCGGTGTTCGTCGCCCTGACGCTGACCTTCTTCCTGCTGGCGATCGGGGACCTCTCCGGTGTCGGCGCGATCGCCACCCTCGGTGGCTGGGTCGGTCTGATCACCGCCGTGCTGGCCTGGTACGCCTCGTTCGCCGGGGTGGCCAACTTCACCTGGAAGCGGACCCTGCTGCCGGTGGGTTCGCTGGCCCCGAAGAGCTGACGCACGAACACGGCCCTCCGAGTGAGGCGGGAATCCTCACTCGGAGGGCGCACCGGCGACCATCTTCGCTACGTACCGCGGCTCGTGGGACGCCCTCCCGGCGTGATCATCGCTCCGCCCGGAGACGAGCCCGTACCTCTCAGCACCCCGGAACACCGGGTGATCTCCTGGGGCCCGCCTCCCCACGCCGACCACGGCACCAGCACGCTCGACCAGCCGGCCCATCACGGCGAACAGGCTCCGAACTCCCCGCGCTGACCCGCGCGGAACAGTAACCGGGAATGCTTCCCGTCGAACTCAGGCCGTTCACTGCGCGGTCGGGGCACGAAGGTCGACACTTCCGAACAACCGGGAAGCCCGCTTCGCCCAGCCCCGTCCGGGGAACTGGAGCAACCTGGTTGAGTCGTATCGGAACGAAAAGCCCTGGAAGCGAGTGGATCGTCATGAACGCAACAGAGCCGGTGCCTGACCTGCTGCGCCCGTTCGTCCGGCAAGGAACGATCCTGTTGCAGACCAAGAAGCGCGATGGCAGCTGGGTCGACACCCCCGTCAACATCGCCGTGCGGGGGGACCGCGCCTACATCCGCACCTTCGACAAGGCCGGCAAGAGCAAGCGGCTGCGCAACTTTCCCGAGGTACGGTTCTACCGGTCGACTTTCCGCGGCAAGCCCACCGGACCGATGATGCGAGGGCAAGCTCGGCGTCTGGACGGCGACGAAGCCCGAGCGGCAAGCAAGCTCCTTGCCCGCAAACACCGCGTACTGCACGGCCTCGTCGTTCCCCTGTCCCACCGGATCATGCGTACCAGGACCCTGCACTACGAACTCAGCGACATCAACGGGCCATATCCCTGAGGCGATCGCAGTGCGAAACGGATCCGTCCGAACACAACCTACGAGACCACTTCCAGCGGCGGATCGTCGCGCCACACGGCCGCCAGGTCCTGGACCGCCAACCCGAGCGCGTCGCCGAGACGAACGACCGTGCCGAAAGCCGGCGTGGGTAGCCGGCCGGTTTCGATCTTGCGCAGGGTCTCCGGCGAAATACCCGCAGCACGGGCCACGGTCTGGGGATCGCGGTCAGCCCGAGCATCCCGCAGCAGTGCTCCGAGGCGCTTGCCGGCCTCGAGCTGATCGGGCGTGAGTGGGTAACGAACCATACCGTCACGATAAGGCCGGTATTTCCGCTCCGGGAACAACAACCGCCGGCAACAACGAGCCGGGCCACCACGACTTCCGCGCACATCGAGGTCAGGAAGGGAAGTCGTCCCCACTGCGCCGGTCGCTGAGGCGGGACGGACGATCCGGCCGTCCTCTACGCTGACAACGGGCAGTTGCTCACCCGGCTGCAGGACGACCTCGGTCGTGATCTCACCCTCGCCGACATCGCCGCCCACGCCGGAACCAGCACCCGGACCTTGATCCGCCGCTTCCGCGAACAGACCGGCACCACACCTCTCCAACGGCTCCACCACGCCCGGATCCGCCGAGCCCAACACCTCCTGGAAGCCACGCGCCACTCCGTCGAACGCATCGGAACCCAGGGCGGCTTCGGATCACCCACCGCCTTCCGCGACCGCTTCAAGAAGGCCACCGACGTCAGTCCCCACACCTACCGCCGCAGCTTCACCACCGCGCGGTGACGTGTTCCTCGACGGCGGCCGTGCGCTCCGCGACGCTGGCGGGCGCCACATCCACGATGGTGAATCCGTGGTCGCGGTAGGTCTCCTCGTGTACGGCCTCGAACTCCAGGGACTCGGGATAGCTGATCCTTCGGGCGGCGGTCGGCTCGACGAACCCGATGGGGCGGACGAAAAAAGCGGTGCGCTCGTAGACCTGCTCCCGGTCGACGCGCGCGACCTCGTGGGCCAGGGTCGATGTGACCGGCAGCCGCATGTACCGGGCGAGTGCGAGCGTGCACAGCGGAGAGCGGTCGTAGAACTGCACGCCGACATCAGCGGGGACGGAGCGCTGTTGTTCGTCACGCTGCAGTGCGGCGATCTTGCTGACGAAGTCGCCGTGCGTCCACGGCTCGTCCACCCCTCGGGCCTGTTCCCGTGCGATCACCTCGGTCGCCGCCTCCTCCACGACGGCCCAGCCCCGCTCCTGCAGACCACGCACGAGCGCGGTCTTTCCGGCGCCGGGTGCACCGGTGACGACATAGCGCTTCGGCACCGTTTCCTCCTCGTCGTCGACCAGTTACGCCTCGCCCCGGAGGACGAAGCGGCTGCGGGCACGGAGAGCGCTGACGACCTCGTCCGGGGCCTTGTCCGGTGCACCCGCGTCATAGGCGGGCCGGGGGTCGTACTCGGTGCCGAGCTGGATGGTTTGGGCGACTTCGTCGCCTGCGATGTGTCCGGCGAGGGTCAGGGCCATGTCGATGCCGGAGGACACGCCTGCGGCGGTGACGTACTTACCATCGACGACCACGCGTTCGCCGGTCGGATACGCGCCCAGCGTCGGAAGCTGATCGAGAGCCAGCCAGTGCGAGGCGGCCCGGCGTCCGGTGAGCAGTCCCGCGGCGGCGAGGATCAGCGATCCGGTGCACACCGACGTCGTCCAGGCGCTGGTCGCGTCGACGGCGCGCAACCACTGGTGGACGGGCCCGTCGGACATGTGCGCGGACTGTCCGGGACCGCCGGGCACGACGACGATGTCGGGACGTGCCACGTCGGCCAAGGTGGCCTCGGCGACCAGGGCGAGGCTGCCCCCCTCGTTGCGCACAGGCCCCGTCCGCTGCCCGACGAAGACGGTCTCGGTATCGGGCAAACGGCTGAGCACCTCGTAGGGCCCGACCGCGTCGAGGGCGGTGAACCGGTCAAAAAGCAGGATCGCGATCCGCATCGTTCTCCTCGGTCGTTGGCGGGGAATCGGGGTGGAACCGACGCCGGTACTCGGACGGGGGCGAGGACGGGCGCGCACGAAAGCGCGTCGCATCGCTTCCGGCGTGCCGAAGCCGCAAGCCCGAGCTGTTTCCTCGATTCCCTCGCCGGTGTCCTCCAGTCGGCGGCGAGCGGCTTCCAGCCGAACTCGATCGACATAGCGCCCGGGGTCATGCCCACCCGGTCGGCGAAGGCACGCGTGAACTGCCGAGGCGGCAGGGTGACTCGCTCGGCGAGGGCGTGCACGCACAGGTCAGCCTCCGGGCGTTCGACGATCCACTGCTGAACCTCTCGCAGTGGCTCGCGCTGCGCTGTCTGGGTGGCGAGGTCGCCGTTCCGGACGAAAATCGGCTCCGCGGTGACGTCGACGTCGGGAAACCGGCCGGCCCGGGACTCGCAGTGGGCCCAGTGGGTGGTATCCCGTCGCCCCGACAGCACGCCGGGCTCGGCGAGCAGGAAGGCACCCGTGCACACCGTAAGGCACCCGTGCACACCGACACGACCTGCCGCGCCTGTCGGCGCAGCCACGCGACGAGATCCTGGTCGGGCACGCACGTTCCCTCGCCACCGGGGACGAGGAGCACATCGGGTTCCCGCGCACGGTGCAGGTCGACGTCGGGAGTGATCGGCAAACCACTGGACGTACGGACCGGATGACCACCGAGGCCGGCCGTGGAGACGTCGTAGGCCGGTCCGCCACCGCGCGACGTCCGCCAGCGATCGGCAGCGGCGAACACCTCCGACGGGCCCGTCACGTCAAGGCTCTGCACGCCCTCGAACAGGACGACGAGCACCGATCGGCTCCGCGCGGAAACCGTGCTGGCCGAGCCGAGCAGATGACCACAATGCCGAATCTCCCACCTTTTCTGCCATGAGCGGTGTTTTTTCGACGTGTGCCACCGGGGGATCACCACAACCCGGGGGGGGTATTATTATACCGAGCATTGTCGTGGAAGGAACGCCCGTGATCGAACTGAAGTCACCCACCGAGATCGACCGGATGCACACCACCGGCCGCTTCGTCGCCGACGTGCTGACCGAACTCGGCGACCTCGCCGACGTCGGCGTCAACCTCCTCGACCTGGAACACCACGCCCGCGACAAGATCAGCCAACGCGGAGCGAAATCCTGCTACTGGGACTACGCCCCCTCCTTCGGCGAGGGCCCGTTCCGCAACGTCATCTGCCTGTCCGTCAACGATGCGGTCCTGCACGGACTCCCGCACGACTACGCACTCCGCGACGGCGACGTGCTGAGCATGGACTTCGCGGTCGACATCGACGGGTGGGTGGCCGACTCGGCCCGCAGCGTCATCGTGGGCACCCCCGCCACCGAGGACCTACGCCTGGTCCGCGCCACCGAGACCGCCCTCGAATCCGCGATCGCGGCCGCACAGCCCGGTAACCGCTTGGGCGACATCTCGGCGACGATCGCCACGGTCGCCGCCGAGAACGGCTACCCGGTCAACACGGAGTTCGGTGGCCACGGGCTGGGACGCACCATGCACGAGGCCCCCAACGTGGCCAACGACGGCCGCGCCGGACGCGGCCTCGTCCTCCGGCCGGGACTGACCATCGCCCTGGAGCCCTGGTTCGCCCGCACCACCGACCGCATCATCACCGACCCGGACGGCTGGACCCTCCGCGCCGCCGACGGCTCACGCACCGCCCACTCCGAGCACACGGTCTCGATCACCGAGGACGGCCCTCGAGTACTCACGCGACGCCCGGAACGGCCAAACTCGCTCTGACGCACACGGACACGAACAGGCCCCTGCACCTCGCTGGTGCAGGGGCCTGTTCCACGCACGGCCCGTCGGGCGAGCCGCACTTCCAGTTACACCAGTCCCAGGCGGCGAACCGTGTCCCGCTCCTCGGTCAGCTCCTGCACCGAGGCGTCGATCCGCTCCCGGGAGAACGCGTCGATGTCCAGCCCCTGCACGATCTCGTAGCGGCCGTCGCGGGCGGTGACGGGGAACGACGAGATCAGTCCTTCCGGGACCCCGTACGAGCCGTCCGACACGACGCCGGCCGAGGTCCAGTCACCCTCGTCGGTGCCGTTGACCCAGGTGTGCACGTGATCGATAGCGGCGTTGGCGGCCGAGGCCGCCGACGAGGCCCCCCGCGCCTCGATGATCGCCGCACCACGCTTGGACACGGTCGGGATGAAATCGTCCCGAATCCAGTCCTGCTCGACCTGCTCGGCGGCGTTCTCGCCACCCACATCGGCGTGGAAGATGTCCGGGTACTGGGTGGCCGAGTGGTTGCCCCAGATGGCCAACCGGCGGATCTCGGCCACCGACACGCCCAGCTTCGCGGCCAGCTGAGCCAACGCCCGATTGTGGTCCAACCGCGTCATCGCGGTGAACCGCTCGGCGGGCACGTCCGGAGCGTGGGCCTGGGTGATCAGCGCGTTGGTGTTGGCCGGGTTACCGACCGCCAGCACCCGCACGTCGGAGGCCGCACCGGCGTTGATGGCCTCACCCTGCGGCTTGAAGATCCCCCCATTGGCCTCCAGCAGGTCACCCCGCTCCATGCCCTGCGAACGCGGCCGAGCACCGACGAGCATGGCGATGTTGGTGCCGTCGAAGGCCTTGCGCGCGTCATCGGTGACCTCGATGTCACTCAACAGCGGAAACGCGCAGTCGGTGAGCTCCATCGCGGTGCCTTCGGCGGCGGTGACAGCCTTGGGAATCTCCAGCAGCCGCAACTTGATCGGCGTCTCCGCGTCGATGAGCTGACCGGAGGCGATCCGGAACAGTAGCGCGTAGCCGATCTGACCGGCCGCGCCGGTAACAGTGACGGTGACGGGGGAACGGGTCATGGAGATCTCTCCTGCTTGCCGGGTGATTGTTGGGGCGATGCTATCCGCCCCACGGCGCTGGCCAAGCGCCCCCGCTACGGATCACAACCATGCTAGGACGGGACCGATTCAGCCGCACGCGCGACCGCAACCGACCGGACACGAGTCGTGACCGCGTCGGGTCACCGACCCAGCCCGGAGGGGACCGCGGTCGAGGACCACCGGAAGTGCTCGTCGAGACGTTCGACGAGGTACCGGTGCACGCTGACGGGCAGGGCGTGTCCCATGCCGGGTACCTGCACGCACCGGCCACGGGGGAGTACAGCGGCCAAGTGCTGCCCCGTGCGGAGGTGGATTGATCGGACCCTGACCACCTTCGACCACCAGGGTGGGCGTGGTGACCTGAGCCAGGTCGACACCGCGCTCGGTCGGCACCGGTGTGGTCACGGCGTGGTTACCAGGTCGCTGCCACGACCCCTCGTGATCCATGACGCGCTGCTCCAGACGCCGGAACTCCTCGGCGTCGAAAGGCAGGACTTCTCCGGCCAACAAGCGCCACTCGTCCACCCGTGCCCGCAGCGCGCTCTCGCGATCGGTGACCGGATCGGCCCTGCTGACCATCGCACGCACGATCTGCGGTGTCGGCGTCGGTAGCCCGTCCGGGCTGGGCTCGTCCGCGAGCGCTCGACGCATGTTGCCCACGAAGTCCACGTCCAAGGCGGCGGTGGCCACGAGGGCCAGGCTGCGCAACCGGGGCCCGTGATCAAGGGCCAGAACCTGACCGAGAGTCCCGCCGAGGGAAAAACCCACCACATGAGCACCGGTGATGCCGTGGCCGTCCAGCACGGCCACGGCATCACCGGCCATGTCGGCCACCGAGTAGGGACGTTCGATGATATCCACGCGGGTGGACCGGCCGGTGTCGCGATGGTCGTAGCGCAGTACGCGCCATCCCCGCGAGACCAGCAGTTCGACGAACTCGTCCGGCCAACTCGGCGCGGACGCGTTCGCACCCGTGATCAGCAACACCGGCGGGTCCTCCGCGTGGCCGGAAGACTCGGTCCACAACCGGACTCCCTCACCGGTGGTCACGAACCGTTGCATGCGAGCCCCCTTCAGTCCGCGACCGAGGATCTCCCGACGGTCCGGCCGCCCTCCAACGCCAGGGTGGGCCCGCCCCACCGACGCCGCAGCCACCGGTCGTGACTGGCCACCACCAACGCCCCCGGTGCCGCGGCCAACGCCTCCTCCAACTCCGAAGCCAGGCTCAGCGAGAGGTGATTGGTCGGCTCGTCCAGCAACAACACGTGCGGCGGATCGGCGATGAGCGTGGCCAACGCCAGCCTTCGACGCTGACCGACCGAGAGCACACCGACCGGACGATCCAGATCACGCCCGGCCAGCAGCCCCAGCTCACCCAACCCCGCGACATCACCCCGGCCCCCGGTGGCAGCGGCATACACCTGCCGAGGCGTGCGGTCGGCATCGGTGAAGACCACGTCCTGCTCCAACAGCCCGACCCGCAGACCCCGCCGGTGCTGGACCACACCGGTCTCCGGACGCACCCACCCGGCCATCAAATACAGCAGACTGGACTTGCCCGCCCCGTTCGGCCCGGTGATCAGCAACCGCCCATCCCCGTCGAGATCGAGCTCATCGAGCCACACCCGAGACCCCAACCCCGCCGCGCGCACTCGAACGGCGACCTCGTCACCAGCACCACCACTGGTCACCGGTGCGGCGAACCGCAACGGCACCGGAGGCTTGCGCATCTGGGTGCGTTCCAGCTCGTCGAGCCGCTGCCGGGCGTCACGCACCCGCCGCGAGATCTGCTTGTCCACGCGCGCGCCCTTGTAGTCGTACGCCAACTTGCTGGTGTTGCCCCGAGGAGCGCCGTGGCTGACCTGCCGCGCGGTGACCGCGACCGACTCCCGCAGCCGGGCGAGCTCGTCCTGCTCGACGGCACGACGCTGCTCCCAGCGAGCACGCGCGACACGCTTGGCCCACAAATAATCCGAAAAAGCCCCTCCATAGTGGGTGACGCCGTCCACACCGGGATCCATGTCGACGATGTCGGTACACACCGCGTCCAGAAACACCCGATCGTGACTGGCCAACACCACCGCACCCGGTAACGCGGCCAGATGCCGCTGGAGGAACGTCACGGCAGCATCGTCGAGATGATTGGTCGGCTCGTCCAACACCACGACCCGCGGCTGACGCACCAACAGCGCCGCCAGCCCCAACCGGCAACGCTGTCCTCCCGACAACGCGTCCAACGTCCGGTCACCACCGACCCCGGACAACCCCAGCCCGGCCAGGACGAGATCGACGCGCCGGTCGGCGTCCCACACCTCGTGAACCCGCGCCCACTCCAGCAGGTCACCGTAGGTCGCCAGCAACCCGGCATCTCCGGGCCACACCGCGAGCCGCTCGGCCACCTCGGCCAGCTCCCGCTCCACCCTGCGCACCTCGGCCAGGGAATCCTCCAGCACGGTCGTGACCGTGCTGCCATGCGGGTAGGGAAGTTCCTGGTGCAGGAACCCGACATCGTCGGGCCGGACGACCTCACCTGCATCGGGATCGTCGAGCCCGGCCAGCAACCGCAACAACGTGGTTTTACCGGTCCCGTTGTCCCCGACGAGTCCGATGCGACGCCCCGCACCGGCGGTCAACGACACGCCGTCGACGACGACACGGGCACCGTAGGACTTGGTGAGATCACGAGCGACGAGAAAAGCAGCAGACATCAAGCAGGACCAACTCACACAGTGGGGTAGTGGTACCCGCCGGGCACGAAGCACACCAGCATCACCGACGAAACCGGCGCTGGAGGCGGCCGCAGGCGCGGGCCGAGCTCGATGTCACTGCTTCATAGTGTCCCCAGCCTAACCCAGCCCCCTCCCGTCCCACCACCGAATTTCCGAAGACCTCACCACCACCAGGACTGGGCCATCCCCGGCAAGGCCGCCACCAGGCAGTACCGCGACACCCGACCGACCACACCGGAGGGAACGATCACCGCCGGCGACAACCGAGCCACACCACCGGCGACCACGACCATCGCGAACGGCGGCACCCCGACCACCGCACTGACCAACACCACACCCGCGCTCCACAACGGCCGCCGCCGACACCATCGCTGGAACCGCCCCGACCAACCGGACCAGCGCCCCCACCTCGCCCTTCCCACCCACCGGGGCAACGCCACCACACCCCGCGCGGCCAGATAGTGCACGCTCTTACCGAGCAACTGCCCCACAGCCGCCACCGAACCGGCCAACCACCACGGCAACTCGGGATGAGCCACCATCACCCCCACCAGATACAACTCGGAACTGAACACCGGTACGACCCCCGTACCCGCGCTCACCGCGAACACGCTCAACAACCACGTCACCGCGAGCCCCCAGCTACAACAGCACGCTCACGACACCGAAACCGCCGGTCATCGAGTCGCCTCGACCACGTGGGCCGGCTCCCACCAGTAGTCGTAGAGCTCGCGGGAAACGACGTCCGTAAACCCCGCCTCACGCAGTTCCCACTCCCACTGCCGCACGGAACACTCGTAGTTCGTCCGGCCCGCGGTATCGAAATGCCCCAGAATGACCGGCAACACGAAACCGAGACCAACCAGATCCCGATCCCGACCGTACTCGCGCAACCCCCGCTCGACCCGGGACACACACCCCCGAAACCACCCGGGCTCGTACGGACACACCACCTCGGCCACATCGAACTCCACGAGCACGAACACCCGCGTGTGCCGAGCGATCCAGCTCAACGCCCGCGACCGGTCATCCGGCGGCAGCGACTGCAACGCGAAACTCGACTGCACCAGATCCCACGACGACGCATCATGGTCACAAGTGAACTCCTGAAACGTGCCCTGACACGCCCGATGAGAAATACCGCGATGCGTCAAAGCCCCAACCACCTCGTCGAGGAGCGAAGCGCTCGGCTCCACGAGGTCCACGTGAACACCACTGTCCGGCACGGCGGGCATCAACGCCAACCCGTCACCCACACCGATGTCGAGCACACACCCCGGCCGGAACTCGTCGTACGCCGCACGCAACGCCGCCGACGTCCGTTCGTACAATCCCACATTGCCACCGCCACGGATGAACGCCCGAAACGCCGCGGGGGAGTCGTAGACACCCTCCCCGGCAGGATCCCGCACATACCGCGCCAACAGCCGCGCGAACTCACTGCCGGGATCGAACCGAGCCGCCCGAGCAGCACACTCGCACGCGGTGGCGCGATCACCCACCGAATGCGCCCACACCGCCAACAACAGCGCCGAAGTCGCATCCACCCCCAGATCGACTCCCGAACTCGGCAGGTCACCCCGCCGATACCTCCGACAGACCTCGGACACCGACACGCGAAGCTCCCTCCGACGGCAGTGACACAAACGGTATCCGTTATCACACCCCGTTGTCCCGGCCACGCGAAACGGCGTCGCGGAGTTTCGCCCACACCCCCACATCGAGCAGAATCACCTCATGTTGCAGGCCTGCCTCAACGGCGCCCGAACACCCCACCAGCACCACCACCTTCCCGTGCTCCCCGAACAGCTCGCTCACGCCGCAGCGACCAGCATCACCGCCGGCGCCGAGGACCTCCACCTGCATCCCAAAACCCCCGACGGCACCGACACCCTCGAAGCCCCGTTCGTGGCCGCCACCCTGCGCGCCGTCCGAGCCGCCGCACCCGGCATCGCAGTGGGCATCACCACCGGCGCCTGGACCACACCGGCCCCGGGGGAGCGGATCGCCACGATCCGGACCTGGACCGTACTGCCCGACCACGCCTCGGTGAACTGGCACGAACCCGGGGCCGACGACCTCGCCGAAACCCTGCTCGAACGCGGCATCGGCATCGAAGCCGGCATCCGCTCGGGCACCGACGCCGAGGAACACTTCCTGACCTCACCACACCGCGCACACGTCCTCCGCGTGCTGGCCGAAGTCACCGACCGGACCGCGAAAGGCGCCACCACGACAGCCACGGCACTGCTCACCCGCCTACACCCGGTGAGCGCCCCCATACTGCTGCACGGAGAATCCGCAGGAGCCTGGCCCGTGTTGAACCTCGCCCTCCGCGAGGGACTCGACACCCGCATCGGCCTGGAAGACACACCGCACCTGCCAGACGGCCGCGTCGCCGACGACAACGCCGAACTCGTCACCGAAGCACACCGGCTCCGTCACACCACACGAGAAAGGGGAAACCGGCCATGACCGCCACACCACCCGACGAAACCCACCTGCTGGTGGCGTCCATGCCCTTCGCCGCCGCCCTGGGAGTGCAACTGGACTCCGACGACCCCCAGCAGGTACGCGGCCACCTCGACTGGTCTCCAGAACGCTGCACCCTCGGCGGCTTCCTGCACGGCGGCGCCCTCATGACGCTCGCCGACAGCCTCGGAGCCATCTGCGCCTACCTCAACCTGCCCGAACAGACCACCACCTCCACCATCCAGTCCACGAGCAACTTCTTCCACGGAGTGCGGCAGGGGAGGGTGCACGGAATCAGCCAGCCCCTGCAGCGAGGAAACAGCATCGTGGTGGTCCAGACCGACCTGTTCGACGACGAGGAACGCCGCGTCGCCCAAACCACCCAGAGTCAGGCCGTGCTGCCCGAACCGGAATGACACCGCGAGAAGCCGGTCGGGGAGAGGGCGTCACCGGATCACCCCAAGCTCTTGGTGAACCAGTGATCGGCGTACAAGGACCCGGAATACGGCGGAGTCTCGACGTATCCGTGCTTGGAATAGAGGGCGCGGGCCTCGACGAGATCGTGCCGGGTATCCAGCCGCACGGTCGTGGCACCCAGCTCACGCGCCGCGCTCTCGGCAGCCCCGACCAGCCGCGAACCACCGCCCAGCCCACGCAGGTCGTGACGCACGAACATCCGCTTGATTTCGGCGGAGTGGGCCTCGACCAGCTTCACACCAACACAACCCGCCGGGCGACCGTCGTACCGCGCCAACAGGAACACCCCCGACGGAAGGCGCCAAAGCCTCGCTGGGATCTTCGGCCATCGCCGCATCGACCTCGTCGTGCCCAGCACCACGACCGGTGTAGCGACCGACCATCTCGGCGAAGTAGACGCGCAACAGCTCCACGGCGTCCCGGTCGGACACCGGCACGGTGGTCATGCTCCAGGGCACCGCTTTCGGCGACGAGGGACTCATGGCACTCATCCTGCTCACTCGGTCAACCGGATTCCCCGGCACCGAGGAGCGTGCTCGACCTTCTCAGGTCGCTTGCCAGGTGTATTCGGGCTCATAGCGGTCGGCGGGCACGACCATGCCGTTGAGCCCCAGGACCTGCTGGCCCAGCGGTGCACGCACAGCACCATCGCGCGACCCCTTGCTGCGATCCCGGAGTTCACTGCCGCAGCGGACGGATCGGGGGCGCGCTACGGCTCGTCCAACTAATATCGAAGTTGACTTATACTTCCTCTCGCTTATACTTGCGATGTGCACGCGTTCGACGTTCTCGGTGACCCTGTCCGGAGACGCATCCTCGAGCTGCTGGCCAACGGCGAGATGTCAGCGGGCGATGTCGTCCGCGTGGTCGGCGAAGAGTTCGGGATCAGCCAGCCGGCGGTGTCCCAGCACCTCAAGGTGCTCAGGGAGGCGGGGTTCGCGGACATGCGGACCGAGGGGACCCGTCGGGTGTACTCACTGGACCCGACGCCGCTTCGCAGCGTCGACGAGTGGCTGGATCCGTTCCGGCGATTCTGGGAGCCGCGCCTGGACGCACTCGCGACCGAGATCGCCCGCGGCAAGAAGACACGACGAGACAGCAACGCACCGGCTTCGACCAACGACGAGGAGCAACCATGACCCAGCCATCCGACCACCACATCATCGCCTCGCAACCCGACGAGGTGCGCCGCGAGCTCACCGTCAAACGCGACGAGAAGAAGCAGCACACAGTTCAGACCATCGGCCAGTCCTACCCGACCACGCTGGAGGACCTCTGGGAGGCCTGCACACAGGCCGACCGGCTCGAGCGCTGGTTCGCACCGGTCAGTGGTGACCTACAACTGGGAGGCCGCTACCACGTCGAGGGCAACGCCTCCGGCGAGGTCGTGGCCTGCGACCCACCGCGCTCATTCACGGTGACGTGGGAGAACGCCGGAGACTCCAGTCAGCTGGCTGTGCGCCTCACCCCAGAAGGGGACCGGGTGCGGCTCACCCTCGAGCACGAGCACACCGGCGACGCCGACTCAGAGTTCTGGACCCAGTTCGGCCCGGGCGCAACAGGGGTGGGCTGGGACCTCGCCCTGCTGGGCCTGGCGCTGCACCTGGTCGCTGGAAAGGACCGTCCGGACGATCCCAGTGCCTTCGCCCGGACCGGACCCGCTCAGCAGTTCATCCGCGCTGCAAGCGGGCGGTGGGCCGAGGCGTCGGTGCGCGCCGGAACACCGGAGGAAGACGCCACAGCGGCCGCGAACCGCACCACCGCCTTTTACCTGGGCGAAGAGCCCGCATGACTGACCCCAGATCGAGTGTCGTCGCACAGCGAACCAGTACTCGGAGTCCCTTCGTCACACGAGGTACAGGGAGGTTGAGGTGACCGAGACGATGGTGGCCGAGGTGATGGCCGAGCTGGCCGCGTTCGAGGACCCGAAGACTCGTGAGGCGAACGAGAAACACGGTTGCGCGCGCTGGCGAAGCAGCTGAACACGCAGCAGGAACTCGCGCGGCAACGAGGCCGACCGCGACGGAGACTTGTGCGACTCGTGCGGGCGAGCGATCCCAGCTTCCGTAGCCACTCGGAGCGGGGAGGAGCGCATGACGGGAAGGACACCTCCGCAACGGTGGCGTCCGCCGATGATCTGGCTCAGCAGCGTCAGCGCCGTCCACGTAGGTCGTGTTCGCAGCACCGGTCGAGGTCGGCGCAGGTTCGCGGATCAGCTTCGGGGAGGCCTCCACGAACCATTACTTAACATAATATAGATTATCGGCGAACTTCTGTGCTGGGGTTTTCGCTGGAGAGCGGTTTTCAGGGACCCGAGAGCTCGTAGTGAGCACGTGCACGTCGACGACACTGGTCGTTCCGACAGCGCCCGCAGGAGCCGACCGCGACGGCGCAGCCAGTCGGCATGTCGATCTTGGTGCAGCCTGCGGACTTGTCGATCTGGTTCGTCACCGTGATGAATCAGCACCGTCCTGGAGTCCTACGTCGCGCGACGCGGGCTGCTCGTCAACATCGTCTGTGATCACGTCATCGTCCCGAGACCGGGCCAAACCCTTGACCACATGACCCGCACTTCTCCCAGCGCCGTCCCGGCCGCCCCCACCCCTGACGGGTCCACCATCGCTATGTTTGGTGGATAACGCACATTATCCACCAACTTGCAGAGTGACAGCTGAACCGCGGGAACGCACGACTAGTCAACACACTGGCACCTCCCTGGAGGGGTCAGCGTCCGAGAGCCTCTGATCCATCCGTCGCCTGCCGGTCCGCCTCAAGACCACCGGCCAATAACGTCTTTCCCAGCTCATCGCCGCCGAACTCCCCCCGGGCCGGCTCAGTCCCGGGACGTTCAAGCCGGACTCCCCTACCCGGCGCTAGATCCGCCATTTGCGCTGGAATGTTCGACGCAGGGTCACCTTTCGCAGGTACGGCGTGAGTTTCCCGGGGACTGGAACGCGGTGGCTTCGTTGTGGCCTCTCGTGACTGCTCGGGAGCCGCTGATCGGGGTGCTCCTGGGGAAAGATCAGGGTCTTCCCGATCGGCGCGCGTGCTCTCCCGCGGTCCCGGTCAGTTCGCTGACATCGCCACGGTTGACGTCCACCCCCGCTTTCGACTGCTGCCCTCTCCGCATAGCCCGGACAATCCACAGGCCGCCAGTCCCGCCCTCGGTCTCCTTCGAGGCTCAGCGTTCGTCGTGGGTCCAGCCGAGCAGTCTTCGTGCCTTGGTGCAGTCGTAGAAACCGCTGTTGCCCGTGAGCGTTTGTCGGAGTGGGACTTCTGGCCAGTGTCGACGGGCGAGGTCGCCGGAGTCGGTGTCCATGACGGTGTCCGGGGCGACGAGTTGGAGGACTTCGTGGCCGTGCCAGTCCGTTTCGATGGCCAGTGCGCAGGCGCGTGCGCAGGCGTCCAGGCGGACGTATCCCCAGAGGTGGTTGATCAGTCGGGTGGGATCCGTGGCGTGTGCCTGGTTCGCGGCCGTGCGGCGGTCCGGGTTGGCTCCGTGGAGCCGCAGGCTGGTGATGCTCATGTGGGGGTGGCGCCGCACAGTGTTGTCGGCTTGGTGTTCGCCGATCCACTTCGACAGGCTGTAGGGATCCTCGTTGTAGGTGGGGTGTTGTTCGTCGACCGGGAAGTAGTCGTAGCGGGCGCGGCGGCTGAACGCTCCTCCGATCGCGTTGATGCTGGAGGCCAGGCACACTGTGGCGATGTCGTTTTCCGTGGCGGCCGTGAGCGCGTTGTAGCTGCCCACGACGTTGGTGTTGTGCACGGTGGTGGCGTGTTGGTGCAGTGGTGAGGCGATGCCGGCCAGGTGGACGAGGGCCTGACAGCCCTTCAGCGCGTCGCGGAGTGCGGGGTGGTCGCACACGTCGACCGTTCGGAAGTCGTCCGGTATCTCGGTGTTGTCCCGGGGTGGGTGGCGGTCGATCGCGCGGACACTGTGGCCGCTGTGAGCCAGTCCGTTGACGACCGCGCTTCCGACTGCACCGCTGGCTCCGGTCACTGCCACCAGCAAGGTCGGCACCTTTCCGCCGGGGTCACTCGTGGTGTCGAAGCTCGTCCAGGTCCCATTTGTGGGGACGTATCGGTACCGGGACGTCCTCGCCGCGTTGTTGGGCGGCCAGGATAGTCGAGCGGGTGCGTCGCCACCACGTGGTCGTGCGGAGCAGTCCGAGCAGGAGGATCGCGGTGGGGGCCAGGAAGGCGATGCGGTAGCCGGTGATCGTGGAGGTGCTCGGGACGAGGTCCAGGACCAGCCCCATGGTCAGGACCGCGGTGGCGGTGGCGGTGTGTCCGGCGGTGTTGGCGATGCCGGTGGCGGTGCCGACGTGGTGCAGGGGGTTGTAGTCGCGGGCGAGGGCGAAGGCGATCGCCGAGACGGGGCCGCCGAGGGCGAACAGGAAGAACGCGGTTGCCACCACAGGTAGGGGTGGATGTCCGTCGGGCCAGGTCATCAGTGTGGTCAGGCATGCGGCCTCGACGGTGAGGTAGGTCAGCACGATCGGCATGCGGCCGGCGGGGCGGCGTCCGATGACCGTGCCGACGACGGGGCCGCCGAGGACCTGACCGATGATGAGCAGGCTGAGCACCATGCTCGCGGTGCTCGCGGGGATGCCCAGGCCGTCGGTGAGGTAGGGGTATCCCCACAGCAGGGACAGGGCGTTGGAGACGAACATCGTGGAGAAGTGCACCCAGAACGCCAGGCGGGTGCCGGGCACGGTCCAGACGGTGCGGAGGCGGTGCAGCAGGGCGGTCGATGGCTCGGTGCGGGGTTCGCCGTGGTGTGGGGGTGGGCCGTCGCGTACCAGCAGGGCCGAGGAGGCGGTGAAGCCGAGGGTGGTGATCCCGGCGAGCAGGAAGGTGGTGGTCCAGCCGAGTTGTCCCAGGGTCAGGGACAGGGGGAACGTCGCCGCCACGCCGCCCAGGGCACCCAGGGCCGAGGACAGGGTGGCTACCAGTGGGTACAGGCGGGCGGGGAAGTGCACGGCGACCAGGCGCAGAACGGCGACCCAGGTCATCGCGTCGCCGATGCCGAGGACGGCTCGTGCGGCCAGGCCCAGTGCGTAGGTGTCGGCGAGGGCGAACAGGGTTTGTCCGGCACCGAGGAGGGTGGCTGCGCCGATGAGTACGCGGCGTGGTCCGAATCGGTCGACGAGGACGCCGGTGGGGATTTGCATCGTGGCGTACAGGCCGACTTGCAGGACGGTGAAGGTGCTCAGGGCGGCGGGGCCGACGGTGAAGCGGTCCAGGGCCTGTGGCCCGGCGACGCCGAGGCTGCCGCGGTGGAACACGGCGGCGATGTAGACCACCACGGCGCTCCCCCAGATCAACCAGGCCCGGCGTGTCGGGTTGTCCAGGCGCACGGGTTCCTCCGGGGTCTCGGTCTGCTCGGGTGGTTTTACGGTACCCAGTCGCGGGGGGCGTCGGTGGTGGGGTGTTTCGGCTCGCGGTTGCCGGGTCGGTGGTGGGCCCGCATGCTGGGTTTTCCCGACACAAGGTGACGAAGGAGGCTCGGTATGGCTGTGTGCGAGGTTTGCGGCAACGACTACTGGATGAGCTTCGAGATCCACACGGTGGGTGGTCAGGTGCATGTCTTCGACTCGTTCGAATGCGCGGCCAATCGGTTGGCGCCGCAGTGTGAGCACTGTGGTTGCCGCATTCTCGGGCACGGGGTCGAGGACAGTGGTCGCTTCTTCTGCTGTGCGCACTGTGCCCGGCAGTCGGGGGCGTCGACGGCGGAGCAGCTGCGGGACGCGGTGGGAGCTCATCCGGGATGAGCTGGTGGATTCGGGGGTGGGAAATCGTGTGGGGGTGGTAACGGTGCGGTCGTCGGTGGCGATACAGCGGGTGCAGTGATCGATACTTCCTTTCCGAGGGTGCGGTGTGATGTGGCCGGCGGGGATACCGTGGCGGGGTCGCGTCGGGAGTGTCTCGGGGTGGGTGGTTTGGTCCTGCTGCCGGAAGCGTAGGGCTGCCGGTATTGGATTGGCTGGGCCTATCTCTGTAGAAAAAGTTGGAGGAAGACTCCCATGGCAGGTCTGGTTCGTTGGCTCGGCGGCATGTCCCGTGAGATGGAACGGGGGCGCGCGATGATGCGTCACCCGAAGCCGCGGGAGGTTGTCGTGGTTTCGGGCCGTGAGCAGGGCTGAACGGACTGCTCGTATCAGTCGTCGAAGTTTTGGGCTGAGCGTGGGTCAATCCCGGGGTCGAGGTCGGGTTCGCCGTACCGCCACACCGTGGTTCAACACAGGACAGCCACATTAAGCACGGTTTCGCCGATGCTGAAGTGGTGCCGTGGTCACACTCGTCAGGGTGCGGCCACGGCACGTTTTTTCGTTTATTCGTGCGGGGGTTCGTGTTTTCCCGCTCGGTGGGGGTTCACTCGGTCGGATTTTTTCCGATTGCGGGGTTTCGGGTGACGGTCGCGGCGCGGGAACGCAGGATTTCCTCGGCGTGGGTGACCATGTGGTGCACCGTGTGCGCGGCCGGGTGTATTTCGTGAATGAGGCCCGCGGCTTGTCCGGCCGTGACGTTGGCGATGTCGTAATCGCGTTCGGTCACCGCTTGTCGGTACTCGGCGGTGGCTTCGGTGCGGGTGGCTCGTAGTTCGTCCTCGGCGCCGTGCCAGCGGTCGACGAAGTCGTTGCGGAGGACGTTCATGGTGTGTCCGTGTGGCCAGGGGGTCCGCACGGTGTCGTAGATGGTGGTGCGGCAGGTGTCGGCGCCGTCGGCGGCGACGACGCGGTCCCGGGCCGGTGGGGTGCTCAGGGCTTCGGTGCTGGCGTAGAAGCGGGTGCCCACGAGGACGCCGTCGGCGCCGAGGGCCAGGGCCGCGGCGAGGCCGCGCCCGTCGGCGATGCCGCCCGCGGCCAGGACCACGGCCTCGGGTGCGTGGGTGGTGGTGGTGTCGACGACTTCGGGGACGAGGCTCAGGGTGGTTTGGGGGCCGTATCCGTGTCCGCCGGCTTCGGTTCCTTGGGCGACGATGATGTCGGCTCCGGCGTGGAGGGCTTGTTCGGCTTGGCGGCGGGTGTTGACCTGGCACATCAGCCGGGCGCCGGCGTCGTGGACGCGTGTCGCGAGGGGGGTCGGGTCGGTGAAGGACAGCATCACCGCCGCCGGTTCGTGGGCCAGGGCCTGGTCGAGCAGGTGCGGCCGGTCGGCCACCGACCAGGTGATGAAGCCGCACCCCACGCGGGTCGTGCCCGCGGCGGTGAATTCGCGGGCCAGCCAGTCGGGGTCGCCGTAGCCGCCGCCGATCATGCCGAGCCCTCCGGCGTCGGTGACCGCGGCCGCGAGTGCTCCGCCGGCGATGCCGTCCATCGGTGCTTGCACGATCGGGTGTTCGATGCCCAGCATTCGGTTCGCTCGGGTGGTGAGCGCCATGACCCCTACTCCCCTGCCCTGCTCGCTTGTCGTGATTTCCACGATGGCGGATCGGTGGGAGCGTGTCGCGGGGTCATGATCCGGGACACAGCGGACCGGGGGTTACTGCCGGGCTTCGGCGACGGCTTCGGCCACGGTGTCGCGGTCCTGGAATCTCTCGGTCAGGCCGGTCAGGTTCAGGAGTCTGCGCAGGTTGCCCTGTCCGATGACGACGTACATGCCGACGCCGCGCTGGTCGGCGCGGCGTTGGGCGTAAAGCAGCAGTTCCGCGCCGCAGCTGGCCACGAAGGAGACCTGGGACAGGTCCAGCACGAGTGCGCGCAGGACGGCGGCGGTGAGTCGTTGGCGGACGAGTTCGGTCAGGCGGGGCATGGCGGCCAGGTCGAGTTCGCCGGTGAGGCGGACGACGACGATGCCGATGCCGGGGCGCTGCACGGCCAGCCGGAGTGGCTGTCCGAGCAGCGGATTGCGGCGCCGCGGGGCCGTGTCGAGGACGTTGTCGGCGGCTTGGCGGGGTGGGATGATCGCGGCTGCGGTGTGGTCGTGGGGGGTGGCGGTGGTGGCCGCCTCGCCGCCGTGCGCGGGTTGATCCGCGGTGTCCGGAGGGATCACGGTACCTCCCCTGGGGCAGATCGCCCGGTTTCGGTCGCGGCTGGGGCTGCGTGGCTGCTGGTGGATCGCCACGGGGTTAAGGATGCCGCGCCGGGTGGCGGGGTGCTGGTCGTGGCTGTGTACTCAACCGCGTGTCCACCGTAAAAGCAGCTCGTCGCAGCAACAAGAGCTGCCGCGTTCGCGGTTCGGCGGGTCAGCGCGTGTCGGCCAGCATCGGGATGAGTCCTCCGGCGAGTACGGCGCGGACCTGCCGGGGGGACAGGCGGTGTCGTACTCGGTAGTTCTGATCGCGCGTGGTGTTGCGGACGGTGAGCTCGGTGTCCTGCGGCAGTGTCGTGTGGAGCTGGTCGCAGGTCAGCGTGTCGCCCTGTTCGATGTGGTCGTGGTCGGTTTCGTCGACGAATTCCAGGGGCAGGATTCCGAAGTTGATGAGGTTCTGCCAGTGGATCCTGGCGAAGGACTTGGCGATGACCAGGCGGAGTCCGAGGTGGCGTGGGGTGATCGCGGCGTGTTCGCGGGAGGACCCTTGCCCGTAGTTGTGTCCTCCGATGACGACGTGGCCGCTGGTTTGGCGGTGTTCGAGTGCGCGCTCGGGGTAGGTTTCGTCGAGTCGGGTGAAGGTGAATTCGGCCAGGGCCGGGATGTTGGAGCGCAGCGGGAGGGCGCGGGCACCGGCCGGGGAGATTTCGTCGGTGGAGACGTTGTCGCCGGTGGTGAGCAGGACGGGCAGCTGGAGCTGGTCGGGCAGGGCCGTGAATTCCGGGAGCGCCGAGATGTTGGGGCCCTTGACGGGTTCGGTCTCCCGTGCCTGGTCTTCCGGGAGGGGGGCCATGAGCATCGAGGTGTTGACCGAGGCGTTCTCGGGCAGGGCCAGTTTCGGGAAGGCCACGTCGTGGTCGGCGGCCCACTGCCGCGGGTCGGTGATCACGCCGGTCAGTGCCGAGGCCGTGGCGGTTTCCGGTGAGCACAGCCATACCGAGTCCTCGGGGGTGCCCGAGCGTCCCGGGAAGTTGCGGGGGAAGGTGCGCAGGGAGTTCTGCCCGACGGCGGGGGCCTGTCCCATGCCGATGCAGCCCATGCAGCCGGCTTGGTGGATGCGCCCTCCCGCTGAGATCAGGTCGAAGGTGGCTCCCATGCGGGTGAGGTCTTCCAGGATCTCCCGCGAGGTCGGGTTCACGTCGAAGCTGACCTCGTCGCTGGTCTGGCGTCCGCGGCCCATGGCGGCGGCGACGGCGAAGTCGCGGAGTCCGGGGTTGGCCGAGGAGCCGATCACGGTCTGGCTCACCTCCGTGCCGGCGACCTCGCTGACGGGAACGACCTTGTCCGGGGAGGAGGGTTGGGCGATCAGGGGCACGAGACCGGAGAGGTCGATCTCGTCGGTGGTGTCGTAGACGGCGTCGGTGTCGGCGGCCAGGGGTACGAAGTCCTGTTCGCGTCCTTCGGCGCGCAGGAAGTCGCGGACGGCGTCGTCGGCGGGGAACACGGTGGTGGTCGCGCCGAGTTCGGCGCCCATGTTGGCGATGACGTGGCGGTCCATGGCCGTGAGTTCGTCCAGGCCGGGGCCGTGGTACTCGATGATGCGGTTGGTGCCGCCCTTGACGCTGTGGCGCCGGAGCATCTCCAGGATGACGTCCTTGGCCGAGACCCAGTCGGGCAGTGACCCGGTCAGGCGCACTCCCCAGATTTCGGGCATCCGCACGCGCAGGGGTTCGCCGGCGATGGCCATGGCGACTTCGAGGCCGCCGACTCCGATGGCCAGCATGCCCAGGGAGCCTGCCGCGCAGGTGTGCGAGTCCGAGCCGACCATCGTCTTGCCGGGGATGCCGAAGCGCTGCATGTGGGTGGGGTGGGACACGCCGTTGCCGGGTTTGGAGAACCACAGGCCGTAGCGTTGGGCGGCCGAGCGCAGGAACGTGTGGTCTTCGGCGTTTTTCTCGTCGGTTTGCAGCAGGTTGTGATCGACGTACTGCACGCTGGCTTCGGTGCGGGCTCGGCGCAGCCCGAGCGCTTCCAGTTCCTGCATCACCAGGGTGCCGGTGGCGTCCTGGGTCAGGGTCTGGTCGATGGAGATCGCGACTTCCGAACCCGGTGTCATGTCGCCGTCGACCAAGTGGGAGGCGATGAGTTTGCGTGCCAGAGACCCCTGCTGTGTCATGCGCCTGATCGTCCTCTCTTCGCGGTGACATGGGGGGATTACCCATGTCGGGCGTCGTCGAAACGATCTCCGCCGCGGTGGGGCGCTACTGCTCGGCGCGGTGGGTGCGGCGCATCCAGATCAGTCCGCCGAGTTGGATCGCCAGTGCTCCGCTGGTCAGGGCCACCGCCGTGATCGCGAAGGGGGACCAGCCGCTGATCACGGCCACGGTCAGGGCCACGATCACGAACACCGCGGTGCGGACGGCCAGGATGGTCAGGTGGCGAGGGGTCACGTCATGCTCCTTGGGGTTCGGTCGGGGGTTCGGCTGGTTCGATGCGCAGGATCCGGCCTCGGCCGGTGGCCAGCTTTTCGGCGGCGGAGCCGCCGTTGACGGCCACGGCCAGCGCTCCGGCCGAGTCGGCCAGGACCAGTGGTTGCTGGTCGGCGACGTCGGCGAAGGTGGCCACCCGCTGTGCTCGGATCACGGCCTGGTCGGTGTGGATGTGCAACCACTGCCCCACCGGCCATCGCACGTCGGCGGCGTCGACGGCGAGTTGGAGGTTGCCGAAGTGGTCGATGGTGATCACTTCGGCGTGCACGCTGTCGCCGTCGACGTGGCGGTGGGGTTCGGGTGGGCGGCGGAGTTCGTCGAGGTCCAGGGGTGGTCCGGTCTCGGCGGGGTCGGTGCCTCGTGCCAGCCAGGCGGCCACCGGCGCGAAGATGTCCCGACCGTGGAAGGTGCGCGAGACCGCGGGCAGCCACCAGCGGGAGTCGGTCAGCTCGAAGGCCGCGCGGGCGCCTCCCAACGCGTCGGCGGCGGGGATCAGCACGCCGTTGTCCGGCCCGACCAGGGTTCCGCGGTCGGTGTCGACGACCACGCCGCGACGGTCGGTGCCCACTCCGGGGTCGACGACGACCAGGTGCACCGCTTCGGGGAGGTAGTTCACGGTGTGGGCGAGGACGGTGGCGGCGACCGTGATCGCCTGGGCGGGCACGGTGTGGGTGACGTCCAGGGTGCGGGCGTGGGGGGCGATGCGGGCGAGAACGCCGTGGCAGGCGGCCACGAAGCCGTCCTGGTGTCCGTAGTCGGTGGTCAGCGACACCCATCCGTATCCGGGTTGTTGCATCGGTACCTCCGTGGCTGTGCCGTGGCCGAGGACTTCTCCCGGCGGGAGAGCGTACTGGGCGAGTTCGGCCGGGCGCGGCGGGCGGTTGTTCAGCCGGGGATGCTGTGGGGGTGCTGGGGGGCTGCGTGGCGGCCGGTCGCGACGGTGTGGCCGGTGGCCCGGATGTCGAAGGAGAGCGCGTCGTCGTCGACGTCCACGACGACGCGGTGTCCGTCGGTGGCCGACCCGTCGAGCACCAGGGCGGCCAGGTGGTTGTCCAGTTCCCGTTGGATCACCCGCCGCAGCGGTCGCGCGCCGAACTCGGGTTCGTGGCCGCGTTCGGCCAACCAGCTCAGGGCGGCGTCGGTGACTTCCAGGTGCACTCCCTTGGCCAGCAGCTGGTCGTCGGTGCGGCGCAGCAGGAGCGAGGCGATCTCGCGGAGCTCGGCCGAGCCCAGGGCGTGGAAGACGATCACGTCGTCGATGCGGTTGATGAACTCGGGGCGGAAGTGGGCTCGCAGCTGGTCGAGGACTTCGACGGCGGCCTGGTCGCTGGTGGCGCCGGTGTTCAGGACGCGGTCGGCCCCGATGTTCGACGTCATGATCACCACGGTGTTGCGGAAGTCGACCAGGCGGCCCTGCGCGTCGGTCAGTCGGCCCGCGTCCAACAGCTGCAGCAGGGTGTTGAACACGTCCGGGTGGGCCTTTTCCACCTCGTCGAGCAGCACGACCGAATACGGTTGCCGCCGGACCTTGTCGGTGAGCTGGCCCGCCTCGCCGTAGCCGACGTAGCCGGGGGGTGCCCCGATCAGGCGGGAGACCGTGTGCTTTTCCTGGAACTCGCCCATGTCCAGGCGCACCATCCGGTCGGCGTCGCTGAACAGGGCGTGGGCCAGGGCGCGGGCCAGTTCGGTCTTGCCCACGCCGGTGGGGCCGAGGAACAGGAAGCTGCCGACGGGGCGCTCCGGGTCAGCCAGGCCGGCGCGGGCCCGGCGCACGGCTTCGGCCACCGAGCGCACCGCCGCCTCCTGGCCGATGACCCGTTTGGCCAGTTGGCGTTCCAGGTCCAGCAGGCGGTTGCGTTCCACGGCGGTCAGGTCGGCCACCGGGATGCCGGTGCGGCGGGAGACCACGTCGGCGACGTCGTCGGGTTCGACGACCAGCCGGGTGGGTTTTTCGGGGTGCTCGGCCGAGCCGCCGCGGCGGAAGCGCACTCGGGCGCACGCCTGGTCCACCAGGTCCACCGCTTTGTCCGGGAGGAACCGGTCGGTGAGGTAGCGCTGGGACAGGTTCGCCGCCGCCGACAGGGCTTGTTCGCTGATCCGCACCTGGTGGTGGCGTTGGTACCGGTCGCACAGGCCGTGCAGCACCGTGATCGTGTCCGACACCGAGGGCTCCGGCACCAGGATCGGTTGGAATCGGCGTTCCAGGGCGGGGTCTTTTTCGACGTGGCGGCGGTACTCCTCGACGGTGGTGGCCCCGATCAGGTGCACTTCGCCGCGGGCCAGGGCGGGTTTGAGCATCGTGCCCGCGTCCATGGTGCCATCGCCGCCGCCCGCGCCGACGAGGCTGTGGATCTCGTCGACGAAGACCACCACCTCGTCGCGGTGTCGGCGCAGCTCGCCCATCACGTCCTGGAAGCGTTGTTCGAACTCGCCGCGGTACTTCGATCCGGCGATCATGCCGGCCACGTCCAGGGCGATCACGCGTTTGCCCGCCAGCGGGGTGGGGACCTGCCGGCCGATGATGCGTTGGGCGAGTCCTTCCACGACCGCCGTCTTGCCCACGCCGGGGTCGCCGATGAGGACCGGGTTGTTCTTGGCCCGGCGCCCCAGCACCTCGATGGCCTGGTCGATCTGCTCGCCGCGGCCGATGACGGGGTCGAACTCGCCGGCGCGGGCGAGTTCGGTCATGTCCATGCCGAACTCGTCGAGTTTGGGGGTGGTGCTCGCCGGGGTCTCCGGGAACTCCGGGGCGGTGTCGCTGCCCTGGTCGCCCTGTTCGATGGCTCGGGCCAGGGCTCTGCCCGCCACCGAGTCGGCGTCGGTGGCCAGGCCGAGCAGGAGGTGGCGTGCTCGGACGGCGTCGGCGCCTTCGGTCAGTGCCTGGTGGTGCGCTCGCAGCAGGGCGCGTCGTGCCGCGCCGGAGAGGGTGGGTTTCTGGTGGTGTCCGGGCCCGCCGAGCACGGCCTCGCGGGTGCTCGCGGCGTCGCGGAGTCGTTGGGCCAGGGAGTCGACGTGCACGCCGGAATCGGCCAGCACCCGCGCTGTCGCGGCGGCCTGGGTCATCGCCCACAGCAGGTGGGTGCTGTCGAGTTCACCGCTGCCCCAGTCCACGGTGGCACGGATGGCCCGGGACACGGTGCCGTGGGCCTGTTCGTCGAGCAGGTTGCCCAGGGACAGTCCGGACTCGGTGTTCGTGTCGGTGCGGGCCCGGTCCAGGTCGCTGAGCAGCGAGTCGAAGGCGGCGGACGCGTCCCCGCTACTGCCCCCGTTCACCTCTGCGTACCTCCACAGCACCACTTCGACAACGACGTCGCGAGCACACCGCCGACACGGCTGCGTCTCGGTTCGACGCGCTTGTCAGCAGGATACTGACGTCGAGTTCGTCCCCACCGCCGAGGACGGGGATCCCGCTCGGCGGCCTTGCCACCGACGGAGGGTTCCCGATTCGCGGGCGTGGCCACCCGGGGGTCGACACGGGGTGCCCGCTCGCCAGTGCAGTGCCCGACTCGGCACCCGGGCCCGTCTCGGGCCAGCTTGATCATAACAACGCGCCGCCGCCGCGACCGACTCCGGGCGGCGCACTCGACACGGTGATCCACACCGGAGCCGGCGGCGGCGGTTTCACGCCTCAGTTCTCCGGGGACGCGGCCTGGGCCACTGCCTGCCTGAGGCGGTCGAGTTCGTCTCCGGCGTGGGCGAGCCGATCGGCCACCACGCTGGTGTGCCCGGACAGGGTGCCGCCGTGGCCGGCGGTGCGCATCCAGGCGGCCATGGCGGTCACGCCTTCGGCGAGGCCGCCCACGGTGGTGGCGAAACCGTCGGTGATGGCTTCGAGGTCGCCGATCGTGTGGACGAGGGCGGGGTCGGCCAGTCGCGTCGCCAACCGGGTGCTGGCCCGTCCGAGCTCGGTGGCGAGGTCGACGGAGACGGTGTGCTCGCCATCGGTGCCGGGCTGCGCATCGCGTCGGGCGCTTTCCCGCCGGCAGTGGTGAGGGGGGACGGATGTGCGATCGAAGCCTCCGGCAACCATAGCCTCTCACTTAACCGTATGCGCCGAGTGATTTTCACCTTCCCGCTCAAGAAACCACCCCAACGGGCGTGGGAAATCCGCTGTCCGGGTGAGGTCTTGGCCGTCGCGAGCACACCGAGTGCCGTGGCCGGAGAAGCCGTTGGCCCCCGCGTGCGGAGACCGTTCCTAGTAGGCCCGCCCGAAGACGACCCGCTTGTCGTAGTCCGCCGCCGCGCCGCACCGGACGCACGCGCCGGACTCGGCGTCGGCGTCGAGCGGAACGCACCGTGGTGTGGCGGCGGTGTGCGCCTTGATGTCGTCCTCGCACGCGGCGTTGCCGCAGTGGAACGCCCGCGCCCAGCCGGTGGAGACCGCTTCGGCGAAGGAGGTCCACTCGTCCACGGTGACCGTGTGCGCGTCGCGGAACCGGGTCGCGCGCCGGAGCAGGAACGCCTGGAACTCGTCGAGGACGGCCGGTACCCGCTCGGGCAGGGTCTCCAGCGGAACCGTCTCCTTGCCCTCATCCCCGACCCGGCGCACCAGCACCCCCGTACCGCTGTCGAGATCGCGCGGGCCGAGTTCGAGGCGGATCGGTACGCCCTTGAGCTCCCAGTCGTTGAACTTGAAGCCGGGAGACACCTGCGGGCGGGTGTCCACGTGCGTGCGGACGCCCGCCCGCCGCAGCCGCTCGGCGAGATCTCCGGCCTCCCGCTCGACGCGGGCGAGCGCGTCACCCTTGCCGATCGGGACGACGACCACCTGGTGGGGAGCCAGCCGGGGCGGGAGCACGAGGCCCCGGTCGTCGCCGTGGGTCAGCACCACACCGCCGACCATGCGGGTGCTCATGCCCCAGGACGTGGTGTGGCACAGGGTCGACCCGCCGTCCTCACCGGCGTAGGTGATGCCGAACGCCTCGGCGAAGTTCGTGGCCATGTAGTGCGACGTGCCCGCCTGCAGCGCGCGGCCGTCGCCCATCATGCCCTCGATGGTGAAGGTGCTCGCCGCGCCGGCGAACCGCTCGCCCGCCGTCTTCTCGCCCGCGATGACCGGCATCGCGGCG
This sequence comes from Halosaccharopolyspora lacisalsi, assembly GCF_014137975.1. Lineage (GTDB taxonomy): Bacteria > Actinomycetota > Actinomycetes > Mycobacteriales > Pseudonocardiaceae > Halosaccharopolyspora > Halosaccharopolyspora lacisalsi. Next base: position 429,059 of record NZ_JACGWZ010000002.1, on the reverse strand, counting down.
ATGTCGCGGGCGACTTGCGAGTACATCTCCAGCGCCCACGTCGTCTCGCGCATGGCGCTGTCGGCGTCGGCGTGCGCGGTGTGTCCCTCCTGCCAGAGGAACTCGGTGGTGCGCAGGAACATCCGCGGGCGCATCTCCCAGCGCACCACGTTGGCCCACTGGTTGAGCAGCAGCGGCAGGTCGCGGTGGGAGGCGACCCACTTCGACATCATCTCGCCGATCACGGTCTCCGACGTCGGCCGGACCACGAGCGGCTCGTCGAGTTCCTTGCCCCCGGCGTGGGTCACCACGGCCAGTTCCGGGGAGAAGCCCTCGACGTGCTCGGCCTCCCGGGAAAGGTAGCTCTCCGGGATCAGCAGCGGGAAGGAGGCGTTCTCGTGACCGGTGTCCTTGATCCGGCGGTCCAGCTCCTCCTGGAGCAGTTCCCAGAGCCGGTATCCGTACGGCCGGATCACCATGGTGCCTTTCGCCGGCCCCCGGTCGACCAGACCGGCCTTGAACACCAGCTCGGTGTACCAGGACGCGAAGTCCTCGTTCTGCGCGGTGCCTCCGCGCGCATCCCGTGCCATGCTCCGGCAGGCTACCCGGCCTGGCCGGACCCGGCGGTGCACACCTGCGGCAGGATCGCTCACAGTGCGCTTTCGGGGGCGCGGACCGATCTAGCGGGAGATGCCCTCGAGTGCGTGGCGGTCCCAGGCGGCGTTGTCGGCGGCGGCCTCGTAACTGGTTTGCAGGAATTCCAGCAGGGCCCGTTCGGGATCGACCGCGGTGCGCACGGCCTCGTAGGGCAGCAGGAACTCGCCCAGATCGGGGTCGTGGAAAGCACCGGACGGGCCGACGGGGTGGGTGGCGAATCCGTCCGGCTCGGGATAGGCGTAGGAGTAGAACACGCCCTCACCGTCACCGCCGGGCCAGAATCCGCAGCTGGAGAGTTCGTGGGAGTAGCCCTCGACCATGACCCAGTCGCCGCAGTTGGGAACACCCCCGGGGTGTGGTGGAGCGGTGCGCCCGGAGAAGCGGGTGCAGGCCAGGTCCATGGCGCCCCAGAAGAAGTGCACCGGGCTGGCCTTACCGACGAACCGGGACCGAAACCGGCTCATGACCCGGTGGGCGGCCACCAGTTGCTTCCAGAACAGGTGGGCGTGCTCGGGAACGTAGGAGGCGTGCTCGGTGTCCTGGTCGAACGGGACGGCGCGTTCGACCTCGCGGGGCACGGTCCAGATCGACACGTCCAGGTCGAGCGTGTGGAGGGCGGCCATGGTCTCGGCGTGGAACTCCGCGACCGGCTTCGGTTCCAGGCGCACGTGCCGCTGGTCGCCGTCGCTGGAGCGGATCCGCAGCAGGTGGTCGCAGAAGTCGAATTCGATGTCGAACACGCGGCCGTCGTGGGGGATCGCCGACGTGGTCATCCCCCGGGCGGAGACGTACAGCGGAACCTGCCACCAGTGGTTGAGCATCGGTGCTCGGGCCAGCCGGATCTTGCCCACGATCTGGGTCCACATGTGCAGCGTGTCCCGGGTGTCGGTCCACTCGGCCACCCGCAGGGCCGGCCAGGTGGGCGAGGTTCCGGTTCGGGTTTCGGCGCGGGTCATCGGACAGGACCTCCGGGTGCTTTCGGCCGGATCGGTGTCGCATGCCGCGGATCATCCTCGTTGCCGGGTCGTGTCCGCGACGGTGACGTCCTCGTCGGGTCCCGGTACGCGCAGCGTGGGCAGCTCGCGTTCGATCTCGGCGCGGGTGGGTTCCAACCAGGGGGGCAGTTTCAGGGCTCGTCCCAGTTCCATCAGTGGCTCGTCGACGGTGAATCCGGGCGAGTCGGTGGCGATTTCCAGCAGCACCCCGCCCGGTTCGCGGAAGTAGATCGACTGGAAGTAGCGGCGATCCAGGATGGGGGTGACGTTGAGGCCCCGGTCGACGAGGGTGGTGCGCCAGGACGTCTGCTGGGTCTCGTCGGGGGTGCGCCAGGCGATGTGGTGGACCGTTCCTGCGGCCACCAGTCCTTGCGGGGCTTCCGGGCTGCACAGCAGGTCCACCATCGCACCGGAACCACCGTGGCCGGTGGTGAAGCGGAAGCGGGCGCTGGATTCGTGGAGCAGGCGAAACCCGAGCGTGTCGGTGAACAGCTCGGCGGTGTGCTCGTGACTGACCTCGGTCAGGGTGACCGAATGCAGTCCGCGGATGGCGTGTTCCGGGGGGATCGGGCCCTGGTTCCAGGGTGGACGCGGGTCGGATTCGGGTTGGGTGACGAGTTCGAGGGCCAGCCCGTCGGGGTCGTACACCGTCAGGGTTTCCTCGTCGCCGCGTGTGGCTGGCGCGCCCACGTGGGTGGCGAGTTCACGCAGGTGGTGCTGCCACCATCCCAGGGATCCCTGGGGGACCGAGAACGCCACCGTGGTGGTTTGCCCCGCGCCGCGACGGCCTCGTGGTGCGGAGGGCCACGGGAAGAAGGTGATCAGCGTGCCGGGTTGGCCGCTCTCGTCACCGAAGTAGAGGTGGTAGGTGTCCGGGGCGTCGAAGTTGACGGTCGTTTTGACCAGCCGCAGTCCCAGCACGGCGTGGTAGAAGTCGGCGTTGCGTTGGGGGTCGGTGGCGATGGCGGTCACGTGGTGCAACCCGGCGGGCGCGCTTGGCATGATCGGGTGGTCTCCCTGGGGGTCGAGTGCCTGCGGGCCAGCAGCGAAGCGGTGGGGCGTTTCCAGGGTTGCCCATCGGTGGGGCTGGCGCATCTCGTCATGCCGGCACCGGGTCCTGGCCGGTGTCGTGCACGCGTGACCGCGATGGTCAGTCGGAGGGGAACTCCTGCAGCAGGTTCAGGATCTCCTCGTCGGTGGTGGGTGAGAACCGGCGGTACCACTGCCCCACCGCGTGGAACGAACTCGGCTGGAGCACGCAGATCACCGAGTCGGCCTCCTCCTGGAGGGCCCGCACCGCGCCCGGGGCCCCCACGGGCACGGCCAGGAAGAGCCCCCGGGGTTCGGACTGGCGCACCCCGCGCAGTGCGGCTCGGGCGGTGGCGCCGGTGGCCAGCCCGTCGTCGACGAGGACGACGTCGCGTCCGGTCAGGGAGATCGGAGGGCCCTGTTGGTAGAGCTGTTCGCGGCGGCGGGCTTCGTCGCGTTCGCGGGAGCACTCGTCCTCGAGTTGCTCGGCGCTGGTGTGGAAGGCCGTCAGCAGTCGGGAGTCGTAGGTGGCCGGGCCCTCGGCGGTGACCGCGCCCAGGGCCAGCTCGGGTTGCCCGGGGGCCCCGATCTTGCGGGCCACGCTGACGCGCAGCCGCGCGCCGAGCGCCCGGGCCACCTCGGCGGCCACGGGTACTCCCCCGCGGGCGAGGCCGAACACCACGGGATCGCGCAGATCGGTCGGCAGGTGTTCGGCCAGCACTCGACCCGCGTGTTGCCGGTCGGTGAAGCCGTCCGCGAGCTGGTCGGACTGTGTGGGACTCGCCATGGCCGGGTCTCCTTCGTCGCGAGTGGCCTCGTCGGTGGTCTGCCCGACGCGGCCGTCGGACAAACCACCGCGTGGCCTCGCTTCAGGAGCGGAAGGACACCACGCGCAGGCTGCGCAACCGGTTGAGGGCTGCGGCGAGCTCGAAGCGACGGGGCACGGCGAAATCGCCCACGTAGCGGTCGTCGACGGCGGCGATGCCGCGCTTGGCGACTTCGGCGTCGAAGGCCTGCAGGATCTCGGCGACGGTGCGTCGCCCGTCGAGCAGGCCGGAACGGGTGCAGGTGACCAGGGCCAGGCCGATGCCGGTGACCTGACTCGGGTCGACGAGCTGCTCCACGGCCCGGAGTTCGACCGTGGACTCGCCCAGGGTCAGGGCGTCGGTGCCCCGCGAGCGCACCTTGGGGCGTTCGGTCTCGATCGAGCGGGGTCCCGGCACGCGCTGGCGGGGTGCGGGGAAGTCGGTGGCCTCGGCGTGGCGTCCGGTGGGGCGCTGGGCCAGGGCGCGGGCCTGATCGGTGACCTCGTGGGCGCGGTAGGCGTCCATCATCAGCACCCGGTCGGCGACGTCCATGTAGTCCCCGGAGCCGCCCATGACCATGATGGTGGACACGCCCTGCTGGTCGTGCAGGGGCCGGATGAGGTCCAGGAAGGGGGTCAGGGGTTCGGATTCCTTGGCCACCAGCGACTGCATCCGGGCGTCGCGGATCATCAGGTTGGTCGCGGCGGTGTCCTCGTCCAGCAGCAGCACGCTGGCGCCGGCTTCGACCGATTCGACGAGGGAAGCGGCCTGCGACGTCGAGCCCGAGGCGTTGTCGGTGGAGAAGTCGCTGGTGTCGGTTCCGGTGGGCAGGTGGCTGACGAAGGGGCTCACGTCCACGCGGTGCACCCGGCGCCCGTCCTCGGCGCGGACCTTGACCGTGTCGTCACGGCAGACCACCAGTTCCCGCCCGTCGCCGGGGATGTGGTCGTAGATGCCGTTTTCCAGGGCGCGCAGCAGTGTCGACTTGCCGTGGAACCCTCCGCCGACGATGAGGCTGATGCCCTCGGGCACGCCCATGCCGCTGACCCGGCCCCGGTGGGGCAGGTCGATGTCGACTCGCAGCGACTCGGGGGTGGTGAACGGCAACCCGTCGCTGAGGGGGCGGTCGTCGACGCCGCTGCGGCGTGGCAGGACGGAGCCGTCCGCGACGAAGGCGACGAGTCCGTGCTCGGGAAGGGCGCGGCGGAGCGCGTCGGTGTCCTCGACGGAGTCCACGAACTCCCGGACGCGGCGCTGGTCGGCGGTGGACCAGCGCAGGGCGGCCTCCACGGTCTCGGGCAGTTCCCGGCACAGGGCCTGTTCGGCTTGTTTGCCGTCGATCGTGCGGCCCTTGCCGGGCATGTCGATGCCCAGCCGCAGCACCACGGTGCCGTCGACGACCTGGCAGGAGCTGCGGTCCAGGACCTGCTGGTAACCGGCGTCCACGCGCAGCTTGCTGTCTTTGAGTCTGCGGTAGGCGGTGCGGACCAGGATGCCGGCCAGGGCGCGCGCCCGCACCGGGTTGGACCACAGGCCGGTGGGGAATCCCGCCGTGGCCGGGTCGACCCGCACCTCGCACCGGCTGGCCGGCGCGTAGGGATCGGGCTGGACCTTCTGCACGTCCAGAGTGAAGCCCTCGAAGGACCAGGTTCCCGTCAGTGACTTGTACCGGCCGTAGCTGGATCCGTGCATGCCCCGCAGTTGCTGGGCCAGGCCGGCCGCGTCGCGCTTTCCGGGGCCCTGCTTCGGACCACCGCGGCCCTGCCGGCCTCGGTCGTTGCCTGTGCGTTCACTCATCCCCCGACCAGTACCCCACGGCGGCGCGAATATCCAATCACGATCCCGCCGAGAGGTACAGCTCACGCGGCCGCCCCCCGGGGTCAGTCCGGCAGCACCTCCGGGGGGATGGGCTCGTCCTGGGCGATGGCCTCGAACATGCGCAGTGCCTGGTCGGTGTTCCACTTGATCGCCGACTGGCCGTCGACGGTGATGAACCGGGCGATGGGCACCGTGGTGGTCACGCCCTGCTTGCCGCTGATGTCTCCCATGGCCATCGCCAGCCACGCCAGGTTCCAGACGTGGTCGCTGCTGTCGACGAGGAACGTCTCCCCGGCTGCTGTGATCAGGGGGAACAGTCGGAACGGGTTGAGCAGGGTGGCCGGGCTGGAGGCCTTGTCGACCAGTGCTCCCAGAAACTTGCGTTGGTTCTCGATCCGCTGCAGGTCACCTTCGGCGAAGGCGCGGGTGCGCACGAACCCGAGCGCTTGGGCACCGTCGAGCTGTTGGCACCCGGCGGAGAGGTTCAAGCCCGCCTTGGGGTCGCGCAGCGGCTCGTCCAGGCACATCTCGACGCCGCTGACGGCGTCGACGAGGCCGGCGAAACCACCCAGGCCGATCTCGGCGTAGTGGTCGAGGTGCACCCCGGTGACCGTTTCCACGGTTCGCGCGAGCAGTCGTGGCCCGCCGAAGGAGAACGCCGCGTTGAGCTTGTTGGATCCGTGCCCGGGGATGGGAACCCAGGAGTCGCGGGGCAGGCTGATCAGCGACGGCTGGCCCCCGCCGGCGGGGATGTGGACCAGCATCATCGTGTCCGTGCGGCGTCCCCCGGCATCTCCGGCGGAGAGTTCCTCCCTGCGGGCGGGGTCCAGGCCCTGGCGGCTGTCCGACCCCACCAGCAGCCAGTTCGTGCCGGGGGTGTCGGCCACCCGTCCCGGATAGTCGGCCAGAGCCGGTGTGCGTTGCAGGGAGGTGTCGGTGTAGATCACCAGACCGGTCACCAGCAGCAGCACCACTGCCAGCGCGATGCCGATACGGCGCGGCCATCGGCGCTTCTTCTTGCGCCCGGAAGACCCGGAGCGCGGGGGCTCCCCGGTGGAGGGACGGTCCCGGCGCCGACCGGCGTGCTCGTCGGGTGAGGCCACGGAGCGTTGCGGTGTGGTCGGGGCGGTGGAAGACGAGCCCCGATAGTAGTCGTAGCCACCACCGTGGCTTTGCCGGCCCGATCGTGGCCGTCTCCGCCGAGCGGATTCACCCGCTGACCAGTCGCTCATGACCCTTCACACCCACGGAATCGACGTTCCGGTACGCCTGCCGTACCGGTCCTGCTGTGCGCAGCATCCCAGAAACCCGGGGGCGCGTCGCCCACCCTGTCGACATTGCCACCATCGGAGCAGCTCATGGCGTGAAAGTCACGCACGGTCGTCGTTCGACTCCGACGAGTCCTTGGGGGGAACGTTGGCGACGTCCTCCACGTGGAACAGGCGTGCGACGGGGACGTCGCTGCTGCTGTGCGCCGCGATCGACAGGGCGATGGTCACCGCCACCAGCTGGTAGACCTGCTCGGCCTGCGGGGTCCCTGAGTGCAGCACGTGGAGTCCGTAGACCACCGAGGCGAAGCCCTTCGGCCCGAACCAGGACGCGGCCAGCAGTTCGCGCCGCCGGAGCGCGCTGCCCAGCAGGGACACGCCCAGGCTCACCGGGCGCACCAGGATCAGCGTCAGCACCGCCACGACGTAGCCGGTGATCGCCACGTCGCCGAACAGGGTCGGGGTCAGCAGGGCCCCGAACACCAGCAGGGCGGCGAACTTGGCCAGTTCGGACAGCTGATCACCGAGTTGTTCGAAGGCCTGCTGGGAACGGGGGCTCATGCCGGCCAGCACGGCCCCGCCTACGAACGCGGCGAGGTAGGAGTTGACGTGGGTGAGGTCGCTGGCCGCGTAGATCGCGACACCGACGGCCAGCGGCCCCAGCGGCTGCAACCGGGGGGTGGCACCGAGCCGGGGAAGCCGAACCAGCCCTCCGGCCACCAGCGGGGCGAGTACCCCCAGTACCAGTCCCCCGGCCAGCTCGAGCAGCACCATCGGCACCGAGGTCGCCTCCCCCGCCACGGTGTGGCCGGTGCTGGCCAGCAGGATCAGCACCACGGGCAGGGCCAGCCCGTCGTTGAGGCCGCTTTCCACCGACAGCAGCCGGCGCAGCCGGTCCGGCACGTCCTTGCGTCCCACGATCGCCGAGGCGAAGACCGGGTCGGTGGGAGCCAGTACCGCGCCGACCAGCGCGGAGGCGGTCCAGTCCAGGTCGGTCAGGGTGTGCGTCAGCAGCGTGACCAACCCGAAGCTCAGCGGCATCCCGAAGCCCAGGGCGCGGGCGGGGGTCTTCCAGGTGGTGCCCGTGCCCGACAGCAGCCGCAGCTTGGTGCCGTCGGTGAACAGCACCGTGAACAGGGCGATGTCGGCGGCTGTCGAGACGATCGGGCTGTCCGGGGTCAGCGGGACCAGGCCCAGGCCGCCACCGCCGACCACCGCGCCGGCCAGCAGGAACAGCAGCGAGGTGGACAGTATCGTGCGCGCGGCCAGCCCCGAGACCAGTACCGACACCAGCAGGGACAGACCGAATACCAGGAGCAGGGTCATCGGCCCACCCTGCACGATCACGGTGAGACCGCGCATCGCGATGCCACGCCGCGCGGCGCGTCACCGCGGGGCGCGCCCCCGGGTAGCCGCGCCTGCCCGCGGGTCAGGTGGCTGCGGTCACGGCCTGCTCCCACAGCGTCACGGCCTCGTCGACCTGGTCGGCCGTGACCACCAGTGGGGGGATCATGCGCACGATGTTGCCGTGGGGGCCACAGGTCAGCAGCAGCAGACCGCGCTCGGCGGCGGCCTGGTGCGCGCGGGATGCGGTGGCCGTGTCCGGCTGCCCGTCGGCGGTGGTGAACTCGTTGCCGATCATCAGCCCGCGACCGCGCACGTCACCGATGGCGGGGTGTCCGGCGGCGACCTTGCGCAGTCCCTCCTGCAGGCGCAGGCCCTGTTCGGCGGCGTTGTCGACGAGGCCTTCCTCGGCGATGACGTCGAGCGTGGCGATCGCGGCCGCGGCGGCCACGGCGTTGCCGCCGTAGGTCCCGCCCTGGGACCCGGGCCATGCCCGCGACATCAGCTGCTGGGAGGCCGCGATCCCCGACAGGGGGAAGCCGCTGGCCAGGCCCTTGGCGGTGATGAGCACGTCGGGGGCGACCTCGGCGTGGTCGAGGCCCCAGAACCGGCCGGTGCGGCCCACGCCGGTCTGGACCTCGTCGGCGATGAGCAGGATCCCGTGCCGGTCGGCGCGTTCCCGCAACCCGGCGAGGAACTCCGGTGGCGCCGGCACGTAGCCGCCCTCGCCGAGGACGGGTTCGACGATGAACGCGGCGGCGTCGGCCGGGGCGCACGTGGTGGCCAGCACGTGGTCGAGTTCGGCCAGCGCGAAACGCACGGCTTCCTCCTGGGACCAGCCGTGCCGGTAGGACTCGGGGAAGGGGGAGAACGTCACCCCCGGCATCATCGGCCCGATGCCGGCGCGGACCTTGGTTCCCGACGTGGTCAACGCGCCCGCACCCATGGTGCGGCCGTGGAACCCTCCTTGGAAGGCGATGATGCTGGAACGACCGGTGGCCTGCCGGGCCAGCCGCACGGAGGCCTCGACGGCTTCGCTGCCGGAGTTGAGGTAGAACATCCGGTCCAGTCCGGTCGGCAGCACCTCGCCGAGTCGTTCGGTCAGTTCCAGCAGCGGACGGTGCATCACGGTCGTGTACTGGCCGTGGATGAGGGTGCCCACCTGGCGTTGGGCCGCTTCCACCACTCTGGGGTGGCAGTGGCCGGTGCTGGTGACGCCGATCCCGGCCGTGAAATCGAGGTAGGGCCGGTCGTCCTCGTCGTAGAGGTGGACCCCTTCGCCTCGGGCAGCCACGACCGGGGTGGCTTGTTTGAGGGCCGGGGAAAGTTCGGCCATGATCGGCTCCCAACCGTGCCGCACGGAACCGGCGACACGAACTGTATGATTGTTGACAATCTCTGCGGACATGCAACCATCACAGTCGCGCCGTGTCCACCGCCGACCCCCGAAAGGGGCGATACCGACCATGAACTCCCCCGAACAACTCTCCGGCGAAGACACCGTCGTTCAGGCCGTGCCCAAGCAGCTACTGATCGGTGGGAAGTGGTGTGCCGCCGAGACGGACAGCACCTACGACGTCGAGGACCCCTCGAACCGGCAGCGGCTGTGCGCGGTCGCCGATGCCACCGCCAACGACGGGCTGGCCGCGCTGGCCGCCGCCGACGACGCCCAGCACAGCTGGGCACAGCACCCCCCGCGGGCGCGCGGGGAAATCCTGCGGCGGGCGTTCGAACTGATCACACAGCGCCACGAGGACCTCGCGCTGCTGATGACCCTGGAGATGGGCAAGCCGCTGGCCGAGTCCCGCGCCGAAATCACCTACGCCGCCGAGTTCTTCCGCTGGTTCTCCGAGGAAGCCGTGCGCATCGACGGTGACTACGCGGTCTCACCCAGTGGTACCGGCCGCTTTCTGGTGATGCGCCAGCCGGTCGGGCCCGCGGTGCTGATCACTCCGTGGAACTTCCCGATGGCCATGGGCACCCGCAAGATCGGGCCCGCGATCGCGGCGGGCTGCACCATGGTCGTCAAGCCCGCCCAGCAGACCCCGCTGTCGATGCTGGCGCTGGCGGCCATCCTCGAGGAGGCCGGCCTGCCCGACGGGGTCCTCAACGTCGTCACCACCAGCAGCGCCGGTCAGGTCACCGAGCCGATGCTGCGCGACGGACGTGCCCGCAAGCTCACGTTCACCGGTTCCACGGCCGTCGGCCGCACGCTCATCGAGCAGTCCGCCGAGCAGGTCCTGAAGACGTCCATGGAACTGGGGGGCAACGCCCCGTTCCTGGTGTTCGACGACGCCGACCTGGATGCGGCCGTGGATGGGGCGATGCTGGCCAAGATGCGCAACGTCGGCGAGGCCTGCACCGCGGCCAACCGTTTCTACGTCCACGCCGACGTGGCCGAGGAGTTCTCCCGGCGGTTGGCCGAGCGGATGAGCGCACTGCGCATCGGCCGGGGCGTCAGCGACGAGATCGAGGTCGGCCCGCTGATCGACGCCCGCCAGTTGGACAAGGTCGACGAACTGGTCACCGACGCCGTCGAACGCGGCGCCAAGGTCGTCCTCGGCGGCGAGCGCGACGACACCCGGGGGCACTTCTACCAGCCCACGGTGCTGACCGAGGTGCCCACCGACGCCCGGCTGCGGCGCGAGGAGATCTTCGGGCCCGTGGCACCGATCGCCACCTTCACCGACGAGTCCTCCGTGGTCGCCGAGGCCAACGACACCGAGTACGGCCTGGTCAGCTACCTCTACACCCGGGACCTGCAACGCGGGCTGCGGATCTCGGAGGCGTTGGACACCGGCATGGTCGGGCTCAACCAGGGTGTGGTCTCCAACGCGGCCGCCCCGTTCGGCGGGGTCAAGCAATCCGGTCTGGGACGCGAGGGCGGCAAGATCGGCATCGAGGAGTTCCTGGAAACCAAGTACGTCGCCGTCGGCGGTCTGTGAGGCTTCCACCGTTCCGGTGTGGTCTCGCCGCGCGGCGAGACCACACCGTCGGCACGCCGCGGCCCCGACTCGGGGCCCGGCAGCGTTGACCACTGTCCGCGCCGTTTCGTACGCTGCCGCACGGCGAGATGAACCGTCCCCGGCCGCGGAGCCACCGCGAGGGCCCGCACCGCGCGTCGCCGATCTGGTCTGCTACCCGTCAAGGGATGTGCCGGGGTCGCGGTGACCACCTCCACGGTGACGACGACCGGGCTCGAACACGACCGCAGTTTCATGGTGATCGGCCAGGACGGCGCCCACCGGACGCAGCGCACGCATCCACGGATGGCGTCGATCCGTCCCGACATCGACGCCGAGGGCACCCGGCTCGTCCTCGGCGCCCCCGGCACCGGCTCGGTCGAGGTCGATGTCGACACCACCGGGCCCCGTCGGGGCGTCACTCCGTTCGGTACTGCCTACCGGGGGATCGACCAAGGTGATGTGGTGGCCGAGTGGCTTTCGCGGACCCTCGGAGCCGGGAGCAGACTGGTCCGAGTCCCACCGGAGCACGACCGGATCACCGGCGGCCACACGCCGGGACGGTCCGGCTACGCCGACAGCTGCCCGATACACCTCCTGTCGGAGTCCTCCCTGGACTCGCTCAACCGCAGGCTCGCCACCGGGTCCGTGCCACTTCCCGCGAGTCGCTTCCGGCCGAACATCGTCGTCACCGGCGCGGGCAGGCTCTCGGTCGGTGACGAGGTGACGGTGCCGACGTGGGGACCGTCCGAAATGTATCCCGCCTCACCGGGGCAGCGATCCGTTGAGCCGGTCCAGCGCGTCGTTCATGTGCTCGGTCAACCGTGCCAGCAGGAGCTGCTCGTCACCGGCCTCGATGGCGTCGACGAGTCCCCGGTGCTCGTCGACCAGGGCCTGCTTGTCGGCCGGATACTTGTCCTGCAACGCCGTCAGGCACATCCGCTTTTCCACCAGCAGCGTCTGGGCCATGCGCTGCAGCCGGGGACTGCGCGAGACCCGCACCAGGGTCTCGTGGAACTCCTGGTCGGCGTCGGTGAGCTCGACGCGGTCACCCTTGCTCGCCGCCGAAACCATCCGTGCCTGCGCGGCCGAGAGCTCGGCAACCGCCTCGACGCGGTGGTGCCGCACGATCTGCTCGCAGGCCGACCTCTCCACCGCCAGGCGGGCGGTGTAGAGGTCGCGGACGTCGGCGGCGTCGAGCGTGGCCACGAACAGACCCCGGTGCGGCTCGCTGTGCAGCAGTCCTTCCTGAACCAGCCGTTGCATGGCCTCCCGCAGGGGTCCCCGGCTCACGCCCAGGCGCGTGGCCAGTTCGGCCTCGCCCATCTGACTGCCCGGGGGCAGCGAACCGAACATGATCGCCGAGCGCAGCTGGTCGGCCACGATCGCGGCCGTGGACTTGCGCTGTACCGGCTCCAGTTCGCCGGGGTGGTTGTGCTCCTCGATTCCGAGCACGGTTCACCATCTCCTTGAGTCCGCGAGGGTTCCGGTCTCGACCGCTTCGACCTCGACGTGACCACCCCGGCTGAACAGGGCGCCCAGGCCGGAGTGCGTCTCGACGTGGCCGGCCAGGCGCAGGCCTTCCCAGGCGCTGACCTGGTTGGCCGTGAGCACGGGCTTGCCCAACCGGGCTTCGAGATCGTCGAGCCAGGCCGCCGTGTGCAGGGCGGTGTCGGGCATCAGCAGCGCTTGGGCCCGGGGGTGGTCGTGGGCGGCCGCGAACTCCAGCACCTGTTCACGGCCGAGGGTGCCCACTTCGGCGGCGGTGACCACGCCGCGGCTGGCCAGGCTCAGGACCTCGATGTCGGCGGTGCGCAGGAACCCGGCGAAGCGCTCGGCGATGTCGTCGGGGTAGGTCGCGGCCACGGCGACCCGGGTGAGGCCGAGGGAGGCCGCGGCATGCACGAACGCGAACGAGGTGCTCGAGCTCGCCGTTCCGGTGACGTCCCGCAGCTGCCGGATCTGCTGTTGGGCTCCGTGCCAGCCGAAGACGAAACTTCCGCTGGTGCAGGCCCATACCACCGAGTCGACGCCGTGGTCGAGCAGTCGGCGGGCGCCGGTGGCCAGCACGTCGGAGCCGCCGACGTCGAGCAGCGCGTCCTCGCGGTGGGCGTCATGCCGCATGAGGGTGTGCACCAGGGGCAGCCGGACGCCTTCCCCGAGCAGGCCTTCGAGAGTGGGATAGTCGTCCTCGGCGCTGTACCCCGGGTAAAGCATTCCCGCAGTGTGTGCCACGGGTGTCCTCCTTGTCGCCTGGTCCGCCCCGGTGGGGACGCGGCCCTCGCCACGCGGGTGGTCGATTGTTGACAATGTTACCCGCTGTAGACCGCACACCCGAAAGGGCGACACTTTTTCGTAATCGGTGAGTCCTACGCCGCGGAAGCGGGCAGCGCCCGGATCAACGCCTGGTCCGGCGCCACGGCCGTGACCCCCATGCGGCGCAGGGCCGCCCAGATGGTGACCTGGTTGGCCGTGAGCACGGGCTTGCCCAGCTCCTGTTCCAAAGAGGCGATGATGTCGTAGGTGGGCAGGTTCGTGCAGCTGATGAACATGGCCTCGGCCTCGACGCGGTCGGCCGAGCGCACGATGTCGACCACCTGGTTGTAGGTGACCTTCCAGATCTGGCCGAGCAGACCCAGCCCCACGCTGGAGACCACCTCCACGCCGTACTCGCCCAGGAAACCGTGCAGGCACTCGGTCACCGCGGCCACGTAGGGGGTCGCGATCGCCAGCCGGCTCACCCCCAGCACCTCCAACGCCTCCGCCAACGCCCCGGACGAGGTCACCGCGGCGGGGGCTCCCGCGTCGCGCATCACCCGGCGCAGCCCGAGCTCCCCGGTGGCGCCGTGGACGAAGCTCCCCGAGGAGCACGCGTAGGCGACCACCTCCGGTTCGGGTGCCAGCAGGTCACGGGTGGCACCGTGCACGGAGGCCTCATCGCTGATCATCGAGGCCATCTCCACGGTGACCGGCACCGGCACGAACGCCGTGCGGGTCAGGTACAGCGAGACGTTGCCGGGCACCCATCGCCACAGTTCCCGGTCCAGTCCCAGGTCGAAGGGGGCGACCACTCCCACGCCCCGTTGGGGTTCGGGTCCCCACACCGTGTCCAGTCCTTCGGGTGGCATCCTCCTTTCCCTCGCCTAGCCCGAGTGCCGCTGGTAGATCAGACGTTCCCCGACGCTGCCGCTGCGCCACACGTCGTGGCAGGCCTCGGCGAAGGCCGCCAGGTTCTCCACCACCGCGCCGTAGACGTTGCCGGGCACCCACCCGACGTCACCGTTGATCAGCAGGTTGTTGCGGCCGTAGAACATCGCCAGATCGATGACGCCCGACAGGTCCTGGAGGTCCTTCTCCTCCTTGAACTCGCGGTCGAGCATCCCCCCGTCGAAGGAGAAGTACACGAGGTCACCGGGGATCGGGGTCACCGTCGGGTTCTCCTGGCCGGGTTCGGCGCCCGCGAAGCGGGGCACCATCGTGTAGACCTCGTTGCGCGCGTATTTGGCGTGGTGGACCGGGCCGGCCTGGGGAAGCCCCTGCCAGACCGCCTCGCAGGTTCGGGGGGCGTCCTTGTCCAGCAGTTCGGCCACGCACGTCACGTCACGGTGCTGCAACGTGATCGACAAGTACCTGGTCATCGGTGAGGGTGTCCGTTTCGACGCGGAGACAGAAGTACCGCCACACCGGCCGGACGCGGCCGGGTCGGCTGATTGTTGACAATCCTACGAGTGCTTCGTAGCGTGTCAATACCCCGGGCCACCGGCGTCGTCGTCCGCACCACCGAACACGCTCCCGCGAACGCGAAGGCAGGCATGAACGCGAGCTCTCCCACCGTCGTGGTCCTGCACGATGGAAACCACCCGCCCGCGATGACCGACGTCGAGCGGCTGGCCACCGTGCGCTACGCCACCGAGGACACGCTCGCCGAGTCACTTGGCGGTGCCGACGTGCTGTTCGTCTGGCACTTCCTGTCCGAGGCCGTGAGCGAGGCCTTCTCCGCCGCCGACGAGCTGCGCTGGATCCACGTCGCCAGCGCCGGAGTGGATCGGCTGCTGTTCGACGCGCTGCGGGACTCCGAAGTCGTGGTGACCAACTCCCGCGGCATCTTCGACCGCCCCATGGCCGAGTACGTGCTGACCACCGTGCTGGCCCTGGCCAAGGACCTGCACACCAGCGTGCGGCTGCAGGACCACAAGCGCTGGCAGCACCGCGAGACCGAGCGCATCGAGGGCAAGAAGGCGCTCGTGGTCGGCACCGGTCCGATCGGGCGGGCCATCGCCACCCAGTTGTCGGCGGCGGGGCTGTCGGTGGTCGGAGCCGGACGCACCAGCCGCGCCGAGGACCCCGACTTCGGCTACGTGCACGCCTCCGAGGCGCTGCACGAGGTCGTCGGCGAGTTCGACTACGTGGTGCTGGCCGCTCCCCTGACCGAGAGCACCCGCGGGATGATCGATGCCGAGATGCTGGCGCGTTTCCGGCCGAGTGCTCGGTTGATCAACGTCGGGCGCGGCCAGCTGGTCGTTCAGGAAGACCTCGTCGAGGCCCTGGTCGCCGGCACCATCGCCGGAGCGGCCCTGGACGTCTTCGACGTCGAACCGCTCCCCGAGGATTCCCCCCTGTGGGAGATGGACAACGTGCTCGTCTCCCCGCACATGTCCGGCGACACGCTCGGGTGGACCGAGGAGCTGGTCGCCCTGTTCACGACGAACCTGGCCGGCTACGCCGCCGACGACCGGCTGCGCAACGTCGTGGACAAACATCGCGGCTACGTCAGTGGATCGGAGAGCATCTGATGAGCGAGACCACGGCACCGAGCACCACCCCCACCCCGGTCACGACACCGTCGGCCGCGGACCTGACCGCCACGGAGATGCTGGAGGCCTTCGCGTCCGGGCAGCTGTCCCCGGTGGAGGCCACCGAGGCCACGCTGGAGCGCATCGCCGAGGCCGATCCGGCCGTCAACGCCTTCTGCCTCGTCGACGGCGAGCACGCCCTGCTGCAGGCACGGGACTCCGAGCGGCGGTGGCAGCGCGGACAGTCGGTCGGGCGCCTCGACGGGGTTCCGACCTCGATCAAGGACATCTTCCTCACCCGGGACTGGCCCACCCTGCGCGGGTCCCGCACCGTGTGCCCCGACCAGTCCTGGACCGTCGACGCTCCCGCCGTGGCACGGATGCGTGAGCACAACGCGGTCTTCGTCGGCAAGACCACCACCCCGGAACTGGCGTGGAAGGGCGTGACCGACAGCCCGCTGACCGGTGCCACCCGCAACCCGTGGGAGACCACCCGCACCGCCGGTGGGTCCAGCGGCGGTGCGGCCGCGGCCGTCGCGCTCGGGATGGCCCCGCTGGCCATCGGCACCGACGGAGGCGGATCGGTGCGCATTCCCGCCGCGTTCTGCGGGATCTGCACCCTCAAGCCCACCTACGGCCGCATTCCGCACTATCCCGCCAGTCCGTTCGGCACTTTGGCGCACGCGGGTCCGATGACGACCACGGTGACCGAGACCGCCCTGATGATGGACGTGCTGTGCGAACCCGACAGTCGGGACTGGTCGGCCCTGCCGCCCCCGAGCGGATCCTTCGTGGAGGGTCTCGACGCCGGGGTGCGCGGCCTGCGGCTGGCCTACAGTCCCGACCTCGGTTTCGCCACCGTGGACAGCGAGATCGCCGAGATCGTCGCCGAGGCGGTGCGGGCCTTCGAGGAGGCGGGGGCGAGCGTGGAGCGGGCCGACCCCGGTTTCGACGATCCTGTCGAGGACTTCCACGTGCTGTGGTTTTCCGGTGCCGCCAAATCCACCGACCACCTCACCGACGCCCAACGGGAGCTGCTGGACCCCGGCCTGGCCCAGGTCTGCCGTCAAGGTCTGGACTACTCCGCTCAGGACTACCTGGAGGCCACCGACACCCGCATGAAGCTCGGCCAGCGCATGGGGGCCTTCCACGAGACCTACGACCTGCTGCTGACCCCCACCGTGCCGATCCCGGCCTTCGAAGCCGACGCGGAAGTACCGGCCGGATCCACCACGCCACGCTGGACCGGCTGGACTCCGCTGAGCTATCCGTTCAACATGACCCAGCAACCGGCCGCCAGTGTGCCCTGCGGTTTCACGTCCGACGGTCTCCCGGTCGGTCTCCAGATCGTGGGACCCCGCCACAGCGACGCCCGCGTCCTGAGGGCCGCCCGCGCTTTCGAACGGGCCCGCCCCTGGAACCGTCCCGCCGCGACCGTCTGAAACCGCTTCGCCACCACTCTCACGGTCAGCCGAGGTGCGCCGCGCGGTGGTCGGTGAGGGCTCGTTCGACGTCGTCGGCCAGCAAACGGTGGTTGAGCGCTGTGGCGGCGGTCGATCCCGCACCGGCGGCGTTGCTCAATTGGGCCGGTGAGTCCACGACGTTGCCGGCCGCCCATATCCCGTCCACGCTGGTGCGGCCCGTGGTGTCGGTGACCACCCACCCGTCGTCGCCGAGCGCGCACCCCAGGCCGGTGAGGAGTTCGTCGTGCGGCACGAAGCGGGGACCCACGAACACCGCCTCCCGCCGCACCACCCGACCGTCGGCGCATTCCACCCCGGACAGTCGGCCTCCGTCGGTGGCCACCCGCGCCACGTCACCGTCGACGATGTGGATCCCGCGGGCGAGCAACCGCTCCCGTTCCTCCTCGGTCAGGGTGATCGTGTGCGGGAAGAACACCACGTCGTCCGACCACTGCCGCACCAGCGACGCCTGGTGCAGGGTGAACGGTCGATTGTCGCCGCCCACCACCGCGATCGGCGCGTCGCGCACCTCGTATCCGTGGCAGTACGGGCAGTGCAGCACGTCGTTTCCCCACCGCTCGCGCACACCGGGGATGTCGGGGAGCACGTCGCGCAGCCCAGTGGCCACCAGCACCCCGCGTGTGGTCAGCTCGCCTCCACCGTCCAAGCGCACGAGGTAGCCGTGCTCGTCGATGTGCCCGATGTCGCGCACCCGGTCCTGG
This sequence comes from Halosaccharopolyspora lacisalsi, assembly GCF_014137975.1. Taxonomy (GTDB): domain Bacteria; phylum Actinomycetota; class Actinomycetes; order Mycobacteriales; family Pseudonocardiaceae; genus Halosaccharopolyspora; species Halosaccharopolyspora lacisalsi. The sequence goes on along the minus strand of NZ_JACGWZ010000002.1, from coordinate 411,222 downwards.
AGCAGTTGTCCGCCGTAGCCGGTCACCTCGCGTCGACCGGCCGCGAGCAGCTCGGACGGTGACGATCCGTCCCGGGACAGAAAACCGTGCAGGTGTGCGGACGGAGCATTGCGAGGTTCGCCGGCATCGACCACCACCACCCGACGGCGGGAGCGGGCCAACATCGTCGCGGCGGCCAGCCCGGCCGCACCGCCCCCGACCACTATCGCGTCGTATTCCATGTCGATGACCTCCACAGTCGTGCCCGCCGTCGACGGGCGCTGCTGTCTGTCGGGGCGAACGCGGGTGTTTTCGGTGAGGCTCTCGTTCGTCCCGACCGGACAGTGGGCTACGCTGAAAAAGTAACAAGTAGTTCGCTAGTTAACAAAATTGGTGATCATGCTCCCTCTTCAGTCACGCACCCAGCAGCTCTGGGGTGAGCACCACCCCGGACTGGACACCTCCCCCATGGAAGTCGTGGCGCTGGTCAAGCGCATCACAGCCCTGCTCGACCGGGCGGTGGAGCCGCTCTACGACGGTGCGGCACTGACCGCGGCCGAGGTGGAGTTGCTCGTGCCGCTGCGCTACAACGCGGAACCGGTCACCGCCCACCACCTCGCCTCCCGCCTCGGCATGTCCCGGGCGGGAGTCAGCAAAACCCTGGGCAAGCTGGAAAAACGCGATCTCATCACGCGTTCGGTCAACCCCGCGGACCGACGCGCCGCACTGATCAGCATGACCGGCACCGGTCAGGACGTCATCGACGACCTGTTCCCCCGCGAGCTCGAAGCCCACGCGAGACTGCTGGCCGGCCTCGGGCAGGATCGCGAACGCGTCGTCGATGCGCTGACCCGTTTCGCCGAGGTGATGGAGTCCCGGATCGACGACACCTCGACGTAGCGCGGGAGATGCCCAGCAGCCCGGCTGCGACTACCGTCGACGACCCGGGGTATTTCCGAGAGCACGCGAGGGGAGGCCACGATGGCGGGCGACGAGCGGGCGCGGCGATCCGACATGGTCGATTCCCTGCGCCGGGGCGGCATCAGCAACCGGTACGTGCTCGAGGCCATGGCCGAGGTGCCCCGGCAACGATTCGTCGACCCCGAGCTGGTCCCCGAGGCCTACACCGACCAGCCGCTGCCCATCGGCTCGGGACAGACGATTTCGGTGCCCTGGATCGTGGCGTTGATGGCAGAGGCGCTGGATCCTTCGGGGACCGAGAACGTGCTGGAGATCGGCACGGGCAGCGGCTACGCCGCCGCGGTCCTGGCACGGTGCTGCCGCCGGGTGACCAGCGTCGAGCGCCATGCCGACCTCGCCGAAGGAGCCCGACGAACGCTGGCGGAGCTGGACTACGACAACGTCGAGGTCCGCCACGGAGACGGTGCCCGGGGGGCACCCGACCGCGCCCCGTTCGACGGGATCTCGGTGACCGCCATGGCCGAGGAGATCCCCCAGCCCCTGCTGGAGCAGCTCGGTCCGGACGGCACGCTGGTGTGCCCGGTGGGGCACGGCGGTCTCGGTGACCTCGTCCGGCTGCGCCACGGCCGCCGGGAAACACTGAGTTCGGTCGGATTCGTACCGCTGGTCACCGACGAGTCGTAAGCGCGGCCCGGTCGCCGACGCGGCGGTCGTGGCTGGTCGGCGGGGCACGTTGATCCGTCCGCGGCGCATCGGCACGGATACCTCGGGACCCCGATGTCGAAGTAGCTGATTCCCTTCACCGTCGCGCGGTCGAGACCGTCACAGCACCCGAGTCGATCAGCCCGGCGGGAGCGGTAGCGACCACGCGTTCCCAACCGCCGAACAACCGGACCACCTGGGAACGGTCGAGCGAAACCGGCCGACCCCCGCCTCCCACCAGCACGCGCATCCCGAAGATCCCGCCCAGCAGGAGGGTGAACAGACCGAGCAGCCGCATTTCACTCCGCTGTCCCTGTCGTCGATCGAGGCCGACCGGGTATTCACCGAGCGGCTGGCCGCCCTGCAACGTGATCTCCCGACTTCGCGACTGGTGCCGACCGGAGCACCCGCGCTCAGTGCACACATGCGCGAGCTGCGCGCTGCCGACCGGACCGCAGGCGCAGCTACCTGACCGGGCGGATCACCGACCAGCAGGCTGGTACGCGAACAAGGCACTGTTCCACCGACGTCGAGCCCGTCGCTACCAGACACTGGTGCTGCTGTTCGAGATCGCCGGCGTGGTGGAAGCGCTGACCAAGGCGTTCGGAGTGGTCTCCTTCGACCCCGCCGGAATCATCGCCACCACCGTGGTCGCGTTCGTCGCCTGGTCGGCGGCCCTGCAGCACACCACCGTCTCGCAGGCCTACATCGTTGCCAGCCACGATCTCTCCCTGCCCCGGGAGCAGGCTCCAGCGCTGCGATCAGTCGTGAGCACAGCACCTGGTGTTCGTCACACGACGAGTGACCCGGCACTTCCGGGTCCCACCTCGGCATCGCGCTTCCCCGAGCAGCGACCTCACCGGACCGCCTGTCGTTCGGACATCCCCACACCACGGGTACGAGAAGAGAGCCACAGCCGCGCTGACCGGAGCCACCGAGTTCCCGGAATCCGTCAGACCTCGTGGACCTGCACCAGGTTGAGCCGACCTCGGGTATCACCTTCACTCCGCCGGTCCCGCGTTCGCTCGGGATCGGGCCCATTTGTCGGTATTCCCGCGTGCTCGACCTCGGTTTCACTTGGACGTGGTCGTCTGATCACCGGGAGTGCCGAATGTCCGTGCAGACCACTGTCCACACCGACCACTTCGACCCCGAGCGCTGGCGGCACCTGTGTGCCATCGCTGCCCAACTGGCCGAGCGAGAGGCCCGGCACGCGTTGGTGGTGCGCCACGCGGTCCGCTGGCTGGACCAGACCGGCGGAGGTCTTCGCGATGGCGAGATCGTGGTGACCTGGACCGTGTCCGATGCCGAGCTCATCCGTCATCAGTTCCGTGACCGGCTGCCTCGGGACCGGGTGTTTCCCGCGGCTCCGCGCGTGCGGCACGACACCGCGACCGGCCGTACCGAGATCCCGCCACCCCGCGGCCACGGCAGGCCGGAGTCCTGAGGCGGCGATGCTGTTCGCGATCAGATCGTCCCTCGCTCGAGTGATACGTCGTCGAACCCACCGAACAGGGATCGGTTCTGCGGCACCGTGAACCGCAACAGCGAACGACGCTGTGTCTGCTGGGAACGGAGGCGAGAGGAGTACGCACGCGACCGCCACCAGCCCTGTCAGACGGTTCGCGCTGGTCGCGAGCACCGCCCTGGTCGCCTCCTCGCTGGGGGCGGGACCGGCCGTGGCCCAGCCGGCCGAGCCCACGGCCGGTACGGGCCCGGAAGCGGTGGGAGCGGAGGCCACTCGGCTGCCACCGAACCAGGGCCGGCGTTCCCGCGGCAGCCTCTTGATCAAAAAAGCGAGCGTGACCCGAACTCGGACGGCGGCATGTTCAAGGTCAATCTGGTGCCAGAGATCAAGGGGCCCAAGCCACCGGTCAATCCGGCCCGGAGCGATCTGCGGAACTGTGTGACCTTCCCGAACCCGAAGACGCTGCGCCATCAGTTCGATTGCCATGCCCTGGGCAACTTCACCGGTAACGATCCGGCCTGGACTCTGGAGTCCGACCGGGAACCCAACGGCGACTGGTGGAACAACGTGCGCCAGCACAAGTGCAACTGGGGCCACGGTGACGGCGGATCCTCCTCCTGACCCGGTAGGACTTGCCGCCGGCCGGTCGCGGTAACCACCGGGTTCGACCCCGAAGCGTGGTGGTGCGGGGGCTGCGCAGCCCCCGCACCACCACGCCCACGACAGTCGAGTGGGCGTGGCGGCACGGGGTGTGGGCCGGGAAAAGGATGTGCGGATCACCGAATCCGGTTGACAGGCTGGGCTTGTGAACCATCAGCACGAAAGCATCCCCGACTCCACCACGCCCCGGGCGACGGAGTGGATCTCCACGCCCATCACCGAAGACCTCCTGCGCGGCGCGCTCGAACTGGAGCGCACCGAGCACGGCGTGCTGCCGCACCGGCTGCCCGCCCGGGCTCGCGCGCAGTGCCCCGACGGGCAGTTGGCCATGGCCGAGTCCCAACCCTCCGGCGTGCGGCTGGTGTTTCGCACCCGGGCCACGGCCGTCGAGCTGGACACGCTGCGCACCAAGGTGGGCTACCGGGACATCCCGCCCCGCCCGGACGGCGTGTACGACCTGCTCGTCGACGGCGAACTCGCCGGGCAGTCCGGCACGACCGGCGGCAAGGTCCTGCTGCTGGACATGGCCACCGGGGGCGCCGAAACCCAACCTGGCCCGGTCGGCACGGTCCGGTTCGCCGAGCTGGCCGCCCGCGTCAAGGACGTCGAGATCTGGCTGCCGCACACCGAGATCACCGAGCTGGTCGCGCTGCGCACTGACGCTCCCGTCGAGGCCGCACCGCGTGGGGACCGTCGGGTGTGGGTCCACCACGGCAGCTCGATCAGTCACGGTTCGAACGCGGCGAGCCCGTCCACGACCTGGCCGGGGTTGGCCGCTTCCTCCGGTGGGGTGGAACTGGTCAACCTCGGATTCGGCGGCAGCGCGCTGCTCGACCCGTTCACCGCCCGCGCCGTGCGGGACGCCCCCGCGGACCTGATCAGCGTCAAGATCGGCATCAACCTGGTCAACGCCGACCTGATGCGGCTGCGCGCCTTCGGCCCGGCCGTGCACGGTTTCCTCGACACCATCCGCGAGGGCCATCCCACCACGCCGCTGCTGGTCGTCTCGCCCCTGTACTGCCCCATCCACGAGGACACCCCCGGCCCCGGAGCCGTGGACTTCGGCGACGGGCAGCTGCGGTTCCGGGCCACCGGAGACCCCGCCGAACGCGCCGCCGGGAAGCTGACGCTGAGCGTCATCCGGGAGGAACTGGCCCGCGTCGTCGAGCAGCGGGCCGCCGATGACCCCACTCTGTCCTATCTCGACGGCTGCGACCTCTACGGCGAGGCGGACTTCGCCGAGCTGCCGCTGCCCGATCGGCTCCACCCGGACCCCGCCGCGCACCGCCGCATCGGCGACCGCTTCACCGAGCTGGCCTTCGGCAGCGGCGGACCGTTCTCCGCCCAGCACGACTGAAATCCATGAGAGGCAGGCCCCATTGACGGTCCCGTGGGGGGCGAGACTACAGTTGCATCTGTCAGATCTGACAGATTGCATGTAGATTGTCAGTTCGCCAAGTGCCGCACCCCGTGAGGCGGCCGTTCCGAAAAGGGTGAGTCCCTCATGGCCAAGATCCTGTTCGTGATGACCGGCGTCGACTACTGGACGCTGGCGGACGGCACCCAGCACCCGACCGGCTACTGGGGCGAGGAGTTCACGGCGCCGTACCAGGCGTTCACCGCCGCCGGGCACGAGATCGTGGTGGCCACCCCCGGTGGTGTCGTGCCCACAGTCGACAAGGGCAGCCTCGCCCCGGAGGTCAACGGTGGCCAGGACGGTGCCGACGAGGTCATCTCCGTGCTGAACTCGGCCACCGAGCTGCACGACCCCGTCAAGGTGGAAGAGGTCAACTCGGCCGACTACGCGGCGGTGTTCTACCCCGGCGGCCACGGCCCGATGGAGGACCTGGCGGTCAACGGCGACTCGGCGCGGCTGCTCACCGATACCCTGGCCTCCGGAAAGCCGCTGGCCGTGGTCTGCCACGCCCCCGCCGCGCTGCTGGCCACCGACACCGGCGAGGGCTCTCCGTTCGCCGGCTACCGGGTGACCGGGTTCACCAACACCGAGGAGTCCCAGGCCGGACTGGCCGACAAGGCTCGGTGGCTGCTGCAGGACCGGCTGATCGCCCTGGGGGCCGAGTTCTCCGAGGGGCAGCCGTGGGCGCCGAACGTGGTCGTCGACCGCAACTTGTACACCGGGCAGAACCCCGCCTCGTCGGCTCCGCTGGCCGCCGAGGTCGTCAAGGCACTGGGCTGACCGTGGCAAGCGACCGGCTGACCGAGATTCTGGATGCCACCTACGAGTGCCTCACCCGTTACGGCATCCGGCGCACCACCATGGACGACATCGCCACCACCGTGGGCGTGTCCAGGTCAGCGGTCTACCAGTACGTCCGCAGCAAGGACGACGCCGTGCGGCGGCTTGTCGAGCGCCTGCACCACCGGACGCTCGCGCAAGCCGCCGAGGTGGCCGCCACCGACCGGGACCCGGCCGAGCGCGTGCACGGCGTCCTGACCGCCAAGCTGGACCTCGTCCTGGACCTCGCCGGGGACTCCGCGCACGCCGCGGAGCTGCTCGACGCCAAGGCCCGCCTCTACGGCGACATCTGCGCCGACTTCACCACCCGGCTCAAACACCTGCTCACCGACGTGTTCACCGACGCCGGGCTGACCGGGATCGCCCCCGCGGACGCCGCCGACATCTCGATCGCACTGGTCGTCGGACTGGAATCGCATCCGGACGCCAGGCGGTTGCTCGGCCCCGCGACCGAGTCCTTCCTGGCCGGGCTGCCGGGGATGCCGGCCCGAGGCCACTGATCCGACGAACACCGGCGAGATGCTCGTCCGGCTGCCCCGGGCACGGCCCAACTCCGGCCGGGCCGGCGACGCGCCTGTACGGCACCGCAGGAAAGCCCGCACCGAACGAGCGAGGAGATCTCATGACAGCGCTCTACACGGCAGAAGCGACCGCCACCGGCGCCGGAAGCGGGGGCACACCTGGTGGTCCTCGGACGGGGTGCTCGACCTCGACCTGGCGGTGCCGAAGGAACTCGGCGGTCCCGGCGGCGCGGCGACCAGCTCGGAACAGCTGTTCGCCACCGGCTACTCCGCCTGCTTCCACAGCGCCCTGCAACTCGTGGCCCGCCGGCCCAAGGTCGACATCTCGGGTTCGTCGGTGACCACCGGGGTCAGCATCGGGCCCGACGCGCACGGTGGCTACGGCCTGAACGTGAGCATGACCGTCTCCCTGCCCGGACTCGGCCACGAACAGGCCCAACAGCTGGTCGAACAAGCAGATCGGACCTGCCCGTACTCCAACGCCGTCCGCGGCAACGTCGACATCGACCTGCAGGTCGCCTGACAACCGCAGCGGAGGACGTCGGTGGGTCCGAGCGTCCGCGCTGAGCGCGGACGCTCGGACCACTGGTGCCTCGCCGTACCCCGGTGGGGACTACGGCTGGTGCGGTATCGGGTTGTCATCGCGCCGCGAAGCCACGGCGACGTAGCCGACCTCGACAGCGCCATCAGCCGCTGGCCCGAGCAGGCTGATGCTGCCGATCACGAGACCTCTCGCCCGTTCGACTTCGTGGCGGGCTCGTTCGGGGCTCTACCGGGCGGGAGCGGTGGCGGCCAGCGAGTACATCAGTGGCAGGCGTGCGGAGTGGTCGAGGTAGTGGAAGCGCGTACCGTCAGTGACGAGCGCGCCGTAACGCGGGAACGGGATCGTGTCGTGTTCGTGGACGAACTCGATCCGCAGTCCGGATCCGGCGACGGCGCTGATGACGTCGCCGAGTTCGTCGAGTTGGAACTGGTCGAGGTCCTCGGCACCGGTGCGAAATCCGTCGAGATCGTAGAACGAGCTCGCGGTGTTGATCGGAACCCGCTCGTCCCAGTGTCGTCGGTTGTCCTCGACCAGCTCGGTGACGCTGCTGGTGCCGCTCATGCCGGAATCCTACGAGCGGGCCACCTCGTACCGGCAAGCCGATTTCGCGCGACCACCGCTTACGTGGCAGTGGTCATCCGTCCGTGTGGGGTGAAGGAGCGTGTTGGTGCGTCAGGACGAGGACAGCGTGCGCGTCGTGCGCGACGTGCTCGGTGCGGAGATCGTGGGGGCGTATCTGTACGGGTCGGCCGTGCAGGGCGGGTTGGGCCCGCACAGCGATGTCGACGTGTTGGTCGTGGCGCGGCGGCGCACGGCACCCCGGCAACGGCGAGCACTCGTCGATGGTCTGCTGAGTGTCTCCGGTGCGTACCCGCGGCGCGGCGCGGCCCGGCCCATCGAGCTGACGCTCGTCGTGGAGTCCGATGTCCGCCCGTGGCGGTACCCGCCGCGCTGTGAGTTCCAGTACGGCGAATGGCTGCGGGACGAGCTCGTGCGCGGTGATACCCCGACGCCGACGAGAGATCCGGATCTGGCGCTACTGCTCACGATGGTGCGGCAGCACAGCAGCCCGCTGGTCGGTCCCCTGCCGGAGGACGTGCTCGATCCCGTCCCCTGGCAGGATCTCGAGCGCGCGCTCGTTGCCGGCGTGCCGGACCTGCGTGCCGAGCTCGCCTCGGACACGCGCAATGTCGTCCTCACGCTCGCCCGCATCTGGACGACTCTGACCACCGGAACGATCAGTTCCAAGGAGGCGGCGGCCGACTGGGCACTGGGGCGGCTCCCCGCCGAGCACCGACCCGTGCTGGACCGCGCGCGGGCCGTCCACCGCGGAGAGCAGGAGGAGCACTGGCAGGACCTCCTCGCGGACGTGCGCCCTTGCGTCGACCACATCACCCGCGTGATCGAACGGATGACCGGAGGCGACCGGAGCGCTGGGCGTGCCCCCGGGGATCACTGACGGATGGTGCCGGTACCGGTTTCCCCGCCCGACGATGCCGACCGATTCGCCGGCGCATCACCTTCGCGATCACGCCTGAGCGGGTGGGTCCTTCGTCGAGCACGGGCAGGCGAGCGCGGCGTCGAGCTCACCGACTTCAGCGGTCACATCGCCTCCTCGCCCGGCACGCACATGACACGGCGAGCCTGCTCGACCACGCACGGCAACCAGGAATTCGAGACCTCTCGGCACCGGGCCTGGGGTGCTGGTCAGGTGAGTACGGAGTCGAGGCGTGCCGCCCGGGTCGCGAGGTCGTCGATGGCGACGGGTCCGGCCAGCTCCGGTGCGATGTCGGCGACGGCTTTCTGGCTGGCCGGGGTGAGGTGCACGGTGCCGTCGTCGTCGATGCTGTCGATGCCGTCGCCGGCGGCCATGCGCTCGTTGACCGCGACCGCCTCGGCCTCGGAGAGCCCGGGCGGCAGGTCCAGGGCGACGGAGCCGTCGACGATGCGGACCGGGTAGCCGCCGGGCAGGCCTGCCGGTGCGGCGGTGGAATGGCGCAGCGGACCCGCGCCGGGCAGGAGTGCTTCCAGGACGGGGATGGCTGCGGCTGCGGTGACGGTGTTGTAGCGCGGTCCGGGTGCCAGCGCGGGCGCCCGGTAGGCCAGCGAATCGCTCCGCTGCCCGTGCTCGCCGAGGTAGACCCGGCAGCGCTGTTCCGGGTCGGCGGGTGGGCGGGCTTGCATGACGTCGAAGACCTGGGCGTGGTGGCCGAGCACGCGGATCAGCGGCATGGGCCGGTCCGGGTGCGCGGCGCGCAGCGCGGCGCGGACCCGCAGCTGCATCTTGGCGGCGTTGCCCAGGCCGACGGTGGGGGGTAGGCCGAGGCGGGCCAGGACCGGGCCGGTCACGTCCGGAAACGACAGGTTCGCCACCGGCCCGGTGTAGCCGGCCTGGCGGGCGGCTCGCATGACCGACAGGATCAGCGGGAGCTGATAGGGCAGCCGCACACCGAGACCGGCGGCGGCGACAGCACGAGCCGCGGGATCGGTGCGGCCGGACATCGTCCAGGGGCCGCGCAGCGAGGCGCAGTGCACGACCAGGTCGGGTCGGGTGGCAGCCAGCAGTTCGGCCACCTCGTTCTGTCGGGAGGCATCCAGCCGGGCCGGCTCGACCAGGCAGTCGCGGGCGCTGGCCACGGTCGCCGCCACGGAATCGCCGGCCGCCGAGCGGCCCGCCAGCAGCAGACGCCGCACCCGGCTACCGGCGGCCAGTCCGTCGGCGATCCGCTCGCCGATGTCACCTACACCGATGATCAGCACCGTGCTCAATGGCTTACCTCCGTGACGGTCAGGACGTCGCCGAACAGGGCGGTTGCGACGTTTGGCCCGATAACAGCGGTCGCCAGCACCTCGTCCGGCACGTCGTGCGTGGCGATGGCGGCGAGATCGGCCGCGCCCGCGGGTTCCGGCAGCACCCCGAGGGTCGCCAGCGCGGTGCACATCGCTGCAAGGGTGTCCGCGTCGTCCACGACCACCACGTCGTCGACCAGCAGGAGCATGCGGGCCACCGATTCCGGGATCGGCGCACTGATCGCGACGCCCTCGACGAAGACGCTGTCCTCGCACGTGGCGGCGTAGGCACGAGCGGCTTGTTCGGCTCGGCCTTCGCTGGCCTCGTGCACGCGCACGCCGAGGGAAGCCATCCTGGCCAGTTTCACCGGGCTGATGCCCGCGGGAACGAACATCTCCGCGCTCAGGCCGTGCCTGGCTGCCGCGTAGCCGACGGCCCGGCCGAAGTTGCCGGTCGACTCGCACACCAGGCGGGTGCCCGGCGCGAACTCGCGGGCGAGCAGGTCGATGCCGCGGCCCTTGAAGCTGCGCAGCGGATTCAGGGTTTCGATCTTGACCATCACTCGTCTGCCGAGCGCGACGCAGAGCTGCTCGTCGACGAACTGCGGCGTGTCGACGAACACCGGATCGATCAGACTCGAGGCTTGCTCGATCCGGGTGAGATCGAGGCCCAGATCGTGCATGTGCGTGCCTTCCGGATCGGGATCGTCCCCACGGTAGAGCGGCGGGCGGTGATCGCGATTGAAAATCGTGCCGCTGCTGCGCAAAATCGTTGCGTGCCCTCCGTTCCGGATTCCCTCGATCACCGGCTGCTGCGGCTCGTCCAGGAGGACGCCGGACGCACGCTGCGCGATCTCGGTGACGAGGTCGGGCTCTCCCCCAGCGCGGTCCAACGTCGACTCCGCGGTTACCGCGCTGCCGGAGTCATCACCCGCGAGGTCGCCGTGCTCGACCCGAGCGCACTCGGGCCCACCACGCTGGCCGTGGTCCTGGTCACGCTCGACCGCGAGTCCGCGCAGCACCACGCCGCGTTCCGCGCGCGCATGCTGGTCGAGCCCCGCGTGCAGCAGTGCTACGACCTGGCCGGGCAGTGGGACTACGTCGTCGTGCTGGTCACCGAGAGCCTCGCCGAATGCCGCGCGTTGTCGGACCGGCTGTTCATGGACGACGAGAACGTGCGCCGCTACGACACCCTGCCCGCGCTCGAGGCGATCAAGACCGGCCTGTCCGTTCCCCTGCCGGACCCGTAGTGGCGAGCCGGTGTCACACCTGCTCACCCGTGTGCGCCGGGGCGCGCACAGCGCCCGGACAGTGTTCGCGGCAACCGAGCGTATGTGCACACGTCCTGTACGGGCACGGGTGATCACACTAGAGTGCTCGCCGGATCACTGTCGTGTAAGGAGTCTGCCGATGAGCACCGAGACCGAGGGGGACGCGGCCCGGTTCCCCGGGGTGGACCTGTCGCGTCCGAGCGCGGCCCGCATCTACGACTGGTACCTCGGTGGAGCCCACAATTGGGCCATCGACCGGGAGTTCGGCGCCCGCATCGAAACGATGCTACCGCCGATCAAGGCGCTCGCCCGGAGCAATCGCGCGTTTCTGGGGCGACTCGTGCGGGCGGCTCTGGATTCCGGGATTCGCCAGTTCCTCGACATCGGCAGCGGGATCCCGGCTGTGGGCAACGTCCACGAGATCGTGCGCCAGCACGGCGCGGACGCGCGGGTGGTCTACGTCGACTACGAGCCGGTCGCCGCCGCCCACTCGAGGATGCTGTTGCAGCAGGAGGAGGCCACCGGTTGGGCCGGTATCGTCCAGCAGGACTTCTTGGCCCCGTCGGCGGTCCTGGAGTCCCCGGAGACCCGACGGCTGATCGACTTCGATCAGCCGGTCTGCCTGTTACTGATCGCTCTGGGTCACTTCCTCGGCGACGAGGCCGACGTGCCCGGAGTGCTGGACCGCTACCGCGATCGGCTCGTCGCCGGGAGTTGGCTGGGGTTGTCCCACATCGCCTGCGACGATGCCACCCCCGAGCAGCAGGAGCAGATGCGCGGGGGCGCTGCGTCCTACCAGGACACGTCGAACCCGCTGTGGTTGCGGGACCGGGCCGAACTGGCCCGGTGGTTCGGCCCGTGGCCGCTGCTGTCACCGGGGATGGTGCATCTACCGGACTGGCGCCCCGACGTGCCGGACGAGCCCCTGTCCGAGGAGGAGGCGCAGGCCCGCGGGCTGGCCTGGTGCGGCGTGGCCACCCGGCCCGACTGAGCCGAGCCGGGTCATCACCTCGAGGTTGGGGCGGTGTCGCAGGACCACCGTGTGCGCCGCGCGAAGTCGAGCTCGGTCATGATCGGACATCGTAGCTCGTGAGGGCCGGGGAGGACGACCGGTTTGATGAGTTGTCCGTATCGGCTCTGCCGTTGTCAGCGGACAGAACTCGCAAGAACGAGTACGCGCCCGAACCGGTATTCCCGGCGGTGACCTCGTCGGCGTCGAGGAAGGTGGCTGCTCACGCGAGCGTGAACATGGTGGCGACGGTCGTGGCGGTGACCAGCACCGTCGAGCACAGGCCCAGGACGAAGGCCTTCGGCCCGGTGCGGAGCAACGCCCGCACCCGTACCGAGGTGCCGAGTCCGAACAGTGCTCCCGCCAGCAGCAGGGTGGTCACCTGTTCGGCCCCGGCCAGCACCACCTCGGGCAGCAGCCCGGTGCTGCGCACCGCCACCGCGGTCAGGAATCCGACCACGAACAGCGGCAGGACCGGTGGGCGCTCGCCCGTGGCGCCGGTCCGGCGTCGTTCGGCCAGGCTGACCAGCATCACCAGCGGTGCCAGCAGGACCACCCGGCTGAGCTTGACCACCACGGCGACGGCCACCGCCGCCGCACCGGCCGGGGACGCCGCCGCGACGACCTGGGCGACCTCGTGCACGCTGCCCCCGGCGATGCGGCCCAGCTGCGGGTCCGAGAGCCCCAGTCCGGTGCCGACCACGGGCAGCACCAGCATCGCCGCCGTCCCGAAGATCGTTACCATGGCGATCGAGGTGGCCACGTCCTCGTCGTCACGGTCGATCACGCCGTCCATCGCCGCGATCGCCGAGGCCCCGCAGACGGAGAACCCGGTCGCCACCAGCATCGACAGTCCCCGCGAGGCGCCGAGCAGCCGCCCCAGTCCCACCGTTCCGAGGAAGGTCACGGTCACCAGGATCAGCACCGCCGCGATCGTGCCGATCCCGAGCCCGACGAGTTGGCCCACCGCCAACCGCAGCCCCAGCAGGACGACACCGGCGCGCAGCAGCCTGCGCATCGCCCAGGCCAAGCCGGGCCCAGCGGACTCGGGCAACCGCACGACGTTGCCGACCACGATGCCGAGCACGACCGCCACGGTCAGGGCGCTGACGGCCGCGATCAGCTCGGCGATCACCAATGCCACGACGATCGCGGCACCGGTGATCACCAGTCCCGGCCACAGCACGGGGGCGGGTGGCGTCGGTGCGCTGTGTTCGGTGGGGGTCACCGGGTCAGCATCACGAAATCCCGCGCCCGTGCGTAGCCGTGATCCGCGCAGGAGGTCATAACGTCACGGCATGACACCGTGCGGCGATGTCGCTTCAGAGCCGCCGGATTCGGGCCAACCACGCCGCCGTGTCGGCGGGTTCACCGATGGCGACGCCGAGCCGATCGGCGTCCTCGGGATACCGGACGATGCCCCGGTAGCGGTGGGGGCTCAGGTCCTCGATGTCCCAGCCGTTCCCGAAGGCCCCTCGGATCGCGGTGTCGCTGATGCGGGGCCCGGTCGCCGCCTGGGTGTCGGAGAGGGCGAGCACGTGCACGAGAGCACCCGGGCGGCAGGCGGCGTGCAGGCTGCGCGCGTAGGCCGGGCGGTCGGTGGCGCCGAACACGTGGAACAGGGCGCTGTCGAGGACCGTGTCGTAACGGGGCCGCGCCCCCAGGTCCAGCGCGTCGGCGACGGCGAAACGGGCCGGGACACCTCGCGCGGAGGCATTCGCGCGTGCCTGTTCGAGCGCGCGTTCGGACAGGTCCACCCCTTCGACGTCGTAGCCGAGCTCGGTCAGGTGAATCGTGTGCTCGCCGCTGCCGCATCCCGCGTCGAGCACGGCGCCGCGGATCCAGCCGGCACGCTCCAGCTCGACGATCGCGGGCTGGTTCTGGTCGATCACCCACGGCGCGGAACGGTTCTCGTAGGCCGAGTCGAACGTGGCGAGGTCAACGGTGCTGTCCATGGTCGTCTCCGACTGCGTCTCGGTGGTGTCCGCGCTTGCCCGAGGAGTCTCGAACTTCGACTTAACTCGACATCAAGGGGCGTGTGTCTCAGGCCACCGGGGCGGGGCTGCCGGCCGGGGCACCTATGCTCGGTGCATGACCGCACCCGACACGGAATCATTACGGCTGCTGGTCCTGGTGGGTGACCTCGGCAGTCTCGGTGCCGCCGCGGCCGAGCTGCGGGTCAGTCAGCCTTCGGCGAGCAAACGGCTGTCCAGCCTGGAACGCCAACTCGGCCTGACCCTGCTCGAACGCACCCGCCAGGGGTGCACCCTGACCCCGGCCGGGGCGATGGTCCGCGACTGGTCCGGGCAGGTCCTGACCCACCTCGACGGCCTCCTCGACGGGGCCCGCGCCCTGCGCGCCCGCCACGAGGTCCACCTGCGCGTGGCGGCGAGCATGACCGTGGCCGACTACCTCGCCCCGGCGTGGATCAGCACCCTGCGCACGACCCTGCCCGAGGCGCACCTCGAACTCGACGTCGGCAACTCGGTCTCGGTCTGCGACCGGGTCCGCCACGGCCAGTGCGACCTCGGATTCATCGAAACCCCCTCGGTACCCGAGGGGGTGTCCCGCCGCTACGTCACCGGGGACCGCATGGTCGTCGTGGTCCCACCCGAACACCCCTGGGCACAGCTGCGCCGCAGCCTGAGCGTCACCGAACTGGCCGCGACCCCGCTGATCGTGCGCGAGCGGGGCTCGGGCACCCGCGAAACGCTGTACCAGGCGCTGTCCTACCGCGGGAGCGACCCCGTGGCTCCCCTGCTGGAACTGCACTCCACCACGGCCGTGCGCAACTCCGTGGTCGCAGGGGCGGGACCGGCGGTGCTGAGCGTGCTGGCCGTGGCCACCGACCTCGCCGAGGCACGCATGGTCGAGGTCGACGTCGACCTCGACCTGCGCCGCCCCCTGCACGCCGTGTGGCGGGCGGGCCACCGGCTGACCGGACCGGCGGCCGCGCTGCTGGCGATCGCCGTGCGTTCCTGATCAGTCCCGCTGGCCGGGTCGCACCACGGGTTTGATGCTGTGCGGATCGGTGTTGGCCGTCAGCGCCTGCTCCGCGTCCTCCAGCCGGTACCGGCCGGTGACCAGCGCGTCCAGCTCCACGCGGCCGGAAGCGGCCAGGGCGATCGCCGTCGGCCACGTGTTGGCGTAGCGGAAGGTCCCGGTCACCTCCACTTCCCTGGTTTGCAGCACCACCATCGGCAGGGTGATCTCGTCGGCTCCCATTCCCACCAGAACCACTCGCCCGGCGGGACGCACCGCGGGGATGCCCGCCCGAATGGCCGGGGCCGCTCCCGAGCAGTCGAGGAAGGCGTCGACACCGTCGACGACCTCGGTCGGCTCCCGCTCGGTCGGGTCGACGGTGCTGGTGGCGCCGAAGCGGGTGGCCGCGTCCCGTCGCGGCTCGGACGGTTCGACCACGGTGATCTCGGTGGCCCCGAAGGCCCGTGCCACCTGCACCGTCAGCACGCCGATCGGTCCGGCACCGGAGATGAGCACGCGGGTGGCCGCCCCGATCCGGGCCTTCGAACACGCCCACACCGCCACCGACAGCGGCTCGATCAGTCCCGCCGCGTCCTCGGAGATCTCCGGCGGCACCGGGTGGGCGAAGTCCTCGTCGAGCACCACGTACTCGCAGAAGGCCCCGTCCACCGGCGGGGTGGCGAAGAACCGCATGTCCGGGCACAGGTGATAGCGCCCGGTCTTGCACTGGTCACAGCGCCTGCACGGCACGCCGGGTTCCAGCGCGACCCGTTGGCCCACCCGATCGGCGTCCACGTCGGGGCCGGTGGACACGATCCGGCCTCCGGCCTCGTGACCCAGCACCAGTGGGGCGGTCACCACGAACGGGCCCACCCGACCGTGCTCGTAATAGTGCACATCGGACCCGCACACCCCCACCGAGTCGACGCGCACCAGTACCTGCCCGGCACCGGGTTCGGGGGTGGGGCGGTGGTGGACCGCGATCTCGCCGGGAGCCGAGAGCACACTGGTCCGCATCGTGTCGGGGATCCGGTCGTGGGAGGACGCTGTCACCGGATGAACTCCCTCCTGGTAGCCGTGACGTCGCCGAGAGTCTCTCGCACCCTCGACTTCGAGGGGAACCGCACGGGTCCTCATTCGTCGGTGAAGGACATGACGTGCTTGACGCGGCTGTACTCCTCCAGCCCGGCACGACCGAGATCGCGCCCCGAGGCCGAGTGCTTGAACCCGCTGTGGGGCATCTCGGCGGCCATCGGGTGGTGGGCATTGATCCACACCGTGCCGGCCTGCACCCGCTGGGACATGCGCATCGCACGGGCGTGCTGCTGCGTCCACACGCTGGCCACCAACCCGTAGCGCACCCCGTTGGCCAGCTCGATGGCCTGCTGTTCGTCGTCGAAGCGCTGCACCGTGATCAGCGGGCCCAGTACTTCGTTGCGGACCAGCTCGTCGTCGTGACGCATGCCCTCGATCACCGTGGCCTCGTGGAAGAACCCCTCCCCGCCCCACCGCCGGCCCCCGGCGGCGATGCGGGCCCGCTGGGGCAGCCGGTCGAGGAACTCCCGCACCAGGTCGAGCTGACCGGCGCTGTTGAGGGGCCCGAAAGCAGCCTCGGAATCACCCGGCGGCCCGGGACGCATGTGGCGCGCCCACCCAGCCAGGGCTTGGACCAGTTCGTCGTGCACGCTCGCGGCGACCAGCACCCGGCTCGGTGCCGTGCAGCTCTGCCCGGCGTTGCCGAAAGCCGCCGCGGCGATGCACCGCGCGGCCCGCCGCACGTCGGCGTCGTCGAAGACCACCGCCGCGGCCTTGCTGCCCAGTTGCAGGTGTGCACGCTTGAGGTCGGCGGCGGCCGCGGCCGCGACCTCCATACCGGAACGCACCGTGCCCGTGATCGAGAACATGCCCGGGGCCTCGTGGGCGACCATGGCCCGGCCGCTGTCGCGATCCCCGCAGATCAGGTTCAACACCCCGGCGGGCAGGTGCCGCGCGGCGGTTTCCACCAGCATCGACGTCGACACCGGAGTGGTCTCGGCCGGTTTGATCACCACCGTGTTGCCCGCGGCCAACGCCGGGGCGATCTTGGCCACGGCCAGCACCAGCGGATGCGTCCAGGACGTGACCTGCGCGCACACCCCGATCGGTTCCCGCCGCACGAACGAGGTGTGACCGGGCCGGTACTCGGCGGCCGCGGTGTCCTCCTGCAACCGCGCGGCCGCCCCGTAGAACCTCAGCAGGTCCACCGCCCAGGGAAGTTCGTCCTGTTCGACGAGGCCGGTCGGTTTGCCGGTGTTGCGGCACTCGGCGGCCGTGAACTCCGCGGCGTGGTCCTCGAGCTCGTCGGCGATGCGCAGCAGGGCTCGCTGCCGCTGGCGTGGTGTCGTGCGGGCCCAGCTCCGGGCGGCCGAAGCCGCCGTGTCCATCACCTCGTCGACATCACTCCATCGGGTCAGCGCCGCGGTGCCGAACTCCCGCCCGGTACCGGGTTCGATCAGCGGCAGTGTCAGCCCGTCCCGGGTCGGTGCCCATGCGCCGCCCACGAAGTTGTGCAGTGCCAGCGCCGTGGTCACACCGACCTCCTCGACCTCGCGAGCCCGTCCGGTGGTGTACCACCGTCGGTCGATTCACGAGCCTGGCACAGGACGGGTCCGTCGCACCAGCTGGCCGAGGACACCGCCGCCGATCACCACCAGCACCGGCACGAACGCCCACCGGTAGGCCTGCTGCGGTGGCAGCTGGCCGAGCGCGCTCAGCACGCCCCCCACTCCGGCCTGGATGAGCACCGCGGCCAGGAACCCGCCCATGTTGACCACGCCGGAGGCCGTGCCGGAGCGGTGGGCGAGGTTGGCCGAGCGGGCCCCGTCGAAGGCCAGCATGGCGCCGCCCCCGCCGACCCCGATGGTCACCAGTACCGCCAGCAGCACCCCGAACGGCAACGGACCCGGCCAGCCGATCATCACCGCCCAGGACGCCGCGACCGCCACGGACAACCACAGCGTGCCCTTCTCCCGTCGGTGCGCTCCCCCGGTGAGATAGCGCCCCGACAGCCACGAACCGACCAGGAACGCCACCACGCACAGCATCAGCATCGTGCCCGCCCCGGCGGAGCTGTACCCCTGCGCCTGGATCAGCCACGGCGAGCCCCACAGCGTGCTCACGGCCACGAACTGGGCCATGAGCACGAAGTGCACCCAGAACGAGTGCTGAGTGCCCCGCTGGGCCACGACCGACCGCAGCAACCGCCCGATCCGCTCCGGTGGCCCCTCGGCGGCAGCCCCGCTCTCACCGGCGGGCCGGTTGCGCAGCATCATCGCCGCCAGCACCGCGAGCGCGGCGGTCAACGCCGCCGCTGTCACGAACGTCGTGACCCATCCCAGCTCGTGCAGGGCCGCGCTCAGCGGAGTGGTGGCCACGAGTTGACCGAGGCCTCCGATCAGGCCGGTCAGTGCCGCGACCCGGCCGAAACGGTTCGCGGGAAACCAGTGGGCGGCCAGCCGCAGGACGTTGGTGAACAGGAACGCGTCACCGAAACCGATGAGCATCCGACCGGTGATACCGCCGGCCAGGGAGGTGCTGAGGCCGAACACCGTCGAGCCCGCCGCCAGCGCGAGCATCCCTCCGGTGATGACCGTGCGGGGGCCGAGCCGGTCGGCCAGCACTCCCGAGGGGATTTGCAGCGCCAGGTAGACCCCCAGTTGCAGCGCCGAGAACAGCGACAGCACGGCGGGTCCCGCCGAGAACCGGTCCAGTGCCTCCGGAGCGGCCACCGCCAGGCTCGCACGGTGGAACAGGGCCGTGAAATAGCACAGCGCGGCCAGCCCCCAGATCATCCAGGCTCGGCGCGGCGACCAGGTCACGCCCTCGCCGCCGAAGTGTCGGCGTTCCGCCACCGTCGTCGTCATCCCCACCTCCACAAGCTGAGATACAGCATAGATACAAGCAGGGGGCACGTACGATAGATCCGTGTCGAGCGCAACACCGTCAGAATCGGTATCCGCGGCCCTGTCCCGTCGAGCCGTTGAGCAGCCGGCCGCTGATCGGGCTTACCGCCACGTCAAGGCCGGGCTGTTGGATGGCAGCTACGCCGATGGGCATTTGCTGTCCGAGGGGGAGATCGCCGCGGACCTGACCATGTCGCGCACTCCGGTGCGGGAGGCGTTTCTGCAGCTGCAGGCCGAGGGGTTCCTGCGGCTGTACCCCAAGCGGGGTGCGCTGGTGGTGCCGGTGACTCCGACCGAGGCCCGCGCGCTGATGGAGACGCGGTTGGCGCTGGAGAGCTTCGCCATCGACAAGCTCGCCGCGTCCGGGGCCGAGGCCCTGCGGCAGCTGGGCGGCGAACTCGCCGCCCACCCGGCCTGCCACCCCGACGAGCTCTCCGACGCCGACATGCACGAGACCGACCGGGCCTTCCACGCCCACCTCGTCGAAGCCGCCGACAACCCCGTGGTCACCGACCTCTACGGCACCCTGCGCGACCGGCAGCTGCGCATCACCGCCACCGCCCGCACCCACGAACCACCCCGCCGCGACACCGTGACCCACCAGCACGGCCACATCGCCCAAGCCCTCCACAGCGGCGACGGCGAACTCGCCAAAACTCACCTGCGCGACCACCTCGTCCACACCGTCCAAGCCCTCGGCCTGTCCGCGGGCCCCTTCCTCGACCCCGACGGTGAACAGCGGTAAGCGCACTGCGAAGCCCCGAACCGCCCGGCCTCGTCCTGCCACGAGGCCACAGCGGCCCGCGAATCGGCTGAAACGAGCGCGACGCACACGACCACAGGGGAACTTCCCGCCCGAACACCGGCACTGCTTCGCCCGCCCCCACCAAGCCCGCCAAGCACAACGCCTGCGCGGCTCCGCGGTCGACGTCATCGACGTCCCCGTCGACGACCTGTGGACGCCCGGGACACGACACCGACGTTCGTGATCGGGCAGAACGACATCCGCGGTACCGAATTCGTCGTCAACGGGTGGGGCCGCGAACGAACCCACCGCGCCGACACCCGGGTGACCGCCCGCCCGCTGGACCACTGGGGCACCGAACACGGTCGCCGAAGGCGGAGCACCGGAGGTCGACGGGCAAGGCACCCTGCTGGTCAACGCCAACCCCGATCCGGGACGGCCCCGCCAGGAGATCACCACCGAACTCTGCGCGCCGTCGAACTCCCCGACGCCGACCGCGCCACGAGCGGCACGCACGAACCCGAGTTCCTGACCTCCCACGCCAACTACTACGTCGCCAACGCGAGCGGTGTTCGTGCCCCACTGCGGGACCGCCGAACCGACGAGCGGGCCCTGTCGGTGCTCCGCGATCTCCACCCGGGCCGCACCGCCATACCGATGGAACTCAACGCCCCGGCCGAAAGCGGCGGAGGAATTCACTGCGCCACCCAACAACAGCCGGCCCGTGACCGACCTACGGCGCGCCGGCGCGCCGTAGCCGCGTGGTCATCGCGTAGTTCTTGGTCGGCCCCGCCACCGTCCACGCCTGCTCCCACTCGTGACGACCGTGCACGTGGAACTCACCCCGGTACAGATCCTCACGACACGGATGCCGCGTCCGCCACCATCCCTCGCGCAGATCCAGGTCGTGGAAGAAATCACCGTAGTCGAAATACACCTCGGCCAGCCCGGGTCCGGTGATCCGATACCGCAACCTGCGGTGGGCGGGACCACGATAGGTCCCCACATCCAGGGTGCCCCGCTCGTCGTACACGAGCACCGATCCCTCGACGGTGACCTCGGCCGTGCCCGCGAACGTACCCAGCTCCGCCCCGGCACCGTCGCGAATCCCGCGATCCAGCCGCCAGTGACCACCCAAATAGTCCGCGAGGTCGAAAACCGGCCAGCCGCCCATCTGCCTCACCGCCCGGTCGAACCACCGACGACGGCCTCGGAACCGGCACCGCCGTCGTCGGCCGACGGAACCAGCCTCGAAACGTCCGAACCGGTGTCATTGATCCCGAGCACGAACGGCCGCGTGTCGGTGTAGCGCACGGCACTGATCGAACACGGCTCCACCACGATGCGCTGGAAACCGTCGAGGTGCAGACCGAGCGCGTCCGCCAACACCGCCTTGATCACATCACCGTGGCTGCACAACGCCCACACCGCGTTCGCACCGTACTCGGAGGTGACCCGCGCGTCATGGGCACGAACAGCGGCCACCGCCCGAGCCTGCATCTGCGCGAGCCCTTCACCGTCGGGAAACACCGCCGCCGAGGGATGCTGCTGCACCACCTTCCACAACGGCTCCTCGGCCAGGTCCTCGACCTTGCGGCCGGTCCAAGCCCCGTAATCCACCTCGGAAACACGCTCGTCGCTCGTCACGGTCAGCCCCTGCGCACCGGCCAGCTCGGCCACGGTGTCCTGACACCGCTGCAGCGGCGAGGACACCAGCGCCGACAGGGGGATCCGCGACATTCGCCCGCCCAGATCACGCACCTGCCGAGCACCGATCTCGTCGAGCCCGATACCACCGGAGCGCCCCGCCAGGATGCCGGAACCATTGGCCGCCGACCGCGCGTGCCGCAACAGAATGAGAGTCGCCACGTCCGCCGAGGGTAAGGGCCGCACCACACCAGGCCGGCCGCAGCCCCCACCCACGCGCACTCTCAGCGCCCACCACCGGGCATCAGGACCGCATCACCCCGAAACCCAACAGCGCGTAGACGGCCACACCCACCAGAACACGCCACCACACGAA
The DNA here is from genome assembly GCF_014137975.1 of Halosaccharopolyspora lacisalsi. Lineage (GTDB taxonomy): Bacteria > Actinomycetota > Actinomycetes > Mycobacteriales > Pseudonocardiaceae > Halosaccharopolyspora > Halosaccharopolyspora lacisalsi. The sequence goes on along the minus strand of NZ_JACGWZ010000002.1, from coordinate 389,409 downwards.
CAAGTACACACTGTTGCGCTGCACGTAACGCAGCAACCAAGCGATGCAGGCATACCCGATCAGCCCCGCCAGCACCGTGGCCACCACCATCTGGACAACACTCGGCTGCAACCCCGGCCCACCGGTCTCGAACACGTGCGGAACCTCCATCAGCCCCGCCGCGAACACGGCCGGAATCGCCAGCAGAAACGAAAACCGCACCGCCGTGGTCCGATCCAACCCCAGGGACAATCCCGCGGTGATCGTTCCTCCCGACCGCGAAACCCCCGGAACCAGCGCCAACGACTGCGCCAACCCCATCAACACACCGTCACGCAACCGCAGTCCCTGCTGACCACGCCGCTGCGGCCCGAACCACTCGGCCAACCCCATCAACACACCGAACACGATCAGCGTGGTCGCAGTGATCCACAAGCTGCGCAGCGTACCCCGAATGTAGTCCTGGAACAAAAACCCCAGAATGCCGATCGGAATGCTGCCGACGATGACGTACCAGGCCAACCGATAATCCCGGGTGCGCCGAACCCGGTGACTGACGATCCCGCGGAACCAAACGCCCACCAACCGAGCGATGTCGCCGAAGAAGTAGACCACCACCGCCAGTTCGGTGCCGATCTGAGTCACCGCCGTAAACGACGCACCCGCATCCGCCCCGAAGAACAACTGCGACACGACGCGCAAATGCCCGGACGACGAAACGGGCAGGAACTCGGTGAGCCCCTGCACAACGGCAAGCACCACGGCCTGCAACCACGTCAACGAAACCACTCCAGCACCATCGAAACCGTCCCGCGCCCACCCCCACGACGCGTCACCCCTGCCACCCCCCGGACAAAAATCCTGCAGCATCCACACCACCCCGACCCCGCCGGGGCGACCACACCGATCAAGACCATGACCACCCAGGTCACCCGGGACGAACACCCTCGGAAAAAACCCCGCGGCAAGACCCACCACCCGGACCGGGAACCCCCACGCCCCCTGTGAACCCCGCCACTTTCACCGACGACGCACCGCATCGGCACGGGCACGCGACAACGCCGAAATCCACCGAATAAGCTCGACGGGCGTGGAACAACGACAGCTCGGCCGCAGCGGCCTCCGCGTGTCTCGACTCGCCCTCGGAACCATGAACTGGGGACTCGGTACCGACGCCAACGACGCCGCCGACCAGCTCGTCGCCTTCCGCGACGCCGGCGGCACCCTCGTCGACACCGCCGACGTCTACCAGAACGGCCACAGCGAACACATCCTCGGCGGCCTGCTGGGAACCGTGGTCCCCCGCGACGACATCATCGTGGCGACCAAAGCCGGCGCGCACCGCCACGACGGGCCGTTCGGCACCGGCGCCTCCCGCGGCGCACTCCTCAACGCCCTGGACGGATCACTACGACGACTCCGCGTCGACCACATCGACCTGTGGCAACTCCACACCTGGGACCCCTCGGTGCCCCTCCAGGAAACCCTCGACGCCCTCGACACCGCCGTGAACAGCGGAAAGGTCCGCTACGTCGGCGTGTCCAACCACACAGGCTGGCAACTGGCCACCACCGCCACCCTGAGCCGGACCACCCGAACAGCACTGTCCTCACTGCAAACCGAGTACTCCCTCGTCGAACGCACCGCCGAACACGAGATCGTGCCCGCCGCCGACCACCACGGCCTCGGCCTGCTGGCATGGGCACCCCTGGGCCGCGGAGTACTCACCGGCAAGTACCGCACCACCACCCCCGCCGACTCCCGAGGCGCCCACCCCCACCTGGCCGACTACGTCGACCACCACCGCACCGAACGCGCCTCCAGAATCGTGCAAGCCGTGTTCACCGCCGCCGAAGGACTCGGCACCTCCCCCATGGCCGTGGCACTGGCCTGGGTCCGCGACCGGCCGGGCGTGGCCTCGGCCGTACTCGGAGCCCGCACCAGCACCCAACTCACGACCTCACTGGCCTCCGAGGACATCGTGCTGCCCCCCACCATCCAAGCCGCCCTCGACGACGTGAGCGCGACCACCGACACCGGCCCCGCCCCCGGCTAACCCGGGCCACCTGTCCAGGCACGTCCAACCACGCGAGATACTGTCACGCCGAGGCCACCGATGTGGGCGACACACCGATGCGCCAAGCAACCACCCGAGGCGCGGCAAGCACGAACCACCCCGCCCGGCACACCCAAGGAGGTCGTCGTTGCGCCGACTGGTCGCCGCCTGCCTGGTCGTAACCGCCTTGCTCACCGGATGCGGCACCGGCGAAAGCAGCAGCCACCTCCGGGTCAGCGACACACTCGTGCCCGCCACCCCCGCCGACTCACCCCCCACGGCCACCACCCCTGCCGGCACCGTGCTGCCCGCACCCCCCGCCGACCTGACCGTGCTCGACCCGGCCACCAACACCCTCGCCCTGGCAGGAGCGGGCCGCCCGAAGCTAACCCTGTTCGACACCCGAACCCCGAACAAGCCACCACGCACCATCCCACTGCCCGGACCCGCCGCCGGCATGCGCAAAACCGGCAAAGCCACACTGCTGGTGTCCATCCCCGACAACGACCTCGTGGTCCGCGTCAACACCACCACAGGCACCCTCGACCGCATCCCCGTCACGGGCGGACCAGTCGACGCCGTCGAGATCCAGGGCGAACTCGTGGTGGCCCTGCGCGAGCCCAACACCGTCGTGACCGTCGACAACGGCAAGGTCCAACACACCGCCGACGGATTCCAGGAACCCTCCCGCCTCATCCGACAAGGCGACGAAGTCCTCGTACTCGACAGCCTGGCCACCTCACTGACCCCCGTGACCATCGACACCGGCGACAAGGGAGCAGCCCTGCGCGCCGGAGAAGGCTCCACCCACGCCGTCAAGGACCGCTTCGGCCGCATCCTGACCATCGACACCCGCGGCAACGAACTCATGGCCTTCTCCACCGACCCGCTGATCATGAGGCAGCGATCCCCCGTCGACGGCCACCCCTACGGCCTGACCTACGACGCCTCCACCGACCTCGCCTGGACCACGCTGACCGCCAGCAACGAACTCGTCGCCTACGACGTCACCGCGGGCCAACCGATCGAACGCCACCGACTCCCCACCGTCCGCCAACCCAACTCCGTGACCGTTGACCCAGCCACCGGCACGGTCTACGTTGCCTCCGCGACCGGACAAGGACTACAGGTGGTGTCAATGTGACCGAAACAACACACGAACAGGACCACGACCAGCACTGGGACTACCGGGCGCTGCGCCTACCCCCCGGCATCACCCGGATCAGCGCGGCGACCCAACTGACCATCCACGCCGAATTCGCCGGCTGGGAACTGTCCCGAGTACTGCTCTACTCCGACGGAACCCGCAAGGTCTGGCTCCGCCGCCGACGCACCACACCCGGCGTGCCCGAACTCCTGACCTGACACGACACCCCCACACAGGGACGAACCGCGCTCAGGGCACCCGGTGCGTCCACTCCGATGTCGCGAACTTGGCCTCGATCAACTCCCGCATCCGCCGCGCCTCGGCCACGGTGACCTCGTCGTCGACCAAACCGTAACGACGACGGAACCCCTCAACCAGCGTGTCGATGATGCTCTGCCGCGCCATGCCGGTCTGCCTGCGCAACGGATCGACCCGCTTACCGGAGCTGGACACCCCCTTGTCCGAGACCTTCTCCTCACCGACGCGCAGCACCCGCTCCAACTTGTCCACGTCGACGTCGTAGGACATCGTCACGTGATGCACCACCGCCCCGGAAGCCACCCGCTTCTGCGCGGCACCACCGATCTTGCCGCCGTCCGAGGTGATGTCGTTGAGCGGCTGATACCACACGTTGAGCCCCAACTCCCCCAACATGTCCAACACCCAGTCGTCGAGAAAGGCGTAGGAGTCCGCGAACGACATCCCCGCCACCAACGAACTCGGAGCGTACAACGAGTAAGTGATCGTGTTGCCCGGCTCGACGAACATCGCACCACCACCGGTGATCCGACGCACGACCTCGACCCCGTGCTCCCGAGCCCCCTCGGCGTCGACCTCGTTGCCCACCGACTGGAAACTACCGATGATCACCGACGGCGCCGACCACTCCCAGAACCGCAACGTCGGAGACCGCCGCCCCGCGGCGACCTCCTCCCCCAACACCTCGTCCAACGCCATGTGATTCAACGGCGACTGCGGCTCGTCCCGAATCAACCGCCACTGGTGATCACGCCACCCCGTGGCCCGACTCACCGCCCGACGAACCGCGATGGCCACCGCCTCGGGACCAAAACCCACCATCCGCACGTCCGAGGACAGCTCCCGCTCGATCAACCGAGCCAACGTCTCCGAGCCGGCATCCACCCCGGCACCCTGCAACGCCCGGTTGATGTCCTCCAACGCCTCATCGGGCTCGAGGAAGAAATCCCCACTCAACCGCACCCGACTCAAGCGGTCCTCGACCACGTCCACGTCGACGACAACCAGCTTGCCACCCGGAACCTTGTACTCACCGTGCACCGCACACCCCACCTGACGACCCGGCACCGACGCCCTTGCCCGAAGCACCATGCCAGACCCACCCGAACACCCCGTCCGCATCCCGGACACCTGTGCCCCTCGCTGCACCACCCCTCCTCCGGCAGGATGATCCCCACCACCAGCGCCGCAGGAAGGCAGGCCACCCGTGAACACCCCCACCATGCTGCTGACCGGAGCACACCTCGCGGACGGCACGGCAACACCCCTGCGCGCCGCCGACGTCCTCGTCGAGGACGGCCGCATCACCGCCGTGGAAACCCCCGGCACCATCCCCCCGGACGCCCTCCCCTCCCGCGACCTGACCGGACTCGTCCTGGCACCCGGCTTCATCGACGTGCACTCCCACGCCGACAACGCACCCCTGCTCACCCACGACGACACGACCAAGATCCTGCAAGGCGTCACCACCGAAGTCGTCGGCAACTGCGGCTTCAGCCTCGCCCCCACCAGCAACGACCACGCGCCGTCGGCACTGACCGAACGCCTCTTCCCCCCACTCGAATTCACCTGGTCCGGCTTCGCCGACCTGCTCACCACCACCGACCACGCCGGATACGTCACCAACCACTGCCCCCTGGTCGGCCACAGCACCCTGCGCGTGGCGGCGATGGGCATGTCCGAACACACCCCCGACGACCAGGCCGAGCGAACCATGCGCGCCGGACTCGACGAAGCCATGACCGCCGGCGCCTTCGGCCTGTCCAGCGGACTGATCTACCCGCCCGCCCTCTTCGCGCGCACCGAAGAACTCAGCACACTGGCCGAAGTCCTCGGCGGCGGCGGCATCTACGTCACGCACATGCGCGACGAGGGCTCGGCACTGCTGGACTCGATCACCGAGGCACTGCGCATCGGTGCCGTCGCCGGACGCACCCACCTGTCACACCTCAAGGCCGCCGGCCCCGGTAACTGGGGAACCGTGCCCCACGCCCTCGAGAAGATCAACGCGGCCCGCGCCGACGGCCACCGGATCGCCCAGGACGTCTACCCCTACACCGCCTCCTCGACCGTGCTCACGGCCGCCCTGCCGGCGGAGTTCCTGGCCGGTGACGAGCGAACCCTGCTGAATCGCCTGACCAGCTCCACCGGACGCGACGAACTCGCCGAAGCGTTCGCCGCCGGACGCCCGGGCTGGCAGCACCACGGCGGTGGCTGGGACCACGTGCTCGTCGCCACCACGGCCAGCCACGCCGACGAAGGACGCACACTGGCCCACGTCGCCGAGGAACGCGGTGTCGAACCCGTCGACGCACTGATCGAGATACTGGTGCGCGAGAAGCTACGAGCCTCCATGGTGCACTTCTCCATGCACGAACACGACCTCGAAGCCGCACTGACAGACAACCACACCATGATCGGATCCGACGGTCTGCCCCCCGGTACCGGAGGAAAGCCCCACCCTCGCCTCTTCGGCACCTTCCCCCGGCTGCTCGGCCGCTACAGCCGCGACCGCGGCATCCTCGACCTCCCCGAAGCCGTCCGCCGCATGACCGCGCTCCCCGCCCACGAGTTCCGCATCCCTGCACGAGGACGCATCGCCCCCGGCTACATCGCCGACCTGGTCGCGTTCGACCCCGCCACCATCACCGATGTCGGCGACTACCAGGACCCGGCCCACCCGCCCCACGGCATTCCCTGGGTGTGCCAGGCGGGACGCACCGTCGTCGAGAACGGCGTCCACCTGGGTGGCCGCCACGGCAGCAGGCTGATTCCGGCTAGCTGAGCTCTTTTTCTCCGTGCTTGCTGCGTGTCCTTGCTTTTTGGTTTTTGTTGTGATTTAGTTTCATTCAATACTGAAACAACTATGGCAATAAACTGAAACACTCGAAGGCGGGAATGCGACATAGAGGTGTGACGTGCATCATCGAACACGGCACCGTACTGACCCCAGGAGAACCCCATGCACCAGGACGCGCCCCATCGCCCCGGCCCCGTCGGAGCCGCTGCCGAGCCCTCCCCCGGGACATCAGACGTTACGGCTACACCCGTGCCCCACGACGACGGCGACGAGAGCCACCTGATCCGAGGCTACGACTGACCGGTGATGCTTCACCGGCACGGCAGCTCCGAGAGACCCGTTGCCCGGTCCCTCCGGACCGAGTTAGCGCCCTGAAACGTGCGTACCGACCTGCGTCGCGAGCTGACGGCAGCTCTCAAGGTTCGAGACCGCGTCGCCATCGCCGCTCTCCGCTCGACGCTGAACGGCCGTCGAGAACGCTGAAGCCCCTCCGAGGGGCCATCTGGGGCGAGAACCTCCGAGAGCGAGCGCATCGCAGGATCGGTCGCCGGCCCGGGTGCCGCAGAAGTGGAACGTCGTCACCTGACCGAGGCCGATCTGCGCGCGATCGTCGAGACAGAAGTGCACGAGCGGTCGAACGCTGCGAGCGAGCACGAGCAGAACGACCGTCGCGACATCGCGCGACGCCTCCGGTCCGAGGCTGACGTGCTCAGTCGGCACCTGCCCCCAGAGCGGCAACCGATCGACGAGTGAACGATGAAGGAAGTACCGGGATACGACTGTTCCCGCTCGGTGAACCCTCGGTGGACGGCGTACTGGTTCACAGGCGGGAAACGGCGACGGTCGACCACACGCCGTCGGATTCGGCAAGCGCGTCGGGTGCGATGCGCAGCTTTGGGCAGCTGCTTTTGTGCAACTGCCCCCTTCGGCGGTGCGGGTGTAGACGAGATCGTTGACGGTCACCGTCTCCGGCTGGTGTCGACGCCGACGACGGTGCCGAAGCCCATGCCGAGCAGGGCGAGGCTCTGAGGGGCGAGCGGCGCCGGGAAACCGTGCCCAGGAGCCGGCTACCGCACCCGCAGACCCTCGTGCAGGGTCTGCGGGTGCTCGGGAGAACAGGCGGTGAGCACGATCGCGGTACCGGTGAGGGGGGCGTGAGCCAGGTTGTGCAGCCTGGTTGGCGGGCTGGGGGCGCCCCCGCGTCGGTGGCACCGTGGAGCGAGGGCCCTCCCCGCCAGCAGGCACCGGCCCGCCGCGCAGCCCCCTCGGGGGGAACCTGCTACCCCACCACGGCGCTGCACCCGATGCTTTCGAAACGAGCTCGTCGGCATGGGCCTCTCAGACGTTCGTTACGCGGTGGGCGCCACACACTTGGCAGATCAGGCGGTTGATCGGCCGATGGGCGAATTCGTGCGAGGTGTCCTCGGTCAGGGCGAAGTGGCCGCACACCTGGCAGCCCTCCGAGGACGGCGTGGTCGACGCGACCTCGTACCCGGCAGCGACCAGCGGTGAATGGGTGGATGACATCAGAGGTCCGTTCCTTATGGTGACGACCGTTCCCGGAACTGATCCCGGTCCACGGTCCGAACCGCCGGGAGAGGCCGCGGGACTGCTCATGGCTGCGTCACGACCGACCGGACCTGCCCGTTCCGGGCCACCGGATACTCGTGGTCGGTGCCGTCCGTGGCCCCGGCCGCCCCGCGCGCGGCGGTCGACGTGGCAAAGCACGGCGGACCGGCCCGGAGTCCACCGGCGATCAGCGCGCGGTCGACGGCACGGGTGCTGGTCACGACGCTGAACGCGATGCCGCGGTGGTCGGCGTAGGCGTGCGCACGAGCCAACAGCTCCACACCGGCGAGACCGAGAAACCGCACCCGGCTGAGATCGACGATGACCGCGGCCGGCGTTGACCACAGTCGCGGCCACAGCAGCCGGCTCAACCGCGGCGTCGTGGCGAGATCCACGTCCCCGGCTGCGCTGAGCACCACCACCTGCGGATCGGTACAGCTCAGGCTCAACCGCAACGGTGCCCCCTCCGTTACCGAGTCCGAAGCGCCCGACGGTCCTCCCGCGGCGTCAGCGGAAAACGAGATGAGCTCGCTGTCGGCAACCGGAGCACGAAGGTGGAAAAGCATGCACAGCTCCCGTTCTGGGAAAAAGGGGCACGCATCTCGCCGAACACGCGAGGTCACCCCCGATCAGGGGCACTGCCAGCTGCTTGCTTAACTAGCCAATGCCGAATCTACGCGAGACAGACAGGTCTGTCTCACAGGAGTAGGCTGGATTTCAGCAGTGGTTTCGCCCCCTTGACCCAGTACTACGGTGAAGTGCATGACGACCAGCCACGAGGCTGCCACCCGCGACGCTCCGCGGGAACGCATCCTGGAGACCGCCTACGACCTGTTCGCCCAGCACGGCGTGGGCAGCGTCGGCATCAACGAGGTCATCACCCGCTCCGGGGTGGCCAAGGCCACGCTGTATCGCCACTTCCCCGCCAAGACCGATCTGGTGCTGGCCTTCCTGGCCGAACGCGAGCAACGCTGGACCCACGACTTCATCGAGGCCGAGGCTCTTCGTCGCGGTGACACCCCGACCGAGCAGCTCCTGGCCATCTTCGACGTCTTCGACGAGTGGTTCCACCGCACCGATTTCGAGGGCTGCTCGTTCATCAACGTACTGCTGGAAATGCACGGCCACGGGTCCGAGCATCCCCTGGGGCAAGCGAGTGCGCAGTACCTGGACAACATTCGCGTCATCGTGCGCGACCTGGCCGACAGAGCCGGCCTGACAGCGCCGCAGGACTTCGCCCACTCCTGGCACATTCTCATGAAGGGTTCCATCGTCGCCGCCGCCGAAGGCGACACCATCGCCGCCCGCCGCGCCCGCACGATGGCGCACAGCCTCATCGACGAGCACCGCGCCCCTGCGGTCATGTCCTAGTTTCGACGTTTTCCGCATGTCGTGGTTATTCGTGCATCAGTGTGCTTATTTCATTTTACACTGAAACAACAGAGCTAAAAATATCCTGATCCGCCCAGGGAGTGCGCTCGGAGAGCACACGACCGCTGGCGCCTCGGGCCGCACACCCGGCACGGCCGACCACCGGGACTCGGACCAGATTAGGCACTCGGTGCCATTACTGGTCGTCATTCGTCCGAGAGCTCCCGGAGGACGCCCTCGATCCGCGAACTCACAGTCGCCGGAGAGGCTTCGGTACGCACCACGCTGACGACGACGTGCTCGGAGTCGGAGCCGGCAGCGGTACCGACCGTGTCGGTGACGAACCGCAGCGCCTGGCGCAGCTCCGTTCGGGCATCCGTGACTCCCCCGCTTCTGAGCCACTCGCGCAGTACGTGGTTGTGCGCGGCCACCACGGCCGACGCGGCCACCGCCGCGCGAAGTTCCCCGTCGGCCTGGCCGGCATAGCGATGACGCAGGTAACGGGCGAAGACACGCTGATAGCGGTCGATACTCGCGATCTCGGTGTCCCGCAGCGAAGGCACCTGACGAGTGAGTTCGAAGCGCTTCAGCGAGATTTCCGGTTCGGCGAGATACATCTCGAGCACCAGTTCGGCGGTACGCCCCACCGCCGCCAGCGGTGCTTCGGTCTCGTCGGCGGCCTCCAACAGCTCGACCACCTCGGTCACGCGTTCCCGGTGGTCGGGAAAGACCACCGCCTCCTTCGAGGGGAAGTAGCGGAAGAACGTGCGGCGGCCGACACCGACAACATCGACGATCTCTTCGACGGTGGTGGCCTCGTAGCCCTGAGCGGCGAACAGGTCCAGTGCTGCCACCGCGAGCGCACTTCGCAACTTCCTGCGCCCGTCGGCGGTCCGACCCACGCGCGGTTTCGGGGTGGACGCAGCTGCCTCGGTCATGCCCGGCAAGGTAGCAGGCCGGGTTTACCTGTGGCACGGAGTGCCGCTAGGATTTTCGCGCCGCAAGCCGATCGCGGCGTTCGAACCTGTGAATGGGAGACGTGTGGTGAACCCCGACTTCGAGCTCTACCGGTTGGCCGACGAGCACAACGACCTGCGTGAGGCGGTACGGGCGCTGGCCGAAAAGGAAATCGCCCCGTACGCCGCCGAGTGCGACGAGCAGGAACGATACCCGCGCGAGGCGTTCGACGCGCTGAGCGGCGCGGGATTCGCGGCCGTCCACGTCCCCGAGGCCTACGGCGGCGAAGGCGCCGACTCGGTCTCGACCTGCATCGTGATCGAGGAGGTCGCGCGGGTGTGCGCCTCCTCCTCGCTGATTCCGGCGGTCAACAAGCTCGGCACCATGCCGATCCTGCTGTCGGGTTCGGAGGAGATCAAGCAGCAGGTCCTGGGATCGATCGCCTCCGGGGAAACCACCGCCTCCTACGCGCTGTCCGAGCGCGAGGCCGGTTCCGACGCGGCGAACATGAAAACCCGCGCCCACCGCGACGGCGACGACTGGGTCCTCAACGGCACCAAGTGCTGGATCACCAACGGTGGTGAGTCCAGCTGGTACACGGTCATGGCCGTGACCGATCCCGACAAGGGCCCCAACGGGATCAGCGCCTTCGTCGTCCACGCCGACGACCCGGGCTTCGAGGTCGGTGGCAAGGAGAAGAAGCTGGGGATCAAGGGATCACCCACGGCCGAGATCCACTTCACGGACTGCACCATCCCCGGCGACCGCATCATCGGTGAACCCGGAACCGGGTTCAAAACGGCGCTGCGCACTCTCGACCACACCCGGCCCACCATCGGTGCCCAGGCGCTCGGTATCGCCCAGGGCGCCCTCGACGCCGCCACCGACTACGTCAAGGAGCGCAAGCAGTTCGACACGCCCATCGCCGACTTCCAGGGCGTGCAGTTCATGCTCGCCGACATGGCCATGAAGGTCGAGGCCGCGCGGCACATGGTCTACGTCTCGGCGGCACGCGCCGAGCGCGGCGAGGGCAACCTCGGCTTCATCTCGGCCGCGGCCAAGTGCTATGCCTCGGACGTGGCCATGGAGGTCACCACCAACGCGGTGCAGCTGTTCGGCGGGGCGGGATACACCCGTGACTTCCCGGTGGAGCGCATGATGCGCGACGCCAAGATCACCCAGATCTACGAGGGCACCAACCAGATCCAGCGCATGGTCATGGCCCGCAGCCTGCTCAAGTGACGTCCGCAGCGGAACGGACGGTCCGTACGCACGACTCGTACCGGCCGTCCGTTCCGTAGCACCTGAGCATCCGCCGGACGGCCCGGTACGACTACTGGCGGTTTCCTCCGTGCTCCGGCATCATCGGCGATGAATCCACTCGTCGGCCCGGACAAGCGGATCGAGATCCGACAACCGTCGCCCATCATCGCCAGCCAACCGGACAAGGTCAGGTCAGGGTGCGGACAGGAGCCACAGCCTCAGCTCGGGGAGCAGTACCTCGTCGATCGTCCCAGGTCGGGTGTGCGTGGCCGCCGCCACAGGACGCACATCGAACGGTGGGGCGCCGACCGGCGGACACCGCGGTGGCAGTAGCCTCCCCCTCTTGGTGTTGGCACGAATCGAACCCCGCCTGAAGGCGCCCCAGCATGAGTAGCCCGGTAGCTCGCGGAGCGGCCTGGCTACGACGCATAGCTCGACGATCCCGCCGGTTGCTTCCCGACAGCAAGCACCCCGCGCAGATGGTCGTGGCGGGCTTCGCCTTGGCGATCGCGGTGGGAACCGTGCTGCTGATGCTGCCGATCTCCAGCGAGACCGGCACCGTCACCCACTGGGTCAACGCTCTGTTCACCGCCACCTCTGCCGTGTGCGTGACCGGGCTGGTCGTCGTCGACACGCCGGGGCACTGGTCGACGTTCGGGGAAAGCGTCGTGCTCGGTATGATCCAGATCGGTGGCTTCGGGATCATGACGCTGGCCTCGATGCTGGGGATGCTGGTGGCACGTCGATTCGGGTTGCGGATGCGACGTACCGCCCAGACCGAGACCAAGAGCCTCGGACTCGGCGACATCCGCTCGGTCGTCGCCGGGGTCATCACCGTCAGCCTGATCGTGGAACTGGTGACGACGACAGTGCTGACCACGCGTTTCACCCTCGGCTATGGTGAGTCGCTCCAGCATGCCGCCTACCTCGGCCTGTTTCACGCGGTCTCGGCGTTCAACAACGCCGGGTTCTCGCTGTACTCCGACAGCCTCGTGCGTTTCGCCACCGATCCGTGGATCTGTCTGCCCATGGTCATCGCGTTCGTGATCGGTGGCCTGGGGTTTCCCGTCCTGTTCGAGATCGGGCGACGGCTGCGGCACCAGCGCCGGTACTGGTCGCTGCACGCACGAGTGACCCTGGGCACCTACGCCACGCTCGCCGTGATCGGCGTGGCGGCCTTCCTGTCGTTCGAGTGGAACAACCCGGGCACGCTCGGGCGGTTCGGGGTGCCCGGAAAGCTGCTGGCCGGATTCTTCCACGGTCTCGCTCCCCGCACGGCGGGCTTCAACAGCGTCGACGTCGGGGAACTGCATCCCGCCACGATGCTGGTCACCGACGTGTTGATGTTCATCGGCGGAGGAAGCGCGGGCACCGCTGGCGGTATCAAGGTGACCACCTTCGCCCTGCTGGCCTTCGTCATCCTCACCGAGGTCCGGGGGGAGACGAACGTGCACATCCTGGGGCGCAAGCTCCCGGTGGTCGTGCACCGCCAGGCGCTGACCGTGGTCCTGGTCGGTGGCGGCCTGGTGTTCGTGGCGGCACTGGCGTTGATGGTGCTCAGCCCGTTCCGACTCGACGCGGTCCTGTTCGAATCGGTCTCGGCCTTCGGTACGGTCGGACTGTCCACCGGCATCACCAGCCAGCTTCCGCAGGCGGGACAACTCGTCCTGGTGCTGTTGATGTTCGCGGGCAGACTGGGGCCGATCACCCTGGCTTCCGCGCTCGCGCTGCGAGAACGCGGGCGACGCTACGATTTCCCGGAGGAGCGACCCATCGTTGGCTAAGAGCAACCACAAGGGCCCCGCATCGCGTGCGGTGGTCATCGGGCTGGGACGTTTCGGCAGCTCCCTCGCACTGGAGCTGGTCGAGCGCGGGTCGGAAGTGCTGGCGCTGGACAACCGGCCGCTCCTCGTGCAGCAGTTTTCCGACGCGGTCACTCATGCCGCTGTCGCCGACAGCACCGATCCCGAAGTGCTGCGTCAGCTCGACGTGCCCGAGTTCCAGCGTGCCGTCGTGGCCATCGGTGACGACCTCGAGGCCAGTATCCTGACCACCTCCGTGCTCTCCGACTTCGAGATCCCGCACATCTGGGCCAAGGCCGTCAGTCGCCAGCACGGGCGGATCCTGGAGCGGGTCGGTGCCCACCGCGTCGTACTGCCCGAACACGACATGGGCGAGCGGGTGGCGCACCTGGTCACCGGGCGGATGCTGGACTACATCGAGTTCGAGGACGACTACGCGCTGGTCAAGACCCGCGCTCCGGGCGCGGCCGTGGGACACTCCCTCGGCGAGACCAAGGTGCGCAGCAAGTACGGCGTCACCGTGGTCGGCATCAAGCGGCCCAACGAGGGGTTCACCTACGCCACCCAGGACACCGTGCTGGAGCGCGGTGACATCCTCATCGTCTCCGGCCGCTCCCACGACGTGGAACGCTTCGCCGACCTCACCTGAGTCGGTGCCGAACCGCCCACCCGCGCTGTTTCGGGCCCCGCCGGGGCGGCTCTACCGCCGTCTCCGGCCGTTCCGGTGCGCCCGGCGTGGTTCGGGTATCGAGCTCAACGCGGTGTCGACGAATCCGTTGACCTCACTGCGGAGCTTCTCGATCCCCCACTCGTAGCCGTACACGTCCCAGGCCACCAGATCCGAGGAACCGGCGGTGGCCAGCCGCGAGAGCACCTCCGAAGACCAGTACCGCGACAGCGGTGGGATGTCGAAGGCCAACCACGGCCCCAGGTTGGCCGGACTGAGCGCCCCCGAGGCATACGTCGGAGCCGTGTTCGGCGCGGAGCGCGACTCGGCGACTCGGGCGAGCCCGTAGAGAAAACCGTCGACCGAACCGATGGCGCAGTCGACGGCTCGATAGACCCACCGCCGCACCACCACGATCCCGCCCGGGAAGTCCTCGACGCGCTCGTCATTGCTCGTTGACGCCACGTTTCCCCCTGATCCTCGCGGCTCACCAACCCGAGAGGCCAGTGTGCGCGTCACGGGGTGCGCGCGCAGGACGGAAGTGGCCCGTGGTGTTCCACCGGACGCGACGGGCGATTCTCCGTTACCGTCGACACGTGGTTGATCAGGCCAGCACACCGTCGCGGTCCCGGGCTCCGTCACTGGGCAGGGCCAGCGGGACGATGGCCGTGGCCACCGGCGTCAGTCGCGTCAGCGGATTGTTGGCCAAGATCCTGCTGGTCACCGTCCTCGGACTCGGAGTGATCAACGACTCCTACACGGTGGCCAACACGCTGCCGACCGTGGTCAACGAACTGCTCCTCGGCGGGGTGCTGACCAGTGTCGCGGTTCCCCTGCTCGTCCGGGCGCAGCAGGAAGGCCGGGAGCACGGTGAGGCCTACGCGCAGTGGATGATCACCATGGGCTGCGTGCTGCTGGTCATGGCCACCGCGCTGGCCGTGGCGGCCGCGCCACTGCTGACCGCGCTCTACCTCGGTCCCCACACCCGCGCCAACGCCGAGTTGACCACGGCCTTCGCCTATCTGCTGCTGCCGGGCATCATCTTCTACGGCCTGTCGGCCCTGCTGGCGGCCGTGCTCAACGTGCGTCAGGTGTTCGGTCCTCCCGCGTGGGCTCCTGTGATGAACAATGTCGTTGTCATCGCCACGGTCGTCACCTATGCCCTGGTGCCGGGCGAGATCTCGACGAACCCGGTGCACATGGGCGAGGTCAAGCTGTTGATCCTGGGCATCGGCACCGCGCTGGGGATCACCGCGCAAAGCGCGACCATGGTGGTCTCGCTGCGGCGCACGGGCTTCCGGTTCCGCTGGCGCTGGGGATGGGACCACCGGCTGGCCGAGTTCGGTTCGTTGGCCCTGTGGGTCGTGGGCTACACCGTGATCAGTCAAATCGGCATGGTCGTGGTCATTCGAGTCGCCGGCCAGGGCACGGTCGGCAGCGTGTCCACCTTCCACTACGCCTGGCTGCTGTCCCAGGTGCCCTACGGAGTGCTCGGCGTGTCACTGCTGACCGCGCTGATGCCCCGGATCAGCCGGTCCGCCGCCGAACAGGACACCGAGGGTTTCGTCAGTGACCTTTCACTGGGAACACGGGTGAGCACGGTCATGCTCATGCCCGTCAGCGCACTGATGTTGACAGCGGGTGGGGCCATCGGCGTGGCCTTCTTCTCCCTCGGACAGGGTGACGTGGCCACCGCGGAACGACTGGGAACCACGCTGGGCTTCTGTGCGCTCGGAATCGTGCCCTTCGCGATCACGATGCTGCAACTGCGTGCCTTCTACGCCATGAAGGACGCCCGCACTCCCACCGCGATCAACATGATCATGGTGATTTTCCGGATCGTGCTGTGCTACGGCTTTCTGGCCGTGCTGCGCCCCGAGGACCTGGTCATCGGCGTCGCGGTCGCGATGTCGCTGAGCTTTTTCCTCGGCGCGATCATCGGCCAGGTCTGGTTGCGCGTGCGGCTGGGGCACCTGCAGACGAAGCGGATCGTGCTCAGTTTCGGTACCGCGCTGCTGGCCACGGTCCTCGGCTGCGTCGCGGCGCTCGGAGCGCTGCAAGGGATGCTTGCCCTGACCGGTCCGCTGGGGGCCGTCCCGCAAGCCTGGCTGTCCCTCGGGGTGTGCTCCGCTGTGGTCCTGCTGGTCAGCTTCGGGATGCTGATCCTGTTCCGCGTTCCCGAGCTGGCCCCGGTGACCACACGCCTGCGACGGCTGCTCGGTCGTCACTGACTCCGCTGAGCGTTCGGATGCCTCGAGCGGAACTTGATCCGGTTCGTCCGCTCGGCACGCAGTTCCTCGATCTCGTCGATCTCGGGCAGCGGCTCCAGTGGCCGCCCCACCGCCCACTCCAGCATGGTGTCGGCCAGCACCGGGTTCCGGGCCAGTACCGGGCCGTGCAGATAAGTGCACACGACGTGCCCGCTGACCGCGCCCTCCACCGCGTCGTAACCGTTGCCGATGCCGTGCACCACCTGACCGAGCGGCTGAACCCCCTCGGCGATCCTGCTCCGACCGAGGTGGTTCTCGAACCCGGTCAGTACCCCGATCCCGTCGACCGAGGACTCGGTGACCACCTCACCGATCGCTCGGGAAGCGCCCGGTTCGGTGACGACGTCGATGAGCCCCAGTCCCTCGTGATACGAGCCGTCACCGGTGCGAAACCCCGTACCCAGTACTTGGAGTCCCCCGCAGATCCCGAGCACCGGTGCACCCGCCTGCGTGGCTCGCCGTAGCCCCCCGTCACGCAGGAACCGCACCGCGGCGTGCTGAGCGACGTCCTCGCCCCCACCGACGAGATAGATGTCGCAGGAGTCGGGGACCGCCTCGGAGGAGGACAGCACGGTCACGATCTCAGCGGGGGTACCGCGCCAGCTCGACCGCTTGGCCAGCACGAGGGCGTTGCCCCGGTCACCGTAGGTTCCCAACAGGTCCGGCAGGACCAGCGCGATTCGCAGAACCGATTCCTTCGTCATGGTGCCGCACTCTTCGCCGAGAGGTCACGAAAGGCCGTGTAATTGGCAAGGACGTCGGGACACTCCCCCGGCAGCCGGGTCAGCGCGTCCTCCACGCTCCCGGCGACCTCGCAGGAGACTTCGGCGTATCGCAGCCGCACCGCCAGGTCCCGCGCTCGGTCGCCCGCGACCACGACCTCGCGGCCGTCGAGGCACTCGAAGTCGATGTCCCACAGCCAGGAAACGTCGAAACCGTCGGCCTCCCTGCTGTTGACCACCAGAATCAGCGGATGCCGGTGCGCCGAAACCAGATCGAGCATCTCCAGCCAGCTCGCGGGGTTCTTCGCCAGCAGCAACCGCACGATCCGCCCGCCCAGCGACACCGTGCCGTAGCGGCCGTTGGCCTGGTCGATGTCCCGGATACGTCGCAACGCCGTGTCGGGGTCGCCTCCCAGCACGAGCGCGGCGGCCAGCGCGAAGGTGGCGTTGAGTCGGTTGACCTGGCCGGGCAGCGCCAGCTCCAGCGACCGATACCACCCGTCCGGACCGGTGACCCCCTCAGCATCGACCGTGAGGTCCGCGGGCGGGCGGACCAGTCCACACACGCAGCGCCACTCGTCGGCACCGTCGAGGAACGTGCCGCAACGCGGGCAGTTCAGCGCGTCGTGCTTCCAGCGATTGCCACCGGCCACCCACGTCACCCGGGGATGGTCGACCGCGACCGAGACGATGTTGGGGTCGTCGGCGTTGGCGATCACGTGTGCGCCCGGTGCCCGTCGCAGTGCCCGCCGCAGGCGCTCCTCCACCGACCGGATCTCCCCGACCCTGTCGAGCTGGTCGCGGCTGAGGTTGAGCAGCACGATCACGGCGGGCTCGAACTCCTCGGTCACCCGCGCCAGGTGCAGTTCGTCGACTTCCAACGCCGCGTACGGGGCCCGCGGGCGCGTCATCAGGGCCGCCACATGACCGTCGAGCATGTTGGCCCCGGTGGCATTGCTGACCGTTCCCCCGCGTTCCCGAAGAGCTTCGACGATCATGTGCGTGGTGGTCGTCTTGCCGTTCGTTCCGGTCACCATGACGACACGTCTGCCCCTGGTCAACCGGCGCAGCGCGCGTGGCTGCAGCAGGAGCGCGACCCGGCCGCCGATGATCGCACCGCTGCCCGCCCCGAGCCGCTGCGACAGCGTGGCGGCCAGCCTCCCGGCTCCGACCGCCAATGTGGTGCGCGGATCCTTGCGGGGCGGTCGCCGGATCTCGGAAGGCGGTGGTGCGACCACACGCCACCGTTGCTCGGTCACCGACTCCTCGACGGTCGAAGTGGACTCGTGGTTCCGGGCCTGGTTCATGTGTCGCCCCCTCCGTCACCGAAACGCCACGGCCGTGGTGTCCTCGCCCCGGCCGCGTGGTCGCCGAACGACTCACTCCGTACGGTGCGCTGACTTCGCCGAAGCGGCAACGCCGCACAGGCACGTCTGGCCAGTGCCAGCATGCACATCAGCGCGCCCGCCACGACAGCGGCCAGCCCCACCCATCCCTGGGGTACGGCGCTCAACTGAGCCCGCACGACATCGGCCAACGCGGCATGGTGATCAGCGAACATGGTGGCTCCTCGCCCGATCGGGCTCGGCCGCTTCGCTCCGATGAATCGCTTTTTCGATCGAGGGCGGCACGGGGCGAACAGCCGAAGTGATCAGCACCAGTTTAATAGCGCCCCAGCAACCGGGCCCGCCGAGCACCACTCCCAGAAGCTCACACCATCAGGTAGGAAGATATCCACATTGATCACGGGGAGTGATGCACGGACGCGATTTCGCACTCCCACCAGCAAAAAGCAAGGATCCTTCATCTTCGAGCCAGCTCTTCGTCGAACGATCCCAAACACGGCTCGCAGTATGCAACACCGGGAGCAATATCAGCTGGTCACGACCTCGAAGAGGCTCCAACGAGGAGTGACGACAATGCACCGGAGCCGATGAATATCCACTGTGTAGCTCGCGCCTCGCAGGCGGCGAGAAGAAAGGGTCCGAAACCGGATTCCTTGACGAAAGTCGCCTCCGTCCAGCATCCTGACAGGACATCGACCGAGCATCACGGAAACGCTCACGACCGCAGCGAACCGCACGGTCGCCCAGTTTCCCCAAGGAGCGACGTCGTGACGGAAGCGTTGATTCTGATACTGCTCTCGTGTTTCGCGCTCGCCGGAATCGTGTGGACGATCCGGGACCTGCACATGGACCGGCAGCGACGCAAACCCAGGTAAGATTCCGCAAGAGCTCTGCGCCCACACGGCCAACGCGAGGGACCCCACCGGAGAGGACGAGTGGGATCCCTCGCGTGCTGCGTGCCGGACGTGCGCCGGTACCGCTTCGCCTCAGCGAATCCGCAACTGCTGCCCCGGCATGATCAGCTCGGGGCTGCTGATCGCCTCCGAGTTGTGCTGCTGGATGCGCTGCCAGCTCACGCCGAACTTCGCACCGATCGCGCTGAGCGTGTCACCGGGCTGGACCGTGTAACTTCTCCCGTCCGCGGGAGCAGCACCCGATCCGGTGTCGGTCTGCCGAGCGGTTCCCGACTGCTGCGTGGCCTGCTGGGAACCATCGGACTGGGAGGTCGTCCCAGCGGACACGTCCTGGTTCTGCAGCCCACCACCAGCGGTGAGGCCGACCTGCTGGGAGCACACCGGCCAGGCGTTCGGCCCCTGGGCCTGCAAAACCCGCTCGGCAACGGCGATCTGCTGCTCGCGGGAGGCATCGGCGGCGTTGGCGGCGTACTGGTCGCCACCGTAGGCCGACCAGGTGGACTCGGTGAACTGGAGGCCGCCGGAGAAACCGTTGCCGGACTGGATGTGCCAGTCGCCGCTGCTCTCGCACTGGGCCAGGGCGTCCCATGTCGACGGGGATGCCGCGTTGGCGGGAAGAGCCGCCGCGAACGGAGCCGCCAGCACGGCTCCCGCCATGGCCACGCGAGCGACACCGCGACCGGTGACGGTGGACTGACGGTGCTTGCCTTGGTAACGAACCATGAGAGTCTCCTGCCGCGCCATGAGCCCGCGAGCCCACGAGAGAGACCGGACCACTTCGACACTTCCCCAAGCGGCGCTCGGTCCTCTCCCCCTGCCCGTGCGTGTTCTTCGGGGACGGGAAGCTCGTCGGGCAGAGGGACGGCGCTACGAGCTTCCGGTGCTGCCTCGTCGGTTCGGGGCCGACACGGCGGACGCTACGTAGCACGTGGATCTACACCAAACCGTAATGGCGTGCCAATCGTCACAGAAACGTTATCAAGGTCAGCGCGATGTTCCGGTAAACGCAGGGCAACAGACGATCGATCGATCGCCGAACACCACGAAGTTGATCAGTATATTCGAGATCCACATCACAGCACCAGTCCCGTCGAGTCACCCCTGCCCCGCCGGCTCGCCCTCGGCGCCGCCCTCGCGCCAATAACCCATGAACGTCACCCGAGCGGCGTCGAGACCACTGTCGAGCAGCTGTCGCCGCACCGCCTTGACCATGCTCGCCTCTCCGCAGACCCACGCGTACAACCCCGCGTCGAACCAGGCCTGGGAGCGGATTTCCTCCAGTACCGAGTCACCGCGCGCAGCGGCGAACTCCCCGCGCGGCAACCATCGGAACCGCACGTCGGCGGCGACGTCGAGAGACGGGATGTCGGCGGCTTCCGGAAGTTCCACGAACGTGGTGGCGCGCGTACCGGCCGGAAGGGTCTCCAGGATACTGCCGATGGCGGGCAGCGCGGTCTCGTCACCGACGATCAGGGCGTGCCCCCCCAGCAAGTCCATCCGGTACTCCACACCGCTGAACCGCTCGGCGTGGTCGTACTCGGCGTTCGGCCCCACGATGCCGACCTGGTCACCAGGCCGGGCTCGCTCGGCGAAGGCCGAAGCGGGCCCCGTGGCGCCGTGCAGGACGAAGTCGACGTCGAACTCGGCCCGAGCGGGACGATGCGCCCGGATCGTGTAAGTCCGCGCGAGCGGACGCCGCTCCTCCGGCAGCTCGCGGACGCCGCGAAAGGTCCGATCCTCCTCCGGCAGACACGGAGCCTCCTGTTCGGCCAGCGGCAACAGCACCTTGATCCGCTGATCGAGCCCGCCGCTGGCCATGCCGGCCAGCTCGGGACCACCGAAGGTGATGCGCACCAGATGCGGACTCAGCCTTCGCACCCGGAGCACCTGAGCTGCGAAAACCTTGAAAGCGGAGACCGCGTCCGTCGTCGTACGGACCGGAGCGGAAGACGTCATCGGCGCACTCCGAGCACTTGCCGGGATCATCACGAAAGTAAGCCTAACCTTATCTTCGTGTTCGTGCTCGACGAGGGTGCCGCATTCCGGGGGCGTCCCGGTCGGACCGCCGACGCTCATGCCGATGACGTCACACGAATCGGCACTCCGGGTGGGCGACTACTACGGCGCCCGAGGGACCGTTGTCGACAACTCTTTGCGAGCGCTGAACGTTGCTGTCTCGTTGCTCCGACAGGAACGGCAGGTGGGGAGGTCGTTCGATTGGTTTCATTCAATACTGAAGCAACAGTATCGTTAAATGAACGTGATACACGACGGGGCTCGGCGTCGGTGGCCGACGCCGAGCCCCGCGGTCCCCCTCCTCATTCGGTGCGCAAGCCCTCCGGATGCATGGCCCGCCTCAGCGCGGGCATCGTCAGTCCGGTCACCACCAGCACCGACGCGGCCGCGATTCCCACCAGTCCCAGCAGTCCCAGCGGATCGAAAGCCAGGTTGTCCAACGAGGTCACCATCACCACCAGAACCCCGAGCGACAACCCGACCACGACGGAGACCGCCACGGCCACGAGCATGGGCACCCCGTTCTGCAGGAAAGCCGACCACCCCAACGTGCGGCGACGAGCGCCGACGGCGGCCAACACCGCCATCGGCCGGCGCCGCTCCTGGATCTGCTCGGCCGCCGTCACGAACAGCCCGCAGCCGATCAGGGCGAACGCGACCAGCGTGCCGAGCAGCAACCCGTACCGGATCAACCGGAAAACCATCGCATCGTCCGACGGCAGTGGCGAATACCCGCTGATGCGGCGTACGGAAGCGAATTCGAGGTACTCGGCGGCGACGTTGCGCACCCGCTCGATCGCGTCCGGAGAGGCCGACGCGGTGAAGTCGAGCCCCAGCTCCACGTTGCGCGCCCACCACGGGATGTTCTCGGCGGCCTGTGGTGTGATCAGCAGATAACTCATGTCGTAGCGGTACTGACGCGACTCCGAAACCTCGAAGGGCTTCAACTCCGCCGGTGCCCGCCAGGTCGTGACCTCACCGGGAGTCCCTTCGAGCCCCGCCGATCCGTGGTAAGTGGACGTGGCCCGCAACCGTTCACCGGGACGTATCGCTCCCGACGGCGTCCTCCGCGAGTGCTCGGGGCTCTGGAAGACGTCCCCGGCACTGCACCGCGTGACCACATCTCGTTCGAGCAACGTGGCGCAGTCGACGATCGTCGCCCCCGTGTACCTGCTGCGGCGGGGTCCTCTCTGCTGCTCGGGAACCGCGAACCGCACCCCGGCGGTGCCGTCGACCTCACCGGTCGAAGGCAGCCCTTCCAGGGCATCGGCCAACTCCGCCATGCCCTTGCCCGGGTGCTCCAGGGTGCCCCTGACCTTGACCTCGTGCCTCGACGGAGTGGCCACCTGGTGAGTGGGTCCGTCGTGGGCCTGGGCCTGGAAGGTGGCCACGGAGGTGGCCAAGACGGTCTGCAGCGCGATGACACCGGTGAGCACGACGGCGATCGCGCTGACCGACCGCGCCGCGGTGCCGCTGCTGAGCTGCAACCGCCGCAGCGCGAGCTGCCAGGTCACCGACCGGGCGCTCGACCACCGCACGACCCGCTCGACCGCCCAGGGCAGCACCAGCGGCACCCCGATGAGCAGCAGTACGATCGAGGCGAGGAAGGGAATCTGGAGCTGGCTGATGCGTTCCGAACTGGCTCCGACCAGCAGCAGGCCCACGACTCCCAGCGCCATGGGGACCAACCGCCACACGATCCCGCGCGAGCTCGGTTTGGTCCGGCGCACGATACCGAGGGGTTCGATGATCGTGCGCCGCATGGCAGCTTGTGCCGTGATGACCGCGGCAGCGGGGACACCGAGAGTCACCAGTACGGCAAACTCCCACACAGGGCGAATGTCCGAAGCGAACGTGGAGAATTCGAGCAGCGTGATGTGCGGGACCAGTTGGGCGCCACCGAGGAACACGGCCCACCCGAGCAGCACACCGAACACCGCGCCGACGAGTGCTTCGCCGGAAGCGATGCGGCGGATCTGCTTTCCGTCCGCACCGACCAGCCGCAGGGCCGCCAGGCGCCGTTCCCGGGCCGCCTCGGCCATCCGGGTGGTACTGACCACGAACACCACGATGGGCACCAGCAGGACGGTCACGCCGAACGACAGAATGATCCACATCTGCCCGGACAACGATCTGGTGTTCGTCGACGGCGAGTCACCGGGATACACCGCCGCCACGGTCGTGCCGCCCTCCGAGAGGTTCGTGGTCCCGGTGTAGTAGAAGAGCTCGTTCGGGCTGATCAACCCTTCCTTGTCGATGACGCCGACGACGTGGTCCGGCAGTCTCGGCTTCAGCAGTTCACCACCGGATCCGCGCAACAACTCCCGCAACGCGGGAGAGACCACCATCTGTCCCGGTCCCGGAATCCGCTGCAGACCCGGCGGGACCGGAGCGTCCGGACTCAGGGGCTCCAGGGCCCGCCCCTGGATGCGCTGATCGCGAAACTCGGTGGAGGCACGCGTGACCAGCATCGAGGGATCGTGGGAATCTTGGTACCGCGAAGAGTGGGGATAATGCGACAGCACCCCCGCGATCTCCTGCCGAGCGTTCTGCCGCTCATCGCGAGCCTGCTTCATGGTCGGCACCGAGGCTGCCAGCAACAGCACGCCCACGCCGAGTCCGATCCCCACTGCGGTGAGCAGGAGCCTTCCCCAGGGAGTCCGATCGCCCCCGACAGCCAGCCGGATCCCGAGTGCCAGGTCACCGAGACGGGCTCGCGCGGAACTGCGCCGGGTCATCGCACCGACTCCTGCTGCCGCACGGCCCCGTCGCGGATGAGAACCTCGCGATCGGCGTAGGCGGCCACGCGGGACTCGTGAGTCACCAGCACCACCGCCGTGCCCGATTCCCGAGCGGTCTCGTCCAACAGCGCCATCACCTGCTCTCCCGCGATCGAGTCCAGCGCGCCGGTGGGCTCGTCGGCGAAGACCACCTCCGGGTCGGCCACCAACGCCCTGGCCACCGCCGCACGCTGCCCCTGGCCCCCGGAGATCTCACCGGGCCTGTGGTCGGCCACGTCGCTCACCCCGAGCTTGTCCATCCACAGCGCCGACCGGCGGCGCCCGTCGGCGTGGCGGTGGCCGGACAACCGCAGCGGCAGCGCCACGTTCTCGGCCACGGTCAGTTCCGGGACCAGCTGTCCGAACTGGAAGACGAAACCGAACTCGTCCCGCCGCAGGGCACTGCGCTGCTGGTCGGGCATGGTGGTGATCTCGCG
Organism: Halosaccharopolyspora lacisalsi; assembly: GCF_014137975.1. Classification (GTDB taxonomy): domain Bacteria; phylum Actinomycetota; class Actinomycetes; order Mycobacteriales; family Pseudonocardiaceae; genus Halosaccharopolyspora; species Halosaccharopolyspora lacisalsi. The sequence continues at coordinate 365,055 of NZ_JACGWZ010000002.1, read as the reverse complement.
GCCGTGGTGGAGCACGGAACCCGACGACGGGGTGAGGATGCCGGCCAGGCAGTGCAGCAGAGTCGACTTGCCGGAGCCGGACGACCCCATCACGGCCACCATCTCCCCCGCGTGCACGGACATGCCGGCACCGCGCAGGGCCGGTGTCCGCCCGAACGAGAGCTGAAGGTCGGATCCGACCAGGACGGGATCGCTTCCCGAAGGACTCTCGGGATCTGTGGTCATCTGATCTCCTTGGTGAGCTGATCGAGCCGGGTCACGGCCAGTTCGAGCCATCGCAGATCGGCTTCGAGGTGGAACAGGGAGAAATCGTGCACGAGCAGGTCGGTGGTCCCGGCTTCCCGCTTGCTCCGGGTGAGCTCGCGCATCCGCTCCAGGTGGGCCTGCCGCTGGGCGTCGAGGACCTCCCCGGCGTCCCGGCCGGAGGCCACCGCCAGGACCACCTTGGTGAACAACGTGCTGTGCAGGTTCGCCACGGGCTTTTCCGGAGTGGACAACCACTCCTCCAGCGTGCGCACCCCCGCTTCGGTGATCGAGTACCGCTTGCGCTCCGGACCCTCGCCGGACTCGACACCGTCCACGTCGACCAGACCGTCCCGCAACAGCCGCGACAGGGTCGAGTAGACCTGTCCGTACGGCAGGGACCGGTGCTGGCCGAAGCGCTCGTCGTAAGCCCGCTTCAGGTCGTAACCATGCCGCGGCCCGCCCTCCAGCAGTCCGAGCAAGGTGTGACCGATCGTCATGCCGAGCACTATACATTCGAGGTATACACCGAGTACATAGTCCCCTCTCGACGCGTTGAGCGGCTTCGAAATCCGCCACGCACGGAGCGGGTCGTTGTCCACTCCCTCCGCTTCTGGTGTTCTCGAACTCCACGACCACGAGGAGGGCGACGTGGAGCGACGAGAGTTCCTGGGAGCCGGCGCGGCGGCCGCCGCGGGCCTTTTCGCCGGAACGCGGCACAGTCTGGCGGCATCCCCCGACAACAGCGGGCACGAGTACCGCCGGGCCGTCGAGCTCCTGGAGCGGGCGCCGTTGATCGACGGCCACAACGACGTGGTCTGGCAGTACCGTCAGCGCACGGGAAACCGCCTCGACGGGATCGATCTGAGGCGGGACACGAGCCGGCTCGATCCGCCGATGCACACCGACGTCCCGCGATTGCGCCGAGGACGGGTCGGTGGACAGTTCTGGTCGGTCTACGTCCCGACCGACCTGACCGGCCCGGAGGCGACCAAGGCGCAGCTGGAGCAGCTCGACACGGCCCGGCGCATGATCGACCGGTACGACGAGTTCGAGTTCGCCACCACCGCCGACCAGGTCGAGAGGGCCGCCGAGCGAGGTCGCATCGCCTCGATGCTGGGCGTGGAGGGCGGCCACGTGCTCGACAACTCGCCGGCCGTGCTGCGCATGTGCTACGAGGCCGGGGCGCGCTACCTCACGCTCACCCACGACAGCACCCACGACTGGGCGGACTCGGCCACCGACGAGCCCCGCCACGGCGGGCTCTCCGAGTTCGGGCGCGCCGTGGTCTCCGAGATGAACTGGCTGGGCATGCTGGTCGACCTCAGCCACGTCCACCCGAGGACGATGCACGACGCCCTCGACGCGAGCGAGGCGCCCGTGATCTTCTCGCACTCCTCGGCCAGGGGTGTGACCGACCACCCGCGCAACGTGCCCGACGACGTGCTGGACCGCGTGGCCGACAACGGCGGAGTCGTGATGGTGACTTTCGTACCGTCCTACGTCACCGACAGGGCACCGGCCACCGCGGCCGACGTCGCCGATCACGTCGACCACATCCGTGACCGCGTCGGAGCCGAGCACATCGGTATCGGAGCCGACTACGACGGCATCACCGAGACGCCCCGGGGGCTGGAGGACGTCTCCGCCTACCCCACCCTGTTCGCCGAGCTGCTCCGTCGCGGCTACGGGGACGAGGAGCTACAGCACATCGCCGGTCGCAACGTCCTGCGGGCGATGCGCGGCGTCGAGGACGTCTCCGCCCGCCTGCGCGAGAAGCGGGAAGCCTCCGACGCCAAGTTCGAGGACTTCGCTCCGGCGGCACCGACTGCCGGTCGAGCAGCGTCGTAGGCACCTCGTCGGTCTCGTGCCGGTGTGCGAGTGAACGCGTCGTTTTGGCACTCTCACCGCCAAAACGACGCGTTCACCCTTCGGGACGCCCTCGATCAGCGCTGTGCGGCCTCGGACAGGGCCGGATCGCCGGGGCGAGCCCGAAGCCTGCCGGTGACGGCGAGCAGCACCGCGACAGCCGCCATCACGAACCAGTTGAGCGGGAGGTCCCGTCCCATCAGGGACACGGCCGGGTTCAGCGCGCTTCCGGACTCGCTCAGGGCCGCCACACCGGTGAAGATCATCACCGAGCTCGCGTGGAACACGACCGCGGCCCAGACCGACCCGGAGGCCAGCCGCAGCCAGCTGATGACCACCACCTGCGGCAGCGCCCTGCCGACGAGGAACAGGGCACAGTGGGCGGCGAAGTCCCGAAGGAGGATCAACGGAGCGTGCCACGCGGTCCAGATCACTCCGCTGAGCAGCAACATCGGCCAGATCCCGGTGGGGAGCAGCTTGGGCAGCAGGTAACCGCGCCAGCCGCACTCCTCACCGAAGGCGAACACCAGTACCGACAGGACGCTCCCGAGCTGGAGAAGCAACCACCCCAGGAACGGCAGCACCGGTGGGAAGCCACTCCCCTGCTCACCCGCGAAGCCGCCCAGCGCCATCCGCTGCCGCAGCACCGAGGAGTTCTCCAGGTCCAGTTCCTGGACGTCGAGCGCGTCCGCGACCAGAGCGATGACGGCTCCCACGAACGTGGAAAGCAGCAACGCCACCAGGCAGTACGCGGCTGTACGGCCCCGGGGCGCAGCGGTCGCAGCGAGGTGGCGCCGAGAACGCTGCGCGGCCGACTCACCAAGCCCACCACGACGAGCACGGCGACCGTCGGGGTCAACATCGCCAACGAACCGGGAGGAAGACCGAACAGCGCGTCCGGTCCACCGAGCTGGAGCACCAGCGCGATCAGCGCGCACAGCCCCAGGGCCGCGACGAGGAGGACGGCCACTTCTCGCCACGGAACCGCTCCGGTGGGCTGCTCCCGTGACCTGGCCCTACGCAGTGTGAAATCCTGTGGTGCGTTCACGATCGGCGGCCTTTCCGCGCTCGGGAAACGTCGTCAACCACAACGGCGCCGCCGAAGCGGACCTGTCGCGTCCACCCGAGGTCCGGAGCGGGTGCGACCCCGGGGGTGCACCGACCGGCGTGAACCACCCGCCCCGACCGACGTGCAAGCGCCGCAAGGAGGACACGTGCATGACGCGACAGATCGCGCTGCTTCGCGGGATCAACCTCGGCAACCGCAACAGGATGAGCATGGCTCAACTGCGGGAGTCCCTCGGGCAGCTCGGGTACGAGGCGATCAGGACGCACCTGCAAAGCGGCAACGTCGTGTTCACGGCCGGAACCACACCGGACCGGGCGGAACGCGACGTCGCGGAGCACTTGGCCGGAGAGCTCGGGGTGCGCGTTCCGGTACTGGTACGCACGCGCGACGAACTCGCCGAGATCGTCGCGCGTGATCCGCTGCGGGAGGTGGTCGACGATCCGGCGCGGCATCTCGTGACATTCCTCGGCGAAGCTCCCGCACCGCACCGGATCGACGAGCTGAACCCGGCCGAGTTCGCCCCCGATCGGTTCCGGATCGTCGGCCGCGAGTTCTACCTGTGGTGCCCGGACGGACTACGCCGAACCCGGCTCACCAACGCCTTCCTCGAAAAGCACTTCGACGTCACCGCCACGGGCCGCAACTGGAACACCGTCACCCGACTGCTCACCCTGGCCGACGAGTCCTGATCCTCCCGGCCGGTCAGCCGCTCGCGGCTCCCTCGTTCGCCAGGCGCTCGCGTTGGGGAACGACGGTGTACTTGGGATCGCGAGCCGAGACCCGTCCGGCTTCGAAGATGCCGTAGCGGGTGGCGGCGCTGGCCGCTGTCAGGCACAGTCCGGCCCCGATCGCCGCGACCCGGCTGCGCCGGGCCAGCAGTGCGGCACCCGCACCCACGCACGTCAGCACCTTCGCCGCGCGCACGACCTTGCCGGACCTGCCCTCGCGATAAACCTCACCGATCACGCCCGCCCGCTGTTCCATGCGGTGACTGGCGGCGAGTTCCAGTGCCGACCCCGCCAGTGCCATCCGACGAGCGGGAGCGGCTTCGCCCCTGGGCGTGGCCAGCATCCCCACCGCGCCCGCGCTCGAGACCGCACTCCCCGCGAACACGAACGGAAGCTCGCGGTAAACCTCGTGCCACCCCGGCACCGCGGTGTCCGAGAGCAGGACGGCGGTGTAGGTGGTCATCGCGGGCGCCAGCACACTCGCCGAGATCGACGTGAGCCTGCCGATCAGGGGCAGCCGACCGGTGATCTCACTGGCCGCGGCAGCAGCCGTCAGCGAGGAGAACGGCGCGATGATCCACGAGCCGACGCTCAGCGGTGAGGTCGGCTTGAACACGCGCAGCATGTTCAGGAACCGGGCGGGGCGACCCAGGTCGTGGATCAGGGCGACGACACTGGCGGTCGAGCCGACCGCGGCCGCGACGCGCCCGGTCCGGTTCAGGTGCGTTCGGCCGGTCAGCTCGGCCAGTACCGCCATGGACGACGAAGCCCCGGCCAGTCCGCCGAGGTAGAGGTAGGCCGGGACGTCGGGCACCTTCCACGTCGGTTCTTTGATGATCGGCTGACCGTAGTAGGAGCGGAAGTCGTTCCCGGCTTCGGCGGAACGCTCAGCACTGTCGTCCGGTCGGCTCATCGCTTGCCTCCGACGAAGCAGGCGGCGATGGTGACAGCGGCGGTCAGCGCCGCGCCGGCGGCGTGCTTCCACATCGACGGCAGGTCCCGTGTCGTCACGACCGGGTCCGGAGGCAGTCCGTACACCTCGGGCTCGTCGAGCAGCAGGAAGAAGGCACCGTCGCCGCCCACGCCGTCGGTCGGTTCGTGACCGTACAGGCGGGCCTCGGTCACCCCCTGCTCGTGCAGCTCGTCGACGCGCTGAGCGGCGCGGTCGCGAAGCTCGTCCAGCGGTCCGTACTGGATGGACTCGGTCGGGCAGGCGGCCGCGCACGCGGGTGTCTCCCCCGCCCCCAACCGGTCCTGGCACATCGTGCACTTGGAGGCCCCGCCGGTGTCCGGCCGAGTGTCGATCACACCGTACGGGCACGCCGGGACGCAGTAGCCGCATCCGTTGCAGACGTCGTCCTGGACCATGACGGTCCCGTACTCGGTCCGGATCAGCGCCCCCGTCGGGCAGACGTCCAGGCAGGCCGCGTGGGTGCAGTGCTTGCACACGTCCGAGGACATCAGCCAGCGGATCTGGGTCGCCGCGTCCTCCGTCGGATCCACCGCTGCCGTGGAGGAATCACCGGGCCGCGTCATATCAGGCATCCCGATGTCGACGGTTTCCCTCGTGGTGGTGTCGATGCGCTGTTCGACGAAGGCGACGTGCCTCCAGGTGGTGGCCCCGAGATCCTGCGTGTTGTCGTAGGACATGCCCGAGAGCTCCAGGCCGTCCTCCGGCAGCAGGTTCCACTCCTTGCACGCGACCTCGCAGGCCTTGCAGCCGATGCACACGCTCGTGTCGGTGAAGAACCCGACGCGCTCGGGGTGCTCGGGGGGATAACCGGCCTCGACGGCCGGATCGGCCAGCGGTCCGCTGAGCCGGTTGTCCCCGTCAGCGCTCATTCTCGTTTCCCCTCTCACGTTCATCCCGGCCGGTCAGGCTCGGATCGTCGGCGTGCTCGGTTCCGGTGAGTTCGGTGATGCCGGCTCGTCGGCGGTACTCGGCGACGAAGGGGGCCAGTTCGACACCACGGGGCCGGCGTCCCGGCCGGATGTCGCAGGTACTCGCCTTGGTCTCCATGATGTGCACGTTGGGGTCCAGTGCGACGCCGAGCAGTTCGTTGGCGGCGTCACCGGTGGTCATACCGTTCGGGCCCCAGTGCCAGGGGATACCGATCTGGTGCAGCGTCCGCCCGTCGAGACGCAGTGGCTGCATTCGTTCGGTCACCAGCACACGTGCCTCGATGGCGGTGCGCGCGGTGACCAGCGTGGCCCAGTCGAGGTGCCGCAGCCCGCGCTCGGCCGCCAGTTCCGGCGACACCTCCACGAACATCGCGGGAGCGAGCTCGGACAGGTGCGACAACCACCGGCTCATGCCTCCGGCCGTGTGGTGCTCGGTCAGCCGGAACGTGGTGAACAGGTAGGGGAAGACCTCGCTTCCCCGCTCCGCACCGCTGGGCTGGTACCGGTTCTCCGGGCGGGCGAAGATCTGCCGGGCCGGGTTGCGCTGCTGGTTGGGGTAGACCGGGTTGGACACCGGCGACTCTTGCGGTTCGTAGTGCGCGGGCAGGGGGCCGTCCACCAGCCCCGCCGGCACGTAGAGCCATCCCCGACCGTCGCTTTGCATGATGAACGGCTCCGCGCCCTTGATGGCTTCGGGGCCGGTGGCGGCGGGATCGGGCTCGTAGTCGGGGGCCTTCTTCTTGTCGAAGTCGGGAACGTCGTGGCCGGTCCACTGCTCCTGCTCGGTGTCCCACCAGACGTAGGCCTTGCGCTCGCTCCACGGGCGACCGTCGGGGTCGGCCGAAGCGCGGTTGTACAGGATGCGCCGGTTCATCGGCCAGGCCCAGCCCCACTCCGGCGCGACCCAGGACTGCTCGTTGCCCGGTTTGCGGCGGTCGGCCTGGTTGACGCCGTCGGCGTAGACGCCGCAGTAGATCCAGCAGCCGCAACGGGTCGAACCGTCGTCGGCGAGCTGGGTGTAGCCCGACAGCGATTCACCATCGGGTCCGGTGCCGTTGATCTCCCGCAGGACCGCGTCGGGACTCGGTTCGGCCATCGGCCCCTCGGTCGGGTAGTCCCAGGTCAGCTCCAGGACCGACCGGTCACGCTCCCGCTGTTCGGCGGTGCGCTCGGGCCGGCGCCCGGTGAGCTTTTCGCGGATGCGCCGACCGAGGTGGTAGTAGAACCACAGATCACTGCGCTGGTCGCCCTGAGGCTCCACCGCCTTGCGGTGCCACTGCAGCATCCGCTGGGTGTTGGTGAAGGTGCCCTCCTTCTCGGTGTGAGCGGCCGCGGGCAGGAAGAACACCTCGGTGCCGATGTCCTCGGTCGCCAGCTCACCGCTCTCGATCTCGGGGCCGTCCTTCCAGAACGTGGCCGTTTCGATCATGTTGAAGTCCCGCACGACCAGCCACTCCAGGTTGGCCAGTCCCAGGCGCTGCTGCCGCGCGTTGGAGCTGCCCACGGCGGGGTTCTGGCCGATCACGAAGTACCCCTTGACCAGCCCCTCGATCTGGTCCACCACGGTCTGGTAGGTGCCGTGGTCACCGGTGAGGCGGGGCAGGTAGTCGAAGCAGTAGTCGTTGTCGGCCGTGGCGTTGTCGCCCCACCAGGCCTTGAGCAGGCTGACCAGGTAGCTGCGCATGTTGCCCCAGTACCCCTTGGTGGCTCCGTCGGCCTCGGCGAAGGACTGGAGGTCCTCGTTGGTGTGGGCCTGCGGCATCGGGATGTAGCCGGGCAGCAGGTTGAACAGGGTGGGGATGTCGGTCGAGCCCTGGATGCTGGCGTGCCCGCGCAGCGCCAGGATCCCGCCACCCGGTCGCCCGATGTTGCCCAGCAGCAGCTGCAGGATCGAGGCCGTGCGGATGTACTGCACGCCCACGGTGTGCTGTGTCCAGCCCACGGAGTAGGCGAACGCGCTCGTGCGCTCCGGCCCCGAGTTCGTCACCAGTGCCTCGGCCACTTCGGTGAAAGCTTCCTCCGAGATCCCGCACACCTGGGCGACCATCTCGGGGGTGTACCGGGCGAAGTGCCGCTTGAGGACCTGGAACACGCACCGCGGATGGGTCAGCGTCGGGTCGCTCTCGGGTGAACCGGGGTAGACGGGTCCGCCCGAACCCGCCCGCTCGGGTCCGCTGGAGGCGCGTTCGCGGCCGTGCGAGCTGGTCTCGCCCTCCTGCGGCTGACCCGACTTCTGCCACTGGTCGCGCCGCCCCGCCGACGGGGACGCTTCGGTGCCCTCGTACTGCCAGCTCTCGGTCTTGTAACCGCCCGCCGACGCGTCGAACCCGGAGAACAGTCCCTCCAGGTCCTCGGTGTCCCGGAACTGCTCACCGACGATGAACGGGGCGTTGGTGTAGTTGACGACGTAGTCGTGGAAGTACCGGTCCCGCTCCAGCACGTAGTGGACCAGTCCGCCGAGGAAGGCGATGTCGGTGCCGACGCGCAACGCGAGGTGCTGGTCGGCCATCGCCGAGGTCCGGGTGAACCGCGGGTCGACGTGGAAGACCTTGGCCCCGCGCCGCTTGGCCTCCATCACCCACTGGAACCCGACCGGGTGCGCCTCGGCCATGTTGGAACCCTGGATCACGATGCAGTCGGAGTTCTGCAGGTCCTGCTGGAAGGTCGTGGCCCCTCCGCGCCCGAACGAGGTTCCCAGACCGGGAACCGTGGAGGAGTGTCAAATGCGGGCCTGGTTCTCGACCTGGATCGCGCCGAGGGCGGTGTAGAGCTTCTTCATGAGGTAGTTCTCCTCGTTGTCGAGGGTCGCTCCTCCGAGGCTCGCGATGCCCATCGCGCGACGCAGCAGGCTGCCCTGCTCGTCGGTCTGCTCCCAGGTCTCGTCCCGGGTGGCCAGCACCCGGTCGGCGATCATGTCCACGGCCGTGTCGAGGTCGAGGTCCTCCCACTCGGTGCCGTGCGGGCGCCGGTAGCGCACCTTGGTCTGCCGGCTCGGTGAGGTCACCAGCTGTCTGCTGGCCGAGCCCTTCGGACACAGTCGCCCCCGGCTGACCGGCGAGTCCGGGTCACCCTCGATCTGGGTGACCTCGCCGTCCCGCACGAAGACCCGTTGCCCGCAGCCCACCGCGCAGTACGGACAGACCGACCGGACGACCGAGTCGGCGTTCTCGATGCGGGCGGGTTCGTCGGCACTGGGTGAACGCGCGGCACGGCCGCGCCCGAGAAAGTCCGAACCCGACAGCTGACGCAGTACTGGCCAGCGCAACCACTCACGCACGCAACATCACCACCTTCCGGCAGGTACCCACCCTGCGTCCCACGGAAACCACGTGCAATTCGGTTCCGTCCGTGGCGCCGTGCCCCGGGAGTTCACCCGTACGGGTGGCACCGGTCCACAGCGACGTGACCGTATGCAGGAAGATGATCAGTACTGTTCACCGTTCGAAGGAGGCGACGTGCGCCGTCGTGACAGAACCGTTGTCCGCGAGGCCGGTCGTGGTGCCGGTGATGCCGCATGATGCGCGCAGGACACGCGATCACCGGCTTGTGCGCCGGACTGGCCGCCGCGCCCGCGGTGGGAGTGACCAACCCGACGGGCGTGATCCTCGGGGGGACCGTGGCGTCCGGCGCCGCGCTGTTGCCGGACCTGGATCACCCGGGAGCGACCGCGACCCGACGACTCGGCTGGATGACCCGCGGCCTGTCGAAGGGGCTGCGGGCCTGCTCGGCCCGGCTGTACGAGGCGACCAAGGGTCCTCGCGACGAGAACTGCGACGGCACCCACCGGCACATGACCCATTCGCTGCTCTTCGCCGCGCTGCTCGGCGCGCTGGTCGGGTTCGGCTCGCAGCTGGCGGCGTCCTGGCATCCGACCGCCGGGTTCGCGGCCGTGCTCCTGCCGGTGCTGTTCTGCCTGCTGCTGGCCCAGGCCCAGTTCGGCCACTGGGTCGCCGCGCCCGTCGTCGCGGCGGCCGTGCCGATGGCGCTCAGCGATGCCGGTCCCGTGGCCGCGATGAACGACCTGGCCGGACCGATCGGGATACTCATCGGTCTCGGGTGCTTCGTGCACTGCCTGGGAGACGCGATCACCAAGGCCGGATGCCCGTTCCTGTTCCCGCTGCCGATCGCCGGGGAGACCTGGTACGAGATCCGACTCCCCGCGTTCCTGCGGTTCCGCGCCGGCGGCTCCGTGGAGAAGGGACTGACCACGGTCGTGTTCACACCGCTGGCCGCGTGGCTACTGCTGATCACCATCGCCCCGCGGGTTCCCGCCTACCTCACCACCGCCATGGGACTGTAGGAATTCGGCGGGTGCCTCGTACCGTCTTCCCGGGAGGTCGCAACGCTGTGCCACATCCCGCCGACGACCCGGTCCTGTTCGACGAGGAGTTCCTGGCGGATCCGCACTCGGCCTACGCCCGCCTGCGCGAGCGGGGGCCGGTGCACCGTGCCCGGACTCCGGACGGGGCACCCGTGTGGCTGGTCATCCGCTAGGACGACGTGCGGACCGCGCTGGCCGACTCCCGGCTGTCGGTAAGCAAGGAGAATTCCTACAACGGCTATCGCGGTTTCTCCCTACCACCCGCACTGGACACCAACCTGCTCAACACGGACCCGCCGGAGCACACGAGGTTGCGGAGCATGGTGTCGAAGGCCTTCACCTCCCGCCGCGTCGAGCACCTGCGGGACCGCGTGCAGAGCATCGCCGACGACCTGGTCGGGGCCATGGACTCGTACGAGCGGGTCGACCTGATGGAGCACCTGGCGGGGCCGCTGCCGATCACCGTCATCCGCAAACTGCTCGGCGTGCCCGACCGGGGCCGGCCGAACTTCCGGGCCTGGACCGACGAGCTGCTGGCTCCCGATCCCGACCGTCCCGAGCCGCGCCCGCGATGCCCTCGGCTCCCTGCACCGCTTCCTCGTCGAGCTCGTGGGCGCCAAGCGGACCGAACCGGGTGAGGACCTGCTCAGCGCGCTGATCACCGCCCGCGACGAACAGGACCGGCTCACCGGGGACGAACTGACCTCGATGGCGTTCGTGGTGCTGTTCGCCGGTTACGAGAACGCGGTCAACTCGCTGGGCAACCGGATGGCCGCCCTGCTGACCCATCCCGAACAGCTGGCCGCGCTGCGGTCCGACCCCCCGATTGATGCCCACCGCCGCGGAGGAGTTGCTGCGCTTCGACCCACCGCCGCAGCTGGCGATCCGGCGCTTCGCCGTGGCCGACGTCGACATCGGTGGGACCACCGTTCCTGCCGGAGACACGGTGATGCTGTCACTGGCCTCGGCCCACCGCGATCCCGACCGCTTCACCGATCCCGACGCGCTCGACCTCACCCGCGATCCCAATCCGCACCTCGGATTCGGTCACGGCCCGCTTTTCTGCCTCGGTGTCGGATTGGCACGGATGGAAGCGGAAACCGGGATCGAAACCCTGTTGCGTCGTTTCCCCGACCTCACGCTGGACGTGCCCGCGAACGACCTCCGTCGACGCCCCTCGTTCCGCAACCGCGGACTCTGCGAACTCCCGTCGTCCTCTGAGCGCGGGTTCTCCACCAAGTCCCGCGAACCCCGTGTGCGGCTGGTCTCTCCCCGGAAACCGGCCGCACGCGAAGCAGCGAATCCAAGACCCTCCGAGCGCCATCTCGGCGGGCTGAACCCGAGCGAGCTGGCGCAAGAGCAGCAGCACACAAACCAACTGCGTGGAGGTCGCCCTCGGTGACCGGGCCGTGGTGACGCGGGACTCGAAAGGATCCCGCCGGCGGCGCGCCGGTGTTCACCCCCACCCGATGGAACGAATTCCTGACCAGCCTCCGCACCGGCCATCACACGAGGTAAGCCTCGACTAATGTTCAGTGGTTACCCGGTTTCGCGCGAAACCGGAACTCAGTGGACCTCGCGTTTGCGGCGTGACCCGGCGATGCTCTCCGCACTGCCTATCAGGGCGACCGAGACGACGACGGCGACGACGAAACCGAGCACGTTGAGCTCGAAAACGCCTCCCGTCCCCAGCAGGTTCGCCACCACACCTCCGACAACGGAGCCGACGAGCCCCAACAGCAGGGTTGCCAGGATGCCGAGGTTCTGCTTACCGGGCTTGATCAGACGCGCCAGGGCACCGATGACCACTCCGGCGACGATGAATCCGATCATGTTGCACCTCTCGGAGGAGCGTGCCCGGCCCCGTCACGGGACCGGACACAGTAGTTGAGAACTCCATTCTACGGACTCGGCGAACGCGTCCGCCACGAGCGCTGTCGATGATCAGCGCGCCGAGACGTCCCCATCCACGGACTCGGACTCGGACTCGGACTCGGACTCGGACTCGGGGTGCGAGGATGTCTCGGTCTCCGTGCCCCCGGTGGTGCGGGGCAGGAAGAACCAGGCCACGATCGCGGCGACCAGGATCAGCCCGGCCCCGGCCAGGTAGGCCAGCTGGGAGGCGCTCATCCACGAGGTCATGACGTCCTGGGCCAGCGCCTGACCGCGCTCGCCCAGCGAGTTGGCCACCATCATGCCGCCCGGCAGCGACGACGTCGCCATCTCCTGGGCCTGGGCCGGCAGACCGGCCACGGAGTCGCTCAGGCTCGCCGCGTAGCTGCCGCCGAGCACACTGCCCAGCACGGCCACACCCAGCGACGCTCCGACCTCGCGGGTGACGTCGTTGGTGGCCGATCCCATGCCGGCGCGCTCCCTGGGCACGTTGGCCATGAGCTGGTCGGTGGCCGGGGCCATGGCCAGCGACATGCCGGTGGCCGTCAGCGCCAGCGGAATCAGCAGGTGCCAGTACCCGGAATCGACCGTCATCGTGCTCAGTCCCGCCATGCCCAGCGCGGCCACCACCAGCCCCCCGGAAATGGTCACCCGGGGTCCGAAGCGCCCGACGATGCGAGCCACCTGCGGCGCCACGATCATCATCATGATCGACATGGGCAGCATGGCCGTCGAGGCGCTCAGCGGCGAGTACCCGTAGACGATCTGCAGGGTCTGGCTCAGCGAGAAGAACACCCCGATCATCGCGAAGAACACCAGGGTCAACGCGACCGCCGAGGCGGAGAACCCGCTGTTGCGGAACAACCGGACGTCGAGCATCGGATCGGACACGTGCCGTTCCCAGGCCACGAACAGGCCGACGAACACGAGACCGATCGCCACCATGATCAGTGTCTGCGGGGACGTCCACCCGACTTCCTGAGCCCGGATGAGCGCGTAGACGACCAGCGCGATGCCCGCCGTGGACAGCAGAGCACCGAGCAGGTCGAGTCCGCCGTGCCCGCCCTCGCGGCCGGTGCGGCTGGGGATGTACCGGATCCCGGCCAGCACGGCCACGATCACGACGGGGACGTTGATCGCGAAGACCGACTCCCAGGAGTAGTACTGGATGAGCAGGCCCGCGATCACCGGGCCGAGCGCGCTGCCCGCACCGGAGACCGCCGCCCAGATCCCCACTGCCTTGGTGCGTTCCCCGCTGGGAAAGACGCTGGTCAGGATCGACAGCGTCACCGGCATGATCATCGCACCGCCGAGCCCGAGCAACCCGCGCGCGACGATCAGTTCGATGCTGGAGTCGATGAACAGCCAGACGTAGAGCGAGACCGCGCCGAACAGGACGAGCCCGAGCTGCAACATCCGCTTGCGGCCATAGCGGTCGGCGATGGCCGAGGTGGTGAACAGCAGCCCGGCGAAGACCAGGGCGTAGGCATTGGAGAACCACTGCTGTTGGGCCGTGGAAGAGCCCAGGTCGCGGGAAAGCATGGGCAGGGCCACGCTCAACGAGGTGTTGGCGAGCATGGTGGCCGACAGCGCCAGGCACAGCACGAGCAGCGTGGCCCACCGCCGCCGGTAAACCATCGCGTCGATGCCCTCGGCTAATGCCGCTCGTTCCCCCGTTGTCGGCGACCCCGCCGATGGACCTTCGGCCGCCTTGCTTGCAGACACACGTGCTCCCTCCGACGCACCCATAATATGTCAGTACTGCCATTTGTCATTGGTGACGATAGGCACAGTTGACTTCTGGGCGCGTACGGCACCAACCTGTCGTCATGACAACGGTTCCGGTGGAAACCGACACCGCCGAGTGCGGAGGACGACGCCAGCGCAAGGCCGCCCGCACACGGGCGGGGATCGAGGAGGCCGCGCTGCGGCTGTTCACCGAGCAGGGCTTCGACGCCACGACGGTGGAGCAGATCGCCGATGCGGCCGACATCGCTCCGCGGACGTTCTTCCGGTACTTCCCGAGCAAGGACGCGGTCCTGTTCGGCGATCTCACCGGCGAACTCGAGCAGATGCGCCTCACGTTGCGAAAGCGATCGACGCAGGAGCACCCGATGCGCTCGCTGACGGCGGCGATGCTCGACGCCGCCGAGCGCATGGAAGCCGACCGCGAACAACACCTGCTGCGTGCCGAGCTGCTTCAGTCACTGGAGAACACCGGCGACTACGAGCTGCACCTGCTGCGCCAACGCTGGATGCGCGATGTCACGGAGCTGGTCACCGAGCACCTGGGCACCGACGCAGCGACCGACCCGCGCCCCGGCGCGTGGTCGATGACACTGGTGAGTTGCTTCGGCTCGGCCATGCACGCGTGGTTGGTCCGCACCGACGGCGCTCCCCTGCGCGACCTGCTGACCGAGGTGATCGACGGCACCTCGCGCGGTCTCGCGGAGGCGACCGAGGAGTTCACCGCACAGTGATCGAGTGCTCGCCGCGCGCCACGAGCTCACCGATCACAGGTGCTCCCGGAACCTCCCCCGCCACCAGCAGCCCTCCCGAGGTCTGGGCGTCGGCCAGCAGCAGGGCTTCGTCGTCCGTGATGGCCGACAGATCGACGTGCGGACGCACCCAGTCCAGGTTGCGCCGGGTACCGCCGCTGACGTACCCGTCGCGGAGCGCCTGTCGAGCACCGTCCAGATAGGGCACGGCCGAGGAGTCCACGACCGCGGAGACACCGCTGGCGCGGGCGAGTTTGTGCAGATGTCCGAGCAGCCCGAAACCCGTCACGTCGGTGGCGCACCGCAGCCCCGCCGCGACGGCGTCCTCGGCGGCACGGGCGTTGAGCGTGGTCATCGTCGCCACCGCCGCGGTCGAGACCTCGCCGGTGGCCTTGTGCCGGTTGTTGAGCACCCCGATGCCCAGGGGCTTGGTCAACGACAACGGCAGCCCGGCACGTCCGGAGTCGTTGCGCAGCAATGACTCCGGGGCACCGACCCCGGTCACGGCCATGCCGTACTTCGGTTCGGGATCGTCGACGCTGTGCCCGCCCGCGACCGGGCATCCCGCCTGCCTCCCGACGTCGGCGCCGCCCCGCAGCACCTCCCGGGCCAGCTCGAAGGGCAGCACCTCGCGGGGCCACGACAGCAGGTTCACCGCGACCACCGGACGACCACCCATCGCGTAGACGTCGGACAGGGCGTTGGCCGCCGCGATCCGCCCCCAGTCGTAGGGGTCGTCGACGACGGGGGTGAAGAAGTCGGCCGTGGACAGCACGGCGGTGCCGCCCTCGATGCGCACGGCCGCCGCGTCGTCGCCGTCGTCGAGGCCGACCAGCAGTTGTTCCGGTTGATCCTGCCGGAGGCCGGCAACCACGGACTCCAGTTCACCGGGTGGGATCTTGCAGGCGCAGCCACCGCCGTGGGCGTACTGACTCAGCCGGTAGGTGGGGATCGCCGGGGCATCGAGATCGGTCATGGGCCGACGCTAGGCCACGCGCGCCTGATCGGCATCTCTCGTACACTTGATCGTGGAGGCGTAAGGGTGCCTGGTGGCCCCCGCGGTCTTCAAAACCGACGTGGCCGAGTACCTCGGTCAGGCGGGTTCGATTCCCGTCCGCCTCCGCCACCTCCCTCCCTCGCCGGAGGTCGTCGTCCCGTCCGCGACATCGCTACGTGACGACAGCGCTCCCGAAAGAGATCGGGGATCCACACGTGGGAAGCTTTGCCCTTCTCCCGAAGACCGGGAATTATAGATTACGTCGAGCGCGGAACGAGAATTCAGATAGCGCGATCAGAAATCCCGTCCGCGTCGATCAAATCGGGGCGATCCCTCAATTCCCACCGCGTCGCGGGTGTTCCGCGAGTCGTCGCCGCAAAACGAACGACGCAGGAACAATGAGAATCAGGACACTGACCGCGATGGTAGCCATGACCGCAGGTCTGCCGCTCGGCGGCGGAACCGCCGTCGCCGGCCCGGCGAACATCGGATGGCTCTACACCGACGACGGAAATCCGACGGTAGGGCTTTTTTCGAGGACCACGGCGACGAGCTCTACGTCTGCGACATTCAGGCGGACGGGTACGGCGCGGTCGCCTACCTCCAGCACCGCAGCGGGAGGTATCTTCTCGGGATGCGGGATCCGAGATCCAGCGACGGCTGCTACTACGTCGAGAACAGCGACATCGCGGAAAACCAGTCCGTTCGCGTGATCGTGTGCCTGTACCGGGACGGCATCACCGACTACTGCGACGAATCGAGCTTCGGCAGCACCGGACAGGTAACGCCGTGACGAGCCGGGGAGGTCCCGCCAGGCCTCCCCGGCTCGACGTGCCCGTCACCAGGTGTCGACGTAGGGGACGCGCTTGGCCGGGTGGGGACGCCCGCGGCTACCTCCGGCGAGGGTTTCGGTGATCCAGGTGCGGGTGTCGGCGGGATCGATGACGTCGTCGAGTTCGAACACCGAGGCGGCGTTGAGGGCCTTGCCCTGCTCGTACGCCTCGTCGACCAGCCGGTCGAACTCCCGTTGTCGCTGCTCGGGGTCGGTGATGTCGGCCAGTTCGCGCCGGTACCCCAGCCGGACCGATCCCTCCAGACCCATCGCACCGATCTCCCCGGTGGGCCAGGACACGGTCGCCGTCGGCGCCGCGAAGCTTCCGCCCGCCATGGCCTGCGCACCGAGTCCGTAGCCCTTGCGCAGCACGATCGTGCACATCGGCACGGTCAGGTTGGCACCGGTGACGAACAACCGGCTGAAGTGGCGCACGGTGGCCGTCCTCTCGGACTCGGGACCGACCATGAACCCCGGCGTGTCGCACAGCGAGATCACCGGGAGTCCGAACGCCTCGCACAGCCGCAGGAACCGGGCCATCTTGTCGGCGGCGTCGCGGTCGATGGCACCACCGAGGTGGGCGGGATCGTTGGCGACGAGTCCGAGGGGGCGGCCCTCGACGCGAACCAGGGCCGTCACGGCACCGGGGGCGAAGGCGCGGCGCAGCTCCAGCACCGATCCGGTGTCGGCGAGACCGTCGACGGCGGTGCGCACGTCGTAGACACGGCGACGGTTCTCCGGAACCACGTGTCGCAGGAGCCGCTGGTCGGCGCACTCGGTCTCGGCGACGTCGCCCTGGAAGTAGGACAGGTAGCGCTTCGCGACGGCGACCGCCTCGGCCTCGTCGTCGACGAGGACGTCGATCACCCCGTTGGCCGACTGCACGTCGCTGGGCCCGACCTCCTCGGGGGCGAACGACCCGAGCCCACCACCTTCGATCATGGCGGGACCGCCCATGCCGATGGTGGCGTCCCGGGTGGCGATGACGACGTCGCAGCAGCCCAGCAGCGCCGCGTTGCCCGCGAAGCACCGACCCGCGACGATGCCGACCAACGGGACCAGGCCGCTGAGGCGGCCGAAGGTCTGGAACGAGGACACGTCCAGTCCCGACACGGAGGTGGTGTCGGTGTCTCCGGGACGCCCACCTCCACCCTCGGCGAACAGCACCACCGGCAACCGCTTGCGTTCGGCGACCTCCAGCATCCGGTCGGTCTTGCGGTGGTTGAGCAGTCCCTGGGTCCCGGCCAGGACCGTGTAGTCGTAGGACATCACGACGCAGCGGCTGCGGTCAGGTCCGAACCGCTCACCGTTGACGTGGCCGACACCGGCGACGAGCCCGTCGGCCGGGGTCCGTTCGATCAGCTCGGACACGGGCCGACGCCGCCGCTGGGCGGCCACGGTCAGCGCTCCGTACTCGACGAAGGTCCCCTCGTCGCAGAGGTCGCGCAGATTCTCCCGCGCGGTGCGCCGCCCCGTTCCGTGCCTGCGTTCCACCGCCTGCGCCCGGGCCTCGTCGAGGCCGACGGCGTGGCGTCGACGAACCTGGTGCAGGTTCGGGGGGATCTCGTCCACGTCGGGAGCGTCGGTGGCCTCCTCCGGCGACGACTCCGCGTCCCGCTCCGCCAGGAACACCATCGGTGTACCGGTGTCGACCTGGTATCCCTTGTGGACGGCCACGTGGCGGACGGTGCCGTCGCCGGTGGCGGCGACGACGTGTTCCATCTTCATCGCTTCGAGCACGACCAGCGGCTGCCCGCGCCGCACCGGCTCGTCCGGCCCCACCCGCACGTCGAGCACCACGGCTCCCGTCGGAGCCTTCATCGCCACCGCGTCCGGGAACCTCTCGTCGACCGCCACGGCGTCGGCGGGCTCGGGAGGTCGCTCGGCCCTTTCCGCCGCGCGGAGCTCGTCGTGGTGACGTTCGAGGAAACCGGTGTCGTAGTCACCGGAGACGAACTCGGGATGAGCGAGAACGGCTCGCAGCAGGGGCACGTTCGCCTCGGGACCGGCGAGCACGAACTCGCCCAGGGCTCGGTGCGCGCGACGCGCCACCACCGCGAAGTCCGGACCGGGTGCCTGCACGACGACCTTGGCCAGCAGCGAATCGAACCGTGCGCCCACGTGGTAGCCGGTGTAGCCGTGCGAGTCCACCCGCACACCGGGGCCGGAGGGCGGTTCGAACGCGGTCAGCGTACCCGTCGCGGGATACACGGTGCCGTCGGCGCCGGTCGTTTCCAGGTTCACCCGGGCCTGGAGGGCGAAGGCGTTCGGCTCCCGGTCCTCGACGCGGTGCAGTCCGAGTTCGTCCAGTCCCGCACCGGCGGCGATGCGGAGTTGGGCCTGGACGAGGTCGACGCCGGTGATCTCCTCGGTCACGGTGTGCTCGACCTGCAACCTCGGGTTGGCTTCCAGGAAGAAGGACTCCTCCCGCTCGGAGTCGGTGTCCACGAGGAACTCGAAGGTCCCCACTCCGTCGTAGTTCACGCGCTCGGCCATGCGCACCGCCGCCGTGGTGATGCGGTGGCGCAGGGCCGCCGACACGGCGGGGGCCGGAGCCACCTCGATCAGCTTCTGCCTGCGACGCTGAATGCTGCAGTCCCGCTCCCCCAGGTGCGTGACCTTCCGCCCGTCACCGAGGATCTGCACCTCGATGTGCCGGGCACGCGGCAGGTACTGCTCGACGTAGACGGCACCGTCGCCGAAAGCACCGCGCGCCTCCGAGCCGGCCCGTTCGAAAGCGCTCTCCAGTTCCGCGGCGTTCCCGGCCGGGCGCATCCCTCGACCGCCCCCGCCGGAGAGGGCCTTGACCATGACCGCGCCCCCGGCCCCCAGCCCCGCCAGGAACTCCGCGGCGGCCCGCGCCGTGGTCTCGGTGGTCCCCGGCAGCACCGGGACGCCGAGCTCGGTGGCCAGCTCGCGGGCTCGGAGCTTGTCGCCGAAGCGGTGCAGCACCTCCGGATCGGGGCCGACGAAGCGCAGCCCCTCCCGGGAGCACCGGGCGGCGAACTCGGCGTTTTCGCTGAGGAACCCGTATCCGGGATGCACCATCGAACAACCGGTGGACCGGGCGAGAGCGATCAGCTGGTCGGCGTCGAGGTAGGCGGCCGTCCCCCCTCCCCGCAGGGCGTGGGCTTCGTCGGCCTTACCGACGTGGGAGGAGGTGGCGTCGTCCTCGGAGTACACCGCGACCGTACGCAGCCCGAGGTCGGCGGCGGCGCGCAGGACACGAATCGCGATCTCGCCCCGGTTGGCGACCAAAACAGCGGACACGGTCACGGCCCCACCTCCAGCTCAGCTCGGCTGTTGACAGTAGCGTCAACGTCAACACATCGTGTGCGGGTGAACACCGCACGGGAGTGGGCCGTCCGCAACGAGCGGGATCGTCTCGACAGCGCCACCCGCGCGTCGCTGCTGGACGCCGCGAAGCTCACGTTCGAGCAACTGGGCTACGCCCGCACCACGATCGCCGGCATCACCCTGTGCGCCGAGGTCTCCCGAGCCACCTTCTACGTCTACTTCGCCTCCAAGTCCGAGGTGTTCCGCGTCCTGGCCGAACGGCTGCGGGACTCGTTCCTGCACGCCCAGGAAGCTCACGGGGTCGATCCCACCGACCCGGTCGCGGTGGCCGAGGCGACCACGGGTGACTTCCTGGCCGTCTACGCCGACAACCTGGCCTTCATCACGGTGCTGGAGCACCAGGCGCTGTCCGACGAGCACATCCGCACGTTGTGGTCGGATATCCGGACGCGGTTGCTCAAGCGCGCGACCCGCTACGTCCAGCGGCTGGTGCGGGACGGCCTCGCACGACCGTCCGCTCCGGCCGACATCGTCGCCACGGCCGCGTCCGGCATGATCACCCGGTTCGCACCGATGGTGGTCGCCGATCCCGGCAGTCGCGAGCGGATCGTGGGGCATCTCGTTGTGCTGTACTTGCGACTACTGGGCATCGAGCACGATCCCGACACCGACACCCGGGAGGCAGATCGATGACGGCCGACAGCGACGAGACGATCAGGCACCTGACCGAGCTGCGGGAGCGGCAGGACTCCGCCCGACCACCCGGAGTCGCCGCCGAGGTGGAGTACCCGCTCGGCGAGATCGCGATCACCGAGCACCTGCGGCACTGGGCGCGGCACGCCGGGCAGCGCACCGCCATCGTGTTCTACGGCGACGAGATCAGCTACGCCCGGCTGGACGAGCTCTCCGACCGGTTCGCGCACTGGCTCGACTCTGTGGGCGTGCACCGGGGCGACCGGGTGGGCGTGCACCTGACCAACTGTCCGCAGTTCGTCGTCGCGATGATGGGCATCCTCAAGCTCGGAGCCGTCCACGTGCCGATCAATCCGCTCTTCCGCGAGCACGAGCTGCGCCACGAACTCCGTGACGCCGGTGTCGAGGTCGTGGTCACACTCGACTCGCTGACCCCGGTGGTCGAAGCCGTCCGCGCGGACACCTGCCTGCGCGAAGTCCTGGTCACCTCGCTGGAGGACGCGCTGCCGCGAGAGCCGACACTGCCGCTGCCGCCCCTGCCCGACGGACGACTCCAGCGCAGCGGCTGGTGGCAGGCGCTGGACCGCCCCCGGTGGCAACACCCGGTCGCGGAGCTCGACGCGCTGGCCGCGCTGAACTACACCGGCGGCACCACCGGGATGCCCAAGGGCTGCGAGCACACCCAGCGCGGCATGCTCTACACGGCGGCCACGATGGCCGCGGCCCAGGGCGTCGAGCACCCGTCGACGAGCCTGACCTACGTTCCGATCTTCTGGATCGCCGGGGAGGACGGCGGCGTTCTCGTACCGATCGTCACCGGAGGCACCTGCGTGCTGCTCAACCGGTGGGATCCGCGCGCCGTGCTCACCGCCCTTGAGCACTACCGGGTAGGCACCCTGCTCGGTCTCGTCGACGACTACCTCGAACTGCTCGACCAGCCCGACATCGGCACCACCGACCTGTCCGCTCTGGACGCTCCGCTGGCGATGTCGGTGGCGCGCAAGCTGACTCCCGGAGTGCGCCGGCGGTGGCAGGAGGTCGCCGGTGACCACAGCGTGCTGCGCGAAGCCGCCTACGGCATGACCGAGACCCACACCGGCGACACGAGCCCGCGCGGTTTCCAGGACGAGGACCGGGACCTGCGCTCCGAACCGGTGTTCTGCGGGCTGCCCGTGCCCGGTACCGACATCATGGTGGTCTCGCCCGAGACCGCGCGGCCGCTGCCGCTCGGCGAGCACGGTGAGATCGTCGTGCGCAGCCCGTCGTTGCTGCGGCGCTACTGGGCCGACCCCGCCGCCACCGCCGAGGCGCTGGACAACGGCTGGCTGCGCACCGGCGACGTCGGGGTGTTCGACGAGCAGGGCTGTCTGCACTACCTCGGGCGAAACAAGGAAATGATCAAGGTCAACGGGATGAGCGTGTTCCCGGCCGAGGTGGAGACGCTGCTGGGCCGAGCCGAGGGCGTGGCCGCTGTCGGCGTCGTCCCGCGCGAGGACCCGAACACCGGACAGGTTCCGGTCGCGTTCGTCCAGCCGGATCCGGAGGCCACGCTGGAAGCCGAACTGCTGAGGACCTGGGCGCGCGAGAACATGGCGCCGTACAAGGTGCCGGTGATCCGACTGGTCGAGGAGCTGCCGACGACGGCCACCGGCAAGATCGCCAAGGCCGAGCTGTTCCGGTGGGTGAACCCGGAAGGCCAGGCGTGCCCGACCTGACGGTCTTCACCGGCGGGCCGGTGTTGCCCGACTTCGACGGCGGTGCGGCCGAATCCGCGTTGGCGATCCGCGAGGGCCGGATCGTGGCCCTCGGTGACCCGGCGCTGTCCCTGCTGGAACAGGCCGACGAGGTCGTCGACCTCCGAGGGGGTGTGGTGATGCCGTCCTTCGGCGACGGCCACGCCCACCCGATCTTCGGTGCGCTGGAATTCCAGGGGCCACGCATCGGCGAGCTCGAGAGCGTGGCGGCGGTCGTCGAGGAGGTCGCCCGGTGGGCCGGCGAGCATCCCGAGCGGGAGTGGATCGTCGCGGGAAGTTACGACCCCACGCTGGCCCCGCGGGGCGAGTTCGACGCGCGCTGGCTCGATGCCGCGGTTCCCGACAGGCCCGTGGTGCTGCGCGCCTTCGACTACCACACCGTGTGGTGCAACAGCGAAGCTCTGCGACGGGCCGGCATCACCGAGTCCACACCCGACCCGACGATCGGTTCCATCGTTCGTCGGCCCGACGGCACGCCCGCGGGCACGTTGCGCGAGTGGCACGCCTGTGATCTCGTGCTGGATCGTGCCGGGGAACCGGACACGGACAGTCTCGCGACCGCGCTCGACGACGCGGCCCGGGTCTATGCCGCCGCGGGAGTGACCTGGATCCAGGACGCCTGGGTGGATCCGGAACAGGCCGCCGCGTACCTCCGGGCGGCACGCGAGAACCGGTTGAAGCTGCGCACCGACCTGGCCCCGCGCGCGGTTCCCGAGCGGTGGCAGCAGCAACGTGCCGAATTCGCCGAGCTTCGCCGCGCCGTCGAGCACAGCGGCAACGCATGGCTCACCGCGAACACGGTCAAGTTCTTCGTCGACGGTGTCGTGGAAAACCGCACCGCCGCGCTGCTGGAACCCTACGCCGACACCTCGTGCGGCCACGGCCAGCCGGTGTGGTCGGCCGACGAGCTCGCCCGCGCCGCCACGGCCTTCGACGCCGACGGCTTTCAACTGCACTTCCACGCGATCGGGGACGCGGCGGTGCGGGTCGCCCTCGATGCCGTCGCCGTCACCGAGCGAGTGAATCCGAGTCGCGACCGCCGTCCGGTCATCGCTCACGCGCAACTCGTCGACGCGGCCGACCTGGCGCGGTTCGACGCGCTCGGCGTCATCGCCAACCTGCAACCGTTCTGGATGCAGCTCGACCCGCTCATGACCGAACTCACCGTTCCCCGTCTCGGGACGGAACGCGCCGAACGGCAGTACCCGGCCGCGCGGTTACACGAGTCGGGAGTGAAGCTGGCCTTCGGCAGCGACTGGCCGATCAGTTCCCCCCGGCCGCTGGACGGCCTTCAGGTGGCCGTGACCCGACGAACACTCGACGGCCTGCCTCCCGAGGGCTGGAGCGGTCACCAGTGCCTGGATGTCACGACCGCGCTTCGCGCCTACACCACCGGTGTCGCCGAGCAGGCTTTCGCCGAACATCACCGCGGCAGGCTGGCCGTGGGTGCCTCGGCGGACCTCGTGTGGCTGTCGGCGGACCCCGTCACCGTGGTTCCCTCGCGCATCACCGAGATCGAGGTGCTCGGGACCTGGGCCTGCGGACACCGGCTGCACTGAAGCATCCGGTCCCGCTCGTGGTTGTCCGGCACTCCGGGCAAGAGCATGATCGTCCTGTTCCGACCGTCCCCGTGCGATCCGAACACCGCCGCAGCCTCCGGAAAGGACTCTCCCGTGACCACCGACATCACCGAGTACACGGCCGTCGAGCTCACCCGGCTGATCCGGCAGCGCCACCTCTCGGCCCGCGAGGTCGTCGAGGCGCATCTCGCGCGCATCGAGCGAACCAATCCCCACGTGAACGCCATCGTCACGCTCGTCGCGGAGCGCGCTCTCGACGAGGCGCGAGCCGCCGACGACCGCCTCGCGGCCGGTCATCCGGTCGGCCCCTTGCACGGGCTTCCGGTCGCGCACAAGGACACGCACGACACGGCCGGAATCCGCACCACCTACGGCACACCCGTGCTGGCCGACAACCTTCCCGACACCGACGAGCTGGTCGTCGAACGGCTCCGCGGTGCGGGAGCCATCACCATCGGCAAGACCAACGTCCCCGAGTTCGCCGCCGGGTCCCACACCGTCAACCCGCTGTTCGGAGCCACCGCCAACCCCTACGACACGACCAAGTCCGCCGGAGGGAGCAGCGGAGGCGCCGCGGCCGCGCTCGCGTGCGGGATGCACCCCCTCGCCGACGGCAGCGACATGGGGGGGTCGCTGCGCAATCCCGCCTCCTTCTGCAACGTCGTGGGGCTGCGTCCCTCCCCGGGACGAGTACCGAGCTGGCCGGAACAGGCGGCGTGGACCTCGATGGCGGTGCAGGGCCCCATGGCGCGCACCGTCACGGACACGGCGCTGGCGCTGTCCGTGCTGGCCGGGCCCGATGCACGAAGCCCCGTCTCGGTGCCGGAACCGGGTTCGTGCTTCGCCGAGCCCCTCGAAAGCGACCTCGCCGGGATGCGGGTGGCCTTCTCCCCGGACCTCGGTGGCAGCGTCCCGGTCGACCCGTCCGTGACCACCGCCCTGGAGTCGGCCGCGAAGGTCTTCGCCGACCTCGGCGGCACCGTGG
Organism: Halosaccharopolyspora lacisalsi; assembly: GCF_014137975.1. Classification (GTDB taxonomy): domain Bacteria; phylum Actinomycetota; class Actinomycetes; order Mycobacteriales; family Pseudonocardiaceae; genus Halosaccharopolyspora; species Halosaccharopolyspora lacisalsi. The sequence goes on along the minus strand of NZ_JACGWZ010000002.1, from coordinate 340,394 downwards.
AACGGGCCTGTCCCGACTTCGCCGGTGCCGAGGACGTCTTCCGCACGCTTCGCGCGTGGCAGTTCGACCTCGACCTCGGTCGGGTCCGGGACCAGCACGGTGACCGGCTCAAGGCGAGTCTGATCGACAACATCGACGCCGGTCGCGACCTCACCGGAGCCGATCTGGCCAGGGCCGCGCGGGGGCGCACCGAGCTGTTCCACCGGATGCGGCGGTTCTTCCTGGACTACGACGTGCTGCTGCTTCCCGTGAGCCAAGTACCTCCGTTCCCCGTCGAACTGGAGTACCCCGGTTCGGTGGACGGCGTGGCCATGGACTCCTACCTGGACTGGATGCGCTCGGCGTACTTCGTCTCGGCCACCGGCTGTCCGGCGCTGGCGGTGCCGGCCGGGTTCACCGACGGCGGCCTTCCGGTGGGAGTGCAGGTCGTGGGGCCGCACCGGGCGGATCTGGCGGTGCTGCGGGCCGGCTACGCGTTCGAACAGGCCACCCGGCACTGGCAGCGGCGTCCCCGGCTCGGGGACGGCGAGAGGCCGTAGCACGCAGTTGTCTCCGCCGTCCGGGGACGACACGTCGCCAACGCGTCCCCCGAAGTGACCGAGCGCGAACGCCGCCGTTGGGCCACCCTCGTTCACGGGACGGAACGAAACCGGCCCGAACGCGGTGACGGGGAATCGAGGAGGTCCGGCGATGCGTGTGGCGACCACGCGAGGAACGAGGGGTGTCTGGACGCGAATTCGCCGAGGCACCGGCGGAGAGCTCTCGGCGGAGTTCCTCGGTACCTTCACGCTGATCCTGCTCGGCTGCGGTTCCGTGGCCGTGGCCGTGGCCGGGCTGCCCGGATCCGGCAGGCAGGAGGGCGCATTCGGCGCCGCCAACTGGCTGATCGTGTCGTGGGGCTGGGGACTGGCGGTGGCTTTCGGCGTCTACGTCGCCGGTGGGGTCAGTGGTGCGCACATCAATCCGGCGGTGACGTTCGCCTGGGCGCTGCGGCGACGTTTCCCGTGGTCCAAGGTCGTGCCCTACTGGTTCGCCCAGACACTCGGGGCCTTCGCCGCGGCGGCCCTCGTGTTCGCCGTCTACCGTCCGGCCATCGTCGCCTACGACCAGGCGCAGGGCATCGCCGCCCGCCCGGAGTCGCTGTCCACCTTCTCGATCTTCGCCACCTACCCGGCGGAGTACTTCGCCGGAGGCGTGGTGGGACCGTTGCTGGACCAGGTCGTGGGGACGGCCATTCTGGTGGGGTTGATCGCCGCACTCATCGACAACCGCAACCAGGCGCCGGGAGCCAACGTGGCCCCCTTCGTGATCGGGCTGGTCGTGATGGTGATCGGGTTGTCCTACGGCTCCAATGCCGGTTACGCCATCAACCCCGCCCGGGACCTCGGGCCGCGCCTGCTCACGTGGCTGGCGGGATGGGGCGAACTCGCCTTTCCCGGCAGCTACGACCACTTCGCGCACTACTGGTGGATACCGATCGTCGGCCCGCTCGTCGGCGGTGCGGTCGGAGTGCTCGTCTACGATCTGTTCATCGGTCAGGTGCTCATCACGCGCCAGACCCCGGAGAGCGAACCCACTCCCGAACCGGGAGTCGTTCCCGGCTCCACGGAGACGGACACGGAACCGGACGGGCAGCGCGGCTCCGATCAACAGGACTCCCCACCGTGAAAGCTCCTATAGTGCCGGGCATGGGTGATCCTCGCCGCCACATCCCGGCCACCGACCGGATTCTCAACGAGCCACGCGTCGCCGAGGCCGCCGAGCGGCTCGGCCGCGAGCGGGTCAAGCAGGCCGTGCACGAGGCACAACAACGTGCCAGGGACGGCGAGATCGCCGTTCAGGAAGTTGTCGAAGGAGTGCTGGCCGAGCTTCCGGAGTCCACCCTGTCCCTCCGGCGGGTGCTCAACGCCAGTGGCGTGCTGCTGCACACCAATCTCGGGCGTGCGCCGTTGTCGGGGGCCGCCGTGCGGGCGCTGACCACCGCGGCGGGGACGACCGACGTCGAGCTCGACCTGGAGACGGGACATCGCGGGCGCAGGGGCACCGGAGCTCTCGCCGCGCTGCGGGAGGCCGTGCCCACGGCGCAAGCCGCTCACGTGGTCAACAACGGTGCGGCGGCGCTGGCGCTGGCGGCCACGGCACTGGCGGCGGACCGCGAGATCGTGGTGGCGCGGGGCGAGCTGGTGGAGATCGGCGACGGGTTCCGCATCCCCGAGCTGCTGGCCTCCACCGGTGCCCGCCTCCGGGAGGTCGGCACCACCAACCGCGTCCACCTCAGCGACTACCGCGACGCCATCGGCCCGGACACCGGCTTCGTCCTCAAGGTGCATCCGTCGAACTTCGTGATCAGCGGGTTCACCTCCGCCGTCTCGGTCGCGGCGCTGAGCGAACTCGACGTGCCGGTGGTGGCCGACATCGGTTCGGGTCTGCTGTCCCCGCATCCGAGGCTGCCCGCCGAACCCGACGCCACCACCGCGCTGGCCGAGGGCGCCGATGTGGTCACCGCCAGCGGCGACAAGCTGCTCGGTGGTCCGCAGGCGGGGATGCTGCTCGGCGACGCCGAGCTGGTCGAACGGCTGCGCCGCGATCCGCTCGCCCGTGCGCTGCGGGTGGACAAGCTGACGCTGGCCGCGCTGGAGGTCACGGTGCGGGGACCGTCCACCCCCACCGGACAGGCACTGGAGCGGGACGAACGGCAGCTGTGGCATCGAGCCGAGCGCATCGCCGAGATCCTCGCCGGTGCCGGCGTCGCCGCCGAGACCGTGTCCACCACGGCCGCCGTCGGCGGTGGTGGAGCTCCCGGTGTCGAGTTGCCCAGTGCGGCCGTGGGGGTGGCCGAGCACCTCGCCAAACAACTCCGTACCGGGGACCCACCGGTGCTGGCCCGGGTGGAACAGGGGCGGTGCCTGCTCGACCTGCACGCCCTCCCCCCGGAGGAGGACACCGACCTGGTCCGAGCCGTGCTCTCGGCGGTGCGCTGATGCGTGTCGTGGCCACCGCCGGACACGTCGACCACGGCAAGTCCACACTGATCCGGCTGCTCACCGGCATGGAACCCGACCGGTGGACGGAGGAGCACCGGCGCGGGCTCACGATCGACCTCGGATTCGCCTGGACCACGGTCTCCGACGGTCAGCAGCTGGCCTTCGTCGACGTTCCCGGGCACGAGCGCTTCGTAGCCAACATGCTCGCCGGTGTCGGGCCGGTCCCGGCCGTGCTGTTCGTCGTCGCCGCCGACGAGGGGTGGATGCCCCAGTCCGGCGAGCACCTGGAGGCCCTGCACGCGCTGGGCGTGCGGCACGGGGTCCTCGTCATCACCCGCAGCGACCTCGCCGACCCGGAACCGGCCGCCCGGCAGGCGCACGAGCAGCTGGCGGAAACATCGCTGGCAGGGCTGCCCACGGTGTGCGTCAGCGGCACCACCGGCGAGGGCGCCGCGGACCTGCGCCGATCCCTCGACGAACTGGTCTCCGGACTGCCGCGCCCGCCCCACGACGCCGATCCCCGGCTGTGGGTGGATCGCGCGTTCACCATCCGCGGTGCCGGAACCGTGGTCACCGGAACGCTGCCCGCGGGCAGTCTCGCCGTCGACCAGCACCTGGTGTTGCTGCCCGGTGGGCAAGAGGTGTCCGTGCGCGGTTTGCAGTGCTTGGGCACCGAGGCACCTCACGTCGATGGTCCCGCCCGAGTGGCGGTGAACCTGCGCGGCACGGATCTCGACGAGGTGCGCCGCGGAGATGCGTTGGTGCCGCCCCGGCAGTGGTTGTGCACCGATGTCGTCGACGTGCGGTTGCGCGGCAGCGACCCCCGAGAGCTGTCCGCACGGTTGACGATGCACGTGGGCTCGGCGGCCGTGGTGACGCGCGTGCGTCCGCTCGGTACCGACACCGCGCGGTTGTCCCTGGACGGTCCGCTTCCGCTCCGCATCGGTGACCGGTGCCTGCTGCGCGATCCCGGCAGTCACCGCGTCCCCGCGGGGGCGCTCGTGCTGGATGTCCGGCCACCGGCGCTGGCGCGACGCGGCGCCGGGAGGCGACGCGCGGTGGAGCTGGAGGAGTTCGACGACCATGCCGACGGGGCCGCCGAACTTCGGCGCCGCCGCTGGATCCGCTCCGAGGAGCTGCGCGCCATGGGAGCCACCGAGCCCTCGGGGGCACTGCGGGCCGGGTCCTGGCTGCTGGATCCCGCGCACCGCGACGCGTTGGCCAAGCAGCTGCTCGGTCTGCTCAACGACTACCAGGAGCGGTATCCGCTGGAAGGCGGGCTGCCCACCGAGTCCGCGCGGCAAGCGCTGTCGCTGCCCGATGCCGCGCTGCTGACGGCCGTGCTGCGGGCTCCCGATGCCGCGGACGTGTCCGTGCACGAGGGCCGGTTGCGACTGGGAGCTCCCCGCCTGCCCGAACCCGTCCGCGAGGCGGTCGCCGAGATCCGCGACCGACTGGAGTCGGCACCGTTTCAAGCGCCCACCGCCACGGAGCTGACCGAACTCGGCCTGGGATCCCGGCAGCTCGCGGCGGCGGTGCGCGCCGGCGAGCTGAGCAAGATCGATCAGGGTGTCTTCCTGCTCCCCGACGCCGTCGAGCAGGCCGTGGCACGGCTGGCGGAGCTGCCCTCGCCGTTCACGCTCAGTCAGGCTCGGCAGACGTTGGGCACCACGCGCCGGGTGGCCGTCCCGCTGCTGGAACTGCTGGCGCGGCGGCACCGCACCGAACGCCTGGCCGACGGCACCCACCGGCTGCGGTGACCGTCACGTTTGAGCGCGGCCGCAGGGGGCACCCGACGGGTACACCGCATGATTCGGCAAGCGGTGCCGCGGGAGGGAGGCACGCCGACATGGTGCACAAGATCTGGAGCGGGTCGGTCACCTTCGGTCTGGTGACCATCCCCGTCGGCCTCTACAGCGCGACCGAGAACCACACCATCACCTTCAACCAGTACCAGCGGGGGACCTCCGACCGCGTGCGCTATCGCAAGGTCAACGAACGCACCGGGGAGGAGCTCGGGTCCGAGGACGTCGTCAAGGGACGCATCGTCAACGGCACGCTGGTGACCGTCGAGCCCAGGGAGCTGGACGACATCGCTCCGGGACGTTCCCAGAGCATCGAGATCTCCCGCTTCGTCGATCTCGACGAGATCGATCCTGTCCACTTCCAGAAGACCTACTGGTTGAGCCCCTCCGCCCAGGAGCACGAGCGGCCGTACGGACTGCTCAGGCGTGCGCTGGCCGACACGAACCGGGCCGGCATCGCTCGGTTCGTGCTGCGCGGCAAGGAGTACCTCACGGCACTGCGCGCCGACAACGACGTCCTCGCACTGGACACCCTGTTCTTCGCCGACGAGATCCGCGACCAGTCCGAGGTGATCGAGGAGAGCGCCCGGAAGCCGGCCAGGAGCGGCAAGGAACTGCGGATGGCCACCGATCTCGTCCACTCCATGAGCGGGCCCTGGCAACCGGAGTCCTACGCCGACACCTACACCGCGCGGGTCGACAAGCTCCTGGAGGACAAGAGCCGGGGCCGCACTCCGGAGTTCGAGGGGCCTCCGCCGGAGCCGACCGAGGACAGCGATCTCTCCACGACCCTGCGTCGCAGCGCCGAGCGGGCGCGAAGCGACCGGGGCGAGGAGGAAGCCTCCCGGGAGGTCTCGAAGTTGAGCAAGGCCGAACTGGACCGCCGCGCCAGGACGTTGAACATCCGGGGGCGGTCCAAGCTGAACCGCTCGGAGCTGGAGAAGGCGATCAGTCAGGCACGGCCTCACCGGGAGTCCGGCCGCCGCAAGCAAGAGACGCCATGATCCGGAAGTTCGCCTTGAGCGAACCCGACTCAGGAATGCCGCAGGGGGAGGCTCATGTTTGAGCTGGTGAGTTCCGCGGGAACAACCACATCAGGAGCTCGCGAAGGAAAGAGGTAGTAATGACCAGCTTCTTCGGCCCCGGTGGGCCTGGTTCGAGTCCCTTCGACGACTTCTTCGCCCGGTTCCTCGGAGGCCAAGGCAGGCCCATGCAGCGAGTCGACATCACCCGATTGATGAGTCAGCAGGCTCAGGAACTGGTCGCCGCGGCCGCACGGCTGACGGCCCAGCACGGTGGCCGGGACCTCGACGCCCACCACCTGCTGTGGGCGGCCACGCAGACCGAGGGCACGCGCGAAATGCTGGATCGGGCCGGTGCCGACTCCTCCTCGGTGGCCCAGCACATCGAGCAGCAACTTCCCGAGGGTGAGAGCACCGAACAGCCCCCGGCGCTGACCCCGGCGGCGAAACGGGCGTTGCTGGACTCCCACCAGATCGCCAGAGCGGTCGGGTCCTCCTACATCGGCCCGGACCACCTGCTGCTGGCGCTGGCGGCCAACCAGGAGTCCACGGCCGGACGGCTGCTGGCCCAGGCCAACGTCACGCTGGAGTCCCTCCAATCCAGCGCCGCACACCAGCCGGGACAGCAGAGCAGCCCGGAAAGCAGCCAGCAGGCCAGCTCCACCCCCACGCTCGACCAGTACGGGCAGGACCTCACCGTCAAGGCCCGGGACGGTGGCCTGGATCCCGTCATCGGGCGCTTCGACGAGATCGAGCAGACCGTCGAGGTACTGGCGCGGCGCACCAAGAACAACCCGGTGCTCGTCGGTGAGGCCGGTGTCGGCAAGACCTCCGTGGTGGAGGGGATCGCGCAGCGCATCGTCGACGGCCAGGTGCCGGACGTGCTCGCCGGCAAACGCGTGGTGCAGCTCGACCTCTCCGGAGTGGTCGCCGGGACCCGTTATCGCGGCGACTTCGAGGAGCGGATGAACAAGCTCCTCGACGAGATCGGCAAGAACAGCGATCAGCTGATCATCTTCATCGACGAGCTGCACACCGTCGTCGGGGCGGGCGGCTCGGAAGGTTCCGTGGACGCGGGCAACATGCTCAAGCCGAAGCTGGCCCGCGGTGAGCTGCACGTGGTCGGCGCCACGACGCTGGACGAGTACCGCAAGAACATCGAGAAGGACGCCGCCCTGGAGCGCCGTTTCCAGCCGATCGACGTCTCCGAGCCCAGCGTCGACGACACCACGCAGATCATGCACGGGCTTCGGGACCGCTACGAGGCCCACCACCAGGTGCGGTTCAGCGATCAGGCACTGCGCATGGCCGCCGAACTCTCCGATCGCTACATCACCGACCGCTACCTGCCGGACAAGGCCATCGACCTGCTCGACCAGGCCGGAGCCCGCAAGCGGCTGCGCACCAAGACGCCGAACACCGACGTCCGCGAACTGGAGCAGCAGGCCGACCAGCTCGCGCGCGACAAGGCGCAGGCGGTCCACAACGAGGAGTACGAGAAGGCCTCCAACCTGCGTGACCAGATCAACGAGGTGCAGGAGAACATCCGTCGCCACCGCGAGAGCGGCGACGGGATCCCCGAGGTCAGCTCCGACGACATCGCCGAAGTCGTCTCCCGCGCCACCGGCATCCCGGCCACCCAGTTGACCGAGGAGGAGAAGGGGCGGCTGATGCGACTGGAGGAGCAGTTGCACCACCGCGTCGTGGGCCAGGACGAAGCGGTCCACGCCGTCGCGCGAGCGGTGCGGCGTTCCCGCACCGGCATGGGCGATCCCAGCAGGCCCGTGGGCACGTTCCTGTTCCTCGGTCCCACCGGGGTGGGCAAGACCGAGCTCGCGCGGTCGCTGGCCGAGTCCCTGTTCGGTGACCAGGAGCGCATGGTCCGGCTGGACATGAGCGAGTTCCAGGAGGCCCACACCGCCAGCAGGATGGTCGGGGCCCCTCCGGGCTACGTCGGATACGGCGAGTCCGGTCAGCTCACCGACGCGGTGCGGCGCCGTCCCTACTCGGTGGTGCTGCTGGACGAGATCGAGAAGGCCCACCACGACGTGTTCAACACCCTGCTGCAGGTGTTCGAGGACGGGCGTCTGACCGACGGTCAGGGCCGCACGATCGACTTCCGCAACACCGTGGTCATCATGACCAGCAACCTGGGATCGGACATCATCTCGAACCGCTCCGGGGTGATCGGGTTCAGCAGCCGCGAGCAGGAGCAGGCCGACGAACCGGCCCGGGACCGGCTGATGGACCGGCTGCGCGACTCGTTCCGGCCGGAGTTCCTCAACCGCATCGACGAGATCGTGGTCTTCCGCAAGCTGGAGAGCGACCAGCTGCGCCGGATCACCGAGCTGATGCTGGACGAGAGCAAGGACCGCCTGCGGGCCCAGGGCGTCGACGTGGAGTTCGAACCGGCCGCCGTGGACTGGCTGACCGAGCACGGCCACCAGCCCGAGTTCGGGGCCCGGCCGCTGCGGCGCACCATCCAGCGCGAGGTCGACGACGCCATCTCCGACCTGCTGCTGGAGGGCAAGCTCAGCGAGGGCCAGCGTGTCGAGGTCACCGCGGGCGAGGACCAGCTGAAGTTCTCCGTGCATTCCGAGGCCGCTTCGGCGTGACGACGTTCGGGGGTCCGGAAACCGGTCCGGGCCCCCGAATATGAAGGTTCAACTACCAACGTTAGCCTGAATTCCGTCGCGCGCTCCCCCCTCGCGCGACGTTCAGCGGCGGGGCGTGGACCCCCAGCACGCCCCGCCGCCTCTTCGTTCAAGAGCCGGTTCCCCACCCCGCGCGGGTGATCGTCGAAACCGGCGTCTCGTGTGGTTCCCTGCCGTGGTGCGGGCCGCACCGAGTGGTTCTGTTCCGGCCGAGCGGCGACCCGAACTTCCGCATCCGGTACGTCAGCCCCCACGCCGCGCAGAGCATGACGAGTGCCGTCACCGCCAGAGCGATCCACGTCTCGAACATCGTCGACTCCTTTTCCTCGTTCGGCGCCTCGATACCGAGAGTGCGGGGTCGGTTCCGGTGAAACGAGTGGCTCGAAAGCCATCTTGTGCAAGAATCGAGCCATGATTACTGGCACGAGCCCCGCGCGCCACCGAGTCGCCGTGCTCGTCCGCGACGGATTGCTGCCGATGGAACTGGGGTTGGTGCACCAGTTGTTCGGCAGCGCCTCGACCGACGACACACCGTTGTACGACGTGCTGACCTGCACTCCCGTACCCGGTCAGGTCCGTACCGATGCCGACTTCGCCATCACCGTCACGCACGGCCTCGCCGTCGTGGACGAGGCCGACACCGTCGTTCTCGTGGCCTCGCACGAGTACGACGAGGTCGCGGCTCCGCTGGATGCCGACCTCACCGCCGCACTCGCCCGCATCCGCCCGGGCACCCGCATAGCCTCGATCTGCACGGGTGCTTTCGTACTGGCCGCGGCCGGACTCCTTGACGGGCGTCGGGCCACGACGCACTGGCGGGCGGTGGAACGTTTTCGACGGCTGTACCCGACCGTCGACCTCGACCCGAACGTGCTCTACACCGCCGAGGAGAACGTGCTGACCTCGGCGGGGGAAGCCGCGGGCATCGACCTGTGCCTGCACATGATCCGCGAGGACCACGGCTCGGCGGTGGCCAACGACGTCGCCCGCACCACGGTCGTGCCCGCTCACCGGGAGGGCGGGCAGGCCCAGTTCATCCGCCGTCCCGTTCCCGAGCCGGGACTCTCCTCCACCGGAACGGCCCGCGCCTGGGCGCTGCGGCATCTCGACCGGCCGCTGACCCTGCGCGAGCTGGCCGCGCGGGAGTCGATGAGCACCCGGGCCTTCACGCGTCGCTTTCGCGAGGAGGTCGGCATGTCGCCGCTGCGGTGGCTGACCCGGCAACGTCTCGAACGCGTCCGGCAGCTGCTGGAGGAGACCGACCTTCCGGTCGAGCGGATCGCCGCGGAGGCCGGTTTCACGACCACGGCCTCGCTGCGCCAACACCTGTACAACGACCTCGGCGTTTCCCCGCGCACTTACCGCAGCACTTTCCGAGGAAGCACCACCGCCCTTGACGGCAACGACGCGAGTGGGACGTGAAAAGCCCCTGCCGCTGTCGGGGCGCGGCAGGGGCGGCTTTCAGCGGCTCCGGATCCCGGGAGTCCGGTCCCCGGGGAGCTGGAGCCCTCGATGACGTTCGGGGGCTGATCCGGCTCCCTGATCGCTGCCGACAGGTTGTCGAGACCGCTGGCCAGTTCGTGACGCTGCCCGCGGGCAGGGTGTCGTTGTCGATGTCCACCACGGCGTTGCCGAGAGCGACCATGGCGAGCCTCGTCAGCTTGCCTACTTCGTCCACGACTGCTCCCCCTTCAAGAACGCATGGCAGTCCATGCACGTCGGTGCCATGAGCCAGTCGACCTCGGACGGTCCCGCCATAGGCAGGTCTTCCGCTCCGCAGACCGACGTTCCCGACCTCCGGCCGTCCCACTTGCGGCCGCCCTTGAAGGCGTGCCGGGTGCCGTGCGGCCCCATCTGCTCCCCGAACACGGGAGGCCAGTAGTGGTACTGGCTCTCGTCCGGTGTCTTCACGACTTCCACATCGCTCCCCAAAAAACTGCTAAATCTGACAACTCCTCCCAATGTACCGAAACTTCTTATAGTGCTAAAGCGACCAGCGTAGGCCGATCGGGCGAAATACGATCGGTTCATGACTCGCGATCGGCTACTCACGTCCGGACAGCTCGCGAGGGAGTTAGGCATCTCCCACCAGTCGATCACGAACTACGCCCGTAACGGGCAGCTTGAACCGACGCTCGTCACGCCGGGAGGTCACTACCGGTGGGACCTGGAAGACGTGAAGCAGCAGCTGCGGACGAAGGACCAGCAGCGCCGGGAGCGAGACTGACAGCGGCACACGAGAGCCGCTGAGAGCTTCACCGACGAGGGACGAAACCAATCGCCACGCGGGGTGAGTACGAATCCCGGGCATGAGCGATCCGAAACGTAGCGCCGGACTCACGAGATCCGTAGCGGCGCTGATCGGTGGGCTGGCGGCGGCTTCGGCACTGGCCGCCGGGCACCTCGTGGCCGGGCTGACCGATCCGCGGTTCTCCCCGCTGATCGTGGTGGGCAACGCGGCCATCGATCTCACGCCACAACCGGTGAAGTCGTTCGCGATCGACGTCTTCGGCGCTGCCGACAAGCTGGCCCTGCTGATCGGCATGGCACTGGTCATCCTGGTCGTGGCCGTGGTCGGCGGTGTCCTGTCACGCCGCCGGCGCCTACCCGGAATGCTGATGATCGCTCTGTTCGGCGTGGTGGGAACCTCGGCAGCCGTGGGGCTCGGTCCGACCGCGCTGATCGCGCCGGTGGTGACCACGGTCGCCGGGGGCGGTGTCTTCGGCTGGTTGCACAGCACGGCCGGACGCCGCGGGGAGACGAGCGAGGAAACGGAACCCGCCCGGAGCGGTCCGGACCGGCGTCGCTTCCTGGGTTCGGCGGCTACTGTCGCGGTGGGCGCGGGCGCCGCCGGCCTCGGAGGCCGGCACCTGGTCGAGCGCGACAACGTACGAGCCTCGCGGCTGGCGGTCGAGCGCGCCCTGTCCGTGCGACCGGTGGAGAGCTCGAAAATCCCGGCGGGCGCGGACTTCCACGAGGTGGGGACACCGACGTTCCTCACGCCCAACGAGGAGTTCCACCGCATCGACACCGCCTTCACCGTCCCCCGGGTCACCGTCGAGGGATGGCGGCTGAGAGTGCACGGCATGGTCGACCGCGAGCTGAACCTGTCCTTCGACGACCTGCTGCGGCGCCGCCGGATCGCGAGAACGATCACCATGTCCTGCGTGTCGAACCCGGTCGGAGGGGACTACGTCTCCACCGCGACCTTCGAAGGGGTGCCGATCAGGGACGTACTGCTGGAGGCCGGGGTCCGATCCGGTGCCGATCAGGTGTTCAGCACCAGCACCGACGGGTTCACGGCGGGCACCCCCGTGGACGTGCTCACGGATCCCGGCCGTGACGCCCTGCTGGCCGTGGGCATGAACGGACGACCGCTTCCGGCCCAGCACGGCTTCCCGGTGCGGATGGTCACGCCGGGGCTGTACGGCTTCGTCTCGGCGACCAAGTGGTTGACCGGCCTCGAACTGACCACCTGGGACGGGGAGACCTACTGGGAGAAGCGCGGTTGGGCCGAGCGCGCCCCCGTCAAGACGCAGTCGCGCATCGACTCCCCGGCCGGGTTCGCCCGGGTGCCGGCGGGCACCACCACCGTCGCGGGCACCTCCTGGGCCCAGACCACCGGCATCCGCCGTGTGCAGGTGCGCCTCGATGGTGGCCCGTGGCAAGACGCGCGGCTGTCCACGGAGGTCAACCTCGACACTTGGCGGATGTGGCGAACCGAGCTCGACCTCTCCCCCGGCCGACACACCCTGGAGTGCCGCGCCACCGACAAGTCCGGATACACCCAGACGCCGAAGCGCGCGGACGTCGTTCCCGACGGCGCCACCGGTTGGCACTCGGTTTCCGTCACGGCCGAATAGCGGACGGCAGGCTGCGCTCGCAGGAGCATCCCGGATCACCGCAGGACCCGAGCGGGCGATTCGACCGCGGCCACCGAACCGACGAATGTGGACCAAGAGTCCTCGAACACGACCTAGACTCGCCTCCGCGCCGAACCCGCAGCGGGCGAAGGCGAACACGCTCAGGCCACGAAGGAGCTCTGACTAGTGCATGAATTATTGTTTAGAGTTGTGTACTATTGACCTTGATGGACAAGGTTTATCGGATCGGGGAATTCGCTGCGCGGGTTGGCCGGTCGGCGAGCACCGTACGCCGGTGGGAACGCGAGGGGCTGCTGACCGCGAAACGCACCCGGAGTGGGCAGCGCTACTTCACCGAGGCGGACGTGCGGTCCGTGTTGAACCTTGCCGCCGTCCAGCAGCGGGCCACGGTGGTGTACTGCCGCGTTTCCAGCAGCGGGCAGCGCGACGAGCTGGAATCTCAAGTGGCAGCGATGGACCAGTTCTGCCTGGCCAACGGCATCACCGTGGACGAGCGAGTCCGCGAAGTCGGTGGGGGCATGAACCTACAGCGCCCGAAGTTCCTGAACCTGATGGACCGCATCGAGGACGGGCAGATCGACCACGTGCTGGTGGCGCACCAGGACCGGCTGGCGCGGTTCGGGTTCGACTATCTTGAACACGTGGCTCACCGGAACGGGTGCCGCATCACCGTGGCCAACGCGGAGTCGTTGTCGCCGCAGCGGGAACTAGTCGAGGACCTGTTGGCGATCGTGCACACCTTCTCGGGCCGCCTGGATGGGCTACGCAGGTACGAGAAGCAGTTGACAGACGAGTTCGGGGCCGGATCGTGAAAGCCGCGAAAACGACCCGGATCGCCTACAGCGACGGACTGAACCCGGGTAAGCAGGCTGCTCTCACCGAGCAGGCCCGTCGTCCTGGTCGGGTGCGGGCGAAGGTGTGGCGCGAGTACGGGGCGCTGGCCGGAGTCGGCGTCACAGACCGAGACATCCGTGACCGGTGGCTCGCGGACGGCACAGCCGACCAGTTCGGGGTGCTGGCGAACGCGTGGAAAGAAACGCTGCGCGACACCATCGCGGACATTGCGACCTACCGGGAAGCGGCGACAGCACCGGTGCGACGGGCCATCGCCCGCCTGGCCGTGTCCGAGGCTGAGCGGAAACGGCTGTATACCGCGTTGAGACGCGACACGTGGCCCCAGGATGGGTATCTGTCCCGCATGATGCGTCAGCATTGGCGGCACGGACACAGCCGCGTGGCGAACCGGATCATCGTGCGGGCCGACCAGTACACCACGTGGGCCCATCCGGCCAGTGGGAACGTGTGGCTGTCGGTGCCCGGCCTGGAACGGCGCAGCCCCGTGCGCATTCCGCTGAACACCAACGTGGCACCGTCCGGCACGTTACGGTTGATCCTGCGCGACGGCCGGGTCGAGGTGCATCACCAGATCGACGCGGCCACCATGCCCACCTCGCAACGCCCGTGCGGCACCGGTGACGTCGGGGTGGATAAGGGATACGCCGAAGCGCTCGTGGACTCCCACGGCAACCACCACGGTGACGGGCTCGGTGAGCTGCTGGCCAGCGAGTCCGACCACCGGAAATGTAAGGGGCAAAGCCGGAGCAAGCTGCGTGCGCTGGCGCAGCACGAACTCGCCCAAGGCAACCGGGCCAAGCACGATCGGATCGTGGCCAACAACCTCGGCACGGTGAAATGGCAGCGGCGTGCCCACCGGCTGGAGCAGCGGGTCCGCACGTTGTGCTTCACCGCTGCCCACCAGGTCTGCGACCACGCGAACCATGTGGTGGCCGAAGACCTGGCGAAACCGTTCTCCGCCCGGCACAGCCGCGGGCGGACCACCAACCGGCGCCTCAACCAGTGGACCAAGGGTGTGCTGGCGGAGGCGCTGTCCAGCGCGTCGGAACGCCGAAGTTCGGCGTTGTCGCCGGTCAACGCGGCCTACACGTCACAAGTCGCCCCCTGCTGCGGTTGCCTCGGCGACCGGGCCGGGGACCGGCTTCACTGCACCCGGTGCGGGGACGTGTGGCGGGCAGACCACGCGGCAGCGATCACCATCCTGCGACGGCACGGAGACCCCGACATCTCCCTGCACACCCCACACAAGCGGGTGCGGCAGATCCTGCAGGACCGTGATCGCCGGTCGGAGGAAACTGCTCCTCCCGGACTCCGACCCCCAGACGGGTGGAGAGCGAAACATCCTTAACCACACGGTCACCGACGAACAATCGTGATCAACGAGAAGGAAGCAGGCAGCATGCGCGTTCTCGTCACCGGAGGCGCCGGGTTCATCGGCTCGCACGTGGTGGAGTCGCTCACCGCAGGCGGGCACGAGGTACGTGTCCTGGACATGTTCCTGCCCGCCGCACATGGCGGTGCGGCTCGTCCGGCCCCTCCCTCCGTTCACGAGCTGATCACCGGTGACGTGCGTGAGCCGGAGGTGCTGGACCGGGCGCTGCGGGACGTCGACGTGGTGTGCCACCAGGCCGCGATGGTGGGGCTGGAGACCGGTATGGCCGACATGCCCGACTACGTCTCGCACAACGATCTCGGGACGGCGCGCCTGTTGGAGGCCATGAGCCGGCACGGCACGACACGGCTGGTGCTGGCCGGTTCGATGGTCGTCTACGGCGAGGGGCGGTACTGCTGCCCGGCCCACGGTGTGGTCCGCCCCGGAGCGCGCACCGTCGACGACCTCGAGCGGGGTGTGTTCGAACCCCGTTGCCCCCGGTGCGGGGAGTCGTTGGAACCGGGAACGGTCCCGGAGGACACGCCGCTGGCTCCCCGCAACACCTATGCGACCACCAAGGCGACCCAGGAGCACCTGGCCGCGGCGTGGGCCCGACACACCGGTGGTACGGCCGTGGCGCTGCGGTACCACAACGTCTACGGCCCGCGGATGCCGCGCAACACCCCGTACGCCGGTGTCGCCTCCCTGTTCCGCTCCGCGCTCGCTCGGGGTGAGGCACCTCGCGTGTTCGAGGACGGGGCGCAGCGGCGCGACTTCATCCACGTGCGCGACGTCGCCAGGGCCAATGTCGCGGCCGTCGAACACGGCAGGGACGGTTTCGCCGCCTACAACGTGTGTTCCGGGCACCCGCGCACGATCGGGGGCATGGCCACCACCCTGGCAGCGGCGTCCTCCGGCCCCGAACCGGTCGTGACCGGCCGGTTCCGGGTCGGCGACGTGCGCCACATCGTCGCCGACCCGGACCTGGCCCACAAGGAACTGGGCTTTCACGCCGAAATCGGCTTCACCGAGGGCATGACCGAGTTCGCCACCGCACCACTGCGGGAGTGAGCGCCGCCGCGGCCACCACCCACGTGGACTACTGCTTCGCGGGTACGGCCCCCGACGGCACGGGGAGCTCCGAGTCGGGGGTCTTCGGCTCCATCCCGGCGAACCAGCGACCGGCGTTTTCGACGGTCCAGCTCAGCCGCATTCCCGCCGACTCAGCGAGCCGTGGCACGGTGTCCACGCCGACATCGCACCAGCGAAACCACGGTCCACTGTCGATCCTGGCCATCCGGGAACGCATCCCCGTCCCCGGTGACGCCACTTCGACGATGACGCTGCCGTCGGTGTCGAGGAGCCGACGCACCCGCTCCAGCAGCCGCTTCGGATCACCGCCGATGCCCAGGTTGCCGTCAGCCAGCAGCACGTGCTTCCAGTGCTGCTCCCCCGGAACGGGGCCGAACACGTCCCGCATCAGGGCGCGACCACCCCGCTGGACGGTCATCCGAACGGCGGCTTCGGAGGTGTCGATGCCCAGGGCGAGGACGCCTCTCGCGATCAGGGCCAGGGTGAGCCGTCCCGGGCCGCAGCCGACGTCGAGAGTCGTCCCCCGGCAGTGCGACAGCAGCATCGCGTCGACGGCGTCGGAGTGTTCGCGCCACCGGTGTACCGGCATCTCCCATCGGGCGCCGTTGTCGTACTCCATCCAGGACCTCCGAGCCAGCAGCGCCCGGTCGAAGGGACTGTTCACGGGACCACTCCCACCCCGGCCCGCACCGCGGCGGCGAACTCGGATTCGGGGACTCGTTTCGCGACCGGTACCGCCTCGCTCATCGTGTCGACGTCGGAGAGTTCGGGGAGCAGGCCCACCCGCAGGCCGTGCGAACGCAGGGCGGCCAGGGTCAGGTCCCCGGTGTCCGGACGGGACATGGGCACTTCCGCCAGCACCGAGGCCCAGCGGGGATCGCGCAGTCCCAGTGCCCACCAGCCTCCGTCGGAAGCCGGTCCCAGGACGGCATCCGGTCCCTCGGCGTGGTGCAGCGGCTCGGCGCACTCGGCGAGCAGTTGCCCGGTTACCTGAGGGGTGTCCATCCCGATCTGCACAACGGGCCGGTGCGGCAGCACCTCGGCGACATCGGCGTGAGCGGCGGCCAGTCGCGCGCCGAAGTCGTCACCGCGTTGCGGCACGACGCTCAAACCGTTCAGCGCTGCCGCGATCTCCTCGCGTCGCAGGGCACACGCCAGCTCACCCGTCCAGGCGACCACACCGGCCGAGTCCGGCACCGCGCGCACCGCCCGCAGCGTGTCCAGCAAGCTCGCCGCCGCGATCCCGGCGGCTTCGTCCGCGCTCGCCGGTGGGGACAGCCGTGTCTTGGCGAGGCCCGGTTCGGGAGCCTTGGCGACCACCAGTAACGCCGTGTCGCTCATCGCAGCACCCCGATCATGTCCCGCACCGCCCGTGCGGTGCCCCGGACCGAACCGGAGACCTTCGACCGAGTCCCGGACGCGCGGGGCTGGTAGTCGACCGGCAGTTCACGCAGTCGCCAGCCGGCCTGACCGGCTCGGAGGAGGAGTTCGAGGGGATAGCCGAACGCCCGGTCCCGCACGTCGAGCTTCAGCAGTTGGTCCCGGCGGACCACGCGCACCGGTGCCAGGTCGCGCACCGGTACTCCGCGACGCCGCAACATCGCGGCCAGGACCGCGTTCCCCGCGCGGGCGTGCCACGGGAAGGCCGCCCGCTCGGTCGGTACCCGACGTCCCACCACCAGATCGGCGGTGTCCTCGCGCACCGGTGCGATCAGGCGCGTCAGTTCGCCGGGGTCCACCGAGCCGTCCGCGTCGACGACGCACACGATCTCGGCGGTGGCGTGGAGCAGCCCGGTGTGGACCGCGGCGCCGTATCCGGGTACCGGCTCGTGCACCACGCGGGCACCGTGCTCGGCGGCGACCTCGGGAGAACCGTCCGTCGACCCGTTGTCCACCACCAGGGCCGTGGCCTCCAGGGACTCGGTGATCGAGCGCAGCACCGGTGGCAGGGCCGCGGCCTCGTCGAGGCACGGCAGAATCACGTCCACGTGTTCGGCCATGGCGCTCAGCCACCGTGGTGGTGGACGGGTCCGCGGGCGAATTCGGCGGCTATGCGCATCGTGATCCTCTCGGTCGCTGTGCTGTTTCGCTCAGTATTCGGATCACACCGGCACATGGTTTGGTCGCGAAATCACCCGTTCGAACGTCACCGAGTTTTACTCGTCACATGAACGCCACATCACGCGCGTGCCCAGTGGTTCGTCCGGAAGCAACAGGCCCGGAGAGACCAGTACAGTCCCGTTCGGTCACTCCTTGGAACAATTTTGTCACTCGACGCGGTGAGCACCGCGAGTTGAGCGGATACCGCGGAGTTTCTAGACTTGCGTACATCCAACGGCGTTCGTCTCAACGCCGGCCGCAGTCCCGTTCACGCCCCGCGAAGGAGAGCACATGCGCACCGTCGCAGGGCGTACCGATCGTGTCGTCGTGGTCGGAGCGGGGCTGTCCGGCCTGACCGCCGCGCTGCACCTGCTGGGCAGCGGTCGCGAGGTCGTGATCGTGGAGCGCGACTCGCACCCCGGTGGGCGTGCGGGCCGCCTCGACATCGACGGGTACCGCATGGACACCGGCCCGACCGTTCTGACGATGCCCGACCTGCTCGACGAGGCCCTGGCAGCGGTCGGCGAGTCCGTCGCCGAGCGGCTCGACCTGATCCCGCTCGACCCCGCCTACCGGGCGCGGTTCGCCGACGGCACGACCCTGGACGTGCACACCGACCCCGAGCGGATGGAACAGCACATCCGCGAATTCGCCGGTGCCGGACAGGCGGCGGGGTACCGGCAGCTGCGGAACTGGCTACGTCAGCTCCATCGCACGCAGTTCGACACGTTCATCGACGCCAACTTCGACTCCCCCCTGGACCTGGCCGGGCCGGACCTGGCGAGGCTGTGCCTGCTCGGCGGCTTCGGTCGGCTGGACGGTGCGATCGGGCGCTTCCTGTCCGACGAACGGCTCAAGCGGGTGTTCTCCTTCCAGTCGCTGTACGCGGGAATGGCCCCGCAACGCGCTCTCGCCGCCTACGCCGTCATTTCCTACATGGACACCGTCGGCGGTGTCTTCTTCCCCCGTGGAGGAATGCGCACCGTCCCCGACGCGCTCGCTGCCGCCGCCGTCCGCGCGGGTGCGTCGATCCACTACGACACCGAGGTCACCGAACTCGAACGCGGCGACTCACGGATCACCGCGGTCCGCACGTCCGGGCAGGAGCGCATCCCCTGCGACGCCGTGGTCCTGACCCCGGACCTGCCGGTGTCCTACCGGTTGTTGGGGCAGCCCCCCCGACGACCCACACCGCTGCGCGCGTCCCCCTCCGCGGTCCTGTTGCACGCGGGCACGGACCGGGACCAGCCCGAGCTGAGCCACCACACGCTGTCGTTCGGAGCGGCGTGGGAGTCCACCTTCGACGACATCATCAGCCGCGGTCGTCTGATGAGCGATCCGTCCGTGCTGATCACCAATCCCACGCGGACCGATCCCACTCTGGCCCCGCCCGGCAAGCACCTGCATCACGTGCTGGTTCCGTGCCCGAACCTGGATCGGGCGCGTCCCGACTGGCCCCGGATGGGAGGGGCCTACACCGCGGAGGTCGTCGCCACGCTCCAGGAGCGACTCATGCCCGGATTCGGCTCCTCGATCGAGGTCAGCCGGATCGTCACCCCGGACGACTGGGCCGCGGAGGGGTTGCTGGCGGGCAGTCCGTTCAGCACCGCCCACACCTTCGCCCAGACGGGACCGTTCCGGCCGCGCAATCTGGTGCGCGGCGTGGACAACGCCGTGCTGGCCGGTTGTGGGACGACTCCCGGCGTCGGTGTCCCCACCGTGCTGATCTCGGGCAAACTCGCCGCCCAGCGGATCACCGGAACGCCGTCGGCACCACGCCGTTCCGTGGTCGACACCGGCCTCGCCCGAGCAGAGAGCCGATGAGCGGGCGCGAACTCGACGCCGCCGGGGTCCGCGATCCCGAGCTGCGCGCGGCCTACGACCACTGCCGACGGCTCAACGCCGAGCACGGACGTACGTACTTCCTGGCCACCCGGCTACTGACTCCCGCACAACGACCGGCCGTGCACGCGCTGTACGGGTTCGCGCGCTGGGTGGACGACATCGTCGACGATCTCGACCCCTCCCGCTCGTCGAGGACGAGGGCCGCCGAGCTCGACGAGCTCGACGCGAGCCTGCGGCACGGACTGAGCACCGGACACAGTCGGCACCCGGTCCTCGCGGCGCTGGTGGACACCGTGCGACGCCACGGGATCGACCACTCGCTGTTCACAGCCTTCATGAATTCGATGCGCGATGACCTGGTCGTCACCGGCTACCCCACCCGGGACGCGCTGAACGCCTACGTCCACGGCTCGGCCGACGTGATCGGGATGCAGGTGCTGCCGGTCCTGGGCACCGTGCCGCCTCGGCAGGAGGCCGTCCCGTACGCCGCGGCCCTGGGCAACGCGTTCCAACTGACCAACTTCCTGCGCGACGTCGGCGAGGACCTGCAGCGCGGACGGGTCTACCTGCCCGCCGACGAGCTCGCCGCTTTCGGCGTGGACCACCAGCGGCTGCACTGGTGTTACCGCAGGGGGCACCCGGATCTGGGGGTGCGGCGTGCCCTGGCCGACCAGGTGGCACGCACCCGAGCCGTGTATCGCAGCGCGGCACCGGGAATCGCCATGCTGGACCCGGTCTCGCGTCCGTGCGTGGCCACCGCGTTCACGCTCTACAGCGACATACTCGACCGCGTGGTCGAGTCCGATTACGACGTGTTCCGACGCCGAGTCGCCGTGACGCGGACACGGCGACTCGGTGTGGCCGCGCACACGGCCGTCACCGCTACGACGGCCCGAACCCGCGCCCGGCTCACCGGTCGCGTCCCTGCCTGTTACCCCCAACGCTCACCACAGGTGCTTCGATGAACCCCACTCCCGCCACGGAACTCGTGGTCCTGCTCGACGACAACGGCCAGTACCTCGGCAGCGCCTCCAAGCACGAGGTGCACCGCACCGACACCCCGCTGCACCTGGCCTTCTCCTGCTACGTCTTCGACGCCGAGGGACGTCTGCTGGTGACTCGCCGAGCCCTGCAGAAGCGCACCTGGCCGGGTGTGTGGACCAACTCGTGCTGCGGGCATCCCGCTCCCGGCGAGGACGGGCTCGCCGCGGTGCACCGCAGGGTCTGGCAGGAGCTGGGGGTCACCCTGGAGAATCCGCAAATGCGCCTGCCGGACTTTCGCTACCGGGCCACCGACGTCACCGGGACGGTGGAGAACGAGCTGTGCCCGGTGTACACGGCCGTGACCCGGGACCGGCCCCGGGTGGCCCCCGATGAGATCGCGGACTGGGCCTGGAGCGAGTGGGACGAGTTCGTGCGCATCGCCGAACGCGCACCGTGGTTGATCAGTCCGTGGGCCGCCCAGCAGGTTCCCCTGCTTGCCACCGACATCGGCGGGGCGCGGTGAGACGCACCACCGTGGAAACGTCCCGACGCAGAACCGCGGCTTCCGCCAAGGCGCGGGAGAAGCACCGGGTCCTGGACGAGTTCGACGCGGCCGCCGGAGCCTACGACCTCCTCGTCGGAGCCAATCCCGGCTATCACCGGCACCTGGCCCTGTCGGCGCGTCGGCTGAGCGTGCCCGGCCGGGGGCGGGGTCTGCGACTGCTGGACGCCGGTTGCGGGACGGGCGCCTCCACCGCGGCGCTGCTGCGAGCCGCGCCCGAAGCGCGCATCGTCGCCGTCGACGGGTCGGCCGAGATGCTGGCGCGGGCCCGGCGCAAGAAATGGCCCGGCACGGTGGAGTTCGTGCACGCGCCGCTGGAGCGTTTGTCCGAGGTGGGGATCGTCGGTCCGTTCGACGGGGTGCTGGCCGCCTACCTGGTGCGCAACCTCCCCGACATCGACACCGGCCTGCGCACGCTGCACTCGCTGCTGCGTCCCGGCGCTCGACTAGCCGTGCACGAGTACTCCGTGCGGGACCGGTGGTGGGCGCGCTCGGTGTGGAGCGCAGTATGCTGGGGCGTGATCATCCCGGCCGGGCTGCTGACCACCGGAAGCACGGGGCTGTACCGGTACCTGTGGCGCAGCGTACTGGACTTCGACGGCGAGTCGCAGCTGCCTCCGCGACTCCGGCGGGCCGGGTTCGACGACACCGCGGTGCTGCCGGTGCCGGGGTGGCAGCGCGGGATCGTGCACACCTTCCTCGGACGGCGTGGGGAGCAGACGTGACGCGGCGCGACGGTCATCCGGGACGGGACCGCAAGGCGGTGCAGCACCCGCCCGAGCCGGGTCACGAGAGCGTTCCCGGTTCGACGACTCCTCCCCGCGTGGTGGTCGTCGGCGCGGGCATCGCCGGACTGGCCGCGGCGACCTGCCTGGCCGAGCGGGGCGTCGAAGTCCGGCTGCTGGAGCGGGAACCGCACCTCGGCGGCCGTGTGGGCGGCTGGCGCACCGAGCTGGCCGACGGCTCCACCGCGTCCATGAACCGGGGCTTCCACGCGTTCTTCCGGCAGTACTACAACCTGCGTGCGCTGTTGCGCCGGGCCGATCCACACCTCACGGGACTGGTGTCGCTGCCGGACTATCCGCTGGTGCACAGCCGGGGGTATCAGGACACCTTCGCCGGGCTTCCGCGCACACCCCCGTGGAACGCGTTGGCCTTCGTGGCCCGCAGCCCCACTTTCGGCTGGCAGGACGTCACCCGGCTGGGCAAGCGCGCGGCACTGCCACTGGCACAGGTCTCGGTGCCGGAGATCTACGAACAGCTCGACCACCTCGACGCCGCGAGCTTCCTCGACCGGATCCGTTTCCCCGAGGCGGCCAAGCACCTGGCCTTCGAGGTGTTCTCGCGAAGCTTCTTCGCCGATCCGAGCCACCTGTCGGCGGCCGAGCTGGCCACGATGTTCCACATCTACTTCCTGGGCTCCAACGAGGGTCTGCTGTTCGACGTCGCCTCGGACTGCTTCCCGTCAGCGCTGTGGCAACCGTTGCGGCGCTACCTCCAGCGGCTGGGGACGCGGGTGAGCACGGCGACCACGGTGCGGTCGGTGAGGCCGGGTGATCGGCGGCGGTTCTCGGTACGTCTCGACGGCGGTGAGGACGTCGACGCCGACGCCTGCGTCCTGGCCACGGACCCGGGCGGGCTGCGGCGGCTGGTCGCCGGGTCGCCGGAACTGGGCGACGCGCGGTGGCGCTCCCGCGTCGCGGGGCTTCCCAGCGCTCCGGCCTTCCTGGTCTCGCGGTTGTGGCTGGATCGCCCGGTCCGGGCGCAACGGCCCGGATTCATGGGGACCAGTGGTTTCGGTCCGCTGGACAACATCAGCGTGCTGGAACGCTACGAGCACAGTGCCGCGCAGTGGGCGCACGCCCGCGGAGGTTCCGTGGTGGAACTGCACGCCTACGCCTTACCGGGGTCACCGACGGTGGCCGAGTTGCGCCCACGCATGCTGGCCGAACTGCACCGCCTGTACCCGGAGACCGCCGGGGCGACGATCGTCGACGAGCGGCACGAGCTGCGCGCCGACTGCCCGCTGTTCCCTCCGGACGGCTTCGACGATCGCCCCCACATCACCACCCCCGATCCGAACGTGGTCCTGGCCGGCGACCTGGTGCGGATCGACCTACCGGTGGCGCTGATGGAGCGGGCGGCCACGACCGGGATGCAGGCGGCCAACGCACTGCTGTCCAACTGGGGAACACGTGGCCACGCGTTGTGGAGCGTGCCGGACCGCGGACGGTTCCCGGTGCTGCGGCAGCTGTCCGCACCCGCCCCGTCCCGGTAACCGCGCGTTCCGGTGGGCGCGGCCGGGTCGGTCGAACCGACCCGTCGGACGAGACGGCGCCTCGTCTCAACCCGGCCAGCGTCCGGTGCTGCGTAGTTGATAACGACGCTCGGCGTAGGCGAGATCGTCACGCCAGAGTCGTAACGCGACCCGGCGCATCACGGGCCGCAGCACCGGGGTTATTCCGCGAGCGGCGCGGAACCCGGGGCGCGTGGAGTGGGCCACCGTGGCCTCGACGACCGCTGTCCGGGGACGACCGAGGGCATCGGTGCCCAGCGGAGTCGCATGGGTTTCCACGACGCTGCCCGCCCCCTCACCATCCACGACGTGCATGACCACGGTGCGCGGCTCCGGGCAGGTGAAACTCGCCCGTACCGGAACGCCGATGCGGCGGGACAGTCGGAAGGTCACGTCCACGTCGAAGCGGTCGCTGTCGACGTCGTCGGGGGCGTCGACTTCCGGAGCTCGCACGACGCTGAGGTCGGCGAAGGAGTACGGGTGGAACCAGGAACCGTGCCAGGGATCCAGCCGGTTGGCCACGACGTCCTCCGGTTCGCAGCTTCCCACCGTGGTGGCGACCGCGTCGATACCGGCCGCCCGGGGCGGTCTGACGGGCACCACGGGCTCGGGCAGAGCTTGTTCGGCACCGGCTTCGTCCAGTCGTACCCAGGAGAGAACACCGTCGTCGTAGGTGGGAAAGGGGGCCCACCACGGGCCACCCCGCTCCCCCAGCTTCAGGCCGTGCCAGCGGCACACGAGCTCGCCACAGTGCACACGCGCCTGGCTCAGCGGAGCGCCGAGGTGGGGACAGGCCCCCGGCCCCGCGTGCAGCCGTCCGTCCTCGCCGCGCCACGCGACCACTTCGGTGCCCGCCACAGTGCGGCCGAACGGCTCCCGCCCCGTGATCTCCCGGCTCGCTGCCAGGACGAACCAGTTCCCCGAGGGACGGGAAAGCGCGCGTTTGAGCGCGGCCGCGATCACGGGCGGCTTCGCCGACCGCCACGTTTCCTCCTGCTCGGCCCATCGCGGTGCGCGCGACCGCCGTACCGGAACGTCCGGCCTCCAGGAGCGCTTCGCCCACGACCCGGCCACGGCTGCTCCTTCAACGGAATCGGCTCCCGACCGTGAAGCCTATCGTCGGCTGATCGGTCGTGCTACTCGCGTGGCGAGGGGCCGAGGACCGGGGATTCACGACTCGGCCAACAAGGCCTCCGCGGCATGACGTGCACAGTTGCCGAGATCCTCCGCGGCGGCGGCGGCCTGGTCCAGGGAGATCTGGACGGAGCCCTGCTCCGGGACACCGGGACGCTCGTACTCGCCGGCCAGCTCGTCCAGCAGGACGGCGAGTCGCCGCCCGAGTTCGGCCGCCGACAGCAGGGCCCGCTGTCGCTCCTGCACGCCCTCCGTTCCGGAGCCGCTGAGTTCCTCCAGCAGGGCGGTCACCTGTCCCAGCTTCCCCAACTCCTCCACGACGCGGTGCGGTTCCGATGTTGCCGTCATGATCTCTACCTTCTTCGTGCCCCCCGCACGGGTCGTCAAGACGACCCGCTGACTACCGTAAGATACCCAGTGATTACGGAGATCACACTTTCGATATTCTCTTAGTGTGACGGAATGACCTTCCGGGTATGCCTTTTGGGGACATACTGTGACTCCCGAGTGGCGCCAAAGCGCTACCGTCACTCCAATGGAGGCCATACGTACTGCCCACCCCTGCCCCCGAGGAGGCTGACTGTGCGTCCGCTCAGCGAACAAACCGTCCTCGTCACCGGCGCCACGGACGGACTCGGGCGGGCACTCGCCGAACGCGTGGCCGCCCAGGGTGCCCGGGTGGCGGTGCACGGCCGCGACCCCGAACGAACCGAGCGCACCCGCGGTGAGATCACCGAGACGACCGGAAACGATCGCGTCGAGGTCGTGTTGGCCGACCTCTCCGAGCCGCGCAATGTCTGTGAGATGGCCCAGCACGTCCGCGAACGATTCCGCCGCGTCGACGTGCTGGTCAACAACGCCGGGGTCGGCTTCGGCGCCGACGAGACGGAGCGGCAGGAGACCGCCGACGGCATCGAGCTGCGCTTCGCGGTGAACTACCTCGCCGGTTACGTGCTCACCCGCGAGCTGGTTCCGCTACTGGCGGCCTCCGCACCGGC
This sequence comes from Halosaccharopolyspora lacisalsi, assembly GCF_014137975.1. Classification (GTDB taxonomy): domain Bacteria; phylum Actinomycetota; class Actinomycetes; order Mycobacteriales; family Pseudonocardiaceae; genus Halosaccharopolyspora; species Halosaccharopolyspora lacisalsi. The sequence continues at coordinate 314,807 of NZ_JACGWZ010000002.1, read as the reverse complement.
ACGGGTGGTCAACGTCGCCTCGGCGGGTCAGCAGCCGATCGACTTCGACAACCCGATGCTGACCTCGGGCTACAGCGGTACCCGCGCCTACGCGCAGAGCAAGCTCGCCCAGATCATGCTCACCTTCGACCTGGCCGAACAGCTCCGCGGCGAAGGAGTCACCGTCAACGCGCTGCATCCGGCCACGTACATGAACACGACGATGGTGCGGCAGGCCGACATCCGCCCGGCGAGCACGGTCGACGAAGGACTCGAAGCGACCTACCGGTTGGTGGCCGAGACCTCGCTGGAGGAAGTCACGGGCCGTTACTTCCACGGCCTCGAAGAGGCCCGCGCCTTGGCCCAGGCCTACGACCCGCAGGAGCGCACCCGGTTGCGCGAACTCTCCGACAAGCTCGTCGAGCACGCACTGGCCGACTGAACGAACCGAGGAGGTCACCACGAACCGAGGGGCCACCGAATCGGGGGAACTCCCCGTCGCGGGATGCCGATCGTCCCACTCGGCAGGCACAGTGGCGGAGAGGCGACAAGGGGGCAGCTTGACTATTCCTCGTCCTGGAGGCCGGGGTTTTCCTTCGGTCTCGCGGTCGAGGGTTCCTGCTTCCTTGCCGACTGCCCCGTCCGGGAGGTCTCCCGTTGAGGTCTGACACCGGCTCCACAGGCCGACGCCACCAGCCCGGCGACCTTGATGTTCTTCGCGGCGTTGACGTCGCGGACGTGCGTGGTGTTGCACCCGGCGCACGCCCACGTGCGCACGTGCAGCGGCTTCTTCGCGGTGAGCCGGCCACACGCCGGGCACGTCTTGCTGGACGGGAACCCCCGGTCGATCACGATGACCTCACGGCCACACCACGCGGCCTCGTACTCCAGCATCGTGCGGAACTGCGACCACGACGCATCACCGAGCGCACAAGCGAGACTGTGGTTGGCCAGCATGCCGCGCACCTGAAGATCCTCGATCACGACCGTTTGGTTCTCACGGACGAGTCCAGTGCTCACCTGGTGCAAATGGTCCCGGCGCCGGTCGGTGATCCGCGCGTGCACCCGGGCCACCTCCCGACGAGCCCTGGCCCGATTGTTCGAGCCGGGCTGCTTGCGGGACAGCTCCCGCTGAGCCTTCACCAGCTTCTTGCGGTCCCGCTTCTCGTGCTTCGGGTCGGTAACCTCCCCCCCCCCCCCCCCCGGTCGACAGCGTCACCAACGACTCCAACCCGGCATCCACCCCACCAGCCCGATCAGTCGGCGCGTAATGCTCGGTACTGGTCTCAACCACGATCGAGACGACCCCCCGGCCGGCCGCATCACGGGACACCGTCCCCACCGACGGCTCCACACCCTCCGACAGCGGGCGCGACCACACCATGTTCAGCGGCTCGCGCAACTTCGCCCACCTCAACCGACCATCCCGACCCATGAAGGCGGACTCGATGTACTCCGCCAACTGACGCGACTTCTTACCGATCTTGTTCGTAGAGCCGACCAGCGAGTGGTCACCACCACACACTCGAGGCCGGCTCCTCCCCGACCCGAACGCCGGAATTCCCCCGATTGGAGACCCGATGAGTGAGACGAACAAGATCGTGGTGGGTATCGACGGCTCACCGTCCTCGATGGCGGCGCTGGACTGGGCGCTCGGTCAGGCGGAACTGACCGGCGCGAGCGTGGAAGCGATCACCGCTTGGGAATACCCCGCCTTCTACAGCTGGGAGGGTGGGGCCGTACCACCTCGTGAATTCGAGGGCGCCGCCAGCGTCACCGTCGAAACCACCGTGGAAAGCGCCCTGGAAAAACGCACCACGTCGACTCCGGTACAGACCCGGGTCGTTCAGGGGCATTCGGCTCAGATCCTGCTCGAGGCCGCCGAGCAGGCCGGACTGCTGGTCGTGGGCAGCCGAGGCCACGGAGGATTCGTCGGTGCGCTCCTCGGATCGGTCAGCCACAAATGCGCCCACCACTCACCGTGCCCGGTGGTGATCGTGCACGCGAACCCCACAGAACGGTGAGAGGTGAGCGGGGTCGTGCGTGCTTCCGCGCGGAAACGGAGCACGCACGACCTCACGTACTTCCGGGCGCACTCAGCGGCCCTTTCGCATCAACCCCAGCGAGCCGATACCCAGACCGCACAACACCGTCACGCCACCGGTGATGACGTTGCTGAGCACGATCCCCGCGGTCAGCGGTCCGTCGAGCACGAAGAACGGAGTGATGACCAACCAGGCACCGATCACCGGCACGACCCACGAGAGGTTGTGGGTCCTGCTGTAGGCGGAGGCGAAACCCAACGCCAACAGCGTCAGCGCCAACCCCGTCACGAGATTGCTCATGGCCAGTTGGAAAGAGGTCGCGCTGAAGCCGATCACCCAGGGCGAGATGGCCGCGTAAAGACCGGCCACCATGGTCATGCCCTCCAGCATCTGCGCCTGAGTGGTTTCGCCGGCCGCCTCGTAGCGTGCCCGCAGCTCCATCAGGTCGGGATGCTGTTCCATGGACGTCGATTGCGTCATTACATCTCACCTCCTGCTGGCCGGTTACCGAGGAGCGCGGAGGCGTTGAACCGCGTCACGCACCGGCCGTCCGAGCGTTTGTGAGAGCTTTTCGAAAAGCTTCCGGCGACGACCAGCACCGACGGCCGACACCGAACACCCTCCGAATACCAGCAGAATACGCCGTCTCCCCTGCGCAAGCATCTCCCGCGAGCGCTCGTCACAGCTCGGGGTCCCGAGGGTGCCCGCTCGGCAGTTCGTCCTCCTCTTCGGACTCACGACGCTGCCGCTGCTCGTCCTCCTCGCGTGCCCGTTCCAACCGCTCGCTCTCCTCGGGAGGGTCCGGTCGCAGCAGGCTGCCGGCTCGGGGCCTGCCGGCGGCCCCGATCTCGTTCATCTTCTTCGGTACGGGCGCACCCTGGTACGTCAGCTCTTCGGGGTGCCCGTGCTCGTCGACCGGACCCAGCGGCTGGTGTACTTCGATGAACTGACCGTGCGGCATCCTACGGATCACGCCGGTTTCCAGACCGTGCTCGAGAACCGCGCGGTCGGAGCGTTGCAGACCGATGCAGATCCGGTAGGCGAAGTAGTAGGCCAGCGGAGGAGCGATCAACAGCCCGATCCGACCGATCCAGGTGGTGGCCTCCAGCGCGATGTCGAACTTGAAGGCGATGATGTCGTTGGCCCCCATGAGCAGCAGGATCATGAAGAACGTGAGCGCCATCGCGCCGAGGCTGGTGCGCACCGGAACGTCGCGGGGGCGCTGCAGCAGGTTGTGGTGGGCGTCGTCACCGCTGAGCTTGCGCTCGATCATCGGATACGACGCCGCCACCGCGAAGATCACGCCCATGAGGAACGCGGTCGGCCAGAACACAGCGGGAACGGTGAAACTGCCGAACAGGTAGATCTCCCACGGAGGCCACACCCGACTGGACCCTTCGGTCCAGAGGATGTACCAGTCCGGCTGCGAGGCCGCCGAGACCATGGAGGGGACGTAGGGCCCCAGATTCCAGATCGGGTTGATCTGAAAGATCCCGCCCATGATCGCCAGGACGCCGGTGACCACGGCGAACAGCCCTCCGGCCTTGATCGCGAACACGGGCACGATGCGCACGCCGATCACGTTTCTCTCGGTGGCGCGGACACCGGGGAACTGAGTGTGCTTCTGGTACCAGACCAGGGCCAGGTGGACCGCGATCAACGCCGCGATGATGCCCGGCAGGAGGAAGATGTGGATCAGGTAGAAGCGTGGGATGATCTCGTCACCGGCGAATTCACCGCCGAACAGCAGCCAGTGCAGCCAGGTACCGATGACCGGGACCGACATGGTGATTCCCGAAGCGATGCGCACCCCGGTGCCGGAGAGCAGGTCGTCCGGCAGCGAGTACCCGGTGAAGCCCTCGAACATCCCCGTGACGAACAGCAGGATGCCGATCACCCAGTTGGTTTCCCGCGGCCGCCGGAAAGCGCCGGTGAAAAAGATCCGGAGCATGTGAGCCACCAGCGCGGCCAGGAACACCAGCGCGGCCCAGTGATGGATCTGGCGGGCGAACATCCCCCCGCGGACCTCGAAGGAGATGTCCAGGGTGGTCTCGTACGCCCGCGACATCTCCACACCGCGCAGATTCGTGTAGATCCCCTGATAGGTGACCTCGGACATCGAGGGATCGAAGAAGTACGCCAGGTAGGTGCCGGTGATGAGCAGGACGATGAACGAGTACAGGGCGAGTTCGCCGAGCAGGAACGACCAGTGGTTCGGAAAGACCTTGTTGATCTGCCGTCGAAGTCCTCCGGCCAGCTGGAACCGCTGATCCAGTTCGTCGGCCTGCTGCCCGGCGCGGCGGTAGGTCGAGCTCGCCGGTTTCGTCGGCCGTGTCAACCTGCTCATCCAGCGCACGCCTTTCGCTTCGAAGATCCCACGATCACGGGCGGCTGTCGTGACGAAGGTCAGCGTAAACACTCACGAGGAGCGTCGCGACCGGAACACGATCGTGCCGTGGCGAATCGGCTCGAGACCGCCCCGAACACCGCTGCGCCACCGACCGGGAAAGCGTAGTTTTCCGGGAGTGGCGCGCAAGACGGCGCAGCTCGATTCCGAGCTGCACGAGTACCTGGTGGAGCACGGAACGCAGCCCGACGAGGTGCAGCGGGAACTGATCGCCGAGACCGAACGGCAGTTCCCCGACCGAGCACGGATGCGAATCTCCCCCGAGCAGGGTTCGTTGCTGACGCTGTTGACCAAAATCGCCCGGACGCGATTCGCGGTGGAAGTGGGCACTTTCACCGGGTATTCGGCGCTGGCCGTCGCGCGGGGCCTCGACGAACACGGCAGGCTGCTGTGCTGCGACACCAGCACCGAGTACACGGCCATCGCCCACGACCACTGGGAACGCGCCGGAGTCCGGCACCTCATCGACCTACGGCTGGGCTCGGCGATCGAGACGCTGAGCGCCCTCCCGGAGCAGCCGTCGATCGACCTGGCGTTCATCGACGCGGACAAGACGGAATACGTCGACTACTGGGAGGAGATCGTGGTTCGGACGCGTCCCGGTGGGCTGATCCTGGTGGACAACGTCCTCGCGGGCGGGCACGTCGTGGGCCCCGACTACGGTGACGCCGACATCCGCGCGATCCGGGCGTTCAACGAGCACGCGCTGCACGACGAGCGGGTCGAGCTGACCATGCTGCCCGTCGGCGACGGCCTCACCCTGGCGCGTCGCCGGTGACGATCATTACCGGGGGTGGTGAGTGTCGATCAGCCCCATCACGGGTAGCGGAAGGAGTGGCGTCGAGGAAAGGAGCAGGACATGACTCATCCGGGTCCCCAGGGACTGACGATGGAAACGCTGCTGGAGCAGGTGCAGCAGCAGGCGGGACTGTCCTCGCACGAGCAGGCCGACCGACTCGTCAGGGCGACCATGAGCTCGCTGGCCGAACGCATCACCAACGGCCAGATCAACGACCTCTCCCCCGCCCTGCCTCCCGAGCTGCGTTCCGAACTCGACAGGCACGACAGTCAGGCTCACGCCTTCGACAAGGACACCTTCCTCGACCGGCTCAGCGGTGAGATCGACTCCGTCGACCTCGACGAGGTGGAACAGCAGGTCCGGGTCGTGTTCGGGACGCTGCAGAAGTGGCTTCCCGCCAACGAGGTCGAAGACACGCTGGCACAGCTTCCCGAGGAGCTCTCCGCCCTGTTCCGGTGACCGCCGATGCCGATGGCGAGAGCACGGCAGCGGGGGGCCGCGCGAAGCGCTCACGCACCCGTGGGGGCCACGGTCACCGGGAGCACGTCGCGAGCCGCCGCGAGGAACTCCTCGTCGACACCGTCGTCGACCACGAGCTGATCGTAGTCGGCCAGCGGCGCCATCTGGTGCAATGCCTTACGCGGCATCTTGCTGGAGTCCATGAGCAGGAAGCTGCGTTCGGCCGCGGCCAACATGGCGCGTTTGACCTGAACGAGCTCGTGCTCCTGGTGAAAGGTCATGGTCGGATTCATCGCCGAGGTGGACACGAAGGCCATGTCCACCGACAGGGCTCCCACCGCCTCGATGCAGGGCAGGCCCAGGAAGGAGTCGTGCGTGGTCGAGTAGTTGCCCCCCAGGCAGATCAGGTGGATCTCGGGGGACTTCTTGAGTATCTCGATGGCCGGCAGGTAGTTCGTGGCCACCGTCAACGGCCCCAGATCGCCCAACGACTCGGCCACGGCCAGCGCCGTGGTCGAGTCGTCGAGCAGGATCGAACCGCCCGGTTCGACCAGCTGCACGGCCGCGCCGGCGATGGCTTCCTTGAGCGGGCGCTGCGCCCCCATGCGGTATTCCGAGGACCCTTCGAAAACGGTCGAAGGCTGGGCCGAGACACCGCCGTGGAACTTGCGCACCAACCCTCGTCGCGCCAGTTCGTCGAGGTCGCGGTGAACCGTCATCACGCTGACGCCGACCAGCTCCGTCAGCTCGGCCGCGCTCGCCGATCCCTGGGCCAACACGTGGTCCACGATCCGCTGTTGACGCTGCTCACGTGAGCGCGCTCCCTTCGACATCCCGCTCGTGCCCCCATACTCTTCGCGGCCACCGACGTCCCGCGCAGCACGGCGAGCACGGCCGGATAACTCGTTCGACGGTATTTTACCGTCGATGACTTGAATCCGTTCTCACGCCTGTGCACGAGCGGTTCACCCGGCACGGTCCGTATAACGGGAAACCGTACCGGGTAGGCCGTCCCCGAAAGCGCGGCAACGAAGGGGGTCTCTTGACCTACGTGATCACCGAGCCATGTGTCGACGTTCTCGACAAGTCCTGCATCGACGAGTGTCCCGTCGACTGCATCTACGAGGGCGGGCGGATGCTCTACATCCACCCCGACGAGTGCATCGACTGCGCGGCGTGCGAGCCGGTGTGCCCGGTGGAGGCCATCTACTACGAGGACGACGTTCCCGAGGAATACGAAGCTTACACGCAGGCGAACGCGGACTTTTTCACCGCCACCGGCATCGGCTCTCCCGGCGGCGCCGCTCAAGTGGGCAGGACCGACCAGGACGTCGAACCCGTGAAAAGTCTTCCTTACCAGGGAGAATGATCCTTCGAAACAGGAAGGGACCGATATTCGGCGCGCTGAACGGCCCGGGGTTGGTTTAGTCTTTCCTCCCGAGAAGCGAGTCGAGGAAAGGACGTTGTCCGGTGACTTCCGCTCCGCCCGTCACCACCCCGAGACGCGTACTGCTGGTCAGCGCCACCATCGGCGAAGGGCACAACGCCACCGCCCGCGCCGTCGAGGAGTCGGCGCGTCGATCGTGGCCCGACTGCGAGGTGGAATGGGTGGAGACCCTCCGCACCATGGGGCCGGGCGTGGGGCCGGCCTTTCGGTGGATCTACATCCGCAACGTGGAGTCCACGCCGTGGCTGTACGACCTGTTCTACGCGGCCCTGTGGCGGTATCGCTGGTTCGCCGACGCCTCCCGTCGTTTCGTGGGAGCCTGGAGCGGGCGACGGCTGCGCCCGGTGGTGCGTGACTACGAGCCGGACCTGGTGATCTCGACCTATCCGATGGGCACGGCCGGACTCGACTGGCTGCGACGGCGCGGAGAGCTGGAGCGACCCGTGGCTGCCGTGATCTCCGATTTCTCCCCCCACCCCTTCTGGGTCTACCCCGAAGTGGACATGCACTACGTCATGAGCGGGGCGAGCCTGCGCGAGTTGCACCGCGCCCAACCCGATGCCGCCGCCGAGGTCTGCGTCCCTCCGGTCGCCTCCGAGTTCCGTCCGGCGGACAAGGCGGAGTCACGGAGGGCTTTCGACCTGCCGGATGACGGTTTCCTGGTGCTCGTCTCGTGCGGGTCGCTGGGCTTCGGTTCGATCGAGCGCGCGGTCGAGACCGCTCTGGAGGAACCCGAGGTCCGTTCGGTGGTGGTGGTCTGCGGCCACAACGACGAACTGCGGCAGCGACTGGAGCAACGCGCCGAACCCCGGCTGATGCCGTTGGGCTGGGTGCGGGACATGCCCACGCTCACGGCGGCGGCCGACGTGGTGGTCACCAACGCCGGTGGCGCGACGGCGTTGGAAGCGCTCGCGTGCGGCCGCACGGTCGTGATGTTCGAGCCGATCGCCGGTCACGGTTGGGGAAACGCCGAACTCATGGCTCGCGCCGGGCTGGCCGAGCTGTGTCCCACGCGGTCCGAATTCGCCGACACCCTGCGGGAGCTGACCGGCGACCACCGACGGCTGCGCACGATCGAACAGCGCGCGCTGGAGCACGCCACTTCCGGAGACTTCACCGAGCAGGTCGATGCGCTGGCCCGGCTTCCCCGGCACAGGGGCAGCCGAGCCCTGCGTGCCCAGGACGCCTTCTTCGTCCACGCCGCCACCGAACGGGTGCCGCAACAGACCGGAGCGGTGCTGCTGCTGGAGCGGAACCGGGACGACATGTCGGCACCGGACATGGTCGACCACGTCGCCGAGCTGATCGCGGAGCGGGCATCGGAATTGCCGATGCTGCACTGGCGGCTGTCGGAGCGGCGTGGCCGGAGGCCGCGCTGGATTCAGGCGGACAGCGTCGACCCGCACGAACACCTGTGCCTGCGGACGACCGGAACGGGTCCGGGCCACCACTGGCACGAGCTCGTCCGGGACTTCTTCGCCACCGCCGTACGCACCGACCGGCCACCGTGGGAGCTGATGCTGGTGCACGACGTCGAGAACGACTCCTGGTCGTTGCTGGCGAAGATGCACCACGCGCTCGGGGACGGTCTGGCGGTCACCGACACCCTGGTGCGGTTGCTTCGGGATCACGAAACCCGGCCGCGCACGTCACCGCCCCCGAGCTCCACCGCTTCGTGGCGGAAGTGGGCGCACCACGGCGCCGGAGTCGTGCGAGGGCTGGCGAGCCTGGCGGGCGCCGGCACGGCGCCGGCCAGCGAACTGGGGGGAACCAGCACACCGCGACGTCGCTTCGGGTGGGGTGAGCTGTCCGCGGCGAAGGTGCGCGCCAGTGCCCGTTCCCACGGAATCCGTTCCAGCGTACTGCTGATCACCGTGATGGCCGAGGCGCTCCACCGTCTGCTGAACGAGCGCGGCGGCACGACGCCGCAGCAGACGCTGCGCGTGATGGTTCCCTTGACGACCCGCCCGCTGCACGAGGACGGCGACAGCCCGCAGTGGGGCAACCGCACGGTGACGGTCTCGGTGGATCTGCCGGTGGGACCGATGACACCGGCGGAACGCATGGCCGAGGTGACCGCGCGCATGGAGGTCACGCAACGCCGCGGGCAGCCGTTGGCGGCGGGAGCCGTGATGGCTGCTTTGGGGCTGCTCCCGGCCCCACTGCACGCGTGGGTGGTGCGTCGCGTCTACCAGCGGCGGTTCTTCAACGCGATCGTCTCGGTACTCCCGGGGTCCCGCAAACCTCCCCGCGTGGCCGGCGCCCTCGTCGCCGGCGTGCTGCCGGTACTGCCGCTGGCCGAGGGGGTCGGACTGGCCATGGGAATGATCACCTGGGGAGAGATGGTCGGCGTGGGCATCACCGCCGATGCCGGCATGGTACCGGATCCCGAACGGCTCACCGACCACGTACGCAGTTCCTTCGACGATCTCCAGGAACTTCCCGGGCGAGACGAGGGGACATGACGGCCCCGGGAGCGTGGCTGGCCATCGCGGTACCCGCCGCGGTCGTGGGCGCGGCGAGCTTCGGACTCGCCAGCGTCGTCCAACAGCGCGCCACCAAGCAGGTCCCCAAGATCGACACGCTGAATCCGCGGTTGCTGGTGGAACTGGTGCGCAAGCCGATCTGGGTCGCCAGCGTGCTCACCGTCATCGTCGGCCTCTCGCTGCAGGTGGTGGCCCTGGCCTTCGGCCCGTTGCTGCTCGTCCAGCCCCTGTTGGTGACCAGTGTCCTGTTCGCGACCGTGTGCTCGGCCTGGTTGGCCGGACGGCACCTGGACGGCATCGTGATGCTGGGCGCGCTGTGCTGCATGGGGGGTCTGGCCGCATTCCTGCTGCTGGCCCGACCGAGCGGAGGCGGCCGAGCGATGATCGCGCCACAGGCCGTGCCGCTGGCCGTGCTCCTCGCGCTCGTGTTCGCGGCGTGCCTGCTCGCCGCCACCCGGTTTCCCGGCGAGATCCGGGTGATCGCCCTGGCACTGGCCACCGGAGTGCTCTACGGGGTGACCGCAGCGCTGATGAAGGTCGTGGCCGAGCAGGTCCGCGCGGGCGGCATCACCGAACCGTTCCAGCACTGGGTGCTCTACGGGGTGTGCGTCATCGGCCCCTGCGGCTTCCTGCTCAGCCAGAACGCCTTCCAGCAGGGCCGGCTGATCTCCCCGGCACTGGCGGTGATCACGACCGTGGATCCGCTGGTCGGCGTCGCCATCGGGGTGAACTGGTTCGGGGAGCAAATGATCATCACCCCGACCGTGCTGGCGGGGGAGACGCTCGCCGGGATGGCCATCATCGGGGGAATCACCTTGCTGACCTACCGTGGCGAGCACCTGCGTCGCGAGATCGAGCGCGAGGGCTCCGACGATTCGTCCGAAGGGTGGGCATGGGGTTGAGGCTGGCGGGCCGGACGGCGCTGATCACGGGCGCTTCCTCCGGCATCGGTGCGGCCACGGCTTCGGCACTGGCGCACAGCGGGTGCCGCCTGGTGCTGGTGGGGCGTGACGAGCGCAGGTTGTCCGAGGTCGCGCGACGCACGGGAGGACGGGTGATGTGCGCGGACCTCGGCGAGCGTGCCGACGTGGAACGTGTCGCCGCGGACCAGGACGTCGACCTGCTGATCAACAATGCCGGGTTCGGCTGGGAGGGCGCGCTGGAGGACATGTCCGCCGAGGACGTCTCGACGCTGATAGCGGTCAACCTGACCGCCTCCGTGGAGCTCACACGCCACCTGCTGCCGGCCATGGTTCGGCGGCGGCGCGGGCACGTGGTGTTCGTGTCCTCCATCGCGGCCCTCGGCGTTCGCGGTGAGGCCGTGTACGCGGCCACCAAGTCCGGTCTTCGGACCTTCGCTGAAAGCGTGCGCTACGAGGCGCCCCCGGTCGGTGTCACCACGGTGCTTCCCGGGGCCGTGCGGACACCGTTCTTCACGAGCCGTGGCAAGCCGTACGCCCGGAGCTTTCCCCGCCAGGTCGAGCCCACGACGGTGGCCGAGGCCCTCGTGCGCGGGATCGAGCGGAATCACCGGGAGGTGTTCGTCCCCGGCTGGCTGACGGTGGCCGCCCGCGTCCAGGGAACCGTCCCCGGGGCGTTCCACCGGCTGGCCCGCCTGTTCGGGTGATCAGCGAACGAGCCCGGCCAGTTCCACCCTGGAACGCACCCCGAGTTTGGAGAAGACGTTGCGCAGGTGATGGTCGACGGTCCGCCTGCTGATGAACAGCTCCGCCGCGATCTCGCGGTTCGTCGCTCCACGCGCGACCAACCGTGAGATCTGCGCCTGTTGCGGCGTGAGCACGTCGACCGCCGCAGTGCTCGCCGGACGGGGCGCCTCTCCGGCCACGCGAAGCTGCGTCCGCGTCCTTTCCAGCCAGTGGTCGGCCTCGTACTGCTGAAAAATCTTCGCCGCATCCGCGAAGAACCGCCGCGAGTTGCGCGGTTCGCGATGGCGACGCAGCCATTCGCCGTAGTAGAGCTCGGTCTTGGCCAGTTCCAGGCGCGTGTCGCTGCGGCGGTGCAGCCGCATCGCCATGTGGAAGTGCTCGTCCGTGTCGGCCCCGCTACCCGCGAGCAGTGCGTGGCAACGGTGGGACAGGGCGAGTCTGGCCGCGCTCCCGGTCGTGCCCACCCAGTCGTCGAAGGACTTCAGCACCCGAGCAGCTCGGGTTCGCTGACCGCACCGTGCCGCCGCTTCGACGTAGTGCGGGGCGGCCAGACCTCGAATCGCGAGGTTGACGTGACCATTTCCCGAGGCCACGAGCCGGAACCGGTCCACGGCATCGGCAGGACGACCGTCCGTGAGATCGAGGCAGGCCGACGCCCACGAACCGAGCGCGGCCGGACGGCCCAGTCCCCTGGTCTCGGCATCGTCGGCGACCTCCCGCAAGTACGGCAGCGCGACCTCACCGTCCCCGCGCAGAGCGGCGAGCAGCGCCAGGATGGCGAAGTGGTCGATCACGAAGTTGTGCTGACCGGTCGCTCGGGCCACCCGCAGTCCCTCCCGCGCGTTGGCCGTCGCCGAGGAGTACCGGTCCAGCAGGAGTTCGGACAGCGCGAGACAAACCAGTGTCCACGGCACCAGAGCCACCATCCCCCGGCCACGCGCCGTACTCAGCGCCCGGATGGCGAGCTCCCGGGAACGCCGGGGATCGCCCAGGGTGAACGCGGCCTGGCTCGCCCAGATCATCGACGCGGGATCCCGCACCACCTCCGCGAGCCGGACCACCCGGCGCAGAGCCTGTGCGGCCTCCCGGTGACCTCCGCGAAAGGTGGCGGCCATACCGGCGAAGTGGTCGAGCATCAGTCGAACGGGCACGGAGTCGTCCGGCCGTCGCAATGCCGCGGCACGCTGGGCGATGGTGAAGTACCGCGGGTAGTCCCCGGCGACATAGCTGGCTTCCCCGGCCAACATCAGTGCCGTGACGGTCGCCGCACGATTCGTGCCGTCGAGTTCGTCCGCCGCCTCCACCAGGTTCCGGCTCGCTCTCTCCGGAATACCGTCGTGCAACTCGATGCTGCCTCGCAGTAAGCCGACCGTGCCGCGGAGTTCGGGGGACGCGGCCAGCGGATGTGCCTCGCGGATCAAGGCGCGGGATCTTCGTGCTCTTCCCGTCAGCCAGCTGTCGTGACCGGCCGCGAGCAGCCTTTCCGCCCTGAGCTCACGGTGCGGTGTCAGAACGGCCGAACGCCGGAAAGCCTCCGAGGAGATCGCGTAGTCCTCTCGCCGCCTGGCGGCGTTGGCCACCTCGGCGAGTTCTCCGGCGTAGCTGTCCGGCGGTTCCCCGGAAGCCGCGGCCCGATGCCACGTCCACCGGGTCTCGTCTTGCTCCCGCTGGAGCACCGTCGCGAGGAGATCGTGGACCTGACGGCGCTGCGCCAACGAGGACTCCGCCCACACGCTCGACCGAACCGGTTCGTTCGGAGACTCCGCGGTTTTCCCGTCGACGACGACCAACCCGGATTCCACGGCTTCTTCCCAGCTCTCCGGGTCCTGCCCCGATTCGGCGATCGCACGCGAGACCGTGTCGGTGTCGAGTCGCTCCTCGGAGGCCACCATCACCGCCCACAGTCGGGCCTGGCCGCGGAGACGGAGGAAGCACCGCCGCACGAGACCCCGGTAGCGACCGTCCCGGGGAAGCACGTTCGGCACCGGCGACAGGCCCGCGGCCTGTTCGAGCGTCAGGCTCGTGGCGAGCTCGACGAGTGCGAGCGGATTACCGCAGGCGAGATCTAGCAGGTCCTCGGCCGGTTCCTCGGAGACTCCGTGAGCGACCCGATCGCGCAGGACTCTCGTGGCGGCCTCGTCATCGAGACCGGAGAGTTCGAGGTCGGGAATCCCGGTGAGCAGTCCGGACACCGCGCTGTCCGAGCCCACCCCACGAGCGGTGGTGAACACCATGAGCACCGACGTCGTACTCAGACGGCGAGCCGCGAAGGCCAACACCTCCAGCGAGGCGCGGTCCACGAGGTGAGCGTCGTCGATCCAACACAGCAGGGGCCCGGACTCGGCCAGCAACCGCCGGACGGTGCCGCCGAGTACGGCAGTGTTCGCCGGAGGAGCCGCACCGGGGCCGAGCAGCCGATCGACCACCGCGCAGTGGTCCCCGCCCTCTCCGGGAAGTCCCGACAACAGCCGTTTCAGGCCGGCCAGGGACAGCTCCGACTCCGCCTCGATGCCACGGATCCCGACCGTGCCGACATTCACGGGATCAGTCCGTGTTCGCTCCAGCAGGGTCGTCCGTCCCATGCCCGGCTCCGCCGTGATCACCAGCGCCGCTCCGCGGCCCCGACAAGCTCGTTCCACGAGGCCGGACACACGGGCGAACTCCTGGTCACGTCCGTGCATCCGCCCGGAAAAAGACATCGCTTCACTCTCGACAGTCATCCGCCCAGTGTGACCGTGCGGTCACTCACCGGAAAAGTCCCCGAGTCGGGGCGCGCCCACGATCGACTCGGGACACGAAGAACGAGACCGGCGATTACACCGATGTGGCACGGCCTTCGATGCGAGGAGACTTCTCCAGGTCCGCATCCCCCAGCGAGGAGTTGTCATGCGCCGGATTCTCGGCATCCTCCTGACCGCTGTCGCCTTCGTCGCCCTCGCCCCGGCAGCGGCGAACGCGGCGACGAACTCAGCGACGAACGACCCCGTCATCTTCGTGCACGGCTACACCGGCAGCGCGTCCAACTGGACAACGGCCGAAACGGTGTTTCGCGCCAACGGCTACAGCGCCGACCAGCTGTTCGCCTACGAGTACGACTACAACCAGTCCAACGAGGCCAGCGCCTCCGGGTTGGCCGACTACGTCCGCGACGTTCTCGACCGCACCGGAGCCGACGAGGTAGATCTCGTCAACCACTCGATGGGCGGCCTGGTAACCCGCTGGTACACCAACGAGTTGGGCGGCACAAGCCACGTCGACCAGTGGGCCTCCCTGGCGGGTGCCAATCACGGCACCACTTACGCATCCAGCTGCACCGTCTTCGCCTCGTGCCGGGAGATGCTCCCCGGATCGGACTTCCTCCGCGAGCTCAACTCCGGTGACGAGACTCCCGGCGACGTCGGCTACCGCACCTGGTTCTCGCCCTGCGACGGCGTCATCATCCCCTACACCAGCACCAAGGTGGAGGGAGCTACGAACACCCGAGTGACCTGCGAGACCCATATCGGTTTCCTGAGCAACACCGAAGTCCTCTCGGAGGTGAGCGACTACCTCGCGGCCTGACCGAGTTCTTCCGGTCGCCGCACCGGGGTGCCGTACACGACTTCGGCCGTGTACGGCACCCCGGGTCGTTCAGGCCATGCGGGGTTCGGGCGCAGACGCGGCCGGACGCCCGCACCACGCAGTTCCCGGCGGGTCCACAGCAGCGAGACCACGGCGGCGACGCCGACCAAGGCGCACGAACCGGCGGTGGTGACCAGCAGGAAATCCTCGAACGTGGCCCGCGCCAGTGTCCACGGGATCGCCGCGCCGTTGGTGACGAACACCAGGGCTCACAGCACCGAGGCCCTTCTGAAGAACCGGTGAACGCGGGCATCGCCGGTCAAAGCCGCCGGGAATGCGCAGAGGTCGTTGGCGAGCCTGCCCAGCAACGTGCGTTCGAAGGGCAGGCCGGCCAGCAGGCAGAAAGCGATCAGGAGATTCTGCAGACCGGATCGCAGAAAGCAGAAGAACACGCCGCCGGTGGTGACGCCGATGATCGTGCGCACCACCAGCAGCCCTGTGGTCAACCACAGCACCGCGGGGACGGGAGCACGCAGCACCATGCGACATCCCACGGCTGCCACGCCCCATCCAGTGTTGCCAGCAATCCGCCGGTCAACCGTTCAGAAAGTGTTTAAAAACGCGCACTCCCTGAGTTGCGTATTGCTACGCAACGTTGACCACCCCGGTGGTGCGGCCTTCCCGTGGCGATACCCGTTGCCGGCGTGGCTGGTCTTAGGCGGGGTGCCAGCGGGCTCGTTTCACGTCGCCCCGCAACTCTGGGAGGACGCCTACCGCAGCAGGAAATACAGGTCCCTGATCGACCGGCTTGGTTTTCGCCATCACGACCAAGGTCCTTCAGGGGAGAGCGCAGCACGGATCACACGGCGATCCGCCGAACAGTCCACTACCCCCTCACCGCACGCAGCGACTCCTTCAGCGAGCCCATCGTGGCCATCACGGAGGTCGGCTCGTAACCGCAGTGGGCCATGCAGTTCGCACACCGCGGGTCGCGTCCCCGCCCGTAGGACTCCCAGTCCGTCTCATCCAGCAGCTCCTGGTAGGACTGCGCGTAGCCGTCGGCCATGAGGTAGCAGGGCTTCTGCCAGCCGTACAGCGAGTACGACGGGATCGCCCACGCCGTACACCCGAAGTCGACCTTGCCCTCGAGGAAGTCCAGGAACAGCGGAGAGTGGTTGAAGCGCCACTTCTTGCGCCTGCCCTCCGCGAAGGCCTTGCGGAACAGCTCGCGGGTCTCCTCGACGCCGAGGAAGTGATCCTGATCGGGCGCCTTGTCGTAGGCGTAGGCGGGCGAGAGCATCATCTGATCGACCTTGAGGTCGTTGTTCAGATAGTCCAGCACGTCGATCACGGTCTGCGGCGTGTCGGTGCTGAAGAACGTGCTGTTGGTCGTGACCCGAAATCCCCTGTTCTGGGCGTCGCGGATGTTGTCCACCGCCTGGGCGAACACACCCTCCTTGTCCACCGAGGCGTCGTGGCGCTCCTCGAGCCCGTCGATGTGCACCGCCCACGCGAAGTACGGCGACGGGCGAATCTTGTCGATCTTGCGGGGCATCAGCAGCGCGTTTGTGCACAGGTACACGAACTTCTTGCGCTTGATCAGCTCCTCGATCATCTCCTCGATCTGGGGGTGCATCAGTGGTTCCCCGCCCGCGATGGAGACCACCGGGGCTCCGCACTCCTCGGCGGCCCCGACGGCATCCTCCACCGACATGCGTTGCTTGAGCACATTGGCGGGGTGCTGGATCTTGCCGCAGCCCTCGCAAGCGAGGTTGCAGGCGAACAGTGGCTCCAGTTCGAGGGTCAGCGCGAACTTCTCCCGGCGAGCGATCTTCTGCTTGAGCAGATACGCGCCAACGCGGGCGGCCTGACGTACTGGAATGCCCATCACGACACCT
This sequence comes from Halosaccharopolyspora lacisalsi, assembly GCF_014137975.1. Taxonomy (GTDB): domain Bacteria; phylum Actinomycetota; class Actinomycetes; order Mycobacteriales; family Pseudonocardiaceae; genus Halosaccharopolyspora; species Halosaccharopolyspora lacisalsi. The sequence goes on along the minus strand of NZ_JACGWZ010000002.1, from coordinate 298,059 downwards.
CTCGGGTCCGAGTGGAGTGAATTTCTTCGTCGGGAGGGGCCACCGAACTCGCCCAGCGAGCCAGTGGCCCCGCCGTGCGGCGCAGCTGTCGAAGCGCCGCCCATCCCCGCCGGGGAGTGCCCGGATTCAGGAGTGGTTCACACACCGTGTCCACCGCGACACGGACCACCGCGAACGCGCGGTCCCCGGCGGCACCGGCCAGCACCGCCGACTCCATGTCCACGGCGATGGCCTCGGTACGGCTCCATTCGGGACGCTCGGCGCCGCGCACGAGACGATCCGCGGTCACGATCGGTCCGCAGTGCACGGTCAGTCCCCGCCGCCGCAGCTCCTCGACCAATCGCGCGCTGCGACAGGTGCGTACGACAGTGCCGTCCGCGCCCAGCAGGTCGTCGGCCACGACGACGTCGCCACTTCGCACGGCTGGATCGATGCCGCCGGCCACCCCGGCCACGGCCAGTGCGTGTCCGGGGTGGTGGAGCAGTCGTACGGCGCTGCGGGCACTGCGCCGCACCCCGTAGCCGGTGCGGCGCACCGTGCGGCTACCCAGGTCACGGCGAAGTGCCCACGCCTCCACGTGCAACGGCGCGCATACCAGTAATCCCGTGCTCATGGTCGACTACCCGCCCTCCACGGCCGTGCGGTACCGGCCGAGCGCGTTGAGGGGGAATATCTGGCGGTACAGGTGGTAGTTGATGTAGAAGTCGCCGGGGAATCCGGTACCGGTGAACTGCGGTTCGTCCCAGCTCCCGTCCGGCAGCTGGGTGGTGACCAGGTAGTCGACGCCGGCGCGGACCACCTCGGTGTCGTGGCGGCCGAGGGCGAGCAGGGCCATCAGTGCCCAAGCCGTCTGGGAGGCCGTGGAGGTGCCGTGGCCGATCCAGCTCGGGTCGTCGTAGGACCTCATGTCCTCGCCCCACCCCCCGTCGTCGTTCTGGTGCGTCTCCAGCCACCGCGACGCTCGTTGCAGGGCGGCGTGCTCGGGCAGCAGGCCCGAGCGCACCAGGGCGGGAACCACCGCTCCCGTGCCGTAGACGTGGTTGGCGCCCCAGCGGCCGTACCACGATCCGTCGGCCTCCTGGTGGGTGAGCAACCATCGCACCCCCTTGCCCACCACGTCGTCCTGTCCGCTGCCGACCGTGCACAGCGCTTCGACCACGTGGGCGGTGACGTCGGCCGAGGGCGGGTCGATGACGGCGCCGAAGTCGCAGAACGGCAACTTGTTCACGAGTTCCCGCGTGTTGTCGGCGTCGAAAGCGGCCCAGCCACCGTCGCGGGACTGCATACCGCGCAGCCACTGCTCGCCTCGCGTGATCGCCGACCGGGTGGCCTCGTCGTCGGGATCGCCGATGCGGTCCAGCGCCAGCAGCGCCTCGGCGGTGTCGTCGACATCGGGGTAGCCGTCGTTTTCGAACTCGAAGGCCCAGCCACTCGGTGCCAGTTCGGGTCGGCGCACCGCCCAGTCACCGCGAACCCTGATCTCCTCGGAACGGACGAACTCGCCCGCGCTGCGCAGCGCTTCGTGGTCGGCGGGCACACCGGCGTCGCAGAGCGCCTGGATTCCCAGCACGGTGTCCCAGACCGGGGACTGGCACGCCTCCAACCGGCGCACCACGCCGCTTTCGGTCGGCTCCCGGATGAGGAAGCCTTCCAGCCCGCTCACCCCCTCCCGCATCACGGGGTGATCCAGCGGGTAGCCCAGCAGGTTCAGCGCCAGCAGCGAGTACACCCACGGGGGCTGGATTCCGCCCCAGCATCCGTCGGCCTCCTGCCGTGCCACGATCCACTCGGCGGCTCGGCGCATCGAGTGACGCCGCAGCCACCGCACGGAATGCCGGTGGTACCGGTGCAGCACGCGATCCAGCCCGTTGAAGCCCCGTTCCCAGGACAGCAGCGGAGCTTTCGACGCTGCGGGCACCCGCCCGCTCCTGAGCTCGGTGACGGTGATGCCCAGCTCGCGCCGGGGCTTCATCGTGCACACCACGGTCAGCGGCACGATCGTCTGACGTGCCCAGCACCCCCAGTCGGCGACGTTGAGCGGAAACCACGGTGGTAGCAGGATGAGCTCCGGCGGCATGGCCGGCAGCTTCTCCCAGGACCATTCGCCGAACAGCGCCAGCCAGATCCGGGTGAACACGCGGGTGCGCTCTATGCCGCCCTGTTCCAGGATCCAGCGGCGGGCCAGGGCCATGTGCTCGTCGTCGACGGAGTCACCGGCGAGCTTGAGGGCCACGTACGCCTCGACCGTGGTGGAGAGATCTCCCGGCGCCCCGTAGTAGTTTCCCCAGGTTCCGTCGGCGCGTTGCTGGGAGCGGATCCAGCGTGCGGCCTCGGCGGTCTCGGTCTCGGTGCGGATTCCCAGGAACTGCCGCAGCAGCAGGTCCTCGACGTCCATGGTCACGTTGGTCTGCAGCTCACCCTTCCACCATCCGCCGGGGTGCTGCAGCGACAGCATGTGATCGCGTCCCGCGGCCAGCGCGGTCACTCCCCGATCGGACACGGGGACGTGTTCATCGAAGTCCCTCTCGATGACCTCGGTTCGTTCGGTTTCCCGTCGTAGCGAGTCCGTCACCATTGCCTCCGCACAATGAAATCGGCGAGTTCGGTCAGTCCTTCGGTCGCGGTGTCACAACCGGCGAGTTCGAGATGCTGATGGGCCGTGGTGAACCTCCGTTCGCACTCGACCTGCGCCCACTCGTGCGAACCGGCCCGCTGCACCATCTCGGCCGCTTCCCGCAGCTGTCGCTCCTCCAGCGGTTGCGCTTGCGAGTACAGCTCCCGCAACCGCCTGCCGGCGGCGGTGCCGGAGTCGAGCGCGTGCACCACCGGCAGGGACTGCTTGCGGGCGCGCAGGTCGGACAGCACCGGCTTACCGGTCACTTCCGGGTCGCCCCACAGCCCGAGCAGGTCGTCGACGAGCTGGAAAGCCATCCCCAGTTCGGTACCGAAGGCGTGCAGTCGAGCGACCGTCTCAGCCGGGGCGGACACGAACAGCGCGCCGATCGAGGCGGCGCATCCCAGCAGTGCCCCGGTCTTTCCCTCGACCATGCGCAGGCACTCGTCGAGGGTGACGTCCATGCGCTGCTCGAAGTTCAGGTCGGCGGACTGGCCGGTGATGAGTTTGCCGATCGTGCTCGTCAGTGCCCGCGCCGCGTCGATCACCTGCGGGGAGGACGTCTCCAGCACCGTCTCCGTGGCCAGGCCCAGCAGCGCGTCACCGGCCAGCAGGGCCGAGGAACGGCCGAAGACCTTCCACGCGGTGGGCCGGTGCCGACGCTCCTGATCACCGTCCATGAGGTCGTCGTGCAGCAGCGAGAAGTTGTGAACCAGTTCCACCGCCGCGGCCACGGGGAGCACCTGATCGTGGGCGCCACCCCCTGCCCGGGCCGACAACAACACCAGCGCGGGCCGGAGCGCCTTGCCCTGGCGGACTTCGGGAACGCCGTCGGCGTTGACCCATCCGAAGTGGTACTCGCTCACCCGGCGCAGGTCCGGGTCGAGTCTGCTGACGGCCTTGCGCAGCTCCGGGTCGACGAGTTCCCGCGCGGTCGCCAGCGCGGTGGGGATGGTCGCGGTCATGGGGTTACCTCCACGCCACTACGGCGATCGACACTCAGGAGGAGCTCTACGGCTTCGGCGGCACGGTCACCGCTGCGGACCGCTCCTTCGAGCGTGTCCGGCCAACCGGTGGCCGTCCATGCTCCGGCCAGGAACAGTCCGGGAACGCGGGTGCGTGCGGGTGGGCGGATCTCGCGGGTTCCCGGGGCGGCCAGGAAGGTCGCGGCGGGTTCGCGAGTGACGAAGAAGTCCAGCACCTCGGCCTGCCGCACTCGCGGCAGCAGTTCGCCCAACGCGGGAAGGAAGACATCACGCAGCTCCCTCGAGCGCGCGGTGACGAACGAATGCGCCGCGGACAACGAGATCACGAGGTACTGGCCGTCGCGGACGCCGGCGGCCGCGCTTCGATCGAAGATCCACTGCACCGGCGAGTCCAGCGCCGCCGTCATGGGTTCTTCGGTGACCACCCGGTCGAACTGGATGTGGACGTTGACGATCGGTGCCGCCGACAGGTCCGACCACTGCCCCGCCTCCGGGAGCACCGGTTCGAGCAGCCGGGTGGCCGCGGTGTGGGGGACGGCGACCACGACCGCCGCGGCCTCCAGTTCGGCGGGGCCGTCGCGATCGCGCCCGGTGTCCACCTCCACGTTCAGGCCCGTTTCGGTGGGTCGCACCGACAGCGCCTTCGTGCGGAGCCGCACTTCCGCTCCGTCGCGGGTCAGGACCTCGCGGGCGGGCAGGTCGTGCAACTGTCCGAGCGGCCGTCGGGGAACACCGATGTCGCCGCCGCGGACGCCGTCCAGTACTCCGGTGCGGAAAACGCGCACGGCCAGTGCCAGCGAGGCGTCCTCCGGCTCGGCGTTGAGCGCGGCCACGATGAGCAGCCCCCACAGCGCCCGGACGTTCTCCTCGGGCTCGGCCCTGGCGCGCAGCCACTGACCGAAACTGACCCGGTCCAGCACCGGATCGTCCGGGTCGAGCCGCTGCAACGCCAGTGCCGTGGACGCTGCACGCACGCGCTGACGCGGTGTCAGGGCGCGGTGGCCGAGCAATACCGGTAGCAGGTGGGCGGGGGCGGGTAACCCTCCGCGGCGCACCACCCAGGGGCGTTGTCCGGGTCGCACCATCGGGACGCGAAAGCGCGACTGGAAGTCGACCCCCTCGAGGACCCCGAGCCGACTCAGGAGCCCGGTGTAGGCCGAGTAGCAGCGCAGCAGCACGTGCTGGCCCGTGTCGACCTCCCGGTCACCCCGCAGGAACGAGTAGGTGGCACCGCCGAGGCGGGAGCGCGCCTCCAACAGAGTCACGGAGAAACCCGCGTCTCGGCAGCGCAGCGCGGTCGACACACCGGCCAGGCCGCCGCCGATCACGATCACTCCGTCGCGGGTCACGGGGTCATCCCCGCCAATGATCGGGCCGCGACGGCGGCCTTCTGCCAACCCGGCAACGACATCCGACCGCGCATCGCCGTGCGCGGATCGGCGATGATGCGCTGCAACAATTCGTGGTAGATACCGGCCATGGAAGCACAGCACGCGCGACTTCGCCGGTCCAGCATCGGCAGCAGGCGCAGCCCCTCGGCATACCACTCCTCGGCGCGGCGCGCCTGGAAGCGGATCAGCTCGTCCAGGGCCGCACCGCCGTCGAGCAGCATCCCGTGGCCGACGAGATCGAGCCGCACCCCGAAACGGTCCAGTTCCTCGGTGGGCAGGTAGACCCGCCCGTTGCACCGGTCCTCCAGCACGTCACGCAGGATGTTGGTCAGTTGTAGCGCCACTCCCAGCGCGTCGGCGCGGCCACTGGCCACGTCCGGTTGCGAAGCCCCGAACACTCCCAGCGAGAGCCGCCCGACCGAACCGGCCACGCGCCGGCAGTAGGTCACCAGTTCCTCGAACGTGCGGTACTCCTGACCGTGCACGTCGGCCTCGCACCCGTCGATGAGGTCGTCGAAGGCCTCCAGCGGAATCGGCAGGACGTGCGCGGCATCGGCCAGCGCCACCAGCACCGGGTCCTCGGAGTCGATGTCGATCGAGCGAATGTCACCGCGGGCGCGTTCGAGTCGCCGCAGTTTCTGCTCCTCGGGCAGCTCACCGTCTCCGATGTCGTCCACCCGGCGCGCGAACGCGTAGATCGCCGAGAGAGCACGGCGTTTCGGACCGGGCAACAATCGGATGCCGTAGTGGAAGTTCCTGGCCTGGGTTCGCGTGATCTCCTCGCACTGCCGGTAGGCACTGCGTATCCGTTCCGAACCACGGCGCCCCGGGTGCGGTGCTCGTCCCAGCACGCTCACGCGGCCCCATTCCGACAGGATTCGCTTCTTCGACGGCCGCACCTCGGTCGCGACCGGGTCGTGTCCGGCGTCGGCGAAGGCTCGCACGGTGGCGCGGCCACCCGCTACGTAGCCGGCCACGGCCAGCCGTCCCAGCCCCGAGAGCCGACCGACCATCGCGGTTCCCTCGTCCAGCATCCGCCGCGCCCGGTCGACCTCGAACCAGATCAGCGCCTGGAGTTCGGGAGAGGCCGCGGGGCGTGCCAGGTCCTGCTCCGGACAGCAGAACCGCACCCGGTCCTCGGCGGGCAGGTACACCCGGTCCTGCTGGAAGTCCTCGACGACGTCCTGGCAGTGCTCCAGGATCTGCAGCGCGGTGCAGACCCGGTTCGAGAACGTGACCAGTTCCGGGCGGGCGCGGTCGAAGATGTGCAGCACCAGTTCCCCGATGGGATTGGCCGAGTAGACGCAGTAGTCCAGCAGTTCGGCGAAGGTCTGGTACCGCCGCACGTGCTGGTCCCTGCGATTGGCCTCGATCAGCCGGCCGAGCAGCTCCCGCGGGATACCGCACTCGTGTACCGTCGGTTCCAGCGCCCGCACCAGCGGAATCCGCGCGGTGCCGTCGTAGACGCGTTTGAGATCGGCTTCCAGCAGGTCGAGCAGACCTTCACGCGGACCGTAGGCCTCGTCACCAGCGTAATCGACGAGTCTGACGTAGCCGTAGACCGCCAGCAGATGTCGGCGGATCCGTCGCGGCAGGATGCGCGAAGCCACCGGGAAATTCTCCGTACTCGCCCTGGCGAGCACGGCATCGGCTGCTGGCAGCTGTCCCGGAAGAACAACCTCGAAGGTGCTGTCCTGCCGCCTGTCGGGGCGGGCACGTTCCGGGAGTGCGGCCATGGTCACCTCCCCTACTCCGGCACGAAAGGATCTCGGAGTCGACTGTGGACATCGTATTGCGACTTTTTTGCGTTCGCAGGGCGAAGCGCACCCCCGAACGAGTGAAAATGGGTTCACGCACGGTGTGCGCGGAGGTGGTTTAGCCGCCACCTCAGAAGGGAAGCCCGCGACCGTGGAAAAGACAGCATTCAGGCACGAACTGGCACAACAACTTCGAGTGGACTCGATCAGGGCCAGCGATGCGGCGGGCTCCGGACACCCCACGTCGTCGATGTCTGCGGCCGACCTGATGGCCGCGCTGGTGGACGGTCACCTACGGCTGGACTTCGATCGGCCCGACCACCACCACAACGACCATTTGATCTTTTCCAAGGGGCACGCCTCCCCCTTGCTGTACTCCTGCTTCAAGGCCGCGGGAGCCGTCGACGATGCCGAGCTGCTGAGCTTTCGCGGGTTCGGCAGCCGCATGGAGGGACACCCCACCCCGGCGCTGCCCTGGGTCGACGTGGCCACCGGATCACTGGGACAGGGACTGCCGATCGGTGTCGGACTGGCGCTGACCGGCAAGTATCTCGACCAGCTGCCCTACCGGGTGTGGGTCGTCTGCGGTGACAGCGAGATGGCGGAGGGATCGATCTGGGAGGCCTTCGAGCACGCCGCTCACCGCGAGCTCGACAACCTCACCGCGATCATCGACGTCAACCGCCTGGGACAGACCGGCGAGACCATGCACGGCTGGGACCTGGACTCCTACGCCGATCGCGCCCGTGCCCTGGGCTGGAACGCGATCGCGATCGACGGCCACGACCCCGAGCAGGTGGAGTCCGCGCTCACCGAGGCGAGTTCGACCACCGGTCGCCCGACGGCGATCATCGCCCGCACCAAGAAGGGCAGGGGAGTCTCCGAGGTCGAGGACCAACTCGGCGCACACGGTAAGCCGGTCAAGGACACCGCGGAGGCGATCGAGGAGCTCGGCGGGACTCGTGACCTGCGGGTCGACGTCTCCAAACCCGGAGACGGTGAGTTGCCGCACCAGTTCCGGGCCGAAGGCGGCACACTGCCCCACTACGAGAAGGGTGGTTCCGAGGTCGCCACTCGCAAGGCCTACGGTCAGGCACTGCGAGCCCTGGGGTCCCAGCGGGCCGACGTGGTGGCCATGGACGGCGAGGTGTCCAACTCCACGCACTCCGAACAATTCCGGGAAGGGCACCCGGACCGCTACTTCGAGATGTACATCGCCGAGCAGCAGATGGTCGCCGCCGCCGTGGGAATGCAGACGCGCGGCTGGAAACCGTTCTCCTCGACGTTCGCGGCATTTCTCTCCCGCGCCTACGACTTCGTTCGGATGGCCGCGATCAGCCGAGCCGATCTGTGCCTGATGGGCTCGCACGCCGGAGTCGCCATCGGTGAGGACGGGCCGTCGCAGATGGCCTTGGAGGATCTCGCCGCACTGCGTGCGGTCCACGGCAGCACCGTGCTCTACCCCTGCGATCCCAACCAGACCGCCAGGTTGCTGGAGCCGATGGCCGATCGGCCCGGGATCTGCTACCTCCGCACCAGTCGCGGCGCCTACCCCACCCTCTACTCTCCGGACGAGGAGTTCGAGATCGGTGGCAGCAAGACCGTCCGCGACGGTGATCACGTCACTCTGATCGGCGCGGGGGTCACGGTGCACGAAGCCCTCCGCGCGGCCGAGCAACTGGCTTCCGAGGGCCTGCGGGCCCGGGTGCTCGACCTCTACTCGATCAAGCCGGTGGACGCCGCCGCGTTGCGTGCGGCCGCGTACGAGACCGGTGCGCTGGTCACGGCCGAGGACCACTGGCCGGAAGGCGGCCTGGGCGAGGCCGTGCTGACCGCGCTGGCCGAGTCCGGGGTGCAGGTACCGGTTCGCAAGCTGGCGGTGTCGACGATGCCCGGTTCGGGCAAGCCCGCCGAACTGCTGAACCAAGCCGGTATCGATGCCGAGAGCATCGCGGCCGCGGCTCGCGAGGTGACCCGCGAACGCGTCACCTGACGGACACGGCCCTGCTCGACGCTCCGATGACCGGCATCGGCGACAACGTCGCGGACAAGGTCATCGGAGGAGGTCGAAGCAAACTCTTGACTTCCTCTCCGCCCTTCAGGGGCCCCGCCGGGCTGCCGCAAGGATGTTCTTGGCCGCGTTGTGACCCCGGTCGGGTGCGGCAGCCCGGACACGTCCATGCCCGAGTGGCAAGCTTCAGATGGTCCAGTAGGTGCCCGCACACGGAGCACGTTTCCGGCGAAGGGTACCGAACCAAGTTCGTCGACGTGCGGTGCAGGAAGTCCTTCCGGACGTTGCGATGGGCCCGGGCCACCTTCTCCTTCGCCTTGTGCCGATTGTTCGAGCCGCGCTGCTCGCGCGCCATGCGGCGCTGGTACCGGGTCAGGTCGCGGGCCTTGCGGTCCAGATGCCGCGGATTGGCGATGCGTTCGCCGTCCGAGGTGACGGCGAAATCCCTCACGCCCAGATCGGTGCCTGCAGCACGCCCGGCCTCCGGCTCGAGTTCGGGCTCGTCGGTATCGACACTGAAGGTGACGAACCAGCGCCCGTCCGGCCCGCGAGCAACCACCATCGTGGGGTTCAGTGCGGTCACGTCAACGTCGGGCCCGGACCACACGAAGCACCGGGCTCACCTGCTTCGCCAGGAACAGCTTCCCGTCGCGGATCCGAAATGCCGACCGGGTGTAGCGCGCCGTCTGACGACCGCTCCTGCTCTTGTACCGGGGATAGCGGGCCCGAGCGGCGAAAAATGCTGAAACGCGGGGTGCTGGTGCCGCAAAGTCTGCTGCAACGGCACCGACGGCACCTCGGACAGAAACGCCAGCTCGCCGGTGCGTTTCCACTCGGACAGGGCCGCGTCGGTCTCCGTGTAGGACGTGCTCCTTCCTTCGGTATGGTACCGGCGGTGCCGCGCGTCAAGAGTCTTGTTCCACACCAGGCGCACACACCCGAACGTGCGGCCCAACTGGGCCGCCTGCTCGGAATCCGGATAAGCCCGGAACTTGTACGCCGTCCTCACAGTGATCATTTTATACGTCTGTTGGTTTTGAGTAAGCACTGGCCACACGTGGGACCAGCGCCACTCGGGGCCGACTTCCGCTCCGGCCCGAACGCCGGAGCTTCCGTCGATGGGAGACCTCGTGACGATGTCGGTTCATCACAGGATCGCCGAGGAACTCGGCGTGGGTGCGGGTCAGGTACGGGCGACCGTCGAGCTGCTCGACGAAGGGGCCACCGTGCCGTTCGTCGCCCGTTACCGCAAGGAGGCCACCGGGGGGCTCGACGACACGCAGCTGCGCACGCTGGACGAGCGACTGCGCTACCTGCGTGAGCTGGAGCAGCGGCGCACGGCGATCCTCGACGAGATCCGCAACCAGGGCAAACTCGACGAGGTGCTCGAAGCGCGGATCATGGCCGCGGACTCGAAGGCGCGGCTGGAGGACATCTACCTCCCCTACAAGCCCAAGCGGCGCACCAAGGCCCGGATCGCCAGGGAGGCCGGGCTCGAACCGCTGGCCGAGCTGCTGCTCACCGACCCGAGCCAGGATCCGCCGACCGTCGCCGCCGACTACGTCGACGTCGAGAACGGTGTCGCCGACGCTCCGGCGGCGCTGGCGGGGGCCCGTTCGATCCTGGTCGAGCGCTTCGCCGAGGACGGCGACCTCCTCGGGCAGCTGCGGGAGCGGATGTGGACGCGGGGCCGGTTGTCCTCGCGCGTGCGCGAGGACAAGCAGGAGGACGGGGCGAAGTTCTCCGACTACTTCGACTTCGCCGAGCCCTTCACCAAACTGCCCTCCCACCGGATCCTGGCGCTGTTCCGGGGCGAGAAGGAGGAGGTCCTCGACCTTTCGCTGGAACCGGAGGCCGCCGACGAGCAGCCGGAGGGCCCCAGCGAGTACGAGCGCCTCATCGCCGCCCACTTCGAGCTCTCCGACCTGGGGCGTCCCGCCGACTCCTGGCTCCGGGAGACCGTGCGGTGGGCCTGGCGCACCCGGATCTTCGTCCACCTCGACCTCGACCTGCGGGGTCGCCTGCGCCAGACGGCCGAGGACGAGGCCGTCCGGGTCTTCGCCGGTAACCTGCGGGACCTGCTGCTGGCCGCGCCCGCGGGCACCAGGACGACGATGGGGCTCGACCCGGGATACCGCACCGGCGTCAAGGTGGCGGTGATCGACGCGACCGGCAAGGTGGTGGCCACCGAGACCATTTATCCGCACAAACCCCAGCAACGGTGGGACGAGGCGCTGGCCACGTTGGGACGGCTGGTTCAGCAGCACGGCGTCGAGCTGATCGCCATCGGTAACGGCACCGCCTCCCGCGAGACCGACAAGCTCGCGGGCGAGCTCGTCAAGGCCGGCCGGGGACTGACGAAGGTCTCTGTTTCGGAGGCGGGCGCCTCGGTGTACTCCGCCTCGTCCTACGCCGCGCGGGAGTTGCCGGAGCTGGACGTGTCGCTGCGCGGGGCCGTCTCGATCGCGCGCAGGTTGCAGGACCCCCTGGCCGAGCTGGTCAAGATCGATCCCAAGTCGATCGGTGTGGGTCAGTACCAGCACGACGTGGCCGAGACCAAGCTGTCGCGCTCCCTCGACGCGGTGGTCGAGGACTGCGTGAACGCGGTCGGCGTGGACCTCAACACCGCCTCGGTGCCGCTGCTGACCCGGGTGTCGGGAATCAGCGCGGGGCTGGCGGAGAACATCGTGGGGCATCGTGACGCTCACGGCCCGTTCCGCACCCGCCAGACGCTGACCGAGGTCACGCGGCTCGGTCCGAAGACCTTCGAGCAGTGTGCGGGCTTCCTGCGCATTCCCAACGGGGACAACCCGCTGGACGCCTCCAGCGTGCACCCCGAGTCATACCCCGTGGTGGAGCGCATCTCGACGGTCACCGATCACGACATCGGTGCGCTGATCGGCAACACCAAGGCACTGCGCGCGCTCAAGCCCGCCGACTTCGTCGACGACACCTTCGGGCTGCCCACCGTCACCGACATCGTCTCCGAGCTGGAGAAGCCGGGCCGGGATCCGCGTCCGGGATTCGAGACCGCGACCTTCGCCGAAGGTGTGGAGACGCTGGCCGACCTCAAGTCCGGCATGGTGCTGGAGGGAGTGGTCACCAACGTGGCCGCGTTCGGAGCCTTCGTCGACGTCGGTGTCCACCAGGACGGGCTCGTGCACGTCTCGGCGATGTCGAAGTCGTTCGTCAGCGATCCGCGCGACGTGGCCAAACCCGGCGAGGTCGTGCGGGTCAAGGTCATGGACGTGGACGTGGCCCGCAAGCGCATCTCACTGACCCTGCGGCTGGACGACGAGGTCGAGTCCGGCGGCAAGGAGAACGCGGAGTCCGGTGACGGACGCCGGGACAACGGCAAGCGCGACGGCGGCAAACCGCGCTCCGGCGGCAAGCAGGACCAGAACAGGTCCGGGCAGGGCAAGCAGCGTCAGGGCCAGGGCGCCACCAAGGACGGCGCGCTCGCCGACGCCCTGCGCCGCGCGGGCTTCGACAACGGCTGAGCGACACTGCCCCAACGGTGAGCGCGTCGTTCCGGCGGTGATACTGCCAGAACGGCGCGCTCACCACGGTTGGAATCACTCGTTCTCGTCGCCCGACCCGCCATCCGCTGGAACGCCTTCCGCGACGACCTCCGCACCGGCCACTTCGACAGCTGATCCGGCACCCGCGACACCACTTCCGCACGAAGCGATCGAGGCGGTAACCATGCTTCCCCAGTAGGTGGTTACCCGGTTTCGCGCGAAACCGGACTCCCCCCTGCGTGCCCCGGGTGTCGCCGGTACTACATGCCCACCGTGCGGACGCGTTGGAAGGGCCACTGGTGAGGATCACGGTGCAGCAGGCCCTCCGGTGGATCCGGCAGTCTCGCGGGCTCGCCGTCGAAGTGGGCGAGTACGACCGCCCGCTGCTCCTCGTCCTGCTCGGAGCGGTACACGTGCACCCCTCGGCAGTCGGCCTGCTCCCGCAGGTACGGCACGGCCTCGTTGTCGAGCCACTCGACCAGCTCGTCGATTCTGCCCTCGGCGGCCCGGGCCTCCCACATCAGCGTGTCGTTCGAACTCAACGCTCCCACTCCTCTCAGCTGAATCGAGTGTTTCAGCCGCGCCCGCGCAACGCCGGGATTGCTGGCACCTCGGGAGCGTTGTCGATGTCGGCCTGGGTCATCTTGAACGCTTCGGGATAGGAGTCGCGCTTGGTGCGGCGGTCCGGTTCGGTGGTGCGCCACGTGTACAGGCAACGCTGGCACTGCAGCACCTCCCACGCCCCGGCCACGGGCGATCCCGCGAGTTTGCTGATGCTTTCGTGCGCGCAACGAGGGCACATCGGTGTGAATCCTTCCTTCCCCAAGAGTCAGCTCCTGCCGTGCATGAGGTTCTGCAGTTTCTCGACCCAGGCGCCGGTCTCGGGCAGGTCGGTGACGGGCTGGCTGTAGTGGCCGCGGTTGTCCGGTGAGACCGGGGTAGTGGCGTCGATGACCAGCTTGTTGCTGATTCCCGGCGGCTGCGAGCCCGGATCGAGCTCCAGCACGGACATGTTGGGCAGGTTGACCAGGTCGTTCGCGGCGTTGACCTTGCTCGACAGTGCCCACATGACCTGGGGCAGGTTGAACGGGTCGACGTCCTCGTCGACGACGATGACCATCTTGCAGTAGCCCAGCCCGTGCGGGGTGGTCATCGTCCGCAACCCCACCGCCCTGGCGAATCCGCCGTAGCGCTTCTTGGTGGACACGATCGCCAGCAGCCCGTGGGTGTACATGGCGTTGACCGCCTGCACCTCGGGGAACTCCGCGCGCAGTTGCTGGTGGAGCGGCACGCAGGTGGCCGGGCCGATGAGGTAGTCGATCTCGGTCCAGGGCATCCCGAGGTACAGCGACTCGAAGATCGGGTCGGTGCGGTGGGAGATCCTGTCGATGCGCACCACGGTCATGTTGCGGCCACCGGAGTAGTGCCCGGTGAACTCCCCGAAGGGCCCCTCGATCTCCCGCTTGCGGCCCTCGATCACGCCTTCCAGCACGACCTCGCTGCCCCAGGGCACGTCGAAACCGGTCAGCGGCGCGGTCGCGATGGGAGCGGGGGTTCCGCGCAGTGCCCCGGCCATCTCGTACTCGGACTGGTCGTAGCCCAGCGGTGTGCCCGCCACGATGGAGATCATCGGGTCATTGCCCAGGGCGATCGCCACCGGCAGGTCCTCGTCGCTCTGCTCGGCCTTACCCAGGTGCAGGGCGATGTCGTGCATCGGCACCGGTTGCATGCCGAGCTTGTCGGTGCCCTTGACCTCCAGCCGGTAGGTCCCGACGTTCTGCTTGTCGAAGTTGTCCGGCTCGTCGGGGTCGCGGGAGACCACGGCGGCCTTGTCGAGGTAGAAACCACCGTCACCGTCGTTGAGCCGGAACAACGGCAGCACGTCGAACAGGTTCACGTCCTCGCCCTCGAGAACGTTCTCGCTCCACGGCGGGTCCTGCCTGCGTTCGGGAGTGACCGGGAAGTTCTCCCAGCGCCGGATGAACTCCTCGACCTGTTCCTTGGTCGAGGTCGCGGTGGGCAGGCCCATGGCCACGGCGTGGTTTGCCCAGGACCCGTGCGCGTTCAGCGCGATCCGGGCGTTGGTGAAGCCGGTGACGTTGTCGAAGTACAGCGCGGGGGCGTTCTCGCCGAGCCGGGCCGCCGCGTTCGCCGCCGCGGCGAGATCGGGTTCGGGGTCGACCTGCTCGTCGACGTGCAACAACTGCTGCTGCTCACCGAGTTCTTCCAGGTAGGATCGCAGATCGTCGTAGGCCATCGTTGCTCCTTGTCTCGATGGGGTCATCGCGCGCGGCGGCGTGCTTCGCTCAGACCGTTCCAGCGACGTGCGTCCGGAGCGGGTAGGCCGAACTGATCCAGCACCCTGGCGACGACGTGATCGACGACGTCGCCGACCGACTCGGGCTGGTTGTAGAAGGCGGGCATCGGCGGCACCACCGCGGCGCCCATGCGCGTCAGGGCCAGCATGTTGTCCAGGTGGATCTCGCTCAGCGGTGTCTCGCGCGGAACGAGCACCAGCTCGCGTCGCTCCTTCAGCACGACGTCGGCGGCACGTCCGATGAGCCCGTCGGCGTAACCGGCACGGATCCCGGCAAGCGTCTTCATGCTGCACGGCGCGATCACCATGCCGTCCGTGCGGAAGGACCCCGACGAGATCGACGCGGCCTGATCACCAGAGCCGTGCACCACGTCGGCCAACTTGGCGACCTCGTGAGCACCGTAAGGAGTCTCCAGCTCGATGGTGGTTCGCGCCCAGCGGCTCATAATCAGATGGGTTTCCACCTCGGGGTTACCGCGCAGCGCCTCGAGCAACCCCACCCCCAGGGGCGCACCGGTGGCGCCGGTCATACCGATGATCAGTCGCATCGCTCTCGCCGCTTCACTTGTTCGTGTACGAACGTTCGTACACATACTAGCACGCGGTCCACGGCAGCACCCTCCTTCTCCTGGAGAACCGGGTCACAGCCGAAACCGGGGAAGAAGCCGTCGAGACAGCCGGCTTTACGTCAGCGAACGCTCACGCTGTGCCTGCGCCTGCCCCCCGCTCCACGCGTAGTAGTCCGTCTGGTCCAGCCCGATGAACCCCAGCAACCGCGTGGTGAACTCCTCGTACATCTGCTCCACGCTCTGCGGCGCGTTGTAGAAGGTGGGGATCATCGGGTACACGATCCCGCCCGCCTCGGTCACCTGCGTCATGTTGCGCAGATGGATCATGTTGAACGGGGTCTCGCGCACGCACAGCACCAGCTGCCTGCGTTCCTTCAGGCACACGTCGGCGGCGCGTTCGATCAGCGAGTTCGCCTGCCCCTGGGCCACGCGGCTCATCACCCCCAGCGCGCAGGGAACCACCACCATGCCCCAGCTCGGATAACTGCCGGACGTCGGCGCACCGGCGAGGTCGTCCGGGGCCCACGAGGTGACCTTCTCCCTGCCGTCACCGAGCAGTTTCTCCACGGGGTCGTCGTCCTCGGAGCCGCCGAACTCGTGCGCCATCAACTTCCGCCCGGCGTCCGAGACGATCAGGTCGACATGCTCCACCCGCGAGTCCCTGTTCAGAGTGGAAAGCACGTGCCACGCCATGAGCGTGCCCCCGGCTCCGGTCACCGCCACCGTGATGTTGCGCCGCTGCTCGGCCATCCTGCCCCTCCTGCTTTCGTCGAGGAATCCCCGACGGAAGAAAAACACAGCCCGGCGCCCCTCGCAGGGTGGTAGGACTCGGCGAGGACCGGGACCATGTGAACGTTCTCCTGCATATGGGCACGAGAACCGAAGATCGTGCACTAAAATGCCTGTCCGGACCCTCGAGAACACGTCGGAGTGAAATCCCAGTGGAGCTGGACAACGCCGTCTTTCACCTGCTCAGACGCGCGCTGCAAGAACACACCGCGAACTGGCAGGCTCAGCTGCCACGGATGACCAAGCCGCAGTACGCCGTCCTGCGCGCCGTTTACGAGCATCCGGGACTCGAACAAGCCGCCCTCGGACAGCTCGCGGCCATCGACAAGGCGACCCTGGCCTCACTGCTGCTGCGCCTGGAACAACGGGGGCTGCTGCTGCGTACCGTCGACGCCGGTGACCGGCGGCGACGACTGTTGCAGCTCACCGACGAGGGACGGGCGACACTGGAGCAGGCGGCCCCCGTCGCCGATTCCGTCGACTCCGCCATGCTGGAACGGCTGCACCTCCACGAACGGGATCAGCTGCGCCAGCTGCTGGGCAAACTCACCGCGCCACCGGAGAGCGCCCCCGAGGCCGAGAGCCCCGGCACACGGCATTGACTTCGACCTTACTCGAAGTATCAAGCTCTGTGAGCACGCCACACCATTCCCGTTTCGAGGAGAACCCATGAACGGCGCCGGAGTCGGCTGGGAGACCATGCGGTCACTGGCCAGCGACCAGTCGGTCACCCGCCAGAAACTACCCCCCGGCCTCGCACACCGCATCGCGCGCTACGCACGCCCGTACATCGGTGTGATCGTGCCGTTCTTACTACTGGTCGCGGTGGCAGCGGTACTCGGAGTCGTCACCCCGCTGCTGTTCAAGGCGATCATCGACAACGGCATCGTTCCGGGCGACATCGGGGTGGTCGTCTGGCTGTCCGTGGCGACGGCGGGGGTGGCCCTGCTGGAAGCGGTGCTGTCGCTGCTGCAGCGGTGGTACTCGGCCCGCCTGGGTGAGGGCTTCATCTACGACCTGCGCTCGGAGGTCTTCGACCACGTGCAACGGATGCCCGTGGCGTTCTTCGTCCGCGCACAGACGGGGGCACTGGTCAGCAGGCTCAACAACGACGTGATCGGTGCCCAGCGGGCGTTGACCAGCACGCTGTCCTCGGTGGTGTCCAACGTGCTCAGCCTGGTGCTGGTGCTGGGCACGATGTTCGTGCTGTCCTGGAAGATCACCCTGATCGCCCTGGCCCTGCTACCGCTGTTCCTGTTCCCGGTGCGCTGGGTCGGGCGGCGCCTCCAGCGCGTCACCCGCGAGCAGATGGTGGTCGACGCGGAGATGAGCTCGCTGATGACCGAGCGCTTCGGCGTCGCCGGCGCCACGCTGACCAAGCTCTACGGTCGGACCGACGACGAATCGCGCACCTTCTCGGGGAAGGCCGCGCGGGTGCGCGACCTCGGCGTGCTCTCGGCGATGTACAGCCGGGTGTTCTTCGTGGCCCTGACACTGCTGGCCGCGCTGGCCACCGCCGTCGTCTACGGGCTCGGCGGCTCGCTGGTGGTCCTCGGCTCCTTCCAGCTCGGCACGCTGGTGGCGCTGGCCTCGCTGCTCACCCGGCTGTACGGACCGCTGACCGCGCTGTCCAACGTCCACGTCGACATCATGACCGCACTGGTCAGCTTCGACCGCGTCTTCGAAGTGCTGGACCTGCCCCCGATGATCGAGGAGAAGCCGGACGCGGTGTCCCTGCCCCGGGACTCCTCCCGGTTGGAGTTCGACTCCGTGTCGTTTCGCTACCCGTCGTCCGAGGAGATCTCGCTGGCCTCCCTGGAGTCGGTGGCACGCGAGGACAGCACTCCCGCCCACGAGGTGCTGCACGACGTCTCGTTCACGGCCGAGCCCGGCCAGATGATCGCGCTCGTCGGACCCTCCGGAGCGGGAAAGACCACGATCACCAGCCTGGCGGGACGGTTGTACGACGTGGATTCGGGCAGCGTCCGCGTCGGTGACCACGACGTGCGGGACGTCCGGCTGGCGTCGCTGTACTCGACGGTCGGCGTGGTCACCCAGGAACCGCACATGTTCCACGACACCATCCGGGCCAATCTCGTCTACGCACGCCCCGACGCCGACGACGCCGAGCTGTTCGAGGCACTGCGCACGGCTCAGCTCGAAGGACTGCTCGCGGAGTTGCCCAACGGACTGGACACGATCGTCGGCGACCGCGGGTATCGCCTCTCGGGTGGCGAGAAGCAGCGGCTGGCGATCGCCCGGCTGCTGCTGAAGGCACCGCCCATCGTGGTGCTCGACGAGGCCACGGCCCACCTGGACTCGGAATCCGAGGCGGCCGTGCAGCGCGCGCTCAAGACCGCGCTGACCGGGCGCACCTCACTGGTGATCGCTCACCGGTTGTCGACCATCCGCGAGGCGGACCGGATCCTGGTGATCTCCGAAGGACGCATCGCCGAGCAGGGCAGTCACAGCGAGCTGCTGGAGCACGGAGGGCTCTACGCCGAGCTGCACCACACCCAGTTCGCCGACCAGTCCCACGCGAGCCTGCCGGAGGCTCCGGAGAGCCCCGCCCCGTCCGCGGACGGCGTCCCCGTCGGCGGAGCGTGAACGCGGCGCGGGTGTTCTGTCGGTTTCGCGCGAAACCGGGTTCCGACTCTTGCACCGGTGCCGCTGTAACCTCTGCTCGTTGCGCCGGTTTCGCGCGATCCGACGGCATCGGAAAGGCCTCTAGGACAGCAGCGCGAAGAGTCCGCCACCCACCACGGCGCCGAGCACTCCCCCCGTCGCGACCTGCGGCACGGTGTGGTCCCGAACCCTGACGCGGGACCACGCGATGGCGATCACCAGCGGCGACAGCCCCCACAGCGCGGGACCGTAGGTCTCGGCGAGCATGGCCACGGTTCCGGAAGCCACGGCGGTGTGCATCGAGATCTTCCACCGCAGAGTGACCGCACACGCCGCCAACAGAGAAATGACCATGCTGATGTCGAGTGCCGTCAGCAGCCACGGAGCACCACCGAGCAACAGCATCCCGAGACCGATACCGCTCAGCACGATGATCACGAGGAACGGAACGAGTCGTTCCTGTCGGTTCCGGACGTGATGCCCGTCCCAGCGCCCCGACCGCGCACCCCACACGAGCACCATCATCGGCAGGATGCTGCTGGTCAACACCACCAGTAGCCCCCAGCCGACAGCGGCCCCCGGCTCGCCGGTCGCCTCCCGGGCCACCGCCAGCGGCAGCACCACCACCAGAATCCACGGCGCCAGCAGCTCGGTCAGCATCCGGGCCAACACGTCGCCAACCGCGTACCGCGGCTCCACCGAAGCACCGGCCACGCTCGATCCATCTTGGACGTACTCTGGCTGACTGTTCACGAGACTCCTCCGTCGCAACCGATGCCGAAAGCAACGTATCGGACTGTCCGAGCCGTACCGAACCACCTGGTCCGGCACGTGAGCTTGATAAACCGATCAGTCGGTCTAATAATGAGTACGTGCTCTCCACCTCGCGCAACACCGACGCCGACCCCGAGACCGTCGTGGCCGAACCGGCATGGATCCGTTACGGATCGTGGCTGGGCTGTCCGCTGCTGGCGGCCGGAGCCGGATGGCTCGTCAAGGAGGCGGCCGAATGGTTGGTCACGCTCCCCTGGCTGCCCGTCCCGGGGCCTGTAGCACTCGCCGCATCGATCCCCCACGGCACGCTCGTGGCGCTCGTGCTCGGGGCGCTCGCCGGACTGGCCTTCGCCTTCCTCTGGGCCCGGGAAAGACTCAGCGTGATCGTGTCGAGGGAAGCGGTCGCACTGAAGCGCGACGGGACCTCGCGGGAATTCGCGGGAACCGATGTCGGTGCGGTGTTCCAGGACAGCGGGGAACTCGTCCTGCTCGCCCCCGGGGGGAACGAACTGGCCAGGGAGGAGTCCGATCTCCCCTTCCGCCACCTTCGGGAGGCGTTCCTCGCGCACGCCTACGCGTGGTGCCCGGAAGGTGACCCCCACGCCACGGAGTACCAGCTGTGGGTGCAGGACGCCCCCGGGCTGCCGAGCGGGGCCGGCGCTGTGCTCAAGGCCCGCGAGCAAGCACTGCGCAAGAACGACAAGAAGGAAGCGACCGTGCTGCGCGCGGAACTGATCAAGCTGGGTATCGTGGTACGCGACGAGGACAAACGCCAGTACTGGCGGCACGGCGCACAGCGCTGACACGCCGCGTCCGGTCACGAGGAGCCATGCGCACAGTCGATCCCGCCAAGCACGAGGCCAAGCGCCGCCACATCCTCGACACCGCTGCGGCCTGCTTCGCCAGGAAGGGCTTCGACAGCACCACAGTCGCCAACATCTGCGAAGCGGCCGGGATCAGTTCGGGCAGCCTGTTCCACTACTTCCCCAGCAAGAGAGCGATCTTCACGGCCATCTTCGAGCAGGACGAACGCGACATCGCCAAGTACGTGGCCGAAACCGCCGACTCCGATGACCCCTGGGGCGATGTTCTCGGCCTCGTCGACACCCTCGTCGAACCACTGGCCGACCCCGCCAACGCCGGGCTCGTCATGGAGCTGGTCCGGCAGGCCGGTCGCGACGACGAGTTCGCGGCGATGGTCGCCCGCAGCGACAGCGCCACGCGCGAGGGCCTGACCGAGCTGCTGCGCCGAGCGGCCGAGCAGGGTCAGATCGACGACTCCCTCGACCTGGCCACGGCCGCCACCTGGATCACGGCCCTGGTCGACGGGCTGTTCAGCCGCGCCAGCGTGGACACCGAGTTCACCCCGCTGGAACAGCTACCCACCCTGCGCCTGATCCTCACCCGCTCCCTGCAAGCCGAACCGCGCTGACCGGCGTCTTCTCGGGCGGTGCCAGCACCAGCTCGTCGCGGCTTTCACAACCAGCCGCGCTGTTCGGCGATCCGGTGGGCGCCGCCCCGGGTCTCGGCTCCCGTCTTGCCGATCGCCGCGGACAAGTGATTACGGACCGTACCCACGGTCAGGTGCAAGGATCCAGCGATCCTGGACACAGTACTGCCGTCGGCAGCCAGGGCGAGCACCTCACGCTCCCGCTCCGTCAGCGGATTGGGGCCTGTCACCAGTGACTCCGTTGCCAACGAAGGATCCACGACCCGTAGCCCGCTGTGAACGCGGCGAACCGCGTCGGCGAGCTGTTCCGGTGGAGCGTCCTTGACCAGAAACCCGCGGGCACCGGCGGACACGGCGCGCGTCAAGTAACCCGGCCGTCCGAACGTGGTGCAGATCAGGATCTTGCAGGAGGGCAGCTCCGTACACAGCTCCGCTATGATGACCAACCCGTCCTTGCCCGGCATCTGCACGTCCAGCAACACCACGTCGGGGCGACACCGACGCGCTTCGGGCAGTACCTCCTCTCCGGAACCAACCTGGGCGAGCACCGTGATGTCCGCTTCGAGATCGAGCACCGTGGCCAGCGCACCCCTTACCAGGGGCTGGTCATCGGCGACGAGGACTCCGATCACGACGTTTCTCCCGCCTCGCGCGTGTATCGCGGCGTCGTGTCCTCGGCGCCGTCCCGTGCAGTGCTGGTCGACGGCTCATCGGGCACGCTCGCGCGGACGACGAATCCACCCTGCCCGCCGGGACCGGCTTCGAAAGATCCGTCGAGCTCGCGAACCTGCTCCGCGAGACCGTTCAGGCCGTTTCCGGTCTCCTCCTGACCGGCACCGGCACCGGCACCGTCGTCGATCACTGTGATCCAGTCCCGGCCGAGCCGAACGCCGACCCGGTGCGCACCCGAGTGCCGCACGGCGTTGGTGATCGCCTCACGCAGCACGTACCCGAACACCTGCCGCGATCTCGAATCCACGTCATCCACCGCGTGGGGGAGTTCGGCCTCGATCCCAGCCGCGCGCAACGTTTCACCGGCCGCGGCCAACTCACCGACCAGGGTGGTTTCGCGATATTCCGAGACCGTGGCGCGTACGTCCGTCAGGGCTTGCCTACCGAGCCGCTCGACATCACCGATCTCGGTGATCGAGCGGTCGACGTCACCGGTCTCCAGCACACGCCGTGCGGTCGAAGCCTTCACCGTGATGGTGGTCAGGCTGTGACCGAGGATGTCGTGCAGGTCCCGGGCGAAACGCTCCCGCTCCTGCTCGACCGCGAGCGCGGCGACTCGGTCACGTGCCCGCTTGAGCTCGGCGTTGGCATCGAACAGCCGAACCATCAGTGCCACGGCCGTGGTCACCGAAACGAGAACGGCGAGGTTCGGGAACTGCTGGGAGAAGGTTCCGGTCTGGACGGCGCCGACCGACAGCCCGAACACGACCACCGACGTGATCGCCGCCGTGGCCACGGTCGACAGCAGCACCGCCACGATCCCCAGCGCGCACAGCAGCACCCAGAAATTGCTCGGATCCGTCAGCCCGATGAAGCCCAGCCCCGTCGCGAGCAGCACCAGGCAGAAAACCAGCCGCGCGGTCGAACTCATCTTCGTCGAGACCGGGACCGCGATCACGCAAGCGGCGCTGTACACCACGCCGACGATCACCGCGGTTACGCTGCGTTCGTCCTCCACCCGGGACAGCGCGTCCAACCACGCGGGAACCAGCATGAGGCTGAACAGCACGGCCAGGGCGGGAGCGAGTACCCAAGAACCGTGATCGGTCACGGAGGACCCGGACGGCAGCCGGCGCTGCCATCGCCGCCCGATCAGCTTTCCCATGGCACCGTGCCCCTCCGAGCGCTCATAACCGTGCCGAGTCCCTGCGGTAGCGCCAGACCACGACCGTCGACAGCACGGTCCCCCATCCGGCGAGAACCATCGCGGCGAGAAGAGCGTCGTGCCCCGGCTGGATACCCGCGCGGCCGATCTCGGCGAGCCAGTAGCTGGGCACGAACCGCGCCAGCGTGGTCCACCACGGCGGGAGCATACCCAACGGCATGAACAGCCCGCCGAACATCGCCAGCACCAGCATTCCGACGATCGTGAAGTTCTGTACGTTGTCCTTGTTCGCCCACTGGCCGATCAGCAGGCCGAGGACCGCGAACGGCAACGAACCCGCCCACACCCCGAGCGTGGCGTGAAACCAGCCGGTCACGTCCAGGGTTACTCCTTTGGCCAGTACAGCCACGAGCGGGACGGCGATCGCCGTCGGCAGCGCGACGAACATACCCACGGCGGTCTTGCCGAGCAGATATCCGCTCCCGGTCAACGGCGTCAACCGCAGCTGACGTTGCCAACCGACGACCCGTTCGTGGACCACGCGGGTGCCGACCAGCAAGCCCGAGGTCATGACTCCCCACGCGGACATACCGATCATGGTCGTGGCGGCGTAGTCATCCGCCGGGCTCCCGCCGGGGACCATGCCTTCGAACAGCATCGTCTCCAGGAGGTAGAACACCGCCGGGAACCCGATCGTGAACAGCAGCGTTCCGGGGGCGCGCAGAGCGCGTCGCATTTCCAGACCGAGGTATCCGAGGTTCACGACCGCACCGCTTCCGCCTGGTCGCGTTGAACGTCACCGGTCAGCGCGACGAACGCTTCGTCGAGGCCGACTCCGGTGACTTCGATGTCACGTGCGTGCGGAAAGCGCGACAGCAGCGCACGCAACGTCGTGTCGGAGTCGGAGCTGACCACCACGACCTCGTCGTGGCGGATCCCGACGTCGGCGACGGCGGGCAGTGCCCGCACGGCCGATTCGACAACACCCGGAACGGTGGCACGCAGGGTCCGTCCGGCGGCCAGGGCACGTACCTCGGCCACGGCCCCGTCCGCGACGATGCGGCCGGACTTCATGAACACCACCCGGTCGGCGAACTCCTCGGCCTCTTCCAGGTAGTGCGTCGCGAAGACCACCGTCCTGCCGCTGTCGGTGTAGTCCCGCATCGAGTGCCAGAACTCGCGCCGGGTTCCCACGTCCATGGCTGCCGTCGGCTCGTCGAGCAGCAGCAGGGCCGGATCGCTGACCAGCGCGAGCGCGTAGCGGACTCGTTGCTGTTGACCACCCGAGAGCCGCGTGGACGGCCGCTTGACCAGGTCCTCGATTCCGGCTCGGCGAAGCGCCTCGCGGACCGTCAGAGGAGCGTGGTGCAACGAGGCGACCATTCCCAGCATCTCCCCCACGGTGGCGTCGTCGAGCAGCGCGCCCGTCTGCAACATCGCCGCGATCGCTCCCCCGCGCACCGCCCGTTCCGGCTCGGCACCGAAGATCCGAACCCGTCCGGAGTCCGGCCTCGTCAGTCCGAGGATCATGTCGACCAGCGTCGACTTGCCCGCCCCGTTGGGACCGAGCAACGCCATCACCTCGCCCGGAGCGATGCCGAGGTCGACGCCGTCGACGGCACGGACCGGGCCGTGGTCCTTCCGCAGTCCGCTGATGTCGATCGCGGTACCGGTGTGATCGGTGCCCCGTTCACCGATGCCCCTCGAAGTCGTGTTTCGTCGCACGGCTCTCACCCTGCCGACGAACGCGGCCACCCGCGTAGGCCGATCATCACGGACCACTCATGACAGGTGTCATGGTCGGACCGTACTTCCTGTTGACGGAGACATCGGCAGAACGCATAATCAACCTACCGGTTGTTCAATCAGAAGGTTAATCAAATATGACGGACGATCAGCTCAGCCTCACCTTCGCCGCGCTGGCGGATCCGACGCGACGGGCGATCCTGGCCCGGTTGTCAACGGGCGAAGCGACGGTCAACGAGCTGGCAGAACCCTTCTCCATCAGCATTCAGGCAGTCTCCAAGCACCTGAAGCTGCTCGAACGAGCGGGGCTGATCAGCCGGGGCCGCGACGCGCAGTGGCGGCCGTGCCGACTGGAGACCGCGCCCCTGGAAACCGCCTCCGACTGGATCCAGCGCTACCGGGAGGACTGGCGCGACCGCTTCGACCGGCTCGATCAGGAGATCCAAACCATCCAACGAAGAGAAAAGGGAGAAGACCATGAGTGAGACGGAATTCGTCATCGAACCGGGCAGGCAGGACGTCGTCATGACCCGCGTGTTCGACGCACCCCGCGACGTGGTGTTCAAGGCGGTCACGGACCCCGAGCTCGTCCCCAGGTGGTGGGGCCCGCGACGCTACGAGACCAGCGTCGACCACGACGAGGTCCGGCCCGGCGGGCGCTGGCGCTACCTCAACCGCGACACCGACGGCACCGAGTACGCCTTCAACGGCGTCTACCACGACGTCGTCAACCCCGAGCGGATCGTGCGAACCTTCGAGTTCGAGGGCATGCCGGGCCACGTCTGCCTCGACACGCTCACCCTCGAGGAGGTCGACGGGAGGACGAAGTACGTGAACGTCTCCGTCTTCCAGTCCGTGGAGGATCGCGACGCCATGGCCCAGACCGACATGGAGGAAGGCGCCGGCGAGACCATGGACCGGCTCGCCGAGCTCCTCGGCTCCATGCGCTGAGGACTGCGGCTCCGGCGGAAAGTCGTCAGGCGGAGGGCACGCCGTTGTCGAGGGCTTCGAGGAAGCGTCCCCACCGGGCCGCGCCGAACCGCAGGACCGGCCCGGCGGGCTCCTTCGAGTCCCGCGCGGCCACGGCACCGGGAAGGAACGCGATCTCGACGCAGTCGGACCCGTTGCTGCTCTAACTCGACCTCCGCCAGACCGGCTTGTCGTCGGCGGTGCTCATCAATCCTCCTCGACCAAGTGAGTGCGTCCGCGCGTTCTCGGACAGCTTCGGCGGACTCGGTCTGCGACAGCGCAACAGAACGCGGTGCTTCGGCGTTCCGCGCATACGCCCCGACCTGGTCTTGGTCCTGGACGTAGACCGCGCCGCCGGGAATCTCAACATAGCCAATCGACCGGGCCTCGTCGAAGTCCAGGACCGTGAACCTGCCCTCCAGACCATCACGACGGCCGACTGCCGCAGGAACGATCAGCACCTCGACGTTCGGGCGTTCGGATATCGTCACCAGGCGTTCGAGCCGACCCCGCATCGTGGCAGCACCGTCGATCGGCCGATCGAGAACCGGTTCCTCGATCAACGCCGTGAGGTGCGGGGGCGATTCTTCGCCGAACAAGCGCTGCTGTCGTTCCATCCGCAGGCCCACGAGACGTTCACCCTGGTCCGGACGAACCCGGGAACTCGGTGACGTCATCCCGGCGGCGTAATCAGCCGTCTGCACCCAGGCGGGGAGCACGAGAGGGGCGTACGTGGTCTCACGAACCGCGAGCCCCTCCAGGCCGACGAAGGTGCGCAACCAGTCCGGGATCACGTCCACCCACGGAGCCAGCCAAGTTCGCTGATCCGCACGACCACACAACGAGGTCAGCCGCTCCACGGCCCAGTTGGGAGCACCGTAGAACTCAAGCAGTCCAGCGATCTGCTGGGGCTGCGGGAAGTACATGCCCTTCTCGAAGTGACCGACCAAGCTCGACGAGCAACCGATCGCCACTGTTCACCACCGAGGAGGTTGGGGTGACCACCATCGAAGATCCCATCGACTGGGCACCCGCGCCGGAGGAGCACGTCGTGATCGAGGCGAAGCTGCGGTGTCCTCCCCGCCTCTTCGCGCTCTGCGAGCTGGAACGGGACGAGGAGGGCGAGCTGATCGTCGGCAGCGTGCTCGCCCGGTGGCATGGAGTTCGACCACCGCGCGGAGGTGGTCAACTCGGACGGCGGCGGATGGGGCAGCTTCGGGTCGGCGGAGCGGGCGGCGCGGTTGTTCTCCCACACCGGCGAGGTCCGGCTGGTCCGCTCCGGCGCGGAACGGCTTTCCTGGTTCGGTGGGCGGGGTGTCGTCACCGGCCACCCCGCCCACCGCAGACAAGCCGCACGGACGTGAAAAGGACAAAGTAGGGTAGCCGAGTCGGTTGCAGTGGTGTCGAGCAAGAGGCGGGAATGGTCGAGGAGCGCGGGGAACACTTCGTCAAGTCCTTCGAGCGCGGGCTGGCGGTACTGCGGGCGTTCTCGGCCGAGCGTCCCGAGCTCACGCTGACCGAAGTGGCCGAGGCGGCGAACCTGACCCGAGCCGGTGCTCGTCGGTTCCTGCTGACGCTGGTCGACCTCGGCTACCTGCGCATGGACGGTCGCCGATTCGCGCTGACCCCGCGCGTGCTGGAGTTCGGCTACGCCTTCCTGTCCGGCAGCCCGCTGCCCAAGATCGCCGATCCGCACCTGCACCAGCTCGCCGAGGACCTGCGCGAGAGCACCTCGGTGGGGGTCCTGGACGGTCACGACATCTACTACGTGGCCCGCGTTCCCAGCTCCCGCCTGCTGTCGGTGGCGATCACCGTGGGCAGCCGCTTTCCCGCGCACGCGAACTCGATGGGCAAGGTGCTGCTGGCCGGGCTCGACGACGCGGAGCTCACCCGCAGGCTGGAGTCGATGGAGTTGGAAGCACTGACGGCACGCACCATCACCGACGAGGACGCCCTGCGCAGCGAGATCGAACGGGTGCGCAGTCGCGGATGGGCGCTGTCGGACGGCGAGCTCGAGGAGGGCCTCCACGGCGTGGCCGCTCCCCTGCGCGACCGGTCGGCGAACGTCGTCGCGGCCCTGAACGTCTCGCTGCAGACCCACAGCACCGAGGACGCCGTCATCCGGCGCGAGGTCGTGCCGCCGCTGCTGGCCACGGCCTCGCGCATCGAGGCCGACTTCAGCCTGCACCCGGTGCAGAGCTGTTGAGCCCGCGAGGTGACTCCGTGGTCGAGCGGGAGTTCGTTCGCTGGGTCGAGGACGGCGAACAACGCAGCGCCCGGTGGCGTTCCGAGAACGGAGCGCCACCTCCCGAGCGCGTGGTGATCGCCGACGACGGCACGAAAGCCGATACCGCCTACCGGATGGCCTGCGAGGGCACGGCGATGCTGTGGCGGGGCGACTTCCAGAACGCACGCCAACTGCTCCAGGCGATGGCGCGGCGCGCCGACCGCAAACGTCCCAAGCGAGCCACTTCCGCGGCTCAGAGCTTCCATCTGCACCGCCAAGCGCAGGGACAACGCGCGCGCAAGCTCGCGATGCTGCTGATCGAGCTCGAGCCGGATCACACCATCGCGCTGCGGCGGGCTCCCGACGTCCGGCAGGCCTGCACCGAAGCCTACGGGCCGGGTGGTGAGAAGTCGGTGCTCTCGTTGCGCGAAATCCTGGGAGTCGTCGGAGCGCACGAATGGCGCGAGAAAGGTGTTCTCGTCCCGGGGCTCGACGACCGCATCCACCCGCATTACGGCGTGTTCTCCCCGGTACGCGGCGAGTACGCCCGGCTGGCCGCCGAGGCGCCGCTTCCCTCCTCGGCGCTGGCCTTCGACATCGGTACGGGCACCGGCGTCCTGGCCGCCATCCTGGCCCGGCGGGGCGTCGAGCGCGTCGTGGCCACCGACCAGGATCCGCGTGCGACGGCGTGCGCGCACGAGAACCTCACCCGGCTGGGACTGTCCGAGCGGGTGGAGCTCGTTCCGGCCGACCTCTTTCCCCCCGGCCGCGCCCCGCTGATCGTGTGCAACCCGCCGTGGATTCCGGCCCGCCCCAGCTCCCCGCTCGAACGGGGGATCTACGACCCCAAAAGCCGCATGCTGCACGGCTTCCTCGACGGGTTGCCCCAGCACCTGGAGCCGGGCGGCGAGGGGTGGCTGGTGCTGTCGGACTTCGCCGAGCACCTCGGGCTGCGGAGCCGGGAGGAGCTGCTCTCCGCGATCGACGCGGCGGGGTTGACCGTGGTGGAACGTCGGGACACGACACCGAGCCATCCTCGTGCCTCCGACGAGACCGACCCGCTCCACGCGGCTCGTGCGGCCGAGGTGACCTCCCTGTGGCGCCTGACCCCGCGCCGGTGAACGCTCACCGAGGTTTTCCGGGCGCGGTGTCCGGCCGGGTGTGTCACTGACCGCTGCCGTAGGGGCGAGTGAGGATTTCCAGGTTGTGGCCGTCGAAGGCCTCGAAGTACACGCCCCGGCCGCCGTCATGGGTGTTGATCTCACCGGGTTGGTGGTGCCCCGGATCCGCCCAGTACGACAGCCCCCTGTCGCGGATCCGCCCGAAGATCTGGTCGAACTCGCTGTCACCGACCAGGAAGGCGTAGTGCTGGGAGCGGACCTCACCTTCGGTGTCGGCGAAGTCGAGGGTGACGTCGTTGTCGACCTTCACCGTCTCGAACGGTCCGAACGGCTCCGGCTGCGGCAGCCCCAGCAGGTCGGCCAGCAGCGCCGCCGATTCCTGCTTGTCGTGCGTCGCGACGATGGTGTGGTTGAGCTGAACCGCCATGATGGGACCTCTTTCGCCGGGACGTCGTCTCCACGCTAACGTCGGCAACGTAGAACTTCGAGCGCGCTGGAAGTCAACACGACTCGCCATCGCGGCTAGGCTGGCGAGAAAGATCCACTGCCACGGTGACGAGCACGTCAGCCTGAGGAGGCGCACATGAATCCCCTCGGTATCCACGCGGGTGTCTGGGTCGGCGGCTGGAGCCCCGAGGAGACCCGGCTGGCGGTGAGCAGGACAGCAGAGGCCGGTTACGACCTGATCGAGCTGACCGCCACCGACCCCTCCGGCATCGACACGAAACTGGTGCGGGACCTGCTCGACGAGCACGGCCTGACCGCGTCGGCCTCACTCGGTCTGACCTTCGACGCCGACGTCAACAACGAGGACACGGCGGTGGTACGGCGTGGACGCGCGAAACTCGGCACCGCGCTGGAGCTGGTGGCCCGGATCGGCTCGACCCACTTGGTGGGCGCCCTCTACTCGGCGCTGGGCAAGTACTCGGCACCGGCGACGAAGAAGGCGCGCGCCAACTCCGTGGCCGCGATCCGCGAGCTCGCCGGGCAGGCCGCCGACAGCGGCGTCACGCTCGGCCTGGAGATCGTCAACCGCTACGAGAGCAATCTGCTCAACACCACGCGACAGGCCCTGGAGTTCCTCGACGAGGTCGACGCACCGAACGTGCTGATCCACCTGGACACCTACCACATGAACATCGAGGAGGGCGACTTCGCGCGGCCGGTGCGGGAGGCCGCCGACAGGCTCGGTTACGTCCACGTCGGGGAGAGTCACCGCGGATATCCGGGATCGGGCACGATCGACTTCGCGACGTTCTTCCGCGCCCTGGTCGACGCGGGCTACGAAGGTCCGGTCACCTTCGAGAGCTTCTCCTCGGCCGTGGTCGATCCTGCGCTGTCCAGCACGCTCGCGGTGTGGCGCGACCTGTGGGACGACAACGAGGACCTGGCCCACCACGCCCACCGCTACATCACCGACGGGCTGCACGCCGCCCGGTGGCGGTGACCACCTCGCCGTGACTCGCCCGGTCGGGTACCGCGACCGGAGGACATCACCCGTTCGGAACCGCTACCAGCGACGATTCACAGTCATCAGGACCGTCGACCACGGAATCAGTGGTCCGAAAGAATAATTTCGACCGTTCCGCCACGGTGACGGTCGGAACCTGCCATACTGCTATTCTGACGCAGATTACACCGGAACAGATCGCCCAACACGCACACGACGCGGGTTTCCGTGGCGAGGATCTGACCACGTCGGTTGCCGTGGCCCTGGCCGAGTCCGGGGGCGACACCGAGGCACACAACGACACGCCGCCGGACAATTCCTACGGTCTCTGGCAAGTCAATATGATCGGCGACTCAGGAGAGAACCGGCGCGGCCAGCTCGGTCTCGACTCCAACAGCGGGCTGTTCGACCCGGCAGCGAACGCCGCGGCGGCTCACGACATCTACGATTCCCGGGGAGACTCCTTCAAACCCTGGACGACCCACGAGAACGGGGAGCACGAGAAGCACCTCGACGAGGCCCGCAAGGCGGCCGAGCAGGTTACCGGCGGGGGTGGCGGTTCCGCGAAACCCGATCCGGGAGGAGGATCTCGGAATCCCGAGGCGGGAGGCGGGAACGGGCCCGGACCCGGCGACGGTTTCGACGTGGACACGGACTACTTCTTCGACTACGCCGAAAGGGCCGCGGAGGTCTCCGATGAGCTGAATACCGTCAGTGACCGAACCGTGCACGAGGTCAGCGGAATCGCAGCGGACACCTTCGGCGACATCGGCGGGGAAACCGGGTTCACGGACGCGCTGACGAGTTTCGGCAAGAGCCTGGAGAAGCAGATCAAGGCGACCGGATCGCAGTCCGGGAAACTGGGGGACGCGGTGGCGAAGGCCGCGAAGACATACCAGGAGTCCGACGAGCAAGCGGCCGACGAGTTCAGGAAAATCCTGTAACCGGAACGGGGTACACCGGAGTGGACATCACGGGAATCGTCAACGGGCTGGCCGGTGAACTGGTCACGCACCAGGGAAAACTCGAGGGCAGGGCGGCCGGGTCGCACCAGGCGCAGACCGCCTTGGAGTCGGCGGCCGACTCCGTCCGCGAACAGCGTGACGCGCAACGGAAGGCAGCCGAAACACTGGTGGATCACTGGACCAGTAACACGGCGGACGCGTTCGAGAAGAAGTCGGCGATGCTCGGCAAGGATCTCGCCACCACGGCGGAAGCAAGCGCGCAGGCCGCGAAAATCGTCGCCGAGGTGATCCGCTCCCTGGACGGCAGACACACCACGGTCGGCGACCTCATCAGCGACTTCGTCACGAAGGCGTCACAGTTCCTCAAGGCCGGACTGGCCGCCTTGGGCATCGCGGCACCCGCGGGCCTGATGAGGGTGATGGCCAGCGTCTCGGACCTCGCCAACCGCTACATCCACGAATCAGGGGGACAGCTCAAGGAAGCCCGCGCCGAGTTGGAGGAAGCCGCCCGGAAACTGCGTGCGCTCCAGAAGGAGCTGGACGCCGACGGAGTCGCCGATCCCGACAGGAGCGGGAAGAAACCCGCCGAGAGGGGCGGCGAAGGCGGGGAGACCGGCAAGGAAGACGGCAAGGACGGGCCGAATTCCGCCAAGGTCGAGAAGATCCTGGACAACGCGCGCGAACACCTGGGTTACCACGAGGGCCCCAACAACCAGAACAAGTGGGGGCCGACCGGATCGCCCTGGTGCTCGTTTTTCGCCACCTCCATGTGGCAGGACGCGGGAGTCGACGTCAAGGACGTACGGTTTCACCGGGGACGTCTACGAATGGGGACAAAGACAGGGCACCGCCTACGACCAGGGAGCTCTCTCCGAACAGGCACGCCCCGGTGACGCACTTCTTTTCGGCAGTGGACCCGAGCAGGGAAACAACAAGCACATCGGCATCATCGAAAAAGTGGACGGAAACACGATCACCACGATCGAGGGAAACTCCGAAGACCAGGTGGCGCGGCGCACCTACACACTTCCCGAGGATGCCGACAAATTCTACGGAGGGGTGCATCCGACGTGACGACCACGGGAAGCGCGCGGCGAGACGGTATTTCGGTCGAGGTGGCGCCCGGCGGAGCGCTGCGCTCCCTGGAACTCGAACAGGGCGCGTTGCGGCTCGGGGGCACGGGCCTGGCACGGGCGATCACGGCCGCCGTCGACGAGGCGACCGAAAAAGCCGACCAAGCCGCCGCGCAGGCGATGAAGGCGGGACTCGACGGAGTGAGCACCGAGGAGCTGTCCGCGTTGGGGCTCGGCGACTCGGAGGCCACCACTTCGGCCACCTGGAGGTACTGATGAGCACGGACGAGCGCAGCGTCGACGGACTGATCCGGATCGCCGAGGACATCCCCGAGACGACGGACTTCGCCGCCGGGATGGACGCCATCCGCAATACGGCACGAGGCGAGGGCATCGCCCTCTCGGTGGACCTCCAGGGCAAGCTGGTCGACCTGACGCTGGACGACCGGGCCCTCGCCCTCGGTCCGCACCGGCTGGCCGCGGAGATATCCCGACTGAGCGACGAGGCGAGTACTCGTTCGCTGCAACAGGGCATGCGAGCGATCACCACGGAATGCGGCGAGCGCATCGCGGAGGCGATCGGCGCGTACGTCAGCACCGACGACTCCGATCAGCGGGGGTCGGGGCAGGAACCGGGTTCCGCCCGGGACGACGAAGGCTTCGACGCCACCGGGCCCACGATGGAGCCCCTGAGCTCGCCGCGGAGGGGCCCTTGGCAGCATTCGGGTTGGGATCAGCGCGGTTGACCGCCCTGCACCGTGGGACGTGAGTCCAGCAGGGTGCGTGCTGCGTCGTGCTGACGGCGGCGGAACTCCTGGTGTCCCCACGCCCGCACGTGGGCGAGGTCGGGGGCTTCGACGCTGACGGGCAGCTCGGCGGGAACGGCCTCCAGCAGCGCGGGCAGGTCGAGCTCCCCCTCCCCCGGCACTTGCCGGGCCGCGAGGCCTTCCCGCTGGGTGGGGTTACCGCCGAAGACCTGCCTCGCGAGGAAGTCCTGCGTCCGGGGCCGCAATGGTGGGCGCGCCGGGGCGCGTCGGCGATCTGGAGGTACGTCAGCAGCGCGGGATGGAGGCCGCGCACGTCCTCAACGGTGTTGCCGCAACGCTGTAGGTGCAGGGCGTCCAGCAGGACGCCCCCCTCCTTCCGACCGCTCGGCGATGCGGCGCGCCTGCTCCAGGCTGTTGACCCGCTTGTAGGACATGGCCTCCACGGCCGGACGAATCTCGTAGAGCCGGGCGCGTTCGACCAGTGCCGCGAACGTGTCGGCCGCCCGGTCCGGATCGGGATCGTCACACATGACGTTGAGGAAGTGGGCACCGAGGCGGACGCCGGGGTCCAGGACGTGATCGTAGTCGGCCACGCGGGTGTCCGGCCCGATCGAGAGGATCTCGATGTCGAGCACGCCGACGCCGGTGCCCCCCAACCTGCACGGTCTCCAGTAGCAGGGGAGAACCGACGTCGACGGGCCATCGCCGCTCCTGGCCGTTGGTCGTGGTCAGCCGGACTCCCACGGAGCCGAAGCCGGCCCGTGCGGCCAGGGTGACCAGCTCCGGCGGTGCGAGGTCCGGGGCGGTGAGATGACCGACCCCGAGACGACGGTGCCGATCGGACATGAGGACTCCTTCCATCCGGCCCGCGCATGGTTCGCGCGCTCGGTCGGAGGGCGTACCCGTGGTCACCGGTCGACGGTCCATCGGGACAGGTCGATCCACGACTTGCCCGGGACCTCGCGCGCGCCGGTGAGCGCGCTGTCGGCCCCGTGCGGGCGTGGCCGTGGCCTGGGTGATCCGTTCGGGTTCGAGGTCACCGCCGAGCGAGGCTCTGGTCCGCTCGAAGTCCCCGGGGTGGTCGTAGATCAGGGCTCCGCGCAGCGTGAACCGGCGCTGCACGATCTGCTGCGTGACCAGGGAGCACGGCGCGGTGCTCTGACCGATCAAGGATCCTACCGCGGTCTTGTCCGCCGCGTTCAGCGCGTCGCGGAAACCGGGCTCACATCCGGAGGATTCGAACACGTAGCGGTAGGACCCGTCCTCCGGGGTGGCGACCTCGGCTCCCAGCTCCGAGGCCAGCTCCAAGCGCCCCTGGTGAGGTTCGCTGACCAGCGGGCGCGCTCCGAGAGCCAGCAGGCTCTGGCAGATCAACAGTCCCTGGGAACCGGCACCGACGACCAGGCAGGTCTCCTCCGGTCCCACGCCGCAGTCCCGGACGGCCCGCTGGGCCACCGCGAGGGGTTCCACGCGCACCAGGCCGCTCGACGGACCATTCCGCGGGGACCGTCCAGGCGAACTCGGCGGGCACGACGGCGAACTCGGACAACAGGCCGATTGATCCCGACGATGCCGCGGTTCTCACACGCCGAGGTGCGCCCGGTACGACACCAGGTGCAGCGCAGGCAGCAGTAGTTGGGTTCGACCACGGTCTCGCCGAGGCGCCGCTCGGAGACTCCCGTGCCGACGGCGACGATCTCTCCGCACCCCTCGTGACCGGGTATCCACGGCATCTCCGGCAGGTCCCGCTTGCCGTCGTAGACCGTCAGGTCCGAGCCGCAGAGGCCGACTCCGCGCATCCTGACGAGCACGTCGCCCTCGCCGGTTCGGGGGTCGGCCAGTCGTCACGGAGTTCCAGCCGGTGCAGGGCGGTCAGGGCGAGGGCCTTCACAGGACCACTCCCGGATGCCACGGCTCGGCCGCGCGGGCAGGTCGGAAACCGGCGACAGCGCCGGGAGCTGACATCATCCACCAGCTAGTGAACGCATTACGAACATAATTTCTTTATACGAACTTCGGCCTAGACCGCCCTCGAAGACAACGTCAACACGCGCGGCGATCACCGCGAAAACGACAGCATCAGAACCCCAGGAAAGGGATATCACCAGCTGGAATGCCAAGAAAAACGCAGGTCGCTCCCCTGTTGCCACAGGAGAGCGACCTACTAAGCTGCCGCCAAGGTAACTAGTGTTCGCAATACGAACGAACCAATGAGCGGAATCGGATCACCGTGACGGAGTATCGGCACGTGCGCTCGGGGCGACCCTCAGATCGGCCTCGATCCGCGCCGCCGCCTCCAGCAGCGACGGCAACAGCACCTTCCTGGCGTGTTCCTGACTGGTGCGGCCGGCGTGACAGGAGACGTTCACCGCCGCCTTCACTCCCCCGCGGCCACCCCGACCGGCCGGACCGCGGACGGGAGCGGCCAACGAACGCAGACCGGCCTCCAGCTCCTGATCGACCAGACTCCAGCCCTGGGCCCGGATACGCTCGAGCTCACGGCGCAGCGCGCCGACCGTGGTCACCGTGTGCGGGCCGAGCCTCGTCGGCTCGACCCGTTCCAGGTAGGCAGTAAGCTCGTCCTCGGGAAGATGCGCCAGCAGCACGCGCCCCATCGAGGTGGCGTAGGCGGGAAACCGGGTTCCGATGTTGATGGACACGGTCATGATCCGCGACGTCGGCACCCGGGCGACGTAGACGATGTCGTCACCGTCGAGCACCGACAGCGACACCGACTCGTGGAGCTGGGAAACCA
The DNA here is from genome assembly GCF_014137975.1 of Halosaccharopolyspora lacisalsi. GTDB lineage: Bacteria > Actinomycetota > Actinomycetes > Mycobacteriales > Pseudonocardiaceae > Halosaccharopolyspora > Halosaccharopolyspora lacisalsi. The sequence continues at coordinate 262,345 of NZ_JACGWZ010000002.1, read as the reverse complement.
GCTTTTCCATGTGCGGCTGGGCGATCTCGGGCAGCGAGATGCTCGACAGGTAGGAAAAGCCCAGCTCCAGCACGCGCGGAGTCAGCGCGAAGACTCGGCCGTCGGTCCAGACGTAGCCGAGCTGGACCAGGGTGTGCAGGAATCGCCGCACCGAGGCGCGGGAGAGCTCGGTGACGCGGGCGACCTCGCTGAGGGTCATCTCCGGACGCGACTCGTCGAAGGCACGAATCACCGCGAGACCCCGCGTCAACGACTGCACGGATCCCGCGCCGGAGTCACTCACCGGTTCCATCGTCACTCTTCCCGTCCTCACCCGTGGTCGTCGGCGTTCTCGGACAGAATGGCATCGGCGACGGCGAAGGCACTGTTGGCCTTGGGCACTCCCGCGTAGAGGGCGACGTGCATGAGCACCTCGCGGATCTGCTCGGGTTCGACACCGTTGCGGCGGGCCGCGCGCACGTGCATGGCGAACTCGGACTCACACCCGGTGGCAGCCAGGATCGCCAGCGTCAGGCAACTGCGGGTACGCCGATCGGTGCCCTCGCCGGACCACACCTCACCCCAGGCGTAGCGGGTGATGAAGTCCTGGAACCCCGCCGTGAACTCGGTGGTCCGCTCCTGGGCGCGGTCGACGTGTTCGGTGCCCAGCACCTCGCGGCGCACCGCCATGCCCTCGGCACGCCGGGATTCGTCGTCGGTGGCTCCGGACATCACGCGCCTCCTGCCGCGAAGTGCTCGACGAGCAGTCGATTGACGGTCTCGGACTGCTCGACATTGGCCAGGTGCGCCGCCTGGGACAGGGTTTCCATGCGGGCGCCGGGGACCGCGGCGGCGATGCGCTCGCCGTGCTCCGGCGGAGTGGCCTGGTCCTGCTCACCGGAGACGACCAGCGTGCCGGCGCCGATCTCACCGAGCCGGTCGACGAGGTCCATGGAGGCGATGGCCTCGCAGCACCCGGCGTAGCCCTCGTCGGAAGCCGCGGTGATCATGCCGCTGTACTTGTCGACGACGTCGGAGCGTCCGGCCAGCGCGGGGGTGAACCAGCGGCTCAGTGAGCTCTCGGCCACGGCCGCGGTGCCCTCCCGGCGCACGAGCTCGGCGCGTTGGCGCCAGTTCGAGGGCGGGCCCAGCTCGGCCGAAGTGCACAGCAGCGCCAGTCGATCGATGCGTTCGGGCGCGTTCTGGGCCAGCCACATACCGGTCATGCCTCCGAGCGAGACCCCGGCGAAGTGGGCCCGCGCGATACCGAGATGATCCAGCAGAGCGAGCACCTCGTCGCCGAGCCCCCGGAGGTCGTAGGGTCCCGATGTCGCCCGAGTCCCGCCGTGGCCCCGCTGGTCGTAGCGCAGGACTCGAAAGTGCTCGGTGAGGACGGACAGCTGCTCGTCCCACATCGACAGGTCCGTTCCCAGCGAATTGGACAGCACCAGCACCGGTGCCTGCTCGGGTCCGTTCAACTCGTGATGCACGATCACTCGGTATCGTCTCCTGACAAACGTGTGTGGGCGCGCAGCGCCCGATCGACGAACACACCGGCCGAGCCGAGGTAGTCGGCCGGTTCGGTAGCGGCTCGGATGTCCTGTTCGGACAACGCCGCGCGGGCCGACGAGTCGGCCAGCAACTCCTCCCGCAGCGTGGTCTTCTTCTCGACGGCCCGGCGACACAAGCCGGTGACCAGCTCGTGCGCCCCGCTCCGGCCGAGGGATTCGCTCAGTGCCGAGGCCGCGCTCTCGGCCATCAGCAATCCTCCGGTCAGGTCGAGGTTGTTGATCATGCGTTCGGTGTCGACCCGCAGGTCGACGAGCATCTCGCGAACCGCCGAAGCGGACGCGGCGACCAGGCGCAGCAACTCGACCAGCGGTTCCCACTCGGCCTGCCAGGCACCGGCGGCCCGTTCGTGCTCCTGGGGCATCGCGGCCAGCAAGCCGCCGACCAGGCCGGGGACTCGCTCGGTGGCCGCGCTGACGCGCACCGCACGTACCGGGTTGCGCTTGTGCGGCATCGCCGAGGACCCCCCGGAGGAGCCCTCGGCGAGTTCGCCCACCTCGGTCTGGGCCTGCAACTTCACGTCGAGCGCGATCTTGCCGAGCGCCCCCGCGACGGTGCCGAGCGCGCCCGCCAGTTCGCCGATACGAGTGCGGTCGGTGTGCCACGGCAGGTCCGGTTCGGGCAGGCCGAGCTCCTCGGCGAGGGCACCGAGGACGTCCACCCCCTGGTCACCGAGCGAGGCCAGGGTTCCCGCCGGACCACCGAACTGCACCGCCAGCCGCTCGTCCCGGACCCGGTGCAGTCCCGAAGTGGCTTCGGTCAGTGCGCTCAACCAACCCGCGCACTTGCGTCCGAACGTCGTCGGAAGAGCCTGTTGCAGGAGGCTGCGCGCGACCATCACCGTGTCACGGTGCTCCTCGGCCAGACGCGCGCACCCCTGCGCGGCGGCGTGGAGGTCGTCCAGAACGACGTCGAGCGTCTCGCGCACGACCAGCATGGCGGCGGTGTCGACGACGTCCTGACTCGTGGCACCGTGGTGCACGTACGCGGTGGCCGCGGAATCCACGCGTTCCGTCAGGTCCTTGACCAGGGCGATGACCGGTGTCGCCGACTCAGCACCCCGCAGGCTGATCGAGGCGGCGTCGTAGTCGTCGGCCGCGCAGTGCTCGGCGATCTCCGCGGCCGCCCACCGGGGAACGACCCCGCATCGAGCCTGGGCCGCGGCCAGTGCTCGCTCGAAGTCCAACATCGCCTGGAGCCAGGCGTGGCGGTCCGTTCGGGCCGTCGCCGCCGCGGTGGTGAACATCGGCCCGAACAGTCCTGACGCCGGCGCCGACTCAGACCGCGAAGAAGGGGGTTTCGTCATCGCCCTGCAATCGGATGTCGAAGCGGAAGGCCTCCGTCTCGGGAACGGCGACCAGTGTGGCACGGCGTTCGGGGTCCACTGCGGACAGTACCGGGTCGACCGCGTTGGCCCGCGGCTCGTCCGGGAAGTAGATCCGCGTCACGACCCGGTCGAGCATTCCGCGAGCGAGCACGGTGACGTTGATGTGCGGAGCTTCGGTGCCACCGGAGGGCGTCGGCAACGCACCGGGCTTGACGGTGCGGAACCAGAAACGCCCCTCAGCGTTGGTGGCGCACCGCCCGAAGCCCCGAAACGACGTGCTGTCGTCGCGCGGGTCGTCCGGGTGCTGGATCCTGCCCCGCTCGTCGGCCTGCCAGATCTCGATCAGTCCGTCCGGGACCGGCTCGCCCGCGCCGTCGATCAGCTGCCCGCGCAACAGGATCGCGTCCGGTTCCTCGGTGCCCACCACTTCGGGGCCGTCGGGCCACGGGAGTCCGTCGGGCAGGGCGAAGAAGGGACCGACCGTCTGCGACGGCGTGGTTCGCGGAAGATCGGTCATCAGTGCTCGTCCTCCTCGTCCTCGAACGGCGTGGCCGCGCTGCCGCGCAGCACGATGTCGAACTTGAAGCTCAACGCCCATTCCGGAACCGTGGTGTCCAGATCGAACCGGGAGATCATCCGCTCCCGGGCCCGCGGGTCGCGGACCGAGTGGAAGATCGGATCCTGGTAGAACAGCGGATCCCCGGGGAAGTACATCTGGGTGACCAACCGCTGGGTGAAAGCGCGCCCGAACAGGGAGAAGTGGATGTGGGCGGGACGCCAGGCGTTGGTGTGATTGCCCCAGGGATAGGCCCCGGGTTTGATGGTCACGAACCGGTAGTTGCCCTCGGAGTCGGTCATGCACCGGCCCACTCCGGAGAAGTTCGGATCCAGCGGCGCCGGGTGCTGGTCTCCGACGTGGCAGTAACGGCCCGCCGAGTTGGCCTGCCAGATCTCCACGAGGGTGTCCGGTACCGCGCGACCGTCCGAGTCCAGTACGCGGCCGCTGACCAGGATGCGCTCGCCCAGCGGTTCGCCGCCGTGCTGGACGGTCAGGTCGTGGTCGGTCGCGCCGACGCGTTCGTGACCGAGCACCGGCCCCGTCACCTCGGTGAGGTTCTGCGGCAGCAACTGGAGCGGCCGCTGAGGAGCACGCAACCGGGTCGAGCCGTACTCCGGCGTGGCCAACGCGGGATGCGAGGAGTCGTCCCGTTCGTAGGACGGCAGGGTCAGTCCGGTGGTGTTGGTGGGTGTTCGACTGTGCATGGTGGCTCCTGGTGGTTGCGCCTCATGCGTGCAGGACAACGGCGAGCCCCTGCCCGACGCCAATGCAGATCGCGGCCAGTCCCCAGCCACCACCGGCCCGGTGCAGCTGGTGGGCCAGTGTGCCGAGGATACGCGCGCCCGAGGCACCGAGGGGATGACCGATGGCGATGGCTCCGCCCTGAATGTTCACGATCTCGGGATCGAGATCGGGCCACTCGGCCAGGCAGGCCAGCGACTGGGCGGCGAAGGCCTCGTTGAGCTCGACGGCGGTCAGATCCGACCAATCGATGCCGGCACGGCGCAGTGCCGTGTTCGCTGCCTCCACGGGACCGATCCCGAAGACATCGGGATCCACTCCGGACACGCCCCGGCTGACGATGCGGGCCAGCGGCTCCACGCCGAGCTGCTCGGCGGAGCGCTGTCCACCGAGCAGCAGAGCCGCCGCCCCGTCGTTCATGGGCGAGGAGTTGCCCGCCGTGACGGTGCCGTCCTCGCGGAAGACCGGCTTGAGCTTGCCCAGCTTCTCCAGTGAACTGTCCGCGCGCACGCCCTCGTCGCGGGTGACCTCGGTGCCGGGAACGGCGACCACCTCGTGGTCGAAGCTGCCCGCTTCCCAGGCCGCCGCCGCGCGTGTGTGGCTGCGCAGCGCGAAAGCGTCCTGGTCGGCCCGGCTGATCCCGTAGCGGTCGGCGAGGATCTCCGCGCTGGAGCCCAGACTGATGGTCCACTGCTCCGGCATCGCGGGGTTGACCATGCGCCAGCCCAACGTGGTGGAGTGCAGGGTCTCGTGCCCACGCGGATAGCCGCTCTCGGGCTTGGGCAGCACCCAGGGGGCGCGGCTCATCGACTCGACACCGCCGGCGATGAGCAGCTCGGCGTCACCGGTCTCCACGGTGCGGCTGGCCTCGATGGCCGCTTCCAGCCCCGAACCGCACAGCCTGTTGACGGTGGCTCCGGCCACGCTGGTGGGCAGGCCCGCCAGCAACGCGGCCATCCTGGCCACGTTGCGGTTGTCCTCGCCGGCACCGTTGGCGTCGCCGAACAGCACGTCCTGCACCTGGGCCGGATCGAGGTCGTCGGTGCGCTCGACCAGCGTGCGAACGACGTGGGCGGCGAGGTCGTCGGGACGCACCTCGGCCAGCCCCTTGCCGTAGCGGCCGATCGGGGTGCGCACCGCGTCCAGCACATAAGCACTGTCGGTCACGTCGACTCTCCGTTCTCGATGGTGGCCTTGAGCTCACGCAGCACGGACAGTTCGGTCTCGGTGGGGGGGTGCTGGCTGCCGAGCTCGTCGGCCACGCGCAGGTCCCAGCCGGTGGCCGCCCTGGCCTGTTCGACGTCGACACCGGGACCGAGCCGGGTCAGGGTGAGTTCGCGGGTGTCCGGGTCGGGTTCGAGCACGCCCATGTCGGTGATCACGGTCACCGGCCCCGCGCCGCGCAACCCGAGGCGCTCGCGGTCGTCACCGCCGCTGCCGTAGCCGACCGAGGTCACGAAGTCCAGCGTCTCGACGAACGAGCGGGTGTTCTGCCGCATCACGATCAGCACCTGCTGGCAGGAGGCGGCGATCTCGGGGGCACCCCCGGCCCCCGGCAACCGCACCTTCGGGTCCTCGTAGCCGCCGCCGATGACGGTGGTGTTGATGTTGCCGTACTTGTCGACCTGCGCCCCACCCAGAAAACCGGTCTCGACCCGGCCGGGTTGCAACCAGTAGTTGAAGATCTCGGGCACGCTGACCACCGAGTCGGCGGTGTCGGCCAGGATCCCGTCGCCGATGGACAGCGGCAGCTGGTCGGGCTTGGCTCCGAGCGTGCCGGACTCGTAGATCAGCACCAGGTCCGGCGCGTGGGTGCGCCGGGCCAGGTTGGCGGCCGTGCTCGGCAGGCCGATCCCGACGAAGCAGGCGGTGCCGTCTCCCAGGCTGCGTGCGGCGGCGACCGTCATCATCTCGTCGGCGGTGAACTCGGCGTCGCCGGTGGAGGTACCGGCGGACACGCTCGCGGTCATCGCGGGCTCCTCTCGGCGTCGAGGATCTCGGTGTCCAGCCACTGCTGGAACTTCTCACGGTCCCGGCTGATCAGGTCCCACTGCTGGTAGTAGTCGTTGTCCCGCTCGTAGTACCCCTGCGCGTACGAGGGACGCGCCCCACCCGGGACCTCGGCCACGGCCGTGACGGCCCACTTCGGCAGCACGACGCCACCGGGCCGGGGAACGAGCTCGTCGACGGTCTCCTCGACGGTCACCAGCGACCGCTTGGCGGCCAGCACCGTCTCCTTCTGCACGCCGGTGATGCCCCACATCTGCACGTTGCCCTGCTTGTCGGCCTGCTGCGCGTGGATGATGCCGACGTCGGGGTTCAGCGCCGAGACCGCGGCCAGCTCCTCGCCGGTGAACGGGCAGCTCACCGTCTTGATCGAATCGGTGTGCTTCGGCAGGTCGGTACCGGTGTAGCCGCGCAGCACCGCGAAGGGCAAGCCGGAGGCCCCGGCGACGTAGCGGTTGGCCATACCGGCGTGACTGTGCTCCTCGATCTCCAGCGGGACGGGCCAGGACCGCTGGATCGCGTCGCGAAACCGGTGCAGCGATCCCACACCGGGGTTACCGCCCCAGGAGAACACCAGCTTGGAGGCGCACCCGGCGCCGATCAACTGATCGTAAACCACATCCGGCGTCATCCGGCACAGCGTCAGATCACGCCGCCGCTGCCGAATGATCTCGTGGCCCGCAGCCACCGGGATCAGATGGGTGAACCCCTCCAGGGCCACCACATCACCATCACCGACGAGCTCGGCCACGGCCTCGTCGAGCTGCCGTGTACGAGACACCCACCCACTCCGTTCGCATAGAGAACGTACGTGCTTTAAGCGAACGATAGCCAAGCCCGCTGTGACGGTCAATACCGTCCACAGCGCCGCACGTACACGATCAGTGTGTCCATTGACGCGGAACAGCTTCGAACTTAGCGTCCCCGAGTCCGTTCTCGTAACTTTCGTTCACAATACGAACACTCGGCGTTGCTCTCGGGCGATCCCCGGACGACCACCACCCACCACCCCGGCCGACGCACCGAATTCCGCACTGCGCAGGAGCGACCATGGCTGTAGCAGAAACCGACGCCCGTAGTGACCGCGACTCCACGCGAGGACGGACCCGCGTTCGCTATGCGGTACTCGCGGTGCTGTTCGTCAGCACCGCCATCAACTACCTGGACCGCACCAACCTCTCGGTGGCGGCACCGCACATCCAGCGGGACCTCGGTCTCAGCGCGGCCGAGATGGGAGTGATCTTCTCCGCCTTCTCGTGGGGCTACGCCTTCCTGCAGATCCCCGGTGGATGGCTGCTCGACAGAATCGGCCCCGGCTGGCCTTCGGATGGGCACTGCTGGCCTGGTCGGTGGCCACCGCCGTCACGGCACTGGCGCGGGGGTTCGTCTCCCTGTTCGCGATCCGGACCGCCATCGGCGTTTTCGAAGCACCGGCGTTTCCGGCCAACGGACGGTTGACGGCGTCCTGGTTCCCCCGCCACGAACGCGGCAAGGCCACCTCCGTCTACACCGCGGGTGAGTACGTCGGGTTGGCCGTGGCCGTTCCCGGACTGTCACTGCTGGTGATCGCCTTCGGCTGGGAGTCGGTCTTCCTGGTCACCGGTGCGCTGGGCCTGGTGTGGGCACTGGTGTGGTTCCGCGAGATCCGGAACACCCCCCCCCCCGCGAGTCATCCGGGTCTCCGAGAGCGAACTCGCCCACATCGAGGAGCACGGGCGGGACGGGGAAAGCGCCCCGCCCGGCAGGGCCAAGCTGAACTGGGCGGACCTGCGCTACCTGCTCGGCAAGCGACGGCTTTGGGGCACCTACCTCGGGCAGTTCGCCAACACCAGCGCGATGTTCTTCTTCCTGACCTGGTTTCCCAGCTACCTCACCCGGGCCAAGGACGTGGACCTGCTCAACGCGGGCGTCTACGCCTCCATCCCGTACTTGGTGGCCCTGGTCGGGGTGCTGCTGGGCGGCTGGTGGTCGGACCGGATGCTGCGGCGGGGCCACTCGGCCAACGTCGCGCGCAAGACGCCGATCATCGCGGGGCTGCTGCTGGCCACGAGCATCGTGGCGGCCAACTACGTGGACAGCATCGCCCTGGTCGTGGCGATCATGTCGGTGGCGTTCTTCGCTCAGGGCATGGCCGCGCTCGGCTGGGCCCTGCCCGCCGAGATCGCACCGGCGCGCATGGTCGGTCTCACCGGCGGCGTGTTCAACTTCGTCGGCAACATCGGCGGCGCCGTCACACCCATCGTCATCGGCACGATCGTGAGCCTGAGCGGTTCCTTCGAGGGCGGACTCGCTACATGAGCGCCATCGCCCTGCTCGGTGCGCTGAGCTTCGTCTTCCTCGTCGACAAGGTCGAACGCATCGAGGACCGCCCCGGCGCCGAAGCCGAGGTGGAACAAGCACCCGGAGCAGCGTGATCCTCGGATATCTCGTCCGGGAAAGTTCCGGTGCACCAGTGCGGCCGGACGTTCACCGAAGACGGCCGGACACCGTTCACACGCCGTAGACGCGGCGTGGCGGTACCAGCACGGCGGCGCGACGCTGGCGGGCCATTTCCCGGTCGTAGGCCTGCCAGTCGTCGTGGTCACCACCCGCGGCGGAGAAGACCTCCCGCAGCAGGAGGCGAAGCCTCTCGGCGTCGACCCCCTCGCTGGGATCGTCGGGTCCGATGATCTCGGCTTCTCCCTCGACGGTCACCCAGGCCCACCCCGCGCGGAACGTCAACGCCGTGCTCGGGCGGGCGCGCAAGTGGGCGAGCTTGGTTCGGCCGTAGGTCACGAAAGCCACCACCGGTTCCCCGCTGACGGGATGCTGGGTGACTCCGGAATTGACCACCGAGCTCTGCACGCTGCCGTCGGCTCGGGTGGTGGCCACCATCGCCAGGTGGTGTTCCTTGGAAGCGAGGTTGTCCACCGCTGAGAGATCGACCGCCATGCGTGCAGTCTCGCAGTTCCTCGGGGGGACCGCAGTCGGCACGAGTCGAACACCGGATGCCACGGAAATCGGTCGACGAAAGCGGGATCGTCGGGCAGACTTCCCGAAGGGGGATGATCACCCGACCCCGGCCGGGTCGGTCGGGGCGGCAACGTGCGTGACACGACGACGAGAGGCACCCTTTTCGCATGGACGCGGAGATCCGACTGAACGTGGACGGCACACGGCGGTCCCTGGTGACGGACACACGCACGACCTTGCTGGATGCGCTACGAGAACGCCTGGGGGTGACTTCACCGAAGAAGGGCTGCGATCACGGCCAGTGCGGAGCCTGCACGGTGCTGCTCGACGGGCGCCGCGCCACCAGTTGCCTCACCTTCGCAGTGGCCTGCGACGACAGTGAGGTCACCACCGCGGAAGGACTCGCCGACGGCGAGCAACTGCATCCGGTGCAGCAGGCTTTCCTCGACCACGACGGGTTCCAGTGCGGCTACTGCACGCCGGGCCAAATCTGCTCGGCGGTGGGCATGCTCGACGAGGCCAAGGCCGGCTGGCCCAGTGCCGCCACCGAGGACCTCACCGAGCCGACCGAACTCGACGACGAGGAGATCCGCGAGCGCATGAGCGGCAATCTGTGCCGCTGCGGCGCCTACGCCAACATCGTCACCGCCGTCCGGGAGGCCGCCCAGTGAAACCCTTCGACTACCAGCGCGCCACCGACACCGACACCGCGGTGGCCACCGTCAGCCGCAACCCCAACGCGCGGTACCTGGGAGGCGGCACCAACCTCGTCGACCACATGAAACTCGGGGTGTCCAGCCCCGAACTGCTGGTCGACGTCTCCCGTCTTTCGTCCGACACCGTCGAGACACTGCCCGACGGCGGCGTCCGCGTCGGTGCGGCGGTGCGCAACAGCGACCTGGCCGCCGAGCCGATCATCCGACAGCGCTACCCGGTACTGGCCCACGCGCTGCTGGCAGGGGCTTCCGGACAACTACGCAATCTGGCCACCACCGGCGGCAACCTCTTGCAACGCACCCGCTGCGTGTACTTCCAGGACGTCACCACTCCGTGCAACAAGCGTGAGCCCGGTACCGGCTGCTCGGCCCTGGACGGCTACACCCGCTACCACGCCGTTCTCGGTTCCTCGGAGCACTGCGTGGCCACCCATCCCTCCGACATGGCCGTGGCGTTGACCGCCCTGGACGCCGTCGTGCACACCCAGGGCCCCAGTGGACCGCGCAGCATTCCCGTCGCCGACCTGCACCGACTTCCCGGGGACGAACCCGACCGTGACACCGTGCTCGAACACGGGGAACTGATCACCGCGGTCGATCTGCCCGCGCTCCCCATGGCCGCACGCTCGAACTATCGCAAGGTCCGCGACCGCGCCTCCTACGCCTTCGCTCTCGTCTCGGTGGCAGCGGCCGTCGACATCGCCGGCGACACGATCCGCGACGTCCGCATCGCCTTCGGCGGGCTGGCCCACAAGCCGTGGCGCGCCACCCTGGCCGAGAACGCCCTGCGGGGGGCGCCCGCCACCGAGGCGACCTTCCGCACCGCCGCCGACGCCGAACTCGCCGAGGCCCGGCCCCTGTCCGACAACGAGTTCAAAATCCCCATGGCCCGCAACACCCTCACCTCCGTCCTCCGCGACCTCACCCAGCAGGAGGGATCATGACCGGTGTGCTGAACACCGTCGGTGCACCGTTGGAACGCCTCGAAGGACCCGCCAAGGTCACGGGTACCGCCACCTACGCCTTCGAGCATCGTCCGGACGATCCCGTCTACCTGCATCCCCTCCAGGCCACCATCGCCCGGGGGCGCGTCACGAACATCGACACCGCGGCGGCCGAATCCCTCGAGGGTGTCCACACCGTGCTCACCCACACCAACGCGGAGCGGCTGGCTTCCACGCCGGACTCCGAGCTGGCCGTCCTCCAGTCCGACGAGGTCGGCTTCCGCGGCCAGCTCATCGGTGCCGTCCTCGCCGACACCCCCGAGACGGCTCACCACGCCGCGAGTCTCATCGGGATCACCTACGAACGACACCCCCACGACGCCGCATTCCGCGACGACAGCGATGTCGTCTACACCCACGACGGTTCCAACCCGATGATGTCCGCGGACCTCGTCCACGGAGACGTCGACACCGCGCTGGCGGCGGCCACGTTCACGTTGGACGCCACTTACACCACCCCTGCCGAGTACAACAACCCGATGGAACCGCACGCCACCATCGCGTGCTGGCAGGACGGGGAGCTGACCCTCCACGACTCGAACCAGGGATCGCACGTGGTGCGGGCCGTCGTGGCCCCACTGCTCGGCGTGGAACCGGAGCGGGTGCACGTGATCTCCCCGCACGTCGGCGGTGGTTTCGGCGCCAAGGGGATGCCGCACTCCCACGTGATCCTGGTGGCACTGGCCGCCAAGGCACTGCCGGGCAGGTCGGTGAAGTGCGCGCTGACGCGCCAGCACATGTTCTCCCTGGTGGGGTACCGCCCTCCCACCGTCCAGCGGATTCGGCTCGGTGCCGACTCCGAGGGCCGGTTGACGGCGACCGGTCACGACTCGCTCGAGCAGACCGCGCGGATCAAGGAGTTCGCCGACCAGAGCGCCAACGCCTCCCGCAACATGTACGTCTCCCCGAACCGCCACATCACCAACCGGCTCGCCGCGCTGGACGTCCCGCCCGGTACCTGGATGCGGGGCCCGGGCGAGACCGGTGGGATGTACGCGCTGGAGACGGCCATGGACGAAATGGCCCAGGTCTGCGGTGTGGACCCCATCGAGTTCCGCCTGCGCAACGAACCCGAGTCCGACCCGAGTTCCGGCCTGCCCTTTTCCAGCCGGAATCTCGTCGCCTGCCTGCGCGAGGGAGCCGAGAAGTTCGGGTGGCGACACCGCGATCCCACGCCCGGCGTCCGGCGTGAAGGAGACTGGCTGATCGGTACGGGCGTGGCCGCGTCGACGTTTCCGACCCTGAGCTTTCCCGGCTCGATGGCCACGATTCGCTGCTGTTCCGACGGGCGGTATCGAGTGGATATCGGTGCCTCCGATCTCGGTACGGGTGCCCGGACGGCGCTGTCCCAGATCGCCGCGGAAGCCCTGGAGGTCTCCGTCGAGGCAGTGGATCTTCACCTCGGCAGCACCACGCAGCCCTTCGCCAGCCTCGCCGGCGGTTCCGCGGGGACCGCCTCCTGGGGTTCGGCGATCGTCCACGTGGCGCGGACCTTCCGCGAGGAACACGGCAGCACCCCGGAGCCCGGGGCGGAGACGACCGCGACGGCACCGCCGAACCCCGCTGCCGGCGAGTACTCGATGCACGCCTACGGTGCCCAGTTCGCCGAGGTCCGCGTTCACGCCGACACCGGTGAGATCCGCGTTCCCCGGCTACTGGGCGTGTTCGCCGCCGGACGGATCATCAATCCCCGCACGGCCCACTCGCAGTTCCTCGGTGGCATGACGATGGGTGTGTCCATGGCCCTGCACGAGCACAGCGTCACCGACGAGCGGTTCGGTCACGTGGTCAACCAGGACTTCGCCGGATACCACATCGCCAGCAACGCCGATATCGGTTCCATCGAAGCGACCTGGCTCGACGAGTACGATCCCCACGTCAACCCGATGGGCTCCAAGGGCATCGGGGAGGTCGGCATCGTCGGAACGGCCGCCGCCGTGGGCAATGCCGCCCATCACGCCACCGGAATCCGGGTGCGTGAGCTACCCCTGACCCCCGACAAGTTCCTGATCAGCCCCTGAGGCCACGGTGCCCGCCCTCGTGCCATCGGTGACGGTGCGAGGGCGGGCGCTTTCCCGACTCGCGGCCATCCCTCACATTCCTGCAGCGGATGAGGAACAATCGAGGCCATGCGGATCTCGGCCAAAGCGGACTACGCGATACGTGCCCTCGTGGAGATCACGCGCGGGGGTTCGGATCAGGCGGTGAGCGCCGAGGACATCGCCGCCGCCCAACAGATCCCGCGCAACTTCCTCCAAGCGGTCCTGGCCGACCTCCGCCGTGCCGGTGTGGTCGCCAGCCGCCGCGGGCAAGCCGGTGGGTGGGTACTGGCCCGCTCCCCGGAAACGATCTCGATAGCCGACGTGATTCGCGCCACGGACGGCCCCCTCGTGAGCGTGCACGGGCTCCGCCCGGAGGCGGTGGCTTACGACTCGTCGGTCTCCGTGCTGCAAAACGTCTGGATCGCGGTGCGCAGCAGCCTGCGCGAGGTGCTCGAAGACGTCACCATCGCCCAGCTCGTCGCGGGTGAGCTTCCCGCCGACGTGGCTGCTCGGACCACCGAAGCCGGGGTATGGCAATCCCGCTGACCTGCGGTTCTCATGTACTGAGACGCCGTTTCACGTTACACCCTCAAAGTGTACTGTCCCTATCGACTTAATCATGAATTCGGCGGCTGCCGACGGGGCAGAGCGGCCGGACGGTCGGCAGGAGGCAACCGAATGCCCACTTTGGTGCTCGTGGCGGTAGCGGGGTTCGTCGCCCAGCTCGTCGACGGCTCCCTCGGCATGGCTTTCGGTGTCACTGCCACCACCGGGCTGCTGACGGTGGGCACCGCCCCCGCGGTGGCCTCGGCCTCGGTACACCTGGCCGAGGTCGGCACCGCGGTTGCCTCGGGGGCCTCGCACTGGCGCCTGGGCAACGTCGACTGGCGTATCGTGGCTTGGCTGGCCCTGCCGGGAGCCGTGGGCGGGTTCGCCGGAGCCACGATGCTGGCTTCGCTGGCGAGCGAGGCCGCCCGCCCGTGGATGGCGGTGATGCTGGTGGGGCTGGGACTGTACGTGCTTCTCCGGTTCTCGTTGGGAGCAAGCCCCGTACGCACCAGGACTCTCAGCGCCCGCGGGCACCGGTGGTTGGTTCCGCTGGGGTTGGCGGCCGGTTTCATCGACGCCACGGGCGGCGGTGGCTGGGGGCCGATGTCCACCTCCACCCTGCTCAGCAGCGGCCGGGTCTCCCCGCGTCACGCCATCGGCTCGGTCACCACCAGTGAGACGGTGGTTTCCCTGGCCGCCAGTGTCGGCTTCCTGACCACGCTGGGCGGTGACATGCTCTCCGTCACCGTGATCGTGGGACTGCTCATCGGCGGCGTGCTGGCCGCTCCGCTGGCCGCGTGGGTGGTGCGCAGCCTGCCCACACGCCTCATCGGAGTCGGGGCCGGAGGGTTGATCATCCTGACCAACGTGCGGGTCGTCCTCGGCGCCGTCGGTGTCGTCGGCACGACGAGCACCGTGCTGACGGTGCTCTTCGGCGTGGTCTGGATCGCCGTGCTGGGCCGGGCGCTGCGGAGCGTGTTCGCCGAGCGTGCGGCTTCGGCGAGCGAACCGGCAAGCACCGAGTCCGACGTCGTCCCCCTCCAGGCTCACCACGATCGGTCCTGATCGACAGCGCCACCGGCGGCCCCCGACCACGACGACGCGGTCGGGGGCCGCCTTGTGAACGAACACACACGCTGTTCGGTTTGGGCGTGTCGAACCGTGGCTACCCCTCTCGGTAGACGCGGTTGAGCAGACAGCGCGTATTTCGTACTCCCTTTTCGAACGTTGAATAGTGCGGCCGGAGGCACACGGCATGGCCCATACGCATACAGCTCTCGCCACCGAGACCGCTTCGGTGAGCCGTTCTCGCCCGCACTGCGGTGCCGAGAACCGGGCCACGGTGGTCACCGACGTCGGTCGGGTCGTGGTCGGGACCGCAGTGCGGCGATGCTGCTCCGGCCGCTGCCGGTGGAAGGAGGCAGCTTCGTGACCGAAACACGGCGTCTACCCGGGACCGTCACGGAACAGTGGGACTGGCAACTTCGTGCGGCCTGTCGCGACTACGACGACAATCTGTTCTTCCACCCCGAGCACGAGCGAGGGCAAGCCCGCGAACGCCGCGCCCAGGAAGCCAAGGAGATCTGCGCGCGGTGTCCCGTGCAGCGCAATTGCCTCCTCCACGCCTTGAACGTGGACGAGCCCTACGGCGTGTGGGGCGGCTACACGCCCCACGAACGGCGTCAGCTCCAGGGCGCGGTCGACGAGTTCGCGGCTCTTTGACCAACGCCGTCGGACCGCACCAGCTCAGCCCCCGCTCTGCTGGTGCGGTTCGATCGCGTAGGTCTGCACTTCCTCCTCGTCCTCGCTGTGGACGCGCAACTGCCCGCCGCCCTCCCGGAGAATCGCTTCCCTGGCCTGGCGAAACGCGTCATCGTAATCGGCGCAGTACCGATTCGCGGTGGCCTTTCCCGGTTCGGAGATGCTCCAGCCCTCGCTACCGGCCGGCTGGACGATGCGATCGTTCATGTCCTCTCCCACTCGAAGTGCCTCGTGGTCTCCGCGCTCCCACCGAGCTCACCCCCACCGATCAGCTGCTGGAAGAGCTCGTCGGCCCGCTCGAGAACATCGGCGAGAACCCCGGCCTCTTGCACCAGCACGGCACAGTAAGCAGCGGCATAAGCCCGGCACACCAACAACGACCGGGCCCTGGCAGCGGACACCAAATCCTGCTTGTCCGGGGTGATGGGCACGAGCACCCCGGTCTCGTACGAGTGAGCCCGACCGGTGGAGAACAACCACGCCCCCACGGGAGAATCGTGCGGCCGGACTCGGACCCATACCTGCCCGGTACGTCCCAACTCCCAGGTCGTGCACTGACGCGCCAGTTCACGACCACTGTGCCGACCGGCACCTTCCGCCGCGATCACGAGCTGCTCCCAGTCGCTTTCGACGACGGTCTCGCGGAAAACGCTGCTCACCGTAACCGCCCCCCTACGCTAATGGCTTGTGCCCCGGGCATACCCGGGAGCGAACGAACCCAACCGTCCACTATTCAGCCCGTGCGCAGCGCTTCGGCCAGGTGCAGTGCCCTCCGCGGACTGCCGTGGGAGATCTGGGTGCGGCAGCTGAAGCCGTCGGCGAGCACCAGGGTTTCCTCGGAGGTCCGGCGCACCGCGGGAAGCAGGGCGTACTCGGCGCAGGCCATCGACACGTCGTAGTGGCCGCGTTCGAACCCGAAGTTGCCCGCCACTCCGCAGCATCCCGAGTCGAGGACCTCGGCGTCGATTCCCGCTTTCCGCATCAGCGTGGTGTCGGCGTCGAAGCCGATCACGGCGTGCTGGTGGCAATGGGTCTGCACGACGGCGTCCGCGTCCACCTGCGGGGGTTCCCAGTCGTTCGCCGCGCGCTCGGTGAGGACCTCGGCCAGTGTCATGAACTGGCTGTGCAGCCTCCGGGCGTCCTCGTCGTGCGGGAGCAGGTCGTGCATGTCGTGCCGGAACACCGCCGTGCACGAGGGTTCCATGCCCACCACCGGGGTTCCGGCTTCCAACCACGGGCGCAGCACGCGGAAGGTGCGGCGCAGCACCGCCGCCGCCGTGCCGACCTGTCCGGTCGAGATCCAGGTCAGTCCGCAGCAGACCGGCTTTCGCGGCACCGCGACGCGGAAACCCGCGTCCTCCAGCACCCGCACCGTCGCCCGCGCGATGTGCGGTTCGAAATGGTTGGTGAACGTGTCCGGCCACAGCACCACCGCGTCGGGATCACCGGGGCGGGGTTCGGCGACGCCACGGCGGCGCCACTGGCTCTGGAAGGTCGACGAGGCGAATCGCGGTGCCTCCCGTTCGGGAGTGACTCCGCCCAGGCGCTTACCGAGCTGCGCGAGTCCGGGCGAGTGCAGCGCGGCGTTGACCAGCCCCGGCGCACCCCGAGCGCCCTGGGCCAGGGCGGGCAGCCAGCCCAGCGAATAGTGCGAAGCCGGGCGCAGCCGGTGGCGATAGTGCTGGGCGAGGAACTCGGCCTTGTAGGTGGCCATGTCCACACCGGTCGGGCAGTCGGACTTGCACCCCTTGCACGCCAGGCACAGGTCCAGGGAGTCCCGCACCGCCTCCGAACGCCACCCGTCGGTGATCGGCGAGTCCTCGTGGCCCTGCATCATCTCGAACAGCAGGCGCGCACGCCCGCGAGTGGAGTGCTCCTCCTCCTGGGTGGCCCGGTAGGAGGGGCACATCACGCCACCACCGTGGTTGCGGCAGTTGCCGATGCCCACGCAGCGCATCACGCCCTGGTGGAAACTCGCGCCGTCCTCGGGATAGCCGAAGAACGTCTCCGTCTGGATCGGGCGGTAGTCCGAGCCCAGCCGCAGGTTCTCGTCCACGCGCCGCGGGGAAACGACCTTGCCGGGATTCATCCGGTTGGCCGGATCGAAGATGTCCTTGACCTCGGCGAAGGCCTGCACGATCTCCGCGCCGAACATGCGCACGAGCAGTTCGCCCCGCGCCTGCCCGTCACCGTGCTCGCCGGAGAGCGACCCTCCGTAGGAGACCACGAGGTCGGCGGCGCGCTGCACGAAATGCCGGAAGGTGGCCACTCCGGGACCGCTCCTGAGCCGAAACGGAATGCGGATGTGCACGCACCCCTGACCGAAGTGCCCGTACAGAGCTGGGCGCTCGTAGCCGAACTCCTCGAACAGGGCGAGCAGATCACGCAGGTAGTCCCCGAGCACACCGGGCGCGACGGCCGAGTCCTCCCAGCCCTCCCAGCTCTCGGGCATGTCCGGCGGGTTGGCGGTGGCACCGAGGCCGGCCTCGCGGGCCTTGAGCATCTCCTGCTCACGCTCGGGGTCGTCG
Organism: Halosaccharopolyspora lacisalsi; assembly: GCF_014137975.1. Classification (GTDB taxonomy): domain Bacteria; phylum Actinomycetota; class Actinomycetes; order Mycobacteriales; family Pseudonocardiaceae; genus Halosaccharopolyspora; species Halosaccharopolyspora lacisalsi. The sequence continues at coordinate 244,611 of NZ_JACGWZ010000002.1, read as the reverse complement.
GAGACGGCGACATCGGCGTCGGTGGTGGACTTGTCCAACCCGGACAGCAGCCGATCGAGCTGCTCGTCCGCCTGCTGCTGGGTATCTCCCCCGAACTGGACGAACAGCCAGCTCTCGCCCTGAGGGAGCAGGGCGAGCGACTCGGCGAACAGGTTCTGCTCGCGGATGAAGTGCGCGAGCTCTCCCCCGACGGCTTCGAGGATCAGGGGCTCGCAGTGGGCGAGTATCGCGGGGGTGCTGTCGGCGGCAGCGGCGATATCGGAGTAGCCGAGCACGACCATGGCCTTGTGGGGCACCGTCGGGACGAGATCGAGCTCGGCACGCAGCACCGTGACCAGGGTTCCCTCACTGCCCACCAGCAGCTCGGCGACGTCGATACCGTCGTCGCGCAGCAGCGAGTCGAGGTTGTAGCCGGAGACACGCCGCGGGATGTCGGGGTAGTGCTGCCGGATCTGCTCGCGATAGCGGTCCCGTACATCGCGGAGTCGTCGGTACACCTCGCCGAGCTCCCCGCCCGCCGCGATCACGTCCTCCAGCTCCCGCTCCCCGACGGGGCCCACCCAGCAGCGCAGACCGTCATAGGTCAGGATTTCCAGGCTGCGCACGTTGTCGACGGTCTTCCCGTACTTCTGGGCGCTGGAACCGCAGGCGTTGTTGCCGATCATTCCGCCGAGCGCGCAGTGACTGTGGGTGGAGGGCTTGGGACCGAATTTCAGCCCGTGCTCGGCGACGGCCTTGTTGAGCTCGTCGTAGACGATTCCCGGTTCCACCACGCAGGTACGAGCGTCCGGATCGACCGAAACCACCCCTTGGCAGTACTTGGTCCAGTCGATGACCACCGCCACATTGGTGGACTGCCCGCCGAGGCTCGTTCCCCCGCCACGAGACAGCACCGGTGCGTCGTGCTCGCGACAGACGTGCACCGCCCGCGCACCCGCCTCCACGCTGTAGGGCACGACCACGGCAATGGGAACCTGACGGTAGTTCGAGGCATCGGTGGCGTAGGCACCCCGGGAGCCGGCGTCGAACCGAACCTCACCCTCCACCCGGGAGCTCAGGTCCGCTTCCAGCGCCGCGGTGTCCACCCGGGGAACGCCCGGAAGTCCGGTGCCGGCCGTCATCTCGTCTCCTCGTCACTGCTGGCGTCTGCCTGAGTTCGTCACGGGCCGGTGGGGGCGTGGCCGGACCTCGACCACACCCCCACCGGAACCGTTCACTCGCGATCGGTCCTGCCCGGCAGGAACTCCTGCACCTTGGCCTTGGCACCTTCCTTGATCATCGGCCAGGTCTCCGGGTCGCCCTTGACCATCGCCTCGACGACGCTTTCCATCTGGTCCCAGTTCGCCTCCGGCGGGATCGGCGGGACGGCCGGGTCGGTGACGAACTCGACCAGGCACGGCCGGTCGGCCTGAATGGCCTGCTGCCAGGCGTTGTGGATGTGGTCGGGCTGGTCCACCTTGATACCGCGCAGGCCGAGACTCTCGGCGAAAGCGGCGTAACCGAACTCGGGCAACCGCTGCGACGGCAGGAACTGCGGGGCACCGCTCATCGCACGCAGTTCCCAGGTGACCTGGTTGAGGTCCCGGTTGTTGAGGACACCGATCACCACGCGCGGGTCCTGCCACTCCGACCAGTAGTGCGCGATGGTGATCAGTTCGTTGATCCCGTTCATCTGCATCGCGCCGTCACCGACGAGGGCGAACACGGGGCGCTCGGGATGGGCGAACTTCGCACCAGTGGCGTAGGGGGCGCCCGGCCCCATTGTCGCCAGGGTGCCCGACAAAGATCCGCGAATGTCACCGCGAATCTTGAGGTGCCGGGCGTACCAGTTCGCCGCCGAACCGGAATCCGAGGTCAGCATCGCGTTGTCCGGCAACATCGGAGAAAGCTCGTGGAACACCCGTTCGGGATTGATCGGATCGGCTTCCACCCCCGCACGGCGCTCCATCACGTCCCACCAATCGCGCACGGTCCTCTCGACCTGCTCGCGCCAGGACCGGTCCTGCTTGCGCTCCAACAACGGCAGCAGCTCCCGCAGCGTGGCCCGAGCGTCCCCCAGCAGGTTGACCTCGAAGGGGTAGCGCATCCCGATGAGCGTGGGGTCGATGTCGATTTGGACCGCTCTGGCCTGGTCGAACTCCGGCAGGAACTGACTGTAGGGGAAGCTGGCTCCCACCATCAGCAGGGTGTCGCAGTCCCGCATCAACTCCCAGGACGGACGAGTGCCCAGCAGTCCCGAGGATCCGGTGACGTACGGCGGATCGTCGGGCAGCACGTCCTTGCCCAGCAGCGCCTTGGCCACACCGGCGCCGAGCACGTCGGCGACCTCCATGACCTCGTCCCTGGCGTCGCGGGCTCCCTGACCGACCATGATCGCGACACGCTGCCCGGAGTTGAGGATCTCGGCGGCGTGCTTGACGTCCTCGTGCGCCGGAGTCACGGTCGATCCGGAGATACCCAGGCTGGAGGGCACCATCTTGAACGCGTGGGTGGGCGGGGAGTACTCCATGTCCTGAACGTCGCCGGGGATGATCAGCGCGGTGACGGTGCGCTTGGCCTGCGCGGTGCGCATGGCGCGGTCGAGCGCGTTCGGCAGCTGCTGGGGTGTCGAGACGAACTGGACGTACTCGCTGGCCACGTCCTTGTACAGCGAGTTCAGATCGATCTCCTGCTGGTAGGCGCCTCCCAACGAGGTACTGCCCTGCTGACCGACGATCGCCACCATCGGAACGTGGTCCAACTTCGCGTCGTAGAGTCCGTTGAGCAGGTGGACGGCCCCCGGCCCGCCGGTCGCCATGCACACGCCCGTGCGCCCGGAGAACTTCGCGTAGCCGACCGCCTCGAAGGCCGCCAGTTCCTCGTGTCGTGCCTGGATGAAGCGGGGGTCGTTACCCGCCCGCTGCCAGGCGGCCAGGATTCCGTTGATCCCGTCTCCGGCGTAGGAGAAGACCTTCTCAACTCCCCACTCGCGCAGCCGACGGAGAACGTAGTCCGACACCAGCTCACTCATACGAGCACCTCGATCACCAGCTCGGTTTCCCGCGGGCGGCGCACCCGCTTCCCACCCCCGCATACCCGCTCGTCAACATCCGAAACGAATCGCTCGTCGAGCCGGGGAGAGGCGGGTGACCGAGGTCCGCGCCTAGCCGCTCAGTGATCTCGTCAAGTCGGTGGGCAGCTGCCGGAGAGCATCGCCGAGTTCGGCGGGCGCCCACTCGTTGATCACGGACACGACGGCCTGCGTCTGCCGGAGAGCGGTCTGCTGGTCGGCGATTCCCAGTCGCTCGCTGATCTCTCGCAGCACCGCCTCCGTGTCGGCGTGGACGGCACCGCTCGTGGTCAGCGACGTCCGCGAGAGCGTGCTCGGCAAGCACGCCGCCAGTTCTTCGGCCTGCCCCGGGGTGATCTGTCCACTCAGCACCGACAGGACGGCGGCCGACACCTGCAGGGCCTGTTCGTCGCTGCTGAACTCGGCCCGGGCACGCACATCCCGCGCGAAGGTCTCGTCCGTACCGTCCAGTCCCACCGATCCCGGAACGAGCTGCTGGTAGTCCCGAGCGAGCGTGTCCATCACCCGTCGCAGTTGCTCCTGGGTGACCGCTTGGGTCACGACGCCGAACGCCGCATCCACATAGGAGCGAGCTCGGTCCGCGTCCTCGGCTCCTGTGAGGTCACCGACGCGAACGACCGTCTCGTCCAGGGAGCGGTCCCGCCCCGGCACGGTCGGAGCGACAGAACTCAGCGGCTCCGGCAGTTGAGAACGCAGATCGGCCATCTCCTCGGTCGCGGCGGCCTCGCCGAGCGCCTGGACCACCGCGGACAGGATGGTCTCCGCCCTTCCCGCGTCCACCGACAGTCGTCGCCGAACTTCCTCGATCATCTGCTCGTAGCGCACCGCGACACTCCTTCGGGACACCTCGGCTCCGGGCGAACCACCGCTGATCGGTCGAGTACCCGCGAAGCCGGGGGGACAAACCGCACGCGTGGCACAACTCGTTCGAACATGTAAGGCCCTGGCATGTACCGCGCGCGCGAAACTTGGCAAGATATGAGTCACGGACCATGACGCGCGGACCGGCCGTGGAAAACAGGAAGGACCCAGGGTGAACACCGAGACCGCTCAGGTCGACGACCTGCAACTCGTAGCACTGCCCAGTGCGGTGAACTGCACCGATATCTTCGTACGGTTCACTCTCACCGAGTGGGACCTGCGCCCGATGATCGAGGACGGCGTGAACGCGGCCACCGAGTTGGTGCGGACCGTCGTCGACGGCACCGACAGCGAGTCGCCGGGACTGGTCGCGGTGCGGCTGCGCCTGCACGGCGACCGTCTGGTGATCGAGGTGAACTCCGACCGGGTCAGGCAGCACGAACTACCGCTGCCGACGGGGTTGACCGCTTCGGACATACCGCTTCCCCAGCGCGATCCGAAGAAGTCCGCGGCCGCCGAGCAGGACGACGACTACACCGCGGAGATGGACCCCGAGGTCATGCAGCGAATCCTGGCCGGCCTCAGTCGTTCGTCCCCGCAATGAGCTCTCGAGCGAGGTGTCGAACGGCACCTCCGGTAGACGTGGGGACAGCAGCGAGCACGCGGAGCACTCGCCCGACACTTGACCGCGCACTCGTCCGGTGAAGCAGCACCCCGTTCGTGTCACCAAAGTATCCATTTCGTAATCTGCGCGAGATGTCGACCGATCCACGAGGATCGGCCGGCAACGCACCCCCGGATCGTCGCCCCGGAGCAGACGAAGGAGCTACGTTGGTGTCGTCCCGCCTGAAGCGCGTCCCCGTGGCGGCAGCGGCGGTAGCCGTCGCCGTCACCGTCACCCCCGGTTCGGCTCACGCGGACCCACGACTGCCCGACAACACCTCGGATGCGGTCAAGCAGCTGCGCACCCTTTCCCGCGAGGCGGAAAAACTCACCGAGAAGTACAAGAAGGCTCAGGACGACCACGCCGCGCGGACGGCCGACCTGAAACGTGCCACCGCGGAAACCGACCAGGCCGCCCACATCGCCCGACAAGCCCGCGCCGAGGAGAGCGAGCGCCGCGGCAAGGTCAACGAATTCACCCGTGCGGCCTACCAGGGTGCCCGTCTGAACGAGCTCTCCGCGCTGCTGGTCAGTGAGAATCCCAAGGCGTTCCTGGACCGGGCCTCCGTCCTCGACTCACTGGCCAAGGACAACAACGAGGCGATCCAAGCGTTGTCAGCGGCCACCGATCGGGCCGAGTCGGCTCAGCACAGGACGGAGCAAGCCCAGGCGCGCGCGGCGAAGGCCGTCGCCGACGTGACCCGCATCCAGCAAGGCCTGCAGCGCAAGAAGGCGTCCATGGACGCACGGATCACCGAGGTCAAGCAGCAGTACGAGAAGCTCAGCTCCGAGGAACGTGACTCCCTGTCCGGTGGCTCCACCAGCGCCGGCCCGCTGGCGGGGTCCGGGGTCGCCGTCCAAGCCGTCAACGCCGCTCTGAGCAAACAGGGCTCCCCGTACGTCTACGGAGCCAAGGGACCCGACCAGTTCGACTGCTCCGGACTGGTGCACTGGGCGTACGAGCAGGCCGGGGTCTCACTGCCCGGCTCCACGCAGACCCAGGTGGAAAAGGGCCAGAGCGTCTCCCGCAGCGAGCTCAAACCCGGTGACGTCATCTTCTACTACAGCTCCTCCAGTCACAACGGCATCTACATCGGTGGGGGCAAGGTCGTTCACGCTCCCACCCAGGGTCAGAACGTGAAGGTGGAGGACTACAAGGACATCGGCGACATCAACCGGATCCGGCGCTACGCGGGTTGACCCGGGCGCCGAGTCGAGAACCGTGAAGCGCTCGCCGCGCTCGCACGGGAGGTTTGTCCTGCCGCTGCGACGGGTACGACGGGCCCATGCAGGACAAGCTCGGCGAGTACCGCCGCAAGCGGAACTTCGGTACGACCTCCGAGCCGCGTGACGGTGGGGAGAAGCGCTCCCGAGAGGAACGGGATCCCCGGTTCGTCATCCAGAAGCACGACGCCAGCTCGCTGCACTACGACTTTCGACTCGAAGTCGACGGGGTGTTGAAGTCCTGGGCGGTGCCGAAGGGGCCCTCGATCGACCCGCAGGACAAGCGGTTGGCCGTGCCCACCGAGGACCATCCGCTGGAGTACGCCGACTTCGAGGGGGTCATCCCGGCCGAGGAGTACGGTGCCGGCACGGTCCTCGTCTGGGACACCGGCACCTACCGGCACCTGAGCACGCACCACGACGACGCTGCCGAGGCGCTGGAGCAGGGCCGGCTGTCCGTGTGGTTGGAGGGCCAAAAGCTGCGCGGGGGTTACGCGCTCACCCGCATGGGTCGGAACGGACAGTGGCTGCTGGTCAAGATGAAGGACGAGGGAGCCGATCGGCGTCGCAAGCCCCTCAAGCGACAACCCCGATCGGTGCTCAGCGGTGGCGACCTGGCCGACATCACCGAGACCGGCGGGCAGCTGCGATGAGTTCGGGGCTGGAGTCGCTGCCGAAGTCCGCGCACGACCGGCTGCGGTGGCAGCCGCAACCGCGGTGGGTCGACCCGACCCTGGCCACGCTCGTTCACGAGCCCTTCAGCGATCCCGACTGGCTGTTCGAGCCGAAACTCGACGGGCAGCGGTGCCTGGTGTTCAAGCAGGGGCAGGAGGTGTGGCTGCTCTCGCGCAACCGCAAACGGCTGGACGAGACCTACCCGGAGCTGCTGCGGGCCTTCGCCGAGCAGCCCTGCCGAAGCGGAGTGTTCGACAGCGAGATCGTCGCTTTCGAGAACGGCAGGTCGAGCTTCGCCCGGTTGCAGGGCAGGATGCAGCTCGGTTCCGCCGATCAGAACCGGATGCACGAGACACCGATTCACTGTTACGTCTTCGACCTGCTGCACATCGACGGGTACGACGTGACGGACCTGGCGCTGCGTGACCGCAAGAAGCTGCTGAAGCGGACGTTGCGCTCCCGCGATCCGATCCGGCTGGTGCAGCACCGCAACTCCGACGGAGTCGACTACCACCGCCAGGCCTGCCGAGCGGGTTGGGAAGGTGCCCTGGCCAAGGACGCGACCCGCGGCTACGCCCGGGGACGCAGTCGGACGTGGTTGAAGTTCAAGTGCGTGCACGAGCAGGAGTTCGTCATCGGGGGGTTCACCGATCCCGCCGGCAGCCGCACGGGCCTGGGAGCGCTGCTGGTCGGCTACTACGACGACGGACACCTGGTCTACGGCGGCAAGGTCGGCACGGGATTCACCGAGGAGACGCTGCACGACCTGCGCGACCGACTGGGCGCACGGGAACGGGCGCGATCACCGTTCTCCGAGGACCCGGGTGAACGGGGCGCGCGCTGGATCGCCCCCGAGTTCGTCGCCGAGATCGCCTTCACCGAGTGGACCGAGGACGGCAAGTTGCGCCATCCCCGGTACCTGGGCCTGCGCCGGGACAAGAACCCTGCCGACGTCGTAGCGGAGCGGCCGACATGAGCACCGAAACCCTGCGGGCGGGCAAGCGAACCGTCGAGGTCTCCAGGGCGGACAAGGTCTTCTTCCCCGATGACGGGATCACCAAGGGGGAGCTGGCCGAGTACTACCGGCAGGTGGCTCCCGCCCTGGTGCGCCACGCCCGGGCCCGCCCGGTGGCGGCCGAGAGGTTTCCCGACGGCATCACCGGCCAGCGGGTGTTTCAGAAGAACGTCGGCGAGCACTTCCCGGACTGGATACGCCGGGCCGAGGTGCCGAAGAAGGAGGGCGGCACGATCGTGCACGCCGTCTGCGACGACGCGGCCACTCTGGTCTACCTCGCCGACCAGGGCTGCGTGACCCCGCACTGCTGGCTCTCGCGGACCGACCAGCTGGACACGCCCGACCGGCTGATCTTCGATCTCGATCCGGCCACGCAGGACCTGGAGCAGCTGCGGCTCGCGGCTCGCGGCATGGGCACCCTGCTCGACGAGCTCGGACTCGTACCGTTTCTCATGTCCACGGGATCGCGGGGGTTCCACGTGGTGGCCCCGCTGCGGCGCGAACACACCTTCGACCACGTGCGGAACTTCGCACGCGACGCCGCGGCCCTGCTCGCCGAGCGGGAACCGAAGGCACTGACCGTCGAGCAGCGCAAGGAGGACCGCGGGCGGCGTATCTTCCTGGACTACCTGCGCAACGCCTACGCGCAGACGGCGGTGGCTCCCTACTCGGTTCGCGCCAAGCCCACGGCACCCGTGGCGACCCCGCTGGAGTGGGAGGAACTCGACACGACCGAACCGTGGCACCACACCATGACCACCGCTGTCGAGCGCATTCAGCGGTACGGTGACTCGTGGTCGAACTTCACCCGCCGCGCGCGGTCGCTGCGGCAGCCCCGACAGCGTCTCGACCGCCTCATCGGTCGGTGAGGCGGTCGAGGCACTGCGAGCCGGTCACGATGTCAGGCGTGCCCGCAATTCCGGGACGAACCCGGCGTCCCTGCTGCGTACGTCCTCCAGATCGATGTCGTGGGGCAGGCCCGCGGACGGCACTTCCTGGAGCATGTACTTGACGGCTTCGACGACCAGGGCGCTCTCGTCCGCATCGGCGATGACCAGATCGTCGAGCAGGTCCTGGGCGAAGACCACCCGGTGCTCGGTGGTCTGGTTTCCCTCGTGCACCTCGGCGGCGTACTCGTGGTGGCCGCCGAGCGGAAGAACCTTCACGGTCTCGCTCATCGCATCTCCTCGAGTCCGTGCGTACACCGTCATCCCCGGAAATACCCGGACCCGTACTGCTCGAAACCGAGCGGGGCGCGGCGCCGGTGTCTACCGGCCGTCACCGTCGCACTTCGCGGCGATCATCTCCGCGATCGGCATCGCCGAGGTGGCCGCCGGCGACGGGGCGTTGCAGACGTGCACCGTACGAGCGGTCTCACGGAAGAGGAAGTCGTGGACCAGCGTCCCGTCGCGCAGCACGGCCTGGGCCCTGATCCCCGCCTGTTCCGGCAACAGGTCCCGAAGCTCCAGTCCCGGCGCGTAGCGACGACACTCCCGGAGGTAACCCCGCTTCCACAGCGAGTTCCGCATCTCGACGGCACCCGTCCGGACATTGTCCCGCGCCACCTTCCAGAAACCGGGAAACGACAGGTAGTCGAGCACATCGGCGGCCCGCACCGCCCTTTTCCGGTACCCCTCGCGAGACAACCCCAGGACGGCGTTGGGGCCCACCGTGACGCTCCCGTCGATCATCGGGGTCAGGTGCACCCCCAGAAAGGGCAACGACGGGTCCGGGATCGGATAGATCAGATGGTCCACGATCCCGGCGCGGTCGGCGGGAAGCCGGTAGTACTCGCCGCGAAACGGCACGATGCGGAAATCGGTGTCGACACCGGCCATCCGTGCCAACCGGTCGGCCTGCAAGCCCCCGCACACGATCACCTTGCGGGCGTCGAAGCTTCGAACCCCCGACCGGACCGTGACCCGCTCGGCGGTCTCCCGAATACCGGTGACCTCGGCACCGAACTCGATGTGGCCCCCACCCGAGCGCACCACCCGGCTCATGGCCGCGCACACCCGACCGTAGTCGACGATGCCGGTCTCCTTGACCAGCAGCGCACCGCGTCCGCTGACCGCGGGCTCCATCTCGCGCAGCCGTGTCCGCGAGATCCGCTCCACGTCGATGTCGTTGTGTCGAGCCCGCTCGTGGAGTGCCTCCATCCGTGCGACTTCGCTCTCGTCGGTGGCCACCAGCAGCTTGCCCGGGGCCTCGAAGGGGATCCCGTGCTCGCGGCAGAAGTCCTTGGTGGCCCGCGCACCACGGCGGCACAGCTCCGCTTTCAGCGATCCGGGCCGGTAGTAGATGCCGGCATGGATGACACCGCTGTTGTGCACGGTCTGGTGGCGTCCGGCTTCGGTTTCCTTCTCCAGCAGGAGGACAGCGGCCCCCGGATGGCGTTCCAGCAGCGTCATGGCGGTGGCCATGCCGACGATGCCTCCACCGACCACGCAGTAGTCGTAGATCACCGGTCGTTCGTACCCCACGGGCGAAGTCCGTGTCGACAAGTCCCGGGTCCAGCTCACTCGTCGCCCGGCCGCTGCCGACCGGCGTCGTAGACCAGCAGTCCGTCATCGCGGACGCGGACACCCTCGACGGGGCGGTGCTCGATCACGCGTCCGTCGTGCATCAAGTGTCGCACGGCGATCCCGTGCACCAGCTGGACGTGATCGGCGATCAGGCGGCGATGACACCGCCACCAGAGGCTCTCGCTGCACATCACCGCGCAGCCGTACCGGCTCACCTCGGAGAGCAGCGCGGCGACGCCGTCCCGGAACCGCTCGGTACGCATGTGCGCCGCGTAAGCGCGGAACCCCTCGTTGCGCCACACCCAGTCCGGCGAATCGGGTGGGAGCGACCGGAATCCGCCGAGCCGCTCGTCCCAGCGGTATCCGAGTCCCCGCCGCGGGAGTTCGTTCTCGAGGACGCTCCGGGCGAACCGGGGGTTCCTGCGACTTCCCGGGGCGCTGCGGACGTCGATCACGGCCTCCATCTCGACCCGCCCCAGCAGTCCGACGAGGTCCTCCAGCGATGCGGTGCCGTGTCCCACTGTCACCAAGCGCACGATCACCTCCGACCACGGACCCCTCGATCCGGTTTTCCGGGACACCATCGGGGAAACCCCGACATGGATCCACCACGGCGAGCACTTGACGAGTTACTGTCAGTGCATGGACTCGACGTTCTACCGCACTCCCGGTGAAGCGATCACGGCACCGGCCGAGTCGCTGGCCTACATGGTGACCTTCGATCGTGCGGGGCAGCAGCCGGACGCTCTGACCGTGCTGGACACGGACCCCGAATCGGACGGTTACGGCACGGTGATCAGTACCGCCGAGATGCCGACCCTCGGCGACGAACTGCACCACTTCGGCTGGAACGCCTGCAGCAGCGCCCTCGCCCACGAAGGACACTGCACCGAAGGGCTGCAGCGACGGTACCTGCTGTTGCCGGGACTGCGCTCCTCCCGCATCCACGTCTTCGACACGCAGCCGGATCCCCGGACGCCCGGTCTGGTCAAGACCATCGACGCCGCGGAGCTGGCTGCCCGGGCCGGCTACTCCCGTCCGCACACCCTGCACTGTGGCCCTTCGGGAGTGCTGCTGTCCTGCTTGGGAACCGCCGACGGCGACGAAGGCCCCGGAGGAATAGCGCTGCTGGATCACGACACCTTCGAGGTGCGGCGCGCGTGGGAGAGCGACCGAGGACCGCAGTACCTGGCCTACGACGCGTGGTGGCACCTGGGTGCCGACACGGCGGTCACCAGCGAGTGGGGCACTCCCTCCATGGTCGAGAACGGCCTCGTCCCGGAGCGGCTGATGAACCGCGAGTACGGACACGCACTGCACTTCTGGACGCTGTCGACCGGACAGCACCGGCAGCGCGTCGAGCTCGGTGACGAGCACCAGATGGTGCTGGAGCTGCGTCCGGCCCACGACCCCGAGGCCACTTACGGCTTCGCCGGCGTGGTGACCAACGTCGAGGACCTGTCGGCCTCGGTGTGGCGTTGGTACCGCGGCGGGACCGGTGTCTGGAGGGCGGAGAAAGTGATCACGATCCCGGCCGAGGTGCCTTCGCGGGCCGACGCGTTGCCGCCCGCGCTGCGCCCCTTCGGGGCCGTGCCACCCCTGGTGACCGACATCAACCTGTCCGTGGACGACCGCTACCTGTACGTGTCGTGCTGGGGCACCGGCGAGCTCAAGCAGTACGACGTCGGCGATCCGGCCGCTCCCCGGGAGGTCGGCTCGGTCCGACTGGGCGGGATCGTCGAACGCGCCCCTCATCCGACGGATCCACGGACACCGCTCGCGGGCGGACCGCAGATGGTGGAGGTCAGCCGCGACGGACGCCGGATCTACGTCAGCAACTCGCTCTACGGTTCCTGGGACGACCAGTTCTACCCGGACGGAGTGGGAGCGTGGATGGCCAAACTGGACACCGATCCGGAATCGGGAGGCGGTCTGACCGTCGATCGGAGGTTCTTCCCACACGGAGACGACTTCGGCGGTCGCCGGGTCCACCAGATCAGGCTCCAGGGCGGCGACGCCTCCTCGGACTCCTACTGCTACCGGTGAGCTCGGCCACCGGAGGTGGTGGCCGAGCGATCGCCCCGTTCGTCTCCGAGCGGCTGACGAACCGCTTACGGTGATTCGATCCACGTGGCGCCGAGTTCGCTCAGCGCGGTGCTCAACAGGTTCCCGTAGGTCAGGCCGGTGCCGTCCGGCCCACCTCGGGTGCTGCCCGCGAACAACAATCCCACCGGACTCCGGTCACCGCGGGTCCAGATCACCGATCCGGAATCCCCGCCGGAACTGAACGACCCGGCGTCCCCGGAAATCTCGATCTGATCGTCGAAAGTCAGGGTTCCTTCCGGGTACGAGATTCGCAGGCCGTCCACCTCGAAAGCGGTGATGCTGCCCGTGGTGTGCCCGGTGGTGCGCCCCACCTTCTCGACGGTGTCCTCTGCGGGGGCTTCGGAAACCGGTTTTCCCAAAGCGCCGCCCGGATAAGCGGTGGCGTCGAAACTCACCTCCGCTGTGAGTCGCGCGGCGGCGGTGTCGACGAGGTTGGGGCGGTCGGTGACGAGCTCGACCGTGGCGCTCAGCGTGGCGACGCGGTCGCGCGGGTTCTGCCCGCCGTCGGCGGGACCGGGTTGCAGCACGGTGTCGCCGATCCTGCCCTGGTCGCTGTTGGCGAGTACGTGGTTGTTCGACAACAGGTGCGGCTCGCCCCCCAGCGTCACGAACGCGCCGAGGGTACCGGCTGTCACGTCCGAATGGGCCACCGAGCATCCCGGAACCAGCGGACGGCGGCGCTGCCGCAGGTCGCCGGTGTCCCGATGCGGCACGATCGGACCCACTTCACGGATGTCGACCTCCTCGCGCGCCTCCTCCCTGACCCGCGCCAGAACCTCGCCGACGGGGGCGGCTTCGGTGACGCGCACGGCCAGCGAGTACGTTCCCTCGGCCCGTTTGGCCAACCCCAGCCCCATCCAGGGCTCCAGTTCCGGACGCAACCCCAAATCGGGGAGCCGGCGGGCGAGATTGTATTTGAGTTCCCGACACGAATCGATATGCACGGTATACCTCCCGAAAGCGACCATCCGTTTCTGGATTGCCGGGCGGTGGCCATTGGACGAAACGTCTCCGCGACCTGCCGCCGAATTGATCGTATCCATTCGACCCGGGTCGAAACCAGAGGCACGCGCTGGGCCGACCGGGTCGAATATCGTTACTATCCGTCGGGGAACGGGCGCTCCGCATGGCGAACTCGGAGTATCACGTCATTCTCGCGTGCTACCTGCTCACCCGATTCGCCCAATCCGGCCCGCCGAGAAGCGACGACGCCACCGGGATTCCGGCCGTGTTCGACTGCGGGCGCGGTGGCACGCTCGGGTGAGGTGCCACTACTCGATCGCCTCGGCGACGGCCCCCAGGTCGTCCAGGAAAGCACGGTAGGCGGCGTCGCGGTCGTCCCCGGCCCGCAGCACGGCCGAGGGATGCACCGTGGTCAGCACGTACCGGGGCCGCGGGCCACCACCGATGTCGAGATCCGGAGGGAAGTCCAGCAGCGCGCCGCGATCGGCGGTGACCCGGAAGGACTTTCCGAGCAATGTCTGCGCCGCCGTCGCGCCGAGGCAGACCACGAGTTCGGGACGGACCGCCCGTAGTTCCGCGGCGAACCAGGGCCAGCAGGCCTTCGTCTCCGAGCTGCCGGGCTTGCCGTGCATCCGCCGATTTCCCCGGTAGGTGTACTTGAAGTGCTTGACGACATTGGTCAGATATGCGTCGTCGCGATCGATTCCGGCTTCCTCCAGCGCGCGGTCGAGGAGACCACCCGCCGGTCCGACGAACGGGCGGCCTTCGCGGTCCTCCCGATCACCCGGCTGCTCACCGACGAACACCGTTCGCGCCTCGGCCGGACCGTCGCCGAAGACGGTTTGGGTGGCGTCCCGGTGCAGCGCGCACCCCCGGCACGAGCCGGCGGCCTTCCGCAGTGCCGCGATACCACCCTGCGAGGGGAGGAACGGTTCCGCGCTCTGGTACTCCTCGGCCATACCCCAGCACTACCCCGGCACGTCCTCGATCAACCACTCGAAGAGCGCCGGGACGACTTCGCTCGGATATCCCGGAGCCGGAACAGGCGTCCGCGCGCCACTTTCGAATTCTCCCGGAATGCCCGATATCGTGCGATCACCCCTGTCCGCACCCAGAACATCGTCGCCGCGTCGGCCCCTCCGCGATCACAGCCGGCGAAGGAGGCGTCCAGCATGGACGTCCCCCGCGCTCGACGGTGCGATCCCCGGTCTGCACCCCTGACCCCGGGCCTCGACATCGGCGGCGGCTCACTCGAAAGGCTCGTCGACTTCCTGCTGGACGGCGGGGGGTGCACGGCCTGTTCGTCCTTGGTTCCACCAGCGAGGTGACGTTCCTGCCGGATGGACACCGCCGCCGGGTGCTCGAGTCGTTCCGGGTACTCACCGGCTCGGAGCTGATCGTCGACACCGCGTTGTCCACGGGAGTCCACGGCGTGGTCCCCGGTCTGGGCAGTGTGGATCCCCGCGGTTACGGGCGCCTGCACCGACACTGCTTCGAAGGGGAGTGGGACGCGGCGCGAGCCGAGCAGGAGAGGCTGCTGACCCTGCCCGGACTGAGCGGCGTGGGCGACTCGACCCGCACAGGACCGAGCTCCTCGACGGTCGGCGCCTGCAAAGCCGCCCCGCACCTGCGCGGGATCATCGACTGCCCGGTCACCGCTCCACCACGGCTTCCCCTCACCGACGACGAGGTCCGTCAGGTCGAACACCGCCTCACGACGAGGAGGCTGCTCTGATCGGTTGTCCGCCCCCTTCCACCGCGCTCACTGTTCGAGGCGGGCGGAGAACTCCGGCGCGTACCGGTCACCGGCTGCCGCACCGACCGGGAACAGTTCGCTGAGCTCGGTGACCACGGAGGCGTCGAGCGGGTGTCGCACGGCCTCGATGTTGGCCTCCACGTTGACCGGCCGCCTGCTTCCCGGGATCGGCACGATGTCCTCGCCCTGGGCCAGCAGCCACCCGAGTGCCAGTTGGGCCGGGGTGCGGCCGAGAGCATCGGCGCGCTGCCGCAGCCGATCGACGAGCGTCAGGTTCCGCTGCAGGTTCTGCTCGGCGAAGCGCGGGTAGCGCTGCTGACGCTGCTGGAGGTTCTCCACCTGCGCGGCGTCCCGGAAACCTCCCGTGAGCACTCCCCGCCCCAGCGGGGAGTAGGGCACCAGGCCGACACCGAGTTCACGCATCGTGGGCAGCAGGTGTTCCTCGGGCTCTCGGGTGAACAGCGAGTACTCCTGCTGCACAGCGGTGACGGGGTATGTGCGGTGAGCCCGGCGCAACGTGCCGGGGGCGACCTCGGACAGCCCGATGTGGCGCAGCTTGCCTGCTTCGACCAGCTCCCCGAGCGCGCCGACCGTCTCCTCGATCGGAGTGGTCGGGTCGACCCGGTGCAGGTAGTAGAGATCGACGTGGTCGGCGCCCAGCCGCTCGAGACTCGCGTCGATCGCCTTGCGCACGTACTCCGGTCGTCCGAGCCCGGTCTCCTGACCGGCTCCGAACTTCGTGGCCAGGAACGCCTCGTCCCGCCTGCCGGCGATCGCGTCGCCGATCAGTCGCTCGTTGTGGCCCTGACCGTAGACGTCGGCGGTGTCGACGAACGTCAGGCCGATGTCGAGCAGGTGGCGGAGCAGCCGCGCGGACTCCGCGTCGTCGGCCTCCCCGTAGACGCCGGACAGTCCCATCGCGCCGTAGCCGAGAGCGCTGACCTCCGGACCTTGCTCGCCGAGACGCCGGAGGGGCATCTGGGAATCGGGACTCACAGCGGACACGAGGTCTCCCTTCGATACCGGTCGGTCGTCCTTCCAGGATGCCTCATCGCTCACGGGACGCCTCATCGCTCGGACATCGGCCGAAATCCTCGACGTCGCCCACGCGGTCCGTGAGGAATAATCACCGAGCGTGCGGGTACCCGAGGACCGGCCGCACCCGCACGCTCCCGGAGGTCGTGGTGAGTGCACCGCCGCCGCAAGGACACCTCGCCAACGTCGATCCCCGTACCCTGCCGGACGACGGACTGGGGCAGAGTTCCCCGTCCGAGTCCGTCCCGAGCCAGCACAGGACCGTGTCCGGCAAGCCCGCGGGGAACGGCTACACCGGCACGGCGGAGACCCACGCCGGCGCGGTGTTCTTCGCCGGTGACCTCGCGTACAAGATGAAGAAACCGGTGGATCTCGGTTTCCTCGACTTCCGCGACCTTCGCACCCGCGCCTGGGCCTGTGCACGGGAGTGGGAGCTGAATCGCCGGTTCGCCCCCGACGTGTACCTCGACGTGGTCGAGGCACGCGGTCGTGACGGCGAGGTGTACGAGCACTTCGTCGTCATGCGCCGGATGCCCGCCGAGCGGTCCCTGGCCGGGTTGGTCGAGAACGGTCGCGCGGACGAGGACGCGGTGCGGGAGGTGGCCAGGATCCTCGCAGGGGTGCACTCCTGCCAGTCCCGATCGCCGGAGGTCTCCGCCGAGGGGAAGCCGGACGCGCTGCGTGACCGGTGGGGCGCCGCCCTCCGGACCGTGCGTTCGTTCGCCGGCACCCTCGTCGACTCCGAAGTCGTCGACGAGCTCGAGCACCGTGCGCTGACCTTCGTCTCCGGACGCGGTCCGCTGCTGGACAGCCGGGTGTCCGAGGGTCGAGTCGTGGACGGGCACGGTGATCTGCTCTCCGAGGACATCTTCTGCCTCGACGACGGCCCGCGCGTGCTCGACTGCATCGAGTTCGACGATCGCCTTCGGTGGCTCGACGGCGCCGACGACGCCGCGTGCCTGGCCATGGACCTGGAATACCGCGGCGATCCCACACTGGCCGAACGCTTCCTCGGCTGGTACGCCCAGTTCAGCGCCGACTCGGCTCCGAGCGGCCTGCTGCACCACTACATGGCCTACCGCGCCCTGGTTCGCACCAGGGTCGCGTGCCTGAAGCACTCCCCCGCCGACACCTCCACCGCCCTGGACGCGCGACAGCACCTCCAACTCGCCCTGGAGCACGCGCGACGCTCGCAGGCGCGTCTCGTCCTGGTCGGGGGACTCCCCGGGACGGGCAAGTCCACGCTGAGCGAGGGGCTGGCCGACGAACTCGGTGCCACCCTGCTCTCCAGCGACCGGGTTCGTCGGGAGGTCGCCGGGGTTACCTCCGCGGAGTCGACGGCCGAGCCCTACCGCTCCGGCCTGTACGCACCGGACAGCACCGATCGCACCTACGAGGAGTTGCTCCGCAGGGCGAGCACGCTGCTGGCTCACGGTGAGACGGTGGTGCTGGACGCGTCCTGGACCCGGCGAACGCACCGGCAGCTGGCCACCGACACCGCCGAACGCACCAGCAGCGAGCTGGTCCCGCTGCAGTGCACCGCTCCCGACGACGTCGCCACCGAGCGGCTCCGACAGCGGTCCGCCACGGTCTCCGACGCCGACGAGGACATCGCCGCGGCCATGGCCGTCGACGCGGATCCCTGGCCGCAGGCCCACGCCGTTTCCACGGCCGAGTCCGGGTCCGTCGACCGCGCGCTGCACATCCTGCGCTCACGGATGAGTCGGTGAGAGTTCGCGCCCGGACACGGACCCGGTTTTCGACGGGCCGGGCTCGTTACGGCACCTTCCGGTGCACGTCGGACTTCTCGGAGGCGCCCTGCGGGGTGTGCGCGATCAGTGGTCCGTCGATGGACGGATCGAGCACGCCCTCCTCCAACCACGTGTGGCGGGAGTCGAGGACCGCTCGCACCAACGTGCGGTCCTCGTCGTCGCTGTTGGCCCACAGGCGGCGGAAGAGCTCCTCGACGCGGAGCCGCGACTGGGCGCAGAAGGTCCCGGCCAGCGAGTACGCCGAACTCCCCTGCTCCGGATCCCTGCGGCGCAGCGTCTCGGCGCGCACGCAGCTCGCACTCATCGCGAACAGTTCCGCCCCGATGTCGACGATCCGGGCGAGGAAGCGTTGCTTGAGCTCCATCCTGCCCTGCCACCGCGACATGCCGTAGAAGACCTGGCGCGCCAGCCGCCGGCTCGCGCGTTCCACGTAGCGCAGGTGCCCGGCCAACGGCCCGAATTCCCGGTACGCGCCGGGGAGTTGGCCCCGACCCGACACCAGCGACGGCAGCCACCCCGCGTAGAACCGACCCGCCTTGGCCGCGGCCCTGGCCTTGCGGTCGAGACCCGCCTCGGGGTCGATGATGTCGCCCGCCACCGACAGGTGCGTGTCCACCGCCTCCCTGGCGATCATCAGGTGCATGATCTCGGTGGAGCCCTCGAAGATCCGGTTGATCCGCATGTCCCGCAACATCTGCTCGGCGGGGATGCCGCGTTCCCCCCGGGCCGCGAGCGACTCGGCCGACTCGAAACCGCGGCCACCGCGGATCTGCACCAGTTCGTCGGCGACCCGCCAGCCCATCTCCGAGCCGTACAGCTTCGCCAGGGCCGCCTCGATGCGGATGTCGTGACGTCGTTGGTCGGCCATCTCCCCGGACAGCTCCACGACCGACTCCAGCGCGAACGCCGTGGCCGTGACGAAGGCGACCTTGCCAGCGACCGCCTCGTGCTCGCCGATCGGGCGCCCCCACTGCACCCGTTCCCCCGACCACTCGCGTGCGATCTTCACGCACCACTTGGCCGCCCCCGCGCACATCGCCGGCAACGAGAGCCGTCCCGTGTTCAACGTGGTCAGCGCGATCTTGAGTCCGGCGCCCTCGGCACCGATCCGGTTGCGGCCGGGCACCCGGACCTGGTGGAACCGCGTGACGCCGTTCTCGATACCGCGCAACCCCATGAACGCGTTGCGGTTCTCCACGGTGATGCCCGGGGAGTCGGCCTCGACGACGAAGGCGCTGATCCCGCCCTGATGGTCCTCGGACGCGGGCACCCTGGCCATCACCACCAGGACGTCGGCGACCACACCGTTGGTGGTCCACAGCTTCACACCGTCGAGCAGGTAGTCACCGTCGCCGGTGGGGGTGGCGGAGGTGGCCACCCTGGCCGGGTCGCTGCCCACATCGGGTTCGGTGAGCAGGAAGGCGCTGATGTCGGTGCGTGCGCAGCGCGGAAGGTACTCCGTGCGCTGCTGCTCGGTGCCGAACAACTTGACCGGCTGGGGGACACCGATCGACTGGTGCGCCGAGAGCAGGGCACCCAGCGACGGGTGTGCCGTCCCGGCGATCATCAGCGCCCGGTTGTAGTACACCTGGGACAGGCCCATCCCGCCGTACTCGGTGCCGATCTTCATGCCGAAGGCGCCCAGCTCCTTGAGCCCGGTGACGGTGTGGTCGGCGATGACCCCGTCACGTTCGATGGCGACCGTGTCGACCTCGTTCTCGCAGAACGCGCGCAGCCGTTCCAGGAACTCCTCCCCACGCTCGTCCCCGTCCCGGTCCCCGGTCGGGTACGGGTGGATGAGGTCGAGGCGAAACCGCCCCAGGAACAGTTCCTTGCCGAAACTCGGCTTGTGCCACTGCGCCTCGCGGGCCTGCTCGGCCACGCGCCTGGCTTCGCGCTCGTCGACCGCGTGGGTCTGCTCCGCCGTGCGATCCGGTTCCACTGTGGTCATCGTCGACCTCCTGCGGTGCTGGAATCGCTCTCACGCTACTACCGGTTGGTAACCTCCGCAGTTCCACGCAGCCGGTTGCCGCGCGGGACCCGGCCGTGAGCCCCAGCTGCCCTTGATCAATCCAAACCGTGGGCCGTGCTCAGCCCGCGTAGACGTCCTCGACGTAGCGGTCGGCGGCGATGAGCTCCTCGAGCCAGCGGCGTGCCTTGTCGTGGTCGGTCCCGGTCCGGCTGCTGTAGAGCTCGACGAACGCCTCGCGCACGCCCGGTGCCATCCGCGCCCCGTCGCCGCAGACGTACACCCGCGCTCCGTTCTCCAGGAGCTGGTGGATCTCGGCGGCCTCGGCGAGGATGCGGTGTTGGACGAACTCGGCTCCGTCCTGCGGGGCCTTGTGGAAGGTCGGGCGCATCGACACCGCCCCCGCCTCGTCGGCGGCGGTGAGCTCCTCGCGATGCAGGTAGTCGACATCGGGGTGGTCGCAACCGAAGTAGCACAGGGCCGGCGCCAACGTGGCTCCCTGTTCCAGGGCGTGGTGTCGGTCGGCGATGAATCCCCGGAACGGTGCCAGCCCCGTCCCTGCCGAGATCATGATCACCGGTGTGTCCGGGTCCGGCGAGACGCGAAAGACCTCGCGGCAGGGACGCACCGCCGCTCGCACGGTGTCACCCGGTGCCAGTGAGCTCATGTGGTGCGAGCCGACACCCCGGAACTCCCCCGAGCCGGTGCGTGCCGGTGCGCTCAGCACCGAGACCATCAGATCGACCTCCCCCGGTCGGTAGTGCGCCGAGGAAGAGATCGAGTAGTCGCGGGGGCGCATCGTCGGGAGCAGTTCCAGCAGCACCGCCAGCGGCAGGTGCTCGCGCAGGGCGGGGTGCTGCTCGACGAGGTCGAGCACGCTCTCCCCGGCCGGTGCTTCGGCCAGTCGTCGGAGGGCCTGCTCCTCGGGAGGACAGGGGTTGTGATCGGCGAGCACCCGGATCTGCTGGGCGGTGGCGGGATCCTGCACCTCGACGAAGTGGGTGAACAGCTCCCGCACCCGCACCGGGCGGTCCAGCGGCAGCGGCCGCCGCACGCCCTCCTGGGCGCGGACGCGGATCACCGCTTCCGGGTCGAGGTGCAACAGCTCGACGGCACGGCGCACCTGGTCGGGCTGGTTGTCCGGCAGCACCGTGAAGTGGTCTCCGGTGCGATAGGAGTGCCCTCCGGGCAGCCGCACGCGCAGGAACCGCTTCGCACGCGCGAGCGGGTGTTCGGTGTCGACCAGCGACTCGCGGTCCACGACTTCCATCGGCACCACGCCGTGCTGAGCGTCCAGGGCCCCGGTCACCCCGGAGGAGAGCTCGTCGACGACGTAGCCCGACTGCTCGGAGGACGAGGATCGCGGTGCGTTCTCGCCGTGGCCGTAGCGCTGCAGGAGGGTTTCCCACAGCGCGTCGCCGAACGAGTCGGTGTCGCCGAGCGCGTCACCGGAGACGTCGACCTCGCCTCGCCGAAGCAGGCGCTGCCCGCCCGCTTCGGCGAGGCGAGCGTCGATCAGGGTCGGTACCCGCTGGTAGGTCGCCACCCAGTTGCGGTCCCCGACGCCGAGCACCGCGTAGGGCACGTCCCGTGCGACGGGCTGCTCGGCCCGTTCGAGCCAGGAGACGAAATCGGCGGCGTCCTCGGTGGGCTTGCCGTTGTAGGAGGAGGCCACGATCACCGTCGGTCCCTCGGAGGGCAGGTTGTCCGCGGCCTCGTTCAACGGCCCGACGCTCGTGGTGAAGCCGTACTCGGCGGCCTCGCTCGCCAACTGTTCGGCGGTGCTCCTGCTGGTCCCCAGGTCGGACCCGTGCAGCAGGGTCAGCGGCGTGCCCTCGGCGACCTTGCCCCCGGCCCGATCGCGCCGCGCTCGCGCGGGTTCGGCCCGCGGCTCCGAACTCCGGCGCTCCCGCGGCTCGCGGCGGACCAGTCCCAGGGTCAGTTCGGCCGGTTTGATGGTCAGCGTCTGCTTGATGCGCAGCTGGTAGCGGGCGTGATCGATCAGTCGGTAGCGGTGCAGGAGCATGCCCAGCACCATCGTGGCCTCGTGCAGGGCGAACTGACGACCGATGCACTCGCGTTCGCCGGTGCCGAACGGCTTGAAAGCATGGGGCGGACGCTGCTTCTCCTGCTCCGGCGAGAACCGCTCCGGATCGAAGTTGTCCACGTTGTCTCCCCAGACCGGATCGCGATGCAGCAGCGAAGCGGAGACCAGCAGGGGCTGTCCCTCGGCGACCGGGTAGCGTCCGCCGATCACCGTGTCCTCGATCGGCGCGCGCGTGAACCCCGGCGCGGTGGGCCACAGCCGCAGCGCCTCGTTGAGGACCTGGCGCACGTAGCGCAGCTTCCCGATGTCCTCGTAGCGGGGCTGCGGGTCGTCCTCCTCGCCCCACAGGGCGTCGACCTCGGCCTGCGCGCGGGCCAGCACGGCCGGATGCTTGGCCAGGTAGTGCAGGGCGAACGACAGCGCCCCCGAAGTCGTCTCGTGCCCGGCGATGAGGAACGTGATCACCTGGTAGCGGATGTTGACCTCGTCGGGTCCGCCGTCGGAGTTGAGCATCAGCCCGAGCAGGTCGTCGGTGCTGGTGTCCCCGGAAGCCCTGCGCTCGCGGATCACCTCGTCGACGACTTCGGACATCAGCTCGATGTCGCGTTCGTGCTGATCGTCCCGCTTGCGGTACAGGCGAGTCGTCCCCGGCAGGCGCCTGCCCCTGTTCTGCGCGTGCAGCAGCCCCCGCACCATCGCCTCGACGAACGGGTGCGGCTCGGTGCGTTCGAACGACTCGAAGTCGAAACCGAACCCGCACAGTCCGATCGTGTCCAGCGTCAGCCGGGTCATGTCGCCGGGCACGTCCACAGTGCTCTCCGGGGCGGCGACGTCCCAGCGAGCCAGCAGTTTGTTGGCCACGCTCAGCATCGCGGGGTGGTAGTCGCGCATCGAGCTCATCGCGAACGCGGGCAGCAGCAGATCGTGCGCCCTGGCCCAGTTCGGCTCGTGGTTGTCCGCGGTGAACAGTCCGTCACCGGCGAAGCGGCGGACCTCCCGCAGGGATCCCGCCACCTTCTTGGAGAACCGCTGCTCGTCGGCGAGTTCCGCGACGAGGTCGGCCCCGGAGACGACCGTGATCTCGGTACCGAGCACCTTCCTCGTGAAGATCGGTCCGAGCCCGCGCCCCTCGTCGACGATCCGTTGAAAGGGCCGGTTGCCGCGCAGCTCCGCCACGTCACCCAGCAGCGGAAGACGCCCCGGGGGATGCGGTAGCCCGGAGCCTCGGTTCCTGCCGGGGGTCTTCGTCCTGCGGGTCATGGAAAGGTCTCCTCACGCCTGTCGCCAACCTGTCCGCCTCGATGATGGCCATGCGAGGCACCCGGTACCGCCGAAGGAGCTACCAGAACTTGTAGCATCGATGTTCGTTTTCCGGTTGACATCACGGACGACAGGACCTGAGGGGAGCGTGATGAGCACGAGCGAGCCCACCGGGGAGCTGTCGGCGTTCCTGACGCACCTGCCCGTTCCCGTGGCGGTTTTCGACGCGCGGAGTCACGTCCGCTGGGCCAACCGGAAGTTCGAGCAGCTCTGCGGGGACCCGTCCGTACTCGGGAAGCCGCTCAACGAGCTCCCGCTCCCCTCCCTCGCCGAGATACTGCCCGCCGAGCACCGGAGCGTGCGCACCCTGGGCACCACCCTGCTGCGCGAACGCACCGTCGACTCCCCGTGGCGGGCCTACCACTTCCCGGTCTCGCCCGGATCCGGGCTCGTCGGCTCGATCCTGTTCGACCTGACCAACCACGTCGAAGCGCTGCGGGAGGCCCGCCGGTGGCGCAGCAGGCTGCTGGACCTGGTGATGTCGCTTCCGTTGCCGATCGCGATGTGCACACCGACCGGGCGGATCGTGGAGGCCAACCCCGCGATGGCCACGTTCTTCACGACGAAGATGAGCTCGCTGCGCGGCACGGCGCTGACCGAGCTGGTGCGTCCCGTCGATCCGACCGTGCTCCCCAAGATCGAACGCGTCCTGCGGTCCGGTGGGCGCGCGACGCACCGCTTCTCGGTGGAACCACTCGGGAAGCCCGCCGACGGCGCCGAGATGACCCTGCAACCGCTGCCCCACCCGGAGCTCGACGGTGCGATGTTGCTGGCCAGCATGGCCCGGCGGCAGCAGGCCGAGAACCGCACCGCCGAGCCGGCCATGACGCTGAGCGACCGGGAGGCCCGTGTGCTGGAACGGGTGGCGCTGGGCAAACCGAGTTCGGCGATCGGGCGGGAGCTCGGAGTCAGCGTGGACGGGGTCAACTACCACATCGCGCGGCTTCGGCGGCGCCTCGACGCCGCCAACCGCACGGCGCTGGTCGCCGCCGCCTACACCCGTGGATTGCTGCGTCCCGGATCGTGGCCTCCGGCGGCCGGCTGACCGAGGGCCGACCTCCACGCACGACCGGCTTCCCCGGTGGAGGTCACTTGACAGTCCAGGCCACGAGTATCTAAGCGTATAGCGCGACACTGTGCGAAACACCCGCGGTGCCGATTACCGATGCCGCGGGCGACACGAGCCGTCACCGACAGGAACCAGCGGAAAATCCGACGACACCGGGTCGACCGCGCCCACCGAAACGAAGGAGCGAATCACATGGCCGATTCGGTGTATTCCCTCATTCCGCCGGTACTGGCCATTGTGCTGGTGATACTGACGCGAAAAGTGCTGCTGTCGCTCGGAGCAGGCATCGCTGTCGGTCTGCTGATGCTCAACCAATTCCGTCCATTAGCCGGACTGGAGCAGTTGTACACCATCGTCAGCGGCATTTTCGTCGCCGACGGCGGACTCAACACCGGTAAGGTGTTCAACCTGGGCTTCCTGCTCTTTCTCGGCATGGTCGCTTCCCTGGTGACGGTCTGCGGAGGCAGTCGCGCCTTCGGGCAGTGGGCGACCGGCCGGGTGCGAACCCGGGTCGGCGCCACCTTCGTCCCCGTCGCGCTGGGGCTGATCATCTTCATCGACGACTACTTCAACGCCCTGGTCGTGGGCAACGTCAGCCGCCCCATCGCCGACCGGCAGCGCATCTCCCGGGCGAAGCTGGCATACATGATCGACTCCACGTCCGCGCCCGTCTGCGTGGTCATGCCCGTCTCCAGCTGGGGCGCCTACATCATCTCGATCCTCGCGGGCATTCTCGCCACCCACGGATTGGGCAACCTGGGGTCGCTGGAGGCCTTCGTCCGGATGGTGCCCCTGAACTACTACGCCATCCTGGCGCTGCTGATGATCTGCTGCGTCGCCTGGTTCCGCCTGGATGTCGGCCCCATGCGCGAGCACGAGCGGCGCGCCGTCGAGGGAGGCGGGCTGACCGACCCGGCCAAGGGCGCCGTGCCCGGCGACGAGAACCAGCTCGCGGCCAACGAGAACGGCCGGGTCCGCGACCTGGTGTGGCCGATCGCCGCCCTGGTACTCGCTAGCGTGGTCACCATGATCGTCACCGGCGTCCGGCAGTCCGAGGGCGGGGCGACGCTGCTGTCGGTGTTCGAGAACACCGACGTGCCGACCTCCCTGCTGTGCGGCAGCGTCCTCGGCTGGATCACCGCCATGATTCTCACCGTCCGCCGGAAAACGCACCGCGGCACCATCGCGACGGGGCTGCGGGTCGGTATCAAGTCCATGCTCCCGGCGATCTGGATCCTGTTGTTCGCCTGGACGATGATCGAGGTGATCAGCGGACTCGGTACCGGGGGCTACCTGGCCGGGCTCGTCGACGGAAGCATCAGCCTGACGCTGCTTCCCATGCTGGTGTTCATCCTGTCGGGATTCATGGCGTTTTCCACCGGAAGCTCCTGGGGAACGTTCGGCGTGCTGCTGCCCATCGCCGCCGACATCGCGGCGAGCACGGACATCACCCTCATGCTGCCCCTGCTGGCCGCCGTTCTCGCCGGTGCCATCTTCGGGGATCACTGCTCCCCCATCTCCGACACGACGATCCTGTCCTCGGCCGGAGCCGGCTCCCACCACGTCGACCACGTCATGACCCAGCTGCCGTACGCCCTGGCCGTCGCCGCCTTCACGGTGGTCGGCTACCTCGTCCTCGGCCTCACCGGCAGCACGGTGCTGGGACTGCTGGCCGCGGTGCTCCTGCTCGCCGGGACGGTCGCACTGCTGCGGAAAACCACCACCGCACCCGAGGAACCCAGCCTCGAGCACGAGGCCCCGAGCGACTGAGCCGACACCCGTTCGGCTCCCGCTTCCGCGGACCGGCGTCCCTGCGACGGTTTGTCCCGTCGCCGCCGGGAGCAGTCCCGAAGCGGGAGTCGCCACGGGGAGCCGGCATGGAACTCATCGAGGAAACCCCGAACCGCTTCCGCATCCAGCGGCACGAGGAGATGCGGGTACCCGGGATGGTGTTCACCTCGAAGGCGCTGCTTCCCGAGCCGAGTGCCGACCAGTCGCTCGACCAGGTGGTCCGCGTGGCCGTGCTTCCCGGCGTCGTCGGTGCCTCCTACGCGATGCCCGACATGCACCGGGGATACGGCTTCCCCATCGGCGGGGTCGCGGCCACCGACGTGCGAGAGGGCGGCGTGGTCTCTCCCGGGGGTGTCGGGGTCGACATCTCCTGCGGAGTACGTCTGATCGGCACGAGCCTGAATCGACACGACTTCGCGCTCCACCGCGATTCGATCATGGGCGGGCTCGGGCGGGCGATTCCGAGAGGTGCGGGACGAGGGGCCGTGTGGACGGTCTCCGGGCAGCAGGAACTCGAGAAGGTCCTGCTGTCCGGTTCGCGGTACGCGGTGCAGCGGGGCCGGGGTGAACAACGCGACCTCGATCGCTGCGAGGACGCCGGCGCGGTCGACGACGCCGATCCGGGGCAGGTCAGCGAGCGGGCCGTGGAGCGCGGCCTCGGGCAGGTCGGCAGTCTGGGCCCCGGGAAGCACTTCCCGGGGCCCAGACGATCGACCAGCTCTACGACGAGCGGGTGGCCGCGGCCTTCGTCCTGGAACCCGACCAGGTGTGCGTGATGATCCACTGCGGGTCACGCGGCCTCGGACACCAGATCTGCACCGACCACGTACGGGCCATGGAAAAGACCATGCCGTCCCGCGGAGTCCAGGTGCCGGACCGGCAACTGGCCTGCGCCCCCGTGGAGTCCCCGGAAGCACGAGCTTACCTGGGTGCGATGGCCGCCGCGGCCAACTACGCCCGCGCGAACCGGCACGTGCTGGGCGAAGCCGCGGCGGAGGTCTTCGAGCAGCGGACCGGCTGTGAGATGTGGCTGGTCTACGACGTCTCGCACAACATGGCCAAGATCGAGCATCACGAGGTCGAGGGGGAACGACGCGGGCTGTGCGTCCACCGCAAGGGGGCGGACCCCGGCCCTGCCTCCGGGACACGAGGGGTTGCCCTCCGGCCTCCGCGAGGTCGGTCGGCCGGTGCTCATCCCGGGCTCGATGGGCACGTCCTCCTACGTGCTCACGGGCGTCGCGGACAACGACGCCTTCTACTCCACGTGCCACGGGGCGGGCCGCCCGAAGAGCAGGCACCAGATGGCCCGCTCGGTCAGCGGCAAGACCCTCCAGCAGGAGCTGGAAGCACGGGGAATCGCCGTGCGCGGGACGTCCCGGCGCGGCCTCGCCGCGGAGTCTCCCGACGCGTACAAGGACGCCACCGAGGTCGTGAAGGCCTCCGAAGGCGCCGGACTGTGCCGCACGATCGCACGACTGACACCACTGGGCGTGGTCAAGGGGTGACCGAGCCGGAAAGCGGGCACCGAAGCCTGCCGCACACCGCGGATCCGCGCATCGAGGCGTGGGGGCCGACCCGGCAAGCCCGTCTCGGCGAGGCCGTGGCCGCGGTGGTCGAGAGCTTCGCCGACGTCTCCACCGCGCGGCCGGAACGAACCGCGACCACCGATCTCGCCGCCTCCGACGACGAGGACGCGTTGGTCTCGGTCCTCGACGAGGTCGATCTACCTTCTCGACACCGAGAACGTGGTCGCGTTGGGCGCCGAGGGCGAACACCGCCGGGACACGCTCCGGGCGCATGACCGTGGCGCCGCTGGAAGAGCTCGGCCTCTTCGGCGCGGTGCCCAAGGCCGTGTCCTGCACGGCCTGGATTTCTCCGCCGACGGTCGGCTGTGGAGGTGCACGGTGACCGTCGACGTCTGAGCGGTGCTTTCGTCGGGTGCTGGTGTCACATTGGTGTAATTTCATTTAACACTGAAGTTACTATACTTACGATTATCGCAACCCACAGCCGGGACGCACCTCGCCGAGAACGGGACGTCGAATACCGCCACCGACCCCCGGACAGAAAGAAAGGGGAATTGTCAAATCACCCGGCACGACTTATCCGGAACCTCGGAAGCGCGCCGTGTCAAATACGAATTCCCCCGACGAGGACATCTCGACGTGATGTATCGTCACCGTTGAAAGGCTGGTTCACACACTCCCGGAGTCCGACGTGCTTCCCTGGTCGAGAGCGCCACGAACACCCCGACGAAATCGCACGGGCGCGTAAGATGAGCACCGAATTCGACGGCGGCGGCGCGCTGCCCGAGGTGCTGCAGGCGTGCTTCGTCGTGGAATCGGAGTGCTTCGCCTGGTGGGGCGTGCGGAATCCGGGGACCGCCGCCGCGGAGGCGGGACTTCCGGAGGGCGCTGAAACCCGGTTGCCGCTCGCGCTCCCGGAGCGGGCGGGCCGTGCGGTGGTGGCGACCGAAGTTCCCGCGGTGCTCGTCGACGCCGAATCAGCCGTGGCGGCACTGGCGAACTGGTCCTCCTCCACGACGGCGGGAGAATCGTTGCGGGCGTGGTCCCGCATCGCGGCCGCGATGCGGGACGGCGAGTCCGTCGAGACGCTGATCGACGAGTTGCCGACCGCTGGACACGCGGCGCTCTGCCTGGACGGCGCCACGATCTGGTCGGGCCGGGCGGCCGTGGACGCCGTCCGGCACGGCATCACCGGTGGCGATGCCACCGACGACGCGGATCCCGCCGACCCGGTGGAGGCGGCGCTGCGCCCTTATCAGCGCGCCGGTGTGGCGTGGTTGCGAGCAGCGGCCACCCACGGTGGTGGTGTGCTGGCCGACGAGATGGGACTGGGCAAAACGGTGCAGGCCATCGCCGTACTGGCTCGGCGTCCCGGACCGCACTTGGTGGTGTGCCCGACGTCGGTGCTCGGTAACTGGGCACGTGAGCTCGACCGGTTCGCCCCCGGAATCGACGTCGCCTTCCGTACGGGTTCCGCGCGGAACGAGGGCCTCGACGGACTCACCACCGAATCGGTGGTGCTGACCAGCTACGGGGTGCTGCGCGGCGACGCCGACGTGCTCGCGAAGGTGGGCTGG
Source organism: Halosaccharopolyspora lacisalsi (assembly GCF_014137975.1). Taxonomy (GTDB): domain Bacteria; phylum Actinomycetota; class Actinomycetes; order Mycobacteriales; family Pseudonocardiaceae; genus Halosaccharopolyspora; species Halosaccharopolyspora lacisalsi. The sequence goes on along the minus strand of NZ_JACGWZ010000002.1, from coordinate 215,647 downwards.
GACGTGATCGTGCTCGACGAGGCCCAGCAGATCAAGAACCCGGACACCCGGGCCGCCCGTGCCGCGCGGAAGCTGAACGCCCGGCTGCGGGTGGCGATGACCGGGACCCCGGTGGAGAACCGGCTCGACGAGTTGTGGTCGTTGCTGGCTTTCACCAATCCCGGCCTGCTCGGCCCCCGAGCCAGGTTCCGTCGCCGGTTCGCCGCCGCCGTCGAACAACGCCGTTCCGAGGCCGCGGCGCGGCGCCTGCACGAGATCGTCGGGCCGCACGTGCTGCGCCGCCACAAGAGCGACGTCGCTCCCGAACTGCCCGCCAAGATCGAGTCGACGGTGGTGTGCGAGCTGACCGCCGAACAGGAGCGGCTCTACCGAACCAGCTTGGAGGAGGTCCTCGACAGCGGCCTGGGCTCGGGCATCGAGCGCCGCGGTCGGGTGCTGACCCTGCTGACCCGGCTCAAGCACATCTGCAACCACCCCGAGCTGGCACACCCCACCGGGGGCCACCTGGGCGGCCGGTCGGGCAAACTCGACCGCGTCACCGAGATGCTCGCCGAGATCGTCGACAGTGGAGAGCGGGCGCTGGTGTTCACCCAGTACCGCGAGACCGGCGAGCTGCTGGCCGCCCACCTCGGCGAGGAGGTCACCGGCAGGACGGTGCCGTTCCTGCACGGCGGCCTGTCCACCACCGTCCGCGAAGAGATGATCAACCGATTTCAGCTGGACCCCGACGGGCCACCGATGCTGTTGCTGAGCCTGCGTGCCGCCGGGTTCGGGCTCAACCTCACCCGGGCCACCCACGTGGTGCACTACGACCGGTGGTGGAACCCCGCCGTCGAGGACCAAGCCAGCGACCGGGCGCATCGCATCGGTCAGACCCGCGCCGTGACCGTCCACACGCTGTGCACCGAGCGCAGCGTGGAGGAGGCGATCGCCGACCTCCACGCGGGCAAACGCGACCTCTCCGGCATCGCCGTCGGACGAACCCGCACCGTCGAGACCGACCTCGCCCGGCTCGGCGACGATCAACTCCGCGCCCTGCTCGAACTGGACCGATGACGACGATGAGCGACGAGTTCGGCACCACCGCATGGGGGCGGGACTGGCTGCGGCTGGCCGAGCCCACCTCGATCATCCGCCCCGACCCCGCCCTGCCCCGGGCACGGTCCCTGGCCCGGAACGATCGAGTCCACGACCTCGACGCGACCACCGGCCTCATCGAGGCCACTGTCCGGGACCGCAGCCGCCACCGAGTCCGGATCACGGTCCCCATCTGGGACGAGCCCCTGCTGGCGAAAGCACGCACCGTGCTGGCCGACCAACCCGTCGGCGGTGACCTGAACGACTCCGTCCACACCGCGCTGAAGCAGGCGGGGCTGACCCTCGCGCCCGATCCCGCGACCCGGACAGCCACCTGCGACTGCACCAGTCGCAAGGACCCGTGCGTGCACCTGCTGGCGACCTACGTCGAATTCGCCCGCCGCCTCGACGAACGTCCGCGCCTGGCACTCGTCCTGCGCGGCCTCACGACCAGCGACACACCTGGCGAAATCACGCGCATTCCCCTCGGGCTCGTCGAGGTCGCCACCTTCTACGGCACTCCCTGACTCACACCGACCTTCCCGATTGGTGCGCTGGCTGCGGCGGTTCCGCGGGACGACGATGGGACCACGGGACCGAGGGGCGGGGTCCGGAGCGGATCGAGACCGACCGATTCGGAAAGGGCGGGCCAACGATGACGGTACGTTACGGCGAACACGGCAGCAGCCTGCGTGATCTCGCTCGGCTGCGGCACAGCAGGCGGGGCAGGGCCTCCAGCTGGGACCGGAGCGGGGGAAACGACGACCGCCTGACGCTCCTGCCCGGACGGACGCGCACGCTGGCCGACGTCCGAGGAGCGGGTTCGGTGACCCACATCTGGGTCACGGTCGCCCCCGAACGGCCGGAGCGGGAACCGGACTTCCTCCGGCGGCTGGTCCTGCGCGCCTACTGGGACGACGAGGAGCATCCGAGCATCCTGGCACCGCTCGGGGACTTCTTCGGGGTCGGCCACGCACGGACGGTCGACTTCGTGTCCGCGCCGCTGCAGATGAGTCCGCAGGACGGAAAGTCGTTCACCTGCTACTTCCACATGCCCTTCGCCTCGGCCGCGCGGTTCGAGATCACCAGCGAACTCGACCACCAGCCGGTCCTGTTCTACTACTACATCGACTACGAGCAGTACGACGAGCTGGAGGACGGGATCGGCAGGTTCCACGCGCAGTACCGGCAGGCCCACCCCTGCCAGGGGGTCGACCAGGACGGGCAGACGAACGCGGAGTTCCTGCTGACGGGAACCAACCTCGACGGCGCGGACAATTACACGGTCCTCGACGCGCACGGAACCGGACACTACGTCGGTTGCGTGCTCAACGTGCACAACCTTCGCGACACGACGCAGTGGAACTGGTACGGCGAGGGCGACGACATGATCTTCGTCGACGGGGACACCTGGCCACCGACGCTGCACGGCACCGGCACGGAGGACTACTTCGACACGGCGTGGTGCCCGAGCCGCCCCCACTCCGCGCCGTACCACGGCATCACCCTGGCCGGCGGCGAGAACTGGAGCGGGTGGATCAGCCTCTATCGCTTCCACATCGAGGATCCGGTCACGTTCTCCAGCACGATCAGGGTCAGCATCGAGCACGGGCACGCCAACAAGCGATCGGACGACTACTCGTCGGTGGCCTACTGGTACCAGGCCGAACCCCACACGCCGTGGTCGCTGCCGCCCGTCCACGACCGGGTTCCGCGCGAGCACCGAAGCGGCGAGTCAGCCGGTGGGGCGGGGCTGTGGGACAGGGCTCGACGATGGTGGCGGGGGCGGTGACGGCCGAGCTCCCGGACACGAGCGGCTGCCGAGTCTCGCGGAGCTCTCCTCAGCCGGTGTCGACGAGCCCCGCCAGTTCCGCGGCGTCGGTCTGGGCGTAGTCGCGGTAGCAGTTGTTCATCACCACGTGCGTCGTGGTGGCCGACTCGGCGAGGTGACGCAGTTTCGGGGCCCACTCGGCCAGCTCGCGGTGCGAGTACTTGTACCCGTACTTCTCCTGGATGTCGCGGCTGGTCCAGTTCCGCGAGCGCCCGTGGAACCGCACGACCGCCAGCTCGGCCGTCGCCGCGACCACCGGCGGAATCGAGCTGGTGTGTCCCTGGGGCATGTCCACCACGACGTACGGCAGACCGTGGGTGGACAGGAACTCCAGCGTCTCCTCCCTGTTGTCCTCCCGCATCCAGGTGTGGTTGCGAAACTCCACGCAGACCGGCATCGGCGCCGCGCGGTCCCGGCACTCCAGCAGGTACTGCTTGTTGGCACGGCTGATCGGGAACCATCGCGGGAACTGGAGCAGGATCGCACCGAGCTTGCCCGCCTCGTGCAGGGGTGTGAGCGCGCTCAGGAACCGCTGCCACATCTCGTCGACGACGCGCGGGTCGAGGTCGTCGAGGTAGACGTTCGACCGCGTGAGGCCCTCGGTGTCGGGGCGGAGGTCCTTGGGCAGTGCGGTGGGTTTGGTCGGGTGCCGTGTGAACAGGCTGAACGCCTTGACGTTGAACGTGAACCGCTCCGGAGTGCGCTGCACCCACAGCGCGGCGGTCCGTTCCGCGGGCGGGTGGTAGTAGGTCGCGTCGACCTCGGCCAGCGGGAACCGGGAGGCGTAGAACTCGAGGCGCTTGGCCGGGGTGTCGGCCTCGGCCGGATACCAGCCCGACTCGATCAGAGTCCGGTCGGTCCACGACGCCGTGCCGATCAGCAGTCGTCCCATACCGGCAGCATCCCAGCCGGGACGAACGGCCGCCCGCACGTGCCGCTTCTTTCACCGACAGCGGGCGATGCACGGAACGAACGGGGCGTGCCGGGTCCCGAGAACTGGGCACGCCCCTCCGGCTCTCCGCCCTACCGGTCGAACCGCCCCCGCTTGATCGCGTTCAGGAACGCACGGCCGCGTTCAGCCGTCATCGCCAGCACGGGCGAATTCCGGAGCTTCGAATCGCGCACCCCGAACGCCGCGTTCGCCTGACCGATCTCGACGCAGTGACCGTTCTGCCCACTGAATCGCGACACTCGAAACGTCACGTTCGCCAGCGTTCGGGCGGGGACGCTCTCGTTCACGGTTGAACCTCCTTCAAAGCGCGTTGGATGATCGTTCGGGATTCTTCCTGGCTGGCCGCCATGGCGTGCAACCTCGCCAGTGTTCGCTCGTAGACGGCGATGTCCGCGGCCTCCTCGAAATACATCCCAGTGGTGACCAGATCGTGGTAGACAGCACCGGGATCTCCCACCATGTCGGGCGGAAATCTCATCACGGTGAAAGTGCCGCCCTGCTGTGCCATGTGCGTTCCCGCGTCCAGCGGCAGGATCTGGATGTCGATGCGCGGGCGCTCGGACATCTTCAGCAAGTGCGCGAGCTGCTCGTGCATGACCGTCGCATCACCGGTTCGCCGATACAGCACCGCCTCGTCCATGATGGTCCACAGCCGCACGGGGTCGTCCTGGTCGAGGATGCGCTGGCGCCCCTGCCTCAGCGCGACGCGTTGCCGAACCTCCTCGTCCGTGAGATCGGTGTCGGCTCGAATGACCGATTCGGCATACTCCGACGTCTGAAGCAACCCGGTGACCAGCAAGGAGTCGAACGAGGACAAGTCGGTCGCGCCCGCCTCCAAACCGAGAAACAGATTGAACCACTGGGGGACCGCTTCATTGAGACCGGACCACCAGTCCTTACCTTTCTTCGCCGCGGCGAGGAGTTCGCGCATGAACGTGATCCGTTCCGGAACCTCGTAGAGGCCGAGCAGCAGCTCCAGATCACCCGCCGAAGGCAGGTTCCGCGCGCCTTCCAGATAGCCGACGTGCTGTTGGGAGCGACCGACCCGTGCGGCGGCATCCTTCTGCTTCAGTCCCGCCTCACCGCGCAGGCGCTTGAGTTCCAATGCGATCCAACGCTTGAGCACTGCCGGGCTTGATGACATGGCCACGCGCTACGCCTCCTCCTGGTGTACCGGCATTCCGAGTTCATCACGTTGCGCACGGTGATCGAAGTTCATTCGATCGAGCCACCCTGTGAAAATTGACTTTGTGAACACAACATAGTTGTATTCACCATGCCTGGTTCTGGTGACGTACACCACTAAACCCTGGCGCACCGGGGACGGCACGATGCCGCCCCCCGACGGCAAAAGCGTCGTCTCCGGCCCCGTACGGCGGCGGCTCCGGTGTTGACCCCGACCCGCACCGGAGCCGCTGCCTTCCAGTGACCAACGGAAACACCCGGATGGACGCGCTCACCGACGAGCCCCCCATTCACACCGGACTCCTCGCGCCCTCCAGCGGAGGCATCGGAATCATCGCTGTGCCTTTATATGACATTGATTTTCATTTTCTATAGGGTTCACGTCGTCGATGTCCGACGCTCGCGGCCACGCCGCGGGAGATATCCACCGGAACGAGGGCCATGACTCTGACGACGAGGGAGCACCACCGAGCGGGCGAGCACGCGTGGGCGCTGGGCACCGCGGGGCTCCTCCTGGGAATGTGCGCAGCCGCGGGAGCGGCGCAGCTGTGGAAGCTGCTGATCATCGCCGTGGCGTCCTGCCTGTCCATGATCGCCGGGGCCGTGCTCGGCCGGCGCGCGATCGCGAACTCCCACGTGCTCACCTGGGCGAACGGCGCGACGGCCGGGGCGATGGTGACCAGCGCTTGCGCCTTCCTGCTGCCGATGGCGATCACCCAGGACCCGAAGCTGGGCGGCTTCGGCACCGCGACCGGTGTACTCGTCGGGTTCGCACTGCACAACGCCGACCGGCTCAGCACCCGCACGACACCGGACGACTGCGTCGTCCGGTTGACCATCCACGCAGTGACCGCGGGGCTCGTGATCGGAGCGGTCTACGCCAGCATGCCGAACGCGGGAGTGCTCCTCGGGCTCTCGATCGTCTCGCACAAGGGCCCTGCCGGTTACGCCGCGGCCCGATCGCTGCGCCGGGCCGGGGAACCTGTCACACCGGTCGTGCTTCCCGCCTGCGGAGTCGGGATCTCGTCCATCGCGGTCGGGCTGCTGGGGTGGTCACCTCCCACGTCGGTGACCGCCGTGGTGTTCGGCGTGGCCGCCGGGCTCTTCCTCCACGTCGCGCTGGACTTCCTGGCACACCTCGAACGAACCCCCGAGCCGAGCGGAGGACGACTGTCGACGCACGCCACCGCCAGCACCCTCACCGGCGGCGCCGTCGTCGTGTTCGCGTGGATGCTCACCGGGGCCTAGGGAGTCCGCGAACCGACGACCACCTCGCGGCAACACGGTGAGCAAGAACTCCGGAGTTTCCCGAGCGGGAACTTCGCAGCGCGGAAAAACCTCGGTCTTGCACGCAGCGTCATGCGTGCCCGATTCTTCATCGACCCGGCCTTGAGGGCGAATATAGGACAAGCGTACTGTTACCTGTATGGCCGGGTCTCCCGCGCGCCCCTGGGTGAGGTACGCGAGACTCGCCGTCGTTCCCGAACTTGCGCCCGTCGCGAGATGGAGTTGACCGTGACTGCACCTGCGAGCAAGGACAGCTTCGGCGCCCGCGGCACGCTGAAGGTCGGTGACGCCTCCTACGAGGTGTTCCGACTGGACGCGGTCGAGGGCGCGCAACGGCTGCCCTACAGCCTCAAGATCCTGCTGGAAAACCTGCTGCGCACCGAGGATGGTGCCAACATCAAGGCCGAGCACGTGCGTGCCCTGGCCGAATGGGACCCCAAAGCCGAACCGTCGACCGAGATCCAGTTCACCCCCGCCCGGGTCATCATGCAGGACTTCACCGGAGTTCCCTGCGTGGTCGATCTCGCCACCATGCGCGAGGCCGTGACCGAGCTCGGCGGCGACGCCTCGTCGGTCAACCCGCTGGCACCGGCCGAGCTGGTCATCGACCACTCCGTGGTCATCGACGTGTTCGGCAAGCCCGACGCCTTCGAGCGCAACGTCGAGTACGAGTACCAGCGCAACAGGGAGCGTTACCAGTTCCTGCGCTGGGGCCAGGGGGCCTTCGACGAGTTCAAGGTCGTGCCGCCCGGCACCGGCATCGTGCACCAGGTCAACCTCGAGCACCTGGCCCGCAGCGTCATGTCCCGCAACGGGCAGGCCTACCCCGACACCTGCGTGGGTACCGACTCGCACACCACGATGGTCAACGGTCTGGGCGTGCTCGGCTGGGGCGTGGGCGGCATCGAGGCCGAGGCGGCGATGCTGGGCCAGCCGGTGTCCATGCTCATCCCGCGCGTGGTGGGCTTCAAGCTCACCGGTGAGATCCCGCCGGGAGCCACCGCGACCGACGTGGTGCTCACGATCACCGAGATGCTGCGCGAGCACGGCGTGGTCGGCAAGTTCGTCGAGTTCTACGGCTCCGGTGTGGGCTCGGTGCCGCTGGCCAACCGCGCCACCATCGGCAACATGAGCCCGGAGTTCGGCTCGACCGCGGCGATCTTCCCGATCGACGAGGAGAGCCTGCGCTACCTCAAGCTCACCGGCCGCCCGCAGGACCAGCTCGACCTCGTGGAGTCCTACGCCAAGGAACAGGGCCTGTGGCACGACCCGAACCACGAGCCGGAGTACTCCGAGTACCTGGAGCTGGACCTGTCCACCGTGGTTCCGTCCATCGCCGGGCCGAAGCGCCCGCAGGACCGCATCGCGGTCTCGGCGGCCAAGCCCTCCTTCCGGGAGTCGCTGACCGACTACGTCCCCACCGAGCACGCCGCCGACGACGCCGTGCTCGACGAGGCCGGCCAGGAGTCCTTCCCCGCCAGTGACGCCCCCTCCGTGACCCACCGCGGTGACGCCGACAGGCCGCAACCGCACCTGTCCGCGGCCAACGGTGCCTCCGGGCGCACGTCCACGCCCGTCAAGGTGAGCACGCAGGACCGCGGGGAGTTCGAGCTGGACCACGGTGCCGTGGTGATCGCCTCGATCACCTCCTGCACCAACACCTCGAACCCCTCGGTGATGCTCGGTGCGGCCCTGCTGGCCCGCAACGCCGTGGACAAGGGTCTGACGAGCAAGCCGTGGGTCAAGACCTCGATGGCTCCCGGGTCCCAGGTGGTCACCGACTACTACGAGAAGGCCGGGCTCTGGCCCTACCTGGAGAAGCTGGGCTACCACCTGGTCGGCTACGGCTGCACCACCTGCATCGGCAACTCCGGGCCGCTGTCGGATGAGATCTCGCAGACCGTGCAGGACAACGATCTGGCGGCGGTGTCGGTGCTGTCCGGCAACCGCAACTTCGAGGGCCGGATCAATCCGGACGTGAAGATGAACTACCTGGCCTCGCCGCCGCTGGTGATCGCCTACGCGCTGGCGGGCACGATGGACTTCGACTTCGAGTCCGACCCGCTGGGCCACGACACCGAGGGCGAGCCGGTCTACCTGCGCGACATCTGGCCGAGCCCGGCCGAGATCCAGAACACGATGGACTCGGCGATCACCCAGGAGATGTTCACCTCCGACTACGCCGACGTGTTCAACGGTGACGAGCGGTGGCGCTCGCTGCCCACGCCGCAGGGCGAGACCTTCGAGTGGGACACGGACTCCACCTACGTGCGCAAGCCCCCTTACTTCGAGGGCATGGGCGCGGAGCCCGCAGCGCTCTCCGACATCTCGGGAGCGCGAGTGCTCGCGTTGCTGGGCGACTCGGTGACCACCGACCACATCTCGCCCGCCGGTGCGATCAAGTCGGACTCGCCGGCGGGACAGTACCTGCGCGAGCACGGCATCGAGCGCAAGGACTTCAACTCCTACGGTTCCCGTCGCGGCAACCACGAGGTGATGATCCGAGGCACGTTCGCCAACATCCGGCTGCGCAACCTGCTGCTCGACGACGTGCAGGGCGGCTACACCCGCGACTTCACGCAGCCGGGCGGTCCGCAGGCGTTCATCTACGACGCCGCGCAGAACTACGCCGCGCAGGGCACCCCGCTGGTCGTGCTGGCAGGCAAGGAGTACGGCTCCGGGTCCTCCCGGGACTGGGCGGCCAAGGGCACCAAGCTGCTGGGCGTCCAGGCGGTCATCGCCGAGTCCTTCGAGCGCATCCACCGCTCGAACCTCATCGGCATGGGCGTGGTCCCGTTGCAGTTCCCGGATGGGGCCAACGCCCACTCGCTGGGGCTGGACGGCACCGAGACCTTCGACATCTCCGGTATCACCCACCTCAACGAGGGAACGATCCCGGAGACGATGCGGGTCACGGCCCACCGCGAGAACGGTTCCACCGTCGAGTTCGACGCTACGGTGCGCATCGACACCCCCGGTGAGGCGGACTACTACCGCAATGGCGGCATCCTGCAGTACGTGCTGCGCAACATGATCGCCTCGTGAACGAGTGGTGACGCGGTTTCGCGCGGAACCGTGAAAGTACGGTTCCGCGCGAAACTCCTCCGTGCACGACGCGTTCAGGCGGGTCGCCCCCTCGGGCAAGCGGGCAATCCGCCCCCTTAGAGTGAATTGCGACACATTCGCCCGGGGGTCGTGCATCATGGCGGCTCGGTGTTCACGTCCCTTGTTCGGAGGTGCGATCATGACGACCGAACTCAAGCACCATTGGCAACCCGCCGAGAAGAAGCGTCACGCCATGGCCGGGCGGCTGCCGGGGGGTAAGCAGTACAGGGGGGGTGAGACCCTGACGACGCTGTGCGAGCGTTCCGTCGAGGCGGCCCCGAGTACCGACATCAACTGGCTCTGGCCCACCTGCGAAGAATGCATGCGGGCCGCGAAACTGCGTGTCGGGGCACCTGTATGAGCAGCACTGTTGCCGTTCGCTTCACGGCGGGCACGATGAGCGAGTCACGGCGCGAGGCGCATCTGGCCGGCCGCCCCGCCCCCGACACGAACCCCGATTTCTGGGAGACCTACTGCGGGATTCACATTCCGGCCGAGATCGCCGAGGTCTCCGACCGACCGGCGGGGATGCCGTGCATGGCGTGCATGATGCGCTTGCCGGCGGCCGGGGGGTTCGCCGTGGACGCACGAGGATCATGACCTCACCGCGGCGGCCAGGCTGTGACACACCTCGACGAGGTCGACACCGGAGAAGTCCGGGGAGCTCACCGTGTCCAGCAGCCGTCGCTCCTTGTGCCCCACCCACGCCGTGAACATCCCCGCCGCTTTCGCGCCGTGCACGTCCCAGCCGTGAGCGGCGACCATGCAGGCTCGTGAGGGACGAGTACCGATCCTGTCGAGCCCGGTCCGGTACACCACGGAAGCGGGCTTGTAGGCCCGGGCATGGTCACTACCGACGACGGCGTCGAAGTACGCGCGCGTCCCGGAGGCTTCCAACGCGGCCTCGGCGGACTCGCTCGGGCTGTTGGTGATCGTGGCGATCCGCAGCCCCGCCTCCCTGGCCACCTCCAGCGCCCTGGTGGTGTCGGGGTAGGCGGGCAGCGTGCGGGCTGCGGCCAGCGCCTCGCGCATCCGCTCCGCCGTGTCGTCGAACCCGGACAGCCGCAAGCGCCGACTGATCGCGGCCCGCAGATACTCCGAAAAGGGGCGATACCACCCGACCAAGGTGTCGACCATCGCCTGCTCGACGGTCTCGTCCAGCAGGGCCAGCGCCGTTTCCTCACCTTCCAACGGCAGTCCGGCGACGATGGCGGAGGGGTCGAGCAGGGTGCCGTTGAGGTCGAACACCACCCAGTCGAAAGGGGCTTCGGCCACGGTGGATCTCCTTTCTCGTTCCACTGGTCATCCGGCCGTCCTCATCGCCGCGAACGGTCGCGCGCCCTGGTCTCGATGCAGCGCGTACCAGGCGTCGGGCGTGGCGGGTTCGTACACGCCCAAGTGCACGGTTTCGGTCTCCACGGTCATCACCCTCGTCGTCGCTGCGGAGCACGGCGGTACCGAGACTCGCACACACCACCGACAGTGGCACTCCTGGAGCGAGCCGTCCCGAGCCACGCCTTCCTCCGCAGCGGTGGGAGATGCTTCAGGATGGAAGAACCGGTACGTGCCGAACATCAGGAGTGCCCAACATGTCGACGAACTCGGTGCGCGACCTCGCGGTCCCGCTGCGTACCCTTGATCCCGCCGATCCCGACGTCGGCGATCTCGCGTCAATTCGTGATCTCGTCGGAGATGCTCGCCTCGTGTGTCTCGGGGAGAGTGAACACGCCGTCTCGGAAATCTCCCGGCTCACCGATCGCGTGACGCGCTTCCTCGTCGACGAGCTCGGGTTCTCGGCGTTCGTCATGGAGTCCGGTTTCGCCGAGGGCCTGGCGGTCGACGACTGGCTGCGGGGCGGACCGGGTGATCCGGAGCAGCTCGCCCGCAGCGGAATCACCTACGGCTTCGGCGCGTGCGAGGAAAAGCACGACCAACTGCGGTGGATGCGTGACCGGAACGCGGAGCACGCCGGCACGGTGAGCTTTTACGGCATGGACGCCCCCGGCTCGTACGCCTCCCCGCTTCCAGCCGTGCGAGCCTGCCTCGCACGCTTGGAGCCCAGGTCGGAGGACCCGGACCTCCTCGCTCTGGCCGATCTCGGCGACATGTTTCGGGCCCCTGCACGCCACCAGACGATGGAACCCGACGAGCGTCGGCGGCTGTCCCGCGGGATCGCCGACCTCGTCGAACGCGCCCGCTCCTCCGAGGACGACATCGCCTATCGGTGCGCGCTCGGTGCCCAGTGCCTCGACGACCACCTCGTCACCGGCCGCAACTCACGCGATGTGCTGATGGCCGACACCGTCCGCTGGATCCTCGACCGCGAGGAACGCGTCGTCGTCAGCGGCCACAACGGTCATGTCCAGCGCGGGAGCACCCCCATCGGGACTCCGTCGCTGGGCGAGCTCCTCGCACCCGCGCTGGGCGAGGACATGGTCGTCATCGGCACGACGCGCACTCGTGGCAGCTTCCCCGAACCGCATTTCGAGGGTTCTCCTCCCCGGCTCTCCTCGATCTCGTCGGAGGAGATTCCACCGCCACCGCCCCGCAGCCTCGACGCGCTGATGGACACCGCCGAGCTGCCGCTGCACTTGGTGGACCTGCGGCGCGTGCCGCCGGAACGACTCACCGAGACCACGGTCGTCTGCGCGCAGAACCTCACGCTGGACATCGACCCGAGACGGGCCTTCGACGCCCTGGTCCACGTCCGGCACCTGACCCCATCTCCCGAGGTCCTGCACACCCTCCGGGACTCCGCCGCCCGCGAGCACTGATCACTCGGAACCGCCGGAGGTCACCTCGACCGGATCGCCGAGAGCGACATCGCCGGGACGGACGACCTCCGCGATCACTCCGAGGCACATGAGGTCACGCCCGCGACGTGCGACGAGTCCGCGCAGCACGTTGCGGTCCCTGGCGCCGCTGACAGGTGAGTGGTTCATGACCACGCACCGCTTGAGCGAGTGGGTCACGCGCACCAGCGCTCCCCCGAGACGCACCCGCCGCCCCACCCAGGTGTCCTCCTCGTAGGGTTCGGTGTCACCGAGCTCGACGAGCATCCGGAAGCGCCCGACGCCGGGCACCTCGGGCGGGAGGACGTCGGCCACCGAGGCGGTCCCCAGCAGCGAGACGGGGCCCTCGTCCCACCCGATCCCACCGCCTTCCGCGAGCACGACGCGCAGCGACCGGCCGACGTGGTGGGACAGCGCGTCGGCGACCGGCCCGTCCAGCACGTGTCCCGAGCGGTCCTTGCCGAAGATCCGGCTCTCCAACCGCCGTCCGGTCGAGTCCAGGGAAGACGTGGCCGTCGTTCCGTCCGGAAGAGTCACCCGCAGCTTCCGCTCCGGCAGGTCGAGATCGGGTACGACCCGGGTCAGCTCCGGGTGGTGGCGCAGCGTGGCGACGGAATCGTCGGCGTGGGCGAGAAACAACCGCCGGTCCTCGGCCACCCCCTGCTCCTCCAGCCGCACGCGCTGTCGGGGCACGGTGGCCAACGCCTTCACCGGTGCCACGGTCAACCCCTCGACTGCCGCCACAGGGCCATTCTGACGCATTCACGGCCCGAGCAGTAACGGACACTGATGTTTTCTTGTCGGGGGTGTCCGGTTGAAGGCGCCTCCCGACATCGTGGTGAACGGACCGTTCGGGCGGTGTGAATGCCCAAACGGTCCGTTCACCCTTTGGGACAGTGGTCCGGACCGGCCAGCTTGGCCACGTAGACGGTGTTCGTCGACTCTCCCCCCGTATACGGGTTGGTGAACGTGATGACGTGTGCCTCCGAGGTCGCGAACACCTCCGTGAGCGCTGCGTTGACGTTCTCGTCGGGCGGGTCGTCCGACCACAGCGCGAACACCCCTCCCGGGTGAAGGTGCCCGGCGAGTCGGCGCAGGCCTTCGGGCTCGTAGAACGCGGCGTGGCTCGGGTGCAGGACGTTCGTCGGCGAGTGGTCGATGTCGAGGAGAACGGCGTGAAAGCGCTGATCCGGTGTCTCGGCGCCGAACCCGGAGCCGTCGCCGACCATCGCGAAGAAATCGCCGTGCACCATGTGACTGCGCCGGTCGGAGACCAGCTCGGAACCGAGCGGCAGCAGGGCGCGCTGATGCCACTCGATGACCGACTCGAGCGACTCCACGACGCGCAGCGAACGCACGCGCTGATCCTCCAACGCGGCCTGGGCGGTGTACCCGAGTCCGAGTCCCCCCACGACGACGTCGAGGTCGGTGCCGGACAGCGCGTCCAGTCCCAGCCGTGCGAGCTCGGCTTCGGCCACCGTGAACAGGCTCGACATGAGGAACTCGTCATCGAGTTTGATCTCGTGGACATCCCGTTCGAGCGACGGGTCGCGTCTGCGCCGGAGGCTGATCACCCCGATCGAGGTTTCGCGCCAGTCGAGCTCTTCGAAACGAGCACCCACTGAATTCTTCCTTCCTGTCCACCGCACCGGTCCCGAGACATCCTCGAATCGGCTGCGCCACCGGCACGAAGTGTAGGTGCACGGGCTGTGCGCGTCCCCGTTGGGACACACGCAGGTGGATCCCGTTCGATCAAGGTCGGAGCGCTGCCGGTTGTCGTCGCCGGACCGGTAAGCTACTTCGAGTAGGTTTCACATAGGAGGTTCGCGGTGCGGAACTTCACGGGGAAGGTTGCGGTGATCACCGGCGCCGGTTCGGGGATCGGACGGGCACTGGCGGTGGGGCTGGCCACCCAGGGAGCACGACTGGCGCTGTCCGACGTCGACGAGGCGGGCGTGGCCGAGACCGCGCGGTCGTGCGACAAGATCGGAGCACGAGCCCGTTCGTACGCACTGGACGTCTCCGATCGGGACGCGGTCCACACCCACGCCGACGAAGTACTCGCGGACTTCGGCGAGGTCAACCTGGTGTTCAACAACGCCGGAGTCGCGGTCACCGGAACCGTGGCGGAAATGAGCTGGCAGGACATCGAGTGGATCGTCGACACCAACTTCTGGGGCGTGGTGCACGGCACGAAGGCCTTCCTCCCGCACCTGATCTCCTCCGGTGACGGGCACCTCGTCAACCTCTCCAGCGTCTTCGGTCTCATCGGAGTACCGACCCAGAGCGCCTACAACGCCACCAAGTTCGCGGTTCGCGGGTTCACCGAGTCACTGCGTCAGGAGATGCGGCTGGCCGGGCGTCCCGTGGGGGTGAGTTGCGTCCACCCGGGCGGGATCAAGACCGCGATCGCGCGGAACTCGCGGGCCTCGTCCGGCCGCTCCACCCGGGAGCTGGCCGGCTCGTTCGACCGAATCGCCCGCACCGCCCCCGAGGAGGCGGCAGGCACCATCCTGCGCGGAGTGCGGCGCGACAGGGCCAGGATCCTCGTCGGAACCGACGCCCACGCCATCGACGCACTCCCCCGCCTGCTCGGGTCGTGGTACCAACACCTGGTCACCAGCGTGAGCAAACGCGGTGGCCTCGGGTAGCGGTCCTCGCGGGTGGCTCACGTCGTTCCGGGCGTGCGGAGGCCCCGGACCGCCGCGGAGACCTGACCGCTATCGCGGAGACAAGGCGAAGACCCGGATCTCGCGGTCGGCGGCTCGTGCCGCGTAGTCGTCGTAGGCCGGCCAGAACCGGGTCAGGACCTCGCGCCACAACCGGTCCCGTTCCGCACCGGTGACCTGTCGCGCACGCACGGGCACGTCGCGCCCGCGCACCCGCACCAGCGCGTCCGGCTCGGCCAGCAGGTTCGACGACCATCCCGGGTGCTGCGACCGCCCCCAGTTGGAGCCGACGACGAGGCACTCCGAGCCGCGCGGCGCGTACAGCAACGGCACCGGGCGCGGTTTCCCGCTCCTGCGCCCTGTCGTGATCAGCAGCAACGAGGGGAGGCCGAACAGCCCGAGCAGGCTGATCCGTCCGCCGGTGCGGCGCTGCACCGCGAGATCCAGGGGGACCGCCCTCCGCCCCACGGCGGCGAACCACGGGGATCCACCCAGCCGCTGAACCATCCTTCGCACGGGATTCACGTCCCCGTGCTGCCGGCGAGCACGACTCGGGCATCGGCAACGGCGGTGCGGCCGCGCACTCCGCTACCTCGCCGAAGCCAGGGAAACGGCGAAGTCCCCCGCCTCGTCGGACCACCACCGGTACAGGTCGAAGCCCCCCACGTCGAGCTCCCGGCGGATCCGGTCCAGCCGGAACTTCGCCGAGATCTCGGTGCGGATCTCCTCGCCCGCGGCGAAATCCACCGTCATGTCCAGCTCCCGCACGAACACGCGCAGCGCGCGCCCGGCCCGCAGTCGCATCTCGATCCACTCCCGGTCGGCGTCCCAGTGGACCCGGTGCTCGAAGTCCTCGACGGGAAAGTCCGCACCCAGCTCGCGGTTGAGCATTCGCAGCACGTTGCGGTTGAACTCGGCGGTCACCCCCTCGGCGTCGTCGTAGGCGCGCACCAGCCGATCCGGGTCCTTGACGAGGTCGGTACCCAGCAGCAGCCAGTCGCCGGGACGCAGCGCGGCACGCACCGAGGCCAGGAACTCGGCCCGCTGGTCGGGCAGCAGATTGCCGATCGTCCCTCCGAGGAAGGCCACCATCCTGTCGTCGGTGGGGGGCATCTTGGCCAGACCGGTGGTGAAGTCACCGACGACTCCCCGCACGGTCAACTCGGGGTAGTCGAGCGCGATCGCCTCCACCGCCGACCGCAGCGCCGACTCGGACACGTCCAGCGGCACGAACCGCTCCAACGTCTCGTTGCGCATGGCATCCAGCAGCAGCCGGGTCTTCTCCGACGAGCCCGAGCCCAGTTCGACGAGCGTGCCGACACCGGTCAGCCCCGCGATCTCGGCGGCGTTGTCCCGCAGGATGCGCTGCTCGGCGCGTTTCTGGTAGTACTCGGACAGCTCCGTGATGTGTTCGAAGAGCTCGCTGCCACGCGTGTCGTACAACCACTTCGACGACAGCCGCTTGGGTGTGTCCCTCAAGCCGTCCCGAACGTCGGCACGCAGCTCACGGGCCGTGTCGGTTTCGGTGGACAGCACGATCAGCTCGGGTTCGCTCATGACTCTCCTACCTCCGGTAACGCGGTGATGCTGACCTCGGTGGTGTCGGCGACGACGAGGTGTCGGTCGGCGACGGGCTCCCACCCCCGCCGCTCCCCGAAGGGTTCGGAAGCCACGGTCACGGCGTCGTCGTCGCGCCGCACCGACAGGGAATGGGTCCAGGTCGTGGCGATGAGCACGGTGCCGTCGGTCAGCAGCAGGTTCATGCGCGACTCGGGAGCGGCCGTGACCACCTCCGCGAGGACCTCGCACACCGCTTTTTCCGGCGGCTGACCGTCTTCGAGACGACGCCGCAGCAGTGCCCACACCACGGCGGAGTCCGTCGGGGCGTCCAGCGTCATCAGGTCGACCGCGTCGAGTTGGGAGGCGACCGCCGCCAGGGAGTCCGGCCAGCCGGACACGCGCCCGTTGTGGCTGAACAACCACGGCCCCGCCGTGAAGGGCGCGCACGCGGTGTGGACGACCGGAGTTCCCACGGTGGCCGAACGCACGGCCCCCAGCACCGCCGTCGCCGACGAGGCCGCGGCCAGGTCGGTGAAACCGGTGTCGGTCCACATCGGAACCGCCGCGCGGTGTCGCAACGGCTCCTCCGCGTCCCGCGGGTACCACCCGACACCGAACCCGTCCACGTTGACCGTTCCCCCACCGCGCATCTCGGACGGCGCCCAAGTCTGTTCGAGCATCGAGTGTCGGGGGGTGAGCAGCAGATCGTCGAGGTTCACGGCCGGGCCGAGATACCCCACATGGCGGCACATCGACCGACACCTCACCTTGTCTCTTCGGGGGCGGGCGTACGGGCGCACCGGAATCCGGCGAAGATCTGACGACGGACCGGGAAGTCCCAGTTGCGGAAGGTGCCGCGGCAGGCGGCGGCGTCGGTGCCGAAGGAGCCGCCGCGCAGCACCTTGTGGTCCGGTCCGAAGAAGACCTCCGAGTACTCCCGGTACGGGAACGCCTCGAACCCCGGGTGGGGCGCGAAGTCCGAGGCCGTCCACTCCCACACGTCGCCGATCAACTGCCGTGCGCCGCAGGGGGCCGCTCCCGCCGGGTAGGCACCGGCCGGTGCCGGCCGCAGGTGCCGTTGACCGAGGTTGGCATCCTCCGGCCGTGGCTCGTGGTCGCCCCACGGGTACCGCAGGCAGCGGCCGGTCCGCGGATCGAACCGGGCGGCCTTCTCCCACTCCCGCTCCGTCGGCAGGCGCTTGCCCGCCCAGTTCGCGTAGGCCTGCGCCTCGTGGAAGGACACGTGCACCACCGGTTCCTCCGCGGGCACCGGCTCGACGTGACCGAACCGGCGCCGCAGCCAGGTGACCCCGTCGGACTCCCAGAACAGCGGGGCGCGCAGTCCGGCCCGCTGCCGGTACTCCCAGCCCTGCCGGCTCCACCACCGGGGCTGGTCGTAACCGCCGTCGGCGATGAAGCGCCGGAACTCGCCGTTGGTGACCGGTGTGGTGTCGAGGGCGAAGGCGTCCACGTGAACGTCGTGAGCGGGGCGCTCGTTGTCCAGCGCCCACGGCTCCGTGGATGTGCCCATGGTGAACGTCCCGGCCGGGACGAGGACCTCCTCCGGCAACGAGTCCGCGTCGGGGGCGTGGGGGGTGGGCTCGGCGTCGAGGACCGGTTCCCCCCGGCGCAACTGGTGGGTGGCCAGCATCGTCTCGGCGTGCTGCTGCTCGTGCTGGATGATCATGCCGAAGGCGAAGGCCTGTTCCACCAGGGGGCGCCCTTCCAGCGACACGTGGTCCAACAGGTCGAGGACCTTGTCGCGGACGGTGCTCACGTAGCCGCGAGCCTCTCGCGGACCGAGCAACGGAAGCGTGGGGCGGTCGCTGCGCGCGTGTTGGAAGGCGTCGTAGAGATCGTCGATGTCGGGGCGCAGCGCCGGGCGGTCACCGACGTCGCGCACCAACCACTGCTCCTCCTGACTGCCGACGTGGGCCAGATCCCACACCAGCGGAGACATCAGCGGGGAGTGCTGACGGACCAGGTCGTCGTCATCGACGGCGCTGGTCAGGGTGGTGCTGCGCCGGCGGGTGCGTTGTAGCTCGGCGGCAACGCGGGTCCGCAGCTCCGAGCCGGTCAACTCGGTCGTCGGGCGTTGTGTCGGCGAGTGCGTCGTCCGCTGTGTCATGGGACCTCCGATTCACCGGATATGGGATTCGGCACGGCTCAGGCGGTGTTCGACGAAGGCGGCCAAGCGCTCGGCCAGCCCCGGCGGGGAGTCGGGGTGTTCCAGACATCGGCAGGCCAGGTCGAAGACCGTCTTCGCGGCACGGGCGAGCTGGGGGTCGAACAGGCCGTGGCGGGCCGCGTGCACCCAGCGGCCCGCGGCGGGAGAGGCCAGTTCCAGTACGGCGTCGACGGTCGTCTCCGAGCGGAACAGGGCGATCAGCGCCGCCGCGGGCAGCATCCAGTCCTGCCCCGGCTGGGCGTCGAGATAGCGCACCTCCAGGTAACCGCGTGGGCGCACCGGCGGAAAGACCGTGCTCATGTGGTAGTCGAGGTCGTCGTCGGTCGGCGGCCTCGGCAGTCCGCCGCTGATCCACTCCGCGAAGCTGAACCCGCTGGGCACGGTCCAGTCCTCGCCCTCGGAGCGCAGACACACCAGGCCCGTGTCGAGAATCCTCTTGGCCCAGCTCGCCGCCGGGTCGACGGTGATCGGCCCCGGACGGGTACGTGGTGGATCGGTACGCAGCACCGAACGGCTCCGGGACGAAGCCCACCCGGTGTCCGCGCCGAACAGGGTGGGCGAGTTGGCGAAAGTCGCCATCATCACCGGCCCCAGCGCGTGCAGTGCCGCCCAGCGGGACGCCACGCGATGGGGCTCCCCCGCGTCCAGGCACACCTGGATGCCGGCGGTACTGCACATCATCAACCGTCCGTCGATGCCGATCCGGTCGAACGCGGACTCCATCGCGGCATAGCGCGAGGTCCGCAGCACTCGGCGGGGACGGCGCCAGGGGTCGATGCCCTGCTCGCCGAGGACGAAACCGGCGGCGGTGAACAGTCGCCCGACGTAGGCGGCGTCGGCGGCGACGGCGGCGAACAGCGTCCGCAACGATTCGGCGGGACTGCTGGAGACCTCGACCTGACCACCGGGTTCGACGGTCAACGTCGATCCGCAGGGCAGCGGATCGTGGGGGCTGTAGGCGGCCAGGGAGCGCGGAGCGTGCGATCCGAGAGCTTCGATCAGCGCCTCGGGGTCGAGCGGACGACGGAGGTCATCGGCATGGTGGACGGTCCATTCGAGTTCGACGCCGAGCAGTCGCGGCGGGCCGTGCTTGAAACACACCGACGCGACGTAGGCCTCGGCATCGGCTCGTGTCCTTACGTGGGAAGCGGGAAACTCGTGGGCGCTGGAATCGATCGACACGGTCACGTGGATCACCACCTGAAGTGAACTGATTACCGACGCTACCGGCAGCAGCACGGCCCCGCACCCTCTTGCAGGCGTCATCGTGCTGTGCTAATTACGGTTCCATTGTCGACAATCCACTTACAATACGTACGTACGGATTGCAAAACGGTTCGACAAACTGGGACCATGCGACGCATGCCCCGTGTCAGTTCCGACCACCTGCAAGCTCGCCGGCGCCAGATCCTGGACGGTTCGCGAGCCTGCTTCGCCCGGCACGGTTACGAGGGCGCGACGGTACGCAGGCTGGAAGAGGCCACGGGGCTCTCACGAGGCGCGATCTTCCACCACTTCAAGGACAAGGAATCGCTGTTCCTCGCCCTGGCCGAGGACGATGCCGGGCGCATGGCCGACGTCGTCGCCGAGCAGGGACTGGTGCAGGTGATGCGCAACCTGCTCGAGGAACCGGGAACCTCGGAGGCACCCGGCGCCGACTGGCTGGGCACGCGCCTGGAGGTCTCCCGCAGGCTGCGCACGGACACGGACTTTCGCCAACGGTGGGCACAACGTTCCGAACAGCTCACCACCGCCACCCGCGAACGGCTGAAATGGCAGCGCGGTGCGGGTAACCTGCGCGAGGACGTCGACGTCGACGTCCTCACCTCCTACCTGGAACTCTTCCTGGAGGGACTGGTCTCGCACCTGGCCATGGGGTTGCCCGCCGATGATCTCGACCCGGTCCTCGATCTCGTCGAGGAGAGCGTTCGCCGCCACCGGGGCCGGTGAGCCTTCCAGGCACGGAACTCCCCGCCAGCTCCGCGAGCCATCGGTTTCACACGATGCCGATCACCACGGCGGCGCGTACTGTCGCACACGCCAGGAGTTGCCGAGGGAGAGTCGCCGAGGCCGGGCGCGCGCCGACGGAAAGGAGCCTGGCAACGGATGTGGAGCGAGTGGTGGAACCGCTTCATCGCCTCCGATCCGGCCCTGAGGCGGCTGCGGCGGGCCACGCGCGCGGTGTCCTCGGTCGGGCTCACCGTAGTGATCATGATCCCGCTGCTGGGCTGGTGGGGGCAGCCCCTGCCCACGGCGATCGTCGGGGCGGTCGTGGCGATCCAGGCGATCGTGGCGGTCAACGACGAGACCGACCGCCAACGCCGGATCACCACCCTGCTCGTACCACTCCCGGCCGCCGTGACGTTGTTACTGGCCACCACGACCCAACCGTTACCGGTGGTCAAGGTACTGGTGTTCCTGGTGGTGATTTTCGTCGCCACCTACATCCGGCGGTTCGGGTCGCGGTACTTCGCGCTGGGAATGGTCGGCTTCTTCGGCTATTTCTTCGCCATGTTCCTGAAGCCGAGCTTCGCCCAGCTGCCGTACATGGTGCTCGCCGGTGTCTGCGGGGCTCTGGTCGCCTTCGTGCTGCGCTTCGTCGTCCTGCCCGACAATCCCCAGGGCATCCTCGACCGGGGGCGGCGCACCCTGCGAGCGCAGGTGTACGCGCTCCTGCACGCCGTCCGTGACGTGACGGAGAACCCCGGTTCGACGCAGCGGCGCAAGCAGCTGAACAACCGCTCGACCCAGCTCAACGAGACGGCGCTGATGCTGGAGAGCACCGTGCAACAGCTCACGGGACTCGACGAGTCCGGTCGGGAGAAGCTGCGGCAGCGCATCCTCGACATCGAGCTCGCCGCGGAGAACCTTCTCACGCCACTGCTCCGGGCGATCGACCAGCCCGGTACGACGGTGCCGCGGGCACTGCGCTCCCTGCTGGACGTGGTGCGCACCACCCCCGCCGAGGTCCGTGAAACCAGCCACCGGGTGGCCGACCGCGTCGAGCGGGAGGAGTCCGCCGAGCTGGCGATGACGATCCGACGACTCGGTGCCGGCCTGGCCGATCTCGCCGCGGCCACCGCCGAACTCGGCAGGAGCAGCTCGACCTCCCCCGCCACGAGCGAGAGCTCCGAGCAGGAGGAGCAGGAGGAGACCGAACGCGAGGAGGAAGCGGAGAGCACCGGGCTGCAACGGCAGGAGGTCCGCACGGCGGTCCAGGTCACCTGTGCGGCGGGTCTGGCCATCGTGTTCGGACAGTTGGTCTCCCCGAACCGCTGGTACTGGGCGGTGATCACCGCTTTCGTGGTGTTCATCAGCACCAACAGCCGTGGCGAACTGCTGGTGCGCGCCTGGCAACGAACGGTGGGAACGCTGCTCGGGGTGGTCTTCGGGATCCTGGTCGCCGTCCAGGTCACCGGCAACACCCCGCTCGAGTTCGCCCTGGTGCTGCTGTGCGTGTTCGTGGCCTTCTACTTCATCGGCTACGCCTACGCCGTGGCGACCTTCTTCATCACCACGTTGCTGGGAATCCTCTACGGAATCCTCGGGATCTTCGACGTCTCGGTGCTGGGCACCAGGTTGGCGGAGACCGCGCTGGGTGCGGCGGCCGGAGTGCTGGCTGCGGTGCTGATCCTGCCGACCCGAACCAGCTCGGTCGTTCAGACCCGTTCCAGGGAGTTCCTGGGGAGTCTGCGCGACCTGCTGCGCGAGAGCGGCAATGACGCCAGCACCGGAGAAACCGTCGCGGGGATGCGTGAGTCTGTACGGGATCTCGACGACCGGCTCCAGCAGTTGCTCAACCGTGCTCGGCCACTGACCACCTACCGGTGGCGCTCCCACCGCAGCCAGCTCAGCCGGTGGCTGACGCTGATCAGCGGGTGTGCCTACTACGTGCGCAACCTGGCCGTGGTGCTACCGACGGCTGTGGAGATGTCCGACGCGGACACCCGCAACCGAGTCGCGGAACTGCTGTGGGCGCTGGCCGACGCGGCCGGGGCACTGACCGACGGGGCGGACCGGAACTTCGAAGACGCCCTGCGGCCCGCACGGCAGCACTCCGAAGTCCTGCACGACATCGCCGAGTCGCTGAACACCGGCCCCACCTCGCTGCACCGCAGCATCAAACTGCTGGACCGGGTCAGCCAGACGCTCGAAGACCTGGCCCGGGAGGCCGGTAGAACCACTCACCAGGAGTCCGAGAACTCCTCGGCCCGCTGACGGCTCGGCAGGCGGGCAACCACTTCATCTGTTCGAAACCGGTGATGTCGCAAAGACCACTGGAACCAAGCATCAATCTCTTGTCATCAGTCATATCTCCATGCTGTTCTCCGCATTGATCAACAATAATCAATCCAATCCAAGGGAAACAAATGAAACGACTCAAAAATTGGATCACCGCGACTCTGGTCGCTTCTGCAACGATGCCGTTGACAGCACTCGGGTCCGTTTCATGGGGAAGCACCAACGCTGCTGCAGCAGATCCCGTTGAACCCCCGGCATCCACAGCCGGAGTACCACCAGGATGCGATGTCTGGCTGGATCACAACGCGGTTTACATGACACATAACTTCCGGTGCCAACCTGGCCCACGCGGGGAATACCGGGCTGTCACGTCCTGGGAGGACCCAAAAACCGGATCGGGACTGCGGACCACCGGCGAATGGATTCCCTCCGGGCAGACCTCGTCAGCAACGTGCTTTCCCACCCGACATAAGCGTAAAATCCAGCTGGGAATTTCACTGACACGAAATCAAACTTCACTTCCCGGCCTACCCAGGACGCTCGGTCCACAGAATAAGAACGAGAGAGCGCCCCACAAAGAATGATGGGAGCGCACAACTCGGTTGTGCGCCCCCATCATTCGCGCGCCGCAGCAATGCCAACAAGAACGATGAAACACCGAAAAGCACTACTCAATGCCCCGTGGGGCCCCGCCCGACAACGAGCTCCCCACGAAAACACGGTCTACAGCACGCCCCGCATATAGCGCTTGATCCACGGCGCCAGCAGAAGCAATACGCCTCCCAGCACGATGGTCATCAGACCCACACCACCGAAGTACAGGTTCTGATGGGCATCGGAATACAGCTTCACCAGCTGCGCCGCCACGGCCTGCCCCAAAGCGGGAGCGAGGAAGTACAGCCCCATCGTCTGCGAGGAGAACGCCTGCGGTGCCAGCTTGGTGGTCGCCGAGAGCCCGACCGGCGAGAGCATGAGCTCACCAATGGTCAACAACACGAACACGAACCCGATCATGAACGGGTTGAGCAGTCCCTCGTCGTTGGTGAACAGGCTCGAGAACACCACCCACAGGAAGGCGATCCCCACGAAGACCAGACCACCCACGAACTTGACCGGCGTGGAAGGCTGACGGTTACCCAGCTTGGTCCACATCACCGCGAACAGGGGCGCGAGGATGATGATCGCCAACGGGTTAATCGACTGGAACCACCCGACCGGGAACTCGTAACCGAACACGCTGGTGTCGGTCTGGAAGTCCGTGACCGCCACCAACGTGGCGGCCTGCTGTTCGAAAAGCATGAAGAAAACGGCCGTGGCCAGGAAAAGCGGGATGTAGGCGAGCAGCCGGTCCCGCTCCATCTTGGTGACCTGCTGACTGCGGAACATCACGATGAAATAGGCCAGCGGCAGAATGATCGCGATACCGGTGACCGTGTTGACCACCCCGAGGATGCCCCACAGCGCTCCTGCCCCCACGAGAACGAGCGCCAGGACTGCGGCGATGAGCGCGATCCGCGCCAGGACCGGTCCCCTGCTGTCCGCAGGAAGGGGGTTGACCGGTTGGCGTCCCGCGGCACCGAGACGACCGCGTCCGAGAGCGTACTGAACCAAGCCGAGAGCCATCCCGACGGCGGCCGCACCGAAACCCCAGTGGAAACCGATGTTGGTCTGCAGGGTCGGTGTGAGGATCTGGCTGATGAAGGCACCGATGTTGATGCCCGTGTAGAAGATCGAGAAGCCGGCGTCTCTGCGTGTGTCCTCCTTGGAGTAGAGGCCGCCCACCACGTTGGAGACATTCGGCTTCAGAAGACCGGTGCCGAGCACGATCAGCACGAGCCCAGCTCCCAGTGCGGCAAGACCGCCGGGGATGGCCATGCAGACGTGGCCGAGCATGATCAGAACGCCACCGTAGAAGATGGCTCGCTGCGACCCGAGCATGCGATCGGCCAGCCAGCCACCGGCAACACCGGTCAGGTATACAGCGGAACCGTAGGTCAGCACCAACGGCAGAGCGATGCTCTCATCGATGCCCAGGCCACCTTCGGCGACCGTGGTGTAGAGGTACAGCGCCAGGATGGCGCGCATACCGTAGTAGGAGAACCGTTCCCACATCTCGGTGAAGAACAGCGTGGACAGGCCCGGGGGCTGGCCGAAGAAGCCCTTACCCTCGGGCTGGTCCGCAACCGTGGAGGTGTTCACGATCACGTCCTCTCGTACGTGTGCATGGTGGCTGTAGCCACTCAGACTGTGGGGGAGGCTACAACTGTCCGTAGCGGCGCAGGGCACCGGGAACACCCGAAAGGATTACACTTAAGCAAACAAAGGTCTACACCAGGTACCTACACTCTGCTTATCGGGGTAGCGCCCGCAGGCAAACGGGTGAAGGAAACCCCTTATTTTGTCACTTTATGTAACCGCCTGATTGCCGGAGGACACCATGGAGCTACTCCCCGCGCACCGCACCGCCATGCGCGAGTTCGACAGCCGGGTGCGTCGGATGCGGGAGGACCAGTGGGACAACCGGACCCCCTGCACCGAGTGGAACGTCCGTGACCTGCTCAACCACCTCGTGAGCGAGCAGCTCTGGGCACCCTGGCTGCTGGACGGGGCCACCCTGGAGCAGGTGGGCGACCGCTTCGACGGCGACCAGCTCGGCTCCGATCCGATCGAGGCGTGGGCGGAGGCGAGCGCGGCGGCCCGAGCCGCCTGGGACGCCCCTAAGGCCGTCAGGGGACAGGTCCACGTCACCGGCGGAAAGATCCGCACCGAGGACTACGGCTGGCAGATGACCCTGGATCTGACCGTGCACGCCTGGGACCTGGCGCGTGGCCTGGAGATCGACGACGAACTCGACCCCGAGCTGGTGGAGACCGTGCACTCCGTGTTCTCCCCCCACGTGCAGTCCATGCAGGGGTTGGGCATCTTCGACCCCCCGCAGCCGGTCACTCCCGACGCGGGCGGGCAAACCCGGCTGCTGGCGCTGCTCGGACGCCGCCCCTGAGTCCGGTGGCGAAGGCCTCCTCCTCCGCTGCCGCGCTCGGGATACAATGGAGGACATACCTCGTAAGCCCTTCCGTAGAGGAGTGACAACGTCGGTGCCCGAGGCACACTCGACTGACGACGGCAGTATCGGGCCGGGTCGAAGACCCGGCGCCTCCGAACACCGCGGCGACGTGCGCCCAGCGGCGAACACGCTGCGAGGTAGCCGCTGATGGACGTCCTGATAGCGGTTCTGGGACTGTTGTTCGTCGCCGTGCTCACCCTCGGCACCGCGCTGGCCGTGGCTGCCGAGTTCTCCCTGACCTCGCTGGAGCGGAGCGCGGTCGACGCGCACGTGGCCGAAGTCGGCGACCGGCGGGCCAAGACCGTGCAGCGCGCTCACCGCTCGCTGTCGTTCCAGCTCTCCGGCGCCCAGGTCGCGATCACCCTGACCACCCTGGTCACCGGCTACGTGGCCGAACCCCTCATCGGCGACCTGGTGCGCCCGGTGTTCACGGCTCTGGGGATTCCGGAGTCGGTCGCGGTACCGCTGGCGCTGGCGCTGGCGATCCTGCTGGCCACGACCCTGTCGATGGTCTTCGGTGAGATGGTGCCCAAGAACCTGGCCATCGCTCGTTCGCTGCCCACGGCCCGGGCGGTGGCCGGCTACCACTCGCGGTTCTCGCTGATCTTTCGCTGGCTCATCGATGGGATGAACAACAGCGCCAACTGGGTCGTGCGCCGGCTGGGCGTCGAACCCCAGGAGGAACTGCGCTCGGCCCGCTCGGCCGAGGAGCTCGGCTCGATCGTGCGTTCCAGCGCCGAGCACGGCACCCTCGACGAGTCCACCGCCGAGCTCATGGACAAGTCCCTGCGCTTCGGCGAGCGCACCGCCGCCGAACTGATGACCCCGCGTGTGAAGGTCGAGTCGCTGTCGGCGAAGGACTGCGTCCTGGACCTGCTCGACCTGGCCCGCCGGACCGGGTTCTCCCGGTTCCCGGTCCACGGTGGCGACCTCGACGACGTGCACGGCGTGATCCACGTCAAACAGGCCTTCGGGGTGGGTCAGAATCAGCGCGAGACCACTCGCGTGGGATCGCTGACCCGGCCCGTCCCGACGGTCCCCGAAACCCTCGACGGTGACGCGCTGCTGAACCGACTGCGGGGTTCCGGGCTGCAGCTGGCCCTCGTCGTCGACGAGTACGGCGGCACGGCGGGCATCGTCAGCCTCGAAGACGTGGTCGAGGAGATCATCGGCGACGTCCGCGACGAGCACGACCGCCGCGAGACGGCAGCCGTGCGCTCCGCGGGCCGCGAGACGTGGCTCGTCTCGGGGCTTCTCCGCTCCGACGAACTCCGGGAGGCGACGGGCTTCGAGATGCCCGAGGGCGACTACGAGACGGTGGCCGGACTCGTGCTGGCCGAACTCGGCCGGATCCCGGTGGCCGGAGACGGCATCGACAGCGGTCGCTGGCGACTGATGGTCACCCGCATGGACCGGAACCGCATCGCCGAACTGCGGTTGGCCCGTGAGCACGACAGCACGACGGCCCCCGCCGGCGACAGGCCCGAGGGCGTGCGGGAGGTGGCCCGATGAGCGACACCTTCGCCCTCGTACTGAGCCTGCTGCTGTTGCTGTGCAACGCCCTGTTCGTCGGCGCGGAGTTCTCGTTGCTGTCCTCGCGCCGCGATCGGCTGGAAGCCCTGCGCGAGCAGGGCGTCGGCCGGGCGCACACGGTCATCAACGCCAGCCAGGAAGGCTCGTTGATGCTGACCAGCGCCCAGCTCGGCATCACGCTGTGCTCGCTGGGTCTGGGGCGGCTCGGGGAACCGGCCGTGGCTCACCAGCTGGAAAAACTCGTCGGCGGCCTGCCGGTGCCCGACGCGCTGCTGCACGGGACGGCCTTCGTGGTCGCGCTGGCCCTGGTGGTGATACTGCACGTGCTGATCGGCGAGATGGTGCCCAAGAACCTGGCCATCGCCGATCCGGAGCGGTTGGCCCTGTGGTTCGTGCCCCTGCTGGTGGCCTTCGTCAAGGTGGCGCGACCGCTCATCGCGCTGTTCAACATGATGGCCAACGGAGTGCTCCGGTTGCTCCGGGTCGAGCCCAAGGACGACCTGGAGACCGCCTACACGTCCTCGGAACTGGCCGAACTGCTGGTGGAATCGCGCCGCGAGGGCCTCATCGACCAGTCCGAACACCACCGGCTGGCCAAGACCCTGTCCTCGGTGCAGAGCACGGTCAGCGAGGTCTTCGTGCCCATGCGGAAGCTGACGACCCTCCCCGGCGATCCGACCCTGGGAGACGTCGAGAACGCCGTGTCGGCCACCGGCTTCTCCCGGTTCCCCGTTCGCACCGATCACAGCGGACTGCTCGGCTACCTGCACATCAAGGACGTGCTCGACCAGGCCGGCGACAGGCCGGAGACACCGGTGGAACCCGCACGCGTGCGCGACCTTCCGACGGTGCGGGTGCAGGCTCGTCTCGACGACGCCCTCACCGCACTACGTCGCACCGGCAGCCACCTCGCCACGGCCGTCGACGCCTCCGGCACCCCGCTGGGCGTGGTCGCGCTGGAGGACCTCGTGGAGGAGTACGTCGGCACCGTCCGCGACAGCACCCACGTCGCCTGAACCAGCCCGGCCACAGTGTCCGACTCGATGTCGGTGCTGTCCGGACCCGAGTGGCGCGCGAGATTCACCCGCTCCAACCGGGTTCCGCACGGCTGTGGACCCGTGTCTACCTTGACCTCGGACGATCGTCCGTCTGTCGCCGTTCCACGGATTCGTGAGAGCCACTTGCGGGTCGGCTACCGGAGTCGAGGGGACTGGTCGCGTAGCTGCTGGCGAACCTTGTCCGCGTCCCAGCGATGGTGCCCACCGGGAGTGGTGAACTCCGGGGTGATCTGGCCAGCTTCCGCGTACCGGGCGATCGACCGGCGAGACAACCCGAGTGCCCTCGCTAGCGCTCCCGTCGTCACCGGCTCACTCGTCATGGTTTGACGGTATAACGCTCGAACGGCGTGCGCGCCCTTATTGGCTCGTTATACAGATTTAGCCTAGTTTTGTCTCAATTGTCACTATTTAGCCCAGCAAGGAGCGGTACGGAAGCAGTCAGGACACCGCACGGGGAGCCGGTACCACTACTGGCTCCCCGTGCTCGGGGACGAGAGGGGGCCGCACGGGACGCGGCACGCGTTCAAGGGCGGCCGGAAGGGGGACGGCCGTAAGTTCGGAACGTCCGTGTGCGGGGTCGAAGAGGTGCCGATGGCCGGACCGTCCGAGATCGACTGGCTGCCGACACCGACGTGCACGGACTGCCACTCGTCCCTGAAGGGGGAACAGTCGTGAACAGCGGAGAGGCAGGTGGTTGGTCCCGCTCGCTATGGCCGCTCTCGGGAACGCCGTGGTGGACCTGGAGAACAACAGCCTCCCCGAGTGGCAGTGTCACGAGTCGGCGAGTGCGCTCGACAACCCGTCGGCGGCCCTGAGGGAGCCGGAGAAGGGTCCGAACGTCTTCGAAGGCTCCGAGGAGCCGCTGAAAGCTTTGACCCTGTCGTGCCCCGGTAGAGCGGCAGGGGCTTCCTTGTGCCTGCTCACCGGGCACCCACCACTTGCACCGTTTCGCCTCCGGCCTGCGGCTCCGCGAGATCAAGTCCATCAGCGCCGCGGTCGCCATCTGCGGGCGCCTGCCCGGGGATGCTCCCGAGCAGAGATGCGGGATGCTTTGCGACCGGTCGGTGCTGACTAGGATTGACCGTGCTGACTCGGTGCTGACCTGAAGAGAGGGAAAATTACGTGACTGTCCTCGCTGAAGACGAATGGCGAGAGCGACAACAGGCGCATCAGCAGCGCGTGAAGGTGTACACCGGGCCCCACCGGCAGCGGCAGCAGCACGGCCGGAAGCACCCGGTGATGGACTTCCTGTTCACCTACTACTCGCACAGACCCGCTCGGTTGGAGCGGTGGCATCCGGGGTACGGCGTGGCGTTGGCCCACGGCCAGGAGTTCCTCGACCGGCGCGGGTACGTCGAGACCTCGGAGGGTGTCGCGCTCGATCGGGCGGCGCTGACTCCCACCCGGCGGAGCACCGTGGAGTTCGTTCTCTCGCTGCTGACGGCCGTCGAGTCGCGCTCGGCGCAGCTGGGCTGCTTCGGTCTCCACGAGTGGGCGATGGTCTACCGCGTCGGTGAGGACGACAAGCGACACGCCGACCGGTCGCTGCGCTTGGGCGGTCAGGGCACAGACGAGGTCGTCGAGTCGATGCGGATCCAGTGCAGCCATCACGACGCCTTCCGGTTCTTCAGCGAACCGGCCCGGCCTCGCAACGAACTGCAACCCCGCCGCGAGGACCAGACACGACTGGAACAGCCGGGTTGTCTGCACAACAACATGGACATGTACAAGTGGGCGTACAAGTTGGAGCCGTTCGTCCCGTCGGAGCTCGTGGCCGACTGTTTCGAACTGGCCGCCCGCATCCGCGAGCTCGACATGAGGGCGAGCCCCTACGATCTCCGGGAGCTCGGTTACGAGCCCGTGCCCATCGAGACGCCCGAAGGACGAGCCGACTACGTCCGGCAGCAGCGGGCCTTCAGCGAGGAAGCAGCACCGCTGCGTCGACGACTGATCGATACCTGTCGCGGCCTGCTCGACTGGGCCGAACCAGCCCCGGCAGCGACCGGAGCCTGAGAAACGAGACCCGCCGGGAGCCGAAGCCGTCCCGGCGGGTCTCGTCGTTCACTCGCGAACTGTCAGGCCGACCTCACCGCTGTCGTCCTTCTCCGCGTCCAGGGTCTTGTCACCCAGTGCAGAAGCGGCACGCTCGTCCAGGAAAACGCGCACGCCCTCCTGTTCGATAACCTGGTCGCCGCCCTCTGGGCCGGTGGCGACCGAGGCCTGAAGCTCCTCGGGTGTTTCCTCGCCTCCGGCGATCCGAAGCCCGGCCTCCTCGGCGGAGTCACTACCCGACAAGACCACCTTGATGACCTCGGCGGCGCTTTCGCTGATGGTCAGCATTGTTCAACTCCTCTCGGAGCCGGTCACGTGAAGTTTTCCACGGTAGTGCACGGCCTCATCGGGAGCACTCCGGGTCACCCTTCGTAGGCCGACAGCGGCGGGCACGAGCAAACCAGGTTGCGGTCGCCCTTGGCCCCGTCGATACGACGCACCGTGGGCCACACCTTGTCCGTACCGGCGCCCATCATCGGGTAGGCGGCGGTCCGCCGATCGTAGGCGTGGTCCCACTCCCCCGCCAGGGAAACGGCCGTGTGCGGAGCGTGGCACAACGGGTTGTCGTCGACGGGCCACTGCCCGGAGGCGACCTTGTCGATCTCGGCGCGGATCGCGATCATCGCCTCGCAGAACCGGTCCAGCTCGGCGAGGTTCTCGCTCTCGGTCGGCTCGACCATCAGCGTGCCCGCCACCGGGAACGACATCGTCGGCGCGTGGAGTCCGTAGTCGGCCAATCGCTTGGCGACGTCGTCGATGGACAGGCCGGCGTCCTTGGTGATCTGGCGCAGGTCGAGGATGCACTCGTGGGCCACGAACCCGCCCGCGCCGGTGTAGAGCACCGGGAAGTGGTCGTCGAGACGCCGAGCGACGTAGTTCGCCGCCGCGACGGCGGTCAGCGTGGCACGGCGCAGCCCGTCCGAACCCATCATTCGCACATAGGCCCACGAGATCGGCAGAATCGAGGCGCTGCCCCACGGGGCGGCACTGATCGGACCCACACCCGTCTCAGGGCCTGCCATCGGCTGCAACGGGTGGTTCGGCAGGAACTGCGAGAGGTGCTCGCGGACCCCGATCGGCCCCACGCCGGGACCACCGCCACCGTGCGGGATGCAGAACGTCTTGTGCAGGTTCAGGTGCGAGACGTCGGCACCGAACTTGCCCATCCGCGCCAGCCCGATCAGCGCGTTGAGGTTGGCGCCGTCGACGTAGACCTGCCCGCCCGCATCGTGCACCAGCCCACAGACCTCCTGGACCGTGTCCTCGTAGACCCCGTGCGTGGACGGGTAGGTGACCATGATGGCCGCGAGGTCGTCCCGGTGGGCGTCAACGACCTCGCGCAGGTGGTCCATCTCGATGTTGCCGGAATCGTCGCACCGCACGACGATGACCCGCATCCCGGCCATGACGGCGCTGGCGGCGTTCGTCCCGTGCGCGCTGGCCGGGATCAGGCACACGTCTCGCTCGGACTCACCGCGGTCGTGGTGGTAGGCGCTGATGGCCAGCAGACCGGCGAACTCGCCCTGACTGCCCGCGTTGGGCTGCAGGCTCACCGCGTCGTAACCGGTGATCTCCGACAACCAGGTCTGCAGATCCTCGACGACGCGCAGCAGCCCCTCGGCGTCCTCGGCGGGCGCGAAGGGGTGCAGCTCGGCGAAGGCGGGCCAGGTGATGGGCTCCATCTCCGCCGTGGCGTTGAGCTTCATCGTGCAGGATCCGAGCGGGATCATGCTGCGGTCCAGCGCCACGTCGGAGTCCGACAAGCGGCGCAGGTAGCGCAGCAGCGAGGTCTCCGAACGGTGCTGGTGGAACACCGGGTGGGTCAGGTACTCCGACTCGCGGTGCAGCACCCCGGGCAACGCGTCCGGGACCCGCGCGTCGAGCTCGTCGATGTCGGTGAGCTCTCCGCGGTCCAGCCCGAACGCCTGCCACACCGCGGTGAGCCGTCCGCGGGTCGTCGTCTCGTCGCAGCTCACGCCCACGTGGTCGGCGTCGACGCGACGGAGGTTGATGCCCGCGTCCCTGGCCGCGGCGACCACCTCGTCGGCACGCCCCGGCACCCTGGTGAGCACGGTGTCGAAGAAATCGGAGTGCACGACTTCAACGCCACCCTCGCGCAACCGCGTCGCCAGCACGGTGGCCATGCGGTGCGCCCGGGTCGCGATCGCCCGCAGTCCTTCGGGGCCGTGGTAGACGGCGTACATGGAAGCCACCACGGCCAGCAGGACCTGGGCCGTGCAGATGTTGCTGGTGGCCTTCTCCCGACGAATGTGCTGTTCCCGGGTTTGCAGCGCGAGCCGGTAGGCCTGGTTGCCGTCGGCGTCGACGCTGACCCCGACCAGCCGGCCGGGCAACTGGCGTTCCAGTCCCTTGCGCACCGCCATGTAGCCGGCGTGCGGGCCCCCGAAGCCCATCGGCACTCCGAAGCGCTGGGTGTTACCGACCACCACGTCGGCACCGATCTCGCCGGGCGAGCGCACCAGGGTCAGCGCGAGCAGGTCGGAGGAGACGATGGCCATACCGCCCCTGCGGTGGATCTCGGAGATCAACTCCTCGTGGTCGCGCAGGGCGCCCGAGGCACCCGGGTAGGCTAGCAGCGCACCGAAGAAGTCACCCTCCGGCAGCCCGGCCACGCCCTCGGACAGGTCCGCCACGACCACTTCGATGCCCAGCGGCTCGGCCCGCGTGCGCAGCACGGAAAGCGTCTGTGGCAGTGTGTCGGCGTCGACGACGAAACGGGACGAGGCAGCTCGCCCGGCACGCCGCACCAGGGTCATGCCCTCGGACGCGGCCGTGGACTCGTCGAGCATCGAGGAGTTCGACACCGGAACACCGGTGAGATCGGCCACCATCGTCTGGAAGTTCAGCAGGGCCTCCAGCCTGCCCTGCGAGATCTCCGGCTGGTAGGGGGTGTAGGCGGTGTACCAGGCGGGATTCTCGATCACGTTGCGCCGGATCACCGGCGGGGTGATCGTGGGGTAGTAGCCCAGGCCGATCATCTCGGCGTGCGGGTGGCACCGCTCGGCCAGTCCGCGCAGTTCGTCGAGCGACTCGGCCTCGGTCGCCGGCTCCGGGAGCGCCAGATTCAGGTCCCGCTCGCGGATACCGGCGGGGACGGCCTGCTCGCCCAGTTCCTCCAGCGAACCGACCCCGATCACGTCGAGCATGTGGGCCAGCTCCGCGGGCATCGGCCCGACGTGGCGCTGGGCGAACGGAGTGCCGTGCTCCAGCGCGGCCAGGGGGATACGGTCGTTGGTCACATCGGTCATCGCCAAACCTCGCTCATCGCGGCATTACAGCCAGGGGCGGCAGCACTCGCGGCGAGTACTGCCCTCCCCCTCTGTCAATGTCCGCGAAGCGGACGCCTGAGAGCTTCGCCCGGCGGCGAGCCGGACTTGCACCGTCGGCGGGGTCCGCGCCTCCTTGCGTCGAACCCTCTTTCCAGAGGTATCTCGCCCGCGCGGTCCAAGAGGCCTGAGAGGTTGTCGGGGAGTAGTTGCTCCTTCGGCGCCGCCTCCGGTTCCGGACCGGAAGCGAACTCTCCCGCACGGGGTCTGCGACTGGTGTGCAGCCTACCCGATACGTCAGCCGATGTGACGGTCCTGACGCCGTCGGGACAACTCGTCGTGGACATGGACGGATTGTTCGGCACCGTCGGCGCGCTCGGCGGGAAAGTCGCGGATCGTGCCGCTGATCTCGCGCATCGCACCGCTGACCGCGATCCCGAACACTCCCTGCCCCCCTTGCAGCAGATCGACCACTTCCTCGGCGGAAGTGCACTCGTAGACCGTCGTTCCGTCGCTGAACAGGGTGATGCCGGCCAGATCCCGCACGCCCCGGTGGCGGAGGTGCTCCACTGCCGCCCGGATGTTGTGCAACGAGACTCCGGTGTCCAGCAGCCGCTTGACGACCTTGAGCACCAGGAGGTCCTTGAACGAGTACAGGCGCTGCGATCCCGACCCCTCCGCGAGTCGGATCGAGGGCCCGACCAGGCAGGTACGCGCCCAGTAGTCGAGCTGGCGGTAGGTGAT
The DNA here is from genome assembly GCF_014137975.1 of Halosaccharopolyspora lacisalsi. Lineage (GTDB taxonomy): Bacteria > Actinomycetota > Actinomycetes > Mycobacteriales > Pseudonocardiaceae > Halosaccharopolyspora > Halosaccharopolyspora lacisalsi. Next base: position 181,021 of record NZ_JACGWZ010000002.1, on the reverse strand, counting down.
ACCCGCTATCTGACAGGCGGCGGAACCACGATAACCGACCAGCGCGTCCGGCAACGAGGAGTCGGCGAACAGCTCCCCCTGCTCGGCATCGGGTGCTTGTTCGACCACGCCTACCTCCCTCCCCCGACATGCCGCAGGCCGCCTGCGACCCGAGCTTTCACGCCGAAGGTCGCCGATGTCGGATTCGGGGCCGTCCACTGCGGGCCCACCCTCGGTGAGGATGTGTCCACGGTAGATCCGGCCGTGCGGACGGTCAACGTGACACGCGGCCGGGCGCCGGCCGCATTCCGGCACGCCGCCGACGCCCGGCCGGAGGACCGTCCCGGCGCGACGACGTCGTCACGTATCGGCCCCGCGAAAGTCCTCCGGCGAGACCGAGTCCAGGAATTCCTTGAACTTCTCGACCTCGTCCTCCTGCTCGTCGGGAATCAGCAGGCCCGCCTCGTCGAGCACGGCTTCGTCGGCGTGGATCGGCACGCCCACTCGCAACGCGAGGGCCACCGAATCGCTCGGACGGGCCGAGACCCGCACGTCCCCGTCGAAGACGAGTTCGGCGAAGAACGTGCCCTCTTGGAGGTCGATGACACGGACCTGCTCCAGATCCCGTCCGAGGGACCCGATCACGTCCTTGAGCAAGTCGTGTGTCAGCGGCCTGGCCGGACGTACACCCTGCTGTTCGAGCGCGATGGCCGTAGCCTCCACCGAGCCGATCCAGATCGGCAAGTACCGCTCGCCCTCGGTTTCACGTAGCAGCAGGATCGGCTGGTTGGCTGGTAGTTCCACTCGCACGCCGACGACGCGCATCTCACTGCTCATCGTCCAATCGCCTCCTCCAGCGCGTCGAAGCGTGACCTCTTCTCCGAGGATCGCGCACCGACGCCTTCGACGCTACCTGCGATACGGCGAAGATGCCCTGTCTCGGCCACCGCCAACCGCACCATTCCCACTCCGTGGACCGCTGCTTCCTGCCAACAGCACCCGCACAATACACCGGGTACCCGACAGCGGATTTCCAATCGCACGTTGGCGGGCGCGGTGGGCCGGACCACACCGCGCTCATCGCCGTATCCGGACCAAGTCCAGTTCGCCGGGGCGGTACCTGGCACCGCCCCTGCGCCGTCGCCTTCCGGTCCGGCGCTACGAGGCGCCCTGTCCTCCGTCAGCGGGCCCGGTCAGGAACACCAGGCGGAACTTGCCGATCTGCACCTCGTCACCGTTGGCCAGCACCGATGTGTCCACCGGCTCCCTGTTGACGTAGGTGCCGTTGAGGCTGCCGACGTCGACGACCACGTAGTCATTGCCCTCGCGCCGGAACTCGGCGTGCCTGCGGGAGACCGTGACGTCGTCCAGGAAGATGTCGCTGTCCGGATGACGTCCGGAACTGGTGGTCTCCCGGTCGAGCAGGAAGCGCGAACCCGCGTTCGGACCACGCTTGACCACCAGCAGGGCGGACCCGGCGGGCAGCGAATCGACCCCGGACGCGGCAGACTCCGAGGGCGCGCTCTCGGTGCTCTCCTGCTCCGAGAGGAAGGGCCTGAAGACCGAGGTGGTCTCCGATGACTGCTCCGGCGGTACGTCGCCGGGCCCGTCGTTCGTGCTCACCTGAGCTCTCCTCTAAGCGGATGGGTCGTGCCAGTGTTACCCAACGTACCGCGTCGCCGACGACGCTCCGCGCGCGACTCCCAACATCGACTCCGCCGTTTTCGGCGCGACCACCGCGTCATCCTTGCTCGAGCACCGTGCGATAAGCCGCCTCGTCGAGCAGGTTCTCGAGCGCACCGGAATCGTCCAGGCGCAACTCGACCATCCACCCGTCGCCGTAGGGCTGCGTGTTGACGAGTTCGGGGCGGTCGTCGAGCAGCTCGTTGCGGGCCACGACCTCACCCGCCACGGGCGCGTACAGGTCGGAGACGCTCTTGGTCGACTCGACTTCACCGATCGTCGCGGATTCGGTGAGTCGCTCCCCCACCTGGGGAAGGTCCACGAAGACCACGTCGCCCAGCTGCTGCTGCGCGTAGTCGGTGATGCCGATGCGCACCGTGTCCCGGCCGGTGGGCGAGACCCACTCGTGCTCTCGGGTGTACCTGGTTCCTTCCGGAGCCACCTTCCCGCCTTCCTAGCCAGACTGCTCTTCCCGCCGCTGTGATCGCGTGGGCTCGACGAGCGTATTGGGCCGGTGGCAGGGCCCGCAAGACGTGGCGACGCTCAACCACGGGTGGCGTGGGCCGCCCGCACGGCCGAGAAGACCTGGACCAGGTAGAGCACCCCGGCCCACAGGTACAGGGCTCCGCCCCAGCACGTGAAGGCGTAGGCGAAGGGTCGCACGACCGCGTCGAAGGAGAAGTCCCCCTGGAGGAGCAGCAGCAGGGGGAAGGCGTACATGAGGCAGAAAGTCGCCGCTTTGCCCAGGTAGTGCACGTCGGGTGGCTCGTATCCGTAGTAACGCAGCACGGGCAGACACAGGGTGAGCACGAGGTCGCGAGCTATCAGCAACAACGCGGCCCACCACGGGACGACATCACGCATCACGAACGCGACCAGGGTCGCGATGATGTAGAGCCGGTCGGCCGCGGGATCCAGCAGTTGCCCGATGCGGCTGTACTGGTTCAACCAGCGGGCCAGCTTGCCGTCCAACCAATCGGTGGCGCCACTGACCACCAGCATCAGCAACGCCAGCAGGTCGTGGTGCGGCCCCAGCAGCAGCCACAGGAACAGTGGGACGCCCGCCAGCCGGAGGGCGCTGAGAAAGTTCGGAACGGTCCACCACGGATCGTCCCAGACACCCACCGCGGCTTCCTTGATCCGCTCGAACCCCGGGGCACGTTCCCCCGCGCCCCCGGAGTGGGATCCTGCCGTGGTGCCGTCGGTGTCCTGCACCACGCCCCTCCCCTGAACCGCTGCGTGACCGCCCCGCCCGTAATCGGCCCGATTTCGGACATCCGGCGACGTCCGTACGGTTCAGGGTCCCACATCGCCTCCGTGAAACTCCGAGGCGCCCGTGGCGGGATCACCTCGTGAACTCGTCACCGCGGGCGCGACCAACCACGGCTCGCGAGTTCGGCGTCGGTCAGAAACCGTGGACGACCGCGGTCGTCCACGCCCGCCCAGAGGGAGCGGCCACCGACGCCTTCGAGTACGTACGAATGACCGCCGCTCCACACCACGCTGCACGGCGTGGTGGGCAGCTCGCCGCTACTGTCGGATTCCTCCGCCGTCGGCCGCGTCTCCGTGCGCATCAGTCGTAGCACCTCCGTTTCGACTATCGGGAGGACCGGAGCGAGCGTTAGCTCGTGAACTCCCCTCCCCGATTATGTGTGACCGAGAACACGTTGTCTTGGTGGTGCGTTCGTCCGGCGCCCAGCGGTCGCTCCCGTGCGGCGAGCGTCCTCATCGCCCTCTCACGCGACCAGCAGCACCGACGGGTCCGACCGTTCGGCTTCGCCGAAAGCGCTCGTCGGCACGAACGACTCCCCGACCGCGACCATTCCCGCCGTGCCCGGCACCGCGGGATCCCCGTACTCCGAATGGCCGATATGCAGCCTGCGCAACTTTGGTCTATACCTTATCGGACCATTTCCGACAGGAAGCACGGAAACGACCATGAACCGAGCACAGCCGCGGACAGCGGCACCGACAGGAGCCGGATCAGGACGTACGCCCTTCCCGCGACGCGCTTCGGTGACCCTGGCGCTGGCAGCGAGCGCGATCATGACGGCGGGCATGTTCTCGACCGCCAGCGGTGCGCAACTCTCCGAGTCGTCGCTGTACGACGTGATCCCCGCACCAGTGTCCGTCGAACCGGCGAGCGGCGAGCAGTACCGACTGACCGGGCACACCAGCATTCACATCGACAAGCAGGCGTCCTCCGCCAAGCGGGTGGCGAACCGACTGCGGGAGCTGCTGCGACCCGCCACCGGGTTCGCCCTGCCGATCAAGCACGACGCGGCCAAGTACGAGGGTGAAGACGAGACCGGGGGCATCTCGCTACGGCTGGACGGTTCCCGCGCCGAGCTCGGGCGAGCCGGTTACCGACTGCGGATCGACGACGACTCCGTGACAATCCGCGCCACCACCGGTGACGGCTTGTTCAACGGGATGCAGACGCTGCGCCAGCTGTTGCCGGCCACGATCGAAAGCGACAGTGAGCGGTCCGGGCCCTGGACGATCCCCGGTGGGGAGATCACCGACCGGCCCCGCTTCGAACACCGCGCCGCGATGCTCGACGTCGCGCGGCACTTCCACGGCGTCGATTCGGTCAAGCGCTACATCGACCACCTCGCGCTGTACAAGGTCAACTACCTGCACCTGCACCTCAGCGACGACCAGGGCTGGCGCATCCAGATCGACAGCTGGCCCCGGCTGACGACCCACGGGGGCGACACCGAGGTCGGTGGCACGCCCGGCGGGTACTACACCAAGCAGGAGTACGGCGAGATCGTCGACTACGCCGCCGCGCGCAACGTCACCATCGTTCCCGAGATCGACCTGCCCGGCCACACCAACGCCGCGCTGTCCTCCTACGACAAGCTGAACTGCGACGGGACGGCGCCTCCTCCGTACACGGGTATCGAGGTCGGGTTCAGCTCGCTGTGCATCGACGAACCGGTCACCTACCGGTTCGTCGAGGACGTGATCCGCGAGGTCGCCGCCATGACCCCCGGCCCGTACCTGCACATAGGTGGTGACGAGGCGCACTCGACCAGCGAGGCCGACTACAAGAAGTTCATGTCCCGCGTGCTGCCCCTGGTCGAGAAGTACGGCAAGACCGCCGTCGGCTGGAGCGAGTACGCCAAGGCCACTCCCCCGAAGGGCTCGGTGGTGCAGTACTGGCACACCGAGAACTCCGCGCCGGAGATGGTCGAGGCCGCCGCCAACGGGAACAAGATCCTCATGTCCCCGGCGAACAAGGCCTACATCGACATGAAGTACAACGAGGACACCGAGCTCGGGCTGGACTGGGCCGGGTACAGCACCGTCCGGGACTCCTACCGGTGGGATCCCGCGACGTTCCTGCCCGACGTGCCGGACGAGGCGATCCTGGGCGTCGAGGCCCCGATGTGGACCGAGACGCTGGCCAACCTCGACCAGGTCGAGTTCATGGCCTTCCCGCGCCTGCCCGGTATCGCCGAGATCGGCTGGTCCCCGGCGAGCAAGCACGACTGGCAGGCCTATCGTCAGCGACTGGCCGCCCAGGCTCCCCGGTGGGAACAGCTCGGCATCGACTACTACCGGTCCCCTCAGGTGCCCTGGCCCGGAAACTGACCGGGACCGTCCCGAAGGGTGAACGCGTCGTCGTGGCGGTGTGACCGCCACGACGACGCGTTCATCACCCGCCATCGAGTTCGGGACGGCCCGGTCACCGGGCTTCCAGGACCTCCCACCACTCGGCCAGCGTCGAGCGCTCGGCCAGCTCGGCGAAGGTGATCTTCACGCCGCGTTTGCGCCAACGCTCGACGAGGCTCATGATCCGCACCGAGTCCAGACCGAAGTCGACGAGATCCTCGTCATCGGTGAGTTCGGCCGGGTCCTCGTAGAGCAACTCGGCGATCTCGGCTCGCACACCGTCGCGCGTCAACGTCGAATCGTCACTCATTCCTCACCACTGCTCTCGAATCGCGCGGCTCACACCGCGGCGGTGTGTTCGCCCACCAGCTCCGCCAGCACCCGGTTCGCCGAGCGCACCACGGCGCACCGCTTCGCGGCGTAGGACACCGCCATCCTGTGGTCCTGCTCGGAGAAGTCGGCGACGGCATCGGCCACGAAGAAGGCTCGTACTTCCTGCTGGAACGCCTCGGCCGCGGTCATCAGGCAGCCGATGTGGGCGTAGATGCCGGTGATGACGAGCTGGTCCCTGCCCCAGGCCCGCATCATCTCGCGCAACTCGGTGCGTTGGAAGGCGCTGTAGCGCCACTTGGTCAGCACCACGTCCTCCGGACCGGGCGCCAGCTCGCCGATGATGGCTTCCTGGTCCGGATCGGAGACGCCGGGCCCCCACCACTCCAGTTGCAGCCCCCGTTGTTCGGGGGTCTGACCACTCGGCTGAGCGCTGTAGACGACCGGCACCCCGGACGATCTGGCCGCACCGGCCAGTGCGCCGATGTTGGGCACGACCTCGTCGAGCGGCTCGCTGTCCGGGGTGAAGGCATCCACGAAATGCCGCTCCATGTCGTGGACGAGCAGCACGGCCCGGTCCGGTTCGAGCCGCCAGTCGACCCGATCGGCGGGGAGTTCCTCCTGACGTGGCACGGAGTACGGTGCGATTGCGGGAAGCGCCATCATGACCTCTTCGTCGTCGCAGGCCTGTCCTCAGGCCCGTTTCTTTTCCTCGTGGAGGTGAGGAACCAGCTCCCGTTCGATCGCGGCCCGCAGGTCGGCCTTGCTGGTCTTGCCGACACCGGTCCGCGGAAACCGCTCGACGAACTCGACCCGGTCGGGAACCTTGTAGCCGGCCAACCCGCGACGTCGGACGAACCGGATCAACTCGCGCCCCCGGGGCGGGTGGCCTCGCGGGACGACGAAGGCACACGAGCGTTCCCCGAGGTACTCGTCCGGCATGGAGACCACGGCGGCGTCGTGCACGTCCTGGTGCGCCAGCAGGTGGTTCTCGATCTCTTCGGCGGCGACCTTCTCGCCGCCCCGGTTGATCTGGTCCTTGGCTCGGCCCTCGACCACGATGTTGCCCTGCGGGGTCCGTCGCACCACGTCACCGGTGCGGTAGAAGCCCTGCGGGGTGAACACCGCGGCGTTGTGCTCCTCAGCCCGGTAGTAACCGCGGATCGTGTACGGCCCCCGGGTGAGCAGGTGTCCGGTTTCACCGGTGGCGACGGGTCGGTCCTCGTCATCGACGACGAGGACCTCGTCGTCCGGGGAGATGGGCCGGCCCTGGGTGGTGAGGACGACCTCCTCGGGATCGTCCAGCCGGGTGTAGTTGACCAGTCCCTCGGCCATGCCGAAGACCTGTTGCAGGGTCGCGCCGAAGGTCGGGCGCACCCGGCGAGCGACCTCCTCGCTGCACTTGGCACCTCCGATCTGCAACACCCGCAGACTCGACAGGTCTCGCTCTGTCTCCTCGGCGGCGTCCAACCACACCAGCGCCAGGGGCGGGACGGCGGCGGTGAGGGTGACGCGCTCGCGTTCGATCAGCTCGAAGACCTCGTCGGGGCTGGAGCGGCGTGCCAGCACCACTCGCCCACCGGCGTGCAGGACGCCGAACGTGCCCGGCGAACTCATGGGGAAGTTGTGCGCGATCGGCAGCGCACCGAGGTACACCGTGTCGGCGTCCACGCCGCAGATGTCGTTGCTGGCCCGGAAGGAGTAGAGGTAGTCGTCGTGGGTGCGCGGGATCAGCTTCGGCACTCCGGTGCTGCCCCCGGACAGTTGCAGGAAGGCGATGTCTCCGGAGCTCGGCCCGGCGCGATCGGCGACCGGTTCGGCGTGGAGGTCCTCCAGCGCGTGGAAGGGGTGCTCACCGGGGTCACCCGCGATGATCACGTGTGGCGGTTCGGGAACCTTCGCGGTCACCTCGGCGGCCAGCTCGCGGTGGTCGAACCCGGCTTCGGTGTCGGTGGTGATGTAGGCGGTGGCAGCGCTGAACTCGCAGAAGTAACCGACTTCGGTGAGCCGGTGCGAGGGCAGGGCGAACACCGGGACGGCACCGAGGCGAAACAGCGCGAAGCACACCTCGAAGAACTCCGCGATGTTGGGCAGCTGCACCACCACGCGGTCCTGGTACTCGACCCCCAGTTCACGCAGTCCGGCCGTCAACCGGTCCGCACGAGCGTCCAGCTCGCGATAACTGATCCGCCGCCGGTCGTCGACGAGGGCGATGCGCTCGCCGTGCTCCTCGGCACCGCGGCGCAGCAACTCGCCGAAGGTTTCCCCGCGCCAGTACCCGGCCTGCCGGTAATACCGCGCGAACTCCTCCGGCCAGGTGGGACATCCCGATAACATCTCTTTTCCCCTCGTCCTCAGGGCTCCTTCGACAAGCGGCGAAGCCGCTTTCCTCCACGCACGCGGTCGGAACCGAGTCAGATCCGGTGCTGCCAGCCCATCGCCGCCAGGGCCGTTCGAAACTTCGCGGAGGTCTCGGCGAGCTCGGCGGCGGGATCGGAGCCGTCGACGATGCCGGCCCCCGCGAACAGCCGCAGCGAGTTGTCCTCGACCTCGCCGCAGCGAATGGCCACCACCCACTCGCCGTCCCCGGCCGCGTCGCACCACCCGACCATTCCGGTGTAGTACCCGCGCTCGAACGGTTCGACCTCGGCGATGGCGCTGCCCGCAGCCCTCACGGGCGCGCCGCACACGGCGGGAGTGGGGTGCAGGGCGGTCGCGAGGTGCAGGGAGGAGGTTCGCTGGTCCCGCACCGTTCCGGTGATCTCGGTCGACAGATGCCACATGGTCGCGGTGGCCGTCACCGTCGGTTCCGCGGGCACGTGCAGGTCGGAGCACAGCGGGCGCAGTGCCGCGGCGACCGACTCGATCACCACGGAGTGCTCGCGGCGGTCCTTGTCCGAGTTCAGCAGTCGTTGCGCGCGGGCCCGGTCCTCGGTCGGGTCGTCGGAACGTGGCAGCGAGCCCGCCAACGGGTTTGCCCGCACCAGGAACCCGCTGCGGGAAACCAGCAGTTCGGGACTGGCTCCGAGCAACGTGCGCCCGAACCCCGATCCGGGAACGGAAGGGTCACCGGCGCCGTCGGCGTCTCGCCGGGGAAGGTCCACCGCGAACGTGTAGCCACTCGGGTCCCGCAGCGCCAGGTTGCGCAACATGCGCGAGGGGTTGATCGGGTCGGGCGTGGACAGCTCCAGGGAACGTGCCAGTACCGCCTTGTCGAGCTCGCCGTCGCCGATGCGGCGCAGCACGCGTTCGACTCCGCGCTCGTACTCCTCCGGAGGCGGAACGGCACGAACGGCGCAGTCGACCTCCTCCGATTCCGTGGCCGGGGCGAGCACGTCCAGCGGACTCGCGTGGATCACCTCGTCGGGCAGGACGAGGTGGGCGGGCAAGGAGTCGGCGAAGGGCACCGCGCCGACGACCATCGGGTTGCCACGACCGAACCCCTCGGCGTCGCGCAGGAACTCGGCGACGCGGGCGGGCAGGTCCGCCCGGGTTCCGGTCCTGGGCACCGTGGCCTCGGCGCCACGCGCCAGCATGGTCCCTCGCGGCGAGGACAGGAAGAACGAAGAGCCGGGCTCGTAGGCCTGTAACAACCGGGCGGCCTCGTCGGTGGCTACGAGGGTGTCGAGGCCGGTGGGATCGCTGTCGATCGTCATGTGTGCCTTTCGTGGGGCGAAGAGGATGGATCGTCACGACGGGCTTTCGTCCGGGAGGACCGGCCTCTGAGTTCAGGCGCGCAGCGTGGTGCCGCCGTCGACGTAGAGGTCGTGCATGGTGACGTGCTTGGCTCGATCGGAGACCAGAAACATCACGGCGTCGGCGATGTCGTCGGCGGTGGCGAGCCTGTTCAGGGGAATTCCCGCCTTGTAGGTCTCGAGCGAGCCGGTGATGACCGCCTCCGCACCGTCGTCGTCCGCCCACAGGTCGCGCTGCATCTCGGTGTCGGTGGGGCCGGGGGAGACGACGTTGCAGCGGATGCCGTGCTCGGCGAGTTCGAGCCCGAGGGACTTGGTGAACAAGGTCGCCGCGGCCTTGGACGCCGCGTAGGAGGCCATGCCGTAGCGCGGTACGCCGGCGGCGTTGGAACCCACCGTGACGATCGAGCCGCGCTTCCGGGGGATCATCCGTTGCGAAACCGCACGGCACGTGTGGAACACGCCGTCGGTGTTGACCGCGAAGGTGTCCCTCCAGTCGTCGTCACCGAGCTCGTCCACCTTGCCGGGACGTAGCACCCCGGCGACGTTGACGAGGATGTCGACCGGGCCGAGGTCCCGTTCCACCCTCGCCACCGCCTCCTCGACCGCCTCGGAATCGGCGACGTCGACGACGTGGGTCGCGTCCTCCCCCGAGCGGACGTCGAGTCCCGCGACGGTGGCGCCGCCGCCCCGGAGGGACCTCGTCACGGCGGCGCCGATCCCCTGAGCGGCTCCCGTCACCAGTGCGATCCGGCCGTTGATCCCCGTCGGCTCCATGTCGTCCCTTCCTGCCGTTGACCACCGTGCCCACCGGCCACCACCAGGACGGGAGGCGCCTGACCCCGGCCTGACCGGCCTCGGGCACGGTCAGCAGCCACGAGCGGCGGTCACGGTCACCGGTACGGATCTTCGCGACCGCCCGTGGGCTTGGTTAGGCTAACCTATGTTGACCGTGCCGGGACAGCCCGAAGGGGACAGACGGGCACATGTCACACCGACATCCGGACCAGGAAGCTTCGAAAACGCCTCAGCTCTGCAGCGCCTTCTTCATGACCTTTCCCATCTCGTTGCGCGGCAGCTCCGTGAGGACACGAACGACACGCGGACGCTTGTGCGGAGTGAGCAGTCCGGCGACGTGCTCGGCGAGGGCGTCCTCGTCGACCTGCTCTTCCGCGGCGGGCACCACCCACGCCACGATGCGTTCGCCGAGGTCCGGATCCTGCTCCCCGGTCACGGCGACCTCGGCCACTGCCGGATGCTCCAGCAGCACGTTCTCGATCTCGCCGGCCCCGATCTTGTAACCGCCGCTCTTGATGATGTCGGTGGCTCGGCGACCCACGATGCGGATGTAGCCGTCGGCGGCCCTGGTCGCCACGTCACCGGTGCGGAACCAGCCGTCGAGGAAGGCCTCGGCGGTGGCGTCCGGACGGTTGAGGTACTCGGTGAACAGGTTCGAGCCACGGACGAGGATCTCGCCGACGGTCTCGTCATCACTGACCGTGATCTCCTGGTCCTGTTCGTCGACGAGCTTGAGCTCCACGCCGTCGAAGGGCGGGCCCACGTACCCGGGCCTGCGATCTCCCGAGGCCCGCACCCCGCAGTTCATGATCGTTTCGCTCATGCCGTAGCGCTCGACGACCCGCTGACCGGTCAGGCGCGTGATTCGCTGGTGCTCGACGGCGGGAAGCGGCGCCGACCCCGAGACGAGCAACCGTGCCCCGCCCACCGATTCCGCGATGTCCGGCTGCTGCTCGGCGTCCTCGGCGAGCCGGTGGTACATGGTGGGGACCCCGAACAGCATCGTGGCGGAACCGGCGAGTTCGTCGGCCACGGCCCGCGAGGAGAACTTCCCGAGATGACGCACGCTGCCGCCCAGCCGCAACGGTCCGAGCGTGCCGAGAATCAGGCCGTGCACGTGGAACAGCGGCAGCGCGTGCACGAGCACGTCCCGGTGCGTCCACTCCCACGCACGAGCCACCGCGTCGAGATTCGTCCGGATCGCCCGACGCGACAGCACCACCCCCTTCGGCGGCCCGGTGGTCCCCGAGGTGTAGACGATCAGTGCCGCGTCCTCCTCCGGGGGCTCCTCCGGCAGCTCACCACCCCGAGCCTCGAGGTCGACGTGGTGGACCGGAATCCCGTCGAGTGCTTCCGGCGCGGGGAAGTCCGAGGCGGCCAGGACGAGTTCGGGGGAGCTGTCGGCGACGATGTGAGCGAGCTCGCGCCGACCCAGCTTCGGATTGAGCGGCACCACCGCCGCACCGGCCGCCAGTGCCCCGACCACGGCGGCGCAGGTCTCCGGGCAGGCAGTGCCCCACACCGCCACGCACCGCGCCGAACCGATGCGCTCGGCCAGGTTCGCGGTGACTCCGGCGAGATCGGTGTAGCTCAACACGCGCTCGTCGAACCGGATCGCCTCGGTCTCCCCCGGATCCCGCAACCCCGGGAACAACGACTGCCGTTCGGAAACCATGCTCACGTACGCCTCCTCGATCAACACCGCGGGTAGCCGGAACGACCACCACCCGAGCAACCACATCACCACCCGAGGTGGCCGCACAACCACACCGGCGACCGGGTGAGCACACCCCGGTACCGTTGGAGCGTTCCCGTCCGCGCCCCCTGGAGTCCTTTCGATGCTCGTGCGCACCCGGCCACCACGTCCGGGGCGAGGCGGATGAGGGGCTGGCTGCTGACCACGGCGGGCACGGCCGCGCTGGGGAGCGTGTTCCCCCTGGTCAATATCGAGCTCTACCTGATCGGCGCGGTCTCCGCGGTGAACGGCGTGCCGTGGTGGGCACTGGCGCTGGCCGCCACGGTGGGGCAGCTGGCGGGCAAGACCCTGCTCTACTTCGCTGGGCGCGGCAGTCTCACCCTCGGACGGCGCATGAGCCGGATGACCGCGGTCGGCAGTGACAGTCGCTGGGCGAAGTGGATGTGGAGGTTCCAGCACCGCGCCGAACGGCAACCGTGGTGGGCGCTGATGGTCCTGTTCGTCGGCGCGGTCGCCAGCCTGCCACCGTTCACCGTGATGTGCTTCGCCGTGGGTGCCGCCGGGATCGGTGCCCTCGGTTTCCTGGGAGTGAGCTTCCTCGGCCGCACCATCCACTTCCTGATCGTGGCGGGCGCCCCCGAACTGATACGTCACCTGCCGCTGTTCGGTTAGACCGACCGTGTTCGGGCCACCGCGCATAGCCACCGCCACTGTTGGGCATCCCCGGACAGCAGTGTCTGTCATTTGCCGGAGGTTATTCATGGCTTCCCAAAGCCGTCGCGACGCCAAGGACGAACAACTCGACCAGGTGCGCAAGGATCCCCAGGACACCAACCTCACCACCCAGCAGGGCGTGAAGATCGACCACACCGACGACGCCCTCACCGCCGGGGAACGCGGCCCCACGCTGCTGGAGGACTTCCACACCCGCGAGAAGATCACTCATTTCGACCACGAACGCATCCCGGAACGGGTTGTGCACGCTCGGGGATCCGGTGCCTACGGTCAGTTCCAGCCCTACAGCGGGTGGCTGTCGGACTACACCGCCGCGCGGTTCCTGACCGACCCGCAGGAGCAGACCCCGGTGTTCGTGCGGTTCTCCACCGTGCAGGGCTCCAAGGGGTCCAACGACACCGTGCGCGACGTGCGGGGTTTCGCCACCAAGTTCTACACCAGCCAAGGCAACTACGATCTCGTCGGCAACAACATGCCGGCGTTCTTCATCCAGGACGGGATCAAGTTCCCCGACTTCGTGCACGCGGTGAAGCCTGAACCCGACACGGGGATCCCGCAGGGCGCCTCGGCGCACGACACGCTCTGGGACTTCGTGCAGCTCCAGCCCGAGACGATGCACATGATGATGTGGCTGATGTCGGATCGCGCGATCCCCCGCAGCTACCGGATGATGCAGGGCTTCGGCGTCCACACCTTCCGGCTCGTCAACGCCGAGGGCAGGGGCACGTTCGTGAAGTTCCACTGGAAGCCCATGCTCGGCACCCACTCGTTGGTCTGGGACGAGACCCAGAAGATCGCGGGCAAGAACTCCGACTACAACCGGCAGGACCTGTGGGAGAACATCGCCAACGGCGACTACCCGGAATGGGAGCTGGGCGTGCAGCTGGTCGACGAGTCCCGCGAGCACGACTTCGACTTCGACCTGCTCGACGCCACCAAGATCATCCCCGAGGAGGAGGTGCCGGTCCAGCCGGTGGGCAAGCTGACGCTCAACCGCAATCCGGACAACTTCTTCGCCGAGACCGAGCAGGTCGCCTTCCACACGGCCAACGTCGTGCCGGGCATCGACTTCACCAACGACCCCCTGCTGCAGGCGCGCAACTTCTCCTACCTCGACACGCAGCTGATCCGCCTGGGCGGGCCGAACTTCTCCTACCTGCCGGTGAACCGCGCCATCAGCGACATCTCCACCCATCAGCGCGACGGTTTCCAACAGAACCGGGTGCACACCAGCAAGGCGACGTACCACAAGAACAGCCTCTCCGGAGGATGCCCCGCGATGGCCGATGACCAGGATGTCTTCCGGCACTACCAGGAAAAGGTCGAGGGGGCCAAGATCAGCAAGCGCAGCGAGAGCTTCAAGGACCACTACAGTCAGGCCACCCTGTTCTGGAACAGCATGGCCCACTGGGAGAAGGACCACATCATCTCCGCGTTCCGCTTCGAGCTGGGCAAGGTCGAGCACACCCACATCCGCGAGGGAGTGGTCGAACACCTCAACCACGTCGACCACGACCTGGCCGTGGCGGTCGCCGAAGGCGTCGGGGTCACACCTCCCAGCACGGCCGCGCGGAGCAACCACGGCAAGAGCTCACCGGCGTTGAGCCAGGAGAACTCGGTCAAGGACACCATCGCCACCCGCCAGGTGGCCGTGCTCGTCGCCGACGGGGTCGACTCCGGCGAGGTGGAGCAGATCAAGCAGGAACTGACCGACCGCGGGGCGGTGCCCCAGGTCCTGAGCCTGCGGGACGGCTCGGTGCGGGCCAGCAGCTCCGGGCACGTGCAGGTCGACGCGCGCATCGACACCCTGGCTTCGGTGGTGTTCGACGCGGTCGTCGTCCCGGGCACCGGCGAAAGCGTGCAGAACCTCTCCGCCGACGGCTACAGCGTGCACTTCGTCACCGAGGCCTACAAGCACTTCAAGCCGGTGGCCGCCAGCCAGGAGGGCGTGGCGATGCTCCAGCGGGCCGGGGTCAACGGAGTGCGGCACGCCGATGACTCGCAATCGGTCGCCAACGACCACGGCGTCATCACGGCCGTGAGCAACGAGGGCTCGTTGCCCTCGGAGTTCTTCGAGGAGTTCGCCTCGACGCTGGCCGGTCACCGCGTGTGGGACCGGGACACCAGCCACGTCCCCGCATGAGCGAATCAGGGCGCAGTTCACCGTTCTCCCACATGACGGGAAAGGTGAACATGCGCCCTGTTTCCGCGTACGGTGCTCCTTCGTGAGTGTGTTGCGAACGATCCCCGTCGAGGACGTCCTCGACCGGGGCCAACGAGCGGGACTGAAGCGTCGACTCTCCGGCAGGGATCTGACCGGCTGGGGAATCGGAATCATCATCGGCTCCGGTATCTTCACGCTCACCGGTGTCGAGGCCAAGGACCACGCGGGGCCCGGCGTGGTCATATCGTTCCTCATCGGCGCTGTCGTGGCCGGGCTCGCCGCGCTGTGCTACGCCGAACTCGCCTCGGCCGTGCCGACGGCGGGTAGCGCCTACACCTACGCCTACGCCACGCTGGGCGAGATCTTCGCCTGGATCATCGGGTGGGACCTGCTGCTGGAGTTCGCCCTCGGCGCCTCGGTGGTCTCCCGAAGTT
Source organism: Halosaccharopolyspora lacisalsi (assembly GCF_014137975.1). Classification (GTDB taxonomy): domain Bacteria; phylum Actinomycetota; class Actinomycetes; order Mycobacteriales; family Pseudonocardiaceae; genus Halosaccharopolyspora; species Halosaccharopolyspora lacisalsi. The sequence continues at coordinate 165,886 of NZ_JACGWZ010000002.1, read as the reverse complement.
GGTCGGGTTACGTGGCCAGTCTGCTCGGACTGCCGGAGCAGTGGTTCGGGGAGGACTCCACGGTCAACATCGGAGCGATGCTGATCATCGCGGTGCTCGCCGCCGTGGCCGTGGCCGGCATCCGGGAGTCCTCGTGGGTCACCAACACACTGGTGATCCTCAAGGTCTCGGTGTGCGTCCTGGTCGTCGTGGCCGGCCTGTTCTTCTTCAACGCCGCCTACCTCGACCCGTTCATCCCGCCGGCCCAACCCGCCGAGGTCAGCGCGGACGCCACCCAGCAGCCCCTCCTCTCGGCGCTGCTGGGCTGGAAGCAGTCCGTATACGGGTTCGGCGGAGTGCTCACAGCCGCGGCCATCGTCTTCTTCGGCTACACCGGGTTCGAATCGCTGGCCAACATGGGCGAGGAGACCAAGAATCCCCGGCGGGACCTTCCCGTGGGCCTGTTGGGCAGCCTGGCGGTGTGCAGCGTGCTGTACGTGGCGGTGTCCTTCGTGCTGACCTCCATGGTCGACTACCGCGACATCAACGTCGCCGCACCGCTGTCGGCGGCGTTCACCGACGTCGGGGCGCACTGGATCGCCGCCCTCGTCGGCTTCGGCGCCGTGCTGGGACTGACCTCGGTGATGATGGTCGAACTGGTCACCATCGGCCGGATCGGTTTCGCCATGAGCCGCGACGGGCTGCTGCCCCGCAAGCTCTCCCAGGTGCACCCCCGCTGGGGCACGCCGCACCGGGTGACCCTCCTCGGAGCCGGCCTCATCATGCTGATCGCCGGGTTCGTCCCGATCACCGAGCTGGCGGACATGGTCAGCATCGGGGCGCTGTCCGGTTTCTTCATCGTCGCGCTGGCCGTGCCGGTGCTGCGCCACCGCAAGCCGAACCTCAACCGTCCCTTCCGGGTGCCGCTGTCGCCGTGGCTGCCGATCCTCACCGCACTGGCCTGCCTCTACCTGATGATGAACCTCAACGTCCTGACCTGGATCCGTTTCGGGGTGTGGCTGCTGCTGGGACTGGCGATCTACGTCGGCTACGGACGCCGCAACTCCCGGCTGTCCTCCCGGACCACCAGCCCCACCGAGGCGGAGTGACGTCGAGCCCGCGGGCCGCCCGAGCGGTCCGCGGGCTCGACGCACAAGAGGTCGGTGCCGGTCCGAGCGACGCTCACCGCGCGAACTGACCCTCGCTCCGCGACGAGCCAGAACGCCGTCGAAGCCCCTCTTCGGCTCCGACGGCCCTCGCCCCCTAAGCGATCGGGCGCAGGCGGTCGACGACGAGCTCGGCCAACCCCACCAGCAGGGCCAGTCCCACGAAGGAGACCGAGACGATCAGGCCGGTAGAGATCGCGGCCGTGTAGCCGTCGGACAGGGCTCGGAAAAACAGGCCGGAAGCGGTGGCGATTCCCAGGGCGGATCCGATCCGCTGCCCGGTCTGCTGCACCCCCGCCGCCGTGCCGCCGTGCGCGACGTCGATCTCGCTGAGCGTCACGGTCTGGTTCGGCGAGATCACCATCCCGCTGCCGGCCCCGGCCACCAGCAGCGGCAGGGCGGTGATCAGTCCGGCTGCGGCGCCGAGGCCGGTGGCCAGCAGCAGATCCGTGGCCAGCAGTCCCACCAGCGCCCCCACCAGGCCCACCAGCACCAGCTTGCGACCGAAGCGGTGCACGATCCGCCCGCTCAGGGCCGCCGACACGGCCGAGCCCACCGCGAACGGCGTCAGTGCCAATCCGGCTTCCAGCGCCGTGTAGCCGAGGCCGCGCTGGAAGTACACCGCGAGCACGAAGAAAATACCGGTGAAGCCGGCGAAGTAGACCGTCCCGAGGCCGGAGCCGAAGGTGTAGCGCCGGTTGGTGAACAGCCGCAGGTTCACCAGCGGACTGCGTCCGGCCAGTCGGTAGCGGTGCTCCCAGAACACGAACGCCCCGAGCAGCACCACCGCCGCGACGAACAGGTACCAGACGTCGCCACCGCCCTCCACCAAGGGCAACAGCAGGCAGACCATGCCGGTGCCGAGCAGGGCCACCCCCACGATGTCCGTGCCCTCCGTGCGCCCGTGCACCACGTTGCGCGGCAGGAACCGCATCGCCAGCACCAGCGCCACGACCCCGATGGGCAGGTTGACCAGGAACACCCAGCGCCATCCGTGCTCACTACCCGCGAGCTGGATGATCAGCCCGCCCAGCAGCGGTCCGATCGCGGTGGAAACACCCACCACGGCCCCGAAGGCCCCGAAGGCCTTGCCCCGCTCGTGTCCCCGGAACTCCTGCTGCATCAACCCGAGAATCTGCGGGTTGAGCAGGCCGCCGGCCGTTCCCTGGAGGAGCCGGGCCACCACCAGCCACGTCGCGCCCTGGGCCGCTCCGGCCAGCACGCTGGCGACCGTGAAGGCCAGCAGCGCGATCACGAACATGCGACTGCGCCCGATCCGGTCCCCCAGCTTCCCCGCGGGTACCAGCACCAGTCCGAAGGTCAGGGCGTATCCGGAGACGACCCAGGACAACGCCGTGGGAGAAGCGTCCAGGCCCTGCTGGATCGACGGCAGCGCCACGTTGACGATGCTCACGTCCAGCAGGGTCATGAAACCCGCCGCCAGGCACAGTCCCAGCACTCTCCAGCGGTGGTCCTGCGCCTGACCGGTTCGCGCCGAGTCGGATTCCGAGTGAGTCACGTTCGCCTCATCCACCGTGGTGCAAACACGACCACAGCTCACCACGCGGACTCGGTGGTCGCCACACTCGACCGGGCCTCAGTGCGCGGAGGTGCTCGTGGTAAGCGGTTCCGGTTCGTCCGACTCCGGTGGGGGGATCGTCCCCTCCTGGGCCGGGTTCTCGGGCACGGATTTCGGCACCGCGGGCCCGTGGTCGGCCTTCAGCCACCGGTAGAACGACACGAGCACGACACCGAGCACGAAGATCAGCGGGAAAGCCGTGATGATGGACAGCGTCTGCAGGGCCTCGAGGCCTCCCACGTACATCAGCACCAGCGAGACACCGGCCAGCACGACCGCCCAGAACACGCGGTGCCAGCGCGCCGGATCACTGCCCCGGGGCATCTCCCGCGAGGCCACCGCCGCCATGGTGTAGGCCGAGGAGTCCAGCGTGGTGGCCAGGAACACGATCACCAGGGCCACGAAGATCGTCAGCACCACGGTGCCCAGCGGCAGATTCGTCAACGTCGCCATGATCCCGGCGGTGTCGCCCTGGGAGGCGACGATGTCGGCCACCGGCACCATGTTCTTGATCTCGTAGTACAGGCCGGTGTTGCCCAGCAGGGTGAACGCCAGCCAGCACCCGGCACTGCCCGCCAGGCACATCCCCGCGATCATGCCGCGGATGGTGCGCCCCTTGGAGATCTTGGCCACGAACAGGCCCACGAAGGGCGCGTAGGAGATCCACCAGCCCCAGTAGAAGATGGTCCACTCCTCCTCGAAGCCGGAGCCTCCCACGGGATCGGTGTAGAAGCTCATCTCCACGAAGTTCTGCAGCAGGATGCCTGCGCTGTTGGTGAACGTGTCGAGCATGAACACCGTCGGCCCTGCCACGAGGATGAACGCACCCAGCGCGAAGGCCAGCCAGACGTTGAAGTCGGCGAGGCGCTTGAGCCCCTTCTGCAGGCCGAGGAACACGCTCGCGCCGAACAGGACGGTCCAGATCACCACCACGGCGATGTCCAGCGGCACCCCCTTCGACAGGGGGGTCAGCGTGGCGAGCCCGTCGGAGACGACGGGCACCTCCAGACCCAGCGAGGTTCCGGCGGCCCCGACGAGGCCGAAGATGAACAGGACGTCGATGAGGCGGCCGAGCCAGCCGTCCGCACGATCACCGATGACGCCCCGGCAGGCGTCGCTGAGCCGCAGGGTCCGTTGTTTGCGCACGTGGTAGACGTAGGCCAACGCGAGCGCAGGCAGGCAGAACAGGCCCCACGCGGTGAAGCCCCAGTGGAACAACGGGTAGGTCGCCGACCAGTGCGCGGCTTCCACGCTCCCTGGGGCCATCCCCATCGGCGGGTCGTTGTAGTAGTACGCCCACTCGATCACACCCCAGTACATGATCCCGCCGCCGATGGCGGCGGTGAAGATCATCGACATCCAGCTCAGCGTGGAGAACTCGGGCTTGTCGTCGGGGTCGCCGAACTTCACCCGCCCGTACCGACTGCAGGCCAGCCAGACCAGGAAGCCGAAGACCGCCACGGCGAACCACAGGTACAGCCACCCGAACTCGCCGGTCAGCACTCCCAGCACGGCGTCGAGGGCCTGTTTTCCCCGCTCGGGGGCGATCATCACCGGAACGCAGATGACCGCCACGAGCAGCAGCGACCACCAGAAAACCTGTTTGTCGATCCGGACTCTTCCGGTTGCACCACCGATTGCGGAAGCACCTCCAAGGATTCGCGACGGGCACTCGTGCGCAAACCCGTCGACACAGCAAGCACGAACCAGGCGTCGGGCGGGCACGGGCCACAGCGCCGACGTCGATGTCGAACACGGCCATCCCGGCGCGGGCGCTCCACACTGAGCGCCACGGCGCGGCCGTTGCGATTCGACTGATGTGCCAGTCGTTCGTTGAGAGGTCACTCTGAACCACTCAGCGTCACCAGTCAACCCGAGCGAACATCTTAGCAGGGCAGCAGACTAATTCAATGGCCACGTCGCGTGACAAAGCATCTCGCCGAACCGCAACACAGCCGCATCGTTGCGATTTTCGCAATGCCTTGTTAGTGTTCTCCACCGTGGAGAGCACGACGGACGGGTTGCGTGAACGGGTGCGCGACATCCTGCGACGGCACCCGCGAAGCCAGCGGGCCTTCGCCGAGCTGATCGGTTTGGAGGCGACCAAGCTGTCGAAGTCCCTGGCGGGTACTCGACGGTTCACGCCCGCCGAGCTCACCGGGATCGCCGAGGTCGGCAACGTCACGGTGAACTGGTTGATCAACGGCAGCGACGAAGCCGACACCGTGGCGGCGGCGCCGCGGCGGTCGGCGCGCACCGAGGTCGAGCTCACGCACTCCCAGGACGCCGGGCGCTACCAGCAGATCCTGGATGCCGCATGGCACCTGATCGCCGAACGCGGGTACCACTCGGTCCGGATCGCCGACGTCGCCAAGGCGTGCGGGACCAGCGCGGCCACCATCCACTACTACTTCCCCGGCCGCGACGACCTGCTCACGGAGACCCTGCGCTACTCGGTGCGACTGGCGTTCGACCGCCAGGTGGCCGAGTTGCACATGATCGACGACGCGCACGAGCGACTGTTGCGGCTGGTCGAGCTGCAACTGCCCACACCGGGCCTGTTGCGACTGGAGTGGTCGATCTGGATGCAGGTGTGGAACGAAAGCACGCTGCGACCGGAGCTGCGGGTGCTGCACACCGACTCCTACAACCGCTGGCACGACACGATCGCCCACACGATCCGTCAGGGCCAGCAGCAGGGCGTGTTCGCCGAGACCGACCCCGACGAGCTGGCGATGACGCTGACCGCGCTCATCGACGGCCTCGGCATCCAGGTCATGACCGACCGGCCGGGCCGGTCGGTGGAGGGGATGCATCGGACACTGCGGGACTTCGTCCACCGCGAGATCGTCCGGCCCTGACCCACGCGCCCGGCAGGCAGCAAGCAACCGATGCCCACCGCGCGACACCCCGCGCGGCTTTTCCTCCCGGAAGGGATCCCGAGCATGAACAACGAAGTCATCGTCACAGCCGCGCTCACCGGAGCCGGCGACACGGCCGGCCGCAGCGAGCACGTGCCGGTCACACCGGAGCAGATCGCGACCTCGGCCGTCGACGCCGCCAACGCCGGTGCGGCCGTGGTCCACATCCACGTGCGCAACGTGGAGACCACCCAGGGCTCCCGCGACGTCGCGCTGTACCGCGAGGTGATGAGCCGGATCCGCGATTCCGGCGTGGACGTGGTCGTCAACCTCACCGCGGGAATGGGCGGTGACCTGTTCATCTCCCAGGAGGACCCGCACAAGCCGGTGGACGGCACCGACCTGGTCAACGGTCTGGAACGGCTACCCCACGTCGAGGAGCTGCTGCCCGACATCTGCACGATGGACTGCGGCTCGCTGAACTTCGGCGACGGCAGCCAGCTCTACATCAGCACTCCGGACATGCTGCGGGCCGGTGCTCGGCGCATCCAGGAGCTCGGGGTGAAACCGGAGATGGAGATCTTCGACACCGGGCAGCTGTGGTTCGCCACCAAGCTCATCGACGAGGGCCTCATCGACGCCCCGGCGCTGTTCCAGCTGTGCATGGGAATCCCCTACGGCGCACCGGCCGATCCCGGCGTCCTGCAGGCGATGGTCAACATGCTGCCCCCGGACTCCAACTGGGCCAGCTTCTCCATCGGCCGCAACCAGCTGCCCTGGGTGGCCCAGTCGGCGCTGCTCGGCGGACACGTCCGGGTCGGGCTGGAGGACAACCTGTACCTGAGCAAGGGGGTCAAGGCCACCAACGCCCAGCTCGTGGAGCGGGCGGTCTCGATCGTCGAGGGCATGGGCTCCAGGATCGCCACCCCCGAGCAGGCACGCGAGAAGCTCGGACTGAAGCGGAGGGCATGAGTTGACCGAGTACACCGTTTCCCCCGAGGGCGTCTCCCACGTCGCCTGCGTCGGCGCGGGAGTGATCGGCGGCGGCTGGGTCGCGCACTTCCTCGCGCGCGGCTATCGCGTCACCGCGTGGGACCCCGCCGACGACGCCGCGGACAAGCTGCGACGGCTGGTCGAGGCAGCCTGGCCCGCCCTGACCGAACTCGGTCTCGCCGAGGGGGCCTCGCGCGAGCACCTCACGGTCGCGTCGACCCTGGAAGAGGCCGTGGCCGAGGCCCAGTTCGTCCAGGAGAGCGCACCGGAGACGCTGGAGATCAAGCAGGACCTGCTGGCCCGCATCGACGCGGCCACCCCGACCGACGTGGTCATCTCCTCCTCCACCTCGGGTCACGGGATGACCGAGATGCAGGTCGACTGCCCCACCCCGCAGCGACTCGTGGTGGGTCACCCCTTCAATCCGCCGTACCTCATTCCGCTGGTCGAGGTCGTCGGCGGTGAGAAGACCGATCAGTCGGCGGTGCGCTGGGCCTCGGAGTTCTTCGAGGTCGCGGGCAAGTCGGTCATCACGATGGACCACGAGGTCCCCGGCTTCATCGCCAACCGCCTCCAGGAGGCGATCTGGCGGGAGGCCCTGCACATGGTCGCCAACGGCGAAGCCACTCCCGCCCAGCTCGACGCCTCCATCACCGAGGGCCCCGGGCTGCGCTGGCCGCTGCTGGGACCGTGCCTGACCTTCCACCTCGCCGGCGGTGAGGGCGGCATGGCCCACATGCTCGACCACTTCGGGCCGTCGTTGAAGTCGCCGTGGACGCGGCTGGAAGCGCCCGAGCTGACCGACGAGCTGCGCAACCGCATGGTCGAGGGGTGCGAGGAGGCCGCCGAGGGACGCGACATCGCCGAGCTCGTCGCCGACCGCGACCGCGCCATCATCGAGGTCATGCGCGTCGTCGACAACGTCCGGAAGGGGGCCTCGTGACCGCTCCGCCCCCGCTGCGTCAGCAGGTCCGCGACGAGTGGATCGACTACAACGGGCACCTCAGCGAGGCCTACTACGTGCTGGTCTTCGGCTTCGCCACCGACGCGCTGATGGAGCACATCGGCCTGGACGAGCAGTACCGGCGACGCACCGGGTGCTCGCTGTACACGGTCGAAGCACACGTCAGGTACCTGCGGGAGGTCGGACCCGAGTCCGAGCTGGTCGTGACCACGCACGTCGTCGGCGGCAGCGCCAAGAAGCTGCGGATCTGCCACGAGATGAGCCTCGGCGAGGAGGTCGTGGCCACCGAGGAGGTCCTCGCCCTGCACGTCGACGGCGAGCAGGGCCGCGCCGTCGAGTTCCCGGACGAGGTGGCACGGCGGATCGGCGCGCTCACCGAAACACCCCCGCACTACGCCGGTCGCTCGATCGGTTGAGGCATTCCGGGGGGTGTCCGTCCGCGGCGGACGGCCGCCCCCGGTTGAGTCGTGGATCACAGCTGGGTAGCTTGCTGGTAACCACGGCGGAGGTGATGGCGTGCCGGACGGAGACGACTCCGCGGACACCGACGAGGTGCTGGTCGAACGGCGTGAGGGAGTTCTGCTGCTGACCCTCAACCGGCCGGACCGGCTCAACGCCTGGACCGCGACGATGCAGCAGCGCTACCTCGAGCTCCTCGAGCGGGCCGACTCCGACCGGAAAGTGCGGGCGATCGTGCTGACCGGTGCCGGACGCGGCTTCTGCGCCGGGGCGGACATCGCCGGTTTGGCCGAGGTCGCCCCGGAGGAGGCCGCCTCCGGCGGACACGCCCTGTCACTGCCGATCCGGATACGCAAACCCGTGATCTCGGCGATCAACGGGCCGGTGGCCGGGGTCGGACTCGTCGCGGCCCTGTTCACCGACATCCGTTTCGCGGCGCGGGACGCGAAGTTCACCACGGCCTTCAGCAAGCGCGGGCTGGTCGCCGAGTACGGGCTGGCCTGGCTGTTGCCGAAGCTGGTGGGAGTCGGCCGAGCGCTCGATCTGCTGTTGTCCGCGCGGACCCTGCCGGGGACCGAGGCGCACGAACTGGGTCTGGTCGATCGGGTACTTCCGGAGGAGGAAGTCCTCGATGCCGCGCTGACCTACGCGCGCGCGCTGGCGACGGAGTGCTCTCCCGCCTCGATGGCCGACATCAAACAGCAGGTCTACACCGGACTGGACACCGGTCTGGAAACCGCCACGGCCGACGCGGGCGAGCGAATGATCAACGCGTTCCGCAGACCCGACGTGACCGAGGGCGCGCGCAGCCACCAACAGCGCCGTCCGCCCGACTTTCCCCCACTGGAGCAGTAAGCGTTCGCGACGACTCGCCGCACGGCGGCGACGGTTACATTGGTGGCAGTAACCAGCGCCGAAGCGAGGAGTTTTCGCATGGACTTCGAAACGCCGGAAGCCGACGCCATCGAGCAGGTTCAGCAGGGCCGGGAGGACTCCGAGGAGGAGGGGCTCGTCGCGGACATGACGGAGACGCCGCCGGACGCCAATCCCGCCGACGTGGCCGAGCAACGCTACGTCGTTCCCGACGACGACCCCTACGATCCGGGGTGATCCGACCAGCGGGCCGATCCGGACGTTCCCCCGGTGCCTCAGCTCGGCCACAGGCCGAACAGGTCGGCGAATCCCTCGCGCCAGCTCGGCCAGGAAGGTCGCCAGCCCAGCGTCTCGCGGAGGCGGAAGTTCGTGGCACCGCGCCGCTCGGTGAGCTGGTGCACCGTGAGCCAGTCGAGCTGACCTCTCGCCTGTTCCAGCGTCAACGACACCGGAGCGGGAGCGTCGATCATGCGTGCGTAGGTGGGAAGCCATTCGGTGATCTCGGCGGGTTCGTTGTCGACCACGTTGTAAGCGGCCGGTTCCGCCTCGGTCAGCACGGCCAGCGCGGCACCGGCCGCGTCGTCGACGTGGGTGAACGAGGTCAGCCCCGCCTCCTCACGGACCATGGGTAAGGCACTGCCGCGAACCAGGGCGTGCACGGCACCACCGGACGCGTACGAGGTACCGGGACCGTAGAGCACGCCGTAGCGCAGCACCACCCCCTCGATGTCCGGGCAGGTCAGTACCGCGTCCTCCAAGGTCTCCACGGCACGTACCGACTCGCCCCACCGGCCGGGGGCGTCCGTCCACAGCGGCGCTTCCTCGTCGAGGATCTCGTGGCCCTCCGGGAGGTACGCCGATGCCGCGCTCTGGGCGACGACGCGGTGCGCTCCGGCCTCGACGGCCGCCGACACCAGGTTGCGCGTCCCCCGGTCACGCAGCCAAGCGGTGCGACGCAGACCTTCGGTGACGTCGACATCGCGGAAGCCGGAGAGCTGCTGTACCACGACATCGGGGCGAGCTCGCTGCAGAGCCTCCCGCAGTGCGGACTGATCCAGGACGTCGGCGGTGGCGACACCGTCGACGGGGCCGAGCGCCTCGGCACGGCCGGCCTGCCGCACGAGAGCGGTCACGTGGTGGCCCTGTTCCCGCAACCGTGGAAGCAGCGCATTTCCGACCGCTCCGGTCGCACCGGCCACGAACACACGCAGGGGCACCAGCACCTCGCACGACGATCGACATCAATCGGGAGAAGCCTACCCCGCGCCGAGTCACCGGTTCGTATGAAATTCGATTACTGAATGCGACCACGAACCCGCCCCAAACACCACTGGCCCCACGCTCCGCAGGAACGTGGGGCCAGTGGAAACGAACAGGTGAACTCAGATACTACGGATCTGAGCGGCCTGCGGACCCTTCGGGCCCTGGGTGATATCGAACTCCACACGCTGGTTCTCGTCCAGCGTGCGGAAACCGCTGGCGTCAATCGCCGAGTAGTGGGCGAACACATCGGACTCACCCTCATCCGGGGTGATGAATCCGAATCCCTTTTCGGCATTGAACCACTTGACGGTGCCGGTAGCCATTCTTCAGTCTCCTACTCCAGCCAGGGTCGACACTGCGCAGACCCCCGAAAGTCGCCGAGATGATCACCCTGGCCGAGCGGCCTCCGGCACAACAAAGTGCCTGCGTCACGGGATGCCGCAGGCACTTTCCAGTACTGCTCGAAACCGTACTGCTGGATACCGGACTGGTGGGAACCACAACTGCAACGTCCCCACGCTAGCACCCCCGCGAAGGACTGTCATCCGCGCGACCACTAGGGAATGGTGGCCAACCTCCGCCCCTCGGCCTCGGCGGCACGATTGTGCTCGCTGTGCTGATCGGCCAATTCCAGGGCCGCGACTCGCGGAGTGGTTCCGTCGGCGTCCCACGCCTCCAGCAGCGGCGGCATCTTGGCCAACATCTCCTCACGCAGCACGCTGAACGACAGCACCGGATCCGCGTCGACCCGCCCCAGCAGCAACCACCACGCCCAGGCCACCGCACCCGAGTTCGCGACGAAGTCCGGGATCACCGGAACTCCCCCGCTCGCGAGCTGGTTCTCGGCCTCGGCCGTGACCGGGGTGTTAGCCGCCTCGACGATCACCTTCGCGCGGATCTCCGGCACCCGTTGCGGGGTGATCGCGTACGACACGGCGGCGGGGATCAGGATGTCCACATCGGTGGCCAGGACCTCGTCCCGCGAGAACCGGTGCACGTCCTCGGGCACCTGCGTGCGGTCGATCTCTCCGAAGCGATCACGCGATTCCAGCAGCGCGGGGACGTCCAACCCGTCGGGGTGGTACAGGGTGCCGGCGGCATCGGCCACCGCCACGATCCGGAGGCCCGCCTCGTGCAGGTACCAGGCGGCTCCGCCGCCCATGGTGCCCACCCCCTGGACCGCCACCGTCGTCCGGTCCTCCTGCCAGCCACGGGAGCGGACCACTCCCAAGCAGCTCTGGGCCACGCCGTAGCCGCCGACGACATCACCGAGCAGCAGTCCTCCCGGGACCGGTGCGTTGAGTCCGGCGCGAATGCGCCGCAACGTGTGCTCCGCGTCGGGGGCACGCCGGATCGCGGCGTGGTAGGACTGCTGCAGTCCCACCTCTTCGAAGACCTCGTCGATGAGGTGCTGCGGCACGCCGAGATCCTCGGCGGTCACCCAGTGGGCGTCGATCCACGGCCGCATCGCCTCGACGAAGCGGTGCAGCACGTCCTTGGCCCCGGGATCCTTCGGATCGCAGTCGATGCCTCCCTTGGCGCCGCCGACCGGCAGGTTGAACACGGCGGTCTTGCGTGCCATGCCCAGTGCCAGATCCTCCACCTCCGCCATCGTGCACCCGGCACGCATCCGGGTCCCGCCGGTGGCGAGGCCGGACACGAGACTGTGCACGACCAAGTATCCGCGTTTGCCCGTCACCGGGTCCGCCCACGTCACCCTCATCAGCGGGTCGCAGTCCACGAGTGCCACCGGCCGAACCTCCTTCCCGAGACGTCGAACGGGTACCGCAACTCGCGGCACCCACTGGTGAAAATGAAAAGCGTCGGGCCGAACGGCCCGTCGGACGCACTACCCGCCCGTGTTCCCCGTGGCGGTAGCGCGGTTCACGAATGTCGCAGCCACAACGACGAAGAGGACAACCAACGGAGTCGACGCGGATACTCGCGCTCACGCGTCCACATGGTCACCTCCGCTCACACTGACGATAACTGGAAGCTAAACCCGGCTGAGTCTGATTGTCAACAATCCTTCTCTCGGACGTTCCGGTGGTCACCGGATTCGGACGAACAGCACTGCGCACGGGCTGAGATCCCGGCAACAGCGGCCGCGCGAGCCTCCTTCGCCCTGCCGGAGGACACAGGATCTCGTAGGTGCGAACGACGAGATCCTAAGCTGCTGCGACGATGGCACCGTCACGCGTCGCCGGACTCGCGCGAAACCACACCGAGGGTTGACCGTCCGACTGGGAGGATGCAGTCATGAGCCAACCGGAACCCCCGATCCAGCCGGGATCACTGACCGAGGAAGGGCAGCAGGAGCTGATTCAGCAAATCGGTCGCGTGATCGTGCAGATGCTGCCCCCCGGCTGGCAGGAAGCCAGCGTGGAATACCGGGCAGTGGGCTCGCACCGTGAGCTCGCCGCACAATTGCAGGCCCCCAACGGCACCCTGGTTCCTCTCACCCCACCGGCGGAGATCGAACCGATGTTCGACGAACTGCGCCACGGTATGCACCAACCCGAGCGCGGCACGTGGATCAGCGCGCTGTATCAGCTGCAACGCCCGGGTAGCTACAGCGTCGACTTCAACGGCGACTACGAGCCCTCGTGGCGCGGTGTCCCCACCACGGCGGAGTTCGACGCCGAACTGCACCACTACCCCAGGGCCGAGCACAACATCCCGGGATGGCTGGCGGAACGGGCCGGACTGCCCACCTCGGACGTGGGGAACGCGGACGTCACCGAGTTGCGCAAGGCGGAGGTCTTCGACGGAGCCGACGGCGCCGGCAGGCCGGTCGCCGACCGTCCCGTGGTCGGTCCGCAGGAACGAGCTCAGATCATCGAGTACCTCGAACGGGCGCCGATCGTGCTCGCGGCTCGCAGCTACGACACGGATCAGCTGGACCCGGAGGCGGCCGCATCGGTGCCGTTGACCTTCCACACCGACGGGGACTGGATCTGGCCGGGTGCGGTCGGTTACTACCTGCGCCGGCACAACGTGCCCCCGGAGACCGAGCTGGTCGAGCACATCCGACGCCAGGGATTTCAGGTACCGGAAGTCGGCGAGCAGACCAGGGAGCTGGCCGTCTCGGCGATCACCGGTGAGCACGGCGGCTGAAGTGCGATGGTTCGGGCGAGGGACACGCACGCTCGGCCGCCCGCGGCGTCGTGACAGGATCGCGGGCGTGTGGTTTCTGGACGACCAATCGACGACGCAGTGGCGCGACCGGGTCGGTTCCCTCGCACAGCTCGGGGGGATCGAGCGCTTTTCCGAGGAGGACGGCCCCGCGAGGGGTGCGCGTCGCTACCAGGTGCGGTCCGGTTCCGGACTGGTCTTCGACGTGCTGCCCGACCGCGGCCTGGACCTGGGGGCGGCGAGCTTCCGGGGTGTTCCGCTGGCCTGGATCTCGCCCGCCGGCCACGTCTCCCCCTCGCTGGCCGAGCACCGTGGCGCCCAGTGGCAACGCGCCTTCGGAGGAGGGCTGCTCACGACCTGCGGACTGGACCAGTTCGGTGCCGCCAACACCGACCGGGGCGAGGAGCTCGGCCTGCACGGACGGGCCAGCGGTATTCCGGCCCACGACGTCAACACCCGGCAGGACCCCGTCGCCGGGGGTTATCGCTTCGAGGTCACGGGGCAGCTGCAGCAGGCCCGGTTGTTCGGCGAGAACCTGACGCTGTCGCGCAGCATCGGCACCGAACTCGGTTCCCGAACCATCACCGTGACCGACACGGTGACCAACGAGGGGTTCGAGCCGCATCCGCACATGGTGCTTTACCACATGAATCTCGGCTGGCCCCTGCTGGACGAGAGCAGCACGTTGAGCATCCCAGGCAGCAGCCCTGTCGCCCGCGACGCGCAGGCCGAGCTCGGCCTCGCGTCCTGGAACACCTTCACCGCTCCGAAAACCGACTTCGCCGAGCAGGTCTTTCGTCACGAGTTCGCCGAGTCCGGGCAGGTCGAGGTCAAGCTGAACAACGCCGCTCGCGGACTGGCACTGGCGATCCGCTTCGACACCACGGCGTTACCCGGACTGTTCCAGTGGAAGATGCTGGGGGCCGGCACGTACGTGTTGGGGATCGAGCCGGCCAACTGCCGGGTCATCACCGGTCGCGCCGCGGCGCGGGCCGCCGGGGAACTGCCGTACCTGCAACCGGGCGAGTCCCGCTCGTACACCCTCGTCATCGAGGTCGAGACGCTGAACGATTGAGCGCACCGGCGCCGACACCGCCCCGGAGCAGTAACCACCTCCTGAACCCGTCCGCGAGAACCGGGTCATCGCAGCGCCGCGTGGACGCGGGCGCCGAGGTCGGCGATGAGATCACAGGCGGGTCCTCCCCGGTAGTCGGTGCGGGAGCGTTCGTCGGTGAGTTCGTCGACCAGCACGGCGACCACGGCCCGCGGACGCTCGCCGGTGCCGATCAGTCCCACGTCGTGGCGGAGGGCGGGCTGCTCGCCCGTCTTGTTCCAGCACCGTGCGCTCACCGGCAACAGCGCGGGAAGCCGGTCGCGGACCTGCTGGCGGGACAGCACGTCCAATGCGTAGCGGGTCAGGTCTTCGGGCAGGGCCGTTCCCCGAGCCAGTGCGTCCAGCACACGCGCCTGGTCCATGGCGGTGGTGGTGTTGTCCAGCCCGTCGAGCATCGCGTCGACGTCCATCAGGTGGCGCTGCACCCGGGTGTCCGTACAACCGAGGTCGCGAGCGCAGGCATCGATCGCCTCGACGCCGAGGAGATCGATCACGATGTTCGTCGCCGTGTTGTCGCTGACCACGATCATCAGGGTCAGCAGATCGGCCAGACTGAGCCGGTCGACGCTCGTCAGCTCCCCCAGAACGCCGGTACCACCGACGCGCCGTTCCGGTTCGGGCAGCCGCAGTTCGACGTCCAGGCTCTGCCCCCCGTCCCGAACCCGGCGCAACATCGCGATCAGGATCAGCACCTTGATCGTGCTGGCCGCCTGCACCGGACGTCGCGAGTCCCACGTCACCGCGTCGGACTCGTCGAGAACCCAGGCGGCGATGCTCGTCCGGCCGGGGAACTCCGCGGGATCGGGAAGCAGCTCCCGCAGTCGTTCGGCGAAGGTCATCCCGCCCGTTCTACCGCATCATGTGCCCGGGACGGGCACGGCGGGCAACAGCATCGCTGATGCTCAGCGGCAACAGGAATCGCCGTACTGATTCTGGCGCACATCGCCCCGTGGACGTTTACGGTGGCCGTAGGTCAACGCCGGTGTCGTGAGACACAGTGACGGGCGGCCGCAGGACGACCAGCGAGTGGGAAGAGGTGCGTGTCGGTGGAGTCGACGACGTGGAGCTGCGTGATCGGCCCGGAGGGAAGGGGGGCGACGGAGGAAACGGGCGAGTACCTGTCGCGGAACCCGGCACGGCTCGATGACGTGGTCGCGCGGGTCCGGCTGGCGGGACCGGGGACCCTCCTGGACGCCGCCGAACACGCTCGAACGGCCCAGCGCGAGTGGGCGCGGGTCCCGGCTCCCCTGCGCGGGCGGGTGATCGCCGGCTTCGGTCGCCTGGTGGAGGCGAACAAGGAGTCGCTGGCCGGGCTGGTCACCCGCGAGATCGGAAAGCCCTACGTCGAGGCCCTCGGCGAGGTCCAGGAGATCATCGACACCTGCGACTTCTTCGTGGGCGAGGGCCGCAGGCTCTACGGGCAGACCGTGCCCTCGGAGATGCCGAACAAGCAACTGTTCACCTTCCGCGAGCCGGTCGGAGTGGCCACCGTGATCACGGCGGGCAACTTCCCCGTCGCCGTCCCGTCCTGGTATCTGGTCCCCGCTCTGCTGTGCGGCAACGCGGTGGTCTGGAAGCCCGCCGAGTACGCGGCGGCGACCGCGCGGGCGCTGGCCGAACTGGCCTGGCGCGCCGGAGTCCCCGGGGGC
The DNA here is from genome assembly GCF_014137975.1 of Halosaccharopolyspora lacisalsi. Lineage (GTDB taxonomy): Bacteria > Actinomycetota > Actinomycetes > Mycobacteriales > Pseudonocardiaceae > Halosaccharopolyspora > Halosaccharopolyspora lacisalsi. The sequence goes on along the minus strand of NZ_JACGWZ010000002.1, from coordinate 149,851 downwards.
GTGCTCAATCTCGTCTACGCCGACGGCACGGCCACTTTCGAGGGTCTGGAAAGGGCGCTGCAGGCCGGTGTCGTCGACAAGGTCGGATTCACCGGGTCCAGCGCGGTCGGTTCGCGGATCGGTGAGCTGTGCGGGCGCTACCTGCAGAGCCCCTGCCTGGAGCTGGGCGGCAAGAACCCCATGGTGGTGACGCCGGACGCCGACCTCGACCTGGCGGTGCAGGGTGCTCTATTCTCGGGATGGGGTACGGCCGGTCAGCGCTGTACCTCGCTCGGAAATCTCATCGTGCACAACGACGTGCACGATGAGTTCACCGCACGGCTGGACGAGGCACTGCGCGCCGCCGTCATCGGCGAACCGACCGGGGACGTCCTCTACGGACCGATGCTGGACCAGAAGTTCGCCGACAACTTCGAACGAATCCTCGACGAGATCGGTGGGCATCACAAGGTGCTCGGTTCCGAGTCCGTCGGCCGGATCGGCGACTCGGCCCCGCGCGCTACCTTCCGCGGTGATCCCTCGACGGGCCTGTACTACCACCCCGTGCTGCTGGACGGGATGCGCAGCGACGACACGGTGTTCCTGCAGGAGACCTTCGGGCCGATCGTGGGGATCACCACCTACGACACGCTCGAAGAGGCCATCGAACTCGGCAACGCTCCCGGATACGGCCTGTCGGCGGCGGTCTACACCACCGATCCGGCCACCGCGTTCCGCTTCCGCGAGGGCATCGGCGCGGGCATGGTCAGCGCCAACAACTCCACCTCCGGCGCCGAGGCGCACCTGCCGTTCGGCGGCAACGGCCGTTCCGGTAACGGCGGGCGACTGTCCGGCATGTGGGTGATCGACCAGTTCACCCGGTGGCAGTCGCTGAACTGGGACTTCTCCGGCACGTTGCAGAAGGCCCAGATGGACGTCGACACCGTCGAGCCCGAGCTGGACTACCGGTTGCCCGCACAACTGCGCGGCCACGCATAAGCCGTTTCCCGCTGTGCCGCGACGTGTGATTGCCGAGGCACCTTCGTGCTCAACCCGATTCACCTGCGCACCCTGCAGGAGTGCGTCCGCACCGGTTCCTTCGCCGAGGCCGGCCGCGCCCTGGGGTACACGGCTTCGGCGGTGTCCCAGCAGATGGTGCTGCTGGAACGCTCGGTGGGAGGCGCGCTGTTCGAGCGTTCCGCGCGCAGTGCTCGCAGCACCGCGCTCGCGCGGCGGTTGGCCGAACGGAGCCGGGACGTGCTGGGGGCGCTCGACTCGCTGGAACGCGAGGTGCGGGCGATGGTCGTCGGGGACGAGGGCAGCCTGCGGCTGGCCAGCTTCGCCACGGCCAACGCCCGCGTCCTGCCGGACGTGCTGGGCGCCGTAGTGGACCGGTGCCCGCACGCCGAGGTCCAGCTCGACGAGGGCGACCCGGACGAGGTGATCGGTGGCGTGCTGGACGGCCGGGTGGATGCCGCCGTGGTCTTCGAGTACGACCTCGACCCCCGGCAGTGGCCGTTGGAGCTGTGCGCGGAGGAGCTGCTGGCGGAGCCGCTGCTGCTGGCCCTGCCGGAAACGCATCGACTGGCCTCGGCCGAGCAGGTACGACTGGGCGACCTCGCCGCCGACAGGTGGATCTGCACCCGCCACGACACGTCCGGGGCCCGCTCGCTGGTGCGGCTGGCCGCTGCCAGCGACTTCATCCCGGAGATCGTCTTCCGCAGCAACGACTACGCGGTGATCCGGGACCTGGTGGCCCGCGGCCTGGGTACGGCGGTCCTGCCGGGACTGGCGGTGTCCGAAGAGCACGTGCGGGTCACGCGCCTCGCCGGGCGGCAACCGTACCGCCGGGTCAAGGCCCTCTACCGCAAGCAGAACACCAACCCGCTGCTGCCGATCGCGCTGGACCAGCTGGCCAAGTCCTGCGCTGCCGTGGCCGAGGGCTGGCGCGGCGACAGCGCCCACTACGAGCCGGAGGCGCCGTGACCACCACACCCGCCAAGCGCGAGGCGATCGACGAGCACTTCCTGACGGTGGTCACCGGCCTCGCCGAGCAGTCCCGTGCGAGCCCGCGACAACCGCTGCCCGGGGACACCGGGTCCCGCCTCCTGGAGTTGTTCGACTCCCAGCTGGGCAGCAGGCACCTGGACTTCGCCGCGCGGCAGCTCGGAGCGCGCGGTCTCGGCTTCTACAGCATCGGGTCCTCCGGCCACGAATCGAACGCCGCCGTCGCCGCGGCGCTGAGCCCCTCGGACCCGGCCCTGCTGCACTACCGCTCCGGCGGATTCTACCTGGAGCGCGCACGACAGCTCCCCGGCAGCGACCCGTTGCGGGACGTGTTGCTGGGAGTGGTGGCCTCCGCCGACGAACCGATCTCGGCGGGGCGCCACAAGGTCTTCGGCAACGCCGAACTCGGCGTCATTCCCCAGACCTCGACCATCGCCTCCCACCTCCCGCGCGCGGTCGGGCTGGCCTTCTGCCTCGACCGTGCGAACAGGTTGGGGGCGGACCACGAGTGGTCGCCGAACTCCGTGGTGGTGACCAGCTTCGGTGACGCGTCGGCGAACCACTCCACGGCCACCGGCGCGATCAACACGGCCCTGCACTGCGCGTATCAGGGCCTGCCCATGCCACTGCTGATGGTGTGCGAGGACAACGGGATCGGGATCAGCGTGCGCACGCCCCCGGGATGGATCGAGTCGGCTTACGCGCACCGACCGGGACTGCGTTTTTTCACCGCCGACGGTGACGATCCGCTCCGGTGCCTCGACGTCGCCCGCCGGGCGACCGAGTGGGTACGCCGGAATCGCGCCCCGGCTTTGCTGCACCTGCGTACCGTGCGTCTGATGGGGCACGCGGGCTCGGACGTGGAGTCCGGCTACCGCGGACGGACCGAGATCGCCACGGACTACGACCACGATCCGGTGTTGGCGACCGCGCGGGCTCTCGTCCGGCACGGGATCCTGTCCCCCGACGAAGTCGTCGAGCACTACGAGGCGAAACGGCGCGAGGTGGCCCGCATCGCCGAGGAGGTGCTCGAACGCCCCAAACTGGCCGATTCGCGCGAGGTCATGGCCGCGATCTCCCGCACCCGGCCTGAGGCGGTGGCTCGCAGGGCCACCCGGCTCGCGGACAACGGTGGTGCTTCCGAAGCACTCACCCTGGCCCAGAGCATCAACCGCGCGCTCGCCGACGAACTGGCCCGGGACGACCGCGTGCTGGTCTTCGGCCAGGACGTCGCCCGCAAGGGCGGCGTGTACGGGGTGACGCGAGGTCTGCGCAAGCGGTTCGGAGGGATACGGGTCTTCGACGCCCTCCTGGACGAGCAGAGCATTCTCGGTACCGCGCTCGGCGCGGGCCCGGCCGGTCTGCTGCCCGTCGCGGAGATCCAGTATCTCGCTTACCTGCACAATGCCGCCGACCAGTTGCGCGGCGAGGCCGGCACGCTGAGCTTCTTCTCCGACGGGCGCTACCGCAACCCGATGGTCGTACGCGTGGCCGGTTACGCGTACCAGAAGGGCTTCGGCGGGCACTTCCACAACGACAACAGCGTGGCGGCGTTGCGGGACATGCCCGGCGTCGTCGTGGCCTCCCCGGCACGTCCCGACGACGCGGCGGCGATGCTGCGAACCTGCGTGGCCGCGGCGCACGAGGAGGGCAGGGTGTGCGTGTTCCTCGAACCGATCGCCCTCTACCACACGCGTGACCTGCACGAGACCGGCGACGAGGGCTGGCTCGCCCCCGCTCCCGATGCCCACGTTCCCGTCGGCCGGGCGCGTACGCACGGTCACGGCACGGACCTCACCCTGGTCACCTACGGCAACGGACTGGCGATGAGCCTGCGTGTGGCACGGCGGCTGCACCACCGGCACGGCATCGGCGTCCGGGTCCTGGACCTGCGCTGGTTGGCGCCACTGCCGGTGGACGACCTCCTGGAGGCGGCCCGCGCCACCGGCCGGGTACTCGTCGCCGACGAGACCCGCCGCGGCGGCGGGGTCTCCGAGCCGGTGGTCACCGCACTGGTCGACGGCGGTTTCGCGGGGACCATCAGGCGTGTCACCAGCGAGGACAGCTTCATCCCGCTCGGCCCGGCCGCGCACCACGTCCTTCTCGACGAGAGCACCATCGAACAGGCGGCCCTGAACATGGTGTGAGGCCGTCGCCGAGGACCGTCAGTCGTGGGGCGCGCCGAAGACCTTGCCGGGATTGAAGATCCCGGCGGGATCGAGGGCGTTCTTGACGGCTTCGTGCATCCCGACGACGGTAGGGCTGAGCTCGGCGTGCAGTCCCTTGCGCTTGAGCAGTCCCACGCCGTGCTCCCCGGTCACGGTACCGCCGAGGGCGATCGCGTCGTCGACGATGTCGTGGAAGGCGCGCTGGGCACGTTGCCTGGCCGCGTCGTCCCCGGCGGGAGTGATGATCAACGGGTGCAGGTTGCCGTCGCCGGCATGGGCGATGTTGCCGATCCGGGTGTCGTGTCGCCGAGCCGCCCGCTCGATGCGGGAGAGCATCTCCGGCACCGCTGCCCGGGGGACGCAGACGTCCTCGGTCAGCAGCGGACCGAGCCGCTCCAGCGCCGGATACGCCAGCCTGCGCGCGGCGAACAGGGCGTCGGCCTCGTGCTGGTCGGTGGAATGCGTGCTCCAGCGCGCTCCGCCCTTGTCGAAGCAACTCAGCAGGGTCTCGACCTCCTGCTCCCCCGCGGCACCGGGAGCGTCCGAACGCCCCAGCAGCAGGACTTCGGCCTCCGAGCTCAGGCCCATGTTCTTCCACTCGTCCACGGCCCGCAGGGTCTGGCCGTCGAGCAGTTCCAGTGCCGACGGCACCACGCCGGAAGCCGTGACCTCGGACACCGCCGCACCGGCGTCCACCAGCGAGTCGAAGGCGCCGACGACGGTGCGTTCCGGGGCGCGCGTCCCCGGCCGCAGCTTGACCGTGATCTCGGTGATGACGCCGAGCGTGCCCTCCGAGCCCACGAACAGCCCGCACAGGTCGTACCCGGTGACTCCCTTGGCGGTACGCCGCCCCAGTCGGACGACCTCGCCGCTGCCGAGCACGGCTTCCATCCCCAGCACGTAGTCCCGGGTCACGCCGTACTTGACGCAGCACACACCGCCCGCGTTGGTGGCGACGTTGCCGCCGAGGGTCGACCACGGCGAGCTGGCCGGGTCGGGCGGGTACCACGCGCCGTGCTCCAGGCAGGCGGAACGGAACTCGTCGTTGATCACGCCCGGTTGGACGACCGCGAGCTGCTCGGCGGTGTTGACCTCCAGGATCGAGTTCATCGACTCGAACGAGATCATCACGCACCCGTCCAGGGCGTTGGCCCCACCCGACAGGCCGCTTCCCGCTCCACGCGGCACCACGGCGACACCGGCCTCGGCAGCGGCCCGCACCACCGTGACGACCTCGTCGGTACTGCTCACGCGCACCACGGCCGCCGGTTGTCCGTACGGAGCCCACTCGGCCTCGTCGTGGGCGTAACGGGCGACGGAGTCCGGGGCGGTGATCAACCGCTGTTCCGGCAGGCTCGCCCGCAGGGCGGCGACCACGCCGTCCGACCGCTCCGTCACCATCGACCTCACCTCTTCAACGACCGGCCCGGGCTCACCCCGGATCCCGTGGTTCACCCGAAAGAGTGGATAACCTCACCCGATCCTGGCACAGCCGAGCTCACCGCCCCGGAACGAGGTGACTCGACGCCCCATTGCCGCACCGCCGCGCTGCTACGCGCGCTCGACGCGAAACAAAGCCGTGCCCCGGTTCTTCGAACCGGGGCACGGTGACTACCGATGATCAGCGGACGTGTGAGGTCACGAGCCGGCCGGACGCGGGGCCCAGTAGTCGAGCATCTCCGCGAAGGTTTCGAAGGCCGGCTTCACGTTGCCGTAGGGCGCCTCCAGGTGGACGCTCAGCGGGAATCCGAGCCCTCCCACACCGTCGATGACTCGTTTGTAAAGGTCGACGAGCGCCTGTTTGCGTTCCGCGAAGGAGCGTTCCGCGAGTTCGGCCACGAACTTCTGCTCCCGCTCCACGGCCGGGTTTCCCGGATCCTGAATAAGCCAGTCGATGAGTTTCGCATTGCTTTCTGCTCCGGGAACGAATCCGAAGGAAAGCAGAATCTCGGGGCGGTGCGAGGTCTGCTTGGCGAACTCGCCGAGGAAGTCGACGATGGCATCGGAGTACAGCAGCTGCGTCATCCCGTAGGTGGCGCCGCGTTCGCACTTGAAGTTGAACCGGCCCTGCTCGCCCTCCCTGGTCGGGATCAGGATGGAGCCGCGGTTTCCGATGACGTCCTGGAACTGCGTCAGCGCGTCGGTGGGAGCCAGCCCGGGGCCCTCACCGTCGGCCATGGTGCGGGGCACGCCGACGAAGGCGACGCCGTCCATGCCCGCGTCACGCAGGCTGTGCAGCCGCTCGGTGAGCTGTTGCTTGTCGTGGAAGGCGGTCACCTGGGTGCACAGCCCGTTGACGTCGCCGACCTCGGGCTGGACCGTCTTCCAGAAGTCGAGCACGTCCATCTTGGGTTTGATCTCGACCGGGCGGTCGTCGTCCTCGGCGATGATTCCCGGCATCATGAGATGCCGAATGCGGCCGTCGAGACCGGTGGCCCGAGCGTTCTCGGCCACCTTGCGACCTTCCTCCACGGCTTTTTCCACGCCGCCGTCGAGGTCGGGCGGTACCAGTTCGAGTGCGATGGTGTTCATGGTGTTCATGTCGGCCTCGGGTTTTCCTTTTGTCGACGTCGGTCACCGCAGAGCTCACCAACAGCTCCTGCGAACCTACCTCGCCGCGAGGAGGGACCAATACTACTATCGAATGAAACGGTGACTTCACCCGGAAACGAAAAATCGATGAGAACTGCCGTTTTCGGAGCCTGTCCGCGCCCGGCGTGATTCGCACACGCCGCGGTGAGCGGGGCGGAGGGGCCGCCGCCCGGGCCCGTGCCCGGGCGGCGGCTGCAGTCACCGGTCGGCACTCGTGGTGCGCGTGGATCAGTACCGGTAGTGCTCGGGCTTGTACGGGCCCTCGACGTCGACGCCGATGTACTCGGCCTGCGCCTTGGTCATCTTGGTGAGCTTGACGCCCAGCGCGTCCAGGTGCAGCTGCGCCACCTTCTCGTCGAGGTGCTTGGGCAGCATGTAGACGTCCTTGCCGTACTCGCCCGGCTTGGTCCACAGCTCGATCTGCGCCAACGTCTGGTTGGTGAACGAGTTGGACATCACGAAGCTCGGGTGGCCGGTGGCGTTGCCCAGGTTGAGCAGGCGGCCCTCGGACAGCACGATGACCGCGTGCCCGTCGGTGAAGGTGTACTCGTGGACCTGCGGCTTGATCTCGACCTTCTTGATGCCGGGGACCTTCTCCAGGCCGGCCATGTCGATCTCGTTGTCGAAGTGCCCGACGTTGCCGACGATCGCGTTGTGCTTCATCCGGCTCATGTGGTCGGCCGTGATGATGTCGAAGTTGCCGGTCGTGGTGATGAAGATGTCGGCTTCCTCGACGACGTCCTCCATCGTCTTGACCTCGTAGCCCTCCATCGCTGCCTGCAGCGCGCAGATCGGGTCGATCTCGGTGATGATGACCCGGGCGCCCTGGCCGCGCAGCGACTCGGCGGAACCCTTGCCGACGTCACCGAAGCCGCAGATCACCGCGGTCTTGCCACCGATGAGCACGTCGGTGCCACGGTTGATGCCGTCCACCAGCGAGTGGCGGCAGCCGTACTTGTTGTCGAACTTCGACTTGGTCACCGAGTCGTTGACGTTGATCGCCGGGAACAGCAGGTCACCGGACTTGACCAGCTCGTAGAGCTTGTGCACACCGGTGGTGGTCTCCTCGGTGACGCCCTTGATCTCCTTGGCGGCCTTGGTGAACCGCTGCTTGTCCTGGGCGAGGCTCTCGCGCAGGACCGAGAGCACGACCTTGAACTCGTCCGGGTCGTCCTCGGTGGGCTGCGGCACGGCACCGGCCCGCTCGAACTCGACGCCCTTCTGGACCAGCATGGTGGCGTCGCCACCGTCGTCCAGGATCATGTTCGCGCCCTTGCCACCGGCAAAGTTGTGGAACAGCTGGTTGGTGCACCACCAGTACTCCTCCAGCGTCTCGCCCTTCCAGGCGAACACCGGCGTGCCCTCCGGCTTGTCCGGAGTGCCCTGGCCCACGACGACGGCCGCGGCGGCCTCGTCCTGGGTGGAGAAGATGTTGCAGGAGACCCAGCGCACCTCGGCGCCGAGCTCCACCAGCGTCTCGATGAGCACCGCGGTCTGCACCGTCATGTGCAGCGAACCCGCGATCCGAGCACCCTTGAGCGGCTTGCTCTCCGAGTACTCACGGCGAGTAGCCATCAGACCCGGCATCTCGTGCTCCGCCAGGCGGATCTGGTGACGGCCGGTCTCGGCCAGCTTCGGGTCCGCGATCGCGAACTCGATGCCGTTGACCTTCTCAAGTTTCGGGCTCATGATTTCCTTTCCTCGTTTTCCCTGTTCAGTGCGATGTCAGCCACTTTCCGCAGACACCAGGTCACACGTTGAAGTACTTGGCTTCCGGGTGGTGGCTGACGATCGCGTCGGTGGACTGTTCCGGATGCAGCTGGTAACCCTCCGAGAGCACCACGCCGATGCGCTCGCTGTCGAGCAACTCGACGAGCTTCGCCCGGTCCTCGATCTCCGGGCACGCGCCGTACCCGAAGGAGTACCGGGCGCCCCGGTAACCGAGCTTGAAGAACTGCTCCACGTCCTCGGGATCCTCCTGCGCGACCGCCCCACCGGCCGGCCACAGCAGCTCCTGGCGAACGCGACGGTGCCAGTACTCCGCCAACGCCTCGGTCAACTGCACGCCCATGCCGTGGATCTCCAGGTAGTCCCGGTAGGCGTTCTTCTCGAACAGCTCGTTGGCGTAGTCGGCGATGGGAGTACCCATCGTCACCAGCTGGATCGGCAGCACGTCGACCTGGCCGAGTTGCTCGGCCTTCTCCCGCGAACGGTAGAAGTCGGCCAGGCACAGGCGGCGTTCCTTCGGCTGACGCGGGAAGTGGAACCGGTGCCGCTCCTCGGCGTCCGGCACCTCCTTGTCCAGCACGATCAGATCATTGCCCTCGGACACGCACGGGAAGTAACCGTAGACCACCGCCGCGTGCTGCAGGATTCCCTTGGTCGCCAGTTCGTCCATCCAGGCCCGCAGGCGGGGACGCCCCTCGGACTCCACCAACTCCTCGTACGAAGGACCATCGCCCTTCTTCGCGCCACGCAGACCCCACTGGCCGAAGAACGTCGCACGCTCGTCGAGCAGCGACAGGTAGTCGGCCACCGGAACGCCCTTGACGACCTTCGAACCCCAGAACGGCGGTGTCGGCACACCGGCCTCGGTGTCGACGTTCGACTTGGTGGTGTCGTCCAGGCTGGGAAGCTCGCCCTCCTCGGCCTTGCGCTTCTCCGCGATGCGCTGGGACCGCTCGTGGCGGGCCTTGCGCTCGGCCTTCTTGGCCTTCTCCGCCTCGTCGGCCTCCGGGTTCTCACCGTTCTTGGACTGCATGATGCGGTCCATCAGGGTGAGCCCCTCGAAGGCGTCCTTGGCGTAGCGGACGTCGCCCTCGTAGGTCTCGTCGAGCTGGTTCTCCACGAAGGTACGGGTCAGCGCGGCACCGCCGAGCATCACCGGGTACTTCTCCGCGATCCCCCTGGAGTTCATCTCCTCCAGGTTGTCCTTCATGATCACAGTGGACTTGACCAGCAGACCGGACATCCCGATCGCGTCGACCTTGTTCTTCTCGGCCTCCTCCAAGATGGTGTTGATCGGCTGCTTCGTGCCGATGTTGACCACCTCGTAGCCGTTGTTCGACACGATGATGTCGACCAGGTTCTTGCCGATGTCGTGCACGTCGCCCTTGACGGTGGCCAGCAGCAACCTGCCCTTGCCGCCGGAGTCGTCCTTGTCCATGTGCGGCTCGAGGTGGGCCACGGCGGTCTTCATGGCCTCCGCGGACTGCAGCACGAACGGCAACTGCATCTGCCCGGAACCGAACAGGTCACCGACGACCTTCATCCCGGCGAGCAGGGTCTCGTTGACGATCTCGAGAGGCTTCTTCTCCTTCATGGCCTCGTCGAGATCGGCGTTGAGACCGTTCAGCTCACCGTCGACGATGCGCTGCTCCAGCCGCTCGAACAGCGGCAGGGCCGCGAGCTCCTCGGCCTTGGAGGCACCGCTGGACGAGGCGGACTTGCCCTCGAACAGAGCCATCAGCTTCTGCAGCGGGTCGTAGGCCTCTTCGCCCTCGGCGGCCTCCCGGCGCCGATCGTAGACGAGGTCCAGGGCGACCTGCTTGGCCTCGTCGTCGATCTTGTTCATCGGCAGGATCTTGGAGGCGTGCACGATCGCGCTGTCCAGCCCCACCTCGCGGCACTCGTTGAGGAACACCGAGTTGAGCACCTGGCGCGCCGCCGGGTTCAGGCCGAACGACACGTTCGACAACCCCAGCGTGGTCTGCACCCTGGGGTGCCGCGCCTTCAGCTGGCGGATCGCCTCGATCGTCTCGATGCCGTCCTTGCGGACCTCCTCCTGCCCGGTGGTGATCGGGAACACCAGGCAGTCGATGATAATCGCCGACTCGTCCAGCCCCCAGTTCGTGGTGAGGTCGGCGATGAGGCGCTCGGCGACCCGGAGCTTCCACTCCGCGTTACGCGCCTGCCCCTCCTCGTCGATGCAGGTGCAGACCACGGTGGCACCGTGCTCGCGCACCATCTGCATCACGCGGTCGAACCGCCCGCCCGGTTCGGTGCCGTCCTCGTAGTTGATCGAGTTGACCGCGCACCGGCCACCGAGGTGCTCCAGACCGGCCTCGATCACGGCCGGCTCGGTGGAGTCCACCATGACCGGCAACGTCGAGGCGGTGGCCAGCCGGGAGGCCAGCTCCTTCATGTCGTAGGTGCCGTCGCGGCCGACGTAGTCCACGCACAGGTCGAGCATGTGCGCGCCCTCTCGGGTCTGCGCCTTGGCGATCTCGACGCAGTCCTCGTAGCGCTCCTCGAGCATCGCCTCGCGGAACGCCTTGGAACCGTTGGCGTTGGTGCGCTCACCGACGTTGAGGATCGATGCGTCCTGCTCGAACGGCACCGCCTGGTACATCGAGGAGACGGACGGCACGATCTCGGGTACGCGCGGGGCCGGGTTCATCCCGTTGACCGCCTCGGCGACCTGGCGCACGTGTTCGCCGGTCACACCACAGCAGCCGCCGACCAGGCGGGCACCGAACTTGTTGGCGAAGCCGACCAGCGCGTCGGCCAGCTCGTCGGGCTGCAGCGGGTACACCGCGCCGTTGTCGCCGAGCTCGGGCAGGCCGGCGTTCGGCATCACCGAGATCGGCACGGTGGAGTGCTCGGCCAGCACTCGCATGTGCTCGCTCATCTCGGCCGGGCCGGTGGCGCAGTTCATGCCGATCATGTCGATGCCCAGCGGCTCCAGGGCCGTCAGCGCGGCACCGATCTCCGAGCCGACCAGCATGGTGCCCATCTGCTCGACGGTGACGTGGGCGATGATCGGCACCCACTTCTGCTGGTCGGCCATGGCACGCTTGGCCGCGACGACCGCCGCCTTGGTCTGCAGCAGGTCCTGGGACGTCTCGACCAGCACCACGTCGACGCCGCCGTCGAGCATGCCCAGCACCTGCTGGTGGTAAGCGTCACGCAGATCCGCGTAGGGCGCGTGCCCGAGGGTGGGAAGCTTGGTACCCGGCCCCATGGATCCCAGGACGAAGCGCGGCTTCTCCGGGGTGGAGTACTCGTCACAGCACTCCCTGGCCAGTGCCACGCCCTTCTCGGCGAGGTCGCGGATGCGCTCCACGATGTCGTACTCGTCGAAGTTCGGGAGGTTGCAACCGAATGTGTTCGACTCGATGGCATCGGAGCCGTTTTTCAGGAAGCCCGTGTAGATCGAGCGGACCACGTCGGGACGAGTCTCGTTGAGGATCTCGTTGCAACCCTCGAGGTTGCTGAAGTCCTCCAGCGAGAGGTCGTACTCCTGCAACGCCGTGCCCATGCCGCCGTCCCCGACGAGCACGCGATCGGCGATGGCCGTCAGGAACCCGCTCGGGTCGTTGTCCTGCGGTCCCGATTCTTTCTGTGTCGTCATCACGCTGCCTTCCCGGATGCTTCAGCGAAGGGTCGACTCGACCTCGGCCGCCGCAGCGTCACCGTAGGTCTCGGCGATCCTGGCCACGAACGAGCCGTGCTCGACGTCATATTCCTGCGGGCCGTCTGTCTCCAGCGACACTGTCGCCAGTGTGCAACCGAGCTGGAACGAACGCTCCAGGCTCAGTCCCTTGGCCTGACCGGCCAGGAAACCGGCGCGCAGTGCGTCGCCCGCCCCCGTCGGGTCGGCGACCTGCTTGGGCTGCACCGGGGAGATCTCGATCGTCGGCTCAGACCGGGACTCCACGCGCACGCCCTGGTCACCCAGAGTGGTCACCCACTTGTCGACCTTCTGCAGGACCTCGTCGTGCGACCAGCCCGAGGACTGCAGCAGCAGGCTGTGCTCGTACTCGTTGGTGAACAGGTACTTGGCCCCGTCCACCAGCTTACGGACGTCGGGGCCGCTCATCGTCGCCAACTGCTGGCCCGGGTCGGCCAGGAAGGAGTAACCGCGGTCACGGCACTCCTGGGTGTGGCGCAGCATCGCCTCGGGGTCGCCCGCCGAGATCACCACGAGGTCCAGACCGCCGACGCGGTCGGCGACCGGCCTGAGCTCGATCTCGCGGGCCTCCGACATCGCGCCGGGGTAGAACGAGGCGATCTGGTTCTGCTCCTGGTCCGTCGTGCACGTGAACCGGGCGGTGTGCGCGGTCTCGGAAACGTGCACGGAGACAGTGTCCACGCCGTGGCGGTCCAGCCAGGCGCGGTAGTCCTCGAAGTCCTGCCCGACGGCGTTGACCAGCAACGAGGTAACGCCGAGCTGGCCGAGTCCGAAGGTGATGTTGGCGGCGATACCGCCCCTGCGAACCACGAGCTCCTCGACGAGGAACGACAGCGAAACCTGCTGTAGTTGGTCTGCGATCAGCTGGTCGGCGATCTTGCCGGAATAGGCCATGAGATGGTCGGTGGCAATTGAACCGGTCACCGCGATCTGCACTGAGAAACTCCTTCACCAGGGCCGATGGCTGTGATCAGCCATCGGCCTACGGTCAGCTGGATGGTTGGTGCGGGTGTGCCCGCCAGGCTGCGGGACGCGGCCGTCCGCGTCCCGCAGCCTGCGCGAGAACCCACGTCAGCTGATTACCTACACACCGGCCGCGTTCTTGAGCTCCTGGACGCGGTTGGTGCGCTCCCAGGGCAGGTCCACGTCGGTCCGGCCGAAGTGACCGTACGCCGCCGTCGGAGCATAGATCGGGTGCAGCAGGTCCAGGTCCCGGATGATGGCCGCCGGACGCAGGTCGAAGACCTGGTTGATCGCCGCCTGGATCTTGTCCGGATCCACGTTCTCGGTCCCGAAGGTCTCCACGAACAGGCCCACCGGCGCCGCCTTGCCGATCGCGAAGGCCGTCTGCACCTCGACCCGCTCGGCCAACCCGGCCGCCACGATGTTCTTGGCCACCCACCGCGTGGCGTACGCCGCCGAACGGTCCACCTTCGACGGGTCCTTACCGGAGAAGGCACCACCACCGTGACGCGCCATGCCCCCGTAGGTGTCCACGATGATCTTACGGCCGGTCAGACCGCAGTCACCCATCGGACCACCCGTGACGAACCGGCCCGTCGGATTCACCAGCAGGCGCATGTCCGCGGTGTCCAGGCCGACCTTCTCGATCTCCGGGTTGATGACCTTCTCGCGGATGTCGCCGGCCAGCGTCTTGTCGAGGTCGACGTCCTCGGCGTGCTGGGTGGACAGCACCGCGGTGTCCAGGCGCACCGGCTGGTCGCCGGCGTACTCGACGGTGACCTGGGTCTTGCCGTCGGCGCGCAGGTACGGCAGCGTGCCGTCGTTGCGGACGCGGGTCAGCCGGCGGGACAACCGGTGGGCCAGGGCGATCGGCAGCGGCATCAGCTCGTCGGTCTCGCTGGAGGCGTAACCGAACATCAGCCCCTGGTCACCGGCGCCCTGGCTGGCGATCTCGTCGATGGCGCCCTCGACCCGGGACTCGTGGGCGGTGTCCACGCCCTGCCCGATGTCCGGCGACTGCTGGTCGATGGCCACGTTGATGCCGCAGGTCGTGCCGTCGAAGCCCTTGGCCGAGTCGTCGTAACCGATCTCCAGGATCTTGTCCCGTACCAGGGTCGGGATGTCGACGTAGGCCTCGGTGGTGACCTCACCGGCCAGGTGCACCTGACCCGTGGTGATCATCGTCTCCATCGCCACGCGCGAGCGCGGGTCCTGGGCCAGCATCGCGTCCAGAATCGCATCACTGATGGAGTCGGCCATCTTGTCCGGATGACCCTCGGTCACCGACTCACTCGTGAACAACCTGCGGTTCATCTCAGTCACGGCTGATCTTCACCTTTCGACTCTCGGTACTTGTGTCTTCGTGGGTAGGTCTCGGGGTATCGGTCTCAGGAACGAGCGTGGACGATGCCCCACGCGAGGTTTCCGGTGTTGCCACCGTTGACCCAGTTGCGCAGACCGGCCTTCATGCTCGTGCGGTACCGCTCGCCGATCCGGTCGGACAGCTCCTGCTCCCGGCTCTCAAGGACCTCGAGGACCCTGCCGTAGTGCAGCGGCAGGTAGCTGGTCAGGTCCTCGAAGTCGAACGTCTGCAGACCCAGCCGCGCCAGCTCCTTGCGGTAGAAGCCGGGCGAGCCCATGCTGTCCAGGCTGAGCCGGTCCAGGATCGGCTCCAAGTCCTTCCTGGCCGCCTGGTCGGAGGACATCGGGTCGGTGAACACGAAGTCACCACCCGGCTTGAGCACGCGAGTGGTCTCCTCCAGGACCCGCCCGCGGTCGCCGCTGTGCAGCATCGCGTCCTGCGACCACACCAGGTCGAAGGCGTTGTCCTGGTACGGGATGTCCTCGAAGGAACCGTCCTTGACCTCGATGAGCCCGTCGAGGCCCTCGGCGCGGTTGAACTCGATGTTGCGCTGGTTCTCCACCTCGCTGAGGTTCAGGCAGGCAACCTTGCAACCGTAGGTCCGCGCCAGGTAGCGAGCGGCACCACCGTAGCCCGCGCCGATGTCGAGGATCCGGGTCTCGGGGGTGATCTCGACCTTGCTCGCCATCCGCTCCACCGTACGGCGCGAGGCGGTGTCGATGTCCTGCTCCGGGGTCTCGTAGAGGCCGACGTGGATGTCGTTGCCGCCCCAGACGTGGTAGTAGAAGTTGTCGGCGTCCTCGGAGTTGTAGTAGTCCCTGGCGGTGTTCACCGCGGAGGAGTACATGTCCGCCAGCTCGTCCTCTTCCCGGTAGCTCTTCTCCGCGATGTGGATGAAGAAGTCCGGTTCGGTGTCACCGTGGGTTTCCTGGAAGTCACCGTAGGTGTCGATGCGCTGGAAGCCGACCTCGCGCATCAGCCGCCGCGTGTAGTTCTTGCGCAGCGGGTACATGTTCAGGAAGTACTCGGACTTGTCCGGGAAGGTGTACTTGAAGCGGGCGAGCCCGTCATCGAGGTAGTCCGGCTCGGCCGAGACGTCCTCGCCGGCGTAGTAGTACGTGTGCTTGCTGGAGAAGCCGTCGTCCAGGATCGAGTCGTAGTTGCGCTGATCGATGATCAGCACACCGTCATGCTTGAGCATGGCGTAGAACTCGGCCAGAGTCTTGCGACGGTCCCGCTCGGAGAACAGGTGGGTGAATGAGTTACCCAGGCAGATGATGGCGTCGTACTCACCGTGCACGTCCCGGTTGAGCCAGCGCCAGTCGGCGTGGACCACTCGTAGGATGTGACCGCCATAAGCCAGCCCGTTGCTGAAGGCCTGGGCCAGCATCTGCGGGCTGCCGTCCGCGCTTACGGTCTCGAAGCCCTCTTCCAGCAACCGCACCGAGTGGAAACCGGTGCCGGTGGCCACGTCGAGGACCGACTGGACCCCGCGGGCCTTGAGCTGGTCGACGAAGAACTGGCCTTCGCTCTCGTAGCGCTTCTTCCAGTCGATCAGGTCGTCCCACTTGTCGACGAATCCACCGACGTACTCATGGGTGTAGTGATCAGTGTCGCGCACCTCGGTCGGGTTGTCGCCGAAGGCCTGCTGCTCACGGTGCACCGGGTCCGCCACGTCCTCCGCGGCCGTCCCTGACTGGTTACCGCGGGCAAGATCATCCACGCTCTTGGCCATACTTCACTCCCACCACTCGCGTTGGTCATGCGCCACTGCATCGCTCGGTCCGCGCTGTCCGCGTCGAGCCTTCCCACGGACGCGTCGGGTCGCCGCTGATCATCGCCAGGGCCGCAACCGGCGCGGGCAGCCGAAACTCGGGGCCGCGCGCCGACGCCGGTCATCACACTCGATCGGCACCTTTGCCGACCGGATCCCGAAGCACAATCCGTGCGCCGAGAACCCAACTTAGGCGAATAAACAAAAAAAGCAACAGCACAAACGTGTGACCCTAATCATACCAATAGTATGATCGCGTGATTCGTACGATCACCCTGGGTAAATAAATGCGTCCCGACCTGCACTCATTCAAGCATTTCGGCGCCGAGTCACGATCCGGTAAAGGCACAAGTCGATGATCTTGCGTACACTGCGCGGGCGCATTAAATACCACAACGGAGACAAACGGGGCAACCTCATCGGTCGGCGAAATAATCACCGTCACAGTGTCGCCGCGGTACTGCCGCAGCGCCCCACGAACCCCGCCGCGGGTGCCACCGTCGGACGAGCTCTGTCGTCCCCTCGCTCCCGTTTCATCGCGAACGGGGGCGAGGATGTTACACTGGTATTCCGATGCAGCGCAGCGCCAGGGCGACCGTCGAGACCGAACCATCGCCACGAGCCGGTTCCCACTAGTCACGTCCTCCTCGCGCGCCGCTCCCGAGCTCCACCGACCCCTGCCGCCGCAGCGATGATCCCAGCTGCGCAGCGCGGGAGGAACCGCTGAACGAGGCCTCGGTGGGGATTCAGCTCCGGAACGTTCGAAAGCACCGGCGTTCCTGATCGGTCAAGTCCTGTCGCGACGGCCCGATATCGGCCCGTCGCGCCCGCGACAGTTCGCCTCGCGGCCCCTCGGCTCCGCCACTTTTATCCTCCCGATCGCGGCGACGAGTGCCCCTTGGTAATTCATCTCATGATCCTCTCGACAACGCCTCTCGACGCCCCGGAGGGGACGCATTGTCGCGCGCGACGCCGCCGAACTCGGCGACGGGCGCTCCACGTCCGAGTCAATAATTGCTCATTGCGGAACCCGTCCGTGCTCTCCGCAACGAAATTCCAATGAATTCGAGGTTCGTCACAGTCGCCTTCACGAACCCTAGGAAATCGTTTTCGGGCATCACCCCCGACTTCCTCGCATGATCCTTATGACCAGTAGTAACCAGACGACTACCCAGCGACGCGCACGATCGCGACAAACCGGACGCAACCACCTGGTCCCCGCGACGAATACTCCGTTCGGCCCGGGTTCCTGCTCCGACTCGCGCGCTTGCCCGGCGCATCATTGACGTATACGTGTGGTGATGGTCACTCTTGTTGATTACTGGTGATTTTGACTCGAGTGTGGTGCGTCACCGCATCGAGTCATCATCGACTCTTCCCCCGGGAGGTATCCGTGCACTCTCACCCGCGACGGCGACGACCCCTCGCGTATCTCTCCAGCCTCGCGCTCGCCACGCTCGTAATGGTCGCTTCAGCGCCCGGCCTCCATGCCCAGCCCGCCCCGGAGTGGCAACCCGAGCAACCACCGCTGTCCACACCCTGGACCGACGAGGTCGGGCCGAACAACGCCCTGCCGAAGTACCCGCGCCCGCAGCTGGCGCGTGAGAAGTGGAAGAACCTCAACGGTGTCTGGCAGTACGCTGCCGGGTCGACGCCGCCGGCGCGGGACGCCGAGCTCGACGAGCGCATCCTCGTGCCGTATCCCCCCGAGTCGGCCCTGTCCGGCATCAAGCGCCACGACGAGCACATGCTCTACCGGCGCACCTTCAAGGTGCCGCCCGACTGGCGCGGTCAACGGCTGTTGCTGCACCTCGGCGCCGTGGACCAGGAAGCCACGGTCTGGGTCAACGGTCATGAGGTGGCCCGCCACGGTGGTGGCTTCACCAGGTTCACCGTCGACGTGACCGACGCGCTGAAACCGGGCAGGAAGCAGCAGGTCACGGTCGCCGCCGAGGACCGCAACGAGGGCAACCCCTACCCCGTCGGCAAGCAGACCAACAAGCCGGGCGGCATCTTCTACACCGGGTCCTCCGGGATCTGGCAGACCGTGTGGATCGAGCCGGTCTCCACCGCTCACATCCGCCACCTCGACATCACGCCGAACCTCGACACCAGCAGCTTCGCGCTGACGGCGCACACCCGTGGGGTGCGGGGGCAGCGCGTCGAGGCGATCGTCTCCGAGCCCGGCGGGCGCGAAGTCTCCCGCACGGTCGGGCCCGCCGACAGCCCGCTGAGCCTGCCGGTACCCGAGGCGCACCTGTGGAGTCCGAAGGATCCCTATCTCTACGACCTCACCGTCCGGCTGATCGACGGGTCAGGGCGCGCCGTGGACGAGGTCACCAGCTACCAGGGGATGCGCTCGATCGGCCTGGTAGAGGACGCCCGGGGAAGGCCGCGGATGGCGCTCAACGGCGAGATCCTGTTCCAGCAGGGGATGCTGGACCAGGGTTACTGGCCGGACGGGCTCTACACCCCGCCGACCGACGAGGCGATGCGCTTCGACATCAAGCAGGCCAAGCAGCTCGGCTTCAACATGCTGCGCAAGCACATCAAGGTCGCTCCGGCTCGCTGGTACTACTGGGCCGACCGGATGGGCATGCTGGTGTGGCAGGACATGCCGTCGCTGACGGCCCAGGTCGGTGGCGAACCCGGTCCGCCGGTGTCCGCGGAGGCCAAGGCCAACTACGAGGCCGGGCTCACGGACATGGTCGAGCAACTCGACAGCACGACATCGATCGTGAGCTGGGTCACCTTCAACGAGGGGTGGGGCGAGTTCGACACCGCTCGCCTCGCCGAGCGGGTCGAACGCATGGACCCGAGCCGACTGGTCAACGCCTCCAGCGGAGTGAACTGCTGCAACTCGCTTCCCGACACCGGTGCCGGGGACGTCTACGACGACCACACCTACGTCGGCCCGGGAAACCCCGAGGTGACCGGCGACCGAGCCGCGGTCGACGGCGAGTACGGCGGGCTGGGCCTGATCGAGCAGGGGCACCTGTGGCCCGGTGATCCCAGCGCCTACGAGATGACCGACAGCCGCGCCGAGCTGACCCGCCGCTACGCGGAACTCAGCGACGAGCTCACCGGGGTGATCCGGCGGCAGGGACTGTCCGCGGCGATCTACACCCAGGTCTCGGACGTGGAGAACGAAGTCAACGGCCTGATGACCTACGACCGCAGGATCACCAAGCCGGACGTGGCCGCGGTCAGGGCCAGCAACGAGGCCATTATCGACGTCGGCACACCCTAGATCACCGTGCCGGGTGACGAGTTCGGCCGAGAACCGTCACCCGGCACCACCGGTCCGTGTGGACGGTCGATCCGCGTCGCGCTGGCAGGAGGCCGTGGCACCGGCCACAGTAGAGCTCGAGACGAAGCAGCCAACGACGGGAAGGAACTCGATGTCCGACAGTCGGCGAGTGTGGACCAGGCGGTCGATGATGACCACGGCGATGGCGACGACCACCATGACCGCCCTGGCGGGAACGGCCGCGGGCAAGACCGGCCGGCACGGCAACGGAGAAGGCCACGGCAGAACGCAGACCGCCAGTGGTCGACTCTACGAACTGCGCTCGGGGCGGCAGCGTGCGGTGATCGCCGGAGTGTCGGCGACGTTGCTGTCCTGGCAGTACGACGGTACCGAGCTGCTGGTCACTCATCCGGCCGACGAGGTCGGCGGGGGCTACCAGGGCAAGACGATCCTGCCGTGGCCCAACCGCATCGACCGGGGACGCTACACCTTCGAGGGCGAGCAGCTACAGGTGCCGATCAACGAGCCCTCGCGGGAGTCGGCGCTGCACGGACTGATGAACTTCGTCGAGTGGGAGCCGGTGCACCACAGCCACGACAGGGTCGTGCTGGAGTACCTGCTGCACCCGCAGTACGGGTATCCGTTCCCCATGTCCTTCCGGATCGAGTTCCGCCTCGACGACCACGGGATCCGCAGCACGCTGACCTCCCGCAACGCGGGCCGCACGAACGCCCCCTTCGGCACGGCCGTCCACCCCTACATCGCGGCCGGCTCCGGAACGATCGACTCGATCGAGTTCGAACTCCCCGCCGGCACCTACTACGTGACCAACGACCGGCTCATCCCGACCGGCAAAGCCCCGGTGGAGGGAACCAAGTACGACTTCCGCGCGGCCCGCCCGCTCGGACCGACCACCATGGACACCGCCTTCACCGATCTGGGGCGCGACTCCCGCGGCGAGACCGTCGTGAAGTTCGGGCGCACCGGGGGGGCCGACATCCACCTCTGGATGGACGACACGTACGACTACATCCAGGTCTACACCGACGACGCCCCCAGCACCGAGCGACCGGCACGCTCGGGACTGGTCGTGGAACCGATGACCTGCCCGCCGAACGCTTTCGTCACCGGTGAGGGCGTCATCGTGCTACGGCCCGGTGAGGAGCACACCGGCTCGTGGGGGTATCGCATCGTCTCGTGAGGGCTGGGGCGGCGCCGCCGTCGGGCTTAGGGTGGACTCATGATCGATCACCTGCAGATCCCCACCCCCGCCGGCAAGTTCGACGCGCTGGCAGCAGGGCCGGAGGACGGGCGTGGCGTGTTGTTGCTGCACGGTTTTCCCGAGTCCGCTCTCGAGTTCAGCGAGCAACTCGCGGCGCTGGAGCTCGCCGAGTGCCGCGCAGTCGCCCCCGACCAGCGCGGCTACTCCCCCGAGGTGCGTCCCGAGCAGGTCGCCGACTACCGGATGGAGGAGCTGGTCGGCGACGTGCTGGCCATGGCCGATCAGCTCGGCTGGCAGCGGTTCGACGTCGTCGGGCACGACTGGGGCGCCGCGGTGGCCTGGTCGGTCGCCGCCGCGGCCCCGGCACGGATCCGGACGCTGACCGCGCTCTCGGTGCCCCATCCCGACACGCTCGGACACGCCATCACCCACGACGCGGACCAGCAGCAGCGCTCCCGGTACATGCAGGTGTTCCGTTCACCGGGTGCCGAGCACGCGCTGCTCGCCGACGACGCCCGCAAACTGCGACAGATCTACGAGCACAAGGTTCCCGAGGAGCACATCCGCGACTACGTCCGTCGGTTGTCCGAACCGGGAGCCTTGACCGCGGCGCTGAACTGGTACCGGGCAGTGCGCTTCAGCGGAGCCACCGGCCCCGTCCCGGTACCGACGCTGTACGTCTGGAGCACCGAGGACGCCGCGATCGGCTCCGCGGCGGCGCTGGGCTCCGGTCGGCACGTCACCGGCGAGTACCGCTTCGAAACGATCGAGGACGTCTCGCACTGGATGGCCGAGGAGGCACCGGCGACGGTCAGTCGTTTGATCCTGGAACACCTCGCCGCTTACCAGGACTGAAGCTGCGGCGGGAATCGCCGTATTGCCGGCGGGAGCCGAACCGTAGAGCATGGCCGCAGCGGGAACCGAAGTGAGGAGCGGCGCGTGAAGGGCTCGGAAGGTCTACTGAGCACGGCGAGGTCGGCCGGGGTCGAGGTGTGTTTCGCCAATCCGGGCACCACGGAGATGCCCCTGGTCGAAGCGTTCGACACCATACCCGGCATTCGCACGGTGCTCGGGCTGTCCGAAGGCGTTGTCACCGGCGCGGCCGACGGCTACGCGCGGATGACGGGTGTCCCGGCGATGACACTGCTGCACCTGGGCCCCGGGTTGGCCAACGGGATCGCCAACCTGCACAACGCGCGTCGGGCTCGTACCCCGCTGCTCAATGTCGTCGGCGAGCACGCGAGCTGGCACCAGCACGCGGACCCACCCCTGGCCAGTGATATCGAGTCGCTCGCCCGTCCCGTGTCGGGCTGGGTCGGGCGGACGAGTTCGCCCGCGAGCGCCTCCGCCGATTTCGTCGAGGCCTGGCGAGCAGCACGGACCGGGCAGCTGCCCGCCACCCTGATCGCGGCCAGCGACCACATGTGGGCGCAGGGCGGAGTCACGGCCGAGATCCCGGCCGCCGAGCCGGTGCCCGCTGTCGACGCTCAGCAGGTCTCCGCGGTCGCCAAGGCCCTGTCCGCGGACAAGCGCCCGGCACTGCTGATGGGTGGCTCGGCCCTGACGGCCGAGGGGCTGCGTACGGCGGCACGGATCGCCCACGACCACGGCGGCGAGGTCTTCGCCGAAGGTTCACCCGCCCGGCTGGAGCGCGGACCCGACATTCCCGGCGTGCGGTCCCTGCCCTACTTCCCCGAAGCCCGGCAGAAGACCCTCGACGACTTCTCCGACCTCGTTCTGGTCGGTACTTCACGACCGGTCTCCTTCTTCGGCTACCCGGGGATGCCGAGCATGCCGATCCCCTCCACCATGCGCGTGCACACCCTGGCGACACCGGAGCAGGATCCGCTCGACGGCCTCCAGCAGCTCGCCGAGATCAGCGGCAGCGCCGCCACCAAGCTGCCCGCGACCGAGCCCAAGCAGGTGCGTCCTCCCGAGGGCGCCCTCGGGGCCTCGGCGGTGGCCGCCGCGATCGTGCTGAGCCAGCCTGAGTCGGCGATCGTGGTCAACGAGGGCGTTTCGAGCTCGGCCGCCTACCCCAAACTGGCTTCCGCCGCCCCCGCGCACACCGAGCTCACCCTGACCGGAGGTGCCATCGGTATCGGCATCCCCATGGCCACGGGTGCCGCGCTCGCCTGCCCGGACCGGCCCGTGATCGATTTCCAGGCCGACGGCAGCGCGCTCTACACGTTGCAGGGGCTCTGGACGCAGGCTCGCGAGAACCTCGACGTGACCACCGTGGTGTGCGCGAACCGGCGGTACCGCATCCTGGAGTCCGAACTGGCGCGCTCGGGAGTCGAGCAGCCCGGTGCGGCCGCTACCGGAATGACCAGTCTGGACGGTCCCGCGCCGGACTGGACGGCCCTGGCCGCCGGGTTCGGTGTGTCCGCCGTGCGGGCCACCACCGGGCAGGAGCTGCTCGACGCACTGCGCCAGGCCCACTCCGAGCCCGGCCCGCACCTCGTCGAGGCCGTCCTGACGGAGTAGCCGCCCTTTCGGCCGTGCGGCGGGAGACCCTGATGGCCCTGATTCGCCATCACCGGTCACCACTGCACTGACCGCCAGCAGCCAAGCGCGAGACGGTGATACCCCACGTCGCGATCACCACACCGGCACGGCCGCGCGGTCAGGAGGTGACGGCAGTCGTACCGGCCCCGGCGTTGTCGAGCAGGCGGTGACGTAGTGCGAACGAGGCCGCTTCGAGCCGGGAGTGCACGCCCAGTTTGGTCAGGACCGCCTGCACGTGCGTGCGCACCGTGGCGGCTGAGACTCCGAGCCGCTCGGCCATGACCGTGGTGCGGGCTCCCTCGACGAGCAGCCCCAGGCACTCCCACTCCCTGGCCGTCAGGTGCGCGGCGAGCCGGTGGGCATCGCCGAGGGGGGCCGTTCGTGACGAATGCCGGGTGGCGAGGTTGACGACGGTTCGTCCCTTGACCACATCGCGAATACCGGAGCTGAGAGCGGCCAGGCCGCACATCTTGCTCACGTAGCCGGAAGCACCGGATTTCAGAGCATGCCGCATCCCCAGCATGTCACCGTCGGCGGCGAGCACGAGCACCTTGGTGACGCTGCTGGCCTCGTCCAGCTCTCCGAGAGCGTCGATCGTGTCGCCGCCGGCGAGGTGGCGGTCGAGCAGGCACACGTCGGGCTTGTGCCGCCGGACCGCCGCGACGGTCTCGTCGAGACTGCTCGCGGTCCCCAGCACGTCGAAACCCTGCTGGGGAAGCACGGACACGAGCGCCTCCACGAAGATCGTGTGACCGTCACCCACTATCAACTCCACCATCGTCGGCCCCTTGCGCGAGGTCGTCGACCTCTGTCGTGGCTGTCGTTGCTACTTCTCGAGTCGTTCGGACAGGAGGTTGCGTTGCTTGCTCGGCACTGTTTTCCGGATCGTTCGCGCTATCGAGCGGATCCCTCCACATTGATCGATACCAATAGTTCGTGCGGTGCGAAAATCGGTCATGCAGCGTTGACGTGCGGGGTGAAGACCGGCTGGTAGGCCGCGGTCAGCGCCTCGGCCAGCGTCGAGGCGGTGTGGTGGGGACGTACCCGGGCACGTGCCGCCGCGGCCATCCTGGCGGCCTCGTGGGGATGGTCGAGAAGGTGAGCGACCGCCCCGGCCAGCAGGTCCGGACGGCCGGGAGGCACCAGCAACCCGGTTTCACCGGGGAGCACGGCATCACTCACGGCGTTGACCGCCGTGGCCACGACGGGAACTCCGCTGACCATAGCTTCCACGACCGCCAGCGGCAGTCCCTCGTAGCGGCTCGGCAGAGCGAAGACGTCGAAGGCGGGAAGCAGCTCGGTGACGTCGGTGCGGTCGCCGGTGATCAGCAGGCTCCCCCGCGGTAGTACCCGTGCGGCCAGCCGGCGCACCTCACCGGCGAGTTCACCACCACCCACCCACACCCCCATCACGTTCGACCGTGCCAGGGCACGCAACGCGTGCACGAAGTCCTCCGGTGCCTTCTGGTAAGTCACTCTCCCGACCGCGCCGACCACAGTGGTCGCCTCGGGAACGTCCAGCGCACGGCGGGCACTGCGGCGGGCCGGGTCGGTGGCCTCCGGCGCCTCCGGATCGACGGCCACGCCGATGGTGCGGATGCGCTCCGGTGGCACGAGTGCCCGCCGCACGGCCTCGACGGTCACTCCCGCGCCCACACCGAGCGCGAGATCGGTGATCGAGCCCAGTCCGCGTTCGACGGCGATGTAGCCACGGTGGCGCAACGCCGACTGAAAAGGGTGGAACGGAAAACCGTGAAACGTGTGCACGATTCGGGGCACTCCCGTTCGGTGCGCGGCCAGCCGTCCCACCGCCCCGGCTTTCGCGCAGTGCGTGTGCACGACGTCGAAGCCGCGCCGCGCGAACAACGTGGTCAGGTTCCGCAACGCCTTCAGGTCGTGCCACGGCGCGATGGGGGCACACAACGCCGGCTCGACCACGGTCTCCAGGCCGCAGGAGGCGGCCTCCCGGAGGAGTCGCCCCCCGCTCCCCGTAATGATCGTCACGCGATGACTGGCCGCGTCCAGGGCACGGGCACCGCGCAGCGCCAGCACTCCCGCACCACCCTCGAGACGGGTGATGACGGTGGCCACTTGTCTGCGCCGGCGAGTCACCGCGTAACCGTCGACCCGTCGGTGGCACACAGCTGCTCACGAGGCCCGCGCAGGCCGGCCGCGCAGGCGACGCTGACCGCCTCGAGCTGACTGTGCACTCGAAGTTTCGTCAGGATGCTCCGAGTGTGCGTGCGTACCGTCTGACTCGAAATCACCAGATCCTCGGCGATCTGCCCGCCGCGTTTACCGGCCACCATGCCCAGCAGCACCTCCCGTTCCCGGTCGCTGAGCACGTCCAGCGGACCGGACTGCTCCCGCGCTTGCCGCACGTCGTTGCGCAACTCGCGCAGCACCGCGCCGAGCACCTGGGGCGGGAACCATCCGTAATCCCTGCGGACACCGCGCAGGACGGCGATGAGCTCCTCGATGCCGTGTTCCTTGGGGATCCAAGCGGTGACACCGGCACGGGCGGCATCGACGGCGCGAGCGGCGTCGTACCCGGCCGTGAGCACCACGAGCCGTATCGACGGCCGTGCCTGTACCACTCTTTCCAACACCTCACCCGAGGTCGTACCCAGCGACTGCGTATCGATCAGGAGAATGTCCGGGCGCAACCGGCCGACGGTTTCGGGCAGACCGGGGTCGCCGGGTACGCAGCAGCCGACCACCCACAGGTCCGGAGTCGCCGAGAGGCGGGCACTCAGGGCCTCGGTCAGCATCCGGTGGTCGTCCACCAGTAGCACCCGCAACACATCCACCCGTCCACTGTCCCCCAAACGGCTCGGTTTGTCCGCGTGAAAGCTCTGTCACCAGCGCTTTCACATCTTTCCCGTCCCGATCGCCCGACGACCGGGGCTGCGCCACCGCCCCGTCGACAGCGACCACGCGCGAGCCAGCGCCTGCAGCGACAACACCGAGTCGAGCACCCGCAGCGCCAGGAAGAAGGCTCCGAAGAGCAGAAAGCGGGGGCGCCGCTGGAACAGCGCCACGCCGCAGGTCAGCACGATGTCGGGCAGCAGCACTCCGAACATCAGTGATCCGAGGCTGAAATGTGCGGCCATGAAGGCGTGCAGTCCGCTCATCCCCGGCACGCCCACGAGCAACTGGGGCACCGTCAGTGCCACCAGGATGACCGGCACCAGCAGAATCAGGAAACTGCTGGTCAACAGCTCCAGGAGCAGCAGGGTGAGCATGAGCGTGAACAGGTTGGCCCGGGGCGGATGCCGTCGGACGGTCTGCCACAGTCCGAGTGCCCACCGCCGGGTCTGACGCACGTAGTCGCGAAGGTTGTCGGGGTCCTGGGTGACCGCGACGGCCGACGGCGTGAAACCGACCTTGCCGAGTTTCTTCTGGTAGACCTCGAAGGTCATGTTGAAATCCTCGATGACCAGGCCGGGCGGGTTCATCTCGATGTGCGGGAGCACCTCGGTGCGATACAGGCTGGCGAACCCCGGCACGATGTGGGTCGCGTTGAACCGCGACCAGGTCTGTCCGAACTTGAGCAGGTACTGCGTCAGCGCGTAGATGCGCTCGCGGTGACACGCCAACAGCTTGCCCATCAACGACAGGCCACGACGCCGCCAGGCCGTTTGCACGCATCCGGCCACGGCCACCACGCGCGCGTCGTCGAACATCGGCAGCGCGGAGGCGAAGTAGTTCGCGTCGACCTTGGTGTCTGCATCCAGCAGCATCACGACCCGGAACCTGTCGACCAGCCTGAACCGCTCGATCGCCTCCTGCAGGGCACCGGCCTTGCCGACGTTCTTGCGAGTGCGGATCACCTTGGCACCGGCGCGCCGCGCCAACTTGTAGGTGTGGTCGCTGGACCCGTCGGAGACGACGTGGACGTTTTTGGGAGGTACCAGGCGCAGCACGGAGCGGATGCTGTCCTGGATCACCACGCGCTCGTTGTGCGCGGCGATGAGCACCGCCACGTCACCGACGTCGACCGATTTGGCGCCTCCGCCGGGTGCACGCTCCTCGGAGCGCAGCACTCGCATTCCGGATTTGGAGGCCGCACCCGGGCCCACGGCGCGCTGCGGCACCCGCTCTCCGGCGCGCCGCACGAGGCTCTCGACCAGCCGCACCGCCCCGACCGAGCCCCACAGTGTGAAGTTGGCCCCGACCACGAGCACGGCCAGCACCCACCACGGAATCACGACAGCACTCCTCGTGCGTCGCCGCGGCGCGGACTAACCGACCGGCAGGGTGTCGCGCAGCGCGGGCCACATCCCCACGTCCTCGTGGCCGTACATCCACAGGTACACACCGCGGATTCCCGCTGCCCGAACTGCCTCGAACTTGGCTCGTGAACTCGCCGCGTTCTCGAACCACACTTCATGCTCGCGCCCCTTCTCGTCGGTGTAGCGAAACCACGGTGCTTGGCGGTCCCGGTCGTAGCGCACTTTCGCCCCGTGCTCGGTGGCCAGCCGAAAAGCTTCCAACCACGTGACCGACTCGCCGTGCCCATCGACCCAGTCGTAGCCGTAGAGGGGAACGCCGAGCACGATCTTGTCCGGCGGGATCCTGGTCTTGGCGTAGTCCAGGACGTCGCGAACCCATCCGACGGGCGCCACCGCACCCGGTTCCGACGTGGACCAGTGGTAGTCGTAGCCCATCAACCTGACCTGGTCGGCGACCCGGCCGATCGCCGCGTAGTCCTGCGCCACGTTGCGCTCGTCGTAGCCGGCATCGGTGGTCTTGGCGAACAGCGCGACCGAGAGCTTCTTGTCCACTGCGTGCAACCGCTCGGCCAGCAGGGTGATGAACCCCGTGAAGGCGTCGCGATCGCGGGCGCGCAGGTCCTCGTAGTCGATGTCGATGCCGTTGTAGCCCTCTCGCTGGACCAGGGAGACGATGCCGGCCACGTGTCGACGCATCAACTCCGGGTCGTGCAGCATCCGCGCGACGGGCTCGTAGGCCCACCGCCCCTCGGTGATGTTGGCCAGCGTGGGCATGACCGGCAGCCCGGCGTCCCGCAACCTGCTCAGGTTGCGATCCACCTTGTCGGAGTCCTCGGGGGAGTACTGGGTGGTGATCCCTCCGTTGGGGCCGATCCCGTACATCCACGGCGACACGCCGTTGACGCTCTCCCGGTGCGTCACCAGTGTTTCGGTGCCACCACCGATGTTCCAGAACGGCAGGGCCCCCACCACCAGGGTCTGACGCTGCGAGGTCGGTGCGGGCGCCGGTGTCAGGCTGAGCGCCACCAGCAGCAGCGCGCACCCCAGCAGCAGCAGCAGGTAGGCCGAGCCGAGCAGGTGGCGACGCTTCCGCGGCCACCGTGCGGCTCGCCGCGGTACCGCTTCGCGCTCCGCCGTCCTCGCCTTCTTCACCATGGCCCGTCACGACACCGCGGCTGTCCGGGAGCGGCGACCGAGGAGCTGGTCGTCGACGACGGTGGTGATGATCTCGTCCAGGTCCCGGACCGGCCGGAATCCGATGAGTTCCCGCGCCCGGGAGCAGTCCGGCACCCGGAGCAGCATGTCCTCGTAGCCGGACCCGTAGGCCTCCTCGTAGGGCACGTACTCGACGGAGCTGGTCGAACCGGTCAGCGCGATCACCCGCGCGGCCAGTTCGGAGATCGTGACTTGGCTGCTGTTGCCCAGGTTCACCGCCAGCCCGTTCGCTCGGGGCAGGGTCGCCAACCGGATCAGTGCCGGCACCACGTCGTGCACGTGACAGAAGCAGCGCACCTGCTCACCGGTACCGAAGACGGTCAGCGGGGAGCCGTCGAGCGCCTGCCGCACGAACCTCGGCACCACCATCCCGTAGCGACCGGTCTGGCGAGGACCGACGGTGTTGAACAACCGCACGATCACCGCGCCCAGCCCGGACTCGCGTACGTAGCAGTCGGTGAGGCTCTCGTCGATGGCCTTGGCCTCCGAATAGGACCAGCGGGACTTCAACGGGGAGCCGACGACGCGGTCGTCGTCCTCGCCGAGACCGACCGTGGAGTTCTTGCCGTAGATTTCGCTGGTGGAGGCCAGCAGCAGGCGGGCACCGTGTCGATGCGCGGCGGCCAGGACGTTCTCGGTGCCGTGGATGTTGGTCATCAGGCTCTCGCGCGCGCGGTCGCGGATGACGAACGCGCCGACGGCGGCGGCCATGTGAAAGACCACGTCCACACCGCTGACCAGCTCGTCGACGGTCTCGGAGTCCAGGATCGTGCCTCGTACCAGGCGAAACCGGCTCCGCCCCAGCACCGGTGCCAGGTTCTCGTGAGCTCCCGTGCTGAGATCGTCGAGACCGACGACGCTGTGTTCGTCGGCGAGCAGCTGTTCGGTCAGGTGCGACCCGATGAATCCCGCGGCTCCCGTGACCAGTGCTCTCATTCTCGGCCTCCCGTACGTTCGGTGGTTCGGTCGCTCGGGGCCGGAGACGTCCCCGTGGTGGACTGTTCGCGTCGCTCCCGCAGCCGCTCGTAGAGGTCGTCGATCCTGCCGGTGACCGCCTCGATGCCGTACCGCTCGCGGACTGCGGGCTCTTCCGTGCGTGGCCGCACACTCGTCAGCTCGGTGGCGATCTCGCGACGCAGATCCTCGGCAGTGCCGGGTACCTGGCGCGCCCGGTCGGTCTCGACGTCGGCCAGGGCCGGACAGGTCGTGTACAGCGCCACCACACCGTTGGCCAACGCCTCCAGCACGGAGAGTCCGAAGGTCTCCTGCCGCGAAGGGGCCAAGAACAGGTCCAGAGCCGACAGGATCGCCGCCACGTCGTGACGTTGACCGGCGAAAACAACCTGATCGACGACACCGTGCTCCCTCGTCAGCCGCTCCAGCCGATCGCGGTCGGGACCGTCTCCGACGATCAGCAACCGTGCCCCGGAACGCAGCAGCGGGGCCGCGGCCTCGATGACCAGGTCGAAGCGCTTGTTCGGATCCAGCCGCCCGAGCACACCGATGAGACTGGACCGGGTGGGGATGCCGAACTCCTCGCGGATCCGCGCCCGGGCATCGGGATCGAAGGCGACCCGGTCGAAATCGACGCCGTTGGGAATCACCGTGATCTTGCGGGAGGGCACTCCCCAGTTCACCAGCCGTTCGGCCACCGTGTCCGACACCGCGATCGTGGCGTCCGAGCACAGCTCGGTACCGAGGTACAACCCGCGCACTCCGAGGGTCATGCGGCGGCGTTCCAGGTGCGTCTCACCGATGGAGTGCTCGGTGGTGACCACGGTCCGCCCACCGGCCATCTTCGCGGCGATCCGCCCGTACACGCACGCCCGGTACAGGTGCACGTGGACCACGTCGTAGTCGCCGCGCCGGATGAGATCGCGCAACCGCAGCACCGCCGAGAGCTGCGTGTTCCTCGTCATGCCCAGGTCGTGCACGCGGAAGCCGTCGTCGAGGATCATGTCGGCGACGGCGCCGGGGTTGTACAGTGCGACCACCTCGGCGTCGTGGCGCGTGCACCGCAGTATCGAACGCAACTGCAGTTCGGCACCGCCCACGCCCAGGCCCGTGATCACATGCAGTACTCTCACCGTTTTCCTCCTCCCACGGCGGGAGCGCGGCACCGCAGCACCGCGCCCGCCACGATCATCAGCGTTCGCATCACGATCACCACGTCCAACCACGGCGACCAGTACTCGATGTACTGGTTGTCGAACCGCGCCCGCTCGGCGATCGAGGTGTCTCCGTGCAGGCCGTGCACCTGCGCCCAGCCCGTCATTCCCCCGAGCATCCGATGCCGGTCGGCGTAGTGCGGGATCTCCCGAGCGAAGCGCTCGGCGTAGCGGGGACGTTCCGGGCGCGGCCCCACCAGGGACATCTCCGCCCGCACCACGTGCACCAGTTGGGGCAGCTCGTCGAAGTGCGTGACGCGCAACCACCGCCCCAGCCGGGTGCAGTGCTGCGGGGAGACGCTCCAGCCCCCGCCGCCGCTGTCGACGGTGCGCAGCTTGACGACCGAGGTCATCGCCCCGGTGCCGGTGACTCGCAGCTGGCGGAAGAACACCGCACCACCGCGGAGCCGGATCGCGCCCGCGAGCAACAGCGTCACCGGCGCCGTCACCGTAACCAGTACGGCTCCCATCAGCAGGTCGAAGACGCGTTTGGCACAGGCACCCGGCCCCGCACACCCCCACCGGCGCAGCGGTACGAGGGGGATCCCCCACACCTCGTCGAGACGACCGTGCGGGACCGCCATCCCCAGCTCGGCCAGTCGCGGCACCAGGCACACGTCGACGGCCGACGAACGGCAGGAGCGCAGCAGCGACGTCAGCTCCGCCTCGCTCAT
Source organism: Halosaccharopolyspora lacisalsi (assembly GCF_014137975.1). Taxonomy (GTDB): domain Bacteria; phylum Actinomycetota; class Actinomycetes; order Mycobacteriales; family Pseudonocardiaceae; genus Halosaccharopolyspora; species Halosaccharopolyspora lacisalsi. The sequence continues at coordinate 118,320 of NZ_JACGWZ010000002.1, read as the reverse complement.
CGCGGGGTCGCACACGAGGACACGCGCGATGCCGTGCCGGACGATCACCTCGGGCAGCTCGGAGGGGTCCGCCAGCAAGGACTCCGCGGGCGCACCGCCGAGCCGATCCAGGAAACCGCACGGGCGCAATCCCAGTTCGGGATGCCGCTCGAGCAGCTCGGCGATCTCCACCGCCCTCGGGTCCGCGCCCAGCAGCACCACCGGCTGGAGCAACCGACCGCGCCGGTGCAGCACCCGGAGCACCTGGCACGCCGTGCTGCGCAGCACAATGATCACGGCGGTCGCGAGGAGCCCCAGCAACGCGATCGGCCCCGCCGGCCCCCACGGCAGCAGCACGACCAGCGGCAGTGTCGCCGCGGTGGCGACGCGCGGCACCTGCTCGCCGACACGCAGGCAGATCCGCAGGCGGTGCTGTCCCTCGGCGGCCAACAGCACCAGCACGGCGGGCACGTAGTACGCACCGAAACGAACGCTCGGTCCCACCGACAGGACCAGCACGGTCAACGCGAACGTATCGAGCAGGGGCAGGGTCAACACCGGACTCAGCCGCGCGAAGCGCCGGTTGGCCACGGAGTCGTCGAACCCCCCTGACACGGGCACCGATGTCCCGCCGGAAGGTTCGATCACCTCCCTGCCGTGGGCGACGAGCTTGGTCGGACTCATCTACCGACTCCCTGGAACGTGGCCGACCGAGGATTCGCCTCCGGCACCAACCGCCCGGCCACCTGCCGACTGGCGTAGTCAGCGCCGTAGACGAACCGCATGGCGGGACCGAAGGTGGGAGCCACCGAGGGGCCGATGAAGAACAGTCCCGGCACCGAGCTCTGGAAGTCCGCTCCGAGCTGGGGCGTGCGATCCAACGTCCGTATCCGGCTGCGCAGCCGTGTGCTCAGGAAGTTCAGGCGCCGCAGGTCCGGCGGAAAACCGGTGGCGGTGATCACGTGGTCGGCGCGAAGTTCGCAGGGCCGCCCGTCGGCCTGGGTCATCCCCAGCCTGACCCGGTCCTGCCGGGACCGAGCCCAGTCGACGGTGTGGCGGAGCAGCACGGGGAACTGGCCCTCCACCCGCTCACGCAGCCACCACGCCCCCGCCGGCCCGAGCGCGTTGCGTGCCCGGTTCGCCCGTACTGCCGGGGGCAGGTGCCGGAACAGCCACGGTTGTTCGGAGTAGAACCACGTCGTCAAGCCCGAGCCCAGTCCGGCCTCGGGTTCGCGTACCCGCCGGTGCAGGGACCGGTTCGCGGTCAGCGGAGGCCCGTTCCAGCGCACCTGCGAAGCTCTGGCCACCAACCGCACGTCGGCGCCGTTCTCGTGCAGCAGTGCCGCCGTCTCCAGGGCGGACTGACCCGCCCCCAGCACGATGACGTCCCGGCCGCGAAAACCGGACAGGTCGTCGTGAGCCGAGCTGTGCGAGCACAGGTGAGCCGGCAGCGCGGCGAGTTGGTCCGGTACGCGCGGGAAGTACTCGACACCGGTGGCGACCACCACGTTGCGGGCGCGGAACTCCTCGCCGTCGGCGAGGCAGACCTCGTAGTGACCTCCCACCCGGGTGACTCCGGTGACCAGCACTTCCTCCACGTCGGGAGCCCGGTGCTGCTGAAACCAGTGCCCGTACGAGACGAACGTTTCCAGCGACACCGGCATGCCGCGGTCGGAGTAGGGCCGCCCCGTCTGCCGGCAGAACTCGGCCAGCGTGTGGGTGCCGTCGGGGTCGGACAGGTTGGAGGCGAACCCCTGCGACTTGAGGTACATGCCCCGCGGCATGGCCCGGCGCCACAGGTTCATCGGGACCCCGAACTGGCGGTAGCGCACACCGTTACTTCGGAGATGGGCCGCCAAGGACAGTCCGTACGGCCCGGCACCCACGATGGCCACGTCGACGAGTTCGTTCATGGCTGGTCCTCCCCTACCGGTTGGAGCGACACGTCGTGTCGCGCGTTGTGTCCGTGCCGCCGGTTCCCGGCCGCTCGACCGGCCCGGTAGCGGGGTTGCTGCGGTGTCGACCGTCCGCGCCGCGGACCGCTGAGGGCTCGCCAGGACATCCGCAGGCACATCAGGCCGAACGGCAAGAGATCGTCGGAGGCCAACCACGCCACCTCGTCCACCCCCCGCAACGACGCCGCCCAGGAGCGCAGTCCGATCTCGCCGCGACGCCAGTAGCGCCAGGCGGCGAGCGGGTCGTAGTTCTCGACCAGGAACCGACGTTCTGCCACCGCGCCACCCGCGGCGACCCGCTGCCCCGTCAGATCGAGATAGGCGGCTCGTACCACGTCGATTCCCGCCTCGTCGCGAAACAGCCGGAACTGCGCTCCGAGCCGGGGATTGAAGTCCAGCAGCTTGTAGCTGCGGTCCCGCTGGTCCCAACGCAGGTCGATGTCGACGGTGCCCCGGTAGGACAGTCGCCCGAGCAGCTCCGTGACCCTGTCCCGAAGCTCGGTGTTGACCACCGACCGGCCGAGGCTGGTCAGTCCGGCACGAGCCGGGTAGGAACGCTCCTTGACCCCGGTGTGCGCGGACAGGCACGCACCGTCCGTGCCGCAGTAGCCGTGGAAGAACCAGTCACCGTCGCCGGTGATGAACTCCTGCAGGACGAGTCCGGCCCGGCCGCAGGCCCGGTACAGCTCGCACAAGCCCTGCTCCGTCTCCACGATCGTCGTACTGCGCACCCCCTGACCGGCGGATCGCCACGGTGTCGCGAGCTTGGCGACCAGCGGAAATCCCGTCCGTGCGGCGAAGTCCCGCGCCTGGTTCCAGGTTTCCGCCCGCACCCCCCGTGGGTGGGGGAACCCCACCGTCCGGCACAGCTCGTACATCGAGGACTTGCCCGCCAGCCGCCGTGGCAGCTCCGGATCCGGGGCGGCGAAGAGGAACCACCGGCGCAGCCGGGCGGCCTGCTCGGCCACGAAGATCGCTCCCGCGTCGTCGGTGGGAAGCAGCACCGCGGGGCGTCCGATGTGCTCGGCCAGCCGTTGCAGCCCCTCCAGCAGCCGGTCCGTCTCCTCCGGATCGGGGCTCCACAGCCAGCGGCCGTGCAGGTAACGCGAGTGCGCGGCCGGTGCGAGGGGATCCTCGTGCACGGTGTAGACCGGGACACCCAGCCGTCCCAGGCTGCGCACCACACCCAGTCCTCCGTGATGGAACACGTTCGGATCGAGTTTGAGCACCACGGCCGGAGTCGTGGTGTCGAGCTCCGTGGTGCGAACAGGTCTCATCGCCGAATCGGTCATCGTCGGGCTCCCCTCACACGATCTGGCGGTGCGGTGCGGCGTCGAACTGGTAGGTCGTGTCGAGGACCCGGGGGCAGGCGCGGACCCACTCGTAGTCGACACCGGGATGCACGGTGTGCACCACCGCGAGGTCCCAGTCCGCGGCCGAGAAGTCGGAGCGGCTGGACAGTTCCCGCCCGTCACGGAGCCGGACGTGGGGTACGAGCGGATCGTGGTAAGCGACGTCAACGCCGAGCTGCCGCAGTCCCGCGATGATCGGCAGGGCGGGCGACTCGCGGAGGTCGGATACTCCCGCTTTGTAGCTGACTCCGACGAGCAGCACCCGTGCCCGCCGGGGGTCCGTTCCGGACTCGGTCAGCATCTCGGCCACCCGGTCGACCACCCGCTGCGGACGCTGGTCGATCGAGCGCATCGCCTGCTCGATCAGGGGCGTCGGCCGGTTCCGGGGATCCAGTTGCCACAGCAGGTAGTGCGGATCGCACGGGATGCAGTGGCCGCCCACACCGGGTCCGGGGAAGCCTCCCAGGAAACCGTAGGGTTTCGTTCCCGCCGCGACGGTCACCTCGATCGGGTCCAGCTCGAACTCGCCGCACACGTCGGCGAACTCGTTGGCCAGCGACAGCGTGACGGCGCGGAAGATGTTCTCGTAGAGCTTGGTCAACTCCGCCGCCTCGGGAGAACTGACCAAGTACACCGAGTCGGTCATCCCCCCGATGACCCGAGCGGCCCGCGAGGAACAGCGGTGCGTGGCCCCGCCGACGACGCGAGGGGTGTCGCGGTGCCGGTGGTCGGGATTACCGGGATCGATGCGTTCCGGGCTGAAGGCCACGTGAATGTCGGTGCCCGCCACCAGTCCCCGCTGTCGCAGCGGCTCCACGAGCAGCTGGCGGGTGGTACCGACGAAGGTCGTGGATGCCAGGATGATCGTCTGGCCGCTGCCGGCCGCGGCCACCACGGTCCGGCACGCTTCGCGCAACGCACGCAGGTCAGGCTGATGATCCTCGTCGACCGGGGTGGGCACGCACAGGATGACGACGTCCATCTCGGACAGTGCGGAGCCGTCATCGCACAGTCGGAGTTCCCCGCTGGCGAGCGCGGTGGCCATCCACTCGCGATCCGCTTCCGGCAGGTCGACCTCACCACGACGGATGGCTTCCAACCTCCGGGGGCTGCTGTCGATGCCGACGATCGACGACCAGTTCCCCCCCAGCGCGCAAGCAGTGGGCAGGCCGACATACCCCAGTCCCACGATGGCCACCGACTCGGGAGGGGCCGCGTGTCCGTTGCCACCGGCCGGTTCACTGAACTCGACCAGGCGGTCTCGGAGCTGGCTTTCCCTACCGTTGATCGCGAGCGCGAGCGGGTGTTGCGCCACAGTTTTCCTCCCCAGATCGCCGTGGTGCGGATCCACGACGAGCTTGGCAGCCCGTGGCCGACAACTCCTCCCTCAACTGCGTGAGCTTGTCTACGTACTGCGCACGACTCGCGACCTCAGGTCATGGCGGAAATGCTTGGCCAGCAGTCGCCACGAGTGATCGTTGTCCCCCACGTACGTGCGCGGCAGGGCGTGTCGGCCACGCAGCTCGCTCCACCAGATCGCACACCCGTAGTCGTAACCGCCGGAACGCACCGCCTCCACCACGGCGGTGTTCGCCTCCCCGTACGGGTAGCAGAACCCCTCCACCTCGCGATCGGTGACGCGCTCCAGGACGCTGCGACTGTGCTCGACCTCCTCGTGCAGCTCCACGGAGCTCAACGCGCACAGCGGACGGTGCCACATGCCGTGCGACCCGACCTCCATACCCGCCTCGGCGACCTGCCGAACCTGTCGGGCGGTCATGAGTTCCTTGCGCGGACCACCGGCATCCCACTCGTTCGAACCGCCCAGACGCCCGGCGAGCACGAAGACCGTCGCGGTGCAACCATGACGCACCAGTGCTGGCGCGACGGTCTCGGCGAAGTCCGCGTAGCCGTCGTCGAACGTCAGACCGACCAGGCCGCGTGACCGACCACGCTCCCACGCGTACAACAGCTCACGGATCGAGGTGCCGCGAAGTCCGCGCCGCCGCAACCACCGCAGCTGGCGTTCCAACCGCTTCGGACTGACGGTCACCAGGTACGGGTCCCACGCCGGGCTCGCCACCGAGTGATACATCAGGATGTACGGAAGGGCACCGTCCCGCACGGTCCGGCGGGTACGGCGGGTGAACTGCTCGAGCATGGACCACTCCACGAGGTGCGGCGGATAAGCCGCACGGTACGTGGGAGCGGGCGGTCGGGACTCCCCTCGACGACGTAGTGAAACTACCGCGTTCGAGGGAACCCGGAACGTCTCTCCCGGAGTGGCCGCGGCGCGGTGCCCGCGATCACTCCGGGACGGACTCGTCTCAGATGGTCCAGGTGTCGTTTCCGGTGAGTAGTTTCTGCAGGTCGGGAGGGTTGTTCTCGGCGGCCTGGCTGGTCTGGCGCCGGGCCTGGTCGTCGTAGGTGGGCCGCTGGACGGAACGGAAGATTCCGGTCACGGTCGGATCCAGGTCCTGACCACCGAGCCGCGACAGGGCGAAGGCGTGCGCGCTGTCGTCGGCCTCGGCGTCGTGGACGACGACGTCGGACTCGTCGACCTCGGAGAGCTTGACCACCTGCAACTGGCCTCCGGAGTCGCGGACGACACCGTAGCGCTCGTCCTCGGGGCCGAAGGTGATCGGCTCACCGTGGGACAGCGGGATGAGGCGGCGCTGCTTCTCGTCGCTGTCCTTGAGGACGTCGAAAGCACCGTCGTTGAAGATCGGGCAGTTCTGGTAGATCTCCACCAGCGCGGAGCCGCGGTGGTTAGCGGCGGCCCGCAGCGTCTCGGTCAGGTGCGCGCGGTCGGAGTCCAGCGTGCGAGCCACGAAGCTGGCCTCGGCACCCAGCGCCAGCGACACCGGGTTGAACGGGGTGTCCAGCGAACCGACCGGGGTGGACTTGGTGACCATGCCCTGGTCCGACGTGGGCGAGTACTGGCCCTTGGTCAGCCCGTAGATCCGGTTGTTGAACAGCAGGATCGTGAGGTTGACGTTGCGTCGCAACGCGTGCACCAGGTGGTTGCCGCCGATGGACAGGGCGTCGCCGTCACCGGTGACCACCCACACGTTCAGGTCGGGCCTGGTGGTTGCCAGGCCGGTGGCGATCGTCGGGGCACGACCGTGGATGGAGTGCATCCCGTAGGTGTTCATGTAGTACGGGAACCGGCTGGAACAGCCGATGCCGGAGACGAACACGGTGTTCTCGCGCTTGATGCCCAGCTCGGGCAGGAACCCGCGCACTGCGGCCAACACCGCGTAGTCCCCGCAACCGGGGCACCAGCGCACCTCCTGGTCGCTGGTGAAGTCCTTGGCCTTCTGCTGCTCGTCGGTGGTGGGTACCTCGTCCAGTCCACCCAGCGCGGGAATACCCAGATTGGTCGTCACTGCTTGTCGACCCCCTGCACCATGTCGGTGAGCACGTTTTCCAGTTCCTCGGCTTGAAACGGCAGGCCCGCGACCCGCGTGTGGCTGACGGCGTCCACCAGGTAGCGCGCTCGCAACAGCATCGCCAGCTGGCCCATGTTCATCTCCGGCACCACCACGCGGTCGTAATGCCGCAGTACCTCGCCGAGATTGGCGGGCATCGGATTCAGGTAGCGCAGGTGCGCCTGCGCCACCGCCATTCCCCTCCCCCGCACGCGGCGGCACGCCGCTCCGATCGGCCCGTAGGAGGAACCCCAGCCGAGCACCAGCACCCGTGCCTGGCCCCCGGGGTCGTCGACGGCGACGTCCGGAACGGTGACCCCGTCGACCTTGCGCTGCCGCAGTCGCACCATCGTGTCGTGGTTGTCCGGGTCGTAGGAGATGCTGCCCTTGCCGTCGACCTTCTCCAGACCACCGACCCGGTGCTCGGCCCCCGGCGTGCCGGGGACCGCCCACTCGCGCGCCAGGGTCTCCGGATCCCGCAGGTAGGGCCAGAACTCCCCGGAACCGTCCGGAGCGTTGGGCTCGGTGGCGAACGACGTGCGCAGATCCGGCAACTCCGCGACGTCCGGGATCAGCCACGGCTCGGAGCCGTTGGCGGTTGCCCCGTCCGACAGCAGCAGCACCGGGGTGCGGTAGGTCAACGCGATCCGCACCGCCTCCAGTGCCACCTCGAAGCAGTCCGCGGGCGAGGACGGCGCCACCACCGGCACCGGCGACTCTCCGTTGCGCCCGTACAGCGCCTGCAACAGGTCGGCCTGTTCGGTCTTGGTCGGCAGTCCCGTCGACGGGCCACCGCGCTGGATGTCGCAGACCACCAACGGCAGCTCCAGGGACACCGCGAGCCCGATCGTCTCGGACTTCAGTGCCAGGCCCGGACCCGAGGTCGTGGTCACCCCCAACGATCCGCCGAAGGACGCCCCCAGCGCCGCGCCGACACCGGCGATCTCGTCCTCGGCCTGAAACGTGGTGACCCCGAAGTTCTTGTGCTTGGCCAGTTCGTGCAGCACGTCCGATGCCGGCGTGATCGGGTAGCTGCCCAGGAACACCGGTAGCTCGCTGCGTTGACCGGCGGCCACCAGCCCGTAGGCCAGTGCCTGGTTTCCCGTGATCTGACGGTAGGTGCCCCGCGGCAGGGTCGCCGGGGCGACCTCGTAGGTCACCGCGAACGACTCGGTGGTCTCCCCGTAGTTCCACCCCGCCCGGAACGCCAGGACGTTGGCCTCGGCGATGGCGGGCTTGCCGGCGAACTTCTCCCGCAGGAACGCCTCGGTGCGCTCGGTCGGCCGGTGATACATCCACGACAGCAACCCGAGCGCGAACATGTTCTTGGCCCGCTCGGCTTCCTTGCGCGACAGCCCCGTCTCGGCCAGCGCCCCCTTGGTCAGCTCGGCCATCGCCACACCGTGGACCGCGTACGGTTCGAGCTCACCGCTGTCCAGCGGGCTGACCTCGTAGCCGACCTTCTTCAGGTTGCGCTTGGTGAACTCGTCGGTGTTGACCACCAGCGTTCCACCGCGCGGCAGGTCGCCGATGTTGGCCTTCAGCGCCGCCGGGTTCATCGCCACCAACACGTCGGGGCGGTCCCCCGGCGTCAGGATGTCGTAATCGGCGAAGTGCAGCTGAAAGCTCGACACCCCCGGTAACGTGCCCGCGGGCGCGCGGATCTCGGCCGGATAGTTCGGCAGCGTGGCCAGGTCGTTGCCGAACGCCGCTGCCTCCGAGGTGAACCGGTCGCCGGTCAGCTGCATGCCGTCCCCGGAGTCACCCGCGAAGCGGATCACCACACGGTTCACCTTCCGGGCAGTCTCCCGTGACCCGCGGGCGTCCTCGGCTGGTGCCTGCTCCGCGGGCTGGTGCCCGTTCGTCGTCGCCACTTGATCCGTTCCCTTTCACCGGAAGTGCCCGTTGTCGTGAGGGCACTACGACCACTGCGCCGTCGTACCCCGGGCCACGGCAGCCGATCAACCACGACCCACCTCAAGAGCCTACTATCGGTAGCGCGGAACATCGAGCGGTTCATCTTTTCGAACCGCGGGATTCCTGTTTCTCAGTGACAACTCGAACCCATCGGAGTGAATCGGAGCACCTGCCGGACGGAAAACCCGAAAGCTCTCGCACAAAAAGTCGAAACCATTCCGCTCCGGCATTCACCGCCCCTGCCTCTCACCGCGACTCGCACCGGCGCAGACGCCTCGACGGGGACCACGGCGCGTTCCCGCGGAAGCCGTCGGGGAGCCGGCAGCACCACTCGGAATCATGCCCGACCTGGGAAGGAAGAAGCCGGACAACGGCAGTGACCCGACCGAACGGCGTCCCCTCGCGCACATCGCCACCGCAGGGCATGACCGGGCCCCACCCCCAGGGGCATCGCCGACGAGCCGAATCCTCCGTGCAAGCGGCGGGACATCCTGCGGGACGAACGACGACCACTCCTCCGGCCCGGAACGAACTCGCGGAAACAATTCCGGCACAACCGGCGGAAAGGGGACGCAAAACACGTCGCGCACTTCGAACGCACCGACGAAAAAGCGAGGTGTGACTTCGGCCATACCGGTCGATGCCCCGCGGTTCCGCCGTCCGTTCTCGTCTCGACCACGAGCACTCCCCCGACTTACTGAATCGATACGCCGGAAACCGGTGACCCTCCCAGAATATGAGACCCCAGTACCTCGGGCGTCCCGCCGCCGCGATCAGACGACGGCCGTGGTCAGCACCCCGGTGAAGGCCGTCATCTCGGCCTGCCGGTTCGCCGTGACCTGCTGAGCCAACCACTCCTCGACACCGGTGGAGTCCAGCTTCCCCTCCCGCAGGGCCTGGCGAACGGTCTCGCCCACGATCCGGTCCCAGACCTCGTGGTTCACCGCGAAGGCGTGCGGTTCGGCCCGCACGGAGACACCTCGCTCTGCCAGCAACGCGGGCAACCGACGGCCCGCCCACGGTTGCGGCAGGGAGGACTCCATGGCGGCACTGATCGACCGGACGGTCTCGGGAGAGCCCTCCCCGGGCGCGAGCAGGGTGGCACCGTAGTCCAGTTCGAACGACACCAAACGTCCACCGGGGCGCAGCAGGGACAACAGGGAGTCCGCGGCCTCGCCGAGGTCGTGCTGGTAGATCAGCACCCGCTCGGTACGCACCACGTCCACCGAACCGGCATCCAGTTCCGGCGCCAGCAGGTCCCCGGTGTGCCAGCTCAGGTTGCTCACCTCGGAGTCCGGCCGCTGCTGGCCCGCCTGGCGAACGAGAGCGTCGTTGCGGTCCAGGCCCACCACGTCGATCCCGGGGTGCTGCTCGGCCAGCCGCCGGGTCTCGATGCCCAGACCGCAGCCGGCGTCGACCAACCGTTCCCCGGCCCGCGGGGCCATCGCCGAACGCATCGCCTCGTGAATGCGCCGAATACCCGGCAGTTGGTCGACGGCGTGCAGGAAACCGCCGAGGGTGTCGGCGTCACCACGTTCCGGCCGGCGAAAACCGGCGTGCAGATCCGCTGTCACGGACTCGGTCATGACTGAACCACCATCTTCTTGACTTCTACCGGGTTCTGGACCGCCCCGAACAACCGCATCAGGTCGGCCACCCGCTGGATGCTGCGCGCGTGGAGGGTGATCGGGTAACGGCTGGGCGAAAGCACCGCCGCCACGTCGGGCTCGACCTTGAGCGCTCTTTGCAGCAGCCCACGCAGGACGGAGTCATCGGCACACTGCCGCTGTGCCTCGCGCAACGCCTTCTGGAAGGCCCGCACCGTACGAGGGTTGTCCCGGACGAAGCCGTTCATGGTGGCGTAACCGTCGATCGGGATCCCGGCCGTGGCGTCGGAAGCGGGGGCGAACATCGTCCGGGCCGCGTACTCGATCTTCGCCTGGGACAGGAAGGGCTCCGGCAAAAACGCCGCGTCGACGTCACCACGCTTCAGGGACGCGGCCATGTGCGGAAAGTCGAACTCGCGGTACGTCACTTGGTCCGGGCGAACCCCGGCGGCGCTCAGCTTCGAGTTCGTCATCAGTGTCGCGATATTGTCGATCGCGTTGACACCGATTGTTTCCTGGTTCAGGTCCTCGGTGTGGGTGAACGCGGAGTCCGGCAGGGTGACCACCGCGAAATTGTCCTCCGCCGCCCTGCTGCCCTCGGCGATGATCCGTGTCTGCTCCCCCTCGGCGTAGGCGCCGATCAGGGACACGTAGTTGCTGAACGTGATATCCAGTTCGCCCCGAACCAGCGAGGGAACCGCGAACTCACCACTCTGGATCTCGGAGAGCCGCACCGACAGGCCGACCTGCTCGAACAGGCCCTGCTCCAGGGCCAGGTAGAGGGGAGCAGCCCCCACGATGGGTAGTACTCCGACTCGGACCTCCGGCTTTTCGAGCCCTTCCACCGGTTCCAGTTCCGAGTCCGATCCCTGTCCGGTGAGTCCGCACCCGGATACGGCGAGTGAGCTCCCCACGGCGGCCAGAAAACGGCGACGGGTCAATGAACTGCGCGACACGGTTCGCACGCTAACGGACGGCGATTCACGACGACGAAGCGCGCCCAGGGCGACTGAGTCGACATCCAGATAAGCACAGCGACATAACACCAGGTCGCACGAAACATCACCCACACCTGCTATGACCCACACCACCGGAACAAAAGTGATGAAATAGTCAATAGCGACAAAACACCGTTAGCAGTTGTGACCAAGGACACCGCCCAGGTGGATCATCGTCCACATGGTGGTCGCCCTTCTCCTCCGGCGGTGCCGCGATCTTTCGAGCCGTCCGAACGTCCCCGACTGTGACAGGATGTTGATATGGACGAGTCAGCACCGCGCGAGGACTCTCCCGACCACGGCGGCGCGGGCGAGTACGGCGGCGGGGATCCGGCACTTGCCGAGGACATGCGCAGCAAGTCCGCCGGATGGCTGCTGGTGGCCGAGCAGTTCCACCCGGACGTCGACACGGCCTGCGACAGGCTGGACGAGCTCGGCTTCGACTCCACCTGGCTGCGGGGGCTCAAGTCCCACCTCCGCCAGCAAGCGCTGTTGCTGCACAGCATGCTCGCGGCCCAAGCCCGCGCCTACGAGGACATGCTCGCCGCCGGAGGCCCGAACGACCCCGAGGCCTACTCGCAGTACAAAATGGCCACGGACTTCAACCTCGCACTGTTGGCCCGTCCCGACGAAGGCGACGAATCCGGCGAGCACCCCGGCGAGAATCGCTGATCAGCCGAGACGGAAACGAACCGGCTGCCCCGGACGCAACTGGGCGGCACGATCGACGTCCTCGGATGTCGCGGTCGCGATCACCGAGTACCTCCCGGTGACGGGGTGGTCGGCTGTTCGGAGGGGGAACCTGCACCGCTCCCGCGACCATGCCCTCACTGGGCAACTCCCGATCGGTGGCACGCTCCAGGACCGGCCCGGACAGTCGCATTCCGATCCGGTCGCTGGCCGTCGTGACCTCGTAGGCCTCGGTGACCAGCGCTTTCAGCGCCGCATCGGTGAACCAGTCCTGCCGCGGTCCCGGCACAGCCCGCAACGGCACCTCACCGCTGCTCGGCAGCGGCACCGGAGCGACCTCCACGGTCGGTACGGAGCCCGGCGCCGCCCCGACGGGAACGGGCGTTCCCACCGCCAGCGGACCGGGCCCCAGTCCGGAGAGCGCGTCGGTACTGCGGGAACCGAGCACCGGTTCGACCGCGACACCGCCCCGCACGGCGAGATAACTGCGCAGGCCACTGGCCGGCGTGCCCAACCGCACTCCGGTACCCGCCCGCACCCGGAGCACGGTGTTCACCGAGGCGCCGTACCCGCCCACCTCGACCGGGCACGGGGCACCGGTCACCGCGACCGTCGCGTCCGAGCGGGCGAGCAGTTCCCGCCCACCCGACGTCGTCTCGATCGCCGCGGCGGACTCGTCGTTGCCCACCAGCCGGTTCGCCAGCGTCAACGCGGACCGATCGGCCGCACCGGACGGGCCGACTCCCATGCTCGCCAGACCGGGCCGTCCCAGGTCCTGCACGGTCGACAGCGGGCCGGGCCGCGTGACTTCCAGCGCGTGCTCCGGGGCGCTCACCCGGTCACCCCCTCGAACCGCACTCGTACGCCGGGACGCAGCAGGGCGGGAGGATTCCGATCGGTGCGCCAGACCTCGACGTCGGTGTGGCCGATCAGTTGCCACCCGCCCGGCGAGCGGCGCGGGTAGATGCCGCTGAATTCCCGGCGAGCCCGACGGCTCCCGCGGGCACCCGCGTCCGTGGCTCGTCGCGCCGAGGCACCCGCAGCCGGGAGTCCCCTCCGGCGAGATAGCCGAAGCCGGGAGCGAAACCACCGAAGGCCACCGTCCACACGGTGCCCGTGTGTGCCTCGATCACCTCTCGTTCGGACAGTCCGGTCGACCGGGCGACCTCGGTGAGGTCGGCACCGTCGTAAGTCACGGGAACCGTCAGGTCACCGCCGTCCTCGAGAGTGCCCGAACGGGACCGGGCGCTTTCCACGGCACACCGCACGGCCTCGGGATCGGCAATCCGGGGATCCAGCTTCACCAGCAGTGTCCGAGCGGCGGGAACCAGGTCGGTGCCCCCGGCGGGCAGCTCACCGGCGAGAGCGGCGTAGAGGCCGAGCACGGCGTCGAGATCGTCGAGCTCCACCAGCAGGCCGGTGTCCGCGCACCGCAGCATCCGCACGAGTGATCATCCCGAAACGTTCGGGGAGGCGAACGCGGCGAGTTCGACACCGTCGGCTTCGAGCCCCTCCCGAACGGCGCGGGCGGCGGCAACCGCGCCAGGACTGTCCCCGTGCACGCAGATGGAGTCGGCCGACACGCGGATCATCGACCCGTCCTCGGCCTCGATCTCCCCCCCCCGCGCCAGGCGCACGCACCGTCGGTTGATCGCCTCGGGCTCTTCGAGCACGGCGCCCGGTTCGCCCGGGGAACGAGAGTGCCCCGGCGAGTGTAGGCCCGGTCGGCGAAAGCCTCCCGGAACACCGGCAGGCCCGCCCGCTCCGACAGCTCCAGCCAGTACGAACCCGGCAGGCCGAGGACGGCCAGTCGGTCGTCGTAGCGACGTACCGCCTCGACCACGGCGACGGCCTGTTCACGGTGGTCCACGATCGCGTTGTAGAGGGCTCCGTGCGGCTTGACGTAGGTGACCTCGGTTCCGGCGACCCGGGCGAAGGCCGACAGGGCGCCCAGCTGGTAGAGCACGTCGTTGGTCAGCTCGGCCGGGTCCATGTCGATGAACCGGCGTCCGAATCCCGCCAGATCACGGTAGGAGACCTGAGCTCCCAGCGCTACGCCTTCCACCGCGGCACGCTCGCAAGTCCGCCGCAGAATGCTCGGATCCCCCGCGTGGGAACCACAGGCCACGTTGGCGCTGGTGACCGTGGTCAGCAAGGCGGCGTCGTCACCGAGACTCCAGCGCCCGAAGCCTTCGGCCAGATCCGAGTTCACGTCGATGCGCATCCTGGTTCCTCCCGGCTGTCCACCGTCACGGGAACTGTCCGGTGACCGTCAGGACACGGGACGGCGGCAGATGTAGGTCCGGGCCGGCGGCATGTTGCGCCACACGGTGCGGGTCATGACGACCTCGTCGAAACCGCGCTCCAACCTGCGGCGGAACAGGCGGGCGCCGGTGGACCCCAGCGCGAGCGCGTAGGCGATGGTCGTGAACGCACCGCCCGGTGCCAGCACACCACCGACCTCGCTCAGGATCCGGCCCTGCGACTCACCGGGAAACAGCGACCACGGCAGACCACTGACCACCGCGTCCACGGACTCCACGCCCGCTTCGCGCAGGATCCGTCCGAGGTCGGTCGCGTCGCCCTCGATGACCTCCAGCTGCGGCATGTTGGTGCGCAGGTGTTCGACCATGCCGGGGTCCAGTTCGAGCGCGATGTGCCTGCCGCCCGCGGGAAGCCGCTCGGCCACCGCGCTGCTGAGCGCTCCCGTGCCGGGGCCGAGCTCGACCACCACCGGGCTGCCCGCGGTGGGCACGATCGAGGCGATCTCCCTGGCCAGCACCGGCGAGCTCGGGATCACCGCACCCACCGTGGCGGGGTCGCGCCAGGCTCTGGCCACGAAGGTGCGGTACTCCTCCAGGAGAGAACCCGCCGTGGTCCTGGTCGACGTGACCGAACAGCCGGGCTGCGACGGGCTCGTCTCGGTTCGCTGCTCGAAGTGCTGGGGAGGTGTTGTCACGTTGGCCTTCTTGGTCGGTGGAACCGGGCGGCGAGGCTCAGCCGGAGGCGGCCCGGCCTGACGTCCCCAGCCTATCTTGCTCGTCAGCGGGATCGGCGTGACCGGCCACACCACGCGAGTGCGTACTCAGCACGAAGTAACGAGCGCCGCCGTGGCGGCGATGGAGATCGTCAGGACTCCGTCGGCGAGGCCCGTCGGCAGGGCGAGCACGACAGCGGTCCCGGTTCGACGAACCCTCCGGCCCGGGGGCTGCGCCGTTCGAGCACTGCGCGGCACCGACTTTCCGGCCAACGGCAATGCTCGCGGAAGAATCCGCGCGGAACGCGTAGCGAAAAAGGAACCGGCAGCGATAATGCGCCGGTCGGGAAGAATATATTTCGGTGCACCGGCACAATCCGGTGCACCGGGTTCACGAGCCCACCAGGACTCGCGACGAGAGGGCTCGCGGACTTCAGGCGGGCTGCTGCATCAGCGGAGTCGCCGGCTGACCCACGTCCTGGCCGGGCGTGCTCACCTGTTCGACGGCGTCCGTCTCCACCGGAGTCCGCCGTACCCACGTGATCGCCGCACTCGCCAGCGCCAACAGCACGACCGCTTCAGCTGCCAGGGTCACCCATACCGTAGCCACGTCTCGTTGCCTCCCTTCCACGAACCTTGCCCACTTTCGGCCGCGCGCGGACGCGCGAAGGCGACTCCCGGCCAGGCCGGGACACTCGTACCATGAAGCCGCAAAGAGGTTGGGGCGAACTCCCACTTACGTCCTCGATGATAGGCCCGACAGGATTCTTCTTAAAGGCGGCCCGGGGTGTTTTGCGTCGCACCCGAGTGGCGGTACGAACGGGAGTCGAGATCCCGCACCCGAGTCCCGTCGACCCGAATGGGGTCCCGACGGGCCCGGGAAGTTCACGTCACGACAGGAATGATCTTCTCACCGTAATGGTCCACTGTGGAGTCCTTGGCGTCGTGCATGGCGTAGACGGCGAACTGGTCCACCCCCGCCTCGCGAAGCTCGGCCAGCTTGTCCACATGCGCCTGCGGTGGTCCGAGCAGGCAGAACCGGTCCACGACCTCGTCGGGGACGAAATCGCTGCTCGGGTTGTCCGTCCGGCCGTGGTGGGTGTAGTCGTAGCCGTTCCTGCCCGCGATGTAGTCGGTGAGCGCCCTGGGCACGGTCTCGGCGACGGTGCCGTAGCGGCGCACCAGATCGGCGACGTGGTTGCCGACCATCCCGCCGAACCAGCGGCACTGCCCCCGCGCGTGATCGAGGTCGTCGGAGACGTAGGCGGGTGCGGCGACGCAGATGGTGAGCTCCTCCGGATCCCGCCCCGCCTCGATCGCGGCGCGGCGAACGTGGTCGATCATCCAACCGACCAGATACGGGTCCGCCAGTTGCAGGATGAGCCCGTCGGCACACCGCCCGGCCAGCTCCAGCGCCTTCGGTCCGTACGCTCCCATCCACATCGGCACCCGGCCCCGCTGTACCCAGGGCAGACGCACCGGAGTTCCGTCCAGCTCCGTCGAGCGCCCCTCCCCGAGTTCCCGGATCGCCGTCATGGCCCGCTCCAGCGTGGCCAGCGTGTTGGGCCTGCCACCGGTGACCCGGACGGCCGAGTCACCACGACCGATGCCGCAGACCGTGCGAGATCCGAACATCTCGTTGAGGGTGGCGAACGTCGAGGCCGTGACCGTCCAGTCGCGGGTGGCGGGGTTGGTGACCATCGGCCCGACGACCATGCCGTCGGTGCGGGCGAGGATCTGGCTGTGGATCACGAAGGGTTCCTGCCACAGCACGCAGGAGTCGAAGGTCCAGCCGTAGCCGAAACCCGCCTGCTCGGCGCGGTGCATCCGTTCGACCACCGACCACGCCGGTGGATCGGTCTGCAGGACCAGCCCGAACTCCATCCTCGCCTCCTCGCCCTCAACTCAGGTACTGACAGGTGTCCCGCCGCAGGAACCGTCCCCTGCCGGCGTGCCCGAGGTACTGCCCGTCGTCGACGATCACACCGCCGCGCGAGAGCACCGTGCGTGCCTTACCCGTGACGCGCCGACCCTCGTAGGCGTTGTAGTCGACGTTCATGTGGTGGGTTTCGGCGGAGAGCACGTGTTCGGCGGAGGGGTCGTAGACGACGATGTCGGCGTCGGAGCCCGGGGCGATCGTGCCCTTGCGCGGGTGCAGCCCGAACATCCGCGCCGGTGTCGTGCTGGTCAGCTCCACCCACCGCCTGCGGCTGATGTGCCCGTCGACGACGGCCTGGTGCAGCAGGTCCACGCGGTTCTCCACCCCGGGGATTCCGTTGGGGATCCTGGTGAAGTCGTCGGAGCCGAGCGTCTTCTGGGATCCGAAGCAGAACGGGCAGTGGTCGGTGGACACCACCGAGAGGTCGTTGGTGCGCAGGCCGCGCCACAGCGCCTCCTGGTGCTCGCCCGGACGCAACGGGGTCGAGCAGACGTACTTCGCGCCCTCGAAACCGGGCCGGGCCAGCTCGTCGGCGGTCAGGAACAGGTACTGCGGGCAGGTCTCGGCGAACACGGGCAGCCCGGCGTCGCGTGCCTGGGCGATCTCGGCGACGGCCTCGGTCGCCGAAACGTGGACCACGTACAGCGGGGCGCCGGCCACCCGCGACAACTGCACCGCGCGATGCGTGGCCTCGGCCTCGAGCACGGGATGGCGAACCTGCCCGTGGTATTTCGGGTCGGTGTGGCCGGAATCCAGCGCCTGCCGGGCCAGCACGTCGATGGCGATGCCGTTCTCGGCGTGCATCATCGTCAGCGCCCCGTTGTCGGCGGCCCGCTGCATCGCTCGCAGGATCTGGCCGTCGTCGCTGTAGAACACGCCGGGATAGGCCATGAACATCTTGAAGCTGGTCACGCCCTCGGCGACCAGGGAGTCCATCTCCTTCAGCGACCGGTCGTCGACATCGGACAGAATCATGTGGAAGCCGTAGTCGATCGCGCACTGGTCGTCGGCCTTGGCGTGCCAGGCTTCCAGCCCCTCGCGCGGCGAACGCCCCACCGACTGGATCGCGAAATCCACGATCGTGGTCGTGCCGCCCCACGCGGCGGCGCGAGTCCCGGTCTCGAAGGTGTCCGAGGCGTAGGTCCCTCCGAAGGGCATCTGCATGTGCGTGTGGCCGTCGACGCCGCCGGGCACGACGTAGCAGCCGGTGGCGTCGATGACCTCGTCGGTGCCGGACATCCACTGCTCGGCGAGACCGGAGTCCGCCGCGGCCACCGCGGCGACTCGCTCGTCCTCGACGAGCACGTCGGCGACGACCTCCTCGGTCGCGGTGATCACCAGACCACCGCGGATCACCGTCCGGCTCATGACGATCGCGCCTCCCCGACCTCGCGCAGCGCGTCGAGCAGCACACGAGCCCCTTCCCGCGCCTCGGACTCGGTCACGCTCAGCAGCGGCGCGATGCGCAGCACGTTGCCGCTCAGCCCACCCTTACCGACGAGCACTCCCCGGCGCCGGGTCTCCTCCATGACCTCGGCGGCCATCTCCGGGGCGGGCCGCCCGTCGGGCCACCTCAGCTCGACACCGATCATCAGCCCCTTGCCGCGCACGTCGGCCACCCCGGGGATGCCGCCGAGAGCACTGTCGAGCTCGGCGCGCAGGATCGCGCCGGTGTGACGGGCGTTGGCCCGCAGATCGTGCTCCAGCAGGTAATCGAGATTGGCCAGGGCGCCCGCCGCGGTCGCCGGACTGCCGCCGAAGGTGGAGATGGAGTTCGCGGCGACGCTGTTCATCACCTCGGCGCTGGCCACGACGCCGCCGATCGGCAGGCCGTTGCCGATGCCCTTGGCGAAGGTGACGATGTCCGGCTTGCCGTTGTCGGCGTGGGCCTGCCAGCCCCAGAAGTTCTCCCCGGTGCGGCCCCAACCGGTCTGCACCTCGTCACTGATCCACAGGATGCCGTGGCGGTCGAGGACTTCCTTGAACCGCGCGAACAGGCCGTCCGGAGGCGTGGCGAAGCCGCCGACGCCCTGGATCGGCTCGGCGATCAGGCAGGCGACGTTGCCGTGCAGCTGGTCGAGCACGTCCTCCAGGTCCCGGACGCACGCGTCGACGAAGTCCGCGTCGGACAGGTCGGCCAGCGGAGCGCCCGGGCGGCGACTGCCGTGCACGTACTGGGCCTGCACCGGCGACAGGCTGGTGGGGGACCAACTGCTGTTGCCCGTAACGGCCATGGAGGAGAAAGAGCGACCGTGATAGCTGTTGCGCAGTGCCAGCACCTGGTTCGACGCCCGGTATCCGGTGGCCAGCAAGAGCGCGGTGTCGTTGGCCTCGGTGCCGCTGGAGGTCAGAAACACGCGCGGATCATCGATACCGGAGACCTCCGCGATCCGCTCGGCGAGCTCGATCATCGGGCGGTTCAGGTACAACGTCGAGGAGTGCAGGATCTTGCCCGCCTGCTCGCTGACGGCCGCGGTGACCTCGGGAAGCGCGTGGGCGGTCATGGTGGTCAGGATGCCGCCGAAGAAGTCGAGGTAGCGGTTCCCCTCTGCGTCCCAGACGTGCCGTCCCGCGCCGTGGTCGATGTCGATGGGCTCGGCGTAGAGGGTGTTCAGCCAGTCCGGCAGCACCGCCTTGCGCCGCTTGGCGAGCTCCGCGTGCACTCCCGGCGAACCCATCGGGTTGTCGGTCGTCATCGTGGTCCTTTCGTGGTCGACGTGAGGTCTCAGGGCTGGGTCAGCGAGCCGTAGGCGTCCGGGCGGCGATCACGGTAGAAAGCCCAGGTGCGCCGGACCTCGTCGACGTCGCTCAGGTCGAGATCGCGGATCAGGAGCTCCTCGTCGGTGGTACTGGCCGGATCGCCGACGAACCGTCCGGAGGGGTCCACGAAGTAGCTGCTGCCGTAGAAGTCGTTGTCGCCGTACTCCTCGACCCCGACGCGGTTGATGGCGGCGACGAAGTACTCGTTGGCCACCGCCGCCGCGGGCTGTTCGAGGTTCCACAGGTGCGAGGACAGCCCGCGGCTGGTGGCCGAGGGGTTGTAGACCAGCTGCGCACCGGCGAGTCCGAGAGCGCGCCAGCCCTCGGGGAAGTGCCGGTCGTAGCAGATGTAGACGCCGACCCGGCCCACGGCCGTGTCGAAGACCGGCCATCCGAGGTTGCCGGGACGGAAGTAGTACTTCTCCCAGAAGCCCGGCAGGTGCGGTAGGTGATGCTTGCGGTACTTGCCCAGGTAGCTGCCGTCGGCGTCGACGACGGCGGCGGTGTTGTAGTAGAAGCCGGGACCGTCGCTCTCGAAGACGGGTACGACGATCACCATTCGCAATTCGCGGGCGAGCTCGCGCATCCGGCGCGTGGTGGCCCCGTCCGGCACCGGCTCGGCCCACTCGTAGTGCTCCGGCTCCTGGACCTGGCAGAAGTACGGCGCGTTGAAGACCTCCTGGAACCCGATGATCCCGGCGCCCCGCGCCGCGGCGCTCCGCGCGTACTGCTCGTGCAGATCCGTCATGGAAGCGGTGTCACCGGTCCACTTCGCCTGCACCAGCGCGGCCCGAACGAGCTCCGACATCGCCGATCCTTTCGGTCGTCCACCGCCCGGTCCCCGTCCGAGCACCCGGAAAACCGAACATATGACCCCGGCCATACTGGTGCAATAGAACTTTTGTTACAGAACATTGCTGCCCTCATCGTGGGAAGGAGCGCGATCGTGGATCCGGAGCCCTCCGCGGCGGTGATGGCGGCCGCCATCACCGAACGCTCCGCCACGGGCGTGGCCGCCGCCGTCAACCGCATGATCCGAGCGGGTGAGCTCACACCGGGCACCCGGTTACCGACGGTGCGCAAGCTGGCCGAGGCGCTGGGAACGAGCCCGACCACGGTCAACGAGGCGTGGCGCTGGCTGAGCCGGATCGGCGCGATCCGCACCGAAGGACGCAACGGCTCCTTCGTGGCCGAGCAACCGGGGACCGCACGACCGTCGCGGTTCTGGCGACTGGCCGGGGACGCCGGCCGGCTCGAACGCGACCTGTCGACGGGAGTGCCGGATCCGGAACTGCTGCCGAGACTTCCCGCCCTGCCCGGTCGTGGTGAAACACCGCTGGGCTACCTCGACCCACCGGTACTGCCCGAGCTGGAGACCCTGCTTCGCGAAGCATGGCGCCCGCTGTGGGAGCCCGAAGCCGTCACCGTGGTGGACGGCTCGCTCGACGCCGTCGACCGACTGCTGCGGCACCTGGTGCACTTCGGTGACCGGGTGGTCGTGGAGAACCCGACCTTTCCCCCGCTGCTGGACCTGTTGGAAGTGCTCGGCGCCACCGTGGTCGGCGTCGGTGCGGACGAGAGCGGCATCCTCCCCGAGGACCTGCACCGGGCACTGCACCGGCGCACCGCCGTGGTGCTGCTCCAGCCTCGCGCGCAGAACCCGACGGGAACGAGCATGACCACCGAGCGGGCGCAGGAGCTCGCCGAGATACTTCGCCGGTCACCGGACACGATCGCCGTCGAGGACGATCACGTCGGTGCGATCGCCACCGCCGAGCAGGTCAGTCTCGCCCGGTACGCGCCCGAGCGGACGGCGCACGTCCGCAGCTTCTCCAAGTCGCACGGTCCGGACCTGCGACTGGCCGCGGTGGGTGGACCGACCGAGCTCGTCGAGCAGCTGGTCGCCCGGCGCAGTCTGGGGCCCGCCTGGTCCAGTCGACTCCTCCAGCGACTGCTGGCGACCATGCTCACCGACCAGGAGTGCGTCGCGGCCGTCGAGCGCGCGCGCACGACCTACGCGCACCGGCGTGCCGCCGTGGTCGAGGCGCTGAATCGACGAGGAGTCGCGGCCACCGGCGAGGACGGGTTCAACGTCTGGGTCGAGGTTCCGGAGGAACGCGACTCGCTGGTGCTGCTGGCCTCCCACGGCATCGGCGCGGCACCCGGACAACCCTTCTTCCTCGCACCGGGCGCGAACACCGGCGGGCACGTTCGTCTCACCACCGCAGCCCTGCGCACCGAGCACGCCCCGTGGCTGGCCGACAGCATCGCCGAGGCCACTCGCGTTCAGGGGCACTACAGGCACCGGGTCGGACGGTGACTCACTCCTGCCCGCGCCGCCGGGCGGCGTTGCGCGTGGCGCGGCGTACGTCCTTGTGCATCTCACGGGTGTCCTTGCCGATTCCCGGCGGGTAACCGTGCTTGATGACCCGGTGTTCGGCCGTTTCGATCATGGCACTGAGCGAGTAGAAGACGCCGACCAGCAGTCCCAGCGTCAGCGCGTACAAGCGGATCCACAGCGGCCCCGGCAACAGCAGCACCGCCAGGCACAGCGGGGTCAACTGGATCAGCGCGCGAGCCAGCTGCCGCAGCACCCAGGTACGGCAGGTCACGTCGTGCAGGACCCATTCGGCGAGGTGGTCCGGCAGCTTCCCGCCGTAGGCGTACCAAACCCACTGCAACGGGTTCGGTCGATGCGTGCCCATTCTCCCAGGATAATCCTGCGCCGACGCGACGATCCCGCTGCGTCGGCGCAGGTCAGAAATCGGCACCGGGAGCGGTAAACTCGACGGGCGCGGTGCAGGGACGACCCGGGAGGTTCGCATGGAGCAGCAGGAAACCGCCGACCTGATGGGTTTCGTCCGCAGGATGGATCCCGATCACCCCCGGATCGACCCCGACTACGTGGACTCCTGGCAGCTGCTGCTCGAACCGGTCGATCACGACACCGCTCGCGCGGCCGCGCTGTATCACTACCGGCACAATCGGAGCCCGCTGCACCCCAGCGACGTCTACGAGTTCTGGGAACAGCAGCACGGCGCCACCGAAGCGGCACCCCGGAAATCCGCCCGGAATCCCGCTGCCGAAGAGAAGCCCGCGGAGCCTCCCGCCACTCTGAGCTGGCTCATGAACGCCTCCGAAACACCCACGGTCACCTACCGCGACATCCGGCTGTATCCGGCCGAGGACGGTGGCTGGGAATGGATCGTCAGCGATCACGCCGGGCAGCAGCTCGCCCGACACCGCACCGACTCGCACCACCACGGCATGTGGGCCTGGGGCGTGGAGGTCGGCAGCGGTCGCCGCTGGAAGCCGGTCGAGGAACCGGGGAACTTCGCGCTCTCCGACGAGCTCGACAAGGCGGCGGACGAGCTCCACGAGCGCTACACCGCTCGCGGCTACCGCCCGCAGGTGACGATTTCCGACGTTCCCGCAGTTCAGGGGCGCGGATAACCAGCGAGTCGGGGAAACCACCCCCGGTGCACAGCGCCGGTGAACCGATATTGTAAACTGATCGCACAACGTCAACAGACGTGATCGACCGACCGGGACGTGGCGCAGTTTGGTAGCGCACCTGACTGGGGGTCAGGGGGTCGTGGGTTCGAATCCCGCCGTCCCGACGCTGTGACCAGCGGGTTTACCGAAAGGTAGACCCGCTGGTTTCGTATGTCGGGACGATGTGGCCGCACGGTGATCGCATCCGATCCCGTTCTGTCGAAGCTTGAACTATGTGGCGCGAGCCTGTTCGGCCGCGTTGAGGGTGGCGGCCATGGCCTCGACAGCCTCGTGCGCCGTGTGCCGAGCGAGGTGCCCGTAGATGTTGACGGTCACCGACGGGGCCGAGTGCCGCATGGGCTTGAACACCACCCCAAGCGGCACCCTCGAGGCGATCATCAACGTCGCCACGAGATACCGCAGGGCGTGCACCCGAATCCGGGGCAAGTCGGCCCCATCGGTCAGCTGGTGGAAGTGAACGCAGCACGTACTCCGGCCGCAACGGCTCACCGTTGGAGCGACAGAACACGAGTTCCTGATCACGGAACTCCCCCTCGGCCAGCCGCTGCCGGCCCTGGCGCTCGGCCTGCCTGCGCAACGCCGCCACGACGCGAGCCGACAGCCCGACCCCGTCCAGACTGATCCTCGTTGTCGGCGCGGAAAACACCGGCGTCGTGTTGGTGACGTTGGACAACTCCCTGACATGAGGCCTCATCCCTTCCAGCGTTGAAGCCTCCAGACCCACGGGGTGACACGTCTGACTTGTAGTCAGATCGTGACCTGCATTGTGAACTGTGACCTAAATCTCTTCCTTAGGGTGTGCTCCATTCCACGGGAATTGGACACACACCGAGGTGCGTAAATGACCAGTACGCGAGTGCATAGCTCGATCGGGCGACGATCGTTTCGGCGAGTGGGAGTCGCGAGCGTCGCTGCCCTGACCATGGCGCTCAGCGCCTGCGCCGGGAGTGGCTCCGGTGGCGGTGGTGAGGAAGGCATCATCGTCGGTACGACCGACTCCGTCCCCAGCCTCGACCCAGCCAAGTGCTACAGCTACTACTGCGGCACGATCATCGACAATGTCGGCTCCACACTGGTCGGCTACAAGCCCGGAGAGACCAAGCCTTCCCCGAGCCTGACGACGAAACCGCCGAAGATCAGCGAAGATGGCACGAGCTACACCTTCACCCTGAAGAAGGGCATCAAGTTCCAGGACGGTTCCAAGCTCACCAGCAAGGACGTCAAGTTCTCGCTGAACAGGGCACGCTGGATTAACCACCCCGAGGGTGCCGGGTTCCTGCTCGAGGGCATCGACACGATCGAGACCCCGGACCCGCAGACGGTCGTGATCAGCCTCGGCAAGCCGGACATCACCTTCACCTCCAAGCTGGCCTACAACGTCGCGACGATCCTTCCCTCCGGGAAGTACAAGTCGCCGGGCAAGAAGATTCCGGACGACGCCCCCACCTCAGAGTTCGAGAAGTACGTCAGCGAGGAACTCGCGTCCGCGGGGCCGTACAAACTGGCGGACCGCCGCCAGGGCGAGTCGATCACGCTTCAGGCGTGGGACGGCTACTCCGGCAAGACCCCGAAGAACAACAAGGTGCTGGTCAAGTTCTTCGCCAAACCCGCGCAGATGCTGGCCGCGCTGAAGTCGGACGAGATCGACGTGGCGTTCCGCAACCTGACGCCGCAGCAGCGCGAGTCACTGAAGAACAACGACGAGATCAAGATCATCAAGGGCAAGGGCGCCTCGATCCGCTATCTGGTGCTCAACCCCTATCTGGAGCCGTTCGGTAAAAAGAACGTCCGCAAGGCCGTCGCCGCGGCCATCGACCGTAAGCGGATCATCAAAGAGGTCTACGGCGGTGTAGGCAAGCCGCTGTACTCGATGGTTCCGCCTACCTTCGACGAGGTGTCGGTCCCTGCGTTCAAGAAGCTCTACGAGGGTAAGAAGCCGAGCGACTTCATCGACAAGAAGGTAACCATTGACCTCTGGTTCGGCACCAACCACTACGGCGCCACCGAGTCGTCGCTGGCGAGCACGGTCGCACGGATGCTCGAGGAAACCGGCATGTTCGAGGTGAACATCAAGAAGGCGCCGTGGGCGCAGTTCAGCGCGAACAACGTGCCGGGGTCGACCGGCCAGTACCCGGCGCACCTGCTCGGCTGGTACCCGGACTTCCTTGACCCGGACAACTACATCCAGCCGTTCTACCACTCGGAGCAGAGCTTCCTGCGGATGTACGACAATCCGAAAATGGATCAGCTGATCCAGCAGGAACAAACGGCCGAGTCGATCGACTCGCAGGCGCGCACGCAGACCTTCGCGAAGATCCAGCAGCTGACCGCCGAGGACGCGCCGATCGTTCCGCTGGCGGTGAACACCCCGCTGGCCTTCGTGCGCAGCGACATCACGGGGGCGCAGAAGACCATGGACGCCTCCCAGGTCTTCCGGTACTACACCATCCACCACAAAGATCAAGGCTGACGCAAGCGCTGAAGATCGATTTCAGTAGTGCTTGTAGGGGTGGTTCGACCGACCGGGTCACCCCTACGGGCCTGCGCGTGGAGAGGAAGGTTGTACTGGCGTGAAGACTGGTTCGCTGGGGCGTTATCTGGTCACCCGGGTACTACTCGCCGTCCCGAGTGTGTTCATCCTGCTGACACTGGTGTTCCTGCTGTTGCACGCGGCTCCAGGGGATCCGGTGACAGCCACGCTCGGTGGGCGGTTGCCGCCTGCCGAGATCGCGGCGCGGCAGGAAACGCTCGGACTTAACGACCCGATCTACGTCCAATACTTCAACTACCTTGCTGGGGCTCTCACCGGCGACTTCGGTAACCCGGTGACCGACTCGCGCAGCGTGGTGGAGATCATTCTGGAAACCGCGCCCGCTACGTTGGAGCTTGCCGCCGCGGGCATGTTGATCGCGGTCACGCTCGGCGTGGTCGTCGGCGCGATCGCGGGCAGGCTGCGCGACACCGCGTTCGACGTCGGCGGCAGGCTGTTCGGTGTCGTCATCTACGCCGCGCCTGTCTTCTGGACGGCGCTGCTCGGCCAACTGCTGTTCTCGGTGAAGCTGGGCTGGTTGCCGAGCAGCGGCCGTGCCGGAGGCTTCGACGCGCCCGAACAGATCACCGGCTTCTACGTGTTCGACTCGATCATCACCGGCGATTGGGAAGCGCTGCAGAGCAGTCTGCTGCACCTGATACTGCCGGCCGTCACGCTGGGCTTGCTGATCGGCGGCGTGTTCATTCGGCTCGTTCGGGTGAACATGCTGCAGACCCTGCGCTCCGACTACGTCGAGGCGGCGCGCGGGCGGGGGCTTCCGGAACGCAACGTGCTGTTCCGGCACGCGTTCAAGACGGCACTCATCCCGATCATCACGATCGTGGGCCTGCAGTTCGCGCTGATGCTGGGTTACGCCGCGCTGACCGAGACGACCTTCAGCTGGCCGGGACTCGCACGCGAACTCATCGACTTCGTCGGTACACGGGACTACGCGGCGGTGCAGGGCATCGTCACGTTCATCGCGCTGGTGGTCGTGGGCGTATCGCTGCTGATCGACATCATCACCGGGATCATCGATCCCCGGGTGCGCTACTAAGAGGATCATCAAAATGTCAACTGTGCACGGCAGCGAGGCACCTGCCGACGCCCATTCCGCGGCGGTCAACTCGCGCACCCCGTTGAAGAAACGGTTGCAGCACATATACCGGCCGTTCCGACAGACCAGCCGGATCTCCCGAGGGCTCATCTTCAGCGGCCTCGGCGTGGTTGTGTTCTTCCTGCTCGTCGCCTTCGTGGCTCCGCTGCTGTATCCCTACAGCGGCACGCAGTACCGCAAGGAGGTCGCGCCCGGCGAGTTCGTGAAGTTCCCGGCGCTGGCCCCACCGTCGGTCGAGCACCCGTTCGGTACCACCAGGGACGGGTTCGACGTGCTGGCCAGGATCATCGACGCGGCCAGCCTCGCGTTCGTGGTGATGGCGATCGCAGTGTCGATAGCGATGCTCGTAGGCGTCACGCTCGGACTCTACAGCGGTTACCGCGGCGGGAAGTTCGACCGGGCGCTGGTCACGGTCATGGACTCGGTGTACGCGTTCCCCTCGCTGGTGATGGCGATCATCGTGGGTTTCGTCCTCGGTTCGATCCTGACCCAGGGCGTGTTCTCCGCCGCGGCCGCGGTCGCCGTCGTCTATATCCCGCAGTATTACCGGGTGGTGCGCAATCACACGTTCTCGGTGAAGCAGGAACCGTTCGTCGAGGCGGCGCGGTCGTTCGGCGCGAAGGACCGGACGATCGTCGGGCGCTACATCTTCTTCAACGTGGTGCAGACCGTTCCGGTCATCCTCACGCTGAATGCCGCCGACTCCATCCTCGTGCTGGCAGCGCTGGGCTTCCTCGGCTACGGCGTGCCGTACCCGATACCGGAGTGGGGCCTGGACATCGCTAAGGCCACCAACGACGTCGCGGCGGGCATCTGGTGGACCGCGTTCTGGCCCGGTATGGCGATTGTGCTGTTGGTGACCGCCCTGACCCTGGTCGGGGAGGGCCTCAACGACGTCGTCAACCCCCTGCTGCGCACTCGCGGCAAGGCAGGCCGGAAGATCGCGGGCATGCCGCGCTCGCGGCGCAAGAACGGCGATGGCGGAGTGACCCGTTCCGCCGATGCGGTAAGGGGTGCGGCCCAGGAGAAGCTGGCCGCGAAGATCCGCGATCTGCGGGTCGGCTACCGGACCTCGGACGGTCCGTTGTGGGCCGTAGACGGAGTCGACCTGAACCTACGGGCGGGTGAGTGCGTCGGCCTTGTCGGTGAGTCCGGCAGCGGGAAGTCCTCGATGGGCCGCGCCATGCTGCGGCTCATGCCGCCCGGCGGCGTGGTGCAAGGCGAGGTCGAGATCGACGACCGCGACATCGTCAACGCTCCCGAGTCCACCGTGCGCAAGATGCGTGGCGAGGGCATCTCGTTGATGTTCCAGGAGCCGATGACCCGGCTCAACCCGCTCATGCGGGTGTCCGACCACTTCGTTGAGATGATCCGCACCCATCAGCCGAAGACGTCGCGGCAGCGGGCGCGCACCATGGCCAGAGACGCGCTGATGCAGGTCGGGATCCCGCCGACCAGGGTCGACAACTATCCGCACGAGTTCTCCGGTGGGATGCGCCAGCGGGTCATGTTGGCCATGGCGATCGTGCTCACCCCGCGCACGATCGTCGCGGACGAGCCGACCACCGCGCTCGACGTCATCGTGGAATCGCAGATTCTGTCCCTTCTGGAACGGCTGCGCAGCGAGGAAAACGTCGGCATCCTGCTCATCACCCACAATCTCGGCGTCGTCGCCGAAGCCTGCGACCGGGTTGCGGTGATGTATGCGGGCCGGATCGTGGAAATGGGCCCGGTTGACCAGATCTTCAACGACCCGAAGCACCCCTACACCCGTGGGTTGGTGGCATCGACCATCTCGTTGAACACCACCGAGCTGCACTCGGTCGGCGGCTACCCGCCGAATCTTGTCGAACCACCGACCGGGTGCCGGTTCGCGGACCGCTGCGCCTACGCGATGGACCACTGCACGAAGGTCGATCCCGAACTGACCACGGTCGGTCCGGAGCAGCAGGCGGCCTGCCTGCTCTACCCGGGCGCCGGAGCGGACGTGCCCGCGGACGTGCGCACGCCGTCCGGCGACCCGCAGAAGTCGGAGGTGTGATCGTGTATCGAGGAGATGAGGACGTGGTGACCGGATCGGACTCCGATGCGGAGCCGTTGATGTCGGTGCGCGACCTGAACACCCACTTCACGACCGGGCGCAACCTGCTCGGCCGCACTCAGGGTGTGGTCAAGGCCGTCGACGGGGTGAACTTCGAGCTACACCGCGGCGAAGTGCTCGGGCTTGTCGGTGAGAGCGGCTCGGGCAAGTCGACGCTTGGCCGGTCGCTGCTGAAGCTGGTGCAGCCGACCTCGGGTGAGATCCGGTACCAGGGCAGGGATCTCGTGCCGATGTCGGAGAGCCAGATGCGCCCGATGCGTCGCGAGCTGAGCATGATCTTCCAGGACCCGAACGCGTCGATGAATCCGGCGATGACGATCGCCCAGGGCGTCGGGCACCCGCTGTGGATCCACGGCATGGTCGAGACCCGTGCGGAGGCCCGCGAGTGGGTGGTGGACATGCTCGAACGGGTCGGACTGCAGCCCGCGCGGAACTACCTGGATCGCTACCCGGAGGAACTCTCCGGTGGACAGAAGCAGCGGCTGGTGATCGCCCGCTCGCTGATCACCAAGCCCAGCTTCGTGATCGCCGACGAGCCGGTGGCCGCGTTGGACATGAGCGTACGCGCACGAGTGCTCGAGCTGATGCTGGAACTGCAGGAAGAGCTCGACCTCACCTACGTGTTCATCACCCACGACCTGGCCACGGCCCGGTTCATGTGCGATCGGATCGGCATTCTCTACCTCGGCAGGTTCGTCGAGTACGGCGACGCCGATCTGATGTTCTCCGACCCGCAGCATCCCTACACTCGTGCGCTGCTCTCCGCGATCCCGCAACCGGAGGCGGGCAGGCGTGGCCGGGAGAAGACCCTGCCGCGCGGCGAGATCCCGGACGCGGCCCGGCCGCCCGCGGGCTGCCGGTTCCATCCGCGTTGTCCACAGGCGTTCGAGGTGTGCGGCTGGGAGGGCCAGGACCTCATCGATGCGCTGGAGGAGCGCTGGACACAGGTCGACCCGGAGACCTACGAGCGGGAGACCAAGCTGTTCGGCAAGCTGGACAACGCCGAGGTCGCGCGGGAGTCGGTCCGGTTCTCAGCCTCGGCCCCGGAGGACCTGGCCGAGTGGCTGCATGAGCACGGCCCGAACCTGCACGCGAACGTGTTCTCCGCGGTGACCGAGGTGCGCGTGGAGTCGAGCCACGTCCTCGTCCGGTTCGGCGCGGGGCCGGAACCGGCGATGCAGAAGGTCGACAGGCGCGACGTGGCCTGCCACCTGCATGGGGTGCTGGTCCGCGAGAGCGGCGTCCACGTCGGCGGCCCCGAGGTGTTGCACCAGACGGCCAGGTAACGGTCCAACGCTCTTGCGTCAACGTGGTCGGTGAAGGCCACTTCCGCGCAAGAGTGCGACACTTTGTCGTCTCGACTCGATCAGATCCAGGGATCGAACACCCGCGGGCCGTGCCGGCGCGGTCCGCTACGCCCCTCGCGGCCGAAGGTGGCAGACCGCTGCAGCGGTGCTTTGCCCACGACGAAGATCAGGTATGGCCGGCCATACTCGACGGCACCGTCGAACTGATCGAGTAACGCAGCGTGGGACGGGTGTGACGCCTCGGCCAGGGCAAGCCGTGCTGTTTCGCCGCTGTGCGAACAGCTGCGACATACTGATCCGAATCGCGGACCCGTCCGTGTCCAACCCAACGAAGACGTGATCCTGCGATGGGGCCACCGGGAGGTAGTGCGCGCCCGGCCACTGCTTCGGTGGCGGGCGCAAACCGATCTCTCGTCCTACAGCCGGTTACGAACCTGGCGGTACTCGGCCGATTCACTTGGAAAGGCGATAGTCATGACCCACTCCCTCAGCGGCCAGTGATCCCTCGAACCAACAGGTCCGCGGCGATTCAAGCGCGTAACACCAGCGCTTGCGAGTAAGTACGGCTGTGCGTCCAGCTCACCAGGGTTGCACGTTCGCCGTCGGTGAGAACCACCGCGTTGTGTGGGCGCCCGGCCGTGCTGAGCAAGCATTAACTGTGTGTGAGCTCAGCCGGGTATTGGGCGCTGGCGAGATGGAGCGGGAGGGAACCGGGAGGATCACGCGTCCTGAACTGCATCGAACTACACTGGACGGTAGCGAGCTGCACGGATTTGCCCTGCAGTGTCTCGGTTTTCACAGGTTGCTGTCTCCTATGGACATATCTGGGGGTCGTGGGTTCGAATCCCGCCGTCCCGAGGCTGTGACCAGCGGGTTTACCGAAAGGTAGACCCGCTGGTTTCGTATGTCGGGACGATGTGGCCGCACGGTGATCGCATCCGATCCCGTTCTGTCGGTGCTTGACCTCTGCGGTGCGGCTGACGCTTCGGCCGCGTTGAGGGTGGCGGCCATGGCCTCGACAGCCTCGTGCGCCGTGTGCCGAGCGAGGTGCCCGTAGATGTTGACGGTCACCGACGGGGCCGAGTGCCGCATGGGCTTGAACACCACCCCGAGCGGCACCCTCGAGGCGATCATCAACGTCGCCACGAGATACCGCAGGGCGTGCACCCGAATCCGGGGCAAGTCGGCCCCATCGGTCAGCCGCTGCCGGCCCTGGCGCTCGGCCTGCCTGCGCAACGCCGCCACGACGCGAGCCGACAGCCCGACCCCGTCCAGACTGATCCTCGTTGTCGGCGCGGAAAACACCGGCGTCGTGTTGGTGACGTTGGACAGTGTGTGGCGCACGAACAACACCCGCTCGTCGAGGTCAACGTCCGACCAGTGCAGAGCCAGCGCTTCACCCTTGCGCAGACCCGTGCCGACCAGGACCTCGAACAGTTCGGTTAGCGCATCGTCGACCTCGGCGCAGTAGCGCAGGAACGCCGCGGCCTGCTCCGAGGTCCAACACGTCGGGCGATACGGGGCGCCTGGGGCTGGGCGTACTTCGCCACGTTGACCTGCGACCGGCGCTGACGCACCGCGTCGTTGAGCGCGCTGGACAACGTCGCCCCACTGCGGCGTACCGCCACCGCACCCCTCCAGCTGGCGGTGCACGAGCTGCATCACATGCTGATGCGTGAGGCTTTCCAGCCTCACCGTCCCCAGCGCGGGGATGAGGTCCTTGGTCACGTAGTCGCGGTAGTTGGCCATCGCGGTCGGCTTCAACGTCAACGCCTTCCCCGCCACCCACCCGGTG
Source organism: Halosaccharopolyspora lacisalsi (assembly GCF_014137975.1). GTDB lineage: Bacteria > Actinomycetota > Actinomycetes > Mycobacteriales > Pseudonocardiaceae > Halosaccharopolyspora > Halosaccharopolyspora lacisalsi. Next base: position 86,349 of record NZ_JACGWZ010000002.1, on the reverse strand, counting down.
AGATACTCGGCCACGCTCCGGCGATCATCGACGACGACCTCGGTGCGTTCACACGCCAGCACCCGGATCAACTCGGCCCGGGCCTTCGTGGCGAACCCACTCCGCCGCATCGTGCGCCGCCGGCCATTGGTCGAGGGCATGTCGACAGCGAACGCCCACGTGCCATGCCTGCACCCGGCCAGCCGCGGACACCGCGCACCCAGCTGGCGCCCATCCGCATCCCGGCATCCACACCGGGGGTACACGCGACCCCGATTCGGATTCGACCCCATCACCACCGCCCCTGAGCAAACCAGCCTGTACCAGGTTCGATTCAGACACGTCCGGGGATCAGTCCGCCACAACGCAGGATGTCACCGGCGCAGTTCCGCCACCTCGTCCAGTCGTCCCAGCTTGTTCGGGTTGCGGATCGCGTAGACCCGGGTGATCCGGCCGTCCTCGACCACCGGACTCACCGCGGTGGCTGCGCCACCGATGTCGATCCGGGCGCCCGGCGTCCCGTTGAACCAGGCAGTGGTCGCCGCGAGGTCCGGGACCCGGGCCGCGCGGGCCAGGAAAGCGGCCACCTTCTCGACCCCGGTGATCGGCTTGCGAGCTGCCGCCACCTGACCGCCGCCGTCGGCGACCACCACCACGTCCGGGGCGAGCACCTCCACCAGTGACTGCACGTCGCCGGTGGAGACGGCCGCCGTGAACTTCTCGACGGCTGCCTGCTGCTGGGCTCGGTCCACCCGCATCCGCGGTCTCCGCGCAGCGACGTGCTCACGGGCGCGGTTCGCGATCTGCCGGACCGCGGCCGGAGTCTTGCCCACCACCTCGGCGATCTCGTCATACGGTGTGTCGAACACCTCGCGCAGCACGAACACGGCCCGCTCGGCCGGACCGAGGGTCTCCAGCACGGTGAGCATCGCGATCGAGACGTTCTCGGCGAGCTCGGCGTCGACAGCCACATCGGGACTGGTCAGCAGCGGTTCGGGCAGCCATGGTCCGACGTAGTCCTCACGTTGCCGCGCCAGCGCTCGCAGCCGGTTGAGCGCCAGCCGAGTGACGATCCGGACCAGGTAGGCCCGCGGGTCGCGCACCTGTGCCTGGTCGACGTCGGCCCACCGCAGCCAGCTCTCCTGAACGACGTCCTCGGCGTCGGCGGCAGAGCCGAGCATCTCGTAGGCGACGGTGAACAGCAGGCTGCGGTGGGCCACGAACGGGTCGTCGGTCATGTCGTCGAGGCTACGGCGAGCGGCTCGAGGTCACAGGCGGCCGAGAACTCCTGCGACTCGACGCCGAACGCGGTGTTGGAGCGGGTCATGAAGTTGACCAGCGCGATGTACGTCGTCAGCTCCACCACCGCCGCCGGGCCGAGCACCTCCAGCAGCCTCGCCGAGAGTTCGTCGGTGACCCTCGGCGGGGTCTGCGACATCGCCTCGGCGTACTCCATGACATCGCGCTCCAGCGGCGTGAAGACGTCCGACTCGCGCCACCGCGGCACCTCCCGAGCCTTGGCCACGTCGAGTCCTTCGTTGTGGGCGTGGAAGTAGCCGAGGTCCAGGCAGAAGCTGCAGCCGACCAGGCTGGCCACCGCCATGTGCGCGTACGACTTCAGGTTCTCGTCACACTGGTCCCACTTCCGGATGCTGCGACCGACGCTGAAGCTGAAGTTCAACACCTTCCGGTTGTGCCAGGCCACGCCGACCGGCTCGGGCACATCGCCGAACATCCTGCGGGACATCCGCTTGATCACTGCGCCGTAGATGCCGGTCAGCTCCGCCTTCGGGATCCTGGTACTGCTGGCCATGACTCCTCCTCGCCGTTTGCTCGCTCTCGGCATGGAGACACCGGCCACGAATCGACTGTGACACCCGGACCGACGAAACCCGGATGTCCGTTGATCCGCCGTTGGTCAAAGGAGAACCCGCCTTGATCGGTCGCCAAGTCGCTGGCTCAACCACCGTGGGTACCGGCGCCGGTGTCTCCGAGCTCGTCGGTGAGGAACACGGCGCAGGCCGCAATGATCTTCCACTCCGCCTGGTGGTGGATCCAGGTTCGGGCACAGCGCACCTGGGCCGCCGAGGACGACGGTGGCTACCGCGGCCAGGCGGCGGACCCGGCCAAGCCGAACGGAGGGTCGTGCGGCGCACGTGGTCACCGCCCACGCGATCGTCTTCCCCCAGCGGTGGCTGCCAACATCCTCTCGGGCATTGCGGGACCCGGCCCGCTTCCGACGAATCATCCCGGCATCGTCAAGGCGGGCGTGCCGGAATCGTGGCTGATCTTCCCGATCGGACCCCTCAAGACCGCAGGCGCAGCCGGACTCGTGCTCAGGCTTCTCGACGTACCACTGATCGGCGCAGCTGCCGCGATCACCCTGTTCTTCACCTGCGCCATCCACGCCCACCTACTCGCCCCAGCTCGACCTGGCGTCCGGTTTTCCCCTCCTCGCCGTGGCCGCGCTCGTGCTGAACCTGGCCTCGGCCTGAACGGGGCAAACACGTCTCAAAGCGGGGCCGCCGGGCAAACACCACGGCACCGGAACCGGGAACCGGAGCAGGAGCGCGCGGTGCGACGGGTGCGCGCCAAACGACGACAACCGCGCTCAACAGTGTCGAACCGTGGCATGTCCTGCGTTTTCTCCGTTTTCGCAGGTCAAAACTCCGCAAGAACTGGCCTGGGGGTAAGGGGGTCGTGGGTTCGGATCCCGCCGTCCCGACCAGCGGTGAAGCCCGCTGACCTGTGATGAAACACCAGGTCAGCGGTCTTTTCCATATCCGGGTGCGGATCTTGCCCGATCCGCTTGGACGTGATCCACAGGGCCCACCTGGAGCGAAACCGGAGCGAGCGGTCTCCGGCTTTGGCGCAGGGCCGATACGGGGTTGCGGTGATCTCCACTCCAGCCGGAGTGGGCCGAACGTGCCCAAGCTGCTGCCAACAGGCAACAACGGTACCGACGGTCACGGTCGTTAACGCCGAATGAGAACGGTTGAACCCGTATCAAGGCAGGTGGAAGCGCTCGAGGCCACAAGAGAGCCATCCGGCAGGAAGACTGCGTCCCCGACCAAAACACCCTCCTGCCGTTGAACCCACAAAGCCAACCTATGGACGACGCATCCTTGTTCGCCCCAACTCCACGAGGCCCCGACACTCGAGCCGCGGACCGCAGCTTGATCAACACCCTGAGAACTCCTGACAGGTTTGGTGTCGGTGGAGTCGACGCCAGCAGACGGGGATGGTCGCCGGGGCGAGGAAGCCGTGGTGGACAGTGATGCGGCGTTCCCATCAGGTGGTCAGGCGGCGGAACTGGTGCAGCAGCGCGAGGGTTGATGCCGTGCCGGGTACCGCCGGTGAGCGCGACGGCCGGGGAGTGCCGCCGCCAGCAGATCTGCCGGAGCCGAGCACCAGATCCTGCGGCAGGCCCTCCCAACCGATACCGGTGGCCGGTACGAACAGGATGTCCTGCAACACCTGCCGGCCCGGCAACGACTTCGCCCGCCCTGCCGGCCGGACACGCCGGCAGCAACGGCTCGATCAGGGACCACAACTCGTCCGAGACAACCCACGGCGCAACCATCACCAAGATCACCTCAAGCCAAGACCACCAATACGTCAGGAGATCTTACCGATGTCGTTTCACATCGGATCGGTAGGCAGATATGCGTTGCAGAGAGGCGAAATCCGCTGTCGCGCTCAGTTCGCCAGTTTCCGACTGAACAGACACGTTCAGCTTCCCCTGTGACTCCACCATGTGAATACTCGTGCTCGTGCGGCTTCCCCAGACTCGCGCGGACAGATCACTGATTTCTATCAGATCCATCTCGATCTGCACGACGTCGCACTCCCGTTTCTGCCACTTCGCAGGCAAGGTAGCGGGCAGCTCAGGAAGATCGAATACGAGTGTTACGTGTATCCTGTCATAGTCAAAGACTACTTTGTGCAGGTCGATGCCGGTGAGACTGGGCGTGTGATCACCGTATATCGCCTTAATTCCCTTGCTGTGGATGACGAGATCGACCCAACTCATGCTGTCTACCTCCTGAAGGAGTAGTGATCGTGTGTTCCGGGAACGGTATCGGTACGGGCCTGCCCGGAGGGCACACGTTGAAGCGGGGCCTTGGTTTCCGTGCCGTCAGCTTCACGGACCCCGCCCCAGCGGCTTCCATGAAGGACCGGATATCGCCACACCTTTGGCATCTCCCTCCGTGTCGACCACGTCGGTCGCATCATCGCCGCCAGATCCGCCACCGGCCACGGCCTCTGGGCGCGTATTCAAGCCACCGTCGGCAACCGCTGCCAGTCCAGCGGAGCCCACCTGCACTTCCAGATCGAGGTCGACGGTCGGACTGCCCACTCGCCCACGTGCTATCAACAGCGACTGCGTGACCAGTGGAGCGTCAGGTTCCACTCCCTGACAATCAACTAGTACTACCCGAACAGCGCGCACCGAAGAAAACCACCCAGCTCAAGTATATATCACCTACCGGGTATTTCATGCCATTAATTCACTTAACGATTCAATCGTGCCCGCGCTTCACTGCTATCCCTTGATGACATGCGGATCAACCAGTCAAAAAATCGTTGCCAGCCGCGCGGAGCGCATCGACAAGCGCCTCCTTCGGAATTGCCATGATACGCCTTTCTTCGCCCAAATCCACAGAAGCCACCACGCCCCCACGGGGAACATTCTCGAAGGACAACTTGATAGGTTGATCCGGAAAACACGTGCAAGACCCCCTCCCCTCGATGAGATCATTGACGATGTCGGATATATAAGACCACAAGTAGTCCACGTCATCCCACACACCCGTATCAAGGATTTCGGTTCCCCATGCCGTGAGTACGATTGCACCCTCGACGTATTCACCCTGGCGTGATTCTCCGGACTCATCGAGACTCCTGAAGGATCCGTCACGACTCCTGATCAAAGTTTGCACCACCACGGGAGAGTCCACGGATCAATCCTTCACGGGGTAAAGTGGATCGATCTCACTGCGCCGACTATCGATGTAGGCCGACAGCGAGCTCAGCCTTGCCGACCCGGCCACCATGTCCAGGTTGACAGTGCTCGATCGCACCATCGCCCGAATCTGAGACTTAGCCTCCGTCAGCCACAAGTCTGCGATCACATCGCCCTCCCACCCTTGTATAGAAAACTCAAAAATTCCCGTAAAAACTATTGTCAGCTGTACTGTGTTAAATCCTTGCTGTTTCCATTTCGACGGCAGATAATCAGGAAGCTCGGGAAGGTCGAACCTCAGTGTTGCGTCAGGGCCGTCGTAATGCACGGTCGCTTCGGCAAGATCGATTCCGGCGAGACTGGGCACATGCTCGCCGTATCTTTTCTCAACTTCCTCGCTATTGTCAACAAGACCCATCCAGCTCACCATGCATCACCTTCCAAGGATTCGATGTCGAACATCGCAGAATGATTCCTCCAATGCCGATCAGAGTTCGAACGACAGGCCGGCATGGAGTTCAACAGCGGACAGTCGGCCTTCGTGTCCAGCCCAAACAAAATCGATCGGGCGGTTATATCGATCCCGCCTCCCGAGTCATCCGGATGCGGGCCAACATCGGCGTCGACGCGCTGCTCCAGCAGCGACAAGTCGGCAATATCGACGAAACTCGTTCTGATTTGCACTATGTCGCATCCTGGCTGCCTCCACTTTTTCGGAAACACGGCGGGAAACTCAGGAAAACCGAAGACGAGCATCACACGCGTCCTGTCGTACTCAAAGACCACTTCGTGCAGGTTGAGCCCGGCGAGACTGGGCGTGCGGTCACCGTATATCGCCTTGGCTCCTCGTTGCGATCGACGAGATCGACCCAGCTCATGCTGCTTGCCTTCCGAAAGGATAGTGATCGCGTGCTCCGGGAACGGCCCTGTACAGGGGACAGCCCCGGTACAGGGCTTGTCCGGAGGGCGCCCGTTGAAGTGGGCACCCCGGTTACCGGTGCCGTCGGGAGCGCCGAAATCGTGGTCGACTCCGTGGTCCTGGATGATGCCTCGGGATCCATCGGGACGAGCGTAGTGGTGCTCACGGGTCACGATGGGCAGTCCGTTTGATCCCAGGACTTTTGTTGTTGTGGTCGGTCATGTCTACCCGCACCACCGAGTCGGGGTGTTGGGATCGTGGGATGCCGAAGTCCTTCTTCGCTCCGTCGAGGGCGACGTTCCTGTCGGGGGGGGACGTTTGCCGAGAGTACCGAAGACGATGGCGGCCTGGGTGAGGTGGCTGAACCGGGCGTCGGTCTGCTTGGCCAGGTACGCCGAGCCCGGTCCCAGAAGGCGGTGACACCGGTGACGCTGTAAGCACGACCGAAAATCGCCAGCTGTCGGTGACCGCGGTCGCAGGCCTCGGAGATGACGCGGAAGGCCTCGACGACGTTCAACAGACCGCTCAGGATTCCGGTCCCGGCACGGGAAAGCCCTTGCCGAGCCGGACAACCCCTCCGAGCCGGGGGTTGTATAGCCCCAGCGCATCGTCGCGGTATTCACCGGTGAAGCGAAGTGGGTTGGCGGGTGCGGACTCGGTGAGCTCGCACGTGTCACGGGCTCTGCCGAATGGTTCGTAGGTGTGGGTCGGCGGTGGTGCTCGTCTCCGCTCGGGCGGTGACGACCTCGGGCGGATTGCCGACCGGTTCACGGGTGACCTGGAACCGGGACACGATAACCCGAGAAGGTTGATCGACGACTCAAGCGCGCAAAATTCATGCGTATCGGCCGCCGATACCACCACGGGCAGCGACGACCAAGCCCAACCGGAAAAAGCATGAACCTCCGCCCCGAAGCCAGGTCCGAACCAGTCGATCAGTGCGCACCGAACGAACCATCGGATTCCTCCCGCAGCATCGCGCGCGCAAACTCCGCACCAGGTCCACCCGTGGGACCAGCGCTACCTCGCCAAAACCCCTCCCGACCCCCGCATACCCACCCGACCCTGGTGGTACCGAGGAGCTCGGTACCCCGCGACATTTGGCAATCCCAGGCGATCCCAGGCGGGTCTGGCCGGATAACAGGAGGAGCTCGATCACTTCGGTTCGAGCTCGGAGCCCGGTAATGTCCTGCCATGACAAGTGGTGTTTACGGAGGTGATCGACCATGCCGAGATCACACCAGGACAACCCCGCCTCGGACCACGTCGACATCGACAGTCCGAACGCGGCGCGGATGTACGACTACTATTTGGGCGGCTCGGCCAACTTCGCCGTGGACCGCCAGGCCGCCGACCAGGTCATCGCGTCCATGCCGGACGCCGTGCTGACCATGCAGGCCAACCGGTCGTTCCTCGGCCGAGTGGTCAACTACTGCTGCGAACGGGGAATCAGCCAGTTCCTCGATCTGGGATCAGGCGTGCCAACCGTGGGCAACGTGCACGAGATCGCCCATCGTCACGACCCGACCGCACGGGTGGCCTATGTGGACAATGAGGCCGTCGCGGTCGCCCACAGCCGCAACCTGCTGCACACCGAACCCCACGTCACCATCGCCCGGGCCGACCTGCGCGACCCCGAGGCGGTGCTGACCGCGCCGGGCGTGGCCGGCCTGCTGGACTTCAACCAGCCGATCTGCCTACTGATGATCTCGGTGCTGAACTTCGTGCCCGACGACGAAGTCCCCGCGGCCCTGGTGCGGCGCTACACCAGCGCCCTGGCCTCCGGCAGCTACGTCGGGCTCAGCCACGTCACCGCCGACAAGCTCGACGCCGACACCGCCCAACACGTGCGCGAGCTGTACGCCAACACCAATCCACCGAGCCGGTGGCGCACTCGCAGCGAGATCTCGGCCTTTCTCAACGGATTCGAGCAAGTCGAACCGGGACTGGTCACCCCGACGCTGTGGCGGCCCGATCCCCACGACGACACCGACCCCGGCCGCATCGCCTGCTGGGCCGCCCTGGCCCGGGTCAACTGACCACGCGCGTCACCGCACACCGGCATCGGAAAGCGGGTCCGTCGCAGTACCACGACCGAACCGCCATCTTGAGGTGCCGTTCAGGCACCCCGTATCGACGCTCACCACGGAACCGGGCCCCGCTTCAATCGCACCGCCTCATCGGTGACCGTCCCAGCCGTGCCAGAACGGGGTGTGCTCCTCGCCGACGTCGACGTACGCCCGGGCGTACGTCGACGTCGGCGAACTGGTGCAGCGGCAGCCAGTGGAACTCGAGGTGCTCCTCCTGGCTGACAAGTTCGGTGTCGGCGACGGTGACGTCGACGACCAGGTGAAACGTGGCGCTCAGGCCTCCTCGGGACCGGCCGAGGGCCTGCGGGCGCCCCCTTTGCTCCGACGGCGCGCTGATGCGCTCGGACCACGGTGGAGTACGCGCTGAGGAGTCCGATCCAGCTGGCCGGCGGCATCCCGCCCGCTGCAGCTCGGTCGGGATGCGCTCCCGGGTGCCGTCCTCGGACCATCGGTAAAAGCGGGACTGCACTCCTCTGCCACGGCCCGAACCGTTCCGGCAGATCCCGCCACGGGCAACCGATGCGATCCTGTGAACATCATGCCCTCAACCACCTGCCGATGATCCCGCCACCGGCCACCCCGTCGACGCTTGACCTGCTGCAACAGCGGGTCCGACTGCGTCCACTCCTGATCCGACGACTCCCAGCCACCATCGGCAACCTCAACCAGCCCAGCGGTCCCACCTGCACTTCCAGGACGAGACGAAGAGCCGTACTGTTAGTCCCGTCAGGTTCTACCGACAACGTCGGAATCCACCACTGTGTCAGAACGAGCGACCAGCGGAGGTCGCAGCACGGTAATCGTTGATACACGATCGACTCGTGTGTTGGCAGCCCCGCCTTCTCCTCCTCTGCACCTGACTGCACGAGCAGCGTGCTGGTCTTTTTCGGCTGAGAAATGGCACGGCGAGGGGTTGCCGAGTGGGCGGGGCTGCCAGGGTGCGTGGCATGCCCGATCCGGAGGTACTCTCGTGGCTGGCCGACCGCGCCGTTCCGCTCGACCCGGTTGAGGCCGGGACAGGTCTCGCCGACTTGGCGCCGATGTGCCCCGTCTGGTCCGACGTCCGCGTGATCGGGCTGGGAGAGGCCACGCACGGGACGAGCGAGTTCTTCACCCTCAAGCACCGCCTCATCGAGTTCCTGGTGGTCGAGCTGGGCGTGCGGGTCGTGGCGATGGAGGCCAGCGAGTCGGCGGCCACGGCGGTGAACGACTTCGTGACGCGCGGCAGCGGCGAGCCGGCTCAAGCACTGGCCGGACTCGTTTTCCGGACGTGGAACACCCGAGAGGTCCTGGCACTGCTGCAGTGGTTGCGCGCGCACAACGCCGACCTCTCCCCCGAGCACCAGGTGCGCTTCGTCGGTATCGACCCGCAGCTGCCGGCTCTGGCCGTCGAGGTGGTCGAGTCCTTCCTCTCCGAGAACCTCCCCACGCAGCTGCCGCGGTTCGCCGAGGCTTTGACAGCGCTGGCGCAGACCCGCATGACGGAAGCGGCACTGCCGGACCCGATCCTGCGAAGTGCGGAAGAGATCGTCGAGGTCCTGGATCGGCAGGAACCGGCCGGCTCGCCCGACGAGCACGCCCGCGCCCGCCAACACGTCACCTACCTCGTGCGAGCAGCGCAGCTGGCCACCGCCCCGCGAGACCCCGCGGCCGGAGAAGCCTCGATGTACGCCGTGCGCGACCGACTGATGGCCGAGGCCGCCACCGAGGTGACCAGCACACAGGCCGGCACGGGTCCCGCGGTCGCCGTATGGGCGCACAACGGCCACCTCCAGAGCGGGCAGCGCCCCGAGCAGGTGCCCACCATGGGAGCGCACCTGCGCAGACAGTTCGGTCGGCACTACTACGCGCTGGGCCTGGTGTTCGGTTCCGGTTCCTTCCGGGCCAAACGCGCCCGCCTCGTGCGCGGCTACACCCCCTCACCGGTGCGCCACCACCGTGGCACGGCCCCGCCGACCACGACCGAAGGGCACCTCGCCCGAGCACACGGCGGTGACCACCTCATCGACCTGCACGACGACAACGCACCGCAAGCAGTGACAACGTGGCTCAGCACACGGTCCTGGACCCGGCAGCACGGGGCGCTCGAATCACCGTTCTACCGCATGGGCTTCACACCCACGGTCCCCGGCGCCGAATACGACGGCCTGGCCTACGTGCACCGGACCAGTCCCCCGACCGCCTGCCGCCCCAGCTGACCCGACGATTCCAACCCCGAGCCTGCCCCACGTCCGAGAGACCATCTGTCGGCTCTCGATCGCGGCGAGATCACTTGCGCGGGACACCGCCCTCATTCGCGACGATCACCAAGACCCGGGCTCGTAATCAATTCTCCCGCTGCGGTGATTCAAACGCCGGAGCAGCTCGATTAACGGGTCAGCAGCCCGAAAAAAGCGCAGCGAACAGAGCACAGGTGGCCGGACCAAAGAAGACCATCCAGTACGCGGGGACGAGGGGGCTCGTCATCGCTACGACAGCGACACCAGCAACCGCCCCCACCACGACGCCGCCCAGGCCGACACCAACACCCGGCACGCCCCCGAAGCCGCCACCATCGCCCTCGACCCGGCCCTGGCCACCTACCGCGCTCTGCCCCTCGACGTCGAACTCAACGGCACCCGCACCCGCGGCCGCACCATCACCGACCTACGCCCTACACCCTCAACAGCGACTCCGAGGCCCGCGAAGCCGTCCACGTCGCCCACGCCGTCGACGGCGACACCTTCCTCCGACGGCTGCTGCAAACACTGAAAAGTGGCAACTGAACGACTGAGGCAAAAAACTCTCGCCGAACTCCACCTGCACCTAGACACGACGAATGACCGGGCAGGCCACGCCCGGCCATTCGTCACTGCCGAAAATCTTTACCAATTATGCAAAGCATCCCAGGTGTCGGGGCCAAGAATTCCGTCGACGGCCAGCCCCGCGTTGGCCTGAAAGTGCTTGACACCGGTTTCCGTGCCCGACCCGTAAATACCATCGACAGTGAGCTGCATATAGGTCACGCGATTGATCAGGCACTGAGCGTGCTTGACCACAGGACCACGACTACCGATGCCCAGGGTGGGGTAGCTGGTCTGGCCGTAGTCACACGACGGGTACGGAGCCGCCGCTACCGGATCGGCGACAGCGGAAGCCCCGGAGAGAGCAGGGATTACACTGACAGCCAATGTCGCTGCCGCCACCGTCAATGCTCTTCCCAGCTGTATGCGCATAACTTCCTCTCCGATCTTCTCTTTCTTGTTGGCACTCCGCACGGCACGGGAGCACTGAGAGCCTCCGGCACCACGAACCGGAAAGCAAGGTGCGTCACCCCGTTTCACCCAATAGTCGCGCCGATTCACCAGATGAGAGCAACGCACCGTCGCACCGAGCGATCACAGAATCAGAACCGGGTTCCCAACTACACGCAACCGCAACGCGAACCATGCAACTTTCCCGCGCAAGTTCCCCCACGAACGCACAAAAAGCAGTGAAACCACAAAACAGGAGAGCACTCCCATACCAGTAAGGTGCAGTATCAGAACTCTCTTCCTGACAAGCACAGCAGGACAGTCAGATATCACAGCTGTGCGATGTACGCGACACTTCCTCGTTCGTGGCGTGTATGGGGGGCGCCGGTGGCCGCCTGCTGACGGTGCGGAACCCGTCGGGAGTACCGGGGCGACAAGGTGATCAGCGCGGGAGCTGCCGGCCACCGCCGGGATGGTCCGGTTCCACAGCACGTCCACGCAGGGCCGGATGTCATCGCGGATGCCCCTCGACTTCCCAGGTCGCCCCGTTGAGCAGGCCACCACCCAGGACCGTGGTTCTACGCGATAAAACCGGTCAACGCCCCGGCAAGTCCTCCAAAGCCGCCTATTACGCCGGAGGACCCTCATCGCCACAGGATCGTCAGGAAACACCACAAAGATCGCGAAGTGCGGCCGGAGCACCGGGAGAGGCACACAGCCTCTCCGGGAGGAGTGATTCGGCAACCGGCACGCCGAGTCTCAGGAGGTCGAGTAGAAGTCGGGCTTGGCGATCATGTCGACCTCGGTGCGGCAGTCGTCGGCCAGCGCGGCCAGGCCGGCTTCGCACACGGCTGCGGCGGCGTAGCCGTCCCACGCGCTGGCCCCGTCGATCCCGCCTCCCCGGGCGGCGTGGACCCAGCGCTGGAACTCGAGGTCGAAGGCCTGCATGAACCGGTCCCGGAAGTCCTTGGTGACGTCGCCACCCCAGCGGCCTTCGGTGTGGCTGAACATTCCGGCGCTGCCGCCGACCAGGGCGGTGCCGCGCTCGCAGACGGCCTCGCAGCGCACCTGGTAGCCGAACCCGCAGTTGACGAACAGCTCGACGTCGACCACCACACCGCCGGTGCTCTCGATCGTGATCAGCTTCGGATCGCGCAGACCCTCGGGCGCGGTCGCCGAGCGGCGGGGGTGGCGCACGGTGATCGCCGCGATCTCCTCGTCGAGCAGCCACCGGGTGGTGTCGAACTCGTGCACCGCCGAGTCGAACACCATCATCTCGTCGGTGAACCCGGGTGGGGTCGACGGGTTGCGGTGCGCGCAGTGCATCAGCAGCGCCCGCCCGAAATCGCCGGCATCCAGCAGCCGCTTGAGCTCGCGGTACTCGGGATCGAACCGGCGCATGAAGCCGACCTGCACCAGCCGGCGCCCCGCGGCCTGCTCGGCCTCGACCACGCGCAACGCCGACTTCGAATCCGGGGTCAGCGGTTTCTCGCACAGCACGGGGATTCCCCGCTCGATGGCGGCCAGTAGCAGCGGTTCGTGGGTCGCACCGGGCGTGGCCAGGACGACGGCGTCCACGTCGGAGGTGGAGATCACCTCCGCCGGATCCCCGTGGGTGCGACACCCCTCGATGCCGGAAGCGGCCCGTTTCGCCCGGTCGAGATCGGGGTCACCGATGGCCACCAGCTTGGCGTTGCTGACGCGCTCGTGGAGGCGGCGGGCGTGGTCGGCACCCATCTTTCCCGCCCCGACGAGACCCACGCGCAGATCCTGCTCGGTCATCATTGCTCCTGGATGCGAAACTGCCGACTGTTCGGGACTCGACCGGGTTCAGCGCAGCGGGACTCCGGCTCCGCAGCTGGTCAGATACTGCTTGGTGCGCCGGGCGATGGGCAGCGGCGCGTCGAAGTCCACCGGATAGAGGTCCTGCTCGACGATGGCGAACATGTCGGCGTCGAGGTCGGCCGACGCCTTGATGATCGGCTCCAGGTCCGGCACGCCCGCGGGGGGCTCGACCATGACGCCGCGCCCGACGGCGGGGCCGAACGGGACGTCCTCGTCGTGGACCCCCTTGAGCACCTCGGGATCGACCTGCTTGAGGTGCAGGTAGCCGATCCGGCCGGGGTACTTGGCGATCAGCGAGAGGTTGTCACCGCCGCAGTAGGAGATGTGACCGGTGTCCAGGCACAGCGTCACGTGCTCGGGGTCGGTCATCTCCAGGAACCGCTCGACGTGGGCTTGGTCGTCGACGTGGCTGTCGGCGTGCGGGTGGAACCGCATCCGGATGCCGTACTCCTCGTACAGCGCCTTGGCGAGCCGGTCGATGCCGGTGCCCAGTGACTTCCAGGATCCGTCGTCGAGCGTGCGAGCCTCCAGCTGCTCACCGGTGGCTGGGTTGCGCCACATCTCCGGGATCACGACCAGGTGCTGCGCTCCCTGCGAGGCCGCCAACGACGCGATCGGGCTGACGTGCTCCCAGGTGGAGTCCCACACGTCGCCCTGGTGGAAGGCGGTGAAGCAGGTACCCGCCGAGAGCTTCAACCCACGTTGCCCCAACTCGTCGTGCAGCTGCTTCGGGTCGGTCGGCAGGTAGCCGTACGGGCCGAGTTCGACCCACTCGTAGCCCGCCTCGGCCACCTCGTCCAGAAAACGTCGCCACGGCGGCTGCCGATCGTCCTCCGGGAACCACACGCCCCACGAGTCCGGGGCCGATCCGACCCGCAAACGGTGACTGCCGGTGATGTCGTTGCTCATGGAAGTCTCTGGTCCTCTCGCGGGCACGGTTCGGGTGAGCGACACCCGGGTTCGTGCGTTGGCAGGTGTCGGGAGGTGAGCCGGAGCGCCACAGCCGATGCGAGACCGATGACTGTGACGGCCATCTCCTGCTTCGATGTCCCGCAGTTTTCACCGTCAGCACCCACCTGTCAAGACTTCGTCCTTACATATTTACGTCTTTAAGGTTAGACGGAGTCGCCGGTGAATCGACCGTGCCGGCAGTGCGCTCGTGCGACGAGAAAAGCGCCGACCTCACCGGAAACGAGGTCGGCGCGCGAAAGGCGGACGCGGCAACGCGAAGGAGCTCGGACCCGCTCAGCTCTCACCGCGCAGGGAGAGGTCGAAGGAGTAACGCGAGGCCCGATAGACGTGCGAGCCGTACTCGACCACGGTGCCGGCTTGGTCGTACGTAAGGCGGTCCATGGTCAGCAGCGCCGCGCCGACCGGTTCTTCGAGCAGCTCGCTGTCGGCCTGCTCGGCGACACGAGCGCCGATGCTCTGGTGCGCGGCGTGCAGACGGACGCCCTCGCTGCGCAGCAGCTGATACAGGCCACGCTCCTCAAGCACGGCGCTGGAGGGCTGGACCAGCGTGACGGGCAGGTAGTTGCGCATCCGGGCGATCGGCTCGCCGCGCGCAGAACGCACCCGCTCCAGGAACAGCAGTTCGGTGCCTTCGGCCACGCCGAGTCGGTGGGCCATCTCGTCGGTGGCGGACCGGACCTCGTTGACCAGCACCCGGGTGGTGGGCTGCTGGTCCACGGCGGCGAGATCGTCGAACAGACTGGACAGCTCCAGTGAGCGCTTGACCCGGTTGAACACCACCTGGGTGCCCGCACCACGCCTGCGGACCACCAGTCCCTTGTCCACCAACGAGCCGATGGCCTGCCGCACCGTGGGCCGCGAGAGCCCCAGGCTGCCGGCCAGGTCGATCTCGTTGCCCAGACGCGCCCCCACCGGCAGGTCCCCCGAGTCGATCGCCGCCTCGATCTGGCTGGCCACCTGGTAGTACAGCGGGACCGGGCTGGAGTGATCAACCGTGATCTCGTCGGCCGGATCCCACGATGACTCGGGAACTCGCGTCGAAGTACCGGACGCCCGATTTCTCGGCGACCGCCCGGGTGACGAACTGCGCTGCGTCGATGCCACTCGCCCACCGTAACAAAAAACCGTGGACGTCTTTAAGTAATAATGTCCGGACAAAGTATTGACATGAGACTTCCCCGGAGCGTAGACAGAGGATCGTCACGGCGAGCAGCCCGCACGGCTCCCGACGAGTGCGGTTCCCGACCACGGCGGAGGTCAGCATGAACAATCGGTTCGACGTGATCACGATGGGCCGGATGGGGGTCGACATCTATCCGTTCCAGACCGGTGTCGGGCTGGCCCGGGTGGAGTCGTTCGGCAAGTACCTCGGCGGGACCGCGACGAACGTCGCCGTCGCGGCCTCCCGACTGGGCAACAGCAGCGCGGTCATCAGCCGCACCGGCAACGACCCGTTCGGCGAGTTCGTCCATCAGGCCCTGCACGACTTCGGCGTGGACGACAGGTGGGTCACCCCGGTCGAGGCCTACCCGACGCCGGTGACGTTCTGCGAGCTGTTCCCACCGGACGACTTCCCGCTGTACTTCTACCGTGAACCCAAGGCCCCCGACCTGGAGATCCACGAGCACGAACTCGACCTCGACTCCATCGCCGAGGCCGGCATCTTCTGGATGACCGGCACCGGCCTGGCCGAGGAACCCAGCCGTTCGGCGACGCTGGCCGCGCTGGCCCACCGCGCCAAGCGCGGAACGACCGTGTTCGACCTGGACTGGCGACCCGTGTTCTGGTCCGACCACGAAGCAGCCCGCCACTGGTACCGGGAAGCGCTGGCGCACGTCACCGTCGCGGTCGGCAACCTCGACGAGTGCGAGCGCGCCGTGGGCACGCGCGATCCGGAAGGCGCCGCCGAGGCCCTGCTGGAGGCGGGCGTGGAACTCGCCGTGGTCAAGAAGGGGCCGGAGGGGGTCCTGGCTCGGACCCGTGACGAAGCCACGACCGTGCCCGCCATGCCGGTCGAGGTGGTCAACGGCCTGGGAGCGGGCGACGCCTTCGGCGGGGCCCTGTGCCACGGCCTGCTCGCCGGGTGGGGTGCCGAGCGCACGATGCGGTTCGCCAACGCCGCGGGCGCTCTGGTCGCCTCCAGGCTGGCGTGCTCGTCGGCGATGCCCCACGCGCACGAGGTCGAGGAACTGCTGGCTGCGAACCGTTCGGCGCGGAGCGCCTGAACACCTGCTTCGAGAGCGAGAGGGAACGTGTGTCCGAACTGACCATTACCGATCTCCCCCGCGTGCGCGCCACGCGTCCCGAAGCCATCGCCGAGGCGGCAACGCGGCGCGGTCGGCGCCCACTGCTCGGCGAGCACGGTCGGATGATGATCGTCGCGGCGGACCATCCGGCCCGCGGCGCGCTCGGTGCCGGTGATGACTCGCTGGCGATGGCCAACCGCGCCGACCTGCTGGAACGGCTGTGCGTCGCGCTGGCCCGGCCCGGCGTCGACGGGGTGCTCGGCACTCCCGACGTTCTCGAGGACCTCCTGCTGCTGGGCGCGCTGGAGAACAAGGTCGTCATCGGCTCGATGAACCGTGGGGGGCTGGCGGGCTCCTCCTTCGAGCTCGACGACCGCTTCACCGGGCACCGCGCCGCCGACATCGAGCGGCTGCGCTTCGACGCGGGCAAACTCCTGCTGCGCATCGATCTCGACGACGCGGGATCGCTGAACACCATGACCGGGGCGGCGCAGGCGGTCAACGACCTCGCCGAACGCGGCCTGACGGCCATGGTGGAACCGTTCCTGTCCCGCCGGGTCGACGGCAGGGTCCGCAACGACCTCTCCGTGGAGGCCGTCGCCCGGTCCATCGCCATCGCCTCCGGAATCGGCGGTACGTCGGCACGCACCTGGCTGAAGGTGCCGGTCGTCGACGAGCTCGACGAGATCGGGCGCGCCATGGAGGCCACCACGCTGCCGACGGTGCTGCTCGGCGGTGAGGTTTCCACCGACCCGGACGCCACCTACGACCGCTGGCGCAAGGCTCTGCGATTGCCGAACGTCTACGGGCTCGTCGTCGGACGGACCCTGCTGTACCCGACCGACGGCAACGTCACCGGGGCTGTCGACACCGCCGTCAACCTGCTCTGAGAGCGGCTGACGACGGTCACCACGAACACAGGGAGCTGGGATGCACGACCAACGTCTCCACCGGCCGGCCGGTTCCACGGCCGGGCACGGGTACGCGACCTACGTCGACCCGGAGTCGGCGGGCTGGGGGTACTCCTCGCTGCGCGTGGCCGAACTGGCCGCCGGGCAGCACCACGAGTTCGCCACCGGCGACGGCGAATGGATGATCGTGCCCCTGTCCGGGGCGTGCACGGTCCGGTGCGACGATCGGACCTTCGAACTGGCCGGCCGCAGGAGCGTCTTCGACGGCGTCACCGACTTCGCCTACGTACCCCGCGACGCCGAGGTGCGCATCGACTCCGCGGGCGGGGGCCGATTCGCCCTGACGGGGGCACGGTGCGACAACCGGTTGACCGCGCGCTACGGCCCGGCTTCGGGAGTGCCGGTGGACCTGCGCGGCGCCGGGCAGTGCAGCCGCCAGGTGAACAACTTCGGGGCGGCGCACGTCTTCGAAGCCGACAAGCTCATCGCGGTCGAGGTGTTGACACCGTCCGGCAACTGGTCCTCCTTCCCCCCGCACAAGCACGACACCGAGCGTGAAGGCGAGTCCCGGCTCGAAGAGATCTACTACTTCGAGGTCGCCGGACCCCGCGACACCGAAGGGGTCGGGTACCACCGCGTCTACCCCTCCGGACCCGGCAGCGACACCGACGTGCTGGCCGAAGTGCGCAGCGGTGATGTGGTGCTCGTGCCCGACGGGTGGCACGGTCCGTCGATGGCCGTGCCGGGCTACGACATGTACTACCTCAACGTGATGGCGGGGCCGTCCACGGAGCGCGCGTGGCGGATCTGCGACGACCCGGCCCACGCCTGGGTCCGTGAAAGCTGGACCGAGCAGCCGGTCGATTCGCGGTTGCCGCTGTATACGGCACCGACTCCTGCGGAGGCCTCCCGATGACCACACGGCGATTGACGGTCGCGCAGGCACTGGTGCGTTTCCTGTCCAACCAGTACACCGAGCGCGACGGGCGGACCCGACGCCTCATCGGCGGTTGCTGGGGCATCTTCGGACACGGCAACGTCGCCGGAGTGGGACAGGCCCTGCTGGAGACCGACCAGGACATGCCCTACCTGCAGGGGCGCAACGAGCAGGCCATGGTGCACGCCGCGGTCGGCTACGCGCGCCAGAGCGACCGACTGTCGACCTACGCCTGTACGACCTCGATCGGTCCCGGCGCGACCAATCTGGTCACCGGTGCCGCCCTGGCCACGATCAACCACTACCCCGTCCTGCTGCTGCCCGGTGACGTCTTCGCCACCCGGCCCGCTGATCCGGTGCTACAGCAGCTGGAGAACCCGCGGGACCGCGACGTGTCGGTCAACGACTCCCTTCGACCGGTGTCGCGCTACTTCGACCGCATATGGCGGCCGGAGGCGCTGATGCCCTCGGCGCTGGAGGCGGTGCGGGTGCTCACGGACCCCGTCGAGACCGGTGCCGTCACGCTGGCGTTGCCGCAGGACGTGCAGGTCGAGGCCTTCGACTGGCCCGAGGAGTTCTTCGCCGAGCGGATCTGGCGCGTGCACCGGCCCGGCCCCGACCCGCGCTCGGTCGAAGCAGCCGCCGCGCGTATCCGCTCCGCCCGGCGTCCGCTGATCGTAGCCGGAGGCGGTGTGCACCACAGCGGCGCCGAGAGCACGTTGCGGTCCTTCGCCGAGTCCACCGGCATCCCGGTCTCCGAAACCCAGGCCGGTCGGGGCTCGCTGCGCTACGACCACGAGTGCGAGCTCGGCTCGATCGGGCACACCGGCACGTCCGCGTCCGACGACATCGCCCGCCGCGCCGACCTAGTCATCGGCGTCGGCACTCGCTACTCCGACTTCACCACCGCTTCGCGGACCGTCTTCGCCCACCCCGAGGTCGGTTTCGTCAACGTCAACATCACGAGTACGGACGCGCACAAGCAAGCGGCCACACCGGTGATCGGCGACGCCCGCACCACCCTCGAAGCCCTCGGCACCGTGCTCGACGACCACCGGGTGGACGAGGAGTACGTGCGCGAGTACAGGAACGGGGCCG
This sequence comes from Halosaccharopolyspora lacisalsi, assembly GCF_014137975.1. Taxonomy (GTDB): domain Bacteria; phylum Actinomycetota; class Actinomycetes; order Mycobacteriales; family Pseudonocardiaceae; genus Halosaccharopolyspora; species Halosaccharopolyspora lacisalsi. The sequence continues at coordinate 67,153 of NZ_JACGWZ010000002.1, read as the reverse complement.
AGCGGTGGGCTCGGGTCGTGGACCGGGTGACCCGCGGTGACGGCGGCGGACGACCCGGTCAGGCAGAGGTGCTCGGGGCGCTCGACGACGTCGTCGCCGACACCGACGTGGTGGTCAACGCGGCCGGGTCGATGCCGGAGGACCTCAACAAGCTGTGGCGCTGCCGGGAGCGCAAGCAGTACCACGTCGAGTACGGCTACTCCTGCATGGGCTACGAGATCCCCGCCGCGATCGGTGCCAGGTTGGCCGACCCGGACCGCGAGGTGTTCGCGCTCGTCGGCGACGGCACCTACCTCATGCTCAACACGGAGCTGGTCACCGCCGTGCAGGAGGGCATCAAGATCAACCTCGTCCTCGTCGACAACCACGGCTACGCCTCCATCGGCGGGCTCTCGGAGAAGGTCGGCGGCGAACGATTCGGCACCGCCTACCGATACCGTGACGACGACGGGGCGTTCACCGGCTCACCCCTGCCGGTCGATCTCGCGGCCAACGCGGCCAGCCTCGGGATGGAGGTCCTTCGTGTCGAGACCGTGGAGCAGCTCCGCGACGCGTTGCGCGCCTCCCGCGACTCGACACGTCCGACCGCCGTGTACGTCGCCACCGACCCGAGCAAGACCCAGCTCCCACCCGAAGCCTGGTGGGACGTACCCGTCGCCGAGGTCTCGGAACGCGCGACCACCCAGTCCGCCCGCAAGACCTACGACGACAACAAGAACGCGCAACGCCGACACCTCTGAGGGTCCCGACAACCCGACCGAAACTCCACCCATCCAGACCGACCGATGAGGACTCCGATCGTGCACACTGTTCAGCACTTCATCGATGGCAAGACGACCGAGGGAACGTCGGGGCGATCCGCGTCCGTGACGAATCCGGCGACCGGCGAGGTCACCACCCAGGTGGTCCTGGCCGACGCATCCGAGGTGGACACCGCGGTCGCCACCGCGGCCAAGGCCTTCGACACCTGGTCGACCACGTCGCTGGCGAAGCGCACGCAGGTGCTGTTCGCCTACCGCGAGACGATCAACGCCCACCGCGACGAGATCGCCGAGCTGATCACCGCCGAACACGGCAAGGTCCACTCCGACGCCCTCGGCGAGGTCGCCCGCGGGCTGGAGATCGTCGAACTGGCCTGCGGCATCCCCCAACTCCTCAAGGGCGACACCTCCACCCAGGTCTCCACCGGCGTCGACGTCGAGTCGCTGCGCCAACCGCTGGGCGTGGTCGCCGGGATCACCCCGTTCAACTTCCCCGCCATGGTGCCGTTGTGGATGTTCCCGCTCGCGATCGCGTGCGGCAACACCTTCGTGCTCAAACCCAGCGAGAAGGATCCCTCGGCCACCGCCAAGCTGGTGGAACTCGCCACCGAGGCCGGCGTGCCCGACGGGGTGCTCAACCTCGTGCACGGCGACAAGCCCGCCGTGGACCGGTTGCTGGAACACCCCGACGTGGCGGCGGTGAGCTTCGTCGGCTCCACGCCCATCGCCAAGCACGTCCACCGGACCGCGACGGCCAACGGCAAGCGTGTGCAGGCCCTGGGCGGGGCGAAGAACCACATGCTGGTGCTGCCCGACGCCAACCTGGACCAGGCCGCCGACGCCGCCGTCTCGGCCGCTTACGGCTCCGCGGGCGAACGCTGCATGGCCGTGTCGGTGGTCGTGGCCGTCGAGCCCGTCGGGGACGAGCTCGTCGGCAAGCTCGCCGAGCGCGCCCGCGCTCTCAAGATCGGTCCCGGAACCGACCCGGACACCGAGATGGGCCCGCTGATCACCGCCGAACACCGCGACCACGTCGCCTCCTACGTGCCCCACGCCCGCGAGCAGGGCGCCGAGGTCGTCGTCGACGGCACCGACCACGTCGTGCCCGGCCACGAGAACGGCCACTTCGTCGGCGTGAGCCTGCTGGACAAGGTCACCGCGGACATGGCCGCCTACCGCGACGAGATCTTCGGGCCCGTGCTGTGCGTGGTGCGCGCCCAGTCGTACGAGGAAGGCGTCGCCCTGATGAACGCCTCCCCGTGGGGCAACGGCACGGCCATCTTCACCCGAGACGGCGGGGCGGCGCGGCGGTTCAAGCTCGAGATCGAGGCCGGCATGGTCGGCGTCAACGTGCCCATCCCCGTCCCGGTGGGCTACCACGCCTTCGGTGGCTGGAAGGACTCCCTGTTCGGCGACCACGACATCTACGGCACCGACGGAGTGCACTTCTACACCCGCGGCAAGGCCGTCACCACCCGCTGGCCCGACCCCAGCGACGGCGGCGTGGACCTCGGCTTCCCCAGCAACAGCTGACCGGCCCCGCGGGCGGTGGCCACCACCACCGCCCACGGTCCGACCCCGTGACCCGACCGCCGAGGAGCTTCCCGTGTCCTACGACATCACCGGCGTCCGCGCTCAGTTTCCCGCTCTGAAAGCGGGGACCGCCCCCTTCGACGGTCCGGGCGGCACGCAGACCCCCCGACCCGTCATCGAGGCCATCACCGACGCGCTGGCCAACCCGTTGTCCAACCGGGGATCCGGCACTCCCGGTGAGCGCAACGCCGAGACCATCGTCTCCGGGGCCAGGGAGGCCCTGGCGGATCTGCTGGGAACCGGCCCGACCGGCATCGTCGTCGGGCGCAGCGCCACACAACTGACCTACGACTTCTCCCGCACCCTGGCCAAGACGTGGTCACCGGGCGACGAGGTCGTCGTGACGCGCCTGGACCACGACTCCAACATCCGCCCCTGGGTCCAAGCCGCGGCCGAGGTCGGCGCCACGGTCCGATGGGCCGACTTCGATCCCACCACCGGCGAACTGACCCCCGCCGACGTCCGAGCCGTGCTGTCCGACCGCACCCGCCTCGTCGCGGTCACCGCCGCCTCCAACCTCATCGGCACCCGCCCGGACATCCCGGAGATCGCCCGGCTCACGCACGGGGCCGGGGCCCTGCTCCACGTCGACGGCGTGCACTACACCGCCCACTCCCTCGTCGACCTCGAACGACTGGGCGCGGACTTCTTCACCTGCTCGCCGTACAAGTTCCTCGGACCCCACTTGGGCGTCCTCGCCGGCCGTCCCGAACTGCTGGATGCCCTGGAACCGGACAAGCTGCTGCCCTCGACGGACGCGGTTCCCGAGCGCTTCGAGTACGGCACCCTGCCCTACGAACTCCTCGCGGGAACCCACGCCGCCGTGGATTTCCTGGCCGAGCTGAGCCCGCACGGTGACGGCACACGTCGGCAACGGCTGGCCTCCGCGTTCACGGCGCTGGAAGCCCACGAGGACGCCCTGCGGCTCCGCATCGAGCAGGGGCTGACCGAGTTCGACGCGGTCACGCTGCACTCGCGCGCGGCCGAGCGCACCCCGACGCTGCTGCTGACCCTCGACGGTCGCAGCACGCGCGAGGCCTACCGGTACTTGGCCGACCGCGGGATCGACGCGCCGTCCGGCTCCTTCTACGCCCTGGAACCCTCCCGCCGGCTCGGCCTGGGAGACGGCGGCGGGCTGCGCATCGGCCTGGCCCCGTACAACACCACCGAAGACGTCGACCGACTCCTGGGAGGGCTGGCGGACTTCCTGCACCACACCAGTTCGCACGAGGTGCGCGAGTGAGCGGAATCGCCACGTCCACGGCAGCACGCCACGAGGTGACCACGCGTGGTTCGCGGAGGCCCACCGCGACGATCTCGTCACCGCCGGTCATCGGTAGCGGTCCTCAGAGCTTTTTCCCGGCCTTCCCCACGTCCCTGCATTCCGGGCAGGTCACGCCGCCCCGGAAAACTTTTCCCGGAAGTTTCCCGGGGAAACGTTTCGCCGCACAGCGAGCGATCCTGTCCGTCCCACCACGACGCTTTGCAGATGTGCGTGGTTCCGTCGTGTACGACATCGGTGGGCATGAGCCCTCTCCTCTCGTTCGGCACGTCCGCTCGGCGCGCTCCGGCATCGGCGGCGCCTCGTACACGGGTCCTGCGTGCCGACCGCGATCCGCTCCGGTGACGTGCCGGAGTCGACTGTCGGTGCAGCGTCGTGTTTTGGTCCGGGCAGGGACGAACCACTCATGGCCATCACCACCGGGCACCGGCCCCGTCCCCGCTGACGGCCACCCCGACCGCCGCCGAACGCGGATGGTCCGCCGCGACCGGCGTGATGGAAACGTGGTGCCGCCCCTCACCATCGTCAGGCCCGAACTTCGTCGAGACGCACGACCCGTTCCTCGTCGTGGGAAAGCTGGCAGGCTTCGGCGACGTAGAGCGCCTCCAGCGCTTCGACCGCACTGCACGGGCTCCCGGCCCTGCCCGCCACCACCTCGACGAAGGAGCTCAGCTCCCGGGAATAGGCGGGCCCGAAGCGTTCCACGAACGTGCGATAGGGAGTTCCGGAGGGCCAGCCGATGTCCTGCTCCGCCGACGGCAGCGGTGCCCGTTCGTCATTGCCGACGAACATCGCGCCATCGGAACCGCAGACCTCCAGCCGCACATCGTGACCCGCGCCGTTGTAGCGGGTCGCGGTCACCGTGGCCAACATCCCGTCCTCGAACGTCAGCACCGCGGCGGCGGTGTCGACGTCACCGCCCTCGGTGAAGAACGCGGCACCCCGGTTGGCTCCCGTGGCGTGGACCGACACCACCTCCCTGCCGGTGAGCCAGCGCATGATGTCGAAGTCGTGGATACCGCAGTCGCGGAACAGGCCTCCCGAGGTCGGGATGTAGTCGGCCGGCGGAGGTGTCTCGTCGGCGGTGACCGCCCGCAGGGTGTGCAGCCATCCCAGACGACCGTCGCGGACGGCTTCCCTGGCGGCGAGATATCCCGCGTCGAAACGGCGCTGGAAGCCGATCTGCACCGGCACCCCGCAGCTCTCGGCGTGGGAGACGACCTCGCGGGTACCGGCGACGTCGAGCGCCACCGGTTTCTCGCAGAACACCGGTGTCCGGTTGTCGAGAGCCTGGTGGACGAGCCGAGCGTGGGCGCTGGTGGCCGCGGCGATCAGCACTCCGTCCACTCCCGAGGAGTACAGCTCGTCCACGGTGTCGGCGTCGGCGCCGACCCGTTCCGCGAGTCCCTCTGCCCGTGCCGGGTCGGCGTCGGCGATCACCAGGGAATCGACCTGGTCGAGTTCGCCCAGCGCCCTCGCGTGCATGTCCCCGATGCGCCCCGAGCCGATGAGTCCGAGCTTCATTCTCGTCGTCCTTTCGTGCCGTGCTGGTGGCTACGTCGCCTTCGAATACCGCGCCTGCATGTCGGACTCGAATTCCTCGAGGGTCCTGCCGCGGGTCTCGGGGACCATGCCGGCGGTGAAGAGAATCCCCAGAACACCGATGGCGGCGAAGATGAAGAACGTCGGAGCCAGGCCCAGTGCGTCGACCGTCGGGGGGAAGCCGAAGGTGACGCCGGCGTTGCCCAACCACAGCATGAGCACGCACAGTCCCACGGCGAAGCTGCGGACCCTCAGCGGGAACATCTCCGACAGCAGCAACCAGACCAGCGGCCCGAGCGTTCCCTGCATGGAGAACACGAAAGCCACGACGAAGAACAGGATGATGTAGGGCTTGGCCGCGATGTCGGGCAGGAACATGGCCGAGGCCCCGACCAGGATGTGGAACAGGGTGATCAGCGCGAATCCGGAGATGAGCATGGTGCGCCGGTTGATCTTGTTGATCAGCATGATGCCGACGGTGATCCCGAGGACGCTGAACAGGCCGTTGGCGGTGTTGGCGATGATCGCACCACTGCTGGAGAATCCGGCTGTCTGCAGCATCTGGGTGCCGTAGTACATGATCGAGTTGATGCCGGTGAACTGCTGGAAGATGCCGAGGACGGCTCCGATGACGACCAGTCGCCGGATCCAGGGCACGGCGAGGGCGGACCAGCCTCCGGTTTTCGACCGTCGTTCCTCCTCCGCCAGCGCGCGGACTTCGGCCATCTCTGCCTCCGCCCGTTCCGGGGAACGCACTTGCTTGAGCACCGCGAGCGCGGCGGCGTCGCGTCCGCGGGAGGACAGCCAGCGCGGGCTCTCCGGCATCCGCAACATTCCGACGAGCAGGGCGATCGCCGGGAGCGTCGCGATCACGAGCATGTAGCGCCACACCGACGAGTGCTCGCCCCAGACGTTGAAGATGACCGCGTTGATGACGAAGGCGGCGAACTGGCCCGACACGATCATGATCTCGTTGCGGGTCACGAGGCTGCCACGACGTTCCGCGGGTGCCACTTCGGCGAGGTAGACGGGGACCGTGGCGGACGCGCCACCCACGGCCAGCCCGAGGACGAAGCGGAACACCGCGAGCACCTGCCACGTCGGCGTCAGGGCGCAACCGAGGGTGCTGATGACGAAGACGCCGGCGAGCACGAGGATGTTGTGCCGTCGGCCGTACCGATCGGCGAACTTCCCCCCGACGGCGGCACCGAGCGCGGCGCCGAAGATGAGGATGCTCACGACGAAGCCCTCGGTGACGGGCGTGAGTCCCAGGTCGACCTTCATCGGGGCAAGCGCGCCGTTGATGACTCCGGTGTCGTAGCCGAACAGCAGCCCACCGAAGGTGGCCACGAACGCGACCATCCCCAGGCGCCTGGAGTGCGGACCGGAGTGCTCAGCGGGCAACGAGTTTCTTCGGGGTGTTCGGGTGCTCATCAGTACAGGTCTCCGTCGTGGTCGCGAGTGCGGAACGCCGTCGGGATGATGTTCGTCGTACTCATCGGTTCCTCATGTACTCGGCGGCCTTGTTCCTCATGAAGACCGACGATTCGCGGGCGCGCTCCTCCCAGGCGAACACGCACATGGTCATGGTTCCGTCGAAGTCGTTCTGCTTCAGGGAGTCGAAGAACTCGTCCCAGTCGACCTCGCCCTGACCGATGTCGAGGTGCTGGTGCACGCGCGCGGTCGAGTCCGGTGGGTTGACGATGTAGCGCTTGCCCGACGAGGCGGTGTGATCGAAGGTGTCGGCCACGTGCACGTGGGTGAGCAGGTCACCGGCGTAGGACATGATGCCGCGTGCGTCGTTGCCCATGTGGAAGGTGTGCGGCGCGCAGTACAGAAAGGACACGTTCGGCGAGTTGATCCCGCGCACCAGGTCCACCGCGGCGTAGCCGTCCTCGACGAAGTCGTCCGGGTGCGGTTCCAGGGCCAGCTGGATGCCCTCGGACTCGAAGATCGGCAGCAGCTCCTCCATCGAGCGCCAGAACTGCCCCTCGCTGCGGCTGACCTGGTCGGGGCGGCCGTTGAACTCCGAGACCATCGTGTCGACACCGAGATCGCGAGTGATCCGGATGGCGCGCTTCCAGTAGCGCACGGCGGCCTGCCGCTCGTCCTCGTCGGGGCCGGACCACCGGTACAGTGGTAGTACCGAGGAGATTCCGACCCCTGTGGCGTCCAGTTCCCGGCGGAGCTCTCGCACCGTGGCGTCGTCCATGCGCGGGTGGTGGAAAAACGGCAGCGCGTCGTCACGCGGGGAGAATTCGATCCATTCGTAGCCGAGCTCGGCGGCCAGCCGGGGCAATTCCAGCACCGACACGTCGTTGCGGAACATGTGGGGGTCGAGAGCGATTCGCACGGCGGTTCCTCTTTCGGCGGGTGCGGTGTCTCAGGTTTCGGTACGGGACAGAGCAGAGGGTGCGGACCCCGCGTCTCAGAGATTCGCCGCGGCTGCGTGGAGGTTCTCCGCGGCCAGAGCAAGGCCGTCGAGCTGGGAACGGGCGGCGTCTTCGTGCTCGATGTTGACGGCCATGTCGGGGTCGGTCTCGGCGAGTGCGGTGAGGAACTCGGTCCAGTAGGTGGTGTCGTGGCCGGTACCGACGGCGACGAACTTCCAGGCCGGATCGGGCGGCCAGGAGTTGCACCAGTAGCCGATGCCGGTCGGAACCTTGCCCGGCGTGTCGGCGGGCACTCGCTCGAAGGAGGTGTCGAGCACGCCGCGGATGTCGACTCCGGGACAGAGCGTTGCGTCTTTGGCAGCGGCGTGGAACACCAGCGGGCCGAGGTGGCGGATGCAGGCGGCGACGTCCATGCCCTGCCACATCAGGTGTGATGGGTCCATCTCGGCGCCGAGGTTGGTCGAGCCGGTCAGCTCCACGAGTTTCGTCAGCGTGACGGGGGAGAACACCAGGTTGTGCGGGTGCATCTCGATCGCCACGCGGACGTCGTGCTCGCGGGCGAGAGCGTCGATGTCGGTCCAGAATCCGGTGGCGACACCCCATTGGTAGTCGAGGACGTCCATGTAGACGCCATCCCACGGGTTGACGACCCACGAGGGGTACTTCGCGCCGGGGTCCGACCCGGGGGTGCCCGACATGGTCACGACGTTGCGAATTCCGAGCAGGCCGGCCAGTTCGATGGTGCGGCGCAGGTCGTCGGCGTGCTTGGGTCCGGTTCCCGGCAGCGGGTTGAGCGGGTTTCCGTTGCAGTTCAACCCGGTGAGCTCCATCCCGCGGGAGGCGAAGGTCTCCAGGTACTCCTCGCGGGCCTCGGCCGAGGACAGCAGTTCGTCCACCGGGCAGTGCGGGGCGGGGAGGAAACCGCCGGTGTTGACTTCCACCGACGTCAGCCCATTGGTCTTGAGGATGTCGAGGACGTCCTCAAGCGGGTGGTCGTGCAGGCATGCGGTGTAGGCGCCGAGTTTGAGCGACATGATCGAACTCCTTTTCGGTGCGAGTGAGCGAAAGTCAGGAAATGTCGACAGCCGCACCGTCGTTCTTCGAGGACTCGACGACGGCCTGGACAACCTGCATGGTGCGCAGGGCATCGGCGAAGGACGCGCAGGCCGGCAACGGAGCGGGAGCGCCGGTGACCTGGTCGAGGAACGCGCGGCACTGGTAGACGAACATCTCGGCGTTGCCGCCTCCGACCCCGGGCGCTTCCATGGGATACCCACCTGCGAAGTACGGCAGTTGCGGGCCCGCGATGATTTGCCGGGCACCGCGGGTGCGCGACTCCGGCTGGGGGTCGTCGAAGACGTACTCAGCCGGCCGGTGCCAGTCGAAGGCGGCCCGACCGCCGACCCCACAGGCGTCGAAGGCCAGCCCGTTGGGCATGCCGGATGCGGTTCGTGACACCGAGAACGAGCCGGTGAACCCGGAACGGAACCGCGCGGAGAACACGGCCGTGTCCTCGTTCTCCACCTCTCCCATCTCGTCGCTGACAGGCGCGGAGCTGTGCCCGACGACAGCTCCCAGCGGCAGCGGCCGCTTCGGGATCTGCGTCGACAACGCCCCGCCCGAGACGGACACGATCGGCCCGCAGACGTACTCGGCCACGTCGATGGCGTGGGCACCTAGGTCGCCGAGCGCGCCGCTGCCGGGGCCTCCCCTGAAACGCCAACTCAGCGGGCCCTGCGGATCGCAGGCGTAATCGGCCCAGTAGCGACCGCTGAACAGCGTCATCTCGCCGAGCTCGTTGTCGCGCACGTGGTCCCGGATCGCCGTGATCGCCGGTGACCGGCGATAGGTGTAGCCGACCGCTGTCACCACATCAGCGGCGTTCTCGGCAGCGACCATCGCCTCGGCATCCTCCATGGATCCCGCCAGCGGCTTTTCACACAGCACGTGCTTGCCGGCTCGGATCAGTGCCTCGGCAATCGACCGGTGCAGGGTGTTGCCGACGACGATGCTCACCGCATCGATCGTCGGATCGTCGACGATCTCCTCCCAGCCTGCCACTGCCCTCTCGTAGCCGTACCGACGTGCGGCGTCCTCGGCCAGTTCGGTGTTGGCATCGGCGACGGCTGCCAGGCGGACAGGCGGAAGCCCATCGCCGAAGACGGTGTTGACCTGGCGATAGCCCGCGGCATGGCTGCGCCCCGCCATCCCGGCGCCGATGACCGCGACGGACAGTGGCTGCTTCGACATAGCTTCCGTGCCCTTCTGCTCGGTGGCTCAACGTGAGTCGTCGGAAAGCGCAGGGCGACTTCGAGTGCTTTCCGTGCTGCCCGGTCAGGGGCTCAGCACACGCGAGCTGACCTGCCTGACGCAGGAACTTCCGGGCTCTCGCCGGAAGGTTCCGACGACGTGTGATGGCAGACACTATGCAGCTTGTGTCTTTATGTCAATACATAAGGTCAGGTTGTGCTTCAGCTGGACGGGAGTTGAGGCTGTCGAGCACAGGAGCATGAAGGGCGGGGAGTACGTGGGCGAGAAAACCGGCCGGACCGGGTCGTCGACGCAGTGCATGCCGCATGCACCTCGAGTGCCGTCACGCTCCGACGACCACCAGGCCACTGTCGACGCCGTCGACCATCTTGCCGGCCTCGGGCACCACGAGATCACCTACACCGACCGCGGAACCACGGTTATGAGCTCCACCCGACACGAGGCATACGTCGAGGCGATGAAGACCGCTTAACAGCGGCCGCGGCTGCGGACTGGCCAACACGCCCGGACCGCGAGGATCGATCGTCCTGCTCAGTCCCGCCGCCGGAGCCGGAGCGGCAGGTGCGCGCCGAACGGCGTTGACTGCGCTCAACGCTCGCGAACCGACGCGGCACGTCCTGCGGATTCTTCGTTCTCACGGTTCAGAACTCCGCAAGAACTGGCCTGGGCTCAGAGGACTCGAATCCCGCCGTCCCGACCAGCGGAAAACCCGCTGACCTGATGCGGGGATCACAGACCAGCGGGCTTTTCGTGTCCGCACTGCAGCGCCAACCACGCAAACGGCGCACACAGCACCACCACACCCTCACAGCGTGATCCGGAGCGCTAGCGTGCAGCGTCGCAATGGCCATCCCCCTCCACTCGCCACCAAGCGGGGACGATCAAAACGCTGCGATCACTTCGCTCGACGCGGATTTTTCGGCGGCATAGCCGGTATCGGTATTCGGGTGGTGACGAAGTCGGCCACACCGGGACAGCCGAGTGAGAATGCCGGTCCGGTCGACCCCACTTTCCTTTCACGCCGTTCAGCGTGAGGCTTCGGGACGTTCGGTGCGGCGAGGGAGCCGCTGGTCGCCGTTGGTGAAGTAGTGAGGTGCGAGCGACTTGACGGCGTCGATGTCGCGGAACACCTCGCGTAGGTGGGAGCGCAGGGAGCGGTCGGTATCGTCGAGGTCACCGGCGGCGAGCTGGTCGACGATGTCGGTGTGCTGCTGCACCATCCGTTCGAGCGTGTCGGCCACGGGCAGGCAGGCACGCCGAGCGCGGTCGAGGTGCGCCTTGGCCGAGCCGACCACGCTCCACGCCGAGCCGTGGCCGGCCAGCTCCATCATGGTGCGGTGGAACCGTTCGTCGAGATCGAAGAACTGGTCGACGTCGGCCGAGTCCACGGCGAGGCGCTGCTGCGCTAGGATGCCGCGCAGGGTGGTGATCTGCGTCGGTTCGATGACGGGCACCAGCTCGTGGAGCGAGGCGAGCTCGAGCGCTTCCCGAACGAACTGGGAGTCGGCGACGGCGGCCGGGTCGATCCGCGAGACGAAGGTTCCCATCTGCGGGTAGATCTCCACGAGGCCTTCGTTGACCAGCAGGATCAGCGCTTCCCGCACGGGCGTGCGGCTGACCGCGAGCTCCTTGGCCAGCTCGTTCTCCGCGAGCGCGCCACCAGGAGGCAGGGTCAGGTCCAGGATGCGGCGCCGCAGATCCGCGACGACCACGTCCCTGGTGGTGGTGCCGCGACTTCTCCGTCCAGCGTTCATGTCTTGAATCCTATGGGCTGATGTGCTGCAGTGTCACACTAATATACTAGTACTCACCGGGAGGTCGTGTTGAGTACCGACACGGAGGCCGCCCCGCAGGACCCCTACGTCCTGCGGGAGGCCGATACCAAGGATCCGCCCACGGGCTGGCGCGGCTCGCTGCGTTTCCTGGGCCCGGGACTGATCCTGAGCGCGTCGATCGTCGGCTCCGGAGAACTGATCGCCACCACCGCCCTGGGCGCCGAGGCCGGCTTCGTGCTGCTTTGGTTGGTCATCGTCAGCACCCTGCTCAAGGTCGCGGTCCAGGTCGAACTCGGTCGTTGGGCCATCGTCACCGGCCAACCCGCGCTGGAGGGCTACGACAAGGTTCCCCCGCGGTTGGGCCGGCTGGGCTGGGTCAGCGTGATGTGGATGCTGATGGCCCTGATCAAGGTCCTCCAGGTCGGTGGCGTCGTTGGCGGTCTGGCCGCGGCGCTGAGCATCCTGTTCCCGGTGGGCTCCGGGCCGCTGGAGCTCCCCTCCCTGGCGATCTGGACCACCGTGGTGGTCGTCGGCGCCATCGTTTCGCTGTACTCCAACAAGTACTCGCTGATCGAACGCGGCGCCGTGGGACTGACCGTGCTGTTCGTGCTGATCACCTGCGCCATCGCCTTCGGGCTGCCGTTCACCGGGGTCGGTTACGGGCTCGACGATCTGGCCACCGGGATGCGGCTGTCCCTGCCCGCCGGGGCGGTCGGGGCGGCCGTCGCGATGTTCGGACTGACCGGCGTGACCTCCGACGAGATCACCTACTACACCTACTGGTGCATCGAGAAGGGCTACGCCCGCTGGGTGGGGCCGAACGACGGCAGCGCGGAGTGGAAGCATCGCGCCCGGGGCTGGATCCGGGTGATGTACAAGGACGCGATGGTCTCGTGGGTGGTCTACACCGTGGGGACGATGGCGTTCTTCGTCATGGGAGCGTCGGTGTTGCATCCGGCGGGTCTGGTCCCCGAGGGCAACACCATGATCACCACGTTGTCGCGCATCTACACCGACACCCTCGGCGAGTGGGCGAGCGGTGTCTTCCTGGTGGGAGCGGTGGCGGTGCTCGGATCCACGTTGTGGGCCGCGTTGCCCGGATGGGCCCGGGTCGCCACGAACGCGGTGTCGCTGTGCGGGGTCTTCGACTGGCGGAACACCGCACAGCGGCAGAAGTGGATGCGGGTGTTCACCGTGCTGTTCCCGACCGCCTGGGGCGGCGCGTACCTGTTCTTCGCCGCACCGGTGTTCATGGTCCAGACCGGTGGGTTCATCGGTGGGCTGTTCCTCATCGCGGTCACGGTCGCCACGTGGTACCTGCGCCGGACAGAAGTGGACGAGGAACTGCGCGGGGGAACGTGGTTCACGGCGGCCTTGGCCGTCAGCAGCCTGCTCATCGTCGCGCTCGGTATCTACACCGCGATCAGCGCACTCGGAGGGGCGCTTTGATGACGGAACGAACGCACGCGGCCGTGTTGCACGGTGCGGAGGATCTGCGTCTGCAGGAACGCGACGTCCCTTCCCCCGGAGCGGGGGAGGCGCGGGTGGCGGTCGAGGCGGTCGGTCTGTGCGGCTCGGATCTGCACTACTACCTGGACGGGCGCAACGGCACCAACGCGCTCGGGGAACCGGCTGTGCTCGGGCACGAGATCGGCGGAACGGTCGACGAGACCGGTCCTGGAACACCGGACGAACTCGTGGGGCACCGGGTGGTCGTCGAGCCCGCCGTGCCGTGCCGGACCTGTCCGGCCTGCGTCGCGGGCCGGTACAACCTGTGCCCGCACGGCACCTGCCTGGGGTCGCCGCCCGTCGACGGGGGGCTGACCGGTTACGTCACGGTTCCGATCACCCACCTGCACCCGACACCGGCCGGCTTGGACCCGGCCGCTGTCCCGGTCCTGGAGCCGCTGGCCGTGGCGGTGCACGCGCTGCGGCGCGCCCGCTTCGCACCCGGTCAGTCGGTGCTGGTCACGGGTGCGGGTCCGGTCGGCCTGCTGGTCGCACAAGTAGCGCGGGCGTGGGGTGCGCGTGAGGTCGCGATCAGCGATGTGGACCCCGGACGCCTGCGGGCCGCGCGTGACCTGAGCATCGACCGCGTCCTGCTCGCCGAGGAGCTCGACGGGCTGCGCGTGGACCGCAGTCTGGAGTGCTCGGGATCTCCCGGGGGACTCGCCGGCGCGCTGGCCGCGACGACCCCCGGCGGCCGGGTGGTCCTGGTCGGCACGATGCCGGCCGAGGACAGTGCGACGGCCCTGAGCCTGGTGCAACGCCACGAGGTCGACCTCGTGGGCACCTTCCGGTACGCGGCGAGTTTCCCGGTGGCGGTGGACCTCGTGACGCGCGGGGCGCTCGAGGTGAGCTCGCTGGTCACGGACCGCTTTCCGCTGCGCCGAGCGCGGGACGCCTTCGTTCGTGCCGCGAGCGGGCAGGGCCTCAAGACCGTCGTCGACCTCACTGCCACGGACACCGCATGAGCGGCGTACACCGGACCGCTGTCCCGTTCGACACACATATCCCGGAGGGAAGTCATGAAGATCGTCGACGCGCGAGTGATCGTCACTTCGCCGGACCGCAACTTCGTCACACTCAAGATCGTCACCGACGAGGGGGTGTACGGGGTCGGTGACGCCACCCTCAACGGGCGCGAGCTCGCGGTGGCCAGCTACCTCACCGACCACGTGCGCCCGCTGCTGATCGGGCGCGATCCCGCTGCCATCGAGGACACCTGGCAGTACCTGTACCGGGGTGCCTACTGGCGGCGCGGCCCGGTCACCATGACCGCGATCGCCGCGGTCGACACCGCGCTGTGGGACATCAAGGGCAAGGTCGCCGGGTTGCCGGTGTATCAGCTGCTCGGTGGGCGCAGCAGGGACCGGGTGCTGGTGTACGGGCACGCGCAGGGCTCCACGGTCGCCGAGACCGTCGCCGAGGTCGGTCGTTATCTCGACGCCGGCTACCGGGCGGTGCGGGCCCAGACGGCGGTGCCCGGCGTGTCCGGGACCTACGGCATCGGTTCCGACGGCGACCGCTACGAGCCGGCATCGGCGGGGCTGCCCGAGGAGACCCGGTGGTCGACCCGCAACTACCTCGACCACGCTCCCGAGCTGTTCGCCGAGATCCGCCGGGTGCACGGCAACGACTTCGACCTGCTGCACGACGTGCACCACCGGCTGAGCCCGATCGAGGCGGCCGGGCTGGGCAAGGCGCTGGAGCCCTACCGGCTGCTGTACCTGGAGGACCCGACTCCGGCGGAGGACCAGACCGCGTTCCGGCTGATCCGACAGCACACCACCACACCGATCGCCACCGGCGAGGTGTTCAACTCGATCATCGACTGCCAGCGTCTGATCACCGAGCGGCTCATCGACTACGTCCGCACCTCGGTGGTCCACGCCGGCGGGATCACCCACCTGCGCCGGATCCTGGCGCTGGCCGAGCTGTACGGGGTGCGCTCCGGTGCCCACGGCGCCACCGACCTCTCCCCGGTCTGCCTGGCCGCGGCCGTCCACGTCGACACCGCCGTGCCCAACTTCGGCATCCAGGAGTACATGCCGCACACCCCGGCCACCGACGCGGTGTTCCCCCGGAGCCACTGGTTCGACAACGGTCACCTCCACCCCGGCGACGCCCCCGGACTCGGTGTCGACATCGACGAGGAGGCCGCCGCCGAGCACCCCTACCAACCCGCCTACCTGCCGGTCGCGCGACTGCACGACGGCTCCATGCACGATTGGTGACCACAGTGGACCGAGAGCCGGAAGTAGCTGGCCGAGACCACAGCGGACAAGGAGTGCTCCCGTGCGCAGGCTCAGTCTGAACACCCTCGGCGAGGTCCCGAAATCCTCGCGCCCCGACCTGGACCCCAGCCAGTTGACCACCGGCGTCGTGCACCTGGGCATCGGTGGCTTCCACCGGGCGCACCAGGCCGTCCACACCGCCGATGCCATGACCGCTACGGGCGATACCCGCTGGGCGATCAGCGCGGTCACCCAGCGAAGCCCCCGGGTCCGCGACCAGTTGCAGCCCCAGGACGGGCTCTACGCGCTGGCGCTGCGCGATGGAACGGACACCCGCGTACGGGTGGTTCCCTCGGTGCGCGAGATCCTCGACGGCCCGTCGGAAGCCGAGGAGGTACTGAACCGGATCGCCGACCCCGCTGTACGGGTGGTGACCCTGACGGTGACGGAGAAGGCCTACCGGTTGCACCCGGCCACCCAGCGGCTCGACACAGGCGACTCCGAAATTCGGGCCGACGCCGCGGGCAGACCACCCGGCACGGTCGTCGGCCGGATCGCCGCCGGCCTGCGCCGCCGCCGTGGCACCGATGCCGGACCACTGGCCGTGATCAGTTGCGACAACCTCGCCGACAACGGTGCGCTGCTGCGACAGGCGGTCACCGACTACTGCGGCCTGTTGCCCGACGGTGAGGCGCTGGTCGAGTGGATCGAGGAGCAAGTCACCTTTCCCTGCACCATGGTGGACCGAATCGTGCCCGCAACCACCGAAGCCAACCGCACCGAGGTCACCTCCACGCTCGGTCTGCGGGACGAGGCCACAGTGCTGGCCGAACCGTTCAGCCAGTGGTTCGTCCAGGACGACTTCCGCGGACCGCGTCCGGCGTGGGAGCGGGCCGGGGCACGGCTCGTCCCGGACGTGCGGCCGTACGAACTGACCAAGCTGCGCACCCTCAACGCCTGCCACTCGCTACTGGCCTACCTCGGCGGGCTGGCCGGCATCGACACCATCGCCGAAGCAGTGGAAATCGACGATCTCGCCGGTGCTGCCCGACGGCTGGCCGAATCCGAGGTGCGGCCGACGTTGCCCCCCGCCGAGGGCATCGACCACCACGACTACGTCGAGACCACGCTGCACAGGTTCGCCAATCCCGCACTGCGGCACACCACCAGCCAGGTCGCTTCCGACGGCTCGCGCAAGATCGGTCCACGCCTGCTGGGAACCGTTACCGACTCGCTGGGGCAGTCGAACGCACCGGAGATGGCGACGCTCGTCGTCGCCGCCTGGCTCCGGCAGGTCCTGGTCCAACGCACCGACGACGGACTCGCCCTGGAGGTCAACGACCCCGCGGCCCCGACGATGCTGCAAGCCACCGAGGGACGCACCGACGTCGCCTCGCTGCGCCCCGCCCTGGCCGCCGCAGGGATCCCGGACGCACTCCTCGAGGACAGCCGGTTCACCGGTCGCGTCGAGGGCTGGTACGCCGAACTCGACCGAGCGGGCGTACGCGCCACGGTGCGCACCGCGGTGCGGTAGGAATCGCCGAGCAGCCCACCGAGTGCGAGCGCCGCGCTCGGTGGGCTGCTCAGCCCTCGTGTTCGGGGTGGGTGGGACTGCCGACAACGACGCCGCAGAGCACGATGCCCGCGGCGCCGGCTGCTCGGCGTGCGGCGTTGTCGACGCCGCTGGCGCGGTACCGGCACGGTCGGCGGCGGGCAGCAGGGCCAGGTATCCGCTGGTACCGGACACAGGACCGCGTGCACGATCGCGGCCAGCAGGGTCTCGGTCAAGGCCGCTCCCGGCAGCACGATGCGCTTGTGCCCGAACCGGTCACCCAGCGCACCCGGCCACCAGCGCCCACGCCGACAGCGGCCATCCACGGAATCTCCCTCGGCACCTGCCACGCCCTGAACCGTCCGGGCAATCCCAAGACCACCTCGCATACGGTGGCGCTCGCGCTGCAGCAGCGGATCAAAAAAGTGGCCTCGAGCCCCCGCTCGGAGCCGGGTGCACCGAACAACGACGACACCGAATTCATCGGTCCGATGACCCGCGAGGAACTCGAACGAGCCATCGGGTTCCTCCCCCGGCACCGCGCCCGCGAACTGCGCCCAAGTACTTCCCCGGGGCCAGCGCTACCTCGCCAAAACCCTGTCCGACCCCACATGCCCACCCACGTGCCCCGATGGCACCGACGTGCTCAGTAACCCGCCCGTAGCCGGCCGACCCGTATCAGTCGGTCGCCGCAAGCCACAGTGGACCGTCGCGGTATCGGCGAAGGATGAGGACGTGCTGCTGTCGGGGCGGTCGTCCGTGGTTACTGCCGATCGCAAGGTACTCGATCACCGCGGCTCCCGCCTGCGCGGTCACTGTCCCCCCTGGAAAACGACCGTCGTGTTGCCGTCGCGGATGACGCGGTCTTCGCAGTGCCAGGACACCGCGCGGGACAGCACCAACCGTTCCACGTCCGCACCCTTGCGCTGCAGGTCCCGCACCGATTCCCGATGCGACACGCGGATCACGTCCTGCTCGATGATGGGGCCCTCGTCGAGGTCCTCCGTCACGTAGTGCGCCGTCGCGCCGACCAGCTTCACGCCGCGCTCCTTCGCCTGCTGGTAGGGGGATGCCCCCACGAACGCGGGCAGGAACGAGTGATGGATGTTGATGACCGGAACGCCCAGCTCGTCGAGGAAGTCGCCGGAGACGATCTGCATGTAGCGCGCCAGCACGAGCAGGTCCACGTTGTCCTTGAGCAGGTTCAGCTGCTCCCGCTCGGCGGTCGCTTTGTCATCCTTGTCCACCGGCACGTGGTAAAAGGGGATGTCGAACTGCCGCACGTCGTCACCGAGATCGGGGTGGTTGGACACCACCATCGACACGGTCACGGGCAGTTCTCCGCGCCGCTGCCGCCACAGCAGGTCGAGCAGGCAGTGATCCGCTCTGGACACGAAGACGGCGACGCGTTTCCGCCGTCTCGCCTCGACGAGCTGGAACTCCAGTCCCAGCTCCTCCCCCAGATTCGCTTCCAAACTCCTGCTCAGCGCGCCGATCTCGGCCGACAGCTCCGGGAGATGGAAGACGGTGCGCTGGAAGAAGCGACCGCCCTCCGGGCCGCTCGAGGACTGATCGAGCGAGATGACGTTGGCCCCGTGCTCGGCGAGCACAGCCGACACGTTCGCCACGATCCCGGGGCGGTCCGCTCCCCACACGATGAGGCGTCCGTAGTTCTGCTCGTGGTTCTGCTCCGTCATGACCGATCGCCCCTTCGGAGACCGAGGCCAACAGCTCTCGGCGCCAGGCCTCGGTCCTGCGTATCTCGTTGAAGGTGAAAATGCGCAGCCCGTGAACGTTGCCCGCGGTGCCGAGCCGTTTGGCCAGTTTCGTCGGGTTGTAGCCGCCCGGCAGGAGGAAACGCCACAGCAGGCTCTGTTGCTTTTGCAGGAACCGTGCCGACTGGCCCAAACCGATGCCGGCCGAGATCCGCATCAGCTTACGACGGCTCACCGGCCCCGGCGTACCCACGTGGACCGGGAGCTCAATACCAGAGGTGGTGACACCCGTCGCCCACGAACTTGTCGTTGCGGCGTCGAAGCAGATCTGGGTGATGACGCGCGTGGCCGTCGGAGCCTTCTGCTTCAGCGCCAGCTCGATCGAGTCCCGCTGGATCGTCGCGTGCCCCTGCCTCACGAAGACGGGGCGCCACACCACCGACATGGTCGGCATCGACGAACTGCCGCGCCGGCAGGTGCGGCGCCGCACCGCATCCGTGCCGCAGCAGGTGCTCGGTCAGCTCCAGGGTCGCCTCGATCCCCTTCGACTCGGTGGCCGTGACGGTCAGCGGCACCGTGGTCGGCACCTCGGCGAGCACGTCCTGCTAAGTGCTGTTGAACGGCATCACCTCGTAACCGATGGTTGCGCACCAGATCGACGAGAGCGGAGTGTCGGTGCCGGCTCCGGGCAGCCTCACGCTGGATGCTCATGGCGTCTCCTCGGTCTTCGTGCGGACGACACCAGCAGAGCCGAACGGAGATCGCGTTTCGTCCGGCATCGAGTCCGAACCGACCGCGACAAATGACCGGGATTCCAAAGACCCGCCTGTGGACACCCGGTCACCGCGTTCGTGCGGAGAACACCACAGGAACACCTCGATGTCGGCACCACGTCGCCGGACACGACGCGATCGGCCGGCTGCGGCGGGGAGCCGCCGTCAGCGGTCCACCGCCCGCACCGGCACAGGGGCGCGGGCGGTGGAACCCCGGACGACCAGTTCGCTCGGGAACTTCCGCCGACGCGGTGACAGCGATCGATCATCGATGCGTTCGAGCAGCAGCTCCACCGCCGTACGGGCCATCTCCGCGATCGGCTGCCGCACGGTCGTCAGGTCGAAGGAGTCCCAGGAAGCCATCTCGATGTCGTCGTAACCGAGGACCCACACGTCCTCCGGGACGTGCGACCCCAGCGACAGCGCTCCGTCCACGGCTCCGAAAGCCGTCAGGTCGTTGGCGCAGAAGACGGCGGTGGGTGGGTCCTGCCGATCGAGCAATCCGCGCATCGCCCGGCGCGCGCTGTCGTGCGAGAAGTGCGCCCGCACGGTGAGCTCGGGGGCGAGGGCAACGCCGAGTTCCGCCAGACGTTCGCGAAACCCCCGCTCGCGGTGCCGGGAGGTACTGGGCAGCTCCGGCCCCTGCAAGTAGGCGATGCGCTCGTGACCGTGGCCCGCCAGGTACTCGGCCACGAGCCGTCCGCCGGCCACGTTGTCGTTGGTGACCTGATCACAGCGCGCCGATTCCAGGCCGCGATGCAGCAGCACGACGGGCTGGTCCTGCTGCAGCGCCTCTTCCAGGGGGTCCGAACCCTCGGTGATCGTGGTGAACACCAGTCCATCGACCGAGCCCTCGCCGATCGCCTCGAGCGCGCTCGTCTCGCTCGGCCCACCCGCGTTCCACAGGATCATCCGCTGGCCCGCGGCGTCGAGCGCGTGGCTGACCGCCTCGAGCAGTTGCGGGTAGAAGGGGTTCGTGATGTCGGCGACGACGACGCCGACCGTGCCCGAACGACGGGTGCGCATAGCGCGCGCGGCCGCGTGAGGACGGTAGCCGGCCTGCGCCATCGCGGCCTCGACACGCTGCCTCGTGTCGCCGGAAACCCGGAGACTGCCCTGGAGAACACGGGAGACGGTCGCCTGGGACACCCCCGCGAGCTGCGCGACCTGCCGACTCGTGACCACCGTTCCTCCAGCTGCTGAATCGAGGGAGGGATTCCTTCAGGTTTACGTACACATACTAGCCGCCTACCGTTCCATGAATACGTACACACAACGAGGGGAAGCATCCCGTGGCACAGTCCTTGAAGACCCCCGCGGCCGCAGGCGCACCCACCGCCTCACACCCCGACGTCGGCGAGAAGGTCCGCGCGATCATCGAGGACGTCCGGACCTGCGGCGACGCGGCGGTACGCGAGCACTCCGCGCGGTTCGATCGGTGGGAGCCGGAGTCGTTCCGCCTGTCGGCCGAGCAGATCGAGGAGATCGTCGCCCGAGTCCCCCGGCAGATCCTCGACGACATCCGCTTCGTGCAGGACCAGGTGCGCACGTTCGCCGAGCACCAGCTCGACTCTATGAAGGAGTTCGAGGTGGAGACGTTGCCCGGCGTGCACCTGGGGCAGAAGCACATCCCCGTCGGCGCGATCGGTGCCTACGTCCCCGGCGGCCGGTACCCGCTGCTGGCCTCGGCGCACATGACGATCGTGACCGCGAAGGCCGCCGGTGTGCCGCGCGTGGTGGCCTGCACCCCGCCGATCCGCGGCGAGGTCCCGGACGCCACCGTGGCCGCGATGCACCTGGCAGGTGCTGACGAGATCCACCTGCTCGGCGGCGTGCAGGCGGTGGTGAGCATGGCACTGGGCACCGAGGACATGGCACCGGTCGACATGCTCGCCGGTCCCGGCAACGCCTTCGTCGCCGAGGCCAAGCGTCTGCTCTACGGCGAGGTCGGCATCGACCTGTTCGCCGGCCCCACCGAGATCCTCGTCGTCGCCGACGAGACCGCCGACCCGTTCGTCACGGCGGTGGATCTGCTCAGCCAGGCCGAGCACGGCCCCGACTCCCCCGCCGTGCTGATCACCACCTCGGAGGCCCTCGGCCGCGAGGTCATGGAACACATCGACCGGCTCCTGCCGGACATGCCGACCAGCGACAACGCCGAGCCCGCCTGGCGCGATCACGGCGAGATACACGTCGTCGACGACCTCGACACCGCTTACGAGCTCGCCGACCGCTACGCCAGTGAGCACGTGCAGATCCTGACCGCCGAGCCGCGGCAGGCCCTGGAGCGGATGCGCAATTACGGCGCCCTGTTCCTGGGCGAGGGCACCTGCGTCTCCTACGGCGACAAGGTGATCGGCACCAACCACGTACTGCCCACCCGCGGCGCCGCGAACTACACCGGCGGGCTCTGGGTCGGCAAGTACCTCAAAACCGTGACCTACCAGGAGGTCACCGACCAGGGATCCAGCGCCCGGCTCGGCGAGGTGTGCGGGCGCGCAGCCCGGGTCGAGCAGTTCGAGGGCCACGCACGGTCGGGAGACCTCCGCGCCTCGAAATACGCCGACGCCGCCCTGCCGTGGGCGCCCGCCAAAACCGACCAGCAGTCCTGACTCCCCGAGATCCGCATCGAGAAGGGAACGGAGGCACGCCGTTGACGACCTCCAACGCCACGCAGCGTTCGAGCGGATCCTCGCCGAGGAGGACCCTGATCTCGAGCACCATCGGCAGCGTCATCGAGTGGTACGACTTCACCATCTACGGCACCGCTGCCGCGCTGCTGTTCAACCAGATGTTCTTCCCGAACATCAGCTCGGCGGCGGGCACGCTCGCCGCGTTCGGCACGTTCACGGCGGGGTTCATCGCCCGCCCGTTGGGCGGATTCGTCTCCGGCCACTACGGCGACCGCATCGGCCGGAAGGCGACGCTGGTCCTGACGCTGACCCTGATGGGCCTGGCTACCACCTTGATCGGGTTGCTGCCGACCTACTCGCAGATCGGCCTGGGGGCACCCGCGCTACTGGTGCTCCTGCGTCTGGTGCAGGGCTTCGCCGTGGGTGGCGAGTGGGGTGGCGCCGCCCTGATGGCGGTCGAGCACGCTCCGAGCGGGCAACGCGGACTGTTCGGCGCATGGCCGCAAACCGGTGTCTCGGCGGGCCTCCTGCTCGGGACGAGCGTGTTCAGCCTGATGTCCCTGCTGCCCGAGCAGCAGTTCATCGCGTGGGGATGGCGCGTGCCGTTCCTGATGAGTGCCCTGCTCGCGCTGCTCGGTCTCTACATCCGGTTCAAGGTCACCGAGCCCGATGCGTTCCTCAAGCTCAGCGAGGGAGCCGGGCCATCGCGCCGTCCGCTCGTGGAAGTTCTTCGCACGCACCCGAAGGAGCTGCTCATCGCGGTGGGGACGCGGTTCGCCGAGGGCGGCAACTACTACATCTTCACCGTTTTCATCCTCACCTACGTCTCCGAGCACCTCGGCCTACCGCGCGAGTTCGGCCTGACCGGAGTGATGGTCGCCGCAGCGGCGAATATCGTCACGATACCGCTGTGGGGTGCGCTGTCGGACCGAGTCGGTCGGCGCCCGGTCTTCCTCGGCGGCGCGATGTTCATGGCGGTCTTCGCGGCGCCGTTCTTCTGGCTGGTGGGCACCGGCTCGCCGGGCCTGATCTCCCTCGCGCTCATGATCATGCTCGGCGTGGCGCACGGGGCGGTGTTCGCGCCGCTGTCGGCGTTCTACACCGAGCTGTTCGGCCCACGGGTGCGCTACAGCGGACTGTCCATCGGATACCAGACGGGCAGCGTGGTGCTGGGCGGGTTCACGCCGCTGGCGGCGACATCGCTGATCCTCTGGTCCGGCGGCAGCGCGTGGCCGGTGATCGCTCTGGTCGCGGCCGGTGCGGTGATCGCGGGGGCGACGATGGCTCTCGCCCCGGAGACCTTCCGTCGCCGCCTCGACGAGGGCCCCAGGTCCACCGAGAAGGTGACCGCCCGGGTTTGACCCCGAACCTTCCGTGGTGAGCGGGCCGTTCCGGCCCTCGACGCGGGAACGGCCCGCTCACCGCCTCGAGAGCCGATGTCAACGCGCGACAACGGCCCTTTTACGGCGGAGTCCCATGTCCACCGCTCACGGAGGCCCCCAGCCCCCCGGGGGAGTTTGTCCACATGGTGTTCCTGGGAGATCTTGTGACGTTCGCTGTCGTCCCGCCGTGCTGATCGCCGTGCCGGGGCCGAGCGTGCTGTTCACGGTCAGCCGGGCATTGACGGTCGGCCGCCGGGGCCTTGTTGACCGTGGTGGGCAACGCGGTGGGTGAGTACGTGCTCGCGGACGCCTTCGGTCTGGGAACGCTGGTGCAGCACTCTGTCGTCGCTTTCACGGTGCTCAAGATGTCGGAGCGGTGTACCTGGGTGTTCAGGCCTTTCGGCATCGCCGGTCGCTGACCGAGGCTGTGACCACCCGGGGTCACCAGCACGGGACCGCGGGGTGCTGACCGATGGTTTCCTCGTCGGGGTGGACAACCCAGGACCCTCGTGTTCTTCGCGACCGTGCTGCCCCGATTCGTGGATCGCACCGCCGGACCCGTGATCGTGCGTCTCCTCGCCCCGGGGAACGTGTTCGCAGTGATCGCGGTTCTCTCCGACGGCCTCTGGGCGCTCGGCGCCGGTGCGGCCCGGGCATGGTTCGCTCGGTCACCACAGCGACTGACCACCATCGGCGGTGGCGGCGGACTCGCGATGATCGGGCTGAGGACGACCCTGGCCATCAGCGGACGCGGGGACTGGCGCAGGCCACCGGTGCGTTGAACAGGGCTTTGGCCCGCTCCTCCGCATCACGCCCGTGCGATCTCTTCGCGGCTGTTGATGGTGATCACTGCGCGGTGGCGCGGGTCGGAGCCGGTCGGCAGAAGTCGGCGCCGATTTCGAGGGCAAGGATCGCGGGATCCTGCCCCCGCTCGTGTTTCGCAAGCGGATCAGCAAGCGAACTTCGACCAGCACCGTCGTGTCGAAATCGCGATAAGGTGCGAACCATGCCCAAGATCCATCCTGGTGCGACTCTCACCCCACGGTTCAGCGACTTCCTCCCCGCATGGCTGGCTCAGCAGCCCTGGTACTCGGGCAGCGGAGCTCCGTCGCCGTCGCCGATCGGTTACTTCCGATTCGAGGACCCCGCCGGTGCGGTGGGCATGGAGACGCACCTGGTCAGCACCGGATCCGAGCGCTACCAAATCCCGATGTCCTACCGCAGCGCTCCGATAGGAAAAACCGCACTCCGACCATGCGACGCCGACGCGCTCATCACGACAGCCGAGCACAGCGTGCTCGGAACCCGCTGGATCTACGATGCCGTGGCGGACCCTGTCTGGAGGAACGAACTGCTACGGCTGGTGCGGAACGAGAAACTTTCCGAACCGAGCGGCAGGCACAGTTCCGCGCCCGCGTACGCGCGTGGACACCGACTGACGACGTCGGAGGCGGTCACCGAACCCGTCATCGAGCTCAACCGCTCGATCCGTCCCGGAACTCGCCCCGGGGGACGAGACGTGATCGGTGCCGTCATGGGTACCTGGTACCCCGATGGGGACGAAGCCCCTCCTGTCGAGGGCTGCCTCGCCACCGTCCGTCGAAGCGAGCCGTCACCGGTTCGGCCCTGAGAAGGGCTCCGGCACGACCCGACACCGTGGCAACGCGTCCGCACCCCCTTTTTTGCGAAAACAGCAACAAAGTTTGTCAAAGTGTCACACCCGCGCTCACAGTCGGTGCCATGGGACACTCGACCGACGACTTCGACTGGGCCGCGATGGCCGACATGCTGGAACTCGAGGGGGAGACGCACAGCCCTTACGTGCGCCAGGCCCTCGGGGAACTCGAACACCTGACACCGCGCCGGATCCTGGACATCGGCAGCGGCCCCGGTGTGGCGGCCTGCCGATTGGCGGCGACGTTTCCGGGTGCCGAAGTCACCGCGGTGGACGGGTCGCCGGAACTGCTGGCCCGCGCCGAGAAGCGAGCCGAGGGACTCGACCTCCGACTGCGCACCCGGACCGCCGAGTTCCCGGAGGGGATCGCCGAGCTGGAACCGGCGGACCTGGTGTGGTCGGGGCAGGTCGTGCACCACGTCGGCGACCAGCGGAGGGCGCTGAACCAGTTGGCCGGACTCCTCGCCCCCGGCGGAGTGCTGGCCCTCGTCGAGGGCGGCCTGCCTGCCCGCTGGCTACCGCGCGACCTGGGGTTCGGGCGTCCCGGCCTGCAGGAGCGGATGGACGCGGCGACAGCCGACCGGTTCAGCCGGATGCGGGAGGAACTCCCCGGATCGGTCGCGGAGGTCGAGGACTGGCCCGGCATGCTGCGAGCGACGGGACTCACCGAGGTACGGAGCAGGACCTTCCTCGTGGACCACCCCGCTCCCCTGGCCGACGCTCCGCGACTGTCGGTGCGGCGGCTGCTGGAGCGACAACGCACGATGCTCGACGAGATCCTGGACGCCGAGGACGTGACGACGCTGGACCGGCTGCTCGATCCGGCCGACCCGGCGAGCGTCGACCGGCGCACGGACCTGTTCCTGTTGACCGCGAAAACCGTTCACTTCGGTCGAGCCGACTGGTAGGGTCACCGCCCTGAGTCATGATCAGAACTGGGGGGCGTCGATGGTGTGGGCAGCCCTGAGCGGGCTGACGGCGGTCGGCGCGCTCGCCCTCGTGCTGTCGGACCACTCGATGATGGCTTCCGCCGCACCCCTGGTGATCGTGTTGTTTTCCCTGTTCAGCAGTCGACAGGCCAAGCTCCGGCGACAGCGGGGGTTCCGCGCCAGGTTCCACTCCGTCGAGCAGATCCGGGACACACACGATCTGAGCAGGTTCCACCGGCTCCGCGACGAAGTGGGCGAGGTGACGGCGACTCGGGAATCGCGGAAGGAATTCCCCGGAATCTCGCTGGTGGATGCGGTGACTCTCGTGCGGAACCGATCACGCGAGTCACCGTGACCTCCCGGCTCCTATATCCGACCGAACATGAACAGGACTCCCAACACCGCCAGAGCGGTCCCCGCACCCGCGTCGAGGGCTGTACGTACGGCGCTTCGCCGCAGGGCAGGGCCCAGGACTCCGACCGCGGCGACGTACGCGGTCCACCAGATCGCCGCGCAGAGCATCACGATCAAGCCCATGAGCAGCGTCTGAACGTACACCGGCGTCCCCGGGACCAGAAACTGCGGCATGAACGTGAGGTAGAAGACCAGCGCCTTCGGATTGACGACATTGTTGAGGAATCCCTGCATCATCGGCGATCCGGTTCGCCGCTCGGCCGAAGAGTCCTCTTCGGCCGAACTCGTCCTCCGACGCCGCCGGAAAGCGGAACGCAACAGCAGCGCTCCCAACAGCAGCAGGTAAGCACCTCCGGCCATGCGGAGCACGACCAGCGTGGTCGTACTCGCCGCCACAAGCGCGGAAACGCCGCCGGCGGTCAGGACGGTCAACAACCCCAGACCCGTGCAGATCCCCGCGGCCGTGAGAAATCCCCGGCTTCGGTCACCGACCAGCGTGTTCCGCGTGACCAGCACGAAGTCCGGGCCGGGCACGACCAACATCAGCGCCGTGGTTCCGACGAAGACGGGAAGCTGACCGATCATGCCGGCTCGCAGCGTCGTCCGCTTGGACAAAGATCTCCGAACACCACGCCTTCAGAGTGAATCCACGCCGAAACCGAAGCAATATTGTCGGATAAAATTCGGCGTATGGACCAAACCGTGCAACTCGACCCGGTTGATCTCGATATCTTGGCCGCGCTTCAGAACGATGCCCGGCTGTCCAACAAGGAACTCGCCGCCGCTGCCGGAATAGCGCCTTCGACCTGCCTGGACCGCATGAACAGGCTCCGCGAGTCCGGAGTCATCACCGGCTACCGCCTGCAGGTCGACTCCGCCAAGCTCGGCCGCCCCATCGAAGCACTGCTGTTCATCAGGGTGCAGCCGCACAAGCGCCCGCTGGTGCAGCCCTTCGTCGAACGCGTGGTGAATCAGCCCGAAACACGAGCGCTCTACCACCTCACCGGCCCCGACGACTTTCTGGTGCACGTGGCCGCCGAAGACGCCCAAGCCCTCCAACGCCTCGTTCTCGACGAGTACACCGCTCGCGACGAGGTCGCCCTCGTCCACACCAACCTGATCTTCCAGAAGTGGGAAGGGGGCCCGCTCCTACCACCCCGCGACGACGGACACGCCCGCTCGCACGGGAAGCGCGACCTGAACGGATGACCACACGACCGTCCGCACCACGAGCGATGTCACTCGCGGTGCGGACACGTCGGGATCAGCTACTCGCCTCGGGTACCGTGGGGCGTTTCGGGCTGGTCTTCGGCGAGGTGCCGATAGGCCCGGTCGTACTCCTTCTCCCGACGCTTGGCCTGGTCGTGTTCGACCAGAGCGGTCTGCTCGGGCGTGGCGTGCCCCTCCCCCATCGCGAGCTCGGCTTCCTCCAACCGTTGCTCGTTCTCGTCCTCCGGAGCATCCTGCTCCTGCTCCTGCTCCTGCGGAAGCGGCCGGTCCTTGCGGCGCGGGTGAGCTTGCCGATAGGGGTTGTCCGGAGGAAGGCCGCCGCTGACCCTCCCGTAGAGCCCCACGAACAACAGCAGCATCCCGACGATGAGACTGAAGAAGACGTTCGACAGCCGGAACGCCAGGATGTTGAGCTCGGTGTGCAGGACGCCCAGGTGCACGATGCCCGAGAGCAGGAACAGCGCGCCCAGCACTCCCGTGACCATGGAGGCCACGGGCCCGCCCCAGAACGCGGCACCGAGCAGCAGTGCGCCGGCCACCACCGAGATCGTCGAGAGCAGCCCGTTGGAGGACAGCCCCAGCACCGTCTGTCCCTCTGTGGTGAGGAACCGCAAGCCGTGGGCGAAGCCCAGCCCCGCGAACACCCACAGACCGAGCCCCAGCACTGCCGCGCTGACTCGATGGACTACGTGCACCGGGTGCTGTCGCGGCTTCCGTTCCTCCATGATCCATAACCTCCGAGTGGCTGCACCGGGGCACCGGGGGTGAGCGACTTACCTCAACCCCTCGCGACCACGTCGGCGGGGTCGATTTCGACGGACTCCAACGGATCCCGTCTGCTCCCACCCCTCCTCTTCGAGTGTAGGACGCTCTCTCGGGGGATGCATCTCGCGGACACGTCAGTGGCGCGCGAACCTGTCACGCAGCCGGGTACATCCCCGAATGACCACGTCCAGACCACGCGCGACGGTGCTGCTGACGACGTCGGCACGGGACGGCGGAGTCGGTTCGCGCAGCAGGGACTCGGTGACCTGATCACGATGGGCCGCGGTGGCTTCGGCCGTGTTCGCCAGGTTCACGAGCCCACTGCTCAGCGCTTGAGCAAAGTCCGGGACCTGTTCCACGGGCAACCGGAAAGTCGCCGTGCACTGGTCTCCGTTCCAAATGCTGAGCACCGCTATCCGGTGGTGGGGATGCCAACTCATCCGCAGCACCCGGTGGCGACCACGGTCGTCGATGAACACCGTACTGGCCCCGGCCAGCGTCATCGTCTTCATACCGAGCATGATGCCCGCCCCGGCGGGTGCGCGGAAGTGCCAAGTCCCGACAGTGGCGAGCATGATGCCCGCCCCGGCGGGTGCGCGGAAGTGCCAAGTCCCGACAGTGGCGAGCATCCCGCCCGTACACGACGCGCGCGAAGGAGAGTGATGCACTACAAACAAGGGGTATGGCCGGTAAAAGCGAGACGGGTTCACTGACGCCCGGGCAGAGCGTGGCTCGGGACAACGGCGAGCGGATCGGGTGTTCCACCGGCGGACGACGGGTGCTGATGCGTCGGCGCACGACCACGCCGGGTTTCGTGGTCACCGTCGACGCGCGCGCCGACCTCGAAGTTCCCACCGAAACCATCACCAGTCACTGGGAAGTCGCCACGGCGGCTTTCGACCGCATGATGAAGCACTACTGATCACGATCTCCACTACGAAAAGAGCTGCGCGGGGCGTGGTGGAACCATGCCCCGCGCAGCCATGTGTCGTGTCAGGACGTCGTGTCCGGAAACCGGCTGCGACGCTGCTACGAACGTCACGGCATCGTCATCGACGCCTACTCCGACAGCGCCGACTCCATCATCCTGGGTGCCCTGGCCCGGAAAGCGCGAACAGCTCCGACCCGCGCGATCACTGAGGCGTTTTCCGGCCTTCGGATTCCGTGGGTTGCTCGACGAGTTGCTCGTGCGAGCGCTCTCCCCTGGGTTCGACGTATTCTCTCGAGAGGGTTTTGTAGAAGGCCACGCAGATGGCGACCAGGACGATCGTGAACGGTGTCCCGATGAGCACCGAGGCTTTTTGAAGTGCTCCGAGTCCGCCGGAGACCAGCAGGATCGCCGCGACGCACGCCAGCAGAGCTCCCCACAGGAGCCGGATCCAGGTTTTGGGGTTCTGGTCCCCTCCGGTGGACAGCTCTCCCAGCACGACGGTACCGGCGTCCGCACCGGCGACGAAGAACACCCACAGCACCACCAGTGAGATGATCG
The DNA here is from genome assembly GCF_014137975.1 of Halosaccharopolyspora lacisalsi. Taxonomy (GTDB): domain Bacteria; phylum Actinomycetota; class Actinomycetes; order Mycobacteriales; family Pseudonocardiaceae; genus Halosaccharopolyspora; species Halosaccharopolyspora lacisalsi. Next base: position 37,242 of record NZ_JACGWZ010000002.1, on the reverse strand, counting down.
ACAGGAGTATGGGGAGCGGGTATTCCTGGATGAAGACGAACATCCCCGCGGCCGGGCTCTGCTTCACGGTTTCGGCGATGGCGGATGCTTGCCCGCTGCCGGCCAGCTGCAGCGCCGATCCGCCGAACACGGAAATCCAGATCATGCTGACCACGCTGGGGACGAGAACGGTGGCCGCGACGAACTCGCGGATGCTGCGTCCGCGGGAGATGCGGGCCATGAAAAGTCCCACGTAGGGAGCCCAGGCGATCCACCAGGACCAGTAGAACACGGTCCAGCTCCCCATCCACTCGTTGTCCGGGCTGAACGCGTCCAGCCGGAAACTCATCGGGATGAGGTTGCTCAGGTAGTTACCCGTGCCCTCGGTGAAGACGTTGAGCTGCGTGATGGTCGGTCCGACGACGAAGTAGAAGACGAGCAGCAGCGGGGCGATGAGCATGCTGATGTTGGCGAGCCACTTGATGCCGTGCTCGATCCGCGTCGTCGCCGAGACCATGAACGCCGCTGTGGTGAGCCCGAGGACCACGAGCTGCACGATTATCCCCGTGGACAGCCCGAACGTCTGGCCGAGTCCTGCCGTCATCTGCAGTCCGGCCTGCCCCAGGGCCACGGCGATGCCGAACACCACCGCCAGCACGGCCAGGATGTCGATCACCTTCCCCGCGGGTCCGTCGACGCGGTCACCGATCAGGGGGCGGAAGATGGCGCTGAGCAGTCCCTTTTCACCCTTGCGGTGGGTGAAGTAGGCCACGGCCAGACCTGCGGTGGCGTAGATCGCCCAGGGGTGCAGTGCCCAGTGGAAAAAGGAGTACTGGATGGAGAGCCCGGCGGCCTCGTCCGAGCCGGGCTTGGCGAGGTCGAACGGCACGTTGACATAGTGCGACAGCGGCTCGGCCAGCCCCCAGAAGATGATGGCGGGACCCATGCCCGCCTGGAACATCATGGCGAACCAGGACGGGCGACCGAACTCGGGTCTGTCGTTCTCCTTGCCGAGTTTGATCCTGCCGTACTTGCTCACGCCCAGGTAGATGACGAACACCAGGAAGAGATTCGCCGCGAGCAGGAAGAACCAGCTCAAGCCCGACACGACGTGGCCGAACAGTCGATCCGTGACGGCCGCGAAGTTATCCGGCGCCAACGCACCCCAGAGGACGATCAGCGCCGAGGCCACGACCGAGACCCAAAAAACGGGCCCTATCGCGGTCTGCTTCATTTTTGATGTTTGCATGGAGACCACTATCTTACAAGTTTGGAAAAGTGCGGACAAAGCGGACGCTGCCGACGGTCCGGTGGCACGGTGGCCCGATAAGGGTGACGAACTCGTGGCTGACTCGCCACGAGTTCATGCATTCCGGTGCCAGGTCGGCGACTTCGGAGGTGCTGTCGCTCCGGGCTCACCGCAGTCGGCTCGCGACGACGGGGCTCCTGATTCGTTCGAGGCAGCACCACTCGCGAGTTCGACAGACCCTCCGACCTCCTCGCGGGGCGATCGAGGTTCCGATGCGAGTAAGCTCGAACACTCCTCGTCGACAGCGAGGCGAGGACCTCGGTGCACGGCACTCTCGTCGAGAGCTTTGTCGACGTGCTTTTCGAACTCGGCGCGGTGCCCGGCCACTACCGGTGGGGCGGCCTTCGAGAGGACCGACCCGACGTTTTCAACACCGTCCGGAGAGACTTCAGTGCGCGACATGATAGTTGCCCGTCGTCCTCCCCTCGGGAGGGGGTTCTCGCCGTGTCGGGAACATCGACAAATGTGATCGACGTTATCGCCGGACCCGCCCCGAAGAAACCGAGAAGGCTCTACGAACACGGGAGGCATCCCGTCCACGCGGACTCGAGACCGGGGGCGACCTCCTCCGTCAAAGCGGTAGCTCATTCCTATCGGAAAAAGTTAACACAGCCCATGTGCAGATGTACATGCCTGCTTTTGTCACTCTGTCCGCAATGGCTAAATGATGTGTTTTGATCGACTTCCGCCGATCACCCTACTCCTTCACCGAAACGCCGATACACTCCAGCGCCGGAACAGTCAATACACTGTCATGCGATTCAGCATACCAATCATCGATGGAATGGATAGAAAAAGACTATACCGTGAGGTAACCGCTTTTTCGTGTCAGGGTTCTCGGCGAGTTCCCCGCGTGGGCTCGCCGGAGAGACCGCGCGCCAGCTCGACGAATTCGGCCGCGGCCGGTGACAGCGGTCCACTGCGCCAGAACAGCACGCCACGCCGCACCACTCGCGGGCGCAGCGGTAGCACCACCGCTCCCTGCTGCGCGGCGTCCTGAGCCATCGATCTCGGCAACAGGGTGGCGCCGGCACCCGCCAGCACCAACGGAACGATCATGGCTTGGTGCGCTGTCTCGACGGCGACGCGAGGAGGAGCCGAGCGGGTACCGACGACGTCCTCGATGACCTCCCGGGTCGCCGTGCCCTCCGGGGTGGTCACGAAGTCCAGCGCTGCCAGCTCGGCCACGCTGATCCTGGCCCGCTCGGAGCTCGACCACCACGGCGGCAGCACGGCGAAGATCTCGCGGCCGGGCAGCACCATGCTGTCCATCTCACGCACGGGCGAGTGCGAGTCGATCATGCCGAGCTCGCACTCACCCGCTCGGACCGAGCCGGTGATGTCCGAGCCGAGTTCCGGGTCGGAGATGTGGATCGAGACCAGCGGACGGTCCCGCAGGAACTGTCCGACCAGCGCGGCCAGGGGGTCCACCGCCAGCGTCGTCTGCGCCACGATGTCCAGTCTTCCGCCGGTGACGCCCAGTACCTGACGGACCGAGTCACCGGCCGTGTCCAGGTCGCGCAGCACTTGCCGCGCGGGCTCGGCCAACGCCTCGCCCGCCGGGGTCAGGCTCACTCCCTGGGCCAGCCGGTGAAACACCCGCCCACCCAGCTTCTGTTCGAGCGCACCGATCGCGTGCGACAGGGAGGGCTGAGCCACCCGCAGCGCCTGGGCCGCTCCAGTGAAGCTGCCGTGCTCGGCGATCGCCAAGAAGTACTCCAGCTCCCGGCGTTCCATCTCCTCGCCCTTCCTGTCACCCGCCTCGATTGCTCTCCACGGAACCGGCCACACGGAACCCCGTGTTTCCGGTCGAGGAGTCCGGGGTGATCCCCTGACGTGCGCTCACGCGGTAGCGCAGACAGTAGGAATCGTGGCACAGGTAGGAGCCACCCTTGGCGACTCGGCGCTGTTGAGCGGGATCATGGCTTCCGCGCGAGGCGACGAACCGGTCCTGGCACCACTCCCAGACGTTACCCGTCGTGTTGTACAGGCCGAACTCGTTCGGTGGGAACTCGTTGACGGGGCAGGTTCCGTACCACCCGTCGGCGCGGGTGTTGCGTTGTGGGAACTCTCCCTGCCAGACGTTCATCCGGTGCCGGCCGTCGGGTTCCAGTTCGTCGCCCCAGGGGAAGGCGCATCCCCGCAGACCTGCTCGGGCGGCGTATTCCCATTCGGCTTCCGTCGGAAGTCGCAGCCCGGCCCACTGGCAGTAGGCTCGCGCGTCGGCCCAGGTCACGTGGACGGCGGGATGGTGCTCACGTCCCTCTATGTCGGACTGCGGGCCTTCCGGGCGCGACCAGTCGGAGCCTTCCACAACCCGCCACCACGGTGCCGCCGCGACGCCCTGGGTGGGTGGGAAGTCGTCCGGCAGGAGCCCGCCGAACACGAAGGACCACCCGAAGCGCTCGGCCTCGGTCCGGTAGCCGGTGACCCGGACGAACTCGGCGAACTCGGCGTTGGAGACCGCGGTGGTGCTGATGGCGAAGGGATCGAGGGTGACCCGACGTACCGGCCCCTCCCCGTCGTCGGGGTAGGCCCGGGAGTCCTCGCACCCCATCAGGAACTCGCCACCGTCCAGCAGCGCCATGCCCTCGGTGCTACCCGAGTCACCGGCAAGAGGTTCTTCCGTCGCGGTCGAGCCACCGTGCCCGCCCTCAGGGGCGCAACAGCTACCCGAAAACTCACTCATGTGCTGTCCTGAATCGCTCGCGTGCGTCGGAGTCCTGCCAGTCGCTGTCCACGTCCCCGCTGAGGTCGACGCGGACGGACTGCAACCGCCCGCCGTAGCCGTTGTTCACCGGCTCGTAGTCGTCGGTGACCGGTGAGGCCCGGTCCACGCCGATGTCGAAGGTCTCGTCGAAGGCGAAGTAGTACGGGATCGTTCCCGAAACCCGCTGCTCGCCCTCCTTGCGGGCGTCGGCGTACAGCGTGGCGTTACCGCCCTTCCCGACACCGCCGCCGTCGTACTCGAAGTCCATTCGCACCTCGTGCCGCCCCGGGGTCAACTCCGCACCCCGGACCTTGTACACCTCCAGCCCGAAGTAATTGTAGGCATAGGTGGGCCGGCCCTCGTGCACGTACAGCGACCAGCCGCCGAAGCGACCGCCCTGGGCGACCAGCACACCCTCGGCGCCGCCCTCCGGAACGTCGAACACCGCGGTCACCGAGTGCGACCGGTTCTTGACGTTGGGAGCGGTCTCCTCGGTCAACCGCTTGGCGTTGGCGTGGAAGGTGACCGAGCGGCGCTCGCCCATGAGGTCCAGCCGTCCCGCCTCCTTCGGGTTCTCCCGTTCGGTCATCCGGTCGTCCAGCGGGAACACCTGGTGCTTGGAGGCCTCGATGAGGAACAGCTGTTGCAGTTCACGCAGCTTGCCGGGGTGCTCGGCGGAGAGGTCGTGGGCCTGGGTCCAGTCGGTGTTGGTGTCGTAGAGCTCCCAGCGGTCGTCGTCGAAGTAACGGCGCTGGCCCTCCTGGACCATTTCCCACGGCGTGCCGTGGCGGGTCACGGCCATCCAGCCGTCGTGGTAGATGCCCCGGTTGCCCACCATCTCGAAGTACTGCACCCGGTGCTGGTCCGGCGCCTGGGCGTCGTTGAAGCTGTAGAGCATGCTGGTGCCCTCGACCGGCTGCTGCGAGACACCGTCGACGCTGTGGGGCTGCGGCAGTCCCGCCGCCTCCAGCACGGTCGGCAGCACGTCGATGACGTGGTGGAACTGGTGGCGGATCCCTCCGCGCTCGGCGATGCCCCTGGGCCAGTGCACCAGCATGCCGTCGCGGGTACCGCCGAAGTGGGAGGCGACCTGCTTGGTCCACTGGTACGGCGTGTTCATCGCCAGCGCCCAGCCGACCGGGTAGTGCGCGTGAGTCGTCGCATCGCCCAGCGATTCGGAGTGCTCGTTGATGAACTCGGCGCTGTCCTCGATGCCGCTGGCGACCCGGTGCTCGTTGAGGGTGCCGCCGAGACCGCCCTCGGCGGAGGCGCCGTTGTCACCGAGGATGTAGACGAACAGCGTGTCGTCCAGCTCGCCCATCTCTTCCAGCGCGTCGACGAACCGGCCGATCTGCACGTCGGTGTGCTCGGCGAAACCCGCGTAGAGCTCCATCAGCGAGGCGGCCGAACGCTGCTCGGCCTCGGAGAGCTCGTCCCAGTGCGGCACGCCCTCGGCCCACGGCGCCAGCTCCGCGTCCGGCGGAACCACGCCGAGGTCCTTCTGGCACTGGAGCGTGATCTCACGCTGCCGGTCCCACCCGTGGTCGAACTGCCCCCGGTACTTGTCCCGGTACTCCTGGGGCACGTGGTACGGCGCATGCGTGGCACCGAACGAGAGATACGTGAAGAAGGGGTTCTCCGGCTTGAGCGCGCGCTGATCCCGCACCCAGTCGATGGCCTGGTCCACCTGGTCCTCGGACAGGTGGTACCCCTCCTCGGGCGTGCGGGAGGGCTCCACCGGGGTGGTGTTGTCGAACAGCACCGGGTACCAGTGGTTCATCTCCGCGCACAGGAACCCGTAGAACTTGTCGAATCCCTCGCCCGTGGGCCAGCGATCGAACGGCCCCGCTACGCTGACGTCGCGCGCCGGGGTCTGGTGCCACTTCCCGAACGCGGCCGTGTTGTACCCGTTGCCCTGCAGCACCTGACCGATCGTGGCCGCACTGCGGGGACGGATGCCGCTGTACCCCGGGGCAGCACTGGCCATCTCGGTGGTGACCCCCATGCCGACCGAATGGTGGTTGCGGCCGGTGAGCAGGGACTGCCGCGTCGGCGAGCAGACAGCGGTCACGTGGAACCGGCTGTAGCGCAACCCGTCCCGGGCCAACCGATCGGCCGTGGGCATCTCGCAGGGCCCCCCGAAGGCGCTCGGCGCACCGAAACCCATGTCGTCGAGCAGGACCACCACCACGTTCGGGGCCCCCTCCGGGGGCCGCACCGGCTGCTGTGGTTCGTAAGCCGGATCCTGGTCCCGTATGTCCGTCGAGGTCGGGGACGACTGCTGTTCCTCGGTAATGGGGAGCTGCTCACGGCTGGGAACGGACACTACCTACCTCCTGTGTGAAATCGGCCTTGCCAACGCGGGCTCGACCGGAGGGAAACCGATTCGGTCGCGTTGTAGCCGGTACCGAATTCCGCGACGGTGCGGACCGGACCGAAAGACTGCCCGAAAAACTTTCACCGGGCCTTTTGCGTCGCGATCGGATACTAGTGCCGCAGTGCGCACACGCAACCATGTCGGCGAGCAACTCCGGAAAAGAGCTGAGTGCTGAGTCACAAGAACACCGCGACGACGCCTGGTCACCGAGGGAGACAAACGAACGAGACTATTTTTCAATGTGGGCCATAGAAGCTGTCTATGACTAACCCCGGGTCGTACTCCGACGACCCAACGAGGCCTTCGCGATCACGTCCATCGCGGAAGCCGCGACGGCGTCGAAAGCGTATGGTGTGAAATGCGGCACAGAGCGGCCGTGCTGTCTTCCGCAGTGCCGGTCCCCCCGAGTCCCGAGACCCGAGTCCCGGCACCCCGCAGTGCCAACCATCAACACCGCCGCGGCACGGGCCTCAGCACGTGCGGCTCAGCACTGGCGAGAGGAGAGTGGGAGCATGTCTCGAACCGAATCGACGCAGTCGCGGAGCGAAGCCGGGCAGTCCTCGGGAACCGAGGTGCCCCGCCAGCACACGACCACCCCGAGCGAGCAGGAGTCCCAGGGCTCCATCAGCATCGCTCCCCAGGTGGTGCAGAAGATCGTGGCGTTGGCGACGCGAGAGATGACCGGGATTCACGCGATGGGCGGCGGGGGCGCCCGTGCCTACGGCGCCGTCCGCGAACGGATTCCCGGCAGTGACACCACCCAGACCCCCGGAGTGCGGGTCGAGGTGGGGCGGAAGCAGGCCGCGATCGACCTGGAGGTGACCGTGGAGTACGGAACCTCGCTCGTCGAACTGACCCGCGCCGTACGGCGCAACGTGATCACCGCCGTGGAAACGCTGGCCGGTCTGGAGGTCACCGAGGTCAACATCGCGGTCAACGACGTGCATGTGCCCTCGGAGGGCACCGAGCAGCAGGAAGCACCCGCCCGAGCGGAGTAGCGCCCGCTTACGCTCATCCGTCGACGCGTGGTGAGGACGGCGGATGAACAGGTCCCCGCTTCCCGACCGCACCGGCCCGCACATCGCGGCGGGAACGTCCATGGTGGGACTGCTGGTGTGGATACTCACCGACGAGTGGCGCTGGTCGGTCACCGGCCTGCTCATCGCCGGTGCCGTCATCGCGGCCACGGTGCTGTGGCGACGTGGTGGAGAGGTCTCGACGACGGCCGGCGTGCTGGCCCTGCCCGCCGGTCTCGCCCTCTGGCTGTGGACGGACGACGGCCGGTGGGCCGTGCTGGGCGCGTTCCCGCTCCTTTACCTGCTGATCGATCACCTCGCCGCCGTGGTCCGGCGTCGGCGATGAACGCCTCGCAGCTCCGACAGCACGTGCTCCGGTACTTCCGCTCAGCGGAAGAATAAACCGCCGATCATTGCGAAAAGGTCATCCGTGTCACCGCCGGTTGCCAGGGGGTGCGAGCATTCCCGCTCGACGAACAACATCGCCATGGTGCCCCCGATCGGGTGAGCCGTGGTGGTACGCGGCTCGGAAAGGGCGGTTTACACGTGCAAGTGCTATGGGGAATCGGCGGCATGGCCCTGCTGCTACTGCTCGCTTTCGCGCTGTCCACCAGCCCTCGCTCCGTCAGACCTCGAACGGTGGTCGGCGCACTGGTGCTCCAGGTGGTCTTCGCGTTCCTGGTGCTGCGCTGGGACACCGGGCAGCAGGTCCTGCAGACGGTCGCCAACGGGGTCGGCAAGGTGATCGACTCCGCCAACGAGGGCATCGACTTCATGGTCGGTCCGCTGCTGGACCTCCTCGACGAGAACAGCACCCTGTTCGCCTTCCAGGTGCTGCCGATCATCGTGTTCATCGCCTCGCTCACGGCCGTGCTCTACCACTGGAACATCCTGCAGTGGATCGTGCGCATCATCGGTGGTGGTCTCCAGAAACTGCTGGGCACCACCCGGGCCGAGTCCCTCAACGCCACGGCCAACATCTTCGTCGGACAGACCGAGGCACCGTTGGTCATCCGTCCCTACCTGGCCGGGATGACGCGGTCGGAGTTCTTCGCCGTGATGGCCGGTGGGCTGTCCACCGTCGCGGGCACGGTACTGGTGGGCTACTCGCTGCTGGGGGCGCAACTGGAGTACCTGATCGCGGCGAGTTTCATGGCGGCCCCGGCGGGTCTGCTCATGGCGAAGATCATCGTTCCCGAGACCGAACAACCGGCCAGCGACCAGGAGGTGCTGGCCTCGTCGAAACCCGGCGGAGCGAGTACGGCCTCAAGCTCACAAGAGCCCCCTGCCGACTCCGAGCACCAGGAGTCGCAGGACGACCGCCAGGAGTCGCGGGGCGATGACACGACCGACGAACCGGAGAAGCCGCGCAACGTCATCGACGCCGCCGCGACCGGCGCCTCCGACGGGCTCAAGCTCGCCCTCAACGTCGGCGCCATGCTCTTCGCGTTCATTTCCCTGATCGCCCTGCTCAACCTGATCGTCGGTGGTCTCGGCGGGCTGGTCGGGATCCCGGACCTGACATTCCAGCAGATCCTCGGCTACATCTTCTCGCCGATCATGGTGGCCATCGGTGTGCCGATGGACGAGGCCATCCAGGCGGGCAGCTTCCTCGGCCAGAAGCTGGCCCTCAACGAGTTCGTGGCCTTCGCCTCCTTCGGGGACGTCGTCGGGCAGCTCAGCGACAAGACGAGCGTCATCGTCACCTTCGCGCTCACCGGGTTCGCGAACTTCAGCTCGCTGGGGATCCTGCTCGGCGGGCTCGGCGGGCTGGCCCCCAAGCGGCGCCCGCTGATCGCCCAGCTGGGCGTTCGCGCGGTGCTGGCGGGAACGCTGGCCAACCTGATGAGCGCCACCATCGCTGGGATGCTCATCGGCTGAGTCGGCCCTCATCCCACGGGAGTACCGATCCGCAGGCGGTTGCCGTCGGGGTCGCGAAGCTCGATCTCGCGAGCCCACGGCGCCTCCTCCGGACACATGCCGAACTCGGCGGCGATCGCGTCGACATCGTGCACCCGCAGATAGACCAACGCAGCCGGGAAAGCGTCGTCCTCGTGCTCGGACAAGAAGACACGGATCCGACCGCGCGCGACCTCGACGAAGGCGGGCAGCCGCGCTTCGAAACGGTGCTTCCACTGGGCCGTGAATCCCAGCAGCTCGTACCACCTGACCGCCACGTCGGCATCCTCGACGCGCAGGATCGGGATGACTTCCTCGTCCACGCGGGTGAGCATGGCACTGTCGGCAGGCCCGCGCCACGAGGCGGCGCTCGCGGACTCAGTGCTCGGTGCCGGTCTGGCCGTAGGTGGCGTACTGCTCGGCGCTGCGCGCCAGCTCGGCCTCGTCGAGCAGCACCGGCTCCCCGGCCTGGCGAGCGGTCAACCAGAGCTGGCAGAGCCATTCCAGCTGTCGCACCCGGTTGTAGGCGTGAACCAGCGTGTCCGCGACGGCGACCGTACCGTGGTTGCGCAGGATGCAAGCGCCACGACCGGTCAGTGCCGCGGACATGTTCTCGGCCAACCTGGCGGTGCCGAAGGTGGCGTACTCGGCGACCCGGACACCGCCCCCGAACTCCGCGAGCTGGTAATGCACGGCCGGGACCTCGTCGCGCACCAGGGACAACGCCGTGGCGTAGAGGGAATGGGTGTGCACCACCGCCCCGGTCTCGTGCCTGTTGTAGGCCGCGAGGTGCATGGGCAGTTCCGAGGTCGGCTTGAGCGAGCCGTGGACGGGATTTCCGTCCAGGTCCACGATCGGCACGTCGGCGAAGGTGAGCCGGTCGTACTCCACCCCGCTCGGAGTCACCGCGACGAGTCCGCCCCTGCGCAGCGATACGTTGCCCGCGGTACCCACGACCAATCCGTCGGCGACCATCCGCCGCGACATCCTGATCACTTCGTGACGTTCGTCGGCTAGCGGGATCTGCTCGGTCACGGCGACTCCGTCCACTCGCGGCTGCTTCGACCCGAACTCAACAGTCCCGGCCACGCCGACGTCAATACCGGCCCGGCCCGAGGAGGGAACGGTTCAGACCTTCCCGCACTGCCCCGACGAGGACGCGTGCACCGAGTTCGGATGCAGCACATCGGTCGGTTTCGAGGCATTGCCGGTGCACTTCAGCAGGCCGTCGATGATGTTGTCGCCCACGCTGATCGCTCGTTCTCCGAGATTCCCGCGCAGAGTCACCGAACCGTGCACCACCGACCGCGCGATCGTGATCGCCGCGGGTGAAGCGGTGACCGCCACCGGGCCGGTGATCGTCGTCCCGTCCAAGCGGACCAGCCCAGTCGCACCGCGGATGTCGACCGGGCCCGACACCGTCGTGTCCGACAACCACACCGAACCGGCATCGCGTGCCCGAACCGGCCCCGCGATCGTCGAACCGACGGCGACCAGCGACGCTCCCGAAGCGACGTGCACCGGTCCCGTGACCGTGGCACCTTTCAGGCAGATCACCCCCCGGTCGATCCGCAGCGCCGCGGTACGCGTCCCCGTGATGGTCGAGGTGCACCCGACGACGGGAATCGTGGCCGCCACCGGCTCGTGCCTTTCCCCGGCGGTGCCCGCGGCGAAGATGTTGTCGACATCGGCGTGGTCCCCGCCGGCACGCCGGCGCTGATACCGCAGGGTCAGCGCCGTGACCCCGGCCTGATCTCCCGAGACCGTCGCACTGTCGGCATCCGAGTCCACCACGACCGAGGAACTCGGGCCGAGCGTGACCGCCACCCGGTTGAGCGGGTCGGACAGGTCCATCGCCGCACCGGCGGCGCTGCTGACGGTCCACCGCAGTTCGGTCGGTTCCCTCCCGCCCACGTCGATCAGGGATTCGTCGGTGGTCAGCGAGTACGGCGCCACCCCGGAGGGGATCGGCTCGTCACCGACCGACTGGTCGATCGCCAGGGACGCGGCCCCGCTCACGTCCGGCTGCTCGGGCAGGAACCGCATCCGTTCGGTGTACAGCCGACGGTTGCTCGTGGGCGAGGGGCGACCGTGGTGGACGTAGTAGAGCTCGGAACCGTCGGGCGAACGCACCACGTCGCCGTGTCCGGTGGAATACATCGGCAGTCGCGGGTCCTGCCGCAGGATCGGATTGTCGTCGCTTTTCCTCCACGGTCCCAACGGACTGTCGGAAACCGCGTACCCCACACCGTATTCACTGCTTTTGTAGTGATTCGCCGAGTAGAGAAGGTAGTAGACGGGCACTCGTTTCCCGTCGACATTCCGGTAACGCTTGACGACCGTCGATCCCTCTTCCCAACGTCGATCCTTCAGCTCGCCTCCCGATTCCCGGTAGTCGTTGACGTGGGCGTTCTCCCATTCCTGCTTGTCCGAGCGGTAGTTCAGGATCGGCGTGAAACCGTCCTTGCGCACACCGGGCGGGTCCTGCGGGTCCTTGTTCGCGTTGACGTAGCGCGGTCGCACGGTCGGCATCGTGCGGCCCGTCGGATCGTGCCACCACTCGGTGGTCAGCTCGACGGCGTAGATGTTGGAGGTCTCGATGTACTTGCCGCGCTCGTGGTCCCACACCCAGTTGCGGTAGGCGTTGCGGGAGAAGTAGAGGTAGATCCTGCCGTTGTCGTCGAAGAACACGTTGGGATCGATGGAGGGGATGTAGGTTCCCAGCGGAGCCGTACGTCCCTCGGCCAGGGTTTCCGGGGGCTTCTTCTGCTCCGGTCCCATGATCTGGTTGACGTCGTGGTACTCCGGGTCGTAAGGACGGTAATCGATCGGGTGATCGGTGATGTTCCGAAAAGGCCCCCGGGGGGATTCCGCGACGGCCACGCCGAGCTTGGAGGGCTCCTCGAAGTCGGGATGACGAAAGTGCTCGGCGACGTTCTCGTTCAGCCGAGCCGAGTAGAACAGATAGTACAGGTCGGTCTCGGAATTGTGGTACACCTCCGGCGCCCAGAACCAGTCGTGGCCCCACTGGGTGCCGTCGTCCACGTCCAGCGCGCCGCCGGGAACGTGCTCCCAGGTCACCAGGTCCGGTGAGCGATAGATACCGAACCGGTAGCCGGGATCGGCCCCCTTGGTCGTGTACGCGTAGTAGTAGCCGCTGTCCTCGTCGAAGAAGACGTGGGGATCGGCGCCGACGACCCCGGCATCGTTGTGGTACGTCGCGTTGGTCGTGATCCGGTCCCCCGGTTGACCGGACGCGGAAGCGGCACCGGTGAGGGCCACCGTCATCACCCACGGCACGGTGATGAGAACGCTCAGCAGGCGGGACAGACGTACGGACACCGATCCCCCTCGGTAACCACCGGACGCACCGGGAACGGGCGGGCGCTGTAAGCAGACTGTTCCCGACCGTGCGAGCAATGTCAATAATTACCACCCGAGCGTGGTAATGGGTCACGACCCCACAACAACCTCGCCACCCGGACTCGGCGCCATACGGTGCGGTTTGACAGTCTGACTCCATGTCGGCAGCCCAATCCTTCCCCCGTCACAGTGCTCGAACGCAGGGATTCACACTCGGCGTCCCGCGCAACTTCACGGTCGATCCCGCGGGAACCTCGGTGCTCTTCCTGCGCTCGTCGGCGGGAACGGACCGCAGCAACGCCCTGTGGATATTGGAAGCCCGCACGGGGGAGACGCGCTGCGTCGCGGATCCGGGACGACTCCAGAGCGACGAGACCGTGCCCGCCGCCGAGCGGGCCCGCCGGGAACGCCTCCGCGAACGTGCCACGGGCATCACCGGCTACGCGACGGACCGGACCGTCACCAGGATCGCGTTCAGCCTGTCGGGACGACTGTTCGCGGCCGACCTCTCCACCGGGGACGTGCGGGAGCTACCGGCTCAGCGGCCCGTAGCCGACCCCAGACCCGATCCCACGGGAAGTCACATCGCCTACGCCTCGGAAGGTGAGCTCCGCCTGATCGGGTTCGACGGAACCGGCGACCGGGCACTGGTCACCCCCGACGAGGATGCCGTGCGCTGGGGCGTCGCCGAGTTCATCGCCGCAGAGGAGATGGGACGCAACCGGGGGTACTGGTGGTCGCCGGAGGGCACGGAACTGCTGGTGGCTCGCGTCGACGACTCCGAGGTCCGGCACTGGTACCTCGGTGATCCGGCCGAGCCGGCACAACCGCCGACCACCATGCGCTACCCCGCCGCGGGGACCCCCAACGCCGAGGTCGGTCTCTTCCTCGTCGGCACGGAGCACCGGCCGGTGGAGCTCTCCTGGGACCGGGAGACCTTCCCCTACGTGGTCACCGCGCACTGGTCCGAGCACGGCCCACCCCTGGTGGCGGTGCAGACCCGCGACCAGCGCTGCCAGCTCGTCCTGGAGGTGGACCCGACGACCGGACGCACGCGCGAGATCGCCAGGGAAACCGACCCGCACTGGGTGGAGATCAAGGCGGGCTGGCCCGCGTGGACACCGGACGGTCACCTGGTCCGGATCAGCGCTCGCGACGGGGCCTACCGGCTCGTCGTCGGGGACCGGGAACGGACCGGACCGCACGTGCAGGTCCGTGCCGTGCTGCACATCGGCACCGAGGACATCCTCGTCTCCGCTTCGGAGGAGGACCCGGCCGAGATCCACGTCTACCGGGTCGGCCCCGACGGAACCGAGCGACTCTCCCCCACCCCCGGAGTGCACACGGCCACGCGAGGGGGATCGACCGTGGTGCTGTCCTCCTCCGGACTCGACACACCGTCGACCACCGTCTCCGTGGTCGACGGCACCCGCACCCTCACCGAAATCGACTCGTACGCCGAGTCGCCCGAGCTTCGTGCCCACGTGGAACTGCTCCGTTCCGGCGAACGTTCCCTGCGCAGCGCGCTCCTGCTGCCCCACGGGTACGAACCGGACCAAGGCCGCCTTCCGGTGCTGCTCGATCCCTACGGCGGCCCCCAGGCACAGCGCGTGCTCGCCCGGCAGGCCGGTTACCTGAGTTCCCAGTGGTTCGCCGACCAGGGGTTCGCGGTCGTGGTGACCGACGGCCGCGGGACGGGTGGACGCGGACCGGGGTGGGACCGCGCGATCGCAGGCGACCTGGCGGGACCGCCGCTGGACGACCAGATCGACGCGCTGCAAGCCCTCACAGCGGAGCGCGACGAGCTGGATCCGACACGAGTGGCCATTCGCGGCTGGTCCTTCGGCGGATACCTGGCGGCCCTGGCGGTGCTGCGGCGTCCCGACGTCTTCCACGCCGCCATCGCCGGAGCCCCGGTCACCGACTGGCGGCTCTACGACACGCACTACACCGAGCGCTACCTGGGTGACCCGAACCAGGTGCCCGCGACCTACGGAGCGAACTCGCTGCTCGACGAGGCGTCCCGCCTCCAACGGCCCCTGATGCTCATCCACGGCACCGTCGACGACAACGTCGTACCGGCACACTCGCTGCGGTTGTCCGAGGCGTTGACCGCCTCCTGCCGGCCGCACTCGCTGCTGCCGCTGCCGGGCGTCAGTCACATGCCCACGGCCGAGAGCACGACGGAAAACCTGCTGCTACTGCAGCTGGATTTCCTGCGCACAGCGCTGGGCGGCGACGGATCCGCATAAGCAGGTGGGCCTTCCGGGCGACCGTTCCCGGAAGGCCACCGTCACCTCACAGGATCTCCAGGGGCGTGGCCCGCCGAGGAGCCGGGAACTCGGCGTCCAGTGCCTTCAGGTCCTCGTCGCCGAGTCGTACCCCGAGCGCTGCGTGGTTCTGCTCGACGTGCTCGACCGTGGCCGCCTTCGGAATGGCGCAGACCCCCTCCTGATGCAGCACCCAGGCGATGGCCACCTGAGCGGCGGGGACGCGATGCCGTTCGGCGACGTCCCGCAGCACGGTGTCGTTCAACAACCGCCCCTGCTCGATGGGCGAGTAGGCCATCACGGGCAGCCGCTGCTGCCGGCACCAGGGCAGCAGGTCGAACTCCACACCGCGGCGGGTCAGGTTGTACAACACCTGGTCGGTCTGAACCCGCCGCCCGGCTTCGGTGGCGAACAGCTCCCGCATGTCGTCGGGGTCGAAGTTGCTCACGCCGTAGTGGCCGATCTTGCCACTGTCGCGCAGCCCCTCGAACGCCTCCAGGGTCTCCTCCAGCGGTGTACCGCCCCGCCAGTGCAGCAGGTACAGGTCCACGTGGTCGGTGCCCAACCGCCGCAGGGTGCGCTCGCACGCCTCGACGGTCCCGCGCCTGGTCGCGTTGTGCGGGAAGACCTTGCTGACCAGGAAGGCATCGTCCCGCCTCCCGGAGATCGCCTCACCCACGACCTCCTCGGCACCGCCGTTGCCGTACATCTCGGCGGTGTCCAGCAGTCCCAGCCCCAGGTCGAGGCCGTGTCGCAACGCGGCGACCTCCGTACGGCGGTCGCCTCCGCGTTCTCCCATCCCCCAGGTGCCCTGCCCCAGCACGGGCAGCTCGGCACCGGAGGGCAACCGCAGGTGTCGCATCTCTCGCACACTCCGTTTTTCGCCATGATCCGCAGATCGTGCCGGGCGCACCCACAGCCTACGGGTCACGGAGCGTCGACGGGATCGCCTAGCGCCGCGAGGACCTGGAGTCCTTCTTCTCGCGTACCCGTACCGAGAGACGAATCGGGCTGCCGGGGAAACCGAAGGTCTCCCGGAACTTGCGTTCCAGGAACCGGCGGTAGTCGGCCTCCAGGAAACCGGTGGTGAACAGCACGAGCGTCGGCGGCCGCGGATGGGCCTGGGTCGCGAACAGCACCTTCGGCTGCTTGCCTCCCCGGACCGGCGGCGGATGGGCCGCCATGACCTCCGACAGCCACGAGTTGATCCGTCCCGTGGAGATCCGCTGGTCCCAGGAATCCAGCGCCTCGCGCAGTGCCGGTGCCAGCTTCCTCACGGACCGGCCCGTCTCCGCCGAGACGTTGACCCGCGCGGCCCACCGGACGCGCACCAGCTCGCGGTCGACCTCCTTCTCGAGCTTGCGCCTGCGCTCGGAGTCGACCTGGTCCCACTTGTTGTAGGCCAGCACCAGCGCCCGCCCCGCCTCGACGACCATGCCGATCACACGCAGGTCCTGCTCGCTCAGCGGCTCCGAGGCGTCGATGAGCACGATGGCGACCTCGGCCGCCTCGATCGCGGCCTTGGTGCGCAGCGAGGCGTAGTACTCGGTGCCCTTGGCGGTCTTGACCCGCTTGCGCAGGCCGGCGGTGTCCACGAAGCGCCACACCTCGTCGTCGAGCTCGACCAACGAGTCCACCGGGTCCACGGTGGTACCGGCTGCTTCGTCCACCACGGCACGCTGTTCACCGACCAGCCGGTTGAGCAGGCTGGACTTGCCGACGTTGGGCTTGCCGATCAGGGCGACCCGGCGCGGCCCCCCGGTAGTGCCGAACCGCTCACGAGGGGTCTCGGGGAAGGACTCCAGAACCTTGTCCAGCAGGTCACCGGATCCCCGTCCGTGCGTAGCGCTGACCGGCTGCGGTTCTCCCAGCCCCAGCGACCACAGCGGCGCGACCTCGGACTGCTCGGTCCGCTGGTTGTCGACCTTGTTCGCCACCACCAGCACCGGCCGCTGCGAGCGCCGCAGCACCTTGGCCACCGCCTCGTCCGTGGCGGTGGCACCAACGGTGGCATCCACCACCAGCAGCACCGCGTCCGCCGTGGACATCGCCATCCGGGCCTGCTCGGTCACCGACGCCTGCAATCCCTTGGCGTCCGGGTCCCAGCCACCGGTGTCGACGACGGTGAAGCGTCGCCCGCTCCACAGCGCGTCGTAGGCCACCCGGTCCCGGGTCACCCCCGGTGTGTCCTGCACGACAGCCTCGCGGCGCCCCAGCAGTCGGTTGACCAGCGTGGACTTGCCCACGTTGGGGCGGCCGACCACCGCCAGCACCGGCTGCGCCGGCACCGCCCCCTCCTCCGGGGCTCCTTCGATATCGTCGAACGTGGTCCACTCGGACTCGTCGGTCCAAGTCCCGTCCAGTTCGTCACCCTCGCCGGCGTCCGCCAGCGGTTCCTCGGTCACGCTTGGTTCCCTCTCACGTCTTCATCATGGTCGTCGCGCTTGCGCTCGGTCAGGCGGTCCAGCTCGTCGAGCACCTCGACCAGCTCGCCACGCACCTGCTCGGTCGCCGCGGCCAACCCGGTTCGTCCCTTGGCCACGGGCAGCGTCACCGGCTCGCCGAACAGCACGTCCACCTTCGGCAACAACCTGCGCCCTCGGCCGTCGGGACGCCGCGTACCGCGGCAGGCGACCGGCACCAGTCGTGCCCCGGAGGAGCGAGCCAGCCAGGCGGCTCCGTGCTGCGCGTTGCTCACCGCGCCATCGCCCCGGGTCCCTTCGGGAAACACCCCGACGAGGCCACCGGCACGCAGCACCCGCACCGCCGCCAGCAGCGGGGTCCGGTCGGGTTCTCCGCGACGGACCGGCAGTTGGCCTATCTTGCGCAGAAACCATCCCAGTGGTCCCCGGAACATCTCGTACTTGACCAGGAACACCGCTCGACGCGGCAGCATGCCGAACAACAGTGGGCCGTCGATCATCGAGCTGTGGTTGGCCACCAGCACGACCGGGCCCGATCTCGGGAGCCTTTCACGATGGTGCATGCGCACCCGGTACGGCAGGCGGACGAACGTGGTTCCGATCCACCGGCCCACCCGGTGCCATGCGGGCGATGCCCCTTCAGGCAGGGTACCTTCTCGCGTCGAGGTTCCGTTACTCGTGGCCGCCGCGTGCTCCTCGGCGCTCACCGGGCCGTCCGTTCCGCGTACACGAGCAGTCCTCGACTCTCGACGAGCTTGTGCAGATGTTCCAGGACTCCTGCCACGTCCAGGCCGGTGGAGTCCAGTTCGACGGCGTCCTCGGCCATGCGCAACGGCGAGGTCTGCCTGCCGGAATCCAGCTTGTCGCGGCGTTGCACGTCGGCACGGGTGTCGTCGACATCGCTCTCGCGGCCCGCTGCGGTGTCCTGCGCGCTTCGCCGTTGCGCGCGTACCTGGGACGAGGCCGTGAGGTAAACCTTCAGGCCCGCATCGGGCGCGACGACGGTGCCGATGTCGCGTCCCTCCACGACTATACCGCCCGGCTCGCTCATCGCTGCCTCGATCAGCCGGACCTGCTCGGCGACGAGCGCTCGCCGGACCTGCGGAATCGCCGAGACGGCCGACACCGCCTCGGTCACGGCAGCCCCGCGAATCTCGTCGTCGACGTACTCACCGGCGAGCAGCACGCACGGGTGCTCCGGGTCGGTCCCCATGGTCAACTCGGCCGACCGCGCGCCGCGCGCCACGGCCTCGGCGTCCGAGAGCACGACCCCCGCTCGCAACACCGCGAGCGTGACCGCCCGGTACATCGCCCCCGTGTCCAAGTAGGCGGCACCGTATCGGGACGCCAGCCGCCGGGCGACCGTGGACTTACCGGTCCCCGAGGGGCCGTCGAGCGCCACGACACCGCGAAGCTCGGGGTGGGCCACACCCTCCTCCTTAACGCACCGACAACCGGCGACAACACCGGACCAACCATTCATTCTGCCTGCCTCCGCCGTTCGGCGGACAATCGCGTCCCGGTTTCGCACACGGACACGCCGCGAATGCGCTTGACCATGTTCAGGTTCAGCGAATTAGAGTTCGACACGTGGACGTCACAGTGACCCCGCTGCCGGGACTCGGTACGCAGCAGGACTTCACCACCCACGTGGGCAACCGAGTCGGGGCGATCACTTACCGCGACGGTCGGCTCGAACTGATCGCCTCCGAGCAGGAGGACCCGGACAAGGTCGTGGCCTCGGTCGAGCTGACCACGGCCGAGACCAGCACGCTGGCCAATCTGCTGGGCGCTCCGCAGCTGGTCTCCCAGCTCAGCGAGCAACAGCGGGAAGTCAGCGGAATCACCACCTGGCAGCTACCGATCGCTTCCGGATCGCCCTACGCCGGTCGGCAACTGGGGGAAACGGAGCTGCGTACCCGCACTTCCGTGTCCGTGGTGGCGGTCGCTCGCGAGGGGACCGCTCACCCCTCACCGCGTCCGGACTTCGTGTTCGCCGGCGGGGACCTCGTGGTCGTCGTCGGTACCGTCGACGGGCTGCGCGCGGCCAACGAGATCCTCGAGAAGGGCTGAGCGCGCGACACCGCCGGCAGAAGCGGGGAGCGGCCGGATGTGTCATGCACCGGGCCTCACCCCGGGCACGAGTGAGTTCGCCGCCGGTCCGCGACGACACGACCGGCAGGGTGCGGCGCGGCACCGGAACAACTTCGCAGGCGTGGGAGAGAGCTGGTTCCGCTGGAGGGCACCGAGCCCTTCATCGAGATCGCATCGGAGACGGAGGTCGTGCTCCTGCTGCTCCTGCCGGGGCTGGAGTGCTCCGCGAGCGAGCTGGTCACCGGCCTACGGCGCTCGTGGCTGGCCGGTCTGCTCGATCTCGTCCTCAACGCCGCTCCCGGAGCGCTCGTGGCGCTGTTGCTCGGGTGGGGACCGCTCGGCGCCCTGGCCGTGGCCGGGATCACCTACATCTCGTCCTCGGGGATCGTGGCCAAGGTCCTGGGCGACTCGGTAACCGGGAAACCCCGGTGGTGCTGTCGATCCCGGTCTTCGAGGGCCTCGCGATGGCGGTGTACCCACCGATCCTGACCGCGCTGCTGGCGGGAGTCAGCTTTCTCGGCGGTCTGACCGCCGTGGGGATCTCCCCGATCGTGATCACGCTGGTGCTCGTCATCGCCCTGCGCTTCGGCAAGCACGTCTCGACCCTGGTGCGCAGTCCCGACCCCGAGGTGTTCCTCCTCCGGGCGCTCGCCCTGATGCTGGCCGTGACCACCACCGTCACGAAGGTCGCCACGGGATGGTTCACCGCCCGGATGCAGGGGGCGACCGGTTGGGGTGCGCCCGAGCCGGGGCCGGCCCCGGTCGCCCGAGGTCTCCATCGTCATCGCGGGCCTGGCCGGCCGTGGGATCCGGTGCCATCACCGGTGAGCTCGCCGCTCTCCCCACGGCCCACGGGCTGCTCATGGCCGTCATCGGACCGGTGACACGGCGGTTCGTCCAGCGCCGGAGCCGCCTCCGGCCGAACTCACATGCCCACGGCCTTGTAGAGGCTGCCGACCTCGTTGCCGTCGAGCCGACGAATCGCGCCGGGGCGCTCGTTGGACAGCCGCACGGTGCCCACCGCGGTCCGCACCAAGCGCTGAACCGGGTGCCCGGCGGCCTTCAACAGCCGGCGCACGATGTGCTTGCGTCCCTCGTGCAGGACCACCTCGACGAGGGCGCGTCCCTGCTCGACGTCGACGAGCCGGAAACCGTCGATGGCGGCCAGCCCGTCGTCGAGCTCGATGCCGTTTTTCAGGGTCCGCCCCAGGTCCTTGGGCACCGGCCCGGGAACCTCCGCCAAATACGTCTTGGCCACCTGATAAGAGGGGTGCATGAGCCGATTCGCCAGCTCACCGTCATTGGTCAGCAGTAGCAGGCCCTCGGTGTTGACGTCCAACCTGCCGACGTGGAACAGGCGCCCCTGCCGCTCACCGAGGTAGTCACCGATGCAGGGCCTGTCCTGGTCGTCGGACATCGCGCACAGGATCCCCGTCGGCTTGTTCAGCAGCAGATACGTCGCCTCGCGGTTGACCACCACACGGGTCCCGTCCACGTGGACCTTGTCCACGGCCGGGTCGACGCGCACTCCCATCTCGAGGACCGGCCGGCCGTTGACCTCGACCCGACCTTCGGTGATCATCTGCTCCGAGGCCCGCCGGGAGGCGACACCGGCTTGGGACAGCAGCTTCTGCAGGCGTACTCCGCCCTCGGCGGTACCGGCGGAACCCGTACCGGGCTTCCCGGTCCGGTCAGGGTGTTCAGACATCATCGATCGCATCCACTTCGGGCAACAACGGGGCGAGCGGCGGCAATTCCTTGAGTGAGGACAGGCCGAGCCGTTCGAGGAACAGTTCGGTCGTGCAGTACAGGAGACCGCCGGTTTCCGGGTCGGTTCCGGCCTCTTCGAGAAGGCCACGTACCAATAGGGTACGGATGACCCCGTCGACGTTGACACCGCGTACCGCCGCCACCCGCGAACGCGTCACCGGTTGGCGGTAGGCGATCACCGCCAGGGTTTCCAGCGCCGCCCGCGTCAGTTTCGCCCGTCGGCCGTCCAACAAGTAACGTTCCACGTAGGGGGCGTAGGTGTCGCGGGTGTAGAACCTCCACCCGTCACCGACCTTGCGCAGGTCGACGCCCCGTTCCTCTCGCGTGTACTGCTCGGCCAAACGCCGCAGCGCGGTACCGACCCGCTCGACGGGCTGCTTCAGCACATCTGCCAGCAGCTCCTCCGCGGCGGGCACGTCGACCACGAGCAGCAGCGCCTCCAACGCGGAGTCCAGCGCCGCGTCCGTGTCGAGATCCGGGGGTGTCCGTGCGTCCTGCGCCGGGTCCGGACGTTCGGACTCCTCCGACTCACCCGGTTCCGGAGTGCTCCGCTCCCCCACCGCGTCGACAGCACCGCTCTCGCTCACCCGTACTCCTCTTCCTCGTCACCGCCGGCCCCTGCCGCCTCGACCTCGGCCTGCTCGCGAGCCTGCTGCGCACTGCCGCCGACCCAGTGCACCGTCAACGCCCCCAACGGGTCCTCCTGCTCGAACAGGACCACGGTGTCCCGATACAACTCCAGCAGCGCCAGGAACCGCGCGACGACCTCGATACCGTGATCGCAGTCGGTGGTCAGATCGGTGAAGGCCGCCGTCCCGCGTTCGGCGAGCAGCACGCGCAGCACGGCCACGTGCTCACGAACCGAGATCCGATGCTGATGCAGGTGCTCGAGCGAGACCTCCGGTGGCGGCTTGGGCCGGAACACGGCCGCGGCCACTTCGGCGAGCCCGTCCCGGTCCACTCCCAGCACGACTTCGGGCAGCAGCCCGGCGAAGCGGTCCTCCACCGACACCGAACGAGGATAGCGACGCAGTGCGCCGGCCTCCCACTCGGCGAACACCGCCGCCACCTGCTTGTAGGCGCGATACTGCAGCAGCCGGGCGAACAGCAGGTCGCGTGCCTCCAGCAGGGCGAGGTCCTCCTCGTCCTCCACCTCCGCGGAGGGCACGAGTCGTGCTGCCTTGAGGTCGAGCAGGGTCGAGGCCACCACGAGGAACTCGGTGATCTCATCCAGGTCCGAGCGCTCACCCAGTTCCTTGGTGTAGGCGATGAACTCGTCGGTCACCCGGTGCAGCGCCACCTCGGTCACGTCGAGCCGGTGTTGTGAGATCAGCTGCAACAGCAGGTCGAAGGGGCCCTCGAAATTCTCCAGCCGCACGGTGAAACGGCCGGACGACGACAGCTCCTGCTCGGCTGCTGGCTCATCCGGCGCGGATGCCACAACCATTTCGCACGCCCCCACCCGGATTTCGACGCGGCACCTCGGCCCCACTCCAGGATGCCAGACCTCGCCGACCGCGCTACGGGACCATCACCTCGATATCACTTCGCGGGCCAGCGAGCGGTAGGACTCGGAGCCGGACGACTGCGGCGCCCAGCGCGTGATGGGCTCCCCCGCCACGGTCGTCTCCGGGAAGCGCACCGTGCGATTGATGACGCTGTCGAACACGATGTCGCCGAAGGCCTCGACGACCCGGGACATCACCTCCCGCGAGTGCAACGTACGCGGATCGAACATCGTGGCCAGGATGCCGCTGATCTCCAGCCGGGGATTGAGCCGGTCCTGCACCTTCTCGATGGTGTCCATCAGCAGCGCGACCCCGCGGAGGCTGAAGAACTCGCACTCCAGCGGGATCATGACCGCGTCGGCCGCGGCCAGCGCGTTGACCGTGAGCAGCCCCAGGGACGGCTGGCAGTCCACGAGGATGTAGTCGTACTCCTTCGTCGCCGGGTGCAGCACACGTCCCAGCGTCTGCTCCCGACCGACCTCGGACACGAGCTGCACCTCGGCCGCGGAGAGGTCGATGTTGCTGGGTAACAGGTCCATCCCCGCCACGCTGGTGCCACGTACCACGTCGGAGAGGCCGACGGAACGCTCCATGATGACGTTGTAGACCGTCTGCTCCAGCTGGTGGGGCTGGACTCCCAAGCCCACCGAAAGAGCGCCCTGGGGATCGAAGTCGACCAGCAGTACCCGTCGTCCGTACTCGGCCAGCGCGGCCCCGAGATTGATCGTCGAGGTGGTCTTGCCGACACCGCCCTTCTGGTTGCACATGGCCAGCACCACCGCTGGTCCGTGCTTGTCCAGCATCGGCGGTTCGGGAATGTGGCGCCGCGGCCTACCGGTGGGCCCCGCGGTCTCGCCGAGGCCGCGGGAATTGCCAACCTCCCCACCGGGGGCGTCGGTCTTTTCGGGGGCGATGCTCAGGTCGACCGCGCCCCGGGACCGCCCGTCGGCGGAGGGCTGCGGTGTCGACATGGCGATCCGACTCCTTCGTCTGCCGGTGTCAATCGGGCCTGTGGCTCTACGAGCGCAGCCTAAGCGGCTTTCACGACCAGCGGCAACGCGGCTCGCCGTGACGTCCTCAATGTGTTGGCAGTGGTTCTCCCCACCACATGCTCCTCCCGCGGCCCGCACAGTCCGGACTTTCCGCCGAACACGCCGCTCAATCGTGCGCGCGCGGATGCGCCGTCGCATACACCTCGCGCAACGCGTTCACCGTAACCAAGGTATACACCTGCGTCGTCGTCACCGAGGCGTGCCCCAGCAATTCCTGCACCACTCGGACGTCGGCACCGCCTTCCAGCAAGTGGGTGGCGAAAGAGTGACGCAGTACGTGCGGGGAGACCTCTTCGGTGATGTCCGCACGTCGTGCAGCGGTTTTCAGCGCGTTCCAGGCACTCTGCCGCGACAGTCGGGTGCCGCGCGAATTCAGGAACACGGCAGCACTCCCCCCGCCGCGATCCACCAGCGTCGGACGCGCGCGCACCAAGTACGCGTCCAGAGCTCGCAAAGCGGGACGTCCTACCGGGACCAGCCGCTGTCGTCCGCCTTTTCCGTCGAGCAGCACCGTTCGTTCCGTGGCGTCGACATCGTCGAGGTCCAATCCCACCACCTCGGAGATGCGGGCGCCCGAGGAGTACAGCAACTCCAGCAGGGCGCGGTCCCGGAGCCCGCGCTGATCGTCGCCACCAGCGCTGTCGAGCAGTCGCAGCACGTCGTCGACCGGCAACGCCTTCGGAAGCCGCTGTGGTGGGGAGGGAGGAGACACCTCACGCGCCACGTCCGTGGCCACCACTCCCTCGGCCTGGGCGAAGCGGTGCAGACCACGTGCCGCCACCAGGGCGCGGGCCGCCGACGACGGCGCCAGCGGAGTCCGGTCCGCATCACCCCGACGGAGTCGCACCAGGAAATCGGTGACCTGTTCGGCACCGACGTCGCCGAGTGCGCGGACACCGTCGGCGAGCAGGTGGTCGGCGTAGCGCCGCAGGTCCCGGGCGTAGGAATCCAGGGTGCTGCGGGCCGTTCCGCGTTCCACCGCCAGGTGGTGCAGGTAATCGGTGATCACTGCTCGCAACCCGTCCGGCAGATGTTCAAAGCCTCGCACCGCCGCAGCTCCTTCGCGAAAGGTCCTCACCGACAGCAGGATACGAACAGTCGGCCGTAAGAGTGACGCGACGGGCGAACCGGCCCGTGACACCGCGAAGTCGACTACCGTAGCGTCCGTGACCACCCCCGGACAATCCGGCGAGCAGCGCATCGGCGACGCCGAACGGGAACGGGCGATGCGCGCGCTACAGGAGCACTCCTCCCGAGGCCGCATCGACATCCACGAGTACGACGAGCGCGTCTCCAAGGCCGTGAGCGCTCGAACCGCCAACGAGCTCGGCTCGTTGTTCGAGGATCTTCCCGGTCCGCATCCACTCGCACCACCGGTCGCCTTCGTCCCGCCCATGCCGCCGCCCGCTCCCGCTCCTCCCGGCTCCGCTCACCCCGTCCCCCAGCCCGGGTTTCCTCCGCAGTACCAGACCTCGGACAAGTCGAAGCTCGCCGCGGGACTGTTGCAGATTTTCCTGCCCTTCGGGGTGGGACGTTTCTACACCGGACACACCGGCATCGCCGTGGGACAGCTGCTGCTCTTCTGGGTGGGAATCCTGCCCTGCGGACTCGGGACGCTCGCCGCCTTCGTGTGGTGCGTGGTCGACGGGATCGTCATCCTGTCCAACCCGACCACCGACGCGTCCGGCCGACGGCTGAGGGACTGATCCCCCGTCCCGTCACCGCTCCCGCGCGGTGAACCGGGTCGGCCGATCACGCCACAGCGCCTGGGCGGAACGGGCGGTGGCTCGTCCCGCCCGCACGGCCTGAGCCGCCAGCAGGCCGGAGACGGCCGGAGCGTTGACGATCTCACCGGCGAAGACGTCGCGGACCGCGTCGTCCAGCGGTACGCGGCGGATCACGAGATCCGCCTCCTCGTCACCGACGGCGGACGGCCGGTCCACCTCGGACAGTCCCCGTGCCAGGAAAATCCGTTCGGACTGGTCGGTGAAACCCGGGGAGGAGGCGATGTCGACCAGCACCGACCAGTCGCTGGCCGCGAGACCGACCTCCTCGGCGAGTTCCCGCTGCGCGGTGTGCAGCGGGTCCTCACCTGCGACGTCCAGCAGGCCGGCCGGAAGCTCCCACAGTCTGCGATCGAGCGGGTACCGGTACTGGTGGATCAGCACGACCCGATCGTGCTCGTCGAGCGCGACGACGGCCACCGCCCCCGAATGCTCCACGACCTCACGACGAGCCCGCCTGCCTCCCGGCATGGCGACCTCGTCGGCCCGCAGGGCCAGAATGCCCCCCACGTACAGGTCGGTGCTGGACAACGCCCGGAACTCGTGCTCGCCGTTGGTCCGTGTCACCGCTTCGCCACCATCGGCGCTGTTGTCACTCGTCTGCACACGGCCACTCTAGGCGGCACGTGCTCACACGCTCGCGGCCACCGTGGTCTGACCGGTCTCGGGCAGTTCCACCGGCAACCGCTCGGCCGCCCGGTAATCCAGCGCGGCACGCACGAAAGCGGCGAACAGCGGGTGCGGACGGGTCGGGCGGCTCCTGTACTCCGGGTGGGCCTGAGTACCGACGAAGAAGGGGTGCTCCTCGCGCGGGAGTTCGAGGAACTCGACGAGCCTGTCGTCCGGTGACGTCCCGGAAAACACCAGTCCGGCCTTGCTCAACCGATCCCGGTAGGCGTTGTTGACCTCGTAGCGGTGCCGATGGCGTTCGGCCACCTCGGACTCGCCGTAGGCTTCGGCCACGATCGAACCGGCCTGCAGACGCGCCGGGTAGGAACCGAGCCGCATGGTGCCGCCCATGTCGCGATCCCCGGCCAGCACGTCGTGCTGGTCGGCCATGGTGCTGATCACCGGATGCTGGCAGGGCTCCTCGAACTCGGTGGAGTTGGCCTGATTCAGTCCGGCCAGGTCGCGAGCGGTCTCGATCATCATGCACTGCAGCCCCAGGCACAGCCCCAAGGTCGGAATGCTGTGAGTACGGGCGTAGCGGATGGCTCCGAGCTTGCCCTCGATACCCCGCACGCCGAACCCGCCGGGAATGAGGACCCCGTCCATCCCCGCCAGCGCGTGAGCCGCGCCCGACTCGGTTTCGCACGTGTCCGAGGGAATCCAGGAGATCTCGACCTTGGCACGGTGGGCGAAGCCACCGGCGCGCAGGGCCTCGGTGACCGAGAGGTAGGCGTCGGGCAGGTCGACGTACTTGCCGACCAGAGCGATCCGCACCTTCTCGGTGGGGTTGTGCACGCGCTCCAACAAGTCGCCCCACACCGACCAGTCCACGTCACGGAACGGCAGCCCGAGCCGGCGAACCAGGTAGGCGTCGAGCCCCTCGGAGTGCAGCACGCGGGGGATGTCGTAGATCGAGGGCGCGTCCGGGCACGTCACGACCCCGTCGGAATCGACGTCGGACATCAGCGCGATCTTGCGCTTGAGTTCCTCCGGCAGTTCGCGGTCGGCACGGCAGACCAGGGCGTCCGGCTGGATACCGATGTTGCGCAGCTCGGCCACGGAATGCTGGGTCGGCTTCGTCTTCAGCTCCCCCGAAGGCGCCAGGTACGGCACCAGGGACACGTGCAGGAAGAAGCAGTTGTCCCGGCCGACGTCGTGCCGAACCTGCCTGCAGGCCTCCACGAACGGCAGGGACTCGATGTCACCGATGGTGCCGCCGACTTCGGTGATCACCACGTCGGGAGTGAGCCCGTCCTCGTCGGGGTCGGCCATCGCGTAGATGCGGGACTTGATCTGGTCGGTGATGTGGGGGATCACCTGGACCGTGTCACCGAGGTACTCGCCCCGGCGCTCCTTGGCGATCACCGAGGAGTAGACCTGGCCGGTCGTGACATTGGCGTTGCGGGTCAGCGCGCGGTCCAGGAACCGCTCGTAGTGACCGATGTCGAGGTCGGTCTCGGCGCCGTCCTCGGTGACGAACACCTCGCCGTGCTGGAACGGGTTCATCGTTCCGGGATCGACATTGAGATAGGGGTCGAGCTTTTGCAGCGTGACCCGCAGTCCACGGGAAGTCAGCAGCTCACCCAGGCTGGAAGCCGTGAGCCCCTTACCGAGCGAGGAGGCCACGCCTCCCGTAACGAAAACGTGTTTGATCGTGTGTGCTTGCGACACCAAAAAAGGCTCCCGTGGTCAACGCTGTCGCCGGGCCGATGATTTGCGCTGGCAGGACGGCCGGTACCGTCGCTCCCACGGGATTCCAGTCTATCCCACGAACAGCGGCGTCCGCAGTGCCCCCGGCCAGTCGCCGAAATCGGCCAATTCGCTGCTCAACGCCCCTCCGGGCGACACGTCACCGGTGCCGCACGGCCACTCGAAACAACTCTCCGTAATCAGACGGGAAAGCTCAACCACGAAGTCGCGGGACGGGTCCTTCGGCACTTCCCGACACACCGTAGTGACCGGACTTCCCACTCAGCTGCTCGCGCAACGCCAGGACGGTGGCCACCCGACCCGATGCCGTGCCCGCGTGATCCGTGGTGGACAACGTCGACGAGATCGCCCTGTCCGCACGCGCGATCTCCACCGTGCCGTTCTCCGAGGCGGCCATACCGGCCAACACGGCACCTGCCCCGGATCGGTCCACCTGCGCGGCCAACCTGGCCAACATCGTCGACGCGGCCCGCGGACCGCTGTCCGTCCGATCTCCACCGGTAAGGACGACGGCCAGCTGCGCGGGACGGAGCTCCGGCGAGGCACGCAGGAAGCCGCCCTCGGACAACCCGGACAGTGCCGCCGCGCGTTCCTGCGGAGACGACTGCGGGTGGTCGGTGCGTGGATCCAGCAACGCCAGCGGACCGAGCAGACCACCGACCAGCGTGCCCGGGTCCGCCGTCACGGGAAGTCGTACACCTGCGGGAAGCAGCCGGGTGACCACGTCGCGCAACTGTCCGGCCCTGGCGGGGTCGGTAACCCTGTCGGTGAATCGCAGCGTACCGGTCACCTCCGCGCCCGCCGAGGTCAGCAGCTTCTTCATCGCGTCGTGGTGCCGCGGAGCCACGTCCGGCGCCGTGATCACCACGACACTGCGCTTCTCCAGCGCTCCCCGAACCGCCAACGGTGCCACGGCCGAACCGAACTGCCGCGCGTCGGCGAGCTCACCGTGGGTGGTATCGAGCTCGCCACGCAAGTGACTCACCTGCTTGCTCAGCGAGTCCCGCTGACCGAAGACACCGGACAACAGAGTCTGGCTGACCGAGCCGGATCCCATGAGCACGCCCACGGCCAGGGCCAGGAACACCGAGGCGATCGAAACGACGTGGTATCGCAAGGAAATCACGCGAAAAACCCCCCGACGAAGTCGATCAAGGTCTCGGCAGTACCCACGACGACGTCGACGCAGGGGGCGGCCAGTCCGGACACCGCCAGCGCCGCCAGCATCGCCAGCATCGCGGCCAGCACCAGGAACGTCACCACGCCGACGGAGGCCCCGCCGCGGTGCAGGCTCGCCACGGTCCCGCCGTCGACGAGTTTGCTGCCCAACTTCAGTCGGGTGAGGAAGGTGGAGGGGTTCGAACCCGAGCGCCCCCCGTCGAGGAACTCGTGCAGCGTCGCCTGGAAACCGATCGTGACCACCAGCTCGGCACCGTTGGCGTCGGCCAGCAACAGGGCCAGGTCCTCCGCGTTCCCCGACGCGGGGAACGTGACCGCTCCGACACCGAGGTCCTGGATCCGTTCGAGGCCGGGGGCATGACCGTCGAGGGAGGCCGGCACCACGACCTCCCCGCCCCCGCGAAGCGTCTCGGTGTCGATCCCGCCGGGGTCACCGACGATCACGTCGGGACGGTAGCCGGCCCGGAACAGGGTGTCGGCGCCCCTGTCGACACCGATGAGCACCGGCCGCTGCTCGCCGATGTAGCGCCGGAGTCGCCGCAGGTCCTCGGTGTGGCCGTATCCCGGCGCCAGCACCAACGCATGCCTGCCCTCGATCGGCACCACCAACTCGGGCACGCCGATATCTTCGAGTACCAGCATGCGTTCCCTGCTCAGGAACTCGACGATGTTGGCCGAGAAAGCCTCCAACTGCGCCGACATCCCGGCCTTGGCCTCGATCATCGCCTCGGCCACGGAATCGGCGTCCTGCTCCGTACCGCGAGCGATCTCCCGCTGGCCGGATCGCTCATCCAGGAAGACACCGCCTTCGTGCAGCCACAGCACGGCACCGTCCCTGATGTGCTCCAGCCCCTGCTTGCCCACGCCGTCGACCAACGTCACCCCGGCGGCGAGCAGTATCTCGGGACCGAGGCTGGGAAATCTCCCCGAGATGGAGGGAGCCGCGTTGATGACTCCCGCCACCTCGGTCTCGATCAGGGCTTCCGCGGTTCGCCGGTCCAAGTCCGCCTGATCGAGCACGGCGATGTCACCGGGGCCGATCTTTTCCGGCAGGCCACCCGGTCGCCGCTGGATCCTGGCGGGTCCGACGACACCGGGCAGGTCCTCCTGCCTGTTGCCAAGCAGGCCGCTGATTCTCATATACCGATGGTGACAAACATGTGACCCAATGACAGCGCGCCACGCCGGGACTCTTGGTCCATTCGGACCAGTGATCGCTCACCCACTCGCGCCACATCGTGCGGACCGCGGTATCAGCGCCGGATCCACCGTCCCCGAAGCGTTCGCCGCGCCCCTAGGAGGCCGCGGGCGGAGCTTCGCTCTTGTGCTTGGCCGCCGTGGCGAGCAGTTCCTCCGCGTGGGCCTTCCCCGTTTCCGTGGAATCCAGTCCGGCCAACATCCGAGCCAGCTCCGTCACCCGCTGCTCGTCGGCGACAGCACGCACGTCGCTGCGCGTCAGACCCCCCTCGCCGGATCCCTTGTCGACGACGAGATGCCGATCGGCGTAGGCCGCCACCTGGGGAAGGTGCGTGACGACGATGACCTGGTGCGTGCGGGCCAACCGCGCCAGCCGCCGTCCCACCTCCACGGCGGCGCGTCCTCCCACTCCTGCGTCGACCTCGTCGAAAACGAGGGTCGGCACGGTGTCTGCCCCGGCGAGCACCACCTCCAGCGCCAACATCACACGGGACAGCTCGCCCCCGGAAGCACCCTTGTGGACCGGCAGCGCCGGAGCCCCGGAATGCGCGACCAGACGCAGTTCGACCTCGTCGACTCCCTCCGGTCCGGCGTGCAGCGTGCTGCCGTCGACGGGCAGGGCGGCGGAATCACCGCGTTCGGCCTGCCGGGGTTCCACGCCGACCTCGACCCGGGCCTGCCCCATGGCCAACCCCGTGAGCTCCTCGGTGACGGCCGCGGCAAGATCGCCGGCCGCCCGACGACGCGCCGCGGACAGGTCCCGAGCGTGCCCGGCGAGTTCCTCGGCCAGCTCGTCACGCCGTGCGGCCAAGGCCGCCAGGGCCTCCTCCGAGGTGTCCATGCCGGACAGCTGCTCCTCCGCCTCCGCGGCCCAGGCCAGCACACCGTCGACGTCGGCGGCGTACTTCTTCGTCAGCTGCTTCAACTCGGCCTGTCGGGCCAGCACCTGCTCCAACCGGTCCGGATCGGCCTCCAGCCGGTCGAGGTAACTTCCCAGCTCCGCACCGACGTCGACCAGAACCGCGGCGGCCTCGGCCAGTCGCGGCTCGAGTTCCCGAAGGGCGGGGTCCTCGACCGCGGCCACACGACGTCGCGCCTCGGCGACCAGGCTCAACGCGCTGGCGGTGTCGGAGTCGTCGTCCGCGGTGCCGCTGACCGCGGCCTGGGTACCGGCGGCCGTGTCACGAAGCTGATCGACGTCGGCGAGCCTGGCGGCCTCGTCCACCAGCGCGTGATCCTCGCCCGGCTCCGGTGCCACGGCGCGGATCTCGGAAACCCCGTGCCGCAGCAAGTCGGCTTCCCTGGCCATTTCCCTGGAGCGCTCGGTGCGCTCGGTCAGCTCCCGTACCGTCTCGGTCCACTTCGCTCGGACCCGCTGGTACTCGGCGAGCGGACCGGCGACCTCGTCCCCGGCGAAGCGGTCCAGCACGGCTCGCTGTTCGGCCGGGCGCAGCAACCGCAGCTGATCGTTCTGCCCGTGCACCGCCAGTACCTGTTCGGCCAGCTCGGACAGCACCGCGTTGGGCACCGACCGTCCCCCCAGGTGCGCCCGCGACCGGCCTTCGGCGGTGACCTGCCGCAGCGCGATCAGACTTCCGTCATCGTCGGTATCGGCCCCCGCATCCGCCGCGACCCGCACAGCGGGTGCGTCGCTCGCCGTCAGGAATCGGCCCTCGACCACCGCCCGCTTCGAACTCGCCCGCACCCGGGAACTGTCCGCCCTCCCCCCTCCGAGCAGGTGCAGCCCCGTGACCACCATCGTCTTTCCGGCGCCGGTCTCACCCGTCACCACGGTCAAGCCGCGGTGCGGTTCGAGCGTGGCGTCGTCGATCACCCCAAGCCCCTGGATGTGCATCTCCGCCAACACAGTTCCGCACCCTAGCTGGCCGGACCACCCGACGACGCCTGCCACACCCGTATTGAACCTCACCGACGAGCGCGGTGATCGACTACCGCCCCGGACCGCGCCACCCGTGTACCGGGAGTTCGAACTTGCGCACCAGCCGATCGGTGAACGAGGCGTCGTACAACCGCACGAGCCGCAGCGGGGTCTCGCCCTCCACGACCTCCACCCTGGCACCGGCCGGGAGATCGAAGTGCCGCTGGCCGTCGCAGCACAGCACGGCATCGTGCCCCTGCGCGTCGATCTCCAGCGCCAACAGGGAATCCTGCGAGACCACCAACGGCCTCGAGAACAGCGCGTGCGCATTGCTCGGTACGACCAGCAGCGCCCGCACCTCCGGCCAGATCACCGGACCCCCCGCCGAGAACGCGTAAGCGGTGGATCCCGTGGGGGTCGAGCACAGCACTCCGTCGCAGCCGAACGCGGACACGGGGTGTCCGTCCACCTCGACGACCACGTCCAGGATCCGCTCCCGGCTGCTCTTTTCGACGCTGGCCTCGTTGAGCGCCCAGGTACGGGCCAGCACTCGGCTGTCCAGCCACGCCGTCACGTCGACCGTCATCCGCTCCTCGACGTGGTAGCGCCCCTCGATCACGGCATCGACCGCTTCGTCCAGGGCGTCGAAGTCCGCACCGGCCAAGAAGCCGACCCGGCCCAGGTTCACACCGAAAACCGGAACGCCCGCCACGCGAGCGAGCTCGGCGGCGCGCAGCAGCGTCCCGTCACCCCCGAGGACGAGCACCAGCTCAGTGCCCTCCGCGGCCTTCGAGCTCGGTGCCACCACCTCCGTGTAGCACTCAGGGCTGAGATCGGGCGCTTCCCCGGCCAGCACGCGCAGCCGCATCCCGGACCCGATCAGCTGGCCCGCGACCTTCTCCGCCATACCGAGGTTGTGCTGCCTTCCCGTGTGCACCACCAGCAGTATTTCCCTGGTCACCCCGCACCCCCCTGGCGTTGCTGCTCGGCTCGACCACCGGCGCCGCCCGGTGTGCCCTGGGTCTGCGGCCCCTGCGGTCCCTGCCGGACCGCCTCGGTGACCAGGGTCTCGGGGTCACCGCGACCCGCTGCCGCGTCCCGTAGCCAGAGGAAGTACTCGACATTGCCGGAGGGACCGGGCAACGGACTGGCCACGACTCCCATCAGCCCGAGCCCGTTGTTCTCGGCGAGGTTCACCACCTCCAGCACCGCCTCGGCCCGCTGCTGCGAGTCACGCACGACACCGCCGGCCCCCAGTCGCTGCTTTCCCACCTCGAACTGGGGTTTGACCATCAACACCAGGTCGGCTCCGGAACGACTGCACGCGGTCAGCGCCGGAAGCACCAACCGCAGCGAAATGAACGAGAGATCGGCCACGACCACGTCGACCGCACCGTCGATGTCGGTGCTCGACAGGGCCCGGATGTTCGTTCGGTCGTGGACCCGCACCCGTTCGTCGGTGCGCAACTTCCAATCCAGCTGGCCGTATCCGACGTCGACCGCCACGACCTCGCGCACCCCGCGGCGCAGGAGTACGTCGGTGAAACCTCCAGTCGAGGCTCCCGCGTCGAGGCAGCGCCGGTCGGCGACGGTCAGTCCCGCGGGCTCGAACGCTTCCAGGGCACCCAACAACTTGTGCGCCCCCCGGGAGGACCATCCCGGATCGTCGACGTCGTCGGCGACCACCACCGGCGCATCGGTCTGCACCGCCGTGGCCGCCTTGTGCGCGGCGAACCCGCGTATGGTGACTCGTCCCGCGAAGATGAGTTCCGAAGCGTGTTCGCGCGAGCGAGCCAGTCCACGCCGTACCAGTTCCGCGTCCAGGCGCACCTTTCGTGGCACCGCTTCAACTCCCGGCTTCGCTACTGGAACCGGACAGCAGGTTCTCGGCCTTGCTCAGCGCGTCGGTGAGCGCGGTGTGCACGGCATCGAACCGCGAAACATGCTCGGAGACGGGCAGTTCGTCCAAGCCGTTCAACCCGGCGAGTGCCTCGGCGACGGCCTGTTCGGCACCCTGCGTCTCCTCCGAACCACCCGCAGCGGACAACACCGCCGGATCGGTATCGCCATGCCGGCCTGCTGGAGAGGTCATCTTCTCCCCGCTTCCATTTCTCACGCCGTCGGATGATGCACGACGGTGTTCTCCACGGTATCGAACGTGACGCTCGACCGCTGTCAGTCGTCCGTCGACAGCCGAGGAGTGTCCGTATCAGTCAGTTCCAACCGCCGTAGCGCCTCGCGGGCGTCATCGTCATCACCCCGTACCCGCACCGGGCCGGAACCCACCGACCACCATGCCGAGCACAGGGCTCGCAGCGCCGGCAACGGAGCGACTTCCGAAGCGGTGGCGCTGGCGAGCGTGAGGGTACAGTCCTGGACCCGGACCTTCCAGGCCGGATGCTCCCCGATCGCGGACTCCTCGGGGGCACGGTGCAGTGCGGCCAGGTCGGAGGCGACGTAGTCAGGGCGACAGTCCTCGGCGGCCGCGAGCAGGTCCGCCGGGGTGCTGACTCCGGTCAGCACCATCAGCGAAGGCATCCGAGCCCGTACCGCTCCGGCGATGTCGGTTTCCAGCCGATCACCCACCATCACCGGTCGAGATCCCCCTGCTGAATCGACCGCGCGGTCCAGCAACGGCCGCTGCGGTTTGCCCGCCACCCGGGGGGTCCGACCGGTGGCAGCGGTCAGTGCCTCCACCATCGCTCCGTTGCCGGGCAACTCCCCACTCTCGCCGGGCAACGTGGCGTCGTCGTTGGAGGCCACCCACAGCGCACCGGCACGGATGGCCAGACACGCCTCGGCAAGGTCTCGCCAGCTCGTCTCGGGTGAATGCCCCTGCACCACGGCGGCGGGGTGCTCGGAGTGCTCGCGCACCGCGGCGAGCCCCACCGCGCGTATCTCGGACTCCAGCGCGGCCGTACCGACCACGAGGACAGGTGTTTCGGGCGGGAGTTCAGCGGCCAGCAGCGCCGCAGCGGCCTGAGCGCTCGTGCTGACCTCGGCCGACTCGGCTTCGAGGCCGAAATCGGTCAGTTGCCGGGCGATCGCTTCGGGCGGCTTCGAGGCATTGTTGGTCACGTAGCGCAGCACGGCCGCACCACCGTGCGCGGCACCGATCGCTTCCCCCGCACCGGGAACGAGTCGGCCGCCGCGATACACCGTGCCGTCCAGATCGAGCAGTACGGCGTCGTGATGATCGAGCAATGTGCCCGTCACGATGTGGCGGAGCCTCCCTCCGGGCCCTCGTCCTCCGAGGATTCGACGACGTTCGGATCATTGGACTCGGCCTCGGCGACCAGTTCCTCGGCCATCTCGGGACCGCCCAGTCGCACGACGAGCTCGTCGAGACGCTCGGGGGCGTCGGTCTCACCGTCGTCGTCGGCATGAGCGGCGTGAACGAACCAGGTGAACGCTTCCTGCACGCGCTCGGCGGCCAGGAGATTGTCGGCGTAAGCGTAGAACAGCCGCGCACTCCACGACTCCTGCCGCTGCGGATCGAGCTCGGCCGTCTGCAAACTCACCACCGAAGCCTCGACCTGGCCCAGGTCACGTCGGGCTCCGGCCGTCACGATGCGCAGCTCCACCGCTTCCTGTTGCGACAACTCCGCCGTTTCCGGGCTACGACCGAGGTCGATGGCGCGTTCCGGTCGTCCCAGCGCGCGCTCGCAGTCGGCCATGATCGCCAAGTGTCCCGAACCTCCGCCCATGCGGCGGGACGCACGAAGTTCGGACAGCGCCTCGTTCCACTCACCGCTTCGATAGGCGGCGAGTCCGGCTGCCTCCCGCACGGAGGGGGCCCGCGAAGCGCGCTTACGCGCGTAACGCGCGTGCGTCAACGCCTGCTCGGGATCGGTGTCGATCAGGTTTCCGGTTGCGACGAGGTGGCCGGCCACCTTGTCCGCCAAGCCCTTGGAGAGCGCACGGAGTTCACGCCGAATCTCGGTGTGCAGTTCGGAGGCGTCGGTGTCCTCCGGCAGCTCCGGCGCTTCCGGCTTCATGTCCGCCGCGTCACCGGAAGCACCCCTACCGGACCGGTCATCGCGACGTCGATCCCGCTGCGGACGGTCGCCTTGTTTTCGAGGGGGTCCTTGCTTGCCCCGCCGCTCGTTCGAGTGGCGGGATCCACGGTCGCCGCCGGCCGAACCACCACGCTCGTCCTTCCGGCGGTCTCCGCCGGGCGGACCACCACGACGATCCCGGTCGAACGACTTTCCACGACGGTCGCCCTGAGAAGAGGAGCCCTGGTTACGGTTGCGCTGCTGGGGGCCACCCTCTCGCCGATCCCCGGATTTGCGCTCGGAACCAGCGCCACCGCGGTCGCGCGGTCCCTGGTTCGCGCCGGACCGGCCCCGCTCCGCACCTCGGTTGCCGGAGGGTCGACCTCCACCACGATCGTCGCGACCGGACGAACCTCGTCCCTGGTCGCGGCGGTCCTTCCCACCCGTGCCGTTGTTCGGCGAGTGACCGCGCTTCGAGTCACCTCGACCGGCTCCAGCTCCACGGCGGTCCTCGCCGTACCTCTCCTCGGAACCGGCCACCGGATCCTCCTGCAGCATCGAAAGAATGGCTACTTACCAGCTTAGCCGCTCGTCCTCCGCCGAGTTCGGGGACGTCGAGCAACCGTGACGAACGAAGCATCTCGTCGTGTACACGACGAAAAAGGGCTACCGGGGTCCCGCTGTTCGCGGGAACCACCGGTAGCCCCTTCCTTGTGAATGTGGTCGGCGGTGTCCGAGTCTCCCACACCCGTGGGGGTGCAGTACCTTGGGCGCTGGGGGGCTTAGCTTCCGGGTTCGGGATGGGTCCGGGCGTGTCCCGCCCCGCTGTGGCCACCGACCACAAGTCTGTATGGGGTTGGGGGTTGTTGTTTCAGAGCCGGATGGTGGATGCGAGTAGTGGTGCTGTGCGGTGTGGTGTGGGGTAAGTCCTCGGCCGGTTAGTACCCGTCCACTGAACACATTGCTGTGCGTGCATGTCGGGCCTATCAACCCACTGGTCGGGTGGGGGCCTTAACCCACTGGGGGTGGGAGACCTCATCTGGGAACGGGCTTCCC
>NZ_JACGWZ010000001.1 GCF_014137975.1 Halosaccharopolyspora lacisalsi | reverse complement strand
GCAGATGCCACCGGAAACAACGTCGTTGCCGGATGCCGGTTCCGCGCCGCGCGGCGCCGGGATCGAAAAACACGGGGTCGGCACGCTCCCGGACACGGAACGAACGGGTCGTCCACGCGATGTCGTGGGCATCCTGCTGGGTTCCAACATGTGCCTGGGCGTGGTCATCTTCGGCTGGCTGCCGGCCTCGTTCGGACTGGAGTTCTGGCCCGCGGTCAGCTCGATGGTCGCCGGTACCCTGCTGGGCACGCTGCTGGTCGCCCCGCTCGCGCTGGTGTCCTTCCGGACCGGCACCAACCTGTCGACCAGCAGTGGTGGCACGTTCGGGGTGCGGGGCAGGCTCATCGGATCGATGATCGGACTGCTGCTCTCGCTCGGTTACGCGGCGCTGACGGTGTGGACCGGCGGTGCGGCGATCGTCGGTCCGCTGCACCGGCTGTTCGGCCTGCCCGACGGCAGTGCCAGCTATTCCGCGACCTACGCGGTGCTGGCCGCGCTGTCGGTGCTGATCGCGATCTTCGGGTACCGATTGCTGACGCGCATGAGCAAGTGGGTCGCGCTCGGCACCCTGGTGCTCATGGTGCTGGGGTTGTTCGGCTACGCGGGACGGTTCAGCACGGTCCCGGTGGTCGACGGCGGTTACCTGATGGGGGACTTCTGGACGACCTGGGCGCTGTCGACGGTCGCCGCCGGGCTCAGCGGTCCGATGGCGTTCATCACGCTGCTGGGCGACTACAGCCGCTACGTCTCACCACGGCGCTACTCGGGTGCCAAGGTTTTCGCCGCCTCCGCCGTGGGCATGGTGCTCGGCCTGCTCGTGCCGCAGCTGTTCGGCACCTTCACCGCGTTCGCCTCCCGCGCCGCCGACGACTACGTCGGGCCGCTGGTGGCGGCGGCGCCGCTGTGGTTCCTGATCCCGCTGCTGCTCAGCGGCGTGTTCGGCACGATCGGCAACGCGGGCGTGCTCATCTACAGCATGGGCTTGGACCTCGACGCGATCATCCCGCCGCTGTCCAGGGTCGAGGCCACGCTCCTGACCTCGGCGGTGTCGACGACCCTGGTGTTCCTCGGCTACTTCGTCTGGGACGCCCAGGACGCGGTCACCGCGTTCGTCCTGCTGCTGACCGCCATCGGCACCCCGTGGGCGGTGATCACGCTGATCGGTTTCCGCCGCTGCCGCGGCGTCTACGACCCGGACTCCCTGCAGGTCTACAACCGCCGCTCCCGCGGCGGCCTCTACTGGTTCACGGCCGGTTGGAACCTCCGCGCCGTGGCCGCCTGGGCGATCGGCTCGACCGTCGGCCTGCTGTCGGTCGACACCGCCCTGTTCCGGGGTCCGCTGATCGAGTGGACCCGCGGCATCGATCTGAGCTTCGTGCTCGCCGCGGCCACCACCGCTGTGGCCTACCTGCTGCTGACCATCGGTTCCCCGCAGCCGGTACCGGAAGCAGCTGACGACGAAGTCCCGGCCCGGGCCGTATCCGCCTGAGCCGGCACCCACCGCGAAACGAGAAAGCACAAGGAATGGACTACTACGACGTCGTCGTGATCGGCGCGGGGTTCTCCGGGCTGACCGCGGCCCGCGAACTGCGGGAAGCCGGTAAGAACGTGCTGGTCCTGGAGGCCAGGGACCGCATCGGCGGATCCACCTGGTACAGGCCGGAAGCGCTCGGCGGCTTCGGCCTGGAGATGGGCGGTACCTGGATCGTCCCGCAGCAGACCCACGTCTGGGCCGAGGTGCAGCGCTACGGCGTCCCGGTCGCCGACAGCGAGCTGCCCGGGCGGATGACCTGGTCCGACCACGGCACGGTGCTCGACACCCTGCTGCCGGTGCCGCCGGAGCAGTACGGCGCGCTGGAACACGCGGTGCGCGCACTGGTCGAGGCGGGTGAGCGGATCGACCCGACGCGCCCGCTGTCCGAACAGGGCTTGGCCGACCTCGACGTGCCGATCCGGCAGTGGGCCGAGGACGCGGGCCTGACCGGCAACGCCAAGGAACTGATCGTCTCGTGGTTCTGCGGTTGCGCCAACGCCGGCGAGGAAACGGGGTCGGCGTTGGACGTCATCCGCTGGCTGTCGGCGATGGACAACTCGCTGTGGGGCATGGTGCAGGCCAGCGTGCTCGGCTACACGTTCGTCGACGGCACCGTGTCGCTGGCCGAGGCGATCCGCGCGGACGGCGGGACTGAACTGCGGCTGTCCAGCCCGGTCCGCGAGGTCACCGCCACCGACGGGGGCGTGACGGTCGGCTACGACGGTGGCGCCGTGCGGGCCGACCGGGTTCTGATGACCACCCCCGTCGGCGTCTGGCGGGACATCGAGTTCAGCCCCCGGCTCTCGACGGCCAAGCAGATGATGTCGCAGGAGAACCACGCCGGGCAGGGGCAGAAGGTGTGGGCGTTGGCGCGCAACGTCGACGAGGACATCAGCGGCTTCGGCTGGGGAACCGGTTTCGACTACGTCGGTGCGATGGCCACCACCGACGAGGGCGTGGTGCTGGTCTGCTTCGCCCCGGAGCACGACCGGGTCGACACCACGGACCCGGCCGACGTGCAGCGGGCGGTGCGCGAGTTCGCTCCGGAGGCCGAGGTGGTCGGCGTCGAGTCGCACGACTGGGTCAACGACGAGTTCAACAAGGGAACGTGGGCGACCTTCGGGGCCGGCCAGTTCGCCAAGTACGAGATCGCCGTCGGCGAGCCGGAGGGACGGGTGCACTTCGGCGGTTCGCACACCGCGCGTCTTTGGCGCGCGTTCATCGACGGCGCCATCGAATCCGGCAAGCGCGCCGCGGCCGAGATCCTGGCCGCGCGGTCCGAGGGAGGCGAGGAGTGACGGAGCCGATCGGTCCAGTGGACTCCACTCACGTGCCCCGGTACGGAGGCGACACGACGTTCGCCCGGCTACCGAGGCTGGGCGAGGTACCCGACGCCGACGCTCTGGTGTGGGGCGTTCCGTTCGACACGGGGGTCAGCTACCGGCCCGGCGCCCGGTTCGGCCCCAACCACGTGCGGCAGAGCTCCCGGCTGCTGCGCCCGTACAACCCGGCGCTGGACGCCCAGCCGTTCGCGGCGCGCCAGGTCTCCGACGCCGGTGACCTGGGGGTGAACCCGTTCGACATCGGCGAGGCCATCAGCACCATCGAGACCAGCGCCCGGGAGCTGTCGGGCACTCGCCGCACGCTGGTCACGGTGGGCGGGGACCACACGATCGCCCTGCCGCTGCTACGCGTGCAGCACGAGCGGCACGGGCCGATCGCGGTGCTGCACTTCGACGCGCACCTCGACACGTGGGACACCTACTTCGGCGCTCCCTACACGCACGGAACCCCGTTCCGCCGCGCGTCCGAGGAAGGGCTCATCGACTTCGAGCACTCGATGCACGTCGGCATCCGGGGGCCGCTGTACTCGCGGCTGGACCTCGACGAGAGCGAGGAGATGGGCTTCGCCGCGGTGCACTGCCGCGACTTCGCCCGGAGTCCGCTGGACACGATCATCGACCGGATCCGCACCCGGCTGGGCTCGCGCCCGGTCTACGTCTCGGTCGACATCGACGTGCTCGACCCCGGTTTCGCACCGGGTACCGGCACGCCCGAGGCGGGCGGCCTGTCCAGCCGCGAACTGCTGGAGGTCCTGCGCGGGTTGGAAGGGCTCAACCTGGTGGGCGCCGACGTCGTGGAGGTCGCGCCCGCCTACGACCACGCCGAGATCACCGGGATCGCGGCGGCTCACGCCACCTACGAGCTGCTGAGCATCCTGCCAGCGGGAGGACACTGATGCGCACGATCCGCAACATCGTCGACGGCAAGCCGGTGGACGCCGAGGACCGGCGGACCACCGACCTGGTCGATCCGTGCAGCGGCGAGGTGTTCCGCACCGCTCCGCTGTCGTCGGGCGACGACGTGGGCGCGGCCTACGAGTCGGCCGCCCGGGCGTTCGAGCAGTGGCGGGAGACCACACCCGCCGAGCGGCAGCGGCTGCTGCTGCGGCTGGCCGACGAGCTGGAGCGACGAACCGAGGAGTTCGTCGCGGCCGAAGCCGAGAACACCGGCAAACCGCTGGAGGCCACCCGCACCGAGGAGGTCGGCGCGTCGGTCGACCAGATCCGCTTCTTCGCGGGTGCGGCGCGGCTCCTCGAAGGCACGGCGGCCGGCGAGTACGCACCCGACCACACCTCCTACGTGCGGCGCGAACCGGTCGGCGTGGTCGGCCAGGTCGCACCGTGGAACTACCCGCTCATGATGGCGGTGTGGAAGGTGGCGCCCGCGATCGCCGCGGGTAACACCGTGGTGCTCAAACCCGCCGACACCACCCCCGTGACGGCCACGATGCTCGGCGAACTGGTGGCCGACATCTTCCCTCCCGGCGTGCTCAACGTCGTCTGCGGTGGCCGGGACACCGGTCGTGCGGTCGTGTCGCACCCGACCTCGGCGATGGTCTCGATCACCGGCTCGACTCGGGCCGGGCAACAGGTCGCCGCCGCTGCCGCCGAGGAAGTCAAGCGGGCGCACCTCGAACTCGGTGGCAAGGCGCCGGCGGTGGTGTTCGCCGACGCCGACCTCGACGCCGCGGCCGAGGGCGTCGCCGGAGCCGGCTTCTTCAACGCCGGGCAGGACTGCACCGCCGCGACCCGCGTGCTCGTCGAGGAGTCGGTGGCCGAGGGGTTCACCGCCAAGCTCGTCGAGCGGGCTTCGGCGATGCGCTGCGGCCCACCATCCGATGTGGACGCCGCGGTCGGCCCGCTGAACAACGCCGCGCAGCTGGAGCGGGTGCAGGGCGTCGTGGACCGGGTCCCGGAACACGCCCGGGTGCTCACCGGCGGCCACCGGATCGGCGAGGACGGCTACTTCTTCGCGCCCACCGTGATCAGCGGAGTGCGTCAGGACGACGAACCGGTGCAGGAGGAGATCTTCGGTCCGGTCCTGACCGTGCAGACCTTCCGCGACGAGCAGGAGGCGCTGAGCATGGCCAACGGGGTCGACTACGCGCTGGCCTCCAGCGTCTGGACCAGGGACCACGGGCGGGCCCAGCGCTCGGCGGCCAGGCTCGAATTCGGGTGCGTGTGGGTCAACGCCCACATGGTCCTGGTTTCCGAGATGCCGCACGGCGGGTTCAAGCGATCCGGCTACGGCAAGGACCTCTCGAAGTACGGATTCGAGGACTACACCCGGATCAAGCACGTGATGCACAGCTTCGGCTGAGCACCGAGCCGCGCGGTAGGTGGTGCCGATCCGTCCATCCGGACCGTCCGCACATGGACGGATCGGCACTCCACGTCGACCGACCTCGGCCGTAGCGTCGGGACGCACCCCAGGACAGAGGAGGAACGGATGGCACCGGTCACCGGATACTGGATCGCAGGCGAGGCGTCCCGTAGCGACGAGACGTTCGACGTGCACCACCCCTACGACGGTTCGCCGGTCGGCACGGCCTGCTACGCGACCGACGCCGACGTCGAACGCGCCGTCGCCGCCGCCCACGCCTGCCGCGGCGAGTTCGCCGCGCTGCCCGCCCACGCGCGCGCCTCGGCGCTCGACCACGTCAGCCGGCGGCTCGCCGAGCGTGCCGAGGAGATCGCGCGGCTCATCACCGCCGAGAACGGCAAGCCGATCTTCTGGGCCCGCGCGGAGGTCGACCGCGCCGTGTCGACGTTCCGCTGGGGCGCGGAAGAGGCGCGACGCTGGAGCGGCGAGCTGCAGCGGCTGGACACCGACACGGGAGCGAACGGGCGGATGGCCCTCGTCCGGCGCGTGCCGCGCGGCCCCGTGCTCGGGATCGCACCGTTCAACTTCCCGCTGAACCTGGCGGTGCACAAGGTCGCGCCGGCGCTGGCCGCAGGCGTGCCCATCGTGCTCAAGCCGGCACCGAAGACGCCGCTCACGGCGCTGGTCCTCGGCGAGATCCTCGCCGAGACAGCCCTGCCCACCGGATCCTGGTCAGTGATCACCACGACCGACGAGAAGGCCCCCGAGCTGGTCGCCGACCCGCGCCTGCCCGTGGTGTCGTTCACCGGATCCGGACCGGTCGGCTGGAGCATCCGGGACGCGGTACCGCGCAAGCACGTCACGCTCGAACTCGGCGGCAACGCCGCAGTGGTCGTCGATTCCGACTGGACCGACCTCGACTTCGCGGCGAATCGCATCGCCACCTTCGCCATGTACCAGGCGGGCCAGTCCTGCATCTCGGTCCAGCGCGTGTACGTGCACCGAGACGTCCACGACGACTTCGCCGAGCGCTTGGTGAAGGCCGTCGAAGCGCAGGGCACCGGGAACCCGATCAGCGAGGAGGCGCGAGTCGGACCGCTGATCGACGTGACCGCGGCCGAGCGCGTCGAGCAGTGGGTCGGTGAAGCGGTCGACGCGGGCGCCGAGGTGCTGACCGGTGGGGTCCGGGACGGATCCACCTACGCCCCCACCGTGCTGACCGGGGCGCCCGAGGACTCCAGGGTCTCCTGCGAGGAGGTGTTCGGGCCGGTGCTGGTGGTCGAACCCGTCGACTCCGTCGACGACGGGTTCGCGCGGGTCAACGCGTCCCGCTACGGCCTGCAGGCCGGGGTGTTCACCCGCGACCTCCAGCTGGCGTTCCGCGCGGCGGCCGAACTCGAAGTCGGCGGCGTGGTCATCGGCGACGTGCCCAGCTTCCGCGCCGATCAGATGCCCTACGGCGGCGTCAAGGAGTCCGGATCCGGCCGGGAGGGCGTCCGTGCCGCCATGAACGACCTCACCGAGGAGCACGTCACGGTTCTGACCGGCATCGCGGTCTGATCGATGTCTTCTTGTCGGGTCGTTCGGCTGGAGCCCCCTCCCCGCGTCGTGGTGAACGGACCGTTGTGGCGGTGTGAGTGCCCAAACGGTCCGTTCACCCTTTGGGACAGCGGCCGGGGCCCCGACGACGACCCGGCCGGGAACCCCTGGTGAGGCTCCTCGCGGAACGGCCTGCGCAGCGGGCTCCTCCCGCTCGCCCTCGCGGCTGACCTATTCGGCGCTCACGTGCTCGGACCGCTCGGCGCTCGAGGAAGTCCCGCCCTCGCCACGCAGGCGTGCCTCCCACGTCGCGAGCTGCTGCTGCTCGGTGGGTGGGGCGAGCAGGCCGGCGACGACGAACACGACGACACTCGCGGTCAGTCCGATGTAGACCGGTTCGTTGGCCTCGATTCCTCGAACGATCATCAGTCCGACGACGGTGA
This sequence comes from Halosaccharopolyspora lacisalsi, assembly GCF_014137975.1. Lineage (GTDB taxonomy): Bacteria > Actinomycetota > Actinomycetes > Mycobacteriales > Pseudonocardiaceae > Halosaccharopolyspora > Halosaccharopolyspora lacisalsi. Next base: position 1,608,393 of record NZ_JACGWZ010000001.1, on the reverse strand, counting down.
GACTGCCGACGGTCATCGAGGCCAGCGCTCCGACGACGTTGGCGCGCCGCCAGAACAACGCACCGATGATCGGGACGAGCACCCCGCCCACCAGCAGGTTGTAGGCGATCGTCAAGGCTCCGACCACGTCCCGGACGAGCAGGGAAGTGACGATCACGACCACACCGCCGCCGAGCACGAAGACCCGGTTCGTCGTCACTCCCCCGGATTCCGAGTGCTTCGGCACGAAGCGGGCGTAGATGTCGTTGGCCGCGATCGTGGAGGCGGCCAGCACCGTCGCGCTCGCGGTGGACATCAGCGCGGCCAGAGCCGCCGCGAGCACCAGGCCCCGCAGACCCGCGGGCAGAACGCTCTGCGCCACGGCCGCGAACGCGTCATCACTGTTCTCGAGTCCCGGAAACAGCACCTTGGCGGCCATGCCGATCACGGCGGCTGCCGTGCCGTACACCGCCACGTACAGTCCCGCGGCGACTCCCGCGTTGCGGGCCACTCCTTCAGTGCGCGCGGTGAAGACGCGCTGCCAGATGTCCTGACCGATGAGCATCCCGAAGAAGTAGATGAGGAAATAGGTGAAGATCGTTCCACCACCGATGGCGATGATGTCGAAGTAGCTCGCCGGTAGCGCCTGCCGCAGCCCGCTCACTCCCCCCGCGTTGGCGACGGACAGCGGCAGCAGGAGCACGAAGATCCCCACCGTCATGATCACGAACTGGAGAAGGTCGGTAAGCGTGATCGACCACATGCCACCGAGCACGGTGTAGGCCACGACGATGCCGCCACCGACCAGGATCGCGGGCACCCGCGGAATCCCGAGCAGAACGTCGAACAAGGTGCCCACCGCGAGCGTGGCGGTGACGGCCACCATCAGATCGTAGACGATCATGATGATTCCGCTGATGATCCGCCCGGCCGCGTCGTACCGCAGTTCGAGCATCTCGGCGACCGTGTACACGCCCAGGCGAGAAAGCCTGCGGGACAGCGCCACGCTCAGCACGAGGATGCCCAGCCCCAGCATCGTCGCCAGCCACAGACCGGAGATCCCGTACTCGTAACCGAGGCTGGCACTACCGATCGTGGACGCACCGCCGAGCACGACCGCCGCGAGAGTCCCCGTGTAGAACACCGGACCGAGTCGACGTCCGGCGACCAGGTAGTCCTCCTTGTTCCGCGACCGGCGCAGTCCCCACCAGCCCACGCCGAGCATGCCGGCGAAGTACGACGCGATCACCAGGTAGTCGAGAATCATGGACCCCTCCGGAGCGACGGGCGGCGCAATCGGGCCGAACACGGCGTGCACATTCGTTCCACCCGTACGCGCTCCCCTGTGAACGGACGTCGTCCCGAGAGCACCGCCGTACCAGCCGCGAATGTTCCACGAGTGTGAAGCAATGGCGGTCACGTACAGCAGTATTCGTTCCTCCAACATTGACGGTCCGTTTTGGAGGAACGCACAATCGATCCGGTCTTCGCGAGCGGGCACCGTCCTCATGCGATCCGGTTCTTCGCGCACCGCCCTGATGGGAGCGTCCGACGTCGGTGGTGGACCAGTCGAGAGACCCGAGCGTGCCGACCACAGCGCACCGGACGTAACCGGCCAAGCCAGCGATGATCGCTTCGGTAGCCGGGAGCGACAGCCCGGGCGGCGATATCTCTGCGGCTGACCGCCACCTGCCGGGATCGGCGAGTCAACGGCCCCGAAGGGCGAGAACCTTACAGACCGCTCGGCTTGCGGGCGGTGAGCCGCTCGACGACGCCGAGTTTGAAGCGCTCGGTGCGTTCGACGGAGAACCCGGCGGTGCGGACCTCGTTCAGCGGCCTGCGCAGGAAGTGCTCACCGGCCGTCGGGACCGTGACGAACTCGAGGAGCCGTTGCACGGCACGCGCCAAGGATGCGGAACTTTCGACGTGATCGACGAGCACCAAGCGGCCCGCGGGGCGCAGCACGCGGTGCATCTCCGCGACGGCGACGTCGATGTCGGGAATCGCGCACAGACCGAACGTGCACACCACGGTGTCGAACGTGGCGTCGGCGAAGGGCAGGGAGTGGGCGTCGCCCTGCAGCAGTCTCGCACCGCGATCGAGTTCGGCCGCTCGTGCGCGGGCGATACCGAGCATCTCGTCGCTGAAATCGATCCCGGTCAGGGCCACCTCGTCGGGGTACTCGGTGAGGTTGAGACCGGTGCCCACGGCTACTTCGAGGACCTCGCCGGTGGCTTGCGAACACGCCCAGCTGCGGGAGTCGCCGAACAGAACGCGGTCCATGAACCGCATCTGCTTGTCGTAGGTGCGGGCCTGCTTGTCCCAGGCTCGCCGCCACCGAACGGTGCGATCACGTGCTGCGGACATATGCCCCTCCTCGGTGGTGAGCCGGAGCAGCGAGGCACCTCCACGACCTCCCTGCCAAGTACGACGATCGACGGGTCCGCGCTCGGACGCAAACGTCCGCACCGCGCGGACGGCACCACGAACTCGATGCTCAGGGTCCGGTCACGCAGGACGTGATCCGGCCATGCCGGTGGCGAGATGGTAAGCCACGTGGCAGTGGACGAGCCACTGTCCGGAGCGTCCTCGGGAGAGACGAACATGATCGCGCGTTCGTATCACCGCGGCCCCTCGCCCGTTCCGGAAATCAGGCGATGCTCTCGGGGTGACCACCTACCGGCGGTTCGGTAGGTGGTCACCGGTCGGGGCGATTGCCCTTCGAGTCATTCCCGGTCGAGGGTGAAGTTGTAGGTGACTTCGTTGCTCGTGCCGTCGGCCGTGGGGGTGGGGTCCAGCAGCAGGCTCGGTTTGACCGCCTGGGCGATGTCGTCGTCGACGTAGTCGCCCCCGCGGAAGTACAGCTGCGAGGTGACCCGCCGGTGCCCGGCGGCCGAGACCTTCAGGTGCAGGTGGGCCGGACGCCAGGCGTGCCACCCGGCGGCGGCGATCAACGCGCCGCACGCCCCGTCGTGCGGGATCTGGTACGGGGCCGGCTGGACCGTGTGGATCCGGAAACGCCCCCACTCGTCGGCGACCACGGTGCCGCGCAGGTTCCACTCCGGCAACCCCGGCGCGTACTGGGAGTAGAAACCGTAGTCGTCGGCGTGCCACATCTCCACGTGCGCCCCGGACAGCGACCGCCCCGACACGTCGGTGACCCGACCCTGAAACACCAGGGGCGTACCCGGCTCGTCGTCACGCATCGGCAGACTCGCCTCCGCCGGCAACCGCGGCGAGTCGGCCACGTAGTACGGCCCCTCGATGGAACCCTGACTACCCTCGCGATCCTCGGTGGCGACCTCCTCGACGACGTGCTCCAACCACACGTCGAGGAACAACGGCCACTCCCCGTCCGCACCGACCTGGATCAACCACGCCTTCAACGCCTCGTACTCGTCGTAGGAGACCTCGTGCCTGCGGATGGTCTCGTGCACCGCCCCCAACACCTCACCGACCAACATGTCCACCCGCTCCGGACTGCTGGTGGCGCCGGCGCTTTCCTTGGATAGGAAGCGCTCGGTGGCGGAGTTGCCCGAAGCGGCGGCGGTCGCCTCGTACTCGACGGTCATGTCCTTGCTCCTCGTTTCTCGTGGTGCGGGTTTCTCGCGGTGGGTCTCTCATCGCGGCAGCCGCGGTCGGCGGCCGCTCAGGTGTCCTGGCGGTAGTGGGGTCCCCTCGTTGACGTGCCGATCGGGAACGGACCGGTCAGCCGAATTGCACGGAGCGTTTGGCCAGGCCGTGCCAGAAGCCGTCGATGGGGGTGCGCTGGTTGGCCAGCTCCTCCTCCGTGGCGCCGAGGGTGACGAACAGCGGCGCGAAGTGTTCGGTACTCGGGTGGGCGAGGTTCCCGGCGGGGGCTTTGTGCCGGAAGTCGAGGAGCTCGTCGACCTCGCCGGCCCGCAGGGCGTGTTCGCCCCAGTCGTCGAACTCGAGCGACCAGGCCGGAGTCGTGGGCTCGGACAGGGCCCGGAGGTTGTGGGTGAAGAATCCGCTGCCGATGATGAGCGCCCCTTCGTCGCGCAGCGGGGCGAGCGCGCGGCCGAGGTGCATGAGCCGCTCGGGCTGCAGAGTCGGCATGGAGATCTGCAGCACGGGGATGTCGGCCTCCGGGTACATCTCCACCAGCGGCACGTAGGCCCCGTGGTCGAGTCCCCGCTCGGGGAAGTCCTGCAGCGGTGTGCCCGGGTCGTGCAACAGCGCGCGCACGCGTGCGGCCAGCTCCGGGGCCCCCGGTGCGGGGTAGCGGACCGTGTAATACCGCTCGGGGAAGCCCCAGAAGTCGTGGACCAGGGGGACGGTGGTGGTCGCGCCGATGGCCAGCGGCGCTTCCTCCCAGTGCGCCGAGATCATCAGGATCATCCGGGGGCGGGGCAGCTCACGAGACCACGCGGCGAGTTCCCGGGGCCACACCGGATCGTCGGCCAGCGGTGGGGCCCCGTGGCTGAGATAGAGCGCGGGCATGCGATTCGCGGTGTCGGTGGACACGTCCGCACCTCCTCGAACTCGTTCGAGTTTGAACATCATTACCGTACTATGTAATTCGAATTCGAACAACCATCGGGAAGGGAACGACGTGCGGGAGGACCGGAACGTCGGGACGACCTCGTACCCAGGAGCACCCGACGGCACGGGGTCAACGCCGGGAGCCCGGCGGTGAGGAACGAGCCGGGTCAGACGCCGAGCACGGCGCGGGCGACGAGGAAGTAGATGACCAGGCCGGTGGCGTCGACGAGGGTGGTCACCAGTGGTGCGGAGACCACGGCCGGATCGATTCCGACTCGCCGGGCCAGCAGGGGCATGACCGAGCCGACGACCGCGGCCCAGGAGCAGATGGCTACGATGGACAGTGCCACGGTGATCGCGACGGGGGCGCTGACCAGCAGGGTTCCGATGCCCAGGCCGACAACGGCCAGCATCGTTCCCAGCAGGAGTCCCACGCGGCATTCGCGCCAAGCCACGCGGAGGATGTCACTGGTGCGCAGCTCGCCGAGCGCCAGCGCGCGGACGGTGGCGGTGGCCGCTTGCGACCCGGCGTTGCCGCCGGTGCCCACCAGCAGCGGGATGAACAATGCCAGCGCGGTGACCTGGGACAGGGTGGATTCGAAGAACTGCAGGACGTTGACGGTCAGGGTGGCGGCGACGATGAGCAGTAGCAGCCAGATGACGCGCGAGCGGGCGAGTTGGACGACGGTGGCGGCCATGTAGTGCCCGCTCCACGGGGTGGTGGCCGACTGGCGGGCGATGTCCTCGGTGTCGGCGGCTTCGATCAGTTCGATGGCGTCGTCAACGGTCAGCAGCCCGACCACGCGGTCTTCGCTGTCCACGGCGGGCAGAGCCAGCAGGTTGGCATCTCGCGTCAGCCGGGCGGCGGACTCGGCGGTGTCGGCGGCCCGGGTGCGCGGCGCGTCGGTGATGGCCAGCTCGTGGACGGGTGTCTCGGGCGGGCTGAGCACCAGCCTCCGCAGGGTGACCACGCCCTGCAGGCGCCGCTGGTCATCGACGACCGGCAGGGTGTAGACCGTTTCGGCGTCGTGGCCTTTGGTCCGGACCACGTTCAGGGCCTCACCGGCGGTGAGGTGCTGGCGCAGCGGTACCACCTCGGGGGTCATGTACCGGCCCACCGCACCCTCGGGGTAGCCCAGCAGGTCGGCGGTCATGGCCCGCTGACGCTGGCTGAGTCCTTCCAGCACGCGTTGGGCGAACGTCGCCGGGGCCTCGCCGAGCAGCCGGGCCCGGTCGTCGGGGTCCATCGCCTCGACCAGGTCGTGAAACGCCTTGTCCCGCAGCCCGGACAGGACGTTGTGCTGGTCGACGGGATCGAGCTCCTCGAACACCGCCAGCGCCCGGTCCTTGTCCAGCAGCCGGAACAGCAACACCGCCGCCACCGCGTCCTGGCGGCCCAGCTCGTCGGCGATCTCGTGGGGCAGGCGCTGGTCCAGCCACTGCTGCATCCCGGCGACATCGTTGCCCTCCAGCAATTCACGCAGGACATCAGTAGGCATGACCACACTCCTCGGGATCGCCCTGAACGGGTTGTCGTCGTGGCCGGGGTCAGGGCAGGCGTTGGCTCGCCACGATCGACCACCCGACCACGACGAACGTCACCAGGGTTCCCAGAGCCGGCCACGGTTTACCGGCATCGGTGCGCTTGATCTCATCACCGATCCGCTGTCGCAGCGCACGAACGGGCACCCACCACAGGCGTTCGCCGACGAGCGCTTGGGCGCCGACGACGTCGTCGACCTGACGGCCCGAGGTCACTACGAGACCACCGGCTGGGTCGATCACATCCCGATGGACGAGGTCGTCACGTCCGGCTCCCACGCCCTGCACGAGGGCAAGCGCATGAAAGTGCTGGTCGACCCGACATCAAGCGGAGGTGACGTCCCCTCCCCCGCGCCCACCCCTTGGCGCCTGGTGAGATGTGGGACACACTGGGGGCGACGAGAAGGAGCCGCCCCAGTGCACCAGGAGAGTCTCGAAACGGCGCTACCGACGGGGGAGGACCCCCGTCGGTACGCGCATGTGCTGGCGCGGGTGCACGACGCGGCACTCGCTGGTGAGAGGCCACCCGCGCGGCCACGTCCGGTGATCGACGCGTCCTGGCAACGGATGCTGTCCCGGGGCATAGATCCCGAACGGGGTCGCGGCGGGCAACCGTTGCCGCCGGAGGAGCTGGAGGCGCGCCGGCGCGGCTCGGCCCTCGCCGACGTGCTCCCGCTGCTGCGCGGCAGACTGGCCGGAGTCGCCGAGCAGACCGCGCACATCATGGTCATCACCGACGCCGAGGGCCGCGTGCTGTGGCGGGACGGCAGCAGCAGCGTCCGCCGCAACGCCGACGCGCTCGGCTTCGTCGAGGGCATGAGCTGGAACGAGGACATCGTCGGCACCAACGCGATCGGCACCGCGCTGGTCACCCACCGACCCGTGCAGGTCTACTCCGCCGAGCACTACGTCCGCTCCCACCACGCCTGGACGTGCGCGTGCGCGCCGATGCACGACCCGAGGAGCGGGCAGCTGCTCGGGGCAGTGGACCTGTCCGGGCCCGCCGCGACCGTCAACGCCACCACCCTCGCCCTGGTGGACACCGTCGCCCAACTCGCCGAGTCGCAGCTGCACGCCGTACACGCCTCGGACCTCGAGCGACTGCGCCGGACCGCGGCCCCCATCCTGTCCAAGGTAGACGGCCGGGCGGTGGTGACCGACCCGCACGGATGGGTCGCCGCGTCGTCCGGGATCGCTCCGGTCGACCGGGTGGCGTTGCCCACCGAATGCGACGCCGGCCGGACGTGGCTGCCCACGTTCGGCGACTGCGTGGTCGAACCCGTGCCCGGCGGCTGGCTGGTGCGGCTGCTCGACGACGACGCCACCACCGAATCCGCCCGGCCCCGCACCCGGGTGCGACTCGACCTGCGATCATCGCGCCAGGCCCGCGTCGAGGTCACCCTGCCCTCCGGCGACTGGAGCCACCCGCTGAGCCCGCGGCACGCGGAGCTGCTGTTCCTGCTGGCCACCCACCCGGACGGTCGAACGGCGGCGCAGTTGGCCACCGACGTGTTCGACGACCCCGAGCGCACCGTGACGATCCGCGCCGAGATGTCCCGACTGCGCCGACACCTCGGTGGTCTGCTCAGTCGCCGACCGTACCGGTTCAGCGACAGCGTCGACGTCGACGTGCTCCGTCCACCGGATTCGGAATCGCTGCTGCCGCACTCCATCTCCCCGGCCGTGCGCAGCAGTGACGGACACGACTAACCAGCCGTCACGAAGCGAGCGCGGCTGAGTCGCGGCACCGGGCGGGCAGCATCGATCTCGCCGATGCAACCCCTTGCAACCCGTGCGGACGCCACCCACGTCTGGCCTTATGGCCTGTATCACGTGATCGCCACCACGGCACCGGTGGCGCGGCCGATCACGCCGAGGGACACAAACGCCTGTGCAGGAGGTAGCCCGTGCACCAGACCGTGGAAACCACCCCGAAGCAAGCTCCCGCCGCGCAGTGGGTGTCCGAGTTCTCCGAGGCCGTCGCCGCCCGCGACGCCGACCGCGTCTCAGCGCTGTTCACCGAGGACGGCTACTGGCGCGACCTCATCGCACTCACCTGGAACATCACGACGCTGGAGGGGCGCCAGGAGATCGCCGCCATGTTGCGCGCGACGCTGGAGAACACGGCCCCGGGCAACTTCACCGTCCTCGGGGAACCCACGCAGACCGACGGTGTCACCGAGGCCTGGTTGTCGTTCGAGACCGAGGTCGGCCGCGGCACCGCCCACCTGCGCCTCGTCGACGGCCGCGCGTGGACGTTCCTGACCACGTTGGACGAGCTCAAGGGCCACGAGGAGTCGATGCGCCATCGGCGCCCCAAAGGTGCCGAGCACGGAGCCGACCCCGACCGGGTCTCCTGGGGAGAGCAACGCGAAGCCGAACTGCGCGAACTCGGCTACAGCCGCCAACCCGAGGTCGTCATCGTCGGCGGCGGCCAGGGCGGCATCGCGCTCGGTGCGCGGCTGCGCCAGCTCGGCGTGTCGACGATCATCGTCGAGCGCAACGAGCGGCCCGGGGACTCCTGGCGCAACCGCTACAAGTCGCTCGCCCTGCACGACCCCGTCTGGTACGACCACCTGCCCTACCTCAAGTTCCCGGACAACTGGCCGGTGTTCGCCCCGAAGGACAAGATCGGCGACTGGCTGGAGATGTACACCAAGGTCATGGAGCTCAACTACTGGGGCTCGACCACCGCGCTCAGCGCGAAGTACGACGAGGACAACGCGCAGTGGGAACTGGTCGTCGACCGTGCCGGTGAACAACTCACGCTGCGACCGAACCAACTGGTGATGGCGCTGGGCGTGTCCGGCAAACCCAACGCGCCGAGCTTCCCCGGCCACGAACGGTTCCGCGGCGAGCAGCACCACTCCTCGCAGCATCCCGGCCCGGACGCCTACACCGGCAGGAAAGCTGTGGTCATCGGCTCCAACAACTCCGCCCACGACATCTGCGCCGCGCTGTGGGAACACGGGGCCGACGTGACGATGGTCCAGCGCTCCTCAACGCACGTGGTGCGCTCGGAATCACTGTTGAAGCACAGTCTGGCGCCGCTGTACTCCGAGGAGGCGGTGGAAGCCGGCATCGACACCCGCACCGCGGACCTGACGTTCGCCTCGATCCCGTACCGGATCATGAACCAGTTCCAGAAACCGGGATTCGACGTCATCCGCGAGCAGGACGCCGAATTTTACCAGCGGCTGGAGAAGGCCGGCTTCCAGCTCGACTTCGGCGCCGACGACTCCGGGCTGTTCCTGAAGTACCTGCGTCGCGGTTCGGGCTACTACATCGACGTCGGAGCCTCCGAGCTCATCGCCGACGGCGACATCAAGCTGGCCCACGGCGAGGTGTCCGAACTGACCGAGACCGAGGTCGTGCTCACCGACGGCACCCGGCTCGAGGCCGACCTCGTCGTCTACGCCACCGGATTCGGCTCGATGAACGGCCTCGCCGCCGACATCGTCGGCCAGGAGGTCGCCGACAAGGTCGGCAAGGTCTGGGGACTCGGCTCCGACACCGCCAAGGACCCCGGACCCTGGGAGGGCGAGGAGCGCAACATGTGGAAACCCACCCAGCAGGAGAACCTGTGGTTCCACGGCGGCAACCTGCACCAGTCCCGGCACTACTCGCTCTACCTGGCACTGCAGCTCAAGGCCCGCGCCGAGGGCATCCCGACCCCGGTGTACGGACTGCAGGAGGTCCACCACACCTCCTGACTCCCGGCCGGGGCCCGGAAGGTGCGGGAGGTGTTCGGGTCGGGAGTGGCGTTCCCACTGCCGACCTCTCCGATGCCGACCTCAACAGGTCCGGGTGCTGCCCGCGCCAAGCGGAGCGGGCAGCACCCGGTGGTCAGCTCATTCGCGGAACCAGCCGGCCCGGAAGACCGGGGCGTCCCCGGCCACCGCACGCCGGCACCAGTCGGCGAGCTCGGCCCCCACCTGCTCGGGCGTGCGCCCTGAGGTGTCGAGAACCGTCATCGCCCACTCCGGCCCGGGGGTACGACCGACCCAACGCTCCCAGCGCATCGCCGGCCAGGCATCGGTGGTGACCGCCTCCGGGACGTGCCCCGGATCGGTGGCGTGCGCCCGCAGCCAGGTGGCGAAGCTCCGATGGAGCTGGATCAGCTCCTCCGGCTCGTCGCGCTGCGCGAGACGAGCGAGATGAGCTTCCTCGTCGACATCGAGCAGGCACGCGGCGATGTCGATCCGGTCGGCGCTCGGTGCGGCCAGCACCTCGCCGAGCGGCACCGGATCACCCGCGAACAGCAGATGCTTGCCCTCGGCCTCGAGGGCGATCGCGTGGCGGACCGCGACTTCCACCTGTTCCTGGCGCCAGGCGATGGTCGGAACAGCGGGAATCGGGCCGAGCGTGAAGAGCTCGGCGGTCTCGTACGTGTCGTCGAGCCGGCGACGCTCGAGCAGGTGACGCGCGTGCAGGCGCGCGGTTGTCTTGCCGACGCCGGAGGCACCGGAGACGAGCAAAAGCATGTTCTTCCTTCAGCGTTGACTCGGAAGGCGCCGAGTGCGCACGGCACGGCGCCGGGACTCGAGGAGCGAGTCAGCTGAGTCGGAAGAAGAACTGCTGCATCATGTCGGAGAGGCTACGGCGTGACGGCGAGGTGCTCCACCGAATTTTTCGGCCGAGCTGAGCGCCCTCGACGGTGACCGCAGCCGGGTCCGCAACGGCACGGACTCGACCACGTGAGCCGGAACCACGCTCTGCACCATGGTCTTCGGTGGTGGGGCCTACTACGCTCCGGTTTACCAGGCCCGGTGGATGAGAACTGCGATGCGTGAGCCGATCGTGCGGCTGGTGCACGAACGCACCAGCCCACCTGGAGTCGATGCCGGCGTCGAGCCACTGATCGCGGTGTGCGCCACCGAAGAAGAGGCCGAGAGCATCGGGGAGGCGAGTTCCGCCCGCGGCCGGTACGCGTCCTGGGAGCACCACCCGCTCCAGGGCGCCGCCGGTCGGACCGCTCTGGTCGACGGCGAGATGACGCACGTGGTGCTCATCGGCGATGTGGAAGCCGAACCTCGCGATCCGATCGGTATCGCCGTCCGCACCGACCGAAACGCCGCGGAACAGCGCGCAGCCGACGAGCTTCGTCGGAGCGGAGGCTCCGGGTGCCACGCGGTTTCGCTGCCCATCGGTTGGCGAGCCGACGTCTGATCGCGGGCAGCCGCGGACTGTGGGCTACCGACCAGGTGTGGTGCGTGGGTCAGCGGCGGGTGGGTGCTCACCCGGCCCCTCGCACTCGGCCACACCGGTCCGTAAGCGGAACGGCTTGCGTGCGCGCGGGCGGGTTCTCGTTCGGCGGTGCGGGCACCCAGGGGCGGTGACGGCCAGAAGCAGATCCGGAGAGTTCGGCACGCTTCCGGGTGTCGAGAATGTGATGCCGGCTCCGTCCCGGGGAACACCAGCGGTCACTGCGGGCCGCCCGACGAAGGAGGAGAACCATGAAGTACCTGCTGCTGAAGCACTACCGAGGTGGCCCGCCCCCCGCTGTCGACTGGGCACCGATGGACCAATGGACGCCGCAGGAGGTCGACGCGCACATGCAGTACATGCGTGACTTCGCCGCCCGGTTGGAAGAGACGGGTGAGTTCGTCGACTCGCAAGCACTGGCGCCCGAGGGAGCGTTCGTGCGGCATGACGGCGGAGGGCGCCCACCGGTGACCGATGGTCCGTTCGCCGAGACCAAGGACCTCATCGCCGGCTGGATGGTCATCGACGTGGAGTCCTGGGATCGCGCGGCCGCGCTGGCCGGGGAGCTGTCCGCCGCTCCCGGGGCCGGGGGCGAGCCGATCCACGAGTGGCTCGAGGTGCGCCCGTTCCTGTCCGAGCAGCCCACGGTCGCCGAATGAACGAGTCGTTGCCGCGGGAGCTGGTGCCCGCGGTGATCGGCGTCCTCGTCCGGCGCGGAGCCGACTTCGCGTCGGCCGAGGACGCCGTGCAGGAGTCCCTGATCCGTGCGTTGGAGACCTGGCCGGACGATCCACCACGTGATCCGAAAGCGTGGCTGGTCACGGTCGCGTGGCGCAGGTTCCTCGACACCACCCGCGCCGAGGCGTCCCGACGGGGCCGGGAGCGGGCCGTGGAAGTAGAGCCCCCGGCCGGCCCGGCACCCGCCGCGGACGACACGCTGCGGCTCTACTTCCTGTGCGCGCACCCCACCCTGGCCCGGGGCTCGGCCGTCGCACTGACGCTGCGCGCGGTCGGTGGCCTGACCACGCGGCAGATCGCGACGGCGTACCTCGTCCCCGAGTCGACCATGGCGCAGCGGATCAGCCGGGCCAAGCGGCGGATCGCGGGGCTGCGGCTCGACCAGCCCGGCGATCTCGGGACGGTGCTGCGAGTGCTCTACCTCGTGTTCAACGAGGGGTACGGCGGGGACGTCGACCTGGCGGCCGAGGCGATCCGCCTCACCCGCCAGCTCGTCTCCCTGACCGACGAGCCCGAGGTCGCGGGGCTGCTCGCGCTCATGCTGCTGCACCACGCGCGCCGCACGTCTCGCACCGGTCCGGGAGGTCGCCTGGTGCCGCTCGCCGAGCAGGACCGTTCGCGCTGGGACACCGACCTGATCACCGAGGGGGTGGCGATCCTGCAGGCCGCACTGGCCCACGACCGGCTGGGCGAGTACCAGACGCAGGCCGCGATCGCCGCCCTGCACGCGGACGCACCGAGCACCTCCGAGACGGACTGGGCGCAGATCGTGGAATGGTACGACGAACTGCTGCTGCTCACCGAGAGCCCGGTGGTGCGGCTCAACCGCGCGGTGGCGGTCGGCGAGGCCGACGGACCGCAGGCCGGTCTGGCGGCGCTGGTCGGCGTGAACCCCGGCCTGGCCCGTCACGCCGCGGTGGCGGCATACCTGCACGAACGCGCCGGTGATCGCGGGCACGCCGCCGAGCTGTACGCCGAGGCCTCCCGCGCCGCGACCAGCGTGCCGGAGCGCGACCACCTCGCCCGCCAAGCCGCACGGGTGCGGCAACTGCTGCGGCCATGAGCGCGGAATCCGAGCTTCCCATCAGGAGCGCCCGAGGGTAGTTGGTCCTGGTCGAGCACATGAATGCCTGGACACAACCGTAGGCACCACCGGTCGCGCCACCAGGTGTACGAGGCACGAACGTTCTCGCCGACACGCGTGACCGGCTCGCCCGTGATGAAAGACAGCTCTACAGCCGATCCGGTATCAACGAGGAGTTCCGGGCTCGACCGGCCTGGGGGTCACCGGGAGCCCGGAACGTGGACAAGTGTACACCCTCATCGGTCCGCTGTGGAACAGCTTGCTCGGGGCACGTCGCCGGTGTCCACCTCGATGATCCTCGACCTGCCCGCCGAGGTGTCACGGTTCGTCCGCGACGGAGTCGCCGTCGAGGAACGCGGCCCGGCCGCTGCCTGCTCACCCTCGGCTCGTGGGCATGACTCGTCCCGACCACCGCCATCGACGGGTGCGACGCCGCCGTCGAGGACATCGGCCCGCGCTGCCACCCGGTGTGTTCCCGAGGTTCCACTGCGACACCAGCGGTCAGCCGGAATGCGGTGTCACCGACGTCGAGGGCGGGGTGATTGTCGCGTTCACGCGAGCTCCTATAATCCTGCCCGTACTGGTGTCGTCGTTCGACGCGACGCGCGAGAATTGTGATTTTCGAAAAGGGGATCAGTGAGTACACAGGCGGAAACGTTCGAATTCCAGGCGGAATCGCGCAAATTGTTGCAGTTGATGGTGCACGCCATCTACTCGAACAAGGACACGTTCCTGCGCGAACTCGTTTCCAACGCCTCGGACGCGCTCGACAAGGTGCGGTTGGAGTCCTTCCGCGACAAGGACCTGGAGGTGGACACCTCCGATCCGCACGTCCTGATCGAGGCCGACCGGGAGCATCGCACGCTGACGGTGCGCGACAACGGCATCGGCATGTCGCGCGACGAGGTCCAGGAGCTCATCGGCACGATCGCGAAGTCGGGAACGGCCGAACTCCTCCAGCAGCTCAAGGACACGAAGGACGGCGCGGCCGCGCAGGAGCTGATCGGCCAGTTCGGGCTCGGTTTCTACTCCAGCTTCATGGTCGCCGACAGGGTGACGCTGCTGACCCGCCGGGCCGGTGAGGACACGGGCACCCGGTGGGACTCCACCGGCGAGGGCACCTACACCATCGAAACGGTCGACGAGGCCCCGCAGGGCACGGCGGTGACGCTGCACCTGAAGGCCGAGGACCAGGAAGACAGCCTGCTCGACTACACCGACAGCACGACGATCACCAACATCGTCAAGCGCTACTCCGACTTCATCTCGTGGCCCGTCCGGATGGAGGTCGAGCGCACCGACTCCGAGGGCGAGACCACGCGGCAGATCGAGACGATCAACTCGATGAAGGCGCTCTGGGCCCGCCCCAAGGAGGAGGTCGCCGAGGAGGAGTACCACGAGTTCTACAAGCACATCAGCCACGACTGGAACGACCCGCTCGAGACCATCCACATGCGGGCCGAGGGCACGTTCGAGTACCAGGCGCTGCTGTTCATCCCCTCGATGGCTCCCTTCGACCTCTTCACGCGCGACCACAAGCGCGGTGTGCAGCTCTACGTCAAGCGCGTGTTCATCATGGACGACTGCGAGGCGCTCCTCCCGGAGTACCTGCGCTTCGTCAAGGGCGTGGTGGACGCCCAGGACCTCTCCCTCAACGTCTCGCGGGAGATCCTGCAGCAGGACCGCCAGATCCAGATGATGCGCAAGCGGCTGGTCAAGAAGGTCCTTTCCACGGTCAAGGACATGATGACCGAGGACCCGGACCGCTACGGGAAGTTCTGGGACCAGTTCGGACAGGCCGTCAAGGAGGGTCTGGTCAACGACCTCGACAACCGCGACCAGATCCTCGAGATCGCGTCCTTCGAGTCCACGCACGATCCGGAGAGCAAGACGACGCTGCGCCAGTACGTCGAGCGGATGAAGGACGACCAGGACAGCATCTACTACATCACCGGGAGTTCGCGGTCCAAGGTCGAGAACTCCCCGCACATCGAGGCCTTCCGGGACAAGGGCCTGGAAGTGCTGCTGCTGACCGACCCGGTCGACGAGATGTGGGTGGAGTCGGCTCCCGAGTTCGACGGCAAGCAGTTCCAGTCGATCGCCAAGGGGCAAGTCGATCTCAACGACCAGGACGAGGACGGCTCCGGGACCGAGCGGGCGCAGCAGGAGCAGGAGTTCTCCGAGGTGCTGTCCTGGATGTCGACCAAGCTCGCCGACGACGTGAAGGAAGTGCGGCTGTCCTCGCGCCTGAGCACGTCCCCGGCCTGCGTGGTCGGCGACACCAACGACATGGGCCCGACGCTGGAGAAGATGTACCGCGCCATGGGTCACGAGGTGCCGCGGGTGAAGCGCATCCTCGAGGTCAACCCCAACCACCCCCTCGTGAGCGGGATGCGCGACGCCTACGGCAAGAACGGGGAGAGTCAGGAGCTGGAGGAGACGGCCGAACTCGTCCACGGCATGGCGCTGCTGGCCGAGGGCGGTGAGCTCCGGGAGCCCTCGCAGTTCACCAGCCTGCTGGCCAACAGGCTCGCCCAGACGCTGTAACGCTCCGCGTCCTCGGGGCCGGAAAGCAGTCGTTCCGGCCCCGAGGGCGAGCTGGGAAGCTCCTCCTCGGGCGGCTGTTCCCGCGCGGGCGGACCACCACGGCGAGGGGCGGTTCCGGGGGACCTGGCAGAGCCGGAGAACGGGGAACCAGCGACACGGAAACCGGGACACACCACCTCGGTGCGCACAATGCCGAAGCGGACCGCGCTCGAAGCCCGGTACCGGGTGCCCGATGACACCCGGAGAGGGTGCTGCCTACGTGCTGTCCAGCGTCGCAGTACTCCCCTGCCCTCGCATCATCGCCCACACCGAGCAGGAGACGAACGGCCCATGACCACGTCCGGAGCACCTTCCCAGACCGCCGCCAAGGCACGGGGGCTGTTGTTCGGTGTCGCCGTCGGCGACGCCCTGGGAGCCGCTTTCGAAGGCGCGCACAGCGTCGACGGTGAGCGTCTCGCGCAGCAGGAGCGCGCCGCCACTCAGCTGCGCTACACCGACGACACGGCACTGACCCTGGTGCTGGCGCGTCATCTCGTCGACCGGCAACATCCGGTCCCGGTCGACGAGGACGCCCTGGCGCTCGAACTGGCCCGGGAATGGCAACGCGAGCCCTGGCGGGGTTACGGCATGGGCAGCCGGGAAATCTTCGAGCGCGTCCTGAGGGGAACGCCGTGGAGGAAAGCCTCCGAGGACTGCTTCGGCGGGGAGGGCTCCTACGGAAACGGGGGCGCCATGCGCGTGGCCCCGATCGCGCTGGTGGGCACCAGCCCCGCCCACGTCACCGAACTCGCCGCCCGCAGCGCCGTGATCACCCACTCCCACCTCCACGGGCAACGCGGCGCCATGCTGCAAGCCTGTGCTGCCTTCCTGGCCCTGAACAGCGACGGGGGCAAACCCCTGGACAAGGCGGCCTTCCTCAGCCAACTCTCCCGCGCCGTCGAACACACCGACTGGCGATCCCACCTGGACCAGGTGCACGCCCTCGTCGACACCGCCTCGCCCGCCTTCGCCGCCGAACGCCTGGGCAACGACGCCGCCGCACCCACCTCGGTCCCCCTGGCCGTCCTGGCTTTCCTGCAGCATCCCGACCAACCGGCCGAGGCGATCCGCTACGCGATCCGCGCCGGCGGCGACACCGACACCATCGCCTCCATGGCCGGTGCTCTGGCCGCGGCCCGCACCGGCGTTCAGGAACTGCCCACGGCATGGCTGGACCGCCTCGAGAACGCGGAACACGTCGGCGAACTCGCCGACACCCTCGCCACCCGCATGGCACCGTCCCAGTAAGCACCCACCGCCCACGGGAGACCGCAGGCCCGACCGCACCGCCCGACCAAGTAGTTCGGCCGGGCCTCATCCGTGCCGCGGATGACATCGCGCCCGGCTCACCACGACGCCCCGTGGACCGTGCACCGCGTCACAAACCGACGTGGGTCACATTCTCTCCATCTCTGCCCTGACGTAAAGGTAGAGTCACGCCCGTCCGCGCAGCTCCGTCGACGTGGCTGCGCCTGGGGCCCTTCTCCGCATTCACCACTGACGAAAGAAGATGATGTCGCTTCCCGCCGCCCTGAGCTCTCGTCTCCGGCGTCCCTCCTGGCTGTCCCCCCGCGTGTTGCGCACCGAGGTGCTGGCCGGCCTCGTCGTCGCACTGGCCCTGATCCCCGAGGCCATCTCCTTTTCCATCATCGCCGGCGTGGACCCCCGCGTGGGGCTGTTCGCCTCGTTCACCATGGCCGTGACCCTGGCCTTCGTGGGCGGGCGGCCCGCGATGATCTCAGCAGCCACCGGCGCGGTCGCCCTGGTCGTCGCTCCCGTCGTTCGCGATCACGGGGTGGAGTACCTCATCGCCACCGTCATCCTGGGCGGACTGATCCAGGCCCTGCTCGGTGGGCTCGGCGTCGCCCGGCTCATGCGGTTCCTGCCCCGCAGCGTCATGGTCGGGTTCACCAACGCCCTGGCCATCCTCATCTTCACCGCCCAGCTGCCCTACCTCACCGACGTGCCCTGGACGGTCTACGCCCTGGTCGCGGTCGGACTGGCCGTGATGGTCGGACTGCCCCGCGTGACCAAGGCCATCCCGGCCCCGCTGGTGGCCATCGTCGCGCTGACCGCGTTCACCGTCGCCGCGAGCATGTCCGTGCCCACCGTCGGCGACCAGGGCGAGCTCCCGAGCAGTCTGCCGGTGCTGGGGCTGCCCTCCGTGCCGCTGACCTTCGAGACCCTGCGCGTCATCGCCCCGTACGCCCTGGCCATGGCACTGGTCGGCCTGCTGGAATCGCTCATGACGGCCAAGCTCGTCGACGGCATCACCGACACCCACTCCAACAAGACCCGCGAGTCCTGGGGTCAGGGCGTGGCCAACATCGTCACCGGCTTCTTCGGCGGCATGGGCGGCTGCGCCATGATCGGCCAGACGATGATCAACGTGAAGTCCGGTGCCCGCACCCGGCTGTCCACCTTCCTGGCCGGGTTGTTCCTGCTCGTCCTCGTGGTCGCGCTCGGCCCCGTCGTCGCGCTGATCCCGATGGCCGCCCTCGTCGGGGTCATGATCATGGTCTCCGTGGGGACCTTCGACTGGCACAGCATCCACCCCGCCACGCTGCGCAGGATGCCCAAGAGCGAGACCGCGGTGATGGTGGCCACCGTCGCGGTCACCGTGTTCACCCACAACCTCGCCATCGGCGTCGTGGTCGGCGTGCTCACGGCGATGGTGCTCTTCGCCCGCCGGGTCGCCCACCTCGTGTCCGTCGACAGCGTCCTCGACCCCGACGGCAGCACCAAGATCTACCGGGTCACCGGCCAGCTGTTCTTCGCCTCCAGCAACGACCTGGTGTTCCAGTTCGACTACGCCAACGATCCGGAGAACGTGGTCATCGACCTGTCCGAGGCCAACATCTGGGACGCCTCCACCGTCGCCTCGCTCGACGCGATCACCACGAAGTACGAGCAGCGCGGCACCACGCTGACCATCACGGGGATGAACGACTCCAGCGAGAAGCGCCACAGCGCCCTCGCCGGCAACCTCGGCAGCCACTGACACCGACCCGTACGGGCGGTACCGCGTTCTCGCTGCCGCCCGTGCGGGAGGTCTTCCCACTACAGGTACCCGGTCGAGCCGCACTATTCGGACAGGCGCTTGCGCAACGTGGCGGAGAAGTCCTCGGCCACGTGCAACTGCGCCCGCAGGCTCTGACACCGATCTTCGGCCTTCTGCCGGAACTCGTGCAGGCGACTCCGCCCGTCCTGCGTGTGCTCGTTCTCGCGCGGGGCATCGAGAATCCCCAGCAGCTCGCGCATCTCGTCGAGCTGGAACCCCAGCGGCTTCATCCGCTTGATCACTTCCAGCCGCTCGATGTCGGGCTCGGCGTAGAGCCGGAAACCGCCCTGGCTGCGCGCGCTCGGCACCACCAGACCGACCTCCTCGTAGTAGCGGATCGTGCGCAACGACAGGCCGGTGCGCTCGGCGACCTCACCGATCTGCGCGTGCCCGCTCAACAGCCGCGCCCCCTCCTCGCTACCCACGGCACTGACACCGCCAGTACCCACCGATGATCGCCCGTCCGAGCATCCATCCACCATAAGCCGCCCCTGTCGCTCGAGATCCGACGATCCGGACCACGTCCCCACGACTCTACATTGACGTCAGTGTCAGTTTTTGAGCCGCGACGGACAGCCGATCCCCCTGCTCCGCTCAAGGCTCGAAGTCCTTGATGCGATCGAGCAAGCTTCGTCGTCCCACCAGTGACCACGTCCGGAATCCTGGCCACCACCGAGGATTCCGGATCCCGAGCGGAGCTGCTCGCAGTTCTCCGGCAGCTTCCGGAACACCACTTCGGCAACGTACGCGACCTGTGGGAATACCTCTCCGAGATTCCCGTGGACACCTGACCCGTCCTGCTCCAGTTCGCCGAACACGGAATCGACTTCCCGCTTCAGCACTACGCGTTTTGGTCACCGAGGGCGACTTCGACGGTCACTACGCCCGCATCCGGGAAGCCGGCACCGAGCACGGAGCCCACCCACACGGAAACGGCCCGGGCAGTACGACGCCAACCACGGCGGGCACGGCGTGTACTTCTGTGTCCGGGGCGATGCACACCCGCACCGGTTCTGCTCGGTAATGCTCCACGTCCGCCACGGCTGAACCTCCGAATCGACGCTTTGCCTCGAGCGTCGGTCCAAGTCAGCAGACGTGTGCCACGGGCAGGCTTGGTCCAACCGGGCGGGGTTTGCACGAACTCGTCGACAGCAGTCCGAGGAGCTGCTGCGGCTCGTGGCGTTGGCCCGAGCCGATCACACGGTTCCTGTGCCGATGGTCGGCGACCTGCGAGTTCCTCGCTCCCGGAGCGGCCGCCGTAGTCTGCGTGGTGACTCGGTATGGTCCTGACAAGTACACCGTGGACGCGGCTGTGGTCGATGCTGAGCTGGCAGCGGCGGAATTCGACGCAGCACGGGCGTGGTTGGCCCGGGCCCGCGCGGGCCCGGCCTGCTCTACCCGACAGCGGTTTCGGGGGTGGCCGCACGCCCCCGGGCGAGCACGAGCCGCTGCTGGTGCAGTGCGGTCACGTCGGCGAGCGGATCACCGTCGACCACGAGGAGGTCCGCGGCGTAGCCGGGGGCGAGCCGGCCGACCCGGTCCAGACCGAGCGCGCGGGCCGCCCCGCTGGTGGCCATGTCGATCACGCGTGCGGGAGACCAGCCGACCGCGTCGACGTAGTAGCTCAGCGCGCCGACGTAGTCGTCGAACACCGACGTGGGCAGGCCGCCGTCGGTGCCGGGCACGAACCGGATACCGTGCTCGTCCATCCAGCGGATCCGGTCGAGGGCCGCCTGCGAACGCTCCTCACCGACCACGATCCGCTGGAAGGTCCTCCAGTCCGGCGGGTAGGCGTGGCACACGGCGATCCCCCGCGCGGCGATCTCACGGGCGACCTCGTCTCGCAGTTCCGAGCCGGAGTTCTCCGCACCCTGCCACGAGCAGTGCTCGATGGTGTCCACGCCGGCCGTGGCAGCGGCCGCGATCGCCTCGGTGCCGTGCGCGTGCGCGGCCACGGGGATCCCGGCCGCGTGGGCCTCCTTCACCACGAGGGCCAGGTCCTCGGGGGAGAACTGGCTCTGCCAGGTGGGCGGCGAGTCGGGGGTCATCTCCCCGCCCGAGGCCATCACCTTGATGACGTCGGCGCCGAGCGCGGCGTTGCCGCGGATGCGGTCGCGGATCTCCTCGATTCCGGAGACTTCGCCGCCGAAGAACCAGCAGTGCCCCCTCGGCGGTGTCAGCGGCGGGCCGGACCCGAGCAGGCGCGGGCCCACGAGGTCACCGCGGTCGATCGCGTCGCGCACCCGCAGCACCAGCCCGTCGCGGTCACCGAGGTCCCGCAGAGTCGTCACCCCCGCCCGCAGGGCCTGCTGCGCGCGACCGGCGATGCCGAGCAGCAGTTCCGCGTCGTCGGCCGCGCGGTAGCGGTCGAGCATGCCGAAGCCGGCGTCCCACGACAGGTGGACGTGGGCGTTGACGAGTCCGGGCAGCACGGTTCCGCCCACCGCGGTGCGGTGCCGCGCGTCGTCGGCTTGCGGTTCGACTTCGGCACGGGGGCCGACGGCGGTGATCGTGTCCCCGTCGACGAGCACCGCGCCGTCCTCGATCCGCTGCCCGGCCGGGCCGGGCAGCACCTGGTCGGCGGTGATGAGCTGTTGCATGGGAGTCCGCTTTCACTCGTGGGCGTCGAGGGCTCGGGCGAGTCGGACCAACTGGCTCACATCGGTGTCCACAGTGGCCGTGGTCGTGGTCGGTGCTGCTACCAGCAGGGGCGCCGACGAGGAGGGGGTGTGCCCGCTCGCGCGCAATTCGAGTGCACGGCGCACGGCATCAGCCTGCTCGGCCGGATCGGCATCGGGGTCGCAGCCCACGTCCCGCAGCCAGGGGCTGAGCTTGGAGAGGCCGTCGCGGCATTCGATCGCGCGGCGCCAGAACGCGCGGTGCACCTGTGCGGCGGAGAGCCGGTCCCGCCAGAGCTGCCCCGGTTCCCGGTGGGTGTGGTCGAGTGCGTCTTCGGGGAAGGCCCGGTGCAGTCGCGCCCACAGCGGTCGCAGAGCCCGGTACTGGCGGCGGTGGTGCAGCCAGACCCGCAACGTGGCCCACCGTGCGGCGATCCCGACCGCGAGCAGCCCGCTGATCCACAGCACCGCTCCGATCTCGATGAGCGACGTGGCGCCGGTGGCCAGCATGTCCGGGACTGCCAGGCCCACCCCGGCGGACGCGACGTACAGCCCGCGCCCGGCGGAGGCGATGCCGAACAGCACCATGCCCGCCGCTGCCAGCCACAGCCCGAACCGCACGCGGGCGCTGGACTCGCGCCCGTAGCGCACCGCCCAGACGGCGGCAGCGCTGCAGGAGTACGTGAAGTAGACGAGAGCCACCGCGTAGAAGGCCACGACTTCGGGACGCTCGAGGGCGGCGTCCTGCAACCGGCCGCTGGCCGGGTAGGAACCGGCCTGGAGTCGCGGCGGGGTGGCCGCCATCGACAGGGACAGCACCGCGCACACGGCCACGACCGCGACACCGTCCCACCATCCCCGCAGCGGCACTCGTGGTCGTTCCTCCGCGCGGCCGGTGGCGTATCGCGTCCCGGACGCCGACAGCAGGAAGAACAGCATCACCGCGTAGAACCCGAGAGCGAGCGCGCAGTTCTGGATGAGCTTGCCCGCGCCAGGAGTGATCGCGCCGTCGCTCAACGCCCGCAGCGCGGTGATCATGAACGCTTCACCGAGCAGCAGCAGCACCAGCGCGATCACGATGACCCACAACCCGCGGTCGCGGGGGCTGCGGGCGAGGCGATAACCGAACCAACCGGTCATCCCCAGTTCGAGCACCTCGGTCGGCGTCACAACCATTCGACCTTGTCTCCAAGCACGCGCCGCAACCGGTGGTCCCGGGCACCGTTCGACGGCAGGGTGACACCGTCCCGCGCGGCGGCACGGCCGAGCAGGACGGTCGCGATCGTCTCGGCCTCCCGCTCGACGCGGGAGTTGTACGAGGTGCGGCGGAGCGTTCCCGTGCTGCCGTTCGGGTCGATCTCGGACAGATCGTCGACCGGGTCGAGAGGGTGACCGCCGAGAACGTGCCCGAGTTCGTGCGCCACGACGTGCTGCTGGTGCAACGGGGTCGCCACCCGCTGATACAGGATGTAGATCGCCTCGTCCTGCGGCTCCGGTGCGTACCGGATGGTGAGCCCGAACGGTCCGTGCGCGGGCAGATCGAACGGTGCGGCCACGATCGGCACCGGCCAGATCGCACTGAGGCGCTCGCACACCTCGAGCATGTCGGTGGGTTCCGCGATGCCCGCCCGTCGCAGCGTCGAACGCAGCTGCCGCCGCAGCCGGGCCTCCTCCCGATGCTGCCTCAAGACCTGCCGTAACGACACGTTCCTCCCTCGATCACCCGGACCACTCCGTTTCCGCGGCCGACCGCGGCACCACCGGCCGCAGGAGTCTCACCCGTCCGGACCGGTCCGTCTGCGCTTCTGGTGCAGGAACCGGATGAAGTCCGCGACTTCCGCGCGCCCGTTCTCGTCCAGTTCCCCCGCCCTGTTCAGCAGGACGGGCAGTTCGTCGTCCGCACCGGATCGGCGCCCCGTGAACGAGTCCGTCGTCGTCCCGAAGAGTTCGGCGAGTGCTCGCACCAGGTCCCAGGTCGGTACGTGCTTCCGGTTGGCCACGCCGTGCAGGTGCTGCCGGGAGATGGGATGACCACGCTCGGTCAGCGCACGTGCCAGCGCCGGGATCGACCACGGGCGCCCGTCGTCCCGGACCTGCTCGTCCATCAGTTCGTACAGCCGGCTCGCGAACGCCTCGCGTCCCTCGTCTGCCACGCCGACCCTCCAATCGGTCCCCCAGCCACATCCATGTCAAATATCCACAACATCACTGTCGCTGATATTTGACAGCGGATGCATCCGGCCGTACCTTTCCAAGCGCGTCAAGAATATCTGACACGATGAGCTACCCACAGCCCGCGTCAGGCACAGCGAGGAAGGAGGACGGGCTTGGAACCGAGATCGCGCTGAACGAGATTCTTGACCGATCACCCACCCCGGCCAAGGCATGCGGTCATACCTGACCGACCGCAGGACCACTCGTTCGAATCGACCAACCAGCAGGACCCCGCAGGCGAGCAGAGCACGTCCGACTGTCCGGACCTGTGCACCATCGCGGAAACCGCGTCCACCGGAGCCGTTCCGGCGAAGCGGTCGGGCGCGACGTGGCGCTCATCATCCGAGCTCGACTCCACGAGGCCTCTTCACTGGGGGTAGAGGCCTCGTGAGCGACTCGCTCCCGATCGGCTGCACACAACACCCTCATTACCTTGCTCGCGGCCCCAACCGGGAGTCCCGGTCGCTTGGTCCGGCATGACTGCGTCCCCCCTCCCCCCTGTCGTCCGTGATCCGGGGGTGGTGTCACCCGGACCGGGAGGCGCCAGCGGACCGCTGAACAGCGGACACAACCGCCGGCGGGTAGGTCTGGTCGCAGGCGTGGGCGTCGGACTGCCGAGGAGCGGACCAGGCAGTTGCGCACCACCCACCCGAATCCGACTTTCAGAGCCGGAGTGACGGCCGCCCACCCGACCCATCGACGATGACGCACTCGTCGCTGCCGACGAACCAGACGTCGTCGTCGACGGCGTGGGCACCGCCCGTCCGGTGAGAAGGTTCGAGAGGGCGATGTGGCCGATGCGTGCCGTGCTCATCTTCGGGTCAGCGTCCACCACGATGATCTCGGCCGCGCCCGCGACCGCGCCGCCGCATCCGATCACGCCACCGCATCGCCTCGGCCTACCTCGCCGGTACCGAGCGGCCGCGGCGTCTCATTTCGAGACGCCGGTCACATTGGTGTGCGCGTTGGCTGTGTCACAGTCAACGCACGTACAACGAGGTAGGCGGGAGGTGCGCAGGTGGACGAGCTTGCCCGGGCGGGCCGCACGAGCGGTGCACCGACGGTACGCGGCCCACGCCTGTCGGCGTCGTGGCAGCGCAGTCACAGCTACGGGGCCCCCACCGACCGGGTCGATCCGGTCTTCATCGGCACGGTCGGTGACGACTCGTTGTTCTTCCGGTGCGGCCAGGAGGTGCTCGGCGGCCTGCAGGAGACGCTGGCGAACGAGCCCGTCAGTCTCATGCTCACCGACGAGGCAGGTCACGTGCTCAGCCGTGCGTGCCACGACCGCACCCTGGTCGACGCGCTGGACCGGAGCTACCTCGCCCCCGGCTTCGCCTTCTCCGAGCGCGAGGCCGGAACGAACGGGCTCGGACTCGCGCTCGCCGACCGCGCACCATCGCTGGTCCGCGGTGAGGAGCACTACTGCACCGGGCTGTGGAACTACACCTGCGCGGCCGTGCCGGTCACGGACCCGGTGCACGGTCGCCTGCTCGGCAGCGTCAACCTGACGACCTGGTCGCGGAAGTCCGCCAACCTGCTGCTGGCGCTGGCCCAGACCGCCGCCGGGCACACCTCGGCGTTGATGCTGTCCCGCGGACACGGCCTGCGACCGCACCCGACGCCTCGTGGCGAGGTCTTCCGCGTGAACACGGCGGCACGACCCGACTCCCCCTCGCCACAGCTGTCCCCCGACTGGGAAACCGCGCTCGCCGAGGTGCAGTGCGCGCTCGCCGCAGGCCGGTCGGTCGGGGTCGTCGGAGAGCGGGGCGCCGGCAAGACTGCACTGCTGAGCGCCGCCCTGTGTCGGGCACACCCACGCGACCGAATCCTCAACGCCCGGCCACCCGAGCCGCGCGACACCGAACCGTGGCTCACGCTGTGGACTCCCGAACTCGGCAAGGGCAACACCAGCGTCATCGCAGCAGGAGTGGACGCCCTGCCGTCCTGGGCGGCCACCGAGCTCGCCGAGATCGTCACGACTCGGGCCCGCCGGCCGATCACCGTCACGGCCCGCGAGGCGACGGCGATCCCGGAAGCACTGTCCCGGATCGTCGACACGGTCGTGGAGATCCCGCCGCTGCGCCGCAGGCCGGACGACATCCTCGCGCTGGCCGAGCACTTCGGCACCCGCGCCCGCAACCGGCGGGTCCGGTTCACCCCGAAGGCGGCCCGGACGCTGCGCACGTACCACTGGCCGGACAACGTCGCGCAGCTGCGCAGGGTCGTCCGCGAGGCCGCGAACCGCAGCGACGTCGTCGACACCCGGCACCTTCCTCCCGAGGTCCTGTGCGGGCCGACCCGCACGCTGACCCGCATCGAAACCGTCGAACGCGACGAGATCGTGCGCTGCCTGGCCGAGCCGGGGACCACCGTCACCCGCGCCGCGGAGATCCTCGGCATGAGCCGCGCGACGATCTACCGCAAGATCAGCCAGTACGGCATCCGCACACCTCGGTGACCGATCCACCGACACCGGCCTCGCCGTAACGGACCGCACAGCGGAAATCCGCTGTGCACCTCGAATCACCCCGGACACAGCTGTTCCCAGCACACCCGAGACGGCCACTGCTGCCCGTTCCCGGAAGCGCCCGAACCGGGAGTCTCAGACTGAGACATCCGAACCCTTCGAATCCGGGAAGTGAATTCCTAGTGTTCCGGACAACGCAGCACGGCTGCCGTCATTCACGGAGGACATCCATGTACCGAAAGGACGGCGAGTCCTACTTCATCATCGACGCACACGTCGCGTTGTGGGACGCCCGACCGGAGAACCAGCGCAACATCCACGGCAAGCAGTTCATCGACTGCTTCTACGACTACCACCGCAACCTGAGCCCCGACTCCGAGCTCTGGCCCTACGAGGAATTCCTCTACCAGGGCGGCGAGCGGCTCATGCGGGACCTGTTCGACGACGGCTACGTGGACCACGCGATCTTCCAACCGGCCCTGCTCGGCGATTTCTACGAGAACGGCTTCGGCCAGACCGAGCAGGCGTTCGCGCTGACGCGGCAACACCCGGACAAGCTCACCTACAACCACTGCTGGGACCCGCGGTTCGGCGAAGTCGGGCTGAAGCAACTGCGCGAGGACGCCAAGCGATTCGACCTCAAGGGAACCAAGCTCTACACCGCCGAATGGCGCGGTGAATCGCGCGGTTGGAAACTCGACGACCCGTGGTCGTACCGCTACCTGGAAGTCTGTCAGGAGCTGGGAATCCGCAACATCCACATCCACAAGGGGCCGACGATCCGGCCCCTGGACAAGGACGCGTTCGACGTCGCCGACGTCGACAAGGTCGCCACGGACTTCCCGGACCTGAACTTCGTGATCGAACACTGCGGGCTGCCGCGGCTGGAGGACTTCTGCTGGATCGCCACCCAGGAGCCGAACGTGCACGCCGGCCTCGCCGTCGCGATTCCGTTCATGCACACCCGGCCGAGGTACTTCGCCGAGATCATCGGGGAACTGCTGTACTGGCTCGACGAGGACCGCGTCCAGTTCTCCAGCGACTACGCGCTGTGGACGCCGCGCTGGCTGATCGAACGGTTCGTGGACTTCCAGATCCCGGAGGACATGACCGAGTACGCCCCGCTGACCACGGCCCAGAAGAAGAAGATCCTCGGGCTCAACGCGGCGGCGATGTACGACATCCCCGTACCGGCCGAGCTGCGGCTCCCCGAGTCGCGCACCGCGGAGGTGGCCTGATGCGCGGGCCCGAACAGGACGCGTTCGCCGCCCTCGGAGCCGTCGTCGATCCCGAGCTGGACGAGCCCATCACCGATCTGGGTTTCGTCCGCTCGCTCGTGGTCGACGAGGGTTCGGTCACGGTGCACCTGCGGTTGCCGACCGCGTTCTGCGCGCCGAACTTCGCCTACCTGATGGCCTCGGACGCCAAGGACGTGCTCACCGACCTGCCCTGGACCCGTGCGGTCACCGTCGAGCTCGACGACCACCACGACTCCGAGATGATCAACCGCGGGCTCGCCGCCGACGCCGGCTATCGCGGCACGTTCGGCGACGAGGCCGATTCCGACCTCGACGACCTGCGGCGCACCTTCCGCCGCAAGGCGCACACCGCCGCGGTGGAGCGGGTGCTGACCGGGATGCTGCGTGCCGACCCGGAGCTCGCCGAGACCGAGCTGCACCGCATCGCCATCGCCGACCTGCCGGACGACAACACGACCAGGGCCCTGCTGCGTCGGCGCGAGGCCCTGGGGCTGGACACCGACGGCCAGCTGCCGGTCCTGGTCGACGAACGCGGCAGCCCGTATCCGCCGGACCAGGCGCCGCTGCGGCTGCGGCTGGCGCGCTCCACCCGCATCTCGATCGACGGCAACGCGCACTTCTGCCGCGGTCTGCTGCGGACCCGCTACCCCGACGAACCCCTCGATCTGAAGGAGACCACGGCATGAGGGCCGTACAGGTCACCGGTTATCACCGGTCCCCGGAACTGACCGACGTCGCCACGCCGCGGGTCACCGATCCGCACGACGTGATCGTGCGGATCGGTGGTGCCGGTGTCTGCAGGACCGACGTCCACATCCTCGAGGGCCAGTGGGCGGAGAAGTCCGGCGTCACCCTGCCGTACACGATCGGCCACGAGAACGCGGGCTGGGTCGAGTCCGTCGGTGACGCGGTGACGAACGTGGCCGAGGGCGACAAGGTCATCGTCCACCCGCTCGTCACGTGCGGGCTCTGCCGGGCGTGCCGGTCCGGCGACGACGTCCACTGCGCCCGCTCGCTGTTCCCCGGCATCGACACCGACGGCGGGTACGCGGACTACCTCAAGACCTCGGCCCGCAGCGTCGTCCGCATCGACGACTCCCTGGAACCCTCCGACGTGGCCGCGCTCGCCGATGCGGGCCTGACCGCCTACCACGCCGCGGCGAAGGCGGCACGCACGCTGCGTCCGGGGCACCGGTGCGTCGTGATCGGCGCGGGCGGTCTGGGGCACATCGGGATCCAGGTGCTCAAGGCACTCACCGCCGCCGAGCTGATCGTCGTCGACCGCAACCCGGAGGCGGTGAAGCTGGCCCGCGACATCGGCGCCGACCACGGCGTCGTCGCGGAGGGCAACCACGTCGAGGAGGTTCTCGACCTCACCGGTGGGGACGGCGCCGAGACCGTCGTCGACTTCGTCGGGGAAAGCGGTGCCACCGCCGACGGAGTCGGCATGTTGCGCCGTGCCGGTGACTACCACGTCGTCGGTTACGGCGAGAACCTCGACATTCCGACGATCGACGTCATCTCGAACGAGATCAATTTCATCGGCAACCTCGTGGGCTCCTACAACGACCTCTGCGAGCTGATGACCCTCGCGGCCAGGGGCGAGGTTCGCCTGCACACCACCAAGTACCCGCTGGAGGACTTCCAGCACGCGCTCGACGATCTGGAGGCCGGACGCATCCGCGGCCGCGCCATCCTCACCCCCTGAGCCGCGTCGAACACGCTCCCGTCGTCACAACGGATCGAGGAAACCGATGATCGTCATTACCGCGAAGTTCCGCGTGAAGCCCGAACACGCCGACCGCTGGCCCGACATCGCCGACGCGTTCACGCAGGCGACCCGCGCCGAACCCGGATGCCTCTGGTACGACTGGTCCCGCAGCGTCGAGGACCCGACCGAGTACGTGCTGGTCGAAGCCTTCCGAGACGACGAGGCCGGTGCCGCGCACGTCGGCTCCGACCACTTCAAGACCGCGCAGAAGACTCTGCCGCCCTACCTCGCGGAAACACCGCGGATCATCAACGCGACGGTTCCCCAGAGCGACTGGTCCCCGCTCGGCGAGATGGCCGTGCCGAACCACGAATGACCGCTCCCCGCACGGCCAACTCGGAGGAAGACATGACCACACCGGAACAGCCGCCGCGGGCCGCACTCGTCACGGGCGCGGCGCGAGGAATCGGCAGGGGGATCGCGCTGCGTCTCGCCGCCGACGGCCTCGACGTCGCGGTCAACGACGTCGAGGCCAACAGCGGCCCGCTCAAGGAAGTCGCGGGCGAAATCACGGCCACGGGCAGGAACTCGACCGCGATCGTCGCCGACGTATCCGACGCGGACGCCGTGCGAACCATGGTCGAGCGCACGACCACCGACCTCGGCCAGCTCGACGTCATGATCGCCAACGCGGGGATCGCCGACGTGAAACCGCTGCTGGAGACCGGTCCCGAGGACTTCGACCACCTGATGTCGATCAACCTGCGCGGCGTGTACCTGTGCTACACGGCCGCGGCCAGGCAGATGATCGACCAGGGAACCGGCGGTAAGATCATCGGGGCCGCATCGATCGTGGCGCACCGGCCGTTTCCGCTGCTCGGGACCTACTCGGCCTCGAAGTGGGGCGTGCGGGGTCTCACCCAGGCCGCCGCGATGGAATGGGCGCAGCACGGCATCACGGTCAACGCGTACTGCCCGGGCATCGTCGGCACCGCGATGTGGGACCACATCGACGAGAAGCTGGCCGAGAACGAGGGGTTGCGCAAGGGTGCGGCGATCGAGAAGTACTCGGAGCTGATCCACCTCGGTCGGGTGTCCGTGCCCGAGGACGTGGCGGGCTTCGTGTCGTACCTCGCCTCGCACGACTCGGACTACATGACCGGCCAGTCGGTGATGATCGACGGCGGGGTCCAGTTCGCCTGACCCGCGACGAGAAGATGAGTCCGGCTCGGATCGCGGAACAGGTATACGGCCTCTCCGCGGTCCGAGCCACAAGGCACAACAGCGAGCAGTCTCGCCTGGACCGTCGAACGCACGAGCGTGGACCTCCGCTACGCCTGGGCAGGCCCGAGCAGGCTCCGGCACGCTCGATACGAACCGCCCGGATCACAGTCTGCTCGGTTACTCGATGCTCGAGCATCGAGTGCAGCGATGCGCTACTGCCGCACCACTCGCTCGACGTTCGCCGGGCGGTACCGGCCTCGCCCGGCCACCTGCGCGAGCGTCCGCTTGCCCGCAGAACACGTGCACAAAAGCGACGGCGCCCCTCCGGAGTCAACGACGCGTTACCGTGCATCGCACGGCTCCTCTTCCACGGCAACGGGTGGAGTGGTTCCCGCTTGAGCGGACACTCCAAACCGGACCGTTCCCGCTTCGGCGGACAGCCGAGCTCGCTGGTGACGGGTCGGCTCTGGCGGATTCGGGTCAGTTCGTGGAGACCCCGGATGGCTCGACCGCGTTCCGCATCGGCACGTCCGGAGACCCACGCGGGGAACTTCCCCGGGGCAACGCCCAACAGGCGGTGCGTGGGGATGCGGTGTTCAACGCTCCGCAGCAGTTCGTGTCCAACTTGGGCGAGGACGTCTCGTTCACCCCGGACCCGGTGTTGCAGTCCTTGCGGAGGAGTTACTCCGCGCCGAACGCGTGCTCGCCGACGTCGTCCACGACCGGGGACCGTGCCTGCTACCTCAGCATCAGCTGGCCCGCCGCGTCCGGGGCCACGCCGGGCCGGGAGAACGGCGTCACCGACCACGCGCCGTAGGAGCGACCGCCACCCGTGGTGACGGAGCCGTTGACGCCGGCCGATCCGGTCCGGAGGGGGCTCACTGACCCGGTCGACTCGGATGGCCGCGAAGCTCTGGGGCGCTCCCGAGGTGGGCTGACACCAAGATTCATCCGGCCACCGACCTGCGGTGCCGACCCGTCGTGACGAGGACCAACCCGGGCCAGCGGGCCGGCTCGTGGGGTCGCTGCGGTCGAACCACCGCGGCCGGGTCTACGACGTCGGCGCGTGCTCCAGCCGCTGGGCGCGTAATGCCGAGCGGCGCATCTTGCCCGTGTCGTCGCGCAATGGTTCGTGCACGATCTCGATGCTCGTCGGTCTCTTGTGGGGTGCTAGTCGAGTGCTGACATGTGCGGCGATGGCGTCCACGGTCACCGACGCGTCCCCGGACGTTTCGACGATGGCGTGTACGCGGTTACCGAGGTCGGGATCCGGTAGTCCGATCACGGCGCTGGAGAGCACCGAGGCGTTCTCGAGCAAGGCGTTCTCGATCTCCGCCGGGTAGATGTTCACCCCACCCGCGATAATCGTGTCGGACAGACGGTCGTGCAGGTACAGGTATCCGTCCTCGTCGAACTCGCCCAGGTCGCCGAGGGACTCCCAGCCGTCGAGCGCTTTCGGCTTCGCGCCGATGTAGCGGTAGGGCTCGGGGTTTCCCGGCTCCGGCCGCATGTAGACCTCACCCGGCGTGCGGGGTGAGGTCACGTCCGTTCCGTCGGCGGCTACGATCTTGATCTCGCCCCAGGCGACGCGTCCCACCGATCCGGGGTGGGCCAACCACTCACGTCCGTTGACGGTGCATCCTGCCTGCGCTTCCGTGCCGCCGTACAGCTCCCAGACCGCCTTCGGGCCGATCCAGTCGATCCAGGCACGTTTCAGCCACGGCGGGCACGGCTCGGCCACGTGCCAGACGGAGATCAGCGAGGACAGGTCGTACTGCTCCTTGACGTCGTCGGGCAGGGCGTGGATCCGGCGCATCATCGTCGGTACGAGGTAGAGCCAGCTGATCGAGTTGCGGGCCACTTCCTCGAGAGTGCCGACCGGGTCGAACTTCTTCGTCAACGTCACGGTCGCACCGGTGAACAGGGCGGCCAGCGCCGTGGCGAACGGCGCGTTGTGGTGCAGGGGCGCGGGTACGAGTAGCCGATCCGCGGGGCCGATGCCCCACACGGTCGCATCGAAGCCGCGGTACGTCGCAGGTCCGCCCGAGAGGATGATCTTCGGGTGGCCGGTCGACCCGCCGGACGTCGGGGCCTTCCAGGAGGGTGCGATCGCGGTCGGGAGGTCCTCGTCCGTCGCCCCGAGCTCGCGAAGCCGGTCGACCGTCACCCCACCCGCGATGCGAGGGTTGTTCGCGTCGGTGACGACGGCCGCAGGCCGGGCCAACGTCAGGATCTCATCCCGCTCCGTGTCGGTGAGTTTCGGCGACAGCGGTTGGGGGGTGACGCCCACCTTGTAACAGGCGAACGTGGACACGATCACGTCGGTTCCGTTGGGCAGTGCGAGTGTGACGATGCTGCCCGCCGAGACTCCGGACCGCAGCAACCCGTGTGCGACGCGATTGCTCTCGTGGTGCAGGTCCGCCCAGGTCAGCTCGTCGCCGTCGCAGCGTACAGCGGTGGTGTGCGGCTTAAGGGCGGTGAAGTGCTTCGGGACATCACACAGCGGGAACTCTTCGGGTGGCACGAGTGCGCGAGCCTTTCCGTTGTCCGGTGGAACGTGTCGGTGGTACTTCGTCTGCCGACGGGCGACAGCCGGCACCTTCGGGAGCACGGCGAAGCCGTCGACGCGCGAGCTACTGTGCGACGGGTTGTGCATCCGTGTCTTCGAGGTCGTGGCGGAGCCACGTGTGGTAGACCCAGGCGAACACCAGCGGTCCGACCACGGTGGCGACCGGCCAGATCGCGTACACGAATACGGCGGTCGAGGTCGGTAGCCCACCGATGATGCCGCCGTCGTGCAGCGCCGCGTTCGCCACTCCGAAGAGGAGTACGAGCACCAGGCCGAAGGACACGATGCCGGCGGTCGCGGGCGGGTTCCACTCGTCACGTTTGTCCAGTGAGCCCATCAGCATGAAAAGCGTCACCAGCACGGGAATCGAGTAGTACACGACGGGCCAGTAGTTGGAGAACATTCCGACGGTCGCGGCGGTGGTTGCCGCGAAGCATGCGCCGACCAGTTTGTCCGTGCGATCGATACTCATTCGGAAATCCTTGGGTCGAGATCTTGTCGCGTGCGCGTCGGCGGTGGCTACTTGGTCGCGGTCTTCTCCGCCGCCCGAAGTTCCCACATTTCCGTGAACCTGTCCGCGGAAGCGCGGGAGGGAGCGCAGACGGAGACGATGATGAAGATCATGATGCCGAGGCAGGTGACGAGTCCGCCGGTCTGGATGTAGGTCGGAATCGCAATGATCCCCTGCGCGGTGAGAACAGTGGTGGCGAGGTTCGCGACAATGCCGAAGCTGATGGCGACGGTGGTGGCCAGTCCCGTGGCGCGCCGCCAGTACAGGCCGAGCGCGAGCGGCCCGAAGATCGCCGCGGCGAAAGCGGCCCAACCGATCGCGCCGAGCAGGAAGACCACTTGTGACAGGTAGAGAGCGAACACCAGTGAACACGACACGACGAACGCGCTGGCGAGTCGTGCCCAGCGAACTTCGTTGCGAACGGTGATGCCCAGAGCGCTGGGGAGGTCCCTCATCAACGAGGACGCACCGACGGCGATGAAGGAGTTCGAACTGGACATGATCGCGGCGAGGAGGCCTGCGAGGACGAACCCGGCGAACACCGGCGGCACCATGTTGTTGAAGAACCATGTGGTCGTGTTGTCGATGTTGTCGAGCTCCGGAGCCCGTCCTTCGATGGTGAGGGCGCGCATCGTCAGGCCGACGCTGAGCGCGAACAGGGTGGTGATCCCGTATGCCAGCGCGGCGACCAGTGCACCCCACTTCAGCTCCGAGGGGGAGCGCAGCATGAGAAACTTGGTGATCAGTTGCGGTTGTGCTGCGGTGCCCAGGATCGCCATCACGGCGAAGGCGTAGATATAGGTCAGCGGTTGCGTGGCATCCAGCTGGAGGAACTCGATGTCGTGGTTGCTGATGGTGGTGAGCATCGTGCTCCACCCACCGACGGTATTGGTGGCCACGAAGAACGTCCCGATCGACAGCACGACCATGAGCAAGCCCTGAATGAAGTCGGTCCAGGCTCCGGCCAGCATCCCGCCGGCGATGGTGTAGAGCGCCACTATGGCCGCCCCGGTGATCGCGCCGACGGTGACCGACGTGCCGAAGATGAGGCTGACGATCACTCCGGTCGCGGTGACTTGAGCGGTCATGTAGGCGACCGAGCCGACGAACGTCGCGATGGACATCGAAAGATGAGCCGGGCGGCTGGGGTACCTGATGCGGATGACGTCGGGGATGGAGTACACGTCGTACTGCCGCGCCAGCCTGTAGAGCCGGGAGCCGAGCAGGAACCAGGACACCGCGAAGGCCACGGGAACGAGGAACGCCGCCGCTACGATCGCTTGCAGCCCCCACGAGTAGATGTTGGCGGTGTGGCCGATCATTCCGAAGCCGCTCTGGATCGAGGAGAACGTGCCGACGGCCATCACGAAGAAACCGAGCGTTTGGCCGGCGACCAGAAAGTCCTTGGAAGACTTCACCCGCGATTTCGCCCAGTACCCTATGCCGAACATGAGCAAGAAGTAGATCAACATAATGGCGATGACTGGTGTCATGCTGTCACCCTTCGCGACAAAGCCGATCAGGCGTTGGAACGTGTGATACGGAAAATTCGATGCCTCGAGCGCGGTCGTGCTGTGGTTGTCGCTCTGCGTTCGGTAGTGCTCGAACCACCACGGTCGAGTTCGGTGGTTGTCACCGTGCTCCGGTCAGGCCGCCGTCAACCGGGATGACGGTGCCGGTGAGGTACGCACCGGCACGGGACGCGAGGAAGACCGCGGTTCCCGCGATGTCCTCCGGGGCGCCCGGGCGGCCGAGCGGTATGCGGTCCACGATCTCGGAACGGTGTTCGGGGTCGTCGAGCGCGTGGGCCATCATCTTGCTGGGGAAGGGTCCCGGCGCGATGGCGTTCACGGTGATCCCGTCGGTTGCGGTCACGCTGGCGAGCTTGCGCGTGAGCATGTGCACGGCGGCCTTGCTGGCACCGTACGAGAAGTTGTCGGAGGCCGAGACCGCGATGCCGTCTACCGAGCCGATGTTGATGACGCGTGCGGGGTCCTCGGCACTCGACGCGGCCCGCAGCTGGGGGAGCAACTGCTGAGTCAGCGCGAAGATCGCCTTGACGTTGACGTCGAACACCTTGTCGAACCCGCTGTCCGGAAACTCGTCGATCGGCGCGCCCCAGGTGGCGCCCGCGTTGTTGACCAGCACGTCGACGCGGGAGGAGAGTTCCCGGACCCGTTCGGTCAGGCTCGCGATACCGTCCTGCGTGGAGAGATCCGCGGGGTGTGCGACGCAGGTTCCGGATGCGGACAGCTCGTCGGCCGCTTGCTGGCAGGCTTCGGCCTTGCGGGACGATATGACGACGGTGGCGCCGGCTTCGACGAAGCCTCGGGCGATCATCAAGCCGATTCCCCGGGACCCCCCGGTGACCACGACGGTCCTGCCGCTGACGTCGAAGAGGGCGTCTGGAGTCATGAGGCCACCTCGAACAATCCGGCGGCACCCATACCGCCGCCGACGCACATCGTGACGACGACATGGCGCGACCCGCGACGCAGGCCTTCGAGCAGGGCGTGACCGACCAGCCGTGCCCCGGACATGCCGTGGGGGTGGCCGATGGAGACGGTGCCGCCGTTGACGTTGACCTTGCCGGAGTCCAGTCCGAGCTCGTCTCGGCAGAACAGTGCCTGCGAGGCGAACGCTTCGTTCAGTTCCCGGAGGTCGATGTCGTCGATCGACAGGTCGTGCTGTGCCAGCGGTTTCGGGACCGCGAAGACCGGCCCGGTACCCGTCTCGGCCGGCGGGCACCCCGCCACCGAGACACCCCGGTACGTCCCGAGCGGTTCGAGACCGCGGCGGGACGCCTCGCCGGCTTCCATCAGCACCGCGGTGGAAGCACCGTCCGACAGTTGCGAAGCGTTGCCCGCCGTGACGGAAGGTCGGCCGGCGACATCGTCGCCGGTGAGCACCGGAGGCAGTGCGGACAACCCGTCGATCGTCGTCGACGGGCGACCGCCTTCGTCCTCGTCGAGCCGGAAGGCCTCGGAGCGGGACTCCCCGGTCGCCTCGTCCACCCGGAGTCTCGTACCGGAGAGCGGGACGATCTCGTCGGCGAACAAGCCCCGCTCCTGCGCGGCGGTGCGCTGCTGCGACGCCAGAGCGAACGCGTCCTGCTCCTCCGGGCCGACGCCGTAGCGCTCGGCGACGACCTCCGCGGTCTCCAGCATCGGCATGCAGATGGCCGGAACTTCCCGGGCCAACCACTCATCGACTTCGCGGAAGCGGTTCTTGTGATCGTTCTGGACCGGGGGGGTCGACTCGACCCCGCCGCCGACGGCCACCGACCTCCCGTCGGAGCCGATCTGCTTCGCGGCGGTCGCCATCGCCATCGCCATCGCCATCGCCATCGCCATCGAGCCCGAGGAGCATTGCCGGTCAACGGTCATGCCCGCGCGCAGGGAGGCCTGGCGTGCGATGTTGAAACCGGTCGATCCTTCCGGCCTCGCGCACCCGAGGACGACGTCCTCGACATCCGTGCCGTCGAGGCCCGCCTTGCCGAGCGCTCCGGTGAGCGCGTGCGCGGCGAGATGTTGCCCGGAGGTGTTGTTGAACGCCCCTCGGTAGGCCCTGCCGATCGGCGTCCGGGCGGTGGACACGATGACTGCTTCCCTCACTGTGCTGCTCCCGTCGCATGGTGGTGTTCACCGGCGAGCGCGACGTAACGGTTCGTCTGCTCGAACGCGGATCCGGTGACCACGGACGCGGACATGTCGCTGATCTCGCCCCAGCGCTCGGCGATGCTCTCCGGAGAGCGCGCCTCCGCGGGCAGATATACGCCGGCGGACTCCTCCATGCGTGCCACGGCGAAGACACCGGCTCCGGCGGCGAGGATCGTCTTGTTCGGCGCGGCCTCGGAGACCAGGAACAGCGCCCCGGGTGCGATCGACTCGGGGGTCAGCACGTCCAGCGCAGCGGCGTCGATGAGCTCTTCGGTCATTCTCGTCGCCGCCGTTGGCGCTAGTGCGTTGACGTGGATTCCCTTGTGGGCGCCTTCGATCGCGAGCACGTTCATCAGACCAACGACGCCGGACTTGGCCGCGCCGTAGTTCGCCTGGCCGAAGTTGCCGTAGATGCCCGAGGCGGACGTCGTCATCAGGACGCGCCCGAAGCCCTGCTCGACCATGTGCGGCCAGACAGCCTTCGTGCAGTGCACCGAGCCCATCAGGTGGACGTCGAGGACCTTCCGGAAGTTGTCGACATCGGCCTTGGCGAACGACTTGTCCCGCAGAATGCCCGCGTTGTTGATCAGGATGTCGATGCGACCCCACCGCTGGATCGCTCGAGCGACCATCTCGTCGGCGCTGGTCGCGTCGGTGACGTCGGAGCGGTCGGCCGTGGCCTCGCCACCGCGATGTTCGATCTCGGCGACCACGCTCGCCGCCGGGCCGTCGTCGGCCCCTCCGCCCGACGGGGACCCGCCGACGTCGTTGACCAGGACCCTCGCACCTCGGTCGGCCAGCGCCAGAGCGTGCGCCCGGCCGAGGCCACCACCGGCTCCGGTCACGATGGCGACCTTGCCGTCAAAGCTGAAACTCACAGGTAATAATCCTCTCACCAGGGATACTACTGAGTAGTATGTGATGGCGAGCACTCGAAGTCAATACCGGTTCAGGGACCTGCGCACGGGCCGCGGTGGCATGATGACGTGGAGTCCGACGAGCGATGGAGGAGTCGTTGAGTACAAGTTCCGAGGTGGACAGCGGGGTCAAGGGGAGGATCCTCGACGCCGCTGCGGACGCGTTCATGCGCCGGGGGTTCGGAAGCACCACGATCGACGACATCGCTGATGACGTGGGCGCTACCAAGGGTCTGATCTACTACCACTTTCGATCGAAGTTCGACGTGTTCATCGCGGTGTACGAGGAGGGCATGCGACGCGTCCGCGAGCGCGTCGAACCCCACGCGCACGGAGACGGAACCGGCCGCGAGCGGCTCGTAGCGATGTCGCTGGCACACGTGATCAACCTGATGAGCGATATCGCCTACCACCATGTCGTCCACCAGGGAGTGCGCGCTCAAGAATCGACCGAGCTGAAGATCCGGCAACGGGACTCCCTGGTCGCGCTGAACGAGCTCAGGCGCGACTACGAAAGAATCTTTCACCGGGTGGTGACCGAGGGGATCGAGGACGGCTCACTGCGGGAAGTCGACGCGAGTCTCGCGACCCGCACGCTGCTGAGCAGCCTCAACACCGTCGACACGTGGTACCGCAAGATCGACGACCAGTCCGACGAAGACGTGCACGACCTGGCCTGCCAGATCGTCGACATCCTCATCGGCGGCATCGCAGCGCAGCCGGACCTGCGGTGTTGAGCCCGAGCTGCGCGGCCAGTCAGTCAGTGCGGCTCGAGTAGTGCGATGTGAGCTCGGAGGGCGGGGAACAGCTCGCTGTGGCGGACGCGCTCGCCCTCGG
Organism: Halosaccharopolyspora lacisalsi; assembly: GCF_014137975.1. Lineage (GTDB taxonomy): Bacteria > Actinomycetota > Actinomycetes > Mycobacteriales > Pseudonocardiaceae > Halosaccharopolyspora > Halosaccharopolyspora lacisalsi. Next base: position 1,569,703 of record NZ_JACGWZ010000001.1, on the reverse strand, counting down.
TGCGACTGGACAGCAGCGTGACCGGCGGCCGATCCACGCCCACGCCAGCCACGGCACGTCGAGCGCGCCGTGCTGTCGCCGGTCGAATCGGGTGAAGTCCCTCGGCGCGCCGATGATGTCCCGGGGCCGAGCGTGGGGCCAGCCGTCACGCAGCAGGCATAACCATGCCCCGGTGTCGCGGCGGATGACGGGAGCCAGATCGGCGAGCTCGCGGTCGAGCCGCTGGTCTGGTCTTCCGCGAGTTGCCGGGCGTGGCTACCACTTGAAGTCCATCTCCTCCAGGCGTGTCTGCACGGTACGGCCGCTCTCCCAGGGGTTGGCGCCCGAGGCCACCTCCGGCATCGGGATGTCGGCCCGGCTCTCCCGCTTATGCCGCGTGGAGATGCCGAGCCTGCGGTCCCGGCGGCGGACCAGCTCCTCATCAGCCTGCCCGTCCCCTGTCAGGCCCATCATCAGCTGCGGGACTCCGTAGGGGAAATCGTCGCGATCGTACTGCCAGGTGTGGAACGTCTTCCCATAGGTCGTCACGAGGTCGTCGAAATAGGTGTGCTCAGCCATATCGGGAATTCCCGGAGCGGCCAGGACCCCGGACTTGACCTCGTAGTGGTGGCTGTGCCACAGCTTCTTCTCATCTTCGGGCAGAGCGCGAAAACGCTCCTCGCTGATGATGTATTCGATCCCGATCAGGCGGGCATCGGGCGCATTGCGGTCGAAAATCACGCACTGGTGCAGGTCATGGCGCAGATGGACGCAGAAATGCGTCGCCTCGACCTGCCGCCCCATCTCGTCGGCGTACATGTGGAAGCCGTTGAGGTAGGTGCTCATCGCGTCCAGCGGGTACTTCGGCTGCATGACGCCGGAGGCCAGGTCGAGCGCGCGATGCTTGAGGGGGTGCCCCTCGCCGATCTTGGCGGTCGTCGCCGCCTTGCGGCCGAACATCATGCCGACCGCAGCCACCACCCCGGCGGCGACACCGATGCCGATGGCCCCGGCCGAGGACCGGCCGGGGCCGTGCGAACAGGATTTGTCGCGGGTAAAGCCCATGTGCGTGGCCTACCCGTGGGCCGGTCGCCCAAACCGCTTCCCCACCGGTTACGGGCTTCACGCCGCGCCCTCAGTGCTGCAACGGCACTTATCGGGCAGGTGGTCGGTGGTCGTGGCAACGGTCGTGGCAGGACCGGGCTTGGTGCCGCCTGCGGCTGACGGCAGCCTTCTCACCGCCGTTCGGGTCGAGGGCGAACCGGACAACACGGCCGTGCTCCGCGCCCCGCGGTCACGGGGATGCTCAAGGGATCACGGGTGCGGGGCAAGCATGCCGCTCGACCCCGGCAACCACGCCCTGGTACCGCTCGAGGCACCCCCGTCCTCACCGCGCCCCGAGTGGCCGAGGTTGCCGGATTTCACCCGCCCGATCGCGGTGCTGACGATCGATGTCCTGCCGTTCGTCCTCGACGCGATGCGCGGACCGCCGCTCGACCCTCCGCGCTGGTGGACGAGCACCGCGCACGCGCGAACGCCACACCGCCCATGCCGGTGGGCCCGTGTCGACGGCGAATCCGGGGAAACCTGCCGGCCGACCGACGACCACCATCGGCCGGACCTGCTTCGCGGGGAACCGTTCCGCGCTACGCCCGTCCACGACGGGCTTCGCTTGATCGGAACCGCGCTAGGGTCGGTTCGCGCTGCACGGCGAAGCCGAGTCGCTACTGCGGAGGGCGCCGCCGTGCCGCTCCCCCAGGTCCTCGTCCCCGAGGGCAACGACGTGATCACCACGCTGTCCCGGATCCACGCCGAGACCACGGGCCCCGGGTGCAGCACCTGTTCCTGCTCGGTGCCCTCGCCGTCCTGGAGGTCTTCGACATCGGCCTCGGTGGCCGAGGCTCGAGCGCGCCCGCGCCGCCTCACCCGTGAGCGGTGGGCGCCTGCGCCCGCGACAGACCCGCTTCGTCCCGCGCCTGCTGCCCAAAGACCTCCACGGCTCTGAGCGCGTCCACCACGTCGGTGACCGTCACGGCGAACGGCAGGTTGTGGATCGTTTCGCTCGGGGCCGTGGCCGCCTCCGCGACGGTGCGCAGCACGTCGTCGGTCGCCTCGCCCAGTCCCGCCTCGGTCAACGTCGTCGGCAGTCCCACTCGCGCGGTGAACCGGACGAATTCCTCGATCTCGGAACTCGGAGCTCCTTCGAGGATCAGCTGGGCGATCGACCCGATGTTGACCTTCTGCCCGTGCGCCAGGGCGTGGGTGTGCGGCACGGCGGTGAGCCCGTCGTGGATCGCGTGCGCGGCGGCCAGCCCGCCGGACTCGAAACCGAGGCCGGACAGCAGCGTGTTGGCCTCGGCCACCGCCTCCACCGCCGGGGTGACCAGGTCGTGCTCGACCGCCCGCACCGCCGGCAGCGCCGACTCCCACAGGATGTCCCAGGAGAGCTTGGCCAGCGCCGTACCGGCGCGGGTGGCGCGATCACCGGTCATCGTCGTTCCGTCACCGCGGGAGACGGCGCGGGCCTCGATCCACGTGGCCAGCGCGTCACCGACACCGGCGACCAGGAAGTGGGTGGGGGCCTTGGCGATCAGCTCGGTGTCGAGGACGACCACGTCCGGGTTGCGGTCGTAGAACCGGTAGGACTCGAACGCGCCATCCTCGGTGTAGACCACCGACAGCGCCGAGGTGGGCGCGTCGGTGGAGGCCACCGTCGGCACGCTGACCCGCGGGATGCCGAGATCGTCGCCGGCGGCCTTGGCCGTGTCGATGGGCGCACCGCCACCGACGCCGACGACCACGTCGGCGCCGTGGTCGCGCAGCCGCGCCGCGACCCGTTCGCTCTCGACGCGACTGGGCACACCGCCGAAGGTCTCGAACAGCACCGGCAGACCCGCCGCTTCGAACGAGGCGCGGATCGGCTCCTCCGTCAGCTCCCGCACCTGGTCGTCGGCGACCAGCAGGGGCCGCTCGCCGAGCCGGGCCACGTGCGTGCCGAGTTCGGCCAGGGCGCCACGCCCCTGCACGTATCGACCGGGCGACATCAACGACCGGAGGCCGGTCGAGCGCTGCGTCATCGTTTCTTCCTCCAGTTCGGCGTCCCTCGGGCGTTCGGGGCGAGTCCCGACGGGATCACCGCCGACCGCACCGCGGTCCCGCGTCTCAGTGTGGATCGTTTGGTGCCTGTGGGCCCGTGGCCGAGGTGGACCCTGTTGTTGGCCACCCCGCATGGGGTTTTCACCGTACTGGGCATCTGAAACCGATCTGGTCACCGACGTGCCTGTTCATGGCCGTGTCGCGCGTTCGCGGCAGCTGAGCGGGGTGCCTCGGTGAAGGTTCCCGAACCGCCCCCTCTCCGTCGTCGGGACGGTGATCGGCGTACGAACCGGCTCCGCGGGCGTTGAGAGTCAGGATGGCCGCCAGGGTGCCGCGCCGTCCCGGATCGGGCGGGACGGCGCGAGGAGATCGTTGTCGATGGTGGCGAAGTCCTGCTCTCGGACCCGCTCGAGTCCTTTGAGGAGTGTCGTCCGGTCGGTGATGGTGCGCGGGCGGATTTTGGCGCACGACGAGCAGACCGTCCTCGGACCGTTGCCGCCGTGGCGGACAACCACGCTCGTCACCCTGCAGCAACAACGAGCCTGGCGCTCACCCACGGGCGACGTCGCGACAGCGAATCGTGACCATCACGGTAAACAGCACAATCACTGCAGCGCCGGGCGGAGAGCACTTCGTCACCGCGTGCCGACCTCAACGAGTGGAACGGTCCTGCCCGGCCGGGTTCGTCGCGTCGTCGTCCCGGCTCGTCACCATGCCCAGTGCGAGATCAGCACAGAATTCGCCGAGCTGCTCGGGCGCGTCCCGCCCGTCGGGCCTGTACCACCGGACGAGGTCGACGCCCAAGGAGAGCATGGCACGTACGACGCGGGGTACGTCGATGTCGACGAAAGCTCCCTCTTCGATTCCCCGGGTGACGGCCTCTCGGAACATCGCCGTGGACCGCCGGCGCGGTCCGAGCACCTCGTCGTAGTGCTCCGGTGCCAGCGCCTCCAGCTCGCACTGGCTGACTCGCCCCACCACGTGATGCCGGGCGTGCCGGCCGACGAACCGCTCGACGAGCGCTCTCGTGCGTGAGAGTGCGTTATCGCTGTCCTCCACCTCTTCGAGAGCTCCGAGCGAGCTTTCGTGCCCGGTTCGGATGATTTCGAAGAGTACGCGTTCCTTCGAGGGGAAGTGCACACAAAGCGCCCCCCGGGGGGCAGACCGATGACCGAGGTGATGTCCCTGTTCGTCGTTCCGTGGAAACCACTCGCCGAAAAACACCGCACCGCCGATGTCAGCAAGTTCCCGGCGACCTCCCCGAAACCGCTGTCCCACAGCTCCGGTGACTCGTCCACCGCCTCGGAGAGCACCACGCGCTCGCCACGCGACGCCACGCCGGGATGCTCGGCGTCCATGGTTGCCTCCCTTCCGCCTGCCCGGACCCTCTGGAGGTGGCGCCTGCGGGTGGTGCGCAGCCATCTCCGAAACGCAGGCGGCTGTGACTTGACACACCACACCAGAGGCGATAACTATGCGCTCAGTTAGCGCTGCGGTCGGTGAACGTCGCGGCGGCGAGGCTGACCCCGGAACCACCGGCCGGAAGGAGGGCGCCAATGGACGTGTCCTGCGCGTTTCCCACCGACCTGGACTCTCCTGACAACATCGCGCTGGCCGAGCGCCTCGGCTACCACCGGGCATGGGTGTACGACACCCCGCAGCAGAGCCCGGACGTGTGGATGACTCTGGCGCTCGCCGCGCAGCGCACCGAGCGCATCGGTATGGGCCCCGGAGTGCTCGTCCCGAGCCTGCGTCACCCGATGGTCAACGCCACCGCCACGGCAACGCTCAGTGCGCTCGCACCCGGCCGCGTCGCGGTGGCATTCGGCACGGGGTTCACAGGTCGCCGGGCGATGGGCTACGGCGCCATTTCCTGGGCGTTCATGGAATCCTACATCCGTACGTACCGGGCACTGCTCCGCGGCGAAGTCGTGGAATGGGAAGGCGCCCGGATGCAGATGCTGCACCCCGACGGGCACGCGCCCGCCCGCCCCATCGACGTCCCGGTCCTCATCAGCGCCCTCGGCCCCAAGGGCAACAAGATCGCCAACGAACTCGGCGACGGCCTCTTCACCACATTGCAGCTCCCGGACTTCATCGCCGACCACTCCTGGGCCGCTTATCTCGCGTGGGGCACGGTGCTCGACGAGGGAGAGGACGACGACTCCGAGCACGCGCGCTCCGCGGGTGGTCCGGGCTGGGCCCTGTCGTTCCACAGCGCGTACGAGTTCGGCGGCCCCGATGCCGTCCTCGCCCTCCCCGGCGGGGAGGAGTGGTTGAGCGTCGTCGAGGAAACACCCCGGGACCAACGCCACCTCGCCGTCCACGCCGGACACTGCGTCGAGCTCAACGCCGCGGACCAAGCCGCCTGGCGTGCCGGAGGAAGCACCACGCTCCAGGACGTCACGCTCAGCGGACGCCGTGACCGGGTCCGGAGCCTCCTGGAGGATTACAGCTCCCGCGGGGTCACCGAAGTCGTCTTCCAACCCTGCGGATCCAACGTCCAAGCCGAGCTGGAGCGCTTCCTCGACGCTGCTGAGCCCGTCGTTTCGAAGGGGGACACTTGAGCCGCGAGATCAACACCGCCGTGACGGGCCTGGCCTACCTGGAAGGCCCTCGCTGGCACGACCGAAGGATATGGTTCTCGGACTTCTACACGTTCCGCGTGTACTCGGCAGCGGAGGACGGCAGCGATCTTCGGGTCGAGGCCGAGGTGCCTCAGCAACCCTCCGGACTCGGATGGCTACCGGACGGCCGGCTGCTGGTGATCTCGATGCGTGATGCGCGGCTGCTGCGCCGCGAGACCGACGGCACCCTGGTGCCCCACGCCGACCTCTCCGGCCACGTCAACGGGCACCTCAACGACATGGTCGTCGACTCCCGTGGCAGGGCGTTCGTCGGTGAGTTCGGTTTCGACCTCATGGGCGGCGCCCCTCTCGAGCCGGCCGGTCTGCTGCGCGTCGATCCCGACGGAACCGTCGGCAAGGTCGCCGACGACATGTGGTTCCCCAACGGCAGCGTGATCACCGAGGACGGCACGTTGCTGGTTTGCGAGACCTTCGGCAACCGCGTGACCGCGTTCGACATCGCAGAGGACGGTGGCCTGACCAACCGCCGCACCTGGGCCGAGTTCGGGGAACCACCCACCGATCGGGAACTCGAGAAGCTGCTCGCCCACGTGGTCGTCGGTGCCGACGGGTGCTGCACGGACGCGGACAGAGCGCTGTGGATCGCTGACGCCGTGGGCGGCCGGGTCCTGCGAGTGCACCCGGGCGGCGAGATCAGCGAGGAGATCCAGGTCGGAACCGGCGTCTTCGCCTGCATGCTCGGCGGAACCGATGGTCGCACGCTGTTCCTCTGCACCGCGCCCGACTTCCACGAAGGAGCTCGCAAGCACGCCCGCGAGGCCAAGCTACTGACGACTCGAGTCGACACTCCCCACGCGGGACTGCCCTAAAGCTCATTCCGGAAAGAAGTGCGAAGTTCGCGGTAGGAGACCAGCCACGACTCCTCGGGGACCAACTCCTCGATCGCACCGCAGCCCTGCGCAGACCGATCGACCCGCACCATCAGACACGCCGATCATTCCGAAACGAGCTGTTGGTCGCCTCCCAGGTCCTGCGCGTAGGGCTTCAGCTCCGGTTCTCGGGCAACATGCGGATGCAGCGCGAGGGTCCGCGTGACCGTGGTGGTCATCTTCGCCATGTGGAGGGGAAAGGTCGCCGGGTTCACACCGGGTTGGAATGCACGCGTGCACACCGATTCGTCGATCGTCTCGGGTCTGGCCGGGCCGGCACGGGTGAGAGCGTCCATCGCCAGGGCGTAGGCGACGGGGTCGGACGTGCCCACGAGCAGGTGGTCGGTGACGTGCGTGGGGCAGATGTCCTGGACGGCGACGTTGGTGATGTCGCCTCCGCCTCCGTGCAGCGGTGTGGAGCCGCTGTCGGTGAGGTTGGGCTGGACGACCTCGTCGACGAGGGTGGTGTAGACGTTCGTGTAGGAAACGCCCGGGTAGGTCTCCCCGCCCGAGTTCAGCACGCGGAGGAAATCGCTGTTCGTGCGCTGCTGCCAGATGGACGGAGCGCAACCCACCGCTGGCGCGCAGAGGGCGTTGGCATCGACGGTGCCGTGATTGCTGCCCGCCAGCGCGACGACGTCGTCCACCCGCTCGCGGGTGTCCGGCCAGAACTTCAAGGCCCACCGGGGCACCATGCCGCCCTGGCTGTGACCGAGAATCTGCACTCGTCGGCCGCTGAGCCGGTACATGGTGCGAATCGAGTGCACGACGTATTCCGCAGCGACCTGGATGTCACCCATCGCGTTGCCGGGAAGTCGCACCGTGCAGTACGGGCGGTGCTGACGCTCGAACGCGCGCTGGTAGTTCCACGCGTACTCCGCGGTGGGATTCAACGTCGTTCCCGGAACCAGCAGTACCGGCTTTTCGGTGCTGTCGGCCAGGTTCGCACCGCACTCCAGGCTCCGAGCGAGATCGTCGGAATCTGCGCTCAACGCCGGTCCTCGTGCCCCGGCGGGTCTCGCCACGTCGGTCCCGGCCCGAGCCGGTACGGCGAGCGTCATGACGGTCAGCACGCACGCAACGGCAGTGGCGACGTGGTTGCGCCATACGCGCATCGAATTCCTCCTGCGGGCAGTGGGACACCGTGGAGAAGGACGCTCCGGGCGCTGGCCCGTGCCCACGGCGATCTTGGGGAAGATGCATAGCAAGCACCGCGTGAGCAGTAAAGCCCCCCGCTCGTGTGCGGGAAAAACGCCGCGCTTCGCGAGCAGCGGGAGCAATCCGGCGGAAAGGCTCGAGACCGGCTCGGAAAGGGGGCCCGGCCGCGGTGGTGCTCTCGTACCACCGAACTTCGACGGCCTGACTTCACCCCGCCATGCGGGGAAAAGTGCTGGTAAGGAACGTGTCACGATCCACCACGGTGTTGGAGCGTGCGGTAGGCAGCCGGCCAGGACACGGAAAACAGCTCGGTCAGGTCGATGATGCTGTAGTCGCCGGTGGCGTGCATCCGCCGCGGTTCGGTCTGCTGCTTCGGGGAGAACTTGGGGTGTTTCCGACGCAGCTCGCTCTTCCTCTTGCGGACGACCTCGTCGGTCCTGAAAAGTTGGTCCTTCAGCAGCGGAACGGGGCCGACGCAGGCAGATCGGCGGGTCGAGGACGGTGTGGTGTTTTTTGCTCGGCGATCATGTGCTGGTGAACAAGCGCCTTGTGGTCGGCGCGGGGATCGCGAGTTCGACGCTGACCTACTGGTGGGGAGGCACGGGGCCGAATCCACCGTTGCCGGCAAAGCGGTAGGTCAGCGTCCGAGCAGAAACCCCGGCACTGGTCAACGAAGCCGACTTCGTCGCCGCCCAGACCATCCGCGCCGCCCGCCCCACCAAGGACGGCAGCACACGCACCCACCTACTCACCGGTCTCCTTCAGCGCGGACTCTGCGGACTCCGCATGGACTCCCACTGGACCAACCACCACCCCGGAGACCGCTACCCGCCACGGCAACACCGGCGACCGACCACGAGCCCCCGACCGGCCCAAGAACCTCTGCCTGCGCGACAACACCGTGATCACCTTCTGCGACGGGAAAGGCTGTACCGCACGCACCGGCCCGGCCTGAACCCCATGGGCAACAACGTGCCGGACCACTGCGCCCACGTCCTCCCCCATCGGGAACGACTGGTGCTCGGGACCTGATCCGCTTCTCCGATCACACGTCCAGCGCTCGGCTGCGCCCGGTCCTTTCTACCGAGCGATGCTCGACGTGCCAGGTCAAGACCCGGCTCCCTCGATCACCGGGCAGTCTCGAGATGGTCGAGGACGGCCTCGGTGATCTGTTTGCTGGTCGCGTCCCCGCCGAGGTCGGCGGGGAGTACACCGGCTGCGGTCGTCGCGTCGATGGCGTCGCGAACTCGGGTGGCGGCATCGTGGAGTCCGAAGTGCGAGAGCATGAGACCGGCACTGCCGATGGCGCCGATGGGGTTGGCGATGCCCTTGCCGGCGATGTCCGGTGCGCTGCCGTGCACGGGTTCGAACATGGACGGGGTGCGCCGTTCGGGGTTGAGGTTGGCGCTGGTGGCGAGCCCGAGGCTGCCGGCCAGCGCGCTTCCGAGGTCGGACAGGACGTCGGCGTGGAGGTTCGAGGCCACCACGACGGAGAGGTCTTCGGGGTGCAGCACGAACCGGGCGGCCATGGCGTCGACCAGGCAGCTGTTGGCTTCGACGTCGGGGTAGTCGGCGGCCACGCGGGCGAAGACGTCGTCCCACAGGACCATGCCGTGCTGCTGGGCATTGCTCTTGGTGACGCTGGTGACGACCTTGCGCTGTCGAGTGCGGGCGAGGTCGAAGGCGAAGCGGACGATGCGTTCGCACCCGGTCTCCGTGAACAGTGACGACTGCACGGCGACCTCGTTGCCGGGTCCGCGCCCGGCGAGGTTGCGTCCGCCGAGTCCGGAGTACTCGCCTTCGCTGTTCTCCCGAACCACCACCCAGTCCAGCGAGGTGTCATCGATCGTGCGCAGGGGGCTGGTGACACCGGGATGGAAGGTGACCGGACGGACATTGGCCCACTGGTCGAATCCCTGGCAGATCGCCAGCCGGAGTCCCCACAGAGTGACGTGATCGGGCACTTCAGGTGCTCCCACCGCGCCGAAGTAGATCGCGTCGACATCCCGCAGCTGGTCAAGCCCGTCATCGGGCATCATCTGACCAGTGCGGTGGTAATAGTCGGTTCCCCACGGGTAGTCGGTCCACTCGAAGGCGAACTCCCCGCCCGAGTCCGCGGCGAGCGCGTCCAGAAGCGTTCTGCCTGCTTCGAGTACCTCCGTGCCGACACCGTCGGCGGGGATCGCGGCGATGTGGAAGGTGCGCGTGGTCATGGGACCTCCTCCAGGAGCGATGTCGGGGCACGGGACGTGCTGTGCTCCCGTCTCAGTGAAGGTCACCATCGCGGCAGAAGTCCAACAGATCCTCACTGGCAATGCAATAGGTAGAGCCTATGTCGACTGGTCGTCCTGAGCGACCATGTCCCAAAATTCCTGGGCCGCGGGAGTGATCGGAGCCTGGCGGGTGACCATCCACAGATCGAGGTGCGCAGGCGGTTCGAGGTCGAGCACGCGCAAACCCATCCTGCGGGCCACGGACGCCCAGCCGTCGGTGAGGACGGCGCTGCCGACTCCGTTGGCGACCAGCGTGAGGACCTGCTCGCGGTGTTCGGTTTCGACCACCACGCTCAGATCGACACCGTGACTGCGCATCTCCTCGATCAACAGGCGCATGCCGGTGCCGCGGGGGCCGACGATCAGGCGCCGGCCCGCCAGCTCCTCACGACGGAGGGTGCCCTCGGGCGAGTCGTCGTTTCCGCTGGTGATGAGCACGAAACGCTGGCTGCGCAACCGCCGGGTCGTCAGGTTCGCATCGTGCAAGGGATACGGGGTTCCGAGCACGCCGATTTCGCAGGAACCGGAATGAACGATCTCGAGAGTCCGCTCGGCCGTGGCGGCGGCGACGACGTTGACGGTGACGGCGGGAGCCCGGCGCCCGAAGTCGCTGATCAGGTCACTGAGCGGGGCGATAGCGGGCGAGGGCATGCTGACGACGTCGATCCGGCCATGCCGCAAACCCTTGACCGCATTGATCGTCTCACCCGCTGTTTGCAGGTCGCGGACCACCTGTCGAGCCGGCCCGACCAGGGCACGGCCCGCCTCGGTGAGCGTGACCCCCCGACTGTGGCGGTGAAACAACGGGGTGTCGAGCTGCCGTTCCAGCGCCCTGATCGCTTGTGACAGCGACGGCTGCGCCAGGTGCAGGTGCTCGGCGGCACGCACGAACCCTTCCTGGTCGACGACCGCCAGGAAATAGCCCAACTGTCGCGAATCCATCCCGTTCCTCCATCCCGAATAGGCAAAACCTATCGCGGGCCGAGCCAGGATGTCTTGGACCTTTGCAGTGATCGGCCCCACAGTGATGGCCACCTTGCATGCGGATGGAGGAGCTGTGACCAACACCGGAATTCCACACACGACAACCGACGACGACGCCGGAGGTGACGACAGCGAGAGCAGAACCGAGCAGGTGCGGCCTGAACTGTCTCGCGGCGAGGAGAAGTTCGAGCGTTTCCGGCAGACCCACGGGCTGTGGTTGGCCCCTGTGATCGCGGTCGGGTTCGCGCTGCTGCCCCTGCCACTGTCCACCGATCAGCACATGCTGGCGGCGGTGCTGCTCGGAGTGATCACGATGTGGATCACCGAAGCGCTGCCGATTCCCATCAGCGGTCTGCTCGGCGTCGCGGCGATCGTGTTGCTGGGTGTCGCGCCCGTTGACGAGGTGTTGGCCCCCTTCGGATCCTCGACCATCCTCACTTTCGTGGGGGCCTTCATTCTGGCGCAGGCGATGCTCAAGCACGGCCTGACTCGGCGTTTCTCGTTCGCCGTGCTCGGGATCCCCGGCGTGGGCCGCAGTACTCCACGGATCATCCTCGCCTTCGGCGGTATCACCTGCGTGCTCTCGGCCTTCGTGTCCAACACGGCCACCGTCGCCATGCTGCTGCCCACTGCGCTGGGCATTCTCGGTGTCATCTCACGTCTGCTTCGGGAACGAGGCCACCCTGCGGGCAACATCGACCCCCGTCATCTGCGAGTGGGGACCGCGCTGATGCTCATGCTCGCCTACGGGGCCAGCGTGGGCGGTCTGCTCACCCCGGTCGGCGCCCCACCGAACCTCATCGGCCGCGCACTCATCGAAGAAGCCACCGGAACGCAGATCACCTTCGGACAGTGGACCGCGATGGCCCTGCCCATCTGCACCGTGATGTTCGTGGTGCTCGCCGCGGTGCTCCTCCTGCTCAACAAGCCCGAGGTCCGCAGGATCAGTGGTGTACAGGAGTACGTCGCACGCGAACGGCAACGCATGGGACGCCTGTCCCGTGCGGAGCTCAACACGCTGGTCGCGTTCTCGACGACGGTGCTGCTCTGGATCACCCCGTCCGCGTTCGCGCTGACCACCGGCACCAACTCGACCCTCTACGACGTCATCGAGGGACGGCTGGACGAGGGGGTCGTCGCGATCATCGGCGCCGGACTGCTGTTCATCCTGCCCACGAACTGGGCGCGACGCGAGACGACGCTGACGTGGCAGGACGCGACCAACATCGACTGGGGCACGATCCTGCTGTTCGGCAGCGGACTCATCTTCGGGTCCCTGCTGCAGGAGACCGGACTCGCCGAAACCATCGGCGTCACAGCATCGGACACGTTCGGCGTGGCGACCCCGTTCGCGCTGACCGTCTTCGCGGTCGCCATGGCCATCCTGATCTCCGAGACGACCAGCAACACCGCCTCGGCCGCCGTGGTCGTACCGATCATCATCCCGCTGGCCGTCGCAGCCGGGATCAACCCCCTGGTCCCGGCGCTGGCAGGCGTGTTCGCCGCGTCGTTCGGGTTCATGTTCCCCGTGGCCACCCCGCAGAACGCCATCGTGTACGGCTCGGGGGCGGTGCGGATCACCCAGATGATCCGCTGCGGCCTGTTCTTCGACGTGTTGGGCGGCCTCATCATCATCGCGCTCGTGCCCACCGCTGCCGCACTGCTCGGAGTGGCATCCTGATGACCATCACACGGGTCCTCGTGGCGCCGGACAAGTTCAAGGGATCCCTGACTGGCCTCGAAGCCGCACAACTGACGAAGCAGGGCATCAACGAAATCGACGCGCACGCCGAGGTATCCGTACACCCGGTCGCCGATGGAGGCGAGGGAACGCTCCAAGCCGTCCTGCGCGCCGGATACCGGTGGACGCCCGTCCGAGCCAGCGGTCCACTCGGCGACCCGGTCAGGACCGGCTTCGCCGAGTGCGACGGTCACGCCGTCATCGAACTCGCCGACATCTGCGGCCTCGCGAAGCTCCCGAACGCGCGACCGGACCCGCTGGGAGCCACCTCCTACGGTCTCGGCGAGCTGATCATGGCCGCCTACGAGCACGGGTGCACGAGCACGACTCTGGCCGTCGGCGGCAGCGCCAGCACCGACGGCGGAGCCGGAATGCTGCAGGCACTCGGCGTGCACCTGCTCGACGAGGACGGGAGAGAGCTATCACCGGGTGGTGGCGCACTGACCCGCTTGGCCCACGTCCTCGTGCCCGAGGGGCTCAAGGCGCGTTTCCGCGCAGTTCCGTTCACGCTTGCCACCGACGTCACCAACCCGCTGCTGGGCGACAACGGGGCCGCAGCCGTCTACGGGCCTCAGAAGGGCGCGACCACCGACCAGGTACGGGAGCTGGAAACCGGACTCACGCGGTTCGCCGACCTTCTCGACCGTACGGCTGTCGATCAAGCCGGCGCCGGTGCCGCCGGCGGCGTCGGTTACGCAGCGCTGGCCGTGCTCAACGCAACACGCAGGTCCGGAGCAGAATACGTCCTCGAAACCACCGACCTGCCCGACCGCATCCACCACCACGACCTGGTCATCACCGGTGAAGGCGCACTGGACGCGCAGAGCAACTGCGGAAAGGCGCCCAGCGCCGTTGCCACGCTGGCACGCGAACACCGCACACCCGTTCTGGCCCTCACCGGAAAGTGCGATCTCGACGCGGCACAGCTGCACGACATGGGCATCCAGCACGTCTGGCAGCTACGCTCCCTCGAACCCGACCTCGGCCGCTGTCTTCGCCGCACGCACCTGCTCCTACCGGAGCTGGCGGCCACGGCATACCAGTGGTGGAACTCCCGGTAACGAGCCTGCGAGCAGCTGAAGTGCTCCCGGTCGCGCGGACACTTCACCAGGAGCGCGCCTCCCCGGTTGTTCGAAGGCACGAAGCAGATCAAGCAGGAAGCCCCGTGTCATCCCCATGCTCCCCCGGCAGGCCTCCGACGACCTTTCACTCACCCCGCACGTGGACCCGCGCAATGCCTCCGCGGAGGAACCAGCCTCAGCGAAACAGCGACACTCCCCGTGCATTCGGCCCCGACTCGGCAGAGCACGCAACACACCACGTATGACCACCCGTGGACGCACTGGAGATGTCCGGGGCGATAGATGTCGTCTCGGTCGAGCGACCGTGGAAGGGGGCTGCCGACGATCGGAGACGTGTCCTGCTACCCCGAGGAGGCGCGCTTCGTTGACGAGCACGGGCGTCGCCGTGCCAGCGTGCCGACGAACCGGTGGTGAACGTGGAGGGGAGCGTTCATCGATCGCCGGTGCTTCGTTACCCACCGGACGACCGCCGCCACACCGGGACCATGGCGTCGCGGACCTCGGTGAGCAGTTCCCGCATGGCGCCCTCGGCGTCGTCCGACCTGGCATCGGCGACCGCCTCCGCCACCTGTTCGTGCAGCGTCAGCGCCTGCGACACCGGCTGGTGCGGCATCAACCCCAGTTGCGTGCGGCCCCGCAGCACCGCGGCGACCACGTCGGCCAACGCCTCGAACATCTCGTTGCCGCTGGATCGCAGCAGCGCCGTGTGGAACGCGATGTCGACTTCGAGGAAGTCGTCGAGCTCGCCGGCTTCACCCCTGGCACGCATCGTCGCCGACAGATCCACCACCCGCGAACGCACCTCGCCCGAGGCGTTGCGCGCGGCCGCGGCCGCGGCCAGAGGTTCGACCGCGATACGCAGCTCGGTCAGCGAGCGCAGCTGAGCGTCGCGCCCCTCGCCGGTGAGGCGCCACCAGATCACGCGTGGGTCGAACACGTTCCAGGAGTCCCGCGGCTGCACCGTGATGCCGACCCTCCGCCGCGAGGTGACCAGCCCCATCGACTGCAGGATCCGCATGCCCTCCCGCGCCACCGTGCGCGAGACTCCGAAGCGCTCTTCGAGCACGTCGAGCGTCAGCACGTGCCCGTCCGGCAACCGGCCGTCGGTGATCTCCCGGCCGACCGTGTCCACCACGCCGCTGTGCAGTACTCCGGCCTTCGCTTCGCCCCCGGTGCTCGCCGACGTCGTGTTGTTCGCCGAGCCGCCCCGCTGCTCACTCCCCTCGCGTCCGCCTCCGGACCTCGTCACGCTGTTCTCCCGCTCGACGCCTGCTGATTTCACACACGCAGACTACCCAGTAGATCGTGTATTCCCAGTCACACATTTTGGTGATACCTTTCGGCGTCAAAGGTAGTACGTAACACCGGGTGAACTTCCCACATCGATCAACACAGCTCGACGAGGAGGCGTATGAGCTCCACATGCCTGGTTGTGATGGGCGTTTCGGGGGCGGGCAAGAGCACCGTCGCGCAGCTGCTCGCACACCACCTCCAGTGGCCCTCGGCCGAGGCCGACGACTTCCACCCCGAAGCCAACATCGACAGGATGACGGCGGGTCTGCCCCTCACCGACGACGACCGGATGCCATGGCTGCGGAGCATCCGCGACTGGAGCGCACGGCACTCGGCTGACGGGACGAGCACGATCGTGACCTGCTCCGCGCTGAAGCGGACGTACCGCGACGTGCTGCGGCAGTCCCGGGCGAGCGTGCGGTTCGTGCACCTCTCCGGCACCGCCGAAACCATCGGAGGGCGGCTCACGAGCCGTTCCGGACACTTCATGCCCTCGTCGCTGCTGCATTCGCAGTTCGACGATCTCGAACCACTCGAACCGGACGAGGACGGGACGACCGTCGACACCGCCAACCCCCCGGAAGACCTCGTGCGGCAGACCCTCGCGGCGCTCGACCTCAACACCTGTCCCGCCGTGCGGTGACCACCGATCCCCGGACAAAGCAACGGAGCTTGTGAATGAACATCGACGGCTGGACGCAGACCATGGGGTCGGGCCCGCTGCTCGGCATCGCCGCAGCCGCGATCGCCGTCCTCCTGTTCCTGATCATCAAACTGCGCGTGCACGCCTTCCTCGCGCTGGTCGTGGTCAGCCTCGCCACCGCGTTCGCGGCCGGCATCCCGGCCGGCAGCATCATCGACACCCTCACCGAGAGCTTCGGCTCCACCCTGGCCAGCGTGGCACTGCTGGTCGGGCTCGGTGCGATGTTCGGCAGGCTGCTCGAAGTCAGCGGAGGTGCGCAGTCGCTGACCGACACGCTGCTGAACAGGTTCGGCGAGCGGCGCGCGCCGCTGGCGTTGGGCATCGCCTCGCTGATCTTCGGCTTTCCGATCTTCTTCGACGCGGGCCTGGTCGTGATGCTGCCGATCGTGTTCGCGGTGGCGCGCCGGCTCGGCGGTGGTGTGCTGCGCTACGGCCTGCCCGCGGCGGGCGCGTTCTCGGTGATGCACATCTTCGTGCCACCGCACCCGGGGCCGGTCGCGGCCAGCGGCCTGCTGGGCGCCGATGTCGGCCTGGTTCTGGCGTTCGCCCTCGTGACCGCGGTCCCCACCTGGTACGTGACCAGCTACCTGTACGGCCTCTGGGCGGGCAAGCGGATCGTCCTGCCGGTTCCGGAACTGCTCAACGGCGGCAGCCCGGTGGAGCAGGACGACAACCCTCCGCCCGCGCGGACCGTGATCTCGCTGCTGCTGCTTCCGCTGCTGCTGATCTTCGCCAACACGGGGTTGAACACCGCCGGTGAAGCGGGCTGGGTCGACTCCGACGCCGGCTGGTTCCAGGTCGCCCGCGCCCTGGGCGACACGTCGGTCGCGCTGCTCATCACCGTTTTCGTCGCCACCTACGTGTTGGGCACCCGCCGGGGGCGTAGCCAGGAGGTCGTCGAGAAGCTGCTGGACTCGGCCCTCGGCCCGGTCTGCGCGATCATCCTGATCACCGGCGCGGGCGGCATGTTCGGCGGTGTTCTGCAGGCCAGCGGCATCGGCGATGCGCTCGCCGGCGTCATGTCGAACATCGGTATGCCGGTGATCGTCGCCGCGTACGTGATCGCTACCGTGATCCGGGTCGCGCAGGGCTCGGCCACCGTCGCGCTGACCACGGCCGCCGGCCTGGTTCAGCCGGTGGTGCTCGAGCAGGACTTCAGCTCGGTCCAGCTGGCCGCGCTGGTGCTGGCGCTGGCGGCCGGGTCGGTCACCGCGGGACACGTCAACGACTCCGGGTTCTGGCTGGTGGGACGCTTCTTCGGGATGGACGTGAAGACAACGCTGAAAACCTGGACCGTCATGCAGACCACCATCGGTTTGATGGGCTTCGCCCTCTCCTCCCTCCTGTTCGTCCTCGCTTGATTGGAGCGTTCGTTGGTATCCGAGCTGTTCGATCTCAGCGGTCGCGTCGCGCTCGTCACCGGCAGCAGCCGCGGCATCGGCAACGTCGTCGCGACCGGCCTCGCCGAAGCCGGCGCGACGGTGCTGCTCAACGGCCGCGACCGGCAGCGGGTGTTCGACGCCCGCGACGCCCTGCGCGCGGCCGTGCCGCAGGCCACGTGCGAGGGGGTGTGCTTCGACGTCACCGACGAGACCGCCGTCGCCGAGAGCGTCGCCGAGATCAACGCCCGGCACGGCGGCATCGACATCCTGGTCAACAACGCGGGCTTTCAGCACCGCGAATCGATGTTCGATCTCTCGGTCGAGGATTGGGAGACGGTGCTGCGCACCGACCTGACCAGTGCATTCATCGTGGGCCGGACGGTGGCGCGCGGCATGGTGCACCGCGGAAACGGCAAGATCATCAATGTCTGCTCGGTGCAGACCGAGCTGGCCCGACCGTCGATCGCGCCGTACGCGGCCGCCAAAGGGGCGCTGCGGAACCTCACACGGGCCATGACCGCCGAGTGGGCCGGGCACGGGTTACAGATCAACGGAATCGCTCCCGGCTACATCGCGACCGAGCTGACCTCCACGCTGGTGGCCGATCCCGATTTCAGCGACTGGGTGACCGGCCGCACGCCCGCGGGACGATGGGGCGACACCGGTGACCTGGTCGGCCCGGCGGTGTTCCTGGCCTCCGACGCCTCCTCGTTCGTCAACGGCCAGGTCGTGTTCGTCGACGGCGGCATGACCGCAGTCGTCTGAACCGCGATCTCGCGGTGGACTCTCCGGCGGGGCGATCTGCCGGGATCGCCCCGCCGTCCTCGGGGGCCGGAGAGGAGCGCTGAAGTCGCACCAACGGTCGGGGGTTTCCCGAGACCGGCCGCCGTTTCCCGCGAAACCGACCGCGCCCGCACCGACCATCGCATCGATCCCGGCCCGCGCGGTCGCTCATCCGCAGTGTTCGGAACCGCTGGTGTAGGACTCGGCACCGATCGATCCGCCCCACTTCACGCAGGTGCTGGCCGCGTGCTCGCGGACCGGCTGCTCGTCGACCCCGAGGCCTGGTTCGACGCGGAGCGGCGCAGCCTCCGCGCCGCGGCCGGTCAATGCGCGTCCCTCGGACTGCACGAGCGGGCCCAGGCGCTGTCACGCCTCGCCGCTGCGGGCAACCGGCCCGGCGAGCTCCAGGTCCTGAGCTCCCTCGCCGCGGCCGACCGCCCGGTCTACCGAGGCACGGGGCAGGAGTAGGCAGAACGTTCCGAAACGAGGAAGCGGAACCTCCACCACCGTCGCCCGGGCGAGGGCCCCGCTGCGGAAGCCTGCGCTGGGCTGAGCCCGACTCCGGCGGAAGCCGGACGGCCGATGCCCTCAGCGCTGCATGGCCCGAGCGAACGCGGAATCCGAAGCCGCTTCAACGGGCAGGATTTCTCGGAGCGACTCGCCCGTCGCGGCGAAAGCGATCCGGGGCGGGGTGTTGTCAGAACTGCTCGCCGGACGGGTGGGGAGCGAGCGCGGTAGAAGTCGATGCCCCGGAAGTGCCGCGCATGCAAGTCGGCGGTCAGATCGTCCAACGCATCGCTGACATCCACCACCTCGAGCAACGACCAGCGCGGTCGTCGTCCTCCCCGCGTGCGTGGTCTCCGTAGCACGCCCACTCCACTGAACCCTGCTGGTGGGTCCGAGGGGCTGGGCGTACACCAGCACCACGTCCTCCCGGTACAGCGGAACACGCCCGGCACCGGTCGACGACCCGTACAGCGGGATGGCGATGCGCGGCGACTCCGGAGTGCCGCTTCGACCGCCCCTCCTGCCGTCCCAGCAGCTCTTCCCTGAGCTGCCCTGGACAGTTTTCGATGATGGGCCCCGTCCCACCGCGGTGCTCCTGCGTCGTGCTCGCGCGCCACGTCGGTTGAACGGCGACCGGGGTGACTCACGAGTGCGGACCGTCGTGTGGAAGGGTCGCCAGCGGCCGCGAAGATCGCTGGTCGCGCCCCGGGAACGAGGAGGTCGTAGCACCGTTGGATTCCGTGCCCGAAGGTGGCGCCGCGCGGAAGTGGCTCCTGACCGCTGCCGAACGCGGCAACCCGGCAACGGAAATCGATCGTCGAGAGCCGGACGACGCCGCTTGGTCCGTCAACAATCAGGTGCGGATCCTGGTGGACGGGCAAGAGTACTTTCACCGCTTGCTCTCGGAACTCGCCGACACCACTGCTGGGGATCAGGTCTACCTCTCCGCGTTCATCGGCGATCCGACTCAACGGCTCCAGGCGGCCGGACCATCGATCGGCGCCGAGTGCGCCCGGGCCCTCGATGCCGGCGTCATCGTCCGTGGGCTCTTCTGGTGCCAGTACCTGGACGTGCGCAAGGACTTCGTCCCGCAGAACAGGAGCTTCGTCGACCTGCTGTACCGCCTCGGCGGCTTCGCGGTGCTGGACCAGCGGATACGGGCCTTCGGGGCCCACCACCAGAAGTTCGTCGTGATTCGTCGGCCCGGACGCCCCGATTCCGATGTCGCGCTGATCGGAGGTATCGATCCCTGCCCGAGCCGGCGCGACGACTCCCACCATCACGGCGATCCCCAGGTGCTGCCCTCGATAGCCCGGGTCTACGGTTCGCGACCGGCGTGGCACGATGCGCACCTCGCAGTGCGCGGGCCGGCCGTGGCCGCGGTCGAGCACTGCTTCCGAGAGCGGTGGCACGACACGACGTCCTCCCGGCGCCAGCCGTTCCACGGGCTCCGCGAGAAGTTTCGTACCAACAAGCGTGGACGGATCGCACTACCGAACCAGCTCCCAGCGCCGCCTCGCTGCGGTTCGCACGCGGTACAACTGTTGCGCACCTACCCGAGCAAGATTCCGCGCTACCCGTTCGCGCCACGCGGAGAGGTGAGCATCGCGCGTGGCTACGTCAAAGCCCTCCGCAACGCCCGCAGGTTCATCTACGTCGAGGATCAGTTTCTGTGGTCGCCGATGGTCGCGGAGGTCTTCGCCGAAGCCTTGCGCCGGGAGCCGGCGCTGCGCATGGTCGCCGTGCTGCCCAGCAGGCCCGACAAGGCGGGCAAGGTGCACGTCGCGACGAGCGACGTGGCGCACCGGAAAGCCCTGGATCTGCTGCACGCGGCTGGCGGCGACCGCTTGGACGTCTACGAGCTGGAGAACACCGAGGGACTGCCGATCTACGTGCATTCGAAGGTGTGCGTCGTCGACGACGTCTGGAGCACGGTGGGCTCGGCCAATCTCAACCGCAGATCGTGGACGTATGATTCCGAACTCACAGCCGCGGTCGTCGACGAGTCGTGCCCGGACGGCTCGCGTTCGCACGGATTCGCCCAAGACCTCCGGTTGCGCCTTTTGCGGGAGCACCTGGGTCGGGACGCGGACGACGTCGAGGACCTCGTCGATCCGGAGCAGGCAGCTGCGGTCTTGCGCCGGTCGGCGACCGCTCTCGACGAATGGCACGCCAGCGGGCGGACGTCCACCCGGCCACCAGGACACCTGCGCTTCCACCCCCGACCACGGGTCTCGAAACTGACCCGAGCGTGGGCCGGTCCACTCGGCCGGGTGGTGATAGACCCGGACGGGCAACCACCATGGCGACGCGGCCGCGAACGGTGGTGAGGGCGGACCGCGGGCCCGCCCGGACGGCCCTTGACCGCCAAACGGGTCAGCGGCCCGAGCAGGACCCCGGAACCGGTGGCTCGGCACCACGCCTTCCCGGGCCTGGTTCCCCGGTCGCGACGAGCTCCACGCGAAGTCAGGGCCGCACGAGGATCTTCACGTGCTGGTCCTTGTTGTCGACGAGCTCCTCGAATCCTCCCCGGACCACGTCTTCCAGGTCGATTCGAGCGGTGATCAGCTGGCTCGCGTCGATCCTGCCGTCCTGCACCGCGGCCAGCACGGCGGGGAAGTCGTGCGCATAGGCCAGGCTTGAGGTCAACGCGACCTCGGTGAACACCAAGTCGTTCATCCGCAGCTCGGTGGGCTGCTCCCAGATGGCGACGTTGCACACCACGCCGTGCCGACGGGCGGAGTGCACCGCCGTCTCCAGCGTCGACTTCTTGCCGGTGCATTCGAACGCCGCGTCCACACCTCCGCCGGTGAGTTCGTGGACCTTAGCAGCGACGTCGTCCTCCTGCGGATCGAGCACGAGATCCGCACCGAACTGCTCTGCCTTCTTCTTGCGGGCATCAGCCATCTCGCTGACCGCCACCCACCGGGCACCTGCTGCCTCGAGCGCGAGCACGGTGACCAGACCGATCGGTCCGGCCCCGACCACGAGCGCGGTCTGGCCAGCCCGGAAGTTCGCCTGCTGAACCGCGTGCCAACCCACTGCGATCGGCTCGATCAGGGCGCCGATCTCGGTGCTCATCCCGTCCGGCAGGCGGTGCACCATGAACTCGGGGACGACCGTGTACTCGGAGAGGCCACCCCCACCACCGCTAAGACCGTGGAACCCGACGTTGTCACACACGTTGTAGAGACCGCGTTGGCAGGCGTTGCACGTGTTGTCCCGGACCAGCGGTTCCACAGCGACGTTGTCGCCGCGGGAAACCCGCGCGACTTCTTCGCCGCATTCGACGACTCGTCCGGAGAACTCGTGTCCCAGCACCACCGGCGCGCTTTCGCCCGTGACTGCATGCGGCGCGTCCCGAGTGGGCACGAAGATCGGTCCGGCGGTGTACTCGTGGAGGTCGGTGCCGCACAAACCGCACCACTCGACCTTCAGCTTCACCTCACCGGGACCGACGGTCGGCTCGTCGAGATCTTCGACTCGCAAATCACCTTGCGCGTGGAAGCGCACGGCCTTCATCAACAGCTCCTCTGTCGGGAGGGGTCCTGGTCGGGCGTGATTCAGCCTTCGGTGCTCTCCTGCTCAGTCCCCCCGTTCGAGCGCAGGTTCGGCACCTCCGGCGACGCGGTGTCCAGCGGCACGGTTCCGGAACGGACCATGCCGAGTTGCACCAGTTGACGGCGGCTCGTGGCGTCCAGGAACCAATCGGTGGCGACGCGTATCCGGTTGGAACGCATGGACATCAGGTGATAGCCGCGCGTGACGGCCTTCGCCGGCAGCCCGGACATGGGAACGTGCAACGGGTTCGCCGCGGCCTTTCGGGCTCCGAGATCCACCACGAAACCGAGATCCCTGTGGCGGTAGCGGGACAACGCTTGCCGCTTGAGGGACGCGGCAACGTTGCGGCCCGCGAGCTTGCCCTGCCGCACGGCGTGCTGAGCCGTCATCGGTGCCAGTTCACCAGGATTCTGAGAGTCCGGTACCGCGGCCGCGTCTCCGCAGGCGAACACATGTGCGTGTCCAGGCACCGACAACTGCTCGGTCACGGCCAGCCTGCCCTGCTGGGTCTCCAAGCCGAGCGCCTCCACGAGGGGATCCGGTCGAACACCCACGCACCAGATCAGCGAGCGCGTGGGCACGAACTGACCGCTCTTGAACGTGACGCCCGAGTCGGACGCCTCCCCGATCGACGTCTCGGTCAGCACTTCGACACCGCGTTTGCGCAGGACGCTGTCAGCCGTCCGGGAAAGTCGTCGGTCGAGCCCCGGCAACACGCGTGGTGCGACGTCCAAGAGCAGCCAGCGCATCGGCTGGTCGCTGAGTTCCGGGTGCCGCTTCGCGAGCATGTCGGTGAACGACGGGCCCTGGGCAGCAACTTCCGTCCCCGTATACCCGGCGCCGACCACGACGAACGTGCATCGGGCGTCGCGCTCCTGCTGGTCGTCGGTAGCGGCCGCCAGCTCGACCTGCCGGGTCACGTGATCGCGGAAGTACAGGGCCTCCGGAACACCCCGAAAGCCGTGCCCGTGCGTGGCGACTCCCGGAATCGGCAACAGCTTGTTGACGCTGCCCGCAGCCAGCACCACGCGGTCGAACGACAGCGAACCCGTGTTGTCCTCGGGATCGGTATAGGTCAGCTCCTGGCGATCCGGGTCCACCGCGGTGACCTCACCGAGGACGAACCGCACACCGGGGAACGCCCCGGGCAGCGGGATCGAGACCGATCGAGGATCCAAGATGCCGGACGCGACCTCGGGCAACAGCGGAAGGTACAGGAAGTAGTCCGTGGGGTTGATCAGAACGATCTCGGTCTCGTTCGGATCCACGCTCTTGGCGAGGTGTTCCGCCGCGTGATATCCGGCGAATCCACCTCCCACGATCACCACTCTGTTGCGCTCCATGGGATTCCCTCCTCACAAGATCCAGTTCACGACTACCCACGCGCCCGATCCGTCAAAACTGAGGATGGACAGAGCACCTGGTTCCTCCACGAAGGACACGACCCCGCGCCACCGGCCCTTCGACACCGACCAGAACGGCCGCCCACCGGGGAGGCCATCACCGAGCTCGTGCTGCCTCCTGGACAGTTCCCACAGCGGACAGGCGAGAGCGGTGATCGACTCGCTGTGAAACAGGTTGACCATGACGGCTTCGCGGCGGAGGCGCACTGCCGAGTATCGCGCCCGTGGGGCAGAGTTGGCACCTGAGTCGGGTAATCCGGTCGTCGAAGTTGCCCGCGATCTCGAGGTGACCGAGGGAACGTTGGCGACTCGAAACGCGCTGAACTGGAACAGCTCCGCAAGGACTACAACACGGTGCGCATGGAGCTCGATTTTTGAAGCGGGCGACGGAGCACTTCGCGCATCACCCGAAGTGAGGTACTCGGTCGTCGACGTCGAATGACCCGAAGACCAACCGGAGCACACGGCGACGTCCACCTCCCGCATGCCGGATGTGCGCCGTCAGGGTCCACGAATGGCTCGACAAGAAACCGTCGGAACAACGGAGCAACGATGAAACACCAACGGAAAAATCATCAACATCACGGAACGGCATCGCCACCGAGTGGGCACCCGGAGGGCAGCCTGCTGGCTCGATGGGGTGAGCAGGTCTCGCGCAAGCGGGTACACCGGTTCATGCAGGCCGCTTCCCTGCAGCGCCGCCGCCGCGCCGTCCCAGCGTGCCGCGAGCGACAACGGGCTCCGGTGGGCGAGCGCCGGGTCGGCGAGGTCTTTCCCGGACGCGCTGTAGTCGTTGTCGGTCGAAGAACGTCCCGATGAGTCGCTGAAGCACCTGGTCCCGTGACCACCGGGTGGGCGGTGCGAGCGCGGAGGAAGTCAGCGGACGGTCCAGGGCCGTGCGGGGTCGAGCCGGCAACGAGGACTCGTAGGTTTCCCGGAACGACAGTTCGTAGGGCCGGGTGGTGTCGTAAGCGGCCGCGTCTTCTCGGGGGAGCACGACGTCCTCGTGGCCGTTCAGGACAGGAAGTCGAGCAGGGCGCGGTTGAACTGCTCGGGGTGGGTGACGTTGAGCCCGTGCGGACCGCCCTTGATCAGCGCCAGCGAGCTGTGGGTGATCGTCTCGTGGGAGCGCTTGCCGCTGACCTCGAACGGCACGATCGCATCGGAGTCGCCGTGGATGACCAGCGTCGGTGCGGACACCTCGGCGAGCTCCGCGCGGAAGTCGGTGAGCCCGAACGCGGTGATGCAGTCCAGCGTGCCCTTCGGCGAGGCGAAGGAGGCCATCTCGAGGTGGTAGCGGCGGTTGGGCTCGCTGACCAGGTCGGAGCGCTCGCCGGCGGTGAAGAAGGTGGTGACGAACCCGTCGAGGAACGCGATGCGGTCGCCGCGCACGCCGTCGCGGAACTGCTGGATCGTCGCGTCGTCCAGCCCACCGGCGGGGTTGTCCGCGCTCTGGTAGAGGTAGGGCGGCACCGCGGAGGCCAACACGGCCCCGGCCACGCGGTCGGTGCCGTAGCGGCTGAGGTAGCGCACGACCTCGCCGCCGCCCATCGAGAAGCCGACCAGCGTCGCGTCCCGCAGGTCGAGGTGGTTCAGCAGTGCGTCGAGGTCGGCGGCGAACGTGTCGTAATCGTAGCCGTTCCACGGTTGCGACGAGCGACCGAAACCGCGGCGGTCGTAGGTGATCACGCGGTGGCCCGCTTCCACGAGTTCCGGGACCTGGTTCTCCCAGGACCGGCCGCTGAGCGGCCACCCGTGGATGAGCACGACCGGGCTTCCCGAGCCGTGGTCCTCGTAGTACAGCTCGACCGGAGCGCTGTTCTCGGTACCGACTCGCACCAGTGCCATGACGGATCCTCCTCGTTTCGCGACGGGCCGTGACGGTGGCCCGTCGACGTGTCCACGTCGGTGTCGGTCAGGTGGTCAGGACCATGCGGAACCGGGCCTCGTTGTTGATCATTTTCTCGTAGGCCTCGGGCGCCTTTTCCAGCGGCATGGTCTCGATCATCGGTCGGACCCCGGTGAGCCGGCCGAACCGGAGCGTGTCCTCGGAGTCCTTCGAGGTCCCGGAGGGGTGCCCCACGATCGAGGCGCCTGGCATGATCAGCGAGGGAGCCGCCACCTGCAGCGGATCGTCGGCCGCGCCGAGCACCAGCAGCTGGCCGCGGGCCGCGAGCCCGGACACGGTCTGGCTGGCCGCCGCCCCGCTGGCCGCGGTCGCCAGCACCACTTGGGCACCGCCGAGCTCGGCCAGGGCCCGGCCGGGGTCGGTGGCCTGGCTGTCGATGTGGTGGTGCGCACCCAGCTGGTGGGCGAGGTCGGCCTTGCCGGGGCCGCGGGAGATCGCGACGACCTCCATGCCCATCCGGGCGGCGAACTGGATGCCCAGGTGCCCCAGTCCACCGACGCCGAGCACGGCGACGCGGTCACCGGGCCGGGCGGTGCTCTCCCGCAGCGCGTGGTAGGTCGTGACGCCGGCGCACAGCAGCGGCGCGGCCTCGACCGCGGACAGTTCGGCGGGCATGCGGACCAGGGCGTCGGCCGAGACCACGACGTGCTCGGCGTAGCCCCCGTCGAAGGTGATACCGGGGACCGTGCCGTTCGGGCAGGTGACGAAGTCGCCCCGCCGGCAGGACTCGCAGTGGTGGCAGGACCCGCCGAACCAGCCGATCCCCACTCGTTCTCCCCGCTGCCACGGTCCGGTCACCGCCGGACCGAGCTCGTCGATCACTCCCACGATCTCGTGACCGGGGACGATCGGATACGGCGTGCTGGGCAGCACTCCCTCCTTGGCCCACATGTCGCTGTGGCAGACTCCGCACGCTTCCACGCGCACCCGCACCTGATCGTCGCGGACCTGGGGAGCGTCCCGTTCGACCAGTTCCAGTGGGGCGCCCGCTCGGGCGACCTGCACGGCTCGCATCGTTGCTCCTCGATCGTCGACGACGTCTTTCGTTCACTCGGTGAGGCCAGGGTGGACTTCCCGGTTCCGGCCTCTGCGGACCGTGTGCGCGTCGTCGGTACGCACGTGCCCGGGAGGTCCGGGGCGGGTGGCCGGATCAGGGCAAGGAGGTGGACGGGGCGGGGTGGATGCCGTCGGGGTCGCTGCAGGAGAGGATGGCCAGACCCACCTCCGGCAGGTCGGTGACCTCTCCGTGGGGAATCCCGGCGACGCAGAACCGCTGACGAGCGGCCACCAGGTCCTCACGGGAGTCGACCCGGAAACCGGCGTGGTCCAGGCCGGCGTGTTCGGAGGCGAACCGTTGTCCTGCGGGGGCCACCGGGCGCAGTCCGAGCAGTGCTCCGGCGGGGGTTTGGTACACGGTGCCACCGTAGAACCGCTCGGGGGAGCTCCGCACTCCGGGATCGTCGGCGGTCTGCTGGTCCAGGTCCGGCAGGTGGCCGGTCGGGGCCGCGGTGAGGCCGAAGCTGGTCTCGTCCGGTCCGATGCCGACCCCGGCGTCGATGGTTGCCCCGTCGGGGACCGTGGTGCCGCTGTTTGTGGCCGTCAGCCGCAGCGCACCGTGGAAGCACGCGGCGTAGGCGGCGGCGAACAGCTGCTCGGGGTTGGGCCCTGCCCGCTGCCGCCCATCGCCGTCGGCATCCGCACCGGCGTGACCCGATGACGGTCGAGCTCACCCGGGAGCGCTGCTGGACCCAGGCCAGGGCCACGGCCGTGCTGCCGTGGCCGTCGGCGACCTCGCGCAGTTGCTCGATCAGCGCGTAGTCCTGCTCGGTCAGCTGCCCCGTCATGTTCTCGCCGCGGTCGGGCCGGGTGGTGTCCGCGTTCTCCCGCGTGTACTCGCCGGACAGCAGCCCTCCGCGCAGCGGGCCCACGAGTGACGCCGAGGCCGAGTTCCTCGGTCATGGGCAGCAGCTCGCCCTCCACGGTGCGTTCCAGCAGCGAGTACTCGACCTGCGACGCGGTCAGCTCGGTCGTTTCCACCAGCTTGGCGCCGGGGTCGTCCTCCACCCTGATGTCGCCGCACCGTAGCTCAACGTGACTCGCATGAGTCCACTCCTCCATGGCCACGTGCTCCAGGAAATGGGACTTCAGGTCCTGGGCGCTGAATGTTCGACGCGTCGCGCGCAACCACCCGGTGCACGAGGACCGTAACCGCGCCACAAACCTCGCCCGTACCGCGCGGCACGGGCGAGGACGACGTCGGTTTCAGCCGTGCTCCGGCTGCACCTCGAACAGGGCAGCGCGCATCCGCTGCCGCCCACCGGCCCGGCCGTGTCCGTCCCGTGCCTTCTCGGTGCGTCGGAGGCTCGTGTCGGCGAGACGATTGTCAGCTCACTTGGAAACGGTCTGCACCGAACGTGTCGACCGGCGAACCCGTCGTCGAGTTTTCGGGTCTCCGCTGCCGGGTATGCGACTGGTCAGAACGATCAGAACGAGGTGCCAGCCGCCGCATGCAAGGGGGGCGCGTGAAGGTCGTCTACGTTTCCTACCCGACCGGCAACGTCCGGGACGAGTCGGCTGTGATCGCTGCTGCCGAGAACGCGCTGGGGCTGCGCCCGTTGCTGGAGCAGCGAGGCCACACGTTGGTCGGCACCACCGAGACCGGTGACGGGCTGGATCGAGAGCTCGCCGACGCGGAGGTGCTGATCACCACGCCGTTCTGGCCGGTGTATCTCAGCGCGGAGCGCCTCGGGGCGGCGAAGAACCTGAAACTGGTCCTCAACGCCGGCATCGGCTCCGACCACGTCGACTGGGAAACCGCCCGCCAACACGGCATCGGTCTCGCCGAGGTCACCGGCTCCAACGTCGTCAGCGTCGCCGAGCACAACGTCATGCAGATCCTGGCGCTGGTGCGCAACATGATGCCGGCCTATCACCAGGTCCTCGACGGGCGCTGGGACGTGGCCGCAGTCGCCGAGAGGGCCCACGACCTCGAGGGCAAGACCGTCGGCCTTGTCGGCCTCGGCGCGATCGGGGCGCGCACGGCGCTGCGGCTGAAGGCCTTCGACGTGCGGATGCTCTACTACGCCAACCACCGCCGCACTCCGGCCGACGAATCGGTGTTGGGAGTGAAGTACGCCCGCCTCGACGACCTCATCACCGAGTCCGACGTCGTGTGCCTGGCCCTGCCGCTGATGACCGGCAGCCAGGCCCTGATCGGCCGTGAGCGCCTGGCGGCGATGAAACCCGGAGCCTGGCTGGTCAACACCGCACGCGGTCCGATCGTCGACCGGGACGCACTCGTAGAAGCCCTGGAAAGCGGCCACCTCGGCGGCTACGCCGGCGACACCTGGTACCCGCAACCCGCCCCGGCCGACCACCCGTGGCGCACCATGCCCGACCACGCCATGACGATCCACTGCTCGGGCATGACCCTCCAGGCCCAGCAGCGCATCGCCGCGGGCATCACGGAAATGCTGCAGGCCCACCTCGCAGACGAGCCCCTGCCCGAGGATTACGTCCTGGTCGACCCGTCCGCGAGTTGAGCCCGGCCGAACCGGCAGACCAGCGCAGATCACGAACCTCCCGCGACCCGTTTCTCCGCGCCGTTCGTCGAGCCGTTGAAAGCGCTCCAGGAACTCGGGTGGGAACCGGATGCGTCAGGTTTTGGGTCTGGTACTCCTGAACGTGGCCCGGGGTGCACAGTGGAGCGCTATTACTGGTGAGGGCGCTTGTCGACCGTTGCTGAGCGGGTGCTCCTGTGCGCGATCGTCGGCGTGGTAGCCCGCTGAGCTACGAGAACGTGCCACTGCGCGGCCCGAGTCGGTGTCAGGAGCACCGGACCCGGATTCCGAGCCGGGCTTGGTCCCGGTCGTCTCTCACAGCACGGGCGGCCGGACTCGGCTGTGTGTGAGAGTTCGACGAGCTCTCCAGCGAGACCCACCCGAACGCGGTGTGCTCACTCCGGCACTCCGAGCAAGGCGCTCCATACCGGGTGGGGCCGATCGCTGCGCCCACCCGTGCCGATTACTTTTTCACGCCCGGTGTGCTGCCGGGGCGACTGATGTCTCCGCGCTGGCGCAGCGACAGAGACATACATCGGCGCGCGGTGGGTAGTCCTGCGAAGACGGCCGCGTCTGGTGGTCTGCGTGCCGGTACTGGTGAGCAGCTCTCGTGACCGTGGGTACAGACACGTCGTTCCTGATTGAGAAGGGGTGCAACTACTGTGCGCGCACTGGTGTACGACGGCCCGCGCGAGGTGTCTCTCAAGGACGTCCCGGACCCGCGCCTGGAGCGCCCCGCTGATGTGCTGGTCCGCATCACCAGCACCAACATCTGTGGCTCGGATCTGCACATGTACGAGGGGCGCACTCCGATGGAGCACGGACGGGTCCTCGGGCACGAGAACCTCGGTGAGGTCGTGGAGGTCGGCAGCGGCGTCGACCGCGTCCAGCGCGGTGACCGGGTGTGCCTGCCGTTCAACATCGGATGTGGCTTCTGCGCGAACTGCGAACGCGGTCAGACCGGCTTTTGCCTGAGCGTGGACTCCGACACCCCCGGTGGGGCGTACGGCTTCGCCGGGATGGGCTCCTACAGCGGAGGCCAGGCTGAGTACCTGCGAGTGCCCTGGGCCGACTTCAACTGCCTGGTGCTGCCCGAGGACGCCCAGGACAAGGAAAACGACTACGTGATGCTGGCCGACATCTTTCCGACCGGCTATCACGCCACGGAACTGGCCGACGTCTCCCCCGGAGAATCCGTGGTGGTCTACGGCGCCGGCCCCGTCGGGTTGATGGCGGCGTACTCAGCACTACTGCGCGGGGCCAGTACGGTGATGCTGGTCGATCGCCACCCCGACCGGCTCAAGCTCGCCGAGCAGATCGGGGCCGTCCCCATCGATGACTCGCAAGGCTCCCCGGTCGAGCAAGTCCGCGAGCACACCGGGGGGCACGGTGCGGACAAGGGCTGCGAGTGCGTGGGCTATCAAGCACACGACCCGCACGGCACCGAGAACCCCAGCGCGATCATGAACAACCTGGTCAGCTCCGTGAAGGCCACCGGCGCGCTCGGCGTGGTCGGCATCTTCCTACCGCAGGACCCGGACGGCCCGGACGAACTGGCCCAGCAGGGCAAGCTCGCCTTCGACATGGGCCAGTTCTGGTTCTCCGGCCAGCGGATGGGCACCGGGCAGGCCAACGTCAAAGCCTACAACCGGTTCCTCGCCGAGGTGATCCACAAGGACCGCGCGAAGCCCTCCTTCCTGGTCTCCCACGAACTGTCGCTGGACCAAGCGCCCTCCGCCTACGCCAACTTCGACGCCCGCGAGCACGGGTGGACCAAGGTCGTCCTCAAACCCTGAGCTCCGGCAACATCGCCACCCAGGCGAACCCGAGCAGCGCGAGACCCGTGACTCGTCAAATCCCGGCAGCTGAGCAGGAGCGCCACATCCTGGCTCGGCCAAAGCATCGCCGACGGCGCGAGCATCCGGCACCGAGCGCGCCAGGCGGTCGAGCTCCGGTACCACGAGCGTATCGCCGTTCGCATCGCTGCGAGCGCCTGATCCAAGCCGGGTCGAGCCAGGGCGGTTCCGGTGAGCTCGTGATTGAGAGACCCGGCCGGCTTCCATGCCGAGTTGGCCTTGCATTCCCGGCCATGGCCGGGAATGCAAGGCCGTGAAGCTAATCCATCGAGGTATTCGGGTTTCCTCATCCCGGCACGTTGTCGACCCTACGATGGCGTGAGCGGGGAGGGAGCACTTCGCGGAAAGGGGCACTCGCGGCGAACCTGATCCCATCGAGCAGCACCTGCTGCAGCATCACGAGTCCGAGACGGACCTGGGCTGGATGGTCGGCGCAGGCCAGCGCACACGTATTCGGGCATCCGCCGGCACCACCCGCCGAGGCGACGGGCTGCGTGCGGCCACGGTGCACACCCGAGCATCCGAAGTGGACCAGGAGTCGCCCACCACGCCCATCCCGACCTGTGCGACCTGCTTGGCGCCGCACAGCGCTGATCCGCGCCCGGTGCGCACCTCCCGACGCGGGCACCCCGGGACGAGCCGCGGGCTCGTCCCCATGCGGCCGGCACCGACAAACACCCCCGGCCGGATCCAGCACGTCCCGGCGCGCCCTGATCAGGCACCAGCTGCTCTCGTCTGTACGGCGACCGCAAGCTCCGCGCTCCCCGGAGTGCTGCGTCCCGAGAGGACAACTCCGGGCGCGCCCTCGATTGGACGGTCGTGATCAACCCGATGACCGTCTGCTGTGGCGCTGCGCCGGACGGTCGCCACCGGCAAGGCCAGAAACGGATGGCCGCTTCCGGGAGGTACACCGTGCATATCGATTCGTGTCGGGAACTCAGATACAACCCCGCCCGCCGGCGCCCCGATCTGGGGTTGCGTCCGGAACTGGAGCCCTGGATGGCACTGGGGCTGGCCAAACGGGCCGAGGGAACGTACTCGCTGGCCGTGCGCGTCACCGAAGCCGCCCCCGTCGGCGAGGTCCTGGCGCGGGCCCCGTCGGTGTCGCGGCGGCGCACTACGTGTCACCGAGGTACCTGCACGACTTGTTCGCGGGAACGAACTTCACGGTGGCCGCGTGGATACGGGCCCGGCGCGTCGAAATGTGTCAGCGCGACCTGGCGGACCCGCACATGGCGAACCTCCCGGTGGCCGCCATCGCCGCACGCTGGGGTTTCAAGGGCGCCTCCCACTTCGGGCAGGTGTTCAGAGGAGGGGCCGGCCGGACCCCGGCGGAGTTCCGCCGGGAAGTCATGACCCAGCTCCGCGAGAACCGCTCGACCGGCTCGTGCTCCCCGCCCGGACGCTCCGGTTCCCCGCCGCAGGAGTGAACGCTTCTCCCGCGCCACCGCAACATCCGGTCGGGTTGACTCCGCAACGTGTCCCTACCTGGTTGGTCAAGCGGTGGGGGGCGTTGGCTGCTGGTAGTGGGCCTCGTCTTGCGAGCATGGCGAAGAGGGCGGCGTTGTGGTGTTTGCCTTGGGCGCGTTCGCGGTCGTAGTGGGCCCGGGAGACAGGTCGATCAGGGCGAGCATGTGAGCTCAGGTCTCCGCGCCCACGTGGCGGACGTGAGGAACCAGGAGACCGCCCGAGCAGCACGGCCCCGGCGAACCGGCCTCCGGCCGCCGGAGTCGTGGGCGAGGTGTTCCTTCCGGTGGTGTGGCACAGCGTTGCTCGAACCACCTACCGCCAGTTGCTTCTCGACGTGTCCAGAGCGACATCGACGTCGCGGGCTCGGTGTACGTCCGAGTCCAGCGGTTCTGCCGGAGCCACCCTCCTGTCTACAGCCAGCCGGGGAGCACCAGTATCAGCCATGTGGACAGTGGAGCCAGCAGGATCAGGCTGAGCCCCCAGGCCATGAGTCTGCGGAAAACCATGTCGCGCATGTCCTCGGGAGCGTTGGCGGTGACCAGAGCACCGCTGGTGGAGAAGGGACTGGAGTCCACCACCGAGGACGATATCGCCAACGCCGCGATCAGACCGACCGCGCCGATCTCACCGCCGAGCAGGAACGGCACCGCAAGCGGGATCAGCGCACCGAGGATTCCCGTGGTGGAGGCGAACGCCGAGACCGCACCGCCGATCAGGCAGATCAGCAGCGCGGCGAGCAACGGGATGCCCAGCTGGGAAACCTGCTCGCCGAGGAAGTCGATCGTTCCGATGTTCTGGAGTACCGAAACATAGGTGACGATGCCGCAGACCAGCAGCACCGTGCTCCACGACACGCCGTTGACCGCGCCCTGGGCGCTCTTCGGGGACACCATCGTGAGCAGCGCTCCCACGATCAGTGCCACCGCTCCCACGTTCAGGCCGAAAAACAGTGCTCCGACGGTGAGGCCGAGCAGACCGACCACGGTCAGCGCGCGGTTGAGATCCAGTCGTTCGGCAGGATCCTCATCGTGGTCCTCACCGACGTCTCCTGCCTCGGCGGACGAGGAGCTACTTCCGAGAGCACCGCCGGGGGAGCTGGCATCGCCGGAAGAAGGGCCACCACCGGAGCTGGCGTGTGCGGGCTCCGCTACGGCGACCGGCTCGGCGGACCGACGGGCTTCCACGGCACTTGCCGAGGCGTGCATCAGCTTGCGGCCGCCGAAGAGGAAGTAGGCGATCACGGCCAGCGCCGCGTTGTAGAGGAACGTCGCCAGGAACAGCGTCAGCGGGCTGCTCGGCAGATCGTTCCGCTCCACGACGCCGTTGGTGATGGTGCCGAAGATGCTGATCGGGGAGAAACCACCCGCCGTGGTGCCGGTGATGATCATCAGGCCCATCAGGAGGGGGTTGATCCCGTGCTTCCTGGCGAAGCTGATACCGACCGGTGCCATGATCGCTACGGCGGCGGGCACCACGGCCCCCACCGCGCTGAGCACGGCCGAGACCAGGAACATCACCCACGGGATCGCGGCGACCCGACCTCCGACGGCTCGCACTCCGGCTCGGACCAGCCAGTCCACCGTCCCGTTGCTTTTCGCTATCGCGAACAGGAAGGTGACACCGACGAGCGTGACGAACAGGTCTCCGGGAAAGCCGGCGAAGATTTCCTCCGCCGACTGATGGAGCGCGACCGTCCCCAGTACGAACGCGGCGATCAGGGCGAGTACGCCCATGTTGATGGAGATCATCGTGGCGAGGAGAAACACCACGATGAACACGATGATGGACACGACCTCAAGGGACATGCAGACTCCCCGGGTTCCAGTCTTGTCGCTGTGTCTCATATTATGGGAAATAATTCCAGCGATGAGTGTGACACCATTCACAAGCGACGTCAAGGAGACGATTCCCGCTGTATCGCAATTGCTGCGCGAAATGGCGCATCGACGCACGTCGGCGAGGAATCCGGACAAAGGCCTGGTGCGCCCACTGAGAAGAGTGCTACGGTCATTGTTCCGTGTCTTTTCCGTATTGTGGAGTTCGGCGTGACAGAGAGGTTCCATGACTGTGCGCAGCGGTCGTCACTTCTTGCAGATTCCCGGTCCGACGAATGTTCCCGATCGAGTATTGCGCGCTATCGCGGCACCCACGATCGATCACCGTGGCCCTGAGTTCGCGGAGCTCACAGCGGACGTCCTCGGCAACCTGGGAGCGGTGTTCGGAACGAGCCGGCCCGTGGTGATCTATCCGGCATCCGGCACGGGGGCTTGGGAGGCGGCGCTGGTCAACACCCTCAGTCCGGGTGATCGGGTGCTGTGCTTCGAAACCGGCCACTTCGCCACGCTGTGGCAGCAGCTGGCCGGTCGCCTCGGGCTGGACGTGGAGCTCGTCCCGGGCGACTGGCGCCACGGTGTCGACCCCGCGCAGGTCGCCGAACGACTCGGCGACGATCGCGAGCACGCCATCAAGGCGGTGATGGTGGTGCACAACGAGACCTCGACCGGGGTGACCAGCCGTATCCCCGAGATCCGGGCCGCTGTCGACGAGGCCGCGCATCCGGCGCTGCTGTTGGTGGACACCATCTCCTCACTGGGGTCCGTCGACTACCGCCACGACGAGTGGGGCGTGGACGTGACGGTCGCCGGATCGCAGAAGGGTCTGATGCTGCCTCCGGGACTGAGCTTCAACGCGGTCAGCGACAAGGCTCTGGCCGCTGCGCGCACGGCGCGCATGCCCAGGTCGTACTGGAGTTGGGAACCGGTGCTGGAGGCCAATCGCGCCGGTTCCTTTCCCCACACACCGGCCACCAATCTGCTGTTCGGGCTGCGGGAGTCGTTGCGGATGCTGCACGAGGAAGGCCTGTCCGCGGTCTTCGCCCGCCACCAGCGGCACGCCGAGGCCACCCGCACGGCGGTTCGGGGTTGGGGGCTGGAGGTGCTGTGCGCGGACGAGCGCGAGCACTCCCCCGCGCTGACGGCCGTGGTGATGCCGGAGGGTCACGATGCCGACGAGCTGCGGGAACGGATCCTGCAGCGCTACGACATGTCACTGGGAGCGGGGTTGGGCAAGCTCGCCGGGACGGTCTTTCGCATCGGGCACCTGGGCCACTTCAACGATCTGACGCTGGCAGGCACGCTCGCCGGGGTGCAGCTGGGGCTGAGCACCTCCGGTGTGCCGATCGCCCCCGGCGGCCTCACCGCCGCCCTCGAAAGGCTGGAGGCCGAATGAACTCCGTTTCCGCAGAGGAGACCTCACCCGCCGCGCAAGGCGACGAGGAACTGGTCCGCGCGTTGCACCGCGCGGTCGAGGGGGAGGTCGCCTTCGACGACTACACCCGAACGCTGTTCTCCCGGGACGCGAGCATGTACGCGATCCGACCGCGCGGTGTCGTCTTTCCCCAGCATGCGGAGGACGTGAGCGCGGCGGTCGCGGTGGCGCGCGAGTTCGGGGTGCCGGTGCTGTCCCGAGGTGGAGGGACCAGCCTCGCGGGGCAGACCGTCGGTCCGGGGCTGGTGCTCGATCTCTCGCGCCACATGCACCGTGTCCTGGAGATCGACCCCGGCAGTGGGCAGGCGCTGGTCGAGGCCGGCGCGGTGCAGGACGATCTCAACCGCGCGGCCGCCCCGCACGGGTTGATGTTCGGCCCGGACACCTCCACGAGCAACCGCGCCACGATCGGTGGGATGATCGGCAACAACTCCGCGGGCAGCGGCTCGGTGCGCTACGGCATGACGATCGACCACGTGCGTGCGATCGAAGCCGTGCTCGCCGATGCGGGCAACGCTCGCCTGGAACCGGTCACCGATGCCGAACGGGCTCTCCGCGCCTCGCGCGAGACCCTCGAAGGACGGATCTACCGCGAGTTGCCGCAACTGGTGGCGGAGCACGCGGAGGCCATCGCGGGCAACTACCCCTCGTTCTGGCGCCGCGCCGGCGGTTACCGGCTGGATCGCGTCGCCGAGGACGGGCCGCTGGACCTGGCCAAGTTCGTGGTCGGCTCCGAGGGCACCCTGGCCGTGGCCACCCGGGCGGTGGTCGGCCTGGTCGCCAAGCCGCGGCACACGGTCATCGCGGTGGGGCACTTCACTTCCACGGCCGGGGCGATCGCCGCCACCACGGACGCGTTGTCCTGCGATCCCTCCGGAGTGGAGCTGATGGATCGCACGATCCTGGACCTGGCCAGGGAGCGGATCGAGTACCGGGAGCTGGCCTCGGCACTGGAGGGCGATCCGGAGGCGCTGCTGTTCGTCACCTTCACCGGTGACGACGAGACCGAGCTGCTCGCCCGCCTCGACCGTCTGACCGCGTTGTGGGAGCGGCACCGACACGGCTACCACACGCTGCGGGCCGTGACCCCGCATCAGCAGAACGCGCTGTTGAAGGTACGCAAGGCCAGCCTCGGGCTGCTGATGGCCGCCAGCACCGGCACCAACCGGCCGCTGGCCTTCGTCGAGGACACCGCCGTGGACCCGCAGTACTTGGAGGAGTACACCGCCCGGTTCGGCGAGGTGCTCGAGCGCCACGGGCTATCGGCGGGCTTCTACGGTCACTGCTCGGTGGGCTGCTTGCACATCCGGCCCTTCGTCGACCTCTCCCGACCCGACGAGGTGGCGAAGATGCGCGCCGTGGCCGAGGAGGTCCGCGCGCTGGTGAGCTCCTACGGGGGTGCGAACTCCAGCGAGCACGGCGACGGCCTCGCCCGCAGCGAGTTCAACCGGCAGCTCTTCGGAGACGAGCTCTACGACACGATGCGCCAGGTCAAGCGACTCTTCGATCCGGAGAATCGACTCAATCCCGGTAAGATCGTCGAGGCGCCTTCGATGACCGAGAACCTGCGCGACGCGGCGCTGCCGCCCGCTCCGGAGCTTCGCACCCGGCTGAACTTCGAGGTCGTGGGCGGGATGCGCGGAGCGGCCGACCGCTGCATGAACATAGGGCAGTGCCGCAAGAGCACCAGCGGGGTGATGTGCCCGTCCTACATGGCAACCCGCAACGAGCAGGACTCCACGCGGGGCAGGGCGAACGCGCTGGTCAAAGCGCTCTCCGAGCCCGATCCGGCGGCGGCGCTCGGGGAGCAGCGGTTGCACGAGGTGCTGGATCTGTGCCTGATGTGCAAGGCGTGCAAGAGCGAGTGCCCGTTGGGCGTGGACATGGCCGCTCTGAAAAGCGAGGCTCTGGCCGCCGAGCACGACGCGCACGGAACGCCGCTGCGCTCCCGCGTCTTCGGAGCGATCCGGTCTCTGAACCGCTTCGGATCCGCCACCGCGCCGCTGTCGAACCTGCCCGGCCGTATCCGGCCGCTGCGCAGGATCCTGGAGCGCACGCTGGGTATCACGGCCAACCGCCCACTCCCCACTTTCTCCCGGCGGAACCTGGTGCGCTGGTTTTCCCGTCGTCGCGCCTCCGGAGACGGGAGCGGCGGTAGTGTGGTCTTCCTCGCCGACTCGTTCACCACCTTCACCGAGCCGGGAATCGGCAAGGCCTGCATCGAGCTTTTGGAACGCGCCGGCTGGCAGGTGCAGCTGGAATCGGCCGGGTGCTGCGGACGAGCGAACATCTCCAAGGGCCTGCTCGACGAGGCCGCCAAGCAGGCCGGGGACATGACGGGCTCGCTCGCCCGGAGGACTCCGTCCGGGGCGCCGATCGTGGGGTGCGAGCCCTCCTGCCTGCTGACGCTGCGCGACGAGCACCTTTCGCTGCTTCCCGACGACGAGACGGCGCGCGACATCGCCGGTCGGACGCAGCTGGTCGAAGAACTGCTGGTCACCGCGATCGACGATGGCAGGCTCCAGCTGCGAAGCGACTCCTGGCTGAGCGGTCGCCGAATCCTCTTCCACGGTCACTGCCACCAGAAGGCCGAGGTCGGAACCTCGGCCACCATGGCCCTGCTCCGGCGCATCCCGGGTGTGGAGGTCACCGAACTGGATGCGGGATGCTGCGGCATGGCCGGCTCCTTCGGTTTCGAAGCCGAGCACTACGACCTGTCCATGGCAGTCGGTTCCGACCGGCTTTTCCCCGCCCTGCGTGCGGAACCGGAGACGACCGTGGTGGCCGCCACGGGAGTCTCCTGCCGGCAACAGATCGAGCACGGCAGCCGGCACCGCGCGTGGCATCCCGTGGAACTGCTCCGCGAGGCGCAGGGCAGCGACTGAACACGGTCGGGCGGAGGCAGCACGGCCGGGCACGTCCCGGGCGGTTACTGCTCCTGACGCAGGAAGGAGCGATCGCCG
The DNA here is from genome assembly GCF_014137975.1 of Halosaccharopolyspora lacisalsi. Lineage (GTDB taxonomy): Bacteria > Actinomycetota > Actinomycetes > Mycobacteriales > Pseudonocardiaceae > Halosaccharopolyspora > Halosaccharopolyspora lacisalsi. The sequence goes on along the minus strand of NZ_JACGWZ010000001.1, from coordinate 1,531,216 downwards.
TGCTCGGCCAGCTCGGCCACGACCTCCTGGACATCACCGCCGCGAACGCGCTCCAGCAGCGACTCGTGCCGGCGCACCACGTCCCACGGGTCTCCCGTGCGGTGCTGACGGAAACGCAGATTCTGCGCCATGCACAGCTGCAGCTGAGACCGAAGCAATTCATAGCTCTGCTGCAGCCTGCTGTGATCGGCCAGTGCCACGAACGCTGAGTGAAATGCCACGTTCGCCGCGAGCATGGCGGAATCGTCTCCGTCGGAGGCGGCGGTGCGCATCGCGCCGATCGCTTCCTCGAGAGGGGACAAAGCGTTCTCGTCGGCGACGGGAACAGCCAATTCCGCCGCGAGCCTCTCCAGCGCGCCGCGCAAGCTGTAGATTTCGCGGACATCATCGTCCGACAGGGAGATCACGCTGTATCCGCGGCGCGGCCGACTGGAAACCAGGCCTTCGCGTTGCAATACCCGGAGTGCTTCGCGCAGTGGTGGTCTGCTGATTCCGAAGCGTTCACAAATCCTTTCCTCGATCAGCCGCTCACCGGGTCCGAACGTGCCGGCGAGAATCAGCGCCCTGAGTTCGTCCACCACCACATCGACCACGGAGGGGATCGCGATCCGGTCGCCCTCACCCATTCCCCTGCCCCCACTTCGGGACCCGACTCACCGAGCATCGTCATGGTCGCCCTCCGGCGCACCCGACTGCTGCACGATACCCCGTGCCGTCCACTGCTCGATCTGCTCGGTCGAGTACCCCGCTGCGGAGAGCACTTCCCGGGTGTGCTCTCCCAGAAGTGGCGGGGCGCCCCGCAGCCAACCCTGCTCGGTTCCCGCCACCTTCACCGGCTGCCCCAGCACTCGCATCGTGCCCAGCGACGTGTGGTCGACCTCCTCGACCATGCTCAGGCTCTCGGTGACGGGATGGGTCAGGGCTTGCTCCAGGTTCAGCACCGGAGCGCACGGGATCCCCGCCGGGCCGAGAAGCTCGATCCACTCCTGGGTTCCACGGGCGCTCAGCGCGTCCTCGATGAGACCGCGCAGCTCGACGCGGTGGGCCATCCGCGAGGCGTTGTCGGCGAACCGGGCGTCCTCGGCGTAGTCGTCCAGTGACAGGGTGGCGCAGAGCTTGTGCCACATCTTCTCGTTGCCGCAGGCCAGGGTTATCGCGCCGCCTTCGCCCGTGGCGAAGGTGCCCTGCGGGAACATGATCGGGTGATCGTTGCCGTCCTGCCCCGCCACCGTGCCCAGGCTCAGATACTTCTGCGCCTGGTACGACATCAGGCTCAGCATCGACTCCATGAGTGAAGACTCGACCCGCGCGCCCTGCCCGGTACGCTCCCGCTGCAGCAGCGCCGCCAGCACGCCCACCGCCCCGAACACGCCGGTGGCGGAATCGGCCACCGCGATCCCGGCCCGCAACGGCCCCGTCTGCTCGGTGCCCGTGACACTCATCAGGCCGGACATAGCCTGGGCGATCTGGTCGAAGCCCAGCATCGAGTCGCCCGGTGGTTTCGAGCCGAAACCGGTGACCGAGACGTGGACCAGCTCCGGATTGAGCGCGCCGAGCGTCTCGTGGTCCAGCCCCATGGACTCGGCCGTTCCGGGGCGGAAGTTCTCGACGAACACGTCGGCCCCCGCGATGAGCTCTCGCAGGATCTCCCTTCCCTCGGGGCTGCGCACGTCGATCGCGAGGCTCTGCTTGTTGCGGTTCGAGGCCATGTAGTAGACGCTCTCCGACTCGTGGAACGGGCCGGACTGGCGTGCCGGATCACCGCTCGGGGTGCTCTCGACCTTGATCACTTCGGCGCCGAGGTCGGCCAGCAGCATCGTCAGGGTCGGGCCGGAGAGGTAGCGCGTCAGGTCCACCACCCGGATGCCGTCAAGAGCGGGCATGGTCTCCCCTTTCGCCGGTGAACTCCGGTGCTCGTTTCTCCCGGAAGGCCGCGATCCCCTCCGCGAGGTCGGGACCCTCGTAGGCCTCCACCGTGGTGCGGGTCAGTGCCTCGGTGTCGGCCGCTGTGAGCGCGCGCCCGGTCATGTCCGCGACGAGCTTGCCCGCTCGGATGGTGATCTCCGAACTGGCGTGCACGTTCTCCACGAGGTTCACCGTCTCGGTGACCAGGTCCTCGGCAGCGACGCCGCGCTGTACCAACCCCAGCCGCAGCGCTTCGTCGGTGTCGATCAGCCGGCCGCTGAAGAGCAGGTACTTCAGCGCTGCGGGACCGATCAGCCGGGCCAGGGCGTTCGCCTCGGCGTAGCCGAGCGTGACTCCGAGCCGCCCGATCGGTACGCCGAAACGAGCGGTGCTCGCGGCGATGCGGACGTCGCAGGCCGCGGCCAGTTCGCAGCCGCCGCCGACGGCCAAGCCGTGCACCATGGCGATGACCGGTACGGGTGCCTCCGCTATGGAGTTCACCGCTGCCGCGATCGCCTCGGTGTAGCCCAGGGACGCCGCGGCTCCCACCCGCACCTGCGGAAACTCGGCGATGTCGGCACCGGCCCCGAACGCGCGTTCCCCGCTTCCGCGCACGACCACCGCACGAGCGTGGTCGTCCCGTCGGATCGCGTCGAATATCGTCGCGATCCGGCGCCACGCGGCCAGGCTCAGCGCGTTGAGGGCTTCGGGACGAGCGAGGGTGACGACGTGTACCGCTCCGTGGTGCTGGTGAGCCACGTGATCCGCAGTGCACTCCGCCGGCGGCTCGGTTCGAAGCAGCGTCCGTAACTCTGCTCCCGGAAAGCCGGGCTCGGGCCGTCGACCTCGTTGTTCACTCACACCATCACGCCCCTCTCCACCGCACAAGCACTGTAAGACTATTGTCTACAAAAGCCAATAGCTTGGGCACCGTACGAGTCCCCGTGCCCGTTCGGGGAAGCGAGCACTGTGCTGCCGATGCCTGCGGAGTCCGGCAGGACCGTCCGAACTCGTCACCGCGGAAGCGAGCTTTCAGTCCGCGATGACGGGGACGGCGCCCTTCACGGCCCGCAGCGCGGAGGTGCCGCGGTCCGCGGGCTCCCCAGCAGGTTCCTCCCGCAGGGATGCACCGCAGTCTTCAACGGAACTGTCGAGGGCATCCCCGGTACTGAGTCCGTCGTGGACTTTCGTGGTGATGCCTCGGGGGGCTCCGGAGTTGCCGAGGACGGTCCGCTGCGTTCGGACTCCCTGTCCCGGCCGAGTCCTTGCGCTCCCGACGAGCTGGACGCGGCGCCTGCTGTGGGCGGAGTCATTCATTGGCGAGGCTGTTCAGCAACGTCGCGAGCCGCTGGGCCGAGTCGGCTGCTGTGCGCAGGTCCTCGGGGGCGGACTCGTGTCCCCGAGGTGGGTCGTTCGGAAGATCGCTCGACGACGCGCGGGCGACTGGCCCGGAGAGCGCGGCCGTACCGGTGTCGTCCTGGACATCGATGTCGAAGGCGATGTCACTGGCGCTGTGCCACGTCGCGAAGACCTCCAGCGGTCGTCCCAGCTGATCGTTGCCGTGGCCCTCGAGCAGCAGCAGCGGGGATCCGGGGGCGACGTCCAGCGAGGCGGCGAGGTCGGTGTCGGCTGCGACGGCACGCACTTGACGTCGTCCGTTCGTCGGTCGTAAGCCGAGTCGGCTGGTCAGCATGTCGTGCAAGGACGCGTCGGTGAGCTCGTCGGAGCTCAGACCGGAGCAGCGCGGCAGCGGGAGGTACGTCCGGATGTAGGCCAACGGATTGCCCTCGACGCTACGCAGCCGTTCAAGCCGCAGCACCCTCGGAGTGCCGAGCCACTGCGCGACGGCGGGTGCGTCCTCCTCGCGCAGTTGGAGAACCCGTGTCGTCACGGTCAGACCTTCGGCGGCCATCTGGGAGAACAGGCCACTCGAGCGCTGCACGAGGCGGTGGTGCTCTCCGGCCGGTGCCACGACGCTGCCCCGTCCCCGCCCCTTGTCCACCAGTCCTTCGGCGACGAGGGTGGCCAGGGCCTGACGCATCACGGAGCGCGCCACCCCGAATCGTTGCCGCAGGGATTCTTCGCTGGGCAGCGCGAAACCGGCCGGGAGCCGACGGTCGCGGATCTCCTCGCGCAGCGCCTCCGAGACCTGCGCGTGCAGCGGGCGGGAACTCGACCGGTCCATGACTACAGGGTAGGGCGTGGATCGGCCGGGGCGTCGGCCTGCTGAGCGGTCTGCCACACGTGATCCCAGCCGGGTGCGAGTTGTGCCGCGCGGCGGCAGGCCAGGACGAGGCTGTCCTCACGGGCGATGCCCCGGCCTGCGATGTCGAAGGCCGTGCCGTGATCGACCGAAACCCGGACGACGGGCAGACCGACGGTGATGTTGACCCCGTTGTCGCCGTAGACCGCCTTGAAGGGCGCGTGTCCCTGATCGTGGTAGCAGACGACGACCATCTGCCACTGGCCGCGCACCGCCGCCGGGATCAGTGCGTCCGCGGGAAGCGGTCCCACGGCATTGATCCCCCCGGTCTGTGCTGCCGTGATGGCCGGCGCGAGCACGTCCGCGTCCTCGTGGCCGAAGAGGCGCCCCTCACCGGCGTGCGGATTCAGCCCGGCGACGCCGATTCGCTCCGCTGGGCGGCCCAGAGCCTTGGTGAAGGCACCGGCCAACTGCAGCACGGCATCCGTGCGCTCGCGTGTCACCGCGCCGATGGCATCGTGCAGCGACACGTGGGTGGTGAGGTGGAAGAAGTACAGGTCGGCCGCGGACAGCACGAGGCTGTAGTCCTGAACTCCGAACTCGTGCGCCAGCAACTCGGTGTGACCGGGCCACTGGTGCCCGGCGGCGTGCATGGCGGCCTTGTTGAGCGGAGCGGTGACGATGCCGTCGACCGCTTCTCGCTTCGCGAGGTCGCAGGCGGCCACGACGTAGCGACAGGCGGCATCGCCGGCGACGTCACTGAGCGAACCGAGTGGAACGTCGGGCAGCGAGTCACCGACCGGGACGACCTCGATGGTGCCGGGTTGGTTGGTGGCCTGCCGCGGGTCTTCGAGTTCACGAACGACGTCCGGGTCGCCTCCCGCGATCGTGACGCCCGCACGAAGCGCGCCGACGTCGCCGACGACGACGGGGACGCACTCGGAGCGAAGGTCGTCGTGGCCGAGAAGGCACTTGGCGGTGATCTCGGGGCCGATGCCCGCGACGTCTCCTACGGTCATCGCCAGTGTCGGCTTGTTCATTGCTGTCCCCTTGTTCTGACGCGTGTTAGCAGGTGTCCGCGTGCCGCACGGCGCTGACGAGTGCGTCGGAGGCACCGAAGCCACCGGCCTTCGTGATGACTCGCAGGCCGTCGACGGCGCCGCCGACGAGGAACCCACTCGGGATGCCTTCGCAGACCGCGTCGCGAACGGCGATTCCGGTGCACTCCCACCGGTCGACGAGTGCTCGCGCTCCGTCGCCCCCGGTCACGATGACCGCGCTGGCCGGCTGGTGGGCGTGCAGGCGGGCAACGAGATCGGCCAGCCGTTGCGCCACGGTGTTCCCGACGGGCGTCCCCTTGTCGGGGCGCTCGTCAGGAGCGGTTACGAGGACGACCGCGGGCAGGTTCCCCGGGGGAAAGCGCGCGGTGCACCACGAGGCGAAGGATTCCTCGTCGAGGAGGTCGTCCAGGTCCGGTGCCAGGTGCAGGAAGTCGCTACCGCCGGATTCACGGAGTCGTTCTTCTTGTGCCCGAGCGACCTTGTGCAGCGAGGTGACCAGGACCACCACGGGTCCGGTCCGGGCGGAGTCCGGATTGCCCCCGAGATCCCGGCTGCCGCCGGCGGGTCGCCAGGTGGTGGCCAGGGCGTTGGCGAGCCCGGCCGAGCCCACGGGGACGACCTTCCGGCCGAGTCGAGCCAAGGCTTGGGCGATCAGCGTGAGCTCCTCGTCGTTTTGGGCGTCCAGTGTCAGGACGCGCGACAGCCGGCCGTGCCCGGCGAGTTCCGAAGCCAACAGCTCCGGATCGCGCGTGTCGGGAAGCTGCACGTGCGTCGAACCGGGAAGTAGATCGGCGAGCGTCGAAGAGCGCACCGGGGTCACGGGGTCGCGACCGGCGGGTGTGCTCTCGAGACGCTCACCGTCCACGAGTGCCGTGCCGTCGACGACGGTCCGCCCCATGCCGGGGTAGGCCGGGCACACGACCGCGAACGCGTCCTCGTGCACGGCGGACCACGCCCGCAGGGCGCCGTCGACCTGTGCGGTCACCGAACCGCGCATGGTCGAATCGATCTTGACGTAAAGGTGCTCGACGCCGCCGGTCAGCAGGTGCGTCACGGCCTCAGCGGTGATCCTCACCGCGTCGTCACCCGCGGAGCGCGCGTCGGTGCTGAGAGCGAGCACGCCCTTCCCGGCTGGGTCACTGTCCGGAGACAGGGTCAACAGCGTCGCCCAGCCCTGCCGCGCGAACTGCACCGCGGTGTCGTTCGCGCCGGTCAGATCATCGGCCACGACGGTGACGTCGCAGGTCACAGTTGCCCTCCGGAAGCATTCGAGGCGTCCTCCCGCGGTGCTGCGGGAACTGCCGCGCTCTCGGCCACCTCTGGAGGCTCGAGCGCACCCGCACGCTTGAGGAAGAACGAGGCGAGAAGTGGTGCCAGGATCGCGGTCACCAGGACGGAGGCGGCGACCTGTGCGGTGGCGGTCCCGACGTACTGCTCGAACCTCGGGTCGGCAGCCGCGACGACCGCCGGTGTGGCGATGGCGTTGCCAGCGGTGGTACCCGCGGCGAATCCCAACGCTGAGCGACGGCCGCGGCGCAGCAGGTAGCGGTAACCGAGGAAGACGAGTCCACCGGTGACCGGAGCCACCACGACACCGACGAGCACGCCGGTGAGGCCGCCCGTAACCACCGCCCCGAGGTCGATGCCGGTACCGAGCGCGAAGGCGAAGAAGGGGATGACGATGTCGGGGACCGGGCGCAGGCGCTCGCGCCACTCAGCGTCGACGTTACCGACCAACACGCCCAGCAGGAACGGCACGATCGCGGCGACCAGGGCCAGTACGGGGATGTCACCCAAGCCCGATGCGCCGAGAAGGAGCAAGGTGAAGAACGGACCGTCGTTGACGGCCGAGGAGATGTAGGCCCCTCGGTCGCGCTCGTCACCGTAGTGGCCGGTGAAGGCCAACCAGAGCCCGCCGTTGCTGTTGTCGAAGGACGCCAGCAGCGCGAGGACCGAAACGCCTAAGATGCCGTCGAGCCCGACCACCGCGCCGAGCGCGACGATGATCCCGGCCGGGATCAGGCTCTTCGTCAGCAGCACCACACCGGTGTGTGCCAGGACGGACCCACCGGTTCGCCCGGTCACCTGCGTACCGGTCGTGAAGATCAGCAGCCCGATCAGGGGCAGGGCGCTCTCCTTGAAAAGCGCCGTGGTGAAGCTGCCGATCTCGAGCGCGCTCGGAGCCAGGGTGCCGATCACGGAACCCAGCACCAGCGGGATCAGCATCGAGCCGCCCGGGACGCGGTTCATGGCGCGGAAAAGCGGGACGCGGGACTTCACCCTGTCGGACATCACGCCACCCTTCCGGTGACCTGCCCGTCCAGCACGCCACCAAGCTGTACGTACACCTTGTACGTACTTCGGCGGGAGAGTCTGCCTCATATCAACGCGCATGGGAAGTTCCTCCCCCAAAACCACCACTCCGCGCCGGCACACCGCTCTCCTGACCTCAAGAGCCAGTGAGCTTCCCCGGCGTGAGGACACCCGGCCGAGTTCGGCATCAATCGCTCGGACGGTGCCTGACAGCTGAGGCAGCAGCGCGTCGATCGCCGGCTGGTCCAGCCGACTGCTCGGCGAAGTCAGCGAGAGCGTGGCGACCAGTTCTCCGACGGCACCGCGGTCCCCGACGGGTTCCTCTGCCTACCGGTCACCGCTCTGACCAGGAGAAACCGTACTCCGGCAAGCGCGGCAAGTCCGGGGTCAACGCCCAAAGCGGTGGGCACCCCGGACGTCCGATCACTGACCGCATCCGGACTCTTTCGCGGCGCCACGCACGATGACACCGCCTTCCGCAACAGCAGCCCCTACTCGGCGCCGGAGCACTCCAACACGATCGTCGGCGGCGGTTACCACGGCACCAAAGTGATCATGCCGATCAGGAGACCCGCCAACATCGAGCTCGACCGAGCGCAGAATTGCTCAACAGGACTCCGGACGGACCGCGTGCTCCTGTCGAACGTGCTCTCGCGCATCCGAAAAATGCAAAATCCTGGTACGGGGTATCGCAGGCGGCCGTGCGACCGCAACGCGTTGTCCACATCCTCACAGGGCTGGTACGCTTTCGTACCTGCTACTCGACCTCGTGGATGACGTTCCAGGAAAACTCCTCCTGCAACGGTTCTGAAACCAGCCGATGATGGGTCGTGAGAGCGCGTCCACGGCGAAAGCGGTATAGCAGAACTGCCCCTGGTTCAGCTCGGCACAGGGGATGTCGGTGATCCACAGTCGATTTGTGTCAGCGGTGCTGAAGTCCCGCTTGAGCAGGTCAGCAGGCCGGTCACCATCGGTGGGCGCGGTCGTGCGCGGACGTCGCCGGGCCGCAACGTGCCCGCTCATCCCGCCAGCCCGCCTGAGCCGTTCGACCGTGCATCGGGCCCGGCGGCGCAAGTGGTGCCAGATCTTACGAGCCCCGTACAGGCGACCGCTGTCCTCCCGTTCGGCGCGGAGGAACTCGGCCAGCTCAGCAGCCCGCCGCGCCCGGTTCGACGGGTCGTTTTCTCCCGCTGTTTGGTCGCGTAGTAGGTCGATACCGGAAACCGGGTCAGGTGGCGCAGTTCCTCCACCTCGAACTGCTCGTGAGAGGCATCCACAAAAGCGGGCATCGCGGTGGTGGGGGTCGAGTTCCTTCGCGAAAAAGGCGACGCCGCCTTGAGGATCTCGTTGTCCCGCTGCGACTCAGTCAATTGCCGTTCCCGCTCGGCGATCCGGGCATCGGTGGCCGAGTCCGACTCCGGCACGATCACGGCTCCCGCGTCTTCGCCAACTACCGCATCCGGATCCTGCTCGCCGCCGACGGACCACGCCCCTACCGCCGCCAACCCGACCCGACCGAGCCCGAACCGTGCCGATCTACGAGGGCCCGAATCGACCCCGTCGGACCGACGTGGTGGAAGTTCGAGCGTGTTCAGACACGGGGAGGGCCCGCCAGTGGCGGGCCCTCCCCGTTTGTGTGCGTCGGTGTTGTGGTTTCGGCGCGTCGCTGCGACGTGGGCCATCTCGCCCCGCCGCGCGCCGGCGGCGGGGCGGTGGCCGGGTGGTCGGTACCCACCGGGTCGAGACGATGAGCTCGGAGAGCAGCGAACCGATGACCTCCTCGGCGGTTCCGTCCCGGTGCACGATGGGCACTCGGTCAGGCGCGGGACCGGTGGAAGAGCAGGCGGTAGACGATCAACACGATCAACGCCCCGATCACCGCCCAGACGAAGCTGATCACGTTGAACCCGGAGATACCGCCGCTGGCGAACACCGAGGTGCCCAGCCAGCCCCCGAGAAGGCCGCCGACGATGCCCAGCAGGATGGTCACGATGATGCCGCCGGGGTCCTTGCCCGGCAGGATGAACTTCGCGATGGCGCCGGCGATGAGGCCGAAGAGGATCCAGCTCAGAATGCCCACCGTACTACTCCTTCCTTCGCGCCCAGGGTGACTGGGCGGTGTTTTTGCCCGTTATTGGTTGCGCGTCTGGCTACGCGGTCCCGAACTGGCGGACTGGTTGCGCGACGTGGAGGTGGTATCAGCCCGGGAGGCGCTTCTCGACTTCGCCGTCCCGGTCGTTCGGGAGCGAGTTCGAGTGCTTCCCCCTGCAGCGTGCTCTGCGGAGGCGGTGGAGGTGTCCGAGTCCTCTGCCGAGGAACTCCGCTCCTGACCGGAAGCGTCTTCCTCCGCGCGGGAACGCTCGTGCCGCATCGCGTCGCGGATGTCGCGGAGCACGAGCGTCTGAGCCGTCAGGGCCCAGTACAGAACCGCGTTTTTGGGTTTTACCCGCGCGACGGCCTCCTGCCCGCGCGCGAGTGCCTCCTCCACACTGGTAACAGGTTTCCCGGCCTCGTCACCCTTGGTTTTCTTCTTGTCGTCGGCCATGGCTGGTCCTTCCTTGCCACTGGGCGTGCTCGTCGGATCCCGCTCGGGTGTCACTCGGTGTTGAACGCGTCGTCCGGATCGGGCCGAACCGCTCCCGAGGAGCACCCGGGCGAGGCCGACCACGGTGATCATTCATGCGAGGCGTTGCTAGTCGATCACGGGAAGCCACCTGACCCGCTGGCCAGCACGCTCTCGGCGGTGTCGTCGGCTCCAGCCGTGATCGCTTCGGCCCGGTTGCGGTCACGTCCGGGAAATCCCGGGCACCCACCGCATTCGGCCGTGAGGTGGTATGAACACATGCCGAGTCCGCACGCGTGATCTCGCACGCCGTGGTCATGGTCCCTCCTCGCTGGTCGTGGTGGTGCGCGTTCGCGTGAGCAACGCCGAAGCTCGTGCACTTCACTACCCCGGAGCTCTCGCAGTCACACGTGAGCCCCCGGGGAGAGGACGAGTGTCGAGAACCTCTGCACTCACGCCCGCATCGGATTCGCGAGTGGCCGAGTTCCTGCCCGACGAGTACGCCTCGTCCACTACGACCTCTGACCCCTCACCGCGCAGCACCCGAAAGCCCCCGCGCGATCCGTTCAGCTGTGGCGCCATTCGTAGATGCGGGTGTAGCCGCGCACGATGCGCAGCGCGGTGGTGATGCCGATCCCTCCGATGAAGTTGCCCAGCAGCGACCATCCGAACCACACCGCCCAGGCGCCGTAGCCGTACTCGGCTCCGGCGTGGATACCGGCGAAGACCAGCAGCGAGTCCAGGACGGAGTGGTGCATCCCGGTCCCGACGATGAGGAATCCGGTGACCACGCTGGCGATCACCTTGGCCACGTCGTTGTCGGTGCCGTTGTGCATGCGCGTCATCAGGGTGATCGCACTGCCGGCCAGGATGGCCAGGCACAAGCTCTGCAGCGAGACGCCCGCGTGCACGAACTCGGCGCCCAGGTGCGCGGCCGTGGAGCCCAGCTCGGGAAAACCGAGCATCACCAGCCAGGTCAGCACCCAGCCACCCACGAGGTTGCCCAGCAACGTACCGGCCCAGAAGCGCATCAGGTGCCGGTAGCGGGCCTCTCTGGCCACCACGACCACGATGGGTACGAGGAAACCCTCGGTGAACAGCTCGGCGTAGCCGAGCAGCAGGGCGATCAGGCCGACCGAGAACGCGATCCCGGCCAGCAGCGAGCTGCCGGTGGCCTGCTGGACCGTCAGCAGGGCCAGCACGCCCAGGGCCACCTCCATGCCGGCGACCAGCGCGGTGGCCAGCAGCTGCGGCCACGTGCGGTACAGGCGCGGGCGGCCCTGCTCGACGATGCGGTCGATGGCCCTGTCGACCGCATCGTCGCGCATCCGCTGCTGCCCCCGCGTGTCGTGCGGGGAGAAGAAGCGGTTCTCCGGCTCGTCCTGCTCAGTGCTCACGAAACTCCCGTCGACCGTGTTCTCCCGCGCATCCGACGTCGATCGGACCCGCACCCTCGCTGAAAGCGATACCGCCTTCAGCGCCTTCCCGCCACGTACCTCTGTGAAACCGTGGGCGAGCCAGCGAGTCCCCTCATCTCGGGACGCCCCCGGTCAGACGGTGAAGGTGTCGGGGTCGGCGGCGTACCGGCCGGGGAGCCAGTCGCCGGGGGTGGTCGCGCTGCCGGGGTCGAGCTTCCGGCCCGGCTGCAGGTAGGGGGACAGCTCGGCGCAGGAGCGGACCGTGTGCGGGTCGAGGCGCTTGCGCAGCATGTCGGGGCGCGGCTGGGCGGGGGTGCGAGACTCCCGCGGAGGCCGTGCTCTGCGGGCGCTTGCCACCGCGGCCCGCTGGGAGCGCTGCACGCGCAGCGCCTCCTCACCGACCACCAGTGCCCGGGTGCGCTCGGGGTCCTGGGTGGCCACCAGCGCGTTGCGCACGATGCGCGGCCCCTCGGCCAGCGGGGTGCCGACGTGGTCGACGAACTCCAGCGGTGCGGCGCCGGTGCCGCGGGCGGCACCGGCGCCGCCGATGAGCTCCGGCGTGAAGTCCTCGTCGCGCATGGCCTCGCACACGACCAGCACCTCGCAGCTGGGACGCGGTGCCCTTACCGGAAGAGCTCGGCGATGGAGCGGGGCAGCTGAGCCACCGTGTCGTCGGTTTCCCCCTCGGGGGCCCAGGCGCGCAACGTGGTCAGCACGGCGCGGGTCTGGTGCTCGGCGGTCTCCAGGTCGGTGGTGGCGATCTCACCACTGACGCGGTCGAGGAACTCGGTCTTGTCCAGCGAGCGGGCCTGGCCACTGCGTTGGGACAGTTCGCGTTGCAGCTCCGGCGGCAGCCCCCGGGTCAACTCGTCGACCTGTCCGGCGCTGACGGCCTCGGCCAACGTCGTCAGGGTGGCGCGGGCCACCCGGGAGGCCTCGTCGACCGAGGACAGGCTCGCTGCCTGCTGCACCTGCTCAGCGAAGGTGCGCATGGACGCACCCTGCCAGATCTCTTCCACGGTGGTTCCTTCCTCGCGCTATGTCTGCCGGTCGTGTGGTGCCGGCCCGCACCGAGGGCCGGCGGAGGTTGACGCGATCTCACGACATGGCCTCCAACGCACTGCCCGCACCGGAGGGCCGGCAAACATGACGTAGAACACCACCCGCAGCGAGTGGTTTCGCCGGTCCGCGCACCGGGCATCCCGCAGCTGCCACTACGGCCCGGAGAAGACGATCTTCACGGGGGTAGCCAGACTGCCGCGCCCGGCACGGGCCGTGCCGGGCGCTGACGAGGAAGGAACGACAGCGATGGAGTTGACGCGGCTGCGGTCGGTCTACGAGTACGAGGGCCCGTTCGCCACGGTGTACCTGGAAGGGCGCTCGCCGGGCGAGGACGCCGGGCAGCAACTGCGGCTGCGGTGGAAGACACTGCGGGAGCGCCTGGACGAGGCCGGCGCCGGAGCCGGGGTCCTGGACGCGGTCGAGGCGAGCGTGACCACCGCCGAGGCCGGTGAGGAACAGACCAACGGACGCGTGCTGGTGGCCACCGAGGCCGCCGGGGTGGTTCTCGACGAACCGTGGGACGCCGCCCTGGGGGCCGGGGACGCGGCGCACTGGACGCGGCTACCGGAGCTGGGGGCCTACGTGCGCGAGGAGGCCCGGTCGGTGCGCATGCTGGTGGCCATCGCCGACGAGCAGCACGCCGTGGTGCGTCAGGAAATCGTGGCCGAGCAGCACGCCCCCCGCGACCTCAAGGCCGAGACCGTCGAGGGCGGCTCCGACTCGCGGACCCACAAGCCCCGGGGGGCGGCGCTGGCGCACAAGCAGCTGCAGCGCCGTGCCGAGCAGGCCGTCGAGCACAACGCCGAAGACATCGTCGCGCACCTGCGCACGATCGAGGCCGGATTCCGGCCACGGCTCCTGGTGCTGGCCGGAGAGATGCAGGGCCGCACCGCGATCCGCGACGCGCTGCCCGAGGGACTGGCCGAGCTGCACGTCGATGCCGACCGCGGCGGCGACCAGGACGAAGCCGCCGAGCAGGCCCTGGCCGAGCAGCTGCGCGAGCTGGCCGAGCACGAGAGCACCCGCAACGCCCAAGCACGGGCCGAGCAGCTCAATGCCGGCCTGGCCCACGGTCAGGCCGTGCACGGGGACCAAGCGGTGGCCCGAGCCGCCGAGATGGGAGCGGTGGACACACTGCTGCTGGAATACGGCACCAGCCTCGATCGCGAGGCGTTCCTGCTCAAGGTCTGCGCCGACACCAGCGCCCGAGCCGACCTCGTCGAGGCCGGCACCGACCTGGCCGACGGCGTCGGCGCCCTGCTTCGGTTCCCGCTCAACGACTGAGCACCCCGACCGGCCAAGCCCACGTCGGTGGCGAGGACGGCGCCGAGTGTCAGCAGCTCGGCGGCGAACCGGTCGGCTTCGGCTCCGACCCGTTGACAGGCCCGCCTGCCTGGTGGAGGGCGAGGTGGCCGAGCTCGTGGGCCGGGTGACCCGCATCCGGTCGGCCGGCACGCCGGTCAGGTGAAACAGCGCGAGATCCCCTACCGGCTACGTCCGGCGTGACCGGCACGGCGGTAAACGATCTCGACCAGCGCGGGGCACCCCTCCGGAACCGGGGCGATATCCGCTGGTCAGCGGATATCGCCGGCCGCCCAAGGCCCTCCCGCGCCCCAGCGGCCGAACTCCGGTGGCAGGTCCCGCACTGGTGATCGACTCGATGCCGACTGCGGACGGCGCTGCGAAGAGGTAGCACCCGGCCCGGGACTCGTTGGCGACGCGGCTGTCGGTTGTCAGCGCGATGAGTGCGAGGGCAGTGCGTTGCCACACGGCCCGGCCAGCACAAGAGGCTGCTGGTCCTCATGACGCAGGCCGAGGCCGGAGGCACGACACGACAAGGACCGCCGTCGTCGCCAGAGGCCACCGTCGTCGCGGCCGGGTGGGTTGCCCGCGATGGACATCCCGTCCTCGTCGAAAGTTTACCGGGACACGGCGGTGGCCTTCGTTGGTGCTCTACGTGTGGCTGAGGGATTTCGTGGCGTCGTCGTGGTCGCGCCCGTCGTGTCCGCCGCGGCGGACACGACGGGCGCGACGGTGGACGAACAGCCGCGCCACGGGTTCGACCGTGCGGGCGGCGACCGGTCCGATGATGGCCATGAGGAGGACGTAGGTGGTGGTCAGCGCGGACAGCTCGCCCGTGACTGCCGGCGAGGACACCGCCAGTCCGGCGATGACGATGGAGAATTCGCCCCGGGCCACGAGAGCGGCCGCCGCACGAGCTTGTCCCATCGGGCGCAGGCCCTGCATCCGTGCGGCGAACCAGCCGGTGGCGGCTTTGGTAAGCGTGGTGGCCACGGCCAGCATCAGGGCGAACAGCAGGACCGGGGGGATGGCGCTGGGGTCGGTGTTGAGCCCGAAGACGACGAAGAAGATCGCCGCGAACAGGTCGCGCAGCGGTTCGAGTATCCGGGTGGCGTTGGTCGCCGTCGAACCCGAGATCGCGATGCCCAGCAGGAACGCGCCGACGGCGGCCGACACCTGCAGCTGGGAGGCGATCCCGGCCACCAGTAGTGCGGCGCCGAGCAACCGCAGCAGGAACACCTCGGCGTCGGGACTGTCGATCAGGGCGGAGACGTACTTGCCGAAGCGCAGCGCGATGACCAGCACCAGGGTGACCACCACCAGGGAGATCCCCACGGCGGTGAGTCCGCCGAGAAAGCTGACTCCGGCCAGCAGGGCGGTCAAAATCGGCAGGTAGACGGCCATGGCCAGGTCTTCGAACACCAGCAGCGAGAGAATGACCGGGGTTTCCCGGTTGCCGAGCCGACCGAGGTCGCCGAGGACCTTGGCGATGATGCCCGACGAGGAGATGTAGGTGACTCCGGCCATCGCCGTCGCCGCGACCGGCCCCCATCCCAGCAGCAGCGCCACCACGGCCCCCGGCGTGGCGTTGAGCACGATGTCGACCAGGCCGGCCACCCAGGAGCGGCGTAGTCCGGTGACCAGCTCCGAAGCGGAGTACTCCAACCCCAGCAGGAGCAACAGCAGGATGACGCCGATTTCCGAGGCGATGGTGGTGAACGGTTCGATCCCCTCCAGCGGGAGCATGCCGCCCTGGCCGAAGGCCAGCCCGCCGATCAGGTACAGCGGGATGGGTGAGATTCCGATCCGCCAGGCGAGGCGACCGAGAACACCGAGCCCGAAGAAGACGCCGCCCAACTGAATGAGTGATATTGCTGTTGTGTGCACCCTGTGGTTCCTCTCGCCCGCTCCCCACGCGCATCGTGATGCCGTTCTAGGCGGTGCCCCTCAGGTGCGAGGGTGTTGTCCGCGTGGCGGTGCGGGGTGTGTTACCCCTTGTCGAGGACCTCGCCGGCCGCGCGCAACCCGTCGGCCGTGCCGACGACGACCACGAGATCCCCTCCGGCGAACTCGAAGTCCGGACCCGGCGAGGGATGCGCGGTACCGCCGCGGACGACCGCGACGATGGACACCGAGGTCCGCGTGCGCATCTCCGTCTCACCGAGACTGCGGCCGTCGTAGGGGGACCCGGCTGCGACCGGCAGCTGCCACGTGGTGATCCCGGTGACTTCCCGCTGCTGCTTGGTGAGCTGGGAGACCAGTTGTGGCGCTCCGAGCAGGTTCGCCAGCGCACTCGTCTCCTCGCCGGTGAGACCGACCGAAGCCGCGACCTTGTCCGGATCCTCCCCCGCGGAGACGATCAACTCGAGACGCCCGTCCCGGTAGGTGATCACGCCGACACGATGGCCGGAAGCGGTGATGAAGTCCTGCTGCGTCCCGAGTCCCGGCAACGGGGTCACTGTGACATCCACGCCGCGATTGTATTGTGCGCCGACATCACGGCCACCCACCCGTGTCCGGTACTCGCAGGGCGGTGATGAGGCTGCCGGACGTCCCCATCAGCACACCGGTCCGGTTTACGCGACACTCGGCCGGTCGTGACTCCACCAGCATCACCGTGGTCTCGTGCCCCTGCTCGCAGCGCCGCACCGAGGCGTGCTCGGTGGGAGCCCTCCCCAGCGGTGCCGGCGACGGTGCCGGACCCGAGGCGCCATCCGACCCCGTGAGCACGGTGACTGAACACAGTCGGCCTATGACATGGTGTTTCACCGGGTCACGATGGGGTCGTGGACGTTGCTGCAGAGCTGCTTCCCGGGCGCGGAGTGGTGCACGAGTTCGTCACCGACGAAGGTGCGGGTGTCAGCGTCCACGCTGCTCGGGACGGTACTTTCGAGCTGTACACCCGCTGCGAGGACGACCGCGATACGTATCGGTGGCGGTTGAGGTTGACCGGTGGTGAGGCGCAGACGGTCGCCACGATTTTCACGGCGCGCCGCTGATCACGCGTACGAGCCTGCTGCGTGGTGGGGCGGCGGCCGGTTCGTGCGGGGTGGGGTCGACGCGTGCGGTGCTTCTCGTCGGTGATCAGTGCGGGGTTGCTGGCGTGGTCGGTCGCGGAGCGGGTGCCGGCGTGGTGGCTTCCGGGGGGTGGTGTGACCCGTGAGGTCGGCGACGGTGACCTTGTCGACGCCGTTGCGCAGCAGCTGGGCGCCGGAGGTGCGTCGCAGCGTGTGGTGGTGCGCGCGGGCTTCGCCGGCCTCGGTACCGGTGTCGTGGACCAGGCCTGCGGCCACGGCGATGTCGCGGGCGCGGGCCTCGGTGAGCGGGTCCCCACCAGCGCTCGGTTCCGCGCTGCTGGACAGCCAGTCGAGGAAGCCGGGAGGCGTAGGCGCGTCGCCGGAGAGGTCCGCCCGTGCCGGCCTCGCCCGGTACTCGGTCAGCATCGCGGCCGGATGCGACGAGGACAGCTCGGCCCGTGTACCGGTGGCGCCCGCCCTCCTGGAAACGGGCGTGGATCGCCGAGGATCCCACTCCCCGTTCGAAAACCGCCTGATAACATCACTCCTGATATTCGAGTCACGTCGGATCAGCCTGACACGCTACGGTCAGTCACTATCGGGATGCATGTGTCGCTCTTCCGCGATCCCCAGGGTGCGCGAAGCCGTCGAACCCGTTGGCTGACCACGGGATCGAGGACGGATGAGCCTGCAGCAGCTGTACGTGACGCTGCTGGCCGGCACCGGGGTCCTGCTGGGCAGCATCGTCGCCACCCGCCTCGCGTCCCGCATCGGGCTGCCGGCTCTGCTGGTGTTTCTGGTCTTCGGCGTCGTGCTCGGCGAGGACGGGCTGGGCATCGAGTTCGACGACGCGCAACTCGCCCAGAACCTGGGCACCGCGGCCTTGGCGATCATCCTGGTCGAGGGTGGTCTGACCACCAACTGGTCCGATGTGCGCCGGTTGCTGTCTCCTGCCGGGACCCTGGCCACCGCCGGGGTCGGCGTCAGCACGGCGATCACCGCCACGGGCGCTCATTTCCTGGTGGGCCTGAACTGGCAGCTGGCCCTGCTGCTCGGTGCGATCGTCTCCTCCACCGACGCCGCTGCGGTGTTCTCCATCCTGCGCGTGCTGCCGCTGCCCAAACGGGTCGCCGGCCTGCTGGAAGCCGAGTCCGGCTTCAACGACGCCCCGACGGTGATCCTGGTGCTGCTGTTCAGCATCACCCCTCTGCAGATCGCGCCGGGCGAGATCGCGCTCACCCTGCTCTACCAACTCGCCGCCGGCGTGGCGATCGGGCTCGCGCTGGGCTGGCTGGGCGCGGCGGGACTGCCCCGCCTGGCACTGCCGGCCTCCGGGCTGTATCCCCTGGCCACCGTCGGACTCGGCATCGCGGCCTTCGCCGCCGCCGGCGCGGCCCAGGCCAGCGGTTTCATCGCCGCCTACCTCGCCGGAATGGTGCTGGCCAACGCCGGACTACCGCATCGCTCGGCCACCCGCTCCTTCGCCGAAGGACTGGGCTGGCTGGCCCAGATCGGCCTGTTCGTGCTGCTGGGCCTGCTGGTCACCCCCAGCGAACTGGGCCGCGAGATCTTGCCCGCACTGGTCGTGGGACTGGTGTTGCTGCTGCTGGCCCGCCCGCTGTCGGTGGTCGTCTCGCTGGCCGGGTTCCGGCTGCCGTGGCGCGAGCACGCCTTCCTGTCCTGGGCAGGCCTACGTGGTGCCGTGCCCATCGTGCTGGCCACCTTCCCCGTCGTGGCCGGCGTCCCCGGCAGCGACCGGCTGGTGGACCTCGTCTTCGTCCTCGTGATGATCTTCACGCTCCTCCAGGGGCCCAGCCTGCGCCCGCTGGCCCGCCGCCTGCGGTTGATCCCCGCCGAGACCACCCGGGAGATCCAGATCGAGGTCGCGCCCCTGGACGTGCTCGACGCCGAACTGCTGACCTTCACGATCCCGTCCGACTCCCAGCTGCACAACGTGTCGATCACCGAATTGCGACTGCCCGACCCCAGCGTCATCACTTTGATCATCCGCCAGAGACGCACCTTCGTCCCCGACCCCGAGACCTGGCTGGAGGTCGGTGACGAACTGCTCCTCGTCACCATCCCCGCCCAGCGCGAGACCACCGAACGCCGCCTGCGCGCGGTCAGCCGCCGCGGCCCACTCGCCCACTGGCGCGGCGAATACGGCAGCCCCTGACCACAGCCACATCGACAGCACGCACGCCACTGCGGCACCAGGCACAGGACCGGTCAGTGGATTTCGTCGGTGCCCGAGCGGCTGGTGCTGCTTGTCCGACGGGCGCGGACCGACACCGACCCGCGCGCCCACCACGACCCCCGGACCTCGTCACCAGGGGCGCACACCGCCGTAGAAGATGTCCTCGCTGATCCGGTGCTCCTTGCGCATCACCCTGTCGGGGTCGTCCCCGGTGTTGCCCTCGATCAGCGTGACGGTATCGCCCTGGACCCGCTCGACCACACCGATGTGCCTGCTGGAAGCGGGACTCTCCGGACCAGTGCCGAACAGCAGCACATCACCCGGCCCGACGCGCTCCAACTGCTCGCTGCCATAGGACGTCCCCTCGGCCCGCCCAGTCGTGTAAACGTCACCGGTGAAGGCGAACTCGTCGTGCTCGACGTCCACGCCCGCCCTCTCCCAGGTCGACATGGCGAACAGCGCGCACCAGGGCACGCACCGGTCGGAGTACTCCTGGCACCCGTTGCCGACCTCCTCGGTGCCGAGCTCGGCCCGTGCCACCGTGACGATCTCCTCCTGCACGGTTCCGGGCGTGGCCGTGACCACCGGCGCTGCCGTGTCCCCCACCGGGACTCCGGACGGGAACAGCGCAAGCACGGCAACAGCGGTCGCGGCCGACACCGACAGACTCACCGCGCCGCCCAGCATCCTGCGGCTCCGGCGCGCGGCCGGCTGCCCGGCCCGGCCACCTCGGCGACCCCCCGACGAGGCCCCGCTCGGCATTGACGATCCCACCACCCACCACTACCCGCCATCGTTCACCGACAAGCACCTCGGAACGACAAAATCACGTCGGCACCGGTCAACCGCACATGACCGGAAGCGGCCCCACGATCTCTGATCGGCCTGCGCCCAGCGCGAGAGTGAATCTTCAACGCGTGCTGCCGGCACCCGGGGTGCTGGTGAGTAGTGCGGCACTGACCGCAGGAGGGGCGCGGGCGCGGTTCCCTCATCGGTCTCCGTGACCGTTGTCGAGAAGTGTGGTGGCGAGTTGCCGAACTTGCTGGACCCGGTTGTTGTGGTCATCGATGCCGATGTGGGCGATGGCTCCTTCGAGGAGCAGGAAGACGTGCTCGGCCACGCTCTCGGAGTCGACGGCTGGAGCGTCTTCGGCGACAAGGTCGGCGAGCCGGGCGCGGACGGCTTTCTTGTGGTCTCGGATCACGTCCAGACCTGGGTGGTCGGCGGGAAGCTCGGCCGCGGCGTTGAGGAACGCGCAGCCGCGGTTGATGCGCAGGTTCGGGTGCGTGAGGTAGGCGTCGACCAGCGTGAGCGTCCGGGGCCGGCCGGCCTCGGCCAGGCACTGCTCGAGATGGGACCACCAGATCTCATGGCGGTGGCGGAGATAGTCCACGACCAGCTTCTGTTTGGAGCCGAAGCAGTCGTAGAGGGTCTTCTTGGTCACCTCGGCGGTCTCGGCGACCAGGGCCACGCCGACGGAGTTGATCCCGTCGCGGTAGAACAACCTGCTTGCCACGTCGAGCACGCGCTGCCCGGCCGGGGTCATGTTCGCTCGTATCGCCACACCCAGGAGTATACCCACCGGTGAGTTGACTTCTCCGTTCCGCACTGTGCACCCTGGTAACCATACCGGTCGGTATACCAAGAAAGCGAGGCGAGCATGCTCAACCATCGCCGAGGCGGGGGCATCGGAGAACGCACTGGTGGCTCACTCGTGCACGCGACCGGGTTGGCCGCTGTGGGCCTGTCGCTGATCGCGGTCTGCTACGGGCTGGCGCGGTTCGCCTACGGATTGTTCGTGCCGGTGTTGGGCGCCGAGTTCTCTCTCGACTCCGCCACCACAGGCGCCATCGCCTCGGGCAGCTACGGGGGCTACTGCGTGGCGATCGTGCTCGCAACGGTGACCACCGCACGATGGGGCCCGCGTGTGGTGGCGGTCGCCGCCGGGGCGACGGCGACGCTGGGAACGGGGCTGGTCGCAGCCGCCCCGCACGCGGGTGTTCTCGCGGCCGGGGTGGTGCTCGCGGGCTCCAGCACCGGGATGGCCTCTCCCCCGCTCGCCGACGCGGTGGCCCGCTGGGTCGCCGCCGACCGAGCAGGTCGGATCCAGACCGTGGTCAACGCCGGGACCGGTCTCGGAGTCATGGTCTCCGGCCCGGTCGCTTTGCTGTTCGGGCACAGCTGGCGGACGGCCTGGGCAGCGTTCGCGCTGGCCGCGGCCGTGGTCACAGTATGGGCCGCCAGAACCATCCCCACCCACCGCGTGCGCAGCGGGGACGACGACTCCGCCTCGGGCCGCGCCGGAACTCGGTTGCCCTCGTCCTGGCTGCCTCCCGGGGCACCGCGACTGCTGATCGCCGCCGGGGTCATGGGCACGGCAAGTTCCGCGGTCTGGACGTTCGGCCGCGAAATAGTCGTGCACCACGGTGCCAGCCCGCTGGCCTCCACCCTGATGTGGATCGCCCTCGGCGCCGCCGGTCTCCTCGGTGCCCTGACCGGAGACCTCACCGCCCACACCGGCCTCGGCCGCGCATGGATCGCGGCCATGCTGACCCTGGCAGCGGCCACCGCCGGCATTGCCCTCGCCGCCGGCTCTTCTCCCTACGTCTTTGTCGCCGCCGCGCTCTTCGGTGTCGTCTACATCGCGCTGACCGGCCTCCTGCTGCTCTGGGGCACGCATGTCTATCCCGCTGCTCCCGCCTTCGGCGTCGGTGCCGCCTTCCTGCTGATCGCCGCCGGCCAGGCTCTCGGCTCCCCCCTGGTGGGACTGCTCAGCGACATCCACAGCCCCACCAGCGCCTTCCTCACCGCCGCCGCAGCCGCCGCCCTCGGGGCAGCTCTTCGCCCCCGCGGCTCGCGCTCTCCGCGCGCACCGCGAAAGAGCTCGCTCCGCCGACGACTCCGACCCGTTGTCCGCAGCACCGGACGGATTCACGGCTTCGTCCAAGACATGAATCGCGCCGCACTGACCATGCGGGGCGAGGAAACGCATCCAGAACGCCGTACGGCTCGAGCAACCGATCACTGAGGCGAGCTTGTCGGTGTCGGCATCAGGGCTCACCCCTCGGCGACGGCAGCGGCACGTGGGCTCCCGGCGGATGCCCATCCGGTCGAGCCAGGACGACACCGTCCCAGTATCAGGCCGAGTTGCGCGGGGATCGATGCCCGGCTGTGTCGCAGTGGCAGGCCTCGGCCTACCCAGCGGGCCTGATACTTCTGGGTATCAGGCCTCGTGCTTCCGAGTGGTTCCCAGCAATGGAGCCACCGTGGACAGTAGCGGCACGATGATCGGAGTCGGCGACGCACTCCTCGTGATACTCCGCGCCGGTTCGGGTCAGCGCCCAGGGCGACAACGTCCCGCAGTACTGGCACGGGCGCCGCGGTGTTGAGCTCATGAGAGCACCTCCCTGTCCGAGGCCGACCGTCAGCGGTCTCAGTCTGCCGTCGACCTCTGACACCACGTCGTCTTGAAACGTGAGGAACAACGCTGTGCCCACGGTGTTCGCGCCAACGGGAAAATGAGACGGCATTGTGGCCGTGCGCGACTCTCCGGGGATTATCCCGTCCAGCCGCGTCGCAAAAACCGCTCTGTGATCCTCGCTCTGATCCTGGCTCCTGTCGCTCGCGGCCACGGAAGCCCATACTGGGCGCATGCCCGCCGATCCCGCCGAGCACGACGACCAGGGTGCCGAGATCGTGCCGTTCGCTCCCCCGCCGGGTCGCGATGGGCGACGGCGGCGTGATCCGGCGCGGTTCGCCGCCGCCCAGCAGCGGGCGTTCGCCGACAGGAACCTGCACGTCGGCCAATCACAAGTTGTGCACGCGACGACGTGGCTGGACTGGATCGACGACCTCACCCTGCCCGCACCCGCGTGCCGCCAGGGCTTCACCGGACACGGCACCCACAGCGAACTGTCGGCCACCCGCAGACCGGTGACCTGCCGGAGGTGCCGGCGCCTGCGCGGCGAAGACGACACCGCAGACACCGGGAGCACCGCAGTGCAGGCCACGCTGTTCTGACACCGACGGCTACCGCTCACCCACCTCGCGGTCGAGCTCGACGTCCGGCTCGGTGTCAGCGGGCGGGGTCGTGCAGGCGTGGGCGATCGTCTCGGGACTCCAGTGCGGAGCCGCGCCGGGCAGGGACGCCAGGTAGTCGGCGGCCTCGGTCAGGCTCCAGCCGTGGGCTTGGCCCAGCCCACCGGCCAGCATGCGCAGATAGGCCGCCGAGGGGGCCACGGGCTCGACGTCGCCGCAGCGGTGTCCGGCGGTGAAGGTCAGCTGCGGATAGCCGTCGACGTCGCCGGCGTGCAGGAGGGTCTCGTAGCGGCCCGGGCCGAGTACGACCCGCCCGGTGCGCAGAACCTCGGCCAGGTCGAGGTCGCCGTCGGGGTCGCGATACATCTCCTGGGCGGCGATATCGGCGAACCGGCCCGGAGTGACCAGCCAGGCCCGCGCGGCGGCGGTGCCGGGCAGGTGCGGATCGTACAGCGCCCGGCCGCCGTCCCAGACCGGCGAGTGCGTGGCGAAATGGATACCGCCTGCCAGCAGCGTGCCCCGCGAACGGCGCGGCGCGGTGCGGTCGCGGCAGCCGGGGTAGGTGCGGCAG
The DNA here is from genome assembly GCF_014137975.1 of Halosaccharopolyspora lacisalsi. Classification (GTDB taxonomy): domain Bacteria; phylum Actinomycetota; class Actinomycetes; order Mycobacteriales; family Pseudonocardiaceae; genus Halosaccharopolyspora; species Halosaccharopolyspora lacisalsi. Next base: position 1,507,566 of record NZ_JACGWZ010000001.1, on the reverse strand, counting down.
GCCCCGGCAGGCCTGCCGCCGGCGATGTAGCAGCCGAGCCGGTCGGCGTGCGTGTTCGAGCCGTAGCTGACGTACCACACGAAACCGAGCATGCCCGCAGCATCGCAGTCACAGATCCCGCTCGGGGCAGGGATTTCCGCGTTCGTCCCGGTTCGCCCCGCAGGGGCCGAAAAACCGGCACTCGATCAGCACGCGGGCATCCAGCACTCGGGCGTGCTGCTCGGCGCGCGACAGTGCGCCGGGAAGCTGCTCGTGCGGAGAATCCGGGGGCGGGCGCTGTTCGGTTCGAGCGTGCTCCACACAACCCTGGTCGTGTCTTCGCAGTTCATCGGGATGGCATCCAGGTGATCACGACGATCCGAACTTCCACGCGGAGGGGATCCGCGGCCGAACGGTGCTGGATGCCGTAGGTCAGGGGAGGTGTGCGAGCACGTTGACCACCGTGCCGTTGGGGTCCTCCACGAAGAAGCGGCGCACGCCCCACGACTCGTCGGTGAGCGGATAGACGACGCGCAGGCCGCAGCCTGCGACCTCCGAGTGCGCCGCGTCAACTGCCGCCGGCTTGCCAACGTCGATCCCGAAGCGTGGCGGAGGACTCTCCATCCCGCGGGGAGGAACGAGGACCTGATCCGAGGGATCGGTCGGCGACGTCAGGCCCAGGACCGGATCTTCCATCGCGACCTCGAGCCCGAACACCCCGACGCAGAAGTCCCGAGACGCGGGAAGATCATCTCCGTCGGCGTAAGGAAAGATTCTCCTGATCATGACCACATCATCGCAGGCACGCCCCCTGGTCGGCTTGGACGAATCGGAGGGCTCCACCCCGCAGCGGGCTGACCCGGCGAGCAGTCCGCAAGGGAACCCCTTGCGGACACCCGCCGACGACGCGAACCGCCCAGCTGCTCAGGACATGACGCACGCCGTGCCGGAGCCCCACCCCGCGGATCGCGCCCCGACGAAACGCGGTGATCCGGCTGCTGCGGCTCTCGACGTTGGCTGCTGGTCGCGGCGGAGGTCTTGGCGGGTGGGTGGCTGCGGTGGACTGGGCGGCGCAGGCTGCCGGGGGCGGACGCGTCCTGGTTGCGTGGGGGTTTTCCGGGCTGGTCACCCTCGCCGCCGGCGTGCTGGCGGTCTCGTGTGGCGGCTGCGGGGCGCAGCGGTGACACTTCGGGTCAGTGCGGCCTCGAGCGTGGGAGGCGGACATGATTGGTGTCACCGCGGCATTGGGCGAGTTGCTGCGCTGGTCACCGGGCGTGGCGCTGGCCACGGTGCGGTACTTCCTGCACGCGCTGCCGATCCACCGCGTGGACGAGCACGAGGTCGTCGTCGTCCCCGAGCTTCCCGAGCACTGCGGGCCGGGGATCCAGGCGCCGCAGGAGGGCAGCGGGCCGGTGTTCCACAGGCGCTACGGGGTGCGCATCCACTCCAGCCAGATGGGGCCGGAGCGGTTGATCGAGCGTGTGAGGGCGGACCCGAACGAGGCGGTGCCCCGTGAGGTGGCCGTGTTCGACAGGCGGGACGGCCGGAGCGGACTGCGCGTCGGTGACGAGCTCGTGGTGCGCATGCCGGGCCCCTGGGACGGCCCGGTCCGGGTGCTCGACGTCGGGGACACCTCCTTCCGGCTGGTGACCTTGCGGGAGCACCTCGAGGCCGGCCAGATCGAGTTTCGCGCCTACTCCGCCGGCGACGCCCTGGTCTTCGAGATCGAGTCGTGGGCCCGCAGCGGGGACTGGGTGGTGAACTTGCTCTACGACGGCGTCGAGCTGTTCAAGGAGATGCAGACGTACCTGTGGGCGCACTACTGCGCGAACGTCTGCGCGCTCTCCGGTGGGCGGATGGTGCACGGCGTGGAGGTCTACACCGGCTGCGCCCGCGGCATGTCGGTCTGACGGTGCCGAGGTGCTCGTTCGGTGCGGGTCAGTGCAGCGCGGCGGCCAGGCGCGAGCAGTCGGCGACTGTGACGGTGACCGCCGGGTGACGCAGCAGGCCGGTCGGTTCGATTCCGGGAACGGGGCGGTCGAAGCGCAGGCACAGTCCCTCGTCGGGGTTGGTCGCGCAGGACAGACCCCGGTCGGCCAGCGACAGGTGGGGTGGTCCGATGGTCTTGAGCACCTGGTACGGGCCGGTGATCGTCGTGGAGGTGACGTTGTCCCGGTCGGTGCGCAATCGCCAGGGGCCGAAGACGACGACCACCTCGGATTCGGTGATGCGCACGCCGGCCGTGCGCGGAGTGATCCCGAGGGGGAGCCCGGCCAGCTGGTAGCGCCGGTCGAAGCGGAACGGAAACACCTCGACGCTGTGCGGTCCCATACCGAACCGTCTACCCGTCACGGCCGCTGCTTACCCGTGCCGTGACCGATCCGGAGGGACGGGCTCTCGCTTGCTGCGCGGCGGTGACCACGACAGCGGTGCGTCGCACGTACTGGTCGGGGGTCGACACCTCGCCTTCCGTGAGCCGCGGTCATCGGGTGCTGGTGATGGGGTCCGGGCAGGAGCGGTACAGGATGTGGCGCCAGGCACGGTTTCGGCTGGTGATCGAGGTGTCGGCACGCAGCCGTGGAACGGCCAGGACGGCCCCGACCTCCTGTTCCCGCCGCCGCGACCAGGAAGGAGCTTCGTTACCGCAGGGTCCTGCGCTCCTACTGCTCCACCCCTACTCGGCCAGCAGCATCAACGCTTCGGCGCACTATCTGACGGAGATGTTCCTCAACCCCCTTGCCGCACTCAGGGAGGTCGCACGATCCCGGGCTCAGCGGCTCGGTGGAAGTCCCGATGGGGCCAGGCGTCCCCCTCGGGGGCTTCGTGGTGGTCCTCGATGGCGCTGAGCACGTATCGAGTTCGGGGTGTCCACCAACTCGTCGATCTGGGCGGCGGCCGGACTGGCGGTGACGGTCAGCGGGGCCGGGCACCCGGCGGCGCTGGCAGCGAGACGGACGAGTCGCTCGGGCTTGCCTCCCGTGTGTCGGCGGACAGCAGTGGAGTCGCTGTCCTGGTCTTTTTGGGTCGCCCGGGTGAGCTGCGAATACACGACGGCCCCGCCGGGCTCCCCCGAGCGTGACCGGACTGCTGGGAATCGTGGTCCCTTCGGGCGCGACGATGTGCGCTTACCGAGACCCCAGACGTGGCCGATTTTCACGTTTTATCGTCAACAGTCCATCGACGCACTGCCACGACTGATCATTGCTCAGCGCACGATCCGACACGGATGCTCCGCACACCCCGAAGCTGGCGGGAGCCGCCAGTGCGGCCGTCATTTCCGGTCAGGGCCATGCACGTCGTGCACTACGGTCCGAGACGAGACACCATGGCATGATCGACCGTTGAGTCGATGACCTGCACGGAAGCGCCCCCTTGCGGCCGGTGGCACACTCCTTGCCGGCACCCCGTTTCCGTCGTGTCCGGTTCCCACCCCCGACGTGGTGCCGATGACCGGTGGGGGTGGGTGTTCACGACCGTCCGTCGGTGGTGTTGGCGGTGTGATCGTTCACTCCGCCCAGCTGGCTGGTGACGCCCTCGACGAAGGCGGCTTCCTCGGTGTGCCCGAGGTCGCTCAGGGTTCGTTGCAGGCGGTCCAGGGCACGGCGCATGTCCAGGGTCAGCACGTGCCGCGCGACCGAGGGCACGACGCCCCGCAGGCTGTCCGCCGCGAAGTTCCGGGCCTCGGGATCCAGTCGGGGCAGGATCAGGCCGAACGTGTCCAGGACCTCGGCGCACACGTGGTACTGGGCCGACTCGGTCGAGACGATGAGCTCGGAGATCAGCGAACCGATGACCTTCTCGACGGCTCCGTCCCGGTACACGATGGGCAGCGGTCCGCCGTGGTCCTCGGCGGCCGGGGCATCGTCGGTCCCCCACTCGACCAGCAGGCCGTGCAACCCGCGGACGGCCACGAGGGCGCCCTCGGGGTCCTGGGTTCCGGTGGAGCCCAGCGCCCAGGCCATGTTGCCGAGCTGGTCCACCGCGTAACCGGGGTCGGTGGCGCTGTCGCGCATCCGCCCCAGCGTGAACGCCTCCAGCACCGACCTCGCCAGGTGGTCGCGCTCGCGCTTGGTCCCACCGCGGATCTCGGCCACGGTCTCGCCCACGACGAGGTGCGTCCCGAGCCGCGCGTACAGCTCGATCTCCATCTCCCCGCTGACCGCCGAGTACTCCACCTCGCCGGTCACCGCGGACAATCCCTTGGCCAGCCGTTCCGCATCGATGTCGACGACGTAGCCGAGCTGCCCGGAGTACACCGGGGTGGTCCCGATCGCGGCGTCGACGAGCTGCGGTGTCGAACGGCAGCGGGCCAGCAGCGGCAGCTGGTGCTTGCGGGCGTTGAACGCCATCGTCTGGATGTTCCAGACCACCGAGCTCGGACGCATCTGGTCGATCGCGGCGTAGATCAACAAGATCAGCAGCACCAACGCGACGCCCGTCAGCACGAGCGCCACCACACCGGACAGGACCGCCTGGGTCGAGGAGACGAACAGGATCAGCGACAGACAGTACAGGGCGAGGCCGATGAAGAACCCTATGGAGATCTGGTTGGTGCGCCTTCGCAGGAACTGGTCGAAAACCACCTGGCTGTAGCGCGAGGCCGCCTGCTGCACCGTCATCAGCAACAGCGAGAAGGTGATCGAGGCGGCGGTGACCAGGCTCGTCGCGATCGCCGGTAGCAACGAGGAGATGGCCGACTGCGGGACGTAGGCGCCGAGCGCCCGCTGGAACGGCCCCATCGACGTGAACAGCTCGACGGGCACCATCACGGCGGTGAACACCAGGAACCCGGCCACGATGAGCATCGGCAGCCAGAGGAACTCGGCGAGCGCGTGGCTCGCCGGACTGCGTCGCCGAGGTAGCGGACGCTCGTGGTCCATGCGACGAAGCCCGCCTTCGGTTTCCTCGGCCCCACCGCGATCGCTGGTGCCCTGCTCGGCCGTGCTGGTCGACGATGCCGATGGTGGATTCGACACGCTCGTGTCGTCGTCCTGACTCAAAACTCTGCTCTATTCTCGCCGCGGGTGGGTCTCCGGCGACACCGGAACCGGTAGTCGTGATCGGTGCTCCCCTCCGCACCGTGGCCTCGGTGCCGTCGGCAGCGTCGAAGGGACTCTCGAACGGCTGCTACGAGACCCTCATCGCTCAGGAACGCGGGCGGCAGTGCGAAACGCTGAAGGCTCGCCGCAGCGGAACCAGGATAGCGTTAGCGGTGTTTTCACCGGTCACCAGCTCGTTCATCGGGCTCGCCTCCGACGAGGTGGCCAGCAGCGACACTCACCAGCGTTTCCTCTGTCACGGATCTTCTTCAGATCCCGTGATCGCCACGATCACCGTGTTCTCCCGCTCCGGTGCTCGCGCGCCTGGTCGATCTGGCGTTGCGCGTCCTCGACGGAGGGCTTGGCGTAGCGGCTGAGGCTGCGCAGGTCGCGGTGTCCGGACTCGGCGCGCAGGACGGTGGTCGGCACGCCGTCCTCGGCGGCGTGGGTGATGCCGCTGCGTCGCAGGTCGTGGAACGTCCACACCGTGGCTGGGCGTTGCGGCGCTCGTCACGGCCGTACCGTGGTAAGCGGCAGGCGGTGGCGCCGTGGTCCTCGTCGCGCTCTTGTGGCGCTGGAGTGGTCACCGACCACGTACGACCTCGCAGCACGCCGCGCTGATTTCGCCGCCTACTGCGCTCGGCAGCGTGCCAGCGCTCCGTGCATGGCCCCAGATCCGCGTGCCGATCCGGAACGCGCTCGGTTGTGCGCGGACCTCGACGACTCGAAGCCTGCCGTGGTGGTTACCGCACCGCCTGACCGACTCGCGCGCTCGTTGAAACCAACCGTCGCAAAGCAGGGCCGGCCGGAATGTTCCGGTCGGCCCTTGGACAGCGCTGGGAGTTCCAGCGATGACCGATCTCGATGCCGTGGTTCTCGCGGCGTACCACCGCGATATCGGCCTCCACGTTGATGACGCGATGTTCGGCGAGGGGCGGGACACGGCCCTGGTCAACGTCGTCTGCGCCGGGGTGCCGGTCGACGTGGCGGCCGTCGGGACCGTCGTCAGCGTCACCGCTGACTACCGCGCTGCGGCCGAGGAGAACCTCACCCGCGTACTTCCCTGCGAGGACCGCCCGGGCGAGGCCACGTTCTACGCGTTCATGAACTCCGGCGAGCGCGTGATCGCGATGCGCATCAGGCCGAGCGGGGCTGTGGGGTGCGGTGTTCATCGATGAGGCAGCGGGCCATCGTTTGGGCGCTGCGAGCGGCGGCCGTGTCGCCTTCGGCGGAGGCGAGGATGGAGCCTTTCATCAGGACGTGCCAGGAGTGGGCAAACTCCTCCGGCCGGGCCGGGCCGGCCGGGCCGGCCCGGCCGGCCCGCTCGCGCACAAGGGCGCGGATGTTGGCCAGGTACTGGATGCTGGCGTGACCGAGCGCATGCTCGGGGCCGTGACCGTGCATTTCCAGCAGCACGTTGATGAACGAGCAACCCTCGAAGTCGGCGCGCTGGAACCACTCGCCGAAGACGTCGAAGACGGCCAGCAGTTGACCTTCCGGAGCTTCCGCTCGGCGAGCGGATTCGGCTGCGACGAACTCGGGGGTCCAGCGCTGCTCGCGTTCGGCCAGGAAGGCCAGCACCAGGTCGGTCTTGGCCGGGAAGTGCCGATACGAGGTGGCCTTGGCCACCCCGGAGCGGGTGATGATCTCGTCAACGCCGACGTTGCCGACCCCGCGCTGGGCGAACAGGGCGTAGGCCGTATCCAGGATGCGCTCGCGCGGGCCGGCACGAGCGGCCGCTTCGTGCATGCTCGTCATATCCCCTCACCGTGGTCCTGTCTCCAGGGCAGTTCTGCGTCGTGAGTGGAAACGACGACGGGCGGCCTCGTACCTCGAGTTAGACAGACTTGTCTGTCTAACCTAGGGTCGGCAGTACCTGGTTGAGCAAGCAGCTGGCAGTGCCCTGCTCGGGGGTACCGCGTTGATGGATTCCCACGCCACTCGTCGATGACCGCGGTGTGGTGCCCTTCCCGGTTCCCCTGCTCGCGCTGGAGGGCGCTATTCGTACGAGTGCCGCGGCATGGACGAAGAGGAGCTGTTTGTGCTCACCAAGAACCCGGTCACCGATCGCGCCAGCCACACCGAAGTTCCCGCAGGCGCCTACCCGACGCTGCTGCGCACGAGCTACACCGAGCCGCACGTACAGGTGCTCAGCGCGGCCGGCGACCTGGACCTGGCCACGACCCCGCAGCTGGAGCAGCTGCTGTGGCCCCGGCTGCAGACCACGCTGTCCGCGCTCGTGGTCGACCTCAGCGAAGTGACATTCCTGTGCCTGGCCGGTGTGGAACTGCTGGCCCACGCGCACGCCTACGCTGGCCACCGCGGGATTGCCTTCGGCGTCGTCAACAGCAATCACGCCGTCGACCGCGCCCTGACAGCCGGCGAACTCCAGGCCAGCCTGCCCTGCTTCGGCAGCGTGCCCGTCGCCGTGGAGGCATGCAGGCACCTCATCGACGGCCACAGCCAGCAGAAGGGGTGAGCCCCATGAATCCACCCGAACCACAGGACCCCTCCGCGCTCACATCGGCGACCGAAGCCGGGGCGACGGCGCTGTCCGCGATGGCCTGCCAGGTCTGCGGCTGCCACGCCCTCCAGGAGAACTCTGTCCACGAGTTCGCCCAAGGCCTCGGTTTCCGACTGATCTGCCAGACGTGCGGAGCGCACAGGGTGGTGACAAGCACATGACACCCCCTACCCCACAGGCTCCGACCGAGGTGGCGCACGCGCCCCGGTAGGCACGGCCCCTTCGCCGCGGTGCCAACGGTGCGGAGACGAGTCCGACCCGCGGGCCATGCTGCGCGGTCTGGCCCACGACCCCCTCAGCGACAGCGCGACCGTGCTCACCGCCTGCTCACCGGAGCACCTGCAGACCCTGTGCGACGGCCTGCTGCTCCGGTAACCACCTCTTCGGGCACCTGCCGTATTCCGGCCGAAAACGTTCATACCTCCGTGGGGAGCGGCGCTCCGCAGTGGGCGCACCGGCCCGGCCCTGCCTCATCAGCCACCCGGCTGTCCCCTCTCGAAACGTGCCGAGCACGTGTCGGCGCGAAACCATCCGAGCCCACCAGGTCGCTGGGTACCGGCCCGCTCGACGTCGAGAGGGCCGGTGTCCTGACCGGGCACAGGTCGTTTTCGGCCCTGCCCGGCAGGTACTCGAAAGACCGCGCGGACGGGGATTGGCCCGACGGAGGCGAGTTCGCGGCATGGTCGTGGCCGGTCAGACGGATTAGGCTGCCGGATATGTTCCAGGATGCGGAGTTGGCCGCCCAGGTGGCGCACGCGGATTTCGACCAGCCCAACATCGCGCGGATGTACGACTACCACCTCGGTGGGTCCGCGAACTTCGCCATCGACCGGACCACGGCCGAGCAGGCCCTGCGGGTCGCGCCGACGGAGCGGGACTACTGCTGGGCCAACCGCGCCTTTCTGGGCCGCGCGGTCCGCATCCTCGTCACCGACCACGGCATCGACCAGTTCCTCGACCTCGGCAGCGGGGTGCCGACCGTGGGCAACGTCCACGAGATCGCCCACCAGCACAACCCGGCCACGCGCGTGGCCTATGTGGACTGGGAGGCCATCGCCTGCCACCACGCCCGCCACCTGCTCGGCGCCGAGGAGCAGCGGGTGACGGTGACCGAGGCCGACGTGGGCGATCCCGAGACCGTGCTCAACGCTGCCGGGGTGGCGGGACTGCTGGACTTCACCCGCCCGATCGCGGTGCTGGCCTTCGGCATCCTGGACATCCTTCCCACCACCGACGGAGCGGGGTTGGTGGCCCGCTACCGCGACGCGTGCGTGCCCGGCAGCGCGCTGGCGGTGTCCAACAACGCCCAGCTGACCCGCACAGATCAGGAGGTCGCCGGCCTGCGCTCCCTGCTGGTCGACACCTCGACGCCGAACCTGCACATGCGCACCCCCGAGGAAGTCGCCGCACTCCTGCCCGGCTACACCCTGCTGGACCCCGGAGTGGTTCCCGCCGCCCTGTGGCGCCCCGACCAACCCGTCACCGACCACGAGGCCCAGCGCGGCAACGTCTACGGCGCCGTCGGCATCCTGCCGTAACACGGGCACGGAAAACATGCGAAAGACCTCCTCACCACCCAAGGCGGGCCGAAGCCCGATCGGAGCAGGAGATCAGGTGTTCGGGCAGCTGGTAGTCGTACACGCGCCCGCGCGGCTGGTCCGGATGCGGGCGGCTGGTGACGAAGCACCGTTGGTGCCGCTTGAGACGGGTGTCGGCGGCTGCAGGTAGGTGTGGACGGTTTGCCTGGTGGTTCCGAACTCGGTGGAGCAGCTGTTCCTTGGCTCGGGCACGCCTCGTGGACCTGGCGAACCGCTCGGGCATCCCGGTATTCGCCTCACGCGCGAAGAGCTGCTGCTGGAGCTATGAGCACGGGTGTCTGGATGGACGAGGGACGGATGCGGTTGCAGGGCCCACTGCGCGATGTCCACACCGCCTACAAAGGACACGAGTCGTACGAACCCGCCCCGTAGGCCCGGTTCTCCGGTCGCTGCGGCCAGCCGCGAGGCAGTGAGACCGCGTGATCGTCGCGACGGGGGTCGAGGAACATCCGTGTCGGATCGTGCGCCAGAGGGTTCAGCGCCGGGCACGCCCAATGGTGCTATCGCAGATAAGCAGGCGAGTCACCGCACCGACAGGAGAGGTTCTCCGAGGTCGGCGAGCACACCGCCGCAGATGATCACCAGCTATCCGCGGAAGCAGCACTGTCCTCGTCCCCCCCTATCGCACTCCCCCACCAGCACTGTCGTGGCTTGGCGCTGGATATCGTTCGGATGTTCCTCAAGTCCCAGGCCCGCACCCGCCGCAGTCGGGCGCGGGCTTTCCGCACCACCTCGCGCACCCCGACTTGATCACACCGTCGACCCGTTCGGTGGGGCCGAATGCCGACGACCGCGCGGAGTGGAAGGGGACATGTGGCGGGCCCCTGTGGACAGCCCTCCGTCAACGACCCCAGCCAGACCGGAGTCGGCTCGGAGCAAGATGGGAACAATCGGCGTACTTCGCCCGCGCTCCGGTCACGTCCGTGCCGGGGACGCGGTCAGCAGGTGGCCGCCGTCGGTTTCCCAGCAGGATTCAGGCGGTGCCTCGACAGGCCGCGGAAGGGGTGTGACACCCGACGTTCGATCCTCGGCGAGCAGAGCGCTGGGGGACGCGACGCTGTCGTGTTCGGACGCTTTGGTAGTGAGGAGTGGCTGCTCGGATCCCATGACGGAACTCCGTCCCGACCGATCAACGGTCAATACCGGTCCCCGGGATTGTGGAAGCTGGACAGCTCACGTTTCCGAGAACCTCGGTACCCTCAGTCTACGCCGACAGCGGACTCGATTCCGAGTTCATGGGCCCTGTGCTCCCGAGGCTGTCCCGATCCGCGAAGTACGGGCGTGCCGCGTCGGTTCTCGACAAGAACCTCGATGACGGAGGCCCCCTTCCCGCCGGGGTGCACACGTCGTCCTCCAGCATTTCCCGGGTGAAGGCGCTGAGCGTGGTGCTGTCCGACCAGGTGGCGACGAAGTGCTCGTGTGCGTCTGCGGCCGATTCCATCGCCGCGAGCAGCTCGCACACCTGCGGACGACTGCCGAACATAAGGCGGGCAGGTTGTGCATGGATGATCGCTTCAAGAGCCCGCCGCAGCAGCAGGGCGCGGGCGTTCCACTCGCTCGCCTCTTCCGGGGACGCCGGGGCAGCCGCCGCCTCGCCGTCAGTCGGCTCCTCGTCGGGCACGAACTCGCCCCACCGCCCGTCACCGGGATCGACCGGACGCAGCGTCCACCCCGGCGGCCACCCCGGTGCCGGGGACGAAGGGCGGCTCGATCGCGAAGTACTCGCTCCCCTGCCCGCTGCGAAGCGCCGTGTCGATAGTGAGCACGTCGCGGACCACGCCCAAGGCACTTGTGCACTGAGACATTTGCACGCCAGCGCAGGCAACCAGCGAACCGGCGCGCCAACCAATTGCTGGCAACCCCGGGTGTGCGTGTCGGTGTGAAGTGACCGGTTCGAACGCCACGGACACCGATACCGGTATCGCCGCCCTCAGCTCATTCCACGCGTCCACCTGCTGCTCGAACCTCTCGGGTCCGGCTCCCCCGAACGAGAACCGGACCCACCGCGTGGCCGGTTGATCAGCGCCTCGCGCCGTCGCGGGCCGCGCTGGCGGCCTGCTCCATCGAGTCGACGAGCAGGTCCCGGTACTTCGATGCCGTGGCGGAGTCCCGGGCTGCGACAGCGTCGTCGATCGCGGACAGCGGTTGCACGGCATACCCGGTGTAAAAGCCCGGGGCGTAGACCATGTGCTTGAACCACTCGCGCTCAGGGAGTCCCTCGTCCTGAATCAGTGCACGTTCCTGCGCGATCAGCGCAGCGTTGATCTCCTGAGCACGGCCGTCACCAGGGTGCCGTGCGGCGCCTTCCAGTTGCTTGGCCGCCGCTCGCCATTCCCGAGCGGCGGAATACGCGGGCGCCAGATCGACCACCGGCTCATCGGCCTGCTTCTCGTCCAGGGCTCGCAGGTATCGCACGACCTCTCGGGCGTAGCCGGAATAGGCCATGGGCAAGGTCTCCGATCCTGCCATCCGCAACGCGAACGTGCCGGCATAGGCGGCAGCGACCGCGTGATGGGTGTAGCCGGGATCGAGGAAGTTCCGCATCATGTGCAGGTCGTCGTAGGCGCTGTGGTACTCGCCGGCCGGTGTCGACATGCCGACGTCGGCGCAGGCGATACCGAGGTGGTCCAGGAAAGCGGTGTAGTCCGATCCGCTGCCCAGACGTCCCGGTACGGGATGCTGCTCGCCGGACGCCTGCTGCCAGTTGTCGTAGACCGTTCCGTGGTCGGGATCCGCGATCTCCTTGGCGATATCGACCAGTACACCGTCGAGCGCGGGCACGGCGCTGGCGGCGAAGTTCCTCCCACCGCCTGCTCCGTCGAGGTTGAGGTAGGCCACCGCGTTCTCGACGAGATCGGCCCGGTGCTCCTCGGCCCACTCGGTCGAACCGAGCAGCCCGTACTCCTCACCGCCCCACCCGGCGAGCACGATGGTGCGCTCCGGCTGCCACCCCTGGGCACGCAAGCGCGACATCGCTCGAGCCGTCTCCATCACGGTGGTCCACCCGCACACGTCGTCCTTCGTGCCGTAGGTCCAGGAGTCGTAGTGCGCGCCGAGCACCACCTTCTGCTCCGGATACTTGGAACCGGGGATCTCGACGAGGACATCGTGGACCGGCACCTGCTGATAGTCGATGTCCAGGGCGAGATTGACTGCGGTGGGCCCCGGGCCGATCCGGTAGTCGAAGTCCAAGCCGCCCTGCCATTCTCGCGGAGCACTCGGCCCCTCGAGCGCGACCAGCAAATGCTTGGCCTGACCGTAGGATATCGGCGTGGTCGGCACGCCGGGCAGGTTCTTCGCCTCCGAAGGATCCAACCGGGCAGTTCCGGGTGTCGAAGGCTCTCCGGGAGTGAGCGGATCTCCAGGATACTGGAAGATGTACTGGACGCTGCCTCGTTGGATGCCGTCGGCGTTGCGCCACGGCCCGTCGGGGTAGACCTCACCCCGTGCGAAACCGTCGTCTTCGGGATCGGAGTACAGGATCACCCCTGCGGCGCCGTGCTCTTCGGCGACTTTCGACTTCACGCCGCGGAAGCTACGCCCGTAGCGAGCCAGAACCACCTTGCCCCCGACGTCGACACCCAGCTCCTCGAGTCTTGCGTAGTCCTCCGGAAGCCCGTAGTTGACGTAGACGACCTCGGCCGTGACGTTGCCGGCAGGCGAGTACGCGTTGTACCCGACGACGACGTCGTCGAAGTTCTCGTGCCAGGGGAACGGCGGCTCCTTGACGTCCAGTTCCCGATGCTCGGGCGCCGTCATGGTCACCGAGATGTCTTTCGGCACCGAAGAGTGGACACTGTAGCTTTCCAGCCTCGCGTCCAGGCCCCACTCGGTCAGCTTCTTCGTCGAGTACGTCGTCCTGCGAACGGAGCCCTCAGTGCCCACCAGGCCGGGGTAGGTGGACATCGCCTCGCTCATCCGCGCCGCGCTGCCGGCGTCGACCTCCTGCTGAAGCGCGTGCTCCCAGTGTCGAAGAACGCGGGGATCGGCTGAGGCCGGGGCCGCCGCTGCCGTCTGCGCCGAGAACGTTTCGACGGACCCCGCGGTCAAAGCCGTCGAACCGAGCAGTCGCATGAGGTCCCTGCGATGCAAATACCGTGCCATCTCACCCTCCTGAACGCTGTGGCGCGCCTTAGCTGAGAGACAACAGCACAGAGCGCAATTCAGTCAAATACAACGGACAGCGCGACTCCGGAAAATGAAGCATGCAGCGGCTGCACCATCCTTACGGGCACAAAAAATGACGGCTCGGCGCGATGCGCCGGGAAAGCCAATACAGATACGCGAAGATGCACGGTATTGCCTTAACCTCGCCTCCGCCGTCGTCTGCCGCTGATTCCACACCTTCGCACAGCTCCTCGACCGCGTCCACTATCCACCATCATCGCCATTCACCCGAACAGCGCAAAGCCGCCTTCTGTACCGCTCCAGCGCAATGCGCGGTCAAGGGTACCGAGGTTCCGGGTGTCCGCTTGAACACTGCGCAGCAGCACGCTGACCACACCGAACTGGTCGGGTGCTCCTCGCCTGCATGCTCGTGCTCTTCTCCGGTTAGCTCGTCGTGAACATAATTCGGTCAAGCAGCGGAGTTCCAGCGCCGGCGCGCGAACACCCGTTCAGAGCATGTCTCGTGTGGGAATTTTCTTGTATCAGGTGAGGGCCGCGGCCAGGGTGAGAAAGGCGCTGAAGAGGTGACCGTGGCGTTCGTAGCACTGGGTCGGGAGACGGTAGCCGGGCAGCCGGGCCAGGCTGCGTTCGATGACCCATCGGTAGCGGCCGGGTGCGTCGCTGGACTCGATGCCTTTACCGGCGATGCGCGGTGTGATCCCTCGCTGTCGTGGCCATCGGCGCAGCTCGTCGTAGTCGTAACCCTTGTCGCCGTGCAGCTCGGCGGGTTCACCCCGCTGCGGTCCCCGTCGGGAGCGCACCTTCGGGATCGCTGTGACCAGAGGCCTCAGGCCGTGGCTGTCGTGCGTGTTGGCAGCGGAGACTCCCATCGCCAGCGGCAGCCCGACCTGCTCGGAAAGCAGGTGGATCGTCGAGTCAGCCTTGCCGCGATCAGCCGGGCCGGGCCCGGTCATCGATCCCCTTTTCGGTCCGGACCGTAGCCGCATCAACCACCGCGCGAGCCCACTCGATCTCACCCCGGCCACCGAGCTCATCCAGCACGGCCTTGTGCAGCTTGCGCCACAACCCGGCCTCGGTCCACTGCTGAAACCGGCGGTGCGCCGTCGACATCCCGAACGAGGGTGGCAGACCCCAGTTCCCGCTCACCGTCACTGGGTGGGGCGGAAGTGGTGGGTCTCGCCGTGGTTGAGGTAGTGGAACTCCGCCGACGTCGACGACGCGGCCGCCGCCTGCTTGATGTCGTCCAGCCCGGACTGGAAGACCGAGTAGTCGTTGTAGTGGATGGGCACGGCGCTGCGGGGGTTGATGATCTCCACGGCCCGCACGGCCTGTTGACCGGTCATGGTGACCACGGTTCCCAGCAGCGTGGTCCCGCCGGCGTGCACCATCGCCAGGTCGATTCCGGGATAGCGTTGGGGGATGTCGTACAGCCGGTCGTGCAGCAGCGTGTCCCCGCTGATGTAGAGGCGAAAGCTGTGTTCCCGGCCGCGACCGAAGTCCAGCACGCTGCCCATCGTGGGTGGCAGCATGCCCGCCACCGGGTCCGGATCGTGCTTGGCCGGCATCGCGGTGACGCGCACCTCGTCGTCGCCCTTGGACACGGTTTGGGACTGCCAGGTGTCCAGGGCGTGTCCGCGGGTGAAGCCCTGCTCGGAGAGCAGTCCCACCGCGTGCTCGGTGCTGATGACGGGGGTGTTCTTGTCCAGCTGCTCGGCGGCCACGTCGTCGAAGTGATCGCCGTGGTGGTGCGAGAGCACGATGAAGTCCAGCGGCGGGAGGTCGGCGATCTGGCAGGCGGGTTCGACCTCGCGTCGGGCGTACATGCCGTGCCCGAGGTGCACGTGGTCCCCGGCGTGCAGGAACGTGGGATCGGTCAGGATCGTGAACCCGCCGTAGCGGATGAGCGCGGTGGCGTTGCCGATGAAGTAGATGCTGCCCTCGGCGAAGTCGCCGGGCTCGGCTGCCGGCAGCGTCAGCGGTGCGCCCACGGTACGACTCCCCCTATCGCATGGTGCTCGTCCTGCCGGTGCTTACCCGCGACGTGTCGTCCCCAAACGCTGCGCCACCGCGGTCGGCGGATTCAGCTCCTGCTCATGCCCGGATGCTCCCGTCGCGAGTCGCGGAGCTGGTCGCTGGCCGATCTTGCCGGCCGTACCGGCCGTACCTGTGGAGACTGGAGAACAGCGGGCGTCAACAGCCCTCCCCGGGGGCTGCTGATCCTGGCCAGCGCCTACGACATGCCGCTGGCCCAACTGCTGGACTTCACCGGCTCGGTGGAGACCTCGGTGATCCGGGGCCGAGTCGACGCCCGAACGTGGCGAGCGACCTCCTTTCGACACGGACTGGCCATACGCCGCATCAGCCCACCAGTCCGTTTTGTGCATGATGCACAACTCCCGACAGGAAGTTCGTCCCGTCTGGACATAGGAAGTCCTCCACCAGCCGCGTAGTGTCGGACATCACATTCGTTGTGACGCAAGACACATATAAGCTGATGGAGAGGGCATGGAGCTGCGATACCTACCGTGGAACCGAACGAGCCCTCTGCGCCAGCGCTGGGAGCACATCGGCCTCCGTGACGACCGCGTCGAACTCACCTACGAGCAGTTCAGCGCCTGGGCTGAGGCGTTCGCCGAGCAGCTCGGCGAGCACGGCTTCGGCCGCGGCGACGTGCTGGCGATCCTGTTGCCGAACCGCGTCGAGCTGCTCGTCGCGATGTTCGCGGCCTGGCGACTGGGTGGAGCGGCCACCCCGGTCAACCCTGTGTTCACTGAGGACGAAGCGGAGTACCAGATCACCGACGCCGGCGCGTCGCTCGTCGTCACCCTCGCTCCGGACGCTCCCAACGGCGACAGGTCGGCCATCCACGTCGACGACATGCGAACCGTCCGTCGGGGCGAGCCCCGGCCGCCCGCGGAGGTCGAAGACGACGACCTCGCCCTGCTGATCTACACCAGCGGATCCACCGGCCGCCCCAAAGGCGTGATGCTCGACCACCGGCACGCCGAGGTCATGTCCGCGACGATGGCGCACCACCTCAAGCTGACCGAGGACGACCACTGCCTGCTGATCCTCCCGCTCTTCCACGTCAATGCGATCATGGTGAGCGTTCTGGCCCCGATGCGCTGCGGCGGACAGGTCAGCATCGCCGGGCAGTTCTCCGCCACCGGGTTCTTCGACCAGGTCGAGTGGCTGCGGCCGACGTATTTCTCGGCCGTGCCCACCATCTATGCCGTGCTCGCCGCCCTGCCCGGGGACGTCCACGCCGACATCTCCTCGCTCCGGTTCGTCATCTGCGGAGCCGCCCCGGCTTCTCCCGAGCTGCTGACCCGCTTGCAGGAGCGGTACGGCTTCGAGATCGTCGAGGGCTACGGCCTCACCGAGGGCACCTGCGCCTCCTCCTGCAACCCGGTCGACGGTATCCGCAAGATCGGCACTGTCGGCCCGGCACTTCCCTCCCAGGAGATCCGGATCACGGGCCCCGACGGCTCGTTCCTACCGGCCGGTGAGGACGGCGAGGTCGTCATCTCCGGCCCGACGGTGATGCGCGGATACCTCAACAGGCCGGAGGCGACCGCCGAGACCATTGTCGACGGCTGGCTGCACACCGGCGATGTCGGCCGCCTCGACGCGGACGGCTACCTCACCATCGTGGACCGACTCAAGGACATGATCATCCGCGGTGGGGAGAACATCTATCCCAAAGAGATCGAGGCTGTCCTCACGACCGTGAACGACGTGCTCGAGTCCGCTGTCGTCGGCCGCTCCGACGAGATGTACGGCGAGGTCCCGATCGCCTACGTCAGCGTCTACCCCGACTCGAGGATCACCGAGGAGCAGCTCCTCGACCACTGTCGACGTCACCTCACGAGGGTGAAGGTGCCCGAGCGCATCCACGTCGTCGGCACCCTGCCGAAGAACCCCGTCGGCAAAATCGACAAGCCCACCCTTCGGCGGAACCTGAACACCCAACCAGCCTGACCACCCCTCGGATCCGGCCCCCTCGTTCTGCGCGAAACCTCCTGGCGCGGAACGTCCTGCCCGATGAAGGAGAACACCGTGGGATTCAAGACTCCAGACATGCCACCAGTGGCCCCGGCGGAGTTCGAGTCGATGCCGGTTATGGACAGGATGCGGATGTTGGCGACGCACTGGGCGGAGTACGGCTTCGGCGGCCCGAAGCAGATGCATGCCCTCTACATCGTGAAGACCGTCCTGTTCGTGGTCGGTGGCTGGCTCGTCGTCGGCTCAACCACTCCGGGTCTCGGCCTCGTCGAACTCGGCGGGTGGTGGGGCGAACTCATCGTGTACCAGAAGCTCATGGTCTGGATGGTCCTGTGGGAGATCACCGGACACGCGGCGTCCTGGGGGCCGCTGGCCTTCAAGTTCGGCCCGATGATCGGCGGCTGGCGCTACTGGACCAAGCCCGGAACTCTGCGCGCCCCGCCCTACCCGGGCAAGGTCCCCGGCACCGCCGGGGACCGGCGGACTGCCTTCGACATCGGACTCTACCTGTTGATCGTGTCCAACCTGGTGTTCCTGCTCGTGAGTCCCGGCTTCCGGAGCGAGGCCGCCTACAGCGAGATCGGCCTGCTGCCGGGTTGGGCGCTGATCAGCTACGTCACGCTCCTCCTGGTCATGGGCTTCCGCGACAAGGTCGTGTTCTTGGCATCACGCCCCGAGCAGTACGCCGTGTGCCTGCTGGCCTTCGGCGTCCTGGCCGACCACGTCGACATGGTGCTCGTCGCCAAGATCGCCATGGCCACCATCTGGCTGGGGGCCGGCGTCTCCAAGTTCGGACACCACTTCAGCCTCGTCGTCCAGGCGATGATGAGCAACACACCCTGGCTGACGTCCAAGCGGTTCAAGCGTTCGCTCTACAGGGACATGCCGAACGACCTGCGTCCGTCGAAGATGGCGTGGGGATGGGCGCACCTGGGTGGCACCGTCGTCGAGTTGTGCCTGCCGCTGGTGCTGCTGTTCTCGACGAACGGGACCATCACCTGGCTGGCGATCACCGGCATGGTGCTGTTCCACGTCTTCATCTACTCGACATATCCGCTCGCGGTGCCGCTCGAGTGGAACGTGTTCTTCGTCTTCGTCGCGCCGTTCCTGTTCGGTGGTTTCTTCGCCGGCGACGGGTACAGCGTGTTCGACTTCAGCAGCGCCTGGATCCTCGCCGCGGCGCTGGTGCTCTACCTGACCGGCCCGATCCTCGGCAATCTGAAGCCCGAGTGGGTGTCGTTCCTGGTGTCCATGCGGCAGTACGCCGGCAACTGGGCGTCGGGGACGATGGCGTTCCGAATGAACGGCGCGGAGGACAAGCTCGACACCGGCCTGGTCAAGACCTTGCAGACCCAGCGTCAGCAGCTGCTCAACCTTTACGGCCCCGACGTGGCCGAGATCTTCCTGCAGAAGTGCGTGGCCTTCCGCAGCCTGCACAGCCACGGCCGCATGCACCTGTCGCTCCTACAGCGGCACCTCGACGAGCTCGAGAACTACCGACTGCGCGAAGGCGAGGTCGTCTGTACCGTGCTCGTCGGCTGGCAGTTCGGCGACGGGCACCTGTTCGACGAGCGCACGATCGCGAGGGTCCAGAAATACTGCAACTTCGAGCCCGGTGAGTTCGTGATGGCCTGGACCGAGTCGCAACCGATCCACAAGAAGACCGTGCAGTACAAGGTCGTCGACGCCGCCCTCGGCGTCGTCGAGCGCGGGTACTACGACGTGCGGGACGCAGTGGCCGAGCAGCCGTGGATTCCGAACGGGCCTGTCGCACACCGGGTGACTTGGCGGCAGCCCGGCTACGAGCCGGCCGGGGACTTCGTCCACCCCACACCGCACCCCGCCGGCTCTGAGCGGCGTGTTCGATCCGGGGACAGTCCCGATGGCACGGTCACGTCATGACGAAGGCAGTAGTGGTCGGCAGCGGGCCCAACGGGCTCGCTGCCGCACTCACCCTCGCGGCGGAGGACGTGGACGTCGAGGTGCTCGAGGCCGCACCCACCGTCGGAGGCGGAACCCGCACCAGCGAGCTCACCATTCCCGGCCTGCTGCATGACGAGTGCTCGGGCTTCCACCCCCTCGCCGTCGACACGCCGTTCTCCCGGCGGTTCGACCTCTCCCGCCACGGTCTCCGCTGGCGGTGGCCCGAAGTGCAGTACACCCATCCGCTGGACGGTGGTCGTGGAGCGGCGGCCTGGCGGTCGATAGATGTCACCGCAACCGATCTGGGTGTCGACGGCCGCGCGTGGCAGCAGGTCTTCGGCTGGCTGGCCACTCGGTTCGACGCCATCACCGAGGACTTCCTCCGACCAATGCTGCACGTGCCCGCCCATCCCGTGAAGCTGGCCCGGTTCGGGGCGCTGTCCCTGCTGCCGGCGTCGACACTGGCCAGGCGGTGGTCGACGCCGGAAGGCCAGGCGCTCTTCGCCGGCGTCGCCGCCCACGCGTTGCGCCCGTTCGGTTCGCCGATGTCCTCGGCGATCGGTCTCGCGCTCGGTACAGCGGCTCACTCTTACGGCTGGCCCGTCGCAGAGGGCGGGTCGGCCGCGATCTCGCGGGCCCTCGTCGGTCTGCTCGAGGAGCACGGTGGCAGAGTGCGGACCGGGGCCACCGTGACGTCGCTCGACGAGCTCGGCTCGCCCGACGTGGTCATGCTCGACGTGGCCCCCGCTGCGGCAGCACGGATCGTCGGCGATCGGATGCCCCCGCGCGTCTCCCGGGCCCTGACCCGCTACCGCCACGGACCGGGCGTGTTCAAGGTCGAGTTCGCGGTGCAGGAGGGCGTGCCCTGGCAGCACGAGGAGTCCCGGCGTGCCGGCACGGTCCACGTGGGTGGATCCCTTGACGAGATCGCGACGGCTGAGAGTGAGATCCACCGCGGCCGGATGCCGGAGCGGCCGTTCCTCCTGGTGGGGCAGCAATATGTCGCCGACTCCTCGCGGACTGCCGGGGATACTGTCCCCGTCTATGCCTATGCGCACGTGCCCGGTGGCTGGGCCGGCGACGCCACCCCGGTGATCGAGCAGCAGATCGAGCGGTTCGCCCCCGGTTTCCGGGACCGGATTCTCGCCCGGCACGTCCGGTCGGCGCTGCGGTTGGAGGAGCACAACCCCAACTACGTCGGGGGCGACGTGGTCACCGGCGCCAACGACGCGCTGCAGCTGGTCTTCCGACCGCGGCTCGCGCTCGATCCCTACCACCTCGGCGTGCCCGGCACCTACCTGTGTTCGGCGGGCACCCCACCCGGCGCAGGTGCGCACGGCATGTGCGGTTACAACGCGGCGCGGTCAGCGCTGCGGGAGCTTCGCGGGAGGAGTGCCGGCCACTCGTGACGGGACCTCTGAAACGGCGCCAGATCTCCGACGACACCCCGGAGGCCGCAGAGATCCGCGCTCTCGTGGTCCGTGTCGCCGAACGCCTGCAGGACCGATACACCGAGCTCAGCGACAGCATGAACGCCGCGATCGAGGACGCCATCGCCGACCTTGACGCCCCGGAACTGACCGAGATGCTGCATGCCAGCGTCGAAGGCAACATCACCACGATCCTGCACATGCTGCGCAACGGCATCCCGATCGAGCACGTGCAACCGGCCACTGCCGCGACCGAGTACGCCGTCCGGCTTGCTCGAGCGGGCGTGCCGGCGGCATCGCTGCGACGGGCTTACCACATCGGCTCCGACGACCTGCTCGCCGAGGTGTTCCGCGAGATTCAACTGCTGGACTGCCCGTCGGAACTCAAGCTGCGCCTGCTGCACCACCTGGCCGGTTGGCTGCACCACTACGTCGATTGGATCACCCGGGTGGTGCTCGACGTTCACGAGGCGGAGCGGCAGGCGCTCGTGGAGCAGAACGCCACCGACGTTTCCCGGCTCGTGCATCGGGTGCTCGACCGCGAGCCGGTCGAACCCGATCAGTTCGCCCGCACGACCGGTTACCGTCTCGACCGTCCCCACGTCGCCACGGTGCTCTGGGACGAGGGGATGCGCCAGGCAGCCGATCAGATCGAGGCTCTCCGATCGCTGGCGACCCGGCTCACCCGGGCGCTGGGGAGCCCGAACGCGCCGCTGTTCATTCCGATCGATCGCAGCACCGCCTGGGTCTGGTGCCACGTACCGGGTGCGACGTCCTCGGTCGACACGGCGCAGGTGCATGAGGTGCTGGCGGAGGCCCCGGCCGTACGGGCCGCGATGGGCGCTCACGTGGTGGGCATCGAGGGGTTCCGTCGGACGCTGGAGCAGGCCAACGCCGTCCGCATCGTCGCCAGCACCAGCAGCGCACCGCACACACGAGTGGTGTCCTACGGCGACGACGGGATGGCGCTCGTCGCGATGCTGGCCCGAGACCTTCCAGCCAGCCGACAATGGGTCGTCGACGCCCTCGGGACGCTGGCGGTCGACGCCGAGCCTGCCGACCGGCTGCGGGAGACCCTGCGGACCTTCCTGCGCACCGGCAGTTACGTCGATACCTCCAAGACGCTGATGTTGCACCGCAACACCGTGAAGTACCGACTGGCCAAGGCGGAGCAGGAACGAGGCCGTCCGCTGACCGAGGGAAGACTCGACCTCGAACTCGCCCTACACCTGTGCCACGTGCTTGGCCCGGCGGTGCTGCAGCAGTCACGGAAGATGGGGGAGGCCGATCTCCCGAGCTGACCCGACCAGCACCCGATGCGGGCGCGTGCGCGGTCGGCCCGGAGCGGACGTGGGGAACAGGATCATGCCCAGAACCTCGGTGAACATGACTGAATCAGCCCGTTGCCCCCCGGACTGGTCACCGTCACGACGGCCGGACCCGACCACTACGCCTACCCCCTCCACCAGCAGAAACGACTGGTAACCGGAGGAGGAACACCACGGAGGTGCTCGTCTCCAGGCTGGCCGGCGATGAAGTGTCTGCGCAACCGGGATCGACTGAGCAGAGCGGCATCACGACGTCGCCTGGCCGACCAGCAGGGCCAGCTGGTCGCCAAACGCCGGATCAGCGACGGCGCCGAAGGCTTCGCGGCACTGCTGGAGATGTTGGCCGAGACCGGCGGCACCGAAGAAGACCCGGTTCCCGTGGCGATCGAGACCCCCGCGAGGTCTGCTTGTCGCCGCGTTGCGCTCCACCGGTCTACGGGTGCATGCGTTTAATCCCATTCGGTGGTTCCCGGCCCGCGTCACGAGGCGATCCAGCGTCCGCTGGGCATCGTCGCCGTGCTCACGACGTGGAATTTCCCCGTCCATCCCTGTCCGCAAGATCGCCCGCGCACTGACCGCCGAATGCCCGGTGCTGTTCAACCCCTTCGAAGTCGCGCCGACCTCCGAGCTGCGGCTGGCCGAGATCGTCGAGGCGCTCGATGTGGGAATCGTCGGAGTGAACAACGCCTCCCCGACCACCCCATCGGTGCCCTTCGGCGGCTCAAGCACAGCGGGCTCGGCTGGGGAAGGAGGCCGAGCCGGCCTCGACGCGTTCCTGACCCAACGCACAACAGCGGTCGGGAACTGACCACGACCTGGTCGTAGGGCGGGAGCGGAATACGCCAGTTTCGAGCCGGAGCCGGTGGGCACGTCCCACGACAACGATCTGACCAGCGCTTACGTAGCGCCCCGACCCCTTTCCAACGTATCCGGTTCCCGCCCCGGTCAATCCTCTCGTACCGCGTCTTAGTCGCTGGGGACGTGCTGGGCAGCATCGAACACGCCCGGGCGGACATCAGGGCTGGGTCGTTCGCGACACGCTCCGGATGCCCAGCCCCGCCGCGGGGCCTCGGCCGCCGCTACGCCAAGAACCGCGAGCAGGCCGTCGTCGACCTGTTCATAGGACTCGGTCACACCGGGAACCAGTGACACTGAGGAGACGCTCACTTCGCGCCGCCCACGACGACCTTTCCCGCCGAGCCGGGCTGACGGGAGAGGAGGTCACCGCCCCGTGGGGCGGTGCAGGTAGCTCCCCAGCGGCTCGCCGCGTACCTTGCCCTCGTCGAAGATCCGCTGTCCACGGAGGAACGTCGTCTCGACCGTCGAGCCGATCTCCATTCCGCGGAATGGCGTGTACTCTTGCCGGGATTCCGAGGCCACCGGGTCCACCACGAACGAACGATTCGGGTCGACGAGCGCGATGTCGGCGTCGAAACCGGGGGCGATGTCGCCCTTGGTGGGCAGGCCGAGTCGCCTGGCTGGATTGGTCGACACGAGCTCGGCGACGGTCGACATCGACAGCCCCCGCTTGCCGCCTTCGCCGACGAGGCCCGGCAGGAGGTACTCGGTGCCCCCGAATCCGGACTTCGCCGCGAACACATCGTCGCGGTCCTGGCCGAACTTCTTCTCCTCCCGACAGCAGGCGTGGTCGGAGACCACCCAACTGACGTCACCGGCCAGCACGTGCTCCCACAGCTTCTCGACGTCGGCCCTCGGGCGGAGGGGCGGGTTGACCTTGCCACCGATCCCGTCGGCGGTCGTCACGTCGGCGAGCAGATGCCCGATGGTGACCTCCCGTCGGAAGTCGACGTGCGGGAACGTCCTCGCCATCAGCATCGCGGCCTCCATCGCCTTGGCCGACGATAGGTGCAGCAGGTTGATGGTCGGCAGCCCCGTCTCATGGGCGAGGTAAGAGGCGATGGTCACAGCCAGCCCCTCCGAGTGCGGCGGACGCGAGGCGCTGTAGGCCTCCAGCCTGGACAACGACCCCTCCCCCTCGACCAGCCGCGTGTAGGCGGTCATGATCTCGGCGGTCTCGCAGTGCAGGGACAGCGAGATCTGGTCGGCGATCTCCGGGTTCGCCTCGCGGGCGGCCTGGATCCCACGCATGACGAACTCGAAGTGGGCGATGTCGTAGCGCTCGCCCTCGGGGATCATCAGAAAGTCGCTCTGGTCGGTGGAGCGGCCGTGCAGCCCGTGGCTGCCGTAGAACATGAAGATCTTGAACGACGTCACGCCGTGGTCGCGGACCAGGGCCGGGATCTCGTCGATGTGCGACGACTGCATGGGCGCGAGGTGGAAGGCGTAGTCCACGTACGACCGGCCCTCTGCGGCGGCCAGCACCTCCGGGAACACCTCGGAGTAAGGGCCGCCGCGGTTGAGGTAGTACTGCCCGGTCCGCATGTAGGTCAGCGAGGTCGTCACGCCGCCCTGCGCGCACGCCCGGCTCTCGGTGGCGGTGTCTTCGGACAGCGGATCGTAGATTCCCCAGTGCTGATGGGCATCGACGACACCGGGGAACGCGAGCAGGCCACGCCCCTCGTGCACCTCGGCGCCCTCGGGGACGGTCAGTCCGGGACCAACCTCGGAGACGACGCCGTCGGTGACGGCGATGTCGGCAGCGGTGGGCTCCCCGCCGCCGGGACGGACGACGCGCACGTCGCGGATGATCAGGGCGGGCTCGGTCATCGGGTACCTTCCGGAGCGAGGGATCGGGTGGCGGAGGCCGACCGGGCGAGGTGCCCGGCGGCGAGGTAGGCGAGGCCCAGTGCGGGCAGCAGACCGTTGCCGGCCAGGTAGCCGGCCGCGCCGTGGCCGGAGATGCTCGCGGCGGCGCCACCGGCGGCGTACAACCCGGTGATCGGGCCACCTGCGGGGTCGAGGACGCGGGCGTGCTCGTCGACGAGCAGCCCGCCCTGAGTGTGGAACAGCGCCGGGACGATCTCGACGGCATGGAACGGTGCGCGTAGCGGTGTCGCGGTGGTGCGGCCGAACCGGTCGGCCTGCTCCCCGGCCGCGACCCGGGTCAGCGCGTCGAGCTCGGATTTCAGCGCATTCTCCGGGAGGCCGGCCACCGCGGCCAGCTCGGCCACCGTGTCCGCGGTACGTACCGCGCCGGCGGCCAGGACGTCCTGGTAGTCGCCGAAGGCACGGCACAGCCCGTCGATGCGCTCGTCGAACACCAGCCACCCACGCCCGCCCGGGCGGGCGGCGAGCGCGGCCGCGTACTCGGAGTAGCCGGTGGTCTCGTCGCCGAAGCGACGCGCCCCGGTGTCGACCACGGCAGCGCCGTGCATCACCGCCGTCCAGGTCACCAGGGTCTGCGCGGCCGCGGAGAGGGCGGCGTGGCCCTGGTAGGCGTCCAGGAAGCCGGCGGCCGCGCCGAGCTCACCGCCGATCCGCAGCGCGTCGCCGCGAGAGTGCTCGCCGCCGTGGTAGTGCGCACCGGCGATCTCGGGCAGGTGGGTCGCGACGAGCGCGGCGTCGGCGCCGTATCCGTTGGTGGCGAGTAGCACGGCACGGGAGCTGATCTCCTCGCGCGCACCGTCCGGTTTCTCGACGACGGCGACCCTGCCCCCGCCCGGCCCCGCTTCTACCGCGGTCAGCCGGGCAGGAACCATGAGATCGATCCGCTCGGTGCTGTCGACGGCCTCCAGCAGGTGGCGCAGCAGTGACGACCCGTGCCGCCCGGGCAGGCTGTGCACCCGGGGCGCGGAGTGCCCGGGGTAGGTGAAGTCGGTGGGCAGCTCGATCGGAATCCCGACGTGGTCGGCGAGCCACTCGATGAGCTCGGCGCTGACGCAGGCCAGGGCCGAGGCGATCCGCATGTCGGCGGCCCCGCCGGTCTTGCACGTGATGTCGGCGACGAATCGCGCCGGGGAATCGACGATCCCGGCGGTCGTCTGGAAGCGCGACCCGGGCCCCGGGATCATCGCGGTGGACATCGACGTGTTGTTGCCGCGGCGGAAGTTCGGATCGGAGTCCACCACCAGCACGTCGAGACCGAGCTCGGCGGCCCGGAGTGCGGCGGTCAGCCCACCACCGGCACCCGCGACCACCAGATCGACATCGATCGTCATTTTTCCTCCTCATGGTCGGGCGGACACATTTTGTTTCGCCAAGAGGAACAAAAAACCGAGCCGTCCGATGGCGCGATAACACCAGTTTGCCTGCACTTATGCAAGACATGTGGCACAACTTCTTGACATTCCACCGTGCTTCACCACATTCTCGTTCCGTAGAGCGGTACATTACTGAGCGCGGGGAGGACGGCGTGACGGAGTCGACCGGGGGCACCGGGGCCACAGAGCGGGTGGCGGACGTGCTGCTGCTGTTCACCGACGGGCCGCCCACCCTGGGCGTGAGCCGGGTGTCCCGGGAGCTAGGCCTGTCCAAGGCCGTCGTGCATCGCATCCTGCAGTCGCTCATCAGCCGGAACCTGATCGCCTACGATCCGGACATCCGGGAGTACCGGCTGGGGCCGACGGCTGCCGCACTGGGCAGCCGGGCCCTGCGCGACTCCGACCTGCGGACCGCGGCCCTGCCGTTCCTGACCGAGCTGCGTGACCGCCTGCACGAGACGGTCACGATCAGCGCGAAGGTACACGGGGGCCGCGTCTACCTCGACGAGGTCGTCGGCACCCACGAGATCACCATGTCGGTGGAGCTCGGCCGCCGGTTCCCATTGCACGCGGGCTCCTCGGGCAAGTGCATGCTCGCCCACTCCCACCCCGATGAGCTCGTCCGACTGCTCGCCGACGAGCTCACCGCGCTCACCCCCGCCACGCCGACCGATCCTGGCGCACTGCGGGCCGAGCTCGTCCGAATCCGCGAGCGCGGCTACGCGGCCTCGGCCGGCGAGCGTCAGGGCGACGCCGGATCGGTCGCCGTGCCGGTGTTCGGCCCCGACGGACTGGTCGGCTCGGTCTCGGTGTGCGGGCCGCGATTTCGGGTCACCGACGAGTTCGTCGCCGCGACCGCCCCGAAGCTGATCGAGACCGCCGACCGGATCACCGCTCGGCTCGGCGGCACCGCTCCCGCGCGCGCCGTCCCCACTCCCACCGGAAGGACGCCATGAGCCACGACCACCCGACTGCGCTGGGGGGCCTGAAGGTCCTCGACGCCTCCACCCTGTTCGCCGGCCCGCTGGCCGCCACCCTGCTGGGCGACCACGGTGCCGACGTGATCAAGATTGAGCACCCGCGGGGCGACCCCGCCCGGAACCACGGTGCGCAGAAGGACGGCGTCGGGCTCTGGTGGAAGATGCTGGCCCGCAATAAGCGGGCGATCACGCTGGTGCTCTCCACCCAGCGCGGGCGGGAACTGTTCCTCGACCTCGCCGCCGAGGCCGACGTGGTGATCGAGAACTTCCGGCCGGGGACCCTGGAACGCTGGGGCCTGGGCTGGGAGGAACTGTCCGCCCGCAACCCGCGGCTGGTGCTGGCCCGGGTGACCGGGTTCGGCCAGACCGGACCATATGCGACCCGACCCGGGTTCGGCACGCTGGCCGAGGCGATGAGCGGGTTCGCCGCCGTGACCGGCGAGCCGGACGGCCCGCCCACCCTGCCACCGTTCGGCCTGGCCGACGGGGTCGCCGCGGTGACCACGGCGTTCGGCATCATGACCGCGCTGCGTACCCGCGAGACCACGGGTCGCGGGCAGGTGCTGGACACCGCGATCATCGAGCCGCTGCTGCACCTGCTCGGACCAGGACTGATCGCCTACGACCAGCTCGGGGCCCTGCAACCGCGCAACGGCAACCGCTCGACCAACAACGCCCCGCGCAACACCTACCGTTGCGCCGACGGCCAGTGGGTGGCCGTGTCCACCAGCGCCCAGTCCATCGCCGAGCGGGTGATGCGGCTGGTCGGAGCTCCCGAGCTGATCGACGAGCCGTGGTTCGCCAGCGGCGCGGGCCGAGCCGAGCACGTCGAGGAACTCGACGTGGCCGTCGGATCCTGGATCGCCGCCCGGAATCAGGACGAGGTCGTCGAGGCGTTCGAGAAGGCCGAGGCCGCGGTCGCACCGATCTACACCGCCGCCGACGTGCTCGCAGACCCGCACTTCAACGCGCTGGGCAGCATCGTGACGATCGACGACGACGAGCTCGGCCCCGTCCGCTTCCAGAACACCCCGTTCCGGCTGTCGGAGACTCCCGGATCGGTCCGTACCACGGGCCCGCGACTGGGTGCACACACCGCCGAGGTCCTGGGCGGGCTGGGGATCGGTGCCGACGAGCTGGAGCGGTTGCGGACGCAGGGGGTCGTGTGACCGCCGTCGGTCGGGCCCGGAGCTGGCTCTACGTCCCCGGGCACCGCGCCGACCTCGTCCGCAAGGCGCTCGACGGCCCGGCGGACGCGGTCGTCGTGGACCTGGAGGACGCGGTGCCGCCCGCGCTCAAGGAACAGGCCCGGGACACGGCTGTGGCGACGTGCGCGTCCCGGCGGAACCGGGTCTGGGTGCGCATCAACGGTGCCGGCACCGACTGGGCCGACGGCGACGCCGCGGCACTGGCCGGCCGCGCCGCCGCCGGCCTGCGGGTCCCCAAGGCCGAGGACCCTGCGGCCGTCGCTGCGCTGGCGGAGCGGACTGATCTCCCGCTGCACCTGCTGATCGAGAGCGCCCATGGGCTGCACCGGGTGTTCGAGCTCGCCGAGTGCCACCCGCTGGTGGCCGGTGTCTCGCCCGGCGAGGCCGACCTCGCCGCCGACCTGCGGATTCGCGACCGCCGCGAGCTGGCCTGGGCCCGCGCCCGGATCGTCGCCGCGAACCGCGCGGCCGGGCTGCCCAGTCCGGTCGCCAGCGTCTGGACCGACCTGTCCGACACTGCGGGGCTCGCCGAGGACAGCGCCGCGCTGCGCGACGCCGGGTTCTTCGGCCGCTCGGTGATCCACCCGAGGCAGATCGCCTCGGTGCACCGCGCCTTCACCCCGGACCGCGACGAGGTCGAGCGGGCACGTGCCCTGCTCGACTCGCTCGACGTCGCGGGTGACGCCGCCGCGTGGGTCGACGACCGCGGCCGCTTCGTCGATCCGGCCGTCGTCGCCGGTGCCCGCTGGGTGACCGACCTCGCCGACACGCTGGACGTCTCCCCGAACAACCATGACGAACCGGCCCGTGCTGAGGGTCGGGAAGGAGACCTCGTGACCACCCCCACCACCGCTGACCCCGATCTGCTTGACGCCGTCCGTGCCGGGACACGGGTGATCGAGCTCGGCCATCCGCTCTACACCGGGATGGCCGGTTCGCCGAACCACCCTGGATTCCGGATGACCCTCGAGCGCCGGCACGGCGATGCGGTCCGCCCGGACGGTGGCTCGGCGTCGAACGAGGTGATCGTCACCGGCGGGCACACCGGCACCCACGTCGACGCGCTCGCCCACGTCAGCCACGACGGCCTGCTACATGGCGGCACCGACGCCGCCGAGGCCCAGCGCGGCGGGAAGCACACAGTGCACGGCGCGGAGACCATCCCGCCGATGGTCACCCGTGGCGTCTTCCTCGACATCGCCGCGGTGCACGGGGTGGACGTGCTGGATCCCGGGTACGGCGTGACCGCGGACGACTTGGCGCGGGCCGCCGAGCGGGCCGGCGCCGAGCCGGGTCCCGGTGACGTGGCGGTGGTGCGCACCGGCTGGGGCCGGCTGTTCGGCGACCCGGCGGCCTACGTCGGCAAGGAGACCGGCGTGCCCGGCATGACGGTGGAGGGCGCACGCTGGCTGGCCGAGCGGCGGATCGTCGCGACCGGCGCGGACACCACCGCCTACGAGCAGATCCCGGCTGGCGCCGGGCACCGGGTGCTCCCGGTGCACCGGGAGCTGCTGGTCGAGCACGGCATCCACATCGTCGAGCACATGGCGTGCGAGGACGCCGCGGAGGCCGGTCTCGGCCAGTTCCTGGCAGTGTTCGCACCGCTGCGGATCGTCGGAGGCACCGGCGCCCCGGTCCGCCCCCTGGCGGTGGTGCCGTCATGAGCACCCCCGCGCAGCGAATCGGCGAGGTCGGCGCCCGAATGGCCGCCGACGGCGTCGACGACCGGTTGGCCGACGACCTGGTTCGGCGAATCGTCGACGTCGTCGGCAACTCGCTGGCCGCCACGCGCGAGGAACCGGCCCGGGTCGCCGGCGCGGTGGCCACCGAGTGGGGCGGCACGCCCGTGGCGACCGGGATCGGGCTGGCGCAGCGGGTACCAGCGCCCTCGGCGGCGCTGGTCAACGGCACGCTGGCGCACAGCCTGGACTTCGACGACACGCACCTGCCGTCGGTGCTGCACCCGTCGGCGGCGGTCGTCCCGGCGGCGCTGGCCACGGCGGAGCGCACCGGGGCGGGCGGTCGGGCACTGCTGGCCGCGGCCGCGATGGGCATCGAGGTGACCTGCCGCCTGGGCATGGCCGGTTACGACGAGGAGCTGGGCAACTCGGTGTTCTTCGAGCACGGCCAACACGCGACGGCGATCTGCGGCTCGGTGGGCGCGGCCGTGGCCTCGGGCATGTTGCAGGGGCTCGACGCGGACCGGCTGACCTCGGTCGTGGGCATCGCGGCGAGCATGGGCGCCGGGGTGATCGAGGCCAACCGCACCGGCGGCACGATCAAGCGGGTGCACTGCGGCTGGGCCGCGCACGCCGGCGTGGTCGCCGCCGACCTGGCGCGGCACGGCCTGACCGGACCGCCGACGGTGATCGAGGGCCGCTTCGGGTTCCTGCGCGCGTTCTGCGGCGAGCGGGTGCACCCGGAACGGGTCACCGACGGCCTCGGC
The DNA here is from genome assembly GCF_014137975.1 of Halosaccharopolyspora lacisalsi. Lineage (GTDB taxonomy): Bacteria > Actinomycetota > Actinomycetes > Mycobacteriales > Pseudonocardiaceae > Halosaccharopolyspora > Halosaccharopolyspora lacisalsi. Next base: position 1,476,857 of record NZ_JACGWZ010000001.1, on the reverse strand, counting down.
GAGCAGTGGGAGACGCCGGGGGTGTTCTTCAAGCCCTACCCGTGCAACCACTTCACGCACGCGGGAGTGGACGCGGCGCTCCGGCTGCGCGAGCGGGGGGTGACCGCCGACGGAGTCCGCGAGCTGGTGCTCGGGGTGCCCGCGCCGGTCCTGCGGACGATCGCCGAGCCGGAGGAGGAGAAACGTCGGCCCCGCTCCGGGTACCATGCGGCGTTCTCCGGTCCCTACACCGTGGCCGCCGCACTGCTCGGCGGCGGCGGGCTGGGGGTGTTCCACGAGGACTTCACCGACGCCGCCGCGGCCGATCCCCGACGGCTGGAGCTCGCCGGACGGGTGCGGGTCGTCGCCGACGACGAGGCGACGGCCGGGTTCCCGCGCCAGTTCCCAGCCGTGCTCACCGCCGAACTCGCCGACGGCGCCTCGGTTACCGAACGCGTCCGAGAGAACCTAGGCGGGCCGCAGCGGCCGCTGTCGGCCGACGAGCTCGCCGCCAAGTTCACCGGTAACGCCGAGCAGACCGTGGGAACGGATCGGGCTGCCGGGATCGTCGAGTCGTTGTGGGACCTGCGCGACGATCGTCCGGTCGCCGAAGTGATGACCGGATTGCAGAACGCCGGACAATGTTCCGGTTAGCGAAACATCCGACCGGAAATCTCTGCTCCGGATTAACAAATCCCCTCCCTGATCATTGACCTGAAATGCGCACTTCTCCGAGAATAAGCCGACAATGACGTCTCTTTTGTTTCGCAGAGCGGAACAATAATCCGCGTGAAGCGGATCCGATTCAAGGGGAACGATCATGAGTACACGGTTCCGCTTCGTGACGTTGGGGCTGGTCATCGCCCTCATCGTCATCAACTACATCGACCGCAGCGCGATCTCCTACGCGGTTGAACCGCTCGAGGAAGTCTTCGGGATCACCACCGCGCAGTACGGGATCATCAGTTCCGTCTTCTCGGTCGGATACATGGTCGCCGCATTCCTGTCCGGGCCGTTGGTGGACCGGTTCGGGTGCCGGCGGGTACTGATCGCCGCCGTCACGCTGTTCTCGATCACCACGGCACTCATACCGGTCGCCGGATCGTTCGCGGGTCTGCTGATCATCCGCCTGCTGCTCGGGATCGGCGAAGCACCGGCGTTCCCGGCGGCGACCCGGACGGTCAGTCGCTGGCTGCCGATCCGTGAACGCGGGGTCGCGCTGGCCCTCTGTGGCGGTGTCGCGGTCTCGGGCAGCCTGTTGATCTCCGGCCCGCTGCTGACCTGGCTGATGGATCTCGTCGGCTGGCGCGGCATGTTCTGGACGCTGGCGATCTTCGGTGCCGTCTGGGGAGTCATCGCGATCGCTCTGTTGCGCGACCTGCCGGAGGAGTCTCCGCGGGTGAGCGCGGCCGAGCGGGCCCTCATCGCATCGGGGCAGGAGGCAGACGCCGGATCAGGCCGGTCGCCGGTGCGGTGGCGCCCCCTGCTGAGCAACCGGAACCTGTGGGTGGTCGCGGGTGGTTACTTCGCCTGGGGGTTCATGTTCTGGGGATTCATGTACTGGCTGCCCTCGTTCTTGTCCGATGCCTACGGACTCAGCGTCAATCAGGCCGGCGCGTTCTCGATCGCGCCGTGGGCGTGCGGCATCGTCGGCGCGCTGGCCGGCGGCGTCATCGTCGACCGTGTCTACCGCCGCAGCCCGCGAATCCGCAGCCGGTTCGCGGTCATGGGCGTGGCTCTGCTGCTGGCCGGATGCTCGCTGGCACCTCTGGCGATCGCGCCGACCCTGACCGTCGGGCTGATCTCGATCTCGCTCGGCGTCGGCTTCGGCTTCGTCACCGGCGGCATCTGGTGGGTCGCCGCCATCGACGCGGCTCCGGACCAGCCCGGCAGTGCGGCCGGATTCGCCGATGCCTCCTTCGCGGCGTCCGGGATCGTGGCCCCCTCGGTGATGGGGTTCATCGTGTCCAGCACGGGCAGCTTCACCAGCGGGTTCGTCGTGATGGCCGGGCTGGCGGTGGCCGGTGCGCTGCTGATGCTGCTCGTCCCGCGCGAGCCGACCCGTGCCGCGGCCCCTGCGGTCGAGACCGCCATCGAGTCGGCCTGACCGTGGTCGCGCGGGAGACCCGTCAAGACGTCGTCAGGGCGGCCGTCGGGCGGCTGGGCGGATGGGTGGCCGGGCTGCGTTGGTCCGACGTCCCGGCCGAGGTCCGGGCACGGGTGCTGACCGTGCTCGTCGACACCGTCGCGGTCACCGCGCTCGGCTCGCGCGAGCCCGCGCAGCGGGCGCTCGTCGAGTCCTGGGACCCGCCGACCGGGTCGGCCCCCCTGTTCGGGACCGGACGAACGGTCGCGGTCGATGCTGCCGCGTGGTTGAACGCCACCGCGTCGGTCCGACTCGAACTCGACGACGGGCACCGGCTCGCCGGCGGTCATCCGGCGGCGCACGGCTTCCCGGCCGTGCTGGCCCTGGCGTCGCGGCGGACGACGACAGGAACGGATCTGTGCAGCGCATTGCTCGTCGCCTACGAGGTCGCGGCCAGGTTCGGCCGTGCGACCCGGCTCCGGCCGGGCACCCACCCGCACGGCAACTGGGGCGTCGCCGGCGCCGGGGCCGGTTGCGCCCGGGTCCTGGGGCTGCGTCCCGACGACGCAGCGGTCGCGATCGACGCCGGGAGCGGTCTGCCGGTAGCCGGACCGTTCTCCGCGGCCCTGGACGGCAACCCGGTTCGCGACGCCTGGGTCGGCGCGGCGAACCAGTCCGGTCTCGCCGCGGCCCGACTGGCCGCGTCCGGGACCGGGCACCTGACCGGTGTCGCCGCCGCATCGCTCGGGGACCTGATCGGCGACCTCGACCCCAACGCGCTCGACGACGGCTTGGGAGAGCGCTGGGAGATCCTCGGCGGCTACTTCAAGCAGCACTCGTCGTGCTCGTTCACCCACGCCGCCGTCGACGCAGCGCTGTCCCTGCGGGACCGGGTCGACGGTTATCCCGAAGAGGTCCTCGTCGAGATCCACTCGCTCGGCGCGCAGCTCGACCGGACGCGGTGGCCGACTCCGCTGGCCGCGATGTTCTCGCTGCCGTTCGTAGTCGCCACCGCGCTGCGCCGGGGGCGGCTCGTCCCGGCCGACCTGTCCGCGGACGCGCTGGCCGACCCCTCCACGGAGGACCTCGCCCGCCGGGTCACGGTGCGGGCGGCGGCCGACCTGGACGCCCGGCTACCGGCCGAGCGCCCGGTCCGGGTCACCGTGAGCACGGCACGCGGCCGGTTCGTCGCGGAGCAGCCGAACCCGGTCGGCGACGCCGCGTACCACCCCTTCACCCCCGACGACCGGGCCCGCGTCCTCGGTGACCTGCTCGGTGCCCCGGACGTGGTTACCGGCATCCGAGACCACTGCGCCGCGCTGCCGGACGCAGCGGACACCGGGGAACGGCTTCGGGCGCTCGGCTCGGTGACCCGCTTCCGATGAGGAGGAACCGCATGCGCGTCCGTGCCGTCACCCCGATCACCGTCGGGCCGTTCGAACTGGCCCGCCGCCAAGCCCGGTACGACGTGCTCGTCCCGGCCGGAATTCGGGTGGTGCTGTCCGACTTGGACCCGGATGGGCCCCGCGCGCTCGATACCGCAGCCGAGGTGCGTCACTCGGAGGCCCTTGTCGCCGACGCCCTGGCCGACGCCCCTGACTGCGACGCGGTGCTCCCGGACTGCGTGCTCGACCCCGGCGTGCCGACCGACGGTGGCACGCTGGGCGGACGACCCGCACTGGGGCTGCTCCGGCTGACCATCGGTGCCGCAGTCGCCGCCGGGCACCGGGTCGGGGCGATCACCCGAAACGCGGCGATCGCCGCCGAGCTCCGGCACCGGATCACCTGCTACGGCTGGGACGCCTCGTTTCACGAGGTGACCGTGCTGGACCTCGGGGTCGCCGACATCACCGACCCCGCGCGCTGGGCCGCCGCGATGCGTCCCGCGCTGAGCGCAGCACGCGCCGCCGGAGTCACCGCGGTGGTGAACGGATGCTCGGCGGTCGACACCGCCGAGCAGGACTCGGGTCTACCCCTGCTACTTGATCCGATCCGGACCGGCCTCGGCGTGCTCGGGGCACTCGGCGGTGCGCCGGTCCACTGAGGACGGATGGAACCAAAAGCCACTACGCCGAGGACCGCGAACATGCCGTCGCCGACCTGATCGCCGGACTCGGATCAGGACCGATCAGTGACGCCACCCGGCACAGCCGCTCTCGCGGATACGATTTCACCGTCCCCGGGGGGGTGCGCTTGTCATCCTTCACTTTCTCGTGTCGACGAGGCTGTGCAGAGAACCGGCCGCAGTCAGTCCGGCAATGGTGAAGCGAGGCCGCTGATTAGCCCGACGATCACTCCAGCGGGGGAGCCGACGACCTGTGCTGCCTCGAGACCAGCTGGGAAACCGGCGGCAAGTCCAACGAACCGGGCGATCGCCATAGCCAGGACCGCGATGAGCAGAGTGCGCACCGAGTACAAGCCCACCGAGGTGACGAGCACTCCAGGCTCGCTGTCCACGTTGGGTTGAACGGGTGGTTCCGGTGGCGAGCATCGCGGGTGGCTCTCTCCGTCGTCTCCTGGGAGCAGGCCTCGCGGACGGGAGTGATCAACGTGAATACCGCGCACGGCACGATCGAGCGGATCCGCTCGGTGGGTGGATCCAACAGGCGTCTCACCGCACCACGTGGCAATCCCGGACCACTGAGAAAACCCACTGGCCTCGCCCGAGTGAGCCCTCCGAGGAGAAGGGGCGTGAGGAAAACCGGAACAAAATCCGGCGACTGTAGGGGTATGGAGAACAGGCGGGGCAAACTGAACGTTACTGCAGCTCATCGCACTACCCCAGCTCGCTTCGAGACTCAAGGAAGCCGCACATCGCCTCGGAACGACCAGCAACGATGCCCGCTGCCGTTCAATTTATCACGGTTCTTCTCCGGGTCCCTTCTAGCGGCAGGAACCGGAAAGGCCCCGAGTAAGGCAAACCCGCATCCGTGAACACGGATGCTCACGGAGGCAGGCGTGAAAGCGACTCGGAATGCTTGCACTGTGCGTTCTGGGGCGCGTTCAGGATGAGCTTCGACCTGGCCGCCGAGGGCTGTCCGGTTCAGCGGCCTCGTCTTAGTCGTCTCAGCATGTTTTCGATATCGAGTGCTACTTCTCCTGCGCTCCGCGCCGGACAAGTTCGCCTATGCTGACCGCGAGATAAATCAGGCTCAACACGAGCAGAACCCATGTCGCGGGTCCAGGAATCACGGAACTCGCACCCGGTGCAACATTCATAGCAAAAGCCAGGGACACCCCGAGAAGCGATATCGCTTGGACCACAAGGAACCTGGACGACATGCGCTTCATTTTTACCTCGCGGACTAACTCGCCCGTTCAAGGGAACATTTCACGTAATCACACGAAAACGGGGTCACCACTTTCATCGTAACATGGACCGGCAGCGGCGGCTGCGGCAAGCCCGTAGGAGGCGAGAGCAGCTGGCAGCGACGCACCGGTGGTGAACGCCGCGGAAACAGCACCAATAGAGACCCTGCAATGCAGGATATAGAAATCACGCAGTTCAGCCAAGCGGGGAAGATGCTGCTCGCCGGAGCGATCTCCGGATCGTCCGAGAATTTCGACACAGGGACTGCTTCAGCAGTTCGACCGTCTCAATGAAAGACGTCTCGAATTCTTCGGAAAACTCCGGATCAAGCCCGGCCCGTACGACTGCCTCACGATCAAATGCGGGAAAACCCGATCGATCGACGAAATCCACAGCTATGGCGACATTTTCGCGTGCCGACGTACGGTCAACATCGGCCGGAGATGCGGCTGCGATGCCGTCGTGATCGCCGATGCCGCCCGCACCCCAAACGGCTTGACCAACCCCATAGGGGCACCCCCACCAGCGCCACCGAACCCGCACTGGCCACCAACCGCGGCTCTCCCTCCGACGAGGGTTCGTTCCGCATCAGCGTGACCCGGCCGCACCGCGAGAAGATCGTGTTCACGCCCGTCGGGCCCCTCGACCTGGCCACCACATCCCGGTTCGTCGAGGTGCCGGACCCACGCCTGCGCGCCACCACACCGTGCTCGGCCTCAGCGGTGTGACCTTCCTGGGCGGCGTGGCGACCGAAGCGCTGCTGCACGCCGAGCACCACACCCGCACCACGGGCCACCACCTCACTCCGATCACCGGCACCCACGCCATCGACCGGGCCCTGCAAGCCCTCGACCTGACCTGCCGGTTCACCTACGGCGACCAGTCCACCTTCGACCCCGAGAAGACCGCTACTACCGCACACACCCGAGCACGCCACCCCCACCCACGCGCCGTGCCCCGAGACGAGCCCGACGGAGGCCCCTCCCGCGCTGCTCCCACCGGGTGACAATCCGCCGCGAGTAACTGCCCGCCGCGGTGAAGCGAAGTCATGCGCTCTCGCAACGGCCGGTGGTACCGGCATACTCGGCAAGCTGCCGCACCGCGACGCCACGCTCTCGCACCAGCCGGGTGGCGAGCACCTCGGCACGGCGGACCTGCTGGGCCGGACCACGCGCCCCAGCCACCAGAACGACCGGAACCGCTTGCTCCGAGCAGCCGCCCGCCGCGGCGACGAGGTCCTTCCATACTTGAGCGTCGGCCGACGAAACCGTTCAGGACGAGCCCGAGCAGCACCGTCCGATTCTCTGAAGTCTCCGCTCAGGCGGAAACACTTCACACCGTGCTGCGTAACGCGTCGTCTTGGCCCGCGTCCCCGGAAAACTTCACTGTGGCAGGAAATGTCTCCCCGCGAAGATTCCGCCCGCGACAACGGGCAACTCATGCCCGCGTAGCTGCAGAGGCCAGCGGCTACTACTGCAGTCACGCGGGCGAGGGTCACTGCTCACGACCGGAGAGCACATCGCGAAGTCGGTCGATCATGCCGATGCCGGTATCGAGGATCATGTTGGCCGGTGGCCTGTCCGGCGCGGAGGGATGGGGCCGGGTCGGGGCCGCCTCCTTGGCCATCAGGACCTTCTTGCCCAGGTCGTCGAGCTCTTCGATCGTGCAGGCCTTGGACAGCTGTGGGAGCAGGTCGTTTTCTTCGTCCTCGATGTGATGCCGGATGTCGCTGATCAGCTTACGCCCCAGGCGATCGAACTCCGGATCGCTGGGGTCGACTCCTTCGAGTTGCTTCAGCAGCTTTTCGGATTCGGCATGCTCTTTGAGCTCGTGATCGGCGATCCGGCCCCCGTCCGCGAGCTTTTCACGAGCCGCAGGATAGAGGTACTGCTCTTCGGCCACTGAGTGCCGCACAAGCTCGGTGATCACGTGGTCCATGAGTGCACGACGATGCCCGGCAGAGCCGGTGCCGTTCTCCAACTCGCCGAAAACCTCGTCCACGGCGCGGTGGTCTGCGACGATGATGCCGACCAGGCTCTCTCCCCGCGTGATGGTCATCATGCCTCCTCGTCTTCGCAGGTATCCAACATCTTTCACTTACCCGCGGAGGGCGTGTTCCAATCAGTACCGAGCACACGTCCGACCCGTCCGGTGAAACCGTTCCAACGATCGGTGGTGCCAGCCGCTGTTGATCGTAAGCCGGATTCCGGACTTTCCGACGGCGTCGGGTGGGAGCCGTCGATATGCGCGACGGGCCCGCTCGGAGAAGTTCACCACCGGAGCGTGGGCGAGCACGGCCGTGGCGCCGACGCTCGTGGTCCTGATCGGCAACACCGGGTTCGCAACACTCGCCTCCGCGGCGCTGTCCGGAGTGCGTACCCTCACCGTCGGAGCCGTACTGTCCTCGCTCGTCGGGACACTCGTGCCGCAGGCCACACCGGGAAGAAGGTGAGATCACTGCCTTCGCCACCGCTGCGGGTTTCTTGGCGACCTTCGCGGTGACCCACTGATGAGGTGTTCCCCGTCGACCGGTACGTACAGAAAGCCGCCAGGGCCGAGGGCTCAACGCGAGGCCTTCGGACACGGAGCCGGAGAAGGGCTGAGGCATTCGCAAGAGGAGGGTTGAGCCGGAAGCAGCGGAAGCACTCGCCGGAGTGATGGGCGTCATCGATGACCGAATCCGGCGGGTCCGTGCCCCGGTAAGCTTACCGGGGCACGGACGTGTCCGCGGGGATGTCAGAACCAGTGGGAACGTCCACCGATCTTCTTGCCGGCGAATCCCACGACGGCCAGAACGAGACCCACCACGATGAGGATACCGCCGATCGTGGTCAGGATCGGAAGCTGGGCCAGCAGACCGACCACCAGCAGGATGATGCCAAGAATAATCAATTATACCTCCTGAACACGTCGAACCCGTATGTGTTTCGGTTCCAGGAGTACCCGCAGGTCGATCTTTCAAACCGAGACCGCGCCACCGAAGCCGGGCCGGAACCCCTCGTAGTCGGTTCATCACGCACACGAGCCACCCAGAACCAGAACGATCCGTCTCGTTGGAGTTCGGGCCACCTCGAGAACGAAGCTGAATCGCTACCTCAGACGGCCGGGAATTCGCTCCCCCGTGAGAGGGGTGGCCGCTGGCAAAGACACCTGTCCCGTAACGCGGGGGTGTCAATGATGGCTGATGAGCACGGTTTGCTTGAGTCCACACTGCGTGACAGCGATGGGAAAGAGACCGTGTCCGCGGCCGATGGTGCTGGGCGTCGTGCTGCTCGCGAGTTCGCGCGGCAGTGCAGCACCTGGGCACTGGGGCGAACAGGCCGGGTACACGTCAAAGTCGTCCCGCTCGATTCACCGCTGGCGGGATGGCTGCGACGCAATGGTCGCACCACCACGACCGACGATGGAGCAGTGCGGAGTGAGGTCCTGCTGAATGCCGCCGATCTCGAACCTGCTGCTGCACCCGGCCGCAAGGCCCGGGCGGTACTGGTGCGCCGTGCCTGCGCCGCGGCGTATCGCACCGTGCTCACCGGGGAAGTCGGTGGATCGCCGAAGAGGAGCTCGTGCTCGACCAGCACATGCCACAACAGCGGGTTTCATCAACCGTGGAAGCACAACTTGCTCCGGCACCGATGCAGCACTACTCGAACCGAACGCAGCACCCGCCCCAACGCGGCTGACCGGGACAAGGTTTGGACCACCGTCGTACGGGGGCGGTGGGCGAGACGACCGGTGACGCACACGGGGGTGGGCATGCTGAGCATCGTTGGGTCGGGGACACCGGCGCTGAACGAGCCTCTGCGCGGCTCGGATGACGTCACGAGGACTCTGCGGCAGGCGTTGTACGCCGGCGAGTTGGAGCTACCACTGCCGGGCCGGGGTGAGACCGCGGGAACTGCCGGAGCGGGAGCCGGTCAGGCGAATGGCCGGCGAGGTCCCCGTCCCGGTCCTGCGTGGCGGCGCGGACCTCTACGTCTTGGCCGACCGGTGTAGTCACGCCTCGGGACCGCTGCATCAGGGGACGACGTCGTGGCCGGAGGGAGTTCACCGTGCCTGGAATGCTCGTGGCACGGCAGCGTTTTCCGACTCTCCGACGGCACCGTGCTCCACGGCCCGGCGATAGCACCGCAGCCGACTTTCCCCACGCGCGTCGTCGACGGCCGCGTACACGCGAGGTTGACCGAGCCGGTGTTGATGATCGCGTCACCAGCGGGCAGGTGCGGCAGGACCGCGCGGATCAGCCAGAACACCCCGCAAACATTGGTTTTGAACGTCCGATCGAACTGCTGGGCGGCCACCTGAGTGAAGTCGGTTTCCACACCCTGGGCTCCGGCGTGGTTGCCCAGGACGTCGATCCCGCCCAGGTCCTCGACCACGCGCTGGCAGCCAGGACCGGAAGTCCCGCCACGATGAGCGCCCAAAATCCGCCTGGAAGATACCGGAAGCGTGTACCACGACCGAAGCAGCGCTTCACCCAGGGGCAATGCGGCTACTCTCGCGAGGACGGCTGATCATCTGGCCGGGGATCGGGACACATGGTTTCGTTCTCGCGCTCGAAGGGCGTCGCCGTGCTGGTTGGCTGCGTTCGCGGACGAGGTGGACGAATGAGACCGAAGCAGGTGGTCGCCTCTCTCGACTCGGCGACGAGAATGCTGCAGGCACTGTCGAGCTACCTGGCTGCTCGGGACGCGCCCGCCATCGACCAGGCAGCCCGATAGAACTCGAACCGAGGCTCTCGGCCGTGCTCGGTGGCGTCAACCATTTTTCACCGGTGAGCGTAGGACCGGTGTCCAAGGACTCCGTCGAGCCAAGGTCATGCCGGTGAACCAGGACGTTCAGTTGTCGGAAGCGGCTCTGCACTCGCCGGTGTCTTGCTTGCCCGGTGCCTCGCGCGGGTCCATCCTGATCCGGCCGAGTACCGGGATGCTGGCCAGCAGGAGGAGACTGGCCACGCCGAACACGGCCGAATAGCCGTCGGTCTCGTGGAAGACGAGGAACTGCACCGGCTCGAGCAGCTGGACCGCCAGGCCGGCCAGCAGTGGTCCGGCGAGGATTCCGAGCCCCCGGCTGACTCCGAACAAGCCTGCCCCGACTCCGTGGTGCCGGTGCGCGGGCAGCAGACCCATGAGCACGGAGTAGGGCAGGGTCAGGAGCACGACCGCCGCGCACGCGACGGGCACGATCCCGGCGATGAAGATCGTATTGATGGTGAACAACGGCAGCAGGAGACCGAGGGCGAAGATCCACACCGCTGTCGTCATGACGGGACGGTGGCCATAGCGGTCGGCGAGCTTGCCGGACAGCGGCGCCGACACGACCGCCACCCCGACGAGTGCCAGCGCGCCGGATACCTGCGGCAGCGACAGTCCCAGGCCCCGGGTGAAGTAGAGGACCACGAACACCCGGAGCGCGCCCAGCGCGGCTTCCCAGAACGAGTTGGCGATCGTCCAACTACGGATGTCGTCGTTGTCGCGCAACAGTTCCCACTCGACCGACCACCCGTTGCGACTCGGTTGATCACGAGGTGAGCCCCGCCCGCACCGCTCCCGCACTGACAGGTACAGGACCACCGTGACGCACGTGATCGCAGCGGCGCCCACGAGGAACGGCAGCGGTTGCCACAGGTGCAGCAGCAGACCGCCGACGGCCAGTGACAACAGCATGCCCGCCGACCGGAACAGGCCCTGCGCTCCTTGGGAACGTCCGTGTTGTGCAGCGGGGACGAGGTCCGGAAACAGTGCGTAGTAGGGCGAGTAGTAGACGAAGTAGCCGATGAAGAAGATGGCCAGGCCGACGCCGATCGCCGTCAGCGATCCCGTGTCCGCCGGGATGATCAGAAGCCCGACCACGGTCAACACCGTCCCAGCGAGGATGAACGGCATCCGCGAGCCGAGGCGGGTGCTGATCGAATCGGACCAGCTACCCACGATGACGGGCAGAAACAACGACAGCAGTCCCTCACCGCTGATCAGGAACCCGGTGATCGCTGGTCCGGACAGGCGTTCTACGAGTACCGGCAGATACGTGGTGACCAGCGTGTACGCCAGCGCGATACCGAAGGCCGGCAAGCCCAACGCTGCAAGCAGCGTGCGGTCCCTCCCCTCCAGCGGATGGGGTTCGTCGACCATCTGTCCTCTTTCCGTCCGGGCCGGCGATCGAAGTCTCACGGTGGGCGTTCGCAGTGTTCCCGACGATCACGTGCCAGTGGTGCGTTCTGCTGCCCGAGAAGCGTTGAGCAAGGCTTGCCGTCGGCTTTCGGCGAGGCCGCCCCGCCCTCCGCAGGGTTCACGTGCGGTCAGCACGTGGGCCGACACCGTTTCGACACCGGGCAGCGTGTGCAGGCTTGCAATGCTTCGGTTTTTCGCATCTGACCGGCTGAGCCTCGTTCGTTTTCCGTACGCAGGAAGGATCCGAGCCCCGCGGCCGGCACGTCGCGTGACGCTGCCGGTCGTATCGCTCGACGTGGAAGGGCAAGCGCCGCGGTGCGAGCCACGGCCGAACTCCTGCGTCGCCGGGCGGGCGACTGCCCTGCCATACGGCGACCTCGTCCAGTCATGCCGAGACGCTCTGGACTTGCCGTCCCTCGCGCACTTCGGCCTCGTCGCTGCGGTCGAGCAGCGTAGTCCAGGAGTAGGAGACGAACGTCGGCAGCGAGACCTTTGCGGTGTGCATGCGTACCGTCCCGACGGTCACCGGCTGGATTCGTCGCTGCGGGATCCCAGGGCGTCTTCGAGTTCGGCCTTGGTCATATTCGATCGCCCCCGCACACCCGCCTTGCGGGCGTCTTCGTAGAGCTGCTGTTTGGTGCGCCCGCCGGGGCCGGTGCGGTTGCCGGATCGCAGTCCGCCGCGTCGTTCGGGGGAAATGTCCTCGGTGGCGGTCCCGCTGCGCTGTCGGGCGTGACCTTCCTGCGCGCGATCCTTGTTCACGGTGCGGGCGGCGATCTCCTCGGCACGTTCGGTGCTGGAGCCGTGCTGTTCGGTCTGCTGCTTGATGTGCTCGTACTGACGTTCCTGCTTGCGGGTCCATGCCTGCTGCGGCATCGCTGCCACCTCCCTGAGCTTCGGTCGGGGACCGATGCGGAAACGCATCGAGTCGCTAATGCGCGTGTACCCTCCCCACTCGATGCGCACACGTGCCGGAGCACCTGGTGGGTTATTCAGAACCCCTGAACTCGGCGAGTGCGGTGACCGCGTTGATGGTTCGGGGGAAGGTCCCTCGGGGCGCCGGTAGCCGATGAACAGGATTCCCCGGATTTTGAAGCCGACGATGGCGCGTTCGACGACACGGCGAACCCGGATGATCCGCGCGTTGAATTCTTTTTCCCAGCCGAGGAGGTCACGGTGGACGGTTTTTGGTAGGGGTGAGCATGTCGAGTCCGACGTAGCCCTTATCGTCCAGCAGGTCGTCTGGCGGGAGGTGGTCGAGAATGCCGGAGGCACGAAGTGCTTCGGCGTCATGGGTTTTGCCGTCAGCGGGTGTCGAGACGTAGCGGCGTCGGCCGTCCAGATCGGTCACGAGCTGGACGGCCAGTCCGGGGTGCGGTGCTTGCCGGAGGACAGCTCCGCGAGGGCGGCCCGCGCGGCGGGCGTGGTTCGCAGACCGAAGCACGAGCAGCACGAGTCCGGATACTCTGTCCCATCCCACGGCGAGGGGATCTCCTCGCACCAGCAGGATGACGCTCGCCGCAGGCTGGCCCACGGCGAACCGCAGCTTCGCCACGTCCCGATGTGATTGGCCCGCCCGCTTCGTGGGTAGATCAAGTCAGGCGTGGTCAAGGTAGTGGGACAGGGTCCGAGAGGGACTGTGAGCAGTCGATGCGTCGCAGCGCAGGCGGGCCCGGGCGAAGGAAGGTGGTTCGATGAGTTCCGCACGTAACACGCCGGCAGGACAAGAGAGCTCCCAAGACGAGGTCACCGTGATCCGACCGTGGGGGCTCAAGCGCACTATCGGTGGCACGTCGGTCGGCAACATGATGGAGTGGTACGACTTCGGGATCTTCGCCTTCCTGGTGCCACCCATCAGTCAGGTGTTCTTCGGCGGAACCACCTCGGCTGGGTCACTGGTCGCGACGTTCACCATGTTCGCCGCGGCGTTCGTGGTGCGCCCGTTGGGCGGGTTGTTCTTCGGCCCGTTGGGCGATCGGATCGGCCGTCGGCGGGTACTGGCCATCACGATGATCACGATGGCGATAGGCACGTTGAGCATCGGCCTGATCCCCGGCGCCGCCGCCATCGGGGCATGGGCACCGGTGCTGTTGCTGCTGGCCCGACTGGTGCAGGGCTTTTCCACCGGCGGCGAGTACGCCGGAGCGATGACTTACCTCGGTGAACACGCCCCCGACACCCGCAGGGGGTTCCTGGCCAGCTGGTTGGAGTTCGGCACCTTGTGCGGCTATGTACTCGGCGCTGCCGTCGCCACCGGCATCACCGCTGTCGTGCCGCAGGAGGCGCTGCTGTCCTGGGGGTGGCGTATTCCCTTCCTGATAGCCGGCCCGCTCGGCTTGGTCGGGCTTTACGTGCGGACGCGGCTGGAAGAATCACCGGCCTACGAGGAACACGTCCAGGATCGTGACCAGCAGCAGGACAGCGTCGGTGAGCAGCTGCACGACACCGTCGTCAAGCCGTGGCGGCCACTGCTGATCTGCGTGGGACTGGTGCTGGCGTTCAACGTCACCAATTACACGTTGACCCAGTACATGCCCACCTACCTGTCCGAAGAGGTCGGTGTGGCCCACACCCCGGCGTTGCTCATCGTCCTGGCCGTCATGGTGATCCTGATGGGCCTGGTCACCGTTGGCGGGTGGCTCTCCGACCGGGTGGGACGCAACCCGATTCTGTACGTGGGCTGCGCGTTGTTGCTCGTGCTCAGCGTGCCGGCGTTCTTCGCCCTGTCCCAGGGCGGCTACGTGCTGGTCTTCCTGGGAACTCTGCTCCTCGGACTCACCCTGTTGTGCTTCAACAGCACCTTGCCGGCCGCCCTGCCGGCCTTGTTCCCCGTCGGGGTCCGGTACGGCTCACTGGCCATCGCGTTCAACGTCTCCGTGGCGGTGTTCGGAGGCACCACCCCCTTGATCGCCGCAGCGTTGGTCGCCACCACCGGCAGCGAATTGATGCCCGCCTTCCTGCTCGTGGGTGCCGGCGTCATCGGCGCGGTCGCGGTGTACTTCACCCGCGAAAGCGCCGGTCGCCCCATGCCGGGATCAGCCCCCTCGGCGGCCAACGACACCGAAGCCCGCGAGATAGCGGCGGAAAACCAACGCGAAGCGCCCGAATAGCGGACCGTTCCCGCTTGCGCGGACACTTCAAGGTTGGAGCGCGGCTGGCGGGTGGGTAGCCATGGAGGTACAGGCCCGGCCCGGGCGAGCGGTGGATCAGCACTGAGGTATTCGGGGTGCACACTCACCCTGCGGCGCGAAGGGCTGGGCCATTCCGGAATCACCCAAACGCACCGTATCTACCGTCTGCCCCGCGATTATCAGCCGGGGCGGACTTGACCAGCCCGTATTGGGCGGCGATAACGGCGGGGAGCTCCACGAAGACGCTCTGTGGGGACACCCGCATGAGGTCGGGCGCGGGGTACGAGCATCGCTGTGTTCCGCAACCACCTGCAGCGTCCACGAGTGCGGCAATCCGCAGCAGCACGATCCGCCGAGAACCATCCGCGATCGCGCGAGGGGGCGAGCGTGAACGTTGCGCACCGAGGAGCAAGGGCTTTGTACGGCTGCTTCGCGCAGCAGCGCGCCGAGTACAGCGGGGATGCACCCCGCCGGCCGATCGCGGGCTATTCGGTCATGCTGACGGTCTACGCGGTGGGTTTCGCAGGAGTGGCCGGGATCGCCCGGATTACGCACCGCCCTGCGCCGAGGATGGGCAGCGGCGACCTCGCTCTCATGGCGATCACCACGTGCAAGATCAGCCGGGCGCTCGCCAAGGACCCCGTCACCAGCCCGATACGGATGCCGTTCACCCGCTTCGAAGACGTCACCGCGGCCTCTGAGTTGCACGAGGAGGTGCGGGCATCGGGCATGGAACACGCTGTGGGCGAACTGGTCTCGTGTCCGTTCTGCCTATCCTCCTGGGTCGCCTCCGGACTGCTCGCGGGCTACACCTTCTCCCCCGGCACCACCCGAGCTGTCATGACGACCTGCACCGCCGTGGCAGGTTCGGGCTTCCTGCAGTACGCCTACACCACGGCCCAACAACGGTCGATGCCTGCGGAAAAACGGTGAATCAACCGATGGGCAGCGGTGTGGAACCTCTCCGTGGCCTGCCTAGCAGCACGTGAACTCCTGCCACTCGAGGCTTCAGGAATGACACGGCGTGCCGAGGCGCTCGCGCTCCCGAGTGGAACCCGTCGGCACGGCGATCGGCCGACTGGCACGAACAGGACCTGACACGAAACAGCCTCAGCGAGCATCCAGGCCCCGGCCACCACCGGTCAGCTGAGCCAACAACGCGTGGCAACGCTGCGCGCGCCACGCGTCCTGCTGGGCTACTTCGTCGAAGAACTCCCGAACATCGTCGTGCTCTTCGGCATCCCTGCGGAACTTATCGTTGTTCTGGGCGCCCTGCAGAGCATGATACTGGACGCTGACCAAGTCATAGACGATATCGTCAGCTGGAGTGTGTTCCGTGCTCACGTGTTTCTCTCCTCAAGACGGGAACCGAATTCCGCTCGCGGGTCGTGCCGGAGGCGGCCACCACTATCGAAGACCGTGGTTGCCCGACGAACCCAGTGAAACCCGGCGGCTGTCACACCCATAGTCGCCTCGCTCGACGGTCGCAGCAATCCGGAGACTACGTCAGCGCCCATCCGGCGCTTCCCACACGAGCAACAGGTTGACACACGAAGTCGGTGCTCTGTGCGCCACGGCTAGCCACCGGCCTTATCATCCCTGGCTGACGAGGCGCATCAAGACCGATCGGGAGCAGAGAACCAGCCTCCGAGTAAACGAGGGAACATCAGTCATTCGCGCCGGCCGGATTACGAAGGGTCTGCATGTTTGAGCGCCTTGTCGAGGGGCAATGCCACCCAGAGCTGTCCGTGCCCGAGGCGGTCACCGGCCCCTACCACCGATGGGCGATCCGCGTGGCCGCCCTGCGACGAAACCAACGTGTGAGCACGGCCAGCCGTGTATGAGGGCCGGACGTTGGTGACGCCCGTCCGAAGCCGTAAGGCCGGTGGCATGCCGTCAGCGCCGGTGTGCGGTCGGTGATAGTTGTAGTGGATGTTCCAGACGGCGATCGCGTCGGAGCGGGCCGCTTCGCTGGAGAACTCGCGAGCGTAGAGCAGCTCCTCGGCCAGGATGCGCTGGTAGCGCTCCACCTTCCCATTGTGGCGTGGGGTGTACGGCCGAGTCGTCTGATGCCGGGTCTGATCGTCAACGATCCGTGCGAAGTCGTTGGAGCGATAACAGGCACCGTTGTCGGTGACGATGCGGTGTATGTGGGCGATGCCGTGGGCAGCGAACCATACCTTCGCTCGTGCCAGGAACGCCGACGCGGTTGCTCCCTTCTCGTCGCTGAGGGGCTCGGTGTAGGAGAGTCGGGAGAAACCATCGACGGCCGAGTGCAGGTAGATGTAGCCGCGTTTTGCTCCAGCTGATTTGGCGCGACCGGCGGCCTTGGACTGGTTGCTGTCGCGGCCATGGATTCGCCACCCGCCTCCATCGGGGATTCGACCGACCTTCTTCACGTCCAGGTGCACCACGTGGCCGGGCCAGCGAGCCGTGATCTTGCCTGGCTTGCGGTTGTTGTCCCCGTCTGGGTCGATGAACTGGCGTCGACCGAGCCCGAGCCGAGTCAGGTGTCGGGTCACGGTGCGGCGGTTGATCGTGAAGTCGAGGTCGGCGAGCTCGTCGGTGATGCGTTGGGCGGACCACTTGCGTTCGCGTCGCCAGGTCTCGACCTGCTCAATGACCCAGGCTGGTGCCGCGTTCGGGCTCCGGTGTGGCGTCGAGGAACGATCGATGAACTCGGCGTCGCCGTGTCGTCGCCACCGGTTGCCCCACTTCGACGCGCAGGCACGTGAGATGCCCATCTCAGCCGCGACATGCGCAATCGGACGAGTTCGGCAACGTTCGATCAGGCGTCGCCGCCCTTCGACGTTCAAAGGCGCGTTCCGGTGAGGCATGTGCGGGCCTCCGTGACTGCGGGTCGGGAGGGAAGCTTCACGTCTGCGTCGATTCAGCTCTTCGTGAACTTTGCTAGGTCAATGCCACGTTCGGCGGCAAGGGTCTGCAGTTTCTCGGCGTCATCAGTCTGGACGCAGACACAGGCGTGCAGTCCGTCGTTATCACGGCGGACGATGTAGTAGGCGGTGCTGTCGGTGAGCTGGTTGCCGTCCGCGTCATTGAAGAGCCAGCGGACCTGGACAAGCTTGATCGCATCGGTGAGGTTCTGGGTGTCCAGGCGCTCGTAACTGACCGAGGCCAGCCCGAGCTCGCGGTACAGCGGGTATGACTGCTCCAAGCCCTGGGCCATGGACTCGCGGTCGTTGAGCACGCCGGCGAAGCGGGCGTCGATGATCATTCCGGGTGTAGCCCACAGATCGGCCGCGGCCTTGGAGTCGAAGGTCGTGAGCGTCGCTGCGTAGCGAGTGAGGTAGTCGTCAATCTCGGAGTTGTTCATGTCTTCGACTCTAAGAGCGAATTCCGTCAGGGCTATGTCGGCGTTTGCTCTGGGTCCTCGCTCAAGCCGAGGGCCGCGATGAGCTTGTCGAAGGCACTTCGGGCGGTGGCCGAGCTATACGGGCCGATCGACACCAAGGCAGCGATGAGAGCGGAGACCTCACCTGGCGACAGCCGCACCTGACAGTCGCGGTCCGTGGCAGCGAGTCGATACCCACCTCGCAGGCCAACGGTCACCTCGAGCGGGACTCCTGCCTCTCGCAGACGAGCGGCGTCCCGTTCAATCGTGCGTGAGCTGACTCCCACAAGCTCGGCGAGTTGACGGGCCGTCGTCACCTTCGGATGCCGAGCCCGCAGTTGCTCGATCACCGAGTGCTGATGTTCGACCAGTGGGAGGATCTGGTGAAGTCGAATCGACGGATCCATGTGCTCAGAGAATCACGCTTGGTCGCCAGCGTCGGCACGGCGTGACGCGGGCACCACGACCCATCAAGCGGTGACCTCCGAAGTCCGTCAGTCCGACACCGTGTCACCAACGTCATAGCCCGCAACATCTAGGTACGACATGTCCCAAACCGGCCCGGCACATCGCAGTTCAGGGGCGACAGACGTCGTCCGTACCCATCTCGGTCGGAGGCTCCGAGTGATCCCAGCTTCACAGCAATCGAGCACTTCACCCAGCAACCGCTCCTCCTGGCAAGGGGTCTATCTCGAACTTCCCGACGAGCCACCGAAACTCACTCCAGCAGCAGCCCGATCATTGTTGCGCCTTCTTCTTCACCTGTACACGAGCGACAATCGGGACAACACCGATTCCGACTCACAGCAAGGAAAAACCCTGCGATGAATCTGCGGTTTGATTTCTATGGTCGTGTGTCCACGGAGGACCAGCAGGACCCGGAGACCTCACGCAATTGGCAGCGCACTCGTGCCCAAGCTCTGATCGAGGCTCACGGGCAGATCGTGGTCGAGTACTTCGACATCGGCCATTCCCGGTCACTGCCGTGGAAGCGCCGCAGCGAGGCCACCCGGCTGCTGGACGCGCTCAAAGACCCAGACCGGGGGTTCGATGCGGTGGTCATCGGTGAGCCCCAGCGCGCGTTCTACGGCAACCAGTACAGCCTGACGTTTCCCGTGTTCGACCACTACGGGGTCGGGCTGTGGGTGCCCGAGGTCGGCGGGCCCATCGATCCGGGCTCCGAGGCCCACGATCTGATCATGGGCGTGTTCGGGGGCATGTCCAAGGGCGAACGCAACCGCATCAAAGTCCGCGTGCGCACCGCCATGCAATCCCAAGCCCGACTGGAGGGCCGCTACCTCGGCGGCAGGCCGCCCTACGGTTACCGGCTGGTCGACGCCGGGCCGCACCCCAATCCGGGCAAGGCCGCCGACGGTAAACGGCTGCACACCCTCACTCCCGACCCGGACACCGCCCCGGTCGTGCAGCGCATCTTCGCCGAATACCTCGCCGGGGCCGGACTGTTCGCCATCGCCGAAGGACTCACCCGCGACGGCATCCTCTCACCGTCGGCCCACGACCGGGCCCGCAACCCGCACCGCTCGACCACCGCCTGGTCCAAAGGTGCCGTGCGCACCATCCTGACCAACCCCCGCTACACCGGACACCAGGTCTGGAACAAGCAATACAAACGCGAATCCCTGATCGACGTCGACGACGTCGCCCTCGCCCACACCAAGGCCCACCCGGCCAACGTCTACCTGCGCGAAATCGATGTCCTGCCCCATCTGGACGGCTGGCTGGCCAGCGCCTTCGCTCCCGAGCGGCTCGACGACACTCTGTCCCACCTCCGCGCGGCCGCCCAACACGAGAACTCACGCGAGTCCGAGGCCATTGCCACCGCGCGCGCCACCCAGCAGGACTGTCAACGCAAACTCGCCCAGTACCGCCAGGCCCTCGACGAAGGCGTCAGCCCCGCCACAGTGGCTTCCTGGATCGCCGACGTCGAAGCCGAACAAGCCCGCGCCCAAGCCACCCTGCGCGATGCCCAGGCCCCACGAAGCCACAACCCCGATATTATCGCACAACTGTTCGACAACTGCCACGAACTGGCCCGTCACCTGCACCGGGCCGCCCCCGAGCACGAAGCCCCCGTCTACCAGGCCCTCGGGGTACAGATCACCTACAATAAAGAAACCCCCACCGCCAAGGCGCAGGTCAACCCGCAGCCCAGCGATGTGGGAATTCCATCGTGCCGGAGGGGCTAGCTGCGCACTATCCGCCCGGCTGCATGTGAGGACCCTTGCATGTCGCGTTACTGGGCCGTGGTGAGGAGAACCGTTCGCCCCGGTCATCGCGGCCCGGGAATCGCCGAGCTGACTGTCACCTCGAGTTCGCTACGGCGGCCATGTCCTCGCCTTGGGTGATCGTGGGACGAGGGGCTCGGCGAGGGGGTGACCGATCTGGTCGCCGTGGCGCGGATCGTCGCCCCACTCTGGTGCGGGTCGTCCGCACCGATCTCGAGGTCGAGTACTGCGGGAGCGGGCCGGGGACGACCGCGGTGGGCCTCGACCGCTACACCGGCCGCACCCCAACTCCGACGTGGCCGTGGAGCTGGACGTCGAGCGCTGGCAGCTGGTCCTGCGCTCGACCACCTCATGCGGGAGCTGAAGGACTTCAGGACGGCGCCGACAGCCGCCGTAGGGTGGTCGGAGCTCACCATCTGCGGTGGCTGCACCGGAGGTTCA
The DNA here is from genome assembly GCF_014137975.1 of Halosaccharopolyspora lacisalsi. GTDB lineage: Bacteria > Actinomycetota > Actinomycetes > Mycobacteriales > Pseudonocardiaceae > Halosaccharopolyspora > Halosaccharopolyspora lacisalsi. Next base: position 1,456,145 of record NZ_JACGWZ010000001.1, on the reverse strand, counting down.
GGTGGATCACGCAGGCGTGACCGACGTAAGCCCCCTGGACCTGCCTGATGGACCTCAACGGCGTGCTCATGCCCGACGAACAGCACGTCGTGCCAGGAGCGCAAGCTTTCCTGTCCGCACTCCGCTTGCACGAGATCCCCTTCCTGGTGTTCACCAACGACTCGGTCTGCACGCCCCGCGACCTGCGGGTCCGGCTAAACGACTGCGGGCTCGACGTACCGGAGAGCTCGATCTGGACATCAGCGATGGCCACCGCGAAGTTCCTGAGCCAGCAACGCCCCGGCGGCTCCGCATACACCGTCGGCGAAGCCGGGTTAGACCACAGCGCCGGCCGACGCCGGGTACGTGCTCGCCGATCACGACCCCGACTACGTCGTCATCGGCGAGACCCGAAGCTACGGCTTCGCGTCGATCACCACAGCGATCCGGCTGGTCGAAGGCGGTGCCCGCTTCCTCGTCGCGAACCCCGACGAGAAGGGGCCGGGAGCGGAAGGGTCGCGGCCGGCGACCGGGGCGGTCACCGCCCTGAGCGAACGGGTCACCGGGCGTCCGCCCTACTACGTCGGCAAGCCCAACCCGCTGATGCTGCGTTCCGCGCTGCGCGCCCTGGGCACGCACGCGGCCCACACGGTCGTGCTGGGCGACCGGATGGACACCGACGTCCGCTCGGGGATGGAAGCCGGCACGCACACCGTTCTCGTGCTGTCCGGGCCTTCCGACGAGAACACAGCGGCGCAGTGCCCCCACCAACCGGACCGGGTCATCAACTCGGTCACCGACCTCACCGAGCACGTCGCCGACCCGTTCCGCACCTGACCTCCTCGCCGGTGCCGGGCACGACCACTCCTGCTGGTCCGCTCGCGAACGACGAGCCCCAGTCACCGGTCGGGCGCCGCAGCCGCCCAGCCGGCGGTCGTCGACGGGCGGCCGACGTCGACCGTGGGATCCGCCGGGGACGGCCTGGGGCGGGAAACGCCACCTCCGAGACGTAAACTCACCGAACCCGATCGAAAGCTGCCGGATCTGACGGATGAGGAGCGAGTGATGACGACGTCGGTGGGACGTGTTCTCCGGGTGGCCGTTCTCGGTGCCGGGCGCATGGGGGCTGCTGTGGCCGCCCAGTACGGCCGGGCCGGCCACAGCGTCGTCATCACCACCTCGGCGAAGACCAGCGCCGAACACGCCCTGGCGCGCGTTCGCGACGCCGGCGCGGACGGCACCGCGGGGCAGTGGCACCTGCGGTGGGCCGCGAAGACCGAGGAAGCCTGCCAAGACGCCGACGTCGTGATCGAGTCGCTGCCGGAGGACCTGGAGTTCAAGCGCGAGCAGCTGGCACGGGCTCAGCGAGCGGCACCGGATGCGCTGCTCGGCACCAACACGTCGTCGCTGACCGTCAGCGACATCGCCCGCGGGCTTGCCGACCCGGCGATGCTGGCGGGAACCCACCACCTGAACCCACCGGGGCTCTTCCGCGTCATGGAGCTCGTTCCGGGGGAGCGCACGAGTCCGGTGGTCCTGGACCGCTTCGCGGAGATCCTCGCGGACCTGGGACTGAACCCGGTGCGGCTCCGCCGGGACGCTCCGGGATTCGTCGTCAACCGGTTGCAGTTCGCGCTGCTGCGCGAGGCCGCGGAGCTGGTCGATTCCGGGGTCGCCGCGCCCGAGGACGTCGACCGGCTCGTCGCCGAAGGACTGGCTCCGCGCTGGACGGCGGCCGGCCCGCTGGCCACCGCCCTCCTCGGCGGCGGGGAGCTGTTCGACGCGCTCGCCGAACAGCTCTACCCCACCCTGTCGCGCCGTGACACGCTCGAATCCTCCGTGGTCAAGCAGCAGCCGGACACGGACACGGTCGAGCGGATGCGCCGCACCCGGCAGGAGCGACTCGACCGGGTGATGCGCACCGCGTCGACCGGTGAGTCCGGTCGTTCCCGCGAGCGGGAACGACCGTGACGCACCGGCTCAGCGGTATCGCCGTCGAGCAGGGAGAGGGCTGTCCCGAAGGCCGCGTCCTCGACACGTGACGTGGCCTCCGGTGGCCTCCGGGACGTCTGCGGTCGCGACCTCCCCGTCGTCTCGTCCGGCAACACGAGCCCTCCGCCGGAAGTTCCACGTCTGCGGGAACAGGCCGCGTCGTGCCGCCAACGACCGGGAGTCGTTGGCAAGGGCCGGTGCCGCGGCAACGCGTTCGGGGGCGTGGAGGAAGTCGATGGTGGTGACCAGCTCGGTGAAATGACCTGGCCTCGTCCACACCGCCGGTCTGAGGGTCCTTGGAGAACCCGGAGCACCTCATGGGGCTGGTTGGTGACCTTGTTGGTGCATGGGTCGATGTGGATGCCGTAGGCCGCAAGCAGGCGCATGTGCTTGTCCTTCTTGCCGAGCACCCACGTAATGGCGAGGGCTCACACTGCTGTGACCGGCAATCCGGTGTAGAGCCACGTGGCGGCCGGAGCGGGGTTGTTCAGCCACGGCGAAGCCGTGCTCTCCGGACGTCGTGAGGTTAGGGGCGTTGGTGAGTCGCGTGCGATCAGTGTTCGGTGTGCGCAGAATATCCCGCAGCCACGTCTTATCGACGCGACTTGGCTGACCCGCTCGGGTGGGGCCGATCTCGCCGTGTACCGCGTCTGGAGGCCATTGCCCGATGAGGTTGCCCGCGTCCACCGCCACCCGATCTCTGCCGCGGGCGGTGCAGGCGTTCCTGGCCACCGAGGCCAGCAGCACGCTGCTGTTGCTGGCAGCGACCGTAGTCGCGATCGTGTGGGCCAATTCCCCGTTCACCGCCAGCTACGAGACGCTCTGGCACACCCCGCTGGCGGTGCGCATCGGCGTGCTGGAGCTGGAGCTGGATCTGCGGCACTGGATCAACGACGGGCTCATGGCCCTGTTCTTTTTCGTCGTCGGGATGGAGGTCTCCCGCGAGTTCACCCTCGGCGAGATGCGCGACCGCCGCATGGTGGCGGTTCCGCTGCTGGCCGCACTGGGTGGGCTCGCACTTCCCGCTGTGCTGTATCTGGTGATCAACGCCGGAGGCCCGGGAGCGATCGGGTGGGGCATCCCGATCGCCACCGATACGGCGTTCGTGCTGGGAGTGCTGGCGCTGGTCGGGCCGCGGTGCCCGGATCCGCTGCGGGTGTTTCTGCTGACCCTGGCTGTCGTGGATGACGTGGGAGCCATCGGTGTCGTCGCGATCGTCTACACGAACGAGATCAGCGTTTCCGCGCTGGTGGCCGCTGTCGTGCTGTTCGTGCTCGTGCTGGTGGTGCGGCGGGTCGGTATCCGGTGGGCTCCGCTGTTCACCGTGCTGGCGGTGGCGATCTGGGTGCTGACCGTCGAGTCCGGGCTGCATCCCACTGTCGTCGGGTTGGCGCTGGGTGCCCTCGTCCGGGTGTACGTCCCACCGGACGTGCGGGTGCTGCGCGTCGGCGAGCTGGCCCAGGCCTTCACGAGAAATCCCACGCCGGAGCGAGGCCATGCGGCTCGGCGCGAGTTGCAGGCCGCGGTGCCGCCGAACGAGCGCCTTCAACTCCGCCTGCACCCGTGGACCAGCTATGCCGTGATCCCGCTGTTCGCACTGGCCAACGCCGGCATCCCGCTCGGGGCGGACACGCTGGCACGGGCAGCGACCTCGCCGGTGACCCACGGCGTCGTGGCCGGTTTGGTGGTCGGCAAGTTCGCCGGTGTGGCTCTGGGCAGCTGGGTCGGACTGCGCTCCGGGCTGGGCTCGCTCCCCGGTCAGCTGGTGTGGGGCCAGCTACTCGGCGGCGCGGCCCTGGCCGGGATCGGGTTCACGGTATCGCTGTTCATCACCGAGCTGGCCTTCGCCGAACAGGCACTGCGCACCGAGGCGAAAGTCGGGATCCTGGCAGGGTCGCTGCTGGCGGCGATCATCGGGCGGGTGATCTTCTGGCTGGCCTGGAACCGAGGAGCGGTGTGCGCCCCGCCCGGGGAAGACACGCCCGCAGAGCAGTTGCCAGACACGCTGGCCGAACCCGTCTCCGAGCACGACCACGTTCTCGGACCGGAGAACGCCACGGTCACACTGGTGGAGTACGCGGACTACGAGTGCCCGTCCTGCGGCATGATGCATCCGGTGCTGCACGCTCTTCGAGCGCGATACGAGAGTCAGCTGCGGTTCGTGTTTCGGCACTACCCGATCGACTCGCTGCACCCGAACGCGCGCAGAGCCGCACTTGCCGCGGAGGAGGCAGGGGCCCAGGACCGGTTCTGGCAGATGCACGAACAACTGTTCACCCACCAACGACAGCTGGATACAGACGGTCTGGCAGCACACGCCGAGCAGGTCGGCCTCCCCGCAGACGTGATCACCAGCCGACGCGTGCGCAGACACATGGACCGGGTGGACGCCGACATCGCCTCCGGCCGCGCCAGCGGCGTCCGCGGCACGCCCACCTTCTTCGTCAACGGCCGGCGCTACGAGGGCGGCAACAACACCATGGAGCTGACAGCCGCGATCGAATCCGCGCTGGCGGAGTCCAAGCAGTAACCGTACAGGACCTGGCGGTACGAGCCCTCGTCGCACGGCACGAGGCCGTCGGAATCCACTTCCGTGACCCACCGGGTCACGACAGGGCTATGGTGCGCGCTGCTGACCAGCAGAAAAGCCAGAAGCGCCATTCCTGCTTCTGTCACTACTCGGATCCCATCATCTCGAGTGTCCGGTCCAGCGGGGGAAGGCCAGTCGAACGCTGCCCCACCATCGCCATGACGTGCCCGTAGGACCGAGCCGACGAACTTCCGACACCGCGTAAGCAGTCGGTAACGAACGTGCTCGGGATCCTGTCTTCGGACACGGGACCAGAGCCGTCTCGAGCTCTGCACTCGAGACGGTCTCGCGGGCAGCTTCTCAACGCGCAGCGACCCGAGGGTAGGGGGGTACCGTACGCAAGCCTCGATTCGCCTTCGTCGCGCCGATCAGCTCGGCTACGACAGAAGCACGACCAGAAGACCCCACGCCCACGTCTCAACAGTTCACCCTCGGCCATGCGGCCGCAGCTCACTCCGAACCTGCGGCCAGGTCCCGCGAGCCCCCGGAGAACACATGCGTCCTCCCGAACGCACCGGTCAGTCGCGGTGACCGTCATGGGCGAGCGCCAACTCGACGAGTTCACGGACGTGGTCATCGTCGAGTGAGTAGTAGATCGTGCGCCCTTCTCGTCTGGTCCCGACCATGGATTCCGAACGGAGAAGGCGCAGATGTTGCGAGGTAGCAGCCTCGGACAGACCGATCGTCACCGCGAGGTCGTTGACCGACAGTTCTCCGGCTGCCAGCAAAGCGACGACGATGCGCAACCGCGCTGCCTCACCCAGCAGGTGCAGTGACCGCGTCACTCGAAAAAGGGCATCCTCGCCGGGCAACGCAGCCCTCGCCGTCGCAACACGCTCGGGATGGCGCGAACGGGGTTCGTGCTTCGACGACTGGTTCGGGTGATCCGCCTGGGGCACCCGGCACCTCCTCCCGGATCCGGTGTGTTCCGGAAACAGTCTATTACTTGCGTACTTGCGCAAGTGTTTGTAAGTTGATACTTGATCGTATGCGCAACTATTGATGCATTGGAGGCGGCCGGTGCGGCAGAGCAACCAAGACTCCACCGGTAAAGAGCACCACGGCCACGGCCACGGCCACGGCCACGGAGTCGGACCACACACCGACAAGAAGAAGTTGACCCTCGCCCTGGTGCTCTTGGGCGGTTTCATGGTTGGCGAAACCATCGCGGCCGTCCTCGCCAACTCGCTGGCACTGCTGTCGGACGCTGCGCACATGCTCACCGACACGGCCTCGATTGCTTTCGCTCTGATCGCCATGAGCTTGAGCACGTGGGGCAGCTTCGGTGCCTACACCTTCGGGCTCAAGCGCTCAGGCACTCTGGCCGCTTCTGTCAACGGCCTCACCCTCACCACCCTGGGCGCCTACCTCGCTTACGAAGGTGTGCACCGACTGATCGATCCGCCCGAGGTCGAAGGCCTCACCGTTCTGGTCGTCGGCGCCATCGGCATCGTGGTCAACCTCCTCGCCACGTGGACAATGGCCAAGGCCGACCGCGACAGCCTCAACGTCGAAGGCGCCTTCCAGCACGTCCTGACCGACCTCTACGCCTTCATCGGCACCACTGTGTCCGGTGTGGTGGTACTGACTACCGGGTTCACGCGCGCCGACGGCATCGCCGCACTTATCGTGGCAGCTCTCATGCTCAAGGCTGGCGTCGCCCTGGTGCGCGAATCCACGCGCGTGTTCCTCCAAGCAGCACCACGAGGTGTCGATCCGCAAGAGATCGGCAATGCATTGACCTCCGATCCACAGGTCACCGAGATCGACGATCTCCATATTTGGGAAGTCGCCTCCGGATTCCCCGCCCTTTCCGCGCACGTCGTTGTCGACGATCAGGCCGATCTCGACTCCGTCAGGCACCGACTGATCGAGCTACTCGGTGAGCGGTTCGGTATCGATCACACGACCCTGCAGATGACCCACACCACTGCAGCGTCGCACGTCGAGAGCTTCGCCGCCCGAGGCTGCCCACCACGGCAGGGCAGCAACGTCTGAGAGTGCCGGGACGTCCGGGGCGGCGGCGCCCTCCGCCCCGGACGGATCACTTCGCCTTCGTCAAGGACGAGTTCCGACCGGCTCACCCCACGGAACAACCACAGGCCATACGTGGTCCGGCAGTACACGCTCAAGCAAGCGTAGCTGTGCGTTTTCGCGAATGCTTCCCCGTGTCGGTGGCTGTCCTGCGGTGCTCGCGTTACCAGTGACACTTGCAACCGAACCAGCACTGTCCACGATCGACCCCGAGTACTGCCCGACCGGCCCTTCACATGGCAGACACAACTCACCATGCTCCTCCGTCAACCCCTGCTTTCAGTCAGGCTCTTTTCGGAGTCGAGACCACCGAACAGGCCGGTTTGTCGAGTACACGTCTCGCCCCCACGTCGGCAGCGCTCGCACTCATCGATCTCCCCGGCACGTGATCCAGTGCGGCTCGGAGTACCACAGCAGGAGTGGTCACGGTTCTTCCTGCCGCTCGTAGTGAACCGGGTGCGGTTGAGGTGTTCCGGCCCGGACCTACTATGGAACCGGGTGCCAACAGCGGTGCCTGTGGCGAGGGAGGACTTGTGCGCGGTTTCGGGGAGCTCGAAGCAGAGATCATGGACGCCGTCTGGGACGCGGACGAGTCGCTGACGGTTCGCAACATCCTGGAACGGATCGATCACGAGCGCACACCCGCCTACACCACCGTGCAGACGGTGACCGAGATCCTCTACCGCAAGGGGTGGCTGCAGCGTCACAAGGACGGCCGCGCCTGGCGCTACCGGGCCACCCACAGCCGGGAGGAATACACGGCGGGACTGGTCGAGGAGGTCCTTTCCTCGACCCCGGACCGGACCGCCACCCTGGTGCGGCTGGTCGAGCAGATGGACCCCGACGAGGTCTCCGAACTGCAGGCCGCCCTGGATGCCGCGAAGAACGCGGAAGACCGCTCATGATGGTCGCCCTGGCACTGTTCGCCTACGCCGCCTTCCTTCCCCTGGTCGTCGCCCCGGTGATGTTCCGGTTCCGCGTGTTCGACCGCGCACCCAACCTCGGCATCCTCGCCTGGCAAGTCCTGGTGGCCTCGACGCTGTCGTCGGTGGTGCTGGGCGGGATGAGCCTGCTGGTCCCCTCCGCACCCGTCAGCTCGGGGATCGCCGACTTCCTCGAAGCGTGCTCGATGCTCATCCGCCAGCGCTACGCGACCCCGGCGGGCGCCCTCCTGGGCGGCACCGGGCTCGCCCTGGCGACCGTCGTCACGATGCGGACGGGTTACCACCTGGCCAAGGTGTCCTGGGAGGCACGTCGGCAGCGGCGCGCGCACCAGCACACTCTCGCGCTCGTCGGTCGCGATGGCCCGGACGACACGACCCTGCTCGAACACACCTCGGCCGCCGCCTACTGCCTGCCGGGCGGACAAGACCGCGTCGTGCTGACCACCGGTGCTCTGCAAGCACTCAGTGCCGACCAGCTCCGCGCGGTCCTCGCGCACGAGCGCGCGCACCTGCGCCATCGCCACCACCTGATCCTGCTCCTCGCCGGTGCCATCGCCAACGCGTTCCCGCACAGCCGCACGTTCCGCACCGCCCACTCCGAGATCGCCCGGCTCGTCGAACTCGCCGCCGACGACGCAGCCGTGCGCAACACCGACCGCTTCACCCTCGCCGAAGCCCTGCTCACCCTCAACAGCGGCCGCAGCCCCGCCGCGACACTCGCGGCGAGAGGAAGCACGGCAGCTGCCCGGGTGCGCCGGCTCATCGACGCGCACTCACCCCTGCGACTCGCACCGAGCGTGACCGGGGCAGCTCTGGCACTGCTCGTCCTCGTGCTGCCTCTCACCGTGGCAACCGGCCCGGCGCTGACGGCCATCGGTGCCGACCACTGCTCCATCGACCCCGCGACGTGGAAACCCCAGATCACCGCCTTGTTCACCGGTTTCCAGGGGCACTGCTGACAGCGGAGGCACATTCAGCATCATGCTGTTGTCAGCTTCAACAGGCCCGGGTACGCACCGCCCGTCCCCGTCCACGCATTCGCCGATCACGGTGGAATCGCCGCTGCCGTGGCCGGGCCACCGAATGGGCCGAGAGCAGCAGCCCGGTTGGGTGACACCGCCCCAGGGCTCACTCCTCGCGCAGGTCGTTCCTCCGCCATCGGTATTCGTCCGCATCGATCTCCCCGGCAGCGTAGCGGCGCCGAAGTTCCTGCTCGGCCCGATCAGCTCGAGACTCCGCTCCAGTGAGCAAATGACGAACGAGCCACACGATCGCAACAATGATCAGCACGAGCAGGGCGAGGCCGATGAGCCCCCAAAGCAGCATTCCCACCCCCATGCCACCCATACCGTCCATCATGACGCCCCCCTGCAGTCGTGTAGACACGGACCAACTCACTACTAACCAGACTAGTGCGCCAATCGCACACAGCACGGTGACACCGCCGATCTCCTGGCCACGCTCGGACCACTCGATCACCACCAGGCCGCTTCGGGAGACGCATCGCCACGACGAACGCGACGGGCGGCCTCACCCGACCCTTGCGCCACTGGCGCGTTGCGCCCGGCGGTAGCCGTACCTTCTCACCGTGAAAGCGAGAGGAAGGTGCCATGCAGGGGTTAGGTGAATTGGAAGGTGCGGCGATGGACGCGCTGTGGCGGTCCGATACACCGCTGTCGGTGCGAGAGGTGCTCACCCGAGCTCAACCGATCGCGCCAACTCGCCTACACCACCGTCATGACCGTGCTGGACAACCTGTACCGCAAGGGGTGGGTCGACCGTGAGCTCAGCAGCCGCTCCTACCAGTACGCACCACGCGAAGGCAGGCAAGAAGCAGCCAGTCGCGCGGTGCGAGAGCTGCTCGAGTCCAGCGGAGATCCGGAGGGGGTGCTGCTGCATTTCGCGCAGTCCGCCTCCGACGAGGAAACCGTCGTGCTCCGGCGTGGGCTGCGGCGGCGGTCCCGGAAATGACGGGGCTGCTGCCGCTCCTGTTCGGAGTCCTGGCCGTGGCATGGTGCACACCTTCGATACTGCACGCGCTCCTCCGGCGCGGAGTCGATCCGCAAGGAGTGCTCGTGCTGTGGGGCGTGCTCGTCGGCACCTCGTTCTTCACCGTGACCGGCTCCCTGCTGGCTGCGCTGCTGCCCACGCACAGCGGTCTGCCCCGGTTGCTGCAGCTGATGCACCACTGCTGGAACAGCCTGCGGCACGGCTCCGCCCCCCCAAGCGCACAACCTCACCGCCGCACTCCTGCTGAGCATCCTCGTGAGCGCGGTGGTGCTCGCCGTCCGCAACCTGGTTCACCGCCTGCACCGACAACGCCGCCTGCACCGGCGTCAAGTCGAGCTGCTGCGGATCGCGGCGAGAACCGCCCCCGGGCCCATCCCGACGATGTGGCTGCCGCATGCGGGCTGCTGGCCTACAGTGTCGCAGGCCGCCGGGAATTCGTGGTCGTCTCCGAGGGCCTGCGCGAGCAGCTCGGCGGCACCGGCTGCGCCGCGGTCATCGAACACGAGCGCGCACACCTGCGCGGACGACACCATCTGCTGGTGGGGATCGCCGAGGCGCTAGCGGCCTCGGCGCCCTGGCTACCCCTGACGGGACGTTCCCCCGCCCTCGTACGTACGGCGGTCGAGCTGACCGCCGACCGTGCCGCCGCACGCACGTACGGTGCCGTCACCGTACGGTCCGCACTCCTCGCCATGAGTCGAGCCCCACGGACCGCACCACCCCCTGCGCTGGGAATGGCCCAGGATAGCGTCGCGCTCCGCCTACGCCACCTTCGGTCATCACGGGCAACCGTAGCTCGCCCGCCCCGGCGGATACTGGTTTCGGGACTCGCTGCGTTGGTCGGCCTTTCGCTACCGGTGGCGGGTGGTATCGGAATTCTCCTGATGACGGCGACGGCTGTCTGCTCCTCAGCGCTCGGCGGTTGACCAGCCCTCATCGTCACAAACGGCGGCCCCGCACGGCTCAAGCCACGCAGGACAACACGGTCATCATGCCGGATTCACCGTGGTAGGTGTTGTGGCAGTGCACCAGCCACTGCCCCGGATTGTCGACCTGGAAGTCCACCTCGACGGTCTCCAACGGTCGCACGATGACGGTGTCCTTGCGAGCGCCCGCACCCCGCCCACCCACGAGCTGGAACGTGTGTCCGTGCAGGTGCATGGGGTGAAACATCATCGTCGTGTTGACGAACCGCAGTCGGACCCGCTCGCCCCGGCGGATCGGCATGGGTTCGCGCTGATCGAAGGTGCGGTCGTTGATGGTCCATCGGTACTTGGCGGAGGAGTCCATGCCCAGTTTCAGGGTGTGCGTGCGGTCGGGCTCTCCGGGCCGTAGTCGGACGGGCTCGGTCGCGCGCAGCTCCTCGGCCATCCGCGTTCGGCTCGCCAGCTCGCGGGGTCGCACCGTCGCAGGCGGAGCGGTACCGGAGCCGGTGCGGATCAGCGCCATCGCTTGGCCCCGCTTGCCCTCGGCCGAGGCCACGATCGGGAAGACGCCGTCACCGACCGTGACGAGGACGTCGTAGCGTTCCCCCATCCCCAGCAGCACCGAGTCGGTCTCCACCGGCTCGATCGGGAAACCGTCCGTGTGCGTGACGGTCATGCGGTGCCCGCCGACGGCGACCCGGAACGCGGTGTCGGCCCCGGGGTTGATCAACCGCAGTCGCAGCCGCTGCCCCGGCCTCGCATCGGCGACGAAGGGGGCGGAGGGAATCCGGCCATTGATCAGGTAGTGCGGGTAGTCGACGTCGCCGGTGTCGGCTCCCAGCGGTCCGCCGCCCGCGCCGCCGTGTCCTTCGCCACCTTGCATGCCGCCCGTACCGCCGTGCCCCATGCCACCCATCGACATGCCTTCGCGCCGCAGCTCGGCGAGCTGCGCCTCGGGACCGGCGCTGACACCGTCGAGCCAGTCGTCGAGGACCAGCACCACCTCGTCGTCGTAGCGGCCGGGCTCGTCGGGGTCTTCCACGATCAGCGGGGCGTAGAGCCCCCGATCGAGTTGCATGCCGACGTGGGAGTGGAAGAAGTACGTGCCCGCGTCCGGCACGGTGAACTCGTAGCGGAACCGCTCCCCCGGAGCCACCGGTTCCTGCGTCACAGCGGGCACACCGTCCATGTCGTTGCGCAGTGCGATCCCGTGCCAATGGATCGTGACGCCCTCGGGCACGGTGTTGCGCAAATCCGCCCGCAGCACGTCCCCGCGGCGTACCCGGATCTCCGGTCCCGGAAGGCGGTCGTCGAAGGTCCAGGTCGGCACCCGGATCCCTCCGAGATCGACTTCGGAAGGCTTGGCGAGCAACTCCTTGCTCACCACGGGCGCGTTCGGCGCGCGACGAGCGCGTTCGGCCTCACGCACCGCCCGGCTGCCCGGCCGAACCGGTTCGGCATTCGGGGCACCGCACGCCTGCGCGGCGGTGACCGTAGCCAAACCGGCACCGAGGCCGAGAAAGCGTCGCCTGCTCGTCACCGGGGGTGTTTTCTCCACACCACTGCCAACCGCGCTTTGCACCCCACCGGAACGCTCACCGTTCGTGCCCACTCGAAAGATCCTCACGATTACTAACTTACCTAGTAATTACGGAAGAGCATCGCACGAGCCACGAGAGAAGCCCCACACGGGGGCAGGCGCCTGCCCACCTCGTTGCCTTCGAGTGGTCAACCGGCGTAGCGCCGGGCGCCGATGTAGTGCCCTTCGCTTTCCATCGAGCGGACGTCGACCAGTTGCCCTTCGGTGGGCACATCGATGATCTTGCCGTTGCCGACGTACATGCCCACGTGGTGGATCTGCGACGGATCACCGCTGCCGTCGTCGTAGAACAACAGATCGCCGGGCCGCAGCTCGTTCCTGGAGACCGGTCGACCGGCCCGGTACTGGTCCGGCTCGTCCGGAGGGATGTCGATGCCCGCCTGCTCGTAGGCCCAGCTCGTCAGTCCGGAAAAGTCGAACTCCGCGGGGCCTTCAGCACCCCACTCGTACTCCGAACCGCGTTTCGCCAGGGCGGCCTGCAACGCCGTGTCGGCTGCTCGGGGTGGGCCGAAGTAGCTGCCGGTGTCCTGCACCGTGCTCAACTCGGTCCTCTTCTCGGCGCTGAGCTGTTCCATGGCTCGACGCACCTGCACGGCCTCGTCCTCCAGCTACCGCCTTCCGCGTCGTGAGCTGTTCGGTCAGCCGTTCGGCCGCGTTCGCGGCTTCACGAGCGCGGCGCCGTGCCGCTTCGGCAGCCGTGCGCGCCTGTTCTGCTCGCTCCACGGCTTGTGAGTACGCGTCCAGGAATCCTTTTTGTCCACTGCCAAGGTCACGAGCACGGTTCGCCGATCCAGAAACGCCCCGGGGGCTCGCTGACCAACAGCGCGGAAACCGTGTTCAGTCGTGCACCCTTGTACGGGGCCTTGATGAACCGATCGACGCGGCCGCGCGCCTTCACCTGAACCGCCCTGGCCTCCTCCGCAGCGCGCGCCCGGGCCGAGGCGTCGTCGGCCGCAGCGAGCTCGTTGCGCTTGCGCTGGAGATCCTGCTGCGCGGCGAGCAGTTCCTCGTTCGCCTTGGCGGCCTTCGTACCGAGCTTCTTGTACCGCTGGAGGGACTCGGAACTGCTCGACGATGGTGGACTCGGTTCCGCGGTGGCCACAGGTGGGTCAAAGCCCAAGGTCAGCGCAACCGTCGTCGCTGCGCCTGCGCGCACGAACCGGTTCGATCGGTGTGCCATCTGTCGCGCGTCACTCCTTTGTTCGTCTCGGTACCCCGGCAGCTGCACAACTCACCTTGAGACAGCGCTTCGACGGACGGGCTTCCCACGTTGCTCCCGCGGTTGCCCCCTGCACGACCCCCGAACGCCACCAACAAGCCGCCCCCAGGCGAGCGCCCGGTGGCTGCGACCTCGGGGTAGCGGTCAAGCCACCTGCCGCCAACCCTCCTTCCTACTAAGGTCGCTAGTACTAACGAGCCTCGGAAGCCCGGACACGACGCGCACTAGTCCAGAGATCGGGAACGACGACCGCGGTCGAGCGCTCGGTCATGCGCTTCGAACGCGTACCGACCGCAGGCATCACCCTGGCGACGCATCCGCCACAGCTCCACCCCGGAGAAAAAACCACGAAGGGCTCTACTAGGGTTGCTAGTACAAGATCACCCACATCGGGAGACCACGAACATGGTTGCGCGTTTATACCACCGTGATCCCACCAGTTCACTTCACCCTCACCACACACTGGTGGCCGTTCGTGCAAGAGAAAGCACACGAGTTAGCTGGGACGAGGAACGGAACCTACGGTGGTGACCATGAGGGAGTTGACCGTTCGGCGGCACGCCCGGAAGGCGTTCCTCGCGTTGCCCATTGTTCTTGTCGGCTTCCTCATCGGGCATTTCAGTCTGCTTCCGACGCACGGTTTACCCGCGCACGCAGCGCTGATGAGCCACACAGCGCCCGGCGCTTCCGAAATGGACACCCTGCGGCAGGGGACGCAGGAGTCCGGACCGTCCTCGGCGGATGGCTCGGGTTCAGCACACCCCACCCGAGCCGATGGTGATCACCGACATGGCGACGAGTCTCCACATTGCCACGCGGGGCCGGTTTTTTCCTGGACACCCCCTGCTCGCTTCACTCACTCCGACATGGTCGACCTGGGCCCTCGGCTGTTCGTCGCCGCCATCGGGATCACCTTCGGCCGCCCCCTCCTGTCCTGGTTGCGGACTCGCCACCGGCAGTGGTCGTCCCGACCGCCCTGGCGGCCGTCCGGAACGGATCTTCTGACATTCACCTGCGTGTCACGAACGTGATGCGAGCGCGAGGAAGCGTTCTCACCGGAAAACGGGCGATGAACATCTGCTGAAGCAGCACCTTTTCGTGAAGGCGTTTTGCTTCTCGATCGACGACTGCTCCCGACATCTGTCAGGAGCACGGTGACATCGGTCCACCCTCTCGTGCAGGACGCTCCCCTCGGAGAACTTCCTCAGTTCCTTCTCAGGTTTCCCCAACTCGTTTTCAGCGACCACCACCGTCGACCGGTTCGGGTCGCTGTCAGGAGGTTCGCGTTGATTCACGATTCGGTACTCGACTGTGTCGGATCCACCCCGATGGTGCGTCTCGACCGCTGCTTTCCCGAGCCGCACGCGGAGGTGCTGGCCAAGCTGGAGATGCTCAACCCAGGCGGCAGCATGAAGGATCGCCCCGCGCGCTACATCGTCGAGCAGGGCCTGGGTGACGGTAGCCTGCGACCGGGGATGCGTCTGGTGGAGAGCACTTCGGGCAACCTGGGCATCGCCCTTGCCATGGCGGCGAGCCTGCACGGGCTGTCGTTCACCGCCGTGGTCGATCCGAAGACCTCGCCGGCGAACCTGCGCCTGCTGGAGCTGTTCGGCGCCGATGTCGACATGGTCACCGAGCCCGACGACTCCGGCGGCTACTTGCACACCCGGGTGCGCCGCGCCCGGGAACTGGTGACCTCCACTTCCGGGGCCGTGCTGGTCAACCAGTACGCCAACGACCGCAACTGGCGGTCGTACCACGACACCGCCGGCGAGGAGATCCTGCGCGCGGTCGACGGGCCGATCGACTACCTCGTGGCGGCGGTGTCGACGACCGGCTCCATCCAAGGCATCGCACGGCGGCTCCGCCAGGACAGTCCCCACCTGAAGGTGGTGGCCGTCGACGCCGTCGGGTCGGTGATCTTCGGGGCGCAGGCCGGTCCGCGGCAGCTTCCCGGTTTCGGGGCCAGCCGGGTGCCCGAGATCCTCGATCCCGACGAGATCGACGAGGTCGTCCACGTCGCCGATGCCGAGTCCGTCGCCGGGTGCCGCCGACTGCTGACCACCGAGAAGATCTTCGGCGGTGGCTCCTGCGGTGCGGTGGTGACCGGGCTCGAGCACCTGGTCTCACGGCTGGAGCAACCCGCACGGATCGTGACCCTGCTGCCCGATCGCGGTGAACGCTACCTCGACCTCGTCTACGACGACGAGTGGGCGGCGGGGCTGGCCGAGCCGTGGCAGGAACCACAGCAGGCGGTGCGCTCATGACCCGCACGCTGCGAGGAGAGATTTTCGTAGCCGCCCCGGAGCAGAGTTACTCGAGGGCGACCCATCGCCGGAATCTGATGCTGTTGTGGGCCGGGCAGTTCGTCAACACCGCCGGGCTGATGATGCTGGTGCCGATCATGCCCTTCTACCTGCAGGGCATGGGCACCGGTTCGGTGGCCGCGACGCAGACTTGGGCCGGGGTGGCCATCGCCGCCCCGGCGCTGGCCCTGACCGTGGCCACTCCCCTCTGGGGCCGGATCGGTGACCGGGTCGGTCGCAAGTGGATGGTCGTGCGCGCCCTGCTGGGACTGGCGGTGGCCATGGGCGTCATGGCCACCGCCACCACCCCGCTGCTGCTGGTTGCAGGACGTCTGCTGCAGGGCACGCTCGGCGGGGTGGTCGAGGCCGCCGCGGCCTTCGCCGGCTCGGTCGGTTCCGGAAAGAAGCGCGGCTCGTCGCTGGGCAAGTCCTTCAGCGCCACCGCCGCCGGGGCACTGGTCGGACCGGTCGCGGGAGGGGTGTTCGTCGGAGCAGGAGGGCTGCGCCCCCTCATGCTGGTCATCGCCGCCGCCGCGGTCCTGCTGGCGGCAGCGTGTGCCCTCGGACTGCACGAACCGGCCAGCGAGCCCACCGGCGACAACACGCCCACGGGGGCATCGCGCCGCACACGGCGCCCCAGCGTGACGCGGGTGCCCGGGGCCGTACCGCTGGCCCTGGCCGCCATCGGCGCCTACTTCGGCGTCTACGGACTCATCCCCGTCTTCGCCGCGCAGGTCAGCAACACCGTGCCCGATCAGGGCTCGGCCAGCCTGTGGGTCGGCGTGCTCTACTCTGTGATGTGGGGAGCCACCCTGCTCGGCTCGTTCTGGTGGGGCAAGCACAACGACATCAGCAAGCGCCCCCTGCGGACCTTCGCGCTCGCCGCGGCCGCCTGCGCCGTCAGCATCGCGCCACTGGCTCTCCCCCTCGATCCGGCCCTGCTCATCCCGCTGCGGCTCGTGCAGGGCTTCGCCTTCGCCGCCCTGGCCCAGTCGCTGTTCCTGCACTTCGGCAACCACGCACCCCAGCAGCACCGCAGCGGCTTCGTCAGCTCGGCCAACAGCTTCCTGCTCATCGGCCAAGCGGCCGGACCGCTGCTGGCCGGACCCTTGATCGGGCTCATGCCCGTGGCGCCGACCATCGTCGTCATGGCCACGGCCTGCGCGATCGGCAGCGTCCTCGCCGCCGAACCCGCTCGTACCGAGAACACGACCAGCGGAGACACCGACAATCCGGAATACGGTGCGGAACCCCGCTCAGAGGAGGCTTCGGAGGAACAGACGGCACCACTACCGCTGATCGGTACGGAGCACTCGCCGCAGCGGCGTTGACCTCCTTCCCTTCCGCGCTCCCGGTACACCACCACCGTGGTTCGCGCAGGACGGTGCGCCGTGGCTGCCCGAGGGGCCCGAGGGTATGCCAGCCCTCGGACCCCTCGGCCCAATCGATTTCGATCATGTCGAGACCCCGGCGGCACGTGAACGGCGTGATCCGGGCCGGATGTCACGGTCGGTTGGCGAGCACGCGGAAGGCGATGCCGGCCTTGGCCCGCGACACGGCCTCGACCCGGAACCCCGCCTGTTCAAGCAGTGGCACCGGATCGCGGGTGAGGTGGTCGGCGAGGAGACGAGCGGTGCCGTGTTCGGCCAGTCGCATCCCCGCACGCAGGATCGCATTGTCCGACGGCCCGTGCTCGACCAGCACGAAACGTCCGCCAGGTCGCAGTGCGCGGTAGGCCTCGCGCACTGCGGCGGCCGGGTCCGGGATGGTGCAGATCGTGAAGGTGGACACGACCGTGTCGATACTGGCATCGGGCAGCTGCAAGGCCTGGACATCACCTTGGTGCAGCTCGACCCGGTCAACAAGCGCTTCGGTGGTCACGCGCTCGCGGGCGAGGGCCAGCATCCGTTCGGACAACTCGACCCCGACCACCGTGACGTCGGCCGGATACAGCGGTAGGTTCAGTCCGGTTCCGACCGCGATCTCCGCGACCCGGCCGCGGGCGTGCTCGACGGCCCACCGCCGGCTGCCGGGAAACAAGAACCGCTCGCACACCCCGATCTGCCGGTCGTAGCGGTGAGCGATCTTGTCGAAGAACCGGACCACGTCGGTGTTGGTCAACGTCGGCATCATCCCCACCTCTTCCGTCACTGCGACGGGAACGGCGCACCCGACCCGCTACCACAAGCATGGCGCGAGGACGAACCGGGCACATCCGGGGGAAACCCCGGATGTCGTCAGGGTGGCGAGCACGTCGGCCTCCACCGTGGATTCACCCGAAACGTGGTCCACCACCGCCGATCATGGCAGTAATGGACCGCTCACCAGGGGAAGTACCACTCCGCCGGCGACGCCGAGAGCCAGGGACGCGGCTGCGGCGGTGTAGGCACCGAGAGCCGGCCAGCGTCCGGCTGGGGCGAGCACTTCCTCCGAGTACGTCTCGGGTTCCGCGGCAAAGGCGGGGGCGATCCAGCGCAGGTAGTAGAAGAGGCTGGCGATGGTGTTGACGACGGCGACGACGGCCAACCAGGCGTAGCCGCCGTCGATGGCGGCGCTGAAAATCTCGAGCTTGCCGAGGAACACGGCGGTGGGCGGTGTGCCGACCAGGCCGAGCAGGCACACGACGAGTGCCGCCGCGAGGCCGGGGTGGCGACGTGCGAGGCCGCGGTAGTCGGCCAGGTTCGGGGCGTGGGGCAGTGCGGCGACGACGGCGAAGGCGCCGAGGTTGGTCACGGCGTAGGCGGCCAGGTAGAGCAGCAGCGCGGGTAGTGCCAGCTCACTGCGGGTGGCGACGGCGACGGCCAGCAGGAGGTACCCGACCTGGCTGATCGTGGAGTAGGCCAGCAGGCGACGCACGGTGTCCTGGAAGAACGCGGCCAGGTTGCCGAGCGTCATCGACGCGGTGGCCAGCACGGCCACCAGCAGCGGCCAGTTCACCCCTGCCGCGGGCAGGGCCTCGGCCACCAGCCGGTAGGTGGCGATCAGGCCGCCGATCTTGGGCACGGTGGTGACGAACGCGGCCACCGGGGTACTGGCGCCTTCGGTGATGTCGGGCACCCAGAAGTGCGCGGGCACCGAACCGATCTTGAACAGGAGCCCGGCGAGGACGGCGACCAAGCCGACCGCGACCGCGGCCTGCGGTGCGCCGGGCAGATTCTGGGCCAGCGTGGCGTAGCCGGTGGAGCGGCCCGCGCCGTAGAGGACGGTGATGCCGGTGAGCATGGTGACACCGAGCAGGGCGCCCATGAGGTAGTACTTCAGCGCCGCCTCAGTGCCCAGGGCGTCCTTGACGAGCCCGGCCAGCGCGTACAGCGGGACCGAGGCCAGCAGGTAGCCGGCCATGAGCAGCAGCAAATCGGTGGCGCCGACTAGCATGATCGTGCCCAGCGCCGCGAGCAGCATCAACACGTAGAACTCGGTCTCGCGCGGGTGAGAGCCGACCGTGTCGATCGACAGGCAGATCGTCAGCAGGGTGGCGGCGAGCACGATGACCCGTCCGGCGTTGGTGGCGGTGTCCACCGCGTAGCTACCGCCGAAGACCAGCTGCGGCGCACCACCTATTGCAGCGGCGGTGGCGGCCAGGCCCACGAGGCAGGCCAGCGCGGCAAGCAGGCGCACCACCCACTGGCGGTGTCGGGGAAGCCAGGAGCCGAGCAGGATCCCGAGCACGGCCCCGGCGGTTAGAGTCAGTTCGGGGGTGAGGGCGGCGGGACTCATGTTCACGAGCTCACCACCCCGATCAGCGTTGCCGAGGAGGGTTCGATCACGTCGAGCAGGAAGCGCGGCAGCACACCGATCAGGATCGCCAGCGCGAGCAGGGGCACGATCGAGGCGGTCTCGCTCGGCTTCAGGTCGGTGAAGCCGGACTCGGGCGCGCCGGGGATCCGCGCTTCCCCGAGGAAGACCCGGTGCAGCGCGCGCAGCAGCAGTCCCGCGGTGATCAGGATGCCGAGCAGGGCCAGCGCCGTGGCGACCGTGGCCGGACCCAGGCTGCCGGCGAGGATCTGGAACTCGGCGATGAACCCGGAGAATCCGGGCAGGCCGAGCGAGGCGAACACGACGAGTCCGGTCACCCCGGCGAAGACGGGAGCGGGGCCGGCCAGCCCGGAGTAGGCACCCATGTCGTAGCTGGCCGCCCTGTCGTGGAGCACCCCGGCGAGCAGGAACAGCGCACCGGTGAGCAGCCCGTGGCTGACCATCTGGGTCACCGCCCCGGTCACGGCCAGCGAGCGGGCCTGTTCGTCGCTGCCGGCGGCGAGGCCCGCCGCACCGACGGCCAGGACGACGTAGCCCATGTGGTTGACGGAGGTGTAGGCGACCATGCGCTTGAAGTCCTCCTGGGCCAGCGCCACCAGCGCGCCGTAGAGCACCGAGACCACCCCGATGACCACGACCACTCCGGCGTACTGGCGCCAGGTGTCTGGGAGCAGCGGCATCGCGATGCGCACGAAACCGTAGGTGCCCATCTTCAGCAGCACCCCGGCCAGGATCGCCGACCCGGCAGCCGGGGCATCGGTGTGCGCCGGCGGCAGCCAGGTGTGGAACGGCACGGTCGGAGTCTTGACCGCCAGGCCGACGCCGATCGCGAGCAGCACCAGCGCGCCGTAGAGCTCACCGCCCGCCAGGGGGTTAGTCCGGGTGAGGGCGACGATGTCGAAGGTGTGCGGGTCGGCGGCCAGGTACAGCCCGATGAAGCCCAGCAGCAGGGCCAGCGATCCGAGGAAGGTGTAGAGGAAGAACGTCAGGGCCGACTGCCTGGCTCGCCCGTGTCCCCAGCGGGCGATGACGAAGTACATGCCCACGATGGACAGGTCGAAGTAGACGAAGAACAGGATCAGGTCCAGCGCGGTGAACAGGCCCAGGCTCACCGTCTGCAGGCCCAGGAACAGCAGCACGAAGCTCTTGACCCGGTGGGTCTGGCGCAGCGAGTAGATCGCGCACGCCAGGAACAGCGCCGCGGTGACCGCGACCAGCGGCAGTGACAGCCCGTCGACGCCGACGTGGTAGCTCACCCCGGCGCTGGGGATCCAGGGCAGTCGCTGTTCGTAGGCCAACCCACCGCCGAGGTCGTAGCCGATCCAGGCGGCCACGACCAGGGCGAGATCGGCGGCGGCCACGGTCACCCAGCTACCTGTGAAGACCCGCTTGCCGGCGGAGGCGGGCACGCCCACGAGCACCGCGGCGGCGGCCAGCGGGAGGAACACGATCAACGACAGCACGGGTTACCTCACGAACACGAGGAACAGGGCCAGCACGACGAGCGCGGCGGCGGCCTGGGCGTAGTACTGGTGCAGTTGGCCCGTCTGCGGGCGACGCGCGAGCGTGCCAAGCCCCCTGGCTCCCTGGGCCACGAGGCGCACCACTCCGTCGACCGGGGTCTCGGCACCGCGGTCGACCAGACGTGCCAACCACATCCCGGCGGCGGGCACGGACATCACGACTCGGTCGAGCACCCGGTCGTCGAAAGCAGCCAGCGTCCGAGCCAGGGTCATCGTCGGCCGCACCACGAGCAGCTCGGCGAGCCGCTCGAACCGCATCCACTGCCCCAGCCACCGGCGAGCAGCGAGCGGAACGGGAACCGCACGGTCCCCCCACCACC
This sequence comes from Halosaccharopolyspora lacisalsi, assembly GCF_014137975.1. Lineage (GTDB taxonomy): Bacteria > Actinomycetota > Actinomycetes > Mycobacteriales > Pseudonocardiaceae > Halosaccharopolyspora > Halosaccharopolyspora lacisalsi. Next base: position 1,434,946 of record NZ_JACGWZ010000001.1, on the reverse strand, counting down.
AGGTGGCGGAGGCGGCGGTGAGAGCGAGCACGGCGGAGAGCACGAGTTCCCAGGCCTTCGGCAGGGAGTGGCTTCCCACGCCGATCAGCGCCTGGAGGGCACGGGCCACGGGCGGCACCCCCAGAGCGCCGAGCACGGTGGCTGCACCGGCCAGTACCACCAGCGCGGGCCGTGCGAATGCGGGCACCTCGCGAGTACCGGCGTGTTCGGTGTCCCAACCGGACTCTGCATCCTCCGGTTCCGGCTGCCAGACCACCCACGCCGCTTTGGCGCTGTAGACCGCGGCCACCACCGCGGCGGCCAACCCTGTGGCATAGAGGCCGAGACTGCCTTTCAACGCCGTGGCGAGCACCGCGTCCTTGGTCACCCACAACGACAGCGGCGGCACACCCGCCAGAGTCGCGGCGGCGACCGTGAACGTCACCCCCACCAGGCGATGCCGGCGTGCGGCACCGCGCAGCGCGGGCAGCGCCTTGGTGCCCAGCGCGGTCAGCCACGCTCCGGCGGCCAGGAACAGCGCCGACTTGGTGGCGGCATGGGCCACGAGCTGCATGGTGCCGCCGGCCACGCCCCCCGCGCCCGCCGCGAGCACGATGAACCCGATCTGCGCCGATGTCGACGCGGCCAGCAACTGCTTGAGATCGCTCTGGGCGACGGCGACCAGACCGAGCACCAGTGCCGTGGCCGCCCCCGTCCAGGCGATCACCGGCTCGCCCCACCCGGACGCGGCCAGCAGCGGCTGCAGCCGCAACAGCAGGTAGCCGCCTGCGGCGACCATGGTCGCCGAGTGCAACAACGCCGAGACCGAGCTCGGGCCCTCCATGGCGCGCGAGAGCCAGAAGTGAAACGGCAGCTGCGCCGACTTGCCCACCGCGGCCACCACCACCCCGGCGGTGAGCACCGCCATCCACGGCTGCGACGCCTGCGGAAGCTCCGTCAAGGCCAGCGAACCGACACCACCGGCCAGCGCCGCCCCGGCCGCCAGGTACAGCCCGAGATCGGCCGCACGGGTGGTCAGAAACGCCACGTCGGCGGCCCGAACGCGGTGCGGTTCCCGCCACCAGAACCCGATCAGCGCCCAGCTCGTCGCGCCCATGACCTCCCAGCCCATGAGCAGCACGCCCAGCCCCGTGGCGGTAACGGTGACCAGCATCGCCCCGGCGAAGACCAGCATCAGCCCGGTGAACCGCGCCCGCGGCTCGTCCGCTGCGAACTCCCCGGTGGAAAACCACAGCACGAACAGCGTCACCGCCGCGACCGTGATCACGAGGACCGCCGAGAGCCCGTCGACGGCCAGACCGGCCTCGATCCCGGCGAACAGCGGCACCGACACGGCCGGACGTGACATCGCAGCCAGCACGGCCAACACCAGCGTCACCGACGCAGCCGTGATCCCGACCGCGGGGGCGGGCCGATCACCACGCCGACCAGTGCACGCCAGCACCGCACCGGTGCCCAACGGCACCGCGACCAGCAGCCACACGAGTGCTTCCATCGCTGCTACTCCTTGAGGTCGGCGGCCATGTCGGTCATGTCCACGTCCCGCGCCCGGAAGATCGCCGTGACCACCGCGAAGCCCATCGCCATCTCCACCGCCATCGCCGTGATCACGACGACGATGAGCACCTGACCGTCAGCGGTCCCCGGAGCGACGTAGTACCAGAACGCGGCGGCGGCCACGATGACCCCGTTGAGCATCAGCTCCAGGCCCATCATCAGCATCACGACCGACTGCTGGGTCAGCGCGCCGAACAGTCCGATGGCGAGCAGCCCGGCACCGATCACGAGGAACAGTTCGAGACTCATCGGCCCACCCCGCCGGGAATCGGATCGTCGGGGTGATCCGCGCGTAGATCGTCGCCGAACCGGTCATAACGGCCCCGATGCGTGGCCAGCACCACGGAGGCCACGATGGTCGCGAACAGCGCAAGCCCCAGCGTCATCATCGTCAGCATCTGGCCACCCATCAACGACTCGCCGAGGGCCAGCGTGGAGTCGGCCGGTGGACGTCCGGCCCGCGCGGGCCAGTCGACCAGGAAGATTCCGACGGTCAGGGCGATGAAGATGCCACCGGCGATCGCCGCCGAGCCGCGCGTGTTGTGAAACATCGCCATGGGCATGAGCCCGGCCGGGTTCATCATGTACATGATCATGAACACCACCATGATCACCATCTCCATGACCATCATCAGCACGAGCACGACACCGAGATAGCCCAGACCGAGCAGCAGCACCTCACCCGCGACGAACAGGAACGACGCCAGCAGCGCGAAGGTCACCTTCGCCATTGAGTCCAGCCGGAACACCAGCGCGCCCGACACCAACGCGAGCGCGCCGAAGACCCACGCCGGTACCGCGCTCAGCACGCGATCCACCTCCTCACCACGTCAGCACCAGAACGCCCACGGCCAGGGCCTGCAGGATCGTCAGAGGAATCAGCACCACCCAGGCGATCTCGGCGAACCGATCCATGCGCACCGTCGGAAACTTGCGACGTAGCCACAGCACCGCCGCCAACACCGCTGCGGTCTTGAGCACCGTCCACAACCACGGCGGCAGCAGTGGACCGTGACCGCCGCCGAGAAACAGCGGCACCGACATCGCGACCGCGACCACCAGCAGCAACCACCGCCCACCCTGGAACACCAGCCGATCCACCCCGGACAGTTCCTCGACCGCACCACCGGCCAGGTCACGCCCGGTCGGCGCGTCGAACGGCCCCCGGAAAGCCATCGCCACGGCACTGAGCAGATAAACCACGAACGCCACCGGCATCCACACCACGAACCACACCCCGGACTGGGCCTCGACGATGCCGCCGACCCGGAGCGTGCCCGCCGCCGTGGCAGCGCTGATCAGCGCGAACATGTGCGGCAACTCGTAGGCCAGACCCTGTGCGACGAACCGGTAACCGCCGACGAGGGACAACACCGAGTTCGGGCCCCACCCGGCCATCCACACCGCCGCCCACGCCAGGATCTCCATCGCGTTGAACCACACGACACCGACACCGAGGTCGGCCACGGCCACCCCGCCCAGCGGCAGCACCAGCGCGGCCAGCAGCGCGATCACCGGAACGGTCACCACACCGGTCCGCCACAGCACGCGATCGGCGGCCGTGGTCACGCGCCGCTGCCCCACCAGCAGCCGCACCGCCTCGCGAAGCGGGACCACCACTACTTCCGTCAACGACGCCGCACGACCACCGGCTCGGGCGGACAGCGCGACGTCGAAAGCGATCGCGACGATCGTGGCCGCCCCCAGCACCGCGGGCAACACCGCCAGGGACCACAGTGGAACCTCAGTCACCGACCACCTCCGTGGCTGCTCGGCCTCCCAGCGCCGTGACGTCGGGGGCGAGACTGGCCACGATCAGCCGCGCGGCGGCGAGCTCGGCGCCCTCCAGCAGTTCGGGGAGCACGGCCAGCGCGGGAAGCGAGCGCGGATCCTCACTGGACTCTCCCCGCAGCAGCGCGTTCTCGGCCGGCAGTGCGGTGGTGTCGTCGACCTGGGGCAGGATCCGTTCGATCTCGGTCAACCACGTCTGCCAGCGCGCGGTGACGTCCCCGTCACCGCGACTCGCCCGGAGCACGGTTTCGAACCCGGCGGACTCGGCCCTGGCCGATGACAGGACACCGAGCCCGTCTGTGAGCCACCGCAACGTCCGCGCCCGGCGCAGTCTCCGGACCAGCCGCCGCAAACGGGGTGTCACCTGCTCGGCGCGCGCCCCGGCGAGCAGCTCGTCACGCGACCTCGCGGCGCCGACAGCGGGATCGGGCCAGCCGGCCACACGCAAGAACCCGGCGAGGCTGTCCAAGTACCCGGCAACGCGGCGCCGAGCCCCCTCACCACGGGCCACCTCCTGCCCGGACCCGACACGACGCCAGGGCTCATCCCAGAAACCCTCGTGGACGCTCTCCGCGCGGAGAACGTCCACCTCGGCCTGCTGGACGACATCGCCCTGCAACGTCGTGTACACGACCAGCCCGGCGGGCCAGTCCGGCAACAGCGGGCCGAGCGGAACATGCAGTTGATCGAGCTGAAGACCATCGCGGTCCGGTCCGCGACCCGCCATCGACAACCCCCCGGGCATCTCCATGCCACCGTGGTCGTGCCCGTGTCCGCCACCGTGATCATGCCCACCACCGTGGTCATCACCGCCGCTCTGCTCGCCCCCACCCTCGTGGCCACTCCCGTGGTCGCCACCGCCGGCACTCGTGTCCTCGTGGTCCCCGTCACCGTGGTCGGAATCGCCGCCATGTTCGTCACCGTGATGACCCTCGCGGAACTCGTCGCCGTCCTGCTCCTCACCGGCGAATACCTCCCACGTCTCGCCGCCGGTCGCCAACCTGCGGCGAGCCTCGTCGAACATCTGCGGGACAGTCGCAGCGTCGTCCAGGTGCGCGAAGACCCGTGGCTTGGGCACCTGGCGCCACAAGAGGCCCATCATGGGCGTCAATCGCGCACCGCCAGCTCCGGCGAGGAGCACCATGTCGGCCTCAGCGGGACTCACCGCGGCCGGCCAGCCACGACGCCGCAGTTCGACCTCCGCGGCCAACCGGGTCGCGGTGCCGCCGGGGACCTCCAGGAGCAGGACGTGCGGCCTACCGGCGGCGAACCGCAGCAAAGCGCGTGTCAGCTCCATCGCAGCGCTCCCTCCCGCCACGCGTAGACCACACCGGCCAGCAGGATCGCCAGGAACACGAACATCTCGATCACCGCGCTCGCGCCTTTCGAGGAGACGACCAGCGTCCACGGGTACATGAACAGCATCTCCATCTCGAAGGCCAGGTAGATCAGCGTCAGCGCGTACCAGCGCACGTGGAACCGGGAGACCGCGTGCTCAGCCGGCTCGTGCCCGGACAGGAACGGACCGACGGGACCGGCGGGGGAAGCGACAGCCACCAACCGCGCCACCCCGTAACCAGCACCGACCAGCACGAGCGCCACTCCCAGCAGGACCAGCGCCGCACCGAATCCACTCACCACAGTGGGCCCCCTCACACCCTCATCTCCGCGCGAGGGAGCACCCTTTCAGGCACCGACACGAACACCTCGTTCACGCCGACCTCCAAGCACGATGATCCACTCACCGTCTTCTACTACCCTGCTTAGCACTCTTCCATGCATGCGATCTTTACGCATGCTCAGCGGTCGGCGGCATGTCGACATACCCGATCATGAAGCTGACGACGCCTGTGTGGAGACGGGGCGCGGGTGGTGCCTCTCCGGTCGCAGTGCGTGGGCGGTGGTAGTTGAGACGGATTAGTCAGCGAGACAACGCGTCGCGTCGGTGGGACTCGAAGTGCCAAGCGTGGGCATAGCAGAGCTCAATGGCCAACAGCCGTTGGTAGCGCTCGACTTTCCCGTCGTGGCGTGAGATGAACGCTCGGATGGTTGGTGGTGGCTGGCCCCGATGGCACGGGCGAAGCGGAAACTGGTGTAGCAAAGTTCGTTGTCCGTGATCAGGCTAATGATCCGGATGATACCGCGTGCCGTGAAAACACGCGTGCGCGGGCGAGGAAGGCGGCGGTCGCTACCACGGTGCCCCTCGGACGTGTGCACGCAACCGGGTGAGGATCAACGGTCGGTCCGGTAGTGGTCGAGCTTGTCCTGATCGACCTCGATGCCGAGGCCGGGGCCCGGGCGCACCCGCATGGAGCCGGCGGTGATGCGGAGGGGCTCGGTGAGCAGGTCATCGCTCATATCGAGGTAGTTCGACAGCTCCGCTGCTTCACGCGCGGTGGAGCGTTGCGAAACACCGAATGCCAACGAGCAGGCGCTGCCGATCTGGCCGTCGATCTGATTGCCGATGACGGTCGGCACGCCCAGTCCTTCGGCGAGGTGCGCCACGCGCAGCGAGCCCGAGAAGCCGGTGCGCGCGGTCTTGATGCTGAGCGCGTTGGCCGCACCGGCGAGCAGTTCGCGGGTGGCGTCAGCCGGGGTGGGCGCGCTTTCGTCGGCCACGAACGGGATCGGGCACTGCTTGACGAGCCAGTGGCGCGCCAGTACGTCGTCAGCAGGGCAGAGCTCCTCCACTCTGGACAGATTCAGGTCGGCCAGCTCGCGCATCACCCGCGCCGCCTCGGCGGCGGTCCAGCCGCGGTTGCCGTCCAGGTAGAGCTCGGCCTCCCGGCCGATCGCATCGTGGATCGCCCGGCACACGGCCAGGTCGAGCCCGATCGGACGCCGCCCCACCTTGATCTTGAACGAGGTGATCCCGAACTCGTCCCGCATGCGCAGTGCTTCCTCCGCCATGGCAGCGGGCTCGGCGAAGCCGAGCATGTGACTGACCTGCAGGCGGTCGGTGTAGCCGCCGAGCATCTCGTGCACCGGAGCACCGATCATCTTCCCCCAGGCGTCCCACATGGCCATGTCGATGGCCGCCTTCGCGGTGGGATTGCCGACCGTGCGGGACAAGCGCTCCCGCACCTGTTCCCGCGCCAGCAAAGAGACTCCGGTGACGGCCGGGCCGAACACCGCGTTGATCACGTGAACGATGGACACCTGGGTCTCGCCGTAGGTGTAGGGGCGCGGAGGGGCTTCAGCGACGCCGGTGATGCCGTCCTCGGTGACGACCTCGACGAGCACGTTGTCGGCGACGTCGATGTGGCCGCTGGCGAAGTGCAACGGCTTGCGGTATGGAATCGCGAACGGGATGGTCCGCACATCAATGATCTTCATGGGTGTCCTGTCCGAGTGAATGCCCGCAGGGGCCGGCTGCTCGTTCCTGCCGCGCGGCCGTCGCCGTTGCCGACTCGCGCGCTGCGGAGGTCAGTCGAGGTAAGCACGGATGAGCTGACTGTCATCAGCTTCCAGCAGGCCGAGTTCGGCCGCCCGCGCGTACTGCTGCTTGGCCGCCTTGAGCAGCGGGACGTCCGCACCGCACGCATCGGCCTCCGCCTCGGACAGGCCGTTGTCCTTGGTCAGAATCGCCAGCCGCGTGAGAACGTCGGACACGGTGTCGAGCTCGGCCATCCGCGGTCCGCGTTCGTCGAGGAACCAGGAGGCTCCAGAACCTCCGCGGATCGCGTCGACCGTGCGCACCGGGTCGAGCCCGAGCTGTACGGCGAAAGCGATCGCCTCGGCCGCGGCCGCGAGGTGGACCGAGCTGCACAGCTGGTTGACGAGCTTGGTCGCCTGGCCGTCGCCGGGCCGCTCCCCGATCGCCGTCACCACGCCGAGAGCCGAGAACAGACCGTTGAGCGCGGCGATCGACGTAGGTTCACCGGCGGCCAGGAAGCGGAGTTCTCCGCGCTCGGCACCGGAAACGCCCCCGGTGACCGGAGCGTCGACCACGTCAGCGCCCGCGCCGGCGAGGAGCTCGGCGGCTTCGGCCGTCGCTTGGCGCCCGACTGTCGAGCAGACCACCCAGGTCTCGCCGTCGACGCGCCGGTGCACCGCGGCGGATTTGGCGGTCTCGAGCAGCTGCGACCCGGTGGCCACCAGCACGAGCACGGCAGCGCTTCGCAATGCTGAGGCGATGTCGTCAACGGCGCGCACGCCGTCGTCGGCGGCCTGCACACGGGCGCGGGAGCTCGGATCGACTGCGACGACGTCGCATCCGCGTTCGGCCAGACGACGAGCCATCGGCCTGCCCATCGCGCCGTATCCGACGACGGTGACCGGGAAGGATTGCGGAAGATTCATGACTGTCCCCAAGTAATGATGCTGTAAACGGTGAAGAGCGCATAGGCGAGGCCGGCGAGGCCGAGCACGATCCGGCGCGGCCGGGAGATGCGGATCTGGTGGTCCAACGCGCTATTGACGCGCACGATCAGCGCGCAGTAGACGACCATGACGAGCCCGTTGAGCATCGCCGCAATCGAGATCAGCGACAACGGTTGGTCGATGCCGAGCGCCAGGATCGCGATCCCCAGGGACACCATGAGCCAGACAGCCGCGGAGTAGATCTTGGCCTCGGTCCAGATGCTGCTGTCGCGCATGTAGGTGGTGGCGAGGATGTTCGAGGTGATGCGTGCGACCAGGTCGACCACTACGAGGTTGGCGAAGGTCAGCGAGACGGCGCCGATGGTCCAGTAGGTAATCTTGATCCAGTCGCCGTACCGGTCACCGAGCACGGTCCCCTGCAACTCGACGAATCCGAGGTCCGAGTCCCCGGCGTAGCCGCCGACTCCTATCATGCGGTGTGCCAGCAGTGAGAACACGACGATCGACACCAGCGTGACGAGGAAGAAGCTCACGAACTGCTCGATCCGCACCGCGGTCCACCAGCGCTTCCACCGGGACAGGCTCGTGCTGTCCACGGCGAACTGGTACCCCGTGGCGGTGCCAGCCTCTTCCTCCCCGGTCACCGGAGAGACGACGCGGGGCGCGTGGGTTCCCATGCCCCATCCCTTGTCCCGGGCCCAATTGCTGACCGCGAGGTTGATGGCCCCACCGCCACCGCAGAAGACCAGTGCGGACACGAGCACGCTCGTGGGCACCTCCGCCGGCAACCGCCCGATGCCACGTGCAGTCGCTGCCGGGAGCTCCGCCCACGGCTGCCAGCCGATGAGGACCACGACGGCGAACGCGACGAACAGCAGGATCATGAAGATCTTGAGCATTTCGAGCTTCTCGACGGTCTTGTACACGACCGGCGAGAAGGTCAGCACCGACCCGATGATCAGCAGCCCGCCGATTGAGATCCAGGTGACGTTCCCGCCTCCCAGCGGAAAGGTCAGCATCTCGGCCGAGCTGGTCATCCACGCCGGCCAGGCGAACGGGATGACCGTCATCGCGATGAACAGCGGAGCCCATCCGCGCCACAGGCGGATGAATCCGGTCAGGACGGTCTCGCCGGTGGCCAGCGTGTAGCGCGCGACTTCGGTGTTGATGAAGTACTGGACACACAACCCGATCGCGGCTGCCCACAGGAAAGTGAGACCGACTTGGCTGGTGATGTACGGGTGCAGCAGGTACTCGCCCGATCCGAGTCCCACCGCGGAAATGATGATCCCCGGTCCGATGACCTTCCGGATTCTCGGCGCCCGGGGCAGATCTCGGGTCGGCATGGGCGACAACGTTCCACCGTCCATGGAACCGGCCGACCCGTCGAGCTTGGTTCGTAGTTTCACTATAGACACTCCCTCGGCGGGCGAGCGGCGCTGCTCACCGCGCTGCCGAAGAAGCTAGCGATGGTTTTCTTCAGGCGTCCAACACCAATTTCTCAATCGGTGTTATCGAAACCGTATAAATCGGGGGTGGGCAGCGCCTCCTCCCCGACTTCGAGGACTCGGCGCAGCGCCGAGGAGGTGTTGTCGCCGTGCCAGGCGAGAGCCGCGAACTGGTGGCTCGGCCCGGTGCCCTCGATCGGCTTGTAGACGATGCCGACGCTCTGCACCGGGCGCACCGAGCTGAGCGTGATCGTCACCCCGGCACCGGCGGCGACCAGGGCCAGCACGGTGCTCGAGTCCGGCGCCACCTGCGCGATCTTGGGCTGGAATCCGGCGCGCAGGCACATGCTGTACATCGTCTGCTGGAGCTTGGACCCCCGGTCGTCGGGCAGGCTGGCGAACTCGTCGTCGACGAGGTCCTCCAGGCGCACGCTCGGCTCGTCGGCGAGGCGGTGCCCATCCGGCAACGCGCACAGCACCTGTTCGACCTCGACGACCCGGTGACGCAGTTCCGGGCGGGCAACCGGCGTGCGCACGAACGCCAGGTCCAGGTCACCGGCCACGAGCCGTTCGAACGCGGTGTAGACGTAGGTCTGGGATTGCAGCACCAGCTCGATCCCGGGGTGGGTTTCTCGGACCGCCCTGGTCAGTAGCGGCAGGGCCCGCTGGCTGGAGGCACCGGCGAAGCCAATGCGCACGCGGCCTTCATCTCCGGAGACGATCGAGGCCGCGACGTCGCGCACCGCCGCGGCCTGGCCGAGCAGACGCCGCGCTGGTTCGAGCAGCCGCGCTCCACCGTCGGTGAGCGCGACGTTGCGAGTGTTGCGCTGGAACAACTTGAACTGCAGCTCGTTCTCCAGCTGGCTGATGCGGTTGCTCAGCGGTGGCTGCGCCATGTGCAGGCGGGCCGCCGCGCGGCCGAAGTGCAGCTCCTCGGCCACGGCGATGAACGCTTCGACATCGCGCAGATCCATGTGCTCCCTACCGCTTTTGATACTCGCTCACTATCAGATTCTGCGAGATTGGTATTGGATTTTTAAGTGTAGGTGGGTCAGCATGTCAACAGCGCTCTGCGGCAAGAAGTCTCCCCACTGCGGCAGCGGTCCTCCCGCAGAGCGAGAACGGACGAACGTGCATCCCGGCTCGCGACGCACAGCGCGCGAGCACGGCATGCCTGGCGTGCGTGCGACGGTCGGCACGAGCCCCGGGTCGTCGGCACGCTCGGCGCGAGGGAAAGGAAATCATCGATGAAGCTACGTCTGCACCACGTGAACGTCGTCTCCGACGACATGCCGGAACTGCACAAGTTCTACTCCGAGGTGCTGGGGCTGGAGACCACGCCGCTGCCGCCGATGGTCGAGCACCTCGGGCACCAGAACGACCGCACCGAGTCCGAGGACGACGACAAGTGGAACCAGAACGTCGCGTTCTTCGACGCCAGCGGCGATGACGAGATGCAGATCCACGCCGGGCGCCGCCAGGCCTACCTCGGGCCCCGCATGGGTCACGCCATCAACCCACTGCTGACCGGGCACTTCGCCTTTCGCACCGACGACCTCGACGCCGTGCGCAAATACCTGACCGAGCAGGGCGTCCCGTTCTCCGACTACGGCGAATGGGCTGTGAAGGACTGGGACCAGATCTTCCTGACCGACCCCGCCGGCAACGTCATCGAGATCCACCAGATCATGTCCTGACCCGGGCGCACGCGCGCCCACGGCCGCGCATCGCTGCGCTTTCGAGCTCGAAAACGGCGGTGCGCGGTCCCGCGGAGCACGGTGCGAACTCAGGAGATGACGCACACTTCCCGAAGGAAGGCCCAATGACGCGCTGGAAGCATCGGCCGGAGGGGGCGACCTGGGGCGATTTCGGGCCGGACGACATGTTGGGGCGACTCAACCTGGTGGGACCCGAGCAGGTCCGCAACGGCGTCGCCGAAGTCCGGGACGGCCTCGTGTTCAGCTTGGCGCTGCCACTGGACCTGCCGGGGCGCACGGTGCTCAACGCCAACCGGTTCCCTCCGGTGGTGCGCCCCACGCTCCGAGCCGGGGCGGTCAACTTCAACTGCGACATGGCCGTCGCCCACCCCGGCGCGACGGACGTGATGAGCGACGATCTGGTCGTGCTGCACACGCAGTACTCGACGCAGTGGGACGCCTTCGGCCACGCAGGCGCCCTGTTCGACGCCGACGGCGACGGGACCGCGGAGCCGGTCTACTACAACGGCTGGCGCGCCGGAGAGGACGCGGTTGGGCCCGATGCGGTCGTGCAGGCCGGCATCGGCAGCCTCGGCGATCTCGACGGCGCGGCGAACGGAACCGCCTCCACCTCCCACGCCGGTCCGGTCGACATCAGTCACATGGCCGGGCACGGCGTGCAGGGCCGGGCCGTGCTCGTCGACCTCGAAGCCCACTTCGGTCCACAGCGAACGATCGTCGGCTACGAGGAGTTCGCCGGCGTGCTGGACTCCGACGGGATCGTCGTCGAACCCGGCGACTTCCTGGTGCTGCACACCGGTTTCACCCGCGAGGTCCACGCCCGGGGAGGCCGTCCGGAACCGGGTTCGCTGGACGTGTGCGCGGTGCTCGACGGCGCGGATCCCGAGTTGCAAGGCTGGATCCGCGACAGCGAGGTCGTCGCGATCGCCGCTGACAACTACGCGGTGGAGGCGTTCCCGCCGACCCGCGAAGTGCGGGGCACCCCGGCGCTGCCGCTGCACGAGCTGTGCCTGTTCCGGCTCGGGGTGCACTTGGGCGAGCTGTGGTGGCTGCCCGAGCTCGCCGAGTACTTGCGCGCCCGCGACCGGTCCCGCTTCCTGCTGACCGCCCCTCCCCTGCGGCTGCCCGGTGCCACCGGGTCGCCCCTGACTCCGATCGCGACGGTGTGATGTGACTGCTGCAGAACGACTTCTCGTGACCGGTGGCGCCTCCGGCATCGGTCGAGCCATCGCCGAGGAGGGCCTCGCGCGCGGCTGGGACGTGGTCGTCGTGGACCGCGAGTCGTCCCCGGTGGGCACGGGCGTGCTCGCCGACCTGGCCGACACCGACTCCACCGCGGCGGCTCTCGACGAGGTGCTCGCGGGCGGTCCGGTCACCCGGCTGGTCAACAACGTCGGCGCAGTGTTCCCCGGACCGCTCCAGGAGCAGAGCTTGTCCGATGTGGACGCCGCGCACGGGCTCAACCTGCGTTGCGCGGTGCAGTGCACGCAGGCGCTGCTCCCCGGGATGACCGAGGCCGGGTTCGGGCGGATCGTGAACATGGCCTCCCGGGCCGCGCTCGGCAAGTCGTTGCGGACCGCCTACGCCGCGTCGAAGGCCGGTCTCCTCGGCCTCACCCGGGGCTGGGCGCTCGAGCTGGGCCCGCTCGGGATCACTGTGAACGCCATCGGGCCGGGCCCGGTCGCCACCGAGCTGTTCACCAAGGCCAACGATCCCGAACGCGTCCAGCAGATCGTCGATGCCGTGCCCGTGCGCCGGATGGGCACGCCCGAGGACATCTCCTACTCGGCCGGTCACTTCCTCGACAAGCGCGCCGGTTTCGTCAACGGTCAGGTTTTGTACGTGTGCGGCGGACTGACCACCGGGGACGCCCCGATCTGAGCCCACTCCAACGATTCGTCGGGAGGCACCCCGTGCAAGCCATCGTCAAAACCGCCCCCGGGCCGGGGTTCGACTACACGGGCGCGCATCCGGACCGGCCGGTCGAGCGCGGCGAGGTGCGCATCGAGGTCGCCGCGGCTTCGTTGTGCGGCACGGACCGCGAGCTCGTCCGCCACAGCCCGGCCGCGGAGGCTCTCGGGCTGTCGTTCCCGGTCGTGCTCGGTCACGAAGTCGCCGGAACCGTGGTCGAAGCCGGTCCGAGTGTCGAGACGCTGCAGCTCGGCGACCGAGTGGCCCTCGAATCCCACCTCGCCTGCCGGACCTGCTACCACTGCCGGCGCGGTCAAGGGCACAACTGCGTGAACATGGCGCTGCTGGGCCTGCACGTCCACGGCGGATTCGCCGAACGGCTGGTCGTGTCCGAGCACTCCTGCTTCACGTTGCCCGGCGATGTGGCGACCGAGACGGGCGCGCTGTTCGAGCCCGCGGGCGTGGCGGTGCACGCGCTGCTGCGCAGCGAGGTCAACCTCGCCGGACACTCCGTGCTCATCGCCGGTGCCGGTCCGGTCGGGTTGGCTCTGGCGCAGCTGGCGAACTCCTCGGCTGCCCGGCGCACGGTCGTGGTCGAGCCCAATGCCTTCCGCCGCAGCATGGCCGAATCCTTCGGCGCCGTGGCGCTCGACGCGGACGAGAACGCGGTGGACTGGTGCTTGGCGGACGCCGACGATCGGTGCGGGTTCGACGTGGGATTCGACTGCGCTGGTTCCGCGGACGCGCTGGAGATCGTGCTGCGATCCTTGCGGCGGGAAGCGACGGCAGTGTGCGTCGGCGTCCCGAAGCAGTCGCACGCTCTCGACATCACCCGCTACCTGATCAAGCACGGCATCACGCTGAAAGGCAGTTTCGGCCGGTCCCTCTGGCAGACCTGGGACGTGCTCGCCGCTTTGGCGTCCCGGCGCCAGCTCGACCTGGACTCGCTCGTCACCCACCGCGTGGGCCTATCCGGGTTCCAGGACGCCCTCGACCTGCAGGCCGGCGACGCGGGCAAAGTCCTGCTGATCCCGGACGCGTCGTAGCCGACCCCCGGCCGCTGCGGTGGGGCCAGACGGTGCGTCCAGATCGGCACCGGACCGCCCGCCGGGCGCGTCCGCTACGCCGTGGCGGCGCCGATCAGCGCCTCGGCGGCCACGTGCATCCCGGTCCGAGTCACCGGTCACCAGCAGGTCCTGGCACAGCCCTCGCAGGCCGGACACCACGAACGTGGCACTCGCGTCCGCTCCTTCCGGCGTGTGACCCGCTCGTCGGAAGCCGTCCGCGGTGGGTTCGAGCATGACCTCCACCGCGGTCGCCGCGAACGAGCCGTACACGTCGGGCTGCGTGGTCGCCAGGCTCAGCACCCGCAGCAACATGCGGATGCTACGCCGCTGCTCGCCTTCGACGATCGCCGTCCAGAGCGCACGCACCGAAACCTTCCCGGCCGGGTCCTGCACGACCATCCGACCCGAAGAACCATCGAACCACCCCACGCCATGACGTCGGGCGCCTCCTCGCCACCGGCGAGCCGTACAAGCGCCGACCCATCACAAGAAGGACACCCAACCCAGGCGAGAGAGTTAAAGATCAAGCTGAGAACACCGACCCCAATCCCCGACAGCGCCTCCGCACGACTTGCAGTTTGGCTCACTCCGTTGCAGCACTGAGAGGGGCGCTGACATGTACGGGCAATCTGGTTCGTGCTTCCGCCAATCTCGCGGTGGCGGGATCTCCGTTGTTTCGAGCTCGGGCGGGTCCCTCTCCCGGGAAGAGCGGCACAGCGACTTTTCCGCGAGCCACCTGACTCGGCAGCTCGATGTGGACAACATCGATTCGGTCGTCACGTCGACGATCCGGGAGGGCCGTGGTTCGTAGACTGCCGCGTGGGATGGATGCTCGGACATCGCGGTGCTCGCGAGCTCCGCCGGACACCCTATGACTACATCGCGATGCTGATGGTCCGCCACGGAACCGAAGTCTTCACGCAGAACGAGCACCGTGCGTAGGTCACTCCGCCATCGCTGTCCTGTGGGACAGCGGTGGCCCAGCACAGTGCTTCAGCGCCTCCACGCTGGTCAAGCGCACGGTTCCTCCCGCGCGAAGCGCTCGCACCACCGCTGAGGGACGTCGCCGCCGCGGGCGCTCGAACGATTCCGAACTCGCCGAACCTGCGCCTGCTGTTCTCGTGGTCACTTCCCCCTCGGTCCAGGCGTACGAGTCCGACACGTCGCTGCGCCGCCTGAGCTCCTCGTCCACTTCGTACGCTACCGAGCAGAACTGCTGATCTGCCACAGCAGAAGGAAGAACCGGGACCCGAGTATGCACACCGGCCCCCGGCCCACCGGGGGCTCAGTTGAACAGCATCCCGCCGTCGATGAGCACGGACTGCCCTGTCATGTAGTCGGAATCCGGGCCGGCCAAGAACGAGACGAACTTCGCCACGTCCTCGCCCGTGGAGACCCTGCCGAGGGTGATCCCCTCGGCCATGGCCTTCATCGACTCTCCTTCGCCGACATCGTTGATGGCGCCGAGGTCGCGGTCGACCTCGACCCACATGTGCGTGTCGACGATGCCCGGGCAGTAGGCGTTGACGGTGATGCCGTGCTCGGCCCACTCCTGCGCTGCGGCCTGCGTCAAGGCCCGGACGCCGAACTTCGAGGAGCTGTAGAGACCCAGCAGACCGAAGCCCTTGTGCCCGGCGATCGACGACGCTCCGATGATCTTGCCGCCGGTGCCCTGGCGCATCATCTGCCGCGCGGCCTCGGTGTAGCACAGGAAGATCCCGCGGCCGTTGACCGCGTGGACGTGGTCGTACTCCTCGGGTGTGACGTCCAGCAGTGCCTTGGTCTGCGCGACACCCGCGTTGGCGACCAGCACGTCCAGCGAGCCGAGGTGCTCGGCGGTGCCGGACATCAGGCCGCGCACCGATTCGGCATCGGAGACGTCGCCGGTCAGCGCGACCGAGCGCACGCCGTGGGAGGCGATGTCCTTGCTGGTGCCCTCGACCTGATCCCGTTGGACGGGCAGGTCCGACACGGCCACGTCGTGCCCGTCCCGGGCCAGCCGCAGGGCGATGGCTTTGCCGATGCCCTGGGCGGCGCCGGTGACATGTGCGACGGTCATGACTTTCTCCTGTCCGTGGTCGGATCCGTGCGGTGGCGCGGTATGTCCGTGCCGGCGGTGGTGTGATCTCCCGGTCCGGGGGGCGTGATGGCACCACCGGACGGCCGCGCGAAGAGGTCAGCGGGAGGGGTCGACGAGCAGCTTCATCCGGCGCCCGGCGCGCAACTGCTCGAAGCCCTGATCCACGACATCGCTGAGCGCAACGGTGTCGACCCAGCCGGTGGTGTCGTAATGGCCGCGGGCCATGAGGTCGATGACGGCGCGGTAGTCCTCCCCGGTGTAGCAGAGGGTTCCCTGGATGCGCCGTTCCCGCAGCACCAAGTGGATCAGCGGGGTGATCAGCGGTTTGTCGTAGATCGCGACGCTGACAAGCGGCCGGTGCTCGCCGACGCACTGCACCGCCGACTCGATCGCCGGAGCGACCCCGGCCGCGTCGAACGCGGCGTCGACACCGTCGCCGCCGGAGCGGTCGGCGATCAGCTCGGGAACGTCCAGCTCGGTCGGATCGAGGGTGCGGGCGCCGAGCGCTTCGATCGCCTTGCGCCGCACGGCAGAGGGCTCGACCACGTCGATCTCGGTCAGCCCCATCCCGCGCAGGGCGAACCAGATGCCGATCCCGATCGGTCCGGCGCCGTAGACCAGCGCGCTGCTCTGATCGTCCACTTGGCCCTGCACGGCCGCGTGGTAGGCGACCGCCATGGGCTCGACCAGCGCGCCCATCTCCACCGGTACGCCCTCGGGGAGCCGGTGCACCTGGTCGCGGGGAACGACGGTGTATTCGGCCATCCCGCCGTCGGCCATCAGACCGTGGAACCCGATCTTGCTGCACACGTTGTAGCGCCCGGTGCGGCACGCCCGGCACTCGCCGCAGCGGTAGAGCGGTTCGATGGCGACGTGGTCGCCCTCCTGGACGTCCCCGACCCCGCGGCCGACGTCGGCCACGACACCGGAGAACTCGTGGCCCATGACCACGGGCATGCTCTTGCCCGTCAGCGGATGTGGATCGCCGGGCGGGATGAAGATCGGTCCGTCGTAGTACTCGTGCAGATCCGTTCCGCAGATCCCGTTGCGGCTGACCCGCACCTTGATCCGGCCCTCTGAGGGCTCGGGCTCGGGGACGTCCTCGATCCTCAGGTCGCTGTTGCCGTAGTAGACCGCTGCGCGCATGTCTCCTCCTTCCGTCATTGCCAGGTCGCCGTTCAGGCGGTTCGGATGAGCTTCTTGTTCGCGAACTCGTCGAGGCCGAACCGGCCCAGCTCGCGCCCGATCCCGGAGTTCTTCACCCCGCCGAAGGGCAGGTCCGGGGCACTCTTCACGGTGGTGCCGATGCCGACCATCCCGACATCGAGGCGATCGGCGACCACGTCGGCCTCGGCCTCGTCGCGGGCGAACACGGCACCACCGAGCCCGTACGGCGAGTCGTTGGCCAGCTCGACGGCCGCGTCGACCGATTCGGCCTTGTGCAGCACCACGGCCGGCCCGAACAGCTCCTCGCGGTAGGCGCGCATCGACGGGACCACCCCGGACAGGACCGTGGCCGGATAGAACGCGCCGTCACCTCCGGGAATCTCGCCTCCCATGTGGACGGTGGCACCTCGGGCGGCGGCGTCGGCGACCTGCTCGGCCAGCTCCCCGCGGGCCGGGATCGAGGACATCGGCCCCAACTTGGTCTCCGGGAGACGCGGGTCACCGACCTGCCACTTCGCCGCCTCCGCCAGGAACGCGGGCAGGAACTCGTCCCACACCGACGCCTCGACGATGATCCGCTTCGCGGAGGTGCAAGCCTGCCCGGTGTTGGCGAACCGCCCGGTGGCCGCGGCCGCCGCGGCCTGGGGCAGGTCGGCCCCGGGCAGCACGAGGAACGGGTCCGAGCCTCCCAGCTCCAGCACGCACTTCTTCAGGTGCTTGCCGGCCAGACCGCCGACGACGCTGCCGGCCCGTTCCGAACCGGTCAGCGATACCCCTTGCAGCCGCGCATCCGCGATCATGGTCGCGACCTGGCCGTTGTCGGCGAAGACGTTCTGGTAGACGCCGCCCGGCGCACCGGCCGCCTCGGCGATCTCGTGGATGCGCAAGGCCTGCTGCGGGCAACTGCCGGCGTGCTTGAGCAGGATCGTGTTGCCCAGCAAGAGATTCGGCGCGACGAAGCGGGCCACCTGGTAGTAGGGGAAGTTCCACGGCATGACCCCCAGCAGCGGGCCGATCGGAGCCGTGCGCACCACGGCCCGCCCGTCCCCGGCGATGTCGAGCTCCTCGTCGGCGAGGAACCGGGGGCCGGTGGTGGCGTAGTACTCGTAGATCTTCGCCGACAGCTCGACCTCGCCCTTGGCCTGCGCGATCGGCTTACCCATCTCCAGGGTCATCAGCTCGGCCAGCTCGGTGGCGTGCTCCCGGTGCAGCTCGGCGATGCGGGAGAGCACCGCGGTCCGCTCGGCCAGGCCGGCCTCGCGCCAGCCGTGGTAGGCGTCGGCGGAGCGCTTGAGCGCCTGATCGGCCTCGGCATCCGACATGACGGGAAATTCGCGCACCAGCTCGCCCGTGGTGGGGTCGACAGTTGCGTACTTGGTCACTGTTGGTCCTTCCGCGACACTTCGGGCAGGTCGGAACGGTCGCACCGCGTGGCCGCCCCGACCGGGTTCATGCGGGTCCGGATCAGACCGGTGCGAGCTCGTCGGCGCTGATGACAAAGCCGGGATAACCGGACGAGGACTCCTCGGCCAGCAGCGCGCGGTAGCCTTTCAGCCCACCCAGGTAGAACATGACCGTCCGCTTCTTGCCGGGGACGTTCGCACCGAAGATCCAGGAAGCGGCCTTCGGGAACAGCGTCTGGTTGGCGATGTCCGCGCATGTCTCGGTCCAGGCGGCCTCCGTATCCGGTTTGACGTCGATCCAGGACGCACCGGTGTCGCGCACGTGCTGCACGGTTTCGCCGATCCAGTCGACCTGTGCCTCGATCGACGGCGGCAGGTTCGTGAACGGGCCGTTGGGGCCCAGGATCATGAACATGTTCGGGAATCCGGTGGTGGCCACTCCCAGGTAGCTCGTCGGCCCGTCGGCCCAGCTGTCCTTGAGCAGCTCACCGTCGCGGCCGCGGATGGCGACCCGCTTGTAGTTCCCGTCGACCGCGTCGAACCCCGTGGCGCACACCAGCACATCGAGCTCATGCACGACGCCGTCCTCGGTGACGATCCCGTCCTCGGCCATCCGGGCGATAGGGTTCTCCTTGACGTTGACCAGACTGACGTTCGGGCGGTTGAACGTGTCGTAGAAGCCCGAATCGCACAGCGGCCGGTGCGCGTAGACGCCGGTGGGCGTGAGCTTGCGCCGGACCTCGGGGTCCTCGACGATTTCTGCGATCTTGCGGCGGATGAACGCCGCCGCCTCCTCGTTCGCGGCCGGGTCGGTGGCGATGTCGCTGAAGGTCTCGAACATGAAGCGGAATCCGCCGCCCTCGTCCCAGGCCCGCTGGAAGATCCGCTCCCGCTCCTCGGCCGAGACGCTGAAGGCCGGTACGGTGCTCTCCTCGAAGCCCATCGCGACGTTGGAGTTGCGCACCTGCTCCCAGTTGGTCTCGAAGTTCTCGCGGTGCGAGCGCCTCTCCTCCGCAGTCAGCTCCCGGTTGCCGGCGGGCACGCTGTACTGCGGCGTGCGCTGAAACGACGTCAGGTGCCCGACGACCGGGGCGATCGCGGTGGTCACCTGACCACCGGTGGACCCGTTGCCGATGACGCCGACGCGCTTGCCGGCCAGGTCGAGGTCGGTCGGCCACGCCCCGGTGTGCACCACCCGGCCGCGGAAACCCTCGATGCCGGGGATGTCGGGCAGGTTCGTCGCCGATAGCAGCCCGACCGCGGTGACCAGGAATCGGCAGCGGAACACCAAGTCACGGTCGGTGCGCACGATCCAGGTGCCGGAGTTCTCGTCGAACTCAGCCTCGGTCATGCCGGTCTCGAGTCGGATGTGGTCGCGCAGGCCGTAGCGGTCGACGACGCCGTTGAGGTACTCGAGGATCTCCGGCTGAGTGACGTACTTCGTCTTCCACGGGTTCTGCTCGTACAGCTCCCGGTCGAACGAGTACTGGTACACGAAGCTCTCGGAGTCCGAGAGTGCACCGGGGTACCGGTTCCAGTACCACGTGCCGCCCACGCCGCCGGCCTTGTCGATGGCCACGGCGTCGAGCCCCAGCTCCTTGCGCAGCTTGTAGAGCATGTGGATCCCGCCGAACCCGGTGCCGACGACGAGGGCGTCGAGCTGGTGGATCTGATCGGGAGCGGCTTCCTGCATGGCGCGAGCTCCTTTGGTCGTGACGCCCGTGTGGCGTGCTTCACTGGTGGGGCATCATGATGCGAGAAACTGCCGGTTCCGGAGGTGTTCCGATCTGAAACACCGCGGCAACGAGCCGGTGACCGGCATTGATACTCGTGGAGCAAAAGTTCGGCAGGCGCGGCGCACTGGAAATCGCGCGCCGCGGGGAGGCACGGTCGCCCAAGCTGAACCGGGAAATCGGACTGACGAAGGAGGCAGGACGATGTCCGATCTGGTGCGCCAGGCACGGCAGGACCTCATCCGCAGTGGGCTGTGCAGCGAGGTCCGCACCGAGGGCGTGGTGCCCGACCTGATCGTGCGCAGCTGGCGGCGCTCGCTCAGCGGCCAGGTCGACAGCAGCACCCTGCAGCAACACTGCCGGGAGGTCGACACCGATTCCTTGCTGTGCCGCGCGGCCGGGCCGATCCTCGACCGCTGGCAGGGCCGGCTCGCCGAGACCGGGGCGACGCTGTTTCTGAGCGACCGGGCGGGCAATATCGTGGCCCGGCGCGCCGGCAACCGCACGGCGCTCAAGCGCCTGGACCGGGTCTACGCCGCCGAGGGATTCGACTACTCCGAGGGCTCTGTCGGCACCAACGGGCTCGGCACCTCCATGGTCGAGCGCCGCGCCGTCTACATCGAGGGCAGTCAGCACTACAACGACGCGCTCGCGGCGTTGGCGTGCGCCGCCGCGCCCGTGTGCGCCCCGACCGGCACGGTGCTCGGTTCGATCTCGGTCGGCGGCCCGATCGAGGCGGCGAACCCGCTGATGCTCTCGCTGACCTGCGAGATCGGCCAGCAGATCGAGGAACGGCTGCGCGCCGAATCCCGGCCCCAAGACCTCGCCCTGGCGATGTCGTTCATGCGCTTCAGCAACTCGAAACGCCCGACCGTGGTGATGGACCAGGAGTCGGTGCTGGCCAACACGCCCGGTCTACCGTACGTCAACGTCCATTCGCACGTGGCGCTCTGGGAGCTGCTGCACTCCCACGACTGGTCCGGTGGTAACACCGCGCAGCTCCTGCTCGACGGCTCGGACGTCGAGGTCCGCGCCCGGCGAGTCGCCGAGGGGCCGCGCCCCCACTTCGTACTGCACTTCTCCGAACCGGACGCCGGCGAGGCACGTCCCGCCACACCGTCCTTCACGCCGTGGCCGACCCCCGCGGCCACCACCGGAGTGCTGCTGGTCGAGGGGCCACGGGGCTCCGGACGGGCGACGGTCGCCGCCGAACTGCACGCCGAGCGCACCGCGGACCACGCCCTCGAACCGATTACCCTCTCCCCCGCGGAGCAGGTCCCGCGGGACGAGATCACCGACCTGCTCGACGGGGGCACCGACGTGCTCCTGCGACGGGTCGAGCACACACCCGGCCACGACGCACCCCGACTGTCGGCTCTGGTCGCCGACCACCGCACCGCGGCCGCTACCGGACGGCGCACCAGCACCCTGCTGCTCACCGCCTGTTGGGAGGCAGCCGCCGAGCAGGTCCAGGCGATGATCGACGAGATCGGCCCCGCGCGGCGCACGCAGTCGCTGACACGTACCCCTGAGCGGATCCCGGGCCTGGTCAAGCACATCCTCGCGCGGGTCGATCCGGACGGGCGGCACTCGATGTCCCCGGCGGCGTTGCAGGCGCTGATGCAGTCGAACTGGCCCGGGGACCTCGCCGAGCTCACCAGCGTGCTGACCAGTCTGGTCCGCGAGGTGCCCGTGGCTGTGATCCAGCGCCGTCACCTGCCGCAGCACCTCCAGCAGACGTCGCCGCGACGCTCGCTCACTCCGCTCGAGCGGGCCGAACGCGACGCGATCAGCAACGCGCTCGACGCCGCCGGGGGCAACAAGTCCGAGGCGGCGGCCACCCTGGGCATCGGGCGAACCACACTCTACCGACGACTCCGGCAACTCGGCCTCGACAGGAGCGAGAGCTCCCTCTGAGGCCGCGCGCTCAGCCGGTCGGCACCTCGCCGAGGTCCAGCGCCTCCTGGAGCACCGCCCGCAGCGCCGGGCTGCGGTCGTCGCGGCGCCAGGCCATCCGCAGATCCACGTCCAGCGGCGCGCCCTCCAGCGGCACGAACACCACGTGCGGATCGTTCGGGTTCCGCGCCACCGAAGCCAGCGTGACGTGGCAGCCGACCTCCGCACTGACCAGCGCCAACGCGGTCTGGGTGTCCGGGGCGACCTGCACCACCTCGGCCGCGAAGCCGTGCTCCTGGGCCAGCCGCCGCAGCCGATCGTTGAGCACGGCGCCCTCGTGCGACGGCAGCGACACGAACCCCTCGTCAGCGAGCCGGGTGATCGACAGTCGCTTCGCATCTGCCAGCGGATGCGTGTCCGGCAGCGCGACCACGAGCGAATCGCTCATCACGATCTCGGCGCGCACCTCGGCGGGGATCACGTCCCAGCGACCCAGGGCGATGTCGGTCTCGCCGTTCAGCAGCTTCTTCATCGCCGGCTGGGCGAAGTTCTGGCTGGACAGCTCCAGGCGGATTCCCGGTTTCCGGGAACGCACGGCCCGAGCGAGCCGGCCGACGAGGCCGTGGGTGGACAGCCCCGCGAAGGCGATCCGCACCAGCCCGGCCTCTCCGTCGTCGGCAGCGCGCACGGCGGTCTCGGCCCGACGCACCGTCTCCAGTACCTCCGTGGCCGGGCCGACCAGGGCCTGCCCGCTGGCGGTGAGCCGGACCGAGCGCGTGTTCCGTTCGAACAGCCGGGTGCCGAGCTGCCGTTCCAGCTGTTTGATCGTGCGGCTCAACGGTGGCTGGGCGATGCGCAGCCGTTCGGCGGCTCGTCCGAAGTGCAGTTCCTCGGCCACTGCCAGGAACGACCGCAGTTGTGCGAGTTCCATGCTCCTCACCTCCATATTTGCAGATGGAGTATCGCAGAAGGACCGATTAAGTATTGGACTGGTCTCAATTGATGGGTGAAGGTAAGGGCATGGACACCGAGACCACCGAGGTTCCGGGAGACGTCTTCCGCGACGTCCTCGCACAGATCTCCGACTTCGTGCGCACCCGCGTGCTGCCCCGTGAGATCGAGATCATGAACACCGACGCGATCCCCGACGACCTGCGCGCCCAGGCAGCGGAGATGGGTCTGTTCGGCTACACGATCCCGCAGCAGTGGGGCGGGTTGGGTCTCGACCTCGTCCAGGACGTCGAGGTCGCCATGGAACTGGGTTACACCTCGCTGGCACTGCGGTCGATGTTCGGCACCAACAACGGAATCGCCGGTCAGGTACTCGTCGGGTACGGCACCGAGCAGCAAAAGGCCCGGTGGTTGCCCGCGATCGCCTCCGGTGACGTGGTCGCTTCCTTCGCGCTCACCGAGCCCGGCGCCGGCTCCAACCCGGCCGGGTTGCGCACCACTGCCACCGCGGACGGCGACGGTTGGATCATCGACGGCACCAAGCAGTTCATCACCAACGCGACCGAGGCGGGGTTGTTCGTGGTCTTCGCCCGCACGCAGCCCGCACCGGAATCCGGCACCGGCATCGCGGTCTTCCTCGTGCCCGGTGACGCCCCCGGCGTCCAGGTGGGCACCAAGGACGCCAAGATGGGCCAGGAGGGCTCGCGCACCGCCGAGGTCACCTTCTCGCAGGTGCGCGTCGGGCCGGACGCGCTCGTCGGCTCCGACGGCGAGGTCGGCTACCGCGCGGCGATGACCTCGCTGGCCCGCGGCCGCATCCACATGGCCGGGCTCGCCGTCGGCTGCGCGCAGCGGGCGCTCGACGAATCCGTCTCCCACGCCGCCTCGGCGACGCAGGGCGGCACGCCCACCGGCGACTTCCAGCTCGTGCAGGCGATGATCGCCGATCAGCAGACCGGGGTGCTCGCTGGCCGTGCACTCGCCCGCGACGCCGCCTACAAGTACGTCAGCGGGGAAGACCGGCGCATCGCTCCCTCGGCCGCGAAGCTCTACTGCACCGAAATGGCCGGCAAGGCGGCCGACCTGGCGGTGCAGGTGCACGGCGGCACCGGCTACATGCGCGAGGTCCCCGTCGAGCGGATCTACCGCGACGTCCGCCTGATGCGCCTGTACGAGGGCACCAGCGAGATACAGCGCCTCATCATCGGCGGTGGCTTGGTGCGAGCCGCGAAGAAGCAGGCGTCATGACCCGCCCGCTGGAGGGCATCACCGTCGTCTCCCTCGAACAGGCCGTGGCCGCTCCCCTGGCCACGCGCAACCTCGCCGACCTCGGCGCGCGGGTAGTCAAGGTGGAACGCACCGACGGTGGGGACTTCGCCCGCGGTTACGACCACGCCGTGCACGGCACTGGTGCGCACTTCGTCTGGCTCAACCGCGGGAAGGAGTCCGTCGCGGTCGACCTGAAGACCGCGGAAGGCCGCAGCGTCGTCCGGAACCTCGTCGAGCACGCCGACGTCTTCGTGCAGAACCTCGCGCCGGGGGCGACCGAGCGTCTGGGTCTCGGTGCCGCAGACCTGCGCTCAGCACGCCCGGAGCTGGTCGTGGCCAACCTGTCGGGCTTCGGCGCCGGCGGTCCGATGGAGCAGCGCAAGGCCTACGACATGCTCATCCAGGCCGAAGCCGGACTCATCTCGATCACGGGCACGCCCGAGACCCCCGTCAAGACCGGCATCCCCACCGCGGACATCGCCTCCGGCATGTACTGCTCCCAGGCGGTCCTGGCCGCACTGCTGCGCCACGGGCGCACCGGGGAAGGCGCCACCATCGACGTCTCGATGCTCGAGGCCACCGCCGAATGGATGGGTTACGCGCTCTACACCCAGATGCACACCGGTACCCAGTCGCCGCGGATGGGACTCAGCCACAGTTCCATCGCCCCCTACGACGCCTTCCCCACCCGCGACGGCCAAATGCTGATCGGGGTCCAGAACGACCACGGCTGGCGCACGCTGGTCACCGACGTCCTCGGCGTGCCCGAGCTGGCCGACGCCCCCCGGTTCGCCACCAACGTCGAGCGGGTGCGCCACCGCGCCGAGTGCGACGCGTGCGTGGCCGAGCAGACCGCCCTATGGAGCACCGAGGAGCTCGACGAGCACCTCGCCCGCGCGGGAGTGCCCGCCGCGCAGCTCAAAGAGCTCGACCAAGTAGTGCAGCACCCCCAGCTGGCCGCCCGCGACCGCTGGCGGGAGATCGGCACCGAGCACGCCACCGTCGAGGCACTGCTGCCCCCGGCGACGTTCACCGACGTCGAAGCGCACATGGGCGACGTCCCCGCGCTCGGCCAGCACACCCGAGCGCTGCTCGTCGAGTCCGGAATGGACACCAGCAGCGCCGACGAGGCCCTCCGCAACGGCGTCGCCCACCAATCCGAACACCGCTGACACTCCCCAGAAAGGATCACCATGCTGTCCGGACGCACCGCCGTGATCACCGGTGCCGCACAAGGCATCGGACTGGCGATCGCCCGCACCTTCGCCGCGTACGGAGCGCGGATCGTCATCGGCGACCTCTCCGAAACCGCAGCCCGCGAAGCCGCGGAATCCCTGCCCACCGAAGCGATCGGCGTCCGGTGCGACGTCACCTCGAGCGAGGACGTATCCCAGCTGCTCAACACGGCCACCGAGAAGTTCGGCCCGCTCGACGTCGTAGTCAACAACGCCGGCATCACCCGCGACGCCACCATGCGCAAGATGACCGAGGACCAGTTCGACGAGGTCATCCGGGTCCACCTGCGCGGCTGCTGGAACGGCACGCGGCAGGCCGCCGGAATCATGCGCGAGTCCGGCGGCGGATCGATCATCAACCTCTCGTCGATCTCCGGCAAGGTCGGATTCCTCGGCCAGACCAACTACTCTGCGGCCAAAGCCGGCATCGTCGGGCTCACCAAGGCTGCCGCCAAGGAGGTCGCGTTCACAGGTGTCCGGGTCAACGCCATCCAGCCCGGCTTCATCGAGTCCCCCATGACCGAGGCCATGCCCGAGGACATCAAGAAGCAGAAGCTCTCCGAAGTCCCGATGGGGCGCCCCGGGACTCCCGAGGAGGTCGCCAAGGTCGCCACCTTCCTCGCCAGTGACCTGTCCAGCTACATGACCGGCACCGTCCTCGAAGTCACCGGCGGGAGGTACATGTGACGGCCCCTCCCGCACCCGATGGCCAGGTGTTCAGCACCGTCGACGAACTCGAAGCAGCGGTCGGCACCACACTGGGCACCAGCAGCTGGTTCGAGATCGACCAGCACCGCATCGACCTGTTCGCCGACGCGACCGACGATCACCAGTGGATCCACGTCGATCCCGAGCGCGCGAGCAGCGGACCCTACGGGACGACCATCGCACACGGATTCCTGACCTTGGCGCTCGTCGTGCCGCTGACCTCCGCGCTGATCCAGCTGGCCCCGGCGAGCGCGAAGCTCAACTACGGCCTCGACCGCGTCCGGTTCATCAACCCCGTTCCCGCGGGATCGCACGTGCGCGCCACCGTGGAACTGCTCGATGTCACGCGCACGAAAGCAGGCGTGCGCACCAAGCAGCAGGTCACCGTCGACCTCGAAGGCCACGACCGCCCCGCCTGCATCGCCGAAGCACTGAGCGTCTTCGTACTCGGAAGCTCGGAGGGGCAGCGGCCAAGCGCGGCGGCCGAGCCAAGGACGTGACCGCGCGAACCAACGACACGAGAGGAGGTCGAAGAGGACCCATGAACATTGTTGTCCTGGTGAAGCAGGTGCCGGACACGTGGTCCGAGCGCAAGTTGTCGGGTTCGGATCACACGTTGGACCGTGCCTCTGCGGATGCGGTGCTCGACGAGATCAACGAGCGTGCGGTGGAGGAGGCGTTGCTGGCCAAGGAAGCCCACGGTGGTGAGGTGACGGCCGTGTGCATGGGCCCGGAGCGTGCGAACGAGGCCATCCGCAAGGCCCTGTCGATGGGGGCCGACAAGGCGGTGCACTTGCAGGACGAGGGCCTGCACGGTTCGGACGCGGTGGCCACCGCGCGGGCGCTGGCCGCCGCGATCGGCACGGTGGAGTCGGTGGATTTGGTCGTGGCGGGCAACGAGTCCACCGACGGCCGCAGTGGCGCGGTGCCGGCGATGCTGGCCGAGCTGCTGGGATGGGCGCAGTTGACGCATGCGCGCAAGGTCACCTCCGATGGTTCCGCGGTGACCGTGGAGCGGGAGACCGACGCCGGTGTGGCCACGGTCGAGGCGAACCTGCCCGCCGTGGTCAGCGTGACGGAGAAGATCAACGAGCCGCGGTACCCGTCGTTCAAGGGCATCATGGCCGCGAAGAAGAAGCCCGTGAGCGTGCTGTCGTTGGCCGACGCCGGCATCGACGCCGGCGCGGTGGGCTTGGCCAACGCCGGTAGCCAGGTGGTGTCCTCGGCACCGGCGCCTCCGAAGGAGGCCGGGCAGAAGGTCACCGACGAGGGCAACGGTGGCGTGCAGGTCGTGGAGTTCCTGTCCGGCCAGAAGCTGGTCTGAGACAGCCGTCGGTTCGCGAGGAGAAGAGGCTTTTTTCATGTCTGAGGTGCTGGTCCTGGCCGACCATGCCGGCGGCGAGGTCAAGAAGGTCACCCACGAGTTGCTGACGGCCGCACGTCGGCTGGGGGATCCCGCGGCGGTCGTGGTGGGCACGTCCGGCGCGGGCGAGAAGGTCGCGGCGTCGGTGAACACCTCCGGGGCCGCCACGGTGTACGCGGCCGAGTCCGACGAGGTCGACGACTACCTGGTGACTCCGGCGGTGGACGTGCTGGCCGCGCTGGTCGAGCGCACCAGCCCGGCGGCGGTGCTGATCCCGGCTTCGGTGGACGGCAAGGAGATCGCCGGTCGCCTGGCGGTGCGGCTCGGCTCCGGGCTGCTTTCGGAGGTCGTCGACCTGGACTCCGCGGGAGTGGCCTCGCACTCGCTGTTCGGCGGTTCCTACGAGGCCACCGCGACCGTGGCCACGGGCACGCCGGTGATCTCGGTGCTGCCGGGCAGCGTCGAGGTCGCCTCCGCCGAGGGCGCGGCCGCGGTCGAGGCCGTGGAGGTCCCGGCCCAGGACGCGGCCACCGCCGCCAGGGTCACCGCGCGGCAGCCGGTCGAGGCCGGGGACCGTCCCGAGCTGACCGAGGCCAACGTGGTGGTCTCCGGTGGCCGGGGCGTGGGCAGCGCGGAGAGCTTCGCGGTCGTCGAGAAGCTGGCCGACTCGCTGGGCGCGGCGGTGGGCGCCTCGCGCGCGGCGGTGGACTCCGGGTACTACCCGCACCAGTTCCAGGTCGGCCAGACCGGCAAGACCGTGTCGCCGCAGCTGTACCTCGCGCTGGGCATCTCCGGGGCGATCCAGCACCGCGCCGGCATGCAGACCTCGAAGACCATCGTGGCCGTCAACAAGGACGCCGAGGCCCCCATCTTCGAGATCGCCGACTTCGGCGTCGTCGGAGACCTGTTCCAGGTCGCCCCCCAACTCACCGAAGAGATCGGCAAACGCCAGGGCTGAGATCCACGCTGGCTGAGGGGAGAACAGGCATGGCACTCGGTCGTTGGTGCCTCCCGGCTCAGCACGAGCGCCGAGACCATGAAATCAGCTTGCGGTCGATGAGCCTACGTTCACGAAGATCGCACGAATCGGACGCACCTGGCGCAAGGGAAACCTCGTTTCGAGTCATGTCGGAACGAGGTAGGGTGAGTGCGAGATCAACTCCCATGCCGGCGCAGAATCCGGATCGCCTGCTGAGCCGCCCACCAGACGTAACAGCCGCTTCCGCTTGGCAAGGCCGATACGGCGCGACTGCACCAGAACGCGCCGGGAAGAGGAGCACAACCGCAAACGAGCGGATCACAGAACCCGTCACCAAGGCGGACGCGCCCGCGCCCGTCGCGAGCGCTGCCCGGCGCAGAAAATCGCTTGGCGTGTTTCGCCGCCGGAGAAAGGAAAGAGATGTCGCTGATCGACACTCCCGCTGGGGTTCACCTCTGCTACGAGGTTTTCGGCGATCCTGCCGATCCTCCGCTGCTGCTGATCCAGGGGCTCGGTGCCCAGATGCTCGGCTGGCACGAAGAGCTGTGCCGCCAGCTCGCCGAGGCCGGTTTTCAGGTCATCCGCTTCGACAACCGGGACGTCGGGTTGTCGCAGAAGTTCCCGGAGGGCGACTACGACCTGGCCGACATGGCCGCGGACACCGCCGGACTGCTCAACGCTCTTGACATCGACCGCGCGCACGTCGTCGGCCAGTCGATGGGCGGAATGATCGCCCAACAACTGGTGATCGATCACCCGGGCCGGGTGCGTTCGCTGGGACTGATCTACACCACTCCCAGCCTGGAGTTCATCAGCGGCCGGGAGCTGCTCGACGAGCAGAAGGCACTGCCGCGCGCCCGAAACCGCGAAGAAGCGGTCGAACTGCACCCGCGCAGCCAGGAACCTTGCCTCTCCCCTGGCTATCCTGCCGATCTGGAATGGCTCCGCGAGGTCGGCGGGCTCATGTACGACCGCGACTACGATCCAAATGGCACCGAGCGGCAGATGAACGCCATTAACGCTTCACCGGATCGAACCGCCGCGTTGGCGACAACCAAGGCACCGACCACCATCCTGCACGGCGACGGCGACCGGCTCATCAGCCCGACCGCGGCCGAGGTGCTGCACCAGAAGATCCCGGCGTCGACGCTCACCATCCTGCCCGGAATGGGACACGAACTTCCCCGCCCCCTGTGGCCGCAGATCGTCGCGACCATTACCGATAACGCACGCTGAAAACCGTTGCCGCCGCGACCCGCGAGTCAGGCTGACGCGGCAGCTCGGGCATCGTGGGAGTGGATCCACTGCAACGTCGTGGAGATGTCGTTCAGGCCACGGTCGCGTCGCTCCGCCTCCGGGCCGTCGGGCAGGTGCAACAGGTCAGAAGCGACCCACGAACTGCGTTGCACCGCACGCGTGCGCGCCCGCCGCAGCCGCTCGTAACGGGCCAGCGCCTCCTCGCGGCCGTAACGGTGCAGGCACTCCGCCAGGGCCGCGGCGTCCTCGATGCTCTGGTTCGCGCCTTGGCCGTGGTGCGGCAGCATCGCGTGCACCGCGTCGCCGAGCAGCACGATCCCGTCGCGGTACCAGCGGTTCAGCGGCCGCTGCCCGAACAACGCCCACCGTTGCGGCACCGAGGTGCGCTCGATCATCTCCCGCACGCCCGGGTACCAGCCGTCGAAGAAGGTCCGGATCCTCTCCAGAGACATCTCCTCGGTCCAGCTCGACGACCGCCACTGCTCGGGCTCGTGCACGACCGCGAGGAAGTTGACGAGTGAGCCGTCACCGATCGGGTAGTGCAACACATGCGCGCCCGGCCCCATCCAGAATTGGATCGCGCCCGGATCCGGCAGCGACGGCAGCTGTTCGGCCTGCACGAGTCCGCGGAAACCGCTGGTGCCCGAATACACCGCGGGCTCTGAATCGGTGACCCAGCGGCGCACCGTGGAGTGCACCCCGTCCGCCCCGACGACCACGTCTGCTGAGACCACCGCCCCGTTGGCGAACTCCAACCGATATTCGTCGCTCGACGCAGACAGATCGATGAGCCGGTGGTCCAGGAACACCCGATCCCCGCACTCGTCGGCGAGCATCTTCTGCAGGTCCGCGCGGTGCACGCCGCAGTAGGGCGCGCCGAACCGCTGCTCGTAATCCTCACCGACACCGTAGGCCACGACGCGCTCACCGGACAGCCAGTGCCGGTAGATCAGCTCCGTCGGCACCGCACTGCACTCCGCCAGTCCCGCCCGCAGACCGAGTTCGTGCAGCACCCGATTTCCGTTTGCCGACAGCGCCACCGCCGCACCGACCTCGCGCAGTTCCGGGGCCTGCTCGTAAACCGCTGCGTCCATGCCGTGTCGCCGCAGCGCCAAAGCGAGCGTCAGACCGCCGATTCCGCCGCCGATGATCGCCACTGATGTCGCTGCTGACATAACGCCCCACTTCGCCGCCGAAAAATTTCCGTACCGACAGGTACGCTCGCAGCAGCGTAGATGTACCGATCGGTACAGTCAAGTCCTCTCGATTCGTTTTTAGGGATCGGTTCATTGATATTAAAAACATGATAAATCGATTTGCTCTGAGTATTTGTGCCAGCTGAACCACACCGCGTACATTACTCTCGAAGCTTGGCTGTGTCTTCGACCACATGGATTCGGCACTCCGGAGGGAAGCTCAATCAGTGCTGCACAATCCACGGATTTCGGCAGTCGCGCTGCTCTCCTTGGTGACGCGCGGGAAGCGGATGAGTCCGCGATTCCCCGCGACGCGTCCTGCGCGGATCCGATCGCCTCAGCGAATGCGGGCCCGCATCTGACCGGCGTGGCCCGCCACCGGATTCCCGGACTCTCCGGGCACGAGCAAAGTCCAGCGAACACGCGAACAAAGGAGTTCACGATGACATCGACAATCACCCAGCGTGTCGGTCACCTGATCGGCGGCGAGATGACCGCGGCCGAGAACGCGCGGGCCGTGCACGACCCCGGGAAACTCGACGAGGTCGTCGCCGAAGTCGCGGTCGGCACCGTCGACGACGTCGACCGCGCGGTGCGCTGCGCGCACGAGGCGTTCCAGAGCTGGCGACAGGTCCCCGTCGCGGAACGCGTGCAGAAGCTGCTGGCCGCAGCGGACGTTCTCACTGGATCCGCCGACGAACTCGCCTCGCTGCTGGTGCGCGAACACGGCGGAGTGGCTTGGGAGGCGCACACCGACTTCGCGCTCGGCACCGGAGTCCTGCAGCACACCGCCTCGCTGACCGAAGAGTTCTTCACGCCTGTCCAATTCGACGACGCCGAGAGCTTTATCAGCGTCGAGAAGGTCCCGCGCGGCGTGGCCGCGGCGATCGTGCCGTGGAACATGCCGGTCGTGCTGACCATGATGAAGCTGGCCCCAGCGCTGGCCACCGGCAACACGATGGTGCTCAAGCCATCACCGTTCGCCCCAGCGGCGCTCACCCTCGCGCTGAGCCGGATGGCCGAGCTCCTGCCGCCCGGCGTGCTCAACGTTGTGCACGGCGAGGGCGACGTCGGCGCCGCGCTGTGCTCACACCCGCTGGTGCGCAAGGTCGGCTTCACCGGCGGCACCGAGACCGCGCAGAAGGTCATCGGCGCCACCAGCGAGACCATCAAGAACGTCACCCTCGAGCTCGGCGGCAACGACCCCGCGATCGTGCTCGACGACGTCGACATCGACGCCGCGCTCGACCGGATGCTCAAGGGCGTCTACACCCGCAGCGGTCAGATCTGCTTCGCCGTCAAGCGCATCTACGTGCCGCGCGGGCTCTACCAGCGCTTCGCCGACGCCTTCTGCGACCGGGTCGACGAGTACGCGGTCGGCCACGGCCTCGACTCGAACGCCGGGTTCGGGCCGCTCAACAACGAGACCCAGTACAAGAAGGTCCTCGACCTGCTGGACCGCACCCGCAACTCCGCGGCAAATCTCGTCCAACTCGGCCGCAAGCTCGACCCGGCCGGCTGGGACAACGGTTACTACGTCCTGCCGCACGTCGTCCGCGACACCGAGCACTCCACCCCGATCTCCTGCCAGGAACAGTTCGGCCCGGTCGTCCCACTGATCGCCTACGACGACGAGCAACAGGTGCTGGAGTGGGCCAACGACAGCGAATACGGACTGGGCTCCTCGGTGTGGACCAGCAACCCCGACCGCGGTCTGGACGTGGCCCGCCGCATCGAGGCCGGCAGCACCTTCATCAACACCCACGCCTTCGAATCCCTCGACCTGCGCATGCCCTTCGGCGGCATCAAGCAGAGCGGGATCGGACGCGAGTTCGGCACCGACGGCCTGGCCGCCTACGTCGAAGACCACAGCATCCGCCGCCTGAAGTGACCGGATGAGTCGGGAGCAGCCGTCCGATGTGGGCGGCTGCTCCCCGTAGGAAGCAGCATTCGCACGCATCGCCGAGGAGAGCGTTCCATGACAGTGACCACCGCAGCGATCGCGCGCGATTACCACGAGCCGTTCCGCATCGAACAGCTCCACCTGGACGAACCACGCCGCGGCGAAGCACGAGTCCGGATGGTGGCCAGCGGCATCTGCCACACCGACGCCATCGTCCGCGACGGCGTCTACCCGACACCGCTGCCCGCCGTGCTCGGCCACGAGGGCGCCGGGATCGTCGAGCAGGTCGGT
The DNA here is from genome assembly GCF_014137975.1 of Halosaccharopolyspora lacisalsi. GTDB lineage: Bacteria > Actinomycetota > Actinomycetes > Mycobacteriales > Pseudonocardiaceae > Halosaccharopolyspora > Halosaccharopolyspora lacisalsi. Next base: position 1,401,700 of record NZ_JACGWZ010000001.1, on the reverse strand, counting down.
GACGGAACCACGCGGGTGCGTCCGGGCGACCACGTCGTGCTGTCCGCGGCGTACTGCACCCGCTGCCCGCAGTGCCGCAGCGGTCGGATGGCCTACTGCGAGAACCTGCTCGCCGAGGACTTCGGAGGGCGGCGCTCCGACGGCACCACGGCGTTCACCGACGAGGCCGATACACCGATCTCGTCGCACTTCTTCGGCCAGTCCTCGTTCGCCGCCCGCGCGAACGTCGTGGAAAGCAGCCTAGTCCCCGTCGATCCCGCGGCACCGCTCGAACTCCTCGCACCGCTCGGCTGCGGAATGCAGACCGGCGCCGGTGCGGTGCTCAACGAACTCCGGCCACCGGCGGGATCGTCGATCGCCGTCTCCGGTGCCGGAGCGGTCGGCATGGCCGCGATCATGGCAGCCCGCGTCGCGGGCTGCACCACGGTGATCGCACTCGACCTGCACGACACCCGGTTGCGTACCGCGGAGAAACTCGGCGCGACCCACACCGTCAACGCCGGCAGATCCGACACGCTCGAGGAACTGCAGCGAATCACCGACGGGCGCGGTGTGGGCTACATCCTCGACACCACGGCCATCCCGGCGGTCCTGAACACCCTCGCCCGCGGGTTGAGCATCCGCGGCCACCTGGCCCTGGTCGGCGCCGCCGCACCCGGCACCGAGGCCCCGTTCGAGATCGGCGCATCTCTGGTCAAGGGCTGGACGTTCCAGACGATCGTCCAGGGCGGCTCGATCCCGCAGGAATTCATCCCGCGGTTGGTCGAACTGTGGCGACAAGGCCGGTTCCCGGTCGACGAGCTCGTCCGGACCTACGAGCTCGACGACATCAACACCGCCTTCTCCGACTCCGCCCGCGGCGAAACGATCAAGCCGGTTCTCCGCTTCGAGTGAGCCGGCTCAGTCCGGGATCGCCAGCAGCACTCGTCCGCGGCTGCCGGCGTCGACGTGGTCGTGGGCCTGCGCAATTTCGGCCAACGGGTAGCACGCGGCGACGTCCACGGTAAGCGCGCCGACCGCGGCCGCGTCGGTGACGTCGCGCGCGGCCTGACTCTTTATGCCGGCCGGGAAATCGTCACTGCCGAGCATGCGCAGCGTGACGTTGTTGAACAGCAGGGGCCAGAACGGTATCTCCGGGCGCTCCGCGTTGGTCGCGTAGGCGGCGATGACCGCGCCGTTGGCTACCACCGCATTGTCCAGATCGGCATTATCGGACAGCGCCACCTCGATGATGCGGTCCACGCCGTCCGGCGCGTGCGTGCGGATCGTCGCTGTCGCGTCGTCACGGTCGAGAGCCACTGTCCGCGACCGCAGCCACGAATCGACCTGGTCCAGGTCCTCACTACGCCGGACCGTGGCGAGTACGATCGCCCCGGCCCACCGGGCCAACTGCGCGGCCACCGCGCCGACCGCCCCGAGCACACCGTGCACCAGCACGACCTTCCCGTCCACCGGACCGTCGGCGAAAACGGTCCGGTGCGCGGTGATCCCCGGGATGCCGAAGCTCGCCCCGAGCTCGTCACCGAGGTGCTCGGGCAGCGGCACCGCCTGCTGCGCAGGCACCGTGGTGAACTGTGCGGCGGTCCCGAACGGACGGTAGGACTGCGCCCCGTGCACCCACACCCGCTGCCCAACCTGCTGCGGATCCACGCCCTCGCCCACGGCGTCGATCACACCGGCCGCATCGCTGTGCGGGATCACCCGCGGGTACGGCATCGCCGACCCCCAACCATCCGCGCCACTTTTTCGTCTCGCCCGGGTTGACCCCAGCCACCCGCACGCGCACCCGCACCTCACCGACACCGGGCCGCGGATCGGGTAGCTCACCGAGCTTCAACATCTCGGTGGCAGGGCCCTGCTCGTCATACCAGGACCCCAGCATCGACTCTCCTCTCAGCGGTCCTGCTCGGAACCGTCCAGCATCTCCCGCAGCCATCGGCGCTCCGCGCGGTTGGTCGCGCGAGCGATGCGCAGCATGCCTCGATGGTAGGGCTCCGACGGCTCTTCAGTGCGCAGCGGACGCTCGCCCTCGTCGAAGAAGCTCTCCGGCCGCTCCGGGAACTCGAGTCGCCTGCGCGGCACGACACCCCGCTCGGCCCCATCGGGCAGCAGCGACAGGGACGCCAACCCGTGTGAACCGTTCCCGCTTGCGCGGAAAGCCGAGAGTAGCGGTCGACTTTCTGTGAAAGAGGATGATGATGGCGCCGTCGCGTCGGAGGCACACCGCCGAGTACCGCGCTCATGCGATGGAGCTGGTCCGCGAGCCGGGCAAACCGATCGCGGAAGTAGCACGCGATCTCGGAATCAACGAGGGAACGTTGGCGAACACACCGAAGACCAGCCAAAATACACGGTGACGTTCATGTTCCGCATGCTGAACGCACCTCGTCAGGGCTACCACGAATGGCATGACAAAGAGCCACACAGCAGCAGCGTCGCGCTGAAACACCGGCGGAAAAGACCACCAGGGTCATGGACCGACATCGCCATCGATTGGACGCCCGTCGAGTGCACCACCATCTGGCCAGGCTGGACGAGCAGGTCTCACGCAAGCACGTGCACCGGCTCATGCGAGCTGCTGGCCTGCGGTGCCGGGTCCTGGTGCGACTGCTGGACGGAGCGAACTATCCCGGCCAGCTGGCCGGCGAGCTGGGCTTGCCCCGGTCGAACGTGTCCCATCACCTGGCCTGCCTGCGCGGCCGTGGCCTGGCAGTTCTCGGCTCGCGAGGCCGCGGACCGCCAGGCTCGCGAGCGCACGGCCCTGCGGATCATCGCGGTCTCGTTCTTCGCCCTGGCGACCTACGTGACCGTCGAGGCGATCCGCTCCCTGCTCGGCGGCGGGGCCGCCGACTCGTCGACGGTGGGCATCGTGCTGGCCGCGCTGTCCCTGCTGATCATGCCTGGTCTGTCCCTGGCCCAGCGGTTCACCGGCCGCCAACTGGGCTCGGCCAGCGCGGTGGCCGACTCCAAGCAGACCCTGCTGTGCACCTACCTGTCCGGAGTGCTGCTGGTGGGGCTGCTGCTCAACAGCCTGCTGGGCTGGTCCTGGGCCGACCCGATCGTGGCCCTGGTCATCGCCGCGGTCGCCGCGAAGGAGGGCCGCGAGGCCTGGCGCGGCGACAACTGCTGCGCCCCACCGGCCACGGCCATGGCGGGCCACGAGGACGACGACCGCCGCAACCACGACGAAGGATCGTGACGATGAAGTCTCCACGGCGCCACCGCGAGCACGGCCTTGTCCGCACGGCTGTGCCCGCAACACTGACCGGGCTGACCACGGCCGCGCTGCTGCGGCGAATGCGGACCGAATTCCTCGGATCGGGCCAACTGGCCCCTTCGACCGTGGCCTGGATGTACACGATCTACAGCGCCCACGCCGGCATGACCGCCTGGGCGCTGCTGCGTCGCTCCGGCGAACTTCGCCTGCCCCGGCCCGCGGGGTGGTGCGGCCGAGTGCTCGTGCTCGGCGGCACCGTCCTGCTGATCGCGGGCCTGGGCCGGTTCACCGGGGCAGGCCAGATTTCCGGCACCGAGATCGGTCCGCAGGTCACCGGTGGTGTCTACCGCTACAGCCGCAACCCGCAATACACCGGATACGTCCTGGTCCTCGCGGGCTTGGCGCTGACTCGCCCGTCCACGACCGCCGGAGTCCTCACCGGAACCATCGCAACCGCCTACCGCTGGTGGGTGCTGGTCGAGGAAATCAGCCTCGAGTCCGAGTTCGGGGCGGAATACCGCGCCTACCGCGACCGCACACCACGCTGGCTCGGTCTCCCGCGACGATCCGGCGGAGGCAGCCGCAGCCCCTCTCGAAGAGTCAGGGCCGGGCACCGCGTTCGGTGAGCCAGGCGAGCGGGTTGACCTTGCGGCTATCGGTGCCCCAGACCTCGAAGTGCAGGTGCGGGCCGGTCGACTGACCTCGGTTGCCCACCTCGGCGACGGTCTCGCCGGCTTCCACGGTCTCGCCCTCGCTGACCAGCGCCTCATTGATGTGACCGTAGACCGTGATGGTGCCGTCCTCGTGCTCGATCCGGACCCAGAGACCGAACCCACTGGCCGGTCCGGCTTCGACGACGGTTCCACGTTTGACGGCCTTGATCGGAGTCCCCACGCTGTTGGCGATGTCGAGCCCGTAGTGCGTGGACCCCCAGCGGGATCCGTAATTGGAGGTCACCGTCCCCTCGACGGGCCAAACCACGCGGTTGCGGCGGGCTTCGCGTTCGGCGGCCTCCCGGCGCCGCTGTGCCGCTTCCCGCGCGGCAGCACGCTGAGCGGCGATGCGCTGGCTTTTGTTGACCTGGCCGATTGCCGCGGCCGTGGCCTCCGTGGAGGGCTTGACCGGAAGGATTCTCGGTGGTTGCGGCGCCGGAGGCACGGGCGGCGACGCGGTGTCGTTCTGCGATTCCTCCGCCGCGATGTGGCCGAGAGCGGCCAGCGGAGCCTCGATGGCCCCCTCGACGGTGTCCGGATGCGTCGCGGCCTGCGCCTCGTGGGTCGTTGTCACCATTTCGGCCGCTCCCGCACCACCGAGAACGGCCAGCATCGTGGCATAGGCACGCATCGACCGGGTGGGCCGTCGCAACGGCCGTCGCGCCGCATCCTCCTCGGCGCCGACGGCGTGAGGCTCGCGATCGCCGGAGGAAGCGTTGTCCACGAACAACGACGACGCCGGGGACCGGTTCGACTGAGGGGGTGCCACGTCCTGCCCTTTCGCCTTCGGTTCGCTTTGGGGAAGTCACGCGTGTTGCAGCCGGGACCGTAGGAGCGCACTCCACCAGCCGGGTGGCTCGCGGAGCGACCACTCCCACCGACCGGCGGTCCGGGGCTGCCGGCAACCGCGTCGGATGCCACCGGAATTCTACGAACCGTAGAACGTGAAGCTTTACCGGGTTCGAGAGGGCCACCTCGGAACCGTCACGGCAGTACGGGCCACAGCGGCGAGAACAGCACCCCCACGGGTACGAACAGCAGCGCCAACGCAAGCTGGTAGACGAGCAGGCGCTGCCACGCGGAAATGGGTGGGACCGGCTCCAGCAGTCGACGCACGCGCGTGAGCACCGGGGCGCCGGTGGCGGCGAACGCCTCGGGAGGAGCCGCGCTCTTGTGCGCGGCGAACTGCAGCAGGGCCCTGGCCAGGATGCGGTCGTCGTGGGAACGGCGGGCACGGTCGTCGGCCAGCATCTCGACGAGGAGGCAGACCGCGTCGCGGGCCAGGTGCACGGTGGTCAATCCGGACAGGGCATGGGCCAGGGCCGTGAAGGGCAGCACCGCAAGATCGTGGCGTGCGGAGACGTGTGCGCGCTCGTGGGCGAGCAGGGCATGCAACTCCGGCATCGGCAGGAGGTTCACGGCGCCGTGACTGATCACGATACGAGAAGGCCGCCCCGGCAAGCAGTAGGCCGTGGGGGCGGGGTGATCCAGCATGTCCACGTCCGGCCCAAGCTCCGCAACCGGTTCGGCGACCACGTCGACGACATCGCGATGCCGACGACGCCTGCCGAGGGTGGCCCTGATCGCGCGGCCACAGCGCCACCCCAGGAAGCCGACGAGACCGATCGCCCACGCCAGTGCGAGGTAGTGCGGCCATCGCAACCCGGGCGGCTGCTGGCCGGCCAGCAGCTGTGCCAGCAGGGTGTGCACACCGTGGGTCAGCGTCGTCGCCAAGGGTGCCACGGCCGCTCCCAACCCGGCTCCCACGGCCGAGAGAGTGGCGGTCGCGCCGAGAGCCTGCCACAGCACCAGCGCCGCCCGCGGGGCCCGAAGCGGCCACCATGCACGGGCGAGCAGAACGGGTGCCGGGCCGATGAGCAGCGCTGCCAGCAGCGCGAGCCCGAGCGTGACCCAGAGAACCATCAGGACTCGCCCACCTCCGGACCCTCGGAGTGGTCACGGTCCACCTGCGTCAACGCCCTGCGCAGCAGAGCTGTTTCCTCTTCGCTGACCGAGCCGACGAAGTGACTCAGCACCGCGTCGGGGTCGTCGGCTTCGACCAGGGCCGTGTGCATGGCCGTGGCCAGAAAGGCCTCCTTGCTGGCCATCGGGGCGTAACGGTGCGCTCGGCCCTGTTTCGTTCTGGTGACCAGCTGTTTGCGGGTCAGTCGGTCCAGCACGGTCAGCACGGTAGTCGCCGCCGGGCTGGACGGCAGCCTATCGGCCACTTCGCGGGCGAGCAGTCCGTCGGGGTGGTGCCACAGCACTTCCATGATGGCGCGTTCCAGGTCACCGAGTCGCATCCGGTTCCATCCTCGAGGTCGTCAACACCAGTTATTCTACGTTCGATAGAACCTCTACACTGTGTAGAAGTTCAGTTGTCCCGGCGCGGTCCACCAGCACCTTCGTCAGGACACACGTCGACCGGCTACGGGAGGCCCCCGCCCATGACCGACCACGAGCACGGTCACTCGCACGCCGTCAGCAACGAGGCCGATCGACGGTACCTGGGTGCCGCGCTCGGCCTGATCGGCTGCTTCATGGTCGTCGAGGTCGTCATCGGGTTACTGGCGTCGTCGCTGGCGCTGATCTCCGACGCCGGCCACATGCTCACCGATGCCGGAGCGATCGCCCTCGCACTGCTGGCCGGGCGGTTGGCGCAGCGCCCCGCCCGGGGTGCGTTCACCTTCGGGCTCAAGCGCGCGGAGATCCTCTCAGCACAGATCAACGGCATCACGCTGTTCGCCCTGGTGATGTACTTCCTCATCGAGGCGATCCGGCGGCTGATCGACCCGCCGTCGGTGGCCGGGCTACCCGTGCTGGTCACCGCGCTGGTGGGTATCGCGGTCAATCTCGCCGCCACCTGGATGATCAGCAGGGCCAACCGGCAGAGCCTCAACGTCGAAGGCGCCTTCCAGCACATCCTCAACGACCTGTACGCCTTCATCGCCACCGCGATCTCCGGCCTCGTCGTGCTGCTGACCGGGTGGGCCCGCGCGGATGCGATAGCCGCGCTCGTCATCGCCGCACTGATGGCCCGGGCCGGCTACGGGTTGCTGCGCGACTCCGGACGCATCTTCCTCGAAGCCGCCCCGAAGGGCATCGATCCCCAGCAGGTGGAGGCGAACATGCGCACCGTCTCCGGCGTCGTCGAGGTCCACGAACTGCACGTCTGGGAAGTCACCTCGGGCTTTCCCGCGCTGTCGGCCCACGTGCTGGTCTCGGCCGACCAGGACTGCCACGAGCGACGCACCGCCGTCGAACGCATGCTCGCCGAGGGCCACGGCATCACCCACACCACCCTGCAGGTCGACCACCGCCACGACTTCCTGCCGACCGATTCCCTGCACACCCGCCCTCGGGGCGAGTCCCCCCTCTCGGAAGAGCACCGAAACGAGGGCGAACAGACACCATGACGGTCGCCCTATCGGGGTGATTCCGGCAACCGACATCACGAAGATCTCGACGCGAACCGTGAACCTCACACGCTACGGCGGGAGAAGCCTCAATGAACAGCGCCGTCTCGCAGCCGACCGCCACGCGCCCGCACCCGGTGCGCAAGAACCCCGAGGGGCCCACGCTGCTGCGATCGCTGCGCACCACCGATCACGAAGCCGCACCCCGGTTCCGCCAGCTCCCTGCGGCAAAGCTCCCGTGCAACGCCGAAACGATCAAGAACACCGCCGCCCGCCTGCGCAGCGAGCACGTCGACGTCACCACCACCCGGCATGGCCCACTCGACGTCGCGGTGCCCCCAGGCCGATAGCAGGACACGGTCGAGAACACGACCATCGCGATCCACACGTGCGACCACCGCATCCGCTCGAGGGAGACCATCGTGACCACCTCATGGCTGGCCTACGGCAACACCTCCGGACCGGACACGCCCGGCGATCCCGCACCGGTGATGAACGGGCCGATGTGGATGCCCGAACAACCGCCCACGTTGTGGCGTCTGATCGACTGGCACTGGCAACCGATCCCGCTGTACCCGGTACTGATGCTCCTGCTGATGGGGCTGTACGCCTACGGCGTCCACAAACTGCGCCAGCGCAACCTGAGCTGGCCGATCCACCGCACCGGCCTGTGGATGACCGGATGCCTGGTGGTGGCCTGGGGCACCACCAGCGGCGTCGAGGGCTACGGCATGCTGCTGTTCAGCGCCCACATGTTCCAGCACATGACGCTGAGCATGCTCGCCCCCATCCTCATGCTGCTCGGCGCCCCCACGACACTGCTGCTGCGCGCCCTGCCCACCAACCAGCGCTTCGCCGGACGGCTGCGCCGAGTGGTCCTGACCGTGCTGCACAGCTGGTTCATGAGAGCCATCACGCACCCCCTGTTCACGTGGCCGCTGTTCATCGGCAGCCTGTACGGGATCTACTTCACCCCGCTGTTCGACCAACTGATGTCGACGGTGCTCGGGCACTACTTCATGCTGGGCCACTTCCTGATCTCCGGACTGCTGTTCTTCGGCCCCACACTGGCCATCGACCCCTGGCCCCGGCGCAACGGGCACCTGGCCCGCATCATCGAGCTGCTCATGGGCTCCCCGATCCACGCGTTCTTCGGAGTGATCATCATGATGACTCCGAACCTGCTCGTGGACTTCTTCGCCCAACCCCCGCCTTCCTGGGGCGTCGACCCCGTATCCGACCAGTGGCTGGCCGGCAGCATCGCCTGGATGTTCGGCGAACTGCCCACCCTCGGCTCGATGCTCGTGGTGGCCCGCCAGTGGCACCACTCCGACGCCCGCGCCGCCCGCCGCGCGGAGCGGCAAGCCCGCCGAGACGGCGACGCCGAGCTCAAGGCCTACAACGATTGGCTGCGCGGCCTGCACGGCCTGCAGCCCGCACACGACGTGCCCAACGACCAGGCACCGACCGCAGACATCACGTCACCTCAGAACGAACCGGTTGAGACGTCCCCACAGCACCAGCCCCCGCCTGAGCAGAACGAAGCGGAAGTCCCACAGCCCCACCAGTCGGCCGCTCCTCCCGAGCTCACGACGAAGCGCCACCAAGCCTAACCGGATCGTGCCAGTGCCCGCTGATACACCAAATGACCCCGCTGCCCACGACCGCACTATCGTGACCGAGGCCGAAAACGACGGCTGCACGTGCGCCGCGCATCGGTACGGGAGCCTGCCATGCTGATCCTGACATCGCACGGCAGTGTCCGAAACACCCCGACGACACCGTCACTCGGCGAAGCCGGCGATACACCATCAACCCCCTCAGCCAGCAAGCATCGCTACGGAGCGACCTATACACCAGCCACTCGACGCGAACCGACTCCCCGTCGACACGGGCACCGACCGCTCTCGGCATCGGCGCGGTCGTTGTCGCGATGCGCACTTCAGATGGCGGAGGAAAGCATCCGTACCGTCGAAGGGACGAGGTGGCGTGTCATGAACTCTCGCAGGTTGACCCTCGTCCTGGTCCGGACAGCAGCGTTCTTCGTGGTCGGACTCATCGTCTTCCCCGTGATCGGCTGGTCCTGGTTCGGCGCCGCGGCGATAGCGCTGATCGCGGCTGCCATGGCGGTCCAGTTCGGCGGAGTGCTCTGGCTACGCCGAGCGGAAAAGACGACATCGCCCTCCCCCGCCGCGACGGAGGAGCAAGCACACCGGCACGACCACTGACGGGCCGCTCCCGCGATACCGACAGACGAGCCACTTCGGCAATGCTCACCTCCCGGACAGCACGCTCAACGAAGCACCCCGTGGACGGACCGGACGTATCCGAGGGCAAGACGACCCCACGCGCAGAACGCAGGTCAACACTCTAGATACACACCGCGACAGAACCCGGCTGCACCGAAACCCAGCGCAGGGGCACACTGCGACGATGAGTTGCGTCGGAGACCGGAGCCGGTCACTACGCCCACGCCCTCACCCGACACAAACGACTCGTGCTCGGATCCCGACCCCGTGCTTCGATCGCAAGCCCTATACGTCGGCTGCGCTCGATCTTTCCCACTGAGCACCTGCTCGGCGTGTCAGACCAAGCCCCGCCCCCACCGTTGCCCCGCCAGGCCCTGGCCCCGTCTTCTTCCAGGGATCCGGCGTTGATTCTCAGGACCGGCGCGGAATGCCCAGTAACCGTGTGGACTCCGATGCCGGCACGCTCATAGCCGCTGTCAGCCGGGGTCGGCAGTACCTGAGCCGCGGCGGCATACAGGGCACCGAGTGCGTCCTGGCGAGCGCAGGTCATGTCATGGACCGAGCCGGGCTCGACGTCGGAGACCCACAGTGGTGTCCCGGTCGGGGTGGACAGGGCTTGAACGGTGCCTCCGTGCTGGGCGGCTTTGCCCGAGTACCACAGGTCGATGATAAAGCGGCTGCGCTGGTGGTTTTCTCAGCGTAGCAATCCGAGGCCAGCACGCTGCCGCCGTCAAGCCTGATTCTGGGCGTTCTGGAGAGCTTGGTCCACGTCCGGAGTTTGGGCGGCCAGCACGGCGATGACCTCGTCGAGATACCCGGAGCTCGTCGCCCGCGAGATCTGATAATCGCGGCCCAGCCGGATCGGGGCATGCGATCGCGGAACCAGCGAAACCCCAGCACAGCCTGCCGGAAACAGGTCAACGCCGGAGTGACCGACCGAGTACCTCGCCGGCACCGTTCGGCGAACAACAGCCAGGCCACATACTCCGGCCAGTACGACAGACACATCGAGCGCGGCACGATGGGTAACCGCGGAGAGCCCGCATGGACGGGATCTGCGGTAAGACCAGCCCTACCAGGGGCTCTCAGCCTCTTTACCAACGCACCCCACCCGACGACCTCATACTCCTGCCACTCCCTCGTCGAGATCACCTCAATAGAGTCGACAGGGCATCCAGCGGGGCGGCGTTCGGATCATCCGGCAGGCGCATCGCCCGCCAGTCGACGTGTTTGTCGGGTCGTACGAGTGAGGTACCGTCCCCGCCGATCTCGCACTGATCGCCCCAGCCGAGGTACAGGTCGGCGGCCTCGCACTTAATTCAATCTTCCGAAACTGGCCGTAACAGCCAATCTGCGTGTTCCCTCACCGGGAGAGTTCGCACGCGAAGAAATCGAGACTCCTCTTCCAGGATTCAAGAGCCGCAAAGGAGTCCGGGGGTCCCTCTGCGAGCCCGGCGAGGAAGCTGTGGCCTGCCTCGGGGTAGACATGCTGGCTGTAGGGGTTTCCTGTGGCTCGCATGGCCTCTCCAAAGGTTGATATCTCTTCCACGGGGATGATGTGGTCTTGGCCTCCCCAGTGCGCCAGCACTGGCTGAGTGATCTCTTCGGCGAGTTCGATCGGCCGTGGGGCCTTACGCGTGCAGGGATTGCCAAATCCGTACGGAAATGCGTAGTAGCATACTGCTGCGACGTCGTTCCGTTCGGCGCACAGGTCGAGGGCGAAAGTTCCACCGAGGCAGAATCCCAGCAGGCCGATACGGTTTCCTCGTACGGCTCGATGGTCGTGGAGCCAGGATACGGCTGCTGCGTGGTCGTGCACGGCTTTTTGCTCGTCGGTTCTGGAGTGGCGGGCGAACGCCGCTTCTCTGCTCACCTCGCTGAGGGGGCCTTGGCGGAAGAAGTAATTTGGCAGGAGGGTCACATACCCGTCCTGGGCCAGTTTGGCGGCGAGTCCCTGGTAGAACGGCAACCGTCCGTAGACGTCGGACAATACCTCTATACCGGGACCCGTCCCCTCGGGCGGCAGGTACAGAGTCGCCGGCATCGCTTCACCACCGACGTCCACTTCGACCTCCTGTTGTGCCACGGCTGGTGTGCCGATGCCCGTGCTGTCGGCGTGACACATGCTTACCACCTCGATCAATTTAAGCGGGACAGGCGAGAAGTCGGCGAACGTGACCGGATGTTTTCACGGCCCAAAACTCAGCGGGGCGTGCACTCATCATGTCCTACTGGGGTACTGCTCGTCGTTTCGGGAACGGTTCGCTCACGAAGCTGCGATGACGGAGCTGCCCTCGCCCTCCCAGCTGTACTCGTCGCGTATCCCGTGTCATGTGACCATGTTCAGATTCGGGTCTTCGCAGGCAAGGCGCAAAGAACTACGCTCGTGTCGACCGCTAGTGAGAATGCCGCGCGCGCTGAGCGCCCAGCACTCCTCGGCCGTACTCGGCCGTGTCGCCGACACCACTGCTGAGGGAAGATCCACGACCAGGCGGAGGGCCTTGACCAATTCGACGGGGCCGGGTTGGCCGAGTGCGAGCACGCCATTGGCCTCGCTGGTAACCGCGATATCGGCGACGGCGAACACATCTTGTGGTGTGGGGAGCTCCTTGACCTTGTCGACGACCGCGACGACACGGCTACCGAGCACAGCGATCACTTGCCCCAAGGCACCGGACACGTCCTCCGGATAGCACACGACCACGACGCGATCGATACTGAGCTGGTCCAGCATGCGCCCTAGATCACTCGACACGCCGGGACCCGACAGGACCAGGGGTCCCCCCACGGCATTCGTGCTGATGGTTGGCATGGCAGCTTCCTCTCCGCTCCCGCTCCGCTACAAGCGTTGGTACTTGGTGAGTTTGGCTTCGTCGAGACTGATGCCCAGTCCCGGCCCTCGGGGGACCCTCAACTCGCCGCTGTCGTAGACAAGGGGTTCTTCGACGATGCCATCTGCCAGCAGTTTCGGGCCGAACAACTCGCTGCCGAAGGTCACGTTGGCGATCGCGCCGTAGGTGTGCGCGGCGGCCGCGGTGCCGATCGAACTCTCGATGCTGGTGCCGCCGTGGCACGGGACGCCCATGGCTTCGGCGACAGCGGCGGTTTTCTTCGTCCGCGACAGGCCGCCCAGTTTGTTGAGCTTCAGGGAGAAGATGTCGCCGGCGGCGTGGCGGCCCACCGCGTAGGCGTCCTGGACGCTGCGCAGACTCTCATCGGCCATGATCGGGATGGTCAGCTGTGCGGCGAGGCGGCCCAGGGCTTCGAGGTTCCACCCGGGGATCGGCTGCTCGACGAGGTCGACCCCGCCGGCCTCGAGCTTGGGCAGCCAGCGTGCAGCAGTGGCCTCGTCCCAAGCGGCGTTGAGGTCGATGCGCACGCTGGCCCGCTCTCCCAGAGCCTTGGCCACCGCCAGGATGCGGGCGACGTCCCGATCGGGACTGTGCGATCCCGCCTTGAGCTTGAAGCTGCGATGCCCCTCGAGCGCGAGCTTGTCCTCGGCCTCGGCGATGACGATGTCGGCGTCCTCGGCACTCAGCGCCCAGGTCACGGGGATGGATTCCCGGAACAACCCGCCGAGCAGCTCGTGAACCGGCACGCCGAGCGCCTTGCCCCAAGCGTCGAACAACGCCATCTCCACACAGCTCTTGGCGAAGTGATTGCCCGCGGCGACTCGGTCCATGCGGTCGGCTAACAAGTCGATCCGGGAGGCCTGCTGGCCGATCAGCTCGGGGACGAGGTAGGTGTCGATGGTGGCCTTGATCGTCTCTACGCTCTCTCCTCCCCACCAGGGGCCTCCGGGGGTCGTCGCTTCCCCGATGCCCTCGATGCCGTCTTCGGTGCGCACCCTGCAGAGCACGTAGCTCTGACAGAGCATGGTCGTCGATTTGAACTTGTGCGGACGGCTCGTGGGCAGGTCGACGATGACCGTCTCGATCGAGTGGATAGTCAGCGCAGACATGGGCCTTCTCCTCGGGTTGCTTGATCGGGCAACCCGGTGGCGCGCAGCGCACCGGGCACAGCGGCGAGCACAGCCGGACGGCAAGCCGGGGCCGAACGCCCTTGCTGGAGCGTTCGTCCCCCACGATCGGTCAGTTCTCGGGTTCGAGCACGAAGTCGTACTCCGAGCGCAGCCAGCCATCACCGTGTGGTTGCGGGTTGAGGACCAGCTCGGGTTTGGTGGCCCCGGCGACGTCGCTGTCCAGCCATTGGCCGCCTTCGAAGTACAGCTGGGTGGTGATCGGTCGGTGCTCGGGCGCGCGCACGATCAAGTGCAGATGGGCGGGCCGCCAGGGATGCCAGCCGGCCGCTTCGAGGAGCTTGCCGGTTGGCCCGTCGGTGGGGATCTGATACGGCGCGGGCTGGATCGTGATGACCTCGAACCGGCCCTGCTCGTCGGCGGTGACGACTCCCCGCAGGTTGCCCTCGGGCAGGTGCGGGGCGAAGCCGGAGTAGTAGCCCTCGTCGTCGGCGTGCCAGAGGTCCAGCTCGGCACCTGACACGGGACGGCCCGCAGCGTCGCGCACTTGGCCGGCGAACACCAGTGGTGTGCCCTTCTCGTCCGGCCGCATCGGCAACGTCGCCTCCGCCGGCAGCTTGGCCTGGTCGGGCAGGTAGTACGGGCCGAGAATGCTGCCCTTGCTTCCCCGCTGAGTCCGGGAGGCGACGTCCTCGACGGCGTGCTCGACGAACACGTCCAACAGCAGCGGCCACTCGCCGCCCTCGCCGACCTCGATCAACCACTGCTTGGCGGCCTGGAATTCCGTGTAGGTCACCTGTTCGGTGCGGATCGCCTCGTGCACGCCGTCCAGCAGCGCTTTCACCACCGCCGAGACACGTTCCGGGGAGGTGCTCTCCGCCGTGCCCTGCGGTTGACTTGCGCGAAAGGCCTGCGTGGCCGACGCTCCCGATCCCGCCGCCGTCGGAGACTGCTCTGTCCTCGTCATCGTCGTTTCCTTACTTCTTGGTGGAATGGTCCGTGGGGACGAAGGCACGTTGCCCAGCAGGCACCTCCGTCCAGGGGGTGGGCTGACCGAGTTCTGTCGGCCACACCAATCGGGAGATCACCGCGGGGAGGCCTCGGGGAACAGGTTCGAAGGACGCTGCTGCGAGGTCACGGTTGCTCCCTGGTCAGGCAATGGAGCGAGGCGCGTGGACTGGCCGGTACCGACCAGTCCGCGCCCTGCGGTTTAGCGCTTGCCGTGGATGTTGACGTCGTCAGGGTTGAACAGGTCCGGTGCCGTCCAACCGTCCAGGTCGTACTCGGCCATGCACTGCTCGGCGAAGCCCTTCATCTCATCGGCCTTGCCCGAGTTCTGGTGCGCGAAGAGCATTTCCGCGCGCACGCCCTCGTGGTTGCCGGAGTAGTTGACCTCGTAGAGCTCGTGCCGGCTGCCGAACTCGCTGCCGATTGCGTCCCAGATCAGCTTCATCAGCTTGACCCGGTCCACGGCCTCGTAACCGTTCGATCCGCGCACGTACTGATTCAGGTAGGGGCTGATCTCGGGCTGCTTGAAGTCCCGCGCGTGCGAGTTGAGATAGATCAGCGAACTGCCGAGATCCTTATGGATGATCTCCTTGATACGGGGGTACCCCTGCGTCATGAACCACCGGTAGGCCATGCCGTAGTCCACGTTCGGCAGAACCGTGCCGTTCTTCCACGCCTCCGGGGTCTTGGCCATCGCGTCGGTCAGGCCCCAGAACATGTTGCGCCAGGCCAGGACCTCGCCGACGCGGGTCTGGATACCGCGGAAGTCCTTGGTGCCCGTGGCCTCGACGCCCTTCATCAGCAGACCGGCGATGAAATCCAGCTTGACGGCCAGCCGGGTGACGCCTTGGAAGGTGAACCGCGGCAGGAACCCGGAGTTGGGCATGAACGTGCTGGCCTTCTCGGTGTCACCATAGATGAACACGTTCTCCCACGGGATCTTGACCCGATCCAGGATGAAGATCGTGTCGTTCTCGTCCATGCGCGAGGACAGCGGGTTGTCGAACGGGCTGCCCATCACTTCCGACTGCATGGAGTACGAGTGCCGACAGATGAGCTTCATCCCCGGCGCGTTCATCGGCACGGTACAGACCAGGGCGAACTCGCGCTCCTTGATCGGCAGGGCGTAGTGGCCGAGGAAGTTGAAATGCGTCAGCGCCGAACCGGTGGCCACGACCTTGGCACCGCTGACGATGAGCCCGTCATCGCGTTCCTCGTGGACGTGCATGAACACGTCCTTGACGTCTTCCGGATCGCGGTGCCGATCCACCGGCGGGTTGATGATCGCGTGGTTCCAGTACAGGCACTTCTCCTGCGATTCCCGGTACCAGCGCCGGGCGTTATCGGAGAACGGTTCGTAGAAGTCTGCGTTGGCCCCGAGCGTGCCGAGGAAGCTGGCCTTGTAGTCGGGGCTACGTCCCATCCACCCGTAGGACATCCGCGCCCACTCGGCGATCGCGTCGCGGTCGGCGACCATGTCCTCGGCGCTGTGCGGCGCGCGGAAGAACGGGTGTGTGAACCCGTTGTTGCCCGTATCGGTCGGGGTGGTCAGCACGTCTTGCTTGTCCGGGTCGTGCAGCGCGTCGTAGAGCCGCGCGGTCATGCGCACCGGGTTGCGGAATGCCGGGTGTGTGGTGACGTCGTCGACGCGTTCGCCGTACAACCACAGTTCCCGGCCGTCGCGCAGGCTCTCGATATACTCGTCACCGGTCATCGGCCGCTGCTGTGCTTCGGGGGCGACCGCGGGATTGCTGGTGCGTTCTTCCTGCTGGGTCATCGCGTGCTCCTTTGCTGCGGATACGTTCTTTTCGGGGGTTCAGGCGGAGGTGGCCGCACGTCCGATCGGACGCGGCGATTCACGTCAGTACGAAACGGGTCTGGCCCGTCGGGCAGTCGAGCGATTCCAACCACGGCGCGGTTTCAAACGCTTTGCCCAGGTGTCGGAACGTGCCGAGATAGAACACGAGCGGATCGCCCCCGGCCAATTCGAAGGAGTCCACTTCGCCGAGCTGGATCACGTGGTCCCCGCCGTCGTAGGAACGCCACGGTCGGCACGAGATGTGCGCGAGCGATCCGCGCAGATGCGGCGCCGTCCCTTCGGGACGGATCCATTCGATCGGCTCGTCCGTGGGTTTGCCCGCGAAATGCAGCGCCACTGCGTCCTGCTCCTCGCGGAGCACGTTCACCGCGAACGGCCGGTCCTGCAAGTGTCCGCACGCCTTGCTGCGGCGGTCCAGCGAGACCAGCACCAGCGGTGGATCCAGGGAGACCGCGCTGAACGCGTTGACCGTCGCACCGTGCGGGTCCCCGTCGACTTCACAGCTGACAACGGTGACTCCGCTGGCGAAGTGACCGAGGCAGTTCCTGAGCTCTCGCGGATCCAGGTGCATGACGTCTCCAGTGACGATCGGGACCGAAAGGCCCGGCCGCGCAGCGGGCGGCGCGGGTCCCTCCACCGGTTTGCGGGTGTCCGACAGACTGACCCACTGCAGCACGGGGTGAAAGACGTCACGTCGGTGATGTCCGCTGAGTGCTAAAACTCGGCGGCTCAGTGCGAAGCGATGCCAAACTGCTGCCGCGCTCGACACGGCGTCACGTCGAAACGGCTCCGGAAGGCGCGACTGAAATAGTTGTGCGAGGAGAACCCCACTCGCGGAGCGAGTTCGCCGAGGGCGAGGTCCTCGGCGCCGGGCGCGGTGAGCAGCTCCCACGCTCGGTCGAGTCGGCGGTCGCGGAGGTACTCGCGCAGTGTCAGGCCCGTCTCGGCGAACGCCCGCGCGAGGTGGCGCGGGCTAATGCCCACGGCGGCCGCGACCTGCTGCGCTGACAGGCCCGGATCGGCCAGGTGCCGTTCGACGTAGTCCTTGGCAGCGCTCACGTAGCAGGAACCGTTGCCCGCTTGCCGGTGCACCACGAGCGGTCTGAGGAGATCGAGCAGGCCGCGCTCGGCGTCCGGGGTGTGCGGGGCGCTGCCGTTCGCCTGCGGCACCACGGTGCTGCGGAGGAGCTTGACCAGTGCTTGTGCAGTGGTGTCCGCATCGGACCCGAACGGGAAGACCACCGGCTCCCGCAGCGATTCCTCGCCGGTGAGATCGCGGTAGACCGCACGCGGGATCGTCAGGACCAGTTCTTCGAGCCCGCGTGCGAACCCTCGGGTGAACGGCAGGTCCGTGTCGTACATGATGGCCTGCCCGGGTTTCAGGGATTCGTTGCCACCGCAGTGGAAGAAGAACGCATCACCCTGGGTAGCGAAGTAGATCGCGACCGCATCCCTGGGATTGTCGCCAATGAACGATTCGGAACGCTCGACGATCTGCGGGGACCCGTTCACCTGCGCGAGGCTGAGATGCGGCAGGTGGACGTTGATCTCGCGCGCTTGCAGCGGTGATTCGTCGATCGTACGAATGTCGAGCGGGATGAGAGCGCGCGCGTTGTGGCGTTCCCACAGGTGCACGCGGCTCGCCGGTGCAATTCCCTGCGTGGTGAAGCGCAAACTGCGGGGGTGCGTCAATTGTTCGACATGCTGCTCGGACATGAGTATCGCTTCCCGCTGTCATCTCCGTCGATATTCTTAGCGTCTGAATTCCCGGCAAAGCGGCATGCAACCTTCTCTAGACACTATGCGGGCACGTCCGCGATACGTCAATGTCGCCACCCGGGTGCTCGCGCGGCATCCACCGTGCGACCGGCGCAACGCACGCGGCATATGCGGCAGCAGCGAGCGTTCATCCCTCATCCGGGGCCGGCCGGAATGCGGCTGATACGGGTCGCGAACAGCATTCCTGCTGTGTACACGGTTGATCGTGCGACGCAACGTGTGGCCTGACCGGTTCAGAGAAAACAGTATGGAACCGGTTCGCGCCGGTCAGCGGAGTCGACGCAGTGTGCGAACCTCGGAATGCCCCTTTCCGCCGTATTCGGTTCCCACCCGGTCCAGGGGAGTTTCCGGGTCGTACTCTCCGCCGAGTGGGAGTAGTAGGCGTACAGGATCTGGCGATAAGCACTCCGGCTACGTGTGCCGACGAACGAGGGTTCGTCGACACCTCGGCGAGCCAAGTCGTCCGTCCAGGTCGGTAATGCCGGGAACCCGCGTCGGCAAACGTCGTCGCTCCCGGCGATCCGACACGACTGATCCGCCCACCACTCTGAACAGGAAGGGCAGCCACTACCGCCAGATCCTGCACTGGTGCTACTCAGGCCCCTGGACCTCGTGGGCGGACCTCGCCCACGGCCCCGGTGGTTCCCGCGGGACTGTCGGAGGCCTCTGCAAGGGTGACCGGGTGAGCCCTCACCGAGACAGCCCCGCCGGTGGTTGCTCCGCGAATGCCGAGGAGTTGCGTACCGCGATGGTCGCGACCATGCGCGAGCGTGGCTTTCTTCGCAGTGGTCGGGTTGCGCAGGCATTTCGCCTCGTTGCTCGGCACCTGTTCGCCCCGGAAGTCGCGATGGAGGCCGCCTACGCTGCTTGGGGCATCGTGCGCACCAAGTTCGACGAGCACGGGGCCACCAGGCGTGCTCGACGTGGGCTCACGCCGGGTGCTGGGCTATGCCATGGCCAGCCACCTGTGCACCGAGCTCGTCGCCGACCGTCTGGATACCGCCGTCGACCTCCGGGGCAGCGCCGTGGCCGGAATGATCTTTCACAACGACCGAGGGTGTCAATACTCCAGCGCCCGGTTTGCCCAGCGCTGCGCCAAGCCGGGCATCCGGCGTTTTCCGGGGCGCACCGGGATCTGTTGGGACAACGCGGTCGTGGAGTCGTTTTTCGGAGCGTTGAAAGGAAGACTCGTGCACCGACACCGCTTCACCACCCGCGCCGAGGTCCGCCGGGCGATCTTCGCCTGCATTCAGACCTGGTAAGACCGCAAGAGACCGCACTCGGCTCTGAACTATGCCAGCCCCGAGCACTGGAAGCCCACCATGACCACCCACAACCCATGGCCACATAACTAACCTGTCCGGCCAACAGGGGGAACCTCACAAAAACCCAGCACACACAGCCGCACTGGAACGATGAGTTGTGTCAGAGGCCGGATCCGGTCACTACGCCCACGCGCTCAACCAGCAGACATGACTGATGCTCGGGATCTGATCCGCTTCCTCGATTGCAAGCCCAGCGTTCGGTCCTTGCTACCAAGCAACGCTCGACGTGCTGGACCAAAGTTCGGATCTATTGTTCATCGGGCAGTCCCATCGGGCAGCAACCACACGTCGGTGGGGGCGATCCTCGCCGTCTACACCCTGGACGGCCCCTCTCACCGAGTGGCCGGAGTGGCCCTGATAACCACTCCTGGGCCTGCCTTCGTGGCAATGCAACACCGCGCTGAGTGTTGGGGGCGGCACTGCCGTCCCCGTCGCCCTCGCCAACACCGTCCTGCCTCCTGCCCATTGATGGCGCTCCACCGAACGCGTTTCTCACGACGGGTGGCGATGGGAGGGGTGTTCCCGGAGCACGCAGGTCAGTCGTGCGGTGCACGTGCGGTTTCCGTCTTCGTCGTTGAGCGTGATCTCGTAGGTGGCGAGGTCGCGTCCCCGGTGCAACGGTGTCGCGGCCCCGATCATCCGCTGGTCGGCGGGCGGCCTATGGTGCGTGCAGGACAGATCCACGCTCAGGGCTTACCGACTCGCCCCGGTGTGCAGCGCCGCGGCGATCGAGCCGAGCGTCTCGGCCAGGACCGCGTTCGCCCCACCATGCAGCAACCCGTAGGGCTGACGGTTACCGGCCACCGGCAGGGTGCCGACCAGGTGATCTGGGTTCCACGCCGTGATCTCCAGACCCATCCGGACGACGAGCTGCTCCGTTCCGGACAGCGCCTCCCTGAGCTGCTCGACGGCGCTGCCGTGTGTCGCGCCGTCCTCCTCGACCGCAGACATCCGATCTCCTCTCGACTGTTCGGAAGACCGCTCCCGTTCCCGCACCGCTCAGTCGGAGTGATCGGCGCGATCCCTGAACTGGTCGAACTCGAGCAGCAGGGACGCCGTCACACCGCCGAGCAGAGCCCAGAAAGGACTGGAGATACCCGCGATGCTGACTCCGCTCATGGCGATGACGAGCGCGAAGAACGCCCCGATCTGGAACCGGGAGCTACCGAAAGCACCTTGGAAGGACGACAGCAGGACCGTGATCATCGCCAACCCGGCGACGGAGGTGACGAGTTCGACCGGGAGCGCGGTGACGAACGCGACGGCAACGCCCGAAACCACCCCGAAGGCGATGAACAGGATCCCGTTGAGCACGGCCGCCGCGTAACGCCCCGCCTCGGGACCGGCATCGCGGGACGTGCAGATGGCGGTCATAGGACCCGCGATGTTGGCCGTGTGCCCCCCGAATCCTGCCGCGGCCAGCCCGCTGAGGCCGCTGAGCAACGACATGGAGTTGATCGGTGGACGGTAGCTCGCGGCCATCAGCGCCCCGGTCGCCTGCGCGTTCTCGGCCCCGATGACGAGCACGGTCAACGGTACGGAGACGGCCAGGACCGCTCCCCAGTCGAACGTGGGCACGACGAGTGCCGGCACGGCGAGCCGGGTACCCGGGTCGAGTCCCACGAACGCACCCGTCGACCCGGCGGCCACCACGCCGGCCACGAGCGCACCAACGACGCCCGGGACCTTCTTGCCGAACCGCGCCACGAGCAGGTAGCCGACCAGTGCGGAGGCCACGATCCAGGGGGCGGCGCGCCCGGCCTCGACGACACCGATCGCAAACTCGACGAGCGCGCCGGCGATCATGGCCATGATGATGGGACCAGGCAGCCAGGTCATCACCCGGCGGAGCGCTCCGGTCAGTGCGAGCAGGACCACCGAGGCGCCGCTCACCAGGTACGCCCCGACGAGCTCACCCAAGGTGAAGGTGCCGAGCGCATCCACTACGAGCACCGCACCGGGAATACTCCACGCTCCTACTACGGGCTGCTTGTAGTAGAGCGCGAGCAGCAGGGAGTTCAGACCGCCGAACACGTAGATCCCGAAGATCCAGGACGCGGTCTGGGAGGCCGAGAGACCCGCGTCTCCCGCCCCGTTGATGATGATCAGCGCGGGTCCGGTACAGCCGAACACGGTAGCGACCACGGCCGCGCCCACCGTGGAGAGATTCAGGTGCGCGGGCAGGTCCCGCAAGCCGCTGCGTATCCCCGGCCCCCGTTCGACGAGTCGATCGTCTGTGCCGGCACGTGGGGGCGCTACCGGAGGAGAGCTGCTCATCGATGTGCTCCTTGAGTCGGTTTTCGGCCCACCGGTGCGCGTCGAGGTCCTCGCGCGTACGGCCCGTTCCTCACCCCGCTTGGCGGAAGCCGTCCGTCGGTGTCCCGCCGCGGCGGGAGTTCCCTTTCCCGAGACCGATGTGACGCAGCACCCGACGGATCCGGGTGGCGAGGGTGCCGGCGACCAGGCGCAAGGCGCTCGGCGCTCCCGCCGGAGTGGTCGGTGCTTGGCCGGAGGTGGCCGCCTGCTTCACGGAGTCGGCGAACTGCTCGAACATGCGGCGGCTGATGTCACCGGCGAGTGCCCGCCCGAATTGGGCGATCCGGCCGGTGAGGTACACGGCGGCGTCGGCCTGCAGCCGCGTGCCGGTCTCGGTGGACTCGGCCACCAGAGTGAGGTCGGCCTGCGTCTGCGCACCGCCGGTGTCCTGGCCTTGGGCGAGCACTCGGATTCTTCCGGATTCCCGGTCGTGCTCGGTGATGTGCGCGACGCCGGTGAACGAGAGCTTGATCGGTCCCACCGCGACGCGGGCGCGTCCGGTGTAGTGCTCGTTGCCGAGGTCGTCGGTGAGTTCGGCGCCGGGCAGGCAGGTCGCGAGCAGGTGGACGTCGTCGAGGACGCGCCACACTTTCTCGAACGGCACGTCCAGATCCGTGGTGACCTCGACGGACACCGTCGGATCGGAGTCCGGCAGCACGATCTCCACATCCTGGGAGGCGGCATCGGCTCGTTGCGTATCGGAGACTCCCTCAGCACCGCCCGGCAAGCCGGCCGCCTGTCCACCCGCGCGGCCGACGAGTGCGCGGTGGGCGCAGTTGCCGGGTTCCGGAACCCCTTCAGGGTGTTCACGACTCGTCTCGGACACGGCCGAGACGATGTTGCGGTAGCCCGTGCACCGGCAGATCACGCCGGAGAGCTCCTCCGGGATTTCCTCCTCGGCGATGCCCGGCTTGTGCGAGAGCAGGTCGTAGGAGCTCATCAGGAAGCCCGGCGTGCAGAAACCGCACTGCAGTGCGTGGTGGTGGCCGAAGGACTCCTGCAACGGGTGCAGGTCGTCCGGACGCCCCAAGCCCTCGACGGTGACCACGTCGGATCCGTCGAGCTGGCAGGCGAACAGCAGGCAGGCGCGTGCGGCCTCCCCGTCGACCATCACCGTGCACATGCCGCACACGCCGTGCTCGCATCCCAGGTGGGTCCCCGTGAGGCCGAGGTGGTCGCGCAGTGCGTCCGCCAAGGTGTGCCGAGGCGGCAGCCGCAACACGGCCGGGGTGCCGTTGACGGACAGCCGGACCTCCACCGGCTCGTCTGCACCTGCGCTCACCGGCCGGGGCTTGCCTTCCCGGCGGTCCGCCGACCGCGCGGTGTCGTGGGTGTTTTCGCTGGTGGTCATGGGTTATCCCCGTTGATGCCCCGGAGGGCACGGTCGTGGGCCTTGGCCAGTTCCCGACCGGACAGCGTCACGAACAGCCGGCGCCGGTAGTCCCGGGAACCGTGCGCGTCTCCGTCGGTGTCGACCATGCCCTGCGCGATATCGGCCAAGGGCTCGGGCAGCCGCGCGGCCAGCCGAACACCGTCCTGTCCGGACGCGCTGACGGCCGAAGCGAGCTCGGTACTGACGTCGCGGGTGACCGGGCGGTCGGAGACCCCGAACGCCGTGAGCGTCGCCTCGCGGACCCGCTCACCGGAAACCGCGACGCGCACGGCAACACCTGCCAGGGCGAAGTCCCCGTGTCGGCGTGCGATCTCGGCGAACCCGAAGCCCTCACCGTCGGTCGCGACGGGAAACCGGATGGCGGTGAGGATGTCCTCGGAACCGAGAGCCGTGGTCATGGCACCGGTGAAGAACTCCCGCGCCGGTACCTGGCGCGTACCGCGCGGACTGGTCAACGTGATCCGGGCGTTCAGGCAGGCCGCCACAGCAGGGATCTCAGCAGCCGGATCGGCGTGCGCGAGGCTGCCGCACACGGTTCCGCGACTGCGCAGCTCCCGATGCCCCACCCACGGCAGGGCCATGCGCAACAACGGCACCGAATCGGTCGCCCGGTCGTGTTCCACTCGTCGCTGCCGGACCATCGCCGCGACCTCGAGCGAGTCACCGGTGCTCCGGAGTTGGTCGAGTCCCTCTACCGTGGTGATGTCCACCAGCTTCTCGGGCCGGGCCAGCCGCATCGCCAGGACGGGCACCAACGACTGCCCTCCGGCGAGGACCTTCCCGCCGCCGTCACTGCCGGCGAGTTCGTTCACGGCGTCCTCGAGTCTGGTGGGACGCACGTAGGCGAAGGGGGCGGCTTTCATCGACTCTCACCGCCCCCGGAACTTCGGGGTGCGCTTGTCGTTGAACGCCGCGACGCCCTCGGCGAAGTCGTGGCTGGCCCGCAGCATCGAGTAGGCCTTGCGCTCCAGCTCGATGCCGGTGTACAGCGGGCCGTCAGCACCGCGGTCGAGCACTTCCTTGGCGGTACGCGCCGCCAGCGGCGAGAAGCCGAGCATCTTGGCCACGAGGCGTTCGACCTCGCCGTCCAGGGCGGCGCGGTCCTCGGTGACGCCTGCCAGCAGGCCCCAGTCGCCGGCCTGCTCGGCGCTGATGCGCTCGGCGGTGAGTACGTGGTACTTGGCCCGCGAGAGCCCGATCAGCCGAGCCAGCCGCTGGGTACCGCCGGATCCGGGGATCATCCCGAGGTTCATCTCGGGCAGGGCGAACTGGCTGCGCGCGGTGGCCAGTCGGATGTCCGAGGACAGGGCGAGTTCGAAGCCGACGCCGAAGCAGTAACCGTCCACGGCGGTGATCACCGGTTTGGGGCTGCGGGCCGGGGCCGTGACGTGGTGTCCGAGGTCGGTGAAGTCGACCGGTTCGACCTCCATGAACCCGGCGATGTCACCCCCGGACGAGAAGTGCTCGCCCTCGCCGCGAATGACCACGAGCTGGACGGTGTCGTCGGCGTCGACCTCGGCGAACCGGTCGGCCATCACGTTGCGGGTTTCCCAGGTGATGACGTTGTACTCGCCGTGATCGAGGGTCAGGTAGGCCACTCGCCCCTCGTGGCCGCGGTCGAGCCGGATCTCGCCTCCGGTGAGTGCCATGATCAGTGGATTCCTTCCGTTGCCGGGATTTCCTCGGTGAGTAGCTGGTGGATGACGTTGCCGTGCAGGGGCAGGCTGGTGATCTCGATGCCGTGGGGCGCGAGCGCGTCCGAGACCGCGTTGGCGATGGCCACCGGCAGGCTCATCGAGCTGCCCTCACCGGAGCCCTTGGCGCCGAGCCGCGTCACCGGGGACGGGGTCTGCACGTGGTCGCTGTCGAGCGCGTAGGTGGTCTCGGCCGCCGTGGGGCACAGGTAGTCCATGAACGTCGCCGATGTGGGCTGGCCGGACTCGGAGTAGCGCATCTCCTCGTACAGCGCGCCCCCGATGGCGTGCGCCAGCGCGCCGTGGATCTGGCCTTCGAGGAGCGTCTCGTTCAGGATCGTGCCCGGATCGTGCACGGTGGACACGTGTTCGAGAGTGATCTCGCGGGTGTCGGGCTCGATGCGGCACACCACGAGTTCGGCGACGAAGCCGTAGCACAGGCTGGAGTTGATCTGGTCGTTCTGGTTGGCCGCCTTGGACTCCGGCGGAGTGAACGCCGCCTCCTCGTAGAGCCGGGCCGAAGCTCCTTCCGGCAACGAGCCGGGGTCCCAGTGCACCAGGCCGGCGGCGTGGCGGAACGCCACGGCGCGCTCGGGATCATCACGAACCCGGACCCGTCCGTCGGCAAGCTCCAACTCCTCGGGATCCGCGTCGAGCATCGTCGCCCCGGCCAGCCGCACTGTGACCGCCAGTCGTTCGGCGGCCTCCACCAGGGCGCTGGTGAGCAACGGTGCGAAACGCGACGAGTAGCTGCCGGAGCTGACCGTCCACGGCGTGGTGGCGGTGTCCATCTCGACCACGGGGCGGACCTGGTCCCGCTGCAGGCCGAGCTGCTCGGCGACGATCTGCTGTGCCACCGTGGCATGCCCTTGACCCTGCGGCACGGTGCCGAGCAGAACGGAGACCACGCCGTTGAGGTCCACGCTGACGCGGACGTGCTCGGTGGAGCCGGACTTGCCGCGACCGGGTGGCCGGTTCTCGGCCGGGGTGGCCAGACCGACGTAGCCGATGTTGGTCGCGGAGGGATCCACCACGCTGGCCATCCCGATGCCGAAGTACTCGCCGCGCTCACGCGCCTCCCGTTGGCGTTGCCGCAGCGCGGTGTAGTCGGCGTTCTCGAGGACTTTCTCGAAGGCCTGCGGATAGTCTCCCGAGTCGTAGATGCCACCGGTCGGGGTGCTGTAGGGAAATTCGTCGGCTTGCACGAAGTTGCGGCGGCGCAGTTCCGCCGCGTCGATGCCACGGGCGTGGGCGATGGTGTCGATCAGCCGCTCCAGACCGAAGTAGAGCTGCTGTCCACCGAACCCGCGGTTGAGCCCGGTCGGTGTCTTGTTGCTGACCACGGCACGGGAGCGGATCTGTACGGCGCCGATCCGGTAGGCGCCCGTGATGTTGCCGAAGCAGCGATACAGCGTGCTGGGCTCGGGCGGGCGCAGGTAAGCGCCCACGTTGTCGACGAGATCCGCCCGCAGCGCCTCGATGCGTCCGTCGTCGGAGACCGCCGCCTCGAAACGCATCGATCGGTCCGAACCGGCCGAGCTCGCCAGCAGGTGCTCGATGCGGTCCTCGGTCCATCGCACCGGCCGTCCCGCGTGTCTGCTGGCCAGGGCCAGCAGCGCGACGTACGGGTAGATACCGGCCTTGATGCCGAAGCTGCCGCCGTTGTCGGCCGGGACGTGCAGCCGCACGCGCGAAGTGGGAACACCCAGCGCTCCGGCCAGCACGGGCACCATCGAGAACGGGCCGTGGAAGTTCGCCCACGCGGTGATCGCGGGCCCGTCGACCTCGTCGTGCCACTCGGCGACCACCGAGTAGCACTCCATCGGCGTGGAGGAGTAGCGGGGAAACTCGTACTCGGCGGTGACCACCCGGTCGGCGCGGTCGAACGTCTCGTCCACGGGCCCGAAGTGAAACGTCCGGTCGGTGGCGACGTTGCCCTCGGCCTGCTCGTGCAGTTTGGGGGCTCCGGGGTCGAGGGCCTTGTCGGTGTCCACCACTGCCGGCAGCGGCTCGTAATCGACCTCTACCAACTCGGCCGCGTCCTCGGCGACGTAGCGATCGCTGGCCACGACTACCGCCACCGGCTCACCGACGAACCGGGTCTTGTCCGTCGCGGTCGGGTAGTACGGCATCGGTGTCTTCAGCGACAGCGGGAACGGATGCAGTGCCGCGGTCACCTCTTCGGGCCCGATGACGGCAGCGACACCCGGATGCGCCCGCGCTCGCTCGAGGTGCACGCTGCGAAGCCTCGCGTGCGGATGGGGGCTGCGCACGATCGCCGCGGTCAGGGTTCCGGGCAGCGGATCGAGATCGTCGAGAAAGCGGCCCCGGCCGCACAGCAGAGCCGGGTCCTCCACGCGCGCCGTGGAACGCTGCCCGCGTCCTCCGCCATCGCCAGTGGGAGGTTCGCTCGGATCGGTCACGGTATTCACCTGCGCGAAGGGGTCATGGCCTCGGACGGGGCCTCGGCCAGTGGTGCGTAATTGCCCGTGGTCAGTTCACGGCGCAGGGTCTTGCCGACGGCTGATTTCGGGATCCGCTCGACGGCGATCAGGCGCTTGGGCCGCTTCAGCGACGGCAACCCGGACTGCTCGCGCACGAAATGCGCCAGCACGGTGGCCGCGTGCTGCGGAGTCATTCCGGGGGCGGGTACGAAGAAGGCCGTCGCGGCCTGACCCCAGCGGTCGTCGGGAAGGCCGGCGACCACGACGTCGGCCACCGCCGGGCAGCGGTCCAGGGTCTCCTCGATCTCGCACGGGTAGATGTTCTCGCCCCCGGAATTGATCATGTCGTCCACGCGGCCGGCCACCCACAGGTCCCCGTCCTCGTCGGCCGTGGCCAGGTCCCCCGGGAAGTACCAGCCGTCCCGAATGGACTTCGCGTCGGCATCGGGCCGGTTCCAGTACCCGCCGAACGCCTCCGGGGAGTCCATCGAGATCGCGATCTGACCCTGCTCGCCCTCCCCCACGACGTCGGAGGGCGACGCGCCCGGCTCCGGATCGACCAGGCGGACCCGGGTGAAGACGCCGGCCCTGCCCGCGCACCCGGGTTTGGCCGCGACGTCCGGGCCGATGGTGAAGGTGTAGATCTCCGTGCTGCCGAAGTGGTTGATGAACACCTCGGGAGCGAGTGCGCCGGTGAGCTGTTCAGCCAGGGTCGGTGTCATCGACGCGCCCGCGTAAGCCAGCTTGCGCACGCTCGTCGCCTCCGCCAGACGCCCGGTCCGCAGCAGCCCCCAGTAGATCGTCGGTACGAGGTACAGCGCCGAGACATCTTCCCTGGTGATCAGCTCCAGGGTCTCCTCCGGGGAGAACCGCACCTGGGGCACCCAGGTTCCGGCGCTGATCACACTGGCCAGCAGGCTGCGCAGACCCATCGTGTGAAACATCGGCATCACACCCAGCGTCGTGGCGAACGGCCCCTGCCTGCTCTGCAGCAGGTGGGCCACCGCCGCCTGATGCTCGGCCGAGTGCGTGCGCGGCACGCCCTTGGGCTTTCCCGTGGTGCCCGAGGTGTAGAGCATCACGCTGATGTCGCCCTCCGAGACCCGGGTGTTCAGCGCACCGCCGGGCTCGTCCGCGGCCACCCGCTCGATCGGACGGACACCGGGCGGTGCCTCGGCGGGCTCACCGGCGTGGGCGCGGGCCAACGGTCGCTCGTCCGACAGGGCCGCCTCGGCGGTATCGGTCGTGCTGGCATCGGTGACCAGCAGAGCCGGTGCCGCATCACGCAGGCAGTAGGCCAGTTCCTCCGCGCCGAAGCGGATCGACAGCGGCACTGAGGCGGCGCCGAGTTTCTGCGCCGCGAGGTGCAGGCTGGCCATCGGTTCTCCCCCGGCCAGCAGGAACGCGACCCGGTCGCCCGGCCGCACGCCGAGCTCGGCCAGCACGCGGGCCAGCCTGTCGGTGCGGACGTCCCACTGGGCATATGTCAAGGGGTACTTTCCGCCGACCGCGCGATGCCGAGGGTAGCGCTCGGCGGTCCATCTCAGCACTGTTCCGAGGTCCATACCCGTCCCTCCACCGCAACAATGATACGGAAACGACCATATGCAACAGACCATCTGTTTCAGATGGTCAGGAACATACGGTACGCTTTGGGGCGTGTCAACGGCTCGGTTTTCGACGACCTCGTACGTCGTCCTGGGGATGGTCGCGATGCGAGGCCCCTCGACCTCGTACGACCTCAAACGCGCTATCGGCCACTCGGTCGGCTACTTCTGGCACTTTCCCCACGCGCAGCTGTACTCCGAACCCAAACGTCTCGAACAGCTCGGCTTGCTGAGGGTGAGCGAGGAGGGCACGGGGCGGCGCCGCAAGACGTTCACGATCACCGACGAAGGGCTTCGAGTTCTCCGGGCCTGGCTGGCCGAACCCACCCACCAGCACTTCGAGCTCCGCGACATCGCCGAGATCAAGCTGTTCTTCAACGAGCTCGCCGATCCCGAGGACATCGCGCGGCTCGCTCACGACCAGGTCAAGCAGCACGAGGAACGCATCGCCGAGTACGAGGGGATGAAGCAGCGCTTCGGCAGTAACCCCGAGATCGCCTCGCGCATGGTCACTCTCGAACTCGGCCTCGAGATGGAGTACGCGGCGCTGCGGTTCTGGCGATCACTCGTCGAGCAGACCGAGCACGAACGGTCCGGAACGTCGTAGGGGCCCGCCACCCGTGGGAACCGTGCCGCACTCCGCGCGATCCGCCTTCGCGTCGAGGAGGTACGCGGTTGGTGCCAACGAGGGAGGGGATGCCAGCACACCGGCCCCGCTGCGTCGCGCAACAGTCTTGAGGAGACTCGTCGCAGGCACACCAGCAGCGCCCGCCCTTGTTCGTCCAGCAGCGCGACCAACCGCTCACCGGCCTCGATTCGCAGCTGGTGCGAGCCGAAGGGGCACGAGCCCACCGTCCGGGCCAGGCGCCTTCGACGGCACCGCCCCCTCGCGGCGAGAGATCTCCCCGATCTCTTCGGCATCGACCACGAGCTGCCACGGGTCTCCGACCCGGTTCAGCCCCCGGGCCGAAGACCTGCCCCGGCGCCGGACCGAGTGGGGCGA
This sequence comes from Halosaccharopolyspora lacisalsi, assembly GCF_014137975.1. Taxonomy (GTDB): domain Bacteria; phylum Actinomycetota; class Actinomycetes; order Mycobacteriales; family Pseudonocardiaceae; genus Halosaccharopolyspora; species Halosaccharopolyspora lacisalsi. The sequence continues at coordinate 1,371,738 of NZ_JACGWZ010000001.1, read as the reverse complement.
AATCCCGCCCTCGCAGGACGCACCGTGCATTGCCGGTCACCGGAAGCGGTGGCCGCCCACGCCTCGTTCCGCGTCCCGAGACACTCACCAACGATCGCTGAACGCCCGGCTCAGTATCGTCGAGTCGCACCACCGGCCGCCCCGCGAGCTCCGCTTCGGTCACCGCGGCGAACTCCGCCAGTCCTCCCGGAAGAAGCACGATGGACAACCCCACGAGCACAGCGACGAACAGCCCCTCGGTCCGGCAAGGACCATCGATGACCGAGCGGGACGCGACCTCGCGAGCACGCCGCCAGCACGACGTCTACGCACCGCACTACGACTCCGACACGCGCCACTACGAGCGCGCCATCCCCGACGACCGGGCCGCGCTCACGCAGACGCACCGCGTCCTGCGCCCCGGCGGACACCTGGTACTGCTCGGCCACGTCGCCAGCCCCCACCGCCCGGTCCGGACGGCCCAACGCCTCCTCGAACGGCTCTCCACCCAACGAGGAGTCCAGGACGCCCACCTGCGCCACGTCGCCCCGCTGGTCCGCGACACCGGCTTCACCATCGTCCACCAGCGACACCACCGCCTCGGAACCATCGAACGGCTCACCGCCACCAAACCACCCGAGTGGACACCGGCGATCGCGACCTCGACGAGCCACGCGACCACCGACCCGGCCGACCACGACACCGATGACGAAGCAGAAAACCGATAACGAGCGGGGACGGACGCGGGCGGCGGCGAAGACCTGACGTTCTCGGCCCGCCGAACCGCTGCGCACCGGGCGAGGGAGCGCACACCCCGCATCATCGCGGTCTCGTTATCGCCTTGGTCTCCAAGACCGCAATGGAGCCGACGAGACGATCCCAGCTGATTTGATGGCGTGCAGCGTTCGAGGGGGTCCGGAGTGAGGTCGGCTTCGACGACGTCGGTTTCCTCCGGGACTGGCGGTAACGCTCCGCAGCGTGCGCCAGCGTTGGGCGAGCAGGGTGGAGCCGCGTTCGGCGCCGACGACGCTCGGAGCGCGGTGCCTGCCGGAGTACCGCAGATCGCTGATCGTTCCCTGGACACTGGTGGTCATCTCGCTCAGCCGGTCGGTGCTGATCGCGGTGCCTTCCAGCAGCACGTGCGGCAGCGACCGGCGGAGTTCGGACGACCGTTGCGACGCTTCCCGCCGGGAACCCGCGTCCCGCCATCGGTGGGCCGGGTCCGGCCGGTTCGGGGAGGTAAGCGCAGCGGAAATCCGAACGACGCCCGCTCCGCGGGCCGAGGGCTCCCGCAGCGGCGACAACCGAACACCCGAACGTCCGCTTCACGGCCGACTCCGCGCGTGGAGGCGTAGCAGCGGATCTGGCCCCGTCCACGGTGCGAGCCGGGAGAACACGAGGACGGTCTCCGCGCGTGAGAGTCCGATGCGGGTTCCGGCAAGGGGCGCTCACCGCCCGACGTTCTCGCTCACCTCCCGAATACGGTTCCGGATAAGCTGGTATTTACCGTCTCCTCACAAGAGCGCAAAGCGCGACATGTCTCCTTGGGGGAAGTCAACATCCCCTCCTGGAGGTAGTGATGAGCACGCTCTACGAGGAAATCGGCGGCGAGTCCACTGTCGGAGAGGTCGTCACCCGGTTCTACGGGAAGGTGCTCGCCGACAAGCGATTGGCGGGGTTCTTCCACGAGGACGACATGGAGGAGTTGAGCGAGTACCAGACGGAGGCCTTCACAGCGGCCCTCGGAGGCCCCGGAAGCCATCGGTGGGAGCTCGCGAAGCAGCTTCACCAGCAGCGCGGTATTTACCACGAGGAGTACGACCTGGTCATCGGATACCTGGCCGACGCGCTGCACGAGACCGAGGTGGCCGACCACGTGATCAGCGAAACCCTGTTCGCCATCGCCCCGTTGGCGAGGGACGTCATCTCGACGGCCCCCTCGCCCACGTGAGTCGCGCACTTCCGCGAGAGGAGCCCGGGGGGACGGAGGCCGGGGCACTCCGGTGTTGCTCGACGGAGCCCGTTTCGTCCGGAGGCGAGGGCCGGTTCCGCGGAAACCACCGTCGACAGCACCGCGCGGCGGAACCAGCCCTTGGGTATCGTTTCGGCTCTCCGTTCCGCCGCCCCGGTCGATGACGTTGCTCCATCCGGGTTGCTCGAGTTGGTTCTCGTTCTCTGGCTTTCCTGGGAGTGCTTGGAGCGTGTCTCATGTGGTGTGGAGTGGCTGGGTGATTACGGTCGGGGTTGATGGTTGATGCGGTGCCGCGTCGGTTGGTCCCGGATGAGCTGTGGGAGCTGGCGGAGCCGCTGATTCCGCTGGTCCGTCGCGTCCGCGAGGTGGAGGGCGTGCGCGGGTGGAGGACCGTGCCGTGTGCACCGCGATCGTGTTCGTGCTGACCAGCGGGTGCGCCTGGCGACGCCTGCCTCCGTCGTTCTCCGGTCACGGTGCCCACGGCGCGTCGGCGGTGTGTCGAGTGGACTCCAGGCGGGGTTGTGGCGGCGGCTGCACCGGGTGGTGCTGGATGAACTCGGCACCCGGGGCATGATCGGGGCAATAACGCGTCGGAGCCGGACCCGACCACTACGCCCCACCCCCACCAGCGCAAACGGCTCGTGATCGGGGGCTGACCCGGTGCCTCAGTCGCAAGACCGATACGTCGGCTGCGCTCGATCTTTCCCACCGAGCACCTGCTCGGCGTGTCAGACCGAGCCCCGGACCCACCGTTGCTCCGACAGTCCTCGGCTGGCACCTGTCATCAGCAGCGAGGCGAATTCAGCGATCCTTGGAGTCTGGTCACGGCGCGGAAGTGGCCCGCAGACCGTTGACAATGCCCTGATCAGTCCCTGCAGGGTCCAGTCCACCGATCCGCGAACCCACCGGGTCTCGCCAGGCCCTCCGAACAGCCGGGGGAAGCTCGCTTCTGCCGTACCGGTGCGCCACCGCTGTCCGCAGCCGGCTCCCCGCCGACGCCGCACGCACGAGAAGCCCTTCACCACTGAGGGCTTTTCGACGTGCCCGCGACGCCGGCGGTTTACGACTGCCGGGACGGAACCGGCCCGCCGCAGCCGGGTGCTGCGACGGGCCCGTTCCTCGTCGAACCGGACGGTTCAGACCGTCGCCGAAACCGACTCCCGGCCCGGCTTCTCGGCCGGTTTCTTCCCGAGTTCGGCGGTGGGGACCTTGTAGGTCTCCCGCCCGGAGGCCACCGCGATCACGTTGACCAGGCACAGGCCCGCGACGAACAACGAGACGCCGAGCCAACTGTTCTCGCCGGTGCCGGTCGCCCAGACCGCGATGCTGGGCATGAACCCGGCGATCGCGAAGCCGATCTGCGTGCCGATCGCCATGCCCGACAGCCGGACCCGGGTGGGGAACATCTCGCCGTAGAAGGAGGGCCAGATCGCGTTGGTGGCGCTGTAGACGACACCGAACATGAGGATGCCGGAAATCATGATCAGCGGGTAGTTGCCCATCGAGATCGACCACAGGTAGGCGAACATCAGCACCGCGCTGCCCAGCGACCCGGCGATGAACACCGGCTTGCGCCCGATCCGGTCGGCCAGCTTGGCGCACAGCGGGATCGCTACCAGCGCCGCGGTGTTGGCCAGCACCCCCACCCACAGCATGAACGTGCGGTCCAGGCCGACGGTGTTGACCGCGTAGTTCAGGGCGTAGACGGTGAAGATCGTGCTCACCGAGGCGATGACGGCGGCGACGACGATGCGCAGCACCGCGGTCCAGTGATCGCGGAAGAGCACGGCCATCGGCAGTTGGTTCCGCGTCGTCTCGGTGCGCGAGACCTCCTCCTGGAACACCGGTGTCTCGTCCAGACTGCGCCGGATGAAGAACCCGACCAGCACGACCACGGCGCTGAGCCAGAACGGGATCCTCCACCCCCAGGTCAGCAGCTGCTCCTCGGGAAGCGCCGCGACCGGCAGGAACACCGCCGTGGCGATGATCTGCCCGCCCTGGGTCCCGCTGAGGGTGAAGCTGGTGTAGTAGGCGCGCTTGTGCTCCGGCGAGTGTTCGAGGCTCATCGAGTTCGCGCCGGCCTGCTCACCGGCCGCCGACAGTCCCTGCAGCAGCCGCAGCAACACCAGCGCGACGGGTGCCAGGATGCCGATGTCCTGATAGGTGGGCAGACATCCCACCAGGAACGTCGACAGACCCATCAGCATCAGCGTGAACAGCAGCACCCTCTTGCGCCCCAGCCGGTCCCCGACGTGTCCGAGGAAGAACGCTCCGAGGGGGCGTGCCACGTACCCGACGCCGAAGGTCGCCAGGGCCAGCAGCGTGCCGGTGGTCGGATCCGCCGCCGGGAAGAAGATCTCGCGAAAGACCAGGGCGGCGGCGGTGCCGTAGATGAAGAAGTCGTAGTACTCCAGTGCGCTGCCGACCCAGGCGGCGAGCGCGGCTCTGCGGGGCTTGCCGTGCTCGGCGATGCGTGCCGCCGTGGAGTCGGTGGGGTGATCGGTCACAGGTACTCCTGTAGTTGGTGCCGTCGCCGGACAGTGCTGCGCCGGGACGGCGTTCCGGCCGTCCCCCAGCAGGACCGATGCCTGGCTGTCGGCTGACTCGGAACACTGTCGCATCCGGGGGATGACAGCCACGGCGGCCGATCGGCGCGGATGTTTCCCGCTCGGAGTCGGCGGTCACCTGTTCGGGCAGCGAGCATCGGTTATGTATGAACTAGTTAGTTAATTCACGGATCCTGGAGGGTCTCGGGCTCTCTGTCAAGAGTCCTCACCGACGCCCTCAGCGGGCGGTCAGGTACTCCAGAACCATGTCGCCGAGCATCGTGCGGTAGTGCTCACGGTGCGTGGGATCCAACATGTCCCGATCGAAGATCACGTTGAAGGTGTGCCGGTTGGCGGTTCGGAACACGCAGAACGCGCTGATCACCATGTGCACGTCGAGAGCGTCGACGTCGCCGCGGAACTCCCCCGCCGCGCGCCCCCGCTCCAGGATGCGTGCCAGCACGTCCAGCGCCGGGTTCGCCAGCCCCGGCAGGCTCTGCGACTGCGCGATGTGCTTGGCACCGTGGATGTTCTCGATGCTGACCAGCCGGATGAAGTCCGGGTGCGACTCGTGGTGGTCGAAGGTCAGCTCGGCCAACCGCCGGATGGCCTCGACCGGTTCCAGGTGCTCGATGTCGAGTTCCTGCTCGCTCGAGCGGATCGTGGCGTAGGCCCGCTCCAGCACGGCGAGGTAGAGCTGTTCCTTGCTGCCGAAGTAGTAGTAGATCATCCGCTTGGTCGTGCGCGTCTTGGCGGCGATCTCGTCCACTCGGGCGCCGGCGTAGCCCTGCTCGGAGAATTCGCGGGTGGCGACGTCGAGGATCTCGACCCGGGTGCGGTCGGGATCGCGCTGCCGCTCCGCGCCGTGCGGCGAGGGACCGGCAGGCGGGTCGTCGGACGTCGGTGCGGCCACCGGTCCCCCTTTGCGTACGGGTCCTGGGTCTCCCCAACTCTAAGTGGCTCCCTGTTCCGCTCCCATCGCCCGGCATGCCGCAACGAGGTCGGTCCCCGGTGCACCGCGGCGTCGGACCCACTTAATTAACTATCTGGTACGTTCATAAGTGACCGCTTCGGAAGGAGGGGCCGTGCCCCTGATCACATTCGCCCCCAGCGCACTCACCCCGGCCGGGTTCCGCCCCGGGATACTCAGGACTGCTCGCGCAGCACCCCGCCGCCACACGGCCGAGCCGGCTTCCCGGAGGCGACGCGCGACGGGCAGGGGCACGGTGCGGGCATGAACGACAAGAGCGGCTACCTCGTCGGGCTGGTCGGTTCGGGCATCGGACCGTCGCTGACCCCGCCCCTGCACGAGCGGGAGGCCGATGCGCTGGGTCTGCGCTACCTGTACCGCAGGATGGACCTCGACGAGCTCGGAATGCCGACCACCGCGATCGGCGACATCCTGGCCGCCGCCCGGACAGCCGAGTACGACGGGCTCAACATCACGCACCCGTGCAAGCAGCTCGTCCTCGAACATCTCGACGAGCTCTCCCCCGACGCCGTGGCCCTGAACGCGGTCAACACCGTGGTGCTCACCGAAGGTGGAGCCATCGGCCACAACACCGACTGGTCGGGCTTCGCACGCAACCTCGACCGGGGCCTGCCGGATGCCCCGCTGGGCAACGTGACGCTGCTCGGCGCCGGTGGGGCGGGCGCCGCCGTCGCCCACGCCCTGCTCACCCTCGAGGCCGGATCGGTCCGCGTTCTCGACGTCGACTCGCACCGCAGCGCGGCACTGGCGAGCTCGCTGTGCGCGCACTTCGGCGACGAGCGCGCCACGGCGGGCAGACTGGACGAAGACGGCGAGGAACTGGCCAGCGCCGTGGGGCGAGCCGACGGCCTGGTCAACGCCACTCCCACCGGGATGGCCGCCCATCCCGGCCTTCCGATCCCGGCCGAGCTGCTCCGGCCGGAGATGTGGGTGGCCGACGTCGTCTATCGCCCGCTGAACACCGAACTCGTGCGCACGGCACGGGCTCGGGGCTGCCGCGTCCTCGACGGCGGCGGGATGGCGGTCTTCCAGGCCGCCGACGCCTTCCGCCTGTTCACCGGCACCGATCCCGATGCGGAGCGGATGCTGCGCCATTTCGCAACACTCACCGAAGCCGAAACGGCAGGAAGTGCGGAGGATCATGCAGACCGTTGAGCCCCCTGCCCACCGTGGTGGCGGTATGCGCACGGGAATCGCCACCGTGTGCCTGTCCGGCACGTTGGAGGACAAGCTGGCCGCGGCGGCCTCCGCGGGCTTCGACGGGGTGGAGATCTTCGAGAACGACCTCGTCGCCGCACCCTGGTCACCGGCCCGGGTCCGGCAGCACTGTCTCGAACTGGGCCTGTCGGTCGACCTCTACCAGCCCTTCCGGAACTTCGACTCGACCGACCGGGAGACGTTCGCCGCGAACCTGCGCCGCGCGGAACACAAGCTCGACCTGATGGAACAGCTCGGTGCGGACACGATCCTGGTCTGCTCCTCGGTGGCCCCGGACGCCGCCCACGACGACGACCTCGTCGCCGAGCAACTGCACACCCTGGCGGACCGAGCCGCCGAGCGTGGCCTGCTCATCGCCTACGAGGCGCTGGCCTGGGGCCGGTACGTCCACACCTACGAGCACTCCTGGGAGATCGTCCGGCGTGCCGATCACCCCGCGCTGGGAGTGTGCTTGGACAGCTTCCACATCCTCTCCCTCGGCTCGGACCCGGCCGCGATCCGCTCCGTCCCCGGCGACAAGCTGTTCTTCCTGCAGCTGGCCGACGCTCCTCGGCTGGACATGGACGTGCTGCAGTGGAGCAGGCACCACCGGCTCTTCCCCGGTCAGGGCTCCTTCGACCTGCCGGGCTTCCTCGGTCACGTCCTCGCCGCGGGCTACAGCGGTCCGCTGTCGCTGGAGGTCTTCAACGACGTGTTCCGCCAGTCCGATCCCGAACGCGCCGCCGTCGACGCGATGCGTTCCCTGCTCGACCTGCAGGAACGGGTCGAGACACCCGGCTCCGCAGCGGCTCGGCGCCCCACCGCTCCCCCGGAACTACCGCACGCCCCGGAACTCACCGGGCACGCCTTCACCGAACTGGCCGTCGACGACGCATCCTCCGGCCCCATCGCGGACGCCCTGGAAAAACTCGGTTTCGCCCACACCGGTCGGCACCACTCCAAGCCGGTGCAACTGTGGCAGCAGGGCGAAGCCCGCGTCCTGCTCAACAACACCACGGACCACCGCGAGCGGGACGCCGTGGACGATCCGCGCGCCGCGGTCACCGCACTGGGCCTGGAAAGCGACGACCCGCACCGTTCCGCCCGGCGCGCCGAAGCGCTGCTGGCGCCCGTGCTCCCCCGCAGCCGCGGTGCGGACGAGGCGGTCCTGCACGCCGTGGCCGCCCCCGACGGGACCTCGGTGTTCTTCTGCCCCGCCGGGGAACACGGCGGCAGCTGGTCGGCCGACTTCGCACCCGCCGGCAACGCGGCGGAAGCCGGAACCGAACTGACCGGCACCGACCACGTCGCGCTCACCCAGCCCTTCGACCACTTCGACGAGGCGGCCCTGTTCTACCGCTCGGTGCTGGGACTGGAGCCGGAAACCACCGCCGAGTTCGCAGCCCCGTTCGGACTGGTCCGCAGCCGCGCGGTCACCGATCCCCGTCGCGATGTCCGGATCGCGCTGAACGTGGCGGTCCTTCGCCGCGGTGAGGAATGGGTGCCGGGAGTACCCGCCCCGCAGCACGTCGCCTTCGCCACCGGCGACGCCATCGCCGCCGCGCGGAGGATGCGTGCGCGAGGAGCTCCCCTGCTGGAGATTCCGGACAACTACTACGACGACCTGGACGCACGTCTGGCACCCGATCCCGAGCTGCTCGCCGCGATGCGCGAGTGCAGCGTGCTCTACGACCGCGACGAGCACGGCGAGTTCCTGCACTTCTACACCGAGATCCTCGGCTCGCGGATCTTCTTCGAGGTGGTGCAGCGCATCGGCGGCTACAGCGGCTACGGCACCGTCAACGCGCCGGTGCGGATGGCCGCCCACCGCAGGCTGCGAGTCACCGGCAGCGCCCGGAGACCGCTCGGCACGTGAGCGTGCGCTGCGGGTCCGAAGACGGGCGCGAGGCCACCTCGCCGGTGAACGGCGAATCCGGCGACCTGCGCCCTGATTCGCTCATGCGGGGACGTGGCTGGTGTCCCGGTCCCACACGCGGTGACCGGCCAGCGTCGAGGCGAACTCCTCGAAGAACTCCGAGGGCAACGAGCCCTCGTTGCTCACGGCCGTGATGACGCCGTGGTCGTTGGCGACCGATTGCGAGTCATCGGCGCGCCGCACTCCGTTGACCCCGGCCCGCTGGAGCATCGCCACGCCCTCCTGGCTGGCGGCCACCGGCTTGAAGTGCTTGTAGGCCTCGGTGACGAAGTGCACGCTGTAGCCGTCGGCGGAGAGGTTCTGCACGCTTTCGCCGGTGCCCGGGACGACGACCGCGCGCATCGCGGCGTTGAGCACGGTGGATCTGACGACGGTTTACCTGCACGACGTCATGGACTTGCTGGTGCCGGGCGTTGGTCCAGCTAGGTCGTGTTTAGGGAGTCCGGGGTGGTGGATGTAGGTGAGGTCTCCGGTAGATGGATCAACGACCAAGAAGGTCATCTACCCGGAGACCTCGGTGGGCGGTTTATCGATCGGAGCGCGCAAGGACTTGTCGGACCGGTAGTGGCAGCTCCTGGAGTCGCTGCTGCCGGAGGGTCCGCGGATGGGGTGGCCGCCGAAGTGGACCCGTCGCCAGCTGGTGGACGGGCTACGTTGGCGGGCGCGGGTGGGCGCGCCGTGTCGGGATGTGCCTGAGCGGTACGGGCACTGGCAGTCGGTGTATGGCTTGTTCCGGTGGTGGCAGCGTCACCGGGTCTGGCCGGGGGGTCCTGGCCATGTTGCGGGCCTTCGCGGATGCGGCCGGGGTGGTCACGTGGCAGGTGTCGGTGGACTCGACGATCAACCGGGCTCGTCAGCGTGCTGCCGGGGCTCGTCGTGACCCGAGCTGGCAGGCCGAACCACCCCGACCTCTACCGGCAGCGTCACGCCGTGGAACGCGGCATCAACCTGCTCACACAACACCGCGCGGTAGGCCACGCGCTACGACAAGCTCTGCCTGCGCTACGAAACCACCGTGCACCTCGTCACGATCGACATTGGCTCCGCACCCTCACCAAAACCACTCCCCAAACACGACCTACTGATCTTTTCATTAGTTGGGGGACTGTCGCTCGAACGGTGTTTCCGGCTCGACACGCCGGACCTGGGTCCGGCGGGATGGGCACTGTGAGTGATGATCTCTGATGTTGTGAGCGCACAGGAGCGGACCGAGGAGTCGAAGCGGCAGCTGTCGCCGGAACAGGCCGCTGCGGCGGCGATGGTGGCCCAGGCCCGGCGGCAGGTCCTGGATTTGCCGGCCCGGACGGGTTGTTGAAGCTGTTCACCAAGAATGTCCTCGAGACGGCACTCAATGAGGAGATGACCGAGCATCTCGGACACGAGCCGAACCGGGCCGATGCCGAGCGGGAATCGACCAACATCCGCAATGGCACACGCACGAGGACCGTGATGTCGGATGCGGTCGGTGAGGTTGAGGTCGCGGTGCCTCGTGACCGAGAGGTACCTTCGATCCGCAGATTGTAGACAAGCGCCAACGGCGTATCGGTGATGTCGACGAAATCGTGCTGTCGCTGCATTCCAAGGGCATGACTACCGGCGAGATCTCGGCGCATTTCTCCGAGATCTACGGAGCGTCGGTGTCCAAGGACACCATTTCGCGGATCACCGACAAGGGCACTTCCCCAACGAGCAAGCCGCGCTGAAGTGTCTCTACCTGGCCACCCGCTCACTGGGCCCCACCGGCCGCGGCCGGGCACGATGGGCTATGCGGTGAAAGCCCGCCTTGAACGCGTTCGCCATCACGTTCGAAGGCCGCATCACCCCGACAGGAAACTAACCGATGCCAAGACCCGATCCACCGTTAATCTAACGCTCACGCTAGATCACCAGGTTCCCCCGGCCTGGAGCCGAGGGGACTCGAACCCCCGACCCTCTGACTTCCAGGTATGCCGCGATGACCTGTGAAATGGAGGTTCGGTAGATCAAGTCGCATCAGTTGACAGCAGTCGGACCCGGTTGAAGCCGCCTGAATCCCACTCACCGCTCCTCCACTCCTGGACCAGACGCCGTCCACATCGCTCCAACCACGAGGAGTCCTCAGCGAACGCTCGAAGACCTGTCGTTCGGGCGGGCCTGTCGGTGTGGCGCCGTTCCCGGGCAGAGTCACCTATCCCAAATGCCCGTCACGTTTGATCGCGGGAGGACTCGTGCGCGAGGCACGCAACTCGTGAGTGGGTCCGACTTACTCACCCGGGGGCGCCTTGTTGGATGTGGCCTGCGAGATTTCGAGTTGGAAGTCGCCGTCGTGCTCCTCGTGGCCCTGCATCACGGCGGCCTCGAGGACGGCGGCGCCCTTCTCGTCGCGCTTGGTGATGTGGTCGTTGCGCAGGTCCTTGAGCAGCGCGAAGCACATCAGCACCATCACGACGGTGAACGGCAGCGCGCCCATGAAGGTGAGGTTCTGGATGCCCGACAGGGCGGAGTCCCCGCCACCACCGATGACCAGCATGATGGCGGCGACCGCACCGGTGGCGGCACCCCAGAAGATCACGATCCAGCGACTCGGATCGATGTCGCCCCGCTGGGACAGCGTTCCCATCACGACCGACCCGGCGTCGGCACCGGAGACGAAGAAGATCGCCACCAGGATCATGACCAGCACCGAGGTGATCGCCGACAGCGGCATTTCGCCCAGCGCGTTGAACGTCTGGGCCTCCGGACCACCCATCGCGATGTTGGTACCGCTCTCGCCGATGCCCTGCAGACCGATGGCCGCGCCGCCGAAGATGGCGAACCAGATCACGCTGACCACGCTGGGCACCAGCAGCACGCCGCCGACGAACTGGCGGATCGTGCGACCGCGGCTGATGCGGGCGATGAACATGCCGACGAAGGGCGTCCAGGAGATCCACCACGCCCAGTAGAAGATCGTCCAGGAACTGAGCCACTCCTGCATCTCGGTACCGCCGGTCGCGCCGGAGCGGGCGGCCATGTCGAAGAAGTCGCTGAGGTAGGAGCCGATCGAGGTGGGCACCAGGTTCAGCATGAGCACCGTCGGCCCCGCGAAGAACACGAACAGCGCCAGCAGCGCGGCCAGCACCATGTTGATGTTCGACAGGTACTGGATGCCCTTGGCGATGCCGGACACGGCCGAGGCGATGAAGCAGACGGTCAGCACGACGATGATCAGGACCAGGACGACCGTGCCCGCTCCGCTGATCCACCCGGCCTGCTCCATACCCGTGCGGATCTGGATCGTGCCGATGCCCAACGAGGCCGCCGAACCGAACAGGGTGGCGAACAACGCCAGGATGTCGATGAGCTTGCCGACCGGCCCCTCGGCGTTGCGCTTGCCGATCATCGGGATGAACGTGGCGCTGATCAACTGCTTGCGACCGCGGCGGAAGCTGCTGTAGGCGATCGCCAACCCGACCACCGCGTAGATGGCCCAGGGGTGCAACGTCCAGTGGAACAGCGAGGTCGCCATCGCGGTGTAGACGGCATCGTCGCTCTGTCCCGGAACCGTCCCCGGCGGAGGATTCACGAAGTGCGAGAGCGGCTCGCTGACGCCGAAGAACATCAGTCCGATACCCATACCGGCGCTGAACATCATGGCGATCCAGGAAATCGTCCGGAACTCCGGTCGCTCGTCGTCCTGCCCCAGCGGGATGCGCCCGTAGCGGCTGAAAGCCAGGTACAGCGCGAACACGACGAAGCCCGTGGCGGCGAGCACGAAACCCCACCCGGCGTACTCGATCAACCAGTGCAACCCGCTCGAGGCGAAACCGCTCAACGAGCCGGTGGAGACCGCACCCCAGGTGATCAGGACGAACATGATCACCGCGACGACCCCGAAAACCACCCAGTCGGTCCTCGAGCGCCCGTCGGGCGCGGCCTGCATACCCGGATCGGGAGCCGAACTCCCCCCGGCTTCCTGTTTCTGCGAGGTATCTGTCGACACAGGTCTCGGCACCGACGGTGCGGCGCCCCCTCCTCTCCAGTCTTCAGTTGCACCGTCCGCCACCGGCCCACACTCCCGGCCGGGCACGCGTTCGGAAAGTTCACCCCACAAGCAACGACCCGACCAACGAAACGAAGCAAGCCCACCCGCCGGCAACCAACAAAATCGTGATCAGCACGCAGAGGAAGTTTGGTGCTCGATCCCCACGAATCCCACTCGGACGCTGCAGAGGAAAAACGAACGACCCGCCAAGAGACCTCTTTCTCGGTGATCCCTCGACGGGGAAACGACTGTGGTCATCGGATACATAATCATGACGTGTGCCACATCCTGCTGTCAAGCAGCACAACCAGCAGGCCGAGTGTTCCGTTCGGTCGTGAGCGGCGATCGATTCGCATGCGGACGGCTCGCCGGCTGTGCGCCGAGGAGCGCAAAGCCCTGGACGTGATCGAGACGAACCCGCTGGAGCCGACTCCGGGGACGACGGAGTGCAATCGATCCTGTCGACCTCAGGGAATTTCGCTGCGGATGACTTCGGCACAGCACATTATTCCCCATCGAGTCACATCGAAAATCCCGCCCAAGCGGTAGAACAATCACCGATGCCAGTACCGAGTCGACGTCAACAACGCACCGGCTACCGCTGGCGCGAACCCCGAAGGTCCGTGAACCACGACAACCCCGCGCGCCTTTAGCTGAAGACGATGGTGCTCCCGCCGTTGAGCAGAACGCGTTGCTGACAATGCCAGCGCACCGCCCTGGAGAGTGCCAGCGATTCGGCATCGCGCCCGACGGTCGACAACGCGCGCGGATCGTACGTGTGATCGATTCGGATAACCTCCTGCTCGATGATGGGCCCTTCGTCCAGATCCGCGGTGACATAGTGCGCGGTTGCGCCCACGAGCTTCACACCGCGGTCGAAGGCCTGGTGGTAGGGCTTGGCCCCCTTGAACCCAGGCAGGAACGAGTGGTGGATGTTGATGGCACGGCCCTTCAGCTTTCGGCACGTCTCATCGGAAAGCACCTGCATGTAGCGGCCGAGCACCACGAGGTCGACCTGGTACTGGTCAACCAGTTCGAGCAGCCGAGCCTCCGCTGCCTCCTTGGTGGCCGGTGTCACCGGTACGTGAAAGAAAGGCAATCCCGCTGCTTCGGCCATCGCTCGCAGATCGTCGTGATTGGAGACCACGGCGACAAGATCGGCGCCCAGCGTGCCCGCGCGCCAGCGAAAGATGAGGTCGTTGAGGCAATGGCCGAGCTTGGAAGCCATGACGAGCACCCGCCTGGGCCTGTCGTCGGTCACGGAGAAGCTCATGCCGAACTCCGCGGCGGTTTCCTCGAACGCGGCGGACAAGAACTGGACATCCGTCTCCTTCGTGGATCGAAAGCACGTTCGCAGGAACAGTTGCCCGCGCACGACATCGTCGAATTGCTGGTGCTCGACGATGTCGCAATCCTGCTGGAACAGGAACGATGTCACCGCGTGCACGATTCCTGGATGCTGCGGGCAGTTCACCGTCAACGTGTAGGTATCCATCACATAAATCTCCACTTCGTCATCGAGTTGTGCGGCAGCGATCGTGTTCGTTACCGCAGCGGTAATCAGATGTGCGCGCTCCAGTCGGCCGTGTCGGCCGTGTCGGCCGTGTCGGCCGTGTCGGCCGTGTCGGCCGTGTCGGCCGTGTCGGCCGTGTCGGCCGTGTCGGCCGTGTCGGCCGTGTCGGCCGTGTCGGCCGTGTCGGCCGTGTCGGCCGCAGACCGGACGGTGTGCCGGAGCAGCAGCGCGGTGGTCACCGGCCCGACGCCGCCGGGCACCGGTGTCACACCGGCCGCGCGGTCGTGGATCGAGGCGGCGTCGACGTCTCCGACCAGACCATCCTGCTCGGAAGGATTGGTGCCCACGTCGATGACGATCGTGTCAGGGGCGACGTGCTCAGCGGTGACGAGACCGGCACGGCCCACCGCCGCGACGAGTACGTCGGCCTGCCTGGTGTGCTCGGCGAGCTCCTTCGTGTGCCGGTGGCAGACGGTGATCGTCGCATCGCGTTGGAGCAGCAATTGCGCGACGGGTTTGCCGACCACGTTCGAGCGCCCGACGACAACGGCGCGGCGACCGGCCAGCGGCACCTCGTAGTGGTCGAGGAGTGCCAGCACGGCTTCCGCGGTCGCCGGCGAGAAGGCCGTCCGGTTGGTGACGAGTCTGCCGTGGCTGAGGGGATTGGCTCCGTCGACGTCCTTGCGGAAGTCGATGCTGGAGGCCAGGTCGTCGAAGTCGGCACCAGTCGGTAGGGGTGTCTGCAGGATGACACCGTGCACTGTGTAATCCTCGTTGAGTTCGCGCAACGCGGATGCGATCCGCTCCGCGGAGGCGTCCGCACCGCAGTCGACGACCGAGCAGATGATCCCGCACTTCTCAGCCGCCTTGGCGATGGAGCGAACGTACCAAGCGCTGGATTCGTCCGACGTCGCCACGACGACGGCAAGCCTGGGTGGTGTTCCGAGGGCCGCGAGTCGTGCAGCCGAGTCGCTCGTCTCAGCGCGGATGTCGGCGGCCAGCTGCTTGCCGCTCAGGATGGTCGTCATGAGGTCACCTGCTCCCGTACCGCCGCACTGACCTTCTCAGTGCGTCGACCGACGTCGTCGACCGTGCCGATCACGTTCATCAGGGTTTCGCGGGTCTGCGGATTCCTGATTCCACCGAGATTGATCTCGACGTTCACACGTGCGGTAGTGGCAGCCGCCCGAGCTGCTTCAGCCGCCGCCGCGACGTCGGTGATCACGTTGGGATTCCCGATCGGCAACAGGTCCTCGGCGAGCGCGAGCACGCGCCCGGCCACGTCGATGACCCGCGCCGGTACCTCGGCAGCCGCCACCATCGCGTCGCCGATCGCAGCCGATCGTTGCACTGCTTCGCTCTCGGTGCTCTTCGGCATCCGGTAGGCGTCGGTCACCGCCGTGAATGCCCTCATATCATCCTCGGCGAGGGTGAGGGCGTGCTGCCGTAGTTGGTCCGCACCGGTGCGAACCGAGTCGATGACCTCGGCGTGCTGGGCGCAAGCAGCTGAGTCACTGTAGCGGGCGACCATGGCCACCAGAGCAGCGGCCTGCCCCGCATGCAGTCCGGCGCTGGCGCCCCCGCCAGGGGCGGGCACCCTTTCGGCCAGTGCCGTCAAGAAGGTTTCGATCGTGTCATTGCGCACGACTGCGGGTCCTCTCGCTGTTTCACGATGTTTCGGTCGGCTCGTGTTGGCGCGGTAGATGGCGAATTGTCGCCGCGCGGGCTGTGACCTGAGCGCGGCCGCGGTGGATCGTTCGGCACCGGGCGCCGACGTGAACCGCCTCAGCACTCGATGACGTTGACGGCCAGGCCGCCGCGTGCCGTCTCCTTGTACTTGTCCTTCATGTCCTTGCCGGTGGCGCGCATGGTCTTGATGACCTTGTCCAGCGACACGTGGTGGCTGCCGTCGCCGCGCAGCGCCATCCGCGCCGAGGTGATCGCCTTGACCGAGGCCACCGCATTGCGCTCGATGCACGGGATCTGCACCAGACCGCCGATCGGATCGCAGGTCAACCCGAGGTTGTGCTCCATGGCGATCTCGGCGGCGTTCTCCACCTGCCACGGGGTGCCCCCGAGCACCTCGGCCAGCCCGGCGGCGGCCATGGAACAGGCCGAACCGACCTCGCCCTGACACCCCACCTCGGCACCGGAGATCGAGGCGTTCTCCTTGAACAGCACGCCGACGGCACCCGCCGCGAGCAGGAACCGCACCACACCGTCCTCGCTCGCTCCCGGCACGAACCACCAGTAGTAGTGCAGCACCGCCGGGATGATGCCCGCCGCACCGTTGGTCGGGGCCGTCACGACCCGCCCCCCGGCGGCGTTCTCCTCGTTGACCGCCAGCGCGAACAACGTGACCCACTCCATCGAGTCGTCGTCCGCGGAGAGCTTGGCCTGCAGCTCGGCCGCTCGACGCCCCACCTTCAGCCCCCCGGGCAGGTCCCCGGTGTTGGCACACCCGTTGTCCACGCACTCGCGCATGACCTGCCAGATGTGCAGCAGACCGGCACGCACGGCAGCGGCGTCACGCCAGGACCGCTCGTTGGCCCACATGACATCGCTGATCCTGACATCCGGCCCCGGCCCGGACACCTGCTCCAACAACTGCGCCGAGGTGTGGAACGGATACTCGACCGCCGTCTCGTCGGGCTTGACGCGATCGGCACCGGAGGCCTCGTCATCGACGACGAAACCACCCCCGACCGAGTAGTACGCGGCCACCAGCAGCTCGCCACCATCACCGTCCAACGCGCTGAACCGCATCCCGTTCGAGTGCACCGGCAGCGACTCGCGCCGATGCATCACCAGGTCACGATCGACCGAAAAGCCGATCTCGTGCGTTCCACCCAGCCCGATCCGACCGGACTCCCGGATCCGGTCGACACGCCCGCTGACCGCGCCCGGAACGACCGTCTCCGGCTGATGCCCCTCCAGCCCCAGCAGCACCGCCTTCGGGCTGCCGTGACCGTGCCCGGTCGCACCCAGCGAACCGAACAGCTCCGCCCGCACCGACGCGACGGCGGGCAACACCCCCTCAACACGCAACCTGCCGACGAACATGCCGGCCGCCCGCATCGGACCCACGGTATGCGAACTCGACGGACCAATGCCCACCGAAAAAAGATCGAAGACGCTGATCGTCATGGCTCGCCACCCCCGGAGCGGTACTCCTCAGCGGCGTCGACGAGCCAGTCGGCGAGGTAGCGGGCGAACGAGGACCGCACCAAAAGCCAGAAGGACGGCGCCTCGGCGTCGCGGCGCACCAGGATGACGCCCGCCCGCGCCAGCATCGTCTGCGCGCAGCGGTTGGATTCGAAAGCCCTGGGGTGCAGGTCCAGTGCGCATCCCTTGTTCAGCAGGTCGCGTGCCCTTGGGCCGGTCACCGAGAGGACCGTGCGGTTGGCCGAGACGTCGACCACCGCGCCGTGCTCTCCGTCGAGAGCGGCGGTCACGCGCTCCTGAACATCCCGGTCCCGGCCCTCGGGGCCCACGACCAGCCACTCGTCCGGACCCAGCCACAGCACGGTGAGGTCACCGGCGAGCACGACCTCGCCCGACTGGTTCGGCAGCATCCCGCCGAGAGCGGTACCGACGCGTTCCGCGGCCGGGCTCTTCGGGTCGACCCGCACGGTGACCTGGGCCAGGAACGGTTCCTCGGCGATGCGGAGCTGCCCCCGGACCGACGACCGTTCCAGCACGTCGGTGTAGGTCGCCAGCGGCGACTCGGCGTACGGCTCAGCCATCACGGCGCGCTCCTTCCTTGTCGTAGAAGACGGGTTCGGTGACGGTGACCGGAACCGGCCGGTCACCGACGGGGCTGTAGAGGGTCTCCCCGACCCGGTCGCGTCCGCCCTTGACCACGGCCAGGGCGAAACCACTACCGAGGACGGCGCTGCGGTAGCTGGAGGTGACGTGGCCCAGCATCGGGACCGGGGGTTCGCCCAGCTCGGGCTGCTCGACGATCTGCGCTCCCTCCGGCAGCACGAGATTCGTGTCCTCGGGCAGCAGACCGACGAGGTGCTTGCGGTCGGTGCGTGCGGTGTCGGGGCGGCTGAACGAGCGCTTGCCGAGGAAGTCGTCCTTCTTCTTCGACACCGCCCAGCTCATGCCGAGGTCGTGCGGGGTGATGGTGCCGTCGGTGTCCTGGCCGACGATCGGGAAGCCCTTCTCGGCGCGCAGGACGTGCATCGTCTCGGTGCCGTACGGGGTGATCCCGTAGGGCCTGCCGCCGGCCATGAGCACTTCCCACACCTCGCGGCCGTACCACCAGGGCACGTTGATCTCGAAGGCCAACTCGCCGGAGAAGCTGATCCGACACACACGGGCGTGCACTCCCGCGACGTTGCCCTCCTGCCAGGTCATGAATCCGAAGCCGTCGTTGTCGACGTCGAGCTCGGGGGCCACGTCGGCCAGCACCTGCCGGGATTCCGGCCCCACCAGGGCGATGGTGGCCCAGTGCTCGGTGACCGAGGTCAGGTGCACACGCAGGTGGGTCCACTCGGTCTGCAGCCAGTCCTCCAGGTGTGCCAGCACGTTGGCGGCGCCTCCGGAGGTCGTGGAGATCAGGTAGCGGTGTTCGGCGGTGCGCGTGACGGTGCCGTCGTCGAAGACCATGCCGTCGGCGGTGCACATCAGGCCGTAGCGGATGCGCCCGACCTTGAGCGTGCTCATCTTGTTGGTGTAGACGAGGTCGAGGAACTCGGCCGCGTCCGGACCCTGCACGTCGATCTTGCCGAGCGTGGACACGTCCTGCATCCCGACTCCGGACCGCACGGCGTAGCATTCGCGCAGCACGGCGGTTTCCATGTCCTCGCCCGAGTGCGGGTAGTACCACGGCCGCTTCCACTGGCCCACGTTCTCGAAGAGAGCACCCTGCTCGACGTGCCAGTCGTGCATGGCCGTGACCCGGACCGGGTCGTAGAGGTCACCGCGTTCGCGTCCGGCCAGCGCGGCGAACGTGACCGGGGTGTACGGGGCGCGAAACGTCGTCGTGCCGAGTTCACCGACGCCCACGCCGAGCACCTCGGCGATGACGCCCGTCGACAGCGTGCCCGAGGTCTTGCCCTGGTCGTGCGCGGTGCCGATGGTGGTGTAGCGCTTGACGTGCTCCACGTTGTCCATGCCCGCGGCGACCGCGCGCCGCACGTCGGCGACCGTGGCGTCCCGGGCGAGGTCGACGAACTGCGTCGTCCCGTCCGAGTCCCCGCTGCCGGGCACGACCCACAGGTGCCGTGCCGCCAGGATCGGCGCGTGCTTGCTGTCGGGCACGCGGGCGAGCTCGGCGTCGAAACCCGCCGCGCGGGCCGCGTCCCTGCCCGCCTCGGCGCCGCTGGTCAGGCACTTGCCCGTGGCCAACACCCCCGTAACCGCGCCGGCCGAACGGGCCGCCTGGTCGGTGCCGTCCGGGACGAACGCACCGATGTCCTCGGCGAAGCGCACCGATCCCCGTGCCTGGCTGTGCAGGTGGACCGCCGGGTTCCAACCACCGGAGACGAGCAGCAGGTCGCAGGTGACGACCTGGCGGACGCTCGTGGGGTGGTTCCCCTCCGGGCCCAGGCTGGACAGGTGCGCGCTGGTGATCCGGTCGGTGCCGGAGGTGCTGACCACGCCGGTGCTCGCGTGAATCCTGATGCCGCGCTCGACGCACAGCGACGCCCAGTAGGTCGACACGACCTCCCGCGCGTCGACGACGGCAACGATCTCCACCCCGGCGTCGTGCAGGTCGATCGCCGCCGCGTAGGCGCTGTCGTTCGTGGTGAACACGACCGCGCGGCGGCCCGGCAACACGGCGTAGCGGTTCACGTACGTCCGCGCGGAACCGGCGAGCATGATGCCGGGTCGATCGTTGCCCGAGAACACCAGCGGGCGCTCGTGGGCCCCGGTGGCCAGCACGACCTCGCGAGCCCGCATCCGCCAGATGCGCTGGCGACTGCTCGCGTCGTCACCGCGGTGTTCGAGCGCGACGAGGTAGTTGTCCTCGTAGTAGCCGAACACGGTGGTGCGCGGCAGCAACCGCACCTCGGGGTGCTCGGCGAGCTCGGCCGTCGTGCGCCGCACCCAGTCCGTGGCCGCACGTCCGTCGAGGGTCTGCCCGCTGCCCAGCAGGCTGCCACCGAACTCGGTGTCGGCATCGGCGACGATCACGCGCGCACCGCTGCGGGCAGCGCTCAGCGCGGCGGCCAGTCCGGCGGGACCGGCTCCGACGACGAGCACGTCGCAGTGGGTGTGCATCGTGTCGTAGCGGGCCGGGTCCTCCTCGGTGGCCAGTCGTCCCTTTCCGGGCAGTCCGCTCGCCTGCAGACCGTCGCGAACTTCGACCGTGGTCGCGGGCAGCATCGGTTCGGGGAAGGGAGCCTCCACCTGCACCAGCGCGTTGGGCTCCTCCGCCCCGGCGGCCATGATGCCGCGGGGACGCCCGTACTTGTTGCTCGTTGCCACCCGGTGCACGCCGTTGGCCAGCAAGGCCGAGGCCAGCGTGTCACCGGCGTAGCCCTGCAGCTGCTGCCCCTCGAAGTCGAACCGCACCGGTCGGTCGCGGTCGATCCGACCGCCGTCGGCCAGCCTGAACTCGTTGCTCATGTCGTCACCGTCCTCGCCTGCTGCGTGCCCTCGGAGGGCAGAACGCGGTTGCTGTCGGTGTCACGTCGCACGGTGAACCACCGGCGGCACCCGGCCACGTGCGACCAGCGCTCCGTGAAGACGCCTTTCGGGTTGTCCCGGAAGAACAGGAAGGTCGCCCAGTCCTCGTCGGACACCGCCTGCGGATCGGCCGGACAACGCACGTCGGCCTGGCCGCCGTAGTGGAACTCGATCTCGTTGCGCGGCCCGCACCACGGGCACGGGATCAACATCATGTCGCGACTCCTTCAAGAGATGTGCAGAAACGACCTCGACGAACGGAACCGGCCTCAGTGGGCGACGCCGGCGGCGCCGTGCTCGTCGACCAGAGCGCCGGTGGTGAACCGCTCCAGCGAGAACGGGGCGTTGAGCGGGTGCGGCTCGTCGTGGGCGACGGTGTGCGCGAAGCACCAGCCCACCCCCGGGGTGGCCTTGAATCCGCCGGTGCCCCAGCCGCAGTTGACGTAGAGGTTCTCGAACGGCGTCATCCCCATGATCGCCGAGGCGTCCGGGGTCACGTCGACGACACCGCCCCACGTCCGCAGCACGTGGGCGCGGGCGAACATCGGGAACAGCTCGACGGCCGCGGCCATCTCGCGCTCGATGGTGTGGAACGCCCCGCGCTGGCTGTAGGAGTTGTAGGAATCGATGCCCGCCCCGAGGACGAGCTCTCCCTTGTGGGCCTGGCTGACGTAGACGTGCACCGAGTTCGACATCACCACGGTCGGGTGCACCGGCTCCAGCAACTCCGAGACCAGCGCCTGCAGCGGGTGGCTCTGGATCGGCAACCGCAGACCCAGCGTGTCGGTCAGCACCGAGGTGCGGCCCGCGGCAGCCATGGCGACCTTGCCCGCGCGGATGGGTCCCCGCGTGGTCTCCACCCCCACCACCCGGTCACCGACACGCTCGAATCCCGTGACCTCGCAGCCCTGAACGAGATCAACACCCATGCGATCGAGAGCCCGGGCGAAACCCCAGGCGACGTGGTCGTGCTTGGCGATGCCCGCCCGCGGCTGCCACGTCGCCCCCAGCACCGGATATCGCAGGTCCTCCGAGGTGTTCAGGATCGGACAGATCTCGGCGACCTGCTGCGGATCCAGCCACTCCGCGTCGACCCCGTTGAGCCTGTTGGCCTCGACCCGCCGAACGCTGTCGCGCTTTTCCTGCAGGGAATGGGCGAGGTTGAGCACCCCGCGCTGGCTGAACAGCAGCGGGTAGTCCAGCTCCTCCTCCAGCCCCTCCCACAGCTTCAGCGCGTGCTCGTAGAGCCCCGCGCTCTCGTCCCACAGGTAGTTCGACCGGATGATCGCCGTGTTGCGGGCCATGTTCCCGCCGGCCAGCCATCCCTTCTCGAGCACGGCCATGTTCGTGATGCCGTGGTTGACCGCCAGGTAGTACGCGGTGGCCAGACCATGTCCCCCGCCTCCCACGATCACCACGTCGTAGGAGGACTTGGGGTCCGGTGAGTGCCACAACCAGGTCGGGTGTTCGGGCAGGTCTGCGCCCGGGGTGCGCGGAGCCATCAGGACCTCCGTTCGTCGATGGGAAGACAGGACAAGCCACCGGGGTGAAGCCCGGTTCAGAGGTGTGGGTAGAGGGGGTGTTTGGTGGCGAGTGCTTCGACTCGGGCGCGGAGTCGGGTGCTGGTGGCTTCGTCGATGGTGGGTTGCAGGGCTTCGGCGATGATGTCGGCGACCTCGGAGAATTCCTCCTTGCCGAAGCCGCGGGTGGCCAGGGCGGGGGTGCCGATGCGCAGTCCGGAGGTCACCATGGGTGGACGCGGGTCGTTGGGGACGGCGTTGCGGTTGACCGTGATGCCGATGGCGTGCAGCCGGTCCTCGGCCTGCTGGCCGTCCAGCTCGGAGTGGCGCAGGTCCACCAGCACCAGGTGCACGTCGGTGCCGCCGGAGACGATCTGCACCCCGGCCTGGGCCGCGTCGGCGGACTGCAGCCGCTCGGCCAGGATCTGGGCGCCCTCGAGCGTGCGGCGTTGACGGTCGGCGAACTCCGCGGTGGCCGCGATCTTGAACGCCGTGGCCTTGCCCGCGATGACGTGCTCCAACGGCCCGCCCTGCTGGCCGGGGAAGACCGCCGAGTTGAACTTCTTGGTCAACTCCTGGTCACCGGACAGGATCACGCCGCCACGCGGGCCGCCGAGGGTCTTGTGCGTGGTGGTGGTGACCACGTGGGCGTGCGGGATCGGGTTCGGGTGCAACCCGGCGGCGACCAGCCCGGCGAAGTGGGCCATGTCGACCATCAGGTAGGCACCGACCTCGTCGGCGATGGCCCGGTACCGGGCGAAGTCGAGCTGGCGCGGGTACGCCGACCACCCGGCGATGATCATCTGTGGCTTGTTCTCGCGGGCCAGCCGGGCGACCTCGTCCATGTCGATGCGGTGGTCGTCCTCGCTGACGTGGTACGGCACCACGTTGTAGAGCTTGCCGGAGAAGTTCAGCCGCATCCCGTGGGTGAGGTGCCCGCCGTGGGCCAGGTCCAGTCCCAGGATGGTGTCGCCGGGTTTGAGCAGCGCGAACATGGCCGCCGAGTTCGCCTGCGCGCCCGAGTGCGGCTGCACGTTGGCGTAGGTGGCCCCGAACAGGTCCTTGATGCGGTCCAGCGCCAGCCGCTCGACGACGTCGACGTGCTCGCAACCGCCGTAGTAGCGCTTGCCCGGATAGCCCTCGGCGTACTTGTTGGTCAGCACCGTGCCCTGGGCTTCCATCACCGATTGCGGTGCGAAGTTCTCCGAGGCGATCATCTCCAGCGTGGACTGCTGGCGGTGCAGCTCGGCCCCGACGGCCTCGGCCACCTCCGGATCAACGGTGGCCAGCCGGTCATTGAACAGATCGATTGACGACATGATGGTGTGCCTCCGGTTGTGTGTCGTTCGGCTGGAAAACGCCCGTCGACCAACTTGGACCACCGGACGACCGGCGTCCGGATATGGACCGAACCGAAACGACCGACACGATCCGACGATTGATCCACCAGCTGCTTGCGTGGGCGGGACTGTCCACGCTGTACTGCCCGCGGTCATGTGACGATGAGGGACGGACGGGTGAGCTGGCGGCGTGCTCGTCCGAATGCCCGGGGGGTGTTGAACGCCAGCACCCCGACCGGCTGCCCCTGCCGTTCGTAGTGGGCGAGGAATCGCCTATCCTCGACGGCCCCGTCGACGATCCGCACGTCGTCGTCGGGATGGACGGTTCCGGCGAACTGGATGCGCACGCCGTACTGGTCGGACCAGAAGTACGGGACGTCGGTGTGGTGCTCGACGACGCTCCCGGCGAGCAGATTGCCAACCGCGACGCGGGGCTGGCCGTTCGCCGTGGCCCAGTGCTCGATCCGGATCGTGCGGTCCAGATCCGGCCTGTAGCAGCGCGCGACGTCGCCGACGGCGACGATGTTGGGCAGGTCGGTCACCCCGCCCGCGTCGCACAGCACGCCGTCGTTCAGCCCCAGTCCGGTGTTGGCCAACCATGCCGTGTTCGGCTGCACGCCGACCCCGGTGACGACGACGTCGGCGGGCAGGACCTCACCGGAGCTCAGCCGGACGCCGGTGACGTGTCCGAAAGCACCGTGCAGCTCCTCCACGCCGACCCCGAACCGGACGTCGACCCGGTGATCACGATGCAGGTCGGCGCACGCCTGGGCCATCGTGGAGCCCAGCGCGCGCTCCAGAGGCAGCGGTGCGGCTTCGACCAGGGTGACGTCGAGCCCGAGATCGAGGCAGGAGGAGGTGATCTCGGCACCGATGAAGCCGGCGCCGATGACGACCACCCGGGGACGTCCGGACGACAGCTCGTCGTGCAGTGCCACGGCATCGTCGAGCGTGCGCAGCGTGTGCACACCAGCGAGCTCGTCGACGCCGGGAAGTGACCGCGCGGTGGCGCCGGTGGCGACGACGATCCCGTCGGTACCGATGTGCTCACCGCTGAGCAGCTCGACTCCGGCGCTGGACGGGCGCAGCTGCACGGCCGGGTCCCCGAGCACCCACTCGGCCTCGAGCTCATCGTAGTCGGACTGCTCGCCCAGGGCCAGATCGGCGCGGCTGGTCTTACCGGTCAGGAAACCCTTCGACAGCGGGGGCCGGTCGTAGGGCAGGTGCACCTCGGCGCCCACCATCACCAGTCGACCGTCGAACCCCTGCGCGCGAAGCTGCTGGGCCGCCGAGAACCCGGCCAGCGAGGTTCCGACGACGGTGACGGTCCTCATGCGACTTCCTCCTGCTCCCGGCCGGCTTCCTGCGGGACCTGGCCGTGGGGCTCGACGTGCACGTAGACGACGTCGTTGTCGACCGTGACCGGGTGCGTGCGCACCGGCCGCTTCGCGGGAAGGCAGGTCGGGGCGCCCGTGCGCAGGTCGAAGAACGCCGCGTGCAGTGGGCACTCCACGAAGCACCCCTCGAGGAAGCCGTCGGACAACGAGGCGTCCTGGTGGGTGCACGTGTCGTCGACCGCGTAGAACTCGCCGTCGGCGTTGAACACGGCGACGGCGACGTCGGCGGTGAACCGGATCGACTCACCGGGGGGCAGCTCCTCGACACGGCAGACGGCAAACATCGACCCCTCCTGTTGCGTATTAGAAAACTCGATTCGGTATGCGCAACAGACTGCCCGGCGTGCCGGCGATCGTCAAGAGAGCGACGAACTTCGTCGACAGCGAACGCGTCGTCCTCGCCAGGGCCTTTGTTGCGCAATACGGCATGTGACCACAGTCACAAAATTGGCCGATTCGGATGACGAGAGACTCCTTGACGGCATGAACACGACACCGCATCATGTCTCGCATACCGCAACAGTTTGTGCATGACGCAACTGTTTTGGTTACGGGATTCGACGAGGTCGGCCCGAACACATCTCACGTCCCTGCTTGCGAGAGGAGAGTGGCCTGTTGGCACAAGAGGTCCGCGGGGTGATCGCGCACAAAGAAGGGGCACCCGTGGAGGTGCTGGACATCGTCGTTCCCGATCCCGGGCCGGGGGAGGCGGTCGTGGCCGTGCAGGCCTGCGGCGTCTGCCACACGGACCTTCAGTACCGGGAGGGCGGCATCGACGACGGGTTCCCGTTCCTGCTCGGCCACGAGGCCGCAGGCGTCGTCGAGGCGGTCGGCGACGGTGTCGAGGAGGTAGCCGTCGGTGACTTCGTGGTGCTGAATTGGCGTGCCGTGTGCGGGCGGTGCCGGGCGTGTCGGCGCGGTCGTCACGAGTACTGCTTCGACACGCACAACGCGACCCAACCGATGACCCTGATCGACGGCACCCCGCTGTCGCCCGCGCTCGGGATCGGGGCCTTCGCGGACAAGACGCTGGTCGCCGCGGGCCAGTGCACGAAAGTCGATCCCGAGTGCTCGCCGGAAGTCGCCGGCCTGCTCGGCTGCGGCATCATGGCCGGGATCGGATCGGCCGTGAACACCGCGCCGGTCCAGCGCGGGGACACCGTGGCCGTGATCGGGTGCGGCGGGGTCGGCAGTGCGGCCGTCGCCGGTGCCGACCTGGCGGCGGCACGGCGCGTGATCGCGATCGACATCGACCCGAAAAAGCTCAGCTGGGCCGAGAAGTTCGGCGCCACGGACCTCGTCAA
The DNA here is from genome assembly GCF_014137975.1 of Halosaccharopolyspora lacisalsi. Taxonomy (GTDB): domain Bacteria; phylum Actinomycetota; class Actinomycetes; order Mycobacteriales; family Pseudonocardiaceae; genus Halosaccharopolyspora; species Halosaccharopolyspora lacisalsi. The sequence continues at coordinate 1,345,398 of NZ_JACGWZ010000001.1, read as the reverse complement.
CGTCCGCCACGTCGATCCCGTCGAGGCGGTCAGGGAGCTGACCGACGGGTTCGGCGCCGACGTGGTCATCGACGCCGTCGGCCGTCCCGAGACGTTCAAGCAGGCGTTCTACGCCCGCGACCTCGCCGGAACGGCGGTGCTGGTGGGGGTGCCCACGCCGGAGATGAAGCTGGAACTGCCGCTGCTCGACGTGTTCGCGCGCGGAGGGGCGGTCAAGTCCTCCTGGTACGGCGACTGCCTGCCGTCCCGGGACTTCCCGACGCTGGTAGACCTGCACCAGCGGGGACGCATCGACCTCGACGCGTTCATCACCGAGCGGATCGCGCTGGACGAGGTGGAGCACGCCTTCGACCGGATGCACCGCGGCGAGGTGCTGCGTTCGGTGGTGGTGCTGGGATGAGCGCCCGCGTGGAGCTGGTGACCACGTCCGGACGGTTCGTCCTGGACGGCGGCACCTTCGACGTCGACAACAACGTGTGGATCATCGGTGACGACCGCGAGGTCCTCGTCGTGGATCCCGCGCACGAGCCCGACCTGATCCTCGAGACGATCGGATCGCGATCAGTCACCGCGGTCGTGTGCACCCACGGGCACAACGACCACATCAACGGTGCCGTGCCGCTGGCCGACAAGGTCGGGGCCCCGGTCCTGCTGCACGCGGAGGACCGCGAGCTCTGGCAGCAGGTCTACCCCGACAGAGAGCCGGACGGGTCGCTGTCCGAGGACGAGATCCTCACGGTGGCCGGCACCGACCTGCACGTGCTGCACACACCCGGGCACACCTGGGGCGGGGTCAGCCTGCACGACGCCGAGAACGGCCGGCTGTTCTCGGGCGACACCCTGTTCGCGGGCGGACCCGGAGCGACGGGGCGGTCCTACTCGGACTTCTCGGTGATCACCGATTCGATCGCGCGGCGCCTGCTGACGCTGCCGTCCGAAACCGTCGTCCACACCGGACACGGTCCGACCACGACGGTCGGGGCCGAGGCCCCGCACCTCGACGAGTGGATCGCCCGCGGCTACTGACGCCGCTGACGTGACGCACCAGCAACTCCGCACCGGTTCGTCGGGGAGTGGGCAACACTCACAAGAGTTGCCCACCCCCCGATCCGGTACACCTCTCGCACCACGTTCCCCCATTGACGCGACGACACCGGTAGGTGCGGCGAGCGCCGCGACCGCTCGGTGTCGCCGCTCCTCACGATCGCCTTTCCCTCAAGCTCATCGCGCACCTGCCCCCGGGGGTGCGGCCAGGCCTGCCAGGGCGGGCCAGTGATCGCAATCCCCACAACACATGGAAAGGACGAAAGCTGGTGACACCTTCCGCCCAATCCCGCGTGGTCATCATCGGCGCCGGGATCGTCGGATGCTCGCTGGCCGACGAGCTCACCGAGCGCGGCTGGACGAACGTGACCGTCCTCGAGCAGGGACCGCTGTTCGCCACCGGCGGCTCCACCTCGCACGCCCCCGGCCTGGTGTTCGCCACCAGCGGGTCCAAGACCCTCACCAAGTTCGCGCAGTACACCGTGAGCAAGTTCAGCGAACTGCGGCACGAGGGCGACCCGTGCTTCGACGCGCTCGGCGGGCTCGAGCTGGCGACCACCACCGCACGCTGGCACGACCTGCAGCGCAAGCACGGGCTGGCCACCTCGTGGGGCGTGCGCTCCCGGTTGATCACGCCGCAGGAGTGCGTCGAAATGTGGCCGACCGTGGACGTCGACCAGGTCATCGGCGGTCTGCACACCCCGGACGACGGGTTGGCCAAGGCCGTCCCGGCCGGCGCGGAACAGGCCCGCCGGGCCCTCGCGCGAGGAGCGGTGTTCCTGGCCCACCACACCGTGGTCGACGTCGAGCAGCGCGGCGGCCGGGTGAGCAGTGTGGTCACCGACAAGGGAGCCGTGCCCGCCGACATGGTCGTGTCCACCGCCGGTCTGTGGGGACCGAAGATCGGCGCGATGGCCGGCGTGGACATACCGCTGCTGCCGATGGCGCACCAGTACGCCAAGACCAGCCCCCTGCCCGAGCTCTCCGAGCTCGGTGCGGACCCGACCTCGGCGCGGCGCCCGATCCTGCGCCACCAGGACGCCGACCTGTACTTCCGCGAGCACGGCGACCGGCTCGGCATCGGCTCCTACGCCCACAGGCCGATGCCGATCGACCTCGGTGACGTGCCCGCCTTCGACGACGCCGCCGTGATGCCCTCCGTGCTCGAGTTCACCGAGGAGGACTTCGAGGGCTCGTGGAAGGAGGCGCGCAAGCTGCTGCCCGCCCTGCACGACACGCAGGTCGAGGAGGGCTTCAACGGGGCCATGTCGTTCACCACCGACGGCATGCCGCTGATGGGTGAGTCGCGCGAGGTGGCCGGTTTCTGGATGGCCGAGGCCGTGTGGGTGACGCACTCGGCCGGGGTCGCACGAGCCCTGGCCGAGTGGATGACCGACGGCCGCTCGACGGTCGACGTGCACGACTGCGACGTGCACCGGTTCGAACAGGTCCAGCTCGACCCCGGCTACGTCGCCGAACGCGCGACGCGGGCCTTCGTCGAGGTCTACGACGTCCTGCACCCCCTGCAGCCGGCCGACACACCCCGTGACCTGCGTACGAGCCCGTTCCACGCGCGTCAGCGGGAACTCGGGGCTTTCTTCCTGGAAGGTGCCGGCTGGGAGCGCCCGCACTGGTACGAGGCCAACGCCGCGCTCGCCGACGAGCTCTCGCTTCCCCCGCGGAGTGAGTGGGCTTCGCGGTACTGGTCCCCGATCGCGGCGGCCGAAGCACTCGCCACCCGCAACAGCGTCGCCCTGTTCGACATGACGCCGCTCAAGCGCCTGGAGGTCTCCGGGCCCGGCGCCCTGGACTTCCTGCAGCGGATGACGACCAACCAGATGCGCCGCAAGCCGGGTGCGGTCAGCTACACCCTGCTGCTCGACGAGGCGGGTGGGGTGCGCAGCGACCTCACCGTCGCTCGCCTCGGCGACGAGGAGTTCCAGGTCGGAGTCAACTCCACCCTGGACCTGGACTGGCTGCTGCGACACGCTCCCCGCGACCGCTCGGTGTCCATTCGCGACATCACGGCGGGGACCTGCTGCATCGGCGTGTGGGGGCCGAACGCGCGCGCTCTGGTACAGCCGCTGAGCAGTGACGACCTGTCCCACGAACGGTTCGGCTTCTTCAAGGCCCGCCGCGTCACGATCGCCGGTGTACCGGTCACCGCGCTTCGCGTGTCCTACGTGGGCGAGCTCGGCTGGGAGCTCTACGCCGACGCGGACGTGGGTCTGCGGTTGTGGGACGCCCTGTGGGAAGCGGGCCAGAACTTCGGCGTCGTTGCCGCCGGGCGCAGCGCCTTCAACAGCATGCGGATCGAGAAGGGCTACCGCGCGTGGGGCACGGACATGACCACCGAGCACAACCCGTTCGACGCGGGCGTGGGCTTCGCGGTCCGGATGAACAAGGGCGACTTCGTCGGGCGCAAGGCCCTGACCGACCTCGCTGACCGCGAACCCGAGCACAAACTCGTCCCACTGCTGCTCGACGACCCCGGACACGTCGTCATGGGCAAGGAGCCCGTCCACACCGACGCCGGGACCGGATACGTCACCAGCGCCACCTACGGATACACGCTGGAGCGCTCGATCGCCTACGCGTGGCTGCCCACCCCCACCACCCGACCCGGCGACCGCGTGCACGTCGAGTACTTCGGCGACCGACTCCCCGCCACCGTCGCCGAAGAGCCCCTGTTCGACCCCGACATGACCCGCATCCGCCGCTGACCCCGGTGAGGAGACGAGTCAACCCACGACGGCGTCATCGTCGCGGGCCAGGTGGCATGGGGGCCACCGCCAACCACCTGGCCACGCGCGGCAAACACGCCCGAGGGCACCGACCGCACGTCTCCGAATCCGAGGTCAACGGGAGCCGCGCCCGTTCGAACGCCAAAATGGCGGATCTTCCGGCGCAGTATCCGATCGGCCTCTTCGCCCCCGTCGGCTCATCCCGCAAGCCGCGTGAATCAACCAAGTGAGGTTCGACCATGACGACCACCGAATCATCGCAAAGCTTGATGCCCACTCTGGCGGGTCACTACTACACCGACCCGGCGATCTTCGCGCTCGAGCAGTCCCGCATCTTCGAGACCCAGTGGTTCTGCGCGGTGCGCAGCGCCGACATCGCCGAACCCGGCACGTACCGGACGGTGCAGATCGGTCGGGAGAGCGTGCTCGTCTCGCGGGGCCGCCGAGGCGAGATCAACGCCTTCCTCAACGTGTGCCGTCACCGCGGCGCGCGCCTGTGCACCGAACAGCAGGGGCAGGTCAAGCGCTCCTTCCAGTGTCCCTACCACGCCTGGACCTACGGTCTGGACGGCAAGCTCATCGCCGCCCCCAACCTCACCGACATGCCCGACGTGGACCGCGGCGAGCTCGGCCTGCACCACCTGGCCGTGCGTGAATGGCTGGGTTACGCGTGGGTGTGCCTGGCCGACGACCCTCCGTCGTTCGAGGACACCGTCGTCGCCGACGTCGCCGAACGGCTCGGTGGCGCCGAGGAGATCGGCGCCTACGACGTCGCCTCGCTGAGCCTGGGAACGCGCATCACCTACGACGTGAAGGCGAACTGGAAGCAGATCATCGAGAACTTCATGGAGTGCTATCACTGCGCGACCATCCACCCCGAGCTCACCGAGGTCCTGCCGGAGTTCGCCGACGGGTTCGCCGCGCAGTACTACGTCGGCCACGGGGCCGAGTTCGGCGACGACGTGCAGGGCTTCACCGTCGACGGCAGCGAGGGGGCGGAACGGTTGCCCGGGGTCGGTGAGCACCAGAACCGCCGCTACTACGCGATGACCGTCAAACCCCAGGTCTTCATCAACCTCGTCCCCGACCACGTGGTCTTCCACCGGATGTTCCCGCTCGCCCCGGACCGCACGCTCATCGAGTGCGACTGGCTCTACCACCCCGACGTCGTGGCCTCGGGCACGGATCTGTCCCGGTCGGTGGAGCTGTTCGACCGAGTCAACCGGCAGGACTTCGACGCCTGCGAGCGGTGCCAGCTGGCGATGGACTCGCGCTCCTACGCCGCCGGCGGCGTGCTCGTGCCCAGCGAGCACCACATCGGCGCCTTCCACGAGTGGGTACGCACCCGGATCGGCGAGGAAACGCGGTCCCACGACCGGGCATCCTAGTTGCCGATGGCGCAGTAGGGCCGACGAGCACGTCGTCAGGAAGCTACCGCCAGTCACATCGCGAAGCGACGTCCGGCGTGGCCCCACCCCACCACTGGTCATGCCGGCAAGGGTGGTGGGTTCGGCTCTCGCCGAGCCGGGGCCACCACCCGTTCTGGCATGCACCAAGTACTACCCGCGTCACGAGGAGAGGAAGACCAGTGGCCCGAAATGCGCCTCGGCACGACATCGACGAAAGCCGCCTCGAAGTAGGTGCTGCCGAAGATGCGGCGGCTGGCATGAAGGGCGTGCTGGTCTCGCTGCAACGCAGCTGGGAACAGATGGGGGTGAGTCGGACCACCCGAACGCTGCCACTGCTGAACCAGCGGTCCGGATTCGACTGCCCGGGTTGTGCTTGGCCGGACCCGCAGGAAGCCGACGGAGACAAGCGCAAGGCCGCCGAGTTCTGCGAGAACGGCGCCAAGGCGGTCGCCGAGGAGGCCACCACCCGCCGGGTGGGACCGGACTTCTTCGCTCGACACTCCGTGGCCGATCTGGCCGACAAGACCGACTACTGGCTGGGCCAGCAGGGACGCATCACGCACCCTGTGGTCCTTCGCGGCGGCGACACCCATTACCGTCCGATCACCTGGAACGAGGCGTTCGACGTCATCGCCAGCGAGCTCCGCCGCTTGAACGGCCCGGACGAGGCAACGTTCTACACCTCGGGACGCACGAGCAACGAAGCGGCGTTTCTCCACCAGCTCCTGGTGCGCTCTTTCGGCACGAACAACCTGCCGGACTGCTCGAACATGTGCCACGAGTCGTCCGGCACGGCGCTGACCGAGACCATCGGCATCGGAAAGGGTTCGGTGTCGCTGTCCGACCTCGAACACGCCGACCTGGTACTGGTGGTCGGGCAGAACCCGGGAACCAACCATCCGCGCATGCTGGCTTCACTGGAAAAGGTAAAGCACCGCGGCGGAAGGATCGTTGCCGTGAATCCGCTTCCGGAGACGGGCCTGATGCGGTTCAAGAACCCGCAAAACCTCCGGGGGGCGCTCGGACGTGGCTCACCGCTGGCCGACGAGTTCGCGCAGATCCGCATCGGCGGAGACCTGGCACTGTTCAAGGCGCTGGGGTCACTGCTGTTGCAGGCAGAGCACGACCGGGGCGGAGTGCTCGACCAGCAGTTCATCGACGAATGCACGCACGGCTACGACGAGTTCGCGGACCAGGCGCGCTGGGTTGACTGGGACGAGGTTGTCGAGGCTACCGGTCTCCCCCGTGAACAGATCACCAGAATCGCCGAGATGCTGATCGACTCCGAGCGCACCGTGGCATGCTGGGCGATGGGATTGACCCAGCACAAACAGGGTGTCGACACGATTCGCGAAGTCGTCAACCTGATGCTGCTACGCGGTATGATCGGCAAGCCGGGCGCCGGCGTGTGCCCGGTTCGCGGCCACTCCAACGTTCAGGGCGATCGGACGATGGGCATCTGGGAGAAGATGCCGGACACCTTCCTCGACGCCCTCGAAAACGAATTCGGCGTGACCATGCCACGCCACCACGGCTTGGACACGGTCGACACGCTCAAAGCAATGAAGACCGGGAACGTCAAGGCGTTCTTCGCAGTAGGCGGAAACTTCGCGTCCGCGACACCCGACACCCGAGGAACCGAACGCGCGCTGCGCGCTTGTGCCCTGACCGTGCAGGTCTCGACCAAACTGAACAGGTCCCATGCAGTACCCGGCCGCACCGCGCTCATCCTGCCGACACTGGGTCGCACCGAACGCGACCCGCAGGAATCCGGCGATCAATTCGTCACCGTCGAGGACTCGATGTCCGTGGTCCACGCCTCGAGGGGGCGTCTTGCACCCGCCTCCGAACACCTTCTGTCCGAGGTTGCGATCATCTCGCGCCTGGCCCGCAAACTCCTCGGCCCCGAACATCCGATCCGCTGGGAGGACTTCGAGGCCGACTACGACGTGATCCGCGATCACATCGCGGCCGTCGTGCCCGGCTGCGCGAATTTCAATCGACGTGTCCGCCAACCTGACGGGTTCGTCCTTCCGAACGGACCCCGCGACAACCGCACCTTCACGACGAAAACGGGCAGAGCGAACTTCACGGTCAACATCCCCGAACCCATCGAGATCCCCGAAGGCCGTCTACTGCTGCAGACGTTGCGCAGCCACGACCAGTACAACACGACGATCTACGGGTTGTCCGACCGCTACCGCGGCATCGAGGACGCGCGTCGCGTTGTCCTGATCAACGCCGACGACATCGCCTCGCTCGACCTCGCTGATGGCGACCTCGTCAACCTGGTGTCAGCATGGAGCGGTGACCAGGGCGTCACCGAGGAACGTCGGGTCGAACGATTCCGCGTAGTCGCCTACCCCACTGCGAAGGGCTGCGCCGCCGCCTACTATCCCGAGGCCAATCCACTCGTTCCGCTCGGCGCGGTCGCCGAGCGGTCCAACACCCCCGTGTCGAAGGCGATCATCGTCCGTCTCGAACGTACGACCGGGCCCGAGCAGGACCTGTGAGACGTCCCGGTGCGCGCGGAAGCGGTCGGCCCCCAACCTCGGGACCGATCACGCCCCTGCCCGACTGAAGAGCTCTCCCGCATGACCTCACCCAATGATCGCAACAGCGCTCCCACGAGCGTGGCCGAGCACATGATCCGCGCCCCCAAACTGTGCGGCCCCACGACGACCGTCAGTGACGTGCACGATCTCTTCCACGACGACCACGTCCACGCCGCGCTCATCGCCGCGGACGGCGCGCTGTCGGCCGTCGTGGAGCGGTCTGACATCAGCTCGGCGCCCCCGGATCTGCCCGCCCGGCTGGCCGGGCGGCTGCGCGGCCGCGTCGTCGGCCCCGGTGCCGATCTCGACACCACCTGGCGAGCGATGGTCGCGAGCGGGAGACGACGCCTCGCCGTGATCGACGACCACCACGTGCTGCTCGGTTTGCTGTGCCTCAAGCGCACCGGTAAGGGATTCTGCTCCGACTCCGACGTGCAGGCGCGCGCCGATTCCCGCGCATAGCACGGGGCCGACGCCGTAGCACGCGCCACGCGTCCAGCGAACCGAGCGCCGTAGCGGTACCCGCGTATCCGCTGCTACTCCCCCGACGAACGGGCGGCACCGCCGATGCTGCCCCGGGCGGCGACGACGAATCGATGCGCGTCGTTCTCGTCGACGCCCTCCAGCGCGAGTTCCTTGCTCTTGCGCCCCGAGGTGCAGGCGAACACCTCGATCTCTGGCTGCTTGAGCGCTCCCTTGTACGTCTCGCCGATGCCCTTGACCTGGTCCAGCAGGAAGCCCCGGGTGTGGTTCTTGGTCAAGCCTTCGAACACGAACAGGATCCGCCGGTCGGTCAACACCAGGACGCCGGCATTGGCCTTGACCATGCCGACGGCGAGTTCGACGACGGCCTCACCGTCGAAGAGGTACTTGGGCAGCCGTTCGATCTCCTTCTTGCCGCCCATGGTGTTGTTGAGCCGGGCGATGGCCTCGGCCAAGCCCGTGTAGCTGGGGTGTTCAACGCTGATCATCGCCGATGGTCCTCTCAGTTACTGGCCGGGCAGCTACTCGCAGGCTTCGGTCCGGGTACGGAGCGGGCTGGGACGTGCTTCGCTCCGGCTCGGGCTGGGATTCGGGGGTGTTTGCCGGCGCCGCACAGGCCGATGTCCGAACCACCCCGAGATGTGCGGTCCACGAGCTCCCCGACCGCACTCCACGCCTCCGGCACTGACACCCCTGCTCGGACGTAGTCGGTGGGTCGCCATCAACACGCTCAGGGCCGAGACCATCGTCGACGGGATCAACTCATGATCCCCCAGGGGAAACCCATGTCACCGAACCGACACGAAGATCACGACACTGGCGGGAATCACTCTAGCCAGGCTCCTCCGACGCCACAACCGTGGCAGTTGCTTCGTCCAGCCGTAGGCGAAGGCACGGCGTCACGGGAGTTGCACGTTGATAGTGATCCCGTTCCGGCCGGCGTGCTTCGCCCGGTACATGGCTTCATCGGCTCGGACGAGGGCCTGGTCCGGGGTGTCGCTGGTGTTCAGCCCCACGTAACCGATGCTGGCGCTGACCGCGCACGGGATGTCGCCGACCTGGACGGGTTCGTGGAACGCGGACCGGATGCGTTGACCGAAACCGTACGGGTCCGCATCGACCGGGTTGAGGAGGATGACGAATTCGTCGCCTCCCATGCGCGCCAGCGTGTCCGCGCCCCGGATGCGGGCGCCCAGACGGGCCGCGACCACGCGCAACACGGTGTCACCCGCTTCGTGCCCCAGAGTATCGTTGATCTCCTTGAAATTGTCCAGATCGGCGTAGAGGAGGCCCAGAGAGCGGGGCTGCTGCTGGACCTGCGCCAGTGCCCGGTCAAGGTGGAACAGCAGGTGGGCGCGGTTGGAGACCCCGGTGAGGGGGTCGTGGGTGGCCTGGTAGGTCAGTTGCTGCTGGGCGGCGTTCAACTGACGCAGCGTCACGACCTGTCGCACGACGACCAGCGCCACGACACCGACGAGACCGTACACGTCACTGACCTCGGGGACACCGGTCGACACGGTGGTGAACACGGTGAATGCGCACACGGCGGCCAGCGGGACGTAGGGGAGGAACAACAGCGATATCCGCGGACCTCGTTGCGAGAAGCGGCGGTTGGGAGCGAGTGCGGCCAGCAACAGCATTATCGGCCCGCTCATGTAACCGACATCGGCCACGTGCGGGGCCGACGTCGCGGTGCTGATCGTGTAAATGTAGACCACGTCGGAGAACCCGATGGCGATCAGCCCCGCCACCAGCCAGGCCAACGGGAAGCGCAACATGCTGTGCAGGGTGATCGCGAACAAGATCGCGATGACGATCAGGACGAGGTCGGCCACGGTGTACGTGGTCACCATGAGCAGCCTGCCCACGCGAACATCGTCGGCACGCCTGACGGCATCGACTGTGATCTCCCAACTCAGCGCCAGCGAGCTGCCCGCGACGATGAATCCGTCAAGCATGACGACCCCACGCCGCGGGGCCGCCCCTTGCTCTGTGGCCTCCCCACGATCTTTCCTCACCATGGTGCGCAGGGCGAAGAAGGCGAATACAGGCAGCCCCAGGTAGAGCGCGTTCGCCACGTTCGGGAACGTCTTCGGATCGATGCTGCGGTACCAGGTCCACATCGCGTGCCCGGCGACCCACCAGGCGAGCGCCAGGACCATCAGCCATCGCCATCGCCGCTCGTCACCTGCCTGGTACCACCCCGTCCAGGCGAAAGCCGCGGCGGCGGCGAGAGTCCCCACCACACCGGTCAGATCAGCCGTGAGTGGGCTGACCTCGGGCCCCATCGAACCCGACAGCACCAAGACGATGACAGCGAGGTCCACGACGGCCACACTGACCGCCACGAAGAACCAAGGCTGCTTTCCGGTCATACACGCGACCTGATTCTCGTCAATCGGCGGGACGGGCCTGCCGGCCCCGTGCTCTCACGACAATGCCCGGACCCCGTACGTCCTGTCGCCGAGAACGGAGTTCGTCGCGGGATGGACGGCACCGGATCGATCCCCATCGCGGCTTACGTCAATGCCCACGAACCCGACACTCCAGATTCGCTCCAGGTAGCCTTAGTTAATCATACTATGGCGCTACTACCGAGATTCGCTCCTGGACACTAAAAGCCCACTGACCAGGCGTTCTCATGCCGGATCAGCGGGCTCTTCCCGGTGTGGAACTGAGGGGACTCGAACTCAGCCGCTTGATCTCCGAGGCACTCGGCTCATCCAACCAGCGCTGCCCCCACGCGACCAGGATCTTGTTCCGATACGAGCAATACACCCGACGCGTCCCGCCCGAGACCGCCCCGGAGACCTGGGGAATGTGGTCAGCGAACGTCAGGCGCCGGTGACCGCTGCCTCAGATCGGCGACCAACTGCTCCGGCGAGACCTCCATCCGGGCCAGCGACAACCGCGCCGCCTCAACCTCAGCGGAACCCACCTGCCCGACGTGTTGGGTATCGGTGCTCATGTGTGATCACCACCCAGCAGCGCCGCGTGGTACTCGGCCAACACGTCCTCCACCGCCGCCAGCATGTGCAGGATCAGCACGTTTTCAGCCGGCCGGACCGCCACGAAGACGCGGTCACCAGCCCCAGCCGGCACCAGTGCCGCGCCGCTGCCGGAACCCGCACATGCCCCGGCCGGTCACTGACCTTCCCCCGTTGGACCGGACACTCGTGTTGGTCGGAGAGTGTCCGCGTGACCGAAGAACGACGACGAACCCGTCGGAAGTTCTCGGCGGAGTTCGAGCGAGACGCGGTGGAGCTGGTACTCACCGGCGGCAAGTCGGTCGCCGAAGCGGCCCGGGATTTGGGGATCTATGACTCCACGCTGGGTAACTGGGTGAAGCAGGCCCGCATCGACCGCGGCCAGCAGGAAGGGTCGAGCACTCCGGGAACGGGCTCGATTGCAGGAACTGGAGCAGGAAAACGCGAAGCTACGCATGGAGCGGGACCTGCTCAAACGAGCTCATGAGCCTTCTGGGCGAGGGAGTCGACCGAGTGACCCGGTAGGCGCTTCGTCGGCTCCCAGAAGGCCGACGGCTTCCCGGTAGCGGCTACCTGTCGAGCCGCCGGGGTCTCGACGTCGGCCTACTACGACTGGCGGCGAAGTCTGCAGGACGAACAAGACCTGGTCGACAAGATCCGTACGGTGCACGCCGACTCTGGTGGCACCTACGGCTCACCCCGGGTGCATGCCCAGCTGCGCCGCGAAGGCCGGGTGGTCAACCACAAACGGGTCGAACGCCTCATGCGGGAGTACGACCTCGTCGGTGTGAACCCGCGCAAGCGGGTACGCACCACGGTGGCAGATCAACCAGAGCCAGCCCCGGATCTTCTTGGTCGAGATTTCACGCCCGGCCTGCCGGATCAACGCTGGGCCGGCGACATCACCTACATCCCCACCGACGAGGGATGGCTGTACCTGGCCGCCGTGCTCGATGTGGGCTCACGCCCGGTACTTGTGGTCGGTCCTTCAACCGGACTCATACTCAGCGTGCCAGACCAAGAAGGTCCACCTGTCACCGGGCAACCCCTCTTGGCCCGGGCCAAGGTCACCGCTGTTCCCGCCATCCAGGCCAGTGGGACGACGAAGTCGCGGATACCGGTGCGGGATCACCCGGTGATCGAGTCGCGCCAGAACAACTCTGCCAGCTGATCGACAGTGCTTTGCATCTGCTGCAGGGCCTCGGGGATCTGAGCGCGGCCGAACCGGCTCCGCGGGCCGTTGAGGGTCAGGATGGCCACCAGGGTCCCTGCACTGTCCCGGATCGGGCGGGACAGCGAGAGGAGCTCGTGCTCGAGCTCGTTGTCGATGATGGCGAAGTCCTGCTCTCGGACCTGCTCGAGTTCTTTGAGGAGTGTCGTCCGGTCGGTGATGGTGTACGGGGTGAACGCCTCGAGCTCGTCGGGAAGCATCGTGCGCAGCTTGTCGACCGGCTGTTCGGCCAGCAGCACTTTGCCGGTGGAGCTGGCGTACATGGGATAGTGCTGGCCGACCATGTTCCTGGACAGGACACCGACCACGTGGGAGCCCGCGGCCTCAGCGACCAGGTCGAGTCCGTCTTGTCCGTTTGGAACGGAAAGCGTCACCGACTCGTTGAACGTGTCCGCCAGTTCCTGCAGCAGCGGCTGCGCACGAGTCACCAGGCCCGCGTACGGGTCTGCGCGACGACCGAGCCTGGCGAGTTCCCAACCGAGGACGTAGTTGGTGTCGACGCGGTCAACGAGGCCGTCCTGCTCTAGGCTGTAGAGCAATCGGAATGCGGTCGGCCTGCTCAGGCGGGCCGCTTTCGCGAGCGTGGTAACCGTGGCGCCGGTGCGCGGCTGAGCGGCCAGTTCGCGAAGCAAGCGGACAGCCTTGGTCACCGACTTGTTGGCCACCTCCGCATGCTCGGGCCCGTCGCCCATTCCGTTTCCGCCTCCAGCCGCCTCGGAGCGCACGTAGGCCCGTGGGGCCAGTACCGTGCGTTCAGCCTAACAGCTGCGTTCACTTACTGGACGCGGTGGCGGGGGCGCCCGGAGGAACGTGAGGCGACAGGGTCGGCGGAACGGTTCGAGGTCCTCGGCTTGACACGGGAGCTCAAGGCCCGAGCATCGGTGTGACCGGCTCAGGCACCGCTCGGGTGCTCGAGCGAGCGCTGCGCGGCCGGCAAAGGAACCCGCGTTTCTTTCGGTGGCTGCATGTCCGTCGGCGTTCGTACTGGGTGACGCAGGGCTTGATGCCATATGTGTTTGTATATTGAACACTCTGTTCGAGCAATACGAGTGTGAAACGAGCGCCCTCTCCTGTCAATAGTCGCTGTTTGGGACGAAGCCTTGACTCGGCTACATGACCTCTGACACAGTTCCTGGTCATTGCGTTCACATTATGAACGCTACTTAGTCCGGGCTCCAGCACGAGCTTGGTCGTCACCGTGCGGCAGCACGTCTCAGACCACGTCGTCCGCGGTCGAGGCACAGGACCCCGGCCGGGTGTGCACCTGTACCGCGGGCACTTCGCCAGAGAGGGAACAAGCTGGTGACAAACAACGCAGTTGAGGACGCCGTCGAGGGCATAGGGCGCAGTCCGGTCAACCGGAAACGCTTCCTGCTCAGGCTGACCGTCGTCGCCTCCGGCGGCATGTTCATCGACGGCTACGTCCTCGGCATCATCGGGACCGTGATCGGCGCGATCACTACCGACCTGAACATGTCGGTGTACGGAACGGGGCTGATCGGCGCCGCGGCGTTGATCGGCATCTTCGCGGGTGGCCCGCTCGGTGGCTGGCTCGCGGACGAGTTCGGCCGCAAGCCGATGTTCGCGCTCGACCTCGCCGTCTTCGTGGTCGGATCGATCCTGCAGTTCGCGGTCGACTCGAGTTGGCAACTGTTCCTCGTGCGGCTGTTGATGGGCATCGCGATCGGCGCCGAGTACTCCATCGGCTGGCCCCTCATGACGGAGTTCGCACCCGCTCGCCTGCGCGGCAGGTGCATGTCCTTCGCCGAGGTGGCCTGGTACATCGGGTTCGTGAGCGCCTTCATCGTCGGCTACGTGCTGGCGCTGTACGACGCCGACTGGCGGATCGTTCTCGGGACCAGCACCCTGCCCGCCGTGGTCCTGTTCCTCGGCCGGTTGGGTGTGCCGGAGTCACCGCGCTGGTTGATGAACAAGGGCCGCACCGAGGAGGCCAAGCGGATCGCGGACACCTACGTCGAGGACGGTGCCGATCACGCCGACATCTTCAGCGAGGAGCAGCGCTCCGGCACGTTCGCCATGCTCTTCTCGCCGGAGGTCTGGCGCGCCACCACGTTCATCTCGGTGTTCTGGTTCTGCACCGTGACGCCCTACTTCGCCATCGCGACGTTCTCCGCGAGCGTGCTGTCGCAGTACGGCCTCGGAGAGGAAGGTCTGCTCGGTGCCATCGGGGTCAACGGGGTGGCCCTCGCAGGTGTCGTCGTGTCGTGCCTGCTCATCGACCGCATCGGGCGCCGCAAGCTCACCATTCCCCAGCAGTGGGTTTCTGCTGTTGTGCTGGTGATCATCGGATTCTGGGCGTCGGCGCCGCCGCTGGTCGTCCTGAGCTGCTTCCTGGTCTTCGCGTTCGCCAATGCCATGTGCACCGCGCTCACGGGCGTTTATCCCGGCGAAGTGCTGCCGACCGAGGTCCGCGGGCTGGGAACCGGATTCGCGACGGCGGTCAGCCGCGTCGGAGCGGGGATCGGAACGTTCCTGTTCCCCTGGTCCATGGAGGAGCTCGGCGGCGGGACCACGATGCTCGTCGCTGCCGGGATCTGCGTTGTCGGAGCTGCCGCGTCCCAGGTGCTGGCCCCGGAGACGGTCGGCCGCACGCTGAACGAGATCTCTTCCAGCGACAAACGGTAACGATTGTCCGCATGACGGCGCCCGAGTTGCTTGAGCGACATCGGGCGCCGTCGTGTTGTTGCTCAGTCGGTAGCGCGCTGTCCGTGTCGTCGCGCCGCGCGTGGTGCCCTCTTCGTGTGCGGTGCTCACCGCGTCGACGGCCCGAGGCGGGCTCGCTACACCGCCGCAGCGGAGCCGAGCAAGGAACGAAAGGAGAAGCGCGTTGCAGCCGGAAGACAAAATCGCCCTGGTGACCGGCGGCAGGCGCGAAATAGGCCGCGGCGTCGTCGATCGCTCCCTGGATGAAGGAGCGCAGGTGGCGGTCGTTCAACGTCGGTCACTGGACACTGCGCCGGCGACTCACCCGGATGTCACGCACGCCCGCGCCGACCTGAACGACTCGTCGTCGACTACCTCGGTGGTCGAGCGCGTGGTCGAGCACCTCGGCGGCATCGGCATCCTGGTCAACAACGCCGGAGTCATGTTCGAGCGCAGTGTCTCCGACCTCCTGCCGTAGGAGTGGGATCTCACGCTCGCGGTCAACGCGCGAGCACAGTTGTTCCTGACGCAGGCTGCTCTGCCGCACATGCGCAGGCGCTGCGGGGAAGCGTCATCAACATCGGCTCGATCGAAGGGCCCGCAGCGAACCCCGGTCATGCACGCGGCCTATTGCGCGTCCAAGGCAGGCATTCACGGGATGATTCGCGCGATGGCTGTCGATCTCGCCGTATACCTGGCGAGTGACAAAGCGAGCTTTCTGACCGGAGAGACCGTGGTGCTCGACGGCGGCAGGACAGCGAGACTGCCGTCGCCGTCCTGACGGACCTTCCCAACGTGAGAAGCCGTTGGGCAGAGGCGGCTGATTGTCTGCCCAACGGCTTCTCACGTCCGTCCGTGGCCTTCGGCCCCGGGAGTACGACTACCACCAGTGGGTTCCGCCGACACATGCGCGCGGCGGAGCCCACTGGTGGCTTTCGTCCGAACGCTCAGGCGCCGGACACCTCGAACTCCACCGTTCCCCAGCCGGTGAAGGTGCCCGACCAGTGTCCGGACGCGTTCATCGGCACCGCTTCCAGGCAGCTACCGGGGAGGATGACCTGACCCGGCTCGAATTCTGCGCCGTAGGCGGCCAGCCTGTTGCACAGCCACGCGGTGGCGGCGAAGGGATTGCCCAGGATGTTCTTGGTGTTGCCCTCCATCATGTGGCGGCCGTTGAACCGAATGGTGCCGCGGGTATCGCTCAACGTGAGCTCGGTGACGTGCCGAGGTGTTCCGCCGAAGACGACCGCGCCGGTCGAACCGTTGTCCGAAAGGGTGTCCGCATGTTCGATCGCCCAGTTCTGGACCCGGGAATCGATGATCTCGAGTGCGGGGACCGCGTACTCGACCGCGTTGATGACGTCCGCGACGGTGATGTTCGGCCCACGCAGGTGGCGTTTCAGGATGAACGCCGGTTCGAGTTCGACGAAGGGCTCGATGAACTGCTCACGGTCGATCGTGGTGCCCTCGTACGCGAACATCGTGGCCAGCAGGTACCCGTAATCGGGCTGGTCGAGGCCGAACGCGGCCTGCATGGCCTTGGCGATGTTGCCCAGCTTGTAGCCGACGACGCGGTCCCCGTCGGCCAGAGCGGTCTCGACGTTGAGCCGCTGGACTTCGAAGGCGCTGTCCGGGTCGAGTCCCTGCCACGTTTTCGTGGGGGCGGTGACCGGCGTGCGGTTCACCCGCGCTTCCCGCAGTGTTGTCGCGATCTCGTGGAGCTCCGTTGCTTGCATGAGATCTTCCCTTCCGACCGGTTTTTTTGGGGGTCAGTGCCCGGCACCGAGTGCGGCGTGGCCGAACTTGCGGCCCGGGTGGTCGTCGCGCAGCCGCACGGCACCCGGGCCGTACAGCTTCTCGCGCAGGGTCTTGCCCTCGTACTCCGTCCACACCGCCTCCCGGCGCTGCAGCTCGGGCACGACGAGTTCGACGAAGTCGGCGATGTCCTGGTACTTCACGGCGTGGCCGAGGTTGAAGCCGTCGACGTCGGTCTCCTCGACCCAGCTGATCAGCTCGTCGGCGACGGTCTGCGGCGAACCGACGATGGTGGGCCCGCTGCCGCCGATCCCGATGAAGTCGGCGATGTCGCGCGGAGTCCACTCCTTGTCCGGGTCCATCTTCGAGAACAGGTCGATCATGGTCTGCCCGGCGTCGGTCTTGACGTGCCGCAGCGGCACATCCGGGTCGAACTGGGACATGTCCAGGGCGGTCCATCCGCTGTAGCGGGCCATCGCACCGGAGTAGCTGACCAGCTTGCGGTATTCCTCGTACTTCGCGTACGCCTGCTCGTCGGTGGGGGCGCAGATGACGTTGAGCATCTGCAGCACCCGCAGGTCACGCGGGTCGCGCCCGGACTCGGCGGCGAGACCGCGCAGGGTCTCGACCTGCCGCTTGAGCGCCGACTTGGAGACCGAGTTGACGAACACGCCCTCGGCGTGGGCAGCGGCCAGCGCACGCCCCTTCGACGAGCCGCCCGCCTGAAAGATCACCGGGGTGCGCTGCGGAGAGGGCTCGCACAGGGCGAAACCGGGAACGTTGAAGTACTTGCCCTGGTGGTTGATGTCGTGCACGCGCTCGGGGTCAGCCTGGACGCAACGGTCGGTGTCGCGGACGACGGCACCGTCCTCCCAGGAGCCCTCCCACAGCTTGTAGCAGACCTCGAGGTGCTCGGCGGCGACGTCGTACCGCTCGTCGTGCGGGGTCAGCTGGCCGTTGCCGAGGTTGCGCGCGGCGCTGTCGGCGTAGGACGTCACCAGGTTCCAGCCCACCCGGCCGTCGGTGAGGTGGTCCAGGGTGCTGAACTTCCGGGACAGCGCGTAGGGGTGGTCGTAGGTGGTGGACCCGGTCAGGCCGAACCCGAGGTGCTCGGTGGCGGCGGCCATCGCCGAGACCACCAGGGCCGGGTCGTTGGCCGGGAGCTGCGCGCCGTCGGCGAGCGCACCGGCGGCGCTGCCCTGGTAGACGTCGTGGTAGCCGACGTTGTCGGCGAAGAACACGCCGTCGAACCGGCCCTGCTCCAGCAGTTTCGCGTACTCCGTCCAGTAGTGGACGTCCTTGTAGCGCGCGCTCTGGTCCTTCTCGTGCCGCCACAGCCCCGCGGAGAGATGCGCCGGGCCCTGGAAGTCGAAGGCGAACAGCCGCATGCGGCGAGAAAGCATCATCTGCTCCTGTTCTCAGGATCGAAGGTATGTGTGCGGATCGGTGCAGGTACGACGGCGAAGGCCGTGCGCACCGGACGGTTCTCCTCGGGGGCGGAGGGGCCGTCACGCGATCGACGGCCCATCCGCGGTGGCCCGGCTACCCGGAATCCGGTGGGAGTGCTGGGATTCCGGTCCGGCCCAGACGTGGTGCCCCGCCGGGACGGGCCGGGCGGGAGCCCGCGATGGCTCAGCCAGTGGCAACTGCGGGAAGCCACCCGCCGGTGAGCCGCGAGCCCACCTGCGGGCGCGTCGGGGTTACTTCCGCGGCGCGTCCCACCGGCGCGAGCTCCCCGCCTCGTGCGTCGTTCGGGGAAGTCCCAGCGGGTTCGACTCGTGCAGCGCATCCGGCAGCAGGAAATCCGGTGCGTTCTGGTAGCTCACCGGCCGCAGGAAACGGTCGATCGCCGCGGTGCCCACCGAGGTGTGCGAGACAGCGGTGGTGGCCGGGTACGGGCCGCCGTGCTGCTGCGCCGGAGTCACCGCCACTCCAGTGGGCCACTCGTCGAACACGAGCCGTCCGGAGCGGGCCGCAGCGAGCGGGACCAGTCGACCGAGCCGCCGCCGCTCGTCCTCGTCCGGATCCTGAGCCGTGTGCGCGGTGACGGTCAGCGTGCCCTCCACGGCAGCCAACGCGGAATGCAGCTCGTCGTCCGAACCGTACTCGGCGATCACGGCGCAGGGCCCGAAATTCTCCTCCAGCAAAGCGGGGCTGTTCAGCAGGTTTTCCACCGAACCGGCGTGCAGCACGGTCGGTGTGACCGCCGGTACCCCGGACGGGTCGTCGTGCTCCGCTCCACGCACGAGCACCTCGATCCCGGGCGCGGACGCGAGCTCCTCGGTCCGCTCCCGGTAGCGCTCGGCGATGCCCGAGGTGAGCATCCTGGCCGGCGCGACGTCGCCGGCCAGCTCCGCGATACGTGACGGCAGTGCGGTTCCGCGGGGCAGCAGGAGTGTTCCCGGCTTGGTGCAGAACTGCCCGGCTCCGAGGGTGAACGAGCCGACGAAGCCCGCGGCGACCTGCTCACCACGTTCCCGTTCGGCACCGCTGGTGACGACGGCGGGGTTGATGCTGCCGAGCTCGCCGTAGAAGGGGATCGGGGTGGGACGGGAGACGGCGATGTCGAACAGCGCCCGCCCTCCGGCGACCGAGCCGGTGAAGGCACCCGCCGCGATCCGGGGATCCCGCAGAGCGCGCACCCCCGCCTCACGGCCCGTGATCATGGCGAAGGTGCCTTCCGGTGCGCCGCTCGCGGCCAGGGCCGACCGCACGATTTCGGCGGTTTTTCGGGAGGTTTCGGGGTGACCGGGGTGTGCCTTGAGCACGACCGGGCAACCCGCCGCCAGCGCGGACGCGGTATCGCCTCCCGCGACCGAGAACGCGAACGGGAAGTTGCTCGCCGCGTAGACCAGCACCGGCCCGATCGGCGTCGACCACCGGCGCAGGTCCGGCCGGTTGCCGAGGACGAAGTCGGGGTCGTGCCGGTCCAGCGCGATCCGCAGGTAGGAGCCGTCGCGCAGCTCGTCGGCGAACATGCGCAACTGCACCGACGTGCGTTTGAGCTCACCGGTGAGCCTGCCTTCCGGCAGCCCCGACTCCCGCACGGCCTCGGCGATCAGCGTCGCACTCTCGGCATCGAGCGCGTCGGCGATCGCGGACAGCGCTTCGGCCCGCTGCTTCGGAGGTTGCTGCCCCCAGTCGGCGGTCGCGACGGTCGCGGCGTCCAGGCGACGCTCGATCTCGTCGTGGGTCTCTTCAGGCTCGGTCTGTTGAGCTGTGGTGGTCATCAGATGTGTGCTCTCACTTCGTCGTGCACGCGGGAAACTGATCAGAATTGGAGCTCGCGGTATCCGCCGAGGCGGCCTCGGTGGAAGAGCAGGGGATCACCGCCGCCGGCTTCCAGACGGCGCACTTCGGCGATCACGACGAGGTGGTCGCCGCCCTCCAGCTCGCGCACGGTCCTGCAGTCGATCCAGGCGTGCGAACCGGAGATCTGCGGGGCACCGTCCGTGGACTCGTTCCAGTCCACCGCGGCGAACTTGTCGTCCCGCTTGCTCGACATCGCCCGGCAGACGTCGTTCTGCCCGTCGGCCAGGACGCTGGCGCTGAAGTACTCCGCCGGGCGGATCTTCGGCCAGCTGCTCGAGGTCGTCGCCACGCTGAAGCTGACCAGCGGCGGATCCAGCGACAACGACTGGAACGTCCCGACGACGAGTCCGGCGGGGTCTCCGGTGTCCACCCTGCGGCCGGCCACGACGACGACGCCGGTGGGAAGATGCCCCATCACGTCCCGGAAATGACGTGGCTCGATCGTTGGAGACGGCATTGTCATGATCGCGTTCCCTCCCTGTTCGGGTGCCGGTCGCCGGTTGGGTCAATGCGAGGCGTCGAGGCCGGTGCTGATCTCGCGGGCGACGCGCAGCCCACTTTCGACCGCCCCGTCGATGAAGCCGGCCCACACGTTGGCGTAGTCGCTGCCCGCGAAGTGCAGGACACCTTCCGGCCGCTGCTGCGCGGCGAAGTACCGGGTGAGCTGCTGCGGCTGCTGTATCAGCCACGTCTCCCGCGAGTACGGGTCGGACATCCAGTCGTGCCCGGTGACCTCGAGAACCTCGAGGTCGTCACGCCAGACGCGCAGCGCGGCGCGGACGGCGTCGATGTCGTGCGGCGAGATCTTGCGCGAGTCGGCCCCGAAGGAGACCAGCACGGCATCGTCGTCACCGACGAACTCGGTCCGCACGACCGACAGCGGGTGGGCGGCGGACGAGTACGCGAAGAAGGGCTTGATCGGGCCGCGGACCCTGATCCAGACCTTCACCCCCTTCGAGGCCGTCTTCTCCGCGCTCGCGGCGCGCTTCTCCGGGCACAAACCGGGAGCGACGTCCAACTCGCCGAGGATGTTCTGCGGCAACGTCAGCACAACCCGGCGTGCCTTGATCCGGCCTCCAGCCGCTGTGGTCACCATCGCTCCGCTCGGATCGTGCTCGATCCCGCGCACCTCGGTGGACGTCCGGATGTCCGCGTCGGTGTCCGCGCGGATCGCCTCCACCAGCGACCGGGTCCCACCCGCGAGACGGAACACCGCCGACGCCTCGTGCATGAGATGCCACGAGCCCGCGGTGGCCGCCGTCCAACGCAGCGCACTGGTGAACGCCGCGTCCCCGGGCGGCGCGTTGAGATGCCCCACCCAGGCGGCCTCGTTGGCGCGGTACTCCTCCACTGGCAGGTCGAGCTCGTCGAGCTTGTCCTGGACGCTGAAACCGTCCACCGACTCCAACTCAGGCGCCGACAACGGCGCATCCGGCCGCGGGACCCAGCTCATCGTCGGGTCCAACAGTCGCCGCATCCCCGGGTCGATCAGCTCCATGAACCCGTCGAGCGTGCCCGTGCGGACCTCGTCCCCGGCCAGCCAGTACGCCTCCTCGGGACGCGGCCCCCGGGTGACGTCGAGGCCGTAGCGCGTCACCTCCGCCCACGCGTGCGACTGCACCCAATGCAGCCAAGTGCCGCCGATCTCCAAGTCATGGCCCAGTCGGTGGTCGGTCCACACTCGACCACCGAGCCGTTCCCTGGCCTCGAGCACGGTGACGCTCAAGTTGTGGCGGCTGAGCTCGCGGGCCGTGATCAGGCCGGCGATCCCGCCCCCGACCACGACGACGTCAGCTTCCTCGGTCACGGTGACAGCACTCCCTCGTAGTCGGTTTCACGTCCGGGTATCGCTGCTGCGGATCGAGCGCTCGCCGTGGGGTCGACAGTCGCCTCACGATCCGCGGAACCGGAGTACCGCGAGCCACTCACCCTCAAAACGAACGGTATGTTCATTATACGAACACTGCGTCGATATTGTGACCTTGCTCGCCGAGTTCGTCAAGAGCCCGATTGGAGAGATAGCAGGCGTATAGGTGCATCTTCTTGACGAAGACTCGCGATGGTGTCATTATTAGTGAACTTTACGTTCATATTATGAACGCCTAATTGCGGCATGTCCGTCGGACGGCCGAGACGGCAAGCGCAGGAGCCGACCTCGCCCGGTGACGCGGTGAACCCCAGCCCGAGCGATACACGTGTGCAGGAGAAGATCGATGACCTCGCCGAGAATTGCCGAAGCCATCGCCGCGCTGTCGGTCGGTGGGAAGGTCCTCGTCGTCGACGACGAGGACCGCGAGAACGAAGGCGACCTGATCATGGCCGCTGAGCACGCGACCACCGACGAGGTCGCCTTCTTCCTCGAACACACCTCGGGTTTCCTGTGCGTGTCCATCGACGAGCACCGGGCCGACGAGCTCGAGCTGGACCTGATGGTCTCGGCCAACACCGAGAGTCAGGGCACCGCGTTCCTCGTCAGCGTCGACTACCGGCACGGAACGACCACGGGGATCAGCGCGGCCGAGCGCGCGAAGACCACCCGTGCGCTCGCGGATCCGCGGCTCGAACCCGCCGACCTTGCCAGGCCCGGTCACGTCATGCCCCTGCGCGCCAAGCCCGGAGGAGTCCTGCAGCGGTCAGGCCACACCGAGGCCGGCGTGGACCTGTGCCGCATGGCCGGGCTGAGCGGAGCCGCACTGCTGTGCGAGATCGTCACCCCCGACCGTCGGCACATGATGCGCCGTCCCGAACTGGACGACTTCGCCGTGCGACACGACATCCCGATGATCTCGATCGCCGAGCTCATCGAGTGGAAGCGCAATCACGACGACCGAGTCGAACTGACCGGTCAAGCCACGATCCCCACCGAGCTCGGGACCTTCCGAGCGATGACCCACCGGTCCGAAGCCGACGGCGTCGAACACCTCGCGCTGGTGATGGGTGATGTGGAAGGCGGCGAGGACGTCCTCGTACGCCTGCACAGCGAGTGCCTCACCGGTGACCTGCTCGGATCACTGCGCTGCGACTGCGGTTCCCAGCTGCGCATGGCCATGGAGTCCGTCGCGGCCGCCGGCCGCGGAGTGATCGTCTACATGCGCGGACACGAAGGGCGGGGGATCGGCCTCGGCCACAAGCTCCGCGCCTACGAGCTTCAGCAGTACCGAGGCATGGACACCCTCGAGGCGAACCGGGCGCTGGGACTGCCGGTGGACAGCCGGGATTACATCCCCGCGGCCCGCATCCTCACCGAGCTCGACATCGGCTCGGTGCGGTTGCTGACCAACAACCCCGACAAGTGCCGCGCCCTCGCGGACTGCGGGATCACGATCAGCGAACGCCTGCCGGTCGAGTCCGAGCCGAACGAGCACAACACGCACTACCTGGTGGCCAAGCGCGACCGCATGGGGCATCTGCTCCAGCAGCTCGCCTGATCCTCCGCGCCCTACGACTCGTTCCAGAACGATCGGCCATCCGTCCGGCGGCGCTGGATGATCACACCCCGTCGTCGATGACGCCCTCGGGGCAAAGCACCGACCGTTCACCGGGTCGGTGTCGGCGAACGGCCCCCTCACTTCCCCGGCCGATCCGGCTCATGCAGTACGGGGGTTCGCCAGCGTACCGCTGCTGGCGAACCCCCGTTGCGCTCATGCGGGCGCCCCGCGGTGATCGACTGCTTCGGGGTCGTCAGTGACCGTTGTCGGAGGCGTGTTTCCGGAGGAGCTGCTCGGTCTCGTGTTCGGCCCCGACGGCGGAGGCGGTGAACTCCGGGGTCGAACACTTCACCCCCGATGGGGTTCCGGAACGCGGAGTCGTCGTCGCTCGCGATGGTGCCGGTTTCCGCATCCACTGTGGTGGCACGCGCCGGTACGTCGTAGACGGCCAGCACACCGGTGTCCACGCCGTTCGTCGTCGATGTGGACGGCTTCGCGGCTGGGGACACCGCGAGCCCGCCGAGTGCCGCTGAGGCGTGCTTGAGGTTGCCGCGTGACGGCGTGCCGTTGCTCTGCGCCTTGAGCAGTCCGCGGAGGTTGCGCTGCAGCTCTTCCTCGTCGTCGGCCTGCTGACGCGCGGTCGAGACGAGCGCTGACGGAGTGGCGCGCGGGCGGACGCGTACGTAGCGGGGCATGGTCGCCATCTCGTAGCGCAGCATCCGCGCCAGTGCGATCACGACGAGTGCGTAGATGACGGACAGTGGTGCCGCGCTGGCGATCGAGCTGACCTGCAGCACGGTGAGCGCGGCTTCGCCACCGGCGAGCAGCAGCAGGGCCGCCGCCACACCGGTGATCACGGCCCAGAACAGGCGGGGCACCCGCGGGGTCTCAGTGCGGCCTCCGTGCGAGAGGACGTCGACGACGAGTGAGCAGGAGTCGTGGGTGCGCAGCCGTTTCGGCCCGGTTGCGCACAGCGGTCGCGGCACCACCGCGGGCGAGGGGGCAGTTCGCGTCGCCCCTCGCCCGTCCAGCGGTCCTTCACCACCAGGCCGGAGCGGTCAGCGCCCGTGATTGTGCATGACGTGCTTGGTGCGGGAATAGTCGTCGAGAGCATAGATCGACAGGTCCCGGCCGTAACCGGAACCCTTGAAACCTCCCCCAGGGGACCTCGTTGGCCAGGACGAGATGCGAGTTCACCCAGACCGTGCCGGCGTCCAAGCGTCCCGGGACGGCGTGCGAGCGGCGGGCGTTCTCGGTCCACACCGATGCCGCTGGTGCCTCACGGCTCCGGATGAGTTGCACGTCGTCCACCCCACGGTTGTCGAGGATCACTGTCCCGCGAGGCAACCTGCCAGCCACGAGTCGACTCGCTCCCGGAAGTGCTCCGGATCGAGACCGCCGGCCCCTTCGGGGAGGGCGGCCACGATCGGCACCGCGGTGACGCGGGGCAATTCGGCGAGAGCGCACTCCTCGGCCAGACCGAGCGCATCCGGCACCGCGCCGAGTACCAGTCCCGCCGGTTCCACGCCTCGTGAACGCAGCGCTTCGACGGTGAGTGCGGTGTGGTTGAGGGTGCCGAGGCCCACCCGGGTCACGACGTACACCCGCACCGGGTGATCCCGGGCGAGGTCGGTGGCGAGGTCCGACAGGGTGCCGCCGTCGGTATCGAGCCGGACCATGAGACCGCCGGCGCCCTCGACGATCACGGTGTCGCGGGTCTCGGCGAGCTCGCGGACGCGGGCGGCGTGCTCGTTGATCGGTGGGATCTCGATGCCGCGCAGCCGGGCGGCCGTGTCCGGTGCGAGCGGGTCTTCGAGCCGTGTGTACTCGTCGACCTCGCAACCGGCCAGGTGCTGCACGACGGAACTGTCGGGTTCGTCGGTACCGATGCCCGTCTGCGCGGGCTTGACGACGACCGCACGTGGTCCGAAGTGGGCAGCGAGCGCCGCGGTGGCCACGGTTTTGCCGACGCCGGTGTCGGTTCCCGTCACGATGGTGATCACGATTGCCTCCGGTGGTCGTCGACGACGCCGACCAGCACGTCCACCGCGCGCGCCCAGCGTTCGTCGTCGAGGCCGATCCGGCTGGTGATCCGGAGCCGGGAGATCCCGTCCGGGACGGAGGGCGGCCGGAAGCACCCGACCCGGACTCCGGCCGCCAGCGCCGCGGCCTGCGCGGAGACCGCGGCCCTCGGTGACGTCATCGGCACCGAGAGCACGGCGCCCGCCGACCTCGGCACGCCGAGCCGGTCGGCCAGCTCGCCACCACGCTGGTGGATCCGCGGCGGGAGATCGGGCCGCCGCCGCAGCAGTCGGAGGGCGGTCAGCGCACCGGCGGTGGAAGCCGGGGCCAGCCCGGTGTCGAAGATGAACGGGCGGGCCCGGTTGGTGAGGTGGTCGATCAGCTCGACGGGGCCGAGGACCGCTCCCCCCATCGCGCCGAGCGATTTCGACTGCGTCGCGGTCATCACCACGTGCGGTTGGTCGGCCAGCCCGTGGGCGTGCACCAGTCCCCGGCCGCCGTCGCCGGCCACTCCGATCCCGTGCGCCTCGTCGACGACGAGCAGCGCTTCGTGGTCGGCACAGGCCGCGGCCAGGTCGACGAGCGGGGCGGTGTCGCCGAGCACGGAGAAGATCGATTCGGTCAGCACGATCGTCCTCCGGTCACCGGCTCCGGCCAGCGCGGCCCGGACCGCGGCCACGTCGTTGTGGCCGACCACCTCGATCGCCGCCCGGGACAGCCGCGCGGCGTCGATCAGCGAGGCGTGCACGTGCGCGTCGGAGACGATCAGCGAGTGCTTGTCCGCCAGCGCGCTCACCGCGGACAAGTTGGCCTGGTAGCCGGTCGAGAAGACCAGCGCCGCAGCGCGCTCGGTGAATTCGGCGAGTTCTCGCTCCAGGTCGGCGTGCAGCGTGGTGGTGCCGGTGACCAGGCGGGAAGCACCCGCTCCGGCGCCCCAGGAGAGCGCGGCGTCGGCGGCGGCCTTCCGCACATCGGGGTGCCCGCTCAACCCCAGGTAGTCGTTGCCGGCGAGGTCGACGACGTCTTCGTCGGCCCCACGTGGCCGCAGCGTGCGCTGCAGTCCGGCTTCTTCGCGCGCGGCTCTCTGCTCGGCGAACCACTCGGCCCAGCGGCTCATCCGGTCTCCGCAGCGGCCTTGATCCCCGCGCAGATGGCGGAGAGGTCCTCGTCGGTGCACACGTAGGGCGGCATGGTGTAGATCAAATCGCGGAACGGGCGCAACCAGACTCCCTGAGCCAGCGCCGCTTCCGTCGCTGCCTCGCGGTCGACTTCGTGATCGAGCTGCACCACGCCGACCGCGCCGAGAACGCGCACGTCCACGGCGTCGATCTCGTGCAGCTCCTGCAGGCCGGTGTTGATCCGCCGCACGTCGTCCACCCAGTCACCGGTGGCCAGCAGGTCCAGGCTCGCCAACGCGACCGCGCAGGCGAGCGGATTGCCCATGAACGTGGGACCGTGCATGAGCACGCCGGAGTCGCTCGTGGACAGACCGCGTCCCACCTCGGCCGTGCACAGCGTGGCGGCCATCGTCATGTAACCGCCGGTGAGCGCCTTGCCGACGCACAGGACGTCCGGCGTCACCCCGGCGGCCTCGGCGGCGAACAGCGTTCCGGTGCGGCCGAACCCGGTGGCGATCTCGTCGAAGACCAGCACCAGCCCGTGCTCGTCGGCGACGTCGCGGAAGACCCGCAGGCACTCGGCCGGATAGGGGTGCATCCCGCCGGCGCCCTGCAGCAGCGGCTCCACGACCAGCCCGGCGATCCGGTCCGCGTGTTCGGCCGCGAGCGCGTGGAAACCCGCGGCCCAGGCGTCGACATCACCGTCCGAACGAGGTGGGCGTGCGCCGAAGACCTGCTCCGGCAGCGCACCGGACCACATCGCGTGCATGCCGTCGTCCGGGTCGGACACGCTCATGCAGTCGAAGGTGTCGCCGTGATAGCCGCCGCGGACGGTGAGGAACCGGGTCCGCTCCGGCCGGCCCGCACCGCGCTGGTACTGCAGCGCCATCTTCATCGCCACTTCGACGCTCACCGACCCGGAATCGGCGAGGAAGACGCGGCCGAGGCCGGCCGGTGTCAGGTCGATCAGGCGCCGGGCCACCCGCACCGCCGGTTCGTGGGTGAGTCCGCCGAACATCACGTGCGACATCCGGTCGAGCTGGTGGCGCACCGCCTCGTCGAGGGCCGGATGCCGGTAGCCGTGGATGGCCGACCACCACGACGCCATCCCGTCGACCACCTCGCCGACGCCATCGATGCTGATCCGGCTGCCGGAGGCGCCGGTGACCAGCCGCGTCGGCGTGGGGTCGGTCATCGAGGTGTACGGGTGCCACAGGTGTTCGCGGTCGAACGCGAGCAGTTCCTCGGACATCGTCATCAGGCGTTCGGCAGGACGTCGGTGCCCGCCCCGCGGCGGCGGATCGACGGATCGACCGGATCCGGCCGGGCGGCCCGCTGGGCGAGCTCCTCCTCCGAGCCCAGCACGACGAAGCCGTTGTCCCGGATCATCTCCAGGTCCGCCTTGGCGTCCTGCCCCTCGGAGGTGAGGTAGTCACCGAGGAAGATCGAGTTGGCCACGTGCAGCGCGATCGACTGCAACGACCGCAGGTGCATCTCGCGACCGCCGGCGATCCGGATCTCCCTATCCGGGCAGACGAACCGCGCCACCGCCAGGATCCGCACGCACCGCGCGGGCGTGAGTTCCCAGGTGTTCTCGAAGGGCGTGCCGTCGAACGGCATCAGGAAGTTGACCGGGATCGAGTCGGAGTCCAGCTCCCGCAACGCGAACAGGGCCTCGACCAGCTGCTCGTCCGTCTCCCCCAGCCCGGCGATCAGACCGGAGCAGGGCGAGAGCCCAGCCCCCTTCGTCTTCTCCACGGTGTCGACGCGGTCGGCGTAGGTGTGGGTCTGGACGATGTTGCCGTGGTTGCTCTCGGCGGTGTTGATGTTGTGGTTGTAGGCGTCCACACCGGCGCCCCTGAGCCGCTCGGCCTGGCCGTCGGAGAGGAAGCCCAGGCAGGCGCAGACCTCGACGTCGGGATACTCCCGCTTCACCGCCCCGACCATGTCGGAGACCTTGTCGACGTCCCGGGAGGACGGTCCCCGGCCCGAAGCGACCAGGCACACCCGGCCGGCCCCACCCTCGATCCCGGCACCGGCCTGTTCGAGCGCCTCGTCCCGGGACAGCCAGGAGTACTTGAGGACGGGGGCGTCGGAACCGAGCGCCTGCGAGCAGTAGTTGCAGTTCTCCGGACACAGTCCCGACTTGAGGTTGACCAGGTAGTTCACCTTCACCGTGTTGCCGAAGTGCGCCCGGCGCAGCCGGCCGGCGGCCGCTACCAGGGACATCAGCTCGGCCTCGTCGGCGCGCAGCACCGCGAGGGCGTCGTCGTGGGTGGCCGGTGTCCCGACGAGGACCGAATCGGCGAGCTGCTGGAAGGTGGAGCTCATCACTTCTCCCGGTGTCGGCTGGTAGAGTGACCTGAACACTGTTCACCTGAACAGCGTTCAGGTTAGACCGGGAGGATCGATCGGTCAAACGGGAAGGGTTCGCGTGCGCCATCACCGGAGCGACGTCATCGACCGCGCGATCGCGGTCCTCGACGAGTACGGACTGGAGTCGCTGACGATGCGGCGACTCGCCACCGAGCTCGGCGTGCAGCCGAGCGCGCTCTACCACCACGTGCCGAACAAGCAGACACTGCTGGCCGCGGTCGCCGACGAGATCGTGCGCCGGGGCCGGCGACCCCGGCGAGCGAAGGAGTGGGACCGGCGCGTGGTCGAGCTCTGCGGCGAGCTCCGGGACACGATGCTCGCCTACCGGGACGGCGCCGAGGTGGTCGTCACGGCGCACACCTTCGGCCTCGGCGCCGACGAACCCGCCAGCCAGTTGCGACAGACCTTGCGGGAGGGCAACCTGCCCGACGACCTCGTCGACGTCGCCACCCGCGCCCTCCTGCACCTCGTCTTCGGGCACACCACGGAGGAACAGACCGCGCTGCAAGCCACGAGCGCCGGGGCGATCGACCGTCCACCCGGGGGACCGGCCGACTTCGAGCGCGGGCTCGAGCTGGTGCTCGACGGTCTCCGATTCAAGGCCAGCAGGTAACCGCACCGAAAGACGCCGCTCGTCCGGCTACGCCCAACGAAGTGATCGAGAGGAATGGCCGCTCCCGCGGAGCGCGTTGACGAACCGCACTGCGGGCGCTCTACGACAAGCTGCAAACCGAGCACGGTGCAGTGTTGGCCATGGTCGCTCAACTCGCCTCCATCGGAGCTCTCCTCCACCGGCGACAGCTCGCGATGTCGGCTGCCGAGGAACCCTCACCCTGCGAGATCTGACCCCGACGAGACCGTCGCAGCACTGAGCGTGCTGCGCGACCAACGACGACGACCCCGACGCCGAGAGCGCCCGTAGACCGTTCCCGCTCGCGCGGACAGTCAGGTTCACCGCCGGAAGCAGCGACAATAGACCGTTCCCGGGGACACTGAGCCTTTTCCACTTGCCGGGAAAGGACTGCCAGACCGAGTGGGCTGGGTGCGGAGCTGAGCGAAGCTCCTGGTGGACGAGTGGATCGACTAGATCAACTCTGTTCGTGCCAGGAGCTTCGAGAGACTTTCTCACCCCCGCCGGGGATGTCGGTGTCCTCCTCGCGCACCGAACACGCCGGCCGAGGCGTTACGTCACGAGCGGCGGACACGCCGAACCCGCCGGAGGCGGCTGGAAGCAGCTCAACAGGCGCTGCTGGTGCTGGCCCACCTCCGCAACGGCGAGACCTACACCGACCTCACAGTCGGGTTCGGCATCGGGACGACGACGGTACTCCGCTATATCCGCGAAGCTCTCGCGGTCTTGGCCACTCAGACGGCCGGGCTGAGCGAGGCGATCACGACCGCAGCACGGAAAGCGCTCGTCATCCTCGACGGCACGCTGCTGCGCATCGACCGTGTCGGCATGGCCTCGGGACGGGATCGCTCGTTCTACTCAGGAAAACACAAGCGCCACGGGGTCAACGTGCAGGTCGTTACCGACCCGACCGGGCAGCTGATCTGGGTCTCACCGGCGTTGTCCGGAGCCCGGCACGAAAGAGGCGCGGCGCGATAACACGAGCTCATCGACGCCCTGGCGGCCGCCGAGACCCGCGTGATCACCGGCAGCGCCTACCGCGGAGCCGGCGCGAGCGTCGAAGTCCCCCAACGCCGCCGAGCACGCGAGGACGGCCTCGACGAGCGCCCGCGGCAGTCGGCGAACCAGAACGCCCGGTTACGCGGCCCCGACGAACGAGCCAACGCCCAGCTCAAAAGCTGGAAAATCCCGCGTCGGATCCGAGCCTGCCCGCACCACGCAACCCCACTGATCGACGCCGTCCAAACCCTCATCCACGCAGACTGAACCCAAGCGTAAGGGCCTCACTGTCTTCCTCGAGTGAGGATTCGGTGTGCCTCAGTGGATGGGGTGGTGTCGGCCAGGTGAGCGATGGGGCGGCGAGTCGCTGGGCGCTGTTCTGTGACTACCGCACATCAACCCGAAGAGACCGAATGTGCTCACCTCGTTGATCTCGCCTGCCGAGATCGTCACGGGCGTGGGTGCCGCAGTGCCTTGTGGATCGCCCGGATCGTTGCCACTCCTGCTGGGACGGTGAGCTGACGATGCACCCGTGGATCGGTGATGGCGCGTCGGTGTGGCCGGGCGGGGTGGTCAGCTGGCTGGTCTACGCACGGAGAGCGCGACAACAAGCTCGCCCCATCGACCGTGGCGCCCTCCCCCGTAGTCAGCGACGACGCCTTCGCCGACTACCTAGCGCCGGTGCCCGCCGAGGATCTGCACATGATCGTCCAGCAGCTGTCCGGGTGGGCGCCCTATCCCGACAACCAGGTTGGCTCGATTTTTTCTCATTATGGCTATCGAGCCACTCGTGACCGGGGAGGACCACCCCGACCATGACCTGTGATGACACAAGGTATCGAAACTTCCTCGCCCGTACGCGGGTCGCGCGTGCATCGCGCCTGGTGGGTGGCTCTCGGTGCTTGCCTGGCGATTCTCGGCGCGGGCGCCTTCTCCACCATGTCCGGGTTGCTGGTCAACCCGCTGCACCAGGAGTTCGAGTGGTCCCGCAGCACGATCGGCATCGCGGTGGCGGTGAACATGGTGCTCTACGGGTTGACGGCACCGTTCGCCGCGGCCCTGATGGACCGCTTCGGCATTCGACGCGTTATCGCTGGGGCACTGACGATCATCTCAGCGGGCGCGGCGTTGACCACGATCATGACTGAGGCCTGGCAGCTGATCCTCTACTGGGGCCTGCTCATCGGTCTGGGCACGGGGTCCATGGCGATGGCCTTCGCTGCGACCGTGGCCAATCGCTGGTTCGTCCGGCGCCGCGGGGTGGTCTCCGGCCTGCTCACCGCCGCGAGCGTGTTCGGCCAGTTCGTCTTCCTGCCGCTGCTGGCCTGGATCATCGCTCACTACCAGTGGCGTTCCGCCATCGTGACTCTGGCACTGACCGCACTGATCACGATACCGTTGGTGTGGCTGCTGCTGCGCGACCATCCCGCCGACGTAGGGCTGACCGCCTACGGGGCCGGTGAGTTCACCCCCAAACCGGCTGCTGATCCGGGTGCGGCCCGTCGCACGGTGCGCGTACTTGTCGAAGCCGCCAGGACCGGTCAATTCTGGCTGCTGGCGACCACGTTCGCGATCTGCGGAGCTACCACGAACGGCATCATGTGGACCCATTTCGTTCCCGCCGCGCGCGACCACGGCATGCCGATCACGGTCGCGGCCTCGCTGCTGACGATGATCGGCATTTTCAACGTGGTGGGCACCATCGGTTCGGGCTGGCTCACCGACCGCTACGACCCGCGCAAGCTGCACGCTCTCTACTTCCCTCTGCGGGGCGTCCTGCTACTGTTGCTGCCGCAACTGCTGGCCTCGACGGTGCAGCCTTCGGTGGTGTTTTTCATGGTCGCCTTCGGAGTGCTCGACGTGGCCACCGTACCTCCCATGATCGAACTGTGCCGCCGCTTCTACGGCGACAACGGTGCCATCGTGTTCGGTTGGGTCAACGCCACGCATCAGGTCGGTGCTGGCCTGATGGCCCTGGCCGCTTCGATCATGCGGGAATCGCTCGGGTCCTACGCGCCGGTCTGGATCGTCTCCGCCGCGTTGTGCGTGATCGCGGGCCTGCTGGCACTGATGATCAAGCGCCATGACACCGATGAACACGGCAGCAATCTCGCCGCGAGCAAGCACCAAGCGGTCGAGACCGGCTGAGCCGAGGCACCGCGCACGACGGCGGTGGGTCCGACCGTTGCGGGACAGCATCACCGACGGTGGCACGACGCCGGGTTCACCGAGCGATCGCACCGCTCGTCGAGCAGAACGAACCGGAGGACTCGTCCGGGTTGGTCATCCGAGCCGATCACCACCGTCGGCACCGGAGACCACTGACGTCCCGCGGAACGTATTGCGGTAAGCACTCGGAGAAACGCCCAGCGCGGTCTGTAAGTGCTGACGCAACGAGGTGGCCGTGCCGAAGCCCGCGCTGTCGGCGATCTGCTCTATCGACATCTCCGTATCCTCCAGAAGCTGACGGGCGTGCTCCAGACGTCGCTGGGACAGCCACTGCCCCGGGGAGATACCGACCTCCTCGCGAAAACGACGAGTGAAGGTCCGATTACTCATCAACTCCTGGCCGGCCAGATCGCTAATCTTGAGCTGGCGGTGCAGATTCTGCAGCGCCCAGGCGCGGGCCTTGACGGTTGAGGAGCCCTCCGGCTCGGGTACGGGACTCTTGATGAACTGGGCCTGGCCGCCGTCGCGGTGCGGAGGCACGACAGTCGCCCGGGCCACGTCATTGGCGATCGCGGAGCCGTGATCGCTGCGGATCATATGTAGGCACAGGTCGATACCGGCGGCCTCACCGGCGGAGGTCAGCACGTACCCCTCGTCGATGTAGAGCACGTCGGGCTCGAGCCTGACCGAGGGGTAGAGCTTGCGGAAGTGCTCGGCGGACTTCCAGTGCGTCGTGGCGCGGCGACCGTTGAGCAGGTTCGCAGCGGCGACCAGAAAAGCACCGGTGCAGATCGAGGCGATCCGTGTTCCGGGCCTGATACGGGCCACGGCGTCGGCCAACGGCCCGCTGAGTCGGCCTTCTGTCTCAGTGGTGTCGAACTCGTGGGAGGCCGGCACAATCACGGTGTCGGCCTCACCGAGGACCTCCGGACCGTGTTCGACGACGATGGGAAAGTCCGTGTCCGTTCGCACGTGGCCCGGCCTCAAGGCACAGGTCACCAATTCGTAGAGCGGTTCCCCCGCCTCCGATCTGGCCTGCCCGAAAAGCTGGTGGACCAGTCCCAGTTCCATCGGCAGCAGGCCGTCACGGACGAAGACAGCTACCCGGTGCCGACCCGAGTCCGCGGAAGCGGATCTGGCTCGATTCTTTGCAACCATGGCTTGATTCTTACACCCCGAGCAAGCGGGAAGCCATGACGCACAGGGTCCGAGCCCCGCCGCGGAGTCGTCTCGGCACACGGCAGGACACTCGTGCGCGACCATCCGCGCGTGGACGTGACCGGCGTCCCCGCACTCCACGAAGTCGATTGACGTGCGCGAATCTTCTCCGGGTCGTGGAGTCGCCCCGGACGCGGCCTTGAGGCGATGGGGCGCTCCCGCGCGTTGCCGACGGTCTCGCCCCGACCCGGGCCCGGAGGACTCGGCGGGATTCTTTCGATTCGTGGCCAAACGAGATCTCGTCGCGCTCGATCGGGCCATTCAATATTGGATACGTACTGCACGACATCCGAACAGTGGATCTGCCCGCTCGCTCGGAGCGGCACCCGCCAGCGCGGCAAGTAATTACGACGTGTCACCCGATATTACTACGAACAGCATATTGCACCAGTTTTTCCGAACGAGTACTTTATAATTCCGATGTGTTCCACATCACGGATTCGAGGAGGTGTCGCACATGAGCTCCGATCATCGCAGTGAGGTCATTTTTCGTGTTCCGACCCCGGACGACGGATTACCCGTATGGGAGATGGTGGACAAGGACCGGCGACTCGACACCAACAGTCCCTACTACTACACGATGTGGTTCCGGGACTTCGCGCAGGAGTCTCTCGTCGCCACCATCGACGAGGAGGTGGTGGGGTTTTTAAACGGATACAGGCGCCCGGAGGCCCCAGACACCTATGTTGTCTGGCAGGAGGCCGTCAAGCCTCGACACGGCGTTCCCGACCTGGGAGTCAACCTCTTCAAGCACGCCGCCGAGCAGCAGATCGCCAAGGGGGCGAACTTCGTCGAGGCCACCGTCTCCGCCAACAACAAGCCCATCATCATGGTGCTCAGGCGATTCGCCAAGGCACGCTCCGCCAAGATCGAGAACAGCGTGCTGTTTCCCGCCAGCTACTTCCCCGAGGAGCATCACGACGAGATTCTTTACCGCATCGGACCACTGGCGCCGGAGTCGTAGCGGCCAGCTCACCCCTACCGGGGAAAATCCAAAATACTGTCCCGCACCGCCGAAAGGCTCGCCGAGACATGCACGAGACACGCGTCCAAGGGAATTCGATTTCCGAGATCGCAGACGAGTTCGGCACTCCCCTGTTCGTCTACGACACCGACATCCTACGAGAAACCTACCAAGATCTCCGTGATCGCCTTCCGAAACAGCTCGACATCTTCTTCTCGCTCAAGGCCAATCCGAACATCAGCGTGTGCGCCTTCCTCGGTGCGCTGGGTGCGGGCGCCGAGGTCTCCTCCCAAGCCGAACTGGTGACCGCGCTCAGAGCAGGGGTGCGCCCGGAGAACGTGATCTTCCTCGGTCCCGGCAAGGACTCCGATGATCTCAACGCCTGCCTCGATGCGGGCATCCATGCGGTGGTGTGCGAGTCGCTGGACGAATTACGCCTCCTGGACGAACTGGTGACACGACGAGGGGGTAGCGACTGCCGCGCAGTCATGCGGGTGAACCCCTCGTTCAGCACCAAGGGGTCCGGCCTGGCGATGGGCGGCAAACCCCGCCAGTTCGGTGTCGACGAGGACGTGGTCGCCGAATCCAAGCGGTTCGTCGCCGACCTGCGCCACATCCGGGTCATCGGCATCCACGCCTACATGGGAACCAGGTTCCTTTATCACGACGACGTCGTGCACAACACCGGTCGGATTCTGGATACGGCCGAAAGGCTGGCCGACCAGCTCGGCATCCCCCTGGAAATCGTCGACGTCGGAGGCGGACTGGGCGTCGCCTACTTCGACAACGAAGACGAGCTCGACCTCGACGCGCTGGGAGCTCGGCTGCGGGAAGTGATCCTTCCGTTCGCCGAGCGCCACCCCCGGTGCCGGCTCGTCACGGAGCTGGGGCGCTACCTCACAGCCGCGGCGGGCACTTACGTGGTGCGAGCCCGGTACGTCAAGGAATCTATGGGCGAGTCGTTCGTCGTCGCAGACGGTGGCACCAACCACCACATGGCGGCTGTGGGGATCGGTAGCTTCGTCAAACGCAACTTTCCGATACATCACCTCACAAGACCGGACGAACCACCACTGCAGCGGTACTCCGTAACCGGGCCGCTGTGCACGCCCAACGACATCGTGGCCAAGAAGGTCGCCTTGCCACGGGTCGAACCGGGCGATCTGATCGGCGTGCAACGTTCCGGCGCGTACGGGCCCACAGCCTCACCGGGGTTGTTCCTCAGCCAGGGGTTCCCCGCCGAAGTCCTCGTCCACCGTGGTCGTGCGTTGCTGGTCCGTGAACGCGACACCACGCAAGACCTGCTGGCCAAGCAGCATCTCGTCGACTTCGTGGGGGCGTCATGACCCGGCAAGGCTCCGCCCGCATCGGTGTGGACGTCCTCGACAGCACCGAGCTCGATCAACTGCTCCGGCGCGCGTGGTTCCTGCGCTACTGCTATGCCCCGGAGGAGATCGGCCGCGCCGACGAGCTCGGGGCCGAACGCCGCCGGGAATTCCTGGCGGGACGGTTCGCCGCCAAGGAGGCCGTGCTCAAGGCTATGGGCAAAGGATTGCTGCAGGGGGTGGCCCCTCGCGAGATTTGCGTGACCCAGGCCGACGACGGATCTCCCGAGGTGCGGCTCGAAGGAGCCGCAGCCGAGCTGCCGTCGCCTTCCACGGACCTTGCTCTGTCCATCTCGCACAAAGACACCGTGGTGACGGCCGTTGCGGTTCCGCTCCCCCCGGCGCATACCGGCACCACCGCTCTCCCGCCACGAACGGAGGAAACCACGCCCATGACCGCGCCAAACACCGGCGAGGACACCACGACCACCGCGTTCCTCCGGGTCCGCATCGGTCAGGAAGACGCCCACTACGGAGGGGGGATCGTCGACGGAGCACACATCCTCAAGCTCTTCGGTGACCTCGTCACCGAGATCACCATCCGGACCGACGGCGACGAGGGTCTCCTGTCGGAGTACTCGGCGGTGAAGTTCACCGCACCGGTTGCACCGGGCGACTACGTCGAGGCCACCGCACGACTCACGAGCAAAACCCGGCTCCGCCGCGTCGTGGACCTCCGGGCTCACAAGGTGATCGCCGCCGATCCCGCCGACCGTCCCAGCCGGGCTCGACGACTCGACGAGCCGCGACTGGTATGCAGCGCCACCGCCACCACCGTGGTCCCTGCGCAGAAGGTCACGGCAGCCTCCGGGGAGGACTGATGGCTCAGACGCCGAACCTCCTGCACGAACTGCTCGACGACGCCGCCGACCGCACCCCCCACGAGCCGGCCGTAACCGCCCACGGCCGCAGCTGCACGTACCGTCAACTGGCCGTAGCGAGCGTCCGCGCCGCTCGCCGTATCCAGGACCAAGGGGTGTCCCGTGGCGACCGCGTGGTCGTAAAGGCAGCCGACGGGCTCGTCGTGACGACCCTGGTCTACGCCGCATCGCGGCTGGGAGCGGCGTTCAGCGTGCTCCACGAGCACGTCCGCGGAGAGCCGCTGGCCCATGTCCTCCAGGACAGCGAACCCGCCCTCGTGGTCTCCGACGACGCCGACGACGGCGACACGGCTCAGCAGCACCGGGTCCGTTACCTGCCCAGTGCTCGACTCTCCTCCGACGTGGACGAGCCGGGAAGCCAGTCCGCGGACCCGACCCGGCTCGACGAGGACGTGCTCTCCGTCGATCCCGTGTGCCTGATTTACACCTCGGGCACGACGTCGATGCCCAAGGCGGTCGTGAGCACGCACCAGCAGGTTCTGTTCGCCTCCCGCGCCATCCAGTCGTGCCTGGGGTATCGCGATGACGACGTCGTCTACTGCCCGCTGCCGTTGTCGTTCGACTACGGGCTGTACCAGGTGTTTCTGGCCGCCCTCAGCGGTGCGCACCTGTGGCTGGGCACCCACGCCGAGGCCGGCCCGCCCCTGCTGCGCCACCTGCGGCACAGTGCGGCCACCGTCCTTCCCGGCGTGCCGTCAGTCTCGGACCGCCTCGCCTGGTTACTGCGGCGCAGCACCGACAAGCCCGAGCGTCTGCGGCTGCTCACCAACACCGGTGCCGCCCTCGCCGAGGGCACCATGGCGGCACTGCGCGAGACCCTCCCCCGGTTGCGCATCCAAGTGATGTACGGACTCACCGAGTGCAAACGCACCGCGATCATGCCCCCGGACGGCGATCTGGACCGGCCCGGTTCCTGCGGGTTTCCACTGCCGGGCACGGAGGTCCTGATCCTCGACGACGACGGCAAACGACTCCCTCCCGGCGAGCTGGGGCAGTTCGTCGTGCGCGGCCCCCACGTGATGGCCGGCTACTGGCGACGCCCCGAGTTGAGTGCCGAACGCTTTCCCCGCGTCGAGGGACTGTTCCCCGAACTCCGCACCGGTGACTATGGATGGCGCGACCACGACGGCTACCTCTACTTCTCCGGACGCCGCGACGACATCTACAAAGAACGTGGTTTCCGCGTGAGCGCCACCGAGGTGGAATCCGCAGCACGTCGTGTCGACGGGGTGAATGCGGTGGCCCTGATCCCGCCGAACGAGACGCGCCCGGCGCTGCTGGCCGTCGAGTCCGACATCACCGGTGAGGAAGTAACCGAACGCATGCACGAACACATCGAAGCCTTCAAGATCCCTCGCCGCTGCGTCGTGCTTCCGACGCTGCCGACCAACGCCAACGGCAAGCTCGACCGCGCACAGATCGTCGCCCTGGTCGAGGACCGGGCGGTACCCACAGTAAAGGAGAAGAACTAATGGACCGCGACACAGTGCTCACAGCCCTGGAGACCGCCCTGACCGACGTGCTGGAGCGTCCCGTGACCGGGCTGACCGGTGGCGTCCGCCTTTTCGAGGACCTGCACCTGGACTCCACCACCATGCTCGAGATGCTCATGGCGCTCGAGGAGTCCATCGGGCTGGTGATCGACCCGGAAGACCTGGACGTCGACGACTTCGAGACCGTCGAAACCTTCATCGACTTCGCGTCGTCCGGTGACAGCGCCGCGGCACCAGCCGGAAGCTGACGCAGCGCCGCACGTTTGCGACACCGATCCACGAGAGGATCCATTCTCATGCTCGTCCGTTCGTTCGCAGAGATAGAAGACACCGAGCGCCACGTCAAGGGCGCTTCCGGCACCTGGGAGAGCAAGCGCATCGTACTCGCCAGGGAAAAGGTCGGTTTCTCGCTGCACGAGACCGTCGTGCGCGCCGGGACCGAAACGTCCATGTGGTACGCCAACCACATCGAGGCGGTCCTGTGCGTCGAAGGAGAGTGCGAACTCACCAACGACGAAACGGGTGAGAAGCACTGGATCACACCCGGGACCATGTACCTCCTCGACGGACACGAGAAGCACACCCTCCGGACCAAGACCGACTTTCGCGCCGTCTGCGTCTTCAACCCGCCGGTCACCGGGCGGGAGGACCACGACGAGAACGGCGTCTACCCCCTGTTGACCGACGCACACGACTGACCGGCGACGCCTCGTACCCGGAACCGGTGTTCGGGGCAGGCACCCGACGGCCGTGTCTGCCCCGGGCACCGTGCCTGTGGAGGAGACGATGAACGACATCTTCGCAACTCTGGAATCCGAAGCTCGCAGCTATAGCCGCACCTGGCCGACGACGTTCGACCGTGCGGTGGGTAGTTGGATCTACGGCGAGGACGGGACGCCCTACCTGGACTTCTTCGCCGGTGCCGGGGCGTTGAACTACGGGCACAACAATCCGCTGCTGAAGCGAAAACTGCTCGAGTACATCGAGCGGGACGGTATTCATCACGGTCTCGACCAGGCCACCGCGGCCAAGCGCGAGTTCCTGGAGACCGTCGACGAGAAACTGCTGAAACCGCGCGGGCTGGACTACAAGCTCCAGTTCTCCGGCCCGACCGGGACGAACTCGGTGGAGGCGGCGCTCAAGCTCGCCCGCAAGATCACCGGTCGCGAGTCGATTATCAGCTTCACCAACGCCTTCCACGGCATGACGCTGGGGTCGCTGTCGGTGACCGGGAACTCGATGAAGCGCGGTGGTGCCGGCATTCCGCTGGTGCACGCCACACCGATGCCCTACGACAACTACTTCGAGGGCCAGTACCCGGACTTCCTGTACTTCGACCGGCTGCTGGCCGACAGCGGCAGTGGGCTCAACGCTCCCGCGGCCGTGATCGTGGAGACCCTCCAGGGCGAGGGCGGCATCAACTCCTCGCGCCCCGAGTGGCTGCGCGGGCTGTCCGATCTGTGCAAGCGTCACGACATGCTGCTCATCGTCGACGACGTGCAGATGGGCTGCGGCCGGACGGGGCCGTTCTTCAGCTTCGAGGAAGCCGGGATCACCCCCGACATCGTCTGCCTGTCCAAGTCGATCGGCGGCTACGGCAGCCCGCTGGCGACCACGCTCATCAAGTCCGAGCACGACGTCTGGGAGCCCGGTGAGCACAACGGCACCTTCCGGGGCAACAACCCGGCGTTCGTGACGGCTACCGAGGCGCTGCGCCAGTACTGGAGCGACGACGCCCTGCAGCGCTCCACCGTCGCCAAGGGCGAGCGCGTCGGCCAGGTGCTCGACGAGCTGGTGAACACCCACGAGGGCACCGTGGCCAAGGGTCGCGGCCTGGCCAGGGGGCTGGGTTTCGAGGACCCGGACCTGGCGGGCAAGGTGTCCAAGGCGGCCTTCGACCGCGGGATGATCCTGGAGACGGCCGGACCGAACAGCGAGGTCGTCAAGATCATGCCGCCACTGACCGTGACCGACGAAGAGCTCGAACAGGGTCTTGGGATCATCACGGACTCGGTGCAAGCTGTCACGGCCTGACCCATCTTCCAGCGGACAGCGGCAGGATCACGACCGCAGGGATCGGACCGATGCGTGACACCGCTCGAAGCTCGCTTTCTTCGACCACGACGCTCGGTTCCCTCCATAGCGTCGAGCCCGATCCACTGGAGACACTTTTGCCTCGTACCGACGAACTGCGCCTGGCCCTGAAAGCTCTCGGCGTCACTACCCCGCCCGCGCTCATGTCACCGTCCTATGACAAGCGCACGCGGGTGCGCACCACTCTGTCCCTGGCCAACGCGCTGCTGGGGACGGCCGAACGTGAGATCGTCCGGGCCGAGATGGACCTCGGCTACACCAGCCTGCCCCAGGACGAGATCGACGCGGTGGTCCGTGCCTCCGAAAGGAGCGTCGACGCCGCCGCGGGCTGGGCCGAGGAAAGCGCCGAAGGACAGCACGCGGTGCTGCACTGGCGAACCACACGCCTGCACAGGGCACTCGCCCAGAGACTGGAATCCGCCGAGACGGACCCTGCGCTTGCTGCTGCCTGCGATGCCGCCGCGCTGACCGCCGTCCTACTCGGCTACTGCGAAGCTCGTGAGCTCCAGTTCATCGACACCGAACACGCCGAAGGGTGGCGCGGTATGCCCGAAACCTCCCTGCACGACGCGATCGCGCTCCAGGAGAGGATCTCCGACGTCCTTAGCGGGCTCAGCGCCTGACACAGCGCCCCGCGTCGACATGATGTTCCCGAACCCGACCTGAAACGCAAAGTGACATGTGGACGGACTCGGATTTTCCGGACGGCTCGCCAGTGGGCCATTTCATGCCACGTCCAGCCGGTTTTGACGTTCGATTTGAACTTCGTGTGGGTTTTTGCATCCGACTCCGAAGCGGAGTCGGCGGTGATTATATCGGAGCTCGATGCAGGTGGCAATGTCTGCGATGGCGTGTTGTCGAATGAGGCCGGTCATCCGAGGGACTCGTTCGTTTTTCAGGGTGGCGAAGAAGGACTCAGCCATCGCGTTGTCGAAGGAGCTCCCGGCGCGTCCGACTGATCGTCGGATGCCGAGCGAGCGGAGCGTGTTGCCGAAGTCGGCAGACTTATGGTTGCTGCCGCGGTCGGAATGGAAAATGGCTCCAGCAGGGATGGTGTGGCTGTGGGCGGCCATGTGGATGGCTTTGGTGATCAGCGAGGCGCGGTAGTGGTCGTCGAGGGCCCAGCCCACAATGGTTTTCGAATAGCAGTCGAGGACGGTGGCCAGATAAACCCATCCTTCGCTGGTCGGATATAGGTGATGTCGTCGACCATTGTGGCGCACGGCTGTGTGACGGCGAAGTCGGTGATCGCGTACTCGCCTGTGCCGTACATGCGTACGAGTTCGCGCTGTTGCCTGGTCGCTGTCCTGCCCGTACTCAGGTTCACCCTGATGGTCCTCGACGGCATCTTTGGGTCCTGATCCGGTGCTCGCGACCGCCCCAGGAGAGCCTGCTTCCATTGGTCATGCCGATGGGTGGGTTCCCTAGCTTTCTGGTGTGGGGCGGTGCCCGCGAACGGGGCTGAGGGCCTCGAGTCGTTCGGCCAGACCGAGAAGGTCGCCACCGCCGTCGGCCACGCCCACATCTCCACCACCCTGCGCTACTACCGGCGCCGCGACTAACTCCGGACCGGAGCCTTCCGGGCCGTGTCCGGCCTGGTCGTCGCCGACCACGATGCCGACGCCGAGCAGGCACAGCAGACCGTCGCCACGCGCCTGGCCGGTGCCAACGCCGAGCAGGTTCCCGGCCAAACGGGATCTGAGTAGCAGCGGTACAGGATCCTCCGTTAGTGGACGGTGAGCGATTTCCGGTGCCAGTCGGTCCGTTGACGCACTGGCCCTGGTCGGCCAGCCAGCAGCGGCGGCTGAAACCCGCCCCTGTCGCGCCCGGCCAGGGGCGTGCTTGAGCGGAGTACCGGTCGACGTCCGATGGTGAATGTCCGGCGCGCTTTCCGTCCGGGGGCACGGTGCTTCCTGGGAAGGAACTGTCCCTGCCACACGGTACCGCTCCGCCCCACAGTGAGGGGTGTACGCCATCGAATCCGCTGGTCAACGGCCCTTCCGCCGGGCCGATGCGGCAAATCTGAGGAGTGAGGACCATGCCTTCCGACAACGTCGAACGCGTGAATATCACGGCGTTGGCCTGGGACATCGCGGCGGACATCTACTTCCCGCCGGACTTCGATCGCGACCGGACCTACGCCACGGTCATCAGCGCCCACCCGACCGGCAGCTGCAAGGAGCAGACCGCGGGCAACGTCTATGCCGCGGAGCTGGCCCGTCAGGGTTTCGTCGCGATCGCCTTCGACGCGAGTTTCCAGGGCGAAAGCGGTGGCCAGCCGCGGTTCACCGAGGACCTGGCCTTCCGGGTGCAGGACTTCAGCCACGTGATCGACTACTTGGTCACCCAGCCCCACGTCGACGCGGACCGGAAGGCGCGACGTGCCGAGCTGAGCCCGCACCACGAGGGACTACCCGACACCGGCAGCCAGCGGCGCGTGCCGGGGCTGCGCCGCGAGGAGGTCGCCCAGCTGGCGGCGATCAGCACCGACTACTACACGCGGCTGGAGCAAGGCCGCATTCCCGCATCCGCCCCGGTGCTCGATGCCCTGGCCCGGGTGCCGCACCTCGACGACGCCCAGCGCGAGTACCTGTCCGAACTCGCAGGCAAGGACGCCACGCGGCCGCGTCGACGCACGCGCCAGGTGCTGCGGTCCTCGCTGCAGCGCGTGCTCGACGACCTGCGATTCACCCCCGCGTTCGTGCTGGGCCGCCGCATGGACGTGCTGGCCTGGAACCCCCTGGCGGCAGCCCTGGTCACCGACTTCGCCCAACTGCCGACCAAGCACCGCAACTACGTGCGGCTGCTGTTCACCGAGCAGCACATGCGCGCCCTCTACGCCGACTGGGAATCCGTGGCCCACACCAGCGTGGCCCTGCTACGCCGCCAAGCCGCCCACCACCCCGACGACCACCGACTGACCGAACTGGTCGGCGAACTCTCAGTGCGCGACACGGACTTCCGCCAGTGGTGGGCCGAACACCACGTCGCCAACCAGCGCATCGGCACCAAAACCCTGCACCACCCCGTCGTCGGCGAGCTCACCCTCGACTGAGACACGCTGACCTGCACCAACGACCCCGACCAGCACCTCGTCACCTGGACCGCCGAGCCCGACACCCCCACCCACGACCGGCTGCCCATCCTCGCCTCCTGGGCCACCCAACACCAGACCGAACCCACCGACAGCGGGCGTGCTCAGCGGGCCAGCGGCTACGGCTAGCTCCGTGAACGAGAGCAACACCCTCACCGCTTAGCGGAGGATCCTGGACCGCTGCTACTCAGTCCCCCACTCGAGGACGGTCCACTCCGCGGAGTCGCTACTGCAAGACCCACGCCCTGACCGGTGGGATCGCCTCGGCGTTCTGCTACTGGCACGAGAACAACCAGGAAGAGGAGCACGACAACCGCACCCCCTGAAAACATCGGCGACATCGCCGACCCGATCGACGTCGCGCACCTGGCGTTCGAGCACGCCGACGGCGTCATCATCGGTGAGGCCGTGAACCTTCAACCCTACGTCGATCCGCACGCCACGGATGTGCACCTCGACGGCGGGAGGCGCCTTCCGCTACCGCATCGACGTACCTCGGACCGGCGACCGAGCCCGACGACGAGTAGCAGCATCAGCGAAGCCCTCGGCCGGAGCAATTCTGCACGCGCTCGCGGCGACGGGCTCCGCCTCGCCCCTGC
Source organism: Halosaccharopolyspora lacisalsi (assembly GCF_014137975.1). Taxonomy (GTDB): domain Bacteria; phylum Actinomycetota; class Actinomycetes; order Mycobacteriales; family Pseudonocardiaceae; genus Halosaccharopolyspora; species Halosaccharopolyspora lacisalsi. The sequence continues at coordinate 1,300,743 of NZ_JACGWZ010000001.1, read as the reverse complement.
GATCGGTCTGCTGTGGTGCGTGTTTTTGCGCGATGTCTTGGGGTATTGCATCGTTGGAGGCATTCTCGGCCCGAAAGGCCCGCGATGGATCAGCCCGCGCAGCAGCAGACACCGCCCGGTGTCACCGGAGCGATGACACCGGTGCCCGACCACGGTGAGGACAGCTACACCGGGTCCGGCCGGCTGGCCGGCAAAGCCACGGTCATCACCGGTGGCGACAGCGGTATCGGCCGGGCCGTGGCCATCGCCTTCGCCCGCGAGGGTGCCGACGTGCTGATCTCCTACCTCGACGAGCACGCCGACGCCCGGGACACCGCAGGCCTGGTCGAGGAGGCAGGCCGCACAGCGGTGCTGGTGGCCGGCGACATCGCCGATCCGGCCCACTGCCGGGGCATCGTCGACCGGGCCCTCGAGGCGTTCGGACGGGTCGACGTGCTGGTCAACAACGCGGCGTTCCAGATGACGCGCGAATCCGTGGAGGACGTCCCCGACGAGGAGTGGGACTACACGCTGGCCACGAACCTCAGTGCGATGTTCCACCTGTGCAAGGCCGCGCTGCCGCACATGCGAGCGGGCGCCTCGATCATCAACTCGACGTCGGTGAACTCCGATATGCCCCCGCCGATGTTGCTGACCTACGACACCACCAAGGCTGGGATCGCGAACTTCACCGCCGGGCTGGCGAGGCTGTACGGTCGGCGAGGCATCCGGGCCAACAGCGTGGCACCCGGTCCGATCTGGACCCCGCTCATCCCGGCGACCATGCCCGCCGAGCAGGTCGAGCGCTTCGGGCAGGACGTGCCGCTGCAGCGACCCGGCCAGCCGTCCGAACTCGCCGGGGTCTACGTCATGCTCGCCTCCGACGAGTCCAGCTACGTCTCCGGCGCGTGCATCCCGGTCACCGGAGGGGTGCCGATCTTGTGAGTCGGCCCTGGTATCCCCTCCGGTTGAGCACGCCGATCGCAGCTCACGTCTTCGGCGGTCGGGCGATCGCCGACCGACTCGGCCGCCGTGGGCTACCGGACGGCCCGGTCGCCGAAACCTGGGAAGTCAGCGACGTCGACGGCAACAGCGCCGAGGTCGCCGAGGGGCAGCTGGCCGGCCGGACACTGCGGCAACTCACCGCCGACCACCCCGAGGAGCTCGTCGGTCGGGGCTGGCGCGGACGCATATTTCCGCTGCTGACGAAGTTCATCGACGCGGCCGGCATGCTGCCCGTGCACCTGCATGCCGACGACACCACCGCCCAGCGGCTCGAAGGCCAACCCAACGGCAAAACCGAGGCTTGGCACATCCTCGACGCCGCCCCCGGGGCCACCGCCTACCTCGGCGTCCAGGACGGTGTGGACCGGGCTACGCTGCGCGCCGCGCTGCTGGACGAGGACTTCGATGCGGTGCTGCGCACCCTGCCCATCCGGCCCGGTGACACGATCTACGTGCCGGGCGGAACGCTGCACAGCTTCGGCCCCGCCACGCTGGTCTACGAAATCGAGCAGACCTCCGACATCCAGCAGCACGCCATGCCCTGGAACATGGAAGACGGCTCGCTCGTACCTCCCGACCAGCGCCGCGCCAACATCGACCGCCTCCTCGACGAATGGAACCCACAGGCTCGCCCCACTCCGACACCGGGCCTACGCCTACCACTGGCCGAAGACTGCGACCGCCTCCTGTGCTGCGCGGGACCGTACTTCGCGCTCGAGCGCTGGCGCCTCGCGGCCGAAACCGTGGTGCAACGCTCGTTCGACCAGGCCGTGATCGTGAGCAATGCTGGCGCGCCCGCCAGGCTCGACACCGAGAACTGGACTGGCGAGCTCGGCCGCGCCGAATCCCTGCTCCTACCCGCGGCGCTCGAGGACATTTCCTTCACGGGTTCGGCTGATCTCCTGCTCGGATACTTGCCCGACCTGGCACGAGACATCCAACAACCGCTGCTCGAGGCTGGACATCCACCAGAAGCACTCGCCACCCTCGGTGCCGGATAACTCACGCCTACGTGACCCCCGGTAAGGTAAACTGCCGCATTCCGCCGGGATTCCTCTCCGTAATCAGCCGCCGGATACTTGCCCGTCGGCAGTTCTCGTCTCGTGGGTTCCGTCGAAGGAGAGTTCGACCTTGACCCACCCCTCGGTCAGGTGCTCGAACGATTGGTAGGCCTCGAGGCCCTCCGAGAACAGCTGCCGCTGGGTCAGCATCGCGGCCGGGTCTACCGCGCCGCTGCGAGTCAACTGCATCACGGCACGGACTGGGCAACCCTCATGCTCGTCCCGTTACGCGCCGAACTCGCAACACCGGCGGTACGGCGCGTCGAGGGACGTATCGCCCTGGTGCTGTGCCCTGTTGACGGGGACGGGACGCCGGTAAGGAAGTTCTCATGAGTCGTCAGCGCTACCATCGCACTTGGTCAGAATCGGGGTCTGAAGAAGAGCCGGGAAGGATCGAACGATCGCTGGTCGCCAAGCTGGTTCAGTCTTCGGCGGAAACTGGCCAAGTGCTCGCCTCCGAGGCTGTGACCAGCTGCGATGATCATCGGCGTTTAATCTGTCACGGATCTTCCCCAGACACCTTCATGCGGGTCCTGGTTGCTGCTGGGGTGGGGCGGTGGAGCGTCGGGGGATGAGGGTTGGCGTGGCGACCAGAGTGCGCGCGGTGGTGGTGTGGTCGAGCAGTAGATCGAGGGCGCCGGCGGCGATCTGGTCGAAGGGCACGCGCACGGTGGTCAGCGGCACCGGTAGTCGGCTGACGATGGGGATGTCGTTGTAGCCCACGAGGGAGAGATCGTCGGGGATGCGCAGGCCCAGTGTGTGCGCGGCGGCCATGACGCCGATTGCTGTGTTGTCGTTGACGGCGAAGATCGCGGTGGGGCGGTCGGGTCTGTTCAGGAGTGCTCGGCCTGCGGTTTCGCCGGCGTCGATCGAGAACGAGTCGCCTTCGATGAGGGCTTCGTCGACGACGATTCCGGCTTCGGTGAGGGCCTGTTGGTAGCCGTCGCGTCGGCCTTGGGCGCTGGAGGCGTAGTCGGGGCCGGGCTGGGGCTGTCGCTGGTGCTCGGCGGCTCGCCGGTGTGGTGGACCCTGGCATGCACCGCCGTGGTCGCCACCGTGCTGTTCGCTCGTGGGCTCTACAGCATCATCGAGAAAGTCCTGCTGGCCATGGTCGCGGCCATGGCGGTCTGTTTCGTGGTCACCGCTGTGCTCAGCCGCCCCGACTGGACCGGTGCGGCCGCCGGACTGCTGCCCACCATCCCACCGGGCACTGGACTGCTGCTGGTCGCACTGGTGGGGACGAACTTCTCCATCAACGCCGCGTTCTACACCGGATACGCCTCCCGGGAACGCGGCCTGCGCCGCGACCAGTACCGCCAAACCACCCTGGCCGACACCATCCCCGGCATCGTCGCACCCGGCATCATGACCACACTGGTCATCATCGCCTCGGCCACCGCACTCAACGGCGAACAGAGTGCCGGCCTCGCCGACCTGGCCGGCGTACTCGAACCCATCGCCGGTCAGACCGGACGGGTCATCTTCGCCCTGGGCTTCTTCGGCGCCGCGTTCTCCTCGATGCTGGCCAACGCCACCGCCGGCGGCACCCTGCTCTCCGACGGACTCGGCGGAGGCAACCAACTCTCCTCACCTCGAGTCCGGCTGGGCATCCTCGCAGTGCTGGCCTTCGGCGCGCTCGTCACCGCCGTGATCGGCGGTTCGCCCATCCAGCTGATCATCATCGCTCAGGCGCTCACCGTCGTCGTCGCGCCCCTGCTCGGTCTCCTGCTGATCACCCTCGCCAACAACCACAGTCTCATGGACGACCTACGAAACCGCTGGTGGCACAACACCATCGCCGCCATCGGCCTCATCGCGATCCTGGCCACCTGCTACAGCCTCATCACCAGCTTGCTCTAGCCGCCTCTGCGATCAGTCGCCATCCGCCACCGCCGTGTTCAGCCCGCGCCTTCTCCACATAGCGCTCTACTCTTCGGGAGTGTCCCGGGAACGAACGTTCGCGGGACACTCCCGAACCCGGCAGCGTTTCCTCAGGTCGGCTCTGTCATGCAATCTGTGTCCGCGCCACCGTCACGCTGTCGGGCCTTCGCACTGCAGTCCGGCCATGCGGATCGGCTACGGACGCGTCTCCACCCGCGATCAACACCCCGAAGCCCAGCATGACGCCCTGACCGCAACAGGCTGCGACGAGGTCTTCGTCGACAAGGCCCCGACACGCTGGCCCGACGGCCCGAGCTGGCCAAGGGGTCTGGGGGCATCGGAACGAAAAGTGGTGCTTGTACCGTCCGTGACTATCGCGGATAACCCCGGACTCTCTGCGGTACATTCCGACCCGCACCTCACTGGCCGGCGTGGGCGACTCGGACGGACAGGCCGACACGGCGTGCTCATCTGCGATAGGCACGACCACATCCGATGCGGGAAACTCGCATCAGGCGAGACGACACCGGGTCGCGGCGCCACCGAATCAGCACGGTGACCTGCATCGACAGCCTTAGGGTGTCCGGCAGTTGGTGTGCGGCCGGTGAGGGGCGTGAAGGGCGGGCACGATCGGTTGTGATCACGAGGGTGCCAGGGTCTGTCTGGAGATCTTGATGTTGGGCGCTGGTAGGCCTGTAGTGTGGTTAAACGGCATGAGCTCACGGACGCGGAGTGGGCCCTGTTGGAGCCGTTGATGCCGGGCAATCCAGTTCAGGGGCACCAGTGGAACGACCATCGTCGGACGATCAATGGGATCTTGTGGAAGGTCCGTACCGGGGCACCGTGGCGGGGCTTGCCGGAACGTTACGGTAACTGGAAGTCGGTGTATGACCGGCATCATCGCTGGTCGGCCGATGGGACGCGGGCGCGTATCGCTGAGGCCTTGCGCATCGATGCCGACACCGGCGAGACGCTGGCCGCTCCCACGGTCGGGGTGGATTCCAGCAGTGTGCGTGCCCATCAGCACGCCGCCGGCGCTCCGCACGAGCCTCCGGCCGAACAGTCGGCAAAGGGGGCTCGTTGACCCGGGTGGATCGGGATGGGCGGGAGGCGCTGGGGCGCTCCCGTGGTGGGCTGACCACCAAGATCCATCTGGCCGCCGACCTGCGGTGCCGCCCGTCGTGACGGTGACCAGCCCGGGCCAACGCGCCGACTCGGTCATGTTCACCGAGGTCCTGCGGGTGCTTCGGTTCCCGTCATCCGGTCCGGGCAGACCCCGGACCCGACCGGGCCGGATCTTGGCCGATAAGGCCTACTCCAGCCGCGCCATCCGCGTCGAACTGCGCTGGCGTCACATCATCGCCGTCATCCCGGAACGCCGTGACCAACGCGCCAACCGTGCCCGCAAGGGCTCGGCCGGAGGACGCCCACCCGCCTTCGACGCCGCAGCCTACCGAGACCGCAACACCGCCGAAAGCTGCTTCAACAAGCTCAAGCAGCACCGAGCCGTGGCCACCAGATACGACAAACGCGACTACACCCACCAGGGCACCCGACCGTGGCCAGCATCCGCACCTGACTGCACGACCTCACCACAAGATCACCAGACACTACCTAGCTCGTGGCCGTGCTCCTCGAGGAAGGGGCGCAGCCCCAGCGCGTTCTCAGCAGCAGCGATCACAGCCGACTCGTCCCGGACGTTGCCGCTCGGATAGGAAACGCAGACGACCTTCACGAGTGCCCTCCTCCGACATGGTGATGGTCAGGTCACTCCGGGGACTGCGGCTGGCCCGACACGGGTGCGCGAGCAACCCGAAGACCTCGGGGCACCTCATTTACTCGCGTGGTTTCGCTTTGCGGGCATGGCGGGCTGCCTTGCGGGGCTCGGGCAGGAACCGGTTGGCCAGTGCGGTTCGTTTGGTCGCGCGGTCGCCCGCGACGACCTCGGCGTTGCCGGCCAGCAGGGCCCGGACACCCTGTCGGGCGACCTCGGCCTTGTCGTTCTTGCCGGCGTCGGGGCCGAAGGCGGTGTCGCCCATCCCCGCTCGGGCGTGGAAGTCGCTGTCGGTGGCGCCGGGCATGAGCGCGGTGACCGTGACCCCGGTGCCGCGCAGCTCCTCGCGCAGGCCGAGGGCGAACATGCGGGTGAACGCCCGGGAAGGTCCGTAGACGGTTTCGTACGGTGTCGGCAGGGTCGCCGAGATCGAGGACGTGATCAGGATTCGACCCCGGCCCCGGCGGGTCATGTCGGTCGCCAGGCGTTTGCTCAGGTGCACCACGGAGGTGATGTTGAGGTTGATCAGGTTCAGTTCCTCGTCGAGGTCGTTGCCGACGAACGCACCGCCGAGCCCGACCCCGGCGTTGAGCGCGGCGACCTCCACCGGCTTTCCGAGGTCTTCGACCGCCTGCCAGACCTTCTCGACCCCGTCGTAGGTGCTCAGGTCGGCCTGCAGCGCCGTGACGTGGGCACCGAGACGGGTGAGGCCGGTCTCTGCGGTGTGGACGTTCTCGCTGCGCCCAGTGGCCACGAGGTCGAATCCCTTGCGGGCGAGTTCTGCGGCGAGCTCGTAGCCGATGCCGTTGGAGGCACCGGTCACCAGCGCCACCGGCCGTTTGCTGTTCCGTGTCAACGACAGACTCCCGAGGTCTCGTGCGGGCGGGCACCGGTGGCATCGTTGACCGGAACGGTGCCCCTGTCTGGTCCGAGTGATCCTGCGCCAGGACTCCGCTGCCGGGGGGCTGCCCGAAGCGTTCGGTACGGGGCGGGATCAGGTTTCCGGCATCGGTTCCTTGGGGAACACGAAGGTGTTCGGGTCCGGGCCGTTGCGTCCGTCCGCGCGGTCGAGGGTTTCGATCGAGCGCATCTGCTCGGTGGTGAGCTCGAAGTCGAACACGTCGAAGTTCGCCCGGATGCGCGACGCGGTCACCGACTTCGGGATCACGATGGTGCCGAGCTGCAGGTGCCAACGAATGACCACCTGGGCCACGGTCTTGCCGTGCGCCTCGGCGATCTCGGTCAGCACCGGGTCCTCGAGCACCGCCCCCTGCCCGAGCGGACCCCACGCCTCCGTGGCGATGCCGCGCTGGGCGTGATCCCTGCGCAGCTCGGCCTGCTGGAAGTAGGGGTGCAGTTCGACCTGGTTGACCGCGGGGGTAACGCCTGTCTCGTCGATCGCGCGGGCCAGGTGGGTCGAGGTGAAGTTCGAGACACCGATCGACCGCAGCCCGTCGGTGTTTCGCAGCTCCGTGAGGGCACGCCACGAGGCGGTGTAGCCCTCGCCGGCCCCGATGGGGAAGTGGATCAGGTAGAGGTCGACGTGGTCGAGCCCGAGGCGGTCGATGCTGCGCTGGAACGCGCCCTTGGCGTCCTCGTAGCCGTGGTCCTCGGTGGGGTTCATGTACTTGGTCGTGACGTAGACCTGCTCGTCGGAGGCGCGGACCGACTCGCCCACCTGCCGCTCGTTGCGGTAGGCGGCGGCGGTGTCGACGTGACGGTAGCCGGCCTCGAGCGCCGTCGACACCGCTTGCTCGGTTTCGGCCGGGTCGATCTGGTAGACCCCGAAACCGAGCTGCGGGATTTGCGTCCCGTCGTTGAGCTCGATCCGAGGCACTGCGTTCGTCGCGTCAACCATGTCCACGGGTTACCCGGTATCGCCTACGCCCATGCCCGCCCGGAGACGTCGGTTGTCGGTGCGAGGACGTGGGAAAATGGTGCGCGACCGCGTTCGGGTGTGACGATCCGACGCTCCGCCTCCGGGAGCCGTCGGTCCGATATCGGGACAAGGGCACCTGTGGTGGTCGGGTCGTGCCCGCCGGGCACGACCCGACGCATCAGCGAGCGGCGTCAGCCGATGCAGTCGCCGTTGTCATCACAGCACTCGCGGCGACACTACAACCCCGCAACCACTCACACACGGTGACAACCGGTTGCTCGGAAAAACTCACTGACCACCACGGAATGGGACTACTGGCACAATCGCGAACAACTCCATCCCTCGTGCGACCATCGTCCATTGTGGATGGTTCCTGTTGCCTCGTAGCCGATCGTGGCGGGCAGGACCGGCTCATCCGGCCCCCGGCGGGAATCATCGACTCGGCCTCGGTGCAAGCCGCCGAGACCGTCAGCGCCCACAGCCGCGGCTTCGACGCCGGCAAGAAGGTCGATGGCCGCAAGCGCCACATCGGCGTCGACACCCTCGGACTCCTCGTCTGCGTGCTAGTGACCAGCGCCAACGTGCAGGACCGCACCGCCGCGCGAAACCTGCTGGCTCGCCTGCGCTACCGGTGTCCGAGCATCCGGCACCTGTGGTCCGATGCCGGCTACACCGGCACCCTGCTGGCCTGGGCGCAACACCTGTTCGGCCTCACGATCGAGATCGTGGCCAGACTCGCTGGCCAGACCACCTTCGTGGTGCTCCCTCGGCGCTGGGTCGTCGAACGCACCCTGAGCTGGATCACCCAACACCGCCGCTGCGTGCGCGACTACGAGCGCTTACCCCATCACCACGAAGCCATGGGCCACTGGGACATGATCCGAATCACCAGCAAACACCTGACCAAACCGGTATAGGAACAGGCTCTTACGGATCTCGGCGAGGAACGCCTCCCCCGCGGCGGTCAACGCGACGTGGCGGGTCGTGCGCCGCAACAACGGCACGCCGACCTCGTTCTCCATGCGCTTGATCTGCTGCGACAGCGGCGGCTGGGACATGTGCAACGCTGGGCCGCCTTGCGGAAGTTGATTTCCTCCGCCACGACCACGAACGTCTCGAGGTGGCGCAGTTCCACGCTCACCCTCCCGATTTCGTGGTACTCCCCCGGTCAGAGCTCATCATGTCGCTACGTCGACAGGAAACCTACACCGGCACGAGGGTGCGCGACCACAGCCCTGCTCAGGAAAGATCGGTCCGCAGCAGGATCGAGCGGGCCCGGTCGACGACGGGTTTGTCGATCATCTGGCCATCGAGGACGGTAACCGAGCCCTCGTCCGAGGCGGCGATGACGTCGTGCGCCCAGCGGACCGACTCCGGCAACGGGGTGAATGCGGACCGGATGGCCGAGACCTGGCTCGGGTGGATGCACAGCTTTCCGGTAAAGCCCAGGCCGACAACATGGTCGGTGTCGGCGACAAGCACCTCGTCGTCGTGCACCGAGGTGGTCACGCCGTCGATCGGCGGTGCGATACCGGCGGATGCGGCGGCCAGTACCAGCGTTGAGCGCGCGGTGACCAGAGCCTGGTGATCACCGGGATCGATGCCGAGCTGGGCCGCGAGGTCAACGTTGCCGAAGGCCGCTCGAACGACGCCCTCGGCATGGCAAAGCGCGTGCGCGCTCATGAGTCCGGTGGCTGTTTCCAGCAGCGGGATCACGGGGGTGTCCGGGAGGAGGCGGGTGAACTCGACCAGTGCATCCGCGTGCTCGCTTTTCGGAAGCATGACCGCGCAGGGGTGCCGCGCGACCATCGCGACATCGTCGTCGTACCAGGGAGTGCCTGCCGCGTTGATCCGCACGACGGCCGGGTGGCCGTCACGAAGGTACTCCGCGACATGCTGCCGGGCGGTGTCCTTGTCCTCGACACCTACTGCGTCCTCGAGGTCGAGAATGACCGCGTCGGCACCGGCCACGGCGGCCTTGGCGAAACGATCAGGCCGGTTCCCGGGAACGAACAACATACTCCGGGCGTGCGCCAGCGTCTCCTGTCGTATCACTCGAACCCCACCTCGGCCTGCGCCATCACGGCATCAGGAGCGGTCACTACGGCCATCCGCGCCGAGTCTGTCTCGGGCTCACCCGTCACCAGCACCGGCTCCCCGGCGAACACCGGAGCGCGGAGCCGGTAGTCGACCGTGGCCACACGCCCCGTGGTACGGCTGCGCCGGGCCAGCTCGGTCATCAGCATCGCCAGGATCGGACCGTGTACGACGAGTCCCGGGTAGGATTCGACCTCCCGCGCATATGGTTCGTCGTAGTGGATGCGGTGCGCGTTCGCCGTCAGAGCGCTGAAGCGGAACAGTCGCACCGGGTCGCCGGTGAACTCCAGCTGCCACTCGCTCGTCGACTCCGGTACCTGCCGGGGCCGTTCCGAGTGTGGGTTCTTGGTGGTGCTTTCCCCCGATCGGTAGACGTAATCCTGCTCCTCGACCACCCGCAGTGCACCGCCCTGCCGGAACTCGCTGCGCACGGTCACGAACACCATTTCCCCGGAGCGCCCCTGCTTGACAACCACCTGAGCCAGTGACGAGGTGCGCTCGGCGGGCTGACCGAGCTGGAGGGGCTGGGTGATGTTCAGCCGGCCCCCCGCGAACATCCGGCGACGGTCGGGAATCGGCGGCAGGAAATGACCCTCGGTGGGGTGACCGTCCGAACCCAACGCGCTGTGCGGCGGCCACTCCTGGAAATACACCCAGTGCCACAGCGGTGCCAGCTCGGTCTCTCCGAACAGCTGCCGCGGTGTTTCCAGGACCGCGGCCAGCGCCTGGGACCGCTCGGGGTCCAGGGAGTCGGTATCGGTCACGGGGCCCGGTTCCCACTCCTCGAGGTACGTGTCGAGGTCAGCCACCCGTGCTCCCTTCGTCCGAGCCGGAACCCGGCTTATCATATTTGGCCGTACAAATCATGCACAAGAGTACGCTTCATAGATCATTGAATGTCAACACCTGCACAGGAACTTCTTCTCCGGGGCAACCCGGCTACCCACCACCAAGCATTCAAGTATTGACGTTGCTCACTTTTGGCCGTACAAATCTGGTCAACAAGGTTCGGCGACCTCCCCGGCTTCTCGAGACAGAGATACAGGGCTCCCCTCGCGGAGGAAGGAATCATGACGACCAACGCGGAGTCCCTCGCGCGGTGGGCGACCGATCTCGCCCCGACCCCGGACGACCTGGCGCTGGCCCAGCGGTCACTGCTCGACACTGCCGCGGTCGCCCTCGCCGCACGAGAACACCCCGTGGCAACGATCGCTTCGGGCCTGCCCGACGCGGCCCGCTGGGCGACCCTCGGGCACGTGCTGGACTTCGACGATCTGCACATCGACTCCACGACCCACATCAGCGTGGTCGTCGCCCCGGCCGTGCTGGCCACGGGCGGGGATGCCCGCGCGTACCTGGCCGGGGCGGGCGTCATGGCGCGGTTGGGCACCGCGCTCGGCTGGCCGCACTACTCTGCGGGCTGGCACGCCACGTGCACGGCCGGGGCTCCGGCGGCCGCCGTGGCCGCCGGAACGGCCATGGGACTGCCCGCGGACCAGCTGACCACCGCCATGGCCCTGGCAGTTCCCGGTGCAGGCGGTGTCCAGAACGCCTTCGGCACGCACGGAAAGTCACTCCAGGTCGGATTCGCCGCGCAGGCCGGTGTCCGGGCGGCTCAGCTGGCTCGCGCCGGAGCCACGGCCGATTCCGGCGCGCTGGATGCCTGGCTAGGCCTCGTTGGCGGACGCATCGGGACCGTCGATCTGTCCGGCCCGGCCGTTCCCGGCGGTCTGGCCATCAAGGTCTTCCCGTGCTGCTATGCGATGCAGCGCCCGATCGCCGCGGTGCGCGAGATACGTGACCAGCTCGACGCGGGCGTAGAACGGGTGGTGGTGCGCACGCCGGAAGCGTCGATCCTGCCCCTGATCCACGACCGGCCGCGCACGGGGCTGGAGGGCAAGTTCAGCCTGCCCTACGCGATCGCCACAGCCGTGCTCGACACCTACCCGGACTTCGCGGCCTTCACCGACACGGCGGTGGGCCGTGCCGACGCGCGAGGTCTGCTCGACCGCGTCGAGGTCGAGCTGCACGACGACGGCGGTGACGACCTGCTGACCGGCGAGGTGGACATCGACGTCGAGTGCGCGGGCGGGTCGAAGCGGCACACCCGGCTCGCCCGGCCACCCGGGTCACCGTCGCGTCCACCGTCGGCCGCGGAGTTCGACGGCAAACTCGCCGCCTGCGGCCCCGACGTCGCCGGCCGACTCGCCGGCGCGACCTGGAAGTCGGTGGCGAGCCTGTTGCGGACCACCTTCCCCCGCGTCCCGGAGGAGCACTCATGACGACACTGCCGTTGGACGGGATCAACGTGGTCAGCATCGAGCAGGCGGTGGCGGCCCCGTTCGCCATCCGGCAGCTCGCCGACGACCCCCGTTTCGCCACGGGGGCGGATCGGGTCGCTCACAGCGAGGAACTCGACCCGATCACCGCCAACGCGGGGCTGAACTCGGTAACCGAGCTCCTGCACCACCGTCCAGGAAGTGCGTCACATCGTGCACGTCCTGAGCTGCGTATCGCCACGCAGCGTTGGCCGCACCGACCACCGAACAGTCCACCACCCCGCGCTGACCGAGCGGGACCGCTGGCGCGAGGTGGCCGTTCCCGGTGCCACGATGCGGCGCTGCTGCCTCCGGCCGTTCCGGTGGGACTCGAACCCAGGATGGACCCGGCCCCCGACATCGGCGAGCACACCGACACGACCCTGGCCGGGCTCGGCCACGACGCATCGCGGATCGACGACCTTCGCACCCGCGGCATCATCTGAGGACAGGAGCGACACACGTGAGCACTGTGGACATACTCGACGAGCAGGAACGTCTCGTCGTCGAGACCGTGCGCGACTTCGTCGACAAAGACGTCAAACCGGTCGTAGCCGAGCTGGAGCACGCCAACACCTACCCTGAATCTCTCATCGACCAGATGAAGGAGATGGGCGTCTTCGGGTTGACGATCCCCGAGGAGTACGGCGGCACCTCGGTGTCGACGCCGTGCTACGTGCTCGTCACCGAAGAGCTCGCACGCGGGTGGATGAGCCTCGCCGGGGCCATGGGCGGGCACACTGTCGTGTCGAAGCTGCTGCTGCACTTCGGCACCGACGAGCAGAAGAACCGGTACCTGCCGAAGATGGCCACCGGCGAGATCCGGGCGACCATGGCGCTGACCGAGCCGGGCGGCGGATCCGACCTGCAAGCCATGACCACGCAGGCTCACCGCGACGAGACGGGGTACGTGGTCAACGGCACCAAGACGTGGATCACCAACTCCCGCCGGTCGCAGCTGATCGCCCTGCTGTGCAAGACCGACCCGGCTGCCGACCCCGCTCACAAGGGCATCTCCATCCTGCTGGCCGAGCACGGGCCGGGACTGACCGTCTCGCGCGATCTGCCCAAACTGGGTTACAAGGGCGTGGAAAGCTGCGAGCTGTCCTTCGCCGACTACCGCGCACCGGCCGACGCGATCCTCGGCGGAACTGAGGGCAGGGGTTTCGCGCAGATGATGAAGGGACTGGAGACCGGGCGGATCCAGGTGGCCTGCCGCGCGCTGGGTGTCGGACGGGCGGCCTTGGAGGACGCGCTCGCCTACTCCCAAGACCGCGAGAGTTTCGGCAAGCCCATCTGGAAGCACCAATCGGTCGGCAACTACCTCGCCGACATGGCCACGAAGCTCACCGCCGCCCGGCAGCTCACCCTGCACGCCGCGCACGAGGCCGACGCGGGCAGGCGTGTGGACATGGAAGCCGGAATGGCCAAGCTCTACGCCTCCGAGGCCGCCATGGAGATCGCGCTCAACGCCGTGCGCGTCCACGGCGGCTACGGATACTCCACCGAGTTCGACGTCGAACGCTACTTCCGCGACGCGCCCCTGATGATCGTGGGCGAGGGCACCAACGAGATCCAGCGCAACGTCATCGCCTCCCAGCTGGTCGCGCGGGGCGGGCTCGACGCCTGACGTCACCGGTGACGGCACGACCCGCGGCAGGCTGTCGACTACGGTAGTGGGCGGAAAACGAGGTGAGGCGGACATGTCGGCGGTCACGGACAACGACAGCGGCCGGGAAACGGCCTACACCAAGCTCGCGCGGCGGCTGCGCACGGCCATCCTGCAGCACGAGTACCCCGATGGCGTGCGGCTGCCCACCGAGGCCGAACTGGCCGAATCGCACCAAGTCAGCAGGCAGACCGTCCGCCGGGCCTTCCAGGACCTGGTCAACGAGGGCATGGTGTACCGAGTACCGGGCCGCGGCACGTTCGCCGCACCTCGCGAGGAGCAGTACCTGCGCCAGTTCGGGTCGGTCGACGACCTCATGGGGCTGTCGATCGACACGAGCATGCAACTCGTCTCACCGATCCGGCGCCAGGTCGACCTCGACGCAGCCGGACGGCTGCACCTGCAGTCCGACCGGGTGCACAAGCTCGCGTTCCTGCGCCTACACGAACACACACCGTTCTGCGTGACCACGGTGCACCTCCCACCGTCGGTGGGAAAACTCATCGAGTCGCTGCCCGAGCTGGGTGAGGTCGGCGCCCGCAGCGAGGTGACCATCATCGGGCTGCTCGACGACCGCCTGCCGGACCCCATCGCCGAGGCCGAGCAGAGCATCACCGTCGCCACCGCCACCCCCGAGATCGCCCACCATCTCGGCTGCGAGCCCGACCGGCCGCTGCTGCGCATCGACCGCGTCTACCACTCCACGGCGGGCCAACCCGTCGAACTCGCCGTGAGCTACTTCCTGCCCGAGCACTACTCCTACCGCGTGCGACTGCGGCGCAACGTGCGGTAGCACCACACGGCTCAGCCAGGACCCGCGTCTTCCCGTCACCCGTTCATTACACTCGACGGTCGTGGACCTCAGGCCCGTGTACACCCCGACCAAGGGCGAAGCCGCCTACCAGGCCCTGCGTAGCGCGATCCGCAACGGTCAGCTACGTCCGGGCCAGCGGGTCACCCTCAACGAACTCGCCGACAGCCTCGAGATGAGCCTGACCCCGGTGCGCGAGGCACTGCGACGGCTGGCCAGCCAGGGCCTGGTCGAACAGGAACCCAACCGCGGCACCGTCATCGCCGAGTACACCCTGGAACGAGCCCGCGAGATATACCGGCTGCGTCTGCTCCTGGAACCCGTGGCCGCCGAGCTCGCCGCCACGCACGCCACCGACGACGATCGCTCCGAGATCACCACGGCCCTCAGCGACCTCGACGAGGCCGTCGCCGAAGGACGCGACGCCGATGTCGCCGCGCTCAACGCCACACTGCACCACCGGATCTACACGGCCGCGCGGTCGCCGTACCTGTCGGAGTTCATCGACAAGCTCTGGAATGGTGTCCCGTTCCAAGCCATCAGCCTCACCGACCGGCAGCAACGCTCCGCCGAGCAACACCGCGCGATCGTGCGAGCCGTCCTCGACGCCGACTCCGACCGGGCGTCACAACTGATGCACGAGCACATCTCCGAAGCCGCCAAGGACACGTTCCGCCAGCTCGCCGACGCGGACGAGGCTAGGACCTCCGACGCGTAAGGCGGTCGATCAGGAGCGCGAACCGATCGTCAGCAGCGGCCCCGTCGGGTCGGTGAAGAAGTCGTTGCCCTTGTCGTCGACGACGACGAACGCCGGGAAGTCCTCGACCTCGATGCGCCAGACCGCCTCCATGTCCAGCTCGGGATACTCCAGGACCTCGACGTCGCGGATGCAGTCCTCGGTCAACCGCGCCGCGGGTCCGCCGATGGATCCCAGGTAGAACCCGCCGTGCCGCTTGCACGACTCGGTGACCGCGCCCGAGCGGTTTCCCTTGGCCAGCATCACCAGCGATCCCCCGGCGGCCTGGAACCGTTCGACGTAGGAGTCCATCCGACCGGCCGTCGTCGGGCCGAACGACCCGGACGCGTACCCGTCCGGCGTCTTGGCCGGGCCCGCGTAGTACACCGGATGGTCGCGCAGGTAGTCCGGCATCGCCTCGCCCGCGTCCAACCGCTCGGCGATCTTGGCGTGCGCGATGTCGCGGGCCACGACCAGCGGGCCCGACAGCGACAGACGGGTGGCCACCGGAAGCCCAGCGAGTTGATCGCGAATCTCGGTCATCGGCCGATTCAGGTCGACGCGCACCGCCTCACCCGTCCCGAGATCGGCGTCGGTGGTCTCCGGCAGGTATGCCGCGGGCTCTCGTTCCAGCTGCTCCAGGAACACCCCCTCGCGGGTGATCTTGGCCTTGGCCTGGCGGTCGGCCGAACACGACACCGCCAGCGCGACCGGCAGCGACCCGCCGTGCCGGGGCAGCCGCACGACTCGCACGTCGTGGCAGAAGTAACTGCCACCGAACTGGGCACCGAGTCCCAGCTGCCGCGTGATCTCCCAGATCTCCTGCTCCCACTCGAGGTCCCGGAAACCGTGCCCCACCGGCGATCCGTGATCGGGCAGCGTGTCCAGGTAGTGCGCCGAGGCGAGCTTGGCGGTCTTGAGCGCGTGCTCGGCGCTCGTCCCTCCCACCACCACAGCCAGGTGATACGGCGGGCAGGCTGCCGTCCCCAGCGAGCGAAGCTTCTCCTCGAGGAACGCCCGCATCTTCTCCGGCCGCAGCAGCGCCTTGGTCTCCTGGAACAGGAACGACTTGTTCGCCGAACCCCCGCCCTTGGCCATGAACAGGAACTCGTACTCGTCGCCGGAGGTCGCGTTCAGCTCGATCTGGGCGGGCAGGTTGGTGCCGGTATTGACCTCCTCGGTCATCGACAGCGGCGCCATCTGCGAATACCGCAGGTTCAACCGCTCGTAGGTGTCATGGATTCCCCGGGCGAGATGCCGCTGGTCGTCCTCGTCGGTCAGGACCCGCTGGCCGCGCTTGCCCATGACGATGGCCGTGCCAGTGTCCTGACACATCGGCAGCACTCCCCCGGCAGCGATGTTGGCGTTGCGCAACAGGTCCCGGGCCACGAACCGGTCGTTCGGCGAGGCCGCCGGATCCCGCAGAATCCGGGCGAGCTGGCTCAGGTGCGCCGGACGCAGCAGGTGGGCGATGTCGGCGAAGGCTTCGGCAGCCAACATCCGCAACACCTGCGGCTCGACGGACAGAAACGTCCGTCCAGCCGCGTGTTGGGTGGACACCCCGTCACGAGTGAATAGCCGGTACTCGGTCTCGTCGGCGCCGAGCGGGAGGAGTTGCGTGTAGGCGAAGTCCGCCATGGGCTGCACCATCGTTCCTGTACGTCGTGGTCGTCGAACCCTGCAACGGGAAATGGCCGGATCACCGCGGCCCGTCGCCGAACTCGGCGCGGACCATCTCCGTGTGCTCCCCGAGCGCGGGGATCGCGGTCATCCGATGCTCACGCCCGTCCATGGTCACCGGCGGTAGCAGCGCGTGCAACGGCCCGACCGGCGAGGCCACCTCTCGCCACCGATCTCGTTCCCGCAGCTGCGGATGCTGCGCGAACTCGGAGAGGGTGCGCATTCGCGCGTTCGCGATGCCCGCCGCCTCCAGCCGCTGCACGATCTGCTCCGCCGTGCAGACCGCGAACGCGCGTTCGATCACCGCGGTCAGGTCCTCCTGGTGCTCCACCCTCGCCGGATTGGTCGCGAACCGTTCGTCGGTCACGAGCGCCACATCGTCGAGAACCGTCTCGCACAGGGTCTGCCACTCGCGGTCGTTCTGCACCGCCAGGAACACCTGCGAACCGTCCCCGACGGTGAACGGCCCGTACGGCGCGATCGCCGCATGCCGAGCCCCGGTCCGCTGCGGGGCCGCGTCACCGTAGGTAGCGTAGTAGTACGGATAGCCCATCCACTCCGACAGCGCGTCCAGCAACGACACCTCGAAGGCGCCGCCCCGCCCAGTGCGCTCCCGTTCGTACAATGCCGTGAGCACACCCGAGTAGGCGTACATACCCGCGGCGATGTCGGCTACCGAAATTCCCGCCTTCGCCGGTTCCTCGGGGCCGCCCGTGATCGAGACCAACCCCGCCTCGCACTGCACCAACAAGTCGTAGGCCTTCTTGTCCCGATAGGGGCCGGAGCTGCCGTAGCCACTGATGTCACCCACGATCAGGCGTGGGTAGCGCGCGGTCAGCCGATCTTTGCCGAGACCGAGCCGAGTGGACGCCTCCGGTGCCAGGTTCTGCACGAACACGTCGGCGTTGTCCAACAGCCTGTCCATGAAAGCCCGGTCGGCGGGATCCTTGAGATCCAGCGTCACGCTTTCCTTGTTGCGGTTGAGCCAGACGAAGTGGCTGGCCATCCCCTTGGCCGTCGTGTCGTAAGCTCGCGCGAAGTCGCCGGACGGGCGTTCGACCTTGATGACCCTGGCTCCGAGATCGGCCAGCTGGCGGGTCGCGAACGGAGCAGCAACCGCCTGCTCCAGCGCCACGACAACGACGCCCTCCAACGGCAACATCAGGCCCTCCTCGGAAGCGCAGGCAAGTACTGGGAGCGAGTCTCCGCCAAGTTTTTATAAAATGTCAATGACCTATTGTCACGCAGTGTGGCCTGAATTACGGTCCTCTCTTACCGCGACGGGCGTTTCCCTTCCGCCCCGGCGACGCGGATCCACTTCCCAGTGAAAGGACCGCCGATGAGCACCCGTGATGACGACTCCGCCGAGGGGCCACCCACGTCCAGCGACACCACCGTGCTGTCCGGTGCCACCTACCGGGGCCTGTCCGAACAGGTACTGAGTCCCGCCGAGGAACGCTTCGAACGCGTTCGCCGCACCACCGGGCTGTTCCTGGCGCCGCTGACGACGATCGTCATGCTGCTCGTGCCCCTCGGGATGAACCCGAGCCAGCACCGGCTCGCTGCCGTCCTGCTGGGCGTCGTCGTGCTCTGGTTGTGCGAATCGGTTCCCATTCCCGTCGCCGGGCTGCTGGGCGTGGCCGCGATCGTGCTGCTGGGGGTGGCTCCGCCCGACGAGGTCATGGCTCCGTTCGGGTCCTCGACCCTGTTCACCTTCATCGGGGCGTTCATCCTCAGCCAGGCCATGCTGCGTCACGGGCTCGCCCACCGGTTCGCCTTCCGCATCCTGTCCCTACCGGGTGTGGGACGGACGTCCACGCGCGTGCTGGTCGCCTTTGGAGCCGTCACCGCGCTGCTGTCGGCCTTCGTGTCCAGCACCGCGACCGTGGCGATGCTGCTGCCCACGGCGCTGGGCCTGCTGTCGGTGATCAGCAAGCTCCTCCCGGCCACGTCCTCCGACAAGAAAATCGATCCGCTTCGTCTGCGCCTGGGCACAGCCCTGATGCTGATGCTGTCCTACTCGGCGGTGATCGGTGGACTGCTGACCCCGATCGGGACACCGCCGAACCTCATCGGCCGCGAGTACATCGAGGAGGCGACGGGGCGCACCATCACGTTCCTGGACTGGATGCTGATGGCCGCGCCGGTGGTCGGGGTGATGTTCGTGGTCATGTGCGGGGTACTGCTCCTGCTCAACCGGCCGGAGATCAAAAAGCTGAGCGGGGTGGAGAGCTACGTCGCCGCCGAGCGGACACGGCTCGGTGGCCTCTCCCGCGCCGAGAAGAACACGCTGATCGCCTTCGGCCTGACCGTCACCCTGTGGATCCTGCCCTCGATCGTGGCCCTGATCGCCGGCGAGGACTCCGCGGCCCTGGACACCGTCAAGCAGCACCTGGACGAGGGCATCGTCGCAGTGCTCGGAGCATCGTTGCTGTTCGTGCTGCCCACGAACTGGCCGAAGCGAGAGTTCACCCTCACCTGGAGCGAGGCAGTCAAGATCGACTGGGGCACCATCCTGTTGTTCGGCTCCGGAATGATCTTCGGAACCCAGCTCGCCGACACCGGGCTCGCCCAGACCGTGGCGACGTCGTCGGCGGGAGCACTCGGGCTGTCCAGCATCGTGGGCCTGAGCCTGTTCGCAATCGTGCTCGCCGTCACGATCTCCGAGACCACCTCCAACACCGCGTCGGCGGCCGTCGTGGTGCCCATCGTCCTGCCGCTGGCCGCGGCGGCCGACGTCAACCCCATGATCCCGGCGATGTGTGCCACGTTCGCCGCCTCGTTCGGTTTCGTGCTGCCCGTGTCCACACCGCCCAACGCCATCGTCTACGGATCCGGAGCCGTCCCGATCACCAAGATGATGCGCTCGGGCATATCCCTGGACTTCGCGGGAATGGCGCTCGTGGCACTGCTGCTACCCGTGATGATCGGGCTCGTCCTCACAGGCGGATGAGGATGCTCCACCCTGCGTGCACACCTGTGCGGGCAGCATCCCGCGGCCGACCGTGATGACCACGCTGGCCAACAGCAGGGCGGCCCCGGCGGCTAGCCAGGCCCACGCGTAGCCGGTGTGGGTGAGCAGTGCTCCGAAGGCCAGCGGCCCCAGGCAGGCACCCGCACCCGCACCGGCCTGGGTGATACCGGTGGTCCGCCCGGGACGCCCCGGCGACGTTTGCACGATGGCGTAGTTGAACACACCGGCCCAGCCCCAGCCGATGCCGTAACCGATGACCGCCGCGAGAAAGAACGCCCACCCCTGATCGGTGGCCAACAAGGCCACGCTGACAGCCCCCACCGCACTCATCGCGGCCACCACACCGAAGCCTCTGCCGCTGCGCCGGTCGGCGAACGCACCCAGGGCGATACGGGTGGCGATGCTGGCCACGGAACCGAGCACCGCCAACATTCCCGCCGTCACGGTCGCGAAACCCGCATGCACGGCGCCGAGAACGAAAAAGGCACCGAGCGCGTTCGCTCCGGCCGAGGCGAGGCCCCAGCCGGATGCCAGCACGATCAGCGCCCTCCTCGGCAGCGGCGGACCGGTTCTTCCCGCCGCTGCCGAGGAGGCAGCGACCTGCGGCTTCACGGCCGCGGGCGACGGCGTGCGAATCAGCAGGGCCGCCCCGAGCGAGAACGCCGCTCCGAAGTAGTAGATGCTGCGCCAGCCCGAGACATGGGCGGCTACCGGGACCGCGAGCCCGCCGAGCAGAATGGCCATCGGGATCGCGGCCTGTTTCACGCCGAACGCCAACCCCTGGCGGTTCGACGGAACCAGTCGACTGATGTAACGATTGGTCGACGGTTGGATCGCTCCGTTGGTCGCTCCCGCGAAGCCGAGGACGACGGCGAGTTCCTGCCATCCGGTCACACCGACGGCCACGGCCAGCATGGACGCGGCAGCGACGACGAGCGCCACGCGCATCACGCGGACACTGCCGAAGCGGTCCGCGAGCCGTCCTCCCATCGGGGCGACGACCGCGCTGACCCCGAAGAACACCGCCGTGGCGATTCCCAGCCCGGCGGGAGTCACGATCCCGTCGGAGCGCAGCAACGGCGCCAACGACGAGGTGACGAACACGCCCAGCAATCCACAGGTCGTCGCCGCGATCGCGAGCCCGGCGGCGCCGAACGATCCGCTGCCGAACCGCAGGGTGTCCGCGCTGTCCGTCCGAATCTGTTGAGCGCGCATGACTTCCCAGTATGGAGCACCTCTGCCCAGCGCAGAACCTTGTTATCCACCGCGGTCGGAGTGTGGTCGGTCACTCCGGACGACCGGTGCTCGCAGCTCCCGGCGCGATGCGGGCCGATCGGCACCGACATCGACCGCCGGCGCTCCGGAGAACCGTTCGCCTGCCACCTCTCGAGCGGGAGGACCGTTCTCGGTGGGTGATCGTCGCCACGTCACCGGCTCTGCCAGTGAGGTCGCCGCTTCTCGGCGAACGCCCGGATGCCTTCGCGGGCGTCCTCGGAGGCGAAGACCGGGTCGGTGATCGCCCGCTGGCGGGAGAACCGTTCCTCCTTCGGCCACTGCTCGTGGTCGAGCACGATCCGCTTGCTGGCGACGGTGGCCAGCGGACCGTTGGCCGCAATCCGGCCAGCGAGCGCCAGCGCCTCGGTCAGCGCGCAGCCGTCCTCGGTGGTCTTGTTGACCAGGCCCACCTCGTGGGCACGCTGCGCGGCGAGCATGTCGCCGGTCAGTGCCGGTTCCATCGCGACCTGCGGCGCACCGCTGACCGGCCCCGCTCTCCTATCGGGACGTCTCCTCACCGTCACCCGCCACGGCAGCCGCGACCATCCCACCATCGCCACAGCGCTCACTGCCCTCGACACCCTCGCCGCAAACCATGGATGAGCACCCCGTGGGCAAACCGGGCGTGTCCGGGGCGAGTTGAACTCCCACACCCAAAACCTCAGGTCAGCGCCACAGCTGCTCCGCGCGACAGCAGTAGCTCCGCGAAACACCAGCGCACAGGATGACGAGTTGCGTCGGAGGCCGGAGCAGACCACTACGCCCACGCACTCGACCAGCAGACATGACTCGCACTCGGAGGCTGATGAAGACAGTTCCCTGATCATCCCGGCTGGCAGACGATCCCGCAGGGCTCCCCCTGTACCTGGACTGCACCTCGCGGAGACCCCTCCAGCTGACGCGGTTCCAAAGAAGATGATGCGCGGTGCTCCACCTGCGAACCTCACAGCCACGATCACAAGTGACACTGGAGTACCACCCTGAGAAGCTGTCGAGGTGGAGTTTCGCCATCTCGAAGGGTTCGTGGCGGTTGCCGAGGAGTTGCACTTCGGGCGGGCCGCCGCGCGGCTGCACATGGCTCAGCCGCCGCTGAGCCAGTACATTCGCCTGCTTGAGCGGGATCTCGACGTTAAGCTCTTCGAACGCAACACTCGCTCGGTACGCCTCACCGCAGCCGGTGATTCGCTGCTCGAACCAGCACGGAGAGTCCTCGCGGAGGCAGCAGCCGCACGGCGCACCGTACTGGCTGCCAACGGCGGTGAGGTGGGACGCGTGACCGTCGGGTTCGCCGGCGCGAGCAGCTACGGCGCTCTCCCCCGCCTCACCCGGGCCGTCACCTCCGAACTGCCCGGCATCGAACTCGTCCTTCAAGGACAGACGTACTCCGGGGAAGCACTGAGCCGGATCAGCGAGGGGACATTGGACCTGGGCTTTGTTGCGCTTCCGACCCGCGGCGGGATCTCCTCACGGGTGGTTCGAGTTGAGCAGCTAATCAGCGCTGTGCCGGACACCCACCCACTTGCCGAGCGGTCCAGCATCGACGTGGCAGAGCTCGCCGACGAGCGCTTCGTCGCGTTCCCGGCCACGCGGGGCTCCGCCGTGCGCGACACGGCGATGCAGGCGTGTCTCAACGTCGGGTTCAGTCCGATGATCACCCAAGAAGCTCCGGACGCCTACAACCTGTTGACGGTGGTCGGCGCGGGGGTCGGTGTCGCGCTCGTGGTCAGCTCGGCGCAGAACATCCACATGGAGCACGTCGCGTTCCGGCCGCTCACCGGAGATGTCCCGACCATGTCCATCGCACTGGCTTGGCGCTCGGACAACCCGTCGGCGGCGTTGCACTCCGTCCTGCGCCTTGCCGAGGACGTGCTGCCCACACCACCGAATTAAGAGCGATTCGGTATCAACGAAGGAACAAATTAATCTTGGACAGCTCTTAGTTTTCGCTGCCACAGTGTCCTGTATCTCGCGATGCAGGCCTCATTAATCCTCGCATGGCGGGACGACCACTCCGCGAGAGAGGAGCACCCCGTGTCGCAGGGCAGCGCCGTCCGGGCCGACAGACCCGACGTACCAGCTCGAGAGGCCCGCAAGGCAGGAATCACCGCCTTCGTGGGCACCACGGTAGAATGGTTCGACTTCTACATCTACGGCTCCGCATCCGCGCTGGTGCTGGGCGACATCTTCTTCGCGAAAATGTCGCCGGCACTCGGCACACTCGCGGCGTTCGGCACCTTCTGGGTCGGCTTCCTCGCCCGCCCCCTGGGTGGGCTCGTCTTCGGGCACGTCGGGGACCGCTTCGGACGCAAGAAAGCTCTCATCACCACCCTGCTGATGATGGGCATCGGCACGTTGTGCGTCGGCCTGCTGCCCGGCTACGCCCAGATCGGGGTCGCCGCTCCCGTACTGCTCATCGTTCTGCGCATGCTGCAGGGAGTTGCCATGGGCGGGGAGTGGGGAGGCGCGGTCCTCGTCGCCACCGAGTACGCCCCACCCGGCAAGAAGATCCTCTACGGGGCGTTCGCGCAACAAGGCTCGCCCGTGGGCAATCTCCTGGCCACGTTGGCGTTCGTGACCATCGCGTGGCTGCCCAACGAGGCATTCATGTCATGGGGCTGGCGGTTGCCGTTCCTGGCCTCGGCCGTTCTCGTGCTCATCGGCCTGTTCATCCGGCTGCGTCTGAACGAGACCCCGGAAATGCAGCAGGTCATCGACAGCAAGCAGGAATCGAAACTGCCCATCAAGGAAGTGCTGAGCCGCTATCCCCGGCTGGTTGCCCTCGGTGTCGGCGCCGGCGTTGCCGGTGTCTCGATTACCTACGTCAAGACCACGTTCGCCCTGTCGTGGGCCACGACGGACCTGAACTTCACCCGGTCGAGTTTCCTGACCGTCATCGCGGTCGCACTCGTGGTCCAGGTGCTGGTCCAGCCCTTCGGAGCGGTCCTGGCCAGCCGGATCGACCTGAAGCGAGCCATCCTGGTCATGCTTCTGCCCGAGCTCGTGTTGCTGCCGGCCATGTTTCTGCTGATCAACACGGGGTCGCTGCTGTGGGCCAGCGTCGGAATGGCCGTGGCCACGTTCCCGCACGCGATGTACTACTCGGCGCTGGCGGGAGTCCTGTCCCAGGTGTTCCCCGTCGAGATCCGCTATACCGGCATGTCGCTGTGCTATCAGCTGTGCACGACGCTCTTCGCGGGGACCGCGCCCATCGTCGCTCAGTTCCTGCTGGCCCGAACCGGCTCGATCTGGCCGGTCGTGGCCCTCGGTCTGGGTTACGTCGTCCTGACGGTGCTCTGCGTGCTCGCCCTGGTCCGCCGCAGCAGCTGGGGGCAGGCACCACCGCTCGCGCAACCCACCTCCGCCGCGTCCACCTCGCTGAGCTGAACGGAAAACGCCGTGAACTTCGCAGAGCAAGATCCCGCCCTGCCTCGTCTCCTCGACCGGGTCCTGTCGAGCGCCGATCGCGCACGCGTCGAGCCGGTGCTGACCGAGCTCGGGGAGCTGGCTGCCGGCGAACTGGACGAGCTAGCCACCACCGCGGATGCCAATCCGCCACAGCTGCGCCAGTACAGTCCCGGTGGCGAACGCATCGACGAGATCGACTACCACCCGTCCTACGCCAAGTTGTCGCAAGTGGCGTTCGAACGGTTCGGGCTCGCGGCGATGTCGCACCGCCCAGGCGTACTGGGATGGCCGACACCGGTGCCCCACACGGTGAAGTACGCGCTGTCCTACGTCTTCGTCCAAGCCGAGTTCGGGTTGGCCTGTCCGCTGTCGATGACCGACTCCGCCACCCGGATCCTGCGCATGTTCGACCCGGACACCTTCACCGCTGAGATCGCGGCGCTGAGCTCTCCGGACATGGACAACCTCGCCACCGGCGCGATGTTCATGACCGAAAATCAGGGCGGCACCGACATCGCCCAGACCGCCACCGAAGCCACCGACCACGGCACGCACTGGACCCTGCGCGGGAACAAGTGGTTCGCCTCGAACGCCTCGGCCGACATCATCCTCACCCTGGCGCGCGTACCCGGCCAGGGAGACGGCACCCAAGGCCTCGGGATGTTCCTCGTCCCACGACGACGGCCGGACGGCAGCCGCAACAGCTATCGCATCGACCGGCTCAAGGACAAGCTCGGAGCCCGGTCGATGGCCAGCGGTGAAGTCGCCCTCGACGATGCCTACGCGCGCCCCGTCGGCACACTGAAGCAGGGCTTTCACCAGATGGCCGAGATGCTCAACGTGTCCCGCCTGTCCAACGCGATGCGCTCGGCCGCCCTCATGCGTCGCGCCGTGCGCGAATCCGTCGAACACACCCGCCAGCGAGTCGTGTTCGGCAAGCCTCTGTTCGACCAACCCCTCATGCGAGCAACCCTGCTCCCCATGCTCCTGGACACCGAGGCAGCACTGGGCCTGGTGCTCGAATCCGCCGCTCGCCTCGACGAGGCCGACACCGGCGACGCGGAAGCCCGCCGACTCGTGCGCGTGCTCACCCCGCTGGCGAAGTACACCGTGTGCAAGCAAGCCCGGTCCGTGACCGGTGAGGCCATGGAGATCCGTGGCGGCAACGGCTACATCGAGGACTGGGTCAACCCCCGCCTGCTTCGTGACGCCCACCTCGGGTCGATCTGGGAAGGCTCCTCCAATGTGATCGCGCTCGACGTCCTGCGGTGCATGCGCCAAGACTCGTCCCACCAACTGCTCGCAGAGACCTACTTGCAACGCCTGCGCGCCCTCGACGACGTGCAGATCAAAGCTGCGGTCGACACCGTGGTCCAACGCTGGGAAACCCTGCTGCGCGACGGCGATCAACTACTCGCCAGCGATCGCCGGAACCAGCAAGCACGCATCGGTGCCTACGCCGATTCCCTGACACGCACCGTCATGGCCTCGCTACTGGTGGAACAAGCCGCCTACGACATCGCTGCCGGACACGGCCACCGAACGGCTCTGGTGTCCGCCACCTACATCGAGCGGCTCCTCGGATCACCAACTACTCCCGCGCACGACCGGGCACTGGCGTGTCTGGGTGAGCTGGTCGACGGCGGCGACGTTCCACCGGACGAGTAACGCATCTGACGCCGACACGTACTCTTCCCCACCAAAGGTGACATGCCATGTCTTGCGCTGAATCCGCCAACGCTTCCCCGCTGCAGGGGTTCCGGGTCGTCGACCTCTCCAAGATTCTCGCGGGCCCGTACGTGACCATGTCGCTGTCCGACATGGGAGCCGACGTCATCAAGGTCGAGCACCCCGACGGCGGTGATCCGACCCGCCAGTGGGGCCCGCCCTTCCAGGGACCCGACTCGACCTACTACCTGGCCGCCAATCGCAACAAACGCTCGCTGACCCTCGACCTGACGTCGCCCGCTGGTCAGAAGGCCGCCCATCGGCTCATCGCCGACGCCGACGTCGTCGTCGAGAACTTCCGCCCGGGAAGCACGCTGCAGGAGAAGTTTCACTACAGCGAGCTCAGCAAGACCTACCCCCACCTGGTGGTCCTGCACATCTCCGCGTTCGGGGAAACCGGCCCGCTACAAGACGAACCCGGCTACGACATGGTCGCCCAAGCCGCGGCAGGTCTCATGTCACTGACCGGTGAACCCGACGGGCCGCCCGTCAAGTCCGGGTATGCCATGGGCGATCTCAGCGCAGCACTGTTCGGCACCGTCGGCGTGTTATCCGCACTGGTCGAGCGCGCCAAGACCGGCCTCGGCCAATACCTCACCACCTCCCTGTACGAATCCCAACTGGCGCTGCACATCAACTGGGCCACCAGCTACTTCGCCACCGGCGAAGTCCCACAACGCCTGGGGTCAGGACATCCCAACCTGGTGCCCTACCAGGCATATCCCGCCTCGGACGGGCACTTCGTCATCGCCGTCGGCAACGACGCCCTCTGGCAGCGACTCTGCAGCGTCATCGAACGACCGGACCTGGCTGACGACGCACGGCTCTCCACGAACGAGGGGCGCGTAGAGCACCGCGCGGAACTCAACACCGAACTCGGCACGACGCTGCGAACCGGAACAGTCCAACACTGGTGCACCACCCTCAAGGCAAGCGGAGTTCCCGTCTCCCCGATCCGAGGGCTGGACGAGATATACGACTCCGCCCACACCGAAGCAATCGGCATCGTCGACAAGGTCGACCACCCCACCGTGGGTCCTATCCACCAAGTGGGATTCCCGGTGAACTACCGCGGTCAACGCCCGACCATGCGCACCGCCCCACCCACCCTCGGACAACACAACGAGGAAGTACTCCGCGAACTGGGCTACGACGACGACAGCATCCAACAGCTCACCTCGCCCCGGCACTGAGGTTCCCCCGGTGGACCGGACGCTCGTGTTGGTTGGAGAGTGGCCGCGTGGCAGAGGAACGACAACGGACTCGTCGGACGTTCTCGGCGGAGTTCAAGCGGGACGGCTGTGGAGCTGGTACTCACCGGTGGCAAGTCGGTAGCCGAGGCCATCCGAGATCTGGGGATGGATGACTCGACTCTGGACAACTGGGTCAAGCAGACCCACTTCGACCCCGGACAGCAAGAGGGCTTGAATACCGAGGAACGGGCCAGGATGCAGGAGCTCGAGCAGGAAAACGCGAAACTGCGGATGGAGCGTGCCCTGTTCAAACGAGCTCATGAGCCTTGCCGCCAGGGCTGGGTGGTCAACCACAAACGCGTGCAACGACTGATGCGGGAACACGGCATCGTGGGGGCGAGCCCGCGCAAGCAGGTGCGCACCAAGGTACCTGCCTCTGATCCCGAGTCCGCACCGGATCTGCTGAATCGAGACTTCACGCCTGGTGTGCCGGGCCAGCGCTGGGTCGGCGACATCACCTATGTCTCCGCCCAGGGCTGGTCGTATCTGGCCGTCGTGCTCGACATCGGCTCACGCCGCGTGCTCGGCTATGCGATGACCAACCACCTGCGCACCGCAGTCGTTCACCGACTGCCCGGACACCGCAGTGACCGCCCACGGCGGCAACGTCGCCGGCGTGACCTTTCACAGCGACAGAGGACGTCGATACACCAGCTCCCGGTTCGCCGAGCACTGCGCCGAGCTGGGCATCCGGCGTTCACCCGGGCGCACCGGGATATGCTGGGACAACGCCGTCATCGAGCCGTTTTTCTCCAGCGCTGAAGCAAGAACTCGTGCACCGACACCACTTCACTACCCGTGCCCAGGCACGACAGGCGGTCTTCAGCTGGATTCACACCTGGTACAACCGCCGACGACTACACTCGCCCCTGGGTTACGCCCGCCCCCGAACAATGGAAGCACGATCAACAGCTCCCCCAAGCCGCATAACACGTGTTCGGCTTCCAGGAGGGGGAGGTCATTCCGGAATGAGGGTGGCGATACCGCGACACCGCAGATACTGACGAATGCCCCGCAAGGGGTAGGCCTTGGCGACAATCACGTGCACCGGCCTGCCCCGGAGTGACCAGCAGACTCGACGGGCTCCTGGCACCAGCCGCCTACCGGGCCGCCGGGGCGTCGGCCTCGTAGTACGGTGATCCACTCCTACGGTCGGCCCAACGTCCACTCGCCGACCGAGGTCGTCAGGATTCGCGACGCGAGCCCCAGGGGAGAGTCGGCTGGAGCACGGCCTCGGCGAGCCCGCGGGCGCGCAGACCGGTGATCTCCTGGTACTCGGGATCCGCGACCATGCGGCTGAACGCCTCCCGATCGGGATATCGGACGAGCAGCACCGCGTCCCAGTCCTGTCCTGCCTCGGCAACCAGGGGCGTCGTTCCATCGCCGGCGTAGAGGACCTCGCCTCCGTACCGCTGAAGCAAGGGCCCCGCCCGCCGCGAGTACTCCTCGTACGAGGAGCGGCCGTCCGGGGCGAACCGCAGCAGGTTGAGCATCACGATGGGCCCGTCCGGAACTTCGTCCAGCATGCATGCGAGATCGGCCCCCGAAGGATCGACTGCCATCGACAACTCCCTGTCGTAGTCGGACTTTCGTAGCGACAGCACTCGCTACCGCACGAAGGTCACCCGAGTTTAGATGCCGAGCACCGATGTGCATACCGTCCAGTCGGTATTTGCCTCGAACGCCTCGACGTGCAACTCGTGAGCTCAGCGCCGCGCACCACATCGACAACGACCTCCTCGCCACCGAACCAGCCGCCGCCCTCGACCGAGTGCGCTTCGGTGACGCGCTCGTCGTACTCTCTTCGGCCGGATCGGGCGCTCGTTGGCCAGCCTGATCAGTCCCGTTGGCCAGCTCCACCGATCTAGTCACTCATGTCCGGAACAACGACCCAACCGCCCAGGTTCAGCTCTTCCCATCAAGGGTCGAGAAAGGACAACAGGCACTGGTCGGCCAACAGGTACGGACGAGCACCGCAGTAGCACCACTGGACTGCCGCCTGCCGTTCAGCCCGCCACCGGGCCACCGAGGCCGCCGTCGATGAGGACCTTACGCACAGGTAGACGTTGACCGGATGGGCACGTGGTTAGCCAGGGCGTGGCTGGTGTGACCGGTGCATGCAACGACCACCAGCTCGCAGACCTACGCAAGGACTGGCCCGCGTGATCACTCTCGATGCCAGTGCGCTCATCGCCCACTTCAACGCCCACGGCGTCCATCACCACCAAGTCGATCAGCTGCTGTTCAACGGCCGTCGAGGAGTCGCTTCCACCAACGCGGTCACGATCAAGACATCTGGACCGTTCCCGCTGCGGCGGACAACCACGCTCGCCACCGTGCAGCACACCCGGGGGCAAGACGACATCGAACGTTCCGGAGCAGCGGCCGTGGCAATTTGATCGACCACCGGGTCCTTGCCCTTCCGAGGCGAGGCAGGAGAAAAATGCGCTGGCACGGCCGATCGTGGTCCCGTTTCACCGCATTCACGACAGAACCTCCGAAAACGAATACAAAGAGAGCTGCCTACCGCGCCTGTTCGGACCGGGAAAGACCACAACTCCCAATAACTGGATCGCTCTCCAACGGTCACTTGCGTGCTCGCCGGAACTGCCCTGCAGCACGCAATGGTGCCCCCATGAGGCGGCTCGTGTCCGATTTTGACCTCGACCTCCAGGTTCGGGAGACGACCGTGCCAGCACACATCAGCAAGATCCCCTTACTGGGGCCCCCCCGTTCGAGAGCTCCGGCCTTCCCGACGGTGTCCGGAGGTGCGGCGGCGGGTTCCACGCCGCACGATCTTGACCGGAGATCATTTCGCCAGCTTCATCGGCGACTCGCACCCTCCGAGCTCATCGACCGAGCTCGTCAGAAAGTTGTGTGCATACAGCAACCGGACCAGTGCCACCGAGACGAGTTGCGTGACTGACTCGTGTAACCAGGCGGGAACACGAGACCTCCGTCTGGAACTCTATGTAGTGTGATTAACGCTAAATGTCATCTTCGCTGGTTACGGGCCTGCATGGCTTTAGAGTGACAGGGAATCGCCTTCCAGCCGGCAGCTGGTGGGAAGTCCCGTGCGCATGTTTGCGGAGGTGAGCTATGCCCGAGTCCGGGATGAGGGACCACGGCACGTCTTCCCCGAGGCCGCCGGTACCACCCTCGCCGGTCGAGCGGCCGCGGTTCCGGAGCTACCGACCAGCTCCGGGCATGGAGGTCCTGCAGGCCGCCGGCGATCTCGACAGCCACGCCGCGACGCGGTTCGCCGAGTCGATGCGGACCCGCTTCGTCCAGACGGCCAACGTCGTCGTGCTGGACCTGTCCCGGGTGACGTTGTTGTCCACCGCTGCTGTCGTCGCCTTGTTGGAAGCCCGTCATCGCGGGCTCATGGGCGACACCGCCCTGCGGCTGCTCACCGGCAACAGGACCGTCGACCGGCTGCTGGCGCTGCTGGAGGTGGCCGACCAGTTCGCCTACACCGACAGTGTCGAAACCGCCGCCGAGGCTTCCGAGATCCGACTCACCCCCACGAGATCGCTCACGCCGACCACCAGCAGTTGACCCGCACCACCGAGACTCGAGGGGAGGGCATCATGGCCCAGGTCCTGCACGTGGCCGCCCACCCCGTCCGCGGCTGGCAGATCACCACCGCGAACGGGCAGTACGCGGCCTTCGTCGACGGCGACGAGGCACACGAAGCCATCGGCCACGCACAGCGTCTGGTCGGCCCCGACGGACGCGTGATCGTCGACGAAGACGACGAGTACTGAGCGCACACCAGCAGCCGACCCGAGTCGGCTGCTGCCGGTGGTTTTCACTCGGTCACAGCACTGGAAAGTCGGCGAGCGTGGAAGCAGACAGGCAGCTGGACGCGCTGGGACAGACGCTGTCCCATGGCTCGCGATCTGCCCGCGCAGAACTCGGTGCAGCAGACTCCGGGCAGGATCGCCCAGCACACGATGACGATGCTCGACGGAGGCGAACACGCTGGTATGGAGATCAGCTACACCAACGGCAGCGCGTGCAGACCCCGACCAGTGTGACCCGATCCGGAATCGGACCTGCCGTTTCGTCCGTGCCCATGCCGTCTCCTTCTGTCACTGATGATGATCGGATTCGATCTATTGGTGCTGTACCGAAGAGGCTTCTGGGCGAAGCTGCGAGCAGGTTACTGGCGCACTCCGATCATCCACTTGGGTGTCGTTTCGGCCCTCCGTGCCGCCGTTCCGGTCGATGACGTTGCTCCATCCGGGTTGCTCGAGTTGATTCTCGTTCTCCGGATTTCCTGGTTTGTTTAGACTACAAGGGATCCACCAGGGATCAGTTCTGTTGGGCAACAATATCCAGGGTTGCCCGGCAGCGAGCTGAAGTACTGACTGGGAGATGCTGTGGATAACCTCAAAACGAGACGCCTGACCTCTTTCGGCGCCGCTGTGGGCAGTTGCCTGTTAGCGGTAACGCTGGCCGCGGCACCGGCTTACGCCAGTGGCAGCGTCGTCAACGCGGAGGGTTCGGCCGGGGTGGACTTCGAATCCTACGGAGAACACCTCATCGTGCACGACTACGCCTTCGATGGCCGCGACACGGTCGGCGTGCTGGACGTCAAGACCGGCAACGGTTGGGACCGGCGTCACGAAGTGCCCAACTACAACGGCTACTACGGCGCTGCGGTCGACAAGAACCTGTCCTACGCCGAGGGCACTTCCGTGCGCTACAAGGCCTGCGAACTGTACGGGGGCTACTTCGCCAACTGCAGTGGCTGGAGATACGACACCGCCTGATCACTTCGGACCGGCGACCGAGCCCGGCGATGATTAGCAGCATCAACGAAGTCCCGGCCAACTTCCAGGCCGGGACTTCGTTGATACCTGACGCCGCTTTACTCGTGCTCGGGCAGCGGCACCGCGGTCTGTCCTGGCGGTTGCTCGGCATCGACCTCAGCCAGTCGGATGGTGATCGCGTTCGTGCCTTGTGTCCAGGTGCCACGCTGCACGTCGAGGTCGCCCAGACGGGAATGGGCACCTTCTTTGGAAGGCGTGCGGTAGCGCTGGAGGGTGCGACAGTCCTCGTGGCCGGAGAGGTTGAGCAGGTCGGCCTCGGTGGCGCCGTCTTCGCCGGCGTGGGCCAGCCGGGAGTGCCGCAGGTCGTGGGGCCCATCCGCCGGTGGCGGTGGCGAGGTGTCGGGCGGCGGTGCGATACGTCATCCGGCGCCGCCCGGTTTCGGGGTCGCAATCGGTGTCGCGGACGGTCCCATCACGGGGTGTGCGGTCGGACAGGAACACCGGCCCCGAGGTGCGGGTGCCGAGCAGTTGCCCGA
Source organism: Halosaccharopolyspora lacisalsi (assembly GCF_014137975.1). Lineage (GTDB taxonomy): Bacteria > Actinomycetota > Actinomycetes > Mycobacteriales > Pseudonocardiaceae > Halosaccharopolyspora > Halosaccharopolyspora lacisalsi. The sequence continues at coordinate 1,267,904 of NZ_JACGWZ010000001.1, read as the reverse complement.
GCAGCCGAGCGGTGCGGATGTCATACATCAGCTCATCGGGCCGTCCGCCCTTGCGAGTCACCCGGGCGCGCCGGTTCGCGCGGTCCAGGTCGCCGATGTCCAGGGCGAGGACTTCCTCGCAGCGCGCGGCGGTGCTGTACAGCAGGGAGAACAGCGCCCGGCCCTGCAGGGGCCGGGTTTTGGCGGTGATGAGCCGATCGATCTCACCGCGGTCTCGCACCCGACCAGCGGACTTCGGCTCGGGCTCGCGCCCCAGTCCCTTCAATGGCTATGCGTCGGTGGGAAGCCCTCCCTCACGCTGGAAGTACGACAACGCAGAGGCAACAGCCGCGCGTTTGGCGTTGAACGTCGACGGCGCCTGGTGTCCCCAAGCGATGCGCACGCGTTGGCCCGCAGCCGCTGCCCACCGGCTTCGATGGCCAGTTCGTCTACCGTGGCCAGTCCAGTCAACGCTCTCGGCAGCGCCGACTTGGAGGACCGCACCGTCTTTGACGAGGTGGCCCGCCTGGACCGGACCCCGCTTGGTGCTCAGCCATCGCAGGAACGCAGAGATCGCCTCGACGACCGGAACGCCCGCGAGCCACCGGCATCCACCGAGCGCAGGTGTCGTGCGATCGCCATGAGCCGCCTCCTGGCCATTTGTCAGATAACGGACACAAAAGGGGGGCAGGCTCGCGGGTGTTTTCCCAGGACCTACCTCCCTGTTTGTCCGGTAATACGCCATTATCTGACACTAGACTAGAGTGCGCGAGATGATGCGCGAGTCGCCTCGTAGAGGTGCTGGAGGTGAGCAGACGGAGACGTCCACGCCGGATCAGCTTTGTGAGGCGTACGTGTGCCGAAACTGCTCGTCGAGATCGACTAGTACGATGCTTCTGCTGTGCAGAGCGATGACTTCTTCTACGAGGCAGACGACAGTTGGGGGCCCAACGCCGAGCCGTGGCAGACCAAGCTCAAGTTCGACGGCACGCTTGTCGACGCTGTTCGACGTGGACCTACTCCAGATCACGATGAGCTGGAAGTCGCGCAAGGTCTCACCGACCTCGTACACGAAGAACTTGAAGCTTATGGCACTCACGGTCGGGCACGACTCACGGACAAGGAAAGCGCACTCGCGATCAGGGCACTCCATGCTGTGTTGAAACGACTGTCAATCACGCTAGAGCTGCCGTTCCGTGACTTCACCAGGTTCCGTTCATACTGGAGCCGCAATGGAGCCAGCGGTAGTTGGCAAGCGCGTCGAGACATACTCGAGACGTTTTTCGAACCACTCGTCACACAGCTGACCCGGATGGAAGAGGCCTCGCTCGACGAGCTAGCCGAGCCTGTGTCACCGCGACGCGCAACGGGTTGGTCAGCCGTGGATGAGGAGATCCGGGAACTGCGTCGACGCTTCCGCACGGCATCGACCCCGCAGGACTACCGGGCAGTGGGCACCCACTGTGTGGGAGTGATCGAAGCGCTCAGCCGGACCGTATACGACCCAGCTCAGCACCTTCGCCCTGGAGAAACCGAACCTCCAGTCAACAAGTCCAAGCAGCGTATCGATCGCTACATCGAGGCCGAGCTGCCAGGGGCACCGAACGAGGAGTTTCGCGGCCTGGCGAAACGAGCCGTCGCAGCAGCTCACCAAGTCAAGCACCAGACGACACCGAACCGCCGCGAGGCAGGAATCGCGTCGGACACGGTCGTTCTGCTCGCAAACATCCTCCGTCGACTCGGGACATGACTCGATGGAGGGGTCTGGGGCTGGCAGGCTCTTACCACCGAAGACCGTTGACCTTTGGCTTGCTTCTTCGCTGGCCAAGCTGACGCGCCTTTCGGCCAGGGCACCTCCAGTCGAGGCACCGTGGCAGGTTTCTGACGTACTCCGGCCGACCCCCTTTTACGTCGTCGGTAGTGGGACTTGGCGTGCGGCGAGTTGGTCATGGCCATAAAGGCCCAGCTAGCGAGTTCAGGGATTGAGCACGGTCAGCTGGGCGGTGTTGTCCTGCACTGCGGTCAGCGCCAGGGTGCCCGTGGGGGGCACGGACGATGGCGCTGCGTCTGTCGGGGATGAGCACGTGCATGGTCGGGTCCTCTCGGGTGGGGCGATGGTCGGTGCTCGCCGCGATCATCGTGCTCTCGGGGCACTGGGACCATCCGGCAGAAATCCGACGCTAAGCTCGCCTGTACCGGCCTCGTTGCTACGGCGAGTGGCTGGTAAGTAGCGCTACGATCGTGACCGTGACCACGCCGGACCACGTGCCGACGCTGCGATTCATCGCGCGGTGCATCCATGACGACATCCGCGACAGCCAGTTCGACGGCTTGACCGGCGATGAAGCTGCCACAGCCATTGCCAAACGAATCGAGGAAGCCGCCGAACGCGAGGAAGACCGCCAGGATGACTCTCAAGGGCTCAGCGCCGGAGAACGCGCCGAAGTACGGCAACGATGGCACGAGTCCCGGCGCCGTGCCGACAGCGAGTACGCCTGACCAACCACCCTCACAGCGCGGCATGTGGGGACCAACCGCCGGGTATCCGGCGGTTGGTCCCCACATGCCGAGTCCCGCCACGCGCTGGCCCGCCGGATCTTCCACGGCAAACGCGGCCAGCTGTATCAGCCCTACCGGCAAGGCCAGGAAAACCAACTCGGCGCGCTCGGGCTGGTACTGAACATGGTCGTACTCTGGAACAGCGTCTACCTCGACACCACCATCAAACAGCTGCGCCGTCAGGGCTATCCCGTCCGCGACGAGGACCTCGCCCGCCTGTCACCACTGGGCTGGCAACACATCAACGTCCAAGGCCGCTACGCCTTCGCCAGCAGCCCACCAGGCGAGCTCCGCCCGCTACGCGACCCCGACAACGAACTCTGAACCTCTGTACGAAGGGGATCCCTCAGCGAGGCAGGTTGAGTGTGTGGAAGGAGTCCAAGGCGGCGATGAGTTCGCTGGTGAAGCTGCCGCCCCCGTGGCCGGCATCGTCGACAACGACGAGTTGACTGCCCGGCCAGGCTCGGTGGAGCTGCCAGGCAGTGTCCAGCGGCCCGGAGACGTCGAAGCGTCCGTGGATCAACACCGCGGGAATGTCGCTCAGTCGGTCCATCGCGTTGAGGACCTGATCGTCGGCCAGGAAGCAACCGTGGCTCCAGTAGTGGGTCACGAGCCGAGCGAAGATCATGCGAAACGCCGTGTCCTCGTACCTTGGGTTCGGTGTCCAGCCTGGCATCAACGACACGTGCGTGTCCTCCCAAGCGCACCACTGCCGTGCCGCCTCTTCCCGAGTGTGGAGATCGGGGCTGGCCAACAGCCGAGCGTAGGCGGCACAGAGGTCCTTGTTGCGTTCGTTTGCGGGTACCGCCGCAACAAAGCGCTCCCACTCGCGCGGAAAGACCCGTCCCATATCCCGAGTGATCCAGTCGATCTCCCGCCTGGTGCCCGCCGTCACCGCACCGAGCACCATCGCCAGTACCCGCTCCGGATGATGTTGGGCATAAACCAGGCCGAGCGTCACGCCCCAGGAGATCCCGACGACAATCCACCGGTCGATGCCCAAGTGCTCGCGCAACCGCTCAATGTCGGCCACCAGATGCGCGGTGGTGTTCGTGGACAGCTCCGCATCCGGCTCGCTGGCCAACGGACGGCTCCGCCCGCAGCCGCGCTGATCGAACAGAACCGCACGAAAGCCGCCCGGGTCGAAATGGCGGCGAGCGCCGTGAGTGCTACCCGATCCTGGGCCGCCGTGCAGGTACACCGCTGGCGTACCAGCCGGGTCTCCGACGGTCTCCCAGTACAAGACGTGCCCGTCGGTGACCTCCAACAGGCCGAACTCATAGGGCTCAATGTCAGGGTATCGATCTTCCATATACCCAAGCATCACCCTTGCGCTCAGCGCACCGCCAACCCGTCCCTGACCGACGACTCACGCGACGTCGTCGCGTCCGCAGGGGAACCCCAACTGAGACAGTCCCAGCCAAGGCTGCTCCGAACGTGGGAAAAAGCTACAAAACGGTCGTACTGGCGGAGAGAATGTGGAAGTCTGCGCTGCGGATCATGCTACTGACGTGAGGAGATTCGCTCATGCGCAAGCTACTCGTTGTTGTTCTCGCCGCTGTGGCCAGTGTGCTGTTCGTCCCCTCGGCATATGCGGGCGAAAGTTCTTCGGCATGTAGCACCGAGGGGTACTGCGCCGCCCGTGTGGTCTTCGACGACCACGGCGAACACCTCTACGCTTACGACGAAAGAGCCGACGGCCACGGCGTGTACGTGTACTACGAACGCTCCGACGCGCCTAATGCCGGTGAATTCACCAACCGCAACGGGGCCGGAAGCGTGGTCGACCACAACATGAGCATGCCTGAGGGAAGCACAATCAGGTACTACGTGTGCCGGATCGACGGAAATGACGTCAAATCCGGGAGCTGTTCCGGTTGGACACACGGCACCGCCTGACCCATCGTTGATGACACGGGGCTCACCGCGACCGAGCGTGAGCCCCGGCACAGGCGTAAAAAGGTGCAGCGGTCCCGACCCCAAACCGCCACCCCAGGTCGGCAGGTGTTGGCGTAGTTCTCAGGTCGCTACGCCGAGCCGCAAGGTAGCTCGACCGAAAAGGACTCATCCGGGGTCTGAGTAGTAGGAGTACGGGATCCTCCGGTAACGAGCTTCCTTCCTGGTTACGGCAGCGCGGAGCAGAGGGCGGGACCGTCTTGGTCGTTCCACGGCTGTGTGCCGACACCTCGATCACCAGCCGAAACCGTGCACAGCGCCAAATCCTGTACCGCTACTACTCAGACCCCAAGTCGGCTTATGGAACCTCTCGCTTCCGATAGGGTCGCTTACTGTGCCCCAGCATTCCGGACAACCCGCCGACAGCGACGGACCGCAGATCGCGCTGTTCGGCCCCACGGCCTCTCCCGAGGTGCGGGCCGAGTTGGACGCCGCGGCCCGAGCCCACGTCGACGCCGGCCGCAACGCCGCCACCCGGCGGGCCTACGACTCCGACCGGCGCGCGTGGAACGCCTACTGCTCAGCCTTCGACATCGGCCAGCACGAGCTGAGCGTGGGCACCCTGGTCGGGTTCGTCGAGTGGCTGATCAGCCACGACGCGGCCCCGCGCACCATCGAACGCCGCGTGACCGGCACCCGCCGCAGTCTGCGCGACGACGGGGTGGCCGACCTCGACATCGACGACCGCGAGATCGTCGCCGAACGCCAGCGCCAGTACCAGCGGGCCCTGGCCGAGCACGGATTGCGGCGCGGCCGCGGCAAAGCCCGGCCCATCACCGTGGCCGAACTCCGCCAGCTGTCCCGAGTCCTCGACGACACACTGCTGGGGCTGCGCGACCGGGCACTGCTACTGGTCGCCTTCGGCATGGCCGCCCGACGTAGTGAGGTGGCCGGACTGTGGGCCGCCGACGTCGCCGTCGCCGACGAGGGCCTGGTCGTCACCCTGCGCACGAGCAAAACCTCCGACGACGACACCGACATCGCGATCCCACACGGCACCAGCGCACTCACCTGCCCCGTGCGCGCCTGGCGCGCCTACCGCACCGCACTGGCCACCCACCTCGGCACCGAACCCACCGGCCGGGCGTTCCGCCGCATCGACCGCCACGGCCGCGTCCTGTCCGGCATGTCCGGCCAAGCCGTCAACCTCGTGCTGCAACGCACCGCCACCGCCGCCGGCCTCGACCTCACCCGCGTGTCCGCCCACGGCCTCCGCGCCGGCCTGGCCACCGAAGCCAGACGGGCCGGCCACGACGCCACCACCATCGCCACCCAAGGACGCTGGTCACCGAACGGATCGGCGCTCTACGGCTACCTCCACATCGTCGAACGCTGGGACGACAACGCCGTCAAAGGCATCGGCCTGTAAACCACCGGGCGAACTCAGCCCCCGTCCGGCGACGCCTCGCCGTCGCCGTCGGCCACAGTGCGACGGCCACCACCGAGACGCCCGGTAGCCACCCGGCCGGCCACCTCCCCGGTACCCGCGGCCACGCGCCGCACCTCCCGCATCGCCGCGGCCACCCCCGGCGCCACCGACGACCTGGTTTCGTCCTGCTCGACCTCGTTGGGGTGTTCACTCATACCGTGAGTCTGCCCCCTGCCAACCTCGCCACGGCAGGGGTCACGGCTCGCCGGAACCTTGGCCGGGGATCTCGTCAGGACGGGCAGCATCCTGGGCGCGGCGCCGCGCCCACGACACGAGATGCCCGCCCCGAACCGATCGGCTCACTCTGCCCCTCAGGACAGCTTCAGGAGTACGAGGCCGGTAAGGGGCATGTCACACCAGGTGCAGTCGCACCGGCACGGAGACCAGTCCGCGGCTGACCGGACAGCGGCGGGTTCCCGATCGGCTTGTAGTCGAACGCGTGATCTAGGCTGCGCGCCGGTGCCATGGTGAGCTGGCGATGTGGCGCCGGCGCGGACCAGTCCTCTCGCCAGCGTCGGGGGCAAGACGGTGAGCACTGCCCAGCAGGCGGCCAAGCGCAGCGGGTTATGGCTTTCGCGGGCCGCGTTGAGTTTCGTGGCCCTGGCGGCGGTGATGGGCTGGGGGGCATCCTTCGTCGGGCTGCACGCCTACGGCCTGGACCAGATGGTCGGCTTTAGCTACTGGACTGCCTGGCTGGTACCCGGCACTTTCGACGGGGCTGCCTTCGGGGCCACCCTGATCACTTACCGGGCCTCGATCTATGGGCGCAGCGCGGTCCGGGGGCGCTTGCTGATGTGGACGTTCACTGCGATCTCCAGTTGGATCAACTGGATCCATCAAATCTCTCCCGAGGCCCGGATCGTGGCCGCCGGGCTCCCGATCGCGGCCGTGGCGGTTTTCGACGTGGTCCTGGCCGAACTCCGCGCCGACTACGAGGAACGCCACGGCAAGCGCCGACTGCGTCTGCGCCCCGGGTTGCTGCTGCTGCGCTGGATGCTCGACCGCGACGGCACCTCCAGTGCGTTCCGCCAGCAAGTCACCGACATCCCCGTCTCGGAAATCGCCGGCCTGGCCGTGGTCGCCCACGAGTCCGCCGAAGAACCCACCGTCCGGCACACCCCTCACCAGCTCACCACCAGCGCGGCCAAGGTGTCCGCCGTCCGGCATGATCCGCACCCCGGGCATGCCGAGCCGGCCGGCTCGGCGAGCACGCTCGCCCCCACCGAGCTCGCGACCGGACAACACCGGTCCGCCGAACCCACCTCGCTCCCCGAGCAGACACCGCCGCAACCGCCCCCGGCGGCCCCCGGCCCGGAACTTGCGGACAGCGACGACGAGCCGACCCAACACTTGCCTCCGGTCCCGGCCGAGGGCGAAATCGCCGACGAGGACAAGCGCACCTTCGCCCGCCGCGACTACCGGCTGTCGTTGGAAGCCGGCGAGCCTCTCACCGGCGGCGAACTCGGCAGGCGCTACGGCTACAGCGAACGCTGGGGACGCCGCCAGATCGCAGCCGCACGCCTGGAAATCGACGATTCCCCGCACTCCGACGCGGACCAACGCCTGGTCTCCATGAACAACTGACTGATCCTGAAACCGTCCCGAGCCGCCAAGGAGTTCGTGGTGGTCAGAACGGTGCTGCCGGATCGCCGACCCGGTCCTGGCACAGGTCATGTTCGACGGCACCTGACGACACGACCCTTACCGGAACCCCAACATGCTCGGCCGCTACTCGGGGTCTGGGGAAGAGCCGTGCGAGATTGAACGCTAAACCCTTGATCGCAGGTCAGCGCGCTTGCCCGTTCGGCTCGCGCTGCAGGGTGCGGTAGATCGTGGTCCGGGAGACTGTGAAGAGCTCGGCGAGGTCAGCGATGGTGTACTCGCCGGTGCCGTACATGCGCACGAGTTCGCGCTGTTGCTTAGCCGAGAGCTTGGGCTGCTTGCCGCGCAGCTTGCCCTTGGCCTTGGCCACAGCCATGCTTTCCTTCGTCCTGGCCCGCAGCAGGTCGACTTCGAACTCGGCGAAGGTGGCCAGGATGTTGAAGAACATCTTGCCCATGGGGTCGGCCGGGTCGTAGACCTGTCCGCAGAGGGAGAGCTTGATGCCTCGTTCGGCCAGAGTGAGTCGCCGATGGCGCGAGCGTCGGGCACCGATCGGGCAAGCCGGTCGAGTTTCGGGACCGCGAGCGTGTCGCCCTGGCGGACGGCGGCGAGCGCCTGATCGAGACCGGGGCGGGCTCGGGTGGTGCCGGTCAGCCCGTGGTCGAGATAGATCCGCTCGTCGGCGACGCCGAGCTCGGCCAGGCGCTGTTGTTGGGCGGTGAGGTCTTGTTCGTCGGTGGAGCAGCGGGCGTAGCCGATGATCGTGGCGCTCATGGCGGGCGAGCGTACGGTTAGCCCCCGACGATCGGAATTTTCACCGTACGGGGTATCTGCAACGCCGCAGGTCCAGGCCACGGCACGCCGCCCGCTGCGTCGGCGGATGTACGCAAGCGGTTCCTCACTGGTCGCGGGATAGCTGGGCTGTGAGACCGGCGAGCAGGAAGGTCATTCCCCGCGTGAAGTGGGCTTCCCACGTGGTGTCAATGGGTGGGGGTTGGGTAGCGAGGGTGGGGTAGAGCGCGGCGTGGTGGTGGAGGTGTTCGTTGAGGGCTTGGCGTGCGGGGGTCTCGTCTACGTGTTGCCAGGAGGTCTCGGTGGCAACCGTGCCGATGACGTAGTTGGAGATGGCGGCGGCGGCGGCGGTGAGGTCCAGCTCGGTGAATCCGGCGCTGGCCAGGGCGGCGTGTACGAATTCGGCCCGGGCCAGCGCGTTGGGGCCCAGCAAAGGGCGACTGCTGGCCAGGGCGCCTGACCAGGGATGTTGGAGCAACGCGGTGCGCAGGCCGTGCATGTAACCGGTGATGTCGTGTGTCCAGTCGTGCGCGTGCGTCTCAGGAAGAACGACTTCGCCGAACACGGCGTCGAGGGCGAGGTCGAGCAGGTCGTCTCGGGTGGCGACGTGCCAGTAGAGCGTCGTGGCGTGCACGTTCAGCGTGGTGGCTAGTCGTCGCAGGCTGAGTCCGCTCATGCCGTCGCGATCGAGGACGGTAACGGTCGCGTCGGCGATGCGTTCGCGGCTGAGTTCGCTGCCGGTGTTGCGCCCGGGAGCACGAGTCCGTAGCCAGATCGCCCCGGGGGTGTGAGGGCCGGTGCCGCCACGCTTCGGGCTCATCCGCCGCATCGTAACCAACGGATGCATCCACCCCACCGCATAGCCCTACAGTGTAGGTCTACAGTAGTCCTGCATTGTAGGACTACCTGGACAGGAGGCATGGGATGGCGGCGGCCGAGTCAGCGAGGGACGACGAAGAGGGCCATCCGCGGCGGTGGTCGATCCTGGTCGCGTTGTGCGCGGCCTTGTTGGTGATCGTCATGGACAACACGGTGGTCAACGTGGCGATACCGGCGATCGGGCAAGCGTTCGACGCGTCCACCGCCGGCTTGCAGGCGGTGATCGATGCCTACGTGGTCGTGTTCGCCGGCCTGCTGGTTGCTGCCGGGGTGGCCTCGGATCGTTACGGGCATCGCCGCACGGTGCTGGTTGGGCTCGTCGTGTTCGGTCTCGCCTCGGTCGCGGCGCTCGCGGCCTGGTCGGTGTGGTGGTTGATCGCGATGCGCGCGGTGATGGGGGTGGGCGCCGCGCTGATCATGCCCGCCACGCTGGCCGTACTGGTTCATGCCTTCCCCACCGGTGAGCGCCCGAAGGCGTTCGCGGTGTGGGCCGCTGTCGCCTCGGTGGCCATGGCAGTCGGCCCGGTCGCCGGTGGTGCCCTCGTGGCGGCCTGGAGCTGGGGCGGCGTGTTCCTGATCAATATTCCGATTGTGGCCGTAGCGCTGGTCGGGATCGCACGGCTGGTGCCCAACTTCCGCGACGACAACGCCCGGCGACTCGACATCGGCGGGGCCGCGCTGGTCACGGTCGGGATGGTGGCACTGACCACCGCGATCATCACCCTCGGTGAGACCGGCGCGGGCTCCCCACTCGTACCGGTCGCCGCGAGCATCGCACTGGTTGCTCTCGGGGTGTTCGGTTGGCGCCAATACCACGCCGCAGCACCGATGGTCGATTTCACGCTCTACCGTGACCGGGCCTTCGCCGGGGCCAGCGCTGCAGCCGCCCTGTTGACTTTGGGCACCGGCAGCGTGCTGTTCGTACTGCTGCAATACCTCCAGCTCGTACGCGGGCACACGGCGCTGCAGGCCGGATTAGCCATCATTCCCCTAGCCCTCGGCACCGTGGCAGGCTCCACGGTCGGCAGTCGCGCACCGGCCCGCATCGGTGCCCGGCGCTCGATCATGCTCGGCTTCGCCGTCACGGCCAGCGGGTTCGTCGTCCTCGCGACCCTCACCCCGGCCAGCTCCTACGTGACTGTGGCGATCGGGCTGGTGTTGGCTGGTAGTGGCACGGGATTCTCCAGCCCGGCCACCTACAGCACTGTTCTCGGCGCCGTCCCGCAATCACGGGCCGGAATGGGGTCCGCGCTCAACGACACTCACCAACAACTCGGCACCGCCCTCGGGGTCGCGATCCTCGGCAGCCTCCTCGCCGTCGTCTACCGCGCCGGCCTACCCGGCAGCATTCCCGAGGATGCCGGCCGATCGCTCGCGGCCAGCCTCGCGTACAGCAGCACAGATACCGACAAAGCCGCGCTGGCCGAGGCGGCGCGGACTGCTTTCACCGAAGCCCAAACCGTCACGTTGCTCACCGCCGCAGGCTGCGCGCTTGCCGGAGCGACGATCGCCGCGTTCGTCCTGCACCCGGACAACCTTCAGGCGAATAGCACAGCCGCTGAGAAGGAAGATCAAACGTCCGGTCAGTGATCCCATCCGTACAGGGGTTCAGAGTTCGTCGTCGGGGCTGGTGGGATCGCGCAGCGGGCGGAGTTCGTTCGGTGGGCTGTTGGTGAAGGCGTAGCGGCCTTGCACGTTGATGTGTCGCCATCCGAGCGGAGATAGGCGGGCCACGTCCTCGTCGCGGACGGGATAGTTCTGCCTGCGCAGGTGTTTGACGATGGCGTCGAGGTAGAGGGTGTTCCAGAGCACGACCATGTTCAGCACCAGCCCGAGCGCGCCGAGCTGGTCTTCCTGACCTTGTCGATAGGGCTGATAGAGCTGACCACGCTTGCCGTGAAAGATCCGCCGTGCCAGCGCATGCCGGCTTTCTTGGGTGTTGAGCTGGGTGTGGATGCGTCGCCGGTAGGTCTCATCAGCATCGACGAAGGCCAGCATGTGCAGGGTTTTGGCGATGCGGCCGTATTCGGCCAGGGCTTTGCCCAGGGTGGTCGGACTCCCGCCGCCCTGGGTCAGCCGCATCAGCTCCGAGGCTTTCATCGCCCCGGTGGACAGCGAACCGGCCACGCGCAGCAGGTCGGGCCAGTTGCGCTGGATCAGCTCCAGATCCAGCACGTGCCTGCGGTCCGGGACCAGCGCGTTCAGCGGCCCGTAATCGGCGGCCGGATCCATGCGCCAGAACTTCTGATCGGGCATGTCGGCCAACCGCGGCGAGAACTGATACCCCAGCAGTGCGAACAACCCGAAGACTTGGTCGGAATAGCTGGCCGTGTCCGTGGCGATCATCTCTGGGCGTGGGCCGCCGTCGAGGTCCAAGAGTCCGTCGAGCACGTGCAGGCTGTCGCGGACGGTGCCGGTGACCACGAGCCCGCCGAGCCCGGCGACCTGGTCGTTGACGTAGTTCAGCCAGGTCACGCCCTTGCCGCGCTGGCCGAAATACCGCGGGTTCGCCCCCGTGCGGACGCTGGCCGACGGCACGACGAACCGCAACCCGTCGACCGAGGCCACCGCACCGGTGCCCCACTGGCCCACCAGATCGAGGGTGTTGTGCCGCTCCAGCAGCCGCGCGTTGGCCGCCCGGTGCGTGTCAGGTCGCAGGTAGTTTTGCTGCACATGCGAGAGCCGGTCTCGGCGCAACGCGGGATGCCCGGAGTGGATCACCGGGGTGAAACCCACGTTGCAAGCCTCAGCGACCAGGCACGCCGCTACCGACAGCGGCAGCTCACTCATGCGGGCCTCGGTCTCGGACAGGTGCGTGTACTCCTCCAGGCACCCGGTCCAGCCGTGCACCTCCATCATCAGGTCCGGCAAGTCGACTTCTGGGAGCATCGCCGCACACAGCCGGGACAGCTCAGTGGCCTCCTCGGGCGATTCCTGCGGCTCCAGTTTGTCCAGGTGCAGGCGACCGTCCGCGCCGACGGTCGCAGCCTGTGGTTCGCTGTCCTGTCCGCGATCGGCCACAACCCGGTAAGCGGTATCAAGCTTGCCCGCCAGCTGTCCCAGATGCGGCTGCGGATCCTCCGGCAGTTCCAGGCTGGTCAGCACCTCGGGCTTGGCTGCCTGCCACTGGGCTTCGTCCAGCAGCTTCTCGCGCGGATCAGCCCAGCGCAGTCCACCGTGGGCGAACACATCCCCGCGGCGCAGCCGACTATGGAACGCTTCGGTGACCGCAGAAATGTAGGCGCGCTGATCGACCTGATCGGCGGCCAGATCCGGGTTACCCAACACCAGGCGCCGCCAGGACGGGCCCACCAACTCGGACTGAATCTGCGCGGTCGAAAGCTTGCGGCACCGGCCGGGAAACAGCTGCGGCAACCGCCGGAACTCCGCCAGCGTCGCAGTGCCGCCCTCAGCCGCCCCGAACGGGACCTCAACCAGCGACGCCACGGCCTTGCGGAGGGTGGGAAACCGATCGAGCAGTTCGGCCCGAGCCGCGGCATCTGGATCGCCCTGGTCGGCGGTCAGCTCCTCGACCGCGTCCAGGGCTTCGGCCAGCTGGGCCTGGCCCACCGCGGTCTCCAGTGCGGTCCACACCGCATCAGCATCCACCGCCTGATCGGAATCCTGACGTAACTGGCCCAGCACCGTTTTCAACCCCGTGGCCACAGTGATCGAGGCGCGAGAGAGCCTCGGCAAGGAGTGCAGTCGAGTCTTGGCTGACTCGCGTTCAGCGCGGCGGATCAGGTTCTCCCGCACCAGCGTGTCGAAGACATCCAGGGTGTCGTCAGTGGCCTGCTGGGTCAGCACTCGTCCCATTGCCACCAACGTGGCCGTCTTCCGGGCCGAGCTCAGCCCGCGAATGGTCGCGGCCTTGGTGCCCAGCCCGTAGAGGGCCAGGTGCCACAGCCGGTTCTGTGGGATCCGCGAGATGTCCAGTTCGGACAGCTCTAACCCGCGCAGCTCGCCGAGCCGCTCCACCTGCCGTGCCAGCTCCGTGGGCGTGTTCTCCGTCGGAGAACGGCGCAGCCTCTCCAACTCCGACAGCCGCGCCCCGTCACCAACCCGAACCAGTTGTTCCAACTCGTCGGCCTGCTCCGGCGACACCAGTGCACCCACCGCCGTGTACAGCCGTTGGGCCTGTTCGTCACGGATCTCGCCCACGCGCCGGCTCAACGTGGTAATTCCCGGCAACAACACTTTGTGACGCAGCAACCAGACCGTGGCCCGCTCGAACAGCTTGCGTGGCCCCTCGGTGCTCGTCCACGCCCGCGCGGCAACGAACTCGCGAAACTCCTGCTGCGCCTGCGCATCCTCGAACGCGCGGTAGCCATATATCACCGTGATCTCACGGGTGTGCTCATGCTGGGTGGGCAAACGCTGGGCGTACTGCTTCAGACACGACGGATCGTCGACATCGACCTGGCCAGCCAGTTGTTCGACGATCTCCCAGGGCACCTCCAGCGGATCCGGCAAGAACCGGCCAAGCATGCGCACCGTCACCAGCTGCACGGCGAAGCCGAGTCGGTTCTGTGGCCGGCGCCGCTGCCGCGCCCGCTGCACGTCGGTGTCGCTGAGCACGCAAAACCGGTCCAACTCCGACCGCGATGGCACACCCGTGAACCGGCCGAATGCCTCGACCTGCTCACCGCTCAGAAACTCCAGCGACACACCCCGTATCCGCCACCGCATGCTGACCTGCGATCAAGGGCTTAGCGTTCAATTTCGCACGGTTCTTCCCCAGACCCCTTGACCCCCACGAGGCAGTGGAACGATCTGTCGCAGCCCACGATGGATGAGATCGACGACGTAGCCAGTCGAGGAGGTGAATCCGTTGGCTTGCCGACTGGATTCACCGATCTGGATGCCATAACGACGGGGTTACGTCCCGGCACGCTGACCGTGCTCGCCTCCCGCCCTGGAGTCGGACGCAGCACCCTCCTGTTGGACTTCGTACGCGGCTGCACGATCAAACACGGACTTGGCGCAGCCTTGTTCAACCTGGAGTTGCCAGCCACGGAGATCAACCAGCGCATCCTGTCCGCCGAAGCCCGCATCCGGCTGGGCGACATGCGCGGCGGGCGCATGAACAGCGACGACGACTGGACCCGCCTGGCACGGCGCATGTCCGAACTCGCCGAGGCACCGTTGTGGCTCAACAGCACCCCGGCCGCTTCCGTCGAAGCCGTGGCCGCCGAGGCCACCGAGCTGTGTGCCCAACACCCGATGGGCCTGATCGCCGTGGATTCCCCGGCGTCCCTGACCGCCTCGGTTGAGGCCGGGGCCAGCCGTGAACGCGAGCTATCCACCGCAGTACGCCGTGTGAAAACCCTGGCCCGCGAGCTCGACGTGCCTGTCGTGGTCACCGCCGAACTGGGACGTTCCGTAGACAACCGCGCCGACAGGCGCCCGGCTCTCAGCGACCTCCGCGAGTCCGACACGATCCACCAGGTCGCCGACAACATCATCCTCATCCACCGGCCCGACGCCGTCGAGCGCGACGACCCCCGCATGGGCGAGGCCGACCTGATCCTGGCCAAACACCGCCAAGGCCCGCCCACCACGGTCACCGTGGCCCACCAGCTGCACTACTCCCGGTTCGTCGACATGGCCAAGGAGTGAAATCTCCCCCCGATCAACCAAGTCCATGAGCAGGTTATTTTTCTCTGTGGGAAAATGAGACGGCATTGTGGCCGTGCGCGACTCTCCGGGGATTATCCCGTCCAGCCGCGTCGCAAAAACCGCTCTGTGATCCTCGCTCTGATCCTGGCTCCTGTCGCTCGCGGCCACGGAAGCCCATACTGGGCGCATGCCCGCCGATCCCGCCGAGCACGACGACCAGGGTGCCGAGATCGTGCCGTTCGCTCCCCCGCCGGGTCGCGATGGGCGACGGCGGCGTGATCCGGCGCGGTTCGCCGCCGCCCAGCAGCGGGCGTTCGCCGACAGGAACCTGCACGTCGGCCAATCACAAGTTGTGCACGCGACGACGTGGCTGGACTGGATCGACGACCTCACCCTGCCCGCACCCGCGTGCCGCCAGGGCTTCACCGGACACGGCACCCACAGCGAACTGTCGGCCACCCGCAGACCGGTGACCTGCCGGAGGTGCCGGCGCCTGCGCGGCGAAGACGACACCGCAGACACCGGGAGCACCGCAGTGCAGGCCACGCTGTTCTGACATTTGCGACTACTCCGCACCCGTGCCGTCCTCTAGCTCGGCGGCGGCACGGCGGCTCTTCGATCGAGAAGCTTGGGCGCCTTCTTCGCGGACTACGTTTTCGCTGGTCGCGCCTGTTACCAGGGAGGGATCCCTGCCTCGGGCGGTGTGGGGAAAACAGTATGTGCCTACTGCGGATATGACCAGGGGCTTGTGATGGCCTACTGGATCCAACAGGGGCCGCGAGCAGCAAGTTCACCCTGCTTCATCCATCCTCTGTGGCCAGTCTTAGCCTGCTGACCGGGGTTTTCCCGTAACGACCCTACTTCTGCACAGGCCCTGTAAGGTCTGCGACCAGCGGTTTCGGACAGGCAGAGAGTCTGATACTGGCCCCCGGGCGCGCTCGCGTGCCACAACGCCCGGGCACCTGATGTCGAACGGCCAAACACGAGGGAACCTGTTTGGCCTGCTCAGGTTCGGGTTCGGCCCCTTCCGAGGCTTGACTGTAAGGCTCAGCCTCAGCCGGTACGGCTCGCCGGAAAGGGAGGTGGACATCCCCCTGGCAGAGCCTGAGACCAGCGGAAACATGTGACGCCGCTCCTCTCGCAAGTTGTTTTCCCTGCACACCTGGGGTTGCTGCGGTGTGAGGCCCGACATGGGGGGAGCCCGCGAAATCGTGCTGTAGATCACTCCCGTGAGGTTTGAAAGTGGACAGCGCTTGTTTCCGTGGCCGTGTGGTTCTGCTCCATGATGAAAAAACCCCGGCGGGAGAGTGGCTGGCCACCACCGTGCGTTGCTTCCGCAGGGAGAAGTTCGACGCGTGCTCGACCGACCCTCACTGTGGAGAGATCACCTGATGTCTGTTTTGCCGAATCCGTTGCCCTCGTCGCCGCGTACTACGTGCGGGGCCAGCTCGCGCGCCCAGCTCGTCGCCCTGGCTGTGGTCACTGTCTTCGTGACCCTGATGGTGCTGGTGGGCCAGCCTTTGACGGTGGCTGCCAGCATCGCGGCCTGGCTGGTGACGGTCACCGTTCCCGCGCTAGGCCCTGGACCGAACCCTACGCAGACTGACGGCGCGGAACGGTGGTGCTGACGATGAATGCTTCGCCTCCCTCGCGACCCCGCGCGGGCGTGCCGGATCACTTCTGGTTCGGGAGCGACAAGTACCACCACGCCGCGACGTTACGGCGCACTCTGGAACAGCTGTACCAGCAGCCCGTCAGCGGCACGCTCTGGACGACTGAGGTGCTGTCTGCGGTCAGTGAAGTATCTATCTCCGAGATACAGCGGGCCTTCGATCCCGGCCCGGATCTGGTGGAACGAAAGACCTACGAACGGCTGCTATATGCTCTGGAAACCGACGAGGAGTCCCGCCAGGTCTGTCTGCGTATCCATGCTCTGCTGTCCTCCCAACTGCAGCAGCGCGGCGCGCCACCCGACGACATCGCCCAGATCACCACCGCAGCCGAGTTTCAGCAGGCGCTGGCCAAGCTCGCCGAACAGGCGGGCCTGAGCCTGCGGGACCTGGCAATGAAGATGCGTGGACACGATTCCGCTCATGCCTGGGCCAGATCCGCCCTCTCTGCCTATGTCACCGGACAGAAGCTGCCTGACCAAAACAAGAAAGAACACCTGCGTACGCTGCTTGTCGTACTGTGCAAAGCAACCGGGCGAGCCCCTGAGGACGCCGAGCATTACCTCGACGCCTGGCAAGGCCTCCACGCTCGTCCACAGCACCGCGTGCCCGGAGGAAACACCTCGCCCCTCGTTCAGTTGGGGCGAGACCGACAGGACAGGCAACTTGGCCCTCCTCCTGCCGAACAGGACCGGCCATCTCCGGAGCCTGTGTCCCTGACGGGAATCGGACTCTTCCTGCTGATCGCAACCGCGATCATGGCAGGACTGCTTCTGCTGGTGGGCATAGTTCTGTCCTTCTGAATCAGGCCCGCCCCGTCCTCAGTGAGGACGGGGCGGGCCTGATTCAGGTCGAGAGGTGAAGTCTGTCTTCGGGAGCGTGGGGTGGTAGGAGTCCGACGGTGCCGTAGACGTTGGCTTGGGCGGCCTGGTGGTCGGAGACCGGGTCGGCGGGGTGCCAGTGGTCCACGGACACGAGGCCGGGGTCCAGGAGTTGGTAGCCGGTCAGCAGGGCAGCGATCTCCTGGTGGGTGCGCCAGCGCACCGGTGTGGGGGTGCGGGCCATGACCGCCTCGGCATCGGCGACCTGCTGCGAGGTGGCGCTCAGCGCGGCGATGTGCGACAGCACCAGGGCGCTTCCGGCCGGGGTGGCCTGCCGGTAGGCGGAGGACCGCCTGTGCCTCCTGCTGGTCGGGCACGAACGGGAGGACGGCCACGGCCAACACGGCCACCGGCCGGTCGAAGTCCAGCAGTCCGGCCACTCCGGGCGCGGCCAGCACGGTCTGCGGGTCGCGGATGTCGGCCTAGGTGATGGTCACGTGGTCGTAATCGGCCAGCATCCGGTGGGCGTGAGCCACGGCCACCGGTTCGTGATCGACGTAGGCCACCCGCGCCCGGGGGTTGTGGCGGCCAGCGATGTCGTGGACGTTGCCCACCGTGGGCACCCCACTGCCGAGGTCGAGGAACTGATCGATGCCGCGCCGGCACAGGTGGGTCACCGCCCGACCGAGAAACGACCGGTTGGCCTGGGCGTAGTGACGTGCGTAGAGCATGGCGACCAGCCCGGCCTCGGCGGCTTCGCGGTCGACGGCGAAGTTCGCCGCCCCGCCGAGGTAGTAGTCATACATCCGCGCCGAGTTCGGACTGTCCACATCCACCCCGGCGGCCACCTCCGGAGGCTGCCTGTACGGGTCATCACTGCGTTCGTGGCGTCCCCTGCCCACTCCCCACCTCGCAGTCTGTACTGATCCGCGACCGTATCCCGCCCTTGGGGATCCAGACCAGCCGTTACACGCGGCTGGCGACCCGCTACGGGAAGGAGCCCGGCATCTGCTCCCGCGGTGCGGACACCGTCGGCGAGGTGCGGGGGCCCACAGTCCGGCACCCGGGCCGAGGTGCCGGTCAGTCTTGCCGGGGTGGTCGGCGGCGATAGTGCTTGCTCATCGGCAAAAACAGCAGCAGGTAACTGACCAGCGCCAGCACCGGCAGCAACCCGAGTCCCATCGTGCGGCTGGCGGGCGTGAGCACCTCAAGCAGCACCGCGACCCCTCCGGCACCCCCCGTGGTGGACAGCGCCGCCAGCCACGGGTGGGCCACGATCCCGCGATCGAGGCGGGTCACCGCGCCCCACGTCGGACCACCCCATCTGGCCATGACCCACACCGTAGCCCGCCCCACCGGTCCACCACGAGAGCAGGCAACACCGGGCACACGGCGTCGGCACACCCGGGACCGTGTGGCGGCACCCGGCCTATTCGGTCCGACACGCGGTACGTACCTGCCGGTTGTGCTGCCCGTGGACACCGAGCACACCGGCGAAGGCGACGGCGATGAGCCCGACCGACCAGTATCCGAACAGGGACGAGAGCAAGATACTGCCGTAGACGGCCAGACCGGCTCCGGCGCCACGCAGCAACCGGGCCCGAACAGGCTGGCGAGGCGGATTCGACCAGCGCGGCAACACGGCCGTGGGGTTGGCTCGGGACAGCGCGAGCGCCGAGCTGGTCAGCACCACCGCTCCGGCCAGCATCAGAACAACACCGCCTGCGACCATCCTCACCTCCTTCGCCGGTCACCAACGAACCGTGGTGACCTCAGAATGCCATGACGTGCTGGCCAGTGGGTTTCAGCGGTCGGTGCTGGTGATGCCGAGCTCGAGCAGCAGATCGACGACAGCGACCTGGCGGGTGGCCGCGTAGCGGCCGGGTCCACTGTGGGGGCAGGAGGGCCCGGTGGTGGTCTGCGCCTGCCAGCCGCGGTTGCGGTACGGGGGGCGGGTGATGGTGCCGATCCGGTCACCGGCCAAAACCACGGTGTAGCGCAGGATCTCGCCGGAGTCGCTGCGCACGGGTTCGAGTTGGTAGTTGTTCAGTTGCTCGCTGGTGTAGCTGCGGCGCCGCTGGCGTCCACCGCCGGAGGGTTTCGGGGTCTGGGGAAGATCCGTGACAGATTAAACGCTAATGATCACCGCAGCTGGTCACAGCCTCGGAGGCGAGCACTTGGCCAGTTTCCGCCGAAGACTGAGCCAGCTTGGTGACCAGCGATAACGTTCAATCCTTCCCGACTCTTCTTCAGACCCCTAGATCACGATGGTCGTCCGGGATCGCGGCCGGCAAGTCCGAGCAGGGCATCGAGCGGTGCTGGGTCGGTGCCGGTGTCGACGGTCGGCCCGTACAGTCCCTCGCGACTGTCGAGCGTGTCGGGCGTGGACATCGCGGCGGCGAAGCCGGTACAGATGGCGACGTCGTGGTCGGTCGCGGTGAAGCTCTGACCGGTGGCGCGGGCGAGGTCCCAGCCGTGCAGGACGAGTTCGTCGAGCACGACGGTCGCGAGCTCGGTCGACGGCATGGTGAAACCGCCGGCCTCGGCCTCGCCCTGCCATGCCGACGGCTCTCGCCAGGCCGCGACGAGCGTGTCGAGGTCGCGGTTGAGCTGCTCGCGCCAGTTGTCGGGCAGCTTCGCACCGTCGGGTGGCGGCTCGCCTGGGTGCTCGTGGCGCGCGGTGTGCGTGAACGCCTTGGTCAGCCCGCGCACATGGGCGGCGAGGTCACGTACGGTCCAGTCGGCACACGGCGTCGGGGCGTCGAGCTGGTTATCGCGGACGCCGGCCGCGACTCGCCGCATCTCGGCCGCGGCGTCGGCGAGGTCGAAGCCGACCTCGGCCGTACTGAGCTCGTCTGACGATGTGCCGGCGTCCAGGTATGCGATCAGTCGCTCGGCGAGTTCGACCGGACGGCTCTTGGCCGCCATGTGCCCTCCGGGCATCACGTCGGCCTCGACGCCGAGCCGATTGCGGGCGACCCGCACCTGGAACTCGGCCGGGAACAGGCGGTCGTCAGCGCCGACCAGGACGTGGATCGGGACATCCGGCCACGCCTCGAAGGTGCACGGCTGTGCGAACGGTGTCTCGGCCGGTTCGCGATCACCCTCGGCCATGTCGGCCTTCACGTCGTCGGGGATGTCGTGCAGGAAGACCTCCTCGAGGTCGAACTCGTTCGACCGTTCGGCCGCTTCGTTGGCAGCTTGGCGAGCCTCGCCCGAGCCGGTGGCCTCGAACCACTCCCCGGGCGACTCGCCGGGAATCGGAATCATCGCGTTGAGCAGAACGATGCGGGCGATGGCATCGCTTTTGCTGATCATCGGCGCGGTGAAGGCGCCCATCGACTGCGCGACGAGCACGACCTCGCGGTGCTCGCCGATCGCCTGGTCGGTGATGACCGCGTACTCGCGCAGGCCCAGCGCCGGGTCGTCGCCCTCGATCTCGACCGGGATCGCGGTGTGCCCGCGCGCTTCGAGCTCGGCCGCGGCCTCGCGCCAGTACACCTCGCCGGCACCGCCGGCACCGGGGATCAGTACGAACGTCGCCATCTCTGCTCCTCTCCCCGCAGGAACGTCACTCATCCGGTACCGACTCCGCAACTGGCCCGAACTCATCGCGGTACAGGAAGCTGGCTTCTACACCGAACAGCCGTCTCAGCTGGGGATCCCCTATCGGGTGGGTGGGCCGGTTACGAGTTCCGCTCGAGCACACGGCGGACGAACGCCTGCTTGGCGTTCGCATAGGCCTCACGGTCGTGGCGATGTGCACGGGCAGGGGCTTGAGGAACATCCGAACGACAGACAGCGCTAAGCTCTGATCAAGCTGTGTGCTGCTTTTTCTTTCGTTGACGATCTTGTTCCGGGGCCTGAGGAACATCGGAACGAAAACTGGCGCTAAGCGTTGATGCTGCTGGTCAGCGAGGTGCGTGTCGGAGGTGCGAGGACACGTTCGGGGGTTCCGCAGATAGCCCCGGACTATCTGCGGTACATCCCGACCCGCACTTCACTGGCCAGCGTGGACGACTCGGACGGACAGGCCGACACGGCGTGCTCATCTGCGATAGGCACGACCACATCCGATGCGGGAAACTCGCATCAGGCGAGACGACACCGGGTCGCGGCGCCACCGAATCAGCACGGTGACCTGCATCGACAGCCTTAGCGCTGTCTGTCGTTCCGATGTTCCTCACACCCCGGGTTCACCCCCGGTGGGTAGCGACCGGTGTCCAACTGGACCAGCCAGGCCACCTCGTCGCAGAGCCGGTCGGCCACCGCATCCCGGCCGGTCAATTCAGGGTCATCCTCCTCGTCCGGGTTTTCCGGGCAGGGCCAGTCCGCCGCTCGCAACTCGGCCCGCGCGGTCTCGGCTTCGGCCAGGTCGACGGCGGTGACAAGCTGATGCACCCGCGACGGCGACAATCCCGCCGCCCTCGCCAACGTTCGGACCGACACTCCCTCGGCACGCGCCGAAGCCAGCGCCCACGCGCGCTCACGCTCGGCCTGGTCCCATCGCCACGCCACCCGCAACACCCGACGTTCCCGCCGTCCGGCCTCGACCCGTTCGTT
The DNA here is from genome assembly GCF_014137975.1 of Halosaccharopolyspora lacisalsi. Lineage (GTDB taxonomy): Bacteria > Actinomycetota > Actinomycetes > Mycobacteriales > Pseudonocardiaceae > Halosaccharopolyspora > Halosaccharopolyspora lacisalsi. Next base: position 1,246,035 of record NZ_JACGWZ010000001.1, on the reverse strand, counting down.
GATCGCCACGCGAGAGCAGCATCCCACGGGTGTTCAGCAAACTGGACGCCGTAGCGCCACGCACGATTCCATTGCTACCCACGCCCCTACCCGGCCCGGTGGCCGCCGATACTGGCACGCTGTCACGAGACGGCCGCCGGGCGGGCACCTGACCTTCGAGACCGCCCCGTGCCCCGACGGGCACCACCGGCCCGATTCACCCGGCTCGGGCACCGCCTCGCCGGAGCGGTCGTCTCGGCTGGCGCGTGCGCGGCCCGCCCGGCGGCGCCGGGGCTGGCCTCGCCGTGTGTCGGTGGTGGTGTCGGCGCGGCGATATCGACCGGGTTGCAGGATCGGCCGTGGCGGGCCACCGGTGTGCGGATGGAAGCAAAACACCGCGTCGGCGCGCTGCAGCATAATGCCGGTCTCACCGGTGGCCTGGTCCACAAAGACCGGCTCATGCTGTCCTGGCCGGTGGCTGGGCATGCTCGCGGGAGTGATCACGCGATCATCCTACGGTGACCACCCGACCACTCAGGGCCACAACACCACTCTGGCTGCCCCTTCTGCTGCCACAAGGACTTACGGAGCGAGCCCGGCTACGGTCACGTCGGTGCCGGTGGCCTCGCCGAGTTGGTGAGCCAGGTCGGCGAGTTGATCGCTGCCGGATTCCAGCGTGTACAGCTGGACCGCCTCGGCCACCAGCCCGGCGACGGTGGCATCGCACTCGATGCGCAACCCCTCACGGATGTGCTCAACACTGACGTTCGCGGTGTGCGGTGCGGGCAAGCCTGCTCCCTTGTGTGTGTCGATGCGGACAGGTTCGGGGGTGAGCGTGTCGGACGGAACCGACACGAATGATCAACGGAGTTCGTCGTCACCGGGCTCGACCTGATGCTCGTCGAGCTCGAGCGCGACCTCCGGCTGCGCCGACGGATCGAGCTCGCCGATGCCCTGCTGTGTTCGAGCAAGTCCGGCTTGGGCGGGCTGCAGGGCCTGGTCGCGTTCACGCTGCTCGGCGGCCCTGTACTCCCGAAGCTGCCCTGATCCGCAAAGTAGCGGGAAGTTGGTGGTCATCGGACCTTGGAGGTTGTTGCGCTGCGGTAGTGAGCAGGGTTTCCCGCCGGGGAGGCTGCCCACCATGGGCAACCCGCCTGCCGCCGGGGGCGGGGGTCTGGGACTGGTGAGCTCTTGTATTGGAGTGACCTGTATTCCCGGGAGCGGATAGGGCAGGTGGTTACTTACCGTGACCATTGGGTGCGGTTGGTCCAAGCTTGCTCCTATGCGGTTGCCGGAATGCGTTGGACGAGTCAGCCGCGTTCCTGGCTGAATCAGCGATATGAGCGAAGCCGAGAAACCCGGAAACCGGTTCGTGCTGGTCAGCCCAGCAGTGCCGCACCTCGCGAGCCCCGCGATGTCAGTTTCAGACGTATTCCGTTCCCACCCCGGGGACGGCGTCCAGCTCGGTGCGCAGGGCGTCCCAGATGCGCTCCAGGGCCCGCAGGGCCACCGCGTCGGCCAGTGGTACGGGCAGCAGCCACGGCTCGACCTCGTCCTCGGCGGTGTCGGTGTGCAGTCACCGCAGCAGGTCCTCGGCTTGTTGCCACGGGCCGAGGAGGTCCTCGTCGTCGGGGATGAGCACGTGCGTGGTCGTGTCCTCTCGGGTGGGGCGATGGTCGGTGCTCGCCGCGATCATCGTGTTTTTCCGTTCCGGTGCTCGCGTGCTTGGTCGACTTGGCGTTGTGCGTCCTCGACGGAGGGCTTGGCGTAGCGGCTGAGGCTGCGCAGGTCGCGGTGTCCGGACTTGGCGCGCAGGACGGTGGTCGGTACGCCGTCCTCGGCGGCGTGGGTGAGTCGGGAGTGGCGCAGGTCGTGGAACGTCCACCCGCCCGTAGCCTCTTTGAAGAGTTTCAGCGCGGCGTTGTAGCTCAGCCGGCCGCGTCCGGTTTCGGGGTCCAGATCGGCCGCGTCGACTTCGCCGCGGCCGGCGCCCTTGGCGGAGCGGTGGGTCAGAAACACCGGGCCGTGGCTGCGTTGCCCGATCAGGCGCGACAGCAGGCGCGCGGTGGTGGAGTCCCAGGCCACCCGGTCGCGGTCGCCGCCCTTGCGGGTGATCCAGGCATGCCGGTTGCGCAGGTCCAGGTCCTCGACGTTGAGTGCGAGGATCTCGTCGGCGCGGGCGAAGGTCGCATACAGCAGCCGCCACAGGGTGCGCTCCCGCAGCGGGTGGCGCTTGTCGCGCAGCAGCCGGTCGAGGTCGTAGCGGCCGCGGGCGCGGTCGGTCGAGTCCGGCTGCGGCTGCCGGCAGAGCCCGGCCGCCAGGTCCTCGTCGAGCCACCCCCGCTGGCAGGCGAAGACGGTGAAGGCGCGCACCGCGGCGCGCTTGGCGTTCCACGTCGTCGGCGAACTCCGCCCCCACTGCCGACGAAACCGGGTGGCCAGCTCGACGCCGTCGAGCTCGGACACCGGGGTGGTCTCCTCCGGAACGAGGACCCGCCAGGTCGAGCGGTAGCTACGCACGGTGTGCTCACTGGTGTAGTGCCCGGACTGCTGGCGGGTGTTGCGCAACTGGTGAGCGAAGCTATCCAGCGCGGCGCGCACCGGGGGAACCCCGGCCGAGTCCGAGTCGGACGAGCGGAACGCGGTCACGCTTCCCAAGCGACCCCTCGCTATTCCAGATAACGAGTCATCGTCGGTGTGCGCCACCGAGGGGGTTTCCCCTGGCCGCGATCACCACTGCCCCAGATAAACGCTATTACCTGGCGTAGGTAACGTGCTGAGTTCATGATGCTCGTGTCGTGTTCGTGAGTAGATTCGTGAGCATGGACAACGAGGGGCCCAGCCGGACAGCGCTCGCGACCGCTTATGCCCGTGCTTATCACCAGATCGCCGACCGGCCACTCATCCTCACCGACCCGCTCGCGGCGCGTCTGCTCGGTGTCACCGCCGATGAACTGTCCGCATTCGTCGAGCCCACGGAGGACCGCCCCGGTAGCGGTGCCAGCTATCGGCCGCGCCGCCTGTTCTTCGCTGCTCGTGCCCGCTTCGCCGAGGACCGCGTGGCCGCGGCCGTGTCTGCGGGTGTGCGGCAGGTCGTGGTCCTCGGCGCGGGCGTGGACACCTTCGCCTACCGCAATCCGCACCCTGGTCTGCGTGTGTTCGAGGTTGACCATCCGGCTACCCAAGCCTGGAAACGTCAACGTCTCGCTGCGGCCAGCATCGAACGCCCCGAGACGGTGACGTTCGTGCCGGTCGACTTCGAAACCCACGGGCTGGCAACGGAACTGGAGTCCGCCGGATTCCTCCGGGCCGAACCGGCCGTGTTCGTGTGGCTTGGTGTCGTCTTCTACCTGACCCCGGATGCCGCTCACACCACCCTCGAATACATCGCCGGTCAGGCCCAGCCGGTCGAGGTCGTTTTCGATTACCTGCAGCCGGCGGACACCGAGGAGGAGCGTGCGCAGCTGCGGGAGCGCGCGAATCGAGTGGCCGCTGCCGGCGAACCCTGGTTCAGCTACTTCACCCCCGACGGCATCGCAGCACAGTTGCGCTCCCTCGGCTTCACCGACGTCGAAGACCACTCCGCCGCAGAACTCATCGCCGGCTACCTCGACGGATCCGCGGAATTCGAGGGCGAACCGCCCCAGGCACTGCGCGCGAGCCGCATACTACGGACCAGCCGCTGAGGATCTCCCAGTCCGCCCTCGGCCGCAGCGCTGTGGTGTGCTGAGCCGACGTACTCCGGCGTTCCCCCTACCGCACCCTGCACCGAGACCCGAACGGGCAAGCACGCTGACCACCAACTTTCCACTACTTCGCGGCTCAGGTCAGCTTCAGGAGTACAGGTCCACGTCAGCGTGAAATACCGGACCAGCTCCTCATCCGTGATCGTCTCCGGAAACCGTCGCAGCTGGTCCAGCTCTGCCTGCGAAAACACCCGAGTCGCCACACACCCCAGTCAATCAGACCACGATCCCATCGTTGGATCTTGCGCGAAAACTACCGCTACCCCTACAAGCGCCACTCGTCGGTCCGATGTTCCTCGGCCCCGAGCACGAGCTGGTGCTCATGGATCCCGGACAAGACTCAGCGGTAGCGGATGAGCCTGTTCGCCTTGGGAAAGCAGTGGTCCGCCAGTGCGGATGGGCCCCGCCGCCTACCCGTCCAGGGGATGCGGCGGGGCCATGGGATGCGGCTAGGGCTGCCGTGGTGCGAGCGCCGGACTCGCCGATCCGGCGGCCGGACCGACGGACCCGGCCTCGATGTCGACATCCTTCGGGTCCCAGCGGGCGACCAGCACGGTCACGAAGATAATCAGCGGAACGGCTGCGAGGAAGATCATCGTCTGGGACAGACCCACCGCAGCCACCACCAGCGGGAACACATAGAAGCCCGCGATGGATCCCACGCGACTGCAGGCCTCGGCCCAGCCGGTTCCGGTGCCGCGCAGATCGGTGGGGTACGACAGCGTCGCCATCGTCTTGCCCTGCGAGCCCGGACCGAAGGAGTGGCCGAAGATGAACGCACCCATCAGGATCGCGGCGAGGTATGGAGCGGACTCCACCTCGACCATGCCGACGGCGATCAGTGCGAGAACGCAGATCGCACTGCCGATCAGGGTGAGCACTCGTCCGCCAAAGCGATGCGTGAGGAACGGCTGGATGCCACCGCCCAAAAGGCCGAACACGTTCAGCAGGATCGTGCCGATCACGATGGCGACGACGTCCTGGCCGAAGATCAGCCCCACGATCACGGGCAGGTAGAACCCGACCGCAAAGTACTGGGCCGCCTGGAAGCCGCTAACCACCGCGACGACGAGGGAGCGGAGTCGGTATCCGCGCTCGAAGATGCGGCTGATACGGGTGTCGGTCTCCGATTCCACCTCGCCGTCCTCGATCACGAACTCCGTGGAAGGGAAGTTCTTGCGGAGGATCTTCACCGCCTCTCCCATGCCGAGATTGTGCGCCGCCCACATGGGGCTCTCATCGGCGAAGAGGAAGCGTAGGACCAGGATGACCAGCGCGGGGACGGCGCCGAAGCCGACGGCCCAGCGCCACATGTGCTCCTCCATACCGAGGAACACCAGCGGCAGCACCAGGGCTGCGGAGGTGATCGTCGCGGCGTACCACATGGGCTGCCAGAGGTTGACGAACTTGCCCTTGTCCCTGTTGCGGGTGAACTCCGCGACCAGGCTCAGCGCCGCCGGCATGTCGAGGCCCACGCCCAGCCCCAGCAGGAAGCGCCAGAAGATCAGCATCTCGATGGAGGGAGATAGGGCAGCGCCGATCGCTGCGACGACGAAGAGCACCAGATCGAGGATCAGCAGCTTGTAGCGGCCGAGTTTGTCGACGAGGTACCCGCCGAAGATTGCGCCCAGGAGAGCGCCGACCGCCATTGCCGAGGTGGTGGTGCCCACCTGGAACGGCGTCGGGTTCAGCTCCGCCTTCATCGAGTCCAGACCGATCGCGAGCGATGTGAAGTCGTAGGCGTCGATGAAGATGGAGCCCAGGGCGATCAGGGCGATGATCTTGCCGCGGGAGCTGCCGGTGGGATGGTCGTTGACGAACGTGATCACATCACGCTTGGTGCGCAGGACTACTTTGTCCATGGCGGTCTCTTTCCTGGGGAGGGAACGCTCAGCGTGCGATCGAGATCGTCTGCAGCTCGGTGAACTCGTCGTACCCGTCCATGCCGCCCTCGCGGCCGATTCCGGAGGCACCGAAGCCGCCGAAGGGGACCTCCGGGGTGTTCGGGGCACCGTTGTTGATCCCGACGATGCCGATCCGTAGGCGCTCGGCGAGATTTTGCGCGGCGGCGAGGTCCCGGCCGCACACGTAGCCGGCCAAACCCACACCCCATGCGTTGACCTCTTCGACGACGGCGTCTTCGTCGTCGTAGGTGACCAGTGCCAGGACCGGACCGAAGATCTCCTGCTCGAACAGCTCGGTGTCGCGGGCGTCCTCGACGACGGCTGCGGCCATGAAGGCGCCGCTATCAGGACCTGCCTGGCCGCGCACCACACGCTTCCCGGCCTGCTCGGCCTTGTCCACGAGGGCGGTCAGGCGCTCGACCGCATCCATGTCGATGAGCGGGCCGAAGTCGGCTTCGGCCTCGCTTTGCGCCCCCGGACGGGTGGCCTCGATGCGTGCCGCGAGAACGCACCGGAACTCCTCGGACAGCGAGGTGGGCACGAACACGGTGTTCGCGGCGATGCAGGACTCACCGTTGTTGCGCAGATTGGCAATCATCAGGTGGTCGACGGCGTCGGCCACGTCGGCGTCCTCGCGCACGATGAAGGGGGCCCGGCCGCCGAGTTCGAGGCAGGCGCGGGTCATGGTGCGGCCCGCGCGTTCGGCGATGATCTTGCCGATCGGGGTGGCTCCGGTGAACGTGACCGCGGCGACGCGCGGGTCGTCGATCAGCGCGTTCGAGATCTCGATGCCGTCGCCGATGACCTGGCCGATGACGCCGACGGGGAGGTGGCGTTCACAGATGCGCACCAGCGCATCGGAGGAGACGGGGGTGCGTTCGCTGGGCTTGAGGACAGTCGGGCAGCCGGCGGCGATCGACGCGGCGATCTTGCGGGCGGGGATCGACAGCGGGAAGTTCCAGGTGCCGATCGCGGCGACGACCCCCACCGGGTGGCGGCGCACGCGGAAGCGGCGCATCGGAGTGACGCGGCCGGCTTCCTCCTCGGCGATCGCAGGAGCCTCGGCGAACCAGTCGAAGTACTTCGCGGAGAACTCGACCTCACCGGTGGCCTCGGCCAGGAGCTTGCCCGACTCGGCTGCGATCGCGGGCGCGATCTCGGCGGCTTCGGCGCGCAGGTCGGCGGCGATGCCGCGCAGGGCCGAGGCGCGCTCCCGGGCCGGGGTCGTGGACCAGGCCGCGAAGGCGTCGGTGGCCACGCCAACGGCGTGCTCGACGTCGGTGGCACCAGCCCAGCCGACGCTCGCGAAGGCGGCGCCGGTGGCCGGGTCGATCACGTCATGGGTGACGCCGTCGAGGGAGTGGCCGCCGATGCGGGCTGCGGGGATATACGTGGTGTTCATGAGAATCTCCGTTCGTCGGAGTGGACTTGGAATCGGTTCACGGCGTCGGCGTCGAGATCGCCGACGAGGCCGGCAGCGGTGGGGGCGAGGACGTTGCCCTCGTGGAGGGGGAACCCGCCGGTGACGAGATCATCACGCAGGGGATTGGCGCGTACGTCGAGCTCGATCCACCCGGCGTGGGCGACGGTGGTGGCGAGCGTGATCGATGCGCGCAGGCCGATGGCGCCGGAGTACCAGTGCGGGCTGAGCACGCAGCCGGTGCCCCCGAGCTGCTCGGCAAGACGACGCAGGACGGTCAGACCGCCCGACTTGGCGACGTCGGGCTGGGCTTGGACTAGGCCCCCGGTGGTCACGAGGCGGACCAGGTTCTCCAGCCCGTACACGTTCTCGCCGCCGGCCAGCGGCATCCCGGTGACCTTGTGCAGCGCGGCGAGATCCTGTGGATCATCCCCGGAGACAGGTTCCTCGAGCCACTCGACGCCCTCCTCCTGCAGCCACGTCGCATTGTCGATGGCCTCGTCGAGGGTCCAGGCCTGATTGGCGTCGGCGAAGATGCGGATGTTCGGGGCGGCCTCGCGGACCGCCGCGATAGTGGCACGGTCGGTCTCCCGGCCGAATCCGATCTTGGTCTTGACCGCGGTCAGGCCCAGCTCGAGCGCACGCTCGGTGAGCTCGTGGACCTTGGTGGGACCGACGCCGCTGGCGTACGCCGGGATGCTGTCGCGGACCGGTCCGAGCGTCTGCGCCGTGGACGTGCCGCTCAGGCGACCGCGCAGGTCCCACAGGGCGATGTCGATGCTGCTGATCGCTTGCCAGATCGGGCCGTGCGCTCCCCACTGTCGCCCGACGCCTCCGAGAGCAGCGACGAGGGTGTCCAGCAGTGTCCCGGGGTCGAGGGCGTCGCGTCCAAGAGCGATCGGGGCGACCCCCTCGAGCAGGGTCGCGAGGCGTTCGGTGGCAGCCCAGTTGGGGTAATTGATCCAGCTCTCGCCGATTCCGACTTCACCGCCCGCATGGACCTCGACCAGGAAGGTGCGTCGGACGCTCAGCTGGGAGAAGGACATCGGCACGTGGTCATCGAGGGGGCTCTCAAGAACGCGCGCGACGATGCGTTCGATGAGCTGGCCGCTCATCGAACGGCTGCGGACTGCGAGTGGTAGAGCGCCTGGACGGCTCCGGTGTCACGGTCGGCCAGGCCTTGCTCCATGGCCGCGGTGTTCACGCTGTCGATGATCTCGGCGAGGTGCGTGGGCGCACTGACGGAGCGGGCGAGATCGATGGCCAGCTTGTTGTCCTTCGCCAGCAGCCCGAGGGCGAAGGCGGGCTCGAAGTCGCTCGCGATCATCTTCGGGGCGATCTCGCGGAACAGGTTCGAGACGGTCGCGGCGCCCGAGTCGGCGATGGTGGAGACGAAGACCTCCGGGTCGACGCCCGCGGCCTCACAGGTGGTGAGGACCTCGGCGGTGATCGCGTTGATCGCACCGAACATGAGGTTGTTGAGGACCTTCACGGCGTGGCCGGCGCCGACGTCGCCCACGTGGATGACCTGCTTGGCGACAGTGCCCTCGAGCACGGAGCGCACCAGGGCGGTCGCGACTTCGGTCCCCCCGGCGGGAAGGGTCCAATTGCCGATCTTGTCCGGGCGGCCCAGCACCGGAGCATCGACGTAGGTGACGTCGTGCTTGGCGAGGATCGTCGAGGCATCCTGGGCGGTACCGGGGTCGATCGTCGACATGTCGACGACGACGGCTCCCCCGGCCGTGGACAGTGCGCCGCGCGCGGAGGCGAGCACGTGCTCGGGGCGCGGTACGGAGAGGACGACCAGCTCCGCTCCCTGAAGGGCCTCTTCGGCGGTCTCGTAGACGGAGAGGCCCGAGGCGGAGGCCGCTTCGCGGGCGCCCTCGGAGGGGTCGAAGCCGCGGACCTCGTGGCCGCCTTCGGCGACCGAGTCGGCAATGCGGCCGCCCATGGTGCCCAGTCCGATCACTGCGGTGAGTGTCATGTCTCGTGCCTTTCGTCGATGTGGTGATGGTCTGCGAGAGCGGCATCGTGGAGGCTCTCGCGCAGACGGGTGATGTGGTCTCGAGCGACGTTCTCCGCCACAGCGGGGTCGCCGCCTCGGATGGCGTCGATGAGGGTGCGGTGCTCGGCAAGCGCCGCATCCATGCCGCCACGACGGGCGACGGTGGTGGTCATGGCGATCCGGATCTGCCCTTGCAGCTGTCGCAGGTTGTCCGAGAGGCGAAGGTTGCCGGCGGCGTCACGGATGTGACCGTGGAACGCGGCGTCGAGCTCCATGTGCCGCTCCACGTCGCCGCTTTCGACGGCATCGTGGTGGGCTTGCCAGTTCTGCTCGAGGTCGTCGATCACAGTGGTGTCCGCGGCTCGGGTTGCGAGTCGCGCTGCGAGCCCTTCGAGGACCTCTCGGAGGTCATAGATGCTGATGAGCTCGTCGAGGCCGATCTGCACGACGACCGCCCCGCGGTGGGAGGTGCTCTCCGCGAGACCCTCGTACTCGATGCGAGCGATGGCCTCCCGAACAGGACTCCGGCTGATATCGAGTTGCCGGGCGAACTCGGGGACGGACAGTCGGCTGCCTGGCGCCAGGCGCCGGCTGAGGATCGCGTCGCGGATCACCTTGTAGGCCTTATCCACGAGGCCGTCGCCTCGGGTGATGGAACTTGCGTCCAGTGTGTGTTGAGTCATCATCGGCCTCCTTGGGGCGATAAAATTACATGCAATATGTAATCGAGGCAACAGTTAGCAAGCAGAAGCCAAGCTCATACGTGAATCGCAGGCAGCTCCAGGGGAGACACCGCCAGCGCACGGAGCACGAGTGCCGCACGACAGACGACGTGCAGCCAACCCCGCACCGAAAGGCGGACGTCGGATCAGCACTTCGCCATAGAGCCACACTCACGACAGGCTCATGACCGGGGGCTGAGGGCCGAGGAACATCGGACCGACGAGTGGCGCTTGTACGGTCCGTGACTATCGTGGATATCCCTGAACTCTCTGCGGTATCTCCCGCCCGGCGCATCGCTGACCAGAGTGGACAGAGCGGGCAGGCAGGCCGACACGGCGTGCTTATCTGCGACAGGAACGATCGCATCCGATGCAGGAATCACGCATCAGGCTCGACGACACCGACTCGCGGTGCTACCAGACCAGCACGGTGACCAGCATCGACAGCCTTAGCGCTGTCTGTCGTGCCGATGTTCCTCACGGCCCGTGGAAGCTCCGTACTGGGCGCATGTCTGCCGATCCCGCCGAGCACGACAACCAGGGCGCCGAGATCGTGCCGTTCGCTCCCCCGCCAGGTCGTGGTGGGTGACGGCGGCGTGATCCGGCGCGGTTCGCCGCCGCCCAGCAGCGGGCGTTCGCCGACAGGAACCTGCACGTCGGCCAATCACAAGTTGTGCACGCGACGACGTGGCTGGACTGGATCAACAACCTGATGCTGCCGGCCCCGGCGCCAGGGCTTCGCCGGACACGGCACCCACAGCGAACTGTCGGCGACCCGCAGACCGGTGACCTGCCGGAGGTGCCGCCGCCTGCGCGGCGAAGACGACACCGCGGACACCGGAAGCACCGCGGTGCAGACCACGCTGTTCTAGCAGCTGCTACTGCTCGCCCGCCTCACCGTCGAGCTCGCCCTCCGCCTCGTCTCGGTCGTCGTCGACGTCCGGCTCGGTGTCCGCGGGCGGGGTGGTGTTGGTCAGATGCGCGATGGCGCGGCGCACCGCCGGGCGCTGCTCAGCGGCCAGGCGCGTGTAGTAGGCGTGCGCCTCGGCCATGTCCTGGGCAGTGACGCGCTTCGCGTCGTCGGTGGTGTAGGACGCCAATGTCGTGCCTCCCGCTCTGCGGTGCGAGCTGGGGGTGGTTGTGCTGGTGACGATAGTCCGTGGTCGGTTCGTCGGCACAGGATGCGGAGGCAGGTGGTGACGACGGTCTCGCCTGAGCACCCAGCGCAGCATTTCGTGCCGCCTGATGGTTGGCACGGAATGCTGCGCCCAGTCGGCGAGGACGGCCAGGGCGGTGTTGACCGCGGCACGGTCGAAGGCCTCGGCGCCGAAACGGCTCCCGCATAGTTCGCGAGCAACCGCCGGTGCACCCCTTTCCGGAGACCAAGGGCTGATCAGGTGCTGGGCATCCCCGTGGCGAACAGGGCGACCCAGCCGAGGCAGATCAACAGGGCGATGTCGCACAGGATCACTCCTGCCCTGGCGGACGTGCCGTTGGTAGCGGTGCCGCTGGTGGCTTTCTGCCGGCCGAGACGACCGAGGCTGCGGCCGATGATCAGTAGGGGCCAGGCGATGAGGCCGATCAGGGGATAAAGGCAAACACCACGGCGCAGATCCCCAAAACGAGCGCGGCGGTACCCATCGCGTTGTCCGCGCGGGGCGGTTGCGGCGCGCGGTAATGATAGTGGTGCTGTCCGTGTGGTGGGGACACTGATTCCATGCGGGACAGGATGCACCACGCGCGGTGACGGGCGTTCTGGTCGTACCGATCGGACTCACTCCTGCTGCGTATGCGGCAGCTCGACGGTGATGTAGGCGCGCTGCCCGATGCCGACACGATCGCACCAGCGCGTGCAGTGCAGTATTTCGTGCCGCCCGGTGGGTGGCACGAAATCGCTCAGGTGAGGATGGCCAGGGAGGTAGGCAGCCGGGTTGTCTCCTGATCGGGCACAAGTTCCTCGACGTCGATCATCGGACACGATCGTCAGTGCGACTGAACCACGGTGATCACTGGTACTGAAAGGGGGATCGTCGCTCGCCATTGGGTCAAGATCGAAATGTGCGTTGGGGGTTCGGCTTGTGGGACGCGCGCAAAGAAGTTCTCTTCCCATTAGTCAGCGGGTGGGTTCGTACTTGCTTGTTTCGTGCTCGGGTGCCTCATCGAGGGATCTTGGGTGGGGTTGGCGGGAGGCTCTCCTGAGAGGAGGTACAGCGGGGCGGCCGTGGTTAGGAGGAGACCGGCGGTCACGAGGGCGACTGATGGTCCTGAGTGGTCGGCGAGGACTCCGAACAGGATTCCGGCGGGAAGTGAGCTTGCGCGCATGACCAGCGAGTTCAGTGAGAGGACGGTGCTGCGGTGGCCGGTTGTCACGCGCCGGTGCAGTAGGGCCTCGTGGGCGGGGTTGGCTGCCCCGTGCACGGTGTAGAACGCCACGTAGCCGACGATGACACCGGCCAGGCCCCAGGCCAACCCCAGGGTGACCAGTGTTGCTCCTTGGACGATGCGCAGCAGTGCAGCAGTCCAGGTCACTCGCCGGTTGAGGATGCGGATCAGCAGGGGCAGCAGCGCGGCGCCGGCGGCCCCGGTGATCCAGGCGGCCGCGCTCATGGTGCCGAACACCCACGCCTGTTGTGGACCGGCGAGTTCGCTCTGGGTGCGGGGTTGCCACAGCAGTTCCAGGGCGCACAGCCCCGCGCCCCAGGATAGTTCCACGGCCAGCAGCAGGCGCAGCGACCGGCGGCTCCATCCGAGCCGCACCGAGGCGGCAATCACACGGGGGGCTTGCACGATCGCGGTATGAGCGGCCGCGAATCCCCGGTGTGGCCGGACTTCGCGCAGCAACACCAACACCGCCGCCAAGTGCAGGACTTCGCAGACCAACGCGGCGACCAGAGCCGCGGCGAGCGGGTCGATTGGCAGCATGTCGAGCACAGTCAGTCCGCTGGCCAGCAGAGAGCCGGTGGCGACCGCGGCGTAGAGCACGCTGCCGGCCTGGGCGAGATCACGTTCCAGATTCCTTGCGGGATCGACGGCCAGCGCGGCATCGACGTACCAGGAATTGAGCGGGCCGGAGTCCAGCGCGCGATAAACCCCCTGCAGCGCAAACGCTAGTCCGAACAGCGCGATCGTGTCGGCGGCCAGCAACGTGGCGATACTGGCTATGGAGGCCACGGCGGCTCCGGCCAGCACGGGGCAGCGGCCCCACGCATCAGCCAGTCCGCCAGTGGGGAGTTCCAGCAGCAGGATCATCCCGCCCTGCAGCGCCGTGACGAACCCGACCTCGGCCAGGTTCAGCCCCGCCGAGGTCAGATACAGCACGAGCGTCGGCATGAGCAGCCCGGTCGGCAGCCACCGCAGTGCGGTCAACACCAAAAAGGCACGGCGCGTCGCGGCCACGCTCGCATAGCCGCCGCTCCGGTGCCGCGCGATCACAGCTGGTCACCAGTATCGGGATGCTCTCGCACCGGAAATGCGTGCCAGTGCGTGAACACCTCGACGTCCTCGGCCTGTGGTGCACGGCGGAACTCCTCGACCACTGACTGGATGCGCCGGTTGAGTTCCGAAGCCTCCTGCGCAGTCAGAGGCAAGCGATCGTCCGTGAGCTCTGCGGCGCTGCGCCACTCCCGCGACCAGTCCTGCATGGTGGCGAGGTATGTACTGGATTGCTCGTGGTGCACACCATTGACCACGCTCAAGTAGGTCACCAGGGAGTCCGACGCGTCCGGGTCCTCGGACAGGTCCCCGGGGTCAAACTCCGTGCGGTCCTGTGCGGCGATCCACCACCGTTCCCGCCGATTGCCCCGGCGACGATCCTCGGCGACCAGCCCGACCTCGGCCAGCTGACGCAGGTGCCAACTGGCGTTCGCCGAGTTCTGCCCGAAACGTCGCCCCAGCCCGGTGGCCGTCGCCGGCCCATCCAGGCGCAAAGCACTGAGCAACCGCACCCGCAGCGGGTGCGCGAGCGCACGTAACCGCTTCGCGTCGAGGGTGACCCTGCGCAGATCTTCTCCGTCCGACATGGCACCAAGCTATGACCGCAAAGAAGTATTTGCAACTAGTTGTTTGCGGAAAGTCTTGAGGAGTCTGGCTGCAGTTGACATGTCAGGGGTTGAGCACTACTCAAGCCAGATCATCTGAAGATGCCCGAGCAGGACGCCAACGCCGAGAGCATTCAGCAACTCAGGCTTGGGCAGCGCCTCAACCCCGGCGATTTCTGCCCCGAAACCGGCCGGACCCGGCTGGGCTACGATCGCGCCCGCATCCTGTTGGCCCACTATGGCGACGGACTGCACCTACACCAGCTCCGCCACTCCGCGGCCGCCCACCTCGGCGACGCCAACGTGATCATGGCCAAGACCGGACACAAGAGCCTGCGCTCGGTGTAGCGCTATGTCCGCCCGGACTCGCCGCCGCAGCTGAACCCGACCTACCCCCTTCCAGTCGCTGACCAGCGATTATCAGCCACCACGGCAGGTTTCTGGCGTATTCCGGTCTCACCCCATGTACGCGGGATCGTTCCAGGAGCCCGCCGCGGTAACAGGACGCGGATGCCCTACTCGTCCGCCTCGCCCGCCTCGCCCGGGGACGACGCCGGGACAACCGCTGGCTCCACCTCGTCGCGCATGAACTCACCCCACCCCCAAGCCTGCCCATCATCGGGATCGGCCGGACGCGGCATCCACCCAACAGGTCAGCGCCGTCCACACCTACCCGGTCCGCGAGGTATACACCGTCATCTCCGCGGGACGACCGACCGAGGTCGGCCTGCGCGGCTATCCAGCAGTACAAACGATCACCGCCGCAGGCGCGGACGACCAGCGCAGCGAGCACGTCCTGAACCTCCTGTTCGGTGATGCCGTGCATGGACTGGATCAGCTCAGGCGGCGAACCTAACTGGGGTGCCAGTAAGGAAGAGCAAGCTGCACTGGAAGCAGCCAGAACTCCCGCCGAAGCAGCAGGCTGAACTGCCACGGATGCACGCCGCCGACGACTGCAGCATCACCGACCTCACCGAGCTGTCCTCCGCCTCGAGACCGACCGTCCACCGCACCCTCCAGCGCGTCCCGTTGAGCACCCGACCCTTCCGGAACGTACCCCCACGGACTCGTCAGGTTGCTCCGCGACACCGGAGCCGAGGACTCGCTGACGATTCCGCAGTGGGCTGCCGCTGGTGGTAAGGCGGGCACTCTGAATCAGCGCCGGGTCGCGTCCAGCCGCAGCCGGACGACTTTTCTCCAACCCACGACGGCGCCAACCGCCCTGGGCGGTGCCACGCGTTCCGGGAAAACTCGTCCGGCTGTACGCGCGGCTGGACACTCCCGCTCGGCGCCGATTCCGGGTCGAGTGCGCCCCACCACAGGGGCAGCACACGATTTCGAGAATCGAGGAGTTCTCTCATGGCTCACCACATCGAACGGTTCACCGACGGCAGCGCGGCCTTCGCCAGCGCCCGGCTGGACGCCTGGCACCGGCTGGGCACCGTCACCCGCGCGTGCATGACCGGCGCCGAGGTCATGAGCGCCGCACGGCTCGGCGGGTGGAACGTGCGCAAGCTGGCCCAGTCCGGCACCGAGCTCACTCCCGACGGTGTGAGCACGGTGGACAATCCCGAGAAGTTCATGACCGTGCGCACCCACCCGGTGACCGGCCAGCCGGACTACCTCGGCACCGTCGGTACCGAGTACGTCGTCCGCCAGAACGAGGAACAGGTCGAGCTGCTGGATGCGCTGGTCGACGAGTCCGAAGCCCACTTCGAAACCGCTGGGTCCCTGCGTGGTGGGCGCGAGACCTTCGTGACGATGAAGCTGCCGCAGACGATGCGTCTGGCCGGCACCGACAGCGTGGACTTCTACATCGTGGCGCTCAACAGCCACGACGGCAGCAGCGCGTTCCGCGTGCTGGTCAGCCCCGTGCGGGTGGTCTGCGCCAACACCCAGCACATGGCCCTGCGCCACGCCCAGGCCTCGTACTCGATCCGGCACACCAAGAACAGTCGGTTCCGCATCGCCGAAGTTCGGTCCAAGCTCGGGCTGATGTGGCAGTACTGCGAGGCCTTCGAGGTCGAGGCCGAACGCATGATCCAGGCCGAGCTGTCCACCGCGCAGTTCCGGGACACGATCGACCGGCTGTGGCCGTTCGACGGGAACACCGCTTCCCCACGCACTCGCAGCAACCACGAGCGCCGCACCGGTGAGCTGATGCGGCTGTGGACCAACGCCGAGACTCAGGCGTCCATCCGCGGCACCCGCTGGGCCGGCCTGCAGGCCGTCACCGAGTACCTCGACCACCACAGCCCCGCCAAGGACGCCGACGTCCGCGCCAACCGGGTGCTGACCAGCACCACCCTGGCCGGCAAGAAGCAGCACGCCCACCAGCTGCTGTCGGTGTGATCCGGGCCCGGCCCCGCACCGGAACGCTGCTCCGGTGCGGGGCCGGGCCTCCCGTTTTCAAGAACTTTGCCGGGGTCGGAGACCTCGATGCCTGACATCGGAGTCTCCGACCGCCGCCCGCATCCTCCTCGAAGTCGGTGACGCCTCGGCCTGCGCCACCCCAGGACATCTGGCCGCCTCCGCCGCCCTGGCCGACACCACCTCACGGGCCCACTACGACCGCAAACGCGCCGAAGACAAACGCCACAACGCCCCCATCTGCCTCGCTCGCCGCCGCTGCAACGTCCTGTTCGCCACGTTCAGAGACAAAACTCCCTACCAGCCACCCACACCCCGCTTGACCCACCAGATAGGGATCCCCGAGAGCGCTCCCCTTCCTGCACCCTGGCCCCACGCCGGCCCGGCAGGATCACAAGGCGGCCGGCGCGTTAACATCCGCGCGGTACCCCCACAGCAACCGCCACGCACCCACCACCAGCGCGAGCAGCCACAGCAACTGCAACACCGCAGGACCGTCGGCCAACGGTACCCCCGTGGTGATGACCAGCAGCAGCACAGGCTCAAGCTCCAACTCGGTCAATGACTCCATGCCCACCGGATGCCCGTCGCCGGCGGGGGGCACACCCCCGGTGTGGGTGGAACCGAGCAGTCCCGGCACCGGACCCGCACGATCACACCTCTGCCCCTCGGCGAGGACAATGACCTCGCGCAGCAGGACGCCTTGAGCGCAGGTGCTGGATGCCACCAGCCGCCGCTGAGGCACCGCCTCCCGCTCGTGCACGGCTCATCCCGAGTCGCTCGGTGTGCCCGCCTACGGGGTCTCGGGTGGGCGCGGTCGGAGATGTTTGTCGGTGCGATGTCCGTCTTCGGAGCCCGGCTCGGGGGTTTGGTCGGTCTCGTCCGGAGGGGCGCGCCGGGTGCGGATCAGCACGGCACGGCGCCAACAAGACGCACACGTCGGCACCGGGGCCGGCAGAGCCTCAGGGCCGGTGGGCGGCTGGTCGGCGTGGACAGTGACCGCACACAGCGCGGTCATGGTGGCGGGGCGGGCCAACGGGTGGCCCACATACGCGTGCCGCGAGCCCTGCCCGACCATCCAACCCAGCTCGGTCTCGGGACCATAGCGCTGCAACAGCCCGTGCTCAAACGGGGTCAGCCCCATCGCGCACACTCCTTTCCGCGCAGCGACCCCGCCGGGGCAGTTGTGGGCCCGCACCCACCGGCTCGGGGGCGGATCAGCCGGCGGGACGGGACGCGTGAGGCCCACCCTGACTCGGGTGGAGATGATCAGGCTACGAAACCGCCGTGGCCCCTGTCGAGGAGGCGGAACGGAGTTCGGCCGAAACGGGCCGCGGCACTCCTCTTCTCCAAAGCTCTTCCTCGGTGCGCGAGCTCGGGACGTGCCGGTTCAGCGCCGGAAGCATGACCGCCTCAGGTGGGCAGGACGTCGGTTCCGCACCGGTCGCACTGGGTGGGCGGGTCCTGTTCCGCGAACCGCCCGCATTCCGGGCAGACGTGCGTGAGCCAGCACGCGGAGTCGCCACCGGTGTTGTCGTCTTTCGGGAGGTCCGCTCCCTCGCGTGCTCGCGCTCGTTGTTCCTCTGGCATACGTCGAGTATCGGTTACTCCCCTACTCGAGAACAGCGCGGTCTGTCCGCAGTGTCCCGATGTCCTCGCCCTCACCGCGGAGACGCCGGCACCGGCAGCACGTCACCGTCCAACGCATGGCTGGCAACCTCGATGCGTGAGCGCCCGGTCTGGGAAGCCGAGATCCCCACGGCCGCGCTGCGAACCGCCAGCTGCCCCAGACCGGTCCTCTCCGGAATCTGGCAGGACGCACCCGAACTGCATCGGAAATATGCCGGAGAAGCGCTGATGTCCTGCGCCGATGGATTGGCACACGCGATCGGCGCCGAACAGCCCCACGTTCCCGGCTATTATCCCCACATCCAACACCCCGACCGTGTCAACAGCACTCTGGCGGAACTCTGGACCACCACGTCACCCCCCGCACACAAGGGAACGCCTTTCGCTGAGGGGTCTCCTTACGTCGTGTTCTCGCCGAGCACGTGGCCGGCTTTCGTGCTGGACAACGGCCGGTGTGCTCATAGGCTGCGGGTGTAGTGCTGTAGGAGGGTTTGCTCGCCTGAAGGCGCGATTCTCATTTCCACGTTCCCGTGAGGAACGAAGCCTGCACTGGTCAGCGTGCGCACAGAGGCCGTCGTTGTCGTTGACGCTCCGGGCGCACAGCTCGCGAAGCCCCATGCGGGTGCCGAGTTCGACCGCACACTCCACAGCCCGGTGCGCAGCTCCACGGCCACGTGCCGCTGCGACGAGCCAGAACCCGATTTCGCGCGGTCGTTGGCGACGTCGAAGAGCACGACGCTGCCGAGGAATTCGTCCGAAGTGCTGTCGGCGATCGCCAGTACAGCTGGCCTGCCCGTGAGCCGAGCTGTTCTCCGTGGGACTGGCCACAGTCTATCGCCCCCTGCAACGAGGCTCGACCTCGATCACAGGGCGGTGACCAGTCGATCCCCGGCTGCTTTGTGGTTCAGGACGGCTTCGAGAGCACGAGGCCGACTCGGTACGAGGCTGCAGCGCGGTCAGGTCTGCAGCTGGGCGGCCACGGTGGTCAACGCGGTCACGTGCCCGTCGCCGGGACGCCTCGCTCGGTGTGAGGGGTGTGCACTCTGACCGGCAGGGGTGGCTGCGGGCGATCCCCGCTGCTGTTCACGCCGAGACGGGTGAGACGCGGCCCTGTCGGGTCGCCTGGCGGCGATCTCACACCGCTCGGGTGAACGCGGCGCCCCGCCCGGCCCACCCGCACGCCGGTCCTCAGCGAGTGCACCCCACACCGGGGGCGCCCCGATCGGGGCTCGTCGAAGACCGCGTGAAAGGACCACTCGTCATGCCCAGCCACGTTTCCAGCCCCGGCCAGCTGCTGGCCTGCGCCCCGGCCCTGTTGGGCTTCACCCCGCACGAGTCGCTGCTGGTCGTCGGTATCCGCGAGGCCCGGGTGCGCTATGCCTGCCGCGCCGACCTGCCGACCGGACACCCCGCCGTGCTCGAGGAGTTCGCCCAGTCGATGCGGGCCCAGCTGGGCCACGTCACCGTCGACCACCAGGTGCTGGCCGTGGTCGGCAGCGGCACCGACCCCACCGACCTGCCGTACCGCTCCCTGCTCGACATCGTCGGCACCCGGCTGGACCCGGCCGGAACCACCATCGTGGGGCGCTACTGGCTGCCGGCGGTGACCGCCGGCGTCCGCTGGCGCGACTACGACGACCCGCACCACACCGACCTGTTGCCCGACCCGCGCAGCACCGTGGCCGCCGCCGAACAGGCGGCTTGCGGCCAGGTCACCTTCTCCGGCCGCGAGGAGATCGCCGCACTCCTCGCCCCAGCCCCCGCGGAGGACCTCGCTCGACGCACCAAGCTGCTGATCCAGCACACCGATGAGCCCTCCTCCCGCCGAGCGCGGCTGGCGCTGCTGCGCCACGCCGCCGGCAATGCCGCGCTCGCCAACCTGCCCGACAGCGATGCCGACATCGTCGCGCTGTTGCAAGCATTGTCCGATCCGGACGTTCGGGACCACTGCCTGTCCTGGAACGGCGCAGCCGAACAACTCTGGGCCCACCTCACACGGCAGGCTCCCCGTCCGTGGCGGGCCGAGCCCGCCGTGCTGCTGGCCGTGTCCGCCTACCGGCGCGGTCACGGGGCACTGGCCAACATCGCCTGCCAGCACGCCCAGCGAGCATCGCCGGGCCACGCCCTGGCCGCCCTGCTCGCCGAGAGCCTGAGCTGCGGAATCAGCCCCGAACAGCTCGAAGAGCTCATCACCAGTGCCGCCGACGACATCCAAGGCCGACTCGACTAGGGACACCCAGGCCGGGGCGCGCCACCCGCGCCCCGGCCGGTCCTGTGCTCGAAAGGGATCCGATGCGGCCACCGAGTTCGGTCAGGCACCGGAGCCCAGCGATGAGACCTCGATCCTCGATGGAGCGACGGCGTGGCACACCAGGACGCTAAGCATGTCCTGCAATGTCACGCTGAGCCCGCCCGTGAGAATGTCACCGCCCTAGGTTACTGAGACATCCCTGGTCAGCAGCGTTCCCGCTCACGTGCTTGCGCCGCGTCGATACCGGCCAGGTAGTGCTGTCTCAGTGGGGGTCGTTTGCGGACGGACTCATGGACTGGACCTCGATCGCGATTGAGGTCCTAGGGTGTGGATCATGCCAACTGTTGAGACGGGAACGCGTTTGTCCATGAGCCGGGATGCTTTCAATCGCCAGGGGTTCGGCTCGATGAGGTTGCGCGAGGGAACTGCCGACGAGACCGACCGCGCCCCGGTGGCCGTGGTCCACGCCGCCCTTGATGGGGGCATCACGATGGTGGACACCGCGGATGCCTACGAGAATGAAGAACTGGTTGGGCGAGCAATTCGAGGACGCCGTGATGAGATGCTACTGGCCAGCAAGTTCGGGTTGGTATGGCGAGATGAAGTGGCTGGCGGCTTCGACGTACGAGCCGACCCGTCGTACGTGTAGCAGGCCAGCGAGGCGAGCCTGCAACGGCTCGGGATCGACGTGATCGACCTCTACTACTTGCACCATCGCCGTGAGACGGTCCCGATCGAGGAAACCGTCGGGGCCATGGCCGAACTGGTCAGTCAAGGGAAGGTGCGTGCTCTCGGTCCGTCCAACGTGACAGCGGACGACCTACGCCGCGCACACGCCGTGCATTCGATCGCGGCGCTACAGGAGCAATGGTCCCTGGCGCAGCGCGACATCGAGCAGCAGCTGCTGCCTACCGTGGCCGACCTCGGGGTGGCCGTCGTGGCCCACTCCCCGAACGATCACGGATTCCTCCACCAGCTTCCGAGTACAGCCGACGAGCAGGGAGCGAGTGGCCTCGGAGGCACCCTGGACGAGATCGCCAGTACGCACAACACCACGAGCGGACAGATCGCGTTGGCCTGGGTGCACTACCGACAGCAGGCACACGACGTGCCAGTCATCCCGATCCCCGGAACCACCAGCGTCCGCCACCTCCGCTCCAACGTCGCCGCGGCCGACCTCAGCCTGTCCGACGACGAGCTGCGCCAGCTCGATACCTGCCAACCCGCAACGTGACCCGCGTACCCTGTATCGCAAGCGGATCCCTTCCGTACGTACGACAGGGGTTCCCGCTGTGCGATACCGCGAAAACCCCCACCGGAGTACGGCTACAAGTACGGCCGTGTGATCATTTCGAGGCCGCAGCCTGCGGGGGCCATGAAGTACACGCCGCGCCCACCGTGCTCGGTGTTGGTCTCACCTGGGCGTTTCCACTGATGGTCCGCAGCGTGGTCGATCCCGCGGTCCTGGATACGGGCATACGCCCGGTCGAACAGATCGTCGTCGACCAGGAAGGCGTAGTGCTGCATCTGGATCTCGTCCACCGGTGGCTCGGCGAACTGCAGCAGCACGCCCTCGTCGAGCTGGACGTTGGTGAATACGCCCCACGATGGCGCTTCGGCTGCCTCGAATATGTCGCGGAAGAAGCACGCCGACTCCTCGCGGTCTTTGGCGGCGATGATGGTGTGGTTGAAGGTGACGGTCACACGGAGATCTCCTGGTCGCTCGCCGCGTGATGGGTGGACTGCGATAGCCCACTGCGGCGGTCCACGCGTCGAACGCTGTGAGCGCCACATCGACTGGCCGGTCGCTGAATCCGGCGCCGCGTGGTCCCGAGGTGGTCACTGGTTCCGAGTGGCGATCACCTCGCGCATGGGGGCGATGCGTACGGAGTGCTGCTGGAACCGCGCTCGGATCGCCCTGGCGATGTCGGGGGCGTTCGGGCGGTCGCCGTGCAGGCAGACGGTGTCGGCGTCCACGTCGAGTGCCTTGCCGTTGACCGAGGTCACGCCGCCGTTGAGCACGTCGACGGCTTGTTGGGCGCACTGCTCGGGATCCTTGACCTCCGGGTTGGGTTCGATGATGATGTGCCCGTTGTCGTCGTAGTCGAGGTCGGCGAAGGCCTCGCGCGCCACGCGGAATCCGTCGGCGAGCACGCGCTCGGCGGTAGGCCCGGCCAGCAGCACCAGCATGAGATCTGGATCGACCGCGGTCACGGACTCCGCGATCGCTATGGCGACCTCCGGATCGCGCAGCGTCAGCCCGTAGAACGCGCCGTGCGGCTTGACGTGCGCGAGGTCAGCACTGGCTGCCTCGACGAAGCCGCGCAGTGCGCCGTACTGGTACAGGCAGGCGTCGGCGGCCTCGACGGGCGTCAGCGCCATGGAGCGGCGGCCGAACCCGGTGAGGTCCGGCAACCCGGGGTGCGCGCCGAGGGAGACGCCGTTCGACGTGGCCAGCTCCACGGAGCGGCGCATGGTCGCCGGATCCCCCGCGTGCCAGCCACAGGCGACGTTGACGGAGCTGACCTGGGGGAGCAACGCGGCGTCGTCGCCGAGTTTCCAGCGGCCGAAGCTCTCACCGGCGTCGGCGTTGAGATCGATGAGCGTCTTCAAGACCTGCTCCCTTCGTGGGTCGAGAACGCGATGGGCGAGACAGTGGGGCGCCGGACCGGTGCGCGAAATGGACGTTGTGGCCAATCGGACGGGGTGGCTCCTCGACAGTGCGTCGTGTCCACCGGGTCGACGGTGCTACACGCTCAGCCGCAGCGCCAGCCAGAGCTCGCTGCGAACGTCGGGCGAGTCCAGGTCACAGCCGGTCAGCTCGGCTACCCTGCCCATACGGTGGCGCAGCGTGTGCCGGTGGATGCCGAGCTCGGTGGCGGCGGGATCCCAGTGCCCGTGGTGGGACAGCCACGTGCGCAGGGAGCCGCACCAGGTCGCCGCGCCGCTCGGTGTCGTGTCGACGCAGGGGGTGCAGCATCGCTTCGGCGCGCTGGAGAACCTCGTTGGTGTCGAGGTGGTGCAGCAGTCCGATGCCCAGCTCGTCGAACCGGGACACCGCGGCGCCGTGGCGGGTGGCCTCGTGCAGCGCGATGCGCGCCTGTTGTCGGGCAGTGTCGAGACCGCCCCAGCCGGTCGGTGCGGACACGCCCAGGTGGCGTGCCGCGGGCAGCCGTTGCGAGGAGGGGGCTATGACAATCAGCTCGCCGTCGATCTCACCGGCGAGCAGCCCCGAGGCCGCGCAGTCGTCGACGAGCGAGGGGGAGTGGCCGGAGGCGGCCACCACCACGACGGGCTCGTCGGGTGGGGTGACACCGAGGGGGTCGGCAAGGTCGGCGAAGGCGGCGTGGTGCCCGTCGAGCAGCAGCTTCAGTGCCGTGGCCCGAAGCCGCACGGCGGCTACAGGTTTCGCCTGGGTCAGGGCGATCGTCAGCAGTGAGCCCGCGATGTGCGTGATGTGGTGGTCGGTGGTGGTGAAGGTGCGCGCACGGCCGACGACGAGGAACCCCGTCAGCTTGGTCGCTCCGCCGAGCGAGTGCACGGCGATGGCCTGGCCGTCGGCAGAGCAACCGGCGCTGGACGGTGGTCGGGTGGCGCGGAGCCGGTCGAGGTCGTCGGCGACGGCGGGGCCGTGGCGCGACGCCGAGGCGGGTTCGGCGTGGGTGAGGCGTCCCCGCGGGTCCAGCAGCAGCGCCCAGCAGGAGAGCTCGGCCGTGAGCCAGGTTACCAGCCCGCCGAGGTCGTCGGCGTGCATTGCTGCCGTGGTCAGCGCGTTGCAGGCGGACTCGATCCGGCGGGCCTCGGCACTGTTGCGGTCGGCCAGCACATGCGACACGGTCTTGCTGATCTCGATGAACGGCGTGCGGTGCGGCTCTTCGAGGACGGGCAGTCCCGCCTCGTCGGCGGCCACCAGCAGCGGGGACGGGATCTCGTCGTGGCCGAGCTCGATGCCGAATCCCAGGCCAGCCAGGCCCGCGTCGGCAAGCTTGCGGACGTAGGCCGCCTGGCCGGCGGCGCTGGAAGGCAGCGCGAGACCGGTGGTGAGCAGCAGTTCGCTGCCGGACAGGAACTGCGCCGGGTTGGTGAGCTCGCTGGAGTGCACCCAGGAGATCAGCCGGTCGGCGCCCGCGCTGCCCGCGCGGAGCACAAGCCCGAGCCGCGTGATGTCCGCGAGCTCGCTCACGGTCGGCATGCTTGCCGAATCTAGCAGTGTGTCCAACGCGGCGATACCGGTGTTGTACGGAGTGTCGCTGGCGGGCGGGTGGCACAGCGGGCACAGTGATGTGATCGCTGACACGCTGGAGTCGTGGTGATGACTGACAAGATCCAACTGCCGCCCGCGCGGTACGAGTACGGCGGGGACGAGTTCGTGTTCGTCGAGCTGGACCAAGCCATGAGCCTGGAGGCGAACTTCGCGGGCATGGCGGTCACGAACGCGCTGCGCGAGGAGGCCATCGACGGCGTCGTGGACATCTGTCCCTCCAACGCGTCGTACATGGTCCAGGTCGATCCGGACCGCATCGACCCGCGGGACCTGGTCACCGAGCTGCGGCGACTCGAGGCCTCGGTGGGCACGCTGCCCGAGGACTACGTGCTCAAGACCCGCGTCGTCGACGTCCCGGTCCTGTTCAACGACCCCTGGTCGCACGAGACGCTGATGCGATTCCGGGACCGCCACCAGGACCCGGAGGCCACCGATCTGGAGTACGCCGCGCGGATCAACGGGTTCGACGGGATGCAGGGCGTGATCGACGCGATGACCAGCGCGCCGTGGATCGTCACGATGCTCGGGTTCGTCCCCGGCCTGCCGTTCTGCTACCAGCTGGTGCCGCGGGAGCGTCAGATCCAGGTGCCCAAGTACGTGCGGCCCCGCACCGACACCCCGGAGCGCACGTTCGGCTTCGGCGGCGCGTTCGCGGTGGTCTACCCGGTGCGCGGCGCCGGCGGCTACCAGATGTTCGGCATGGCGCCCGCGCCGGTGTTCGACCTGTCGCAGAGCCTGCCCGACTTCGCCGAGGACATCAGCTTCCCCAAGGCCAACGACGTGCTGCGCTACCGGGCGATCGACATGGCCGAGTTCGAGGCCACCCGCGCCGAGGTGGAGGCGGGCACGTTCCGCTACCGCATCCGGGAGGCGGAGTTCGAGCCCGCGGCGCTGCTGGCCGATCCCGACGCGGTCAACCGCGAGCTGCTGGAGGTGCTGTACCGATGAATCGGCTTCTGGTTCGTGCCGGTGGCCTGTACACCACGGTGCAGGACACCGGCCGGTTCGGGCACTACCACATGGGCATGCCCCCGTCCGGCGCGATGGACATCTACTCGGCGGTGGTGGCCAACATGCTGGTCGGCAACGCCGACGACGCCGCGGTGCTGGAGGCGACCTACGTCGGCCCGAAACTCGAGTTCACCGACGACCGGTTGCTCGCGGTCACCGGTGCGGACGCGCCCGTGACGCTCAACGACGAACCCGTCGAGCCGTGGACCGCGGTGCGCGTGCGGCCCGGCGACGTGCTGGCGTTCGCCATGATCCGCGCGGGCTGCCGCGTCTACGTCGCCGTCAGCGGCGGCATCGACGTCCCGGTGTACCTGGACTCGCGCTCGACGTACACGTTGACCGGGATGGGCGGGCACGAGGGGCGCAAGTTGGTCGACGACGAGACCCTCCAGCTGGCCGCCGACGGGCAGGCGACCGGCTCGGGCGGTGCGGTGGTGCCCGAGAACCTGCGTCCGGACCTGGACTGCCCGGCCGAGCTGCGCACGGTCGTGGGTCTGTGTTCCTACCGGCTGACCGAGGACGCCCTGGCGTCGTTCCTAGGCACCGAGTGGAAGGTCACCAAGGACGCCGACCGCGTCGGGTACCGGCTGCGGGGCGGCAAGCTCGACTTCACCGAGCGGGAGCAGCCGTTCGGCGCGGGCAGCGACCCCGCCAACGTCGTCGACCTCGGCTATCCGATCGGTTCGATCCAGGTGCCCGGCGGTGACGAGCCGATCGTCCTGCTCAACGACGCGGTGACCGGCGGTGGCTACGCCACGATCGGCACGGTGATCTCGGTGGACCGCGACCGCATTGCCCAGGCGAAGACGGGGGAGTCGGTGCGGTTCCGCTCGGTCGACCTGGACACGGCGCTGGCCGCGCGACGGGACCGGCGCGAGCGGATCGAACAGGTCAGGCAGCAACTCGGACGGTGAAGGAGGCAGCCAACGATGGCGACGATCAAGGCCGCGATGCCGGGCGTGTTCTACCGGCGACCCGCGCCGGAGAAGCCCGCCTACGTCGACGACGGTGACGCGATCAGTGCAGGTCAGACGATCGCACTGATCGAGGTGATGAAGACGTTCAACGAGGTCAAGGCCGACGAGTCCGGCACCGTCGCCGCGTTCCTCGTCGAGGACGGCGACGAGGTCGACGTGGGACAGGACATCGTGCGGTTGGAGGGCTGATGCGACGCGTCCTGGTAGCCAACCGCGGTGAGATCGCGGTGCGGGTCATCCGGGCGGCCCACGCCGCGGGCATCGAGGCGGTCGCGGTCCACTCCGACGCGGACGCCGAGGGGCAGTGGGTGCGGTTGGCCGACGCGGCGGTGCACATCGGCAAGTCGGCGGCGGCGAAGTCGTACCTGAACTCCGCCGCACTGGTCGAGGCGGCCGTGAGCACCGGTTCGGACGCGGTGCACCCTGGTTACGGCTTCCTGTCCGAACGTCCCGGCTTCGCCAAGGAGATCGGCGACGCGGGTCTGACCTTCGTCGGCCCCGCGGTGTCCACGATCGAGATGATGGGCGACAAAGCGGCCGCGCGCGGTGCCGCCGAACGGGCCGACGTGCCGATCGTTCCGGGCAGTCCGCCTGTGGCCACCGTGGACGAGGCCGTCGCGGCGGCCGAGGACGTGGGCTTTCCCGTGCTGCTCAAGGCCGCCGCCGGTGGTGGCGGACGGGGCATCCGCCCGGCCCACACCGCCGAGGAGCTGGCCGAGGTGCTGCCCGCCGCGCAGGCCGAGGCGCGGTCGGCGTTCAACGACGACAGCATCTACCTGGAGCGTGCGATCGTTGGTGCCCGCCACGTCGAGGTGCAGGTGCTGGCCGACGGCCACGGCAACGTGGTGCACACGTTCGAGCGGGACTGCTCGGTGCAGCGGCGGCGGCAGAAGCTCATCGAGGAGGCGCCAGCACCGGGGTTGGCGCCGGAGACGCGGCAACGGATCAACGACGCGGCGGTACGGTTGGCCCGCCAGGTGGGCTACGTGGGTGCTGGCACGGTCGAGTTCCTGCTCACGCCGGACGGCGAGTTCTTCTTCATCGAGATGAACACCCGCATCCAGGTCGAGCACCCGATCAGCGAGGTCGTCACCGATGTCGACCTGGTGGCCGAGCAGCTGCGCATCGCGGCGGGGTTGCCGCTGTCGTTCGACCAGGACGACGTGTCGCTCGACGGTGCGGCGGTGGAGCTGCGTATCAACGCCGAGGACCCGGACAACGACTTCCAACCCACGCCCGGGAACCTGTCCCGGCTCGACCTGCCCGGCGGTCCCGGGGTCAGGGTGGATACCGGGTTCGTCGCCGGTGACCGGATCAGCCCGTTCTACGACTCGATGATCGCCAAGCTGATCTGCTTCGGACCCGATCGCGATGTCGCACTGGCCCGTGCGCGCCAGGCGCTGTCCGAGTTGCACGTGGACGGTGTGCCCAGCACGGTTGCCACACACCGACGTCTGCTCGACGAGCCCGAGCTGCGGACCGGTGCGGTTCACACGCGGTGGCTCGAGGGGCTGTGCTAGGGGTGTTCACCGCTCGCGACCTCGCGACCGAGTGATCGGGATCCCGTGCACGTGGCCGGTCGCCGAGGACATCAGGCTGCCGGAGCACCTACCGGTCGCCGTCGACGAGGCGCGCTTCGTCGGTGAGGCGGTCGCCGTCGTCGCCGCGACCGACCAACCTGCGCGGGACGCGCTGGAGCACATCGATGTCGACTACGAGCCGCTGGGAACCGCTGTCGACGTCGAGGACGCGCTGCGCGGCGGGCTGACGGGGCTCAAGGAACATCGGAACGACAGACGGCGCTACTGAGTTTTGAGTATTGGGGTGAGTTGGTCGTGGTGGCGCCAGCATCATGCAGGCGTGTTCTAGACTAGTTGTATGCGATTTGTTCAGCAGACGACGACGCCGGAACCACTCCGGCGCTGACGAGTCGCATTGACGTAGACATTGGGCCCCGGAGCTGTGCTCCGGGGCTTTGTCATACCTCGGTTCACGACTCTGGGGCCTACCACCGAGGAGACCTTCGTGAACCACGACCACCACGACGTCGCACCGGCACCGGATCACCGCGACCTCAACCAACATCTGGACATCTTCGCCACCAACCCGGTGGTCGGATCGGGCTTGCCGCTCTGGCTACCGAACGGCTCGGCGGTCCGTGCTGAGCTCGAACGGCTCGCCCGGGACATCGCTCAAGCAGACGGATGTCAGGGCGTGCACTCGCCGGTTCTGGGCAAGCGGTCCCTGTTCGAACGCTCAGGGCACTGGGGCAAGTTCGCCGAGGACATGTTCCCGCCAATGCGCGTCGGTGGCGACGATCTCGTGCTGCGACCGGCGAACTGCCCCCATCACGCGCTCATCTACGCCGCCTCGCGCCACTCCTACCGAGAGTTGCCGATCCGGTTCAACGAGCTGGCTCCGATGTTCCGCGCCGAGCGCTCCGGTGTCCTGGCCGGACTCGGCCGAGTGCGTCAGATCAACCTCGATGACACCCACGTGTTCTGCCGCTTCGACCAGGTCGCAGACGAGGCGGCCCGCGCGCTGCGGTCGGCGCTGCGCGCCCAAGAGATCTTGGGGCTGCGGGTCGACTACGTGCGCCTGTCACGGCGAGACACCAGCCCGGCCTTTCTCGGCGAGACCGAGCAATGGCAGCACGCCGAACAGGCGCTGCGCGAAGCCGCCCACGCGGTCGAGCTGCCCAGTCGCGGGCTCAACCTAGTCGAGGTTGACGGTGAAGCGGCCTTCTACGGGCCAAAACTGGACCTGCAGGTTCGTGACGGGCATGGATACGACGACACCATTGCCACTGTGCAGCTCGACTTCAACCAGCCCGAACGCTTCGGCCTCACCTACGACGCCGCCGACGGGTCACGACAAGCGGTCCTGATGATCCACCGTGGCACCGTCGGATCCATGGAACGCGTGGTTGCTGCGCTGCTCGAGCGCTACCAAGGCCGGTTGCCGCTGTGGCTGGCGCCGGTGCAGGCATGTGTCATGCCGGTTGGGCCCGACCAGGACCGTGCCGCCCAAGAACTCGTCGACGCCCTCATCGCTGCCGGCCTGCGGCCACGCCTGGAAGTGGAGGGATCGCTGGGGACGCGCATCCGCGCCAGCAGGCAACGCCGCGACTGCGTCATGGCAGTGCTCGGCGCGACCGAAGTGGACCGGCGCCACGTCCAGGTCACCGACATCGGCTCCGGCTTCGACGGACCCGTCACCCACGACCAGTTCCTCGAAGTACTCAAGCACAGCTACAGCAACCGCACCACCACCGTGAACTGGCCAGACCCTCAGCCCTCGTAGACCATCACCGATCCAGGAACCGGCGGTGCTGAGGCGCTGCTCATGCATCGGTAACCCATCCCGCTGCGATACAGCGGTTGTTCGGGGCTTCGGGCCAGCTCGAAGCTCGTCAGGACCACAGCGATTCGGAGATCCAGTTGCTCAGCAGCAACACCGCGAGGGTTCCGCCGACGGCGAGCGGCTTGCTCCTGCTCCACGCCGTTCTCGCACTCGGCGCCTGGTACACGGCGATCACGTTGAGCAGTGCTGCGAAGCCCACCAGGCCGGGCAATGCCAGCACACCACCAGCGCTTTCCAAGTGGTCAGCGGGAACGAGGCTGAAAAGCCCCGGGTGAGCAGGATGCTGACGGCCAGCACAGGCGCGGCCAACACCGTGCTCGTGATCCGCGCCTGACGCCGGTCGGCGACTTCACTGTCCATACCCCGATCGGATCGACGAGGCACTCGCGCTGCCATCAGCACTCTTACGCACCTCCCATGGGAAATGACTACTCCGCTCCACGCGGACAGCACCCTCGGTGAAGCGGTCACGACCGGGGTCCGCGCGCTCGCGGGCCCCGCCACCGCGGTCGGGTGTGTTGACGCCGGAGGTCAGCACACCGGGTGGGGGCGAGGCGGCGATGAACCCGGGCCGCACCACCCGGGTGAGACGAGCCCTTCGGGTCGCTGACGCGATCCCACCCGGGCTGGTGGACCCGGAGCCCCCGCCGTCCCTGCGGGACCCCCACCCTTCGGTGCGCTGAGGCCCGGACCCGTCAACACACCTCGCGACCGCGGAAAGAGGGATCCACGATGGGCTTGCTGTTCCCCGGTCCCAGCGATCGGCTCATCCAGCGCCTGACCGCTCGGCTGAAGACGGTCATCGACCGGCACTTCTCCCACCACGGCCGGTACGAGTGCCCGCGCTGCGACTTCACCATCGAGATCACCGCAGGCACACCCCGCGACCTGCGCCGCGCGCGAATCCTGGCGACCGATCACGCTCGCCACGATCTCGACCGCATCCAGTGGCGTAGGTGGCGGTAGCCGTTCGCGCCCGCAGTCGCCCCTCGGATCGCCTCCCAATCCGAGCCGCCGAGGCCTTTCCCACCCCGATCCACAAGGGAGCGATCCACGATGATCCCGTCCGAGCACCCCGAGCTGTTCCTGACCGAGCTGACCTTCCGCATCGACGACGCCACCAACATGATCATGCAGGCACGCGCGGTCGGCGACTCGGAGCTGGCCGCCTACGCCGCCGGGCACGCCAGTCGCCTGTTCGCGCACGCCACGCGCTTGGCCCTGGCCGAGTACGGCATCACCGCGCAGGTCGCCGTCCTGCCCGGCGACTCCGAGTTCCATCACTGCGGGGACGACTACGACCGCAGTTACCTGATCGAGTTCGCCGCCGGAGACCACCGGCCGTACCAGGTCTCGTGCCTGCCCGGTGTGCGGGAGCAGCGCTACTGGCGCCGCTGCCGCGCCGGGGGAGCCATCACCGCCGAAGCCGTGACCGAGCCCCGCGCGCTGGCCGCCGCCATCGTCGAACAGGTTCCCCGCCTGCCCGACCCCCACGACGACTCCGGGCGAATGGAGTCACCGGTGTGGTCCAGCCCTGAGCACGAGTCCTGATCCCAGCGCTTCGGTGGGGCGCACGGGCGTCCCACCGAAGCACGCTCTCACCACTGCTCACCACGACCTCCCCAGCAACTTGCTCGGTCTCGGTTGTCGGTGCTGCGTCGTAGTCTGCTCCCGAGGAGAAACGAGCCCGTCGATGGTCACCACCGCGCACCAGCCCCCGCCTCTGCTGGCGGCCGCCCTGGCCGCCACCGAGCGCGGCTGGCCCGTCTTTCCGCTGCACCCCCGCTCGAAAATTCCGGCCCTGCACCACCGCGACCGGTGCCCCGGCACCGGCGCCTGCGCTCAGGGCCACCTCGGATGGTCCTCGCGTGCCACCACGGACCCGGACCTGCTGGTGGCCTGGTGGCGCCAGCGGGCCTACAACATCGGCATCGCCACCGGGCCGGCCGGCCTCGTCGTCCTCGACCTCGACCACGCCGCCGGACACGGTGCCAACGCCCCGAACGGTCCCACTCACGGTGTGGACGTCCTCGCCCGGCTGGCCGCCGAGGCCGGTCAGCCGGTACCGCTGGCCACCTACACCGTCCACACCCCCGGCGGAGGCCACCACCTCTACTACCAGGCCCCGAGCGAGACCACGATCCGCAACAGCACCGGCCCGACCGGGCTCGGATGCCTCATCGACGTCCGCGCCACCGGCGGACTCATCATCGCCGCCGGATCAACACTGCCCCACGGGTGCTACCGCCGTGACACCACCCGCCCGACCGAACCGGCCCCGCTCCCCCGGTGGCTGGTCCAGCGCCTGGCTCCCCCGGCGCCTCCCCCACCGATGCGCGACGATCTCCCGCCGGGGCACGCCAGCGCCTACGTCCAAGGTGCGCTACGCCGCCGGACCGCCGCCGTCCGCGCCGCCCCCGTCGGCACCCGCCACAGCACCCTGCTCTCCGCCGCTGCCGGCCTCGGCCGCTTCGTCGGCGCCGGCCAGCTCAACTACGACGACGCCCGCGCCCACCTGCTCGGCGCCGCCCAAACCCACATCGGCACGGAAGGTTTCACCACCACCGAAGCCGAAACCACCATCCACGACGGACTCACCTGGGGAAGCACCCGCGCCTGATCGGGCAACGCACCGACACAGCCCGTACTCGTCAATCGGTCACGGTCAACAGCCTGGTAAACGCCTTCCGCAATGGATCGTGGCGGCTGCCCAGCACGGTCGCCGACTCCCTCCACCGCTCCGGCGGGTAGCACCAGACCGGCTTGCTCCTGAACTGCTCGGGTTCCCACTCGTAGCGAGGCCAGACGTGGGTGTGCAGGAAGGGATCGGCGCTGCCCAGGATCTCGATGTTCACCCGACGAAAGCCACTGTCAGCCTCGACACAAGCCGTCTCGACAGCAATGGCCAGGTGATCAACGCTGTCCAGATACCTCAGCCGTCGATCGCGCGGCAGATCGCTGAACCGCGTCGCGGACGGATCATCAGTCAACAGGACGCAGTAACCGGGGAGCCACTGCACATCGCCGATAACCGCGAACGCCTCTGGCAGCCGCGCCAGGACCGTGGGATTCTCACCGCGCAATGCCGACCCGACCCGGTCGGCCCGCCAAGCTTCCACAACACCCACCCTGGCACAAGACACCGCCGAATCAGCGACCCGACCAGACCTCCACAGCGCTCGGATGAACCACCTGCGAGGACGGGAGGAATTCGACGACTGGGCCGGCTACCGACTGCGCATGCTGCTCATCGGCAACGGAGCCGCCCACCCACCTCACGCAGGAAGAGCCGCGCTGACTAACGTCAGCGGCCATGAGCGATCAGTGCCTGTTCTGCGGCATCGTGACCGGCACCATCCCCAGCGTGAACGTGGCCGAGGACGACACGACGTACGCCTTCATGGACATCAACCCGGCCTCGGACGGTCACCTGCTGGTCGTTCCCAAGCAGCACAGCCAGGACCTGCTCGAGATCCCGGCCGAGGACCTGACCGCGGTCACCCTGGCCGCACAGCGAATCGCCAGGACAGCGGTCAAGGAGTTCGGAGCCGCCGGGGTGAACCTGCTCAACTGCTGCGGCGCCTACGCCTGGCAGACGGTCTTCCACTTCCACCTGCACGTCATTCCGCGCTACGTCGACAAGACCAAGGACCGACTGGTGCGGCCCTGGCAACCGGGCACCTCAGACGACAAGGACGCGATCACCGCCCTCGGCGACAGACTCTCCGCCGCCCTGGACTGACTCGGCCGGCCGCCACGACACCACCAGCACCGGTGCGCCCGACGGTAGCCGGAACGGTCATGACTCGGGCGGAGAACCACCGCGAGGGCCGGGAATGTCCTCAGGTCGGTGGGCGGTCGGACCGTAGCGCACGCGGGGCGCAGCGGCAAACACCCGCTCCGGGGACAGCTGCTCGCGCAGAGCCCAGCGGACGAGTCCGGCCTCGGCCGCCGTCCAGGTCACCACGATCTCGTCACGGCGCACCCGTGGATCGCTCTCCAGCCAGGACTCGACGTGCAGCACTGGTCGAGCCGAGCACCCCTGGCGGCGAGCCAACTGCTGGGCGATCGTGTGCAGCCACTCCCGGCGGTGCTGCTCGGCCTGTGGGCGGCGTGGAGACGCTGCGGCCACCGCGAACACCTTCCGTGGTCAAATCCCCACAAACAGTGCAACCGGTAGGGATTCCCGCACGGTACCGCCAGGCGGGGGACGTTGAGGACGACTCGACCGAGCACCTGACCACCGAAGCCAGCGCGATCATCCGAGCCCACAGGAGTGCCAGCCATGAACGGAGAGCACCATCCACGGCAACCTGACCAAGGACCCCGAGGTGCGCCACAGCCGCAGCGGCAACCCCGTGGTCACCTGCACCGTCGCCGTCAACGGGCGGCGCTCCGGGAACGCAGGAGTTCCTCTCTGTCCCAGCCCTCTTCGGCGGCCGAGCCGGTGCGGGTGAGGTTCGCCGCGGCTTCCGGAAGCTGGCGGGCGTTGACGGTCAGCGGTGCCGGCGTCAGGCTCTCGGATGCCGACACTCCGCACCACGTGCTGTATCGGATGCAGCCGGCCCAGCACTAATCCCGAGGGAGGAACTCCGCGTGCCCGCCGATCCGCTCGTCACCCCGCTCGGGGCCACCGCGACCGCCTACCTCCAGCTCCCCGGTGGGTGGTTCCTCAACAACGCCGGGTGGATCACCGGCACCGAACGGACGGTGCTGGTCGACACCTGCGCCACCGAGGCCCGCTCCCGGCACCTGCTGCAACAGGCCCAAGCTGCCCACCCGCACGTCCCCGTCTCAGCGGTGCTCACCCACGCCCACGGCGACCACGCCCACGGAGCCGGACTCGTGACCGCCTCCGGCGGTGACGTGCTGGCCACCGCCGCGGCCGCCGCCGACATCGCCACCGGCCCGCACACCTACCCGGAACTGTTCGACTGCACCAGCTGGGGCGAGATCACCCCACCCGAGCAGCTGGAGACCCTCACCGAGTCCACCTCCTGGGACCTCGGTGGCACCACCGTCGAGATCCACCCCGTACCCACCCACGCCCACACCAACGGCGACCTCGTGGTCTGGCAGCCCGACGACGAGGTGCTGTTCACCGGAGACCTGGCCTTCCACGGCGTCACCCCCCTGGCCATGCACGGCTCCATCAGCGGGTGGGTGGAAGCCCTGGACTGGCTGGAGAACTTCCAGGCCACCCAGCTCGTCCCCGGCCACGGCCCCGTGATCACTGCTCAGGACACGGCACTGGCCGAACTGCGCGACTACCTGCGCTGGCTGCTCGAAGCCGTCGGCACCACCGAAAATCCCGACTTCGACGCCCTCGAAGCCCAGGCCCGCGAAAGCTGGGCGACCTGGCACGACGCCGAACGGCACGCCGTCAACCTCCGCCGCGCCCACGCCGAGACCCACGGCCACGACTTCGACATCATCACCGCCGCCGGAGCCATGCTCGAATCCGCCGGCGGCCCCATCACCCTCACCATCTGAAAGAAGGCCCTCGAAGTCGGGCGGTGGCCGGGTCAGTCGGTGTACAGCGCCTGCACGGGGCAGATCTCCACGCCCTGCTCCGCGATATCTTCCTTCCCAGCAGGGACCTGCTTGCCCTGACCGATGTCGCTGTACCCGTCCTCATCGAGGGTGAACAGCTCCGGATCGACCACGTTGCACTGGCCGCGCGCATCACAGATGTCGTTGTCCACGCTGACTCGCATCAACCCTCACCTTTCCTCGGGTGGCTCACGGTTTCCGAGCACCCGCCCCGGGCGCTCGGCTTTCGAACGTGCCCGCACCTCCGCGTCCTGATAACCGCGCAGCACCATTATGGAGACCACCCGGCACCTACCGCAGTCAACACGAAGCCCCACCCGATCCGCAGCGGTTCCAGGTGGGGCTTCCCGTGCATCCGGACAGATCAGCCGTCGAGACGACCGTCCTTGATCACGCCGGTGAAGGCCGACCACGCGGTGCCCTCCACCGCGAGGACACCACCGTCGCGGTCCTTGTGTCGCGAACGACACGGACACCGGCCGGGAGCTCGGCGACCTCGACGCAGTTACCGGTGTTGCCGCTTCGGCTTGACCTACGCCAGGTTGCCTGGACGAAGTCTGCTGGAACGGGCATACCGTGCTCCCTCACCTCGAGTGCGGCTCCGACGAGGAGGAAGCCTCCGCAAGCTCACGGCTACTCTGCAGCACCTGTTCAGGTGATCTGGAGCGAGACTCAGTCCGAAGCTGCACTCGGACGAAGCCTCGATAGTCATGATCGGATCAGACGTCGAGGCATCCGTCCTGGACGCGTTGGAGGAAGCTGCTCCACTGAGTGCGTGTGAACGCCAGTACGGGGCTGACCTCGCCGAGCTTGGTGTCACGCACGCCAGTAGCGGAAGGCACGATCCCCACTTCAACGCACGCACCGCTGCCGTTACTACGGGTGGGCTCGCGCCACCGAGCTCCGGTGAGATCGGGGGTTGACGTCCTTACCTTCCAGTGCCGAGTTCGTCTATGACCTGCGTCAGTACGGACTGCGACTCGTTCAAGCCGAGCGCAGCCATGCGCAGTCGGTCGTAGACCCGGGTATACGTGTCCAGGTGATGCGGTCGACCCAGGTGGTCCGCGCTGGTGAGGTCTTCCACGTACACGGTGCGCTTGCCGTTGCTGTGCAACCGCAGGATCGTGAACGAGGTCCCCATCGAGGCGTGAGTGCCCGTGCTGAACGGCAGGACCTGCAGCGTGACGTGTTGGAGATCGGCCAGTTCCCGAAGAAGTTCCAGCTGCTCGCGCATGACCGATGCGCCGCCGACTTGGCACTCCGATACGCCGACGGGGCCAGCATTCGCCGTCTGGCCGAGTCCACCGGCCGCTCCTACGGCTTCGTGCACCGCGTGCTCACCGAGTCAGGTGTGCCGTTGCGCGGACGCGGAGGAGCGCACCGCCGACGCACGTAGAACTCGGTCCGGTGCCGCCTGTCCCCCGACCGACACCGGACCACGCCCGCCCCTGTCCCAACGGCATGGCCGGGGCGGGCTTCCAACCAAAAAGTCCGGATGAAGTCCAGGCCAAGAAGACTCTGTGGAGCTGTCCCGGCTCCGCAGTACGGGACCACAGCACCTGTGGCCCCGTCGCGACTCCGCGTCTCGAAAGGAGGTGACTCATGACCACTGCCGTCTCGAAGGAGCCGGTGGACGTCTTCGACCTGGATGTGCGGGTCACGACGGACCCGATCCGGAACGCGGGACCACCGCGTCAGACGGACGACGGCTGCGGGCACACGTGTGAGATCTCGGCCTGCAACTCGTCGCACTGATCACCCCCGGGGGCCGGGCCAAGGCCCGGCCCCCGGGCCCTACCCCTGGAAGGTGTGCGCAATGCCCGTGGACTACCAGCACCACGGCACCGGGCTGCTGCGAGCAACAGCGGAGACCGTCGAGCCCAGTTGGTGGCCGGATCCCACTGACGCCCAGGACTGCCGCACTTGGCTGAGCGAGGCCTGGTCCCTGCCGGGGTTGGCGATGCCCATTCGGCACGCGAGCCCGGTCCTCGCCGGGCGGGTCGAAGCGATCCTGACCGGTGATCCTTCCCCGGCCCGGGACGTTCAACGCGTGACCCTGGCGGTGGTGCGCTGCGCGCTGCCGGGCGGTCCACGCCGTTCGGCACGTTCGCCGGAGTCGCCCCGGTCACCGTCGGTCCGGTGAGCAGCGTTCAGCGGGCAGAGCAGCACGTTCCCGTCGTGCGTGCTGACATGGGCTGGCTCCACGGGGTGATTCAGCAGCTCGAAGGCTGCCCGGAGCTGCTGGCCCGGCTTGATGTGGTCTTCACCGACATGGCCGAATCCCGCAGTGGGCGGTTGGAAATCCCCGACCACAATGCGACCAGCGTCCGCGAGAGCAGCGCGGTGCGCACCGTCCGCCGCGAAACCCGGTCACCGGTCCAGTTCCGCGTGCTGACCGACAAGCTGGGCCATGCTTTTCCGCAGGCCGGTGACCCGTGACTTCCCTGGTACAGCACGGGTTCCTGGTCACCTCCCTGCGCGCGCCGAGCACGGTCACCGACCCCTCGGGGCATGTGCTCGACCGGCTCCGAGAGACCAACGTCGAAGCTCTTCCGGTCGCGCCGCTGATACGACAGCTCGACCAGGTCCACCGCGACATCGATGCCCACAACGAGGCACCGAGTGAACACGCGCGAGATGAGTACGCCGGCCTTGCTGGCCCTGGGCACGACCCAAGAGCATGATATGAAAAATATTCATAGCTATTCAGCTATCCAATTCTGGGAGTTTGCCCAGATTGGTAATCATGTGACTTGTTGCGGCGATCAGGAGAAAATGATATCACTTGTTCTCAAGTGGAAAAATCGGACATGAGATGTGGCGGTATTCGGTGGCGACGTGAAGCGTCGCCGAGTGAAAGTGCTTCCCAGCGCCCTATCGGGCAGGCACGCTACTCCATCCGGGGACAGTTGAATAGTCACCAATATTCGCCTACTTGGCGGTGTTCGTGTGGTGTTATCGTTGATCTCCCATTGAGACAGGAGTCGATCAACTGGGACTGCCAATACTGTCACCACCCGTTTTAGGAACGATCACGCGTCGCTTACCACGTAAGCCTCCATCGCAGCAGGACTCATGAGTGTGGCATTGCTCGGGACGACACAAGATTTGGCGCTTGCGACTCCGGAAGAGCAATCTCCCGCGCCTGCTCTCGCCCCCGCGCCTGCCCCCCCCCCGGAGGGTGTGGCGAGTTCGGAGAACACGGGATCTCCGTCCGGCACTCCGGCGCCTTTGGCGCCCTGTCTCTTCAAGAATAAGGGTGACTACGTCCACGTTTCCTCTACCGCTTTTGAAGCGTCCGGACATGGATGGTGGACTAATGGCAATTTCCCCACCACGACGGCGCGCGTGACAGTGCAATTGCAGCAGTATTACAGCGACGATGTCTGGAGAAACATGGGGAGACCGGGCAGGGCCACAGTGATCCCCGGTGGTGGTGCCGGTAATCGCGCGACCGGGCGCATGAGCTGCAGGCTCAGTAAGCTGACAGGCTGGCGTAGCGTCATCGATGTGGATTTGGTCGGTTTGGTCGACGACCCGGGCAAACTCGTCACACCACCACAGGACATTTGCTGCAGGCGATAACGTGAGAGGAACACAGTGAACATCAGGGCTGCCAGCACCATGGTCGCGGCGTTGCACGGGGGGATGACCTGGCACCCCTGGCGGAGTCCCACCACCGATTCGTCGGACGCTTACAGCCTGTTCGTCGCACGTTCCTCGGCGATGGGCTGGCTCGCTGACGCCGTGGAGAGCCCAACCAGCGGCCTGTGGGGCATGAACGAAGCAGGGCACGGCCCTGATTCCGGATCGAACCCCCACGGGTCGCCTATTTCCAGGTGTCCTGGAACAGGCCGACATCATCGGACCAGCCGTTATCGGTGCAGCCGTTATCGGTGCAGCCGTTCCTCGTGTGTGCCGGTGATGTGCTAGCGCGCATGGGCACGCTGGACCTGCGGGCGATACAACTCATGGTGCCGATACAGGATCGCGCCGCCACAACAAGCCGTTCTCCCCATCAGAACGCCGTGATGTCCCTGATGCAGGATGCTGGCTGGTTCGCCGATTGCCCCGGAACGTGGAGAACATCGGTACAGATCACCCTGGACAGTGGACAGGACCCAACCATCCGTGCGGCAATACCCGGGATGCTGCAGTGGCTACGGCAGTTCCAACAACACGTATTCACGGACGACTCAGTCGCGGAAACGGACCAGGACGAGAATGGGGGGATGAAACCACCCGTCATCGACCAGGTATGGAACGGACCTCCTTGTCACCGAGTTACCGTCCACGGCACTCTCGTCAGCTGGTCCTTGGACGCACTAGGATGGCTGGCCGCGTTCCTCGCCGAAGCCGGTGCCCAACACGGAGTCAGCACCCCCACACTGATCACAGCCAGTCGCAACGAAGTCGACGGCACGACAGCCTGATACGAATCCGACCAGCGGGTCAGCTGCTCCG
This sequence comes from Halosaccharopolyspora lacisalsi, assembly GCF_014137975.1. Taxonomy (GTDB): domain Bacteria; phylum Actinomycetota; class Actinomycetes; order Mycobacteriales; family Pseudonocardiaceae; genus Halosaccharopolyspora; species Halosaccharopolyspora lacisalsi. Next base: position 1,206,340 of record NZ_JACGWZ010000001.1, on the reverse strand, counting down.
GACGTCCCGGTGTGCCAACAGGACGAGCACGGCTTTTTCACGACTGGCCGCGATTCGTCCGCTGCCCACGTGAGGAACCGGTGTGCCGGATCCGTTCAGGTAGGCCCGCCAGCCCTTCGACTGGTGACTGCGAGCCAGCCGCCCCAACTCGGTCGCCGACGATGACGACGGTATGACCGAAGAGGACAGGCGAGGTAACCCCGAAAGGGGCCGTGGGGTCGACGGAAGGTGACGGCATAGTCATCGGGACCGGGTACATATCCTGGCATTCCGGTTGCTTACTGCTCCGATAACAGCACGCCTCGGCGTCCTCGCTGGCCAGTAGGGCACAGCCAAGCCAGCCAGTAAGGACGATGACGTCAACCCGAGTATTTGCACGACGATTGTCGGAGCACGCACCGGCTACGGACGGGTGTTCGCATTCGATACGAACGATCTACGCCGCACGGTCCTGTCGACCGAACTGCTGACCAGCGAAAACGAGTAGCACGACCCCTTCCCGACGTATCCGATTCCCACTCCGGGACGCTCGTCTGCGACTGGTGACAGCTTCCTTACCGACACCCCGAAACTGGCCCAGCACGCAAAGTGTCATGTTCTCGCAGCTCAGCGAGTTACCAGTCCGATGATCGCGAACAGGGACACCAGCCCAGTAGCTGCTGACATCAGCGCCCTCACCAGCCATACGCCATACTTCGCGCTCTGGGGCACGTTCAGGAGTACCAGGTCGATTACCGATGTGGTTGGTTACTGGCGGGACTGGCCGCCCTGGGACTGGTCGTCACTCTGGTTGGGCCCCTGCTGCCCGGGGCTTTGCTGCCCGGGGCTTTGCTGCCCCTCTTGGCCGCCCTGGGACTGGTCGCCACTCTGGTTGGGCCCCTGCTGCCCGGGGCTTTGCTGCCCCTCTTGGCCGCCCTGGGACTGCGAGTCCTGCTTGTCGACGAAGTTCCGGGCCTGCTCGGAACCCTTGCTGATCTTGTCGTGGTACTTGCCGCCGGTCTTCTCGTCGGCGAAGGTCGACGCCTTGTCGATCCCCTGCTTGAGCTTGTCCGGGCTCTTGCCGACGAGCCCCTTCAGCTTGTCCATCATGCTCATCTCGGCCCCTCCTTTGCCAGGTCGGTACACGGACCACATGAGGCCCTCAGTCGTGCCGCCGCTTTACCCCGATCACGGGCCGAGCAAACTCGCCAGTCCCTCCGTGGGCACGGGGAGTAGCAACCACGCCTCGTCCCGTCAACGATCTACGGGGGCGCGGTGTTCCCGAAAGCCGAACGAACACAGGTTGGGGTTTGAAGAAGGGCTGGGAAGGACTGAACGTCATCGCTGGTCACCGGGCGGGCTCAGTCACCGTCGGAGGCTGGCCCAGTGTTCGCCTCAGAGGCTATGACCAGCTGTGATGCTCACTCGCGTTTCCTCTGTCACGGACCTTCCAAACGCCCACCCGCACCTCGCCCGGGTGCAGCAGTAGGCGAAGGGGGGTCGACGCCGCTCTCGGCTCGTGACCACTCCACGCAGGCGAAGGTCGTGACCGACGCTCGATGGGACCTCTTGGCGTCGGTCACGACCTTCGTGGGAGCGGTCCGGACTATCTGCCGTCCGAGACCGACGTCGAGGGACACCAGTACCGCGTCCCCACTCCGGGAACCGCGCACGCACCTGTGCAGGCACCCACGATGAGGTACGCGGTGACGCCACTTACGCCAAGTACTGCCGCGACGCAGGCGGCCGTGCCCCCGGCGCCCATCGCAGCCATCCCTTCAGAACTGACAGGTCCGCTGTCCGTATCCTGCTGCAGCTGGGCGTCTGTCGTGTACGGCTGATCAGTGTCGTTGCTGTTCACGAGAACGCCGTCCGTGTAACTCGTGATGTTGAAGTTTCCGGCGTCGTTCTCACTGATGAGCGTCTCACCGTACTGGACGATGTCCCCGCTCTCGTTGAAGAGAACCGTGAGATTGCTGACCAGGCTGTAGTCCCCGCCGACAGGAATGGTCACCGACGTGGATGTAGTGCCCTCAGCGTCCACGGTGTAGACCTTGGCCTGACCCTGGGACAGCGCACTCCTCGAAGCCTGGACGGAGATCTCGCCGTTCTGGCCGTCAACGTTGGATAGGGGCGACCTCGCTGGTGGGCTCGCTGTGACACTGCAACAGCTCGTGCCTGCCGTACCACCACCGGCCCCCAACGAGACGGAGGAGCGGATACCACCGGGCCGCGGGACGAGGTGGCGGAACCGATACGCAGGCAAGCCTGGCCACAGCAACAGAAACACTCGGGCACCGTGGGCACGGCCTCACCGAAAGCTGCCGTTGCGCCCCTTCAGCGGAGCTGTCGTTACTTGCGGCGCGCGGCGAGTTTCTCGGCGGTCCCGACCAATGCCACCGCGGCGACGATAGCCACCAGGAATCCGATCACGTTGAGTTCGAAGATGCTGCCGGTGCCGAGCAGATTCGAGATCACACCGCCGACCACCGAACCGGCCAGACCCAGCAGCAACGTGACCAGGATGCCGAGATTCTGCTTGCCGGGCTTGAGTGAGCGAGCCAAGGCACCGACGACCAGGCCGGCGATGATGAATCCGATCATGGCGGGTCCTCCTGCTCCGGCACGGTCCGGGCCTGCTTCGAAGAAATCGGACGAATGGGGACAACATCCACTCTACGACCTCGTGACCGCATCACCGAGAACGCGGGGAACCCGCTACGGCCCTGCTCGAGCAGGCACGAGAGGCTCATCTACTGGTATTCGGCGGCAAACACAAAGGCCCGGTCACCGGCATGACGGTGGGCTCCGTGGTCACTCAGTTCCTCCAGGACGCCCCGTGTCCCGTGCTACTCGTCGGAACCGACGAACAACAAGGGGAATCGCGTAGTAGCACGCGTTTGCACTGCAGCGACCCAACCCTGCAACTCCGTCCAGCTACGGCGACAGCTGTAACCGCAAGTGGGGAACTACTCCTACAGGCGGTACTCGTTTCCCTCCGCAGAGCCTGGTGGCTCTGTTCGGTACGGACAGTGCTGCCCTCCCGGGGACAGCCATCTGAGAGGGCTGGTGTTTGCCCGCCTCTAATGTGCTGGCAGCTCACGCGGGGCGCGGCCCGGCCTGTGCCGGGCCGCGCCCCGCGTGCTGTGCGCCTGTTAGTCGACCAGGCCCACGATCGACTAGGCCCACCGGCAGTAGGAGTTGGTCCCCAGGCCCCAGATCGTGTGGATGCCGAAGGCGTCGGTGAGGTGCTGCACGTCGGTGTCGCTGACTCCTTGCAGTGCTGCGACCGGGGTCTCGGCGAGGTCGCTCAGGCCCATACTTTCGTAGGACTTGTCCAGTTTGCCGGCGATGTCGCCCATGCTGCGCCTCTCGGCGGGGTGTCTGTCGGGCAGAACCCGTGGGAAGTTCCTATCACCACCGGTAGCCGCCCCACCACAGTATTGATCTTTCTGGAACACGGTGGACGCGCTGCCGCGATGTGACCGGAAACCCCAGGGTGACGAGCGCGTTAGCCCGTGTGGGGCAGCGCTCACCTGCCCGGCAGTTCCCACCTTGGGCCCTGGCACGGGCACGACCAGGTCGTCACGGGGATGTGCATAGTTTCCCGGAACGTTGATGGGGCTACGGGGCGGTGCCGACAAGCGAGGGTGTGTGCGCTGGCGTCGACGGCGGGTGCCGTCGGCGGTGATGGCTTACTGTGGGTCAACGCCGTTCGTGACCGGGGCAAAAGCTTTCCCGACGGTCGAGATCACGCCGTGGTCCGGGCAAGGGCGAGGGGTGTGATGTGATCGAGTGGGTCCTGCTGGTGGCCGTGGTGGCGCTGGTGGCGGCGAATGCGGTGTTCGTCGCCGCCGAGTTCAGTCTGGTGACGGTGGATCGGGCCACGGTGGAGCGCGGCGCCGAGCGCGGGGATCGCCGTCTGCGGAGCGTGTTGGCGGCGCTGCGGTCGTTGTCGACGCAGCTGTCGGGAGCTCAGCTGGGGATCACGGTCACGAGTTTGCTCGTGGGCTATGTCGCGGAACCGTCGTTGGGGGTGCTGCTGCGCGGCCCGTTGCAGCTGTTCGGGTTGGGTGCGGCCGCGACGCCGGTGGCGTTCACCGTGGCGTTCGTGGCGGCCACGGTTTTTCAGATGGTGCTGGGCGAGCTCGTGCCGAAGAACCTGGCGATCGCGCTTCCGCTGGGGGTGGTCAAACTCGTGGCCGGCGCGCAGCGGGGGTTCACGACCCTGACGCGGCCGTTGATCCTGGTACTGAACGGTTCGGCGAACCGGGTGCTGCGCGGACTGGGGGTGCAGCCGCAGGAGGTGTTGGCCTCGGCCCGGTCCCCGCGGGAGCTGGCTTCCTCGGTGCGGCGCTCCGGAGAACACGGCACGCTGGATACCCCGACGGCGCGGCTGGTGGTCCGGTCGCTGGAGTTCGGCGCGAAAACGGCCGGGGAGGTGATGACCCCGCGGCGACGGCTGTGGGCGGTGCCCCCTGAGGCGTCGGTGGACGAGGTGGTGGCGCTGGCGCGCCGCACCGGCCACTCCCGCTTTCCCGTGTTCGGTCAGGGAGCCGACGACCCGGTGGGACTGGTGCATCTCAAGCACGCGGTGGCCGTCCCGATCGAGCAGCGGCAGCACCAGCCGGTGCGCACGGTGATGATCCCGGCGGTCTCGGTGCCCGAGTCCCGCGACCTGGACGGCCTATTGAGCCTGCTGCGGCGGCGCGGGCTGCAGCTGGCGATCGTGGTTGACGAGTACGGCGGCACCGCCGGAGTGGTGACCCTGGAAGACCTCGTCGAGGAGATCGTCGGCGAGATCAGCGACGAGCACGACCGGGCGAGCACCCGGGCGCGGCGCCTTCCCGATGGGACCTGGCGGTTGTCCGGGCTGCTGCGTCCCGACGAGGTGGCTGAGATCACCGGAATCGCGCTGCCCGAACACGCCGAATACGACACCCTCGGTGGTCTGGTCAACTACCAGCTGCAGCGCCTGCCGGTCGCAGGCGACCGGATCGACATCCGCGCCGAGGACCGCACCGTGTCGGTGACGGTGCAGCACCTGGACGGCTTCCGGATCGATCGCCTCGACCTGCGCACAGTCGGGCACAACGCCCCGGACGCCGAGACCGGGGAGCAGGCCGGATGATCCAGTTGCTGATCGCGCTCGGGCTGCTGGCGGGCAACGCGTTCTTCGTCGGCGCCGAGTTCGCCCTGGTCTCGGCCCGACGCACCCAGCTCGAGCCCCGCGCCGAGGCCGGATCGCAGCGCGCCCGGGTCACGCTGCGCGCGATGGAGCAGGTTTCGTTGATGATGGCCTGCGCCCAGCTGGGCATCACACTGTGCTCACTGGGGCTGGGCGCGGTGGCCGAACCCCTGCTGGCCCACTGGCTGGAAGTGCCCTTCGCCGCCCTGGGCGTCCCCGCGGGACTGCTGCATCCCCTCGCCTTCATCCTGGCCCTGGCGATCGTGGTCTACTTCCACATGGTGCTGGGCGAGATGGTGCCCAAGAACCTCGCCCTGGCCGGCCCGGACCGTGTCGCCTTGGCGCTCGGGCCCGTGCTGTACGGCATCGTGCGCCTGCTCAAACCGGCGATGCTCGTGCTCAACGCCACCGCCAACGGCATCGTGCGGCTGTGCCGGATCACCCCCCAGGACGAGGTGAGCTCCACCTACACCCGCGACGAGGTCGCCGCGCTGGTGGCCGAGTCCCGCCAGGAGGGCCTGCTGGCCCCCACCGAGCACCAACTGATCACCGGAGCGCTGTCCCTGCCGGAACGCACCGTGCGCTCGGTCCTGCTCCCCCTGGAGCAGCTGGCCACCGTGCCCGAACACACCACTGCCGCCGAGGTCGAGGGCTCCGCGACCCGCACCGGCTTCTCCCGCTTTCCCATCGCCACCGACGCCGGCGGGCTGCTCGGCTACCTGCACCTCAAAGACGTCCTCGACGACGAACACACCCAACCCCACCAACCGATCCCGTCGGCACGGCTGCGCCCGCTTCCCACGTTCTCCGCGACCACTCCACTCCACCAGGCGCTGTCTCACATGCGCCAGCACAGCGCCCACCTGGCCCAGGTCGTCGCCGAGGAGGGCACGGTCCTCGGCGTCATCACCCTCGAAGACGTGCTGGAAGAACTCGTCGGCGACATCCGCGACGCCACCCAACGCACCATCACCGACACGCGCGGCTGAAAACCCTCCATCGACACACCTGCACCACGCTCAACACAGCCGATTCTGCCGAGGATCGCCTCGAGGGAGCGGATCGAGGCGGTCCTCGGGATGAGGCGCGGTTCGGTAGCCTGGCCGTCGGGCGGGCCACCCGCCATGAGGAGACACCGGCCGTCGCAACGGGAGGAGAACGCCGTGGCCCGTGGTCAGGACCCCGCTCCGCGCCGGCGGTCCCGGTCGTCGCCCCCTCGGCGGGGACACCCCACCAGGTCGGACCGGTGGGCCGGCTCGCTGCGGGGGGACCTCTTTTCCCAGGCGGAGACCGAGCGTACGAGGCCGATCCCGAAACAGGGCCAGCGCTCTCGCTCTGGACCACGAACTCGGGCCGCGACTGGTAGCGGCCGGAGACGCTGGCGCGCCGGGGCGCGGACACTGGTGGCGCTGGTCTCGACGGTGGTGCTGGTGGTCACCGGCTATGCGTGGACGAGCCTGCGGGACCTGGGCAGTGGTTTGTCGACCAGCGACGTCACCGCCGGGCCCGGAGCAGACAGCTCCACCGACATCCTGCTGGTCGGCAAGGACAGCCGCACCGACGCCCAGGGCAACCCGTTGCCGCAGGAGGTGCTGGACAAGCTCCGCGCCGGCGACAACGAGGCCAGCCTGACCGACACGCTGATCCTGCTGCACATCCCGAAGGACCGCTCCCGGGCGGTGGCCTACTCCATCCCGCGGGACTCCTACGTCGAACTGGCCGACAACTACGGCCAGCACAAGATCAACTCGACGTTCGGGCGGGCCAAGTCCGAAGCCGCCGAGGACCTGCGCGAGCAGGGAGTCACTAACTCAGCGGAGTTGGAACGCCGTTCCGCGGAGGCCGGGCGTGGACTCCTGGTCGACACGGTCGAGGACCTCACCGGGGTGGGCATCGACCACTACGCCGAAGTCAACCTGCTGGGCTTTTACAAACTGACCAAGGCCGTCGGCGGCGTCGAAGTCTGCCTCAAAGACCCCGTCGACGATCCCTACTCCGGGGCCGACTTCCCCGCCGGACGCCAAACCATCTCCGGGTCCGACGCGCTGGCCTTCGTGCGCCAACGCCACGGCCTGCCCCGCGGCGGACTGGACCGGGTAGTGCGCCAACAGGCCTTCCTGGCCGGACTGGCCCGCTCCATGCTGGACACCGGCACCCTGGCCAACCCCAACAAACTCAACACGCTGTTCGACTCCCTGCAACGCTCCATCGTGCTGGACCAGGGCTGGGACGTCCTCACCTTCGCCCAACAGATGCAGGGCCTGGCCGGCGGCAACATCACCTTCGACACCATCCCGGTCGAAAACCCCGCCTACAACACCCCCGAGGGCGAAGCCATCAAAATCGACCCCGACGAGGTCCGCGACACCATTCGCCGAGGTAACAAGGGGATCCCCCCGAAGCCGGCCCCACCTGCTTATCTCACCGACGCGACCGTGACCGTGGACAACACCACCGACATCACCGGCCTGGCCTCCCGCGTGTCCGACGATCTGACCGAGGCCGACCTGTCCGTCGCCGCCGCCGGCAACGCCGACCCCCGGTCCAACTCACGCGTGACCTACGCCCCCGGCAGCGACAAGGCCGCCCGCTACGTCGCCGACGAACTCGACGGCCTGCCCACCACCCGCGACCCGGGTCTGACCGACGGTCAAGTCCGGGTCCTGCTGGCCGACGACTACGACGGGCCCGGCGCCGAGGACAGTTTCAGCCCCTCGCAGCCGCTCCAGCTCGACGGGCCACACTCCCAAGCACCCGCAACCCCGAAACCCAGCGACGACGCCATCACCGCCAGCGGCATCCCCTGCGTCAACTAACCCGACACCACCTTCGGATGTCACCCACGTTAAGCGGGATGGAGGACTGCCCTGATCTTGGCTCTGGCTCGTTCTCGGTGGTTCCGGGGGGTCGGACCGTTGACCACGGCGTGTTATGACATGGTGACGCCGGTGCGATGTTGATCAACTTGTGACGCTGGTGTTCTCGGATTGTCTTCCCTGGTCATCCAAGGGGTCGAGGATGATGCTGGGACGATCGTTGTCCGGGCGTCGACGCCACCTGGGCCGGTGGACTACCCGGGCTGCGCCGCGGAGACGAGGCGAGGGTGCATGGCTATGTCGAGCGGCGAGTCGCCGACGTGCCGGTCGACGGGCGGCCTCGTGGTCCGGGCGCGGGCACGGCGGATGCTCTGCTCGACGCTGGAGTGCTCGCATCGGACCTTCCGCGAGCCACTGACCGGCGTGGCCCAGCGGTATCAGCGCCGCACTACCCGGCTTGCCACAGGTGGGCTATGTCGTGCGAGAACTGGCCGGGCGCGCCGGGGCTCGAGTCCTGACCGGTCTCGATGCCTCGTTGTCACGGCACACCGCGCTGCGGGCGCTGTTGCGTCTGCCGGTGCCGGACCAGCCGGTGCCGACGGTGATCGGGGTGGACGATTTCGCCCTGCGCAAGCGACAGCGCTACGCCACCGTGATCATCGACGCGGTCACCGGAGACCGCGTCGACGTCCTGGCCGACCGCACCGCGACCACGCTCGGAGCCTGGTTATGCGAACACCCCAACGTGCACGTGGTCTGCCGCGACGGCTCCGGTGCCTACGCCGAAGCCATTCGCCGCGCACTACCCGACGCGGTGCAGGTCGCCGATCGGTGGCACCTGTGGCACAACCTCGCCGAAGCGCCCTCAAAGAGGTCGTTGCCCACAGCGCGTGCTGGGGGCAAAACCGGCCCACCACCCCGCGAGGGCAAGCGCGCCGCCACGACCCGCGAACGCTGGCGGCAGGTTCAGATCTGCTCGATCGCGGCATCGGACTGCTCGAGAGCTCCAGCAGGCTGAACCTGGCGCTGAACACGGTCAAGAGCTACGCCCGCATCGACCAACCCGAACGCCTCATCCGCAGTACCGGCCCACCCTGGTCAACCCGTTCCGCGACTACCTGCGCCGCCGCCGCGAGGAAGAGCCAGCCGTAACCGTCCTGCAGTTGCTCCACGAGATCACCGAACTCGGCTACACCGGAAGCCAGAACCTGCTGTATCGCTACATCACGCAAGGAGGCGTCGAAACCGACCGGCCAGCGATCTCGCCCAGACGGCTTGCCCGCTACCTGTTCACCCACTCGGACAAAATCCACGTTCACCAACGAGAATGAATCGAAGCCGCGACCGGCGCCTGCCCCGAAATGACTGCGCTCGCCACCCTCATCGGCGACTTCGCCGCACTACTCACACTCGACCCCGGGAACAACGAACGCCTGACCCGCTGGATCAACCACGCCCGAGCCGAGAACCTGCCCCACCTCCACGCTTTCACCCGCGACCTCGAGCTCGACCGCCACGCCATGAACGCCGCCATCACCCAGTTAATCCATAATGGACGAACAGAAAGAGTGAACACCAAAACGAAGCTGATCAAACGAAAGATGTACGGACGCGCAGGCTTCCCCCTTCTCCGCCACCGCATCCTCCTCGGCTAACACCACCCACCCCGTCACCACCGAAAACGAGCCAGAGCCAAATTTCAGACAGACCCACCGATGGCTTCATCGAAGCTGCCTGGCACCTGTGCAGACACCGTCAGCATTGCGATCTTGAGCGATGATGACTCCAGGGTCAGCTTCGCCAGGCTGGGTGCGCTGGCGAAGCCGGCCCTGCTCGGCACTGTCCTTCCTGCGAGTGGGCAGGAGCTATGTGGCCAGTGGGTGGTTTTCTCCGGTGAGGGTGTCGAGGGCTGCGGCGATTTCGGGGAGGGTGGCGCGGATGTAGGTGCTGGTGGTGCCGCCGTCACCCCGCCGGTGGTGTGGGTGTGTCCGGCGTAGGCGCGGGCCACGGCATAGCCGCAGTGGCGCTCGACCCAGGTCAGGGTGGTGTGGCGCAGCCAGTGGGTGCTGATCTGCTGGGTGGCCACCCACGGCAAGTGCTGACCGAGCCGGTGCCAGAGGGGGTCGTAGCGCCGCCGGGTGATCGGCTCACCACTGCGATACCGCAGCAACGGCCCACCGGACGCGGCGGCGCCGCGCTGGTCGGCGTGGGCCTGCAGGTGCCGCATCAACATCGGTGAAACCGGGTGTCACCGGACGGTGTCGCCTTTCTCCCGCAGCAGGACCAGACACTGATCCGGATCCAGATCCCGGGCCGTGAGCGCCAGGGCGCCGCCGCGGCGACACGCGGTTTCGGTGTGCAGCCGCAGCAACAGCGTGTCCAAGGCGGGGTCGTTGCCCGTGGCAGCGGCCACGCGGTTGATCTCGGCCAGGCGTGCGTCCGGCAGGCCGCGCCGCGTCGACGGCAGCCGGCGCGGTTTGGGTACCCGGCGGGCCGGATTATCAGCCTCGCTGATGAGTCCGTCGGCCACCGCGTGGTTGTAGACGCACCGCAGGGCGGCAATGCAGTGCTCGGCCGCACTACGATCACCCCGGGCGTTGCGGCGTTGGACGACCTGGGTGCGGACCTGCTCGGTCAACTGCTTGATCTCCGAGGCCGTCGGCTCATCCAACCGACGCGCACCCCACACCGTGGTGATCTTGTTCCAGTAGGAACGATACACCCGCCGCGTGCCCTCAGACACTGCCTCGGCCACCTGCGGGACGTAGTCAGCGAAGGTCGGCGCTGGTGGCTTCTCCCCCGGCGTGGCCACCAGATCCTCCGGGGACAGACCCATCCGAGCCAGCAACAGCCGCGCCGCCTCCAGCTCACTCGGCTCAGGAGTACTCACCAGACCTCACCCCCGAGCAGTCCGGCGTGGTGCTCGGCCAGCCACCCGTCGACCACGCTCAACGGGTGCACCACCAACACACCGCGATCCAGCCGCGCGGCCACCAGCACGGCGTCTCCGGCCCGCACCCCGCAGCGCAGCCGCACCGCCGCCGGCAACACCACATACGGCTTGCCACCCAGCACCACCGTCCCGGCCGCATCCGGACGCACCAACACCGACCCAGCGACCAGCTCAACGGCCACCCGCTGGCCAGGTTGCCAGCCCAGCGCCCGCACGAGCGCGCGCTGACTGATCCGGCCGGAAGCATCCACCCGACCCATGCCGTAGACCATCGTCGGCTCACTCGTGGGTACAGGAACCTCCGCCACCGGCAACGACCGCACCACCCCAGCCGCACGACGCCCCGCCTCGGCCACACCGGCCCCGGACGGCACCACCGCGGACACGATCTCATCAGACACCGGCACCACCCCGGTAACCGTGCCTGAACCCGCACCAGAACGGTGCGAACACACCTCGACCGCAGCGCCCCTCTGGACGCTGCGGGAGATCCGAAATACACTCAGTACGCTGGGGAAATTTCCCTCGCTGTGGTGTCGGAGGCCGGACCCGACCACTACGCCCACACCCCCACCCAGCGCAAACGACTCGTGCTCGGGGGCTGACTCCTCGGTGGCAGGTTCGGCACCTCGGCTGCGCCCGCTCCTCCGGCCAAGTTCTCACTCAACGTGCCGAACCAAGCCAGGTTCACCGTTCAACAGCGAAGGCTGAGCAGAACCGGGCGCCGTGGCACTGCTCCCGAACTCGCTCTGCGGTAGGTGTTGCACCGTCGCGGCCTGCGGTTCCTCGTGGACACGCCCCCGCTCTGTACAGATCGTCGGCGCCGGCTGACCTCCTTCTCAGGGAGCGCGCATCGCCGTCTTCGTCGATGGCTGTCTCTGGCACTCCTGCCCGAACACGCGCACCTCCCGAAGAGTAACCGGGAGCAGGGGAGGCACACGCTCGGCAGAGTGCTGCGGCGCGACCGGGACACCGATGCGGAACTCACTGCAGCCGAATGGCTGATCATCAGGGGGTGGGAGCACGAAGGCCCCGAGGCCGCGGCCGACCGGATCGTCCGCTTGGCCCGCGAACGTCGAACATGCCCACGCCCTGAACGAGGCACGCAACCCAAGCCAGCAACCCGCCTGGATCGCGACGAGCCGCGCCGGGTGCTGCGGCGGAAACCGCCCCGGGTGGGCGGACTCCGAACTCACCCGGGTCTGGAGCTCCGACTGCCGTAGGCGTGCCTTGCGCGGACAACCGCGCGGCAGCCTCGAGCTGCGGCGGGAAGCCCTCTCCTCCGAACCCGGCCAACTGCCGTGGCCAGCCGTCAGCAGACGTGGAGGTCATGCTGCGACGCGGGAGACGAGGTAGGCGAGGTGGTGCGAAGTCGCGAGGGCGACCGGCTTGCTGGTCGCACCGAGAGCACGTCCCCGCCCCTCGGCCGCGTTGAGGATTTCCTGGTCACCCCAGGAGAAGTCAGGTCCGGTAAAGCCGTCGGAGTCGACGAGGTTTCGGCAGACCGCCCGAAAAGTGCGTGCACGCGGGCCTTCCTTGCTCCGTTTCGGTGTTTCGGCCTGCGTATCCTGCGTCCGTTCTCGTGAGTACAGCCAGTGATCGAAGCAGGTGTACTTCACGGCGACATGCTTGCTGCGGTATCCGTTGCGCGAAAGCGGGTGCACCACTCCGTAGTCGCCGAGGCGCAGGTCGGCGAGGCCTCCGCGGACGAGTGACTGCCACAGCTGTTCCTCGGCCCGCGGCTGGTGCCAAGTGGAGGTCCGGTCGAGCGCAGAGGGGATGGAGCCGCTCAACACGCTCGTCGTCCGGAAGGGGCCGAACTCCGCGGAAGTGCTGATCGCGGTGGCGACGTGCTCGATGAGCCGCTCCGTTGCTTCCGGGACGTACTGGAGATCGACGATGAGGTCGAGCTCGGCGGTGTCGAGGTGGAGTCGTTCGAGGATTTGCTCGATGTTCTGTCGGTTCGCTGTGGCTGTCCGGATCCGGAGAGCACCGCCGAGGCCCAGTTCGTGACAGAGGCGACCGAGCACAGTGACTTCGCCATCGGTGGCCTCACCGTGCACGACGGGGATGAAAGGAACGGGATAGTGCTCATCGAGGAGATCAACCGGGTCAGCCAACCGGTCTGCCAGCTCTCCGAGTACTCCTGCAGACCCGCCGCCCAAGCCGTGCGGATGGGCCACGCCGGAGACATCGATCATGACGGGACGGTGCAGTTGGTGGAGTTTCCGGACCGCGGTCTCGATGGTGTCGAGCTTACTCGGGGACACTCCCCCGGGTGATTCGAGTTCGAGCAACGGCTGCAGGCCTCGGACCTGCTCCATTCGATCCCATGCCTCAAGCGCCTCGAGCTCTCCTTGCTTCGCGCGGAGCGCGACCAGCGCGCTGAAACCTCCCGAAGGGATCACAACTCTCCGATCACCGCCCGCAACAGGATGAACACGAATTGCAGCGTAAATCGCGTGGTCGCCGCAGAGCAGCCACCACAAGCATGAAAACCGCCGTGCGCTGCTTGGTGGACTCCGGAAAGCCGGATGGAGCGCGCTTCACAGCTCTGACACGCCTCGCGAGGACCACGAGATCCACCACGCCCCTCATGAACGCACGCACCCGAGGTGCCCGGGTCGCTCAGGTGGCGATGTCGGACGTCTCGTGCACCCTGCCCTCATGAAGTTCAGAGCGGATTGGGCACTGGAAAGACAACCGGAGAACATTGAGGAGAAGTGACCACTTCGAGGTGGAGGAGACGATCCGCTGTCGCTCAGCACCCGCTTCGTCACGGTTTCCGGATGTGGCGGTTGCCTGCGATCGCGGCTCGTCCACGCTGTCGTCTTCCGGCAGAGTTGCTCAACCTGTCTGTTTCAGCACATGGAGCACTTCGCCGACCGTGTCCAGTGCTTGGGCGGTCCACGGCAGGTTCTTCGGGTCCTGGCTATGCAGCGCAGTCAGCCGTTGCTCACTCTCCTCGTAGAGCAGGCTCGTCCGCCACGCGGAATCGCAGGGCCGAGGGATCGTCGCCGAAGACTTCGCCGGGAAGCGCCCCGATCCCGTGCTGATCCAGCAAGCAGCGAGCGGCGTCAGTACCCGTCACCGCACCGCGCGGCGAACGCGTTCCGCCACGGCCCAGGTCGGGGAGGTAGAACGCCGCGGACGGGAGCCGGCAGCGTGCTCCTGCCTCGGTGAACACGCGGTGCATGGCTCGGGCCACCGACAGGTGCAGGTGGGCGGCTGGCGGTGATGCGTTCGGTGACTACGTCGGGGTCGTCAAAGACGAACCGGGCCGCTTCCTGCATCGGCGCCGCGAACCACCATGGAGTCAGCAATTCCGCAACACCTGGCGACCACGCGTACGCAGCCGACCAGCATCAAACCGGGTTGGCAGCTGCCCTACCCCTCGTACGTGGTGCTGTGGCGGTAGCGTTCGTGCATGCGGCAGAACAGGGGGATTGCCTCCTGTCGTGGCCGGGTTTTCGTGTCCGACGCGCCTCGAGCGGCGGTGAACCGCCTGGCCGTGCAACTCGATGTGCCGCTGGCGATGTCCTCGCCCCTAAGCAAGATCGATGCACCGCAGGCTTCGCGTCTTCGTAACCTGCGGATTCTGCCTGTGTTACGCACAGGGCAAACCTGGGGACATGGAACCCACGTTATGGATGAACAACCCCGAGTATGGGACAGGGCGGGGCGCGCTGGGCGATCGGTCCGAGGTCCGGGTCCTGGGCGCGGCGCTCACCCGGGCGCATGCGACGGCCGTGGACCTGCCGGCGACCGTGCGCACGCACCAGGGCGTGGACATCGTGCTCACCCAGGGCCAACCACAGGATTGCCATGCGGTGGCCGTGACGCACCACCGGTGCTCGCCACAGACTCTCATCACCCGGTACCACGCCGCCAGCTCCCATCTATCGGAGCACTGGCTGGCGCAGCTGACCGCCCCAGAACAGGGAGTTTGCCTGCTGGCCTGGCGTGATCAGGATGTGGTGGCCATGGCCCAGCTCATGCCCGTGGCGCAGTCGGCTAGCGCCGAGCTCGGCGTCCTGGTTGAGGACGCTTGGCAGCAGCGCGGCATCGGCAGCGCGTTGATCTCGACGCTGATGGGCCTGGCCACGGCCACGGGAATACACACCGTGCACGCACACTGCCTGCCCGGCCAGAGCGGGGTGCTGCGCGCGGCCCACCGCGCAGGCCTGGACCGTATCGAGCTCACCGACGACGAGGCCGTGCAGATCAGACTCCCACACCCGATCTGAGCACACCGACTGTGCACCATGGGGTGCTGCTGGTGAGGAACTTATCTGGTCCGGTACTCCTGAAGATCTCCTGAGCCGCAAAGTAATGGAAAGTCGCTGGTCACCGAGTTGCGGCAGAGGTCGAGTATCGCTACATGATGCGGTAGACCGTGGTGCGGGAGACGGTGAAGACCTCGGCGAGGTCGGCGATGGTGTACTCGCCGGTGCCGTGCATGCGCACGAGCTCGCGCTGCTGCTTGGCCGAGAGCTTGGGCCACTTGCCGCGGAGCGTGCCCTTGGCGCGGGCGATGGCCATGCCTTCCTTCGTCCTGGCCCGCAGGAGGTCGACTTCGAACTCGGCGAAGGTGGCCAGGATGGTGACAAGCATTGTGCCGACTCATGGGGTCGGCGTGGTCGTAGACCTGACCGCCGAGTGAGAGCTTGATGCCGCGCTCGGTCAGAGCGCCGCCGATCGCGCGAGCATCCGGCACCGACCGAGCCAGTCGGTCGAGCTGGGCGCCACGAGGGTGTCACCGGTCCGGACGGCGGCCAGGGCTTGGTCGAGTCCGGGACGGGCGCGGGTGGTGCCGGCGAGCCCGTGGTCGAGGGAAATCCGCTCGTCGGCGACGCCGAGTCTGCCGATGCCAGAGGCGCATGCAGGAAGGCTCCAGAAGGAGTCTTGAATGTTCACTCTTTCGTGGTTGGGGTGTCGGGGTGCGGATGAGTTGATGGTTCGGCTCCGCCGCGCGTCGGCAGGGGCAGTCGAGTGCCATCGAGCAGGAAGGACTGCCGCACATGTCTGATTCCGCTAGTTCGTCGTCTCCTGGGCCGGTGTCCCGCCGCCGCGTGTTGCTGGGCGGGGCGGCGGGTGCCGCCGCGCTGGGGGCCTCGTCGGCGCTGGGGTCTGTTCCGGTGTGGGCGAACGAGCCGATCCGGAGCCAGAGTCCGCGGGCGCCGTTCAGTCTCGGCGTGGCCTCGGGGGATCCGCTGCCCGACGGTGTGGTGCTGTGGACCCGGCTGGCGCCCGACCCGTTGGCCGAGGACGGGCGAGGCGGAATGCCGGATCGGCCGGTGCCGGTTGAGTGGCAGGTCGCCGAGGATGAGCGCTTCCGGCGCGTGGTCGCAACCGGCAGCGCACTCGCCCGCCCGGAAGAGGCGCACTCGGTGCACGTGGAGTTGGCGGGTTTGCGGCCGGGTGCCGATTACTTCTACCGCTTCCGCGCTAACGGGGAGCTCAGTCCCGTCGGTCGTACGAAGACCGCACCGGCTGTGGGTGCACGGACGGACCGCTTCGCCTTCGCCTTCGCCAGCTGCCAGAACTACCCGTCCGGCTACTACAACGCCTACGCCCACATGGCCGAGGAGGACCTCGACCTGGTCGCCTTCCTCGGCGACTACATCTACGAAGGCCCCTACCAGGGCGAGCTGGGGCGCGGGCATGTCCCGGACGGGGAAATCCGGTCGCTGGCCGACTACCGGATGCGGCACGCACAGTACAAGAGCGACACGGACCTGCAGTCCGCGCATGCGGCATTTCCGTGGGCGGTGGTCTTCGACGACCACGAAGTGGAAAACAACTGGGCCGACGAGGTTTCCCAGGAGGACAACGAGCCCGACTCCGACCCCGCGGTGTTCCTGCAGCGCCGCGCCCGGGCGTTCCAGGCCTACTACGAGCACATGCCGCTACGCCGCGCCCAACGCCCCAACGGCCCGGACGTGCAGCTCCACCGCCGCCTCACCTTCGGTGACCTGATGGACTTCTACCTGCTCGACACCCGCCAGTACCGCAGCGACCAGGTGGGTGATGCCCACCATGCCGATCCCGACCGCACCATTCTCGGGGACGAGCAGAAGTCCTGGCTGCGCCAGGCGGTGGCCGGACAGACGGCCCGCTGGAACGTGCTGGCCCAGCAAGTGTTCTTCTCCCAGCGCGACTTCGTCGCCGGATCGGAGACCAACTTCAGCAACGACGCCTGGGACGGCTACCGCGTGGAGCGCAACGAGGTGCGCGACCACCTCGCCGCGGCCGGAACCTCCAACCCGGTCGTACTCACCGGCGACGTGCACAAGAGCTACGTCTGCGACATCAAGGCCGACTTCAACGACCCCTCCTCGGCCACGGTCGGGACCGAACTGGTGGGGACCTCCATCAGCAGCGGCGGCGACGGCAAGGACCACCATCCGGACGACCAGGTTCAGCTGGACGAGAACCCCCACATCAAGTTCATCAATCACAAGCGTGGCTACGTGCGCAACGTCGTCACCCCCACCGAGTGGACCACCGACTTCCGCACCGTTGATTACGTCACCCGCCGCGGTGCACCGATCCGCAACCGCGCCACCTTCGTGATCGAAAGCGGGAAGCCGGGAGCGCAACAGGCCTGACGCACTGCGGGCGAGCGCGGCGTACGAGCCGCGCTCGCCCACCACCCCGCGGGGCCCGCGCTGGCCCTGAACAGATTTTCCCTCAACGTAGAAAGGTTTTTTCGCCACGGGCGTGTCCCGACGCGACTTTCTCAATCGCTCGGACGCACTCAGTGTGGGTGCGATGCTGCTGGGCAACCTCGACACGATCAACCGCTCGGCCGCCGCCGCACCCGGCGGCCGACCCAGCACGAGCGCAACCGGTGGATACGGGCCACTGGTCAACGACCCCGCGGGACGACTGGCCCTGCCACGCGGCTTCCGCTACACGGTCGTGACCGAAGCGGGTGCGACGAAACTGGAATCGGGGCACCCCACCCCCGCCGACGCCGACGGCACCGCCAGCTTCGTCGGGTCCGACACCAGCTCGATCCTGGTCAACAACCACGAAGTGGGGTCGAACCAGGACACCGACTTCCCGGTGCCCCTCCCTGGCAGGACTTACCTACGATCCGGGCGCCAAGGGCGGGACCACGACCATTCACGTCAACGCCGAGGGCAACCGGATCCGCGAATACGCGAGCTTGTGCGGTACCGACAACAACTGTGCCGGCGGCCGCACACCGTGGAACACGTGGTTGACCTGTGAGGAAACCGAACGGCGGACCGGGGAGGCCGGCGACACCAAGGACCACGGGTTCGTGTTCGAAGTTGACCCCTACCATCCCGAGCGCAACCAAAATCCTCGGCCGCTGACGTTCCTGGGGCGTTACTCCCACGAGGCACTCGCCGTGGACCCGACCTCGGGAGCGATCTATGTGAAGCCATGGTGCAACGCGTCGAACAGCGGCCTGCGGTGCTCGTAGTCGTTGTGCGCGTGCGCCCGCTCCAGCGGCGGCACCGTCGCGTACGGCGCGGTCAGCGCCACCTCGGCGCGCACCGGCAGGTGATCCGAGGCCGGGCTGCGGAGCACCTCTGCCGACCGGGTGCGGACGTGGTCGTTGGTCACGACGTAGTCGATGCGCGCGGACGGGTCGGTGGCCGGGTAGGTGGCTCCGTCCCCGGTACCGGCCACGGCGAAGGTGTCGGTGAACGAGAACCGGATCGGTTCCATCTCCGGCGATCCTGGGCGGGCGTTGAGATCGCCCGCCAGGATCACCGGCTCGGTCGCCGAGCCGACTAGGTCGGCGACCGCCTCCGTCTGCGCGGCCCGTTCGGCGGCGTTGTCGTGCTGCAGGTGGGTGGAGTACACCGACGCGGTACGGCCGCACACCGTGATCCGGGCCTGCAGCAGCCCGCGCTGCTCGCCACCGAGGTTGGGCAGCGGGGTGTTGCGCGAGGAGACGATCGGGAACCGGGAGAGGATCGCCGTGCCGTACTGGCGCCGCGGTTGCCCCGGTGCGGCAGGGTCACGGTCGAGGTTGGCTCCGTAGGCGTGGTGCATACCGAGCCGCCGCGCCAGCTCCTGGGCCTGGTCGGCGAAGTCGCTGCGCGCCGACCAGTGCCGGTCAACCTCTTGCAGGGCCACCACGCCGGCGCCCGAGTCGCGGATCACTTCCGCGACCCGACCCAGGTCGAGCGTGCCGTCCACTCCCTCGCCGTGGTGGATGTTGTAGCTGAGCACGGTCACGTCGGGCTCGGGCTTCCCCCGGTGTTCCCGGTCACCGGCCGCCGCGAGCGGGGTGGCGACCGCCATCGCGACGAGGGCGAGCAGTGCCGACAGGGTCGCGGAGATCCGGCGATGCAGTGAGGACATGGACACTCCCATTCGAGGTCAGCGGCTCGCGCGGTAGAGCTCGGACAGCACGGCGAACGGATCGATCGCCCCAGCGTTGTCGACGGCGACGATCCGCCGGGTGAAGGTGGTGCTACCGGCGGGCGGGATGTCCACCCGGAGCTGGCTGAGCACCCAGTTGCCGGTCGCCTGGGCGGTGAGGCCCGGGTAGCCATCGTCGTAGATCAGGCCGTAGGTCTGCGGATCGGTGCCGGTCTGGCCGATCCACGGTTCGGTGGGTTCGTAGTGCCGGGGGCTGCCGTAGGGCGTGGTGATGGTTCCGTGCCCAGGCACGCCGCTGCGCTGGCCTGCGCCGTCGTGGTCCATCGAGTCCCCGATCCAGGAGGTGATCGGTGCCGAACCGGTATTGGTGAAAGTGGACTCGGCCACGATCCACGGTTGCTCCGGCTCGATCCGGTAGGTGGTGCTCACCCGCAACGCCGGGAAGTCCGTGGCCGACCCGCTCGCGCGCACGGCCGCGCTGCCGGGTCCCGGCCGCTCCACTCGGACATCGTCGTAGCGCACCGTGGTCTGCTGCCACGCCTCGGTACCCGCAGGCTCGGTGGCGGAGGCGTATCCAACGTTGATCCAGTCGAGCTGGTCGGCACGTCCCCGTATTGCCATGTCCAGTACCTTGCCGCGGGTGGTACCGCGCAGCTGCCCGTCCTCGGTCACCGCGGCCACCACCATGGCGAGCATCCCGTTCTCGATTACGATGTCCTCGGTGGAGGCCTGCGCGAGCGAGCTGGCGAGCCGTTTGCCGATTCCGGCGGCCGCCCCGGTGAGTCGTTGCAGCGTGAGGTCCACCTGTGCCACACCGTCCGCGGGGACGGTGACGGCGCGGCTCGCGGTCCGGTAGCTGCCCGCCGTGGCGACCACCTCGTAGTCGCCGGGAGTGACCAGCAGCCGGTACCGGCCGTCCGGATCGGTGCTGCCCCGCCCGGCGACTGTCCCATTCGGGGTACGTGCCTCCACGGCGACGCTCGCCAAGGTCGCGCCGCCGTCGGCGTCGGTCACCTCCCCGGAGATGCCGTCGCCTGTGTCGAGCCTCCGCGCACCTGCCACCCCGTCGGCCACGGCGAAGGAGGCGAGCGTGAACGCCGGCCCCGCCGGGTCGGAAGGGTCGTTGACGACGCGGTAGTCGGTGCGCCATTTCGCGGGGGTGACGGTGCAGCGGGTGTAGCCGCGGAAGTCCCCGTCGAAGAACTTCACGTGTGGGTTGGCGCCGAGCGCTGCGGCAACGGAGTCGCGCCAGCCGCAGCCCGAACTGATCGAGGTGCCGACGAACTCGGTGGCCAGGGTCTCCGAGCCGGGGTCGGTGAAGTCGGCCTTGAGGTCGTTGACCCACGAGGAGTGCCAGTCGCCGGAGAGCACGACAACGTTCGACGGCCTGCGTTCGGCGACGAACCCGAGCAGCCGGTCACGCGCCGCGGCGTAGCCGTCCCACTGGTCGTGGTTGATGCTCACGCTCTCGCTGGTGTCGTAGTCGTAGAACGCCATGATCGTCTGCTGGCCGATCGCGTTCCACCGGGCCCGCGAGCCGGCCAGACCGTCGAGCAGCCACCGTTCCTGCTTGGCTCCGGTCATCGTCCGGTCGCCGTCGAGCGCGTCGGTGTCCCTGGGCGCGATGAACCGGCCGTCGGCCTGGTCGGTGCGGTACTGGCGGGTGTCGAGGACGGTGAGCTCGAGCAGATCGCCGAAGGTGAACCTGCGGTACAGCCGCATGTCCGCGCCGTCCGGCCGGGCACCGATCCGCAGCGGGAGGTGCTCGTAGTAGGCCTGGAACGCGTTGGCGCGCAGCTCGAGGAAGCTGGGCGTGTCGTCCTGCGGGACGTCGCCTGTCCAGTTGTTGTCCACCTCGTGGTCGTCGAAGGTGGTGACGAAGGCGAACGCGGCGTGCGCCGCCCGCAGGTCCTCCGAGCCCTTGTAGCGGGCATGGAGCAACCGGAAGTCTGCCAGGGTCCGCGTTCCACCACCCTCGTAGATGTAGTCCCCGACGTGGACGACGAAGTCGAGGTCGTCTTCGGCCATCGTGCGGTATGCGGCGTAGCGCCCGCCGACCCACGCCTGGCAGGAGGCCAGCGCGAACCGCAGGCGGTCGACGCGGGCACCGCGCGCGGGCGCGGTCCGGGTCCGCCCCACCGGACTGACGGCACGGCCCGCGCGGAATCGGTAGAAGTACTCCCGTCCCGGCCGCAGGCCGTCGACCTCGGGGTGCACCGAGTGTCCCAGCTCGGGGGTCGCCTCCGCCGCGCCGCGACGGACGATGCGCCCGAACTCCCGGTCCTCGGCGACCTCGTAGCGCACCCCGAACGTCTCGGGTGGCATCCCGCCCCGTCCGTCGGCGGCCACCGGGTCGGGCGCGAGGCGAGTCCAGAGCACGACCGAGTCGGGCAGCGGGTCGCCCGAGGCGACGCCGAGGGTGAACGGGTCGCCCAGCTCGGGTGGCAGCGCGTGTGCCTGCCCACTGTTCAGCGCACCGGTGCCGAGCAGCACCGCGGTCGCGCTCGCGCCACCGAGGAAGTTCCTACGGCTGATCCGCCCCACCGGCTGCTCGCCCGTCACGCCGTGCCTCCGCCCGCGTGGCGCGGGCCGTGCGGGCGCCGGTAGGTCTTGGGCAGCTTGAGTCCGCGGTCGGCCATCAGCTCGCGCAGCCGGTCGGGGTAATCGGTGATGAGCCCGTCGACGCCGGTGTCGATGAGGGAGGCCATGGTGGGCTTGTCGTTGACCGTCCACGGGATCACCGCGAGACCGGCCTCGTGCGCGCGGACGACGAGTTCGGGGGTGGTGTAGGGCCGGTAGTCGGGGTCGGTGACGCGGCCGTCCTGCGGCATCCCGTGCACCGGCGAGATCGCGTCGGCGCCGAACGATTCCGCGGCGGCCACGAGATCGCCGCCGTAGTCGTCGATGTCGATCCCGCCCAGCCACGGGGACGCGCCCGGCCGGCCGACCTCGAGGAAGTCGCCGTTGGTCAGGGCCACCAGCGGCAGCCGCGGCTCCACCTCACGCATCCGCATCAGCGCACCCCAGTCGAAGCTCTGGATGCTGACCCGCTCCAGCAACCCGGCCTCGCGGACCTCGCGTGCCACGATCTGGACGAACTGCTCCCGCGGCGCGGTCTCCTCCGGTGCCGCAGCCTCGACCTTCGTCTCGATGTTGAAGTCGACCTGCTTGGCGCGGTAGCGCTCGACGAGGTCGAACACCTCCGACAGCAACGCCATCCGGGCGCCGGGCACCGGACGCTGCCCCGGGTACTGCGGCTTGGTCCGCGACCCGCAGTCCAGCGTGCGCACCTGCGCCAGGGTCAACGTGTGCACGTACTTGCCGACGTAGGGATACTCCGCATCGCCGGGGAACGCGGGACCGGTGTCCTGGCACACAGCGGCGGAGACCTGCCGGTCATGCGTGACGACCGCACGCCGGTCCTCGGTGATCTGCACGTCCAGCTCGAGCGTGCTTACCCCGAGCTCGAGCGCGTTCGCGAACGCCGCCAGCGTGCTCTCCACGACCAGGCCGATACCGCCGCGGTGCGCCTGCAGATCGAACCGCTCCGGACCATTACTGGGGCGAGTATCCTCTCCGGGACGGGACGGCGAAGCTCCCACAGGCACGGCCAGGCCGAGAACGCAGCCGGCCGCGGTGGCCGCAGCCAGGAAACCTCGAAGACATCTTGGAACGCGCAACATCGTGCACCCTTCGTCACAGCAGCGTCATCACACTGACGAGTGAGTCTGGCGCCGCCGGACGACATGCTCGTGCACGCACGCTGTCGCACACAGCTCCGCACGGTGAACCTCACGTGCACCCACATGCGGGGCAGGACACGGCGAACGCCAGTCAACAACCAGCAGATCCCGGCTTAGCACTACTGATGTTGAAGTGCGGGAGGTGAGTGGCTGGGGAGTGGGTAGATCTGGTATATGCGGTATCCAGACGGGGCGGGTTGACCGCCCCGGAACGGGCGCGGCGGGAGCGGGTGCGTCTGCAGGAGCGGGCCTGTTCGAGCAGCCAGTGTCGGTGGCTGAGGTTGCCCGCCGGTTGCGGGTCTCGCCGAAGTCAGTCTACGCATGGCAGCCCTGGCGTGAGGGCGGTACCGAGGCGCTGGTCTCGCGCGATGCAGGCGGAGCACAGTGCCGACTCGATGCCGACCAGCTGGCCCGGTTGGAGCAGGAGTTGCTGTCCGGGCCTGCGGCGGTCGGCTACGTGGAGGGTCAACGCTGGACGCTGTCCCGTGTTGCCGAGCTGATCCGTTGCCTGTTCGGCATCCGGTACTCGCTGCGAGGCGTGTCGCTGCTGCTGTACCGGCTGAGCTGGTCACCACAGGTACCGATCCACCGGGCGGCCGAACGCGATGAGCACGCGGTAGCCACGTGGCGGGAGGAGACGTGGCAGCGGGTAAAAGGGCGGCGGCCCAGGACGCCTGGATCTGCTTCGAAGACGAAGACGGGCACACCCTGAGGCCGCCAAAAAGCCCGCACCTGGTCACTCCGAGGACGCACTTCTGTTGTGCGGGTGTCCGGCCGAGGCTCCGGGCGCATCTCGATCGCAGCGTTGATCTGTATCAAACCGGGTGAACGTACTCGGCTGCTGGATCTCGGATGCGGATCCACCGGCCCGGAACACGCCGACGACGACGCAGCTTCAACGAGACTGACTACGCCGCCCTGCTATCCGCCGCGCACCAGCAGCTGGACGCGCCGATCATGCTGATCTGGGATCAACTCAACACCCACGTCAGCGTCGCAATGCGCGAGGTTCTCGCCGCCCGCAGCGACTGGCTCACCGTCGACACGCTGCCGTTACACACCGGACTCAACCCGGTCGAGGCTGTTTGGGCGCATCTCAAGTCCAGTGTGGCCAACCTGGCCGCCTACGGCGTCGACTCCCTGGCCGGCATCCTCCGGAACCGACTCAAGCGGCTCCAATACCGCCCAACAATGTCCCGCGTCAAGGAAGTGGCTCAGTTTGACTCGGTTGATGCTTGTGTCTGTTGATCTTCGTGGTGGACTTCGGCGGGTCGGCGGAGGCCGAGGGTCTCGTGAGGGCGGGTGTGGTTGAACACCTGCCGGTACTGCTCGGCTTCGGTGGCCAGGGTCTGGCCGTCGTCGATGTCGATGCGGTAGAGGTGTTCGTACTTCAATGAGCCGAACGCCCGCTCGCGCACGCCGTTTTGTCCAGGGTTGTTCGCTCGCGTGCGGATGTGGGACAGCTCCGGATGCGAACGAAGGAAGCGTTCAAACCGAGCCGCCTTGAACGCCGCACCATTGTCGGTGACCAGCGTGATCGGCCGGACTTCGCCGGTGTCCGGATCGGTTTGCTGGTCGGTCAGCGATCGCTAGGCCAGCCGTTCGGTTTCGGCGATGGCCAGCTCGACCGCGGCGATGACATCGGCGACTGTGCTCGTCGTCGAGGTGTGCCAACCGAACTCGTACTTGGAATAATAATCCGCGCATCCGACCAGTCGCCACACCCCACCGCTGGTGGTCTCGTACTCGGAGAAATCCAGCTGCCAGACCTGATGCGGAGCCGTGGGCTTGTCCGCGAAGGCGGCCTTGCGGGCCTTGGCGTGTTCGCGACGTTGGTGCTGATACGCCACCGGCTGCAGTAGGTTCCGCCGGCGCATGGCCCTTTCCATGGTGGACAGCGAGAAGTCATACCCATCAGCAACCAGCAGCCCATAGATCTTGCGATGCCCCCCAGGCCGGCCACGCTTGGGCGTATTTCTCCACGATCGGTTCCGCCGCGGAGATCACCGGTTCCGGCCATGGGCCTTTCGCCGGCGGATCGCCGGTGCGAGACCGGGACAGCCAGCGGGTATACGAACGGCGGGGAGTGCCCAGCAGACGCGCGAACCTCGAGACCGGCATCCCCGCGTCTTATCGGATCATCTCGAGGTCCTCGTAGGGCCCAGCCGATACTCCGCGGACTTCTTCCAGGCCCGCACCTCGACATGGGCCTCACCCAGCGCGGTGATCAACTCATCGACCTCAGCCTGCAGCTGCTGCTCCCGCGACGACGGACCCGACTTGCCGCCTTCGGCCGGACTGGCCCGGCCCGCCTCCAGAAACTGAGACTTCCACCGCGACACCGACTGCTCGGAGACCTTGTTGCGCCGAGCCGCCTACGCGATGGTCATCTCCCCGGACAGCACGCTCAACACGATTCGCTGCTTGTCCTCC
The DNA here is from genome assembly GCF_014137975.1 of Halosaccharopolyspora lacisalsi. Lineage (GTDB taxonomy): Bacteria > Actinomycetota > Actinomycetes > Mycobacteriales > Pseudonocardiaceae > Halosaccharopolyspora > Halosaccharopolyspora lacisalsi. The sequence continues at coordinate 1,180,861 of NZ_JACGWZ010000001.1, read as the reverse complement.
GCTGCGATCTCCGGTGGACGTGACATCGTCAAAACCTCCTGCTCAGGAACCTACATAACCCCCTGAGCCACAAAGTCTGACGCGCAACAACAGCCATCACCACCCTCGACACCCTCGCCGCGAACCATGGATGAACACCCCGTGGACGAACCGAGCGTATCCGAGGGCGAGTCACACCCCCACGCACAGAATCGCAGGTCAGCACCATGCCAACTCAGCGTGACAGGCATCGAACACAAAGAACCCCAGGTAACAAGCTTGACCTGGGGTAAATGCTGTGTCGGAGGGGCGAGCTGCGCACTATCCACCCGGCTGCGGCTGAGTGGGTGACGCGGGGGATGCGAATGATCACCGAGCATCTCCTACGTCGCTGTCCTGCGAGGAGGCGTCGAGCCAGGTGTCGTGGACGTAGGTGAGTGCGGCGTTCGCGGTGATGTCGAGGTGGGTTTGGCCTGCGAGTTCGCGGTGCCACGTTTGCTCGTCGGGGGCGTGAGTGAAGAGTGCCCTGGATGGGGGCTTGTTGGTGGGGCCGAGGCGTGTGAACAGCTCGGCGGCGTCGGTGGTGATGGCGCCGAGGCGGGCGAGCAGCCAGAGATCGTAGAGATCTCGGGAGGTGGCGCGGTGTGCCCAAGCGGTGGTTTTCCAGGCTGCGAAGGCGGGTGCGGTGGGCACGCTCAGCGCGGCGGGTGCGGCGTCGCTGTAGCGCTGCACGAGCGGGCGCTGCTCGGTCGGCCAGGGCGCGTAGCCGGTGGAACTCAGCAGCTGCACGCGCACGGTCGTGCCGTCGGGTGCGGCAAGCACGGCGGGCGTGGCGTCACGGACCGAGGTGAGTGCCGGTTGCCAGATGAGACCCGGAAATTCGCGCCGGGTCGTGCGAAGCAGCGTTGTCTCGAGCGCCTCGGCTGTGCTGCTGCGGCTGCTGCAGGCGATGAGGTCGATGTCTTCGGACAGCCGCCCGTCAGGGGCGAACGTGCGGGAGAGGGCGGTGCCGCCGAAGAAGATGACCTCGTCGGCCAGACGGTCGCTGATGGCCGCGAGCAGGTGGGAGATGAGGTGGTCCCGGCGCACCTGGGCGCGGGCCACGCCGAATTGCTCGGCGATGGCGGCTTCTTCACGAGGGTCGAGCATGGTTAGGCGGCTGCGCGGAGACGGGCGAGGCTGGCTTGGCGGCGCTGTCCGACTGCCAGTTCATCCAGCAGCTGGTGATCGCAGCGGGCCAGCAGATCGTGGGCGGCGGTGCGAGCTTGGTCGGGCAGGCCACCCAGCTCGGGGCGGGCGGCGAGATCGAGCACCGTTTGTTCGATCGTGGTGACCCATCCCTGGCCCAGCTCGCTGGTGTGGCGTTGCACGTCCAGGGCGGCCACGCGGCGACGGACGAAGAGCACGGTGGCCTCGCGGTCGGCCACGTGCAGCGTCGACCGGTGCCGGGTGGCAGCCACGACCGCAATCGCCAGCGCGCGCGGGACGGCCCCGTGTACGCGGGCGGCGGACAGTCCCATCAGTGCGACCGAGCCGATGCCCTCGTCAGCGGCCGCGATGCCCAACGCGGCCGCCTCCAGCTCGGGAATCCAGCCCCGGTCGAGCTGATCGTCGGGAACCACGGCGTAATAACCGGTTGCCAACCGGTGCAACGCCCCGGCACGGGCCAGCCGTGCGAACTCGCCACGCGGATTCGCATACACGGTGGCGGCGTCGCGGGGCCGCAACACCCTGGACGAACCTCGCAACAGCACGGAAGGCACGCGCGGTGTCGTAGGCGTCATTACCGTCACCTCCGTAGGCTACCAGCCTACTCTCATGCCACAACCAAACAAGCATGCCTACCACTGGAACGCGCCACCAGCGTTCTTGCACTCGCTCCGACGCGCGTGCAGCTCCCGAAGGAGCGCGTGCGGAGTACAGCAGTCATCGAAGGGCGATGGGCCAGGAAGTCTTGCGCCGGCACTGAGTCAGGCGCCCCATCGCCTGCCCCAGCGCCTGCGTCACCGTCCAGCTGCTGTTTCTGATTGATGACAAGTCGGCGAGTCGGACGTCATTTCGCACGAGCGCGACGCGCGTTCTGCTACTCAAGTCCGGTGCCAGCCGCAGCGTGCGACTGCCTGCTCCTGCCAGCTCTGATGTCGGGGAATCGTGAATGAACGCGTACCGGTACGTCGATCCCGGCCCGACACCGCCGGCCTCGTCCGCTGCGACGGCGAAGGTGATGCGCAGGACGAAACGCAGAGACACCCGTCCGGAGTTGCGGCTGCGGAAAGCGCTGCACCGCCGCGGCCTGCGGTTCCTCGTCGACGCGGCGCCCCGAGGAGGGAACAGGCGTCGCCGGGTCGACGTCTTGATCCGCGGGCCGCGCATCGCGGTGTTCGTGGACGGGTGCTTCTGGCACTCCTGCCCCGAGCACGGGACCCTGCCGAAGAGCAATCGGGAGTGGTGGGCCCGCAAGCTCGCCGGGGTAGTGCGCCGCGATCGGGACACCGACGCCGAGCTGACCAAGGCCGGTTGGCTCGTCGTCCGGGTGTGGGAGCACGAGGATCCCGACACCGCCGCGGACAGGATCGTCCACCTCGTGCGGGCGCGCACGCGACCACGTCGTTGACGTGGCGCCAGGAGATCACGACCAATCCCCTCAGCTCCGAGCTAGTAACTGGAAGAGTGCGCGGGCGTGGCGAAACGCTGAGCGGGAGCAAGCGCATGCATCCTGATCGCGGTATCGCTGTCCACGTTGGGCCGAACGGGTGGTTGATCCGGGGGCGAGCATCGCGGGTGGCTCTCTCCGCCGTCTCCGGGCAGGAGGCCTCGCGGACGGGAGTGATCAGCGTGACTACTGCACACGGACAAGACGGGGTGGATCTGCTCGGTGGGTGGACCCAGCGGGCACCCCACCGCACGAGGCAGCAGGCACTCGACACCGGCAGTGTTACCGGTGGGGTGCGGTTTGCTTTCTACGGCCGCACCTCCACCCGCAAGCACCAGCATTACTCCACCTCGGCGGCCTGGCAGCGCGAGGCCGCCGAAAGCGTGATCGCCGACCACGGTGCGATCACCGTCGAGTTCTTCGACACCGGGTGTTCACGCCGCCTGCCCTGGACACGCCGCCCTCAGGCAGCCGCCCTGCTGGCCACCCTCGACAACGAGGATCCCGGCTTCGAGGCGATCGTGGTCGGCGAGTACGAACGCGCGTTCACCGACAGTCAGTTCACCCGGATCATCGCGCTGCTGCAGCACCACAACGTCCAGATGTGGTTGCCCGAGACAGGCGGGCCCGTCAACACCAGCAACCCAGCACACCAGGCACTGATGACCATGCTCGGCGCCCAATCTCAGCGAGAAGTCCTCCGAGCGCGGCACCGCGTGCTGGCCGCGATGAGTGCCCAAACCCGTGACCAGGGACGCTACCTCGGCGGCCGGCCGCCCTACGGCTATCGGCTCGTCGACGCCGGCCCTCACCCGAACCAAGCCCACGCACGATGGGGACGCCGCGCCCAGCGACTCGATCCCGATCCAACAACCGCGCCGCACGTGCAGTGGATCTTCGCCCAACGCCTGGCCGGCACGAGCACGGCCAGCATCGCCCGCGCACTCAACGACCAAGGCATCCCGTGCCCCTCCAGCGCAGACCCGGATCGCAACCCGCACCGAACCGGAGAGGCCTGGACGCTGCGCACCGTAGCGGCGATCCTGGCCAACCCCCGCTACACCGGCCGCCAGGTCTGGAATCGCCAGCGTGCCCACCACGCCCCGACCGAGACCGAGACACCGCTGGTGCATCAGTGGACTGTCCGGCGCGATTGGGTGGTCTCAAAGGCGGCCACGCACCCGGCCTTGGTCACCGAAGCCGACTTCGTCGCCGCCCAAGCCATCCGCGCCGCCCGCCCCACCAGCAACGGCAGCACCCGCACCTACCTACTCGCCGGTCTCCTGCAGTGCGGACTCTGCGAGCGCCGCATGGACTCCCACTGGACCAACCACCGCCCCGGCTACCGCTGCCGCCACGGCCACACCAGCAGCCAACGACGCAGTCCCGGCCAGCCCAAGACCCTCTACCGGCGCGAAGACCACCTCCTGGACCAGCTCACCGCCCACCTCACCAGCCCGGATGGCACCGCAGTCCTACACGAGGAGGAGACTCGCGCCGACGACATCGTCGGCTACCTGCGCGACAACGACCTGATCATCGTCTGTGACGAGAAAGGCTGGGCCGCACGCAGCGACCCAGCCTGAACCCCATGGGGTAATAACGTGTCGGAGAGGGGGACTCGGCCCCTCGCACGTGGGTGGAATCCCCGTTACGGGGATTCATCTCCATAACGCTGATACTACCGAGAAACCTGTACGGCGGCGCAAGCTCCCCGCATTACTCTCCCCCTTTCGAAGGAACAATCCGATCCGGCTTGAGAACTTCCTGACCGGCAGTTCCAGGGAGGAGGATCAGCTCGGTGTCATGAGCGGGTGTGACTCTTCGGTGAGTGCGGCCAGCGCGGTGGCGACTTCAGCCACGTCGGCGCGGATGTAAGTCGTGGTCGTCCCAGTGCTGCCAGTGTCGCTGTGACCGGCATAGGCCCGAGCGACGGCGTAGCCGAAGTTCCGTTCCACCCAGGTCAAGGTGGTGTGGCGCAGCCAGTGGGTGCTGACCTGCTGGGTAGCTACCCACGGAAGATGCTTGCCCAGCCGGGACCACAGATAGTCATAACGGCGCGTGGTGAGTGGACGGCCATCGCGATACCGCAACACCTGCGCGGCCGGCTCAACTACTCCGCGATCCTCAGCATGAGTCTGCAGGTGTTGCATCAGCGTCGGCGAGACCGGCTGCCACCGCTGCGTGCCGCCCTTTTCCCGCAACAGGAGCACACACTGCTCACGGTCCAGATCCTGAACACGCAGGCCCAGCCCGCCCCCGCGGCGGCAGGCCGTCTCGGTGTGCAGCCGCAGCAACAGCGTGTCCAGCGCCGGGTCGTTGCCGGTGCGGGCAGCGACCTGGTTGAGCTCGCGCAGCCGCTCGTCCGGCAAGCCTCGTCGGGTACTGGGCAACCGACGCGGTTTAGGTACCCGACGGGCGGGATCGTTGGCCTCGGTGATCAGCCCGTCGGCGACGGCATGGTTATAGACACACCGTAGCGCAGCAATGAGATGCTCGGCGGCACTGCGGCCACCGCGACCGTTACGGCGCACCACCACCTGGGTCTTGACGTGCTCGGCCAACTGCTTGATCTCCGAAGCACTCGGCTCATCCAACCGACGCCGACCCCAAGCCTGCAGCACCCGTTTCCAATAGGGCCCATAGACCCGACGCGTGCCTTCCGGCACCGCGCGTTCCACCCGCGGAAGATAGTCGGCAAACGTCGGAGCCGGCCCAGTATCCACCGAACTCGTCAGCAAATCCGCCGGATCCAGCCCCATCCGGGCCAACAACACCCGAGCAGCTTCCACATCGGACGGACCAGTCCCGCCGGTGCTCATGCTGTCTCCCGAGCCGCCATCGCGGCGTGGTAGTCGACGACCATGACATCCAACGCAGCCATCGAATGCACCACCAGCACGCCCAACCCCGGGGCCGCCGCCAGCAACACCCGCTCTCCCACAACCAGCCCGCACGATCGACGCACCGAAGCGGGCACCTGCACATGCCCCTTCGACGTCAGCCGGAACGCACCACACCGATCCCGGCGACACACCACTGCCCCAGCGCTCACAGCGAGGTCCACCGGATCCCGCTGACACCAGCCCAACACCTGCATCAACGACCACTCAGCGACACGGCCCCGGTGATCCATCACCGAGATCCGGTACTGCATCGACCCATCCCGACCCAGCGCCGGCAACCCCGCCACCGGCAACGCCCGCACCGCCTCACGCACACGTTCCTCAGACCCCCTGGCCGGAACGACAGCCTCCATAACCTGGTCAGCAACCCTCTGAAAGCCCTCGCTGCTCATGACATCCACTCCTTCAGACGCGTTCCACACACCCCTGAAGTCCGCAAAACCAACCCCGACCGGCCAACCCCGTCCCGGTCTATCGGGCAACAACACCTCATCAATCAGAGCCAGGTCGAGCATCCGCCAGAACGGGAAGGGGCTAAACCGTGGTTCGCATCCGTGGTGTCGGGGTGATGCTTGGTTATGTCTGCGGGCGTGCTTGTGCGGTACTGTGCGTGTAGTGATCGTGACGTCGCTGTTACAGGAGGCCACATGGCGTGATCGGCTCGGGCTGGTTTCAGCACGCCGAGGCGTGTGCGCGTCAGACTTCCGGCGCGCTGCTGTGGACGGGCTTCTCAGGCGGATTGAGTGCGCTGTGACCTGCGATTTTACTCTCGGGTCCTCATCGCCCCTACGAGGGATCGCAACAGCTTGAGGCACCGCGCGGCGAGGTTGCCCCATGCTTGTCCTCATCGCCCCTACGAGGGATCGCAACTAGGCCAGCCGCAGGACGGCGTTGGCGACGGCCCCGGTCCTCATCGCCCCTACGAGGGATCGCAACAGTTGGAATACGCCGAGTGCGTGCCCGGTCGACAGTCCTCATCGCCCCTACGAGGGATGCCAGTGGTTTCAGAGGTCCGAGTGCACTTGAGGTGACCAGCGGAGTTCCGGGGCAAGGCTGTGGTCAGCGCGGATCGCCCCGCGATCCCCGATGTCCACGGCCGCGGCAGCGATCGCCAGGATCAGCGGCTCCCCGGTGACCCTGGGGGCGATCGACCCGAGGCACCCAACGTCCACAGCTCTTCTCGGCGGCCCCTCCGTGGCTTCCGGCCGCCTGCCTTCCGCGTGGCGTCCGGTGAAGCTGATCACCCTCCGCTGGCGCTCGGCCGCCGGCGCCGGGACCGGCGCCAGCCGCACGCCCGGCGCCGGCTTGGCCGAGCTCGCAGACAGCGGGCGTGCAGCTCTCGCCGGACGCAGCGAACTCGCAGGCAGGCGACCCCGGAGGGGCCGCCCTTGATGAAGAAAAGAAACTCTGAACACACGCACTCCGGGTCTCGGCGTCGGACTGCCGCGCTGGCTTAACTCAGCTACGACGTTGCCGTGGAGGACGTGGACGGGCCGGTCTTTCCGAACACGCTCGGCGATCCGCGGGGCAAGCACAACACCGGGGCTCGCCGACGCGACTTCCGAAACCGGGCCGGGTATCCGTGGGTGACGTTCCGGCGCCCCGTGGCGACGATCCTCGACGAGGCGGGGCTGAGCGCTCGTCAGATCGCCGATCAGCTCGGGCACTCCGAGGTGTCCATGACCCAAGACGTGTACATGGGCCGTCGTGCTGCCGGGCGCGAGGCCGCTGACGCGCTCAGCGAGGTTACGTGGTTCGACGAGTAAAGCGAGGCAAAAGCATGACAATGATCTTGCTTCGATCACCCCCCCCCCAGTCGCTAACCTGGGATGGATTGGGGCGGGTCGGATTTGAACCGACGACCTGACGAATCGTGGGAACGTTTCGCGGTTGTTTGTCGACGCTTGACATGCCCTGCATGGTTTGCAAGTGCAAACGGGGTTACTTGTCAGTCTGTGACGCTGTCTGCCGTGGTTTTGTGAGAGAAAAGTGTGGAGGTGATCTTGTATCCGCTCCCCCGCCAAGGGGGGGCTTCGTCCTCATCCCGTCTGACCTGGCTTCGCCCGATCAGGCCGTGTCAAGGGTGCAACCGCCGAGCTTGACGGTACCTCTTGTTGCCAGGCTTGCGCCCTTGACTCGGTCTGATTGCCCTTGGGGAGGTCAGACGGGATGAGGACGCCTGGCTACTCCCGAACCGCAACCGGCGTCGCTTCCCTCCATCCCGGAGACCTGCGGGGCGTGGGGCGGCGAGCCCCAGAATTCATCGCTACACTATTTCGACTCGTCATCGTTTTGCTCCGAAGTGAGCTTATTTCTGAACTTCGCTGGCGAGTCTTCCCCATCGTACCCGGGATTCTTTGGCAATTTTCTAACCGGCGCGGCGTATACTGCTCGGCGGAATTCTTTCATCGTGGAGTCCATCGCGCGTGATATTTCTTTGCGCTTTTCCGGAGAAAACATCGGAGACGGAAATCCCGCATCTGCACCTGCATCTTCCCGATAAGCTGCAGCAGTGATGTACGGCCATGAGTCAGTATCAACTTGCTCAGCAGCTTGTCGTACATCGGGGTCGGGATGCCCAAAGCGTAATCTTCCTAGTCGACGCAGGAGGTCACCTTCCCATCGCTCAGTGATGATACTCTCGGTCTTTTGGAGATCCTCCGCAGTGGGCGGAACTATGACGTAACGACGCAACTCCCGAAGAAAAAGGGTCATGTCAGCTACTACGTCGACAGTTTCATCATGCTTCTCACGTACGAAATTACGCCGTTCTTCGGCAATTTTTACCTTAGTCTGCAGCTGAAGCAGGACTGCGTTACCCGCCAGCGCGAGCACCGCTGCGATGATCGCTGGATAGAATGCTTGCCAGAACATGGGACCAAATAGTACGCCCTGCTGTGCGGTGAGGTAGGTATCCAGCCATCGTCACCGCCCAACCGTGTCCGGCAGTAGGCGGCCCCTCCGCGGGTTCTGGCCGCCTGCCTTCCGCTCCGCGTCCGGCGGTGCTGTCCGCCCTCCGCTCGCGCTCGGCCGCCGGCGCCGGGACCGGCGCCAGCCGCACGCCCGGCGCCGGCGGCCGAGCTCGCAGACAGGGGGCGGGCGGCTCTCGACGGACGCAGCGAACTCGCAGGCAGGCGGCCCCGGAGGGGCCGCCCTTGATGAAGAAAAGAAACTCTGAACACACGCACTACGTGCGACTCGGGAACGTGGTGGCCAGTGCTTCGACGCGAGCGTCGATAATGTTCATCCGGGCTTCGTGTTCGGGGCCGGTGGAGTGCGCGGCGTGCTTGGTCGTCTGGCCGTCCCACTTGCGGTAGAACAGCCCGCACTCGGCGGAGAAGTAGCCATCGGACACCGCGTTGAGCGCGATCAGCAATCCCGTGTCCTCGGAGGCCGGTAGGGCCATCCATCCGCCGAGCGCGAGTAACAGTTCTCGGCGGACGCACAGCGTTGCGGGGTGAACTGAGGAGCGGTGCCCGTGTGCGCGCCAGTGCTCGAGCACCGACCGGCGGGCAAGTACACCCTCGTGCGGGTCCTGGTCGAACCCGACCGTTGACCCGTCCGACAGGAGATCCAACACCCGCGAGGTAGTCCAGTCGACCGCGGACAAGGACAAAGCCTCAATGTCACGAGCAAGCACACCGTCAGACAACACGTCGTCGACGTCGAGGACCTTCACGAGTTCGCCACTCGCGCAGGACAGCACCATCGCCCGGGCCACGCCCGCACCACCGTGACGACTGCTGCCGGAACTGATTCGCTCCTCCTCCGGCAACACACCGGTAAGGAACCCTTCCTGCCCGTCCTCCTGGACAAGCCACTCCCACGCCCAGCCTTGCGGCAACGCCTGCTTGGCCAGGGACTCATACGCGATCCACAACGGGGCCTCGGCGAAGAGCTCGCCCTCGTGCACGGTTCACCGACGATCACCCTCAACACCTACGCGCTCGACCGAACGCGCTCGCTCGTGTACTCTGCGCTTGGAGATGTAGCGCACCTGGGCAGACGCTGACCAGCTGTTTAATCCTCGAATGTCGTTTGACCAGGCATAACGGCTGTGATCGTTTGTCATTGTTGGTGGGCGCTGATCGGTATCAGATGTACCGGATTTGTACCGGCCCCAGGGGATCTGGGGATTCGGGTTCGAGACGGCTCCAGTTATTGCCGTTGGGGTAAACGACGCCGATCCCGTACCGATGTAGGTAATCGAGCATGTCGGCCCGCGGGCGCAACGGAACTAGGACGGTCCATCGTTCTGCCTCGATGAATCGGCCGTAGTCGAGAAGTTGTCCGACGGCAGTACGCAGCTGATCCCGGGTGACGCTGCTTTTGGCCTCCACCAACTCGTTGGTGGTCTTGTCCCACACGTCGCTGTACAGGGGACGCGACTCTCCGGGAGGCACGATTTGCAGCCGGCCAGCCTCGTGCCCCTGGTCGACAAGACTCTGGCTGTAGCGCTGGACGAGTTCGGCTTCGCGTCGTTCGAGCCGATATGGCTCCCGATCCGGAGACACGAACGCTCGCTCCGTGTGCCGCTCCTCGACCGGAACAACCTCAGCCCGCGCCGCCGATACGGGGCTCAGGGGCACTTTCGGGAGTTCCACCGGCACCGAGCTCCGCGGGCGCAGGCGGAACACGACAACCTGCCGTAGGGCCTCCACATCGTTCGTTTCATGGGCGTCCGTGAAGTAGTGGCCCACGAGGTCGAACTCACCGAGATAGGTCACCGACCTGCCGTCCGCGCGGAACCCCTCCAGGGTGCGTCCCTCGCCGTAGTGATTCAGGATCCGCTGGTTGCCCCGCACAAGCCGCTGATCGCCCTGCTGCCCTTCACCCACGTAGTGGAAGCATCCGTCCGTTCCCCACCCGTCGTAGTAGCCGTGGCGGTGGCCTTTCGCCGGATCAGTAAAGAAGAGCACTACGTCGGTGATCTTCCGGGATGTGGTGATCCCTCCCTGCTGGTTCCCGCCATACCGGGCGTGCACTGCACGCCGCAGAAGTGTGTCCCCAGGATTCAGATCAACAAGCACAGTCCGATCATGCCACCCGCAGAGATCCCGGGGCAGCAGGTCCAATACCCGCGACCCTGACGCAGGCGCGACAAAGAAGCCTGCGACACCCGCTTCCGGAGGACGTCTCGGGTGGTTCCTCCGCCGCGGCGATCCACTCGCATCGCTGGTGACCGGCCCCTTCGGTAGTGGATGGTTGTCATGGTGGTGATGGCTCGTTGAGCTCCTGCGCGCTGGGTGCGTCCAGTGGCGGAATAAATCGCTGGCCGCACGAGGACGTTGGCTCTACCGTCGTTGCGGCTGGGCCACTCCGCGCCCACCACTCCCGCGACGAGATCGTCCACATTACGAAGGGGACCGGATTGATCCGTGCCGACAGCGCCTCTCCGAGTGCCGCGGCCGGCGCGTCCCGTCCCCGGTCGGGCACAGCCGTCGGCGCCCTGTTCGTCGCAACGACGGGGATATGGGTCGGCTTGGCGGACACCTCGCCGGGAACGGCCTCGGTCTACCGATGTGTCCTCGCACTGCCCTTCCTGGCACTGCTGGCAACGCGGGAAGGCCGTGACGAAGGAACACCACCGCCACGACAACTGGCGCGGCCTGTGGCCGCCGGGGTGCTGTTCAGCGGAGACATGCTGCTGTGGACCCAGGCCATCGCCGAGGTCGGCGCCGGATTGACCGCCGTCCTCGTCAACCTCCAGGTCGTGCTGGTTCCCGCGCTCGCGTGGCTCGTGGACCGGGAACCGGTGATGCGCCGCTATCTGCTCGCCGTCCCGGTGGTGCTGCTCGGAGTGCTCTTCACGTCAGGCGTGCTGGAAGGCGGCGGCGCAGGCGCGGACCCCCTCCGGGGAACGGTGCACGCCGCACTCGCCGCGCTATGCTACTCGGGATTCCTGTTCCTGCTACGCCGTGGAGGCCACAGCGGACAGACCGTGCGGTCGTACGTGGTGGTGATCGCCTCAGCGGCGGTGGCATCAGCGGCGCTGGGAACCGCGTGGCAGGGCGTCGACCTCGCCCCGGACTGGGCGACGCTCGGATGGCTGCTGCTCGTAGCCGTGTGCGGCCAAGTCCTGGGATGGCTGCTCATCGCCGTGCACCTGCCCCACCTACCCAGCCACGTCGGCGCACTCCTGCTCCTGCTGACACCGGTCGGCGCCCTCGCCCTCGGCGCCGTCGTCCTCAACGAACGACCGACACCGCTGCAACTCCTCGGCTGCGCGCTCATCCTCGGCAACGTCGCAGCCGCCACCACACGCCGCGTCTCCTAAAGGGGCCTACACTGCCGTGCACTGGCACGAAGCACCCATCGGAACGCTCACCGAGGATGGTTACCTGTCGGGGGGTCGTCGTCATCGTGTGCACCTAAAGTACATTCGTGATCTCAGAACCGCCCCAGTCATCTCCACCGCATCACTCCAACACGGTGCCACCGACCGTGGTTCGCACCGTGGTGTCGGGGTGATGCTTGATTGTGTCTGCGGGCGTTTCTGTGCGGTACTGTGCGTGTGGTGATCGTGACGTCGCTGAGCCGGGAGGCCACATGACAGGATCGGCTCGGGTCGGTTTCAGCACGCTGCGGCGTGTGCGTGTTCGACTTCCGGTGCGCTGCTGTGGACAGGCTTCTCAGGCGGGTTGAGTGCGCTGTGACCTGCGATTTTACTCTTGGGTCCTCATCGCCCCTACGAGGGATCGCAACGTCAACGGCCGGCCGGTCTCCGTGCAGCGTCCGAAAGTCCTCATCGCCCCTACAAGGGATGACAGTGGTTTCAGAGGTCCGACTGCGCCTGAGGTGACCAGCGGGGTTCCGGGGCAGGACTGTGGTCAGCGCAGATCGCCGGGATCAGCGGCGCCCGAGTGACCCGGGTGCTCGGCTGCTTGCACGGCTTCCTGTCGCCTATTCGCTGTGCCGCAGTGGATGCCCGAAATCCGGTGTGCTCAGCACGTCTCTTCGTGAGGCTCGTTCCTGCGGACTCAGGGTGCGAGGTCGAGGACGAGTCCGCTGCGGGCTACGCGGACGTCGCCGGGGAAGGTGTCTTCGGCGGTTCGGCGTGCTGCTTCGGGGTCGGTGCCGGGCCACAGGTGGGTCAGCACCAGCTGCCGCGCACCGGCCGCGGTGGCCTGCCGGCCCGCCTGCACCGCACTCGTGAGAAAACCGGCGTCGGAGTCCGGCACGTGGTCGACGAAAGTGGCCTCGGCCAGCAGCACATCGGCCCGATGGGCCAGCTCGACCACGGCCGGGCTCGGCCCGGTGTCACCGGTGTAGGCCACCACCAAGCCACCCGCCGAGAGGCGAAAGCCGACGTTGGCCACGAAGTGCGGCAACCAGACGGTGCGGACCGTGAAGGGGCCGAGCCCGACGTGATCACCACCGGTGAGCGGATGCAACGCGCAGGCGTCGGCAAGCATGTGCGGCTCGTCCAGGGCCAGCACCGCATCCAGTACTCCGGGGAGGGCGTACACCGGCAACGGCGGCGCCGCAGGACTCGACAAGGCCCGAGCGCGCAGCAACGGGTTCAGGTCCGCGCAGTGGTCGGGATGACCATGACTGATCAGCACCGCGTCGACCTGGTGCGCTTCCGCGTACTCCAGCAGGCGGGGCAGCGTGGCATACCCCAGATCCATCACCAGCCGGAACCCGCCGTGCTCCACCAAATAACCACTGCACGCCCGCCCGACCTCGGGCCACGCCCCACACGCCCCCAACACGGTGATCCGCACACCACCAAGCCTACGGCCATCACCGATGGCTCCCGGGAAAAGAAGCTCCGTGCTCGACCGGCCTGGGAGCCACCGGGAGCACGGAGCGGGGACAGCGTACAAGATCGTCAAGCAGTGTGGATCATTCAGTCGGTTGTTGGCCCACCTCCTCACAGGGGTCGGTGAGCCGGTCCAGGGCGATGAGCAGCTGTTTGTCCCGACGCACGGTGTCGGTCAGATGCAGGATCTCGGCGCGTTGCGCTCGGGCGTGGGCGATCCAGTCCGGCTCGGCCAGCACATCACCGGCATACAGCAGCACACGCGGCCCGAGGTTCCACAACAGACTATTCACGGCGGCCGCGGCGACGGCGAGCTCGTCGACGTCGCAGCCCGCCCAGGTGACCGTGGTCGGATCGCGGCCGGTTGCTCGCAGAGCTCCAGCCACGGCGCGGAACAAACCACCAGTGCCCACGGCCGGGTCACTGACGGTCTGCCCTTCATCCGGAGTCAGGAAGCGCGCCGCGGCCTCGACGAGGGGGGCGGGCGTGTAGAACTGGCCGCGTGCCCCCTTGGCCGAGCGGGACTTGAGCAGAGCCAACACCACTCCGAGCACGTCCACCTCGTGCCGGGCGTCGGTGCCGGTCACCTCCAGCTGCCCCGCCTTCATCGCCGCTGTCGCCGTGGCGTGGGCGGCCGCGCGCACCTGCCGATCGGGCTCGTCGAAGCACCACGCGATGAGTGGGTACAGCGCGGTCACCAGGTCCGGCCGGGCGTTGGCGACCTCGGTCCAGACTTGCCGCACCAGCCCGAAGAAATCGTCGGTGGTCAGGCCGCGAAGCTGCTCGGCCGGATCCGGTCCGTTCGAATCGTGCTGACGGAGCAGTGCCAGGGCAGCCACCACCGACAGCGGCACGTCGAGACGCCCGGCGCTGTGCGCACGATGCCAAGCGGCATCGACGGCTTCCCCGATAGCGACGGCCCGATGCTGCGAATCCCGTGGCACACGGTTGCCAGTCCCCATCGTTTACTCCTGACCGTGGTAGTCGATGCCGAGCTGACGGACGGAGTCCCGCAACCCACGGGCCAACTCGGCCGGTCCGATTCCGGCGTGCAGGGCCTGACGCAGCAGCTCGGCCAGCGAGTGCTCCGGGTCGGCTTCCAGTGCCGCGGTCAGCGCGATCTCCGCCAGGGCACCGTCACCGTCGAGATAAGCCGCCACGGACAACAGCGCGGCCGGATACGCCCGGTGCGGTTCGGGGACCGCCCGGGTCAACATCAGCCACAGCTCCCGGGCACGCCCAGGGGCGTCGGCGGTGAGCACGAGTCCGGTATCGCGCCCGTTCGGATCCGTCAACGCGCGAGCCAGCACGAGGATCTCGGCCTCGGTCTCGGGCATCGTGCCTTCGTGAGAACGCTGCACGGCTCCGCGAACGTGCCGCATCGCCGCTCCGTCCGGAGGCAGCGAGACGGGGTGGCGGAGTGTGGCGGCGCGGCGAGCGAGCGTGTCGGGGTCAGGGGGGTTCAGCAGCGCGGCCAGTTCCTCGCGGCTGGCATGGGTGACGTGTCCTCGCAGCGCCATGGTGGCCGCCAGTGTCGTGCTCCGCGGGTCGGGTACGTGCCCGTGGTTGTCCGTGGTGCACCAGGTAGCGCCGGCGCTGGTTGCGCTGGCCCACACCACTCCTCGCACGCCGATTCGCAGTGTCTCGGCGTGCCGCATGACGTCGCCGAGCGCAGCGGGGCGGCGTGGCGGGTGGGTGAGGTCGCGGATGCGGTCATCGATCAGAGCGATCAGCAGTGCGTTCGGCCGACTCCGGTCGAGCATCCGCAGCAGGTCCGCGACCATACCGCCGTGATCACCGTCGTCGAGATCGGCACGCAGGACCGCACCGATCCGCTCGTCCTCACCGAGGGCGGCCACGACCAGGGATCGATACGGGTGGAATCCCAGCAAGTGGGGAATCGCCGCCACGAAGTCGCCCGCGGTCTTCAGCGAGATAACAGACATCACAATTCCTTTTCTGTATCGAGGCATGCGTCAGACACACGTGTGGCGCATGAGGTATTCACGAAAGAGAAATGAATTCGGGAGTCAGGGTCGAACGGTCAGTGGCGCCGCAGCACGCGAGCCGCCACAGCGGCCGGGTAGGTCACCCGAACCGCTCCCCCGCACTGATCCAGAACAGCCGCCCACGACTGCGCGGCACCGGTGCCGTGCTGAGGTACCCACGCTTCGCGTCCATCCGGTCGAGGAGCCCTCCGGCGCCACGACCTCCCGCGGGTGACCTCCGTGGGCTGAGCAGGAACCACCACCGCGCCCGGCGCCGGCTCCTCCGGAAGATCGCTCCCGGAACGTTCCGGAACCGTCACGGGACGCTGCGGGGCCCACGCCACCGGCAACGCCAGCCCCGCCCGCATTCGAGCGTCCAGATCTTGCGCGGCCCTCGCGAGCTCGATGGCCAGTGCACGGACGTGCTCCGGCGGAGTCTCCACCGGCAACCGCGCCAACACGGCCGCTGTCGTCATCATCGCCGCATACGCGGGTTGTGCGGAGGTCTTCACTGGTCGACCTCCTCGCGGAACTCGAGATTCACGCGCACCTGGCGAGCCAGTTCCGCCACCGCCGCCCACGAGAACCCGTGAACCTCGGCGGACTCGGTCGCCACAAGCACCACCCACGCCCGTGCCGAGAGATGCCAGTCCAGCCGCGCCAGCACATCCACCGACCAGAGACACTCGTCGCCCGACGCGACCCGCTTAGCCTCCTCTGCGCTCACGCCCCACAGCGCGAACGCGTAAGACAGCAGCGAGCTGGATTCGCGGTAGGGGTGGAAGCACGGCCGTTCCGTAGCGTCCAACACGCTCGGCCGGTCGCCGTACCGGCTGACCAGGTGATCCAGCGTGGCCCAGACGGGCACATCACCGACACGGCGATCCCGCCGCACTTCAGGCGCCCTGATCAGGCTCACGGCCGCGTCGATAGCTCGGCCCCACGTCTCCCCCTGATCCTGAGCGTCTTGACTGACCGCGGCGAGCTGTTCCGCCCGCGAAGTCAGCGCGTATCCCAGTGCCGGATACGCCAACGGCGCGGGCTTCTCATTGTTCGTCCCCATGCTGTCGCGATCGTGCCCGAGCGCGGCGAACACGTGTCCGTGCAGGCATCCTGGGAACTCCTCGTGAAAGTACGCGCATCCTTGCTGTTGCGAAGCGGGCGCGTAAACGGTGTCTCCCGCACCGTTGACCGCGTGAAGCAATCGTCCCAGCAATTCGACATGACCCATGGTCCGAGACATCACACACTCCTTGAAAGCAACGAAAAGGGGAAACCGTCGACGACGAGGAGTGCGGGAGGTGCCCGGGCGCCGTACCGCGGACAAGAGGGCTGACTCCGCTGGTGAAGGGCCGACGGATCCACCTCGAGAGGTGTTCGCACGATCCGCCGGCCACCACAATGCCCTGAGAAAGGGCGCCGGCCCCGAAGGGCGGCACTCCCAGGGTAGCCCAGCGAGACCGTCGGCCGTGCTTCCGGCACGGCACGCACCCCAGCGATACACGAGATCAGCATGGTGATGACTCCCTCAACCCGAGTGCGGTGACGTAGTCGGCCGCTTGTGGAGCGGGGCGCCCGCGGACCGGACGCCCCTGCGGCGACTGTCAGCCGATGAGAAACGTTCCCGGATGCAGTTCGGTCAGGCGCGCGTGTGGCGCCGACTCCTCGGGATGCGGAGAGTGCAGGACCAGGCAGCCGGCGTGCTCGTGATCGCCATCGGGGATGCGGCGCACCGTGAACGCGAAAGCTCCGCGCGGATCACCGACGCTGATCGTGACCGTGAACGAGTCCTCCTCGGTATCGGCGCGCACTCCGGCATTGTTGGCCCAGGACAGTGCCACTCGTTCCGGAGAGTGCGGCCCCTCGACGGATTCCGTTTCCATCGGGTCGGTCGGATCGTAGGCGCAGCACACTCGGTCGCCGGACTCGTCGGTCCAGCCGTCGGGCATCTCGGTCAGGTAGTCACCGCAGGCAGTGCAGCGCCACTGGGGCGCGTCCTCGTCGTTCTCGAGCACGATCATCGGCGAGTCGTCGACGTCCGCGGGGAGAATGGGAGAACCGTTGGCGGTCAGGCTGAACACAGCGCACCTCACAAGAGCGATACGGGTAGGAAGGGTGGGAGGGCCGACCGCCGGTATGGTGGCCGGCCCGGAGCGAGTCAGTAGGTCTCGAAGTGCACGGCCTTGCCGCAGTCCGGGCAGGCCACGTAGGCGCGGTCCCTGTCGTCGAACGGCACTCGGATGCGCTCGGCCACTCGGTAGCTCTGTGAGTGCCTGCCGTCTTCGGCGCGCAGAGTGACCGTGTCCTCGGTCATCCAGCGGTGACCCCGCGCGCACTCCCCCGTGGCGCGGGAGTAATCGGCCCACGTCTCCAGCTCGAGCTCCGTGGAGCGATACACCTCCGGCTGGACCATCCGTCCACACTGATCGCTCACGATGACCATCAGGTCGTCGTGTTCGACCGTGGACAGCAGCACGAAACCGAAGTCGTCCAGCAAGTGGTCCGCGAAGTTGCACAGCTGGTGATGCCACATCAGACCATCACCGTGCAGCCCGCACGGCTGCTGACCGGTGCGGTCGGTGACCCACTGCGCGAGCACATCGTCATGTGGCCACTCGTGGTCGTGCTCAGCCATCCAGTCGCGCAGATCCTCGGTGAGCTCCTGCGCGTACTCCCCACGATCGTCGATCCACTCCTGGGTATCGGTCTCGAGCCAGCCGTCCCCATATCCGTAACCGACCACGTGCACACGTGTCATGAGAGAACCTCTTTTTCAATGGCATTGTGGTTGGCGGGCGTAGCGGGGTGCGAATCCCTACCCGCAGTGCTCACAACAACCGGAGCGATGACGCTTTCCCGTTGTTTGCGATGTCACCATCATAGCGTCAAACCGGGAGTATCGCAACTTTTCTGGCCGATTTTTTGTCACTCTTTCGAGTAATAGAAAGCAGGACTTCGAAGTATTCAGGGAATTCGCAGAAGCACCAATACGAGGTAGCAGAAACCTGTACACAACAGAAGGAATGCACTGTTCAAAACGAGAGACAGAATGTATTCAACACTAGAAAGATTGGTCAACACAAATACAGGTATACCGATATCGTTGAGTTTCGCACTGTCCAGGTGTGCCCTGTTTTCGGTGCCCATCGCACACCTTCAGTCGTCAACAGGTTCCCGTTGGGTACCGAGGCTGGGCAACCTCAGGAAGGGACAACAAAGCTGTGGCCAGCAACGTTGCCGCGCGAAGGGGCTTCCTGTTTAATGGGAAGCCGAGCTGGCGGATGAGCAGGCAGCAGAGCAGGTAGAAGAGCAGGGCCGCCCAAAAGCAGCAACGATCAAGAGCGACCCCTTCGGCGCGAAGCACCCTATTGGGACGGGATTACTCCGAATCTGGCCGAGTTCGAGGAGCCGAACCTCCACGAGCACAGAGCCTGCAGAGTTTCCGGCCCCCCAGAGAGGCTCACACTCACTTCGGCGCCGATTTTGGTTCCTCGGCCGACCGCGAGCGACCGTTTTTTCCGGCCCGCGTCACCATATCCAACTTCAGCTCGGAGTCGAAAGCGAGCGCTTCACCCTTACGCCACAGCTCCCCCACGAAGTATTGTGTCAAACAGTCCCAGATGGAGGCTGACTCCACGAGCACAACCGTACTGGTCACCGCGAAGCACACCAGGCTTCGGTGCCCTGCGGAATTTCAACCAGTGGCGGTTCGCTGGTACTCGCGTTCCTGAAGGGCACGAGCGAGAGTGAGGGTGCTCGTGTCAGGACGAGCGCCGATCTCGGCAAGGGCGGTGGTCAGCAGTTGGAGGGTGCGGCTGATGGCATCGATGCGTCCGAGTTCGGCCTGCACGCGCATGATGTCGCGGTAGATGTCCTCGTTCTCGGGGTTGAGCAGGCGAGCGTGTTCGAGGAACTGGAGATGCCGTTCGGAATCGATGTCGCGGTAGTAGGCGGCCATGGTCGCGAGGGCGTCGACCACGCTGCGATGGGCAGCTTCGCGAGGGCCGTCCAGCCAGAGTGAGGTCAAACCGTCGGCCAGCTCGCCGCGATAGGCCGCCACGATGCGGGAACAGGCTTCCACCCGTTGCTCGTCGGTGGTGGCGGTGGTGCGGTCGCGTTCGGCCTCGCGCAGGTTCCAGTAGTCCACGTCGACGAGCCCGGCGTTGAGGGCGACGTGATCGCCGTGCTGGTCGATGAGGTCGACCGTCAGCCCCTCGGTGGCGTTGGTCAGGACCTTGCGGATCTGGGACAGGGTGGCGTAGAAGGAATTGAAGGGCCGCCGTCCTCCAGCATCGGGCCAAAGGGCTTCCCGCACGACTTCCCGCGTGGTGCCACCGGGATGTAGAGCCAGCAGGACCAGGAGAGCCTTGTGCTTCGGAGTGAGCCGCGAGGTCAGGTCGCCGACTCCGTTCGTCCTGCAACTCAGGGTGACCTGCCCGAATACGTTCAGAGTCAGCGCATGGGAGGAGTCACTGCGGTTGGCCACCGTAACGGACTCGGAGACTTCGTCCAGTTGTTCCGGCGGAGGCTCGGCCTCGCTCTGATCGACGTGTTCCACCTCGACTTCCGGGAGTGGCGGTACTTCCTCCTCTGCGGTGTCGGGTTCGACGTGGGTAGATTCCGGGGGCGTGGCGGACTGGCCGAAGAGGTCGAGCAGATCGCGAGTGTCGGCGGCATCGACGTGGAACAGGCGTGCCCCGTCCAAAGCTGAACTGATGCTCGGGCTGGCGGCGGCGACAGTGCCGTCGGAACGTACGCGGATGGTGGCGCCGGCAGGCCACGAGCCGAGCACGATCCCGGCGATTCCGCGCTCACTGCCGTGGTCGAGCAAGGACCGCAGTCCGGCATGAGCGGGATCGGCGGTGGCGATCACGGTCACCACGGGATTCCCGTCAGGACTCGGGTGTTCGGAAAGGGCGCTGAGGTCGGCAAGAGCGGTGTCGAGATCAGGTGCGGTCCGCAGGCGTGGCGAGTCCGGCAGGTCGGTTCCCAGGAGAGCGACCACATCGGGTTCTGGCATGACGACGGTGGTCGTCGTGGTGCCGAGCAGATGTACCAAGAGAGCGCGGACAGTGGCCTCCGCGCCCGCACCGGTGATACCCAATCCGTGCACAGCGGCGAGATTGATGGCGCAGGCCTGTCCGTCGCGAACACCGATGTCCACCGAAGTCTCAGGAGTCGCCTCCGGCACGGAGACGGTGGGTTCGCTCTCCTCGACTTCGTCGAGGTCGAACTGACACTGATCGTCGGCAACGCGCAGCGCGCGCACCACTGGTGCCAGCGAAGGCTCGCTGTCCCTCGGAGCCCGGTAGCCGCGGAGTCGACGGCGGTGACGCGCCCATAGAGCGACGGCAACCGCGCTAGCCAGCGCAGCTGACAGAAATCCACCGGTGACCACCGCGATGCCCACGGCATGGGAGGACCGCTGTTCATCGCGAGGCGCTGGTTCGGGAGTCTCCCGCGGTACTGACGGCGACTGCGGCGCTTCCTCGGAGACGGTCGGCGGGGTTGGATGCTTCGACGGTTCCGGGGTCACCGGCCGGGACGCCGTGTGGCCCGGGATCAGCAGGACCCAGCCGGGATGGATGATGTTGGGGTCCGTCAGGCTCTCACCGTCAGCCTGCGTCAGGCCGTAGTTGGTAGTGAAGAGCTCCCGCCATCGGGTCCCGTCTCCGAGCTCGCGCTGGGCGATCCGCCACAAGCTGTCGTGCACCCCGTTCTGCGGCGGTCGGACGGTGACGGTGCCCTGCTGCGAGGCAGGGCCGGACAGCTTCTCCGGAGGATGTTCACTCGTCGTGGCAGTGATCGGCGCGGGAACCCGCTCGGTGAGCGCGGATGCCGCAGGAGTCGTGACGCGCGTACCCGGGGCGCCGAGCAGGATAGCGACCAGCAAGAACCCGGCCACGGCTTGCAGCGGTCCTGCTGTAGGCGGCCGGGTACCGCGCAGCACGTCGGGGACGCAGCGAGCGACGTCGACGACGAAAGCCAGCCATGCAGGCCAGGCGATGCAGGCGAGGACGTCCAGCAGCAGCCAGACCGACATGGGATGCAGCAGGAGCGCTTCGACCTCGTCACCACTCGGCACGTGCCCGGGCAGGGGCCAGCCGATGTAGGTCCACAGTCCCCAGGGCACACCGACCAGCAGCACTCCGAGTGCGGCCAGGGCCAGCAGAGCACCGACAAGCCGCCCCAGCTTGGACGCGGTGCGAACGACGACGCGCATCACTGACCTCCGAGTTGTCCTTGGTGGGGCTGAGCGTGTCCGGATCCGGAGACGGTGGTCGTCGTGATGCCGATCAGCTCCAGCAGTTGAGTCGGCTGCTCAGCTGTGACGGTCACGCTCACGGTGTTGTCGGCGACCGTGACCGTGCCGTGGGCGCCGACGGTGTCGAGATACTGGCGGGCCGCCGCTCTGACCGCGGCGGGTTGAAGCTGCACGGTGCTGTTGTCGCGATACACCGTCAGGGCGAGTTCTTGAGCTCCGGCGCGAGCGGCTTCCTCGGCGTGGCCGATCGCGCGGATCTTGGCCGCCAAAGCGAGGCCGCCGTCCAGCACGAGGCCGGCGAACAGCAGGCACGCGGTCGTCAGGATCACGACGAACGCGGTGACTCGTCCCTGTTCGTCCGTGATGAGCCCACGTCCTCGTCGTGTCATCGGCTGCTCCCGCCTGCGATGCCGCGCCACTGGTCGATGACCGACGTGGCTTCGGCAGTGGCCGTCGTAGTGCCGGGTACGCCGAGTGCGGTCAGGTCCGCGAGGCCGACTTCGCAGGCCAGGGAGACGGTGGCCGTGCTTCCGGGTCGGAAGCCGTCCAAGTGGGTCTCGACGGTCAGGTGCTGGCAGGTCACGCCTGCTTGGCGCAGCGCGGTGGTGGCTGTCTCACGGGCTTGTGCGCGGGCGTGGGTGCTGTTGCGAGCCAGGGTGGCGGCTCGGACGGCTTGGTGTGCCGCGTCGTCGACGTGCAGTTGAGCCTCGGCGATTCGTCCGCAGAGCACGACGAACAGCATCAGCGCGATCAAGGCAGGTGCCAGCAGAGTGAGCTCGGTCGCCGAGGAGCCCCGCTCGTCCCTGACCATGCGGCGAAGCAGTCTCATGCGGCGGCTCCCGGGGCGACGAACCGTTCGCTGGGACCGACAGCGCGAGCCTGGACCGGCAGGGTCAGGAAAGGCACGACGCTGGAAGCCGTCCCCGTGATGACCACGCTGGACTGCTCGGCACTCCGGTGAACCGTGACGTGCGGCTCGCGCAGGGGCCCGTCGCCGAGCTGACTCAGGACCTCGCCGGCTTCGGTGCGTCCCGTGGAGACAGTGCCACCTTGCACGCGCGTGGTCGAGAGAGCTTGGGCAGCCGCGGCATGCGCGATGTTGGTGGCATGTGCCCAGATCGCGAACTGCGCGATCAGCAGGATGAGTACCAGCAGTGCAGGTACGGCGAGGACGAGTTCGGCCGAGACCGCTCCTCGCTCACCGTCTCCGCGTCGCCGGCTCGGTCTGACTTGCGTACGCCTGACCATGAGGATTCACAGCTTGTTGCTGATCTCGTTGGCCTTGTTGGTCACGGCCGCGACGATGATGCCCAGCACCACGATGGCCCCGGCTACCAGCAGGGCGGTGACCAGCACGGTCTCGGTGGAATAGCCGCGCTCGTCGGCGCGGATCCGCTCGATGCGGGCGCGGATCGTCGTGGTGACCAGGGCGAGGTAGGCCAGCATGATCACTCTCTCCTCTCACAGACTGCCGAGGACCGTGGCCACGGCGGGATACCCGATAAAGATCAAGAAGCCGGCGAACAGGCAGATCACCGGCAGGCTCATGCGTTCCGTGGCCGCCTGCGCCTCCCCTTCGGCCTCGGTCAGCTCGTGGGTGCGCATGGCGGTGGCCTTGGCTGCCAGGCTGGCGCGCACCTTGGCGCCCTCGGTTCCGGCCAGCGACACCGATGAGGACAGCTCCACGAGCTCACGGACGCCGAGTTCCTCGCCGAGCTGACGCAGGTTGGACCACGGTGTGCTGCGGGTGAGGGTGGCCGTGGTCAGCGCGCGCCGGATCTGGGCGAAAGCCCATCCCTGCCCGATCCTCGCCGCGTCGGTCAGCGCCCCGTCCACACCGGCACCGCCGGCCAGACACACTCGGACCAGGTTCAGGTAGGCCGACAACGCGTGGCGAAAGGCCGTTCGTTTTTGTTCCGCGCGCTGGCGTGTGTCCAGGTCCGGCAGGAGGAAGCCTCCGGCGGCGCAGACCAGGCAGGCGGCGAAGGGAAGTTGCCAGGGCATCCTGGTTCCCACTACGGCGAGGGCGAAGTAGAGCACCGGCGGGAGGAACAATCCGGCGACCGCGAGTACGGCCTTCTCCGCCAGGAGTGCTTCCGGGCGTCGGCCGAGCACTTGCAGGTCCCGCTGCCTCTTCTGGCCGGGGAGCCCGAGGGCGGCCAGCGGGCGAACGCCGAAACGACCCCACTGCGCGGCCCATCCTTCGTCGTCGTGAACAGCGGCGACGGGAGACGATTTCGAAGTCGTGCGCGTCGCGGCCAGCGCGCTGGCCAGCGTCGGCCGGGCCGGAAGCAGCCAGACCAGGATCGACCACAGGCCGAGACCGATCCCGGCGCCGAGCACCAATGCTGTCGTGATCACGCCGGGACCTCCCGCCTATCGTGCGCGGAGGCGGTGAGATGGGTCAGGAACCGCTCCGGCTCGCTGGCACGGGTGATTCGGCCCAACCACCAGAACGCGAGCCCGAACAGGCCGCCCACCATCAGCAACATGAGTTGCCCCGCGACGCCGTCGTACGGAGCGAGGTAGCCCCGGTTGAGCACGACCAGTCCGGCGGCGAAGGCCAGAGTGGTGCCGACGATGACGCGCACGCTGGTGCGGGTGCGTGCCCGACCTGCTTCGACGCGCAGGCGCATCGAGACCTGTTCGCGGGCCTCCGTGGCCAGTTCCCCGAGCAGTTCGGTGAGCTGACGCGCTTGGTGCTGGGAGGCGAGTACGAGCGCGGACAGCACCAGGTCCGCTGTCGGGTCGGCCAGGTCATCAGCCAGTTCGCGCAAGGCGACGGGCAACCGGTCACCGCGTTCGAGACGCACGGACAGTTCACGAATGTCGTCGCGGATCGCCTCGGGTGCCGTGTCGACGGTCGCGGTGATCGCCTGCTCCAGACCGGCCGCGGCGGCCAACGTGTCGCGCAGCATCTCCGCCCACGCCGCAACGGCTTCGATCCGAGCGACGCGGCGGTCGTGCTCCTTGTCGCCGCCAAGCACACGGGGCAGGGACCACATCGCGAGCGCGGTGAGGAGTCCCCCGACCACCCAGCCGGTGAACCAGCCGACCACGAGCCCGGAGATGATGCTTGCGGCTGGCCAGCGCGGAGAGCCGTGCTGCCGCTGCCGCAACCATTTCCGCCATCGCGCTTCTCCGGTGGAGAAGCGTCCACGGACACCGACGCCGAGCAGGATCAGTCCGGCAGCAATCCCGGCTCCGAATGCTCCCGCGAGCAGGGTGGAGAGAGTCATGGCTGCCACCCACCCACAGCCCGGTCCAAGCAGTCCGGATCGAAACCGACCTCGACCAGCCGGTCGACGGTCTCGGTGCGCAGCGGCACTCCGGGCACAGCCCGCGCGTCCGGGCCCGGTCGGTAAACCTCGTTGGAGATGACCTGCTTGTCGTCGGCGTCGACGACCTCACGGATCGAGGAGACGACGCGGGTCTTGTCGTCGCGGGCCTCAGCCAAGTGCACCACTACGTGCAAGGCCGACGCGACCAGCAGGTTGGTGGCCTCCAGCGGCAACCGCTCGACGCCTTGGGCGGCGTAGGAGGCGAGCTTGGTGAACGCGCCCTGCGACGTGGAGGCGTGCAGAGTGGCCATGCTGCCGTCGTTGCCCTGGCTCATCGCGTTGCACATCGGCACGACCTCGGGACCGCGCACCTCGCCGACGACGACGCGGTCGGGAGACATGCGCAGTGCCCACCGCACCAGGTCGGTCTGCGAGATCGCTCCTTCGCCTTCGACGTTGGCCTCGCGAGCCTGCAACGCCACCACGTCCGGGTGCTGGGGATCGCGGTCCAGCGCCAGTTCGAAAGCGTCCTCGACGGTGATCAGTCGTTCCTCGGGCGGGATCGCCGAGGCCAGGCCGCGCAGCATGGTGGTCTTGCCGATCGCGGTCCCGCCGCACACCAGGATGTTCAACCGAGCGCGCACCATCGCCCCGAGCAGCTCTTCCAGACCGGCGTCGATCGTGCCGAGTTCGCGCAGGCCGCTCAGGGTGACGTGTTGGAACCGGTGACGTCGGATCGCCACCGCGGGTCTACCGGTCACGGCCATGACCGCGAACATCCGCGACCCGTCCGGCAATTCCACGCTCACGCCCGGCGATCCGCGGTCGAAGCGCCGCTCCTCCACCCCGGAACGGGCCGCCAGCGAGCGCACCAGGTCGATCAGTTCGGCGTCCGAGGTCGCCACCGGCGGCAGCTGAGCGCGTCGGCCATCTGCGTAGCGGACGAAGACCTGGTCGCACCCGTTGATGTTGATGTTTTCGATGTCGGGATCGGCCAGCAGCGGCTGCAACCCGCCCATGCCGAACACCTCGTCCAGCACGAGCGCGATGACACGGCGCTCCACCTCATCGGGGATCAGTCCCGCCTCGCTGGGGTTGGCCAGCTCGGCGGCCGCGTGTTCATCGGCGGCCTCGGCGGCCAGCTTCTCGGCCATGTCACGACGATCCTGATGGCCCAGGCTCGGGCGGCCGGCCTGCTCGTCGGCGCGGATGCGCTCGGCCAAGCCGGCCGAGACCGCTTGGCGCACCTTGTCCCGCAGCGCGGCCGCTCCGGGATGCTCGCCCGAATCCATCGTGACTGGCGAATCACTCGTCATCGCGGCCCCACTCCGTTTCCGCTCGATGCGACATGTTCCGGCTCGGTCAGCAGCATTTCCTCGGGCTCCTCCGACCCGGCGGGCTCGTTCGTGCGCACGTGGTCGAGCACTGCCTCGGCCAGACGTGCTGCTGCTCGTCCCAGTTGAGAGCGATCCGGCCCCGGTCCCATGGACGATCCGGACAGGACACCCGCCCCACGGCAATCGTTCGGCAACGCGGCCAGCACGGGTACCTGCAGTTCGCGCTCGACTTCGCGGGACGAATAACCCGCTCCGACCAGCACCAACCCCGGAGTGCGCGTCCACGTCGGAACGGCCTCCAGCATGGAGGCCACGTGGGCCAGTTCGTCGGCGCGTGGGCGGGCCAGCACCAGCAGCGCATCAGCTCCGCGCACGACCGGCAGCGCGGACGAGACATGGTCGATCCTGCCCGCGTCCACCATCAGCGGGGAATCACCGTCCGTGGAGGGGTGCAGCGTCCGAGTGCCACGTTTGGCCAGCACGCCCAGCGCCGCTCGCGCCTGGTCGGAGGCGACCGGGCCGGCCACGACCCGCACACCGCCGGGCAACCTCTGGGCGTGTCCGGCGACCGTCCCCGGGTCCGCTGCCCGACGAGCCGCCGTCGCCAGCGACACCATTCCCGGAGTGGTCGGCAGGCCGAACCGGGTCGCCAGGTCACCGCCCGAGGGGTCCGCTTCCACCACGATCGGGTCTCCCACCGGCCAGCGCGCGGCCGCGGCCAGCGCCGTGGTCGTCACCCCGGGAGAGCCCTTCACCGAGCACAGTCCGATCAACATCACTGGCCTCCAGCCGGCATCGCGACCAACGACAGCTGACCGGGCGGGATCGCGGCGACTCGGCGGGCGCCCGCGGTGGGCAGCTGCAGGGACACCACGGTGGTCTGTCCATTGGCTTGCGGAGCGACGTGCACGACCGCCGCCGACCACGGTCCTGCTGACGAGCTCGCCCTGGTTCCGGTGTCGTCCTCGGGAGTCACAACGACCGAGACGTGCGTACCCGCCGCGAGTCGGGGCGGAAAGCGACCCGGCTGCAGTGCCACGGCTACCAAGCCCCGATCATTCGGTGGGACTTGGGGTTTTCCCAGAACGGTTCGCGACAGCGCAGTGCCCGCTGGCAGGGAGTAGGCGATCGGCTTGCCCAGCACGGATCGCGCCTGACCGGCCGGGACGATGTTCAGGCCGGATTCGGTGCTCACGGGTACCTTGCGCAGATCCCGGGCGGTGAGGACGTGACCGACTGAGACGTCTCGTGCCAGCACCAGTGCGGGTTCGCGCTCGCCCACCCGCAAGACCGTGACTATCGCTCCGGCAGTGCACAGCACGACGAGCAGTACGCCCAGGAGCAAGTAGGGAACTCGCCGTCGTCGTCCGTTTCGTCGAACGAGGCGTGACGGTCCACCGGATTTACGACCGGCCCAAGAACGGGACGGTGTCGGCGTTTCAGGATCGGATTCCTGCGTGGATGTAGTGGTAGGCATTGTGACGCTCTCCAGACGAACACGACACACCACGCCTCCCATCGCAAGAGGAGGAGTTCCGAGTGGCCGAATTCGAGTTACCGCAGCAGTATTCTGAAAATTGCTCAGTTCGTGTTCAACGCTTGTGATTCCGCGACGTCGAACGAGGTGGTCGAGGTCGTGGTCAGGTCCTCGAAGGTTCCGCTGTCACCGGCGCCGGACCAGTCCACGCTCCAGTGCACCGTGGCCGAAACCTCGTAGGAGTTACCGGGTTGTCCCAGCGAGGATCGTCGGTAGGTGTGCCCGCAGTCGGGAGACTGCTTCATCGGGTCGGTGCCCTCGGGGAACGGAGCTCCGGGGCCGGGACAGGTGAGCGTGGTGCCGTCACCCATCGACCACGTCACCGACCGCGGGGTGGCCGTCGCGGTCACCGACACCCCTTGGAGGGAGGCCGTGGCCGACTGCGGCTTCCACTGGTCCGACTCCAACCACAGCCAGGTCGGCAGATGCACCAGCTGGGCACCCTTCGGGTTCGCGTGGATCTTCAGAGATGGAAGCCGCAGCTGACCGTAGGCCTGCTGGGCCACCTGCTGCGGCGACGGCGCCGGAGACGAGGTTTGCCCGTTCGCGATCCACACCGGCGGTCGATACAGCGGGTCCTCCCATCCCTCGCCGGAGCACTTGTACACGTACCACGCCCCCGACTGCTCCGGTGGTTGCTGTGCGAACCGCGCCGCCGCTGACGCCGGTCGGTACACCGCCGGCCGCACCGTCACCGCCCCCTCGGTGGGCATCTCGTGATATCCCGCAGGGACGACCCCACCAGGTGGTCGGTGGTAATCCGTGGGCACGTACCGGCAATGCGCCCGATTCGGATCCACACCACCCACGATGCGATCCCCCCGCGCAGGCCGCGAAGTGGAATCGCTCGAGGAGCCCGACGAGCCTGCTCCCGCGTCTTGCTGCGAACCCTGCGACGTCCCCGCCTCGGGAGGGTTCGGCTGGTCCGGTCGCTGGCTCGGTGGATGTTTCCCCACTCCCAGCTGGCATCCCGCGTAGGAGGTCTGGCTGCAATCCACATTGCCCCAGAGGCCATCGGCGTAGGTCGTCCCCGCAGCCGCGATGACCATCGTGGACATCGAGCCGACGAGGACAGCCGCACGTCTCAACATGAGTCCAACCCCCGTACCGCGAAACGCGTGACCTTCCACGACCCGTCCGACTGCTTCTTGACCTCGGCCGTGATCAACCGACGACCACCGGGGGTGTCGTTCACCGGCTTGTCGGTGCCCTCGTAGTACTTCAGCGTGTCGCTCGAGTCACCGCAATCCTCGATCATCACCTTTGTCGGGGCCTTCGGCGGAGCCACCGAGGTCACCTCCGGATGGTTCTCCGGCGCTCCCCTGGTCACCACGTCGTTGAAGTGGTCGGCGTACAGGCTTCGCGTGATGGTGGTCAACGCGTTCCCGGCCGCGTATCGCCCCAGCTCCGGAGACTTCCAGTTCGACGTGTGCCCCGCACGCGTCATCGCCTGCCACATGCCCAAATACGCTTCGGTGGCCCGGCGACCTGCCTTCTCCGCTGCAGAGAGCTTCGAAGGCGGAGAGCTCGACGTCGTAGCACTGGGTGGAGTGTCCTTACCCTGCGGGAGCGGCGACACGGAAGAATCCCGAGCCTGACACGCCGCGGTCGCGAGCACGCACAAGGCCGTCCCCGTGAGCACCCATCCGCGCCACCACGCTGTGAAGACCACCGTAGCCCCCATCCCGACCCCCGATGAGTAAACGATTTCGAGCTTGGTCAACTTCTACCGCAGGAATGACGCGGCGCGCCAATCGAAACGGCGTTTCCGCAGCCGATCACGTACCTATCAGAGCGAATCTCACCCGATCAGCTTAGATCACCGGCACACCATCACACGAGGGTTTACTCTCCGAACACAGCTTTCTGGGAAGCATCGGTGGCAAGCAGCATTCGCCGAGGAAGGGGACTTCATTTCAGCTCCGGCGCTTATCGCATCGACTGCTCTTGGCGCAACCGCAGGAGCTGCCATGCTCCTTCTCGCAATCCGTCATCGGGAGGATTGCCCCTGGTGGCAGGTGGCGCTCCAGCTCAGCGCGACAGCGGCCTTGTTCATCATGCTCGCCGAGCGGTACGGCCTGGGCACACAGGCGCTCGTCCCCATCGCGCTCGCCGTCACTGCTGCCCCACTTGCCATCTTCGACGCGCGTACCCGCCGTCTCCCGAACTGGCTCATGCTGCACACCTACGCCCTCGTCGCCAGTGCCACCGCCATGGCGGCGCTGCGCACGGGAGCGTTCGAAGTCGCGCTGCGCACCTTGGCAGGCGCACTGCTTCTGCTGACGTTCTGCGGGACGCTCTACGTCCTCTTCCCCGGCCAACTCGGCGGCGGAGACGTCAAGATAGCCGGGCCACTCGGCGCGGTCCTGGCAAGCGCAGCGTGGTCAGCTGTCTTCGCCGGACTGCTCCTCGGATGGACGCTTGCAGCCATCGCTCAGCTCTTCCTCCGGGCTGTTCGCCGAGACCAGGCTGGCGAAGCACTCCCCCTCGGCACCTTCCTCCTCATCGGCACCTTCGCCACCCTCCTCCTCACCGGATAACTCTCGGCATCGGCAATGACGTAGGAGCACGGTGCTTGTCCCGGCAACCTGAACACCGTCTCGTATTCAGCGCACAACATGGGCGCAGGTGCTGCTCTGAACTCGGTGCACACCGGCTGAGGACCAGCCGAAATCAGATCTCTGGAACCGCCATGATCCCTCGTAGGGGCAATGAGGACAGTGTCATATTCACTGTCATAACCTCAACAATACAGTTGCGATCCCTCGTAGGGACGATGAGGACCCGAGAGTAAAATCGCAGGTCACAACACACTCAACCCGCCTGAAAAGCCCGTCCACAGCAGCGCGCCGGAAGTCGGACACGTACACGCCTCGGCGTACTAAAACCGGCCCGAGCCGATCACGTCATGCAGCCTCCCACGGCAAAGACATCGCGATCATGTACACGGTACAACACACCGGAGCCTCCCGGAAGTGATCAGCCGATGACCACGGCTCAGGACGCGCGCTGAAGCGACTTGAGCACTGGCATGGCCTCGAGCTGCTCCGGTGTCAGGTCGTCCCAGGTGAGGTCGGTGGGGCGGCGAGGTGGGGAGCATTCGAGAGTCCGGTCGGGGGTGATGATCAGGTCGACGCTGAAGTCATGGGAGGTCTCGGGGATGGTTTCGTCGACGATCTGCAGCGGGTGCACGGTGGTGGCGATGGTGGTGTGCTCGCCGATGAGGCCGGTGCGGGCCAGCAGGGCGATTTCGATGTCGGAGTAGCCGGCGCCCTTGCCCAGGCGCACCCCGCCGGGGGTGACCGCCACGCTGCCGCACACGACGAGATCCACCGGCCGTAGATCGTCGAGGCCGACCGTGCGCGCCACTTCGGGCGCGGTGCGACTGGAGGCGGCCTGCTCGGCCGGAACGGTCAGGGCAGCCGGGTCCAGCAGGTAAAAGGGATTGGGCTTGGCCAGTTTGGGCACGGCCATGTAGACGAGCTTGCCCTCACGCAGCGCTCGCGCCCGCGCGGGCAGCTGTGCCTTGTCGGGCACGGCCTTGACCACGCTCGCCTCGCGCCAGACAGCCAACGTGGCGAGCCGGTCGGAGGCGGCCTCGGCTCCGACGAAGTTCGGGATGCGTCCCTGGGCGCTACCACCGATGACCGCGTCGTTGTCATCGAGCAACGACCAGACCCGGTGTCGAATGGCGTTCTTGCGGTCATCGATTTCGGTCATCACGGTGCTCCTCAGGCCAGGGTCATCAGACCAAGCAGACGATCGTGGACATCCCGCACCACCGGCTCGGTGCGCCAACGGCCCAGCTTGCGCCCGGCGTCGAACACGATGGTCAGCCCACCTCCCCCACGCGTGGTCTCGAGAACGTCCATCGCCTCGTGCAATGTGTGCGTGGCCGCCTCCAGCTCCCGCTGGTGCATGTAGGCCAAGCTGAGGTTGCCGAGGACGATCGCACGGGACTTGCTGGCAGCGGTTCGCGCGGTAGCCGCTCGTCCCAGAATCCGGCTCGCCTGCTGATACTCCCCCAGGAACAATGAGCACGACCCGGCGAGCCGATCGAACTGGGACGAGGAGAACGCGCCCGCGGCTGGATCACTCGGCGCGATGCGGGCGAAGGAGGTCTCGGCTGCGGCCAGTGCCGCATCGCACCGGTTGGCGTCACCGCGCATGGCGTGCGCCTCGGCGGAGTGCAGGTGCGCCAGGCCGGTCAGCACATCGCTGCTCGTACACGCCACCGTCGCAGCGCGCTCGGTCCAGCACAGCCCGCCAACAGGATCCTTGTCCCCGTAGAGCGCGAGGTAACTGGTGCGCAGGGCAGCATGCCCCTCGGCCACGCTGTCGCCGTTCTCGCGGGCGGCCTGGATCGCCTGGCGGAAATACTCACGCGCGGTCCGCTGGTCGCGACGCTGAGAGGAGTCCCAAACCAACTGGCCCATCAGAGTCGCAGCGCTAGCTTCCGCAGTGCGCAGTTCACGCTGTAGCGAATCACCCAGTGGTTCTCGAGCCAAAGCACGCAGGTGCCCGAGCACTCGCCCGGTGTCGGCGAGCAGCGCCGTGGACGGCATGTGGTCATATTGGTCGTCGAGCTCGCAGACGCGCTGCTGCAAGTCGGAGACCACCGCGGAATCCACCGATGACGGGTGCCGTTGAGCATGCTCGAGACGCGGATCGCTCGGTTGTTCCGGGAGGAGCAGCTCCGCGAGTTCGGCCAGCGAGACGTCCAGTAGTCGGGCGAGGAGAGGCTGTTGGACGGGGACCGGCTGCGTCTGCCCGGACTCCCACCGAAACACCGTCGACCGCTCGACGCCGAGCTCACCGGCGAGGTCCTCCTGCGTCAGTCCGACAGCCTGACGGCGACGTACGAGGCGCTGTCGCTTGGCGGACACGGCACCTCCTCCGCTCGACCTCCTCGACATCGTCGCGGTGAACTATACCCACATTCGCGGTGGTTTTTGTGATGCTTCCCGTTCTGACAGTTCAGAGCTTTACCCGCAGCATTCGTGCAGCGAAGTTGCAGTGGTGTTGCTCTGTTCTCACCCCCCGAAGCAGCGGTTGACTTTCCCCGGCTGCGGCGGGGCGTACCCCCGAGCGTCTCGCCGCAGTCAGCTTCCCCGAGCTTTCAAGGAAACCTCATCATGTCCGCCCTTCCCCAGCGCAAACCCGGCACTCACCTGCCTGACGAGGTCTACCTATCCCCCGAGCAGCAGTGGGAGTGGCCGCGTAACGACCCCGACTTACCGGAAGGCATGATGCACCGGGTTCAGGAAGGAATACGTGCATTACCGGGCCGCCCACCACCCGCGAGTTCGAGTTCACCCACCGAAACCTTTCGCGGGTGGATGCAACCTCCCACCGACCAATCCCCCTATGGAAACTTCCATGCCTGAGAACGCACTCACGAAAGCACGTGCTCCGATCGAGCCCGTTTCCACGCTCGCCACGGCAATCGCCGGTCGCTACACGATCAGCAAGACGTTCACCTTCGCCGCCGCCCATCACCTACCGGGCCTTCCCGACGGCCACAAGTGCGGCCGCAACCACGGACACACCTGGCGCGTCCGGGTCGCGATCAACGCTGAGGAACTGACCGGGCCGGGGTGGGTCACCGACTTCGGTGACCTCGCTCCACTGGCCCGGTTCATCGAGCAGCACCTGGACCACCAGGACCTCAACGCGGTCCTGCCCGTTTCACCGACCTCGGAGAACCTGGCCGCGTTCGTGGCCGCCTGGTGCCAGCAGCACCTCGAACCGACCGTCCACGGGCGGCTGGAGTCCGTCACCGTCAGCGAGGGCGACGACCTCAGCGTCGAGTTCCGGCCTCGGGCGGTGAGAGGCTGATGCCACCAGCGGCAGACACCGCCCGACTGCTGGTGACCGAGACCTTCGGCCCCACCCTGCAGGGCGAAGGGCCGAACCTCGGTGAACCGGCCCTGTTCATCCGGCTGTCGCGCTGCAACCTCACTTGCCAGTGGTGCGACGAGCCGCACACCTGGGACACGAGTCGTTTCGATCTCCAGGAACACACCAGGACGCACACGGTGCGGGAGCTCTCCCGATGGGCGCAGACGCATCCCACCGAGCTAGTAGTGATCACCGGCGGCGAGCCTCTGCTGCACCAGCAGCAGCTTGTCGGACTCGTCGATGCGCTCGTCGCCGGCGGCAAGCGCGTCGAGATCGAAACCAACGGGACCATCGCCCCGTTGCCGGAGATCCGGGGCGACGGGGTCCGGTTCAACGTCAGTCCCAAGTTGGCCAGCAGCGGCGTCTCACGTTCGCGTCGTTACCGTCCCGAGGCGCTGTCAGCGTTGGTCGAGGCCGACAGCATCTGCAAATTCGTCGTCACCACCGCCCACCGCGACGCAGACCTCGCCGAAGCCGACCAGCTCGTCACCGAGCACCCGTTTCGACAGGTGTGGTTGATGCCGGAGGGCATCACGGAACCGGTCGTGCGGACGGGACTGCGCCTCCTCGCTGATCATGCCCTGGTCCGCGGATGGTCTCTGACTCCGCGACTGCACGTCACGATCTGGGGGAATCAGCATGGACACTGACCTGATCCTCGGTCCCCGTCGGGGCTGGTTCATCACGATGGAAGGTGTCTGGGGAGCGGGCAAAACCACCAACGCCCGCCGGTTGGCCGCGCACCTGTCCGAGCAGGGCTTTCGTGCGACGGTGCTGCACGACGGAGTCCACGACGGGGTGATCAGCGAGCTCTCGACCGTGCTGGACAAGCAGCCGCTGCGCAGCAGGGAGGGCGACGGCGGGTACGAACAACCGCACCACGCCACCGTGGACGTGCTGCTGCGGCAGTGCCGCGAGGCCTACCAGCACCGCGAGCTCTACGCCCCGATGCTGGCCGGTCACGACGTCGTCATCAGCGACCGAGGGGCGTTTTCCAAGCTGGCTTACGCGATCACGGTCCTGCTCGAGCAGCACCCGCACGCTACTCAAGAGGCCTTGCTGGAGCGCCTGCACGCGATCAGCAGCCCGTGGTGGTTGGCACCTGACCGCGCGTTCTTCCTCGACCAGCCGTGGCAGCAGGCGCGCCAGCGGGCCATCGCTCGTAATCGAGGGGATCAGTGCCAGTCCTCCTCGCGCGAGCGATTGCTGTTTCTGCCCCACTACGACGCGGCCTATCGCTTCGTCGTCGACAGCTCCCCGAAGCGCACCATGCGCGTCCCGGTCGGACAGCGCGGCCCTGACGAGGTGTTCACCGACATCGCCGCCAGCACGGCCGAACTGCTTCGCGTTCCCACGACAGCGAGGGCTTCCTCATGAGCGAACTGCTGCTGTACTCCGCCGGGCTGGACAGCTTCTGCGCCTGGCACTACCTGGGCCACCCGCCCGCGCTGTACTGCGACCTCCGGCACCGCTCCCGCGACCACGAACTCGCCGCCATCCGAACCCTGGCCGAGCGCCACTCCATACCGCTGACCATCAGCAACGAACTCGACCTCGCTCGGTGGGAGGCCGAGGACGGCATCATCCCGCTGCGCAACGTCTACTTCGCGATGCTGGCCTCGCACCGTGCCCGGACCATCTGGTGCGCCGGGGTCAAGGGTGACCACACCGCTGACAAGAGTCCGCACGCCTTCTTCGAGGTCTCGCGGATGCTCACCGAGTTCACCGAGCAGCCGGTCCGCCTCGACAGTCCTTTCTGGGCGATGACCAAGACCGACATCGTGCGCTGGTACCTCGATCAGGGGCTGCCCGTCGAGGACCTGCTGACGACCTTCTCCTGCCTCCAGCCCAGGAGCGCGGGACAGCATTGCGGTCGCTGTCCGAGCTGTCTGCGGCGCTGGATCGCCCTGGCCAACAACGGCGTCGAAGCCCCCTTCGCCGCAACTCCCTGGGAGTGGCCACGCGTGCATGACTACTACGTGCCCGCGATGCGTGACGGCATCTACCCCGAACACCGCTCCCGGGAGTTCTTCACCGCCTTGGCCACCGTCGGCATCCACCCCTGAGCCCAGGAGCAAGCAATGACCACCGCCTACATCGCGGCCCCGCTGTTCAACGACGCCGAGAAAGCCTTCAACCTCACCGTCGACTCCCGACTCCACGAGGCCGGTTTCCGGACCTACCTGCCTCAGCGCGACGGTGGTGACGGTGCGGCCATGGTCGCCCGCGGCGCCGAGCCCGGCACGGTCCGCGCGCAGTTGTTCACCGCCGATGTCACCGCTCTACGCACCTGCGACCTACTCATCATGGTGCTCGACGGACGAGTCCCCGACGAGGGCGCCTGCGTGGAACTCGGCATCGCCTACGCCCAAAACACCCCTTGCGTGGGGTTGCAGACCGACGCCCGCCGCTTCAGCGGCACGAACAACAACCTCATGATCACGGGAATCCTGTCGACCATCGCGACAACGCTGGATGAGCTCGTGGCGCACGTAAGCCAGTACCTCGTGCTCTCCGAGTCAGCGGGAGACCGTTGATGCTCGTAGCCATGGCCGGGCTCCCAGGCACCGGCAAGAGCACTCTCGCTCGCGCACTCGCCCCTTGGCTGAGCGGTGTCATCCTGGACAAGGATCACCTACGTGCCCAGGTTTTTCCACCCTCGTACGTGGATTACTCCTGGGAGCAGGACGATTTCTGCGTCGAGCTGCTGTGCCGCACCGCCGGGTGGCTCCTCGATCGCGAATCCACCACCGTTGTCCTGCTGGACGGCTGCACCTTCACCCGCCCCGAACAAGTCGATCTCTTGCATCGGCTGCGCGTAGAGCAGGACGATTTCAGTCTCGTCGAGTGCTCCTGCCCCGACTCCGTCGCGCTGGACCGCTTGCAGCGCGACCAGTCCGACGGCACACACGTCGCCAGAAACCGGAGCGCGGATCTGTACCGCAGCCTTCAGGACGAGGCCGCCCCCGTTCCCGAACCCAAGCTCGTCCTCGACACCGCTCGACCGGTGGAGCAGTGCGTACAGCAGTGCCTGGAACACTTCTCGCTCCCGGACTCTCATCTCAGGAGAACGCCGTGCTGATCAGTTTCGAAGGTCTTCCCGGATCGGGGAAGACCACCCAAGCTCGGCTGCTGACCGAGCGGTTGCGCGAGGACGGTTACCGCACCGCCTACCTGCCGGACCTGTCCCAGGGGCAGAGCACCGAGCTCGGCACGAGCCTGCTGAGCTTGATGTCGGCCTCGGACGATCCCTTCATGCGGCACGACGACGTCACGACCGAGACGTTCCTGGCCGCCGCGATGCGCGCCGAGATCGTCGCTACGATGCTGCAGCCCGCGCTGGACCAGTACGACGTCGTCATCGAGGACCGCGGTGCCCACACCATGTACAGCTACGGCCTCGCCCGACTGCTGCGTCAGCATCGCGACCTGGACACCGACGCGGCGATCGCCTGGTTGAAGTCCTTCGCGCTCATGGCCGGCCCCGATGCCGACCTCGCGCTATGGCTGCGCTGCGATATCACTCGTGCTATCGAGTGCTGGAGCAGGCGCCGAAACCATGCTCCCAGAGTCGAGCAGCAGGCCTTTCTCACCGACGTCGATCAAGCGTATCGCGAGCTCGTCGCGCGCGATGAGCAGTTGCTGCGCTGCGAGACCGGTGGCGCTACCGCTGACCAGCTCCATCACCGCATTCGCGCGCTGGTCAACGACCGGCTCTCACCCATCGCCTCCCTGCCCAGCACTCTCCGAGAAAGAGCAACGCCGTGACCCACGACCTCACGACCGTCCCCACCGAGCTGCTGCACGACCTGCGCACACGGCATCGCAGCGGCCAGCTCGACCAGGCCGTTCACGACTGGCGGCTCCGCCCGTTGACCGGAGGTCGCAACAACCACGTCTACGCCTGGGACAGTCCTGGGGGCCAGGTTTGCCTGAAGCTGTACAAGATCGACAAGCGCGACCGCGCCGGTTGCGAATGGCAGGCTCTCAACCACCTCGCCGCGCACGACGTGCCCGGAATCCCCGCACCGCTGTGGTACGACCCCGATCTGGAGTTGCCCGCCGTGGCCATGAGCCTGCTTCCGGGCACACCAGTTCCGCAGCTGTCTGATGCGCGGTCTGCGATCTCCGCCGTGATCGCTCTCCAGCGCAAGATCCGGAATGTTCCGCTCGGCCCGTTCGCCCAATTCTCCCGCGCTGACACCGTCACCACGTACTTGCGGCGCGTCATCACCACGTGGCCCGAACAGCTGCACCAGCACCCCGACGAGTCACTGACCGACGAGCTCCTCGCGCTCCTGAACCGGTGGCGCGACAGCGGCGACACCACCCTGCTCGGCGAAGTGCCCGCGTCGCAGCGGGTGCTCAGTCGCGGCGACTCCAACCTGCTCAATTGGCACTGGCACGAACCCAACCAGTCTCTCGGCGTGGTCGACTTCGAATTCGCCGGCTACAGCGATACCGCCTTCGACGCCGCCGACCTCCTCGAACACCCCGGCACCCGCGAGCTGGCCCACCAGTTCCCCGACGAGCAGTGGGAGCAGTTCCTGCCCGAGCTCGGCGTGATCGAGGAACACACCTGCGAACGTTTCCGCGCCGCGCGGCGGCTCTGCGCACTGCGCTGGCTGGCCGTGCTCTGGAAACGCCGCACCACCCGCTCCGGCGACTTCCACCACCAGCTCGATCGCGTACGCGCCCTCTGCGCCGAGCCGTAGAGCGGAACCCCTCGCAGGGACGGTGCGGCCCCAGGAATAAGCCGCCGGCCAGTCAGCCTCGGATGTCGAAGCTGTCGGCCTTCGTCGCGTCCAGGAAGATCCGGAAACTCACCTCGGCGAACTCGAGGACCGGGCCGGTGGTACCCAGCTTGGAGTCGCGGACGCCGACGGTGCTCGCTGCGGTTCCCAGTTCGACGCAGTTGCCCTGGTCGGAACCGCTGTAGGACGACGTCGTGAACCGGACCGCGGTCCAGTCGATCCCACTGGTGCTCATGATGCTCAGTCCTTCCCCGCCTTCCTTCCGGCGAACTGGTCGGCCAGCTCCAGGATGAAGGTACGCGACTCGACCGGCCCCAGGGCGATGCCGTAGAGCCTGCCCAGCAGCTCGGTGTAGCGGTGCACGGTCTCGGGTGGTTTGTCGAGGTAGAGGGCGTCGCCGTAGATCTCGATGTAGACGATGTCGGTGCTGGTGTCCTCGTCGAACCGGAAGAGCACGAAGTCGTAGCCCATGTCTCCGTAGGAGGCCGTGTCGAAGGGGATCACCTGGATGCTCACGTGGTCCGACAACGCCACCTCGGCCAGGTACCGCAGCTGCGCGGCCATGACCTCCGATCCGCCGATCTCCCGGCGGAGCGTGGACTCGCTGAGCACGAACGAGAAGCGCGGCGGCTTGTCCCAGCTCAAGATCGCCTGCCGGTCCTGGCGGACCCGGACGGTGTCTTCGGCGATCTTGCCGTTGGGATCGTCGCCGCGGCCGGCGAACATCCCGCGCGTGTAGTCGGCGGTCTGCAGGATGCCCGGCACGATCTCGGAACCGACCATCATGACCTCCGAGGCGCTCTGCTCGAAGTCCCGGAAGGCGCGGAACCACTTCGGACCGAGGTAGACGGTGGTCTCCTCCGTGGGGCGACCACGACGGCGGCGAGCTCCCTTGGCCAGCTCGCGGCACCACACCCTGTCCTTGTCCGAAGCCTTGTACAGCGTCAGCAACGCGTCCAGTTCCAGCTTGGAGATGCCCACCTTGCCGTTCTCCACGCGGCTGATCTTGTTGGACGCCTTGCCCAGGTGCTCGGCGGCCTCGTCCTGGTTGAGCCCGGCTGCCTCGCGGAGTTTGCGCAGCTCGTTGCCGAGCTGGCGCTGCTGCATCGTGATCGTCGCGGACGGCGTTGACATCGAAGCCCTCCCGGGAGTGCCGCTGCCGCGGCGGAAAGTTCACTCGACTAGGTGTATTTACAGATTGTACTTACAGTTTTATGCTCGTTACCAGCAGGTTCGCCAGCCAGGTTGGAGTTCAAGTTGTAGTTCCACCTTATCGTGCGGGCTCGGAACCACCGAGTCGCCCCGAGCGAACCCGCCGTCGGCCACACCCGACGAAAATCCCGACTCCCGGCGTACCGTGCCTGACCCCGACCCCGCACGGCACGCCGGGTTCCACCCGAGGCCAACATCATCCCCTCCCCCGGTGTTGGCCCCACGCGACGAGGGCGAACCGCACCAGCCCGCGTCGACGGTGTTCTCGACCGTCGCGTGATTCGCGGGTACGCGGCGAACACCACGGACCCAAGCACCCGGTCCAGCCGCGTGCCGACGGAGGCCCGCACGGCCTGGGTACTACCGCCAGGTCGTGCGGGCCTCCCCTCAACGAATGGAGCTCCCCTCATGTCGAACCCCCCGGTCTTCGACGCGTTTCTGTACCGCGCACTGCGCAAGGTCGCCCGTAGCGAGATCGGCGCAGCCGGTGCGACCGGAACCTTGCGGCATCGCACCGACGAGCTGTCATCCCGGCTGATCAGCGCCCTGTTCATGCTTCGCCGAGACGGCTACGTCCAACTCGCTCACCACACCACCTCGACCGACGAATGGGTCCCCGCCGAGCTGACCCTGGCCGGCACACAGCTGCTCGGCCAGTGGATGCGCACCCACACGCCCAGTCGGGCAGAGCGCTCCACCGCGGTCACGACTTCCCCTCCCCGTCGTCCTCAGCTTCGGGTGGTGTCGCACTGATGCGGGTCGTCTACCGCTCCGAGGGAACCGGCGAATTTCCACCTTACGTGCACGAATCCGTCGAACAGCTACAAGGCGGCCTGGTACGCATGGCGTGCGGCAACGAAATCCGCACCGAGCAGATCGACCGTGGTGAGACCACCGGCACGCCATGTCCACAGTGCACCGAGTTCACCCAGCGATTCCGAGGAATCTGGAATGACCGCCCCGAGCAGTAAGCCGCACGCAAGCACGCTGAACTGGGTCACCAGCACCACGACAGCACAGTGGCACCTCATCGTCGGGGCGACGGTGGGCGGCACTCCGCTGATGCCCCAGTGCGGTCACGTCCTGTTCGGACGGATTCACCGCCGTATCGGCACGCCACCACGCGACCATTTCGCAGCGGCCTGCGGAACCTGCCACCACATCGCCGCAGAGCTGCTGACCAGCCTCAGCGAACAGCCGACGGAACGCTTCCCCCCGCTGCAGGCCGCACTCGACCGAGATGTCACCAGCCTCCCCCGCAGGGAACGCACGCAACGCCCCACGGAGTTACGCCCCCGGCGATACCGGAGCACACGCACAGCTCCATCACGGGCCCGTCCCCGTTCGTGTGCCGCTCGGTCCCGAATCCGTCTCGTGGCGTAGCGCTCCGCCACCTTTTCAGGCCCGGTCCTGTGTCGTGCCCCGAACCGGCACGGGACCGCGCCCGGTCAGGGCGGGTGACAGTCGCCCCCGACGACACCCCCGTCCTGGCCGGACTTCCACCACGATGATCAGCAGCCCTGGCGCCAAGGATATTGCTTGAGGAGGGTGACCGGGCACCACTCGCAGTCAGTATCACCCGGGTCCTGGTTCCACCACTGGATGGTCACCGGCACATCCATGGAGCTGATGGTGCCCACCGCCAGTACTCCGTCGGTGACCGCCAGCATCCGCGGCGGCATCAGGTCCTCGATCCACTGCCGCGACGGCTCACAGGTGAACCCCTCGC
This sequence comes from Halosaccharopolyspora lacisalsi, assembly GCF_014137975.1. Taxonomy (GTDB): domain Bacteria; phylum Actinomycetota; class Actinomycetes; order Mycobacteriales; family Pseudonocardiaceae; genus Halosaccharopolyspora; species Halosaccharopolyspora lacisalsi. The sequence continues at coordinate 1,139,554 of NZ_JACGWZ010000001.1, read as the reverse complement.
CGTCGGAGACGGTGAACTGGCACAACTCGTCGAGAAAACCCCTCAGCCGCCACTGGAACAACACCAGGAGCAGCGGCCCACCCGAGTCACTCATCGCCGCTCACCGCACCACGACCGAAGCGCAGGTCCCTTCGGGCGACAGCAGCCCGCACACTGCTGCCGAAGCCAGCCACTCACCTCCTGGTCCCATGCAGAGGACACCGACCCTCCAAGGCCATACAGCCAGAACACCACCAGGATGCCCGATATCCCAGTACCCGGAGAATTTCGGCGATCCACACGAGAGCACATGCAGGAACCCCACCACCGCTAGCGCGGACCCGCACGAGATTGTCCCAGCTCACCGACAGTCGACCGAGAGCCAACTGGTCCGCCTCCGGTGGAGTGTAGAGGTCGTAAGTCGCTTCCGGCTGGATGGACCAGAAGAAGTCCTCGCCGAGCCCGACGGTATCTCCCGTCCACTCACGCAGACTGTCCAACGCCTCGTTGAACACCTGACGCAACTCCTCGACCAACACCACGGAGTGGTTGTCACTCACGGAAATCCCTTGTAATTATTTTCAATATCGTCCGTAAGTTCCGATGGAAAGCTCTCAAGCGCTTCTGAAACAAACCCTAGAAAGGCGGAGTAATTTTGTCCCGCCCGTTCTTATCGTACCATGATCGATACACGGGATCCTTCTGGGAGCAGCCGGAGCTGCTGGGCGATCGGCCCGCGGGCGCGCATCGCCTCGACCGCGTTCACCGCGCGGAGGTTGGCCAGTTCGTAGCTGCCGCCGAACACGAACGGGCGGTACGGCATCAACCGCTGGTCCGGCTCCAGCGACCCGTTCTCCTCCTGCCACGCGGTGGCCAGCGGTCCGCCGGTGCGTCCGGCGGGTTCGGCCAGCAGCCACTGCGCCCAGGCCTCCAGCGACTCCCCTATCCAGGTCACCTCGCCGGTTTCCGGGTCGAAGGTCACCACAGCGGCATTGTCGACCACGGCGAACTGGACGCTGAAGACGTCCTGGGCGAAGCAGAACAACTCGCCAGCCCGACGACCGTGGACGTCCTTCCAGGTGTCCTCGTAGTTCCAACTTGCCAACTCCGGCCCCAGCCCCTCCGAGCCAGCGCGAAAGACCTGCACGCTGGCGTTGTAGAGGAAGAACCCGTTGCACTGGCCCAGCATCCAGACCAGCTCCCCCAGCGGCCCCTCCTCCGTGCCCAGGTCGACGTTCACGGCAGGACCGAGCGGCCCTCGAGCCGCCGCCAGCAGCGTTTCCAATCCCGGCGAGGTCATACCTGCTCCAGTGGGAACGGGTTCCGGACGTCGCGCAGATACGCCCGCCGAACTTCCGGAGTTACAGCACGGCGCAGGTCAGGGTCCATGGGCGCGGTCACCGGCAACACTTCCCAACGAGTCGCGGGATGGAAGGATTCGCGACATGCCAGCAGCACGTCAGAGGCCTCATCAACACGCTCTCTGTGCACGAGCCAGGTCGCGAACCAGCTCACGAACTGCCACCGCGTGGGATATACACCTGTGCTGCTGAGTATTTGACGGGCCAAGTCGAGGTCGTTCATGCGCCGGGCCGCCGACCACAGCAGGTCAGTTTCCTTGTAGGACAGCGTGCTCCAGTCTCGTGCGAGCAATTCTCGATCGATCCGTGCTGCCTTACGCGCCCGCTTCTGCCACGGCCGATGACGTGCGAGAAATTCCCGCGCCGAAGTATCTTGGATCTCCTTCACCATCCAAGACACGTGCGAACCGAGCACTGACTCCGCCGGGAGAACGGAAGCAGCTTCATGCAAACGAGGGACAACAGGAACACCGGCATACACCTCCGCTGCCACCAGCACCAAACCGGAGGGCACACGTTCATCGACCAATCCGGTCTCATGCAGTTCAGGATCGAGCACCGTGTACTCGGCAAGGTCGGCAGCGCTGCCAATCTCGTCGCGCCACACCAGTACCTCGATCGCGGTGTCCGCAGCTCGCCACGCGGTTTCCCGGTCCTCACGCTGACGCGCCAGAGCGTTCAGCTCGTTCAACGTCGCTTGTGCTTCGCTGTCCACGTGCCGCTTACCTCACGTTGATCGTAACCGTCGTGCCGTTGTCCAGCCCCTTCATCTGGTGCCGCATCGAGGCTCCGGAACCACTGTTGTCGCTGCGGTCGATGTACTGCACGCTCGCACCACGACCGCCCTCCTGGAACACGGCGGGTGGGTACTCGTCTCGATCGATCCGCAGCTCTCTGGGCTGTGGCGGTACCACGCTGGTCGCCTGCTGACGCCGCTCCCGCGCCCCTTCCCTCTCGATCGTGACTTCCTTCGGATGCGGCTCACCGGACTCGGACTGCCCGCCCTTCCACATGATGCCGTTCTGAGCGTCCTCGGCGTGGGCGGCCGACTCGGGGTATCGGTCCTCGCTGATGAAGATGTGATGCTGGGGTGGTTCCTTGCTCAACTCGCGCAGCTCGTTGACGACCTGATAAATCCCTGTGATCGGGTTGGCCAATTTGCCAAACCGCATGACTGTTTCACCGAGCGTTCGCCCGGGGTTCTGCTGCAGCTGCTGCAGATCGATCAGATCGTCGGGCGAGGCGTTGGCCCAGGCCTGCTGCATGTCGGCGGGAAGTTCCGTGACGTCGTCCCACACTTCCCCTGGTTCAGCCCACAACCGCGCTGGATCGAGCTTCCACGCCGTCGTGCCGAACTCAGCGAGCTCGCCCCAAGCACTCTCCACGAAGTCACCACTCCCGTGCCAGAGCTTGCCGAGCCAACTGCGGTCCTCCACCAGTTGGCCCTTCGCCCGCGTGACCGCGGCCTGGGCGTCCTGTCCAGCGGTATGCACCTGTTCCCGCGCCGAGGTCAGCATCGACCGGGCCTGCTCACGCTGAGCCTCGCCCGGATCCTGAAACGGGCCCGGCGGTCGGCCACCGGACTGCTCGCTGGCGGCGACCTCACGCTCATAGTCCCGGCGGGCCTGCTCGGTCGCCGCCTGGCCCTCGTTCCACAACGCGATGGCTTCCCCGGCTTCCCGCTGGGCCCACTCCATCACCGGTTGGTACGCCTGCACCGCCTCTGCTGCGGCCAGGAACCCGTCTCCGGAACGGAGCCACTCCTTCGGATGCCCGTCGAAGAAGTCGTGGAAGGCCTCGGCGGCCTGACCCTGCCACCCACCGTCATCGATGCGCTTGAGCCCCTGACCGGCATCGACCAAGACCTCGCCATAGTGGCGCAGGCGGTCCGCCGTGTGCTGAATGACCTGTGGATCACCGGGCACCAACGCACGCGGGTCCTGCGTGCTGCCCAACTCGACAGCCACGAGTTCACCCGTCCCACTGCGAGGCTTCTTCCACGGCCACGTCCCGCAGGATTGCGTCGCCAGCCTCGTCCGCCGAGACGTACTCACCGGCACTGTCCAGCAGCACCCGCGCCAGCAACATGCCGTCCTCGGTCAGGTACTGCGCCGCCTGCTGGCCCTGCTCGCAGAACTCGGCCAACTCTGCGGCCAGACCATCATGCCCATAGGCCTCCGGCGGGCCATCAGCGCGCTCGATCTTCTCCTTGGCCACCCCGTCGATGACATCGGAGACCCCCATCCCCGCATCCATCAGGGCGTCCACATCGACCCGAAAGCCCTGGCCACTGACGATGTCGGCCACACCGCTCCCCTCCACGACACACGGCCATCGCACACCCTAGATCATCAGCACCACTTTCGTGATCCTTTCTCACGATCAACAGCCCCTGGCCCTCACAGGCCAGTAGGAAACCGCTGATCCTGGCGATCGCTGCCGCGGCCGTGGACATCGGGGATCGCGGGGCGATCCGCGCTGACCACAGCCTTGCCCCGGAACTCCGCTGGTCACCTCAAGTGCACTCGGACCTCTGAAACCACTGTCATCCCTCGTAGGGGCGATAAGGACAAGACGTGATCCAGGACATGCGCGAGTGGCTGCTGGAGTTGCGATCCCTCGTAGGGGCGATGAGGACGATCCTCAAAGACGCACTGAACGGACACGCGTGGGTGTTGCGATCCCTCGTAGGGGCAATGAGGACGTAGGGACCACGGAAAGGAGACCGTCGTGGACCCCAAGTTGCGATCCCTCGTAGGGGCAATGAGGACCCGAGAGTAAAATCGCAGGTCACAGCGCACTCAACCCGCCTGAGAAGCCCGTCCGCAGCAGCGCGCCGGAAGTCGGACACGCACACGCTGCGGCGTGCTGAAACCGACCCGAGCCGATCACGCCATGTGGCCTCCTGTAGCAGCGACATCACGATCACCACACGCACAGTACCGCACAAGCACGCCCGCAGACATAACCAAGCATCACCCCGACACCACGACGCGAACCACGGTCGGCGCCACGACGTCAAGGCGGGAAAGAGTACCTTGACGAGGCACCACCGACCGCAGAAGCAGCACCGTGTCGGGATGATGCGGGGAGTGCGTCCAGCAAGATCAGCACCATACTTTTCCCACACAAAACAACGACAAGCGACGCATGACGACCATCCTCAGTGGTCAGTCGCTTTCGGAGTCCGGCCAGGCAGTGACGGGCGTCCCCGATCAACGCGAGACATCGACAAACGTGGGCCGGTAATCCACGGGTTCGGGGTTCGATCCCCCGGGGAACCCATCGAATTCTCTCTCTGCAGTCCTGATGGGTGAGCAGTTCGAGGTCACGAGTGCGCTCCGGGTGCGCACAACGCGTGGACCGTGTATCCACGACGCTCTCCGGAGCCTCCACCGCCGGCAGTTTCGCGGCTCCGGCACCCGTCCTGCGCCATCGGGGCCAAAGCGCAGGTCACGGTGTTCACCAAGGACTTCATCGGATGAGGCTGCTGAGACAGCACCGGACACGGGCACGGCGGGCGTGGTGGCTCGCTGTCCGGGTGGAGTTCGTGTCCCGCTGTGTGTCGTCCCGGTCCGGTACGTTCTCTCACCGTCACTGGTCATCACCGTGCGAGCACGCCGGCGCCGGGTGCGCGGCAGCTCCGCCGCGGGACGCGATCGAAGGAGCAACGAGCCGACCGATGAGTCGACACCAGCAGATCATCCGGACCTACACCAGCGGGTTCGCCACCTGCGACCTGGCGCGGATCCTGTCCTGCGTCAGCGACGACCTCGTCTGGGAGTTCAACGGGCAGCAGGTCGGCCAGGGCAAAGCGGCCTTCGAAGAGCAGATGGCCCGTGATCTGGCCTCCGGGGCAGCGGAGGTCACCATCGAGCGCTTCGTGGAACAAGGGGATGCCGTCGTCGCCCTCAACCGGGGCCGCTTCGTTCCCCACGGCGAGAGCGAGGGCATGCCCTTCGTCTCCGCCGAGGCGTACACGTTCGTCGACGACAAGATCAGTCGCATCCAGACGTTCCAGCCGATGAACTGATCCACAGCCCCCGGCCACGGAACACACCAGGCCGGCCCAGCAAGCAATCCCACACGGGTCCGGATGGCCCGTCCGGCGGCGGCCACACAGCGCTGGGTCGCCGCCGGGAACCGGCCGAGCTCTTCACGTCGGCGTGGACCAGCTCACCGGCAGAGGTCGCGCTCGCAGCGACGCAGCAGCTCACCGGTGGCCCGGCCCCAGAAGGTCAGCCAGGGCAGATGCTGGCCCACCAGAACGCGATGAGCGGTCGAAACCACCACCCCGCACCGGGCCGGACAGCAGGCGTTGCCGGAGCTGGTCATTACCCGGGGTTCCCAAGAGGACGCAGACGGCACCGTGCAGCCGCGCTGGATGGATCTGCGCTGGTGGACAAGTCAAGTCCGCGCTGGATCGTTGTCGGTATCCGGCTGCTCCTGTCCGTGGCCGCTCGCAGCCGAGCAGGGTGCGGTGGTGGTGGTGACCAACCGCGCCAGGGAGCGGCATCCGGTGATGCGGCCGGTGCCGTCGCGGACTTCGTCGACCGGCACGAGCAGGTCGTCGCGGTCCGGGAAGAGTGCCGCCACGAACCGGGACACGACGAGCAGCACACCTGGTTCGGGATCGGGCAGATCGGCCACCTCCCCCTGGGCAGCGTGCAGCACGGGCACGGCCGTGCCGCCGACCGTGACGGCCTCGGCTTCGCCGGTGGTTTCGGTGATGCGGGGCGCCTGTTCGGTGGGTGGCAGGGTGACCGTGCCGTGCTGGGTAACCATGTCCAGCTGATACGGGGTGAGATTGCGCAGCGGAGACTCGCGGTGTGCGGCCGGGCGTGCAAGGGGGCGTGGCGGGTGTGTGGGTTGGGAAGGGCGCACTCGCATCGAAAAGAACCGATCCCGGGGCCTGTCGTAGTGCATCAAGTGGGTACCGCGGAAGAACCGAAACCGGCTCTGAGCCAGATGCCAGCCCAGGGCCAAGGCGACCGCCTTGGGGATCATCGCGATCACGACGAGTTCACGCTCACCCGCCTGGGCTTTGATCCGCTCGAGGTACTGGGCGATCTCGCGGCTGATCGTGGTCATGTCCTGCCCGGTCAGCGATGTGGACTTCGGCGGCGGGATCCGGCCCTTGTAGGACAGGGTGTGGACCGTGGTGACGCCGAGTTCGGCGAAGCGCTCCCGCGAGAAGTGCGCGGCCGCCGGGGTGAAGGCGAGCCAGACTCCGACGCGGCCGGTGCACTGCTCGAGATCGGGTTCGTCGTGGCGTACGACGGCGTCGGTGTCCTGCGGGTTCAGGTCGAACTCGATCTCGTCGGCGGTATCGTTCGGAGGCAGCTCCAACAGGCGCAGCTGGTCGGCTCGGGGCAGGTATCCACCGACCGCGAGCGCTGTGGGCCACAACATGTTGGGAGCAAGCACGGAACCGGTGTCGTCCCGGTCCTCATTGACGGCGTCCTCGACCGTGGTGGCGACCTCGCGGCAGTGCTCGGCGAGGTCGATGACATCGTCGTGAGCGTGCGCGCCGAGGTCGATCCACCGCGTCACCGCTCGCATCGACATGCGACGCGCACCCGCCAGCGCCACGGAAGTGCGACGCAGGTCGGGCATCGCCTCATCGAGCAGGTGGATGTGGAACAGGGTGCCGCGCCTGCGATTGACGACGGTACGAACCCACAGGGCCAGCAACAGCCCGAGGAGCGCGCCTGCGAACACCACCCAGCGCAGCGGCACGACGCGACCGTCATCGGCCTGGTGCGGGATCAGGTCCTCGACGACCAGCGCCAGCGACGCGGTGATCACCGAGGCGCACACGACCACGCTCATGTTGACCGCCGTCACGGCCCACGAACCGGTGGGGCGTGGACGAGGCGTGTGTGATCGTCGCAGTGCAGCGAACATCGATCCCCCTTCACGAACGGTTGGTGATCAATAACCTACCGCAGTGGATCACCATGTCGTAGGGTCAGCACGAGCTCGACCTCAGAACGTCGAAGGGGACGCGAGTAGCCGGAACTTTCGTGAAGCTGTATACATTCGTGCCGTTCCCGGACACCATTCCGCAACGGGTAAACCGTATGGGCACCCGGGGTGACCATCACCGTGCAGCGCGGACGGCGAACGGGTGATGCTGCTCAGCACCACTGGCACGGAAGCAGCCCGATGCGTATTGGACCCGCATTCGATGACTGCCCAACAGATAGCTCACCAGGCTGTGTCGCAGTAGGTGCGGGACCGTTCTCTGCACTCAGATGACTTACACACGGCACACGCGGCCCAGCGTGGCGACAACGGCCGGTTCGCTGCAATCACGTTTACGCACACGAGCAATCTGGAGAAGTCTGCACGCTCGGTCGTCGTTGCCTCACTATGAACACTCCCTCGGCACAACACCCCCACACGCATCTGATTACCGAAGCGGTTGCTGGACCAGCAGATCTGCCATCGCCGGCTTCGCTGTCCGGTGGTGGCAGGCGTGTCAGAGTCTGCTCCCAGCTCCAAGGTAGCCCAGCGCGGCCCGTCGCTGACCATCGAGACCGGGGTCCGGTTCGCTCTTGCAGCACTGAGCTGAAACCCCTTTCTGTCTGTTTGACATTAAGATACCGTAGTCGTCGTGATCGATGAGTCGTGGTCGCCGCCGGAAGTTCTGGTCACTGTGGATCTGGTGATCCTCACCTTGCGGGAGCAGGAGCTTCGCGTGCTGCTGGTCGAGCGTGGTGTGGACCCGTATCGGGGTGCGCGGGCGTTACCCGGTGGGTTCTTGAACCATGCCGGCGAGGACATCCTCGATGCCGCCCATCGGGAGTTGCGGGAAGAGGCGGACTTGGACGTGGCGCGGCTGCATTTGGAGCAGCTGGGCACTTATGGGGCTCCTGGTCGCGATCCGCGAGGCCGGGTCATTTCGGTGGCATACCTGGCGATCGCGCCCGAGCTTCCGGATCCCGTGGCCGGGACCGATGCGGCGGACGCGGGGTGGGAGTCGGCGGCGGATGTGCTGTCCGGCCGGACGAAGTTGGCCTTCGATCACCTCCGGATCGTGACCGACGGTATTGATCGGGCGCGGGGCAAGTTGGAGCATTCGGCGTTGGCGACCGCGTTCTGCCGGGAGACCTTCACGATCGCTGACCTGCAGCAGGTCTACGAGGCCGTGTGGGGGGTGCAGCTGGATCCGCGGAACTTCTATCGGAAGGTGCAGAAGGTCCCCGGGTTCATCGAGCCGACCGGACAGGAGCGCAGGGCCACGAAGGGACGCCCGGCGCGGCTGTTCCAGGCCGGGCCGACGACCGTGCTGCATCCGCCACTGGTGAGACCGGAATCCACCGACAGTGAAGGAGCACGATGACGGAGAACATGGTGGTGGTGCTCACCGCCCTGAATCTCGAGTACGACGCCGTGCGGCGCAGACTGCTCAACCCACAGCTTCAGCGGCACGAACGAGGCACCCGGTTCGAGGTCGGTTCCCTGCGCGATACGGGTTGTCAGGTCGCGCTTGCGTTGACCAGCAAAGGAAATCACTCTGCGGCGGTCTTGGCCGAGCGGGCGATCCACGAGTTCGATCCGGCGGCCGTGCTGTTCGTCGGCGTGGCCGGGGCGTTGTGGGATGCCACGCCGCTGGGCGATGTCGTGGTGGCCACGCACGTCTACGCCTACCACGGCGGCACCAGCGAGGACGACGGACTCAAGGCCAGACCTCGGGCGTGGGAAGCCGAACACGGGCTCAGCCAACTCGCCGCTCACGTGGCCCGCACCGATAACTGGACGGACAACGCAGACTCCGGCCGACACCACCCGAGCGTGCGCTTCGGGCCGATCGCTGCCGGAGAGATCGTGCACAACTCCCGGATCTCCTCCGAGGCGGAGTGGATCCGCCGACACTACAACGACGCGCTGGCCATCGAGATGGAATCCGCCGGTGTGGCCCAGGCCGGGCACCTCAACGGCTCCCCGGTGGCCATCGTGCGCGGAATCAGCGACAAGGCCGACGGAACCAAGAACACCGACGGCGACGGCACCTGGCAGCCGCAGGCCGCCGACAACGCCGCGGCATTCGCCACGCGTCTCGCCGAAGAACTCATCACCGAACAGGAGAACAGCCCGATGCAGCCTCGGAACAAGCCCAGCAGCGGCGATGTCACCAACATCGCGCACGGCAGCACAGTCGGAATCCAGGCCAGAGACGTCACCAACAGCACCGTCACGGTCGGTGCGGCACAACCGGCCGCGACGACCACTGATCTTGCCGCCGAGCTCACCGCGGTTCGCGACGAGCTGGCCCGCGCACGTTCGGTTGGCACGCTCGATTCCCCCACCTACGAGGAAGCGGAGGCCGAACTCGACCTCGCTGACAAGGCGCTGAAGGAGAACACGCCCGAGGGCAAGAGCAAGTCCGTGCGCGCGCTCAAGCGCCTGCGCGGGATGATCGACGAGGCCGCCGAGGTGGCCGCCAAGGTCGCGGCGTTGATCACGGCGGTGAACGGCCTGTCATGAGTGAGACCAAGACCACCACCACGACCAATACCACCGGATCCGGTTCCACCGTGGGCATCCAGGCCGAATGGGTGCACAACTCCACCGTCTACATAGCGTCCTCCGACGACCCGCCCAAACGGAAGTACCAGGTCGGTGTCAACTACCTGGACAACGGGGTGCCACTGCGGGCCCGCGAGTGGATCGACGACGCCATCGCCCGCGACTACGACGGCGCCGAAGTGCGCTTCCACTGGGCCCTGGCCTTGCTCAGCAAACGCTCCTACCGCGAACTGACCACCGATGAGCGAGGACAGCTCGCAGGGCTGCCTGACCACCTCGCCACGCATCCGGACAGCGCATGGGCGCGGGCGCTCGAAGCATTATGCGAGCTGCTCGAGCACCTCGACAGTTCCGACCGCGATCCCACACCGGCGCTGAAGAAACTGCAGGATCTCCCAGTCCTGCAACGCGAGAAGATCGTGCGCCACTGCGACCTCGTACTGACCGGCGGGATGAAAGACAGCCTCTGGAAGGAGACCCGACACGCTGCCGAACAGGGACAACTCGCCGGCGACCGAGACAACCGCGTGTGGGCCTACTTCGAGCCCAAACCGATCTCAGCACGGGCCCGGCACCCCGCCCCGAACGGTGCCACTCCCGAGGACTGGCTTCGCGCCGTCCTCGCGAGTGCACTGCTTGCCGGTTCCCTGGGAGTCCTCGGATGGATTCTGCTGCAGCGCCCGACCCCGGCATCGGTAATCGCTTACTTGATGACGTTGGCCGGGGCAGTGGTCGCGGCCAGGACGGGGTTCGAGTGGCGGTACCGGACACAACGCCTCCACGCCAAGGAGCTCGAGCACGTTGGTGGTTTCGTTGACCACGAGGCACCCGAACCCGGGTTCGCCAAACAAGTCGATCACGACTTCCATCACTACGCCCACAGATACGCGCCGAAGGGCGTGGACCGCTCGGTCTGGCTGGCCGAGACCAGGGGCATCCGCACCACACTGCGCGACGAAATCGTCGAGATCTACCGCGAAAGCAGAATCCCCAACCGTCGAGTCACCTGGCTCATCCGGTACCTGGTCCGTGATGTCCGACAACAGTGGCGCCAGAACCTCCTGCTCGCCCACCGCCAGCAGTACCGAACCCCCTTGTCCACACAGGCCTGGTGCCTGTCCGCTCTCGCGGTCGGTGTCCTCGCGACCTGTGTCGTCGTCGACGCGGCCGTGCGAACGGACCCGCTGCCGGCGCTGGCCGGCGTACTCATCGCAGCGGTAAGCGGACGAATCGCCACGCCCCGGTGGTGGCGCATCCTCTCCGAACGCCGACGAATCGCCGAAGAGACCCAGGAGCGCGCACGCAAGCTGGAAGCCCGCGAAGCCGAGTACCAGCGGTGGAAAGACAAGCTGGATGCCACCTGCCCCACCGAGGACGAGATGGAAAGCTGGCTGCGGTGCGACAGGGTCCTGCTCATCGAGGAGGCGTTACAACACTACCGCCTCGCCTGGCGCGACATCACCGCCCACACGATCGTGCAAATCCCCGCGAAGAGCTGCAAGCGAGCACGCGTCAATGGCGGCCCGTGGCGCTACTCGAAATACGACCTCCAACTGTTCCTGATCACCGCAGAAGGCGTGCGGGAACTGACCAGGCAACTCGATGTCAAACAGGGAACCTTCCACGGGAACGAACGCGGCCACTTCCGCTTCGACGCCGTCTCCTCGCTCCGCGTGGTCGAATCCGGTGACTACGACTACACCCTGGAGCTGACCCTCACCAACGGGCCCGCCCGGATCATCGACGTCACCGAACCCAAACGGAACTTCGAACAGGCCAGCTCAGATGAGCCGGGACTGGCTCAGATCAGCCTCGACGCCACCGGCTTCACCCACGCCCTCCACGTCCTGGAAGGCATCTCCGCCGAAGGCAAAGCATGGATCCAACGCGACACCACCACGACACAGAAGACCGGCTCGGTCCCCTTCGGTATTGAGTCCGCCGCTTAGCTACTCGCTGAGCAGCCACGGTTCTTGTGGCTGCTCAGTCAAACTTTGCCCGGTCGTCCTGGAGCGTATGTTGACGGGGCGTGAGCGTGTGGATGGTGGCGTGATCAGGCTTTCTTCGCTGCTAGCTCGAGGTCCAGAGCCGTGTGGACGGTGGTGATGGCGCGGGTGATGTCGTCAGCGCTGGTTTGCCAGTTGACGACGGAGATGCGCATGGCGCGCATATTGTTCCACGTGGTGGCGCTGAACCATGCCTCTCCGGACCGTTGGACGTGGTCGATGACATGCTCGGTACGGGCATCGTGGTCGCCGTTATCGGCGAGGAAACGTACGAGGCCCTGGTTGATCCGGGGCGTGACGAGCAGCTCCGCGCCGTTCAACGCTCCGATTTCGATCGCGAGGCGATAGGCGTGGTCGCTGCAACGCTCGATGATGTCCGCGATTCCGCGTCGCCCCAGGGCGCGGATGGCAGCGTAGACCGGTACTGCCCGCCCACGGCGGGACCACTCCGGGTTCCAGTCGATTTGGTCGCGGGCCGGTGGGGTGGCGGAATCGTCGTCGACGTCGGCGGTGTGGACGAGGTAGCTGGCACGGGTGGACATGGCGGTGTGATGTGCTCCGGGGTGACGAACGAAGGCGAATCCGGAGTCGAACGGGACGTTGAGCCACTTGTGGCCGTCCGTGGTCCAGGAGTCGGCGTGGTCGACACCCGCCAGCAAGTGGCGATGACGCTCGCTTACAGCTGCCCACAGACCGAACGCACCGTCGACGTGGACCCAGGCACCGTGATCGTGGGCGAGTCGGCACGCCTCGGTGAAAGAGTCGAAAGCGCCGGTGTTGATCTCTCCGGCTTGCAGGCACAGGACCGTCGGAGCGTCCTGCTCGGCGAGTCGCCGCTGGAGCGAGGTGAGGTCGATACGCCCGTAGTCATCGGTGTCTGTGGGGTGAAGGCAGTCCGCGCCCAGGCCCAGTAGGCGAACGGCCCGTTCGATGGAGGCGTGCTGGGTGCCCGAGGTAAGCACGCGCAATGTGGGTGCGCCCGCCATGCCCCGGCGTTCGACGTCCCAGCCGCGATCGGCCAGGACCTTGGTGCGTGCAGCGGCCAACGCGGTGACGTGGGCCTGTTGCGCTCCGGTGGTGAAGGCGAACGACGCCTCCGGGGGCAGCCTCAGAAGCTGTTTGAGCCAGTCTCCCGCCACCTCCTCGATGACTGCCTCAGCCGGCCCGCAGGCATGCAGAGCGGCGTTCTGATCCCAGGTCGAGGTCAGCCAGTCGGCGGCCAGCGCCGCCGGAGTCCCGCCGCCGATCACCCAGCCGAAGAACCGGCCTCCGGCACTGGCGAGAATGCCTGCGTCGGTGTCACGAACGAGCTCGTCGATGACTTGCGCATCGTCGGAGCCCTCCTCGGGCAATGCTCGTGACAGAGCCTCGCGCAGCTGCGTCAACGTCGCACTCGTTCCCACCGGGCGTTGTGCGAGGTCGTCGAGAAACGTGGCTGCATGCGCGGCAGTGTGTTGAAGCAGCGGGCGCCGACTTGCCATCAAAACCTCCGTGGACAACACAACGTTGTCTCAGGTAGACGTTGGCGCAGAGCAAAACGTGAGATCGCCCGAGTCCTGCAAACCGGGTTCTCGGACTACCGTTGCCCACCATCTGAAGCGCACCGGTCCAGTGGGCAAGCCGGTTGAACACCGACCCGCGTGACGCTGAGGGATCGATCTGCGGCATTCACGTCTCAACTGTTCGAGAGGTCTCCCGCTGGAGGGAGAGCTAAGAGGAGCGGAGACTCGGATGGGTGGCGAACCACGTGTGGGTGGCCGGATCGCGTGGGGTGCCGAGAAGGATGGTGCGTAGGTCGTCGCCGTGGGGGCGCAACATGGTGCACCGCAGGTGCAGAGTGGTGCTTGCCTCCTCGATATCCACCGGCCAGCTACTGGAACGGCGCACGGCGCGGCAGCGCCACAGGTGCGCGAGGTCCGGCCGCAGTCGGGGCAACTCGTCGAGCACCTGCCGCACCCCGTTGTCGTCGGGCTGTGCGAGGGCGCGGAACCGCAGGAGCAGTTCGTAGAGCGGTTGCTCGTAGCCGGGCAGTTGCGCCAGTCGGAGCAGCAGGTTCTCGCCTGGCGCGAGGTCCGGCCAGAGCAGCCGGCTGGGTGTGTTGCCAGCGAGTACGCCGAAGTGGTGATCCAGCGCGAGCGCCGGGGCCGACGGCCAGCTCGCCAGCAACTCGACGACCTCGTCACCGTCCTCGGTGATCGGCTCCGCCGCGAATCCACCCAGGGCCAGCACATGCGCGTGTTCGTCCGGCGTCAGGCGCAGCGTCGCCGACACGGCGTCCAGGACGGCTCGGGACGCGCTGACCCGCCCCTGTTCCACCCAGGAATACCAGGAAACCCCGACACCGGACGCGGCGGCGACCTCCTCCCGACGCAGTCCCGGCGTGCGCCGCCTGCCGGTGGCGGCCAAGCCGAGCTCGGCCGGAGCCAGTCGAGCACGCGCGGCGCGCAGGAACGCGCCCAGCTCGGTACGCGTCGACGCGGCGGTCATCGGCCCACCTCCGTGGGTGTGTGTCGGACTAACCGGACAAGCACGCACTGGTTCGACCCACCGCGCGCCACGCACGATCGCTCCACCGGCCCGATCCGGCCGGACCCGGCACCGAAAAGGAGCATCGTCATGTCGGCTCAACTCTGGCGGCGCACCCCGGATTCCTCCGCGCTCACCGAGCCTCGCACCTTCGTGAGGGTCTTCGTCGGCCCTGAGGAACTGGAGGAGGCGACCCGCTGGTACGAACGAACCCTCGGCATGGACCGGGACCTGGTGATGCCGTATCCCGAGAAGGACCTCACGCTGCACGCGGTCGGCGGATTCCTGATCATCGGCGGCACCCCGGCGGCACTGGCACCGTTCCAGTCGACGACGGGCACGCTGCTCGTCTCCGATCTCGAGCCCTACCTCACTCGATTCCGCGCAGAAGGACTGACGTTCGTGCAGGAACCGTTCACCCCACCAGTCGGCCGTGGGTTCACCGTGCGGCACCCGGACGGCACCGTCATCGAATACGTGCACCACCGGCCAACACCAGCGGAACAACACTAGGAAATCCGGCAGCGGCACACATGCCGCTACCGATGGCTTCATCGAAGCTGCCTGGTACCTGTGCAGACACCATCAGCATTGCGATCTTGAGCGATGATGACTCCAGGGTCAGCTTCGCCAGGCTGGGTGCGCTGGCGAAGCTGACCCTGCTTGGCGCTGTCCACACCTGTCCCGCCTGCGGTAGGGCAGGAGCTATGTGGCCAGTGGGTGTTTCTCTCCGGTGAGGGTGGCGAGGGCGGTGGCGATTTCGGAGAGGTCGGCGCGGATGTAGGTGCTGGTGGTGCCGCCGTCGCCGCCGCCGGTGGTGTGGGTGTGTCCGGCATAGGCCCGTGCCACGGCATAGCCGCAGTGCCGTTCTACCCAGGTCAGCGTGGTGTGGCGCAGCCAGTGGGTGCTGATCTGCTGGGTCGCCACCCACGGCAAGTATTGGCCCAGCCGTGACCAGAGGTGGTCGTAGCGCCTGCGGGTGATGGGCTCACCACTGCGATACCGCAACAACGCCCCACCCGACGCGGCGGCGCCGCGCTGGTCGGCATGGGCCTGCAGATGCCGCATCAAGGTGGGTGAGACCGGCTGCCAGCGCACGGTGTCGCCTTTCTCCCGCAGCAGGATCAAACACTGATCCACATCCAAGTCCCGGGCAGTCAACGCCAGCGCCCCGCCGCGGCGACACGCCGTTTCTGTGTGCAACCGCAACAACAACGTGTCCAACGCCGGATCATTACCCGTCGACGCAGCCACCTCGTTGACCTCAGCCAACCGGGCATCCGGCAAGCCCCGCCGCGTCGACGGCAACCGACGCGGCTTGGGCACCCGCCGGGCGGGGTTGTCAGCCTCGCTGATGAGTCCGTCGGCCACCGCGTGGTTGTAGACGCACCGCAGGGCGGCGATGCAGTGCTCGGCCGCACTCCGTCCGCCGCGGGCGTTGCGGCGCTGCACGACCTGGGTGCGGACCTGCTCGGTCAACTGCTTGATCTCCGACGCCGTCGGCTCATCCAACCGACGCTCACCCCACACGGCGACGATCTTGTTCCAGTAGGAGCGATACACCCGCCGCGTACCCTCAGACACGGCCTCAGCCACCCGCGGGACGTACTCGCCGAAGGTCGGTGCCACTGGTTTCTCCGGCGGGGTGGTCACCAGGTCTTCAGGAGCGATGCCCATGCGGGCCAGCAACAGCCGCGCCGCCTCCAGCTCGGAGGCACCCGCCGATTCCGGACTACTCACGAAGCACCACCCCCAAGGACTGCGGCGTGGTGTTCGGACAGCATCCGCTCCAAGGAGGCCAGCGTGGAAACCACCACCACCGACTGCTCCGAATCGGCCGTCAGCAACACCCGCTGGCCCGGCTCCAGCCGAGTCCAGCGACGCGCTGTGGCCGGCAGCGGCAAATGCCCCCGCCGAGCCAGCCGGAACACCCCAGCCGGATCCGAGCGCACCACGATCGAACCAGCCACCACACCGATCGACAACCGTTGGCCCGGCAACCAACCCACCGCCGCCATCACCGACTGCTCGGCCACCCGACCACGGTCATCGACCGCGACGATCCGATACAGCCGCGAGACCGACTGCGGCTGCGGGTCCGGCTCCAACCCGACCACCGACAACGGTCCCGACACGACCATCCGGGAACCCATCCCCGGACGAGACTCCGCCGGCGGCACCACCCCAGGTACTGACCGCTCAGCCACGGCCTTCACCCCCAGCCGCACCCGCCGGGGAACACAACAAGGCCAGCACGACGACAGCGCTCCACGCGCCGCCAGTCTTGCTGGCCTCGATCATCAAATTACTGTTATACTGTGGGTTTGATCCCACCCAAACGTGTCGGAGGGGGGACTTGAACCCCCACGCCCCGGAGGGCACTAGCACCTCAAGCTAGCGCGTCTGCCTTTCCGCCACTCCGACGTCGCGGCGCAACCAACCTTCACGGTCGGCCCCGCTTTGTTGTGTAAACAGCTTAACCGATCGCCACAGCGGCCTCCAAACCACCCCCCACCTCAGCCTGCGAGGTGATAGAAAAGCCAGGTGAGCGAGCACTTCGAAGCATCCAGCACAACCTCCGACCCCGGACTGCAGCGCGCCCAGGACGAGGCCGTCGACTTCACCAGCGAGCTGATCCGGATGGACACGACGAACACGGGCGATCCCGCGACCTTGACGGGTGAGCGCCATGCGGCCGAATACGTGGCGGGCAAACTGAGCGAGGCCGGCTACGAGGTCACCTACGTGGAGTCCGGCGACACGCCCGGCCGCGGCAACGTGATCGCTCGCCTGCCCGGGGCCGACAGCCAGCGTGGGGGGCTCCTCGTTCACGGCCACCTCGACGTCGTCCCGGCGGATCCCTCCGAGTGGTCCGTGCACCCGTTCTCCGGCGTCGTGCAGGACGGCTACGTGTGGGGACGCGGAGCGGTGGACATGAAGGACATGCTGGGCATGAGCCTGGCGGTGGCCCGCCGTTTCCGGCGCGAGGGCATCGTTCCGCCCCGCGACATCGTCTTCGCGTTCCTGGCCGACGAGGAGGCCGGTGGCCTGCAGGGCGCCCAGTGGCTGGTCGATCGGCATCCCGAGCTGTTCGAGGGCTGCACCGAGGCGATCAGCGAGGTCGGCGGGTACTCGGTCACGTTCGAGGACGACGTCCGGGCCTACCTCGTGCAGACCGCGGAAAAGGGTATCCGGTGGCTGAAGCTGCGGGTGCGGGCCCGCGCGGGCCACGGTTCGATGGTCCACGACGACAACGCCGTGACCAAGCTCGCCGCAGCGGTGGCCCGGCTCGGCGAGCACCAGTTCCCGCTGATGCCGACCGCCTCGGTCCGCGAGTTCCTCGACGGGGTCACCGAGCTGACCGGCTGGGACTTCCCCGCCGACGATCTCGACGGTTCGGTGGCCAAGCTCGGCAACCTCTCGCGCATCGTCGGCGCGACGCTGCGCGACACCGCCAATCCGACGATGTTCAACGCCGGCTACAAGACCAACGTGATCCCGTCGGTGGCCGAGGCCTCCGTGGACTGCCGGATCCTCCCGGGGCGGGAGGAGGCCTTCGACCGGGAGCTCGCCGAGGTCCTCGGTCCGGACGTGGAGCGCGAGTGGGTCGGCCTGCCCCCGGTGGAGACGAAGTTCGAGGGTCGCATCGTGGACCTGATGGCCGAGTCGCTGCGCACCGAGGACCCCGCCGCCAGGACGTTGCCGTACATGATGTCCGGGGGCACGGACGCGAAGTCGTTCAGCCGTCTCGGGATGAACTGCTACGGGTTCGCTCCGTTGAAGCTGCCCGCCGACCTGGACTTCAGCGCCCTGTTCCACGGTGTCGACGAGCGGGTCCCGGTGGACGCGCTGCGATTCGGCACCAGGGTGCTGGATCGCTTCCTGCGCGCCAGCTGAGGCGGGGTGCCCGTGTCTCCCGAACCTGGGATGATCACCGGGTGGGAGGTGACACGGTGTCGCGATCGATCGAGGACGAGACGGACACCCGTTCGGTGACGCACTGGACGGAGACCTACCTGGAGCACCTCCAGGCGAGGAAGCTCGCCGCCAACTCGCTGCGCGCCTATCGGCGTGATCTGGAGGCCGTGGGCGGTGAGCTCGCGGAGCTCACCGGGACGTCCCGGGACGAGCTGGCGATGGAGTCGGTGACGGCGACGCGGCTGCGTTCGGCGTTCGCGCGACACGCGGCCGTGCGCGCGGCGTCGTCGGTCACCCGCTCGTGGTCGACGTGGAACGGTTTCTTCCGCTTCCTCGTCGTGGAGGGGGCGGTGTCCGGCAACCCCATGGCGGTCGTGCCCAAACCGCGCGTGCCGGAGGCCTCTCCGAAGCCCTTGCAGGGCGAGGACACCCCCGAGCGGTTGCTGCGCCTGGTGTCCCAGGGCGCGCGCCGGGCGCGCGATCCCTGGCCGGAGCGGGATCTGGCCGTGTTGTCGACACTGCTTTGCACCGGTCTTCGCTCCGCCGAGCTGTTGTCGTTGACCGTGTCCTCGTTGGCGGGGCGGCCCGGTGAACGGCGGTTGCACGTCCGGGGCAAGGGGGGCACCAGCCGGTCCATACCGATCGAGGACGCGCTCGACGAGGTGATCCGGTCCTACCTGCGGAGCCGGCAGCAGCGCTTCGGTGAACGCCTCCCCGGTGACGAGGCCCTGTTCGTCGATCACCGTGGCCAGCCGCTGCGCCGGGGTGGTTTGCAGTACCTGGTGCGTCAGTCGCTGCGGGCGGCGGGAATCTCCGACCGCGTGCACCGCGGCGCGATGGTGCACGCGCTCCGGCACACCTTCGCCACCCGGCTGGCCGAGGACGGAGCCAGCGCCGCCGAGATCGCCAAGTTGCTCGGTCACGCGTCGATCAACTCCAGTCAGACCTACATCGACGTCACCGCCAGGGAGCAGCGGCTGTCCGTCCGTGCCAACCGGACCCACCAGGTGTTGGGCGAGCTGGCTCCCGGGGAGTAGGTGGGCTCCCCGGGGCGGAGGTGGTGGGTTGTGAGGAGGACGGATCCCGGGGAGCTCGCGCAAACCGGGTGCGCAAGGACGACGAGGGCACCCGCTCCTCCGGGGAGAGCGTGCCGGAGTCGGACTCGGCCGCGGACGCCCACCGCGAGCAGTTCGGCGTGGCGACCCTGTGCCGGGGCGTCGATTTTTCGGTCTCGACCTACTACACGAGCGAAGACCGCGACGAATCCGTCGAATCGGGCACGGCGCGATGCGTACGCGCTTTTCCCGCGCGATTGCTGGCTGGCAGGTGACGGACTCGACGCATATCGATTTCGCTCCGGGCACTCCGGGGAGAGGACCGTGGAGGTGCCACGACACACTGACTCCGTCCTTGGTGCATCGTAGCGGTCGGGGGTGCGGGACACCGCGATCCGGCGCGGGTATCGGGGTCGTCCCTGATGCGGGCTGCCGGCTCGCGTGCTGAGCTGGCCCCGTGGCGGCGAGGTTCATGCGGGTGCTCGACATGGCTTTCGGACATCCGCGCGGAGTGGTCGGCCGGGTGGGCGGCGAAATCATGGCGCGCGAAAACGCGGAACAGGAACGTCGGGCGGTGCGGCAGGCCGAACTGCGGCCCGACAACCAGGTGCTGATCGTCGGACACGGCCCCGGCGTCGGCGTCGTCCTGGCCGCGACCGCGGTGCGCCCGCCCGACGGGTGCGTGATCGGTGTGGATCCCTCGCAGGCCATGCGCGTTATGGCTGCTGACCGCTGCTCGTCCCGGGGCGTTGCCGACCACGTCGAGCTGCGGGCAGGCGGCGCGGAGCGCACCCACTGCTCGGACGCCTCGATGGACGTCGCCCTTTCGGTCAACAACGTCATGCTCTGGGACCGGCCGGCGGGGTTCGCCGAGGTCCACCGGGTACTCAAGCCGGGCGGACGGCTCGTGGTCACCGTGCACCGGCACGTCCTCAGCGTCCGGCCGGAGCAACTTCGCACCGACGCGGTGGCGGCCGGGTTCGTCGAGGTCGAACTGGCCGTTCGGCAGCGTCACTTCAACAGCCCCGCGGTCGAGTTGCTCGCACGGCGGGTTTGAGTGACGCCCCGCGGCCACCGGGGAGCTCGCCTTCGGTGAAGGGATTCGTGCAGGTTCCAGCCCGTGGCGAGCTCCTCGATGAGGGCATCGACGTGTCCTGAATCGAAACCGCCGCCGGCGGAGTCGAGGGACTCCGCCACGACGTCGTCCTCGACGAACTCCCGCCAGGTCCCCGCGACCGGGCGCCTCGACCTCACCACCCACCTCACCGAGGAGCCCGCCCTGGGGCCGCCGCCCCGGTGAAGACGGACCCCGGAACCGCCTGCCCCGGCGCCGGTCACGCCAGGTGGCCGAGCGTGGTGGAAACCGCGTTGGCGGCACTCATCACGGTGGGGGCCAGGGCGATGAGATCGTCCATGCTGTGTTCGAGGGTCAGCGTGGAGATGCTGATCCCGCCGATCACCGCCCCGGTGTGGTCCCGCACCGCTGCTCCCACGCACCGGACGCCGTCCTCGTTCTCGCCGTCGTCGAGGGCGTAGCCGGTGTGGCGCGCGTCCTCGATCCGTGCCACGAGCTTTTCGCGCGTGGTCAGCGAGTACGGCGTTCTGGCTTCCAACGCCAGCGTGTCCAGCAGTCCTTCGAGCTCGCCCGGTGGCATCGCCGCGAGCGCGGCCTTGCCGATGGCGCTGCTGTGCCACGGCAGCCGCATCCCGACCCGGGAGCTCATCCGGTACGGCTTGTCCGGTTCCTTCTTGCGGGTGTAGAACAGCTCGCCGCCGGAATTCAGCGCGAAGTGCACCGTGCAGCCGGTTTCGTGCAGCAGTCGGGAGAGCGCGGGTTCGGCCTGCGCGGTGGGGTCGAAGCGGTCGATCACACGGTTCGCCAGCCGGACCGCTCGGCTTCCGATCCGGTACTCCCCGGCTTCGTCGGTGCCGACGAAGCCCATCTCGACGAGCACCCGCAGCAGTCTGTGCACCGTGGACTTGGGCAGTCCGGTGGCGTTCGCCAGGTCGCTGACGCGGCTGTGCTCGGTGAGGGCCTCGAGGACGCGCAGCGTCTTTCGCGCCGCCCCGGGCCCCTCGGAATCGTCGTTGTTCACCTGCTCATCCAACCACCGTCGACGACGAGGACGTGGCCGTTGACGTAGTTCGCGGCGTCCGAGGCGAGGAACACCGCGGCTCCGGCGAGGTCGTCGGGAGCGCCCCAGTGGCCGGCGGGAATGCGCGACCTGATCTCGGCTTCACGAGTGGGGTCGGCGCGCAGGGCGCTGGTGTTGTCGGTGGCGATGTAACCGGGAGCGATCGCGTTGACCCGCACGCCGTGCGGCCCCCACTCGTTGGCCAGCGACTTGGTCAGGCCCGCCACGGCGTGCTTGGAGGCGGCGTAGGCGGGGACGCCCACGCCGCCCTGGAACGACAGCAACGACGCGATGTTGATGATCCTGCCGTGGCCGCGGTCGACCATCCCCGACCCCACGAGCTGGCTGAGGGCGAACACCGAGTCGGTGTTGATCCCGAGCACTCGGCGCCAGTCGGCGTAGTCGACGTCGGCGGCGGGTTCGCGGTGAATGGTTCCGGCGTTGTTGACCAGCACGTCGATCTCGTGCTCGGCGACGACGGGTTCCAGCAGTTCACGCGCGCGTTCGGTGTCGGTGAGGTCGGCGACGACCTGCCGCACCGTGCTGCCGAGGGCGCGGGCTTCGGCGGTGACCTCGTCGAGGTCGTCGTTGTGTCCGAGCAGGACCAGGTCGGCGCCGGCGGTGGCCAGGCCGAGCGCGACGGCCCGTCCGATGCCGGTGCGCGCACCCGTCACCAGGGCGGTCCGTCCGCGCAGGGAAAACAGTTCGGTACTCATCTCGATGATGCCTCGTGGTCAGCGGTGGTCAGCGCAGGTCGTCGATCGCGACGTGGTCCATGTCGCCGAACGACTGGTTCTCCCCGGCCATCGCCCACACGAAACCGTAGCTGTGGGTGCCCGCTCCGCTGTGGATCGACCAGCTCGGCGAGATCACGGCCTGTTCGTTGCTCACGACCATGTGGCGGGTTTCGCGGGGTCGGCCGAGCAGGTGGATCACGCGGTGCTCGGCCGGGAGGTCGAAGTAGAGGTAGCACTCGGTGCGCCGGTCGTGGGTGTGGCAGGGCATGGTGTTCCAGATGCTGCCCTCGGCGAGTTCGGTGACGCCCATGACGAGCTCGCAGGAACGGATTCCGTCGGGGTGGACGTACTTGCGGAGTTCGCGCACGTTGGCGGTCGCGGGGTCGCCGAGCTTGGCCGGGGTCGTGTCCGCGTGGCGGGCCACGCGGGTCGGGTACGCGGTGTGGGCCTGCGCGGAGGCCAGGTAGAACCGGGCGCCTTCGTCACCGGCGAACGACACCGAGGTCGCGCCGCGGCCGATGTAGAGGCAGTCGCGGTGCTCGAGCTCGTGGGTGTCGCCGTCGACGGTCACCGTCCCCCCGCCGAGCGCGAGCACCCCGAGTTCCCGGTGCTCGCAGAAGTACTCGCTGCGCAGGGGTGGTTCGGCGGTCAGTTCCAGTGGGGATCCCGGTTCCGGCACGGCACCGCCGAGGACGATGCGGTCCTGGTGGGAGTAGACCGTGCGGATCTCTCCCGGCACGAAGAGGTCCTCGACGAGGTAGTGCCCGCGGATCGCCTCGGTGTCGCAGGTCGGGATCTGGGTGGGGTGCGTGGGGTGCCTGACGTCCATGTCGCTGTCCCTTCGGCGGAGTCGGGATTCGTCCATGCGGTCTATAGCGCTTCGTTGTGAACCGCGCCACGATGTTTGTCACGGAATATGGAACATCGTTCTGTTTTTCGGAACAACCGCCATTCGGGGGATTCGGAGGTCGTCGTGCCCTACCACCAGGAATCGGATCCGACCGGATCATTACTGCTATCGGCCCTATTGGCCCTGTCCCCCCTGCTCGTCCTGCTGGGACTGCTGGGACTGTTCCGGTGGAAAGCGCACTGGGCCGGTGTCGCGACTTTCGGGGTCTCGTTGTTGATCGCCGTCGGCGTGTACGGGATGCCGCCGCTCATGGCGATCAACGCGGGGCTCTACGGCGCGGCGCAGAGCGTGCTGCTCATCCTGTGGCTGACCTTCAACGCCATCTGGATCTACAACCTGACCGTCCATAGTGGCCACTTCTCGGTGCTGCGGCGGGCGTTCTCCTCCGTCGGGGAGGACATTCGAATACAGGCGATCGTCATCGCTTTCTCCTTCGGTGCGCTGCTGGAAGCGCTGGCGGGAGGCGGCGGTCCGGTCGCGATCTGCTCGGTGATGCTCATCGCGCTGGGCGTGCGGCCGTTGAAGGCGGCGACGCTGGCGCTGATCGCCAACACCGCGCCGGTGGCCTTCGGGGGCATGGGCAACCCGATCACGGTGCTCGGCGAGGTCACCGGTCTTCCCGCCGGGGAGTTCGGAGCGATGGCCGGGCGGCAGGTCTCGCTGCTGGCGATCGCGGTCCCGTTCGTGCTGCTGTACGTGGCCGACGGCAAGCGTGGGCTGCGCCAGGCCTGGCCGGGTGCCCTCGTCGGTGGTGTGACGTTCGCGGTGGCACAGTTCGTGACGTCGATCCTGGCCTATCAGCTCGCCGACATCGTCGCCGCGGTCGCCTCGGCAGCCGCGTTGTTGCTGCTGCTCCGGATATGGAGCCCCGCGGGTGAGCCCGTGACCGCGGCGGCGATCGCCGGTGGCGGCGGTGCGGTCGAGGAACCCGATCCCACCCGGGACTCCCGCTCGGAGGTCCTGCGCGCCTTCGCCCCGTACACGATCATCATCCTGGTCTTCTCGCTGGTGCAGTTCGACGCGCTCCGAGCTCCGCTGGAGGCCGTCGGCACCACTTTCGCCTGGCCGGGTCTGGACGTCGTCTCGACCACGGGTGCGGAGGTCAGCACCGACTACGAGTTCGCCATCGGATCCGCGACCGGAACCCTGCTGTTGCTCTCCGGGCTGCTGTCCCTTCCGTTCCTGCGCGTCGCCCCCGGCGACGCGGCGCTGGTGTGGGGCCGGACCGTGCGTCAGTTCGGCTGGGCGATCCTGGCGATCCTGGCGGTGTTCGCGCTGTCCTACGTCATGAACCTGTCCGGGCAGATCTCCACGCTGGGAGCGTGGCTGGCCACCACCGGGTCGTTCTTCGCGTTCCTGTCGCCGATCGTCGGCTGGTTCGGCGTCACGATCACCGGCACCGACGCGGGCGCGAACGCGCTGTTCGGCAAGTTGCAGACCACGACAGCCACCCAGATCGGCGCCGATCCCGTCCTGCTGGGCGCGGCGAACTCCTCCGGCGGCGTGATGGCCAAGATGATCTCACCGCAGAACCTGGCCGTCGGTACCGCAGCGGTCGGCCTGGTCGGCCAGGAGGGCGTGCTGTTCCGCCGCATCTTCGGCTGGAGCCTGCTGTTGCTGCTGGCCGTGTGCGTCCTGGTGTTCCTGCAGTCCACCCCGGCCCTGGGCTGGATGGTGCCGTGATGATCGAGAGGAGCGAAATGGTCACTCGCCGATCCCTGCTCGCCGCCGCCTCCTCGGGGGCGGCGACCGTGGCCCTACCGCGAACGGCCTCGGCGCGGCCCGCCGATTTCGCGGCGGCGCTGGACTTCAGCGTCGAGCGGATCCGTGCCCTGGCTCCCGAGGTCACCGGGTATCCGGAGCGGACCGAGTTCGAGAAGTGGGTCTACAACGACGACGGAGGCTGGGTCGGTGGTTTCTGGCCCGGACAGCTGTGGATCGCACAGCTGCACACCGGAAACGCCGAACTGGGGCGCCGTGCGCGGCGCTCAGCCGCCGGCCTGGAGGCGCGCAGGACCGACACCTCCACGCACGATCTCGGTTTCCTGTTCTCGCCGTCCTGGGTCACGGCGTGGCGCGTCACGGGTGACCGGGGCTGGTCGGACGGCGCGCTGACGGCGGCGGAGACGCTGACCGAGCGCTACAACGAGCGCGGCCGGTTCCTGCGGGCCTGGGGCGCGCTCGACGATCCCCACCGGGCGGGCTGGGTGATCGTCGACACGATGATGAACCTCGATCTGCTGCTGTTCGCCGCGGAGCGGACCGGACGGCGGCGGTACGCCGATATCGCCACGGCGCACGCCGACACCACGGCACGCCACCTCGTCCGCGAGGACGGATCGACATGCCACGTCTTCGAGTTCGACCCGGCCAGCGGACGACCGATCCGGCAGCGTACGGCCCAGGGGTACAGCGCCACGTCCTGCTGGTCGCGGGGACAGTCGTGGGCGGTCCACGGATTCACCACCGTCTTCCGCCGTACCGGCGAGCGGAGGTTCCTCGACGTGGCCGCACGGGTGGCCGATCACCTCGTGCGGAACCTGACCGCGGATCGGGTCCCGGTGTGGGACTACCGCTCGCCGTACGCCCCGCACGACGTCAAGGACTCCTCGGCCGGAGCTGTGGCCGCCTGTGGCCTGCTGGACCTGGCGGCGGTGAGCGGCGAGGCGAGGTATCGCGACACGGCGGTGGAGATCCTGACGGCGCTGGAGGCGACCTGCTCGACCGCGGGCTCCGAGCGGGCCGAAGGAGCGCTCGGCAGGGGGACGAGCAACCGCCCCGAGGAGCGGGGCGTCGAGGTGTCGCTGCCCTACGGCGACTACTACTACGCCGAGGCGCTGCTCCGGCACGTGCATCCCGAGGCAGCCCGCCGCTACCTGGCCACGGCGTAGGCGTGTACCTGCGAAAGCCTCAGCACCTCCCCAAGCGCAAAACCCCCACTTCGCCGCGAGAGCGGAGTGGGGGTCCACACGTGGTCGTGACGACCCGGCGAGGCCGTCGCCCACTCCCTCGTGCAGGGCCTTACCAGGCCTGGCCGGCGTCAGTCCATCGCAGCACGCGCTACGACGTCGGGGACGCTCTCCTTGGGAGGGTCCAACGCTCCGCACACCTCCGCAGAGGCTCGGTCGGCCTCGCTGCAGCCCTTCGGGGTTCGAGTCCGCGCCGCGAGGGTGCAGTGGCAGCGGGCCGGATAGAGCGCGTCATCCACTCATCACGCCAGGAGGGCCGGGGGAACCACCGTCGAACGGTGCGACGCCCTCCGATCTCCGACACCACGTCTCCAGCACGGAGATCGAGCGCGGGTTCGCGGACCGTGGACGAAGAACTCGCCGGCATCCTGATCTGTCCGTGCGCGATCGCCAACCGCATGGAGATCGACCACGGCGAGGCTCTGCGCAGCGAAGAACTTCTCGACGAAACACGCGTCCGGGCGTAACGGGGACGCTTCCGAGCGAATGCGACAGACGCACGCAGGATGCGTTGCGGCCGGTCGGTGCTGACCAGGATCGACCGTGCCGACTTGGTGCTGACCCACGCACCACGCGCCATTGTTTTCGCAGGTGAAGCAGCTACAAAATCGGTACCACCAGTACCGGGACTCCGCCGGTCGCTGGCACGGGACCCGGCTGCCGGTACCGCTGAACGCCTTCGGCCGCTCCCGGCTGGTCTTCGACCGCCACGACAACGCTCACGTCGTCATGCCGCGCGGACGCATCCTCACCGCGTCCCGGGCCAGCGGGTGGACCGACTGGACCCCGCGTTTCGACGCCCGTGAGCTCGGCGCCTTCGGCGAGGTCCTCGTCGACTCCGTGCGGATCACCACCTACGGCACCTTCTCGGTCATGTACCAGCAGCGCTCCTCGGGCACGACTCCCTCGCCGATCCGGGTCGCCGACTTCCGGATCGCTCCCCGGCAACAGGGATGACCGGCAACAGCGATGACCACCGACCGCCCGACGGCGCGGGCGGGAGCCGGTCCCGCGAGGAGGCGCGGCCGGGCGGTCGGTACTACCACGGCCGGGCGGAAAACGGACACGAATGTCGAAAGTTAGCCCGTTTGGGGGCTGCGACACGGCGGAGCATCGGGAGAATACCAAGCACACCCGAACAACGTCCGAAATACCGAACGCACAGCCGGGCGAGGTGAGCTCGGTGACGAGCACGCGGCGGGCTTCCGAAGCGGACGGGCCCGCGTTCGGCGAACGACTCCTCGTTCGGGCGCTTCGGACACCGATGAGCACCGTCGAAAGAGGTCTGTACCGCCATGGACGATTTTTCTCGGCGCGACGTCCTGCGCCTCGCCTCCGTGTTCGGCATGACGTCGGCGCTGGCGCCGTTGGGAACCTCGACCGCGACAGCCGCGGACGGCGCGGTCGCGAACGGCGCGCACGAGTACTCGCTGAAGATCGACCCCACCCGCCGGGGGCCGACGATCAGCGACACGATGTACGGGATCTTCTACGAGGACATCAACCGCGCTGCCGACGGCGGCCTCTACGCGGAGCTCGTCCAGAACCGCTCGTTCGAGTACTCCTCCGTCGACAACTCCGGATACACCCCGCTGACCGCGTGGAGCACCGTGTCGACCGGTGGGGCGAGTGGCACGGCCGAGGTCGTCGACGACGCCGAAAGACTCAACGAGCACAACCGTCACTACCTGCGACTGAGTCTCGACGGCAGCGGTGACGCCGCGGGGACCTACGGAGTCGTCAACTCCGGCTACAACTCCGGCATGTTCCTGGAATCGGGGAAGAAGTACGACTTCTCGGTCTGGGCGCGCACCGATCAGGCCCGGGGCACCACGCTGACGGTGTCCCCGACGGACGAGTCCGGAGCGTCGCTGGCGGCCAAGCCGCTGCGCGTCGAACTCCGCGGGGACCGCTGGAGCAAGTACACCGGAACCTTCGTGGCCCGCGCCTCCAGCACCACGGGAAGACTCACCGTGGCCGCCGGAGGTGCCGGAACGGTCCGCCTGGACATGGTCTCGCTGTTTCCCCGCGACACCTTCATGAACCGGCCGAACGGGATGCGCCGGGACCTGGCCGAGAAGATCGCGGCGCTGCGGCCGTCCTTCCTGCGCTTCCCCGGCGGCTGCATCGTCAACACCGGCAGCATGTACCCGTACCGGGCACCGGACTGGCCGCGGGCGCGCTCGTACCAGTGGAAGGACACCATCGGTCCTGTCGAGCGGCGGGCGACCAACGCCAACTTCTGGGGCTACAACCAGTCCTACGGGCTCGGCTACTACGAGTACTTCCAGTTCGCCGAGGACATCGGCGCGATGCCGCTGCCGGTCGTGCCCTCACTGGTCACCGGATGCGGCCAGAACCACGTCACCGAGGACCCGGAGCTCCTGCGGCAGTACGTTCGGGACACCCTCGACCTGATCGAGTTCGCCAACGGCTCGGCCACCACCCCGTGGGGGCGCAAGCGGGCCGAGATGGGTCACCCGAAACCGTTCGGCCTCACCCACATCGGCATCGGCAACGAGGAACCCCTGGTCGACGAGTACTTCGA
This sequence comes from Halosaccharopolyspora lacisalsi, assembly GCF_014137975.1. Taxonomy (GTDB): domain Bacteria; phylum Actinomycetota; class Actinomycetes; order Mycobacteriales; family Pseudonocardiaceae; genus Halosaccharopolyspora; species Halosaccharopolyspora lacisalsi. The sequence continues at coordinate 1,110,875 of NZ_JACGWZ010000001.1, read as the reverse complement.
GCGCTTCCTGAAGTTCAGGAGGGCCGTCGAGTCCGCGCACCCCGAGGTCACCGTGATCAGCAACTCGGGCCCCGACGACAGCGGGCCGGTCTTCGATCGCGCCTGGGAACTCGGCCGCTCGGCCGACGTCGGCATGATCGACGAGCACTACTACAACGACCCCGAGTGGTTCCTGACCAACAACGACCGCTACGACTCCTACGACCGCAAGGGGCCGAAGGTCTTCCTCGGCGAGTACGCATCGGAGGGCAACCGCTTCTACAACTCGCTGGCCGAGGCCGCCTACATGACGGGACTGGAGCGCAACGCCGACATCGTCCGGCTCACCTCCTACGCACCGCTGCTGGCCAACGAGGACTACGTGCAGTGGGAACCCGACATGATCTGGTTCGACAACGCGACCTCGTGGGGCTCGACCAGCTACGAGACCCAGAAGCTGTTCATGAACAACATCGGCGACGAGGTCGTGCCCAGCACCGCCTCGTCGACACCCGTGCCGAGCACGCCGATCACCGGATCGGTCGGACTGTCCACCTGGGCCACCAGCGTCGCCTACGACGACGTCGCGGTCACGTCCGCGGACGGGAGCGCCCTGTTCGGCGACGACTTCTCCGGCGAGGCGTCGCAGTGGCGGAAAACCGGCGAGCGCGGCTCCTGGAGCGTCTCGAACGGCGCCTACGTCCAGCACGACACCAGCGCCGAGAACACCCTGGTCATCGCGGGCGACTCCGCGTGGAGCGACTACGACCTGCACGTCAGGGCCACGAAGCGCTCGGGCAGCGAGGGCTTTCTCGTCGCCTTCGGCGTCACCGACGCCGACAACTACTACTGGTGGAACCTCGGCGGCTGGGGAAACACCCGCTCCGTCGTGGAAAAGGCCACCGACGGTGTCCGGCGGACGCTCGTCGGAGACGACACCAGCATCGAGACCGGTCGCGAGTACGACCTGCGCATCGAGATCCGCGGGCGGCGGGTCGCCCTCTTCCTCGACGGGCGGAAGTGGGGCGAGTTCACCGACGACAAGATCGCCGAACCGTTCCGCCAGGTGGTCACCCACGACCGCGACACCGGTGAGCTCATCGTCAAGGTCGTCAACGCCCAGGACGCGGTGGCGCGCAGCAACATCGACCTCGGTCGGCAGGTGCGGGTCTCCCCCGTCGCGCGACTGACGACCCTGCAGGGCGACCCCGACGCCGTCAACACCGCCGACGCACAGCCGATCCGGCCGCGCCAGTCGACGCTGCCCGACGTGAGCAACTCCTTCACGCACGTCTTCCCCGCCCACTCGATCACGTTCATGCGCATCAGGGTCCAGTCCGCGTAGCGACCACCGAGAACCACCGCCGGCTCCTTTTCGGAGTTCCCCTTTTTCGAAAGGCGTTCCTCTTCGGAATCACCGGGATTCCGAAGAGGCGCGGACGGTGGCGAATCCGCCAGCAAGGAGAACACGCCGTGATCCGATTACCCCGAGGACTTCTGCACACCGCCGTGGCGCTGAGCACGGTGTGCGTCACGCTCGGCGTCGCCCAACCCGCCGTCGCCGCCGACTACCCGAACCCCGGGCAGGTCACGGGTGACGTGGCCGCCCACGATCCCTCGATGGTCCGCACGTCCGAGGGGTACGCCCTCTACTCCACGCACGACCGCATAGAGGCCCGCACCTCGCCGGACCGCACCGGATTCACCCGCGCCGGATCGGCGCTGGGAACCATTCCCTCCTGGGTGTACGAATACAACTCCTCGGGTGACGTGTGGGCTCCCGACGTCTCCCAGCACAACGGGCGCTACTGGATGTACTACTCCGCGTCCAGTTACGGTTCCAACCACTCGGCCATCGGTCTGGCCACCAGCGCGACGGGACGCCCGGGTAGCTGGACCGACCGGGGAATCGTCCACAGCTCCGATTCCGGGGACGACCACAACGCCATCGACCCCGCCCTGCTCGTCGACCGACAGGGGAGATGGTGGTTGTCCTTCGGCTCGTTCTGGAGCGGCATCAGAATGATCCGGCTCGACCCGGCGACGGGCAAACGGTCACCGCAGGACAGCACGCTCCACCACCTGGCCTCGCGCCCGAACGACGCCTCGCACGCCGTCGAGGCCCCCTACATCGTCGAGCACGGCGGCTACTACTACCTGTTCGTCTCCTTCGGGCGCTGCTGCCAAGGCACGGACAGCACCTACCGGGTCGTGGTCGGACGTTCCAGCAGCCCCACCGGCCCCTACGTCGACCGGAGCGGAACGCCGATGCTCTCGGGCGGCGGTACCGAAATCCTCGCCACGCACGACGACGTCATCGGCCCCGGCGGGCAGAGCGTGCTCGGCGACACCGACGGCGACCTCCTCGTCTACCACTACTACGACGCCAACGCGGGAGGAGCCCCGCGGCTCGGCCTGAACCTCCTCGGATGGGACGAGCAGGGCTGGCCGTACGTGTACTGACACCTCGACGCCCCGGAATCCTCCCCCCCCCAGCACGAAAAGAGCAGATCTTGAATTCCTCACTGGACCGCCGCAGCCTGCTGCGCCGAGGTGGCCTCCTCGCCGCCGGAGCCGCCACCGCCGCACCGCTGACGGGCACGGCATCCGCCACCGCCGCCACGGACCCGCACCACCCCTCCGGAGCCACCGAGCTCACGACGCGCGATCCGCTCGTCGAGCAACGAGCCGATCCGTGCATCACCCCTCCGGTGAACGGCATGTACTACATGACCGGTTCCGTACCGGAGTACGACCGCCTCGTCGTTCGCGGCGCCCCGACGATCGACGGCCTGGCCCACACCCGCGAGCGCACCGTCTGGCGACGCCCCGAATCCGGCCGCACGGGCGGCCACATCTGGGCGCCGGAACTGCACCGCATCGACGGCCGGTGGTACATCTACTTCGCCGCGGGCGACTCCGACGACGAGACCCGGATGCGCATGTACGTGCTGGAGTCAGCGGCCGCCGACCCGCGCGAGGACGCCTGGTCGCTGCGCGGCCGGATCACCACCGGCTGGGACAGCTTCTCCCTGGACGCCACCACCTTCGAGCACCGCGGCAAGCGCTACTACGTGTGGGCGCAACGTGAGCAGGGCATCGACACCAACAGCAACCTCTACATCGCCGAGATGAGTTCCCCCCTGGCGATCAGGGGTGATCCGGTGCGCATCGCCGTGCCGACGCGCGAGTGGGAGACGCGGGGGTTCGCGGTCAACGAGGGCCCGGCGGTGATCGTCCGCAACGGACGGGTCTTCATGACGTTCTCGGCCAGCGCCACCGACGCCAACTACTGCATGGGGTTGCTGACCGCCGACGCGCGGTCCGACCTGCTCGACCCGAAATCGTGGAGCAAGTCGCCCGAGCCGGTTTTCACCACCAACGACAACACCGGTCGGTTCGGGCCGGGGCACAACACGTTCACCGTCGCCGAGGACGGCGAAACCGACGTCCTCGTCTACCACTGCCGCGACTACCGGGAGATCGAGGGCAACCCGCTGTACGATCCCAACCGGCACGCCCGGGTGCAGCGGCTCCACTGGAACGACGACGGCACGCCCGCCTTCGGCGTACCGGTGGGTGACGGCGGAACGGCGCTGCGGTTCTCCCCGCTGGACGCGCCCGACGCGTACGTGCGGCACCACGAGCAGCGCCTCCGCGTCGGCGGTGCGGGGCCGCTCGCCGACACGCAGTTCCGGTTCGTTCCGGGCTTTCTCGGGCCGGACCGCGTGGCGCTGCAGTCCGTCGACCTCCCCGACCACCACGTCCGCGTGCGCGGAGGCTCCCTGGAGATCTCCCCGTACCAGGACAGCGACGACTACGGGCGCGCGACCGGGTTCGTCCGAACACCGGGACTGGCCGACCGGCGCGGCGTCTCCCTGCGGGTCTCCGACGACACCTACGTCGTCCACGACGACGGGAGGCTGACCACCGGACGTCCCCGCGGGCGAGCCGACCGGGAACGGGCCACCTTCCTGCTCGGCTGACCGAACCGGACACGGTGACGAACCAACTCGTCACAGTCGGCACCCCTGGTCGAGCCCGCCCTGCACGGAAGAGTGTTTCACTCAGTGAAAGGAGGCTCGACCACGGGCGGTCGGGCCGACGACAGTCGTCACAGCCGACGCCCGCTTCGGCGCGGGCGCGGCGTGACGTGTCGGGTCACCGAACACGAGTTGCCGACGCCGTCGAGTTTGTGAGGTCATACGCATGTCCGACTCCCGCACCACACCTCCCTTCCGCGCCGACCACGTGGGCAGCCTGCTCCGGCCGCCCTACCTGCTCGAAGCCCGCAAGCAGTACGACGCCGGGCAGATCAGTGCCGAACAGCTGCACGCCGTCGAGGACAAGGCGATCCGCGAGACGGTGCAGCGGCAGGCCGACATCGGTCTGCGCAGCGCCACCGACGGGGAGTTCCGCCGCAACTCCTGGCACATGGACTTCATCCACCAGCTCGGCGGCATCACGACGCAGTCCGACGAGCACATGCACGTGGAGTTCCGCAACGACGAGGGCACGCTGGAGTTCTCCCCCGCCGCACTGCGCGTCAACGACAGGATCAGCCTCGACAGGGCGATCTTCGCCGAGGACTTCCGCTTCCTCCGGGACAACACCGACGCGACCGCGAAGCTCACCATCCCCTCGCCCAGCATGGTGCACTACCGGGGTGGCCGGGCGGCGATCGATCCGGCCGTGTACCCGGACGAGGACCAGTTCTGGGCCGACCTCAGCGCGGCCTACGCCGAGCAGGTCCGCCGCATCGCCGAGGAGGGGTGCCGCTACCTGCAACTCGACGACACCAGCCTCGCCTACCTCAACGATCCCCGGCAGCGCGAGATGGTCGCCAGCCGTGGCGGCGACGCCGAGCACCAGCACGAGCGCTACATCCGGCAGCTCAACGCGGCGCTGGCCGACCGCCCCGAGGGACTGCACGTCACCACGCACATGTGCCGAGGCAACTTCCAGTCCTCCTGGGCGGCCGAGGGCAGTTACGAGTTCGTGGCCGAGGTGCTGTTCAACGAGCTGGCGGTGGACGGCTTCTTCATGGAGTTCGACGACTCCCGCTCCGGCGGCTTCGAACCCCTGCGGTTCGTGCCGGAGGGCAAGCAGGTCGTGCTCGGGTTGGTCACCACCAAGCGCGGGGAGCTGGAGAGCAAGGACGAGCTCAAGCGCCGCGTCGACGAGGCCGCCAAGTTCGTCCCCCTCGACCAGCTCAGCCTGTCGCCCCAGTGCGGCTTCTCCTCCACCGCCGAGGGCAACTCGCTGACGCAGGACCAGCAGTGGGCGAAGCTGGAGCTGATCGTCGAGACCGCCGAGGAGATCTGGGGCTGATCCCCCGGAGGCCGCTGGTCACCCCGGAGGCTGCTGGGCCAGTGCCCGCGTGATCCCGCGAGCGGCCGAGCGGACGGCCGGGGCCAGCATCCCCGGCTGAGCGCTGTCGGCGGGAACCACCAGGGACACGGCGGCGACCACGGAGTTGTCCTGCGCCAGCACCGGTGCCGCGACCGAAACGGCGTCCACGGTGACCTGGCCGTCGCTGACGGCGAAGCCGTGCCGGCGGATGCTGGCCAACTTCTCCCGGAGCACCACCGGATCGGTGACGGTCCTGGGCGAGTATCGGTCCAGGCCTCCGCCGAGTATTACCTCCTGGGTCTCGACGGGCGCGTGGGCCAGCAGCACCAGACCGACTCCGGTCGCGTGCATGGCGAACCGGCCGCCGACGCGCGTGCGAACGGGCAGCGCGTGGCGGCCGGCGAGCCGCTCGACGAACACGACTTCCGTGCCCTCGCGGACGGCGAGCTGCACGTTCTCGCGGGTGACCTCGTAGAGGTCCTCGAGGAACGGCATCGCCGCCGCGCGCAGTCCCGGACCACGGGGCGCCAGCGAGGCCAGCTCCCACAGCCGCAGGCCGATGCGGTAGCGGCCGTCGGTGCCGCGCTCCAGCGCACCCCACTCGAGCAGCTCCGCGACCCGCCGGTGCGCGGTGGGCAGGGATACCTCGGCGCGCCGCGCGAGTTCGCTGAGCGTGTGCTCCGGCATCTCGGGGGTGAAGGCTTCCAGCAGCGCGAGGACCTTGGCGGTCACCGACCTGTTCGAGCCGCGGTGGGCGGATTCCCCCGCTGCCTCGTCCTCGCTCGTCATGCTCCGTCGTCCAGCAGTGGGCGGATGTAGGCGAGGAGGGCCTGCTCGACCTCCGCTCGCACGGCGGTGTCCGTGGCCCCGGCGCCGCGGCCGACCGTGTAGAGCCCGTTGCTGATGTGCACGATCATCGAGGCCACGACGGCGCGCCGTCCGGGCTCCATGGTCGGCGCGAGCACCTCGAGCGTCTCGACCAGGCGCTTCTTGATCGTCTCGACCACGTTCACCGTCGACGGCGTGGCCATCGACGAGGTCAGCAGGAAGCCCAGCAACCCCGGGGGATCCCGGTTGTACGCGGCGTGGACGTCGAGCACGTGCCCGATCGTCTCCGCGGGATCGGTGGTCATACCGGCTCGCAGCCGTTCGTCGAGGGCGGCACCGAGCCGAGTGGTCCACTCCTCCTGGAGGGCCGCCAGGATCTCGTCCTTGCTCGCGAAGAACTGGTACAGCGAGCCCACCGAGACACCGGCGTGCTCGGCGACGAGGTTGGTGTTGGTCTCGGCGTAACCGCGCTCGGCGAACAGCTCGCCCGCGGCGAGCAGGATCCGGTCCACGAGTTCACGGCTGCGCGCCTGCTTGGGCACGCGGCGCCGGCCGGGTGCGAACACCGGTCCGGCGCCGGGAGGACCGTCGACGGACATTCCCACTCCTCTCCGTGCCGAACGCGAGCAAAGGCGCGGTCGAGCAGGCACGAACGCGAGTTGTCAAACACGAGTTAATGCTCGAACAATAGCAGTGGCCAGGCAGGAAGGGCCGTCGAGAAGTCCCCGCATCGGAGTAGCAGTCATGACCACCAGGCATCTGGACGTCCTCATCGTCGGCGCGGGCCTCTCCGGCATCGGTGCGGCCTACCGCCTCCGGACCCGGGCACCGCACAAGAGCTACGCGCTGCTCGAAGCCCGCGAAGCGATCGGGGGTACCTGGGACCTCTTCCGCTACCCCGGTGTCCGTTCCGACTCGGACATGTACACCCTCGGCTACCCGTTCCGCCCCTGGCGCAACGGCACGTCCATCTCCGACGGCGCCTCGATCCTCGACTACATCCGCGAGACCGCCCGCGAGAACGGCATCGACCGCGCGATCCGCTTCAACCACCGGGTCGTCGGCGCGTCGTGGTCCTCGGAGGAGTCCCTGTGGACGGTGCGGGTCGAGGTCGGCGCGGAGCGCCGGACGGAGACCTACACCTGCTCCTTCCTCTACCTGTGCAGTGGTTACTACCGCTACGACCACGGGCACACCGTCGACTTCCCCGGCAGCGCGGACTTCCGCGGGCGGATCGTGCACCCTCAGCAGTGGCCGACCGACCTCGACTACCGCGGCAAGCGCGTCGTGGTGATCGGCAGTGGTGCCACCGCCGTGACGCTCGTCCCGTCGATGGCCGAGCAGGCCGCCCACGTCACGATGCTCCAGCGCTCCCCCGGCTACATGCTGTCGCTGCCCTCGCGGAACCGGCTGGCCGACCGGCTGCACGCGAAGTTGCCCGCCAGGCTCGCCCACCTCCTCCTGCGCGGCAGGAGCATCGCCTTGGCCACGCTCAACTACCAGTTGTGCCGACGGTGGCCACGAATGATGGCCGGGCTCCTGCGTGGCGGCGTCGCCAAGAAGCTTCCCGAGTCGGTCCCGGTCGACCCGCACTTCACTCCCCGGTACAACCCGTGGGACCAGCGGTTGTGCGTGGTTCCCGACGCGGACCTGTTCGAGGCGATGAACAGCGGACGGGCCGGAGTGGTCACCGACGGGGTCGGCTCCTTCACCCCCGACGGGGTCCGGACCACCTCCGGCGAGGAGCTGGAGGCCGACGTCGTCGTGACCGCGACCGGGCTGGAGATGACGGCCTTCGGCGGGATCGAGCTGACCGTGGACGGCGAGCGGGTCGAGCCGGGAGAGGCCCTGGCCTACAAGGGCATGATGTTCAACGGGGTCCCCAACCTCGCCTGGTGCCTGGGCTACACCAACGCCTCGTGGACCCTGCGTGCCGACCTCACCTCGCAGTACGTCTGCCGGCTGCTCAACCACATGGACCGGCGCGGTTACACCAGCTGCACGCCCGAGACCGGCCCCACCGGTGTCGCGTCGTCGAAGCTGCGTCCGATCCTCGACCTCTCGTCCGGGTACGTGCTGCGCGCGGCCGGATCCCTGCCGAAGCAGGGGCACGAGTGGCCGTGGGTCCTGCGGCAGAACTACCCGGTCGAGCTGCTGACCATCCGGCTGGGGCGGGTCGCCGACGGCTCCGTGCGCTTCGGTCGCTCGCGGGCGTCCCGCCGCGAGTCCGGCTCGGCCACCGCGACGGCCGGTCGCTGACCGTTCCACCCGACCCGGTGCGTCCAGCCGTCGCGCCGCGTCCTGCTGGCGACTTCTCGCGACACCGGAGCATACTGCGAACGTGGCGGGTTCCGACCGGGGAGACGAGTTCGTCAGCACCGCGCGGCTGCTGCCGGAGGCTGTCGTCTCGGCGGTGGGATACCGGACGGTCGACTCGGCACCGGTGATCCACCGCGGACTGCCGTCCCCGTCGCTGACGGTGGTGTTCAGCCTGGACGACCCGATCGTGGCGGGGCTGTCGCCCGAGCACGCGAACGGCCCCGACGCGTTCCGCAACCGGGTCGTCCTCGGTGGCTTGCACACCCGCCCCGCCTACGTCGTGCAACCGACGGTCCAGACCGGCGTCCAGCTGGCCGTCCGGCCCCTGGCGGCCCGAGCTCTGCTCGGCGTCCCCGCCGGTGAGCTGAGGGATCTCACCACCGAGGGCGTCGACGTGCTCGGGGCGTCGGCCGCGAGGCTGCGCGAACAGCTCGCCGAGCTGACCACCTGGGACGAACGATTCGCCGCGCTCGCCCGCTACCTGCGTGATCGTGTCGCCGCGCAACCCCGCGCGCAGCCCCGCGCCGAAGTAGCAGCGGCATGGAGCTGGATCGCCCGACACCGCGGAACGGGGTCCATGTCGGAGCTGGCTCGGCACGTGCTGTTGAGTCCACGTCAGTTGACCACGGTGTTCAACTCCGAACTCGGCCTGACTCCCAAGGCGGCCTCCCGGCTGATGCGCTTCGAGCACGCTCGCCAGCACGTGACGCGGGCGAGCAGACGGGGCCTGCCGCCCGACATCGCGGCCACGGCCCACGCGTGCGGGTACTCCGACCACGCCCACCTGGTCCACGACTTCCAGCAGTACGTGGGCACCAGTCCGACCCGATGGCTGGCCGAGGAACGCCGAAACATCCAAGCCGGTGCGCACCGCGACGGCGAAGACTGGGGCACATGAGCGCTTCGGAGAACATCCCAGCCCCCACCGTCTGGCCGACGCTGCAGGCCGAGGACGCACCGACCCTGATCGACTTCCTGGTCGAGACGCTGGGCTTCGTCAGGACCGCCGTCTACGCCGACGGGGATCGCGTGGCTCACGCCCAGCTCGACTGGCCCGAGGGCGGAGGCATCATGCTCGGCTCCCACAAGCCGCACGGCACGTGGTCGCGCGAACCCGGCACGGCGGGAACGTACGTGGTCACCAGCCAGGTCGACGCGCTCTACGACCGCGTGAAGCGGTCCGGCGCCAAGATCGTCGGCGAGATCGCCGACCAGCACTACGGGAACCGCGAGTTCTGCATCGCGGACCCCGAGGGCAACCTCTGGTCCTTCGGCCACTACCGCGGGGAACCCGCGGTCTGACCGTTCGGTCCACCGGACCACCCGACCGTCGCGACGCGGCACTTCCGTCGTCACGGCCACCGAAGCAACCGTTCGCCCGCGTCGGGTGGTTACCCGGTCTCGCGCGAAACCGGATTTCCACCCCCGGGGATCAGGCCCCTTCCTCGCTGACGGTGACGACGGCTTTCATCCCGCGGGGGTCGTCGCCACCGGCGAGGGCGTCCTCGGCCCGCTCCAGCGGATACCGGGCGGTGACCATCCCATCCAGGTCGATGCGACCGGACGTGACCAGGCTGATCGCCGCGGGCCAGGTGTCGACGTAGCGGAAGGTCCCCGTCAGGGTGATCTCCTTGTTCTGCAGGTACTGGACCGGCAGCAGCATCTCCTCCGCTCCGAGACCGACGAGGACGACGGCCCCACCGCCGCGCACCGCCCGGATGCCGCCGAGCACGGCGGGAGTCGCTCCGGAGCAGTCGATGAACGCGTCGGCGTCGAGGTCGTCGGGCACGAACGTGCCCGAGTCGACGACCCGGGACGCGCCGAAATCGAGCATGCGTTCGCGGCGCGAGGCGACCGGGTCGGACACGATGATCTCGGTGGCTCCGGCGGCACGTGCGGCCTGGACCGTCACCGCCCCGATCGGACCGGCTCCGGTGACGAAGACCCGTGATCCCGGCCCGACGTCGCCCTTGTGGCAGGCCCAGACCCCGACGGACAGCGGCTCCAGCAACGCGACGGCCTCGTCGGAGAGGGTGTCGGGGACCGGATGGGCGAAGTCGGCGGGAACGGTGACGTAGTCGCAGAAAGCGCCGTCGATCGGCGGTGTCGCGAAGAACTCCATCTCCGGGCACAGGTTGTAGCGCCCGCCCTTGCAGTGGTGGCACCGCCTGCACGGCCGCTGGGGCTCGAGAGCGACGCGCTGTCCCAGCAGGGCCGTGTCGACGTCGTCGCCGGTGTCGACGACGCGTCCCCCGGCTTCGTGACCGAGCACCAGCGGACCGTCGACGATCATGCTGCCGATGCGACCGTGCCGGTAGTAGTGCACGTCGGAACCGCAGATCCCGACGGAGCCGACCCGGACGAGCACCTCGTCCCGAGCGGGTACGGGTACGGGACGGTGCTGCACCGCGACAGTCGACGGTCCGGTCAGGACCGCGGCACGCATGGTGCCGGTGGCGGTGTCGGCGGTTGCTGTCATGTGAGGCTCCTGCCCGTCGTGGCGAAACGTGTTTCCGGAAAAGCGCTTATCGATGCGCGGTGCCGAAGTCGTGGGTGCGGACGCCCGCGTGATCAGTCATGACGCAGGCTCTCCGGGGGCCCGAGGTAGCTGAACTCGACCCCACCGGTGTCCACGACGATCTTCTGCACCACCACGGTCGGATCGACCATCCAGAACTTCAGGGTGTGGGCTCCCGGTTCGGCGATCGAGTGCCGCGTGGTGGTGCGGTTGACGTTGTCGGAGGTGTTGCGCTGCCACTGCCGGTTCATCTCCGTCGCGTCGGCACCCGTGGCGGTGACGATGTCCACCACCGCGGGTTCCGCGTCGTCGATCGAGATCGCGTACCGCGGCCCCCGCGTCGTGAGGGCGTCGTTTCGCGGGGACAGGTACGCCGTGACGTCGACGGGGCCGGTGGTGAACAGGGTCATGCCGTATTCGAGCCGGGGGCCGTTGCCGCCGGGTCGCTGACGCGGTGCGGTGACCGGGAGGGGTTCCATTCCCGATCCGTTCCGGCCGAGCCCCGGTATTCGCTTCCAGGAGACCGAGCGGGTGTCGACCGCGCGCGTGTAGTGCTCGGCTTCGACGGAAACGCACCCGTTGGCCTCGATGAATCCTCCGCGCTTTCCCCGGGGCAGGCGCGGGTTCTCCACGACGGCCCGCACCTCGACGCTGCGGCCGTCGGATCCGGTGACCTCGATGGGCACGTGAGTCGTTCCCTCGGGCGCCCGCTTCCAGTCGACGTGCACGGTGGCGCGTACCTGCTCGGTGATGCGACCGCGGCTCGGCGTCACGGTCACCCACGGCACGGAGGGCCGAATCCCGTAGTCGAAAGCGGCGGTACCGCGGTTGAAGACCTCGATGTACTGCGCCGGCTGCGTCTGGAACGGGCTGAAAGCGGGCAGCACCGGATCCTCCGCGGCACGGGGCCACCACTTCGCGGACCCGTCGATGGCCACGCCCATCTCCGCGGCCGCGGGCGTTTCGAGGCGTCGCACCGGGGGGAAGATGGCGTCGGGGATGGCCTTGTTGTCGCGCTGCGGCTGCTGCCATGAGGCTTGCGGACCGTAGCGCTCCACGTCGCCGTAACCGATTTTCGGCTGCGTCTGGAAACCGTGCCACTTTCCGCCCGCGAGCGTGCTGTTGTAGTGGTCCGACATCGCCCGGTCGTCGGCGAAGCGGGCTTCGGCGGTGGCGGCGAGCTCGTTGGCGACGGTGCGGCCCTGCTCGGCGTACAGGATGTTCGTGAATTCGGCCTCGCGGAGTTCGTACAGGTTCGCGGTCGCCTCCACGCGGTACCCGACGAGCTCGTAGTACCCGCTGCGCCGGGAAGGGGGTAACGAGTCGGCGACGCGGCGGCTCCGCTCCGCCAGGTTCCGCCACTCCTCGGTCACCCGTTCCAGCTCCCGGTAGTTGGTCAGGCTGAACGGGCTGGCCGCATCGTCGTAGACCACCGCCTCCGGGTCCGTGGCCAGGTCCTTGTCGGGGTCGACGGTGATGCGCCGGTTCAGCAGCTCCGGTTTCCGCCGGGACTGGAGCGCGGCGTAGGTGTGCAGGACCTCGGCGACGGGATTCGCCCGGCGCGGCCCGAAGTTCTGCTCCGCGAAGGACCGCTCCCACTCCTCGATCCGGGAGGCCGGCCAGCGCGACGGGTTCCACGCGTAGTCGAGGAAGAACTGCAGGGGCCGCTCCATGCCCTTGAAATCACCCACGTTGACCACCCACAGCCGGTCCACGCCGTAGCTGTACGCCTGGTGCAGCTGGTCCCAGACGTTGGGCAGCGGGGTGGTGTCGACCCACTTGTAGTTGCGACCGCGGCCGACGTAGTCGTAGTGGTAGTACAACCCGTAGCCGCCGGCGCGTTCGGGGAGGTCCTGGTCGGGCAGCTTGCGGATGTTGCCCCAGTTGTCGTCGGAGATGAGCACCGTCACGTCGTCCGGTGGACGCAGGCCCTCGTCCCAGTACCGCTGCACTTCCTTGTAGAGCGTCCACACCTGCGGAATCTCCGTCAGCGGCGTGTCGGTTTCCGCGCGCAGGATCCGGCGCTGGCTGTCGAGGATCTCGCGCATCAGCTCCTTGGAGGCGTCGTCGCCGAGCGCGAAGTCGCCGTTGCCCCGCATTCCCAGGGACACCACTCCCTCGAAACCCCGCTCGTGCATCCGGCGGATCCCCTCGGCCATGTACGCCTCGACCGCGGCGCGGTTGCGCCGGAAGCTCCACTCCCCCGTCCCGCCGTACGGGTCGTGGCCGGGTTCGACGACGGTGCCGTCGCTGTCGCGCTCGGCGGGCACCGCGTGCCGGTTCCACTCGTCGATGGCGCGCATCATCGGCTCGTTGTGGGCGGTGCCCATCACGATGCCGTAGTGCTTCGCGGTGGCGTAGTTCCGCGGATCGTCCTCGGCGAAGGCCTTGCCCCACATCGCGGGCCAGAGGTAGTTGGCCTTGAGGCGCAGCATGGTCTCGAAGACCTTGGCGTAGAACTCGTGGGTGAATCCGCCCGGGTGCCCCGGCGCGTGACCGGGGCCGAAGTACTCGGGCGCCCAACGGGCGAGCGCCGGGGCCTCGTCGTTGACGAAGAACCCGCGGTACTTCACCGCGGGCGGCCCCTGGGTGTGCCGTCCGGGCAGGGCGTAGAGCGCCTCGTGCTCCCGGGGCGCGACGTCGTCCCACCAGTACCAGGGAGAGACCCCGGCCTGCCGGGACACGTCGTAGATGCCGAAACTGGTCCCCCGCTGGTCGCTCCCGGCGACCACGAAGGCGCGCCGGACACCGGGAAACGGGTTCTGCACGATCTGCTCGACAGCGGTCTCCCACTCCCCCGCGACGCCGCCCACGTCGAGTTTGCCCGCCGACACCAGCGCGTCGACGAGCGGACTCGTGCCGACGGTCCCGATGAGAACGACTTCCTCCCGCCGCGGCAATCGGTCGGTGAGGACGGTGGGGTCGGCCCCCGTGACCGCCTCCAGATCGGCCCGCAGGTCGTCGACCGCCCGCACCACACCCGGGTGATCGCTTCCGCTGACGACGAGTGGTGCGGCCTGCCCGTCCGCCACGAGGGGGAAGCGTCCCGGCCCCGCCTCGTCGGTGATGTAGGCATCGGGATCGCCGGCGGTGGCATGTCCGGTTCCCGGTGCGAGCGGCAACATCGTGGCACCGGCCGCCACGCTCGCGCCGCGCAGGAACGTGCGTCGGTCGTAGTGCTCTGACACCTCGTGTCTCCTCACGGTCCACGGTGCGGCGGGATCGCTCCGGGAGCACCCGGGACTCGTGATGCCACCACCGAAAAGCGTCCAATTAGTTCAATGGATATACCAAGTGGATTGTGACGAGAGTCGCAAGTCGTTCCCCCGATGTCAAGACACCGAAGGTATATTCCCTGATAAGAACGCCATCGCCATCGACGATCCCGGATCACTCGGCCGCAGTAATCCGTGTTCATGAGGTATGGCGCACAAGTGTGTTCTGAGTTAGTTTGATGGCAATCCTTATCCGAGAGGGGGTCGAGTGCGCGACGACGATGCGAGCACCCGCGACATCGGGCGTGGGCTCGTGGACCAGGCCGCCGTTCGGCGGGTCAACCTCGCCCGGGTGCTGGGCGAGGTTCGACTGCCGGGGACGCACTCCCGCGCCGGACTGGCCACGCGGACCGGCCTGACCAAGGCCACGGTCTCCAGCCTCGTCACCGAGCTGATCGAGCGAGGGCTGATCCGGGAGAGCGGCCGCAGGCAGGCGGGCAACGTCGGCCGTCCCGGCCGACTGCTGGAGCTCGACGGCGGGTCGGTGGCCGCACTCGGACTGGAGATCAACGCGAACTACCTCGCCGTGCGCGGAGTCGACCTGGCCGAACGGGTGCTGGTCGATCACCGAATCGGGTTCGACGCGATCCGGGCGGGTGCCTCCTCCGCGGTCGCGGAGCTGACCCGGCTCGCCCGCGAGGCGATCGCGGAGCTGGAGCGCTCGAACACGCGGCTGGCCGGTATCGGCGTCGCGGCTCCGGGACTCGTGGACGTGCCGAGCGGCACCGTCCGCTACGCGCCGAACCTGCTCTGGCAGGACGTGCCGATCGCCGAGTGGCTGCGCGAACGGCTCGACCTGCCCGCCGACACCACGATCACCGTCGACAACGAGGCCAACCTGGCGGCGCTCGCCGAGTTCGGCAGCGATCCCGACGCCACGCCCAACCTGGTGTACCTGACCGGTGAGACCGGTATCGGCGCCGGACTGATCACCGACCGACGACTGCTGCGCGGCTCGGACGGGTTCAGCGGCGAAATCGGGCACATCCCGGTCGACCCCTGCGGGCGGACCTGCGGCTGCGGGCGGGCCGGCTGCCTGGAAACCAAGATCGGCCTGGCCGCGGCGATCCGTGCGGCCGCTCCGGACCTCGCCGAGACCTCACGGGATCCCGAGGAACAGGCGCAGGAACTGCTGCGGCGCGCCGAGGACGGACAACCACGGACCCTGACCGGACTCGACGAGATCGGCCGGTGGCTCGGGATCGGCATCTCGGTCGCGGTCAACATGCTCAACCCGGGCACCGTCGTGCTCGGCGGCTACTTCGCCACGGTCGGCCCCTACGTGGTGCCGACCGCGATGCGGGAGCTGCGGAGCCGGGCCATCGCGGGGGAGGCGGCGATATGCCGCATCACCGCTTCGGCCTTCGGCTTCACCGCCGCGGTCCGCGGCGGAACCAGCGTGATCGTCGAGGAGGTGTTCCAGGACCCCCTCCGAGCCCCGAGCAGCACCGAGAAGGCGGAGTCCGAGGACACCGCGTGACCGGGCGGCACGATCACGAACATCCCGGCGTGGCCCGCCGCCACGCCGACCAGAAACGAGGAGAACCGATGACCGACTACACCCCCACACCGACGGACAAGTTCTCGTTCGGCCTGTGGACCGTCGGCTTCCGCGGCAACGATCCCTTCGGGCCCGCCACGCGCCCGGAGCTCGACGCGGTGCGGGCGGTGGAGCGGCTGTCCGACCTGGGTGCGTGGGGAGTCACGTTCCACGACGACGACCTGGTTCCGTTCGGTACCGAAGGCGCGGAGCGCGACCGGATCGTCTCCCGCTTCCGCTCGGCCGTGGAGAGCACGGGCATGGTCGTTCCGATGGTGACCACCAACCTGTTCGGCCACCCGGTGTTCAAGGACGGCGCCCTGACCGCCAACGACCGCGAGGTACGTCGGTTCGCCCTGCGCAAGATGCTGCGCAACGTCGAGCTGGCCGCCGAGCTGGGCGCTCGGACCTTCGTGGCCTGGGGCGGGCGTGAAGGCGCCGAGTCCGACGCCGCCATCGACGTCCGCGCCGCGCTGGACCGCTACAAGGAAGGCATCGACCTGGTCTGCGAGTTCATCCGCGAACGCGGTTACGACCTCCGCGTGGCCCTGGAACCCAAGCCCAACGAGCCGCGCGGGGACATCCTGCTGCCCACCGTCGGCCACGCCCTGTCGTTCATCGAACAGCTCGAGCACCCCGAGATGGTCGGGGTCAATCCCGAGGTCGGCCACGAGCAGATGGCCGGGCTCAACTTCACCCACGGCATCGCCCAGGCGCTGTGGTCGGGCAAGCTGTTCCACCTCGACCTCAACGGTCAGCACGGCGCCAAGTACGACCAGGACCTGCGCTTCGGCGCCGGGGACGTGAAGAGCGCCTTCTTCACCGTCGACCTGCTCGAATCGGCCGGCTACGCCGGTCCGCGGCACTTCGACTTCAAGCCCCTGCGCACCGACATGGACGAGGGCGTGTGGGCCTCGGCGGCGGGGTGCATGCGCAACTACCTGATCCTCAAGGACCGCGCCGCCGCCTTCCGCGCCGACCCGAGGGTCCAGCAGGCGCTGCAGGACTCCCGCGTGTCCGAGCTGTCCCGGCCCACCGCCGCCGACGGTGAGAAGCCGGAGGAGCTGCTGAACTCCGACGAGGGCTTCGACCCCGAAGCCTCGGCCGAGCGCAGCATGCACTACGAGAAGCTCGACCAGCTCGCCCTGGAACACCTCATGGGTGTCCAGAACACGTGATCGGAGGGAAGATCACCGCGGGCCGCCGGGTGCCCGGCGGCCCGCGGTGATCTCGCTAGGGGAAGGTCAGCAATGTTCGTCCTGGGCATCGATTCCTCGACACAGTCCACCAAGGTCCTCGCCGTCGACGCCGAGACCGGGAAGGTGGTCGCACACGGCAAGGCCGCCCACCCGGAGGGCACCGAAGTCGACCCGTGGGCGTGGTGGCACGCCGGGCAAACCGCGATCGCGGACGTGCTCCCCCGGGTCCCCGGACCCGTGGAGGCCGTGGCGGTGGCCGGTCAGCAGCACGGCATGGTCGCCGTCGACGGCGCCGGCGATCCCGTGCGCGACGCTCTCCTGTGGAACGACACCCGGTCGGCACAGCAGGCGGAAGCGCTCACCGACCACCACGGCGCCGCCACCCTCGCACACCGCACGGGCGCCGTCCCGGTCGCGAGCTTCACCCTGAGCAAGGTGGCGTGGCTCGCCGAGAACGAGCCGCGCAACGCCGATCGCGTCGACCGGGTGCTCCTGCCCCACGACTGGGTGAGCTGGCAGCTGGCCGGACGCCCGGATCGGGCGTGGACCGACCGCGGTGACGCCTCGGGGACCGGTTACTTCTCACCCACCTCCGGCACGTGGCTTCCCGAGCTGCTCGCCGAGGCGATGGGAGGACGGCAGCCCCGGCTACCGGACGTCGTCGGGCCCGCGGAGACGGGAGACCGTGTCAGCGGGGTCGACGGCCTCGACGGCGCCCGCATCGCCGCCGGAACCGGGGACAACATGGCGGGTGCGCTGGGACTCGGTATCCAACCGGGTGACGTCGTCGTCTCACTGGGCACCTCGGGGACCGCTTTCGCCGTCACCGAGGACCCGTGCTTCGACGAGACCGGCACGGTGGCCGGGTTCTGCGACGCCACCGGTCGTCACCTGCCGCTGGTGTGCACGCTCAACGCGGCACAGGTACTCGGCGCCACGGCGCACCTGCTGGGCACCGACCTCGCAGGGCTCGACGAACTCGCGCTCCAGGCCCAACCGGGAGCGGGAGGCCTGACGCTGCTGCCCTATCTGGAGGGAGAGCGCACGCCGAACCTCCCGGACGCGGCCGGAACCCTCTTCGGGATGCGTGGCGCGAACATGACGCCGCAGAACCTCGCGCGCGCCGCCGTCGAAGGGATGCTGTGCGGCCTCGCCGACGGGATCGAGGCGCTGCGTGGCGTCGGTGCCGAATCCCGGCGAGTCCTGCTCATCGGGGGAGCCGCCCAGTCGAAGGCCGTTCAGGCGATCGCCCCCTCGCTGCTCGGCGTCGACGTGGAGGTCCCCGACCCGGCCGAGTACGTCGCACTCGGAGCCGCCAAGCAGGCGGCGTGGGCCGCTGCCGGAACGGCCACACCACCCGAGTGGCCGCTGCACTGCACCCGCCACGAGGCCACGCACCCCGAGCGGGGCGACGAGATCCGGCACACCTACCACCAAGCCCGCCACCGCATGTACGGCTTTTGACCACGGACCGCGAGCCCTCCGGCCGACTCCTGCGGTCGGAGGGGCTCCATCTCGGCGGAGCAGAAGTTGAACTTGAACCAGCAACGTCCCACGATCCACGACGTGGCGCGACGATGTGACCTGGCCACTTCCACCGTGTCCCGTTCGTTCAGCAACCCCGGGCGCGTGAACCCCACGACCAGGGAACGAGTCCGGGCCGCCGCCGAGGAGCTCGGGTACGAGCCCCGGCCGCTGGCCAGAGCGGAGGCTCCGGGACGCACCCGCACCCTGATGCTGGTGGTCCCCGACATCTCCAACCCCTACTACACGACCATGATCAAGGCGGCCCAGCAGCGGGCCATCGAGCGCAACTACACGCTGACGCTGACCGACAGCGACGAGTCACCACGGGTCGAGGCGAACAACCTGAGGCAGGTGCTGGCCTCGACCAGCGGTGGCATCCTCGCGACGTCGCGGCTGTCCGACGAGATCGTCCAGCGGCTCGGCCGGCACCGCCCGCTGGTCATGCTCAACCGGGAGGTCGCGGGGATTCCGAGCCTGGTCTGGGACACCACGAGCGGGATGCGGCAGGCCGTGCGGCACCTCGCCGCGCTCGGACACCGCCGGATCGCCTACCTGTCCGGCCCGCGGAACTCGTGGATGAACGGTTATCGCTGGCGGGCCATGCACGAGGAGGCGATGCTGCTCGGCATGCACCCGGTGCTCCTCGGTCCGTTCGCCCCCACCCTGCGGAGCGGCCACGAGGCCGCCGACGCCATCACCGCCGAGAAGGCGACGGCGGTGATCGCCTACAACGACCTGCTCGCCATCGGAACCCTGCAGCGCCTCCAGGACCGCGGTGCCCGACTGCCGCGGGATCTCAGCCTGATCGGCTGCGACGACATCTTCGGAGCGGAGCTGACCGTGCCCGCGCTGACGACCATCACCGGCCCGACCGCGCGGCTCGGCACGTGCGCGGTGGACCTCGTGCACTCCCGGATCACCGGGCGGAACACGGCTCCGACCGCGGTGAACTTCGAGGCCCACCTCGTGATCCGCGGCTCCACGGGCCCGGCGTAGCCCGGACCGCTACGGGGTCGGCCCCTGCTTCGCGTGTTCCGCGGCCGGGTACCAGACGTGCCAGATCGACAGCTCGATCGGACAGGAGTACGAGGTCAAACGCTCGCCCGAGGCCGCAACCAGCGTCCGCGCTCGATCTTCGGTCAGAGCGGCCCGTTCGTCGCACACCTCGCATCGGGGCGCGTAGCTGTAGGGGCCCTCGGGCAGTGCCTGCATCGTCGTCCTGTTCCACCGCGCTCGGAAGTTCTCGCTTGATCGTACACAGCCGCGCGCTCTCGCGATCACACGAACAGCGCCGGAACGGTGCGCGAAAACGCCCTGGTCGCGCCCGGGCGGCCGAGTCCGGACATCGCGGCCGGCCCACCGGAGCGGCCCCGAACGAGTCGATCAGCGGTTCATCGCGGCGGCGAACATCGGCACCACCCGGTCCACCACCCACGACAACCCCACCACGGAGCCGCTGGCGAACGCCTGCTTCACAGCCGGCTCCTCCAGCACGACCGAGTGACCTGCCGCGACCGAGGGCACCGCCCGGTACAGCGGGTCGTCGCGCAGCACCTCGGTACCCACGCCGATCGTCGTCATCACGGTCAGATCGGCATCGAGCAGGTCGAGCCGTTCCCGCGAGATCGGTACCGAGAACTTCCCGGTGGACAACCGCTGCACCGCCGGGGAGTTGCGGAACCCCAGGGCGCGCATGAAGTTCACGCGGCTGGTGCCTTCGACGTAGGCGCTGTAGGAGTTGGCGGTGCGCGCACCGACCACGGTCGTCGCCCCCGCGAACTGCGGGTTCGCCCGCGCGGCCTGCCGCAGCTTCGTCTCCAGCTCCGTGCGCAAGCGCCGCGCCTCGGCCTTCTCGCCGAGCGCTGTGCCGATCAGAGCGAGCTGGTCCTTCCACGAGGTCGCGTAGGACTCCGCGCCCTTCGGGATGCTCACCACCGGCACGCCGAGAGCGGTGAGCCGCTCGTAGCGGGCCGGGTCACCGCTGGCCCTGGTGTCCAGGATCAGGTCGGGCTTCAGCGCCGCCAACCGCTCCATGTCCACGCGCATCGTGCCCAGCATGGGCGGCGGCTCGCCCGCGTATCGCCGCTCTACCCACGGTCCGAGGCCGTCACCACCGACGCCGAGCCAGTCCGCGGCACCCACCGGCCGCACGCCGAGCGCCAACGCTACCTCAGCGTCACCCCAGCCGAGCGCGACCACCCGCTGCGGCTTCTCCGGGATCGTCACGTCCCCGAAGGCGGTGGACACGGTCACCGGATCCCAGGAACCGCTTCCGGGGTCTCCGCTCCGCTCCTGCGAGGCCGGGCTCGAACAGCCCGCCAGCACCATCACGGTGCTGATCAGTGCCCCCAGCACCATCCCGCTACGACGTCTCACGCCCATGACGCTCCCTCCTTGCTAGGTTTGCCTACCCTAACCAAGGCCAGGCTTTCCTCGAGAGGGGAGGCCTCTCCGCACCCGTTCCGCACCGAGCCCGCCCACCACGGCCTTCGCGAAAGAGAGCGCGAAAAAGAGCTCACCGACCGCACCGCCGCGGTGCGGTCGGTGAGCTCCGGCACTGCGGACGCACCCGGCCGGTACCGCATCACCGCGCTCGTCCCCGCCCGGAGCGGACGGGGCCACGTCTTCACGTCGAGGCGCTCACCGGACGGATTCGGCCTGGTCGGTGCAGCACGCGACCTGCTCGGCGGCGGGGCCTTCCTGCCCGCTGGAGGGCGAGTCGTCGGTGATCGCGTAGACCTCCCAGGGTTCACGACCGGGTCCCTGGACCCAGACCTTGTCCTGGGTGGCGTAGCAGCAGGTGGTGTCGTCCTCGACCCGGGTGAACAGGCCGAGCTCGGACAGCCGCCGGGTGGCGGCGTGCACGTCGTCGGTCTCGGCGACCTCGACGCCGAGGTGGTCCATCGCGGTGTCCTGACCGGATTCACCTTCCAGCAGGACGAGCTTCAGCGGAGGATCGGTCACGGCGAAGTTGGCGTAACCGGGCCGGAGCTTGGCCGGCTCGACGCCGAGCAGCTTGGTGTAGAAGTCGATCGAGCCCTGCAGGTCGCCCACGCGAAGGGCGAGTTGTGTGCGGGACATCCCGGACCCCCTGTCTAGATGTTTGTCGAAACAACGGACGGGGTCAAGTTTGTTCCCTGGATAGACGGATGTCAATATAGAGTTATGTCGAATCAGCAGGAATCCGGTGACGAGCGGGAGCTGTGTTGCTCACCGCTGATGCGTCAACCGTTGAGCGCCGAGCAGTCCGGGGAGCTGGCGCGGGCGTTCAAGGCCATCGGCGAGCCGGTGCGGCTGCGGCTGTTGTCGCTGATCGCCTCGCACGCCGGTGGTGAGGCGTGCGTGTGCGATCTGACCGGGGCGTTCGAGCTGTCCGGGCCGACGATCTCGCACCACCTCAAGGTGCTGCGCGAGGCCGGAGTGATCACCGGTGAGCGCCGGGGCACGTGGATCTACTACCGGGTGCGCACCGAGATGCTGGCGGTGCTGTCCGAGGTGCTGGTTCCGGCCGAGGAATCGGTGGTGTCGTCATGAGTCGGACCGAGACGCGGACCGAGTCGGCCGGCACCGCCGAGAGCTCGGTGGTGGGCAAGCTGTCCCTGCTGGACCGGTTCCTGCCGGTCTGGATCGGCGCGGCCATGATCGCCGGGCTGTTGCTGGGGCGGTTCGTGCCCGGCATGAACACGGCGCTGAACTCGCTGCACGTGACCTCCGGGGTCTCCCTGCCGATCTTCATCGGCCTGCTGGTGATGATGTACCCGGTGCTGGCCAAGGTGCGCTACGACCGGCTGGACACCGTCACCGGCGACAAGCGGCTGCTGGTGTCCTCACTGGTGATCAACTGGCTGGTGGGCCCCGCGGTGATGTTCGCGCTGGCCTGGACCCTCCTGCCGGACCTGCCCGAGTACCGCACCGGGCTGATCATCGTCGGGCTGGCGCGCTGCATCGCCATGGTCATCATCTGGAACGACCTGGCCTGCGGTGATCGCGAGGCCGCCGCCGTGCTGGTGGCGTTGAACTCGGTGTTCCAGGTGATCGCCTTCGCCGGACTCGGCTGGTTCTACCTGTCGGCGCTGCCCGGCTGGCTCGGGCTGGACACCGTCGGCCTGGACGTCTCGGCCTGGTCCATCGCCCGGTCCGTACTGATCTTCCTCGGCATCCCGCTGCTGGCCGGCTACCTGTCCCGCCGGTTCGGCGAGCGCGGCAGGGGACGTCAGTGGTACGAGGCCCGGTTCCTGCCCAAGGTCGGCCCGCTGGCACCGGCCGGGCTGCTGTTCACCATCGTCGTGCTGTTCGCCCTCCAGGGCGAGGCCATCACCAGCCGGCCGCTCGACGTGGCCCGCATCGCGCTGCCGCTGCTGGCCTACTTCACGATCATGTGGGCCGGTTCGTTCGCCCTCGGCAAGGGCCTCGGCCTGCCGTACGACCGCTCGGCGACGCTGGCGTTCACCGCCGCGGGCAACAACTTCGAACTGGCCATCGCCGTGGCCATCGCCACCTTCGGCGTCACCAGCGGCCAAGCCCTGGCCGGGGTCGTGGGTCCCCTCATCGAAGTCCCCGTCCTCGTGGCGCTGGTCTACGTCTCCCTGGCCGCCCGGCGGTGGTTCACCTCGACCCGACACACCGAGCACGCCCCGCGCCCATGATGCGTCCGAGCACGTGATGAACGCTGCCCGACGAGAACCCAAGGAGAGAGACCGCGTGTCCAGCCCGGAAGTGCTCTTCGTTTGCGTGCACAACGCCGGCCGGTCCCAGATGGCCGCCGCCCTGCTGGCTCACCACGCCGGAGGCCGAGTGACCGTGCGCTCGGCCGGATCCACCCCGGCCGAGGAGATCAACCCGGCCGTGGTCGAGGTCATGGCCGAGCTCGACCTCGATCTGAGCCGGGAGTCTCCCACCAAGCTCGACACCGCGTCGGTGGAGGCCTCCGACGTGGTCGTCACCATGGGCTGCGGCGACGCGTGCCCGGTCTTTCCCGGCAAGCGCTACCTCGACTGGCAGCTCGACGACCCCGCCGGAAAGCCCGTCGACCAGGTCCGCCCGATCCGCGACGAGATCGACCGCCGGGTGCGGGCGCTGCTGACCGAACTGGCTCTCACCGACTGATCGAGCCTCGAGCCGGATCGGCCGCCGCGGTCGTCGACCGCGGCGGCCGATCCGGTGGATCAGGACCGCACCACTCGAGTTCGTGGCAGACTCGGAGACGGGTGTTCCCTGCCCGCCACGGCCGGACCCGCGCCACCGGAGGTGATTCGCTCCGCCGCGCCGGTAACGGCGTAGCGCCTCTTCCGTGACCGCGATGGCACATAATGGCAAACTGTTGTCGGGGTCACTTTCGCGTCCGATCCTTCCCGGCATGGCTCACACCACCAGCCCGGCCGCGCGGTCCGAGGCAGACCCCACCGTTCGTTCCGGAGCGTCGCGGGCCATGTCCGGGAACAAGCCCCTCCGGCCGCATCCGGACCGGCTCTTCCCCGCCGAACCCGAGCAACGCGCCATCGCGCGGCGGCTGCACGAGGCGGTCCGCGACCTGCCGATCATCAGCCCGCACAGCCACATCGACGCGGCGCTGCTGGACCGCGACCAGCCGTTCGGCGACCCGGCCACGTTGCTGGTCACGCCGGACCACTACGTGACCCGGCTGCTGCACGCGCACGGCGTCACCATGTCCGAGCTGGGACTGGCCGACCGCGACGGCACCGAAACCGCCGCGCCGCGCGAGGTGTGGCGACGGTTCTGCTCGCACTGGCACTTCTTCCTGGGAACGGCTTCACGCCAATGGCTGGAAGCCGAACTCCACGACGTGCTGGGCGTGACCGTGCAACCGTCGGCGGACAACGCCGACGCGCTGTACGACGAACTGGTCGCCAAGCTGGCCGAACCCGGACTGTCCCCCCGCGCCCTGTACGAGTCCTTCGGCATCGAAGTGCTCGCCACCACCGACGACCCGGCCGACGACCTCCGGCATCACCGGGCTCTCGCGGAGGACCCCACGTGGCACGGCCGCGTGGTCCCGACCTTCCGGCCGGACTCCTACCTCGACGCGACGAACCCGGAATGGCCGCGCGCCCTCGACCGGCTCGCCGCCGCCGGCGGGATCGACACCGGTGACTACCGCGGAACGCTCCGAGCGCTGGAGTCCCGTCGCGAGTTCTTCCGGGAGAACGGGGCGACGACGACCGACCACAGCGCCCCGGACGCGCGCATGGAGTTCCTGGACGAAGCCGAAGCGTCCCGGCTGTTCGACGCGGCGCGCGCCGGAACCGCTGACACGGAGGAAGCGGCGACGCTCTCGCGGCACCTGCTGGGCGAAATGGCCCGCATGTCCAGTGAGGACGGCATGGTGCTGGCGCTGCACACCGGCAGCGGGCGCAACCACCATCCCGAGACCCTGCGCCGGTACGGTCCCGACACCGGCCACGACATTCCGCTCGCCGCGGAGTTCACCCGGTCCCTGCGGCCGATGCTGGAGCGCTTCGGCACGCACCCCCGGTTCCGGACCGTGGTGTTCACGCTCGACGAGACGGTGTTCTCCCGGGAACTCGCTCCGCTGGCCGGTTTCTACCCGTCCGTCTACCTCGGCGCTCCGTGGTGGTTCCTGGACGCGCCACGGGCGATGCGCCGATTCCGCGACGCGGTCACCGAGACCGCCGGATTCCACCGCACCTCGGGATTCATCGACGACACTCGTGGATTCTGCTCGATCCCGGCCCGGCACGACACGGCACGGCGGGTCGACGCGGCCCACCTGGCCGGGCTGGTCGCCGAACACCTCATCGACGAGGACGCGGCGGCGGAGGTACTGCACGACCTCGTCGTTCGCCAACCGCGCGAGGCATTCCGGCTGTAACGGCCGGGAATCGACGCTCGCAGCGCCGACACCGCACGCGGGACCTCTCACGACCGCGTGCGGAAGGGAAGGGAACATGCACGCACTCGACTGGGCGGTCATAGCCGGTTATCTCCTGGTGATGCTCGTCATCGGCGTGTGGTCGCACCGCCAGGTCTCCGACGCGGCGGACTTCTTCACCACCGGCGGCCGGATGCCCTGGTGGCTGGCCGGGATCTCGCACCACATGTCCGGGTACAGCGCCGTCATCTTCGTGGCCTACGCCGGGGTGGCCTACGACCAGGGCATCGTCTCGTACGTGGTGTTCCTGTTCCCGCTGGCGATCGGCACCGGGATCGGAGCCTTCCTGTTCGCTCCGAAGTGGAACAGGTTGCGCGTGCACTACGACATCGCCTCCCCTCTGGAGTACCTCGCCCGCCGGTTCAACGTCAGCACGCAGCAGGTGCTGGCCTGGAGCGGGTCGACGCTGAAGGTTTTCGACGTGGCGGCGAAGTGGTCGGCGGTGGCCCTGCTGATGACCGAGTTCGCCGGGATTCCCCTGGTGTGGGGCATCGTCACCACCGCGGCGGTCACCCTGGTCTACTGCACCGCGGGTGGCCTGTGGGCGGACGCGCTGACCGAACTCGGCCAGTTCGTGATCCAGGCCGTGGCCGCCTTCGCCATGCTCGCCGTGGTCGGCACCGCGCTGTCCGACATCGGTCTGAACTACGTCACGTTCTGGGAGGCGCTGCCCGAGGGGCACACCAGCCCGACCACCAGCTCCTACCCGGGCTACTTCGTGCTGGTGTACATGCTGGTCAAGACCTTCGAATACAACGGCGGCATGTGGAACCTGGCCCAGCGCTACATCGCCACCCGCAGCACGATCGAAGCTCGCCGGACCGCCCTGCTGTCCAGTGCGCTCTACCTGGTGTGGCCGCTGGTGCTCATGCTGCCGATGTTCGCCGCGCCACTGCTGGTGGACGTGGCGAACTCCGAGGACGCCTACGCCCGGATGGCTCTGGAGTTCCTGCCCTCGGGGCTGCTCGGGCTGGTCCTGGTCGGGTTCTTCTCCCACACCATGGCCATGGCCGCCTCCGACGCCACCGCGATCTCGGCGGTCATGACCCGTGACGTGCTGCCGAAGATCTCGCACCGTGCCGCGCGCTTCACCGACCGGCAGGGCCTGCTGGCCGGCCGCGTGCTGACGGTGGTGTTCGTGTTCCTCAGCGTGGTCATCGCCGTCAACGCCGAGGCGCTCGGTGGCGTGCTCGGCATCATCCTGACCTGGGTCGGAGCGCTCATCGGACCGATCTCGATCCCGTTGATGCTGGGAATGCTGCGCCCGTTCCGCCACATCGGCCCCACAGCCGCGCTGACCTCGTGGGCCGCCGGACTGATCACCTACGGCCTGACCAAGTACGCGTGGTCGATGAGCGAGGCGATCACCGTGGCCTCGCCGGTCCTGGTGTCGATGCTGGTGTTCGTCGCGGTCGGGGCGATCCGCCGGGACGCCCCGCCCGCGGCCACCGAGATCTGCGACGCCCTGGCCGGTCGAACGCGGCGATCTCCGGAGAACACCCCGGAAAAGGGCCCGCCGGTATCGACGTGACTCACCGACCGCGTCGACCGCTGGTACGGCGAGCTCGACCGCTTCGAAGCACCGGAACCGCGCGCGAGCCTCCCGACGGGGGCCACGGGATCGCGGCAGCAGCCGCCCGTGACCGCACGACGAACAACCATTCCGCCTGAGTCTCGAAGGAGTCCGAAGTGACCAACACGAATCAGCCGAGACGGCCACGCAGTGGGCGCTCGGTGTATCTGGCCGCGACGGTGTGCGCGATCGGGGCGCTGCTGTTCGGCTACGACACCGGAGTGATCTCCGGAGCGCTGCTGTACCTCAAGGGCCCGCTGGGCATCGAGGACAACGCCTTCCTGCAGGGACTCGTCACCAGCGGGCTGCTCGTCGGCGCCATGGTCGGAGCGTTGATCAGCGGCAGCCTGGCCGCCCGGCTGGGGCGGCGGGTGATGACGCTGATCGCGGCGTGCGTGTTCGCCGTGGGATCGCTGGGGGCCGCGTTCAGCCCCGATGTCCTGACCCTCGTCGCCTCGCGGTTCGTGATCGGCATCGGTGTCGGCCTGGCCTCAGTCATCGTGCCGATGTACATCGCCGAGATCTCCCCCACCCGCATTCGGGGGACGCTGACCTCGCTGAACCAGCTGCTGATCACGACGGGCATCCTGCTGGCCTACGTCGTCGACTACGCCCTGGCTCCCTGGGAGGCCTGGCGCTGGATGCTCGGTCTCGGCGTGATCCCCGCGGTGGCGCTGTTCGTCGGGATGCTGTTCATGCCGGAGACGCCCCGCTGGTTGGCCAGTCGCAACCGGATGGATGAGGCCCGGGAGGTCCTGGAGCGCACCCGAGCCCCCGAGGAGATCGACGAGGCGTTCGAGGAGATCGAGGCCGCCGAACGGCAGGCTCGCGAGGAGGCCGGCTGGCGGGACCTGACGTCCCCCTGGATTCGCCCCGCCCTGACCATCGGCCTCGGGTTGGCCGTGCTTCAGCAGTTCGTCGGCATCAACACCATCATCTACTACGCCCCGACGACGCTGACCCAGCTCGGCATGGGCGAGGCCGCCTCGATCGCGGCGCAGGTCGGCATCGGCGCGGTCATGTTGCTGTTCACCCTGGTCGCGGTCCGCTACACCGACCGGATCGGCCGGAAGCGCCTGCTGCTGGCTGGCAGTACCGGCATGAGCCTGAGCCTCGGGGTCCTGGGGATTCTGACGCTGATCGTCGGTGCCTCGGGCTCGACGGTCGCCGTGATCACCATCGTGTGCCTGGCCACCTACATCGCCTCCTTCGGCGCCACCTGGGGACCGATCGTCTGGGTGATGCTTCCCGAGCTGTTCCCGCTGCGCATCCGTGGTCCCGCCGAGGGGTTGGCCACCTGCGGCAACTGGGCGGCCAACTTCGTCGTCTCACTGGCCTTCCCGGTCGTGCTCGCCGTGATCGGCCAGGGCTTGTCCATGCTCGTCTTCGCCGCGTTCGGCGTCGTGTCGCTGTTCTTCGTCCACCACCTCGTTCCGGAGACCAGTGGACGCAGCCTCGAAGGGCTGGAAACCGAACTGCACGCGACGCCGAAGGAGGAAGCACCCGGTCAGGCCCGCTCCTGACGGCTCCGACCGGGTCACCGAAAAACCGAGAGAACGGAGTTCTCCTTGAGAAAGAGACCGTTACGGCTGCTGGCCGCGCTCGGCCTGTGCGTGACCTGCGCCGCGTCCACCAGCCCGGCCATCGCCGCGGAGGCCGACACCCCGATCTACCAGGACCCGTCCTACTCGGCCGAGGAACGCGCGGTCGACCTCGTCTCGCGCATGACCACGGAGGAGAAGGCCTCCCAGATGGTCAGCAGCCGGGCACCCGCCATCCCCCGCCTCGGAGTCCGCGCCTACGGGTGGTGGAACGAGGCCCTGCACGGGGTCGCGCGGGAGCAGACCGAGGACGACGCCAACCCCGACGTCCTGACCAACACCACGTCCTACCCGATCAGCCTGTCCATGGGTTCGACCTGGAACCCGGACCTGATGCACCGCGTGGCGAGCAGGACCTCCAGCGAGGCCCGCGAGGTCGTCCGGGACAACGCGCTCAACCTCAACTTCTACTCGCCGACGATCAACCTCGGCCGCGATCCCCGGTGGGGACGCAACGACGAGACCTTCAGCGAGGACCCCGGCCTGACCGCGAAGATGGCCTCGCAGTACGTCAACGGCATGGAGGGCAAGGACAAGAACGGCAACCTGCTGCCGAAGGCGGAGGGTTACCTGAAGACGAGCACCACGATCAAGCACTTCGCGGCCAACAACAGCGAGTTCAACCGCACCACCGGATCGTCCGACATGGACGAACGGGCGCTGCGCGAGTACTACGCGGCGCCGTTCGAGAAGGTGATCCGCAACAGTCACCCCGCCTCGATCATGTCCTCGTACAACCGGGTCAACGGGGTTCCCACCTCCGCCAGCGTGCCGCTGCTGGACGGGCTGGCCCGCAAGACGTTCGGATTCGAGGGGTTCTTCACCTCGGACTGCGACTCGGTCTACGAGATCCAGCACGGGCACGACTGGGCACCGCGGGGCCACGACGAGCCGCTGGACCACGTCGAGCGCAACGCCTTCGCCAACGCCGCGGGGGTCGACCTCAACTGCAACCAGGGCCTGCACGACGAGCACAACTACGGCAACACGCTGCCCACCGCCGTCGAGCAGGGCATCAAGACCCAGAACGGCACCTACACCGAGAACTTCATGGACGCCTCGCTGGTCCGGATGTTCACGGTGCGCATCAAGCTGGGCGAGTTCGACGACCCGAACCGGGTTCCCTGGGTGCAGCGGGCACGCGAGCGCGTCCCGAGGGGAAGCTGGGAGAACTCCGACGCCAACGACGCGGTGACCCAGACCCCGGAGCGGCTGAAGCTCGCCGAGGAGGCCGCTTCCGAGGCCATCGTGATGCTGAAGAACGAGGCCGCGGGCAACGGTGACAAGCTGCTGCCGCTGAAGGTGCCGAAGTCCGGGCCGTACCGGGTGGCCGTGATCGGCGACCACGCCGATCCGGACCAGATGTATCTCGGTGGCTACTCCAGCAACCAGGGTCCCGCCGGTCGGGCCAACAGCGTCAACGGCTACGAGGGCATCAAGGCCGCGATCGAGTCCGTCAATCCCCGGGCGGTGGTGGACCACCTCCCCGGAACCGCTCCGGGGACGAAGCACCAGCTCAACACCGAAACCGTGGCCGAGGCGGCGAACTACGACACCGCCGTCGTCTACGCCGGCACCGACGGGACCACGGCCCAGGAGGAGAAGGACCGCGAGTCGCTCGCCCTGCCGAAGCCCCAGACAGCACTGATCAACGAGGTGGCGGCGAAGAACCCGAACACCGTCGTCCACATGGAGACGATCGGCCAGGTCGACGTCAGCAGCTTCGAGGACGACGTGTCGGCCATGCTGTGGAGCTCCTACAATGGGCAGCGCAAGGGTTCGGCGCTGGCCGACGTGCTGCTCGGCGACGAGAACCCGAGCGGGCACCTGCCCTTCACCTGGTACCGGGACGAGTCCCAGCTCCCGCCGATCGGCGACTACGAGCTCCGGCCGACCGACTCCCGGACGGGGCGGACCTACATGTACTTCGACGGGCCGGTGTCGTACCCCTTCGGGCACGGACTGAGCTACTCGAAGTTCGAGTACGCCGACCTGCGGATCGACCGCGAGCACGTCACTCCGAACGGGAAGGTGCACGCCAGCGCGAACATCACCAACACCGGCGGCGCGCCGGGGTCCGAGGTGGTCCAGCTCTACGCGGCCTCGTCGCGGGCGGACGATCCGCAACGGCCGAACAAGCGCATGGTGGGCTTCGAGAAGGTCTCGCTGCAGCCGCAGCAGACCAAGCGCGTCGAGTTCACCCTGCCGGTCCGCGAGCTGGCCCTGTTCGACCAGCAGCACGACCGCTACGAGGTCGCCGAGGGCGGTTACACCCTCCAGCTCGGTCGGTCGAGCTCGAACATCGAGCAGCAGCACGAGATCCGGGTCCACGGTGACCTGAGGCCGGTTCCCGCCACCGTCAGCGCCACACCCCGCGCTTCCGGAGACGCCGAGCGGGGGATCACCGTCCGCAAGATGTTCCCGAGCGACACCGTGGTCCAGCCGCGGCTGACGGTGTCGATGAACGACGGGACCCTCCGCGGCCACGTCGCCGACGGGTCCGGGAAACCCCTCCCGCCCGGGATGGTCGTCCACTACCGGAGCAACCGTTCCGACGTGGTCTCGGTGGACCGCGGTGTCGTCCGAACCCGCGACGAGGGTGTCGCCACGGTCACCGCGACCGTGAAGCACCGCGGCACCACCACCTCGACGAACTTCGTCGTCAAGGTCGGGAAGTAGGACGTCGGCCGGTACCGGGCGCGTTCCGGTACCGGCCCTTCCCGACGCTCACAGCGGGCGGCGGAAGCCCCTGATCGCGAACACGGCACCGATGACCAGCAGCAGTGCGCTGGTGGCCAGCGCCGAGATCACCCCGGTGCCGGTGGGCAGCGCCAACGACAGGTCCCGGGAGGCGTCGACCGCGTAGGTGAGCGGGTTGATCGTGGCCACGACCCGCAGCCAGGTCGGCAGCGCGTCCAGCGGGACGAACGCGCTGGAGGCGAACATCAGCGGGAACATCGCCAGGAACCCGATGCTCTGCATGACCTCCTCCTTGCGCACCCAGGACGCGATCGCGAGGAAGACCCAGGTCAGCGACCAGCTCACCAGCAGCGCCAGCAGCAACGCGCCGAAGGTCCCCACCAGTCCGGCCGCCGGGGAGAAGCCGAACAGGACCACGGCCGCCAGCAGCAGGACCACCAACTGGACGGCGGTGCGGACCAGGTCGGCGAGGCTGCGACCCAGCAACACCGCCCCCATCCGGATCGGCAGCGAGCGGAACCGGGCGAGCACCCCGTTCTTCATGTCGGTGATCAGCCCGACGCCGGACTGCAACGCGGCACCGATACCGCTGGTGACCAGGATCGCGGGCATCAGGTAATTGATGTAGCCACCGCCGGCGGTGGAGATGCTGCCCATCAGGGCCTTGCCGAAGACCTGGCTGAACAGCGTCAGCATGATCAGCGGCTGGAGCAGGCTGAAGATGACGATCCGCGGGTCGGCCAGCACCGCGCGCAACGACCTCCCCGTCAGCACCAGCACCTGGGTTCCGACACCGGCACCGTGCCACTCGCGGCGGGAGGACAAGAGCTCGTCGCCGTCGGTTCTCCGGGCTGTCAACGTCGTTGTCATGAGGCCTTTCCCGATCGTCAGGCTGCGGAATGGGAGTGGGCGAGGGCGAGGTAGACGTCGTCCAGCGTGGGTTCGCCGAGGCCGAGACCGCTGACCTCGACTCCCGCCTCGTCCAGGGCTCGGACGACGACGGCGAGCTCGTGCGATGCGGTCACCGGTGCGGTGATCGTGCGCCGCTCCTCGTCGTGGCCGGGACCGAACCCGGCGGCCGTGAACGCCCGCAGCGCGGCCTCCGCGTCACCGGGGTCGGCCAGGGTCGCGGTCACGGTGCGCTGCCCGACCCGCGCCTTGAGTTCCTCGGCCGTTCCGGAGGCCACGATCCGGCCGCTGGAGAGCACGGTGATCGAGTCGGCCAGCCGGTCGGCCTCCTCGAGGTACTGGGTGGTCAGCAGCACCGTGGTTCCGTCCTCGACCAGGCTCTCCACGATCCGCCACATGCCCATCCGGCTGGTCGGGTCGAGTCCGGTGGTGGGCTCGTCGAGGAAGATCACGTCCGGGTTCCCCACGAGACTGGCCGCCAGGTCCAGTCGGCGCCGCATCCCGCCGGAATAGGTGCGCGCCGGGCGCTTGGCCGCTTCGGTGAGGTCGAAAAGGCTCAACAGCTCCTCGGCCCGGTGCTTGGCCTCGCGCTTGTTCGCGCCGAGCAGCCTGGCGATGAGCACCAGGTTGTCCCGGCCGGACAGCTGCTCGTCCACGGAGGCGAACTGGCCGGTCAACCCGATCCGGGCGCACACCTGCCTGCGCTGGCCGGTGACGTCGAACCCGGCGACCCTGGCCGTGCCGCTGCTGGCGGGCAGCAGCGTGCTCAGGATGTTGACCAGCGTGGTCTTTCCCGCTCCGTTGTGGCCGAGCAACCCGAGGACCGCGCCCTTCGGCACGGTCAGGCTCACGTCGTCGAGGGCGGTGAACTTGCCGAAGGTCTTGCTGACGTGCTCGACTTCGATGGGCGGTCTCGTCATGGTGTCCTTCTCGTCGTGATGGGTCCCGTCGTGACGGGTGCTGCTCAGCTCGCCAGGACGCCGTGCAGCAGCACGTCGACGCGCCGGGCGACCGCGACCCGCTCGTCCTCACGGGCGTGGGGATCGAACTTCGTGCTCATCAGCAGGCCGAGGAACAACCGGGCGATCTCGGCGGCCGGCATCCGGAGCCGCTGCTCCTCCCCGACGAGCAGCGTGGCGATCGCGTCGGTGAGCTCCCGCATGAACCGCTCCCCGCCTTCTCGCGCGGAGCGGTCCGTGCTGCCGGGATCGCGGTGGTGGATGTCGTGGTCCGAGCTCGCGAGGTTGCGTCGCAGCTCGCCGAGACGGGTCCACTGGGCCAGGACCAGCAGTGCGGCCTCGGTCAACCGCGCCTCGACGTCCCGGTCCGTCGGGATCGCCCGGATGCGGGCGGAGATGTCGTCGGCCCGAAACGCCTCCGACACGCAGGCTCGCAGCAGCTCGTCCTTGTCCGCGAAGACCCGGAAGACCGTCCCCTCGGCGACGTCGGCGGCCCGGGCGATCCGGCGGGTGCTGATGTTCGCCCCGTGCTCGATCAGCAGCGGCAGGGTGGCCCGCACGATCTCGGCCCGCCGCTGCTCGGAACTCATCGCCGGCGCTCGGCGTCGAGGTTGGTGTCCGGTCACGACACCATGCCATGAGTGAGCACTCACTCAGTCAATTCGGCGGCAGGTCCCGCGGTAAGCCCGGTGATCGGGTACCCGACCGTTCCCGGCTGGATCGTAGTGGTCATCCCGACGAGGAAACCTCGCCTCAGCCGCCCCAGGACTCGGTTTTGCCGGTCAACGCGCACACCGCACCCTCGAGATCGGCGATGAGCACGGCCTCGCCCACGACGGGGTGCTCGAACCGCCCCAGCAGGCTTCCGCCCAGTTCCCGCACCTGCTCGGCGGCCCGGTCGAGATCGGTGACGACGAAGTAGCACGACCACGCCGCGCGATCACCGAGCTCGGGACGCGCCGCGCGGCTCGCGATGGGCCTGTCCTCGACCGAGTAGGTGGTGTCCGCGGAGTTTCTCGTCGCCGACCAGTTCAGCCGCTCGCTCCAGAAGGCATCGGCCTCGTCGGCGTCCTCAGTGCACAGTTCGACCCAGCAGGGCTCACCGCGACGCGGTTTCGGCGCCCACGGACCGTGTTGCACACGGCCCTTCGCCGTCGTCGCGCACGTCCCCGCCGGCCCCCGCAGCAGGTCGTCATCGGCGGATCCGGCGAAAACGAGGCTCCACCCCGGTCGTTCACCGTCCCCGGGCTCACGAACCACGGCACAACGTCGCTCACCCACCCAGCAGTCGATTCCCTCCTCGGAAGGCAGTACCAGCCAGTCCAGCAGCGCTCGGTGAAAGCGGACCGCGGCCTCGGGATCGATGGTGATCAGTTCCGCGCGGCGCAAGCCGCGCACGGCGTGGGATGGAGGCACGTCCTCGTTTCCTCGTCGACCTCGGGCCGGATTTCGCTCACTCGCGACTCACCGGCCTTCTCGGGAAAGGGCCAGAATTCAGCGCCTATCCTGGAGGAACCGGGGGGTGTTTGACAATGCCCGGATCACTCCCCGATCACCGCAGTCGTTCGAGCTTTCCGGCCACCTCGCTGAGCTGTGCCGCCATCTGCCTCAGTTCGGGGCTGTCGGCGCCGTCCTCGATCGCCGTGACGACGTCCTCGGCCGCGCAGCGCAGCTGGAACAGTCGATCCTGCAGGTCCTCCAGCTCCGTGGCCGACAGCAGGAACGAATCCTCCGGCAGGCCGCCACGATGCATGGCGGTACGGCGTTCGTAGGCCCGTTGCCGGCAGGACTGGCCGCAGTACAGCCGGGGACGTCCACTACGTCCCGAATCCGGGATCCGGCACCCGCACCAGAAGCAGTGTCGGACGGAACGTCGTCGTGGGGTCTGGGGTTCGGCCTCGTTCAACGTGTCCACGATCGACCACGCTAACCGTTCGCGCGGCGCGGCCTGCGCCACCACGCCGTCGGCCGATCGTGCAGAGTAGCCGGTGTGAGACATCCATTCCTGCACGGCCCCTGGCCGCGCGCCTTCGTCCACCGCGGGTGGCACACCGACGAGCTCGACGGCATGGAGAACTCGTTGAGCGCCTTCCGGCGAGCCGCGACCGAGGGTTTTCACTACGTGGAGACCGATGTGCACGTCACCGCCGACGAGGTCGTCGTGGTCCACCACGATCCCGATCTCGAGCGCATCACCGACCGCTCCGGCCGGATCGACCGACTGCGCTGGTCGGAGGTGCGCTCGGCGCTGATCGGTGGGCGCGAGCCGGTGTGTCGACTCGACGACGCCTTGGAGGAGCTGCCGACGACGAAGTTCAACATCGACGTCAAGACGCGTGACGCCGCGTACCCTGTCCTGCGCACGATCGCTCGTCACGCCGCATGGCACCGCGTGTGCCTGGCTTCCTTCGACGAGGTCACGCTGCGGTTGCTTCGTCGCGTCGGCGGGAAACGGTTGCTGACGTCGATGGGACAGCAGTCGGTCACTCTGCTGTGGGCGGGATCACGCGGCCTCGGGTTCCCCTTTCGTCCGTTCGTGCGCGGTTGCGCGGCGCAGGTACCTCCCGTGCACGGACGTGTTCGAGTGCTCGATCCGCGGTTCGTCCGCACCGCGCGCCGTTGGGGCCAGGAGGTGCACGCCTGGACCGTCGACACCGCCGCGGAAATGATCTCGTTGCTCGATCTCGGCCTCGACGGCCTGGTCACCGACCGCCCCGACGTGCTCCGCGGGGTACTGCGGCAGCGCGGCCAGTGGCGGGAACAGGCCGTTCCCCTGCCGAACTGAGTGAAAATACGCATTGCTACCGCCGGCGTGAACCGAAACAGTACGGCCTGGTGATCGAGACGGCCCCGAGAGGACAGGACGAATGAGCGTGCTGGGCGAGAAAAGCCCTCCGGATCTCGCGCGGCGCAGGGAACACCGCGGTTGGTGCTGGTACGACTGGGCCAACTCGGTGTTTCCGACGTCGGTGACGACCGTCTTCCTGTCGCTGTACCTGACGACGGTGGCCACGAGAGCCGCCGAGGCCGATCTCGCCCGCAACGGCCCCGTCCCCTGCCCCGGGGGGGACGCGCTGCGCCGGTGCGACATCTCGTTGCTCGGGGCGAACTTCCCCGCGGGGGCGCTGTGGGGCTACCTGTTGTCGGCGGCCACGCTGGTGCAGGTCCTGGTACTGCCGATCACCGGGGCGATCGCCGATCGGACCCGCAACAAGCCGGCGATACTGGCGGGAGCGGCGTTCGGCGGCGCCGCGGCGACCGCGGCACTGGCCCTGGTCGCCAACCGGAACTGGCAGCTCGGGGTCGCGCTGTTCGTGGTGGCCAACATCTGCTACGGCGTGGCGGTGGTGGTCTACTACTCGCTGCTGCCGGAGATCGCCGACGCCGACGAGCGGGACCGGCTCTCCTCGCGGGGCTGGGCCTTCGGGTACCTCGGCGGCGGCACCGCGTTGGCGCTGCACCTGCTGCTCTACCTCGGGCACGACGCGCTCGGCCTGAGCACGGACGCCGCCGTGCGACTGGTGTTCCTGTCCAGCGGCGTCTGGTGGGCGCTGTTCACGCTCCTGCCGTTGACCGCGCTTCGGGGACGGCGGCAGCCGCACGAGCCGAACACCGGACGATCGGTGTTGACCGCCGGATTCCGGCAGCTGCTGTCCACGGCGCGCCAGGCCAGGTACTTCCCGCTCACGCTGGGCTTCCTCGGTGCCTACATGGTCTTCACCGACGGGATCAACACGGTCACCAAGGTCGCGGCGCAGTACGGCAGGCTGGAACTGGGACTGGCGCAGGAAGCGCTGATCGTGACCATCCTGATCGTCCAGTTCATCGCCTTCTTCGGGGGCATGCTGCACGGATGGTTGGCCCGGCACCTCGGCGCCAAGAGAACGATCATGGCCAGCCTGGTGGTCTGGGTGCTGGTCCTCGGCGCGGCCTACTTCGTGCAGGAGGGCCGGTTGTGGCAGTTCTACGGCGTGGCCGCGGGCATCGGTCTCGTCCTCGGCGGGACCAACGCCCTGTCCCGCTCGGTGTTCAGCCAGATGGTCCCCGCGGGCAAGGAGGCGGAGTACTTCTCGCTGTACGAGATCGGGGAACGTTCCACGTCGTGGCTGGGACCGCTGTTGTTCGCCACCGTGGGCCAGGCCACAGGATCCTTCCGGCTGGCCATCATCTCGCTGGTGGGATTCTTCGTGGTGGGGCTCGTGCTCGTCTCGCTCGTGCCCGTGCGCCGAGCCATCCAGCAGGTGGGCAACCCCGTTCCCCGAATCACCTGAGGTTCCTTCCGGGGGACACGTCCGACACGCCGACGGGAATCAGGGACACTCGCGGAATATGCCAGTACGTTGTGTCGTTATACTCGACAACAGGAAATACCACGGTACGTGACGAGGGCGGGGAGAAGACTCCCCCCGGACGACCGAAGGGCGGCGTGATCTCGGTCCCAATCGGATGTGCGAACGCCGACTCGTTTGGTCCCGCCGACACCTCGTCTGGCACCATCACTCGTTCGGATGCACCTATGGATTGCCGGGTACCCGCATCGCCCCCGCGGCCGCAACGCCTTTCCCGGTGAGGGATCGTCGTCAGCGGGTGGGGGATGTCACCGACGGCAATCACCAACCCCGCACCGGGAACACAAGGCGGGTCCGCCGTCGTTGCACTCGGTGAGCACAACCGCCTGGGGACCTCCCCGGCCGAAGGAAAGGAACCGTCATGGCCGATCGCGTGCTGCGTGGTAGTCGCCTCGGAGCGGTCAGCTACGAGAACGACCGCAACCACGATCTCGCACCGCGCCGGACGGTGCGTTACGCCTGCACCAAGGACCACGAGTTCGAGGTGCCCTTCTCCGATGACGCCGAGATCCCGCCGACGTGGGAGTGCCGCCTGCACGGCACCGAGTCGAAGATCATCGACGGAAATCAACCGGAGCAGAAGAAGGCCAAGCCACCGCGCACCCACTGGGACATGCTGCTGGAGCGTCGCAGCGTGCCCGAACTGGAAGAACTGCTCAACGAGCGGCTGGAGACGTTGCGAGGGCGACGCAGCCGCTCCTCTTGACGAGCCTTCCGGGACGGCTTGCGCAGTGGTGCCAGAACCCGACTGCGTACGCGGAGCGGGTGGCTCCCGTTGTGGCGAAGCACTTCCCGAGCACCGTACCGGCACGTTTCGAGCGCCCGGAGTCCGTGGACTCCGGGCGCTCGACGTATGCCCGTGATCAGGCTCGCCCCCACCGCCGCAGCTGGTTGGCGCGCCGCCGCAGTCCCCACTTGGTCACCCGGATCAGGGCTTCCCGCACGATCGAGCCGCTCATCTTCGACTCGCCGCTCTCCCGGTCGACGAACGTGATCGGAACCTCGATCACCCGGAAGCCGGCCTCGACCGCGCGCCAGGCCAGGTCCACCTGGAAGCAGTATCCCTGCGAAGCCACGTCGTACAACTTGACCCGCCGCAACACCGTGCTGCGGTAGGCCCGGAATCCGCTGGTGAGGTCGTCGACACCGACACCGAGGGCCAGCTTGGAGTACACGTTGGCCCCGCGGGACAGCAAGGTGCGGTGCCACGGCCAGTTGATCACTTGTCCGCCCTCGACGTAGCGCGATCCCAGCACGACATCGGCCTCGTCGAGACCGGCGAGCAACCGGGGGAGGTCCTCGGGGGCGTGGGAACCGTCGGCGTCCATCTCGACCAGCACGCCGTAATCGCGTTCCATGCCCCAGTCGAATCCCGCGACGTACGCCGCACCGAGCCCGGACTTGCCCGTCCGGTGCAGCACGTGCAGGTGATCGTCGTCGGCGGCCAGCGCCTCGACCAGCGCGCCCGTACCGTCCGGGCTGCCGTCGTCGACGACGAGGATGTGCGCCTCCGCGAGGGCCTCCCGCACGCGCAGCACGATCGGACCGATGTTCTCCCGCTCGTTGAAGGTCGGGATGATCACGAGGACCGAGCCGTGGGTGTGCTGACCGGCTCGACGCCGCTCGTTGGTCATCTGTCCCCTCCTGGTGTGGCCTTGCCGATCGTGGTCGGCATCCGCGGGAAAAGCATCTCTCGGTTCTTCGCCGATCAATCCTGGTGCGTGACCGCGGCCTGGTCCCGGAGGCCTCCCCGCCACCGTGGCCGCCGCCACAGCGTGGTGGCCACCGCCGCGGCCCCCAACCCGGTCAACACCCATTTCGGCAGGGCACCCAGCCGGGTCGCCGGGGTCGAGGACGAGCGCAGCGG
This sequence comes from Halosaccharopolyspora lacisalsi, assembly GCF_014137975.1. Lineage (GTDB taxonomy): Bacteria > Actinomycetota > Actinomycetes > Mycobacteriales > Pseudonocardiaceae > Halosaccharopolyspora > Halosaccharopolyspora lacisalsi. The sequence goes on along the minus strand of NZ_JACGWZ010000001.1, from coordinate 1,071,470 downwards.
CACCTCGGCCGACAGGGTCTCGGCGGTGAACTGCTCGGTGCGCTGAGCCACCGTGCCGTCCGGACGCACGATCGCACTGACCCCGCTGGTCGCCGCGACCAGTACGGACCGGCCGTGTTCGACGGCGCGCAACCGCGACATCGCCAACTGCTGCTGACTCATCCCCGAGTCGCCGAACCAGGCGTTGTTCGTGGGCACGGCCAGCAACGTGGCTCCGGAGCGCACCGCCCCGGTGAACACGTCGTCGTAGGCCACGTCGAAGCACAGCCCCACTCCCAGCCGGGCCGGTCCCACGTCGAACACGCCGGGTTCGTGGCCGGGCAGCATGTTCTGCTGGAACTTGTCCACGAAGGGGGTCACCATACCGGCCACGGTGCGCATCGGGATCTTCTCCGAGAACGGCACGAGGTGCCGCTTGGTGTACCCGGCGGTGGCGCCCTGCTGGGGGTCCCAGCGCACGGCCTTGTTGCGGAGGCTGCCGTCGGCGTTCTCGGCGATGCCGCCGACCACCAGGGGGACACCGAGCTGGGCGGCGATGCGACTCAGCGCCGGGTCCCGGCGCTCGGGGCCCCAGGAGCCCACGGACTCGGGCAGCACGACGAAGTCCGGAGGCCGCACCCGGCCGGCCCGCACGTCCTCCACGAGGTCGGCGGCCTGACGAACGTGGTTGTCGTGGAGCACCTCACCGGCGTAGAGCAGGTCCAGCCCGATGTTGGGGGCATCGCCCTGCACCACGGCGACCCGGGCCGTGCCCGCGTTGGCCGCCGTTCCGATCGTCGGAGTCACCGCCAGGGCCAGCACCACCGGAACCAGCACCGTGACCACCGGGGGGATCAGCGCCCGACGCCTGCGGCGGAGGCGTCGCAGGCACTCCACCGCACCCGCGCCGATCAGCGCCACCGCGAACGTCACCAGCGCCGCTCCGCCCAGCGAGGCCAGCGGCAGCAGAGCTCCGCTCGCCTGGGTGAAGGCCACCCGTCCCCAGGGGAAACCACCGAACGGGAAGTGGGATCGGAGCAGTTCCGCACCGACGAAGACCGCCCCCAGCCACACCGGCGCGGCGGGCAGCCGGCTCACGCGAGCCATCCCGGCTCCGGCCAGACCGTAGAACAGCGCCTCGACCGCGGCCACGCCCAGCCAGGGCCACGGCCCGAACCGCGTCCCCAGGAAGTCCAGCAGCCACCACAGCAGCGGCAGCACGTAGGCCAGCCCGAACAGCATCCCGTAGCCGAAACCGGCGCGGGCACGCCGACCGTGCAGAGTGGCGACGAATCCGGCGAAGGCCAGCGGAGCCAGCCACCACGACTGGCGCGGAGGCGCGGACAGATACAGCACCAGCCCGGCCGCGACGGCCAGCGCCATCCGCGCCCACACGGCACGTCCGGGGAAGCGGGCTCGGCGGGTTCCGACCGGCTTCTCGCGCCGCGAGCTCACCGTGGGAACAACCACCCGATCAACCTTCTCGGCCATGCGGTCCCCGCCGGACGGGCGGGACGAACGTACAAGTGCTCGCGACCTCGACGCAGCGGTCACGCACCAGCCCAATGTACGCGAGGGCGGTCGGCGCGAAGCCGGTCAGTCCGTCAGGCGGCGCCACTTGTCCACCAACCGCTCCTTCGGGTGGCGGACGTCGTTGCCTCCGAGCACCGAGTAGGCCCGGACGCGCACCACGGGTGAGTTCGCGACGACGGCGTCCTCGTCGATCTTGATGGTGTTCCCCCCGAGGAGATCGGTCGAGTCGACCTCCACCCGCACGCCCTTCGGCACGACGACGTCGGACCCGCCCAGCACCGAGACCAGCGTGATCTCCACCTCCCCGGACTGCAGCTCGGCCTCGCACAGGTCGATCGTCGAACCGCCCAGGAACGCGAAGAACCCGATCCTCGCGGGCACGCGCCATCGGCCCTTGTAGTCCGAGCCGCCCAGGACCGCCAGTTTCCAGCGCTTCTTCCCACCGTTCGCTCGTTCCGGAGGCGCGGCGGCGCCGCGTCCCTCCGCCGGAAGATCGGCGGTGAACCGCTCCAGCTCGGCACGGGTGGTGGTGCGATAAACCTCGTCGACTCGCTGGCTGAACTCCTCCAGCGTCAGGCGTCCCTCGCCGACGGCTTCGTTCAGCGTGTCGGCGACTCTTTCGCGCTCGGCGTCGGAGGCACGAATCGAAGGGTCCGTGGGCTCACTCATACCGGCCAGTCTAGAGCGACGAGCGTCACGCGATCAGGGGATCGTGTGCTCCTCGTCGCCGACATCGCGCGCGTACAGCGTCCGGCCACGCAGGACGGTGCGCAGGCACCGCGGTAGCCGCGCTTGCGCACCGAGGTCCGGCAGCGCGGGCACTCCCGAACGCGGGTCGGTCGACCACCGCTGCACGCGGGAGTCCGGGGCCGCGACCACGAGATCGTCGACGTCCCAGATCGCGTAGGTGGCGGGTGCGCCGGGCACGAGCGTGCCGGTCACCCCGTCGTCGACACCGGCGGCTCGCCAACCTCCGCGAGTGTGAGCGGTGAACGCCGCTCGCGGTGAGACCCCGAAGCCCTCGGTGCGATGGTTGACCGCCGCCCGCACCGCGCTCCACGGGTTCACCGTGGTCACCGGTGCGTCGGACCCGAAAGCCAACAGCACCCCCTCGGCGGCCAGCTGCGAGAAGGGGTTCAGCCGGGTTCCCCGCTCGGAGCCCAGGCGGCGTGCGTACATGTCCGCCGACCCGCCCCAGGCCGCGTCGAACTGCGGCTGGACCGAGGCGGCCACACCGTAGCGACCGAGCTCGGCGGCCTGCCCCGAGTCGACCATCTCCAGGTGCTCCAGGCGGTGCCGCATGCTCGCCAGCGCCGGTATCCCCACTTCGAGAGCCGCCCGGCGAAATCCCTCGGTGACCTCGGCGACACCGGCGTCACCGATGACGTGGAACCCGGCCTGAAGCTCGTTGCGCGTGCACTCGACGACGTGCTCGGCCACGGACTCGGCGTCCAGGTACAGCACCCCGGCGGTGCTCGGGTCGTCGGTGTAGGGATCCCGCAACGCCGCCGTGCGCGAGCCCATCGCCCCGTCGACGAACAGATCACCGCCCAGTCCGTGAACGCCGAGCTCGCGGGCCTTGTCCACCGCGCCCAGCTCTCCCCAGTAACCCACGACCTCGGGCAGGTCCCCTCCCGCGGCCAGGGCCAGCAGGTCGGCGAGGTCGTCGGGCCCCGAGATGTCGGGGCCCCCGCACTCGTGCACGCTGGCGATGCCTCGGGATGCGGCGTGCCGCAGAAAGGCGAGCTGGGCCTCGCGACGTTGTCCGGTGCCCAACGACTCCCGCGCGGCGCTGCGGGCGTGGTGGTGGGCCACTCTGGTCAGCGGGCCGTGCTCACTCCAGCCTTCCGCGCCCCGGGACAGCGGTGCCCGTTCGATCAGCGCGCTCGAGACCAGCGCCGAGTGCACGTCGATGCGGGACAGGTACACGGGAGCACCGTCGGCGGCGGCGTCGATCTCGGCCCTGGAGGGGGGCCTCCGCTCCGGCCACCACGTCTCGTCCCAGCCGTGCCCCCACACCAGGGTCCCCGGGTGCTCGGCGACGTGGTCGCGCAGCGCGTGCAGGAACTCCGTCAGGGACGCGCAACCGGTCAGGTCGAGCCCGTTGAGCAACAGCCCCGTCGACGTCGCGTGAACGTGGGCGTCGACGAAGGCGGGTGCCACGAAAGCACCGTCGAGATCGACCACCCTGGCCTCGGGATGCAGGGCACGGCCGACGCTGTCGGCGCCGATCCAGGCGACGGTGTCGCCTGTGACGGCCATCGCGGTCGCGTCGGGGCTGCCCGGCGTATGGATCCGGCCGCCGAGCAGCAACGTGGTGTCGGGCATCTGTTGGCCTTAGTCCCTGAGTTCACGGTCGCGTGTTCAACTGCGCATTCCGGTGTGGGTCCCCCAGCCGCACGGAACACAGCCACGGACCAGCGGCCACGTCCGCCACCGTGTACCGCCGGCACCACCGACCACGCTTTTCGGGAGACAGCTTACCCGCAAGGCCTTCGCGTTCGACGCGACGCCGTGCCGCGGTTCGTTCACGCCTCGGGACGCGGCCGCGGTCCTCCCGTCGGCCCCCGCTTCCCGTCGTCCTGCGGGGGCAGCACGTGGGGATCGGAGTCGTGGTCGGGTTCGTCGTCCTCGCTGACCGAGACCACTTCCCCGTCGATGACGTCCTCTCCGGCGCCGCTACCGGTCCGGCGGGTGGAACCGCCACCCTGGGACTGGGACTGGGCGGCCCGCATCTGCTCCTGGAACGCCTGGGAGCGCCGTTCGGCGAGCCGCAGCATCTTGCGGCGCAGCAGCGTGCGGACGAAGGGCACCAACAACAGCAACCCGACCACGTCGCTGACCAGTCCGGGGAGTAGGACGAACAAACCGGCCAGGGCGATGAGCACTCCGTCCGAGAGCTCCCGTTCCGGCGGGCGCCGCAATCGGGCGGCCTCGCGGAACTCGTGCAACGTCCGACGGCCTTCGCGGCGCAGCATCCATCCACCGATCACCGCACCCGCGATGAGCAGACCGATGGTGGGCAGCACCCCGATGGCCTGACCGACGAGCACCAGGACGCCGATCTCGACGACGGCGGTGACAAGAAGCAGGACAAGTATGGACACGACGTGGAGGTACCTCCGCTCGATGGCAGTCACCCGGTTCAACGCACGAGATGACTAAAATGCTCCCAGGTGCCGGAACTCAGTATCCCGGTGCGGGCAAACCGCCCCGGACGACCGTGGCAACGCTGTCGAACCGTTATCGCCACCACGGCCGGTGGCTTATCCGACCGTCGGGCGAAGGCCATAGACTGCACGGTGATGCGGGCGCACATGCGGAGACTCACGACACTCTCGTTGGTCGGCTGTATCGTCGCGCTCGCCATCCTGGTCAGCGGACGGCCGATCCCCGAAATCCCCCCTCCACCACCACCCCGTCAGCCGGCGGTGGTCACGATGGGCGACAGCACCCTGTCCGGAGAGGGAACCGGCAACTACGTGCCCGGCACCGACGGGCGCGGCGGCAACTGGTGTCACCGGTCACCGCTCGCCGCCGCACACCAGCTCAGGCTTCCCCCCAACGTCGAACGGATCAACCTCGCCTGCTCGGGGGCCAAGGCCAAGCTGGTGGGCCTGGAACCCAGCCCGCACCATCCCGAGGGCTCGCAGGCCCGCCGACTGGCCGACATCGCCGAGCGGTACCGGATCACCAACATCGTCGTCGAGGTCGGTGCCAACGACGATCCCAACTTCATCGGCGTGCTCAACCAGTGCGTCAACGCCTGGGCAACCCGGGCGCCCGGAGGTTGCGCCGCGCAGTTGCGCGAGGAGTGGCCGAAGCGGGTTCAGCGGATGCAGCCCAAGGTCCTCGAGGCACTGCGCGACATCCGCACCGTGATGGACCGTGCCGATTACGCGCGCGACAGCTACTCGCTCATCGTGCAGTCCTACGCCTCCCCCGTGGGGCCGGGCATTCCACCCGAACTCCAGGACCTCTCGGGATGCCCGCTGCTGACCAGTGACGTGAAGTGGGTGCGCGGCACCGCCGTGCCCCAGCTGTCCCGGGGGCTGCGGGAGGTGGCCGCCCAGGTCGGCGCCCGTTTCCTGGACCTCTCCCACGCCGGATACGGGCACGAGGCCTGCACGGGCGGGAAGGTCAATCCGGAGAAGGAGTGGTTCACGCGGTTGACCGTGGACTGGCAGGCGCTCAAGGAGGAGAAGCGGGCGCCGCACGCGATGCAGGAGTCCTTCCACGCCAACGCCACCGGGCACGCCCAGCTCGCGCGGTGCTTGAGCGACTTCCTCGCCATGCCCAACCCACGGGCGGTGTGTCTGCCGGGACCGCGCGGCAACCTGCGGGCGGTACCTCCCGAAGTCGCCGCGCGACGACTCGACCGCTGACCCCACCACACGGCTGCGCGAGCCGCTCCGAAGAGATCCGTCGAAGCCCAGGCGGACCGAGCGACGACCCGCATAGCCGCCACCGGTCGTCAGGCAAGCGGCGAAGCCGCTTTCTTCCCAAGCACGCAGCCCGACCGGCCGGGGGTTCTCAGTCGTCGCCTCGCGAGGGCAGCCCGACGGAGGCGCTGCGGCGCGCAGCGCCTCCGTCGGGGGGGGGGCGGTGGCCGGGTTACGGGCGGGCGTAGTACCTACTCGATGTGTCAGATCCCGGAGCCAACATCGCAGTGGCGCGCGGCGCCTCCGTGAGGGGTGGTGGCCGGGCCCGCGGGCGGGCGGCGTCCGAGGTTCCCCTACCCGCGCCCTGAGCAGGCCGTCCCGGAAACCGTCAAATTTCCGGGACTCGGTTCTCGAAGGGGGTGGACAGCACGACCGTCGTTCGCGTGGAGACCTGGGCCGCCTCGCGAATCCGGCGCAGCAGCTCCTCCAGGGCCAGTGGGGAGGCCACTCGCACCTGCAGGATGTAGGACTCGTCCCCGGCCACCGAGTAGCACGACTCGATCTCCGAGAGGTGCTGCAACCGCTGCGGGTAGTCGTCCGGCGCGGCCGGATCTGTCGGGGTCAGCGAGATGAACGCCGTCAGCGGCAGTCCGATCGACTCCCCGTCGATCCTGGCCGAGTATCCTCGCAGGGCACCGCGCTGTTCCAGGCGGCGCACCCGCTGGTGCACCGCCGAGACGCTCAGCCCGACCCGTTCGCCGAGGTCGGTGAAACTGCATCTGCCGTTGGAGGCCAGTTCGCGCAGAATGGCCCGGTCGGTGGGTTCCAGGTCGGTTTGGGGACCGCGTTCGCTCACGCCGGTAGCACCACCAACTCGTGCGGCTGGTTGTTCAGGCTCTCGACACCGTCGTCGGTGACCACGACGATGTCCTCGATGCGGGCGCCCCAGTGGCCCTGCTGGTAGATACCGGGCTCGATGCTGAAGGCCACCCCCGGCTCCAGCGTCAGCTCGTTGCCCCCCATCACGTAGGGCTCCTCGTGCACGTCGAGGCCGATCCCGTGACCGGTGCGGTGCACGAAGTACTCGCCGAAGCCGGCGGCGGCGATCGGCTCACGGGCCGCCGCGTCGATCGTCGCGGGCGTCGCCCCCGGCCGCACGGCGTCGACCGCGGCCCGTTGCGCTGACTGGAGGATCGCGTAGGTCTCGCGCACGTCGGGTCGGGCGGGCTCGCCGAGCGAGTAGGTGCGGGTGCAGTCGGAGTTGTAGCCGTTGGGCAGCGGGCCGCCGATGTCGACGACCACGACGTCACCGGCCTGGATCACCCGGTCGGACAGCGCGTGGTGCGGGCTGGCGCCGTTGGGACCGGAACCGACGATGATGAACTCGGCCTCCAGGTGCCCCTCGGCCACGATCGCCTCTCCGATGTCCGCGCCGACCTCGGCCTCGGTGCGCCCGACCTTGAGGAACTCCCCCATCCGCGCGTGCACCCTGTCGATCGCGGCTCCGGCACGGCGCAGCGCCTCGATCTCGGCGGAGTCCTTGCGCATCCGCAGTTCCCGCAGCACGGGTCCGGCCAGTACCTGCTCGACGCCGGGCATGGCATCGCGCAGGGGGATCGTGTGCAGCGCGGGCATCACGTCGGCCACCGCGACCCGGCCGGGTGCCCCGTCCCGGTGCACCAGGTCGGTGACGATGCCGTGCGGGTTCTCACCGTCCACCCAGGTCACCATGTCGATGCCGAGCCTGTCGGCGGGGACGTCGGCGTAACCGAGCTCCTCGAGCTTGGGCACCACCAGGGCGGGAGCCGCGTCCCGGCCCGCCGCCGGGAGCACCAGGCAGCTCAACCGCTCGAAGGACTCCCCACCTGCTCCGACGAGATAGCGCAGATCGGAACCGGGAGAGATCAGCAGCGCGTCGATGCCCGCCCGCGCCGCCGCCTCGGAGGCGCGTTCGAGCCGGGCGGAGAGCACGTCGGGGTCCTGCTTCGTTGCATGGGTGGACATGCTCCCAGCCTAAACGGCGCCCTCGGCCACCGGTGTGACGGCGCCGCCGGGTAGACGATCAGGGGTGGCCCGCGGCCACTTCCCCGGTCGCGAGGGCCGGATCGTTCATTTCACGCAATACGGGCAGCACCGGTACGACTACCGCGGTGGCATAGCACCCCGCCGTCAGCCACAGCGTGGGGACAAGGCCGATGCCGTCCACCAGCAGCCCACCGACCAGCACGCCCAGCGGGGTGCCGCCTTGGCTCACCAGCGTGGTCAGGCTCAGGACACGACCGCGCATCCGCTCGGGAATCCGTTCGTAGGTCACCACCGCGAGTATCGGGTTGACCGCTCCGGTGGCCGTACCCGAAACGCCGACCACGAGCAGGATCACCGGTAACTCGGCCTCCAGCGCCAGCACGATCTGAGGCGAGACACCACCGACCGCGAAGGCCACGGTGAACACGAGACGACGCGCCCCGGCCCTGTGCCCGAGCCAACCGAAAAGGAGGTTCCCGAGCAGCGCGGTCGCCCCCATGACACCGACGATCGCACCGAGCGCCACCGGATCGTGCAGGATCGACGCCGTGTAGACGGGCAGGAACACGGCCAGGAGGGCCGTGTCGAGCATGTTGGTCACCAGCAGCAGCACGATGATCACGGCGATCAACCGGTCCTCGCGCAGGTAGCGAATCCCCTCGTCGAGCTCTCCACGACATCCCCTCGCGGGTTTCGGAGCGCTCCGGTGTGGTGTTCCGATAACGACCAGCAGCGCCGCCAGGAACAGCACCGAGTTCAGCACGAGCACCGAGGCCGCGGAGATGCTCAAACTCTGCGCGAGCTGCTGCCGAGCCATGAAGGCTCAGGCCATGCAGTCCGCCTGACCGAGGTCTTCCCGCCGGGCCCCGTGGTCAGCGGCTCGGGGTGAGCGCGTCGTTGTGGCACTCACACCGCCACAACGACGCGCTCACCACAGCGTGGTGTCCCACGAGCGGACACCGCGACCGGAAGAGATCAGTCGTCCCTCACGGCCGGTCGAGGTCGAAGACCTCCAGGGAAGTGAGGTGCGCGCTTCCACCGGTGGCGAACGGGCGAAGCCGGTCGCCCTCCTCCTCCGGAAAGACCAGATCGGTGAGCACCGCGGAACCGGCCCCGCCGAACACCTCGACGCTGCACCGATCGAGCAGTATCCGCAGGCGCACCGTTGTGCCCTCGGGCTCCAGCGCGACGGCGTGGCGTGCGGGAAAACCCTCGGCCACCCGCACTCGTCCGGATTCCGTGCGGTCGACGAACAGCTCACCCGCCCGCACGTCGTAGCCGATGCGCGTGTGCTGGTCACGCCCGGCGAAGGCGTCGAAGCCGAACGAGTCGGCCGTGTCGAGGCGGAACTCGGCCACGACGTCGAGAACGGATCCGGAGAACTCGGGCACCTCGTCCCGCCCCACCACGCCACTCCAGCGCCTGACGCGCCCGCGACGCCGCCGAAGCTCGTCGACGGGCCGTTGGGACAGCCGCACCCCCGTACCGCTCTCGGTCAGTCCGACCTCGCGGGGCATCGTCATGGCACCGCGCCACGGGTGGGTGGGGACCTGCTTGGCGTAGTTCCAGTTGCTCATCCAGCCCAGCCAGACCCGACTCCCATGTGGGGAGTTCGACCACGACTGCGGCGCGTAGAAGTCCGCGCCCTTGTCGACCCAGCGGACCTCCTCGGCCGGGTTGTCGTTGGTGAACGTGGTGCCGTCGAAGTCGCCCAGGAAGTACTGTGCGGCCGAACCTCCGGCCGGTCCACCCGAGCCGGTGCTCACGATCAGCACCCACCTGCGGCGTTTGGGATCCCCGTCCACGGGAAGTTCGAACAGGTCCGGGCACTCCCACACACCACCGTGGGCACCGTGGCCGACGCCGAACTCGCTGAGCTGGTCCCAGTGCACCAGGTCCCGCGAGCCGTAGAAGACGATGCGGTCCCCGGCGGCCACCATCATGACCCACCTGCCCGTCGGCTCGTGCCGGATGACCTTCGGGTCGCGGAAGTCCTCCAGGCCGGGGTTGGCGATCACCGGATTGCCCGCGTACTTCGTCCAGGTGCGCCCGTTGTCGCTGCTGTGGGCGATGCTCTGCTGCTGCGTCTCGCCCGCGCTGGTGTAGAAGGCGACCAGACCCGCGTGGCCGCCGAAGAACCCGCTGGTGTCGTCGTGGTCGACCACGGCACTGCCGGAGAAGATCTCACCGAGCTCGTCGGGTTCCAGTGCCACCGGCAATTCCTGCCAGTTGGTCAGATCGGTGCTCACGGCATGGCCCCAGCTGAGGTTGGCGTGCTCGATGCCTTCCGGGTTGTGCTGGAAGAACAGGTGGTACTCGCCTCGGAAGTACACCAGCCCGTTCGGATCATTCATCCAGTTGCGGTGCGGGGTGAAGTGGACGTCGGGCCTCCACTGTGGAGTGTTCGCCGCACTCGCGTGCGGTGCCCGTGCTCCGGCCCACGTCGGTACCGTCGTCAGGCCCAGTCCGAGTAGTGTCCCCGCACCGACGAGGAACCCGCGTCGCCCGAACTGTCCGCCTTGTTCAGAAAGTTCCATGATCGTTTCCTTTCGCTCGTTCAGCCGTCGGTGGGGGCAGGTTCGTCGTCCAGGTCGCGTTCCAGCAGGGCCACGAGCTGGTCCAGCGCGTTCTCGGCGTCGGGGCCCTCCGAGTCGAGCTCGACCTCGTCGCCCTGTTCGGCGCCCAAGCCCATGAGCCCGAGCACGCTACCGGCGTCGACCGGGGAGCCGGGATAGCCCCGTTCGACCTTGGCGATGGTGACGCGGAAGTCCTGCGCTCCCGCGAATTTGGCCAGCATCGCGGCGGGCCGGGCGTGGAGCCCGACCTTGGCGGCGACGGTGGCGCGGCGAGACGGCATCGTGCTCTCCTCTTCAGACGGTGACCGCGGACGATTCGACGGGAGCGGACTCGGCGCTGCGGGGTGCTCGCCCGATCCGCTTGGCGACCAGCACCGCCAACGCGGACACGAGCACGCCCGCCACGATCGCGAGGAAGTACAGCAGGGGGTCTCCCACCAGTGGCAGCACGAACACCCCGCCGTGCGGCGCCCGGAGGGTGGCTCCGAAGGCCATGGACAGGGCTCCGGTGGTGGCCGAACCGAGCACCGCGGAGGGGATGACCCGCAGCGGGTCGGCCGCTGCGAACGGGATCGCGCCCTCGGTGATGAACGACGCCCCCAGCAGCCAAGCGGGCCGGGAGCTCTCCCGCTCCGCACGGCTGAAGGAGGATCCGCGCACGGTCGCGGCCAGGGCCAGCGCCAACGGCGGCACCATGCCCGCGCCCATCACGGCGGCCATGATCTGCAGTGCCGTGTCGCTGCCGGTGGTCAGCCCGCCGACGGCGAAGGTGTAGGCGACCTTGTTGATCGGTCCTCCGGCGTCGACGGCGATCATCCCGCCGAGCAGGGCGCCGAGCAGCAGGGCGCTGACGCCGGTCAGACCGTTGAGCCAGCCCGTCAGAGCCGTCATCGCCGCCGCGATCGGTGCGCCCAACAGCACGAACATCAGGCCGCCGACGATGAGAGAGCCGAGGAACGGCAACACCACCACGGGCATGATTCCGGCCACCGCGCGCGGGACCCTGATCCGGCGCAGCCCTCCCACGACGGCACCCGCCAGCAGTCCGGCCACGAGTCCGCCCAGGAATCCCGCGTCGACGGCGACGGCGGCGGCACCGCCCACGAACCCGGGCGCCAGTGCGGGCCGGTCGGCCATGGCGAAGGCGATGAACCCGGCCAGCACGGGTACGAGGAACTCGAACGCGGCGGAGCCGACCTGGTTGGCCAGCGCCGCCCAGCTCGTCAGGCTCGCGGGATCGAACCGCTCGGTGACGTCCGGTGCTTCGGTGATCTGGTAACCACCGATCGCGAAGCTCAGGGCGATCAGCAGTCCGCCCGCGGCCACGAAGGGAATCACGTAGCTGACCCCGGTCATCAGCCACTGCCGCAACCGGGTGCCGAATCCGGTTCCGGCCACTTCCCCGCTCTCCGGTTCCGGCTCGGACGGTGTCCCCGCTCCGGCGGAGGCGGGATGCCGACCGGCCGCGTCCCTGGCCCGCTCGATCAGGCCGGCGGCATCGTTGATGGCCTGCTTGACGGTGCCCTCCACGACGGGTTTGGACGCGAAGCGCTCCCGGTCGGTGACCCCGACGTCGGCGGCGAGGATCACGGCGTCGGCGTCCCGGACGTCGGAGGCCGACAGCGCCGTCGATCCGGCCGATCCCTGCGTCTCCACCAGGATCTCGTCACCGGTGGCCTTCGCGGCCTGTTCGAGGGCCTCGGCGGCCATGTAGGTGTGTGCAATGCCCGTGGGGCACGCGGTGACGGCGACGACTCTCACGGCGTGACCTCCTCGCGCACGTACTCGGCCACCGCCGAGGAATCGGTGGCGTCCAACAGCGTCCGCGTGAACTCGTCCCGCATCAGTCGGCGCGCCAGAGCGGCCAGCACCGCCAGGTGATCGGAGTCGCCGTGCTGCGGCGCCGCGATGAGGAAGACGAGGTGGGCCGGGCCGTCCTCGGCACCGAAGTCCACACCGGGGCGGCTGCGGCCGAACGCCAGCGTCGGCGCGGTCACCGCCTCCGACCGGCAGTGCGGGATCCCGATACCTCCCTCCATGCCCGTGGCCATCTGCTGCTCGCGGGCGTCGACGTCGGCGAGGAACCGCTCGATGTCGGTGACCCGCCCCTCGGCGACCAGGCGTTCGGCCAGGGAACGCACCACGGAGGCGCGATCCGGCCCGACGAGGTCGAGATCGACGAGTTCGGACGTGATCAGTTCGGTGGTCATGGGATCGCTCCGGTGAGACTGAGTGCTTCGTCGACATCGGTCACGCGCACCTCGCTGGGCGACGCGTCGTCGGGTGTGGGCATCCGGCTGCCGGGAAGGCCGACGGCCGCGGTCCCGTAGGCGACCGCGTGCCGCAGTGCCCGCGGTCCCTCGGCACCCGCGAGCAGGAAACCCGCCAGCAGGGCGTCGCCCGCGCCGACGGTGCTGCGTACGACTCCGGTGCCGGTGCCGTGCCAGCTGCCCGCCTCCTCGACCAGCAGGGCTCCGTCGGCGCCGAGGCTGACCAGGACCGATCCCACGCCGTCACGTCGGAGGCCGCGGGCCACGTCGACGACATCACCGAGTCGGTCCAGCCGCCTGCCGACCAAATCGGACAGCTCGCCCAGGTTCGGTGTGATCAGGTCCGGGAAGGAACGGCACGCGTGCCGCAACGCCGGTCCCGACGCGTCGACGGCCACACGCGTGCCCGCCGCACGGGCCCCGTACACGAGACGGCCGTGCAGCTCGTCCGGACATCCCTCCGGGAGGCTGCCGGCGGTGATCACCCAGTCAGCTTGGGCGGCGAGGTCACCGGTGCGCCGCCGCAGGGCGGACAGTTCGGCGGCGGTCAGCTCGCCACCGGGCTCGTTGAGCTTGGTCGTGGTGCCGTCGGACTCCACCAGCGTCAGGTTGCTCCGGGTCGCGGTGGCGACCGGGACCTCCACCACCGGCACGGTCTCCGGCGCCAGCAGCTCGGCCAGTCGCGTCCCCTCCGCACCTCCGGTGGGCAGGATCGCCACGCTCGCACGCCCGGCTGCCACCAGGGCACGGGATACGTTGACTCCCTTGCCACCGGGGTCCAGGTACGCCTGCCCGGCTCGGTGGACACCGCCGCGCACCAGCTCGTCGAGCCGCACCGTCCGATCCAGGCTCGGGTTCGGTGTGACGGTCACGATCATGCCAGCACCACCTCAGCGGCGGTGTCCTTCAGTTCCGCGACCGCCTGCTCGTCGAGCCCGCCGTCGGTGACCAGCACGTCGATCTCATCGATCTCGGCAAACCGGCTGAACTGGTCGTCGCCGTACTTTCCGTGGTCGACCAACAGAGCGCGTCTGCGGCACGCCCGAACCATCGCCGCCTTCACCGCGCTCTCGGCACTGTCGGGTGTAGTGCAGCCACGAGTGGCGGAGAAGCCGTTCGCACCGAAGAAGCCGATGTCGATGGTGAGCCCGTCCAGGGTCCGCAAGGCCCACGCCTCGACGGCGGCCAGCGTGGTGGTCCGCACGCGCCCGCCGATTAGGTGCAGGTCGCAGTGGGAGCGATGGGCGAGCTGATTGGCCGCAGGCAGGGAATTGGTGACCACGGTCAGTTCCCGGTCGGCGGGAAGCAGTCCCGCTAGCCTGCTGGTGGTCGTACCCGCGTCCAGCAGCAGGGTGCCCCGCTCGGGCAGCAGCTCCACGGCGGCACGGGCGATGCGGTCCTTCTCCGCGGCGTTGGTCCGGTCCCGTTGGGGGACGGCGGGTTCGAAGTCGAGCCGCTCGACGGGCATGGCACCGCCGTAGACCCGCCGCAGCAGGCCCTGCCGCTCCAGCACACCCAGATCGCGGCGGATCGTCTCGGGGGCGACGTCGAACTCCCCCGCCGCGTTACCGACGTCGACGCGGCCGTCCTGCCGCGCTCGCCGCACCAGCAGTTGTCGGCGCTCGGCTCCGTACATGCCCGTTTTCCTCCGGTCGATGTTTGTTATCGCCTGATTGTGCCCACTGTCGTGGTGTTGTCAAGGTCACAATCGCCCCCGGGAGGGGCCGGGCAACGACTCCGCCCGCCGAGATGCACGCTGCGCTGCGAGAACGCACCATCGAAAGGAACCGTGCGGCCACGAAGGGCTTGCCCATGAGTAGACAGGCCGGAGCCGAGATCTCCAGCGACGAATCGACCGAGACCACGACGTGCCGGTGCGAGGACGACCAGCACCAGTGGTCCGCACCCGAGATCGAGACCGTGAACACGGTGGAGCTCATCCGACGGCACTGCACCTGCCCGCGCTGCGAGTGCGCAGGTCGGTACCTGAACGTGCGCTCCACCGATCCCGGCGTACCCCAGCACAGAGCGGTGGCGACATGACCCGCTCATGAGTCCGGGCGCGGACGTGGCAGGCTTGGAGCGTGACGGGTCGTGTGATGGTGGTCGACGCCGCCGGACTGTGGTTCCGGTCCTACTATGCCCTGCCGGAGTCGCTGACTGCGGCCGACGGCACACCGGTCAACGCCGTGCGCGGGTTCTGCGACATGCTCGCGCGACTGATCACCGACCGGCGCCCGACGCGGCTCGTGGTCTGCCTGGACGACGACTGGCGACCGCGGTTTCGCGTCGCGGCTCTGCCCTCGTACAAGGCGCACCGCGTCGCCGAGGCCGGCGACGGCGCAGCCGAGGAGGTCCCGGACGCGCTGGGCCCGCAGATCCCGATCGTCCTGGAGCTGCTGCGGGCGCTGGGGCTGACCACGGCCGAGGCCGAGGGACTCGAAGCCGACGACGTGCTGGGCACCCTCGTGGAACGGGAGCACCACGACGACGTCGAGGTCATCACCGGTGACCGGGACCTGTTCCAACTCGTGCGCGACGAACCCACGCGGACGCGCGTGGTCTACGTCGGCGCCGGACTGTCCAAAGTGCAGGACTACGGCCCCGCCGAACTCGCCGAGCGCTACGACCTGCCCGTCGAACGCGCGGGTGCGGCCTACGCGGAGATGGCGGTGTTGCGCGGCGATCCCTCCGACGGCCTGCCCGGAGTGGCCGGCATCGGGGAGAAGACGGCGGCGAAGCTGATCACGCAGTTCGGCTCCCTCGAAGCGGTGCTGGCCGCCGAGGCCGGGGATCGGCGGCTGACGGCACGCCAGCGGACCAAGCTCGCCGAGGCCGACGACTACCTCACCGCCGCCACCGAGGTCGTGCGCGTGGTCCGCGACGCGAACGTGGTCCGCGACCATTCCGACGACCACCTGCCGGACTCCCCGGCCGCCCCCGATCGAGTCGCCGCGTTGCGAGAGCACTGGAACCTGGGCCGTTCGGTGGATCGTTTGGTCACGGCGCTGAGAACGGCCGCGGACGTCCCTTCACGCGAGTAGAACGCAGTTTCGCGCGAAACCGGGTGACGCCCCGGCTCAGCGGCCCGGGGAACCCGCTCAGAAGCCCGTGCCGCACCAGGGAACCCCCGATGTCGCCAGCAGGCGGTCCGCCGTCTCCACGGCCGCGTCGTCGTGGACGGTGACGCGGTTGGCCGCCGCCAGGGTGGCAACGCTGACGTCACCCAGGTACAGAGCCCCGAGCATGTCGGCGTCCACGGTCAGCTGTGGCCGGTCCTCGCACCGCCGCGCACCTTCCGGAGCGAGGCGGTAGCACCCCGAGTTCGACGGCAGGAACGCGTCCCGCACCTCGACCACGACCGGCTCGGCCGCCCCGTAGGCGCGGGCCGCCAGCGCCGTGGGAACGTCGACCAGCCGCAGCCACAGATCGTCGTGCACGCCCCGCACGCGGCACTGCCTGCTGTCGGCCAACCACCACTCGAGGGGTTCGTCGAGCGGGCGATCGGCCGCGAGGATCACGTTGGCCAGATCCAGGTTCAGCAGGAACCGCCACAGCCCCACCGCGGCCGCGGCGTCGCCCCCACGAAGATCACTGACCTGCAACGTGCACACGCCGTTGTCGAAACGGTGATCGTTGATCCGGGTGTTCCACAGCGCGAAGCCGTCGTCGATGCCGTCGGCGTCGGAGTGCACGGCGACCCTGAGCTGCTCTCCCTCCGCGCCCGTGAGCAGCCGGGTGTCCCACCATCCCGGGGTGCGGGCGATGGCGCCCGGGCGTGCGGCACCGATCCGCTCGTAGATCTCCGGCAGGATCTTGCGCGCCTCGGCGACCCCGAGCAGCCGCACGTCTCCCCCGGAAGGCGCGGTGGGGGCCAGGATCGCTCGGTGGGTGTCCAACGAGACGGTGCGGGTCCGACTGGCCACGCCGTAACCGAAACGACCGTAGATCCCCGTCTCCGAGGCGTGCAGCATCGCCAGCGGCTCGCCCCGCTCCCGCACGTCCTCCAGCTGGGAACGCATCATCGAGGTGAGCACGCCGCGCCGGGTCCGGTCGGCCCGCACCCCCACGCCGGTCACGGCCGCCGCGGGCAGCACCGCTCCGCCGGGAACGCTCAGCGAGCTGGGCAACGACGTCGTCGTGCCCGCGAGTTCGTCGCCGAGGAAGTCCCCCCAGACCCTGCCGGTCTCGTAGCGCGCCACCAGGGCGGGCCAGTCGCCTTCCGTGGCCGGGGGACGATGCAGGGCTGCCATGAACAGCGTGTGCGCGTCGCGGTATTCGGTCTCGGCCAACGGCCGTACGTCGTGGTCGGTCACGCTCACCATGATGCCGAGGAACGCTCGCCGATTCGAATCGATTTCGGCTTTCTCACTCCGGCCTTCCGACCCGGTAGGTTCCCCTGTCGTCGGTGACCGTGACGGTGACGGTCCGCTGCTGACCGCCGACGCGGACCCGGCAGTCGAAGGCGTGGGACGGCTCGACCGGCTGACCCGGCGGGCACGTCACCGTGCCGACGCCCCGGATGCCGTAGGAGTCCTTCAGCGTGCGTTCGACACCCTGCTGCACCGCACCCGCGTCGAACACCGTGCGCGAGAACCATCCCGGCGCGACGAAACCGAGGAACAGCACCGCGAGGACGCCGAGCACTCCGATCCCGACCAGCACCCAGCGCAGCGGCGACCGTCTCCGCCGCGGAGCCGGCTCGTAGAAACCGCCCTCGGCGGGTACTCCCGTGGACGGTCCGTACGGAGCCGGCGGCGGAGTTCCCGGTGGAGGACCGTACGGGGTGCTCATGTGCGCCTCCCGGATCGACGTCGCCGCCAGATCCAACCACATTCACCCACCCGAGTGACGACCCGAGTGTCGAACGGCCCTACACCGCTCCCGCGGCCACGACACCGCGGCGGATGGCGGTCACGGCCTTGGCCGCCGCGCCACCGACCGGATCGGCCGTGCCGACGACGTCGCGGACCTGGTCCAGCAGGTCGATCACCTGACGACACCACCGGACGAAGTCCCCGGCGGAGAGCTCGTTGCCGGTCGACTCCGCGGCCGTGAGCACCCGCTCCAGCGACTCGCCACGCGCCCACCGAAACACCGGCCACGCGAATCCGGGGTCCGGTTCCCGGGTGCGATCGATCTTGTGCCTGCGCTCGTCGTCCTCCAGCTCGGCCCACAGCCGCCAGGTGGCATCCAGCGCATCGCTCACCGAGCCCGAGGGAACCTGCGGAGCCATCGCCCCCTCGCGCCGCGACTCGTAGACCAGCGAGGAAACCACCGCCGCGAGCTCGGCCGGTTCCAGTCCCCGCCAGGTCTCCTCGCGCAGGCACTCGGCGGCCAGCAGGTCCGACTCGCTGTAGAGCCGCGACAGCCGCTTGCCGTACTCGGTGACCGAGTCCTCGTCCTGCTGCTCGTCGGCCAGGTATCCCCGCTCGGTCAGCAGCGCGGTGATCCGGTCGAAGGAGCGGGCCAACGAGTGGGTCGTCGCGGCGACCTTGCGGCGCAACCCCTCGGTCTCGCTGCGCAACCGCTCGTAGCGCTCCGCCCACCGAGCGTGGCTCTCCCGGTCGTCGCAGCCGTGGCAGGGGTGGGAGCGCATGGCCCGCCGCAGGCTCGCCAGTTCCTCGTCGTCGCCGGTGTCGGAACTTCGCTTCTTCCGCCCGGACGGCGGCGTGATATCGGTGTTGCGCAGCGAGGAGGCCAGATCGCGACGCGACTTCGGTGAACGGGTGTCGACGTGCTTGGGCAGCTTGAGCTTGCCCAGCGGCTGCACCGGCGTGGTGAAGTCGGCGACCGAGACACGTCCGGACCAGCGGTCCTGTGTGACCACCAGCGGCCGGGGCTCGTTCATCGGCTCCAGCCCCGGATCGATCACCACGGCCAGCCCGGCCCTGCGCCCGGCCGGAATCGCGATCACATCGCCCTTGCGCAGGGACTCCAGCGACTTCGCGGCCTCTGCCCGCTGAGAGGCCTTGTTCTGCTTGGACAGGTACTTCTCGCGCTCGGAAATCCGCCGCCGCAGCTGGAAGTACTCCTCGAAGTCACCGAGCTCGCAGTGCATCGACTCCGCGTAGCCCTCGAGGGCCTCCGAGTTGCGCTCGACGCGGCGGGACATCCCCACCACGGAGCGGTCGGCCTGGAACTGCGCGAAGGACTGCTCCAGCAGCTCCCGGGCCTGCTCGGTCCCCACTCTGTTGACCAGGTTGACGGCCATGTTGTATCCGGGGCGGAACGAGGAGCGCAGCGGATAGGTACGGGTGGAGGCCAGCCCGGCGACCTGCTTGGGGTCCATGCCCGGCTTCCACACGACCACCGCGTGACCCTCGACGTCGATCCCGCGCCTGCCCGCGCGACCGGTGAGCTGGGTGTACTCGCCCGGGCTGAGGTCGACGTGGGCCTCGCCGTTGAACTTGACCAGCCGCTCCAGCACGACCGTGCGGGCGGGCATGTTGATGCCCAGCGCGAGCGTCTCGGTGGCGAACACGGCCTTGACCAGGCCGCGTACGAACAGCTCCTCCACGGTCTCCTTGAAAGCGGGCAGCAGGCCCGCGTGGTGCGCTCCCACCCCGCGTTCCAGCGCCTCGCGCCACTCCCAGTACCCGAGGACCTCCAGATCGTCCTCGGGCAGGTTGCTGGTGCGTTCCTCGACGACCTCGCGGATCTCGGCCAGCTCCGCCTCCGAGGTCAGGCGCAGTCCCGCCCGGACGCACTGGCTCACGGCCGCGTCGCAACCGGCGCGACTGAAGATGAACACGATCGCGGGCAGCAGGCCGGAGGAGTTGAGCCCGTCGAGGACGTCGACTCGCGAAGGCGCGAAGAACTTCGACCCGCGCGGCTTGTTCTTGCCGTTCGGTCCGCCCTTGGACCCGCGAGGCGGGCTGTGCACGCGGGAGAGCTCCTGGGTGTGCCGCACCAGGTTCGGGTTGATCTTGAGCTCGCGGTTGTCGGTCTCCCCTCCGAAGAGGTCGAACATGCGGGACCCGACGAGCATGTGCTGCCACAGCGGCACCGGACGGTGCTCGTCGACCACGACCGTGGTGTCCCCGCGGACCTCGACCAACCACTCGCCGAACTCCTCGGCGTTGCTCACGGTGGCCGACAGGCTCGCCAGCTGCACGTACTCCGGCAGGTGCAGGATCACTTCCTCCCAGACCGCGCCGCGGAACCGGTCGGCCAGGTAGTGCACCTCGTCCATGACGACGTAGCCGAGCTGGTCGATGGTGCTCGACCCCGCGTACAGCATGTTGCGCAGCACCTCGGTGGTCATCACCACCACCTGGGCCTCACCGTTGATGGAGGTGTCGCCGGTGAGCAGCCCCACCGCCTCGCTGCCGTGGCGCTGGCACAGGTCGGCGTACTTCTGGTTGGACAGCGCCTTGATCGGGGTCGTGTAGAAGCACTTGCGCCCCTCCGCCAGGGCCATGTGCACGGCGAACTCCCCGACCACGGTCTTGCCCGCACCGGTCGGTGCGCACACCAGCACGCCGTGGCCGGATTCCAGGGCCTGGCAGGCGGTGCGCTGGAACGAGTCGAGCTCGAAGGACATCTGCTCGGCGAATCCCGCCAGCTGCGGGTGGGCGGTACGGCGCCGATGGGCCGTGTAGGACTCGGCCGGTGTCATCCTCGCGGTGTTCGAACGGCTTTCAGCCACGCCCCCAGGTTTTCATACCAACGCCATCATGTCGGCGACGCGCGCCGAAAGGAACGGGACTCACGCCTCTCCGGGCCTTCGGTCCCCACGGCGCGGGCGAATCACGCGCAGCTTCTCCCGGGAGCACCGCAGCGTCAGCGGCAGTCGGGCCTGCGGTTCCCCGTCGGCGAAGGCCAACCACCCGTTCTCCCCGGACAACCGGACGCTGCTCGTGCGCAGCGTCCGCACCGCCGGGTGGTCGACGTGTCGCCCGGTGCGCAGGCGAGGCAGGATACCCAGCAGATCCCGGCGGGTCACCTCGCCCACGACGGTCACGTCGAGCAGGCCGTCGGTCGGGTCGGCATCCGGGCAGATCGGGACGCCACCGCCGTAGTGGCTCGTGTTGCCCACCGCGACCAGGGTCGCCGCCGTCTCGATCCCGCCCCGCTCGGTTTCGACGCGCAGGGGCATCGCGGCCAGCCCCAGCAGCTCCCGCAGCACGGCGAGGTCGTAGCGCCGCTTGCCGCGCGGCCACCGCATCCGGTTCACGCGGGCGTTGACCTTCGAGTCGAAACCCGCGCACAGCACCGTGGCGAACCACTCACCGCCGACGGCACCGCCCAGGTCGATGACGGACACGGATGCCGTGCTGATCGACTCGGCGACGACGCGGGCCGCCGTGAGCGGATCCAGCGGCATTCCCAGCGCGCGAGCCAGGTCGTTCCCGGTGCCCGTGGGGATCACCGCCAGTGCGGTGTCCGTGCCCGCGCACGCCTGCACCGCCTCGTGGACCAGTCCGTCGCCCCCGAGCACGACCAGCACGCCCGCTCCCTCGGCCACGGCCCCGGTCGCGTTCCGCCCGCTCGCCGTCGCCGAGGCGGCCGTGACCACCGAGACCTCCGCCACCGAGCGAAGGTGGTCGGCCACCGGGCCGGCCAACCTCGCGGCCACGCCGTCACCGGCGAGGGGATTGACCAACAGCACGCTGCGCACGAGACAGCATCCTCGCTCATCCACCCACGCGGTGACCAGAACCCATCACAGAACCGTCACGTCGCGTCGTCGTGTCCCCGCGGCGTTGCCGAGGGAGTCACGTCCAACGAGGACGGGGCGGTGTCGAGGTCGGAGGCCTCGTCGGGATCGGTCGCGCCCATCCCCTCGAGCTTGCGAGCCTTCGACCGGTCCTGGAGACGGCAGATCGCCAGGGCGACGACGTAGAGCAGGCACAGCGCCGCGGCGAGCACCATCATCGACAACGGATCCTGACCGGGCGTGGCGATGGCGGCGAAGACGAACAGCACGAACACGCTGCCTCTCCACCAGCTCTTGAGCTTGGCGTAGCTGACCACTCCCGCCCGGTTGAGCATCACCATGATCAGTGGCAGTTCGAAGCTGATGCCGAAGAACAGCAGCATCAGCAGCACGAAGCTGATGTACTCGCCACCTGTCAGCGCGGTGAAGAACGCCTCCCCGCCGAAACCGGCCATGAACGCCAGGCCCTTGGGGGCCACGAAGTAGGCCAGTGCGGCACCGCAGGTGAACAGCACGCTGGCCAGCCCCACGAAGGTTCCGGCGTACCTGCGCTCCTTGGCGTGCAGCCCGGGGGTGATGAAGGCCCAGAGCTGGTAGAGCCAGACCGGGCTCAGGATCACCGCGCCGAGCGAGAGACCCACCTTGAGCCGAAGGGTGAACACCTCGAACGGTTTGGTCTGCATCAGCTGGCAGCCCTGCCCTTCGGGGCTGAAGCGCACGCTCTTCGGCAGATCACAGTACGGACCGGTCACGAAATCACCCAGCGTGGGCAATCCGAACAGCGAGTTCGCGAACCACCAGAACCCGAAGATGCCACCGGCCACGATCGCCAGCATCGCCACTCCGAGGCGATACCGCAGCTCGTAGAGGTGATCGATCAGCGTCATGGTGCCGTCGGGATTGTGCCGACGGCCCCATCTGCGACGACCACGGCGGAACGGGTTCAGACGGTGAAGTGGGCTCCCTTCCACCGTGTCTCCAGCTCAGCTCTTGGTGTTGTCGCGCTGCGTGTCCTCGATGGGCGACGCCGTCTTGGGGGCGCTCTGCTCACCGGAGGTCAGCTGCTGCGGCTCTTCGGAGGACTTCTCGTTCTTGGCCGCTTCGTCGTCCTGCTTCATCCCGCGCGTCTCGGCCTTGAACACGCGCGCGGACTGACCCAGCGACCGAGCCATCTGCGGCAACTTCGTCGCCCCGAACAGCAGTACCAGGACGCCGACTATGAGTACGAGCTCCCACCCACCAGGAAAACCCATTCGTCCACACCTTTCACTAGAGACCTGCAACGGTGATGATACGCGGGGCGAGGACTTAATCGATAGCCTTATCACGAGGATGTGCGAACGCCGTTCGCAGGCCCGCCACTCGGGCACCGAGCACGCCAGCCCGGTCACCGAGGTCGTCGGCGACCTGTTTTCGCACGGCACTGAAGCGACGCACCGCCCGATACGTCGCGACCGACACGAAGGCCAGCAGAACCAGACCCAGCACCAGCAGACCGAGGCTCAACACATAAGGCACGCGCTCACCGTAACGCCCTCAGGGAAACGGCAGATGACGTGACCGCTCCAGCGCCTCGTACGCACGGTGACGTGCCCGTGTCCCCAGCTCCGGCGGAGACACCACCCGCACCCGGCCGCCGAGACCGAGGACCAGCCGCACCATCCACGCCCGGTCGGTGTAGCGCATGCGCACGCGCACCCGGCCCTCCGAGAGCTCGGTGAGTTCGTCGACCGGGTAGTACTCGGCCACCCAGCGGGCCTCCGGCTCGAGTTCCAGCACCGCCTCGGGCTGGTCGGGCAGCGGCCGGAACGGGCCCTCCGAGAAGTCGCCCGGGGCTGCCCGGGTCGGTGGTGCGGCGGGCTCGTCGAGGACGTCGATCCCGTCGATGCGATCCATGCGGAACAACCGGACCCCCTCGGCCCGCCGGCACCACGCCTCCAGATAAGCGCGCCCCTCGACCAGCACGATGCGCATCGGGTCCACGGTGCGATCGGTGACCTCGTCGCGTGAGGCGGTGTAGTACCGCATCCGAAGCGCCCATCCCCTGGCCGTGGCGTCCCGCGCCGTCGCCTGCACGCCGGAGGTCGCCGCGTCCTGGTCGGCCAGCTCCACCACGACCCCGGTGGGACGGGCCTGTCCGACGGCGTCCTCCACCTTCACCAGCGCACGGCGCACCGCGTCGGCTTCGGTGACACCCGGCGTCTCGGCCAGTGCCCGCAACGCCACCAACAGGGACGTGGCCTCCGACGCGGTCATGCGCAGCGGCCGGCGCATCCCCGCGTCGTAGGTGACCGTGACGGTCTCGCCCTCGAAGGACAGGTCGATCAGGTCACCCGGGCCGTAACCGGGCAACCCGCACATCCACAGCAGCTCCAGATCCCGCCGCAGCCGCTGCCTGCTGACGCCGAAGTCCGCGGCCACTTCGGTCACGGAGGCACCGGGGCGGCTCAGCAGGTAGGGCACGAGTGCCAGCAGCCTTCGGAGTCGTTCGTTCGCGCCGCTCATCGGACTCGCTCCCGTTGCTCGGCCACGCCGATGTGGGCTTCGCGGACCGCCTTGCGCAGGATCTCCGGCTCCACGACGACCACGTCCGGGCCGTACCCGGCGATCCAGCCCGCCGCCGACTCCGGATAGCCCAGCTCCAGCTCCATCAGGTCCCCGGCGACCCCGTCGAGCTCGTAATCACCCGTGCGCGTGGCCCAGCGCCGCACCCCCTGAGCGCACCCGCTCGCCACCCACAGGCGAGCTCGCGTGCTCGGTGGCGCCGCACGCTCCTGCCCTGCCACGATCCCCAGCAGGTCGATGTCGTCG
This sequence comes from Halosaccharopolyspora lacisalsi, assembly GCF_014137975.1. GTDB lineage: Bacteria > Actinomycetota > Actinomycetes > Mycobacteriales > Pseudonocardiaceae > Halosaccharopolyspora > Halosaccharopolyspora lacisalsi. The sequence goes on along the minus strand of NZ_JACGWZ010000001.1, from coordinate 1,047,232 downwards.
GGGCGCCGCACCACCCCTGCCGCACCGACGGTGGCGACGTCACCGGAGATGCGCGAAAGCCGAAAACAACGCCGCGCGTCACGATCGCGGTCGTGGCCGACCACGTACCAGCGCCCTCGCCAGGAAACCACGCCCCACGGCTCGACCGTGCGCCGACCGACCTCGCTGTTTCCCGGGCGGCGGTAGTCGAAGACCACGGCCCGGCCGGTCCGCACCGCGGCCAGCAGCGGCGCGAACGCCGGTTCGCCCGTACGCACCTTCGGTTCGAGCGAGGCCGAGGCGTTCTCGTCGACGTCCACTCCGGCGGCACGCAGCTTCAGCAGTGCGCTGCGGGCGGCTCCGGCGAACTCGGGGGAGTCCCAGGAACGGGCCGCCAGGGCGACGGCAGCGGCCTCGTCGGGACTCAGGTCGATGTCACCGAGTTCGTAGTCCCGACGGGCGATGCGGTACCCGTCGACGAGGTCGAACGCCGAGTTGCGTCCGGTCTCCAGGGGCACCCCGAGATCGCGCAGCTCGGCCTTGTCACGTTCGAAACTCCGGTAGAACGCCTCCTCGCTGGCTGCGTCGGCGTAGCCGGGCACGATCCCCCGGATCCGCTCCGCCGTGAGGTACTGGCGGGTGGACAGCAGACACAGCACCAGGTTCACCAGGCGTTCGGCGCGCGCGGTGGCCACCGCACAACTCTAGCGCCCCACCAACACACGTGCGGAGCGGGCGGGCGGTGGGGACGTGAGGACGCGGGTTCGCGGGAACCACCTGCTCAAGCTGCACAGTTCGTCAGGCAAGCGGCGAAGCCGCTTTCCTCCAAGCACGCAAGCCGACCCGCCGGGGGTTCTCAGACGTCGCCTCGCGCGGAAAGCCCCGACGTGGCGTAGTACCTACTCGAGGTCGGGGATCCCACAGCGAGGCGGTGCCTGAGGTTCCCCTACCTGACCCGCTACGCAAGTTGACCCAAAATATGTACTCGTCTCAGGGGCCCGGTTCGTTGTGGTACCAGGGCCGCGCCTGTTCGAGCTGGGAAGCGAGTCGGAAGAGCACACCCTCCCCCGCCAGCGGGCCGACGAACTGCACCCCGAGCGGAAGACGGTCCGGGGTCCAGTACAGCGGCACCGACATCGCCGGACGCCCGGTGATGTTGGCCAACTGGGTGTAGGGCACGTGCCGCAGGTTCTCCCGGGCGATCCGGTCGACCAGCCCGGAGCGGTGCAGCACCGGCCCCATCCGCAGCGTCAGCGCCATCCGCCCCGCCGCGTGCAGCAGCGAGGGCGTGGCGAGCTGGCCGATGCGGACAGGGGGCCCGGCCAGGCTCGGGGTCAGCAGCAGATCGTGGCGCTGGTGGAAATCGGCCAGCTTCCGGGTGTGCCGGTGCCAGCGGTCCAGCGTCGCCGAGTACTCCGGGCCGCTGACGCCGCGACCGACGGCGGCAAGCAGTCGGCTGTCGAGTTCGAAGGAGTCCGGGGGCGCACCGGCCCGCACGGCCTCGTCGATCGAGGCGGCCAGCTTCACCGACCAGGCCCGCAGGAAGTCCACCGCCAGCGCGTCCAGGTCCACCGGCGATTCCACCGGTTCGACCTCGTGGCCCAGCTCGGCCAGGAGACCGGCGGCGTCGTTCAGCGCCGCCTCCGCATGGGGGTGCGGTGCTCCCAACGCCGATTCCGCGCTGAACCCGATCCGCAGTCGGCCGGGATCACGCGTCAGCTCGCGGGTGAATCCCCGCTCCGGCGTCCCCGGAGAGTACGGCCCGGCGGGGTCGGGACCCACCACCGCCTCCAGCGCGGCGGCGCTGTCGCGAACGCTGCGCGAGAGCACGCCGTCCAGGGCCGCGCCGTGGAAGTTCTCCGCCCGCTCCGGTCCGGCGGGAACGAGTCCCCGCCCCGGTTTGAGCCCGAAGAGCCCGCAGCAGGCCGCCGGGATCCGGATCGAACCGCCGCCGTCGCTGGCTCCCGCCACGGGCACGATCCCGGCGGCGACCGCCGCCGCCGCACCCCCGGAGGAACCTCCGGGGGTGCGGCTCAGTCCCCAGGGATTGCGCGTCGGGCCGAAAGCCTCGGGTTCGGTGATCGGCTTGGCACCGAACTCGGGCGTGTTGGTACGGCCGAGGACGAGCAGCCCCGCGTCGAGCCAGCGGCGCACCACTTCCGCGGTCCGCGTCGACGGGACGCGCAGCAGTCCCCGCGAACCGCCGCTGGAGACCGTGCCCGCCCACTCCTGGTGCAGGTCCTTGAGCAGGAAGGGCACTCCGGCCAGCGGCCCGGAACCCACCCGGTCCTCGTCGCGGGCGGCCTCGTACCTGGGCCGGGTGATCGCGTTGATCAGGGGGTTGACCCCCTCGGCCCGGGCGATGGCCGCCTCACGCACCTCGCTCGCCGGAACCTCCCCGTCGCGGATCAGCTCCGCCAGTGCCACGCCGTCGTGTTTGCGGTACTCCGCGTAGTCCACGCCGCCACCTTTCGACCGTCTCTCCTGTCTCCCTATCGGAAAACGGCGGGCTGGGCCAGGGGACGCTGGGACCATCTGCGCACCGGCGAACTCGGCAAGAGGGCATCCCCCACATGGCCGACGCCCGGGGATGCATCCGGGTTGACCGGCGAGTGCGTCAGCCGACGCGGACGAAGGCCCGGGCCGAGGCGGCCCAGCGGTAGTACTGGATCCAGGTCCGGTCGGTCTCGATGTCGGTGATCGTCACCGCCATGAGGCCGCCGTGGACCGCGACGTCGGTGGGCTGGTGCGTCCACACGCCGGTGCTGACCACGGTGCCCAGCGCACGCACCGTGCCGTCGGCACGGGTGGTCATGCCGATCAGCGAGGTCGAGTACTCCGAGGCGGGCGGCCCGCAGTCCATGAAGATCAGCGCGTCGGTGACGCCCTCACCGGTGACGTCGGCGTAATGGATCTCCCTGTCCGGTGTGAAGCGATAGATCGAGTCATCCACACGCCCCTCGCCGTCGGTGAAGTCGACCGTGTTGCGCGGGCAGGAGCCCACCGGCGGCAGCGGCAGCGTCGCGTCGTGCCAGTCGACGTCACGCACTCCCGGCGCAGCCGACTGTGCCGGATCAGCCGTCGGCGCCGGGGACGCCGCGGCCGTGGCCCCGCCGCCGATCATCACCACGGTGGCGAACAGCACCGCGAGGACGGGCCGCATTCCCTGTGAACTGCTCATTTCGTTCTCCCTGCTGTCGAAAGTCCCTCGATCGCGACGGATTACCCGTCACCGAGAAGACGCCACACCCGCCCCATCGGTTGCTCGGTTGAGCAGCTTGACATTCGGGTTTACTGGTTGCATGGTTAGCTACATGACTAATGAACCAACCAACCTAGACGCCCCGGAAAGCGGGACACCGTGATGGACGAGGGGCGGCCGCTCTTTCGCCAGATCACCGACCAGGTCGAGAGCTCGATCATCGACGGATCGCTGGCCGAGGAGACCCGAGCGCCTTCGACCAACGAGTTGGCCGCCTTCCACCGGATCAATCCCGCGACCGCGGCCAAGGGAATCAACCAGCTGGCCGACGACGGGATTCTCTACAAGAGGCGAGGTATCGGAATGTTCGTCGCCACGGGCGCACAGGCCAAGATCCGCCAACGGCGCCGGGAACGGTTCGCCCACGAGTACGTGCATCCGCTGCTCGTCGAGGCCCGCAAGCTCGGTCTGAGCACCGAGGAGCTCAAAAGCATGATCGAAAGCTGGGAGGACCAACGGTGAACCCCGTCATCAGCATGTCCGAGGTGACCAAGCGCTACGGCGACGTCACCGCGCTGGACGACGTCAGTCTCTCCGTCCGGGAGAACACGATCACCGGTCTGCTCGGCCGCAACGGCGCGGGCAAGAGCACCCTGATGGGACTGCTGACGGGTCAGGCCCTGCCCGGTTCCGGCCGGATCGAGGTCTTCGGCTCCCACCCCTACGAGAACGAGGCGGTGCTCTCGCAGGTCAGCTTCATCAAGGAGAGCCAGCGCTACCCCGACAACTTCAGGGTGCGACACGTCCTGCGCGCCGCACGCGCGCTGTACCCGAACTGGGACCAGGAGTTCGCCGAGTCCCTGCTGGAGGACTTCCAGCTGCCCCCGAGCCGGCGCGTGGTCAAGCTCTCGCGGGGCATGTTCTCGGCGGTCGGCATCGTCATCGGACTCGCCTCCCGCGCCCCGCTGACCCTGTTCGACGAGCCCTACCTGGGGCTGGACGCGGTGGCCCGGCAGCTGTTCTACGACCGGCTGCTGGCCGACTACGCCGAGAACCCGCGCACGGTGGTGCTGTCCACCCACCTCATCGACGAGGTCAGCGACCTCATCGAACACGTGCTGCTCATCGACGGCGGCCGGATGCTGCTGGACCAGGACGCCGAGACGCTGCGGGAGCACGCGGTCACGGTGACCGGCCCGACCGCGGCGGTCGACGAGTTCACGGCCGAGCACGAGGAGCTGCACCGCGAGCAGGTGGGCGGCTTCGCGCGGGTGACCGTGCGCAACACGGGCGCCTCCGCCGATCGCACGCGCGCCCGCGGCCACGGCGTGGAGCTCGAACCGGTGTCGCTGCAGCAGCTCGTGGTGCACACCACCACCCGCAACACCTCCTCGAAGGAGTCCTCCCGATGAACCGCATCCTCGCCACCGCACGGGTCCAGCTCGCCGCGTGGCCCAGCACCCTGGGAATGCCCTGGCTCGTCCTCGGCGGAGCGTTCCTCGTCAACCTGATGGTGTTCGCGCTCATCAACACGTCGAACGAGGACGCGCACACGGGTGGGCTGGTGACGTTCTACGTCGTCGTGCTCGTCGCCTACGTCGTCACGATGACGCAGTACTTCCCGATGATCCTCGGGATGAGCGTGACGCGGAGAACCTTCTACCTCGCCACCTGCCTGATGGCCCTGGTCCAGTCCCTGGGCTACGGCGCCGTGCTCACCGTGCTAGAGCTCGTCGAGAGCGCCACCGGGGGCTGGGGCGTGTCGCTGCCGTTCTTCGGCGTCGAATTCCTCCAGCAGAGCAACGTCCTGCTGCAACTGCTCGCCTACGCGGTCCCGACGCTGCTGGTCTCCTCCCTCGGGATGTTCTTCGGCGTGACCTTCAAGCGCTGGGGCGTAATCGGTATGTACACCCTGGCCATCGCCTCCCTGGTCGTCTTCGGCGGTCTGGCCGTGCTGGTGACGTGGCTGCGCTGGTGGGGAGCCATCGGGGCGTGGTTCGCCGACCAGTCCTCGCTGGCCCTGCTGGCCGGTTGGCCCGCCCTGCTGACACTCGTGCTGGCCGCCGTCAACTTCCTCATGCTCCGTCGCGCCACCCCCTGACCAGCGAACCGACCGAAGAACGACCCGAGGAGATCGGCATGGAACAAACCACTCTCAGACCTCATGGCTCCACCAGCACGAGTGAGACGGTGCCGCCGTTCGCCAAGTGGGCGGTACTCCCGATCGCCGCGGTGGTCGCGGTGGCCCACTTCGCCGCCAGCTTCGCCGGTGGGTACTGGTTCGACGAGGCGTACATGCTGGCCATCGGCCGCAACCACCTCGACTGGGGTTCGGCCGACCAACCACCGCTGACGCCGCTGCTGGCCACGCTGATGGACGGGATCGCCCCGGGGTCGATCGTCGCGCTGCGGCTGCCCGCCGTGCTCGCCACCACCGCCGCGGTCGTCGTCGCGGCGCTCATCGCCCGCGAGCTCGGGGGCGACCGCCGCGCGCAGGCGCTGACCGCCGGCGCCCAGGCCACGACGCTGTGGATCAGCATGGCCGGCCACTGGCTCACGCCGTACGCCCTGGAGCCCGTCCAGTGGCTGGTGCTGGTCTGGCTGCTGGTCCGCTGGCTGCGGCGGCGCGACGACCGACTGCTGCTGGTACTGGGCGCGGTGGCCGGGATCGCCGCTCAGACCAAGTTCCAGGTGCTGCTGCTGTGCGCGGTGCTGCTGCTCGGCGTGCTGGTGTTCGGCCCGAGGGAACTGCTGCGCAGGCCGAAGCTGTGGGCCGGAGCGGGGATCGGTGCGCTCATCGCACTGCCGACCCTGGTGTGGCAGGCCCTCAACGGCTGGCCGCAGCTGAGGATGGGCGGCGTGCTGGCCGCTGAGGCACAGGTTCTCTACGGAGGTCGTCCCGGCATCGCCGTGACGCTCGTGCTCTGCGCCGGCGTCGCCGGAACCGTGCTGTCGCTCTACGGGCTGTGGCGGCTGCTGCGCGCCGACGAGCTGCGCACCTACCGCTTCCTCGGGGTGACGTTCCTCGTGCTGTACGTCTTCTTCGTCGCCGTAGCGGGGCGTCCGTACTACCTGGGTGGGCTGTACGGACTCGTCGCCGCGGCCGGAGCGCTGGGACTACAACGGCGCAGGGAGGCCGGCAGGCGCCGCTGGGGCTGGGTCGCCTGGCCCGCCTACGCGCTCAGCGCCGCCGCGGCCGTCGGCATGCTGATGACGGCGTCCACCGCAGCCACCCAGTCCGGCATCGCCGGGTCGGGGATCGCGCAGCGCACCGCCGCCGCGTACCACGCACTGCCACCCGACCAGCGGCAGCACACGGCCATCGTGGGCCAGTCCTACATCGTCGCCGCCTACATCGACAGCTACTCGCCGCGCTACGACCTCCCGGAGGCCCACAGCACCAACCGCGGTTACGGCTACTTCCCACCACCTCCGGAGCACGAGGACGCGGTGCTCTACGTCGGCTCCAACCCCGACGAGGTGCGGCCGTACTTCACCGAGGTCCGCGAGGTCGCCGAGGGTGGTCGAGACGCGAGCGTGTGGCTGTGCACCGGTAAGCACGAGCCCTGGGACTCGCTCTGGCCACGGCTACGGCACCTGGACGTCTCCTGACGCGACCGGGCGCCCGATCGGCTACAGCGAGCTGATCAGGCGCTCGACGCGTTCGTCGACGGCGCGGAACGGGTCCTTGCACAGCACCGTGCGCTGCGCCTGGTCGTTGAGCTTGAGGTGGACCCAGTCGACGGTGAAGTCCCGACCCGCGGACTGGGCCGCGGCGATGAAGTCCCCCCGCAGCTTGGCCCGCGTGCTCTGCGGTGGCGTGTCCTTGGCCGCCTCGATCTCACCGTCCTCGGTGACCCGGTCCACCAGGTCCTTGCGCTGGAGCATGTCGAACAATCCTCGGCCGCGCCGCAGGTCGTGGTAGGAGAGGTCGAGCTGGGCGATGCGCGGACTGGACAGTTCCAGGCCGTGCTTGCTCTGGTAGCGCTCCAGCAGCCGGTGCTTGATCGCCCAGTCGACCTCCCGGTCGATCAGCGAGTAGTCCTGCGTCTCCACCGCCTCCAGCGCGCGGCGCCACAGGTCCATGATGCGGTCGGTCATCGGGTCGGAACCGCGCCGTGCCACGTGCTCCACCGCGCGCTCGTAGTACTCGCGCTGAATGTCCAACGCCGAAGCTTCCCTGCCACCGGCCAGTCGCACAGGTCGGCGACCCGTCACGTCGTGGCTGATCTCGCGGATGGCCCGGATCGGGTTGTCCAGGCTGAAGTCGCGGAACTGCACGCCCTGCTCGACCATCTCCAGCACCAGGTTGGCGGTACCGACCTTGAGCAGGGTGGTCACCTCGGACATGTTCGAGTCGCCTACTATCACGTGCAGCCTGCGGTAGCGCTCGGCGTCGGCGTGCGGCTCGTCGCGGGTGTTGATGATCGGTCGGGAGCGGGTGGTCGCGCTGGACACGCCCTCCCAGATGTGCTCGGCACGTTGCGACAGGCAGTACACCGCTCCGCGCGGGGTCTGCAGCACCTTGCCCGCCCCGCAGATGAGCTGCCGGGTCACCAGGAACGGCAACAGCACGTCGGCGATCCGGGAGAACTCCCCGGAACGACCGACCAGGTAGTTCTCGTGGCAACCGTAGGAGTTGCCCGCCGAGTCGGTGTTGTTCTTGAACAGGAAGATGTCGCCGCCGATGCCCTCGTCGGCGAGCCTGCGCTCGGCGTCGGCGAGCAGGTCCTCCAGGATGCGTTCGCCGGCCTTGTCGTGGGTGACCAATTGGGTGAGGTCGTCGCACTCGGCGGTGGCGTACTCGGGATGAGAGCCCACGTCGAGGTAAAGCCTGGCCCCGTTGCGCAGGAACACGTTCGAGGAACGCCCCCACGACACGACCCGTCGGAACAGGTATCTGGCCACCTCGTCCGGGGAGAGCCTGCGCTGACCGTGAAAGGTGCACGTGACCCCGAACTCGGTCTCGATGCCAAAGATCCTCCGCTGCATATACCCAGCCTAGGCTTCTCGGGCGCTATCAGCGGTCCGCCGTTCGAGGGTTCGCGCGAACCGTGTCACACCGTGGGACGACTGATTCGGTTCAGCTCTCACCGTTCGAACTCTCGGCCGACTCCTCCTCCGACGAAGGCTCCGGGAGCAGCTCCTGCAACGCCGATCCCGTGAGCCGCCGGAAGGTGCGGTGCGGCCTGGAGCGGTCCAGGATCGCCACCTCGAGCTGCCCCACCCCCAGCGCTCGCGTGCTCTCCCCCGTCGAGGAGAAGGCCCGGACCGCGAGCTGGATGGCGTCCCGCAGCTCCAGGCCGTCGGTGAAGGAGTCCTTGAGCATCGTCGTGATCGTCTCGGCCTGACCGCCCATCACGACGTACTGCGGCTCGTCCACGATCGAGCCGTCGTAGGTCAGGCGGTAGAGCTGGTCCTGCTCGGCCGTGCGCCCCACCTCGCCGACGCAGATCTCCACCTCGAAGGGCTTGACCTGCTCGGTGAAGATCGAACCCAGCGTCTGGGCGTAGGCGTTGGCCAGCGCCCGGCCCGTCACGTCGCGGCGGTCGTAGGAGTAGCCCTTGACATCGGCCATCCTGATCCCGGCCATGCGCAGGTTCTCGAACTCGCTGTAGCGCCCCGCGGCGGCGAAACCGATGCGGTCGTAGATCTCGGAAACCTTGTGCAGAGTGGTCGAGGGGTTCTCGGCCACGAACATCACGCCACCGGCGTACTTCAACACCACCACGCTGCGGCCACGGGCAATGCCCTTGCGGGCCAGCTCGGAACGCTCCCGCATCAACTGCTCGGGCGAGGTGTAGAACGGCATCGTCACGGTTGTGAACTCCTGGCTCGAATCGTGCGGCGCTTGGCGAGGGGGTGTGCTCGGGAAGCGGCTCAGCCGCCCGGGTGCTGCCTGCGGTACTCGACGACTTCCTCGGCGACGGCGGCGGCCCGCTCCTCCGGGAGCCGCACCGCCCCCTCGGGACCGGTCACGGTCACCACCGAGGGGTAGATCCGCCGGGACAGGTCCGGGCCACCGGTGGCGGTGTCGTCGTCGGCGGCGTCGTAGAGCGACTCGACAGCGCTGCGCACCGCCGCGTCGAGGCCGGCCTCCGGGTCGTGGCGCTTCTTCAGCGCGGACTTGGCGAAGACCGAACCGGAACCGACCGCGTGGTAACCGGCCGTCTCGTTGTAGCGGCCACCGGTGATGTCGTAGGTGACGATCCGGCCGGCGCGCTCGGGATCATCGGCCTCGGGGTCGTAACCGACGAACAGCGGCAGCACCGCCAGGCCCGCGATGGCTCCCTCCAGGTTGCCGCGCAGCATGGTGGCGAGCTTGTTGGCCTTGCCGTCCAGCGACAGCGACACCCCCTCGAGCTTCTCGTAGTGCTCGAGCTCGACGGCGTACAACCGCACCATCTCCAGGGCGATCCCGGCGGTACCGGCGATCCCCACGGCCGAGTAGTCGTCGGTGACGTAGACCTTCTCCATGTCGCGCTGGGCGATGACGTTGCCCATCGTGGCCCGCCGGTCCCCGGCCAGCAGGACCCCGCCGCGGAACGTCAGCGCGACGATGGTCGTGCCGTGCGGCGCTTCGACATGGCTGTGCGGTGCCTCGCGGTCGGGCATCAATTCGGGGGCGGCGTTGCGGAGGAAGTCCGTGAACGAGGAGGACCCCGGGGTGAGGTAGGCGGGAGGCAGGGCCTGACCCGGGAAGTTCCGAGCCGTGCTGGGTTCCATCAGCGACATCGTCTCCTGCTCGAAGTGACTACTTGATCAAGCGGACGCACGCGCGCCGGTCGGTCCGGGCCGGACCGACCGGCGCCGCGCTCGGTGGTTACTGGCCACCCTTTTGAACGTAGGCCCGTACGAAGTCCTCGGCGTTCTCCTCCAGGACGTCATCGATTTCGTCCAGGATGGTGTCCACGTCCTCGCCGAGTTTTTCGCGGCGTTCCTGACCGGCGGCTTCGGTTCCCGTGCTTTCCTCGTCGTCACCGTCGCCGTCGCCGTGGCGTTGTACCTTGTCCTGGGACATCTCGCCTCCCGGTGGTTGCCCTCACGGATGCCGCGGGCGAAGAACCTTCCGTTCTCCGGTGCATCCTGGTGTGAACACTACCTAGCCAGCCCCCGATTCGCCCACATCCACACGAGTCTTTTGGGATCTTTTTACCGCCGATCCGGCCCCACTCGGGCACGACTCACCCATTCGTGGAGGGGTCACCCGTTCGTGAGGGAGTCCACGAGTTCCTCGGCGCTGGCCGCCGAATCCAGCAACTCGCCCACGTGGGCACGGGTGCCCCGCAACGGTTCCAGGGTCGGGATCCGCACCAGCGAGTCCCGGCCCAGATCGAAGATCACCGAGTCCCAGGACGCGGCGGCCACGGCGGACGGGTAGCGCTCCAGGCACCGACCGCGGAAGTAGGCCCTGGTGTCCTCCGGCGGGGCCTCCACCGCCCGGCGGACCTCTTCCTCGTCGATCAACCGCCGCATCGAACCGCGCGCCACCAGTCGGTTGTACAGGCCCTTGTCCATGCGCACGTCGGAGTACTGCAGGTCGATCATGTGCAGCCGCGGCGAGGCCCAGCCCAGGTTGTCGCGACCGCGGTAGTTCTCCAGCAGCTGGAGCTTGGCCGGCCAGTCCAGCCGGTCGGCGCAGTCCATCGGATCGCCACCGAGCAGGTCGAGGACCTCGCCCCAGGTGTCGAGGACCTCGCGCGCGGACTCGCTGCCGTGGCTTTCCACGTACTCGGCCGCCCGCTCGTGGTAGGCGCGCTGCACGTCCAGGCCGGTGAAACGCCTGCCGTCGGCGAGCTCCACCTGCTGACGCAGCTCCGGGTCGTGACTGATCGCGTGGATGGCCTGGACGGGATCGGCCAACTTGAGGTCGTCGAAGCGCCATCCGGCCTCGATCATGTCGAGCACCAGCGCGGTGGTGCCCACCTTCAGGTACGTGGAGGTCTCGGCCAGGTTCGCGTCCCCCACGATGACGTGCAGCCTGCGGTACTTGTCGGCGTCGGCGTGCGGTTCGTCGCGGGTGTTGATGATGCCGCGCTTGAGCGTGGTCTCCAGCCCCACCTCGACCTCGATGTAGTCGGCGCGCTGGGACAGCTGGAAACCCGGTCGCTCCCCCGCCTGGCCGAGGCCGACCCGCCCGGCCCCGCAGATCACCTGCCTGGTGGCGAAGAACGGCGTGAGCCCCGAGATCACCGACGTGAACGGGGTGTTCCGCGAGCACAGGTAGTTCTCGTGGGTGCCGTAGCTGGCACCCTTGCCGTCCACGTTGTTCTTGTAGAGCTGCATCGGCGAGGTGCCGGGCACGCTGGCCGCACGCCGGGCCGCCTCCTCCATGACGCGCTCACCGGCCTTGTCCCAGACCACCGCGTCACGCGGGTTGGTGACCTCGGGCGCCGAGTACTCGGGGTGGGCGTGGTCGACGTAGAGTCGCGCACCGTTGGTGAGGATGACGTTGGCCGCTCCCAGGTCGTCGCCCTCCGAACCGTTGGCCTGGGACGACGACGCCCCGAGATCGAACCCGCGAGCATCGCGCAGTGGCGACTCGACCTCGTAGTCCCAGCGCGCGCGTCGCGCCCGGGGGATCTCGGCCGCCGCCGCGTAGGCGAGCACGATGTGAGTGGAGGTCAACACCGGATTGGCCGTGGAATCGCCGGGAACTGCGATTCCGTACTCCACCTCGGTTCCCATGATCCGCCGCATACCCCGCAGCCTACGGGCTACGGCGGGCTTTGGGCACACCGTGTTCCCGATCACGGTGCACTGTCACTACTCCATTCGGCCTCGCGAGGGCGGGACCGTTTGGTCGAACGTCACGCACCGGTCGGCCCTCGTGCTAGAAAGTTGATCATTCAATCACTTTCGCGAGGAGAAGAATGACCGCACAACCGTCCGTCATGCCCCTCATGCGCCTCTGCAGCGGCTTCTGGGCTTTCAAGGCACTCTCCACGGCTCACGAGATCGGTGTCTTCGACGTCCTGGCCGAACACGGCCCGCTCACGTCCGAGGGCCTCGCCGAGGTCCTGGACATCCCCCACCGCCCGGCCGAGATGCTGCTGACCGCCTGCGCTTCCCTGGAGCTGCTCGACAAGCACGGCGAGGCCTACGCCAACTCACCACTGTCCGAGACCTATCTGGTCACCGGTGGTGAGCACTACTTCGGCGGCTGGGTCGCCTACTCCGACCAACGTCTCTACCCCGGCTGGGGTAAGTTGAGCGACTCCGTGCGCTCGGACCTGCCCGCCACCTGGGACGCCGACTCGCGGCAGGAGGACCTGTTCGACGTCGACGACACCGGTTTCCACACCGAGTTCCAGCAGGCGATGCACTCGCTGGCCAGCAACACCGGCACCGAGGCCGCCAAGTACCTCGAGCTCTCCGACAGCGAGCGGCTCCTCGACGTCGGCGGCGGGACGGCGGCCTTCGCCATCGAGCTGTGCCGGGCCTACCCGCGGCTGCGGGCCACCGTGTTCGACCGCCCCGAGGTCGCCGCGCCCGCACAGGAACGACTGGAGACCGCACCGGTCGGCGACCGGATCGACTACGTCGCGGGCGACTTCTTCGCCGACCCGCTCCCCGGGGGCAACGACGCCGTGCTGATGTCGCTGATCCTGCACGACTGGGCACCGCAGCAGTGCCGGGAGCTGGTGGAGAAGTGCGTGGGTGCGCTGCGCCCCGGCGGGAAACTGATCGTGTGCGAACTGCTCGTCGACGACGACAAGGCGGGCCCGCCGGACGCGGCGCTGATGAGCCTGAACATGCTCGTCGAAACGTGGGGCCGCAACTACACCGCCGCCGAGTACACCCACTGGCTGGAGCAGGCCGGACTGACCGACGTGCACACGGTGCGTTTCGACGCGCCCAGCGCGAACGGAGCGGTCATCGGCACCAAACCCGCGTAACGAGTGCACGGTGGTGCGATTTTCCCTAAAGTTGTGGCACAACTTTAGGGAAAATCGTCACACCCCGGCGATGCTGGTCGAGTCCGTCGGGCGAGCGGCCCCGCTGCTTCGAAAGAATCTTGGATCACCGTGCGAGGATGCTGGTGTGATCCATGAGCAGGAACGCGTGGCGGTCTACGACCCGGGCGGCGAGCCCGTGGGCTCGGCAACCCGCGCGAGAATGCGCGAGGCCGGCCTGTGGCACGCGGCGACGGCCGTACTCGTGCGTTCCTCGGACGGGCGGTCGGTGTACGTGCACCGCCGCACCGACACCAAGGAGATCTACGGGGGCCTGCACGACTGCTGGGCCGGTGGCGTGGTGGCCGCCGACGAATCACCCGCCGAGGCCGCCGCGCGCGAGCTGGGCGAGGAACTCGGCATCCACGGGACTCCACGGTTCCTGTTCCGCACGGTGCACCAGCGCGGCACCGTGCGGTTCCACGCCTTCTGCTACGAGATCGCCTGGGACGGCCCGATCGTCCACCAGCCCGACGAGGTCGCGGCGGGCTGGTGGACGGGGCTGGACGAGCTGCGCCACCGGCTCGACGACCCCGAGTGGCCGTTCGTCCCGGACGGTCGCCAGTTCATCGAGGAATGGTTCGCCACGCACGGTTCGTGACGGCCCAAGCCGTCCTCCGCGGCCTAATGCCAGGGAAGCCGTGCGCGTTCGCCCCAGTACGTCGCCGGGTCGGTAGCCAACGGCGCGAGATCGTGGAGATCGTCGTCCCCCAGCAACACCGAGCACGCCGCCAGGTTGCTGCGCAACTGTTCGACGCTGGCAGGCCCGACCAGCACCGTGTCCGCCCAGGGTTGCGCGAGCACGTGAGCCAGCGCCGCCGTGTCCGCGGACACGCCGTGACGCCGCGCCACCCGCGCGAGCCCGGCGGGAGGCCGCACCACCAACCGTCCGTTGGCCAGCGTCTCCTTGACCAGCACGTGCCGGCCGTCCTCGTGCGCCCGCGCCAGTGCCCCGCCCACGGACGGCTCCAAGCAGTTCCAGGTCGCCTGGACGGCACCGAACAGCGGTTCCGCACCGGCGCGCAGCCGCAGGGCGGCCTCGATCGCCTCGGCCTGCCCCGCGCCGCTGACCGAGACCCCCAACAGCACTCCGGAGTCGCGCAGCCGGGCGAGCTCGTCCCGCAGCGCGGCGTCCTCGAACAGCGGGCTGTCCTCGGTCAGCGAATGCACCTGGTACAGCCGCAGGTGTTCACCGAGCAGCCGGTGACTCATCGGCCACTGGTCCCGGAAGCGCTCGACGGAGTGCTCCTTGACCTCGTGGACCTCGGTCTCCATCCGCCACTCGGCCACGTAGGCGTAACCCCACTTGCTGGATACGACGACGTCGGTGTGCCCGCGTTCGTGCAACCACTCGGACAGGAACTGCTCCGCGCTGCCGTAGGAACGGGCCGTGTCCACCCAGCGCACACCCGCCTCGTGGGCCGCGTCCAGGACCGCGCGCGTGCGCTCGCACATCGCGGCCACGCTGCGTTCGCTCGGCAGGACCCCGGTACGTCCCTCGGTGATGTAGGCGGGCCTGCCCAGCGCCGCCAGCCCCACACCGATCCGATCGACCGGGTCGCGCGGTGCGTGCGTCATGGCTCGCAACATAACCGCTGCGGCGCGGAATCGACACCCGACGCGTCCCGCGCGTTTCGGGGCCGCCCTCGGCGAGGGCGGCCCCGAAACGAACTCGTCGCTTACAGGTACTGGCCGGTGTTGGTGGCCGTGTCGATGGCCCGACCGGTCTCCTGGTTCTTGCCGCTGACCAGGGTCCGGATGTAGACGATGCGCTCGCCCTTCTTGCCGGAGATCCGGGCCCAGTCGTCCGGGTTGGTGGTGTTGGGCAGGTCCTCGTTCTCGGCGAACTCGTCGACGATCGCGTCGTGGAGGTTCTGCACCCGCATGCCCGGCTGCCCGGTGTCGAGCACCGACTTGATCGCGGCCTTCTTGGCCCGATCCACGATGTTCTGGATCATGGCCCCGGAGTTGAAGTCCTTGAAGTACAGGATCTCCTTGTCACCGTTGGCGTAGGTGACCTCCAGGAACCGGTTCTCGTCGGTCTCGGCGTACATCCGCTCGACCGTTGTCTGGATCATGGCGTCCATGGTCGTGACGTGGTCGCCGCCGAACTCGCGCAGATCCTCCTCGTTGATCGGCAGGTCCTTGGTCAGGTACTTGGAGAAGATGTCCTTGGCCGCCTCCGCGTCCGGACGCTCGATCTTGATCTTCACGTCGAGCCTGCCGGGACGCAGGATCGCCGGGTCGATCATGTCCTCCCGGTTGGAGGCACCGATGACGATGACGTTCTCCAGGCCCTCGACACCGTCGATCTCGCTGAGCAGCTGGGGCACGATCGTCGTCTCGACGTCGGAGGAGACCCCGCTGCCACGCGTCCGGAAGATCGAGTCCATCTCGTCGAAGAACACGAGCACCGGCGTGCCCTCGGAGGCCTTCTCCCGCGCCCGCTGGAAGATCAGCCGGATGTGCCGTTCGGTCTCGCCCACGAACTTGTTGAGCAGTTCGGGCCCCTTGACGTTGAGGAAGTACGACTTCGCCTGACCGTCCTCGTCCCCGCGGGAGGCGGCGACCTTCTTGGCCAACGAGTTGGCCACGGCCTTGGCGATGAGCGTCTTGCCGCAGCCGGGCGGGCCGTACAGCAGCACGCCCTTCGGCGGCTGCAACTGGTACTGCAGGTACAGGTCGGAGTGCAGGAACGGCAACTCCACCGCGTCCCGGATCTCCTCGATCTGGCCTCCCAGACCGCCGATGTCGTGGTAGCCGACGTCGGGGACCTCCTCCAGGGTGAGATCCTCCACCTCGGACTTGGGCACGGTGTCGTAGGCGTAGCCCGCCTTGCTGTCGACCAGCACGGAGTCGCCCGACCTGAGTCCCACGTCGAGCAGCGGAGGTGCCAGCCAGACCACGCGCTCCTCGTCGGAGTGCCCGGCGATCAGCGCTCGCGCGTGCTGACCCGCGTCCTCGACGGGGAGCAGTTCCCGGAAGGTGCAGACCTCCCCGGTACGTTCGAAGGTGCCCGCCTCCACCACGGTCAGCGCTTCGTTCAGGCGCACCGTCTGACCGAGCTGCAGGTCCTCGACCTGCACGTTCGGCGACACGGCGACCCGCATCCTGCGCCCGGAGGTGAACACGTCCACCGTGCCGTCCTCGTAGCTGTTCAGGTGCACGCCGTACCCGCTGGGGGGTTGGGCGAGTCGGTCGACTTCCTCGCGCAGGGCCGTGAGCTGGCTGCGCGCTTCCTTCAGGGTCTCGGTGAGTTTGGCGTTCCGTTCGGTGAGCTGACTCACTCGCTCGGATGCCTCGGCCAGCCGCTTTTCCAGCACCCGGGCCTGTTGGGGCGACTCGTTGAGCTGACGGCGAAGTGTGGTCACCTCGTCCTCGAGCTGACGAATCTGGTCGTTGAGCTCGGCGTTGCCGGCCTCGCTCTGCTCCCCGCCTTCATCAGGCCGGTTGCCGGGACGCTCGTGCTGCATGTCGGCACCCTCCTCCCGTGCTCGTAGCACCACGGTACCGGCGATCTTCAACGGACGCGGCGCCGTCAAAGTCGCCGGACGGTCCAGACTGCCACAAAAGTCCGCGAATCCCCATGAATGAGGCCAAAACCGGTGAATCTCCCGACGGCCACTCGCTCACGGTGCGTCAACACCCTGGCCCATTCGAACCACGCGAGGGACTTCGGTCACGGTTTGCCAACGGTGCCATGAACACCCCGTATCTCTTTCACACCGAGTTACCATCACCGATCGCCACGGAGATGTTCGTGTTCCCACCATGTGGAGAGCGAGGGCGCTTTTCCCATGATTCGGAACATCGGACCACCGCGCCGTGGTTGTCCCGGTTCACCGGGACAACCACGGCGCGCGACGACGATATTCCCCGCTCGCGCCGCCCGCCACTCGCGCTCGACCGGCCCCGCGGGGCGCGAGCGGAGGGCGGGCGCCGTGATCCGTGACAAAGTTTCATACTCGGCACACCCGAGAGGCCGCTTCTGGTCTACTTGTAACGCCGCGCACGACAGATCCAGCAGCTTCCTCGGGAGAAGAGACCATGACCCCTCCGCCGCAACAGCCCGGTTCTGGCGGGTGGGGGCGGCAGCCCGAAGCTGATCCGGCACGGCAGCAGCCGGGCCGTTACGGCGACCAGTACCCCCGGTGGGGAGTCTCGCGGGACCCCGGACCGGCACCACCGGCCCAGCAGCCGGGGCAGCGGCCCGATCGATCGACCCCACCTCCGCCGCCCGACTGGAACGGCGCGGGCGACGACCGCTCCGCGCCGGAGCCGGAGCCTCACGGGCTCGGCGACATCGAGCGCACCCCGCGCCGGCCCCGGCGGCCGTGGGTGGTCGGGTTGATCGCGGTGCTGGCGCTGGCCGGCGCCGGGGCGGGGAGCCACTTCCTGTTCCTCGACGGGCCGGGCTCGGCTCGTCCCACAGCGCGGACCGTGGTGGACAAGTTCAACGCGGGAGATCTCGACGCACTCGGTGACCGGGTCTGCCGGAAGAACCGCTCCGCGGTCGAACGGCATTTCACCATGCTCCAGGCGGGCGAGCTCGACCTGCGACTCGGAGAGGTCAACCGCACGGGGGACACGGCGACGGCGGAGATAACGGGAACCTTCTCGCTCGGGGGGACGTCCCAGCGGGTCGACCAGACGCTGGGACTCACGGTCGAGAACGGGCAGTGGAAGGTCTGCGACCTCGACGCGTAGCGCGCGGCAAAGTTCGGAACAGCAACAACGAATCGGGGGGAACCTCATGACACACCCACCGCAGCAACCCGGCCAGGGCGATCCCTACGGCCGGCAACCGGGTTGGGGGCAACCCCAGCCGGGGCAGTACGGCCAGCAGCCGGGCTGGCAGTACCCGCCGAGCGGGCCCCAACAGCCGGGTTACGGTCAGCAATTCCCGCCCAGCGGGCCGCAGCCGCAGCAGGGCGGGCAGTTCCCACCGAGCGGACCCCGGCAACAACAACCCGCCTGGGGGCAGCAGCCCGGCGGGCAGTACCCGCAGAACTCCCCTTACCCCGGCTGGGACGGGCAGCAGCAGGCTTGGGGCCAGCAGCCCGGCGGCTTCGGCCAGATGCAGCCGCCGAAGAAGAGCAGGAAGGGGCTGTTCATCGGCCTCGGCGCCGGTGGTGGTGTCGTCGTCATCGGCCTGATCGTCACCCTCGTCCTCGTCTTCACCGGCGGTCCCGGAAGCCCCCGTCCGGTGGCCCAGCAGTTCGTCGACCACATGAAGGCGAAGAACTTCTCCGCGCTCACAGGAGTGGCCTGCGAAAAAATGAAAAACAACAGCGAGGGATTCAACAAGCTCACACAGGGGAACTTTTCAGACACAATAGCCGAGCAATCAGGCGTTCCGACCGAGATCGCCAAAAAAATGGTCGAGGGCATGAAGTTCGATCTCAGTCTGGACAAGGTCACGGATCACGGCGACAACACGGCCACAGCCAAGGTGAGCGGCCAAATGAAATTTGACGTGACCATCATGGGACGTTCGTTCAACGAGAGCCAGTCCCTGGATGAAAAATTCAACATGGTCGTCGAGGAAGGCCAGTGGAAGATCTGCGATTCCGGGGGGAGCGGTCCGCTGTAGCGAGCTCGCATGCACCGTGCTCCGCCCCACGCGGGACACATGATCTCGGCGGAGCGGAAGGAATCCTGTTCCTCCCGAAACCGGATTCCTTCCGCTCCGCGTGGTCTTTTTCACTACAATGCGACCATCACCCTCAGCCCTTGCCGGAGCGGCGCTGGGGCTTGGGGGGCGTGACGCCGTCGGCCAGGCGCCGGGCGACCAGCAGGAACGCCGTGTGGGCGACCATGCGGTGCTCGGGGCGCACGGCCATGCCCACGGAGTGCCAGGGGCGCAGCATCGTCTCCCACGACTGCGGCTCGGTCCAGGACTGCTGCTCGCGCAGCGCCTCGGTGACCCGGGACAGCTGCGTCGTGGTGGCCACGTAGACCACCAGCACCCCACCGGGCACGAGGTTGGCGTGGACGGTGTCCAGCGCGTCCCAGGGCGAGAGCATGTCGAGCACCACCCGGTCGACCTCGCCGTCGACGTAGTCGTTGAGGTCGGCGACCCGCAGGGTCCAGTTCGACGGCGTCTCGCCGAAGAACCGCTCCACGTTGCGCTCGGCGTGCTCGGCGTGGTCCTGGCGCACCTCGTAGGAGAGGACGCTGCCCTCGTCACCGACGGACCGCAGCAGCGAACACGTCAGCGCCCCGGAGCCGGCACCGGCCTCCAGCACGCGCGCGCCGGGCCGCATGTCGCCCCACATCAGGATCTGGGCGGCGTCCTTCGGGTAGATGACCTGCGCACCGCGCGGCATCGACAGCACGTAGTCGGAAAGCAGCGGACGAACGGCGAGGAACGAGGTGCCTCCCGCCGACGCGACCACCGAGCCCTCCGGCTTGCCGATGAGGTCGTCGTGGGCCAGCACACCGCGGTGCGTGTGGTACTCCCCCGCCTCCCGGAGCACGACCGTATAGCGCCGCCCCTTCGGATCGGTCAACTGCACCCGGTCGCCGGGTTGGAACTGCCCACTGACGGTGCTCACGTCTGCTGAAACCTCCTGCGAAACCTCTGCGTACACACGGCGCATCATCGTCGCAGAGGCCCCGGCGAGACCGGCGAGCAGTCACCCGCCGCCGGGCGGCTCCGAGTTCAGCGCCTCGCGCAGCTCCTCGCGGCGCAGCACGCCGCTGGGTCTCCCCTGCTCGTCGACGACGAGGAACTGCCAGGCCGGCACGTGCCGGACCCGCTCGATCACCTCGTCGGTGGGCTCGCTGTCCAGCACGATGGTTTCCGGGGTGACGGGTTCGGCGGCCCGCTCGGCGGGCTCGTGCGGAGCGCTGGCCACCAGCCGTTCTGCCGCGTTCCGGTCCAGCAGCCCGACGGCGACCCCGTCGGCGCGGACCAGGACCACGCCCCGGCCGGCCGCGGCCGTCAGCGCGTCCCCGACCGGGCTCTCGGCGGGCAGTTGCAGGATCGGGCGCACCAGTTCCCGCAGCCGTATCCCCTCCGGCCGGCGACTGCGCTGCTCGGCCGCGTACTCGGCCCTCGCTCCGGCGACGACGAACCACGCCATCAGCGCGCACACCGCCAGCCTCAACCACTGCCCCCGCACGTCACCGACCAGTCCCGCGATCGCCCACACGCTCAAGCCCAGGGCCACCACCGCAGCGCCGATGACGCCCGCCGTGGTGCCCGTGTGGCGCCTCCCGGTCACGGACCAGGTCAGGGCGCGCAGCATCCGCCCGCCGTCGAGGGGCAGCCCGGGAAGCAGGTTGAACACCCCGACGGCGAGATTGGCCACGCAGGTCTGGGCCACCAGCAGCCAGGTGGCCCCACCGGCGTTCATGGCCAGCCATCCCAGGCCGGTGGCCGCGGCCAGCACGAGCGAGACGACGGGGCCGGCCAGGGCGATCATGCCCTCCTGGCGCGGCTTCGCCGGAGTGCGCGATATCTCCGAGATGCCTCCCAGCAGGAACAGCCGGACCCGCCGCACGGGCAGCCCCAGCCGCAGCGCCACCAGGCAGTGCCCGAGTTCGTGCAGCAGCACCGACACCGCCAGCAGCACCGTGAACGTCGCGGCGATCACGGCGGCGGCCCACACCCCCACGCCGGGGAGGAGCCGACCGACCAGCGGTGTGTAGAACAGGACGATCAAGGCGGCACCCAGCCACCACGACGGTGACAGCAGCACCGGTACGCCCGCGACGCGGCAGAGCAGCAGCCCGCCCCGATCCTGTCCTGATGTGGTGGCCATGCACGCAGCGTAGAACGCCACCCGTACAACACCGGTAACCCACCGTTGGCCCGCACGAACACGTCACGGGTCTGCTCTAGGGTGCGGGGGATGACCAACGATTCCGCCCGGACGCGGCGCCCGGCGTTGTCACCGTCGCGTGCCGGTGATTTCAAGCAGTGCCCGCTGCTGTACCGGTTCCGCGCGGTCGACCGACTTCCGGAGACCCCCACCAAGGCGCAGGTGCGCGGCACGGTCGTGCACTCTGTGCTGGAACGGCTGTTCACCCTCCCCGTCTCCGAACGCGACCGCGAGCACGCCCACGAGCTGCTGCGCCCGGCCTGGCGGGAGATCCGCGACGAACAACCGGAGCTGGGGGAGCTCTTCGGCGACGAGACCGAGCTGGCCGACTGGCTGGAGAGGGCCGGCGGCCTGCTGGACTCCTACTTCGAGTTGGAGGACCCCCGCCGCCTGGACCCCGAGTCCTGCGAGCTGCGGGTGGAGACCGAGCTGGACAGCGGCGTGCTGCTGCGCGGCTTCGTCGACCGGGTCGACGTCGCCCCCACCGGGGAGATCCGGCTCGTCGACTACAAGACCGGAGCCGCTCCCCGGGAGGTCGGGGAGGGCAAGGCCCTGTTCCAGATGAAGTTCTACGCCCTGGTGCTCTGGCGCAGCCGCGGCGAGCTCCCCCGCCAGCTGCTGCTGATGTACCTGGCCGACAAGCAGTCGTTGGCCTACACGCCGGACGAGGACGAGCTGCGGCGCTTCGAGCGCACGCTGGACGCGATCTGGCAGGCCATCCTGCGCGCGGGCCGCACGGGCGACTTCAGGCCGAACCCCTCGCGGCTGTGCGACTACTGCGATCACAAACCGCTGTGCCCGGCGCACGGGGGCACCCCGCCGCCGTACCCGGGCTGGCCGGAACCGGAGCCCGGTACCGAAACGCTGCTGGACCGCACGGACTGAGGCCCCCGAGGACGCCCCAAGAGGAGGGACCCAGAGGTTGAACACGGTGAGCACGTCCCCCGACGTCTTCTACGAACGACTCGACACCGGCCACTACAGGGCCACCGAGCACACGGTCGGCCCGTGGTCGGACAAGGCCCAGCACCTCGGTCCCGTCTCGGCGCTGCTGGTCCGGGAGCTGGAGCGGTGCGAACCGAAGTCGAGCACGGCGATCCGCCGGGTCACCGTCGACGTCCTCGGTCCGGTGCCGGTGGACGAGGTCGAGGTGCGCACCGAGGTGCTGCGTCCGGGCCGCTCCGTCGAGCTCGTCGCCGCCGAGCTGTCCTCCGGTGGGCGGACCGCCGCGACGGCCAGGGCCTGGCGCATGGTGCGCTCCGAGACCGCCGCGATCGCCGCCGACGACGCGGAGCCCCTCGACTCCCCGGAGTCCTGCGCACCGATGCCGTTACCGGACGGCTGGACGGGCGGTTACGCGGAAGCCCTGGAGTGGCGCACCGCCGACGAGGCCGTTCCCGGGACCGGGCACGCCCGGGTGTGGGCTCGACCGCGGATGCCCCTGATCGGCGGGGAGGACCCCACGGCGCTGCAGCGCCTGTTCGCCGTCGCCGACTGCTCCAGCGGGATCTCCAGCCGACTGGACTTCCGCGAGTGGGCCTTCGCCAACACCGACCTGAGCGTGCACCTGCACCGTGAACCGGTCGGCGAGTGGGTCGGGCTGGACGCGCGGACCACGCTCGGTCCGGAGGGTTCCGGGGTCGCCCACAGCGTCCTGCACGACACCGCGGGGGCCGTGGGCCACTCGATGCAGGCCCTGCTGCTCGCCCGGCGGTGATTCCGACCGGGGCTCCTGGGGAGGGGCCCGGGGGTGGGCGGCCAGTGCTGTCGCAGCGAGGCCAGGAAGACCCGGGGCGAGGTCGAGCACGGCCTCGTCCGGACGCTTGGAGTCCCGCACCCGGGTCCGCGCTCCCGTCATGCGCACCTCGACGCAGTTGTCACCTTCATCGCCGTAGTAGGTGAACGGCCGAGCAGAGTCGTGGGGAAGCCGACCGGTGCACCCTTGCCGCCGAAGCCGAAGACGGTGAAACCACCACGTGCGGAATCGCGCGGGGTGTCGCTGCTCAGTACCCGGAATTCCAGCGCATCACGTTCGTGGGTCAGACGTAGCGGGTACCGCAGTTGTTCCTGCATGACTTCGGGGCCGCCCGCCACCGCACGCAGTGCGTCCTCGGCGGCCGACGAAGCGAGCGGTGTTCAGCTCGGGCGAGCTCAGCAATCTGGACTGGCGGGCCGACCGGAACGCGGTGCGCTCCTCACGCTCCTCGTCCGAGGCAGTCCACCACGCGCCATCGCACTCCTCGATGACGGCCCGCACGGAGCCGGGGTTCGCAACGGACCGGGAACGATCCCGGGCTCGTAGCCGCGAAGCACTCACTCCTTCCCGACCCCGCGCACCCGCTCCCCCTCCTGATCACACCGCAAGAAGTAACTGCCGTAACCGGTGCAGGTGGTTACCCGATTTCGCGCGAATCGAGTAACCACCGAAAGTGGTAGGGCGGTTACTTCGCCCCTCGGGAACCTCAGGACACGGCCTCAGCCGCCGCAGGACCCGTCGCCGCAGGGCCCGTCGCCGTCGGGTCAGTCAGTCGTCGTAGGGATCGTAGTTGGCCGCGCTCGCGTAGTCGCCGGGCGCTTGGGTGGCGTCCACGATCGCGAACCTCGCACCCACCGGATCGCGGAGCACGGCGGCCCGGCCGAGGCTGGAGTCGTAGGGGTTCACCCTCACCCGGCCACCCAGCTGGATGGCCCGCCGCACGAGCTCCTCGGTGCCGACGTCCGGATCGACGCCGAGGTACATCAGCCAGTGCGGGCGGGAGTCGGCGGTGATGTGTTCGCGGATCATGCTGACCCGGGCCAGCACGGACTCGTCACCGAGGTACCACACCGAGTAGTCCAACTGGTGGTCGACGCCGAACTGCTCGGAGGAGTACCCGAACAGCTCGCCGAAGAAGTGATCGGCCATCTGCGCCTTGATGGTGACGAGTTCCGCCCACATCAGGGTTCCCGGCAGACCGACGTCGAACTGCCAGGAGTCCTCCGGCTCCAGCAGGCCGAACTCCGCCTCCGACGGTCCCTTCAGGACCACCTTGCTGCCGACGCCGGAAACGGGAGCCGGGGGAACCGTGACCGTCGCCCCGAGCTCCTCGGACTGCCGGGTGACCGCGGCGCGGTCGGCGGTGGCCAGGAACAGCCGCCACTCGGAGGCCCCCTGCTCGGCGGTGCGGATGCTGGCCACGGGGAACCCGTCGCGGAAGGCGATCACGTGATCGTCGCCCCGCGACTCCCCGCGCGGCTCGTACTCCCAACCGAAGAGCCCGGCGTAGAAATCACGCGCCCGCCACGGCTCGGTGGTGACCAGCTCGATCCAGCACGGCATCCCCGCGTAGAGATCCCACCGCGGTGGCGTCTGCCCCGGTACTACGACACGCATCCGGCAACCCCCGGTCCACACTCAAGATCAGGTTTTCTGCTCCATTATGCGCGCACGAGCGGTCGGCGTGGGGGTGATGGGGCAATTCGACGACGACGGACGCCGAAAGCCGTGTTCTACAGGCGGCAGGCGCGCAGGTCGGAGGACAGGATGGCCTTGGCTCCGACCGCGGCCAGCCGGTCCATGATCGCCGGGGCCTCCCGGCGGGAGACCATCGCGCGCACGGCGACCCAGCGATCGTCGGCCAGCGGCGCCATCGTCGGCGACTCCAGCCCCGGCGTCATCGTCATCGCCTCGTCCAGCAGTTCCCGGGGGCAGTTGTAGTCCAGCATCACGTACTGCTGGGCGTAGACCACGCCCTGCAGACGCGCGATCAGCTGGTCCTTGGCCTGCGCGTCGTCGGAACCGTCGCGCTCGACCACCACCGCCTCCGACGTGCAGATCGAATCGCCGAAGGCGATCAGACCGTGCTGGCGCAGCGTCCGGCCGGAGCCGACGACGTCGGCGATGGCGTCGGCCACACCGAGTTGGATGGAGATCTCCACGGCGCCCTCGAGGTGGATGACCTCGGCGCCGACCCCGTACCGGGCCAGGTCGTTGCGCACCAGCTGGGGGTAGGAGGTGGCGATCCGCTTGCCCGCGAGCGCCTCGACGGACCAGTCCCGGTCGTTGGGCGCGGCGTAGCGGAAGGTCGAACCGCCGAAACCGAGCGAGAGCCGTTCGCCCACCGGGGCCCCCGACTCCATGGCCAGGTCGCGGCCGGTGATGCCGATGTCGAGCTCGCCGGAGCCGACGTAGACCGGGATGTCCTTGGGCCGCAGGAAGAAGAACTCGACGTCGTTGTCGCCGTCGAGCACGGTCAGGTCCCGCTGCTCATGGCGCTGCCGATACCCGGCTTCCGCGAGCATCTCGGAGGCGGGACCGGCCAGCGTGCCCTTGTTGGGCACTGCCACACGCAGCATGGACTCGTTCTCCTTCGTCACAAGTAGCGGTAAACGTCGTCGAGGGACAGCCCGCGCGCCAGCAGAATGACCTGCAGGCGGTAGAGCAGTTGCGAAGCCTCCTCGGCCAGCTGCTCGTCGGACTCGTGCTCCGCGGCGATCCACACCTCACCGGCTTCCTCGAGCACCTTCTTGCCCTGAGCGTGGATGCCGGCGTCGAGCGCGGCCACCGTCGACGAGCCATCGGGGCGGCTGTCGGCGCGTTGGAGCAGTTCGGTGAACAACTCGTCGAAGGTCTTCACGGGGTACGATCCTTGCATCCCGCCGTCCGACGGGCCGATGGTGGTCTCCGAAACCATCAGGGCAGCCGGCCACCGGCCAGCACCTCGGCCAGCAGGGCACCGTCGAGCTGCTCCAGGGAGTCGCACAGCACCCGCCGCTCCCCCGGCTCCAACGGCACCTCACACGGCACACCGACGACCGTGCAGCCCGCGTCGACCGCCGAGTTGACCCCGGTCGGTGAGTCCTCGACGGCCACGCACTCGCCCGGATCGACACCGAGCATCCGGCAGGCCCGCAGGTACGGCTCGGGATGCGGCTTGTTGCGGCCCTCCACCTCGTCACCGCACACCGTGGCGTCGAACGAGTCGTGTCCGAGGGTGTCCAGGGCGATCTTGGTCAACGGCCGGATGGTGGAGGTGACCAGCGCCGTCGGCACGCCCCTGTCCCGCAGCCCGCGCAGCAGCCGCCGCGCTCCCGGACGCCAGGACAGTCCCTGCCTGAACAACTCGGCGGTGCGGCCGGCAACCCACTGAGCGGCCGCCTCGACCTCGGAGGGACCACTGAGCAGCTCCAGGTCCCGCAGCAGCAGCCCCATGCTGCGCTCCATGTTCGAGCCCACCATCAGGGCACGCGTGGGGGCGCTGATGGCACCGCCGCGATACGCGGCGTAATCGTCGAGCGAGATCTTCCACAGCTTCTCGGAGTCGACCAGGGTCCCGTCCATGTCGAACAGCACCGCGGCCGGTCCCGTTCCGGAGGGCTCACCACGCGCCGGGTCCGCGCGTGTCTCGGTCATGAGACACCGCCCCGGCAGCGAGGTGTCGGGCAGTGCCGAACAGCATCCGGCGGCGGCAGGCAGACCATGCTGCCCAGCCTAAAAGCCGCCTACCTCGACCCG
Organism: Halosaccharopolyspora lacisalsi; assembly: GCF_014137975.1. GTDB lineage: Bacteria > Actinomycetota > Actinomycetes > Mycobacteriales > Pseudonocardiaceae > Halosaccharopolyspora > Halosaccharopolyspora lacisalsi. Next base: position 1,020,772 of record NZ_JACGWZ010000001.1, on the reverse strand, counting down.
TACCGTCGTGTGATCACTCCCACCCGGGGCTATCGGCCGGGCGCCGGACGCTTCGGGTTTCCTTTCGCAGTACGCTGGCTCGGTGACCGATCGCGATCCGCCCACCGAGCACACACCCACGCAGCCGCCGGAGCTGACCGATCCCGTGATCTTACTGGCTTTCGAAGGCTGGAACGACGCCGGCGACGCCGCCAGCACCGCGATCGAGCACCTCCAGCTCACCTGGGACGCGTCCTCGTGGACCGAGATCGACCCGGACCCGTACTACGACTTCCAGGTCTCCCGGCCGACGGTGCGCCTGACGGAGGGACTCACACGCGAGGTGACGTGGCCCACCACCCGCCTGTCCGTGTGTCGACCGCCCGGATCGACCCACGATCTGGTTCTGGTGCACGGTATCGAGCCGAACATGCGGTGGCGCGCCTTCTGCACCGAGCTGCTTTCCCTCATCGAGAGCGTGGGCGCTCGTACCGTGGTCACCCTCGGCGCCCTGCTCGCCGATTCACCCCACACCCGGCCGGTGCCCGTCACCGGAGCCGCCTACGACGAGGACTCGGCGAACCGGTTCGGCATGAACCAGTCCCGCTACGAGGGCCCCACCGGGATCGTGGGCGTCTTCCAGGACATGTGCGTGCGGGCCGGGATTCCGTCGATCTCGTTCTGGGCCGCCGTCCCGCACTACGTGTCGCAGCCGCCCTCGCCCAAGGCCACTCTCGCCCTGCTGCACCGGGTGGAGGAAACGCTGGACACGGAGGTGCCGTTGAGCAACCTCCCGGAGCGGGCCGAGGAGTGGGAGAGCACGGTCAGCGAGATGGCCGAGGAGGACGAGGACGTCCGCAACTACGTGCGCGCCCTCGAGGAACGCGGTGACGCGGAGAGCAGCATGACCGAGACCAGCGGCGATGCCATCGCGGAGCAGTTCGAGCGCTACCTGCGCCGTCGCGGGCCCGGCGGTCCCGGCGGCAAGGGCCCCACCGGCCCCGGACCCGGCTGACCGGCGCACCGCTTCGGCACACCCGTGAATCCGGGAGGCGACCGGGACGACGACGGTCTCCCCCGCTCTCGTGGTTTCCCAGTTTCGCGCGAAACTGGGAAACCACGAGAGCGGCTATCCACAGGGGTGCTGGTTTTCCACAGGACTCACCCTTCGGGCAAGACTCACTCTTCGGTTTCGGAAACCTGCCGCAGGTATTCCTCGGCCAACTTCGGGTCGAGGAACCAGTCGTCGTAATCGGACGGATCGTCGAAGGCGTTGGCGAACCGGTTGCGGATGACCGGGTTGCTCTCGGCCGCGCCGAAAAGGTTCATCACGTGTTCCGGCGGCGGCTGGAGCATGGCGTTGGTCCACCTCGTGACGGGTTCGGCCCGTTCCCAGTACCGCTCGAAGGTGTCCCGCATCCACTGCCGGTCGAACGGCTGATCACCCCGTTCGAGAATGCTGTCCCGGTACACCGCCGCGCACCTGCTGGCGTTGTTCGACCCCTGCCCGGTGATCGGATCGTTGGCCACCACCACGTCGGCGACTCCCAGCACGGCACCGCCGGAGGGCAGTTCGCCGACGGGATGACGCACGACGGGCGTGTAGCCCCCGCTGAGCGTGGCCTGGCCGTCGGTGAGCTCGGCGCCCTTGAACCGCTCGTACTCCCACGGCACGTACTGCCGCATCAGCTCCAGCATCCGCCCCCAGTGCTCGGACGGCCCCGGGCGGTCCGACCAGCAGTCCAGCGGACCCCCCGGAAGACCCTCGAAGAACGGGATCTCGCACGGGCCGCTGAAGGTGTAGCCCGGGATGACGAACAGCTCCCCCACACCGGGCACCGCGTTGAACCGGACCGCGTCCATGTCCGGGTGCTCCGGGCGCCGCTCGGCACCGTGGACGTAGGACACCGACAGCACCCGCTGCGGCTCGGTGTGCACCGAGCGCTCGGCGTCGCGGCCGAAGAGCTGGACGAGTTCGCCCTTGCCCGCGGCCACCACCACGAGCTCGTAGTGCCTCGTCAGCGAATCCAGGTCCGAGGTGGTCACACCGTGGAAGACGACCTTGCCGCCGCGGTCCTCGAACAGCTCCAGCCAGCCGGGCATCTTGACGCGCTGGTCGACCGACTGGGCGTAGTTGTCGAGCACTCCGACCCAGTCCAGCGCCCGTGACCCGTCGGAGGCGGCTATGGACACGCCCAAACCCTCGATCGCGGGCGCCGGTTCCTCCCACAGGTTCAGCTTGTGGTCGCGTTCGTACTGCAACGCGGTGTGGAACATCGCCTGGGTCGACATGACCCGCCCGCCGCGAATCTCCTCCGGAGTGCGGGCCGACATCACCGTCACGTCGTAGTCGTGGTCCAGCAGGCTCAGACCCAGCTGCAGCCCGGCCTGGCCCGCCCCCACGATCAGGATCTTACGCATTCCCGGTCGTTCTCCCTCGTGTCTGGCACTGCTGTTCGATACCGCTACGGAAGCCCTGACGGTCTATACCGGCGACACGCTCATTCGCATCGTGTGCGTCACGAGCGCGCGCAAAACGTCCACTGTGGAAACGGGGTCGCGGGCGTCGCAGGTCACCAACGGCACGTCCGGGTCCAGCGCGAGCGCGTCGCGAACCTCCTGCACGTCGTGGGTGAGCTCGCCGTCGAACAGGTTCAGCGCCACGACGAAGGGGACGTCCGAGTCGTGCTCGAAGTAGTTGATCGCCGCGAAGGACTGCTCGATGCGGCGGATGTCGACGAGCACGATCGTGCCCAGCGCGCCGCGGGCGAGGTCGTCCCACAGGAACCAGAACCGGGCCTGGCCCGGCGTGCCGAACAGGTAGAGCATCAGATCGGCGTGCAGCTCGACGCGCCCGAAGTCCATGGCCACGGTCGTGGTGGTCTTCTCCCCGGCGGGGTCCGTCTCGTCGATGCCCTCGCTGGCCTCGGTCATCCACGCCTCGGTGTTCAACGGCGGGATCTCCGAGACCGAGGAGACGAACGTGGTCTTACCGACTCCGAACCCACCGGCGACGACGATCTTCGCCGAGAGCATGAGCTCGGCGTCATGCGGAGAGTTTGTTGAGCCCATCGAGAATCCTCTCGAGGATGGTGTGGTCGTACTGGTAGGTGTGGCCGGTGGGGTGGATGAAGACCGCCTCTTCCGCCGCGAGGTCGCTGACCAGGATCCTGATCACCCCCAGCGGAATCGACAGCGACGCGGAGAGCTCGGCCAGCGAGACCGGGCTGCGCGCGTTCTCGTAGAGCGACCGCGACTCGGGCAGCAGGGTCTCGGCGAACTCGGCGTCGTAGGAGGGCACCGAGATCATCGTTTCCACCAGCAGTTGGTGTCGCGAGCGGGTGCGGCCGCCGGTTAGGGCGTAGGGACGCACCCTGCGACTGCGCACTTCCCGGCCGCCGGGAGCATCGCCGGGTTCGTCGGATCGGATGACCATGAGGCGTTCCTTCACCGTTTCAGTCACGGGGTCGCCGAGCGGTGACCACGCGTCGTAGGTCGGCACGCACCTCCGGAGTCAGTGCGTGACCGGTGTTCTCGATGAACTGCGTCATTTCGTAGGCCACCACCCGCATCTGGGCCTCCGAGGAGGTCAGCACCGCCAGCCCCGCGCCGGCGCCGATACCCATGAACAGGAAGTAACCCTGCCCGAGCCGGATGATGATCTGCTCGCAACCGCCCTTGTCGAACAGGGCCGCGCCGTTGTGAGCGAGACTGAGCATCCCGCTGGAGATCGCCGCCAGCTGCTCCGCCTCATCGTTGGAAACCGAGGAGGAGCACGCCAGCGGCAATCCGTCCGAGGACAGGATCAGCGCGTGAGTGGCTCCGTGGACCCGTTCCACGAAATTGTCGACCAACCAGTCGAAGTTCTGCGGATCGGTACTACTGTCTGCGGCGGTCACTGCTCGGCCCTTCGGTGGGTCGTGTCGTCGGGGGGAGTGTCTTGGCGGGCGGCCTGCTCGCCCTCGGCGAAGTCGCCGAGATCGGCGAGCAGCTGTTCGTGGCCGGCACGCTGCTCGGATTCGGTGAGGTCGTGGTTGTCCACGGCGGCGGGACCGTTGTCCGCGGCGCCCTTCAGGCTCTGCGGTACTCGGCGGGGGAGCCCGTTGGGGGTGGTCGAACTCTGCTCGGCCTGCTCGGCCTGCTCGGTCTTGCCGGTCTTCTCCGTCTTGCCGGTCTGCCCGGTCCTCTCGGTCCGCTCGGCGGCCCGCGCCCGCGTCACCGGCCCGGTCGTCGGGCGTTGCGGGGACGCCGCGTCGGGGGAACGCTGCGCACGGGCCGGTTCGGGCTTCTCCGAGACCTGAACCTGGCGCTTCGCGGGCACCGAAGTCTCGTGCACCAGCGACTCGGGAAGCAGCACCGAGGCCGTCGTGCCGTGGGGAGCGCGCCGACCCAGCCACACGCTGATGTCGTGCCTGCTCGCCAGTCGCCGGACCACCGCCAGCCCCATGTGCCGAACGGCGTCGCGGTCCAGCACGGGGGTGCTGGCCAGCCGTTCGTTCAGCGCCGAGAGCCTGGCCGCGGGCAGCCCGATCCCCGAGTCCTCGACCCGCACCATGACACTGCCCTGCTCGGTGAGGTGGGCGCTGACGGTGACCGCGGAGGTGGGGGGCGAATGGGAGGTGGCGTTGTCCAGCAACTCGGCCAGCAACCTGCTGACGTCGTCGGCGGCCACACCCACCACGCCGAGGTTGGAGATCTTTCCCAGTTCCACGCGCGAGTAGTGCTCGATCGAGGACATGCCCGCGCGGATCACGTCGACCAGCGAGGACGCCTCGTCCATGTTCTCCCCGGCGTCACGGCCGGCCAGAACCCGCAGGTTCTCCCCGTTGCGGCGCAACCGGGTGGCCAGGTGGTCGAGTTTGTACAGGCTGGCCAGCGAGTCGGGGTCGTCCTCGTCGGCCTCCATCCGCTCCAGCTGTTCCAGCAGCGAGTCCACCAGGTTCAGGTCGCGCAGGGCCACGCTCGAACAGACCCCGGCCAGCACCTCCTGGGGACTGGGCTGCTTCGGCGTCGTCGGAGCGACGAACTGCGCGACGGACTGGCGGGACCGCTGCAGCAGCTGCTTGGTCGGACCCTCCAGCCGCTCTCGGGCGGATCCGGCCAGCAACGACCGGCGGGAGCGTTCCAGCATGTCCCGGACGCGGGTCACCGGCTCACCTCGCATCCCACGCACGCGTGAGCGATCCGGACAACGTGGCGATTCATGACTCGGGATCCAACCAGACGAAGACGCCGAAGTCCACAAGGGGCACCGCTTTACGACAAAGGGACGCGACGCCGTCGAACACCCCTTGCACGGCACCCGACGACAAAACGCGATAACAGACGCGACGGTCTGTTGCGGACGCAATTACCGGCCGATCCGTTTACGCAGCGCAACCATGCGCTGCTAACTCGGTGCCATCGATTCGACAGGCCAACCCGCCGGATTGGTCACGCTACGTCGCATTGACGGCTTCCTTTATGCGGAAGCCCTCGGGCGCGTTTCACCGAAAGCCAGTGCAATATCTCACTTTTCGACGCCCGAGGAGTCGCCTTTCCCGAGGGCGGAATTCACTCCGAGACCCGGCGATCCGGACGCTCGGATCGCCGGGGGAAACTCCTAGAGAGCGACGCCGAGCAAAGCGTCCACGGCGCGGCGGATCACGCTCGGTGCCTCCGGGGCGTCCCCCTGCCCGGCCATGGCCCGCTCCACCCACTCGTCGACGACCCGCAGGGCGTTTTCGGTGTCGAGATCGTCGCAGAGCCGCTCGCGGAGTCGGTCGAGGGTTTCGCCCGCGTCCGGCCCGGACTCCAGCGCGACCGCCTGCCGCCAGCGCGCCAGCCGCGCCGCGCCCCCGGTGAGCAGGTCGGCGGTCCAGGACCGGTCGCTGCGGTAGTGCCCGTCGAGCAATGCCAGCCGCAGGGCCATCGGATCGACCCGGTCACCGCGCATGCGCGAGACGAACACGAGGTTTCCCTGGGACTTGGACATCTTCTGGCCGTCGAGCCCGACCATGCCCGCGTGCGAGTAGTGCCGGGCGAAGGGGTGCTCCCCGGTGAGCGCCTCGGCGTGGGCGGCGCTGAACTCGTGGTGGGGGAAAGCCAGGTCCGACCCGCCGCCCTGGAGGTCGAAACCGAGGCCGAGCCGGTTGAGCGCGATGACCGAGCACTCCAGGTGCCATCCCGGCCGGCCCGCACCGAGCTCGGAGTCCCAGCTGGGTTCGCCCTCGCGGGCCTGGCGCCAGAGCAGGGCGTCGAGCGGGTCCTCCTTGCCCGCCCGCTGGGGGTCTCCACCCCGGTCGGGGAAGACCTCCTCCATCCGCTCCCGGCTGTAGCGGGACTCGTAGCCGAAGCGACCCGTGGCGTCGTGCCTGTAGTAGATGTCCGGGTACTCGTCGTCGGCGCGGTAGGCTGCGCCGGAGGCGAGCAGCTTGCTCACCGCCTGCACGATCTCGGGCATCGCCTCGACGGCACCGACGAAGTCGTGCGGGGGCAGGACCCGCAGGGCAGCCATGTCCTCGCGGAACAGTGCCGTCTCCCGCATACCGAGCACGACCCAGTCCTCGTTGTCCCGCTCGGCGCGCTCCAGCAACGGGTCGTCGATGTCGGTGACGTTCTGCACGTAGTGCACCTCGTGGCCGTTGTCCAGCCAGAGGCGGTACACCAGGTCGTAGGCCAGGTACGTGGCCGCGTGGCCCAGGTGCGTCGCGTCGTACGGAGTGATGCCACAGACGTACATGCGCGCCAATGAACCGGGAGTCAGGGGCCGGAGCTCACCCGCGGCGGTGTCGAACAGTCTCAGCTGACGAGCTGTTCCCGGCACACTGGGCACGGAAACCGAGGACCAGGGTTGCATGCCTCCGAGCCTAATCGTCGGTCGGCGACCGACGCCGCCCGGTCGAAGATCCGGCGGCGCCTACTCGCGGGCGACTCCGGAGTCGGAGACGGGTTCCTCCGGGACGGATCCACCTTCACCGCCGCCCCCGGGCGCGGACTGTTCCTCCGCGGGCAGCCGGTAGCTCCGCATCGGCCCGGCCGGTCGTTGACGCAGCGGATCGCGCCGCAGGTCCGCGTACAGCGCCCAGCACAACCCGATCATGACCACCACGAACGGGCAGGCGACGATGATGGTGAAGGTCTGCAGGGCGTCCAGTCCTCCCACGTACAGCAGCACGGCCGCCACGGCGGCGCTCATGGCCGCCCACAGGGCCGTCAGCCACCGCGACGGTTCCGTGATCCCCCGGGAGGACAGCGTGGCCAGCACCAGGGCACTGGCGTCGGCACCACTGACCCAGAAGATCGCCACGAGGAACATCACCACGCCGCCGGAGATCGCGTACAGCGGGTACTGCTCCAGTGCCGTGAAGAACGCCACCGCCTCGTTCGGAGCACCGGCGATGTCGGCTCGCCCGGCCATCTGCAGGTTGATGCCCGCGCCGCCGAAGACGATGAACCACAGCGACGAGACCACGGTCGGCACGATCAGCACGCCGAGGACGAACTCGCGGATCGTGCGCCCGCGCGAGATCCGGGCGATGAACGTGCTGACGAAGGGGGTCCAGGAGATCCACCACGCCCAGTAGAAGATGGTCCAGTCGGTCATCCAGTCGACCCCGCCGAACGTGGGGGCGCGGAAGCTCCACTCGACGAGGTTGGTCAGGTAGGCGCTGTAGCCGTCGGGGATCATGTTGAGGATGAACACCGTGGGCCCGACGACCACGACGAATATCGCCAGCACCGCGGCCAGGACCATGTTGGTGTTGGACAGCCACTTAATGCCCCTGGCCACACCGCTGACCGCCGAGAGGATGGCGAAGACGACCAGCACCAGGATGACGAGGAACGCCATGTTCTTCGTCCCGCCCTGCTGACTGAACCCGGCACCGATGCCGGTGAACAGCCAGATACCGCCCGCGATCTGCAGGGCGCCCAGTCCCAGCGACGTGGCTCCGCCGAACTTGGTTGCCACGATCGCCCAGATGTTGATGAACTTGCCCCACCAGGTGTTCGCGACGTTCTCCTTGCGCGACAGCGACTGGAACGGGGCGCTGAGCAGGTTGCCCCGCCCCATCCTGTAGGTGGAGTAGGCCAGCGCCAGCGCCACCACCGCGTAGATCGCCCACGGGTGCAGGCCCCAGTGGAAGAACGTGTAGCCCATGGCCTGCCGCGCCGCGTCCGGGGAACCCGCTCGCACTTCCAGCCACGGCGCCGGTTCGGCCAGGTGGGCGACCGGTTCCATGACGCCGAAGAAGATCAGACCGATTCCCATCCCGGCGCTGAACATCATCGCCACCCAGGAGATCCGGGAGAACTCCGGAACCTCACCGCTGCGTGACAGCGGGATGCGACCGTACCGGCTGAACGCCAGGAACAGGGCGAAGACGACGAAGGCCGTCGATGCCAGGATGAACGCCCACCCGAGGTTGCCCACGATCCAGGTCAGCACCGCGTCGGCGTCATCGCCGAGCCGCTCGGGAAAGATCGCGCCGATCAAGCAGAAGATCACGATCAGCCCCATCGAGATGCCGAACACGACGGGGTCGATCCTGCTTTCCTTGGTGTGCCTGGTGCTGACCATGACGACCTCGTGAACTCATGTCGCTGACGACAGGACCGAAGACCTCCCTCGAACTCGGGCTGGGGCCATGATTCCCCTCTGCGTCCGATCGCGAAACTCGGAGTGAATGCGAGTCATTTTCGATTTCGCTGAGCGGTAATTCGCATTCCCGGAAACGCGGTGTCCTCCCCTCGTGGAGACCGCACTCAGCTCGGTCGGCCGTGATGTCTGGTGCGCAGGTAGTCGCCGACGACGGCGGCGCCGAGACCGGCGGCGGTGGGCGCCACGACACGACCCCGCCTCCGGCGCGCGAGCGTGTCGACGAAAGCGGCCAGCCGCTCGTCCTCACCGAGCATGAAGACGCTGAGCGTGACCCCGAACCGAATCAGCGCGTCCATCTCGGACAGCGTGACCTCCAGGGTGCGTGCCGCGGACGGGTGCCGAAACGTCGCCCGGCCGTCCGGCTCCAGGTGTCCCGTCGGCTCACCGTCGGTGACCACGAGCACCACCGGCTGCGCGCCGGGGTTTCCACGCACGTGGCGATCCGCCAGCAGCAGCGCGTGATGGAGGTTCGTACCCTGCTCCCACGCGCACTCCAACGCCGTCAGCTCACCTATGTCCACGATCGAGGCGTGGCCGCCGAAGGTGACCAGCCGCAACGTGTCCGCTCCGTACCGGGTGGAGATCAGGTGGTGCAGTGCCAGCGCGGTGCGTTTCATCGGGACCCACCGTCCGCCCCGCACCATCGACCGCGAAGTGTCCACGCACAGCGCGACGGCGGCCCGACCACGTTGTCCGGTGTTGGTGACTTCGAGGTCCGAAAGGCCGGGAGGGGGTTCCCCGGACCGGCGCGGCACGGCACGCGCGGCGTCTCGGGACGCGAGATCGTCGAATCCCCACGGGCGCGTGCTGGACACCGACTCCCCGCCGGTCCAGTCGGTGCCGCAGTCGTCCTGACGCGACCACAACTGCGCGATCACCGACCGCAGGGCGCTCTCACCCAGCCACCGCACGGCACGCGGGCCGAGCCGGAGACCGCCGTCGGAAGCACGCCGCAGCACTGCCCGGTCACACGCCGGTCCGTCCGGTCCCGAGAGACGACGCACGTCGACCGCCGCGCGCGGTCCCAGCCTGCGCTCCAACGCCTCCAGGCCGAGATCGTCCGGCGTCGCGCTCAGGGCCACCGGAGCCGTCGATTCCGTCACCGTCCACACGGTACCGACCCTTCGGCGGTCTCGCCCGACAACCGGTCACCGTCCGTGATCCCCCTCCAGGACGCGGGTCTCCCCCACGACCAGGTCCCACAGGCCGAGCGGATCGCACCCGGTTTCGTACCAGGCCTTGCGCAGCCGGACCAGCGGCTCCACCGGCGGTTCCCGGCTCAGCGCGAACGTGCCCCAGTGCATGCTCGCCATCCGCGCCGCCCCCACGTCCAGCGCCGCCCGCACGGCCTCCTCCGGGGTCATGTGCACCGAACGCATGAACCAGCGCGGGGAGTAGCAGCCGATGGGCAGCATGGCGACGTCGATACCGGGATGGCGGCGTCCGATCTCGGCGAAGTACTCGCCGTAGCCGCTGTCGCCGGCGTGGAACAGCCGCCACCCGTTCTCGCCGGTGATGACCCAGCCGCCCCAGAGGGTGCGGCAGGTGTCCCACAGCGTGCGCCGACTCCAGTGATGCGCCGGGACGAACTCGACGTCGATGCCGGCGACCTCGGCCGACTCCCACCAGTCGAGCTCGGTGACCGAGGTGAATCCGCGACGGCCGAACCAGGCACCGAGACCGCGGGGCACGAAAACCGGGGTGTCCCGGCGCAGCCGCCGCACGGTCGGGGCGTCGAGGTGGTCGTAGTGGTTGTGGCTGATGAGCACGGCGTCGACGGGAGGCAGCTCGGAGAAGGCCAGCCCCGGAGGGGTCAGTCGCGGCTGCACTCCCGGGATGCGTCGCGACCAGACCGGGTCGATCAGCACGCAGGTCTCCGAGCTCCGCACCAGGTACGTGGCGTGCCCGATCCAGGTCAGCGCCGTCTGCCCGCTCTCGATCGGTGTCAGGCCGGTGCGCAGCAGCGGCACCCGATCGCCGTCGGGGTGGTGGGGGCCGAAGCCGCCGCTCGCCAGCAGACGCAGCACATCGGGCAGGTACGGCCGCGGCCCGGAAAGCCGGTCGGCGAACGATCGCGAAGCCATACCCGCATCAGTACCGTCCACGGGACCGGCGTAAACGTCCCCGCGACGGCGCGCCCGGCTACGTCGCTAGAAGGGGGGCCAGGGAATGGCGGGCCACTCCCCCGTGGGCGCGGGCAGCACACCTTCGGCCAGCAACCGGTCGACCCGGTCGATCACGGCCGTGACCTCCTTGGCGGTGATGTGCTCGGTCAACCGCGCGGCCAGCGGCCCCTCCAGCTCGGCACGCAGCTGCCCGAGCCGCTCGGTGGCCTGCTCGGGCAGGGCGGTGCCGAGCCATCCCCACAGCACGGTGCGCAGCTTGTTGTCGACGTTCAGGCTCACCCCGTGGTCGATCCCGAGGACCCGCCCCTCGGGCGTGTGCAGCACGTGACCGCCCTTGCGGTCGGCATTGTTGATCACGACGTCCAGCACGGCCAGCAGCTTCAACCGCTCGTGGTCGGCATGAGCCAGCACCACCGGATCGCCGTCGGGGTCCTCGGCACGCAGCACGGTCAGCCACCCCTCGGGAACCTCGGTGGGAGCGACGACGTCGACCAGTCCGGAGTCCTGCTCGACATCGACCCACAGCTGCAGCATTCCCGGACCGAACGGGCCGTCCCGCAGCACGGTCGGCGGCATCAGCCCCCAGCCCGTGGCCTCGGAGATCATGTAGGAGGCGGTCTCACGACCGGCCAGGGTCCCGTCCGGAAAGTCCCACAGCGGCCGCTCGCCCCGCACCGGCTTGTAGACGCACTCCGCTTCCACCCCGTCCCGCTCGATCGAGCAGAACAGCGTGGCGTTGGAGGCCTCCACCAGCCGCCCCTGAACGTCGATGTTTCCGTGACGCAGCAGCTCGCAGGCGACGTCGTCGGCCAGCACGGGCGGCTAGTCCTCCTCCGAACGGCGGTAGCCGTTCTGGCGCGGGCAGATGTGGCCCTCCGGGTCCAGCGGCTCCGAGCACAGCGGGCACGGCTTGCGTCCCGCGTTGATGACGCGGTCGGCACGCTCGGCGAAAGCACGCGCATGGGCGGCGGTGAGGAAGACGCGGACCGCGTCCGGCCCCTCCTCGGTGTCGTCGAGCACGATCGACTCGTCGATCTCCTCCTCGGTGACCGCCAGCAGCTCGACGACCACGGATTCGGTCTCGGCGTCCCAGCCCAGTCCCATCGTGCCGACTCGGAACTCCTCCTCCACCGGCACGGCCAGCGGTTCGGAGTCCACCAACTCCTCGGGTGGCTCCGCCGGGAGTTCGGTGTCGAAGCGGCGCTGGACTTCCTCCAGCAGCGCTCCCACCCTTTCGGACAGCACCGAGACCTGTTGCTTCTCCAGCTGAACACTCACCGTACGCACGTCCTCGCTGGCTTGCAGGTAGAACGTGCGCTCACCGGGTTCCCCGACCGTTCCCACGACGAAGCGGTCAGGCTGACGGAAGACGTGGATGACACGAGCCATGGCACTGTCGAGGTTAAGGCACCACCCACCCCGGCTGCGCGCCTACCTCCGTCGAACTTCGTGCGGTATCGCCGCAGGTAGCGCGGCCACAACGACCTCACCGCCCCGCTTCCGCACGCCGCGAGGAGGCTCCGCGCCCTTGTTCGCCGACCGCGAACGCCCCCGTGGGCGCGCCCACACGGCGCCGTGCTCGTCGCCGATAGGCTCGCCACATGCTGCACGAAACCCGGACGACGAGCGAGCGGAAGCGCCCGCGCCGGCTGCAGGCTGGCGACACCGTCGCGGTGGTCGCCCCGGCAGGGCCGGTTCCGGCCGGTCTGCTCGACACCGGCCTCGCCCACCTGCGGTCCTGGGGACTCCGGGTGCGTACCGGCGAACACGTCCGGCGACGCCACCCCGAACTCGACTACCTGGCGGGCACCGACCACGAGCGGGCCGCGGACCTGCAACAGGCCTGGTGCGATCCCGAGGTGAGCGCGGTGCTGTGCGCTCGCGGTGGCTACGGCAGCATGCGCGTGCTGCGACACCTGGACTGGTCGGGCATGGCCGAGGCGGGCCCCAAGATCCTGGCGGGATCCAGCGACGTCACAGCGCTGCACGAAGCCTTCGCCGCCCGCCTCGACCTGGTGACCGTGTTCGGACCGATGGTGGCCACCAAACCCTTCGCCACGGACACGCAGGCGCGCGAACACCTGCGCCGCACCCTGTTCGACCCCGATTCGGTCACCGAGTTGACCGGTCCCTCGGCAGCGCCGCTGACCCCCGGGCGCGCCCGGGGGCCGACCCACGGTGGCAACCTCAACCTGCTCGCGGGCATGCTGGCCGCACCGGAGATGCCGCCCGCGCCCGAGGGAGGAATCGCCCTGCTGGAGGACGTCACGGAAGACCCGTACCGGCTGGACCGGCTGCTGACGCAGCTGTCGAGGGCGGGTTGGTTCGACCGCGTGGCCGGGATCGCGCTCGGTTCCTGGACCGAGTGCGGGCCGCCGGAGCAGGTGCGCGCCACGATGGCGAACATGCTCGGTGAGCTCGGCGTACCGGTGGTCGCCGACCTCGGTTTCGGGCACTGCGACGGCCAGCGCACCGTCCCGCTGGGTGTCACCGCGGAGCTGGACGCCGATTCCGGCCGGCTCACCCTCGACCGAGCCGCGTTGGTCTGACCGTGCGCGTTCGCCCGGTGACCCCGGAACTGCTCGTGACCGAACTGGCCGAGCACATCGCCGCGCACCGCTCGCGGTTGCGCGTGGCCGTCGACGGTGCCCCGGAGGCCGGTACCGCCGAACTGGCCGACGCGCTGGTCGACCCGCTTCGGGTGCGCGGGCGGGAGGCGGTTCGGGTGCGCACCGCCGACTACGTGCGCCCGGCCTCGTTGCGGTTGGAGTTCGGGCACCACGACCCGGACTCCTTCTACTCGGACTGGTTCGACTTCGGCGGCCTGGCCCGCGAGGTCCTCGACCCGCTCGCGGCGGGCGGCAACGGGCACGTGCTGCCCGCCCTGTGGGACGCCGAGGCCGACCGGTCACCCCGGTTGCCGCGATTACGGCTGCCGGAGCAGGGGGTCGTCCTCGTCGACGGACCACTGCTGCTCGGCGCCGGACTGGACTTCGACCTCACGGTCCACCTGTGGCTGCCGGGCGAGTCGCTGCGGCGCCGGACGCCGGAGGAGTCGTGGTGGAGGCTGCCCGCCTTCGACCGCTACACCGCCGAGGTCGGCCCCGAGCGCAGGGCCGACCACCTCGTCCGCGTCGACCGCCCGGGCCACCCCGCCATCATCGACGCCCTGTGAGCGGGGGGCGCTCGGGTGAAGCGGTCGGCCTCGACGCAGTTCCCGTCCGGCTGGGTCGTGGCGGAACTTCGAAGCCCTCGCCCCCTGTTGCTCGGACGTCCACAGGCCGATCCAGCGGGGCCGCCTTCCTGCCCTCGGGTGGTACCGACCGGATCGGCCGACGTGTTCGCCCGCGCGCTGGGCCCGCCGCACGATCCAACCGCAAGCACTGGTTCTGACGCGTCCGGCACCCGAACGCCCAGCACCGTGCTCGTCCCACGAAGCGGGCCAGGCGCGGGCCGCGCCGGACGGGGAGAACCGCATCCGGCGCGGCCCCGTTGACGGCAACGCGCCGACTCACGTGGCGTGCTTCGACCTCCGGAACCAATGCCGGGCCACCAGCCCACCGACCAGCGCCGCACACGCTCCGCCGACGCTGTTGATCAGTGCGTCCTGCCCGACGCAGAAACCGGTGTCGAACATCCCCTGCGCCACCTCGAAGACCACCGAGACGGCCACGCAGACCAGTGCGGGGCCCACGATGCGACCGGTGGCCACGGCGGCGAACAATCCCAGTGGCATCAACATGGCGAAGTTCAGGCCCGCTTCGCTGATCCCCGCTCCGCCCGAGGTCAACGAACATGCGGAGAAGTTCAGCCCGCCGAACTGGAAGGGCTGGCGCCCCTGGGTCACCGCCACGGCCAGCGCCAGGCTGACCCCGGCGAGCACCGCGGGCGCCCGGGCCCAGCCACGCCGGACGGCCAGCAACCACGCCGCCGATCCCAGCAGCACGGCCCCCACCGCGAAGATCACCAGCACGCTTCGCTGCCCGAGCACAACACCGGCCATCGAACCCAGCACTACGTCCCTCCCACCTCTTCTGCGCGCCTCACAGGCGGTGCGGCCAGAACAGCGGGCGAGTCCGCCTCGGCTCGCGGGCGCACCATGCCCGAGTCCTGTTTACCGGATGCGAGACCGGCGCAAACCGGCAAGGAGCGTGATACGGATCATCTCGCCGCGGTCGCTCTTCTTCGCACGAGCGCAGCGGGGTCTGTTCCTCGTCGTGGCTGTCCGGATCGCGCAGCGGGCGCAAGCCGCCGCCAGCTCCGTGAGCAGGAACGTAGGGCCCGCACGAACGGCGACAGCCGGCCGGTGGCGGCGTCGCGGACCGCGGAGCCGCCGGCGTGGAGCTCGGTGCTGGCGACGTCGCGGTAGCGGGTGATGAACAGCACGAGCACGTGCGGGCAAGCGCGCCCGGAACACCGAGGACTCCGGACGCGGCTCAGCGCACGATCTGACATGAACGTTTCTCCACCCGGACACCGCGACGGGAAAGCACCAGTCGGTCAGCGCTCGGTGGCGGGCTGCTCCCGCAGGGACGGGACGGCGGCGAGCAGGGTGCGGGTGTAGTCGTGGGCGGGGTTCAGCAGCACCTGCTCGACCTCGCCCTCCTCGACGATGTGACCCTGATACATCACCGCCACCCGGTCGGCGATGGTCCAGGCCAGCCCCAGATCATGGGTGATCACCAGCGTCGACAGCCCCCGCTCGACGCGCAACCGCAGCAGCAGGGCCAGGATCTCGCCGCGCACCGTGGCGTCGAGCGAGGCCACGGGTTCGTCGGCGACGAGCACGCTGGGCCGCAGCACCAGTGCGCCCGCGATGACCACGCGCTGACGCTGCCCCCCGGAAAGCTCGTGGGGGAAGCGCGCGAAGAACGACTCGGCGGGACGCAGCTCGGCGGCTTCCAGCGCCTCGGTGACCCGGTCGCGCTCGTCGCTGGTCGCGCCGTGGATGCGCAGCCCCTCGGCCACCGCCTCGTAGACCGTGTGGCGGGGGTTGAGCGCACCGGTCGGGTCCTGCAACACGAGTTGCACCTGCCCGCGGTACCGGCGCAGCCCCCGGGTGGAGGTCGCCAGCTCGGCACCGTCGAACAGCACCCGGCCGCTGCTCGGCCGCTGCAGTCCGAGCAGCGTGCGTGCCAGCGTCGTCTTGCCCGACCCCGACTGCCCGACCAGGGCGAGGATCTCGTTGTCGGCCACCTCCAGGTTCACCTCGCGGACCGCGTGAATCCCGTCCCCGGAACCGAAGTTCACCGACACCCCACGGGCGGCCAGCAGGGCCGACCCCGGTTCGGCCGAGCTCGCCTCCTCGGACGGGCGCGTGCCGGCCGGGGCGAAGCGGAACCGGGAGTCCCCGACGGTGGGAAAGGCCGCGGCCAACGCCCGGCTGTGCTCGTGTCCCGGATCGGCCATCACCCGGTCGGTCGGGCCCTGTTCGACGAGCTCGCCCTGATACATCACCGCCAGTTCCGAGCAGCTCGACGACAGCACCGACAGGTCGTGGCTGATCATCATCAGTGCGATGTCGCGTTCGGAAACCAGCCTGCCCAGCAGCTCCAGGATCTGGGACTGCACCACGACGTCCAGCGCGGTGGTGGGTTCGTCGGCGATGAGCAGCCGGGGACCGCAGGCCAGCGCCATCGCGATCATGACGCGCTGCCGCTGACCGCCGGAGAGCTCGTGCGGGTGGGCGTCCACGCGCCGCACCGGCAGCTCGACCTGCTCCAACAGCTCCGCGATCCGCTCGCGCAGCCGCGACTCCGACTGCTTCCCCTCGTGCAGGCGCATCGGCTCGGCGATCTGGGCTCCGATGCTGCGCACCGGGTTCAGCGCGTGCATGGCGCCCTGGAACACGACCGAGGCACTCGACCAGCGCGCCGCCCGCAGTTCGCCCCACGACAGCGTGCGTACGTCGTGGCCGTCGAGCAGGACCTCACCGTCCAGCCGCGCCGAACGCGGCAGCAGGTGCAGCACCGACATGGCCAGGGTGGTCTTGCCGCACCCGGACTCACCCGCCAGTCCGAGGGTCTCGCCCGCGTCCAGGCTCAGGTTCACTCCCCGCACGGCGGGAACGAGCTCACCGTCGCGGAGGTAGGACACCGAGGTGTCGCGAAGTCGCAGGATCGGGCTCACGCGCCCACCCCCCGGAGTCTCGGATTGAACACGGTCTCCAGCGCGCGCCCGCACAGCGTGAAGCTCAGCACCACGATCGCGATTCCCAGCCCCGGAGGCAGCAGGTACCACCAGGCGCCCGCGGTCACCGCACCGGTGTCCATCGCGGACTTCAGCATCGCTCCCCAGGAGACCCGGCTGGGATCGCCCAGCCCGAGAAAGGACAGCGTGGACTCGGCGATGATGGCGCTGGCCACGGTCAGCGTGGTGGTGGCGAACACCAGGGGCAGCACGGCCGGCAACACGTGCTTGCCGATGACGTGGCGGTGGCCTCCGCCGAGAGCCTTGGCGCGTTCGATGTAGGGACGGGTTTCCACGGTCAGCGTCTGCGCGCGGACCAGGCGGGCGGTCTGGGGCCACGACGTGACCCCGATGGCGAGCACGATGGTGCCCAGCCCGCGGGTGAGCACGGTGGACAACGCGATCGCCAGCACGAGCGCGGGCAGCACGAGGAAGAAGTCGGTGAAGCGCATCAGCAGCGTCGAGGTCCAGCCGCCGAAGTGCGCCGCCAGCACGCCGACCACCGTGCCGATCACGACCGACAGCGCCGCCGCGGCCAGTCCGATCACCAGCGACATCCGTGCGCCCCACCAGGTCAGCAGCAGCACCGAGCGGCCGGACTCGTCGGTGCCCAGCCAGTGACTCGCGCTCGGCGGTTGCAGGGGCGCGGCATCGACCCTGGTCACGTTCAGCCCGGAACCGTCGGTGAGCACGGGTGCGAGCACGGCCAGTGCGACGATCACCACGAGCAGGGCGAGCCCGACCAGTCCGCCCCGGTCGCGGCGGTAGACCCGCCAGGACTCCGCCAACGTGGCCCCGCGGCGGGACCACGCGATGGCTCTCGGCGTCGCCGGGGCGCTCACGAGCCACGCACCCTGGGGTCGAGCACGTGGTAGAGCAGATCGGCCAGGATGTTCATCACGATCACACTCCCCGCCAGCACGATGAACGTGCCCTGCAACAGCGGCAGATCCGGCCCGCGCAGCGCCTCGTAGGTCAACAGCCCCAGGCCCGGCCAGGAGAACACCGTCTCCACGGTGATCGCACCCGCGACCACCAGCCCGAGGTGGAGGAAGATCAACGTCACCGTGGGCAGCAGCGCGTTGGGCACGGCGTGCCTGCGCCGCACCAGGTCCTCGCGCAGGCCCTTGGCCCTGGCGGTGGTCAGGTAGTCCTCGCCCATCTCCTCCAGCAGCGAGGAGCGCATCACCATGAGGTACTGGGCGTAGACGACCGCCACCATCGTCACGCACGGCAGGACCAGGTGATGAGCCGTGTCGAGCACTCGCGGCAGCAGTCCCGGGGGGACGTCCGGTGCCGACATTCCCGAGACCGGGAACAGCCCCGGCAACGGCCCCACGCCCACGCCGAGGGCCATGAGCAGGATCAGTCCGAGCCAGAAGGTCGGCACCGACCACAGGGAGAGGGCCACCGAGGACGAGAGCCGGTCGAACGTGCCGCCGTGGCGCCACGCGGCCCGCGTGCCCATCCACAGTCCCAGCAGCACGGCGATCACGGTGGAGGTGCCGGTCAGCAGCACGGTCGGCCAGAACCGTTCGGCGATGAGCTCGGCGACCGGCCTGCTGTAGGTGTAGGAGACGCCGAGGTCACCGTGCAGCAGGTTGACCAGGAAGTCCAGGAACTGCTTCCACAGTGGCTGGTCCAGGCCGAACCTGTGGCGCAGCGCGGCGAGCTGCTCGGCGCTGACCGGGGCCCCGCGCGTCATCGCCCGCGCGGGGTCGCCCGGCAGCACCCGGAACAGCAGGAACCCGAGCACGGCCACCAGGAACAGGCTGACCAGTCCCCCGCCGATCTTGGCCCCCACCAGGCGGGCCAAGCGCAGCGAACGCTCGCCACGTGGCCGAACCCGCTCGGGCGCCTCCGAGACCTGTGTCATGGCGTCACTCCCGGTCCCCCGCGGTGGCACGCCTGCGCAGCGCGACCAGTCCCGTCACCCCGCCGCCCAGCACGATCACCACGCCCAGCACCAGGGCCACTGTGCCGTAGTCGGTGCCGCCGGTACCGGCGATCGCCTTGCTGGTCGGTTCGGCCTGGTAGTAGCCCCAGTAGCTCTGCTGCCCGGTGATCACGCCGTCGTCGGCGGGCTGCGTCGTGAAGTCGCCGAAGCGGTCGGACCGGTAGGCCTCCAGCGAGTTCGGGTAGAACAGGATCAGCCCGGTGGCCTGGGTGTGGAAGCGCCGCTGGGCCTGCTTCACCAGCTCGACGCGCTTGTCGTGGTCGAACTCGGCGAGCTGGCGCGCGTAGAGGTCGTCGTAGCGCCGGTCGCACAGGAAGCTGTCCGGAAGTCCGCCACCTCCGGGAGTGGGCCGCGCCGAGCAGGTCTGCAACCGCAGCACGTAGTCCGGATCGGGGTTGGCCGACCAGCCGCTGATGACCATGTCGAAGTCACCGGCCGTGGTGCGCTCGTTGACCTGGTTGTCCGAGACCGGCTGTAGCGTGACGTTGATGCCCAGCCGGGACAGCCAGCCCTTGAGGTACTCGCCGACCCGGGCGTCGACGGGCTCGTCGCCGTGCAGCACGAACTCGAAGTTCAACGGCTCGCCCTCGGGGGTGCGGCGGGTCCCGTCGGGACCGCGCAGGTACCCCGCGGCGTCCAGGGCGCGGTTGGCCGCCGGGATGTCGAAGGGCCGCTTCAGCCGCGGGGGCGGTGTCCAGTGGTAGTCGGCGAAGATCGGCGGCAGGTATCCGCCCCCGAGCTGGCCGTAGCCGCCGAGCACCCGCTCGACGAGGACCTCGCGGTTGATGGCCCTGTCGATGGCCCGGCGCACCCGCACGTCCCGCAGCGCGGGGTGCCCGGTGCCGATCGGGGTGCCCGCGCTGTTGGTTGCTCCGGGGTTGAGGATGACCTCGAAGAACCGCCGCCCCTGCCCCTCGACCCGCTCGATGTTCGACGCTCCGGCCAGTGCGTCGAACTGGGTGGGGGTGAGCTTGCGGACGACGTCGATCTCGCCCTTGCGCAGTGCCTGCACGGCCGCGTCGCTGTTCTCGAAGTTGACGAACCGCAGCTCGTCGATCTTCGCCGGTCCGCGCCAGAAGTCCTCGTCGGTCTTCAGGGTCAGTGACTGCTGCGGCCGGTACTCGGTGGCGACGAACGGTCCGCTGCCCACGATCGGCATCCGCTGGTTGGCGAAGTCGGCCACGTCGTCGATCTTCGACCACACGTGCTCCGGCACGATCGGTATGGCCAACGACAACATCGTGGCCTGCGGCTTCTCGGTGCGGATCACCACCGTGCGGTCGTCGGGGGCGGTGACGGCGGCGAAGTTGTCGACGTAGTTGCCGTTGGCCGTGGCCGCGGCGGGGTCGGTCATCATGCGGTTGAAGGTGTAGGCGACGTCGTGGGCGGTCACGGGCTCGCCGTCGGACCACTTCACGCCGCGGCGGATCGTGAACGTCCAGGTGAGTTCGTCCCGCGAGTGCTTCCACTCCGTGGCCAGGTCCGGGACCACCCCGAAGTCCTCGGCGGCGTAGGTGGTCAGCGTGGGGTAGATCAGCTTGAACACCTGCGTGGAGGCCAGCGAGAAGCCGAGGAAGGGGTTCAGCGAGTCGAACTCCTGCTGGAGCCCGACCCGCAGCGTGGCGCCCTGATCCCCGTCCTGCTGGGCCGCCGCCGGAGCGGCGGTTGCCGTGGCCACGGCGGGCACGAGCGCCACCATCAGCGATGCGGCCAGTAAAGCGACGATTTTCCTACCCACTGTGACCACTCCTTCGCGGCAGGTGATAAGAAAGAACCACCGCGGACCGGGTCTCGTCAATGGTTCACCGCATGCGCCGTTCCCGCACGCCGTACGGGTATCGAACCGTTATGTTCCGGCGCCGCGCCGTCGCCCGGGAAGTCGTAGTCTGACCGACGTGCGCATTCTGATCTCAGCGGACATGGAAGGCGTCACCGGCGTGACCTCGACCGATGACGT
The DNA here is from genome assembly GCF_014137975.1 of Halosaccharopolyspora lacisalsi. Classification (GTDB taxonomy): domain Bacteria; phylum Actinomycetota; class Actinomycetes; order Mycobacteriales; family Pseudonocardiaceae; genus Halosaccharopolyspora; species Halosaccharopolyspora lacisalsi. The sequence goes on along the minus strand of NZ_JACGWZ010000001.1, from coordinate 999,923 downwards.
GATCGCGGGGACCGAGCCGTGGCAGCGGTTCCGGCGGCTGTTCACCGGCGACGTCAACGCCTGCGTCGAGGGGCTCCACGACGCGGGGGCCACCGACGTGGTGATCAACGAGGCGCACGCGACGCAGCGCAACCTGCTGCTGGAGGACCTCGACCCCCGGGCGCGAATGCTGACCGGGCGGCAGAAGCCGCTGTCGATGATGCAGGGCATCGACGAGGACGTCGACGGCGTGGTCTTCCTCGGCTACCACACGGGAGCCGGGGCCGAGGGCGTCCTGTCGCACACCTACATGGAGGGGTCCGTGATCGGGGTGTGGCTGGACGGGGTCCACGCCGGTGAAGGACGTCTCAACGCCGCGCTGGCCGCCGAGCACGGGGTCCCGGTCCTGCTGGTCACCGGTGACGACCTGACCTGTCTGGACGCCGCCGACTACGCGCCCGCCGCCGAAACCGTGGCCGTGAAGGAGTGCGTGAGCAGGCACGCGGCCCTGTGTCAGTCACCCACGCACACGGCCGCCGACATCCGTGCCGGAGCCGCCCGGGGCGTGGCCGTGGCGGGCCGATCCGGCGGCCGCGCCACGTCACATCGCGTCGAGATCGAGTTCGCCGCCGCGAACCTGGCGGCGGCCGCCGCCGTGATCCCCACGGTCGAGCGGGTGGGATCGCGCGGGGTGAGCTTCGAGGCCGCCACAATGACCGAGGCCATGAAGGCCTTCAAGGTCGTGACCATCGTGGCTTCCCGCGCCATCGAGGGCGTCTACGGGTAGACCGCACGGAGCACGCTCGCGGGCCTTGCGGTGCACCACACCGCGAGGTAACCGTCGTATCCCATTCAGTGGTTTCCCGGTTTCGCGCGAAACCGGGAAAACCCAGGCGTCCAGCCGTCCACGCCCCCCCCGGGGGGCGCCCCGGAGGCGAAGCCACTAGTCGCCCCAGCGGGCCTGTTGCCACGGCACCGAGTCCGGGCACAGTCCGGTGCGGGCGAACTCGAGCAGAGCCGGGCGCAGTCGTTCCAGCGGCACGACCGAGTCGCGCGGGAAGGTCAGCGCGCTGCCCGCGTCGAACCGCAGGACCGGAGCCTGCGGGGCGGGTTCGGGGTTGTGCGTGTGCCAGGAGCTCAGTTCCCCCTCCTCGGTCTCCTCGCTGTAGTTGATCACCCCGAGGTCCTCCGCCGTCACCACCCGCATCTGCTGGTAGGGGCCGGGGGTCTCGTCGTCCTCGTAGGGGCGGTCCCACGTGTAGAGGTGACCGGCGCGCCCGGGTTCCTCGGGCCGTAGCAGCCGATCGACGAGCGCGGTCTTGTCGTCGTCGCCGTGGGCGTAGTAGCGACGACCGTCGACGACCACGGTGGCCACGATGACCCCCAGCTCGGTGTTGCGGGCGCCCACCGCTTCCGAGCGGAAGGCCTCCAGCCCCTCCCGTGCCTCCCGCAGGGCGCGGATGGCCGCGCCCTGGTGCAGCACCAGATCCGCCCAGTACGGATGTGCGCGCACGGTGTTGAGATCGGAGTAAACGGACTCGGTGCTTTCGATGAGCTTGTCGACGATCTCCAGCGGCACTTCGCTCAGACGCGCGAACACCGCCGCATCGGTCTCGAACCGGTCGGGCTCATCCTGCGGTAGCGGATTCGACATGACTCCCCTGCGTCCAGACGGTGCCGCACAGTGATACTTCGACATCATGCCAACCGCTTCACAGCCGCCGACCGCCACCCGTGTTCAAGGACTCGGCGGGCGTCGGACTCGACGGCTTGACCCGATTTCGATCACTGGTATAGAGCTTATGGCGTGCTCGACGGTCCTCTCGGCACACTCCCGATCGAACATCCCGTCCGGCCACCGGCCCCTCCCCAGACCGCCCCGCCAAGGAGCGCACCGCATGACCGAGCACCGGCAACTGCCCACCCACGCTCCCGAGAGCCTGCACCACCTGCGGCGAATCGGCGAGCACAACGCCGAACCGCTCCAGCGGGCCGCCACGGCGCTGGTCGAGTGCCTGGACGGCGACGGCCTGGTGTTCACGGCGGGAGCCGGGCACTCCCTGGCCGGCGTGATGGAGTCGTTCTACCGGGCGGGCGGACTCGCCGCCGTGCGCCCGCTGTACCACCCCGAGCTGCTCCCCCTGCACGGCGCCGTGGCCAGCACCGACACCGAGCGCCGCAGCGGACTGGCCGAACAGACCCTGGCCGAGGCCGGTTTCCGGGGCGGCAAGGACCTGCTGGTGGTCTTCTCCAACTCCGGGATCAACCCCTACCCGGTGGAACTGGCCACCACGGCCACCGCCTTCGGGTCGACCGTCGTGGCGATCACCTCGCCGGAGGCCTCGGTGGACGCGCCGCGGCGCGCCGAGGGCGTCCTGGCCCAGCACGCCGACATCGTGCTGGACACCCTGGTCCCGGGCGGGGACACCAGCTACCCCGTCGACGCACCGGTCACCGCGCCGCTGTCCTCACTGGGCAACGTCTTCCTGTGGAACCTGGTACTGGCCGAAGTGCACCGGGTCGCCACCGAGACCGGGGTGACACTGCCGTGGTGGCGCAGCTCGAACACCGTCGGCGGCGACGAGGCCAACTCCGACAACCTCGAGCACTACGCGCACCGGATTCCCGGACTGCTGTAACCGGGCGGGCTCACTCGACCTGCCGGGCTATTTCGGTGATCCGGCGCAGCTGTGCCGCCCGTTCGGCGGCGAGCTGCTGGTCGGGATCGACCACTTCGTCGGCCTGCGACAGCAGCGCCAACGTTTCCCGGGTCGCTCCCGCCGGTGCCCGGGTGAGTGCCTCGGCGAGCTCGTCGACCTCGGCGTCGAGCCGCTCGGGGGTCACGACCGAGTTGGCCAGCCCGGTGCGCAGCGCCTCCTCGGCCGGGACATCACGACCCGTCAGGCAGATCTCCACCGCTCGGGCGTATCCCACGGACCGCACCAGCGGCAGCGTTCCACCGAGGTCGGGAACCAGCCCCAAGCTGGTCTCGGCCATGCGCATGGTCGCCCCCTCGGCAACCACCCGCAGGTCACAAGCCAACGCGAGCTGGAAACCGGCCCCGATCGCATGGCCCTGCACGGCGGCGACGGTCACCCGATCGGGATCGCGAAGCCAACTGAAGCCCTGCTGGAACGCGGCGATGTCGGCATCGGCCTGCTCGATCGGGCGCTGGGCCAGACTGGCCAGACCCGGTGCCCCCTCCACATCGGAGGAACCGAACAGGCGGCGATCCAGTCCCGCCGAGAACGCCCGTCCTTCGGCACGGACGACGACCACGCGAACGTCCGCGTCGAGTACCTCACCGATTCGGCACAGTGCCTCCCACGTGTGCGGAGTCTGCGCGTTGAGCTGTTCCGGGCGGTCCAGGGTGATGGTCGCTCGCGGCCCTTCGACCGCGAATCGCACACCGCCCCGGTCCAGCAGGTCGGCGTCCACTGTCGAGTCCGCCAAGCGGGCCTCCGTTGCTCTCGACCGTCGATGACAGCGCACAGCCTACAGCCGATCACGGCCACAGGGCCCGACCGCCGTTCGACGGCGGGCCCACGCACTCCCGAAGCAACGCGACCACGACTCCCCGGACGCACCCGAACAGCGCGTCCGAGAGCGGACACGATGCGGGGTTTATTGCTGCTTCTTCTTCGTCCGGGTCGCTCCCCCGCGACCACGCAACTGCACTCCCGACTCGGTGAGAACGCGGTGCACGAAACCGTAGGAACGGCCGGTGGACTCCGCCAAGGAGCGAATGCTGGCCCCTTTCTCGTACTTCTTCTTGAGATCACTGGCAAGCTTGTCCCGTGCGCTTCCGGTGATGCGCGCACCCTTCTTCAGGTCAGCCACAGTCTCCCCGCCTTCCCCGTCGAACAGGTCGGGCCGCTCGCGACCCCTGTCCCGGCAATGATCGAACAGGAAAGCCACGAACGCCAGGCGATCATGGAAAAAGATCGGCCCACACGGAAGATATATCTATGTTGATCTTCGAAAAGATGTGAAACGGCCCACTGCCGCGGCTTTCGTCTCTTCCGAACCGCCCTCAGGCGAGTTGAACGAGATCCAGATACTCCTCGGACCAGTGGTCCTCGTTACCGTCCGGCAACAGGATCACCTTTTCGGGTTCCAGCGCCTCGACCGCTCCGGGGTCGTGGGTGACCAGCACCACCGCGCCGGTGAAGCTGCTCAGGGCGTCCAGGACCTGCTCGCGGCTGGCGGGGTCGAGGTTGTTCGTCGGCTCGTCGAGCAGCAGCACGTTCGCGGCGCTGGAGACCAGTCCGGCCAGGGCCAACCGGGTCTTCTCGCCACCGGAGAGCGTGCCCGCGGGCTGCTTGAGCTGCTCGCCGCTGAACAAGAAGGCACCCAGCGTGGTGCGCAAACGCTGTTCCGGGGTTTCCGGGGCGACATTGCGAATGTTGTCCCACACGCTCGCGTCGTGGTCCAGGGTCTCGTGTTCCTGCGCGTAGTAGCCCACCCGCAACCCGTAACCGGCCTCGACCACGCCGGAGTCGGGGATCTCCTTGCCACCGAGCAGCCGCAGCAGCGTCGTCTTGCCCGCACCGTTGAGCCCGAGCACGACGACCTTCGACCCGCGATCGATCGCCAGGTCGACCCCGCTGAAGATCTCCAGCGAGCCGTAGGACTTGGACAGACCGCTCGCGGTCATGGGGGTGCGGCCGCAGGGGGCCGGCTCGGGGAAGCTGATCTTGGCGACCTTCTCGGAGGTCTGCTCCTCGTCCAGCTCCGAGAGCATCTTGTCGGCCCGGCGAGCCATGTTCTTGGCCGCGACGGCCTTGGTGGCCTTGGCACCCAGCTTGTCGGCCTGCGCCCGCAGCGTGGTGGCCTTCTTCTCGGCGTTGGCCCGCTCGCGGCGGCGCCGCTTCTCGTCGTCGGCGCGCGCCTCCTGGTAGCGCTTCCAGTCCATGTTGTAGATGTCGGCCTCACCGCGCACGGCGTCGAGGTACCAGACCTTGTTGATCACCGACTCCAGCAGGTCCACGTCGTGGCTGATCACGACGAGACCACCGTCGTGGGCCTTGAGGAAGTCGCGCAACCAGGCGATCGAGTCCGCGTCGAGGTGGTTGGTCGGCTCGTCCAGCAGCAACGTCGTGGCCGAGGTTCCACCGGGACCCGCCTCCGCGGCGGCGAACAGGATCCGAGCCAGTTCCACCCGGCGCCGCTGACCACCGGAGAGCGTGCCCAGCGACTGGGGCAGCACGTTGTCGGGCAGGCCGAGGTTGCCGCAGATCCGCGCCGCCTCGCCCTCGGCGGCGTAACCGCCACGAGCGGCGAAGCGCTCCTCCAGGCGCCCGTAGCGGGCGATCGCCTTGTCCCGCTGCCGGTCGTCGATGAGCTCGGCCATCTCGGACTGGGCCTTCTCCATGTCCCGCAGCATCTGGTCCAGGCCACGAGCCGAGAGCACGCGTTCCTTGGCCGAGACGGACAGGTCCCCCTCGCGGGGGTCCTGGGGCAGGTATCCCATCTCGCCGCGACGCACGATCTCACCCGCGTGGGGGTGGTCCTCACCGGCCAACACCCGCAACGAGGTGGTCTTGCCCGCACCGTTGCGCCCGACCAGGCCGATGCGATCACCCGGCTGGACACGCATCGTCGCGTCGGAGAGCAGGATGCGGGAGCCGGCCCGCAGTTCGAGGCCGCTGGCAGAAATCAAGGAAAACTCCGGTCGTCGTGGTCAGACGGGCATAGACGCAAAGCAGCGCCCACTGGCTGACATGACCAGTGGGCGACGTTGTCGCTAGTCGGCCAGGCGCTTGTCGCGCAGCGAGGCCGTAGGACGCAACAGGACCACGTCCCCACTGTACCGGCGAAGTCGAGGAGGTTTCACCGCCGCACCGGTGACCCCCGTCCCGGACCGCCGCGACACTGCTCACGGATCGTGAACGCGGACCTCGACGGCCACCGCTCGTGCCGCCGCCTCGTCCAGGACGGCACGGCGGGGCTCGGCCACGTCGAGCACCCGGGGTTCGGCCGTGGCCAGCAACGCCGCCAACCGTCGGTCCCGCCCGAGGGTGTCCAGGGCCTGCCGATCGCCTCCCAGCACGAGCCCGTCGAGCCGTTCGGGCAGCAGCACCCGCGCCACGGCGTCGGCCGCGGACTCCAGGGCCTTCCGGGACTGCTCCTCGCGCCTGCGGGCGAAGCGCTGCTGCGACCAGCCTCCGGCCTTGTTCCTGCCGTGCACGAGATGGCGGTCGGTCGAGGAGGTCACGACCTTGCCGTCGACGCAGGCCCCCACGCTGTGCGCACCGAGCCGCACCAGCACCAACCCGATGCGGCGCGAGCGCCCGACGTGATCGACCAGCTCGGACACGGCCAGCCCGGAACGCCGCCCGGACGGCTGGGGCAGCGGTTCGAAGGGCACGTCGACCACGGCCAGCGCACCGTCGACGGCTCGCACCCGCACCCGGTCCGCTCCGACCTCGGTGTCGGCCGCACCGCCGTGCTGCTCGGCGAATCGCTCGAACCACCCGTGCAACCGGCGTGGGGCGACCTCGACCGCACGGCCACCTCCGGCCAGCGGGCGGACCCTGCTCACCTTTTCTCCCATCGACGGAAAAACCCCTGCCCCTCGGGCGGCGAGGAAGTCACAGCACGAAGGTGTCGGACCACAGCTGGGTGCTCCGGCCGGACAGGGACTCCAGCAGCGCGGCGGCCTGCTCGTCGGTCAGCGAGGCGACGAAGTCGACGACCGCGCGTCCCCGGGCCATCCGCTCGACGCGCTCGCCCTCGGAGGGACCGCTCGGCTGGCGTTCCGACGGCATCAGGGCCTCCGGGTCCTCGCTCCGCAGCGTCTCCAGCTCCTGGCTGGCGTGCTCGAACAGGTCGCGCAGGCGGTGCGGCAGCCGCGCCTCCTCCGTGCGGTCGATCAGCCAGTCGTCCAGCGCCTCGACGAGCTTGCTCAGCAACCGGTCCTGGCCACGTTGGTGCAGCGCCAGGTCCGGACGCTGCAGCACGAAGTGGCGGTGCACGAACTTCAGGATCTGCACCTCGTGCCACTGCTCGGCGGCCAGCACCACGTGGCCGGAGCGGGTCGTGGGTTCCTCGTCGATGTGCACACCCTCCACCAGTCGTCGCGTCCACTCCCCGGAGAAGGCCGCCACCGCCTGCTCGGCCTGCTTGGAACGGTCGAAGGGCACTTCCAGCAGTTTGCTCACCAGCTCGGACAGGACCCTTTTGACCGCGCCGACGAAGGCGTCGTCGTCGGCGATCCAGGAGTCCTTGGCGTGCAGCCTGCGGCGCAGCAGCTCCATCGACCTGCCGGGCCGGTCGGAGTCCAGCTCGGCGTCGGAGAGCCCGGCCAGCTCCACGGAGTGCCCCAACCACTCGGTGAGCTCGTGGGAGACCGTGGTGTGCTGCAGGATGCCCACGCGGTGGAAGTCCTCCAGGTCGTGGATGGCGTAGGCGATGTCGTCGGCGGTGTCCATGACCGAGGCCTCGACGGTCTGCTGCCAGCCGGGGATCCGCCCGGCGAAGGCGGCGCGGCAGTCGATCATGTCGTCGAGCTCGGTGACGTAGCAGGAGAACTTCGCCGATCCCGTTCCCTCCTCGAGCTCGGAGGCCCCGCGCGGCGGAACCTCCATCTCGCGCGGATGCGGTCGCGGGCGCCGCAGCCGGGTCCACGGGTACTTCAGCAGGGCGGCCCGCACGGCGGCGGTCAGGTCCAGACCGTCGCCACCGGCCCCGCGCACGTCGATGCTGCTGACGATGCGGAACGTCTGGGCATTGCCCTCGAACCCGTCGGGCAGGGCGAAACGCCGCCGCGCGACGCGGTCCAGCACCCGCTCCCCGAGGTGGCCGAACGGTGGGTGCCCGAGGTCGTGACCGAGTCCGGCCGCCTCCACCACGTCGAGATCGCAGCCACCGAGCCGGTCGAGGCGGTGGCCGTCGGCCGGGTCTGCCAGCAGCCGCTCGCCGATGGCCCTGGCCACCTGGGCGACCTTGAGGCTGTGGGTGAGTCGGTTGTGCAGCAGCAGGCCCGAACCGCTCGGGCTGACGACCTGGGTGACGCCGCCCAGCCGGGAGAAGAACGCCGAACCCGACACGCGGTCGCGGTCGGCGCGGAACGGGCTCGTGGCGAGGTCACCGGGATGCCGGGGTTGGCCGAGCAGGTCACCGCGTCGATCCGTCCTCGCTCGCTCGATCCCGGAGTCGGTATGCATGGCTTCACGTTATCCACCAAGCGCCGTGAGCGGCGAACGTGATCCGATGGAGGCGTGGTGGATGTCCTCGTCGTCGGTGCCGGTCCTGCCGGCCGAGCCGTCGCTGCGGCTTGTAGCGACGCCGGCATGCGGGTGAGCCTGCTCGACCCGGCGCCCCGGCGCGGGTGGGCGAACACCTACGCGACCTGGTACGACGAGTTGCCCACCACTGCGGCCCGGGAGGCGACGGCCACCGTCTCCTCCCGGATGTCGGCCGTGGCCGTCTCGCACCACGAGTGGGCCAGACCGTATGCGGTGCTGGACAACACCGCCCTGTGGCGGCAGCTGTGGCGCCCCGGGATCACCGAGGTGACCGGCAAGGCGGTCGCGGTCGAGCACGGCCCCGCCGGGTCCACCGTCCACCTCAAGACCGGGCACCGCATCGCCACCGCCGTGGTCATCGACGCCTCCGGAGCGGCACGGGCGCTCTGCGGTGGGCGCCCGGCACGCCGCAGCGCCGAGCAGACCGCGGTGGGAGCGATACTGCCCAGCACCGATGCCGAGGCACTCGTCACCACCGACACGGGCGTGTTCATGGACTGGCGCCAGGTCCCGGCGACCTCGTCGACGTGGCCGACGTTCCTGTACTCCGTACCGCTGGCAGCGGGCCGGACCCTGGTGGAGGAGACCTCGCTGGCACGGCGCCCGGGACTGTCGCTGAGCCTGCTGCGCGACAGGCTCGAGCACCGGTTGGGCACCGCCGGGATCACCACCACTCCGCGGACTCCGTGGGAGCGGGTGCGGTTTCCGGTCGACGACCCGATCCCCCGGCGGGGCCGGGTGGTTCCGTTCGGGGCCTGTGCCGGTTTCGTGCATCCGGCGAGCGGGTTCAGCGTGTCCGCCTCGCTACGGCTGGCGCCCTCGGTGGCCGGAGCGATCAGCGCCGGGCTGTCCACCCGACCCGCCACTGCCGCGCGGGCCGCGTGGTCCGTGCTGTGGTCCCCCTCCGGACTGGCCGTGCACGGGTTGCGCCGCCGGACCCTGGAAGCACTGCTGGCGATGCCGCCCGAACGGGTCCCGGAATTCTTCGAGCTGTTCTTCTCGCTGCCACCGCACCACCAGCGGGCCTTCCTGTCCTCCGAGCCCGACCCGGCCACGACCTCGGCCGCCATGGGAGCCCTGTTCCGCGCGGCGCCACCGGCGCTACGGCGACACCTGGTCACTCGCAGCCTCGTCCCACGGCACCGCCCCGAACCCGATTGATCACGCAGCGTTCGGGATCGGCGTCAGGAAAAACCGACCGTTGCCACGGGCGGAGCTCGAACTCTTACCTTTAGTAACGAAACGTATCCGTTTCGCTGTGTTTATCGACACAATCACAGGGTCGTTTTACTGCCACCACATGGCAAAACGCGCTAGGTTGGCGCAGGAAGCCACGCGTCCTCGCGCAGGAAGAGCCGAATGTCGGTGAACAGATCGTGAACACGCTCGATGAGAGACCATGAGTGCGGGCAGCATCGACCCTGTGTCTGGATTGGCGGAGCAGACGCGTTTCGCCTTCCAGCCCTTGATCAACATTCGAACCGGGGCCATCGTGGCCGTGGAGGCCCTGGCCAGGCCGGTCAACGGCCACGCCGACGACCTCTTCCGCGAGGCCGCGCGGGCACGCCGGCTGGGGGAGCTGGACGCGCACCTGGCCGTGTCGGCGGCTTCGGCCGCCGCCGATCACAAGACGCTGCTGCCGCTGCACATCAACGTCTTCGGGGGCACGGTCACCCATGAGCTCTCCCGGCTCGAAGCGCTGCACTCCACCCTGGAGCGGTTCCAGCGCAGGCCGCAGGAGGTGATCCTGGAGATCGGGCCGCCCTTCGCCCGGCTCGAGCCCGAACGGCTGCTGTCGGGGGTCCGGCAGCTGCGTTCCCGCGGCTACCGAATCGCGCTGGACGGAATCGGCGAGGGCGACGCCCCCATGACGCTGATCGGCGATCTGGCGCCGGACACGGTCAAGCTCGACCCCGGAGTGGCCACACGGCTGCCCGAGGACACCGGGCGCACGGCGACGCTGGAGGCGGTCCGCCACCTGTGCGAGTCCGCGGGTTCCGAGCTGGTGGCCGAGGGAGTCGAGACCGAGCGGCAACTGCGGGCACTGCGTGGTGGCGGGATCCGCATCGTGCAGGGCAACCTGCTGGCTCCGGCCGCCCGGCGCCCGCCCACCTCGCTCAGCGTCGCCGGAGTCGCCGCCGAGATCACCGACCCGCACGGCCGCAAGGTCGAGACCACCGCGGCCGGGCCCAGCATCAGCGACTTCCTGTCCCCGGCCACGATGCTGTCCACCGAGGTCACCGCCGACGAGGTCCGCGAGGTGCTGTCCGACCACCCCGAGATCAGCGGCGTCGTCCTCATCGACGAGCACGACCGACCGCAGTGGTCGATCGACCGCAACCGCTTCCTGCTGGCCGTGACCGGCCCGTACGGTCACGCGCTGCACGCCAAGCGACCGGCGGCCCGGCTGGCCGACGAACCCCGCGTGGTCACCACGGCCACCACCGCGCTGGAAGTCCTCGGGCTGGTGACCGGTTCCGACCAGTACCGCATCTACGACGACGCGATCGTCGTCGACGAGTCGGGCCGCTGCCTGGGCACCGTTCGCGCCGGCCACCTCATCCGGGGCATGGCCGAGCTCAAGGTGGAGGAGGCCGCCGCCCTGAACCCGCTGACCCGACTCCCCGGCAGTGACGCCGTGGCCAGGGACGTCACCCGGCGCCTCGAGGAGGGCGAGGTCTTCGCGGTGAGCTGGCTGGACATCGACGACTTCAAGGGCGTCAACGACAACGCGGGGTTCTCCGCCGGGGACGAGCTCATCCGCTCCATCGGACGCGGCCTCGCCGACGTGGCCGCCTCGCTCGGTTCGGTGCGCGTGGGCCACGTCGGCGGGGACGACTTCCTGCTGGTTGCCGATCTGGACGATCTGGTCGCCCTGTCCGAGGCGGCGCTGAATCCGGTCCACGAGGCCGGCGGGGTCCGGGTCAGCGTGTCCCTGGCCACCCTGGTGTGCACGCAGCACGGCGCCACGGACTACGACGAGGTTTCGCGGCTGCTGGCCCCGCTCAAGCGCCAGGCCAAGGAACTGCACGGGTCGAGTTGGGTCATGGCCCGTCCCGGTGCGGACCACGTCGACGTCCTGCGCGGCCAACGTCCCGGAGAGTCCCCGCCGGCCTTTCCCGCCCACGATCCCGGAAGGGCGTCCGGGTAGCGAACTCACCGCCCCACCAGCGGATGCCCGCTTCGCGGCATTCGCGTGAAAAGTGCGGATCATCCCGTTCGACCGGTTTTCGACGGCGGACCCGACGAGCTTCCACTCCGACCGGTGGTCGTTTTCGAGCGAAAACGCCAACGTTCCGTGTTCGACCGAATCCGTCTGGTATTCCGGAGACACACCGGACTTGTAGCATCACTCTCGGTACAGATCACGATCACTGTTGGAGGGGGCATGCGCCGGTTCGCAAGGCACCGCAGACCGGTGGCGCTCGCCTCGGGGGTCCTGTTCCTCGCGCTGCTCCTGACCACGCTCGTGCTGTGGGGCGGCCGGGACGCCGAGCTCGCGGGGGTGGTCTCCTTCGGAGCGGCCGTGGTCGCGCTGCTGTTGACCTCCCGCCCTCCGCGGGGAGCCGAGCGCTCCGAGCAGGCCGACGCGGCTCGGCGACTCGTCGAGGCCGTCCGCGACCAGGAAACCCGCGTGCTGGACCAGCTGCTCGCCGAGAGCGGTGAGCCCCGCCCGGCGACCGACGTCGAGTTCGAACCCGCCTGGTGGAAACTTCCCGAACTGGTGCGCCACGGCACCGACCTCGGGGGCGAGGAGGGGTCGCTGCGTCACGTGGCCGAGTTCTACCGCGCCGGTTCCACGGGCAGGATGGTCGTGCTCGGAGCGGGTGGGGCGGGCAAAACCGTCCTGGTGCTCACGCTGCTTCGAGACCTCGTCGACACCCTTCCCGCGGACCTCTCCGAGCCGCCCTCGCGAGTGCCCGTCCGGATCAGCGCCTCCGCGCTCGCCCCGCATCTCGACCCCGCCGAGTTCACCACCGCGGGAGCGGCCTCGCGACGACTGTGGGACGGCATCGCCGAGTATCTGGTTTCGACGTTCGAGCTCTCCCCCGACGGGGCCCACGCCCTGGTCCGGCGGAAGTGGATCCTGCCGATCCTGGACGGTCTGGACGAGATGGACCCCGACACCCGGGACCCCGTGCTGGCCGCCGCGGTCGTGCAGGCGCTCAACGAGCAGGCGACTCCCGTGGTGCTGACCTGCGGGGAGGAGCGCTACAAGCGGTTGGCGCGGCTACCGGCGTCCCGAACCGGCCAGGACCGCGTCCTGCGGGACGCGCTCGCGATCCGGCTCCGGCCGCTGACCATCGACCAGGTCGTGCGCCACATCCGCGACCGCTTCCCCGACCCCACCGCGCCACGAGTCGTCCAGCGACGCTGGGAGCCGGTCCTGCGGCAGCTGCGCGAGGACCCGAACAGTCCGCTGGCACGGGCGCTGTCCTCTCCGCTGAGACTGTTCCTGGCCGTGACCGTCTACCACGACCACACGCGCGATCCCGTACGACTGATCGAGGTCGGCTCCGACGAGCTCGACCAGCACCTCGTCGACCGTCTCGTGCCTGCGATGACGAATCGGTACGAGGGGCCGTCCGACGAACGGGACGAGTACCGGCCCGACGCGGTGCGGCGCTGGCTCCGCACGCTGGCCGAGCACCTCGGGCGACAGTCCGGTGGCCGGGAGGCCGCACCCGCCGATCTGCACCCGCACACGCTGTGGATCAGTGCCGGTCGCCGGAGGATGCGGTGGCGCACCGCTCTGTTCCAGGGCCTGTTCAGCACGATCGCGCTGGCCGTGGCCGCCGGGGTCCTCGGCTACGACCGCGGTTACGTGATCCCCACGGAGCTGCTCGGTCGACTCGTCCACCTCGCCGCGATCGCCACGCTGCCGACGACGGTGGTGCTGAGCACGGTGCTGCGGGGAAAACCCCGGCGCCTCGACCTCGGACTGCTGCTCACCCGCACCGGTACGCTGCGCGCCCTGGTCGGCGCCGGTACCGGTGCGACCGCGGGGATCGCCGTGGGGTTCCTTTCCGGTCTGGTCCACGAGCATCAGCTGGGACTCGCCCACGGCCTCTTCCACGGAACGGTGCTGGGATCGGTGGTGGGAATCGTCCACGGCGCATCCCACGAGGTCTTCCTCGTCGACCGCCCCAGCCGGCTGATCGTCCAGAGCCGGAACCACTACCTCGCTGTGGTGTGCACGCCCGCCCTGGCACTGGGGCTGCTGTTCGGGCCCGCCAACGGGCTGCTCCACGAGAGCGGGGCCTCCGCGGTCACCGGGACGCTCCTGGGAACCTCCCTCGGCACCGTCCTGGGACTCCTGGGCGCCGCGGCCTCCCGTTCCCCGTGGGCGCGCTACCACGTCGCGGTCCGGGAACTCGCTCGACGCGGGCGGCTTCCGTCCCGGCTCGGGCCGTTCCTCGACTGGGCGCACACGGCGGGGTTGCTGCGGATGTCGGGGGCGGCCGTCCAGTTCCGGCACCGCGAGCTGCAGCGGTGGATGTCGGGCACCGGGGTGACCGACTCCGAGTTCGGGCCGGCGCGAACCGGCGAGGGCCTGCACCGGTAGGGCACGTTCGCGAACGTCTCGAACGGAGCCACCCCGGGCACACGAGCAATCGGCCCCGGCAGCCGAAGCTGCCGGGGCCGAACCCGGAACTCACGAGTCACACGGTGAAGCCGAGCGCGCGCAGCTGCTCGCGGCCCTCATCGGTGATCTTCTCCGGTCCCCACGGCGGGATCCACACCCAGTTGATGCGGTAGCCGCTGACGAGTCCCCCACCGGGGCCGCTCATCAGCGCCGAACTGGTCTGGTCCTCGATGACGTCGGTCAGCGGGCAGGCCGGGGAAGTCAGGGTCATGTTGATCGTCGCGGAGTTGTCCTGCTCCACCTGGACCTCGTAGACGAGGCCGAGGTCCACGACGTTGATGCCCAGCTCGGGGTCGACCACGTCGCGCATGGCCTCCTCGACGTCCTCCACCGCGGCGAGCTCCGCCGCGGCGGCGGGAGCCTCGGGCATCCCCTCGGCACCGCGCTGCACGTCCTCGTGCTGGTCCGGAGCCTGGGGTTGCTCCGCAACCCCGCTCTGGTCGTACGTACTGGTCATGACGCTCCCACCTCGTCGACAACGCGCGATACGGCGTCCTTGAAAGCCATCCAGCCCAGCAACGCGCACTTCACACGAGCCGGGTACTTCGCCACCCCCGCGAAAGCGATGCCGTCCTCCAGGACGTCCTCGTCGGGATCGACCCTGCCGCGGCTCTGCATCAGTTCCGAGAAGGCGGCCTCCTTGGTCAGCGCCTCCTGCAGCGGCCGGCCGACCACGAGGTCGGTCAGCACCGAGGTGGAGGCCTGGCTGATCGAGCAACCCTGCCCCGCGTAGGAGACGTCCTCAATGGTCGCGTCGGTACCGGGGTTGGTCAACCGCACGCGGAGGGTGACCTCGTCCCCGCAAACCGGGTTGACCTGAAAGGACTCCGCGTCGAACGGATCGCGCAGGCCGTGGTTGTGCGGATGGCGGTAGTGATCCAGGATGATCTCCTGGTACATCTGTTCGAGCTGCATCACCAAGTCCTCAGCCTGCCGACGGTGTCACTCCGAAGAAGCGCTGCGACTCGCGGACGGCGTCCACCAAGTCCTTGACTTCGTCGAGCTCGTTGTACAAGTAGAAACTGGCTCGCACCGTGGCGGGCACACCCATCCTGCGGTGCAGCGGCCAGGCGCAGTGGTGCCCCACGCGGGACTGCACGCCCTCGTTGTCCAGCACCTGGCCCGCGTCGTGCGGATGCACGCCGTCGATGACGAACGACACGGCCCCGCCGCGCCGCTCGGTATCGGTCGGGCCGATGATGCGGACGCCCTCGATGGCCGAGAGTTCGCGCAGGGCCAGTTCGGTGAGCTGGTGCTCGTGGGCGGCGATGCGTTCCATGCCCACCACCGACAGGTAGTCGATCGCCGCACCGAGGCCCACGACCTGCGAGGTCATCGGCACCCCGGCCTCGAACCGCTGCGGCGGCTCGTCGAAGGTCGAGTGGTCGATGTAGACCATCTCGATCATCGATCCGCCGGTCAGGAACGGCGGCATCGCCTTGAGCAGCTCGTGGCGGCCGTAGAGCACGCCGATGCCCGACGGGCCCAACATCTTGTGCCCGGAGAACACCGCGAAGTCCACGCCCAGTTCACCGAAGTCGACCGGCCCGTGCGGTACCGACTGGCACGCGTCGAGCACGACGAGCGCGCCCACCCGGTGCGCCCGTTCCACGACGGACTCCACCGGGTTGATCGTGCCCAGCACGTTGGACTGGTGGCTCACGGCGACCAGTCGCGTGCGGTCGTTGATCACCTCGTCGAGGTCGGACAGGTCCAGCCTGCCCTCGTCGGTGACCCCGAACCAGCGCAGCGTGGCCCCGGTGCGCTGGCACAGCTGCTGCCACGGCACCAGGTTGGCGTGGTGCTCCATCTCGGTGACCACGACCTCGTCGCCCGGACCGAGCCGGAACCGATCGGATTCCGGCCCGGCGGTCGCGGCGTTGCTCATCGCGTAGGCGACGAGGTTGATGCCCTCGGTGGCGTTCTTGGTGAACACCACCTCGTCGGTACCGACGCCGACGAAGCGGGCGACCTTGGCACGGGCGTCCTCGTAAGCGTCCGTGGCCTCCTCTGCCAGCTGGTGCGCACCACGGTGCACGGCCGCGTTGGAGGTCTCCAGGAAGGAACGCTCCGCGTCGAGTACCTGGCGGGGCCGCTGCGAGGTCGCCCCCGAGTCCAGGTACACCAGCTTGCGGCCGTCACGAACCGTGCGGTCCAGGATCGGAAAGTCCGAGCGGATCGCAGCGACGTCCAACGGAGCGGCGGTGGTGCTCGCACCCGCTGAGGTGCGAGGAGGCTGAACGGTCATGACTGGGCGGCCGCCTCCTTCTTTCCGGCGAAACGCACGTAACCGGACTTCTCCAGCTCGTCGGCCAGCTCGGGGCCGCCGGACTCGACGACCCGACCGCCGACGAACACGTGGACGTAGTCGGGCTTGATGTGCTCGAGGATGCGGGTGTAGTGGGTGATCAGCAGGACACCCTTGTCACCGTCCTCGGTGTAGCGGTTGATGCCGTCGGAGACCACGCGCAGCGCGTCGACGTCCAGGCCGGAGTCGGTCTCGTCGAGGACCGCGAACTTCGGCTTGAGCAGGTCGAGCTGCAGGATCTCGTGGCGCTTCTTCTCGCCACCGGAGAAGCCCTCGTTGACGCTGCGCTCGGAGAACGACTCGTCGATCTCCAGGTTGCCCATCGCCTGCTTGACTTCCTTGACCCAGTGGCGGATCTGCGGAGCCTCACCCCGGGTGGCGGTGGCGGCGCTGCGCAGGAAGTTCGACATCGACACGCCGGGCACCTCGACCGGGTACTGCATGGCGAGGAACAGACCCGCACGAGCGCGCTCGTCCACGCTCATCTCCAGGACCTCCTCACCGTCGAGCAGCACCGAGCCCGAGGTGACGTTGTACTTGGGGTGTCCGGCGAGCGCGTAGGCGAGCGTGGACTTGCCGGACCCGTTGGGCCCCATGAAGGCGTGGGTCTCGCCCGAGCTCACGGTGAGGTTCACACCGGTGAGGATCTCCTTGGACCCCTCCTCGGTCTCGACCTCGGCGTGCAGGTCCTTGATTTCCAGGGTGGCCATCGTGTTCGTTTTCTCCCGATATTGACGCGAAAAGCTGTGTGGGTGCCGCGACAGCGGCAGGCGCGGTGCGGCCGAAACGCCCGGCGCTCCGGCCGCGTCCGGTCACGTCCCGGCCGCGGCCAGTTCCTCGTCGATCGCGGCCTCCAGCCGCTCGCGGATCTCAGCCACGGTGATCTTCTGCAGGATCTCGCCGAAGAACCCGCGCACGACCAGCCGCCGGGCCTGGTCGTAGGGGATGCCCCTGGCCTGGAGGTAGAACAGCTGCTCGTCGTCGAAGCGTCCGATCGCACTGGCGTGGCCGGCCCCGACGATTTCGCCCGTCTCGATCTCCAGGTTGGGCACCGAGTCGGCGCGGGCGCCCTCGGTCAGCACCAGGTTGCGGTTGAGCTCGAAGGTCTCCGTGTTCTCGGCCGCGGCTTGGATCAGCACGTCGCCGATCCAGACCGACCGGGCCGAGTCGCCCTGCAGCGCACCCTTGTAGGTGACGTTGCTGCGGCAGTTCGGCTGGGAGTGGTCCATGAGCAGCCGGTGCTCCAGGTGCTGCCCCTTGTCGGAGAAGTACACCCCGAGCATGTCGGCGTCCCCACCGCGGTCGCCGTAGGAGACCTTGGTGTTGACCCGCACCAGGTCCCCGCCGAGCGAGACCGCGAAGTGGCGGAACACCGCGTCCTTGCCCAGGTGCACGTGCTCGGAGCTGACCTGGGTGGCGTCGTTCTCGAAGTCGTGAATGGTGATCACGGAAAGCCGCGCCGAGTCCTCGGCGATCAGCTCGACGTTCTCACCGATCACGCCGGAACCGCGGTAGTCCAGCACGACCACCGACTCCGACAGCGGCTCGGCCCGCACCTGGATGTGCCCGTAGGCGGTCCGCTCCCGTCCGGGTCCGTGCACCGTGACGACGATCGCGTCGGCGGGCTGGGTGTCCTTGGGGACCGTGACCACGGTGGCCTCGGTGAACGAGCACCAGGCCTGCGCGGCGATCCGGTCGGCGGGGGCACCGGCGGTGCCCAGCCGCTGGTCGTCGCGGCCCACGGTCTCCACGCGGGCCGCCGAGTCACCACCGACCTCCACCTGGAGCGAGCCGGTGGCCGCCGCGGAGCCGTCGTGCAGCCCGTGCAGGCGCTTCATCGGCGTGAAACGCCAGTCCTCCTCGCGACCACCGGGGACCTCGAAAGCCTCCACGTCGTAGGAGGTGAAGCGGTGCCCCCGGGAGGCCGGGGGAACCTCGGTTCCCCCGTGGGAGTGCTCCTCGAGGCCGCTCGGACCGGTGGTTTCCAGAGTCGACTCCGTCATCAGCCGACGGCCCCTTCCATTTGCAGCTCGATCAGGCGGTTGAGTTCCAGTGCGTATTCCATCGGCAGCTCGCGGGCGATCGGCTCGACGAAGCCGCGCACCACCATCGCCATGGCCTCGTCCTCGGTCAGGCCCCGCTGCATCAGGTAGAACAGCTGGTCGTCGCTGACCTTGGACACGGTGGCCTCGTGGCCCATCGACACGTCGTCGACACGCACGTCCACGTAGGGGTACGTGTCGGACTTGCTGATGTTGTCCACCAGCAGCGCGTCGCACTTGACGTTGGACGAGGAGTTGTTGGCCCGCTTCGCGACCTTGACCAGCCCGCGGTAGGAGGTGCGGCCACCACCACGCGCGATCGACTTGGACACGATCGACGAGGACGTGTGCGGAGCCATGTGCTCCATCTTCGCGCCCGCGTCCTGGTGCTGGTTCTCGCCGGCGAAGGCCACCGACAGCACCTCGCCCTTGGAGTGCTCGCCCATCAGGAACACCGACGGGTACTTCATGGTCACCTTGGAGCCGAGGTTGCCGTCGACCCACTCCATGGTGGCGCCCTCTTCGGCCTTGGCCCGCTTGGTGACCAGGTTGTAGACGTTGTTCGACCAGTTCTGGATGGTCGTGTAACGGCAACGGGCGTTCTTCTTGACCACGATCTCCACGACCGCCGAGTGCAGCGAGTCGCTGGAGTAGATCGGGGCCGTGCAGCCCTCGACGTAGTGCACGTAGGCACCCTCGTCGACCACGATCAGGGTCCGCTCGAACTGGCCCATGTTCTCGGTGTTGATCCGGAAGTAGGCCTGCAGCGGGATGTCGACGTGCACGCCCTTGGGCACGTAGATGAACGAGCCACCGGACCACACCGCGCTGTTGAGCGCGGAGAACTTGTTGTCACCGGCGGGGATGACCGAACCGAAGTACTCCTTGAAGATCTCCGGGTGCTCGCGCAGGGCGGTGTCGGTGTCCAGGAACTGGACGCCCTGAGCCTCCAGGTCCTCGCGGATCTGGTGGTAGACGACCTCGGACTCGTACTGCGCTGCCACACCGGCGACCATCCGCTGCTTCTCAGCCTCGGGGATCCCCAGCTTGTCGTAGGTGGTCTTGATGTCCTCGGGCAGGTCGTCCCAGGTCTGGGCCTGTTTCTCGGTCGACCGCACGAAGTACTTGATGTTGTCGAAGTCGATACCGGAGAGGTCGGCACCCCAGTTCGGGGTGGGCTTGCGGTCGAAAAGCCGCAGCGCCTTCAGCCGTGCCTCGAGCATCCACTCCGGCTCGTCCTTCTGCCGGGAAATCTCGCGGACGACGTCCTCGTCCACACCACGCTGCGCGTTGGCCCCCGCGAAATCCGGATCGGCCCAGCCGTACTCGTAGTTGCCCAGGGTGGCCAGGGTCTCTTCCTGGGTCATCGACTCAGAGCTGTTCGGCACCGTGGTGGGTGTGCGCTGCTCGGCAGCGGCAGTCATACGGACTCCCTTCCATCAGGAATCTCGTCGGTCTCCCCCTGGTCCGTCGGAACGGATCCAGCGGGAGTCGGGTCGGTCTCCGAGCGGTCTCGTGCGCCCGGTCGCGGGATGTGCGTCGTGCAGGCCGCGTCGCCGTTGGCGATCGTGGCCAGCCGTTGCACGTGAGTGCCGAGCACTTCGGCGAACGCCTCCGTCTCGGCCTCGCACAGCTGCGGAAAATCCGCGGCCACGTGGGCCACCGGGCAGTGGTGCTGGCAGAGCTGCTCACCGGCCCCGACGCTTCGCGTCGAGGCAGCGTAGCCCTCCCGGGTCAGTGCGTCGGCCAGAACCTCGGCTCGTTCGCCCGGGTTCCGACCGGAATCCAGCGCCTCGCGGTGATGGGCCACCAGGGCGGCCATCCGCCGCTCGGCGAAGGAACGCACCGCTTCTTGCCCGGACTGCTCGGCCAGGAACCGCAGGGCGGAAGCGGCCAGGTCGTCGTAGGCGTGACCGAATCGGGCGCGGCCCTGCTCGGTGAGCAGGAACTGCTTGGCCGGACGTCCCCGGCCGCGGCGCCCGCGACGCGAGGACTCCCGGGTCCATGCTTCCCCCTCGACCACCAGTACGTCCAGGTGCCTGCGCACCGCCGCGGGACTGAGGCCGAGTTCCTCGGCCACGGCCGCCGCGGTGATCGGCCCCTGCTCCAGCAGCAACCGGGCGACCAGTTGCCGGGTCCGCCCGTCACCGGCCGCACCCTGCTGGGCAGGATGGCGGCCCGCCGTGCCCGTGTCGGGCACCGCGTCCGGCGTAGACGTCCCGGCTTTTTTCACAACACCAATGTTACCTATTTCGTCCAGTAGCGCCACATCGCGGGGATGGAGGGTGACCTGACTCACTTCACTACGCTGTGCGACGTGGCGGCAGGTAGAGCGGCCGGTGGCGTCGGACTCGACGAGAAACACTCCCCCGGTCACGACAGGATGGGCGTACGCCCCAACGGTGCCGCAGACGGCACCGTGACCGAGGTGGAACAACCCGCATCACTGGATCACGGCGAGCGGCGACAGCTCGACGTGGTCCGGCGCTTCGGGACTGCGGGGGCACTGCTGCTGGGAGTGGGTGCGATCGGTGCGGGAGCCGCACCGGTGGACAACCCGCTGTCCGGGCTGCGGCTGATCGGGTTGCCCGCCAGAATGCCCACCACGGCCATGGCCTGCGCCTGGCTGGGCATGCTCATGATCGTGATCGGCTGGCTGTGGCTGGGCCGGTTCGCCGTGCCCGGGGCACGACGCATGGTCTCGCGCACCCAGCTCGACCGGACGGTGGTCATGTGGGCACTGCCGCTGGCGGTCGCTCCCCCGCTGTTCAGCCGCGACATGTACGCCTACCTCGCCCAGAGCGCGATCGCCGCGCAGGGCACCGATCCCTACATGTACGGCCCCTCGGCCGCGCTGGGAGTCGATCACCCGCTGACCGCCAACGTGCCCAACATCTGGCGGGACACCCCCGCGCCCTACGGGCCGGGGTTCCTCATGCTGGGGCGCGTCATCATCACCGTCGTCGGCGACAACGTCGTGCTCGGCGTACTGCTGTGGCGAATAGTGATGCTGGCCGGGCTCGTGCTGGCGATCTGGGCGATTCCCCGACTGGCCCGCCGCTGCGGCGTGCACCCGACCTGCGCCCTGTGGCTGACCGCGGCGAACCCGATCGTGCTGTTCCACGCGATCAGCGGGATGCACAACGAAGCCCTGCTCATGGGCATCATGCTGGCCGGGATAGAACTGGGGCTGCGCTGGCGGAACCTGCTGGGGGCCGTGGCCGCGGCGATCGTGATCACGGTGGCCGGAGCGATCAAGCCCCCCGCCTTCGTCGCACTGGGCTTCTTCGGCGTCTACCTCGCCAGGCGCCGGGGCGGCAGGTTCTCCGACCTCGTCAAGGTGGCGACCCTGCTCGTCGTGATCTTCCTCGCCGCGATGACCGTGATCACGGTGGCCAGCGGATGGGGACTGGGCTGGATCGAGACCTTCGACGTGCCCAACCGGATCAAGACGTGGCTGGCCCCCATGACGGCCTTCGGCATGACCGGCGGCGGCATCGGCATGATGCTGGGTCTGGGCAACCACACCGACGCCATGCTCGTCCTCACCAAGCTCATCGGGTACGGGATCAGCGTGGTCCTGTGCGTGCGGCTGCTGTGGAGCTCGTTCAAGGGCCGCGTCGAACCGCTGGCCGGGCTGGGCGTCGCCCTCGGCGCCGTGGCGCTGCTCGGCCCCGTGCTGCACCCCTGGTACCTGCTGTGGGCGATCCCGCCGTTGGCGCTGTCCACCAACGACAAGCGGTTCCGCATCACCGCGACCGTCGTCAGCGCCTCCGTGGCGCTGCTCGTGCCTCCCACCGGCATGGCCTACACCCTGCGCGCCTACATGATCCCGTTCGCCGTGATCGCAGCCGTCCTCGCGTTCCTGATCACACTGCTGTTCGTTCGCGGTAAGGTCCCGCAACTCCTTCCGCCGTTCAGCAACGTGTCGAAACGTTCCTGAGCCGTCGTATTGCTACGCGGCGTTGACCCCGGCCCGGTGGTGAGTGGGGTCTTCCCGTGGCGGTACCCGGTACCAGCGGGGCTGGTCTCACGGGGGTTTCCGGCGGGCTCGTTTTCCGTCCCGACGCAACTCGCCGTGGACTCCGCGAGGCCCGCGAGGTCGCGGGCCGCGTTGAGGTCGGGATCAGCGCGGCAGCCGCAGTGATCGCAGGTGACGGGGTGGACGATGACCTCCCCGGTCGACAGCACCACCAGCGACGTCACCCCGAGATCGACACCGACCGCGCCGCCACGGTCGGCGGATGTGGATTCGGAACGCTCGATCTCGACGGACAACGACACCCGCCACCGCCACGGCGAAACGACACCGTCGCCGACCGGACCCGAGCCGTACCGCGCTGCCCGTGCCGCGCCAGTTCGCGGGGCGACTCGCGGATACGCACCACCCCGTAAGTGCGTCCCGCGACGCGCTGATCCATCACGACCATCACCCGAGCCAAGCCCCCAGTCGTAGGCGAACCGCACCGCACCACAATGGGAAGCCAGCGCAGCAGCCTGCCCGCCGGTGGGATCGAGGGCGAACCGATACGCCCGCACCACCGTGGCCCGAGCAGAACCCTCCTGCCCAGGCTCCTCGGCGACACGTACCTGTTCGTCCACGACCCGATCATGCCCACCCCAGCACAACGCTGTCATCATCCCGAAGGGTGAACCTCAGTTCGACTCCTCGGGAAAAGAACGCCCCGAGGGGAAGCGCTCCAACGATTCACGAGGAGTCGCCGCCCCGCAGAGGTGTATCCCGGGTCACGTCATAGGCTTGGAAGTCGTGAGCCCGGATGCCGACGACAGCCCCGCCCTGGACGTGCGCGGGCTGAACAAGCGCTTCGGCGACACGGTGGCCGTGGCGAACCTCGACCTGCGGATGGAACGCGGTCACGTCCTCGCGCTGCTCGGGCCCAACGGCGCGGGGAAAACCACCACGGTCGAGACCTGCGAGGGCTTCCTGCGGCCCGACAGCGGCGAGGTCCGGGTGCTGGGCGTGGACCCGGTGACCCACGGCGAGCGGCTGCGCCCCCGGATCGGCGTCATGCCGCAGGGCGGCGGGGCCTACCCCGGTGCGCGCGCCGCCGAGATGCTGGAACTGATCGCCTCCTGCAGCGCCCACCCGCTGGACCCGGCGTGGCTGCTGGATACCCTCGGCCTCACCGCCGCCGGACGCACCCCGTACAAGCGCCTCTCCGGCGGCCAGCAGCAGCGACTTTCCCTGGCCTGCGCCCTGGTCGGACGCCCGGAGCTGGTCTTCCTCGACGAACCCACCGCCGGGATGGACCCGCAGGCCCGGCGTCTGGTCTGGGAACTGATCGCGGCGCTGCGCGCCGACGGCGTGAGCGTGCTGCTGACCACGCACCTGATGGACGAGGCCGAGACGCTCGCCGACCGCGTCGTCATCGTCGATCACGGCCGAGCGGTGGCCGAGGGCACCGCCGCCGAGCTCACGGCCCCGCACGACGGACGCCAGGAACTGCGGTTCCGCTCCCAGCCCGCGCTCGACCTGGACCTGCTGCTGACCGCGCTTCCGGAAGACTGCACGGCCAGCGAGATACGCGCCGGTGAGTACGTGATCCACGGCGAGATCGATCCCCAGACGGTCTCGACGGTCACCGCGTGGTGCGCCCGCCAGGACGTACTCGCCCACGAGCTGCGGGTCGACCGACGCAGCCTGGAAGACGTGTTCCTCGATCTGACCGGACGGGAGCTTCGCTCGTGAGCACCGACTCGACGGACGTCACCGGCACGCGAGGGCACACCTTCCCCGGCGGCACCTTCCGCCCCGCGCCCGGCCGGGCGCACCCGCTGCGCATGCTCGCCGCGCACACGGTGCTGGAGGCCAAGCTCACGCTGCGCCACGGCGAGCAGGTCCTGCTGAACCTGATCATCCCGCTGGCCCTGCTCATCGGGCTGAGCACCCTGCACATCGGCGCCGTGACCGAGCCGCGGGTGGACTCCGTCGTGCCCCGCGTGCTGGCGCTGGCCGTGATGTCCACGGCCTTCACCGGCCAGGCCATCGCGCTCGGCTTCGACCGCCGCTACGGCGTGATCAAACGACTGTCGGCGACCGCGCTGCCGCGGTGGGTGCTGATCGGCGGGCGGGTGCTGGCGACCCTGGTCGTCGTGGCGCTGCAGGTCGTGGTCCTCGGCATCACGGGACTGCTGATGGGGTGGAGCCCCGCGGTGGAGGGCCTGCTGGCGGCGGTACCGCTGTTCGTGCTCGGCACCCTGGCCTTCGGTGCGGCGGGGGTGCTGGTCGGTGGCACGTTGCGCGCCGAGATCGTGCTGGCCGTGGCCAACGCGGTCTGGTTCGTGCTCCTGCTGGCGGGAGGACTCGCCCTGCCGCCGCAGGACCTGCCCGGTGCGGTGGGCGCGCTGGCCCACTTCCTGCCCTCAGGTGCGCTGGCCGAGTCGCTGGACGCCACGCTCGCCCACGGTGCCCTGCCGGGATTGCGACCGGTGCTCGTGCTGGTGGCCTGGGGCGCGGTGACCGGTCTGGTGGCCGGCCGCACCACGCGCCTGACCTGAGCTTGGTTCACAACTCGTTACCA
This sequence comes from Halosaccharopolyspora lacisalsi, assembly GCF_014137975.1. Taxonomy (GTDB): domain Bacteria; phylum Actinomycetota; class Actinomycetes; order Mycobacteriales; family Pseudonocardiaceae; genus Halosaccharopolyspora; species Halosaccharopolyspora lacisalsi. Next base: position 975,156 of record NZ_JACGWZ010000001.1, on the reverse strand, counting down.
ATAAGTAGGATGCTGCCATGCACTCCGAGATCGCACGCCAGGGTCTGAAAACCCTGGAGCCGCTGCACGCGATGATCTACTTCGCTCCCGAGACCGCACGGCGTTTCGGTGAGCTCGGCCTGGAGCCGGGCCACATGTGCTACTTCGCCGGTCGGGCGGCTCCCATGGGGGCGGTCGGCCCCGGCACCGTCGCGGCCACCTTCTACAACTACAACCCCGACGCCGTCGCCGCCCAGATCCCCCGCGCCTGGTCCCTGGCCGCCCCGGAGAAGGTCGTGGCGGCCCGCTTCAGCGCCGCCGACGAGGCACTGAAGCGGCTGCTGGGCGAGCAGGCCCTGTCCTCGGCGGAGATGATCGAGGTGGCTCAGCTCGCCCGCGAGGCCAGCGAGGGCTGCTTCCCGCAGGGCCGTCCGCTGTACGCCGCCCACGCCGACCTGGAGTGGCCCGAGGAACCGCACCTGGTGCTGTGGCACGCCCAGAGCATGCTGCGCGAGTTCCGGGGCGACGGGCACATCATCGCGCTGCAGCGGGCCGGCCTGAGCGGCTTGCAGGCGCTGGTGCTCAACACCGCCACCGGCAAGGGCTTCGTTCCCTCGTTCGCCAAGCAGAGCCGTGGCTGGTCGGACGAGCAGTGGGCGACGGCCGAGGACGAGCTGCGCGAGCGCGGACTGCTCGACGACTCGGGAACGCCCACCGAGCGGAGCGCCACCCTGCTGGAGGAGATCGAGACCGAGACCGACGAGCTCGCCATGGCTCCCTGGCGACACCTCGGCCAGGACAAGTTCGAGCGCCTGACCCAGCAGGGGCGCGTGCTGAGCAAGCAGGCGGTGAAGGCCGGGGCCTTCCCCTCCGAGTTCTTCGCCGCCGGCTCCCCCCGCCGCGCGGAGTGAGCCACGGTGAACGCGTCGTCGTGGCGGTGTGACGGCCACGACGACGCGTTCACCCTTCGGGGAGGTCTCGGTCAGGCGGGGACGAGCTCGCCCTCGCCGGCTTGAGGTAGTCAGCCGGCGCTGCGTCCCCGACCGGAGGGCTCGCGATTTTCGGGAAATCGTCACGACCCCACACGCCGACTCCCCCGGCAAGGCCGGATCGGTAGTGCGCCTACCATCGACCCGTGTCCGCACCGCCGTTGCTCAGCCGCGTGTCCCGCCCCTCCACCGCCCTGATGCGCGCGCTCGCGCTGGCGGTACTGGTGACCCAGGTCCTGATCTCCGTGACCGGTTCGGTGGTCCGGGTGACCGGCTCCGGACTGGGCTGCCCGACGTGGCCGCGCTGCTTCCCGGGCAGCATGGTCCCGGTCTCGCACCCCGAGGTCTCCACGCTGCACCAGATCATCGAGTTCGGCAACCGGCTGCTGACCAGCGTCGTCGGCCTCGTCGCCCTGGCCTGCCTGTTCGCGGCCTGGCGGATGCGCCCCTACCGGAGCCGCCTGGTGCGGCTGGCCCTGATCATGCCGATCGGCGTGGCGGTGCAGGCCGTGCTCGGCGGGATCACCGTGCTGGTCGACCTGAGCTGGTGGAGCGTGTCGATCCACTTCCTGGCCTCGGCGGTGCTGATCTGGTTCGCCACCTGCCTGGTCAAGGCCGCCGGTGAGGGCGACGAACCCGCTCGGCCGGTCGTCCCGGCGCGAATGCGGCGGCTGCTGGTCGCCCTGATCGCCGTCACCGCCGCGATGCTCGTCGCGGGCACCCTCGTCACCGCGGCCGGTCCGCATGCCGGTGACGCCCAGACGCCCCGACTGGCGCTACCGATCCCGAACCTCGTTCAGGCCCACGGACTGCTGGTGATGGCCTACCTGTGCCTGCTGGCGATCTTCGGCGTGTGGCTGCGCAACACGCGGCCGACCAAGGCGCTGCTGCGCTCCTACGGTGCGGCCTGCGTTCTCGTGCTCGCCCAGGGGGTCCTCGGTTCCGCCCAGTACGCCCTCGGTGTCCCGGAAGCGATGGTGATCTTCCACGTCCTGGGCGCGACACTGGTGGTCATCACCACCGCGCTGCTGTGGGGCGAGGCCCGCTTCCGCGGCCCGACCCCACGGCGCGACACCGCAGCACGATCCCACGAGACCGCCGAGGTCGGGTGAGACTTGACGTGCTCCCCGCTGTGAGTGGTGGGATTCCCACGCGGCTATGCCGCGTTCCGGGTGGTACTTCCCCGCGGTTTCCCGCTGCTTCCTGCTTCCTCACCCAACACCCCCTCGAATGAGGGTGGACTTACGCGGGCTCCACGAGCGTTTACCCTCTCCGCACGCCCTGCGGCGAGAATGATGGTGGCTGCGTTGAAGTCCCGCTCGTGCTGTGCGCCGCAACCGGGACACGTCCGGTCCCGCACCCGTAGCGGCATGGCATCCATCAGGTAGTGGCAGGCCGAGCACGTTTTCGAGCTGGGCAACCACCGGTTGACGGTGTGCACCGCCCGCCCGTGGTAGGCGGCCTTTTCCTCGATGATGCGCACGAACCGACCCCACCCGGCATCGGAGATCGCTCGGGCGAGTTTGCGGTTGCGCACCATCCCGGCCACATTCAGGTCCTCGACGTGGACCACTTGGTTCTCGCGCACCAGCTTGAGGGCCTGTTTGTGGTGGTATTCCCGCCGGGCTCGGGCTACCTTGCCGTGCTGTACGGCTTCCTCGCGGCGCGACTTGTCGCGGTTTGCGCTTCCTTCCCGTCCGCGGGATTTCTCCCGCTGCACCCGGCGCAACTTGCGCTGCTGGCGCTGTAAGTGTTTCGGGTTTGCCGCATCCGACCGGTTGCCGTCTGTGTCGGCGCAGGTCGCCAACCGGCTGATTCCCAGGTCCACGCCGGTCTCGTGCTCGGTTCCCGATAGCGGCCGCGGGTCGCGTTCGACGACGAAGCTAGCGTAGTAGCGCCCGTCCGGTTCGCGGATGACGGTGACCGAGGTGGGCGTGCTGGGCAGGTCGCGGGACCAGCGCACCCGCACTTCGCCCACCTTCGCGATGTACAGCTTGCCGGTGCACGAGTCGAAGAAATTCTGCCACGCCCGGTGCGCGTCCTGCACGGACTGCACCAGTGGCGCGCTGGCCACCTCGGACAACCACTCGCGCGCTTCGGTGCGTTCACCTTCGGTGATGACGCGGCGTTGCACGTCGGTTTCGACAGCTCCTCGCCTGCCCGCCACGCGGCGTCGGAATCATCTGTGGTCACCGTCGTACTTCGCCGTGTCCTGCGGCGGTCTCCGTTGTCAGTAATCCGACAGTACGTCGAAAACCAACGTCGCCCCTCCTGACAGCCAGCTGCGCGAGCCGGGAAAGCAAGGACCGCCCACCCCCGGCGTGAACCCCCGGGCTTGCGACGATCGAATCCTGGTCAGCGGCGCGGGCGGCCCTCGCGTTCCCACTTGCGCCACAGCTCGGGCATCTCACCGGCCAGCCACTTGTAGAACTCGTGCACGGTGCGCAGGCGACGAGCCCGCTCCCCCTGGCCGCTGAACATCCGAAGCCCCGACTCGGTGAGCTCCCTGAGCTGGGTCACCCGCTCCATGCGCTGGCGAACCATCTCCGGCCAGCGGTCCTCCTCGACCCGGTACAGCGCCGCCTCCCTGCCCTGGCGAGTGGTCTTGGAGATCACTCCCATGCGCAGCAGCAGCCGCACGTTGGTGCTGATCGAACCGGTGCTGGCGCTGAGCCCGTGCGAGAGCTCGGCGGCCGTGCGCTCCGGCGGGTCGCAGATGAGCAGGAAAGCCAGGATGCGGCCCGCGATCAGCGGCATCCCCTCGGTGGCCTCGAAGTGCGCCGCCATCTGCTCGATCCACTCCGACATCGCGGGACGGTCGGTACGCTGCGCGTACTCGTCCTGAGCCGGCTGGAACGGGTTGGTTTCGGGCACCACGTCTCCTCGTGATCGACTTTGGTCAACACTGAAAACATAGTTGACGGCAAAGCACGAAGCCAGCCCGTCGCCGGACGTGTCGCGAACAAAGCTCAGCGGTTCAGGTGCGCCCGCACCGCGGAGGCGAAGCGCAGCCGCGCGTCCGGGCCGGTCTGCCGGAAGCCCAGCGAGGGTTCGGACAGCTCCAGCTCCAGCAGCAGGGGCTCGCCGCCCTCACCCCGCACCAGGTCCACGCGCGCGTAGAGCAGCTCGGAACGGGACAGGTCGAGCAGCTTGCACGTCGTGTCCAGCACGTCCTCGGCGGCCCTGCGCAGTTCCGCGGCGGGGTGGCTGGGGCTGAGCCCCTCGCTGACGAACAGCCCCGACTCGTCCGTCGACGACCGCAGCATGGGGCCCTTGACGAAGCCGTGCGAGTACACGCCGCAGAGGAAGACCAGCGCGGTCTCACCCTCCCGATCGACCGCGCGCTGGTATGGCTGCACCACCGCCGTCCTGTCCCGGGAGTGCAGCCACTTCAGGTGGGCTTCGGCGTCGGCGGGCGTGGTGGAATCGAAGCGGGCGGCGTCGCGCGAACCGGCCCCCACCGACGGTTTCACCACGAACTCGCCCGCGGGCCACTCGACCTCCCCACCGGGCTCGACCAGGTGGGTCCGCACGACTCCGACACCGAGGTCGGCCAGTTCCACCAGGTAGGACTTGTCGGTGTTCCACCGCACGACTCCGGCCGGGTTGGCCAGCGCGGGCACGGACTCGCACCACCGCAGGAACTCCGCGCGCCTATTCGGGTAGTCCCAGGTGCTGCGCAGCACGACCAGGTCGGCCCGACCGAAGTCCACGGCGGGATCGTCCCAGGCCACCCAGGACGCCCGGACACCGAGCTCGGCGAGGGCCGCGGGCAACGGGCTGTCGTCCTCGTTCGAGCTGGGCAGCTCCGAGCACGTGGCGAGCAGTACTTCGGGCCTCATCCCCGCGTCCGGCCCATGCGACGCCGGTGCTCGGGATCGATCCGCAGCGCCGAGGTGGTCTCGTTGTCCCACGCGCTGTCGGTGAGGTTGTCCACGGCGTCGACGACCGAACGGCCGGTGGCCACGTCGGAGACCATCATGTCGCCGAAAGCCCCGTCCTGACCGATCAGCACGATGCGCGCGCCCGCCCGGCCCAGGTTCTCCACCACGGCCCGCGCCGACCCGCCGTGCTCACCGACGAACCCGGCCGCTCGGCCCACGGCCTCGCGTGGTGGTGGGGTCGCCGCTTCCTCGGACTTCTCGGCACTCGTCATACCGTCCGATCCTAAGGGGCGGACAGCGGCGCATCTCACTCCTTGTGGCACAGACCTCTCGACCCGCCGGTTGGACGCGCGGTGCGGAAGGGCAGATGATGTTGTCAGTCGCCGAGACACCGACGAGCACGGAGGTAGGAATGCGCGCGATCCGGGTAATGAACAACGGCGGGCCGAAGGTGCTCGAGGAAGCCGAGGTCGACGACCCCCTGCCCGGTGTGCGCGAGGTGCTGGTCGACGTCGCCGCCTGCGGGGTGAACTTCATCGACACCTACCAGCGCAGCGGGGTCTACCCGGTGTCGCTGCCCTTCGTCCCCGGTTCCGAGGGCGCGGGCACGGTGGCCGAGGTCGGCAGCGAGGTCACCGACTTCTCCCCCGGCGATCGGATCGCGTGGGCGATGGCGCCGGGCAGCTACGCCCAGCGCGCCGTCGTCCCCGTCGACAAGGCCGTGCGGGTGCCGGACGCCATCGACGACAACACGGCCGCGGCGGCGCCGTTGCAGGGCATGACCGCCCACTACCTGGTCACCTCGACCTATCCGGTGCGCACGGGTGACACGGCGCTGGTGCACGCGGCCGCCGGCGGAATGGGGCTGTTGTTGACCCAGCTGGTCAAGGCCCGTGGCGGCAACGTGATCGGCACCGTGTCCACCAGCGAGAAGGAGCAGCTGGCCCGCGAGGCGGGTGCCGACGAGATCATCCACTACACCGAGGACGACGTGGCCAACGAGATCCGCGACCTCACCGACGGGCGCGGCGTGGACGTCGCCTACGACGGAGTGGGCAGGGACACCTTCGACGCGAGCCTTGCCAGCCTGCGCCCGCGCGGCACGCTGGCGCTGTTCGGCGCCGCCAGCGGCCCGGTCCCGCCGCTGGATCCGCAGCGCCTGAACTCCGCCGGCTCGGTGTTTCTGACCCGCCCGAGCCTGGGCCACCACATGCTCACGCGCCAGGAGCTGGACTGGCGCGCCGGCGAGATCTTCCAGGCCGTGTCCGGTGGTGATCTGACCATCCGCGTCGGCGGTACCTATCCCCTGGCCGAGGCGGCACGCGCCCACGAGGACCTGGAAGCCCGCCGCACCACGGGCAAGCTGCTGCTGGTGCCGTAACCACGGGCGCCGGGGTACGCCCGTGGTCTTTCCCGGTTTCGCGCGAAACCGGGTAACCCCCGAACAGGGGACGTCGGTACTGCTGCTCCGGTGCCACCGCCCCCTGCTCCGGTACCACTGGGTCGGTGCTACTTCTGCCGCAGGAAGGCTTCCACGTTCTTCTCGGTGATCACCTTGACCGGGATCTCGGTGGGACCGTGGGTGGCGGTGCCCTCGGACCGCGCGGCCGTGACGGCCTTGCGGAGGGCGACCCTGCCGAGCTCCTTCGGCCGCTGGGCGATGTCGGCGCTCATGGCCCCGGTCTTCACGGCGTCCAGCCCCTCGGGAGTGCCGTCGAAGCCGACGACGTCCACGGCGTTGCCCGCCCTGCCGCCCAGCGCCTTGATCGCTCCGAGCGCCATCTCGTCGTTGGCGGCGAACACGCCCTGGATCTCGGGGTGGGCCTGCAGGATGTTCTGCGTGACGTCGAGCGCCTCCACCCGGTCGAAGTCGGCGGGCTGCGAGGCCACGACCCGGACGGACGGGTGCTCGCCGATCTCGGTCTCGAAGCCCCTGGCCCGCTCCCGGGCGGCCGAGGTGCCCGGCTTGCCCTCCAGGACTGCGACGGGTCCGGATCCGACCAGCTCGGCCAGTTTCCGCGCCGCGAGCCTGCCGCCCAGGACGTTGTCCGAGGCCACGGTGGTCACGACCCGGCCGCCGCTGGGGGCGCGGTCCATCGCGATCACCGGAATCCCGGCCGAGTTGGCCGAGGTGATCGCGGGTACGACGGCGTCCGAGCTCACCGGGTTGACGACGAGGACGTCGGCGTTCTGCGAGACCGCGTTCTGCACCGCGTTGGCCTGCCGGGAGGCGTCCTCTCCCGCGTCGGTGACCTCCAATCGCACGCCCAGACGTTCGGCCTCCTGCCGCGCACCGGCCCGGACGTCGACGAAGAACGGGTTGTCCAGGGTCGACAGCGACAGCGCGACCTGCAGCCGCTCGTCCTGCATCGCCGACTGGCGGCGTTCGTGGATCGCCCATCCGCCCGCGACGACCACGAGCACGGTCACCACCGCCGTGGCGCGGCGAAGCGCGGGCGTGCGCAGCAGCGCCGGGCGCGACCGGCCCGAGCTTCGACGCCGCCGCAGCGTGTCGAACAGCACCGCTGCCGCGATGACCGCGCCGATGGCGACCTGCTGCCAGAACGCCGAGACGCCCAGCAGGTTCAGCCCGTTGCGCAGCACGGCGAGCACGAGCGCGCCCAGGAAGGTGCCGAGGGCCGAACCCGCGCCACCCGCGAGGCTCGCACCGCCGATGACCACGGCTGCGATCGCGTCGAGTTCGTAGCCGGTGCCCGCGTCGGGCTGGGCCGAGGCCAGCCGCGCGGCCAGCAGGATCCCGGCCACGGCGGCCAGCAGCCCGGAGGCGGCGTAGACGAGCAGCCGCTGGCGGGTCACCTTGATCCCGGACAGGCGCGCGGCCTCGGCGTTGCCGCCGATCGCGTACATCGCCCGGCCCGCGTAGGTGCGCCGCAGCACCAGAGCGCCGAGCAGGCCGACGGCGATCATGACCAGCAACGGGTAGGGCAGGACCCCGAGGAGCTCACCACTGCCCAGCGAACCCAGCCAGCCCGACACCGCGATCGGCCGCCCGTCGGCGATGACCAGAGCCATCCCGCGAGCGGCGCTGAGCATCGCCAGCGTGGCGATGAACGGCGGCACCCGGCCCGCGGTGATCAGCACCCCGTTGACCAGACCGGCCACGACGCCGGACCCGAGACCGACGAGCACCGCCAGCCACAGCGGCATCCCGGCCGCGGTCGCCGACCAACCGGTCACGATCCCGGCCAGACCGGCCACGCTGCCGACCGAGAGGTCGATGCCGCCACTGACGATCACGAAGGTCAGGCCGAAGGCCAGCACGGCCACGACCGAGGCCTGCACACCCACGTTGATCAGGTTGTTGGCGCTCAGGAAGTCCGGGGACAGCAGCGACAGCGCCAGGACCAGCACCAGCAGCCCGCCGAGCGGACCACTGTTGTCCCGCAGCGCGGAGACCCAGCGGGCCTGCTTCCTCGACGAGACGCCGCGGTCCCGCTCGGCCACGTCCTGCCCGGCGTCGTCCTCAGGCATCGTCGTCCGCTCCGTTCCCGTGGGCGACGGCCAGCGCCATCACGTCCTCCTGCGTCGCCTCCGCGCGGCTCAACTCACCGCGCAGCCTGCCGTCGGCCATGACCAGCACGCGGTCGCTGACGCCGAGCAGCTCGGGCAGGTCGCTGGAGACCACGATCACGGTCGTGCCGCCGGCGGTCAGTTCGTTGATCAGCTCGTAGATCTCGGCCTTGGCACCGACGTCGATGCCGCGCGTGGGCTCGTCGAGGATGAGCACCTTGGGGCGGGTGAGCAGCCACTTGCCGATCACGATCTTCTGCTGGTTGCCGCCGGAGAGGGTCAGCGCCGGGCGGGCGAGGTCGTCGACCCGGATCCGCAGCGACCGCACCGTCCGCTCGGCGCTGGCGCGCTGGTCGGCGAGATCGACCAGGCCCGCGCGAGTCCGGTCGCTCAACGTGGCCAGCCCCAGGTTCTCCTCGACCGAGGCACCCAGCACGAGTCCCTGCCCGGCCCGGTCCTCCGGGACCAGTGCCAGACCGCTCGCCCGGGCCGCCGCGACGTCGCCCGGTGGGACTCGTGCACCGTCCAGCCACACCCCGCCGCCGTCGTAGCGGTCGGCGCCGAAGATCGCCCGGACGAGTTCCGTGCGCCCGGCGCCCACCAGGCCGCCGACGCCGACGACCTCTCCGGCGCGGGCGGTGAAGGTGACGTCGTCGAGCGCGCCGGACCGGCTCAGCCCGCGCACCTCCAACCGCTGCTCGCCGATGTCGGCGTCGCGTGCCGGGTACTGCTGTTCGAGCGGGCGGCCGACCATCAGCCGGACCAGCTCCTCGGTGTCGGCGTCGGCGGCGAGCTCGCCGACCTTCGCGCCGTCGCGGAGCACGGTCACGCGGTCGCCCACCTCGGCGACCTCGCCCAGCAGGTGCGAGATGAACACGACACCGACACCGCGGCGGGTCAGGTCCGCGACGATCCCGAACAGCGTGGTGACCTCGGAGCGGCTGAGCACGGCGGTGGGCTCGTCCATGATCAGGAATCGGGTGTCGACGCTGAGCGCCTTGGCGATCTCCACCCGCTGCCGCTGGGCCACCCCCAGCTCGCCGACCGTCGCGTCGACGTCGAGGTCCAGCCCGGTGCGCTCGACCAGCTCCGCCGCGTCGGCGCGCATGCGCGCGCGGTCGATCAGGCCGAACCGGCGGGGCGGGCGCCCGAGGTGGATGTTCTCGGCGACCGAGAGCCCGGGCACCAGCGCCATCTCCTGGTGGATGGTCGAGACGCCGAGGCGCTCGGCGTCGGAGGGACCGCCGAACCGCACCGGCGCGCCGTCGACCCGGACGCTGCCGTCGTCCGGCCGGTGGACACCACCCATGATTTTGATCAGCGTGCTCTTGCCCGCACCGTTCTCGCCGAGCAGGACGTGGACCTCGCCCGCTCGGACGTCGAAGTCGACGGACTCCAGCGCACGCACGCCGGGAAAGGCCTTCGAGACACCGCTGAGCTCGAAATGACCCGGCTGCCCGTTCGTCGCCGTCACCGCGCTCCGCCCCTCCGGTGGCCACCTGCCGCTTTCCGGTCGGCCCCCTGCGGTCGGTGGATCGCCACGACCACAAAAGTGAAACCGATTTCCGTAGCGGACACCCTGTACGGGCGACGATCCGCTGTCAAGGTCGGAGCACTCGTGACCCTGAGTCGCCCTGACGCCGTATTTTGCGCGCAGGCCGAACGGGAGCTACCGTTCTTCGGAAGCGGAAACCGATTGCCGGCGCTTTTCCGCCGACGCGGGGTCCGGCGAGGCGGGAGAGGGTGTGGGCGTTCGGATACACGAGGTGGCCGTCCGGGCGGGCGTGTCGGTGGCGACCGCCTCGCGGGCCCTGTCCGGCCAGCGCGGAGTCCGGGCGGAGAACCGCGACCGGGTGCTGGCCGCGGCCAGGGAGCTGGACTACGAGCCCAACGCCGTGGCCGCCGCGCTGCGCAGCCGCGTCACCCACACCATCGGCATGATCGTTCCCCGCATCTCCAACCCGTTCTTCGCCACGCTGGTCGAGGCCGTCGAGGGCCGGTTGCAGGACGGGCGGCGCAGCCTGCTGCTCGCGGGTTCGCACTACGACCCGGAGGTGGAGCGGCAGCAGGTCCGGAGCCTGCTCGACCGCCGCGTCGACGCGCTCGTGGCCGTGCCCTGTCACCAGCACCACAGCACGGAGACCATCGGCAACGCCGCCGAGCGGGTACCGGTCACCCAGCTCGACCTCCGCGTCGACGGGTTCCACGGCGACTGGGTCGGCGTGGACAACGAGGCGGGCGTGTTCCAGGTCGTCGACCACCTCGCCGCGCTCGGGGCGCACAGCCTCGCCTTCGTCGGTTCGCACCCCAGCGACTCCTCGGCGCAGGCACGCCTGGACGGCTACGAACGGGCGGCGGCCCGTCATGCCCACCACTCCGGCCCCGTCCTGCTCGGAGACTTCAGCAAGGAGTGGGGCCGGCAGGCGGCGGAAAAGCTCATGGACTCCGAGGGGTTGCCCGACGCGGTCGTGTGCGGAAACGACACGATCGCGCTGGGAGTGCTGGCGGCGTTGATCGAGCGCGGAGTGCGCGTTCCCGAGGAGGTCATGGTCACCGGCTTCGACGACATCCCGTACGCCGAACTGTCGCGACCGGCCCTGACGACGGTTCGCCAACCGCAGGAACGGCTGGCCGCCGAAGCCGTCCGGTTGCTCACCTCGGTGATGGAGGGCGAGCAGCGCCCTCCCCAGCGGATCGCCGTCGCCCCGGACCTGCTCGTTCGCGGCTCGACGAAGCGCTGAGCAGCCCTACGGCCACGTAGCCGAGCACGCCCTCGCGAACCCTCGTCACCAGGGCAGGCCGAGGACCGGCAGCCCCAGGGCGGAGTCCACGGCCAGGGCCACGAACACGATCATCAGGTACGTGTTGGACATGTGGAACAGCCGCATGGGCCTGGCCTTGACCCCGCGCCGGGTGGCCGAGTGCAGGCGGTGGGCCAGCACCAGGAACCACGCCCCCGAGGCCGCCGCGAACGCCGCGTACAGCCAGCCGGTCGCCGGAACCAGCAGCAGCGTCCACAGCACCATCAGCCAGCTGAAGGCCACGATCTGCCGCGACACGTGGGCGGGGCGAGCCACGGCGGGCAGCATGGGCACCCCGGCGCGCTCGTAGTCGTCCTTGTACTTCACGGCCAACGCCCAGGTGTGCGGCGGCGTCCAGAAGAAGATGACGCCGAACATCACGATCGCGGGCCACTCCACGCTGCCCGTCGCCCCGGCCCAACCGATCACCACGGGCATGCACCCGGCGGCACCGCCCCAGACGATGTTCTGGGCCGTGCGGCGCTTGAGCACCAGGGTGTAGACGAGGACGTAGAACAGGATCGTGGCCAGCGCCAGGACCGCGGCCAGCAGGTTGGTGGTGGCCCACAGCCAGGCGAAGGAGCCCAGCCCCAGCGACGTGCCGAACACGAAGGCATGCCGGTTCGACACGGTGTGCCGCACGAGCGGGCGCGCCCGCGTGCGTTTCATCACTTGATCGATGTCGGCGTCGACCACGCAGTTGAGCGCGTTCGCGCTGCCGGCCGCCATCGTCCCGCCGATGAGGGTCGCCAGGACGACCCACGGCGCCGGGATGCCCCGCACCGCCAGCATCATCGCCGGAATGGTGGTCACCAGCAGCAGCTCGACGACCCGCGGCTTGGTCAGGCCGACGTAGGCTTTCAGCAGGTCAACAGGTTTGCGGGTGAATCCCCTCGCTGGGTCGGCGGCCGTGGTCATGACGTCGCACGCACCGACGGCACGGGCTCACCGGCGATCATGGAACTCCTTGTCAGTGACGGAACGTCCCCGCGCGAGGCCAGCGGGACCGTCTCGAATAGTAGCCGCGCTACCTGAAGCGCACGCGCTCGGGTGGTGATCCGAGGACGGGTGGCCGACGCCGCGAGACATCGGGTTTACGCTGCACGTTGGACGAGGGAGAACAGCGGAGCGAATCGGTCAAGTAAGACCGGATTCACCGCGCCGAGAAAACTGGAGCTGCTTGGCGTGTCCGTCACACAAGATCTTGCCCGCTTGACAACCAAGCGACTTCCCGCCGACTGGACCGAGCTGGATCAGCGCGCCGTGGACACCGTCCGGGTGCTGGCCGCCGACGCCGTCGAGAAATGCGGGAGCGGCCACCCCGGGACGGCGATGAGCCTGGCCCCGGCAGCCTACGCGCTGTTCCAGCGTGTGATGCGCCACGATCCCACCGACGCGGGCTGGATCGGGCGGGACCGTTTCGTACTGTCGGCGGGCCACTCGAGCCTGACGCTGTACCTTCAGCTGTTCCTGTCCGGCTACGGGCTGGAGCTGTCCGACATCCAGCAACTGCGCACCTGGGACTCCCGCACGCCGGGCCACCCCGAGTACTGGCACACCCCGGGTGTCGAGACCACGACCGGCCCGCTGGGTCAGGGGCTGGCCAACGGGGTCGGCATGGCCATGGCCGCCCGCCGCGAGCGCGGCCTGCTGGACCCGGAGGCCGAGCCGGGCCGGAGCGTCTTCGACCACCAGATCTACGTGATCGCCTCGGACGGCGACATCGAGGAGGGCGTGACCTCGGAGGCGTCCTCGCTGGCCGGGACCCAGCAGCTGGGCAACCTCACGGTGGTCTACGACGCCAACGAGATCTCCATCGAGGACGACACCCACATCGCGCTGTCGGAGGACACCGCCAAGCGCTACGAGGCCTACGGCTGGTACGTGGTCACCGTCGACGGCGGCGAGGACGTCCAGGGCCTGATGGAGGCGCTGGAGGCCGCCCGCTCCGAGACGGACCGCCCCACCCTGGTCGTGCTGCGCACGGTCATCGGGTACCCGGCGCCGAGCAAGATGAACAGCGGCAAGGCCCACGGCGCGGCCCTGGGCGGCGACGAGGTCGCCGAGGTCAAGAAGGCCCTCGCCTTCGACCCGGAGAAGTCCTTCCAGGTCGACGACGAGGTGCTGGCCCACGCCCGCACGGTCGTCGAGCGGGGCAAGGCCGCCCACGAGAAGTGGCAGATCGAGTTCGACCAGTGGGCCACCGAGAACCCGCAGCGCAAGGCGCTGCTGGACCGGATGCGCAGCCGCGAGCTGCCGGAGGGCTGGACGGAGAAGCTGCCGAGCTGGGAGGCCGACCCCAAGGGCATCGCGACCCGCAAGGCCTCCGCCGAGGTGCTGGCCTCGCTGGCCGACGTGCTGCCCGAGCTGTGGGGCGGGTCCTCGGACCTGGCCGAGAGCAACAACACCACGATGAAGGGCGCGGACTCGTTCGGACCGGAGGAGATCTCCACCGACATGTTCTCCGCCCAGCCCTACGGCCGCACGCTGCACTTCGGTGTTCGCGAGCACGCCATGGGCTCGATCCTCAACGGCATCGCGCTGCACGGTGGCACCCGCCCCTACGGCGGCACCTTCCTCATCTTCAGCGACTACATGCGCCCCGCCGTGCGGCTGGCAGCGCTGATGAAGGCCCCGACCGTCTACGTCTGGACGCACGACTCGATCGGTCTGGGCGAGGACGGTCCCACGCACCAGCCGGTGGAGCAGCTGTCCTCGCTGCGCGCCATCCCGGGCCTGTCGGTGGTGCGCCCCGCGGACGCCAACGAGACCTCCGCCGCGTGGAAGGCCGTGCTGGAGAACCCCACCGGCCCGGCGGGACTGGCGCTGACCCGCCAGGGCGTGCCGACGCTGGAGGGCACCAGCACCACGGGCGTGGCCCGCGGTGGCTATGTGCTTGCCGAGGCATCTTCGGGTACCCCCGAGGTGGTGCTCATCGGCACCGGCTCCGAGGTGCAGCTGGCCGTCGAGGCCAGGAAGATTCTCGAGGCCGAGGGCGTTGCCACTCGTGTGGTGTCGATGCCGTGCGTGGAGTGGTTCGACGCGCAGGAGGCGGACTACCGCGAGCAGGTGCTGCCCTCCTCGGTGCGGGCCAGGGTCGCCGTCGAGGCCGGGGTCGCCCAGTCGTGGCACCGCTTCGTCGGTGACGCCGGCGAGGTCGTGTCGCTGGAGCACTTCGGTGCCTCGGCCGACTACAAGACCCTGTTCACCGAGTTCGGCTTCACCGCGGAGGCCGTGGCCGACGCGGCGCGGCGGAGCGCCCACAACGCAGGTAACAACGCGTAAGCGAGAGGTTCGAAGTGACTGGGAACAACAACCTCAAGGCCCTGAGCCAGGCAGGCGTGGCCATCTGGCTCGACGACCTGTCACGGCAGCGGATCAACTCCGGCAACCTCACCGAGCTGATCAACAACTACGAGCTGGCGGGCGTGACCAGCAACCCGACGATCTTCGCCAAGGCGTTGGCCGACGCCGCCGACTACGACGAGCAGGTTCGCCAGCTCGCCGCGCGCGGCGCGAGCGTGGACCAGGCCGTCCGGGAGATCACCACGACCGACATCCGCGACGCCGCCGACCTGTTCCGGGAGGTGCACCGGCGCACCGACGGGCTGGACGGGCGGATCTCGCTGGAGGTCGACCCGCGGCTGGCCCACGACACCGAGCGCACGGTGGCCGAGGCGCTGGACCTGGCCAAGGCCGTGGACCGGCCGAACATGTTCGTCAAGATCCCGGCCACCGCCGCGGGGCTGCCGGCCATCACCCGCGTGCTGGCCGAGGGCGTCAGCGTCAACGTCACGCTGATCTTCTCGGTCCAGCGCCACCGGGAGGTCATGGACGCGTACCTGAGCGGTCTGGAGCAGGCCAAGGCCAACGGCCACGACCTGAGCCGCATCGCCTCGGTGGCCTCGTTCTTCGTCTCCCGCGTCGACGCCGAGGTCGACAAGCGGCTGGAGAAGCTCGCCGGCGGTGAGCAGCTGCGCGGCAAGGCGGCCATCGCCAACGCCCGGCTGGCCTACGCCGCCTACGAGGAGGTCTTCTCCGGTGAGCGCTTCCAGGCGCTCAAGCAGCAGGGTGCCAGGGTGCAGCGTCCGCTGTGGGCCTCCACCGGCGTGAAGGACCCGACCTACTCCGACACCCGCTACGTCGACGAGCTGGTGGCCCCGGACACGGTCAACACCATGCCGGAGGCCACGCTCCACGCCGCGGCCGACCACGCCGACGTGCGGGGTGACGCGGTCAGCGGCAAGGCGGCCTCCTCGCAGGACGTCTTCGACTCGCTGTCGGCGCTGGGCGTGGACCTCGACGACGTCTACGCCGTGCTGGAGCGCGAGGGCGTGGAGAAGTTCGAGAAGTCCTGGAACGAGCTGCTCGACAGCGTGAGCGAGCAGCTGGAGCAGGCAAAGCAGTAACGCCGCCCGCCGGCGAGGGTGCGTGGCCCGGGTCCGGGTCACGCACCCTCGCGCTGACGATGCGTTGACCATCGAGTGAGGAAGCACATGGCAACCGAAACGTCCGTCGTGATCACCGACGACAGGCTGGCGGCCGAGTCCCAGCCGCTGATGCACCGGCTGGTCACCGAGGGGGTCCCCGGTCAGCTCGCGGCCGGTGAGCCCACCCTGTGGGGACCGGAGGCCACTGACGAGGCCTCCGTACGACTGTCCTGGACCACCCTCCACGAGACCTCCCGCGCGCTGCCCGCCGAGATCGACGCGCTGCGGGCCGAGCTGCACGGCGAGGGCCTGGACCGGATCGTGCTCGCCGGCATGGGCGGCTCCTCGCTGGCCCCCGAGGTCATGGCCGCCACCGCCGGTGTGTCGCTGATCGTGCTGGACACCACCGACCCGGGCCAGGTCACCGAGGCACTGGGCGGTGACCTGGAGCGCACCGTGCTGGTGATCTCCTCGAAGTCCGGTACCACCGTGGAGACCGACACCCACCGCCGCATCTTCGAGAAGGCCTTCTCCGACGAAGGAATCGATCCAGCTTCGCGCATCGTCGTGGTCACCGACCCCGGTTCGCCGATGGAGACGGTGGGGCGGGAGGCCGGCTACCGCCGGGTGTTCACCGCCGACCCCAACGTGGGGGGACGCTACTCGGCGCTGACCGCCTTCGGGCTGGTGCCCGCGGGGTTGGCCGGCGTCGACATCGCCACCGTGCTCGACGACGCGGCGAGCGTGTTCGGGCGGGTCAGCGCCGACTCCGAGGACAACCCCGCGGTGCGGGTGGCCGCCACGTTGGCGACCGCGCACGAGCGGGGAGCCGAGAAGGTCGTCTTCGCCGACACCGGTTCGGAGACCGTCGGCTTCGGTGACTGGGTCGAGCAGCTCATCGCCGAGTCCACCGGCAAGAACGGCACCGGCCTGCTGCCGGTGGTCGTGGAGAACGCGGGGGCACCCGGTTTCTCCACGGCCGGTTCCGACGCCACCACCGTGGCCGTGGGCCCGCCGGAAGGCGCCGCCCAGCTCGGCACCGACGGTTCGCTCGGTGGGCTGTTCCTGCTCTGGGAGTTCGCCACCGCCCTGGCCGGTCGGCTGCTGGGCATCAACCCGTTCGACCAGCCCGACGTCGAGGCCGCCAAGAAGGCCGCGCGGGCGCTGCTGGATCCCGCCGGCGGCCCGGTGGCCACTCCCACGCTGGTCGACGGCGCGATCGAGGTGCACCCCTCCGGCGACTGGTTCTCGCCCGGAACCGCCACCGTCGCCGACGCGCTGCGTGCGCTGATCAGGGCGACGCCGGAATCCGGCTACATCGCCGTCCAGGCCTACCTGGACCGGCTGGAGGACGCCTCCACCGCGGTGCTGCGCCCGGAACTGGCGCGGCGCAGCGGTTTGCAGACCACCTTCGGCTGGGGCCCGCGTTTCCTGCACTCCACGGGCCAGTACCACAAGGGTGGACACCAGAACGGCGCCTTCCTGCAGATCACCGGTGCTCCCGAGACCGAGCTGGAGGTTCCCGGCCAGTCCTACACGCTGGCGGGGTTGCAGCGCGCCCAGGCGCTCGGAGACGGCGACGTGCTCGCCCAGCACAACCGTCCGGTGCTGCGCCTGCACCTGACCGACCGGACCACCGGACTGGTGGAGCTGGTCAAAGCGGTCCAGGATCTGCGTGCACCCACGTCTTCAGGGGAGGACAGGACGTGACTTCGGCAGAAGAGAATCCGCTACGCGATCCGCGGGACAAACGGCTGCCCCGCATCGCCGGCCCGTGCGGGTTGACGATCTTCGGCGTGACCGGGGACCTGTCCCGCAAGAAGCTGATGCCGGCGATCTACGACCTGGCCAACCGGGGGCTGCTGCCCCCGGGTTTCGCCCTGACCGGGTTCGCCCGGCGGGACTGGGAGGACCAGGACTTCGGTCAGATCGTCTACGACGCGGTCAAGGAGAACGCGCGCACGCCCTTCCGCCAGCAGGTCTGGGACCGGCTGGCCGAGGGGATCCGCTTCGTCTCCGGCAGCTTCGACGACCCGGACGCCTTCGACCGACTGGCCGAGACGGTCAAGCAGCTCGACGCCGAGCGCGGCACCGGTGGTAACCACGCCTTCTACCTGTCGGTCCCCCCGTCGATGTTCCCCACGGTGCTGACCCAGCTGTCGCGCTCCGGACTGGCCGATCAGTCCGAGGACACGTGGCGCCGCGTGGTGATCGAGAAGCCCTTCGGTCACGACCTGGAAAGCGCCCAGGAGCTCAACCGGATCGTCAACGAGGTCTTCCCCGAGGACTCGGTGTTCCGCATCGATCACTACCTCGGCAAGGAGACCGTGCAGAACATCCTGGCGCTGCGCTTCGCCAACCAGATGTTCGAGCCGCTGTGGAGCGCGCACTACGTCGACCACGTGCAGATCACCATGTCCGAGGACATCGGGCTGGGCGGGCGCGCAGGCTACTACGACGGCATCGGCGCGGCCCGCGACGTGATCCAGAACCACCTGCTGCAGCTGATGGCGCTGACCGCGATGGAGGAGCCGCTGTCGTTCTCCCCGAGCCACCTGCGCGCGGAGAAGAGCAAGGTGCTCTCGGCCACCAAGCCGGTCGGCCCGTTCTCCGAGACCACCGCGCGCGGGCAGTACACCGGTGGCTGGCAGGGCGGTCAGAAGGTGCCGGGGCTGCACGAGGAGGGTGGTTTCGCCTCCGACTCCACCACCGAGACCTTCGCCGCCATCACCCTGGAGGTCGAGAGCAGGCGCTGGGCGGGCGTGCCGTTCTACCTGCGCACCGGCAAGCGGCTGGGGCGCCGGGTCACCGAGATCGCGGTGGTGTTCAAGCGCGCGCCGCACCTGCCCTTCGACGACACCATGACCGAGGAGCTGGGCCAGAACGCGCTGGTCATCCGGGTGCAACCGGACGAGGGCGTGACGATGCGCTTCGGCTCGAAGGTACCGGGCACCTCGATGGAGGTGCGCGACGTGACCATGGACTTCGGCTACGGTCACTCCTTCACCGAGTCCTCCCCGGAGGCCTACGAACGGCTGCTGCTGGACGTGCTGCTCGGCGAGCCGTCGTTGTTCCCGGTCAACGAGGAAGTCGAGCTGTCCTGGAAGATCCTGGACCAGGTACTGGACCACTGGGCCGAGCACGGCAAGCCCGAGCAGTACAAGGCAGGAACATGGGGGCCGTCGTCGGCGGAGACGATGCTTGCCCGCAGCGGACGCGCTTGGAGGCGGCCTTGATCGTCGATCTGCCCTCAACCACGACCTCGCAGGTCAACAAGAAGATGGTCGAGCTGCGCGAGTCCGGTGGTGCCGTCGCACTCGGCAGGGTGCTGACCATGGTCATCGTCACCGGTGACGGGACCGAACCCGAACAGGCGATCCAGGCGGCCAACGACGCCAGTCGCGAGCACCCCGCGCGAGTGATCGTGGTGGCGCGCGGGGCCAGGCAGGCAGCGGCCCGGCTGGACGCCCAGATCCGCATCGGCGGCGACGCCGGGGCCTCCGAGGTGCTCGTGCTGCGGCTGTACGGACCGCTGGCCGACGAGGGCGCGGCCTCGGTGGTGCCGCTGCTGCTGCCGGATGCGCCCATCGTGGTGTGGTGGCCCACCGACGCCCCGGCGCACCCGGCCCACGATCCGATCGGGGCGCTGGGCCACCGCCGGATCACCGATGCCGCCGCCGAGCCGGATCCCATCGAGGCGCTGCAGACCCGGGTGCGCTCCTACGTCGACGGCGACACCGATCTCGCGTGGACGCGGTTGACCTCGTGGCGGGCGCTGCTGGCGGCGGCCCTGGACCAGCCGCCGTTCGAACGGGTCACCGGGGCGACGGTGACCGGCGAGAGCGACTCGCCCTCGACCGACCTGCTGGCGGGCTGGCTGGCGGCGTACCTGCAGATCCCGGTGCACCGACTGGATCACCCCCGGGGGCCGGGCATCGTCTCGGCGGTGCTGGAGCGTCCCTCCGGCAACGTGGAGATCGTGCGTCCGGACGGCAAGACCGGGACCCTGACCCAGCCCGGACAGCCCGAACGCCGGGTGGCGCTGCAGCGCAGGGAGGTCCGCGACTGTCTGGCCGAGGAGCTGCGCAGGCTCGACGCTGACGAGATCTACGAGGCCACGCTGCGGGGACTACCCGAGATCGTGCGGGGCGAGGACCCGACCTCGGCGGCGGCCTCCGCGGGAATCGCACCGCATTCCGAACAGGCCGAGGAGTTCTCATGAGCCGCACCGACGTCCTCGTTCATTCCGGCGCCGAAGCGCTGACGGCCGCCGCCGCGGCGCGCCTGATCACCACGGTGGCCGACGTGCAGTCGTCCCGTGGAGTGGCCTCCGTGGTGTTGACGGGTGGCGGAACCGGCGTCGGTGTGCTGGAACAGGTGCGGCTCTCCCCCGCCCGCGACGCGGTGGACTGGGCGAACGTGAACGTGTTCTGGGGCGACGAGCGGTTCCTGCCCGCCGGTGACCCGGAGCGCAACGAGACGCAGGCGCGCAAGGCGCTGCTCGACCACGTCGACGTCGATCCGCAGCGGGTGCATCCGATGGCCCCCTCGGACGGCAGGTTCGGCGACGACGCCGACGAGGCGGCCGCGCACTACGCGCAGGTGCTGGCCACCATCGCCGGTCCGGCCGCCGAGATGCCGGTGCCCGACTTCGACGTGCTCATGCTGGGCGTCGGGGGCGAGGGGCACACGGCGTCGCTGTTCCCGGAGACGCCGTACGTGCACGAGACGAGCCGGACGGTGGTGGGGGTGCACGACTGCCCGAAGCCACCGCCCACGCGGATCTCGCTGACCCTGCCCGCGCTCCGCAACGCCCGCGAGGCCTGGATGATGACCACGGGCGAGGCCAAGGCCGAGGCCGTCACGTCGGCGCTGGCCGGGACGAGCCCGGCCGAGGTCCCGGCAGCGGGTGTGCGCGGACGCGAGCGCACGTTGTGGTTGTTGGACCGCGAGGCGGCCTCCCAGGTCACCTGACGCGGGGTGGAACGGTTTCGCGCGAAACCGGGCTTTCCCGATTTCGCGCGAAACCGCGTCACCACCCGGCGGAACCGCTCGCCGGGGGCGACAGGAGGTCGGACAGAGCACCGCCGAGGTGCGGGTACCGGAACTCGAACCTCGAGTCGAGCAGTCTGCGAGGCAGGCACCTGCGTCCGAGCAGCGCCAGCGCGGGGTCGGTACGCAGCAACGGCGCTCCCATCCGAACCAGGAAGGCGGGCGTCGGCGGTGCCGGCGGCCTCCCCAGCCGCTGCCGCAGTGCCGCCATCAGTTCCGCGTTGCGCACCGGTTCCGGGCCGGTCGCGTTGACCACGCCGTCCAGCTCCGTTTCCACCGCGTGGCGCACGACGGCGAGGTAGTCCGCTATGTGCAGCCAACTCACCCACTGCCGCCCGGATCCGACTCGACCGCCCAGACCCCAACGGGTCAGCCCGACCAGCCGATTCAGCGCCGGCGTGTCGCGGTCCAGGACCACTCCGGCGCGGAGGGTCACCCGGCGAGCAGCGGGCGCGCCCTCGGCCGCCGCCTCCCACGCCCCGGCCACGTCGGTCATCTGAGGTGGGCCGTCGCCGAGCGGCGACTCCTCGCTCAACGGTTCCTCACCGCGGTCACCGTAGATCGCGGCGGTGCTGGACTGGATCCATACCGCCGGTGGCTCCGGCAGCGTCGTCGCGGCCGCGCGCAGGGCCTCGGTCGGGCGGGTGCGCGAGGTGGTCAGCAGGTCGACGTTCGCCCGCGTCGGCGGACGGTCGACCAGTTCACCGGCCAGGTTGACCAGGACCGCCCCGGACAGTTCCCGCGCCCACTCCCCCACGGTCTCGCCGTCCCAGCGCAGCTGCCGGTACCCCAGCTCCGGGTTCGGCGACCGGGTCAGGATCACCACCTCGTGGCCACGCCCGGCGAAGTCCTCGGCGATGCGGCGTCCCAGGGCACCCGAACCACCTGCCAGCACCAGTTTGCGCACGACCACTCCCCTCGCCTCCGGCACGTCCGCCGTGGAGAACCTATCCGATCACCGCTGGTGGACGGCAGCCCGCGGACTTCCCCGACGAGCGATCCCACGGCCGCGTTCGCCGCGACGGCCCGGGGCAGGTGACGTACTCTCGGCGTCATGGCGTCGGGCAGGACCGCACGGTGGCCCGGAGTCGCCTGGTGCGTCGCGGTCGGCGCGTGGTCGCTGGTGTTCGCGGTACCGCACATCTACTGGGCGGCGGGCGGCCGGACCGGGCTGGGAACGCGAACCACCGCGGCCGACGCCGCGTTCGACCAGCTCTGGTTCTTCGTCTACAACCTGGTCATCGTCGTGCTGGCGGTCTGCGGGGTCGTGGTGGCGCTGGTCCTGGCCGGCGACTGGGGCGGTTTCCTGCTGCGCCGCTGGCTGGTGTTCGCCGCGACCCTGGCCGGCGTCGCCCTGCTCCTGCGTGGCGGACTGGGAATGATCGTGATCGTGGCCGACCTGGCGAGTGCGGCCCTCGACAACCGGACACCCCTGATCCTGCTGGTCATCGAGCCGTACTTCGTCCTCGGCGCTCTCCTCTTCCTGGGAATGGCCGCGCACTACCGCCGGAGGCCGTCGGAGGAGACCACCTCGCCGCGGCGGCCGTGACGCCCGGAGGCGGTCACGGCGATGGTGATCTTGTAGCACAGTATTATCGGTTGCTCATCGGGAGCCGAATCCGCCCTCACCGTCATCGTCGATCCAACGTACTTCTCCGGTGTCGCAAGTGGAAGATGCGCGGAGCCGACTCACGTGACTATTTCGAAGGCAACGAGGCCGGATCACGACGAACCACCACGATGACGCCCGGCCGCTCGCCGCGCCAGGCACGCCGCGATGCGTGACTAAGTCGCTCAGGAAGAGGCCGCGAGACCGCTGAGGCCGAATCCGCCGAGAACGCCGCCACCCTCGACGTACCACTGCACCTGCGCATCGACGGGCAACTCGACGCCCAGCTACGTCAACAGGCGGCCGCCGAGCACATACCGATGTCGGCCCTGGTGCGACGACTGCTGCGACAGGCAGCACACGAATACCGCACCGAATCAGCGAGCAAGGCCGAAGTCGAGGAGATAGACCGCCGCATCCCGCGTGAGGAAATCCACCGCACCTAGACGGCAGTCGTCCGACCTCGGCGCGACACGGTGCCGCGGTGAGCTGTCAGAAACCGGAATTCGCCACAGTTCCCGCGAGTGGCCTTCTTGTCCGGAATCAACCGCCCGCCGCGTCGAGCACCGGACGCATCGCTGCGATCAGCTCGGCGGGGTCTGCCCGAGCACCGTCGGCGGACCACGCGTCCTCGAACTCCGCGATCTCGACTCCGACGACCTCGTGCTCGGCCACCACTCCGGAGACCGCGCGCAGGTCGTCGAGGGTCATGCCGCCGGGCACGCGGTGGTCCGTGGGAACGGTGTCCGGTTCGAGCACGTCGCAGTCGATGTGGAAGTGGACCGGCCGCCCGGCGACGGCTTCACGGAGCCGGGAGGCGAGCTCGGGGCCGACGCCCACCGCGCGCACGGTGCCCTCGTCGATGAGCCGTTGTTCGGGCGGATCGATGTCGCGGACGCCGCCGAGCACGATGTTGGTGGTCGCGAGGTCACCGCCGAGGCCGGAGTCCCACATGCCCACCGCTCCCGACACGGCCATGCCGCCGAGATAACCGGTGGGACTGCCTCGCGGAACGTTGAGGTCCGCGTGCGCGTCGAACCACACGACGCAGGCGTCCGGGCGGTACCGCGCGACCACCGGCAGGGTGGCCAGCGCGACAGTGCACCTGGTCAGAGCGGCCACGGGAGTCGCTCCCTCGTCGAACGCCCGCTCGTAGGCGGCGGACATGGCCCGCAGGGTCGGCAGCGCGGCCGCCAGCTCCGTCTCCCAGTCGGCGTTCAGCGCCGGTTCCGGCACTCCGACGTGGGTCGCGGTCAGGTCCAGCTGTCGAGCCAGCTCGGCACCGACGAGATCGGAACCCCGCATCGCCCGGTCGTTGTGGTCACCCGCACGGCCCCGGAACACCGTCAGCGTCCGATCCACTCCCACTCCTCCGCTCTTCGAGCACTGCCCCGTCTGAGCCCTCGAGAGTCTCGACGAGCGGAGGGCTTTGATCAAGCGGTTTCCGCGGAACCCGGGAACCTGTCCAGCTCGACGGAGTCGTGAGCGCAGAACGGCGTGATCTCCTCGGGGCGCTCCCGAGCGAGCTGGCGCAGCCGCCGCTGGTTGTTCATCCGCAGGGTACGAGCCGTGTCCACGTGTCGCTGGAAGGCTCGCAGCAGCGGCGGGCAGTCCGGGGACGGCGCCAGCTGCTCGTGGAAGAAGTACGCGTCACCGGCGTGCAGCAACCAGCCCGCACCGGTGTCGATCGCGACGCCGACGTGGCCCGAGGTGTGGCCGTACAGGGGGACGAGCAGGATCTCCTCGGGAAGCCCCTGCAGCTGCCGGACGGCGTCGAAACCGAACCAGCTCTGCCCGGAGAGCTCGTCGTAGTCGACCCAGTCGGGACCGTGCGCCCAGTGCGCCGAACGGTATCGCCGGGGAGCGGACTTCGCGGTCGCCGCGCGCAGCTCCGGACCGTGGACGTGCACCTTCGCCCACGGGAAGTCGGGGAGTCCGCCGGCGTGGTCGGCGTCGAGGTGGGTCAGCACGACGTGGCGCACGTCGGTCGGGTCGTAGCCGAGACGAAGCACCTGCCGCAGGGCGGTCTCCTCGCTGTCCAGTTCCGGTCTGACGAGCATCCGGAAGGTCCACGGCACCGAGGAGCTCGCGGGGGCGATGTCGGACAGGCCGAACCCGGTGTCGACGAGCACCAGTCCCCGGTCGGTCTCGACGAGCAGGCAGTGGCAGACCATCTCGGCACGGCGCAGTACCCCACCGCCCGCCCCGTCGAGCAACCGACCACCGAACGGGCGCATCGTCGCGCAGTTGAGGTGGTGGACACGCATCGGCGCACGGCTCCTCGTCGCTCGGGGACACCCGAACTCTACCCACTGATGTTCTCTCGCCGGGTCGTTCGGCTGGAGAGGCCCCAGAGTCGTGGTGAACGGACCGTTCTGGCGGTGAGAATGCCAAAACGGTCCGTTCACCCTTTGAGACGGCGGTCCACCGCTCAACCGAAGTCGTAGGACAGCACCAGCTCGTAGCCGTCCTCGCTGTGCCCGGCGACGGACAGCTCCGCCTCGCCACGGAGGTCGGCCAGGTCTCCGGTGCCCATGCCGGGCACCACCTCGACGCGCGCCGAGACCGACCCCTCGTCCTGGCTGCCGACGTGCCGGAACACGCAGCTTCCCTCGTGGACGCCGATCGAACCCTCGAAACGCTCCAGACCGAGCACGGGTGCGGCACCGGCCTTGTAGGCGATGAGATACACCAGTGCGCCGGTTCCCCGGATGTCCCCTCCGTAGGAGTAGCCGGCCTCGGCCCGGGTCACGCCCCGGTCGGGGTAGTAGGCGTCACCGGCCGTCGTCCCCGCACCGTCGATGTCGGCGACGAGGCTCTCGGCCCAGGAGACGAGGGTGAACTTGCAGGTTGCCCGGTACGAGTAGCTCATGCGTCGAACACTAGTCCGGCCCGCGTCGGCCGCTCTTGAACAAACGCGACAGCTACGCTGGGGAGCATGTCGGTTCCGCACGGATGCCCGGAGGCGATCGTGCGCCCGGAGGCGGGGCGGCAGGTCCTCGACGTCGAACGCGTCGCTCCCACGCCCTCCCTCGCGGAATTCGTCGACTACTACTGGATCGTGCGGTGGCGGGTTCCGGAGCGGCACCAGCAGCGAGTCATCCCGCAACCACGGGTGCACGTCGCCGCCGAGGACGGGCGGCTGTTCGTCCACGGTGTCTCCCGGGAGCCGTTCCTCCGGACCCTGAGCGGCGTCGGCCGCGTACTCGGCGCCGCCTTCCACCCCGGCGGTTTTCGTCCGCTGCTGAAAGGAAGCGTCGGCACGATCTCGGGGGAGGTTCACCCGGGACGTGACGTCTTCGGCATCGACGACCGCCCGGCGGCCACGCGGATCCTCGGCGACACACGGCTCACCGAGATGATCGGGGCCTTCGAGCAGTACCTGCTCGCCACGTTCCCCGAGTCTGACCCGGCCGGCCGCGAGGCGACGGCCCTGGTCGGCGAGGCCGAACAGCGTGTCGACATCGTCCGCGCGGAACAGCTCGCCGCCCACGCCGGGCTGAGCCTGCGCGGGCTGCAACGACTGTTCACCGAATACGTCGGGATCGGTCCGAAGTGGGTGATCCGGCGATTCCGCCTCCTCGACGCCACTGCCGCCGCCCACTCCGGGGCGCCGGTCGACTGGTCCGCGCTGGCCCACGAGCTCGGCTTCAGCGACCAGGCCCACCTGACCCGTTCGTTCGCCCGGGTGGTCGGCACTCCCCCCGCGACGTACCGGCGCGACCCCGCCACCTCGGGGTGATCACCGGGTCGCACCGCGTCTTCCGACTCCCCGTGGGCGGCCCTTCCGGTGGGAAGGTCCTCGTCGGACCCCCCACCGAACCGGCGCACCCCTCGTCACTCGTCGGTCACGACGATGCCGTCGTCGTCGCTGATCAGGTACTGGCCCGGCACGAACCGGACCCCGCCGAGCTCGACGACCACGTCCAGCTCGCCCTCACCGCCCTTGGAGCTCTTGCGCGGGTTGGTGCCCAGGGCCTTGACCCCGAAGTCCATCCGGGCGATCACCGCCGAATCCCGCACTGCGCCGTTGATCACCGCACCGCTCCAGCCGTTCGAGCGCCCCAGCTCGGCGATGAGATCACCCATCAGCGCCGTGTGCACGGAGCCGTGGCCGTCGATGACCAGGACCTGCCCCTCCCCCGGTTCGGAGAGCACCTTCTTGAGCAGCGCGTTGTCCTGGAAGCAGCGGACGGTACGGATGCGGCCGGAAAACACCGCGCGCCCACCGTACTGGCGGAACTGCACGTCACAACTGCGCACCTCGGCACCGTCGCGGTCCGCGACGTCGGTGGTCAGCATGTCCATCGTCTCCTCCTTGGCGTCGTCGACCCTCACACCGGAACGCTGATCGCGGAGATCACGAGTCCCCGCTCGAACAGGAACCACCCGTCGAAGCCGTTCAGCGCCACTCCCGAGACCGTCGGCGGGTCGACGAGCAGATCGGCCCGGAAGCTCCGGCTCTCGGCGTCGATGGTGATGAAGGCGTCCTCGAAACCCAGCCAGCGCCCGGTCAGCGGAAACCACGCCTTGTAGACGCTTTCCTTGGCGCTGAACAACAACCGGTCCCAGGTCTCGTCACCCGGTAGCTCCCGCAGCAGGTCGCGCTCCCCGGCCGAGCTGACCTGGTCGAGCACACCGGTGGGCAACGCACCGGCGGGCTCGGCGTCGATGCCCACCGTCAGCACCTTGTCGTGCTCGGCCACGGCGGCGGCGCAGTAGTCCTTGCAGTGGGTGATGCTGCCGACGATGCCCTCCGGCCACAGCGGTTCCCGCTTCGGTCCGCTGAGGATGGCGGTCCACGACCTGCCGAGCTCGGTGAGGGCGCGCCGCGCGCAGGTGCGCGCGATGGTGACCTCGCGGCGGCGTTTCTCGACGGCCTTGGCGACCAGCTGTTCCTCGTCGGGCAGCAGGCTCGCGCTCGGGTCGTCGCCCAGCACCTCGGCCGCGGCGACCCCGTCGGTGAGGATGCGTTCGATCACTGGTGTGCCCTCACCAGTTCCTCGAAGGTGCGCTCCGGGGCCGGTGGCACGATGCTGTGCACGGGATCGGGATCGGTGGTGTATCGCTTCCACTCTCGCGGGTAGCCGAGCGAGACGTCCTCGAACGGGACGCCGTCGACGTGGTCGGTCACCGGGATGTGCAGGTGCCCGTGGACTTCGGCGACCGCGCGGAACCGCCGGTGCCAGTCCGAGGTCAGCTCGGTGCCGCACCAGATCGCGAACTGCGGGTACCGCAGCCGCAGCGTCGGCTCGTGGCGCAGCGGCCAGTGCGAGATCAGCACCGTCGAGGCGTCCTCGGGGATCGCCTCGAGCCGGGGCAGGGTCGCCTCGACCCGCTGTCGGCACCAGCTTCGGCGGTCCTCGTGCGGGTCGGGGTGCAGCAGCACCTCGTCGGTGCAGACCACGTGCGTGTCGTAGGCGTGGTCCACTGCCTGCTGCAGCGTGGTCCCGGTGGGCCGGAAGCTGTAATCGTAGAGCAGGAACAGCGGAGCGACCACGAGTGACTCCGTGTCGGTCTCCCACACCGGGTACGGGTCCTCCGGCGTGAGCACGCCCAGCCCCCGGCAGAGCTCGACCAGGTGGTCGTAGCGGTGCGCTCCCCGCAACGTGACCTCGTCGTCGGCCGTGGTCCACAGCTCGTGGTTGCCCGGGACCCAGAGGACCTGCTCGAAACGGTCGCGCAGCGTGCGCAACGCCCACTCGATCGTGTCGACCTTCTCGGCGACGTCGCCCGCGACGATCAGCCAGTCCCCGTCGGCGCGCGGCCGGATCCGGTCCAGGACGGCTTGGTTGCCTCGATGCGAGACGTGCAGGTCGCTGGTGGCCAGCAGGGACGGTGCCGACATGCGTCAGACCCTACCGGGCGGTACCCGAGGTGCGGCTATGACGTACCCGACACCGCGCTCCCCCGCCGGTTCGGGTGGTTTCGGCGAGAACCGTCCGGTCCACCCCGGGACCGTCGGGCCGCGAAGCCGCGGAACCGCGGAGCAGACAACGCGAGGAGCTCAGCATGTCCGTCGATCACGTTCTCGCCGTCGTGCCGGTGGCCGACTTCGAGGCGGCACGCGCCTGGTACGAACGACTGCTCGGACGCCCGGCCGACAACCGCCCGATGGAGGACCTGGCCGAGTGGCAGGTCACCGGCAGCGGCTGGGTCCAGGTGTTCCGCGACGAGGAGCGCGCCGGTCTCGGACTGCTGAACCTCGCCGTGGACGACCTGGACCGGCACGTCGCCGACCTCGCGGAGCGGGGCGTGGAGGCCGGAGCGATCCGGGCGGCCACCAAGGACGTGCGGCTGTCGACCATCACCGACCCCGACGGCAACGAGGTCACCTTCATCGGCAACTTCCGCGTCCGGTACTGAAGCGACGTTCTCCGGCAGCGGTGTCCGACCGGGCGGGCCGCAGCGCCGTGGTGAACGCGTCGTTTTGGCAACCACGCCGCCAGAGCGACGCGTTCGCCCCGAACCGTCGCCGGGGCCCGGCGCCGAAGGCGTTTCGGTGCCGGGCCCCGGTTCGCTCACGGATTCACGTCGACACGGGTCCGCTCCTCGTCGGACCGCGTTTCGCCGCGCGTTCCGTCGCCGTCGGTGAGCGCGGTGCCCTCCACGTCGAGGACGGGCAACCAGCGCAGCCAGCGGGGCAGCCACCACGCCCGCTCACCGAGCAGCGCCAGGGTGGCCGGGACGAGAACCATGCGCACCACGAAGGCGTCCACCAGGATGCCGATCGCCAGCGCGAAGGCGATGGACTTGATGGTGGCGTTGCCCGCGGGAACGAACCCGGCGAACACGGAGAACATGATCAGCGCCGCTGCGACGACGACCGGGGCGGCCTGGCGGAAGCCGGTGACGATCGCCTCGCGGGACGCGTGGCCCCGGTGATGGGCCTCGTGCATGCGGGAGACCAGGAAGACCTGGTAGTCCATCGCGAGGCCGAACAGGATGCCGATCATCAGGATCGGGGTGAGGCTGATCAGCGGTCCGGTGCTGTCGAGACTGACCGCCCCGCTCAGCCAGCCCCACTGGAACACCGCCACGGTCGCGCCGAGCGCGGCTCCCAGGGTCAGCAGGAAGCCGAGCACGCCGACCAGCGGCACCGGGATGGAGCGGAAGACCAGCACGAGCAGGACCAGCGCCAACCCCACGACCAGGACGAGGTAGACCGGCAGCGCGCTGTCCAGGGCCTGGGCGACGTCGACGCTGACGGCCGTGGTTCCGGTCACGTAGCTCTCCGCACCGGCGACGCCGTCCAGTTCGGAGCGCAGGTCGCCGACGAGCTGCTCGGTGGCCCGACTGGCGGGACCGGACTCCGGGATCACGGTGAGCATGGCGGCGTCACCGCTCGCGTTGGGCACGGGGGGCGTGACGGTGGCGACGTCGTCGAGCTCGGCGATGGCGCCACCGGCCCGCTGCGCGGTTTGCGGAGCGTCACTGCCCTCGAAGAGGGCCACGAGCGGACCGTTTACCCCCGGGCCGAAACCGTCGGCGAGCAGCTGTTGCGCCTTCGCCTGGGTGGTGCCCTCGCCGGGGGTTTGGACCAGCGTGGTCTGCATGGAGGCGGCGGGGACCGCCACGACACCGAGCGCGACGAGCGCGATCAGCAGCACCGGCACTCGGCGGCGGGTGATCACACCGATCCACCCCTGGTAGAAGCCCCGCTCGCGCTGGGAGTCGGCCTCGACCGGGGCATCGCGCTGCTTGCGGGGCAGCACGCGGCGACCGAGGTAACCGAGCACGGCCGGGACCAGGGTGATGGCCACGAGCACGGCCACGACGATGGTCGCCGCCGCCGCGATCCCCATCTGGGTGAGGAAGGGGATGCCCACGACCGAGAGCCCGGCCAGGGCGATGAACACGGTGATGCCCGCCGTCACCACCGCCGAACCCGCGGTGCCCACGGCGGTGGCCACGGAGGTCTCGACGTCCGTGCCGCGCCGGAGCTCCTGGCGGTGCCGGTTGATGATGAACAGGGCGTAGTCGATGCCGACCGCCAGGCCCAGCATCGTGGCCAGGATGGAGGTGGTGGACTGCAGCTCCATGAAGCCGGTGGCGATGCTGACGCCCAGCGCACCGATGCCCACGCCCACTCCGGCGGTGATCAGGTTCATGCCCGCCGCGACCAGCGAACCGTAGGTCATGGCGAGGATCACCAGGGCGACGATGACGCCGATCGCCTCCATCGGACCGCCGACGGAGGGGGTGGCCATCGTGGCCTGGCCGCTCACCGCGACGGTGAACGCGCCGTCGTCGGCCCGCTCGACGGTGCCGAGCAGGGCGCTGCGCTGGTCGCTGGTGATCTCACCGGCGGCGGAGCCGTAGGTGACCGTGCTGTAGGCCGTGGTCCGGTCGGGACTGACCGTCGGCGCTCCCGGGTTCAGCGGGTCGCTGGCCGTGGTGACTCCGGGCTGTTCGCCCAGTTCGGAGACCAGGCTCTTGACCTCGGCGGCGTTGGCGGGAGCGGTCAGCTGCTGCCCGTCCGGGGCTTTCATCACCACCTTGGCGGTGGCGCCACCACCCGAGTCGAACTCCTTCTGGAGCTTGTCCCGGGCGATGGAGGACTCCTGACCCGGGATGGAGAAGCTGTCCGAGGTGGGACCGGAGAGGGTCGCCGCGCCCAAGCCCGCGCCGGCGAGGGCCACCAACCACACCAGGACGACGAGTAACCGGTGCCGTTGGGCACCGGCTCCCAGCCGGTATAACAGACGTGCCATGCGAAGTCAGTCCTCCAGCGGGTCGGAACCGTACGAAGAAGCCTCGGCGCCGGCGTGGCCGAGCGCGTCGAAGCAGGTGGTGATGATCCGGGGCCGCCACGTGGTCTTGTTCCCCTCGCGGTTGGCGGCCAGGGTGAGCACGGCCAGGGCGCTCAGCGCGCCGACCACCCGGACGAGTCGTTCCGAGCAGTGCCCCTCCTCCGGATCGAGGACGAAGATCTCGTGGATGAGCATGTCCGCGCCGTCGAGCACCGCGGGGTGGTCGGCCGGTGCCGTGATCGGCTGGAACGCCAGCGCCACCAAGCCGGGCCTGTCCAGGGCGACGTCGGTCAGCAGTTCCAGCGCGCGCCGATCCCGCCGAGGACCGGACGGCAGGTCGGCGACGTCGTCGAAAACCAGGCGAGCCTGCGCGCGTCCCGTCTCCAGCGCGGCCTCGTGGATAGCTTCCTTGCTGGGATAGTGATGCAGCAGGCCGGCCTTGGACAGGCCGACCGCCTCGGCCAGCGCCTTCAGCGATGTCTGGGCGAACCCGTGCTGGGCGAACAGCTCGGCCGCGTGGTCGAGGATCCGTTCGTCCACCTGTTCCCGGAACGATCTCGTCACGTCCCCGATCCTACAAGAGTTACCGACCAGTTCGGTTGGTAAAGCGACCGAATCGGTTTGTAACTCCGCTCACCCCCCGGAGCGAGTCCCGCTCAGCAGTCGCAGCTGCAGCACTCGCAGGCCTGGCCACACTGGCAGCAGTCACAGTCACAGCAGTCCGAGCACAACGCTCCGTGCGGCTCTCCGCTGCGCGGCCCGGGACACGGGTCCCGGCAGCAGAACTGGCAGCTGCAGCACATGCAGGGGACGAGCAGGCAGCCCACGGCGGCATGACGCTTCCGCGACGGGACGCGGAACTTCGGCGACCAGCACCCACCGCCCTCTCCGTCCTGAGGGGACCGCTTCGGCAGCGTCCTGTCCGTCCTTCGAGGCGACCGCGTGGCCGAACGCGCGCCGCACCGCCTGCTCCAACTCGTGCACCAGCAACGCGTGCACCAGCTTCGAGTCGGTGAACTCGACCTCGCGCAACGCCAGCCGCACCCCGTGCACCGCGTCGTCGCAGAGCCGCCGCGCCCCGTCCGGATCGGTGGCGGTCGCGACCAGCGGGTTCCAGGACCCGTTCGCCGCGTCGGCGGCCAGGTCCTCGGCGGCGTCGAGCAGGTGCGCCGCGCGGCCGAACAGCCGGCCCACCTCGGCCAGCGGTTCCGCGTTCGCCGGACGCTCGGCGAGCACGGCGGTGTGCCCGGGCGCCGCGCTCGTGGCGAGCCCGGTCGGCTCGGTGGCGACCAGCACCGAATCGCCCGGCGACAGCGACTCCTCGACCCCCTGCTGCCGTCCCGCCGCCTCCGTGAGCAGCGCCGCGTCGAAACCGACGTGCGCACCCGAGGTCCCACCCCGCTCGCCCCAGCGCGCTGCCGTCCGGCGAGCCGGCTCCGCGAGGGCCGCGTGACGGAGCGCCCCGTCGCCGTCGTCGGCGTGGTCGCGCAGCTTCACCGAAGCCAGCACCAGGGACACCGCGGCGGCCAGCCGCGCACCCTCGCCCCGAACGACCGAGGCCCGGCGCATCCCGCGCAGCGGACACGGCCCGGCCCGGCGTCGGGGCGCCACCTCCCCCGACTGCGCTTCGACCAGCACGGAGATCACGAGCCCGTCGTAGTTCGTCGCGGTGCGCGCGGCCTCGCCGTGCTCGCTCCGCAGCGCCAGGAACAGCCCGCACAGGTGAGCGACCAGTCGGTGTGCAGGCGTTCGGACAGCCGGTGCCGACACGGGCGGATGATCCCGAACACGAAGAGAAGAGTCTCC
Organism: Halosaccharopolyspora lacisalsi; assembly: GCF_014137975.1. Lineage (GTDB taxonomy): Bacteria > Actinomycetota > Actinomycetes > Mycobacteriales > Pseudonocardiaceae > Halosaccharopolyspora > Halosaccharopolyspora lacisalsi. The sequence continues at coordinate 942,322 of NZ_JACGWZ010000001.1, read as the reverse complement.
CTTTTTCGGTGATCCGGAGTCGACGAGAACCCCAAGGGGGGCTCATCTCGCTCGATCGAGTGATCGCCGGACGGTGACGAGTTCCTCGACCTCCGGCACCGGGGAGCCCCTCGCCTAGCGATTCGGCAGACCGACGGCCAGTTCCTTCGCGCCCTGCTGCAGCGGCTCGAAGTAGGTGTGCATCGTCTCGATCGAACTGCGGAAAGCGGGAGCGGCCGCGGAGATGCTGGCGACGGCGATACCGCCGGGATCCAGGACCGGGACACCGATCGCGCGGATCCCCTCCTCGTGCTCCTCGTCGGCGATCGCGTAGCCCCGGCGACGCACCTCCTCGACCTCGGCGCGGAACCGCTCCCGATCGGTGATCGTCTTCGCCCCCACGGGCGGCAGTTCGAGTTCGTTCAGCAGTTGCTCCCGCCGGTCCCGCGGCGCGAACGCGATCAGGCACTTGCCCATGGCCGTGCAGTGCAGCGGGCCGCGCCTGCCCGGCTCGCCGGTGATCCGGACCTGATGAGTCCCCTCGACGTAGTGCACGTACAGCTGCTGTTCGTGCTCCAGCACCGACATCAGGGTGGACTCGCCGGTTTGCCGGGTGATCCGCTGCAGGACCGGAGTGGCGACCCCGGCGAACCCTCGCGCGTGCAGCACGCGCTGGCCCAGCTCGAACATGCGCAGCCCGAGGTTCCAGCGCCGCTCGTCGTCGAGAACGGCGAACTCCTCCCGGGCGATGGACGACAGCAGCCGATGCGTCGTGCTGATCGGGTAACCGGCCTGGCGCGCCAGCTCGGACAGGGTCATGCCCCGGGGCGCGTCACCGAGCAGGGTCAGCAGGCGCAGCGCCTTGCCGACCATGTCGCCGCTCTGCGGCTCCCGAGAACGTGGTCCTCCCCGCTCTTCCGGCACCGTACCTCCCCCTCCTCCGCGACCCCTCCTTCACGACGAGGATCGCCGCTTCGACGTCGGGGACATGGTACCGCCACCTGTTGACTGCACCCCAAGAACATTCTAGTGTTCCGTAACACTGAAAAGCTTCCCGCATCGCGGAAAACCTGCAAAGAGAGCACCGTGACATCAGCACCACCCACCCCCGCCGCACTGGGCAGGCAGCGCTGGATGCGCCTGCTTCCGGTCGCGTTCGTGACCTACTCGCTGGCCTACCTCGACCGGTCCAACTTCTCGATCGCCGTCGCCGGCGGCATGCGAGCCGACCTCGACATCAGCGGTGCGATGTCCTCGCTGATCGGCGCCTCGTTCTTCCTCGGCTACACCCTGTTCCAGATTCCCGGCACGATCTACGCGGAGCGGCGCAGCGTACGCGGGCTGATCTTCTGGTGCACCCTCGCGTGGGGAGCCCTCGCCACCGTTCAGGGCCTGCTCAGCAGCGCGGTGCTGCTGATCGTGGTGCGCTTCCTGCTCGGTTCCGTGGAGGCGGCCGTCCTGCCCGCCATGGTCGTGTTCCTGGGCCGCTGGTTCACCAAGCGCGAGCGGGGCAGCGCCAACGCCATCCTGATCCTGGGCAACCCGATCACGGTCATGTGGCTCAACGCCGTGTCCGGATACATCATCGAGCTCACCAGCTGGCGAGAGATGTTCATCCTGGAGGGACTGCCCGCGATCCTGTGGGCGTTCGTGTTCCGCGCCCTGGTCTCCGACCACCCCACCCAGGCGAAGTGGCTCAATAAGTCCGAAAAGGACAACGTGGTCGCCGAGCTGGACCGGGAGCGCGCGGGCTACACCCCGGCCGGTTCGTACATGGAGGCGCTCCGGTCGCGGCCGGTCGTGCTGCTGTCCGTGCAGTACCTGCTGTGGAGCGTCGGCGTGTACGGGCTGGTGTTCTGGCTGCCCAGCATCGTGCGCGCCGGAACCGGGCAGGGCATCGGGATGACCGGCCTGCTCTCGGCCGTCCCGTTCGCCGTGGCGTCCGTGCTCATGGTGCTCAACTCCCGGGCCTCCGACCGCGCCGCGAGCCGCCCGCGCTACGTGTGGCCGTGGCTGTTGTCCGGCGGTGTCGCCTTCTACCTGTCCTACCTGCTCGGTCCCGACAACTTCTGGCTCGCGTTCGGTCTGCTGGTGCTGGCCGGTGGTGCCATGTACGCGCCGTACGGTCCCTACTTCGCCTACGTCTCGGAGTCACTGCCCAGCAACTTCGCCGGAGCCGGGATCGCGCTGGTCAACGCGGCCGGTTCGGTCGGCGGCTTCGTCGGGGCCTTCATCGTCGGCTGGCTCAACAGCGCGACCGGGTCGAACGCCGCCTCGTTCGTGCTGATGGCGGTCACCGTCGTGCTGGCCGCGCTGATCATCCCCTTCGTCGGGTCCGGCTCCTACGCAGCTCCTCCCGAGGACGAAGCGGACACCGCGACGACCCGGGAGGGGAACGTCTCGTGAGGGTCGTGCGCTACCGCGAGGACGGGCGGACCAGCGCCGGCGTCCTGGCCGGACAACGGCTGCACCCGGTCGCCGACGACGCCCTCACCCCCGGTGACGTGGCACGCGCCTGCCGCACGACCCCGGAGGAGTCCGGGACACCCGAGGAATTGCTCGCCCCCGTCCGGCCGTCCACGGTGTTCGGGATGGCCCGCAACACGGGACCGGGCGACCGGGCCACCCCACCTCGGGCGTTCCTCAAGGCCGCGGCCAGCGTGTCGGGGCCGGGCGAGGCGATACCGATTCCGGCGGACATCGGCCGGGTGGACGCCGAGGCCGAGGTCGCCGCCGTGGTCGGAGCACCCCTGTGGCGGGTGCGACCCCGCGACGTCGAGCTGTTGGGCCTGACCGTCTCCCTCGACATCACCGCGCGGCGGGCCCAGCAGGACGATCCCCGCTGGACCGAGGCCAAGAGCCGACGGGGCTTCACCCCGCTCGGCCCGTGGATCGAGACCGAGGCCGACCCCACCGACGCGGCGATCACCCTGACCCGCAACGGTGCGACGATCGCCGAAGGCTCGACCGCCGACCTCGCGCGAAGCGTCACCGAGTCGGTGTCCTACCTGTCCACGCTCGTCGAGCTCCGCCCGGGAGACGTCGTCCTGACCGGGGCTCCCTCGACCTTCGGCGCGATCGCCCCGGGGGACGTCGTCACCGCCGCGGTCGCCGGGATCGGCGCGCTGACCAACCCGGTCGTCGCCGCCGAGGACGCCACTGACCGGGAGGTCGACCATGCCTGAAGCACCGGATGTCGTCACGTTCGGTGAGATCATGGCGATGTTCGTCGCCACCGATCACCGGCCGCTGTCCGAGGTCGACCACTTCGAGCAGCGCCTGGCCGGAGCCGAGATGAACGTCGCGGTCGGGCTGGCCCGGCTGGGCCACCGGGTCGGCTACCTGGGCCAGGTCGGACCCGACCCGTTCGGCACGCGGGCGCGCGAGACCCTCGCGGGCGAGGGCGTCGACGTTTCCGCGCTCCGGACCGAACCGTCGGCGCCGACCGGGTTCCAGCTCAAGAACCGCGTCCACAGCGGCGACCCCACGGTCGTGTACTTCCGGCGCGGTTCGGCCGCGTCGAGCCTCGGGTGGTCCCCCTCCGCCCACGAGGTCATCGGGGCGGCGCGACACCTGCACGTGACCGGGATCTTTCCCGCGCTGAGCGCGGAGACCCGCGACTTCACGTTCCGCGCGATCGCGACCGCCCGCGCCGCCGGAGCCACGGTCTCGTTCGACCCCAACCTGCGTCCCTCGCTGTGGCGGGACAGCTCCGAGATGACGACCGTGGTCAACGACCTGGCCGCGCGGGCGGACTGGGTGCTTCCCGGGCTCGCCGAGGGACGAACCCTCACCGGCGCGACCAGCGCCGAGCGGATCGCGGACTTCTACCTCGACCGCGGGGTCTCGCAGGTCGTGGTCAAGCTCGGTACCGATGGCGCCCTCCTGCGCTCGCGAGACGGGACCCTGCGGGCACCGGCCTTCCCGGTGCGCGCTGTCGACACCGTCGGGGCCGGTGACGGCTTCGCGGCGGGGTGGATCAGCGCCCGGCTGGAAGGAGTCGAGCAGCAACGGGCCCTGCGCCGCGCCTGCGCGGTCGGCGCCATCACCACCACCAGCGAGGGCGACATGGACGGGTTGCCCTCGCGCGTCCACCTCGACACCGTGCTCGCCGAGGGCGAGACAGCACGACAAGCCAACGGAGCAGGACGTGCAACTACAAGTAGCGCTTGACCGCATCGAACTGGGTGCGGCGACACGGGTCGCCGCCACGGTGGCCCCCCACGCCGACTGGATCGAGGTCGGCACCTCGCTGATCAAGCGATACGGCATGACCAGCGTCGCCGAGACCGTCGCCGCCGCGGGGAGCACTCCGGTGCTCGCCGACCTCAAGACCGCCGACGACGCCGCGACCGAGTTCGGCATGGCCTTCGAGCACGGGGCGCGGGCGGCCACCGTCCTGGCGACCGCGACCGATCAGACCGTCGAGCGCTGCGCCGCACTCGCTCACGACGCGAACGCCGAGGTCCTGCTCGACCTCCTGGCGACGTCGGCCTCGCGACGCGACCAGCTGCTGCGAAAGCTCCCCCCGGACGTGATCTTCGCCGCGCACGTCGGCAAGGACGCCCAGTCCACCGGCGACGGTCCCGGTGCGATCCTCGGGGACTGGGTACGCGGTCGCCGGGTGGCCGTGGCCGGGGGGATCACGGAATCCGGCCTCACCTCCCTCGCCGACGCCCCGGCCGCGCAACTGCGCGTCATCGTGGGCTCGGCGATCACCACCGCACCCGACCCCGCCGCAGCAGCCCGGCGCATGTCCACCACGAGCACACGGAGCACAGCATGACCAAGGACGCCCTCGACACCATCCAGGCCGAGATCTCCGGCGTGCTCGCCCGCGTCGACCGCGCCCACATCGAGGAGTTCGTCACCCACCTGGCCGAGTCCGGCAGGGTCCTCGTCACCGGCGCCGGACGGTCCGGTTTCATGGCCAGCGCCTTCGCGATGCGCCTGGTCCACCTCGGGTGGGACGTCCACGTCGTCGGCGAAGCGACCGCACCGGCGCTGTCCGCGGGGGACACGCTCGTCGCGATATCCGGTTCGGGCACGACCTCCGGGACCGTGCGCACCGCCGAGGAAGCCACCCGCGCGCACGCCCGCGTCCTCGCCGTGACCACCGACGAGGACTCACCCCTCGCCCGATCCGCCGAGCGCGTGCTGTGCGTCCCCGCCGCGACCAAGCACCGGCGGGACGGTGAGACGAGTACAGTGCAACCGCTGTCGAGCCTGTTCGACCAGGTGACGCACCTGGTCTTCGACGCCGTCTGCCTGGACCTCGCCCAGCGTCGCGGCATCGACAACACCGCCGCCAGCCGCGCGCACGTCACCACCGAATAATCGTTGCCGGCCGGTTCCGGTCGTAGCCGACAGCCGGAACCGGCTCACCGGACGGTGGTGACGAGTTCCTCGATCTTGGTGCCCAGGACGTGGGCGTCGGCGGGTGTGAGCCCGTACATGCGCTCGCCGGTGTCACCGCGCTCGTTGTGGTCGAGGTAGCGCCCGTCCGGTTCGGCGTTGTCGAACCAGCGCACCACCTGGGAGCGGTTCACGCGGCCGGTGCGGTCGCGCATGTTCGCGGCGAGCTGCCCCGCCCGCACGTGCTCGGCGGCTCCGATGGCCTGGTAAGTCGCCAGCTGACGGTCCCCGCTGCTGCCGCGTCTCGCCGTCGCCGGTTGCAGGACGCTCTGCGGCGAGGTGTCCTCTTCGGACTCCTCGCGGGGGAAGGAACCGGCGGGGACCTTCACCGGTCCCTTGCTACCCGGCGGGGCCGGGGGCAGCGTCGGCAGCAGCACCTGCGACAGGGTCGCCCGCTCGTGCAGCTCGATGGTCAGCGCGCCACCGTAGCGGTCGGTCTCGCCGGGCGGCTGGACGCCGAGGACGATCCGGTTGCCCTCCGTGACCGCCGCGACCGCGCGCCACATGGGTTCCTGCCCGGCCTCGGGAAACCACAGCGAGTCCACCCACAGGTAGGGCTTGCACAGCACCGTCAGCGCACGGGCCAGCCCGGGCTCGACCTCGTCGTCGACGATGAGGCCCTGAGCCCGCATGGTGCCGTACTCGCGCTTGCCGACCTCGCCGTACTGCTGCCGCGTGTGGCCGTAGGGCGGAGCTTCGAGCGGCAACGCCAGGTCGTCCAACCCGAGGTAACCGTGCACGAAGTACAGATGCAGCGGGTGCAGCTGCCAGCGGCCCGAGACGGCCAACGCTTCTCCCCTTGTCCGGTGCGGGCGCGTCCCTTCCGCGCCCGCACGTGGTGTCGTGTCACTCGAAGACCGGCGGGGCGGTCTTGGGCATGTCGTTGAGCCAGACGTCGTCGTCTTCGACCAGCCAGGACTCGCGCTCGTGCTCCTCGTCCGCGCCGCCCTGGTTCTGGCCGCCCATGCCGCCCATCGGCATCCGGCCACCACCGCGACCCGACGTGGTGCTGCTCGTGGACGACGTGCTCGGCGTCGACGGGGTGCCCTTGACCGGTGCCGTACCGGACCGGCCGCCCTGGCCCAGCTGGTTGGAGCCGCTCCCCGGCGTGCCGCCCGGCATCCCACCGGCCGCGTAGCCGCCACCGGCGCCACCACCTCCGGCGCCGCGCCCCGCGACACCTCCGGCAGCGCCCCCAGCAGCACCACCGACGCCGGCACCACCGGCGCCGCCCGGTCCGCCCGACACCCCGGACGTCCAGGCCGACTCGCTGCCGGCCGGTCCCTGCGACGTCCCGCCCGGCCCGGACGGGTACCTCGGGTCCTGCGGGGTCCTGCCGTTGGCGCCCCCGTCCCGGCCACCCGGGCCGTTCGGGCTCGCCGAGCGGTTGTCACCCGATCCGTCGCCGTTCGGGCCACCACCGCCGTTCGGAGCGCTGCCGCCGTTCGAGTTCACGCCGCCGGAGCCATCGCCGGTGTACCCCGGAGGCCGCGCGGGCGGGACCCCCGGCGGCTCGGGCGGAGGCGGCTGCGCCGGCGGATCCGCCGGCTTGCCGTCGAGCTTCCTGTAGGCCGGGACCGTGGAGTCCACGTCCTTGTAGGTCGTCCCCAGCACCCGGCCCATGGTCTCCTGGGCCTTGCGCTCCTCCTGCTGGCGCTCGTGCATCTGCCCGACGCCGTCCTTCACGACCCCGGTCGGGCCTCCGGCGAGGCCGGCCACGAATGACTGACTGATGTCGTGGTCCTGCGGCGGCGGCACCATCGCCTTGCTCTGCCCGGCCGCCGAGGCCGCCTCCTTGATCTTGTTGCCGGTCAGCTTGAAGCACTCTCCGCTGCCCCGCATCCAGTCCGCCAGCGGTTCGGAGGACTGGTTGGCCGCGTCCGCGGCCTGACCGGACCAGCCGCTGGTGATCGCCTTGGAGGCCCGCTGCTTCAGGCGATCACCGATCGTGCCCAGCTCGTCACCGATGTTCTTCCAAGCGTCGCCCACCGCTGCCGCGTCGGACTCCTTCAGCGTGTTCTGGTTGGTGTCGTAGATGTGGCGGTGGTCGTAGGACTGCCAGTTCTCCTGCTGAGTCAGCGAGGCGGGATCGTAACCGGCCGGAGCGTCCAACCGCTGGTTCTCCGCGGCCAGGTCCTCCCGCTGCTGCTGGCCCTCCTTCTTGGCAGCGGCGGCCTGCTCCTGCTGCGCGTTCTCCGCGCGCGTGTCGAAACCGAGCAGGCTGCCGACGTCGTCGCGCACCACCCCGGCGGCGTCACCGACGAAGTCGACGGTGGAGCTGGCCGCGGTACCGACAGCACCGACAACGGCATCACCCACCGGACTCAGCTGGCTCTCCAGGAAATCACCAAATCCCATGGCTCCCCCTCACGCCGGATCCGGAACGTTCGGCTCGATCTTCTTCGCGATCTCCAACGCCTTAGCGCACTCGTCGATGTCGTCGGGGGGACTGATCTCATGGGCCTGCACCTGGATAGTCCCCTTCCCAGCGTTGAACATCACATTGCAGAGCCGCGCCTTCGTCGTTCCCTGTGTAATCGCCTGCGCCCCAGAACGACCATTCACTTGGATACGCTCGAACTTCGCCCACACAGTCTTTTTCTCCGCCGAGGAAACCGTCTGGCGCGTGTTCTTAATCAAAGTAGCCGAGATAGGTTTACCATCGAAATCGCAGCCTGGCTGCCAAGGAAGTTCATTCCTAGGTTCGCCAGTCACTTCAAGACCGAAAGATTCGAGCGTTTCCGGTGGAAGCATCTGGCAGGGCTGCACACTAGCCAAATCATCCTTGGATGACGACGCGCTCGTCGTCTCGGGCGAGGTATCGCCCGCGATCCCACCTGTTCCGCATCCGGCCACACCCACCAGTGCCACACCGGCAGCAGCCGCCACCAGCGACCTCGACCACACGCTCACTCCGCACCCCTCTTGAAGTCCTGGGCAGTCTGCTCGTCGGTGACATGGTAGTTCTTGACCGCCTGCCGAAACAGATCAGCCTTGCGCCGCATCTCGTCGGCAAGCTGCCCCAGCAAATCGGCCGCACCCGTTGACCCGTTGCGGGCCTTCTGGCCGAATTTGGCCGCCAGCTGCTGCCCCGAGGGGTAGTCCCCCAGCCCCGGCACCTGCTGAAGCCTGCCAGCAGTTTCGACCAAGTCGTCGACCTCTCCGGCCTCTTCCTCGTAGACCTTGGCCGCGTCCTCGGCCGACTCCGGGTCCATGCTCAGCTGACCCGCCGAGATCTGCTGCTGGAACCGCTGGTTCTCGGTCCTGATAGCGCCCAGCGCGGCGCTCGCTCCCGTGAAGCCTGCGGATTCTGCGTTCGGGTCGGTCACTGCTGCCCCCTCGCGGTCCGGACGTGATCCCCTCGACCGGCCCCCGACCCGGTCAGCAGCGATCACTGTATAAGAAGCGCGGCAGCACAGTCACAAGAATCAACACAACCGTAATGTGACCCGGGTCTCACCCGTTCAGCCGATGCAGGAACACCGACCAGCGCTGACGGTCCACACGCAACACGGGCCCGTCCGGCTCCTTCGAGTCCCGCAGGGCCACCCCGCCAGCCACGAACGCCACCTCGACGCAGTTCGCGCCATTGTCGCTGTAGCTCGATTTACGCCACTCACCCACCATCAAGAACCCTCCGAGTACACGGCAAGGCGTTCCTCGATCGCCTTCACCGAGTCCGCCGACGACAGCGCGACCGACAGTAGTCGTTCACTCGAACGGATGTAAGCAGTCACTTGGTCCTGATCCTGGACGTACACGGCACCGTCCGGAATTTCCACGTACCCGATGGACTGCGCCTCCACGAAGTGCAGCAGCATGAAGCCCCCGCTCAACGCGGCATGCGGCCCCACGGAGGTCGGCAGCACACGAAGCTCCACGTGGGACCTGTCCACCACTTCCAGCAGATGCTCCATCTGTTGCCGCATCACCCCGCCCGTCCCGACCGGGCGATCGAGAACCGATTCCTCGACAACGGCGACAAGACCCAGCGGACTCTCCTCGATCAAGCGCTGCTGACGTGCCAGGCGAAGACTCACCAGACGCTCGTTGTGATCGGGGCGAACACGGACGCTGGCCGCTGTCAGTGCAGCGGCATACTCAGGGGTCTGCAACAGGCCGGGCAGGATCAGCGGTATGTAGATGAACTCGCTGCTGGCGATCCCTTCCAATCCGACGAACGTCTTGAGCCAGTCCGGCAGCACGTCGGTCCAGGGTGCCCACCAGGTCTTGTTATCGGCTCGGCCAGCCAGTGAGGACAGTCGGTCAACGTCCCAACGTGGCGCGTCGTAGAACTCCAGCAGGGCTGCGATCTCCTCCGGCTGCGGGAAATACCGGCCGGTTTCCAAATGCGTGATCTTGCCTGGCGAGCATCCGAGTGCCTTCGCCGCCGCAGCACTGGTCTCACCCGCGCGCAGCCGGTAGTTGCGCAGCTCGACACCCACGAGCCAGCGCAACGCCGAGGGGTCACTTCGATCAGCCACAGTCCGCCTCCTGTTCCACACGTCCAAGGACAGTGTGTATCGAACCTGTAGCTCAGTGCGTACACCACCCGATCGGGTTATGGCAATCCATAAAGATTTACAGCTATGTTGCGAGTGATCGCAGTCACCGACCCGAGGAGGGACAATGACCGACACCGACACCACCGCATCCGAGTGGCGCCCCTGGGCCACGCGGGAGGAGTTCCTGGCCGAGCTGCAGGACATGGTCACCGAGAACGCCCCGGCCGTCTTCGCGCTGTGCCAGGAGATCGGCGAGTACCAGGACGGCGTCGTCGCCTACTGGGGCATCGCCCACGACGACCACACCGACCTCATCGGAACCGGCGGCAGCATCCACACCGGATTCCGCGACGCCACCACCGCCCACAAGCGCCTCGCCCGCGCCCACCCCACCCTCCACCTCATCTGGGCATAACCAGTCACACCGCTGTGGGGGTCCACAACTCTCCCCAAGTTGTGAACCCCCGCGCGGGACGGTGCTGTTAAGGCCGGGGTTTCAGCGGCACGATCCGCCACCACGTGATGCAGCGCCAGAGCCACTCCATCGGCCCGTAGCTGAAGTACGCGAGCCAGACACGACTCCACACCGCCTGGAGGACGAGGATGCCGGTGGCCAAGGCGAGTTCCGTGCCCCACGCGGTCGACTCGTGGAGCCCGAGAAGGTGTCCGAGCGGGATGAACAGCAACGTCGCCGTCACGTAGTTGGTCAGCGCCATCCGCCCGAGCGGGCGCAGTGTCCCGGACAGCACACGACCCACCGCTGTCGGAAGAAGCAGGAGGAACCCGCTCGCGTAGGCGGTGGCCATGCAGAGCCCGGCCAGGGACGACGACGTGGTGAACCCGGCCGACAGCGGATCCTGCTCCTGCCAGACCAGCGTGACCACCGAGAGTGCGACCGAAGCCGCGAACACCGCGAGGATCGGCTTCCCACTTCGGTGCAGCTTCTCCGGGAGGTGGTACTGGGCGGCGGCGAAACCGAGCACGAGCAGCCCGGGGTTGAGCGCGATACCGCCACTGGCCACGGTCAGTCCCGCGAGGAGGAGCATCACGGCGATCAGCAGGTTCGCCCACCTGGGCGCCCAGCTCAACGGCAGCAGGAAAACCAGGCCGATGAGCGCGTAGACCAGCAGTGCCTCGCCCGGCTGCAGCAGGTGGTGCAGCGCTCCGAACACGGCCAGGGCGAGCAACCTGCGGCCGAGCAGCAGCCGGGGGCGCTCGGAACGGGTCCCGGCCCGTTGCAGGAAGATGCCGAAACCGACGCCGAACAGCAGGGCGAAGATCGGGAAGAAGCGCTGCTGGACCGTCATGTCCAGCACGTGCCGGACGGGCAGCACCTCCATGTCGACGGTCCCCGACATGTGCATGACCGGCGGGATGTTGACGAAGATGATCCCGCACAGGGCCAGACCCCTCAGGGCGTCCAGCGCACCGATGCGGCGACCGGAGCCGGGCGTGCGGTCGGTGTCATCGGCCCCTGGTCGCGAAACTTCCGTCGTCGTCATGACGCCGTGCCCGTCTCCGGTGCACACGGACGTCCGGGAAAGCCCGGGGTGGGAAATTCGGGAAGAGGACTTCGTTTGCTCACGGGGCCAGGATGCTACCGGGAGCCGGCCGCACGGGACGGCTGAACGACCCGCATCCCTCGACTTCGAGGACGATCTTTCGACCGTGCCCTCATCCATTCGGCCGAGGGCCGCCCACTCCCTCCGCGATGCCGCTACGCGGCGACGGGGATGTTCAGGTGCAACCAGTCGTACCAGGCGAGCATTCCCCGGCCGGTCTTCGCCGAGACCGGCAGCACCCGGATCTCGGGATTGATGCGCTTGGCGTACCGGGTGAACAACCCGATGTCGTAGTCCAGGTGCGGCAGCAGGTCCACCTTGTTCAGCAGCACCAGGTCGGTGGCGCGGAACATGTTCGGGTACTTCAGCGGCTTGTTCTCGCCCTCGGTCACCGAGGCTATGACGACCTTGTCGTGCTCACCCAGGTCGAACAGGGCCGGGCAGACGAGGTTGCCGACGTTCTCGACGAGCACCACCGAGTGTCGTGGCGGGTCCAGCGAGCTCAGACCGCCCGCGAGCATGTCCGCGTCGAGGTGACACCCCGCACCGGTGTTGATCTGCACGACCGAGCATCCCGCCGCCCGCAGCCGGTCGGTGTCCAGCAGGGTCTCCTGATCACCCTCGATCACCGACAGCGGCAGCTCCGATTCGGACTCGCGCAGCGTGCGCTCCAGCAGCGTCGTCTTGCCCGCACCCGGCGAACTCATCAGGTTCAGCGCGAGGATCTCGCGTTCGGCCAGCCACCGGCGATTGCGGTCGGCGCGCACGTCGTTCTTGGCCAGCACCTCCTGCTCCAGCAGGAGCGTGCGGGTCCGCTCCGCCGTCTCCTCGCGGTCGTGCTCGTGATCGCGCCGGTGCCCGTCCGGTCTCGCGGGGTCGATCACTCGAACCCCCGCGCTCTCGGAACATCCATACGTGCTGCACATTCCCGTGTCACCTCCACCGATCTCACCCGCAGCTCGCGCCCGGCCGGCTCCGACGCGTCGACGCCGGCCGCAGGCGCACAGCGCGATCAGGTCCGCCAACTCGAACTCGGATCCGCACTCCCGACACCGCCCGGACGGCTCGGCGACGTCGAGGGGGCGCCGTCCAGCGCCGCGCCCTCGACGACGAGGCCGAAGCAGAACCGTACCGAGTCGGGCACCACGCCGGAGAGCTCATCGACCTCCGACTCCGGGCGGGTGGTCCGCGACTGCTCGCCCGCATCGAGCAGCGCCTCCACCGCGCTCCGCGTGATGCCCGACTCGTGCACGGCCTCCCCTCCCCAGGGGTCTTTCCCAACGGATCCCCGACAGTGGCCCCCACTCGGCCGAAGACCCCGCACTCCCACGGCTCGAACGCGCCCAACACCTCGATCGCTTCGCCGGGAGTGCCCGATGCACGTGGGCGATGCTCACATCCCGCCGGCCCTGGCGGGGCGCTTGGCGTCCGCACCGATCGCACGGACCACGACGATGCCGAGGCCGACCACGGCCGAAACGAGGAAGAATCGACGGAACACGAAAAACCTCCACGGGAGAAAACGAACAACGATTTTCCGACGCACCGATTCGCCTCTCGTGACCGCGCTTCCGGCGTCCACGAATTCCACGAATCCTGCGCATGAGCGGGAAGCGCTCAGGAAATCGTTCCCGAATCCCACCCACGTGACGCGACTTCGACCAGTATGGCCTTGGCGGCACCGGCCAGCACGCCGAAATCCCGATCCGTCCCGACGGCTCCGACGATGTAACTCGATCGTGTCACGAAGCGATCTCCACGGGTACCGCGACCCACACCGTCGTGCCGTCCGACCGCAGCGGCAGCGGATCCAGCTGCGCGTGGGGATCCAGCACGCCACCACCGGCGGCCCGGACGTCGTAGGGCTCCTGACACCCCGGGCAGGTCAGCACCGCACCGTCGAGGTCGGCCTCGGCGAGCGCGGCGGTGCAGGCCGGGCACCGGTCGCGGTAGGCGTACAACTCGCCGGAAGCGTTGCACACCAGCACCGAGTCGTACTCCGCCCACACCGACATGAGTTCTCCGGGACCGAGCGTGCGCGCCGCCCGGACGTCCATCCAACAGGCCCTCGCGTTCGGGTGCAGCCCGTGGACCGCCAGCAGACCGCCGACGAGGTCGTCGGCGGCGAGCCACCGCAGCAGCTCGCCGCCGACCTCTCCCCTCCCGCGCAGGATTCCCACTATCCTGCCCAGGCCCTCGCCGTAGCACTCGCCCACGGTTCGGACCAGGTCTTCGGCCGTCCGCCTGGTCTCCGGCACGCCGGCCGCCTCGATCTTGTCGAGGAGCTCGCGGACCCCCGGGTCCATCGCGCCCACATCGCCGTTTCGGGTCATCCCACCGCCAGGTCACGCAGCGTCGGTCCCCACAGCGCGCGGTACGGCTCGGACGGGACCACGGACAGGTGGTCGACGCTGTCCGCCTCGGCCGCCCGGCCGTCCTCGTCCCCGGCGGTGACGGTGCTCGGACCGCGGCGGGTGTCGTCCACCGTGTTCACCCCCTGACGACCGCGATGGCTTCACCCGCGTGCACGAGGATGGTCTCGCCGCGCTGGGCGGGCACGAGCGCGACGCCGACCTCCTCGTGGGCGGAGCCGGTGTCCACGACGGCGGTCCGGTCGTCGAGCAGTCGGACGACGGTGACCTTGACCGCCTCGTCGGAGCAGATCACGCAGGTTCCGGCGGAGCAGGCGTGTCCGGCGGGGTCCGGCAGCGGCACGTCACTCATGCGGTCACCTCCGGTTCGAGTGCCGCGGCCACCGTCTCGGCTGTCGGCGAGCGCGTGCCGCGACGGCTCGTCACGGCGCCGGAAAAGCCGGTCCACGGCAGGGGGCGTCATCGCGGTCACTTCCTCGTGCGCGGGGGGATGCAGCGACCATCAAGCTAAGTCCGCGCCCCCGGCCCTACAACTCGGCCCGGGAGATGCCCCCTGATCAGGGGACCGACTCAGCCCTGGCGCACCCGTCGAAACCGCCGCACCGCGAGGGCGACCGCGCGCCACCCCAGCATGAACACCCCGAGGAACACGGAGGTGACCACGATGAACGAGACAGGGGTCCCCGAGCCGGTGGCCCACCGCAGCACCATGCCGATCACGACCGTGGCCACCCACACCACCAGCCCCGTCGGGACCACCGAGACCGGGTGCCGCGGCCCTCTTCCGACCAACCACCCCACGAGAGTGCCCACGGCGAACGGCCACAAGGTCGCCACGACCCCTACCAGCGCGTTGCCCTCCTCGTGGCTGCCACGCCCGATGAGCACGAACAACAGCACCACGACGAGATCAGCGATCAGGGCCCACAACCAGCGCATGCGGAACAGTCTAGGCGGATCGCCGAAGGTGGGGAGGTGGACACGGTTCCACCGTGATCCAGCTCCCACGGCGGGCGCGGTGACAGCGGCGCCGCGGCGCGGGTTTCCCGGTTTCGCGCGAAACCGGGAAAATCACCGTGGCACCGGGGACGCCTCAGCGCCCGCGGTTGCCCCTCAACCTGGTGAGGGCCTCGTCCAGCAGCGCCACGCCGTCGGAGTCGCTGCGGCGCTCCTTGACGTACTCCAGATGAGTTTTGTGCGGCTCGGTGCGCCGCGGCTCAGGAGGGTGCTCGGCGTCCTGCCCCGCCGGGAGCCCGCAGCGCGGACAGCTCCACTGCTGCGGGACCTCGGCGTCGTGCGCGAACGACGGCCGCACGTGGTGACCGTTGCCGCACCAGTAGTCCACCTGCTTGCGTGGAGCGGAGTGGCCCCGCTCCCCCTCACCCGTCGGACCCGCACCGATGCGCTTACCTCGAATCGCGTTACCGCCAGTCATCCGTCCTCACCCCGCCGACCTGCCCGGTTCTGCCTGCGATCCGCTCACGAGCGACGGCCTCAGCTGCTCAACGAGACCAGCAACCCACTGCCGATGATGGAGATGACCCACAACGCGATGACGAAGAACGTCATCCGGTCGAGGTTCTTCTCCGCCACGCTGGAGCCCGCGAGACTGGACTGCATACCGCCGCCGAACAGCGAGGAGAGGCCGCCGCCCTTGGCCCGGTGCAGCAGCACCAGCAGCACCAGCAGCACGCTCGTGACGAGCAACATGATCTGCAGGAAAAGTGTCATACCGTCCTCGTTCGTTCGGCGATTCGCGACACAGCGTACCGGTCGGTCGACACCGCGTGGACCGCCGTCCGCATCAAGGCAGTGGTCCGCCCGCGGCCATGGCGCTGAGCTTGGCGAACTCGTCGCCGTTGAGACTGGCACCACCGACCAGCGCGCCGTCGACGTCGTTCTGACCGACGATCTCGCCGATGTTGCTGGACTTCACCGACCCGCCGTAGAGGATACGCACGTCGTCGGAGACCTCCGTGCCGTACTCGTCGGCCAGGGCCCGCCGCACGGCCCGGTCGCAGACCTCCTGGGCGTCGGCCGCGGTGGCTACCTTGCCGGTGCCGATCGCCCAGACCGGCTCGTAGGCCACCACGGTGCGGCGGACCTGCTCGGGAGTGAGGTCCTTGAGACCGTTGATCAGCTGCGTGGTGCAGTGCTCGACGTGGTCGCCGGCCTCGCGGACCTCCAACGACTCACCGACGCACAGGATCGGCGTCATGTCGTGGTTGAGGGTCGCGCGGACCTTGCGGTTGACCACGTCGTCGGTCTCGGCGTGGTACTCGCGGCGTTCGGAGTGGCCCACGACGACGTAGCCGCAGCCCAGCTTGGCCAGCATCGGCGCCGACACGTCCCCGGTGTAGGCACCGGAGTCGTGCTCGGAGACGTCCTGGGCGCCGTAGCCCAGCGAGAGCTTGTCGCCGTCGATGAGGGTCTGCACGCTGCGCAGGTCGGTGAACGGCGGCAGCACGGCCACCTCGACCTTGTCGAAGTACTTCTCCGGCAGGGCGAAGGCGACCTTCTGCACCAGGGCGATGGCCTCGAGGTGGTTGAGGTTCATCTTCCAGTTGCCGGCGATCAGGGGTTTCCTGGCCATGTTGTTCAGCCCTTCCCTTCCAGGACAGCGACACCGGGGAGTTCCGCGCCCTCGAGGAACTCCAGCGAGGCACCCCCGCCGGTGGAGATGTGGGAGAAGCCGTCCTCGGGCAGTCCGAGAGCCCGCACCGCGGCGGCGGAGTCACCACCACCGACGACGCTGAAGGCGTCGGAGTCCACGATGGCGCGGGCCACACCGCGGGTGCCCTCGGCGAAGGCGGCGAACTCGAACACCCCTGCGGGGCCGTTCCAGAACACCGTGCGCGCCCCGCCGAGGATCTCGGCGAAGAGCTCGACGCTGCGCGGGCCGATGTCCAGGCCCTGCCACCCCGCCGGAATGGCCTCGGTCGAGACCACCCTGGTCTCCGCGTCGGCGGCGAAGCGATCGGCGGCCACGACGTCGACCGGCAGCACGAGCTTGCCCCCGTGCTCGTCGAGCAGGCGCCGGGTGGCCTCGATCTGGTCGTGCTGCAGCAGCGAGTCGCCCACGTCGTAGCCGCGGGCGGCCAGGAACGTGTAGGCCATGCCGCCGCCGATGACGAGCTTGTCGACCTTCGGCAGCAGCGCCTGGATCACGCCGAACTTGTCGGAGACCTTCGAACCGCCCAGGACGACGACGTAGGGGCGCTCGGGGTCACCGGTCAGCGTGCGCAGCACGTCGACCTCGGAGAGCACGAGCCCGCCGGCGAAGCCGTCGAGTCGCTGGGCGACGTCGTAGACAGAGGCCTGCTTGCGGTGCACGACGCCGAATCCGTCGGAGACGAACGCGGCGTCGTCACCGACCAGCGCGACCAGCTCGTCGGCCAGTGCCCGGCGCTCGGCGTCGTCCTTGCTGGTCTCACGAGGGTCGAACCGCACGTTCTCCAGCAGGGCGACCGAGCCCTCGGACAGCTCGCCCACCACGGAGCGAGCCGACGGGCCGACGACGTCGCCGGCCAACGCGACCTCGGTGTCGAGCAGCTCGCCGAGCCGCCGGGCGACCGGGGCCAGCGAGAACTGGGGGTCGGGTGCGCCCTTCGGGCGGCCGAGATGAGCGGTGACCACCACACGTGCTCCGGCGGTGGTCAGCTTCCGCACGGTCGGCAGCGACGCCCGCACCCGACCGTCGTCGGTGATGGTCTCGCCGTCCAGCGGCACGTTGAGGTCGGCGCGCACGAGCACGCACCGACCCCGAACGCCCTCGGACAGCAGATCGTCGAGGTTTTTCACGCCTGTAGCTCCGTGGATCGCCGAATCAGGAAAGCTTGGAACCGATCAGGGCCGCGACGTCGGCGAGCCGGTTGGAGTAGCCCCACTCGTTGTCGTACCAACCGACGACCTTGGCCTGGTTGCCGATGACCTTGGTCAGCGGTGCGTCGTGGATCGTCGAGGCCGGGTCGCTGACGATGTCGCTGGAGACGATGGGGTCCTCGCTGTAGCGCAGCACGCCCTTGAGCCTGCCCTCGCTCGCCGCGGCCCGGAACGCCTCGTTGATCTCCTCGGCCGTGGCGCTGGTGTTGAGCGTGGCGGTCAGGTCGGTGACCGACCCGGTCGGCACCGGGACGCGCATGGCGTAGCCGTCGAGCTTGCCGTTGAGCTCGGGCAGCACCAGGCCGATCGCCTTGGCCGCGCCGGTGCTGGTGGGGATCACGTTGAGGGCGGCGGCGCGGGCGCGGCGCAGGTCCTTGTGCGGACCGTCCTGGAGGTTCTGGTCCGCCGTGTAGGCGTGCACCGTGGTCATCAGGCCCTGCTCGATGCCGAAGGAGTCGTTGAGCACCTTGGCCATCGGCGCCAGGCAGTTGGTGGTGCACGAGGCGTTGGAGATCACCGTCTGCGAGCCGTCGTACTGGTCGTCGTTGACGCCGAGCACCACGGTCAGGTCCTCACCCTTGGCCGGTGCGGAGACGAGGACCTTCTTGGCCCCGCCCTCGTCCACGTGCTTGCGGGCGTCCTCGGCCTTGGTGAAGAAACCGGTGGACTCCAGGACCACGTCGACCCCGAGGTCCGACCACGGCAGCTTGCCCGGATCCTTCTCGGCCAGGATCCGCAGCAGCTTGCCGCCCACCTTGATGCCATCGTCGGTGACCTGCACGTCCTCGCTGACCTGGCCGAGTACGCTGTCGTGCTTGAGCAGGTGGGCCATGGTCTGGAGATCGCCCAGGTCGTTCGCGGCGACGACCTCGATGTCGTGCTCGCTGGCGGCGACCGCACGCCAGAAGTTCCGCCCGATTCGACCGAAGCCGTTGATACCTACGCGAACTGTCACGCCGATCTCTCCTCGTGACTGACCCGGCCGCGGGCCGCGGCGGGTGAGCGGTTGATGGACTCGTTTCGCACCCTATCGTTGTCTCGTATCCCCTCGCTCGGGCGGGAGCGGGGCCGAACGGACGAATTTTCGTCCGCGCCCGCATCCCGCGCGGAACGAGGGGGGATGCGGGTGCGGACGGGTCCGGACGCCCGTTCAGGCGGCGACGCGGCGCTTGCGGAGTCGACCGACCGTCATGACCACCACGGCCACGACCATGATCGCGTACAGCCCGATCGAGTACGGACTGCCGAACAGCACCCCGACGTCGCCCTGCCCCATGGCCATCGCCCGGCGCAGCGAGGTCTCGGCCAGCGGCCCCAGGATGACGCCGATCAGCACCGGCGCGATCGGGAAGCCGTAGCGGCGCAGCAGGAACCCGAGCACGCCGACGAGGTAGAGCAGCACCACGTCGGACAGCGACGTCCGCGCGG
The DNA here is from genome assembly GCF_014137975.1 of Halosaccharopolyspora lacisalsi. Taxonomy (GTDB): domain Bacteria; phylum Actinomycetota; class Actinomycetes; order Mycobacteriales; family Pseudonocardiaceae; genus Halosaccharopolyspora; species Halosaccharopolyspora lacisalsi. The sequence continues at coordinate 923,179 of NZ_JACGWZ010000001.1, read as the reverse complement.
TGTAGACGCCCAGGGTCGCGAAGACGAGGATGCCCGCGTACAGGTAGTTGCGCGGGATCCGCAGCAGTTTCGCCCACACCGGCGCGAACGGCAGGTTCAGCACCAGCAGGATCGCGCTGCCGATGAACAGGCTGGCCAGCAGCGCCCAGACGAGGTCGGCCTGCTCGGTGAACAGCAGCGGACCCGGCCGGATCCCGTACTGCTGGAAGGCACCGAGCATGATCGCGGCCGTTGCCGAGGTGGGCAGGCCGAGGCTGAGCAGCGGCACCAGGGAGGTCGCCGTGGTCGCGTTGTTGGCCGCCTCCGGGCCCGCCACGCCTTCGATGGCCCCGCGACCGAACTCGCTGTTGCCGCGGCGCCGGGCCAGCGACTTCTCCGCGGCGTAGGACAGGAACGTGGGGATCTCGGCGCCGCCGGCGGGAATCACGCCGAACGGGACGCCGAGTGCGGTGCCGCGCACCCAGGGGCGCCAGGAGCGCGACAGGTCACGGCGGCTCAACCAGGGCCGTCCCGCGACGATCGTCTCGGTGGCCGCCCCGTTCCGCGACCGCGCGGCCGTGTGCAGCACTTCGCCGACGGCCAGCAGGCCGACGGTGACCACGACGATGCTGACGCCGCCGAACAGCTGGGTGACCCCGAACGCGAAGCGCACCGTGCCGGTCTGCTCGTCGATGCCGACCAGGGCCAGCGCCAGGCCGATCCCCAGCGCGGTCACCCCGCGCAGCACGTCGCCGGAAACGACGCCGGAGGTCGCCAGGAACGCCAGCACCGCGAGCGCGAAGTACTCCGCCGGGCCGAACTGCACGGCCAGCTGCACCATGTACGGGGAGAAGAACACCACCAGCGTGACCGCGACGATGCTCGCGACGAAGGAGCCGAGCACCGCCGTGGCCAGCGCCTGGGGCGCCCGCCGGTTCTCGGCCATCGGATAGCCCTCGAACGCCGTGGCCATCGAGGAGCTCTGGCCGGGGGTGTTGAGCAGGATCGCGGTGGTGGCCGCGCCGAACTGCCCGCCGAAGTAGACGCCGGCGAACATGATGAAGGCCCCGGTGGGGTCCAGCTGGAAGGTGATCGGCAGGAGCAGCGCGATGGCCATCGCGCTGCCCAGCCCCGGCAGCACCCCGACGATGGTGCCCAGCACCACCCCGACGAGGCTCCAGAGCAGGTTCATCGGCGTCAGCGCCGCGCCGAACCCTTCGAGGAGCAGTGAGAAGGTGTCCACTCAAACCACCCCCACCAGCACGCCGGGCGGCAGGGTCAGGCCGAGCCCGGCCGAGAAGGCCAGCTGCACGGTCGCCGAGACCAGGAACGACACTCCCAGGTCGCGGAGCACCTTCCGGCCGCCGAGGGCGTAGGACACGCCCCAGAACAGCAGTGCACCGGCGATGATCCAGCCGGCGGTCTCGAGCAGCAGCAGGTGCGCGGTCAGGGTCGCCAGGACGATGCCCAGCGCCCGCCGGTCGCTGCCCTCGCCAGTGGTCTGCTCGGTGTCGCGCGCCGTGGAGCGGGCGCGCAGGAGCACCTGCACGACCAGCGCCGCTCCCAGCGCCATAAGCAGCACCGCGACCAGCCCGGGGAAGAAGCGCGGGCCGAGGTAACTGACCGAGGAGGACACGTCCATCCGGACGGTGGCCAGCAGCATGAGCGTCCCGGTCACCGCGACGAGCGCGGCGACGAGCAGATCACCGCGCTCGACCCGGCCACCGGGGGTGGTTTCGGCCCGCCCGGTGCGGACTCTTTCCGGTGAGGTGGTCATGACAGTCCCAACTTCGTGCTGATCCTGGCGATGCGCTCGGACTCGGTGTCGACGAACCGCTTGAACTCGGTGCCGGTCCGGAAGGTGTCCTTCCAGCCGTTGCGGCGCAGCGCGGCTTGCCACTGCGAGCTGTCGTGCACCTGCCGGGCGATCTCGACCAGTTCGGCGCGCTGCTCGGAGGTGAGTCCGGGAGGGGCGACGAGCCCGCGCCAGTTGGCCAGCTGCACGTCGACTCCTTGCTCGCGGAAGGTCGGCACGTCGATGCTGCGCACCGGCTCGGGTGCCGACAGCCCCAGCGCCCGCAGCTCACCGGACTTGATCTGCCCGGCGAACTCCGCGTAGCTGGAGACGCCGACGTCGAGACCACCGTTGAGCATTCCCGCGGTCACCTCGCCGCCACCGGCGTAGGCGATGTAGTTGAGCTTGCCGGTCTCCACCCCGGCGGCCTCCATGAGCATTCCGGTCAGCAGGTGGTCGGTGCCTCCCGCGGAGCCGCCGCCGACGACGACCGAGGCGGGGTCGGCCCGCCAGGCGGCGAAGAGGTCGCGGATCGAGTGGTACGGCGAGTCGGCCGGTACGACCACGACGCCGTAGTCGTCGGCCAGCCGCGCGACGGGGGTGACGTCGCCGAGGGTGACCCGCGACTCGGTGGTCTCGATCGAGCCCATCATGACGGCACCGGTGGCCATCAGCGTGTTGCCGCGGCCGGTCATGCCCGCCAGGCGGGTCAGGCCGATCGTGCCGCCCGCGCCGGGGATGTTGAGCACTTCGGTGGTGTTGGACAGGTCGTGCGCGTCGATCCCGGACTGGAACTCGCGGGTCATGGTGTCCCATCCGCCGCCGGGCGAGGCCGGCGCGATGAGGTGCAGTTTGTCCCGCGGCCCGGTGCCGCTTTCGGCCGTCGAGCGCGCGTCGACGGTCGCCGCGCCCACGATGACCACCCCCAGGACCGCGACCAGGGTAGTGAGCAGCCGTTTTTTCATGAACCTTCCCTGCGTTGCCGTTCGTCGGACAGCCGAGGAGCCGTCCGTCACAGGACGTGGATCACAGGGTGTGCGTCACATCCGTTCAGGGGAATGTGGTGTTCATAAGTCGCAGTAATGGTCGTTGTGGTCACGGGCGGTCGAGCGATTCACCCGGGGTGGTGAACCCGGTGGGGAGCCGACGTTGCACACTCCCGTGGCGAACTCGGGAAAGGTGGTTGTCATCACGGTCGGCTTCAGGAAGCGGGGGGCGGCGACGCGAAGACTGTCGCTGGCGGGGCAGTTCTTCGCCCTGCAACTCGTTCTCGTGGTCATCGCGATCACCGCCAGCGGCGTGTTCTGGTGGCGCCAGAACCGCGCCGAACTCGACGAGCAGTACGCCCAACGGGTGCTGACGATCGCCGAATCGGTGGCCACGCTGCCCACCGTCCGGCAGGCCTTCGACGATCCGGAGCCGGCCCGCACGATCGCCCCGCTGGCCGAACGCATCCGCCGGGCCACCGGTGCGTCCTTCGTCGTCGTGGCCAACGAGCACCAGGTCCGCTACTCGCACCCGGTCGAGAGCAGGATCGGCGAGCACCTGTCCACCGACGCCTCGATCGCGCTGTCGGGCCGGTCCTGGACGGGAGTCCAGGTGGGCACCACGGGCCGCTCGATGCGGGCGAAGGTCCCGGTGCTGGACCAGGGCGGCGAAGTGATCGGCGTGGTCTCGGTCGGCATCCCGGTCACCGACGTCGCCGACGAGGTCTGGGAGACGCTGCCCAGGCTCGTCGGTGTGGTGCTGGGGCTGGTGCTGGTCGGGGCCGTGGGCACCTACCTGATCTTCCGGCGGATGCGGCGCCAGACCTTCGGGATGGCCGCGGGCGAGATCGGCACGCTGGTCGAGCACCGGATGGCCATGCTGCACGCGCTCAAGGAGGGCGTCGTCGCCTGCGACCCCGCCGGGCGGGTCACGCTGGTCAACGACGAGGCCCGCAGGCTGCTGGGTCTGCCGGACGACACCGAGGGGCGCTTCCTGGAACGACTGGAACTGCCCGAGCGGCTGCACGAGGTGCTCGACGGTCGGGCCGACGGCGCGGACCAGATCGTGCTGCGCCGGGGCCGGGTGCTGGCGCTGAACCGGATGCCGGTGCGCATGGACGGACGCGACGGCGGTTCGGTGGTGACGCTGCGCGACCGCACCCAGCTCGATCGGCTCGCCCGGGAACTGGACGGGGCGCGCACGACCACCGACGCGCTGCGCGCCCAGGCTCACGAGTTCTCCAACCGGATCCACACCATCGCCGGACTCCTGGAGCTCGGCGAGCACGAGGAGGCGCGCACCTTCGTCGAGGAGCTCAGCACGACGCAGGCCCAGCTGTCCGAGCAGCTGACCACGCGGGTGCGCGATCCCGCCGTGGCCGCGCTGCTGTTGGCGAAGTCGGCCGCCGCCGGCGAGCGCGGCGCCGAGTTCGTCCTGGCCCCGGAGGCCGATCTCGACGCGCTGCCGGGCACGGGCGCGCGGGAGGACCTCATCCTGGTGGTGGGCAACCTCATCGACAACGCCGTGGACTCCCTGGAGCCGGGGGGAGGACGGGTGGGCGTGTCGGTGCGCTCGGTGCGGGACGAGGCCGGGGCGGCGGCGACGCTGGTCGAGGTCGACGACTCCGGGCCGGGTGTCGCCCCGGAACTGGCCGAGGAGGTGTTCCGAGCGGGATTCACCACCAAGGTCGCCCAGCGGGGCGGCACCGGTGGGCTGGGGCTGGCGCTGGTCCGCCAGACCTGCCGCAACCGCGGTGGCTGGGTCCGCATCGACAACGACCAGGGGGCCGTGTTCACCGCGCTGCTGCCGGTCTCCACCCCCGCGGACGATTCCGCTCGTGACGATTCCGAACGGGAAGAACTCGATGGGAGCGGTGGATGATTCGCGTACTCGTCGTCGACGACGACGCCCGGGTGGCCCACAACCACCGCAAGCTCGTCGAGACGCTGGAGGGGTTCGAGGCGGTCGGGGTGGCCCGCACCGCTGCCGAGGCGTTGACCTCGGTCGAACAGCTGGGGCCGGATCTGGTGCTGCTGGACATCTACCTGCCGGACGAGTCCGGGGTGCAGGTGCTGCAGCGACTGCGTGGAGCCGCGCACACGCTGGACGTGCTCGTGATCACGGCGATGCGTGACGCGGAGACGGTGCAGGCGACCATGCAGAGCGGAGCCGTGCACTACCTGCTGAAGCCGTTCCCGTTCAGCGAGCTGCGCGACCGGCTGAACCAGTACGCGCAGGCTCGGAGTGCGCTGGCCTCGGTCACCGAGGCCGAACAGTCCGACGTCGACCGCGTCTACGGCCTGATGCGCACGCGCGCGAGTCCTCCGGCGAAGTTGCCCAAGGGGCTGTCGCAGGTCACCGCGCAACTCGTCGTGGACACGCTGCGCACGGCCGACACCGACCTGTCAGCGCTCGAACTCGGTGAGCGGGCCGGGCTCTCCCGCGTCAGCGCCCGGCGCTACCTCGATCACCTCTCGACGACCGGAACGGTCGAGCTCCGACTCCGCTACGGCTCGGCGGGACGCCCCGAACACCGCTACCGCTGGACCGGCGACGCCGATCAGTAAATCTTTTGCGTTCCTTTCACAAAGCGGCTTCGCCGCTGTGCCTCATGCACGCGAATCGACCCGCCGGGGGTTCTCAGGCGTCGCCTCGCGAGGACAGCTGGCACGTGGCGCGGTGGCTACTCGATGTGACAGGTCCCGGAGCGAGGCGGCGTCTGAGGTTCCCCCACCCAACCCCTGGCCAAGCCAAACCGTGAAACCCGGCAACTCACACCTCGGCGTCGAGGAGTTCCTTGGTCACGGCCGACTCGGTGTCGGGGAGGTTGAGTTCACGCGCCTGCTTGTCGGCCATCGCCAGCAGTCGCCGGATGCGCCCGGCGATGGCGTCCTTGGTCATGGGGGGATCGGCGTACTGCCCCAGCTCCTCCAGCGAGGCCTGCCGGTGTTCCAGTCGGAGCCGTCCGGCCACGAGCAGGTGCTCGGGCACCGAGGAGCCGAGCAGTTCCAGCCCGCGCTCCACCCGCGCGGCCGAGGCCACGGCCGCCCGCGCCGAGCGCCGCAGGTTCGCGTCGTCGAAGTTGGCCAGCCGGTTGGCGGTCGCCCGGACCTCGCGCCGCATCCGGCGCTCCTCCCAGGAGAGCACGCTGCTGTGCGCTCCCAGTCTGGTCAGCAGTGCCCCGATGGCGTCCCCGTCACGCACCACGACCCGGTCGGCCCCGCGCACCTCGCGGGACTTGGCCTGCACGTCCAGCCTGCGCGCGGCACCCACCAGCGCCAACGCCGCCTCCGGGCCGGGGCAGGTGACCTCCATCGAGGAGGAACGCCCCGGTTCGGTCAGCGAACCGTGCGCCAGGAACGCCCCCCGCCAGGCCGCCTCCGCGTCGCACGTGCCGCCCGCGACGACGTGGGCGGGGAGTCCCCGCACCGGCCGTCCCCGCGGATCCAGCAGGCCGGTCTGCCTGGCCAGGCTCTCGCCGTCGCGGACCACCCGGACGACGTAGCGCGTGCCCTTGCGCAGTCCACCGGAGGTGATCACGTGCACGTCGGAGTGCTGACCGAACAGCTCGTTGAGCTCACCACGTAGCCGCCGCGCCGTGGAGCCGCTGTCGAGCTCGGCCTCCACCACCACGCGCCCCGCCACGATGTGTAGCCCGCCGGCGAAGCGCAGTAGTGAGGACACTTCCGATCTCCGGCAACAGGTCCTGGTCACCGGCAACCGGCTGAGTTCGTCCTTGACCGCCGAGGTCATCGCCACTAGTCCGTCCTCCTCTCCAGTGCTGTCCGCAGGCTCGCCGCCAACGCCCCGACATCGTGTCTGCCCGGTGCGGCCGGTACGGCGACCTGATCCAACAGAGTCTGCGCACCCAGCTTGGCAGCCGCAGCGCGAAGTCGATCGGGAGTGGGTACCGAATCGGCGTCGGCGAGCACCGAATCCACCCGAAGACGCGGCGCATGCTGGGTAAGCACGTCCAAGTGCTGTTCCGGAGAGAAATCCGCGGTCTCACCCGGTTGGGGGGTGAGGTTGAGGACGACGAAGCGACGCGCCCGGGTTTCCACCAGCGCCTCGTGCAGCTCGGGAACCAGCAGGTGCGGCAGCACACTGGTGAACCACGATCCGGGTCCGAGCACGACCACGTCGGCCTCGGACACCGCCCGGACCGCCTCCTCCGATGCGGTGGGGCGCGTGCGGTGGCCGTTGGTAGCGTACAGCCGTATCTCGCGCACCCGGCCGGGGGTCGTGGCGATGGCGACCTGTCCCCTGATGGTGCGCACCGCCTCCCGGTTCTCCTCCAGCCCCGTGACGTCGGCCTCCATGTCCAGCGGCTCGCAGGACATGGGCAGCACCCGCCCCCGCACGCCCAGCAGTCGGCACACCTGGTCCAGCACGGCCACCGGATCGCCGAGCACGTCCAGCAGCCCGGCCAGCATGAGGTTTCCCACGGCGTGACCGGCCAGGGCACCGTCACCGCCGAAGCGGTGCTCGAACATCCGGGACCACGCCTGCGTGTCGGCTTCCGAGTCCGACAGGGCGGCCAGCGCCTTGCGCAGGTCGCCCGGCGGCAGCATCCCCAGCTCGCGGCGCAACCGGCCCGAGGAGCCGCCGTCGTCGGCGACGGTCACCACGGCGGTGACGTCCGGGGTGATGCGCCGCAACGCGCCCAGGCTCGCCTGCAACCCGTGCCCCCCGCCCAGGGCCACCACCCGCGGGGACCGCTGCGGGGCGCTCACTCGCGCCCCAGGTCACGGTGCACCGTCTTGACCATCACCCCATCGTCCTCGGACAACCGTCTGGCCAGCTCCTCGGCCAGGGTCACACTGCGGTGCTTACCGCCGGTGCACCCCATCGCCAGGGTCAGGTACCGCTTGCCCTCCCGGTGGTAACCGGCACCGACCAGCCGCAGCATGTGCTGGTAGCTGCGCAGGAACTCCTCCGCGCCCTCCTGCCCGAGCACGTAGTTGCGCACCTCGTCGTCGAGCCCGTTGAACTCGCGCAGCTCCGGGATCCAGAACGGGTTGGGCAGGAACCGGCAGTCCATCACCAGGTCGGCGTCCATCGGGAGGCCGTACTTGTAGCCGAAGGAGAGCACCGTCACCCGGGTGCTGGTGCTGCCCTCGCTGCCGAACGCGTCCTCGATCTTGGCGCGGAGCTGGTGCACGGACAGTCCGGTGGTGTCGACCACCAGATCGGCCTCGGCCCGCAGCTTCGACAGCAGCGAGCGCTCGGCGGCGATGCCGTCGGCGAGCCTGCCCTCGCCCTGGAGCGGGTGCCCGCGCCGGACCTGTTCGAAGCGCCGGACCAGCACCTCGTCGGTGGCCTCCAGGAACACGACTCGCGGTTTGTAACCGCGGGCGTCCAGGTCCTTGATCACCGAGCCCAGGTCCTCGGTGAACGCGCGACTGCGCACGTCCATGACCACGGCCACCCGGGTGATCTCCCCGCTGGACTGGGCACCGAGCTCGACCATCGTCGAGATCAGTTCCGGAGGCAGGTTGTCCACGACGAACCAGCCGAGGTCCTCCAGACACTTCGCTGCGGTACTGCGTCCGGCCCCGGACAGGCCGCTGACGACAGCGACCTCGATACCCGACTGCTCCTCGTTCACTGCTTGCCCCCTTCGATCTCTTCCCCGGACGCCTCGTTCGAGGCGGTCTCTCCCCCGTTCAGGGCCGTATACACGGCCTCGGCGGTGCTCCGGCCGAAACCGGGAACCGCACTGATCTCGTCGACACCGGCCCGGCGGATCTTGCGCAGCGAGCCGAAGTGCTTGAGCAACGCCGCCTTGCGGGTCCGCCCCAACCCGGGGATCGCGTCCAGCTCGGAGTCGGTCAGCCGCCGGGAGCGCTTCTTGCGGTGGTAGGTGACCGCGAAGCGGTGCGCCTCGTCACGGACCCGTTGCAGCAAGTACAGCGCCTCGCTGGTACGGGGCAGGATGACCGGTTCGGGCTCGGCGGGCAACCACACCTCCTCGAGGCGCTTGGCCAGGCCCACCACGGCGACGTCGGTGATCCCGAGCTCGGCCACGGCCTCGGCGGCGGCGTTGGCCTGGGGGGCGCCACCGTCTACGACCAGCAGGTTCGGCGGGTAGGCGAACTTGCGCGGTTTGCCGGTCTCCGGGTCGACGCCCGGGGAGGGCTCCTCCTCCTGCGCGGGATCGACGACGGCCGTGGTCGCGTCCGACTGCACCCCGGGCGGCGTGGCGGGGGCGTTCTCGGTCTCGGCGAGGTAACGGGCGAAACGACGCCGCACGACCTCGGCGACGGAGGCGACGTCGCCTCCGTCGGCTCCCTCCCGCACGGAGAACCGGCGGTACTCGGACTTGCGGGCCACGCCGTCCTCGAACACCACCAACGAAGCGACCACGTCACTGCCCTGCACGTGGCTGACGTCGATGCACTCGATGCGCAGTGGAGCGCTGTCCAGCGCCAGGGCCTCCTGCAGCTCCTGCAAGGCGGCCGAACGGGCCGTGATGTCCCCGGCGCGGCGCAGCTTGTACTGGGAGAACGCCTCCTTGGCGTTGCGCTCGACGGTCTCCAGCAGGGTCCGCTTGTCGCCCCGCTGCGGGACCCGCAGCCCGACCTTGGTGCCCCGCAATCCGCCGAGCCACTGGGCGACCGCGTCGGGGTCGGGCGGCAGCTGCGGGACCAGCACCTCACGCGGGACGGGGCTGCCCCCGGCGTCGGCCTGCTCGGCCAACGAGGCCTGCTCCCCGTAGAACTGGGTGAGGAACTGCTCGGTCAGCTGCGCGGTGTCGGTGTTCTCCGCCTTGTCGATGACCCACCCGCGCTGGCCGCGCACGCGCCCGCCGCGCACGTGGAAGACCTGGACAGCGGCGGCCAGCTCGTCCTCGGCGAAGGCGACCATGTCGGCGTCGGTGCCGTCACCGAGCACGACCGCCTGCTTCTCCATCGCCCGGCGCAGGGCCTCCAGGTCGTCGCGCAGCCGGGCGGCCCGTTCGAAGTCCAGCTGCTCGGAGGCCTCCTGCATCTGGGCGTCGAGCCGACGCATCATGGTGTCGGTGCGCCCGGACAGGAAGTCGCAGAAGTCGTCGACGATGTCGCGGTGCTGCTCGGCGTCCACGCGCCCCACGCACGGCGCCGAGCACTTGTCGATGTAGCCCAACAGGCACGGGCGGCCGATCTCGGCGTGCCGCTTGAACACGCTGTTGGAGCAGGTCCGCGCCGGAAAGACCCGCAGCAACATGTCCAGGGTGTCGCGGATGGCCCACGCGTGGGCGTAGGGACCGAAGTAGCGCACGCCCTTCTTGCGCGGGCCCCGGTAGACGTGCAGCCGCGGGTACTGCTCGTTCAGCGTCACCGCCAGCACCGGGTAGGACTTGTCGTCGCGGTAGCGGACGTTGAAGCGGGGATCGAACTCCTTGATCCAGGAGTACTCCAGCTGCAGGGCCTCGACCTCGGTGTTGACCACCGTCCACTGCACCCCGGTGGCCGTGGTCACCATCTGGCGGGTGCGCGGATGCAGGCCGGACAGGTCGGCGAAGTACGACGCGAGTCTGCTGCGCAGGCTCTTGGCCTTGCCGACGTAGATCACGCGCCCGTCGGCGTCGCGGAAGCGGTAGACGCCGGGGGAGTCCGGGATCGTGCCGGGAGCTGGTCGGTAGGTGGACGGGTCGGCCACGGCCCCCACCTTACGTGCGTATGCGACACGCCCGGGCCAGGTGGGGCCCGATCAGGGCCGGTGGGCCGAGTCCCGCGCTGGACGTGGGAGACACTTCCCACGGATCCGTGGAGGGAGCGGTCTCGCCCGCCTCAGCCCGTCCGGTCGCGCCCCCGGACGCCGAAGGCCGCGCCGGGTTCGGTGCGCAGGGCGCCTCCCCGTCCGTCACCCGCTGCACCGAGACGAACTCGCGCGGCGGGGTCCGCCCCGGACCGCTCGACCGTGGGAGGCACCGCCCGAAATCGATCGCGCCGGAGGGGCCGAGACCCTCAGCGGTGGGGCGGCCGGTAGTGCTCGATGCGCCGAAGCAGGGCGCGGACCCGCATCGCGTGCAGCGGCGAGAGCAGGTAGCCGGGATAGCTGGCGAACCACGTGGCACTGCCGAGGCTGACCGCGTCGGCGCCCGCCCAGAAGTACTCGCGGCAGTCGTCGAAGCTGCGGATCCCGCCGGTGGCGATGATCGGCAGGCGCACCCCGGCGTCGCGCAGCTCGGAGACCACCCGCAGGCCGACGGGCTTGATCGCCCGCCCGGACAGACCGCCGAAACCGTTGCTCAACAACGGTCGACCCGTGTTCGGGTCCAGGCGCAGCCCCTTGACCGTGTTGATCGCCGTCAACGCCGAGACGCCGTACTTGGCGGCCAGGCGCGCGTGGGCGAGGTAGTCGTAGTCGGGCGAGAGCTTGAGGACGACCGGGTGGTTGCTGCGCGGCACGGCCTGGGCCAGCACCGACTCGATGATGCTCTCGAAGTCGAAGTTGACGTTGTGGCAGGAGACGTTGAACTCGACGGCGGCGATCTCACCGGCGGGAACGGCCTTGTTAATCTTGTCGACCAGGGTGGTGAACTCCTCGGGGGAGAAGCCGCCGACCGAGATGATCGTGTTCTGACCGCGGGTGCGCGGGTAGTAGTCCCGCAGGTAGGCGTCGATGCCGACGTTGCACCAGCCGAAGGCGTTGATCCAGCCGCCGTCGACCTGGCGCTGCACCTGCCCGTAGCGCTTGAGCAGCGCGGGCAGCTCGCTCAGCGGCCACACGTCGCGCGTGGTGAAATGCCCTTCCCGCGGCTCCACGGTCAGCGTGCGGGTGGTGATCGCGCCGAAGCGATCCAGCGGAACGAACTGGGAGATGGGGCTCATGCCGTAGGGCACGAGCTTGGCGTTGGCCACGCCGTAGCCGAGCAGACTGGAAGCGGTCACCAGACGGTTGCGCAGCGCGATGTCACCGAGCCGGACCGCCGGCTCACGAGGTTCGTCCCGGACCACACGCAGGTTCCGCTCCTGGGCCACGCTCACGATCGCTCTCCTCCCGCCGATGCCCGGACCATTGTCCCCCACCGCCACCGCACGCACACACCGGCGGGGAACGTACCACGCCCCGGTGAGCGAACCCCGCGAAGAAACCCATCTCGAGTTCGAAGCAAACTGTTCCGTGTTCGTTTTGTTGACCTGCGAACACTGATCATGTCTGATACAAGCGTGGACACCACCGAACGCACGCTCTCGATCATCGAGCGGCTCCGCGCGAGCGAACACGTCACCGTGCCCGAGCTGGCCACCAGCACGGGATGCTCGGAGATGACCATCCGGCGCGACCTCGACCACCTCGCCGAGCAGGGTGCTCTGCGCCGCGTGCGCGGCGGCGCCGTGAGCCTGCTGCTGCGCGGCGAGTCGACGCCCTTCGCCCTGCGCGTGCACGAGGCGACGACGGCCAAGCGACGTATCGCCGCCGAGGTGGCCGAGCTCGTCGCCGACGGCGAGTCCGTGATCCTCGACAGCGGCACCACGAACCTGGAAGTCGCCCGCGCGCTGACGGGACGCAGGATCACGGCGATCCCGCTGGATCTGCACGGGGCCAACGCGCTCGCCACAGCCGGGGCGAACCTGTTGCTGCCCGGCGGCCGGACCCGCCCCGGCGACCTGTCCTTCGTCGGGCACCTCACCGAGAACTCGCTGCGGGAGCTCCGGGTGGACACCGTCGTGCTCGGGTGCTGCGGGCTGTCGGCCGAGCACGGGCTGACCGCGCACGAGCTGACCGAGGTGCCGGTCAAACAGGCCGCGATCGCCTCCGCGCGACGCGCGATCGCCGCCTGCGACGGGTCGAAGTTCACCCGGACCGGACTGGGTCACGTCTGCCCGATCACCGGACTGGACCTCGTCGTCACCGACGACGGCATTCCCCCCGACACGCGAGCGACGATGGAGGGCGCCGGAGTGGTGGTGCGCGTTGTCTGAGTACCCGACAGCACCGTCGAGGACCGCGACCGCACCGGGCACCGCCGAGCAGCGGGCGCGCGGGGCGGTCACGACGTACTTCGTGATCGCGGGAGCGGCACTGGCGACCTGGACCGCGCGCATCCCGGCGATCAAGCAGCGGATCGGTCTCGACGAGGCGTCGCTGAGCGTGGCGCTGATGGCCGTGGCGGCCGGGTCGGTGCTGGCCATGCAGGCCGTCGGTCCGCTCACGGACCGGTTCGGCAGCGCCAGGGTGGTGCCACCGGCCGGGGTGCTGATGTCGCTGAGCATGGTCGTTCCGGGCTTCGCCGGAAACCTGCCGACGCTGATCGTCGGACTGCTGGTCTTCGGCGCCGGGCACGGAATGCTGGACGTGTCCATGAACACCCACGCCGTCGGCGTCGAACGGCGCTACGGGCGTCCGATCATGAGCACGTTCCACGCCACGTTCAGCTTCGGAGGTCTGCTCGGCTCCGGTGTCGGCGCCCTGGCCGCCCGTCTCGCCCTCGGATCGGGCGCGAACTTCACGATCGTGGGGGTCGCGCTGGCACTGGTCTCCCTCGCCGCCCGACCGGCGCTGCTGCCGCCCGAACCCGCCCGCCGCGGCGAGTCGTCCGCACCGACCTCTCCGCGCGGCATCCCGCTGGTGATCGTGTTCCTCGGGGTGCTCGGGTTCTGCTGCTCGCTGGGCGAGGGATCGATGAACGACTGGTCCTCGGTGTACCTGCGCGACGAGCTGGGCACGAGCCCGGCCGTGGCCGCGATCGGCTTCGCCGTGTTCTCCGCGACGATGACCGTCTTCCGGCTGCTGGGCGACCGGCTCAGCGCGCGGTTCGGTCCCGTGGCCCTGGTGCGCGGCTGCGGCGCGGTCGCCGGGCTCGGTCTCGGCGGTGCGTTGCTGCTGCACCATCCCGCGGCGGCCCTGGTCGGGTACGGGCTGTTCGGTGCGGGGCTGTCGTGCATCGTGCCGCAGGTATTCAGCGCTGCGGGCAATCGCGACCCCGAGCGCAGCGGCAGGGACCTCGCCCAGGTCAGCACGCTGGCCTACTCCGGACTGCTAGCCGGCCCCGTCGTGATCGGTTTCACCGCGCACTGGGTCGGTCTGGGCGTGGCACTGGGCATTCCGGCCGTCCTGGCCCTGTTCATCGCCCTGTCGGCTCCCGCGCTGAGGCCCAGAACCGGATGAGGCCGTGCCTGATTCTCTTGAGAAAGCGGCGGAGCCGCTTGCCACCAAGTACGCAGGCCGACCCGCCGGGGGTCTCAGACGTCGTCTCGCGAGGACAGCCCGACGGAGACGCCGCGGCGCGCAGCGCCTCCGTCGGGGGGCGGTGGCCGGGTTACGGGCGGGCGCAAGTACCCACTCGATGTGGCGAATCCCGGAGCGAGACGGCGTCTGAGGTTCCCCCGCCCGCCCCACTACGCAGGGCAAGCGGCCCCTCTATCCCTCCAGGTGGCCGATGCGGCGGCGCAGGTCTCGCAACTCTCGCATCGCCTGCACCGCGCGGGCTCCGTCGGCGGCCTGAATCGCCATGATCGGGGTGTTCTCGTCCTCGGGCAGCTCGACCCGCGCCCACGCGGCCCCGTCGGGGAAGCTGACCGCGAGCACCATCGACCACGGGTACCGGTAGGTCATCACGGCGTTGCGGATCTCGACTCCGTCCTCGTCGGCCCGCAGCCGGGGACGGGTCACCAGCAGGATCAACCCGGCCAGCACCACGCCGATGCCGACCATGGCGATCTGGTCGGAAATCCGGAACAGCACGCCGGTCGGTGTGCTGCGCAGGAAAACGGCGGCCACGACGCAGATGACGACCACCGTCACGGCGGACGGGATCGCGACCAGGCGAACCTTGTGGGGCCGCACCGTCACGGTCGACTCGGCGGCGCGCGTGCTCATGAAACGAGGGTCCTTTCGAGGGGCCGTCGGCTTTCACTCGGACGAGCGGCCCGAGCAGGCCGACCCGCTCCGTCGATCCGTGGTGACATTCTCAGAGAAAACCCTGCTCGTTGCTCCACCCACGCAGCTCGCGCAGGACCAGAGCGGTGTCCAGCGCCGCGGCGGTGGCTTCCCTGCCCTTGTCCTCCGCGGACCCGTCGAAACCGGCGCGCTCCCGCGCCTGCTGCTCGGTGTCGCAGGTCAGCACGCCGTTGCCCACAGCCGTGGACTCGTCCAGCGTCACCCTGGTCAGTCCGCTGGTCACCGACTCGCAGACGTACTCGAAGTGCGGCGTGCCGCCCCGGACGACCACTCCCAGCGCCACCACGGCGTCGTGCTGGTGCGCCAACTGCTGGCAGACCACCGGCAGCTCCACGGAGCCGGGGACCCGCACCACCGTCGGCTCGGCGATGCCCGCCTCGGTCGCGGCGGCCCGCGCGTTCTCCAGCATCGTGTCCACGATGTCGGCGTGCCAGCGGATCGCGGCGATACCCAGCCGCAGATCGCCGGCCCTCGGCACCTCCACCGCAGGACGTCCCTCACCGCTCATGCCGTCACCTCCGAGCCGTCGCCGATCGAGGAGTCCTCACCGTCGTCGAGATCGGTGAGGTCGTGGCCCATTCGGTCCCGCTTGGTCTGCAGGTAGCGCAGGTTCTCCGGGTTCGGCCGGATCGGCAGCGGTTCCCGACCCACGATACGCAGCCCGTAGCTTTCCAACCCGACGCGCTTGTCCGGGTTGTTGGTCAGCAGCCGCATCGAGCGCACCCCGAGGTCGTAGAGGATCTGGGCGCCCTGCCCGTAGTCCCGTCCGTCCACGGCCATGCCCAGTTCCAGGTTGGCGTCGACGGTGTCGGCTCCGTCGTCCTGGAGCTGGTAGGCCTGCAACTTGTGCATCAGCCCGATACCGCGCCCCTCGTGACCGCGCATGTAGAGCACGACTCCCCTGCCGGCATCGGCGACCTTGGCCAGTGACGCGTCCAGCTGCGGACCGCAGTCGCAGCGCAGGGATCCCAGCACGTCACCGGTCAGGCATTCGGAGTGCACCCGGACCAGGATGTCCTCGCCGTCGCCGATGTCGCCGTAGACCAGGGCCAGGTGCTCGATGCCGTCGAGCAGGCTGTCGTAGCCGACCGTGCGGAACGTCCCGTGCGCCGTGGGGATGCGCGCCTCGGCGACCCGCTCGACCTGCCGCTCGAACCGGCGCCGGTAGGCGATCAGGTCGGCGATCGTGATCAGCGCGAGGTCGTGGTCGGCGGCGAAGACCTCCAGCTCGTCGCGACGGGCCATCTCGCCCTCGCTCTTCTCGCTGACGATCTCGCACAGCGCTCCCGCCGGGCGCAGTCCGGCGAGTCGGGCCAGGTCCACCGAGGCCTCGGTGTGCCCGGCGCGGCGCAGCACCCCACCGGTCTGGCCGCGCAGCGGGACGACGTGTCCGGGGCGGTTCAGGTCGGAGGCGGCGCTGTCCGCGTCGGCAAGCACGTTGATCGTGCGCGCGCGGTCGGCGGCAGAGATACCCGTGGTCACGCCGCTGGCCGCGTCCACGGTCACGGTGTAGGCCGTGCCACGCAGGTCCTGGTTGGCGTGATACATCGGGGGCAGGTCGAGCCGGTCGCAGTCCTCACCGGTGAGCGCGACGCAGATGTATCCCGAGGTGTAGCGCACCATGAACGCCACCATCTCCGGCGTGGCCCTCTCCGCCGCGAAGATCAGGTCGCCCTCGTTCTCGCGGTCCTCGTCATCGACGACGATCACCGGTCGCCCGGCCGCGATCTGGGCCAGTGCGTGCTCGATGTCGTCGAATGCTGCGGTGCTCACCTTGTCGCGCCCCTACCGTGCCGAGAATTCACCTGGCTCACCTGGCCGGACCGTCGCCGACCCCACCTACCTCATTGTCCCCCGACCACGGCTCGTGACCACGGGTGAGGTGCCGCACCTGCGGGTCCAGCAGCCGTTCGACGTGCTTGGCCAGCGCGTCCACCTCGATATTGACCGCGTCACCGGCTGATCTGCGCCCCAGGGTGGTCAACTCCGCGGTGGTGGGGATCAGCGCGACGGAGAACTCGCCCGGCGGACAGTCCACCACGGTCAGCGACACTCCGTCCACGGTGATCGATCCCTTCTCCACCAGGTACCGCGACAGCGCGGACGGGAGCTCGAACCGGGTCAGCCCGCCGGCATCCGACCCCAGTACGCGACCGGTGCCGTCCACGTGCCCCTGCACGATGTGACCACCGAGCCGGTCGCCGAGGGCCATGGCCCGTTCGAGGTTGATCCGGTCTCCCGTGGCCAGCTCGCCGAGCGCCGAGCGGCGCAGCGTCTCGGTGACCACGTCCACGCTGAACCGGTCCTCGACCACCTCCACGACCGTCAGGCACACCCCGCTGACGGCGATGGAGTCACCGTGACGAGCGTCCGTGGTCACCACGGGTCCGGCCACGGTCAACCGGGCACCGTCGGCCCCGGAGTCGATCGAGACGATGGTGCCGAGTTCCTCGACGATCCCGGTGAACACCGGCTTCCTCCTATCGCCCGCGCGGGACGGCGCTGATGCGGATGTCCGTGCCGCTCATGGTGGTCTGTTCGATGTCGAGGCGCCAGGCTTGCGAGAGGCTCGACACTCCCGCGTCGGCCAGCGCCGCCGGTCCCGATCCCAGCAGCGTCGGGGCGACGTAGGCCAGCACCCGGTCGACGCGACCGGCCGCCCAGAACGCCCCGGCCAGGCTCGGCCCGCCCTCCAGCAGCACGTCGACCACGCCGCGGGCGGCCAGCGCCGCCAGCGCCGCGTCGACGTCGCCGCCGGGCAGCCGCAGGGTCTCGGCGGCGGCATCCAGCACTCGTGCCCCCTCCGGCAGGGCCCGGTCGCCGACGACCACCCGCAGCGGCTGGTGCGCGGCCGGGGCCCCGTCGGGGTCCCGCGCGGTCAGGTGCGGATCGTCGGCGGCCACGGTGCCGGTGCCGGCCACGATCGCGTCACAGTGCCGACGCAGCGCGTGCACCTCGTCCCGCGACTCCGGCGAGCTGATCCACCGGCTGGTTCCGTCGGCCGCCGCCGAACGCCCGTCCAACGTGGCCGCGTACTTCCAGGTGACGTGCGGACGGCCCGTGCGCGCGAAGTGCGACCAGGCCCGCAACGGTCCCGCCACGACTTCCTCCTCCAGCAGACCGCCCTCGACCTCGACACCCGCCGCGCGCAGGATCTCGGCTCCGCCGGAGGCCGGCGGGTTCGGATCGGCCACCGCATACACCACACGGGCCACACCCGCGTCGCGCAGCGCCACCGCGCAGGGACCCGTCCTCCCCGTGTGGGCACAGGGCTCCAGGGTCACCACCGCCGTGCCACCCGCGGCACGCTCCCCGGCGGTGCGCAGGGCCACGACCTCGGCGTGATCTCCCCCGGGAGGGCGCGTCGCTCCCACCCCGGCGACCTCACCGGCGGAATCGAGGATCACACACCCCACCGGCGGGTTCGGGCTCGTCGTCCCCCGCACCTCACCGGCGGCCGACATCGCCGTGTGCATCGCCGCCGAGACCGCGGGGGCGGACCGCTGATGACCCATCGACGTCACTGCCGGGCGTGCGCGGCGTTGATCGCCTGGCTGCGCAGTCCCTCGACCGCGCGGGCGGGGTCCTCGGCACCGTAGACGGCCGATCCAGCCACGAAGCAGTCCACGCCCGCCTCGGCGGCCTGCTCGATGGTCTCGGTGTTGATGCCGCCGTCGATCTCGACCACGAGGTTGAGGTGGCCGGTGTCGACCATCCGGCGCGCCCGGCGCGTCTTCTCGAGCACCTCGCCGATGAACTTCTGCCCGCCGAAGCCGGGTTCCACCGACATCACCAGCAGCGTGTCGTAGTGCTTGAGCACGTCGGTGTAGGGCTCCAGCGGAGTGTTCGGCTTGATCGACAGGCCGGCCTTGGCCCCGGCCGCACGCAGGTTCTTGGCCAGGCCGACCGGCTCGTCGGCGGCCTCCGCGTGCACGGTGACGTTGTGGACGCCCGCCTCGGCGTAGCCGACGGCCCAGCGGTCCGGGTCGTCGATCATGAGGTGGCAGTCCAGCGGGATGTCGGTGGACTTCTGCAGCGACTGCACCACCGGCAGGCCCAGGGTCAGGTTCGGAACGAAGTGCGCGTCCATGACATCGACGTGCAGCCAGTCCGCACCTCCGCCCGAATCGCCGCCCACGGCGGCCATCTCGTCGGCGAGCCGGGCGAAGTCGGCGGAGAGCAGGGACGGCGCGATCAGCGGCTGATTCGACACACACGGAGTGTAACGCCGGCCCCGTACCGCTCCGCCGAGTGGCTGATCCCGTCGATCGGCGAGGCGGTCCTGCCCGTCGAGCAGGTCGGCGATGTCCGGTCGGGTCGACGACCACTCGTCGTGCGCCTGGCTACGTCGTCGGGCTTCCTGCCGATCGCTCGGTGAGAGCATGGTGCGGGACAGCGTCACCGGCTCGCGCGGCGGCGCACCAGGTAGTAGGCGATCACGAGCAGGACCAGGAACGGTGCGCCCGCCTTCCAGGCTGTGCTGAACTGCTCGGTGAACGGCGTGGTCAGCAGGACGGCGGCGGTGAACAACATCGCCAGCACCGTGGTCACCGGCGCACCGGGAAGCCGCACCGGCGAGGGCGGCAGGCCCTGCTCGCCGCGGCTGCGCCGGAACGCGAGCTGACTGGCGAAGACGATCAGCCAGGTCAGCAGCGCCCCGAACAGGGCCAGCCCGAGCAGCAGCGGGAAGGCGGTGTTCGGTGCGAACACCGAGACGAAGACCGCCAGCACCAGCCCGCACGTCGACAGCAGCAGCGCACGCCGGGGTGTGCCGTTGCGGCTGAGGCCGGTGAACCACCGGGGGGCGTAACCGTCCTGGGCCAGCGAGTAGGTCATGCGGGCGGTGACGTAGAGGTTCGTGTTCATCGCCGAGAGCGCGGCCGTGAGGACCACGAAGTTCATGATTCCCGCGGCGGCGGGAATGCCGGCCAGCGCGAACAGCCGCACGAAGGGGCTCTGCGCCACGTCGTCACCGCCGGAGACCTGCGTCCACGGCAGGATCGTCACGATCACCAGCATCCCGAGGATGTAGAACAGCGCCAGCCGCAGCACCATGCTGCGCGCGGCGCGCGGGACGTCGCGGCGGGGGTTGCGCGACTCCGAGGCCGTGACCGAGACGGCCTCGGTGCCCAGGTAGGAGAAGGTGACCACCGTCAGGGCCATCCACACCGCACCGAGACCGTTGGGCAGGAAACCGCCGTGGGCGGTCAGCGCCTCGACCCCGGTGGCCTCCCGGCCGGGCAGGCCCACGAAGATGTAGGTCAGGCCCAGCAGGACGAACACCACGATGGTCACGACCTTGATCATGGCGAACCAGTACTCGAACTCGCCGAAGTAGCGCACCGCTGCGGCGTTGACCAGCAGCATGACCACCGCGAAGACCACCACCGGCATCCACAGCGGCACCTGGGGATACCAGAACCGGAAGTAGATCCCGGCCGCGACCACCTCGCTGCCGATGTTGACGACCTGGGCCGCCCAGTAGATCCAGCGCTGCACGAACCCGGCGAGGCCGCCGAGGTAGCGGTGCGCGACGGCGCCGAATCCCCCGGCCTCGGGATGCACCACCATCATCTCGGCCAGCGCGTAGGCCAGTGCCAGGGCCACCAGGGCCGCGACCGCGTAGGCGATGATCACCGCCGGACCGGCGGTCGAGATCGCCAGCCCCGACCCCAGGAACAGCCCCGTGCCGATCGCACCGCCGAGCGCGATCATGCCGACCTGGCGGCCGCTGAGGTCCCGACGCAGCCCGCTCCCGGGCTCCTCCAGCTGGTCCACCATCGCGCGCCGCCCCTCTCCGTTCGAGCACAACCGCGAGAAACCCTACGATGCCGGATCATCCGGCCTCGAACGCCTTGCCCGACGAAGTTCGACCACGTGGAGCAGCCCGAGTCACCGTGCTCCGCTCCCGTGTACGGGACACGGCCGCGACCCACCACGTGAGCCGGTTACTCCGCGCCGACGTCCTCGTGCCACAGGTCGGGGTGCGCGTCGACGAACTCGGTCATCAGGCGCGCGCAGTCGGGGTCGTCGAGCACGACGACCTCGACACCGTGCTCGACCAACCAGTCGTGGGCACCGTGGAAGGTGCGGGTGTCGCCGATGACGACCCGGCCGATGCCGAACTGGCGCACCAGGCCACTGCAGTACCAGCAGGGCGAGAGCGTGGTCACCATCGTGGTCCGGTGGTAGGAGCGCTGACGTCCGGCGGCGCGGAAGGCCGTCGTCTCACCGTGCGCCGAGGGATCGTCGTCCTGGACGCGGCGGTTGTGCCCGCGACCGAGTACCCGCCCGTCCTCGTCGATCAGCGCCGCCCCTATCGGGACTCCGCCCTCGGCCGCGCCCGCCCGCGCCTCGTCGAGCGCCACGGACAACCACTCGCGGTAGCGGGGCGTGTCCCCGGTGCTATCAGCGGTTGAAGGAGACATCGACAGGGGTCCCCCGTTCGACACTGCGGCTGACGGTGCACTGCTGCTCGACGGCGCGCTGGACGACCTCGACCAGTTTCTCCCGGTGCTCGGTGTCGGTCAACGCCGCGAGGTCGACGTCGAAAGCGGCCCGCACCGCGGAGAACCGGTGCGCGTCCTCGGGGTCCTTGTCACGGTCGGCGTGGACCGTCACCGCGGCGTCCTCCCCGAGCCTGCGGGTCAGCAGCTGCTCGGCGGTCACCGCCGAGCAGCCGGCGATCGCGGCCAGCAGTAGCTCACCGGGCGTGAACGAGTCCGGGGCCCCGTCCGTGCCGATCTCCACTTCTCCACCGCGCCCGTTGGTCGCGGTGAAGCTCCGCTGCCCGGTACGCCGCACCTCCACAGGAGTGGACGACATCATTACCTCCTCGCGCCGACTGTTCCGCGAGCCTCTCAGACCTGCAGCAGGGCGCAGAACATGGCGTCCGTGCCGTGGCTGTGGGGCCACAGCTGCACGTTCGGCCCCTCGCCCAGATCGTCGACCCCCGGGAAGCAGGGCCGGGCGTCCAGCTGACGCGCTCCGGTGCTCTTCAGGACGTCGGAGACGACGTCGACGGTCTCGGCCAGGTGCGGGGAGCACACGACGTAGGCCACCACTCCGCCGGGGCGGGTCAGTTCCACCGCCGAACGCAGCAGTCCGCGCTGCGTGTGGGTCAGGTCGGTGAGGTCGGAGGGCTGACGCCGCCAGCGTGCCTCGGGCCTGCGGCGCAGGGCGCCGAGTCCCGTGCAGGGCGCGTCCACCAGGACCCGGTCGAAGCCACCGGTCAACTCCGGCTGTCGCCCGTCGGTGACGTGCACGGACACCGAGAGGTCGGAGGTCACCCGGCTCACCATGTCGGCGCGGTGCCGCGTCTGCTCGACCGCGTCCAGCGTTCCTCCGTCGAGGGTGACCAGCGCCCCCAACAGGTTCGCCTTGCCACCGGGGCCGGCACACAGGTCCAACCAGCGGGTGTCCGAACCTTCGACATCCGCCCTGGTCAGGGCCAGCGCGGCGAGTTGGCTTCCCTCGTCCTGGACGGTGGCGAAGCCCTCCTGCACGGGTTCCAGCTCGCCGGGATCGCCCGCTCCGGCCTCCAGGTGCACCCCGTAGGGCGAGTAGGGGGCCACGTCGCCACCGGTGATCGCGGCGAGCTCGTCGGCACTGATCTCGCCGGGCCGCGCCGTGAGGTGCACCGCCGGGCGCGCGTCGTCGGCCGCCAGGGCCGCTTCCAGCTCCGCACCCGTGGACCCCAGCGCGTCGGCGAACGCGTGGGCGATCCAACGCGGATGTGCGTAGCGCAGCGCGAGGTGCCCGACCGGATCGGTGGCGCGGTCGGGGGCGAGCTGCTCGATCCACTGCTGTTCGTCGCGCTCCCCGGCGTGGCGCAGCACGGCGTTGGCGAATCCGGCCAGCTTGGATCCGGCCTGACCGCGCACGAGATCCACGGTGGCCGCGACGGCGGCGTGGGACGGGATCCGCGTGCGGAGCAGCTGGTAGACCCCCAGCCGCAGCGCGTCGAGCAGCACCGGGTCCACGTCGGCCAGCGGCCGCGCACTGCACTCGGCGACGATCGCGTCGAGCAGGCCCTGCGCCCGGCAGGTGCCGTAAGTGAGCTCGGTGGCCAGTGCGGCGTCCCTGCTTCCGACGCGGTGCTTCCTGAGCAGGGAGGGCAGTGCGAGGTTGGCGTAGGAGTCGCGTTCCCGCACCGCGCGCAGGGTTTCCAGCGCGACGAGACGGGCGGGGTCGTCGGCGGGCGGACGGGACGGCCCCTTGTTCCGCCGCGGTGGACGCGACTGGTTCGGTCGGGACGTTCCTCGGGGCCGGTTCTGGTTCACGCTAGTTCCGTTCCTTGCTCAATGCTGATCCCACGCGCCCAGTCCGTGGCGGCCATACGTTTCTTGCCCCGTGCCTGCACTTCGCCCAGTCGAACCGCCGTGGTGGCGGTGCCGACGAGCACACGACGCCGTTGCACGCTGATCTCCCCCGGTGCCAAGCCCGTTTCCTCGGTCGGCTCGACCGGCCCGAGCTTGAGGCGCTCACCGTGGAACCAGCACCACGCCCCCGGATCCGGGGTCACCGAGCGGATCAACCGATCCACGGCCCGCGCCGGTTCGGTGAAGTCCACCTTGGCATCGTCGACGGTGACCTTGGGGGCGTAGCTGACCCCGTCGGCGGACTGCTCCTCGGCGCGGAGGGTTCCGTCCTCGATGCCGTCGAGGGTGGCCACCAGCAACCGCGATCCGGACTCCGCGAGTCGCCCGAGCAGCGCACCGGCGGTGTCGGTACCGTCGATCGGCTCCGTGACGACGCCGTGGACCGGCCCCGCGTCGAGGTCGGGCACGATTCGGAAGGTGCTCGCGCCGGTGATCTCGTCCCCGTGCCGGATCGCGGCTTGCACGGGTGCCGCTCCCCGCCAGTGGGGCAGCAGGGAGAAGTGCAGGTTGATCCAGCCGTGCTGGGGGATCGACAGGGCCTCCTGCCGCAGCAGGGCACCGTAGGCCACGACCGGGCAGCAGTCGGGTTCGAGAGCTCTCAGCCGCTCCAGGAACTCGGGGTCCGAGGCACGAGAGGGCGTCAGCACCTCGATCCCGTGCTCGTCGGCCAGGGCTCCGACGGGGGAACGCACCACCTTGCGACCCCGGCCCGCGGGCGCGTCGGGACGGGTGACCACGGCGACGACCTCGTGTCTCGACGAGTCCAGCAGCGCACGCAGGGCGGGCACGGCGGGTTCGGGAGTACCGGCGAAGACCACGCGCATCTCAGCGGGCCTCCCCGGACGGCTGGACGGTCACGCAAAACTCCCCGGACATCGGCGGCAACCCCCCGATTCTAGGCGTGATGTTCCGCCGTGTCGGTCGCGGCCGGTACGACCGAACTCCATAACCCCCTATACCCGTCGCGGTGGTTACCCGGTTTCGCGCTAAACCGGGAAACCACGCGCCTCAGGGGGACGGCCGCACCACGGACGCGGCTCCGCCGCCCCGGCGCTCGGGTTCGGCGGCGGCCACCCAGCGTCCTCCCGGCAAGCGCTCGACGCCGGTGACGGCACCGATCTCGGCCATCTGTTCGAAGGAGTGGCCGGTCTCGCGGAGCTTCCCGGTGACACGCTGCCGCAGGAATCCCGGTTCCGCGGCGGTGCGCTCGGTGTTGCGCTGGGAGGCCCGGGGAGTCGTGATGGCCTCCGGCAGGGACATGCCCCGGTCCAGCCGCCCGGTCAGGACCTGCACCACGCTCGTGATGATCGTGGTGCCGCCCGGAGTGCCGAGCGCCAGCAGCGGTTCGCCGTCGGAGAGCACGATGGTCGGGCTCATGGAACTGCGCGGGCGCTTGCCCGGCCCGGGCAGGTTCGGGTCGGGCACGCCCGGTGTGTTCGGCGTGAACGAGAAGTCGGTGAGCTCGTTGTTGAGCAGGAAACCGCGTCCGGGCACGGTCATACCGCTGCCGCCGGTCTGCTCGATCGTCAGCGTGTAGGAGACCACGTTGCCCGCGGCGTCGGCGACCGTCAGATGCGTGGTGCTGGGGCCCTCGTAGGGGAGTTCGGCCTTCGAGGTCCGCGGGCGGCATCGGTGCGGGTCCCTCGGGTCGCCGGCCGCGACCGGGGCCTCCAGGACCGAATCGGGCTCGATCAGGCACTCCCGGGAGTCGGCGAAGCGTTGGCCGAGCAGCTCCTCGGTCGGCACGTCGGAGAAGGCGGGATCACCCACCCAGCGGTTGCGGTCGGCGAAGGAGAGCTTGGTCGCCTCCAGGAAGCGGTGCAGGTACTCGGCCTTGTCGGCCTCGGACAGGTCGGTGCGCTCCAGGATGTTGAGCGCCTCGCCGACCGTCGTGCCCCCGGAGCTGGACGGCGCCATGCCGTAAACGTCGGCGTCGCGGTACTCGACGTGCGTGGGCGCGCGCTCGATCGTGCGGTAGTTCGCCAGGTCGGCACGGGTCATCCCGCCGGGCCGGACGACTCGGTCGGCACCGGGGGCGACCCCGGGCTCCCGCACCGTCTCGGCGATGTCGGCACCGATCTCGCCCTCGTAGAACGGGGCCGGCCCCTTCCTGGCGAGCAGTCCGTAGGTTTCGGCCAGGGCGGGGTTGCGGAACACGCTGCCCACCTCGGGAAGCTCACCGCCCGGCAGGAACAGCTTCCGACTGGCCGGGAAGTCGCGGAAGCGCTCCTCGTTCCGCGCCGTCTGCGCGCGGAACGTCTCGTCGACGACGAAGCCCTTCCCGGCCAGTCGTTGGGCCGGGCGCAGCACCCGGCCCAGGTCCATCTCGCCCCACTCCCGCAGCGCGCGCTGCCAGGTCGCGGCCGTACCGGGCACGCCGACCGACAGACCGCTGGTGACGGCCTCGTCGAACGAGAGGGGTTCACCGTTCTCCACGAACAGGTCCTCGCTCGCGGCGGCGGGAGCGGTTTCCCTCCCGTCGATCGTGGAGACCTCGCCGGTGTCGGCGTCGTGGTGCACGAAGTAACCACCGCCGCCGATGCCCGAGGAGTAGGGCTCGGTGACGCCCAGCGCAGCAGCCACCGCCACGGCGGCGTCCGTGGCGGTGCCTCCCCGACGCAATGTCCGAATACCGATCCGCGTCGCGTAGGGGTCCACGCTGGAGACGGCTCCGCCGTGCCCGACGGCCGTGGCCAGCTTCGGCGGTGGTTTCGAGGGGGACCGCGGAGGTGGGGCCGAGCCCACGGGAACGGCCGAGGCCGTGGGCGCGACGAGCGCGCACGAGACCACCAGGCAGAACGCGATCCGCACCGATCTGGCGAACACCATCCCAACCTCCACAGCGCCGGTAGCGTTGGGTATCTTGCCGTGTTCGCGCTGTCGGGACAACCACTTCGGAAAGTGGTCAGCTCGGCCGGTGCGCCCCTGCCCCGCGTTCCGCCTCGGAGCCCTGCTCCTGGCCGGCACGGCTCTCGGCGCCGGAGCGCTGGGTGGGCATCTCACGCTGCGCACGACGGTAGCCCGAATTGATCATCTCGCCAGCCGCCTCCCGGCCACCGAGACCGAAGGCCAGCGCCGCGCCCAGCGCCAACGCACCGATCAGCGCAGTGTAGGTGATCATGACGATCGTCGGGGCGATCCGCAGCTGCGTCAGGATCATGAACACCCCGATCGCCATGACCAGGGTCGGGCCGGCCATCCCGGCCATCCGGCCGACCGGGGTGTCCCCCAGCGTCCGGCGTGCCAGACCGCCGACCACACCCGCGATCGCCGCTGCCGCCACGAAGATCAGCAACGCCGCGATCACGCGCGGCAGGTAACCCAGCACCACGTTCATGAATCCCGTGAGGGCCGGAATCCCGAGCGTGCCCACCGCGGAGGAGAGCACGAAGACCATGAGTACCGCGAACACCACGGTCCCGACCAACCGCGAAGGGCTGCCTTCCGGACTTACCCTCTCGACGTAGCTCCCGCTGCCGCCCGACTTCAGTCGTTCATCCATCCGAAACTTCTTGAGCAGTTTCGTGATTCCCATTCGGAGCAGTTTCGCGATGATGTACCCGACGACGAGCACCACCAGCGCGCCGATGATCTGTGGAACGTATCCCATCAGCGTGGTGAACGCGCTCTGCAGACTCCCCAAAACGTTGAATCCGCCACCTTGTGCGAGAACCATCGTGATCGCTCCTTGTACCTGTCGATTTCCTGGCTGGAATCCCCCGGATGCCCGCTGTCCACTTCGGTCAAACCTGGGGCTGTATCGATCAGGTGCCGCTGCACTCCGGAACAGTCGCGCCTCAGAGCAGTTGGAACGGATCCACCTGCACCCGCACGGGTTCGGTGTTCTTGCGGGCGGCTCGCACGGCCTGGGCATCCCGCAGGGCCTGCGCCAGTGCCCGGCCCTCGTGACGCTCCACTCGCAGCAGGGCGCGTTCCCGCTCGGCCGCGCCGTCCTCGTCGACCTCGCCGAGCGGGACGGGACCGAGAACCTCACCGGTGGAGGGCAGCTCCACCGAGTCCACCATGTCGGCCACCGCGTCGGGTGTTCCGTCGACCGCGGCGACCCGCTTCGCCGGGGGGAAACCCAGTTCCCGCCGTCCGTCCAGCTCCAGCGCCGCGTGCCAGGAGGGGTCCCACCGCACCAGAGCCTGCACCGGTTGCAGCACGGACTCGGCCATGACCACCACCCTGCCGCCCTCCCGCGCGGGGCGCACCATCGCCGCCGCGGCGAACCACAGGCGCAGGGCGTTCTCCGTGGCACGCAGGTCCGGCCTGGCCAACAGGGTCCGGCCGTCGAGCAGCAGCGCGGCCCCGTATCCGCCCTCGGCGACCGGTTCCGCTCCGGGGGTGGCCACGATCAGGGCCGGCGCGGCGGGCACGGACTCCAGCACACCCCCGCCCCCGGAAGTACGCACAGTCACACCGCTGAACGCGCGCCCCAGCTCTTCGGCGGTGCGCCCCGCGCCAATCGCCACCGCGCGCAGTCGCCGATCCCCACAGGCCGAGCAGCGAAACGCCGCCTCCGTCGCCCCGCACCACCGGCAAGCGGCCGGTCGCGCGGCCCCGTCCTCGGCGGTGCCACCGGGCAACGCGAGCGGACCCGCGCACCGGCGGCAGTGGGCGCGCTCGCGGCACCGGGCGCACGCGAGCGCGGGCACGTAGCCCCGCCTGGGAACCTGGACGAGCACGGGCGCTCGCTGTTCCAGCGCGGAGCGCGCGGCCTGGAACGCCACCGAGGGCAGCCGGGCGGCCCGCACGGTCGGATCCCTGGCCACCTGCGTGTCGTCCTCGCCGATCGCCGTCACGCGCGGAGCGGCCCGGCGCACGACGTCGCGGTGTGCCACCACCTCGTGTGCCCACCCGGACTCGACCAACAGGGCCGCCTCCGCCGTCCGGGCGAAACCGCCGACCACCAGCGCGGCACCCGCCGAGTGGGCACGGCGCGCCAGCACGTCGCGGGCGTGCGGGTACGGAGACTGCGGATAGGCGTGCAGTTCGTCGCCGTCGTCCCACACCACGGCCAGGCCCAGGTCGTGAACCGGCGCGAACATGGCCGCACGTGTGCCCACCACCACCCGCACCGCGCCACGGTGCACGGCCAGCCACCGCCGGTACCGCTCGGCGGGACCGAGGTCGGCCGTCAGCGCGACCACGCCCGCCTCTCCGAGCAGCGCCGCGCACGCCGTCTCCAGCCGTCGCACGTCGCGGTGATCCGGGACCACGATCAACGCCGAACGGCCCCCGGCCGCCGACGTCGCCGCCGCCTCGGCCAGCCTGGCGGGCCAGTCCTCACCGGGCAGGGCCTGCCACACCACCCGCGCCGGTTTCCCCGCGTGGACGGCCTCCAGGAAGGCGGCACCGTGCTCGTAGCGGGACCAGGGCTCGGCCCGCGGCCGAGCGGGCGGTGCCACGGCCGGACGCAGTGCCTCCTGCTCGACGCGAGCGTGGCGCGGAGGCACGATCAGGCGCAGCGCGTCGCTGAGCGTTCCGGCGTAGTGGGTCGCCACGGTGCGCGCCAGACCCAGCAGGTCGGCGGAGAGCACCTGTTCGGGCGAGATCACCCGCTCCAGCCAGGCCAACCGTCCCGGGAACTCGGACTCGGCGACGCGCTCCAGCAGGAAGCCGTCCAACAGCTGCCGGTTGAACCGCACCCGCACCCGGCACCCCGGCACGGCATCGGCGTGCAGCCGCTCGGGGACGAGGTAGTCGAAGGGTCGGTCCAGGTGGGGCAGCGAGACGTCCACGGCGACCCGCGCCACGGGCAGTTCCGGTGCCACCACTCGGGGGGATCGTGAACCTGCCATGCACACCTGCCTGTCGACGACGTCGACCCCCCAACCTACTCACCGCCGGTCCACCGCGGTCGTCGGTCGCCGCCGTCGGAACCCGGATCGCCGAGGACTACGATGACGTCCGATCAGTGTGAAAGGTCCTCGCGTGTTCCACGTCGTCTTCTACCGGCCCGAGATCCCGGGCAACACCGGCAACGCGATCCGCATGACCGCCGGAGCGGGTTGCGAGTTGCACCTCGTCGAGCCCCTGGGATTCTCCGTGGACGACGCGCACCTGCGGCGTGCCGGTCTGGACTACCACGACCGAGCGGTACTGCACGTCCACGAGGATCTGGACGCGGTGTGGCAGTACCTGCGGCCGCAGCGGGTCTTCGCGTTCACCGGATCGGCCGAGCGCTCCTACCACCACGTCGAGTACGAGCGGGGCGACGTGCTGCTGTTCGGCGTCGAGTCGAGCGGCCTTCCGGACCACGTGCTGCGTTCCGAGCAGGTCACCGACCGCGTGCGCATTCCGATGGTGCCCGGGATCCGCTCGATGAACCTGGCCAACTCGGCGGCCGTGGCCGTCTACGAGGCCTGGCGTCAGGTCGGCTTCGCCGGGGATCCCCACGCCGGACAACTCTTGTGACTAGTTTTCACGTTTTGCTCCCGTCATAGTCCTCGATCGGGTTGAATGTTTTTCGTCATTCTCCGATCTCTTCGCGAGGGAGCACGATGCCGAGATCATCGCCACGATTACGACGTGCGCTGACCGCCGTGGGACTGGCCACGGTGGTCGGATTCGTCCCCACGGCCGCAGCCACCTCCTCCGCGGAGGCACCGTCGCTCCGGTCCCGGATCGACGCCGTGCACGAGGCCGGGATGCCGGGGATCCAGGCGGCGGTCCGCCACGGCGACGAGTCGTGGACGGGCGCCGCCGGGGTCGCCGACATACGCACCGAGCGGCCGCTGCGGGCGGGATACCACCACCGCGTGGGCAGCATCACGAAGAGCTTCACCGCCACGGCCGTGCTACAGCAGGTGGGCAGGGGCCGCATCGAACTGGACGCTCCCATCGGGAAGTACCTTCCCGCGCTCGTCGGAGGTGAGCGCGGACAGCGCATCACCGTGCGGATGCTGCTCAACCACACCAGCGGTATCGCCGACCACGTCAACGGGACCTTCGAGTCCTGGAGCCAGGGGTCGCTGGCGAGCTTGGAGGCCAACCGGTTCCGAAACTGGCGGCCTGAACGGCTCGTCGAGATCGGCCTGAGCCTGCCGCCGACCGGTGCCCCCGGTGAGAAGTGGTCGTACTCCAACACCAACTACGTCATCGCCGGGCAACTGCTGGAGAAGATCACCGGCAAGCCCGCCCGGTTCGTCATCAGCCGCGACGTCATCCGGCCGCTGGGGCTGCGCGACACGTACTTCCCCGGACCGACCCCGTTCGTTCTCGGCCCGCACAGCAAGGCCTACGAGGCGCTGTACCACCTGCCCGAGCGCAGGGGTGAGTACAGCGTGTTCAACATGTCCTGGGCCTCGACCGCGGGAGCACTGATCTCCACCCCGCAGGACCTCAACACCTTCTACCGGGCGTTGCTGGGTGGTGAACTGCTGGAACCGGAGCAGCTGGCGGAGATGAAGCGCACCGTACCGGTGATGCAGAACGGCACCAGGATCGGTGGCTACGGGCTGGGACTGAGGAGGTTCGACCTCGGGCGGTGCGGCACGTTCTGGGGCCACGACGGTGCCGTGTTCGGCATGGGGACGTTGTCGCTGCACGACGAGGACGGTTCCGAGCAGCTGAGCTACGGGATGAACCTGACCAAGTATCAGCACCTGGGACCGAACGGCCGTCCACAACCGCACCCGATCGACAGGGCCCGCGGCGCTTTCCTCGGCCGGGCCCTGTGCTCCGGCGCCCAGAGCCCGGCAACGACGCTGGCACCGACGACCCCGAGCGCACCGTCGCCGGCACTCGCGCGGTAGTGGAAATTCCCGGCTTCGCGCGAAATCGGACTTCCCCGGTTTCGCGCGAAACCGGATAACCACCACACAACTCGACGCGGGTTATGTGGTTCCCGCGGAGCGAGGCGTCGCTCCTAGGCGTTGGCGGCGTCGCGGAGCGCCTGGACGCGGTTGGTGCGCTCCCAGGGCAGGTCCACGTCGGTCCGGCCGAAGTGACCGTACGCCGCCGTCGGAGCATAGATCGGGTGCAGCAGGTCCAGGTCCCGGATGATGGCCGCCGGACGCAGGTCGAAGACCTGGTTGATCGCCGCCTGGATCTTGTCCGGATCCACGTTCTCGGTCCCGAAGGTCTCCACGAACAGGCCCACCGGCGCCGCCTTGCCGATCGCGAAGGCCGTCTGCACCTCGACCCGCTCGGCCAACCCGGCCGCCACGATGTTCTTGGCCACCCACCGCGTGGCGTACGCCGCCGAACGGTCCACCTTCGACGGGTCCTTACCGGAGAAGGCACCACCACCGTGACGCGCCATGCCCCCGTAGGTGTCCACGATGATCTTACGGCCGGTCAGACCGCAGTCACCCATCGGACCACCCGTGACGAACCGACCCGTCGGATTCACCAGCAGGCGGTAATCGCTCGTGTCGATGTCCAGCGCCGCGATCTCCGGACCGATCACGTGTTCGCCGATGTCCTCGCCGAGCTTGCTCGCGAGATCGACCTCGTCGGAGTGCTGGGTGGAGACCACCACCGTGTCCAGGCGCACCGGCTGGTCGCCGGCGTACTCGACGGTGACCTGGGTCTTGCCGTCCGGACGCAGGTACGGCAACACCCCGTCCTTGCGTACCCGCGCCAACCTCCGGGACAACCGGTGGGCCAGGGCGATCGGCAGCGGCATCAGCTCGTCGGTCTCGCTGGAGGCGTAACCGAACATCAGCCCCTGGTCACCGGCGCCCTGGCTGGCGATCTCGTCGATGGCGCCCTCGACCCGGGACTCGTGGGCGGTGTCCACGCCCTGCCCGATGTCCGGCGACTGCTGGTCGATGGCCACGTTGATGCCGCAGGTCGTGCCGTCGAAGCCCTTGGCCGAGTCGTCGTAACCGATCTCCAGGATCTTGTCCCGTACCAGGGTCGGGATGTCGACGTAGGCCTCGGTGGTGACCTCACCGGCCAGGTGCACCTGACCCGTGGTGATCATCGTCTCCATCGCCACGCGCGAGCGCGGGTCCTGGGCCAGCATCGCGTCCAGAATCGCATCACTGATCGCATCGGCCATCTTGTCCGGATGACCCTCGGTCACCGACTCACTCGTGAACAACCTGCGATCGACCTGATCGCCGCCTACTGGTTGCCGACTCACCACTACACCACCGGCTCACATCGTCACTGTTTCTGGTCACCCTGGGTGACAGACTCAGCCTACGGTCGGCCCCCGTCGAGGGCGAACTGCTCCCCCACAGCATCCCACACTCTGGACGCCAGCAGGGATTTCGCGCCGTGGGGAATCTGGCGCTCGATGTCACCCGACCCCAGCAGCCACCCCGCGTTGTCCTCGACCTCGAACGCACGCCCGTCCCCCACGGCGTTGACCACCAGCAGATCGCAGCCCTTGCGGGCGAGCTTGCTGCGGCCGTACTCGAGCACGGTGGTGTCGGGATCACCGGTCTCGGCCGCGAACCCGGCGAGCACCCGGATGTCGAGCCGCCCGGCCGCGCGCTCGGCGATCAACTCGGCGAGGATGTCGGGGTTGTGGGCGAGCTCCAGCGCGGCGGGGGCGTGGTCACTCTTCTTTATCTTGTGGTCGTCCCGGCTCACCGGCCGGAAGTCGGCCACGGCCGCGGACATCACCACGGCGTCGGCGCCGTCCGACTCGGTCAGCATCGCCACGCGCAGCTCCTCGGCGGTGCCGACCGGCACCATCCGGACACCGGCGGGTTCGACGAGGTCGATCGTGTGCGCCGAGACCAACGTGACCCGAGCACCACGGTGCGCGGCCACCCGAGCCAGCGCGTAACCCTGGCGCCCCGATGAGCGGTTGCCGAGGTAGCGCACCGGATCCAGTGGCTCGCGCGTGCCTCCGGCGGAGATGACCACGTGACGACCTTCCAGGTCGCGGGGCAACGCGGCGGGCTCGGTCAACAGCAATCGGGCGAGATCGATGATCTCGGCCGGGTCCGGCAGTCGGCCCTTTCCGGTGTCGGCGCCGGTCAGACGCCCGCTCGCGGGCTCGGCGACGGTCACCCCCCTGGCACGCAGCAGGGCGATGTTGTCCCGCGTGGCCGCGTGCTCCCACATCTCGGTGTGCATCGCCGGCACCATCAGCACCGGGCACCGCGCGGTGAGCAGCGTGGAGGTCAGCAGGTCGTCGGCGAGCCCGTGGGCGGTCCGGCCGAGCAGATCGGCGGTGGCCGGTACCACCACGACCAGATCGGCTTCCTGCCCCAACCGCACGTGTTGCACGTCGGCGACGTCGGAGAACACGCCGGTGTGCACGGGCTGGCCGGACAGCGCCTCGAAAGTGGCCGCGCCGACGAAGCGCAGCGCGGCCTCCGTCGGCACCACCCGGACCCGGTGACCGGTCTCGGTCAGGCGCCGCAGTACGTCACAGGCCTTGTACGCGGCGATGCCGCCGCCGACCCCGAGGACCACCCGGGGCGGGCGGTCCTCGGACGACTCCGAGGTCACTCGCCCTCGGTGTGCTGGAGCACACCGGAGTGAATCTCACGCAGCGCGATCGACAACGGCTTCTCGCGCGGGCCGGGCTCGACCAGCGGACCCACGTACTCCAGCAGCCCCTCACCGAGCTGGGCGTAGTAATCGTTGATCTGACGCGCGCGCTTGGCGGAGTAGATCGCCAACGCGTACTTCGAACTGACCTTCTCGAGCAGGTCGTCGATCGGAGGGTTCGTGATGCCCTCCGGGGTGCTGCGCGGCTGGGCGTTGTTGGACTGGCTGTTCAGAGCGGTCAGCGCGTCGGGGATGCTCACGTTCGTGGCTCCTGCTCGTTGCGTGCGGGAGGGATGATCCCTGGAGCGGAAACCCGGTTCCGCGTGCTGTTCGACTCGGGCTGTTCAACCCGGGCCATCCAACAGCAATCGTCGACGAACACGGAACGGAACCAGCTCACATCGGAGCCAGCTCGCACCGGGCCTAGCTCGCACCGGGACCGACTATCAATCGTACCAGCTCATCGGCCGCGGACCGCACATCGGCGTTGACCACCGCAGCGTCGAACTCCGTACGGGCGTCGAGCTCACGTTTGGCCGTGTCCAGCCGTCGGCGCACCACTTCCTCGTCCTCGGTGCGACGGCCGACCAGACGGTCCACCAACGCCTCCCAGGACGGCGGCAGCAGCATCACCAACCGGGCCTCGGGCATGCTCGCACGCACCTGGCGCGCACCCTGAAGCTCGATCTCCAGCACGGCCGGTCTGCCCGCGGCCAGAGCCCGCTCGACGGGCTCGCGCGGCGTCCCGTAGTAGTTGCCCGCGTAGTGGGCGTACTCCAGCATCTCGCCCGCGGCCACCATGCGCTGAAACTCGTCGACGTCGACGAAGTGGTAGTGCACCCCGTCCACTTCCCCCGGCCGGGACGGCCGAGTGGTCACCGAGACGCTGAAGTAGATCTCGGGGGCCTTGTCGCGGAGCTCGTCGATCACACTCGACTTGCCGACGCCGGAGGGTCCGGAAACGACGGTGAGCCGGGGCTCGCCACGAGGGGCGAACCCCGGCTCAACGCCGGTCGTGACGTCGCTCACGCGCCGCTGAACTCGGCGAGCAGTGCCTTGCGCTGCCGCTCGCCCAATCCACGCAGCCTGCGGCTGTTGGCGATCTCCAGCCGCTCCATGATCTGCTGGGCGCGGACCTTGCCCACGCCGGGAAGGGCCTCCAGCAGCGCCGAGACCTTCATCTTGCCCAAGGTCTCGTCACTGTCGGCACTGTCCAGGACCTCGGCCAGGCTGGTCCCACCGCGCTTGAGGCGCTCCTTGAGCTCAGCTCGGGCACGACGGGCGGCAGCCGCCTTTTCCAGTGCCGCGGCCCGCTGCTCCTCTGTCAGCTGGGGAAGGGCCACCATGTCCTCCGTGATGTGGGTTGCTCTTGATCGGTGCGGCGACGGTACCGGCCCTGGTCAGACAGCTACAACGCGGGGTCCGACTTTGACGTTCCGGTCCCGCCGCGGTTCCACCGCCGGGATTGCCGACGAACTCGTACACGGCTTGCACGAGCACTTCGGCCGCTGCAAGTACTACCAACAACGACACCGAAGTGCACTAACCAGGGGCAAAACTATTCCGAACTGTCCGGTTTCCGTCATGCTCGGACACCTTCGGAAGTTCCTTCGCAGGTCAAGCCGACCCCGGACGACGGAGGACACCGGACGTGACCAATCACTCACGATTCCCCGGTTCCTCGCGACACAGCTCACGCGTTCTCGACCGTCGAGCGAACAACGCTCCAGCCCCTGCGCAGCGAGCTCGAAGGGCTATGGTAGCGCTCGTACCTGCACAGGTCGAAAGCGCCGGCACCGGCCCCCGGTACGGGAAAGCGAGGCGAGACCACCGGCGATCAGTGCGATCACGACGAGCGCGACCAGCACACCGAGGAACGGGGCACGGAGCCTGGCAGGTTTGCCCGGCAGTGTCATCGGTCGAGGTCATCGGTCGAGCGCCGAGGCCGCGAGCACGCCGACGTCTTCCGTCGGACAACCGAGAGCAGGAGGCCGGTCATTACGCGTCGCTCGCGGAGGCACGCCTCAACCGTATGACCTCGCGACATCGGCTTCTGGCTCGAGCTGCAGTCCCGCCCCGCGCTTGCGGGTCGCCTGCCAGCCCGTCAGCAGCAACAGCGCCGTCCCGAGAACGACGTAGGCGTTGCCCACGAGCTGCTGCGGTACCCACAGCAACGCGGGGACGTCGTCGGCCGCGAGCACGCGAAACGGCATCTTCCTGGCCGCGATGGCGATCACCACGACGAGTGCCAGTCGGCTGATGCTCCGGGCCCGCACCGCGGAGCCGAGCAGGATCAGGAGACCGGGAGCGACCCAGACCCAGTGACTCGACCAGGACGTCGGCGAAGCCAGCAACGCGAACAACCCGGTCAACGTCATCGCCACCGGCGGGTCGACCCTGCCGACCGTGCGTGCGAGCACGACGGCCAGCAGGAGGCAGACGGCCACCCAGGTTCCGTACTGCACCACCGGCTGGAGATCCCACCGCGCGACCACGCCCAGGACCGACTGGTTGGTGTCGCCGGAATGGCCTGCCACGGAGGAAGCCGGACCGTAGCGGAACCAGTAGTCCACCGACGCTTTGAAGGCGATCACGAAGCCGAGCAGCGTGCACACCGCCGCGGTGACCGCACCGGTCACCGCGGCTCGAAAGTCCCTGCGGAACAGGAAGTACAGCAGGAACGCCGCGGGCATGAGCTTGATCGCGGCGGCGATGCCCACCAGCAGTCCGCGCGGCCATCGCGGGTTCCGCACGAGGCAGTCCACGGCGATCAGGCCCATCAGCGCGATATTGACCTGGCCCTGGGCGAAGCACGAGTAGACGGGTTCCCACCACAACGTGATCGGGAGCACGACGGCCGCGACGGCCAGCGCGCCGCGAGATCCCACGCCGGGCCAGCGATGGCGCACGATCAGGTAAAGCATCGTGCCGATGACCGCCAGGTCCACGGCCCACATCAGCAGCACTCCCACCGTGAGCGGTGGCAGGGCGAACACGCTCAGCGGCAACAGGGCGAACGGGGGATACACCCAGGGCAGCTTCCCGCCGTCCCACAGTGGAGCCCAGTTCTCGATGATGTCGCCGCCGGCCAGCCAGGTGTGCACGGCCCAGCGGTAAACCTGGAAATCACCGTCGAGTTGGAGGCCCTCGCCCTCTTCCCAGGTGGGGAAGCGCAGGAGCACGTACCACACCGAGAAGACCAGAAGCGGTACCGAAGCGAGAACGAGGGCGCGCGAGTGCCGCGTTACCAACGCGTGTAAACGTTCCCGCAAGCCGATCCTCGAAACCGGGGAGCCGGGAACGGCTGAAGCCGTGGATGTGCGTCTTGAAGCTGTCACGCCACCATTCGACCAAGTCGACAGACCCCGGGAGCCCGGGCCCTCCGGTCCGCTTCGTCAGGCGTTGAACACCGCCACCAAGTCGTCGCGGAAACGGTGCGCGGCGGTGCGCAGGTCGGCCACGCCGGGGCCGTGCCGCAGCACCTCCCGGGCCGCGGCGGGCAGTACGTGGGGCAGAGCCGAACCGAACACGGCACGCAGGCCCTGTACGCTTCCTCCCTGCGCCCCCAGCCCCGGAGCCAGGATCGGGCCGTTGAGGGCGGACAGGTCCAGCTCACCGCCACGCAACGTCGCCCCGACCACCACCCCGACGTAGCCCATCGGATCCGCACCGGCGTTGCTCTCCGCGGCGGCGTCGACGATCGACTGCGCCACCGAACGCTCTTCCTGGTTCACCGCGCGCTGCAGCCCGGCCCCCTCCGGGTTGGAGGTACGGGCCAGCACGATCACCCCGCGCCCGGTCTGCTCGGCGATGCCCAGCGCCGGAGCCAGCGATCCGTAGCCCAGGTAGGGCGAGACGGTCATCGCGTCGGCGGCCAACGGCGAGTGCTCGTCGAGGTAGGCGTTGGCGTAGGCGGTCATGGTGGAGCCGATGTCGCCGCGTTTGACGTCCAGCACCACGAGCGCGCCCGCCTGCCGGGCTTCGGCGATCACGCGCTCCAGCACGGCCACCCCGGCCGAACCGTAGATCTCGAAGAAGGCCGACTGCGGCTTGAGCACCGCGACCTCACCGGCCAGCGCCTCCACCGCGGTCATCGCGAACCGCTCCAGCGAAGCCGGCGTCTCGTCCAGCCCCCACGCCTGCAGCAGTGCCGGGTGCGGGTCGATGCCCACGCACAGCGGGCCGCGTGCGGCCATCGCGTCCTGGAGACGCTTGCCGAAGCCCGCACGCACCGTCGTCACCGCTTCTCACCGCCCTGAGCGTCCCGCAGAGAGGCCTGCAGGGCCTGCAGCGGGCGAACCCCGATGCTGCCCCGGATCGCGGCCTCGATGCCCTGCACAGCCGCGGCGGTGCCCTGCACCGTCGTGATGCACGGGATGTCGCGGGAAACGGCGGCGGTGCGGATCTCGTAGCCGTCGACGCGCGGTCCGGGATTGCCGTAGGGGGTGTTGACGATCATGTCGATCTCGCCGGAGCGGATCAGCTCGATCACGTCGCGCTCGTCGGCTGCCGGTTCCTCGGTGTGCTTGCGCACCACCGAGCAGGGGATGCCGTTGCGGCGCAGCACCTCGGCGGTGCCGATCGTGGCCAGGATCTCGAAGCCCAGGTCGGCCAGCCGCTTGATCGGGAAGACCATGGAGCGCTTGTCGCGGTTGGCCACCGACACGAACATCCGCCCCGAGGTCGGCAGCGAGCCGTAGGCGGCGGTCTGTGACTTGGCGAAGGCCTGGCCGAAGGAGGTGTCGATGCCCATGACCTCGCCTGTGGACTTCATCTCCGGGCCGAGCAGCGAGTCGATGCCGTGGCCCTCCGGCGTCCGGAAGCGGTGGAAGGGCAGCACGGCCTCCTTGACCGCGACCGGGGCGTCGGAGGGCAGGTCGACCCCGTCACCGACGGCGGGCAGCACGCCCTCCCCGCGCAGTTCGGCGATCTTGCCGCCGAGCATGACGCGGGCGGCGGCCTTGGCCAGCGGCGCGGCCGTGGCCTTGGACACGAACGGGACCGTGCGGGAGGCGCGCGGGTTGGCCTCCAGGACGTAGAGCACGTCGTCCTTGAGCGCGTACTGCACGTTGAGCAGCCCGCGCACCCCCAGCCCCTGGGCCAGTGCCTCGGTGCAGCGCCGCACCTTCTCGGCCTCCTGGCGGCCCAGGGTGATCGGGGGCAGGGCGCAGGCGGAGTCACCGGAGTGGATACCGGCCTCCTCGATGTGCTCCATCACGCCGCCGATGTAGACGTCGGTGCCGTCGGCCAGCGCGTCGACGTCGATCTCGATGGCGTCGTCGAGGAAGTTGTCCACCAGCACCGGGTGCTCCGGAGTGACCTCGGTGGCCCGGGCGATGTAGTTCTCCAGCGAGGCCTCGTCGTAGACGATCTCCATGCCGCGCCCGCCGAGCACGTAGGACGGGCGCACCAGCACCGGGTACCCGATGTCGTCGGCGATGCGCTTGGCGCCCTCGAAGGAGGTCGCCATGCCGTAGCTGGGAGCGGGCAGTCCGGCGGTGGTCAGCACCTCGCCGAAGGCGCCGCGCTCCTCCGCGAGGTGGATCGCCTCCGGCGGAGTCCCCACGATCGGCACCCCGGCCTCGGACAACCGCTGGGCCAGTCCCAGCGGGGTCTGCCCGCCGAGCTGGACGATCACCCCGGCCACCGTGCCGGAGGCCTGCTCGGCGTGGACGACCTCGAGGACGTCCTCGAAGGTCAACGGCTCGAAGTACAGCCGGTCGGAGGTGTCGTAGTCGGTGGAGACCGTCTCCGGGTTGCAGTTGACCATCACGGTCTCGAAGCCGGCCTCGCGCAGCCCCATCGCGGCGTGCACGCAGGAGTAGTCGAACTCGATGCCCTGACCGATCCGGTTCGGCCCCGAACCGAGGATGAGCACCTTCCGGCGCTCGTGCTGCGGCTCGACCTCGGACTCCGCTGCCGGGTCGGACTCGTAGGCGGAGTAGTGGTACGGCGTCCGCGCGGCGAACTCGGCGGCGCAGGTGTCCACCGTCTTGAACACCGGGCGGACGTCGAGGCGGTGGCGCAGGCTGCGCACTCCGTCCTCCCCGGCCAGCTCCGGGCGCAGTGCGGCGATCTGGCGGTCCGACGCGCCCGCGCGCTTGGCGCGGCGCAGCAGCTCGGCATCCAGCACGGGAGTGGCGACGAGTTCGGCGCGCAGTTCGACCAGCGCAGCGATCTGGTCGACGAACCACGGATCGATCCCCGAGGCCTCGTGAACCTGCTGCACGGTCGCGCCCATGCGCAGCGCGCGCTCGACGGTGTAGAGCCGGCCGTCGTGACCGGCGCCGAGCTCGTCGAGCGTGGCCCGCAGGGTCGCGCCCTCGGGATCGGGGCCGGTCCAGAAACCGACCCGGGAGGTCTCGGTGGAGCGCAGCGCCTTGCCCAGCGCCTCGCTGAAGTTGCGCCCCAGGGCCATGGACTCGCCGACGCTCTTCATCGTCGTGGTCAGCGTCTCGTCGGCGCCGGGGAACTTCTCGAAGGCGAACCGCGGGGTCTTGACCACCACGTAGTCCAGCGTCGGCTCGAAGCTGGCCGGGGTCTCACCGGTGATGTCGTTGGTGATCTCGTCGAGGGTGTAGCCGATCGCCAGCTTGGCCGCGATCTTGGCGATGGGGAAGCCGGTGGCCTTCGACGCCAACGCCGAGGACCGCGAGACCCGCGGGTTCATCTCGATGACGACCATCCGCCCGGTCTCCGGATGGATGGCGAACTGGATGTTGCACCCACCCGTGTCGACTCCGACCTCGCGCAACACGTCGATGCCGACGTCGCGCATGTGCTGGTACTCGCGGTCGGTCAGCGTCATGGACGGGGCCACCGTGGTCGAGTCGCCGGTGTGCACCCCCATCGGGTCGACGTTCTCGATGGAGCACACGACCACCACGTTGTCGGCGTGGTCGCGCATCAGCTCCAGCTCGTACTCCTTCCAGCCGAGCACGCTCTCCTCGATGAGCACCTCGTGCACCGGGGACTCGGTCAGCCCCAACGAGGCCATGCGTTCGAGTTCCTCGTGGGTGTGGGCCATGCCCGAACCCAGCCCGCCCATCGTGAAGCTGGGCCGGACGACCACCGGCAGCCCGCGCTCGGCGACGAAGGCGCGCACCTGCTCCATCGAGGTGCACACGGTGCTCTCCGGCACCTGCCCCCCGATCGAGCGCACGATGTCCTTGAACCGCTGGCGATCCTCGCCGCGCTGGATCGCGGCGATGTCGGCGCCGATCAGCTCGACCCCGTAGGCCTCCAGGATCCCGCGCTCGTCCAGCTCCATCGCCGTGTTCAGCGCCGTCTGCCCGCCCAGGGTCGCCAGCAGCGCGTCCGGGCGCTCGGCGTCGATGACCTTCTCGACGAACTCGGGGGTGATGGGCTCGACGTAGGTGGCGTCGGCGAACTCCGGATCGGTCATGATCGTGGCCGGGTTGGAGTTGACCAGACTGACCCGGATGCCCTCCTGGGTGAGCACCCGGCACGCCTGGGTACCGGAGTAGTCGAACTCGCACGCCTGTCCGATCACGATCGGGCCGGATCCAATGACCAGGACGTGCCGAATGTCAGTGCGCTTGGGCATCAGCGTGCCTCACTCATCAGGTCTGCGAAGGAATCGAACAGCGGCGCGGCGTCGTGCGGACCCGCCGCCGCCTCGGGGTGGTACTGCACGCTGAACGCGGGGGCGTCGAGCAGCCGCAGTCCCTCGACGGCACCGTCGTTGGCGCAGTGGTGACTGACCATCGCCCGGCCGAAGTCGGTGTCGAAGTGCTCGCCCGGCTCGCCGGCCACGGCGAACCCGTGGTTCTGGGCGGTGATCGCCACCTTTCCGGTGGCCGCGTCGATCACCGGGATGTTGATGCCCCGGTGCCCGTAGCGCAGCTTGTAGGTGTCGCGGCCGAGCGCGCGGCCCAGCAGCTGGTTGCCGAAGCAGATCCCGAACAGCGGCAGCCCGCGCGACAGCACCTGCCTGGTCAGCTCGACCGCGTGCTCGGCCGTGGCCGGGTCACCCGGGCCGTTGGACAGGAACACCCCGTCCGGGGCCACGGCCAGCAGCTCCTCCATCGTCGACGACAGCGGCAGCACGTGGGTCTCGATGCCGCGCTGGGCCAGCATCCGCGGCGTGTTCGACTTGATGCCCAGGTCCAGCGCGGCCACCCGGAACCGGCGCTGCCCCTCGGCGGGCACCACGTAGCCGCTGCCGGTGGTGACGTCGCCGGCCAGGTCGGCGCCGAGCATCTCGGAACTGCTGACCACCCGCGCCACCATCTCCTCGTCGGAGCCCAGCTCGGGTCCCGAGAACACCCCGGCGCGCATGGCTCCGCGCTCGCGCAGGTGACGGGTCAGGGTGCGTGTGTCCAGTCCCGAGATCCCCACGACCCCCTGGCGGGACAGCTCCTCGTCCAGCGAGCGCCGCGAGCGCCAGTTCGACGGCATCCGCGCGGGGTCGCGCACGGCATAGCCCGCCACCCAGATGCGCTGCGATTCGTCGTCCTCGTCGTTCCACCCCGTGTTACCGATCTGCGGGGCCGTGGCCACCACGATCTGGCGGTGGTACGACGGATCGGTCAGGGTCTCCTGATAACCGGTCATCCCGGTGCTGAACACGACCTCACCGAGGCAGCTGCCCACGTCACCGTAGGCCTGCCCCCGAAAGATCCGGCCGTCCTCCAGTACCAGCGCCGCAGGAACGTGCGCGGTCATGCTTCCTCCTGCCGCGTACCCGCGGTCTCCTCGTATCGTGTCGGCTCGTCGCCGGGCACCAGTGCCCGCACGGCCTCGGCCCATCGGGGCTGTTCCGTGGTGTCCTCGGCGCGGAAGCCGGTGTCCAGTAGGTGCTCGCCCAGTCGCCAGGTCACGACCAGCAGTCCCGCTCCGGGAACGACCTTGTTGGCGAGTTTGTGATCGACCCGGGCCGCGATCAGCGATTCGGCCGGGATCCACAGCGGGCTCGCCCCGGAACGCCGCAGCAGCAACCCGTGGGACCACAACTGAGCCGTGGCGACGGAACGGTGGCCGATGTCGCCCACGGCGATGCGGTCCTGCCAGTCCTCGGCCCGGGTACTGCCGACGTACAGTCCTTCGGCCGCGGGCAGCAGCGGGTCCCGCTCGTCGAGGTCCTCCGGAACTCGCGGGAACTCCGCGAGCTGAGCGGCCTGCCGCCGTGCCCGGTTCACCCAGCCCCGGCGCATGCCGTAGACGACCAGGGCCGCCAGCAGCGCCAACGCCAGCACCCAGAGTACGCGCGCCATCAGTGACCCGCCCCTTCCCGAGCGACCACGCCGTCCCGGACGGTCAGACGCCCGTGGGACAGGGTCGCTCGAACCCGCCCCGGCAGTTCCATCCCCTCGTAGGGGGTGTTCGTCGCGATGCTGGCCAGCTCCGCGGCGCGCACCGTCCAGCGGTGCTCGTCGTCGACCAGCACCAGGTTGGCCGGTTCCCCCTCGGCCACCGGGCGTCCCTGGTCGGTCAGCCCGGCGATCCGCGCCGGGCGCTCGCTCATCACGCGCGCCAGACCACGCCAGTCGAGCAGCCCCGGTTCGACCATCGTGCGCAGCACCACGCCCAGGGCGGTCTGCAGTCCGAGCATCCCCGGCCGGGCCGCCGACCACTCGCAGTCCTTGTCCTGCTCGGCGTGCGGGGCGTGGTCGGTGGCCACGCAGTCCAGCGTGCCCTCGGCCAGTGCCCCGCGAAGCGCGTGCACGTCGTCATCGGTGCGCAGCGGCGGGTTGACCTTGTGAACCGGGTCGTAGCCCGCCAGCAGCTCGTCGGTGAGCAGCAGGTGGTGCGGGGTGACCTCCGCCGAGACCGTGCCCGCGTGGTCACCGGCCTTCCACCAGCGCAGGAAATCCGCCGTGCCGGAGCTGGAGGCGTGGCAGACGTGCAGCGCACCAGCGGTGTGCGCGGCGAGCATGCAGTCACGGGCCACGATCGACTCCTCGGCGGGAGCGGGCCAGCCGGTCAGCCCCAGCCGAGCGGCGTTGGCCCCCTCGTGGGCCTGCGCCCGCACCGTCAGCCTGGGGTCCTCGGCGTGCTGGGCCACCACACCGCCGAAGGCGCTGGTGTACTCCAACGCCCGGCGCATGACCAGCGGGTCGTCCACGCAGTGCCCGTCGTCGGAGAACACCCGCACCCGCGCCGCGCTGCGGGCCATCGTGCCCAGCTCCGCCAGTTGAGTGCCCCGCAGCCCCACGGTCACCGCGCCCACGGGGTGCACGTCGACGAGACCGAGCTCCCGGCCCCGCCGCCACACGTGCTCGACGACCACGGCGTTGTCGGCCACCGGGTCGGTGTTGGCCATGGCGAACACCGCCGTGTAGCCGCCGAGCGCGGCGGCCACCGCCCCCGATTCGACGGTCTCGGCGTCCTCGCGGCCGGGCTCGCGCAAGTGGGTGTGCAGGTCCACGAAGCCGGGCAGCAGCACCGCCCCCTCGCCGTGCACGACCTCGTCGACCTCGACGTCCGGCCCCGCGCCGATCTCGGCGATGCGGCCGTCGGCGACCAGCAGGTCGACCGGCTCGCCCTCCCCGTAGGGACGTACGTCCTTGAGCAGCACCCTGCTCGCGGGTGCGTTCTCGCCCTGGGTCACGCCGTGACCTCCTCTCCGGCCAGCAGGTGGTAGAGCACGGCCATGCGCACGTGTACTCCGTTGCGGACCTGCTCGGCGACGGCCGCGCTCGGGGAGTCGGCCACCCGAGAGGCGATCTCCATGCCGCGCAGCATCGGGCCGGGGTGCAGGACCACGGCGTGCTCGGGCAGCCTGGCCAGCCTGGCCTCGTTCATGCCGTAGGACAGCGAGTACTCCCGCGCCGACGGGAAGAAAGCGCCGTCCATGCGCTCGGCCTGCACCCGCAGCATCATCACGGCGTCCAGCCCGGGCAGTTCGGCGTCCAGATCGCCGGTGACCTCGGCTCCCCACTGCCGCGCTCCCATCGGGACCAGCGTCGGCGGCGCGACCAGCACCACCTCGGCGCCGAGGGTGCGCAGCAGGTGCACGTTGGAACGGGCGACCCTGCTGTGCAGCAGGTCCCCCACGATCGCGATCCTGCGGCCGTCCAGTCCGCCCAGCCGCTCCCGCAGCGTCGCCGCGTCCAACAGGGCCTGGGTGGGGTGCTCGTGCATGCCGTCACCGGCGTTGACGACCTGGGTCCCCGTCTCGTCGAGCCAGCCGGACAACCGGTGGGCGGCACCCGAGGCGGGGTGGCGCACGATCACGCAGTCCGCCCCGGCCGCCGACAGCGTCAGCGCGGTGTCGCGCAGCGACTCGCCCTTGCTCGTCGACGAACCCGAGGACGAGACGTTGATCACATCGGCGCTCATCCACTTGCCCGCGATCTCGAAGGAGACCCGGGTCCGGGTGGAGCTCTCGTAGAACATCGTCAGCACCGTGCGCCCGCGCAGGGTGGGCAGCTTGCGAACCTCGCGGCCGAGCAGGGTCCGCTTGAGCGTGTCGGCGGTGTCCAGCAGACTCGTGGCTTCCTCGGCACCCAGTTCCGCGGCCGACAACAGGTGCCGCATC
The DNA here is from genome assembly GCF_014137975.1 of Halosaccharopolyspora lacisalsi. Classification (GTDB taxonomy): domain Bacteria; phylum Actinomycetota; class Actinomycetes; order Mycobacteriales; family Pseudonocardiaceae; genus Halosaccharopolyspora; species Halosaccharopolyspora lacisalsi. The sequence goes on along the minus strand of NZ_JACGWZ010000001.1, from coordinate 878,181 downwards.
ACCGCTCCTCCTCTTCCGAGCGCCGCAGCACGACGCCGTCGTGGCCGTCGATCTCGTTCAGGCGCACGGCCACGTCCTCGGTGCGCGAGGTCGGCACGTTCTTGCCGACGTAGTCCGCCCGGATGGGCAGCTCCCGGTGGCCACGGTCGACCAGCACCGCCAACTGGACGGCGCGGGGGCGCCCCTGGTCGCGCAGGGCGTCGAGGGCGGAACGGATGGTGCGCCCGGAGAACAGCACGTCGTCGACGAGAACGACCAGCGCGTCGTCCACTCCCTGAGCGGGCACGCTGCTGGGCTCCAACGGGCGGTTCGGCTGCTGCCTGAGATCGTCGCGGTAGAGCGTGGTGTCGAGCACCCCCGTGGGGACGCTCACGCCGCTGAAGTCGGCGATGCGGGCACCGAGCCGGTGCGCCAACGGGGCTCCCCTGGTCGGAATGCCGAGCAGGATGACCCGATTGGCGGAGCTTTCCGGTGCGGTTTTTTCGATGATCTGGTGTGCGATCCTGGCGATCGTGCGCGCAACGTCACCGGGCGACAGCAGCTCCCGCTGTCGCGCCGAGTCCGCCGCGCCCGCCTGCTGGCGTGACGCCACGGTGGACCTCCTTCCCCGCCTCACTGGACGGGTCCTTAAAGGACGCCGGGAGCCCGGCGTGTGCCGAGCTTGGCCTGTAGAATACCAGTGCCGGGGGTCAATCTTGCGGGTGGTTCGACGGGTGTCGTGCCACACTCACGGCAAGACCAACTTGACCTGGTGAAGCATACGAGCGAATATTACTCTCCGTATTAATCTGAGCTTTCCTCCCCGGCATCCGCACTAGGCTGACGGGGCGAATGAAACGGAGAAACGCCACATGGGCGACTACGCCAAGGCGCTGGGCGGCAAGCTCCGCGCTATCCGCCAGCAGCAGGGTCTCTCGCTGCACGGCGTCGAGCAGAAGTCAGGCGGGCGGTGGAAGGCCGTGGTCGTCGGGTCCTATGAACGTGGCGACCGCGCGGTGACCGTGCAGAAGCTCGCCGAACTGGCCGACTTCTACGGTGTTCCGGTGGCCGAGCTGCTTCCGGAGGGGCGCGTTCCCTCCGGTGCCGAGCCGGCCACGAAGGTCGTGATCAACCTGGAACGACTGCAGCAACTGCCCGCGGAAAAGGTCGGACCGTTGGCCCGCTACGCGGCCACGATCCAGAGCCAGCGCGGTGACTACAACGGCAAGGTGCTGTCGATTCGCACTGAGGACCTGCGATCCCTGGCCATCATCTACGACATGAGCCCGGGTGAGCTCACCGAGCAGCTCATCGACTGGGGTGTGCTGCCCCCCGAGGCCCGCCCGGCACGGGAGGACTGACGAAACCGGCCCCGCACCTCGCGAGGTGCGGGGCTCCCGGTTCGTTCTCGATACCGCCGGTCCGTTCCGGCGGTGCGAGCTGTTCCCGACGGTGCGGTCCGTTCCGGCGGTGCCGGCCGACTCGCACCGGCACAACCGTCCGGCCGGACCGGTGCTCAGTCCTGTTCGACGAGCTACCCGGCCCACCCGTTCGGCGTCCCGTGTTGCCTGCTGAAATCGCCCGCTAGGACTCGTCCTGCTCCGACGCGGCCGGGACGCGCAGTTGCTCGCGCCTGCCCGCCACACGGTCCATCAGCCCGTTGACGAAGCGCGGGGAGTCATCGGTCGACAGCCCCTTGACCAGATCCACCGCCTCGTCGATGGCCACGATCGGCGGCACGTCCTCGCCGAAGAGCAGCTCGAACAGCCCCAGACGCAACACGGCTCGATCCACCGTGGGCATCCGTTCCAGCGTCCAGCCCTCGGCGTGCTCGACGATGAGCTCGTCGAGGTGCCGCAGTCGAGCCGCGACACCGGTCACCAGGGTCACGGTGTAGTCCTGGACGACGGGTGCCTCGGTGGAACCGATTCGTTCGGACAACAACGTCTCGAGATCGAGACCGCGCAGATCGCTTTCGTAGAGTACTTCCACGGCGCGTTTGCGGGCCTTGCTCCGTGCGCCCAACTCACACTCTCTTTCCGGCTGTGCGCTGCTGGCCTCGGCCCAGCGCGCTCACTTGACGCGGCCGAGGTAACGGCCGTCGCGCGGGTCGACCTTGATCTGTTCGCCGGTCTCGATGAACAGCGGGACCTGCACCTCGGCCCCGGTCTCCAGCGTGGCGGGCTTGCTGCCGCCGGTGGAGCGGTCACCCTGCACGCCGGGATCGGTGTGCGAGACGCGCAGCTCGACCGAGGCGGGAAGCTCGACGTAGAGCGGAGCGCCCTCGTGCCGCGCGACGACCACGTTGCTGTTCTCCAGCATGTAGCCCGCGGCGCTGCCGACCACGTCCGGCGTAACGCTGACCTGATCGTAGGTGTCGGGCTCCATGAAGACGTAGTCCGTGCCGTCGTTGTAGAGATAGGTCATCTCACTGCGGTCCACGTTGGCGGTCTCCACCTTGATACCGGCGTTGAAGGTCTTGTCGACCTGCTTGCCGGAGAGCACGTTCTTCAGGGTGGTGCGCACGAAGGCGGCGCCCTTCCCCGGCTTGACGTGCTGGAAGGTCACGACGGACCAGAGCTGGCCGTCGATGTTGAGCACCAGTCCGTTCTTGAGGTCATTCGTGGTGGCCACGGTCGGGCTCTCTCCTGTGGGGTCGCTGCGGGTGTTTCGCTGCGAAGGTGTCAGCGAGTGTGTCACTGGCCGTGGGGCCGCCCGACGCCGCCGATCCGACGTGCGGACGCACCCGTGCGAGCGCCGAACGGCGAAGCCGGCCGGCGAAACCGGCCGGCGGAGCCGACCGATGGGCTAGACGGCGAGGAGGTCCTTCGTCGTCAGCGTCAGAAGCTCCGGCGTGCTCGAACGCACGACCAGCGTGTCCTCGATACGGACCCCGCCGCTTCCCGGCAGATAGACGCCGGGTTCGACGGTGACCGCCATCCCGGCGTCAATCGTACCCTCTCCGCGCTGGGACAAGGCCGGTGCCTCGTGGATCTGGAGGCCGACGCCGTGCCCGAGGCCGTGGGCGAACCGCTCGCCGTACCCGGCCTCGGTGATCACGTCCCGGGCCGCGCTGTCGACCTCCCGCACGTCGGCACCCTCGTACACGGCCCGCCGCCCCGCGGTCTGAGCCGAACGGACGAGTTCGTAGAGCTCCCGTTGCCAGTCGGCGGGTCGGCCCAGCACCACGGTGCGGGTCATGTCCGAGTGGTACCCCTCGACCAGCGCTCCGAAGTCCATCTTGACGAAGTCGCCCGCGGCCAGGACCGTCCCGTCGGGACGGTGGTGGGGGATCGCCGAGTTCGTCCCGGTGGCCACGATCGTGTCGAAGGCCGGAGCGGCCGCGCCGTGGTCCAGCATCCGGCTCTCCAGCTCGCGGGCGACGTCGCGCTCACCGCGTCCCGGCCGCAGCCCACCGTGCTCGATCAGCTCGTCCAGCGCCCTGTCGGCCACCGCGCAGGCCGTGCGAAGTGCCTCGATCTCGCTTTCGTCCTTGACCAGTCGCAACCCCTCCACCAGTCCGGGGGTTCGCACGAGCTCGCAGGGATCGGCGGCGTCGGCCAGCGCGTCGCATCCGTCGACCGTGACGTGCTGGCTCTCGAAGCCCACTCGACGGTGCTGCTCGGCGGTCTCGGCGACCCGCCGGGCCAGGGTCAGCGCGCTGGCCCGGTCGATGACGTGCTCCAGGTCCGGTACCTGCTGTTCGGCCTGGCTCCGGTAGCGGCCGTCGGTGCAGAAAACGGTGCCGCCCTCCGCGCCGCGCCGGTCGGTGGCGTGCACCAGCAGGGCCGCGTTCGAGCCGGTGAAGCCGGTCAGGTACCGGATGTTGAGCAGGTCGGTCACGAGCATCGAGGCCACCTCGCGCTCGCGCAGGTGCTCACGCAGCGCGTCGCGGCGCTGGGAATGTGGTTCGGGCATACCCCGCAGCTTAAAGCTTCGCGGTCCCGAGAACGGCAGCGTGACGGGATCCGGACGTCGCGGGGCGGCGGCTTCGGCGCGATTCCCCACCACGACCGGGGACGCGGACGTCGGATGCTCGGCATCCGGGTGGGCCCGGCCCAAGCCCCCGTCCCGGGGCGTACCGCCGATCCGGGGGCTGTTTCCCGCTTCTAGTCGGACCCGGCCAGGGCCCGCAGCGCCAGGGCGTAGCCCCGGATGCCGAACCCGACGATGACGCCTGAGGCGATGTCGGACAGGTAGCTGTGCTGCCGGAACGATTCGCGCTGGTGGATGTTGGAGATGTGCACCTCGATGAAGGGCTCACCGAGCTGGTGGCAGGCGTCGCGCACGGCCACCGAGGTGTGCGTCCAGGCCGCGGCGTTGATCACCACGGGTAGCCGCCGGTCGGCGGCCTCGTGCAACCAGCCCAGCATCTCGCTTTCGCCGTCGGTCTGGCGGACCTCCACCTCGATGTCCAGCTCCCGCGCGACCCGATCGCACAGGTCGACGAGGTCGGTGTGAGTGGTGCTGCCGTAGACCGCCGGATCGCGCCGTCCGAGCCGCCCCAGGTTGGGGCCGTTGAGGACCAGAACCTTCACAGCAGGACCTCCCGTCCAGAATCACGCGCGGCGCCTCCCTCGGTGAGCGCGGAGTAGGCCGCGGCCAGCAGCGACGGGTCCGGGCCTTCGAGACGTCCCGGCTTGGCCAGCGCGTCCAGGACCACGAACCGCAGCACCCCCGATCGGGTCTTCTTGTCGCCGTTCATCGTCTCCATCAGTTCGTTGAGCGCGCTCGGGTCGTAGCTGGTGGGCAGGCCCAGCAGATCCAGCACCGCCCGGTGCCGGTCGGCGGTGGCGTCGTCGAGCCGCCCCGCCAGCCGCGCCAGCTCGGCGGCGAAGACCATCCCGATGCTCACGGCCGCACCGTGGCGCCACCGGTAGCGCTCGCGGCGCTCGATCGCGTGGGCCAGGGTGTGACCGTAGTTGAGGATCTCCCGCAGGCTCGACTCGCGCAGGTCCGCGGCCACGACCTCGGCCTTGACCGCCACGGCCCGGCGTATCAGCTCACCGAGGACGTCGCCGGTGGGGTCCACGGCCGCGCTGGGGTCCGACTCGATCAGTCGCAGGATCTCCGGGTCGGAGATGAACCCGCACTTGACGATCTCGGCCATGCCCGCGATGAGCTCGTTGCGCGAGAGCTCCTCCAGCGTGGCCAGGTCGACCAGCACCATGCTCGGCTCGTGGAACAGCCCGACCAGGTTCTTGCCCGCCTCGGTGTTGATGGCGGTCTTGCCGCCGATCGCCGCGTCGACCATGCCCAGCAGCGTGGTCGGCACGTGCACCACGCGCACTCCCCGCATCCAGGTCGCGGCGACGAAGCCGGCGAGGTCGGTGACAGCACCGCCGCCGAAGGAGACGACCACTCCCTCGCGGTCCATGCCCATCTTGCCGAGCACTTCCCAGCAGAAACCGGCCACGGCCAGGGTCTTGCCGTCCTCGGCGTCGGGGACCTCGACCCGGTGCGCGTCGACACCGGCCTGCCCGAGTTCCTCGCGGACGGCCTCGACGGTGGTGGTGATGCTGGGCTGGTGCACCAGTGCGACCACGGAGGCGTCCCCCAGGTGGCTGACGAGGTCGTCCAGGAGGCCGCGGCCGACGATCACGTCGTAGGACCGTTCACCTCCGACGTTGATCCGCGCTGGCTCGGTCATCATCGTCCTTTCCGCCGTCACGTGTTCCTCATTCACTCGCCGGCGATGCGGTACGCAGGCCGTCGATGGCGTGCTCGGCGACCTGGTGGGGTTCGAGGTCGTCGGTGTCGAGTTCGCAGGTGGCCACCTGCCGGTACAGCGGTAGCCGGGCGTTCAGCAGGGCCTTGAAGGTCGCCCGCGGGTTGACTCCGGCCAGCAGGGGCCGCGCGGTGGACAGGCCGGTGCGGCGGGCTCCCTCGGAGATGCCGACCGACAGGAAGACCACCGGTTGCTCGACCAGGCGTTCGCGGGTGGCCTCGGACAGCACCGCGCCCCCGCCCAGGGACAGCACCCCGTCGTGGTCGGCCAGCGCCCGGGCCACCGCCCTCTCCTCCAGCTCGCGGAAGGCCTGTTCGCCCTCACCGGTGAAGATCTCGGAGATGGCCTTGCCCGCCAGGTCCTCGACGTCGGTGTCGGTGTCGCGGAAGGTGACACCGAGGTGGTCGGCCAGCAGCTGCCCGACCACCGTCTTGCCCGCTCCTGGGGGGCCCACGATCACGGCTCGCGGTCCCATCACGCCTCCTGCCGCCGTTGGTCGTGCTCGGTCAATCCGGCCAGGTATCCCTCGACGTTGCGCCGGGTCTCGGTCAACGAATCCCCGCCGAACTTCTCCAGGACGGTCTCGGCCAGGACCAGCGCCACCATCGTCTCGGCCACCACCGCCGCCCGCGGCACCGCGGTGACGTCCGACCGCTGGTGCATGGCCTTGGCCGGCTCACCGGTCTCGACGTCGACGGTGGCCAGTGCCCGCGGCAAGCTGGAGATCGGCTTCTTGGCCGCTCGCACGACCAGCGGCTCCCCGTTGGTGATCCCGCCCTCGAGACCGCCGGCGCGGTTGCTGCCCCGACGCACCCAGCCCGGCCCCTCGCCGGGGTACATCTCGTCGTGAGCGGCACTGCCCCGCCGGGCCGCGTTGGCGAACGCCTCCCCGATCTCCACGCCCTTGATCGCCTGAATGCTCATCACCGCCTGAGCCAGCCGAGCGTCCAGCTTGCGGTCCCAGTGCACGTGCGAACCGATCCCCGGCGGCAGCCCGTGGGCGACGACCTCGACCACACCGCCGAGCGTGTCCCCGTCGGCCTTGGCCGCCTCGACCTCGGCGGTCATCGCCTCGGTCACCGACTCGCCGAAGGCCCGCACCGGGTTGTCGTCGATGGCGGCCAGGTCCTCCGGTCCGGGCAGCTGCCGGCCGGTGGCCTCCACGCCACCCAACGCCACCACGTGACTGACCAGCTCCACTCCCAGGGCCTGACGCAGAAACTGCCGCGCCACCGTGCCCACCGCCACGCGCGCGGCCGTCTCCCGCGCGCTCGCCCGTTCCAGCACCGGACGGGACTCGTCGAAGCCGTACTTCTGCATGCCGGCCACATCGGCGTGCCCCGGGCGCGGCCGCGTCAACGGCTCGCTGCGAGCCTGGGCAGCCAGCACCTCCGGATCCACCGGATCGGCGGACATCACCTGTTCCCACTTCGGCCACTCGGTGTTGCCGATCCGCACCGCCACCGGACTGCCCTGGGTGAGTCCGTGCCGGACGCCGCCGATGACCTCCAGCTCGTCGGCCTCGAAACTCATCCGCGGACTGCGCCCGAACCCCAGCTTGCGGCGCTGCAACTGCACGGCGATATCAGCCGTGGTGACCTCCACCCCGGCAACCATCCCCTCCAACACCGCAACCAGGGCAGGACCATGCGACTCACCAGCGGTCATCCAGCGCAACACGCCTGCGATCCTGTCACGGCGGCAGGGGCTGAGTCCCTCAGGGGGGAGCGACCGGACCCCACCAAGGGGCCGGCTCCACACCGAAAAACGGGAAAGCCGTGACCAGCCAGCCGGGCAACAGCATCGACGGCCCGTGCGGGACCACGCCGCGCCGCAGCACGGCCGCCACCGCCAGGGTGAGCAAGGCGGCGACGACCATGACGAGGGGGACGGCGGCCGGGGACACGGCACCGATCAGGGCACCGAGGCTGCCGGCCAACTTCACGTCACCGGCGCCCAGGTTCCCCGGAGCCACCACGCCCACGCAGGCGTAGCACCCCGCGAACACCACCGCACCCACCAGCGCACGTGGCACCAGCTCGGGTCGCCAGGAAGCCGCGAACGCCAACAGCGCCGCGCACCCGGGGTAGGCCGTCAGGGTCAGTGCGTCGGGAAGCCTGCGGGCGAGCACGTCGCAGGCGGTCAGCAGCACCGCCAGCCACCCCAGGGCCAGCGGAACGGGAACCCACCACGGCGGCGTCGTCCCCAGCGCCTCCCCGACGGCGACCACGGTCCACAGCAACGTCACCGCCACCTCGCACCACAGCCTCGGGGGGCGGACCCCACGACGCAGCCGGCACAGCAGGCGCGAACCGAGCCGGCCGGCACCGAATCCGGCCGAACCCGCCACCACGACGATTCCTGTTTCGATCACGCCCACAGCATCGCCGCCGCGGGACGGCCGGATCGGCGTTCATGTCGCGGACGTCCGCGTGTCGGACACCGCGAGCCGCGCGGAACGCCCCGCGAACCTCACTCCCGCACGCTGAACAGGGGTTCGCCGGCCGTGACCGCCCCCGCCTCCCGGAAATCGCCCAGCGCCTCGGCCTCGACCTCCAGGACCACCACGGGACACACCGCCGAGTACCCGTGGGCCTCCACCTCGGTGGGGTCCCACGTGACCATCGGTTGGCCCGCCTCGACGATGTCGCCCTTGGCGACGTGGAGCGCGAACCCCTCGCCCTTGAGCTTGACGGTGTCGATGCCCAGGTGCACCAGCACCGAGGCGCCCCCGGCAGCGGTGATCACGAACGCGTGCGGGTGCAGGGTCGCGACGGTCCCCGCGATCGGCGCCACCGCGTCGCCACGTCCGCCCCCGGGCGTGACCGCCATGCCCGGACCCACCATCTGCTGGGAGAACACCGGGTCGTCCACGCCGCTCAGCGGCCCGGCACGACCGTCGACGGGACTACCGACCACGGCGCTCACAGCAGGTCCTCGATGTCGCCGGAGAGGGTGTCGGCCTCGGGACCGACCACCACCTGCACGACCGTGCCCTGCTGCATCACGCCGTGCGCGCCCGCGGCCTTGAGCCCGGCCTCGTCCACCTTCGACCCGTCCTCGACCTCGCAACGCAGCCGCGTGATGCACGGCTCGATCTCCACGATGTTGTTCCCGCCGCCCAGAGCGGTCAGGATCGCAGCAGCCTTGTCCTCAGCCACCCGTGCTCCTTCGTCGTCGTCAACGGCCTCGATACCGTCGACGATCCCATTGTCACCGTGGGAATCCACGCGCGAGTCGGTGTCGATGCGGCAACGAAAACGTCGCTCGCTTGACACCGTTCCCGTGAAGACGCATGGTTCCCTACCAACTGGTTTAGACCGGACCGTACCAACTTCCCGCTCTCGTGGACAGGTCCGATCGAAGACCCCGCCAGCAGGCACGGGAGACATCGTGTGCAGCCATCGAACGCTCACGGCAGCGCAGGCCGGAGGAGTCCGCGGGGACGAGTCCGCCGCGCTGCGCGACGGGCCGGTGCCCAAGCACGCCCAGTTGCGCGAGATCCTGCGTGAGCTGGCCGGCAAGGAGATCCTTCCCGGCGCGGCGCTGCCGTCCGAACGCTCCCTCGCCGAGCGCTTCGGGGTCTCCCGGCTGACCGTCCGCGAAGCCATCGGACAACTCGTGACCGAGGGCCTGCTGGTCCGGGTGCGGGGAAAGGGCACGTTCACCGCTCGCTCGCGCGTGGACTCCTCCCTGCACCTCGCCTCGTTCACCGAGGACATACGCCTCATGGGGATGGTTCCGGAGACGGAACTGCTCGACCGGGCCGAGGCAGCGCCCCCGCCGGAGACGGCCGAGGCGCTGAAGCTGGCCCCGGAACGGGCCGCCTACTGGCTGTTTCGCCAGCGCAAGGCCGATGGTGTCCCCATGGCGGTCGAGCGCAGCTGGTACCACCCCGATCACGCGCCCGGCTTGCTCGACCAGGACCTCACCGGCTCGCTGTACACGCTGCTGACGCGAACCTACGGTGTCGTGCTCGAACACGGCACCCAGACCGTGCTCGCCGACGGCGCCGACAGCGGGACGGCACGACTGCTGGGAGTGCCTCCGGGCAGCGCCGTGCTGGTGTTCCGGCGGATCTCCACCGCGCGAGGAGAGCCGGTGGAGGACACGACGTCCTGGTACCGCGGGGACCTGTACCAGGTGACCATGCAACTCACGACCGAACCACCCGGACACAATCGTCCATCCAGGAGGTAAGCGATGAGCGCCAGCGCTCCAACGGGGACCGGCGGCGACAGAAAGGGCTTCGCCCAGCTCCAGCGCCTCGGCAAGAGCCTCATGCTGCCGATCGCGGTCCTACCCGCCGCCGGGTTGCTGCTACGGCTGGGCGCCGACGACCTGATCGGCGCCATTCCGGGAATGGCCACCGTCGGCGCGGTGATCAGCTCCGCCGGTGGCGCGCTGTTCAACAACCTTCCGCTGCTGTTCGCCATCGGTGTGGCCATCGGCTTCGCCAAGAAGGCCGACGGGTCGACCGCGCTGGCCGGAGCGGTGGGATACCTGGTGCTGGCGGGCGTGCTCTGGGAGATCACCGGCACCGAGGCCGACAAGGTCTACAACAAGGGCCCCTACGGTGTGCTGGGCGGCATCATCGCCGGTCTGGTCGCGGCCTTCCTCTGGCAGCGCTACCACCGCATCAAGCTGCCCTCCTACCTCGGGTTCTTCGGGGGCCGCCGGTTCGTACCGATCGTCACCTCGGTGGCCATGCTGGTCATCGGCGTGGTCCTGGGGCTGATCTACCCGGTCTTCGACACGGCGCTGACCGGGTTCGGCAACGCGGTCTCGGGCAACGCGGTGATCGGCGGCGGTATCTACGGCGTGGTCAACCGGTTCCTGCTGCCCTTCGGACTGCACCACATCGTCAACTCCGTGGTCTGGTTCCTGACCGGCGACTACAACGGGGTCAGCGGCGACATCAACCGGTTCTTCGAGGGCGACCCCGCCGCGGGCACGTTCATGACCGGCTTCTTCCCGATCTTCATGTTCGCGCTGCCCGCCGGGGCGCTGGCGATCTACCACTGCGCCAAGCCCTCGCAGCGCAAGGTCGTCGGCGGCATCATGCTCTCCACCGCGCTGACCGCCTTCCTCACCGGCATCACCGAACCGCTGGAGTTCTCCTTCATCTTCGTGGCCTGGCCGCTGCTGGTGGTCCACGCCGTGCTGACCGGCACGTCGCACGCCCTGGTCAACGCGCTGGACATTCACCACGGCTTCAGCTTCTCGGCCGGCGCCATCGACTACCTGCTCAACTTCGGCATCGCGACCAGGGCGCTGTGGCTGATCCCCATCGGGCTCGGCTACGCGGTGATCTACTACTTCCTGTTCCGGTTCATCATCACTTGGTGGAACCTGCCCACCCCCGGCCGCGAGGACGACGAGGCCCCGGCCGAGGCCGACGGCGGTGGAAGCACCGCGAGTGGCGAGCCCACCGCGGAAGCCGGGTCCACCACGAGCACGGACACAGCCGGGAACACCGGCTACAAGAACGCCTGAGAGCACTCACGAGATGGGAAAAACAGCCATGTTCGAACGACGTGTCACCGTGGCCAGCAAGGTCGGTCTGCACGCACGACCGGCGGCGCTGCTGGCCAAGGCGGCCTCGGCACAGTCGGTGAAGATCACCATCCGCAAGGACGAGACCGATCCGGTCGAGGCCGGAAGCATCCTGGGACTGATGACCCTGGGCGCTTCCCACGGCGACGAGGTGGTGCTGGCCGCAGAGGGCGAGGGCGCGGAGGAGGCCCTGGACGAGATCGCCGACCTCGTCGGCACCGAGCTCGACGCGGAGTGACCCACTCCCCTCTCGCCCCGGAACGTGGGTGCTCCGGTTTCGCGCGAAACCGGGAAAACCTGATTTCGCGCGAAACCGGGTAACCACCGAACGGGGATCAGCGAGGCGCTGTGGTGGGGCGAGCCGCCCTCACTCGCCCCACCACAGCGGGAGCGGCTTCACCTCGCCGGTGGCGCCGTACAGGGCGTCGCGCATGCGCTCGCGCGGCGCGGTGTGACCGGTGAACTGCTCGACCTGGCCGAAGGCCTGGTGCAGCAGCATGTCCAGTCCGGTCCCCAGCCCGCCCCCGGCTCGCTGCACCGCCGTGGCCAGCGGAGTCGGCCACGGGTGGTAAACGACGTCGAGCAGGCAGGGGGCCCGCGCCAACCGCTCGGCGACGCCGACGTCCACCGCCCCGGCGGGCAGGGTGGAGACCACGACGTCGGATGCCTCGGCCGCCGCACCGAGATCGACGGTGTCCAACCGCTCGACCCGGACGCGCAGGCCGAGCCTGCGGGCGGTTTCCAGCGCCTCGCTCGCGCGGGTGGGCTCGCGCACCGCCAGCATCACCTCGGTCAACCCGAGCTCGGCGAAACCGGCCAGCACCGCCGCCGCCGTACCCCCGGCACCGAGCAGCAACCCCCGCGAGCCCTCGGCGAACCCGCCCGCCGCGCGCAGCGCACCGGTCACCCCTTCCACGTCGGTGCAGTCGGAGTCCCAACCACCGTCCTCGCGGGGCACGAGCGTGTTGGCGGCACCGACAGCGAGCGCACGCTCGGTGTGCCCGGAGGCCAGCGCCAACGCCGCGCGCTTGCCGGGCATCGTCACCGACAGCCCCGCCCACTCGGGACCGAGCCCGTCGACCATCCAGGCCAGGTCCTCCGCGGAACACTCGTACTTGCCGTAGGACCAACCCGCCAGGCCCAGCGCCTCGTAAGCCGCCTCGTGCAGCACCGGCGACAACGAGTGCTCGACGGGGGATCCCACGACGCCGGCCCTGCGGATCACGTGGGCTGAGGAGTCAGTACGCACCGCGTTCCTGTGCCTTTCGGATGGCCTGCTTGTGCTGCTGCATGTTCTCCGAGAAGCACGAGCGGCCGTCCTTGTGGCACTTGACGAAGTAGACCCAGGGGCCGGACTGCGGCTTCTCGGCGGCCGAGATCGCCTCGGTGCTGGCCGCGGAGATCGGTGTCGGAGGTAACCCCTCGTTGAGGTAGGTGTTGTACGGCCCCGGGCGGTCCCGGTCCGCGTCGTCGGTGAGCAGGGTCGGCTGATCCAGCGGGTAGTTGATCGTGGAGTCGAACTGCAACGGCATATCGGTCTCGATGCGGTTGTAGACGACCCGCGCGACCTTGCCGAAGTCGGAGCGGATCCCCTCGCTCTGCACCAGCGAGGCGATCGTGAGGACCTCGTAGGGCGAGAACGGGGTGCTCCGCGCCAGCTGCGGCAGTCCCGCCGCCTCCATCTTCGTCGCCGACTTGGTCACCACCGAGCGCAGGATCTGCTTGGCGCTCTCCCCCGGTTCGACGTCGTAGACACCGGGCATGATCAGCCCTTCCAGCTGCTTGCCCGGTGGCGCCTTCGAGGTCGGACCGAGGGCCCACTGCGGCGCGCCCAGGTCGGCCGGATCGGTCTCCGCGGCGACCTTCTGCATCTTCTCGCCGCTCACGCAGTCCTTCTCGCTGCCGGTGCAGGTGGCCTTGGCCAGCATCGTCAGGATGCCCGGTTCGACCACCCGACCCCGCTTGTCGACCTGATCGGCCAGCCGCATCCCGCCACGCACCTCGACGCGGCCCACGCTGGCCTCCTCGGACAGGATGTGGCTCACGGCGGCCTCGCCGGACATCTTGTGCTTCATGAGGTAGAAGCCGGGCTGGATCCCGGAGACGGCCTCGTTCTTCCTCGCCGCCTCCAGGAACGCGGTGGCGCTGGCCACGACGTCGTGCTCGGCCAGCGTGGAGGCGATGGCGCTGGTGGTATCACCCTGCTTGACCTCGATGACCACGTGGCCGGTTCCCGGCCCCTCGTAGTCCTCGTAATCGCCGATGCTCAGGAACAGGCTCGCGCTGTAGAAGACCCCGGCCCCGATGATGAGCAGCACCAGCACTCCCGCCGCGGCGGTGACGCTCCGTCGCCGCCGGCGGCGACGGAACCGATCCCGTTCCTCACCGGCCTCCTTGCGGCCGCGTTGCGGCGCCTCACTGGTCTCATCGGCGAACAAGCCGAGATCGTCACTCAAGAGGGCCCTCTCATCCGGTCCGGCTACGAGCGTCCAGCCAGCCCTGCAGGATCTCCACAGCAGCCGCCTGATCGACCACGGCACGTTGCCGCTTGCCGCGCACGCCCTGTTCGCTGAGCACGCGGGTTGCGGTCACAGTGGTCAGCCGTTCGTCACTGAAGCGCACCGGCACCGGACCCACCCACTCCCGCAGCGCCTCGACGTAGGCACTCGCCGCCTCGGCGGCGTGCCCGTGCCGACCGGCCAGCGTCCTGGGCAGTCCGACCACGATCTCGACGACCTCGTACTCGTCGACGAGCTCGCGGAGCCGGACCAGGTCCGACTCCCGAACTTCGTCGCGCTTCAGGGTAACCAGCGGCGTGGCCAACATGGGTGCCGGATCGCTCACAGCCACGCCCACCCGGACGTGCCCGACGTCCACGCCGATCCGTCGACCCGCCCCCGGGTCCGGTGGCTCCGACGGCGTCAGCTCGTCCGTCACCCGTGCCCCACCACCTGCTCGACTTCCTTTCGCAGCGCGTGGATCGCCGCCGTGATCCCGGACGGGTCGGAACCGCCGCCCTGGGCCATCTCGGCCTTGCCACCGCCACGGCCGCCGACGTGGGAGGCGAAAGCGGGGACGAGCTTGCCCGCCGCGAGACCGCGGTCCTGCGCCTCCTGGCTGACGGCCACCACGAAGGAGACCTTCGAGGTCTCCGGGTCGGAGGAGAACACCGCCACCGCCGAGGGCTGCGAACCGAAGCGACCCCGGACCTCCGAAGCCAACGCGCGCAGCGAGTTGCCGTCCACGCCGTCGGGCACCTGTTCGGCCACCAGCCGCACACCGTTGACGTCGGTGGCACGGCCGGCCAGCTCGCCCGCCGACTGCAGCACCTGACCCACGCGCAGCTGCTGCAGCTCCTTCTCGGCGTTGCGCAGCCGGGTGACCATGCTCTCGACTCGTTCGGGCAGTTCCTCGGCCGGTGCCTTGAACTGCTCGGCGAGCTGGTTGACCAGCATGTGCTCCTTGCTGATGCGGCGCATCGCGTCCATGCCGACCAGGGCCTCCACCCGGTGCACACCGGATCCCACCGAGGCGTTGGAGACCAGCTTGACGACGCCGAGCTGGGCGATGCTGCCGACGTGAGTACCCCCGCACAGCTCGCGCGAGTAGTCACCCATGTCCACCACCCGCACCTGGTCGCCGTACTTCTCCCCGAACAGCGCGATCGCACCGAGTTCCATGGCGCGGTCCATCGTGGTGTTGTAGGACCGAACTTCGACGTCGTTCTGCAGGTACTCGTTGACCTCCTCCTCGACACCGCCGAGGACCGAGTCCGACACCGCCGAGGGAGCGGTGAAGTCGAAACGCATCCTGCCGGGCGAGTTCAGCGACCCCGCCTGCGCCGCGCGCTTGCCGTAGGCGCTGCGCACGGCCGCGTGCACGAGGTGCGTGGCCGAGTGCGAGCGGGCGATGGAGCGGCGGCGGTCCACGTCGACGGCGGCTTCGAGCTGGGTGTCCAGGGCGACCTCGCCGCCGAGGACCTTGGCGGTGTGCACGAACAGTCCCGGCACCGTGCGCTGCACGTCGGTGACCTGCAACTCGACGCCGGGGCCGACGAGCTTTCCGGTGTCGGCGATCTGGCCACCGCCCTCGGCGTAGAACGGGGTGCGGTCCAGCACCAGCTCGACCTCGGTGTCCTGACCGGCGACCGGGACCGGAGCACCGCCGACCAGCAGGCCCAGCACCCGGGACTTCGACTGGAGGTCGGTGTAGCCGATGAACTCGGTGGTGCCGTGGGAGTCCAGCAGCGAGCGGTAGGTGGACAGGTCACCGTGACCGGTCTTGCGCGCCTTGGCGTCCTCCTTGGCCCGCCTGCGCTGCTCGTTCATCAGCTCCCGGAAGCCCTGCTCGTCCACCGACAGCCCCTGCTCGGCGGCCATCTCCAGGGTCAGGTCGATCGGGAAGCCGTAGGTGTCGTGCAGCTGGAAGGCCTTGGAACCGGGCAGCTGCGTACCACCGGACCTGCGGGTCTCGGTCGCGGCCGTGTCGAAGATCTTCGAACCGGTCGAGAGGGTGGCCAGGAAGGCCTCCTCCTCGTTGCGCAGCACCGAGTCGATGCGCTCGAACTCGGTGACCAGCTCGGGATAACTCGGCGACATCGCGTCGCAGACGACCTTGGCGAACTCGCCGAGCACCGGCTCGTGCACCCCCAGCAGGCGCGTCGAGCGCACGATGCGGCGCAGCAGGCGACGCAGCACGTAGCCACGGCCCTCGTTGCCGGGGGTGACGCCGTCACCGACGAGCATCACGCCGGAACGCGCGTGGTCGGCGATCACCCGGAACCGCACGTCGTCGTCGTGGTCGTCACCGTAGTCGCGGCCGGACAGCTCCTCGGCCTTGACGATCACCGAGCGCAGCAGGTCCGTCTCGTAGACGTTCTCGACGCCCTGCAACAGGCACGCGATGCGCTCCACGCCCATGCCGGTGTCGATGTTCTGCTGCGGCAGCGGACCGAGAACGGGGTAGTCGCCCTTGCTGGAGCCGGTGCTCTCACCACGCTGGTTCTCCATGAAAACCAGGTTCCAGATCTCGGTGTAGCGGTTCTCGTCGACGATCGGGCCGCCCTCGGCGCCGTAGGCCGGCCCCCGGTCGTAGAAGATCTCCGAGCACGGGCCGCACGGTCCGGGCACGCCCATGTCCCAGGAGTTGTCCTCCACGCCCCTGCGCTGGATGCGTTCCCACGGCAGGCCCGCCACCTCGTGCCACAACTGAGCGGCGTCGTCGTCGGTCTCGTAGACGGTGGCCCAGATGCGCTCCGGCTCGAAACCGTAACCGCCCTGCTCCTGCGGCGTGGTGACGAGGTTCCAGGCGTTGCGGATGGCACCTTCCTTGAAGTAGTCGCCGAAGGAGAAGTTGCCCGCCATCTGGAAGAAGGTCAGGTGCCTCGTGGTCTTGCCGACCTCGTCGATGTCACCGGTGCGCAGGCACTTCTGAATGCTCGTGGCACGCGGATAGGGAGCGGGGACGTCGCCGAGGAAGTAGGGTTTGAACTGCACCATCCCGGCGTTGACGAACAGCAGGTTCGGGTCGTCCAGGATCAGCGAGGCACTCGGAACGACGGTGTGGCCGACGGAGCGGAAGTGCTCGGTGAAGCGGTTGATGATCTCGTGGGTCTGCACGGTGTTTCCTTCGTGGGCATGCGGGCGGCCGGGTCGCGGTCTCGGCGGGACGCCGGGCAGTCGAAGCTGCGGTCAGCGCCCCGCCCGGCGAGCTCGCCGGGCCGGCTGACCTCCGTCGTCACCGTGGGACCGGGTGGCTCCGTCGACTTCCCCCCGGCGTTGGTGGCGTCCGGTGTCGATGCCGGTGCGCTCGGTGACGGTGTCCTCCAGCTCGCGCTCGCGCTCGGTCATGCCCGCACGCACCTCGGCTCCGAAATCGCCGACCGCGCCGGCCAGCTCGCGAACCGCGTCGCCGAGTTGGTCGGCGATACCGACGGGAGTCGCCTTGCGCGCGGTCTGGCCCGCCTTGCGGCTCAGGGCGACGCCGGCGGCGATCCCTGCGCCGAACCAGAACATGCGCTTCACTTGCGACCCCCCTTACCCCGGCGGGAGTGCTTGCCCGCGGACTCTTCCTTGCGCTTACGGCGGCTGCGCAGGGTCTTGCTCACGCCGTAGGAGAACGCCGCCGCCTTCACCAGCGGCCCTCCCAGTGTAGCGGTGAACAGCGAGGACAAGGCCGAGACGTTCCCGCTGACCGACTTCGCGTTCGCCGTGATCCCGTCCACCCGCTCCAGCTGGGTGTTGACGTGGTTGATCGTGGAGTTCGCGCCGGTGAACAGGGGATCGGTGTTTTCCTGCGCCTTACGGATCGCGCGGGTCGCCTCGTCCAGCGTGCGGCCGAGTTTGACCAGCGGGATCGCCAGCAGCACGACCAGCAGCACGAACGCACCGGCGGCGATCAGCGCGGCGATCTGCGTGGGCGTCACGTGCCCTCCCGGTTTCGACGTCGTTGGTTGCTCGCGATCAAAGTCGTTGCTTCCGGGCGAGGAGTTTTCCCCGACGCAAGCACGTTGATCGCGGTCAGGCTACCGCGCCGTGGGCGGGACAGCGTGCGCGGCTCTTGTCCGCGAGTCACACTCGGGAGAAGCGGACCGCGTTCGAGCGACTCCCCCGGCATGTCGATACGATCGAAGTGCACACCGGCAGCGTAGAGCGTGCGCATCTTGGAAAACCTACCTGCACGGAGCCAATGGCCCGCTGATGAGAGAGGTTTTCGAGCCATGACCACGTCCCACGTACAACCCTCGGCCGGTAAGCACGGCAGCGACTTCGCGGAACTGGCCCGGTCGATCAAGCGCTCGGGGTTGCTCCAGCGGCGGTACACCCCCTACGCGGTGCGGATCACGGTCAACGTCCTGCTGCTCGCCGCCGGATCCGTCGCGTTCGTGCTCCTCGGCGACTCCTGGTGGCAGCTGCTCACCGCCGTGTTCTTCGCCGGGATGTTCACCCAGTTCGCGTTCGTCGGCCACGACGCCGGGCACAACCAGATCCTGCGCACGCGGCGTGGCAACAACATCATCGGGTACGCGCACAGCGCCGTCGCCGGGATCAGCTACGGGTGGTGGGTCGGCAAGCACAACCAGCACCACGCCAACCCCAACCACGAGGACGAGGATCCCGACATCGAGATCGCCGCCCTCGCGTTCAGCGACGAGCAGTCCCACACCAAGCGTGGCCTGTTCCGGTGGGTGGCCAAGTACCAGGCGTTCCTGTTCTTCCCGATGCTGTTGCTGGAGGCGATGATGCTGCACGTCCGCAGCATCCAGGCGGTGCTCCGGCGCGAGATCGAGTCCGCCAAGCTGGAGGGCGGGCTGCTGGCCGTCCACGTCGTCGGCTACCTGGCCGCGGTACTGCTCGTGCTCCCTCCGGGCAAGGCAGCACTGTTCATCGCCGTGCACCAGGGACTGATGGGCGTGTACCTGGGGATGTCCTTCGCGCCCAACCACAAGGGCATGCCCATCACGGCCAAGGACGAGAAGCCGGACTTCCTGCGCAAGCAGGTGCTCACCGCCCGCAACATCATCGGTGGTCCGGGGGTGGACTTCCTGCTCGGCGGCCTGAACTACCAGATCGAGCACCACCTGTTCCCCAGCATGCCCCGGCCCAACCTGCGCCGCGCCCAACCGCTCGTCCGCGAGTTCTGCGAGCGGCGCGGCATCTCCTACAGCCAGTGCGGCCTGCTGCACTCCTACGCCGAGGTGCTGCGTCACCTGCACGCCGTGGGCGCCCCCCTGCGTCGTCCGGCGACCTCCTGATCCGGTGAAGCGAGTTTCCGCCGCTGGTCACGACCGACCGGAGCGGACCGCGCCGATTCGGCCCCCGCCTGTTCTCCCGCCTCCGCTCCCCGCACCTCGTGCGGCTGGACCTCGTGCGGCGGCAGAACCCCGGTGAACGCGTCGTTCCGGCACTCTCACCGCCAGAACGACGCGTTCACCCTGCGAACGCCCTAACCGTTCACCGGTGTCCGTGCCGCTCGCCCGGTGAGTACGTCGGCGACGTTGTCGGCGGCCAGCACCGCCATCGCCGTCCGGGTCTCGGTCGTGGCCGAACCCAGGTGCGGGGCCAGCACGACGTTGTCCAGGTCGAGCAGGTCCGGCTCGACCTTCGGCTCGTTCTCGAACACGTCGAGGGCCGCACCGGCGATCGTCCCCTCCCGCACGGCCCGCGCCAGCTCCCGCTCGTCGACGACGGGACCGCGACTGGTGTTGACCAGCACGGCCGAGGACTTCATCCGCTCCAGCGCCGCGGCGTCGATCAGGTGCCTGGTGCTCTCGCTCAGCGGGCAGTGCAGCGAAACCACGTCCGACTCGGACAGCAGCTGTTCCCGCGACAGGTAACGGGCGTCGAGCTCGGTCTCGACCTCGGAGGGGACGCGGCTGCGACCGGTGTAGGCGATGTCCATGCCGAACGCGCGGGCGCGGCGGGCGACCGCCCGGCCGATACCGCCCATACCGACGATGCCCAGCGTCTTGCCCTGGAGACCGGTACCGAGCATGAACGCCATGTTCCACGACCACTGGGTGGCCGAACGCAGCAACCGCTCCCCCTCGGCCAGCCTGCGCGTCACCATCAGCAGCAGGCCGAAGGCCAGATCGGCCGTGGCGTCGGTCAGCACGCCGGGGGTGTTGGTGACCGTGACGCCGTTCCGGGACAGGGCATCGACGTCGACGTTGTCGTAGCCGACGGCGACGTTGGCCACGACCCGCAACCGCGGACCGGCCGCCGCGACGAAATCGGCGTCGATGCGATCGTGCACCATCGACACGACCGCGTCGGCGCCTCGAACGGCCTCGTGCAGTTCGGCCGGCTCCAATGCTCTGTGCTGATCGCACACGTGCACGTCACCGAGAGCGCGCAACACCTCCACAGCGGGTTCCGGAATCCACCGGGTCACCACGATCCGCCGCTCCACCAGCAACCTCCTTCGACGCCGAAGCTCTACTGGCGTGCATCATCCCGCACGATGCCTCGCAGCTTCGGCACGCGGTCGGCCAACGTGCGCTCGGCTCCGTGCTGGGTCGGCGCGTAGTAGTCGCGACCGACCAGTTCGTCGGGCGGGTACTGCTGGGCGAGCACGCCTTCGCTCTTCTCGTGCGGATACTGGTAGCCCTGTCCGTTGCCCATCCTGGCCGCGCCGGAGTAGTGCCCGTCGCGCAGATGTGCCGGCACCATGCCCGCCTTGCCCGCGCGGACGTCGGTGAGCGCGGCGTCCACAGCCGTGATCACCGAATTGGACTTCGGGGCCGTGGCCAGGTGCACGGTGGTCTGCGCCAGCGGCAGTCGTCCCTCGGGCATTCCGATGAACTGCACGGCCTGACTCGCGGCGACAGCGCTCTGCATCGCGGTCGGGTCGGCCATGCCGATGTCCTCGCTGGCGTGCACCACGAGTCGCCGGGCGATGAAGCGCGGATCCTCCCCCGCTTCGATCATGCGGGCGAGGTAGTGCAGTGCGGCGTCCACGTCCGAGCCCCGGATGGACTTGATGAAGGCGCTGATCACGTCGTAGTGCTGGTCACCGTCGCGGTCGTAGCGCACGGCCGCCTTGTCGACCGTGGCCTCGACGGTGGGCAGGTCGATCACGTCGGCCCCGGTCGAGCTCGCCGACTCCGCGGCGGCCTCCAGCGCGGTCAGCGCACGGCGCGCGTCGCCACCGGCCAGCGCGACCAGGTGCTCCTCGGCGTCGGCGTCCAACCGCAGTGCTCCGCCCAGACCGCGCTCCTCGGTCACCGCACGACGCACCAGCCCGCGGATGTCGTCGGCGTCGAGGCTGCGCAGCTGGAGGATCAGCGAGCGGGAGAGCAGCGGAGAGACCACGGAGAAGGACGGGTTCTCCGTGGTGGCGGCCACCAGCAGCACGGTGCGGTCCTCGACGGCGCCGAGCAGCGCGTCCTGCTGGGTCTTGGAGAACCGGTGCACCTCGTCGATGAACAGCACCGTGTCCTCGCCGGAGTGGCCGAGCCGCCGGCGGGCCTGCTCGATCACCGAGCGGACTTCCTTGACTCCCGCCGACAGTGCCGACAGTGCCACGAAGCGCCGTCCCGTGGCCTGCGAGACCAGCCCCGCCAGGGTCGTCTTGCCGGTGCCCGGGGGGCCGTGCAGCAGCACCGAGGCGGGAGCCGCACCCTCCACGAGCCGGCGCAGGGGGGCTCCGGGCCCCAGGAGGTCGTCCTGGCCGACGATCTCGTCCAGCGAGCGAGGCCGCATCCGCACCGGCAACGGCGCGTTCTCGGCGATCCGCTCGCCGGCACGATCCTCGGCGGAGGCGCCGAACAAACCTTCTTCGAACAGGCCGTCACTCACGGTCCCGACGCTACCCGGCACCACCGACGGGACACCGCTCGCGGGTGCGGTGCCCCGGGGACGCGGTGGTGCGGTTTCGCGCGAAACCGCATTCGGACGGTTTCGCGCGAAACCGCACGAACCACCGGAACCACCGCCGAAGGGGTGCGGTCATCCCGCGTGTTCGGGCAGGGACACCTCCACGGTTCCGCCGTGGCGACGGCGCTGCGCCGCCCAGCTCTCGACCGCCTGGCGACTGGCCAGGTCGAGGTGTCGCACCCCGCTGAGGTCCACGTGGGCGTGGCCGGTCGGCGGCTGGCTCTCCAGGTGGTTCAACAACCGGGGCAGCCGCAGGAACGAGGCGTTGCCGGAGAGCTCGACGCGGACCTCGTCGTCGGCGTTGTCGGAGTCGATCGACATCCGCGACATCTCCCAGGCGGCCTTGATGATCGCCAGGCCCAGGCCGGTCAACGTGCCCACCAGCAGATCGGTGGCCACGATCGTCACGGCGGTGATCACCGCGATGTAGGCCTCGGACCGGTGGGTGCGCGCCAGCTCGGCCACCTGCCCCGGTGCGATCAGCTTCCAGGCCGCGTGCAGCAGCAGCGCGGCCAGCACCGCCTTGGGGATGAAGGACAGGACGCCCGGCAACATGACCACGAAGAGCAGCATCCAGACGCCGTGCAGGATTCGCGAGAGCTTGGTACGCGCACCGGCCCGCAGGTTCGTCGAACTACGCACGATCACCGCCGTCAGCGGCAGCGCGCCCAGCAGGCCGCAGACCGAGTTGCCCACGCCCTGAGCCATCAGTTCCTTGTTGTAGTTGGTCTTGGGACCGTCGTGCATCTGATCGATCCCGGCCGCGCTGAACAGGCTCTCGCACGAGGCGATCAGGGCGAAGGTCAGGATCGCACCGAGCACGGCCGTGTCGGTCAGTCCGCTGAAGGAACCCAGCGAGGGCGCGTTGACCGCCTCGAACAACGAGCCGACCTGGATCGTGCTCAGCGGCAGGTCGAGGACGGTCGAGAGCAGGCTCGCCCCGGCCACGGCCACGAGCGCGGCGGGCACGATCCGCACGCGCTGGGGCGCCTTGCCCCAGAAGACCATGATCAGCAGGGTGAGCACGGTCATGCCCAGTCCGCTGATCCCTGCCGGGGTGCTCACCATCGTGGTCAGCAGACCGGGGATGCCTGCGAACTTGTCCCCGGTGCTCGTGGGCTGCTCGAGCCCACCGACGGGATAGATCTGGCCCAGGATGAGCACCAGCCCGATCCCGGCGAGCATCCCCTTGACCACCGAGGGCGAGATCGCACGGAACCAGGTACCGAGCTTGGTCGCCGCCAGCAGCATCTGCGACAGGCCGGCGCCGAGCACGATGACACCGAGCATGGCCAATCCCTGTTCGGCCACCGTCGAGGACACCAGCACGGTCAGCCCGGCCGCCGGTCCACTGACCTGCATGGTGCTGCCGGGCAGGAAGCCGACCACCAGGCCGCCGACCACGCCGGTGATGATGCCCAGTTCGGCCGGAACGCCCGAGGCGACGGCGACGCCGACGCACAACGGCAACGCGACCAGGAAAACCACGAAGGAGGCGGCCACGTCGGCGCCGAGACTCTCCTTGGTCGGTCGCGGCCGGCCGCTGCCAGAGCGGTCCGCCGCCGGGCGGGGCGATTCGAGTTGTGTTGTCACGATTCACTCCGTCGAGTCAGCACGACGAGACCCGCGGCGTCATCGCAGTGCGGGTTTCACGGTCGTGCGAGGAAAGTCGATGAAACCGTGTTCGGGTGACGTCGGAGCCGCACCCGTTATCACGGCCTTCCGAAACGGTCGAACGAATCGACGCGACGGCATCGGCACCGCGGGGTTCGGGGGCCGACGGTGCCGAGCGCGGTGCGGATCAGGTTCGATACACCTGAAGGTGGGATCTCGAGTGCGCGGATCTCATCCACCCGAAGGCGAGCCTGCTCGCTCTCGGAGCCGTCCTGGCCTTCGCCCGGCGCCCGGCGCGAACGCGTCGGAGGTGTTGAACCCGCTCGACCAGCGCCGCCCAGCGGCGCGAACCTCGCTCATGGCCGCGCCGCGTGGCGGCGACACTGGGCGCCCGCGCACGCAACTTCTCGGATTCGCGGTGTTCATTGTGCTCGCAGACACCGCCTGCCCGGTAGGCCGTGGACCTCTCACCGGAGGCGTTCAGCGGCGCGAGCATGGCCAGCAGGACCGCGAAGAGCAGGAACAGCCCCGCTCTCGTGGCCCCCCTGGCTCGACCGCGCACCAACACCTCCGGGAATCCGAGCTGGCTACCACCAGCAGTGCTCCCTGCCCACTGTTGTCATCGCAGGTTTCTCGATGGTGAACCCGCTGTTTCCTCCACGATACAAGACGAGAAAATCAGTACCATGTGATCGATGCCGCAAACATGAAGAAATGTTAATGCGAACACCACGAGTCACGTACCGCTACCCCGATGAGATGCACGAAAAGCCATACGAATACGCCGTCGGGGCGACCCCCGCGTCACTTTTCCCACATTCTGGAAAAAAATTCACTCGTCCGGGTGTTCCGGAACAGTTCATTACCTCGCGGCAGGCGGGATCAACCACCCACCACGAGGCGAGAGTCCCGCTCAGCGGAACGCCGGGTAGGGGCGCAGCTCGAGCGCTCCGGAGCCGAACCGCTCCACCAGCGCGTTGACCATCCGATCGGCGTACTCGCCGACCTCGTCGATGCCCGCGGCCTCCGCGTCGGCACGCAGCCGCTGCCAGCGATCGGCCAACGCGGTACTGCGCCTGGGCGAGGGCATGTGCGCGTCGATGGGCATGTCCGTCTGGCCACTGCGCGGCAGGTACCACCAGGTGGAGACCCACACCCACAACATCTGGGCGTCGAGCAGCCTGGGCCGCAGCACCTCGTCGTCGTCCAGGTCCGGCCAGACCTCCACGACCTCGGAGCGCCACGTGGCCAACATGCTCTCGGCCAGGTTCTCCGGCATCGCGTACGAGCACCACGACGACGGGAACGGGAACTGGAGATAAGCCGCGTCCAGGGCGATGTCCCGCACACAGCCCCACTCGAAGTCGAGGAACCGCACGCCGTTGCCGGTCACCAGACTGTTGTCGGGGCAGACGTCGGAGGGGCTGAACGAGCGGTACTTGGTGGGCCCCAGCAGCTGGGCGGCGCCCTCCAGCCGGTCGGCCATCGCATCCGGGGTGGACAGGCCCATCGACTGCTCCAGCAGCTCGGGCAGCTCGCTCAACGAACGCCGGATGTCGTCGGCCACCGGATCGGTCCAGGAGTTGGCTCCGAGCCGGCGCATCAGGGCGTCGAAGTCGGCCTCACGGCCCGCCATCGTCGTGTGCAGGCGCCCCAGTGCCCGTGCCCACGCCAGCAGTGAGCGCTCGGCCACACGGGGGTCGTCGGCGAACAGCACGTCGGCCAGGGTGGAACCC
Organism: Halosaccharopolyspora lacisalsi; assembly: GCF_014137975.1. GTDB lineage: Bacteria > Actinomycetota > Actinomycetes > Mycobacteriales > Pseudonocardiaceae > Halosaccharopolyspora > Halosaccharopolyspora lacisalsi. Next base: position 853,192 of record NZ_JACGWZ010000001.1, on the reverse strand, counting down.
CGTCCGAGGTCCTCCAGCACCAGCAGCCGCTGGTCACTGTCCTGGGCGATGAGTTCGGGGCCGACCCGGATTTCCGGCGGCAGTGCCGTGGCGAGCTGGCAACTCGCCGCTTCGTGGGCGAACGGGTCACAGCGTTGGGACTCCTCGCGGGCACCGTAGTGCTTGACCACGAGGGTGCGCGGTAATTCGAAGGGGGTTTCGGCGACCCGTACGCGCATGACCGCCGAGCGCTCGCTACCGCCGAGGTCCTCGGGATCGGCAAGCCGGACCGTGGCTCCCATCCTGCTGGTGAGTACGGCTTCGGCGGTGCTGCGGGTATCGGTCACCGCTGTGCTCGCGGGGACGCGAACCTCCGGCGGACCGGTGGTGATTTCCACGCTCATCGTCTCCAGACCATACTCCCACCGCCCGGCTTCACGCGGGCCTGACCGGTCAAGTGACACACGGCTGGTCACAGTATGTACGCGTTCGGTGTTCTCGACGGTCGCGCCGCCACCTTCCACCGGTACGCTGACGCGAGCGAGCCGGCAACTCCAAGATCAACGCACACTTCCGCCCGACGAGGACGTCGAAACCCGCCCCGCGGGTTGCACACGACGTCCTCGCCGTGGCCGGGTGGATCTCGTTCAGCCCTGCTTTTCGACCATGCCCTGGGGCTCGACCGAGATGCTGTCCTCCTTGGGAGTGGCCGGTTTGGCGTCCACACCCGCTTCCTTGCGCTGCTCACGGGTGATCGGGGCGGGTGCACCGGTCAGCGGGTCGAATCCGCCACCGCTCTTGGGGAAGGCGATGACCTCGCGCAACGATTCCGCATCAGCCAGCAACATGCAGATCCGGTCCCAGCCGAAGGCGACACCACCGTGTGGCGGCGGGCCGTACTTGAAGGCCTCCAGCAGGAACCCGAACTTGTCCTTGGCCTGTTCCTCGGAGATGCCGAGCACCTCGAAGACCCGTTCCTGCATCTCCGTGCGGTGGATGCGGATCGAGCCGCCGCCGATCTCGTTACCGTTGCACACCAGGTCGTAGGCATTGGCCAGTGCGTTGGCGGGGTCCTGCTCGAAGGACTCGGCCCACTCCTCGTTCGGAGCGGTGAACGGGTGGTGCACGGCCGTCCAACGGCTCGATCCGACGGCGACGTCGTCGGTGTCGGCGGCCGCCTCGAACATCGGTGCGTCCACCACCCAGACGAACGACCAGGCGTCGTGGTCGATCAGACCGCAGTGCCGACCGATCTCCAGGCGTACCGCGCCGAGCAGGGCGCGCGAGGACGACCGCGGACCCGCCGCGAAGAACACGCAGTCCCCGGGGGAAGCGCCCACGGTCTTCGCCAGTTCCTCACGCTCGGACTCGGAGAGGTTCTTGGCCACGGGACCGGACAGCGTGCCGTCGGAACCGACCAGCACGTAGGCCAACCCCTTGGCTCCGCGCTGCTTGGCCCACTCCTGCCAGGCGTCGAGCTGGCGGCGCGGCTGGTCGGCACCGCCGGGCATGACCACGGCACCTACGTAGGGAGCCTGGAAAACACGGAACGGAGTCTCGCTGAAGTACTCGGTCAGCTCGGTCAGTTCCACCCCGAAACGCAGATCCGGCTTGTCGCTGCCGTACCGAGCCATCGCCTCGGCGTAGGAGATGCGCGGGATCGGGCGCGGGATCTCGTGGTCGGCGAGCTCGCTCCACAGCCTCGCCATGATGCCTTCGCTGACCTCGATGACGTCGTCGGAGTCCACGAAGCTCATCTCGACGTCGAGCTGGGTGAACTCGGGCTGCCGGTCGGCGCGGAAGTCCTCGTCGCGGTAGCACCTGGCGATCTGGTAATAGCGTTCCAGGCCACCGACCATGAGCAGCTGCTTGAACAGCTGGGGCGACTGCGGCAGCGCGTACCAGCTGCCCGGCTGCAACCGGGCCGGGATCAGGAAGTCGCGCGCGCCCTCCGGCGTGGAACGGGTCATGGTCGGCGTCTCGACCTCGACGAAGCGGTGTTCTTCCAGCACCCGGCGGGCCAGCCGGTTGGCCTCGCTGCGCATCCGGATGATCCGGGACGGGTCGGCGCGCCGCAGGTCGAGGTAGCGGTGCCGCAGCCGGATGTCCTCGCCCACCTCCAGGTGCTCGTCCAGCGGGAACGGCAACGGCGCCGACTCCGAGAGCACCTCCAGCTCGGTGGCGGTCACCTCGATCGCGCCGGTGGCGATCTCGGGGTTCTCGTTGCCCTCCGGCCTGCGCACGATCTCGCCGGTGACGCGGATGCAGAACTCGGCACGCAGCCGGTGGGCGCGCTCGGCCATCTCGCCCTCGCGGAAGACCACCTGGGCCACACCCGAGGCATCACGCAGATCGATGAAGATCACTCCGCCGTGATCGCGGCGACGCGCCACCCACCCTGCGAGGGTGACGGACTGCCCTGCGTGGCCGGCGCCGAGCGATCCGGCCTCATGCGTGCGCATCACGGGTAATGCTCTCCTCTTCGCTGCGAACACGGGTAAGGACCTGCCGGCGAACTCTCGACGCCGGTGCGTGTCCAGTCGGCGACCCTGCTGCCGACAACCTCGGAGTATCCAGGTTATCCAACGTCGTCGCGGGACCGTCCAGCAGGTTTCCCCGCTCGGAGGTTCACGGACACCCCGCTCGGCCCTCCTCCGGCCACCGGGCCGCGCGAAGACCGGCGCGGCAGGGCCGCGTGCTGGTGACGCTCGCAGCGCCCCCTCGGGGACGTTCCCGGCGTCACTCCCGGAGTCGTTCTCGTTGCCTTCGTGGAACTTTCCTCGACACCACTCATGGTGAAAACGCTACGGACGCGATTGTCTTCCCGCACCGGTGAATCCGCGCATCCGTGGACAATCGTTCCCCTTGTGGATTATCCGCCACTTGGAAAATCCGGTTCCGCGCGAAACCGGGAGGACTCAGTTTCGCTCGAAACCGGGAAAATCCTCGCCGCGCGAGGCATTGCACCCGGAGACGGGGATCGCTAGCGTGGGTTTTCCCGCTCCGCCAGGACGAGGAGTCCACGATGCCCGGTCAGGAATCCGCGGCCGAGCCCGCGCCAGCGCATTCGCGGCGCACTCCTGCGCTGCCTCCGGAACTGACGAAACTCCTGCGTACCGGCCCGTTCGACGTGGCGCTGCGCGCCGCGATCAGAGCCAGCGGACTCAGCCTGGAACGCATCCGGTACCGCCTGCACCGCCGGGGCGTCCCGGTCAGCATCACCGCGCTGAGCTACTGGCAGTCGGGACGCCGCCGCCCCGAGCGCCCGGACTCGCTGTTGGCGGTGCGGCACCTGGAGAACGTGCTGAGCATCCCCGAGGACGCTCTCTCCGCGCTGCTGGGGCCACCACGGCCACGAGGACGCTCGCGGGGCGACACCGGAGCTCCTCCGCTGACCAGCCTCTGGTCCGACAGCACGGCGGCGGCCCAGTTGCTCGCCAGGGTCGACACCAGCCCCGACAGCAACCTCACCCGGCTCAGTCAGCACGACACCGTCTCCATCGACGCCCTGGGGAACCAGCGCGGAGTCCACGCCCGCCAACTCGTCCGGGCCGAGCGCGGCGGGGTGGACCGCTGGGTGACCGTGTTCGACAGCGCGGGCACCGATGTCGCGCCGCCGACCGTCAGCGCGCTCCGTTCCTGCCGCCTGGGCCAGGTCCTCACCGACCACACGCGCGGAGTCGTGGTCGCGGAGCTGCTGTTCGACCGTCCGCTGGAACGCGGTGAGACGATGCTGATGGAGTACGAGGTCGAGCACCCCGCCGGGGGGCTGCGCGGCACCGAACAGGACCACACCTACTCCCGACGGTTTCGCCTTCCGGTCCGCGAGTACCTGGTCGACCTCCGGTTCGCTCCCGAGAGTCCTCCGCTGCGCTGCGAGAGTTACCTGACCCGCCCGGACGGCAGCGAGATCGGCACACCCAGGTCCCTGGTGGTGGATCCGCAGGGCCGCGCGCACGCCGTGGCCCTCGATTTCGGGCTCGGGTCCTGCTGCGTCCGGTGGGAACCGGCGTCTGTCCACACCGGAACAAACGCGTCCTAAGATGATCCCGTGACACACGGTGCTCCTCCGACGGACCACAGTCACGCGCACGGCCACAGTCACGCGCACGGCCACAGTCACGCGCACGGCCACGGGAAGGCCGAGGCCTCTTCTCGCCGCGTCCGGCGGTTGCTCGCCCTGGTACTCGCACCGTTCGCCCTCGCCGCGCTCGTCGGCGTCGGAGTCTTCTACCCCTTCGGCCAACACCTCCGCAGCGAGCCCACCCTCGGCTACGGCGGCAAGGCTCCGGTCGAGGGGAAGGTGCTTTCCTCGAACCGGGGTTCCTGTACCAGCGGCTCCACGGGATCGTCCGCGGGCGACGGGGATTGCCTACGGCTGCGGGTACGGCTGGACGGCGGTCCCGCCGCGGGCAGGACCATCGAGCAGGTCATCCCAGCCGCCCCGGGAACACCGAAGTTCGCGGCCGGTGACGCCGTGGTGCTGTCCCACTCCGGTGCCGACCCGACCAGGGCGAGCTCGTACCAGATCGTGGACTTTCAGCGTGGCACGAGCATGGTGGTTCTCGCCGTGGTCTTCGCCGTCGCCGTCCTCGTTCTCGGACGGTGGCAGGGGCTGGCCGCCCTGGTCGCGCTGGGGTTGAGCTTCACCGTGCTCGTCGGCTTCGTCCTTCCGGCGATCCTCGCGGGAGAGCCGCCGCTGCCGGTCGCCGTGGTGGGCGCGGGGATGATCATGTTCACGGTCCTCTACCTCACCCACGGCTTCTCCGCGCGCACGTCCACCGCCGTACTGGGAACGCTGCTCAGCCTCAGCCTGATCGGCGCGCTCAGCATCCTGTTCTCCGCGCTGACCGATCTCACCGGCCTGGACGAGAACACCTCCACCCTGATCGGCGCGCTGGGCACCGGCATCGACACCAGGGGGCTGCTGCTGGCCGGGATCGTCATCGGCGCGCTGGGCGTGCTCGACGACGTCACCGTCACCCAGACCAGCGCGGTGTGGGAGCTGCGCAAGGCCGACCCGGACCTGTCGTGGCACGGGCTGTACTCGGCGGGACTGCGCATCGGGCGGGACCACGTCTCCTCCGCGGTCAACACCCTCGTGCTGGCCTACGCGGGCGCCTCGCTGCCGCTGCTGCTGGCCTACAGCCTGTCCGGGCGTGGTTTCACCGACATCGTCACTTCCCAGGCCGTGGCGCAGGAAGCCGTACGCACCCTCGTCGGCAGCATCGGCCTGATCGCCGCCGTCCCGATCACGACGGCCATCGCGGCCGGAATCGCCCTGCGCGAGGACGACACGACGACTCCGGCGCGGAGGACCACGGTGGCCGAGCGCGTGCGGCGAGCAGCACAGACCGGAGCCACCCTGACCACGCTCGGCGGCAAACGCCGCTGACTCTCGGAGCAGCTTTTCGCGAAGCGGCGCAGCCGCTTCGCGAAATTCACTCCAGGGTGGTGACGAAGCGGGAGACGTCGTCGGGATCCAGCCGCTGGGCCATCCTGCCCTGGGGGGCCAGCGAGGCGAGCCGGTACAGCGGCCGGTCCGCGGCGGCGTCGCCACGGGCCTCGGCCTTGAGCTGAGCCACCAGCAGCTGCGAGAGCACGAGGGCCCGCGTGTCGCCGGTGCTGGCCAACGCGTCGGCCAGCCGCCGCAGCGAGTAGATCCCGAGCTCCTTGCCACCGGTACCCGCGTACATCGCCACGGCCACGTTCAGCGCCTTGTTCTTCGGCGGCCCGCTGACCAGCAGGCTCACCGTCCGCGCTCCGCGCAGGTCGGTCACCACGACGTTGAGTTTCTCCGCGGTGCTCAGCTCGACCGCGCGAGTGCCGAAAGCGCGGGCGGCGACCTCGGTGCCCCGCAGCCAATAGGTCTTGCGGGACTCGGCGTAGGACAACAGCAGCAGCGGCAGGGCGAGGATCACCAGGGTGCTGAAGAAACCGACGGGGCCGGCGAGCACTCCGACGACACCGCCGAAGGCGGCTCCGAACACGATCGCGGCGACACCGACGTTGCGCGCCCGCTTGCGAACGGCGGAACGCTCCAGCAGGTCGAGCGGAACCGTCTCCTGGTCACTCATCAGGGGGACGCCTCCAGCGCGGCCCGCACCTCGTCCGCGGCGCCGTCCAGCGCCACGGTGCGCTGCTCCCCGCTGGAGAGGTCCTTGAGCTGGGCCGTTCCGGACTCCAGGTCCCGCTCCCCGACCACCAGCGCGAACCGGGCACCGGAGCGGTCGGCGGACTTCATCGCGCCCTTGAGCCCCTTGCCGCCGTAGGCCACCTCCACGCGCGTGCCGGATTTCCGCAGGTCTCCGGACACGCGAACCAGGTGCCGCCTGGCGGCCTCGCCCAGCGGTACGCAGTAGACCTCGCACCGGGACTGTCCGGCCGGGGTCACCCCTTCGGCCTCGCAGGCCAACAGGGTGCGGTCGAGTCCGAGGCCGAAGCCGATGCCGGACAGCTCGGCACCTCCCAGCTCGGCCATCAGCCCGTCGTACCGGCCCCCGCCACCGATGCCGGACTGCGCACCGAGGCCGTCGTGGACGAACTCGAAGGTGGTCTTGGTGTAGTAGTCCAACCCGCGCACCAGCCACGGGTTCTCCGTGAAGGCCACCCCGAGGTCGCTCAGGTGCGTCTTGACCCGCTCGTAGTGCTCCTTGGAGGCGGCCGACAGGTGATCGGCCATCAGCGGTGCGTCCGCGAGCATCTCGCGGACCTCGGGGCGCTTGTCGTCGAGCACCCGCAGCGGGTTGAGCTCGGCACGCTGCCGGGTCGGCTCGTCCAGCGGCAGCCCGCGCAGGAACTCCAGCAGCTTCGCCCGGTACTCGGGACGGCAGTCGGCGTCGCCCAGCGAGGTGAGCTCGATGCGGTGACCGGTGATGCCCAGCCTGCGGTACCCCTCGTCGGCGACGGCGATCACCTCGGCGTCCAGCGCCGGATCGTCGACGCCGATCGCCTCGACCCCCAGTTGCTGGAGCTGCCGGTAGCGCCCGGCCTGGGGCCGCTCGTAGCGGAAGAACGCGCCGCTGTAGTAGAGCTTGAGCGGCAGCTGCCCGCGGTCCAGGCCGTGCTCGATGACCGAGCGGATGACCCCGGCCGTGCCCTCGGGGCGCAGGGTGATCGAACGTCCACCCTGGTCGGCGAAGGTGTACATCTCCTTGCTGACGACGTCGGTGGACTCACCCACGCCGCGCGCGAACAGACCGGTGTCCTCGAACAGCGGTAGTTCGATGTAGCCGTAGCCGGCCCGACGGGCCGCGTCGGCCAGCGTGTCGCGCACGGCCAGGAAGTCCGCGGATCTCGGCGGGTAGTACTCGGGAATGCCCTTGGGGGCGGTGAAAGTGCTCATGAGTGCTTGTCGCAGTCCTCGTCACAGGCTGGGGTCGACGGGCACGTCCAGTCCCTGCAGGAAGGGATTGCTCGCCCGTTCGCGCCCGATGGTCGTGGTCGGTCCGTGGCCCGGCAGCACCACGGTCTCCTCCGGCAGCGGCAGGATCCGCTCGCGCAGCGTGCGCATCATCCGCTCGTGGTCCCCGCCGGGCAGGTCGGTGCGTCCGATGGCGCCGGCGAACAGGGTGTCCCCGGACAGCAGGAGCTGCCCGCCCTCGTCGCTCTCGGCGCCGAACAGCACCGACCCGCCGGTATGGCCCGGGGAATGGGTGACGTCGAACCGGATGTCGGCCAGCTCCAGCACGGAGCCCTCGGCGAGCTCCCGCACGTCGTGGGGTTCGCTGACGGTCACACCGTCGAAGAGCTGGCGGCCCTGGGGGCCGAGCGCGGCGCCGGGGTCGGCGAGCATGTAGCGGTCCGTGGGATGGAGCCACACCGGCACGTCGTGGGTACGGGCGAGCTCGGCGGCCGAGAAGACGTGGTCGAAGTGTCCGTGGGTCAGCAGGATGCCCGCGACCGAGAGCCGGTGCTGTTCGAGTCGCTCGGTGATCGCGTCCACGGCCTCCTGGCCCGGATCCACCACGACGCACCGACCACCTTCGGCCGGGGCGAGCACATAACAGTTCGCTTGCAACTGCCCGACCGGGAATCCGACGACAAGCACCGAGCGCGACCTTTCGTTGACCGAGAGCACCTGAGTCCGGTCGTGCGGAAACCCCGTGGCCGGGAAGGCGTACCAGGTGTGGCCGAACAGGGCACCGCAGCCGGATCACTCCAGCACGTCCAGCTTAGCTGTGCGGTCTCTCAGCGTTTTCACACGTCCCCGTCCTACACTCCGGCGCGACAGTCGAATACGCGTCGAGCACGCCGCAGGCTCTTCGGGAGGAGTTCCTTGCCCAGCAACGAGCAGCGCCGCCAAGCGGCCAAGAACAAGCTCGAACGGCAGTTGGCACAGCGCGAGCAGAAAGCCAGGAGGCGCCGGATAACGGCCGTGAGCACCACCATCGTCGTGGTGGTCGCGGCGGTGGTGGGCGTCTTCTACTTCACCCACACCAACAACGACGAGAAAGCCTCCGGCGAGCCGGATCCGGCGGCCAAGGCCGATCCGGCGGCACAGACGCAGCCGACGTCGGGACCGTGCCACTACACCCCGACGCCGAAGCAGGACTCCCCCAAGTCCGTGGGACTGCCGAAGGACCCGAAACCCACGCCCTCGCAGGGCACGGTCCCGGTGTCCGTTCAGACCAATCAGGGCGCCATCGATCTGACGCTGGACCGCGGCAAGGCCCCCTGCACGGTGCAGAGCTTCGTGCACCTGGCCGAGTCCGAATTCTTCGACGGCACCGACTGCCACCGGCTGACCACCAGCGAGGCGCTCAAGGTGTTGCAGTGCGGTGACCCGACGGGAACCGGCAAGGGCGGACCCGGCTACAAGTTCGCCGACGAACTGCCCGAGAACCTCGAAACCGCTCCGGAGAAGTTCCAGAGCCCTCGAGCCGAGAAGAAGAGCGCAGTCTACCCGCGCGGAACCCTGGCGATGGCCAACTCCGGTCCCGACACCAACGGCAGCCAGTTCTTCATGGTCCACGAGAAGTCCTACCTGCCGCCGAACTACACGGTCTTCGGTCACATCTCCGAGCAGGGGCTGCAGGTCCTCGACAAGGTCGCCGCGGCCGGGCACGACGACTCGTTCGGCCGCGCCGGTGGCGGGCACCCCAACGAGAAGGTCACCTTCCAGAAGGTCACAGCCAAGACCTGAGGCGAGGCGGTGCACGGGGAGCAGCAGCAACCCCGACGACGTGGTGTATCGACGTTCATGATGTCGGGGATCCCACAGCGGGGCCCCGTCTGATTGGGGTTTTCCGAACAGGTCTTCGTCAGAGTCCGGACCCGCTGTCCCAAAGGGTGAACGGACCGTTTTGGCACTCACACCGCCACAACGGCCCGTTCACCACGACGCCGGGACCTCCTTCGGGTGAACAACCCGACAAGAAAACATCAGTGAGGTTCCGTCACCCGACCCGCAACGCAAGCCGATCAGTGGACTCTCTACGCCGCCGAGGTCATGCGGTAGACGTCGTAGACCCCCTCGATGTTGCGCACGGCCTTGAGGACGTGACCGAGATGCTTGGGGTCGCCCATCTCGAAGGAGAACTTGCTGACCGCCACCCGGTCGTTGGACGTGGTCACCGAGGCCGAGAGGATGTTGACCCGCTCGTCGGCCAGCACCTTGGTCACGTCGGACAGCAGCCGGTGCCGGTCCAGCGCCTCGACCTGGATGGCCACCAGGAACACCGAGGAGCTCGACGGCGCCCACTCGACGTCGACCAGCCGCTCCGGTGCCTTGCGCAGGTCGTCGGCGTTGGTGCAGTCGGTGCGGTGCACGCTGACACCGCCGCCCCTGGTGACGAAGCCGAGAATGTCGTCGCCGGGCACCGGGGTGCAGCAGCGGGCCAGCTTCGACCACACGTTCGTGGCGTCCTTGACCAGCACCCCCGAGTCGCCGACGCTGCGGCGGCGCTCCAGGGTGGAGGGGGTGGCCCGCTCGGCGATCTCGTCCTCGGCCTGCTCGACCCCGCCGACCGAGGCGACCAGCCGCTGCACCACGTGGTGCGCCGAGACCTGGTGCTCCCCCACCGCCGCGTACAGCGCCGTGACGTCGGCGTAGTGCATCTCCTTGCCGACCGCGGCCAGCGAGTCGGCCGAGACCAGCCGCTGCACCGGCAGGCCGAGCCTGCGGATCTCCTTGGCGATCGACTTCTTGCCGGAGTCGATCGCCTCCTCGCGGCGCTCCTTGGCGAACCACTGCTTGATCTTGGCCTTGGCGCGCGGCGAGGCCACGAACGACAGCCAGTCCCGGCTCGGCCCGGAACCCTCGGCCTTGGAGGTGAAGATCTCCACGACCTCGCCGTTCTCCAGCTTGCGTTCCAGGGCCACCAGGCGACCGTTGACCCGTGCCCCGATGCAGCGGTGCCCCACCTCGGTGTGCACGCTGTAGGCGAAGTCCACCGGCGTGGCCCCGGAGGGCAGCGTGATCACGTCCCCCTTGGGAGTGAACACGAAGATTTCACGCGTGTTGAGGTCGTAGCGCAGCGATTCGAGGAACTCGCCCGGGTCCGCCGCCTCGCGCTGCCAGTCCAGCAGCTGACGCATCCAGGCCATCTCGTCGACCTCGACGGAGCCGGTGCCGTTGCGCCCCTTGGTCTCCTTGTAGCGCCAGTGCGCGGCGATGCCGTACTCGGCCTTGCGGTGCATCTCCTCGGTGCGGATCTGCACCTCCAGCGGCTTGCCCTCCGGGCCGATGACCGTGGTGTGCAGCGACTGGTACACCCCGAAGCGGGGCTGGGCGATGTAGTCCTTGAACCGCCCCGGCATCGGCTGCCACAGCGCGTGCACGACCCCCATCGCGGCATAGCAGTCCCGCACCTGGTCGACCAGGATGCGCACGCCCACCAGGTCGTGGATGTCGTCGAAGTCGCGTCCCCGCACGATCATCTTCTGGTGGATCGAGTAGTAGTGCTTGGGGCGGCCCTCGACCTTGGCGGACAGGTGGGCGGTGTTGAGCTGGCCCGACAGCTCGTCGACGACGGTCTTCAGATAGGTGTCGCGGGAGGGCGCGCGGTCGGCCACCAGCCGCACGATCTCGTCGTACTTCTTGGGCTGCAGGATCGCGAAGGCCAGGTCCTCCAGCTCCCACTTGATCGTGGCCATGCCCAGCCGGTGCGCCAGCGGAGCCAGCACCTCCAGCGTCTCGCGAGCCTTGCGGACCTGCTTCTCCGGCGGCAGGAAGCGCATGGTGCGCATGTTGTGCAGCCGGTCGGCCAGCTTGATGACCAGCACCCGGGGATCGCGGGCCATGGCGATGACCATCTTGCGGATGGTCTCGGCCTCCGCCGCGGCACCGAGCTTGACCTTGTCCAGCTTGGTCACCCCGTCGACGAGGTGGGAGACCTCCTCGCCGAAGTCGGCCTGCATGCGCTCGAGCGGGTAGTCGGTGTCCTCGACCGTGTCGTGCAGCAGCGCCGCCACCAGCGTGGTGGTGTCCATGCCGAGCTCACCGAGGATGGTGGCCACGGCCAGCGGGTGGGTGATGTAGGGATCACCGGACTTGCGCTGCTGGTCGCTGTGCTTCTCCTCGGCGATGTCGTAGGCGCGCTGCAGCAGGGCGAGGTCGGCCTGCGGGTGCAGCTCGCGGTGCACCGCGGCCAGGGGTTCGAGGACCTGCTTGACCTGTGACGGGCGCTGCGCCGTGATGCGCCTGGCCAGTCGCGCGCGCACGCGGCGTGTGGCCGATGCCGGACGCGGCGTCGGATCGGTCTCCGAAGCAGGAGACTCGACTTCTTGGCTCACCGCACGCTCCCGAGGGCTGGACGACACTACTCGCTCCGGGTCCCCAGCCGTCATGTACCCGGACACCGAGGATAACGCCGAACGGACGACAAACCTTCCCGGCAGGGCCGTTGACGCGTTCGGCGCCTCATCCACGTCCGTGAGCGTGACCACCCTTCGGTCCCACGGATCAGCGGGGCCGATCACTCCGCCCGTGCGCGGGGGTTCTCGGTTCCGCGCGAAACCCGCCCCGGCTTATACGGTGAACAGCGCTTGGACGTCCCAGTCCGGCACGGCGGCGCGGCCTTCGAGCGCGGTGAGTTCCAACACGACCGCGGCTCCCACGGCCTCACAGCCCGCCTTGTCGGCCAGCTGCCGCGCCGCGCCCAGCGTGCCACCCGTGGCCAGCACGTCGTCGACCACCAGCACTCGCTGCCCGGACTCCAGGGCGTCGGCGGGAAGCTCCAGCGTGGCCGTCCCGTACTCCAGGTCGTAGTCCACGCGGTCGGCGACGGCCGGGAGCTTGCCCGGCTTGCGCAGCCCCACGACGCCGGTGCCGCAGGCGTGGGCCACGGCGGCTCCCAGCAGGAAACCGCGCGCCTCCACCCCCACGACCACGTCGAAGTCGCCCCGGCGACCGAGGGCGTGCACCACGGCGCCGAAAGCGTCCGGGTCGGCCAGCACCGGGCCGATGTCGCGGAACAGCACACCCGGCTCGGGAAAGTCGGGGACCTCGCGGACCAGTCCGGCGGCCCGCTTCAGAGCGGGGCCACCCTCGGTGACCGACACACTCGCGTCCATGCTTCAGCGCCTCTTCTTTCCGGTCGGCTGGCCCGAGGACTTGCCCGCGGGGCGGCCACCGCCGCGGCGGGACTCGGGCCCCTTGCCGGTGCGGGTCGGCACGCTGGCCGCCGCGGCCAGCGCCTGTTCGGAACGCGCTCCCTTGGCGAGCGCTTCCTCGTCGGAGACGACGGCCTCCCCGCCGGAGGCCTCCTTCTTCTCGCGCCGCTGGCGGACCTTCTCGGCCTGTTCCCGGTACTTCGGATCGCGCATCTTCAGGTCCACCAACAGCGGGGTGGCCAGGTAGATCGAGGAGACGATACCGGCGATCATGCCGATTCCCTGGACCAGGGCCAGGTCGCGCAGCACGCCGACGCCCAGCAGCCCGGCTCCCACGAACAGCAGGCCCAGCACCGGCAGCAGCGCGATCACCGAGGTGTTGATCGAGCGCATCAGCGACTGGTTGACCGCGAGGTTGGCCGACTCGGCGTAGGTGCGCCGGGTCAGGCCGAGAATGCCCTGGGTGTTCTCCTTGACCTTGTCGAAGACCACGACGGTGTCGTAGAGCGAGAACCCGAGGATGGTCAGCAGGCCGACCACGGTGCTGGGACTGACCTCGAAGCCGATGAGCGAGTACAGACCCGCCGTGACCCCCACGTCGTGCAGCAGTGCCACGAGCGCGGCCACGGCCATCCATCGTTCGAAGTAGAACGTCAGGAACACCGTGACCAGCACGAGGAACACGCCGAGGGCGATCAGGGCCTGCTTGGTGATCTCACCGCCCCAGGTTCCGCTGACCGCGCTGTCGCTGATCGCGTTCGGGGTCGGCTGACCGTCGGCGCCCAACGGCTCGAGGTCCTCGAACAGGGCCTGCTTGACCTCGACGAGCTTGTCGGGGCTGAGCTTTTCGGTGCTGATCTGCACGGTCTGGCTGCCACCGCTGCCGACCAGCTGCACGGAGCTGGCCGGCTTGCCCAGGGCGTCGCGGGACGCCTCCTTGGCCTCTTCGTCGGTGATCTGGCCCTGCGCGCCCTGCGCGGGCATCGAGATCTTGGTGCCGCCCACGAACTCGATGCTGGGGTTGAACCCCTTGAAGCCCATCGAGGCGATGCAGACCAGCACGAGCAGGCCGAGGGCGATGTACCACCGCTTGCGCTTGCCGACGATGTCGAACGCGCCGGTCCCGGTGTAGAGGCGGTGCAGCGTGCCACCGCGCGGCTCACTGCCGGTCCCGTTGCCGTTGCTGTTGCTGTCGGGCGTGGCCACGCCTCACGCCTCCTTCGGTGTGGTGGACGAGGCATCCGTCTTTCGCTTGCGGGCCGCGCGAGCCCTGTCACCCATGCGCTGCACCGCTCCCAGCCCGGTCACCGAGGGCTTGGACAGGAACTTGCTCCTCGAGGCCAGCACCACCAGCGGGTGGGTGACCAGGAAGACCACGATCAGGTCCAGCACCGTCGACATGCCCAGCGTGAAGGCGAAGCCCTTCACCTGGCCGACGGCCAGGACGTAGAGCACGGCAGCGGCGAGGAAGCTCACCGCGTCGGCCGACAGGATGGTTCGCTTCGCCCGCGCCCACGAGCGCGGGACCGCGGATCGGAAGGTTCTGCCCTCCCGGATCTCGTCCTTGAGTCTCTCGAAGAACACGATGAACGAGTCGGCGGTGATCCCGATGGCGATGATGAACCCGGCCATGCCGGGCAGGTCGAGGGTGAAGCCGATCCAGCGACCGAACAGCACGAGCACGCCGTAGACCACCAGGCCGGACAGGCCCAGCGACAGGATCGTCAGCAACCCGAGCATGCGGTAGTAGAACAGCGAGTACACCGCCACCAGGGCCAGGCCGATGCCGCCCGCCAGCAGCGCGGCCTCCATCGAGGCGATGCCCAGCGTGGGCGAGACCGTCTCGGCGGCGGACTGGTCGAAGGCCAGCGGCAGCGAGCCGTACTTGAGGGTGTTGGCCAGCTGGGTGGCGCTCTGCTGGTTGAACTGGCCGGTTATCTGGGCGGTGCCGTTCAGCTGGGGGGTGTTGACCTTCGGCGCGGAGACCACCTGGGTGTCCAGCACGAACGCGGCCTGCTTGCCGACGTTCTGCGAGGTGAAGTCCGCCCAGGTCTTCTTGCCCTCGCCCTTGAAGGAGAGGTTGACCCCCCACTGCGGGGCCTTCTGGGTCGGCGACTTGACCGTGGCGTCGTCGATCTTGTCACCCGGCAGGAACACCGGTCCGAGGACGAACTTCTGGGTCCCGTCCTGGTTGCAGGTCACCAACGGCTTCTTGGGGTCGGCGTTGCCGCGCAGCGGGTCCGGGGCGCTGCAGTCCAGCTGCTGGACCGCCTGGACCAGCTTCTTCTGGTCGGTGCTCTGCCGCAGTTGCTTGGCCTGGGCGATGGCCTCCTCCTGGGAGGGCTGATCGCCCGGTGGCTGCTGCGCCTGCTGCGGCGTCGTCCCGGCAGGACCCCGCCCCGACGCGGCCCCCGCCGGTATCGCCTGGACGACCTTGCGGAAGTTGAGCTCGGCGGTCTGACCCAGTTGCTTGGCCTGCTCACCCTGCTTCCCGGGGACCGTGATGACCAGGTTGCGACCGCTGGTGGTCACTTCGGAGCCGCTGACGCCGAGGCCGTTGACGCGCTGCTCGATGATCTGGCGTGCCTGCTTGAGCGATTCCTGGCTGGGCGGCTGACCGTTCGGAGTCCGGGCCGTCAGAGTGACACGGGTGCCGCCCTGCAGATCGATGCCCAGTTCCGGGGTCGGCTTCTGGTTGCCCGTGAAGAACACCAGTGAGTAAATGCCGACGATGATCAGCGCGAAGATCGCTAGGTAACGCCCTGGGCGGATCTGCCCGGCCGGAGGTGCCACGGCGTCGGTCTCCTCGTGGGGGTCTGGGACGAAGTCCGGCACCGAAACCGCCGCGCCCACCGGACGCGACCGCACTGCGCCGCACTCTCCAGTGTGGCAGGTCTCAATCGGAACCCACCGCTGGAGGGGGAACTGTGTGTTCGTGCTCGCTCACACTGTGGTCGTCCACGTTCACCGGAAGCATGGGTACAACCGCGTCCCGGTGAACGCGTCACCACCGTGCTCAGCTGGTCTTTTGCTTCTCGCTCGCCTCTGCGGCCTTCACCTCGTCGTCGGAGGTCTCGGAGGTCTCGGAAGCCGAGTCCTCGTCCGTCACGGAGTCCTCGTCCGCGGTCTCGTCCGAGTCCGGCTCGGTGTTGACCTTCTCGCGAATGGCCTGACGCAGCCAGGTGGTCACCACGCCCGGGGCGATCTCCAACTCGATGGAGTCGTCGGTGGTGGCGGTCACGGTGCCGAACAGGCCCGAGGTCGTCATGACCCGGTCGCCCTCGCCGATCGAGTTCTGCAGCTTCTGCTGCTCCTGCACGCTGCGCTTCTGCTTCCGGATCTGGAAGAAGAGCATCAGTGCGATGCCGACGAGAAGTATCGGGAAGATGAGGCCTTCCATGCTTGCTCCGTTCCGTGGGCACGAGCGATGAGCGCGCCCACACTATTCGGATGTGGCACCACCAGTGTGCCAGCTCGACCGGGTATGGCCCGGGCACCTTACTACCGGCTATGACTCATCGAACAGACTCGGGGCGGTTTCGCCGGGAGCTCGTTCGGGAGGAACGAACCCGAGATGCCGCCAAGCGGACACCGTCGCCACGCGTCCGCGCGGGGTACGGGCCAGCATCCCGGCACGGACCAGGTAGGGCTCGCAGACCTCCTCCACCGTGGTCGGCTCCTCCCCGACGGCCACGGCCAGCGTGGACACGCCCACCGGACCACCGCCGAACGAACGCACCAGGGCGTCGAGCACGGCGCGGTCCAGGCGGTCGAGGCCGAACTCGTCGACGTCGTAGACCTCCAGGGCCGCTCGCGCCACGTCCAACGTCACGGCACCGTCGGAACGCACCTCGGCGTAGTCGCGCACCCGGCGCAGCAGCCGGTTGGCGATGCGCGGGGTACCGCGGGAGCGGCGTGCGATCTCGGCGGCACCCTCCTCCCGCAGGTCCACTCCCAGGATGCCCGCCGAACGACGGATGACCTGGTCGAGCTCGGAGGGCTCGTAGAACTCCATGTGGGCGGTGAAGCCGAAGCGGTCCCGCAGCGGCCCGGTCAGGGATCCGGAGCGGGTGGTGGCTCCCACCAGCGTGAACGGTGCGATCTCCAGCGGGATGCTGGTCGCGCCGGGCCCCTTGCCCACGACCACGTCGACCCGGTAGTCCTCCATCGCCAGGTACAGCATCTCCTCCGCCGGGCGGGCGATGCGGTGGATCTCGTCGATGAACAGCACGTCGCCCCTGGCGAGGTTGGACAGCATGGCGGCGAGGTCGCCCGGCTTCTCCAGCGCGGGCCCCGAGGTGACCCGGAGGGCGGCCCCCAGCTCGGAGGCGATGATCGTCGCCAGGCTGGTCTTGCCCAGCCCCGGGGGTCCGGAGAACAGCACGTGGTCGGGTTGCTCGCCGCGGCGCAGCGCTCCGTGCAGCACGAGTCGCAGCTGCTCGCGCACGCGCGGTTGACCGACGAAGTCACCGAGCGTTCCCGGACGCAGGCTCGTCTCGACGTCCTGCTCGGTCGAGACCTGATACGGCGACAGCGCCGCTTCCGCCTCGTCGCCCGTGGGCTCCTCACCCGTGGGGTCGTCGTCCGTGGGGTCGTCGTGCATCATCCACCAATACCGTCGGTGCGGCTCACTTCGGTCCCATGTTCGCCAGCGCCCGCCGCAGCACCGCCGAGGTGTCGGCCTCGGCCCCGTCGGCCAGCACCGCCTCCACGCTCTGCTCGGCGTGCTTGGCCGAGAACCCGAGGCCGACCAGGGCGTCGGAGACCTCGGTGCGGATCCGGTCGCCGGCGCGGGGCTCGGTGGCCGGTTCGGCCGCCACCTTGTCGCGCAGTTCCAGGGTCAGTCGCTCGGCGCTCTTCTTGCCGATGCCCGGGACCTGGGTCAGCAGTGCGATGTCGCCGTCGGCCAGCGCGGTGCGCAGTTGTTCGGGATCCAGCACGGCGAGCATGGCCAGGGCGAGCCTGGGGCCCACCCCGGACGCGGTCTGGAGCAGGACGAACAGGTCGCGGGCGTCGGCGTGGGCGAACCCGTACAACGTCAGCGAGTCCTCCCGGACCACCAGCGAGGTGGCCAGGTGTCCCTCCTCCCCGCGCCGCAACGACGCCAGGGTCACCGGCGTCGCGTACACCGCCACGCCGACTCCGCCGACTTCCAGCACGGCGTGGTCCAGACCGATCGAGAGCACGGTTCCCCGCACTGAGGCGATCATCGCTGCTGTCCTCCTGTGGAGCCGCGTTCGCGGGCCGCGTCGGCGAGGCGGGCGCGGTGATTGCGTGCCAGCTGCGCGGCCTTGGCCTCCGCCTCGGCGATCCGGTCGCTCATGGGCGCCCGCCACAGGTGGCACACGGCCAGGGCCAGGGCGTCGGCCGCGTCGGCGGGCTTGGGCGGGCTCTCCAGCCCGAGAATCTTGGTGATCATAGTGGTGACCTGGCGCTTGTCCGCACGCCCCGAGCCGCTGATGGCGGCCTTGACCGCGCTGGGGGTGTGGAACGCCACCGGCAGGTCCCTGCGGGCGGCGGCCAGCGCCACGATCCCGGAGACCTGGGCGGTGCCCATCACCGTGCGAACGTTCTGCTGGCTGAACACCCGCTCGACGGCCACGACCTCGGGCCGGTGCGCGTCCATCCAGCCCTCGACCCCCTCGGCCACCGCCATCAGGCGATCGGCGAGTTCGTCGGTGGAGGGAGTGCGCACGACACCGACACCGAGGCAGGCGATCTCGCGCGCCCGACCGCTCTCGATCACGCCGACCCCGCAGCGGGTCAGCCCGGGATCGACACCCAGCACACGCACGCGGCCATCCTCTCCCGCTGGGAACATTCGTTCGAACTATACCGCTGCCGGGGCCCCGGCAGCGGTGCCGACACCCCGAGGCGCACGGTTCTCACGGCCCGTCGTACCCGGGAGTCCAGTTCTCCGGGGAACCGCTGGCGGTCAGCACGGGTTGGTACTCCGCGAACCCGTCGGGAGCGTCGTCCTGCCACGGGAACACCCCCCCGGGCAACGACAGCACCAGCTGCAGCGCGGGAAAACCTTCGTCACCGTAGACGAGCAGCGCGCTCCCCAGGAACTCCGGGTAGTGCTGCCGGGCCACTCGCTCGAAGGTGACCGGGCACTCCGTGACGAACCCCTCGTAGAGCCGTCCCGGCACGAAACGCTCTCCCCGGCCCACGCGGCGCACGTAGGTGTTGATCACGGCGTGGGAGACCTCGGAGGCCAGGCCGATCACGACGACCTCGGGTTTGCCGAAGCGGCGCCACGCCCCCACCGAAAAGGCGTACGGAGCGCCCTCCTCGTCTCCGGCCACCTGCATGACCGCGGCACCGTGCCGCTCGGCGGTGTCCACCAGCCACTTGCGCAGATTCTCGTCCGTATCGGCCACGGAAACCATTGTGCCTACCGCCGTCCGGACTCGGGGCGGACCACACCCGATCGGGATCACCCCGATGGACGACGCAGCGGGTACCGAAGCGCTGCCTGTGCCTGCTCCGGCGGCCAGACCACGGTCCGAACGCCGTCCTGCCACTGCACCGTCAGCACCCGGTGTCCGACCTGACGGCCGGCGGAGTCGAGCCGGAAACGGCCGAACAGCGTCGTGCGATCCAGCTTCCGCGCGACCGCGGCCACCGCCGCGTCCTCGGAAGTCCCGGCCTCGTGCAGGCAGCGCAGGGCCAGCACTCCGGCCGCGAACGCCTGCGCGGCGGGATAGGGCGGGTCGTCACCGGTCAGCTCCCGGTGGGCGGCGACGAACTCCGAGGCGGCCGGCCCCTCGTCCGGCTGCGGGGCGACCTCCGGCATCCACTGCGCCGGGCCGAGCAGCCCCTCGCGACGGTCCCCCAACTCGGCGAGCACTTCACTCACCCCGGCGGCGACGAATCCGGCCGCCCGCCACCTGTCCCGGTCGAGAGCGCGTGCCAGGACGAGCTCGTCGTCGAACCGCCCCGCCGCCAGCAGTACGTCGGCGCGGGGCGGATCGCCGGGCAACACGGCGCGCTCGGCGTCCAGTCCGCGGTGCACCGCCGCCTGCTCCGCTCCCCCGGCGACACCACGACCGAATCCGGTGTCGCCGTGCAGCACACCGACCCGTCCCACTCGCGGGTCCGCGTGGTAGATCACCTCCACGGCCCCGATGAAGTAGGTGTGCGCCGGGGCGAGCACGCTCACGACGTTGTCCCGAGGACGGATTCGCGCGCCTCCGTGGTTCCACACCAATCGTGAGGTCGCCTTCACGACCTCCGCGGTCGGTCCGCTGCCGTACGGACCGAACAGCAGGTGCGGCTCGTTCCGCTCGGCGTGCCGTACCGCGGCCGACGCGTCGGGGTGGGCGTCGACGACCTCCAGGTCCACCGTTTCCGTTCCGGTGAACCGGCGCGCCCAGAGCCGCAGCGCGGTGGCCGTGGCACGACCGTAGCGGGCGAGCGGACCGGACAGCGGAGTCACCAGCGCCGCGCGCACCATCACATCGCTCTGCGTTCAGTGATGGGAGACGTCGGTGTTCTCGGCCGAACCCCACCCGTGCCAGCGCGAGACGTCGATCCACGCGCTGATCCGGTGCCGGTCGCGCACGTGGTACGGGTTGCCGGTGTAGTGGCGGGCGAGCCGGTCGATGTCGACGAGCTCGGGGTCGTCGACCAGCTCCGCCACGCGCCCCTGAAAGCTGACGTGGGTGTACCAGTCGTCGGAGGCCAGCACCGTCAGCGTCACGAGGGGGTTGGCCCGCATGTACTCCAGGCGCTTGCGGCCCTCGTCCATGTTGACCAGGATTCGCCCCTCCTCCCAGAGGTACCAGGTGGCCACCGAGACGGGCTGTCCGTCCGGCCGCACGCTGGTGATCACCGAGGGGTTCGGCCGGGCCAGCAGATTGGCGACCTTCTCGGGTACGGGCGGCTTCGCCACGACGGCACCCTCCTCACGTTCCGGCGACTACGGCGTCAGCGATGTTAAGGGCCACCGCCGGTCTCGGCTCGCCGAGGCTCCACCCGTCGGGGCTCCGCGGTGTCAGGACTCCGTACCCGCCGCACCCGGTGGGGCCGTGACGATTTTCCCTAAAGTTGTGTCACAACTTTAGGGAAAATCGTCACGCGTCCGGGGTCGGTACCGTCAGCCCTGGACCTCCGCCATGACCTCGTCGCTGACGTCGAAGTTGGCGTAGACGTTCTGGACGTCGTCGCAGTCGTCCAGGGCGTCGATGAGCTTGAACAGCTTGCGCGCCCCGTCGCTGTCCAGCGGCACGTTGACCGTGGCCAGAAAGCTCGTCTCCGCCGAGTCGTACTCGATCCCCGCCGCCTGCAGCGCCTTGCGCACCTCGACCAGTTCGCTGGGCTCGGAGAGGATCTCGTAGTTGTCGCCGAGGTCGTTGACCTCCTCGGCTCCGGCCTCCAGCACGGCGGCCAGCACGTCCTCCTCGCCGAGGCCGTTCTTGGGCAGCAGCACCACGCCCCGCCGGTTGAACAGGTACGACACCGACCCGGGGTCGGCCATCGAGCCACCGTGGCGGTTCATGGCCGTGCGCACGTCGCTGGCGGCCCGGTTGCGGTTGTCGGTCAGGCACTCGATCAGCACGGCCACGCCGTTGGGCGCGTACCCCTCGTACATGATCGTTTCCCAGTCGGCGCCGCCGGCTTCCTCACCGGCGCCCCGCTTGCGCGCCCGCTCGATGTTGTCCTGGGGCACCGAGTTCTTGCGCGCCTTCTGCAGGGCGTCGTAGAGGGTCGGGTTGGCCTCTGGGTCCCCTCCACCGGTGCGCGCGGCGACCTCGATGTTCTTGACCAGCTTCGCGAAAAGCTTGCCGCGCTTGGCATCGAGGGCGGCCTTCTTGTGCTTGGTGGTGGCCCACTTGGAGTGGCCGCTCATCTCTCCTCCGTCTTCTGTGTCGCCCGCACGACCCCAGCGCTGTCGAGCGCGGTCACGCCGCGCGGACGGTCTGCACGAAATAGCGGTGCACGCGCTCGTCCGTGGTGACCAGCTCCGGGTGGAAGGCCGTGGCGAGCACGGGTCCCTGCCGAACCGCGACGATCGTACCGGCGGAAGCCCGCTCGCCCGCCACGTGCGGGTCCGGGGTGTCCACGGTGGCCAGTACCCGCACGCCCGAGCCGGTCTTCTCGACCCAGGGAGCGCGGATGAACACCGCGTGCACCGGACCGCCATCGACCCCCTCGACATCCACCTCGGTCTCGAAGGAGTCGACCTGCCGCCCGAAGGCGTTGCGGCGTACCGCGACGTCGAGGGCGTCCAGGGTGCGGACCGCCGGGGAGCCGTCCGGGGCCTCGTTGTCGAGCACCCTGTTGCCGAGCAGCACCATCCCCGCGCACGAGCCGTAGGCGGGCATCCCCTCCGACAACCGCTCGGCGACCGGTTCGAAAAGCTCGAAGGTCTCCAGCAGGCGGCTCATCGTCGTGGACTCACCGCCGGGCAGCACGAGCCCGTGCACTCCGGCGAGCTCCTCCGGGCGACGCACCGGCCGAGGCCGGGCACCGCCGCGTTCCAGCGCCGCCAGGTGCTCGGCGACGCCGCCCTGCAACGCGAGGACTCCGATCACCGGTTGAGCTGTGGTCACGCCTCGATTGTGCTGGACTCGCCCACCCGATCGACGCCCGGGTTACTCGCGCTCGCCCGCCTTGCTCCTGTTGACGGCCCACCAGCCGATCGCGATCGCCACGATCAGTGGAGGCACCGCGAAGGCCGACCAGCGCGCGGCGATGTCCTCCGAGAACGCCGCCAGCACGACGACCAGTGCCAGAAAGCCCATGACCACCCAGTTCGAGTAGGGCGATCCGGGCATCCGGAAGGACGGACGCCGCACCTCGCCGCGCTGAGCGCGTCGCCGGAACCGCACCTGGGAGTAGAGCAGTGCCATCCACGTGGCGATGACGCCGAGCGAGGCCACCGAGGTGGCGATCTCGAAGGCCTGCTTCGGCAGCGCGTAGTTGAGCGCCACGCCCAGCAGGAAGACGAGGCCGGTGAACAGCACGGCGCCGTAGGGTGCGCGCTGGGCGTTCATCCGCTCGGTGAAGGCCGGTGCCTCACCCCGCTGGGACAGCGACCGCAGGATGCGACCGGTCGAGTAGAGCCCGGAGTTGCAGCTCGACAGGGCGGCGGTGAGCACGACGAAGTTCATGAGGTCGCCCGCCCAGGGGATCCCGATGCTGGAGAACACAGTGACGAACGGGCTCTGCCCGCCGCTGTAGGCGGTCCAGGGCAGCACCATGAGCAGCAGCAGCACCGAACCGACGTAGAACACGGCGATGCGCCAGATGACGCTGTTGATGGCCCTGGGCATCACCTTGGCGGGGTCCTTGGTCTCGCCCGCGGCGATGCCGACCATCTCGGTGGAGGCGTAGGCGAAGATCACGCCCTGCAGGCTCATCAGCACGATCGGCAGACCCATCGGGAAGAAGCCGCCGTGGGCGAACAGGTTGTGCACTCCCGCGGTCGTACCGCCGACCTCGGCACCGGTCAGCACCAGCCACAGCCCCACGGCCAGGAAGCCGAGGATGGCCAGCACCTTGATGGCCGAGAACCAGAACTCCAGTTCTCCGAACAACCGCACCGACAGCAGGTTGACCACCAGCAGCACGGCCAGCGAGATCAGCGCGGTCAGCCACTGGGGGAACTCCGGGAACCACTTGCCGATGTAGATCCCGGCGGCGGTGATCTCGGCGACCCCGCTGCCCACCCAGTTGATCCAGTACATCCAGCCGGTGGCGAAGCCGGCCCACGGTCCGATGAACTCCCGCGAGTACTCGACGAAGCTGCCCGCCACCGGGCGGTGCAGCACCAGTTCCCCGAGAGCGCGGAGCACGAAGAAGGCCGCGATTCCGCACACGAGGTAGGACAGGACCAGGCCGGGGCCCATCTTCTCCAGCAGTCCACCGGCACCGAGGAAGAGGCCGACGCCGATGGCACCGCCCATGGCGATCATCTGGACCTGGCGGTTGCCCAGCCCGGTGGCGTAGCCCTCCGAGCCCGTGGCGCTCTCGGCGCTGGCGGTGGTCCTGCCCGCGGGCGGGTCGGGGGTCGTGACCAAGATCGGCCTCCCGTGCACTCCGGCCGGGTACGGGTGGCCCGGCGCGCTACGTCTCCCGGGCGTGATGTCCTGCACGCCCGTGTCAGTCCGAGCAGACCCTAATCACCCGAAAGGAGTAGTCCGAACGGGGGGTTAACGTTGACTTACTTCGTTCACCCCACACCGAGGAGCCGTAAACCCGCCGTGGTCACAGCCGCCCCCACCACGGCGAGCACGAAGGGAGCGCGGCACCAGGCGAATACGCCGCCGACGGCCACTCCCGCCACCCGCGCCCCGCCGGCGAAGTCACCGGACTCGACCAGGGTGCTCGTGGCGACGAAAGCGCCGAGCAGGGTCATCGCGGCGATCGACATCAACCGCCGCCCGCGCTCGGACAATCGCACCCGTCCCCGCAGCAGCACTCCGGCCAGCCGCAGGGCGTAGGTTCCCGCTGCCAGCAGCACCACCACGCCGATGCTCACCGCCGCTCCTCCCCGGTCGGCAGCGGCAGTGCCGCGGCCACTCCCACCAGCGCGACCATCACGGGCATCCCTTCGGGCAGCAGCGGCGTCGTGGCCAGGGCCAGAACCGCACCCACCACCACGGCCCGCAGGGTGGAACGCTCCCGCAACGAGGGGATGATCAGCGCCAGCAGCGCGGCGGGCAGTGCGGCGTCGAGCCCGAAGGTCGCCGGGTCGCCCACGTGTCGCCCGAGCAGACCGCCGAGGAACACCGAAGGCGCCCAGACGCCGTAGAGGACGAGCCCGACCGTCCAGTAAGCCCGCCTGCGAGCCGCGGGATCGTTCTCGGCCAGAGCGAAGGCCACGGCCTCGTCGACCATGACGTGGCTGCCGAACAGCCGAGCGCGCCGGCTCGTGGCCAGCGAGTTGCCGATCGCCAAGCCGTAGGGGAAGTGCCGCGCGTTGAGCATCACCCCGCCGAGCACCGCCGTGATCGGCGCCGCCCCACCGGTGATCAGCCCGACGGCCATGAACTCGGAGCCGCCCGCGAACACGAGCGCCGACATCGCCGTGACCAGCCAGAGCGACATCCCCTTGCTCACCGCGATCGCACCGAGCGAAGCACCGACGAGCGACATCGCCACCGCCACCGAGAGCACGTCGCGCAGCGGCGGGCCACTCGAGCGCCATAGTGTTCTCTCCGGCGAACGCATGGTTCACTATAGTGAACATCTGCCAGGCGTTCGTCAAGCCGAACACGTATACCGATAGAGCGAACACTCAATGAGTCACACCGACCCAACACCACTGGAGATCATCTCCGTAGCGCTGCGCCGGGAGCGCGACCGGGCGGGGATCTCGCTGTCGGAGCTGGCCAAGCGCGCCGGCGTCGCCAAGTCCACGCTCTCGCAGCTCGAATCGGGCTCGGGGAACCCGAGCGTGGAGACGCTGTGGGCGCTCGCGGTGGCCCTGGGCATCCCGTTCACCCGACTCGTCGAGTCCCCCACGCCCCACGTCAGGGTGATCCGCTCCGGTCAGGCCGCGTTCGTGCGCTCCGAGCGGTCACCGTTCGCCGCCGCGCTGCTGTCGTCGTGTCCGGCGGGAGCGCGTCGGGACCTGTACACGATGGCTCTCGACCCGGGCACCCCGCGCCACGCGGCGGCGCACATCTCCGGGACCGTGGAGCACGTGCTCGTCACAGCGGGCAGGATGCGGGCGGGTCCGGAGGAGGACCCGGTCGAGGTGGAGCCGGGTGACTACGTTTCGTTCTCCGGCGACGTGGCCCACTGCTACGAGGCCCTGGAATCCGGGACCACGGCCGTCCTGGTCATGGAGCACACCTGAGGCGGCCAGGGCGACCGGAACGCCGTCGGCGCCCGGTCACCGCCTCACCTCACCAGCCGCGCCGGGCGTAGTGCTGGTCCTCGGGCAGGCTGTCGACGTTGAGGCCGACCATGGCCTCGCCGAGCCCGCGCGAGACCTTGGCGATCACGTCCGGGTCGTCGTGGAAGGTGGTCGCCTTGACGATGGCCTCCGCCCGTGCCTGCGGATCGCCGGACTTGAAGATGCCCGAGCCGACGAACACGCCCTCGGCGCCGACCTCGCGCATCATCGCCGCGTCCGCCGGGGTGGCGATACCGCCCGCCGTGAACAGCACGACCGGCAGCTTGCCCGTCCTCGCGACCTCGCGGACCAGCTCGACGGGCACCCGCAGTTCCTTCGCCGCCGCGTAGAGCTCGTCGCTCTCCAGCACAGACAGCCGCCGCATCTCCGCGCGGATCTGCCGCATGTGCCGGGTGGCCTCGACGACGTTGCCGGTGCCGGCCTCACCCTTGGAGCGGATCATGGCCGCGCCCTCGGAGATGCGCCGCAGCGCCTCGCCGAGGTTGGTGGCTCCGCACACGAACGGCACCGTGAACGGCCACTTGTCGATGTGGTTGGCCTCGTCGGCCGGGGTCAGCACCTCGGACTCGTCGATGTAGTCGACACCGGCCGACTGCAGGACCCTGGCCTCCACGAAGTGACCGATGCGGGCCTTGGCCATGACCGGGATCGACACGGACTCCACGATCCGCGCGATCATGTCCGGATCCGACATCCGGGCCACTCCGCCCTGCGAGCGGATGTCGGCGGGCACCCGCTCCAGAGCCATCACGGCCACCGCACCGGCCTGCTCGGCGATCCTGGCCTGCTCGGGGGTGACCACGTCCATGATCACACCGCCCTTGAGCATCTCGGCCATACCTCGCTTGACGCCGTCGGTTCCCGTCGTGGTGCCGACGGCGTTTTCCCCGGTTGTCACGTCAGACCCCTTCTTCGATACCGGCGCGCACGTCACGCGCCCTGAGCTTCCCCCTCGACCCTACGACCGCGACCGGCCTGCGAAACGGTCCACTGCGCGGCTTTCCGAGCAGTCCACTCGGCCCGCGCTCACGGTGACCGGTCTTGCACGAGCAGCCCCGAAGGTGTGTGATCGGGGACACACCTCGGTGGTCGGGCACGCAGGGCGCACTGATGGGGAGCACTGATGGGTAGCAAGCAAAGCGGCAACAGCGGTGGGGTGCACGCGGCGCCCGCGCCGACGGAACCGACCGCCATCCGCAACGTCGTCCTCGTCGGTCCCTCCGCGGCGGGCAAGACCACCCTGGTCGAGGCACTGCTGGCGCGGACGTCGGCGATCGGCAGAGGCGGCTCGGTGGTCGAGGGCACCACCGTCTGCGACCACGAGTCGGCCGCCGTCGAACAACAGCGTTCAGTCGGCCTGGCCGTGGCTCCGCTCCTGCACGGGGACACGAAGATCAACCTGATCGACACCCCCGGTTACGCCGACTTCGTCGGTGAGCTGCGCGCGGGGCTGCGCGCGGCGGACGGGGCGCTGTTCGTCGTGTCCGCGACCGAGGGCGTCGACGCCGCCACCCAGGCCTCCTGGCACGAGTGCGCGGCGGTAGGAATGCCCAGAGCGGTGGTGGTCTCCCGGCTCGACCAGGCGCGCGCCGACGCCGACGCGGCGATCACGGCCTGCCGGGAAGCCTTCGGCGACGGGGTGCTGCCGCTGTACCTGCCGCACTACGAGGACGGCGCGGCGAAGGGCGTGCTGGGACTGCTCACCGGCGACCTCCACGACTACTCGGTCGGCTCCGCGCCCCGGACGCGCCCGGCGGAGCAGGCGCTGCGGGACCGGTCGAGCGGCCCGCGAGCCGAGCTCATCGAGAGCATCATCTCCGAGAGCGAGGACGAGACCCTCATGGACCGCTACCTGGCCGGCGAGGACGTCGAGGAGGACGTGCTGATCCGGGACCTGGAAGCGGCCGTGGCCAGGGGCGGGCTGCACCCGGTGCTGCCGGTGTGCGCCTCCGGCGGAGTCGGCCTGGACGAACTGCTCGACGGGATCGTGCGCGGTTTCCCCTCCCCGCTGGAGCACGCGCTGCCGGAGTTCACCGATCCGGGAGGCAGCAACCCCAGGAAGCTGACTCCCGATCCGCGCGGTCCGCTGGCGGCCGAGGTCGTCCACACCGCGGTGGATTCCTACGTCGGCAGGGTCTCGCTGGCGCGGGTGTTCTCCGGCACGCTGCGCCCCGACCACCCCGTGCACGTGTCCGGGCACGGGATGGCCGCGCGCGGACACCCCGACCACGACGAGGACGAGCGGGTCGCGCACCTCTACTCCCCGCTGGGCTCCGCACTCCGGGAGATCCCCCACTGCGTGGCCGGGGACCTGTGCGCGCTGACCAAGCTCGGTTCCGCCGAGACCGGCGACACG
The DNA here is from genome assembly GCF_014137975.1 of Halosaccharopolyspora lacisalsi. Classification (GTDB taxonomy): domain Bacteria; phylum Actinomycetota; class Actinomycetes; order Mycobacteriales; family Pseudonocardiaceae; genus Halosaccharopolyspora; species Halosaccharopolyspora lacisalsi. The sequence goes on along the minus strand of NZ_JACGWZ010000001.1, from coordinate 825,431 downwards.
GTCTCCGACCCGAGCGACCCGCTGCTGCTGTCACCGTGGCCGATGCCGGAACCGCTGCTGCCGATCGCGATCGTGGCTCACAACCGCAGCGACGACGACGCGCTCGCGCGCAACCTCAACCGCCTCATCGCCGCCGATCCGACCCTGCGGTTGGAGCGCGCGACCGAGGCGCACCAGATGGTGCTGTGGTGCATGGGCGAGGCCCACGCCGACGTCGTCCTGCAGCGGCTGCGCGAGGGCGGGGTCGACGTGAACACCGAGCCGGTGCGGGTCGCGCTGCGCCAGACCTTCCGCGAACAGGCCCGGGGGCACGGCAAGCACGTCAAGCAGTCCGGCGGGCACGGGCAGTACGCCGTCTGCGACGTCGAGGTGGAACCGCTGCCGCGCGGTTCGGGGCTGGAGTTCCTGGACAGGGTGGTCGGTGGGGCCGTGCCCCGGCAGTTCGTCTCCAGCGTGGAGAAGGGCGTGCGCCGGCAGGCCGAGAAGGGGCTGGAACCGGGACGCCCGCTGGTGGACCTGCGCGTGACGCTGGTCGACGGCAAGGCCCACAGCGTGGACTCCTCGGACGCGGCGTTCCAGACCGCCGGTGCGCTGGCGCTGAAGGCCGCCGCCGAGCAGGCGGGGCTGGTGAACCTGGAACCGGTGGACGAGGTGGTGGTCCACATCCCCGACGAGCACCTGGGCGCCGTCCTCGGCGACCTCTCCGGACGACGCGGCAAGGTCGTGGGCACCGAACCGGAGGATCCCGGCTGGACCGTCGTGCGCGCGCACGTACCCGCCAGCGAACTCGTGCGCTACGCGGTCACCGTGCGCTCCCTGAGCTCGGGCAGCGCCACCTTCACCCGCACCTTCACCAGTCACGAACCCGTGCCGAGCTGAGCGCTAGCAGCACCCGCTAGCAATGTGGGCTAGCATGTGGCTATGAGGACCACCATCTCGCTGGATCAGGAGCTGTACGAACATGCCAGGCAATGGGCTGAAGCAGACGGCGTCTCGGCGAACGAGTGGATGATCCGCGCTCTCGACCGGGAAGACACGAGGCGCCGTCACCTGGCGCACAACGAGTGGTCCCGCACCAATCGGGATCTCCTCGACCAATGGGACGCGGAACTCCACGGTTCGCCGGACCACGGCTCCGAAACGGACAGCGAGTGAACCTGCTCCGCGGGCAGGTCTGGGAGAGCAACCGGTCCCATTTGTCCCGCGTACTGGTGCTCTCCGGATCGATGTACAACTCGCTTCCGGACATACCCAACGTACTCGTGCTCCCCGTCGTCACCGACGAGTCCCCCGGTGGGTGGACCGTGTCCATCGGTGGCAGCGACTTCGTCGTGGTGGACAGGGTCTCCCCCTTCCGCAAGGCATGGCTGACCACGCTGCAGCACCAGGTGGACACCGCCACGCTGACCAATATCAACAACGCGTTGTTCAAGATCCTCGCGACCGAGTAGGACCACAGTCCCCACCCCATGTCGCGGCCGAATCCGGCGGGACGGCACCGGAGGAGCTGCGCTCCGCAGCGTCTTCGCGTCGGGGTCCGGGCTGCTGTCCTCGCGAGGCCCGCACCTGAGAACCACCGAGGAGTCAGCCCGCACACACGGACGCGAAGCGGCTCCGCCGCTGCCCGGAAGACCCCGTGGCCCCTTCCCCGCTACATGTCGAGACCGAGGTCGAGGGAGGGCGCCGAGTGCGTCAGGCCGCCGACGGCGAGGTAGTGCACTCCGGTGTCGGCGTAGGCGCGCGCCACGTCGAGGGTGAGTCCTCCGGACGCCTCCAGCTCGGTGTTCGGAGCGACCTCGGCGGTACGGCGCACGGCCCGCGCGCACTGCTGCGGGGTGAAGTTGTCCAGCAGCACGAGTTCGGCGCCCTCGGCCAGCACCGCGTCCAGTTCGTCCAGGGTGGACACCTCGACCTCCAGCGGCAGCTCCGGGGCGCGGGCCCGACAGGCGCGCAGCGCCGCCACGGCCGAACCGGCCGCGACCACGTGGTTGTCCTTGACCAGCACGGCGTCACCGAGACCGAGCCGGTGGTTGACTCCGCCACCGCAGCGCACGGCGTACTTCTGCGGCAACCTCATCCCGGGCAACGTCTTGCGGCTGTCCCGGATCCGGCAGCCGGTCCCCCGGACCGCCTCCACCCACGACGCCGTGGCCGTGGCGATCCCGGACAGGTGACACAGCAGGTTCAACGCCGTGCGCTCGGCCGTCAGCAGCCCGCGCACGCTCGCGCGCACGCCGAGGGCGCAGTCACCGGCCTCCAGCGATCCCCCGTCCTCGCGGGCGGAGCGGACCTCGTAGCCCTCGTGCCCCAGCACCTCGTCGAGGACGAGCAGCACCAGCGGGAGACCGGCCAGCACGCCCGCGTCCCTGGTGGCGAACCGCGCCTCGGCCACGGCGTCGGCGGCCACGGTGGCCTCCGTCGTCACGTCCGGGCCGTAGCGCAGGTCCTCGGCCAGCGCGGTGCGCACCAGCGCCCTGGTCTCGTCCGGGTTCAGTCCGGCGGTGTTCAGAGCCTCGGCCGTCGGCGGGTTCGTCGACCTGGTCATGCCGCTTTCTCCCTCTCCTCGGGGCCGGTGCGGATCAGCCACCCGGACACGTCCAGCCGCAGCACGACGCTGTCCTGCCAGGACCGGTCCGTCTCGGGGAAGTCCGGCCTGCGGTGGCAACCCCGCGACTCCGTGCGAGCCGCGGCCGCCGCGAGCAACGCCTGCGCGGTCAGCGCCAGGGCGGAGTCCTCGACCGCCCGGTGAGTCCGCAGTGGACGGACGACGCCCGCGCCGTCCAGCTCGGCCGAAGCCGCGGCCAGCCCCTCGGCCGTGCGCCCAATGCCCGCGTACCGGCTCATGGTGCGCTGAAGCAGGTCCCGGTCGACCACGGCGGTGGCCGGGACGGGATCGGCGACGGCCGCGGTTCGGACGACGACCCCGCACCGCAGGTCCCTCGTGACGGCGTCGGCCGCTCGGGAGCCGACGACCAGTCCCTCCAGCAGGCTGTTCGAGGCCAACCGGTTCGCGCCGTGCAAACCGGTCCGCGCCACCTCACCGGCCACGTAGAGCCCGGAGACGGCGGTGCGACCGTCCACGCTGGAAACGACTCCGCCGCAGGAGTAGTGCGCCGCACTCGTCACCGGGATCGGTTCGGAGACCGGATCCACCCCGGCTTCCCGGCAGGCCGCGTACACGGTCGGGAAGCGATGCGCGAAATTACCGCCGAGGCCGGTGGCGTCCAGGTACACGCACTCCTGCCCGCTCGCGGCGAGGCGTTCGGTGATCGTCGCCGACACGACGTCGCGCGGGGCGAGGTCGGCCAGCGGGTGCTCGCCCTCCATCACCCGTCGGCCGTCGGCGTCGACGAGAACCGCTCCCTCACCGCGCACGGCCTCGGTGACCAGCGGTCGCCGTCCGCTGCGCCCCTCCGGGGCGTACAGCACCGTCGGGTGGAACTGGACGAACTCCAGGTCGGCGACCGAAGCGCCCGCCCGCAGCGCCAGCGCCACCCCGTCGCCGGTGGCGACGTCGGGGTTGGTGGTCGCGGAGTAGAGCTGCCCGAGCCCGCCGGTGGCCAGCAGCACGGCGGGCGCGTGCACCACGCCGGGCCGCCCCTCGGGATCGAGCACCAGCGCACCGGCCACCGCGCCGCTCTCGCCGTGCAGGAGCTCCACCACGCAGTGCCGCTCCAGAACCGCGATGCTGCCCTCGGCCGCGGCGCCCAGCGCGCGCTGCACCTCGGCACCGGTGGCGTCCCCACCCGCATGGATCACGCGGAAAGCGCTGTGCCCGCCTTCCCTGGTCCGAAGCAGCGCGTCGCCGTCACCGTCGAAGCGCGCGCCCGCCTCGCGCAGGCGCGCGACCGCGTCGGCTCCGTCACCGAGGACGGTCCGCACCGCCTCCTTCGAGCACAGGCCCGCGCCCGCGTCGAGGGTGTCCCGCACGTGTCGGGAGACGCTGTCGCCGCCCGCGACCTCCGGCGTGACCACGGCGACACCGCCCTGCGCCCAACTCGTGTTGCCGTCGGTGGCGGTGCCCTTGCTCACCAGCAGCACGCGCAGTCCCCGTTCGTGGGCGCGCAACGCGGCCGTGAGCCCGGCGACGCCGCTACCGACCACGAGCACGTCCGCAGCGGTCTCCCAGCTCATTCGCCACCTCCCGGCCTGCCGATCGAGACCATCCGCTCGACCGAGGCGCGCGCCCGTTCGGCGACCTCGGCGGGCACGTCGACCTCGTCGGCGCCTTCGCGCAGGCAGCGCAGCAGCGCGGCGGGGGTGATCATCTTCATGTAGCGGCAGGACGCGCGCTCGTTGACCGCGCGGAAGTCGATCTCCGGCGCGGCGCTGCGCAACTGGTGCAGCATCCCGACCTCGGTGGCCACCAGCACCGAGGAGGCCCCGGTGCTCCGCGCCGCGTCGAGCATCCCGCCGGTGGACAGGATCTTCACCCGCTCCTCGGGCAGCGTGCCGTCCCCGGCCAGGTACAGCGCCGAGGTCGCGCATCCGCACTCGGGGTGGATGAACAGGTCGGCCTCGGGGTTGGCCTCGGCGCGCTCGGTCAGCTCGGGACCGTTGATCCCGGCGTGGACGTGGCACTCACCCGCCCACACGTGGAGGTTCTCGCGACCCGTCTCGCGCCGGACGTGCGCACCGAGGAACTGGTCCGGGCAGAACAGCACCTCCCGCTCGGCGGGGATCGAGCGCACCACGTCCACCGCGTTCGACGAGGTGCAGCAGATGTCGGTCTCGGCCTTGACCTCGGCGGTGGTGTTGACGTACGAGACCACCACCGCGCCGGGGTGCTCGGCCTTCCAGGAGCGCAGCTGCTCGGCGTCGATGGAGTCGGCCAGCGAACAGCCCGCCCGCTCGTCGGGAATGAGCACGGTCTTGTCGGGGCCGAGGATCTTCGCGGTCTCGGCCATGAAGTGCACGCCGCAGAACACGATCGTGGCAGCCGAACTGGCGGCTGCGATCCGGCTCAGCGCCAGCGAGTCACCGGTGTGATCGGCGACGTCCTGGATCTCGGGCAGCTGGTAGTTGTGCGCCAACAGCACGGCGTCGCGCTCGTCGGCCAACCGCCGGATCTCGGCGGCCCACTCGGCGTCCGCGGTCACGCCGACGTAGCCGGACTCGGTCCGCTCTACCGTAGCGGCCATCTCGTCCTCCTCCCCGGACCCTTCCGGAGCCCCGGATCACCCCTGCGGGGTTTTCGCCTTAGAATCGAAAACATGCATCACCCTAGCACCGCGGCAGCCGACGGTGACCGGGACACCGGTCACGAGGTCCTCGCGGCGGTGCTGCGCATCCGCGAGGACCGGCTCCAGGTCCTGCTCTGGCAGCGCGCCCAAACCCCCGACCTGCACAGCTGGGCCCTCCCCGGTGGTCGGCTGGGCGCCGCGGAGGACGTGGAGACCTCCGTCACACGCCAACTCTCGGAGAAGGTCGACGTGCACAAGCTCAGCCACGTCGAACAGCTCTCGGTCTTCAGCGATCCCCACCGGGTACCGGCGCAACGGCTCGTGGCCACCGCGTTCCTCGGGCTCGTCCCCTGCGACGTCGACCCCGAGCTGCCCGCCGACACCCGGTGGCACCCCGTCGACGGCCTGCCCACGACGGCCTTCGACCACGAGGCCATCGTGCTCACCGCGCGGGACCGCCTGCGCGCGAAGCTGTCGTACAGCAACATCGGGTTCGCCCTGGCACCGCCCGAGTTCACCGTCTCGAAGCTGCGCCGCCTCTACTCGGCGGCGCTGGGCTACCGGGTGGCGGCGACCAACCTGCAACGGGTGCTGTCCCGGCGCGGGGTGCTGGAAGCCGCCGGGCGGACCGTGGCGGCGGGACCGAACGGGGGACGCCCGCCCGCGCTGTTCCGCTTCACTTCCCGCGACCTGCGGATCACCGATCCGTTCGCGGTGCTGCGCCCGCCGCATCAGGCGTGATATGAACCTCATTTCACGCGGGCCGGGGCCGAGCCGGGGCGGACACACGCCGGTCCGGTGTTGGCGCGTACGGGTGCGCACCCGTAATTTGGGAGCGTGGTTGATACGATCCCGTTGTTTCCGCTGGGCACAGTACTGCTCCCCGAGGCGTCGCTGCCGCTGCACATCTTCGAGGCGCGCTACCGCCAGCTCGTCGAGGACCTGCTCAAGGAAGTGGTCCCGCATCGCCGGTTCGGCGTGGTCGGCATCAAGCAGGGCTGGGAGGTCGGCGAGGGCAACATCGACTCGATGTACGACGTCGGCTGCTCGGCACTGCTCGGAGAGGTCCACCAGCTGCCCGAGGGGCGCTACGACGCCAGCAGCACCGGCGAGAGCCGCTTCCGGCTCCTGCAGATCGACACCGAGGCCGCCCCGTACCTGATGGCCCGGGTGGAGTGGCTGCCCGACACCAAGCCCGAGAGCGACTCCGACCGGTTGCGCGACCGCATCGCCGCCTCCGCACGTGCCTCCCACGAGCGCTACCACAGCAGCGGGCTGCGCAACTCCAGCTACGACCCCCCGGGAGAGGTCGACATCGAGCAGCTCGCCTACACCCTGGCCGAGGACTGCGTCCTGAGCCTCGAGGACCGACAGGACCTGCTGGCCGAGACCGATCCGCTGGCCCGGTTGCGACTGGTGCGCAAGCTGATCCAGCGGGAGGCCGAGTTCCTGCGGGAACTGCACGCCATCCCGGCGCCGCTGGCCGAATTCGCTCAGCAGACCAGCGACAACTGAGGCTTCACCCGGTTCGCCGTCCGTTATCCGGCCGTCACTCGCTAGGATCACGAGCATGACGACACCGGGTGGCTCCGGTAATTGGGGGCCGAATCAGTACGGCAGCGGGCAGTACTACGACCCGATCACCGGACAACCGTCCGGTCCGGCGGCGAGCGGACAGTCCGGCTACCAGGGCTTCGGCGTGTTCGAGCAGCAGCAGGGGTGGCAGGGAGCCCAGGCCGGACCCCCACCCGGTCCACCACCCGGTCCGCCCCGCAAGAGCAGGGCCGCGCTCATCTCCACCCTGGCGATCACCGTCGTGGGCATCGTCGTCATCACCGCCACGGTCATGATCGTCGGAGGGGACGACACCAAGAACCAGGCGAGCACGACTGCCTCGGCGACCACCACGACGACCTCGACCACCACGACGTCACCGTCCCCGTCGAGCACCGCCAGCTCTCACAACACCCCCGCGGTGGTTCCCGGGTGGCAGGGCGTGGCACTGCCCGAGGCCGGTATCGCCTACGACATCCCGCCCGGCTGGGAAACCCGCCTCGACCGGTTCTCCGGTTACAAGAACAAAAACGGCGACAGCGTTTCCATGACCAACTTCTCCAGCTACAAGCGGGACTTCTGCCCCAGCGCCGACCTCTCGTACCGGGCGCGCGTGGGGGTGACCACGACCGAGGAGAAGGATCCCGTCCGCGCCGCGGAGAAGACCCTCCAGAAGTGGGCCATGCTCGGATGGTCCACCGAGGACGGTACGCCGCCCGGGATCGCGAAGAACCCGATCACCCCGGTCAGCGTCGAGGGCAACAGCAACGGACAACCTCAGCTGCTCAGCGCCACGATCACTCCGGCGGCACCCGGCCCCTGCGGGACGGAGTCGGTGTTCATCAGCATCCTCGCGCTGCCCAGCAACGCCGAGGCCGCCCTGCTCATCGGCATCGCCGATCAGGGCGTGCCCGAAGCCGTACCCCCGCAGACGATCAACCGCAGCCTGACCTCCCTGCGCTGGCTCCCCGAGTGATACGACGCGGGTCGGCGCGGGGTTCACAACTTTAGGGAAAATTGTGAACCCCCAAAAGCGACTACGGTGGTTACCGGGGCTTGCCGAGGCCCCGGTCCACCTTCGCCCCTCCGCACTCCCATGAGAACGTGGTACGAACGAAAAACTCAACGAACTCCCGGCCAACGACGGTGTCGCACCCACCGATCGAGACCAAGCCCTGTTTCATCTTTTTTTGATCGATCTACCATTGGCGATGAGAACTATCGCCGCAGCGACAACACTCCAGTACACGATCTGAAAGATCCAAAAACGAAGCGTCCCCCATTGACTTGCACTCCCGAATGCGGCGATCTGCACAAAAGGTTGCACGAACGCGGCGACGAACACCGTGGAAAGTATGATGATGCCGTTGGTTCTTCTTTTTGTTTTCATACTTAAGTTCCTGTTCTCTCCTAACTAAACAGCTCGACATGAACGTACCATCGCGAATCGTCACCCGGAACAGCTCAGCGGCCTGACCATGATTCAACAGAAATCCTGCGGCGATAGCACTAAACCGCCTTATCCTTCTCGGCCTCTCGGCTCGCTACTCGCGTGATGGTTCTTTACTTTCCTGGCGCGCAGCGTTTTGGCCGACAGAAGCATCACCATCGAAACAACGAAAACTACCCACCACGCAAAGAAAACATGCCACGCCAACAGGATAGCCAGAATTCCAACGACAGCCACTACGCTTCCGATCAGAAGCCCGTACTGGACCGCTGTTCGCCCGGGGTGCGGAGTAATATTTATTCGGCATCTTCCCGTCCTTTTGATTGTTGACCAGCAGTCGCAGAAACCGCCCCACAGGAATTCTCACACCGCTACTCATGCTCAATGCCCTCTTCCTTTTAGCCAAAAGTAAAGACGGACAGCCTGAAGTGCGGTGAGTATTACTATCGCCCCTACGGCCATTACCGCGGCACCAGCGTTGGGTCCCCAGGAGACGATGTTGAACCGTTGGAGAAGATACATCCCTCCGGACGGAATGAGAAACCCCAGGAACATCGTCGTCATTGTGTTGATAATTTTACTCTCTGGATTCACCAATTTTTCCCAGTCCCCTCGTAGACACCATCGGCCAGAAAACCCCGGAAAGGGGAAACGTAGAATGAACCAAGAGCATGCTAACGGACACAAAACCACCTAACCCAGACAGGTCAACCTTGCACACGCCCCGCCACCGAGACCCGAAGTACGACTGCCGTACAAATAATTTGCTATCGAGGCGCGAAAATACCTGGCATCCCGTATCCCCGAGAGAAGCCAGGGCTTCGCATTGATGTTATTACTTTTTATGTCTTATCATCAGCACTCTTCCGATTGCGACTAGAAATAATATCAATCCGACGACTCCAACTATTGCTCGTCCAATCGGCACCTCTTCACTCGGATCGGGAGCTCCGCCGAGAACGGCGGTGATCATGGGCAAAAACATACTCAATGAAGTCGCCGCACCTCCGAGCGCGACAAACCACATTCCCTTCTTTTCGTTGGACTCTGGCAAGCCGAGAACACCGTTTCCAATCCGTATACCAGCCCGAAAGGGCTAGCCTGATACCCGATGACTCCAACTACTGTACCCGCGCCTCCTGTGAGCGGTGTTGTAATAATACCCACCGTGCTAGCGCCGAATCCAATAACATTTTTAGGTTTGGCAGGAGTCTTGTTCGGTGATGTCGGGGCGGTTGTGTCGTTTGTCGATGTACTCCTGTCGGCGTTTGTCGATTTCTGCCTGGCGGGCTTGGGCTGCTGCGGCGGCTGCTGCGTCGGCGTCCTTGCCGGCTTGCAGTGCCGCGGTGCGGGCCTTGTTGGCGGCGGTGTAGGCCTGTTCGGCGTAGCTGTGGGCGTCGGCGGCAGAGCCGTGTGCCCGCACGATGTAAACCGCCGCACCGTGGGCGGACTGGCATGCCGAGGCAGCCGCGTTCTGGGCTTTATCGGCTGATGCCGCCACCTGCTGACCGATTGATGTGCGTCATTCGACGTCGGCCAGTCCGCGGGTGTGTCCTCGGAAGGCGAGCATTTCCTCGTCGGAGATCTCCACCACGGGCGTGTCCGAGTTGAAGTGGCAAGTGTACTCACCTGTGGAGGTGAGAGTGGCCAGAACTCCTCCGGACATATGTTCCGGAAGCAACAGCTCGGGCGGATCGTTGAACAGGAATCCGTCACCGAGCCAGCTCACCACGCAGCCACCGTCCAGGAGCCGCTGCAGGGTGTACCGCAGAGATGTGTGCCAGTCCTGGGCGCTGGGCCACTGTGGCAACCGCACGTCCCAGATGACCACAATCCACTGCTCGCCGTACAGGTACGATTCCTCGTACTCCGCTTCAGGGGGCCACGTTGCGTACGGAAAGGGTTGGGGGTGCCATCCGCCCGGCTCAGTCAACCCGTAGAGAACAATCCCAGGAAGTTCCTCGCGTCCGTCCGAAACACACCAGATGACACTGAGGGTTTCTCGCGATGGTTTCATGTCAGATCCCCCAATTCAACAACTGTTGAAGACTTGGCACCCAATGGGAACGTGACACAAACGAAAACACCAACCAGATGCCGCACGAGTACTCCTCCAAAAGCAACAATCTATCCGCCTACAGTCAATCCTACCTCGACACCGTCGCCCACGAACTCAACGAACCCCTCGCCAACGACGGTGTCGCACACACCAGTTGAGGCCAAGCTGTAACAATTATCCTTTTTCCTTGCCATTGAAAGCCCATCGAATTGACGAGGATTTTCGCAATAATTCTTTTTCGCTCACTACGAGCATGACATGGCTAACTCGCAGAAACCACCTTACTGTTGCAGTTATCACTGAAGGTCAAGTTGCAAATCTATTTTTTCTGGATTCGCAAATAGATAAAAATGAAGACAGTCGCCCCAACTCCGCAAAGCACGATAGCAGTAAACAGTGACAGCAAGAAATTATCACCCCAGAAGAATCCGATTGCCACCCCTACAAAAACTGCAACTGCGATCAACACCAAGAAAGTGGTCGTCAATGTCTTTTTTGCACGCTTATCCATGTCTGAAAACTTTCGAATTTCCATGATAAACCAATCAAAAATACTATTTGTAAAAATTATTTATCCATGTGACAATTCTAGCGAAATATTCAAATTGGCTCGGGATAAAATTATGAGCAATTTCTAGTGGCCCTACGTGTGCCACGCAGGGCCATGCTAGCCTCCATGCGATTCCTCTTATTATCCTACCCATTCAGACAATCGGCGCCCAAATACAACACCCAGGCCAGCACTAAAGCCCACGGCGCCTCCTATGAACCCGCCGATTCCGCCGACGGGCAGGCATCCCGCGCCAGCAGCAAGCGACCCGATCGCGCATCCAATGGCACCACCAAGAGCGGCTCCACCAGTTGTGAATGACCCAATAATGCTTAGGTCTTGCCCGAAATCATCATACCTGTAACCTTCGTTGTATTCTTGTTGGCATGTTGCTTTTTCGGGATGCCCCTCGGGGTAGGTGGCGATGCATTTACCAGCCTGGTAGGAGGCCAGCTCGACTTCGCGTTCGGTGATGTCGGGGCGGTTGTGTCGTTTGTCGATGTATTCCTGTCGGCGCTTGTCGATTTCTGCTTGGCGGGCTTGGGCTGCTGCGGCGGCTGCTGCGTCGGCGTCCTTGCCGGCTTGGAGTGCTGCGGTGCGGGCCTTGTTGGCAGCGGTGTAGGCCTGCCCCGCGTAGCTATGGGCGTCGGAGACGGAGCGGTGCGCCTGCACGGTGTAGACCGCCGCGTCGTGGGCGTCTTCGCGTGCCGCGGCGGCCGCGTTCTGGGCTTTATCGGCTGATGCCGCTGCTTGTTGGGCCGACTGTTGGGCCGCGTCGGCCGAGGCTTGGGCCTGGTTGGCGTAGTCGGCGGCCTGGCTGGCCGAGTTCGCCGCCTGCTGGGCGTAGCCGTTGGCCTCGGCTGCGGCTCCGCGGGCGGTCGCGGCGGCTTGGGCGGCTTTGTAGGCCTGTCGTTGCGCGTCGGCGGCGGCTTGTAGGCCGCGGTGGACGAGCCGGTTCATTTCGGCGTGGTGGACGGCGGCTCGTTGGTCCCGCTGCTTGGCGAGATACTGGCCGGACTGCACGAACGCCCGCGTCCACGCCGCGGGGCCTTGCATGGCGGCCTCGGCGGCACCCTTGGTACGCGGACCACCACCATCCTTGATGCGCATCGTGTTGATGCGGTAGTCCGTAGCCTTGGCGGTGAACTGCCCCTCGGCGAGGAACCGACGAACGTCCTCCGGAGTGCCCTTCAACGCCTTGTTGGCCGCATCCTTGACCGCCGGGCCGATGGCACCGTCCAGGATCTGAACCGTACGGATCCGATCATCAGTGACCCGCCCTTCATAGTCCTGCGTCTTCAAAAACTCGCGCATCTCGGCGACCGGGGCCTTCAGTGCCTGCTCGGCCGCCTCGCGCAACGCGGCCGGCTCACCCAACTCTGCGATACGCGCGACCTTGGCTCGGTCGTCCTGCACCGCCGCCGCTTGGCGGCCGGTGGCCACCCACCGGCGCACATCCGCCTCCGTGCCCGACAAGGCATGCTGGGCGGCCTTCTTGCTCCACGGCCCACCCGTCTTCATGATGGTGACCGCAGCCTGCCGTCCCTTGCGCAACACGGTAGCCGGATCGGCACCGGGCGCGCTGGCCTCCTCGAGCAACTTCTGCGTCCGCTCGTTCAGGCGGGCCCGCTCGGCCGCGTCCCAGGCCAGTTCGTCCTGACGATCCTGCCAGGCATCCTTGGTCTTCTCCGCCGCCTCGATCCTCTGCTGCCTGTCGTGCGCGATGCGCTCAGCCTCGGCTTCGCGAGCCAGCTTGACCACCTCGCGAGCCCGCATGGCCGCGTTCATCGACACGTTCGCGGCCTCGATGGCCGCGTTGGCGTGCCGGGTGGCTTCGGCGGCGGCGTCATCGGCTTCACCCGCGTGATCAGCCGCCTTGTCGGCTGCGGCGGCCGCGTTGGTGGCGTGATTGGCCGCTGAATCCGCCGCTGCTGCCGCATCATTAGCTGCCTGCGCCGACCGGTTGGCCAACGAGGTCGCCGCGTTCGCGGCGTTGGTGGCCCGATCGGCCTGGGCCTGCGCCTCGGCACCGGCCCGCTCGGCTGCGGCCGCCGCGCCCTCGGCAACACCGGTCTGTCGGCTGGCCTCCCTGGCTGCCGCACCCGCCGCAGCGGCGTTCTGCGCCGCGCTAGCTGCTGATTGCGCCGCGGTGGCGGACTCGTGGGCTGCGGTCCCGGCATTGCGGGCTGCATCGGCTGCGCGGGTCGCCCCTGCGGCGGCATCACGTGCGGTCTGGGCCGCCTGGCGAGCGGCTTGAGCCTGGCTCGCGTCCTGGGCAGCGGCCGAAGCCGCCGAGTAGGCCCGCGAAGCGGCCTGACCCGCCAAACTGGCTGCGGTGGCCGCGCGGGAGGCGGCATTGGCGGCCTGTCGCGCGGCCCGGTCGGCTGCTGTGGCCGCACTGATGGCGGTCCTGGCAGCGTCGGCAGCCTGACCGGCCAGCTTCGCGGCTTCCCTCGCAGAGGCGCTGGCCCGGGCCGCATCTCCCTGAGCCGCCTCGGTTTCCTCCTTGGCGCGCTGAGCGGCCTGCTTGGCTTTGGCTGCCGCCTTCACGGCCCGATCGGTGGCTTCCTGAGCAGCAGCGGTCTGTTCGCGGGCTTTCCGACCGGCCTTTTCGGCGCGTTCGACCAGCTCGGTAACCGTGGCTTTCTCCGCGTCGCGGGCCCGGGCCACCTCCCAGTCGTGGTTGAGGAAGCGCTGCAGTGCCACATCGGTGTCGGCGTCCAGCGCCCTCTCGGCAGCGGCATCCACGTGTGGCCCGCCGCCGTCCTTGGCCCGCACGACCTGAATCCGCAGGTCGATGTGGTGGGGCTCTTTCCACCCATCCTCGAGGAAGCTCTCCAGAGCCTCGTTGGTGTCGGCGTCCAGGGCCTTTTCCGCGGCCTCCTTCACCGCCAGGAAACCGCCGTCCTTCGCCCGGACGGTCCAGATTCTCAGATCCCGGTGGTAGGGAACTTTCCATCCGGTGTCGAGGAACTTCCGCAGGGCCTCGTCGCTGTCGGCCTTGAGCACCTCATTGGCGGCGTCCCTGGTGGCGGGCCCACCGGCGTCCATGAGCCGCAACGTTCGGATGCGCAGGTCGTGATGCTTCGCGGTCTCCCGGCCGCTGTTGAGGAACTCGCGCAGGGCGTCGCCGCCACCGACGAGTGCCTCAGCGGCGGCGTCCTTCATCGCAGGGCCGCCCTCCTGCCACAGTTGCACCACCTGGGCGCGTTCGGCCGGAGTGACCTGGGCTGCTTGCGCTAAGGCGCCCGGTGCGGCACCGAGCATGCTGGTCGCGACCGCGACGACAACACCAGTGGCCACGCTGGTCCGGTATCGAGCGCCGCGAGCACGAACACGTCTGAGTCTTCCTCTTCGTAACACTCGTTTACTCCCCGTGGATTGATGAGACACGCAGCGCGAAACCCTCCCACGGGCCAGCGGGGAAATCAAGATATTTACTTGAGCAAAATTGTACGATGATATGCGTAACACCACGTAACGATGATAGTCGCAACCGATTCGTTGCTCATTGCTTGCCGCGCGGTGATGGTTGAACATCGCAGGCTCCGCTAGTGTTTCCCGGCTGATTCCCCGCAGGGGTGCAACGGACGCGGATCGGAGTAAACGTGAGATTGAGATACGGATTTCGACTTATCGGAGTCGGCATCGTCGTCGCGATGGCGACCTCGACCGGTGTCGCGGTCGCGTTGACCGGCGAGAAAACACAGCAGGTAGCGGCCGGTTCTCCGCCTCCGGCCGTCGAGGACCACAGCTACCCCGGCGCGGACCGCATCGAGGCCGAAACGGGGATCAGGCTCATCGAGGGAGACGGTCACATCGTCAAAGTCGACTGCGCAAAAGAAACTCCACTGATCAAGGTGGACAGCAGCACTCTCGGAAGCTCGTGCTACGAAGTTCTCGGGGAGAGCGGTTGGCTGACCATGGAAATCCCCAAGGTGTATGCCCTCGAGGGCGACGACCACAACCTGAACGCCTACGTGACGACCAACGGAAAGACCCAGGCGGTCGACGTGGGCCCCGGGGAATACACGCCGGTCGGTGAAGGCCAACAGCCCCCCGACAACGACCCGGCGACGCTGGTCGAGCTGCAGGCCTCGTGAGAAAACCCCCGCGAACCCAAGGAGTATCCATGACACATGCGCGCCACAGACGCGTGCTGACCACGGTGGTGGTCACGGCCACCTGCATGGCGTTAGCGACAGCACCCGCCTCGGCCGTCTCCGGCGGCCAAGCTCTGGACACAGCAACGCAGCCGTTCCTGGCCAAGATCGACGTGGGCGACGAGCGCTCCGGGGTGTCCTGCTCGGGCGCCCTGGTCGCTCCGCAGTGGTTGGCCGCCGCCGGCTCGTGCTTCGCCGACAGCCCGGAGGAGCCGGGTGCACCGCGCGCGGAAACCACGGCCACGATCGGCGGCAGTTCGCTGTCCGACGGCGGTGGCCAGGTGCGCCAGGTCGACCGGCTCGTGCCGCGCGGTGACCGGGACCTGGTGCTGGCCCGCCTCGACGAGCCCGTATCCGGCATCACACCGGTGGCGATGGCGACCAGCCAACCGAACGCCGGGGACACGCTGCGCGCCTCCGGCTACGGGCGCACCACCGAGACGTGGGTGCCCGACCAACCCCACACCGGTGACTTCACGGTCCAGTCGGTGCAAACCGGCATGGTCGACATCCAGGGGGCCAGCACCGAGGCCAGCATCTGCAAGGGAGACGCCGGCGGACCGATCCTGCGCACCACCGCCGACGGCGTCGCACTGGTGGGAGTGGCCAGCGGTTCCTGGCAGCACGGGTGCCTGGGCGAAACCACCGACAAGCGAGGCGCCACCGCGGCCCGCACCGACAACATCACCACCTGGATCGGTGCACAGACGCTGAACCTGCAGGCTGATCCGGCGAGCAAGCACGCGATCAACCTAACCTGGACCGCCGCGCAGGCGGCGACATACCAGGTGTACGGGTCACAATCGGAGAGCGTGCCGCAGGACGCTGAACACCTGCTCGGCGAGACGGAAACCCCGCGTTTCACCCACACCTCGCTGCCCGCGGACCAGACCTGGCACTACCGGGTGGCCGCGCTCGACGCCGAGGGCAACCAGCTCGTTCTGTCCAGCATCGTCTCGGCCGTCAGTCCCACAGACACCGTCTCCGACTTCAACGGCGACGGAATGGACGACATCGCCACCTTCACCCGCGGCACGCGCGCCGACGCCTACGTCTCGCTGTCGGACGGGAACAAGTTCGTCCAGGACGGCTGGCTGTGGCACGACCACCTCGCCGTGGACAAGCAGATACCGCTGAGCGGCGACTTCAACGGCGACGGCAAAACCGACGTCGCCGCCTTCAACGGCGACGCCTCCGGAGACGTGTACGTGTCCCTGTCGGACGGGTCCGGTTTCAGCCCCGCAAAGCGGTGGCACGACTACTTCGGCCTCACCGGCCAGAAGGTCACGGTCGGCGACGTCAACGGTGACGGACTCGACGACATCATCGCCTTCACCGGCGGAGACGCCGCCGACGTGTACGTGGCCCTGTCCACCGGAAAGCTCTTCGAACCCGCCCAGAAGTGGCACGACCGCTTCAACGTGGGCACCGATCGGCCCGCCACCGGCGACTTCAACGGTGACGGCCGCGACGACATCGCCACCTTCTCCGACGACGGGCACGTGTACGTGTCGCTGTCCGACGGCACCCGGTTCGTCCAGAGCGGCTGGCAGTGGCACTCCTACTTCTCCCCGAAGGGCGAGATTCCCGCCGTGGGCGACTTCAACGGCGACGGAACGGACGACATCGTCACGTTCATGCGCGGTGATTCCGGCGACGTGTACGTGTCCCTGTCCACCGGCGAGACGTTCGTCGAGGACGACCAGAAGTGGAGCGAGTTCTTCTCGATCGGCGACGAAGTACCCGGCGTCGGCGACTTCAACGGCGACGGCAAGAGCGACGTCATCACCTTCACCCGCGGTGGCGAGGCGACGGTGTACGTGTCGCGCTCGGACGGAGAAGCATTCGTGCCCGGAGCCGACGCGCAGTGGCACGGCCACTTCGCCACCGGCGACGAGATAACGATCCCTCGAGCACCCCGGTAACGCTTTCCCACGGCCACCCGTTCGAGGAGCGGGCGGCCGCAGGGTGTCACGAGCAGCATCATCACACCGTCAGGGCCCCGGCCACGCGTGTGGCCGGAGCTACGGGTCAGCGGTCGTAGTGGCCGGTCTTGAGGGCCGTCAGGAACGAACGCCACGCGGCTGAGCGGAAGGCGAGCGTCCCCCCGTCGCGGTCCTTGGTGTCGCGCACTCCTGCTAAGCCGGACGCACCGCCCACCTCGACGCAGTCATTGCCGTTGGGGTTGCTCCGCGAGGACTTGCGCCACCCCCCGAATTCACCGCCAAGGTACTGACTGTCGCTACCAATGCTCATCGCAAGGTTCCCTTCAGAGGTCATGATGACGTGGCAAGCCGCAGGAGAAACCGCCTGGTCTCCTCCGGTCCCATGGCTGCGGCCTTCTGCTGCTCCCACAAGATGAGATATCGAGCAGTTCGCTTCACATCGTCGATGTACTCACCATCCTCGTGTTGTTCCAGGTAGACGATATCGACCGGTGGTTGGGTGTCATACCCGAAGATCGTGTAGTCGTGCGACTGCCCCATGTAGTACCCGGTGCTGAACGGCACGACCTGGAGCTCGACGTTCGGACGGTCCAGTACCTCGATGAGCTTGGCGATCTGCGCCTCCGCAACCGCCGAGTTGCCCGCTACCCTGCGCAACGCCGCTTCGTCGAGGATGAACCAGAACTGCTGATCCTCGTTGTCCAGCACGCTCTGGCGAGCAAGTCGATCGCCGGTGTCCCGGTCGATCTGCTCCTGCGCTGGCGAAGGACGCCACGCGCGGAAGAGCGTGCGCATGTAGTCCTCGGTCTGCAAGATCCCCGGCACGACCATGGTCCTATAGCAACGATAGCGCTGGCACGTCGGTTCCATGTCCACGAGCAACCGCATGTGTCGTTGGAACCTCAAGCGGAAGGCACCGCGCCTGGAGCGCTTGTTACTCTCCGAATGCAGGTCAAGTGCGTAGGAACGCTCGGTCTCACTCGCGCCGTAGCGCTCGAGAAGCGCATTGAGCTCAAGCGGCTTTACTCCGCCGCCGCTTTCCAAGTAATCGATCTTCTGCTGCGTGCAGCCCAAGATTTCGGAAGCATCCTGCTGAGTCAGTCCGGCATCGCACCGCTGCCGCTTCAGCTCGTGACCGAGCACGATCTTCGTCACTGGTGCTGGTAACTGCTGGGACACCGAATCCTCCACCTCGGACGCGCTCACCCGAACGTGTTCTGTACACCCGACTTGTACAAACTTACGCTTGGTGTTGTCGATCACACAGAGCGTACCGTCATCGGCAGGGCGCTGATCAGGCGGTCTCGCAGGAAGGGGAAGACCATGAGCAAGCTCGAGATGGGGACCTGGGTCGGCCTCGACGACGAACCCGTCGAGTACACGGTGCTCAGGGACGAGGTGGAGCTCGACCTGGGCGGGCGCGGTTCCGGCTTCGAGATACTGGCCACCGAACGGGGCCTGACGGTGCTGGCCGATCGGTGCACCGAAGCCCTGGGCGAACTCCGCGCCCGGCGTAGGCGGGAGGAACTCGTACCGGAGTGACGTCTCATCGAGCGGCCTGCCCCGAGCGGGGCGGGCCGCTCACTCGCGGCGGCCGAGGTCGTCGAGGGCGTTCCACGACGTCGCGAGACCGTAGACCAGCGCCAGGGCGAAGGGCTGGAGCAGGACCGCGGACGGAGTGTCGATCTCCGGCGGCATCGTGATGAGCTCGCCCACCTGCGGCTCTGCCGGCATCGGATGGAGACCGCCGGCGAACATCGTCCCCAGCTTGCTCGCCAGCCACGCGCACGCCAGGGAACCGAGCACGCCCGCCACCAGCACCACCGGCCCGCGCCGGGAGCGCACCAGCCACAGCAACGCCCCGAGCAGCACCCCGGCCGAGGCGGTGATCAGCAGGAACACCGCCAGCGCGTCGAACCGGTGATAGCTCTCCACCGGCATCATCGACAGCTCGCCGCCACTGGTCAGCACGCTGGCGTGCGCCGGCGCCAGCCGCGACCACAGCCACCCGAGCGGCACTCCGAGCAGTGACACCGACACCAGCGCGATCAGCGCAGGCAACAGATCCGCCTTGACCACCACGCGAGGAGTCTGCCTGGACCAGAACGCGGGCGCAGCGGTACCGTCCCCCGAACCGGCCACCTGCGGCGGGGTGTCGCGGCCCTCGTGCGCCTCGACCGGTCCCTCCGGCACCCGTGACCTCCCGCGCTGCGAACGACGACGCCTGTCGCCCGTAGCCTACAGTTCCACGCGGGGGCGAAGTTTCCGCGCCAGCACGATCTCACCGGGAACCGCAGCGCAACGCCCATCGCGACCTCGGTATCCGGTGGCTCGGGACACATCAACTATTCTGCGTTCGCCCGTTGTCATCCACCGCCGAAGGACAAGCGAAGTGGTGGGAATCTTGCCGCGCCCGACGCCGACCGGCCAACCGGCCGACGAACCTCGTCAGGAACCGACCATCCGGCTGAGACCGCGCAGCCTCGTCGCCGAGTTGCTGCTCGGCTCCGCCGTCGCCGCCGTGCTCAGCCTCGTGCTGCAGTTCCTCGTCGTGCACCTGGGCATCAGCGAGCCCAGCTTCGCTCCCGAAGCACTGGCCGTGCTCGGCAGCACCGCGGTGCTGGTGGCCGTGTTCGCAGTGCTGGCCTTCGGCCGCCGGTACTGGCGCAGGTCCTGGCGCGTCGTGAGCGCGTGGGTGTCCCTGACGGCGTTCACCACGCTCGCCCTGGCCGTTCCGCTGCAGGGCAGCCGCTTCTACTACGGCGGATCGTCGGTCGACAACGGGTTCCGGATGCAGTACATGACCCGGATGGCCTCCACGCTGGGGCTGGCCGACATGAACTACCCCGACACCGCGCCGTACTACCCGGCCGGCTGGTTCTGGCTCGGTGGACGTTTCGCCAACCTCATCGGCTGGCAGGGTTGGGCCGCCTACAAGCCTTACGCGCTGACCTGGATCGCGGTGACCGCCGTGGTCGCCTTCACCCTGTGGAGCATCCTGCTGCGGCGGCGGACGGCGTTGCTCGCCGCGCTGGTCACGACGCTGTCCGGGGGCATGATGCTGCACGGCATCATGGAGCCCTACGCGTGGCCCTCGGCGGCCTGGCTGCCTCCGGTCGCCGTGCTGACGTGGTACACGCTGCGCCGCGAGGCCCCGGCTCCGCGCGGGGCGCTGATCGGGATCGGCTGCTTCGTCGGGTTCGCCGCCGTCACCTACACCCTGCACTTCGGATTCGCCGTGCTGCTGACCGTGACGATGGCGGTGGTCATCGGCGTCCTGCGGGTCCGCGAGGGGCACCGGGCCGGGGCGACGGCCAGGCGACTGTTCCTGCGGTTGTTGCCGATCGGCGTGGTCAGCGGACTGATCGCGCTCCTGGTGTGGACACCGTTCCTGCTCGCGGGTGGCTTCCTGCACAGGAGTGCCGCCCAGCACTACCTCCCCGAGTCCAGCGCCCTGCTGCCGTTGCCGATGACCGAGGCCAACGCCTTCGGGGCGCTGTGCCTGGCGGGGCTGATCTGGCTGCTGCTGCGCTGCCGCGGCGACCGGATCGCCACCGCGATGCTCACGGTCGTGGCCGGGATCTACTGCTGGTTCGGCCTGTCCACGCTGGCGCTGATGGCCGAGACGACGTTGCTGGCGTTCCGGCTCGAGGTGATCCTCGGCGCGGTGCTGGCCGTGGCCGGAGTGCTCGGACTGCTGGAGCTGATCGCCCACCTGCGGCAGCGGCTCACCGCGCACCACGCCGCGCGGACCACCGTGGTGGCCTGCGCGCTGGGGTTGATCGGGGCGGTCAGCCTGACCCAGATGACCATCGGCGACACGATGGCCTCGGCCGCCAAGAAGGCCTACACCGACTACTACCCCACCGGTGCCAACGCCAAGGGCCAACGGGATCCGGAGCAGCCGGGTGCGTGGCTGGACGAGCTGACCGGCACCATCTCGACGCTGACCGGCGGCGAACCCAGCGACGACATCGTGCTGAGCACCAACTACACGCTCATGTCGTTCCACCCGTACCTGGGTTTCCAGCAGGAGACACCGCACTACGCCAATCCGCTGGCCGACTACGAGCAGCGTGCGGCCGCCATCCACCGGTGGGCCGACGCCGACGACAGCCGGGAACTGCTGCGGATGCTGGAGCACGGCGAGTTCCCCCCACCGAACGTGTTCGTGCTGCGCAACACGCCGAAGTCCACCGAGGACTCGGAGGGGACCAACCGACCCGCGCGGAACTCCGACGAGCTGACGCTGAACCTCAAGGCCGACGCCTTCCCGCAGCAGCCCAACGTCCGCGACTACACGGTCTCCTTCGCTCCGAAGGTCTTCGACTCCCCCGCCTTCGTCCAACGCGAGGTCGGTCCCTACACCGTCATCGCCCGGCGGTGACGGTGCGGGGCCACGCCGTCACCGCACGGTCGTCGTTTCCCTGGTGACGCGGCGTCGCAGAATCGCGACCGCGGCGTCGACGTCACCGCCGTCGAGGGGAATGATCCACTCGCGCGAGCCCGCCGTCACCGTCACGGCGGGACCTGCCGTCGCCGCCGGGATCAGCGCGTTCTCCGGGCGGGGCGCGACCAGGGGTTCTCCACCCAGGAGATCGACGCGTCGCGCCGAAGTGATCTCCGCGAGGGGAATCCGGTCGTCGTGATGGCGCTGGCCGTCGCTCCGCACCCGCAGTACCCGCACCGACAGCACCTCGGTGCCGAGGTAGAACGTGGCACGCTCGCAGCCACGTGCCACCACGGGCAGCTCCAGCGGACTGTCGGCCAACTCCGGGGTCAGCGGTTTCACCAGGATCCGGCGCGCCCAGGCCGCGAGGCGGTTCGCGATGATCGCGCCGCCGACCACGGCGATCGGTGTCTGGTACGTGGCGTACTCCAGCGGGAGGACGTCGACGTGCGGCCCCCACATTCCCCCGGCGAACAGACCGACGAACACCGAGGGGCCGGCCCAGCGGCCCGGACGGTGACGCTGCGCCCACGCGTATCCCACGACGGCGAGGACCGTCAGGGGCGGGACGATCATCCCCGGATCGAGGAGGACCTCGTAGCCCGGACCAACGGACCACGACACCTGCTGCCACCCCACGGACACCACCGTCACCAGGGGCAGCACCCCGAAGACCAGAGCGAGCAGGGGGATCGCGCGGGCGGATCTGCGGGAGAACTCCTGACTGTGACGCACAACCGGTGACCCTACCCGTGACGATCAGCCCACAGGTGTGGTACACCGACGCTCGGCCGAGCCTCTCATCGAGGTTTCCGGCCGGGTCGTCGTCAGGGCCCGGACCGCCGTCTCAAAGGGTGAACGGACCGTTTGGGCACTCACACCGCCACAACGGTCCGTTCACCACGACGCGGAGGCTCATCCGAGCCGGACGACCCGAGAAGAAGACATCATCAGCCCGGGCGCACGGGCAGGGTCTCCAGGCCGCGCATCAGGGTGCTGAACCGCCAGCGCACGTCGTCGTCGCCCACCGCCAACGACAGGTCCGGGAACCGCTCGATCAGCCGGCGCAGCGCGATCTGGGCCTCCAGCCGGGCCAGCGGAGCCCCCACGCAGAAGTGGATACCGTGGCCGAAGGCCAGGTGCCCGGCCGTGGAGCGGTCGACGTCGAACTCCTGGGCGTCGGCGTACTTGTCCTCGTCGCGGTTGGCCGAGCTCAGCGACACCAGCACCAGCTCGCCCTCGGGGATCTCGACCTCCCCCACCGCCACCGTCTCGGAGGTGAAGCGCAGCGTCGCCAGGTTCACCGGCCCCTCGTAGCGCAGGGTCTCCTCGACCAGCCCGGGAACCCGTTCGTGGTCGGCTCGCACCGCCGCGAACTGCTCGGGGTTGCGCAACAGCGCCAGCACACCGTTGCCGATGAGGTTGACCGTCGTCTCGTGCCCGGCGATCAGCAGCAGGAACACCATCGCGACCAACTCGTTCTCGCCGAGCCGGTCGGTGTCCTCGCCGGCCTCGATCAGCCCCGTGAGCAGGTCGTCAGCCGGTTCCCGGCGCTTGCGCTCGACCAGTTCGACGAGGTAGGCCGCCATCTGCTCGCTCGCCACCCTGGCGGCCTCCGGGTCGCGTCCCGCCACCGCCGCGTTGGACCACTCCCGGAAGTCGTCGCGGCGATCCTCGGGAATGCCCAGCAGTTCGCAGATCACCCGGATCGGTAGCGGAAAGGCGAATTCGTCCAGCAGATCCACCTCGCCCTCCCCGGCCCTCGCCGCCATCGACTCCAGCAGCTCGGTGGTGATCTCCTCGATCCGCGGGCGCAGTGCCTCCACCCGGCGCGCGGTGAACGCCTTGACCACCAACTTGCGCAACCGGGTGTGGTCCGGCGGGTCCATGTTGAGCATGTGCGCCTGCACGGCGTCGTCGAAGCCCGGACGCGGGGAGTCCGAGCTCATGCTCGCCTCCATGGCCGCGCGCATTCCCCGGTAGTCCTTGCTGAAACGAGCGTCGGCCAGCACCGCTCTGGCCTCCGCGTAACGGGTGATCACCCACACCGGCATCCCGGTGACGGTGACCACCTTTCTCGCGGGGGCCTCGGCGCGCAACTGCGCGTTGCGCACGTGCGGGTCCTGCACGAACTCGTCGTCGAGGACGGGAAGTCCGGCGGGCGTGGTGTGCTCGATGGTGGACATGGCAGCCTCTCGGAATCGATCGGGACGCGACCCCACCAGTGAACACCGTTTAAGAGCGCCTGTCACTCGGTGTCGAAGCAGCCCGCCCCGAGCAGTCCCTTGAGCTCACCCTGCAAACCGTTTCCGGTGGACACGAAGTAGTCGCTCGACAGCGCCAACCGGGTGATCCCCCGCGGTCCCTGCAACTTCACGTGCACGGGAACGGTGCCGGAGTGTGCCCGCAGCGTGCGCTTGAGCTCGCTGACCAACGTCCGGTCCACCTTGTTGGCCGGCATCCGGATGACGAACGCCGGACTCGTGCCCGGGTCGGTCTCGGCCGCCGAGATGTCCACCGGAACCGCGTCCGAGGCGAACACGCTGACCGTGCCCTCGCGCTCGTTGATCCGGCCCTTGACCGCGATCGCGGTGTCCTCGACCAGGCAGTCGGCGAACAGCTCGTAGGCCTTCGGGAAGAACAGCACCTCGACGCTGGCGTCCAGGTCCTCCAGCGTGGCGATCGCCCACGGGTGACCGTTCTTGTTGATCCGCCGCTGAATCCCCGAGATCATCCCCGCGATCTTGACCTGCGGGTCCTTGCCCTCCTTGCCGCCGCCCTCGGGACGCTCCCCGCCGACCAGCTCGGCGATGCCGGTGTCCTGGTAGGGAGCCAGCAGCCGCTCGGCCCCGTCCAACGGGTGCGCCGAGACGTACAACCCCAGCATCTCCCGCTCGTAGGACAGCAGCTGCTTGCGCGGCCACTCCTCGGAGGTGAACGTCAGGTGCGACAACGGCGACGCCTGCGACTCCGCGTCCTCGGAGGAACCGCCGCCGAACAGGTCGAACTGGCCGAGGGCCTCCTGACGCTTGATCCCGATCACCGCGTCCACCGCCGACTCGTGGTGCTGGGTCAGCGCCATCCGGGTCTGGCCCAGCGAGTCGAAGGCACCGGCCTTGATCAGGGACTCGACGACCCGCTTGTTGCAGGCGATCGTCTCGGACTTGTCCAGGAAGTCGGTGAAGGACTGGTAGCGCCCCTTCTCCTCCCGCACCCGGCAGACCGAGGAGACCACGTTCGAACCGACGTTGCGCACGGCCGTCATCCCGAAGCGCACGTCCGAACCCACGGGGGTGAAGGTGTCCCGCGAGTCGTTGACGTCCGGCGAGAGCACCCGAACGCCCATGCGGCGGCACTCGCTGAGGTAGACCGCCATCTTGTCCTTGTTGTCGCCGTTGGAGGTCAGCAGCGCGGCCATGTACTCGGCCGGGTAGTTCGCCTTGAGGTAGGCCGTCCAGTAGGCGACCAGCGCGTAACCGGCGGCGTGGGACTTGTTGAACGCGTACCCGGCGAAGGGCAGCACCGTCGTCCACAGCGCGTCGATGGCCTCCTCGGTGTAGCCGTTGGTCAGCATCCCCGCGTGGAAGCGCTCGTACTCCTCGTCGAGCACCTCCTTCTTCTTCTTGCCCATCGCGCGGCGCAGCATGTCGGCTTGCCCGAGGCTGTAGTTGGCCACCTTCTGCGCGATGGCCATGATCTGCTCCTGGTAGACGATCAGACCGTAGGTCTCGGCCAGGATGTCGCGGAGCGGCTCCTCCAGCTCCTTGTGGATCGGCTCGACGGGTTTGCGGCCGTTCTTGCGGTCGGCGTAGTCGAGGTGTGCGTTGACCTCCATCGGACCCGGGCGGTACAGGGCGTTGGCGGCCACGATGTCGGTGAACTCGGTGGGGCGCAGCCGCTTGAGCAGCTCCCGCATGCCACCACCCTCGAGCTGGAACACGCCCAGGCTCTCGCCGCGGGCCAGCAACTCGTAGGTGTTGGCGTCGTCGAGGGCCAGCGTGGACAGGTCGATCTCGATCTCGTAGTTCTGACGCACCGACTGCAGGGCGTCACCGAGGATCGTCAGGTTCGACAGTCCCAGGAAGTCCATCTTGAGCAGGCCGATCGCCTCGCAGCTGGGATAGTCCCAGCCGGTGATGACCGAACCGTCATCGCGCTTCCACAGCGGCACCGTGCCCATCAGCGGCTGCGAGGACAGGATCACCGCGCACGCGTGCACACCCGCGTTGCGGATCAGACCCTCCAACCCGCGCGCGGTGCTGAAGATCTGCGAGACGGACTGGTCCGTCTCGATGAGGCTGCGGACCTCGGCTGCCTCGGCGTAGCGCTCGTGCTGGGTGTCGGTGATCCCCGACAGCGGGATGTCCTTGGCCGCCACGGGCGCGGGCAGCGCCTTGGAGATCTTGTCGGCGATGGCGAAGCCGGGCTGGCCGTGGTGCACCCGCGCGGCGTCCTTGAGCGCCGCCTTGGTCTTGATCTTGCCGAAGGTGATGACCTGGGCGACCTTGTCGTCGCCGTACTTGTCGACGGCGTACTGCAACACCTCGTCGCGGCGCCGGTCGTCGAAGTCGAGGTCGATGTCCGGCGGCGAGTCGCGCTCCGGGTTGAGGAACCGCTCGAAGATCAGCCCGTGAGCCAGCGGGTCGAGGTTGGTGATGTAGAGGATGTAGGCCAGCAGCGAGCCCGCGGCCGACCCGCGTCCCGGACCGACGTGGATCCCCTGCGACTTCGCCCAGCGCGTCACGTCACCGACCACGAGGAAGTACGCGCAGTAGCCCTTGGTGTCCAGCACGTCGATTTCCAGCGCGATGCGCTCGCGGTACTCGGCGGCGACGCCGTCCGGGAACCGGCTCTCCAGGTAGTGCTCGACCTCCTCCTCCAGGGCGTCGCGCTCGGTCTTGCCCTCCTCGACCGTCACGCGCGGCATCCGGTCCTGGAACGACCACACGTCCTCGTAGGACTCGATCATGTCGGCCACCAGCAGCGTGTTGTCCGCCGCACCGTCCACCTCGCCGTCCCAGTACTCGCGCATCTCCGCGGCGGACTTGAGGTAGTAGCCGTTTCCGTTGAGCTGGAACCGGTTCTCGTCGTGCATCGTCTTGCCGGACTGCACGCACAGCAGGGCGTCGTGCGACTCGGCCTGGTCGGCGGTGACGTAGTGGCTGTCGTTGGTGGCCAGCGGCTTGAGCCCGAGCTCGCGGCCGATCTTGAGCAGGTCCTCGCGGACGAACTGCTCGATCTTGAGGCCGTGGTCCATCAGTTCGAGGAAGAAGTTCTCGGCCCCGAAGATGTCGCGGAAGTCCGACGCGGCCTGCAACGCCTCCCGGTACTGCCCCAGCCGCAACCGCGTCTGCACCTCGCCGGAGGGGCAGCCGGTGGTGGCGATGATCCCCTCGGCGTACTCCGAGATCAGCTCGCGGTCCATCCTCGGTTTCCTGTAGGTGCCCTCGAAGCTGGCCCTGCTGGAGAGGGTGAACAGGTTGCGCAGGCCGGTGCTGTTGCGGGCGAGCATGGTCATGTGCGTGTACGCACCCGCGCCGGAGACGTCACCGCCCTCACCGGACTCGTCGGTGGAGCGCTGCTTGGACTCACCCCAGAACACCGGCTTCTTGTGGTACCTGCTGTACGGGGCCACGTAGGCCTCGATACCGATGATCGGCTTGATGCCGGCCTTCTTGGCCTGCTGGTAGAACTCGTCCGCGCCGTACATGTTGCCGTGGTCGGTCATGCCCACCGCGGGCATCTCCAACCGTTTCGCCTCGGTGAACAGCGCACCCACCTTCGCCGCACCGTCCAGCATCGAGTACTCGGTGTGTACGTGCAGGTGGACGAAGGGATCGACGGCCACGGTGCCTCCTTTCGAGGGTGCTCACCCCTCGCTGCGACGGCTGGTGCACAGGCGCTGGTCAACACGGGAGCCACATGGGCCGGGGTGGACGCGGAGCGCCGGTGGCAGCCAGCCTAACTCGCGGGACGTCGCCCGGCTCGCCGTGCCCGTACCTCTCGCGAAAGGCGGGGTTGGCGGTCTCGCCCCATCGAACCCGGCCGGAACACGGCGAAGGCGCGAGCGGGTAGCGTGGCCGGACGTGGCTGGACCTGACCCCGTGGATGTACGTCTGCTGACCTTCATCGCCGAAACGGGCCGTGCTGCGGTGCCCGAGATCGCGCAGCGGCTGGGCATGGACGTCCGGGACGTCGCCGCGCGGCTCGCCGCGTTGTCCACCACCGGGCTGCCGCTGGTGGTGGGCGTCGAGTGCGACCCCAACGGCATCCGCAACGCGCTGGCCGCCGCCGCTGCGTGGAGCCAGCAGCACAGCGGGTCGCATCCGGTTCAGAATCCGCCCAGCGGGGGTTACCCGGTACCGCCCAGCGGCCCGTACTCCGCATCGGGGCCGATACCGAACCCGACCGGTGGTCACCAGGTCCACGGAGGTGCGAGCGCCCCGTATCCGGCCCAGCACGGCCCGAGCGGGCCACAGGGTTTCACCCCGCAACCTCCTCCCGCCCAGCCACCGGCGGGCGGCCCGGTCCCACCGCCGCAGGGAGCCGCGCCGCCTCCGCAGGGCAACACCTGGGGACCGCCCGGGTCGGCATCGTGGGCGCGGGGTGACCAGCGACCTCCCGAGGCCCGCACCGGCAAGATCGGCAGCAAGCTCGACGTCGACGGGTTGGACGGCGAACGGCTCACCATCCTGCTGGTGGAGGTCGTCGATCCGGCCGACTTCCTGTTCACCGCCGCCGGGTACACCCTGCGCGACGGGGAACGAGCCGTGATCGTGCACACCGAGCTGACCAACCGGGGCTCGACGCCGTTCACCTCGCTCCCGGACCTCCACCTGAACCTGGTGGCCACCGACGGTTCGGTGGTGTCCAAGTCGTCGGTGTCACTGTCCTCCCGACCGCCGCACCGCACCGGGGTTGCGCCGGGCGAGACGGCGGGTGGCCACACCGTCTACGTGCTCCCGGACGGCGTCGAGCTGTCGGCCGTGCGGTGGGCACCGCGCCCCGACGACGAGCAGCGGACCCTGACCTGGGACATCACGGACCTGTAAGGGTCCGCTCCGGGAGCGGGTGGGGATGCTCACCGAAGCCGGGCGCCGCACGTCACCTAGTGTCGGGGGCGGAGTGCCCGAAGTACTTCGAACACCGACTCCCGGGATGTGATCAAGATCGATGTCGTCGGCCTGCTCCACGACGTCATGGGCTCGCCGTGGTTGTACCTGGCGGTCTTCGCGTTCGTGGCCATCGACGGGTTCTTCCCCACCATTCCCGGGGAGACGCTGGTGGTGACCGCCGGGGTGTTCGCCGCGTCCGGCGACCCGAACCTGCTGGTGGTCGTCGCGGTGGGGGCCCTGGGAGGATTCGCCGGGGACCACGTCTCGTACGCGATCGGCTACACCGCCGGTGGCAGGTTGATCAACCGGATGCGGCCGGGATCGCGCAAGCGCAAGCCGTTCGACTGGGCGAGCAGGGCACTGCACGAACGCGGCGGCGGGGTACTGATCATCTGCCGGTTCGTGCCCGGCTGCCGGACGGCCGCCACCCTGACGACGGGCTCGGTTCGCTTCCCGCGCGCCTCGTTCGCCCTGTTCACCAGCATCGGCGTCACGTGCTGGGCCACCTACTTCACGCTGGTCGGCTACGTCGGCGGGATCACCTTCCAGCGTCAGCCGGTGCTGGGGGTCCTGCTCGGTATCGGCCTGGCCGTGCTGGTCTCCGGGGCCATCGAGGGGATCCGGCACCTGCGGTCGCGTGACCGCCGGGCACAGGCCTCCGAGGCCACTTCCGAACCCGCCTCCGAGTCCGCCACGTCCGCCCGGGACTGACCTTCCGACGTCGCTCGCGAAACCCTCACTTTCGTCGGGGCCGGGTGATGACGTCGGTCCGATGCGGGTCACCCCGTCGAGTGACCAACTTCCGGGGAAACCACTCGCGACCCCGCGGAGACCACCATGCTCGATCTTCTCGCCGACCTCCTGCACGCGACGGTCGCCTCACCGTGGGTGTACCTGGTGCTGTTCGCGGTCTCGGCGATCGACGGGTTCTTCCCCGTGGTCCCGAGCGAGACCCTGGTCATCACGGCCGGGGTCTTCGCCGTGAGCGGCCGGCCGGAGCTCGGCGCGGTCATCGTGGTCGCCGCGGCGGGGGCCTTCGCCGGAGATCACGTGTCGTACCTGCTCGGGAGGAAGGCCGGTACGCCGCTGATCGAGCGGATTCCCCCCGGCTCCCGAAAACGGCGGT
Organism: Halosaccharopolyspora lacisalsi; assembly: GCF_014137975.1. GTDB lineage: Bacteria > Actinomycetota > Actinomycetes > Mycobacteriales > Pseudonocardiaceae > Halosaccharopolyspora > Halosaccharopolyspora lacisalsi. Next base: position 795,835 of record NZ_JACGWZ010000001.1, on the reverse strand, counting down.
CCTTCGACTGGGCGACGACATCGCTGCACGAGCGCGGCGGACTCGTGCTCGTGGTCTGCCGCTACGTTCCCGGGTTCCGCACGGCCACGACCGTCACCGTCGGCGCGGTGCGCTATCCGCTGCGCCGGTTCAGCCTCTTCGACGCCGTGGGGACCTGCTCGTGGGCGCTGTACTCGAGTCTGGTCGGATACCTCGGCGGCCGTGTGTTCGAACAGGACCCGATCAAGGGCCTCCTGCTGGGCCTCGGCATCGCACTGACCATTACCGTTCTCGTCGAGGCGACCCGGTGGTACCGCCGCCGGCGCCGCCCCGACCCCGATTCATCATTGGAATCCACCGCGTGAACTGGTTCGAAGCCCTCGTCCTCGGCATCGTGCAAGGACTGACCGAGTTTCTCCCGATCTCCTCCAGCGCCCACCTCCGGATCGTCGGTTCCCTGGCCGGCTGGGGCGATCCCGGCGCGGCTTTCACGGCCGTGACGCAGCTGGGCACCGAGACCGCCGTCGTGCTGTACTTCCGCAAGAAAATCGGCAGCGTGCTGGCCGCGTGGTTTCGGTCGCTGGTCTCGGCGGAGTGGCGGCGCGACGCGGACGCGCGACTGGGCTGGTTGGTCATCGTGGGATCGCTGCCGATCGTGGTGCTGGGCCTGCTGTTCGAGGAGCAGATCGAGCACGTCTTCCGCGACCTGCGGCTGATCTCGCTGAGCCTGATCGTGTTCGGCGTGATCCTGGGCGTGGCCGACCACATCGGCCGCAAGCGACTGGACCTGGACCAACTCACCGTGGGGCACGGCATCACCTACGGAGTCGCCCAGGCGTTCGCGCTGGTTCCCGGCGTCTCCCGTTCCGGCGGCACCATCACGGCCGGTCGGTTGCTCGGCTACAAGCGCGAGGACGCCACCGAGTACGCGTTCCTGCTGGCGGTGCCCGCCGTGTTCGGATCGGGTGTCTACCAGCTCACCGACATCGGTAGCGGTCCGGCTCCGTCCTGGGGAGCCACCGTCTTCGCCACGATCGTGGCCTTCGCCATCGGCTACAGCGTGATCGCCTGGCTGATGCGGTTCATCACCACCCACAGCTACCTGGCGTTCGTGATCTACCGGATCGTGCTGGGGCTCTTCGTGCTCGCCCTGGTCGGCCTCGGGGTGATCGCCCCGAGCTGACCGAGCGCTCCGGGAGGACCGAAGACACGGCGGTCCTCCCGGAGCACCGGAAGGTAACCCTCGTGCCTATTGCGGTAGTTATCCGGTTTCGCGCGAAACCGGCGAAACCCTAGTCGGAACCCACCAGGCCCGCCTCGGGGCTTGAGGAACATCCGTGTCGGATCGTGCGCTAAGCCCTCGTCGGTCCTGGTAGGCGGCTGACGGGGCTTCAGGCCGCGGTGGCGTCTGAAGTCTTGCCACAGATAACGCTCTATTATCCGTGCCATCGCTGATCACGTCCTGCGGGAACGTCCCCGCGGCGGCGCGTGAAGCGGCCCTGTTATCTGCGGCAAGGGAGAACGCGGGTGCCCACCGTCGTCGCGCTGCCGACCGACACCACGACGCTGACCGTCGGCCGGTCGGCCGAGCTGTTCCTCGACTCGCTGGGCAACCCGAACACGATCCGCGGCTACAGCACCGCGGTGGGCAAGACCGCCGACCAGCTCGGCGATCGGCGGCCGCTGGCGTCCGTGGCCGACGACGAGGTCGGCGAGACCCTGGAGGCGCTGTGGGGCCGGGCGGCGGTGGGCACCTGGAACGCCCGCCGGGCCGCCGTGGGGTCGTGGCTGTCGTGGTGCCGGGAACGCGGCCAGGCCCCGGCAGTGCCGGGGTGGGCCAAGCGCCTGGCGACCCCGGACTCGGAGACCCGGGTGCGCTCCCGGCTGGCGATCGACCGACTGGTGGCGCGCCGCGAGGTCGCGATCCGGGAGAAGACGCTTTACCGGATGCTCTACGAAACCGCCGCCCGCGCCGACGAGGTCCTCGGCCTCAACATCGAGGACCTGGACCTCGCCGGGCGCCGCGCCCCGGTGAAGGCCAAGGGAGCGCGGGCGAAGATCCGCCGCCGCGGCCAGACGCGCGAGGACGTCGTGCTGGAGACCGTCTACTGGGACGCCGGCACCGCCCGCCTGCTGCCCCGGCTGCTCAAGGGCCGCACCCGCGGCCCGGTGTTCCTCACCCACCGCCGCGCCGGTCCCGGCAAGGTTCTCGGGGCCCGTGACGTGTGCCCGGACACCGGGCTGGCCCGGTTGTCCTACGGCCAAGCTCGTGGCCTGCTCGACGCCCATACCGCGCTCCGAGGCTCGGGCACCGGGTGGGATCCACACGAGTTCCGCCACTCAGCGCTGACCCACCTCGGCGAGGCTGGCGCGTCCTTGCTGCTGTTGATGGCGAAGTCCCGGCACAAGAAGCCGGAGAACGTCCGCCGCTACTTCAAACCCTCCGACCAGGCCCTGGCGGAGGTCACCAGCCTGCTGGCCCCGGGCGACAGCCGCCGTTGACGCATCGATGAGCTGCAGTGGCGTTCACTTCGGCCCACCTGTTCTTCACCCCGAGTATTCGCTCCGGACCTGGCCGAGTGGACGATCTGTCTGGTTGTCGGGGTTGATGGGGTGGGTGTTGTGCTCCTACCCCGGGATCCGGGTGAGCTCTCTACGGTGGGTTTATGGACTCATGGGAGGCGAAGGCGCTGGACAGCCCGCTGGGCGCGTTTCTGCGGGCGCGGCGTCAGCAGGTGCGCCCGGAGCAGCAGGGCCTCGTGCCGGGCGGGTCTCGGCAGGTGGCGGGGCTGCGGCGCGATGAGGTCGCGATGCTGGCGGGGATCAGCACGGACTACTACGTGCGGCTGGAGCAGGGCCGGGAGCGGCATCCTTCACGCATGGTGACCGACGGGCTGTCGGCGGCTTTGCTGCTGGACCGTGCCTCGTTGCGGTATCTGCGTGAGCTCGCCACGGCCGACGACGACGCCGAGGTAGGCGGCGTCCTCGCGCTCGGGCGGCTGGATGCGGTCCGGCCGTTGCTTGGCTCGTTGACCGTCCCCGCGATCCTGGTGGACCGCTGGCTCAACATCGTGGCCGCCAATGCGTTGGGCGAGATGCTTCACGAGGGGTTGGAGCATCGGGAGAACTACGCCCGGATGGTGTTTCTGTCGCCGGGGGCGCAGGAGTTCTTCGTCGATTGGTCCGAGCTGGCCCACTGCATGGTGGCGGCGTTGCGTGCCAGCGCCGGTTCCGAGGCGGGTTCGGGCCGGTTGGAGCGGCTGGTGGGTGAGCTCGCCGTGGCCAGCGAAGTGTTCAGCACCGCCTGGGCGCAGCACGAGGTGTACGAGAAAGCCGTCGACCGCAAGCGGTTCCAGCACCCGCTGGTTGGCGCGCTGGTGTTCAACCAGCACGTGCTGGAACTCCCCGACACCGACGGTCACCAGGTCTGGGCCTACCACCCCACCGACGACGCCACCGAAGAAGCGCTGGTGCGTCTCAGGTCGCTTGCCACGTTGTCGGCTTCCACGTTCACCACCCGAGAGGAGAGCACATCATGACGCCTCCCCGAACCGCCCTGGGAACACGGCACCTGGGGTCGCTGGAGGTATCGGAACAGGGCCTGGGCTGTATGGGGATGAGCGATTTCTACGGCACGGCCGACAACGAGGTGGAGTCGATCGCGACGATCCACCGCGCTCTGGATGAGGGCGTGACGCTCTTCGACACCTCGGACATGTACGGGCGCGGCGGGGCCAACGAAGGCCTGGTCGGGCGAGCACTTGCCGATCGCCGGGACCGAGCGGTTCTGGCCACCAAGTTCGGCATCGTGCGCGACGCCGACTACACCGACGCCACCGTCCGAGCCGATCCGGCCTACGTGCACCAGGCCATCGACCGCTCGCTGCAACGACTCAACGTCGAGTATGTGGACCTGTACTACCTGCACCGCGTGGACCCGCACGTGCCGATCGAGGAGACCGTCGGTGCGATGGCCGAGCTCGTGGCGGCGGGAAAGGTCCGTCACCTCGGACTGTCGGAAGCCAGCGCCGAGGAAATCACGCGAGCCTACCGAGTACACCCCATCGCGGCGGTGCAGACCGAATGGTCGCTGTGGTCTCGGGACATCGAGGACGAGGTCGTGCCGACGTGCCGCCGACTCGGCATCGGCGTCGTCGCCTACGCACCACTCGGCCGCAGCCTTCTGACCGGCACGATCAACTCGCAGGACTCGTTACCACCACAGGATCTGCGCCGCGGCTTCGCCCGCTTCTCCGAGCAGAACTTCGCGCACAACCAACGGATCGTGCAGCAACTCACCGAGCTTGCCGCACGTCACGGGGCAAGTCCTGCGCAGCTTGCACTCGCCTGGATTGCCCACCAGGGCGATGACGTCGTCGCTCTACCCGGAACCAAACGGCGTACCTACCTGGAAGACAACCTCGCAGCCACCGGAATCAGTCTCTCCCCGGACGATCTCGCCGAGATCTCTGCAATCGCCGCACCCGTAGCCGGAAACCGCTACTGACACAGGAAGAAGCATGTACGTCATCACCGGAGCCAGCGGCCGCACCGGCCGCGCCGTGGCATCGCACCTGCTGGAACACGGCCACCACGTGCGAGCAGTCGGCCGCGACCCGCGCAACCTCGCGCACCTCGCCGACCACGGAGCCCAGATCCATCAGGCCGACCAATCCGACCCCACCACGATGACCACCGCTCTCCGCGGAGCGGATGCCGCCTACCTGGTCATCCAACCCAACTACATCCCCGATCACCCCGACTTCGCCGCCTTCCAAGACCAGGCGGCAGCCGCGCTCACCGACGCTGTCACCCAATCCGGGGTGCCCCGTGTCGTAGCGCTGAGCAGCTGGGGAGCGCAACACGCCAGCGGTACCGGCCCCGTTGCAGGCCTGCACCGCTTCGAGAACCGTCTCTCGACCGTTCCCGGAACGGACATCACGTGGCTGCGCGCGGGCTACTACATGGAAAACCTCCTCGACCACCTCGACTCCGTGCGCACCCACCGTCGGATCATCGCGCCGTTCGACCCCGACGTGCCACTACCGCTGATCACCACGACCGACGTCGGCACCGCCGCGGCCGAGGAACTGACACGGCCGCAGACCGGGACACTAATCCGGGAACTGCAAGGCGAAAGAGACGTGACCATGAACGAGGTCACACAGGCGATCGCAACAGCAATCGACGCACCCGTGGCCTACGAACGCTGCACCGTGGAGGCTTTCCACGAGCAGCTGCGCGAAGCCGGTGTGTCGGACAACGTCGCCGCGATGATGACGGAAGTCCCGCACGCCGTGAATACCGGTCACCTGCGCATGGCCCAGCCACGAACCCCGGAAACAACCACCCCGACATCGCTGGAGACATTCATCAAGACCGAATTCGTGCCCGCACTCAACGCCTCCTGACCAGCCCCGCGAAGACGCTGGAATTGACCTTCCACCGGCAGTCCCGCAGGACCAGCGACCGAAAGGCCCAACCGGGCGGGCGCCTCCTGGAAATCGTCGAGGGCGCCCGCCCGTGATCAGTTGATCTCTTCCTCGTCGGGTTCGGATGGGTCGCGCAGCGGGTGCAGCGCGCCGGCCAGGTCCGGGGCCAGGAAGGAATAGCGGCCGAGCATGTTGATGTGGCCGCGCACGAAGGGCGAGAGCCGTGCCGCGTCTTCGTCACGCACCTCGTAGCCCCCGGCTCGCAGTTCGGCGATCGCGGCATCGCGGTAGCGGGTGTTGAACAGCACGATCGCGTTGAGCACCAGGCCCAGGGCGCCGAGTTGGTCTTCCATGCCTTCGTAGTAGCGCTGCCGCAGTTCGCCGCGCTGGCCGTGGAAGATCCGCCGCGCCAGCGCGTGGCGGCCTTCCTGCAGGTTGGCCTGGGCCTTGATGTCGCGGCGGTAGCCGGTGTCGTCGACCATCCGCTGCACATGCAGGGTCTTCTCGATCCGCCCGTAGTGCGCGATGGCCTCGCCGAGCGGGGTGGGGTGCCCATCGCGGGAAAGCATCCGGATCACATCGTGTGCCCGGACCGCACCAGTGTGGATGGAAGCGACCACGCGCAGGATGTCCTCCCAGTGCCGCCGCACCCGGTCCAGGTCAATCCGGCCGCGGGCCGCTGTGCTGAACGGGCCGTAGTCCGCCTTGGTGTCGACGCGCCAAAGCTTCTGATCCGGCAGGTCCGCCAGGCGGGCTTCGCCGCCGGTGATCGAGGTGAACGCCTCCGCGGCGCCGGTCCAGGAGAACACCTCCAGCAGCACCTCGGGCAGATCAACGCGGGGCAGCATCCGGCTGGTCAGCACCCGCAGGTTCTCCAGGCTCGGCGGCTCCGCCTCCGCCGGGAGCGCCGCCAGGTGCAGGCGCCCCTGCTCGTCGAAGCGGACCGCCGTGTTGTCCGGCAGCCCGGCAGTGACCTCGCGGAAGGTCGCATCCAGCGCCTCGGCGCGCTCATCGAGGTGCTGGGCAGGGTCGGGTGGCAGGCCGAGGCTGGACAACACCACCGGCTTGGCCGTGATCCACGCGCTGCCGGCCAGCAGCTTCGCGCGCGGGTCACCCCACTTGCTGGAGTTGACCGCGAAGATGTCCCGACGACGCAGGCACCGGTGGAACTGCTCCAGCACGCAGAAGGTGTAGGCCCGCCAGTCCACTGTGCCGGGCTCCAGCTCCGGGGCGTGCAGCACCAGGTGCCGCCAGGAGCCGATGAGCAACTGCTCGTCGATCTCCGAGCGGGCGACCTTGTTGCGGCCGCCGCCCCACAACCTCGGCAGATCCCGCAACGCAGCCAGCACCCGCTGCCCGTCGGGTGCGGCGTCGAAGCGGATCACCTCGCACAACAACGGCAGGAACGGCCGCACCGTGGCGAACCGCTTGACCAGTTCCGCCCGCCACGCCTCGTCAGCGTCGGAATCCGGCGGGCCGGCCAGCTCGACCACCGCGGTCAGCGCCTCGGCCAGCTCCGATCGGGGCACCACGGCCTCGATCTCGGCCCACACCTGCCCCAGGCTCACCGGCTCGACTCGATCGCCGTCCTCGGCGGCCTGGGAGGCGAGGTCGTCATGGGTGCCGGTGATCTCGGCCCAGTTCTCCCGAAGCTCCCGCGAGCCGCAAAGTAGCGGATGATCGCTGATGTGCTGATGGGCTGTCAGCCAGCGCTGAGGTGGCGGTAGATGGTGGGGCGGGTGACGCCGAACTCGGCGGCGATTTGAGCGACGGTGTAGCGGCGTTTGCCGTCGTCACCGGTTTCGTCGTACATCTCGCGGGCCAATTTCACTTGGCGTGGCCCGAGTTTGGGTTTCTGCCCTCCGGTCCGTCCGCGGGCACGTGCGGCTGCGAGTCCGTCGATGGTGCGTTCGGACATCAGGGCGTGTTCGAACTCGGCGATGGCGCCGATGATTTGGAAGAACATGCGGCCGACAGCGGTGGACGTGTCGATGCCCTGGTCCAGCACCACGAGGTCGACCTGCTTGGTCTGAAGCTGCTTGGACAGTTCGATGAGGTGTTCCAAGGAGCGGCCGAGCCGGTCGAGCTTGGTCACGACGAGCTGGTCCCCGGCCCGGTTGGCTGCCAGCAGCGCCTTGTCCAGCTCGGGCCGTCGGGCCAGCGTGACGGTGGCGCGGACACGGGTTGCGTGACAGAGCCGACCTGCGGAAACGCTGCCGGGTTCGCGGTGTCTCGCGAACCTTCGTTTCCGTACGTACTGCAGGTTTCCATCAGGTACGAGACGGCCGATCGACGGCCGGTTCATCTTCTGTTGTCGGTCGGGAGCAGTTCGGTGGTCAGGCGACGTGCTCGCTGCAGGGGCTCGGGCACGAGCTGGAGCAGCAATGCTGTGATCGTGCCCTCGTAGATCACCACGATGTCCGCCGCGGTCTGTTCGGGCTCGGCTGCGCCGGCCTCGCGGGTGAGTTCGGTCAGGCGTTGGCGCAGGTGTGTCTTGTGTCGGGTGATCGCGGCAATCGCGGGGTGTTCGGCGTCAGTGATCTCGACAGCAGCGTCGACCTGCGCGCAGCCGCGGTAGCAGCCCTCAGTGCCCCACCATCGCTCCAGGGCATCAAAGATCGCCACAACCCGCTGCCGCGGGTCGGTGGTGGTGGCGATGGCGGCCTCCCAGTCCGCTCGCCAGCGATGGTCCCGCTCTTCGAGGTAGGCGGCCACGAGCCGGTCTTTGCCGCCGAACTGCTTATAGAGCGTGGCTAGGGCTACACCGGCTCGTTCCACGACCGCGTCGATGCCGGTGGCATTGATGCCGCGGACGTAGAAGAGCTCGCCGGCGGCGGTGAGCAGGCGGTCACGGGCCGATGGCAAAGGTTGCTGGTCGAGCGTCATCTCCGTAGTATAACGACCGTTCTAGTAGAACGACCGTTATACCTTTGAGAGGAGTAGCTGTGCCCGAGCTCTTGGACAGTGAGGTCATCGTCAATGGCGTACGTCTGGCCTACCGCGATCGAGGCAGCGGTGAGCCGGTGGTGTTCCTGCACGGCACCCCGTCGCACTCGTTCATCTGGCGTGACGTTGTTCCCGAGGTCGAGCGAGCCGGCTATCGAGTCGTGCTGTTCGACCTGCTGGGATACGGCCGATCGGAACGGCCACTGACCCATGACACCTCGGTGCGCGGGCAAGTCGAAGTTCTTCAGGCGCTCCTGCAGCACCTGGGCATCGACCAGTTCTGCCTGGTCGCCCACGACATCGGCGGTGCCATCGCGCAGCTGCTGGCCACGGCTCAACCCCGGCGCGTGCGCCGGCTGATGCTGATCGACACAGTCAGCTACGACTCCTGGCCCTCGGAGACCTGGCAGGCGATCATCCGCGATCACCTCCAGGACTACGCCGCCATGCCGGCGAGTGACTTCGAAGCGATGCTGACCAGGCAACTGCAGATGACCGTGGCGAACCCGGATCGCATGAGTGGCGCGGTGCTGGATGCCTACCTCGCTCCGCACCGGTCCGCTCTGGGCCGGGCCTCGTTCTTCGAGCACCAAGTCCGGAAATACGACTCCAGCCCCACACAGCAGGTCGTGCCCGCGCTGGCGCAATTGACCATGCCGGTGCGTCTGCTGTGGGGAGCCCAAGACGCCTGGCAACCACTCACCTACGCCAAACGACTCGCCGCAGACATCCCGGGCTCGGAGCTGGCCGTGATCGACAACGGCGGCCACTTCCTCATGGAAGACCAACCAGCACGCGTCCGCAGTGAGATCCTCGACTTCCTATGAGGATCCGTCAACGAGACGGGGTCGGTAGGTCGAGGCGCTTGCTCATGTCCAGGCGGAAGCGCCCGTAAGGGTTGATGTTGGACCAGAACAGCGGCGTCAGGCCACGCCGGTCGGCATCGCCCAGGGTGCCTGCCCACGCCGGTTCGTCCAGGACCTGCTGCAGCAGCAGGGTGTTGACGTGCACCAGCGCCGACTGAAGCAGGTGCAGCGCGAGCATGGACACCTCGCTGTGCTCGCGGTCGGGGCCGGTCAGATCGCCGTCTTTGCCGTAGAACAGCACGGTGTTGCCGGAGTTCCACTGCTCCACTACCTGCAAGCCACCGTGAATCTCGCGGCGCAGCTCGGGGGAGGCGAGGTAGTCGCAGGCAAAGATCGTGCGCACCGCCCGGCCGAGTTCCTCCAGGGCTTGGTAGGTGGGGTGTTTCGGGCCGCCGCGGGTGAACCGGCGCAGGATCGACTCCGACTCGGCCGTCCCGAGTCGGAGCGCGGTGGCGTATTTGACCATTTGGTCGTACTGCTGGGCGATGAGATCCCACTTGATCGGCCGGGTGCACACGGGTCCGAGATGCGCGTAGGCGGCCTCGTCGTCCGACCGGTACAGGCGGATCGAGCCGATGTTCTTCAACCTCGGCAGCAGCCGGAACCCGAGCAGTTCGGTGAAGGCGAACCCGACCACGCTCGCGCCGTGCGTGTCGACGTAGTTGGCCTCGATCTCGGCGTCGGTGCAGTGCCGCAGCAGCCCCTCGATCATCGCCGCGACCTCGGACGACGAACAGGACTTGAGCTGGGAATAGATGCAGGTGCTCTTGCGCTCGACGTGCCAGTAGATCATCACACCGGGTCCGCCGTAGCGCTGGTGGAACTCGGTCATCAGGTTCGACTCCCACGAGCCGAACTTCTTCGAGTCCGACGCGCACGCCGTGCCCTGGCCCCACCACTGCGGATCGCGCACGTCGAAGGTCGCGTTGGCCAGCTTTCCGATCGCGGCCCGCAGGTTGTCGCGGGTGATGAAGTGCCGGCGCACGTGCCGTAGCGCGGCCTCGGTTTCCCCGTGCTCGCCGGTGTCGACAAGCTGGCGGATCCCGATGTTGGTGCCCAACGCGAACAGGCACAGCAGCATCCGCCGGCGCAGCGTCGGCCGGTCCAGCGCCTCGCGGGAGGCCACCGAGGAGAACTCGGCGGTGAACTCGGTGAGGAAGTCGGCGTCCTTGAGCACGTCGAGCAGATCTAGCGTGCCCCAGCGGCGGATGACCTCGTCCTTGAGTGCGCCGAGGGCCTGCGATTCGGGCAGCGGATCCGCTTTGGGCACGGTGATCCACGGCTCGCCCCGGCGCTGGCCGACCCGTACCCCGCCCGCGGTGCCGTCGGCCAGGGCGGCATCGCACCGTTCCAAGGCCGCGCTCATGCGGCTGCGCAGGTCCGTGATGAACTCGCTGGGATCCAGCGGCTGGCACAGCTCGGCGTAGTGCACGTCCCGGCTGGACTCGAAATCCGCGGGCAGGTCGTCCTCGGGATTGCGCCACTTGCTGGCCCCGGCCACATACACCTCGCGGCGGCGCAACGCATCGCGCAGGGACACCAGCACGCACAGCTCATACGGGATGCGCTCGACGCGGCCCTTCTCGTCGACGACCGCCTCCCGCCAGGCTTTCGGCACCACCCCGTCGAAGGGCACCGTCGCGCCCGCGTCGTAGAAGCGGGTCTTGCCGTCGACCTCGGCGTAGCGTCCGAGCAGGTCCAGGGCCTGCATGATCGGCCGGTAGGCGGTGTTGTTGCAGCGGAACTCCAGTGCGGCCAGCAGTGCCGGCAGCATCCGCCGGTAGTGGTTCGAATACGAGCTGCGCAGCACGGTGCGCACCCTGGCTTGGAAGGCGCGTTCGTTGGCTTTGGCTTCTTTGACCAGCTCCCGCAGCGTTTTCTCGCCGACCACGGGATACACCGCCGACCGCACCAGCTCATCCGGGTGCTCCACGGCGGCCTCGGCCAGCCGGAACAGAATGCCTTCCTTGCCCCGCACGCGCCGCAGATCCTCGGTCAGTTCGCGTTCTACCCGCCGCTCGGCACGTGCGTTAACCTTGTGCACCAGGCTGATCAGCAGTTCCACCAGCGCGTCGGTGATCTCGGTTTGCCGGACCCAGCACAACGCCGCCAGCAGCGTTAGCCGCACCTCGCCCGAGGCGGCGCGCAGATCCGACGGCCACGACCGCGCCGCCCTGGCCCGCCACGCGGCCACCAGCTTCTCGGACGCATCCTCGAACAATCCTGCGGGAAGTCCCAGCGCCCGCACCGCGGCGAGCTTGTCGATCTCCCGCAGCAGCGTGTCCAGACTGGCCTGCCCCGGATCGGCCTTCAACTCCGCCAACAGCCCGCCCCGCTGCCCCTCGGCCTCGGCCACCAGGGCCTCCAGCCGATCAGCGGCAGGTCCCAGCCGCTGTACCGTCCGCGTGCAGAACGCGGTCTCGAATTGCCGCAGCGCGCTGGCCACAACGCGATCCACCCGGCCCGACGTCGGTGGCTCCACCTTCTCCTGGCGGCACCGGGTCAACACCGCCGCCGCCAGCCGCTGGCGATCCAGCTCCACCCCAGCCAGCTCCTCGGCCAGCCAGCCGGTCCACCGCTGCTCATCAGCCTCGGTCGCCGGGCGGAAGCCCATCGCCTCCCGGATCTGGCTGCGGTGATACTCCGCTGTGCGCCCCGATAGCGAGTACTTGGCGAACTCGGTGGCCTCCACCCGCACCTGCGAGGCCACATAGTCCACCGCTGCCGACGGCACTTCCTCCGGATACGCGGGAAATCGGGCCTCAATCTCGAAGAACTTCAATAGCACCGCGAACCCAAGCCGCGTCACGCCGGTCTTGTTTCCCAGCCACCGCCAGTCCTCACCGACCAGCGTCCATAAATCGACCAGCTCGTCCGATGTCCAGTTCTGACGCATGGGCGGACGCTAACGCGACCACCAGTAACACGATCGAGCGATCACGACCGATCACCCGCTACTTTGCGGCTCGCGGGAGCTTCGGGAGAACTGGGCCATCTCCAGCAGCACGCCGAACGCGGCGGCCAGCTTCGCCGACGCCTTACCGAGCCGGGGCAGCGTGCGCAGCTTCTCCTTAGCCGACGCCCGCTCCGCCCGGGCCAGCAGCTTGGACGAGATCAGCACATCCAGCAGGTCCAGGGCATCGTCGACCGCCCGCGTTTGCAGGTAGACCACCGTGGCCAGCAGCGTCGCCGCACGCCGAGAGTCGCCGTGGCGGCGCAGCAGGGCGGCCTTGCCCTGCACCCCGTACCGGGACAGCTCCGCGAGCCGACGAGGTGGCACGACTTCGGTGTCGACCTCGGCGAACCCCAACCCCAGGATCTCCGCGGCCCGCTGGAGCGCGTCGACCATCGCCGGGCCCGACACCCGCGTCGGCGGGCGCCGAATCCGGTCCAGCCGGGAATGCCGGTGCCCTTCCGGCACCTCCAGCAGGCCGTCGAGCGCGGCGCGCTGGTCATCGTCGAGCAGATCGTGCAGCGTCTCCCACAACCGCTGCGTCGCCGCTTCCCGGCACGAACCGACCAGCCGCGCCAGCCTGGTCGCCCCGGGCAGCAGCACCTTTCGCTCGCGCAGCCAGCCCACCGCGGCGTCGAACAGTGCTTTCGGCCCGTCGCCAGTGGTCCAGGCGCGGGCGTCGAGCCACTCACTCAGCTCGCTGGTGACCTCGGAAAAGTCCCGCCAGCCCTCGGCCTTCTGGATCTCACCAGCGTGGGTGCGCGCGGTGCCGTCCCGCTCGCCGTAGTCCTTCAGGCACGACGGGTCGAAGATCTCCAACTGCTCGGCCAGGTACTCGGCCACCTCCGTAGGGACTTGCTGCGGATCCGGCATGAACCGCCCGAGGTAGCGAACGCTGGCCAACTGGACCGCGAACCCAAGCCGGTTGTGCGGCCGCCGCTTGTCCCGCACCAGCTCCCGATCCGCGTCATCCAGGAAGAAGTACCGCTCCAGCTCGCCCCGAGACAGCGTCGCGGGAAACGCCCCGTACTCAGCCGCCTGCTCATCCGACAGAAACTCGACTGCCACAACTGCCCTTCCAAAGATCGTTTACAACGACCTCGGAAGGTTCCAGTACCGCTTCGCCGCAGGTCAACGCGGCAACGAACTGGGATAACGCTTAGCGCACGATCCGACACGGATGTTCCTCAAGCCCCGCCTCGTACGCGGTGATCGCGGCCTGCACTCGGTTCCGCGCGTCGAGCCGGTCGAGGATCGTGCTGACGTACGCCTTGACCGTGCCCTCGACGAGGTGCAGCCGGGCCGCGATCTCCGCGTTGGACAGTCCGGAACCGACCAGGGTCAGCACCTCCCGCTCGCGGTCGGTCAGGGTCGTGACCCGCTCCCCGGCCGCGGCCTTCCGGGACGCGCGGCCGTCGCCGAACCGGGCGATCACCCGTTGGGCCACCCGGGGCGACAGGAACGCCGCACCCTCGGCCACGGCGTGCACTCCGGTGATGAGCTCACGCGGGTCCCCCGTCTTGAGCAGGAAACCCCCGACTCCCTCCCCGAGCGCCCGCGCGATGTACTCGTCCTCCCCGAAGGTGGTCAGGATGACCACGGCCGTGCCGGAGACGGCGTGGCGGATCTCGGGGATCGCGGCGAGCCCGTCCAACACCGGCATCCGGATGTCCAGCAACGCCACGTCCGGGCGGTGGTGGCGGCTCAGCTCGACGGCCTCGCGTCCGTCCCCGGCCTCGGCGACCACCTCGATCCCGGAGTCGGCGGCGAGGATGCCGTTCACCCCGGCCCGGATCAGGGGCTCGTCGTCGGCCAGCAGTACCCGGATCACGCCTCACTCCTCACAATGCGCTCAGGACGTCCTTGGACACCAACCGACCCCGGTCGAAGCACAGCCGATACACCGGGCCCGCTCCGAAGATGTTGTTCCCCGAGCCGTAGTACTCGCAGACGTCCCGAGAGGGCGCCGGTGGTTCGGGGCGCTCGGGGAGCGCCGGGACCTGTTCGGAGGGCAGCAGCTCGGTCAGCCGCGTGCGCTCCTGCCCGATCGTGATCCGGCCGAACCGCGCCGGCGACAGGTACGACCGCTCGGCGTTGTGAATCCACACGAGGACCTGCACGGTCAGGATCACGGCGGCCATCACGGCCGACCCGGCCACGGTCACGGTCAGACTCCGCCGCAGCTCACGGTGGGCGTGAGCACGTTGCAGCGTCGACTCCGTCTCGGTCCCGTCGGAGGTCGGACCCTCTGCCGACGGGGCCCGCCCGGAGGTGTGCGGCAGGCGCGCCGCGACCTCGAACGACCCCGCGCGCGAGTGAGCGGTCACGGTGCCGCCGAGCAGGCGTATCCGTTCCCGGATCCCGACCAGGCCCTGACGACCGCGTTCCCGGTCGGATCCGGCCGGTTCCACGAGCACATCACCGTCGTGAGCAAGGGGTTGATCACGGACACCGCGGTTTCCGCCCCGGTGCGGCGCACGCGCACCGTCACCGCGGCTCCCGGGGAGTGCTTCGCCGCGTTGGTCAGCGCCTCCTGCACGACGCGGAACACGGCACGATCGACCATCGGCGGCGTCCCACCAGCCACTCCGTCCGCGTCCAGCGCGACGACCATGCCCGCGTCGCGGCACCGCTGCACGAGCTCGTCGATGCTCTGCGACCACGGTTCGGTGGACGGGGTGCCGGCCTCCTCGCGAAGCACTCCGATCATCTCGCGCAACTGCTCGGTGGCGGCCCCGGCACGCTCGCGCAGCTCCCCCACCACCGCGCGTTGCTCGTCGTCGAGTCCCCCGGCGAGTTCCAAGCCGCCCGCCTGCAACGCGATCAGACTCAGCTCGTGCCCCAGTGAGTCGTGCATGTCCTGCGAGATCCGCGCCCGCTCGCGCAGGCGTGCCTGCTCGGAAACGATCCGCTGCTCGCGCTCCAGGTGCTCGGCACGCTCCCAGCCCGCGTGGACCAGGGCGACGTGCTGGCGCCGGTACCTGCCCAGCAACCACGACATGATCCCCGGGAACGCGAAACCGACGACCCAGACGACCCAGCCGACGACGCCCAGCGCAGCCGACACGGAGCCGACGACCAGGATCGCGGTGAACCCGAGAGCGGGAATCCGCCATCCCGGGACCCGCCTGCCGACGAAGTAGCTCATCACCGGCTGCGCCCACACGAACGACGGGTCGAGAAGAACCAGCGCGGCGCTCGTGATCAGCGCGAGAACGGGCGACGCGCGGCTGCCCCGGACGGCGAGAGCCAGCACGGCGGCCCCGACGGCCAGCGGCCACCAGGGCACTTCCGCGACCGCGCGCACGCCCGCCCGGGCGAGCACCGGTGTCACCAGCACGGCCCACAGCAGGACATCGCGCAGCCGTGCGCGACGCTCCCGCGGGGGCCTGGCCCCGGCGACCCACGTACGCACGGCTCCGGCCACGGACGTCATCGCGGCGACGCTACAGTCCCCGGCGCGGACGCCACTACTGACGAAAGGCAGGGATCGCCGATCGCGGGTTTACCGGTCGTCGCGGCGAATCCAGCCGAGTGCGCCGGAACGCTTGGGGGCGTTGCGGCTGCGGTACTCCAGCTTCGGCCACTCGTCGGTGTCGTCGCGGGCCGTCGAGCCCTCGGACTCGAGATCCACCGCTTCCGGACCGCCGAACACGGTCGGGGCCGCCCGACCGTAGTCCTGCTCGCTGACCACGCTCTCGGTCACGGCACCGACCGGGAGCCCGGCGATCCCGTTCGGTGGTGTCTCGTCGTCGAGGGCGTCCGCGCCACCGGACGTATCCTGCAGATCCCCCGCGAAGTACGGTGTGCCGCCACGCGACGGCACACCGGACGGCGGCGTGGCCGCCTCCGAGCCCGCCGTCGCACCGCTCTCGCCGTCCCGCGACCGCTGATCGAATTCACGCACCGGTTACTCCCGCCTTCGTCCGCCGTTTCCGCGCCGTTCGCTCGGCGCCGAGAATACGGCAAATCCCCTCCCGCCCGGTGCGGGCGATGATCGTCGACCTCAGTGGTCCTGCTCCCGCAGGAGGTCCACCGCGTGCTGGAGGTCCGGCGGGTAGTCGCTGTCGAAGGTGACGCGACGCCCGTCGGCGGGGTGCTCGAAACCGAGGGAGTAAGCGTGCAACCACTGCCGGGCGAGGCCGAGCCTGCGCGCCAGCACCGGGTCCGCACCGTAGGTGAGGTCGCCGACGCAGGGATGCTTGATCGCCGAGAAGTGCACCCGGATCTGATGGGTGCGCCCGGTCTCCAGTTTCACGTCCACCAGCGAGGCCGCCCGGAACGCCTCGACCATCTCGTAGTGGGTGACGCTCTCCCGGCCACCGGTGACCACGGCGAACTTGTAGTCGTGGCGCGGATGACGGTCGATCGGCGCGTCGATGGTGCCCTTGCTCGGATCGGGATGGCCCTGCACCAGCGCGTGGTAGTGCTTGTCCACCGTGCGCTCCTTGAAGGCGCGCTTGAGGGCGGAGTAGGCGAACTCGCTCTTGGCCACGACCATGACGCCGGTGGTCCCCGCGTCGAGGCGGTGCACGACGCCCTGCCGTTCGGAGGGACCAGCTGTGGCCACGCGCACTCCGGCAGCGGCCAGTCCACCGAGCACCGTCGGCCCCTCCCAGCCCGGGCTGGGGTGCACGGCCACGCCGACGGGCTTGTTGACCACGACGATGTCGTCGTCCTCGTGCACGATCGTCATTCCTTCGACCGGCACGGCGGACACCTCGGTCCGCGGCTGTTCGGCGGAGGGCAGCTCCACCTCCAGCCAGGACCCGGACAGCAGCCGGTCCGACTTGCTCGTGGGGCCGCCGTCCAGGCGCACGTCCCCGGACTCGGCCAGCGAAGCCACGGCACTGCGTGAGATCCCGAGCAGTTTGGCCAGGCCCGCGTCCACCCGCATTCCGTCCAGCCCGTCGGGCACCGGCAGCGTTCGCAGCTCGTTCACGATCCGTCCTCGTCGCTTCGGTTTCGCTTGTTCCGGCGTCGGTGCACGGTTCCGTCGTAGTCGTAGCCCAGCAACGACATCAGCACGATCAGGATGCCGCCGCACACGATTCCCGAATCGGCGAAGTTGAACACCGGCCACACGCTGCCGTCCGGCGCCAGCACCGACAGGAAGTCGATGACGTGCCCCCGCAGCGGTCCGGGCTCGCGGAAGATCCTGTCCACCAGGTTGCCCGCCACCCCGCCGAGCACGAGACCGAGTCCGAGGGCCCAACCGGTCGAGCGCAGCTTCGGGGCGAACCAGGTGATCACGCCCACGACCACGAGCGCCAGCAGCGACAGCAGCCAGGTCAGGCCGGTGGCCAGGCTGAAGGCGGCCCCGGGGTTGCGGAACAGCACCAGGTAGACGAAGCCGCCGAACAGCTTGACCGGGGACTCACCGTCCAGCCGGTTGACCGCGAGGGTCTTGGTCACGATGTCGAGGGCCAGCAGCGCGGCGGACACGCCGAACAGCAGCGTCAGCAGGCGCCCGCGCCGCGGTCGCGACGTCTCCGCAGGGGTCTCCTCGGGCGCGTCCCCGGAGTCGGGCTCGGAGGGAGGGCGGTGTTCGGGCTCGGACTGGTCGGGGCTCACACCCACCATTGTCCCCAACCGTTCCAGCGCGCCCATACGCGGCTACGTCGGGTTCCGGCTCAGGGCACGATCACATCGACGCCCGAGGTCTCCACCCCCCGAGCCAGCTTCTCGTCGCAGGATTCGCGAACGTCCTCGGCGGTGCTGTCCAGCTGAGTCAGCCGCCCCCGCTTGTCCAGCCGCTCGACGACCTCCGCCGTGGGGGCCGCGTGGCGGCCTGCTCCAGCAGCTCCCGAAGGAACTCCGAGTACGACTGGCCGGCCCTCCACCGCACGCGTCCTCAAGGGCTTGTGCACCTCCTCCGGCACATCCCCGATCCGCACCGGAGTAGCCACACGCGAAGCGTGCGCACATCGGTCACCGATGGAAACGCTCGTTCGGGTGGTCATGGCGAACGACGGGCGGGGGTGAGCCGGGAATGGCTAGCCTGGCGGGGAGCCAGTCGATCGAGAGGGAGTCGAAGATGACCGAGAAGGCGCACATCGGTGTGACAGGCCTGGCCACCATGGGTCGCAACCTCGCGCGCAACTTCGCCCGGCGCGGCCACCGCGTCGCGGTGCACAACCGACGCGCCGAACGCACCGACAACCTCATCGAGCACTTCAGCGGTGAAGGCGACTTCGTGCCGACCTACTCGCTGTCCGAGCTCGTCCAGGCGCTGGAACGCCCGCGCCGCCTGGTCATCATGGTCAAGGCGGGGCCGCCCACCGACGAGGTCGTCGACGAGCTCGCGCCGCTGCTGGACTCCGGTGACGTCCTCGTCGACGCGGGCAACGCGCACTTCGAGGACACGCGACGGCGTCAGGCCGCGCTGGCCGAACGCGGACTGCACTTCGTCGGCAGCGGTGTCTCCGGTGGCGAGGAGGGGGCGCTGGAGGGCCCCAGCATCATGCCCGGCGGATCCCAGCAGGCCTACGGCGAGCTGGAACCGTTCCTGTCCGGTATCGCCGCCGACGTCGACGGCACCCCGTGCGTCGCCCACATCGGTCCGGACGGTGCCGGGCACTTCGTCAAGATGGTGCACAACGGCATCGAGTACTCCGACATGCAGTTGATCGGAGAGGCCTACGACCTGCTGCGCCACGCGGTCGGCAAGGAACCCGCCGAGATCGCCGAGATCTTCCGGCGGTGGAACACCGGCAGGCTGGACTCCTACCTCATCGAGATCACCGCCGAGGTGCTGGCCCACACCGACGCCCACACCGGCAAGCCGTTCGTCGACGTCGTGCTCGACCAGGCCGAGCAGAAGGGCACCGGCCGGTGGACGGTGCAGGGCGCCCTGGAGCTGGGCAGCCCGGTCAGCGGGATCGCCGAGGCCGTCTTCGCCCGCTCCCTGTCCGGCCACGCCGACCTGCGCGAGGCCTCCAGAGGACTCCCCGGACCGACCGGGACCCGGCTGGCCTCCACCGATATCGACGGGTTCGTCGACGACATCGAGCAGGCGCTGTACGCGTCGAAGATCGTCGCCTACGCGCAGGGCTTCAACCAGATCCAGGCCGGCAGTGCCGAGTACGGCTGGAACGTCGACCTCGGGTCGGTCGCCACGATCTGGCGCGGCGGCTGCATCATCCGGGCGAAGTTCCTCGACCGCATCCGGGCGGCCTACGAGTCCGACCCGCAACTGCCGACGCTGTTGACCGACCGGAGTTTCCAACGGGCGCTGAACGAGGCGCAGGACCCGTGGCGTCGAGTGGTGTCCAGGGCCACGAGCATGGGCATCCCGGTCCCCGGCTTCTCGACCTCGCTGGCCTACTACGACGCCCTGCGGGCCAAGCGGCTGCCCGCCGCCCTGGTGCAGGCCCAGCGGGACTACTTCGGCGCCCACACCTACCGGCGCGCCGACATCGACGGCGTCTTCCACACCGAGTGGTCCGACGACCGCTCCGAGTACGAGGTCTGAAGGCGTGTCGCCGGCACCGGCCGGCGTGGCCACCCGAAGACCGTCGGGTGGCCGTGCCGTCCGCCCGCTCGGCACACACTCGAAAAACGCTCACTCGGCGCCCCCTCCGAGGAGCCCCCTCCGGGCGCGATCGCCGTGCGGTACCGGACCGGCCGAGCCACGCGTACCGTGGTCCGCGGTTTTCGTCACTGCTCGACTCCGGTGCCGGTTCGGTGCCGACGCGGGAGGCGCGACAATCATGGTCGATCGGCCCGTCACCCAGGACACCTCCGGCGACGAGCGGGACGTGCGTGAGATCGAGGAGATCTTCGCCGAGCTGGAAGCGGCCTTCGCCGAGCACGACGCCGCGAAGTTCGACGCCCGGTTCACCTCGGACGTGGTGTTCACGGCCGTGAACGGTCGGCGCTTCCACGGCTGGGACGACATCCACGGCTATCACCGTGAACGCCTCACGCACCACGCCGACGACATCAGCACCTGGTACGAGATCGACCGCATCACCTTCCCCACCCCGACCGTCGCCCTGGTCTTCCTCCGCCAGCCCGTGAAGACCCCCCACGACCAGCGGGCCAACATCGGCACCTGGGTTCTGACGAAGCAGGACGGCGCCTGGTGGGTCTGCGCCGCGCAGAACACCGGGATCGCCGCCGCGTGACGGCGGTGGCCACCACCGCGTGGCACCGGACACTCGGGCGCGGTCCGCTGGAGTGGTCGCTGCACAAGGCGACGACGACCGCGAGAAGACCGGCTCGCCGACCGGACCCGTCACCGGTGTGCGATCGGTGAACGGACCGTTTGGGCACTCACACCGCCAAAACGGTCCGTTCACCCCGGGGAAGTCGCTCGCCGTCAGAGCCTGGTGACGGTGACCGCGATGTCGGTGCCGTCGCCGACGCTGCCCGCGAAGGCGGACTCGGGCCGCTGCTCGGCGGACAGCTCCACGGTGTCGGCCAGCGTCTCCCCCGCGAGGAAGTCGCGGTGCGCGTTGACCGCGTCGAGCACCTCCCGCGGCGCGTACAGCGTGGTGGTGATCCGGTCGGAGACCTCCAGTCCTGCCTCCCGGCGGGCCTGCTGCACCGCCCGGACCACGTCCCGTGCCGTGCCCTCGGCGGCCAGCTCGGCGCTCACCTCGGTGTCGAGCACGACCAGCCCCTCACCTCCGGGCAACGCGGAGGCCGCCCCGGTGGCGGTGGAGACCAGTCGCTCGGTGAACTCGCCCTCGCGCAGTTCGATCCCACCGGCGAACACGGCGCCACCGGGGGTGCGGCTCCACTCGCCGGACTTCACGGCCTTGATGACCTTCTGCACGTCACCGCCCAGCCGCGGCCCGGCCGCGCGGGCGTTGACCGAGACCTCGAAGTGGCCGTGCGCGGCCACGTCGGTGGTCAGCTCGACCTCCTTGACGTTGACCTCGTCGCGGAGGAGGTCGACGAAGGGACGCAGCGACTCGGCTTCCGGAGCGGCCACCACCAGCTTCGGAAGCGGCTGACGCACGCGCAGCGTGTGGGACTTGCGCAGGGCCAGCGCCGCCGAGCACACCTGGCGCACCTGGTCCATCGCGTGCACCAACGCCGGGTCGGCGGACAGCTCGTCCACCAGCGGCCAGTCCGCCAGGTGCACCGAGCGGCCCCCGGTCAGCCCGCGCCACACGGCCTCGGCGGTCAGCGGCAGCAGCGGGGCCACGACCCGGCTGGTCACCTCCAGCACGGTGTGCAGGGTGTCGATCGCGTCCTGCTCACCGGCCCAGAACCGCTCGCGGGAGCGGCGCACGTACCAGTTGGTCAGCACCTCCAGGAACTCCCGCACCGTCGCGCACGCGCCCGCGAGGTCGAAGCGGTCCATCGCGGCCTGCACGTCGGCGGCCATCTCGTGGGTCTTGGCCAGCACGTAGCGATCGAGCACGTGCTGACTGTCCACCCGGGAGTTCCCGTCGACACCGGCGGCGTTGGCGTACAGGGCCAGGAAGTACCACGAGTTCCACAGCGGCAGCACCGCCTGGCGCACGGCGTCGCGGATGCCCTTCTCGGTGACCACGAGATCACCGCCGCGCAGGATCGGGCTGGACATCAGGAACCAGCGCATGGCGTCCGAACCGTCACGGTCGAAGACCTCGTTGATGTCCGGGTAGTTGCCCTTGGACTTCGACATCTTCAACCCGTCGTGACCGAGCACGATGCCGTGCGCGGCGACGTGGGAGAACGCCGGCCGGTCGAACAGCGCCGTGGCCAGCACGTGCAGCGTGTAGAACCAGCCGCGGGTCTGACCGTTGTACTCGACGATGAAGTCGCCCGGGTAGTGGTGCTCGAACCAGTCGGCGTTGTCGAACGGGTAGTGCACCTGGGCGAAGGGCATCGAGCCGGACTCGAACCAGCAGTCCAGCACGTCGGGAACGCGGCGCATCACCGACCGGCCGGTCGGGTCGTCCGGGTTGGGACGGGTGAGTTCGTCGATCTCCGGGCGGTGCAGTTCGGTGGGGCGCACGCCGAAGTCGGCCTCGAGCTCGTCCAGCGAGCCGTACACGTCCGTCCGGGGGTGCTCGGGGTCGTCGGAGACCCACACCGGCACCGGGGAACCCCAGTAGCGGCTGCGGGAGATGTTCCAGTCGCGGGCGTTCTCCAGCCACTTGCCGAACTGGCCGTCGCGGATGTGCTCGGGAACCCAGTCGATGCGCTGGTTGAGCTGGACCATGCGGTCCCGGAACTGGGTGACCGCCACGAACCACGAGGACAGCGCGCGCTGGATCAGCGCGTTGTCGCAGCGCCAGCAGTGCGGGTACGGGTGGTCGTAGGTCTCGTGGCGCAGCAGCAGGTCCGCGTCCTTGAGGTCGCGGATGATCCGCTTGTTGGCCTCGAAGACCTGCATTCCCTCGTACGGGGCCACTTCGGCGGTGAACGTGCCGCGGGAGTCGACCGGCACCACCGGGTCGATACCCGCGGCGTCGGTGACGACCTTGTCGTCCTCGCCGAAGGCGGGGGCGATGTGCACGATCCCCGTACCGTCGTCGGTGGTGACGTAGTCGGCTTCGAGCACCTGGTGGGCGTTGTCGCGGCCGACGAAGAAGTCGAACGGCGGGTCGTAGCCGCTGCCGAGCAGCTCGGTGCCCTTGAACCGCGCGACGACCCGCTCGGCGGCGTCCTCGCCGAGCTCGCGGGAGTAGGCGCCCAGCCGGGCCTCGGCCAGCACGTAGCGTTCACCGCCGTGCTCGGGTTCCACGAGCGCGTAGTCGACGTCCGGGTGCACGGCCGCCGCCAGGTTCGACGGCAGCGTCCAGGGGGTCGTCGTCCACACCAGCGCGAGCGCGCCGTCGAACTCCCGTCCCGACGCCCGCAGCCGCAGACCCACGGTCACCGCGGGGTCCTGGCGCTGGCGGTAGACGTCGTCCATGCGCGTCTCGGTGTTGGACAGCGGCGTCTCGCAGCGCCAGCAGTACCAGAGGACTCGGAAACCCTCGTAGATCAGCCCCTTGTCCCAGAGGGTCTTGAAGGCCCACATGACGCTTTCCATGTAGTCCAGGTCGAGCGTCTTGTAGTCGTTGTCGAAGTCGACCCAGCGCGCCTGACGCGTGACGTAGTCCTGCCACTCGTCGGTGTAGCGCAGCACCGAGGTGCGGCAGGCCACGTTGAACTCGGCCACGCCCATCGACTCGATCTCCGACTTCGCCGAGATGCCGAGCTGCTTCTCGGCCTCGACCTCGGCGGGCAGACCGTGGCAGTCCCAGCCGAACCGGCGCTCCACCCTGCGCCCGCGCATGGTCTGGTAACGCGGCACCGCGTCCTTGACGTAGCCGGTCAGGAGGTGTCCGTAGTGCGGCAGGCCGTTGGCGAACGGCGGGCCGTCGTAGAAGACGAACTCGTTGCCGCCGTGAGGCCCCGCGTCCCTGGCCTCGACGCTGGCCCGGAACGTCCCGTCCCGCGACCAGAAGTCCAGTACCTCGCGCTCCAAGCGGGGAAACGACGGCTGGGAGGCGACGGCGGCGGCACCGGAGTCGTCACTCGTGGTGGCACCACTGAAGGGGACCTTGGGGTAAGCCATCGCGGCTGCGCTCCTCGCGGATGTCGGTTCGTCTCTCGCACGAGCATCGGCGGATGCCCACGCGGGGACGACACGAAAGGCCGCGGTACCACCCCGCTTGCCGCGCGGCGCCGAGCCGCACGACCACTCGTAACGGCTGTGACGGGCCGACCCGTCCGGTTCTACTGAGGTGGGCCGAAACCCACCCGTTCTTCCGGAGGCTCCCCGGTGATGGCCGGATCGACGCCTTGCTGATTCCAGCATAACCAACGTCGACAACCGCGCCGGAGGCGACCGTCCGCGTCCGGCGCGACGGCACCGACCGCCGAAACCATCCAACGCGGGTGAACGGTTACTTCTCGGGCTGCCAGGACGGTTCGGAGGGCTCGCGAGCCGCCGCGAGCAGGGTGGCGTCGGGAGCGCACCGCGCGCACGGGGTGAAGTCGAGCTCGCGGGCCCGCCACACGGGCAGTGGGAGGGTTTCGCGCTCTCCCAGCCAGGAACACCGCTGGAGGTGGTACCGCGGACGCTCGTCGATGACGACCACGGTGGCTTCCAGGTCCGAGACCGCGGGCGGATCGATCGCGTCGGTGTCCTCCTCCGCCGGTTCGGCGTCCGGATCGCCCTCCGCGGGCTCCGCCCGTTCCACCGAACCAGCGGGATGCGGTGGCGGTCCGCCCCGGGATCGCGCGCCACGGTCCCGAAAGCGTCCCGCCAGCAACAGCACACCGGCGAGCACACTGAGCACAACCGATCCCCAGGCCCACTGCGGCTGCCCGGCGACCACGGCGGCCCCGAGCACACCACCGGCGGCCACGATCAGGGTCAGCACCACCAGCAAACCGCCGCCGGACAAGACCGTTCACGCCCTTCGACGCCGGGATGCGGGCGGACGCCCCGGAAGAGCACCCGCCCGCACCGACACGGAGAGGTCAGCCCGCCTCGGCGGCCCTGGCCCCGAAGCTGTAGCTGCTCTGCTGCCCGTTGGGAAGGCTGACACCCTCGTTGCCACCACCGTTCTCGGTCGGTGCCGCCGAACCGCGGTCCTGGAGCTCCCGCAGTTGCGACTCCAGGTAGGTCTGCAACCGCGTGCGGTACTCCCGCTCGAAGGTGCGCAGCGTTTCGATCTTCTTCTCGAGCGCGTTCTTCTCCTGGGTGATGTTGCCCATCACCTCGGCGTGCTTGTGCTGGGCGTCGCGCTCCAGCCCCGCGGCCTTCTCCCTGGCCTGCCGCTCCAGGGTCTCGGCCCTGGTCCGCGCGTCGTTGAGCATGGTCTCGGCCCGGGAGCGGGCCTCGTTGACCATGCTGTCGGACTTGGTCCTGGCATCCGAGAGCAACTGCTCGGACTTGGTCCTGGCCTCGGAGAGCATGCCGTCGGACTCGGACTTGGCCTCACCGGTGAGCCGGTCGGCCATTTCCTGGGCCAGCCCGAGCACCTTGGCCGCCTGCACGTGCTGATCCCCGCCGGGCGAGGTCTGCTCGGCGGCGCTCGGCGGCGGCACCGGAGCGAGCCGCCGCGGCTCCTCGGCCGGAGCGCTGGCGGTCGGTTCCGACGCGGGGGCCGGAGCCGGGGACGAGGTCGCCGACGCGGCCTGGTTCCGGGCGTCGTCGAGGTCGGCCTGAGCGGACTGCAACTGCGATTCGAGTTGCTCCTTCTGGTTCCTCAGGTCGCCGTTCTCCTCCACCAGACGAGCAAGTTCGGCCTCGACGAGGTCGAGGAAGGCATCCACCTCGTCCTCGTTGTAGCCCCGTTTGCCTATCGGGGGTTTACTGAACGCCACGTTATGAACGTCGGCGGGGGTCAAGCCCACAAGATCACCTCACGCACTCTCGGCTGCCGGCTACCCGGACTCCCCGCTATCCGGGTCGAACCAGTTGCATCAGGATCAACACAACCAGCAGCAGCACCATAATCGATAAGTCCAGTCCGACGTTGCCGATCCGGACGGTCGGGATCACCCGCCGCAACAAGCGTACGGGCGGATCGGTCACTGTGTAGATGGTCTCGAACGCGATCGCAACCCCGCCTCGGGGCTTCCAGTCGCGGGCGAACGAACGCACGAGTTCCACCACGATCCGGGCCACCAGCAGCAGCCAGAAGAAGAACAGCACGTAATACAGGACAATCAAGGCCGGTTCCACGGTTCAACTCTGCCACTGGTCACCCATAGTTGAAAAAAGCACCCTCGGCCAGGCGCCTCTTGTCCTCGGCCGCAACGTCGACGTTGGGCGGTGAGAGCAAGAACACGCGGTTGGTGACCTTCTCGATCGAGCCCCGCATAGCGAAGGCCAGACCGGCGGCGAAGTCCACCAGACGCTTGGCATCGGCCTCATCCATCTCGGTCAGGTTCATGATCACCGGCGTGCCGTCACGATACTGCTCGCCGACGGTGCGGGCTTCACTGTAACTCCGAGGATGCAGAGTCGTGATTTTGCTCAGGTTGTCATGATTCCCCGAGTCTGCTACAGGGCGCAATCGCGACACGTGCTCCCGTTGCGGTTCCACTGCAAGCGATCCCCTGACCAGCGAGTCCATCGACCGGGACCGACGCGATCGCGACGCGGACTGGTCATCGTGGCCCTCGTCCTCCTGTTCGGCGTCCTCGGACGAGTATCCCCCACGCGCCCCGGAGAGGCGCCGTCGGCCGCCGATCCGGTCGGCAGGAGCGTCGTAGTCCTCGGCCTCCGAGGAGTAGTCCTCATAGTCGACCTCGTAGTCGTCGACCTCCTCGGCCGGGACCATGCCGAAGTAGGCCTTCAGCTTGTGTAGCGCGGTCATCGGCAAGCCCCTTTCTCCGGCGACCCTTGGCGTCGGCCACGCAGACGCCGAACCTCGACCCCCCTGCGGCTACGGCGAGGGTATCGGGCGGCCCCCGAGCAACGCCGTTCCGACACGCACTCGTGTTGAGCCGTGCGCTATCGCACTCTCCAGGTCACCGCTCATGCCCGCGGACAACCGATCAGCCCCCGGGAAGCGTCGACGCACGCGCCGAAAAATACCTGAAAGAGTGGTAAAAGCCACATCCGAATCTCCACCCAACGGGGCGACGGCCATCAGCCCACGGAGATGTATCTCATTCATGTTTGTGATCGACTCGGCCAGCTCCTCGACTTCTTCCGGCGGGCACCCGCCCCGACCGGTCCGCTCGTCGAGGCCGACCTGGATCAGCACG
Source organism: Halosaccharopolyspora lacisalsi (assembly GCF_014137975.1). Lineage (GTDB taxonomy): Bacteria > Actinomycetota > Actinomycetes > Mycobacteriales > Pseudonocardiaceae > Halosaccharopolyspora > Halosaccharopolyspora lacisalsi. Next base: position 769,001 of record NZ_JACGWZ010000001.1, on the reverse strand, counting down.
TCGAGGGGTCGCTGCCGCTCGCCCTCGTCGAGCGCCCGGCCCGTGGCCCGACGCAGCGCCTCGGCCAGCCGCGGACTGTCCACGGACTCCACGACATCGGCCCAGCGAACCACCGACCGTGCCTTGTTGCGCTGCAGCTGGCCCACCATGTGCCAGCGCACTTCGGTCGCCGGGCGCAGCGCCGTCAGTTCGGTCACCTTCGGACTCGCCTCCTGCTCGCGGTTCTCGGCGAGCCCGGTCACTCCCAGATCGGCCAGCAGGGCCGCGTCGGAGGCGGGGAAGGTCTTGGTCACGGCCAGCAACTCGACTTCTCCGGGGTCCCTGCCCGCGGCTCGACATGCCCGATCGACGCGCTCGCGCACCCGACTCAGGTTCTCGGCCAGCTCGGCGCGCCGCTGCTCCGCACCGGTCGAGGTACTCACGACTCGTCCTCCGGCTCCGCCCAGATCACAGCGGCGGTGCGGCCGGTGCGCGGGCCGTCCCGCCGGTGACTGAACAACTCACGGGACTCCATGGTGCAACGCGGGTCGATGCCGATCCCGGCGACTCCGGCACCGGCCAACTGCTCCCACAGACCCGCCCGGATGTCGAGTCCCGCCGTGCCCCGGCGGGTCTTGCAAGCACTGCCGGGCAGGTGGCGCTCCACGTCGTCGCGCATCTCGGCGGGCACCTCGTAGCACTGCCCACACGCGGCCGGACCCAGCAACGCCTCGATCCGGTCGATGCGGGCACCGGCCTCGCGCATGGTCTTCAGCGCCGAGACGACGACACCGACACGCGCCCCCAGCCGGCCGGCGTGGACGGCAGCGACCACGCCACTGTCGGGATCTCCCAACAGCACCGGTACGCAGTCGGCGACCAGCGCCACCAGCGGCAGCTCGGGAACCGCCGTCACGAGCGCGTCACTGGCCTCCACGGCCCGTTCCCGCGGGCCCTCGACGAGCGTGGCGGTGCGGCCGTGGATCTGCTCCATCCAGACCAGGCGCTGCTGCCCCACACCGACGCCCTCGGCCAACTTGCGACGGTTCGCGGCCAGCGCGGCGGGATCGTCACCGACCTTGCCGCCCAGGTTGAACGAGTCGAACGGCCGCTCGGAGTGGCCGCCCTCCCGTGTGGTGATCACGCGACGAATCCGCACGACAGGTCCTTCCGGCGAGTACTCGGTAGAGCACCGCGACGCGGTGCCCGTGCGATTGTCCCGCACCACCGCCTCCGGCAAGCGGCGGAGCCGCTTGCTTCCAAGCCGTGTCGAAACGGTTTCGCGCCGTCAGCGTCGCATGAACGGAGGGATGTCCACGTCGTCGTCGCTGTCGTCGTCGTGACCACGGTGCGGCAGGGAACCGCCGAAGCCGGTCGAGGAGGAGTAGCTGCCCACCGGCTTGCCGGGCACGGAGACGCCATGCTGACCACTGATCACCGAGGAACCGTCGTCACCGACCGACTCGGGCTGCCGCGTCGGCTCCTGCTCGCGCTGGACCGTGTCCTGCTCGGACGGCGCGGGGTCGGGCGTCGCCCGCTCGGCGTGCTGAGACCAGGACTGCGACGAGGACGACTCCGCCTCGGCACGCTGCCACGGGGCCTGTTCCTGCCCGAGGGACGCCTGGGGCGCCGCGGAGGACACGGCGGTCCCTCCGGCCTCGGCGGGCTCGGCGGGCTCTTCGCGGCTGTCCAGCACCTCGCCCTCGGCGATGGTGCCTTCCCCCGTCCCGACCGTGCTGGGATCCAGTTTCTTGTGCGTGGGAGCTCCGGCGTCGAACCCGGCGGCGATCACGGTCACCCGAACCTCGTCACCGAGCGAGTCGTCGATCACCGTACCGAAGATGATGTTGGCCTCGGGGTGGGCGGACTCCTGCACCAGCGAGGCCGATTCGTTGATCTCGAACAGGCCCAGGTCCGAACCGCCCGATATGGCCAGCAGCACGCCGTGCGCCCCCTCCATCGAGGCCTCCAGCAACGGCGAGTTGATCGCCTTCTGCGCGGCCTGCACGGACCTTCCCTCACCTCTGGCCGAGCCGATGCCCATCAGAGCACTGCCCGCCCCGGACATGACGCTCTTGACGTCGGCGAAGTCCAGGTTGATCAGCCCGGGCGTGGTGATCAGGTCCGTGATGCCCTGGACACCGGACAGCAGCACCTCGTCGGCGGAGCGGAAGGCGTCCATCAGGCTCACGCCGATGTCGCCGAGCTGCAACAGCCGGTCGTTGGGAATGACGATGAGCGTGTCGCACTCGTCACGCAGTTCCTTGATGCCCTGCTCGGCCTGGTTGGCCCGCCGCTTGCCCTCGAAGGTGAACGGGCGGGTGACCACACCGATGGTCAGCGCGCCGAGCTTGCGGGCGACCGAGGCGATCACCGGGGCACCCCCGGTACCCGTGCCACCGCCCTCCCCGGCGGTGACGAACACCATGTCGGCGCCCTTGAGGACTTCCTCGATCTCGTCCTTGTGATCGTCGGCGGCCTGGTAACCCACGTCCGGAGCGGCGCCCGCACCGAGTCCTCGGGTCAACTCGCGTCCGATGTCGAGCTTGACGTCGGCGTCCGACATCAGCAGGGCCTGTGCGTCGGTGTTCACCGCGATGAACTCGACACCCTTGAGTCCGACCTCGATCATGCGATTCACGGCGTTGACACCGCCGCCACCGATGCCGACGACCTTGATCACCGCGAGATAGTTGTGCGGGGGCGTCATCGTCATCCGCCTTCCTGATCGTGGCTCTAGCGCTCGCTGGTGCTGGACCGCCACAGGCGGCCCCCCGTCAGGCACCGGTTCGGCAGCGCCGGGACTCACCCGCCACGACCGCGAGTCGTGGTGCCGTCAACCCCGTACCCGATAGCGAACGTTAGGCAACCACGTAGTCCCGAGTCCAGCAGCCACGCCGAGAGTCCTTCCGGCGATTCGCCGCCACACCCGCCGTTCACCCGATCGTCGTGGTGCTGTCCGGAGCTCGCCCGGGCGCCGCGACGCATCGAGCCGGGATTCTCCGTTCAGGAAGTGCGCAAACGTGCACTTCCTGAGTTGCGTATTGCTACGCAACGTTGGCCACACCGGTGGTGTGGTCTTCCCGTGGCGATACCCGGTGCCAGCGCGGCTGGTCTTACGTGGCTTTCCAGCGGGCATGTTTTCCGTCCCGGCGCAACTCTCCGTGGACGCCAGCACGATGCTGGGCTTGACCAGGTCCCCGGCGAGGCGGCCTGGTCTTCGCCACCTTCCGAGTTCCTTCGTGCCGAAGAGTATCAGACCCACATGGACGGACACGAAACAGCACGCTTCAACACAAAACCCCGGACGGTACTGGACTCCTCGTCCCATGCCCATACCGAGTGTGATCACCACTTGCACCGTACCGCGTCGACCGGTCCTCGTTCGAACCACTCTGGACCTCGGCCGCGGACGACGGTCACCGTCCCGAGTGGGCACCGCCTGTCCGGGCGATGCCGACACTGACCCGAGTGGGCCCCGGCCCCGGGCCGACCGCGGAGAAGCGGGCGCTCTTCACGCCGAGCACCGATCAGCCCGGTCAGGACACTGTGGGCAGTGCGGGAGTGGTGACGTCGTAGACCTTGCCGGGACGGGTCAGCAGCGCGGGCAGGATCGCCGCCTTGCGGGCCGTTCGCGCCGTACTCCCCCACTGCACCGTGCGGCCGCCGGTGAGCAGCAGGCGCACGTGATCGGGCTGCTCGGCGACGATCGTGGTGAGTTCGCGGCGCACCGGATCCGGCAGCGCCCGCAGCACCGTCAGCGCCGCGTCGGTGGCCCCGTCATCGGCGGTGGCTCGGTGCACCCGGAGCTCGGGCAGTTCCGGAGGAGCCGGCACCGTCTCGAACGGCACGCCTTCCGCGTCGACGAGCCGTATCCCCTTCGAGGTCCGGGTGTAGGCCACGGGGGAACGCTCCACGACCCGCAGCCGCACGGTCCAGGGCCACCCCAGCTCGACGCGCGTCGAGTCCACCCACGGCAACGCGCGCAGCCGGTCGCGGATCGCGCTCTCGTCCACGCGCAGCATCGGAGTACCCGTCCGGATGGCGGCGACGTCGCGGATGCGCTGCCGCTCGGTGGTGCCGCTGATCTCGACCGAGCGCACCCCCAGGGCCGGGGTGAAGTACAGGACCAGGACCAGCACGGTGATCACGGCCATCCCCAGGAACAGCAGGACGCGCAACGAGCGAGAGGGCGACCGCCCGAAGGGCTCGTGCTCGTGCTCGTGCGGCGGCGAAGCACGCTTCCGGGACGAACCGGACCGACCCGTCTCGGAAGCGTCCGAGGACGTGCTCACTCCCGCTCCGCGGAATCCGTGCCGGCGATCCGGTCGACCTCGGTCAGGATCTCCGGACCGAGCATGGTCACGTCTCCCGCCCCCATCGTGAGCACCAGGTCACCGGGACGCGCCAGCCCCGCCACCTTCGGCGCGACATCGGTGATCGACGGCTCGTAGTGCACCCGCTCCGCGGGCAGCGGCACCGCGTCGGCGATCAGCGCACCGGTCACACCGGGTCGCGGTTCCTCCCGCGCGCCGTAGACGTCGAGCAGCACCACCTCGTCGGCGAGTCCTAGCGCGGTGGCGAACTCACCCGCGAAGGTCTCCGTGCGGGAGAACAGGTGCGGCTGGAACGCCACGATCAGGCGACCGTCACCGGCCACGGGACGAGCCGCCCGCAACTGCGCCTCGACCTCGGTGGGGTGGTGAGCGTAATCGTCGTAGACGCGCACGCCGTCGGCGCGTCCGCGGAACTCGAAGCGCCGCCGCACGCCTCCGAAGGCGGCGAACCCGTCGAGCAACCCCTTCAGCGGCGCCCCCAGCTCGAGCCCTGCCAGGAGCGCGGCGACCGCGTTGTCGGCCATGTGCCGCCCGGGGACCGACACCACGACGTCGATGCTTTTCGTACCGCTGTCGGTGATCAGTTCCACGGTGGCGACCCCGGTTCCGTGCTCGGCCCGGTAGTCGACGAGACGGGCGTCGCCGACGCCGTCGACCAGCTCGCCGTAACGACGCACCCGCCTGCCCGCCGCCTCGGCGCGGTCGGCGAGCACGGCCGCGCCGGGATCGTCGGTCCCGGCGACGAGCACCCCGTCGGGTTCGACGCGTTCCAGGAACCGCTCGAACGCGCCGGTGTAGGCGGCCGAGGTGCCGTGGTGGTCGAGGTGGTCGGGTTCGACGTTGGTCACCACCGCCACCGAGGGGGCGAAGACCTGGAACGAGTCGTCGCTCTCGTCGGCCTCGGCGACGAAGACGCCTCCCTCACCGTGGTGGGCGTTGGCACCGGAATCGTTGAGGTCGCCGCCGATGGCGAACGACGGGTCGAGGCGGCAGTGCTGCAGCGCCACGGTCAGCATCGAGGTCGTGGAGGTCTTGCCGTGGGTACCCGCCACGCAGGCCACCCGGTGCTCGGCCATCAGCGCCGCCAACGCCTCGGCCCGGCGCAGGACCGGGATGCCACGCCGCTGCGCGACGACCAGTTCCGGGTTGTCCTGCCGAATCGCCGTGGAGACCACGACCGCACTGGGTTCGGCGCCGAGCCGGTCGAAGTTGCTCTCCTCGTGGCCCAACGAGATCTCGGCGCCCTGAGCGCGCAGCGCGAGCACGGTCCGCGAGTCCCGCGCGTCCGATCCCGAGACCGAGTGCCCTCGTGCGAGCAAGATCCGCGCGATACCGCTCATGCCCGCGCCGCCGATGCCCACCAGGTGCATTCGGGACAGCAGCGAACCGTCCAGGACACGGTCGACGGATTCGCTCGCGGAGTCCGTTGTCACTGCGCGGCCACCTCCAATGTGATCTGCGCCAGGACGCGGTCGGCTTCCCGGTGCCCGGTACCGAGGGTCGCACGGCTCATCTCCCGGAGCCGATGCGCGTCACCGGCCAGCGGCAGCACTTCGTCGGTGACGCGCTGCGGGGTCAGTTCCGCGTCCGGTACCAGTCTGGCACCTCCGGCCGAGACCACGGGCTGCGCGTTGAGGGCCTGCTCACCGTTGCCGTGCGGCAGCGGGACGAACACGCCGGGCAGTCCCACGGCCGAGACCTCGGCCACGGTCATCGCGCCGGAGCGGCACACCACCAGGTCGGCGGCGGCGTAGGCGAGGTCCATCCGATCCAGGTAGGGCACCGCGACGTACGGCGGGGCGCCGGGCACCTCCCGCAACGCGAGGGTGTTCTTGGGGCCGTGCGCGTGCAGCACCCCGATGCCGGCGCGGCCCAGCGCGTCGGCGGCCCCGGAGAAGGCCGTGTTCAGCGTCTGAGCTCCCTGGGAACCTCCGAAGACCAGGATGGTGGGAGCCTGCGGGTGCAGCCCGAAGTAAGCCCGCGCCTGGGCGCGCAGCGCGGCGCGATCCAGCGAGGTGATCGTCTCCCGCAGCGGGATGCCGATCGTCTGGGCGCCGGGCAGTCCGCTGTCGGGAACCGCCGCGAGCACTCTTTCGGCGAAACGCGCCCCGACCTTGTTGGACAGTCCCGCACTGGCGTTGGCCTCGTGCACGACGATGGGCACCCGGCCCCGCGCTCCCAGGTAGGCCGACAGCGACACGTAGCCGCCGAACCCGACGACCACGTCGGCTTCGGCTGCGTCGAGGACCTCACGGGTGCGCTTGACCGACTCGCGCACCTTCATCGGCATCTTCAGCAGCTCCGTGCTGGCCTTGCGCGGCATCGGTACCGGCGGAACCATCTCCAGCGGGTACCCGCGCTCGGGCACGATCCGGTTCTCCAGGCCGCGCTCGGTGCCCAGGGCCAGGATCCGGGCGTCCGGACGCATCCTGCGCACGGCGTCGGCCAGGGCCATCGCGGGTTCGATGTGGCCTGCGGTGCCACCACCGGCCACCACGACCGAGGGGGGCCGCCCCGCCACCGGCCCGCTGATCCGGCTGGTGGGTGTCTGGTCGGGCTGGGGACCGAAGTCTCCCTGGGCCGGTTGCTGCCCGCTCAACGGTGTCCTCCTCGTGTCCGGGGTCGCCCACGGCGGTTGCGTGCGTCGTCACCGCCGCGGCGATCGTTTCGTGATGCTGTCCGTGCAGAACCGCTTCCGGCTGGGCCGGTGCTTCGCGTGGTGCCGGGCCGGTTCGGGGATTTGGGGCCGCGCCGGGTCGTCGGTGGCCGGTAGGGCGCGGGAGTGGGCAGGCGCAGCAGTCTGCCGATCCTGCCGGGGCCGAGCGAGCGCAGCGCGGCGATCGCCTCGGGTTCGTGGCGCGCGCAGTTGGCCAGCAACCCGAAGACCAGCATAGCGGTGACCACCGAACTGCCCCCCGAGGAGATCAGTGGCAGCGGCAACCCGGTCACCGGCAGCAGGCCGACCACGTAGCAGACGTTGATCGCGGCCTGGGAGACCAGCCAGGTGGTCAGGGTGGCCGAGACCAGCCGAATCCACGGGTCGGTGTTGCGCGCGGCGATGCGCATGCCGACGTAGGCCGTGGTGCCGTAGAGCACCAGCACCATCACGCAGCCGAGAAAACCCAGCTCCTCGCCGATGACGGCGAAGATGAAGTCGTTGTGGGCGTTGGGCAGGTACTCCCACTTCGCCCAGCCCTGTCCGAGCCCCTCCCCGAACAAGCCCCCGTCGGCGAGCGCGTACAGCGCCTGACGGGCGTGGTAGCCCTGGTCCAGCGGGTTGGCTTCCGGGTTGAGGAAGGAGGTCAGCCGGGCCGAACGGTATCCGGCGACGAGCGTGAGCACGAGGGTGGCGGTGATCGTGCCGAGGCTGAGCATCCCGAACAGCCGCAGCGGTGCCCCGGCGAACCACAGCAGCGCGAGCAGCAGGATGAACAGCGTGACGGTCGAGCCGAGGTCGGGTTGCAGGACCACGAGCGTGAACATCAGCAGCGCGGCCGGCACGACCGGGACCAGCAGGTGCCGGTACTGCGCCAGCAGCGCCCGCTTGGTGACCAGCACGTGCGCCCCCCAGAGCGCGAACGCGATCTTGGCGAACTCCACCGGCTGGATGGACACCCCGCCGATCATGAACCAACTCTGCGACCCGCCGGCCTCGCTGCCCAGCGGAGTCAGCACCAGGGCCAGCGCCAGCAAGCACAGCAGGAGCAGGACGTGACTGAAGCGCCGCATCACCCACACCGGCATGCGCAGCGCCCCGTAGAAGCAGACCATCCCGACCGCGACGTAGAGCAGTTGGTGCAGGAAGACGCTGTAGGACGAACCGGCCTCGTTGAAGGAGTCCACACTGGACGACGAGAGCACCATGACCAGGCCGAAAACGGTCAGCAGGCCCCACACCGCCAGCAGCAGGTGGAACGAGGCCAACGGCCGGGTCAGCCAGGCGGTCAGTGCCGTGCGCACTCCGCGCAGGTTGGGCACCGCCCTGCCCGTGCGTGTCCCGGTCTCGACTGCCACGGCGCTCACCCCCCTCGCTCGCCGGAGACTCCGGGGCCCTGCTCGGCGAGTACCGCGCGTACCGCGTCGGCGAAGGCCCGGCCCCGGTGCGCGTAGTCGGTGAACATGTCCATCGAGGCCGCGGCCGGAGCCAGCACGACCGTCGACCCGGCCGCGGCGTACTCGCCGGCCCGGCGCACGGCCTCGTCCATGGCGTCCTCCGCGGTCGAGTCGATCTCACCGACCGGCACGTCGGGTACGTGGTCGGCCAACGCGCGCGCGAAGCACTGCCGGTCCTGGCCGATGAGCACCACCGCCGCCAACCGGTCGGCGTGAGCGGCCACCAGCTCGTCGACCTCGGCTCCCTTGAGCAGACCTCCCGCGATCCACACCACGCGCGGGTGCGCGGCCAGTGCGGCCGAGGCGGCGTGCGGGTTGGTCGCCTTCGAGTCGTCGACGTAGGTCACGCCCGCGATCTCGCCCACCGGCACCGAGCGGTGCGAGCCGGGTTCGAAGGCGCGCAACCCCTCGGCTATCGCCTCGACCTCGACGTCGAGAGTGCGCGCGAGGGCGGCGGCGGCGAGCGCGTTGGCGAGGTGGTGCGGCCCGGGTGGGTGCACGTCGGCGACCGGGGCGAGGTCGGTGTCCGTGTCGAAGGCGCGGTCCCGCAGCACGCCGTCGGCGACGCCGAGCTGGCCCGAGGCGGGCTCTGCGGCGGTACAACCGACCGCGCGAGCGGCGGGCGAGCCGGTGGCCAGGTGCGTCGACCACGCGTCGTCGGCGTTGAACACCGCCACGGTCCCCGGGGTGTAGATCCGGCCCTTGGCCGCGGCGTAGGACGTCAGTGAACCGTGCCAGTCGAGGTGGTCCTCGGCGACGTTGAGCACGACGGCGGCGTGGGGGGCCAGCCGGTCGGACCAGTGCAGCTGGAAACTCGACAGTTCCACCGCCAGCACCCGGTGACCGGCACGGACCGCGTCCACGGCGGGCAGGCCGACATTGCCGCAGGCCACCGCGTCCATCCCGGCCGCGCGCAGCATCGACTCCAGCATGCCGACCGTGGTCGTCTTCCCGTTGGTTCCGGTCACCGCCAGCCACGTGGCGGGCTCGGAGCGCTGCCGGTCCAGCCGCCAGGCCAGTTCGATCTCGCCGATCACCTCGACGCCCGCCCGCGCCGCCGCCGTCAGCAACGGGGCGTCGGGACGCCAGCCCGGACTGGTCACGACCAGGTCGGTGCCCACGGGCGGCTCCGTCAACCCCACCACCAGTTCGGCACCCTGCGAGCGCAGGGAAGCCAGGGCGGCCAGCCGGTCGGAGGAGGCGTCGGTGACCGTCACCACCGCGCCGGTGGCCAGCAGCGCCTCCGCGGCCGAGCGCCCGGACACACCGGCACCGGCCACCAGCACCCGTCGACCCATGATCGCCTTCCCTTCGCCGGACACCGACCCGCTCGGCGCTTCGGAGCTAGACAGCACCCGCGGCCAACCAGTCGGCGTAGAACAACCCGATCCCGAACAGGCAACTGATCCCGCCCAGGATCCAGAACCTGATGATCACCGTGGTCTCGGCCCATCCGGCCAGCTCGAAGTGGTGATGGAACGGCGCCATGCGGAACAACCGCCGCCGCGAGGTGCGGAACACCCCGATCTGCAACACCACCGACAGCGCCTCCACCACGAACAGGCCACCGATGACGATCATCAGCAGCTCGGTGCGGGTGGTCATGGACAGTCCGGCGACCAGTCCCCCGATCGCCAGCGACCCGGTGTCGCCCATGAAGATCTTGGCCGGTGCGGCGTTCCACCACAGGAAGCCCACGCAGCCGGCCATCGCCGCCGCCGCGACCACCGCGATGTCCAGCGGATCGCGCACCTGGTAGCAGGTGGGACCGATCTGCTGCCCCGCTCCGCAGGTGTAGCGGAACTGCCAGAACGAGATCAGCACGTAGCTGGCCAGCACCATCGCGGCCGTGCCCGCGGCCAGTCCGTCCATCCCGTCGGTGAAGTTCACCGCGTTCGACCAGCCGCTGATGGCGATGTAGGCGAAGATCACGAAGCCGACGATGCCGAAGGAGACCACCGTGATGTCGCGGATGAACGACAGGTGGTCGGAGGCCGGGGTGATGCCGTTGCGGTCGGCGAAATGCAACGCCAGGATCGCGAACAGGACGGAGGCCACCATCTGCCCGACCAGCTTGGCCGTCTTGTTCAATCCCAGGTTGCGCTGCTTGCGAATCTTGATGAAGTCGTCCAGAAAGCCCACGATGCCCAGGGCCGTGGTGAGCCCGAGCACGAGCAGGGCGGTCACGCTCGGCCACCCCTCGGAGACCGTCAGGTGCGTGACCAGGTATCCGGCCCACAGGGCCACGAGAATGGCCATCCCGCCCATCGTGGGCGTTCCGCGCTTGGCCGAGTGCGACTTCTGCACCTCTTCGCGGATCTCCTGGCCGAAGCCCTGCTTGGAGAAGACCCGGATCAGGTAGGGCGTGAACAGGATGGAGACCACCAGCGAGACCGCGGCGGCCACGAGGATGCTCTTCACTCGGTACCACCGTCCCGCTGCTCATCGGCCGGAACCAGGCCCTCGGCGACCCGCCACAGCTGCCCCACGTTCGATGCCTTGGTCAACACCACGTCACCGGGGCGCAGCTCCGAGCGCAACAGCGCCAGGGCCTGCTCGGCGTCGTCGACCAGGACCGACTCACCGTCGAAGGAACCCTCCAGCTCGGCGGCCTGGTGCATCCGGCGGGCCTGCTCACCGACCACCACCAGGCGGTCGATGTTGAGCCGCACGGCCAGCCGACCGATCTCGTCGTGGGCCTGCTCACCGGTGTCGCCGAGCTCACCCATCACGCCGAGCACCGCCCAGGCACGGCCCGGCCTGTCCCTGGTCATCGAGACCAGGGTCTTCAGCGCCTCCCGCATGGACTCCGGGTTGGCGTTGTAGGCGTCGTTGACGACGGTGACCCCGTCCGCGGTCTCGGAAACCTCCATGCGGTGCTGGGAGACGCGCCGCACGCCGCCGAGCCGCTCGGCGATCCGGGACGTCGGCGTGCCGAGCTCGAGAGCGATCGCGGCCGCGATCAGCGCGTTGCCGACGTTGTGCTCCCCGTGCAGCGGCAGCGTCACCGGTACCGAGGACTCCGGGGTGATCAGGGTGAAGTTCGGGCGTGCCCGCTCGTCGAGCTCGACGTCCGCGGCGCGCACGTGCGCGGCCGGACTCTGTCCGACCAGCACCACGCGGGCTTCGGTGCGCTCCGCCATCGCGGCCACGAGCGGATCGTCGGCGTTGAGCACGGCGACTCCGCCCTCGGAAGCGGCGGGCAGCGCCTCGACCAGTTCACCCTTGGCACGGGCCACGGCGTTCTGGGAGCCGAACTCGCCGAGGTGGGCGGTGCCGACGTTGAGCACCGCACCGATGCGGGGCGGCGCCACCTCGCACAGCCCGGCGATGTGGCCGACGCCCCGCGCGGACAGCTCCAGCACCAGGTGCCGGGTGTCCTCGTCGGCTCGCAGCACCGTCCACGGGTGGCCGAGCTCGTTGTTGAACGACCCCGGCGGCGCCACCGTCGGCCCCAGCGGTTCGAGCAGCTGGGCGATCAGGTCCTTGGTGGAGGTCTTGCCCGACGACCCGGTCACTCCGACCACGATCAACCGCAGCAGGCGGTCCACCACGTGCCGGGCGAGGTGCGCCAGCGCGGCCAGCACCGCCGCACCGGACCCGTCGACGTCCCCGGCCAGCGCCATCACGCTGGTGCGGTCCTCCTCCGGTACCGGGGGAACGATCACCGCGGGCGCGTCGACCTCTCGCGCTGCCAGCACCCCCGCGGCACCGTCGGCGACCGCGCGGGCCGCGAAGTCGTGCCCGTCCACCCGTTCTCCGGGTACGGCCACGAACAGGCCACCGGGCGCGATCGCGCGGGAATCGAACTCCACGCCCGCCGTGACGGTCTCGGAACCGTCCGCGCGGTGCAGTCTGCCGCCCACAGCGGCAGCGATCTCGTCCAGCCTGAGCCGGATCACCTTGCCTCCTCGTCGAATCCCCGGTCCATCGCCGAGGGTCGTCCCAGGTCGATATCCGTCCCCTGCGGACCTTCCAGTCGTCGATGCAACGCGGTGGCGAGTTCGTCGCGATCCGAGAAGGGATGCACGACACCCGCCACTTCCTGTCCCGTCTCGTGCCCCTTGCCCGCCACGACGACCACGTCACCGTCACGAGCCCGAGCCACGGCCGCGGCGATGGCCTCCCGCCGGTCGCCGACCTCGATCACCTCACCGCGTTGCTCGGCGGGCACCTCGCGAGCCCCGGAGATCATGGTCGCGCGGATCTCGGCCGGTTCCTCGCTCCGGGGATTGTCGTCGGTGACGACGAGCAGATCGCTGCGCCGTGCCGCCTCGGCGCCCATCAGCGGGCGCTTGGCGACGTCCCGATCGCCTCCACAACCGAGGACCACGATCACTCTTCCCGCCACCTGAGCTCGTGCCGCGTCGAGCACGGCCGCCACCGCACCGGGCTTGTGCGAGTAGTCCACCACGGCCGTGAAGTCCTGTCCCAGCGCGACACGCTCCATCCGCCCCGGAACGTCCACATCCGCCAGGCCCCGCTCGATCGCCGCGGGCTCCACGCCCGCCGCGTACAGGGAACCGGCGGCCAGCAGCGCGTTGGCGACGTTGAACGGACCGGGCAGACGCAACCGGATGTCCAGGGTGACCCCGTCCGGGCCACCCGCGGTGAACCGCTGCTCGCCGCTGGCGTAAGCCACCACGTCGGAGACCGTCCACGCCGCTTCGCCCACCGTGGACACGGTGACCGTGTCGGGTCCGACCAGCCGGTCACCCCACGACGTGTCGACGCAGACCACCTCGCGCTCGGAGCGCCCGTCGAACAGCATCGCCTTCGCCGCGAAGTAGTCGTCGAAGTCGCGGTGGAAGTCCAGGTGATCCTGGGAGAGGTTGGTGAAGGCCCCCACCGCGAAGCGGACGCCCGAGACCCGACCCAGCGCCAGCGCGTGACTGGACACCTCCATCGGCACGTGGTCGACACCGTGCTCGACCATGACGGCCAACAGCGCCTGGAGATCCGGCGCCTCCGGCGTGGTGAACGCGCTGTCCAGGCGCTGCCCGGCGATGCGCGTCTCGACCGTGCCCACGAGCCCGGTGCGGAAACCGGCCGCCCGCAGCGCCGAGTCCAGCATGTAGGTCGTGGTGGTCTTGCCCGACGTCCCGGTGACGCCGAGGATCGTCAGCCGCCGCGAGGGGTGTCCGTAGATGTGGGAGGACGCCTCGCCGAGCACCCCGCGCGGATCGTCGTGCACCAGCATCGGCACCGAACCGTCGAGGATCGCCGGATGTCCCGCCAGCGAGGCACGCTCGGTCCCGGCGGCATCGGTCAGGACCGCCGTGGCGCCCGCGTCCAGCGCCTCGGCGGCGAAGTCGGCGCCGTGCACCCGGGTCCCCGGCAGCGCGGCGAACAGGTCACCCTCCCGCACGTGTTGAGCGCGGAGCGTGGCCCCGGACACGTGTACCGGCTGTTGCTCCCGGGCGTCTCGTCCCGTGGTGCGAAGCACCGTGGCACCGATGGCCCCGGCGAGGTATTCGATGTCCACCGGCTCGACGTGGGAGGGGCGAGGCGGAGCCGTCGCGACCGCAGAAGGCACGATGCGAAGGTTACCGGTACCGCCTTACGCCTCCTGCCGACGGTCGGATGGTGCGGATGCCGGGCAGTTTCCCGGCGAGAAGGCACTCATCTTCCCGGCGAGAAGGCACTCATCCCGGCCCGAGCACGCATCGTCACGGATTTCGACACAACGTTACCCGACTTTGGTGCGCATATCGGAGATGATCGACGGAACAGCACTGCCGGTGTTGTGAGGTACGCCTCCACCGGGCTCCACCCGCGATCTCCGCATGAGCGCCGACAAGGACGACGGTCAACTCGTCGGCACCGTCAAATCCCGACCCCCGGCCGTAGCGCCCTCGTCAGCCGCAGCCTCCGCGACGGGACCCGACTCGTCCAAACCGCCCACACCCCGCAGGAACGAGCGATCGGCACCGCTCGTGAGCGGTGCCGATCGAGCGCGCGGGCGCGAAGCGGCTGACGCCGCTTCGGAGAACGAACCGTGCGGAACCCCCTGCCACGGCCGAGGACCGCGTTCACTCCAGGGCCGCGTCCAGGGTGATGGTCGTTCCGGTCAGCGCCGCCGAGACGGGGCAGATCTCCTTGGCCTTGCGCGCCGCCTCCTGGAACGTGGCGCTGTCCGCGCCGGGCACGCTGGCGCGCACGGTCAGCGCGATACCGGTGATCGCGAGCCCGTCACCGCTCTTGCCCAGCGTGACCTCGGCACTGGTGTCGACCCGCTGCGGGGTGTGTCCGGACTCGCCGAGCAGCCCGGACAGCTGCATGCTGTAGCAGGAGGAGTGCGCCGCCGCGATCAGCTCCTCCGGACTGGTCTGACCGTTGGGCTCCTCCGTCCTGGCCGGGAAGGAGACCGGGAACCGGCCCGCGTCGGAGGAATCCAGCGTCACCGTTCCCGTCCCCGAAGCGAGGTCGCCGCTCCAGGAGGTGGTGGCGTTGCGGTCGGCCATGACGAAGCTCCTTGTCACCGCGAAAAGTACTGTCCACTCACCACTGTGCCTCGTCGACGCGAGTCACGCGATACGGCGATCTCCGCGGTGCGGCGCCGCGCGGCGAACAGCACCGACTGCTGAAGCCGCGCGGGCGACCGCGAACTCACACTTCACGGGCCGGCCGGTGGTGCTCCGGATTTCGGAGGACGCAGGGCCAGCTTCGGCTCGGGGTTGTCCGACAGGGGGATCTGGTGACGCTGGGTCAGGTACGAGGCGATGTCGTGGAACAGCGGCCCCGCCGAATGAGCCTCGTGCGTGTCACTGGACGGGTTGTCCAGCATGATCCCCACCACGTAGCGCGGGTTCTCGGCCGGCACCATTCCGGCGAAGGTGATCGAGTTCTTCGAGTTGCTGTAGCAGCCGCACTTCGGATCGACCTGCTGAGCCGTACCGGTCTTGCCCGCGATCTGGTAACCCACCACGTCGGCGTCCGGCGCGGTACCGTCCTGGCGCGCACCCGGTTGGTCCTGCACCACCGCGCGCAGCATGTTCTTGACCGTGTCGGCGGTTTTCGCGCTGACCACCCGCACTCCCGGGGGAGCGGGCTGGGCCACACGGGTCCCGTCCTGTTCGATCTTCGCCTCGATCACGCGCGGCGGGACGCGCACACCGTCGTTGGCGATCGCCTGGTACATGCCCGCCATCTGGAGCACCGTCATCGACATGCCCTGACCGATCGGCAGGTTGGCGAAGGTCGTGTCGGACCACTGGTTGCGCGGCGGAACCACACCGGCGCTCTCGCCGGGCAGCGCGATACCCGTGGGCTTGCCGAGCCCGAATCGCTTCACCAGCTCGGCGAAGCGGTCCTTGCCCAGCTTTCGCGCCGTCATGAGAGTGCCCACGTTGGACGACTTGCCCAGGACCCCCCGGAAGGTCAGCGGGTTCGTGCCGTGGTCCCAGGCGTCCTTGACCCGGATACCGCCCATCTTGATCTGCCCCGGCACCTGCAGCACGGTGTCGGGCTGGACGATCCCGTGTTCGATGGCCCCGGCAGCCGTGATGATCTTGTTCACCGAGCCGGGTTCGTAGGGGGTCGTCACGGCGGGATTGCCGAGGGCCTCGCTGGTCCACGTCTCCGGCTTGGCCGGGTCGAAGGTCTTGTCGTTGGCCAGCGCACGGATCTCACCGGTCCGGCTGTCGAGCACGACGGCGCTGCCGCCCTCGGCCCGTGTCTTGGAGACGTAGTCGGCCAGCTTGCGCTGCAGCCGGGACTGCAGATCCGAGTCGATGGTCAGCTGCACGTCCGTGCCCGGTTGGGCCGGCTTGAGCGTTCGTTCGCTGCCCGGGATGACCAGACTGCTCGACGCCGCGGTCTCGGAGATCTTCTTGCCGTTCTCTCCCGCCAGGACGGATTCGAGGGCGTTCTCCAGGCCGAGCTGACCGCGAATCTGCTTCTCGTCCTTGCGCCAGTTCGCCGCCCCGAGAACGTTCGCGGCCACGTTCCCCGCCGGATACTGCCTGGTGGCACGGTACTCCGAACCGATCCGCGGGAACTCGTTGGTGATCTTGCGGGCCGCGCCGGGGTCGATCAGCCCCCCGAAGTAGAGGAACTCCTCGTCCGAGAAAAGCGCTTCGCGCGCCTGCTGCTCGCTGATGTCGCCGTGGGTCACCCGGGCTATGTAGGCGGCCATCTTTCGCTTGATCTCGGGGGCGGTCGGCTTGCTGGGATCCTTGGCGTGCGCCGCGCGCTGCTGCTTGACCAGCAACTGCGGATTGGCGTAGAGCTCCCTGGCCTCGCTGCTGAAAGCGAGCACACGCCCGTTCCGGTCGGTGATGGAACCCCGTTCGGCGTGAATGGTCTTCTCGGTGGCGAGCTGGTCCGTCGCTTTCTTCGACAGCGCGCTGGCCTGGAAGCCCTGCACCACGACCAACTTCGCACCGGCGACGACCAGGACGGCCACCAACAGCAGCCGCCCCACCCGCAGCCGACGCCCACTACCGGCGACGTCCGTGCGCGCGGTCCGGTTACCCCTGCCCAAGCGCCTCGTCCTGCCGCCTGCCATCAGCGCTCCTGCGGTGGCGGAGTCGGAGCGGTGGGGGGTCCGGCGTCGGGAGCCGGTGGCCGCTGCGGTGGCGGCGCCGGAGCAGTGGGGGGTCCGGCGTCGGGAGCCGGTGGCCGCTGCGGTGGCGGCGCCGGAGCAGTGGGGGGTCCGGCGTCGGGAGCCGGTGGCCGCTGCGGTGGCGGCGCCGGAGCAGTGGGGGGTCCGGCGTCGGGAGCCGGTGGCCGCTGCGGTGGCGGAGCCGGAGGTGCCTTCGCGGGTTCGGGATCGCCGACCATCGAGACCGAGCCGTCGGGGTGCATCACCACGTGTGCGGCCTCCCCCGGCATCACCAGGCCCAGCTCCTCGGCTCGCTTCCGCAGCGCCGGGGCCGAGTTCATGACGCTGACCTGACGCAGCAGGTCCTCCTTGCGCTCACTGAGCACGTTGACCCTGGTCTGGGCCTGCCGTAGCTGGTAGGTGTTGCTGACCGCGGCGCTGGACAGCCACAGGGTTCCGGCGATCCCGATCGTGAGCACCGCCATCACCGTCACCACGAACGGCACGTTCGACTGCGTGACCTTCTTCGGAAGCTGGCGCGCCTTGTGCATCGCCGAGCTTCGCCGCTGCGCGGAGTCCTCCTTCGCCGAGGGCTGCTGCGCAGCACTCTCCTTCGAGGGCTCCCCCCGCTTCGCGGACGTTCCCTTCGAGGACTCCCCCCGCTTCGCGGACGTTCCCTTCGAAGCGGCCCCCTTCGGAGGGGTCCCCTTCTTCGATCCCTGCTGCCGCGGCGATTGGGAGCCGCGAGCGTTGGGACGCTGTGGCTGCCGAGCCCGGCGTTCGTCCCCGGCGCGTTCGGTGCGCCCCTGCCTGCGGGCATAGGCGCGCTCGACCGCCGAAGAGCGTGTCCGGCCACGTGAGCGAGCGCGTGTGTTCTCGGTGGGCTTCCCCCGGCCGGTCTTGCGTGCCGCGGGCTTGTTACCGCGTGCTGGCGCCGTCAATCCCCCTCCTTGATCCGTTCCGCCGCCCGGAGCCGCACCGACGCGGCCCGCGGGTTCGTCGCCGTCTCCTCCTCACCGGCGAGTTCGGCACCGCGCGTCAGCAACCGCAGCTGCGGTCCGTGTCCCGGCAGTTCAACGGGCAGGTCCACCGGCGTGCTCGAGGTGGCTCGTTCGGCCAGCGCGCGCTTGGTGATCCGGTCCTCCAACGAGTGGTAGGACATGACCACGATCCGACCTCCGCGCGCCAACGAGTCCAGCGCCACCGGCAGCGCCCGCTTCAGCGCCTCCAGCTCGCCGTTGACCTCGATGCGCAGTGCCTGGAAGGTGCGTTTGGCCGGATGACCACCCGTGCGCCTGCTCGCGGCGGGAACCGTGTCGTAGAGCAGTTGCACGAGTCGCCCGCTGTCGGCGAAGGGGTCCCGCTCCCGCTCGCGCACCACGGCGTTGGCGATCTTGGAGGCGAACTTCTCCTCGCCGTAGCGGCCGAGCACCCTGGCCAGCTCCTTGGCCGAGTAGGTGTTGAGCACGTCGGCGGCGGTGGGCCCGGCCTCGGTGTCCATCCGCATGTCCAGCGGTGCGTCCTGGGAGTAGGAGAAACCGCGCTCGCCACGGTCGAGCTGCAACGAGGAGACTCCCAGGTCGAACAGCACTCCCCGCACCTCGGACAGGCCGAGCCGTTCCAGCACCTCCGGCAGCTCGTCGTAGACGGCCCGCACGAGATGGATGCGGTCCGCGTAAGGAGCCAGCCGCCGCTCGGCCAGTCGCAGTGCGTGCGGATCCCGATCGAGCCCCACGAGAGTCAGCCGCGGGTGGGCGCTCAGCAGCGCCTCGGCATGTCCCCCCAGCCCCAGTGTCGCGTCCACCACCACGGCCGGACGCTCGGACACCGCCGGCTCCAACAACTCCAGCGTGCGCCGCAGCGACACCGGCACGTGTTCGTTCCGAGCGGACTCATCGCACGCGTGGTCGGAGTCCCGTTCCCGGTTCTGGTCGGCCACAGCGGTCCCTCCCTCCCGCGTGCCTCACTGTTGTCATCGCGTCGTCGACGAGTGCCGCCAGGTCCCCGCCCGCTCGCGGCTTGCTGACACCGGGGAAGGTGCATCAGCCCGGCCGAGCCGAGCGGACAGAGGCCTTACGGCACTCGCTTCCGCACACCCGTCGACGCTGTCGTCGACGCCGGCACCGCTTCGGAGGTCAGAAGACCCCGGGCAGTACCTCCTGCTGTGTTTTCGCGTAGTCCTCCTCGTGCTCGTCGAGGTAGGACCGCCATCGGTCGGTGTCCCAGATCTCCAACCGATTGAGCGCTCCGATGACCACGCATTCCTTGCTCAGTCCGGCGTACCGGCGCAGTTCCGCGGAGAGCGCGATCCGCCCCTGCCCGTCCGGCACCTGCTCCTCGGTACCCGAGAACAGGTGTCGCTGGTAGGCACGGACCGACTCGTTGGTGAAGGAGGCCTCGGCCACCTTTCGTGCCATCTGCTCGAACTCGGCGGGCGCGAAGACGTACAGGCAGTGATCCTGACCCTTGGTAACCATCAGTCCCCCTGCCAGGGCGTCCCGGAACTTCGCCGGAAGTGCCAGCCTCCCCTTGTCGTCGAGCTTGGGGGTGTGGGTACCGAGAAACATCGACGACCACCTCCCCGACCGCTGACGAACGTCCTCGACAGACCGTCACCAACACCGCCGACAGAACCTCGACAGACCGCCGATGGCACCATCAACAGCGGTTCACCTCTCCACTTTGCCCCACATTACCCCACTTTGCCCCACGGTCAACATGAACAACGCCCACCTGCGGGACGAAGCGACTCGTCGGTGCTGGTCAACGTGGTCCCAGCTGGACCGTCGGGAGTGGGGAAAACGACAGCGCGCCCCCGGCCGACTCAGGCGGGAGCCGGTGGTTTGCGACACTGTTGGGCACGCGTCGCTCGCGTGGCATATCCGGGTGAAACAACTCGGCGCCGACCATTGCCGTCAACCGCCACGGTGAGACCGGCTAGAGCACCTGGAGGTTGCGTGACGTCACCAACGCACACACCCGCCCCGAGCACGGACCAGCGCGGCACCAACGGCTCTGCACAACCGGTGAGCATCGAGCGCGCGCACGAGACGCTTCAGCGCATCGCGGGCAACATGGAACAGGTCCTGGTCGGCAAGACCTCCGTGGTGCGCACCGCGCTGGTGACCCTGCTGGCCGAAGGCCACCTGCTGGTCGAGGACGTGCCCGGCGTGGGCAAGACTTCGCTGGCCAAGGCGCTGGCCCGTTCCATCGACTGCACCGCCAGCCGGATCCAGTTCACCCCGGACCTGCTGCCCAGCGACATCACCGGGGTGTCGGTCTACAACCGCCAGCACGAGAGCTTCGAGTTCCGCGGCGGACCGGTCTTCGCCAACGTCGTGGTCGGCGACGAGATCAACCGCGCCTCCCCCAAGACCCAGTCGGCGCTCCTGGAGTGCATGGAGGAGAACCAGGTCACCGTCGACGGCGCGAGCTACCCGCTGGAACAGCCCTTCATGGTGATCGCCACCCAGAATCCCGCGGAGATGGAGGGCACCTACGCCCTGCCGGAGGCCCAGCGCGACCGCTTCACCACCCGCGTGTCCATCGGCTACCCCGACCGGCAAGCCGAACTGGCCATGCTCGACGAGCACTCCGCCAGCGACCCGCTGGACAAGCTGAGCCCGGTCACCGACGGCCCCGAGGTGGAGTCCCTGCTGCACACGGTGCGAGCGGTACACCTGGGCGAGGACATCCGCCGCTACGCGATCGACCTGGTCACGGCCACCCGCAAGCTCAAGGAACTGCGACTGGGCGCCTCGCCCCGCTCGACGCTGCACCTCGTACGCGCCGCTCGTGCGCAGGCCGCGCTCTTCGGGCGCGAGTTCGTCGTCCCCGACGACGTACGGGCCGTGGCGGTTCCCGTCCTGGCTCACCGGCTCGTGCTCACCGGCGAGGCCCACGCCACCCGTCACTCCGCCGCCGAGCTCGTCGAGGGGTTGTTGCGTCAGGTGACGGTGCCCCGGGGCGACCAGACCGAACGGCGGTAACCGTGCTCTCCGGCCTCACCATTCGCGGGCGATGCCTGTTGGCGGCGGGCCTGGCCGCCGCGGTGTGCGCCGTGGTTCTCGACGAGCGCGATCTGCTGCGGGTCGCGGTCTTCGTGATCACGCTGCCGCTGCTGGCGTCGTGGTTGTCGGCACGAACCCGGTTCGGTCTGCGGGCCGAGCGCGAACTCCTGCCGGATCAGGTGTCGGTGGACTCGACGGCCACGGTGCGGCTGTTGGTCCACCACGACGGCCGGTTCCCGGTCGGCGGGATGCGCCTGGAGGACGGCGTTCCCTACGCGCTGGGAGCCAGACCGCGTTTCGCGCTCGACCACTCGCCCGCCCGAGGGGGCACGATCCTGGAGTACCCGATACACCCGGCGCTGCGCGGAATCCACCACATCGGACCGCTGCGCACCCGGGTGAGCGACCCGTTCGGGCTCTCGGAGTTCGAGCGGGAGCTGAGCGGTCACGACCGACTGGTGGCGGTACCACGGGTGGTGCCGATGCGGGGGCTGCCCGCCGGTTCGGGACTGGGTGGTGGCGAGGAGGGAACCCAGTACCTGCAGGCGGGCCACGGCGAGGACGACACGATGGTGCGCCAGTACCGCCACGGCGACGAGATGCGACGCGTGCACTGGAAGAGCACCGCCCACAGGGACGAGCTGATGGTCCGCAACGAGGAGCAGCCCCACCACGGTGGTGTCACGGTGCTGGTCGATCACCGCGGCTCCGCGCACCGGGGTACGGGAGCACGGTCGAGCCTCGAGTGGGCGATCTCAGCGGCGGCCAGCATCCACGCGCACCTGCGCCACCACGGTCGCCACGCCCGGCTCGTCACCCAGGTCGGACACTGCCTGAGCGGGGATTCCGGCATGACGCGAGGGGACGACTCCACGACGCTGGAGGCGCTGGCCGCCCTGCAGCCCTCTCCCCAACGCGAACTGGTCTGCGACAGCGATCCGGGGGTGGGACGGGAACTGATCGCCGTGCTCGGCGCCACGACGACCGCCGGGGTCACGGAGCTGACGAAGGTCCGCCCGCCCGGAGCACGCAGTCTGGCGCTGTTGCTGGACGTGCGCGCGTGGAACGGTGACGCCGCCGACGGAGGCTTCCGGCCGGAAGTGACCGCTCACCGGTTGCGCGCGGCCGGGTGGTCCGTGGTCACGGTCGACGGTCCCGACACCCCGGCCGCAGCGGTGTGGGAGCGGCTGTGCCGGCAGAGCGGTTCGGCGGTGATGATCGATTGAGTACGCGTACGGGGTGGACCACGCTCGCCGCGGTGTTCGCGGTCCTGCTCACCTCGAGCTCGTTCACCGGCGTCTTCGCCGACGCGCGCTGGTTTCCTCCGCTGGCCCTGGTGGCCGGTGCGGTGGCGGGTACCGGCCTGCTCGGGCGGTGGCTGCTCACGAGGTCGGAAGTGCGGTGGGCGGTGCTGGTGATGCTCGCCCAGCTCGCGGTGACGCTGGTGCTGTCCGTCCTGGTGTTCGCCGGTTCCTTCGCCGAGCTGCTGGACCTGCTCGCGCGAGCCATGGACGTGGTCCGCAACGGCGTCCCGCCGGTACCCGCCGACACGGCCGTGCAGTCCCTGGTGTTCGTGGGGATCGGGCTGGTCACGCTGCTGGTGGACGCGATCGCGGTGGCCGCGCGCGCCCCGGCCGTAGCCGGGTTGGTGCTGCTGTGCGTGTTCGCGGTACCCGCGTCGTTGTCGGACTCGATACTGCCGTGGTGGGCCTTCGTGGCCGGGGCGGCGGGTTTCGTCCTGCTGCTCGTGGTCGAGGGGCAGCAACGACGGGCACCGACGAGTGACGGCGGCCACAACCAGATCACCGTTCCCCGGTTCGGGCGGCACTCGCTGGTGGTGGCCGGTGCCGCGTCCCTGGTCGCCCTGCTGGTGGGGTCGATCTTCACCGGAGTCGGTACCGAGGGGCGGTTGCCGGGTGCGGACCCGGCCGGCCGGGATTCGGCGACGGGGGGCATCGGGCTGCGGCCGTTCACCTCGCTGCGCGGCCAGCTCAGCCGGGACTCTCCCACCGAGCTGTTCCGGGTGCGGGGGTTACCGCGCGACGCCTATCTGCGGGCCATGACGCTGCGCGAGTTCGATCCGAACAGCGGCTGGAAGATCGCCGGGCTCACCCGGGGAACGAGCGCGGGCAAGCCGCTGCCCCGCCCACCGGGAACTCCGCCGCCGCAGGGCCCGCCGACCAGGATCGAGATCGACCCGGTCGGCTATCGGGACGCGTGGCTGCCCGTTTTCGGGAAGCCGCTGCGCGTGTCGAGGCCGGGAGACGGTCGAATGGGGCCCAGCTGGCGCTACGACCCGGCGGCCGGGATCATCTACACCCGCACCAAGCAACCGTCCCGGCCCTACGTCGAACTCGCGGCGTTCCCCGACCCCAGTCCGACACAGCTGCGCCGGGCGCGGGGACCGCTCGGAGTCGAGCCGGCCTACCTGGAGCTCAACGGTGTCCCACCGCGCGTCGTCGACCTGGCCCGGCGCGTCACGGCCGGCGCCCGGACCGACTTCGACCGGGCCGTGGCCCTCAACCGCTTCTTCACCGACCCCTCCAACGGCTTCACCTACGACCTGAGTACCGCACCTCGCACCTCGAGCAGTGCGCTGGTCGACTTCCTGTTCCACGGCAAGCGCGGTTACTGCGAGCAGTTCGCGTCCTCGATGGCGGTGATGCTGCGGGCGGTGGGGATCCCCTCGCGGGTGGCGGTCGGCTTCACCTCCGGGCGTCAGGAGGGCGACCACCGGGTCATCACCACCAGGGACGCCCACGCCTGGGTGGAGGTCCACTTCCCCGGCGTGGGATGGACGAGGTTCGATCCCACACCGCTCGACGACGACCGGAGCTCGCTGCCGTCCTACCTGAACAGTCAGCTCCCGGATCCGTCCGCGGAGACCTCGGAACCCACCCCGTCCTCGACTGAGACGAGCGAACCCCGGGGCGAGGAACACGACCAGGAACCGATCACCCCAGTTCGAAACCCCGCCACGCCCGCCTACGGAGATATCCGGACGGTGCTGGCGATGCTCGTGGCGGCGCTGGGCCTGCTGATGGCTCCCGTGTCCGTGCGGTCGCTGCGGCGGCGACGCCGCCGAAACCTGGTCACCGGGAGCGCCGCCGGAGCGGCGAGCGCGGCCTGGGACGAAGTGCTCGACGAATTCCGGGATCGCGGCACACGGCCGGCTGCGACGGAAACCGTGCGCGAGACCGCCGCGCACCTCTCCGAGCGATACGGCTTGGACGCCGACGGCACTCGGGCGATCCGAGAACTGGTCACGGCGGTCGAGCGGGACTGGTACGCCCCGGCGGGCCGGGAGACGGATCCGAATCTGGAGACTCTGCTCCGGCAAGTGGTGGACGGCCTGCATCGCAGCGCCCCACTGAGCCGGCGTGCCCGGTTGCTGCCCCGGTCGGTGCTGCGCTTCGACGACCGAGGGTGAGCACCGGCGGGTCGCGACGCCGTACCGCGGTCAGTCGAATGCGGAAGTCGACGTGACGATGCCCCCGGTGGAGTTCCGGGGGCACCTTGGCCACAGGTCGATCACTGATCGAAACGCTTGCGGAAACGCTCTTCCATACGCTGTGCGAAAGACCCGCGATCGGCGTTCTTGCGCTTCTCACCGGAAGAACCGCCGCCGGCCTGCTGCGACTCGGAGTCGTCCCCACCACTACGCATCGCGAACAGGATGATCACTGCTCCGCCGAACATCACGAGAAAGCCGACCACGCTCACCACGGGGATACCGGCTGGTGTCACCGGTATCACCACGCCGACCACCAGCAGGATCAGCCCCAACACGAACAGAGCGGCCCCCTGCAGGCGCCGCCGCCGGGAAGGGCTTTTCAACCGCCCTCCCCGCACGTTGGAGGCGAACTTCGGATCCTCGGCGTAGAGCGCGCGCTCGATCTGGTCGAGCATTCGCTGCTCGTGCTCGGAGAGTGGCATGGTTCCTCCTCCGGCACTGGTGTCTCGGTGGCGCCGGAGACCGCAAGGCTACCGCCTGGCGGGGTACGGATCCGGCGAACGCTTGGGGGCGTCGCCCTTCAGGATACGGCCCCAGCGTCGAGACGACTACCCGGTCCCGCCACAGAAGCCGATGAAGTTGACGACATCATCCTCTCGGTGAGCACGGCGCCTCAGCTCGGGGTCCTGGCGAAAGCGTGCAACCGGGTCGCGATGTCCCGCAGCGGTGGCCGGTCGGCGGCGGCGAGTTCCAGCTCGTCGAGCGCCTCGGCGGCACCGGCGCCGGATTCCAGCACCGAGCCGGCGACGATGTCACTGAGCACACTCTGACCCTGCACGGCTTCGACGGTCAACCCGGCTTCCTCCAGCATCCGCCGCAGCGTCTCGCTGTCGAACCGGCGCTGGACCGTGTCGGCCGAGCCCTCCAACCTGCCGTCGGGGTCCCGGAACAGCCGCAGCGCCTCGTGCGTCCGTCCGGCCAACGCACGCGCGAGCACCGCCGCGTAGCGGTTGGCGACCAGGACCGAAACCACGCCGCCCGCCGACGCGGCTTCCATCAGGGCGCGCAGTGACGACGGGACGTCGTCGACGTACTCCAGCAGCCCGTGGCCCAGCACCAGGTCGGCACCGCCCCGCGGACGCAGCGACGGGAGCGCGTCGGTATCGCCCTGGAGTGCCTTGACGCGCTCGGCGACCCCCGCGTCGGCGGCCCTGCGTTGCAGGGTGGCCAGCGCGTTGGGGCTGGGGTCGACGACGGTCACGACACAGCCCTGCCGGGCCAGCGGTACCGCCCACACCCCGCTTCCTCCACCCACGTCGAGGACTTGGGGGGTCTCGCCACCGCGCCGCCGGCGCGCCTCGGCGAGTTCGGTTTCCAGCACGCGGTGCACGGCGTCGGATCTCATGGGACAAAAGCGTAATCGCGGGTCAGACGCTCCCGGCACGCGGCTGGGCGGGTGTGAGACAGAAGCAGCACACACCGGCGGTGATTGATTCCGTAGGCTACGGGCGTGCATACGGTGGCAGTACTGAGTCTCAAGGGCGGCGTCGGCAAGACGACCGTGGTGCTCGGTCTCGCGTCGGCGGCCATGCGTCGCGGCGCGCGCACGCTCGTGGTCGATCTGGACCCACAGTGCAACGCGACGGCGTCACTGGAACCGGAGGAAACGGCCAGGGGACTGAGCGACGTGCTCGCTCACCCCCGGGCGGACGTGCTGCGCGACGCGATCGGACGCAGCGCGTGGGGTGACGAGGTCGACGTGCTCGTCGGCTCCGAGGACGCCGAGATCCACAACGGTCACGACAGGCACGATCGACAGTTGGCGCGGCTGACCGACGCGCTGTCCGAACTGCCGGTCGAGGAAGGGGAACCGCCGTACCAGCTGGTGCTGCTGGACTGCCCGCCGTCGCTGGGCAGGCTCACCCGCTCGGCGCTGGTGGCGGCCGATCGGGCCCTGCTGGTGACGGAGCCGACGATCTTCGCGGTCTCCGGGGTGCAACGCGCTTTCGAAGCGGTTCAGTCCGAGCGCACCGAGAACAACCCGCGGTTGCAACCGCTCGGGGTGGTGGTCAACCGGATCCGGCAACGGTCCCAGGAGCACCAGTTCCGCATCGAGGAGCTGCGGGACATCTTCGGGCCCCTGGTGATGCCCGTGTCGCTGCCGGATCGGCTGGCGGTGCAACAGGCCCAGGGCGCGTGCATGCCGATCCACCAGTGGGGCACTCCGGGAGCGCGGGAGGTCGCGCTTTCGTTCAACCTGTTGCTGGCCCGTGCACTCCGCGCCGGGCGCAACCGGCACGGCGTCGAACTCGACGACTCGGGCGAGGACGACGCGGAGGAGTTCGACGAGCAGGACGCCTGATCTCCCCCTGGAAGGCGACGCGCGCGAAACCGGCGAACAACCACGGTGGTTTCCCGGTTTCCCGGTTTCGCGCGAAACCGGGAAATCCCCCGTTGTCAGGGGGCTTGCCGTTCACCACCGCGTGATCGCCCGAGGGCATCGGCGATGCGGCGCAGCACGGGATGGACCAGCACGATGCCGACCGATCCCCACACCACTCCCGTCACGCGAACGTCGCCGAGGGACAGGGTCAGTCCGCCCACGCTGGCTACCAGGGCGGTACCGAGCACGGACAGGTTCACCGGATCGGACAGGTCCACCCCCGCCTCCGTCCAGATCCGCATCCCGATCAGCGCCAGCATCCCGAACAGCACCAACGTGGCCCCACCGAGCACTCCCACCGGCACCGTGTTGATCAAGGCCGTGAACTTCGGCGAGAAGGACAGCAGCACCGCGCCCGCCGCGGCCACCATGCAGGCCGCCGTCGAGTACACCCTGGTCGCGGCCATCACGCCGATGTTCTCCGAGTACGTGACCGTGGCGGCTCCCCCCGCCGAGCCCGCCAGCGTCGTGGCCAACCCGCCACCGATCAACGCGTCCCCCACGCTGCTGTCGAGGTTGCGCCCGGTCAACGCCGCGACCGCCTTGACGTGACCCACGTGCTCGGCGACCAGCACGATCGTCAGGGGCAGCAGGAACGGAACCACCGACAGCTGCACATGCGGCACGATCAGCTCGGGCGTCCCGAACCAGGGCGCGCCGTGCAACGCCTCCAACCGTTCCGGCGCCACCCGCTCCGTCAGTACGGCGTATCCCCAACCCGCCAGCACCCCGGCCAGCACCGACATCCGGAAGAACATGCCGCGGCCGAGCGCCGTCACCAGCACCACCGTGCCGAGCGTGATCGCCGCCGCGACCGGCTGCCGATGGAAGGCCGAGATCGACTGCGGAGCCAGGCTCAGCCCGATCATCATCACCACGGCACCGGCGACCACGGGAGGCATCGCCGACTCCAGCAGCCGCACCCCCAGTGCCTTGACCGCGATCCCGACCGCCACGACGACGAGCCCGACCACGAGGATTCCGCCCAGCAGCGCCGCCGGCCCCGCTCCGCCCTGCTGGGCGGCGTTCAACGGCACGACGAAGGCCAGCGAGGCCCCCAGGTAGCTCGGAACCCGGTTGCGGGTGACGAACAGGAACAGCAACGTGCCCACGCCGGACAGCAGCAGTGTCGTGCTCACGGGCAAGCCGGTCAGCAACGGCACCAGAGTGGTCGCGCCGAACATGGCCGCCAGGTGCTGGAGGCCGAACCCGACGGTCACCGGCCAGCTCAGGCGCTCGCCGGTGCCGACGACGGCATCGTCAGCGAGCCTCCGACCGTTGCCGTGCACGGTCCACAAAGCCACCTAAGTCCTCCCCGGGCCCCGCACGGGCTTCAAGACGGCACAGCGCAACGATGCAGAGATTACTATTCGACAACGTCCCGTCAGCCCCAGGGGAGCACTTTCGCGAAAAAGCCTCAGGTTGGCGAGTCGTCGCGCTTCTCGCTCCGGTCCGGATCCGCCCCCGACATCGGCGAGCCGGAACCGCTTCCGGACAGTTCCCGCAGGGCCGTGGCCAGTCCCGCCAACCGGTCCGTGGCGTCCTGCATGAGGTCCTTCTGCTCGGAGGCGCCACTGGCGGCGACGGCTCGCCCCGCCGCCGCGACGAGACGCCCGTAGCTCTCGACGCCCTCGTCGAGCTCGGACCGCAGTCGTCGCACGTCGGCGCGCAACGTCTCCCGCTCGGCCTCGGGGGCATGAGGCAGCGCCCCCTCGACCGCGACCAGGCGATCGGCGACCTCGCGCAGCGCCGTGGCGGCACTGGCGGAGGTGGCCCGAGCATCGGCCACCGACTCACCGGCGACACTCGCACCCTCCGACAGGCGCGTCAGTGCGTCGTGCAGGCTCTTTTCCGCCTCGCGCAGCCGTCGCATCGGCTCGCGGGCCTGCGAATCGTGCGCGGGAAGTGACACCGGTTCCGGAGGCGGTTCCGGCAGCGGCGTTCGTTTCAGACTCCGGTACCTCCTCCAGGCACCGACCGTTCCGACGCCGGCGGCCAGTGCCAGCCCCCCGATCCCGAAGGAGGCCGCGTCCAGCGCCGTTTCCACCGCGGTATCCATCGCGGGAACCCCGAGGAACTGCGGCCCCCAGGAGAAAAAAGCACCGCCGCCGAGCAGCCCCGTGGTGGTGCCCCCGGCAACGGTGGTCCGCTTGGCCCACTTGCGTCGACGTACCAACCGCGCTCGCGGATCCCGGAACGCGGCGAGCCTCTTGCGCAAGCCGGTCAGCACCGGCCCGCGCAACTGTTCGGCCGCGTACTCACCCCACTGGGTCAGTTCCGCACCGCGCTTACGTCCACTCACCACGGGTCACGCTTGACCGGACTGCGGATTCTGCTGCTGACGCTGGGGCGCCGGAGCCGGGCTCGCCTCCTGCTCACCGCTGGTGACCTGCTGCTGCTCACCGCTGGTGACCTGCTGCTGCTCCCCACCGCTGCCCATCGAGGCCCGCAGCTGGTTGAGCCGGTCGGAACCGGCGGCTTCCCGGGACGCCTGCTGCACTTCCTGCATGCGGCCCTGCACGCTGTTCTTGGCCAGGTCGGCCTCGCCCAGCGCCGTGGTGTAGCGCTTCTCGATCTTGTCGCGGACCTCGTTCAGCGACGGCGTGTTGTCGGTGCTGGACTCCGAGGTCATCTGCTTGAGCGAACTGGAAACCTGCTCCTGCATCTTGGCCTGCTCGAGCTGGCTGAGCAGCTTGGTGCGCTCGGCGGTCTTCTCCTGGAGGACCTGAGCGTTGCGCTCGACGGCCTGCTTGGCCTGGTCGGCGGCCTGAGCGGCCTGCTCGTGGAGATTCTTGATGTTCTCGACCTCCTGCTCGGCGGTGACCAACTGGCTGGCGAGCTGCTGGGCCGTGTCCTCGTACTGCTGGGCCTTGCTCTCATCGCCCTCGGCGCGGGACTGGTCGGCCATCGTCACAGCCTGGCGAGCCGAGGACTGCAGCTTCTCGACCTCCCCCAACTGCCGATTGAGCTTCATCTCCAGCTGGCGTTGGTTGCCGATGACCGAGGCGGCCTGCTGGGACAGCGTCTGGTGCTGCCGCTGCGCTTCCTCGATGGCCTGCTGGATCTGCACCTTCGGGTCGGCGTGCTCGTCCACCTTCGACGAGAAAGCCGCCATAAGATACTTCCAGAACTTCACGAACGGGTTGGCCATCTCCTCCGCCTGCTTTCTACGTGCTGGGCTGCCGACGACACCGGCCGGCACCCGCCGTGCCACCGCGTGTCAACCCCATCGTGTCAGCTCGACGCGGCGGCTTCCACCAAACCCGGCAGATCTACGGAAAAACCCTGACAGCCCCTCGGGAACAGCCCGTGTCGAAGCCGTACGAGCTAGGCCGCGATGACCACTCCACCGGAAGTTCTCGTCGGAGCACTGATGCGCTGGCTGAGCATCGGCTGCAGTCGCCGCTCCTGTTCCTCGTCCGCGACTCGGGTCCCGGAGGAGTCACCCGCGGAGTGCGCCTGTGCCTGCGCCGGGGCCGGTTCGCCGTCGGTCTGCTCGACCTCGGAGAACTCGTTACCGAGCAGCTCCGGCATCAACCGGTCACCCCCGATGTCGGCCGGCGAAGCCTGCTCGACCACGGAGGGGGCGACGAAGGCGCCGGAACCGTCGATGTCGCCGGCCACAGTGACCAACAGCTCGGGCAGCGGCAGATCCAGCGCCTCGCAGATCGAGCCGAGCAGCTCGCTGGAGGCTTCCTTGCGGCCGCGTTCCACTTCGGAGAGGTAACCGAGACTGACCCGAGCCGCGCGCGAGACCTCTCGCAGCGTGCGAGACTGACCCGCTCGGGCGCGACGCAGTCGTTCACCGACTGCCTCCCGCAACAACACGGTCATCGCGCGCCTCCCTTCTTCGTCGCCTACATCCTGCGATACGCGTCAACGATCCCCACGTTACTCACAGCGAACCACCCGGCTGTGCCGAACGGGGACACGTCCGCCGAAAGCGAACGAGACTCACTCGCATGGAGGCATGAGGAAATCGATCGATCGTCGGCCCCGGTCCATATCCGGGAGGCCGGTCCTGTTTCGTCGACCGCCGGCCCACCGACCGGCCCACCGACCGGCCCACCGACCGCTGTCTCACTGGACGTCGTCTCACTGCCTTCGACGATACCGGGTGGTCCGACAGTAAAGTCAACGCAGGAGGTGCCGGAAATGTTCCATAGCGGCTCGTACCGCGCCGGCGCGGACAGCGTGGCGATCACCGGAGAGCCGCACCGAGCGCACGGCCACCGTCGTCGGACCCGCGAAACCCAGGTGCACCGTCCCCGGAGCCACGCCGTCCTGCGGGTCCGGGCCGGCCACTCCGGTGAGCCCCACCCCCCAGTCCGCTCCGCAACGCCACCGCGCACCGACGGCCAGCGCCTCGGCCACCTCGGGGTGAACGGCACCGCGCTCGGCCAGCAGTTCCGCGTCGACCCCGGCCAGCCGGGACTTCAGCTCGGTCGAGTACACGACCAGGCCGCCCGCGACCACCTCGCTGGACCCGGACACCTCGGTCAGCGCGGCGCTGACGAGCCCGGCCGTCAACGACTCGGCCGTGGCCACGGTCCAACCGCGGGCGCGCAGCGCGTCCAGCACCGAACTCACCCGCTCCCGCGGCAGGCCGAGCGCCTCGATCACTCCGTGTTCCCGCCCTCACCCGTCGAGCGCAACCGCAGCGCGCGCACTCCGTAGTCCAACCCCGTGACCACGGTCGCCAACACGGCCAAGCCCATGACCGCCCACTGCAACGGCAGACCGAAGCCACCCAGCGGCAGCAGGTACAGGCCGATGGCCACCGCCTGGAGCATCGTCTTGAGCTTGCCGCCACGACTGGCCGGGATGACCCCGTGTCGGATCACCCAGAACCGCAGCAGCGTCACGAGCAGCTCACGGCCCACGATGACCAGCGTCACCCACCACATCAGGTCGCCGAGAAGGCTGAGACCGACGAGTGCGGCCCCGGTCAGCGCCTTGTCGGCGATCGGGTCGGCCACCTTGCCGAAATCGGTGACCAGCCCGCGCCGCCGGGCCAGGTCACCGTCGATGCGGTCGGTCACCGAGGCCAGCGCGAACACGGCGGTGGCGACGTAACGCCAGAGGGGTTCGTGGCCACCGGCCCAGAACAGGGTGGCCAGAAAGACCGGCACCAGCACCAACCGTGAGGCCGTGAGCACATTGGCGATGTTGAGCACCGGTACCGGGCCGGGCCCACCCCTGGACTCGTGGCCCCCCGGAGGTCCCGGAACCGCACTTTCCGCCGCCATGGCCTCTCCCCGGACAGATCCTGCGCGAGCGAACGGACCGGACGGGCTCGTCCGGTCGAACAATCGTGGTGGTCGTGGTGTTTCCGACCCTCCGTCGGGTCGGTGTGGAGCGCACTCAGCCTCCGGCACGAAGTACCGGTGCTCAGCCGCCGCGGGTAGCGTAGCGTCCACGATCCGGTGATCGACTCACTCACCCTCGTGACGCCACCGCCGAGGGTCACGACGAAGAGTGACGACACGGGTGACGCGGGCCTCGGCCACACTCGCGCCCCCGGACAGGCCGCTATCCACCTCCACCCGCCCTGTCGGACATCGTGGTGGTGCTCCCCTTCCCGGCCTCCGCCTCGAGCCCTTCCTCGACCCTCCCCACGATGCTAGCGCACCTTCGAACCACGACTACGGTGAGGAGTGATCATACCACCCTCCGCTTACGCGCCACGTCCGAAAGCCGGAGTCGCTGGACAGTTCGGATAGGGTTGCCGTATGAATGATTATGCGACCAGCGCCATACTGATTCGTCGCGCCCGGATCGGTGATGTCCGGACCATCAAGACGCTGGTCGACACCTACGCGGGCAGAGTGCTGCTGGCCAAGGACCTGGTGACGCTCTACGAGAGCATCCAGGAGTTCTGGGTCGCCGAGCTCGACGACGGGGAGTCCGGGCGCCGGATCGTCGGTTGCGGCGCGCTGCACGTGCTGTGGGAGGACCTGGCCGAGATCCGCACCGTGGCCGTCGACCCCGTCGTGCGCGGACTCGGCGTGGGACACCGCCTGGTACGCCAGCTCATCGATCTCGCCCGCGAACTGGGCCTGCTGCGACTGTTCGTGCTCACCTTCGAGACCGAGTTCTTCGCCCGCCACGACTTCCAACCGATCTCCGGGGCGCCGGTCAGCAGCGAGGTCTACGACGAGATGCGCCGCTCCGCCGACGTAGGGGTGGCCGAGTTCCTCGACCTCCCCTACGTCAAGCCCAACACACTCGGCAACACCCGCATGCTCCTCGAGCTGAACGACTAAGGACTCCGGGGCGGCGAACCCGAACAGCACACAACGTTCACGAAACGCTCGGATCACATTGCACGACAGCGACCCTGCGCGGCGGATATATCACAGGGAGTGTCAACGTCGATCCGAGGAGTCACACCGTGAGCGCCACTCCCACCCGCCGCCGCGTCCGTAGTCTGCTGACCGCCACCGCCGCCGCGTCCACCCTGCTGTTCACGGCGGGCGCCGCCGATCTCGACGAGAGCCGGCTGCGGGAGGTCACCGACAGATACCTGTTCGAGGTCTCGCTGCCGCGTTTCGTCGACGTACGGGCCGACAGGCCCCACGACGACCAGCTGGACTGGTCGGCCGACGCCTGTTCCTGGTCACCGGACGAACCGCTGGGTTACGAGTTCACATCCAGCTGCTACCGACACGACTTCGGTTACCGCAACTACCAGGACCAGGACCGGTTCACCGAGTCGAACCGGTCGCGCATCGACGACAACTTCAGGGCCGACATGTACTCCACCTGCGACGGCAACTCGACCTGCCGGAACGTGGCCGACCTGTACTACTTCGCGGTGCGCGAGTTCGGCGGCAGCGGCGTGAGCACGACCGACGCACTGGAGAAGGCCCGGGTCACCGCCAGGACCGACCCGTCGGGGCAGGTGACGGCCTGGACCGCCGTCGGCCGGGACGGCACGACCGCGGAGTTCCCCGCCGCAGGCTGAAAATCACTCGAACGGTGGGCGTGGCAGGACGCGAGGGGTACGGTACGTCGCATAGATACAAGGCAACCGTCGCGGGAACGGAAGGGACGGTCCACACATGGTACGGCGACAGCTGCCCCGCTGGTCCGAGCTACGCCCACTGCTGCGCGTCAACCCGCCGCAGCTCAACCCCACCGAAAGGCGGCTCTCGCACGCGCACACGATCGGTGATCTGCGTTCCATCGCCCGCAGCCGAACTCCACGCACCGTCTTCGACTACACCGACGGCGCGGCCGAGGGGGAGACGAGTCTGCGGCGGGCGCGACGGGCCTTCAACGACGTCGAGTTCCACCCCGGCATCCTGCGCGACGTCTCCGAAGTGGACACCAGTCGCGACATCCTGGGCAAACGCTCCGCACTGCCGTTCACGCTGGCTCCGACCGGGTTCACCCGCATGATGAACCACGAGGGCGAGCAGGCGGTGGTGCGAGCGGCGGAGCGTGCGGACATCCCGTACGCACTGTCCACCATGGGCACGACCTCGATCGAGGACACGGCCGCGGCCGGCCCCGACGCGCGCAAGTGGTTCCAGCTCTACGTGTGGCGGGACCGCTCGGCGGGCAAGGAGCTGGTCCAGCGCGCCAAGGACGCCGGTTACGAGAGCCTGGTCCTGACCGTGGACACCCCCGTGGGCGGAGCCCGGATGCGCGACGTGCGCAACGGACTGACGATCCCGCCGTCGCTGAGCCTGAAGACGATCGCCGACGGCGCGATGCACCCGTCCTGGTGGTTCAACCTGCTCACCACCGAGCCCCTGACGTTCGCCTCCTTCAAGCGCTGGGAGGGCACGGTCGCCGAACTGATCGACGAGATGTTCGACCCGACGTTGAGCTTCGCCGACGTGGAGTGGCTGCGTGAGCTCTGGGACGGGCCGCTGATCATCAAGGGGGTGCAGAACGCGGCGGACGCCCGCCACGTCGTCGAGCTCGGCGCCGACGCGGTCATCCTGTCCAATCACGGCGGACGCCAGCTCGACCGCGCCCCGACGATGCTGGAACTGCTTCCCCGCGTGCGGGAGGCCATCGGTGACCGCGCGCAGATCCTGCTCGACACCGGCATTCTCAACGGGGGCGACATCGTCGCCGCGCTCGCACGAGGCGCCGACTCCTGCCTGGTCGGACGGGCCTACCTGTACGGGTTGATGGCCGGTGGCGAACGCGGGGTCCAGCGAGCCGTGGACATCCTGCGCACCGAGATCGTGCGCACGATGCGGCTGCTCGGCGTCTCCTCCACCGAGGAGCTGGACAGCAGTCACGCGACCCTGCGCCGGTAAGGCGAACGACCCGGCCAACTGCCTCCGCACCTTGGGTAGTTACCCGGTTTCGCGCGAAACCGCCGGAATGCGGTTTCGCGCGAAACCGGAACCTCGCCCCGACCGCGCGAGCGCGGCCGCTACTCGGACTCCTCCGGAGGTGGCCCGCCGCGGATCGAGTACAGCGCGTTCTCCAGCTCGTCGGGTTTGACCAGCACCTCACGGGCCTTCGACCCCTCCGAGGCCGCGACCACTCCGCGCGACTCCAGCAGGTCCATCAGCCGACCCGCCTTGGCGAAACCGACCCGCAGCTTGCGCTGCAACATCGAGGTCGAGCCGAACTGGCTGGTCACCACCAGTTCGGTGGCCTGCAAAAGCACGTCCAGGTCCTCACCGATGTCGGAGTCGACTTCCTTCTTCTCACCGGCCTTGGTGGCGGTGACCCCCTCGTCATAGTCGGGCTCGGCCTGCTGCTTGGTGTGGGCGACGAGCCGGTGGATCTCCTCGTCGCTGACGAACGAGCCCTGCACGCGGGAGGGCCGCGAACCTCCCATCGGCAGGTACAGCGCATCGCCCATGCCGATGAGCTTCTCGGCTCCCTGCTGGTCGAGGATCACCCGCGAGTCGGTCAGCGAGGAGGTGGCGAAGGCCAGCCGGGAGGGAACATTGGTCTTGATCAGGCCGGTGACCACGTCCACCGAGGGGCGCTGGGTGGCCAGCACGAGATGGATCCCCGCGGCACGCGCCTTCTGCGTGATGCGCACGACGGCATCCTCGACGTCGCGGGGCGCGGTCATCATCAGGTCCGCGAGCTCGTCGACGATCGCCAGGATGTAGGGGTAGGGCCGGTACTCGCGCTCACTGCCCGGTGGCGCGGTGATCTCTCCGGAGCTCACCTTGGCGTTGAAGTCGTCGATGTGGCGCACCCGGCTGGCCTGCATGTCCTGGTAGCGCTGCTCCATCTCCTCGACCAACCAGCCCAGTGCGGAGGCGGCCTTCTTGGGCTGGGTGATGATCGGAGTGATCAGGTGCGGGATGCCCTCGTACGGGGTCAGCTCCACCATCTTCGGGTCGATCAGGATCATCCTGACCTCCTGCGGGGTGGCCCTGGCCAGCAGCGAGGCCAGCAACGAGTTGACGAAGCTGGACTTGCCGGAACCGGTCGAGCCCGCGCACAACAGGTGCGGCATCTTGGACAGGTTCGCGGTGACCATGTGGCCCTCGATGTCCTTGCCCAGCCCCATGACCAGCGGATGCGTGTCCTCGGCCGCCGTGGTCGAGCGCAGCACGTCGCCGAGGCGCACCATCTCTCGGTCACTGTTGGGCACCTCGATGCCCACGGCGGACTTGCCGGGGATCGGTGCCAGCAGCCGGACGTTGTCGTTGGCCACCGCGTAGGCGATGTTCTTGGTCAGCGCGGTGATCTTCTCGACCTTGACGCCGGGCCCCAGCTCGACCTCGTAGCGGGTCACCGTCGGACCGCGCACGAATCCGGTGACCTCGGCGTCGATCTTGAACTGCTCCAGCACGCCGGTAATGGCCTCGATCATCGCGTCGTTGGCCTTGCTGCGCGCCACGGGCGGATCGCCGGGGGTGAGCGCGTCCAGCGGCGGAAGATCGTAGTCCCCCTCGACGGTGCGGCTGATCCGGATCGTCTCGCCGGAGGACTCGGTCGCGACGTCGGCGGCCTCGGTCGTCTTCGCCTTCGCCTGCTTCGACTCGGCGGCAGCGGGAGACTTGCCCTGCTTGCCCGACTCCTGCTTGGCAGGCTCCTGCTTGCCCGCGTCCTGCTTGGCGGGCAGGCGGTTCTTCGACGCGCTCTCGTCCTCGACGCCGTCGAGCGAGAGCTGGTCCTGCTCGCTCATGGCCGCCTGCCGCCGCCTCGCGGGACGCCGTGTCTTGGCGACGGAAGCATCCGAGGGTTCGAGAGCGTCCGCGGTCCCCGTTGCGGATCCCCCCGTGTCGGCTTCCGGATCCTGCGCCAGCGCGCGGAGCCGCGCGGGGAGCTCGCGCACGGGCGTACCCGTGAGCAGACCGAGCGCGAACAGTGCGACCAACACCAGCACGGCGATCGCGACACCACCGGAGATACCCCGCGACAGCGGTCCGCCCGCCACGAAGCCGAGGACGCCACCGGCTCGTGGCCACCCGGCACTCGTGGCGGGCGCCCCGGCGAGGATGTGCAGGACGCCGAGGGCGGCCAGCAGCATCAGCGCCGTACCGAACACCATCCTGGGGCGCGCCTCGGGATTGTTGTCCGTACTCATCACCAGCGCGGCGATCCCGAGCAGCACCACCGGCAGCAGCAGCGCGGCCGAGCCGATGACGAGGCGCAGCGCCCAGTCCAGCCAGGTTCCCACCGGCCCGCCCGCGTGCCACCACACACCGGCGGCGGTGACCACCGCGACCGCCAGGATGATCAGCGCGAGGCCGTCGCGACGGTGCGCGGCGTCGAGCCCCCTGCTCCTTTTCACCGCACGGATCGCGCCGCCGAGACCACGGGCCAGGGAACCGCCCACGTCCGAACTCGACGATGCCGAGCGGGAACTTCTCGACGCGGTGCCGGAAGAACCCTTCCGCGCCGTCGAACCGCCCGAGCTCGTTCGCTTGGTTCCCCCCTTGGACGCGGAGCCGCCCCTGGCGGCTCCGCTCCTGCCCGAGGTGTTCCCGGAGGTCGAGGAGTTCTTCGCCGATCCGGACTTCGACGGCGATCCGCGCCCGCTCGACGTGCTCTTGGCGCGTGTCGAGTTGCGTCCGTGACTCGTCGTACCGCTGGCCATGTTCCACACGCTATCGCCTGTCCCGCCTGTCGCGTCACTCCACTCGCAGCGCGCCGTGTGACGAATGTCGGAGACGAGGGCCCTCATGCAGGGCCGGAGTTCGTGCCATGCTCGTTCGTCATGGTTGCTCCCTCTCCCCTACCGCACGAACCGCCCTCGCACGAGCCGGCACGCCAGACGAACCGCGAGGCGTCGTTTCGCCGGGCCCCTCGACTGTGGCGGGCACTGATGCGAGTGGACCGTGCCGTCGTGGCCGCCACGGCCCGGCTGGAGATCACCGGGGACCTGTCCGCCGAACTCCGCGACAAACCGTTGCTGCTGGCGGCCAATCACATCGGCAACGTCGACGTGCTGGTGCTGCTGGCCGCTTGTCAGAGGCGCGGGATCGCGGTTCGGTTCCTGGCCACGGGAGGACTGTTCGACATTCCGGTACTGGGGCGGATATTGCGCCAGAGCGGAAGCATCCGGGCGGACCGGCACACGAAGAGCGCGACCGCGGCGCTGCGTCACGTCGTCGACGCCCTCGGCGACGACCAGCGGCCCGTTCTGGTGTATCCGGAGGGCCGAGTCTGCCTGGAGGCCGGGATCTGGCCCGAGCGCGGCAAAACGGGAGTGGCGCGGATGGCCCTGGCCGCCGACGTGCCGGTGGTCCCCGTCAGCCAGTGGGGTGCCCACGAGCTGATGTGCTACGGCAAGCCGCTGGCGGACAACGCGCTCAACGTCCTCCCCATGATCGCTTCCTGGCTCCGTGCCGTGCGACGGCGCCCCACCCTCAAGGTGCACTTCGGTACGCCGGTCGACCTCACCGACCTGTCCGCCGACCGTCCCGGTGACGCCACCCGAGCCCGCGATCGCATCATGCGGGCCATCTCCGCCGGGCTGGCACCGTTGCGGGCCACCGAACCGGACGGGCCGCACCACCGCGACCCGACCCGTCCGGTCAGCGGCAAGCGCAGCCCCTGGCGCTAATCGCTCTGCTCGGTCGGGAGATGTGGTCCGATGCAGCCGACGTAGACCGTGCCGCTCCTGGCCGTGTCGTCCAGGCGGTGCAGCCGCGGGCTGATCACGCCCGCCTGCGCGATCTTGAAGTGCGCCCCGTGTACGCGTGCCCGTCCCGGCTCACCTCGACGGGCACGGAGAACCACCGCGCGCGGTAGAACCTCGTGGTGCTCCGGACGTCGTCGCTCTCGTCACGAGCGTGCCGGTTGGCCGGGTATCCCCGGCACCCGCCCGGCAGGTTCTCGAGGTATCCGTCGACGTCACGGGAGCGTCTTCCCTCGCTCGTCGCACGACCGCAGCCCTCCAGCGCGAGCAACGCGGACCATGCCTTACCGGACCAGACCCCCGGGTTCTCGTGTTCGTCGAGCCGCACAACGGGGCCGGGATCACCGGTGCCCGACTCCTCCTTCGACACTCGCACGATCTCCCGAGCACGCTCGGCCTCGACGTCGAGCGAGACCGCTCCGTTCGGGGCCGCGTGTCCAGCCGGGCCGTGCCGTCGTGGGCGGAGAGAACCTCCAGCGCGTTGCAGGCCAGCCACGGGACCGCCGTCCACTGGGTGCGTCGGAACCGTTGCTCACCGTCGGTGCCGTCGGCCTCCGGATCGAGGATGTCCAACCACACCAGAACGACCGCGTTCGAACCCGGTGTCAGCACGGTCAGCTGCGTGGTCCAGGTCCCGTTCCGGTTGTGTTCCTCGATGCGGCTGCGAACAGCCCGTGAACCGTCCCGATCGGTACGTGCCAGTGCGATCGCCTCGACGTGCGAGGCGAGCTCGGTCGTCCGGTCGAAGCGGATCGCGTCGGGATCGCGGCCCTTGCGACGCAGCCAGGAGTGCTGTTGTTGCCAAACGAGATTCAGGACGTCCTCGCGTCCCCGTTCGACCTCGAAGAACGTGCGGCACCCGAGCACGGGACTCCCTCGGTGACGTGGCGTGTCCGCAAGGAGACACTCGGAGTGATCACCCCGGACACCTATTTGGTCGCAAACCGTGCGCATTGATCCACAGGATGCCCCGTCCGATGATCAGCCATCGGTGACGAGCGAAGAGATCACCCGAGCCGTGACACGCGAATGTGCCGGCCTTCCGGGGAAGGCCGGCACATTCGCGTTCACCGAGAGGAGCGCTCAGCGCGTCAGGACATCGTGGTCTTGCCGTTCTGGCCGTCCTCGCCGTCCTGGCCCTTGCTGTACTTGTAGCTCCCGTGGTTCTTGCCCTTGCCGTCGTCCTTGCCGAACTTCTGGGTCGAGCCCGCGTCGCCGCCGTCGCCGCCGGCGCCGCCGTTGCCGGCGGAGCACTCCACGGAGTTCTCACCCAGCACCGAGACCGGGATGAGGCCGCAGGCGTTCACACCGAGGCCGCCGTCGCCGCCGTTACCGCCGTCACCGCCCTCGTTCTCGGCGAGCTGAGCCTGAACGTCCTCGACGTCGACCTCCGGAGGCCCACCGGCGGCGAAGGCCGGCGACCCCATAGCCAGCAGACCGGCGGTCGCGAACGCGGTACCCAGGAGACGGACAGATGTACGCATGCAAAACTCCCATCTAGATGAATCTCTCTCGGACCGGAACCGATTCACAACCCACATCACAGGAAAACCGGATCACCGACCCGCAGAAATCACTCTGACACCGAATCCCGACTCCAGCACGCCCAGTAACACGAAAGAGTCCTTCGAACCCGCTTAATCACAGAGAGATAACATCATCTTCCGCACGGACGCAATCGAACACGAAAAAGTGTGCCGACCTCCTTCGAGATCGGCACACCACGTGAAAAACCGCCCATGATGGCGTCGATTCGACCACGACGCCAATCGCGCGGTTACTTCTGGGTCGAGCCCGCGTCGCCGCCGT
This sequence comes from Halosaccharopolyspora lacisalsi, assembly GCF_014137975.1. GTDB lineage: Bacteria > Actinomycetota > Actinomycetes > Mycobacteriales > Pseudonocardiaceae > Halosaccharopolyspora > Halosaccharopolyspora lacisalsi. The sequence goes on along the minus strand of NZ_JACGWZ010000001.1, from coordinate 728,229 downwards.
CGCCGCCGGCGCCGCCGTTGCCGGCGGAGCACTCCACGGAGTTCTCACCCAGCACCGAGACCGGGATGAGGCCGCAGGCGTTCACACCGAGGCCGCCGTCGCCGCCGTTACCGCCGTCACCGCCCTCGTTCTCGGCGAGCTGAGCCTGAACGTCCTCGACGTCGACCTCCGGAGGCCCACCGGCGGCGAAGGCCGGCGACCCCATAGCCAGCAGACCGGCGGTCGCGAACGCGGTACCCAGGAGACGGACAGATGCACGCATATAACGCTCCTATCTCGACGCATTTATCGACCCCCCGCAAGATCCGAACACGCGGTTCGCGACCCCTTACCGGCCGATGTCTCAACACTGACATCCCGACGCCGATCCGGCATCTCGATCCCCACAGGAGATCAGGACGATCACCGCATTCGGAGAGCGGGCACCACGTGTTCACCGACTCCGGCGGGACCGGACCAAATGACCGGCCCGCCGAGCGATCGAGATTCAGCGAAAAGAATTCAGGAGCTGACCGGCAGCACGTTCGGCACGATCATCGGGCGCCGCCGGTAAGTGTCGGCCACCCACTTCCCGACCGTGCGACGCACCGACTGGGCGATGCGGTGGGTGTCGACGATGCCCTCGGACTCGGTGCGGGACAACTCCATCTCCACCAGCGGGACCACGTCGTCGAGGGCCTTGGGGTCATCGGAGAACCCGCGCCCGGAGACCGTCGGCGGTGACACCGCGCGCCCGGTGGCCGCGTCGACGGCCACCGTGATCGACAGGAATCCGCCCTCGCCCAGGACCAGCCGGTCCGACAGCGTGGACTCGCCGACATCGCCGACGGAGAGTCCGTCGACGTAGACGTGGCCGACCTCGCGGCGCCCGGAAAAAGCGGCGATCCCGTCCACGAGATCCACCGTGACCCCGTCCTCGGCGATGAGCACGCGATCCGGCGGGACTCCCGTGAGCTCGGCCAGCTCGGCGTTGGCGCGCAGGTGCCGCCACTCGCCGTGCAGCGGCATGACGTTGCTCGGCCGGACCGCGTTGTACAGGTACAGCAGCTCTCCCGCCGAGGCGTGACCCGAGACGTGCACCTTCGAACTGCCCTGGTGCACCACCTCGGCCCCCAGGCGAACCAGCCCGTTGATGACACCGAAGATCGCCGTTTCGTTACCGGGGATCAGCGAGCTGGCCAGCGCCACCGTGTCCCCGGGCCGGATGCTGATCTGCCGGTGCTCGCCGCGGGCCATCCGCGACAGCGCGGACAGCGGTTCTCCCTGGGAACCGGTCGAGACGAACACCACCAGGTGCGGGGGCATCTCCAGCGCCTCGTCCAAGTCCACCAGCAGTCCCGCCGGCACGCGCAGAATGCCCTGCTCGGCGGCGATGCCCATGTTGCGCACCATCGAGCGGCCGACGAAGCACACCTTGCGCCCGTGCTTCTCGGCGACGTCGAGAGCCTGCTGCACCCGGTGCACGTGACTGGCGAAGCACGCCACGATCAGCCGCTGAGTGGCCTGAGCGACCACCGAGTCCAGGACGGGGCCGATCTCGCGCTCCGGGGTGACGAATCCCGGCACCTCGGCGTTGGTGGAGTCGGCCAGGAACAGGTCCACACCCTCGTCACCCAGCCGCGAGAAGCCGGCCAGGTCGGTCAACCGCCCGTCCAGCGGCAGCTGGTCGAGCTTGACGTCCCCGGTGTGCAGGGCCGTGCCGGCCGGGGTCCGGACGGCCACGGCCAACGCGTCCGGGATGGAGTGGTTGACCGCGAAGAACTCCAGGTCGAAAACGCCGTGCTTGCTGCGCTGCCCCTCGGCCACCTCGATCAGCGTCGGACTGAGGCGGTGCTCCTTGCACTTGGCCGCCAACAGGCCCAGGGTGAACCGCGAACCGACCACCGGCAGCTCCGGACGCAGCCGCAGCAGGAACGGGATGGCGCCGATGTGGTCCTCGTGCCCGTGGGTGACCACCAGGGCCTCGACCTCGTCGAGCCGCTCCTCGATGGGAGCGAAGTCGGGCAGGATCAGGTCGACCCCGGGGGCGTCGTCCTGCGGGAACAGCACCCCGCAGTCGACGATGAGCAGCCTGCCCCCGTACTCGAACACGGTCATGTTCCGGCCGACCTCGCCGATGCCGCCCAGTGCCATCACCCGGAGAGCGCCTTCGGCCAGGGGTGGCGGAGGCGCGGAGGAAGTCGGTGTGACGGGGTGGTTCTCGGTGGATGTGGAGCGGGCGCTCAACGCGGGCTCACCTCTGCTGCGGCATCGGGATTGACCAGGACCAGTCCAGCATCCCACAGATCACTGGTGATGACGCGCAGCTGCTCGTCGGTGGCCGCAGGCAGCGGCAGCCGCGGCTGGCCGGTCTCGTAGCCGCACAGCCGCAGGGCGGTCTTGGAGAAGATGACGCCTCCCACGAAATTCATCGAGCGATACACCGGCAGCAACCCGTGGTGGATCTCGCGGGCACCGGCGATGTCGCCCGACTCGTGGGCGTCGAGCATCTGGCGCAGCCGGTCGCCGACGACGTGGCCGATCACGCTGACGAAGCCCACCGCTCCGACGGACAGCCACGGCAGGTTCAGCGGGTCCTCCCCGGAGTAGTAGGCCAGGTCGGTGTTGGCCAGCACGTCGATGCCGGACAGCAGGTCGTGCTTGGAGTCCTTGACCGCCTTGATCCTGGGGTGCTCGGCCAGCCGCTTGAGGGTGTCGGTCTGGATCGGCACGACCGAGCGAGGCGGGATGTCGTAGAGCATCACCGGCAGTTCGGTCGCGTCGGCCACCGTCGTGAAGTGCCCGTAGAGGCCCTCCTGCGGCGGGCGCGAGTAGTACGGCGTCACGACCAGCAGCCCGTGCGCGCCCGCCTTCTCGGCGCCGCGGGCCAGCTCCACCGAGTGCGCGGTGTCGTTGGTGCCCGCCCCGGAGACGACCGTGGCGCGGTCCCCGACCGCTTCGACGACCGCGCGGATCAGGCTTTCCTTCTCCTCGTCGGTGGTCGTGGGGCTCTCCCCGGTCGTGCCGTTGATGACCAGGCCGTCGTTGCCGATGTGGTCGACCAGATAGGCGGCCAGCTCCTGGGCCAGGTTCAGATCCAGTTTCCCCGTGGAGTCGAACGGGGTCACCATGGCGGTCAGGTTCCGGCCGAACGGGCGGCCTTCGGTGGCGGTGGGACAGACGGTCATAACCCTGACGCTACCTCGTGGGAGCGCTGTTCGACGCGCCCACACCGGAATCGTTTCGCCCGAGAACCGGCGCGATCCCGGCAGCGCGGAAACCCACCGCCACGGAGGCCCGGACGGTGCGTTTGTTCCGGTGCTGCCGGGCAGGCACGCACGAATTTCCGTTCCCGAAGAGAGCTCGCGTTCAGAAGCTGCGCCGCAGATCCTCGACCGCGAGCACGTCGGCGTCGTTGCCCTCGAAGGAGACGCGCGCCACGTTGCGGCTGAACGCGTGCAGGATCAGTTCGCTGGGCTCGCCCAGGATGCGCACCGTGCGCGGTCCCTGCTTGGCCGCGATCTCACTGCCGTCCGGTCGCCGCAGGGTCACCCCCACCGGGCTGCGCCCGTAGAAGACCTTGGCGCTCTTGGACAGCGCCTTCCACAGGGCCTCCTCGCGGGCGTCGTCGGTGGGCCGCGGCTGCCAGTCCGGCTGGGCGCGTCGTACGTCCTCGTGGTGGACGTAGAACTCCGCGCTGTTGACCGTCTCGTCCACGGCGCCGATCCCCAGCGGGTTCCACTTCGGCGGCCCCTGGCGAATGCGGTCTATCAGGTCCGAGAACGGCAGCTCCCGCAGCTCGCCCTCGATCTTGTCACTGCGACCGGACAGGGACTTGACGAACCTGCCCGCCAGCGCGTCCGGCCGTCGCTCACGCACGACCAGGTGCACGGCGAGGTCCCTGGTCCGCCATTCCCCGCACAGGGTCGGCGCGTCCGGGCCGACCCTGGAGAGCAGGTCACACAACTGCTGGCGTTCATCACTGGCCACACCCATGCGGCCACTCTATCCGGATCTTGCCGACCACGCCGGTGGGTGGCGTCACGAATCGGCGCCGTAACCCTCGTAACCCGATCGGGGGCTACGGTTTCGTGTGGAACCGCAACCCCCGTGCGCACCTACCCCTCGGTGACGTAGGGGCTGGAAGCGACCTCGGTGCCGTCGCGCAGGGCGGTGATCTCGAAGTCGCCGAACACGTTGGCCGCGACCTTCTGCAACTGGCGCAAGCACTCCACGGCCAGGCCGCGGATCTCCACGTCCGCGTGCTCGCTGGCGCGCATCGCGATGAAGTGTCGCCACGCGCGGTAGTTGCCCGTGACGACGATGCGGGTCTCCACCGCGTTGGGCAGCACCGAGCGCGCGGCCTGCCGGGCCTGCTTGCGGCGCAGCGTGGCCTTCGGCTCGTCGGCGAACTTCTCCTGCAGCGCCTGCTGCAGCTCGGTGTAGGCCTCGATGCTCGCCGCGGTGGCCGCCCGGAACTTCTCGTGCAGCTCGGGGTCCTCGGCGATGATCTCCGGCTCGACCACGGCCGCGTCCTTCTCGGGGACGTAGCGCTGGGACAGCTGGGAGAACGAGAAGTGCCGGTGGCGGATCAGCTCGTGGGTCAGGGACCGCGACATCCCGGTCAGGTAGAAGGTGACCGAACCGTGTTCGAGCACCGACAGGTGCCCGACCTCCATGATGTGACCCAGGTAGCCCGCGTTGGTCGCCGTGGCCGGGTTCGGTTTGCTCCAGGACTGGTAGCAGGCCCGCCCGGCGAACTCCGCCAGGGCCTGGCCACCGTCGGCGTCGGTCGACCAGTCCACGTCGTCCGGCGGGAAGAACTCGGTCTTGCCGATCAGTTGCACCTTCGGCGGGACGATCTCGGTCACGGCGGGCGAACCCCTTCCTCTAGTACGCCGCCACGCCGGCGACGTCTCTGCTGGCCACACCCAGCCTAACGGGCCCCGCCGACACCTCCGCCCCGCCGTCGGACGACGGCGTGACGCGCACTGACATCACACAGCACTTGCGCGACACCGAAGGTGACGTCATTGTGGTGTCATGGATTTGAGCCCCTACGTCAACCAACTCCGCGAGGACCTCACCGCGGCGGCCTCGGCCGGGGACGAGCAGACCCGGCAGACGGCCGCCGTGCTGGCCGCCACCGTCGAGCCCGCGACCAGGCTGGCGCTCATGAACGCCCTGTCCGACCTCGCCGCCGAGGTGACCACGCAGCTGGACGGGCAGGTCGTCGACGTCCGGCTGGACGGGCGGGACCTGCGGGTCATGGTCAGTGGAGAAGCCCCCGAACCGGGCCCCTCCGTCGCCGAGGAACCGACACCGCCGCCGCCCGGGGACAGCGGTGACATCAGTCGGATCACGCTGCGGTTGCTCGACGAGATCAAGGGGCAGGCCGAGCAGGCCGCCTCCACCCAGGGCGTCTCGCTGAACACGTGGGTGGCCCAGGCCGTGCAGGGCGCTCTGCACGGCGGGAGCCCGCGCGGGCCGTGGGAACAGCGGCAGGGTGATCGCTCCTTCAGCGGCCGGGGCCGGTGGGGACGTGAGAGCTCCGGCGGCTCGCAGGTGCGCGGTTGGGTCCGAGGCTGAAGGAAGCGAGACGAAAAAGTGAGTCAGGACTTCGAGGACGGACCCCACGAGCTCGTCCGTACCAACGACTTCGACACCGAACGCGCGATCGAGCTGGACATCAGCAATCACATCGGCCCGGTCACCGTCGAACTGACCGAGACCGCGCTGACGCACGTGGAGATCAGGCACGATCCCGAGTCCGGCAGCCCGGACTGGCGCAGCGGGCTCAGCGGGCTGCTGAGCTGGGTCAGCGAGCAGATCGGCGACAACGTCGCGAAAAACGGCGGCGGAACCGTCGAGGACTCCACCGCCGAAGCGTTACGGCAGACCCGCATCGACATGACCGGCAACCGACTCGCGGTGCACCCGCCGGGCACCCCGCCGCTGCGCACCGTGCCGCTGGCGGTGAAGGTCCAGGCCCCCACCGGATCGCAGGTCGGGGTGCGCACCGGATCGGGGACCGTGACGATCACCGGCGAGGCCGGCAAGGCCCGGATTCAGACCGGCTCCGGGGACGTGACCACGCAGCGGGTCACCGGCAGCGCCACCGTCCGCACCGGCTCCGGGCAGCTCCGACTCGGCGCGATGCCCGCCGGGGTGCACGCCCGCAGCGGCAGCGGCGAGATCGAGATCGCCGCGCTGGAGGAGGCGTCCTCGGTGGTCACCGGCAACGGTGACGTGTGGCTGGGCACGGTCGGCGGTGACGTGCTGGTGCGCTCCGGCAGCGGCACCCTCAGCGTGGCCGACGCGGCGTCCGGGAAGACCGAGCTGATCACCGGTTCCGGCGGGTTGCACGTGGCCGTGCGGCACGGGACGCTCGCCGACGTGGACCTGACCTCGTCGACGGGAACGGCCCGCAGCGAACTGGTCGTCTCCGAGGAACCACCACCGCAGGAACCGGCACTGCGGATCTTCGGACGTACCGGCAGCGGCGAGGCGCTGATCACCTCGGCCGTTTGAGGCGGAGCGGTCTCGCGAGGTCTCCGCGCTCCTCGACGGCGACACCGGCCAGTCCCAGCCACCGGGCCATGTCCCCGAGGGCGTCCGCGAGCTCGGGGACGATCCTGCCGACGTCGCCGTCGGCCTCGGCGAACGCGCCGCGCACCCGCAACAGACCCGCTGTCCGGTCGGCCTTGAGGTCCACGCGGGCCACGAGTTCACCGTCGAGCAGGAACGGGAAGACGTAGTACCCGTAGACCCGCCGCGGCTCGGGCACGTAGATCTCGATGCGGTAGCGGAATCCGAACAGTCGCTCGGCGCGTTCGCGTTGCCAGATCAGCGGGTCGAACGGGCACAGCAGGGCACGTCCGGTCACGGCGCGCGGCGTCCGCGCCGCCTTGTGCCGATAAGCCCGCTTGCTCCAGCCGTGCACCGCGACGGGCTCCAGGACGCCCTCCTCGACCAGTTCCGCGGTGGCCTGTCCGCACTGCGCGGCGCCGAGCCGATAGTAGTCGCGGAGATCGGACTCGGTCGCCACGCCGAGAGCGTGCGCGGAACGCTCGACCAGCGCGCGCACCGCGTCGTCCTCCTCCGGATCCCGCGCCAGCACCTCGGCGGGCAGTACCCGCTCGGGCAGGTCGTAGAGCCGCTCGAAACCACGGCGCGCGCCGGTGGTCAGCTCACCGGTGGCGAACAGCAGCTCGCAGGCCTGCTTGGTGTCCGTGCGGTTCCACCAGGGACCGCTACCCCGCTTGCGTCCACCGCCGAGCTCGGTCTCCAGCGCTCCCGCCCCGACGGGACCGCTCTCCTTGACCGCCGCCAGCACGTCGTCGACCAGTCCGGGAGCCCGCTCCAGCAGCTCCCGCGACTTCGTGCGCCAGGAGCCACCGTGGCGACGCATCCGCCACCGCAACAACGGCCAGTCCTCGACCGGGATCAGCGAGGCCTCGTGCGCCCAGTACTCGACCAGCAGCCGGGGTTGCCGAGCGCGATGCGACCACGCGGCCTTGTCGATCAGCTCGCGCGGATAGCAGCCGATGCGGCTGTAAAGCGGCATGTAGTGGGCGCGGACCGCGACGTTGACGGAGTCCAGTTGCACCAGTTTCGTCCGCTCCAGGAACCGCCGCAGGTGCCTGCGGTCGATCCCACCGCCGGGCCGACCGTCCGCGAACCCCTGAGCGGCCAAGGCCGTGCGCCGGGCCGCGGCAACACTCATCGTCTGCACGGCCGGGATCATGCCAGCACGCTCCGACAGTTCCCGACCGCGCCCCGTCGACGGCGGCTGACCGTGGAAACCCGGACACGTTAGGTTGTCGCACATGGCCGATGCCGACGTGCGCGCCGCCACCCCGTCCGACGCGACCGAGATCACGCGCATCCAGGTGACGACCTGGCGCAGCGCCTACAGCGACCTGCTCCCCACCGAGGTCCTCGACGACCTGGACGCCACCACGAACGAACGGCAGTGGCGGCAGGCCGTGACCGAAGGGCCCGCCACGGTGGTGGTGGCCACCGAGGGCGAATGGGTGGTGGGCTTCTGCGCCGCCGGAGCCGCACCCGAGTCCGAGGTCGCCGCCGCCGACGGCACGGTGCCCTCGGACGCGGCGACGACCGCGCTGATCAGCACCCTGCTGGTGGAACCGCGCTGGGGACGCCGGGGACACGGCGGACGCCTGCTGGGCATGATGGCCCGGCGACTCACCGAAGGCGGATGGACCCGGGGCGTCACCTGGGTCCCCGAGGCCGACGAGGCCACGATGTCGTTCTTCCGCGGCCTGGGCTGGGACCCAGACGGCACGGTGCGCACCCTCGACGCGAGCGGACGCCCGCTTCGGGAGCTGCGACTGTCCGGCGGACTGGATCTACGGTTCGAGCAGGAGCGATGACACATCGCACTGCTCCACGGATCGTTGGCACATCGTTGTTAATCTGTGCTGTGATACTCCCGACCTCACGGAGGCAACGTGCTGCCGGCAATCGGTCTGACCTCAGCGGCGTTCGGGGTATCGGTGCTTTCCGCCGTGTTTCCACTCGTCAGTGTGGAGATCTTCGTGGTCGGCCTGGTCATGAAGGGTCCGCACCTGCCCTGGTGGCTGCTGGCCGTGGTCATCACCGTCGGCCAGATCGGCGGCAAACTCCTGCACTACTACGCGGCGCGGGACGTCATTCGGCTACCGGCTTTTCTCCGGGGCAGGAACGGGACGAACCGGTCGGGACGCTGGCGCGGCTGGCTGGAGCGGTTCCGGAGCAGTTGCCACCGGCGTCCGGTGTGGACCGGTGGCGTCCTGCTCGTCAGCGCGGCGGCGAGCGTTCCTCCGTTCCTGGCGCTGACCGTGGCGGCGGGATGGGCGAGAATCCCGCTGTACACCTTCCTGATCACCGGTTTCGTCGGCCGGTTCACGCGCTTCACCGCGCTCATCCTGGCCCCCGGCGTCCTCGCCGCCTGGGTGTAGCCGGAGTCAGCGCGGCCGGGTCATGTGCACGTAGGCGGGTCGCAGCAGCTCGTGCAGGTCGTGGCCGCGAACCCGGGCACCGGGGTCGTCGAGCTGCCGCAGCAAGCCGTCCCCGGGAGCGCGCTCGGTGCCGCGCTCCGCAGGCCGGTCATCGCGACTGCCGGCCGGACGGGTCCAGAAGTCCTCCAGGCACTCGGCCAGCGGTGCGTCGTGCTCGGGCAACACCGCACGCACCTCGGCGAGATCACGTTCGCCGTTCTCGTCTGCGCGGAACTCCCGCTCGTCGGTCATCGTCCTACTCCGCCACCGCGTCGTCGGACAGGGTGAGCACCTCGCGCAGCTGGGAGGTGGACAGCTCGGTGACCCAGTTCTCCCCGGACTCCACGGCCATCCGCGCCAGCGCTTTCTTCTCCTCGATCATGGCATCGATCCGCTCCTCCAGCGTGCCCACGCAGACGAACTTGCGCACCTGCACGTTCTTGTCCTGGCCGATCCGGAACGCGCGGTCGGTGGCCTGATCCTCCACAGCGGGGTTCCACCACCGGTCGACGTGGATGACGTGGCTGGCGGCCGTGAGGTTCAGCCCGGTACCACCCGCCCGCAGCGACAGCAGGAAGATCGACGGCCCGTCCCCGGACTGGAAGCGCCGCACCATCTCGTCGCGGGCGGGCTGGGCGACACCGCCGTGCAGGTACAGCACCTCACGGCCGAAGCGGTCGACCAGGTGTCCGCGCAGCATCTCGGCGAACTCGGTGAACTGGGTGAAGCACAGCACCCGGTCACCGTCGGCCAGCGCCTCGTCGAGGGTTTCCTCCAGCCGGGCCAGCTTGCCGGAACGCCCCGCCACGGGGGAGCCGTCCTTGAGCAGGTGCGCCGGGTGGTTGCAGACCTGCTTGAGCTTGGACATCGTGGCCAGCACCAGACCCTTGCGCTCCATCCCGTCGCTGCTCTCGATCCGGGTCAGCATGTCGTCGACCACGTCCCGGTACAGCGCCGCCTGTTCCCGCGTGAGGGTGCAGTGGGTGGTCATCTCGTTCTTGGTCGGCAGCTCCGGGACGATCGCCGGATCGGTCTTGAGTCGCCGCAGCACGAACGAACCGGTCACCCGTTGGACGGTCGCGGCGGCCCGTTCGCAACCGTGCCGCTCGATCGGTACCGCGAAGCGGCTCCGGAAGTCCGCCAGCGTGCCCAGGATGCCCGGGTTGGTGAAGTCCACGACCGACCACAGCTCGGCCAGCCGGTTCTCCACCGGGGTACCGGTCAGGGCCACCCGCTGATCGGCGCCGAGGCTACGCACCGCCACCGCCTGCTTGGACGCGCTGTTCTTGACCTGCTGAGCCTCGTCGAGCACCACGCGACGCCAGTGCACGCCCCGCAGCATCTCGGCGTCCTTGGCGGCCAGACCGTAGGTCGTCACCACGAGGTCGGCGCCGTCGGTCGACTTCACGAAGTTGGGACCGCGCACCCGATCAGCACCGTGGTGCACGTGCACGGTCAGGCCGGGCGCGAACCGCTGCGCCTCCCGTCGCCAGTTGCCCACCAGCGAGGTCGGACACACCAGCAGCGTGGGGCCGCGCGGAATCTCACGGCGGTCGTGGGCCTCCAGGGCCAGCAGCTGGATCGTCTTGCCCAGCCCCATGTCGTCGGCCAGGATCGCCCCCAGTCCCAGCTCGCCGAAGAGCGCCAACCAGCTCAGCCCGCGCTGCTGGTACGGCCGCAACGTGGCCGTGAAACCCGGTGGTGCTTCGATCGGTGTCAGGCTCCGGTCGGTGCTGCCCGCGATCAGGTCGCCGAGCCAGTCCTCGGCCTCCACCCCCACCACCGGCAGCTCTCCGGGAGCCTCCTGGAGTCCGATGCCGATGGCCAGCACGTCGCGGGCCGTGGTCATGGACGCGCCACCGGAGCTCATGAGCTTCAGTCCCGCGGCGACCTTGTCGCGGTCCAGTTCCACCCACCGGCCCCGCATTCGCACCAGCGGCGTCGTCACGCGGGCGAGCTCGTCCAGCTCCTCGTCGGTGAGCTCGTCGCCGTCCAGCGCCAACCGCCACTGGTAGTTGACGATGGCGTCCAGAGCCGACATCGCGCCCAGCTGGGCCACCCCGGCGGCCGCCGGGGTACCGGTGCTCGACAGCCGCACGCCGAGCTTGCCCTCCGGAGCCGACCACCACGACGGCAGCAGCACGCCGAACCCGGCGTCGGAGAGCAACGGAGCGACCGCGCGCAGGAACTCGTGCGCCTCGGCGGTGTCCAGTTCCACCGCGTCCGGACGCCGGGCGCGCAACGCCTCCCGCAGCCGTGGCCACAGCCTGCCGGCCCGTTCGAGGTGCACCGACAGCGTCCCGGTCGGATCGTCCACCCGCCGCGACACCTCCGAGTCCGCCCCGGCCCGGACCTCCTCGGCGCTCACGACCGAGCTCGGCTCCTCGCGGTCCTGCAACAACAGGTCCACGCGCCAGCGGTCGGTGTCCTCGGGAGCGACCAGCCGGAAACAGGCCCGCACCGCCTCGGCGGCCACGGTCCCCGACCGGTGCCAGGCGGTCAGCACCGCGCGAAGCCGCTCGGTGTCGTCCGACTCGGCACGAACACCGGGATCGGATCCCGTCAGCGCCCGCAGCCAGGACTCGGCGGCGCGCTCATCGGCAGCCGGCTTGCGCTTGTTCGCCGGCAGCAGCCCCGGACCGTCATCCAGGGCCGCACGAACCTCGGCGTCGGTGAGGCTCTCCAGCATGTCGGCCGCCACGGCCGCCGCGGAGGGACCTTCCGCGGCGTCACCCAGACGCTGCGCCCGACAGGCGGGCGGCATGGACGCACACCACGACCACAGCGCTCGCCGATCGGATCCCAGCGCCACGGGACGCCAGCGAGCATTGGTCGCTTCCCGCTCCTCGGCCACGGCGGGCAGCACGTGACCGCGTTCGACGAACCCGTCCACCAGCGCGACCCCCGCTGCGAGGAACCGCACCGACGCACCGACCGGGATGCGAACCGACGGCCCCTGCTCGGGATCGGTTTCCAACTCGTCCACGTCGAGGTCGCGCAGCACGGCGGCGCCGTCGGAGGCGTCGACGATCGCGGCCGGCACCCGCCAGGGCAGCAGTCCGGGGGTGGCCACGTCGCGGTCGGTGTTCGCCTCGCGCACCAGATCCGGAGAGTCCAACGGGCCGCGCGCACCGGAGGGCAGCAGCAACTCCGCCTCTCCGTCGACGGCCTTGTGCACCGTCGCACCGACGGCGGACGAAGCCAGCACGGCGACCAGCTCGGCGGTGTCGAGCGCGAACGGATGCGTCCGGGCCCCGGGCGCTTTCGACGTCCTGTGCCCGGAGGCACGTTCGGGCAGGGCGGAACTTTCCGCCCACAGGCACAATCCCACCTCGATCGACCAGAGGCCGTGAATCACGATCACCGAACAGTTCCCTTCCCGGTGGAGCGCTCCAAGACTACTCAGCGCCGCCGGTCGGTTACTCACCCGGTGGTCTCCGCACGCTCCATTTCGATCGCCTTGCGCATGGCCTTGCGCCCCCGGTTGCGGTCACCGGCGAGATCGTAGGCCTGCGCGAGCGCGAACCACGCGCGCCAGTCCTCGGGATCGGACTCCAACTCGGCCTGTTTCTCGTCGAACCAGACGTCGGCCGCGTCCCGCCGGACCCGGCCGGAGGGACGCAGCGGCAGGTGGGACACGTCCGGCAGCGCGTCCTCGTCGTCGAGGCGACGCGCCAGGTGTTCGGTCCGCGCCCCGAAGCGGATCTGGTCGGTCACGAGCAGGACACCGAGCACGGGCAGCACGAGAACGGCCACACCGAGGGCGACGAACACCGGCTGTCCACTGAGGATCATGGTGAACGAGCGGCTCCCCATCAGCACCAGGTAGCCCACCAGCACGACGGCCAGCAGGATCGCCGCCGCGCGCGGGCCCAGCAGTCGTCGGGCTGTGCTGCGCTGGGCCATCACAACCCCAGTACCGCGTCCAGGCCGACGGTCACGCCCGGCCGCGAGCCGACCTCGCGCACCGCCATCAACATGCCCGGCATGAACGACCGGCGATCGTAGGAGTCGTGACGGATCGTCAGCGTCTCGCCCTCGGTCCCGAAAAGCACCTCCTGGTGGGCGACCAGTCCCGACATCCGTACCGAGTGCACGTGGACCCCGTTGATCTCGGCTCCGCGCGCGCCGTCGAGTTCCTTGGTGGTCGCGTCGGGGGCGCTCCCCAGACCGGCCTCGTCGCGTGCTCGGGAGACGACGTGGGCCGTGCGTGCGGCCGTGCCCGAGGGCGCGTCGGCCTTGCGCGGATGGTGCTGCTCGACGATCTCGGCGGACTCGAAGAACTTCGCCGCGATCTCGGCGAAGCGCATGGACAGCACCGCGCCGACGGCGAAGTTCGGCACCACCAGCACGCCGGTGTCCGGATCCTCGCCCAGCCGGGAGCGCACGGTGTCGAGCTCGGCCTCGCCGAGGCCGCTGGTGCCCACGACGGCGTGGATGCCGTTGTCCACGCAGAAGGTGACGTGCTCCAGCACCGAGTCCGGGTGCGTCAGGTCCACCGCCACGCGAGCTCCGGACCGGGTGAGCTCCTCCAGCGAGTCACCCCGGTTGATCTCGGCGGCCAGCTCGGTGTCCGGCGCCTGGTTCACGGCGTGAACCGCCTCCGAACCCATCCGGCCCCTGGCCCCCAGGACGGCGACCCCGATCGGCGAGTGGTCGTTCACTGCTGGTCTCCTCCCTCACCGGAGCGTCCCCGGTAACTCGTCACTGTCGGCGTACGGTCCGACGACGGCCGTGCTCAGCGGGCGCCGCAACAGGTCGGCGGCCAGTTCGGCGACGTCCTGACCGGTCACGGCGTCGATGCGGCGCAGCGTCCGCTCCACGCCGAGGTACTGCCCGTAGTCGAGCTCGTGGCGGCCCAGCCGGCTCATTCGCGAAGCGGTGTCCTCCAGGGCCAGCACCAGGCCGCCGCGAAGCTGCCCGCGTCCCCGAGCCACCTCGGCATCGGTCAGCCCCTCGTCGGCGACCTCGGCCAGCACCTCGCGGATCACCCCGTTGACCTCCTCCAACCGGTCGGGCTGGCATCCCGCGTAGACCGCGAACGTTCCCGTCTCGGCGTAGGAGGTGATGTCGGAGTACACCGTGTAGGCCAACCCGCGCTGTTCCCGCACCCGTTGGAACAGCCGCGAACTCATGCCGCCGCCGAGCGCGGCGTTGAGCACACCGAGGGCGTGGCGGCGCTCGTCGTGACGGTCGAAGGTGCGGCAGCCCAACAGCAGGTGTGCCTGCTCGCTGTCGTCGCTGCGCAGCGACAACCGCTGCTGGCGGGGCAGCCGGGCGGCGCCGGTGCGGGGCGGTTCCGGCCTGGCCGAGCCCGCGATCCGCTCACCGAGCGCCTTGTGCAGCAACTCCAGCACGTGCTCGTGGGAGATGTTGCCCGCCACCGACACGACCATCCGCGGCGGTGCGTAGCGGTGGCGGTAGAACCCGTGCACCCGGGCACGGCTCATGGCACGTACGGACTCCTCGGTGCCGAGCACGGAACGCCCCAGCGGGTGGTCGCCGAGCACCGTCGAGGTGAACAGCTCGTGGGCCATGTCCTGCGGGTCGTCGTCGCGGATGGCGATCTCCTCCAGCACCACGCCGCGTTCGACGTCGACGTCGTGGGAGGAGTTGACCGCGTCGAAGACCACGTCGCAGAGCAGGTCCACGGCCAGGGAGAGATCCGTGTCGAGCACGTGCGCGTAGTAGCAGGTGTGCTCGGGAGAGGTGAAGGCGTTGAGCTCGCCTCCGACCGCGTCGATCTCCTCGGCGATTCGTGCGGCGCTGCGTCGGGAGGTGCCCTTGAACAGCAGGTGTTCGAGGAAGTGGGCCGCACCCGCTTGAGCGCGGTTCTCGTCGCGGGAACCCACGTCGACCCAGCACCCCACCGAGGCGGAGCGGACGCCGGGCACGGACTCGGTGACCACCCGGAGACCGCCCGGTAGGACGGTCCGCCGGACGGTCTCCTCGCCGGTGCCGTGGCCCAGCGCCATCGTCGTCCCGGGCTGCTGCAGGTGCCCGGGAGACTGCTCCTCATCACTCATTCGAACCGTCAGGCGGAGGTCTCCGCGGACTCGGAAGCCTGCTCGGACTCGGAGTCCTGCTCGGGCTCGGAAGCCTGCTCGGACTCGGAAGCCTGCTCGGACTCGGAAACCTGTCCGGACTCGCTGTCGTCGTCGACCGGCACCAGGCTGATCTTGCCGCGGCTGTCGATGTCGGCGATCTCCACGCGCAGCTTGTCGCCGACGTTGACCACGTCCTCGACCTTGCCGATGCGCTTGCCGTTGCCCAGCTTCGAGATGTGCACCAGGCCGTCCTTGCCCGGCATCAGCGAGACGAAGGCACCGAAGGCGGCCGTCTTGACGACCGTGCCCAGGAAGCGCTCGCCCACCTTGGGCAGCTGCGGGTTGGCGATCGCGTTGATCTTGTCGATCGCGGCGTCGGCGGACGGGCCGTCGGAGGCACCGACGTAGATCGTGCCGTCGTCCTCGATCGTGATCTCCGCGCCGGTCTCCTCGGTGATCGTGTTGATCATCTTGCCCTTGGGGCCGATGACCTCGCCGATCTTGTCCACCGGCACGCTGATCGAGGTCACGCGCGGGGCGTACGGGCTCATCTCGTCCGGCGTGCCGATGGCCTCGGCCATCACGTCGAGGATGGTCAGCCGCGCGTCCCTGGCCTGTCCCAGCGCCTGCCCCAGCACCTCGGAGGGGATGCCGTCGAGCTTGGTGTCCAGTTGCAGGGCGGTCACGAAGTCCTTGGTGCCCGCGACCTTGAAGTCCATGTCGCCGTAGGCGTCCTCGGCACCGAGGATGTCCGTCAGCGCCACGTACTGGGTCTTCTCGTCGACCACGTCGGAGACCAGACCCATCGCGATCCCGGCCACCGGGTGCTTCAGCGGCACGCCCGCGTTGAGCAGCGACAGCGTCGAGGCGCAGACCGAGCCCATCGAGGTCGACCCGTTCGAGCCCAGCGCCTCGGACACCTGCCGCAGCGCGTACGGGAACTCCTCCCTGCCGGGCAGCACCGGCACCAGCGCACGCTCGGCCAGCGCACCGTGGCCGATCTCGCGCCGCTTCGGGCTGCCGACGCGGCCGGTCTCCCCGGTGGAGTACGGCGGGAAGTTGTAGTGGTGCATGTAGCGCTTGCTCGTCTCCGGAGACAACGAGTCGATCGTCTGCTCCAGACGCAGCATGTTCAGCGTGGACACACCCAGGATCTGGGTCTCACCGCGCTCGAACAGGGCCGAACCGTGCGCGCGGGGGACGACGCCGACCTCGGCGGAGAGGTTGCGGATGTCGCTGAGACCACGCCCGTCGATGCGGACCTGATCGCGGATGATGCGCTGGCGCACCAGCTTCTTGGTCAGCGCCTTGAACGCGGCACCGACCTCCTTGTCCCGCCCGGCGAAGGACTGCCCCTCCTCGATGCCGACGCGTTCCAGGGTGGCCTGCTTGAGCTCGTCGAGACGGTCCTCGCGCTCCTGCTTGCCCGCGATGGCCAGCGCCTCGGCCAGCTCGCCGGAGACCGCCTGCTCGACGGCCGCGTAGGCGTCGTCCTCGTAGGCCAGGTAGACCGGGTAGTCGGCCGTCTCCTTGGCCGCGGCGTCGGAAAGCTGCTTCTGGGCATCGCACAGGGTCCGGATGAACGGCTTGGAAGCCTCCAGACCGGCGGCCACGACCTCCTCGGTCGGGGCCTGCGCACCCGCGTCGACCAGCTCCAGGGTCTGCTCGGTGGCCTCGGCCTCGACCATCATGACGGCGACGTCGTCACCGACGACGCGCCCGGCCACGACCATGTTGAACACGGCGCGCTTCAGCTGCTCGTGGGTGGGGAACGCGACCCACTGCCCGTCGATCAGGGCCATCCTGGTGCTTCCGACCGGGCCGGAGAACGGCAGGCCGGACAGCTGCGTCGACGCCGAGGCGCCGTTGATCGCCAGCACGTCGTAGGGGTCCTGCGGGTCCACGCTCATGACCGTGACCACGACCTGCACCTCGTTGCGCAGCCCCTCGACGAACGTCGGCCGCAGCGGCCGGTCGATGAGCCGGCAGGTCAGGATGGCGTCGGTGGAGGGGCGGCCCTCCCGGCGGAAGAACGAGCCGGGGATGCGGCCCGCCGCGTACATGCGCTCCTCGACGTCGACCGTCAGCGGGAAGAAGTCGAGGTTCTCCTTGGGCTGCTTGGAGGCCGTGGTGGCCGACAGCAGCATGGTGTCGTCGTCCAGGTAGGCCGCGACACTGCCGGCGGCCTGCCTGGCCAGCCGACCCGTCTCGAAACGCACCGTTCGGGTGCCGAACTCGCCGTTGTCCAGTACGGCCGTGCTTTCGTACACGCCCTCGTCGTAGGACTGCGGTTCAGTCAAGTGAAACTCCTCATCGTGGAGGCCGACCCGTGCGGGTCGGCCCGGTAGCAGGTCACCTACCGCCGCCCGTGGCGTGGTCCGACGAGGCCGGTCATCGATCGAAGCTCCCGGACGATCGATCGGATCGTTGTTCCGGCAGCCACTACCGAGGACCGGCGGACGCCTCCCGCAGCGGAGCGTGACCGTTCATCTCTTGTTTTCGTGCTCGCACCGGAGCGCCGGAGTCATCCGGCCCGATGCACCGAGGGGAGTGGCACGCGGCCACTCCCCTCGGAAGTCGTCAACGGCGCAGGCCGAGTCGCTGGATCAGCGAACGGTAGCGTCCGATGTCCACCTTGGTCAGGTAATTGAGCATCCGGCGCCGACGCCCGACCATCAGCAGCAGACCACGACGCGAGTGGTGGTCGTGCTTGTGCATCTTGAGGTGCTCCGTCAAGCCCGAGATCCGGTGGGTCAGCAGGGCCACCTGGGCCTCCGCCGAGCCGGTGTCGGTCTCGTGCACCCCGTAGTCGGACAGGATTTGCTTCTTCTGATCAGTGGACAGTGCCACGTGTTGACTCCTTGTTACGTGTCCCGTGGAAACCCCGCCACGCACGGCGTGCAATGCCACGATCGGGCTGCACAACCGGACCACACAGCCGGGTACACAACCAGCGACGCACGACGACCGTGCCGGGGATGTTCGAATCCCCGGGGTCGTCAGCCCCGAAAGTTGTGTGAGTCCTCGTTCACGGCCGCCACGGACTGCAGCCGGACCCGCCACCAGGATACCAGGACCCCGCCTCAAGCCTGGTGGTACGGGCCACCGTGCACCACGTCGACGCGGTGCACGGTCCGATACGTCCCCGACTCGCGGTCGGTGTGCACCAGCTCCACTTCGTTCGCGCTCCAGTACGGCCCCCGGTAGGAGCCGAACAGCTCCGTCAACGACTCCCGGTTCGGGCGGCCCTTGGCCCATCGGGCCACCGTCAGGTGGGCCCGGAAGGTGCTCGGATCACCTCCGGCCGCCTCGACCAGCGCGTGCAGGTGGGTCATGTCGTCCTCGGTGGCCGGTTCGACGCCGATCCACATCACGCTGCGAAACATGCCCGCCCCGGCCAGCCGCAGCCGGGGCGGGGCGAACCGCGGATGCGCGGTGGGCAGTCGGGCGAGCCCCTCCGTGAGCCGTCGGCTCAACAGGTCCGGATCGGCCTCGTCACCGTGAAAGCACAGCGTCAGGTGCCAGCGCCTGGTCGAAACGATCCGGAACCCCCGGGCCCTGGCGATGGACCGCTTCCAGTCGGCCGACTGTCCCTGCGCGGCACGCACGGCCTCGTCCAGGTGACGGATCGCTTCGGTGGAGGGCCAGAGCGCGGTGAACAAACGCATGTCGACCGCAGTCTAGTACGGTGATCGGCGGCGTGGGGTCGATTTGACCGGAAAACGCGGGTCCCGCTCCTCCGAAACCGAAGCTGCGCAACCGTCTTTTCCGCTTGCGGTAGTTACCCGGTCTCGCGCGGAACCGGATTTCGCCCCGGGACGAGCGCTCCTCAGGCGGAGTCCCCGGCAGCGGCCCTGCGTAGCAGTTCGGCCAGCGCCGGGTAGTCACCGTCGATCAGTTCCGCGACCAGTTCCAGCTCACTGGGCCGGGCCACCTCGCGCAGCACCGGCCAGGCCGACTCCTCCCCGTTGGCGCGCTGCACCGGCGGATTGTTCTCCCGGGCCAGCGAGGGGCGCGAGCAACGCACGTCCTCCAGCGCCTGCGCCACGGCCTCGGACTCCCCCGCCGCCACACCGGGCATGAGCACCTTGCGTTCCAGCATGACCAGCCGCGCCAGCACCGAGGGATTGCCGATCTTGGCCCGCCGCCCGCTCATCACCTGACTCAACATCGGGCCGCTGATGCCCAGCACCTCGGCGATGTGGGCCTGCGAGGTCCGAAACGCCACGATCAGGCGGCGCACCCGGTCGCCCAGCGGTTCCCCGTACCACTGCCGCTGCAGCGCCAGGTTCCGCTGGACGCTCTGCTGCTCTTCCACCTTCGCTCCCCCGGTGCGGGCCTTCTCGGCGCTACCTCGAAACCGCATCCTGCCAGCTCGGAGGCACCCGTAGTGCCCGAATCCGAAAAATACTCCGGTGACGGCGGGCCTTCCGGGTGGTCCCGCGGGCCGTCCGTGTCACGCGGGAGCGGAATTCACCCGCTCGCCCCCAGCCGGGCACGTGTGTCGATCACGTCCCGGTTCATCTGCTCGACCAGTTCCTCGGCGGAGTCGAAGCGCACCATCCCCCGCAGCCGGTGCACGAAGTCCAGTTCCGCGTACTCGCCGTAGAAGTCGGCGTCGACGTCGAGGACGAACGCCTCGACCGTGCGCTCGGTACCGGAGAAGGTCGGATTGCTGCCCACCGAGACCGCGGCGGGAAGCGTGCGTCCCGGCTCGGCCGAGCCGCGGCGCCGGTGGGTGAACCAGCACGCGTAAACACCGTCGGCGGGGATCGCGGCGTACTCCGGCAGCGACAGGTTCGCCGTCGGGTAACCGAGCTCGCGGCCACCGCGCCCCGCACCGCGCACCACGATGCCCTCGAGCTGGTGGTGACGCCCCAGCGCGGCGGCGGCGGCCTCGACGTCACCGGCGTCGATGCAGGCGCGGATGTAGGTCGAGGAGAAGGTCACCGAGGAGTCCGCGCCGGAACCGTCGGTGGGTCCGGCGAGCAGGTCGGCGGGCTCGGTGTCGAACCCGAACCGCTGCCCCAGCGTCTTGAGCAGCTCGATGTCCCCGGCGGCCTTGTGGCCGAAGGTGAAGTTCTCACCGACGACGACCACGGCCGCGTGCAACCGTTCCACGAGGATCTCGTGCACGAACTCGTCGGGCGGCATCCGCGAGACCTCCGCGGTGAACGGCAGCACGCAGAAGACGTCCACCCCGAGCTGTTCGGCCAGCTCCGCGCGCCGCTCCAGAGTGGTCAGCTGCGCCGGGTGACTCCCGGGACGCACGACCTCGGCGGGATGCGGATCAAAGGTCATCATCACGCAGGGCAGTCCCCGCTGACGCGCCCGTCGCACGGCCTGACCGATCAGCGCCTGATGCCCGCGATGCACTCCGTCGAAGACCCCGATGGTGACCACGCACCGGCCCCAACCACCGGGGATCCGTTCCAAACCACGCCAACGCTGCACGGTCGATAACCCTATCGGCCCACGCCGACGCTGTCCGCAGGACTGCCACCAGAGTTCGTCGTCCGCGTCACCGCCGGCGGCCGCCGTCCGGCGTGCTCAACTGGTGCAGCTGGTCCTCCAGGGCCTGGCGACACATCTCGGGCAGGGCGCTGCCGGTGGTCAGGGCCTCGGTCAGTTCCTCGGCGATGAGGCGAAGCTTGCGGTTGGCGCTCTGGGACACGGTGATGAGAATCCGGAAGGCGGCCGTGGCCGTGCAGCCGTAGGCATGCATGATCATGCCCTTCGCCTGCTCGATGGGGACCCGGGAGGCCAGCGCGTAGCGCAGGTGCTGGACCTCGCTGTTCTCGGACTGCTGCGCGTCGGACTCGGCACCGAGGTCGACGAAGTATCCGTGCATCGCGGTGGCGGTACCGTCGTCGCCGCACTCCACCTCGCCGATCATGATGGCGAGCCGGTGCTGCTGCTCGGTGGTGACGATGCGGTGCCGGCAGCTGAACGAGGCCCCGGTCGCGCGGGCGTCGGCGATGATGTCGGCGAAGTACTGCCGATCGTCCGGGTGCTTGTGGGCCAGCAGCAGCTCGGTGGTCGGCTCGGTGCCGTCCGGATCGAATCCGTGGATGCGGTACAGCTCGGGGGACCACGTCCAGCGGTCGGCGATCAGATCGTGGTGATAAAGACCCACCTGATCGACCTGTTCCCCTATCAACAGGCCACTCGTCAACGCGGACGGCCTGACGGAACCACTCGGCCGCGTGTTCTCGGTACCCGCCGTCTCCTCGGATGAGGACGGCTCGCGAATGATCATCAGGTCTTCTCCCGGTTGTCCTGCCGAGAGAAGGAAGCCAGCACCGACAACCCGACTTAAGCGAGGCGCCGCAAGGCGAGACACTTCTGCCGGGCTGACCGGACCGCGGGGCATCTCGTCGACAGGATGCTTGCGAATCCATGGCTGGCTACACAACCACGTACATGTTACCGGACCACCGGTAACGCCCACCCGGCGGCGAGACCGGACCGCCGCTACTGCTCGGGGCGTGGGCCGCGCAGGACGTAGGCGAGGAATCCGGCGACGAACAGGGCCGCCACCAGCGCCGCGCGGACCGCCCGCTGCCGCTGCGGACTGGTGTCCCACAGCCTGGTGGGCGGTCGCAGGTAGAGCCCGATCAGGCAGGCCAGCAGCGGGGGCTGAAAATCCCGAGTGGCACGTCGAGGTTCACGAAATCGTTCGGTACCGGAACGGGGATCACGCTGTCACCCGCCATCGCGTGCAGGACGGCCAGCACCGCGCACAGCACGACGAAGGCGGGCCAGCGGTACGCGCGCAACAGCAACCAGGCGATGTTCACGGCAGCTCCGGCATCGGTGTCACGCAGTCGTTCTTGGCCGCCACCACTTCATGAATCCAGGCGACCCGCTCGGCTTCCGGAACGGCCAGCAGGGCACGCATGCCACCGACCCGGGTCGGGTTCACCAGCGTCTCGGGTGACAGTTGTGGGCGAATCTCGCGCCTGAACCAGCCGGCCAACACTTCACGCGCCTCGACTCCCGCGTAGTAGCCGTAGCTGTTGGGGCCTGTCTTGGCACATTCGGGCGGTCGACCGTAAACACGAGGCAGGGCCAAGGGTTCGGTCAGTTCGAAATCCGGGGCTCCCCCGTCGATCGAGCCGAGCTTTCCCCCGAAGGACTCGACCAGTCCAGCCCGTGTTCGACGAAGCGACGAGGTCGCGGCCCCAGTTCGGCGAAAGCGGATCGGTACCGTTGCGCCGCCGACGGCCAGCGATCGATGTCCCGACTGCGCGCGGGCCACATGCAGACCGTCACGCCCCAATCCTCACGGCACACCGGCTGTGGTTGCCGTTTCCGTCAGGAGTTGGAAACTGCGTGAATCCACGAGCGCGGTACCGGCCACCACCGCTGATCGATCCGCAGGCCAAGCGCAGCCGGAGAGCGATGCCCACGGAGGGCGCGGCCGGGCACGGCGGCAACCAGTGTCCACCTGCCACTCCGATGGCCACCGCGGCGACGAACATCATCGCACCGACACCGAGGTAGTACCAGTACGGCGATCCGCCTCCGTTCACGGAAAGCGTCACGGTCAGGAAAATGGCCCCGTACGAAAGTAAGCCGACGACCAGAGCGGGAACACCACTCAGGAGCAGGTGCGCCAATGCGGAACGCGGGTACGTGCGCTCCAGTCCATCGGCACCGATACGCCGTATTCGCGAGGTGTCCCAGGCCGCCACGGTGGCCACCAGAGCGAGCGGCCGAATGCCCGACTGCTGGATGTGCCCGGAAGCGGCGGCCCAGTCGTCGACCGCTCTCCCCGATCCAGCGCGGCCACGGCCACGACGTCCTCGGGGAGGTGCGTGCCGACCAGGACCTCCGCGTCTCGCCGATGTCGGTGATCACTTCGCGCAGCTCACCGCGTTGGCGCGGATCGAGCCCCACGGTCGGTTCATCGAGCAGCAGCATCGTCGGCGAGTTCACCACGAGCTGGGCGATCCCAGGCGGCACAGCATTCCTCCGGACAGGTGGCCGACCTTGCTCCCGGCGCGGTCCTGCAGCGATGTCATCCGCAGCGCCTGCTCGACGGCGCTCTTCCGTTGCCTGCCGGGAACTCTGCGCCACCACGCCGACAGGGTCAGGAACCCGGAGACGGTCAGGTGATTCGGTGCCGCGAACCGCTGCGGCAGAGACCCGATGGAATTCCGGTGCTTTTCTGCGTTGCGCACGCTGTCCGAGCCGTCGAGAGCAACCCCAGCAGCGTGCTCTTCCCCGCCCCGTCCGGCCCGAGCAGCGCCGTCACGCCAACCGAAATCTCCGCGTTCACACTACGCAGCGCGAGATCGCGACCACAGCGACAATCGACGTCGTCGATGTGCACGGCACCACTCGATCGGTTCCCCTCGAATTCTTCGACGCGAAACGGACGGCCCCTGACGCCGCACGAGAGAGCTGCCCGCGAACACGAAAAGATCCAGTTTCGACGCTTATTGTTGCCCGGTCGCGATGTGCGCACTCGGGAGCACAGCGTCACAAACAGCGGGACGAAATGACAGCATCGGTGGCTCGCCCCCGGTCGCGAACCGGAGGGCGAGCACCCCCTTGAGGATCGAACGCACCACAGGTGCCACCCGCCCGGACGGAGCTCAGCCCGCCGGGGTGAGCACGAGCGCGGGCTTGGCGGTTCGCCCCTCGTCGCGGACCAGGGCCACGGCCCGCCCCTGTGGGTCGAACATGCCGTAGGTACCGGTCACGCCCGCACCCGTGACCGCTTGGCCGTAGGTCAGCGACCGAGCCGTGGCGGCGGTGACGTCGATGCGCGGGAACGCCGTGGCCACCGCGCCGTCCAGATCCATCGACAGCTCCGGCTCGGCCTCGAGCTGCTCCAGCGTGCGCACCGTGGCCAACCCGAACGGACCGACCCTCGTGCGGCGCAACTGCCCCAGGTGACCGCCGACACCGAGCTGCTCACCGAGATCGCGGGCCAGCGCACGCACGTACGTGCCCGAGGAGCACTCCACCAGCACGTCCAGCTCCGTGGTCGTCTCGGTGCGCCGCAGCGCGAGCAGGTCGAAACGCGAGACGGTCACCGGGCGCGACTCCAGTTCCACCGACTCGCCCTGCCGAGCGAGCTCGTAGGCGCGCTTGCCGTTGACCTTGACCGCGCTGACCGAGCTCGGAACCTGCTGGATCTCGCCGGTCAGGGCCGCGATGGCCGAGTGGATCGCCTCCTCGTCCACGCCGGAGGCGTCGGTCTCGGACAGCTGCTCGCCCTCGGCGTCGTCGGTGGTCGTGGCCGCACCGAGGCTGATGGTCGACAGGTAGGCCTTGGTGTCCAGCGCCAGGTGCCCCAGCAGCTTCGTGGCCCGCTCCAGCCCCAGCACCAGGACCCCGGTGGCCATCGGGTCGAGCGTGCCCGCGTGGCCGACCTTGCGCGTCCCCATGATGCGGCGCACCCGCGCGACGACGTCGTGCGAGGTCATGCCTGCGGGTTTGTCCACCACCAGCAGGCCGGGCGGGACGGGGGCACGCGAGCTACGGGACCGTTGTGACACGGCGCTTCATCATCCCCCATTCGCAGTACCTCCCGTCACGGGGGCACGACCGCGGCGGTTAGGGTTTCGAGCGACCGAGGAGGACGAGCAGTGACTTTCAGACCGATCCGGCGCTTCGGCGACCCGGTGCTACGAACGGTGGCCGACCCGGTGACGACGTTCGACGACAGGACGCGGGCGGTGGTGACCGACCTGCTGGACACCGTCGACGCTCCGGGGCACGCAGGGGTGGCGGCACCGCAGATCGGCGTGAGCCTACGCGCGTTCAGCTACAACGTCGAGGGCGAGATCGGCTACGTGCTCAATCCGGAACTCGTGGAGGTCTCCGGGGAGCAGGAGGACGAGGAGGGGTGCCTGTCCGTGCCGGGCCTGAGCTTTCCCACCCGTCGTGGCGATTACGCCGTGGTCCGCGGCGTGGACCTGAACGACGAGCCGGTGACCGTGTCCGGTTCCGGGCTCATGGCCCGGTGCCTGCAGCACGAGGTCGACCACCTGGACGGCATGGTCTACGTGCAGCGGCTCGATCCCGAGGCCCGGCGCGAAGCGCTCAAGCAGATCCGCGGCACCGACTGGTTCTGGCAGGATTGAACGCGCGTCGTCGTGGCGGTGGAAAGTGCCACGACGACGCGTTCACCGGTCACGCGGCCGTGTCGGCGGTCGTGAGGCCGGTTACCGCCCAACGCCCGGAGCGCGCCCGAAGCAGGAGGGTCAACAACCTGCCGAGCATGAACAGGCTCAGGCCGGTCCAGATGCCCACCAGGCCCCAGCCGAAAGCCAGCGAGAGCCAGATCAGCGGCAGGTAACCGATCGCCGCGCTGAGCATCGTCGCCGTGCGCAGGTACGCGGCGTCCCCCGCGCCGAGGAAGACCCCGTCCAGCGCGAACACGACACCGGCGATCGGCTGCAGTCCGACGAAGAACCACCAGACCTGGGGGATCTCGGCCAGCACCGCGGGGTCGGTGGTGAACAGGGTCGGCAGGATCCCGTACAGGCCCGCGAACACCAGGCCGAGCAGGAATCCGAAGCCCAGCCCGTACCAGGTGACCTGCCGGGCGATCCCCTTGGCGTGCCGAGCGGACTCGCGCCCCAGCGCCGCGCCGACCAACGACTGCGCCGCGATCGCGATGGAGTCGTGCACCAGGGCCAGGAACGACCACAGCTGCCAGACCACCTGGTGGGCGGCGGCGGTCTCCGCACCGAAGCGGGCCGCGACCGAGGTCGCGGACAGGAAGCAGGCCTGGAACGCCAGGGTGCGCAGCACCAGGTCACGGCCGAGCCCGAGCTGGGCACGCATCTTGGCGAACTCCGGCCTCATCGGCACGCGCTCCACCACGAGGGCGCGCAGGAACAGCGCCGCGACGATGGTCTGACCGACGAGGTTGGCCACCGCCGAGCCTTCCAGCCCCCAGCCCAGCGGATACACCAACACCGGACAGAGCACCGCCGACACGGCGTTGCCGGTGAGCACGAAGTACAGGGGGCGTCTGGTGTCCTGGACGCCCCGCATCCAGCCGTGCCCGGCGAGGGTCACCAGCACCAGCGGAGCGCCGAGCAGCGCGATGCGCAGCCAGCTCGCCGCCGCGTCGGCGATGGGGCCGGGTCCGGCCAGCAGCTCGGCCACCGGTACGGCCAGCAGCTGGGCGAGCAGCATCAGAACCACACCGACGCCCACCCCCAGCCAGGTGGCCTGCGCGCCCTCGGCCACGGCGTCCCGCCTGCGGCCCGCTCCGTGCAGCCGGGCCGTGCGGGCGGTGGTGCCGTAGGACAGGAAGGTGAGCTGGCTGGACACGACCGTGAACAGCGTTCCGCCCAGCGCCAACCCGGCCAGCGGAACCGCCCCCAGGTGTCCGACGACGGCCGTGTCGACCAGTACGTACAGCGGTTCGGCCGCCAGCACCCCCAGCGCGGGTACCGCCAATGCCAGCAAGCGCCGCAGCGGCACTCGCTCCCCCGTGTCGGACACACTCTCTCCCTGTCGCCCCGGACCCGTCCGGACTCTCGATAAGGCCGCTGACACGACGGGCTACGGTTGCTCGTGCTCGCCGCCGGCGCGGCCGGGAGCATCGTAGCGACCGTGGTTCACGATCTCGGGCACAGTGCGCAGCGTGTAGCGAGTTTCACCGAAATCGGCCACCCCACCGGGGTGGGGTCAGTCGAGCAGCGGAGCGCGGCTCAGAGCCGCGCGCAGCGCGGCGAGAATGTCCGCGGCCGAATCATCGGCGGTGAACCCGGAGGCGAGCCGGTGGCCGCCACCTCCGCATTCCGCGGCGACCCAGCCGACGTCGACGCGGCTGTCCGCCCGCAGCGACACCGACCAGTGCCCCGGGGTCATCTCCTTGAGCACGGCGGCGACCTCGGCTTCGGCGGTCGTTCGCACCACGTCGATGACGCTGTCGAGCTCCTCGCCACGCAGGCCGTCGGACTCCGCGAGCCCGACCGTCGCGTGCACGAAACCGAGACCGCGCGCCGCGGACGACTCCAGCTGCGCCTTCCCCAGCACGCTCGCCAGCATCTCCAGCCAGCCGAACGGGTGCGTGTCCATCAGGCAGCGAGTGACCGACTCCGGCTCGACACCGGCCTCGATCAGGCGGGCCGCCACCCGGTGCGCTCCTGGTCCGGCGTTGCGGAACGAGCGCGTATCGGTGACGAGCCCGGCGTAGAGGCAGCGGGCCGGTTCCAGGTCCACGGTCGCGCCCATCTCGTCCATCAGTCGGAGCACGAGCAGGGCCGTCGCCTCGGCGCGGTCGTCGATCACGTGACGAGTGCCGAAGCGGGTGTTGGCGACGTGGTGGTCGATCACGACGACCTCGCCACCGGCCGCGATCGCGCCCTCGACGCGGTCGGCGAGCTTTCCGAGCCGCTGAAGGCTACCGGTGTCCAGCACCACCAGCAGTGGCACGGCAGCGGGTACTTCGTCGGCGGAAACCACGAACTCCTGCCCGTCCAGCACACGCAGCGACGGCGGCGGCTCGTCGGGAGTGCCGAAGGAGACCCGAACGGTGGTGCCACGCCGCCGCAGCACCGTGGCGAGCGCGAGCGCGCTGCCGAGCGCATCCGCGTCCGGGTGAACGTGGGCGAACAGCGTCACGTCCCGTGCCGTTTCCAGCAGCCGGGCGACTCCGGACAGCGCGGCGGCCACATCGGTGTCTCCCGCGGTTTCGGACTGCCCGCTCACTCGGTCACCTCCGCACCACCTGTCCGGTGTCTCGGCCGAGGTCCGCCCACCGGCACTCAACCGTCTCCATGCCCGGAGCGATCCTCGTCGCTGCCGGTCGCTTCGTCGCCCCCGTCCCGATCATCGGGCTCGACGTCCGAATCGCGGTACGGGTCCGCCTCGCCCGCCGGTTCGGCGGTCGAAGCCAGCCGGGCGACCTCGGCATCCGCTTCCCTGGCCTCGGCCAGCACCTCGTCCAGCCTGCGCACGTCGTTCGGAATCGTATCGGCGACGAAGGCCAGGGTCGGCGTGAACCGCACGCCCAACTGCCGTCCCACCCGCGAGCGCAGCACGCCCGTGGCGCTGTCCAGTGCCACGGCCGTGGAGCTGTGGTCGACATCGTCACCAAGGACCGTGTAGTACACGGTCGCGTCCCGCAGATCCGCCGTCAGGCGGGCGTCGGTGATCGTCACCATCGCCAATCGATGGTCCTTGACCTCGTGCTCCAGCCCCGAGGCCACGATCCGGGCGATCCGTTTGGCGAGCCTCCGGGCGCGCGCCGTATCAGCCACGGCGCACCTCCTCCGTACGTCCTCGGCGGCCCGGCTCCCGGGTCGCCCCTAGTCTTCTGGTCCCAGCATTCGTTGCCTCGACGAGAGCAGCTCCAGCTCGGGGCGATCGGCGACCGCTCGCTCACACGAGTCGAGCACCTCCCGCACGTGCGAAGCATCCCCGGAAACCGCGGAAGCCCCGATCAGGGCTCGTCGGTAGACGTCCTGCTCACCGACCTCGGCCGCGGCGACCTCGAAACGGCGTCGCAGCTCGGCGACCACCGGCCGTACCAGCCCCCGCTTCTGCTTCAGGGAGTGGACGTCACCGAGCAACACGTCCAGTTCCAACGCACCGACGTACATCACGTCACCTCGTTTTGCGGTCCCGAACCGACCGGGGCCCGGACCACTGTGGCCCGGGCCCCGGAACGGGCGACGTCAGGTACGCGGCTTCTCCCGCATCTCGTAGGTCTCGACGAAGTCGCCCTCGCGGATGTCGGAGAACGACCCCAGGGTCAGACCACACTCGAAACCGTCACGGACCTCGGTCGAGTCGTCCTTGAACCGCTTCAGCGAGTTCACGCTGAGGTTGTTGGCGACCACGACGCTGTCACGGAGCAACCGCGCCTTGGCGTTGCGGCGCATGATGCCCTCGGTGACCATGCAACCGGCGATGGTACCGACCTTCGAGGACTTGTAGACCTCTCGGACCTCCGCCCTGCCGAGGTCGACCTCCTCGTACTCGGGCTTGAGCATGCCCTTGAGGGCCTGCTCGATGTCCTCGATCGCCCGGTAGATCACCGAGTAGTACCGGATCTCCACGCCCGCACGAGTGGCGGTCTCGGCCGCCTTGCCCTCGGGCCGGACGTTGAAGCCCAGCACGATGGTGTTCTCGGCGGTGGCGAGGTTCACGTCGCTCTCGTTGATCCCACCGACACCGCGGTGGATGACGCGGAGCTCGACCTCTTCGCCCACGTCGATCTTGTTCAGGGATTCCTCGAGCGCCTCGACGGTACCCGAGTTGTCACCCTTGATGATCAGGTTGAGCTGCCTGGTCTCCTTGAGCACCTTGTCCAGGTCCTCGAGGCTGACGCGCTTGCGCTTGGCCGCGTTCTGGGCCTCGCGGATGCGGGCCGAACGCCGATCGGCGATCTGCCGCGCGGTGCGGTCCTCGTTGACCACCAGGAAGGTGTCCCCGGCGCCCGGAATCGAGGTGAAACCGATGACCTGCACCGGACGCGAGGGCAGTGCCGCGGTGACGTCCTTGTCGTGCTCGTTGATCATCCGACGCACCCGGCCGTGAGCGCCACCGGCGACCACCGAGTCCCCGACCCGCAGCGACCCGCGCTGAACCAGCACTGTCGCCACCGGCCCGCGGCCCTTGTCCAAGTGCGCCTCGATGGCCACGCCCTGGGCCTCCATCTGCGGGTTCGCCCGCAGATCCAGGGAGGCGTCGGCCGTCAGCAGGATCGCCTCCAGCAGACCCTCGATGTTCACGCTCTGGCGGGCAGAGATCTCGACGAACATCGTTTCGCCGCCGAACTCCTCGGCGACCAGGCTGTACTCGGTGAGCTGCTGGCGGATCTTGTCCGGGTTGGCCCCCTCGACGTCGATCTTGTTGATCGCGACCACGATCGGCACACCAGCGGCCTGGGCGTGATTGATCGCCTCCACCGTCTGGGGCATGACGCCGTCGTCGGCGGCCACGACCAGCACCGCGATGTCGGTCGACTTCGCACCGCGGGCACGCATGGCGGTGAACGCCTCGTGACCGGGGGTGTCGATGAAGGTGACCGGACGCTGCTTGCCCTCCAGCTCGGTTTCGACCTGGTAGGCACCGATGTGCTGGGTGATACCGCCGGCCTCGCCCTCCTGGACGTTGGCCTTGCGGATGGTGTCCAGCAGCCGGGTCTTGCCGTGGTCGACGTGACCCATGACCGTGACCACCGGAGGCCGGGAAACGAGCTGCTCCTCGGAACTGCCCTGATCCCCGAGGCTGAGGCTGAAGGACTCCAGGAGCTCCCGGTCCTCGTCCTCCGGGCTGACCATCTCGATCTTGTAGTTCATCTCCTGGCCCAGCAGTTCCAGGACCTCGTCGGAGACGGACTGGGTCGCGGTGACCATCTCGCCGAGATGGAACATCGCCTGTACCAGCGAAGCCGGGTTGGCGTTGATCTTCTCGGCGAAGTCGGTCAGCGAGGCGCCACGGCGCAGGCGAAGAGGCTCGCCGTTACCGCGCGGCAGGCGAACACCGCCCACCGACGGCGCCTGCATGTTGTCCATGTACTCCTGGCGCTTCTGCCGCTTGGACTTGCGACCACGGCGCGCCGGACCACCGGGACGACCGAAGGCACCGGCCGTACCGCCACGGCCACCGCCGGGACGACCACCGCCGCCGGGACGACCGCGGAAGCCACCGCCCGGGGGCGCACCGCCGCCGGGGGCACCGCCGCCACCGGCACCGCCGCCGGGACGACCACCGCCACCGCCGCGACCGCCGCCGGGACCGCTGGGAGCACCAGTACCGCCGCCGCGACCACCGCCGGGACCACCGCCGGGACCACCCTGCTTACCGGGGCCGCCCTGCTTGCCGGGACCACCGGAGCCGCCACCGGGACGTGCCGGACGCGACGGCATCATGCCGGGGTTCGGACGCGGGGGCATCATGCCGGGGTTCGGACGGTTGCCACCGCCGCCGTCACCGCCGGAACCGGCGGCAGGCGCCGCACCGGCACCCTGGCCGCCCTGGCCCTGCCCCTGCTGGGACTGGCCCTGACGGTCCGGACGCTGACCGCCCGGCTTGCCGCCCTGGTTGGGCTGGCCGCCCGGCTTGGGACCGCCCTGCTTGCCCTGTCCGCCGGGGCCACCCTGCTTACCGGGGCCGCCCTGGCCACCCTGCTTACCGTCCTTGGGGCGCTGCTGCGGCGCGCCGCTGCCAACGCCGAACGGGTTGTTGCCGGCGCGCGGCGAACGCGGGCCGGGCTTGGGTGACTGCGGCTTCGGCGGCACGACGGAGCCGTCGCCCTCGGACTGCGCGCCCTGCTTGGGGCCCGGCTTCGGGCCGGGTTTCGGCCCGGGCTTGGGACCCGGCTTCGGTCCCGCCTGACGCTCGGACCGCGGTGCGGCCTGGCCACCACCGGCTTGCTCGCCGGAAGCCTGACCGGACTGCGCGCCCCCCTGGTCGGACTGCGCGCCCCCCTGGTCGGACTGCGCGGCCTCCGCCGGAGCGGACTGACCGGACTGCGCCGTGGGGGCCTGTTCGAATGGTTGGGTTTCGGGAGTCGGTGCCTGCGGCTTCGACTCCGGCCGCGGACCGGGCTTGGGGCCCGGTTTGGGGCCGGGTTTCGGACCGGGCTTGGGTGCCTCGGTCGACGACGGCCGCGGGCCGGGCTTCGGCGCGGTGGCATCGCTGTCGGCCGCAGGCGCCTGGTCGCCGGAGGACGGCTGAGCGCCGTCACCGGTCTTGCCGTTGGCGCCGCCCTTGTCTCCCTTGTTGGACGCGCCCCCCTTCGGGAACGCGTCGCGAAGCCTGCGCGCCACGGGTGCCTCCACCGTTGACGACGCGGACTTCACGTACTCGCCCTGCGAGGCGAGTTTGTTGAGTACGTCCTTGCTTGTTACGCCGAGCTCTTTGGCGAGCTCATGCACGCGGGCCTTGCCTGCCACTGCTCTCCTCATCTGGGTGAGGCCGGGCGGCAGTCCCGCTCGACCTCGTCCTATCGCCGGTGCGCGTTCATGGCTTCAGCTTCACGGCTGATTCATGACGGGTCGACCTGCTTCCTTCAACTGCCAAGCACGGGAGCTTCCCGTGCCGGTCATTTTCGCGAACCACTCACTCCAGGTGCGCCCGTACCGCCGAAAGGTCGATACTCCCCCGCACGCGGAGCGCCCGCGGGAAGGCACGACGTCGTTCGGCCAACCGCAGACACTCTGGATCGGGATGCAACCAAGCACCCCTGCCCGGTTGTCCGCGATGGGGATCGGGGACGGCGACGCGATGGGCACCACCGTCCTCGGCCACCACTCGGAGCAGCTCGCAGGCCCGAGTTCGGGTCCGGCACCCCACGCACGTACGAACCGGCCCGTGGTTGTCAACACGGACACCGGTGGATCGTGGTCGGATTCTCGCTCCCTCGCGTCGAGCCACCTGTGATTCTAACCCGTCTTCCTCACTCAGCCGAACCCACGGTCGGCAGATCGTCCACGGCGGCTTCGATCGACGGCTCGTCGGGTCGCTGCGCTCCGGGATGTCCGGCCGACGTCGTCGGCGAGCTCGGATCGGCGTCACTGCGGATATCGATGCGCCATCCGGTCAGCCGAGCGGCCAGTCGGGCGTTCTGGCCCTCCTTGCCGATCGCCAGTGACAGCTGGAAGTCCGGCACGATCACACGAGCGGCCTTGGCCCGCTCGTCGACCACCTCCACCGATACTACCTTGGCCGGAGAGAGCGCGTTACCCACGAACGTCGCCGGGTCCTCGGAGAAGTCGATGATGTCGATCTTCTCCCCGCCCAGCTCGCTCATCACGTTGCGCACTCGCGCGCCCATCGGCCCGATGCAGGCACCCTTGGCGTTGACGCCACTGACCGTGCACTGCACCGCGATCTTGGAGCGGTGTCCGGCCTCCCTGGCCACGGCGGGCAGCTCCACCGTGCCGTCGGCGATCTCGGGAACCTCCAGGGCGAACAGCCGCCGCACCAGGTTGGGGTGCGTACGCGAGAGCGTGACCTGCGGCCCCCGGACGCTGCGCGAAACCCCGACGACGTAGCACTTGATCCGGCTCCCGTGGTCGTACCGCTCGCCCGGAACCTGCTCGGCGGCCGGAATCACGCCCTCGTTGTCACCGATCTCGACCACGACCATCCCGCGCGAGTTCGCCTTGGCGTCGCGCTGGATGACCCCGCCGAGGATCTCGCCTTCCTTGGTCTGGAACTCCCCGTAGGTCTTCTCGTGCTCAGCGTCCCGCAGCCGCTGCAGGATCACCTGCCTGGCCGTGGTCGCCGCGATGCGGCCGAAGCCCTCCGGCGTGTCCTCCCATTCCTCTTCCACGCTCCCGTCCGGGGCCAGGCTGTGAGCAATAACACGCACGCTGCCGGTCTTGCGATCGACCTCCACCCGAGCATGCGGCTGGTGCCCCTCGGTGTGCCGGTAAGCCGTCAGCAGTGCGGACTCGATCGCCTGTAGGACTGTTTCGAATGGAATGTCCTTGTCGCGTTCGATCGCCCGCAGCGCGGCGATGTCGACGTTCACCTCGACTCCTCCGTGTTCTCCCCGTCGTCACCGCGGGAGGCGACGACGCCCGCAGCCCGATCGAGCTTGACCAGGTCTTGTGCCGGTGGTTGCTGAAACTCCACCTCAACCACCGCGTGTTCGATCTCGCGATAGGTCAGCCGCCGGATCTCCCCGGCGGCCAGAACCACCACACTGCCATCCTCGGCGGCACCAGCACGGGCCAGCAGGTCACCACCGTCGGCGAGACGGATCCTGACCAGGCGGTGAAGTGCGCGCTTCCAGTGCCGCGGCTTGGTCAGGGGACGATCCACACCCGGTGAGGTCACCTCGAGGTTGTAGGACCCCGCCAAGACGTGCTCGTGCTCGTCCAGCAGCTTCGAGAGCTCGCGGCTGACGGTGGTGATGTCGTCGAGTCCGACGCCCGCGTCGGCGTCGATGACCACCTTGACCAGCCGGCGCCGCCCGGCCAGCTGGATGTCGAGTTCTTCGAGGTCGAAGCCCACGGCCGCCACGGCCTCGGCTACGGCGGGTTCCAGACGCGCGACGATCTCGTCGCGCGGCGGGTTGGACACGATGGGCACTCCAAGCTCGATCGAAGGTGGGTGACGTTCACGGTGCAGCGAGCATCCGGCATCTCGCCGTCACGACGACGTCGGACAGCGAAACTCCCGCGACCAGCGCCTCGCACCGGTCGCGGTCCTCCAGCGTATCGCGTCCGCCCACGGCTCGGCGCGGCGCGGACCATTCGGCAACGTGCTCGGTCAATCACCGAAACGGCCCAAACATTCCGGTGGTGCCGATCACACGACATCCCGCCGAGCCCGTGCGAACCGGCCTGGCAGGATGGAAACCCGTGGAACCATCCTCGCAGTCCGGTCCTTTCGGCCGCAGAGACATGCTGCGCATGGCGGCACTGGTACCGGTAGCCGCCGCATTCACCGCCGGCTGCGCAGCGGGTTCGGGGGCCGAGGGGCCCGATCCGCTGAAGGCGCTGGTCACTCGCGCGCGGTCGGACGCGGCGTTGGCCCGAGCCGTGGCCAAGGCCTATCCCGGCCTCTCGCAAAGCGCCACCATGATCGGCTCGGTCCGTGACGAACACGCGAGCGCCCTGCAACGGGAAATCGATCGGGTAAATCCTCCCGGGGGGGAGAAGAACTCCTCGAAATCGCCTCCCGCACCCTCCACCCCAGCCTCGTCCGATGCCGCGGAGAAGGCGCTGCGCGAGGCATTGCGTGCCGCGCGGAAACAGGCCGCCGACCTGGTCTCCTGGGCGCCGTCCAACCGGGCGGGACTGGCCGGATCGGTCTCGGCCGGTTGCGCGAGCCTACTGGAGGTACTGAGATGAGTGCTCAGCTGTCGACGAAGACCGAGGACGCCCTGCGCAGCGTACTCCGGGCCGAGCAGGCCGCGATCTGGCTGGCGGGACTGACCAGGGCCTACGCCTCCGAGCAGCGAGTCGCTTCGGCCATCACCGAGGCGGCCGACGGTCACCGCGCGCACCGCGACGCCGCCGAGCGGCTGCTGCGCGACGCGGGAGTCACCCCCGCTCCCGCCGCACCGGCCTACCAACTCCCGTCCGAGGTCGAAGACCAACGGACGGCCGTCCAGCTGCTCATCACCTCCGAGGAGGACTGCGCGATCGGCTGGCGCTCGGTGTTGGAGACCTCGGAGGGGGCGCAACTACGCCGCACCGCTCTCGATGGGCTCACCAACGCGGCCACCCGAGCCACGCGCTGGCGCATCACCATCGACAAGCAGCCGGCCGCCCAGGCCTTTCCCGGCAAGCCCTGAGGCTTTTCCGCGGGGTCAGTCGGGGGCCTTGTCCTGGGGCCATCCCAGGCGCAGCGCGTCCACCGTCACCTTCTTCAACCGGGCGTCCTCGTGGTCGGGACGCTCGAAGTAGGCCGACTCCCCGATCACCACGAGCTGTCCCTGTTGCTGGGAGGCGTAGCCGTAGTCGTGGCTGAGGCCGGGAAAGTCGTCCGGCACCGACCGACCGGCAGAGACGAGGTCCTGGATGTTTCCGGTGGCGTTGCGCGTGGTCAGCTGCTCCAACTGCGCGGCGACCCCGGAACCCCCCATCTTGGCGGTGACCACGGAGGTCAACACCTGTTCTCCCCCCGGCAGCGTCGTGGTGTAGAGCGCACGGGTGAAGTGGGCGCACGAGTGCTGGGCGAAGTACTCCGCGATCTTGGACGTCGAGATGCTCTGGCAGTTGCGGGAGCCCTCCTCCCGCCGGACGAGCTCGAACCGGTACTTCCCCTGCTGGGTTTCGGTCCGGGGGTTCGGCTGCTGGTCCTGGTTCGGGGAGTCGGGCCCGAGCGTCAGCCACAGCACTCCCGAGAGCACGGACACGGCACACAGCGCCAGTCCCCGCAGGAGCCAACCGACGGGGGTGATGCCGGAAGGACTCCGCGACTCGGTCGATCTTCGCCCTGTGGGCGGGACCGACTCGGCCGGAGGTGGCGGTGCTCCGCCCGGCACGGAATCCGGCCGCGCCGCGGGGGGACTGCCCGGGCTGTGGCCGGGTGGTGGATTTCCGGTGGGTTGACCACCGGGGTGCTGAGCCGTGGGGGGACTGCTCGGGGGCTGCGGAGGGTTCGAAGGCCAGGCGACATGAGGCTGTGCCGGCTGTGCGGGCTGTGCCGGTTGTGCGGGCTGTCGCCCACCCGTCGTCGAAGGTTGGGGGGGAGCCGGTGGCGGAAAGGAGGGGCGGGTCCGGTCCTGCGAACCGGGCGGGACCGCGGGCTCGGACGGAAGCTGCTCCCGATCGTGGCCACCCCCGGCGGGGGACCCGACCGCCTTCATGGGCGCGGTGTCACCGCGCTGGAAGTCAGCCTGCGTTTCCGTCCCCTGTTCGGGTGCACCGTGGTCCTCCGACACGGGCACCTACCGTAGCGGGTATCGAGGCGCAGCAGAACACCACATGCGCCAACCGCGATGTTCACGCTGTTCGCACTGCTCGTACCGCCGTGTCCACGTCATCGGCAGTGTTGTGGAGGTGGAACGCGAGCCGCGCCCTGCCCGCCCTCGCCGAGCACCGCACGCCGGCCTCGGCCAGCCGCGAGACCGCGTCCGGGGCGTCCACCGCCACGATCGCGGACCCCGCCGCGGGCATGCCGAGCGCGGCGCGGAACGCGTCGGCGAGACCGACGCAGTGCCCGTGCACCTCGGTCATGTCGAGGCCGGCGAGCCGACTCATCGCCACGGACGCACCGACCTGGGCGAACCACACGGGTGAGAGGTCGAGGGCACGTGCGTTGCCGGCCAGGCGCAGCGGCAATCCGTAGATGCTGTCCCAGGGGTGTTCCCCCGCGTACCAGTTCGCGCTGTTCGGCCGAAGCTCCGCCGTGTCGGGGTGCACCGCCAACCAAGCCGCACCGCGCGGGGAGAGCAGCCACTTGTACGCCGCTCCCACCACCCAGTCCGCCCAGTCGAGGCGTAACGGCATCCATCCCGCCGCCTGACTGACGTCGAGCAGCACCCGCGTCCCGTGGGTCCGAGCGGCGCGACGCAGGCCGTCGAGGTCGACCACGCGTCCGTCACCGGACTGCACGGCGCTGACCGCGACCACGTCGTACTCACCCGCGCGTTCGGCGAGCTCGGTCAGCTCCGCCTCGGCGACCCGCACTCCCCGATCGGCCTGGGCGGCGAACGGGAAGGTGACGCTGGTGAACTCGTTCTCGGCGACGAGGACGCGGGAACCGTCCGGAACTCCCGCCGCCACCAAGCCGACGAGCTGCGATACCGTCGCGCCGGAGGCGATCCGCTCGCTCGGAACACCGACGAGATCGGCGAAGGCCGCTCGGGCCGAGGCCACGGAGGCGTCGAAGTCCGCCGCGGTGTCCAGACCCCGGCTCCACCGGCTCACCGCTTCGGCGACCGCCACGGCCGCCGAAGCGGGAGGGACGCCGATGCTCGCGGTGTTGAGGTATCCCGGCTCGACGTCGAAGGTTTCCCCGAATGCCTCACGCACCGGGTCAATCTATCCGTGTCGTCATTAGCGTGGAAGGCATGCACAGTGAGGAAATCGAGATCCGGACCGGTTCGACCGAGGTCGTCCACGAACTCAACGCCGAGTGCGAGCGCTTCCTCGACGGTGTCGGGGGTAGCGACGGTCTGCTCCACGTGTGGGTACCGCACGCCACCGCGGGACTGGCGATCATCGAGACCGGAGCGGGCAGCGACGACGACCTGCTCACCGCGTTGCGTGACCTGCTGCCCGCGGACAACCGGTGGCGGCACCGCCACGGCTCACCCGGTCACGGTCGCGACCACGTCCTGCCCGCCGTCGTCCCGCCCTACGCCTCGATCCCGGTGCTCGGGGGCAGGATGACGCTGGGGACCTGGCAGTCGGTGTGCCTGGTGGACACCAACACCGACAACCCGAGCCGCCACGTGCGGCTGAGCTTCCTGGCGGGCTGATCGTTCCCCGGCCACGGGACCACGCGGTACGGTGCGTGACGTGACGTGGCCGAATGGTGGGCAGCACGGCGATTGGAGCCAGGCCGGACCCCGGAACCAGCCACCTCCGGGCGGCTATGGCGGTTACCCGGGGCCGCACTCCGCGCGGGGACGGCCTCCTCACGACGGGACCGGCATGTTCGAGGATCCGCTGCCGCCCGACGGCAGGCCCCCGAAGCGACGCCGGTACCTCGCGATCGCGTTCGCCGCGACGCTGGTGCTGGTGCTCGCGGGCGCGGTCACCGCCGGTGTGCTGCTGGGCAACCGCGGTTCCGAACCGAAGGCGCAATCGGCGTCGCCGACCGACCAACCGCGGAGACCGTCATCGGGCCCGCCGTCCCGGGTCCCCGGCTGGGCGGTCGCGTACAACTCACGTTCCCGGATCGCCTACGACGTGCCCGCCGACTGGCGGGTGTTCCCTCCGGAGGAGACCTTCGACGTGCCCGCGCTGGGCGATGTCGCGTTCCGGGGACTGGCCAACGGCCCCGGATACACCTGCGACGGTCGCGACCGCGTGATCGGCACGGTGGGCAGTACCGCCGTGAAACCGACGAAGACGCTGGAGACCACGGCCGTGGAGTTCGCGCGCACCATGGGACGCACGCTGTACGAGCAGGCACGCCCGCAGGTGCGCGTGAAGCAGCCGCGGGCGGTGACGGTCGATGGTGTCGACGCGGTCCGGACGGAAGCCACGGTCACCATGCCGTCCGGAAAGCCGTGCGCGCCCACCGAGTCGAAACTCGGCGTGATCGCCCTCAGGGGCGAGAACAGCTACGTGGTCGTCGTGGCGGCGGGGGAGAAAGCCCGCCCCGCCGCGCGGCCGTCCGCCGAAGGCGCCACGGCCGTCTCCCGCGTCATCGACACCGTCCGCCCGGTGAGGTGAGGGCGGCCTCCAAGCCTCGAGCAGCGCTCCGCTTCGTGTCGACGCGCTGGTCCCCGACCGATCGCCGGCCGGTCCCGGTTTCCTTCGCCGCCCGGATCGCATTCCGACGGGGTTCGCGCCAAACCAGATAACCACCGCAGCGACGGACGCGGGTGAACCGCACCGACGCCGAGGACGATCCTGCCGACACGCACACGGTCCACGCAGGACGAAACGCACACGAGGTGGCACGACTTTCCCGAGGGGTCGCCGGTGGTAGCCACCCCGACACGGGTCCTGCGGCACGGCCGAGGTCTTCCACGAGCTGCACGACAACCGGCGGCGCCCGATTCGCCCCACCCCGCCTGACCGCGATCACCACCGGGTCCGCTCCTCGCCCGATCTCACGGCCGAGTAAACCCAACAGTCCACGGCGCTCAGCAGGCGGCGACGGTCGACGAGCGCTCACCGGCGAGTCGGGGTGGAGCCGGTTCCCGCCTCCCGCGCCGGAGTTCTACGCCACCACGGTCACCAGGCGAGGAGCGACCAGCAGGGCGATTCCCGGGGCGACCAGCAGCACGCCGACCGCATAGCCGAACATCTCGCCACGGGGGAGAACCTTCTCCACCGCGATCGCTGCGGCGACAACGGCCATCCACACGAGACTCATCGCTCCTGCTGCCAGCAGGACCGCCATCAGAGCCCAGCAGCAACCCAAGCAGTAGCCACCGTGGTAGAGGCCGACCCGGAGCGCTCCCCTTCTGCTTCGGCTCGCCAAGTCCGCGTACCGGATCACCAATGCCAGCGGCGACCGGCAGCGCACCAGGCACCACTGCTTGAACGGTGTGAACTGATAAGCGCCCGCGAGCAGCAGCACGACTGCTCCCGCACGCACGGCGATCGCGCTGCCGCCCGTGGCGAGAGCCTCGAACCCGCGTACGACGGAGTAGCCGAACACCCCGGACGCGCTCCACACGAGCAGGTAGCCGACCGTCAGCGCGGTCAGGGCGCCGGGGCCGGCACGCGTCCCGAGGAGCCGGCCGACACCCACCGTGAACGGGGCGATGCTCGGCAGCATCATCGCCGCCATCATCACCACCCAGGTGATCAGGAACAGGACGAAGGCGATCGGCAACGACCGCGTCCGCGGTTCCGTCGGCGGCATCCCGGTGAGGATCCCCATCCGCATGTCGGGCACGGCCAAACCGCTGGTGAGCAGCCAGGCCCCTGCCGCCAGCACGAGCAGGACCCCGGCCAGCAGCAACTCCGCTCTCGACCAGGTGCGCAACGAGGGAATGCCGCGCCCCTGCGCCTGACGAGTCACGTCCCGTCCGGACCGGACCACTCGAACGGGATGAGCTTACTGGAGTAGCCGGAGCGGTCCCAGCGGAAACCGAAGGCGTCGGCCCGGTTGGTGACGGCCTTGCCCCAGGTCGACGGCCCCTGCCCGGGCCCCACCTCGGCACCCGGCAGGTTGTGCACCTGGACGCGTTCGCCCTCCGCCGTGGTGGGACCGGTCAATGCCTCGACCGTGGCCTCGGCCCTGTCGGGCACACGCACGCTCCACGTCGCGAGCTCGTCATCGATCGTTGCTTCGATCGGCGCGAACTCCATCCCCCGCATCTCGGGTCGAAACATCTCGCCGAACCGGGCCGGCCAGCCCCCCGCGTCGCCACTGAAGACGGCTCGCAGAGCCCCGCGCTGGTCGTCGTCGGCGTGCTCGTCGACGAAGACGGCGGCGTAGGGGTCGGTGTGCTCACCGCTCCACACGTTGCCGGTGAACGAAGCGAGCATGACGACGTTGAGACCATCCAGCCGAGTGTCCCCGTAGCGACCCTCGCGGACGTGCCACAGCAGGATGCCCTCGCAGTCACCGTAGGTCGGCGGCTGGGCGAACGAGCAGGGACACGGGATCGCGCACTTGCAGGCGTCGAACCAGTCTCCCTTGAGGTGCCACTTCTGGACTGTGGAAGTAGTCATGACGGCCCCCTGCACGCGCTCAACAGGACTACTCCCCGAGTATGAAACTCCGCCGCTCCGCTGGGAACACGGTCGAGCGGTCTTTCTCGCCCGGATTCGAACCGGACATCCGACGACGGCACGGCACAGCGCTCGCGCTCAGCTCCGCACGAGACCGACGAGATGCCCGACGACGGAGTCGGCGGAGACCTCGGTGCCCTCACCCGTGGCGCGGTCCTTGACCTCGACCACGCCCTTGGTCAACCCCTTGCCGACCACCACGATCGTCGGAACGCCCACCAGCTCGGCGTCGGCGAACTTGACCCCGGGAGAGACCCCACGGTCGTCGAGGATCACGCGCACGCCCGCCTCGTCCAGCTCGGCGGAGATCCGCTCGGCGCCCTCGCGGACGGTGTCGTCCTTGCCCGCCACGACCACGTGCACGTCGGCGGGGGCGACCTCGCGCGGCCACACCAGCCCCGACGAGTCGTGGTGCTGCTCGGCGATCGCGGCGATCATCCGCGACACGCCGACTCCGTAGGAGCCCATCGTGACCCGCTTGGGCTTGCCGTCCTGACCCAGCGCGTCCAGCGAGATCGCGTCGGTGTACTTGCGGCCGAGCTGGAAGATGTGGCCGATCTCGATGCCCCGGGCCGCCTCCAGGGTGCCGTTGCCGTCCGGCGACGGGTCCCCCTCGCGCACGTCGGCGGCCTCGACGGTGCCGTCCGGGGTGAAGTCGCGCCCGCACACGAGGTCGACGACGTGGTGGTCGGCCTTGTCGGCACCGGTGACCCAGGCCGTGCCGGTGACGATCCGGGGATCGACCAGGTAGCGCACGCCGTTGTCCTGCACCGCCTTCGGACCGACGTAGCCCTTGACCAGGAACGGGTTCGCGGCGAAGTCGGCGTCCTCCAGCAGCTCCACCTCGGCCGGTTCCAGCGCCGCCTCCAACCGCTTCATGTCCACCTCGCGGTCACCGGGCACTCCCACGGCCAGCAGCTCCCACTCCCGGGTACCCGGCTGCCGGGTCTTGACCAGCACGTTCTTCAGCGTGTCCGCGGCGGTGAACCCGCGCTCGCCGGAGGAGTCGAGGAAGTCGACCAGCGTCTCGATGGTCGGCGTGTCGGGAGTGTGGTGCACCTCGGCGGCGGGCTTGCCCTCGACCGACCCGGCGGCGGGCGCGGGAGTGGTCACGGCCTCGACGTTGGCCGCGAAACCCGATTCCGTGCTGCGCACGAAGGTGTCCTCACCGGTGATGCTCTCCGCGAGGAACTCCTCGGAAGCCGATCCGCCCATCGCCC
Organism: Halosaccharopolyspora lacisalsi; assembly: GCF_014137975.1. GTDB lineage: Bacteria > Actinomycetota > Actinomycetes > Mycobacteriales > Pseudonocardiaceae > Halosaccharopolyspora > Halosaccharopolyspora lacisalsi. The sequence goes on along the minus strand of NZ_JACGWZ010000001.1, from coordinate 686,167 downwards.
CCGAGGTTGCCGCCACGATCACGTAGCGCAATCCGACCCGGTCGAAGAGGCGGATGTAGGCACCGCGGTGCCGCTCGTAGGAGGACCGCAGTCCGTCGTCGTCGAGGTCGAAGGAGTAGGAGTCCTTCATGACGAACTCGCGCCCGCGCAGGATTCCCGCGCGGGGACGCTCCTCGTCGCGGTACTTGGTCTGGATCTGGTAGAGGTAAACCGGAAAGTCCCGGTAGGAGTTGTACTCGCCCTTGACGGTCTGGGCGAACAGCTCCTCGTGCGTCGGCCCGAGCAGGTAGTCGCCGCCCTTGCGATCCCTGAGGCGGAACATGTTCGGGCCGTACTCGGTCCAGCGGTTGGTCTGCTCGTAGGGTTCCTTGGGCAGCAGCGCGGGCAGGTGGATCTCCTGCGCACCGATGGCGTCCATCTCCTCGCGCACGATCCGCTCGACGTTGTGCAGCACCCGCAGCCCCAGTGGCAGCCACGAGTAGATGCCGGGGGCGACGCGGCGCACGTATCCGGCGCGCACGAGCAGCCGGTGACTCGGCACCTCGGCGTCGGCCGGATCCTCACGCAGGGTACGCAGGAACAACGTCGACATCCTCGTGATCACGGCTGCTCGCTCCTCGTCGTGTGGTAAGGGTTACCGAGCAGCTTAGCGACCGCCCACCGGAGCTCCGTCACTGCCCGTGATTCTTTCGGTGACCCGGCTGTTCCGCGACGGCGGGGACCTCGCGCAGGACACGAAAATGAGGTTTTCTCGTCTTCGGGGTCGTGCTCGTGACCGGCTGTGGACGTTCTCCCCGCTCGGTCGTCCACGGCCCGTCCGAACTGCAGGTGGCCGCCGAGCACGGTCGTGACCGAACCCCTTAGCCTGGCCACCGTGCTGGTTCTGCTTCCTCCTTCGGAAACGAAAGCCGCAGGTGGCGAAGGTCCTCCGCTGGATCTCGACGCCTTGTCGACCCCCGAACTCACTCCGACTCGGCACCGGCTGATCGAAGCCCTGACCGACCTCGCCGACGACGTACCGAGCAGCCTGGAGGCACTGGGGCTGTCCGAGCGACAGGCGGAGGAGGTTCAGCGCAACGCCGAACTGCGGGAGTCCCCGACCGCACCGGCGCTGCGACGCTACACCGGAGTGCTCTACGACGCGCTCGACATCGGCTCGCTGCCCGAGCGGGAACGTGCTCGGGCGGAGCGGCGACTGGCGGTGGTATCGGCGCTGTTCGGCCTCGTGCGCGGCACCGATGCGATCCCGGCTTACCGGCTGTCGGCGTCCGGCAACCTGCCGCGCGTCGGCACGCTGCGCGGTGTGTGGCGCCCGGTGCTGGAACCCGTGCTGGCCGAAGTCGACGACTTCGTGGTGGACCTGCGTTCGGGGGCTTACGCGGCGTTGGCCAAGGTTCCCGGCGCGGTCGAGGTGCGGGTGCTCTCCGAGGACTCCACGGGCAAGCGCAAGGTCGTGAGTCACCACAACAAGTCCCACAAGGGCAAACTCGCCCGTGCGCTGGGGCGCGCCCCGGAGGAACCACGCACCGTGGAAGACGTGCTGACCGTGGCCAAGGAAGCCGACCTGCGCGTGGAGCGCGAGGCCGATCGCCAGCTCTGCGTCATCGTCCCCGCCTGAGAGGAGGGTGCGCGGGTTGGTTCGCTGAGCGGCGCGGGGAGAGAAGTCGCACTCCGGGAGCTACCACACCGACCAGCCAGGCAGACCGACCCGTGAACACCTCAAAAGTTTTCGCATCCCTTCGTCGGTATAAGTGAGTTCTTCGTTAAACTCGTGGGGGCACCGGCTGCGGCGGACCCGCTGAGGGGTCCGCGTCGTCTAGGCGATGACGCCTCCTCCGGTGCTCTAAGTACCCGACCAGTGGCGCCTTGGCGGCGCCGGGCTCGTTTCTCACGACTGCTCACCGCCTGCCCTGACGTGCCCTTTCGCGGAGGTTTTCGTGCAGACCGGTTCACCGAGCACTCGCCCCGGCACGTCCCCCAAGGCCAGAAAACGCCGGCCGCAGCAGCGGCAGGCGGCACCACCGAAGCCGAGCCTGTTCGACCAGGCCGGTATCACCGCCGTCGACCCGGCCCCGTTCGACACGTTGGGGCTTCCGCGGAGCATCGTGACCGAACTCGCGGGCCAGGGCCTGACGGAGGCCTTCCCGATCCAGGCCGCCACGATCCCGGACGCGCTGTCCGGGCACGACGTGCTGGGGCGCGCCCAAACCGGATCGGGCAAGACCCTCGCGTTCGGGCTGCCGATGCTGACCGCGCTGTCCGGCTCCAGCTCCAAGCCGCAGCACCCGCGCGGGTTGGTCATGGTACCGACCCGCGAGCTCGCCACCCAGGTCACGAACTCCCTCAAGCCGATGGCCAAGGCGCTCGGCCTCCACGTGCGCGAGATCGTCGGCGGCATGTCGTTCTCCCGGCAGGCCGAGACGCTGCGTCGCGGTGTCGACCTCGTGGTGGCCACGCCGGGCCGTCTCAACGACCACGCGCGGCAGGGAACCTGCGTGCTCTCCGAGATCGAGCGCACCGCGTTGGACGAGGCCGACCAGATGGCCGACATGGGCTTCCTGCCGCAGATCCGCGAGCTGCTCGACCGGATCCCCGCCGGTCAGCGACTGCTGTTCTCCGCGACGCTGGACCGCGACGTGGACCGGCTCGTCCGCGAGTACATGTCCGAGCCCGTCGTGCACTCCATGGCCCCCTCGGAGGCCACCGTGGACACGATGAACCACCACCAGCTGAACGTGAGCGCCGAGGACAAGCACGACGTGCTCGCGCGGATCGCCGCCCGCGACGGGCGCACCATCCTGTTCGTGCGCACCAAGCACAACGCCGACCGGCTGACCAAGAAGCTGCGCGCCGTCGGAGTGCGGGCCGGTGCCCTGCACGGCGGCAAGGCCCAGAACGCGCGGACGCGCATCCTCGACGAGTTCCGGGAGGGCAGCACGCGGGCGCTGGTGGCCACCAACATCGCCGCACGCGGTATCCACGTCGACGACGTGAGCCTGGTCGTGCACGTCGAACCGCCCGCCGACCCCAAGGACTACCTGCACCGCGCCGGCCGCACGGCGCGTGCCGGAGCCACGGGGACCGTGGTCACCCTGGTCACCGACGACCAGCGCGCCGCGTTCCGGACGATGACCACCAAGGCCGGGGTCGAACCGACCGTCACGAAGGTCAACTCGCACGGTGAGGCGCTGGCCCGGGTCACGGGAGCGCGCGAACCCAGCGGCGTCGCCGTGCCGGAACCGAAGGCGAATCCCTCGACTCCGCGGCGTTCCGGCGGCAAGCCGGGCGGCAAACCCAGCAGCGCCCCTGGCGGCAAGCCGGGCGGCAAGCCCGGTGGCGCCCCCGGCGGCAAGCCCGGTGGCAGCTCGAACGGCGCCCCGGGGGGCAAGCCGCAGGGCGATCGTCGCAGGCGTGGTGGTCCCGGTGACCGCACCAAGCAGCGCGGGAGCACCTCATGACACCGCCGGCCGCGGACTCTCCGCGGGACGGTCGAACCGGCGGCGCGCCGCTGAGCGGCGTGAACGCGGAGTTCGAGGAGTTCTGGCGGGAAAGGCACCTGTGCACCCTGACGACGGTGCGTCCCGACGGAACTCCCCACGTGACGCCGGTCGGGGCGACCCTGGACGTCGAGACGGCCACCGCCCGCGTGATCTCCTCGCGCACCTCGCACAAGGTGCGCCAGGTCCTCGCCGCCGGTTCCGAGGGCGCCGCGGTCGCGGTGTGCCAAGTGGACGGACGCCGCTGGTCGACGCTGGAGGGCCGGGCCGTGATCCGCGACGATCCCGAGGAGGTCGCCGACGCGGAGGAGCGCTACGCCCGCAGGTACCGGACTCCCCGGCCGAACCCGCGCCGCGTCGTCATCGAGATATCGGTGCGCAAGGTGCTGGGCAGGTGGTGACGTGACGACGCACGAGGGACTCCCGGACGTGGTCGACGTCGTGGGCGTCGGCGCGGACGGGTGGGACGGCCTCAACCCGCGCGCCAGGGAGGTGATCCGCTCGGCCGAGGTGCTCATGGGGAGCACGCGCCAGCTGGATCTCGTTCCGGATCCGGCCGGGGAGCGCATCACCTGGCCCTCGCCGCTGTTGCCGGCCCTGCCCGGGTTGTTCGCCGCGCACCGTCACCGATCGATCTGCGTGCTGGCCAGCGGCGACCCGATGTCGTACGGAATCGGCAGCACGCTGGCGCGGGTACTCGGGCCGCAACGGCTGCGAGTGCTGCCGCACCCCTCCGCGGTGTCGCTGGCCTGCGCCAGGATGGGCTGGTCCGTGCAGGACACGCAGGTGGTGAGTCTGGTCGGCAGGCCGGTGGAACTGCTGCATCCCCACGTGCACCCGGAGCGCACCGTGCTGGTGCTCAGCTCCGACGGGACCACGCCCGACGAGGTCGCCACGCTGCTGACGAACCGGGGCTACGGGGCCAGCGAGCTGACGGTGCTGCAGAACCTGGGTCACGAGCGGGAACAGCGGCTGGTGGGCACGGCCGCCGAGTGGCGGGACCGGAACGTCGACCCGCTCAACGTGGTGGCCGTGCGGTGCAGGGCCGATCGGCCCGCCGGTCCGCTGCCGCGTGTTCCGGGCCTGCCCGACGACGCCTTCGTCCACGACGGCCAGCTCACCAAGCGCGACGTCCGGATCGCGACCCTGGCGCGGCTGGCTCCCGCACCCGGGCAACTGCTGTGGGACGTGGGGGCGGGCTCCGGCAGCGTCGGGGTCGAGTGGATGCGTACCGACTCCTCCTGCCGGGCGATCGCGATCGAGAGCCGCGCCGACCGTGCCACCCGCGTCGGCGAGAACGCGCACTCCCTGGGCGTCCCCGGGTTGCGACTGGTCACCGACGCCGCTCCCGGGGCGCTGGAAGACCTGGAAACTCCCGACGCCGTCTTCATCGGGGGCGGAGTGACGACCTCGGGGGTGCTGGAGACGTGCTGGCGCGCCCTGCCACCGGGCGGCCGCCTGGTGGTCAACGCGGTCACGATGGAATCGGAGGTAGTAGTGGCTGACTGGTACGGCCGGCTGGGGGGTGAGCTGGTCCGCATCGGAGTGGAGCAGGCCTCCCCCGTCGGCGGCTACACCGGCTGGCGCCCCGCGATGCGCGTGACGCAGTGGGCGGTGATCAAGCCGTGACGGTGCACTTCGTGGGAGCGGGTCCCGGTGCGGCCGACCTGATCACCGTGCGGGGCCGGGACGTCATCGCCGCCTCGCCCGTCTGCCTCTACGCCGGAAGTCTGGTGCCCACCGAGCTGCTGGAGCACTGCCCGCGGGACGCGCGCCTGGTGGACACGGCTCGGATGAACCTGGACGAGATCCTGACCGAACTCCGCGTCGCGCACGAGGCGGGACTGGACGTGGCGCGGCTGCACTCCGGTGACCCCGCCGTGTTCAGCGCCGTGGCCGAGCAGATGCGTCGGCTCGACGAGGACGGGGTGCCCTACGACGTGGTGCCCGGGGTGCCCGCCTTCTCGGCGGCCGCCGCCGCGCTGAACCGGGAGCTCACGGTTCCCGGCGTGGGGCAGACCGTGGTGCTGACCCGCACGGCCGCCAGGGCCACGGCCATGCCCGAGGGCGAGGACCTGACGACGCTGGGGCGCAGCGGGGCCACGATGGTGCTGCACCTGGCGGTCAACCGCGTCGAGGAGCTCGTCGAGCAGCTCGTCCCGAACTACGGCGCGGACTGCCCGGTGGCCGTGGTGGCCGGGGCCAGCAGGTCCGACGAGGTGGTGCTGCGCGGCACCCTGAGCGACATCGCCGAGCAGGTCCGCTCGGCCGGGATCGAGCGCACCGCCGTCATCGTCGTGGGACAGGTCCTCACGGCGTCGACGTTCCCGGACAGCCACCTCTACTCCACCACCCGCTGCCGGGAGTGAGTGAAGAGGGGCGAGTAGCGTTCACAGCCCTCGGTGCACATCACTGCGATGCACGACGCGCAGTGCGAGCACCAGAAGCTCCGCGTCCTTGATCGCGTGCACGACCCGAGAGTCGCTGACCCGGATCCGCCACAAGCCAGGGCGCCCGGCCAGCGCCCGACAGCCGGGAGGAGGTGGATCAGTGCTCAACTCCTCCACGGCCTTGCCCATCCGCCGAGCAATCCGCCTGTCGAGCTTGCCCAGTTCCTCGGCACGTACTGAACCGTGCAGGCTTCCTGCTCGCTCACAGACCCAGTTCCCGAGCCACTTCATCGGCCGGTACCGGCCCGGCCCCTCCGGATTCGTACTCGTCCAACCGCTGCCGGGCGATACGACCGTCCTCCCGATCGAGCAGTGCCTCGTACTCCTCGACCAGCTCAGCGGGCACTATCGCCGCAGCACGGCGATGACTGCGCTCATATGTGACCCACGTCACCCCACCGGCGAAGCTCGCCCGGTTCACCGCATCGGAGAAGTGGTCCCCGGGCGGGCCTGGCCAACCGGCAGTTCACAAGGCTCTGCGCTGCTCGTGGAGCACAGCATGCGCCAACTTGGCCCGGAACACGCGCACTGCTCAGCGCCGTCGCCTGCGCCGTAGCAGCCAGATCGCCACCCCCGCCAGCACCACCACGAGCGCACCACCGGCGCCGACGGCCCCCCATCCCGCGTACTCGGCGGCGACGTCGAGCAGTCGGCGGCTCGTGCTCGTCGAGTCCGACAGGACGATCGCCAGGAACGCGACCGCCAGCACCAGCGCACCGCCCCAGATCGCGTACCACCACCTGCCGTACAGGCGCACCCTGCGCCGCAGGGTGCGCACCACCTTGACCAGGCGCACCACGCGGACCAGCTGGATCGCGGCGACCACGCGCACCAGCCGCAGCATCTGGACCGGACCGACCGTGAAGATCACGGCCGGGACGGCCGCGACGGTGATGGCCACCAACCACCAGTGCGTCCGCAGCCAGCGCACCCTGTCGCCGCTGGTCCAGAACAACAGCACCGACTCGGCCGTCAGCACGATCATCGACAGCCAGTTCAGCACCAGCCCGAGCACGCCGAAGAGACCGTCGAGCGTGGCGAGGAAGACGGCGGGCACGGAGCACAGCGCGGCGGTGAGCACGACCGGTTCGAGATAGTTCTCCCATCCGGGTTCGTCGTCACCCTCGGATCGCTCGTGCGTGCTCACGAACGGTCATCCTGCCAATCCTGATCCGAACTGGCGACGGGGATGGGCTCCACGGCGATCCGGCTCGTCCTGTTACACCGATTCGTCGCGGTCGCGTGAGGCGGCCCACCGAGCCAACCGGAACCGCCGAAGCGCGGCGATCGTCAACAGCGCTCCCCACAGCAGGAACCACGGATCCCAGAGCAGGACGTGCCAGTACAGCGCCGTCACGTCCGTCGGTGGGCCGAACGCCCCGAACAGCGCGATGGCGCCGACCAGCGTCAAGACACCGCCGTACAGCGTGAGGACGAGTCCCCCGGCGAGAGCCACCCCGCTCAGCAGCCACCACGGCAGGCACCTGCTCCGGGCACGCACCAGGGCCAGTGCCACCAGACAACCGGCGAGCTTGAGCACGGCGAGCGCCGCGAGCAGGGCCACGGACGCGGTTCCGCCACTGCGGGCGAAGACTTCGGGGCGGCCGCCCACAGTGGGCAGCAGACCGGTCCCCCCGAGCGCCCAGTAAGCACTCGGGGCAGCGTGCAGGAGCGCGAGCAGTGCCGTCCCGTAGGCGGTCAGTCGGAGCGGAGCGCAGCGCCGGGCGCTCGGCGGCGTCGGCGCGGCCCTCCGCGCGGCGGCGCGCATACCCGCAACTTCGCACGTTCCAGCACCTGGAACCACCTCGAAGGGCACGGCGACGTGCCCGCCTTTCCGGTCGAGTCGCATCTCGTACTCCCCGACGAGTCCGACGGGCACGGTCGCCGCGGCGCGGTCAGTGAACTCCGCGCATCATCTTCTTCACCCAGGGGCTCGCCAGGGCGAGCAGGATCGCCAGCGCCATCGCGCTCCCGCCGGTGACGCCGAAGTAGGCGACCTCGTTGCTCGACGAGTAGAAACCGGCCAGGGCACCGGCCGCGGAGGTACCCGCGGCCACGGACAGGTAGTTCAGCGCGACCATCTGGGACCGGAAGGCCCTCGGTGCCAACTGCGTCGACAGCGACAGGCCGATCGGCGAGAGCATCAGCTCGGCGAGGCTGAACAGCAGCAGGATACCGGCCACGGCCAGCGCCGGACTGACGGCTCCCGTGCTGCCCGCCATGGTCAGGAACAGCAGGAACGAGAAGCCCATCCCGAACAACCCCAGCGCGAACTTCATGGGAGTGCTCGGCTGCCGGGAGCCCAGCTTGGTCCACATCGCGGCGAAGACCGGGGCGAACAGGATGATGCCGACCGGATCCACCGACTGGAACCAGGAGGGCGGGACGGCGAAACCGGCCACGCTGAGATCGACCCGCTGCTCGGCGTAGATGGCGATCACCGTGAAGATCTGCTGGAACAGCGTGAAGAAGGCGAAGCTGGCGACGAACATCGGAATGAACGCGACGACCCTGCTGCGCTCCACCGAGTCGATCCGCTTGCTGCTGATGATCAGGGCGAACAGGATGAGGGAGAACGCCACGATCAGGCCGGTGACCACCGAGGCCAGGTTCGTCAACGTCACCACACCGGTGCCGAACGCCGCCACGATCACCAGCACGGCGAGCACCCCGGCGGCGGTCGCCTTCGAGAGCGCCGAACGGGTCATCGGGTTGGGCACCTCGCGACCGGCCGCGGTGAGGTTGCTGCGGCCGAGCATGTACTGCACCAGACCGATGGCCATGCCGATCGCGGCGAGGCCGAACCCGTAGTGGAACCCGAGCTCGGTGTGCACGAACCCGGTCAGCAGCGGCCCGACGAGCGCCCCGATGTTGATACCCATGTAGAAGATCGAGAAACCGCCGTCGCGCCTGGGGTCCTCCTCCCCGTAGAGGGTTCCCAGCAGCGCGGTGGTGTTGGCCTTCAACGCACCACTGCCCAGCCCGATGCAGACCAGGCCGACCGCCACGCCGCTCAACCCGGGCAGCACGGCCAGGCTGGCGTGCCCGATCAGGATCAGCACACCGCTGTAGAACAGCGTGCGTTCCGACCCCAGCAGCCGGTCGGCGACCCACGCACCGAACACGGTGGACAGGTAGACCAGTCCGCCGTAGGCCCCGACCAGGCTGGTGGCGCTGGCCTCCGGGATGCCGAGCCCGCCCTCGGAGACGGAGAAGTAGAGGTAATAGGTCAGGATCGCCTGCATCCCGTAGAAGGAGAAGCGCTCCCAGACTTCGAGTCCGGAGAGGTTCATCAGACCCCAGGGGTGTCCGAAGAACGTCCGCTGCCTCGGTTGGCTGTTTGTCGTGGACATCGCGAAGTAGTCTGCCCCCGTCCCTGACGACGGTCCTCGGGGGCCTCGACATGATGGTTTCGCGCGACAACCACAGCTCGATCACGGGCTCACGGCGGCCGGTGACCGTTCGCTGCTGCGAGCCAGCACGGGTCCGGCCTCGTCCCGGGCATGATCGGCGTATGAGTCGTCTCGGACTGGTGACCCTCGTCGTCGACGACTACGACGAGGCCGTCACCTTCTACACCGGCACCCTCGGCTTCGAGCTGGTCGAGGACACCCCGCTCGACGACGGCAAGCGCTGGGTGGTGGTCCGGCCCCGGGGAGCGCGGGAGACCGCACTACTGCTGGCGCGCGCCGCTACCCCTCACCAGCGAACGCGCGTGGGCGACCAGACCGGTGGGCGCGTCGGCATGTTCCTGTACACCGACGACTTCGACCGCGATCACCGCAGGATGGCGGCAGCGGGAGTCGTCTTCGAGGAGTTCCCCAGAAACGAGCCCTACGGCAGGGTCGCGGTCTTCCACGACCTGCACGGGAACCGCTGGGACCTGCTCCAGCCGACCTCGTCGTGATCCGGGCGACGCAGTGCGCACCACCAACTCCGGTGGCCGCGCGCGGGGGATCCTCAGTCCGTCCGCCCGACGATGGTGCCCGCGCGGTCGATGACCACGACGTCCACCGACACCTGCGCTCCGCGCAGGGTCTCCTCCGCGACATCGCGGGCGCGCGCGGCGACGAGGTCCCCCAGCTCCACGCCCTCCTCCCGGCACAGGTGCAGCGCGTCCAGGGCGGTGTTGGCACCGCGCACCCGCTCGGCGAGGTCCTCGCCACCACCGCCCTCGGCCACGATCCGCGCCAGCAGCGCGTAGTTGACCTGGGAACGCTTGGAGTGCAGGTCCAGGTGCCCGTCGGCGAGCTTGGAGAGCTTGCCGATCCCCCCGGCGACCGTCAGTCGCGGCAGGGGGTGCCGACGCAGGTACTTCAGCACGGCTCCGGCGAAGTCCCCCATGTCCAGCAGCGCCTCGTCGGGCAGCCCGTACAGCTCGGTGACCACCCGTTCCGAGGTGCTGCCGGTGCACCCGGCCACGTGGGACAGGCCCTCAGCTCGGGCGACGTCGACGCCGCGCCGGATGCTGTCGATCCACGCCGAGCACGAGTAGGGCACCACGACCCCCGTGGTGCCCAGGATCGAGAGTCCGCCGCGGATTCCCAGTCGGGGGTTCCAGGTGTGCCGGGCCAGTTCCTCCCCGTCGTCGACGGAGATCTCGACCACGACGTCGCCGCTGCCGCCGTGGCGCTCGGCGACCTCGGTCACCGCCTCGGTGATCAGCTGCCGTGGCACCGGGTTGATCGCGGGCTCACCCACCGGAAGCGGCAGCCCCGGCTTGGTGATCGTTCCCACTCCGGGCCCGGCGCGGAAGACCACTCCCCCGCCCGGCTCGGCGGCCGAGACGGTGGCCGAGACCAGGGCCCCGTGGGTCACGTCCGGATCGTCGCCCGCGTCCTTGACCACGCCCGCCGTCGCCCGGTCCGGATCGAGCCGCTCCCGGCCCAGGGCGAACGACGGCCGGTGCCCCTTGGGCAGCGTGATCTCCACCGGATCGGGGAAATCGCCGGTCAGCAGCGCCGTGTAGGCGGCCGCCACCGAGGCGACCGCGCAGGCACCGGTGGTCCAGCCGTAACGCAGGTTGCCCGACTGTTCGCTGCGGCCGTTCGTCACGGCAGAATGCATCCCAACGGACTCGGATCGACGGGAAAGGGCGTGTCGGTGACGCCGCAAGTGCTCATCCTGGGCGGCACGGGTGAGGCCAGGCAACTCGCCGCCCACCTCGTCGGCCGCGGCGTACGGGTGACCTCGTCGCTGGCCGGGCGGGTCAGCCGCCCCCAGCTGCCGGAGGGCGAAGTGCGCGTCGGCGGCTTCGGCGGGATCGACGGACTGGCGGACTGGCTGCGCCGGGAGGAGGTGCGCGCCGTCGTCGACGCCACCCATCCCTTCGCGCGGACCATGTCCGAGCACGCGGCACGCGCCACCGCCGCGACCGGAACCCCCGTGCTGGCGCTGCGCCGCCGACCGTGGCAGCCGGTACCGGGCGACGACTGGCGACCGGTGTCCTCGCTGGAGGACGCCGCCGCGCTGCTGCCCGACCTCGGTGACCGGATCCTGCTGACCACCGGGCGGCAGGAGCTGGCCCACTTCGCCGCGCTGCGCGACCAGCACTTCGTGATTCGCACCGTCGAACCGCCCGAACCACCGCTGCCGCCCCACGTGACGACACTGCTGTCCCGCGGACCGTTCACCACCGACGGTGAGCTCGAACTGCTGCGCGAACACCGCATCGACGCGGTCGTCACGAAGAACAGCGGCGGCACGATGACCACGGCCAAACTCACCGCCGCCCGCGAACTGGGGCTGCCGGTGGTGATGGTCCAGCGGCCACCCGTGCCGGAGGTACCCGAGGTCGGCACGGTCGAGGAGGCCGTGGAACGCTTGGGGGTCACGGTGACGTCGCCGGGTACCGGCGGGGAGTGAACACCACCGGTCGCCCGTCCGGCTGCTCGGCCACGCGGGTGGTCGAGGACCCGATCACCAGCAGACAGCGCATGTCCACCTCGGCGGGATCGAGGTCGGCGAGCCGCACGACCCTGCTCGTTTCCTCGGAACCGCCGACGTCGCGGCCGATCACCACCGGAGTGTCCGGGGTGCGGTGTTCGAGCAGCACGTCGCGAGCGGCGGCGACCTGCCAGGTCCGACTGCGCGAGGCCGGGTTGTAGATGGCGAGGGCGAGGTCGGCCTTCGCGGCCGCCTCCAGGCGCTGCGCGATCGCCTCCCACGGCTTGAGCCGGTCCGACAGCGACAGCACGCAGTAGTCGTGACCGAGCGGTGCACCGACCCTTCCCGCCACGGCCTGGGCCGCGGTGAGACCGGGGACCACGCGCACCGCGACATCGCTGGATTCGGCGGCGGCCTCCAGCACCGCGCTGGCCATCGCGAACACGCCGGGGTCACCGGAGGAAACCACCGCCACGCGCGAACCCGCGCGGGCCAGGTCGAGGGCGAACTCGGCTCGCTCGGCCTCGACCCGGTTGTCCGAGGGATGGCGGCGCTGACGGGGATTGGCGGGCAACCGGTCGAGGTAGGGGCCGTAGCCCACCAGCTCGTCGGCGGCACCCAGGGCGGACTGCGCCTCGGGCGTGGTCCACTCCCACCCGGCCGGACCGAGTCCGACCACGACGACCTCACCGCCCGCGGCGGGGGCGGTACTCGCCGCGGTCTTGCCGAGCCGGTCCTCGGTGGGTGCGGGGTCGACGGCGTTGACCGGGCTCGGCAGCAGGGCCAGCGAGAAGTACGGGACGCTGTCCGGGTCGACCTCGGCCAGCGGCAGGGTGCGCTGCCGGTCGGTGGTGGCCCGTTCCACGTAGAAGGCCTGGTCCAGGCAGCCCGCCTTCTCGAACGCCTCGTGGACGCCGTCGAAGGTGCGCCCGAGTTTGAGCACGGCCGCCGCGTCGGTGGTGGCCAGCCGTTCGGCGAGCACGTCCGGGTCGAGCGTGCCGGGCAACACCGTCAGCGTCTCGTCCCGCTCGGCGAGCGGACGCCCCAGCACCGCCGAGGCACCGCTGATCGAGGTGATCCCCGGCACCACCTCCACCTCGAAACGCCCGGACAGCCGCTTGTGCATGTGCATGTAGGAGCCGTAGAAGAACGGGTCGCCCTCGCAGAGCAACACCACCTCCCGGCCCGCTCGCAGGTGCACGGCGAGGCGCTCCGCGCACTGCTCGTAGAACTCGTCGATGGCGCCCTGGTAGCCGCCGGGGTGGTTCGTGGTCTCGGTGGTCACCGGGTAGACCAGTGCCTCCTCGGCCTGACCGGAACGCAGGTAGGGCTCGGCCACCGACCGCGCGATGCTGCGACCGTGCCGGGCGCTGTGGTAAGCGATCACGTCGGCCTCACCGATCAGCCGGGCGGCCTTGACCGTGACCAGCTCGGGGTCTCCGGGTCCGAGGCCGACGCCCCGCAGCCGTCCGGAACTCGTCTCGCCGTTGCTGGCGTGCTCGCTGCTCACTCTTCCTCGCTCGCGATCGCGTTGACTGCGGATACCGCCATCGCACTGCCGCCGCGGCGACCGTGCACCACCAGGTGCTCCAGCCCGGTGGGATGCGCGGCCAGTGCCTGCTTCGACTCCACGGCACCGATGAATCCGACCGGTACTCCCACCACGGCCGCCGGCCTGCCGGCTCCCTGCTCGATCATCTCCAGCAAGCGGAACAGTGCCGTGGGGGCGTTGCCGATGGCGACCACCGAGCCCTCCAGCCGGTCCCGCCACAGCTCCATGGCGGCGGCGCTGCGCGTGGTGCCGAGTTCGCGGGCCAGTTCCGGCACCCGCTCGTCGGACAGGGTGCAGACCACGTCGTTGTCGGCGGGCAACCGGCGACGAGTCACCCCGGCGGCGACCATGGCCGCGTCGCACAGCACCGGCGCACCGTCGTGCAGTGCCGCGCGTGCGGCGGTGACGGCGTTGTCCGTCCAGGCCAGATCCTCGACCAGGTCGACCATGCCGCAGCCGTGCACCATGCGCACCGCCACACCGGCGACCTCGGACGGCATCCCGCTGAGATCCGTCTCTGCGCGGATGGTGGCGAAGGAGCGGCGGTAGATCTCCGCACCTTCCCGGATGTAGTCGATCACATTGTCCTCCGAGCCGCTTCCATCGCGGCGGATACCCGGTCGGCGTCGACCCGCGACGCCCAGACCTCGTCGTCGAGGCCGACCTCGTAGCCGGCCTCGGTGGCCAGCACTTCCACGACCCGTCCCCGCGGCCGGCCGCACCGGCGCTCACAGCCCACCCAGTGGACGGGCAGGGTGCCGCCGGTGGGCGACGACGCGTGGCGCAGTGCGCGAGCAGCGTCCCCGCGGACGTCGGCCAGCGCCTTCGCGCAGCCCGGGTGGCCGGTGCAGGCGGTGACCCCCGCCCATCCCGAGGACGGGTCCACGATCAGACCATGCGTGTCCAGCTCGGACGTCCACCACTCGACTTCACCTTCGGAAAGACCGGGCACGACCACCGTCCGCCACGGCGTCAGGCGAAGCCGGCTTCCGGCGGCTTCGGATGCGCGAGTCATAATACTCACCTGTTCGCGGGACAACCGCCCCAGTGGTGCTCCGGCGGCCACGGTCACGCGCTCATCGCGACGTCCCACCACGCCGAATCGCGGTTGCGCTGGGACGGGGTCAGCGCCGAGTGACGTAGGCGCAGCGGCGGTGACGTCGTCGTGCGCGAGCCGAGCACGCACCCTGTCGGCGACCCGCCGGGGTCCGCTGTCGAGTTCGGCCAGTCGCCAGGCCGATGAAGCCTGGAAGGCCCTTTCGACCAGGAACTGCTCGGCGGCCAGGATCGCCGCGTGCACAGCGGCCCGGACGCGAACCAGCACACCACTGTCCGTCCCGCCCAGACGCAGCGAGACCGCGTCGGCACCCACCGGAACCAGACCGACGTCCGCCCGCAGCGGATCGACGTCACCCCTGCCGTCGTCGACGGTGAACAGGAATCGCCCCGGCAGCCCGGCCAGCTCGGGATTGCCGCACAGCCGGGTGTCCAGCTCGCGCGCGAGCGGGAGCACGTCCAGCAGGCCACCGTCGTCGCAGCCCGAGTACGGCGAGGCCACGATGTTGCGGACCCGCTCGTGCGTCGGGCTGGGCAGCAGTCCTTCGGCGGCCAGCCGCTCGGCGAGTTCGTTCTCACACCCGTCGCCGAGGCCGCGTACCTGCACGTTCGCCCGCGAGGTCAACTCCAGCCCGCCGGTGCCGAGCTGTTCGGCGGCCTCGGCCAACGTGCGGAACTGACCGGCCGAGAGCTCGCCACCGGGAACGCGAACGCGGGCCAGCCCGCCGTCGGCGGCGGCGTGAACGTGCAGGGCACCGGGGCAGGCGTCCGGCCGTGGCCGTTCTGTTCGGGAAGTCTCGGACATCCGCTCGATGGTACGAGCAGCGCACCCGTGCGGGGACGGTAATGCGACGCGGCTCATGGCCGAACGACTTGACGGAAGATCCCACCGTTGCCGAGAGTGGGTACATCCCCAGCGGCGACAGGTGGAGGAAGCCGGTGCGAATCCGGCGCGGTCCCGCCACTGTCACCGGGAAGCGACCCCCGAAGACGGCCACCGCCCCGGCGGCGGGAAGGCCGGGGCGAGCACCGATCCGGAAGCCAGGAGACTCCGGTCGCCGCGACCACGACCCGGGGCGAGGACCCCGAGGAAGGTTCGTCATGCGCAATACCGGTGCACGCCTGTCGCGTGCCCGTGCCCGGTCCGTCACGCCGCACGAGGACGAGGAGCGCGTCGCATGATCCTGCTGCTGTCCACATCGGACACGGACCTGCTCAGCGCGCGTGCGAGCACGGCCCCCTACCGGCTGGCCAACCCGGCCAGGCTCGGAGTCGAGGACCTGCCGCCGCTGCTGGACGACGTCGACCTGGTCGTGGTGCGCCTGCTCGGCGGGCGCCGCGCTTGGGAGGAGGGACTGGACGCGCTGCTGGCCGGTCCCCGCCCCGTCGTCGTGCTCGGCGGCGAACAGCTGCCGGACGCGGAGCTGATGGAGTGCTCGACGGTGCCCGGCGGGGTGTGCGCCGAGGCGCACTCCTACCTGGCGCAGGGCGGCCCGGACAACCTCACCGAGCTTTACGGCTTCCTGTCCGACACGGTGCTGCTCACCGGACACGGCTTCGCACCGCCGACGCCCACGCCGACCTGGGGCGAACTGGAGCGCACCCCCCGCACCGACGAGGGGCCGACCGTGGCGGTGCTCTACTACCGGGCGCACCACATGGCCGGCAACACCGCCTTCGCCCACACCCTGTGCGAGGCCATCGAGGACGCGGGCGGACAGGCCCTGCCGGTGTTCTGCGCCTCGCTGCGCACGCCGGAACCGGAGCTGGTGGAGACCCTGCGCCGTGCCGACGCGCTGGTGGTCACCGTGCTCGCCGCCGGGGGCACCCGCCCGGCCACCGCCTCGGCCGGTGGTGACGACGAGGCCTGGGACATCGGCGCACTGGCCGATCTCGACATCCCGATCCTGCAGGGGATGTGCCTGACCAGCAGCCGCGCCGCGTGGGAGGCCAACGACGAGGGGCTGTCCCCGCTGGACGCGGCCACCCAGGTCGCGGTACCCGAGTTCGACGGTCGGCTGATCACGGTGCCGTTCTCGTTCAAGGAGAACGACTCCGAGGGGCTGCCCGTCTACGTCGCCGACGCCGAACGCGCCGCGCGGGTGGCCGGCATCGCCGTCCGCCACGGCAACCTGCGTCACGTCCCGCCGCAGGACAAACGGCTCGCGCTGATGCTGTCGGCCTACCCCACCAAGCACTCCCGAATCGGCAACGCGGTCGGCCTGGACACCCCGGTCAGCGCGGTGCGCCTGCTACGGCGGTTGCGGGAGCACGGTTACGACATCGGTCCCGAACAGGGCCCCGAGGCGTTGCCAGGCGTAGCCGCGCAGGACGGCGACGAGCTGATCCACTCGCTGATCGCAGCCGGTGGTCAGGACCGGGACTGGCTGACCGAGGAGCAGCTGTCCGGCAACCCCGTGCGAGTCTCGGCCAAGCGCTACCACTCCTGGTACTCGACCCTGCCCAAGCAGCTCCGCGACAACATCGAGCACCACTGGGGACCGCCGCCCGGCGAGCTGTTCGTGGACTACACCCACGATCCGGACGGCGAGATCGTGCTGGCCGCCATCCGCGCGGGCAACGTCACGATCATGGTGCAGCCGCCGCGCGGGTTCGGGGAGAACCCGATCGCCATCTACCACGACCCCGATCTGCCGCCGAGCCATCACTACCTGGCCGCCTACCGCTGGCTCGTCGACGAGTTCGACGCCCACGCGATGGTGCACCTGGGCAAGCACGGCAACCTGGAGTGGCTGCCGGGCAAGACGGCGGGCATGTCGGCGTCCTGCGCCCCGGACGCGGCGCTGGCGGACCTGCCGCTGGTCTACCCGTTCCTGGTCAACGACCCCGGTGAGGGCACCCAGGC
The DNA here is from genome assembly GCF_014137975.1 of Halosaccharopolyspora lacisalsi. GTDB lineage: Bacteria > Actinomycetota > Actinomycetes > Mycobacteriales > Pseudonocardiaceae > Halosaccharopolyspora > Halosaccharopolyspora lacisalsi. The sequence continues at coordinate 668,860 of NZ_JACGWZ010000001.1, read as the reverse complement.
CAAGCGCCGCGTGCACGCCACGCTGGTGGATCACCTGGTGCCTCCGATGGCCCGCGCGGAAAGCTACGGCGACATCGCCCGCCTGGAGCAGTTGCTCGACGAGCACGCCACCATCACCGCGATGGACCCGGGCAAGCTCCCGGCCATTCGCAGCGAGATCTGGACGCTCATGCGGGCGGCCCGGCTCGACCACGACCTCGGTCTGGAGGAGCGGCCGGACGACGCCGAGTTCGACGACATGCTGCTGCACGTCGACGGGTGGCTGTGCGAGGTCAAGGACGCCCAGATCCGCGACGGCCTGCACGTGCTCGGTGACCCTCCCGAGGGCGAGGCCCGGACCCACCTGGTGCTGGCGATGTTGCGAGCACGCCAGATGTGGGGCGGACAGCGCGAGGCGCTGCCCGGGCTGCGCGAGGCGCTGGGGCTGGCCGAGGACGGCAGCTCGTCCCGCGAGCGGGTCGACGACGTCGAGAACCGCGCGTTCGCGCTGGTCGAGGCGATGGAGCAGCGGGACTGGGACCGCGGCGCCGTCGGCGAGGTCTGCCGGTCGGTGCTGGGCCGGGACGAGCCCGGGGTGGCGCGAGTGCTGGAGTTCGCCGCCACCGAGGTGGTGCCCCGGATCGAGGCCACCACCGACGAGATGACCGCCACGCTGCGGGCGCTGGACGGCGGCTACGTGCCCGCGGGCCCCAGCGGCTCCCCGCTGCGCGGACTGATCAACGTGCTGCCCACCGGCCGCAACTTCTACTCGGTCGACCCCAAGGCGGTGCCCAGCCGACTGGCCTGGGACACCGGGCGCGCGATGGCCGACTCGCTGCTGGAGCGCTACCGCACCGACATCGGGGACTGGCCCTCGTCGGTCGGCCTGTCGGTGTGGGGAACCAGCGCGATGCGCACTTCCGGCGACGACGTCGCCGAGGTGCTGGCACTGCTCGGTGTCCGGCCGACCTGGGACGAGGCCTCGCGGCGGGTCAACGGGCTGGAGGCGATCCCGCTGGAGGAGCTGGGACGTCCCCGCATCGACGTGACCATCCGCATCAGCGGTTTCTTCCGGGACGCCTTCCCGCACGTGGTCACCCTGCTCGACGACGCGGTCCGGCTGGCGGCCGGGCTCGACGAACCCGACGAGAGCAACTACGTCCGCGCCCACGCCCGCGCCGACCAGGCCGAGCACGGTGACGAGCGCCGGTCGACCATGCGGATCTTCGGGTCCAAGCCGGGTGCTTACGGAGCGGGGCTGTTGTCGCTGATCGACAGTCGCAACTGGCACGACGACGCCGACCTCGCCGAGGTCTACGCCGTGTGGGGCGGTTTCGCCTACGGGCGCGATCTGGAGGGCGCACCGGCCCGCACCGACATGGAGACCGCCTACCGGCGCATTTCCGTGGCGGCCAAGAACACCGACACCCGCGAACACGACATCGCCGACTCCGACGACTACTTCCAGTACCACGGCGGCATGGTCGCGACCGTGCGTGCGCTGACGGGCAAGGCACCGGCGGCCTACATCGGCGACAGCACGCGCCCCGACTCGATCCGCACCCGGTCGCTGAACGAGGAGACCTCGCGGGTGTTCCGCTCCCGCGTGGTCAATCCCCGGTGGCTGGCGGCGATGCGCCGCCACGGCTACAAGGGAGCCTTCGAGCTCGCCGCGACCGTGGACTACCTGTTCGGCTACGACGCGACCACCGGTGTCGTCGGGGACTGGATGTACGAGCAGCTGGCCGAGAACTACGTGTTCGACGAGGAGAACCGCAAGTTCCTCACCGAGTCCAACCCGTGGGCGCTGCACGGCATCACCGAGCGGTTGTTGGAGGCGGCCAACCGCGAGATGTGGGAGCAACCGGACCCCCGGACCCTGGAGGCCCTGCGGGAGTACTACCTCCAGGCCGAAGGTGACCTGGAGGACGGTCCCGCCCAGAGCTGATTGGTGGTTTCCCGGTTTCGCGCGAAACCGGGAAACCCACACCGCGGTGCGGCTACCGCCTGTTCTCCGGGGCGAGTTCGGCGACGGGGCCGATGACGATCACGGCGGGAGGACGCACGTCCGAGGCGCGCACCGCCTCTGCCACCTCGGTCAACGTGCTGCGCACGGTGGCCTGGCCCTGCGTGGTCCCGTCCTGGATCACCGCCACGGGCGTCTCCGGATCACGACCGTGCTCCAGCAGGACGGTCGCGAACTCGTCGATGCGCTTGACGGCCATCATCAGCACCAGCGTGCCGCGGAGTCGCGCCAGCGCGGGCCAGTCCACCAGCGACTGCTCGTCGTGGGGACCGACGTGCCCGGAGACGACGACCACCTCGTGGGCGACACCGCGGTGCGTGACCGGCACGTCGGCCGCGGCCGGGGCCGCGAACGGGCTGGTGATCCCCGGCACGGTGGTGACGGCGATCCCGGCGTCCGCGCAGGCCAGCAGCTCCTCGAAACCGCGTCCGAACACGAAGGGATCGCCGCCCTTGAGCCGCACCACGAACTTGCCCGCCGTGGCGTACTCGACGAGCATCGAGTTGATCACGTCCTGGTTGGCGGCACGGCCGTAGGGGATCTTCGACGCGTCCACGACCTCCACGTGCGGCCCGAGCTCCTCCAGCAGTTCGCGCGGAGCCAGCCGGTCCGTGATCACGACATCGGCACGGCCCAACAACTGCCGCCCCCGCACCGTGATCAGGTCCGGGTCCCCGGGACCACCACCGACCAGCGCCACACCGGGAGCGGGTGGCTCGGCGTGCTCGTCGACCTGCCCGGTGCGCAGCGTCTCGATCAGCGCGTCCCGCACCGCCGCGGATCGCCGGTGCTCACCGCCGGCCAGGACACCGAGCAGGATCCCCTCGTGCTCGGCCACCGCGGGCGTCACGGCGGTGCCCTTCGAAGCGTCGTCGGCACGCACGCAGAACACCTGACGGCGCTCGGCCTCGGCGACCACCTCGGCGTTGACCGCACCACTCGAAGCGCACGCCACCGCGTACCAGGCGCTCCCGAGGTCACCGTCGGCGTAGGGCCTGCGATGCCAGACCAGCTCATCGGCGTCGGCCATCGCCTCCACGGCCGGGGTCGCCTCCGGCGAGATCACTTCGACCCGCGCGCCCGCGTTGATCAGCCGCGGCACCCGGCGCTGGGCGACCGTGCCCGCGCCGACGACGACCACGCGCCTGCCGGCGAGGTCGAGTCCTGCGAAGTAGTGGCGTTCAGTCTGCGAGGTCATCTCCGCCGTCCATGTCGGTGTTCGCCCCCGGCGGCAGTGACGGGGTTTCACGAGGTCACGGTTCGACTCACGGGCTTATCCCGGCGACGCGCGCCCTTCCGACACGACCACCTCGTAGCCCCCGGTCATGAGTTCGATGTCCACGAACGTTACCCGAGCCACCCACCTGAGGTACCACCCTGCACCCGCCATTCGAGATACGTCACACGTGCCGGGTCGGGTCACGCGACGTCCGAGCGCGCGACCTTCCACCACAGGGCCGCCCCACCCCAGAGGACCAGGAACGCCGCCAACGTCAGGTAGCCGAGCGACTCGAAGTGATCCCCGACAGCGGCCACGGCACCCAGCCAGGACACGCCCAGCTGCGCGAACACCCCCGACAGCACCACGGCCGCGATGACTCCGGCCAACAGCACGGTCAGCGCCGTGGTGGCCACATTCACCCACAGCCTGCGCAACGGGCGCGCGAGCGACCACGTGTAGGCGCGAGACATCAGCATCCCGTCCACGCTGTCCACAGTGCACATACCCGCGGCGAAGAGCAGCGGCAGGCTCAGCACGGCCACCACGGACACTCCGTCGCTGGGAGCGACCAGGGCGAGAACCGTGATCTCGGTGGCCGTCTGCATCCCCAGCCCGAACAGCAGGCCGATGCCGAACAGGTGCCACGACCGGGCCACGACGAGGCGCATCCGTCCCCGCAGCAGCCGCGCCAGCAGACCCCGGCGCCCGAGTACCCGCTCGATCTCGGTCTCGTCGACCTCGCCGAGACGCGCGCGGCGCAGCAGCCGGGTCGCGTCGCGCAGGACCAGCGCATTGAGCACGGCCAGCGCACCGACCACCACGACCACGGCGATGTCCACCAGCAACGCGGTGTGCGCACCGGTGCGTTCGGCCCAGTCCTGCGCGGCGGGCCCGGCGACGAAGGCCACGACCAGCGCCAATGCCATCACGACACTGGCATGCCCCAACGCGAACCACATGCCGGTGGAGACGGGGCGCCGCCCGCGCTGCATCAGCAGGCGCGTCGCGTCGTCGATGACCGCCACGTGGTCGGCGTCGAAACCGTGCCGCAAACCGAGCAGATAGGCGGTGGTCCCCGCCGCGGCCAGACTCCCCGCCGTGCCGAAGGAGTCCTGATACAGGAAGTAGGCACCCCACCCCACCAGGTGCAGCATGCCGAGAGCGGCCACCACGAGCGTGACCTTCCTGCGTTCGAGGGCACCCCAGCCGGTGGGCCGCTCGGTGCTCGAATCTTGCGAGAGTTCGTCCGACGACGTCACGTCCGTGGACCTCCTGGGTTCTCCCGCCCTAGGGGGCTCCTGCCCGTGTCGTGGTCACGACACGGGCTGCCCTGCGAGTGTCCTGACTTCCGGATCGCGGCGGAGCCCCTGACCTTCCGGCTTTCGAACCGTGGTCGTGCGGCGGGGTCCGCTCCCCGGTCACAGTGGCGGGACCGTCCCGGATTCGCACCGGGTTCCTGCGCGGGCAGCCGAAGCATCGTGTCCCAGTTCGGGACGACAGGTCAATTCCCCGCTTCCGCCCCGTCGGCTCGTCCGAGGATATTTGCCCTGTTCAGCCGAGGCGGCCTCGACCGAATGTGAGTCCGATCGCCGGAAGCGGACGGCAAAGCGCCCGGCCGCTGCCGTGCAGTGACCGGGCGCCGACGAGAGGGTTCGTACCGCCTCAGCGGCCGAGAACCCGCTTGAGCGCCCCCAGCAGCATCTCGACGCGGTCGAGGCGCGCGTTGTGGCCCATCAGACCGATGCGCCAGACGCTGTTGGCGTACTGCCCGGCACCTCCACCGATCTCGATGTCGTAGTCGGTCAGCAGTCGCTTGCGCACGTCGCCGGAGTTCACTCCTTCCGGCACCACCACGCTGGTGAGCTGGCTCAGCCGGTGTCCTTCGGAGGCGAACAGCTCCAACCCCATCTCGCGCAAACCGTCCTGCAACGCCGCACCCGCCTCGCGGTGGCGCGCGGCGACCGCCGGCATGCCCTCGTCGAGAATCCGTCCGAGCCCGGCGTGCAGCGAAGCGACCATCGCGGTCGGTGCCGTGTGGTGGTAGGCGCGGCCACCCGAAGAGCCACCCGTGACGTAGTTGCCGATGAGCCCGAGGTCGAGGTACCAGGTCGTGGGCCTTTCCACCCGACGCTGCCACGCGCGCTCGGAGACGGTGAACGGAGCCAGTCCCGGAGCCACGCCGAGGCACTTCTGCGTACCCGCGTAGGCGATGTCCACGCCCCAGTCGTCGAGAGCGATCTCCTCGCCGCCGATGGAGGTCACGCAGTCGGCGAGCAGCAGGGTGCGCTCGTCGCGCTCGCGCAGGGCGGTGCCGAGGTGCTTGAGGTCGCTGCGCGCGCCGGTGGAGGTCTCGGCGTGCACGGCGGCGACGAGGGCCGGCGACGGGTGCGCGTCGAGGACGCGCTGGACGTCCACGGGCTGCCCCCAGGGGTGGTCCACGCGCACGACCTCGGCGCCGTAGCGGTCGGCGACATCGCACATCCGTTCACCGAACAGTCCGTTCACGGCGACCACGACGACGTCACCGGGACGGACGAAGTTGACGAAGGCCGCCTCCATCCCGATGGAGCCGGTGCCCGACAGCGGCAGCGTCCGGAGGTTCTCGGTGCCCCACACCGCGCGCAGCCGGTTTCCCGTCTCGTCGAGCATCGCCAGGAAGTCGGGATCGAGGTGCCCCAGCAGCGGAGCGGCGAGTCCTGCCGTGGCCTCCGGGTAGGTGTTGGAGGGGCCCGGCCCGAGGAGGGAACGTTCAACCAATGCCATGCGGCCAGCCTAGGACCCTCGTTCCCAGCGCACAGGCCCGCACCATTGACAGGCATCGTGCCTGGGTACGCCTCATTCCGTCAAGCGAAATCATGGTTTCACTTTAGCACTGCAGAAAAAGTGAAAAAATTCACACTTAACGGGGCTGCTGGCGCGGAGCTTCGGCGGCGAGGTCGAGGACGTGCTCGGCGAGGGCTTCGAGAGTGCGCTGGTCCTGCTCGGGCGTGGCGCGCAGCACGGGCAGCCAGTCCAGCGTCGGGAAGACGGGGTGCCAGGCGGTGCCGTGCCGCACGGCCCGGCGAATGGCCGCCCGGCTCGACCCTCCGACCCAGATCGGTGGGTGGGGCTCGCGTACCGGACGCGGCGCTGCGGCGACGTCGCGGAAGGAGATGTACTCCCCCGAGAAGGAAGCTTCCCGCCGCTCCCACAGCCGGTGGGTCGCGGTGGGGTACTCGTCGGTGATCGCACCACGTTCGCCGAAGGGCACCCCCAGGGCTTCGAACTCCCGCTCGGCCCGCCCCGCCCCGCCCCCGAGGATCAGGCGCCCGTCGCTGAACCGGTCGATGTTGGCGGCGACGCGAGCCGTCAGCAGCGGGTTCCGGCAGGGCAGCACGGTCACGGTGGTGCCCAGCTCGATGCGCTCGGTCATGCCCGCGAACCAGGACAGCGTGGTGAACGGATCGGAGAACGGCGCGGGTTAGGGCTCGGCGACATCGGGGGTGACCGCGACGTGGTCGGAGACCAGGGCCGCGTGGAGCCCCGCCCACTCCGGGAACCGCGCCCAACCGCGGAAGTGCTCGGGCTCGGCCACCCAGCCGTGGTTGACGATGTTGACACCGAACTTCATCGACCCCTCCTCGCCCCCGAAGCGCTCCCACCGCGATCGGCGCTCGACGGCGCCGAGGAGTTCCACCATCCGGGTGTCGGTGTCACTCCGTTCGGTCGCATCACGGCCTCATCAGGCGCATCATGGAGTCCCGACGTCATGGGAGGCGACCATGAACGAGAACAGGATCCTCACCCTGGACATGCGGGTCGTCGAGGCAGGAGCCGAGACCACGGCCGACGTGAGCATGACGACGGGCGGCGGCCGGATCGTGCACGGCCACGGCACGGCGCGGCGCCACCCGGAGGACCCGGACGTTCCGCAGATCGGCGACGAGATCGCGGCGGCCCGCGCCCTGTCGAACCTGTCCCACGAACTGCTCGTCACCGCCTCGGGCGAGATCGGCGAACGTCAGCACACCCAGGTGTACATCCCCACCTGAGAGGTCCCGAGCGGTCCGCTCAGGCAGTCCCGATACGTGCGACGGCGACGGTGACGCGGTCACCCCTGGTCTTCCCGGCCACGAGCTCGGCGCCCGCTCCCCACTCCGAGGCGGCCCGCAACGCGGCCGCCTCGGCCACGCTGGAGATGCCGATCTCGGCACGCACGAGCTCGCTGGGGCCGGGAACCGCTACCCCGGCCAGCTCCGCGGCCGGGTAGGGCCACAACGGCACCGCGCCGTCCGACGAACACCGCCGCACGGCCTCCAGGATCGCCGGGTCACCGGCCCGGGCCTCGACGGTGGCGAAGGCTCGTACCGCTCGCGGGGACAGCACGGACTCGTCGACGAGCCGCGCCAGCACCTCGGTCACGGCCGTACGCGGAGCACCACTGGACGCGCCGAGACCGATCGCGAGCGGACGGTCGCTCACTGCCCGTCCCGCTCGCCGACGCGAACGCCCGAGATCAGCACCACCGGCTCGGCGGCCTCCAGCCGCGATTCCGGCGGCTCGGTGATCCGGTTGGCCGACAGCTGCACGCCCTCCACCCGGTATCCCGCACCACCGAGGATCTCCCGGGTCACCGCCACGCGGTCCAGCGTCGTCAGCGCCACCACGATGCGGGAGGCGCCGGCGTAGGCGCAGGCGGTGGTCACCTCCGACTCACCACCGCCGACGAACACCGCGTCCGGCTTCGGCAGCTCACGCAGCGCCTTCGGTGCCGTCCCCTCCTCGATCCGCACGTCCGCACCGTGTCCGGCGGCGTTGGTGACCATCCGCACCGACTGGCTCTCGTCGGATTCCACGGCGATGGTCGCCGCGCCCAACCGCGCGCACTCGATCGCCACCGAGCCGGAACCGGCACCGACGTCCCAGACCAGCACCCCCGGGCGCGGGGCCAGCTTGGCCACGGCCACGGCCCGGATCTCGGCCTTGGTGATCGTGCCGTCGCGGTGGGAGAACTCGCTCTCGTCCAGGGCCCATCCGTCCGGCGGAACCGGTTCCCCACCGGCGAACCACCCGCGCCGGGGGACAGCGTCCGGATCACTCATGCACAGCACGACGTTGGGTTCCTGCCAGGCCCGCTCAGCCGCTTCCTCGGGACTCACGGTGGACAGTCGCTCGTGGGTACCACCGAGCTGCTCACCCACGGTCAGGCTGCGTCGCCAGCCCCGGAGCGCGGTTCCGAGCTGCGCGGGTCCCGCTCCCGGAGAGGTCAGCACCACCACGGCCGGACGGGCCCGGCAGACGTTGGCGGCTCGGCTCAGGTCCCCTTCGTAGGCGGCGACCACCGTCACGTCGTCCCAGGAACGCCCCACGCGGGCCATCAGCTGCTGGACGCTGGAGGTCGCGGGCAGCACCGAGCAGCGCACGCCCCGTTCCCGCAACGTGCGCAGCACACCGAAGAAGCCGGGATCACCCGAGGCGAACACGACGCCGAGCTCCCCTGCGGCCAGTGACGAGAGCGCGTTCATCGCGGGATCGAACGGCCCGAGTTCGAGCGTGCGGGTGCCCTCGGGCACGTGCGCTTCCAGGTGTCTCCGGGAGCCGACGACGAGCCGCGCCGAATGCAGGGCCTCCTCAGCTCCGTCCGGGAGCGGGCCACCATCGATGCCGATCACCGTGACCGTCACGTCACCCACCTCGTCTCGGTTGCCGCATCACGTGCTCACCATCGCATCCGAAGTCCGGACGCACTCGCGGAAAGTCTGCCACGGCCACGGAGTCCGCTGTGGATGACGAGGTCAGGAGCTTTTCGTCCCGCCGGTCTCCGACGAGGGGCGGGACCGGGACTTCCCGCCCGACTTCGCGCCCGACTTCGAGGTGGTCGACTTGGACGTGGTCTGTCGCGTGCCGCCCTGCTTCGCCGCGGACTTCGCCCTGGAGCGGGACTTCGGCGTCGCCTGGGTCCGCGTCGAGGTGGACTGGTCGGTCGTCTCCTCCCCGACGGGCTGCTGCTCGGCAGCATCGGGGGAAACGGCCGTATCCGCGGATTCGTCGACCGCGGATTCGTCGACCGCGGATTCGTCGACCGCGGCCGGTGCGGATCCCGGAGAGTCCTGTTCGGACGCGGCATCGCTCCCGGCACCGGAGGACCGCTCCGGCTCGGCCGCGCTCTCGAACTCGGTGACCTTCTTACCGGTACGCATCGCCGCCGCCACGACGTCCTGCGCCGTGACGGTGGCACCGTCCTCGGTCGTCTCGGTCGGCTGCTCCTGCCCGAACAGGTCGGGCTGAGGCGCACGCCGCGTGGCGACGCGATCGGCGGCGATCCGGGTGGCGCCCCGCGCGCTCTGCTGCCAGTCACGCACGGCCCACCAGGCGACATCGGAGTCCGGTCGGCCCCCGCGATCGTCATCGCGCTGGCGTGGCACGGCTTCCGGGTCGTTCGTCCGAGACTCGTCCTCCGCGTCGGAGGACGCCGAGCGGCCCGAGCCGCGTTCGGCGAAGCGGCGGGCCGCCGAACCGGCGCGCCCGGAACCACCGGAGCTCGCCCTGCCGTAGCGCCGCCGGGTCTCGCCCTCGGTGAGCGCCCGGCCGACGAGGAACAACGTGTGCCGCCACAGTTTGTGCTGCTTGACGGTGGACTCCAGCTCGCCGAGCGTGGTGCGCAGCACGAGCTCGTCCGGCCAGCTCACCTTGTAGGCGACCACGACCGGAACGTCGTCGGGGTGGCCTCCTGCGCGCAACTCCTCGACGAGTTCACCGGTACGGGCCGCCGAAGCCGACAGCGCCAGCGTCGTACCGTCCCGGACGAACTCCCGCACGCGGTCGCCGGTGGGCAGCGAGGTCCGGCCGCCCTCCAACCGGGTGATCACCGCGGAGGGCGCGAACTCGGTCGAGGTCATCTCCCCGCCGACCGACGCCGCCGCGGCCGAGAACTCGGCCACGCCCGGCACGATCTCCACGGACAGATTCATGCGCGTGCACGCGGCGTACTGCTCGCGGATCGCTCCCCACAGCGCGGGGTCACCCGAGTGCAGTCGCGCGACTCGGAGACCGTCACGTTCGGCACGGCGGTAGATCTCCACCGCCGCCTCGTCCGTCAAGCGCGTCGCGTCGACCAGCTCGACCTCGGCGCGAGCGTGCTCCCGGACGCATTCGGGAGTCACCAGGCTCGCCGCCCAGATCACCACGTCGGCCTCGCCGATGCGCCGAGCACCGCGCACCGTGATCAGGTCGGCCGCACCAGGCCCGGCGCCGATGAACGAGATCCGCCCTGTCATGAGAGTCGCTCTCCTTTTACCGCGGTGGAAGTACTGCCACGGTGGACGGATCCGGCTCTTCCATCCACTGCGGACACGTTCGGTTCGGACAACGCGATCGTCACGAGCCGTGACACCCGGGCACATCGAGTGACCCGTCCGCCGCTCTCCGGCCGCCCTTATGGGTACCGACCGTATCGTGTGATCCGAGCGCCCCCGCAATGCCGCCACTTCGGGCACCACCGGGGGTCACCCGCGGTGGCGCCGGGAGCTCTCCACGAAACGCTCCACGGCTTCGGGATGCCCGGCCGGATGCGTGTGCAGATAGGAAGCGTGCAGGCCACTGCGCACGAAACCCTCGGCGACCGGTCGGTCGCGACGCCAGTACCAGGCCGGCCGCTCACCGTGATCCGGCCGCAGGACCGTGCGGTGGAACTCGTGACCACCGACCCTGGCCCCCTGCTCGAACAGCACGGAATCGCTCGCGGCCACCGCGTCCCGGTACCCCAGGGTCAGCCGTGGCGACATCTCGGCGCGCGCGTCGAGCACGCCGCACAACGGATGGCCGTCCAGCTCCTTCGCCAGGTACAGCAGGCCGCCGCACTCGGCGTGGATCGGCGCCCCCTCGGCGGCGAACGCGGCGATCTCGCGACGCAGGGCGGCGTTCGCCGAGAGTTCGGCGGCGTGCTGTTCGGGAAATCCACCCGGCAGCACCAGACCGGCCGTTCCCGGCGGCAGGGCCTCGTCGTGCAGCGGGTCGACCACCGCGACCTCGGCGCCGGCGGCCTCCAGCAGTTCCACGTGCTCGGAGTAGCCGAAGGTGAAGGCGGGTCCCCCCGCCACCGCCACCGTCGGGCGCGTGGAGGAAGCGTCGGTGCGGACCACGTCCCGCGGTTTCCACGCGGCCACGTCCAGTTCCGGCGCCGACTCCGCCAGGCTCACCACGGCGTCGAGGTCGACACCCGTCTCGACCGTGTCGGCCATCTCCTCCACGGCGCGGTTCGCCTCGTGACCGTGCTCGGCGGCCGTGACGAGCCCCAGATGCCGGGACGGCACGCTCAACCCGTCGGTGCGCGGCAGCACGCCGAGCACCGGCAGGCCGGCCACGTCGGCGGCCTCGCGCAGCACGTGCTCGTGGCGCTCGGAGCCGACGCGGTTGAGGATCACTCCCGCGATGCGCACCCGGGAGTGGAAGCTCCGGAACCCGTGCAACAGCGCGGCCAGGCTGTGACTCTGCCCCCTGGCGTCGACCACGAGCACCACCGGCGCGTCGAGCAGCGCGGCCACGTGCGCGGTCGACCCGAAGGCGGGACCGTCCCCGGGGCCGTCGATCCGGCCGTCGAACAGCCCCATGACGCCCTCGATCACCGACAGCTCGGCTCCGGCTCGCCCGTGGGCGAACAGCGGTGCGATCCGCTCCTCGCCCACGAGCACGGGGTCGAGGTTGCGGCCGGGCAGCCCGGAGGCGATGCCGTGATAGCCGGGGTCGATGTAGTCCGGCCCCACCTTGAACGGGGCCACCCGCGTCGAGCGCCGCCGCAACGCGGCCAGCAGGCCGGTGGCCACGGTGGTCTTGCCGTGCCCGGACCCCGGAGCGGCCAGCACCAGCCTGCTCACCACTCGATGCCCTTCTGGCCCTTCTGGCCGCGGTCCATCGGGTGCGCGACCTTCGAGGTCTCCATGACCAGGTCGGCGGCGTCGATCAGCGCCTGCGGCGCGTTGCGGCCGGTGATGACGACGTGCTGGTGTCCGGGCCGGTCCCGCAGCGTGGCCACCACCTCGTCGACGTCGACCCAGCCCCAGTGCAGCGGGTAGGTGAACTCGTCGAGCACGTAGAGCCCGTGGCGCTGCTCGGACAGCCTCCGGGCGATCTCGTGCCAGCCCTCCAGCGCGGAGGCGGCGTGATCCTCCTCGGTGGCCTTCTTGCGGGTCCAGGACCAGCCCTCGCCCATCTTGTGCCACTCGACCGGGCCGCCCTGGCCGGTCTCGTCGTGCAACGTGCCCAGCGCCTTGAAGGCCGACTCCTCGCCGACGCGCCACTTGGCCGACTTGACGAACTGGAACACACCGATCGGCCAGCCCTGGTTCCACCCGCGCAGCGCGAGCCCGAAGGCCGAGGTGGACTTCCCCTTCATCTCACCGGTGTGCACCATGACCAGCGGCCGGTTGCGGCGCTGGCGCGTGGTCATCCCGTCGTCGGGCACGGTCTCCGGCTGTCCCTGTGGCATGTGGTGTCCTCGTGTCGACGTTGGCGAGCAGGTTCGTCGACCCTAACGGCACGGGACGCGCGCGGGGACCGACACCACTGCCCCCGGTGACGAATGTCGCGGGACGGCGAAGCGGGCGACCGCGAACGCAGGGTTTCCCGGTTTCGCGCGAAACCGGGAAACCACCAACCTGCCGGGAAGAGTTACGCGGTGTCGTGGCCCGTCAGCGGTTGAGGTGGTCTCCGTCGACGGTGAGGGAGTCCTCGGGGCCGACGGACCACGCCTCCAGCCCCTGGTGGGCGAGGACGTCGGCGACGAGCTCGGCCGTCCCCGCGACGAGGGTGGAGTCGAAGTCGATCTCGGTGGCCACGCACCAGCTCCGGTCCGCGGGCCAGAACAGGTTGGGCGACTGCGGACTGAACCACTCGTCGCGGTGCCACCCCATCTCGGACGCGGCGCGCAGCCCGCCGCGAAAGACGAGGTAGTCCCGCCCTCCCCAGTGACGCAGCCGCGGACCGTTCAGCACCTCCGGCGGAAACGCCGGCGGCACGACCTCGTCACTGCCCATGATCACCACGCCCGGGCTGCCGTGGACCCATCCGTACCCCTCCCACAGCGCGAAGAAGCACTCGGCCTCCGCCGGTGTGTGGCGATCCAGCACGTCGCACAACCGCTCCAACCGATCCGGGGAGAGGTTCCCCTCCTCCGGCTCGGTGCCGGGCCACTCCGGTGACCGGGAGATCGCGCCGAACTGCATCAGCGCGTGCTCGTGGCTGCCGGTGAAAGCGGCGACATCGCTCCAGGTGGCCGGCTCGTCCTCGGCGTCTTCCAGCGGGTGCAGGATGCGCGCGTACGCCGCGAAACCGTGCGGCACGGTCGACCCGACCCGGCCGGTGACATCCCCGAACCGGGGCGCGATCCAGTCGTCCACGTGCTCGACAGGACGCAGGTGTGAGCTCATGGCTCCATGACAACACGTCACCGCCGAGAAGCCGTCGATCTTCGCGGTCGCGACGGGCGCGGCCCCACCGCCCGACCGGCTGCCGCACGATGAGCCTCGGACATAAGGGCGCCCCCGAACTCGACCGGCCTGGGGGTCACCGGGAGTTCCGGGGGCGCTAAGTCCACCCCTGGGGGTCAGGTGGACGCTCAACATCGTAGCAAGATACACACGAGGGCAGCACCCTCGTAATCAAAACGAGATCAAGCGGGTTGCGGTGTGCCCTCACGGGCCGCACGCACGACCCCGGCGACGTTGTCCGCCGAGAGTTCCTCCAGCCGCAGGCACGGAGCGTCCAGCACTCCGGCGAGCCTGTCGGCCATGCCGAGTTTGACCGGACCGTTCTCGCAGTCCACGACCACGGAGGCCACGCCGAGATCGGTCAGCAGCGCCGCCGAGCGCAGCGCGTCGTCGACCGATTTGCGGCTGCGCTGCTCCCGCGCGGCCGGGGCTTCCGCGGGCACGGTCGCCTTGCCGTCGGTGAGCAGCACCAGCAGCGGACGCCGCTGCGGATCGCGCAGCCGCTCGGTCATCACGACCTTGCGTGCCTTGAGCAGGCCGTCCGCCAGCGGCGTGCGCCCTCCCGTGCGCAACCGCCGCATCCGCGTCGCGGCGGTGTCCACCGAGGACGTCGGCGGAAGCGCCACCTCGGCGGCATCTCCCCGAAACGTCACCACACCGACCTTGTCCCGGCGCTGGTAAGCATCACGGAGCAGCGACAGCACCGCGCCGCTGACCGCGGACATGCGCTCACGCGCGGCCATGGACCCCGACGCGTCCACGGCGAAAAGCACCAGGTTCCCCTCGCGCCCCTCTCGCACGGAGTGCCGCAGGTCGTCACCACGCAGCACCAGACCGGGCCCCTTCCGGCCGCGCTGGGCCTGGTGCGGGGCCGCAGCCACGAGGGTGGCGGGCAGATGAATACCGCTGCCGTCCACACCGGAAGGACGGACCACCTGGCCGGTGCGCGACCGGGACCGCGACCGGCGTCCCGGTGCGCCCTCACCCAGCCCGGGAACCTCCAGCAGTCGCGCCTTGAAAGCGGAGTTCGGAGCGGCGGGATCCCGCTCCTCGGGAGCCTGCCCGGAATCGTCCTGGCTGTCCTGACGGGGTTGACCATCGCGGCCGCGCGGTTGCTCGCCGTCCTCGGGGCCACCACCCCCCGGACCACTGTCCGGGCCTTCGGGGCCGTCGTCGGGCGGACCACCACCGTCCGGTCCCTGGGGCGGTTCCTCGTCCCCGCCGTCTCCGCCGTCCCCGTCGTCTCCGCCGTCTCCCTCCCCGTCGCCGTCCGAACGAGCGGACTCGGCGGCGTCCTCGAGCGCCTGCTGCAGCTGCTCCTCCTCGACACCGGGCTCGTCGAAGGGATCGCGACGCCTGCGGTGCGGCAGCGCCAACCGCGCCGCCGCCGCCACGTCCTCCTCGGCGACCGTGTCGACACCTCGCCAGGCCGCGTGCGCGACGGCGGTCCGCGCGAGCACGAGATCCGCGCGCATACCGTCCACTTCGAACGACGCGCACAGCGCCGCGATCCGCCGCACCTCCGAGTCGGGCAGCACGACGGAACCCACGCGCTCCCTGGCGACGGCGATGCGCTTGGCCAGCTCGGCGTCCTCGGCCGCCCACTGCTCGGCGAAGCCCACCGGGTCGGCCTCGAAGGCCAGCCTGCGACGCACGACCTCGGTGCGCGTGGCGACCTCGCGGGAGGCCGAGACCTGCACGGTGAGCCCGAAGCGGTCCAGCAACTGTGGCCGCAGCTCGCCCTCCTCGGGATTCATCGTGCCCACGAGCAGGAACGACGCCGCGTGCGAGATCGACATGCCCTCGCGTTCGACGTGGGAACGCCCCATCGCCGCCGCGTCCAGCAACAGGTCCACGAGATGGTCGTGCAGCAGGTTGACCTCGTCGACGTAGAGCACACCCCGATGGGCCGAGGCCAGCAGCCCCGGTTGATAGGCGCGCACGCCCTCGGTCAGCGCCCGTTCCACGTCGAGGGACCCGATCAACCGGTCCTCGGTGGCGCCGACCGGCAGCTCGACGAGCTCGGCCGGACGCTCCCGCGTCTCGGCGTCACCGTGCGGACCGTCCGGGCAGCCGGGATCGGGGTCCCGCGGGTCACAGCCGAACCGGCAGTCGGACACCGTGGACAGGGCGGGCAGCAGCGCGGCCAGCGCACGCACGATGGTGGACTTGGCCGTGCCCTTCTCGCCGCGCACCAGCACACCGCCGATCCGTGGGTGCACGGCGTTGAGCAGCAGAGCCAGTTGTAGGTCGTCGTGGCCAACCACGGCGGAGAAGGGATACCGCGCGATCGCAGCGGTCATGCCTGGATTCCTTCCTCGGGTCTCGGACGCCCCGGGTTGTGAGGCAAGCAAGCGGCAGTGTCCTGACTCCCGGATCTCCGCGCCCTCCGGCCTTCCCAGGTCACCCCGGTGGCTCTCGGGGGAGGCACGCTCCCCGGTCACAGTGGCGCCGGCCGTGCCGGATTCGCACCGGCTTCCCTCAACCGCTCCTTGCTGGACCGTCGTGCATCGTCTCAGAACCACCGCATTCGCCCAATGCCGCGACGGCGTCGTGTAACCCGCGCCACCCGGCGCGACCTCACTTCGGCAGCACGGGCTCGCGGCGCATGTCCACGTGCGGGATGCCGTCCTCGTCGTACTCCTCGCCGTCGACGGCGAATCCGAAGGACCGGTAGAACTCCACCGCGTAGGTCTGGGCCGACAGCACGGTCGGCGAACGCCGGGACTCGGCCACGGCGGCGTGCATGAGTTTCCGGCCCAGCCCCATGCCCCGACCGATGTCGGCGGTGCAGACCCGGCCGATCCGCACGATGCCTCCGGGTTCCTCCAGCAGCCGCAGGTAGCCGAGCACTCCGTCGGCGGAGTCGATCCAGAAGTGCCGCGTGTCCGGTTCGAGGTCACGGCCGTCGAGTTCGGCGTAGGCGCACTGCTGTTCGACCACGAAGACGTCCACGCGCAGGCGCAACATCCGGTAGAAGTCCTGCGGATCGAGATCGGGGGTGTAGGCGCGGTGTACGGAGGTGGCCAGCGGCTGCATGCTCACCTGCCCTACTTATCACAGGCCTGCCCGCGAACCCGCACTGACCTGCCAGAAAGGGTTCCGGAAGTCCGATGTTGATGATCTTCGAGTTCCTCCGGCGCGCTGGGCCGTTCGGAGCAACTCCGCGCGAAACGTGCCACGGAGCCTTCTCGATGGGGTTTCATGTTTTCGCGACCACGTACGCGATGGAACCCGAGCACGCTTCGTGCCGTCGGACCTCCGGCAGTGGCTCCAACGAGGAGGAAACGCACATGAGCGAGCCGGTATTCGGGATGGACGGCGCGAGCGCCCGCGAGGGCATCGAGAACTGGGCCGCCCAGGTCGAGGCCAAGGCCGCGCGCTACCAGCGGATGCAGCAGCAGGTCAGCGAGGTCTCCTCGACGGCTTCCTCCCGCGACGGGCTGGTCCGGGTGACCGTCGACTCCGGGGGAGCCGTCACCGACATGACCATCTCCGACGACGTGCGCAGGCGCTCCGGTTCCGAGGTCGCCGCGGCGGTGATGTCGACCATCCAGCGCGCGCAGGCGGGCATCACCGAGCAGGTCTCGGCCGTGATGACGGAGACGGTCGGTGACGACGAGGACACCGTCAACGCGGTCACGGACTCCTACCGGCGGCGGTTCCCGGTTCCCGATGAGGACGCCGACGCCGAGGAGGAGCAGCCCCCGGACGACGACGGCACCACGTACTTGCGCTGACCGGCACTTTTCGGAGGGATCATGGGCGACGGTGAGGGTTTCGAGACCTCGACGGAGGAGCTGCGCGGGCACGCCAAGAAGTTGCGGGCGCTGGCCGACCGGCTCGACACGGCGGTCGGCGCCGCCGAGCAGGTGACCATGAGCACCGAGGCCTACGGCAAGATCTGCGCCTTCTTCGTACCGATCGTGCAGGGGGTCTCCCGACCCGGCGTCGACGCGCTGTCCCGGGCGTCGGAGGCGATGAACGACACCGCCTCGAACGTGCGGCGGGCCGCCTCGACCTATGACGAGACGGAGAGCGGCAACGACGCCTTGCTGCGGGAGATCGAGCCCTGATGAGCGAGCCGAACCCGCTGATCGCCGAGCGCCAGGACTCCACCGAGGCCGTGACCGGAATCGGCATCGCCGAGTCCGCCGAGGACCTCCACAGCGGCATCGAGTCCGGCTCCTGGTCGGAGATCGCCCTCGGCGGTGTCGGAACCGGGCTGGAGGCGCTGTCGCTGGCGATGGACCCGCTGGGCACGCTGGCGCAGTACGCGGTGTCGTGGCTGATCGAACACGTCGAACCGCTGTCGGACGCGCTGGAGTGGCTGACCGGCGACGCCGACCAGATCGCCGCGTACGCGCAGAGCTGGCGCAACGTCGCCGAGAGCGTCGGTGAGGTCGCCAAGGACTTCGCCGCCGAGATCACCAGCGTCACCGAGGGCTGGACCGGCAAGGCCGCCGAGGCCTACCAGGCCGCCACCGCCAAGCAGGCCGAGCGGATCGAGGCCGCCTCCACGGCCGCGGACACCATCGGCACGGTCGTCGAGCTGGTGGGCGTGCTGGTCGGCCTCGTGCGCGAGCTCGTGCGCGACCTGATCGCCGAGTGCGTCTCGGCGATCGTCGTCCGGATCCCGCAGTGGACCGCCGAGCTCGGCGGCACCCTCGGCATCGCCACGCCGCACGTGGTGTCCTCGGCGGTGTCGTTGATCTCGAAATGGGTCAACCGGATCAAGGACTTCATCGTCAAGCTCAACCGCTCGCTGGAGAAGCTCCAGCCGCTCATGGGCAGGCTGGACGAGATCTGGGCGGCCATCAGGAAGGGCCTGAGCGGCAAGGGCGGCGGCCCGGACGCCCCCGCGAGCACCACCCCGTCGAGCACCGACGCGCCGGCCGGCGCCAACCCCGCGGGCACCGATGCCCCGGCGAGCACGAACCCGTCCAGCACCGACGCCACGCCGACCGACACGCCCTCGTCCCCGAGCAAACCGGACGGCTCGTCACCGGACGGCAACGGGCCGGCGAACACCACCCCGTCGGGCACCAAGACCCCGGACGGCTCGAAGCCGCCGAGCATGAACAAGAACGGGGCCGGTACCCCCGAGAACAGCAGCCCGGCGAGCCAGAAGAACCAGTGCGGCGATCCGATCGACGTCGCCACCGGTTCCATGGTGCTGGCGCAGACCGACGTCGAACTCCCGGCCGCGCTGCCGCTGGTCATCAAGCGAGTGCATCTGTCGTCCTACCGGGTGGGGCGCTTCTTCGGCCCCACGTGGGGGTCCACGCTGGACCAACGGCTGGAGGTCGACGAGAGCAACGTCTGTTTCGCCGCCGACGACGGCACGCTGATCGCCTACCCGCATCCGGCCCCCGGCGCCTCGGTCATGGCGGACAAGGGGCCTCACCGCCCGCTGTCGCGCACCGACGACGGCGGGTACGCGATCAGCGACCCCGCCCAGAGCCGGACGCTGTACTTCGCGCCCGGCGACTCCGTACTGCCGTTGACCTCGATCACCGATCGCAACGGTCACCGCATCGACGTCGAGCACGACTCCTCCGGAGCACCGCTGGAAGTCCGGCACAGCGGTGGTTACCGCATCGGGGTCGAGTCCCACGAGGGGCTCGTCACGTCGCTGTCGTTGCGCGACGGCGACGAGGAAACGCGGCTCGTCCGCTACGACTACGAGGACCGCCGACTCACCGGTGTGGTCAACGCCTCCGGCGAGCCGCTGCGGTTCGGCTACGACGAGGCGGGACGGATCACGAGTTGGACCGACCGCAACGGTGCCTGGTACCGCTACACCTACGAGCGGGGTCGTTGTGTCCGGGCCGAGGGGGCGGGCGGTTTCCTCAGCGGGTCCCTGGAGTACGACGACGTCGACCGCGTCACCTACTGGACCGACTCGCTGGGACGGCGAACGGCCTACCACCTCAACGAGGCCGGTCAGACGGTCCGCGAGGTCGATCCGGCGGGCAACGAGAAGCTGTCCGAATGGGACGGCCACGACCGGCTGCTCTCGCGCACGGACGCGCTCGGGCGCACGGTCCGTTACGACTACGACGAGTCCGGCAACCTGACGCGGGCGACCCGCCCGAACGGTGGTCAGACGCTGCTGGAGTACAACGAGCGGCACCTGCCGACGACGGTCGTCGCGCCGGACGGGACCGTCTCGCACCGCCGCTACGACGAGCGCGGCAACCTCACCGCCGTCACCGACCCCACCGGCACCACCACGACGTACGCCTACGACGAGCACGGGCACCTGAGCGGCGTCACCGACGCGCTGGGCAACACGCGGCGGGTGGAGACCGACGCCGCCGGGCTGCCGGTGAGCGTGGTCGATCCGCTGGGCGCCGTCACGCGCTACGAGCGCGACGGCTTCGGTCGCATCAGCACCATCACCGACCCGGCGGGCGGGGTGACCCGCTTCGGCTGGACCACCGACGGCAAACCCGCCCGGCGCGTCCTGCCCGACGGCGCGACCGAGCGGTGGAGCTACGACGGCGAGGGCAACCTGCGCACCCACGTCGACGCGCTGGGTCAGGTCACCGAGACCGAGATCACCCACTTCGACCTGCCCAGCGCCGAGGTGCGTCCCGACGGCACGCGCCTGGAGTTCGGCTACGACACCGAGCTGCGACTGACGAGCGTCACCAACGAGCAGGGCCTGGTGTGGCGCTACGAGTACGACGTGGCCGGCAATCTCGTCGCCGAGACCGACTTCAACGAGCGCACGGTCACCTACCGCCACGACCCGGCCGGGCAGTTGCTGGAGCGCACCAACGGCGTCGGCGAGACGACGTTCTTCGCCCGCGACGTGCTGGGCAACGTCGTCGAACGCCGCTCCGGCTCGGTGACGACCGCGTTCACCTACGACGACGTCGGGCGGCTGCTGGAGGCCGTGGACGGTGACACCCGGGTCACCTTCCAGCGGGACCCGCTGGGGCGGGTGCTGGCCGAGAGCGTCAACGGCCGCACGGTGCGGTCCGACTACGACGCCCTCGGACGGCGGATCATGCGACGCACTCCCTCCGGCGCGGAGAGCACGTGGGAGCACGACGCCAACAGCCGGCCCGTCGCGCTGCACACCGCCGGTCGCACGCTGCGGTTCGAGCACGACGCCGTGGGGCGCGAGGTTCGGCGCGGGCTCGGCACGGAGGCCGTGCTGGACCAGGAGTGGGACGCCAGCCACCAGTTGCGGTCGCAGAGCATCACCGGCGGTGCCGGGCGCCAGCTCCAGCAGCGTTCCTACACCTACCGCGAGGACGGGTTCCTCACCGGCATCGACGACCAGTTGGCCGGCCCGCGCCTGTTCGACCTCGACCGGGGCGGGCGGGTCACGGCCGTGCACGGCGCGGGCTGGACCGAGCGCTACGCCTACGACGCGGCGGGCAATGTCGCTCAGGCGTCTTGGCCCACCCCGCCGACCGCCGGTGACGCCGACGCCGTGGGCGATCGCGAGTACACGGGCACGCTGATCCGGCGCGCGGGCAACGTGCGCTACGAGCACGACCCGCAGGGGCGCGTGGTGCTGCGGCAGCAGAAGCGCCTGTCGCACAAGCCGAACACCTGGCGCTACTACTGGGACGCCGACGACCGGCTCGTCGGCTGCCTCACCCCGGACGGCACCTACTGGCTCTACCGCTACGACCCACTGGGACGACGCGTGTGCAAGCAGCGCCTCACCCCGGACCGGTCGCGGGTGGCCGAGCAGGTCGACTTCGTCTGGGACGGCGTGGCACTGGCCGAGCAGGCCCACAGCGACGGGGTGCCCAACGGGCCGCAGCTCGGCGACGCCCGAGTGACCGTGTGGAACTACGAGCCCGGCACCTTCAAGCCGATCACCCAGAACGAGCGCTCCCCGCTGCGCCGCGCGCCGCAGGAGTGGGTGGACGAGCAGTTCTACTCCATCGTCACCGACCTCGTCGGTACGCCGACCGAGCTCGTCAACGACCACGGTGGGATCGCCTGGTACCACCACACCACGCTGTGGGGCACCACCCTCGACCAGAGTCGCGCGGGTGCCTACACTCCCCTGCGATTCCCGGGTCAGTACCACGACCCGGAAACCGGATTCAACTACAACTACCACCGCCACTACGACCCGACTACAGGGAGGTACGCGAGCACCGATCCGCTGGGTCTGGTCGCAGGCCCGAATCCGCACCGGTACGTCGGGAACCCGAACAAATGGATCGACCCGCTGGGACTTGCCGCGTGCAATGTCTACCACAGCAGTCGACAAGAAGCGCTCGACGCAGCTCACGACCGCGCAGGAATACCACGCGGAACCGAGCCCGACCAACGATGGGAGGTCGGAAACGATCCCTCACGACGAGGGATCCCAGGGTATCGATATTCCGAGGACTCGGGAACGCACGGCCATTACAGGCAATTCGAAACCAGCAACGGGTCCAGGGTCATAGCCGAGCACACCAACGACGGAGAACCACACTTCCACTCAGGGCAACCAAAGGGCGACCCAGCGAGAGAAGCCGTAGACTTCGGATGGAGCGACGAACACAACAGAGACATCGAGCGGTACCAACAGATCGGCGGATCTCATCATCACTACTACCCGAGGTAGACCAATGAACACCATCACAGAAGCGGAACGCGACCAAAAAGTCAAAAAAGCAGGACTTGCGGTTATCGGCCCGGAAACAAACGCACAAATCCCCGATCCGGAACAGGCCTGGAAGGCCGTGTCGAATCTCGAAATCCGCCCCAGCGCCACCATCGCCGAAGACGCGGACGACGCACTCGAACAAGTAAACCAAGAATGGCTCACGCACGCCCACGACAAAAAAATAATCAATCCGGACGGATCTTTTTTGGTCAGCATCAGCGCACCAGGCTCCTTTCGCCTCCCCTGGGCACGCGTTCAACTCTCCCCCAGCATTCGACTCGCGCAAGAATTAACCGCTTTTCCCGGGCAACCCGAATTCGTCGCGATGGCCACGGACGGCAGCGCGGCATGCGGAGTGACCTCGGAAGAGGACGAGTACTGGGTAGTGTGCTCCATTCTCGGAGAGTGAGCATACCAGAAAAATCACAAGCCCTACTCGCAACGAACCCGTGGCGCCACCGGTAGGTTGGTCCTCCTGTCCGAACGGCCGAGCCCGCCAAGAGCGGGCGTGACCACGACGAGGAGACACGGTGAGTCCCGAGGACACGGCGCTGACGGTGCCGAAGGCGGAGTTGCACCTGCACATCGAGGGGGCGCTGGAGCCGGAGCTGGCGTTCGAGTGCGCCCGGCGCAACGGCATCACGCTGCCCTACGCCGACGTCGCCGACCTGCGGCGGCGCTACGACTTCAGCGACCTCCAGTCGTTCCTCGGCCTGTACTACACGGGCATGGACGTGCTGCGCACGCGGCAGGACTTCACCGACCTCACCGACAGCTACCTCGACCGCGCCCGGAAGCAGGGCGTGCGCCACGCCGAGATCTTCTTCGACCCGCAGGCCCACACCACGCGGGGCGTGGCGCTGGAGACGGTGCTCGACGGGCTGGAGGCGTCGCTGGCGACCAGCGAGCAGCGGTTCGGCGTCACCACCAGGCTGATCGCCTGCTTCCTGCGCGACCACGGTCCCGACAGCGCGATGGCCACCTTCGACGAGCTGCTGCCGCACGCGCACAAGCTCACCGGTGTCGGCCTGGACTCCGCCGAGGCCGGCTTCCCGCCCGACGCCTTCGCGCCCGTGTTCGACCGCGCCCGCGAGGCGGGACTGCGCCTGGTCGCGCACGCGGGCGAGGAGGGGCCACCGGAGTACGTGTGGCAGGCGCTGGACGTGCTCGGGGTCGACCGCGTCGACCACGGCATCCGCGCCGTCGAGGACACCGCGCTGCTCAGGCGGATCGCTCGTGACCAGGTTCCGCTGACGGTGTGTCCGCTCTCCAACGTGCGGCTGCGCTGCGTGGACACACTGGACGAACACTGCCTGCCGCGACTGGTGGACACCGGAGTGCTCACCACGCTCAACTCCGACGACCCGAGTTACTTCGGCGGCTACGTCGGGGACAACTTCCACGCCGTGCGCCAGGAGCTCGGATTCGACGACGCCGCGCTTCGGGAGTTCGCCGCCAACTCGGTGCGCGCCTCGTTCCTCGGCGCAGGCGAGCAGGACCGGCTGCTCCGGGAGATCACCGGCTGAACAGGCACGGTGCCCGGTACACCCCCACGTACCGGGCACCCCGGCCACCGCAGGGGAACACCCCTGCCCGTGCCGTATTCACATGTTTACAGTGCACGTGCCAACTGTCAACGTACCTACTATGCTGATGCCGAACACGTGTTACCGCGCGGGCAGCACGGCGATACCGGGGGTCGGGAATGAGCGAGTCGCATCAGCACAAACGGTCCTTCTCCGACAAGCTCGCCCACCTCATCGCGACCGTGCACCCACCGGACCGGGGTGCCTACAGCTACCGGGAGATCGAGGCCGGCATCCGGCACCACGCCGGGGCGATGACCGCCGCTTACATCAACCAGCTCGCCAAGGGCAAGCAGCCCTTCCCCCGCATCCATCACGTGGAGGCGCTGGCCGACTTCTTCGGCGTCCCGGCGAGCTACTTCCTCGACGAGGAGGTGGCCGAGCGGGTCGACGCCCAGATCGGCGAGCTGGTGCGCTACGCCGACGACGAGACCCGCAACATCGCCGAACGGGTGATGACGCTCGACGCCCGGGGGCGCCGGACGGTCTCGAACCTCGTCGACACCCTGCACAGCTACGAACAACAGCCCCGTGAGCGGCGTGGACGACGTAAACCCGGTGGCGACGAGACGTGAGAGCATGAACACCGCCACTGCGGCGGGTGGGACACCCGCGTGCTGCCGACAGGCGCCCCACCCGCTCGCGGAAACTCCGGAAGAAACGAGTCCCCCCGTGAGCCCTGCTCGGTTGCGTCGACGCTGCGAGTCCCGGGTCCGCGCGCTCGTCGCCGCGGTCGGTCTTCCCGCTCCCTGGCACGTCAACGAGTTCCTCGACCGGCTGGAACACCACCGCGGGCGCGACATCGACCTGTGCGAGGTGTCCTGGAAGGCCGGTGACAGCTCGGGCGCGTGGCACGCGAACGCCGACCACGACGTGATCGCCTACCCGGGCAACACCAGCACGGTGCACCAGGACCACATCATCCTGCACGAGATCGGCCACCTGATCAGCGCGCACCGAGGGCGCTGCGTGCTCTCCGAGCAGGAGGCCCAGCGCCTGGCTCCCGATCTGGCTCCCGCGGCGTTCGTGCACCTGCTGGACCGGGTGAGCACGACCACCGAGGAGCAGGAAGCCGAACTCATCGCCACGCTGCTGCACCAGCGGGCGCTGCACCACCGCACGCAGGTGGTCGTCGACGACACCAGCTCGCCCACGGCCCGGCGTCTTTCCCGTCTCGAGTACGTCTTCGGAAGCTAGTCGATGAACACCAGTGCGCTGTTTCTCACCACAGCGGTGATCTGCTTCGCCGTCGCGGGCTATCGCTCGTGGATGTACCGGCGTGGGAAACGACCGACCGAGATCCCGCTCATGGTGAGCTGTCTGGCCCTGGGGAGCGCGTTCGTCGCACTGGCACCGATCGCCCAGCAACTGGAGAGTCAACTCCACCCCGGACTCGGCCGACTGCTGTCCAACGTGTGCACCCTGGTCGCCGCCTTCGGCTTCCTGCACCTGATGCTCTACATCGGTTGCCCCGACGAGCAGGTCCCCTCCCGGGTGCGCCCTCGGCTGATCGCGCTCGTTGTCGCCGTGGTGGTGATGGTGGTCATGTTCTTCGCCAGCAGGCTGCCGCCGGGACTGGGGATCTTCACCGGCCTCTACCGCAGCCAGCCCACCCTGACGGTCTACACCCTGACGTACGCGGCGTACCTGGCTGCGGCACTGCTCGACCTGTCGTGGCTGGCCCTGCGGTCCCTGCGGCACACGCGCGGTTGGCTGCGCGCCGGTATGATCATGCTCTCGCTCGGCGCCCTGCTGGGCATCAGCTACGTGATCGACAAGACCGCCGGGGTGCTCACCGAGGTCGTCACCGGCACGGCCGCCGAACCGTACTGCCCCTCGGCCTTCGCCACCGTCGGATGCACCTTCGCGATCGGGATGCCCGCGCTGTCGGTGCTGGCCATCCTCGTCGGCGCCGCACTGCCCACCCTCGGACCGCGGGTCGGGACGGTGTCGCGCTGGTTCGGCGATCGCCGGCGGTACCGGCACCTCGACCCGCTGTGGCGGGCGCTGAGCGAGCACGTCCCCGAAGTGGGCACCGCCGCACCGGTCGACGCGGCGCTACCGCGCCGAGCGATGTCGCTGCGGCTGTACCGGCGAGTGATCGGCATCCGGGACGGACTGATGGTCCTGCGACCGTTCCGGGACGATCCCGAGGCTCCGCGCCGGTCCGCCGCAGCCGAGGCGGCCGAGATCACCACCGCCCTGGAGCGCTACCGGGCCGGTGTCCGGCCGTCCGACCGGGCGGCGGTCTCCACCGTCACCGAGACCGACTTCGCCGCCGAGGCTCGATGGCTGACATTGGTCTCGCAGGAGTTCCGCGCCCTGCCGACCCCGGGACCGTCCGCCGCGACCGCCGAGTGCTGAGCCGGCTACGCCGCCTTCCCGAAGGAGAAGCGGGTGTGGAGGTCCCACCGGTCGGTGAAGGTCACCAGCCAGGCCTCCCGGAGCTCGGCCGTGATCGGAAGCCACTCCGCTGTGTCGCGCTCGATGGCCGCGGCGGTGTCCCGGGACTGTTTCATGGTCACCGTCAGGTGCGGTTCGACCGCACCGTAGGCACCCTCGTAGGGCACGACCTCGGGCCAGTGCCGCCGCGTGTCCGCCGTCAGCTCCGCCACCCCGTCGAGCGGCTCGGGGCGCAGGAACACGAACCCCTCCTCGCGATGACAGGACCCGAACGTCACCGGCAACGGCGGCTGCGCGCGAAACAGCCCGGCCAGCGTCTCGATCACCGCATCGTCGATCTCGGCGACGGGCACGAACGGATACAGCACGGAAACGTGGGCGGGAACTCCCTCCCGCACCGCCGACGGGTACTCCTCGGCCACCGAGCTCAGCAGCTCGTCCGCTTCGGGGACCGGAATCACCAGACCACTACGACCCTGTTTCGACATGTCCGCAGTTGTACCGCTTGACGTGCTCCCCGCCGTGAGCGGTGGGGATTCTGCACGCGGCTCATGCCGCGTACGGAGCGCTGCTACCTCGCGGGGTCGCACCTGCTTCCTGCTTCGTCGGCAACCGCCCCGATGCGGGGTCTCACCTCGCCTCCACGGGCGTTCAGCCCCTCCGCACGCGCCCCGCGGCGAGGTGTTCTTCGCGGCGTTGGTGTCGCGGTCGTGGGCCGCTCCACACCGGCACTGCCAGGTGCGCACGGTCGTGTCCCGGTGCAGCCAGTCCATCCGTGTGTCAGCGACTTCGGCGTACTGCCGGGCCACCTTCCGTCGAGCCTTTGCCCTGTTGTTGCTGCCCTTCTGCTGACGAGACAACTCCCGCTGTGCCCGCTTGAGTTTGCGTTCGGCGCGGCGCAGGAACCGGGGTTGCTGCTGATGGCGTGGCCGTGTTGGTCCACGGCGGACGCGGACAGGCCGAGGGCGTGGTCCTGGCCGTGTTCGTCCACCGCGCGAGGTCGGGTCTCATCGCCGACCTCAACCACGAAGCTGGCGAAGTACCGCTCGTCGGCGGTCTTAACGGTCGTGACCGAACTCGGCGCGCTGAGCAGGTCCCACGACCAGGCGACTCTCACGTCTCTCCGGTGCGGGCCGGTCGGAGCGTGCCGTTGCCCCGGACGGAAACCCGTTGCTGGCCAATCGGATGGCCTGCCGGAGCACGATGTTCGAGCACTCGCCCAGCCACCCGCGCTCGTCGATGCGCTTCGCGTCGGTGATCAACCGCTTCGACGACACGGGGCCGGTCGGGAACGCCTCGCCCTGCCAGTAAGCGTCGCGGCGCGCCCGTACTGCCTCGTTGCAGACCACACGGGCGTTTCCGAACGCCTGGGCGAGCGCTCGGCGCTGCTGCTCGGTGGGATGGAGCCGGTATCGGTACCGCAACTGCACGGCCGATCACCTCCCTTCGCAGTGCGACCCTACGAGTGCTCACCGACAACCATTCGAGATCGACTCATCCCCGGCCCGAAGGCCGGGGTTCGCGCCGACCTATAGCTCGATCAACCGCGAGGCCGGTTCACAGCTGGGCCGCGACGTCGTCGACGTAGCCGGCCAGCCGGGTGTAGACCCCGGGGTAGTCGGGGCGCCCGCAGCCGGTGCCGAAGGAGACCACCCCGACGAGGCGACCGCCAACCACGAACGGACCGCCTGAATCGCCCGCGCAAGCGTCGTGGCCGCCCCCGGGCGCTCCCGCGCAGAACATCTCGGCGGAGTCGAACCGGGGATAGGCGTTCGCGCACTCGGCATCGCCGTTGACCGGGATCCGGACCCCACGAAGTACCGGCGAGGGATCTCCGGACTCACTGGTACGGCCCCATCCCAACACCTGCCCTCGCGTGCCCGGCCGGTACGGCGCGGTGTCGGTGGCCCCCACCATCGGCAGTGTCGGCTGCCGCACCGGCGCGCGCAGGGTGAGCACCGCCACGTCCGCGCCCTCGGTGAAGCCACGGTAGTCCGGGTGCACCCAGACGTGCTCGATCTCGGCGACCACTCCCCCCTGCTTCCTCAGGTCGGTGCGGCCGAGCACCGCTCGCAAGGAGCTCGGCGCCCGGGACCGGTCGGTACCGGTCTCGAACGTGCAGTGAGCGGCCGTGACGATCTTGGTGGGGCGTACCAGCGTGCCGCCGCAGAACTGGCGGCCCGAGGTCTCGACGAGGGCGGCCATCCAGGGGTAGCGGTCGGTCGACGTGGGTGTTCCGCCCACGATCCGCGCCTGCGCCCGGGATTCGGCCGCGGGTGCCACTCCGGGTACCCCGGCCAGCACGACCGCCATCGCGGCCACGAGTACCCCGCGCAGCAGTGCCCACCCCGATGCTTCGCCCGCCTTCCGCTTACCGCCGTGCCGCACCGCGCGTCTCCTCCG
Source organism: Halosaccharopolyspora lacisalsi (assembly GCF_014137975.1). Classification (GTDB taxonomy): domain Bacteria; phylum Actinomycetota; class Actinomycetes; order Mycobacteriales; family Pseudonocardiaceae; genus Halosaccharopolyspora; species Halosaccharopolyspora lacisalsi. Next base: position 640,146 of record NZ_JACGWZ010000001.1, on the reverse strand, counting down.
GAATTCGTCACCGTTGCCGACGGCACACCGTAGTCGATGCGTCACCCGACAAACACGAGGCGCAACTCACAGCAATACAGCAATAAGTTTCGTTATCATGGACCTACACGGGAAATATTGCTGTCAACAACGCAGTTGGCCATTCGTCATCCGTCGGCGAGCGCTATCCCCTCATGATCGTTGCTGAGACGGGAGGACGCGATCTCATTCGGACGGGTGACACATCGTCCCTGACCCGGTGACCCCGATCCGGTGACCAAGCAGGTGACTCACCACGAAAGGACCGTCATGCTCCTGGACTTCACCACCCTGCCGGCGTTTCTGCTCGCCAGCGCGGTGGTCGTACTCACGCCCGGAGTGGACGCGTTCCTGCTGCTGCGCACGTCACTGCGCTCCGGTCGGCGGCAGGGCATGCTCGCCCTCGCCGGCATCCACACCGCCAGCTTCGTCCAGGTCGCGGCCGTGATCTCCGGGCTCGGAGCCCTGGTCACGCGGAACCCGGGAGTGCTGTCGGTGCTGAAGTGGGTCGGTGCCGCGTACCTGGTGTACCTCGCCGGCACGATCCTGCGGGGACTGTGGCTGGCGCGCAGGGAAACCAGCCGGGACGACTTCGAGACCCCACCCGCAGACAACGCCAATCCCTACCTGCGCGGACTGCTGACCAGCATCACCAACCCGAAGATGCTGCTGTTCAGCCTGGCCTTCCTGCCCCAGTTCGTCGGCGGGTCCGCCCGACCCGTGATGCAGCTGATGATGCTGGGCGTCGTCTTCCTGGTCACGGCCGCCGTCTGGGAGGTCACCATCGTGCTCACCGCCTCCCGCATCGCGAGCAAACTGCGACACCCGAGGGTGTCGCAGTCGCTGGACATGGTCAGCGCCGCGGCGTTCCTGACGATCTCGGTGGGGCTCGTTGCCGGCTGACCACCGAGGTCAGGCCGCGGTGGCGGACGAGTCGAGCTGTCGGGAGATCTCGTCGGTGTAGGTCAGGACGCGGGTGTAGACACCGGGATTGCCCGGCCTCCCACAACCCTGTCCCCACGAGACGATGCCGATCAGCTTGCCGTCGGCCACGAGGGGACCACCGGAATCACCCTGGCAACTGTCCACTCCGCCCTGTCGATACCCGGCGCACACCATCGACCGCGCGGAGTAGCGCTGCGGGTAGGCCTGTGAGCAACCCTTGTCGGAAACCACCGGCAGCTCGGCCTTGCGCAGGATCGTCGAGGCCGCACCACCCTCGACCGTGGCACCCCAGCCGAGCGCCGTGGCCCGCGTGCCGGACTCGTAGAGCCGCCGGTCCTTCCGGGTGGCGATCGGCAGTGCCCGCTGCGAGACCTTGCGGTCGAGGGTCAGCACCGCGACGTCGGCGCCCTGAAACGGGCTCTCGAACCGGGGGTGCACCCAGGTGCCGGTGACGTCGGCGACGGTGCCGGCATCGGTTCGCTTGTCCTCACGCCCGGCGACCACCCGGATCGCCCGCGGCGAGGTGTTCCCCTGAACGCAGTGAGCGGCCGTGATGACCTTGTTCGAACTGCCGAGCGTACCGCCGCAGAACTGCCGGCCCTGCTCGTCGACCAGGTACACCGCCCACGGATGTCGCTCGATCTGGGCGGGCTGACCACCGACGATCGGTGCCGATGCCAAGGTGCTCGGTGGCGCCTCCGGGCCACTCGCGTTCGCGCTCGTCGCCAACAGCGCCGACCCCAGGGTCGCCACCGCGAGCAGTCCCGTCACGCCGCGCATCCGACGCAGACTTTGTCGCATGTCGACACACCTCCTCCGGAGGCCGGTCACCGGCCCTTCCGGCTCGACTGGATGTCCACGACGGACAGTCTCCGCGATCGACGACCGCGCAGCGAGGCGTCATTCCCCGCAAGCTGGCCAGGACAACCCGATCGTGTAGTGCTTTTCACTCGGTCGAGTGTGTGTCGGACACGGGAATCACGCTCGGGAGACGGCGTCCTCGCCCCGTTCCCGAGTGCCGGCGAGCTCGGCCAGCGCCGGAAGCTGCTCGGGGTCCTCCAGCGCCGAACCGACGGCCACGGCCGAGGCACCGGCTCGCAGGTACTCGGGCGCGTTGTGCGCGTTGATCCCTCCGGTGGCCACCATGCGCGTACCCGGGAAGGGACCGCCCATCGCGGCGAACCAGGAGGACCCCAGCACCGAGGCCGGAAAGGCCTTGACCCACTCCAGACCGAGCCGGTGGGCGTGCTGGATCTCGGTGGGGCTCGACACGCCAGGCAGGTGCGGCAGGTCCCACCGCCGGCACTCGTCGACCACCTCCGCGTCCAGTCCGGGAGCCACGGTGAAGGCGGCACCGGCCTCGGAGGCGGTGCGCACCTGCTCGGGAGTGATCACGGTGCCCGCCCCCACCCGGTGGCCCCGATCCGCGCCCGCCTGCACGGTCGCGCGCAGCGACGGCAGCGCTCGCGGGGCCTCGATGGGTACCTCGACGAGGTCGATGCCCAGCTGCCAGGCCCGTTCGGCCAACTCAACGGTCCGGTCCGGCTCCATGCCCCGCAGGATCGCCATGACCGGCTGAGTGAATGTCCGTTCGAAGAAGTCCACGAACCCTCCCGTTCGATCACCATGCCCGCCCACAAGAATCCCATCCGTACGGCCACTAGGGTGGAAGGGCCGGTGTCGAAGGCACCGAACTCGCCCGGCGAACCCGCCCACCTCGACGAGGAGGAACCGCGATGAGCCTTGAGCGCCCCATCGATCCCGACCCCTACACGCTGCTGCCGAAGGCAGACGAGTTCACTGTCACCTCCGTGGACGTCGCCAACGGCGAGCCGATGTCGATCAAGCACGCCTACGACGGCATGGGCGCCGGGGGCGACGACGTCTCACCCCAGCTGAGCTGGCGCGACTTCCCCGAGGAGACCCGGAGCTTCGTGGTCACCTGCTTCGACCCCGACGCACCGATCCCCGGCGGCTTCTGGCACTGGGTGCTCGTCGACCTGCCGAGCTCGGTGACCGAGCTGGCCACCAACGCGGGAAACCGCAGCGGCGGCGGGATCCCCGCCGGCAGCTTCCACGTGCCCAACGACATGGGCGAGCGGGCCTTCGGCGGCGCGGCTCCGCCGCCCAACGACCGTCCGCACCGCTACTACTTCGTGGTGCACGCCGTGGACATCGAGAAGCTGGGCGTCGACGACAACACCAGCCCGGCGGTGGTCAGTTTCACGCTGGCCTTCCACACCCTCGCGCGGGCCATGATCGTCCCGACCTACGCCCACTGATCCACGCATCGAGCGGGTAGGTCGACTCGGCAACCCGGCGGCACCCGCGAGCGCGGCTCCGGAGGGAATCCCCGATGGGGTCGCCGGGTTGAACGGAGCGACACCACCACCGAGCTAGGACGGGCACGTGCGGCACTTCGATCTGGTCATCATCGGTACCGGCTCCGGTAACGGCATCCTCGACGAGCGCTTCGACGACTGGAACGTGGCGATCGTCGAGAAGGGCATCGGCCCCAACGGTGCCTACGGCGGCACCTGCCTCAACGTCGGGTGCATCCCGACCAAGATGTTCGTGCACACCGCCGACGTCGCCGAAGCTCCCCAGCAGGGGGAGAAGCTTGGGGTCGGGCTCGAACTCGGCGAGGTGCGCTGGCAGGAGATCCGCGACCGCGTCTTCGGGCGCATCGACGCCATCGCCTCCGGCGGCAGGCGCTACCGGATCGAGGACAACGCCAACGTCACCGTCTACGAGGCCCCAGGGCGGTTCACCGACCTCCGGGAACTGACCGTGGACACCCCCGACGGCCCCGAGGTCATCACCGCCGACCGTTTCGTCGTGGCCGCGGGAGGCAGGCCGATCGTGCCGGACATCGACGGCATCGAGTCGGTCGACTACCACACCAGCGACACCGTCATGCGGCTGGAACGGCTGCCCCGGCGGTTGATCATCCTGGGCACCGGTTTCGTCGCGACCGAGTTCGCCCACATCTTCTCCGCGCTCGGCGTCGAGATCACCCTGATCGGCCGTTCCGGCCAGGTGCTGCGCGCCGAGGACGTCGACATCTCGCAGCGGTTCACCGAGATCGCCCATCGACGCTGGGACGTGCGACCGGATCGCGTGGAGAAGCGGATCGAGCAACTGGGCGAGACGATCCGACTGCATCTGAACGGCCCCGAGGGGGCCGAGACCGTCGAGGCCGAGGAGTTGTTGATCGCGACCGGCCGACGGCCGAACTCCGATCTGCTGGATACCGCGGCCGGAGGTGTCGAGACCGCGGCCGACGGCAAGATCAAGGTCGACTCGACGCAGCGCACCTCGGTCGAGGGCGTGTGGGCGCTCGGGGACGTCAGTAGTCAGTACGAGCTCAAGCACGTCGCCAACCACGAGGAGCGCGTCGTGCAGCACAACCTGCTGTACCCGGACTCGCCGGTGGAGTCCGACCACAGTGTCGTGCCCCACGCGGTGTTCTCCGGCCCGCCGATCGCCTCGGTCGGGCTGACCGAGCAGGAAGCCCGAGCCACCGATGTGCGATACGTTACGTCCATCCAGGACTACGGCGGAGTAGCCTACGGCTGGGCGTTGGAGGACGAGACCGGGTTCGCCAAGGTGCTGGCCGATCCCGACAGCGGGCGGCTGCTCGGTGCTCACATCATCGGGCCTGAGGCGTCGACGCTGATCCAGCCGCTGATCCAGGCGATGCAGTTCGGACTCGACGCGCGTTCGATGGCGCGCGGCCAGTACTGGATCCACCCCGCCATGCCCGAACTCGTCGAGAACGCGCTGCTGAACCTACCGCTAGCCGAGTGACTTTCTTATCATGGAAAGAAAATTCCATGAGAACTCTCACGTCGACAACGGGTAGCGATCGTGGCTCCCGCAAGCGACGCTGACGGGAAATTCCCGCCAAGGAAGGGGCCGCTAGCGGTGCTACACGAACGACTGGAACCGATCTACGACGAAGTCATCCACCGTAACCAGGGTGAGACCGAGTTCCACCAGGCGGTGCGCGAAGTCCTGGAGAGCGTCGGGCCGGTTCTGGCCAAACACCCCGAGTACGCCGAGAACAAGATCATCGAGCGGATCTGCGAACCGGAACGGCAGATCACCTTCCGCATACCGTGGGAGGACGACAACGGCGAAGTGCACATCAACCGCGGCTTCCGGGTCGAGTTCAACAGCGCGCTCGGTCCGTACAAGGGCGGGCTGCGCTTCCACCCCTCGGTCTACCAGGGGATCGTGAAGTTCCTCGGCTTCGAGCAGGTCTTCAAGAACGCCCTGACGGGACTGCCCATCGGCGGTGGCAAGGGTGGTGCGGACTTCGACCCCAAGGGGCGCTCCGACAGCGAGATCATGCGGTTCTGCCAGAGCTTCATGACCGAGCTGCACCGCCACCTCGGTGAGTACACCGACGTGCCCGCCGGTGACATCGGGGTCGGCGGCCGGGAGGTCGGCTACCTGTTCGGCCAGTACAAGCGGATCACCAACCGCTACGAGTCCGGGGTGCTCACCGGCAAGAACCTCCCCTTCGGAGGTGCGCGCGTGCGTACGGAGGCCACCGGCTACGGGTGCGCGTTCTTCGTCGACGAGATGCTGCGGGCCAGGGGGACCTCGTTCTCCGGCAAGCGGGCCGTGGTCTCCGGATCGGGCAACGTCGCGATCTACACGATGGAGAAGGTGCACCAGCTCGGCGGTGTCGTGGTGGCCTGCTCGGACTCGAGCGGCTACATCCACGACCCCAACGGCATCGACGTCGAGCTCGTCCGCCAGCTCAAGGAGGTCGAGCGCGAGCGCATCAGCGCCTACACCGAACGCAGGCCCGGAGCCAAGTACCTCGAAGGGCAGCGGGTGTGGGAGGTGCCGTGCGAGGTGGCGATGCCCTCGGCCACCCAGAACGAGATCAACGGCAGGGACGCCGAGACCCTGGTCGCCAACGGCTGTGTCGCCGTCGGCGAGGGGGCGAACATGCCGACCACGCCGGAGGGCGTGCGGGCCTTCCGGAGCGCCGGGATCGCATTCGGCCCCGGCAAGGCCGCCAACGCGGGCGGCGTGGCGACCTCCGCCCTGGAGATGCAGCAGAACGCCTCGCGGGACAGCTGGAGCTTCGAGTTCACCGAGAAGCGGCTCCAGGAGATCATGCGCGACGTCCACGCGCGGTGCCACGACACCGCCGAGCAGTACGGGATGCCGGGCGACTACGTGGCCGGCGCCAACATCGCGGGCTTCACCCGCGTCGCCGACGCCATGCTGGAGCTGGGCCTGATCTGACGGCACCGCTGCTGGTACGGCCGCACGCGCCGGGGGACTTCCGCGGTTTCGCGCGAAACCGAAACAAGAAACGAAACCACGGGCGCCCCCGGCGCAAGCTTCGAAACCCGGTTTCGCGCGAAACCGGCCGCTCGCCACCCGGGTCAGACCGTGCGGGGACGCCCCGCGAAGATCCCGACGAGGGCCTGGAGCACCAGCACCCCGAGCAGCACGGTCAGCGACGTGTTCCATCCGCCGGTCAGGGTGTGCAGCACACCGAACAGGAACGGTCCCGCCGAGGCGATGAGATAACCGATGCTCTGGGCCATCGCCGAGAGCCGGCCGGTCTCGGCCGCGTTGTTGGTGCGCAGCGAGATGAACGTCAGGGCCAGCGGGAAGGCGCTCATACCGACGCCGATCAGCAGCGCCCACACCAGCGGCGCGGCCATCGGCGCCAGCAGCAGCCCGAGGAAACCGGAGATCGCGGTCACCGCCAGTCCGGCCGCCCACCAGGACTGGCTCCGCGTCTTGGTCACCAGCGGCGGCAGGGCCATGCTGGTCGGCACGCCGATCAGCAACAGCAAGCCGAGCAGCGCTCCCGCCGTGCCACCGTCCATTCCGGCGCCCTTGAACACCTCGGGCAGCCACCCCATGACGACGTAGGCGGTCAGCGACTGCATGGCGAAGTAGACGGTGACCGCCCAGGCCAGCGGACTGCTCTTCAGGGAGCGGGTCGTGGTGGAAGTGGTCGCCGGGCTCGGGCCGCTCGCGGCCCGGTGGCGTGTGGCCGGTACCCAGACCAGAAAAGCCGCCAGCGCCAGGACGGACCAGGTGGCCAGTGCGAGCTTCCAGCTCCCCTCGTTCGTCCGCAGCCAGGGAGTCACGGCCGAACCGAGCGAACCACCCGCCGCCATCGCGGTGGTGTACACGCCGGTGGCCACGCCCACCCGGTTCGGGAAGGACTCCTTGACCACGACCGGGATGAGGATGTTGCACATGGCGATGGCGCCGCAGACCAGCACCGTTCCGGCCATCACCGTCCACGGCCCACCCAGCACGCGCAGCAGCAGCGAGGTCGTCAGCACGGCCAGCGCCGTGCCCACGACCTTGTTCATCCCCCAACGCCGCGCCAACAGCGGCGCCCCGATCCCGGCCACGCCGAAGCACAGCGTGGGCACCGAGGTCACGACACTGGCCCACGTCGCGCTCGCTCCGAGAGAGGTCTGTGCTTCCCCCAGCACGGAAGCGAGGCTGGTCACGGCGGGGCGCATGTTCGCCGCCGCCAGCGCCACCCCGGTCAGCAGCAGGCCGCCGCCGGCGACGGACCGCCGGCTCGGTCCTGCCTCGGCAGTCGGTGCGGCGAAGTCGGAACCCTGATCGGTCATGGTGTCGGGGACGGATTGGGGGCGTGACTCGGGAACCATCAGGCACTAGTATGGCAAACGTAGGATGTTTGGATGAAAGGATCTCCCGGTGCCCTTGGTCACAACCACACGGACGGGCCTGGTCGATCAGGTCATCGCGCAGATGCGCGAGCTGGTCACCTCCGGTGAATGGCCGCTCGGCCAACGCATTCCCCCGGAGGCCGAGCTGGTCAACGCGCTGGGCGTCGGGCGCAACACCGTGCGCGAGGCCGTCCGGGCGCTCGCGCACGCGGGGCTGCTCGAAGTCCGACAGGGAGACGGCACGTTCGTCCGCGCCACCAGTGAGCTGTCCGGAGCCGTGCGGCGGCTCTGCGACTCGGAACTGCGCCAGGTCCTGGAGGTACGTCGCGCGCTGGAAGTGGAAAGCGCACGGCTGGCCGCCACGGCTCGCACCGAGACCGACGTGGACGAGTTGAGGGAGATCCTCGACGCGCGGGAAGCCGCGATCCACGAACGGGATCGGGAACGGATGATCGAGCACGACAGCCTGTTCCACCTGCGGCTGGTCGGCGCCTCCCACAATCCCGCGCTCGTGGAGCTCTACCAGGGCATCAGCGAGGCCGTGCGCTCCAGCATCGCCTCCACAGTGGATTCGGACACCCCTCCGGAGCAGGCCGTGTCACACACCGACCTGCTCAACGCCGTCCGCGACGGCGACCCGGCCACGGCGGCGGCCGAGGCCGGCGGATTCCTGGAGGAACTGCTCACCCAGATCGGCCGGAACGACGAGGCCGATCCCGTTCACTGAGCTTTCACGATCAGACTGAGGACAGGCCGGCGGGGGCGCCGCCGTCGAGCAGGCGGAGCAGGGCGTCGGTGTCGAGGTGGCGTTCGACGAGATCGCCGAGCAGGTCGAGCTGACTCTCGCGCAGCGCCGCGAACGAGGTCTCCGAAGCCGGAGCGAAGCCGCTGCGCCCCGCCCGGTTCGCCGCCCAGCGCAGGAACTCCCGGCGGAATCCGTCGTTCTCGAACAGCCCGTGCCAGTGCGTGCCCGCCACGGACCCCGCAACCCCGCCTTCCTCCTCGCCGGTGTCGAGCTGCACCAGGGGGCGCAGTCCTCCCCCACGACGCACCACCGCGCCGTGGTGGATCTCGTAGCCGGTCACGGACTCCCCCAGCGCCGTCCCGGTCGGCCTGCCCAGCGTCTTCGCGGACGCGAAGCCGATCTCGAGGTCCAGCAGGCCGAGCCCGTCGACGGTGCCACCGGACTCCACGCCATCGGTGATCCGGTGCCCCAGCATCTGGAAACCACCGCAGACTCCGGCCACCGGCAGTCCAGCCGCGGCGTGCTCGCGGACGGCATCGGCCAGGCCGGTCTCGCGCAGCCAGTCCAGATCGGACACCGTGGCCTTCGAACCGGGCAGCACCACGAGGTCGGCATCGGCCAGCCGGGAGGGTTCGGTGACGAAGCGCACCGACACACCCGGTTCGGCGGCCAGCGCCTCGACGTCGGTGGCGTTGGAGATCCGGGGCAGGCGCGGCACGGCGACCCGCAACCACTGCCGCCCCACCGGCGGTGCCGGCCGCCCGATCACACCATCGGCCACGTACGACAGCGAGTCCTCGGCGTCCAGCCACAGCTCCTCCGCCCACGGCAGCACACCGTGAACGGGGCGACCGGTGAGCGCGCTGATCCGGGTCAACCCGTCCTCCAGCAACGCGGGGTCACCGCGGAACTTGTTGACCACGAAACCGCTGACCAACGCCTGGTCGGCCGGATCGAGCAGCGCGAGCGTGCCGTAGAGCTGGGCGAACACCCCACCGCGGTCGATGTCACCGGCGACCAGCACCGGAAGGTCGGCGGCGCGGGCCAGCCCCATGTTCGCGATGTCCTGGGCACGCAGGTTGATCTCGGCCGGTGACCCCGCTCCCTCGCAGACCACGTAGTCGTACTCCGCGCGCAACCCGTCGAGCGTGGAGGTCACCGTCTCCAGCAGGGGGGCCTTGCGGTCCCGATAGGACATCGCGGTCACCTCACCGGCCACCTGACCCAGCACCACCACCTGCGACCGGCGGTCGCTGCCGGGCTTGAGCAGCACCGGGTTGAACCGCACGCTCGGCTCGACACCGGCGGCGGCGGCCTGGACCGCCTGAGCTCGCCCGATCTCACCTCCGCCCGGTGTGACCACGGAGTTGTTCGACATGTTCTGGGCCTTGAACGGCGCGACCTCGGATCCGCGGCGCGCGAGCCAGCGGCAGATCCCGGCCACCAGCACGCTCTTGCCCGCATCCGAAGTCGTCCCGGCCACCAGCAGTGCGTTCACGACCGCTTTCCTACCCCATGCGCGGTGACCTCCCGGCACGACGGGCGAGCGTCGGTGGTTCACGACACAGCGGGCCCCTGGATCGACTCGTCGCAGTGGCGCCACCGGACTCGGGGTAACCATTACCCTTCTCCGACGAGATCATCCCCTGTGACGAACCTCCACACGACGAACGGAGCCCCGTGAATCCCGACGACTGGTTGAGTCAGTACGACGCCAAACTCCAGCAGGTCCGCGAGAAGACCGACCAGGCCAAGGAGCAGCTCTCCCAGCTCGGCGGCACCGCGACCTCCTCCGACGAGCAGGTCACCGTCAAGGTCAACAGCAGCGGTGCCCTCGAGGGCATCAGTTTCGGGAGGGGTTTCCCGCACCCCCACCCCGAACGACTGGCCTCCTCGATCATGGAGTGCGCCCAGCGGGCCCAGCGCGACGCCGCCGGACAGATGATGCAGGTCATGCAGGACTTCGTCGGCGAGGGCGAGGCACTGGACTTCGTCCGCGGCAATCTGCCCCACGGCTACGCCGGAGACGGCGCCGACGAGGACGAGACGACCTCCTCCGAATCCCGGCACCGGCGCGAATCCGCCGACGAGGACGACGACTTCGACCAGCCCGGCCGGGGAGGTTTCCCGCGATGACAGCGCCCAGCGGCGGAGACGGCTTCCGCGCCGACGTCCCCTCCATCCGCAGGCACGCCGGTGAGGTCCAGGGGTACGGCGACCGCATCGGCACCGCCCACGGTGCCGCCAGCACCGCCATGTCCAGCAACGCCTTCGGCGTCTTCGGGCAGTTCCTGGCCAGCGCGACGATCACGCAGGCCGAGGTCGTCAAGGACGTGATCGAGGCCGGTGAGAAGTCGATGCACCAGCTGGGCACCGCCCTCGACGACGCGGCGACCACCTACGAGAAGACCGACGACGAGAACGACCAGCTCCTCGAGAGGCTCCGGAACCCATGACGACGGAACAAGACCTGGTGGTCGACACCAACGAAGTTCAGAAGCAGAACGAGGAGAAAAACGTCGACAACTTCGCCAGCGGTGGTGGCGGAGCCGAGAACGCGGTCTCGAGCTACAAAGCGATCGTCAACGGCGACTGGGACACCGCCGGGCTCAGCGCCATGAGCCTCGGCATCGACGCGGTCGGGGTGGCTGCGGACCCGCTGGGAACACTGGCCAGTTGGGGGGTCGGCTGGCTGATCGAACACGTCTGGTTCCTCCGCGATGCGTTCGACGCACTGATGGGCGATCCGGACGAGATCGCCGGTATGGCCAGCACCTGGGAAAGGTCGGCAAGGAGGTCGAGGACGTAGCCGAGCAGTACCGCGGTGCGGCAGCGGCCACCACAGACTGGGAGGGCAAGGCCGGTGACGCCTACCGGAAGATGGCCTCCGAACTCACCAAGCACATCGAGGCCCTTGCCGCCGCGGGCAAGGGCATGAAGGGCGCCGTCGAAGGTGCCGGGACCGTGGTGGGGGCGGTGCGTGGCATCGTCCGCGACCTCATCGCGACGGCCGTCGGCGATATCGCCGCCGCGGCATTGCGGTGGTTGGCGGCTTCCGTGGCCACGGCGGGGATCGCCATCGGTGGAGCCATCGCCGACGCGGTTCGACTCGCGTTGCAATGGGCCGACAAGATCTCCGGATGGATGAAAAAGCTCGGCGAGGTCCTCCACGACCTGTGGAGCAACCTCGACAAGCTCGGCTCCGCGGCGACATCGGTCCGGAAGTCGATCGACGAGTTCTTCAGCCTGCTCAGCAATCCACCCGAAGGCAACTTGACCAACGTCGGTTCGCAAAAGGCACTTACCGATCAAAATGCCGCCGACGCTGCTCGCCACATCGCCCCCAGCACCACGACCGGGAGCATGGCCAAGAGAGGATTCGCGCAAGGCGGCAGCGAATTCAAGCCGTGGATGAAGGGGGATCTCTTCCAACCCCACCTTCAGATGGGACCGGACGGAGGTGCGACCAAGCTGGCCACGGACACCGTCAAGGAGACGGCCAAGCTCGACGACGGCGACGACGACGCGAAGCAGAACAAGGATTAACAGTGAACCTCCAATCGGACGATCTCGCCATCCGACTCGGAAAGATGCTCGCCGGTTTCCTCGTCGTCGTCGTACTGCTCCTGCTCAACCTGACCATCGTCTTCTCCCTCCAGGCCGGCTACAGCGAAACCAATGCCATCGCCCACGTGCGCTCCTGCGAGAACAAGGGGCCGATCTCCTGGCGCGGATTCGGCAACAACTGGAACTGCACGGCCGTCTTCCAGCAGGACGGGACCGGTGGGACGTGGCGAGCTACCGTGGATTTCAATCTCTTCACACCCGAGGAGATCGGCACACCCCAACGTGTCCTGGTGAGCGACGGCGGTGGCCGCATCGTCAGCTCAGAGAACGTGGAGTACCACCAGTCCACGGGAATCTCTCCCGGTGCTGCCGGCTGGATCTGGACGGCGACCACCTTCGTCTTCATCTTCCCGACGCTGTGGGTGTTCTCCAGATCGGTGGTCTGGTCGTTCTCCCAGGAGGAGCAGCGCAAGTTCTGGGAGAAGATCTACGGCACGCCCGAGGAGCGCGCGGCGAAGAAGGAAAAAGACAGGGAATTCTACCGCCAGATCAGACAGAACCGCGCCGACCGCAAGGAGGCCCGCCGCAACGGACAGCGCAGACAGGGGAAAGACCCAAAAAAGGCTGCCCGAAAACGCATGCGAGAGCTTGAGCGACAGCGCGACTAAGAATGTGGCCACTCCCGAGCAGGAGTGGCCACATCATGCGACCAGGTCGGAGCGGTAGGATCGCACTGCCGCCAAAAAACGTCGCTGAACTCGCAAATCCGGCAGTTTGAACAAGCGACCAAACAGCTGGTCATGCTGCCCGCCCGCGGATTGTTCACGACCCGCCGGAGGGAGTGAACTGTGCTGATCCCCGACCGCACCCTCGAAGAAAAAAATCTCGACGTTCCCGGTTTTGACTTCACGCCCGGATTTGGATTCGCCCTCGACTTTGGCCTCTCCACCCCCGCCGTCCGGAGAATTGTTCGAAACATGAGCACGTATGAACCGAATTCCGCTCCAGCGGATCACCGCAAAATAGGTTCCCGCGTCCCACCAGATTCCGGTGTCATCAACGTAGACGCTCACGGTCTCGAAAAGCACCCGCACGCTCATCACCAGCACGATCAAGCCGGTCGGGACCATGATTACCCCGAAGATGATGAAGAACCCCCACGCCATACCGGTCGCGGACTGTCCGTGTCGAATACTCGGATCGAGGATGTACCAGAGGAAGAGACCGGGAAACGCCAGCAGGAGGAGCGCTCCCACGAGCATTCCCCACCCCCGGCGGTAGCGGACGACACTGGCGCCGACGGCGGGGGCTTCGATCTCGGGCGGCGACTCCTCGGACACGGTCCCTCACTCCAGCGGGTCGGGCAGGCCGGGCGGCAGCCTACCCGACGCGCGCCTCAGAGCTGGGTGAGGATCTCGTTGCCGTCCTCGGTGATCAGGATGGTGTGCTCGAACTGGGCGGTCCAGCTCTTGTCCAGCGTGGTGACCGTCCAGTCGTCGTCCCACATGTCGTACTCGTGAGTGCCCAGCGTGATCATCGGCTCGATCGTGAACGTCATCCCCGGCTCGATGACCGTCTGCACCGACGGCTCGTCGTAGTGCAGGATGACCAGCCCGCTGTGGAAGGAACGACCGATCCCGTGACCGGTGAAGTCGCGAACGACGCCGTAGCCGAAGCGCTTGGCGTAGGACTCGATGACCCGGCCGATCACGTTGAGCTGACGCCCGGGCTTGGCCGCCCGGATCCCCCGCATGGTGGCCTCGTGGGTGCGCTCCACCAGCAGCCGCGCCTCCTCGGAGACCTCACCGGCCTGGAAAGTGGCGTTGGTGTCCCCGTGCACCCCGTTGATGTAGCCGGTGACGTCGACGTTGACGATGTCGCCGTCCTGGATGACCGTCGAGTCCGGGATGCCGTGACAGATGACCTCGTTCAACGAGGTGCAGCACGACTTCGGGAAACCCCGGTACCCCAGCGTCGAGGGGTACACGCCGTTGTCGACGAAGAACTCGTGCACCACGGCGTCGATGTGGTCGGTGGTGGCGCCCGGTCGCACGGCCTTGCCCGCCTCGGCCAGGGCCTGCGCGGCGAGCTTGCCCGCCACCCGCATCGCCTCGATGACCTCGGGCGGCTGGACGTCGGGGTCGGTGTTGCGCCGCGGCGCCTCTCGACCGACGTACTCGGGACGTTCGATCGAGGACGGGACCTCGCGGCGGGGGGTCTGCTCACCTGGCTTCAACGGGGATCGTACCGGCATACCCTCACTCTAAAACCTCGTGACACGCGAACTTGACCGGCTGGCCACCGCGATGCAGCTGTCATGACGAATCACACACGGCACGAGCCCTCGACACACCTGCTACGCGAGGGTGGCCCCGGGTGAGACCGTGGTCAGGCCGCCCTCGCGCGCCGCTTCCAGCACCACCGGATCGTAGGAGACGAACGCGTGCAGGGCACCGTGCATCATCGACGCGGTGGCCAGGTGGATCGCCTCCACCGACCCCACCGGGCAGCGCATCCGGCTCGCGATGTCGAGCATCTCCTGCTGGACCGGCAACTGGTCGATCTTGGAAAGCACGATCGAGGCCAGGTCCTCGACGGCGGGCCCTCTCCCCTTGAAGGAGCGCATCACGTCGACCTTCGACACCGCGCTGGTCGTCCTCGACCGTCGCGAGTTGCCGCGAACCCACTCGCTCAGCGCCTTGCTCTCCGGCTCCGCGGTGATCAGTTTGATCAGCGCGGAGGAATCGAAGTAGATCAACACCGCTCCTCGTGACGGGGTACTCACCGGAATGGGCCGTCACCGACGGCGGGGGGCGAGTCGCGCGCCACAAAGTAGCACAGCGAAAGCACTACGTGTTCTCCAGGAAACTCCGTGCGACCGCCACCGCCCTCTCCGAACTGCCCGCATCCGTCACCAGCACCGCGAAGGCCATGTCACCCCGGTACCCGACGAACCAGCCGTGCGAACGAGTGCCGTCGCCGAACTGGGCGGTCCCGGTCTTTCCCGCGACCTCGCCCATCCCCTTGAGCTCGGTGGCGGTCCCACCGGTGACGACCTCCCGCATCATGGTGCGGAGCTGGTCCAGGGAACTGCGCGACGGCGCGGACGGGGAGGCTCCGGTTTCCGTCTTCTCGCCCCGAATCAGCTTCGGCGTGACCATCTCGCCCCGCATCACGGAACTCGTGACCAGGGCCATGCCGAACGGACTGGCCAGCACGGTGCCCTGCCCGAAACCGTTCGCCGCGCGCTGGATCCTGTCGTCGGTGGTCGGCACCTCCCCGGTGATCGTGGTGATGCCCGGGGTCACGAAATCCGCACCGAGACCGAGCTGCTTGGCGGCCTTGCTCAGCGCTCCCGAGGGCAGGTCCGCCGCGATGTGGGCGAAAGTCGTGTTGCAGGACTGCGCGAACGCGGTGCGCAGCGGTACCGTACCGAGATCGAACTCGTGCGAGTTCGGGATCAGCCGGTTGCCGATGACCGTCGTGCCGGGACACTCCACCGGCGTGTCGAGGTTCATCCGTCCCGTCTCCAGCGCGGCGAGCGCGGTGACGATCTTGAAAGTCGACCCGGGCGGGTACTGTCCGGTCAACGACACGGCACCGGCGCGGTCGGCGGCGGCGTTCTGGGCCACGGTGAGCAGATCCCCGCTGGAGGGCTGCATCGCCACGATCATCGCGCTCTTGCCGATCGGGTCGACGGCCTTCTCCGCGGCCCTCTGCACCCGGTCGTCGAGGGTGGTTTTCACGGCCTCGGCCGGTTTCGGCGGCACCTTGTGCAGGGTCCGCACCTCGGCTCCGGCGACGTTGCGGGTGACCACGCTCCAACCCGCCGTGCCGTGGACCCGCTCGTCGAGGTGCTCGGCCACGCCGGGCAGTACCTGCGAGCCGTAGTTCTGTTCGGAGGAGACCAGCTGGGTGGTGGTCGGAAAGCGCACGCCGGGCAGTTCGTAGATGCGCGACTTCACCTTCCCGTAGTCGGCTCGGCGCAGCGTCACCACCGTGTAGGCCTGGTCGGGTGGCGTGGCCTTGGCGCCGTCGACGATGCCCTTCGAAGTGACCGAGGGAGCCACCTCCTCGAGCCCCGAAGCCAGTTTCTCCGCCACTCCGGGCAGGTCACCACCAACCTGGCCGGGCACGACGGTCACCCGCACGAGCTCCTCCGGCCCCATCATCCGCACGCCGTTGCGGCCCAGGATCGGGGCCGGCTTCGGATGCTGCTCACGGAAATCCAGCGTCTGTTGCGCGGCGAGCTTCGGGTGGATCACCGAAGGTCGCCAGTGCACCTTCCAGCCCCGTTTTCCCTCGTTGAGCTCCATCGAACCGCTGTACTTCCACACCCGGCCCTGACCGAAGCGCCACGAGACGTCGAAACGGGCCTTGGTGGACTGCTGGTCGGAACCCTCGTCCACCCCGGTCACCGACGCGCTGACCGACTTCGGCGACAACTCCTCGCGGGTCGTGTCGAGCAACCGCCGTGCGGTCTCCGGGGCGTCGGTCCGATCGGCGGCGGCCGCGTTGTTCCCGGAGGCGAAGGAGGCCAGGAATGCCGCGGCGACGTCCTTCGCCGAAGGTCCACTGTCGACCAATCCACAACCGGCCACGGGAAGCAGGAGCAGCAGGCCGGACAGCACACTCACGAAACGTGGTACAGGCACATCCGGCAGTATGCCTAACAAGTTCGGATCGGGTCACACCACGACGGCCCACGGCAACATGATCGAAACACGAGTTCGGCGTTGGACGGAGGGAGTCAGAACAGCACGGTGCCGAAGGTTCCCGCCTGCTGGAAGCCCACGCGGCCGTAAGCCCTCCGCGCCGCGACGTTGAAATCGTTGACGTACAAACTGGCCACACGTCCCATACCGCGGACCAACCTGTCGGCGATGGTGGCCGTACCGGCGGTGCCCAGACCGGTGCCCCGGTAGCGGGGGTGCACCCAGACCCCCTGGATCTGCCCCGCCGATCGGGACAGGGCACCGATCTCGGCCTTGAACACCACCCGGTCCCCCTCGAAGCGGGCGAAGGCACGACCCCCGGCGATCAGTTCGGCGATCCGGGCCCGGTAGCTGTCCGCTCCGCCACCGTCGCGCGGGTCGACGCCCACTTCCTCGGTGAACATGGCCACCGCCGCGGGCAGGTAGCGGTCCAGTTCGTCGGAACGAACCGGACGCACCAGCGGATCGGCACGCACCCGGGGCGGACCGGACATCACCATCAGCGGCTGCTGGGGACGTACCTCCCGGGCCGGGCCCCAGTCCGGGGCGAGCTCGCGCCACAACGCCAGCACCTGCTCCGAGGGGCCGACGAGGGAGGAGCAGATACGTCCGCGGCGCAACGCCCGGTCCGCGAAGGCACGCATAGCGCCGCGACCGCCGCGCAGCGGGATCAGGTTGCCACCGGAGAAGCACAGGCCGTCGAGCTTGGGCCCGAACCCCCACAGCTCACCCCCGAGACGGGACGGCTGGAGTCCGACAGCTTCGACCCGGGCCGCGACCATGCAGGCCACGGCCGGGTCCGCGTCCAGCAGGGCACGAACGCCGGAGAGGTCTCGATCCTCCAGCCTCCGTGCACCGGCAAGCTTGAGCACCCGCCCAGGGTGCCAGATCCGGACGCCGCCGTGCTGGTGATACACGGCACGTTCTCGGCGGTGGCGTCCCTCGTACGTGCGGGCGGCGGTCACGCACGTTCAGGGGCTGCGCTGTCGAACCGCGCGAGGCGTGGTCGGTGCGAGACCGGTGGCTTCTGCGACGGCTGGCCCGAGCACGCGAAAGCCCCACCCGGCGGATCCGGATGGGGCCTCGTGACGAGCGTGGTTGGGGTTAGCTGACGGAGACGGTGGGTTCGCCGCTGGTGGTGGTGCCGTCCATGTCCTCGGCGAGGCGCCCGGCCTCCTCGATGAGGGTCTCCACGATCTGGTGCTCGGGCACGGTCTTGATGACCTCGCCGCGCACGAAGATCTGGCCCTTGCCGTTGCCGGAGGCCACCCCCAGATCGGCCTCACGGGCCTCCCCGGGCCCGTTGACCACACACCCCATCACCGCCACCCGCAGCGGCACCTCCATGCCCTCCAACCCGGCGGTGACCTCGTCGGCCAACTTGTACACATCCACCTGCGCCCGCCCACACGACGGACACGACACGATCTCCAACTTGCGCGGACGCAGATTCATCGACTGCAGAATCTGGGTACCGACCTTGATCTCCTCGACCGGCGGCGCCGACAACGACACCCGAATCGTGTCCCCGATGCCCTGCCGCAACAACGCCCCGAACGCCGTGGCCGACTTGATCGTGCCCTGAAACGCCGGACCCGCCTCGGTCACCCCCAGATGCAACGGATAATCACACCGCTCGGCCAACAACTCGTAGGCACGCACCATCACCACCGGATCATTGTGCTTGACCGAGATCTTGACGTCGTGGAAGTCGTGCTCGGCGAACAACCCCGCCTCCCACAACGCCGACTCCGCCAACGCCTCCGGCGTGGCCCTGCCGTGCTTGTCCATCAACCGCTTGTCCAACGACCCCGCATTGACCCCGATCCGGATCGGCGTGCCGTGATCCTTGGCCGCCTGCGAGATCTCCCGCACCTGATCGTCGAACTTGCGGATGTTGCCCGGATTGACCCGCACCCCCGCACAACCCGCCTCGATCGCGGCGAACACGTACTTCGGCTGGAAATGAATATCGGCGATAACCGGAATCTGCGACTTCTGCGCGATCACCGGCAACGCCTCCGCGTCCTCACTCGTCGGACACGCCACCCGCACGATGTCACACCCCGCCGCGGTCAACTCCGCGATCTGCTGCAACGTCCCATTGATGTCACGGGTGTTGGTCGTCGTCATCGTCTGCACCGAGATGGGATGATCACTACCCACTCCGACCGGCCCCACCTGCAACTGCCGGGTCTTACGACGCTCAGCGAGCACGGGGTCGGCTGCTCCGGGCATGCCCAGATCGACGGTCATGGATTCCTCTCCACCTCTGCGCTGCGACTGCGTGCACGAAACGTGCATGGCGACACGATCGGGTGCCGCGCGGCAGCGGTCACCCCCAACAAGGGTACCGCCGAACGAGCGGCGGCTCAGGGCGGGAACCGTGCCACACAGGTCACCCGATGCGGCATCGCGGTCGTTTCCACCGCGTTCACCGGTGCGTCAATACAGGGTCACGGGATTGACCACGTCGGCGACGAGCACCAGCAACGAGTAAGCGATGAACACGAGACTGACCCCGTAGGCCAGCGGCATCAGCTTGGCCGTGTCGAACGGCCCCGGGTCCGGTCGCCGAACCAACCGGGCGAACTTGCGCCGGATCGACTCCCACAGCGCACCCGCGATGTGCCCGCCGTCCAGCGGCAGGATCGGCAGCATGTTGAGCGCGAACAGCGAGAGGTTCACCGCGGCCAGCAGGTTGAGCATGGTGATCAGGCGCGCGCCGATCGAGGCCTCGTCGTAGGACAGCACCTGACCACCGATGCGGCTGACGCCGACGATGCCCATCGGCGAGTCGTCCTCGCGCTCCTGCCCGGCGATGGCCCCCACCAGGCCCGGGACCCGCTGCGGTAGCTGCACGATCTTCTGCGCGGTCATGCCGACCATCTCGCCGACGCGCCCGACCACGTCGCCGAAGCCCTGCTGGACGAGGTGTCGAGTCGGCGAGAAACCGAGGAAACCGACCTTGACGTACTCGTCCTGTTCGCCGATCTTCGGCTGGGTGCTCTGCATCAGTGTCGGGGTCAGCGTCCGGCGTTGCCCGTCGCGCTCGACGGTCAGCGAGACCGTGCCGGAGGCGTTGCGGATGGAGGTCTGCAGCTGGTTCCAGGAGCGGACCGGCTCGCCGTTGAAGGCCACGATCTCGTCCCCGAGCCTGAGCCCGGCCTCGGCCGCGGGGGACTTCGGGGCGCCGGGCGGGCACTCGCCCTGCTCGACCTGGGCTTTGGCGGACACCACGCATTCACTGACCGACTTCACCGTGGTCGTGGGCTCGGGCAGGCCGTAGCCCATCAGGATGCCGGTGAAGATGCCGAAGGCCAGCAGCAGGTTCATGAACGGGCCCGCGAACATCACGATGATCCGCTTCCACGGGCTGCGCTGGTAGAACTGCCGGTGCGCCTCCTCGGGCCTGACCTCCTCGGCCACCGCCTGCCTGGCGTCCTCGACCATGGAGCGCCAGGGCGACGAGGACGCCGTGCGCCCGTAGGCCTCGTCCTTCTTCGGCGGGAACATGCCGATCATGCGGATGTAACCGCCGAAGGGGATGGCCTTGACGCCGTACTCGGTCTCGCGGCCCTTCCGGGAGAAGATCGTGCGACCGAAGCCGACCATGTACTGGTTGACCTTGATTCCGAACATCTTCGCGGTGCTCAGGTGTCCCAGTTCGTGCCAGGCGATCGACAGCAGCAGCCCCAGGAAGAAGATGACGATGCCCAGGATGACCAGTATCACTCGGTCGTCCCCCTACCCACGAGTTCCCGGGACCGCACGCGTGCCCACTCCTCTGCCTCGAAGACGTCGTCGGTGCCCGCCGGTTCGCGCCGCCACTGATCGGCACTTCGCAGCACCCCTTCCACAGTGTGCACGATCGATGTGAAACCGGTGTCGCCTCGCACGAACGCGGCCACCGCCTCCTCGTTGGCCGCGTTGTAGACGGCGGGCAGGCAACCACCGGCCTTTCCGGCGTGCCGGGCCAGCGACACCGCCGGGAACGCCTCGTCGTCCACCGGCTCGAACGTCCACGTCGCCGCTTCGGCCACCGACAGCGCCGGGGCCGCCCCCGGAACCCGGCGCGGCCAGTCCAACCCGAGCGCGATGGGCAGCCGCATGTCCGGGGGGCTGGCCTGGGCCAACGTCGAGCCGTCGACGAAGGTGACCATGGAGTGCACCATCGACTGCGGGTGCACCACGACGTCGATGCGGTCGTAGTCCACGCCGAACAGCAGGTGGGCCTCGATGAGCTCCAATCCCTTGTTCACCATGGTGGCGGAATTCAGGGTGACGACCGTGCCCATCGACCACGTCGGGTGCGCCAGCGCCTGCTCCAGGGTGACGTGTTCGAGCTGCTCGCGACTCCGTCCCCGGAACGGCCCGCCGGAGGCGGTCAGGATCAGCCGGTCGACCTCGTCGGCACGCCCACCGAGCAGCCCCTGCGCCAGCGCCGAGTGCTCGGAGTCCACCGGCACGATCTGACCGGGTGCGGCCCGCCGCAGCACCAGCGGCCCACCCGCGATCAGTGACTCCTTGTTCGCCAGGGCCAGCCGGGAGCCGACCTCCAGCGCGGCCAGGGTGGGGCGCAACCCCCGCGAACCGTCCATGCCGTTGAGCACCACGTCGGCACGGGTGGCCTCGACGAGCTCGGTGGCGGCTTCCGCGCCACCGATCACCCGCGGAACGGGGACCTCGGCGGGACGGCCGAGACGCCGGGCCGCGGTGTCCAGGGCCGACCGCACGTCCTCGACCGCGGTCTCCCGCGCCACGGCGATCACTTCGGCACCGAACTCCACGGCCTGCGCGGCCAGCGCGGCGGGATCACTACCGCCCGCGGCCAGTCCCAGCACCCGAAAGCGTTTCGGGTTGGCCCGGATCACTTCCAGGGCCTGGGTTCCGATCGAGCCGGTGGAGCCCAGGATGGTCACGGTGCGTGGCTCGTCCGGCCGGGTTCGGGGGTCGCCGAGGGTCGAATCGGCGACCGGACTCGCAGGAGGCGTGGCAGCAGGCATCGCCGCCATTGTCCCCGAAGCACCGCGACGATCCGTGCGCGCTCCCCTCGAACTCGTCACACCCGCACCAAGTCACTGGAGATCCGGGGGAGCCGGTGTGGGATGATTCGGCCACACGAACGCTGGCGAGAAGCGGTTCGGCGGGACCGCCAGAGGGCCGAGGAGGACGACGTGGCGACCACGGATCTGGAGAAGACGTCCGGTCAGGACAAGCCCGGCGAGGCCATCGACCCCGCCGAGGAGCCGTCGGTCGACTGGGGCTGGCACGGGGGATTCCCGAAGGGGCTTCAGATCTCGGGCTGGTTCTGCACCTTCGCGATGGGCATGATGCTGGTCGGCAACCACCAGGGCATCCTCAGCGGCGGTAACGGGTTCAAGGCCGCCGACATCTGGTTGATCGTGATCACCGTGGGGATGGCCGTGGGGTTGCTCTGGGACCTGCGCCGCCGCCGCCTCTCCTGGCGCGACCGCTGAGGCACGCCTTCGACGAGCGGAGAGCGCTCGACGCCTCCCTGAACGAGAAACGGGCCGGCACCCGCGCGGGTGCCGGCCCGACTCGTACGGCAGGGCACCGGAGTCACCACCTCGAAGGTTGATGGTGGTTTCGGTGGTCTCGCGCGAAACCGCCGAAACCCCACGCGACCGGCTCACCCGGCCGCGGTGCTCCGGAAAAGAACTCCTTACTGCTCCTCGGCCGCGAGCTGACCGCAGGCGGCGGCGATCTCCTGACCGCGCGTGTCGCGGACCGTGCAGGGAACCCCCTGGTCACGGACGCGGCGCACGAACTCCCGCTCGACCGGCTTCGGGCTGGCGTCCCACTCGCTGCCCGGCGTCGGGTTGAGCGGGATCAGGTTGACGTGCGCCCACTGGCCGAGATGCTTGTGCAGCAGCTTGCCCAGCATGTCCGCGCGCCACGGGTGGTCGTTGACCTCGCGGATCAGCGCGTACTCCACGGAAACCCTGCGGCCGGTGTGCTCGGCGTAACCGCGCGCGGCGTCCAGCACCTCCTCGACCTTCCAGCGGTTGTTGACCGGAACGAGCGTGTCCCGCAGCTCGTCGTCGGGCGTGTGCAGCGAAACCGCCAGGGTCACGTGGAGGTCCTCGGCCGTCATGCGCCGGATCGCGGGCGCCAGCCCGACGGTGGAAACCGTCACGGAACGCTGGGACAGCCCCAGTCCCTCCGGAGCCGGGTCGCAGATGCGGCGCACGGCGTCGATGACGCGCCGGTAATTGGCCAGGGGCTCGCCCATCCCCATGAACACGACGTTGGACAGCCTGCCCGCCCCGCCGGGAACGTCTCCGTCGCGCATCATCGCCGCGGCGGAGCGAACCTGCTCGACGATCTCGGCCGTGGACAGGTTGCGCTGCAATCCGCCCTGCCCGGTGGCGCAGAACGGACAGGCCATCCCGCAGCCGGCCTGGCTCGACACGCAGATCGTGGCACGGTCCGGATAGCGCATCAGCACGCTTTCCAGCATCGTGTTGTCGTGCAGCCGCCACAGGGTCTTGCGCGTGGTTCCCTCGTCGGTGTCGACGGTGCGGACCGGACTGAGCAGGGTCGGCAGCAGGTCCTGGCCGAGGCGCTCACGGCTGGCGGCGGGCACGTCGGTCATCGACTCCGCGTCGGCGGTGAGGCGACCGAAGTAGTGCTGGGCGAGCTGGCGCGCGCGGAACGGCTTCTCCCCCAGGTCGGTCACGGCAGCACGACGCTGCTCGGCCGACATGTCGGCCAGGTGACGCGGGGGCATACCGCGCCGGGGCGCGTCGAAGACAAGCGGGAGCGAAGTCGAGGTCATAGCCCCTCCATCTTCTCACGTCCCCGGTCGTGACCTGCAAGCAGGGCTAGCACCGACCGTGTGCGCACTCACCGCCGATGACACCTTCACGGCTGCTTTGGGTGCGGCTAAAGTGGGTTTTCGTGATGCCGCAAAAAAGGTTGAGCCGCACGCTCACGCGAGACCGCCGCCGGGCCGGATCATGAGCGGCGCGGAGGGACTGCTCGTCACCCTCGTGGGGACCAACCCCGTGGTGCAGGGACTGTTCGGCGGTCTGGTGATCGCCTTCCTCAACCTGCTGGGCGCGCTGGCGGTGCTGGTGTGGCGCAATCCGTCACCACGGAGCATGAACGTGGCGCTGGGCTTCGCCGCCGGGATCATGGTCGCCGCCAGCTTCACCAGTCTGATCCTGCCCGGCATCGAGGACGGCGGGCTGCTGCCCGTGCTGGTCGGCATCGCGCTCGGAGCGCTCCTGCTGAGCCGAGCCGAATCCTGGGTGCCTTACGTGCACTTTCTCGTCACCGGCCGATCCCGCAGCACGATCGCCGACAGCACCGAAGCTCCCGGAGCCGCTCAGGTTCACGAGAGCACTCGAGCGGCACTCTCCCCGAACGCGGTCTCCCAGCCCCGCCTCACCGGCACGATCGTGTTCATCGTCGCCATCACGCTGCACAACATGCCCGAGGGGCTTTCCGTCGGCGTCGGTTTCGGATCCGGTAACATCGGCAACGCCGTGGCGCTCATGCTGGCCATCGGCATCCAGAACATTCCCGAAGGGCTGGCCGTGGCCATCTCGGCACGCAGAGCCGGGTTGGGCAACTTGTCCTACGCGGCCGTGACCGGCGCTCGCGCCGGACTCGTGGAAATACCGCTGGCTGTGCTCGGGGCCGCCCTCGTCTCGGTCGTCCAACCGCTGCTGCCGTACGCCATGGGGTTCGCCGCGGGCGGGATGCTCTACGTCATCAGCCACGAGATCGTCCCGCAGATGCACGCTCACGAACGGGAGCGGCTCGCCACGCTGGGCCTGGTCGCCGGCCTGATGCTCATGCTCTCGCTCGACGTCGCCCTGGCGTGAGGTCGCCGTATCGGGGCAGCCGACGTGTCCACTGCGCGCAGCGTCTCCGCGGGGGGCGCCGGCCGAGCGATGGGCGAATCCGTACACGTACCGCGGTGCAAATCGCTCCGCACATCCTCTTATGGTGAGATTATGGCAAGTATGGCCGAGCGCCCTTCCGCATCCGTGGAAGACTACGTGCGGGCGATCTACGGACTCAGCGAGCGAGGTGTCGCCGTCACCAACGCGACGCTGACCCAACGGCTGGGTCTGAGCCCCTCCTCGGTCTCCGGAATGATCAACAAGCTCGCCCAGCTCGATCTCGTCACCCACGTCCGCTACCACAGCGTGGAACTGACCACCTCCGGACGACGGCTGGCCTTCGACGTGCTGCGCAGGCACCGCCTGCTCGAACTGTTCCTGGTCGAGGAGCTCGACTACACCTGGGACGAGGTGCATCCCGAGGCGGACTCACTGGAGCACGCGGTCTCCGACGAGCTGATCGAGCACATCGCCGCCAAGCTCGGACATCCCACCCACGACCCCCACGGCGACCCGATCCCCACTTCGGAGGGAGTCGTCGAAAAGCCCGCCACGAAACTGCTCGACCAGCTCGATCCCGGCACCGTCGGCACGATCGCCCGGGTCTGGGACACCGACTCCGAGCTGCTGCGCTACCTCACCGATCACGACCTGACCCTGGGCAACCGCATCGAGGTGGTCGAGCGCAAGCCCTTCGGCGGTCCGCTCGTGGTGCTCGTCGGGGACAAGCCCGGAGCGCAGACCCACTTCCTCGGCTCGGAGATCGCCGCGGCGCTGTCGGTCATGGTGCGGCAGTGACGCTGCGCGAGGCGCGCGGCTCGGGAGTAGCGGCGCGCGACTCGCGAGCGTTCACCTCGTCCTCGTAGACCTCCTCGGCGACCAACTGCCCGTGCAGCTCGTCGGTGCGATGGGCTCCGATGACCGCCATCAGCAGGTCGAAGCGGTTGTCGGTGAGCACGACCGTCACGAAACCGAAACCGGCCATCCCGGCCAGCACCAGCACGCAGACGCACCACACCGATGCGTCCTGCACCAGCAACATGACCGCGACCGCGAGCATCAACGCGGAACCGAACCCCACCGTCCGAGCGAGGTTCACCTGCCTCAGCAGCGATCGGAACACCGGGTGCTGGGAATACAGCTCGCCGACGATCCGGGCTCTCTCACGCGGCTCCATCCGCGCGACTCGGCTCAGACCCGCGGTGACCGGTTTACCCGCGCGTATGATCATCAGCGCTCCTGGTTACCGGGATCGGGTACTGGTCGGTCACGTCCGTGGCGAACACGCCCCACAGTGCGTCACCGAGTTCAGTCGATCACGTCACGCCCCGGAGAGCAAGGCGTCATTCGGATGCGTACCCGCAAAAGCTACTGACAAGTAACACCCGGGGGCGGCGGAGAGCTCGGACGGGGGATCCTCCGAGGCCGCCGTGAAATGCCGCTAAACCGGCACGAACCAGGACAACAGCATCCAGGCCACCACCGCCGAGGGCAGCAGCGAATCCATTCGGTCCATCAGGCCGCCGTGACCCGGCAGCAGAGTGCCCATGTCCTTGATGTCGAGGTCCCGCTTGATCAGCGATTCCATGAGGTCACCGAGCGTGGAACTGCACACCAGGGCCGCCCCGAACAGCGCACCCTGCCACCACTGCCCGCCCAGGAGCAGACTGACGGACAGCGCGCCCGAGACGATGCCGGTCGCCATCGAGCCCGCGAAACCCTCCCAGGACTTCTTCGGGCTCACCCGGGGCGCCATCGGATGCCGCCCGAGCAGCACCCCGGCGGCGTAACCACCGGTGTCCGAGGCGACCACCGCGATCATGAAGCACAACCCGCGGAACCCCCCGTCGGGAGGAGCGATCATCATCCCGGCGAAAGCGGCGAACACGGGAACGTAGGCGCTGGTGAACACCGAGGCGCTCACGTCACGCAGATAGCCGTCCACCCCGTGCCGCAACCGCCAGGCCAGACAGCCGAGGGTGGTCGACGCGAAGGCGACCAGCACCGCGTGCACTCCGAAGGGCCAGGACAACCACACCATCACCTGACCGCCGACCAGCACCGGCGGTAGCGATACCCGGATACCGGCACCGCGCCGCAGTGCTCCGGCCAGTTCGATGGTGGAAATCAGCGTGGCCACCGCGACCATGCCCAGGAAAACCTGTCGCAGCATCAGCAGGGAAACGATGATTCCCGCCCCGAGAACCAGTCCCACGGTCAGTGCCGCCGGCAGATCACGGCCGGCTCTGGAGGGATGCGACGGCCGGCCCGGCACGTCAGCGGACATTCCGGACTCACCTTCGCGTCGACCCGCCGTCACCACGTCGTCTCAGACCTCGAGGAGTTCGGTTTCCTTGTTCTTGACCAACTCGTCGATCTGAGCGACGTAACGGTGGGTGATGTTCTCCAGCTCCTTCTCGCCACGAGCCCCCTCGTCCTCACCGTCCTCGCCGTTCTTGACGACGCGGTCGATCTCCTCCTTCGCCTTGCGCCGCAGGTTGCGCACGGTGATCCGCGCCTCCTCGCCCTTGGACTTGGCGAGCTTGGCCATCTCCCGGCGACGCTCCTCGGTCATCTGCGGGACCGTCACCCGGATGAGGCTGCCGTCGTTGGTGGGGTTGACGCCCAGGTTCGAGTCGCGGATGGCCCTTTCCATCGCGCCCAGCTGGCTGGCGTCGTACGGCTTGATCACCACCATCCTGGCCTCCGCGACGTTGATGCTGGCGAGCTGGTTCAGCGGCGTCGGCGAACCGTAGTAGTCGACGACGATGCCGTTGAACATCGCGGGATTCGCACGACCGGTGCGTACGGTGGCCAGGTCGTCCTTGGCCACCGCCACCGCCTTCTGCATCTTCTCTTCGGCTTCGAGAAGAGTCTCGTCGATCACGGCTACTCCTTAGATGTGCCGACCGAGGGGCTTGGGTGTCGGGTGGGACCGCAAAGGTCGATGCGCACGGTCGCCGACGGTGATCAGGATCCCAGCAAGCTCACACCGAGGGTGTGGCCGGGGTGTTGACCAGGGTTCCAATTTTCGCACCACTGGCCGCCCGCGCGATGTTGCCCTCCTGGAGGAGGTTGAACACCAGGATGCGCATGTGATTGTCCATGCACAGGCTGAAAGCCGTCGCATCGGCGACCTTGAGGCCGCGCTCCAACACCTCCCGGTGGGTGATGGTTTCGAACAACTCCGCCGTCGGGGTCGTCTTCGGATCGGCGGTGTAAACCCCGTCCACGCCCTTGGCCATGAGCACCACTTCGGCTCCGACCTCCAGGGCACGCTGCGCCGCCGCGGTGTCGGTGGAGAAGTAGGGCATACCGGTACCGGCACCGAAAACCACCACTCGGCCCTTCTCCATGTGCCGGATCGCGCGGCGCGGGATGTAGGGCTCGGCGACCTGGCCCATCGCGATCGCGCTCATCACACGAGTGTCGAGATCGTGCTCACGTTCGAGGAAGTCCTGGAGGGCCAGGCAATTCATCATGGTGCCGAGCATGGCCATGTAGTCCCCGCGGGAGCGTTCCATGCCGCGCTGTTGCAGCTCGGCGCCGCGGAAGAAGTTGCCACCGCCTATAACCACGGCCACCTCGACCCCGTCGGCGATGACCTCGGCGATCTGGCTGGCCACGGCCCCGACCACATCGGGATCCACACCGACACTTCCACCACCGAACATCTCACCGCCCAGCTTGAGCAGCACACGACTGTAACCGTCGCTGTCCTCGTCGCTGGTCAGGACGCCCTCGTCGATCACTGGTTCCTCCCGAAAACGCCCCGCCCTCGCCTGAAGCGAAGGCGGGGCGCGGTTCTCGACTCGCCGCCGACGGACGGCCGCAGCCTGTTATGCCTGACCGACCTCGAACCGGGCGAACCGGGTGATCGATACACCGGCCGCGTCCAGCAGGTCCTTGACGGTCTTCTTGTTGTCCTGCACCGACGGCTGGTCCAGCAGCACGCTGTCCTTGTAGAACCCGTTCAGGCGGCCTTCGATGATCTTCGGCATGGCCTGCTCGGGCTTGCCCTCGGAGCGCGCGGTCTCCTCGGCGATGCGGCGCTCGTCGGCGATCACGTCCTCGGGCACGTCCTCACGGCTGAGGTAGCGCGGCTTCAAAGCCGCGATCTGCATCGCGGCGCCACGGGCGGCCTCCTCGTCGGAGCCGGTGTACTCCACCAGCACACCCACCGAAGGAGGCAGGTCGCCGGCGCGGCGGTGCAGGTACGCGGTGGCCTGGCCCTCGAAAACGGCAACCCGCCGCAGCTCGAGCTTCTCGCCGATCTTGGCGGAGAGCTCGTGGATGGCCTCGCCGACCGTCCCGCCGTCGAGCGAGGCGCCCAGCACGGTCTCCAGGTCCGAGGAGTTGACCGCCTTGGCCGCTTCCACGATCCGGTTCGCCAGCTTGACGAACTCCTCGTTCTTGGCCACGAAGTCGGTCTCGCTGTTGAGCTCGATGAGCACACCGTTGTCGGCGGCCACCAGACCCTCGGCGGTAGCGCGCTCGGCCCGCTTACCGACGTCCTTGGCACCCTTGATGCGCAGGTTCTCAACGGCCCTGTCGTAGTCGCCGTCGGTCTCCTCGAGCGCCTTCTTGCAGTCCATCATGCCGGCGCCAGTGAAGTCGCGAAGACGCTTGACGTCGGCCGCACTGTAGTTCGCCATCGTGCGTTGTCCGTTCTTGTCGAAGAATGTACGCGCAAAAGCCAGTCGGACACGCTTCGCGCCCGCCGCATTCCGGGCGGGCGCGAAGCGCTGGAGTCACGACTGAGCGGGCTGCTCAGCTTCCGCGGGCTGCTCGGTCTGGGCGGACTCGCCGGAGCCGGTGGTCTCGCCCTCGGTGGAGCCGGAAAGCA
Source organism: Halosaccharopolyspora lacisalsi (assembly GCF_014137975.1). Taxonomy (GTDB): domain Bacteria; phylum Actinomycetota; class Actinomycetes; order Mycobacteriales; family Pseudonocardiaceae; genus Halosaccharopolyspora; species Halosaccharopolyspora lacisalsi. The sequence continues at coordinate 610,741 of NZ_JACGWZ010000001.1, read as the reverse complement.
GCTCCTTCTCCCACTCGGCCAGCGGTTCCTCACCGGTCTGGGGCTTCTCCTCGCCCTCGGCGGTCTCGCCGCCCTTACCGCTGCGGACCATCAGACCGTCGGCGACACCGTCGGCCACCACGCGGGTCAGCATGGCCGCCGAACGGATCGCGTCGTCGTTACCCGGGATCGGGTAGTCGACCTCGTCCGGGTCACAGTTGGTGTCCAGGATGGAGACCACCGGGATGCCCAGCTTCCTGGCCTCGCCGACGGCGATGTGCTCCTTCTTGGTGTCCACGATCCAGATGGCGCTCGGGACCTTGGACATGTCGCGGATACCGCCCAGGGTCCGCTCCAGCTTGTCCTTCTCGCGGGTCAGCATCAAGATTTCCTTCTTGGTGCGCCCCTGGAAGCCGCCCGTCTGCTCCATCGTCTCAAGTTCCTTGAGCCGCTGCAGGCGACGGTGCACGGTCTGGAAGTTCGTGAGCATGCCGCCCAACCACCGCTGGTTGACGTAGGGCATGCCCACTCGCAGGGCCTGCTCGGCGATCGCTTCCTGCGCCTGCTTCTTCGTACCGACGAACAGGATCGTGCCGCCGTGGGCGACCGTCTGCTTGACGAAGTCGTAGGCCCCGTCGATGTACGACAGGGTCTTCTGCAGGTCGATGATGTAGATGCCGTTGCGCTCGGTGAAGATGTAGCGCTTCATCTTCGGGTTCCAGCGCCTGGTCTGGTGCCCGAAGTGCACGCCACTGTCGAGCAGCTGCTTCATGGTGACGACGGCCATGGCCTGTTTCGCACCTCTTGTGTCGGGCGCGTCGGGATGACGCGCGGATTCGGTTGCCGCGACGAGCCGGGTGACTCGCCGCCCTGGTGCCGCGCCGGGACTCCCACCCGGAACCCGTCGAGCGATCCCGGGACCACGGAAGTACCGCGTCCCCGCCCTGCCGAGCAGTGCCGTCGGATCCGGACAGTTCCTTCAGGAACCGTGAAACCGGTTCACAACGGTGAAGCAGGAAGGTGCGCGCGCACGCGTAGTCGGATCGTTTTCAGCCACCGCTGACAGACACCACCGGCAGGAAACCCCCACCGGCGGGACCTCGCTGGCAATGCCACTGGCAGAACCCTCGGCAAGCACCGTCGGGTGCTGATACGAACCGCACGTGCAGTATACGTGACCCCAGCTCTTCGGGGCGAAGTGGTGGCGAGTCGTCCACAACCACGACTGCTATCCACCGCCCCTGGAAAAACCCCTGGCACACGGAGCGGGCCTCGGCCAACGTGAACGCATGCGTCCGCTGATCGCCACACTGGTGCTGACCGGGACACTCGGCGCCTCGGTCGTTCCGATGTCCACTCCCGCGCGGGCCCCCGAAACGGGCCCGGCTCCCGTTCGCACTCCCCCCTCCTCCGCCACGAACCGAGGCGGTTTCGACTGGCCGCTACCGGGCGCGCACGAAGTCGTACGGGATTTCGATCCACCGGTCACCGAGTACGGGCCGGGACACCGCGGGGTGGATCTGGCCGCTTCGACGGGCCGGTCCGTACGGGCCGCGGGCCCGGGCGTGATCGTCTACGCCGGGCGGCTGGCCGGACGCGGAGTCGTATCCGTCGAACACGCCGGCGGACTACGCACGACCTACGAACCCGTCGCGGCGAACGTGATGGTCGGACAGACCGTCAGGCGAGGTCAACCGATCGGACGACTCGACTCCGGCCATCCCGAATGCATCGCCCCGGCACCCCGGACCTGCCTGCACTGGGGAGCCCGGCAACACGACGACCACCTGAACCCGCTGCGACTGCTGTCGCACACGACCGCGCGGCTACTGCCCTGGCGGGGCCGTTCCGATCATGATCATTAATCGCGTTACGGGCTCGGTCGCTCAGTTGGCGTTCTCGGTGAGCTTGCCGCGTAAGCGCAGTACGGCGCGGGTGTGTAGCTGGCAGACTCGGGACTCGGTGACACCGAGGACTTTGCCGATCTCGGCGAGGGTGAGGTTCTCGAAGTAGTAGAGCGTGACCACGACCCGGTCGCGTTCGCCGAGTCGTTCGACGGCTTCGGCCAACTGCCTGCGGCTGTCCCGGTTGACCAAGGCGGTGACCGGGTCCTCCGCGCTCTCGTCGGGCAGCGTCTCGGCCAGCGAGGCGGTTCCCGGCTCCACCCCGATGAGATCATCGAGCGCCACCACGCTGGTCATCTGTAACTGGGCGAGCAGCTCGCGCAGCTCCTCGACCGACAGCGCGAGCTCGTCGGCCAGTTCCGTATCGGTGGCCGAGCGCTGCAGTTTGGCCTCGAGTCGCTCTTCCGCGCGTTCCACGTCCCGGGCACGGCTGCGCACCGACCGCGGCACCCAGTCCTGCGCCCGCAGATCGTCCAGGATGGCACCCCGTACGCGCTGCATCGCGTAGGTCTCGAACTTCAGCCCCCGTTCGGGCTCGAACTTCTCGATCGCGTCGACCAGCCCGAAGATCCCCGACTGGATCAGATCCGAAACCTCGACGTGAGCGGGCAGCCCCGTACCGACCCGACCGGCGACGTACTTCACCAGCGGGGCGTAGTGCAACACCAAGCGGTCCCGTCGCCGCTGGTCGCGGTACTGGCCGAAAGCCTGCCACAGGCCGACGATGCCCGCTTCGACATCGCCCCCGTCCCGTTGCTCGGTTTCCGAGTCCGACGAGACGTTCGCGTCGAACACGCGAGCACGCATCGAGGCGGGCTCGCGCTGCGACACGCCGTTGACGTGGTGGCCGTTGGTCGGGGCATCTGTCGCGGTATGGCGCCCCGCCGCGGACGCGGTGTTCGCGGCGTGGGCTTCGCCCCCGGCATCGTCAGGAACGGGGGTGGGTTCGGTCATGGATCGCCTTCAGCCGTTCGACGGTCACGTGCGTGTAGAGCTGCGTCGTTGAGAGCGTAGCGTGACCAAGCAACTCCTGAACGCTACGGAGGTCGGCTCCCCCCTCCAGCAAGTGGGTCGCCGTGGAGTGACGTATGCCATGCGGACCGGTGTCGGCGGCACCCGTAGCCGTGCCCACGGCATCGTGCACCAGCCGGCGCACGGCTCGCGGATTGAGCCGTCCACCTCGGACGCCGAGAAACAGGGCCCGGCCGGAACGTGAGTCCACAAGGGTGGGACGGCCTCCCGTGAGCCACCGCCCGAGCGCCCGATCGGCGGGTGTTCCGAAAGGTACGCTCCGTTCCTTGTCCCCCTTGCCGATGACTCGCACGACACGCCGCTCGTGATCAACGTGGTCGATATCGAGCCCACACAGTTCGGAAACCCGCACGCCAGTGGCATACAGCAGCTCGAGCACCGCATGGTCACGCAACGCCACCGGGTCCCCCTGTTCCGCCCCCGTCTCCGACGCGGCCATTGCCGATTCGGCCTGGTCCCTGCGCAGCACCTGCGGCAATTGCCGTTGCTTGCTCGGTGCGGACAGCCGAGGGCCGGGATCCCTGCGCAACAGCCCCGTACGCGAGGCCCACGCAGTGAACGTGCGTACCGAGGCCGCCCGTCTCGCAAGGGTCGTTCTGCTGGCGCCGCCAGTGTGCTGGGCTGCCAACCACTCACGCAACCCAGCCACGGTGAGTGATTCGATTTCCGTGGGGTTGCCACTCCCCGAACCGTGCCAGTGATCCAACAAGGAGACCACGTCACCGACGTAGGCACGGAGAGTGTGCGCGGACAGACCACGTTCCCAGCGCAGGTGCTGCTCGAATCGATCGACCACCGTGGCCAACGGTTCGGGTAACTCCCGGCGGGCCGCGCGCAGATCCGGCCTCGGTCGCTCGCGGAAAGATTTCGGGACCATGTCCGGTGACGTTGCTCGGAATGAGCTTCCCGGTCAAGCAACGCCACGCGGTCGGAGTGACCACGGAGCGGCTTGCGCACCGACAGGTAAGGCTCACGGGGCGCATCGTTGCCAGCCTCCTTCGGACTGTGTGACGAAGCCGGCCATTTCCAGTGCGGGAAGCAGGGCTCGCACTTGACGCAGGGACAGGCCGGAGTCCCGGGCAAGTTGCTCCGCGCTCGCCGCCCCCGCACCGTCCAGGGCGTCGTGGACCTGCCTCGCCCGCTGTTCCAATCGATCGGTGGTCCGCGAAGGGCCACCGACCTCGGTCGAGGCGGCCGTACCCAACGGGCTGACGACCTCGATGATGTCATCGGTCCTGGTCACCAGGATCGCCTTACCCGAGCGCACCATCGCGTGGCAGCCGACCGAGCTCGACGAGGTGACCGGACCGGGAACCGCCATCACCGGCCTGCCGAGAGCCTCGGCCGTACCCGCCGTGTTGCCGGCACCGCTACGAGCTCCGGCCTCGACGACGACCACTCCCGCTCCCAGCGCAGCGATCAGTCGATTACGCACGAGGAAGCGGTGCTTCCGTGGCGGTGTTCCCGGCGGGTACTCGCTGATCACCAAGCCCTGCTCGGTGATCGAGCGCAGCAGTCGACCGTGGCCGGCCGGATAGTCCACATCCACGCCGCAGGCCAACAGGGCCACGGTCGGCTTTCCCGCCGTCACCGCACCTCGGTGTGCCGCTCCGTCGATGCCGTAGGCGGCACCGGAGACCACCGTGTGCCCCGCCGAAGCCAACCCGTACCCGAATTCGGCCGCGAGAGCTTCCCCGTAGCCGGAAGCAGCTCTGGCTCCCACGACCGCCACGGACGTGTCCACGGTGACTCCGACCGAGGCGGCACCACGTACCCAAAGGGCGATCGGTTCGGCCACCTCCGCGAGCCCCACCGCCGTGGCCTCGGCGAAACAGGAAAACCGCTGCCGAGGCCACTCGTGTTGTTCGGGAACGACCAGCCGGACACCGTCCTCGCGCGCCGCCTCCAGTGTTCGTCGTCCTCGAACGTGCTCGCGCCTGGCCTGGACCTCGTCGAACACCCTGGACGGTAACCGTCCCCGGTGAACACGGTCGGCGGCGAGCAATGCCCCGTGCTCGGCGATGAACTCCACGAGTGCCGGTGCGGGTGGTTCGGCCACCGCGGACAGATAAGCCCGTGCCACCAGCAGGGCTTCCTCGGCCGAGTCGTCCGCCCCCGTGTTCATACCGACCTCCGATCCCGGAATTCCAGAGCGGCGGCCACGTGGTCGGCATCGGGGCGCACGCTGCCGTCGAGATCGCTCAGCGTCCAGGCGACCCGCAGACACCGGTCTGCTCCCCGCGCGGTCACCGCTCCCGTCTCCAGTCCACGATCCAGCAGCGCCGTCGCCTTGTTCGGCAGGGCGTATTCCTTGCGCAACACGGGACCGGGCACCTCGGCATTGGTGTTCCAGCCGTGCTCCGCCCAGCGTTCGGCGGCTTCGGACCGAGCTCGTGCCACACGCTCGCGCACCACCTCGGTCGATTCCGGATCACCACCGGCGGACAGGCTCATGGCCGTGATCGGACGCATCCGCACGCGCAGATCCACCCTGTCCAACAGCGGTCCCGACAACTTGCCCAGATAACGGCGGCGGGCCTGGGACGGGCACTGGCAGTCGATATCGCGGGCCGGGGCGCAGGGACACGGATTGGTGGCCAGCACCAACTGGAACCGTGCCGGATAGCGCAGCGTGCCGTCACGGCGGCACAACCGGACCTCCCCGTCCTCCAGCGCCGTGCGCAGCGCTTCCAACCTCTTGGGCCCGAATTCGCAAGCCTCGTCCAACAGCAGCACACCGTGGTGAGCGCTGCTGAGCGCTCCCGGTTTGGCCATCCCGACACCACCACCGACCAGTCCGGACACCGAGATCGAGTGGTGGGGAGCGACGAACGGCGGACTACTGATCATCGGCGCCTGCTCCGCGAGCTGACCGGCCAGCGAACGGATCGCCGTGACCTCCAACGCGGCCTGCCTGCCCAGTTCGGGCAGGAGTCCGGACAAGCGCCGAGCCAACATGGTCTTTCCGGTACCCGGCGGACCGACCATCAACAGGTGGTGCCCACCCGCCGCCGCCACTTCCAGCGCCCAGCGAGCTTCGGGCTGCCCGAGTACGTCGGCCAGCTCGGGAACGTCCTCCGTCTCCGGAGTCGACTGCCACGGCGGCTCGTCGTCGAGATCGCTTTGCTCCCTGGCCCAGGCGATCACCTCGCGCAGGTGGGATGCTCCGAGTACCTCGATTCCGCCGACGAGCCGGGCTTCGGCAAGCCCCTCCACCGGGACGATCGCCCGTTCCATACCCGCGCGCCGGGCCGCGATCAGGCCGGGAAGCAGTCCCGGCACCGCACGGATGCGCCCGTCCAGTGCCAGTTCCCCGAACAACACGGTGCCGAGCAGCCGGTTCGACGGAACCTGTTCGGCTCCCGCGAGTACCGCCATCGCCAAGGCGAGATCGTAGGAAGTACCGTTCTTGGGCATCGCCGCGGGCGACAGCGCCAGAACCACACAGCTCTGCGGCCATTCCTCCTTGCAGTTCTGGATCGCCGAGCGCATCCGGTTCTTCGACTCCTGCAGGGCCGCGTCGGGCAGTCCCAACAGCTGAACGCTCGGCAAGCCACCGCTGCGGACATCGGCCTCGATCTCGACCACCACCCCGTCGACGCCGAACAGCGCCACGGCCCAGGTGTGTCGCAGTGCCATCTCACAACACCTCCGCGCGATGGTCGATGCGCACCGGACCCTCCGGAGGCCACAACACGGAAATCACATCGAAGCGAACCTGGCACCACCGCACATCGTGCTCGGCCAGCCAGGCACGGGCCAGTTCCTTCAACCTCCCCGCCTTTTCCGGGCCCACCGCCTCCAGCGGACTGCCGTAGTCGACTCCCGAACGCGTCTTGACCTCGCACACCACCACTTTCCGAGCGTCGGTGGCGACGATGTCGATTTCTCCCAGCCGACACCGCCAATTCCGCGCGAGCACGACGAGTCCGTGCTGCTCCAGGTACCGGGCGGCCAAGGACTCACCCGCCCTGCCCAGCGCATGACGCCGCCCACGGGTGTCGTCGTCGGACAGCTTCCCGAGAAAGGGTTTCCCCGTCATCATCGCTCCCGTCGCATTCGATTGCCCGACAACCAATCTGCCCGCGATCGGCCGCGAAATCCAGGAGTCCCTTTTCGGCCTGTGGACAAACCCTTCTCCTGTGAACAACCAGCACGACCCATTCCAGCCGAATAAGCTGGATTCAGCACGATCGGGTGGAATCACCATCAGTGCCGACTACCGTGTGCAGCAAAAGCACCCGCACTGATGAAAAAATCCCTCGACGCCCAGCGTCGAGGGATTCAAAAAAACGCGAAAAGGTAACGACCGACAACGCGGTCCAACGGCTCACCCGCCGAACGGTCCGTCATCGGGGAGGCGAAGATCCGGCTTGTCCAGCTCCTCGACGTTGACGTCCTTGAACGTGATGACCCGCACGTTCTTGACGAACCTCGTCGGCCGGTACATGTCCCACACCCAGGCGTCGGACATGGCCACCTCGAAGTAGACCTCGGTGTCGGAGTTGCGCACCTGGACGTCCACGCCGTTGGCCAGGTAGAAACGCCGCTCCGTCTCCACGACATAGCTGAACTGGCCGACGATGTCGCGATACTCCTTGTAGAGCTGCAGCTCCATCTCGGTCTCGTACTTCTCGAGGTCTTCGGCGCTCATCGGTGCGTGAGCCTTTCCACGTCGCTGGTCCGTCTACCGCTCCTCATTATCCCCCACATCGTCCCTGTCAGCATCGAACAATCCGGGCTTACCGGTGATCTCGCGCGGTGGACGCATACCGTGTCTGCGCGCTGCCTCGGCGACGTTGGAGTAGCACCACCGATGCTGCGGGGTCGGCCCGTGCTGGTGCAGCTGGCGCGTGTGCGCGGGCGTGGAGTAACCCTTGTGCTGGTCGAAACGGTACTGAGGCGAGCAGACGTGCAGATCCGCCATGATCCGGTCGCGGGTGACCTTCGCCAGCACCGACGCCGCGGCGACGCAGGCGGCGGCCCGATCGCCTTTGGGTACCGCCACGCTCGGCGCGGCCAGCCCGGAGACCCGGAAACCGTCGGTGAGCACGTACCCGGGATGCACGGCCAGTGCGGCCACGGCCCTGCGCATCCCCTCCAGGTTCACCCGGTGAACGCCGGCGGCATCGATCTCCTCGGGGGCGACGACGATCGTGGACCAGCTCGACGCCCGTCGCGCGATCAGCGCGAACAGGCGTTCCCGTTGCTCGACCGACAGCAGCTTGGAGTCGGTGAGCTCGTCGAAACGGCGTGCGTCACCGGGCTTGAGCACACACGCGGCCACCACCAGGGGACCCGCACACGCCCCTCGCCCGGCCTCGTCCACTCCGGCGACGGGGCCCAGCCCCCGACGATCGAGCGCGCTCTGCAACGCCCAGTTACCCGTACTTCGTCGGATCACCGTCCGGGGTGGGCGCAGTTCGGCGAACGTCACCGCCACGATCAGTAGTACTCCCGCACACGACGAACGTCAGCAGCGTCGAAAAGTCGGCGATTCACCCGCATCACCGGCCACACTAGCGCGAACCCCACTCCGGCGGGCAGTCCCGGCATGCTGCCGGTGGCTCCCAACGCGGTCGTCTGCGGGTTCGCCTCGGTAATACCACCCCAGCGCGTGGGCGGGAGCACCCGGAACTGCGCCTTGCCGATCACGTCGTCCAGCGGCACCGCGCCCCGGACTCCACCGCCACCCTGCACCCGCGAGTCGGCGGAGTTGTTGCGGTTGTCACCCATCATCCACAGATGGTTCTCCGGCACCGTCACCGGTCCGAAGTCCATCTGCGTGTGGGGCTTCCCCCCACCCCAGTGGATGTAGGACTCGTGCAGCGGATCGCCGTTGACCGTCACCCGGTTCTGAGCATCGCAGCAGGCCACGGTCTGTCCCTCGGTGGCGATGACCCGCTTGACGAAGTCCTTCTCGTTGGGCGCGGAAAAGCCCAGCAGCGAGCCCACCTGCCGGAAGAAGCCGGAGACGGGGTTGCTCGGTTCCGTGCTCCCCAGTTCGTTGGGCATCCAGGTGTCCGGTCCCCGGAACACGACCACGTCACCGGGCGCCGGGTCGGTGAACCGGTACGTGATCTTGTCGACGAGGATGCGGTCGTTGGTGCAGTTCTCACAGCCGTGCAGGGTGTCTTCCATCGACTCCGACGGGATGACGTACACACGAGCCACGAACGCCTGGATCAGGACCGTCAGCACGAGCGCGGTGACGACCAGGATGGGTAGCTCGCGCCAGAAGGACCCCTTCTTCTTCTGTCGCTTCTTCCTCCCGTGCCCGGAAGCTTGCTGATCGGAGTGGTCACCGGACCGCTGCTCGTCGGCTCCGTGCTCCGCACCGCTGTTGTCCTGAGGTTCTTCCTCTGGTCCTGGGGAACGCATGACGTCGGCCACCGGGCCAGGCTACTCGACTTCGAGCGGAAAACACCGAGTACCCCGCTCGGACTCCGGGCGGGGTACAGGATGCCCGAAACCTCCCCGAACGCCCCGTGACGTGCATTTTTCTCACCTTCGGGCAGCCCCGGAGACCCGGTCGTGATCGGTCGAACGGCATTCGACCGCCGCCGGTACGCCGGGGCCGAATCACCAGATTCACCCGAAAGAGGCTCCCCGAAAGCGACCCGTCCGAAAGCTCGACACACCGGGCGCGGACATGCGTAACGGCCCGGGCCGGGCCCGGGCCGTCAACATACTTCTCGGGGAGAAGCGGGTCAGGAAGCCTTGACGGGCTCCCGACGCTCCCTGATCTTGGCGGCCTTGCCGCGCTTGTGACGCAGGTAGTACAGCTTCGCCCGCCGGACGTGACCGCGCATGGAAACTTCGAGCTTGGCGATGTTCGGGCTGTGCACCGGGAAGGTGCGCTCCACGCCGACACCGAAGGAAATCTTGCGCACGGTGAAGGTCTCCCGGATGCCTCCGCCCTGACGGCGGATGACCGTGCCCTGGAAGACCTGAACGCGCTCGCGCGAACCCTCGATGACGCGGACGTGGACCTTCAGCGTGTCGCCAGGCCGAAAGGCGGGGATGTCGGAACGCAGCGACTGGGCGTCCAGAGCGTCCAGGGTGTTCATCGGTGGTCCGTCCTCATCCGTGTCGTTGACCGTTCACCGAAACAACGATCTCGTTCCGGTGAGCCGACACCTCGTGGTGCGGCATCGACCCACCCGGAGCACGTGGCGTGCCTCCGCGTGAGCCTCTCCTGGCAGTCCCCGGATCCTCGTTGGGTCTTCACCGGGTGGCCTGCACGGCGTTTATCGTCGCCCCACTACAGGGGGAGGACGCCTGCCGTAGCAGGTAAGAACAAGTGACCCCCGGATCGGATACCTTGCCGCAGCTGCCACAAAATCTGCCACAACTGCCGTATCTGACCCGCTCGGGTGTTTTCCTTCGCCGAGCAGCATATCAGGACCCGAGAGCGCCTCGTGGACGGGTTACCGATCGTCCTCGGTAGGCAGCTCGTCGAGGCGCGCGCGGTCGGCACGATCGAGTTCGTCGTCACTCAGCGCTTCGAGCAGGTCGGGACGACGTTGCCAGGTCCGCTCCAGCGCCTGGTACCTGCGCCACCGGTCGATCGCCGCGTGGTTGCCGGAACGCAGCACGTCCGGAACCGGCAGGTCCCGCCATGCCTCCGGCCGCGTGTAGCACGGCCCCTCGAGCAAGCCGTCCGAGAACGAGTCCTGCTCGGCCGAGGCCGGATTCCCGAGCACGCCCGGCAGCAACCGAACCACCGACTCGATCATGGTCAGCGCGGCGACCTCACCCCCGACCAGGACGTAATCTCCGATGGAGACCTCCTCGACGGGCATCCGCCGGGCGGCGTCGTCCATCACGCGCTGGTCGATGCCCTCGTAGCGCCCGCAGGCGAAGACCAACCACGGTTCCTCGGACCACCGCACGGCGGTTTGCTGGGTGAACGGACTTCCGGCCGGCGTGGGCACCACCAACCGTGGTGGCGAGTCCGAACCCGCGCACACCTCGTCCAGTGCCTCACCCCACACCTGGGGTTTCATCACCATGCCGGGACCGCCGCCGTAAGGGCTGTCATCGACCGCGCGGTGCACGTCGTGCGTCCAGCCACGCAGGTCGTGGACCCCCACGGAGATCCGTTCCCGCTCGATGGCCTTGCCCAGCAAAGCCTCACGCAGCGGGGCCATGTAGTCGGGGAAGATCGTGATGACGTCGATGCGCATGGACACCCCTCAACAACCGATGCCGACCGAGGGGTCACGCCTCGTCGAGCAATCCTTCCGGAGGATCGACGACGATACGTCCCTCGTCCGGGTCGACTTCGGGCACGATCGCGGACACGAACGGTACGAGTACCTGACCGCCCCCGCTCGTACGCACTTGAAGCAGCTCCCCCGCGGGGGAGTGCAGCACCTCGTCCACGGTGCCCACGACACCGCCGTCGGTCAGCACGACCCGGAGCCCTTCCAGTTCGTGGTCGTGGAACTCCTCCGGGTCCTGGGTCGGTTCCAGCTCCTCGGCCGCCACGGTCAGCAGCGCGCCCCGCAGCGACTCCGCTGCCTCACGGCCCCCGATGCCCTCGGCGTACACCAGTTGCCGCCCGTCATGAGGACGGGCGGCAACCAGTGTGAGTGTTTCGGGATCGCTCGCGCGGGCGGCTCCGCCGCGCCGCACGCCCAGCACCGCGCCGGGCACGAACCGCTGTTCGGGGCTGTCCGTACGCACTTCGACGACGAACTCGCCCCGGACACCGTGCGGCTTGACGATTCGACCGACGACGAGTCGGCGCACGTCCTGATCGCTCATAACGACGTTCAGCGATCGGTGTCGATCACGTCCACCCGAACACCTCGGCCGCCGACACCCGACATCACGGTGCGCAGTGCCGTCGCCGTCCGTCCCCCGCGACCGATGACCTTGCCCAGGTCGTCCGGGTTGACGTGGACTTCGAGGGTGCTACCGCGACGGGAGGCGACCGACTGCACACGGACCTCGTCGGGATTGTCGACGATGCCGCGCACCAGGTGTTCGAGTGCGTCCACGAGGACTGTCACGCCTGGCCTTCCTCGGACTTCTGCTCGCCCTCGGCCTTGTCGCCCTCGGCCTTCTTGCCGCCACCCTTCTTCTTCGGGGTGGTGGCCTCGAGGCCGGGCTCCTCGCCCGCGGCGGCCAGTGCCTCGTTGAACAGGTCCTGCTTGCTCTTCTTCGCGGCAGGAGTGTTCAGGTGCCCCTCGGCGCCGGGCAGACCCTTGAACTTCTGCCAGTCACCGGTGGCCTCCAGGATGCCCTGGACCGGCTCGGTCGGCTGCGCGCCGACGCTCAGCCAGTACTGCACGCGCTCGGAGTTCACCGAGATGTGGCTCGGGTGCTGCTTGGGGTGGTACTGGCCGATCTCCTCGATCGCACGCCCGTTACGGCGGGTACGGGAATCGGCAACGACAACGCGGTAGTGCGGTTCCCGGATCTTACCGAGCCGCATCAGCTTGATCTTAACAGCCACGGGTGGTGGTGCTCCTCGGACTCTCGTTCGTCACAGGGTGAGGATTCCGGACCCGCGTGGGGAAGACGGGGGGAAACACTCGTACTTCGACAAGCCACGAAACGGTGAGAGGGCCCGATCCGCGGCGAACAACTCCCCATTGTGCCAGAGGTGCCCCACCGGGGGTGCACCGGTGGGGCCCGGCTCGCTCCCGAACGGTCAGGCGGGCAACAACCCCAGTGACATGAGCAACAACCCCAGCGCGGGGAGGAAGTTGTTCACCTGGTGAGCGACGACACTGGCGATCAGGCGGCCGGTGAGCAACCGGGCCAGCCCGATGGGCAGCGCGATCACCAGCAACAACAACGTGCGCGAGGGTTCGAGGTGGCCGATGGCGAAGAGCGCTGTGCTGAGCAGGAACACGGTCAGCTGCTTGAAGCGGAGCTGCTCCATCGCCCCCCAGAGCAGACCGCGGTACAACAGCTCCTCGCAGAACGGGGCGACCAGCCACACGTGCAGGAAGACCACGACGGCCACGACGGGAGGCAGCCGGACACCATCGAGCAGGCCACCGATCGCGGAGCTGGCCTGCGGCCCCATCCAGCGGGTCCACAGCATCGTGGCCAGCGTGGTGACCACCAGTCCGCCCACTCCGATCCACAATCCGGTGCGCACGTCGGAACGCCGCCACTGCAACCCGAAGTCCTGGCGAGGGCCGTTGCCCCGCACCAGGGGCACGATCAACGCCACCACCGCGGCCAACACCGTGGGCAGTATCAGGGTCAGCATCAGCGCGAACCCGATCGCGCCGGCGTCGTCACCGGGGTTCTCCAGGGCCGCCGCCAGCGTCACCGACACCAGCACGAACACGGCTTCGGCCAGGAAGAAGGCGCCGAAGCCCCAGCTGTGGGCACGCCGCCCGTCGGAATCGTCCGCACGCACCGCAGGCGTGTGTTCGGCGGGCTCGGGCGGTTGCGGTGCGTTCAACGGGCGCCTCCGGCTGACCGAACATCGAGGAACCGCCCGGTCCGTGGGACCCCGGCGGTGGAAATGCCAGATTACCCATGCGAACGGCCCTGAGCATTCACGTTGCTCAGCCTGCCGCCAGGAAGATCGCCAATGCCGGGATGAGGTTGTTCGTCGCGTGCGCGATCACGCTGGCGCTCACCCGGCCGGTGATCATTCGCGCGAGCCCCATCGCGATGCCACCGGCGAACAGTATGGGCATCCGCCAGGGCTCCATGTGCATGAAGGCGAAGAACAGCGCCGTGATCAGCAGAACGGCGTAGCGAGGCAGCCGGTAGTGCTCCAGCGCGCCCCACAGCGCTCCGCGCACGAGCAGTTCCTCGGTGAGCGGTGCTCCCAGGAACGCGAAGAGCGCGAACAGGAACAGCCACACGGTGCGCTCGTTTCCGAGCAGGCCGGTGATACCGCTACCGGCGGGAGGCTGGCCGGAGAGACTGATCAGCACCAGCCCCAGCAGCCACGACGCGAGCAGCGCGGCGGCTCCGCAGAGCACGCCGACCCGCACGTCCCGCCACTTCGGCACGATGCCGAAATCGGACCGCAGCCCGTTGCCCGAGCGCCACGAATAGACCGCGGGTGCCAGCCCGAGCAGGACGTTGGGGGCGAAGGACAGCAGCAGCAACGGACCCAGCTGCGGAGGGTTCGCCGCGTCGAAGCCCCCCACGTGTGCGGAAATCAGGGCACTGAGGATGAACGAGCCGAGGTAGTACCCGCCGTAGCCGATGAAGAACGCCGCGAATCCCCAGGCCAGGCTGCCGCGACGAGCCGCTTCCAGCTGTCCCTCCCAGAAACGCGGATGCAGTTCCGGATCCCGGGTGTCCTCAGCCGCACGCATGGGCTTGCCATAGCTCAGCCAGGACGGACCCGACGCGTGCCCCGGAACGTGACCCACCGGGTCGCCGGATGAAGGTGGCACCGATTCCCCCTGGTCGTACCGGGGAGGTTGCTCGTTCGGTTGCCCCACTGCTGCGTCTCCGTTCGGCGTATCCTGGACGGTTCTTCAGGCCACGACTGTTCAGGCCACGACGTCGCCGTCCAGCACGATCCGTCGTGGATGGCGCAGTGCGGCCGGATCCTTGCGCGGGTCCGAGTCGTAGCAGACCAGGTCGGCCACGGCCCCGTGCTCCGGACCGGACCACCCCAGCCACTCGCGGGCCGACCAGGATCCTGCCCCCAGGGCCTGCTCGGCCGACATGCCCACCCGGGTGAGTGCGAGGATCTCGTCGACCAGCCGCCCGTGCTCGATGCCGCCACCGGCGTCCGTGCCCGCGTACACGGGCACCCCGGCCTCGACGGCCCTGGACACGGTGCGGTCACCGGCCCGGTACAGCTCGGTCATGTGCGCGGCGTAGCGCGGGTACTTGGTCGCCGCCGCCGCGAACGACGGGAAGTTCTCGATGTTGATCAGTGTCGGGACCAGGGCGGTACCCTGCCGCGCCATCAGGTCGATGGTGTCGTCGGTGAGCCCGGTGCCGTGCTCGACGCAGTCGATACCGGCGGCGAGCAGCCCGGGCAGGGCGTCCTCGCCGAACACGTGCGCGGTGACCCGTGCGCCACGCTCGTGGGCGGCCGCGATCGCCTCCGCGAGCACGTCATCGCTCCACAGCGGGGCCAGGTCCCCCACGGAACGGTCGATCCAGTCGCCGACCAGCTTGACCCACCCGTCTCCGTAGTCGGCCTGTGCGGCCACGGCCTCCGGAAGCCGGGTGGGGTCCTCCAGCTGGTCGGCCAGGCCGGGGATGTAGCGCTTGGGCCGGGCCAGGTGCCTACCGGCACGGACGATCCTCGGCAGGTCGGCACGATCCCGCAGCGGCCGCGTGTCCACCGGCGCACCGCAGTCCCGGATCAGCAGCGTCCCGGCGTCCCGGTCCGTCTCGGCCTGGGTCACGGCCTCGTCGAGCTCGACCGGACCCTGCGGACCGACACCGACGTGGCAGTGCGCGTCGACCAGACCGGGCAGCAGGTAGCCGCCGTCGAACACGGTCGACGCACCGGGAACCGGTTCGTGACTGATCACGCCGTCACGTACCCAGAGATCCCGGTGCTCACCGTCGGGCAGGACCACTCCGCGCAGGTGCAGGGCCGTCATGGCGAACGCTCACTTCTTTTTCTTCTTGGTACCGAAGTCGAGCTTGGACGGGTCGAAACCCGAGGGGAGCTCGTTGAGACTGCCCTGGAGCTGCGCCGGGTCGGGGGTGTTGCCGCCACCGGAACCGGGCATCCCGCCGGGCGGAAGGCCGGGCATCCCACCGGGCATTCCGCCGCGCGCCGCCTTCGGCGGCGTCGGGCCCTTGTTCTTGCCCTTCTTGCCCTTCTTGCCCTTCTTGGTCTTGCGGGTGCCCCCGCCACCACCGCCGCCGAACTGCCCGGCCATCTGCTGCATCATCTTGCGGGCTTCGAAGAACCGGGTGACCAGATCGTTGATATCGCTGATCTTGACGCCGGAACCGGCCGCGATGCGTTGCCTGCGGGAGGCGTTGATGATCTTCGGGTCGGCCCGTTCCGTCGGCGTCATGCCCCGGATGATCGCCTGGACCCGATCCAGGTGGGCGTCGTCGAACTCGGAGAGCTGGTCCTTCATCTGATTGGCGCCGGGCAACATCCCGATCAGATTCTGCAGCGGCCCCATCTTGCGGACCGCCTGCATCTGCTCCAGGAAGTCCTCCAGGGTCATCTCGCCCGTGCCGATCTTCTGCGCCGCCTGCTCGGCCTGGTCGGCGTCGAAGGCCTGCTCGGCCTGCTCGATGAGTGTGAGCACGTCGCCCATGCCCAGGATCCGGCTGGCCATCCGATCCGGATGGAAGACGTCGAAGTCCTCCAGCTTCTCGCCGTTGGAGGCGAACATGATCGGCTGTCCCGTCACGTGCCGGACCGACAGCGCCGCACCACCGCGCGCGTCACCGTCGAGCTTGGTCAGCACCACACCGCTGAACCCGACACCGTCGCGGAAGGCCTCCGCCGTGCTCACGGCGTCCTGCCCGATCATGGCGTCGACGACGAACAGGGTCTCGTCGGGAGTGACGGCGTCGCGGATGTCCGCGGCCTGCTGCATCAGCTCCTCGTCGACACCCAGCCGGCCCGCCGTGTCGATGATGACGACGTCCTGGTGGTTCCGCTTGGCCTCGTCGATGCTGCGGCGGGCCACGTCGATCGGATCGCCCACGCCGCTGCCCGGTTCCGGCGCGAACACCGGAACCTCGGAGCGTTCGCCGACCACCTGCAGCTGGGTGACGGCGTTCGGCCGCTGGAGGTCGCAGGCCGCCAGCATCGGCGTGTGGCCCTGACCGGCGAACCAGCGAGCCAGCTTGCCCGCCAGCGTGGTCTTACCGGAGCCCTGCAAGCCGGCGAGCATGACGACCGTCGGCGGGTTCTTCGCGTACTCCAACCGGCGGCCCTCGCCGCCGAGAACGCTGACGAGCTCCTCGTTGACGATCTTGATGACCTGCTGGGCCGGGTTGAGCGCCTGGGAGACCTCGGCACCCTTGGCCCGGTCCTTGACACCCGCGATGAAACTGCGCACCACGGGAAGCGCCACGTCGGCTTCCAACAGAGCAACGCGGATCTCCCGCGCGGTGGCGTCGATGTCGGCGTCGGACAGCCGTCCCTTGCCACGCAGGTTCTTCAGGACCGAGGTGAGCCGGTCGGAAAGAGTGTCGAACACGGGTTCACGGGCTCCAGAGTCGTGGGTGTAGCACTGCGAGGGTAACCGCCCGACGGGGTTTTTCGTCAGGGAAGCGACGATCCACCCCGCCACGCGATCGGGCGATGACCGCGGCCGTCAGCTCAGCCGCGCTCGCGAGCGGGTCGCTTGTTCTCGGCGGGACGCGGGGAGTTGCGACCCTTGCGGTGCGGCTTGGGCTTGTCCCGCCCCGACCGGCCACCACCGCCGCCGCGCTCGAGAACCTCACCCTCGGCGCGGCTGATCCGCAGTCCCCGGCCGGCGACCTGGGTCTTGCTCAACTTGCGCAGCATGTCCTCGGGGATCTCGGAGGGCAGCTCGACGAGGCTGTGCTCGTCGCGGATGTCGATGTGACCGATCCGCTTGCTGGACAGGCCGCCCTCGTTGGCCAGGGCTCCCACCAGGGCACCGGGGGTCACGCGGTTGCGGCGGCCGACCTCGACGCGGAACACGGCGCTGTCCGAACCGGTGATCTCCCTCTCCGGTGCGCGACGCTGCTTCTCGACCGGCTCGGGGTCCGGCTGCAGCAGCAGGGGCTGGTCGCCCTGGGCCATGCTGGCGAGGGCGGCGGCGATCTCGGCGGCGGGCACGTCGTGGGTACGCTCGTACTCCTCGACGAGCCCCTGGAACACCGAGAGCCCGCCGGACTCGAGCTTGTCGGTGATGTTCTGGGCGAACCGCGCGAGTCGCTGGTCGTTGACCGCGTCCACGCTGGGCAGCTCCATCTGGGTGATGGACTGCTTGGTGGCCTTCTCGATCGAGCGCAGCATGCCGCGTTCCCGCGGGGACACGAACAGGATCGCCTCGCCGCTGCGCCCGGCCCGGCCGGTACGGCCGATGCGGTGCACGTAGGACTCGCTGTCGTGCGGGATGTCGTAGTTGAGCACGTGCGAGATGCGGTCGACGTCGAGCCCGCGAGCGGCCACGTCGGTGGCCACCAGGATGTCGGTGCGACCGTCCCGCAACTGCCCGATGGTGCGCTCACGCTGGGCCTGGGCGATGTCGCCGTTGATCGCGGCGGCGCTGAATCCGCGCGCCCGCAGCTTCTCGGTCAGCTCCTCGGTGAGCTGCTTGGTCCGCACGAACACGATCATCGCGTCGAACGTCTCGACCTCGAGGATGCGGGTGAGCGCGTCGAGCTTGTGCACGCCGCGCACCGGCCAGTAGCGCTGGCTGATGTTCGTGGCGGTGGCGGTCTTGTTCTTGACCGAGATCTCCGCCGGGTTGTTCAGGTAGGACTGGCTGATCTTGCGGATCGCGTTGGGCATGGTCGCCGAGAACAGGGCGACCTGACGCTTCTCCGGCACCGACCTCAGAATCCGCTCGACGTCCTCGATGAAGCCCATGCGCAGCATCTCGTCGGCTTCGTCCAGCACGAGGTTGGTCAGCTCGGACAGGTCCAGCGAGCCGCGGTCGAGGTGGTCGATCACTCGGCCGGGGGTGCCCACGATTACCTGCGCACCGCGCCGGAGTCCGGACAGCTGCGGACCGTAGCTCTGGCCGCCGTAGATCGGCAGCACGTGGAAACCGGGCAGGTGAGCGGCGTAGCGCTGGAACGCCTCGGCCACCTGGATGGCCAGCTCCCGGGTGGGGGCCAGCACCAGTGCCTGCGGTTTCTTCGCCTCCAAGTTCAGGTTCGACAGGATGGGCAGGGCGAACGCGGCGGTCTTGCCGGTGCCGGTCTGCGCCTGGCCCACGACGTCGCGCCCGGACAGCAGCGTGGGGATCGTCTCGGCCTGGATCGACGAGGGGGTCTCGTAGCCGAGCTCGGTGATGACCTGGAGGACGCGGGAGTCGAGATCGAGGGAGTCGAAAGTGGACATGCTGTGGATGAGTCTCCTCAAAGTGGTCGCTGCGGCTGAAGGGACGCGAAACGGCCCTGCACCAACGTCCACTGGAAGGATCAGCAACAGTCAGGTCCGAGCGCAGCACCACCTGTCGGGGTTGCGCTGCTCGCGCTAGTCAAGCCGCGCACACCTGCAACGCACACACTGTTGCCAGTCACTCGCAGCTCGATATCTCAGCCAACCGCGCCGGACACTTTCCGGCACGCGCTCCATCAGGATAGCGCGCCCCCGAATCCCCCCATGCCCCCCGCCCCGCCGGAAGCGACGTATCTCACTGCGCGACGTCCAGTTCGACACCGGAATCGAGGTCCTCGCGGGTGAAAACGTGGACCGTGTTCCATCCGCGCAACCGACATCCCCTGCGCAACAGACTCTGAACCCGGTCGGCGTGCCGCACGTGACGCACGAAGGAGTGCGCGCGGATACGGCGTCCGCGCGCGTACTGACCGGCCAGGGCCTCGACGGCGTCCACGTGCAACCACACCAGCACCCGCTGCCGCCGCGTCAGCAACGCGATCAGGAGCAGCATCACGCGAGTCGTGGGGCGGGTCGAAGGCTCGTGTGCGATGACCGGAGAGGCGGCAGCGGCGCAGTACCAGGCGATGCGGGCACGGTGAATGCAGTGCACCACGGCCCGGTAACTGCCGTACGGCACGCTCCGTGGAAGCAGTGAACGCACGGCCCCGCGGACCTGTTCGGAGTCGAGCACCGGGACGGTTTCGGAGGCGTACAGCTTGTGCAGCACGGTGCTCTTGCCCGCGCCGGGCAGACCTGCGAAAACAACGAGGTCGCAGCGGCCGACCCGCACTCGTGGCGGTGTCGGCTCGGCCGAGTTGACGGTCGCCTCCGAAGTATCCATGTAACGTTTAGGCTACGCGCGCCATGATCTTCACCGCTCGTAGCTCCGGACAAAGCGGTCGAAACGATCCAGCCGGCTTCCGGGATGGCCCGCCCCCCTCGACGGGCCATCCCGGCACCGGTCCCCCGGACGCGATGCCGACGTCCCGGCACCTTCCCCGCCCGACCCCCAGAACGGGCGGGGACTCCCCTGCCGGCTCCTCCTCATCGCGTCGCGTCCCGAAGTCTGCCGCCTCAGCGGCCCGTACGAGACCGTGAAGCCCCCTGGATGCATCTGCGTAGTGCTACGCAGATCCCCCTCGTCACCGCTGCGTAAACCTGCCCACTGCCGGGAGCGGAGCCGACGGCACCGCACCGAAAAAAGTGGGCACGGGCCTGCTCGGCCCGTGCCCACTTCGCGAGCCGTCCTGAAACGGCTCTTCACAGCGCTTCGACGCCGGTCTCTCCCGTCCGTACCCGCACGACGGTCTCCACCGGTGCGACCCAGACCTTGCCGTCTCCGACCCTGCCGGTGCGGCCGGCCGTGACGATGCCGTCGACGATCCGCTCCACGTCCGGGTCGTCGGCGAGGACCTCGATCCGCAGCTTGTCGAGGAAGTCCACCGAGTACTCCGCGCCCCGGTAGACCTCCTTGTGTCCCTTCTGACGCCCGTAGCCCTCGACCTTGCTGACCGTCATTCCCAGCACACCGAGCCGTTCCAGCACGTCCTTGAGCTCGTCCAGCCGGCTGGGCTGAACGATCGCGGTCACCAGTTTCACGATTTGTTGCCCTCCAGTTCGTGTTCGACGGACTCGCGGAGCCGGGAACGCTGCGACAGCGCGTGCTCGTCACCGAAGTGGTAACCGGTCTCGGCGTGCTGCCGCTCGTCGATGCCATCGGCCTCGTCGGCGGCACCGACCCGGAAACCGACGGTGGCCTTGATCACCCAAGCGATCAGCAAGCTGACCACGAAGGAGTAGACCAGCACCGCCACGGCTCCGACCGCCTGACGCCACAGCTGGTCGAGACCACCTCCGTAGAGCAGTCCGGCCACGCCCTCCGGTGCGGCCGGAGCGGCGAACAGCCCGACCAGCAGGGTGCCGACCACTCCGCCCACGAGGTGGACACCGACGACGTCGAGGGAGTCGTCGTAACCGAAGCGGTACTTCAGGCTCACGGCCAAAGCGCACACGCCTCCCGAGAGCACGCCGATCGCGATCGCCCCCAACGGAGTCACCGACGAGCACGCCGGGGTGATCGCCACGAGGCCGGCGATGATGCCGGATGCGGCGCCGAGCGTGGTCGCGTGGCCGTCGCGGAGGCGTTCGACCAGCAACCACCCGAGCATCGCGGCGCTGGTGGCCACCAGCGTGTTGACGAAGGCCACGGCGGCCGTGTGCCCCGCGGCCAGCGCCGAACCACCGTTGAAGCCGAACCAGCCGAACCACAGCAGCCCGGCCCCGAGCACGACGAAGGGCAGGTTGTGCGGCTTGCCCATCTCCCGCGGCCAGCCACTGCGCCTGCCCAGGACCAGCACCAGCGCCAGCGCCGCGGCGCCCGCGTTGATGTGTACGGCGGTACCTCCGGCGAAGTCGATCGCCGCGAGCCGGGTGGCGATCCATCCTCCGGACTCGCTCAGGTCGAAGACCCAGTGGGCGGCGGGGAAGTAGACCAGCGTCGCCCACGCTCCGCCGAACAGCAGCCAGGGGCCGAAGCGCGCCCGATCGGCCACCGCCCCGGAGATCAGCGCCACCGTCAGGATCGCGAACATCGCCTGGAAGGCCGCGAAGGCCAGTGTCGGAACGGTGTCGGAAACCTCATCGGTGCCGAGCAGTCCGCCCATGCCGAAGAACTCCGTCGGTGCTCCCAGCAGTCCGAGCCCGCCGAGATCCGAGCCGAAGGCCGTCGAGTACCCGTAGAGCACCCACAGCACGCCGACCACGCCCATGCTGCCCAGGCTCATCATCAGCATGTTGAGCACGCCGCGCGAGCGCACCATTCCCCCGTAGAAGAACGCGAGTCCCGGTGTCATGAGCATGACCAGCGCCGCACTGACGAGTACCCATGCGGTGTCGCCTGAATCCACCTTGCCTCCCTTGCCGACCGAGCCATCAGGGCCAGGTCCACACCTTCGGGCACCGGTGTTTCGAGGCGAGGTTGTCGCTGTTGCGGCGCCGTGAATCCCCGCACCACGTTCGTGAAGTCCCCGTTTCGCCGGTCAACGGCGTGTTACGCGGTGTTCTCCGGCTGCCGGACGGAGGGCACCTGAGCGGGGCGTCCGGCGAAGAGCCCGGCGACGAGTTCCACCGCACAGCCGAACAGCAACAGGATCAACGGGACGGTCCAGCTTCCCGTCAGCGAGTACACCAGCCCCATGGCCAGCGGGCCGACGGCGGCGATGAGGTACCCGGCTCCCTGCCCCATCGCCGACAGCGCGGCCGTGGTGTCGCTGTCCGGGGACCGCAGGCCGAACAGCGTCAGCCCCAGGCCGAACGCCGCGCCCTGGGCCACCCCGAGCAACACGGTCGCCGCCCAGACGCCGCCGGGAACGGGACCGACGACGATGCCGGCGAAGCCGAGCGCCGTCAGCACCGCCACCACCGCCGCGATCGGCCGCTGATCACGCAGTTTCCGGCACAGCACCGGTACGGTCAGCGACCCGAGCGCCTGCACGGCCGCCTGCACGCCGAGCAGCACCCCCGCCGAAGCCGGGTTCAGTCCCCGACTCAGCGCCATCGAGGGCAACCAGCCGAACACCACGTAGGCCATCAGCGACTGCATGCCCATGAACGCGGTGACCTGCCAGGCCAGCCGGTCACGCCACAGTGCACCGGGACGTGCCGCCGGACTTCCCACGCCCGAACGTCTGCGCAGCACGAACAGGCTGATCACGAGGGCCAGCAGGACCGGCGCGGCCAACAGTCCCAACGGTGCCCGCCACGGTGATCCCAGCATCCCGCCGAGCGGGACGACGATGCTCGCCGCGGCGGCGCCACCCAGCGTCAGGCACATCGTGTACACGGCGGTGACCAGCGGAATGCTGTGCGGGAAGTCCCGTTTGATCAGCCCGGGCAGCGCCACGTTGGCCACCGCGATCCCGGCGCCGACGACCACGGTCCCGGTCAGCAGCGACCACGCCGACCCGACCGCCCGCACCGCGTTTCCCACCAGCAGCACGACCAGGCAGCCGAGCAGCACCCGCTCGTCGCCGAAGCGCCGCCGCAGTCCGGGAGCCAGGAAGGCGAAGAGCCCGAGACAGACCACCGGCAGGGTGGTGAGCGCACCGCCGAACGCGGTGGACAACCCCAGGTCGCGGAGGATCCGCTCCAGCAGCGGGGCCACGGCGGTCACGGGCGGCCGCAACGCCAGGGCCACGAGCACGATCAACACCAGGGTGATCACCGTGGTCGTTCCCGCTCGGGAGGCGGGACCGCGAGTGACCGTTGACGGGGCGTCCGACTCCGCGCTCACCGGTGTTCCCTCCGTCGGGCGAGGCTGGGCACGATCACCGACCGTACCGCCGAAGCCGCGGTGGAATCACCCCAGCAGGGCGTCGACGAAGCCTTCGGGTTCGAACGGAGCGAGGTGATCGGCTCCCTCGCCGAGGCCGACGAGCTTGACCGGGACACCGAGCTCACGCTGCACCTGGAAGACGATGCCTCCCTTGGCGGTGCCGTCGAGCTTGGTGAGCACGATGCCGGTGACGTCGACGACGTCGGAGAACACGCGGGCCTGGGTGAGTCCGTTCTGCCCCGTGGTGGCGTCCAGCACCAGCAGCACCTCGTCGACCTGAGCGCGCTTCTCCACCACCCGCTTGACCTTGCCGAGCTCGTCCATCAGCCCGGTCTTGGTGTGCAGCCGCCCGGCGGTGTCGACGAGTACCGCGTCGACACCGGTCTCGGAGCCGCGCTGGACGGAGTCGAAGGCGACGCTGGCCGGGTCGGCACCCTCCTCGCCGCGCACCGCCTCGGCGCCGACGCGCTCGCCCCAGGTGGCGAGCTGCT
Organism: Halosaccharopolyspora lacisalsi; assembly: GCF_014137975.1. Taxonomy (GTDB): domain Bacteria; phylum Actinomycetota; class Actinomycetes; order Mycobacteriales; family Pseudonocardiaceae; genus Halosaccharopolyspora; species Halosaccharopolyspora lacisalsi. The sequence continues at coordinate 586,987 of NZ_JACGWZ010000001.1, read as the reverse complement.
CCACCGCGGCGGCGCGGAAGGTGTCGGCGGCGCCGAGCAGGACGGTGCGTCCGTCGGCCACCAGTACCCGGGCCAGCTTGCCGGTCGTGGTGGTCTTGCCCGTGCCGTTGACACCGACCACGAGCACCACGGCGGGCTTGCCGCCGTCCGCGGGGTCACCGTGCGGCAGCGCCCGCACCGAACGCGACATGGTCGGGTCCAGCGTGTCGATGAGCACTTCGCGCAGCAGCGCCCGCACCTGCTCGGGGGTCCGCACGCCGCGAGCCGCGATCTCCGAGCGCAGCCGCTCGATGATCTCTGTCGTGGTGGCCGCGCCCAGGTCGGCCATCAGCAGGGTGTCCTCGATCTCCTCCCAGGAGTCCTCGTCGAGGTCACCGGCACCCAGCAGGCCGAGCAGGCTCTGGCCGAAGGTCGAGCGGGACCGCGACAGGTGGCCGCGCAGCCTTTCGAGTCGGCCCGCGGTGGGCTCGATCTCCTCGACGGGTTCGGGCGGAGCGGTCGGTTCGGCCTGCTCGGGCGGAGCCGTGGGAGCGGCCTCCGGCTCGGCGGGCTCGGCCGGCGCGGGGGTTTCGGGGGGCGCGGTGGTTTCGGGCGGCTCGATCGTCGTCGGGCGCTCGTCCTGCGTGGGAATCTCCGTCACGGACTCGACGACGGGTTCCACGCTCTCCGTCGCGGTGGTGTCGGACTCCGTCGCGGAGCTCGTGGGCGCGGTCTCGGTCGTGGACTGCTCCGGCAGCGGGACGTCCACGATGTCGCGGCGCTCGGCGTCACGCGGCACGGCCGCGTCGTCCCCGACGCCCGGCTGGCCCTCCACCTCGGTGCGTTCACCGGCCGGGGGCTCCGGCGGGGCGGCGGTACCGGTACCACCGCTGGACAGACTGATCCCGCTCTCGGTGCGGTAACCGCCCGGACCGGCTTCCGTGCTGTCGGTTCGCTCCTCGGACCGGCTCAGGCTGATCCGCCTGCGGCGGTTCAGCGCCACACCGCCGACGATGAGCAGGCCGAGCACGATCAGCGCGACGACAATGATCAGGATCACGTTCGTGGTGGTCACGCCGTCCATCGTCGCACCTCGGACCGCTGCTGCCAGCGCGGACCCAGGTGAGCGATTAACCAACTCTTGACCTATGTGCTTATATCTTTCCATGACGGTGGAGCACGCCACACCCGCGAGCGGCGTTCGGGTGTTGGGACTCATGTCGGGCACGTCGATGGACGGCATCGACGTGGCCGCCGCGGACCTGCGGCTGCGCGGGGAGACCGTCGAGCTGAGTCCGCTCGGCCACACCGCGGTCACCTACCCGTCGCGGCTGCGCACGCGCCTGATGACCGCCGTGGCCGGGGAAGCGTGCGGCGCCGGGGAACTGTGCGAGCTCGACACCGGGGTCGGCCGGGCCTTCGCCGAGGCGGCCCGGCACGGTGCCGAGGCGCTGGCGGGCGGACGAGCGGAGCTGGTGGCCTCCCTGGGCCAGACGCTGCACCACTGGGTCGAGGACGGCCGCGCCCGCGGGACCCTGCAACTCGGCCAACCAGCCTGGATCGCCGAAACCACCGGGCTTCCCGTGGTCGCCGACCTGCGCGCTCGTGACGTGGCGGCCGGAGGACACGGCGCGCCGCTGGCCGGTGTCCTCGACGCGCTGTGGCTGGCGCCCGGGGCGGGAACGGTGACCATCGCGCTCAACATCGGCGGAATCGCCAACATCACCGTGGTCGGCGGGGACCGACCGCTGGCCTACGACACCGGGCCCGGCAACGCTCTCATCGACGTCGCGGCGACGACGGTCACCGGAGGCCGGGCCACGCAGGACACCGGTGGGCGCCTCGCCGCCGGGGGCCGGATTCGCACCGACCTGCTGGAGGAGCTGCTCGCGGACCCCTACTTCGAGGCCCCGCCGCCGAAGTCCACCGGCAAGGAGCACTTCAACGGGGACCATCTCCGGCGAGCGCTCGACAGGGTCGGTGAGGTCGACGACTCCGACCTGCTGGCCACGCTCACCGAGCTGACGGCGGTCACCGTCGCCGCGGCCTGCGTCCGGCACCACCCCCGCGAGGTCGTCGCGTCGGGCGGCGGGACCGGCAATCCGGTGCTGATGGCCGCCCTGCGCCGCCGACTCGCCGAGCACGGCACCGAACTGGTGCTCAGCGACGATCACGGGCTGCCCACCGACGGCAAGGAGGCCTACCTCGCCGCCCTGCTGGGCTTTCTGACCTTCAACGGGCTGCCCGGCAACGTTCCGGGAACGACCGGCGCGCGTGAACCGCGCTCGCTGGGCAGTATCACTCCCGGGACGACACCCCTGCGCCTGCCGCGACCGGCCGCGCAGCCGGTGCGGTCCCTCCGCGTGACCGACCACGACGCCGACGACGAGCAGGAGGCGCCATGCGCATCGCCGACCTCATAGTGATCGTGCTCTACCTGTTGGCGATGCCCGCCGTGGGCGTCCTGCTCAGCGGGCGACAACGCACCGCGCGGGACTACTTCGTCGGGGACCGCAGACTGCCCTGGTGGGCGGTGTGCTTCTCGGTCGTGGCCACCGAGACCTCCACCCTCACCGTGATCAGCGTGCCGACGGTGGCTTACCTGGGATCGTTCACCTACCTGCAGCTGGCCTTCGGTTACCTGATCGGGCGGGTCGTGGTCGCGTTCGTGCTGCTGCCCCGCTACTACGCGGGAAACATGATCAGCGCCTACGCCTTCCTCGGACAGCGCTTCGGATCCGGCATCCAGGGAACCGCCTCGGTGACGTTCCTGATCACGCGACTGCTCGCCGACGGGTTGCGGCTGTTCGCCACGGCGATCCCGGTCAAGGTCATGATGGCGTCCTTCGGCGTGAACGTCTCCTACTGGCAGATCGTGGCGGTGCTGTCGCTGCTGACCGTGATCTACACCTACCTCGGCGGGATCAGGGCCGTAGTGTGGGTGGACGCGATCCAGATGCTCGTCTACGTCGGCGGATCGATCGTCGCCGGCGCCATTCTGTTCGGCGAACTGCCCGCCGGATGGTTCGGCGAGGCCATGGCTCAGGGCAAGTTCCAGCTCTTCGACTTCGAGTCCTCCGTGATCACCAACCAGTACTCGGCGGTGACCGCCATCGTCGGCGGTGCGGTGTTCTCGATGGCCTCGCACGGTACCGACCAGCTCATGGTCCAGCGGCTGCTGTCCTGCAAGAACCTGCGCGACAGCCAACGCGCGCTGATCACCAGCGGCATCGTGGTGGCACTGCAGTTCGCCCTGTTCCTGTTCATCGGCTCGATGCTGTGGGCGTTCTTCCAGGGCGCCGACCCCTCGACCCTGGGCATGGCCAGCGACGACGAACTGTTCCCCCGCTTCATCGTCGAGCAGCTGCCCCCGGGACTGTCCGGAATCCTGATCGCGGGCATCCTCGCCGCGGCGATGAGCACGCTGTCGTCCTCGTTGAACTCGCTGTCGACCTCGACGGTCAGCGACCTCTACCAGCGCATCACCAAGCACGAGCTCGACGACGCCACCGTGCTGCGCCAGGGCAAGCTCTGGACCGTGATCTGGGCGGCGGTGTTCATCGTGTTCGCCTCGCTGTTCAGCAGCACCGAGAACCCCGTGGTGGAGGTCGGGCTGGGAATCGCCAGCTACACCTACGGTGCCCTGCTGGGCGCCTTCCTGCTGGGGCTGCTCGTGCGCCGAGCGCGGCAGAGCGACGCCGTCGTCGCCTTCGTGGTCACCCTGCTGGTGATGCTGTACCTGGTCGCCGGGGTGACCTTCCCCAACGGCGAGGGCGGTCGGGATCCGCTGGCGTTCCCCTGGTACACCCCGATCGGCGTGATCATCACGCTGCTCGTGGGGGGACTGCTGTCGCTGCGGCACCGCTCGAACCCGCCGCAGGAACCCGTCTCGCTCGAGTCCGAGGCAGTCTGACCTCCGAGGCACCCGACAATGGCCTCGAGGCGGGAAGCCAGACACGAGGCGACGGCCACAGCGAGCGCAAACCTCGACCACGGCACAGGGGGTTTCCCGGTTTCGCGCGAAACCGGGAAACCCCCGCTCGCTCCGGTCAGACCTCCTCGGACTCCGGGGGCGCCTGCTCCGGGGTCTCCGGGGACGCATTCCGTTCCTCGGAGGTCTCGGAGGTCTCGGAGGTCTCGGAGGTCTCGGAGCCCGGAGAGCCTTCGACGGCCTCGACGTTCTCGACGGGTCGGGCGCGCGAACCGAGGCGCTGGGAGATCACCGTGGTGATCCCGTCGCCACGCATGCTCACGCCGTAGAGCGCGTCGGCGATCTCCATGGTGGGCTTCTGGTGGGTGATGATGAGCAGCTGCGAGGTCTTGCGCAGCTGGTCCAGCAGCCCGATCAGCCGCCGCAGGTTGGTGTCGTCCAGGGCCGCCTCGACCTCGTCGAGCACGTAGAACGGCGAGGGCCGCGCCCGGAAGATCGCCACCAGCATCGCCACCGCCGTCAGCGACTTCTCCCCGCCCGACAGCAGTGAGAGCCGCTTGACCTTCTTGCCGGGCGGGCGCGCCTCGACCTCCACACCGGTGGTGAGCATGTCCTCGGGGTCGGTGAGCACCAGCCGTCCCTCGCCGCCGGGGAACAACACCCCGAAGACCTCGCGGAACTCTGCGGCCACGTCATCGAAGGCGGACGAGAAGACCTCCAGGATCTTCTCGTCGACCTCCTTGACCACGTCGAGCAGGTCCCTGCGGGTGGCCTTGAGGTCCTCCAGCTGACCGGACAGGTACTTGTAGCGCTCCTCCAGCGCGGCGTACTCCTCCAGGGCCAGCGGGTTGACCTTGCCCAGCTTCGCCAGGTCCTTCTCCGCCCGGTCGGCGCGCCGCTGCTGGGTGTCGCGGTCGAAGGGCATCGAGGGCGGTTCGCTGACCTGCTCGCCGCGCTCCTTAGCCGCCTCGTACTCGGCCATCTCGGCCGGGCTCGGCGGAACCGGCACGGTCGGGCCGTACTCGTCGAGCAGATCGTCGAGTCCGACCCCGAAGTCCTCGATGATCTTGTTTTCGAGCTGCTCGATGCGCAGCCGCTGCTCGGCGCGCACGACCTCGTCGCGGTGCACGGCGTCGGTGAGCTTCTCCAGCTCACCTGACAGTTCCCGGACGCGGTTGCGCATCGAGTCGAGCGCCTGCTGGTGCTCGCTCTGCTGCGCCTGCACGGTGTCCCGCTCCTCGGTGGCCGCGCGCAGCGAAGAAGCGATGCGTTCCAGTGCCGTATCGCAGCCGTTGACGACCACCTCGGCCACCCGCGCTCCGTGCTGCCGGGCCCTGCGCGCCGCCTCGGCCCGGGCCCGGACCTCGCGCTCCTGCTGGGCGGCCCGGCGCAGTTGCTCGGCCTTGCCCTGCACCGCCCGCGCCCGCTCCTCGGCCGTGCGCACCCCGAGCCGGGCGTCCATCTCCTCCTGGCGCAGGCCGGAGAGCTCCTCGTTGAGACGGTCCCGCTCGGTCGTGTCGGGCTCGTCCTGGTCCTGCTGGTCGTCCTGGATGACCTCCAGCCGCTCCTCCAGCTCGGCCAGCCGGGTCGACGCCTCCTGCCGGGACTGCTCCACCGAACTCCGCTGCTGGTGCAGGCGGTCGACCTCGTCGGAGGCGGAACGGGCCGCCTGCTCCAGACTGGACAGGCGCTCGGAACTGCGCGCCCGCGCGACCTTGGCCTCGTTGATTCGCTCCTGTGCCGCGCGCACCTCCTCCTCGCGAGCCCGCTGCTCGGCTCGTGCGCCCTCCAGGGCCGCCGAGTGGTGCTCCAAACGCCTGCGAGCGGCGGTGAGCTCCTGCTCGGCCTCGTCGACGGCCGCGCGCACTTCGATGAGGCTCTGCGCCTGGCCGGACCCGCCGGTGGCCCAGTGTCCCCCGAGGACGTCGCCCTCCCCGGTCACGGCGCACACCTCGGGATGACGCCGGACCAGCGTCCGCGCCTCGGCCAGCCCGTCGACGACCGCCACCCGATCCAGCGCCCGGGTCACGGCCGCCTGCAACGACTCGGGCACGTGCACGAGGTCGACCGCCCACCGCGCGCCCCGTTCCAGCTCCGGCCACTGCTCCCGGTCGGTCGGTGCCGCCTCCCCGACCAGCACGCCGGCCTGGCCGGCGTCGTCGGTCTTGAGCACCTCCAACGCCTCCACGGCGTCGTCGACACCGCTCACGGCCACGGCGTCGGCCACAGCACCGAGTGCCGTGGCCAGTGCCGCCTCCGCGCCCGGTTCGACGGTGAGCAGGTCGGAGACCGAACCGAGCAGACCGGACACGCGCTCACCGGCCGCCAACAGCGCGGCGGCGCCGTCCTTGCGGCGCAGTCCCATCGACAGCGCCTCCACCCGAGCCGTCCAGGAGGCGATCTCCTGTTCGGTGGACCGCTCGGCCCGCACGAGCTCGTCCACTCGTTCGCGGGCGGTGTCGCGCTCCTGCGCGGCATGGTCGTGGCGCTCTCGCAGCTGCGATTCGTCGGTGTCGCCGTCGCCGCCCTCGACCGCGGCCTCGTCGTAAGCCTGCTGGGCGACCCGAGCCCGTTCGGTGGCTTCGGTCAGCGACCCGGAGAACCGCTCGAGTTCCTCGTCGGTCGCGCTGACCTTGCTGCGCATGGACTCGACCTGGCCGGACAGCCGGGCCATGCCCTCCCTGCGGTCGGCGATGGCCCGGACGGCGGCCATGTGCGCCCGCTCGGCCTCCTGAGCCGCCGACTCCAGCTCGGAGCGGCGCCGCACCACCTCCGACAGCGCGTCCTGCGCCCGCTGCGCCTCCTCCTGGAGGGTCTCCTCCCGTTCGGCGACCTCCTCGGCCTCGAGCTCCATCTCCTCCGGGTCGCGTTCCCCGCGGTGCTCCTCGGCGGGAGCGGTGAGGTGCTTGTACCGCTCGGCGGCCAGCCGCGACGTGCCGCGCAGGCGCTCCTCGAGCGCCGAGAGGCGGTACCAGGTGTCCTGGGCGCGAGCGAGTTTCGGGGCGTCGGCCGAGACCTGCTCCTGGAGGGTCTTCTCCTCGTTCTGGGCGTGCTGGAGGTCGCGCTCGACCTCGGCGCGCCGGGCGCGCGCGGATTCCTGCTGGGCCTCGTCGCGGGCCAGCTCGGACCGGGCCGTGACCAGCTCGTCGGCGATCAGGCGCAGCCGGGCGTCGCGGAGTTCGGCCTGCACCGACTGGGCCTTGCGGGCGATCTCGGCCTGCTTGCCCAGCGGTTTGAGCTGCCTGCGCAGCTCGCTGGTCAGGTCGGTCAGCCGGGTCAGGTTCGCCTGCATCGCGTCGAGCTTGCGCAGGGCCTTCTCCTTGCGCTTGCGATGCTTGAGCACCCCGGCGGCCTCCTCGATGAGCTTGCGGTGCTCCTCGGGTTTGGCCTGCAGGATGGTGGAGAGCTGTCCCTGACCGACGATGACGTGCATCTCGCGGCCGATGCCGGAGTCCGACAGCAGCTCCTGGACGTCGCGCAACCGGCACGAGGAACCGTTGAGCTCGTACTCGCTGGCGCCGTCGCGGAACATCCGCCGGGTGATCGAGACCTCGGTGTAGTCGATGGGCAGCACGCCGTCGGCGTTGTCGATGGTCAGGGTGACCTCGGCGCGACCCAGCGGGGCGCGCCCGGAGGTGCCGGCGAAGATGACGTCCTCCATCTTGCCGCCGCGCAGGGCCTTCGCGCCCTGCTCGCCCATCACCCAGGTCAGCGCGTCGAGGACGTTGGACTTGCCCGAACCGTTCGGCCCGACCACGCAGGTGATTCCCGGCTCGAACCGCAGCGTCGTGGTCGAGACGAAGGACTTGAATCCCTTGAGCGTCAGGCTCTTCAAGTACACGGCGTGTCGGCGACCTTCCCGCGAGGTGAGTACTCCACACGGCGTAACCGCCGTTCGGGAAAGCTTACGTGAAGCGCGGCCGTGACCTCGCACGACCACGCTCGGTTCAGCGTTCCACGAAATCCGTGAGGTTACCGCGCGGTTGCGACCACTGTTCGGCGACGTGGTCCACCTCTCCCGGCGCGTCCCCCGAACGCAGCGACTCCAGGAGTTGCTCGCAGCTGCTCCGGGGCCCCTCGGCGATCACCTCGACGCGGTTGCCCGGCCGGTTGGCCGCACTGCCGACCAGGTCGAGCTCCAGTGCTCGCGAACGGGTCCACCAGCGGAAACCCACTCCTTGCACGCGCCCGTGCACCCACGCGGTCAGTCGAATCGAATCCGTTTCCGTCACACCCGGTATGATGCCGCACTGCCCGAGCCGTCCTCAGGACGAGTCCGGCCCAGAAACCCGACCGAGTGGACGCCCATGGACGCGATGCCGCAGGAAGACACCGACGCCCAGTCCTGGCGACTGGTCGTCCTGGCGGGGGCGGGGATGGTGGTCGCGACGGGCTTCGCCACCGTCGCCGCGATGGTCCTCGGCAGCAGCCAGTACCAGGCCGCCGGGCCGAACATGACGATCCACGCACCCGGTGTCTCCACCAGTACGAGCACGCCGGTGTCCGGATCCGCTCCCCCCGTGCTGCCCCCGCCGGAGTCGAGCGGCCCGCGGTCGTCGTCCGAATCCACCGGGCCGAGCACGAGTGACGAGTCGACCACCACGACCTCGTCGACGACATCGACGAGCTCCGAGGACGACCACGAGCGGTCGTCGTCGCCACCGGAGTCGACCGGTACGGCGACGCGGCCACGTCCGCCGGAGCCGCCACCGCCGCCGGATACGCCGACCACCTCCCAGGACTCCACACCACCGACGCCCACGTCACCGCCGTCGACATCGACGGAACCGCCGACGTCGAGCTCGACGCCCACGACCACCGAGGAACCGACCTCGTCGGACTCCGACACCTCGTCGTCCACCACGCGGTCGGGTCGCTGATGCCCGAACTCGCCGTCCACGCCTGCCGGTCGCTGTGCTCCTGGCACCGCACTCCCACCGACCTCGGCGGACTGCCCCTGCTGGCCTGCCGGGGGTGCGGTTCACAGTGGATTCGCAGCGAGCCGTGGACTCCCATCGACCACACGGGACGCATCCCCGACGACGTCCGCGCCGAACTCGACCTGCGTTAGGAACCACAGGCCGGCCGGTCCCCCACCCGGTCCGCCTATCATGCCGACCGTGATGTCAGCGGAAGAGCCGATCGCCCCGGACACCTTCGTCGTCGGGGTGCGCGGCGTGCTGCGCCTGCATCCCTGCGAGCTACGACCGTCGACCGGGCATCGGGTGCTCGGAGGGATACCGCGAGATCTGCATCCCGCGTCGGCACCGACTACACCGAATCGCCGGAGATGACGAGGTCGGCACGGGCCCGCGTGGGAGCGATCAGGGCGGCGTTGCGCTCGTCGCTGCGGTGCACCCACTCCCGGGCCTGCTCGGGAGTGCGGCCGTGGCGAACGTGGCGAGCGATGAGGCGCTCGACGCGCTCGTCCTCCTCCGGCGCCAGGAACCAGGCCTCGTCGAGCAGCCCCCGCACCCGCGCCCACGGTCCGCTGTCCAGCAGCAGGTAGTTGCCCTCGGTGATGACCAGCGGCACGTCCGGGGGTACCGCGATGGCCCCGGCGAAGGACTCCTCGATCTCGCGGTGGAACTTCGGGGCGTAGACGACCTCGTCGTCCGAGTACCGGATCCGGCGCAGCAGCGCGAGATAACCGGCGGCGTCGAAGGTGTCCGGGGCGCCCTTGCGCTCGTGCCGCCCGAGCCGGTGCAGTTCGGCCTCGGCCAGGTGGAAGCCGTCCATCGGCACCAGCACGGCCGACGAGCCCAACCGCTCCAGCAGCTGGTCCGCGATCATGCCCTTGCCGGAGGCGGGCGCTCCGGCGATACCGAGGATGCGGCGGCGGCCGGACGTCGTCAACGCGCGCGCCCTGACGACCAGTTCGTCCAGGTCACCGCCGCACCGCTCGGGGTCGGCCTCGTTCACTCGTCCTCCTGTGACTGCCGGCCGCGCGCACCGCGCAGGGACATCTCGATGTCCTCCAGGCTACGGCCCTTCGTCTCGGGCAGGTTGCGGTACAGGAAGACGAGCCCGCAGACGCCGAGCACGCCGTAGATCCAGAACAGTCCGGTCGCGGTCAGGGTGTTGATGATGCTCAGCACCGAGATCGAGATGAAGAAGTTGAGCACCCAGTGCGTCATGGTCCCCACGCTGGCGGCCTTGCCGCGCACCGCCGTCGGGAACACCTCGCTGTTGATGAGCCAGATGGCGATGCCGAGGCTGGCGGCGAAGGCGGCCTCGTAGAGCATCAGCCCGATCGTCAGCAGCATCCCCAATCCCTGCAGGCTGGGCAGCAGGTACAGCGCGCCGAGTCCGAACAGGACGGCGATGACCACTCCGGTCCCGCCGATGAGCAGCGGTCGGCGCCCCACCCTGTCGACGAGCAGCAGCGCGATGACCGTGAAGATCATGTTGACGGCGCCGATGCCGACCGAGGACAGGATGGAGGCCGAGTCGCCCAGCCCGGCCTGCTTGAGGATGGTCGGCGCGTAGTAGATCACCGCGTTGACGCCGACGAGCTGGTTGGTGGCCGCCACCGCGACGCCCAGCAGAACGGCCGGGCGCAGCCGCGGGCGGAACAGGTCGCGGTAGGAGAACTTGCTCTCCTCCCGCATCGCCGTCGACATCTCGGCGATCTCGTCCTCGACCTCGTCGGCGGAGCGGGTCCGGCGCAGCACGGCGCGGGCCTGATCGACGCGGTCGTGCGCGAGCAGCCAGCGCGGGCTCTCGTCCAGCTTCAGCAGGCCGACGAACATCGCGATCGACGGCACGCACGCCAGGCCGAGCATCCACCGCCAGGCTCCGGCGTCGGCGAAGGCGTACCCGACCAGGTAGGACGTGAAGATGCCGATGGTGATCATGAGCTGGTTCATCGAGACCAGCCGGCCCCGCAGCGCGGGCGGGGCGATCTCGGCGATGTAGGTCGGCACCACCAGTGAGCTGGCTCCGATGGCGATGCCCAGCAGCACCCTGGCCACGACCAGGTACACGGCACCGGTGGCCGCCGCCGACAACAGCGCGCCGACGGTGAACACCAGCGAGGCCACCAGCAGCGCGCGCTTGCGCCCGAGCCGGTCGACCACCACTCCGCCGCTGGCGGCACCGGCGATGGCGCCGAGCAGCAGCGAGGCGACGACGACCTGCTTCATCGCGTCGGAGAGGCCGAAATCGGGTCCGATGTAGAGCAGGGCGGCGGAGATGACACCGGTGTCGTAACCGAACAGCAGCCCTCCGAGAGCTGCGATGGCCGACGCGCCGACCACGACGGAGCGACCGCCGGACGGCGGGCCGGGCCCCTCCCGCTGTGCCGTGTCCATGACCTGTCCGCCTTCCTCGCTGCGTCATCGACCCCACGTTGGGGCAGCTCATCGACCTGCCGTGGGTTGCCGAGACGTTAGACTTCGGTTAAGCGCTTACGCAAGCCCTTACGTCAGCAGCTACCGGGCCCGCGCCCCAGATTTGCCGCTCATGCGGTCACCGGGGAGAGTGATTGGCGAATGTCGGTACCGATTCGGGCGTGGAGGTGAGTGGCGCGATGGAGAACTCGCGGAACTGGGCGCGGCAACTGGAGCAGTGGCGGATCCCGGAGTCGGTGGCCGAGAACGCGACCGACTCACCGTGGGTCCTCCCGCGCGAGGTCTTCACCCGCCGCGCCGACCGGCACATCACCCACCCGGTCGGCAGCACGCACGAGCTCGCACGGCGGGCACTGGACTCGCCGGGAAGCGTGCTGGACATCGGTGCCGCCTCCGGCGCGACCTCGCTGCCGTTGGTGGGACGCGCGGAGGTCACCGAGGTCACCGCCGTCGACACCGACAACGAACTGCTGACGGCCTTCGTCCGCCGCGCCGAGGCCCTCGGTGTCCCGGCCCGCGCCGTCCACGGCTCGTGGCCCGAGTCCGCCGAGCAGGCGGGCACGTCCGATGTCGTCCTCGCCGGGAACGTGACCTACAACGTCGCCGACGTGGACACCTTCGTCACGGCCATGACCGAGCGCGCCCGGAGCCGCGTCATCGTCGAGATGACCCCGCGCCACCCGCTGACCGAGCTGAATCCGCTGTGGCGGCGCTTCCACGGCGTCGAGCGCCCGACCGGGCCGAGCGTGGACGACTTCCGCGGCGTGCTGGACGAACTCGACATTCGGCCGGAAGTGCACCACTGGTCCCTGCCACCGGAACCGGAGTACGCGAACTTCGCCGACCTGGTCGAGGTCGCCCGCAGGCGACTGTGCCTGCCGCCCACGGCCCGGCAGGACGTGGACCGAGCCCTGCGCGACCTGGGCATCGACCCGGAGCACCCACCCGACCTCGGCTCGTCGGGCCGCGAACTCGTGACCCTCGCCTGGCCGGGCACGGCGCGGCGCTGAGGCGCGGAATAGGCCCAGCGGCATTCGCCCATTCGCGGTCTTGGCCGCTTCGACCCACCGTGGTGGAATCCTCTTCCCAGTTGGAATACGCTTTCCAAGGAAGGGATCATGGAACAACACCATCTCTCGAAGCGGACGCGCACCACACGTTCACGTGCGTTGCGGTGGGCATCCCGGTCGTCTCTGCTGGTCGCGGTGATCGCGGCCGTGGTCAGCGCTCCGGCGCAGGCCGCGACGACGACCTCCGACGGTCGAGCTCCTTCGCCGGCCCCCGCCCCACGGGCTGCCGACATCGACTTCCCCACGCCGACCGGGGAGCGGGCCGTCGACTCGACGATCGAGGTGAGCGGCACGTTCGACGGCGAGCTCACCCGCTACTACGGCACGGGCGACCTCGGTGGGAGCGGCCAGGACGAGGGCCAGCCCGCGATGTTCGCGCTGGAGGACGGGGCGACGCTGAGGAACGTCGTCATCGGCGCTCCGGCGGCCGACGGCGTGCACTGCCTCGGCAGCTGCACGATCAGCAACGTGTGGTGGGAGGACGTCGGCGAGGACGCGGCGACCTCAGACGCCTCCTCCTCCGAGGCTGTCATGACCATCAGTGGCGGCGCGGCGCGCCAGGCGGAGGACAAGGTCTTCCAGCACAACGGCCCGGGAACGGTGCGGGTCGAGGACTTCGCCGTCTCCGACTTCGGCAAGCTCTACCGCTCGTGCGGCAACTGCTCGGAGTCGAACCAGCGCAACGTCGTGCTGAACAACGTGTCGGTGTACGCGCCGGGCAAGGCCCTGGTCGGCATCAACACCAACTACGGCGACACCGCCCGGCTCTCCGGGATCACGGTCCACGGGGACTCCGAGCGGGAGATCACCATCTGCGGCAAGTACCGCGGCGTCACCGAGGGCGAGCCCGAGCAGATCGGCAGTGGTCCGGACGACACCCACTGCCTCTACACCGCGGAGGACATCACCTACGGCTGATCCGGCCGGGCTCGGGGGCGCACGGCGCGTCCCGAGCCCGCCGACGCCCCCGCTCGCGGGCGTGCGGGGATGAGGATCACCGGCTCGGCCTGTACGGCCGGTATCACCACACGAACTCTCGCGCCCGACGTGTGACTTCTCGGACTTGCCTGGCCGGAGCGGCTTACTCCCTGTGGACAACCGAGTCATCTGGGATGCTTGGTTGCGTGGGTGACCCGGTTTCGCGCGAAACCGGAAACTCCTGCGCCCTCGTCACCTCACCTGGCCGAGGCATCGCTGAGGCTCCGGGCTCACCACTGACGCCGGAAGGCGTGGAACCTGTATCCCGGCGTCCCACCTTCGACACAACCGCACCGCCGGGCAACATCGCGAACACTGCCGTAGTCCAACGACCAGTGCGACTTGCCCACGTACACCTCCGGTCGACCGTCGAACTTCCGCACCAACAGCTCGGCCTGCCGCTCCGGCGACTTGAACCTGTGCCGCGGCATGAATGCCAAGAAAGCGACAATCCCGCCGCCGACAATGAAGCACCCAACGAGGATGAAAACTGGTCCTGCCGCAGTGGCATGATCCTGCACGGCTGACGAGGAGCGAGCCGGCTGCATCGCGGAGAGAGTCACTCCTGTGCCTCCTCCACGACCAATCGAATACTCCGGGCCGTCCTGACCGCCTGCTCGGCCACTTCGGGCCAGCCCGACTCGCTGCCCGTACTGACGTCGAGAACGATCACGCTCGCACCGGCCGGAGTCACGAGCTGGAACTCCGCCCGCCGCAGCGGTCGCACGACCTCCTCCCGTCCGCGTCACCTCGCCGAACTGCTCGGCGGGCAGGCGAAACTCGCCCGCGACGACAGCGGCCACCGCCGGTCCGGAGGGCACCTGCACGATCCGTGCGTCCGCGTCGGGATGCCGCTGCTGGTATTGCCGAAGCATCGCCGAGGCGGTCGCGTACCGATTCCGACGGACCTCTTCCCGGTCATCAGTGTTCAGTTCCGAAGCCGCCAGGGTCATAGTCGCCAACGCGGGGTCGGTATCTCCCACGGGGAACTGGCCGAACACGCGCACGTCGAAGCGACTGAAGCGTGCGCCGACCAGAGCGAGGTGTTCGGCCAGTTGCTCCACGTCACCCGCGCCGTGCTGGGCCAGTTCGGTGGCCAGTGCGCGTGCTCGGGCGCGCAGCTCGTCGGCCGACCGACCGATGGCAAGGCCCGCGAACCCAGGAGGGCGTTCGGTCTCGATCCGCTGGTCGGTGTCCGCGCTCATGCGCTCTTCCCCTGCTCGGCCTGAGCCGCCTGGTCCTCTTCGATGCCGGACTCGACGGCGTTCCACAGTGGAACGCCCAGCGCGAGACCGGGAACGACGACGCCCGCGCCGTGCATCCCCGCCTGCGCCGGGTTCTGGGGCACCCAGTAGTCGGCGAGGTCGTCGAAGAAAGTGGTAGCTCCCCGCCCGTGGCGGCTTCCATACCGCCGTAGACGCCCAGCGCGCCCACGTCCCTCGCGAGGCTGATCTCCGAGCCGACGACGGGGACGACGCCGATGGTTCCGGTGACCACTCCCGCCGCGTCCGCGGCCAGGACCTCCGGAGGCACGTCACCACCGGCGGCCTTGGCCAACGAGTGTCCGCCGACCGAATACATCCACGAGCCGTTCTCGGGAAGTTTCGCGGTTATGCGGCTTTCACGAGTGTCCCATCTCACCAAGTTTTTTGTTTCATCGGTGCAACAATCTCGTTAACGTGGCTAATGAAATATTTCGCTCGGATGGGAGCAAGCCATGTGCGGCATCTGTGGTTGGGTCGACTTTCAGCGCGACCTGACTCGCGAACAATCCGTGATCGACGCGATGTGCGAGACGATGGCGTGCCGCGGACCGGACGACGGAGGAACCTGGGTTCGCCCGCACGCGGGGCTGGGGCACCGCAGGCTCGCCATCATCGACCTGCCCGGCGGCACCCAGCCGATGGAGCTCGACACGCCCGACGGGCCGGTGGCACTGGTCTACTCCGGTGAGGCCTACAACTTCACCGAGCTGCGCGACGAGCTGCGCCGACGCGGCCACCGCTTCGACACCGACAGCGACACCGAGGTCGTGCTGCACGGTTACCTGGAGTGGGGCGCCTCGGTCGCCGAGAAGCTCAACGGCATGTACGCCTTCGCGGTCTGGGACTCCCGCGTCGAGCAGCTGCTGCTCGTTCGCGACCGCATGGGCATCAAGCCGCTGTACTACTACCCCACCGACAACGGCGTGCTGTTCGGTTCCGAGCCCAAGGCGATCCTGGCCAACCCGCTGGCCGAGAAGGTCGTCGACGCCGACGGACTGCGCGAGATGTTCGCCATGACCAAGAGCCCCGGTCACGCCGTGTGGTCCGGGATGCGCGAGGTCGAGCCCGGCACGGTGGTCACCCTCGACCGCAACGGTCTGCGCGAGCACACCTACTGGAAGCTGGAGGCCGTCGAGCACACCGACGACCAGGAGACCTCGGTCTCCCACGTGCGCGAGCTGCTGGACGACATCGTGTCCCGCCAGCTCATCTCGGACGTGCCGCGCTGCCTGCTGCTGTCCGGCGGGCTGGACTCCAGCGCCATCACCGCTCTGTCCGCCCGGCAGCTGGCCGAGCAGAACGAACAGGTGCGCAGCTTCGCGGTCGACTTCCTCGGCCAGTCCGAGAACTTCGTGCCCGACCCCATGCGCGAGACCCCGGACGGACCGTACGTGCAGGACGTCGCCAAGCACGTCGACACCCGGCACCAGGACATCGTGCTGGACCCGAAGACGCTGGCCGACCCGTCGGTGCGCCGGGCCGCCGTGCGGTCGCGGGACATCCCGCTGGGGATGGGCGACATGGACAACTCGCTGTACCTGCTGTTCAAGGCGATCCGCGAGCACTCCACGGTCGCGCTGTCCGGCGAGTCCGCCGACGAGGTCTTCGGCGGTTACAAGTGGTTCTTCGACCAGCAGGTCCGCGAGTCCAACACGTTCCCGTGGCTGGCCATCGCCCAGCAGCAGCACATGTCCGGCAGCGGCGTCCTGGACCCCTCGCTGGCCTCCACGCTGGACCTGCCGGGCTACGTCGCGGCCGAGTACGACAAGGCCGTCGGGCAGATGCCGGTGCTCGACGGTGAGAGCGCCTTCGAGCGCAAGATGCGCGAGATCTGCTACCTGCACCTGACCCGCTTCGTGCGGATGCTGCTGGACCGCAAGGACCGGATGAGCATGGCGGTCGGGCTCGAGGTGCGCGTGCCGTTCTGCGACCACCGGCTGGTCGAGTACGTGTTCAACGCGCCCTGGTCGCTGAAGACCTTCGACGGCAGGGAGAAGAGCCTGCTGCGCAAGGCCACGGCCGACACGCTGCCGAAGTCCGTGACCGACCGGGTCAAGAGCCCGTACCCGTCCACTCAGGACCCCGGTTACGCGGCCGAGCTGCAGAAGCAGGTCAAGCAGCTGATCTCCGACGACGACCCGGCGCTGTCGCTGCTCGACCGGCAGTGGATCCGCGACTCCGTGGACACTCCCGCCGAACGGGTGGACACCTCCACGCGCAACGTCTTCGAGCGCGCCCTGGACATGTCCGTCTGGTTCGACCTGTACAACCCGACCATCAAGGTCTGACCCCGACGGCCGTGCTGTTCGGCGGTTTCGCGCGAAACCGCATTTCGGCGGTTTCGCGCGAAACCCGCACATACCTCGCTGCGGTGCGGTGCACCTCCTGGTTCCGCGGCTTCGGTACGGACCGGGCATCACGGGCCGGGTCGCACGGTCAGGTCAGGGGCAGCAGCACCCGAAAGGTCGTCCCCTCGCCCGGAGTGCTGAACAGCTCGATCCGGCCACCGTGCGCCTCGACGACGGCCGAGGCGATCGCCAGCCCCAACCCCGTGCCCCCGGTCGCCCGACCGCGCCCGTCGGCCACCCGGTAGAAGCGGTCGAACACCCTGGCGGCGTGCTCGGGCTCGATACCGGCTCCGTCGTCGGCGACCTCCACCAGGGCCAGGCGCGTACCGACCGGGAGGTCCACCCCGGCCGAAGCCACCGGTTCGCCGCTCCCGAGCGTCTCGTAGCTCGCCCGCACGTGAACGGTCGTCTCCGGCGACGTGTGCACCAGAGCGTTGGTAACCAGGTTGTTCAACACCTGCCACAACCGGTTGCGGTCGGCCGGAACGCGCACGGGCCGTTCCGGCAGCGACGCCGTGATCTCGCGCTCGGGCGCGCGGACGCGGGCGTCGTGAACCACCTCGCCGAGCAGCGCGATCACGTCGAGATCACCGAGGTCCAGCGAACGTTGCCGGTCCAGCCGCGCCAGCAGCAACAGGTCCTCGACCAGCGCCCCCATGCGCTGGGCCTCCTGCTCGATCCGCGACATCAGCCGGGCCACGTCGTCGGTCTCGGGCGCCCCGCCCTGGCGGTAGAGCTCGGCGAACCCGCGGATCGAGGTCAACGGCGTGCGCAGCTCGTGCGAGGCATCGGCCACGAAGTGCCGCAGCCGCTGCTCGGAGAGCTCGCGTTCACGACGCGCCTCGGACAACCGGGCCAGCATCGTGTTCAGCGCCGCCGCCAACCGCCCCGTCTCGGTGCGGGACTCGTACTCGGGAACCCGGCGCTCGAGGTCACCGTCGGCGATCGCCTCGGCCGTGGCCTCGATGCGGGACAGCGGTCGCAATCCGATCCGAACGACGAGCGTGGCGACGACGGCCAGCACCAGCACGACGCCGGTGCCCACGATCAGCTCGATCATCAGCAACCGGTTGACGGTGGCGTAGGTGTTGCCCAGGGACAGGGCCACACCGATCACGTCACCGCTCGGCAGCACCTCGCACCGCAGCCGCCAGGGCGCGCCACCGGTCGCGTCCGGCACGGTCGCCGGACCGTCCCGCGCGCACAGTATCCGCATGCCCGCCGGGCGCACCGCAGGCGCGGAGGAATCCCCGGGCACCTGCCCGGCCACCCCCTCCAACCTGTACCGGGAGTCGAAGAACAGCAGTCGGAAGTCGGTCGGCAACTCGCGCCCGGAATCCGCTCCGTCGGGAGGCGGACGCGGGGGACCTCCCTCGTCCCACGGGCGAGACATCGCGGTGAGCCGTTCGTCCACTTTGGCCACGAGGGACCGCTGCAGCAGCAGGATGCTGGTGACACCGACCGTGGCCAGGCCGAGGGTGGTCAGCACCACCAGCGCGAACACCAGCCGCGCGCGCAGCGACCACGTACCCGGGTGCAGCAGGCGCCTCACGAGGCATCACCCCGCCCGTCCTCCGGACGCAGGCGCAGCATGTAACCGACACCGCGAACGGTGTGAATCAGCGGTGGCCCGTCGACGTCGACCTTGCGCCGCAGGTAACTGATGTAGGACTCCACGACCCGGCTGTCCCCGCCGAAGTCGTAGTTCCACACCCGGTCCAGAATCTGCACCTTGCTGACCACCTTCTCGGCGTTGACCAGCAGGTAGCGCAGCAGCTTGAACTCGGTGGGCGACAGGCTCACCAGCCTGCCACCCCGGCGCACCTCGTAGGTGTCCTCGTCGAGCTCCAGGTCGTGGTAGCGCAACCCGGAGCTCGGTCCCGCCTCCGCGGGCCGCACCCGTCGCAGGATGGCGTGCAGCCGCAGCACGACCTCGTCGAGGCTGAACGGCTTGCTGACGTAGTCGTCCCCTCCGGCCGTGAGTCCCTCGATGCGGTCCTCGACGGTGTCCCGCGCGGTCAGGAACAGCACCGGGACCCGGTCGCCCTCCGCGCGGAGCCGACGAGCGACGGTGAACCCGTCCTCGTCGGGCAACATCACGTCCAGCACCACGATGTCCGGACGGAACTCCTGCGCCGCACGCAACGCCTCGGCACCGTCGGCCACCGCGCGCACCTCGAAGCCGCTCAGCCGCAGCGAGGCCGACAGCAGTTCGAGGATGTTCGGCTCGTCGTCGACGACCAACACCCGGGCGGATTCCTGTTCGGTATTACCGGCCACTGGTCCATGCTCTCCCAACGCTGTGACGTCCGTCGCGGGTGGCGGGAGCCGCGCCCGTCGGGCGCGGCTCCCGCCCCGTCAACGACAGTCGTAGAGCCGCGAGGAACCGTCCTCGGATCCGACAGCGGCGGAATCCACGGGCGTGCAGGACTGCCGGACCCACTGCGTGCGTCCGGTGTCCCGGCCGAATCCGCCTCCCGGGGACTGCGTGCCGCCGGAAGCGCGATCCCGCCCCGGCACATCACCACCGCCGGGGCCGCCGAAGCCGCCACCGACCAGGACGAACCCGAGCCGACCGGCACGCTGCCAGCGCGTCAACTGCTCCACGGTCGGTGCGTCGTCACCACCCGTGAAACCGCCCATCCCGACCACGGTCAGGTCCGTGTGGATGATGTAGGACGAGGCTCCGTGAGCGCCGCTGGTGGACATGAGCGGAATCTCGCGGTCGCCCGCCCGCGCGGAAACGTAGTCCACGATGCGCTGTTGTCGCTCGGACAACGAGCCACCGGCCATCGGACCACCCTGGCCGGGGCGCCCCGACATCTGCGCCGGACCGGCCCTTCCGGGAGCCGCGTCTCCCGGGCCACCCGGCCGCCGGCCACCCATCGGACCACCGGTGGAGGGCCCCGCGGTCGGGTTGGTCCCCCCCATGCCGCCGCTCCCTCCGAGCGCGGTCGCCGTGGACCAGGTCACCGGTACGAACAGGACGGCGACCAGGCTCAGCACCAGGGACGTTCCGAACACCGCGCGGTTCCACCGTCCGAGGGCCAACGCCAGCACGGCCGCCCCTCCGAGCGCTCCCACGACCGGGGCCGCCCAGCCGTTCCAGTCCGGAGTGCGCAGCACGAGGACGACGGCCCACACCACGGTCAGGGCCACACCGGCGGGCAGCAGCCACCCCGCGAGCCCGCGGGACCGGCGATACCGGTCCCCGAAGCGGACCAGTCCGGCCCCGACGAGGGCTCCCACGGCGGGAGCGAGCATCGTCGTGTAGTACGGGTGCAGGGTTCCCTCGGCGAAGCTGAACACCGCACCGACCAGCAGCAGCCAGCCGCCCCAGAGCACCCAGCCCGCGGCTCGCTCGCGGTTCACCGCCATCCCGCCGCGCCACCGGCGCAGGGCGACGACGAGCATCGTGACCAGTACGAACAGGCAAAGCGGTAGCAACCAGCTGATCTGACCGGCGAGCTGTTCGTTGAACAGGCGCAGCGGACCGGCCTGCCCGCCGAAACCACCACCCCCGCCGGGGCCGCCACCGGGACCACCGCCACCGGGACCACCCGATCCACCGGGAGCACCGCCGCCCTGGCCGAAGATCCGGCCGAGGCCGTTGTAGCCGATGATCAGGTTCCAGGCCGATCCGTTCTCGCTGCCCCCGATGTAGGGCTTCGGCTCCGGCCACAGCGCGGTGGCGGCCACCCACCAGAACGAACCGGCCAGCAGCGTCACCGCCGCCGCGCCGAGATCGAGCAGCCGCCGGGGCCAGGGGTCCCTGCTGCCGACGAGGTAGGCCAGCACGAACACCGGGACGACGATCCACGCCTGCAGCATCTTCGTCAGGAACCCGCAGCCGAGCAGGAAGGCCGACAGCACCAGCCACCAGGTGGACCGGCCCCTGACGAACGTTCGGATCGACCTCGTGAGCGCGTAGGCCGCGGCGATCACCAGCAGGACGAGCAGCGTGTCCGGGTTGTTGTCCCGATTGATCGCCACCGTGATCGGCGTCACCGCCATGACCAGCGCCGCCAGCAACGCGGCGTGCTCCCCCGCCCACAGCCGCACCGTGCGGTGCAGCAGGAAGACGGCGGCCACCCCTTCCAGCACCTGAGGAAGCAGCAGTGCGACCGGCGAGTAGCCGAGAATCCACACCGAGACGACCTGCGCCCACAGCGCCATCGGCGGCTTGTCGACGGTGATCACACCGGCCGGGTCGAAGGAGCCGAGCAGGAAGTTCTCGAAGCTCCGCGACATCGACTCGACGGCGGCCGAGTAGTAGGAGTTCCCCCACGAGTCGCCGATGCCCCAGGCGTAGAGGGAACCGGCGAGCACGCAAACGGCCACCAGCGCGATCCGGTACCGGAACCGTCCGCCGGTCGGCACCACCTTCCGTTCCGGATCGCTGCTCGCGGCGGTGGGCGACGTGGTCGCGGTCATGTCCCTTCCCCTTCCCGAGCGTCGCGGAAGACCAGGAGCCGCAACGACACGAACCTGAGTACCGTACCGACGACCGAGGACACGATCAGCACCGCGATCTCCAGCCAGCGCGACGGATCGGGGTTCACGTGCTGCAACACGAGCAACGCCCCCGAGGTCACCGCGTAGTAGAGGGCGAACACCAGCAACCCCAGCAGGTGAACCCGCCCCGAAGAGCTCTTCCGCGCTGTGAAGGTGTACTTGCGGTTGGCCTCGGTGTTCCACAGCGTCGTGAGCACCAGTGCCCCGAGATTGGCCAGCAGCGGCGGCCACCACACGCGGAAAAGCGCGTACAGCACCGAGGTCAACGCCGTGGACGCGGCTCCGATCGCGCCGAAGGACAGCAGCTGCCAGAGCAGCCCGTCCTCCCTCCGGCCGAGCACCGCTCCCGGGTGGGCGGCGCGCGGCTCCGGACGCTGCGGCAGTCCCCGCACCCGTGCGGTGCCGCGTACCTTCTCGCGGGCCACCCGGATCAGGCCCGCGACGTCGTCGGCCACCGTCCGGACCACCTTCACCCTGCTGTCGACGTCCTCGACCCAGTCCACCGGCACTTCGTGCACCCGCAACCCGTTGTGCTCGGCGAGCAGCAGCAGCTCGGTGTCGAAGAACCAGGAGTCGTCGTGCACGTACCGCAGCAGGGGGCGGATCACCTTCGTGCGCACCGCCTTGAAGCCGCACTGGGCGTCGGAGAACCGCGCGCCGTGGCTCCACCGCAGCGCCGTGTTGTAGCAGCGGGAGACGAACTCGCGGCGGGCACCGCGGACGGTCCGCGCTCCCGGTGCGAGCCGGGAACCGATGGCGAGGTCCGAGTGTCCGTTGACCAGCGGAGCCACCAGGGGCAGCAGCGCGTCCAGGCCGGTGGACAGGTCCACGTCCATGTAGACGGCCACGTCGGCGTCGCTGTAGTTCCACGCCGTGCGCAGCGCCAGGCCCCGCCCCTTCCGGTCGAGGTGCAGCACCCGGACCCCGTCGGTGGCTTCGGCCAGCTCGTGGGCCACCCGCAACGTGTCGTCGGTGCTGGCGTTGTCCACGATCGTGACGGACCAGTCGAGGGGGAACGACTCACTCAGGTGTTCGTGCAGCACCTCCACGCATCCGGGCAGTGCCCGTTGCTCGTTGTGGACCGGGACGACGAGATCGACCGTCGCCGTGGCGGGCAACACGGGATCGTGCTCCGTGCCCCGGTCCGATCGCCCCGCGTGCTGCGGGGCCGCGGCTGCGTCCATGTCCGACCACCTCTCTTCCCACGGGCCGGAGTCGGAAAAGCCGACCCGGGTCCAGGAAGCCGGACCGAGGTGTGGGGGAACCGCACGTTCGCTGGCAACGAGCTGGGAAGAGGACGGTGCTCGGTACGGGCCCAGCCGGTGAGCGGGGGAATTTCGGAGCGGCCGTGGGCGAGCGCGGCCGGGGAATTCCCGGCGGATTCACACACGATTGCCAGCCGAGCGCGGCTGCACGAGGAGGCCACTGCACGGGGACGTCACCGCACGGGGACACCACTACACGGCAACGCCACCGCACGGGAATGTCCGCCCGTTACGGCCCGCCTACCCGAGCGTCAGAGTGCAACACCTTCGAGTGAGGGTTCTGCGGTTTCGCGCGGAACCGCCAAAAGCTTCACCAGTGGGCGTTGCGGGGCTGTGGCTGGCACACCGGGCAGGTGTACGAGGAACGCTTCATGAACACGTCGCGGCGAACGAAGGCGCCGCAGACCGAGCACGCCCGGCCCGCCTGCCCGTAGACGGCCAGGGAGCGGGCGAAGTAACCGGACGCGCCGTTGACGTCGACGTACAGCGCGTCGAAGGAGGTCCCGCCCTCGTCCAGCGCGTCGTGCATCACCTCGGCCGCCGCGTCGAGCAGGCCACGCGCGTCCGACCGGGTCAGCGTCGCCGTCGGGCGCGCCCAGTGCAGCTTCGCCCGCCACAGGGCCTCGTCGGCGTAGATGTTGCCGATTCCCGAGATCAGGCTCTGATCCAGCAGCGCCCGTTTGACACCGGTGCGGCGGCGACGCATGGCCTCCACGACCACCTCGCCGTCGAAGTCCGGGTCCAGCGGGTCCGGCGCGATGTGGGCCACCGGCTTCGGCACGGTCCGCGTCCCGGAGTCCACGAGATCGGCCAGGCTCAGCCCGCCGAACGTGCGTTGGTCGACGAAGCGCAGTTCGGCACCACCACCGGCGAAGCGGAACCGCACGCGCAGGTGCGTCTCGTCCGGTGCCCCCTCGGGCCGCACGAGCAGTTGCCCGCTCATGCCGAGGTGGGTCAGCAGCGCCTCGTCCGGCGCGTCGTCGAGCTCCAGCCACAGGTACTTGCCGCGCCTGCGCGCCGCCGCCAGCCGCCGCTCGGTCAGCCGTCCGGAGAAGTCCTCCGGACCCGGAACGTGCTTGCGCACTGCACGCGGGTGCAGCACCTCCACGCTCGACACGGTGCGACCGACGACGTGCTCGGCGACGCCACGACGGACGACTTCGACTTCGGGTAACTCCGGCACGCACACCACCCGGCGGAACGACCGCCTGCTACTGCCCGTCGCCGCTCGGGCTCGGCTTGGACTGTTCGATCCGCTCGGACAGGGCGCGCCAGGCGATCTCGGCGGCTTTCTGCTCCGCGTCCTTCTTGGTCCGGCCACTGCCGGTGCCCATCGTGTCGCCGCCGACCGCGACGAAGGCGCTGAACTCCTTGCGGTGGTCCGGCCCCTGCTCCTCGACCCGGTACTCCGGTACGCCCAGCTCGGCGGCCGCCGTCAACTCCTGCAAACTGGTCTTCCAGTCCAGACCGGCGCCCAGCTGGGGCGCTTCGGTCAGCAGGGGCGCGAACAGGCGGTGGATCACCGTGCGCGCGACCTCGATGCCGTGCTGGAGGTAGATCGCCCCCAGCATCGCCTCCAAGCCGTCGCCCAGGATGCTGGCCTTGTCCCGGCCCCCGGTCAACTCCTCGCCACGCCCGAGCAGCAGGTACGTTCCGAGGCCGCCCTCACCGAGGTCACGGGCCACACCGGCGAGCGCGTGCATGTTCACCACACTGGCCCGGAGTTTCGCCAGCTGGCCCTCGGGAAGTCCCGGATGCTCGTTGTAGAGGTGATCGGTGATCACCAGCCCGAGCACGGAGTCCCCCAGGAACTCCAGTCGCTCGTTGGGCTCCAACCCACCGTTTTCGTAAGCGTACGAACGGTGGGTCAGAGCCAACGTCAGCAGCTCGGAGTCGAGGTCGACACCGAGAGCCTCGAGCAGCGCGGTCCGGTCCGCAGCGTGGTTGGAAGGCTGCTTTCCGCTCACTCGCGGTCGTCCTCTCAGGCGGGCTCGACGACCTGGCGGCCGGCGTGCTGGCCACAGGAGGGGCAGGCGATGTGCGGCGGCTTCTGCTCACGGCAAGCGCGGTTCGAGCACTTCACCAGTGTCGGCGCCGTGGCCTTCCACTGCGAACGACGCTTACGGGTGTTGGACCGCGACTTCTTGAACTTGGGGACAGCCACGACTATTTCTCCTCTTCGGTACCGCCGAACCGCTCACGCAATGCGGCCCAGCGAGGGTCAATCGTCTCATGATGGTGCTCGGGATCGAGCTCGGCCCACTTGGCGCCGCACCCGGAGCACAGTCCCTGACAGTCCGGCGAGCACGCCGGTGCGATCGGGAGAGTGGGCAGCATCGTGTCCCGCACGAGAGGTTCGAGGTCGATCAGGTCGTCGACGACCCGACTGACCTCCTCCTCGTCCGTGCTGGCGTCGGTGGCGCTGTCCGGGTAGGCGAACAGCTCGCGGAACTCGACCTCGACCTCGTCGGAGATCGGATCCAGACAGCGCGCGCACTCCCCGGTGACCGAGGCCTTGGCCGTGCCGGAAACCAGCACGCCCTCCACCACGGCCTCCAACAGCAGGTCGAGCTCGACCGGGTCGCCCTCGGGCACCCTGATCATGTCGAGACCGAACCCGGCCGGAGCCGGTGGACGGCGCGTGTAGGTGCGGCTGGCACCCGCGCGGCGGCCGAAGTCCCGGGTGTCGAGCACCCAGGGGCCTGCCGGAGCGGCACGCGCGGCATCGTGCTTCTGAGACATCACAGGTTTCGGTAGGTACTTTGGCGTCCCGGTGGCCGGGACGGTACGGGCAAGGACCGGCTGAAGCGTCCCCACGGGAGGCCCGAGAAACGACTTCCAGTACTTATTGGCAGCACTCGTTCACGGTACTCTCGTTCGCAGCCACTCCACTGCGGCCACTTATCAGCGGGCGAGCACCGATGCGAAACGGGCACCGGTACGAGCACTGGTACGGGTACTGCTCCAGGCCAGCCCCCTCAGCCTACGTGACGCCGCCCGGCACGGGAGAATCCCCCGGTACGGCGATCACTTCGAGGAAGCGCCGCCCGCGGGGTCCTGCCAGCCCTCGTAGTCGAACGGTGCCCCCACCGGGCTGCGCAGCTGCTGACGCCCCTTGCTCACGGTACGGATCGTGCGCCCGAGCAGTTCCTCGAAGTCCGCCAACCGGGAGTCGACATAAGCGTCGCAGTCGCCGCGCAGCCGTTCCGCGTCGGTGTTGGCCTCGTCGAGAATCCGCTTGGACTCGTCCTGGGCCTCCTGGACGACCTCGGTCTCGGAGACCAGCCGCTCCTGTTCCGACTTGCCCTCGTGGACCGACTGCTCGTAGGCGGCGCGGCCGGCCTGCACCATCCGGTCCGCCTCGGACTGGGCGCGACTGATGTAGTCCTCGTACTCGCGACGAGCCTTGGTGACCGTCTGCTCGGCTTCGGCGCGGGCCTCGGACACGATCTGCTCGGCGCGCTCGCGGGCGTCGGTGAGCATCTGCTCGGCTTCGGCGCGGGCCTCCGCCGAGGTCTTGTCCGCCTCCGAACGAGCACTGTTGAGGTTCTGGTCGGCCTCCGTCTTGGCCTTGGTCACGACCTCGTCGCGATGGTCGAGCACGTCCTGGGCGTCGTCGAACTCCGAGGGGATGGAGTCCCGCACTTCGTCGAGCAGTTCCAGGACGTCGCCCCGGGGGACCACACACCCCGAGGTCATGGGCACGCCGCGCGCCTCCTCGACGATCGTGACGAGCTCGTCGAGCGACTCGAACACCCGGTACACGTCGATCTCCCTGCACTCGTATCCACGGCGGGTTTTCCGCGAAGGACTAGCCTCTCAGAACACACCGAGGCGGCGCCGATCACCCCGCGGAGGGACACCTCTCGTCCCCCCAGTCTGCCCACCACGAAGCCGACCGGCCGGGATATCACCGTCGGCGGCGTGTCGACGATGACACGCCGGCCGGTCGCACTCCTCACGCGTTGATGTCGGTCGACCTGAAGCTCTCGTAGTGGTCGGCGGTGTAGAAGTACTCACCGTTGGAGCCGACGACGAACCTGCGCGCACCGCGGTCGTCGCTGCCCGGGGTCTCGACGGTGTACTCGTGGTAGTAGCCGTCCGAGCAGTCCGGCAGGATGCCCTCGCGGTTGTGGAAGACGCCGCCGTCCTGCGGGTAGGGGTAAGGGCCACCCCGCTGGATCAGCCGCACGGTGTCGGTGGCCTCCGGCGGCAGGTCCGACAGCGCGACCTGCTCGAACCCGGAGAGGTCACCGCACTCGGGCTGGGCGGCCGGAGCGGTGATCGGAGCCGGGGTCGGCGCGGGAGCCACCGCCGAGGCGACGCCCGCGTGGAAGCCGAGCACTCCCACCACCGTGATCAGACCGGCCAACAGGGTCCTGGCTGCTCGTATGGAGATGTGTCTCATACCGCGAACGGTAATGTGGCCACGTGATCACGCAACGACATTGGCGTGAACCGGAAACGACACCGCGACGATCACGCGCCGATCCACCGCGCTGCGGCCTTCGGCGGCGTCTACCCGCACGGAACCCGTGGCGCTCACGGCGCCCGTGCGGGATCGGCCCTAACCGGCCTGTTCGGCGAGACGCTCCCGGAGGCGGTGCTCGATCTTGGGCGGCAGCAGGTTGGAGACGTCACCACCGTAGGTGGCCACCTCCTTGACCAGCGAACTCGCCAGGAAGCTGTAGAGCGGGTTGGTGGACATGAACAGCGTCTCCACTCCGGACAGGCGCTGGTTCATCTGGGCCATCTGCAGCTCGTAGTCGAAGTCGCTGACCGCCCGCAAGCCCTTCACGATCGCGCCGATGCCGTGCGCACGGCAGTAGTCCACCAGCAGACCGTGCCAGGAGTCGATGCGCACGTTCGGCCACTGGGCGGTGACCTCGCGCAGCATCTCCATGCGTTCCTCGACGTCGAACAGGCTCTTCTTGCTCTTGTTCACCAGCACCGCGATGACGACCTCGTCGAACAACCCCGCGGACCGTTCGATGATGTCCAAGTGACCGTTGGTGACGGGGTCGTAAGAGCCTGGACAGACGGCGCGCCTCATGAGCGATGACGGTAGCAGCACATCCCCTGAGCACTCAGGACGACGTGGCCGGGGTCACGGATCCCCGTGCTCGTCGGTCGGGTACTCGGCCCAGTACACCACCGTGTCGCCGTAGTTCTTGTCACGCAGCGCCGCCAGAGGTTCCGGCCAGCCGGGGCCGGCGCTCTGGACCGGGCGCTCCACGATCACCAGACTGCCCGGTCCGACCCACCCGTTGGCCACCAGCAGGCCGTACTCGCGGTTCAGGACCGTGGTTTCGACGGCGTAGGGCGGGTCGACGAGCACGAGATCGTACGGCTCGCGCGGGTGCGCGGCCAGCGCCGTGCCCACCGGTGTCTGCTCGATACCCACCTGCCGCCCCACCCCCAGGGATTCGGCGTTTCGGCGCAGCAGGCGCGCGGCGTTGCGGTCGGACTCGACGAAGGTGGCGTGGGCCGCGCCACGCGAGAGCGCCTCCAGTCCGAGGGCGCCCGAGCCGCCGTAGAGGTCGAGCACCCGCAGGTCGGTCAGGTCCAGCGCGGACTCCAGGGCACTGAACAGGGACTCCCGGACCCGCTCACGGGTCGGTCGGGTGCCGCGCTGAGGAACCTCGATGCGTCGTCCTCCCAGGTCTCCGGCCACGATGCGTGTCACGGGGAACCATCATCGCGCAGACCGGACGGCGGGCGTCTTCCGGGCTGCCACACCGACCCGGAAGACGCACCGGTTTTCACCGCACGACCTGCACCTCGTCGCTGGGAGCCAGCGAGTCGAAGTACTTCGGGGCCGCACTGGTCGACAGGTGGATGCACCCGTTGGAGGGACGTTCCAGGCTGCCCTGGTGGAAGGCGATGCCGTTCAGGGTGAAGAACACCGAGTACGGCATGGGTGCGTTGTCGAACTCACTGCTGCGGTGGTCGACGTCCTTCCACTGCACCTGGAAGGTCCCGGTCGGCGTCGGAGCAGCGGGCTTGCCCGAAGTGATCGGCACGGGGCCGTAGGTCACACGACCGTTCTCCTGCAACCAGGTCTGCTGCGTGGACAGGTCCACGCAGGCCCTCGCCGTCGGAGCGCACGGCGTCTCACTCGGTGCCGGTGGAGGTGGGGCGGGCGCGGCCTGGGCCACGGCACCACCGCCGAGGACGCTGCCGAGAGTCAGCGCGGCCACCGTGGCCGTGAACGACTTCCTGCGTCGCATCTGCGAGCTCCCCTCGTGGAGTTCTCCGGCCCGGGCCGAAGTCGGACCCGTGGTGCTCACGATAGGCGGAAGCGAGAAGACTTCACGAAGTTGAGCCCTATGAGTGCAATCACCTACCAGCTCCGGTTCCCGACCGCGCAGGTCGCACGGCCGGGCGCTACCGGTCTCCGGAACTGCATGGCTCAGCGGCCCGCCGCCCAGCCGTCCCCATCGTCAGGCAAGCGGCGAAGCCGCTTTCTCCCCACCCACGCAGGCCGTCCCGCCGGGGTTCTCAGACGTCGCCTCGCGCGGAAAGCCCCGACGTGGTGCACGGCTACACGGTGTCGGGGCTCCCACAGCTGCAGGCGCTGCGGCGCGCGGCGCCTCCATAGGGGGCGGTGGCCGGGTTACTGGCGGGCCTGAGGCCCCCCTACCCGACCCGCAACGCAGGCCGACCGGAGAGCCTCCGAATCAACCGATTTCGAGGAGGAGGTCTCCTCCCTCCACCTGCTGAACCGATCCGATGGCGAGTCGCTTGACGGTGCCCTCGCGCGGTGCCGTGATCGCCGCCTCCATCTTCATGGCCTCGATCGTGGCCACGGTCTGACCGGTCTCGACCACGTCCCCCTCGGACGCCGAGAGCGTGACGACACCGGAGAACGGGGCCGGCACGTGGCCGGGGTGAGCGCGGTCGGCCTTCTCCGCCGCGGGCAGCGCCGAAGCCACCGAGCGGTCGCGCACCTGGACCGGCCGCATCTGTCCGTTGAGGATCGCCATCACGGTGCGGACGCCGCGCTCGTCGGCCTCGCTGATGGCCTCCACCCCGATGAGCAACCGCACACCGGGTTCGAGGTCCACCGCGTACTCCTCGCCGGACTGCAGCCCGTAGAAGAAGTCCTTGCTGCTGAGCAGCGAGGTGTCCCCGTAGGAGTGCTGGTGTTCGGCGAAGTCCTTGGTGGGCTTGGTGAACATCAGCCCGTTGAGGGTCTCGCGCCGGTTGTCGACCAAGCCCTTGCGGTCCTCCTCGGACAGCTCGGTCACCGAACGCCCCACCGGACGACCCTGCAACGCCCGGCTCCGGAACGGCTCCGGCCAGCCGCCGGGAGGGTCTCCGAGCTCGCCCTGGAGGAAGCCGATCACCGAGTCCGGGATGTCGAACTTGTGCGGCTCCGCCTCGAAGGCTTCCGGGTCCACCCCGGCGCCGACCAGGTGCAGCGCGAGGTCACCGACGACCTTCGAGGAGGGGGTGACCTTCACCAACCGACCCAGCATGCGGTCGGCGGCGGCGTACATCGCCTCGATCGCCTCGAACTTGTCACCGAGCCCGAGGGCGACCGCCTGGGTGCGCAGGTTGGACAGCTGACCGCCGGGGATCTCGTGGCTGTAGACCCGGCCGGTCGGCGCTGCCAGCCCGGACTCGAACGGCCGGTAGACCTTGCGCACCGCCTCCCAGTACGGTTCCAGGTCGCACAGCGCGCGCAGGTCCAGTCCCGTGGCCCGGTCGGTGTGGTCGGTGGCCGCGGCCACCGCCGAGAGAGCCGGCTGGGAAGTGGTCCCCGCCAGCGAGGCCGAGGCACCGTCCACGGCGTCCACGCCGGCCTGGATCGCCGCGAGATACGTGGCGAGCTGGCCACCCGGTGTGTCGTGGGTGTGCAGGTGCACCGGCAGGTCGAACTCGCGCCGCAGCGCCGAGACCAGCGTCGCGGCGGCCGGGGGCCGCAGCAGGCCGGCCATGTCCTTGATGGCCAGCACGTGCGCCCCGGACTCGACGATGCGTTCGGCCAACCGCAGGTAGTAGTCCAGGGTGTAGAGGTCCTCGTTCGGGTTCGACAGATCGCCGGTGTAGCACAATGCGACCTCGGCGACCGAGCGGCCGGTGTTGCGCACCGCCCGGATCGCCGGGCGCATCTGCTCGACGTCGTTGAGGGCGTCGAAGATCCGGAAGATGTCGATGCCGGTGTCGGTGGCCTCCTGCACGAAGTGCTCGGTGACCTCGGTCGGGTAGGGCGTGTAGCCGACGGTGTTGCGCCCGCGCAGCAGCATCTGGAGGCAGATGTTCGGCGCCGCCTCACGCAGGGCGGCCAGCCGCTCCCACGGGTCCTCGGCCAGGAAGCGCAGCGCCACGTCGTAGGTCGCTCCGCCCCAGCACTCCAGGGACAGCATCTCCGGCGTCATGCGCGCCACGTGCGGGGCGACCGCCTTGAGGTCCTTGGTCCGCACTCGGGTGGCCAGCAGCGACTGGTGCGCGTCGCGGAAGGTCGTTTCGGTCACGCCCACGGCCTCGGACTCCCGCAACCAGCGGGCGAACCCCTCGGGGCCGAGCTCGGTGAGCCGCTGCTTGGAACCGGCGGGCGGATCCACCGACAGGTCGATCTCGGGCAGCTTGTCGGCGGGATCGGGCGCGGTGGGGCGCTCGCCGTTGGGCCGGTTGACCGTGACGTCGGCGAGGTAGCTCAGCAGCCGGGTGCCGCGGTCGGCGGAGTGCCGCGCGGTCAGCAGGTGCGGGCGCTGCTCGATGAACGAGGTGTCGATCCTGCCCGCCGCGAAGTCCGGATCGTCCAGCACCGCCTGGAGGAACGGGATGTTGGTCGCCACGCCTCGGATGCGGAACTCGGCCACGGCGCGGCGCGCCCGGGCCACCGCGGTCCCGAAGTCCTTGCCCCGGCAGGAGAGTTTGACCAGCATCGAGTCGAAGTGCGCGCTGACGCTGGTGCCCGCGAAGGAGGTGCCGCCGTCCAGCCGGACGCCCGCACCGCCCGGCGAGCGGTAGGCGCTGATCAGGCCGGTGTCCGGGCGGAAACCGTTGGTGGGGTCCTCGGTGGTGATCCGGCACTGCAGGGCCGCACCGCGCAGCCGTACCGCGTCCTGGGACATGCCGAGATCGGCCAGGGTCTCGCCGGAGGCGATGCGCATCTGCGACTGCACGAGGTCGGCGTCGGTGACCTCCTCGGTCACCGTGTGCTCGACCTGGATGCGCGGGTTCATCTCGATGAACACGTGCCTGCCGTGCTCGTCGACCAGGAACTCCACGGTCCCCGCGTTTACGTAGCCGATGTGGTGGGCGAAGGCCACGGCATCGGCGCAGATGCGCTCGCGCAGCGCGGGGTCGAGGTTGGGCGCGGGGGCGATCTCGACGACCTTCTGGTGGCGTCGCTGCACCGAGCAGTCCCGCTCGTAGAGGTGCACCACGTTGCCCTCGCCGTCGGCCAGGATCTGCACCTCGATGTGGCGCGGGTTGACCACGGCCTGCTCGAGGATCATCGTCGGGTCCCCGAAGGCCGACTCGGCCTCGCGCATCGCGGCTTCCAGCGCCTCGCGCAGCGACTCCGGCTCGTTGACGCGGCGCATCCCGCGTCCGCCACCACCGGCGACGGCCTTGACGAAGAGCGGGAACGTCATGCCCTCCGCCGTGCGCATCAGTTCGTCGACGTCGGACGAGGGGTCCGAGGACTCCAGGACCGGCACCCCGGCCTCGCGGGCGGCTTGCACCGCCCTGGCCTTGTTGCCGGTCAGCTGCAGGATCTCGTGGCTCGGGCCGACGAAGTCGATGCCCGCCTCACGGCACGCCCTGGGCAGCTCCGGATTCTCCGAGAGGAATCCGTAACCGGGGTAGATCGCGTCGGCACCGGCTCTGCGTGCCGCGTTGATGATCTCCTCGACGGACAGGTAGGCCCGGACGGGGTGGCCCGGCTCGCCGAGCTCGTAGGACTCGTCGGCCTTCAACCGGTGCAACGAGTTCCGGTCTTCGTGGGGAAACACCGCGACGGTGCCCGCTCCGAGCTCGTATCCGGCGCGGAAAGCACGAATCGCGATCTCGCCGCGGTTCGCGACGAGGACCTTGCCGAACATGCCGGCTACCTCCTGGGACAGTGCGGACGATATCCGAACACTACCCCGAAAATTCTCCTCCACGGCAACTCATCCCGCGTGATGGAAGTGGCGATTACCCGCGTTTGGCCGCTGACCTGCTCAATCGAATCGAGACACAAGAGCGGCCACATGAGAAAAAATCCAATATTTTTTAGCGAAAGAAATTCTCAGTCACTGATCGACAGTCGTGTCAGGTCTTGTCGAGGAAGTCGGCCCGGTCGTCGCCGACGAGTTCGGCGACCATCCGGGACAGACCCGGGTAGCGGGTCAGCTCCGGGTCGTCACCGACGAAGGCGTCGGCCTCCGCGCGCGCCTGGGCGATCAGCTCCTCGTCGGACAGCAACGACAACATCCGCAGGGTCGACTTGCGGCCCGCCTGCGTCGCGCCGAGGACGTCACCCTCCCGGCGCAGTTGCAGGTCGAGGCGCGCGAGCTCGAAGCCGTCGGTGGTGGAGGCGACCGCGTCGAGCCGTTCCCGGGTCGTCGTCCCCTCCATCGCCTCGCTGACCAGCAGGCACAACCCCGCCGCGCTGCCACGCCCCACCCGGCCGCGCAGCTGGTGCAGCTGGCTGACCCCGAAGCGGTCGGCATCCATGATCACCATGACGGTCGCGTTCGGGACGTCGACGCCGACCTCGACCACGGTCGTGGCCACCAGCACGTCGAGCTCGCCCGCCGCGAACGAGCGCATCACCGAGTCCTTCTCGTCGGTGGGCAACCTGCCGTGCAGCGCGCCCAACCGCACCGACGACAACGGTCCCGCGCTCAGCTGTTCGGCGATGTCGAGCACCGCCAGCGGGGGGCGGCGCTGCCCCTCGCCCTCGTCCGACGGCGGCTCCTCGGTCCCGTCCTCCGGCTCCGCGGTCCTCTTCCCGGCCTCGTCGTCACCGACCCGTGGACACACCACGTAGACCTGGTGACCGGCCTGGACCTCCTCGCGGACGCGCTGCCAGACCCGCTCGAGCCAGCTCGGCTTCTCGGCGACCGGGACGACGGTGGTGGCGATCGGCGACCGCCCGTTCGGCAGCTCACGCAGCGCCGAGGTCTCCAGGTCGCCGTAGACGGTCATGGCGACCGTGCGGGGAATCGGTGTGGCCGTCATGACCAGCACGTGCGGGGAGACCTCGTCACCGGCCCTGGCGCGCAGCGCGTCACGCTGCTCGACGCCGAAACGGTGCTGCTCGTCGACCACCACCAAGCCGAGGTCGGCGAAGGAAACCCGGTCCTGGATCAGGGCGTGCGTCCCCACGACGATGCCCGCCTGCCCGGACGCCGCGTCCAGCAGGGCCTGCTTGCGCTGCGCGGCGGACATCGAGCCGGTCAGCAGCGTGACGCGAGTGGCGTGCTCGGGCGCACCGAGCTCCCCGCCCGTGCCCAGCTCGCCCAGCAGCCCCGAGAGGGACCGGGCGTGCTGGGCGGCGAGCACCTCGGTCGGCGCGAGCATCGCCGCCTGCCGCCCGGAGCCCACCACCTGCAGCATCGCGCGCAGCGCCACCACGGTCTTGCCACTGCCGACCTCGCCCTGCACCAGGCGGTTCATCGGGTGCTCCAGCGCCAGGTCGGCGGCGACCTGCTCGCCGATCTCGCGCTGGCCGGCGGTGAGCTCGAACGGCAGCCTCCGGTCGAACGCGCTCAGCAGACCCTCCTGACGAACGGGCGAGGCCGGAGCGGGATGTTCGCGGGCCGACTCGCGCATCCGCGCGAGCACGAGCTGCACCGCCAGCGCCTCGTCCCACTTCAGCCGCTGCCGGGCCGACTCCACCTCGGAGAACTGCGCGGGCTGGTGGATCTTCCGCAGCGCCTGCTCCAGTTCCTCCAACTCCCTGCGCTCCAGCAACTGCCGGGGCAGCGGGTCCTCGGCTCCGTCCCAGACGTCGAGGACCTGACGCACGCACCGCGCGATCGACCAGGAGGGCAGCCCCTGCGCGGCCGGATAAACGGGGATCAGCGCGGAGGCGAACTGCTCGGCCGCCGAGTGCTCCTCCTCGTCCTGCTCGGTGACCGCGTCGAACAGCTGGTACTCCGGGTGAGCCAACTGCAGCTGGTTGCGGTAGGCGGTGACCTTACCGGCGAACAGGCCCTTGCGACCCGGCAGCAGCTCGCGCTCTCGCCAGGCCTGGTTGAAAAAAGTGCAGTTCAGCGAGCGGTGGCCGTCGGTGATGCGGGCCTCGACGATGGTGCCGCGCCGCGAACGCATGCTGCGCTTGCTCACGCGTTCCACCTGCGCCAGCACCGTGGCGTGCTCGCCGATCTCCAGCCCGGCGATGGCGGTCAGCTCCCCGCGCTCGGCGTAGCGACGCGGGTAGTGGCGCAGCAGGTCGCCCACCGTGGACAGGCCGAGGGACGAGTCGAACGCCTTGGCGGTCTTGGCGCCCAGCACCCGATCGAGCTTGGTATCCCCGGTGGTCATCACGCTTGACTTCCTCCCACGGCCGGAGCCGGGGGTTTCCCGTCGGCCCTGCGACCGACGGGTGGTTCCTGCTTCGCAGACATGGTTACCCAGAGGTCTCCACAGGCTGGCACGGACTGCCCGCCCGCCAATTCAGCGCCCAGCTTGGTCATCACCAGGCAGCGTGATCGTAGCAACGTGCTCACCCCACCGCCGAAGCGAGAGATCTGCGCACTTTGATCAGCTCCGCTCTCGTGCACGTCGAGCACGTTATCCGACCTCACCGACATCACTACTCCACACCCAGCAACAGCACCTCGGCGAGATCACCGGCGCGGTAGCAGCTCAGCTCGACCTCGGGGTGGGTGCGGCGCAGGTGTTGCTCGAGCTCCTCGGCGAGCCCGTCCGGAGCGTTCTCGTCGATCAACGCGGTGACCAGCTCGCCGCCCGTGGTCAGCATCCGGTCGGCCAGGTCGCGGGCCGAGTCGACGAGATCACCGCCGATGAGCACCACCTCCCCGTCGGCGAGCCCGAGGACGTCGCCCGGTTCGCAGTAGCCGACCCAGGTCAGTGCCCGCCGCCGCGCGACGAGCAGTTCGCCCCGCCGGGTCGCCGCGGCCGCCTCGGCCAGCGCCACGGTGTCCTCGGTCGTACGGCGCCGCGGATCGTGCACGGCGAGGGCCGCCAACCCCTGCACCGGCGAGGCTGTCGGCACCACCACGACCTCGCGGTCCTCTCCCGTGGCTCTCCCGGCCGCCTCCTCGGCGATCGGAGTCAGCGTCCCGTCGTTCGGCAGCACGAGCACGTGCCGGGCGCCGGTGTCGTCGATCGCGGCCACCAGGTCGTCGACACCCGCGGGACGTTCCGGATCGAGGCGCAGCACAGTGGCCCCCTCGGAGCGGAACAGCTCCGTGACCTCGGGACCCCGGGTGCAGGCCAGCACGGCACGCTCGGGCCTGGCCCCCGGGGACGCCTGATCGGCGAAGCGGGTCACCCGGATGTGGCTCACTCTGCCGGTCCCGATACCGGACTCGATGGCGGCACCGATGTCATCGCAGTGCACGTGCACTGCCCAGGACGACTCGCCGTCACCGACCACGGAGACGCAGTCGCCGAGGCTCACCAGCCTGTCGCGCAGCCCGCTCACGGCTTCCTCGGTGCTCTCCGCGAGGAGATACATCACCTCGTAGCAGTAGCGGGATCCGTGCCGCGACGCCTCGGACCCGGCGGCCTCCGGGGTCTCCGGGGCCAGCCGGTCTCCGTCGTTGACCACGGCGTGCAGCACGTCCAGCAGCACCACCAGCCCACGCCCGCCCGCGTCCACCACCCCGGCGGCGGTCAGGGCCGGCAACTGGCGCGTGGTCGCCTCCAGCGCCCGGATCGAGGCCGTGGTCGCCTCCCGCACGGCGATGGACAGCTCCGCCGCCCGGCTGTCGACGTAGGCGGCGGCGTGCAGCACCGACAGCAGCGTGCCGTCGGCGGGTTCGGCCACCGCCTGCCGCGCCCGCTCGTGCGCTCGCCGCAGGGCGCGACGGAAGGACTCCCCGTCCATGTCCGGGGCTTCTTCCGGCTCCTCGGCGAGACCACGCACCACCTGCGAGAGCAACATGCCGGAGTTGCCGCGGGCACCCCGCAGCGCGCCCCGGGCGAGGGTGCCGAGCACCTGACGCAGGCTCGTGTGCGTCGTCGGATCGAGCCCGGACACGGCCGAGCGCATGGTCTGGAGGAGGTTCGTACCGGTGTCGCCGTCGGCCACCGGGTAGACGTTGATGCGGTCGAGGGCATCGCGGTCGTGGGCCAGCGCGGCCACCGACAACTCGGCCCAGCGAATGGCGGCCGCTCCGTCCAGTGCCCGCAGCACCCTCGGTCTCCTCCCACGTCCGTTGCTCCGGTTCGAGGATATCCACACAGGTCGTGAGGACCGGGCACTGCCGCGCCGGGTGAGGTGATGTCAGCGACCGCTGGCCGGTGCGATAGACTTTGTCCGTTCCGGAGGCTGTGGACCGGCCCGTCCGGGACGGTACCGCCGGAGGGGCGGTGAGCGCGCATTCACCCTGGGGTGACAAGACCTCATGTGAGAGTCGACGCGTGGCCCCTCAGCGCTGTCACCGAGGCTTCCCCGCCGCGTGCGAGGGAGGACATCAACGCGAAGTTAGGGGTGTCTGACGTGGCTGCCGTCTGCGACGTCTGCAACAAGGGGCCGGGCTTCGGCCATGCGGTCTCCCACTCGAACCGGCACACCAAGCGCCGGTGGAACCCGAACATTCAGACCGTGCACGCCAAGGTCGGGATCTCGCAGCGCAAGCGCATGAACGTGTGCACTTCCTGCATCAAGGCAGGCAAGGTCTCGCGCGGCTGAGCGACACCGTACGTCTGAGCCCCCGGGGCGGCCGAGTGAGCCGTCCCGGGATTTTTCCGTGTCGGCCGCCGGGGGCTCTCCGGCGGCCGTGGGAACCCGGCGCTGTCCTCGACGCAGTTGCCTTCCGAGGCGACGAAGCACTCGGACGACGTAAGGCCACGTAACCTTCGCCGTCCTCGTGCGGATTACCCGGTTTCGCGCGAAACCGCCGGCAGCTGCCGCAACGGACGAAGTGCTGCTCGCTGCCGACCGCGCGCTCTACCCCCTCTTCGCCGGGCGACCGGCCCCGGCCAGGAGGGATCACCCGCATGCGGCAGGCGTCGCGGTGAGCGGAAACACCTCTTCAGGGCAGTTTCCAGTCGATGGGGTCCTCCCCCCGCTCGCGCAGGATGTCGTTGACGCGACTGAAGGGCCGCGACCCGAAGAAACCCTTGTTCGCCGACATCGGACTCGGGTGCGGGGACTCGACGCACGGCACGTCGGGCATCAGGGAACGCATGCTGCGCGCGTCACGTCCCCACAACACGGCCACCATGGGTTCCGGGCGTGCCGCCAGCGCGCGGATGGCCTGGTCGGTGATCTCCTCCCACCCCTTGCCCCGGTGCGAGGCCGACTTGCCGGGTTCGACCGTCAGGGCCCTGTTGAGCAGCAGCACACCGCGTTCGGTCCACGGCGTGAGATCACCGTTGCCGGGCTGGGGGTGCCCGAGATCCTCGGAGTACTCGGTGAAGATGTTGGCCAGGCTGCGCGGCACCGGCCGGACATCGGGAGCCACGGAGAAGCTCAGCCCCACCGGATGCCCCGGTGTCGGGTAGGGGTCCTGGCCGACGATGAGAACGCGAACACCGCGAAAGGACTGCCGAAACGCGCGCAGGACGTTCTCGCCCGCCGGAAGATAGCGCCTGCCCGCCGCCACTTCGGCACGCAGGAAGTCACCCATCCCGGCGATCCGATCCGCCACCGGTTCGAGCGCCTCGGCCCAACCGGGCTCCATCACCTCATGCAAAGGACGTGCCGTCACGCACCCGAGCGTAGCGAGGCGGGTGATCCACTCCGCGAACACCCCTCGTCGCTCATCACATATGCGAAACGAATAGGAACTGTGATCGTCATCACACTCTTTTGGGTGGATCCGCGTAGTGTGCTGCCCCACAATGGCCGCCACCACTGCCGAGCGACAACATCGCCCCGCCAACCACCAGCTGCGACTCACTACCGCTTCACACGGCAACCAATCGTAACTCGAAGGTAACTCAAGTTCGCGAAACGATCGTCGACAATCAAACAACAAGGTGCTTTGGTGGTCTGACACCGCTCTTTCGGCTACGTTCCGAGCACTCGAATCGCTCACGCACCGTAGATGACACACCGGAGGTGGCCCACAAGCTCATGACCTCAACGGACACGGGTGAACTACCGCCCAAGGAGCGGTCCCTGCTACGCCGTGCGGTGGCCGCGGCGGCCATCGGAAACTGTACGGAGTGGTACGACTTCGGCGTCTACGCCTACGTGGCCACCTACGTGGGGGCCGCGTTCTTCCCCGGCGACAACGCAGCGGTCCAGACGCTCTCGGTTTTCGGCGTCTTCGCCGTCTCATTCCTGCTACGTCCCTTCGGCAGCCTGTTCTTCGGCCCCCTGGGGGACCGAATCGGTCGTCAGCGGGTGCTGGCGGTCACGATCCTGCTCATGTCGGGCTCCACATTCGTGATCGGCCTGCTGCCCGGGTACTCGGTGATCGGCATCTTCGCGCCGGTCCTGTTCCTGCTGTGCCGCATGTTGCAGGGCTTTTCCACGGGTGGTGAGTACGGTGGCGCCGCCACCTACATCGCGGAGTTCGCCCCGGACAAGCGCCGCGGTTTCTACGGCAGCTGGCTGGAGTTCGGCACGCTGGTCGGTTTCGGCCTCGGCGCGCTGGTCCCCACCGGGCTGATCATCAGCCTCAGCGAGTCGGACATGCACTCGTGGGGATGGCGCGTCCCCTTCCTCATCGCCGGCCCGCTCGGCGGCGTCGGGCTCTACCTGCGCCAGAAGCTCGAGGACACACCGGCCTTCAACCACCTGAAGCAGCAGAACAGCCTGGCGAAGTCCCCGCTGAAGTCGATGATCGTCGAGCACTGGCGCACGCTGCTGGTGCTGATGGGCATCGTGGTCATCATCAACGTCGGCAACTACACGCTGCTGACCTACATGCCCACCTACCTCAAGCAGACGCTGGACATCACGGACACGGCGGCACTGGTTCCCCTGGTCCTCGTCATCATCATGATGCTGGCGCTGATCACGTTCGTGGGTCGGCTCTCCGACCGGGTCGGCCGCAAACCGGTGTTCCTGTCGGCCTGCGTCTGCTTCCTCGTGCTGTCCTACCCGGCCTTCATGCTCATCGCCCAGGGAACCTGGATCACCACCCTGCTGGGGCTGGCGCTGATGGGGATCTGCCACGTCCAGCTGATCGGACCGCTGGCGGCGACCCTGCCGGCCATGTTCCCGACGAAGGTGCGCTACGCGGCCTTCTGCATCGGCTACAACGTCGCGACCTCGGCCATCGGGGGCACGACCCCGCTGATCAACGATTCCGTGGTCACCGCGACGGGCAACGCCTTCTTCCCGGCCTACTACCTGATGGCCGCCGCCGCGCTGGGCATCGTCCCGGTGCTGCTGATGAAGGAGACCGCGGGCCAGCCGCTGGTGGAGGACGCCCCGTCCAGCGGGGCCCCGACCACCAAGGCCGTCTGAGCTCCTGCCGGTGGTGGCACGAGTCCGCGTGCCACCACCGGCGGCCTCATCTCCAGTGCTGCCAGCCCTCCTGCTCGTCGTAGTCGGCGCCGTCGACGGTGACCCCTCGGCCTCGGCCCACCGTCCCGACCGC
Organism: Halosaccharopolyspora lacisalsi; assembly: GCF_014137975.1. Classification (GTDB taxonomy): domain Bacteria; phylum Actinomycetota; class Actinomycetes; order Mycobacteriales; family Pseudonocardiaceae; genus Halosaccharopolyspora; species Halosaccharopolyspora lacisalsi. Next base: position 546,591 of record NZ_JACGWZ010000001.1, on the reverse strand, counting down.
GGTCCAGCCCTGCGGCAGCGACCGCTCGGCCGGGAAGGTCGCGGCCAGCGCCTGGTCCTCCCCTCCGGTGAGCACCCAGTGCTGCGGATTGGCCCCCAGCGCCGAGGCGACCTCGATCAGGCGCTGCGGAATCTCCACCTGATCACCGCGCACGTCGATGGACACCTGCGAGGCCTCGGCCACGTGACCGAGGTCGGCCAGCAGCCCGTCGGAGATGTCGATCATCGACGTCGCGCCCGCCGCCGCGGCCAGTGGCCCGGCCTCGTACGGCGGTTCGGGGACCCGCTGCGCGCCGACCACGGCCAGCGGCGAGCGGAATCCGCGAGCCAGCACCGCCAACCCGGCAGCGGCCCACCCCAGGCGTCCGGCGACCGCGACGACGTCGCCGGGACGGGCCCCGGACCGCGTCACAGGCTCACGTCCCTCCAGCTCCCCCAGCGCCGTCACGGAGACGGTCAGCGTGGTGGAGGTGACCATGTCACCACCGGCCAGGTCGATGCCGACCCCGCGCGCCTCCTCCCACATGCCCGCCGCGAGTCCGTCGACCACGGTGGTCGACTCCTCGGCCGAACAGGCCAGGCCGACGAGCAGGCCGGTCGGGACCGCCCCCATGGCGGCGATGTCGGACAGGTTCACCGCCACGGCCTTGCGGCCGACCTGGTGCGGCGTGGACCAGTCCAGCCGGAAGTGCACGTTCTGCACGAGCACGTCGGTGGTGGCCACCACCCGGCCGTCGGAGGCCGAGAGCACGGCGGCGTCGTCCCCGGGACCGAGCAGGGTCCCCGGGGACTGCCCGCGGCCGGAGGTCACTCGTCGGATGAGCCCGAACTCACCCAGTTGTGAGACGGTCTGCGCGTCCTGTGACGAATCCGGACCCAACCGAGACCTTCCTTTCTTGAGCACTCGCTCGGTTCAATGGGATAACTTCTGCGACAGTTTCCTACTCGAGCACCGGCTACTGAAGGGGCACACCGTGGTCCAGGCATACATCCTCATCCAGACCGAGGTCGGCAAGGCGGCCGAAGTGGCCTCCGCGATCTCCGGCTCCACCGGAATCATCAGCGCCGAGGACGTCACCGGCCCGTACGACGTGGTGGTGCGCGCCGAGGCCGAGAACGTGGATCTGCTCGGCAAGATGGTGGTGGCCAACATCCAGGAAGTGGAAGGCATCACTCGTACCCTCACCTGTCCGGTGGTTCATCTGTAGGCCTGCCTACAGTGGGCGACGTGGGTGACCAGTCGGAGCCGAAAGCACCGCGCGTCGTCCTGATCGTGGCGGTCACGCTCGGTGTGCTGTTGGCGGCCGGTGTCGCCACGATCGGACTGATCGGGCAACATCGCGAGGCCCAGCGGGACCGGGCCGCCGCCGCGAAGCAGGCGGAACAGCAGGCGCGGCGGAGCGGGCCACTGGCGGTACCGCCGGTCCGGGCACCGGAAGCCGGTAGTCGGGAGTGCGCGACGGTGCTGGCGGCCCTCCCCCCCGAGCTGTCGATCCACGACGATCCGGTACCGCGACGCGAACTGGCCCGGCCCGCACCGGAGGCCACGGTCGCCTGGGGCGATGCCGAGCACGATCCCGTCACCCTGCGCTGCGGGCTGCGGGCTCCCCGCGAACTCACACCGACCTCGCATCTCACGGCCGTCTCCGGGGTCGAGTGGCTGGCGATCAGACAGGGGGGCAGGACCACGTGGCTGGCCGCCGACCGGCCGGTCCACATCGCGCTGACCGTTTCGCAGCAGGTGGGTACCGGCCCGATCCAGGAGGTCTCCAAGGTGATCGCCCGAACTCTACCCAAGCAGGACGTGTTCCCCTAGCGGGGACGGTGGTTACCCGGTTTCGCGCGAAAACAGGTAACCACCGAAAAAGCGGGGGCGGTTACCCCCGCCGGTTGCGCTCCCGTCACTTCAGCGGAGGCCGGTGCCTCGGGCCACGGCGGTGTCGATGAGGGTGCTCAGCAGCGCCGAGTAATCCACGCCGGTCTGGGCCCACATGCGCGGATACAGCGAGATCGAGGTGAATCCGGGCATGGTGTTGACCTCGTTGACGATCGGCGTCCCGTCCTCTGTCACGAAGAAGTCCACCCGGGCCAGCCCCTGGCACTCCAGCGCGCGGAACGCCGTGACCGCGTCCTCGCGCACCCGCTCGACGGCGTCGTCCCCGATCTTGGCCGGGATGTCGAACTCGGTGACGTCGTCGAGGTACTTCGACTCGTAGTCGTACCAGTCGCTGTCCCCGGTGACCCGCAGTTCGGCCGGCAACGAGCCCTCCACGCGCCCGTCCGGGAACTCCAGCACCCCGCACTCGACCTCACGGCCGGTCACCGCGGACTCGATGATGACCTTCGGGTCGGTGCGGCGCGCCTCGGCGATCGCCGCTTCCAGGTCGCCGTAGTCGGTCACACGGGTGATGCCCAGAGAGGACCCGGCGCGGGCCGGCTTGACGAACACCGGCAGTCCGAGCCGCTGCCGCTGCTCCGCGCTCAACGTCTCCTCGTCGCGGCGCAGCACCTCGTAGGTGCCCACCCGCAGCCCCTCGGCGGCCAGCAGCTTCTTGGCGTACTCCTTGTCCATGGCCACCGCGCTGGAGAGCACTCCCGCACCCGCGTAGGGCACCTCGGCCATCTCCAGCAGGCCCTGGACGGTGCCGTCCTCACCGAAGGCACCGTGCAGCACGGGAAAGACCACGTCGACCGACGACAGCACCTCGCCGCCCCGGCCGGACTCGAGCACCACCAGCTCGCGCCGGGTCGGATCACCGGGCAGCGCCACAGGCGTACTCGGCAGCACCTCCGGTTCCTTGCGGTCCCGGATCCGCAGCGTCTCGGGATCGTCGGTACCCAGCACCCACGCGCCCTCGGGGGTGATACCGACCGGGAGGACCTCGAAGCGGTCCCGATCAAGATGCTCCAACACGCTCCCGGCCGAGACGCAGGAAATGCCGTGCTCGGTACTCCGCCCGCCGAAAACGACCGCCACCCGGGTCTTGCGCTGTGTCATGCGCCGGACCATACCCGCGTCGAGAGCCGCTTGCGCCGCCAGCCGGATCAGTTCCCCCGCACCGCCCCGACCACCACGGGCAGCGTCGACTCCAGGTCATCGCGGGTGCACGCGGCGTATCCGAGCGCGAGACCGTGCCACTGCTGCGGTCCGAAGTGGTGGCGGCGCAGCCCGTCCAGCACGGCGCCGTGCGCGCGCACCCGCTCGGTCACGCGCTGCTCGCTTTCAGCGTCCGGCAGCGGAAGCACCACGTGAGCTCCGGCCCGGTCACCGAAGACCTCGACGCCCGCGTCCGTCAGGTGCCCGACGATCAGCTCCCTGCGCCGCGACATCTCCCGCCGCAGCCGACGCAGGTGTCGCCCGAGGTCGCCGTGACGCCCGAGCTCCACGAGCACCCGTTGTCCGGCCGGAGCGGGCCGGGTGCCGGTGCGTTCCCGGTGTTCGAGCACGGCCGAGACGACCCGCGGCGGTGCCAGCATCCACCCCACGCCCAGCGTCGGGGTGAGGATCTTGCTGGTCGTGCCCAGGTGCACCACCACGTCCGGGGCCATCGAGGCCAGCACCGGCAGCGGGGCGACGTCGTAACGCAGCTCGCCGTCGTAGTCGTCCTCGATGATCAGCCACCCCTCGGCGCGCGCCCGCTCCACCAGCGCGATCCGTCGCTCGGCGGGCAGTCTGCCGCCGATGGGGTACTGGTGGGCCGGCGAGCAGTACACCGCCCGCACCCCTCGCGGTACCGCGTCGACGACGACTCCGGAGTGGTCGACCGGAGCGGGCACCACCCGCACTCCGGCCGCCCGCAGCGCGCCGACCGCGCGTTGGTAACCGGGTTCCTCGACGGCGACCGTGTCACCGCGCTCGATCACCGTGCCCGCGAGCTCGCTGACGGCCGCGGTCGTCCCGGCCGTGGCGATCACCGAGTCCTCGTAGGGGCCGCCGAGTACCAGGCCACGATGCCGCAGGAGGTGTTCGACGACCACGGCGCGGTACTCCGGCATCCCCGCGCGGTACGGCAGCGAGGCGGGTCCGACGTCGGCCGCCGCGCGCCACGCGCGACGCCAGGCGGCACGGTCGATCCCGTCCACCCAGGGCGCCCCGGGGGTCAGGTTCACCTCCGGAGCCGGGGTTTCGCGGTCTCCCCGCACGCCGAACCCCTGCGGGGTCGTACCGGGTGGGCTCGTCGTGACGTAGGTGCCGGAGCCGTGGCGACCCACGATCCAGCCCTCGGCGTGGAGCTGTTCGTAGGCGGCCGCGGTCACGGTGCGGCTGACGCCGAGGTGGCGGGCCAGGGCGCGGGTGGAGGGCAGTCGGTCCCCGCTGCGGAGCTGACCGCCGGTGGCGGCCTGCCGCAGCGCGTCGGCCAGCTGGACCGCCAGCGGACGCCGGTCGGAACGGTCCAGGTCGATGGCCAGTTCCAGCAGCGGTGACGTGGCGGGCACGGTGTGTGGCATTTCGAGATTCTCCTGAATTGGCACTTCAATGATGCCACTTCGCCCGTGATCCTGGTCGGCATGACCGAGCTCTCCCCCACCGGCCGCAGCACCGTCCACCGCGGCAAGAAGCGCGCCGGGACCGATCGCACCGACCTGCACTCGATCCTCGACGAGGGGGTGATCTGCCACCTCGGAATGCAGGTCGACGGCTCGCCCCGGGTACTGCCGACCGCTTTCGCTCGGCTGGGCGAGACGCTGTACCTGCACGGGTCGACCGGCGCGCGCAGCCTACGCGAGGGCATCGAAGAGGCCGAGGTGTGCGCGTCGGTGACCCTGCTCGACGGCATCGTCTACTCCCGCTCGGCGTTCCACCACTCGGCCAACTACCGCTCGGCGGTGATCCACGGGCGCCCGCGCGAGGTCAGCGCCCCCGAGGAGAAGTGGCAAGCACTGCGTGCCGTGACCGAGCACCTGGCGCCGGGATCGTGGGAGCACGCGCGGCAACCGGACAGGCGCGAGCTCGCGGCCACGGCGGTGCTGGCCCTGAGCCTCGACGAGGCCTCGGTCAAGATCCGCACCGGTGGTCCCGGGGACGACGAGGAGGACATCGCCGCCGGGGACGCGTGGGCCGGTGTCCTGCCGCTGCACAGCAGCTGGGGTGAGCCCGAACCGTCACCGGACCTGGCCGACGGCTTTCCGGTGCCGGAGCACGTCCGCGCCCGGCAGTGACCCGTGTGTGTGGGGGGGGGCGGATTTTCCCAGAGGGTGAACGGACCGTTTGGCACTCACACCGCCAAAACGGTCCGTTCACCGGGACGTTCGCGCCTCGCTGCGGAGCAGACCGTCGGAGGCGTCGGCCTGGGTGGTCAGCGCGCACGCGCCCTCGAAGTTGACCCGGCTGTCCTCGACGTGGGTGGTGAACACCTCGTCACCGCTCCAGACGATGCAGCTCTCCCGCAGGTAGTAGCCACGCTCGCCGTCGGACTTCCACGTGCGCTGTGACACCCAACCTGGCTGGCAATTGGCAGTGCCACATGTCCCCGAATGGGTGGTCTCGCGAGATGGGCAAACCACGAGCCACGCTCGAACGCCGCCAGCTCGGTGCCGAACTACGCAGACTCCGGGAGGCCGCAGACAAGCAGCAGAAGGAAGCAGCAGCGGTTATCGAGTGCGACATCAGCCAGATCAGCCGCGTGGAGCGCGGCGAGCGCGCCTTCAAGGTGCTGGAGATCGAGGCGCTGCTGGACTTCTACGGCGCACCGAGGGAGTCCCCGCGCGCAGATCAGCTGAACTCGCCCAGATCGCTCGCCAGCGGCAGCCACGACGCATGCACTCCGACGCGCTCCCCGGAGCCTTCCGCAGGCTCAGCGACGACGAGCAGGACGCCACCGAGATCTACTACGCCGAGGGCGAGCTCATCCCCGGCTTGCTCCGGACCGAGGACTATGCTCGTGCGCTGATCCGTATCGCTCGCTCAGCCAGCGTCGAGACCACTCCCGATGACATCGAGCCCCGCGTCCAGTTCCGTTTGGACAGACAAGAGCTGGTGACGCGTGAGGAACCTCCACAAATGTGGTTCGTCATCGGCGAAGCGGCTCTGCGCCGCCCGATGGGCCGTTGGGACATCCTCCACGAGCAACTTCTTCAGCTACTCGACGGCATCGAGCGACACCCCCATGTCGTGATCCAGGTGGCTCCACTGGCCATCGTGGACCACCCACTGCTCGGTGGTTCCTTGGAGATCCTTCGCTTCGGCGACCAAGCACCGGATATCGTGCATCAGCCCACCTTCACCGGCGGTGGTGTCTACGCCATCGAAGATCACGATATCGCCGAGTGCACGCGCGCTCGACAGGCTGCGTGCCGTGGCGCTCGGCCCGGAAGAATCGCGTGTGTTCATCGCGCAGCGCGCGGAGGAGATCGACCACGAGCGGCTGAACAGCCTCTGGGACCTTGGTTCACCAGCAGCTACAGCGGCGGTAACAACAACAGCTGCGTCGAGGCCCGCTTCACTGCCCGCGGCACCGACGTCCGCGACTCCAAGGCTCCCCACCACGGCCACCTGGGCTTCACCACCGCCCAGTGGACCAGCTTCCTCCCCACCGTCCACCACAGCCGGGACCCCAGAGGGTGAACGGACCGTTGTGGCACTCACACCGCCACAACGGTCCGTCCACCCTTTGGGACAGCCCCGAAGCGGACCTCAGAAGCGGCAGCTGCCGTAGACGGGTTCGGTCGGTGCCGGGGAGTTCCCCTGCTCCGGACGGGTACATCCGGTGCGGACGAACTCGCCGTCGAACTCCAGGTAGGTCTCCCAGTACTGCGGGGCGTCGGCGTAGCTCGGCTCGTAGGTGCTCTGCCGCAGCGCCACGTCGGGGCGGCCGCTGCCGTCGAGCTGACGCAGGGTCGCGCCCGGGGCGCCGCCGAGGATCTCGTCGGAGATCTCGATGCCCCCGTTCCAGGTGAGCAGCGCCGACAGCGCCCCCGTGCTGTGCGCACCGGTGTAGAAGGTGACGGCGCAGCGCTGTGCGTCACCCTGCCAACCGCAGGCGGCGTCCGTGACGCCCTTGTGCTCCAGCACGGCGGTGTCGTGGACTTGGCCGCTCACGGAGTAGGCGAGCACGCTGCGCCCACCGGGCGCGGTGTTGTCCCGCCATCCCGAGAGACTGGCGTCGTTCGGGAACGAGAGGTGGAACACCTGCTCGCAGCCCGCTCCGCACTCGGGCGGCGGGGCCGGAGCGGCACTCGCCACGGGTGCCGCCGCCACGGACGCCGCGGCCGTCAACGCGACCGCGCCGACACCGGCCGCCATCGCTCGGACACTCGGAAAACGCATGATCGAACTCCCGGAGGTCTGCTCCACTGCTGTCCTTCGGGAGACGCACACCACACGGGCTCGTTCCCCCGAGTTCGGCACCGTTACCCGTTCGTGTCACAGACATCAGCGCGAATCAACTTCGAACTGCCGGAACCTTCACCGCGCGGTGGATAAGCTCGGCCGAGCCGGGACACCACGACCAGGGAGGCGAAGCAGTGGCGAAACCCTCGTCGGGGAGGGGGCTGTTCCTCACCGAGTTCGTCCGCTCTCCCCTGAACACCGCCTCGGTGCTGCCCAGCTCACCGCACCTGAGCGCACCCATGGTCGCGCCGATCGACGCGCGCGGGGAACCGACGGTGGTCGAGCTGGGTCCGGGCACCGGCGCGTTCACCGCAGCCATCCAGCAACGGCTCGCCGGGCGCGGGCAGCACGTGGCCGTCGAGCTGAACGAACGGCTCGCCGACCACCTGTCCGAGAGGTTCCGGAACCTCTCGGTGGTCACCGACACCGCCGAGCGGCTGCCGGAGATCCTGGCCCACCACGGGTGCGGCAGCGCCGACGTCGTCGTCAGCGGACTGCCCTGGTCGGCGTTCGCGGGCGGCGACCTGATCGACACGATCGCCTCGTCGCTGACGTCGGGGGGCGTCTACACCCAGTTCGGCTACACGTGGACCCGGTGGGCTCCACCCGCCCGCCGCCAACGGGCCCAGCTCCGGGCGGCGTTCCAGCAGGTCAGTCTGAGTCCGACCGTCTGGCGCAACCTGCCACCCGCCGCCGTCTCCGTCGCCCGGCGACCCCGGAGCGCCACTCACGAGTGCATCGACGGCCTGCCGGGACGATAGACGTGAATGCTGATGGCCGGGTCCGGGCCGTCGTTGTGCACCCGGTGGGTGTAGTGCGGGCCGAACACGCGCGACTGACCCACGGTCAGCGTGTGCAGCGCCTCGGCCTCCCGGCCCTCGCGGTGCTGGATCGCCCGCTCGGACAGCACGCCGGAGACGACGGTGAACGCGCCGGTGGCGCCGCCGTGATCGTGCAGGTCGGTGTGCTGGCCCGGCAGCCAGCTCAGCAGCCAGGCCTCGTGGGTCTCGGTACGTTCGATGAGTTCGAACCAGCGATGGTCGGGGTCGTACCGGAGCAGATACGCCCAAGCCTGCCGATCGGCGGCGAGGTCGCGCGCGATGCGCGCCGGATGCGCGAGCGCACGGTCGTACGGGAGCGCGACGGTATTCGGGGGAACGGCGAACACGAAAAAAACAGTCCTCGAAAACTAGGAAGGGCGTGAATGACGCGGGCGGACGGCAGCGCCGTCAGCCCGCACAGCGGGAAGGGGTCACCGCCGAGGACAAAGTGCGCTGGCGACACGACGCAGGTCGATATGACCCCGCCTGCTGCTCATCACGCGCTTCAACACGTCACACACTGAACCAGCTGGACCGCGCCGGGTCAAGGCGCCCCCCGGGCAGCAGCGCGAAAACTCACACGATGGTGGTCAGCCGAGGGCAGCCAGGACGTCGGCGACGAGGTCGGCGGTGTCCTCGCACCCGGCCGAGAACCGCACGAAGCCCTCCGGCACCGGATCCCCCCACTGCGCGCGGCGGTCCACCGTGCTGTGGATGCCGCCGAAGCTGGTGGCTCCGGCGACGAGCGCGCTGCGCCGCACGAACTCGGCCACCTTCTCCGCCCCGGCGAGCCGGAACCTGAAGACACCGCCCCAGCGCCGCATCTGCGTGCTCGCGAGCTCGTGCGAGGGATCGTCGGGCGACCCCGGCCACCGCAGGTCGGAAACACCCGGGTGGTCCCTCAGCGCCTCGACGAGCGCGCGGGCGTTCTCGGCCTGCCGGGACAGCCGCAGGTCCAGGGTGCCCATGCTGCGATGAGCCAGCCACGTCTCGAACGGTCCCGGAACCGCACCGGAGAGCGTGCGCGCCCGGATCAGCGCGTGGACGAACTCCTCGTCACGCACGGAAACGTGCCCGAGCAACAGGTCACTGTGGCCGGACAGCGCCTTCGTGTCGCTGGCCAGCACGGCGTCGGCACCCAGCTCCAGCGGACGCTGCCCCAGCGGGGTCGCCGTGGTGTTGTCCACGGCGACGAAAGCCCTCGCCTCGTGCGCGCGCCGGGCGAGCTCGGCGATGTCGCAGACGTCCATGCCCGGGTTCGACGGCGTTTCCAGCAGCACCAGCCGCGCCCCGTCGAAAACGTCGTCGGGCCACGGTCCCGGCGTCGGGACCTCGCGCACGTCGAGGTCGTACTCGGCGAGTTCCTCGCGCACGAACTGGCGCGTCGCGTAGTAGCCGTCGCCGGGCAGCACCACGGCGTCACCGGGGCTCAGCAGCACGCGCAGCAGGGTGCTGATGGCCGACATGCCGGACGGGAACAGGACGCACTGCCCACCGTCGAGGTCACCGACGGCCTTCTCCAGCGCCCGCCACGTGGGATTGCCCGCGCGACCGTAGAAATCGGCTCCACCCACCCGATCGGCTCCCCCGAGGTGGTAGGGAGCGGCGAGGACCGGCCCCGACAGAAACGGCGCGCCCGCCTCCGGGGCCGGATGGCCCCCTTGCACGCACCTCGTGCCGTCACCGTCGAATTCCGTCATGGTGTCTCCTGTTCAGGAACGCTCGGGCTTGCGTTCGCGGCCGAGCAACCGCCCCGCCGCCGGTCCGGGGTCGACCCCCTCGTGACACACGCGGTAGACGACGTCGGTGAGCGGCATCTCGACACCGTGCCGCTCGGCCAGCTCGCGCAGCGACGAACACGATTTCACGCCCTCGGCCACCTGACCGTGCGCGGCTTCCTGCGCCTGACTCAGCGACTCCCCCCGTCCCAGCCGCTGCCCGAAGGTGCGGTTGCGCGACAGCGGTGAGGCGCAGGTGGCCACGAGATCGCCCAGCCCGGCCAGCCCTGCGAAGGTCATCGGGTCCGCACCGAGCACCGCTCCGAGCCTGCCGGTCTCGGCCAGTCCCCTGGTGATCAGGGTGGACATCGTGTTGGAGCCGTAGCCGAGACCGGAGGCCATCCCGCAGGCCAACGCGATCACGTTCTTGCACGCACCGGCCAGTTCGACGCCCACGAGGTCGGTGTTGGTGTACGGGCGGAAGTACCCGGTCGAGCAGGCGTGCTGCAACGCCACGGCCCGATCGTGGTCCCCGCAGGCCACCACCGTGGCGGTCGGCTGCTCCTCGGCGACCTCGCGGGCCAGGTTCGGTCCGGAGACCACCGCGACCCTGCTCATGGCGACGTCGGCGACCTCGGCGACCACCTCGCTCATCCGCTTGAGCGTGCTCAGCTCGACGCCCTTGGCGAGGCTGACCAGGGTGGCCGCCGGCGGCAGCAGCGGCTGCCAGCCGGCCAGGTTCTCGCGCAACGACTGACTGGGAACGGCCAGGACCACGGCATCGGCGCCGTGCAGCGCCTCGGCCGCGTCGTCGGTCGCCCGCAGCGACGGGGGAAGCTCCACGTCGGGCAGGTACTCGGTATTGATCCGCTTCGCGTTGACCGCGTCGGCCACCGCCGCTCGCCGCGCCCACAGCGTCACGTCGCAGCCCGCGTCGGCGAGCACCTTGGCGAACGTCGTGCCCCACGTGCCCGCGCCGAGGACGGCGACCCGATGCACGGCGTGCTCACTCATTCTCGCCCTCGGCGACGCGGGACTTGCGGGTCGAGTAGAACTCGGCGGGCGGCTGCTCGTCGCGAATCTCACCGAGCAGGTCCCGCACACGCCGCATGATCAGATTCGTCGCGTCGCGCAACGTCCGGTTGTCCAACTCGCGACCGCGGTACTCCGACAGATCGACGGGCTCACCGAGCTTGATGCTGACCTGCTTGCGGGGAAGCGGCCGGAACTTCTTGTTGTAGTGGTCGTAGACGGCGCGCGTGCCCCAGCGAGCCACCGGGATGACCGGGATGTCGTGCTCCAACGCCAGCTGTGCCACGCCGATCCGCGGCATCATCGGCCACCCCTGCGGATCCTTGGTGATCGTGCCGTCGGGATAGATCAGGATCACCTTGTCCCGCTCCAGCGCCCGGTGGGCCTCCCGCAGACTCTTGTGCGCGTCGGAGGTCCCCCGGTACACCGGGATCTGATCGACCCCGTCGAGCACCCTGTTCAGCACCGGCACGTTCCACAGCGTGTTCTTGGCCAGGAAGCGGGGAACTCGCCCGGCGCGGTGCACGGTGACCGCGTCGTAGATCGGGTCCAGGTGCGAGACGTGGTTGAGCACCAGCAGCACCGGCCCCTCGGCTGGCAGCCGCTCCAGACCGATCACCTTCGTCCGGGCCAGCAACGCCTTGATCGGGTAGAACACGACCACGGCCAGGCCGAGCCAGAGCTTGCCCGCGCCCTTGCGCCCGGTTTCCCTGGTTTGCCTGCGTTCGCGCCTGAGACTCTTCGGTTCCGCCACGCCAAACTCCTTGTCCGCGCACCTGAGCAGCTGTCGAATTTACCCGGCGCGGTCCTGCCCGCCGCGCCGGACCACCGGTCGTGGCAAGAATCCACCGCGAGAGCGCACCATGGTGCGGTGACCGCCGGTGTGCAGCTGCTCGTACCGATCAAACCGCTCCACGTCGCCAAGTCCCGGCTGCTCGGTAGCACCGAGGACGGGCGGACACGGGATCACGCGGCGCTCGTCACGGCCGTGGCGCGGGACACGGTTTCCGCCGCACGCGACGCCGCCGGGGTGCGCACGATCGTCGTCGTCACCTCCGACCCACATCTGAGCACCTGCTTCGCCGCCGAAGGGATCGAAGTCCTGCCCGATTCTCCCTCCGCGGGGCTGAACGCCGCGCTGCAACACGCCGACGGCGTGTTGCGCGGCAGGAACCGGAACGCGCGGATCGGAGCGCTCCAGGCGGATCTGCCCGCCCTGCGCGGTGCCGACCTGGAAGCGGCGCTGGACGCGGCCGGCGGTGAGCGGGCCTTCTGCCCCGACCGCCAGGGCACCGGGACGACACTGCTGGTGGCCGCGGCGGGAACACCGCTGGCTCCCCGGTTCGGGCCGGGATCGGCTCGGGCCCACGTCGAGGACGCCAAGCGACTGGACGGCCCCTGGGAGACCCTGCGTTGCGACGTGGACACGGCAGCGGACCTGGTCGCCGCCACCGAGCTGGGACTGGGCCCGCGCACCAGCGCCCGGCTGCGCGGTGTCCCCATCGAGAGCACGGACTCAGCACCGGGTGCGCGACAATGGGAGACGTGAGTACGGACGACGCCCGCCAGCCCGACCAGAAAGAGTCCCGGGAAGAACCAAGCCCCCGCACGAAGGCGGCGGGCTCCACCAGAAGGCGCGGCAACGCGCACCGTACTCCGCGCCCGGCCACCCGCCGCACCGGCGAGCACGCTCCGGGACAGCCGGAGCACGGCGAGGACACCGGCGTCGAGGAGGTCAAGGTCCCCGCGGCGCCACCGGCGGTGACCCGCGCGGCGGCCAGCACCGACCTGCCGGAGGACCGCTACCTCAACCGCGAACTCTCCGCGCTGGACTTCAACGCCCGGGTGCTGGCCGTGGCCGAGGACCCGTCCCAGCCCGTCCTCGAACGCGCCAGGTTCATGGCGATCTTCGCCTCCAACCTGGACGAGTTCTACATGGTGCGCGTGGCCGGGCTCAAGCGCCGCGAGGAGACCGGGCTGTCGGTACGCAGCGCCGACGGCCTGACACCGCACGAACAGCTCACCCGCATCTCGGTCCGCAACCAGGATCTCGTCGAGAAACTCGCCCGGGTCTTCGACGAGGAACTGCTGCCCGAGCTCGAGGCCAACGGGGTCTTCCTGGTGAGCTGGGACGAACTCGGCACCCACGACCGCGACCGGCTCAAGCGGTACTTCGAGGAACACGTCTTCCCGGTGCTCACGCCGCTGGCCGTCGATCCGGCCCACCCCTTCCCCTACATCTCGGGGCTGTCGCTGAACCTGGCCGTCACCGTCGCCGACCCGGACGAGGGACTTCGCCGGTTCGCCAGGGTCAAGGTTCCGGACAACGTGCAGCGCCTGATACGCATCGAGGACAACCGCGACCACGAGCAGGCGACGTTCCTTCCGCTGGAAGACCTCATCGCCGCGCACCTGGACAAGCTCTTCCCCGGGATGGAAGTCATCGAGCACCACGTGTTCCGGGTCACCCGCAACGCCGACCTGGAGGTCGAGGAGGACCGCGACGAGGACCTGCTCCAGGCCATGGAACGGGAACTGGCACGGCGCCGGTTCGGTCCCCCGGTGCGGTTGGAGATCACCGACACCATGAGCGAGACGATGCTCGAGCTGCTGCTGCGGGAGCTCGACGTCGACCGCCACGACGTGGTCCAGGCGCACGGACTGCTGGACCTGTCGTGCCTGTTCCAGCTGGACAGGCTGCAACGTCCGGACCTCAAGGACGGGCCGTTCGTACCCGCGACGCACCCGGCGTTCGCCGAGAGCCCCACGCCCAAGAGCGTGTTCGCCACGCTGCGCGAGGGCGACAGCCTGCTGCATCACCCGTACCACGCCTTCTCCACGTCGGTGCAGCGCTTCATCGAGCAGGCCGCCACCGACCCGAACGTGCTGGCGATCAAGCAGACGCTGTACCGCACCTCGGGTGACTCGCCCATCGTCAACGCGCTCATCGACGCCGCCGAGGCGGGTAAGCAGGTCGTGGCCCTGGTCGAGCTCAAGGCCCGCTTCGACGAGCAGGCCAACATCCAGTGGGCCAGGACGCTGGAGCGTTCCGGGGTGCACGTCGTCTACGGCCTGGTGGGGCTGAAGACGCACTGCAAGATCGCGCTGGTGGTGCGCCAGGAGGAGGCCTCGCTGCGTCGCTACTGCCACCTGGGCACGGGCAACTACAACCCCAAGACCGCGCGCACCTACGAGGATCTGGGCCTGCTCACCGCCGACGACGAGGTGGGGTCCGACCTCACCGACCTGTTCAACGTGCTCACCGGCTACGCCCGCCACGACACCTACCGGCGAGTCCTGGTCTCGCCCCAGGGCATCCGCACCGGCATCGTCGAACGCATCGAGGGCGAGATCGCCCACGCCCGCGCCGGTGAGGGCAGCGGGATCCGGATGAAGGTGAACTCGCTGGTCGACGAGCAGATCATCGACGCGCTGTACCGCGCCTCGCTGGCCGGAGTGCCCGTCAGCATCGTCGTGCGGGGTATCTGCGCGTTGAAGGCCGGTGTCGCCGGACTCAGCGAGAACATCGAGGTTCGTTCGATCCTGGGACGGTTCCTGGAGCACTCGCGGGTGTTCCACTTCGTCGGAGCCGACGAGCACTGGATCGGCAGCGCCGACATGATGCACCGCAATCTGGACCGGCGCGTGGAAACCCAGGTCCGGGTCACCGACTCCCGCCTGACCGCGGAAATCGACGCGCTGTTCGACTCCGCGCTGCATCCGAACACCCGGTGCTGGGTGCTCAACGCCAGGGGAAATTGGGAGGCCTCGCCCCGCGAGGGCGAGTACGTCAACGATCACCAGATGGAAATGCTGCGCCGTCACGGTGCGAAGGTTTGAGGAACCGATGACCGAGAACGTGGTCGACGAGGCGGAGTCCGATCCGGCAACCGCACGACAGGAAGCGCCCGAACCGGTTCGGGAGGGCACGCGAATCGTGCGTGCGGCGGGTGCCGTGGTCTGGCGCGCACGCACCGACGGAGTACCGGAGATCGCGCTGGTGCACCGTCCCCACTACGACGACTGGTCACTGCCGAAGGGCAAGCTCGACCCCGGGGAGACCGTCGCCCACACGGCCGCGCGCGAGGTCACCGAGGAGACCGGGCTGACGTGCGTGCTGTCGCGGTACCTGCGGCGAATCACCTACCGGGTCCCGGTGGACGACGGTTGGTCCGCCAAGTTCGTGGACTACTTCTGCGCACACGTGCGCGAAGGGACGTTCGTTGCCAACGACGAGGTCGACGAGCTGCGGTGGATGACCACCGACAAGGCGCGCGAACAGCTCACCCACGCCCATGACGGGATGGTCCTCGACGCCTTCGACGAGCTGCCCACCGACGTCGTCACCCTGCTGCTGGTGCGACACGCCAAGGCGGGCAAAAGCTCCGAGTTCAGCGGGGAGGACGCACTGCGTCCCCTCAGCGAGGCGGGAGTGCGCCAGCAGCGAGCGCTGCGGACATTGCTGCCCCTGTTCGGTCCCCAGCGCGTGCACTCCGCACCGCTAGTGCGCTGTGAACGGACCGTGGAACCCGTGGCCGAGGACCTGGGTGCGGACATCGGTCCCGAGCCCCTGCTGACGGAACAGGAGTACTGGCAGGACCCGCCGGCCGCGGTCGACCGGCTGCTGCGGATCGCCTCGTCGCCGGGTACCGCCCTGGTCTGCAGTCAGGGCGATGTCATCCCCGACCTCGTGCGGCGGCTGGCGTCCGCGGCCGGGCTGGTCCTGGAGGAGATACCGGCCAAGAAAGCGAGCGTGTGGACGCTGACGCTGCGAGCGGACTCGGACAGCGGGACGGGTCTCCGACTGGCGGCGGCCGACTACCTGCCACCGCCGGTGTGATTCCGGCTCCTCCCGAGCTCAGCGATTCGCGGGT
Organism: Halosaccharopolyspora lacisalsi; assembly: GCF_014137975.1. Taxonomy (GTDB): domain Bacteria; phylum Actinomycetota; class Actinomycetes; order Mycobacteriales; family Pseudonocardiaceae; genus Halosaccharopolyspora; species Halosaccharopolyspora lacisalsi. The sequence continues at coordinate 530,817 of NZ_JACGWZ010000001.1, read as the reverse complement.
CACTTCTTGGTGCCGCGCGTGGACTTGCTCGTGCTGCTCTTGGTGGTGCCCCCCTTCGCGGTACCGCTCTTCGCCGAGCTCGTCCTGGCGGTAGTCGGCTGCGCCGAGCTGGTCTTGGCGGCGCTGGTCTTGCTCGACGACGCCTTGCTCGTCCCGGTGCTCGCCTTGGAGGCCCCGGTAGTCGCCTTGGACGCACTCGCCTTGGCGGCACTCGGCGCCTTGGCGGCGCTGGTCTTGCTCGACGACGCCTTGCTCGTCCCGGTGCTCGCCTTGGAGGCCCCGGTAGTCGCCTTGGACGCACTCGCCTTGGCGGCACTCGGCGCCTTGGCGGTACTGGTCTTGGCTGTGCTCGCCTTGGCGGCGCTGGTCTTGCTCGACGACGCCTTGCTCGTCCCGGTGCTCGCCTTGGAGGCCCCGGTAGTCGCCTTGGACGCACTCGCCTTGGCGGCACTCGGCGCCTTGGCGGTACTGGTCTTGGCTGTGCTCGCCTTGGCGGCGCTGGTCTTGCTCGACGACGCCGCCTTGGACGTACTCGGCGCCTTCGCGGTACTCGCCTTCGCGGCGCCCGTCTTCGCCGCAGTCGTTCCGCTCGTGGTGCTCTTGGTGGTGGTGGATTTCGCGGTCCCGCGCGTGGTCGCCGTGGTGCCGCCCGTCTTCGCCGAACCGGCGCGGGAGAGCTTGCGGCGACCTCCCACGACCTCCTTGAACTGGGTGCCCGGGCGGAAGGCGGGAACGTTGGTCTTGCGGACCCGAACGGCCTCCCCGGTACGGGGATTGCGCGCGGTGCGGGCCGCACGAGCACGCTTCTCGAAAACACCGAAACCGGTGATGTTGACCTTCTCGCCCTTGTTGACGTTGCGGACGATGATGTCCGTGACGTCTTCCACTGCCTGATTCGCGGTCTTCTTGTCCCCGAGGCGTTCGGCCAGCGCCTCGATGAGTTGGGCCTTGTTCATGTCAGTCCCTCCCAGGACGACAACGACCCCGTCGGGCCGACTCAAGGCCACGGTAAATCCACACACAGCCGAATGCCATTCGTCGCACCCCTTTTCGTTGGGATGGCGGCAAACACCGGATGCTCACGCTCGCCCCCACCGTGACGGCGAGGCTTCTCGAATGGCTCCGCGCGGGCGCATTTTCGGCCTCGGTCGGCGAAAACACGCCCGCGGGAACACTCGCTCACTCCGTCGGGGCGGGCGCCGTGCTGGGAGCGAAGCTCGGTCGGCTCTCCTCGAACGTGGCGATCGCTTCGGCTTCACGCATGGTCAGCCCGATGTCGTCGAAGCCCTCCAGCAAGCGCCAGCGGGTGTAGTCGTCGATGCCGAAGGACACGGTGAGGTCCTTGACCCGGATGGTCCGCTGCTCGAGATCCACCGTGACCGGAGTGCCGGGTTCGTTTTCCAGCAACTTCCAGATCAGTTCCACATCGGACTGATCGCATTCGGCGGCGAGCAGTCCCTGCTTGCCCGCGTTCCCCCGGAAGATGTCGGCGAAGCGCGCGGAGATGACCACTCGGAATCCGTAGTCCTTCAGCGCCCACACCGCGTGCTCGCGGGAGGATCCGGTGCCGAAGTCCGGACCGGCAACCAGAACACTTCCGCTGCGGAAGGGCTCCGAGTTGAGAATGAAATTCTCGTCGGAACGCCATGCGGCGAACAACGCGTCCTCGAAACCGGTGCGGGCGACCCGCTTGAGATAGACCGCTGGAATGATCTGGTCGGTATCCACGTTGGACCGGCGCAGGGGCACGCCCACACCGGTGTGGCTGGTGAACGGTTCCATGGAGCTCCTCCAAGTCCGGAAACGTGAGTCTTTCGTGCCGTGCGGCTCGCGCCTACAGGTCTTCCGGGGAAGACAAGGTGCCCCGCACGGCGGTGGCGGCCGCCACGACCGGTGAAACCAGGTGGGTGCGTCCACCCTTGCCCTGACGCCCCTCGAAATTGCGGTTGGAGGTCGATGCCGACCGCTCCCCCGGGGTGAGCTGGTCGGGGTTCATGCCCAGGCACATGGAGCATCCGGCCGCGCGCCACTCGGCTCCGGCCGTGGTGAAGACCTCGTGGAGACCCTCCTGCTCGGCCTGCTCCCGCACCTTCATCGAGCCGGGCACCACCAGCATCCGCACGTCGGTGGCGACCTTGCGGTCGCGCAGCAGCTCGGCGGCGGTGCGCAGGTCCTCGATGCGCCCGTTGGTGCACGACCCCAGGAAGACGGTGTCCACCGTCACCTCGCGCAGCGGGACACCACCCTTCAGCCCCATGTAGTCCAGTGCCTTCTCGGTGGCATACCGCTGCTCGGAGTCGGCGATGTCCTCCGGGGCGGGGACGTTCTCGCTCAGCGGGAGCCCCTGACCGGGGTTGGTGCCCCAGGTGACGAACGGGGTCAGCTCGTCGGCGTCGATGGTCACCTCGGCGTCGAAGGTCGCGTCGTCGTCGGTGCGCAACGACCGCCAGTACTCCACGGCGGTGTCCCACTCGGAGCCCTCGGGCGCCCGGGGGCGATCCCGCAGGTACTCGAAGGTGGTCTCGTCCGGGGCGATCATCCCGGCGCGCGCGCCCGCCTCGATGGACATGTTGCACATCGTCATGCGTGCTTCCATGGACATTTCCTCGACGGCGCTGCCCCGGTACTCCAGGACGTAGCCCTGACCGCCACCGGTTCCGATCCGGGCGATGACGGCGAGAATGACGTCCTTGCTCGTGACGCCGGGGCGCAGGCTGCCCTCGATGTTGATCGCCATCGTCCTGAACGGCCGCAACGGCAGCGTCTGGGTGGCCAGCACGTGCTCGACCTCCGAGGTGCCGATGCCGAAGGCCAGCGCACCGAAGGCGCCGTGGGTCGACGTGTGGCTGTCTCCGCAGACCACGGTGGCACCCGGCTGCGTCAGGCCGAGCTGTGGCCCCACGACGTGCACGATCCCCTGCTCGGCGTCGCCCATCGGGTACAGCGGGACGCCGAACTCCTCGCAGTTGGACCGCAGCGTGTCCACCTGGGTCCGCGAGGTCGGGTCGGCGATCGGCAGGTTCACGCCGGTGGTCGGCACGTTGTGGTCTTCGGTGGCCAGGGTCAGGTCGGGGCGGCGCACGGAGCGGTCCGCCAACCGCAGCCCCTCGAAGGCCTGCGGGCTGGTGACCTCGTGAACCAGATGGAGATCGATGTAGAGCAGGTCGGGCTCGTGTCCCTGACCACGGCGCACCAGGTGCGTCTCCCAAACCTTCTCGGCGAGCGTTTTACCCATCGCTCCTCCCCATCGAGGCTGTGGGTGACCCATCTCTCCACGGGTACACCCGAACCGGCGTCCCACTGAGTGGACTTCTCAGATTCCGGGACGTTAATATCGTTACGTGGGACAGCATAGCGGTATCGGAGTGTTGGACAAGGCAGTGGCCGTACTTCAGGCGGTTTCCGAGCAACCGTGCGGGCTCGCCGAGCTGTGTGACCGCACGGGGCTGCCCCGGGCCACGGCGCACCGGCTGGCCGTCGGCCTGGAAGTGCACCGGATGCTGCGCCGCGGTTCGGACGGCCGTTGGAGGGCCGGTGCGGCGCTGGCCGAGCTCGCGGGCGGGGCGGTCGATCCGCTGCTGGAGGCGGCCTCCGTGGTGCTGCCCAAACTGCGGGACGTCACCGGCGAGAGCGTCCAGCTCTACCGACGGGACGGGATGCAGCGCCGGTGCGTGTCCACGGCGGAACCGCCGAGTGGGCTGCGCGACACGGTACCGGTCAACACCTCGCTGCCGATGGCCGCCGGTTCCGCGGCCAAGGTGCTGACCGCCTGGGGCGATTCCGCCACGCAGCGCGCGGTGCTGGCCGAGGCCGTCTTCGGGGAGCGCACTCTCATGGAGGTGCGCAGGCGCGGTTGGGCCCAGAGCGTCGCCGAGCGCGAGGCGGGGGTGGCCAGCGTGTCGGCGCCGGTGCGGGACTCCGGAGGAACCGTGGTGGCCGCCATCTCGGTGTCCGGCCCCATCGACCGGATGGGACGGAAACCGGGTGGCCGGTGGGCGGCCGACCTGCTCGCCGCCGCCGAGGGACTGCAGAACCGACTTTGACCGCTCCTCGACCTCAAGGTCGGGGATTCCCATCTGGCTCGCGCCCGATAGTTCCTGCTTCGCGGCCGACCGCGGAAGGGAGGACCCTTGCCGACCGACACCAGCTCCACAGGATTCGGCGGGGTTCTCCCCGGCTACCGCTCGACAGCGGCGAGGATGTTTTGCGCCGCGTTCACGTCCCGGTCGTGCCGGGTGCGGCAGTGCGGGCACGTCCACGCCCGCACGGACAGCTTCAGATGGTTCAGCAGGTGCCCACACGCAGAGCACGTTGTGCCGGACGGGTACCAGCGGTTCACCGCGACGACGCGCTTACCGGCGCGTTCGGCCTTGCATTCCAGTTGGCGGCGGAACCCTCCGAACGCGGTGTGCTGATGCCGCAAGACCCGCTGCAACGGCACCGAGGGCACCTCGGGCGGGAACGCCAGCTCACGGTTCCCTTCCACTGCCCCGGCGCCGCGTCGGTTTCCTTGGACGAGGGGGCCGGCCTTCGGTGTGCCAGCGGCGGTGCCGCGCGTCGAGGGGCTCGTTCCACACCAGGCGCCCGCACTTGTACGCCGCCCGCATATTGATCTTTTTGCACGGTTGTCGCTACTGAGTAACCACTGGGCTTGCGCGCTCGACCTCGGGCTACCCCGAGAAAAACCGGTGCGGCTGGGGCGCCCTCCTGAACGACGAAGAAGGGCCGGTGCGCACTCGCGCACCGGCCCTTCTTCGTGAAGTACTCCCGATGGGATTCGAACCCACGTTACCGGCGTGAGAGGCCGGCGTCCTAGGCCACTAGACGACGGGAGCAAGCAGTGGTCCCCACCGCCGCTGCCGAGGAACACTCCGGTGACTCGGCGATTCGGCACGCTGCCAGCACAGGCAGCCTCCCCGAGGCAACCACCGTACCGCGGGGGTCAACGGGGAATCGGCCCCGCGAAGAGACGACAAGGGTTCAGCGCGCCAACGCACTCACCCGTTGTCCCGTACTCCCGATGGGATTCGAACCCACGTTACCGGCGTGAGAGGCCGGCGTCCTAGGCCACTAGACGACGGGAGCGGAAAGATCAACGTGGTGTCACGTCGATCTCCAGCTGGGGTACCAGGATTCGAACCTAGACTAACTGAACCAGAATCAGCCGTGCTGCCATTACACCATACCCCACCGGGCACCATGCCCAGCGGTTCCTAACCGGTCTTCTCGGATCGAAGTCCGGATCGGCCCCGCTGTTCATTGCGTTGGTGAAAATACTAGACCATGTCCGAGGCGGCCGTGTAACCACCCCCCCTTTTATGGCGAAATCGCAGGTGAACGAGAGGAAAGCGGAGGCGGGGGCGCCCCACCTCCGCGCGATGGTCACCGGACGAGCGAACCACGCTCGTCGAGAATCGGTCGAGGGGCCCACGCCATCAGTTCGGGAAGCTCCGACAGGGACGTGATCACGGACACTCCCTCGGGAACGGTTCCGGCGTCACCGGCCCGGTTCAACCAGACCCCCCGCAGGCCCGCCCTCGCCGCCCCTCCCGCGTCGACGTCGAGTCGGTCGCCGACGTGGACCACCCGTTCGGCGGGCAGCCCCAGCGCCGAGCACGCGGTCTCGAAGATGCGGGGGTCCGGCTTGGCGACCCTGGCCTCCTCCGAGATGACGATCGCGTCGAAGACATCGCCCAGCCCGACGGCGGCGATCTTCCTGCGTTGGTACTCCCCGGCGGCGTTGGTGACGGCGGCCAACCGCAGCCCGCGAGCGCGCAAGTTCTCCAGACACGGCAGCACGTCGTCGAACAGGCTCCAACAGCGCTGCATGGCCGCCATCCGCATCTGTTCCCGCGCGAGGACCTCCTCGTCGCCGAGCCGCTCACCGAAGGCGGTGAAGAAAGCGCGCGTGCGCTCCCACCGCATGGTGTCGTAGTCGACCCGGCCGGCGACGAACCGCGCGTAGTGGTGCTCCGTCAGACGCCGCCACATCGGCCACGCGGCGTCGTTTCCGGTCAACGCCCGCAGCCCGCCACGCGAGGCTCTCTCGTTGTCCAACAGCGTGTCGTCGATGTCCAGGCACACGGCCATTCGGGCGGGCTCTTGCGGTGTCGAAATCTCCAGCGCGGATGTCACCCCGTGAGGCTAGGCGCCCACCGGGGGTGTTCGACTCGGCCACAATGGTGAATCCCGGTGGCCGAAATGGCCGTGAATCCCACTGGGTGAAATCAGTCACGAGCGTTGCGAAGCCGCTCCAGGGAGGTTTCGCGGCCGAGCAGTTCCATCGACTCGAACAGCGGCGGAGACACCGTGCGTCCGGTCACGGCCACCCGCACCGGGGCGAAGGCCTTGCGCGGCTTGAGTCCCAGGTCCTCGACGACGACCCGCTTCAGGCACTCCTCGACGGCCGCGGCGTTCCACTCCGGCAGCTGCTCCAGTGCCGTGATCGAGGCGTCGAGCACGGGGCGCGCGTCCTCGCCCAGCGCCTTGTCCGCCGAGGCCTGTTCCGGCGCGAAACCCCCGCCCGCGAACAGGAAGCCCATCATGCCCACCGCGTCGGAGAGCACGACCAGCCGCTCCTGGACCAGCGGTGCCGCCGCACGGACCGTCTCCAGCTGCTGCTCGGTGGGCTGCTCGGGCAGCACTCCACCCGCGACGAGGTACGGCACGATCCGGTCGACGAAGTCGTCCGGGGTCAACGCGCGCAGGTGCGCCGAGTTGATCGCGTCGGCCTTCTTCTGGTCGAACCGGGCCGGGTTGGCACTGACCCGGCCGATGTCGAAGGCCTCCACCATCTCGTCCATGCCGAACACGTCGCGGTCCTCGGCGATGGCCCAGCCCAGCAACGCCAGGTAGTTCAGCAGCCCCTCGGGCAGGAAACCCCGGTCTCGGTGGTGGAAGACGTCGGACTGCGGGTCGCGCTTGGAGAGCTTCTTGTTGCCCTCGCCCATCACGTGCGGCAGGTGCCCGAAGGCGGGGACGAAGTCGGTGACCCCGACGCGCATCAGCGCCTCGTACAGCGCGATCTGACGCGGCGTGGAGGCCAGCAGGTCCTCACCGCGCAGCACGTGGGTGATCCGCATCAGCGCGTCGTCGACCGGGTTGGTCAGCGTGTACAGGGCATCACCGTTGCCCCGCACCAGCACCGGGTCCGGGATCGTGCCCGCGGGGAAGGAGACCTCGCCGCGAACCAGGTCGGTGAAGCCGATGGCGCGCTCGGGCATGCGCAACCGCAGCACCGGAGAGCGTCCCTCCGCTCGCAGGGCGGCCTTGCGCTCGTCGGTGAGGTCGCGGTCGGAGTTGTCGTAGCCGAGCTTGGGGTCACGGCCGGCGTCCCGGTGCCGCTGCTCGATCTCGGTCGGCGTGGCGAACGACTCGTAGAGCTCCCCCGCCTCCAGCAGGCGCCGCGCCACGTCGGAGTAGATCTCCCGGCGCTCGCTCTGCCGGTAGGGACCATAGGAGCCGCCGAGGTCGGGACCCTCGTCCCAGTCCAGGCCCAGCCAGCGCAGCGCTTCCAGCAGCGCTTGGTAGGACTCCTCGCTGTCCCGGCTGACGTCGGTGTCCTCGATGCGGAACACCAGGCTGCCGCCGTTGTGACGGGCGAAGGCCCAGTTGAACAGGGCGGTACGGATCAGCCCGACGTGCGGAGTACCGGTCGGCGACGGGCAGAACCGGGCGCGGACCTCGTGGGGCTGCTGGGGCGTGGGGGTGACCTCTGGCGTGCTCATGACCTCCTCAGCATATCCAGTCCCCTCCGGGGGATTGACCGGCGCTTCCGACAAGCCCATGCTGGAATTATTCAACAAGCGTTGAATAAGGACTCGACGAGCGGGAGGCAACTCGATGGAGCGGACCACCTGCTGCATCGTCGGCGGCGGCCCCGCCGGCATAATCCTCGGATTGTTGCTGGCCAGGACGGGTGTGTCCGTCACGGTGCTGGAAAAGCACGGGGACTTCCTGCGGGACTTCCGCGGCGACACCGTGCACCCGACGACCCTGCAGCTCATGGACGACCTCGGATTGGCCGAACGCTTCGCCGAGCTGCCCCAGCGGCGCATCGACCGGATCGGGGTGCCGATCGGTCCCGACGGCGAGCTCCTCACGCTCGGTGACTTCGGAACGCTGCCGACCCGGTACAACTACGTCGCAATGGTCCCGCAGTGGGACCTCCTCGACCTGCTGGCCGACGCGGGCAAGCAGGAACCGACCTTCACGCTGCGCATGAACACCGAGGCCACCGAGCTCGTCCGGGAGAACGGTCGCGTCAACGGTGTCCGCTACCGCACCGACGACGGCGAGTCCGGCGAGATCCGCGCCACGATCACCGTCGCCTGCGACGGGAGGAACTCCTTCGCCCGCAGCCTGCCCGAGCTGCGGCTGCACGACTTCCCCACCCCGATGGACGTGCGGTGGTTCAAGGTGCCCCGCCGTCCCGACGACTTCGCCGGCGGCATCGGCGTCATCCGCGGCCGGACGTTCACGGTGATGTTCGACCGCGGCGACTACTTCCAGACCGCCTCGATCATCGCCAAGGGCACCGACGCGCAAGACCGCCGCGAGCCGGTCGAGGAGTTCAACCGGCAGCTCGTCGAGTACCTGCCGTGGCTGGACGACGGGCGAGAGCTGGTGCGGGAGTGGGAGGACGTCAAGCTGCTGCACGTCAAACTGGACCGCCTGCGCAAGTGGCACGCTCCCGGACTGCTGTGCATCGGCGACGCCGCGCACGCGATGTCCCCGGTCGGCGGCATCGGCATCAACCTGGCCGTGCAGGACGCCGTCGCGGCGGCTCGGCACCTGGCCGAGCCGCTGCGCGAGGGCAGACTACGACGCCGGCACGTCGCGGCGGTCCAGCGGCGGCGTTGGCCGACGACCGTGCTCATCCAGCGGTTACAGCGCCTGATCCACGACAACGTCGTCGAGCCGGCGTTGCGGGGTGAGATCGACTTCGACCAACGGGCGCGGATCCCACGTCCGCTGAGGACGCTGACGAAGCTGCCGCGGCTGCGCAAGGTACCCGCGTACCTGCTCGCCTACGGTGCCATGCGCGAACGCCCGCCGAAGACCGCCCTGCGGTGAGGAGAGCCCTCAGGCCTGCTGGACCGGGTTGGTGAGCGTACCCAGGTTCTCGACGGAGACCGAGACCTTCTGGCCCGCCTCCATCTTGCCGACACCGGACGGGGTGCCGGTGAGGATCACGTCACCGGGCAGCAGGGTCATCACCCGCGAGATCCACGAGACCAGGGCCCCCGCGTCGTGCTGCTGCAGCGACGTCCGGGAGTCCTGCCGCACCTCGCCGTCGAGCTCGGTGCGCAGAGCCAGGTCGGAGGCGTCCACCTCCGTGTCGATCCACGGCCCCAGCGGGCAGAAGGTGTCGTAGCCCTTGGCCCTGGTCCACTGCCCGTCGACCTGCTGCTGATCCCTGGCCGTGACGTCGTTGGCGATCGTGTAGCCCAGCAACACCTCGTTGCCCCGCGCCTCGGGGACGTCCTTGCACGGCTGGCCGACCACGGCCGCCAACTCGCCCTCGAAGTCGACCCGCTCGGAGTTGGAGGGCAGCTTGATCGGCACGTTGGGCCCGGTCACCGCGGTGGAGGGCTTCATGAAGATCACCGGGTTCTCCGGGGGCTCCCCACCCATCTCGCGGGCGTGCTCGGCGTAGTTCTTGCCGACGCAGATCACCTTGGTCGGCAGGATGGGCGCGATCAGCCGCACATCGGCCATCGGCCACTTGTTGCCGGTGAAGGACGGCTGACCGAAGGGGTGCTGGTCGATCTCGACAGCGAGGACCTTCTCGCCGGGAGCCGCCGGATCGGGCTCCAGGGAGACGAACGACACTCCCGAGGAATGGGCGACGCGGGCCAGGCGCAAAAGAAACCTCCGTCAACGAATGTGAACGGTGACCAGCCTATCCGTGCCCGCTCACCGGCGCCTTCACCGGTCGAGGGCCACCCGGCTACACGCCCCCGCCGATCCGCTGCTCGTCGCGACGCAGGGCCTTGAACGCCAGCGCGTCGCACAGTGCCAGCCAGCTCGCCTCGACGATACTGCCGTGCACGCCGACCGTGGTCCATTCCCGCTCCCGGTCGCGGGACTCCACGAGCACGCGGGTCACGGCGTCGGTCCCGGACGCGTCGGTGAGGATTCGCACCTTGTAGTCCACCAGCTCCACGTCGTCGAGCCAGGGCAGGTACGGGACCAGTGCCTGGCGGAGAGCGGCGTCCAGCGCGTTGACCGGACCGTTGCCCTCGGCCGTGACGATGACCCGCTCACCGTTGACCACCAGCTTGACCGTGGCCTCGGACACCACCTCGCCGTCGGGCCGGTGATCCAACGACACCCGGTAGGACTCCAGCTCGAAGGGGGCGTCGGGAGTCTCGTCGACTCCGGTCTCGTGGTCCTCGGCGGCGGCCAGCTCCCGCCGCAGCAGCAGCTCCAGCGAGGCGTCGGCCCCCTCGAACGACCAGCCCCGCGCCTCCAGCTCCTTGACCTGACGCACGGAACCGGTGATCGCGTCGGGCGAGGAGCTCAGGTCGAGCCCGAGCTCGGCTCCCTTGAGCTCCAGACTCGCCCGCCCGGCCATCTCGGTGACCAGGATCCGCATGTCGTTGCCCACGGTGGTGGGCTCGATGTGGTTGTACAGCTCGGGATCCACCTTGATCGCGCTGGCGTGCAGCCCGGCCTTGTGCGCGAAGGTCGAGTTCCCGACGTAGGGCTGGTGGTCGTCGGGGGCGATGTTGGCCAGTTCGGCCAGGGCGTGCGAGACCCGGGTCAGCTCACCGAGACCACCCTCCGGCAGTACCGGCATCTCCAGTTTCGTGGCCAGGTTGCCGACCACGGAGAACAGGTCGGCGTTGCCCGCCCGCTCCCCGTACCCGTTGGCCGTGCACTGCACGTGGGTGGCCCCGGCCTCCACCGCCGTGATCGTGTTGGCCACCGCGCAGGCGGTGTCGTCCTGGCAGTGCACCCCCACCCGGAAACCCGTGCGGGCGATGACCTCGGTGACCGTCTCGGCCATCCCGGTCGGCAGCCGGCCGCCGTTGGTGTCGCACAGCACGGCGACGTCGGCACCGGCGCCCATCGCCGCTTCCAGCACGCGCAGGCTGGTGTCCGGATCGTGGGCGTAGCCGTCGAAGAAGTGCTCGGCGTCCAGGAACACCCGACGGCCCCGGTCCACGAGGTGGCGCACCGTGTCGGCGACCATCGCGCAGTTCTCGGCCACGTCGGTGCGCAGCGCCCGCTCGATGTGGCGGCGGTCGGACTTGGCCACCAGCGTGACCACGGGCGCCTGCGAGTCCAGCAACGCCCGCACCTGCGAGTCCTCGTCGGCCCGAGCGCCGGGACGGCGCGTGGAGCCGAAGGCCACCAGCGCCGAGTGCCGCGGTTCGAACTCGGCTGCCGCCCGCTGGAAGAACTCGGTGTCCTTGGGCAGCGCACCGGGCCAGCCGCCCTCGATGAAGCCGACGCCGAGGGAGTCCAGCAACCGCGCCACCGCGAGCTTGTCCGTGATCGAGTACGAGACCCCTTCCCGCTGCGCACCGTCGCGCAGGGTCGTGTCGTAGACGTGGAAGGAGTCTCCCAAGGGGGTTTCCGCCGGGCTGGTACGAGTCACTGGCTTCTCCAGGGCGATGTGCGGTTGATGGGGGCCGGAACGCAAAAAAGACCCCCCGCGGAATGCGAGAGGTCTGCGCGCCGGGTATGCGGAGTCCGTTACCCGACGCGCCTGCCGATAATGATGGTGCTGTAGCCGACCATGCCCCTATCCTGCCACAACCCACACCGACCCCATCAAGTGGTCTCCCCCGCCCACAATGTGGACTCTTTGGGTTCTTTCGGAAGCGGCGCAGCCGCTTCGCCCCCGTGCGAGCAACTGGACCAACCGGGGGTTCTCCGGCGTCGCCCCGCGACCAACCACTCCTCCGGGAGGCGCTGCGGCGCGCAGCGCCTCCCGGAGGAGTGGTTGGTCGGGTTACGGGCGGGCGGCGTGTGAGGACTCCCTACCCGATCCGCAGCGCAATCCGTTGTGAAACGGGTTCTCTAAACTTGCTGGGCGACCTCTCGGGAGGAGACCAGCGCGGCCAACCGATCACCGATGGCGTAGGTCGCTCCCGGGGCCGCGTGGTCCCGGGTGGCCAGGTCGAAGGCCACCGAGGCCTGGACCCGACGAGCCGCTTCGGTGTAGCCGACGTGGTCCAGCAACAACGCCACCGACAGCACCGCCGCCGTGGGGTCGGCCGCACCTTGCCCGGCGAGGTCCGGCGCACTGCCGTGCACCGGCTCGAACATGCTGGGGTTGCGGTGGGTGGCGTCGATGTTGCCACTGGCAGCCTGGCCGATACCACCGGTGACCGCGCCCGCCAGATCGGTGATGATGTCACCGAAGAGGTTGTCGGTCACGATCACGTCGAACCGCGCCGGGTCGGTGACCAGGTGAATGGTCGTGGCGTCCACGTGCTGGTAAGCGACCGTGACGTCGGGGTGCTGCAACGAGACTTCCTCGACGATCCGCGACCACAGCGAACCGGCGTGGGTGAGCACGTTCGTCTTGTGCACCAGGGTCAGGTGCTTGCGGGGGCGAGCCGCGGCCCTGGCGAAGGCGTCGCGCACCACTCGCTCGACGCCGAAGGCCGTGTTGAGGCTGACCTCGGTGGCGATCTCGTGCGCGGTGTCCTTGCGCAGCAGGCCACCGTTGCCCGCGTACGGCCCCTCGGTTCCCTCGCGCACCACGACCATGTCGACCTCGCCGGGGTTGGTCACCGGGCTGGAGACTCCCGGGTACAGGCGCGCCGGACGCAGGTTCACGTGGTGGTCCAGTTCGAAGCGCAGCCGCAGCAGCAGCCCACGCTCCAGGATTCCGCTGGGCACGGAGGGATCACCGACGGCACCGAGCAGGATGGCGTCGTGCTCACGAAGCTCACCCAACACCGACTCGGGCAGCAGCTCCCCGGTGTTGTGCCAGCGAGCCGCCCCCAGGTCGTAGCGGGTGATCTCGGTGTCGGGGACGACCTCACCGAGCACCTTGAGGGCCTCGGCCGTCACCTCCGGCCCGATGCCGTCACCTGGGATCACAGCGAGCCGCATTCGCACACCTCCCGAGAATCACCCCGCCCTCGCGGGGCTTGGACTGTTGCGCCGAAGGCTACCGTCACCCGGTAACGCTCAAGCACGCCGGACCCACCAACTGGTCGATCCTTCCCGAGAAGCGGGACACCCGAACAGGTGAGGCGCTGACTCCCGTGTCCTCGGCCCCCCGGTTGCGCTGGAGAATTCGAGCCGCTGCCACAAACACGAAACGGGCCGCCACGGTATTCCGTGACGACCCGCTCGCGACTTGAGCAGCGCACCGGATGCGGGAAATTCCACCCGATCGTGTCAGAGCACCCGGTGCGGGGTGAGTTGTCTTACTCGAAGCTGACGGTGCGCACCGTGCGCGCGCCCACGGCCGCGCCGATCGGCTCCAGCACACCCACCTCGATCGGACGGTCCACCCGCAGCAGCATGATCGCGTCCGAACCGTCGGTGGTCTGGCTGATCTGCGCGGCCTCGATGTTGACGCCGACCTCGCCGAGCAGCGTGCCGACCTTGCCCATCACGCCGGGGCGGTCCGGGTACTCCAGCAGCAGCACGTTGCCCTCGGCGCGCAGGTCGAAGTGGCGCCCGTTGACCTCGACGAGCTTTTCCACCAGGTTCGGCCCGTCCACCGCACCGGAGACCACACCGGTGCGGCCGTCGGCCAGCCCGGCGCGCACCGACACGACGCTGCGGTAGGTCGGGCTCTCCCCGCCTGCCTTGACCTCGACGCTCACCCCGAGGTCCTCGGCCAGCTGCGGCGCGTTGACGAAGGTGACCTGGCTGTCGACCGCACCGTCGAACACCCCGCGCAGGGCGGCCAGCTGCAGCACCGACACGTTCTCGTCGGCGAGCTCACCGCGCGCCTCGACGGTCACCGAGGTCGGCGTCGTCCCCAGCACGGCCGCCAACAGCGAACCCAGCTTCTGGGTCAGCGGCAGGTAGGGGCGGACCTCCTCGCCGACCGCACCACCCTGGACGTTGACCGCGTCCGGCACGAACTCACCGCGCAGCGCCTGCAGCGTGGAGTGGGCGACGTCGATTCCCGCCCGGTCCTGGGCCTCGACCGTGGAGGCACCCAGGTGGGGAGTCGCCACCACGTTGCTGAGCTCGAACAGCGGGCTGGAGGTGGTCGGTTCGGTGCGGTACACGTCGATGCCCGCACCTCCGATGTGACCCTCGCGCAGCGCGTCCGCGAGAGCCTCCTCGTCGATGAGGCCACCACGCGCGGCGTTGACGATGAGGGCGCCCTGCTTGCACTTCTTGAGCTCCTCGGCACCGATCAGGCCGAGGGTCTCCGCCGTCTTGGGCAGGTGGATCGAGAGCGCGTCGGCGCGCTGGAGCAGTTCCTCCAGGGTGACCAGCTCGATGCCGAGCTGGGCCGCGCGGGCGGCCGACACGTACGGGTCGTAAGCAATGATCTTGGTGCCGAACGCCTCGACGCGCTGGGCCACCAGTTGTCCGATCTTGCCGAGGCCCACGACACCGACGGTCTTGCCGTTGAGCTCGACGCCGCCGAACGAGCTGCGCTTCCACTCGCCCGCCCGCAGGCTCGCGTCGGCGGGCGCGACGTTGCGCGCCACGGCCAGCAGCAGTGCCATCGCGTGCTCGGCGGCGGAAACGATGTTGGAGGTGGGCGCGTTGACCACCATTACGCCGTGCTCGGTCGCGGCGGGCACCTCGACGTTGTCCAGGCCGACACCGGCACGGGCGACGATCTTCAGTCTGCTCGTCGCGGCGAATACCTCGGCGTCGACCTTGGTCGCGGAACGGACCAACAGTGCGTCGGCGTCGGCTACGGCATCGAGCAGAGCCGGCCGGTCGGTTCCGTCGACATGACGGATCTCGACGGAGTCCCCGAGGGCTTCGAGGACGGACGGGGCCAGCTTCTCGGCAATCAGGACGACAGGACGGTTGGTCACGGGCGCGCTCCAGAGAGAGACATCACGGTCGAAGGAGGGCACGACTTTGTGCCCGGACGGTGCCGGAGTTTACCCGGGATGCGAACTTCCATCGCCGCCGGTGTTGGCTGCGTCACACCCCGGTTCGGAGTGCCGCGCCGGGTGCGCAGTAACGCAGCGGTGCCCCGGTGAGCTTCTTCACCACCGTGAATGCGACCCCGCGAGCACAGCGGGGCCGGGGCGGTGCGTCACGGCTCGTCGAACTCGCCGTCCTTGGCGCCCGCGACGAAGGCGTCCCACTCCTCGGGCGTGAACACCAGGACAGGGCCCTCCGGGTCCGCACCGTTGCGCATTCCGATGTAGCCCTGCACGAAAGCGATCTCGACACCGGGCTCGTCATCGTCGTCGGTGCTGGCGATCCACTCGGCGTCGGTGAAGTCGAGTTCGTCTCGGATGTGGGCCTTGTCGTCGACCGGCTCGTTGTCTTCGCTCACGCCGCACAGCGTAGCCGCCCCAACCGGGGATGTTGACCACGGCCACCACCGTCGCGGACGGGAGTGACCCCTCCGGCGCGCGCGGGTGCGCGGTTTCGCGCGAAACCGCCGAAACGCGGTTTCGCGCGAAACCGGCAAACCACCACATCCGTCGGGGACGGCTACGGGGACGGCCTCAGCGGCACGTCGCCGTCACTTGCGCGTCCAGGACATCAGCGAGCGCAACCTGCTGCCGACCTCCTCGATCTGGTGGGCGTTGCCCTCCTCCTGGAGCTGGTTGAACTTCGGCCTGCCGGCCTCGTCCTCGGCCACCCACTCCTTGGCGAAGGAACCGTCCTGGATCTCGGCGAGCACCTGGCGCATGGACTCCTTGACGCGCGAGTCGATCACGCGCGGCCCCCTCGTGAGGTCGCCGTAAGTGGCCGTGTCGCTGCAGGAGTAGCGCTGCCCGGCGATACCGCCCTCCCACATCAGGTCCACGATGAGCTTGAGCTCGTGCAGCACCTCGAAGTAGGCGATCTCCGGCTGGTAACCGGCCTCGACCAGCACCTCGAACCCGGTCTGCACCAGCGCGCTCGTCCCGCCGCACAGGACGCTCTGCTCGCCGAACAGGTCGGTCTCGGTCTCCTCGGTGAAGGTGGTCTTGATGACGCCGGCGCGAGCACCGCCGATACCGGCCGCGTAGGCCAGCGCCAGCGCCTGGCCGTTGCCCGAGGGGTTCTGCTCCACCGCGATCAGGCACGGCACGCCCTTGCCGTCGACGAACTGGCGCCGCACGAGGTGACCCGGCCCCTTGGGCGCCACCATCGCCACGTCCACATCGGACGGCGGCTGGACCAGCCCGTAGCGGATGTTGAAGCCGTGCCCGAAGAACAGCGCGTCCCCGCTGCTGAGGTTCGGCGCGACGTCGTCGGCGTAGATCTGGCGCTGCTTGGTGTCCGGCGCCAGGATCATGATCAGATCAGCCTCCGCGGAGGCCTCGTACGGGGTGAGCACCCGCAGGCCCTCCTCCTCGGCCTTGGCCCGCGACTTGGAGCCCTCCGGCAGCCCGATGCGCACGTCCACACCGGAATCGCGCAGGCTCAGCGCGTGGGCGTGGCCCTGGCTGCCGTAACCGATGATCGCGACCGTGCGCCCCTGAACCAGGCCCAGGTCGGCGTCCTGCTCGTAGAAGATCTCGGTACTCATGTTTCCTCTCAAATATCGGTCGTCAGGACTTGAGTCGTCACGTCGCGGTGGTGCTCACCGCACCGCGGTGGCGGTGATGGAGCGCGGGCCCCTGCCGATCGCGACCATGCCGGACTGCACCATCTCGCGGACGCCGTAGGGCTCCAGCATTCGCAGCAACGCGTCGAGCTTGTCGCTGTCGCCGGTGGCCTCGATCGTCAGTGCCTCCGGGGAGACGTCGACCACCTTGGCGCGGAACAGCTGCACGGTCTCCAGCACCTGGCTGCGCACCGAGGAGTCGGCACGGACCTTGGCCAGCAGCAGCTCGCGCTGCACGGAGGAGTCCGGCTCCAGCTCCACGATCTTGATCACGTTGATCAGCTTGTTGAGCTGCTTGGTGACCTGCTCCAGCGGTTGCTCACCGACCGAGACCACGATCGTCATGCGCGAGATCTCGGGGTGCTCGGTGGGTCCCACCGCCAGGGACTCGATGTTGAAGCTGCGGCGGGAGAACAGACCCGAGACCCGGGCCAGCACTCCCGGCACGTTCTCCACCAGCACGCTCAGCGTGTGTCGGGTCATCGGCGCGCTCACCCCTCGTCGTCGTCGAACAGCGGGCGGATACCGCGCGCCGCCATGATTTCGTCGTTACCGGTTCCCGCGGCCACCATCGGCCACACCTGGGCGTCCTTGCCCACCACGAAGTCGATCACGACGGGTCGGTCGTCGATCTCCATCGCCCGCTGGATGACGCTGTCGACGTCCTCGCGGGAGTCGCACCGCAGACCCACGCAGCCCAGCGACTCCGCCAGCATCGTGAAGTCGGGGATGCGGTGCTTGTGGGTACCGAGGTCACTTTGTGAGTAGCGCTCGGCGTAAAACAGGTTCTGCCACTGCCGGACCATACCCAGGTTGCCGTTGTTGATGACCGCGACCTTGATGGGGATGCCCTCGATGGCGCAGGTGGCCAGTTCCTGGTTGGTCATCTGGAAGCAGCCGTCGCCGTCGACGGCCCACACCGTGGTCTCCGGAACGCCGGCCTTGGCTCCCATCGCCGCGGGCACGGCGTAGCCCATGGTGCCCAGACCACCGGAGTTGATCCAGGTGCGTGGTTTCTCGTAGTCGACGAACTGCGCCGCCCACATCTGGTGCTGCCCGACACCGGCGACGTAGACGGAGTCCGGCCCGCTGATCCTGCCCAGCCGCTCGATGACGTGCTCAGGCGACAGGGTGCCGTCGGAGGGCCACTCGTAGCCCAGGGGGAAGGTCTCGCGCCAGCCGTCGAGCTGCTTCCACCACGGGGCCAGATCGGCCGGTGTCTCCTCCTGGCGGTAGGCCGCGGCGGCTTCGGTCAGATCGGCGATGACGTCCTTGCAGTCACCGACGATGGGCACGTCGGCCGGACGGTTCTTCGAGATCTCCGCGGGGTCGATGTCGGCGTGGACGATCTTGGCGTCGGGGGCGAAGCTGGACAGCTGCCCGGTCACCCGATCGTCGAACCGGGTGCCCAGCGCGATCAGCAGGTCGGAGCGCTGCATCGCGGCCACCGCCGCGACGGTTCCGTGCATCCCCGGCATCCCGAGCTGCTGCGAGTGCGAGTCGGGGAAGGCCCCGCGCGCCATCAGCGTCGTCACGACCGGAATGCCGGTGCTCTCGGCCAGGCTCAGCAATTCGTCGGAGGCGTCCGCCTTGATCACGCCACCGCCGACGTAGAGCACCGGGCGCCGCGCCGAGTTGATCAGCTTGGCCGCCTCGCGGACCTGCTTGCCGTGCGGTTTGCTCGTCGGCCGGTAGCCGGGCAGATGCGTTTCCGGCGGCCACGCGAAGGAGGTCGTGACCTGCTGCACGTCCTTGGGGATGTCCACCAGCACGGGGCCGGGACGTCCGCTGGAGGCGATGTAGAAGGCCTCGGCGATGATGCGCGGGATCTCGGCCGGGTCGGTGACGAGGAAGTTGTGCTTGGTCACCGGCAGGGTGATCCCGCAGATGTCGGCTTCCTGGAACGCGTCGGTACCGATCATGCCGCGCGCGGTCTGCCCGGTGATGGCCACCAGCGGCACCGAGTCCATCTGCGCGTCGGCCAGCGCGGTGACCAGGTTCGTGGCCCCCGGCCCCGAGGTCGCCATGCACACCCCGGTCTTGCCGGTGGCCTGCGCGTAACCGGTGGCGGCGTGCCCGGCGCCCTGCTCGTGACGCACGAGGACGTGACGCACCTTGGCCGAGTCCAGCAACGGGTCGTAAGTCGGCAGGATCGTGCCACCCGGAATGCCGAAGACGAACTCGCATCCCACGGCTTCCAGGGAACGCACCAGCGACTGGGCACCGGTGGCCTTCACCGGAGCACCGTTGGGCGGGGCGGGTTTGGGGCGATGTCCCGGCGGTGCCGCCGGGACCGGGTTCTGCCTGGTGTTGGCACTGGTCATCGGTTTGCCTCGTCGTCGATGAGGGAGCCTGGCACGAAAAAACCCCCGCCGGCCACGAAAGGCCGCACGAGGGTTGGCGCGTCGACGCTGCGAACTTCCTAGGCGTCGACGCGCCGGGGAAGTACGAGAATGTCGTGGATGCGCAGCATGGGTCGAACGCTAGCCGCCGCACCGCTCAGGAGTCAATCCTGCGGGACAATCCTCCCGCATGATGGGCACGAAGGAGTGACTCGCAGCCATGCCCGCGACTCGGGAGCCGTGTCCCACGACTCGTGGGCAGGCTGCGCGCTCTCCGCTCACGCAGGTGAGACCATCGAGAAGTGACCGACTCCTCCGCGCCCTCCACCGAGTCCGGTACGGAAACCGAACCGCGGGCCTCCGGATCCGCCACGGCCGACCGACTGCCCGACGAGCTCACCTTCCGGATCACTCCCGTGTCCCTGCTCGGCGTGTTCACGGTGATGATCTGCGTGTCCCCCGTCGCCTTGGCTGTGCCGTGGCTGCTGACGCTCTACGCGCTGCCGCTGCTACTGCTGGTGTGGGTGCTCCGCGTCCGGACCACCGTGCACGGTGGCGGCATCACCGCACGCACCCTGTTCGGCAAGTCCGAGATCGCCTGGCAGGACCTTCAGTTCCTCCGGCTCGACGAGCGGCGTTGGATCCGGGCGGTGCTGGTTTCCGGCAAGGAGATCCGGTTGCCCTCCGTGCGAGTGCGTGACCTGCCGCGCCTGGCCGTGATGAGCGGGGATCGAGTCTCGGACCCCTCGGCCGAGCCCGAAAGCACCGAGACCGACCGGGTCGAGACCGACCGGACCGGAACGGAGCGGGCCGAGTCCGACCAGGCCGCGGCAGAACGGGAGTGACGGACCGCCGGCCCGTCGCGTCCTCAGTGGAGGACCAGTAGCACCACCGCCGAGGCGGCGGCCGCGACCAGCAGGCAGACACCTCCGCCGGCCAGCGGATGGCGGAACCAGGAACGCCCGTTGTCCAGGGCCGCCCGGCCGGGTCCGGTGAACAGCAGGCCCAGGGCCAGCGCACCGAGCACCAGTTCGTACTCGACACCTCCCGACGAGGCGAAAAAGGCCCCGTCGAACTTCATGACCAGGGCGTTGACCATCACACCGAGCAGTCCCGCCGCCGCCAGCGGCGTGAACAGCCCGAACACCAGTAGCGCACCGCCACCGAATTCGGTGATTCCGGTCACCCACGACAGCACGGTGGCGCGCTGGAACCCCATCTGTTCCAGACCACGGGCGAACCCGTCGATACCGGGGCCGCCGAAAGCACCGAAGAGCTTCTGCGCGCCGTGAGCGAGGAACACGCCGCCGAGTGCCAACCGCAGCACCAGCAGACCGAGGTCGGCGCCGCCGTTCCAGCCGGGTCGCTCGGAGCGGCCGGTGGGATCCTCCGCGTAGTAGTCCTCGACGTAGTCCCCCGGCGTTCGCGGAGTGCTGTAGGCGTCGTCGTAGTAGTCGTCGTAGTCATCCACGCCGGAGGACATCGGCGTGGTCGGCCGCGACGGCGGAACCCCTCCCGGTGCCGCGGCAGCGTTGCCGTAGTAGCGATCGTCGGTGTAGCCGCCCCCGGCACCGGGGCGATCATCCTGAGTGCTCACGGCGGCACAGTAGAACATCCCTCCCCGCGGTGCGACCCTTTCTCGCAAACCGCCGCGGCGATCTCCGTGCGCTCACCGTGTGTTCACCGCTCGGGGTTTAGGCTGACGGACCGTGGCAACCTGGTTCCGCGACCGTCGTGCTCCGTCCCGCGTGGGGGCGGCGCTGGTGTTGAGCATCGCGTTGGCGGGGTGCGCGCAGTTCCCCGAGGAACACTCCCGTGCCTGGCACCCCAACCCCTCGCTGGAGCCGAAGGCCGGGCCGAAACCCTATGTCGAGGGGCAACAGCCACCTCCCAGCCGCCTCACCCCTCCCGAGACGTCACCACCACCTCCCCGGGGATGTCAGGACCCGGACCCCGCCGTGGTGGCCACCTGCCTGGACCCGGTCGGGGCCATCGCGGTGCTGCCCAACGGGCGGGGCGCCCTGGTCGGCGAGCGATCGACCGGCCGTGTGCTGCGAGTCAGCGAGGGGAGCGCTCCCGTCGAGGTGGCCCGCATCCCCGTCGACGCCACCGGCGGAGGAGGGCTGACCGGCCTCACGCTGTCCCCCAGCTACGCCGAGGACCGACTCGCCTACGCCTACGCCACCACCGCGACGGGAAACCGGGTCGTTCGGATCGCGCCGGGCGATCCGCCGGAACCGATTCTGACCGGAATCCCCCGGGGCCCCTCCGGCAACGCCGGAGCGATCACCACCGACGGGAAGGGCGCGCTGCTGGTGGCCACCGGCAACGCCGGTTCTCCCGCCCGGGCCGGCGACCCGGCGTCACTGGCCGGGAAGGTGCTGCGCATCAACGCCTTCGGCGATCCGGCCGAGGGGAACCCGACTCCGACCGAACCCGTGGTCTCCTCCGGAGTGACCGAGCCCGGAGGAATGTGCGCCGCGCCCGGCGGGTCGGCCTACTGGATCACCGACCACGAACGGAACCGGGACGCCCTGTACCGGCTGCGGCCGGGAGAGCCGCTCGGGGCGCCCTCGTGGACTTGGCAGGACAGTCCCGGAGCTTCCGCCTGCGTGGCGATGAAGGGCATGCTGGTCGTGGGCCTGACCGATGCCGAAGCCCTGTACACGATGCGCCCGGCCGCTTCGGGCGGGTTCACCGGGGAACCGCGAACGACGATGCGGGACACCTACGGTCGGTTCTCCGCCGCCGCGCGCGGGCCGAAGGGGCTGCTCTGGCTGGGGACGGCGAACAAGGCGGGCGGGAACCCGATCTCCAGCGACGACCGGGTGATCCGCATCAAGCCCCCCTCCGGCGGCACCGCCGACAAGGAGTAGGCCGGATTCCACCCGATCGAGTGGAATCCGCCCCGAAGAACTCTTCAGTGACCGTGCGAATCGGTAGGAACCACCCACTCCGCAGCAGATGATCGTCAGGTACGCGGTGGTGGTGCGATTTTCCCTAAAGTTGTGGCACAACTTTAGGGAAAATCGCACCACCCCGGCACGGGCGGATCCAGCGAGGTTCCCACCCGCACCGCTCCACAAACCGGTCCGCGCGCTGTCCGAGCAAGTCGATCCGCGGACCCTACTCCTGCCCGCAGGAGGCGAGAACGAGTTCGCGCACTCGCTTGGCATCGGCCTGCCCCTGGGTGGCCTTCATGACCGCTCCCACGATCGCCCCGGCCGCCTGCACCTTGCCACCTCGGATCTTGTCCGCGACGTCCGGCTGAGCCGCCAGTGCCTCGTCGATCGCGCTCTGCAGGGCCGAGTCGTCGGAGACGACCTCGATTCCCTCGGCGGCCACCACCTCGTCCGGGTCGCCCTTACCCGCCAGCACACCGTCCACGACCTGGCGAGCGAGCTTGTGGGTCAACGTGCCCTCGCCCACGAGCTCGACGACCCGGGCCACCTGCTCCGGAGTGATCGGCAGCGAAGCCAGGTCCACGCCACGCTCGTTGGCCTGCTGGCTGAGGTAGGCCACCCACCAGGACCGCGCCTCGGCGGGGGACGCTCCCGCGTCCACGGTCGCCGCGACCAGGTCAAGGGCACCGGCGTTGACGAGGTCGCGAAGCTCCTCGTCGGAAAGCTGCCAGTCCTGCTGCACCCTGCGCCGGCGCTGCCACGGCAGCTCGGGCAGCGTGGTGCGCAGCTGCTCGACCCACTCCTGCGACGGCGCGATGGGAACCAGGTCCGGCTCCGGGAAGTAGCGGTAGTCCTCGGCGGTCTCCTTGGGCCTGCCCGACGAGGTGGAAGCGGTCGACTCGTCGAAGTGCCGCGTCTCCTGCACGATCTCGCCGCCGGAGGCCAGCACCGCGGCGTGGCGCCGCATCTCGTAGCGCACGGCCCGCTCGACGCTGCGCAGGGAGTTGACGTTCTTGGTCTCGGTGCGGGTACCGAACTCCCCGGACCCCTTCGGGCTCAGCGAGACGTTGGCGTCGCAGCGCAGCGACCCCTGGTCCATGCGCACGTCGGAGACGTGCATCGACCGCAGCAGGTCGCGCAGCGCGGTGACGTAGGCCCGCGCCACCTCGGGGGCACGGTGACCGGCCCCGGTGATCGGCTTGGTCACGATCTCGATGAGCGGCACGCCGGCACGGTTGTAGTCCAGCAGCGAGTGCTCGGCACCGTGGATGCGCCCGTCAGCGCCGCCGACGTGCAGCGACTTGCCGGTGTCCTCCTCCATGTGGGCGCGCTCGATGCCCACCCGGAACGTCTCGCCGTCGTCGAGGACGACGTCGAGGTGCCCCTCGAAGACGATCGGCTCGTCGTACTGGGAGGTCTGGAAGTTCTTGGGCATGTCCGGGTAGAAGTAGTTCTTCCTGGCGAACCGGCACTGCTCGGCGACCTCGCAGTTCAGCGCCAGTCCGATCCGGATCGCCGACTCCACCGCCTTGCCGTTGACCACCGGCAGGGCACCGGGCATTCCCAAGCACACCGGGCACACCTGGGTGTTGGGGTCGCTGCCGAAGAAGTTGGGGCAGCCGCAGAACATCTTCGTGTCCGTCGACAGCTCCACGTGCACTTCGAGACCGAGCACCGGATCGAAGCGCTCCAGGACCTCGTCGTAATCCATGATCTCGGCGACGGCGGTCACTTCTCGACCTCCTCCTGGCGCAGTGTGCGCACCGCAAGCGCGGTGCCGGTGATGATGCTGAGCGCGGTCACCACCGCGTCGAGCAGCGCGAGCCGGTCCCCGTCCCTGCGGGCCTCGCGGATCTTGGCCGGCAGCCCGAAGGCTCCGGCGACCTGGGAAGCCACCAGCACGGCCGCCTTGGTCTTCGGATTCATGACGCCACCTCCAGTCGCGGAACGCGGTCGAGCAGGGTGCCGCCCGTGGCGGCGTCGCGGGCGGTCTCGTAGGCCGCGCCGATCCGGTAGAGCCGGTCGTCGGCCATGGGCGGTGCCATGATCTGCAACCCCACCGGCAGGCCGTCCTCGGCGGACAGGCCGGACGGAACGCTCATGGACGCGTTGCCCGCGAGGTTCGACGGGATCGTGCACAGGTCGGCCAGGTACATCGCCATCGGGTCCTCGACCCGCTCGCCGATGCGGAAGGCCGTGGTCGGCGTGGTCGGCGAGACCAGCACGTCGACCTGCTCGAAGGCGGCGGCGAAGTCGCGGGTGACCAGGGTGCGGACCTTCTGCGCCTGGCCGTAGTAAGCCTCGTAGTAGCCCGCCGACAGCGCGTAGGTGCCGAGCATGATCCGACGCTTGACCTCGGGGCCGAAGCCGGCCTCCCTGGTCAGCGACATGACCTCCTCGGTGCTGCGGCTGCCGTCGTCGCCGACGCGCAGGCCGTAGCGCATCGCGTCGAACCGGGCCAGGTTCGAGGAGCACTCGCTGGGCGCGATGAGGTAGTAGGCGCTCAACGCGTGCTCGAAGTGCGGGCAGGAGACCTCGACGACCTCGGCGCCCAGCTCGGTGAGCTGGTCCACGGCGGCGCGGAAGGACTGCTGCACGCCCTCCTGGTAGCCCTGACCGCCGAACTCGCGCACGACACCGACGCGCACGCCGCGCAGGTCACCGGCCGCGCCTTCCCGCGCGGCGGCGGTGACCCTGGGCACCGGCGCGTCGATCGACGTCGCGTCCATCGGGTCGTGGCCGGCGATGACCTCGTGCAGCAGGGCGGCGTCGAGCACGGTCCGCCCGCACGGACCGGCCTGGTCCAGCGAGGAGGAGAACGCCACCAACCCGTGCCGGGACACGCCACCGTAGGTGGGCTTGACACCGACGGTGCCGGTCACCGCGGCGGGCTGGCGGATGGAACCACCGGTGTCGGTACCGATGGCCAGCGGCGCCTCGAAGGCGGCCAGCGCGGCCGAGGAGCCGCCGCCGGACCCGCCGGGGACGCGGTCGGTGTCCCACGGGTTGCGCGTCGGGCCGTAGGCGGAGTTCTCGGTGGAGGAGCCCATCGCGAACTCGTCCATGTTCGTCTTGCCGAGAACGACCACTCCTGCCGCGCGCAGCCGCTGCACGACCGTGGAGTCGTAGGGCGACGTCCAGTCCTCCAGCATCTTGGAGCCGCACGTGGTCGGCATGTCGCTGGTGGTCAGCACGTCCTTGAGGGCCAGCGGAACGCCGGCGAGCGGCGAAGCGGCCCCGCCCGCCGAGCGGGCCTCGTCGGCTCCCCGCGCGGCCTCGACGGCGCCGTCGGCGTCGACATGGAGGAAGGCGTGCACCTCGGGGTCGACGGCGGCGATGCGGTCCAGGTGCGCCCGGGTCACCTCCTCCGAGGAGGTCTCCCCCGCGGAGATCTTGGCGGCGAGCTCGGAGGCGCTCAAACCGGTCAGTTCGGCGTCACCGCCGGATGCGGTCGAGGTCATCAGGCCTCCTCACTGAGAATCCGAGGCACGCGGAAGCGGTTCTCCTCCGTCGCGGGAGCGTTCGCGAGCGCCTGCTCGCGCGAGAGCCCCGGGCGGACGACGTCCTCACGGAAGACGTTGGTCAACGGCACGGCGTGCGAGGTGGGTGGGATGTCCTCGGCGGCGACCTCGTTCACCTTGGCCACCGAATCGAGAATGTCGTCGAGCTGACCGGCGAAGGTGTCGAGTTCTGCCTCGGTGACGGCCAGCCTGGCCAATCCGGCGAGGTGGGCCACCTCGTCACGGGAGATCGTGGGCACTGCGCGGGCTCCCTGAGCATGTCCGATGGGTGATGTCACTGCTCATACCCGGCACCGGCGCGGTCGCGCCGGGTCCGGGATATCACCCCAAGTTTATGGGGGTGGCGGCGGGCCGCCGGGCGGGGGCGGAATTAAGGCCACGGTCACGGCGGGCTCACCGCGACACTGGCCATGTCTGCCACAATCTGTGCCGCCTGCTCCTCGCACCGCGGTCGATGTCGAAGGTCCGCGCGTGCGCACTCCCGCGCGGCCGGCAAGGTGCCGCGCACGAAGCGTGAAGGCGTGGTCTCCGGTGTCCTTCCTGATCCGGGTGCAAGTCCCGGACCGCCCCGGAATCCTGGGGGCGGTGGCCGGCGCACTGGGCGAGGTCGGTGCCGACATCCTCAGCGTCGACGTCGTCGAACGCGGCAGCGAGATCGCCGTCGACGACATGGTCGTGGAGCTGCCCTCCGGACGGCTGCCGGACGTGCTCATCACCGCGGCGGAGTCCATCAACGGCGTGGAGGTCGACGCGGTGCGCCCCTACGCGGGAGTGCTCGACACCCACCGCGAGCTGGAGCTGGTGGAGGAGATCGCCGCCGAGCCCGGGCGCGGGCTGCACCTGTTCGCCGAGGGCGTCCCCAAGATCATTCGCTCGGGGTGGGCGATCGTGTTCGGGCACCGCACGGGCGGCGCCGAGCACCTGGCCTCCAGCACCTCGGCACCGCAGGACGACTACCTCGACGTGCCGTGGCTGCCGCTGCCCCGGGCGACCATACTGGACTCCGACGAGGAGTGGGTGCCGCACACCTGGAAGGAACTCGGCACCGAGCTCGCCGCCACCCCCATCGGCAAACCCGACCGGGTGCTGCTGGCCGGACGTCCGGGAGGTCCGATGTTCCGCGCCTCCGAGGTCGCCCGGCTCACCCACCTGGCCGGAATCGTCTCCGTCGTCCTCGACAGCTGAGGGGCTGACGAAGAGCACTCAGCGATCGTGGATCTCACGGCGACGACCGAGGTCGATGACGAGCACGACCAAGTGGTGGTCCTGGACCTCGTAGAGCACGCGGTAATCGCCGACGCGGAGCCGCAAGCAGCCGGGCGGGGATTTCACGGCGGCCACGCCGGCGGGCCGAGGATTGCCGGCGAGCTGGTCGATGGCCGCGCTCACTCCACCGACAGGGCGGCGTCGGCGGCGGCGTCCGGGCCGTGGTCGAGCAGGATCCGGAAGCCGTTCTCGTCCAGTACCGGCACCCCGAGCTGCACGGCCTTGTCGTACTTCGAACCGGGCGAGTCCCCGGCCACGACGAAGGCCGTCTTCTTCGACACCGAACCGGCGGCGCGACCACCGCGGTTCATGATGTACTCCTTGGCCTCGTCGCGGGAGTAGCTCTCCATCGACCCGGTGACCACGATCGACAGCCCCTCAAGGTTGCGCGGCACCGACTCGTCCCGCTCGTCGGCCATCCGCACGCCCGCCGCGCACCACTTGCGCACCACGTCGCGGTGCCAGTCCACGGTGAACCACTCCACGACGGCGGACGCGATCGTGGGACCGACGCCGTCCACGGCCGCCAGCTCCTCCTCGGTGGCCTCCTCGATCCGGTCGATGGAGCCGAACGCCCTGGCCAGTGCCTGAGCCGCCGTCGGCCCGACGTGGCGGATCGACAGCGCCACCAGCACCCGCCACAGCGGACGGTGCTTGGCCTCCTCCAGGTTGTCGAGCAGCTTGACGCCGTTGGCCGAGAGCGTGCCCTCCTTGGTCCGGAACAGCGGCGTGGCCAGCAGCTTGTTCCGGTCGAGCGCGAACACGTCCCCCTCGTCGGTCAGCACCCCCGAGTCCAGCAGCGCGGTGGCCGACTCGTAGCCCAGCACCTCGATGTCGAAGGCGCCGCGGCCGGCCAGGTGGTACAGCCGCTCCCGCAGCTGCGCCGGACAGGATCGCGAGTTCGGACACCGGATGTCGATGTCGCTGTCCTTCTCCCGGCGCAGCGTCGATCCGCACTCCGGGCACTCGGTGGGCATCGCGAACTCGCGCTGACCGCCGTCGCGCGCGTCGACCACCGGCCCCAGCACCTCGGGGATCACCTCGCCGGCCTTGCGGATGACGACCCGGTCCCCGATCAGGACCCCCTTGCGGCGCACCTCGTCGGCGTTGTGCAGGGTCGCCATCGCCACCGTCGAACCGGCCACCTTGACCGGCTCCATCACCGCGTACGGCGTCACCCGCCCGGTGCGGCCGACGTTGACCTGGATGTCGCGCAACTCGGTGGTCGCCTGCTCGGGCGGGTACTTGTAGGCGATCGACCACCGCGGCGCACGCGCGGTAGTGCCGAGCCTGCGCTGCAGCGACACCTCGTCGACCTTGATCACGACACCGTCGATCTCGTGCTCGGCGGCGTGCCGGTTCCCCTCCCAGTAGCGAACGTGGTCGACGAGCTCGTTCATCGTGGAGAGCACGACCGTGTGGCGCGAGACCGGCAGCCCCCACGCCCGCAGCGCCTCGTAGGACTCCGACTGCCTGACCGGCTCGAAGCCCTCACGCCTGCCCAACCCGTGACAGATCATGCGCAACGGCCTGTCGCGGCTCACCCGGGGGTCCTTCTGCCGCAGCGATCCGGCGGCAGCGTTGCGCGGGTTCGCGAAGGGGGTCTTGCCCGCGTCCACCAGCGAGGCGTTGAACTCGGTGAACTCGTCGAGCCGGAAGAACACCTCGCCCCGGATCTCCACCAGACCGGGGACCGGGTACTCCGACTCGGCCGACAGCCGCTCGGGCACGTCGGACATCGTGCGCACGTTGAGCGTGACGTCCTCACCGGTGCGCCCGTCGCCCCTGGTCAGCGCGCGTTCCAGGCGGCCGTCCCTGTAGAGCAGGTTGACCGCCAGCCCGTCGATCTTGAGCTCGCACAGGTAGTGCGGGCCGGTACCCGTCTCGCGCTCGACCCGCTCGACCCACGCCCGCAGCTCCCCGGTGTCGAACGCGTTGTCCAGGCTCAGCATCCGCTCGAGGTGGTCGACGGTGGTGAACTCGGTGGAGAAGGTGCCGCCGACCTGCTGGGTCGGCGAGTCGGCCGAACGCAGCGCCGGATGCTCGTCCTCCAGCTCGCGCAGCCGCTCGAGCAGCTCGTCGAACTCGCCGTCGGTGATCGTCGGCGAGTCCAGCACGTAGTACCGGAACTGGTGCGCGCGGACTTCCTCGGCGAGGGCGCCGTGGCGTTCGCGCACCTCGCTCGGGATGTCCTCGGCGCCCTCGGCCGTGCTGCCCGCGGCGTTCTCCGCGGGCAGGGCGGTTCCGGAAGCGGTGCGGTCGTCGAGCGCGCGATCTGGGCCGGTGCTGGTCACGTCACGAGACTAACCAGCAACCCCGACAGCGACACGCGGTGCCTCGCGGTGGGGGCGTTTTCCGGTGGGAAACACCGCCCGCGCTCAGCAGTCCTCCCCCCGCTCGGGATCACCCGGCTCCCCGTCCAAGCCGCGCACGAGGTCACGGAACTCCAGCAGGTCCATGCTGCCCTGCGGTTCCCGCTCGGCGGTCTCCACCCGGCCGAGGCGGTCGGCGGCCACGCGTTCGCCGAGCGTGGCGTGCAGCGGAAGGAAGGTCAGCGCCTCGCGCTCGGCTTCGCCGAGCTCGGCGAAGCCGGGGTGGTAGACGGCCACGTCCACCAGGCCGGCGTCGACCTGAGCAGCGACCAGCACCTGCTCCAGCGGGTACTTCCCGCCGTGCAGGTTGACCGTGACCTGCGTCGGATCCGGAACCGGGGGGACGGCGTCGTGGTACTCCCACAGCGAGTCCGTTTCAGGGGCCGCGGCCCTCCACGCGTCGGTGTAGGGCCGCAGTTCGGGATCGGCCTGACCGGTCACCACCAGCGCGTAGACCGCTCGGTTCCCGCGCTCGATGGAGAAGGTGAGCCGCGGGTGCACGAGCGCGACGGCCTCGGCGAGCTGGTGGTCGACCCGACTCGACTCGCCGTCGCCGAGAGCGGCGCTGACCTCGGGAAGCAGGTCGTACCACCGCTGCCAGAACGTCAACGCGCGTACCCGAGCGTCGGTGGCGACATCGGTACCGGACTCGGACTCGTGACCGCGAAAGCGGCGGCGCAGAAACCGCAACACGCCCCTCATCGTGCTCCCCCGGTCGCATCGTCCCGGGAAGCGACCGGGTAAGTCGTGAACTCGCCCTCGAAGCACTCCGGAGTGAGCACCCTGCCGGTGACCCGGGCGGCCAGCGCCAGCATCAGTCCGACGGTGTCGACCCCGTCGAGTACCCGGCCCCAGGGCAGGTCACCCCGGATCCGCTCCAGCGCGTCCGGGTCCGTGCCCGCGCGCTGGTCGGGGAACAGGGCCTCGAAGGAAGTCCGGACCTCCCCGCCGACCGCGTGGTTGAACTCCGTCTCCGCGTCGACGTTCCAGAACACCGAGACCGCCTCGGTCCCCGCGCTGACCCGGCACAGCACCTCGGGACGACTGCCCTCGAACCCGTTCTCCTCGGCGACCAGGGTCCAGTTCCCCCGCGATCGCACCGCGATCATCGAGTGCTGCTCGAAACGGGCGAAGGACTCCTCGCAGAACTCGTCGAACCCCCAACCGCGAGCCCG
This sequence comes from Halosaccharopolyspora lacisalsi, assembly GCF_014137975.1. Lineage (GTDB taxonomy): Bacteria > Actinomycetota > Actinomycetes > Mycobacteriales > Pseudonocardiaceae > Halosaccharopolyspora > Halosaccharopolyspora lacisalsi. The sequence goes on along the minus strand of NZ_JACGWZ010000001.1, from coordinate 500,512 downwards.
GTCGAGCACCGCCCCGAAGGCCGCGGCCACTCCGGCGGTGTCCGGGGAACGCACCAGGGTCAGGCAGCCCGCGTCCTGCACGGCGCTGGAGCGTATCCACCGGAACCTTTCGACCTCGTCACTACCCACATCGCTTCGCACGGCCGCGTTCTTACCAGTTCACGGGGCACGGCGGGCCGAAACGACGAAATCGGGGCCCGTTCGTGGTCAGTAGTTACCGCCCGTCCACTCGCTCCAGGGAACCTGCCAGTCACCGAAACCGTCCCAGGAGGGCAGCGGCTTCCCTCCGGAGTTCGTGATCGTGACGACGTCACCCTTGCCCACGAGGTCGTAGACCCACTTGGCGTCGGCGAGGCTCATGTTGACGCAGCCGTGGCTGACGTTGCGCTCGCCCTGGGCGCCCACCGACCACGGCGCCGCGTGCAGGAACTCCCCGCCGTTGGAGATCCGCACGGACCACTTGGCCTTCGTCTTGTAGCCGCCCTCGTCCAGCCCCAGGCCGAAGGTCGTGGAGTCCATCAGATACTCCTCGTGCTTGCGCATGACGACGTGGACGCCGCTGTGCGACGGATACTTCGGCATGCCCAACGAGACCGGGATGGTGCGCAGGACCTGACCGTTGACCTCGACCGACATCTGGTGCGTGGCACCGTCGGCGCGCAGGATCACCCTGTCCCCGATGGTGATGGTGGCGGTGCGGTCGGCCTTGCCGTAGACGCCGTTGCCGAGGTTCTCGCCGTAGACGTCGACGTTGACCGTGATCTTCGTCCCCGACTTCCAGTACTCCTTGGGTCGCCAGTGCACCTCGCGGTCGTCGAACCAGTAGAACGCGCCGTCGACGTGGGGTTCGGTGTGGATGCCGATCGCCTTCTCGGCACGTTTCTTGTCCGGCGCGGGGGCGTCCTCGCTGAAGTAGAAGGCCAGTGGTTGGCCGACACCGACCGTCTGGCCGTCCACCGGGTTCATCGACACGTAGGTCTGGTGTTCGGGCGTCAGGGTGCCGAACTCGCTGGTGCGGGTGATCGGTTCGCCGCTGGGCCCCTCGGCGGTGACCCGCAGCGTGTAGGACTTGCCGTAGCCGAGGGGCTCGGCCACCTTCCACGTCGTGTCCTCTGACGTGAGCTCGCCCTCGACCCGCTCGCCGGAGGAGTTGGTCAGCACCGCCTCGGTGATCTTCGCGTTGGTCGCCGTGGCCTTGATCTCACCCGTCGGTGAAACGTCCTCGGCCCCGTCCCCGGGGGCCAACCGCACCGAGGGCTCCTCCGGAGGAACGGTGACCGACCGCTTGCCGCCCGCGCTCTGGACCGCACCGCCACAACTTGCGAGGAGAACGGCGACCACGCCGACGACGAGCACGGAGAGCCCCCGACGGAGCAAGGGTGCTGCTCTCCTGGATGAGTTACGCATGCGCCACATTTCGTTCATCCCGATCCGACACGTCCCGATCGGGCAGCCTCAAGGCTCACCCGATCGGTACAATTGCAAGCAATCGTACACGTAGTGTAATAATTCTTGGTTGCCACCCGTGGGACGCGCCCCCACCCGGACGGGTTGCGTCCGGCCCGAAACCGTCACTCCCGCGTTACCTCGACGCCGCGGCGAGAGCTCCACCGCTCGAGACCCCCCCTCGAATCGCACCCCCGACAACCGTGCTAGAGTTCTACTTGTCGCCGGCAAGGAAAGATTCCGGACGGAACGCAAGTCGGCCAACAAACTCAAAGCGCCAATAGCTCAATGGCAGAGCAACTGACTCTTAATCAGTGGGTTGTGGGTTCGAGTCCCTCTTGGCGCACCGCTACCCCAGCTCATTCGACCTGGGGTTTTCGCTTCTCATGGGTCGTGCCCGCCACGGAACCCGCCGTTCGCGGTGATGGTGTGTTCACGAACACCGAAACCGGCCCGGATGTCGGTAGAATCCGACCGCGGAACCTGTTCACGACATCCTTCGGAGCGTGATCCGTGACAGTGGCTTCCGCGCGAAGCAACGACGAGCCCACACGCGACTCCGGCGAGCAGCGTCGAGCGAGCCTGCGCGACCTGGCCGCCGCGTACCCGTGGTTGCCCCCCGTGGCGGGACTGCTGCTGGTCGCGCTCGGACTGTGGATGTTCGGGGAGCTGGCCGAGCAGGTTCACGAGGGCGGCCCGCTGCTCGGACTGGACCGGCGCCTGCTGGAACTCGTCGCCGCGATCCGCACTCACGCTCTGGTCACGACTTTCGGGGTGCTCACCTGGATCGGGGACGACCTGGTGCTCACCGGAGTGAGCGTCGTGGCGGCCGTGTACCTGCGCGTACGTACCCGGTCCTGGGTTCCGGCCCTGCTGCTGGCGGTGACCGGCGTCATCGACGCCCTCGCGGTGTTCCTGATCAAACTCCTCGTCGCACGACCCCGCCCGGCCCCGGCCCCGCTGGCCACCCCCGAGGACGGTTTCGGCTTCCCGTCCGGGCACTCGAGCCACTCGGCTGCCGTGTACCTGGTGCTCGTCTTCCTGCTGCTGCGCGTGCTGAGCTCGCGGGCCTCCCGCGCGGCCACCGTCACCACGGCCCTGCTGCTGGTGACGGTCGTCGGCCTGTCCCGGGTGATCCTCGGCGTCCACGCCCCCTCGGACGTCGTGGCGGGGTGGATTCTCGGAGTGGTCTGCGCCGTCGGCGCGGTGAGCCTGTGGTCCCTGTCGTATCCCCTCCAGCACCTCGTCGACCACCTCGTCGCCCGCGCCCACCGGCGAAAACCGCCGGAGTGAGCGCAGCCGTCCCGGACCGCCGCACCGACCGGGTCCGCTCCCGGCGGGGGTGCCCGTCCCGTCGGGTGCTTCGCCCCGCCCCGTGGGTGGGTAGTTCCGGGACGAGACTCGCGGTGATCGATGAATCCCGGGAGGAACGATGACGTCGGTACTGGACGGGCTGGAAGCCCTGCTGCCCGAGTACGAGAGCCTCTACGTCGACCTGCACCGGAATCCCGAGCTGTCGTTCGCCGAGCACCGCACGGCCGGCATCGCCGCCCGCGCGCTGCGGGACGCGGGCTTCGAGGTGACCACCGGTGTGGGCCGCACCGGCGTGGTCGGTCTGCTGCGCAACGGGACGGGACCGACCGTGCTGCTGCGAGCGGACATGGACGCGCTGCCGGTCCGGGAACGGACCGGACTGGACTACGCCAGTGCGGCCACCGCCACCAACGACGAGGGGGACGTGGTGCCGGTGACCCACGCCTGCGGGCACGACATGCACGTCACGTGGATGCTCGGGGCCGCGCGTCTGCTGGCCGCGGGCCGGTCCGAGTGGTCGGGGACGCTCCAGGTGGTGTTGCAGCCCGGCGAGGAGGCGGGCGGCGGTGCCGAGGGGATGATCGAGGACGGGCTCTTCGAGCGGTTCGGGTGCCCGGACATCGCCTTCGGCCAGCACGTGGGGCCCATGTCCGCCGGCGAGGTCTTCACCCGCCCGGGGCTGGTGATGGCGGCCACCGACGCCTTCCGCGTGCGGATGTTCGGCCGGGGTGGACACGGCTCACGTCCCGAGGCGACCACCGACCCGGTCGTGCTCGCCTCCTCGACGGTGCTGCGGTTGCAGACCATCGTCTCGCGCGAGGTCGCACCCACCGAGTCGGCCGTGGTGACCGTCGGATCGCTGCAGGCGGGAACCACGCACAACGTCATCCCGTCCGAGGCCGAACTGACGGTCAACATCCGCTCGTTCGACCCGGAGGTGCGCGAACGCGTCGTCGCGGCCACGCACCGGATCGTGCACGCCGAGGCGCAGGCGGCCGGAGCGCCGAAGCCCCCGGAGATCACCCCCATCACCTCGTTCCCGAGCAACGTCAACGACGAGTCGGCCACCGAGCGGGTGTCCGAGCGGTTCCGCGCCCACTTCGGGCCGGACCGCGTGCGTTCGGGTCCGCTGGTGGCGGGCAGCGAGGACTTCGGGACGTTCGGCACGGCCGCCGAGGCGCCCGCGGTGTTCTGGTTCGTCGGGGGGATGGACCCGGAGCGCGTCGCGGCGGCCAGGGCGGCGGATACCGTCGACCGCGACATCCCCTCCAACCACTCACCGCTGTTCGCCCCGGTGCTGTACCCGACGCTGCGCACCGGAGTGGAGACCCTCGTCACCGCCGCGCTCGGCGAGCTCTGGTGACGGTGCGATTTTCCCTGAAGTTGTGGCACAAGTTTAGGGAAAATCGCACAACCCGGCGGGGCGGGCCAGCCCGGGCCCACCCGCACCCGCCGAGCAAGCCGATCCGCGCGCTTCCAAGTCGGTTTCGGGCCTACCGTGGGCGTGGTGACGCGGCGAGGAGGCACCCTTGTTCATTCTTTTCGGGCTGCGGAGCTCGACCCGACGGCTGGCCGTGGTGATGCGGTACTGCTCCGTCTGCGGCGGAACCTTCGCCGCGGCGCTGGACAAGGTCGTGACCAAGTTCAGCCTGTTCTTCGTCCCGCTGCTTCCCGTGCGCGTCCGCCGGACGCTGACCTGCACGCGATGCGCCACCACCTCCCGCGTGAGCAAGGAACAGGCACAGCGCTTGCGGTGACGCACCGGTTCCGCACAGTATCGGGGCGTATTCTGTGTGAAAGCGGAGAGTGCGCGGAGCTCCGCTGCGCGGAAGGAGCGTAAGCCGGTGGAAGTTGTGTGGACGGCGATCGTCGTCATCGTCCTGCTCGTGCTCGTGCTCGTGGGCGCGGGACTGAACGCTGTTCAGCAGTATCAGCGCGGAGTGGTGCTGCGCTTCGGCCGATTGCTGTCACCGGTGCGCGAACCGGGACTGCGCGTGATCGTGCCGTTCGTGGACCGGATGCGGAAGGTGCCGGTCCAGACCACCGTGCTCGACGTCCCCGCCCAGGGAGCCATCACCAGGGACAACGTCTCGATCGCCGTGGACGCCGTCGTGTACTTCCGGGTGGAGGACCCGGTCAAAGCCGTGATCAATGTTTCGGACTACCTGCACGCCACCTCCCAGGTCGCGCAGACGTCCTTGCGCTCGGTGATCGGCCGGGCCGACCTGGACACGCTGCTGACGGACCGCCAGCAGATCAACAGTGAGCTGCGCGGGGTCATCGACGCACCGACCGAGGACTGGGGCATCAGCATCGACCGGGTCGAGACCAAGGAGGTCTCGCTGCCCGAGGGCATGCAGCGCTCGATGTCGCGGCAGGCCGAGGCCGAGCGCGACCGGCGTGCCCGGGTGATCAACGCCGAAGGTGAGCTGCAGGCGTCGAACAAGCTGGCCGAGGCCGCCGACGCGATGGAGGCGTCACCGGGCTCCCTGCAGTTGCGCCTGCTGCAGACGGTGGTCGAAGTGGCCGCGGAGAAGAACAGCACGCTGGTGATGCCGTTCCCGGTGGAGGTGCTGCGCTTTTTCGAGCACGCCACCGGGCAGACCATCAACCAGGATCCGACACCGACCGAGTCGAAGTCCGACACCGAACCGTCCCCGGCACGATGGCGCGCCGATGGTCGGACCGACGACGGCCCCACCAGCACCGAGAACTGACATCGCCCCTACCAGAGGTTGCCCGGAAGGTCCCGCGTCAGCAGCGCCAACTCCGCCCGCGTCGTGCTGACGTAGGCGGAGGCGATGCGTTCGTCGCACTCGGCCACGTTCAGCCGCCCCTGGGACAGCGCCCGCTGAAGCCGCTCGATCACCGCTTCCCGCTCCGTGTCCGAAGCGCGAACGTCCTCGTTCACAACCGCACTCCCACAGTCGCACTCCACGGTCACATCTTCCGCACGGCTACCGCCAGGTTAACCGTTCCACCGCCCGGAGGAGAGCGAAGAGCGGAGTGGCCGAACATCGACGTGCGCATCCTGCGCGGTGGCTCAACCAGGCTCCACCCTCCTCTGCGGGTTCGTTCGTGCTCTTCGAGTTCGACAAGGTCGCTCCCATCGTGCGCACGGAGCACCCCCGTTCGTCCGTCACCCTGCACGGCCCGGACACCGCCGCCGCGTACCAGGAAGCGGTCCCCAACCTCCACGAGGTGGCGATGCCCCGAGGTATCAAGAGAGTTCACCGTCACCCGTGCAGATGATCGGGAGGACGGTGCGACACGACTCCACAGCCCAACGGGTGGCGTAGGCCGAGCCGCTCGAGCCAACGCACCAGCTGCGTCGAGTTCGGCCACATCGCCGGTGGCGCGGCGGTGCGCGACACGAAGGATCGCGACACCGGCCACTTCACCACGACCGGCGCACAGTGGTCGGCGTTCGTCGCCGCGATCAAGGCCGACCGCTTCGCCTGATCCGCGACAGCGAGGCGCCCCCAGCCTCACGGGCCGGGGGTGCCTCGCTTCTCGACAAACTCAAACCCGCTTTTAGGTTTGTGCGTCGCTGTACGTGAAACCAAAACCGAGTTTGAGTTTCACGACCTCACCCCCGCTTGGGCGGTAGGGGCAGGAAGCCGCTGGTGCGGCGGACGTAGTCGGCGTAGGCAGGACGATGCTTGGCGATGCCGCGCTCCAGCAGGGGCTTGCCGGTGCCCCGGGCCAGCAACCAGGTCATCAGCACCGGCGAGAGCACGGTCACCGCACCGAACGGGTGTATGCTCATAGTATGCAAACGAGTATGCGGATCACGACGAGCAGTCGGGACGCGCTGGCCCGCATCGCCGAACGCGATTTCGGCGGCGCGAGCCTGGACGAGACCGTGGCGCGACTGGCTTGGGAACACGAGTCGTTCGCCGCCCTGGCCCGACTGGACGAAGCCGAGCTTCAGGACTACCGCGACGAGCACGAAGGCCTGGCCGAGACCGACCCCGACCTACCCGCATGAGCGACCAGCACCTCGCGCCCTGGCAAGTGTGGTGGGCGGACTTCAACCCGCAGGTCGGTCACGAACAGGCCGGACTCCGGCCCGCGGTCATCATCTCCACCGCTTTCGAGTGTGCCCTGCCGAACGGGCTGGCGATCGTGGTACCCGGCACCACCACCGATCGGGGCCTGCCCTACCAGCCGCGGCTAAACAGCCTGTCCCGACCCACGTTCGCCATGTGTGACCACGTGAAATCCATCAGTCGAGAACGGCTCCGATGGCGCCACCGAGCACGCCTGTCCCCGGACGAGGTCGAGACCATCAAGTTCGCGCTTCGCGGGCTCATCGACGTTCAGTCGAGCTGACATCCCGGGTTCAGAGCGTGTGCATCGTCTGCCCGGGAGACTCGAACCGAGTTCGAGTTGCGTGCCTTCCGCCGCAGCCCTCACCCCCGCTTGGGCGGTAGGGGCAGGAAGCCGCTGGTGCGGCGGACGTAGTCGGCGTAGGCAGGACGACGCTTGGCGATGCCGCGCTCCAGCAGGGGCTTGCCGGTGCCCCGGGCCAGCAACCAGGTCATCAGCACCGGCGAGAGCACGGTCACCGCACCGAACGGGACCGAGCAGGCCACCAGGTACAGCCCCCACCACACGCAGGCGTCACCGAAGTAGTTGGGATGCCTGGTGTAGCGCCGCAGCCCCCGGTCGAGCACCTCACCCGCGTTGGCCGGGTCGGCCCGGAACCGGCGCAGCTGCTCGTCACCCACGACCTCGAAGACGAGACCGATCCCCCCAGACGACGCCCCCAGCCACACCAGCGGACCGGACCCCCGGCCGAATGAGCCAGCTGCACCGGCAGCGACACGAACCACATGACCGCCGCCTGCGTCAGGTAAACCCGCACGACATGTGCGGGGCGGGGTTGTCGCCCGCCCGACGCACCATCTCCTGGTAGCGCGGATCCTCCGGCTTGCCGCGATTCCGCCGAGGCAGGTGCACCGACAACCGCACCCCCACGGTGAGCGCGGTGACCACCGGTGCCGCGAGCCCCGTACCGCGCGGATCCCACGCACCGGCGACGGCGAAGGAGACGAGCGCGATCACCGCGAACCCCGCACCCCACGCGGTGTCGATGGTGTCGTAGCGGCCACGGCGGCGTGCGAGGACGAAAGTGACGGAGACGGTGACCAGCGCCGCGGCCAGTCCCGTCGCGGCGAGCCCCGCCACGGACGCGATACTCATCTCAGCCCTCCGAGACCAGCGGCATCCCGCTGCCCCCGTCGGAGGCGGGCCGCACCGACAGGACCTGGTTCACGCCCATGCGGTTCTCCTCGAACGCGAGCGCACCGCCCGCCAGGTAGAGCCGCCACACCCGCGCCTGTTCGACACCCACCAGTCGCGCGGCCTCGTCCCAGTGCTCGTCCCAGTGCTCGTCCAGGGTGCGCGCCCACGAGCGCATCGTGCGCACGTAGTGCTCGCGCATCACCTGAACGCCGCGCACCTCGAAACCGGCCTCTTCGAGGTGGTCGAGCGTGCGTCCCACCGGAACCATGCTCATGTCCGGTGCGATGTAGGACTCGATGAACGCACCACCACCGGGCGCCGTGCTTGCCCGGGACACCTGTTGCAGCAGCAGCCGCCCGCGCGGGCGCAGCAACCGATGCAGCGTCCGCACGTACACCGGGGAGTTCGACTCGCCGACGTGCTCGCCCATCTCCACCGAGGCAACGGCGCCGTAGGGCTGGTCGTCGAGTTCCCGGTAGTCCTGGAGCCGGACCTCGACCCGCCCGCGCAGACCGAGTTGTTCGACGCGTCGCCGCACGTGGTCGGCCTGCTGCCGCGACAGCGTCACTCCCGTGGCGTGGACTCCGTAGCGCTGGGCCGCGTACAGGATCAGCGAGCCCCAGCCGCAGCCGACGTCGAGCAATCGGGTCCCGCCGGTCAGGCCCAGCTTGCGGCAGATGAGGGCGAGCTTGTCCTCCTGGGCGTCGGTCAGCGTGTAGTCGGCGGCCGCGGAGGTCCAGTACCCAGGAGTAGACCACGTGCGGGTCCAGCAGCAGTTCGTAGGACTCGTTGCCGGTGTCGTAGTGGTGCGCCACGGCCGAGCGGTCACGGCCCCGCGTGTGCAGCGCCCCCGAAAGCCGCGCCTCGCTCGCGGGGATCTCGGGCCGAGGGCCGATCGCCCCGAGCCGCGCGGCGACACCGACGATCCGGTGCCACTGCCGGAGATCGAACCGCAGGTGGCCGGTCCGCTGCTCACGAGCCAGTGCCCAGCAACGACGCAACCCCTCGGCAAGGTCGCCCGCCACGTCGAGGTCCCCCGAGACGAACGCTCGCGCCAGCCCCAGCCCCCCCCGGGCTCCACACGACGTGGCGCAGTGCGCGACGATGCCGCAGCAGCACGCGGGGGGTTCCGGGCGGTCCGGCGCTGCCGCCGTCCCAGGCGGTGATCCCCACCGGCAGTGCCACCCCGAACAGTTCGGTGATCAGTCGCTCGATCCGCACGGCCGCGCCCACCGGCCGCGGTCGCGCCGGAATCCGGCCCTCGAGCACGCGAGTCCTCCCGTACTGGTTTCGAATCACCGCCCCGCCGGCGCGGTTCGGTACTGGTTCGAAGCCCTGGGGCGGCGGGATTGGCGGCCGAGGCGGTTCTGTGCTCACCCTCACAGCGACCAAGCGAGTTACCCGGCGGTACCGAACAAGGGGTATGCGCGACCAACACCCTGCCGGTCCTCGGGACCGGCACGATCCCTCGCTGCGGATACTGCCCTCCGACAGCGGCAGGACCCGCGCCGTCGTGCTGGTGTTGCACGGAGGCAGACAGCACAGCGAGGAACCGACACGATCGTGGCAGCTCGCCTACCGGCGCATGGTCCCGTTCGCACGCTCGGTGCACCGGGCGACGGCGGATCAGCACACGTCCGTGTGGTTGCTGCGCAACCGGCTGCGCGGGTGGAACGAACCGCACCGCCATCCCGTGGTCGACGCGAGCCGCGTGCTGGAACGGATCGACCACGAACACCCGAACGCGAACGTCGTGCTGCTGGGGCACTCGATGGGCGGGCGTGCCGCGCTGCGGCTGGCCGGTGCGGACCGGGTGAGCGCGGTGTGCGCGCTGGCACCCTGGATCGAACGCGACGAACCGGTACGGCAGCTGGCCGGTCGGCGGGTGCTCGTCCTCCACGGTGACCGGGACCGGACGACCTCGTCGGACGCTTCCGCCGAGTACGTGCGCGCCGCGAGCCGCTGGCATCCCGACGTCCGGTTCGTGCCCGTAGCCGGTGACGGGCACGCGATGCTGCGCCGCCCCGGAACCTGGACCTCCCTGGTACGCCGGTTCGCCCGCGAGGCGGTCTCGAGCGACGAGCAACGTCCCGAAGCGACGGGAGGTATCTCGTGAGCCGGCGACGAGTCGCCGTGATCGGTGGCGGTGTCTCCGGGCTGACCGCCGCCTACCTCCTGCGACGACGCTACGACGTGGTGCTGTTCGAGGCCGACGAACGGATCGGGGGCCACGCCCACACCCACGACGTCCGCACGGCCGACGGGCAGGACCTCGCGGTGGACAGCGGGTTCATCGTGCACAACGACCGCACGTACCCGAACCTGCTGCGGCTGTTCTCCGAGCTGGAGGGCCCACCCAGCCGACCGAGATGTCGATGAGCGTGCACTGCCGGGGCTGCGGCCTGGAGTACGCGGGGGCCAAGCGGCTCGGCGGGTTGTTCGCCCAGCGCCGCAACCTCGCCCGCCCCGCCTACCTGTCCATGCTGGCCCAGGTCACGCGCTTCCACCGGCAGGCGAACCGGTTGCTCGGCGCCCCCGAGGGCGCCGGCGACCCCACCCTCGGCGAGTTCCTGCGCGCGGGAGGCCACTCCGAGTACTTCGTCGACCACTTCGCCCTGCCGCTGGTCTCCGCGGTGTGGTCGACCGACCACGAGACCGGCGGGCGGTACCCGGCGCGCTGCCTGTTCGAGTTCCTCCGCCACCACGGGATGCTGTCGGTCACCGGGTCCCCGACCTGGCGGACGGTGGTGGGCGGTTCGCGGGAGTACGTGCGCCGGGTCGCCCGGGGAATCGACGCGGTGCACCTGCCCACCCCGGTGCGATCGGTGCACCGGTCGGCGCACGGTGCCGAGATCCGCGACGACTCGGACACGGTGCACCCGGTGGACCACGTGGTGCTCGCCTGCCACGCCGACCAGGCGCTGTCCCTGCTGGCCGACCCCACCCCCCGCCGAACTCAAGGTCCTGGGTGCCTTCGAGTACTCCACCAACGAGGCCCTGCTGCACACCGACACCACGCCGCTGCCGGACGCGCCCGCCGCGAGGGCCGGGGGGAACCACCTCAAACCACGCTGCGGGGCCGACTCGGGCCGGACGCTGATCAGCTACGACACGAACCGCCTGATGCGGCTCGCCGAACCGCGCGACTACCTGGTCACGCTCAACGCCTCCGACCACGTCGACCCGAACCGGGTGCTGGCACGGGCGACCTACCGGCACCCGATCTACACCCCGGAGTCCGTCGCCGCGCAGCACCACCTCGACGAGCTCGGCGACACCGTCGTGCAGTACGCCGGGGCCTACCACGGCTGGGGTTTCCACGAGGACGGCTGCGCCTCCGGAGTGCGGGCGGCCACCGCGTTCGGGGCGGGGTGGTGAGTGTGGACAGCGACGTGGTCGCCCCCGCTCTCTACGACGTCGTCGGTCACACCCGTCACGTGGACGTCCACAAGACGTTCCGCCACCGGCTCCACACCTGGTTGGTGGACCTGGACGACCTCCCGCGACTCCCCTGGTGGCTGCGCCCGTTGGCGCGGTTCGAGTCCCGCGACCACCTGGGGCCGGAGCGGGTCTCGATCCGCGAAAACCTCGATGCGTGGTTGGCCGGGCAAGGGGTCGACCTGGGCGGTGGGCGAGTCTGATGCTCGCCCACGCCCGGGCGTTGGGCCACGTGTTCAACCCGATAACCGTGTACTGGTGCCACCTGCCCGACGGGACGCTGGAGTGCGTGGTCGCGGAGGTGCACAACACCTACGGTCAGCGACACTGCTACCTGCTGCGGCCGGACGAGACCGGCCGCGCCCACACCGACAAGCACTTCCACGTCTCGCCGTTCCTGCCGGAGCAGGGCCGCTACGTGATGCGGTTCGACCGTCCGGGACAACGACTCGGGGTCCACGTCCAGCTCCGCGGCGACGACGGCCCGCTGCTCACCGCCGTGATGACCGGACGACGACGGCCCGCCACCCGGGTGCAACTGGTGCGCTCGACGCTGAGCAGGCCGCTGGTACCGCACCGCGTCTCGGCGCTCATCCGCCTGCACGGCGTGGCGCTGTGGTTGCGCCGCGTCCCGATCGTCGCCCGTCGACAGCACGTCTCGAAAGGTGTCCGTTGACTCCTGCCAGCCTTGCCCCCTCACGCCCTGTCACGCGGGCGGTGCCCCTGTGGGACTCGGTCGGTGCGGCACCCCGCGCACCGGCACGAGCCCGGATCGCCGAGAGGCTGTTCCGGCACGCCGTGAACACCCTGCCGGTCCGTGTCGCGCTCGCCGGTGGGCAGCGGCTGGGGGCCGGTGGACCGAGTTCACCGTTGATGCGCGTTCATCGCCCGGAAGCGTTCTTCCACCGGCTCGGCGTGGACGCCAAGATCGGCTTCGGCGAGTCCTACATGGTCGGTGACCGGACGAGTCCGGATCCCGCCGAGCTGCTCACACCGTTCGCCGAACGGCTCGCCCGGCTGGTGCCCCGACCGCTGCAAGCCCTGCGCCGCTGGGTGGACGCGGCGAAACCGGGCTCGGAGCACAACACCGCGGGCGACGCCCGGCGCAACGTCGAGCACCACTACGACCTGTCCAACGACGTCTTCACCTCCTTCCTCGACGTGATCATGACCTACTCGGCGGGTCTGTTCCGCCCCGGGACGCGAGACCTGGCCCAGGCGCAACGCGACAAGATCGACCACGTGCTCGACCTCGCCGATGTCGGGACGGGGACCAGGATGCTGGAGATCGGCACCGGGTGGGCGTCACTGGCCCTGCGCGCCGCCGAACGCGGTGCCCACGTCACCACGTTGACGCTGTCCGCGGAACAGCTGCACCTCGCTCGGCAACGGATCGAGGCCGCCGGCCTGTCCGACCGGGTCGACGCCCGGCTGTGCGACTACCGGCAGGCCGAGGGCCGCTACGACGCGGTGGTCAGCGTGGAGATGATCGAGGCGGTCGGCGGCGAGTACTGGTCGGAGCACTTCCGGACGTTGGACCGGCTGCTGCTACCCGGCGGTCGCGCGGCCGTGCAGGCGATCACCACGCCCCACGACCGGATGCTGGCCACCCGTGACTCCTACACCTGGATCCACAAGTACATCTTTCCGGGCGGGCAATTGCCGTCCCTACCGGCCATCGAGCACGAGGTACGTGCCCACACCGATCTGATCCCCGCCGAACGGTTCTCCTTCGGCCCCGGATACGCCGAGACCCTGCGCCAATGGCGCGGCCGGTTCCTCGACCGGTGGGACGAAACCGCCGCGTTGGGGTTCAGCGACACCTTCCGGCGGATGTGGGAGTTCTCCCTGGCCTACAGTGAAGCGGGTTTTCGCGCCGACTACCTCGACGTCTGGCAGCTCGGTTTCGAAAAACCAACCGGCGGCTCGGCAGTGGAACCCGAAGCCTCGCGAGCGTTGTCACGAGGAGACTGAGACATGGAAGAGTCCACGAGCTCCAGCAAACGACCAGCGCGCTGGTTCGGGAGCGCCGAGGAAGAGGAAGCGCCCCCGGACGCGCGACAACTGCTCGCCGAGGTCGCCAAGGGCGACGAACGCGCGTTCGAGCAGCTCTACGACATGATCGCGGGGGCACTGTTCGGACTGATCCAGCGGATCGTGCGTGACGCGGCCCAGTCCGAGGAGGTCGCTCAGGAGGTGCTGGTCGAGGTCTGGCGCACGGCCACGCACTACCGGCCCGAGCGCGGCAGCGTGCAGGCCTGGGTGCTGACCCTGGCGCACCGCCGGGCCGTCGACCGGGTGCGCTCCGCTCAGGCCGCCACCGCCCGGGAGGCGCGAGCGGGCTCGCAGGATCGGGGGAGGCCGTTCGACGAAGTCTCCGAGGCGGTGACCGCGCGGTGGGAGCGGCAACAGGTCCGCCGCTGCGTGTCGACCCTGACGGAGTTGCAGCGCGAGTCGGTGATGCTGACCTACTACCAGGGATACACGTTCCGCGAAGCGGCCGGTCTGCTCAGCGCACCGTCCTCGACCGTGAAAACCCGGCTGCGAGACGGGCTGATCCGTCTCCGCGACTGCTTGGGGGTGGGCAGATGAGTACCGACATGGCGACCCTGACCGGTGCCTACGCCGTCGACGCGCTGACAGAGATCGAGCGAGCGCGGTTCGAACGCCACCTCGCCGCCTGCGGGGACTGCGCACAGGAGGTTCGCGAGCTCCGCGAGACCGTGACGCGCCTGGGTCTTGCGGCGGAGACCGCGCCTCCCGAGGACCTCAAGCGGCGGGTCCTGGCCGAGGTCTCCCGAACCGGGCAGAGCCCTCCGGGCGGCGGGGAAACCGGTCATCGCCGCCAGATCCTTCGGAGTGCCTCCCCGTGGGGAATGCGTCTCACGGCGGCCGCCGCGGTGGTCGGAGTGGCGCTGGCGGCGACGTTCGGCGGGCTCGCTTGGCACAGCCAACAGGAACTCGCCCAGGCGCGGCACCGTTTCGAGCAGGTCAGCGAATCGTCCATGGCCATGGCCCGGTTGATGGAGGCACCGGACGCGCGAGTGGTGGTCACCAGCCAGAACGGCATGAAGGCCACCACCGTCATGTCCGAGCAGTTGCACAGGGCGATGTTCATGAGCACCGGCATCGAACAGCCGCCCGCGGGGCACAGCTACCAGCTGTGGTTCCTGGGCCCCTTCGGAGCCACCTCTGCGGGGCTGATCCAGCAGGACCGAGCCGGACGCGTGGAGCCCCTCGTGGCTCCCATGCCGAAGGCGACCACGGCGATGGGAGTCACGCTGGAACCGGCGGGTGGATCGAGCGAACCGACGAACGACCCCATGATGACCATGTCACTGTGAGCCGCTCGACCCAGTCGGGCTTTCCCGGTTTCGCGCGAAACCGGGTAACCACCGGTCACCGCAAGGCGGTCAACGCTTCGGGGGACCTCAGCAGACGGCGCCCTGGGCCGCCGAGCCGACGAGGCGGGCGTACTTGCCGAGGACGCCGCCGCGGTGCCGGGGCTCCGGCGGCTTCCACCCCTCGGCCCGCTGAGCGAGCTCGGCGTCTGGCACTCCGAGGTTCAGCGTGCGCTCGTTCAGGTCCAGCGTGATGGGGTCACCGTCGCGCACGAGCGCGATCGGGCCGCCGTCGGTGGCCTCCGGGGCGACGTGGCCGATGCACAACCCCGTGGTGCCGCCGGAGAAGCGACCGTCGGTCAGCAGCAGCACGTCCTTGCCCAGGCCCGCGCCCTTGATCGCCCCGGTCACAGCCAGCATCTCCCGCATTCCGGGACCACCCCGCGGCCCCTCGTAGCGGATGACGACGACGTCCCCGGACTGCAGGGAGTTCGCCTCCACGGCGTCCATGGCCTCCTGCTCGCCGTCGAAGACCCGGGCGGTCCCCTCGAAGGAGGTCACGTCGAAACCGGCGCTCTTGACCACGGCTCCCTCCGGAGCCAGCGATCCACGCAGGATCGTCACACCACCGGTCGGGTGCAGCGGATTCGACAACTTGTGCACGACATCGCCGTCGAGCTCCGGCGGGTCGAGCTCGGCGAGGTTCTCCGCGACGGTACGACCCGTCACGGTCAGGCAGTCGCCGTGCAGCAGCCCCGCGTCGAGCAGCGCCTTCATCACGACGGGGACACCGCCGATGCGGTCCACCGCGGGCATCACGTGACGGCCGAACGGCTTCACGTCCGCCAGGTGCGGAACGCGGTCCCCCACACGGTTGAAGTCCTCCAGGGTCAGCTCCACGCCGGCTTCGTTGGCGATCGCCAACAGGTGCAGCACCGCGTTGGTCGAGCCGCCGAAGGCCATCACCACCGAGATCGCGTTCTCGAACGCCTGCTTGGTCATGATGCGCCGGGCGGTGATGCCCTTTTCGATCATGCCGACGACGGCTTCGCCCGCCGCACGCGCACCCGAGTCACGGCGCCGATCCACAGAGGGCGGGCTGGCCGAGCCGGGCATCGACATCCCCAGCGCCTCCGCCGCGCACGCCATCGTGTTCGCGGTGTACATACCACCACAAGCACCCTCGCCGGGACAGATCGCGCGCTCGATCTCGTCCACCTTCTCGCGGGAGATCAGCCCCCGCGAACACGCACCGACCGCCTCGAAGGCGTCGATGATCGTGACTTCCTTCTCGTCGACCTTGCCGGGGAGGATCGAGCCGGCGTAGACGAACACCGAGGCCAGGTCCAGGCGGGCCGCCGCCATCAGCATTCCCGGCAGGCTCTTGTCACAGCCCGCCAGCAGCAACGATCCGTCCAGCCGCTCGGCCTCCATCACCGTTTCGACGGAGTCGGTGATGAGCTCCCGCGAAACGAGCGAGTAGTGCATTCCGACGTGCCCCATCGAAATGCCGTCCGAGACGGAAATGGTCCCGAACTCCAGCGGGTAACCGTGCGCCGCGTGTACGCCCTCCTTACCTGCCTGCGCGAGGCGCTGCAAGGACAGGTTGCACGGGGTGATCTCGTTCCAGGAGGAGGCCACACCGATCTGGGGCTTGGTGAAGTCGGCATCCTTCATGCCCACTGCGCGGAGCATCCCGCGGGCTGCCGCACGTTCCATCCCCTCGGTGACCTCGTGGCTGCGAGGTTTGGTCGTGCGCTGGGCGTTCGCGGCGTCATTCTCATCGGTCACGCTTCCGACTCTAATGCGCCCACGATGCGAGACAGAAACCTGGTCCGGCATGCGGGCCACGAGCCCACGATGTGGACGTAACCGGACACGGTTCGGTGATGTGAAAGGGGCCCCCGCACGGGGTGCGGGGGCCTCTTTGTGGTGAATGTGGTCGGCGGTGTCCGAGTCTCCCACACCCGTGGGGGTGCAGTACCTTGGGCGCTGGGGGGCTTAGCTTCCGGGTTCGGGATGGGTCCGGGCGTGTCCCGCCCCGCTGTGGCCACCGACCACAAGTCTGTATGGGGTTGGGGGTTGTTGTTTCAGAGCCGGATGGTGGATGCGAGTAGTGGTGCTGTGCGGTGTGGTGTGGGGTAAGTCCTCGGCCGGTTAGTACCCGTCCACTGAACACATTGCTGTGCGTGCATGTCGGGCCTATCAACCCACTGGTCGGGTGGGGGCCTTAACCCACTGGGGGTGGGAGACCTCATCTGGGAACGGGCTTCCCGCTTAGATGCTTTCAGCGGTTATCCGTGCCGAACGTAGCCAACCAGCCGTGCCCCGGGCGGGACAACTGGCACACCAGAGGTTCGTCCGTCCCGGTCCTCTCGTACTGGGGACAGCTTTCCGCAGGTCTCCTGCGCGCGCGGCGGATAGGGACCGAACTGTCTCACGACGTTCTAAACCCAGCTCGCGTGCCGCTTTAATGGGCGAACAGCCCAACCCTTGGGACCCACTCCAGCCCCAGGATGCGACGAGCCGACATCGAGGTGCCAAACCATGCCGTCGATATGGACTCTTGGGCAAGATCAGCCTGTTATCCCCGGGGTACCTTTTATCCGTTGAGCGACACCGCTTCCACCTGCCAGTGCCGGATCACTAGTCCCTGCTTTCGCACCTGCTCGACCCGTCAGTCTCACAGTCAAGCTCCCTTGTGCACTTACACTCGCGGCCTGATTGCCAACCAGGCTGAGGGAACCGTTGGGCGCCTCCGTTACTCTTTAGGAGGCAACCGCCCCAGTTAAACTACCCACCAGGCACTGTCCGTGAACCCGATCAGGGTTCGACGTGAGACGCACGCTGCGACCAGAGTGGTATTTCACCAACGACTCCACCCCCACTGGCGTAGAGGGCTTCGCAGTCTCCCACCTATCCTACACAAGCCGTAGCCCGCGCCAATACCAAGCTATAGTAAAGGTCCCGGGGTCTTTCCGTCCTGCCGCGCGAAACGAGCATCTTTACTCGTCCTGCAATTTCACCGGGCCTGTGGTCGAGACAGCGGAGAAGTCGTTACGCCATTCGTGCAGGTCGGAACTTACCCGACAAGGAATTTCGCTACCTTAGGATGGTTATAGTTACCACCGCCGTTTACTGGCGCTTCCATTCTCCGCTTCCCCACATGGTGGGTAACGAGTCCTGTTAACGTTCCAGCACCGGGCAGGCGTCAGTCCGTATACCTCGTCTTACGACTTCGCACGGACCTGTGTTTTTAGTAAACAGTCGCTTCTCCCTGGCCTCTGCGGCCACCCCGAGCTTCACACGCGCGGTGCTACACCGGGGGTGGCCCCCCTTCTCCCGAAGTTACGGGGGCAATTTGCCGAATTCCTTAACCACAGTTCACCCGATCGCCTTGGTATACTCAACCAGACCACCTGTGTCGGTTTCGGGTACGGGCCATGGACACACATCGCTAGAGGCTTTTCTCGGCAGTGCGGGATCACCGACTTCGCCACAACGGCTCGGTCTCACCTCTCACCCCTGCAGCCGTCCGGATTTGCCTGGACGGCGGGCTACGGGTTTACACCAGTACTACCACTCACTGGCTCGGGCTACCCTGCTGCGTCACCCCATCGCTTGACTACTCCCGGATCAGGTCCCATGCCACTGGACTCCACACCGGCTCGAAAGCCGGCGCGGGCAGCGGGATGGTTAGTGTCCCCGGTTCCGCCATGGGCGCGTGCCCACGGGTACGGGAATATCAACCCGTTGTCCATCGACTACGCCTGTCGGCCTCGCCTTAGGCCCCGACTCACCCTGGGCGGACGAACCTGCCCCAGGAACCCTTGGTCATTCGGCGGGAAAGATTCTCACTTTCCATGCGCTACTCATGCCTGCATTCTCACTCCCCCACACTCCACACCGGTTTACACCGATGCTTCCGCGCAGTGGGGGACGCTCCCCTACCCACCCCACCCAACAGTGTTGGGCACGGTGACACGGCTTCGGCGGTACGCTTGAGCCCCGCTACATTATCGGCGCAGGATCACTCGACCAGTGAGCTATTACGCACTCTTTCAAGGATGGCTGCTTCTAAGCCAACCTCCTGGTTGTCTGGGCAATCCCACATCCTTTTCCACTAAGCGCACACTTAGGGGCCTTAGCCGGTGTTCTGGGCTGTTTCCCTCTCGACCGTGGAGCTTTTCCCCCACGGACTCACTGCCACGCTGCTACCACGGGCGTATTCGGAGTTTGGCTGACGTTGGTAACCCTCATCGGGCCCCGCCACCAACCAGTGCTCTACCCCACCCGGGCACCACGTGACGCTGCACCTCAATGCATTTCGGGGAGAACCAGCTATCACGAAGTTTGATTGGCCTTTCACCCCTACCCACAGCTCATCCCCCAGGTTTTCAACCCTGGTGGGTGCGGGCCTCCACACGGTCTTACCCGCGCTTCACCCTGGCCATGGGTAGCTCACTCCGCTTCGGGTCCGCACCACGCGACTTCGACGCCCTATTCAGACTCGCTTTCGCTCCGGCTACCCCACAACGGGTTAACCTCGCCACGCAGCCGCGACTCGCAGGCTCATTCTTCAAAAGGCACGCCATCACACCCGCACAGGGCGCTCTGACGGTTTGGGGGCACATGGTTTCAGGTACTCTTTCACTCCCCTCCCGGGGTACTTTTCACCATTCCCTCACGGTACTATCCGCTATCGGTCACCAGGAAGTATTTAGGCTTAGCGAGTGGTCCCGCCCGATTCACAACGCCCTCCACGGAAACGCTGCTACTCGGGGCCACCGCCCCAGGCCATGCCTGCAGTGTTCACCTACGGGACTCATCACCCACTCCGGTCACCGCCTCCACGGTGTTCGGCTCACCACAGCACGACCCTGGCAGACGAATAGATCCGCCCAGCGGGCCCCAACGACCCCACACACGCAACCCCTATCCGGTTTCCACGCGCGTGGTTTAGCCTGTTCCGCGTTCGCTCGCCACTACTAGCGGAATCACCAGTGTTTTCTCTTCCTACGGGTACTGAGATGTTTCACTTCCCCGCGTTCCCTCCACACACCCTATACATTCAGGTGCGGGTAACCCGACATCACTCGGGCTGGGTTTCCCCATTCGGACATCCTCGGATCACCGCTCGGTAGACAACTCCCCGAGGCTTATCGCAGCCTCCCACGTCCTTCATCGGCCCCTGGTGCCTAGGCATCCACCATGTGCCCGTCTAACTTGCCACACAAGCCACACAAACAAATTACAGCACAGATGCTCGCATCCACTATCCAGTTCTCAAACAACAACCCAGACAACACACCCACCCCACCCACCCCCAGATCGAAACACCGTTCCGACCTTCACGGGCGGGCTCCGGGGGCATGTTCCCTCAGAACCCAACAGCATGCCTGCAGCGAGCACACCCCCACCGCGTCCCCCCACACGGGGAAACCACGCCGAGAGCGACCACACGTCCACACCCCCATCCGGAGGCATCGTCCACGCGCGGGTTTGATGGTCCCACTGAACTCCTTAGAAAGGAGGTGATCCAGCCGCACCTTCCGGTACGGCTACCTTGTTACGACTTCGTCCCAATCGCCAGTCCCACCTTCGACCACTCCCCCCACACACAGTGTGGTTGGGCCATGAGCTTCGGGTGTTACCGACTTTCGTGACGTGACGGGCGGTGTGTACAAGGCCCGGGAACGTATTCACCGCAGCACTGCTGATCTGCGATTACTAGCGACTCCGACTTCACAGGGTCGAGTTGCAGACCCCGATCCGAACTGAGACCGGCTTTAAGGGATTCGCTCCACCTCGCGGTCTCGCCACCCTCTGTACCGGCCATTGTAGCATGTGTGAAGCCCTGGGCATAAGGGGCATGATGACTTGACGTCGTCCCCACCTTCCTCCGAGTTGACCCCGGCAGTCTCCCGCGAGTCCCCACCATCACGTGCTGGCAACACAGGATAAGGGTTGCGCTCGTTGCGGGACTTAACCCAACATCTCACGACACGAGCTGACGACAGCCATGCACCACCTGCACACCAGCCCAAAGGGAAACCCCATCTCTGAGGCAATCTGGCGCATGTCAAACCCAGGTAAGGTTCTTCGCGTTGCATCGAATTAATCCACATGCTCCGCCGCTTGTGCGGGCCCCCGTCAATTCCTTTGAGTTTTAGCCTTGCGGCCGTACTCCCCAGGCGGGGCGCTTAATGCGTTAGCTACGGCACGGAAACCGTGGAACCAGTCCCCACACCTAGCGCCCAACGTTTACGGCGTGGACTACCAGGGTATCTAATCCTGTTCGCTCCCCACGCTTTCGCTCCTCAGCGTCAGTATCGGCCCAGAGACCCGCCTTCGCCACCGGTGTTCCTCCTGATATCTGCGCATTTCACCGCTACACCAGGAATTCCAGTCTCCCCTACCGAACTCAAGTTTGCCCGTATCGACCGCACGCCCACCGTTAAGCGGCAGGTTTCCACGGCCGACGCGACAAACCGCCTACGAGCTCTTTACGCCCAATAAATCCGGACAACGCTCGCACCCTACGTATTACCGCGGCTGCTGGCACGTAGTTAGCCGGTGCTTCTTCTACACCTACCGTCACACCCACACGGGGCCTTCGTCGGTGTCGAAAGAGGTTTACAACCCGAAGGCCGTCCTCCCTCACGCGGCGTTGCTGCGTCAGGCTTTCGCCCATTGCGCAAGATTCCCCACTGCTGCCTCCCGTAGGAGTCTGGGCCGTGTCTCAGTCCCAGTGTGGCCGATCACCCTCTCAGGCCGGCTACCCGTCGTCGCCATGGCAGGCCATTACCCCACCATCCAGCTGATAGGCCGCGGGCTCATCCCATACCGCCGGAACTTTCCACACCCAGACCATGCGGCCAGATGTCCTATCCGGTATTAGACCTCGTTTCCAAGGCTTATCCCCGAGTACAGGGCAGATTACCCACGTGTTACTCACCCGTTCGCCACTCATCCACCCCGAAGGGCTTCAGCGTTCGACTTGCATGTGTTAAGCACGCCGCCAGCGTTCGTCCTGAGCCAGGATCAAACTCTCCATCCATGGATCATCAAAACCCCAGCACACCACACACATCCAACCCAACACCCCACAAACAGGGCATCACCGGCCGGACCCGCATGGCGCTGACAAAAAACAAAACCGAATCAACGGCTCCGCATCAAACACTCACCAAAACAGGCACACTGTTGAGTTCTCAAAGAACACACCCACCCACCGGCAGGCACCCACGGACACACCGCAGAATCAATTATCCTTCGCTTCGTTCCAACACCACTCTAGCAAACCCACAACCCGGCATTCACCCGGGGGTCACCCCCCGAACACCCGGCAAGTCCCACGGAGCACGCTCCACGGAACCAACTACAGCCCCACCCGACCCAGCCACAGCTGGCCCGACCACGACCTCAAGGTCACCCGAAACAATATTGGAACAACGCCGCATCCACCCTACCAGCAACACCAGCAGACCGAATCCGACCCCCAGCACCCGGCCCACCGCGCAGTCCGTTCCGTGCTGACGACGAATAATCTACATCCCACCCACCACCCACCGCACACCCACCCCCACTCACCACCGAAACACCAGCACAACACGGGTTCAATCGCGGATGAACACCCACACCGCACGGGCACCCGGCCTCTACCGGCAGCC
Organism: Halosaccharopolyspora lacisalsi; assembly: GCF_014137975.1. GTDB lineage: Bacteria > Actinomycetota > Actinomycetes > Mycobacteriales > Pseudonocardiaceae > Halosaccharopolyspora > Halosaccharopolyspora lacisalsi. Next base: position 478,050 of record NZ_JACGWZ010000001.1, on the reverse strand, counting down.
GAACTCGCGTGCGGGCTGATCGTCGGCGGTCCTTCGTGACCGCGGGGTGGCGCGGGGTAACCTCGGCCCCAACCGCGAGAACGGGGGTAAGAGTGGACTCGACACCGATCTACACCGAACTACAGCAGACGCTGATCGACCCGGAGGACGACAACTGGGGCACGAGTTCCCCACCGGAGTTCGCCTCCGCGCTCCATCAGCAGGCCGCTCAGCACGCCGCTCAGCACGCCGCCCACTCCCAGGAGCAGGCGAGCGTGCAGGAGGAGACGCAGTCGGAGGTTGGATGGGACGAGTCGCCCAAGAAGCACGCCAGTCGTAGTGGTGGCCGAAGGCACCGGGCCGAGGACTGACGAGCGCGCTCGCGCACGGCCCCGGATCGCGCGCTCGCGGGATGCGAGCGTCACCACCATCGGGTCGGTGATTCGTCGAAAAAGTTCCCCGTCACCCGATGAGAGAGTTCGTGGGCGCCCGACTCATCGTTCAGGGAGGAGTCGAGCGCCCACGCGCGAAAAATCGCGGCCCTACTCGGCCGCGGAGAACTGCGGCAGCGAGACGGCGGGGGCGTGCCTGTCGGCGGCGTCCTCCTCCGAATCCGAGTCCGAAGTGGCCTCCGGAGCAGCCTCGGCAGTCGCCTCCCGAGTGAGCAGGATCGGCTCCTCCTGCTGCTCCTGCTGTTGTTCCGCTTCGGCCGGCTGCTGCTCGGTCTCGTCCTGAGACTTGTTCAACCGCTCCCGCGACCGTTGAGCCGCACCCCGAATCTGCTCGGTGAGCTGACGGTTCGTCTGCCGCTCACGACGCTGCTCACGCTCCTGCTGACGCGTGGTACGAGGTGTTTGTCGTTCCGGAGTCCTCGCCTGCTCGACATAACGGGCGAACACCGATCGCAACTGCCGAGCATGCTGCTCGTTCAGGTCGATTTCGTACGCCACGCCGTCGAGCGCGAAAGTCACCGTCTGCTGCGCTTCGGACCCGTCGATGTCATCGACGAGTTCGACCTGAATCCGCTCGGCCATGATCACCTGTCTCGGGAACGTGCCCCGCCTCGATCCGCGACACTTGCAGGCGAGACCCCGTACGACCCATCCCCGTTGTAGCACGTCGCGTCGCGGTTGTCTCGCACCCAACCATAGAACAGCCTTCCACGGCCTCGGGAACCGCCCGTACCTCGGCCGACGACAGACTCGTCGACACCTTCGGCGAGCGGAAGTCGACAGGAAAGCGCCACGAGTAATCTCGCGCACATATCGCCGACCTCTCCCGCTCTTCGCGCCGCCCGGGTTGGCGCTTTCCGGCAACAGTCGTTTATTGTGCGCCCGCAGTTCGTCGCAAACTGTCCGACGATCGAGAAAAGCGATCCCGAATCGAGGTTACCCGTGGCTCAGAAGGTCACCGTTCAACTCCTGGACGACATCGACGGCTCGGAAGCCGAGTCGACCGTCGAGTTCGCCCTGGACGGCGTTACTTACACGATCGACCTGTCGGCCGACAATGCCGCAGAGCTTCGCGACTCCCTGGCGTCCTACGTGGCCAGCGCTCGCCGCACCGGCGGCCGCAAACGCACCGGTACCAAGTCGAGCAAGGCCGCCGCCAAGTCCGGGAAAGCCGGTAAGGCCCCCACCGCCGCCGACCGCGAGCGCAATCAGGCGATTCGCGAATGGGCGCGGCAACAGGGCATGCAGGTTTCCGACCGGGGGCGCATTCCCGCGGAGATCGTCGACGCGTACGACAAGGCCCAGTAAGAAGTCAGTCCCGGGGCGGCCGGGTTTCGCGGTCAATTTTCGTCCCGGCCGCCCGGATCGTCGGCGTTCCGCTCACGCGCAGCCACGACGACCACACTGATTGTCATCAGTCCTTCGCCCGGTTTTCACCGGACATGAACTCGGTTATCTCCCGATCGGTGGGCATCGAACTGCTGGCACCATTGCGCTGGACCGACAATGCCGACGCGGCCGTTCCCCTGCGTAGGGCCTCCCGCATATCCACCCCCGCGGCCACCGCCGCGCTGAGTACGCCGACGAACGTGTCCCCCGCCGCCGTGGTGTCCACCACGGGTACCTGATGCGCGGGCATCTCGATGACTTCACCGGAGCGGTCGCCGTACAGCAGCCCTCGGCCACCCCACGTGATGACGACTTCGGGCACGAGTTCGAGCAGTGCGGGCAGCGCGCGGTTGGGATCCTCGTAGCCGGTCAGTACCGCGGCCTCGTGCTCGTTGGGTACCAGCAGGTCGACCCGGGACAGCAGGTCGGCGGGCAGCTCCACGGCGGGGGCCGGGGTCAGTACCACCTGAACCCCGTGGCGCCGGGCCGCTTCGGCCGCGGCGGCCACCCCCTCCAGCGGAGTCTCCAGCTGCAGCAGCAGGCTCGCCGAACCGGCGATGCGTTCCTCGTCTCCCGCGGCGAGCCCGTCGACGGTTCCGTTGGCCGCGGGGATCACGATGATGGAGTTTCCCCCGTCGTCGTCGACCACGATGTGCGCCGTCCCGCTGTGCCCCGACACGGTTCGCACTCCCGCGACGTCGACGTGCGCCGCGGAAAGCGTTTCGCGGATCTGCGCGGCGAACTCGTCGGCGCCGACGGCTCCGATCATCCCGACGTCGACGCCGGCCCGCGCCACCGCGATGGCCTGGTTGGCGCCCTTGCCGCCGGGCACGGTGTGGAACCGCTTGCCGTGTACCGTCTCGCCGCGCCGTGGCGCCGTCTCGACGTAGGTCACCAGATCCATGTTGCAACTACCGAATACGGTCACGGTTTTTCTCACGTCGTTCATACTCACCCATGATGCGGTGCGGGCACCGACTCGGTCCGGTACGGGCACGTACCATGCGTCTCAACCGTTAAGGGAAGGCGAGACCCGGTGGATTACGTAGTCACGGCGGCAGTGGAACCGCCGGTGCAGGCCACGAGGCTGGACGCACTACAGCAGGAGGGAGTGGTCTCACTGCTGGACCGCCAGCTCGGCCAGATCGAGGGTGTGGCGGGTCCGGAAGAGGAGAGCATCGACGTCCTGGACTATCGGATCGCGGTGACCTCCGAGGGAGCGAACGTGATGCTCGCGCTGGACGCTCCCACGCTGCGGGCGGCCGAGGAGGCCGCCAAGACGGTGTTGAACGAGCTGATCGCCGAGAGCGAGTCGCTGCCGGAGTGGACCGTGGCGCGGTCCGAGGTCCGGATCACCGAGGACGAGTTCAACCAGAGCCTGGCCGCGGCCGAGGACCAGACCGACGAGGAACCGCGCAGCGAGGCCGAGGCGGCGTTGGAGGCGGCGGTCGAGGAGGCCCTGGAGGGTTCCGAGGAGGTCGAGCAGGCGGAGAGCCGGTCCTGGAAGGACGAACTCGTCGATCTCAGCTCCCGGTTGCGGGCCTTCGACCTCGGCGCTTTCACCCCGGGCGGTCTCGATCGGGACGAGGAGCGTTCCAGGATGGCCGCGGGTGCGCTCGTGCACGCCGTTCACGTGGTCACCGACGAGCTCTTCTACGACGAGCTGGCCCTGACGATCAACGACGCCACCGTCTCCGAGGCAGTCGGGCTGCTCGTGCTGGAGGAACTCCCGTCCTGCTACCAGCACCGCTACGACGCGCGGTTCACTCGTGGGCTGCTGCTGGCCTCGGCGGCGGTGGCCTCCGCCCTGACCGAATCGATCTGGACCCCGCCGCGCACGGTGGCCGAGACGCTGGCGCTGCGGCTGTTCATCGACGAGGCTCGCATGGTGCTGGAAGCCGCCGAGCTCATGAGCTGGGAGGACAGCGAAGCGGTGTTCACGGCGCTGGGGCCCTTCGCCGACAACGAGCACGAGAGTCTGTACGAGATCGACTTTCCGCTCACCACGAAGAGCCTCGAGGAGTCCGAGGTTTCCCCGTTGCGCATCGAGGAGGTCGAGGGCGAACTGCGCACTCGCGGGCTGGCCTTCGACCAGTGGTTCCAGCAGCGGCGGGACGCGGCCACGACCGAGGGGATCCACCCGTACCTGCGGTGAGTCGTGGCCACCTCCGCAGGTGGCCGGTGAACGGGCCGTTTCGGCGGTGTGAGTGCCCGAAACGGCCCGTTCGCCCCTTTGGGAAAGCCTCGTGAGGTTCCCCCTGCCAGCACCGCTACGCGAGCCGGCCCGGGAGGACTCCCGAACGCCTCACTCCTGGTGACGAACGGAGTAGGGCGGCACGGTGGAACCGATGAGGCTCGCGTCGTCCACCGACACCGGCTCGTAGGAGCACTCCGGAAGAGCTTCGAGCATGACGTTGATCGGGTCGTCGAGTTGTTCGACCCTGCCGAACAGGAACGACCACTCGTGCTCGTCGGAACCGAAGTAGGTCACGGTGTCGAACACCGTGCGGAACCGGTTGTAGGCCCGGGTCAGGGTGGTGTTGCGCCACACCGTGGGACTGCCGGCCTGGAAGCCGACGACGCCCCCCGGAGCCAGCACCGCCTGGCAACGGCGGATGAACTCGACCCCGTAGAGCCGGTTGTGCTGGCTCTCGTCGTCGTCCGCCCGCTCGTCGGGAAGGTCGACCACCACCAGGTCGTAGCGGTCCCCGTTGCCCAGTGCCCGGTCGAGGAAGCTCCACCCGTCGGAGTAGTGCAGCGTGATCGTCCCGTCACCCTGTTCCAGCTCCGACAGTTCCGCGGCGCGGTAACCGTAGGGCAGGTGCTCGGCGCAGGCCCGCACGCACTCGTGGTCGATGTCGACGTGGTCGACTCGACTCGCCCCGGCGTCGACGGCCATCTTGCTGGCCACACCCTCGCTCGAACCGATGACGAGCACCCGTTCGATCTTGTCGGCGAGCAGGAATCCCGGCACCATGAGCGCCTCGTGGTAGACGAGCTGGGAGTACTCGGTGCTCTGCCGATCGTCGTCGCAGAACAACGAGACGCCCTGTCCCGTCCGTGCGATCGTCACGTGCTGGTAAGCGGTGTCTCCTTCCCACAGCACCTCGTCGACCCGCCAGAGCCGCCGCATGTCCTCACCCAGCGGCTCCTGGATCCAGTGCTTGCCGTCGAGCTCGATCAACTCCTGCTCCTTCACGAAAAGTCCCTCGACCGATCCTCACGCGAGTTCGGTGTCTTGATCACGACCACGGCGGATGGTCTGGCTGTGCACCGAGCTCGGACACAGCGCCTCGGCGAGCAACTCCACCGCCCGCTCCGGCTGCGCCTGGTCACCACAGGTGAACACGTCGATGAAGATCGAGCCCTTTTCCGGGTAGGTGTGCAGCGAAGCGTGGGACTCCGACAGCAGTGCCAACACGGTAACGCCCTGCGGATCGAATCGCTTGGCCATCACATCACACACGGTTGCCCACGAACGCTCCAACGCGCTGTGCAAGGTGTCCCGCAGGAACTGCTCGTCATCGAGCAGGCTCGCTTCGACGCCCTCCAGTTCGGCGAGGACGTGCTGCCCGGTGAACAAACCCACGGGGGTTTGCAGGGTTCCGGCGTCAATCGACATCTATCGACCTCCCAACATTTCGCAGATTCCGCCTGGGAAAAACTCTCGCGAGCCGCTGCCCACCGCCGCGTGTGCGGCGGTCAGGGTCGCTCGGTTCGCACATCACCGGCGGTGTGACCGACTGCCCGGCTGTCCAGGCAGTAGGTGGGCAGCGGCGCGAATCCGTTGAAGCCCACCGAGGAGTAGCTGGCCGTGTAGGCCCCCGCACTGAGCAGGTCCACCCAGTCTCCGCCGCGCAGCGTGACCGGGAGTTCGTAGCTGGTGTCCTGATAGAGCACGTCGTCGCCGTCGCAGGTGGGGCCGGCCAGCACCACGGGTCCGGTCGCGTCACCGTCGCGTGCGGTACGCAGTCGGTAGGTGATGGCTTCGCCCTCGGTTTCGGCCAACCCGTTGTAGCGGCCGACGTCCAGGTACACCCAACGGCGCTGTCCGCCGGTCTCGGGAGTGACGAGCACGACCTCGCTGCGCAGCACGCCGGCGTCGCCGACCAGGTGACGACCGGGCTCGATCAGCAGCTCGGGCCGCTCGGAACCGAAGTTCCGGTCCAGCGCGGCCTCGATGCGCTCGGCGTAGTCCCGTGGCGGTGGAGCTGCCTGGGTGTAGGAGGCGGGCAACCCACCACCGAGGTTGACCATGCGCGGCCTGACACCGGTGACCTGGTCGAAGACCTCGCGGGCCGCGACGATGCCGTGCTCCCACGCCTCGGGGTCGTGCTGCTGGGAACCGATGTGGAACGACGCGCCGTAGGGGTCGAGACCGAGCCGGCTCGCCCGTTCCAGCAACCGCGCGGCGGTCTCCGGGTCGCACCCGAACTTGCGGCCGAACGGCGTGCGGGAACCCTCGTTGTCCACGAGGACGCGGCAGAAGACGCTCGCGCCGGGCGCGGCGGCGGCGATGTTGTCCAGGTCGGCCGCGCTGTCGGTGGCGAACAGGCGCACACCCAGCTCGTGGGCCCGTGCGATGTCGACGGGTTTCTTGATGGTGTTGCCGTAGGAGATCGACTCGGGTGTAGCGCCGTTGGCCAGGCACAGGTCGATCTCACCGGGGCTGGCCACGTCGAAGGAGGCCCCCAGGCCGACCAGCTCGGCCACCACCTCCGGTTGCGGGTTCGCCTTGACGGCGTAGCAGACGCGGGCGTCGGGAAGCATCGACCGCAGACCCGTGTAGCGGCTGCGTACCACGGCCAGGTCCAGCACCAGGCACGGTGTCGGAGGGACCTGCCGATCCAGGAAGTCTCGGACACACGAGGACGTATCCGCCGCGCGGGGCGCGGCGCTGGCACCGCTCGGGCGGTCCGTCACACCAGTGGTGGCGGACAGGTCGGTCAATCCCGATACCTCCGTTCCTCAACAGCGGGGTGGGTCAGCGCCCTTACCGCCCGTAGACCGGTCGACACCGGCGTTGCCATAAGGGTGATCATCGCGAGCTGGGTGTCTCATGCCGACCGAAAATCCTACCGGTCTCACAAGTAGCGACGCCAACAGTGAGCCGCCTTTCCCCCGGCTAGCCGAGCACGACGTGACCATGAACACGAGGGGTGGTGGTCAGCTTAGACTTTCCGGGTGAGCCACACCTCTCGTGGAGCTGTTCGCGATACTCCTATGTGAGCAGTCGCAGGGCGAGGTAGAAGTCCACACGGGTCGCGAAGTCGGTCAGGTCGCGCCCCGTGATCTCCTCGATCCTGCGAATTCGGTAACGCAGGGTGTTCACGTGCACGTGCAGCGTCTGGGCACAACGCGACCAGGAACCGGAGAATTCCAAGAACGTCCGCAGCGTGCGGACCAGCTCGGACTGGTGCCCGCGGTCGTAGTCGATCAGCGGTGACAGCAGCCGGTCGCGGTAGGAGCACCGCAGCCGCTCGGGCAACGAGGCCAGCAGGACCTGGTGGGAGGCGAGTTCGGCGGCGGTGGCCATCCCGCGCCTGCCACCGCGATGCGCGGCGAGATCACGCGCGTGCCGGGCCTCCTCCACCGCACCGCGCAGGCTGGACGTGTCGCTGATGTCGCTGACTCCGATCACCAGGTTCTCGTCCCCGCCGTGCTCGACGTCGTCGAGCACGCGGCGCAGGCGCTCGTCGATCCCGGCCAGCTCACCGTGGTCGGCGGCCAGCAGGGCCAGCGCTCCGGGCTCCAGGGGGGCGGTGACCGCGGCGAGTCCGGTCGCGGCCGTGATCTCGCGCAGCAGCCTCGTCGCCGCCTCGGAGTGATCACCCGCCTCGACGGCGACGACCCGCAGCGGCTCGTCGGCGGGAAGACCGGCGGCCTCCAACCGGGCGCCGACCTCCGGTGGACTCGCCGAGCCGTCGAGCAGCCGGTGCAGCGCCGCCCGCACCGAACGACTCGCGGCCTGCCTGCCCTCCTCCAGTCTGGAACGCAGCAGTGCCACGGCCGTGCCCAGGTCCGCGGCGATCGCCTCCGCCTCCGGGCCCCACTCCTGCCGGTCACCGGCGAGGGCGACGAACCAGCGCGCCGCGCGCGGTTCGGCCTCGGACCCGACCGGCCACAGCACGAACGCCCCGCCGGTCTCGTCCACCGGGGCGGTCACCGTCCCGGGGGGCTCGACGGAGCCGAGGAAGCCCCGCACCAGGCAGCGCCGGCTCCGTTCCGTGAGCTCGGCCGTGCCGACGACCGTTCCGGCCGCCGAGAGCACCCAGCAGTCGGTGTCCAGTTGCTCGGCGGCCAGCGCCAGCACCCGCGGGAGCTCCGCGCCCGCCGCCACGGCGTCGACGAGGTCGCGCCGAGGCGCCGTGTCCCGGCGCAGGAAGCGCAGCACGTGTTCGGAAAGGGTGTTGAAGCTGACCGCCAACGGCACCTCGACGAGCGGTACGGCGTGCCGGGCGCAGGCTTGGACCAGGTCGGGCGGGGCACCACCGAGGCGCGCCGTTCCCGCGGCGAGCCCGGCCACCCCCGCGTCGGCCAGCGCGGCGGCGAACCGCTCGGAGTCGGCGGGTTCGCTGTGCCAGACCAGGCCGCTGAGCACCAGTTCCCCACCGTGCAGGTAGCGACGGGGGTCGATCAGATCGGTGATGTAGATCCCGTGGATCGGCCGGTCCAGGTACTGCCGACCGGTCAGCGGGACCAGCCCGAGCTCCCGGTCGTCGAGAAGATCACGTAGCAGCACCCGCCGCACCCTATAGCAGTCGTCCACGTCCCGCCGAAGCTGTGACCACGCATACACCGGTGCCGGAAGGGGGCACCCGACCTCGGGAGGGCGTTGTCGACGAAAACCGCCGAACCGGCCGTTTGGAGGAAAGCACGAACCGCGCCGCCCACGCCGCGCTCCTTTTCATGGTTTCCGCCGCTAGTCAACACCCGGGTGGGAGTTGTGTACTGACTCACACCCCGAGACCGGCCCTCGCGGCGACATCCGCGACCTGGAGAACAACCGTGGACTTCCTCCGCCCGACCCACTGGCGCGACGCGCTCGACGCCAAGGCCCACCATCCCGACGCGACACCGATCGCGGGCGGCACCGACGTCATGGTCGAGATCAATTTCGGTCGCCGGCGCCCGAGCACCCTGCTGGATCTGACCGGCGTCCCCGAGCTCACCGACTGGTCGCTCGACGACGGCAGGCTGCGCATCGGGGCCGGAGTGCCCTACGCGCGGCTCATCGACGAGCTCGGGGACCGACTGCCCGGGCTGGCCATCGCCTCCCGCACCGTGGGCTCCCCGCAGATCCGCAATCGCGGCACGCTCGGCGGCAACCTCGCCTCGGCCTCCCCCGCCGGCGACGGGCATCCGCCGCTGCTGGCCTCGGACGCCGAGGTCGAGGTGCAGTCGCTGCGCGGCACCCGCACGGTGCCCGTCGGGGAGTTCTTCACCGGGGTCAAGCGCCACGTGCTGGCCGACGACGAGCTGATCGCCGCCGTGCACGTCGCTCCCGCCACCGGAGCTCAGCAGTTCTCCAAGATCGGTACCCGCAACGCGATGGTCATCGCCGTGTGCACCTTCGCCGTGGCGCTGCACCCCGAACAGCAGCGCGTGGGCACCGGTCTCGGTTCGGCCGCTCCGACGCCGCGCCCGGCCACGGAGGCCGCGGAATTCCTCGCAGCGGAACTGACCGACACCGACCAGTGGAACCGGCCGCGCCCGCTGCCCGAGTCCGTCGTGCGGCGTTTCGGCGAGCTGGTGGCGGCGACGACCGCGCCCATCGACGACGTCCGCGGCACGGCGAACTACCGCACCCACGCGATGGCGGTAATGGCCCGCCGCACGCTGGGTTGGGTCTGGAACGAACACCGCACCGGGAGGCAGCAATGCGCCTGAAGTTCACCGTCAACGGCAGGCAGGCCGAGGCCGACGACGTCTGGGAGGGCGAGAGCCTGCTGTACGTGCTGCGCGAGCGGCTCGGCCTGCCTGGGTCGAAGAACGCATGCGAGCAGGGAGAGTGCGGCTCGTGCACCGTCCGCCTGGACGGTGTCGCCGCCTGCGCCTGCCTGGTGGCCGCCGGTCAGGTCCAGGACCGCGAGGTCGACACCGTGGAGGGACTGGCCGGGGAGGACGAGCTCGACGCCGTCCAGCGGGCCTTCGTCGACGCGGGCGCGGTGCAGTGCGGTTTCTGCACCCCCGGCCTGCTGGTGGCCGCCGACGACCTGCTCGAACGCTGCCCCAGCCCGTCCGACTCCGAGATCAGGGAGTCGCTGGCCGGCAACCTGTGCCGCTGCACCGGCTACGAGAAGATCATGGACGCCGTGCGGCTGGCCGCCGACCGCAGGGCAGAGGAGGCCCGGTCGTGAGCCGGCCGGAGCGCGTGGTCGTCGAGGGAGGGTCGGTGATCACCGTCGACTCGTCCACCGGCGTCGGCACCGAGCACTCCGACGGGCACCTGGTCGTCGAAGGTGAGCGCATCCTGGAGGTCGGTGCGGGGCCTGCTCCGGCGCAGCCCGTGCCGGTGCGGCGCGTCGACGCCAGCGGGTGCGTGCTCACCCCGGGGCTGGTCAACACCCACCATCACCTCTACCAGTGGGCGAGCAGGGGCTACGCGTGCGACTCGACGCTGTTCGAGTGGCTCACCGAGCTCTACCCCGTGTGGGCGGGCCTCGACGAGGAGAGCACCCACGCCGCGGCCTCCGCCGGGCTCGGCTGGGCGGCGCTGTCGGGCTGCACCACCGCCGCCGATCACCACTACGTCTTTCCCCGCCACGGCGGTGACGTCTTCGGGTCGATCGTGGCCGCCGCCGAGCGCGTGGGCGTGCGCCTGCACGGCGTGCGCGGTTCGATGGACCGCGGCGAGTCCGACGGCGGCCTGCCGCCGGACTCCGTGGTCGAGGACACCGACCGGGCGCTGGATCGCACCGGGGAGGCCATCGACCGCTTCCACGATCCGGCGCCGAACTCGCGGGTCCGCGTCGCGGTCGGTCCCTGCTCGCCGTTCACGGTCAGTACCGAACTGATGCGCTCGGCGGCCGAACTCGCCCGCGACCGGGGAGTACGGCTGCACACCCATCTGGCCGAGACCCTCGACGAGCAGCAGCAGTGTGAGGCCGAGTTCGGCATGGGCCCGGTCGAGTACGTCGAGAGCCTCGGTTGGCTGGGCTCCGACGTGTGGCTGGCGCACTGCGTGCAACTGGCCGAGCAACAGGTGCGGCGGCTCGGCGAGACCGGCACGGGGGTGGCCCACTGTCCGAGCTCGAACGGCCGCCTCGGCGCCGGAGTCGCCCCCGTGAGTCCGCTGCTGCGGGAGCGCGTCCCCGTCGGTCTGGGCATCGACGGGGTGGCCTCCAACGAGTCCGGGCGCCTCGGTGACGAACTCCGCCAGGCGCTGCTGACCTCGCGCGCGCACTACGGCCCGCGGGCGTTGTCCGTCCGCGACGCGCTGTGGATGGGTACGCGCGGGGGTGCGCGCTGTCTCGGCCGTGAGAGCGAGCTCGGATCGCTGGAGCCGGGCAAGCTCGCCGACGTCGCGGTGTGGCGGCTCGACGGGCTCGGGCACGCGGGCATCGCCGATCCCGTGGCCGCCCTGGTGCTCGGGCCGCTCCCCCGGCTGGAGCGCCTGCTGTGCGGTGGCGACACCGTGGTCGAGGACGGCCGTCTGGTGTCGGCATCGGAAACCGATCTCACTCACGAACTGCGCCGGGCCGGCAGCCGGCTCGCCCGTACCGGGCAGGAGGCCCCTCGTTGAACGACCACGCTCCCGCACGCAGCCCGCAGGACCTCGACGACGCCATCGCCGGCGGTATCGGCGAGTCACCGATACGTCCGGACGGTGCGTTGAAGGTCCGCGGCGAGTACGCCTACTCCTCGGACCTGTGGGCCGAGGACATGCTCTGGGGCGTAACGCTGCGCAGTCCGCACCCCTCGGCGCGAATCCGCTCGATCGACGTTTCCGGGGCGCTGAAGACGCCCGGGGTGTACGCGGTGCTGACGCACGAGGACGTCCCCGGCGACAACCTCTACGGGCTCAAGGACGTCGACCAGCCGGTGCTGGCCTCCGACGTGGTGCGCTACAAGGGCGAGGCGGTCGCGCTGGTGGCCGCCGATCACCCGGAGACCGCGCGGCGTGCCAGGGAACGCATCGACGTCGACTACGAGGTGCTGGAACCGGTCACCGACGCCGAGCGGGCCGCGCACGACGAGACGCTGCCCAAGGTGCACCCCGACGGCAACCTCGTGCGCTATCAGCCGATCCTCAAGGGCGATCCGGAGGCCACCGCCGAGGTCGTCGTCTCCGGCACCTACACCCTCGGCATGCAGGACCAGGCGTTCCTCGGTCCGGAGTCCGGGCTGGCCATCCCGGCCGAGGACGGCGGTGTGGACCTGTACCTGGCGACTCAGGACCTGCACTCCGACCAGGCCCAGACCGCTCGTGCGCTGGGGCTTCCGCAGGAGAAGGTGCGGATGACGCTGTCCGGCGTCGGCGGCGCGTTCGGTGGCCGCGAGGACCTGTCGATCCAGGTGCACGTGTGCATGCTGGCGCTGCGCACCGGCAAGCCGGTCAAGATGGTCTACGACCGCGAGGAGTCCTTCTACGGTCACGTCCACCGGCATCCGGCCACGATGTACTACGAGCACGGCGCCGACGCCGACGGCAGGCTGGTCTACGTCCGCGCCAAGCTGTACTTCGACGGCGGCGCCTACTCGTCGAAGACCCCGGTGGTGGTCGGCAACGGCACCACCCTCGGCGTCGGCCCCTACGTGGTGCCCAACGTCCGGATCGAGGGGTGGGGCGTCTACACCAACAACCCGCCGTGCGGTGCGATGCGCGGGCTGGGTGCGGTCCAGCCCGCCCTCGCCTACGAGGCGCAGCTGGACAAGCTCGCCGAGGCGCTGGACATGGATCCCGTGGACGTGCGGATCCGCAACGCCATCAGCCGAGGCGAGAGCATCGCGACCGGCCAGGTGCTGGACTACCCCGCGCCGGTGGCCGAACTGCTGGAGCGGGTCCGGGCGTTGCCGATGCCCCCCGAACGCGACGGCACCGAGCTCGACATCCGCGAGCTGCCCGGGGGCGCGTCCAACACCACCCACGGCGAGGGCGTGTACCGGGGCGTCGGATACGGCGTGTGCATCAAGAACATCTGCTACGCCGAGGGCGCCGACGACTACTCCACCGCCCGCGTGCGGCTCCAGGCGCTCGGCGGCGAACCGGCGGCGATGGTGCACACGGCCGCCGCCGAGGTCGGCCAGGGGGTGGTGACCGTGCAGCAGCAGATCACCCGCAGCGAGCTCGGCGTGGAACGCGTCACCGTCCACCCCAACGACACCGACGTCGGCAAGGCCGGCTCCAGCTCGGCGTCCCGGCAGACCTACATGACCGGGGGCGCGGTCAAGACCGCCTGCGAGGCCGTCCGGCGAAGGCTGCTGGACCGGGTGGCCGAGCGGTTCGGCGAGGCCTTCGGGGACCTGTCGCTGGCGGGCGGCAAGATCGTCTCGGCGAGCACCGGGGTGCTGACCGAGATCGTCGACGTGCTCGGCGACGAGGTGATCGAGGAGACGCGGGAGTACCACCACCGGGAGACCTACCCGATGGACGCCGAGGACGGCTCCAGCGAGCGGGTGCAGGTCCAGCACGCCTTCTCCGCGCACCGGGCCGTGGTCGACGTCGACGTCGAGCTGGGACTGGTCAAGGTGGTCGCGCTGGACTGCTCGCAGGACGTCGGCAAGGCGGTGAACCCGGACGCCGTGGTCGGTCAGATCCAGGGTGGTTCGGCGCAGGGTCTCGGGCTGGCCGTCATGGAGGAGATCCGGGTCGGCGACGGCGCTATCCGCAATCCCTCGTTCACCGACTACCTCATCCCCACGATCCTGGACACGCCCCCGATGAAGATCGACGTGATCGAGCGCGGCGACCCGAACTCGCCCTACGGCGTGCGCGGGGTCGGCGAGCCACCGACGATCTCGTCCACCCCGGCCGTGGTCGCGGCCGTCCGGGCCGCCACGGGCAAGGACCTGACGCACGTCCCGGTGTCACCCGAACACGTCGTCGACTTCGGCGAGTGAGAGAACCGGCCGATCTCGTCCGCGGCGAAGTCGGCCCCGAGGCGGATTCCGCACGTCCGAGCGTCCGTGACGTTTCGCGCGCGAAGGGTCACGGACGCGACCGGAATCCACGAACCCGAATTCTCCTTCGCGGAGTACCGTATTCATGAGGAGTCCCTGGTGAAAGCTGCCCACAGACCCGAGAACGACTGGATGGCCGAAGCGATCCGGATCGGCACCGACAGCGTCGCGAACGGGGGCGGACCGTTCGGCGCGGTGATCGCCTCCGAAGACGGCGTCATCGCCCGCGGCAGCAACCTCGTCACCACCGCTCACGACCCCACCGCGCACGCCGAGGTGACCGCCATCCGCAATGCCTGCCGCGAACTCGCCACGTTCAAGCTCGACGGGTACGTGCTGGTGACCTCGTGCGAACCGTGCCCGATGTGCATGGCCTCGGCCCTGTGGGCCCGCCTGGACAGCGTCGTCTACGCCGCCGACAGGCACGACGCCGCGGTCGCCGGATTCGACGACAGGGCTTTCTACGACCTGTTCACCGACCCCGACGCGGTGTGGCCCACACCGGTGCGGCGAGTCCACGCCGACAACCGCACCGAACCGTTCGACACGTGGCTGGCCAAGTCCGACCGCGTCGAATACTGAACCGAGAGCACGACACAACTCGATCCGAAATCCCTTTGCTTTCGAAGCCGGAATCGACGACCGGGTCGTCCGGCGGTCGCCGAACGTGGCGATCCACTCACACCGCGAAACGCCCCCGGGAAAGGGCGCGGACATGCCGAAAGCCGTCCGACGAGCATTCAGTACCGTACTCCGTCGCGAGCACGGCCAGGACGCGTTCGCCGCAGCAGGGGCGCCCACCGGCACGGGAGACCACATGACACAGCAGTTGAGCCAGGACACCGGCGAGGGACCGACGCCGAACGAGCCGCGCTCGTTCCTGGACCGCTACTTCTCCATCACCCGACGCGGTTCCACCTACTCCCGCGAGCTGCGGGGCGGGCTGACGACCTTCGTCGCGATGTCCTACATCATCCTGCTCAACCCGCTCATCCTCGGCTCCACGGCCGACATCACCGGGGCGACGCTGGGAACCGCGGAGCTCACCACGGCCACCGCGCTGTCGGCGGGTTTGACGACCATCCTGATGGGCCTGGTCGGCAACGCTCCGCTGTCGATGGCCGCCGGGCTCGGCGTCATCCCGGTGGTGGCCTTCACCATCGCGCCGGAGATGACCTGGGCCCAGGCGTTCGGGCTGGTGGTGCTGGAAGGCGTGTGCATCGTGCTGATGGCCGTCAGCGGGGTGCGGGAGCGCATCATCAACGCGATCCCGTTACCGCTGAAGACCGCGCTGACCGTCGGCATCGGCCTCTACATCGCGCTGGTGGGTCTGGTCAGCGCCGGCTTCGTCACCCGCAGGCCGGACTCGGCCGACAGCACCGTGCCGGTGCAGCTGGGCTCCGACGGGCACCTCGGCGGCTGGCCGATCGCGCTGTTCTGCATCACGCTGCTGCTGATGCTCGCGCTGTCGGCCCGCAACGTCCCGGGAGCGATCCTGATCAGCATCGCCACCGGCACGGTGCTGTCGGTCGTGGTCAACGCGGTCTTCGACATCCCCGCCGACTCCTGGGGACGGGTCGCCCCGACGCTGCCGGACAACCTGGTCTCGCTGCCGGACTTCGGCCTGCTCGGCAACATCGACCTCTTCGGCGGTTTCGTCAACGCCGGCGCGATCTCGGCCACGGTCTTCCTGTTCACCCTCGTGCTCTCCGGCTTCTTCGACGCCATGGGAACCATCACCAGCGTCAGCAACGAGGCCGGGCTGACCGACTCGCGGGGCAAGGTGCAGGGAATGGGCCGGATCCTGTTCGTCGACGGCCTCGGCGCGGTCGCCGGCGGTGTCACGGGTTCCTCGCCGAACACGGTGTTCCTGGAGTCGGCCGCCGGGGTCGCCGAGGGCGCCCGCACCGGACTGGCCAGCGTGGTCAGCGGGGGGCTGTTCGCCGCGATGATGCTGTTCACCCCGCTGGCCGCCGTGGTCCCCGCCCAGGCGGCGGCACCGGCGCTGGTGCTGGTCGGCGGCATGATGATGGCCCAGTGCGCCAACATCCCCTGGAACGACAGCGACTACGTCGTGCCGGTGTTCCTCACGGTCGCGATCATCCCGTTCACCTACTCCATCACCAACGGTGTCGGCGCGGGTCTGATCTCCTACTGCGTCATCAAGATCATCAAGGGTCGGGGCCGGGACCTGGGGTGGATCGTGAGCGTGCTGGCCGCCGTGTTCGCCGTCTACTTCGGCATCGAAGGGATCAAGGACCTGCTCGGAGCGAGCTAGTATCGACGGGGAGAGGAAGTGGAGTGCCATGCGGGACATCGCCGGGGAACTGCTGGAGTGGATCGAGGCGGGTGAGCACTTCGCGCTGGCCTCGGTGATCTCGGTGCGGGGCAGCGCCCCGCGAGGCGTCGGAGCCGCCATGGCGGTGCGCTCGGACGGCACCGTGGTCGGCAGCCTCTCCGGCGGGTGCGTCGAGGGCGCGGTGCACGCCCTGGCCATGGAAACGCTGGCCACCGGCGAGCCGCTGCGGGAGAGCTTCACCGCCGTGCAGGCACCGACGGCGGACTCCGCGCCGCTGTCGGTGGGGCTGACCTGCGGCGGGGACATCGACGTCCACGTCCAGCCCGTCGACGCCGATCGCGCCACCACGTTGACGGCCGCCCTGCGGGCCGAGCGCGACGGGCACCGCGTCGCCCTGGCTCGCGTCCTGGAGACCGGTGCCGCGCTGGCCGTCGTGGACTCCGACCGGCTCGGCGGCACCGGCGACACCGACCTCGACGAACGCATCACCGCCGAGTCCGGGGCCATGCTGGAGCAGGACGTCACGGGGCTGCGCGAGGTGTGCCAGCCGCGCGCCGACGGCGGCAGTGCGGATCGCACCCTCTTCGTCGAGTCCTGGAGCACACCGCCCAGGATGCTCGTGTTCGGAGCCATCGACCACGCCGCCGCGCTCGCGCGGATGGGCAAGTTCCTCGGATATCACGTGACGGTGTGCGACGCCCGCGCCGTGTTCGCCACCGCCAAGCGTTTCCCGGACGCCGACGAGGTCGTCGTGAAGTGGCCGCACGAGTACCTCGCCGAGACCGACGTGGACTCCCGCACGGTGATCTGCGTGCTGACCCACGAGGCCAGGTTCGACGTACCGGTGCTGCGGGAGGCGCTGCGGAGTCGCGCCGGCTACATCGGCGCGCTGGGATCCCGGCACACCCACGCCGACCGGATCCGTCGACTGCGGGACGACGGGGCCGGTGAGGGCGAACTGAGCCGGTTGCGCGCCCCGATCGGGCTCGACCTCGGAGCCCGCACCCCGGAGGAGACGGCGGTCTCGATCGCCGCGGAGATCGTCGCCCTGCGCACCAGGGCCAGCACGCTGCCGCTGACGCACACCAGTGGACCGATCCACGCCCATGCCTGACCGACCGGCCGGTGTGGTGCTGGCCGCCGGAGCCGGGAGTCGCTTCGGCGGCCCGAAGGCGCTGGCCGAGTACGGGGGCGAGCTCTTCGTCGAACGTGCCGTCGAGGTGCTCGGCGCGGGAGGGTGCGATCCCGTGCTGGTGGTGCTCGGAGCGGCGGCGGAGACGGTGGTGTCCAGGGCGGACCTGCCCGGCGCGGTGGTACTGCGAAACCCGGACTGGCCGACCGGCATGGCCTCCTCGCTGCACACGGCGCTGGACGCCCTGACGACGCGGTACGACGCTGTCACGGCCGCGCTCGTGCTGCCCGTCGACATGCCCGGAGTCACGCCGGAGGCCGCGCGCCGGGTCGCCGCGCACACCACCGCTTCGGCGCTGGCGGCGGCGACCTACGACGGCAGCCGGGGCCATCCCGTCCTGCTCGGCCGGGACCACTGGAACGGTGTGCACGAGGAGTCACGAGGCGACTCCGGTGCGCGAAACTACCTCCGGCGCCAGCACGTGATCCCTGTGCCCTGCGAAGACGTCGCTTCGGGATACGACATCGACCGCCCCGAAGAGTTACGGGAGCACGACACGTAAAGTCAGTGAACACGCGTGGAGTGACCGAGTTGTTTCGATACCGGGCGGGGCCGTTCTCAGTCGGTGTCGAAGTGCGACGTCACACGCTCAGGAGCATGCTCGACGCGGAGGCACCATGGCTACCGGACACATCACCGCCAACTACTTGCCGGATGGCAACGATTGGTCGGTCACCGTGACCTCGGGAACGGAATCGCAGAGCGCGAGAGCGCCCGGTCTGATCGCGGCACGGGACAAGGCCGACCAGCTCATCGAGCAGCTCGCGCCGAACCCCGCTGGTCGGGTCGTCATCCACCTGCTCGACGGCGACGGTTTCGCGTTCAGCACCGCCTATCTGCAGGCCCGGCACGGCCTCTCCGACGAGGCCACGCACGCCGCGGCTCAGTCGGCGGCAGCTGCGGCCGACAAGGGTCAGAACAGCCACGCCACTCGGTGAGCGGCACCACGACCGGTAGCGTTCGAGACGAAACGGATGTTGGGGGGTGTTCTCCGTGAACGCCGCGACCAGTGGCTCGTCGAGCCACGAAGCCGAGGGCTCCGCGATCGCCACGGCCGAGGTCGCCACGTCCCCCGGACGGGGACGTCCCCGCGACGCCACCAGGGACGCGGCGCTGCGCAACGCCGCGCTGGAAGTGCTCGCCGAGGTGGGCTACCGGGCGCTGACGATGGACGCCGTGGCCGCGCACGCGCGGGCGGGCAAGGCCACCATCTACCGGCGCTGGGAGTCCAAGCTGGAGCTGGTCATCGACACCTGCACCCAGCTGGTCCAGCGCAACATCCCCGAGCCCGACCACGGCTCGATCGAGCGGGACCTCGGCGAGTTCCTCAGCGCGTTCGCCACGTTCCTGTCGGGCCCGATCGGCAAGGCCGCGCAGGCTCTGGTCGGTGAACTGCCGCACGAGCCGGAACTGGCCGCGGCGTTTCGCGAGTCCTTCCTGCTCCCCCAGCGCGACATGCTGCGGCGGCTGATCGACCGCGGGATCGAGCGCGGTGAGATCCGCGACGCGGCACCGGTGGACACCGTCGTCGAGCTGGCGGGCGCCGCGCTGATCCACCGGCTGATGCTCACCGGCGAACCGCTGGATCAGCGCTTCGTCGACCGCCTGTTGTACGACGCCCTGCTGCCGCTGCTGCGCTGAGCGCTTCGGGCAGCCGGCCGCGCGCCCAGTGGGGGTCAGCGGAACAGCTTGCGCACGAGGGCGACGGTCACGACCGCACCGACGCCGATCAGCGCGTAGCGCACCCTCGGATCCTCGAGCTTCTCCCGCACACCGGCCTTGCCGGACTCGATCACGCGCGTCGGGTTCGCCTTGGTCTCCAGCTCGTCGAGCGTCACGGCCAGCGCCTCGCGAGCCTTCTCGATCTCGCGCTGGATTTCGTCGGGGTCACGGGCCACGTGTCCTCCTCGTCGGTCAGCTCCTACCTACGGTAGATCACGCGCTCGCACCGTACTCACTGGCGGTCTCCGCGTGTCGCGCCCACGTGCGAGGCGACCGCCGTCCTCACGCCCACGGCGACACGCTAAGCTGGAACGCAGCGGGGCCGTAGCCCAACAGGCAGAGGCACTAGGTTTAGGTCCTAGGCAGTGCGGGTTCGAATCCCGCCGGCCTCACCGAACCGCGACGCCGGAGAGCGAACACCGCACGCCGAGGCGTGCGACGTGCGAACAGCGTGCACAAGTCCCACACAGCTCCGTTTCCGGAACCAGGAGCGGGGCTGCCGGCTTTCGCTCCCAGCACGGGACGGTCCCAGGCGCTCGAACCGACCTTCGGCGCCGAAGCGCGCCACGACCGCACGACGTCCCGAAGCACTCGGATGATCGGGCTCTTCCGGCCGGTGTGACGACCGGGCCGTGGCAGCGAGTCCGATCCGAACCGATTCGTTGCCGGTGCGTGCGCGGGGGGCAGCCGGGACGGCGGTGCGAGTCCCGGAAAAGTCCGTTCACCCCATTGGCGATACTGATCGCCGAACCGTCGTGCGGTCGAACCGCGCACCGGGGAAACCGCTCGCACCGACCGAGGCGGACGGCGGCCGACCGCGGTGGTGCTTCGCACAAACTTTGACACGCGGGACACGGCTCCACGACGATGCTCGCAGAACAGATCGATGCGCGGCGGGGGAAGCCGGTGCGATTCCGGCGCTGACCCGCAACGGTGAGCTCGCCGCAGGCGAGCGAGCCCGAAGACCCGTCGCCACCGCCAGTGCGTCCTTCCGGTCCGACCGGACGCGGCGCAGTGATCAGCTCCACGACCGTCGAGGACTGCGGCAGGGAGCCCGGAACGGCGCTTTCCCGTCACGGCGACGTGCCCACCGGGTACCTGCTCGACCTCCGAACCGAGGAAGGTACCCCGTGCCCGACCCCGCCTTTCGCCCCGCACCGCTCCCGCTGCCACGAGGGACGGGCGCCCGGTCGTGAGTGCCCCGACGAAGGCTCCCGAGACCGAAGTCGATTCGAGTCCCGTCGAGGGATCGCCCTCCGAACACGGCCGCCTGCTGCTGACGCTGGCCGTGGCGCTGGTGGTGCTGGCGGCCTCCGTCATCGGCGGTGTCGCCCTGGGGCCCACCAGCATCGCGCCGGGCAAGGCGTTGTCGCTGCTCCACGAGGCGCTGCGCGGCGGTGTCGTCAGCGCCGAGGACGCGGGCACCTACGCCATCGTCTGGAACATCCGACTGCCCCGCGTGTTGCTGGCCGCCGTGGTCGGCGCCGGGCTCAGCACCGTGGGAGTGGCGGTGCAGGCGATGGTGCGCAACGCCCTGGCCGATCCGTTCGTGCTCGGCATCTCCTCCGGCGCCTCGGTCGGCGCCAGCGCGGTCGCCCTGTTCGGGTTCCTCGGCGCGCTGGGGCTCTACGCGCTGTCCACGGCGGCGTTCCTCGGCGCGCTGGGCGCCACTCTGCTGGTCTACCTCATCGCCCGTTCCGGAGGTGGACTCGCTCCGCTGCGACTCGTGCTGACCGGAACGGCGTTGTCCTACGGCTTCTCGGCGATCACGACGCTGATGGTGTTCCGGGCACCCAACGGGAACGCGGCCCAGTCGACCCTGTTCTGGCTGCTGGGCAGTCTCGGCGGCGTCACCTGGAGCTCCCTGCCGGTGGCCACCGTCGTGGTGGCGCTGGGAATCGGCTACCTGCTGCTGTCCGCGCGCCGCCTCAACGCCCTGTCCATGGGCGACGAGACCGCCACGACCCTCGGAGTGGCGCCGGAGCGGCTCCGCCGCGAGCTGTTCGTCGTCACCGCCGCCGTGACCGGTGTCGTGGTCGCGGTCAGCGGGGCGGTCGGTTTCGTCGGGCTGATGCTGCCGCACCTGGTGCGGCTGGTGACCGGTTCGGATCACCGGCGGGTCCTGCTGCTGGCGCCCCCGGCCGGGGCGATCTTCCTGGTGTGGGTGGACGTGCTCGCCCGCACCCTGGCCGCCCCGGAGGAGCTGCCGCTGGGCGTGATCACGGCGGCGATCGGCGTGCCGTGCTTCCTGCTGCTGATGAGCCGGCGCGGCTACTCGTTCGGAGGTCGCTGATGGATCTGGAACTCGACGGTCTGACCGTGACCGCGTCCGGGCGACGGCTCATCGCCGACATCGACGCGCACGTGCGCTCCGGCCAACTCGTCGGCCTGGTCGGCCCGAACGGCAGCGGCAAGTCCAGCACCCTGCGGTGCGTGTTCCGGACGCTGACCCCGAACCGGGGGACGGTCCGGCTCGGTGGCGAGGACGTCGCGGGAATGTCGCTGCGCGACAGCGCCCGGATGATCGCCGCGCTCACCCAGGAGTCACAACCGGAGTTCGACTTCACCGCCGCCGAGGTGGTGACGATGGGACGCGCTCCGCACAAGTCGACTTTCGCGCGGCACGATGACGAGGACCGGCGGATCCGCGCGCGAGCACTGTCCGAGGTCGGCTGCGAGCACCTGGCCGAGCGGGACTTCCGGACGTTGTCCGGCGGCGAGCGGCAACGGGTGCTCATCGCCCGCGCCCTGGCCCAGCAGCCGCAGGTGCTCGTGCTCGACGAGCCGACCAACCACCTCGACATCCGCCACCAGCTCGACGTGCTGGCCCTGGTGCACCGCCTCGGCCTGACCACCGTGACCGCGCTGCACGACCTCAACATGGCGGCCTCGTGGTGCGACCGGGTCCACGTGCTCGACCGGGGGCGCATCGTCGCCGCCGGTCCGCCCCGCGAGGTCCTCACTCCCGAGATCGTGCGGGAGGTGTTCGGGGTGCGGGCCCACGTGGTCGACCACCCGGGCACCGGAGCTCCCCAGTTGCTCTTCGAACCTTCCCGCCCCGCCGCATGACCACGACGAGAGGTCGACGTGTCCACCAGACTGCTGCGCCGGACGGCGCTGCTGATCACCGGCATGACGCTGATCACGGGATGCGGGGCGCGAATCGCTCCGGACCCCGGATCGGGAGGGGCCGCCAACGCCGCCGACTTCCCGATCACCGTCACCAACTGCGGCCGGCCGCGTACTTTCCACGAGCCACCTCAGCGGGTGGTGACCAACGACATCGGCATCACCGAGCTGATGTTCGCCCTGGGGCTGCAGGACCGGATGGCCGGATACGTGCTCTCCGACGGGCAGCGGCGCGGTGTGGAGAGCTCGCCGTTCCGCGAGCGGTTCGAGCAGGTCCCCCACCTGGCCGAGGAGATCAACAAGGAGGTCGTCCGGGCCGCCAACGCGGACACGGTCTTCGCCGGGTGGAAATACGGCTTCAGCGAGACGGAGCGCTTCACCCCCCGGCGCCTGGACCGGGCGGGCATCGACTCCTACGTCCTGACCGAGTCGTGCCGGAGTGGAAGCGGCGAGAAGCGCGGCATCATGCCACCCCTCCAGGCCCTCCACACCGACCTGCGCAACCTCGGCAGGATCTTCGGAGTCCCCGAGCGAGCCGAGGAACTGATCAGCCGGTACGAGCGGACCGTGGCCGAGGCCCACGCGTCGGTGCCGCAGGGGCGGCCACGGCCGGAGGTGTTCCTCTACGACTCCGGCACCAGCCAGCCGGTCACCTCCGGAAACGGGGGCGCGGCCAGTCAGATCATCGCCAAGGCCGGTGGCCACAACATCTTCGCCGACCTCGACGACAGCTGGACCGGGGTGAGCTGGGAGGCTGTCGTGCGGGCCGACCCGGACGTCATCCTGATCAACGACTACGGGGCGGGCAAGACGGTGCAGGACAAGATCGACTTCCTGACGAGCTACCCACCACTCCAACGGGTGGACGCCGTCCGGGAGCGGCGGTTCTTCGCCCTGCCCTACGCGGCGCTGGTCGAGGGGCCCCGCAACCCCTCGGCGGTGCGCACCTTCACCGACTACCTGTGGCACCGATCGAAGTGAGTTCGAATGCCGGAAACGGCACCATCACCGGCCGTGCTGTCCGGGAGGCTGCGCGAGTGCGACCGGCTGCTACCGCGTCCGGGATCGGTGCCCGCCGAACGGGCGGAGCCCACGGTGTCCTGGCCGGAGTTCTGCGACCCGGACGGCCCGTGGCTGTCGCGCTGCGCCGAGGAGTGGCAGGAGCGCGGCGAATTCCGGCATCACAGGGCGGGACTGGTGCTCGTCGCGTTCCGCTTCGGCTGGCTCGCCGCCTGCGCGACGGTGCCGGAGCACCACTTCGGCGCGGCGCTGCCGTCGCTCGAAGGCCTGCGGGTCTCCGTCGACGACGGGGGCCGGCTGGCCGGCCTGCGGCTCACGGGCGAGGCGGTGGAGGCTCCGATCTCGGAGCGCCGCTGGTGGGAGGAGGTCTCGGCCGCGTTCGCACCGCTGACCGAGGCGCTGCACGCGCTCGGCGGACCGAAGCCGGGCAGTCACGAGTACTGGGGAAACCCGGTCGGCCTGGTGGGCACGGTGCTCGGTCGACTGGAGCGCGCCGGGATGCCGGGGAACGTGATGGAGAGCGCGCGGCGGTTGTCGGCCGCCACGGGACGACCGGAGCTGCTGCGCATCGACCCGGAGCTGTCCGGCACGTGGGCGCGCAGGCGCACCTGCTGCCAGTGGTGGCGCAGGACAGGAGGCGGCTACTGCGCCGAGTGCGTCCTGCACGACTCCCCTCGGACGCGGTGAGCGTCGGGGGTTCGTGCTACACCTCCGCGCATGGCCTCATGGACGGAGATCGCGGACGACGCTCCCGAATTCGCGGCACGAGTACGACACCGTTTCGACGTGGGCACCAACAAGACGCTGGCGACCCTGCGCGAGGACGGCTCTCCCCGTATCAGCGCGAATGAGATCACCTTCACGAACAGCGACATCACGCTGGGGATGATGCCCGGGTCGATGAAGCTGCTGGACGTGCGGCGCGACCCGCGGACAGCGCTGCACAGCCCGACGGTGGAACCCACCTCGACCGATCCGAGCGAGTGGGGCGGCGAGGCGAAGCTGGCCGGCCGCCTCGTCGAGATCGAGGGGCCGACCGAGGGGCCCTTCGCCGGTTCGAGCTTCTTCAGGGTCGACATCCGCGAAGTCGCGCTCACGTACGTCGGCGCACCAGCGGATCATCTCGTGATCGAGTCCTGGCACACCTCGCGCGGCTGGTCCAGGCGGACTCGTGCGTGACGGCGAAGGGCCACAGAGCGGGAGTTCCGGGGGAAGCCCGGGCGGTGGCCGGTCAACGACGGGAGCCGGAACAGCCGACAGAGTGCGCGCGGACGTCCCGGGACAACGCTGCCGCCATCCGGCGAGCCCAGGCTGAACTCCGAGGGCGAGCCGACCGGGCCACGATCCCGTCCGTGCTGCACGAAGGACGCGACGAGTGAGGGTCACTCGCTCGTGCCCGAAAGTCAGCAGGCGTGTCGGAGGGGTGTGGTCCGGTCCAGTTCTGACCCGATGCGGTCCTTCTCGACCTCCAGGTCGTAGAGCTCCCGGCGGTCGAGGAAGAACCGTTCCGAGGTGCCGAAGTACCGGGCCATGCGCAACGCCGTGTCGGCGCTGATCCGGCGTGTACCGTGCACGATCTCGTTGATCCGTCGCGGTGGCACGCCGGTCTCGACGGCGAGCCGGTACTGGCTCACGTCCAGCGGCTGGAGGTACTCCTCGTCCAGGATCTCTCCCGGGTGCACCGGTGGCATCACGATGTCGGTGTCCACGGCCGTCTCCTGGTGGTAGGCGGTGATCCCGACCTCAACAGGCCCGAGATCGGTCCAGCAAAAGCAGAGCCGCCACTGTCGATCGATGCGAATGCTGTACTGCCCTGCTCGGTCTCCTTTGAGCTTTTCCAGCCGTTTCCCCGGGGGTGTGCGTAGATCCTCCAAGGTCTCGGCGGCATGCAAAATCATCAGCTTACGCCGAGCCGCCCGCGCGGTGACGGGATCGAACCTGCGGGGCCTGCATCGCTGCCAGACGGCCTCGGTGTCTTGGTCTCGGAACGAACGGAGCACACTCCATAAAACCGCGTCGCGTTATCAACGCGAACCGTCATGGGTTGTCCGCGTCCGGAGCACCCCGCCGAGGCGGAACTGGTTTCGTCGATCAACGGCTGGGTATGGCTGTGGGGGACCCGGACCGACGGGGCGATCAGCCGAGCCTTGCGGAGGAGTGGTGACGCGGCGATGAGCGACGGGACTCAGCAGGTGGTGGTGGTCACCGGAGCCAGCGGAGGCATCGGACGTGCGGTCGCCCGGGCCTACGGACAACGCGGAGCCCGAGTGGCCCTGCTGGCGCGAGGCACCAAGGGGCTGGACGGTGCCGCCACCGACGTGCGCCAGGGCGGCGGCGAGCCACTGCCGATCGAGCTCGACGTCTCCGACTCCGACAAGGTCATCGACGCCGCCGACCGGGTCGAGAACGCGCTCGGCCCGATCGACGTCTGGGTCAATGCGGCGTTCTCCGCGGTGTTCGCTCCGGTCACCGAGATCGAGCCGCGGGAGTTCCGGCGCGTGACCGAGGTCGACTACCTCGGTTTCGTCCACGGCACCCTGGCCGCGTTGCGCCACATGCGTCCCCGCGACCGTGGAGCGATCGTGCAGGTCGGTTCCGCGCTGGCCTACCGGGGCGTGCCGTTGCAGGCGCCCTACTGCGCCTCCAAGCACGCCATCCAGGGATTCCACGAGTCGCTGCGCTGCGAACTGCTGCACGAACGCAGCGGGGTGAGCACGACGATGGTGCAGCTCCCCGCGGTCAACACTCCCCAGTTCTCCTGGGTGCTGTCCCGGCTTCCCCGACACCCCCAGCCACTGCCGCCGATCTACCAGCCCGAGGTCGCCGCTCGCGCGGTGCTGCACGCAGGGGACCACCCGAAGCGGCGGGAGTACTGGATCGGGGGCAGCACCGTCGGCACCCTGCTGGCCAACGCCCTCGCCCCGGGACTGCTGGATCGCTACCTGGCGCGCAACGGCTACTCCGCCCAGCAGAGCGACCAGGACGACCCGGCGCTCGCGACGAACCTGTGGGAACCCGCCGACGGCCCCGACGGACGCGATTACGGTGCGCACGGCGTCTTCGACCGTTCCTCCCACCGGCACAGCCGCCAGCTGTGGGCCTCGCACAACCACAGCGCGCTCGCCGCCGCCGGCGCCGCCGTGACGGCCGTGGGGCTGGCCCTGCTGCGGAGGCGCCGTTGAGCGCCGAACGGTCCGGAAGCAGTGTGCAGCAGCTGTTTCCGCCCCACGTGCTGCGGGAGTACGCCCTGATCGCCGACGGGTATCGCGGTGCCGTGTGCGGGCCGCACGGCGAGATCGTGTGGATGTGCGCACCGCAGTGGGACGACGACGCCGTCTTCTCCGCCCTGCTGGGCGGGCGCGGGGTGTACGCGATCACTCCGGTGGAGGCGTTCGTCTGGGGCGGCAACTACGAGAACCGTTCCCTGATCTGGCGCAACCGGTGGGTGACCACCTCCACCGTGGTGGAGTGCCGCGAGGCGCTGGCCTATCCGGGCGATCCGGATCGAGTCGTCCTGCTGCGTCGGATCGAGGCGGTGGAACGCGAGGTGCGCCTGCGCGTGGAACTCGACGTGCGGGCCGGGTTCGGTGCGGAGCCGATGACCGAGATGCGCCTCGACGAGCACGGCCGCTGGACGGGACGGAGCGGATCGCTGCACCTGCGATGGTCCGGTGCCCCCGAGGCGGTCCTCGACGAGGACGGGGTGCTGCGCACCGAGATCACCGTCCCCTCAGGGGGATACCACGATCTGGTGCTCGAACTCGGCAGCGGTTCCCCCGGACGACCGGTGGACCCGGCGACCGCCTGGAACGGCACCGCGAACGCCTGGAAGCGGGCCGTCCCCGAATTCGGCGACACGTTGGCCCCCCGCGACTCCCAGCAGGCCCACGCCGTGCTGCGGGGGCTGACCCGACCGAGCGGGGGGATGGTCGCCGCCGCGACCATGTCGCTGCCCGAACGCGCCGAGCAGGGTCGCAACTTCGACTACCGGTACGCCTGGATCCGCGACCAGTGCTACGCCGGCATCGCGGTCGCCGCCCACGGCCCCGACCCGCTGCTCGACGAGACCGTGGAGTTCATGACGGCCCGTCTCCTCGACGACGGCGACGCGCTGAAACCCGCCTACACAGTGTGCGGCGAGTCCATCCCGGACGAGCAGCGGCTCTCGCTGCCCGGGTACCCGGGTGGGCAGAAGATCATCAAGGGCAACTGGGTGACCCGGCAGTTCCAGTTGGACGCCTTCGGGGAGCTGCTCCAGCTGCTGGCAGCCGCCGCGCGACACGACCGGCTGGACCGGGACGGCTGGCGGGCGATGCAGGTCGCCGCCGATGCCATCTCGAAGCACTGGCAGCGTCCCGAGGCGGGCCTGTGGGAACTGGGCGAGGAGTGGTGGACGCACTCACGACTGTCCTGCGTGGCCGGACTGCACGCCGCTGCCGCCGTCAGTCCCACCACCAAGGACACCAACGGGATGCTGGCGCTCGCCGACGCCATCCTGGCAGAGACCTCGCGGCGCTGCCTGCATCCGCACGGTTACTGGCAGCGCAGCCCCGCGCACTCCGGCCCCGACGCAGCGCTGTTGCTGCCACCGGTGCGCGGCGCCCTGTCCCAGGACGACCCGCGCACACGGGCGACGCTGGAGACCGTGCGGCAACAGCTCTGCGTCGACGGCTACGTGTACCGCTTTCCGCAGGCTCCCCGCCGGCTCGGGGACGTCGAGGGGGCGTTCCTGCTCTGCGGGTTCGTCATGACCCTGGCCGACTGGTACCAGGGCAACCGGCAACGGGCGGTGCGCTGGTTCGAGCGCAACCGGGCGGCCTGCGGTCCTCCGGGGCTGTTCTCCGAGGAGTACGACGTCGCCCAGCGCCAGTTGCGCGGGAACCTGCCCCAGGCCTTCGTCCACGCCATGCTGCTGGAGTGCGCCGGGCACGTCACCCCGGCCCACGTCACCGGCAGCGAGTGAGGCGGCGAGGTCTCGCCAGGGCATTGAACGAAGCGAGATCGCGATCTAGAGTCCTCGCGGTCGCGTGGTGGAGCTCACCGCGCGCCACGAGGAAAGGATCGCGATGCGCCGGTCGGCTGTTTCCCTTCGTTCGTGCGCGCTCGTGCTGCTGTCCGTCTCCCTGGTCGCGGGGCCGGGTGTCGCCACCGCGACCGAGAGAACGGACTGCTACGACGAGAGCGCCCCGCTGACCGTCGAGGAGCGGAGACTCGACGACTCGCTCGTGCCAGGAGCCCCGGCTGCCGGTCCCGAACTGGTCGAGCGGGCGGGTTTCGGACCGCTCGTCACACGTTTCACCACCCGACTGTGCGAGCAACCGAACGCCCGAGCCGCCGCCGAGTTCGTCGAGCGGCGGGGCGAGCGACTGTGGGAGACGGCCGTGGCCCGCGCGCAGGGGCGGTTCGACCACGGCGACCTCGACTCCTACGACGATCGCCCGCTCTACTGGGCACGCCTGCTGCTCACCCGGGCCGTTCGGCAGTGGCGGCCGGACCACGAACTCGTCCCACGGCAGCGCGCTCACCTGCTCCGGGAGTTGGACCGCGCCAGCAGGGGCATGAGCTCACAGCGATTCCCGGGCGGGAAGGCCACTCGCGTCATGATCAGCGGTTTCGACCCCTTCGGACTCGACGACGGCAACCTCAACCGCGGCAATCCCGCCGGAGTCGCCGCGCTCCGGCTCGACGGCAGGACCTTCGACGCTCCCACCGGCAGGATCACGGTCCAGACCGTCGCTCTTCCCGTGCTGTGGGGAGCTTTCGACCGAGGCATCGTGGAGCACGCCTACGGTTCGGCGCTCCTCGGCCGACGGCGTCCCGACCTGATCATGACGCTCAGCCAGGGCAGGCCGGGCCGATTCGACATCGAGCGCTGGGCGGGACGTTGGCGCGGCGGAGCCGCGGACAACAACGGCGTCCACGCGACCGGACCGGTCCCCGACGCGGCGGGATGGCCACAACCGGCCGCGGAGTTCATCGAAACGACATTGCCGCACCGGGCGATGCTCGCGGCGGAGAGCGGTCCTTACCCGGTCCGCTTCAACACCCGCTTCTGCAGCTGGCCCGATTCCGACCGTCCCGGCGCCGGTGACCCCGTGTGCCACGAGGACGGTGAACCCGCTCCGGACGCTGTCGCGGCCTCGGGCAGCGGCGAAGACTACCTTTCCAACGAGAGCATGTACCGCTCGAACCGGTTGCGACTCGGGCTCGGCGGGGACTCGCTCGCCGGTGGGCACCTGCACACACCGGTGCTGAACAATCCGCCCGGCAGGCTCACCGGCGATCGGTTCACCTCCGACCGGCACGCGATCGCCGACGAGACCACGATTCTGGTGCGAGCCGCGGGCCGGGCCGTCGGTCACCCGATCGTGTCGTGAACAATCCCCGGGAGCAGGGCGCAACCTGACGGAAAGCACGACATTGGCAGGCGCGAGCACGTCCCGTGCCACGCGGACCTCCCTGCTGGGCGCCATGTTCCTCATGGCCACCAGCTCGATCGGTCCCGGACTCATCACCCAGACGGCGGAGTTCACCGACCAGCTCGGGGCCGCCTTCGCCTTCGCGCTGCTGATCTCGATCCTGGTCGACCTCGCCGTGCAGCTCAACGTCCGGCGCGTCATCGGCGTCTCCGGCCTGCGTGCCCAGGAGATCGCCCACCGGGTGGTCCCGCTGCGGGCTGGGTGCTGTTCCTGGCCGTGCTGGGCGTGGTCGCCGGTGGTGCCGAACTGGCCGCGTCCGTCCGTGCCGGGGTTTGTGCGATTTTCCCTAAACTTGTGGCACAACTTCAGGGAAAATCGCACCACCACCGACCGCCCCTGCGAGAATGCCGCGAAAGCAGTGCGGGCAGTGAGGAGCGCAGGTGTCCGAACCGCACGAACGACCGACCGAGGCCGTACGGCTGCGCCCGCCCCGCCACCGGGTGGAGCGCCGGGCCATCGCGTGGTGGACGGTGCAGGCCGCGCTGTCGGTCGTCCCGGTGCTGATCGTGCTGGCGGTGCTGAGCAGGATGCTTCCGGCGGTCCGCTACTGGTTGCTGCTCGCGTTGCTCGTCGTCGGCGTCCTCGGCATCGCCTACGTCGCCGTGATGCCGTCGTGGCGCTACCGCGTGCACCGCTACGAGACCACCGAGGACGCCGTCTACACCGCGTCCGGGTGGGTCAACCAGGAGTGGCGGGTGGCGCCGATGTCGCGGATCCAGACCGTCGACACCGCGCGCGGTCCGTTGCAGCAGGTGTTCGGGCTCTCCAGCGTCACCGTGACCACGGCCTCCGCCGCCGGGCCGCTGAACATCGACGGGCTCGACCGACGGATCGCCACCGAACTGGTGGAACGCCTGACGGCGACCACCCAGGCCGCACCGGGTGATGCCACATGAGCGGCTCGGACGGCGACGAGCGGTGGCAGCGGCTCGACCCGAAGAGCGTCCTGGCCGTCGGTGTGCTCGCGCTCGCCCCGCTGATCCCGACCGGTGCCCTCATGACCCTCACCGGCGCGAAGGTCGCGGCGGTGCTGTCCATGGTGGGGATCTGGGTGGGCATCGCCGTGCTCGTCTCGGCCGCGACCGCCGTGAGCTGGTACTTCACCCGCTACCGGATCACCGCGCGCCGCTTCGAGCTGCGCGCGGGCAACCTCTCGCGCAGTCACCGCTCCATCCCCAGGGACCGCGTCCGCAGCGTCGACCTCACCTCCCAGCCGGTGCACCGCCTGCTCGGCCTGTCCGTGGTCAAGATCGGTACCGGTCAGCAGTCCGGTGCCGACAGCGAGATCAAGCTGGATGCGGTCACCACCTCCCGCGCCGCGGCGTTGCGCCGCGAGCTGCTGCGCGGCGCCGGGCAGGCACCTGCCGCCGAGCCCGCCGAGGACGAGATCGCCCGGATACGTCCGGCGTGGTTCGGCTACTCGGCGCTGACGGCCTCGTTCGTGCTCGTCGTCTGGGGTGCGCTGGTCTCGGGCATCAGCTCGTTGTCCGAACTCGTCAAGAAGCTGGGACTGCTCGACGCGGCCACCGAACGGTTCGTCTCCCTTCCGCTGTGGGTGGGGATCGGCACCGTCCTGCTGGGAATGCTGTTGATCGGCATGGCGGGTTCGGTGGCGCTGTCGGTCGAGATGTGGTGGGCGTTCCGCCTCACGCGCGAGCCCGGAACCGACTCCGAACGCGGTGACACGCTGCGCGTGCGGCGCGGACTGCTGACCACGCGATCGGTGTCGCTGGAGGAACGCAGGCTGCGAGGAGCGGAACTCGCCGAGCCGCTGCTGCTGCGGTGGGTGGGCGGCGCCAGGGTCAACGCGGTGGCCACGGGACTGAGCACGGGTCAGGAGTCCAAGCAGCCCGCGCGCAAGACGCTGCTACCTCCCGCCCCGCGCGCCGAGGCTCACCGCGTCAGCGCCGCCGTGCTGCGGGAGCGCGGCTCGCTCGCCGATGTCGCGCTGCGGCGGCATCCCCGAGCGGCCCTGCGGCGACGGCTGATCTGGTCGCTGGCGATCTCCTGCCCGATCGTGGCCGCATCGGCGGCCCTCGCGCTACCGGGGGTTCCGGGGCCGAGCTGGGCGTGGGTGGTCGCGGTGATCGCACTACCGGCCGCGGGCACCTGCGCCGTCGACGCCTACCGCAATCTCGGTCACGGCATCGCCGGGGATTACCTGATCGCGCGATGCGGCACCGGCGTGCGCAACACGGTGGCGCTGCGCCGGGACGGGGTGATCGGGTGGCGCGTGAAGCAGTCCCTGTTCCAGCGACGTGCCGGTCTGGTCACCCTCTCGGCCACGACGTCGGCGGGACACGGCGTCTACGCGATCCGCGACGTGGCCACGGGCGAGGGGCTGACCTTCGCCGAGGAGGCCGTGCCCGAGCTGCTGCGTCCCTTCCTGGAGGAAGCCCCGCGAGGATGACCCCCACCCGGCTCACGAGTCCCGGCAGCGCACGGCAGTACTGCTCAGAAAAGCCCCCGCCCCGGACTCCGATCCGGACAACCGGCCGCTCTTGAGGTCGGCGACGAACGCCCGCCACTTGCGCCGGCACACCATCAGGTATCCGCCGCGACGGTGCTTGGTGTCGCGGACGCCGATCCCCCGTCGGGCGGCCCCGACCTCGACGCACTGACCCTGTCCCTGGGTGCGAGTGCTGGTGCGCCACCGGACGACCTCGTCCATCTACAATTCACCTCTGTGCTCGTCGATGATTCGCGACGACGCTCGCTGATTCAACGCGTGCGCCCGCAAATGGTCCATCATCGCGGTGTAGTGGGACAGTTCCACTTCCTTGTCAAGATACATGCCCCCGGCATGGGTTTCCAGATACACCAGGTCCGGATCGGCGTGATGAGCATATCCGAGAATGACGAACGGCCCGGCCTGAGCCGGATGCGCGCCCGCGTCCAGCGGCATGACCTGCACCGTCACGTGCTCCCGTTCGGACATTTCGAGCAGGTGGGTCAGTTGGCGCCGCAGCACACCGGTACCGCCGACACGACGCCGCAGCGCCGCCTCCCCGATGACCGCCCACAATTCGAGGGGATTCTCCCCGGTGATCCGGTGCTGTCGGCGGAGTCGCAATTCCACCCGACGAGCCACCTCGCTCTCATCCGGACGAACGAGCGTCGACGACGTGATCGCGTGAGCGTATTCTCGCGTTTGCAGCAACCCGGGAACGGCGTCGGACTCGTAGGTCCGCATCGACGATGCCTCGGCCTCCAGCCCGACGTAGGTCTCGTACCACTCGGGCAGCACGTCGCTGTAGGAGTGCCACCATCCGCGCTTGCGCGCGTCCCGCGCGAGATCGGCGAGCCGTGCCCGCTGGTCGTCGTCGACGGCGTAGAAGTCCATCAGTGCCGAGACGTCTCCCGGCGACGGCACGCGCTTGGCCGTTTCGAATCGTCCGATCTTGGCCTGGGTGCAACCGAGGTGCGTGGCGGCCTGCTGTTGCGTGACGTCGACCGCCGCCCGTAGTCGGCGTAGTTCCGCGGCCAGGCGGCGACGACGCACCGTGGGACTCGCTGTCATACCGGGCAGTATCCTCCGGCCGCCACGGCGCGTCACCAACCGGCCATCCCGCGGAGATCGACCGGGCAACCGTCACCTCGGGATGTTGCGGAGGTTGCTGCGGGCGAGTCGGACCATCTTGCCGACACCACCCGCCAGCACCGTCCTGCTCACCGCCAACGCGAATCCCTTCACCTGGGAACCGGTGACGTGCGGCGGCAGGGACAGCGCGTTCCGATCGGTCACGAGGTCGAGCAGCGCCGGACCGGGATGGTTCAGCACGTCGGCGAGCCCTTCGCGGACGTGGCGGGGATCGTCGACGCGGACGCTGTGAATCCCGACCGCGGCGGCGATCGCGGCGAAGTCCACCGTCTCGTGATCGGTGCCGAAGTCGGGCAGTCCGTCGACCAGCATCTCCAGCTTCACCATGCCCAGCGAGGCGTTGTTGAACACCACGACCTTGACGGGCAAGTTCCGGGTGCGCAGCGTCAGCAGCTCTCCCATCAGCATGGACAGGCCACCGTCCCCGGCCATCGTGACCACCTGCCGCTGTGGGTCGGCCAGCTGCGCGCCGATGGCCTGGGGCAACGCATTGGCCATCGACCCGTGCACGAAGGACCCCAGCACGCGCCTGCGCCCGTTGGGGGTTATGTAGCGCGCGGACCACACGTTGCACATGCCGGTGTCCACGGTGAACACCGCGTCGTCGGCGGCGAGGTCGTCGAGCGCGTCGGCGGCGTACTCCGGGTGGATGGGAACGTGGCTCTCGACGTCGCGGGTGTAGGCCTCCACGACCTGTTCCAGCGCGTCGGCGTGCTCGCGCAGCATCCGGTCCAGGAAGGACCGATCGGTCTTTCGCTCGACGTGCGGCAGCACGGCGCGGATGGTCTCCCCCACGTCGCCCTGCACCGCGAGATCCAGCACCGTGCGGCGTCCCAGGTGCGCGGCCTCGATGTCGACCTGCACCGTGTTGGCCTGCGGCAGGAAGTTGTCGTAGGGAAAGTCGGTGCCCAGCAGCACCAGGAGATCGGCCCGCTGCGTCGCCTCGTAGCAGGCACCGTAGCCGAGCAGACCGCTCATCCCGACGTCGTAGGAGTTGTCGTACTGGATCCACTCCTTGCCGCGCAGGGCGTGGCCGATCGGCGCGTTGAGCACGTCGGCCAGGCGCATCACCTCGTCGTGGGCGCCCCGCGTCCCGATTCCGCAGAACAGCATCACGCGCTCGGCGGAGTTCAACGCCTCCGCGAGCCTGTGGACCTGGGAGTCGGGAGGGACGACCGTCGGCGGTTCACAATGCACCGCACCGTGCCCGGTGGGGTTCACGGACGGTTTGTGGGCGATGTCGCCGGGAAGCACCAGCACCGACACGCCACGCCGTCCCGCCGCCGTCTGCATCGCGCTGCGCAGCAGTCGGGGCATCTGCTCGGGCTGGGACAGCAGCTCGCAGAAGTGGCTGCACTCGTCGAACAACTCCTCCGGGTGGGTTTCCTGGAAGAAACCGGTGCCGAGCTGCTCGGACGGGATCTGCGAGGCCAGGGCCAGCACCGGAGCACCACTGCGGTGCGCGTCGTAGAGCCCGTTGATCAGATGCAGGTTTCCCGGCCCGCTGCTTCCCGCGCACACCGCGAGCCTTCCGGTGATCTGAGCCTCCGCGGAGGCGGCGAACGCCGCGGCCTCCTCGTGCCGCACGTGGACCCACTCGATGCCCTCGGTGCGGCGCACCGCATCGACCACCGGGTTGAGGCTGTCGCCCACGATGCCGTACACCCGCTCGACTCCGGCTTGGGCAAGAACTTCGATGAACTGGTCGGCGACTGTCGGCATCGTCTCCCCTTCGGGTGCGATCGGCGGCGCCTCTTCGTTTACGCCCGTCCGCGGGAGCGCGCAACTCGACAGCGACCGGTGCACACCCGAACGGATCACCGGGCGCGCTGCGGACGAATCACGGGCGGTAACCCGTTCGAATGATGACAGTAACGATTCAGCGGTGCCCGACGATCACCATGATGTCCAACATCGACTTCTCTTGAAAGGACTCGCGCGGTGAGCCTCCGCGTCTACACACTGTCCGCGATCTCCGTCACTCTCTCGGCCGTGGCCGGCCTCTGGCTGGGTGCGATCATGGCCTCCGCCCAACCCCGCGTGGAAACCGCGACACCGGCGATTTCCGCCGTTTCGCAGACAGAGCTGTCGACTACGCCACCACGGCCCTGATCGCACGGGCGTATCGGCTAGCGTCGGAGGATGACCGAAAAACTCTCCCCCGGCGACGCCGCCCCGGAATTCACGCTGACCGACGCCGACGGCAAGACCGTCTCCCTGTCGGACTTCCGGGGCGGCTCCGTGGTCGTCTACTTCTACCCCGCCGCGAGCACCCCCGGCTGCACCACGGAGGCCTGCGACTTCCGTGACAACCTCGCCGAGCTCAACGACGCCGGCTTCACCGTGCTGGGCATCTCCCCTGATTCCCCGGAGAAGCTGGTCGAGTTCCGCGACTCCGAGGGACTGACGTTCCCGCTGCTGTCCGACCCGCACCGCTCCGTCATGACGGAGTGGGGTGCCTTCGGCGAGAAGCAGAACTACGGCAAGACCGTGCAGGGCGTCATCCGCTCGACCTTCGTCGTCGACGCCGACGGCAAGATCGACAAGGCGCTGTACAACATCAAGGCCACCGGCCACGTCGAGCGACTGCGCAAGCAGATCGGCGTCTGAAGCACCCGAGGCGCCCTTCCCGGCGGGGCGCCCCTCATTCATCAGTCCAGGAACATGTAGACGGCCACCGCCGCTGCGATCACCACGACCGTGTAGCGCAGCGCCGTCGACGGCAGCCGCCTCGCGAGCTTGCTCCCGACGAACCCGCCCAGCAGCGTGGTCGGCACCAGTGTCAGCACGGCCAACCAGTCCACCGGGGCCACCAGCGCGTAGATCAGCAGCGTGACCGCGCTGCCGACGAAGCTCAGCCAGTTCTTCGCGGCGTTGAGCGTGCGCAGCGCCGCGTTGGCGGTGAGCACCAGAATCACGATGAGGATGACGCTGCGCGCTCCGCCGAAGTAGCCACCGTAGACCGAGGCGAGAAAGATCCCGGCCGTGAGCAGCACCGTCTTGTCCGGCCCGTGCGAATCCGGATTGCCCAGCCACTTGCGGATCAGGTTCTGGAAGGCCATCAGCACGGCCGAGAGTCCCACCAGCGCGGGCACGACCATGTCGAAGACCGAGCCGGGCAGCGTGAGCAGCAACGCGCAGCCAACCGCCGACCCCAGCACCGCCGCGATCGACGTCGGGACCAACCTGCGCCTGTTGTCGGCGAGGTCGTGGCGCTGACCGACCACGGCCCCGACGAAGCCGGGGCCCTGGGCCACCGAGTTCGTCACGTTGGCGACCAGCGGCGTCATTCCCGAGGCCAGCAGCGCCGGGAACACCAGCAGCGACCCCCCGCCCGCGACGGCGTTGATCGCGCCGGACAGGAATCCGACCACGGCGAACAGGACCAGTTCGAGCCATCCGGTGAACACGAACCGGGAAATTAGCCGCCCGGATCACCCCTGCCCACACCGGGGGGAGATGCGTCACAGTCGTTCGGTTGATTGACGCCGATGCGGAGCACCGGAAGGATCAGCGGGTACGTCCGCCCCGGGTCTCTGCGATTTTCCCTAAACTTGTGACACAAGTTTAGGGAAAATCGCACCACCACCGCGTACCTGACTTACTCGGCCAGCTCCCGCAGGTGCGGCAGCAGCAGCCGCAGGGCGCGCCCCCGGTGGGAGTCGGCGTCCTTCTCCTCCGAGGTGAGCTCCGCCGAGGTGCGGGTGTCGCCCTCGGGGACGAAGATCGGGTCGTAGCCGAAGCCGTTGGTGCCGCGCTCCTCGCGCGTCAGCGCGCCGCGCCACTCGCCGCGCACCACGACCTCGCTGCCGCTCGGCCGCACCAGCGCCGCCGCCGAGACGAACGCCGCACCACGGCGCTCGTCCGGCACGTCGCGCAGCTGACCGAGCAGCAGATCCAGGTTGGCCTGGTCGTCGCCGTGCCCACCGGCCCAGCGAGCCGAGAGCACCCCGGGCATCCCGTTGAGGGCGTCGACGGTCAGCCCGGAGTCGTCGGCCACGGCGGGGAGTCCCGTGGCCCGTGCCGCGTCCGCTGCCTTGGCCACGGCGTTGGCCTCGAACGTCTCGCCCGTCTCCGGGGCCTCCGGGAACTCAGGGACCGCGTCGAGGCCGACGACCTCGACACCGGTCACCGCCTCGGCCTCCAGGATCCGGCGCAACTCGTCGAGCTTCTTGGCGTTGCGCGTGGCCAGCAGCAGCTTCGTCACGACCTGATTCCTCCCGGAAGTTCACCCGGGTACGGCTCGGCCAGCGCCGCCGCCTGCATCTCCGACAGCTGGGCCGACCCCTCCAGGGCGAAGTCGAGCATCTTGTCCATCGTGGAACGCGGGAAGGTCGCGCCCTCACCGGTCCCCTGCACCTCGACCAGGGTGCCGTGGTCGGTGGCGACCACGTTCATGTCCACCTCGGCGCGCGAGTCCTCCTCGTAGGGCAGGTCCAGCCGCACCCGGCCGTCCACCACGCCCACGCTCACGGCGGCGATCGAGCAGGACAGCGGCTTCGGGTCGGACAACTTCCGCGACGCGCGCAGCCACGTCACGGCGTCGGCCAGCGCGACGTAGGCGCCGGTGATCGCGGCCGTGCGGGTGCCGCCGTCGGCCTGGATCACGTCGCAGTCCAGCGTGATCGTGTTCTCTCCCAGGGCCGACATGTCGATGCACGCCCGCAGCGAGCGCCCGACCAGCCGGCTGATCTCGTGCGTCCGCCCGCCGATCTTGCCCTTCACCGACTCGCGGGGGCTGCGGCTGCCGGTCGCCGAGGGCAGCATCGCGTACTCGGCGGTCACCCACCCCAGGCCGGAGCCGGACCGCCACCGGGGAACACCGTCCTGGACGCTGGCCGCGCACAGCACGCGGGTGCGTCCGAACTCCACCAGCACCGACCCGGCGGGCCAGTCCTGGTAACCCCGGGTAATCTTTACGTCACGAAGCGCATCGTCATTTCTGCCATCAGCTCTTGCCACGCGTCCAGCCTAAGGTGTCGCCTCGTCGCCGACGCAGCCCGGCAGGTGCGGCAGTCACCACTCGGCCGGCTGCCACTCCACGGACTCCGGGCGCTCCCCGGAGTCCAGGAACTCGCGCAGAGCCTCGGCCAGCGTCTCCGGGGAGACTCCACTGCCCTTGGGGAAGTCGACGTCCTCCCCGTTCCACGCCGGGGACGCGGGGTCGCCGTCGAGGACCGCGTAGTCGTGGTCGGCGTCGATGTAGCTCAGGTAGCCGTACCCCTCGGCCACGAGGGCCATGACGTCGTGATCGTGCATCTGGGTGTCCGTGTCGGCGAGCTCACGACCCTCGTGCCAGACCGTGGCCGCCCCGGCGGTGGACTCGGACAACCGGGAAACCAGCGTCTCGATCTCGCCGGGATCGGTGATGGTCATGCTGTCCCCGGCGTTC
The DNA here is from genome assembly GCF_014137975.1 of Halosaccharopolyspora lacisalsi. GTDB lineage: Bacteria > Actinomycetota > Actinomycetes > Mycobacteriales > Pseudonocardiaceae > Halosaccharopolyspora > Halosaccharopolyspora lacisalsi. Next base: position 439,273 of record NZ_JACGWZ010000001.1, on the reverse strand, counting down.
GGGTCCTGCTCCGAGGAAATCGGCCATACAGCGGTGATCGTCAAGCTTTCTCCCCATGTGTTCGCCGTTCGGCGGGTGTTCCCGGTTTTCCGGCAGCACCGGGGTTCCCACGCTACAGCTCGTAAACACGGCCCGTTTCGACGAGTTCGGACGGACCGGCGAAGTGCGTCCTGGCCTCGTCGAGGACGGCCCGCCGGTCCGACCACGGTTGCAGGTGGGTCAGCAGCAGCCGGGAGACACCCGCTTCGGTGGCGGCCTCGGCGGCCTGACGTCCGGACAGGTGCAGACCGTCCGGGGCGTCGGGAAAGTCCGGCCACGAGGCCTCGGACAACAGCACGTCGGCTTCGGCGGCGAGCTCGGTGAGATCCCCGCAGGGGCCGGTGTCGCCTGTGTAAGCCAACACGCGCCCCTGCGCTGCCACGCGCAGCCCCCACGACTGACACACGTGGGCCATGGGTAGCGCCCGCACCTCGAAGTCACCGATCCGCACCGGCTCGGAGGGCGGGGGGCGGAACTCGTAGACGTCGGAGAGGTCGGCGTCGGCCAGTGCTTCCGAGCTCGGTTCGTACAGCGCCGCCAGCCGGTGGTGCGTCTCCTCCGGCCCGTACACCGGCAGCCGTCGCAGCTTCGGGTCGTACGGCGGTGCGGGGTGGTAGCGGCGCAGGACCGTCAGCGCGCCGAAGTCGGCGCAGTGATCGGGGTGCAGGTGCGAGAACAGCACGGCATCGAGCTCGAAGGGGTCGACGAACCGCTGCAGCGTTCCGAGCGTGCCGTTGCCCAGGTCGAGCACGATGCGCGTGTCCCCGGACTCGAGCAGGTAGCCGGAAGCGGGGGAGTCCGGCCCGGGAATGCTGCCGGAGCAGCCCAGAATCGTCAGCTTCACCTGCACTCCAATCGGTGGAGGCTCCGATGCACACGTCGAGGAGAAAGCCTATCCCGAATGTTCCGCGCCCCCACGTGAAATCGGCCCTTACACGGACACGACGACCGTGTCGCGTGATCAATGTGCGGACGGCGTGCAGGTGCCGGGTGTACCCGGACTCCGAACGTGCGGCCCAGCTGGGCCGCACGTTCGGGTGCGTACGTCCGGTGCGGAACAAGGCGCTGGATGCCCGACACCGCCGCTGCCACACCGAGGGCCGATCCACCTCCTGCGAAGAGACCGACGCGGCGCTGGCGGTGTGGAGGAAAACCGAGGGTCCGGGATTCCTGTCGCAGGTGTCGTCGGTGCCGTTGCAGCAGACGCTGCGGCATCAGCACACCGCGTTCGGCGATTTCTTCACCGGGCGCGCGAAGTGTCCGAGGTTCAAGTCCCGCACCGGGCGCCTGTCGGCGCACTACACCCGGTCGGCGTTCCGCATCCGCGACGGTCAGTTGCGGCTGGCGAAGCAGGCGAGCCCGTTGCGGTTCGTGTGGTCCCGGACCGACATCGATCCGAACACGGTCAACCCGACGGTGGTGATCGTGTCCCGCGACCCGGACGGCATGTCCAGCTCGGCGCGAGGCACCGTCGACAAGCCGGGTCGTAACGTCAAGCAGAAGGCCGGACTGAACCGAGCGATCCGCGACGCCGCCCTCGGCGAGTTCCGGTGCCAACCGGAATACAAAGCTACTCGCGCCGGGAAACGCGTCATCGTCATCGACCGGTGGTACCCGTCCGGCAAGACGTGCTCCGCGTGCGGACACCTGCTGGACCGCCTGAAGCCCGATACCCGGTACTGGACGTGCCCGGAATGCCGCACCCGACACGATCGGGACCACAACGCGGCCACGAACGTCCTCGCGGCAGGTCGTGCCGTAGCCGGGGAAAACCCCGGCGAAGCCTGTGGAGCTGACATCGGACGGCAAGGGCCCTCCCTTCCGCAGCCGGCGACGAAGCAGGAACCCACGGGCGCGAGCCCCACGGGAATCCCCGCCCCTCGGGAGCAGGAAACAGTCAAACGGCCGAGCGTGACACGTCGCGGGGTTCCATCGCACCGGTCACCGGTCCGAGGAACCGGCGGGCGAGCCTGGCGAACGGTTCGGGTGAGCCCGTGGGCCGGAACTCGTGGGTGGGCGAGGTCTCGGCCGGCTCGGCCAGCAGCTCGTTCTCCGTCAGCACGCGCACCACGTCCTTGGCCGTCTCCTCGGCACTGGATACCAGGGTGACCTGGTCACCCATGACGATTTGCAGCACCCCGGTCAGCAGCGGGTAGTGCGTGCAGCCGAGCACCAGGGTGTCGATGTCGTCCTGTTGCAGCGGGTCCAGATAGCTCTGGCACAACCCCAGAATCTGGCGGCCACTGGTCATCCCGCGCTCGACGAAGTCGACGAAGCGGGGGCAGGCGACCGTGCTCAACGTCACGGGGGCCGCGGCGAAGGCGTCGTCGTAGGCTCGGGACCGGATCGTCGCGCTCGTACCGATGACGCCGACCCGGCCGCTGCGCGTGGTCGCCGCCGCTCGGCGCGCGGCGGGCAGCACCACCTCCACGACGGGGACGTCGTAGCGCTCGCGAGCGTCGCGCAGGCAGGCCGCCGAAGCGGTGTTGCAGGCGATGACCAGCATCTTGACCCCCTCGTCGACCAGCGCGTCGGCCACGCCGAGGGCGTGCTCGCGGACCTCTGCGATGGACAGCGGCCCGTAGGGAGCGTTGGCGGTGTCGCCGACGTAGCGCACCCGCTCTCCGGGAAGCTGATCCATGATCGCGCGGGCTACCGTGAGACCGCCCACGCCGGAGTCGAAGATTCCGATCGGTGCATCCGTCACGGGCTCATTGTCCCAGCGGAACGACTCCGCGAGGAGCGGGAACCCGAGCGGCGGTTGGCGCGGGTCACCAGCCAGGCCGCGACCAACCCGCCGACCGCGCCGAACAGGTGGCCCGACCAGGAGACACCGGGTTGCCCGGGCAGCACTCCCCACAACATGCCGCCCCAGTAGGCGAACAGCAGCACCGCCACCGCGATCTGGGCGAAGCTGCGGTTGAAGAACCCGCGCACCAGCAGGAACACCATCCAGCCGAAGGCCAGTCCGGAAGCACCGATGTGAACGCTGTCGGCGCCGATCAACCAGGTCCCCAACCCACCGACGATCCACACCACGGCGGTCACCGCGACGAACTGCCGGATCCCCCCGGACAGCGCCAACCAGCCCAGCACCAGCAGTGGCACGGTGTTGGCGAGCAGATGATCCCATCCCCCGTGCAGCAGCGGCGCCCACAGGATGCCGTCGAGTCCGCCCACCGAGCGTGGATCGATACCGTTGGATTCCAGCTCGGCGGGGACGAAGTACGTGTCGATCAGCTCGACCAGGTAGAGCACGACGACGAACCCGAGCACCACGAAAGCCGCGCGCAGCGGCTTCGCGGGCACGACGCGGGGCCGTCGGCCCTGGTTCGAGGCCATCGGGCGGGTTTCCACACCACCGAGGTTACGCCGCGCGCGCCCGGTTCCCATCGGGGAAAACCCGGAAATCGCACGTCGTCGATCACCAGTCTGAAAGGATGCGGGCGTGTCCGCTCATCCGGAAACCGACATCGCGGTGCGAGCGGCGGCTCGCCTGGGGCAGTCCCCGACGTGGGACACCGGTACGAACAGTCTGCTGTGGGTCGATGCCGCCGCTCGAACCGTGCACCGATTCGGACCCGATCCCCGGGACCACGAACTGGAGGTCCCCCACGCCGTGAGCGCGGCGAAGCCACGCAGTGGCCGGGGTCTGATGCTGCACCTCGCCGAGGGGATCGCACTGTTCCCCGACGACGACGAGCAGCGAACCTGGCTCGTGTACTGGGCGCGTGACGGTTTCGTCGGCGGGGTGAGCGCGGTCGACACCAGGGGGCGGCTCTGGGCGAGCACTCAGCACGAGGACGCCGCGGGGAGCGGCTGGCTCGCCCGCGTCGGCGGCGACGGGGCGGCAGCGGCAGTGCTCGACGACGTGGCCAGGGGTACCGGTCTGGCCTGGAGTCCGGAGGACACGCTGCTGTACTTCGTCGACGGACCGACACGACGGATCGACGTCTTCGACTTCGACGCGCCCTCGGGCCAGCTCTCCTGCCGTCGCCCGCTGTGCCACGTGAGTGACGGCGAGCCACGAGGACTGTGCGTGGACACCGCGGGGTGCCTGTGGACGACCGTGGGGAGCGAACTGCGCCGCTACGCGCCCGACGGCACGCCGGACCGGACGGTGTCCCTGCCGGTGCGGAACCCGACCGCGTGCTGCTTCGGTGGCTCCGAGCTCACCGAGCTGTACGTGACCTCGGCCGGACAGGATCCCGAGGCCGGTGAACTCGACGGCTCCCTGCTCGCCCTCACCGACCTCGGCCAGGGACTGCGCACCACCACCTTCGCGGGGTGAGGGGCACGGTTCGTCAGGCCTGCGCCGGGAGCTGGGCGATTTTCCCTAAAGTTGTGGCACAACTTTAGGGAAAATCGCACTACGCCCAGAGTTGGCCGTCGAGTCGTTGGGCCGCCTCGTCGAGGGTGCCACCGTAGGCCCCCGTCGACAGGTACTTCCAGCCCGCGTCGGCCACGACGAACACGATGTCGGCCGTCTCCCCGGCCCGCTCGGCCTTCTCGGCGATGGTCAACGCCGCGTGCAGCACGCCGCCGGTGGAGATGCCGGCGAAGATGCCCTCGTTCTCCTGCAACTGCCGGGTACGCCGCAGGGCGTCGTAGGAGCCCACCGAGAACCGCCTGGTCAGCACGCTGGAGTCGTAGAGCTCGGGAACGAAGCCCTCGTCGAGGTTGCGCAGTCCGTAGACGAGCTCGCCGTAGCGCGGCTCCGCGGCCACGACCTGCATTCCCGACTTCTGCTCGTGCAGGTACCGGCCGACGCCGACCAGGGTCCCGGTGGTGCCCAGCCCGGCGACGAAGTGAGTGACCCCGGGCAGGTCGCGCAGGATCTCCGGTCCCGTGGTGCTGTAGTGCGCCTCGGCGTTGGCGGGGTTGCCGTACTGGTACAGCATCACCCAGTCGGGGTTCTGCTCGGCGAGTTCCTTGGCCACCACCACGGCCTGGTTGGAACCCCCCGCGGCCGGGGAGGAGACGATCCTGACGCCGTAGGCCTGGAGGATCTGCCTGCGTTCCTCCGAGGTGTTCTCCGGCATCACGCACACCAACCCGTAGCCCTTGAGCTTGGCGGCCATGGCCAGCGAGATGCCGGTGTTTCCCGAGGTCGGCTCCAGGATCGTGCAACCCTGGGTCAGCCTGCCGGCCTTCTCGGCCTCCTCGATCATCGCCAGCGCGGGCCGGTCCTTGATGGAGCCGGTCGGGTTGCGATCCTCCAGCTTCGCCCACAGTCGCACGTTTTCCGACGGCGACAAGCTGGGCAACCCCACCATCGGGGTGTCGCCGAGGGTGTCCAACAACGAGTCGTAACGTGCCACGGAAGAGTCCTTGTGGAGTGGTTTTCGAGCGGTGCGGGTAGGGGAACCTCAGACGTCGCCTCGTCCCCGGGATCCGGCACACCGAGTAGCCACTACGCTGCCCACCCCAGGGGGTGGATGGCCGTCCTCGCGAGGCGACGTCTGAGAACCCACGGCGGGTCGGCTTGCTTGCTCGCTGGGTAAGCGGCTTCGCCGCTTACCGCCAAAACCCCGCTGAGGGGACCGTCGGAATGTTCAGCGCATGCCGCCGGCCACGGCCGGCAGAATCGTCACGCTGTCGCCGTCGGCGACGCTGGCTTCCAAGCCACCGACGAAGCGTACGTCCTCGTCGTTGACGTAGACGTTGACGAACCGGTGCAGGCCGTCCTCCTTGACCAGCCGGTCCTTGATACCACCGTTGCGGCTGTCGATGTCGTTGATGACCTCGGCGACCGTGCTGCCGCTGGCCTCGACGGACTTCTGACCGCCGGTGTAGGAGCGCAGAATGGTCGGGATCGAAACGTTGACTGCCATGACGGGACCTCCTGTCCACTACAAGGAAATTGCACGCGAGACCGCATCACGCCGCACCGGCGTGAGGGGGAGTGGGTCACTCGCCGTCGGGAACGTCGTCGCCGCCGGTGTGGGCGAACATGTAGGACTCCACGACGTCGACCGGTTCTTCGGTCACGACACCGTCGACGATGCGGTAGGAGCGCAGCTCGTAGGAGTTCGGATCCCGGGTGGAGACGAGCACGTAGTGCGCGTACGGCTCGGAGGCGTAGGAGATGTCGGTACGCGAGGGGTATGCCTCGGTCGCGGTGTGTGAATGGTAGATCACCACCGGTTCCTCGTCGGCGGCGTCCATCTCGCGCCACACCCGCAACTGCTCGCCCGAGTCGAAACGGTAGAAGGTCGGCGAACGCTCGGCGTTGACCATCTCGACCATTCGCTCGGGTCGGTCCGACCCCTCCGGGCCGGCGATAACGCCGCACGCCTCGTCCGGGTGGTCCCGTCGAGCATGCGCGACCATCCTGTCGACGAGGTCGCGTTGGATCACCAGCACAGGCACCATCCTACGGAATGAGTCACCGGGGTCTCAGCATGTGAACACACCGGGGTGTTCTCCCGGGGAACGTGATCCCCACTGTGCTTCATTCCCGTGCCGACGGATAGAGGTACGTGTACGTCGTCACCCCTGCGACGGGCTCGGCCGCCAACACGGCGTGCACGATGGCCCGGGTCACTACATCGGCCGCCACGGCGCCGACCTCGTCGAGCGCGCCCGCCCAGTCCGCACCACCCACCGGTCCGGGCAGCGCGGCTCGGTGTCCGGTGGCCAGCGCGAAGACGGTGTCCCCGTCGACCATCGCGTGGGCGGGCCGGACGGCGCGGGCGATCCCGTCGTGGGCGGCCACGGCCACCCGGTGGCACTCGGCCTTGGTCAGCGTCAGGTCCGTGGCCACCGCGCCGATCGTGGTGTTCAGCATCGACGTCGCCGCACCACCCCGGGCGGGACGGGTCGTGCGCTCTCGCGCGGCGGCGACCTCGGCGCCGTCGGGTGCGCGCAGGCCGAACTCACCGTCGTGGCCGAACCGAGCCGCCCAGGGCAGCCCGGTGTCCGGATCGATCACCGAGCCCGCGGAGTTGACGGCGACGACGGCACCGAGGGTCGCTCCGCTGCCCAGCACCGCGCTGGCCGTGCCCAATCCGCCCTTGATACCGCCGGACACGGCGCCGGTACCGGCGCCGATGTTGCCCCGCCCGCGCTCGTCGGTGGTGGCCGCCGCGCACGCGGCGTGTCCGAACTCCGCGTCGGGCCATCGGCCCGGACCGTTCACGGGAAGGTCGAACAGCACGGCCGCGGGGACGATCGGGACGTGGACCCCCTCCGCCACGGCCAGGCCGTGACCCCGCTCGCCGAGCCAGCGCATGGCACCGTCGGCGGCGGCCAGCCCGTAGGCGCTGCCACCGCCCAGCAGCACGGCGTGGGCCTGCTGAACGAGGTGCGTGGGTTCGAGCACGTCGGTCTCGCGCGTGCCGGGACCACCGCCCCGGACGTCGACCGCCGCGACCGCGCCCTCCGGCACCACCACGGCACTGACCCCGCTCGCCCACTGCTCGTCGAGCCGCTGGTGGTGCCCCAGCCGCACGCCGTCGACGTCGGTGACGGTGTTGCCCGGCCCACGACGCGGCGCGCTCACGGCCACAGGGCCTCGACCATGCTGTCCTGCACCCACGTCAGCCACTGGTAGATGTTGAGGTGCTCCTGCCGCAGGTCGTCCTCCGGAAGTTCCTCGGGAGTCTCCTCGTCGAGGTCCAGCGCGGTGCCCAGGGCCAATCGCACGTCGTTGAGCGCCGACAACCAGCTGTCGGCCTGTTCCGCGGTGAGCTTGACCTTGCCGCCCTCGGCGGGGCAGGTCTCCAGGACGGTGGCCGCGACACCGCTTTTGAGCTCGATCAGTTCCGGCTCGTGCAGCGAGCGCATCGCGCCGGCGGCGTCGGCCTCCTCCTCGTCGGACTCCCCCGTCTCGGGGTCCTTCCGGTAGAAGTCGGGCAACAAGCGCTCCAGCACCCGGTCCCGCGGCGGGGTGGTCGGCCCGGTCCGGATGCCGGTCAGCTCGGCCAGTTCGTCGGTGGGGGCCTCGTCGGCACGTGCCGTGAGCATGTCCCTGATCTGGCCCACCAGGCCGCGGATCACCGCGGCTTCCTGCTGCGCCAACTCGGTCACCAAGCGACCGTTCTTGCGTGTCCAGCCGTTCAAGAGTCCCTCTGCATCGTGGCCCAGAGACCCGCGGCGTGTAGTTTCGCCACGTCGGCCTCCACCTTTTCCTTCTCTCCCGAGGACACCGCCGCCTTGCCCTTGTGATGCACGTCGAGCATGAGCTTCGTCGCGTGTTCGCGACCGTATCCGAACACCTTCTGCAGCACGTAGGTCACGTAGGACATCAGGTTGACCGGGTCGTTCCACACGATGGTTACCCAGGGCCTGTCCTCGGAAGAGCTCTCCTCCACCTGGGGTTCGGCGTGTTCCGTTTCGGCGGGCGAGGTCATGGTTCCATTTTCTCACGAACGTGCCCGCCCGATACCGACCACAGCGCCCGAGACGGCACGTAGCCTCTTCCACATGACCGATCCAGGCAGTACGGCGCTGTTCACAGATCACTACGAACTGACCATGCTCGCCTCCGCGCTTCGCGACGGGACCGCCGAACGCGAGTGCGTGTTCGAGGCCTTCACCCGACGTCTGCCCGACGGACGGCGCTACGGCGTCGTCGGGGGTATGGAGCGGGTGCTGGAAGCCGTCGAGAACTTCCGGTTCGGCGAGGCCGAGCTGCGGTCGCTGTCCCGGGAGCAGGTGGGTGACGAGGAGACGCTGGCCTGGCTGCGGGACTACCGCTTTCGCGGGGACATCGACGGCTACCCCGAAGGGGAACTGTTCTTCCCCGGCTCGCCGCTGCTGACGGTGCGCGGCACGTTCGCCGAGGCCGTCGTCCTGGAGACGGTCATCCTGTCGATCCTCAACCACGACAGCGCGATCGCCGGAGCGGCCTCGCGGATGGTCTCGGCGGCCAACGGACGCCGCATCATCGAGATGGGCTCGCGCCGCACGCACGAGGAGTCGGCCGTGGCAGCGGCTCGAGCGGCCTACCTGGCCGGATTCACGGGCACCTCGAACCTGCAGGCCGGGCTCCGCTACGGGATCCCGACCACGGGCACCTCGGCGCACTCCTTCACGCTGCTGCACGACACCGAGCGCTCGGCGTTCGAGGCCCAGACCGAAGCCCTGGGAACCGGCACCACGCTGTTGGTCGACACCTACGACATCACCACCGGCATCGAGACGGCCATCGACGTCGCCGGTACCGGGCTGGGAGCGGTCCGGATCGACTCCGGCGACGTGGGCGTGCTGGCCAGACAGGCTCGCGAACAGCTCGACTCGCTCGGTGCCACCGGCACCCGCATCGTTGTTTCCGGTGATCTCGACGAGTACGCCATCGCCGCGCTGCGCGCGGAACCCGTGGACGGTTACGGGGTGGGCACCTCGCTGGTCACCGGGTCGGGAGCTCCCACGGCGGGCATGGTCTACAAGCTCGTGGAGGTGGAGGGACGTCCGGTGGCCAAACGCAGCTCGCACAAGGAGTCGCGCGGTGGCGGCAAGGGTGCGCTGCGCAGGCACAAGAGCACCGGTACGGCGCTGGAGGAGCTCGTGTACCCCACCTCGCCCGGTCACGCCCCGCCACAGCCGGGGCCCCACGACCGGTTCGTGCCGATCCCGCTGATGCGCGGGGGCCAACGGGTCGAGGACCTGCCCGGTCTGGAGGACAATCGGCAGCGCCTGCGGCACGCCCTGGTGAGCGTGCCGTGGGAGGGTCTGAAGCTTTCCGCGGGGGAACCGGCGATCCCCACGGTTTTCCCGGACGTGTCCTGAACCGTTCGGCGCACGACCCGTCGCGAAAGGGTGTCGGCCGGCGGCGCACGTGTCGCAGGATGGGCGGGGACGACGAGGTCGGCGAAGGGGTCGTGATGAGCAAAGCTTTGATCATCGTGGATGTGCAGAACGACTTCTGCGAGGGAGGTGCGCTGGCCGTGACGGGCGGATCCGACGTGGCCGAGGCCGTCTCCCGGTACCTGACCGGTGCCGATCACGACCACGTCGTGGCCACCCGTGATTACCACATCAATCCGGGCGCCCACTTCAGCGATCAACCGGACTACGTGCGCTCCTGGCCGGTGCACTGCCTGGCGGGCACTCCCGGAGCGTCGTTCCACCCGGAGCTCGACCTCTCCGCGGTGCACGCCGTGTTCTCCAAGGGGCAGTACACCGACGGCTACTCGGGATTCGAGGTCACCGAGGAGCACGACCTGGGGCGTTGGCTGCGCGAGCGCGACGTGGACCGGGTCGACGTCGCGGGCCTGGCCACCGATCACTGCGTGCGTGCCACGGCCCTGGACGCCGCCCGTGCGGGTTTCGCCACCACCGTGCTGCTGCCCCTGACGGCGGGGGTGTCGCGCTCCACGGTCGATGCCGCGCTGGACGAGCTGCGCGCCGCGGGGGTCACCCTGCACGGCGAACCCGTCGTGGGATAGCTGGTCCGCGGCCTCGCGGGAGAACGGTAGTGTTTCGGGGCGTGCCTACCTCTGCGCCACGGTGGTCCGACCCCGATACCTTCGAGCTCGACGGCGACGACGAGCTGCCACCCGAACTCGCCGCCGAACTGGACGGGGACGAGCCGACCGAGCAACGACCGGTCGAAGCGGGGACCGGCGAGGTCGCGGACCTGAGCACGCTGCTGGAGCTCGCGGTGGACGCGGTCGGCGGCACGCAGCGCGAGGGTCAGGCGGCGATGGCCGAGGCGGTGCGGCACTCGATCGACTCGGGCGAGCACCTCGCGGTCCAGGCGGGAACCGGCACCGGCAAGTCGCTGGCCTACCTGGTCCCGGCACTGCGCCACGCCGTCGCCGAGGGGGCCACGGTGGTGATCTCGACGGCCACGATCGCGCTCCAGACCCAGCTGGTGGAGCGGGACCTGCCCCGGCTGGCAACGGCGTTGTCCGGTGCGCTGGGACGCGCGCCCACCTTCGCGATCCTCAAGGGGCGGCGCAACTACGTGTGCCTGAACCGGCTGCACGGCAACGCCCCGGAGGAACCCGAGACCTCGGAGCTGTTCGACCCGTTCGCGGCCTCGGCGCTGGAACGGCAGGTCAAGCGCGTGCGGGAGTGGTCGTCGGAGACCGAGACGGGGGACCGCGACGACCTCGTTCCCGGCGTCTCCGACCAGGTGTGGCGCCGGGTTTCGGTCACCGCGAAGGAGTGCCTGGGAGCGCACCGCTGCCCCGTCGGTGCCGACTGCTTCGCCGAGCGCGCTCGCGGCGAGGCCGGGCGGGCCGACGTGGTCGTGACCAACCACGCCCTGCTGGCCATCGACGCGCTGGACGACCGGCCGGTGCTGCCGGAGCACGACGTGGTCGTGGTCGACGAGGCCCACGAGCTGGTCGACCGCGTGACCTCGGCGTCCACGGGTGAGTTGTCCGCCAGCGCGATCAAGCTCGCCGCGCGCCGGTGCGGGCGAGCGGTCGACCAGGAGATCGCCGACCGGCTCGACGAGGCCGGGGACGGCTTGGAACTGATCCTGACCGACGCGCGCCCCGGGCGGCTCGACGAACTGCCCCGCGACCTGTCGGGGGCGTTGAGCTCCGTGCGCGACGCGGCGGCGGCCTGCACCACGGCGCTGGGTGCCGAGCGCCGGGAGGACACCGAGGAAGGTACGGCCCGCAAGCTCGCGCTCGCCGTCACCGAGGAGGTGCACGACACCGCGGTTCGGCTGATCGACACCTTCGGCGAGGAGGTGGGCGAGCGTCGCGACGTCGTCTGGACCACCGCCGAGCCCAACCGCGCCCCGACCATCCGAATCGCACCGCTCGGCGTGGGCGGACTACTGCGCGAGCGACTGTTCGGGCAGCGCACGACGGTGTTGACCTCGGCGACCCTGGCGCTGGGCGGTTCCTTCGACCCGCTGGCCCAGCAGTGGGGACTACCACCGCGACAGCAGGCGCAACCGGCCGCCGACATGGCGCTCGACAAGGAACCGCCCGCGGACTCCACCGGCCCGAAGTGGTCCGGTCTGGACGTGGGCTCACCGTTCGAGTACCAGCGCAGCGGGATCCTCTATCTCGCGCGGCACCTGCCGAAACCGGGACGTGACGGACTGCCCGCGGAGTACCTGGACGAACTGACCGAGCTGGTTCGGGCCGCGGGCGGGCGCACGCTGGGGTTGTTCTCCTCGATGCGGGCGGCACGCCAGGCCAGTGAACAGTTGCGGGAGCGCCTGGACACGCCTGTGTTCTGCCAGGGCGAGGACACCACCTCGCTGCTGGTTTCCTCGTTCGCCGAGGACCCGCGCGCGTGCCTGTTCGGCACCCTGTCGCTGTGGCAGGGCGTGGACGTGCCCGGCGAGTCGCTCCAACTGGTGGTGATGGACCGGATTCCCTTTCCCCGCCCGGACGATCCGCTGGCCTCTGCCAGGCAGCAGGCGGTCGACGCGCGCGGGGGCAACGGTTTTCTCAGCGTGGCCGGCACGCACGCGGCACTGTTGCTCTCCCAGGGCGCGGGTCGTTTGTTGCGTTCCACCCACGACCGGGGAGTCATCGCCGTGCTCGACCCGCGGCTGGCCACGGCGAAGTACAGCGGCTTCCTGCGCGCGTCGCTGCCGCCGTTCTGGACCACGTACGACCCCGAACTGGTGCGTGGTGCCCTGCGTCGCCTCGACACCTCCGCGGGAACCGGGTGACCCCGGCGGCACCGTCGCCGGCGCTGTTTCGCGCGAAACCGCCGCGCCCAAGCGCCCGGTTGTGGGCTGTCCACAACCTGCCGCGATCTTTTCTGTTCTCGTGCCGATGCCGGGTACGTTGTCGCCGCACCATCGACAACGGCCGCCCGACCGGCTGACTCCAGGGAGGCATCGTGCCCGGATCGAGTAACGCCCTGCCCGCCGCGGACCTGGCGAGAACCGTGGTCTTCGCGGCGTTCATCGCCGTGCTCGGTATCTTTCCCGGCTTCTACCTCGGCGGGGCCGCCGTACCGGTCGTCCTGCAGAACATGGGACCGCTGCTGGCGGGCAGCATCCTGGGTGCGCGCCGGGGCGGCGCGTCGGTGCTGCTGTTTCTCGCCCTGGTCGCGCTCGGGCTCCCGCTGCTGTCGGGTGGACGCGGCGGTATCGCCCCCTTCTTCGGCCCGAGCGGTGGTTTCCTGATCGGCTGGGTGTTCTCGGCCGTGGTCGTCGGCCTGATCGTGCGGCGTGCCACGCCCCGGCCCGGCCTGCTCGTGCTCCTGCTCGCCAACCTCGCCGGCGTGGTCGTGGACTACCTCGTCGGCATCCCGTACTGGGCCGCGTTCACCGGTGACCTGGGGGCAGCCGCCATCCAGTCGTTGGTCTTCCTCCCCGGTGACGCCGTCAAGCTCGTGCTCGTCTCGCTCGTGGCCGTCGCCGTCCATCGCGCGGTTCCCGCGTCACTGACCGGACCCACCCGCGTCGCGCGGAGCTGATCCGTGCGCACACCTCCGGTCCTCGGCGACCCCACCACCCTCCACCTTTCCTCCGAGAACGCGAGCCTGAGCGCTCCTGAACTGCTCGCGCGTGCGCACGGCGCCGCCCGAGAGCTGGCGGACACCGGCGCGCCCGCGCGCATCGCGGTCGGACCGAACACCGATGCGCTCTCGCGCATGTGCTGGTTCCTCGGCGCGGATCTCCTCGGTGCGGCGACCCTGATCACCGAGCCCACCTGGACCGCACGTGAGCACGAAGCGGTTCTCGGGGACGCGCGCCCGGACAGGTTCGTGGAGGCGATGCCGCACCCCACCTCTCGCCCGGTAACACCCCGCGGCGACGAAGAAACGCACTTCTACCTGCCCACGACCTCGGGCAGCAGCGGACGGCCGCGCGTCATGACGCGCGATCGCCGTTCCTGGCTGCGCAGCTTCGACGCTTTCGAGATCGGTCTGACCGCGCGGGACGCGGTGCTGGTCCCGGGACCGCTGAGCTCCTCGCTGTTCCTGTTCGCCGCCCTGCACGGGCTCCGCGAAGGTGCCGACGTGCACCTGCTCGAACGCTGGTCGGCGGCGGAGGCGGCCGAAGCCTGCCGTCGAAGCACGGTGCTGCACGTCGTGCCGCCGATGCTGTCGGCGCTGCTGGCGATCTGGGAGCACCAGCCACGGCTGCGCGAGAGGTGCGTGGTCGACAAGGTCGTCTGTGGCGGTGCTCGCGTGGACGCGGCGCTGCGCAGCCGGTTGCACGCCGTGTTCCCCGAATGCGAACTGATCGAGTACTACGGGGCCGCCGAGCACTCCCTCATCGGGATTCGCCGCGGTGACGGGCCGCTGAATCCGGTCGACGGCGTCGAGGTCGACGTCCGCGAGGGCGAGCGCGGGCTGCCGCCCGAGACGGCCGGGCAACTGTGGGTCCGCTCCGAGCTGACCTTCGGCGGCTACCTCGACGAGGGGACGGTCCGAGTCCCCGGTGCGGGATTCTCCAGCGTGGGGGATCGGGCCGTGCGACACGAGGACGGATCGCTGACCGTGCTGGGCCGGGAAAGTTCGACGATCAGCAGCGGGGCGAGAGCGGTCTCTGCCGAGGAGGTCGAGGCCGTGGTGCGCGACGTGGCGGGCGTGCTCGACGTCGTGGTCTCGGCCACTCCCCACCCCCGGCTCGGCTCGATCGTCACGGCGGTGCTGGAGATCGACCCCGACGAGCCACCGTGGTTGTCCGCGTTGCGCTCCCGCGTCCGGCAGTCACTGGAATCCGCCAAACGACCGCGGAGCTGGCTGGCCACCACCGATCTTCCCCGTACTGCGGCGGGCAAGCCCGCACGGTCGCTGATCGCCGAACGGCTGGCGACGGGCACGCTGGAAGCGCGCGCGTGGGAGGCACCGGAGAGAGGGGCGCTGCCATGACGGATCCGCGCACACCGGTGGTCGTCGCGGCTCGCCGCACCCCGGTCGGCGAGGCCGGGGGCGTGCTCCGGAACCACACCGTCGATCAGCTCGCCGCACCGCCGCTGACCAAGGCGCTCGAGGATGTCGGGATCGAGGCGGTCACCGACGTGGTGCTGGGCAACGCCCTCGGTCCCGGCGGCAATCCGGCCAGGGTCGCGGCCCTCCGGGCGGGGCTCGGGCACGCGGTTCCCGGCATGACCCTCGACCGCCAGTGCGCCAGCGGGCTCAGCGCGATCGTCACCGCTGCCTCGATGATCCGCGCCGGTGTCGGC
This sequence comes from Halosaccharopolyspora lacisalsi, assembly GCF_014137975.1. Lineage (GTDB taxonomy): Bacteria > Actinomycetota > Actinomycetes > Mycobacteriales > Pseudonocardiaceae > Halosaccharopolyspora > Halosaccharopolyspora lacisalsi. The sequence goes on along the minus strand of NZ_JACGWZ010000001.1, from coordinate 424,169 downwards.
GACGCGTACCTGGCGGGCGGGGTGGAGAGCCCGTCGACGGCACCGTGGCGAGCGTGGCGACCGCGTTCGGCGGCCGAACCGCCCCGCTTCTACACCCGGGCACCGTTCGCCCCACCCCAGCACGGGGATCCGGACATGGGGCCGGCCGCCGATCTGGTCGCGGCGGAGGCCGGGATCTCCCGCGAGCGGCAGGACGAGTTCGCCGCACGCAGTCACGCACGCGCGGTGGAGGCGCGGCGCACCGGCCGCTTCGACGCGGAACTCGTGGAAGTCGGCGGCACCACCACCGACGAGCGGCCCCGCGAGCGCTTCACCGCCGAGCGGCTCGCTCGACTCCGACCCGCCTTCACCGCGGACGGCACGGCCACGGCCGGGAACTCCTGTGGAATCAACGACGGGGCGGCCGTCGTCCTGCTGGTCAGCGAGGCCTACCGTCGACGGCGTGGTCTCCCGGGACTGCGGCTGGTGGACGCACGGACTTCGGGGGTGGATCCGAACCGGCTGGGGCTCGGGGCCGCCCCCGCCATGCGGGAGGTGCTGGAGCGCGGGGAGTCGGCGCCGAGCGTCGTGGAGTTCAACGAGGCCTTCGCGGGGCAGGCGCTGGCCTGCCTGGACGCGGCCGGTATCGACGAGCACCGGGTCAGTCCGGACGGTGGCGCCATCGCGCTGGGGCACCCCTGGGGTGCCTCCGGTGCCATCCTGGTGGTGCGGTTGTTCGACAGGATGGTGCGCGGCGACCACAGCACCGGACTGTCCGCCGTCTCCTCCGGGGGCGGACTGGGTGTAGCCACGATGTGGGAGCGAGTGTTGTGATCGAGTTCGAGGACGTCGGGCACGACTACGACGACCATGCCGTCCTCGACGGGGTGAACCTGCGCTTGCCGGAACGGCGGGTCGCCTTCGTCGGCGCCAACGGCTCGGGCAAGTCGACGCTGGCCCGGATGATCAACGGCTTGGTGCTGCCGAGCCGGGGCAGGGTACTGGTCGACGGCCACGACCCGGCCCGCGAGGGGCGCGCCGTCCGTAAACGGGTCGGGTTCGTCTTCACCAATCCCGACAGCCAGATCGTCATGCCCACGGCGGGCGAGGACGTCGCGTTCTCGCTGCGCGGGAGGGGACTGTCGAAGTCGCAACGCCGGGACCGGGCGGCCGAGGCGCTCGCGCGCCACGGCCTGGACGGATACGCCGAGCATCCCGCCCACCAGCTCTCGGGCGGGCAGAAACAGCTGTTGGCGCTGTGTTCGATGCTCGTGCTGGAACCGGACGTGCTGGTCTGCGACGAACCCACCACGCTGCTCGACCTGCGCAACAAGCGACGCTTCGTCGAGCGGCTGGAGCAGCTGGAGCAGCAGGTCGTGCTGGTCACTCACGACCTGGAGCTGTTGGAGGGCTTCGAGCGCGTCATCGTGCTCGATGCCGGCCGGGTCGTGGCCGACGACCTGCCCGAGACGGCCCTGAAGCACTACAGGGCGTTGATCGGTTGACTCCCCTCGGCCTGTACCTGCCCGGAACCAGTCCGCTGCATCGAGTGCCCGCGGGCTGGAAGTTCCTGGCGTTGCTGTCCCTGGCGGTCCTCGTCCTCGTGGTGGGATCCCCCCTGTGGCTGGGCGTGGTCACGGGGATGGTCGTGCTCGGCTACTTCGTCGCCGGTATCGCGCCGCGGCACTGCTGGGGGATCGCGCGGCTACTGGTGCCGATGCTGGGGCTCGTGTTCGCCGTGCAGTGGTGGCTGCTGGGACTCGACAGTGCGGCCGTGGTGTGCCTGCGGCTGCTCGCGGCTCTGGCCGCTGCGAATCTGTTCACCCTCACCACCCGGGTCGAAGACCTGGTCGCGGCCGTGGAACGAGGTCTTCGCCCCACGCGGCGGTTCGGTGTGCGACCGGAGCGGGTCGGACTGCTGGTCGGACTGACCCTGCAAGCGGTGGCCGCCCTGTCCACCATGGCGAGCCAGACACGAGAAGCGCAGCGAGCACGGAGTGCCGACCGTTCGGTCTCGGCCTTCGCCATTCCCTTCCTCGTGCGCACGCTGCGGCACGCCGACGAACTGGGTGAGGCACTGGCTGCCCGAGGCGTCGGCGACGACTGAACTCGACACGGTCCTGTGCGGCGGACACGAGAACCCCCGCCGGTGAGGTGTTACTGCCGACGGTGTGTGACCGAGTGGATCAGCTCGTCCAGCACGTGCCGTGTGCGGGCATCCGCGGGAAGCGTGCTCAACTCCGTGGCCGCGACCGCGGCCCTCTCCTCGATCACGCCTTCGATTTCCGCCAGGGCTCCGGTGTCGACGAGCAGGGTCCGCAGGGTCTGGACGTCTTCGGCGTCGAGGTGTGGCTTGTCGAACACACGCTCCATTCGGACGGCCTGAGCGGCCGTGGCCCTGCGTCGAGCGGTGGCCATGAGCACGGTCGCCTTGCGCGTCGTGAGATCGTCCTCGACGGGCTTTCCCGTCGAGGCCGGGTCGCCGAAGGCCCCCAGCACGTCGTCGCGGAGTTGAAAGGCCTCGCCCAACGGCTCCGCGTACGCGGTGTAGGAGTCCAGCAGTCCCGGGGAGGCTCCCGCGAGCGCGCCTCCGAGATGCAGGGGGCGCTCGATCGTGTACTTCGCCGTCTTGTAGTGGATCACGCGCCGGGAACGCTCCACGGAACCGGGAAAACCCGTTTGTTCCACCAGATCGAGGTACTGGCCGAACACGAGTTCCAGGAACTCCTGGGAGACCACGGAACGAACGGCCCGGACCCGTTCCGGAGGAGCCGTCGTCTCGGCCAGCAGCTCGTGAAACCACCCCAGGCACAGGTTTCCCAGTAGCAGTGCCACGGACTTGCCGAAGTGCTCCGAGGAACCTCCCGCACCCGACGAGCTGTGCAACGAGGCGTGTCGTCGGTGCAGCGAGTCCTCCCCGCGACGCGTGTCACTGTCGTCCATCAGATCGTCGTGGATGAGCGCGAACGCGTGCAACAACTCCACGGCGGCGGCCACGGTGATGATCCCCTCGTCATCCGGATCACCCCCCGCCCCACGCCAGCCCCAGTAGCAGAAAGCAGCGCGCAGGCGCTTGCCGCGCCCGACGAAACGGTGAAGATCGTCCATGGCCACGGACCAGGAGAAGCGATCTCCCCGCTCGGGCAGCAACGCCGCCGAACAAGTTCGCTGCCTGTCGACGAAATCCCTCATCCGGACGTCGACACGCTCACGGACCTCCTCCATGCCGGGAAGAACCATGTCGGAAGAATACTGTGTCAGTACCATGCAGTTTCCCCTTCGAAAAACACGATTACAGCGGCGACGTCACCGAAAGGAAAAATGTTCCGTTCCGCACGGTCACCGACTTTTCCGAATCATTCGCCCGTGAGCTCGAAAAGGGCTTTTTCGACCATGGAGCGCGTGTGGTGCAATTGATGACTGTCGAGGGACTCGTACAGTGCGAGGAGATCGTGGCGCGTCGCGCTACGGTCCCGGCCGAGCCGGTGCTGGCTTTTCAGCGTGCCCAGGCGCGCCAGGGCGCTCCCGCGCGGTTCGTGGATGCCCTGAAACTCCACGAACGCCTCCCCGTAGACCTGCTCGGCCTCGGCGAACCGCTCCGCCCGGTACAGCACGTTCCCCCGCATCTTCCGGCAGTAGGCGAAGGCACTGATCAGGTCCATCTCACGGCAGGTCCGTTCGGCCCACCGCAGCAGCTCCAAGGCCGGCTCGCACTCACCTTCGAGGGAGGACACATCGGCCAGGCCGCGTAGTGCCCAGGCATACCCCCGGAAGTCACTCCCCCGCCGCGCGATGTCACGGGCCTCGGCGAAACCACTCCGGGCCGTCTCCAGGTCCCCGAGAGTGCGATCGATCTGTGCGATTCCCTCGAGTGCCCAGACGATGTGCCGCGTCTCGTCCCGTTGGCGGGCTTCGGTCAGAATCCGCTGGTGCAGCGTCCTCGACTCCTCGTGCTCACCCCGTATCCGGCGGGTCTCCGCTATCCCGGCCAGGGCGTATCCACACGCGTGCTCGTCCTCCCCCTCGCGCGCCAACCGGTAAGCACGCTGCAGCCACCGCAGCGCCATGTCCAGCTGGCCGCTCTGACGAGCCAACGTTCCCCCGCTCCACAGCGCCCAGGCCATGGCTCCGGAATCCGGCAGCGATCTCGCGGTACGGTAACTCGCCTTCCACGCGGCCTCCGCCTGATCGAGCCGGCCCAGGCGCCGGCACGCCTCGGCCACCGCCAAGCGGGCATGGGCCACTTCCAGCCAATCCCGCGCCTCCTCCGCTCGACGCTCGCGGCCGTACGCCTCCTCCAACACCTGCGAGTAAGCCGTATTGACCGACATTTCCCCGAGCGAACCCCGGTATTCCGGAGCGAACGCCGTACACGACACGCACATCACCCGAACTGCTCTCTCGACCGACCGATCCGGTCCGCGGAATCACGGGACTTCTCTCCCGCCGAGTTCAAAAGTATCCGGAAAATCCGCCGGCGCACCTCGGCCGAACCGCCGATATTCGCTCAGTCGAGCGGTTGGAGGAACAGTCGTGTCTCGTACTTTCGGCCGAGGTGATTCTCGGGGCGCCCCCGAGCGGCGTCCGGCGTCATCGAGCGCGCGACCGCCACCGGCCCCTCGTGAAGCAACTCCTCGGCCGGCCTCACCGCGGCCACTGTGCCAGCACGGTGACGGTGCCGGGATCCACCTCGGTGAACCCGGCGTCCCGGACCGTCGCGATCCGGTGCTCACTCCAGGCCGTCTCGGGGTCGCCCCGCGGGCACCAACGCTGCCAGCTGTCGGACCCCGGAGCGCGCACGGCACAGCGCAGCCCCGACTCGCTCCACCGCTCGAGCTCGGCGCCCAGGCCGTCGGCGTGCAACAGCGCGGCCAGGATCATGCTCGCGTGACCGACCTGAGCGGCGGCCTTGCCCGCGCTCATCTCCACCCCGGGGTTGAGCCACAGTGTCGGCACGCCTTCCGGCACGGCGTCCGGCTCGTCGTGTTCCAGCTCGCTGCCGGAGATCTGCAGCCGGGTGAGCTGCCGGGGCATGTCGGCCACCCGCATCGGCAGCAACGCCCGAACCTCCGCATCGCCGCTGTTCACGGTGATTCCCGGCAACGACTGCACGGCGTTCCAGTGCGAGCCCCGGGCACGCCTGGTCACCTTGCGAATGCGTCCCGAGGTCCAGGCGTGCACGGCCTCGTGCCACTCCCCGCCGGGCGCGCAACGCTCGTCCAGGCACACCGCCAACGCCGCCGTGGCCGCAGCCTCCAGCAGCGCCGTGCGCCGTGGCGGCTCCGCACGTTCGATGCGCAGCACCATCGGCATCAGCACGACGGTGTCGGGGTCCTCGTCCGAGGTGTCGGCGGTGGATTCCTCCGACAACCTCAGCCAGGACGCGTAGCGGGCGGCCAACGGTTCGAGCACGGAAGCGGCATCGGTCACCCGACCATCATGCCCGCCCGCCACGGGTGACCGAAGCGTGTGCTCGGCCACGTCGACGCCTCAGGCCTCCAGCGGCACCCGGCGCAGGGTTCCGTCCTCCGCGTCGGCGGCCTCCACCTCGGCCCGGGTCACACCGAGGACGAACAGCACGGCGTCGAGGAAGGGCAGCGACAGCGCCGTGTCGGCGACCTCGCGCAGCGCGGGTTTGGCGTTGAACGCCACACCCAACCCCGCGGCCGAGAGCATGTCCATGTCGTTGGCCCCGTCACCCACGGCCACGCACTGCCCGATCGGCACGTTGAAGGACTCGGCGAAGCGGTGCATCGCGCGCGCCTTGCCCGGACGGTCGACGATCTCGCCCAGCACCCTGCCGGTGAGCTTGCCGTCGACGACCTCCAGATCGTTGGCCGCGCTGAAGTCCAGGCCGAGGTCGTCGACGAGCGCGTCGATGATCTGCGTGAACCCGCCGGAGACCACTCCGGTGTGGTATCCCAGGCGCCGCAGCGTGCGCACGGTCGTGCGGGCACCGGGAGTCAGCTCCAGTTCGGCGGCGACCTCGTCCAGCACGCTGGCGGGCAGCCCCTCCAGGACCGCCACCCGACGCCGCAGCGACTCGGCGAAGTCCAGCTCACCGAGCATGGCCTGCTCGGTGACCTCGCGCACCTGATCCTCGCAGCCGGCCTTGGCCGCGAGCATCTCGATGACCTCGCCCTGGATCAGGGTCGAGTCGACGTCGAAGACCACCAGCCGCTTGGCCCGGCGAATCAGGCCGGTGCGCTCCACGGCCACGTCGACACCGCTGCGGGCGGAGAGCTGGGCCATCTGGGCGGTCAGCGCGGTGTCCGCTTCCTCACCCCGGCCCGGGGCGCTGACCTGCAACTCCAGCCCGGTAACCGGGTAGTCGGCAACGCGCTGGATGGAGTCGATGTTCACGTCGATCGCGGCCAGATCGCGCGCGACCTCGGAGAAGCTGCGGGCGGTCACCGGTTGCCCCAGCACCACCACGACGTGGGTGGAGCCCAGTTTGTCGGCCTCTCCGTCGTCGGCACCGATCTCGATCTCCACCGACATGCCGACGGTGGCCATGGCCTGCTCGATCGACTCCTGCAGCTGCTCCGGATCGTTGCTGGTCGAAACCAGCACACCGAGGACTAGACGTCCGTGGATCACCACCTGCTCGACGTCGAGCACGTGTACCCCGTGCCTGGTCAGGGCCGCGAAGAGTACCGAGGTGACCCCCGGCTTGTCCCGACCGGTCACGGTGATCAACACAGTGGTGGTGTTCGACGTGGTCACGGCGGAAGGCACTCCTTTGGGGTTGTGAACCGTTCTTCTCGCGTCGACGACGTGCCCGCCCGGGGCGGACAACAATCGAGCCCCGGCACACCGGAGGCCGGTGTCTGCCGGGGCTCAACGTCGAGCTGGTCCACTGTTACACACCCGTGCGGTGCCGGACTAGAACGAAAATCACTTATCCTCGGATTCGTTTCCGGTGTCCTGGTCCAGTACCGCCACCGCGTGCGAGCCGGCACCGGACTCGTGACCGGACTTGTGGCCCAGGGGCTTGCCGGAGAGCCCGACGTGTCCCTCCAGGCGCATGCGCTCGGCCACGTGCGGGTAGTGCAGCTCGAACGCGGGGCGCTCGGAACGGATCCGGGGCAGCTCGGTGAAGCCGTGTCGCGGCGGCGGGCAGGAGGTCGCCCACTCCAGCGAGTTGCCGTAGCCCCACGGGTCGTCGACGCTGACGACCTCACCGTAGCGGTAGCTCTTGAACACGTTCCACAGGAACGGCAGCATCGACGCGCCCAGGACGAACGCGCCGATGGTCGAGATCGTGTTCAGCGTGGTGAACCCGTCGGAGGGCAGGTAGTCGGCGTAGCGCCGGGGCATCCCCTCGTTGCCCAGCCAGTGCTGGACCAGGAACGTGCCGTGGAAGCCGATGAAGGTCAGCCAGAAGTGCAGCTTGCCCAGCCGCTCGTCCATCATCCGGCCGGTGAACTTGGGGAACCAGAAGTAGATCCCGGCGAAGGTCGCGAACACGATCGTGCCGTAGAGCACGTAGTGGAAGTGGGCGACCACGAAGTAGGTGTCGGAGACGTGGAAGTCGATCGGCGGGGCGGCCAGCAGCACCCCGGTGAGGCCACCGAACAGGAACGTCACCAGGAAGCCGACGCTGAAGATCATCGGGGTCTCGAAGGTGAGCTGACCGCGCCACATGGTCCCGATCCAGTTGAAGAACTTCATCCCGGTGGGCACGGCGATCAGGAAGGTCGTGAACGCGAAGAACGGCAGCAGCACGGCACCGGTGGCGTACATGTGGTGCGCCCACACCACCACCGACAGCGCGGCGATCCCCAGCGTGGCGTAGATCAGACCGTGGTAGCCGAACAGCGGCTTGCGGGAGAACACCGGGAAGATCTCGGTGACGATGCCGAAGAACGGCAGCGCGACGATGTAGACCTCGGGGTGGCCGAAGAACCAGAACAGGTGCTGCCACAGGATCACCCCGCCGTTGGCCGGGTCGAACACGTGCGCACCGAGGTGCCGGTCGGCCATCAGGCCCAGCAGCGCGGCGGTCAGGATCGGGAACGCCATCAGGATCAGCACGCTGGTGACCAGGATGTTCCAGGTGAAGATCGGCATCCGCCACATCGTCATGCCGGGGGCGCGCAGGCAGACCACCGTGGTGACCATGTTGACACCACCGAGGATGGTGCCCAGCCCGGACACGAGCAGACCCGCGATCCACAGGTCGGCGCCGATACCCGGCGAGTAGATGGTGTTCGACAACGGCGTGTAGGCGAACCAGCCGAAGTCGGCCGCACCGCCCGGCGCCAGGAAGCCGCTGACCACCGTGAGCCCGCCGAACAGGAACAGCCAGTACGAGAAGGCGTTCAGCCGGGGGAAGGCCACGTCCGGCGCGCCGATCTGCAACGGCAGGATGTAGTTGGCGAAGCCGAACACGACCGGTGTCGCGTACAGCAGCAGCATGATCGTGCCGTGCATGGTGAACAGCTGGTTGTACTGCTCCTGGGACAGGAACTGCATCCCCGGAACGGCCAGCTCACCACGGATGAGCATGGCCATCAGGCCACCGATCAGGAAAAAGCCCATCGAGGTGACCAGGTAGAGAAGCCCGATCTGCTTGGGGTCGGTGGTACGCAGCATGCGCACCAGTGCGGACCCCTTGGACGTCTTTCGCACCGGGTGTGGGCGCGAGGCGATCGGCTGTGGCGCGACGGCCGTCACGGTGCCTCCTGCACTGCCTGAAGCTTACGAACCCCATGGAGTCCGCCCGACCCGGTTGGGTCGGCTCATCGTTACCGACAGCCCGCGGCCCAAGGTCACGATCGCTGCCATCTGCGGATACTAGCCCGAACACTTTTCGGCAACGCGAGCGGGCCGTAGCCACCCTAGTCATCGACGGGGAGGCGGTCACCGCCGATGAGATCCACACGACAGGAGCGGCCGCGGCGAGTGGGCGACGAGCGCGCGGTGGAAGGCCCGTTAACCTGATGGGCACAGGGCTTCACGCCCCGACACGCGATCGGTACCTCACCCCGGCAGGACCGCTCCTTTTCGACGACCATCGCTGGAGGCGACAACAGTGCGCACGAGCCTGATCACCGGCATTCTGACGGCTGCCGGCCTCGCACTCACGGGATGCAGCTACTCCGACGTTCCCAGCTCCCAGCCCCCGGTGCCGGGCACTCCGCCCCCGCCGAGCGCGATCGCGCCCGCCACCAACACGGGCGAGGCCAAGAAGGACACCGTCGACATTCGGTTCGCCGAGCAGGTGATCGCCCACCACGAGGTCGGGAAGCAGCTGGTGGAGGTCGCCGAGACCAACACCGACAACGAGGACGTCCTGGGGCTGGTCGAACGGATCCGCCAGCACCCGCCGACGATCGAGCACGTCAAGCAGTGGCTGGCCACCAAGAACATATCCCCGGAGGCGGCTCCGGAGGAGGTCGGAACCGGCGAGGGGCTGTACATGCCGAGCGTGGGCAACACCGAGATGTCCCAGCTGCGGGAGGCTCAGCAGGGTCAGTTCATCCCGTTGTGGATCAAGTCCATGCTCACCCACGAACACCAGATGATGCAGATCGCCCACACCGAGCTCGCGGGGGGCAGCGACCCGCAGATGCGGGAGGCGGCCCGGCAGATCCAGACCCAGCGGGAGAAGGAGATCGACACGCTGAAGTCGCTGCAACGCAAGTACTGAGTTCGTCGCGGAGATCGGCGCCCTTCGCACCCTTTCGCCGGCGATCGCTCCAGCCTACTATGAGTAAACTACTGCCGAGTAGGAACGGGGAGCCCCATGTCGATGTCCGTGTCCGGCAAAGTCGTCCTGATCACCGGCGCCGCCAGGGGGATCGGTGCGCAGACCGCCAGGGTGCTGGCCGGTCGCGGCGCCCGAGTCTCCCTGGTGGGGCTGGAACCCGACGAGCTCGAGGCGATGGCCGCCGAGCTGGGACCGAAGCACCGTTGGTTCGAGGCCGACGTGACCGACCCGGCCTCGATCGAGGCCGCCGTGTCCGACACCGTCACCACGATGGGCGGAATCGACGTCGTGATCGCCAATGCCGGGGTGGCTCCCTTCGGCACGGTGCGCGGTCACGATCCGCGCGCCTTCACCAAGACCGTCGACGTGAACCTCAACGGCGTGTTCCACACGGCACGAGCGGCCCTTCCGCACCTCATCGACCGGCGCGGATACCTGCTGGCGGTCTCCTCGCTGTCGGCTTTCGCGCCGATCGGCGGGATGGCGGCCTACACCGCGAGCAAGGCCGGCTGCGAGGCGCTGGCCAGCGCCCTGCACTCGGAGGTAGCCCACCACGGCGTGGCCGTGGGCAGCGCACACCCTTCCTGGATCGACACCGATCTGGTCCGCGACGTCTCCTCCGACCTGCCCACCTTCAGCGAGATGCGACGTCGCCTGCCCTGGCCGATGCGCTCGACCACGACCGTCGAGCGGTGTGGCCGAGCTCTCGCCGACGGGGTGCGGCGCCGTGCCCGCCGCGTCTACGTCCCTCGCTCGATCATGTTGATGCACTGGTTGCGCAACGTGCCCGCCGCGCGGTTCACGGGGTTGCTGATGCGTCCCCTGACCCGCCGGCTCATGCCGAAGATGGAACGTGAGGTGGCCGATCTCGGACGTTCCTTCACCGCCCGCAACCAACAGCTGAACATCGAGCGCACCGGCACCGACTGACTGCGACGCCCGGACGGTGGAACCCGGCGGCCGGGGCCGTGCCCGGCCGCCGGGGCGCTCGGCGCCGAGGAGAGGAGCTTCGGCGGCGAGCGAGTCGGCGGACACTCGTACGGTGGGCGTTCACGGACGGTCGTTCGAACCCGCTTCGAGTTGGCATCGAATGTAGTGGCGGCGCCGTTCGCCGCGGCGGGAGTGGCGAGAAAACGCCACCACGGCCACTTGCCTGATTCATCACGAAGTCGCGCGGGCCCAACGGCTTCCGAAGAGCAGCGCGGGTTGTCTAGGCTGCGAAGGTCCGTTCCTCATGCGTGGCGCCGTCAGGACGGCGCCGACCCCGGCAGCGCGTGAACCCGCCACGACCAGGACAGGAGTCCCACTTGAGCGAGCCGACGTACTACGCACCGGAGGCCGGTCTGCCTTCGCAGTCCACGCTGCTGACGGACCGCGCCGTCATGACCGAGGCCTACACGGTCATTCCTCGTGGCGTACTACGCGACATCGTCACCAGCAACCTGCCGGGTTGGAACCGTACTCGGGCCTGGATCCTGGCCAAGCCCCTCAGCGGCTTCGCCACCACGTTCGCCCAGTACATCGTCGAGGTCTCCGAGGGCGGTGGAAGCACAGAGCCCGAGCCCGAGAGCGGCGTCGAATCGGTGCTCTTCCTGCTCACCGGCGACCTGCACGTCACCATCGACGGCACGGACCACTTCCTCGCACCCGGCGGCTATGCCTACCTCCCCGCCGGGTCGGACTGGTCGGTGGCCAACGAGTCCGCGGAACGGGCGTGCTTCCAGTGGGTGCGCAAGCCCTACGAGCCCCTCGAGGGCCACGCCCCCGAGGCGTTCACCGTCCAGGAACAGGACGTCGAGCCCACGCCGATGCCCGACACGAACGGCGCCTGGGCGACCACGCGGTTCGTCGACCCGGACGATCTCGCCCACGACATGCACGTCAACATCGTGACCTTCGAGCCGGGCGCCGTCATTCCGTTCGCCGAGACCCACGTGATGGAGCACGGGATCTACGTGCTCGAGGGCAAGGCGGTGTACCGGCTCAACAACGACTGGGTCGAGGTGGAGGCCGGTGACTTCCTGTGGCTGCGCGCCTTCTGCCCGCAGGCCTGCTACGCGGGCGGCCCGGGCAGGTTCCGCTACCTGCTCTACAAGGACGTGAACCGCCAGATCAAGCTCACCTGACCCCGCTCACGACCGGTGGAGGTGCGCGACGGCACCCGGGCGAGGGTTCCGTCGGTTTCGCGCGAAACCGCATTTTGACGGATTCGCGCGAAACCGCACTCTCCACGCACCCGGGCATCCACGGGCGCCTCGGCCCCCGGCGAGAACGTCGCCGGGGCGTCGTCGGAGGACACCACCGGGGACTCAGTCCTTCTTGCGGCGGAAGAAGCGGGTGATGGGGTCGTAGCGCTGGTCGGCGACGCGCTCCTTGAGCGGTATCAGCGAGTTGTCGGTGATCTGGATGTGCTCGGGGCACACGTCGGTACAGCACTTGGTGATGTTGCACATGCCGAGGCCGTGCTCGCCGCGTGCCTCCTCGGCCCGGTTGCCTCCGGCCTCCTCGTAGCTGTCCAGCGGGTGCATCTCCAGCTCCGCGACGCGCATCAGGAAGCGAGGTCCGGAGAAGGACTCCTTGTTCTCCTCGTGGTCGCGGATCACGTGGCAGGTGTCCTGGCACAGGAAGCACTCGATGCACTTGCGGAACTCCTGCGAGCGCTGCACGTCCACCTGCTGCATCCGGTACTCCCCCGGCTCCAGCCCCTCCGGCGGCGTGAACGACGGCACCTCGCGGGCCTTGACGTAGTTGTAGGACACGTCGCAGACGAGATCCTTGATCACCGGGAACGTCCGCATGGGCGTGACCGTGATCGTCTCGCCCTCGGCGAAGACCGACATGCGCGTCATGCAGGTCAGCCGTGGACGCCCGTTGACCTCGGCCGAGCACGATCCGCACTTGCCCGCCTTGCAGTTCCACCGCACGGCGAGGTCCGGACACTGGGTGGCCTGCAAGCGGTGCAGCAGGTCCAACACCACCTCGCCCTCGTTGGCCTCGACGGTGTAGTCCCGCAGCTCGCCGGAATCGGCGTCACCGCGCCACACCTGGAGATGCGCCTGGTATGCCATCGTCGCGCTCGTCCTTCCTCGTGCCTTTTCAGAGTTCAGCGGTGACTTCGCCCAGCTCGTCCGCGGTGAAGTACTTGCGCAGCTCGGTGATGTCGAAGAGCTCGAGCAGGTCCCGACGCATCGGCGGATGCGTCCGTTCGGTGACGGTGACCGCGCCGTCGCGGTGCTCGCAGACGAGCTGTCGTCGCCGCCAGGTCGCGTCCATGCCGGGATGGTCGTCGCGCGTGTGTCCGCCCCTGCTCTCGGTGCGCCGCAGTGCCGCCCTGGCCACGCACTCGCTGACCAGCAGCATGTTGGCCACGTCCAGCGTCAGGTGCCAGGCGGGGTTGAACTGGCGGTTGCCCTCGAACACGGCCATGTGACCCGCGCGGTCCTTGAGCTCGGCCAGCTCGTCCAACGCCGAGCTCATCTCCTCGCCCCGACGGATGATGCCGACCAGCTCGTTCATCACCTGCTGCAACTCGCCGTGCAGCGCGTACGGGTGCTGCGCCGCCGCGGAGCCGCTCTCCTCGAACGGCCGCAACGCGCGCTGTTCGGCGGCTTCCACATCGGCCTGCGAGACCTCCGGCCGGGCTCCCAGCCCGGCCACGTACTCCGCGGCGCCGGCTCCGGCGCGCTTGCCGAAGACCAGCAGGTCACCCAGTGAGTTACCGCCGAGCCGGTTGGAACCGTGCATCCCGCCGGCCGCCTCCCCGGCCGCGAACAGTCCCGCCACCCCGGACGCGGCGGTGTCGGGATCGACCTCCACACCTCCCATCACGTAGTGGCAGGTGGGGCCGACCTCCATCGACTCGGCCGTGATGTCCACATCGGCCAGTTCCTTGAACTGGTGGTGCATCGACGGCAGGCGACGCGCGATCTCCTCGGCCGGGAGCCTGCTGGCCACGTCCAGGTAGACACCGCCGTGCGGGGAGCCGCGCCCCTCCTTGACCTCGCTGTTGATCGCGCGGGCCACCTCGTCGCGCGGCAGCAGTTCGGGGGGTCGTCGGTTGTTGTCCGGGTCGGAGTACCAGCCGTCGGCCTCCTGCTCGCTGTCGGCGTAGGAGCCCTTGAACACCTCGGGCACGTAGTCGAACATGAACCGGCGCCCCTCGGCGTCGCGCAACACTCCGCCGTCGCCACGTACCGACTCGGTGACCAGGATGCCCTTGACGCTGGGCGGGTAGACCATCCCGGTCGGGTGGAACTGCACGAACTCCATGTCGATCAGGTTCGCTCCCGCGCGCAGCGCGAGCGCGTGCCCGTCCCCCGTGTACTCCCAGGAGTTCGAGGTGACCTTGAACGACTTGCCGATCCCACCGGTGGCCAGCACCACGGTGGGCGCTTCCAGTCGCAGGAACCGCCCGTTCTCGCGCCAGTAGGCGAACGCACCCGCGATGCGCCCCTCGTCGAGCAGCAGCTCGGTGACGGTGCATTCGGGGTACACCCGCAGCCGGGCTTCGTAGTCACCGTGCTCGGCGTGGTCCTCCTGCTGCAGGGAGACGATCTTCTGCTGCAGGGTGCGGATCAGTTCCAGCCCGGTGCGGTCGCCCACGTGCGCCAACCGCGGATACTCGTGGCCGCCGAAGTTGCGCTGGCTGATCTTTCCTTCCGGAGTGCGATCGAACAGGGCACCGTAGGTCTCCAGTTCCCAGACCCGCTGCGGGGCCTCCTTGGCGTGCAGTTCGGCCATGCGCCAGTTGTTCAGGAACTTCCCGCCGCGCATGGTGTCGCGGTAGTGCACCTGCCAGTTGTCGCGGGAGTTGACGTTGCCCATCGAGGCGGCGATGCCGCCCTCGGCCATGACGGTGTGGGCCTTGCCGAACAGCGACTTGCACACAACGGCGGTGCGCAGGCCCCGACTCCGCGCCTCGATCGCGGCGCGCAACCCCGCGCCACCGGCCCCGATCACGATCACGTCGTAGTCGTGGCGTTCGATGTCTGCCATCTGTGGTACCGACTCCTCGTTTTCAGTTGATCAGGCGTTTTCAGTTGATCAGGCGAAGGTCCGGGAACACTCCCCCCGCCACCAGCATCACGTACAGGTCCACCACCGCCACCGAGATCAGCGAGGCCCACGCCAGCATCATGTGCCTGCCGTTGAGCTTGGTCACCTGGGTCCACATCCAGTAGCGCACCGGATGCCTGGAGAAGTGGTTGATCCGACCACCGACCAGGTGGCGGCACGAGTGGCACGACAGGGTGTAGGCCCACAGCAGCACGGCGTTGATCAGCATCAGCACGGTGCCCAGCCCGACGCCGACCCCGCCGCCGACGCCGTGGAAGGCGATCACGGTGTCGTAGGTGAGCACGGCGGCGACCAGGAGCGCGGGGTAGAAGAAGTAGCGGTGCGCGTTCTGCAGGATCAGCGGGAACCGCGACTCGCCGGTGTAGCGGCTGTGCGGCTCGGTCACCGCGCAGGCCGGTGGGGACGCCCAGAACGAGCGGTAGTAGGCCTTGCGGTAGTAGTAGCAGGTCAACCGGAACCCGAGGACGAACGGCAGCACGATGATCGGCGGTGGGAACCACCCCGGCAACGGGACGTCGAACAGGTGGCTCGCTCCCGGCACGCACGAGGTGCTCAGGCACGGTGAGTAGAACGGAGCCAGGTAGTGGTACTCCGGTGCCCAGTACCACTGGTTCATGAAGGTGCGGACGAGTCCGTAGATCACGAACAGCGACAGTCCGACGAACGTCACCAGCGGTGGTAACCACCACCGGTCGGTTCGCAGGGTGCGTGCGGACGTGCGGGCGCGGCCTGCCCGGGTGGTGGGAGCTGACATCGACAACCTCGCCGTCGTTCCTGTTCGTCAGTGCTCGTGCTTCCAGCCACCCATGCCCTCCTCGTCGACATCGCGCCACAGCGATGAGTCGTACGGGGTGTCCGGCACCTCGACCATCTCCCGCTGTTTCGTACCGCCGTGCCGCTGCATCGGCGCGGGATTCACCGTGGACAGATCGGCGACGTCGATCTCCAGTCGCTCCAGATCGTTGTCGATCCGGCGCACCTCGGCCACGTCGCCGTAGCGAGCGCGCAGAGCACCGACACCGGCGCGCAGCTGAGCCAGCGCCCGGAGAACGTCGGAAAGCTCGGTGGTCGTAGCGGGCATGGGAGAACACCTCTCAGGTGGGTGACTGCCTTACTCGCAAACTCTGCCCCGAACAAGCTCTCGTGACAAGCGACACACTGGGGAAGCGATCACTTCGCGCGCCTCCGGCCGCGACGGGCCCACGAGATCGGCGTCCCGGAGGCGCCGGGGCGATCGGGGCGCGGAAACCGAATGAACGACTTTCACTATTACTGCGCGCATTCGCCATCGGTCCGGGCACACGCGCACGCCGACGCTTTCACGGGGAATCACCCGAATGCCACCGCCCTTTCGGGCCGACGCGACACGCACGCGCCGTTGTCGGATTGCCCACCGTCAAAAACCTTCGATAAGATCACCGGTGTTCACCTCACCCGCCGGAACGACGGAAACCGGAGTGGTGACCGGCGGTGAACGTCCCGAGGAAAGCGAGCCTTCGAGATGGAATACGTGCCACTCGGCCGCACCGGAGTCCGGGTCAGTCCGCTGACGCTGGGGGCGATGAACTTCGGGGCCTGGGGCAACACCGACCACGACGACTCGGTTCGCATCATCCACCGCGCCCTGGACGCCGGGATCAACGTCATCGACACCGCCGACGTGTACTCCCACGGCGAGTCCGAGGAGATCGTGGGCAAGGCCCTGGCCGACGGACGCCGTGACGACGTGGTGCTGGCCACCAAGGCTCACGCCCAGATGGGGCAGGATCCCAACACCCGCGGCAACTCGCGACGCTGGCTGGTTCGCGAGGTCGACAACAGCCTGCGCCGGCTGGGCACCGACCACATCGACCTCTACCAGATCCACCGGCCGGATCCGGACACCCACATCGACGAGACGTTGGCCGCGCTCAGCGACCTGGTCCGCGCCGGCAAGATCCGTTACGCGGGCTGCTCGACGTTTCCCGCGCACGAGATCGTCGAGGCGCACTGGACCGCCGAGCAGCGCGGTCGCGAGCGGTTCGTCACCGAGCAGCCACCGTATTCGATCCTGACCCGTGGCATCGAGACCGACGTGCTGCCCACGGCCGAGAAGTACGGCATGGCGGTGCTGCCCTGGAGCCCGCTCGGCGGTGGCTGGCTGTCCGGCAAGTACCGCAGGGGAACGGCCACGGACAGCCTGCGCTCCCAGTGGGCGATGTCCCGGTTCGACCCGAACTCGCCGGACAACGCCGCCAAGATCGACGCCGTCGAGTCCCTGATCGGCGTCGCCGAGGACGCGGGGGTGAGCCTCGTCGAGCTGGCGCTGGCCTTCACGCTGGCCCACCCGGCGGTCACCTCCCCGATCATCGGGCCGCGCACCATGGAACAACTCGAATCCCAGCTCGGCGCCGCCGACGTCCGGTTGGACGAGGAGACCCTGGACCGCGTCGACGAGATCGTCCCGCCGGGCACCAACCTCAACCCCGCCGACGCGGGATGGACCCCCGCACCGCTGGCCGACAAGAAGCTACGCCGCCGCCGGTGAGCCCGAAGCCACAGCGACTTACCTGGAGCCACTGACATGCAGCAACGGAGTTTGGGAAGCCAGGGCCTGACCGTGCCCGCGCAGGGGCTGGGGTGCATGGGCATGAGTTTCGCCTACACCGGCGGTGACGACCAGGAGTCGGCCGCCACGATCCTGCGCGCGCTCGACCTCGGTGCCACGTTCCTCGACACGGCCGACATGTACGGCCCGTGGACGAACGAGCGGCTGATCGGGCGAACCCTGGGCAAGCGTCGTGACGAGGTCGTGCTCGCCACGAAGTTCGGCAACGAGGTCGACGCCAACGGCAACCTCGTCGGCCGGGTCAACGGACGGCCGGAGTACGTGCGGCAGGCCGTCGACGGCTCGTTGCGACGGCTCGGCGTGGACCACGTGGACCTCTACTACCAGCACCGCGTGGACCCGGACGTGCCCGTCGCCGAGACGTGGGGAGCCATGTCCGAGCTGGTCGAAGCGGGCAAGGTGAGTTATCTCGGCATCTCCGAGGCCGCTCCGGAGTCGATCCGGCGGGCGCACGAGACCCACCCGGTCACGGCGGTGCAGACGGAGTACTCGCTGTTCAGCCGTGAACCGGAGGACAACGGCGTGCTGGACACCTGCCGCGAACTGGGCATCGGTTTCGTCGCCTACTCACCGCTGGGGCGCGGGTTCCTGTCCGGCACGATCCGGGGGCTGGACGACCTGCCCACCGACGACTGGCGCCGGGGATCGCCCCGGTTCCAGGGTGCGAACTTCGACCGCAACCTGGCGGTGGTGGACCAGGTGCACCAGCTCGCCGACCGCAAGGGCATCACCCCCACGCAGCTCGCGCTGGCCTGGGTGCTCGCCCAGGGCGAGGACATCGTCACCATCCCGGGCACGAAGCGGCGCGAGTACCTGGAGGAGAACCTCGGGGCCGCCACCATCTCGCTGAGCCAGTCCGATCTCGACGCGATCGAGGCGGTCGCACCACGCGGCGTGGCCGCGGGCCAGCGCTACAACGAGCAGGGCATGACGACCATCCATCGCTGAACTCGGTGCCCGGGAGGGGCTTAACGAGCCGCCGAAACGGGAAACCGAGAGGTCGAACGGGCAACGGTAGGAGCACTCGTGCCGGGGGTCGGCATGTTGAGCAAGCGGGAGCGGCAACGGTTGGCTGCCATCGAGCACCAACTGACCGAGGACGACCCGGACCTGGCCATGAGGCTGCGGTGTTTCGACCGTAGAACTCCTCGGCAGCGGGCGCGCACGCTACACGGCCTGCTGCTGGCGACGATGGTCTTTCTCGTGGTGCTGGCCCTGGTCAGCCTCGCGGGCGGCTCCGTCCCCGGCGCGGTGGCCCTGGGGGTTTTCGCGCTCCTGCCCGGAATCACGCTGCTGTGGCTCAGGAGGAAGCACGGCGGCCGTTCGCCCAGCGGGTGATCCACCGGAGGAACGGCGCGGCGAGGATGTGCGATTCGCTCCGAAACCGCACATCCTCGTCAGATCTGGAACAACCCGAAGAGATATCCGCCGAAGAACGCCGCGACGGCCAGCACGACGATCAGCAGAGCGAACAGCGTGATCAGGTGCGTCCAGCGGACCGGCCCCTTCTCCTGCCGGGACAGGCCCGAGGTCGTCGCCGATTCCGGTGGCGTCTCTCCGGGTGGTACGTCCCCGCCCGGCCCCAGTCCGGGAACCACGTCGGGATCGGGCCCGGGTGTTTCGCGATCCGGATCGGGACCGGATGATCCGTGATCCGGGTCGGGGCGGTTCTCTGACATGTCGACACCTCCCCGCGGTCGGTGGCCGGTGGAACCACCGGCCACTCCACGAGTCCTCCTCCCGGTGTTCCCGCACCGGTGATGCTCCAACCGTGGAACCCCCGCGGAGAGTCCCCGGAGGACTCACTCGCTGCTGAGGACCTCGACCAGGTCACCGACCTGCGACTCCGGCAGCGCACGAGCGACGTCGGCCAACGAGATCATGCCGACGAGCCGCTGCTGGTCGATGACGGGCAGCCGACGGACCTTGTAGCGGGTCATGGTGGCCAGCACGTCCTCGACCGCGTCGTCGGCGCCGACGGTGGCGGCCTCCTCCTGGTTGAGGTCCCCGGCCGGGAACGTGCCCGCGTCACGGCCGGGGCCGAGCACCTTGACGACCAGGTCGCGGTCGGTCAGCACGCCCTTGATCTTGTCGTCCTTGCCGCAGATCGGCAGCGCGCCCACCCCGCGGTCGGTCATCAGGCGAGCGGCGTCGGCGGCCGTCTGGTCGGTACGCACGCAGTCCGCACCGGCGGTCATGATCTCCCTGGCTGTGGTCACGATTACCCTCCTCCTGGTGAGTGCGGTGCTCCTCGGCGATCCCGCGCCGAGGAGGTCACCGGCTGTTCGTGTGAGGCATACCCGGGTTGATCGTCGCGAAAACCCGCCGGAATCATGACGGTGCGCGTTGAATCGAACACGACGACGCTTTCACCGCCGCGACAGGCCTCGGCGAGAACGCCGGGATGTCGGCACCACGTCGTTGCCTCTTGGTGTCCATGGTTCGGGACGCCTTTACACGGTGAGACGAATTCGGGTAGACATCCTCGTCGGAGCCAGTGTGTCACCGACCCTCCCGCGGAATCCTCTCCCGCGGTGACCTCTGTCATGAAAGGACACGGGCTGATGAGCGCGCTGCGCGGAATCGCCGAATTCATCGGTCGGTGGTTCACGCTGCTGGTGCTGGCCGGCGCCGCCGTGGGCCTGCTGCTGCCGGGGATCACGGCGAGCGCGGCCCCGGCGATTCCGCTGCTGCTCGGGGTCATCATGTTCGGCATGGGGCTGACGCTGCGGCCCGGTGACTTCTCCGTGGTGCTGCGTCATCCCCGGGCGGTGCTGGTGGGACTGCTCGCCCAGTACGTCGTCATGCCGCTGCTGGGCTGGGGCATCGGCGCGGCCCTGGGGCTCTCGGCGACCCTGCTGGTGGGCATGGTGCTCGTGGGCTCCTCCCCCGGCGGCACGGCCTCCAACGTCGTGGTCTACCTCGCCCGCGGCGACGTCGCGCTGTCGGTGGCGATGACGTCGTTCTCCACCCTGCTCGCACCGCTGCTCACGCCCCTGCTGGTGCTCGGGCTGGCCGGTTCGGCGCTGCCCGTCGACGCGGTCGGGGTCTTCCTGTCCATCGTCAAGATCGTGCTCGTTCCCGTCGTGGCCGGTATCGGCACGCGCTGGCTCGCTCCCCGTGCGGTGGAGCGCGCGCTTCCGCTCCTGCCGCTGGTGTCGGTGCTGGGGATCGTGGTCACGGTCGCGGCCGTGGTGGGATCCAACGCCCGGACGGTGCTTTCCGCCGGGTTGCTCGTACTGCTGGCCGTCGTCCTGCACAACGCCTGCGGCATGGCGCTGGGCTACTTCGCCGCGAAGGCGGTCGGACTCACCGAAGCGGCGCGTCGCGCTGTCAGCGTGGAGGTGGGGATGCAGAACTCCGGGCTGGCCGCCAGCCTGGCCACGGTCCACTTCACGCCACTGGCCGCCCTGCCCGCCGCGGTCTTCTCGGTCTGGCACAACCTCTCGGGGGCGACCGTGGCCTCCTTCTGGTCCCGACGTCCCGCCTCGCGTTCCGACGATTCCGAGGTGGCGTCCTCGTAACTGGTGATTCGGGCGAGAACTCGTTTCCGCGGAGGAGATACTCACGACGAGCATCGGAATCGTCGTGAAAAGTCACTCTCACGCCGTTCTGATTCCCACGGACACGGCCCCCACGACTTCTAACTTGGTCACGGCAATTCCGTCGAAGCACGACGAAAGGTGCACGCCGATGACCATCGCCCCATCGACCACCACGCCACCGAGTACGGGACGCACCAGGCCTACTGGCTGTGCGGAACCGCCGAACTGGCCTACGAGGACGAGTCCACGATCCGCGCCAGGACCGGCGAGTGGGGTTTCGACCGGTTCCGGTTCTTCCACACCAGCCACGAGGAGTCGTTCCCGCTGGACGACACGCAGGCCCACGTCGCGGCCAGCGACAACATGGTCATCATGGCGTTCCGCGGCACCGAACCGACCAACATCAAGGACTGGCTCTCGGACGTCAACGCACCCACCGCCCCCGGTCCTGCGCAGCACGGCATGGTCCACCTCGGGTTCAGCCAGGCGCTGGACTCGGCGTACCCGGACGTTCGGGACGCGATCAAGGAGTATCGCACCAACGAGCAGACCCTGTGGATCACCGGGCACAGCCTCGGCGGGGCCCTGGCCATGCTGGCCGGGGCCCGGCTGTACTTCGAGGAGCCGCAGCTGCTTCCGCTTCGCCAACAACGACGTCGTCCCGACGGTGCCGCCGGAGCCGCTCTGCAGTCACGTGCAGAGCGTGCGCTACCTCGACGCGGGCGGGAACGTGCACGAGGACGCGACGTACCTGAGCACCCTGGGAGACAGGATCGGAGGACTCACCGCCGACCCGCTCGCTCCCGCCGGCGACGGGCTCCGGGACCACTTCACGAGCAACTACCTGAAGGCCATGGAAAAGAACCTCGCCTGAGGTCGCCCTCTCCCCGGCCCGCGCCGCCGGGCCGGGGAGATCCGGTCGCGCGCCGACGGCAACGCTGCTATCACGGGAGCACGGGTGGTGCGCGAGACCCACCCCGACCGGTGGCGAGGAGGCCCCATGCCCGAGACGGTGTTCCACGTCGACCAGACGAAGTCGATGCACGACCAGGACGTTCCCGGGCACAACCGCTGGCATCCCGAGATCCCCGCGGTCACCGAGGTGCGTCCCGGCGACGAGTTCCGGATCGAGTGCAAGGACTGGACCGACGGCCAGGTGGGCGACAACGACTCGGCCGACGACGTCCGCGACATGGTGCTGGACCACAACCACATGCTCAGCGGTCCCGTCGCCGTCGCGGGTGCCGAACCCGGTGACCTGCTCGTCGTCGACTACCTCGACATCGGCCCGGCGCACACGGTCGAGCGCGGTCGCGGTGGCCAGCCCGGCCAGGGCTGGGGCTACACGGGGATCTTCGCCAGGGACAACGGCGGCGGCTTCCTCACCGACCACTTCCCCGAAGCGGGCAAGGCGGTCTGGGACTTCCACGGTCGCTACGCGACCTCGCGCCACCTGCCCGGAGTGCGCATCGCCTCCAACATCCACCCCGGCCTGGCGGGATGCGCTCCCTCGGAGGAGCTGCTGACCAAGTGGAACAGGCGCGAACGGGCCCTCGTCGACACCGACCCCGACCGGGTTCCGCCGCTGGCACTGCCACCGTTGGAATCCGCCGCCCTGCCGGGCACGCTCACCGGCGCGGCCCGCGACCGCGTGGCCCGCGAGGGGGCGCGCACGGTCCCTCCTCGTGAGCACGGCGGCAACGTCGACATCAAGAATCTCGGTGTCGGTTCCCGGGTGTACTACCCGGTCTACGTCCCCGGGGCGAACTTCTCGATCGGGGACCTGCACTTCGCCCAGGGCGACGGCGAGATCAGCTTCTGCGGAGCCGTGGAGATGGGCGGCCACGTCGACATCGGCGTGGGATTGATCAAGGACGGGATGCGCCGCTACGGCACGAGCATGCCGCTGTTCGAGCCGGGCAGGCAGCAGCCGCACTACACCGAGTTCCTCTCGTTCATGGGAGTGTCGGTGGACGAGTCCGGCGAGCAGCACTACATGGACGCCACCATCGCCTACCGGCGCGCCTGCCTCAACGCCATCGACCACCTCAAGCAGTTCGGCTACACCGGGCAGCAGGCGTATCTCATCCTGTGCGCGGCGCCGATCGAGGGACGGGTCAGCGGGATCGTGGACATCCCCAACGCCTGTTGCACGCTGTACCTGCCGACGGAGATCTTCGACGTCGACATCAGGCCCGGCGACTCCGGACCCGTGCGCACCGACCGCGGGCAGTGCGCCGTTCCCTCCTCCTGACCGACCGGACCCGGCCACTCCGGCACCGCTTCCCACCACTTCCACGGCTCTTGCGAATCGCCTCGCACGCGACCGAAGATGATCGCCACCGCCCGCCGGCGGTGACTGCGTTCACGTGGGAGCGAGCATGAGCAGTACCGAGGAGGCGTTCGTCCGAGTGCTCGGACGCCGGGACGTCATCGCGCTCGGATTCGGCTCGATGATCGGATTCGGCTGGGTCGTGCTGGCCGGCGACTACCTCGCGCAGGCGGGCACGCTCGGCTCGGCCCTGGCCTTCGCCGTGGGAGGTATGGTCGTCGGCCTGGTGGGGCTGACCTACGCCGAGCTCGTGGCCGCCATGCCCAAGGCCGGCGGGGAGCACCACTACGCGCTGCGTGCGCTGGGAACCCGCTGGGCTTTCGTCGCCTCGTGGGCGGTCCTGCTCGGTTACGTCTCGGTGGTCGCCTTCGAAGCCGTGGCACTGCCGGAAACCGTGTCCTACCTGCTCCCCGGGACGTCGACGGCAGCGCTGTCGACGAGCCCCCTGTGGACCATGGCGGGGTCCGCAGTTTACCCGAGCTGGGTACTCGTCGGTGTCGGTGGCGCCGTCGCGATCACCGCGGTGAACTACGTGGGCATCCGTCCCGCCACCGTGATACAGGCGCTGGCCGTGCTCTTCCTGCTCGGCATCGGCGCGTTGCTGGTGGTGGGCTCCGTTCTCGGCGGTTCGTGGAGCCACGCCGAACCGCTGTTCACCGGGGGCGCCACGGGTGTGCTCGGAGTCGTCGTGGCCACACCGTTCCTGTTCGTCGGATTCGACGTCATCCCCCAGTCCGCCGAGGAGATCAAGCTGCCCTACCGCCAGATCGGTCGGGTGCTGGTCCTCTCGGTGCTCCTGGCAGCAGCCTGGTACGTCCTCGTCCAACTCACCGTGGGCACCGCGCTGAGCGGAGGAGCACTGCAAGCCTCCGAACTGGACACCGCCGCGGCCATGACGGCCGTCTACCACAGCGAGCTGATGGGGCAGGTGCTCGTCCTCGGCGGCATCGCCGGAATCCTGACCAGCTGGAACGGGCTGCTGATCGGGGCGAGCCGACTGCTCTACGCCATGGGCACCTCGGGCATGCTGCCGAGCTGGTTCGCCAGGCTGCATCCGCGTCACCGGACCCCGAGCAACGCGGTGCTGTTCGTCGGGGCGATCAGCGTGCTCGCACCGCTGTTCGGCGACAGGATGCTGACGTGGTTGTCCAACGCCGGCGCGACGAACATCGCCGTGGGATACCTGCTGGTCGCCGTGTCCTTCCTCGTCCTGCGGCGACGGGAACCCGAGCTGGCGCGCCCGTACCGCGTACGCGCTGCCCGCACCGTCGGAGTGCTGGCCGCGGTGCTCAGTTCCGCACTGATCGTGGTGTGCCTGCCCGGTATGCCGGCCGCCCTGGCCTGGCCGCACGAGTGGTTGATCATGATCGTGTTCTGGACCGTCGGGGTGGTGTTCCTGACTCGCGTGCCTCGTGTACCCGCGGGCCCGGAAGCCGAGAACCAGCTGGCGGAAGCCCTGGACGCACGTCGCACCTGAAAACCTCAGGTGCGGCAGCCGCAGGATTCCCGGTGCATGAGGGTGGTGGGCAACCGGACGGTGCGCGGCTGCTGCTCGGGGTCGGCCAGCCGACTCAACAACAACCGCACCGCCCGCACGCCGAGTTCGCGGCTCGGCTGCGCGACGGCCGTCAGGCGTGGGGAGAACAGGTCCGCCCAGGCGAAGTCGTCGTAGGAGACCAGCGCGATGTCCTCGGGGATCGAACGTCCCGTGTCCCGCAGCGCACGCATCGCACCGATGGTCATGAAGTTGTTACCGGTCACCAGCGCCGTGATCGTCTCGTCGGACAGCAGCCGCGACACCGCGCCGTAGGCTCCGTCCGGTTCCGAGTAACCGGTCGCGATCAGGTCCTCGTCGACCAGCCGGTTCCGCCACAAACCCTGCCGGTAGCCCGCGACGCGCTCCGCCGTCGTGCTCAGGCCCGGCAACCCGGAGACCATCCCGATCCTGCGGTGACCGTGCTCGGCGAGGTGGTCGACCAGCCGCGCCACCGGTTCGGCGCTCTCGGCGGTCACCTGGTCGTATCCCTCGCCGACCAACCGGTCCACGAAAACGGCGGGAACCCGGTGCCGGTCGAGGTAGCGCACCAACTCGGTCGGACGCGCGGAGGGGGCGACGATCACACCGTCCACCCTGCGCTGGTGCAGCGTGCGCACCACGTCCAGCTCGTGGTCCGGGTCGTCGTGCGGATCACCGAACAACAGGGTGTAGCCACTGGCGACGGCCTCTGCCTCGATGCCCTGCAGGAGGTCGGTGAGATACGGGTTGTTCACCGTCGAAATGGCCACGGCGATGGTCCGGGTGCTCGCGGTGACCAGCGAGCGCGCCAGCGTGTTGTGCGTGTAGCCGAGCTCGTCGACCGCCTCGAGGACGGCCTGACGAGTCGCCGAACGAACCGGCCGGGTGTCGTTGAGAACATGCGAGACCGTCGCGACGGACACGCCCGCCACCCGGGCGACCGTAGCCATGGTCGTCACGATGCCTCCCGAACCTCCCGAAAACCCGTTCCGGCAATCCTACCGCGCGAAAAGTTGTTACGTAAGCGATTGCTACGGCAAATCCACCCGATCGCCTCTCGGCCGTCATCGCCACGGACACATCATACGAAAGCGCTTGCGTAATCGCTTTCATATTTCACCGGCACCACGCCCTCACCGATGCGAGCGAAATCCTCGCCATCAGCGACGGGTGCGCCCGCGGGCACGCCACACGCACGACGCCGGATACCCGACGGCCAGCGCCGTGGCCAGCGCGGCGGCGACGGCCAACGGCACCGCCAACCCGTACCTGAACACGAGGTAACCGCCGAGGAGCGCCCCGCCGAAGATCGAGAGCACGGCACCGATCCTGCGGTTCAAGCGCGGATTGCGCCGCCCCGCCAGAAAGGAGTCGGCAGCCACGTCGGCCAGGGTGAGCGTGATGAGCGTGGTGGTCATGTCCGGGATCGCGAGCTTGCGCACGGTGGCGTTGCGCAGCCCCATGGCCATGGCCAGCAACATGATCAGAACCAGGATCTCGGTCTCCGTCAGTCCGGAGCCGTCCGCGGCGGCCACGCCGGCGGTACTCGCGGAGGCCGCCAGCAGGCTCGCCTCGAGCGCCAGCGCCACCGTCACCCACCGGAACTTGGTATGCCCGAGATCGGTCCTTAACCGTCCTCCCAGAACGGCTCCCACCAGGAAGGACAACAGCGCGGTCCCCGGGGCGCTCAACGAGAACCCCGGCACCTGCGCGGTGGAGATACCGAGAACGACGATATTACCGGTCATCTTCCCCAGGTACAGCCGCCCGAGCCCGAGGTAGCTGACCGCGTCGATGATGCCGCTGAGCACGGTCAGTCCCATGAGAACCGTGGGGAGGCCGCTGTCGGAGGGTTCGTGGGCGGACGCCCGACGGCGCTGGCTCGGAATCCGGGCCGATGACGCATCGGTGTCCGCGCCCGCTGTCGAAGCACTCATGATGGGGCCGTTCCGAAACGGAAGCAAAGCGGAAGCTCGGCAGCATTGACGAACGTGCGGACACGCCCGAAAATTACCGAGTCAAGGCACTCCCACACTAGCCACGACATTACCGATCGCCAACGAAAAATGACCGGAAACACTCGATCGTGTAAGAACTACTCTTTTTTTGTGACAAGAAAATGAATTACATATGAAGTTCTGTGCACAGCAGCGTTTTCGCCGTCATCGGAATGGAACAATCCTCGTCCGTGCGCGTGAGCCCTTCCGGGGCACCGACCACGCCCAGTGGTCACCTTCAGTGATTGAACAATGACCGATGCGTGACGACCGGTGCTGCGGATCGTGCCCCGGCGCCCGTCACTCAGCCACCGGCACCACCCATCGTGGGCATCGCGGGCTGGGCGGCGAAGAGGTCGAGGGCCATGCCAGCCGTGACGATCACTCCGATCCCGCCGAGCACCACGCCGCCCAGGGCCACGGCTCGCACCCACGGTTGAGTACTGGTGCGCCCGGCGCACACGGCCAGCGTCACACCGCCGATGAGCACGGCGACCAGGGCGAAGATGCCGTTGACGAACGCGGCCGTGTGCCAGGGAGTCCCGTACAGCGCCTCGACGGGATTGCCACCACCGCCGGAGCTCGCACTGATCTGACCGACGATCTCGCCGCGGGCGCGCAGCATGTCCCCGAGCGACGTCCCCGTCAGGGAGATCACCCCGAGGCCGGCACTGGCCACGGCCGCGGCACCCGCTCCGAAACCACCGGCGGCCTCGGTCCGCTGCGCGGCCGGCTGCTGCGCGACCTGCTCCGGCGTCGGCTGCTGCGTCGTCGCCTCTGCCGTCGGCTGCTGCGTCGTCGCCTCTGCCGTCGGCTGCTGCGTCGTCGCCTCCTGCGCCGACTCCTGCGGGGTCGACTCCTGCGTGGCATCCTCCCGCGACCGTTCGGCAGCCGACGGCTCTTCCGCCTTCTCCGCGGGGCTGTCGATGGTCTCCGTGCTCGTGGTGTCGTCGGAATTCATGGGGACAGCTTAAGGACGCCGGCTGACAGGAAGCTGAGACCAGCCTAATATCCTTCTTAAATTATCCCGTGATCCGAGCGGACCGGACGGGCGCGGCGAGCGCGTACCGCAAGACTAGAGCGAAAGCAGCACGGACGCCAGTACCTGTGGCGGTCGCTCTCCCGGTGCCTCGGTCGGCCCGGAAAACGAGCGTTGAACGAGACGATCGGTGAGTGTATGGTCACTCACCATGAGGGCGGATTCGAGGTCGACGGCCGAGGAGCGCCGGCGCACGGTCATCCACAGCGCGGTGACCGTGTTCGCCCGTTCCGGATACGCCACCAGTCCGGTCACCCGGGTGGCCGACCACGCCGGAATCTCCTCGGCGTACGTCATGAAGCTGTTCCCGCGCAAGGTCGACCTGTTCGTCGCGGCGATCGACGACTGCTACGACCGCATCGTCGACGTGCTCGAAAAGGCCGCCGACGAGGCCGGGCACGCGGAGGCCACCGAGGTCCTCGACCGCATGGGCGCGCGGTACGCCGAGCTGATCGCCGATCGCGACCTGTTGCTGCTCCAGGTGCAGGCACTGGCCACGACCCAGACCCCCGAGGTCGCCGCGGCCGTCCGCGAGGGCGTCGGAAGGATCACCTCACTGGCCACGTCCCGAGCAGGAGCCGACGCGAGCCAAGCTCAGGAGTTCGTCGCGCGCGGCCAGTTGTGCCACCTGCTGACCGCCGTAGACGCGTTCGACACCGATGCCGACTGGGCGGCCGCACTCACGACGGGCATCCGGCACGGCCCGGCTTCCTGATCCGTCCGACCGGATCGCCGAGGCGGGAACGACGCGCCCCGAGAAGTGAATGACCAGTCACTCACAACTTGGAGGACCGATGACCACGACCACCGGTGAACTGCACGTCGTGCTCGGCGCGGGCCCCGCGGGAACGACCACCGTGGACGAGCTGGTCGCGCGCGGACTCCGTGTACGCCACGTCAACCGCAGTCCGATCGAGAACGCCCCCGCCGGAGTCGAGACGGTGGAGGCCGACGTGTCCTCCCTCGACCGGGCGGTAGCCGCGACCAAAGGCGCCGCGACGATCTACCACGCCGTCGACGTGCCGTATCACCTCCAGAAGGAGTCGATGCCGGGAATCGGCCGGGCGGTGCTCACCGCCGCGGGCCGGAACGACGCCCGGCTCGTGGTGCTCGACACGCTCCACCCGTACGGCGAGGCGGACGGCGCGGCGATCACGGAGGACACTCCCCGGGCCGCGACGAGCGGGAAGGGCCGGATGCGCGCCGCGCTGGACCAGGACTACCTGGACGCGCACCGCACCGGTCACGCCCGAATCGCCCCGGGGCGAGCCGCCGACTTCTACGGTCCGCGCGTGCTGAACTCCACCCTCGGCGCGACGTTCTTCCCGGCCGTACTGACCGGAGAACCCGCACTCGGGTTCGGCGACACCACGCTGCCGCACAGCTACTCCTACCTGCCGGACGTCGCCCGTGGTCTCGCCGATCTCGGCACCGCCACCGCCGAGGCCGCGACCGGCCGGGTGTGGCACCTGCCCACGGTGCCCGCGGTCAGCACCGAGCACATCCACGAACTCGGCGAGCGGATCACCGGCAGGCAGCCCACCCCACTCGTGGACGGACTGAGCACCACCATCGACTGGTATGACGCCTTCCTGGCCGCGCAGTCGGCCACGGACAGCCCCTGAGAGATTGCTCCGATCCGACGTACCGGCCCCTCGGCGCGGCCCGGCCGGCACCGCGACTCCCAACCGTCACACCAGCGGCCGGCCCTTGCGCATCCGGCGGCGCAGGTCCGCGAGGAAGGCGTTGAGCGGGAACTGCCGCGCGCTCCTGGGCAGGCGCAGCGCCACCGCGCCGACGCCTCGGCAAACGCGGTCGAACCGGCGCTGGTCCTCGTCGCTCCAACGCAGCCCCAGCTGCTCGCGGAACGTCGCGGGAAGGAAGCCGGTGGTGACGAAGCGGTTGAACCGCCCGAACGGGATCCGCAGCACCGCGGGGAGGAAATCCAGAACGGCGACGGACAGCAGCAGCTCGCGCACCGGCTCGTCGACGGAGACCTTCCGCAGCCCCTCCTGCCAGTACTCCTCGAACTCGTCCCGGCTGCCCGGCCACTTCCCGGGCGGCACCTGCAACGTCGTCCCGAGCGGCGCGGAGGCCGCGTAAACGGCTTCCCGCTCGCCCGGCGAGAGCGACGCACCGGCCAGCGCCTCGTACGAGTCCTCGAAACCCTTGTACAGGCACGCGGCCACCCACAGCTGCAGCTGCGGGTCGAAGGCGTTGTAGCGCACCGAGCTGGATTCGCCGGAGCGGACGTGGACGTGCTGGCGGTTCACGGCCCGTCGGTAGGCTCTCTTCTCCTCTTCGCTGCCCATGGTGGCCACGGCGAGGTAGGTGAACGTGGTGCGGGCGCGCTTCCACGGGCGGCGGAACAGGTTCCCGCTGTCCACAGTGCTCTCAAGGACGCCGTGACCGACGCCGGGACGCCCGAGCTGCATGATGACGTTGGCCGCACCGGCCACGAGTCCGGCGCCGGTGACGAGGTCGTCGATCCGGCCCGCCGACCGCATCGCCGGAGTATCCATGACGCCCCTTCGTGCCGGAAGAACCTGCGCACAGACGTTAGCAGGTGCCGGAGCCGCGACTGGTTCCCTGCGCCGGTTCCCGGTCGAAGCGCCGCAGTTCGCGCACGCCGTCGGCAAGCGTGCGGTCGCCGAGCGCGCCGAGCACGGCCTGTTCGGCCTCCGCTGTCAGCTCGGCGAAGTAGGACTGCGCGTTCGCGGCGACCCGGCAGTCGTGCTCGTTGCCGGAGCGGCGGTTCCACAGCGGCTTGTCCCCCGTCGAGCAGCGGTAGATCTCGGCGAGGGTGATCTCCTCGACGGGCCGCGCCAACCGGGCCCCGCCGGAGCGTCCCTTGGCGCAGACGACGAGCCCGTCCTGCGCCAGCGGGGCGATCAGCTTGCGCACCAGGCTCGCGTTGGTGCCCATCTTGTCGGCGAGTTGAGCGGAGCTGAGCGTCGGGCTCCCCTCCTCGTCGGCGAGGGCGAGGATCAGCATCGCCGTCAGGGCGCTGGAAAAGCGGAGGTCCAGCACGCCGGCAACACCTCCCTCCGTCGCGAGCCCGGCGGCTCTCCCCGGGTGACGTCCCAGGCTAGCAACGTCCCCGGAGGCGCCCGCACATAAAAGTGTATCTTTACTAGGAACATTTTGTTTTCGCACGCACCAGGAGGACACCCGCATGTCCGCTCGCGCAGCGCAGGCACTCTCCCGTCCGTTCACCCTCGGATCGGTGGAGCTGCCGAACCGGCTGGTCATGGCCCCGATGACCCGGGACCAGTCCCCCGGCGGCGTTCCCGACGAGAACGTCGTCGCCTACTACGCCCGGCGCGCGGCCGCCGGAACCGGTCTGATCATCACCGAGGGCACCTACGTCGACGACCCCTCCGCCGGGGACCGGGAGAACGTGCCGCGCTTCCACGGAGAGGAAGCACTGGCAGGCTGGAGCAACGTCGTCTCCGCAGTGCACGAGGCCGGCGGCCGGATCATGCCGCAGCTGTGGCACGTCGGCATCCAGCGGCAGGCCGGCAAGCCGCCGTTCCCCGAGGCGCCCTCGGTCGGACCTTCCGGAATCGCGCTGGACGGCACCCCGGAGGCGGGCGAGGAGCTCTCGTCGGCCGACGTCGAACGCCTCGTCGAGTCCTTCGCCGAGGCCGCGCACCAGGCCGAGCGCATCGGCTTCGACGGCGTGGAGATCCACGGCGCGCACGGCTACCTGATCGACCAGTTCCTGTGGGAGCGCACCAACAGGCGCACCGACGCCTACGGCGGCTCCCCGGTCGAGCGCACCAAGTTCACCGCGGACATCGTCGCGGCCGTGCGTGAGCGGGTCTCGCCCGGCTTCCCCGTGGTCCTGCGGTTCTCGCAGTGGAAGGCCGACCACTACGGCGCCAAGCTCGCCGAGACCCCGGACGAGTTGCAGGCGATGCTCGCCCCGCTGACCGAAGCCGGGGTCGACGCCTTCCACGCCTCCGGGCGCCGCTACTGGGAGCCCGAGTTTCCCGAATCCGATTCAGAGCTGAACATCGGCGGGTGGACACGCAAGCTCACCGGAAAGCCGGTCATCACCGTCGGCTCGGTCGGGCTGGACACGGCGTTCGACCCCGCCACCCTCGGCAGCGGCGCGGGAACCAACGTGGGCAGCGTCGAGGGGCTGGCCGAGCGACTGGAGCGCGACGAGTTCGACCTCGTCGCCGTCGGCCGCGCGCTGCTGGCCGACCCGGAGTGGTCGCGGAAGGTGCTGGACGGCCGCGAGACCGAGCTCGTTCCGTTCACCCGGGCCGCGCTCACCACGCTGCACTGAGCGCGGTCCCGGTGGTGCGGGGCGGTGAGGGGATTCGAACCTCCCGCCCCGCTGGCCGCCGGAACCGTGACCCGCGCGGACAGGCGAGCTCCCCACCGCCCATCAGCGCAGTTCAACGGCCCTGCGCAGCATCACAGAACGACGGATCGAACGACTTCGGCCCACTCCGGTTCTCGACGTGCACAACACACGCGGTCTACGCCTCGGCGAGCGCTCGGTGCTGCACCGCCCACTCCGAGCGTCGCCACGTCTCCGGCATAGCGTCGAGTGACTCGGCGGCGGCTCGGCGGGCAGCCTCATGCTCGCCGAGGGCTTGCAGCACGAAACCCTTGTGCCCGGTGAGCACGCTCGGGGTGTACCAGTACGAGCTGTCGGGGAGTTCCTCGGCGGGCGGTAGCTGCTCGATCATGTGGTCGGCCTCGGCCAGTAGCCGGGCTGCTCGGTTCGTGTCCCGGCCGTAGGCGGCGATCTCGGCGCGCTGCACCGTCATGTAGGTCCGCAGTCCCGGATCGACGCGGCTTTCCCGGCCTGCGGCGTCTGCCAAAGAGGCGGCCGTAGGGATGTCGTCGACGAGCATCGCCCGGTAGGCGTTGAAGCTGAGCGCAGTTGCCAGACGTAGCGGGTCGTCGGCTTGCACTGCCAGCACGGCGGCGCGGTCGAGATGGGCGCGGGACTCGTCCCACTGTCCGCGGGGAATGGCCAGCCACCCGCGGTACTGGGCGATTTCGGAAGCCAGCCCGAGCGCGGTCGAGTGCAACCCGCTCGGGGCGTTGTCGGCGAGCCGGTCGGCGAGCCGGGCCTGAGCCACCACCGAGGGCAGCACGTCGGCGGCGCTGGTCTCGTCCTCCAGGCGACGCACGGCGGCCAGTGTGCCGGCCAGCGCATCCAGGACCGGTTGGTCGACGCGGCGGGCGCACCCGGACACGTGCTCGACGCGGGCCTGCTCATCAGGGCTCCATACTCGCGCCGGGTCGAGTTCGATCGTATGTGGCTGCTTCAACGGTTCGTGAGACGGACCGGACGCGATGAATCCGAGCTCGGTGTCCTGGTCAGCGCCGAGGACGGCTCGCAGGGCCGCACGGTAGTCGCGGTTCGGGCGGCGCACGGTGCCGCGTTCGTAGCGGGCGATGGCCTGCTCGTCCAACGCGCCCGGGCGGTCGGTGTGCTCGGTAAGCCAAGTGTTCACGGCTTCGGCGAGTTCGGCCCGCGACAGGCACGCACCCGGAACCCTCGGCGACGGGGTGGCCTGGCGGGCGGCGTGCAGACGTTCGTTACGGCCCATACCGGGTGATGTTGCCACGTGACCACCGATGCCCATAACTGCCTGACCTCCTGCCCTGAGGCCGTCAGGGTCGATCGGGCGATGTTGTAACCATGAACGCGCAGTCATCGACCCCGCACACAGCGCCGTATTCGTCCGAGGGCAGCGACCCTGCCGGGGAAGTGTGCGAACCGGTGCTCCGGTGGGAGCGGGTCACGCTCGCGTACGGGCCGCCCGCGTCGAGCCGGCGGGACACGTGGGTGGACCACCAGGGTTACGTCCACGAACGCCGACCCGGCTCGCACGACCGGATCTCGCGCTGCGGCAAAACGATGGGGCCGAACAACCCCGCCCCGCCCGCACGGGCCTGCAGCGAATGCGTCAACGCCTACCTGCGGGTCTACGCCGCCAACCACGACTGCCGGACAAGCCAGTGCACCCACCGAGGTGCCCCGTAAAAGGCCCGGCCCGGCGCCGACACCCCGAACGTTCCGGCATCGAGTCGTCGCTGCCGGGCGGTGCGTGCCCCGTGCGCATCGCCCGGCGGTTCCACCCGCTGGCGAACCCGCCGACACCGGCAAGCGACCGAGCCGGTCAGCGCGCCGCCTCCCTCAACGGGCCGGAGCCGATCATGTGAGCACTCACCGGATAGGAGTCCGGCCCTTCGCTCCCCGGAGCAGCGCGGATCTTGTTCAGGAGTGCTCTACCCACCAAGACTCCCTCGTCCAGGTGGATCCTCACGTCCACGGGTTGGTCCCGGTTCATCAGTTCGTCGGATTCTTCCCAGCTCACGCACGTGTCCAGGTACCAGAAGCCCTGGCCGGGGCCATCGTCCAGGGCGATCTCGCAAGGACGGTCCTGGTCGTCGTCGCCGACCCGGCACGTACCGGTTGCCGTGTTCACGCTGACCTCCGGTTGGTCTGTCGTTGCTCCCACGATGCGCGCGCTTCAGTGAGCGAGGAGGAATTCGGCCAGGCCTGGGCTCACGCGGTCGGCGCGGACGAGCACGGTAGATGGGTCGCGCTCGCGGTGGCGCGGGTGGTTCCGCCGGTGGTACGAAACACCCCGAACAGCAAAGAACCCCCAGCGCACTGGGGGTTCTCGCAAGAGTGGAGCTGAGGGGATTCGAACCCCTGACCCTCTGACTGCCAGTCAGATGCGCTACCGCTGCGCCACAGCCCCCTGTTTCCTTGTCACGATGCTCAGTGGGTGTTGACCCCTGCTCATCGCTTGCAGGAGATACTTTACAACAGGCTCTCAAGGCCCCCGAACGGGGGGTCCCCCTTTTCGCGGCTTACCCATCGGCGACCACGCCTGCTACACCGAGAGTCGTGACCACAGCACAGCGCGTATCAACACCCCTGACGGAACCGGCGACCGAGGGCCTCGATCCCGAACAGCGCCGCAACCTACAGCAGCACCGGCTACGAAGACTCGTCCAGCGCCTGCTGGAAACCGGCGGCGTCCAAGCGGCACGGCTGCGCGACTGCGGCGTCGAGCGGGGCGTCGACGTCAGCCTGGAGGAGCTGCACGAGCTGCCGTTCGTCACCAAGCAGGACTTCTGGGAGTACTACCCCTTCGGCCTGCGTGCCGCTCCCGAGGACGACATCGTCTGCGTCCACGGCACGTCGGGCACTCGGGGAAGACCGACCCTGGCTCCTTACACGGCCCACGACCTGGACGTCTGGAGTCGGGTCATGGCTCGGGCTCTGGGCGGAGCGGGGGCGACCCGCCGCAGCACGGTGCACTCCGCCTACAGCTACGGCCTGTTCACCGGCGGGCTGGGAGTGCACCACGGGGCGACGA
The DNA here is from genome assembly GCF_014137975.1 of Halosaccharopolyspora lacisalsi. Classification (GTDB taxonomy): domain Bacteria; phylum Actinomycetota; class Actinomycetes; order Mycobacteriales; family Pseudonocardiaceae; genus Halosaccharopolyspora; species Halosaccharopolyspora lacisalsi. Next base: position 388,998 of record NZ_JACGWZ010000001.1, on the reverse strand, counting down.
GGCTGGGAGCCACCGCGCTGCCCGCCGCGGGAAGCGCCACCGACCGACAGGCACGGCTGCTCCTCGACCTGCGCCCGGACGTCCTGTGCTGCACCCCCTCCTACGCGCTCTATCTCGGTGAGTCGCTGCGGTACACAGGGATCACCCCGGACCAGCTGCCCCCGCGGGTCGGGCTGTTCGGCGCGGAGCCCTGGACCGAGGAGATGCGGCTGGAGATCGAGCAACTGCTCGGCCTGGAAGCGCTGAACATCTACGGACTCACCGAGATCATCGGACCCGGAGTGGCGTGCGAGTCCCTGGACTCGGCGGGCATGCTCAACATCGCCGAGGACCACTTCTACCCCGAGGTCGTCGGCCCGGACGGCGTACCGCTCCCGGAGGGCGAGGCCGGCGAGCTGGTGTTCACCACGCTGACCAAGACCGGCCTGCCCCTGCTGCGCTACCGCACCGGTGACATCGCCTCGATCAGCGGACCGGTGCCGGACTCCCCCCGCACCCTGCGCCGGATGACGCGCGTCCTGGGCAGACGGGACGACATGCTGGTCATTCGCGGGGTCAACGTGTTCCCCACCGAGATCGAGACCGTGCTGCTGACCGATCCGCGGGTGGCTCCGCACTACGTGGTGGTCGAGGACCGCCGGGACCCCTCCCATCCGGAGCTGCGCGTCGGCGTGGAGCAGCACTCCCCCGCCGAGGACACCGAGACGCTCGAACGCGACCTCGCCGTGGCGCTGCGCGAGCGTCTCGGCATCACCTGCGTCGTGCGGGTGCTCGAACCGAACCGCCTTCCCCGCGCGGAGGACGGTGAGAAGCCCGAGAAGGGCAGTCCACGGCCGATACGCTGGGATCACGGCGCGGCCCCCCTACCGGGCCTGGAGTGAGCGCTATCCGGCCTGACCGCGTTCGCTGGGCAGACCGCGCGTGTTGGATGCCTTGACGAACTCCGCTCGCGGGTCGTGCAGCTCGCCGAGCGCGACCACCTGACGCCGGAACGGCAGCTCCATCAACCAGTCCCCGATGATGCGTGCCTTGCGCGAGGCCGTGGGCATCTTCGCGACGTGGTACGCCCGGTGCAGCATCCACGCGGACAGCCCCTTGAGCCGGATGCCGTAGACCTCGGCCGCCCCCTGGAACAGGCCCAGCCCGGCGACCGAACCCGCGTACTTGTGCTTGTAGTCGCTCAGCTCCCGCCCCCGCAGCAGAGCGACGACGTTGTCGGCGAGCACCCGCGCCTGGCGGACCGCGTGCTGGGCGGAAGGAGCACAGGTCGCGTCGGGTTCGCTGCTGGTCAGGTCGGGGACCGCGGAGCAGTCACCCGCCGCGAACACGTCGCTGGTGCCGCGGACCTGAAGCTTGGTGGTGCACTCGACACGACCCTTGCCGTCGCGGGGCAGGTCGCTCTCCTCCAGCATCGGGTGCGCCTTGACTCCCGCGGTCCACACGATGGTGTCGGCGTCGAACTCGTCGGAGTCGGAAAGCACGACGTGGCCGTTCTCGAAGGTCTTGGCGGTGGTTTCGAGCTTGACCTCGATACCGCGCTCCTCCAGTCGGCGACGGGTGTAGACGCCCATCCGCTCGCTGACCTCGGGCATGATCCGCCCCATGGCCTCCACCAGGACCCATCGCATGTCCCGCACCGCGATCGTGGGGTAGTAGCGCGTCGCGTACCGGGCCATGCTCTCCAGCTCGGCCATCGCCTCGATACCGGCGTAGCCACCGCCGACGAACAGGAAGGTCAGCAGCTTGCGCCGCAGTTCCGGGTCCGTGGTGGTGGCGGCGGCGTCCAACCGGGAGAGCACGTGATTGCGCAGGTAGATGGCCTCACCGATGGTCTTGAAGCCGATCCCCTCGTCGCCCAGTCCCGGGATCGGCAGGGACCGCGAGATCGAGCCGGGCACCACCACCAGGATGTCGTACTCCAGTTGCTCGACCTTGCCGTCGGCCAGCTGGGCGGTCAGGCAACGACGGGAGTGGTCGATGCCGGTGACCATGGCCGTGAGGACCTCGCTGCTTCGCAGGGCCTCGCGCAGCGGGACCACCACGTGGCGGGGTTCCACCGATCCGGCGGCCGCTTCGGGCAGGAACGGTTGGTAGGTCATGTGCGGCTGGGCGTCGACGACGGTGATGTCGGCCTCGCCCTCTATCAGCTTCGACTGAAGGCGCAGGGCGGCCGTCAATCCCGTGTGACCACCCCCCACGACGACGATGCGCGGTTTGCGTCCGCGCCGCTGTGCCACGGATTCAGGCATGGTGGTCGGCTCCTCTCGCGCCGGCGCGGGTCCGACGAGGATCCACTTCCCGCTCGGGATGGCGCCGAAGGTATTCCTGCTCCAGCTCGCGGGTGCGCTCATTGTGCTCGTTGAGCGCGTCGGCCGCACCGTGCAGGAACGTCTCGTGTCGCGTTTCGTGGAGGTGCCGAAGCTCTCTCGCCAACGCCTCCTCGGAGAGCGCGGTTGCCTCGATTCCGCTGTCCATGTCCGCCTCCAGTACCGGCATCGCGGCTACCGACAGCGGTCTACCCCATCCGGGGCCCACGGACACATGGGTTATCGGCCGGCGCTCCGCTCGGGCTCGTCCGCGGCGCGGTCGTCCCCCTCGTCCCGATGATGTTCGGCGGCCGGTTTCCGCAGCGTCTCCGGCGCGGCCAACCACATCAGCAGTGCCGCCGCGGTGACGAGTCCCGTGACCCCGAACGCGGCGCGGAAGGAGAGGACGTCGGCCAGGGCCCCGGCCATCGGCGGGCCGAGAATCGCGCCCACGTCGGCGGCCATCTGGAACGTCGCCAGTACCGGGCCACCCCTGCCCCTGGCCCCGACGATGTCGGCGACCGCCGCGCTCTGCGCCGGGGTCATCAGCCCGGTACCGACACCCGCCACCAGCGAGGCGCCGAGCAACAGCGGCGCCGACTCCGCGAACCCGAGCGAGGCGCTGCCCAGCGCGGCGACGGCCAGCCCCGTCAGCACCAGCGGCTTACGCCCCCGGGAGTCGGCGAGACGTCCGGCCACCAGCAGGACCGCGGCGTTGCCCACGGCGAACACCGACAGGGCCGCACCGGACATGGACTGCGACAGGTGCAGCGCCTGCGTGACGAACAGCGGCACCAGGGCGATGCGCACTCCCTGGACCGTCCATCCCTTGCTGAAGTTCGACAGCAGCGCCGAGCGGTAGGCGTGCTCGCCGAGCGCCTCCCGGATGGTGATGACCGGGGCACCGTCGTCGCCCTCCTTCGCGGCCAGCGCGGAGTTGCGCAGCATCAACCAGCCGAGGAACGCCGCCAGGTAGAGCGCGATGCCGTAGACCAGGAACGGCAGTCGCAGCGAGTAGCCGATCATGACGCCACCCACGATCGGTCCCGAGATGCTGCCGAGCAGGAAGCTCGTTCCCCACATGCCGGACGCGCGCCCGCGCAGGTGCGGCGGAGCCAGACGGATCAGCAGCGCCAGTCCCGAGACCGTGAACATCGTCGAGCCGATCCCGCCCAGGCCGCGGAACAGCAGTAGCTGCCAGTACGACTGGGCGAAGGCGCAGGCCGTGCTGCTGAGCCCGACGATGAAGATGCCCCAGACGTAGATCGGGCGCTCCCCGAGCCAGGAAACCAGCTTCCCGCTGGCCGGGGCGAAGACCAGCCGCATGAACGCGAAGGCGCTGACGATCAGCGAGGCAGCCGTGACCCCGACGTCGAAGCTCGTGGCGAAGGTCGGCAACGCGGGCGAGACGATGCCCATCCCCACGGCGATGATGAAGCTGCCCGTGACGAGGATCCAGATCTCCGGGGGCAGGCGCTCACGTGTTCGCGTGCTCGCACCGCCCGCTGCCGAATCGCTCGACACCGCGCCTCCACTCGTCGCCGCAGAACGGGCCGCTCCGGCCCCTGCGAACAAGTCCGGGCGTCCCCGGAAAAATTCCCTCGACCACTCGGAGCGTTCACCTCGCGCCGTGACAGTGACCGGCGCATCGGAGCTCGGCTCGTCGTTCCGCGAAGGGTCCGTGCTGTGCCACAAGCCGGTCGTGCCAGCACCACGAGCCGTGGGCACCACCGCGCACGAACACGACGGACGATCACCGCTGGCCGGCCCGTCCGCACTCGTCCACGCAAACGTCTCCGACCAGGCGGGGGCGGCTCGCCGGCACCGTCACGACTGTCTCGCCGCCGCTTCCAGGGCCGCGCGCATCGCGCTGCGGTAATGCTTCGGGACTTCGTCGACCCGCATTCCCCAGCCGTCCTCGCCCAATCCCAGAAAGGCGATGAGCGCGGCGTCGAGCTGCCTCCGTCCACGTCCCGTATCGGCCGTTTCCAGTAACCCGACCGTGACATTTCTGACGTCATCCATGCGGGGATCTTATCCAGCCGGAGACGCCCTCACCGCCATACGCGGTCGATCACTCCCCGAACGGGAGTGCGCAGCGGGTTCAGCCCGACGACGAACCCGTTCCGGGCACTAGTCCAGCAGCTCGTCGACGCGGCGGGCGTAGGCGGTGACGGCGTAGGCGGTCTCGAAACCACACGATTCCGCGAAACGCTCCGCCGAGCCGCCCTCCTCGGCGTACGCGGCCACCATCCGCGCTCCGCGCTCACGCGCGTCGGCGACGACCTGCGCCGCGAGGGCGCTGCCCGCACCGCGCCCACGGCGTCCGGGCCGAACCACGACCTGCTCCACGAGACCGATCCCGTGCTCGGTGAATCCCTGCGCGAACCCGGCGACACGTTCGACCTCGGGATCGTCGAGCACGCGCACCGTGCAACGGGAGTCGTCGATCCGATAGCGGAAATTGCGCGCCAGGAGCGCCTCGCCCGAATCCGACAGTCCCATCTCGTCTGCCAGCAGTGCGGCGATGCCGGCCACGTCGGTCTCCCGCGCCGCGCGTGGCGAACCCCACCTTCCCGTCGAGGCGTCCGCACCTCCGGCACGGTGCAGCAGGGCGACGTTCTCCTCGACGGCACGCCATCCGGCGTCGTCGGCGATCCCCTCGATCTCGACGAGGGTCGTCGGCGAGGCGTGGACGACGGCTTCCGAACGCCCGGCCTCGGCGAAGGTGTCCTCCAGCCGGAGCAGGGTGCTGGCGACCTCGGCGAGCGTGCCCCACAGCGCGCAGGCATGATTACCACCGGTCAGCGGATTGCCTTCGTTGACGACCACGCTCGCGGCACCGACCTTGCCGATGCTGCCGTTGCGAACCGCCCCCGACGCCAACCGCGCGGTCTCGACGAGGCCGGCCAGTTCGCGTGCCTGCCTGGGATGCAGCAGTTCCTCGTCGTCGGGGTCATACAGCGGGTCCACTCCCCCATTCTCGTCTCCGGGAGAACGCCCGCCCGAACCCCGGTGGGACGACCTCTAGGATTTCCCCGGGGCGAGAACCCGCGAGAGTCCGGAGGTACAGCGTGACCGAAACGGCGGACTGCGTCTTCTGCAAGATCGTCGCAGGCGAGATGACCGCAACGACCGTCAGCGAGACCGAGCGCACGCTGGGTTTCCGCGACATCAACCCGCAGGCACCGACGCATGTGCTGATCATCCCGAAGACCCACTACGCTACGGCGGCGGACACCGCGGCGGCCGACAACGGCCTGCTCGACGAGCTGGTGAGTGAGGCGCACCGCATCGCCGAGGAGGACGGCGTCGCCGATGCGGGCTACCGGCTCGTGCTCAACACCGGCACCGAGGCGGGCCAGACGGTGCATCACGTGCACTGCCACCTGATCGGGGGCCGCCCCCTCTCCTGGCCCCCCGGCTGAGCCGTCCACCAGGCGGTGGTCTCGCGCGAAACCGGACCATCGAGCTCGGTGAAGTCACGGTTTCGCGCGAAGTCGTCCGATCCGCGGGAAAGGAGTCGTGCTTGCACACCACGGCTCCTCCAGCGGTCCCTCGGGCCCCCCGCCCTCCCGTCCGGGCGGACGGCCTCGCACCGCTGGCCAAGACCCCGGTGCTGCTGATCGCCGCACTCCTCGGAAGCGCACTGCTGCTGACCAGCGGACACTACGGATACTTCGCCGACGAGTTGTACTTCCTCGCCGCCGGCGACCACCTGTCCTGGGGATACGCGGACCAGCCACCGGCCTTGCCGCTCCTGGCACGGCTGGCCGAGACGCTGGCGCCGGACTCGGTGGTGGTGCTGCGGACCCCGGCGATGCTGGCCGCGGTCGCGACCGTGTTCACGACCGCTCTCATCGCGCGCGAGCTCGGGGGAGATCGCCGCGCCCAGACCCTGGCTGCCGGGGCGTGCGCGACCGCGAACCAGTTCATCACCGCCGGACATTTCCTGCTGACGTGGTCGATCGACCCCGTGATGTGGACGCTGGTCAGCTGGCTGCTCGTGCGCTGGGTACGGCTGCACGACCGGGGTGAGGACGACGACCGCCTGCTGCTGTGGGCGGGCGTGGTCACGGCGGTGGCCATGCAGGTCAAGCTGCTGATCCCGGCTTTCTGGCTGACGGCGGGGGTAGCGGTGCTGTTCGTCGGCCCCCGGCGCCTGCTGTCCCGCCCCAAGCTGTGGTGGGGGGCGGCCGTCGCGGTGCTCTCAGCGGTCCCGACCGCGCTGTGGCAGGCGAACAACGGCTGGCCGCAGCTGCGGATGGCCCACGTCGTCTCCTCGGAGACCTTCGACCTCTGGGTCTTCCTGCGTTCGGCGACCGACGGTGCCGGGTTCGTCGGAGCCGTGCTGGTGTGCTTCGGGTTGTGGCGACTGCTGCGGTCGCGGGAGCTGAGGCCCTACCGGTTCCTCGGATGGACCACCGTGGCGCTGACCGCGATATTCGCGCTCAGCGGCGGCCGTTCCTACTACGTGGCGGGTTTCTACGGGTTGCTGTTCGCGGTGGCGACGGTGGAGCTGCAACGCCGACGGGAGGAACGCGAGAACTCGCGGTGGAGCTGGATCGCCTCCCCCGCCTACGCCGTATCGGCCTGCCTGGCAGTCTCGGCGCTGCCCCTGACTCCGGCCTCCGCCGTCGCGAGCTCCAACGTGCTCGGCAGGGGCAGTCTCGGCTGGCAGCGCGTCACGTCCCAGGTGGCCGAGGTTCACCGGAACCTGCCACCGGAGCAGCGCCGGGCCACCGCCGTGATCACCCACGACTACTGGTCGGCCTCGGCCATCCACCACTACGGCCCCGAGCTGGGCATCCCCCGCGTCCACAGCGGCAGCCGGGGCTTCGGCTACTTCGGCCACCCCCGCGAGGGCACCGACCAGGTGCTCTACCTCGACGGGAGCCGCGAGTACCTGGAGCGGTTCTTTCACGACGTCACCCTGGCGGGGAAGATCCACACGCGCCTGCCCACCTACTACGACGGCAAACCGATCTGGCTGGCCGAGGACCCGAAGCAGCCCTGGGACAGCCTCTGGCCGCGAATGAGCTACATGAGCCTGTGGGGTCCGTGAGCGCGGTTCCGCAAGTGCGTAGGCCCGAATCACCGCCGCAGCGAGGTCAGGACGACGCTCAGGGCGGCTCAGACCGCGCACCGGCGAACCGCCTCACCACGACGCTCCACCAGGCCCGAGGCGATGGCTGGAATCAGGCCGGAGAAGGCGAGCGCCGCCCCGACCCAGTTGGGGGCGGTGATGCCGAGTCCTCCGGCGATCACCAATCCGCCGAGGTAGGCCCCCATCGCGTTGGCGATGTTGAACGCGGAGTGCACCGACGCCGAGGCCAGGCTCGGAGCCCCCTCGGCTCGCCGCATGATGAGCGTCTGCACGATAGGACCCGCCGAGAATCCGGTGACCCCGATCAAGAGCAGCGTGACCGCCGCCGAGACCTGTCCGTGCGCGGTGACCGCGAAAAGCCCCAGCGTGAGTCCTAGTCCGCTCAGGCACGCGTACAGGCTCGGGAGCAGGGCGCGGTCGGCCAGCCTCCCACCGGCGAACGTGCCGATGCTCATGCCGACCCCGAACATCATCAGCAGCCAGGTCATGTCACCGGCCTCGTATCCGGCGGCGCTCGTCATCATCGGGGTGATGTAGCTGAAGCAGGCGAACGTCCCACCGAACCCGAGCATCACCACCGCCAGCGCCAGCCACACCTGCAGTCGCCGGAACACTCCCAGCTCGTCGCGGATACCGCCCGAGGGCCTCGACTGGCGCGGCAGCGCGGCCAGGATGCTGAGCAGGCTGGCCAGCCCGAGCACGGCGACCATCGCGAACGTCCAGCGCCACCCGAACCGCTGTCCGAGGTAGGTACCGACGGGCACTCCGGCCACGTTGGCCAGCGTCAGCCCGAGGAACAGCACCGAGACGGCCCTGGCCCGCCGACCGGGATCGACGAGTCCGGCCGCCACGACGGAGGCGGAGCCGAAGAACGCTCCGTGCGGCATTCCCGTGAGCAGCCGCGCGACGAGCAGGCTCTCGTAGTTGCCCGCCACGGCGGTCAGCAGGTTGCCGAGGGCGAACAGGCCGATGGTGCCCAGCAGGAACGCCTTCCGCGGCACGGCGGAACCGAGCGCCGTCAACAGCGGAGCACCGATGACGACTCCCACCGCGTAGGCCGAGATCAGGTGCCCGGCCGTGGGGATCGAGATGTCCACACCACCGGCGATCTCCGGCAGCAGGCCCATGGTGACGAACTCGGTGGTGCCGATGCCGAAGGTCCCCAGACTCATCGCGAGCAACGCAGGTGGCACCGGACCTCCACATCATCGGATCATCAGGAAGCGTAACCAATCCGGACGAGTTCAGGTACCCGCGTGCCAGACGGCGGCGGCGTGGTGAACGATCCGAGAATCCTCCTCACACGCGGATGTTTTCAGGAATGATGTTCGGTGCGTCGAACCGACCAGCAGACTCCTCCGGCAGCTCTTCCCAGCGCCTCGTCGCGAACCGGTACAGGCTGGCGACCAGGATCGATCACGGTGCGATGGGAATCGTGTGGGCGGGTACCGACGAGCTGCTGCACCGCCCCGTGGCCGTCGAGGAGTTGCGGCTCCCACCCGAACTGACCGAGGAAGACGCCTCCGAACTCCGGGAAGCACCTGCGATGGCCATGGTCAGCCACCCCAACGTCGTGCCGCTCTACGACGGGACGCAGGGCAGCGACACGATCTTCGTGGTGATGGAGCTCTTCGCGTCCCAGAGCCCCACGGCGATCACCGACGCGCACGGCACGCTGGATCAGCACCAACTCGCGCTGGTGACCGACAGCGTCGCGGCGGCACTGCAGGCAGCGCACCGGATCGGCATCACCCACCGCGACGTCAAACCGGCCAACGTCCTGCTAGGTCAGCACGACCAGGTGAAGCTCGGCGATTTCGGCATCGCCCGCAACGCCGCCGATCCCACGAGCACCCGAACCGGCTTCGTGACGGGCACTCCCTCCTCCCTCTCCCGGAGATCGCGGCGGGCGATTCCGTCTCGACGGCACCGGACCTGTGGAGTCCGGGCGCGACGCTGTTCACGACGGCCGAGGGACGCCTGCCCCACGACAACACCACCGAACCGCTGATCCTCCTCAGCTCCATCGTCAGCGGGCCGCTGCCGCAACACCACCAAACCCGTGATCAGCGGTCTGATGGTCAAAGACCGGCACGGCGAATGGACCTGGAGGAGGTGCGCCCCGCGTCCAGCCCCTCCTGCCGCGTAGCGGCAGCGGCTCCTTCGACGCCCTCGTCGACCCGAACGCACGGGCCCTGCGCGCGCAGCAGAACTCCCCCTCCGCACCGGCCGTTCCCGCCCCGGCGACATCGGACCAGGCCGGCCAGCCCCACCCGCCCGCACGGCACGGCTGTCGAAGGTGTTCGCGCCCTCGGGCTGCGCCGTGCTGCTCGTCCTTCTCGGCGCGAGGGTCGGTGTTCTCACCGAACGCAGCAGCCGGACCGCCGCCGCCCGTCTTCGGCCGAAAGCGCCCGGTCCTCGGTCGAAAGTTCCCCGCCTCCGGCCGAAAAACCCGCACCCTCGACCGAAAACGCCCCACCTCCGGTGGGAAGCCCCACCGCATCCCGAAAAACCCGGGCCCGAAGGTGATACAGGACAAACCGACGATCCTGGAGGGGCAAGCACCGCGTGTTCCTGAAGTTCATTTCCAGCGCGGGGAAAGCCTCCCCCGTCCTCAGCCTCGACTGGTTCACGTTCCGCCACTGCACGCGCGAACGAGGCCACCCGCGACCGTCCGGGTGCCCGCTCGCCAGGCCGACCGGGTGGAGCACGGGGGTTTTCCATGAAAAGAGCCCGGCGGACGTGACGTCCGCCGGGCTCCTGGTGGAGGTGCCGGGAATCGAACCCGGGTCCTCCGTCGGTTCACCAAGTCTTCTCCGTGCGCAGTCCGCTGTGTCTCTACTTGGCTTCACCGGTCTCGCGAACTAGCCGGTGTGACAAGCCCAGTCGCTGTAGGGTGTCCCTACCAGGGCCCGCGACCAGCCCTGGTGGTGGAGCCTCCTCAACGGTGCCGGAATCCGGGACGGAGGCTTTCCCGGTCCGACAGAGTCGCTACTCGCCTCAGGCGGCGAGTGCGAACTCGCGCTGACTCTTGTTGTCGGCGCTTATTAGTTTACGGCGACGCTTGTACGGTGGTCTTCCGCCTGCACCGGCACGCTTCCCTTGGATCAACGTACGGAGTCGAAACCGTTCACCCCCTTGCTCGTTCAGGACACGGTCGACACCAACCAGGGCGTGGACCCCGGTCCGCACCGACCGCACTCAGTGTAACGCGTCCGGTGCCGGATTCATTCCCCGCACCGGCCGATTTCGTTACCGATCCTGTATCCGGGTGCTCGCCCCGGACAACAACGACGTGGCCCCGTGTCATCCGGCTCGGCAATGATGCCGATCACAGCCCCAGCAGGCGCGCAGGAGCGTCGTGCAGGACCGAACGCAGGAAGTCCCGGCCGAGCCGGTCGTCGGCAGCGGCCCATCCCGCGATCGCCGCGAGCTGCTCGGCGTAGGGATACGGGATGTTCGGGAAGTCCGAACCCAGCACGACACGGTCCGCCAGTCCGACCAGCCTCGACGACCAGTCCGGCGGCAACGGGGCGAAGCGTTCGGTGAAGTCGGCTCCGACCATCGTGGTGTCCAGGTGCACCCGTGGATACCGCTCGGCCAGCCGCAGCGCGACGTCGTACTCCGGCATACCGGCATGAGCGAGCACGGCCACCAGGCGCGGATGCCGCCGAAGAACCTCGGCGAACACGTCCAGACCGGTGTGCTCACCGGGCAGGGGTCCGTGCCCGCAGTGCACCACCACCGGAACGGCGGACTCGGCCAGCATCCCCCACGCCTTGTCGAGCAGCGGATCACGCGGGTCGAAACCACCGACCTGGATGTGCACCTTGACGCACCGCGCGCCCGCGTCCAGCGCACCGGCGAGGTAGTCGGCCACGTCGGGTTCCGGGTACATCGTCGCGGTGGGCACCGCGCCCGGTGTCCTCCGGCCGAACTCGACGGCCCAGTCGGTCAACCAGCCGGCCATCCCCGGTTTGTGCGGGTACACCAGCGGGGCGAAGGCGGTGACCCCCAGCTCGCCCAGCACGCGCAACCGGGTCGACTCGTCGTAGCGGTAGTGGACGGGCCAGTCCATGCCGTAGTGCGTGCCCGCCGCGTCGAAGTAGGCCCACACCTTGTCCAGCACCCGCTGGGGCAGGAAGTGCGTGTGGATGTCGACGAGTCCCGGCAGTCCCAGCTCGTCCAACCAGGGACGGACCCGCTCGTCGCAGGAGGGTTCATCCGGTTGCGGTGTCATGTCCTCATGCCCTTGCGAGCCCGACCGATCGCCCGCTGCATCTCACGCTGCGCGTCCCGCTCGGCCATGTCCCTGCGCTTGTCCTGCTTGCGCTTGCCTCGTGCCAGCGCGATCTCGACCTTGGCCTTGCCGTCGGAGAAGTACAGCGACAACGGAACCAGGCTCAGTCCGCTCTCCTTGGTCTTGCCGACCAGTCGCTCGATCTCACCGCGGTTCAGCAGGAGCTTGCGGGAACGACGTGGCTCGTGGTTGGTCCACGTACCCTCCTTGTACTCCGGGATGTGCACGTTGCGCAGCCACACCTCGCCGTCGTCGAGGGTCGCGAAAGCTTCCCCCAGCGAGGCGCGCCCCTGTCGCAGGCTCTTGACCTCGGTTCCGGTCAGCACGACCCCGGCCTCGTAGGTATCCAGCACCGACCAGTCGTGACGAGCCTTGCGATTCTGCGCGATCAGCTTGCGGCCGCGTTCCTTAGCCATACCCGCGACTCTACAAGCGCACGTACAGGCGCAAGGTGACGTAGCCGGTGACCGCCGAGATCGCGGTCGCCACGAGCACCAGGATCGGGGACACGTAGAAGATGTCGCCGTAGCCGATCTGGGGCAACGCCCCGGTACCCAGCACCGATCCCATCACCCTGTCGATGAACAGCGGCTTCAGCGCGAACAGCCCACCGATGGCCAGCAGCGAGCCGATCACACCGGAGACCACGGCCTCCAGCAGGAACGGCAACTGCGTGTACCAGCGAGTCGCCCCGACCAGGCGCATGATGCCGGTCTCGGTACGCCGGTTGAACGCCGAGAGCTGAATCGTGTTCGAGATCAGCATCAACGCCGCCAGCGCCTGGATCAGCGCGACCACGAACGTCGTGTTGCGGACCCCGTTGAGCAATCCGAACAACTTGTCCATGTACTTGGCCTGGTTGACCATGTTCTCGACCCCGGGCTTGGAGGCGAACTCCTTCTTGAGGGCCTCGAAGCGCTCGGGGTCGGAGAGCTTGACCCGCAGCGAGGCGGGCAACCCCTGCGGCCGGACGAGCTGACGCAGCTGCGGCTGGGACTCGAAGAGCTGCTGGGCCTTGGCGTACGCCTCCTTGCGGCTCTCGTGGTGCACCGACTCGACGCCGGAGCTCTGCTTGAGATCGGACAGCAGGTTGGCGCAGGGCTGCTTGTCGCAGGCCGGGTCGTTGGCGCTGACATCAGAATTCAGGTAGACCACGGTCTCGATCTGGTTCTGATAGCTGCTCTGCATCTTGTCGATCATGCGCACCACGAGCAGGCCGCCACCGAGCATGCCCAGAGAGACCGCCGTGGTCAGGATCATCGCGATCGTCATCGTCACGTTACGGCGCAGGCCGTTGACGACCTCGCTGAATACGAAGCTCGCTCGCATCTTGTGTCCGCTTTCGGCTGGTCTGGGCTCGTACGGGAGGAAGGGGCAGGTCCGCGAAGCTGGTCAGCGGCCGACGCCGTAGACGCCCCGCGCATCGTCACGGATCACTCGCCCGTGACTGAGTTCGACGACGCGACGACGCATGGAGTCCACGATCGAGTGATCGTGAGTGGCCATCAGGACCGTGGTACCGGTGCGGTTGATCCGCTCCAGCAGCAGCATGATGTCCTGGCTGGTGTCGGGGTCCAGGTTGCCGGTGGGCTCGTCGCACATCAGCACCAGTGGCCGGTTGACGAAGGCGCGGGCGATCGCCACGCGCTGCTGCTCACCACCGGAGAGCTCCTGCGGCATCCGATCGGACTTGTTCTCCAGACCCACCAGCTGCAGGACCTCGGGCACCACCTTGTGGATCGTGTGCCTGGGCTTGCCGATGACCTCGAGAGCGAACGCGACGTTCTCGAAAACCGTCTTGTTGTTCAGCAGCCGGAAGTCCTGGAACACGCAGCCCACCCGCTGGCGCAGTCGCGGTACGCGACGCCGCGGCAGCTTGGCCACGTTCCAGTCGGCCACGATCACCCTGCCCCTGCTGGGCACGTCCTCACGCAACAGCAACCGCAGGAAGGTCGACTTGCCCGAGCCGGAGGGGCCGATGAGGAACACGAACTCACCCTTGTCCACCCCCACCGAGACGTCCTCGAGGGCGGGGCGAGTCGAGGTCTTGTACGACTTTGACACGTGTTCGAGCCGGATCACGAGGAGTAAGCCTACCTTCGTCCGAAGGAGCTTCATGCACCCGGACCGCCACCGGATCGTTATCGCTGGAAGCGGACCCGTGCTACAATCTCGCGCCCCGAGGGGGCTCCGGGCGGTTCCCCGCGCGGACCCGGCAAACCGCCTGCCCAACCGAACTCGTCGTCGGGCAAGCGGCGAAGCCGCTTTCTCCCCGAACGCACGAGTCGGCCCGGCCGGCGCCCGAGGCTCCCCTACCGGCACTCGGCACGCCCTCCCAGCGAGCCGAGCCGTGGAGCCTCCTACGCGGGTTGGTCCTGCTGCTCGCGGCGCCACCGAATACCGGCCTCCAGGAAACCGTCGATCTGCCCGTCCAGCACGGCTTCCGGATTGCCGACCTCGTGGTCGGTGCGCAGGTCCTTGACCATCTGGTAGGGGTGCAGCACGTAGGAACGCATCTGGTTGCCCCAGCCCGAACCGCTGCTGTCCTTGAGCGCGTCCATCTCGGCCCGCTCCTCCTCGCGCTTGCGAGCCAGCAGCTTGGACTGCATCACGCGCATCGCAGCAGCCCTGTTCTGCAGCTGCGACTTCTCGTTCTGGCAGGACACGACGATGCCGGTCGGCACGTGCGTGAGCCGCACCGCCGAGTCCGTGGTGTTCACGCTCTGCCCACCGGGACCGGAGGACCGGAAGACGTCCATCCTGATGTCCTTGTCGGGGACCTCCACGTGGTCGGTCTCCTCGACCGCGGGAAGGACCTCGACACCGGCGAACGAGGTCTGCCTACGTCCCTGGTTGTCGAACGGCGAGATACGCACCAGCCGGTGGGTCCCCTGCTCGATCGACAACGTCCCGTAGGCGAAGGGGGCGTTGACCCGGAACGTCGCGGACTTCAAGCCCGCCTCCTCCGCGTAGGAGGTGTCGTAGACCTCCGTGGGGTACTCGTGGCGTTCCGCCCAGCGCAGGTACATGCGCATCAGCATCTCTGCGAAGTCGGCGGCGTCCACGCCCCCGGCCTCGGCCCGGATGGTGACCACCGCGGAGCGCTCGTCGTACTCGCCCGAGAGCAGCGTGCGAACTTCGAGGTCCGCCAGATCCTTGCGCAGCCGAGCGCGTTCCCGCTCGGCCTCGGTGAGGCTGGCCTGGTCGTCCTCGGCCTCACCGAGCTCGTAGAGCACTTCCAGGTCCTCGACCCGTTGCCGCAGATTGGTGACCTTGCGGAGGTCGGACTGCTTGTGCACGAGCTCGCTGTTGACTCGCTGCGCATAGTCGACGTCATCCCACAACTCGGGGCGTGCGGCCTCCTGCTCCAGGTCAGCGATCGTGGCGCGCAACGTGTCCAGGTCCATCACACGCTCGATGCCTTCGAGCGTGCTGGACAGGTCCTTGATGTCGGCAGCGACGTCGGGATTCACAACACTCCAGGGTACTGCACTCCTGCTCGGTCACCGACGGGCACGGGCCACCGCCGGGGACACGACGTGCACCAGGGACTACTCGGGGATGGCGTCGATCATTTTGAGCACCGCCCTGTTGTGCGCGACCGTGAAGTCCGCGGCGGCCTTCTCGTACGGGTCGTCGGCCGCCTTGGCCGCCCTCTTGGCCTCGTCGAGCTTCTCGGTGTACTGGATCCTGGCGGAGTCGACCAGGTTCGCCCGTTGCTTCGGCGTGAGCGACCCGGAGTAGAGCAACCGCAGGATCAGCGGGCTGCGGACGTTGTCCGGGCCGGGTTCGGTGTTCAGCCAGGACTTGAAGGCCCGCTTGCCCGCTGCGGTGATCACGTACTGCTGACTGGAGCGCGGTCCCTGCTTGCCCAGGCGCAACAGCCCGGCATCGGTCAATGCGGGCAGCTCCCGATAAACCTGGCTGCGGGTCACACTGAAGAAGCCACCGAAGCGATCGGTGGCCGCAGCCACGAGCTCCCCGCCTGTCATCGGACCCTCGTGCAGCAGCCCCAGCAGGGCCGCGGAGGTCGCATTCAGCTCGGTCACATCCCTACGGTGCCACGAAAGCGGAAAGCTGTCCACAGTGGTCGGCTTTGCTGTCCACTGTGGCAATGTCCGCCAGGGGGTGACGAAGAGTGCACGGACCGGGAAAAATCGGTCCGTAAAAGCGATACTGATTCGCCTTCACTCCTGGACGCCACTACCCTGGACATCCATGTGAACACGAAAAGTAACCAACTTTACCCCGATCGAACGAACTTGCGCTCAACCACTGCACAAGTAAGCCCGGTTAAGGGCACCCTTACGATAGTCCCTCAGCAGGTGGCCGTGAAACGACGAGACCCAGGGAGGCCCAACCATGCACCGCAGCCGGTTACGCAACAAGCTCGCGGAGGGTCGGACGAAGGTGACCAGCCGTGTCAGCGAGCGGGCGAAATCGCTGATACCGGTCGAGATCGACACTGGCACGGACAAGTGCATGATGTGCAAGCGCAAGATGCGCGCCCACCGCAGAGGCGCCGGGGACGGGCGCATCTGCTCGCCGGCGTGCGCCCAAGCCTGGGCCGCGAGCTGAACGAGCTCGGTCGAGCCACCCACGGCACACAAAAGACCGAGGGTCCGGAACGATGTCCGGGCCCTCGGTATCAGTAGCGGGGACAGGATTTGAACCTGCGACCTCTGGGTTATGAGCCCAGCGAGCTACCGAACTGCTCCACCCCGCGCCGCTTTCATGAATCGTGTTCATGAAACTCTAGCCATGAAACCGCGTTCTCAGCGAGAACTCGATGTTCATACTCTGTATTTCGTTGTGAAACCTACTGTACACCTCGGCGACAACCCGCTCACACGGGGGGTCGAAACCCTCTCCCGGCCTCAGCCGAACCTCGAGAGTCCCACTCAGCGACAGCGGTTCGGGAAGTAAGCGGCCCCGGCCGTAAAACCGGGGCCGCTACCCAGTAGCGGGGACAGGATTTGAACCTGCGACCTCTGGGTTATGAGCCCAGCGAGCTACCGAACTGCTCCACCCCGCGCCGTGTTTCTGCGCTGTATTTTGTTGTAGCTCCAGTGTAGCGGGCCGTGTGAGCGCACCACGAAGGGGGTCCCCATCCGGGTCGCGCCCGCCCGCTGAAGGCGGGCGCGACCCGGAGTGGGCTCAGTTTCCGGACTGTTGTGCCTGCTCGAAGCGCTTGGTCGCCGCTTCGAGCTGCTGGAGGGCCTTGCCGATCTCACCCAGGTTGCCCGACTGCTGCGCAGTGCGCAGCTGCTCCATGGCCGACTGGATGTCCCCGACGGCCTGGGACACCTGAGGGTCGGCATCCTGACCCGGCTGCTGGCCGTCCTGCTGGCCGTCCTGCTGATCGCCGTCCTGCTGACCGTCCTGCTGGCCGTCCTGCTGATCGCCGGGGTTGTCGGCGGTGTCGGCCGCCTGTCCGGCGCCCGCGCCGAAGACCTGGTTCAGCGACTCCTCCAGCGTCGGTGCGAAACCGACCTTGCCGCCGAACGAGACGAGCACCCTCGCCAGCTGCGGATAGGCCTCCGGACTGCTGGGCTTGATGTAGATCGGCTCCACGTACAGCAGGCCGCCCTCCACCGGCAGCGTCAGCAGGTTCCCGAACTGCGGCTGCACGGCCGGGTTGTCGAACAGCGTCCGATCCCGCGTGACCTTCGGAGTGGACTCCATCTGCCGCTGCACCTGGGCCGGGCCCGGTGTCTGGGTGTCCGTCGGCAGCTCCAGCACGGTCATCTCCCCGTAACTCTGCGGTGCCGAGGAGACGGAGACCCACGAAGCGAGGTTCGGCCGCTTCAGCGCGGTGAGCGCACTGGTGAGCTGGAAGACCGGCCTGCTCTGCCCGGGAATCTGGGCGATCACGTAGTACGGCGGCTGCTTGCCGCCCGACCTGTTGTTACCGCCCTGGCCACCCACCGTCGGGTCCGGGGGGACTCCCCAGAACGACTGCTGGGCGTAGAAGCTGGCCGCGTCGTCGACGTGGTAGCTCGTCAGCATCTGCCGCTGCACCTGGAACAGGTCGGCCGGGTAGCGCAGATGCTGCTGGAGCTCGGGGCTGATCGCGCTCTTCGGCTTGATCAGCCCGGGGAAGATGCCCTGCCACGCGTCGAGCACGGGGTCCTGCTTGTCGTGCTCGTACAGCTGCACCTTGCCGGAGTAGGCGTCCACGGTCACCTTGACCGAGTTCCGGATGTAGTTGAGCTCGTTGCCCGGACCCGCGTTGTTGTCCAGCGAGTCGCTGGTGGCCTCGCCGAACTGGACCCGCTGCGAGTACGGGTAGTTGTTCAGCGTCGTGTAGCCGTCCAGGATCCACTTGATGCGACCGTCGACCACGGCCGGATACGAGTCACCGTCGAGCTTGAGCCAGGGAGCGATCTCCTTGACCCGCTCGCGCGGGTTGCGCTTGAAGATCAACTGCGACTCGGAGCCGATGGCCTGGTTGAACAGGATGTTCTGCTCGCCGTAGTAGGCGGCGAAGACCATTCGCTTGAACAGGTTGCCCATCGGCACCCCGCCCGCACCGTCATAGGTGTAGGTCTCGTTCGGCGTGTCGTACTCGCGCGGCTGGTCGCCGGGCTCCCCGCCGACGATGGCGTAGGTGTTGACCAGTTCGCCGTAGTAGACCCGGGGCTGATCGACCGGGACCCGCCCCTGGCCGTTGTTCTCGGTGTCGCTGACCGAGAACACGGGATACGCACCGGCGTCGGCCCCTTCGCCCGGAGTGGTGCTCACCCGGTCGGCGGGGGCGGTGACGAAGCCGTTGCCGTGCGTGTACTTCATGTGGCTGTTGATCCAGGACTGCTGGCTCGGCGTCAGGTTGTCCGTGTCGAGACCGCGCACGGCCACCAGGTAGTCCTGCAGCTCACCCGACGGGGTGCGATACCGGTCGACGTCGAGCTTGTCCGGGAACCCGTAGAAGTTGTACTGCTGCTTGAGCTGGGTGAACGTCTCCGACAGGATGTTGGGGTCCAGCAGCCGGATGTTGGGGATCGTCCCCTCGTTCTGGGCGACCTGCTCCGGGGACAGCTGGGTCGTACCCGGGTACGGCTTGGTCTTCCTGCCTTCGACCCGCTGGGTGTCGACGTTGTCCTCGTTGATGTTGAAGGCCCGCTTGGTGGCAGCGAGGTTGCGCTCGATCGACTGGGACTCGCGCTCGTTGGCGTTGGGCTTGACGGAGAACTGCTGCAGCAGGGCGGGCCAGACCGCCCCGACGACCACGCTCGACAGCACCAGCAGCACCGTGGCCAGCGCCGGGATCTGCAGGTTGCGCAGGAACACCGCCGCGAAGAACGCGAAGGCGCAGAACACCGCGATGCACAGCAGGATCAGCTTGGCCGGCATGACCGCGTGCAGGTCGGTGTAGGTCGCACCGGTGAAGCGGTCACTGCGCTGCGACAGCAGCAGATCGTAGCGGTCGAGGTAGTAGTCCACCGCCTTGAGCAGCACGAAGACCCCGGCCAGGATCGCCAGCTGCGCCCGCGCGGGCACCGACAGCTGTCCCGAGCGCCCGGTCAGCCGGATACCGCCGAAGATGTAGTGGGTGACCAGCGCCCCGATGAAGGACAGCACCACCGCGACGAAGCCCCAGGTCAGCAACCAGTGGTAGAAAGGCAGCCTGAAGGTGTAGAAGCTGACGTCCTTGCCGAACTGCGGATCGGCCGTGCCGAACGAGCCGCCGTGCAGGAACATCTGCACCAGCTGCCAGTCGCCCTGGGCCGCGATTCCGCCGAGCACGCCCACCACCACGGGAATACCGATCCCGAAGAGCTTGGAACGCTGCGTCGCCACGGTTCGATACCACGCCAGCGGGTCTTCCGGGCCACTGGTCGGCACGAACACGGGACGCAGGCGGTAGGCGATCCAGAGGTTCAGCGCCAGCACGAGACCGATGAACGCTCCGGTTGCCGCCCACAGCGTCAGGCGCGTCAGCACGATCGTGCTGAACACGTACCGGTACCCGACCTCGCCGTACCACAGCCAGTCGACGTAAGTACCGATCAGTCTCGATCCGGCGATCAGCAGGATCAGCAGGACGGCACCCAGAATGAGCAGGATTCTGCTCCGCCGGGACAGTTTCGGTATTCCTACCGGGGGCCTGTTGGCCACGGCGCACTCTCCTGAGGACGATTGTCGAGCTCGCGGGACCGACGTGTGGGCCACGCCGCAGCCCCATGAGCTTCAACTCTACGACCTTGCCCTCACGCCCCGAGACGGTGCCCGCCGAATTCGTATGAACCGGACACCCCGGTGGAGCGAACCGGACCACGAACATCGCGAGCACGGGTGCGACCATGAGCGCATGACCACCGGAGCCGGCGAAGAGCAGGCGGCGGCACTGCCCGCCGTGGCGCGCGAGATCGAGGAGTTCATCGGAGCGGAGGGCTGGGACCAGCCCGCCCAGATATTCGCCCTCGTGCCCACCAGTGAGCTGCTCGCCGCCGAACCCGACCTGGCCGAGCAGCTCGACTCGGAGGCGGCCCTGACTCCCGTCGCCCAGGAGTCGCTGCCGGCCGAGGACCTCGCCGAGGCGCTGGCACGGGTCAGCTGGCCCGATCAGGTCACGGGGTGCGCACTGTTCCAGGAGATCGTCGTGCTGCCTCCCGAGGCGGAGTCGGCACTGCCCGACGAGGACGAGGCCGCCAGGACGATGGCCGCCGAACACCCCGACCGGCAGGAGGCCAGGCTGGTCGCGGCCGTGCTCCGCAACGGTGACGAAACCTGCGTGATGCGGCTGCGCGACGGGGCGAACGAGGACGAGCTCGTTCAGGACACCTCACTGGCGCCGAACCTGCTGCAGGCCCTCCGCGACACGTTCAATCCCTGATCAACGCCGGAGGCGGACGTCAGCACAGGGGTGGCCGCTGACCGTTGTTCAGCGCCTCCAGTGCCCTCGTCGCGTCGTCCAGCGTGTTCACCCGCACCAGCTTCATCCCCTCCGGTGCCTGTGCCTCGGCCGCCGCGCAGTTGTCCGACGGTGTCAGGAACACCGTGGCACCGGCTTCGGCGGCCTTGGCTATCTTGAAGCCGATCCCGCCGATCGGCCCGACCTGGCCCTGCGGGGTGATCTCCCCGGTACCGGCGACGAACTCACCGCCGGTGAGCTTGCCCGGCGTCAACTTGTCGGTGATCGCCAGCGCGAACATGAGTCCGGCCGAGGGGCCACCGACGTCGGGCAGGCTGATGTCGACGGTGAAGTCCACCGCGGGCCGCGATCCCGGTTTGACGCCGAGGAAGCCCCGCGGCTCACCGTCGGCCGGCCGGGGCAGGTCAGCGGGACGCTCGGCCAGGCGAACGGTCGCGGAGCGGGGTGGTTCCCCGCCGTGCCGGAACAGCACGGTGACCCGGCCCCCCGGCCGGTCGTCCCGCAGCGCGGCGCTGACCGAGTCGGGATCGGTGACCTGCTGACCGTCGATCGACAGCAGCTGATCACCGGCCCCGATGACCCCCTCGGCCGGACTGTCGGCCACGATCTCCTCGGCGATCACCTTCGTCGGGTAGCCGAGGTGGTGCAGTGCCGCGGTCTTGGCGGTGGTCTGCGAGCTCCGGAACGCCTTGGCGTTCTTCTTCTCGACCTGCTTCTCGGTCTTGCCCGGGGGGAAGTAGACCTCGCGGGGAGCGAGCGCGTAGCTACCGCTGGTCCACAGTGCGAGCGCGCCGAACAACGAGATCCGGTCGGTCACCGCGACCGTGGTCATGTTCAGGTGCCCGGTCGTCGGGTAGGTCTTGTGTCCCTGGATCCGTACTACCGGCCGGGAACCTTGGGCACCAAGCGTGTCGTGGGTCGGCCCCGGACCGAGCGCCACGTAAGGTACTCGGACGAAGGCCCCGAGTAGCCCGAAGGCGACAACCAGCACGACACTCGTCAGCAGCGTCCACGTTCGGCGGGTCACGGCACGCCACCCTACGTGCCGACGCCGTGGCGGACGGCCGGAGGCGCCCCGGCAGGCGAAAAGCCCGTTTCGCCGAGCGCGAGCAGCCCCGGGCTGGGACTGTCGGGCGGAACGGCTCCGCGTACGCTGGAACCATGAGTGATGTGCCGTTCGGGTTCGGCTCCAACGACCCCAACAACGAGGATCCCGACGATCGCGACAAGCGCGACTCCTCGCAAGGTGGATCGGGTGGTTCGGAAAGCGGCGCCGGTGGTTCCGGCAACGCGGGCCAGTTCCCCGGTTTCGGGGGGATGCCCGGGTCCGGCGGTATGCCGAACTTCGACATCGGCGCGCTCGGCCAGATGCTGACCCAGCTCGGTCAGGCGCTGAGTCACTCCGGCGGCGGCCAGGGCGAGGGGCCGGTCAACTACGACCTGGCCAAGCAGCTCGCCGTTCAGCAGCTGCACAGCAACGAGCGCACCGAGCGTCCGAAGCAGGAGCAGGTCAAGGCCATCGAGGACGGGGTCCGGCTGGCCGAGATGTGGCTGGATCCCACCACGGCGCTTCCCGCGGGTACCCAAGCGGTGCAGGCGTGGTCGTCGGTGGACTGGGTGGAGAAGACGCTGCCCACGTGGCAGCGGCTGTGCGATCCGGTCGCCCAGCGCGTCTCCCAGTCCTGGTTGGAGGCCATGCCGGAGGAGGCCAAGCAGGCCGCCGGCCCGCTGATGTCGATGCTCGGGCAGATGGGCGGGCTGACTTTCGGCTCCCAGCTCGGCAACGGGCTCGCCCAGCTCGGCGGTGAGGTGCTGACCACGACCGACATCGGACTGCCGCTCGGTCCGGAGGGCACCGCCGCCCTGCTGCCCGCCAACGTGAACCGGTTCGTCGAGGGGCTCGACCGCCCGGCCAGTGAGGTCACGGTCTTCCTCGCCACTCGCGAGGCCGCGCACCACCGACTGTTCAGCCACGTGCCGTGGCTGCGGCAGCGGCTGTTGGCCACCGTCGAGGAGTACGCCAGCGGTATCCGGGTCGACACCTCCTCGCTGGAGGACCTCGCCAGCAAGATCGATCCCAGCGATCCGAGCTCGATGCAGGAACTGATGAGCTCCGGGATGCTGGAACCGCAGACCACGCCCGAGCAGCAGGCGGCTCTCAACCGGCTGGAGAACCTGCTCGCGCTCGTCGAGGGCTGGGTCGACGTCGTCGTCGCCGACGCGGTCGACGAGCGGCTGCCGGGCGCCGAGGCCCTGAGCGAGACGATCCGGCGACGCCGCGCCAGTGGCGGTCCCGCCGAGCAGACCTTCGCCACCCTGGTGGGCCTGGAACTGCGTCCGCGCAGGTTGCGCGCCGCGTCCTCGCTGTGGCGCCTGCTGACCGAGCGTTACGGAGTGCAGAGCAGGGACCAGGTCTGGGACCACCCCGATCTGCTTCCCTCCGCGGAGGACCTGGACGAGCCGCTGGACTTCGCCGACAGGTGGGGCGGCGGCAGCCACGAGGACCTCGAGGACCCGATCGCGGCGATCCGCCGGACCGAGGCCCAGGAGCGCGAACAGAGCAATACCGACGAGGAGTCGAACCGGGACGGCGAGGAGTCGAACCGGGACGGCGAGGAGTCGAACCGGGACGACGGAGACGACGAGAACGACCGGTGAGTCCCGCGAGCTCTCAGGAGTCGGATCCGGTCGCTCCGTCGAGCTCGTCGTCCAGGTCGAGGTTCGCGGCCGCGGAGAGCCCCTCCAGGTAGCCGATGGCACGCTCGGTCTTCGGGTAGCGGTCGACCCACTTCCAGAAGTCCGCTCCGTGCCCCGGCTCCAGTAAGTGGGCGAGCTCGTGCACCAGCACGTAGTCGAGCACCCACGAGGGGACATTGCGCAGCCGCCTGCTCACGCGGATGGTGGCCGTTCCCGGTGTGCACGAAGCCCACCGCGTGCGCATCGGCGCCACCCAGCGGATCCCCTCCGGCACGGCTCGTCCGTCGAGGTAGGCCTCCGACAGATCCCGACAGCGCGCGGCGAGGGCTTCGTCGGAGTAACGTGCCGAGGATCGGCGACGGGTCTCACTGCGGCGCAACCGGCTGAGCATGTCGGCGACCCAGTGCTCCTCCTCCGCCTCGTCCATGCTCGCGGGAAGCAGCACGACCACCGTGCCGCCGTCCCGGTACGCACTCACCGTCCTGCGCCGGCGTTTGCTGCGACGCACCTCCACCTGCGGTTCAGCGCTCTGCCCCTTCACGCTGCGGCACTCTAGTTGTGCCTCCCCGCGGCGTTGGTCCGGGCCTACCTCCCTCCCGCCCTGTGACCGTTTATCTCCGGTGGGTGGTTCCCCGGTTTCGCGCGAGACCGCCACACCCCTCCATCGCAAGCGACTACTTGCTGTAGTCACCGATGGACTACTCCATTAAGCCGAAAGTGCGATACGTCGTGCGTAGGTATGCGGGGCGTTCCACGGGTACTGTTTCCCCAGCACGAGGCGGGACTCGTGTCACCGTCACCACGGCGGCGAACGACCACGGACAACGGGAGGGACAACCATGGCCGAGACGTACAACGGCTACTGTGTGAAGTGCCGGGAGAAGCGGGACTTCTCCGGTGAGGTCTCGGAAACCAACGGCCGACGCATGGCCAAGGGGACGTGTCCCGTCTGCGGCACGAAGATGACCCGCATTCTCGGCAAGTCGTCCTGACAACGCACTTTCCGTACGCCTGAGCCCGCCACAACTGCGTGCTCAGCCACTAACATGTGGTAGGGACCTTCCCCGACGGGACGGCCCCATCCCAAGCTGTGCGGGAAGGAGAATTCGTGACCGACATGCCCCGCCGTGCGGCACAGCGCACCGCCAAACTTGCCAGCCTGCCTCTGGGGGTCGCGGGAAGGGTGGCCGCCGGCTGGGGCAGACGGCTGACCGGCCAGGACTCCGAGGAGATCAGCGCCGATGTCTCGGCCCGAACCGCCGAGCAACTGTTCGCGGTCCTCGGGGAGCTCAAGGGCGGCGCCATGAAGTTCGGGCAGGCGCTGAGCGTGTTCGAGGCGGCCGTGCCCGACGAGATGGCCGAGCCCTATCGCGAGGCGCTGGCCAAGCTGCAAGCCGCGGCGCCCCCGATGTCGGAGCACGACGTGCGGCGCATGCTCGACGAGCAGCTCGGCAGTGCCTGGCCACAGCGGTTCGCCGAGTTCGACGAGACCCCGGCCGCGGCGGCCAGCATCGGTCAGGTGCACCGGGCACGGTGGCACGACGGCCGCGAGGTCGCGGTCAAGATCCAGTACCCCGGCGCCGACGAGGCGCTGCGCTCGGACCTGCGCCAGCTCATGCGCTTCTCCCGGTTGTTCCAGTCACTGGCTCCCGGTGCCGAGGTGAAGCCACTGCTGGGGGAGTTGCAGGACCGGATGGTCGAGGAGCTCGACTATCGCGACGAGGCCGAGTACCAGCGCACGTTCGCCGCCGCGTTCGAGGGGGACGAGCAGGTGCGAATCCCCCGGGTCGTGGCCAGCTCGCCGAAGGTCATGGTCACGGAGTGGGTGACGGGCACACCGTTCTCGGAGATCATCAACGAGGGGACCCGCGAGCAGCGCGACGAGGCGGGGCGGCTGCTCAGCGAGTTCCACTTCTCCTCGCCGGCCAGGTCCGGGCTGCTGCACGCCGACCCCCACCCCGGCAACTTCATGCTGCTGCCGGACGGACGGCTGGCGGTGATCGACTTCGGCGCGGTGGCCCGGCTCCCGGACGGGTTACCCGTCACGATGGGCCGGATGCTGCGGCTGGCTTACGAGGACCGCTCGGAGGAGTTGCTGGAGCTGTTGCGCGCCGATCGCTTCGTGCACACCGACTCCACGCTGCGGGCCGAGGACGTGCAGGCCTATCTCGGTCCGTTCGTGGACCCGGTGCGCACCGAAACGTTCCACTTCACCCGCTCGTGGATGCAGTGGCAGGCCGACCGGGTGGGTGACCTGCGCAGCCCGGAGTTCCGGACCGGGCGGTCGCTGAACCTGCCCCCGGACTACCTGCTGATCCACCGGGTGACGCTGGGAGCGACCGGCATCCTCTGCCAACTCGACGCGGAGGTCGCCGCTCGGGAGATCATCGCCACCTGGCAGCCGGGCTTCGTCGACGAGTGAGCCTCACCCGCGCGGCCGGGTGCCGACGTGCACCGTGTTCGCTGTCAGGTAGTACACGTCGTCGCGATGACCGACGTAGTGCTGACCGTCGACGTCGAGCAGCTGGTCGACGACTTCCGCGTCCTCGTTCCAGCCCTCCGTCCGGGCCGTTTCGCGCATCCCCTCCAGGCGCCGGACCACAACGTCGAGCGCGGGCCCGGACAGCGGTGCCGGACGGTCGATCAGGTAGCTCCACGAGTGCACTCGCTCCAGGCCGGACGCCGTCAGTGCCGCGGGCCAGCCCGTCGGGAGCCGGGTCGCACCGGGCATGTCGGCACGCATTCGCCGGAACCACTCGTCACCGGCCGCGGCCAGCCTTCCTTCCAGACCCGGAGCGCCGAGACCCACGTCCCAGGGCAGTACGCGCGTCGGCAGGCCGAACTCGACGATGGCCAGTCGTCCGCCGGGCCGCACGAGCGCGGACAACCGGCGTATGCCGGCGGCCTGGTCGGGCAGGTGATGCACGGCGAAGGAGGCGAAGACGAGATCGGCGGGTTCGGCGGCCGTACGGACCTCGTCGGTCGCCGCGTCGACCTCGGCGGTGCGGACCTCCGCCCCGGGAGCCGTTTCGTGAACGTGCTCAACGGCGGCGGTGAGCAGTTCCGGGGCGGAATCCACCAGGGTGACGACACCGCCCGCGGGCAGGGCGGCGGCGAGGGCCGCCGCCGAACCACCGGCACCCGATCCGATGTCGACGACCGTGCGGTCGGCGGGAAGCAGCAGTTTTTCGGCGAGCGCCGCGGTCTCCGGCGCCGTCAGGGCATCGGTCTCCCTGAGCTGGCGCAATCGCGTGTCCCAGTCGATCCCGTCGGATGAATGCGAGTGCACGTGTCCCATCACCGGAGGAGCTTACGGCGTCGTGGCGCCGAGAACCCGACGGTGGTACCGCCTTCCGCCCGGCACCGCGACGACCGCGGATTTCGCGGTTTCGCGCGAAACCGCGAAAACACGAGTTCGCGCGAAACCGTAGTCGCCGGTCATGCCACGCGCTCCTGCCCCTCACGTACCGCGCCCGAGTTCTGCGGATTCTTGCGCGGACGGCCGCGCGCACGCTTACGCGCGATCACGGCCCCCCGCTCGAAGATCTCTCCACCCCAGACTCCCCACGGCTCTCCCCTGGACAGTGCTCCGGCCAGGCATTCGACCTTGATCGGGCAGTCGGCGCAGAGGGCCTTGGCCCTGTCGAGTTCGGTCGGGGTCTCGGCGAACCACAGATCCGGGTCGCGGCGGCAGGGTAGCTCGTCACCCGAGCTCAGAGCACTGTCGAGCAGTTCGGCCACCGGTTCACCGCACTGCTCGGCTTCGGTCCCGCCCGATACCGGGACACTGGTGAACGACAAAACACTTCCTCCTGTCTGTATCGATGTGCTGGGCGGGTCTCGACGCAGAATCCGGGCGCGACAAAAAGGCCGCGGACCCGACTCCTGCGGGTCCGCGGCCTGGAGAGAACATGCCTGCTCCTGGTCAGGAGATCAGGGACTTCGTTTCCGCACGAACCGGCAGGAGCTCGTCTCGGGGGACGCGTGGAACCCACGCTGGCGCACGAGAGCGTGGCCATAGCCGGAATCTTCACCGTGAATCCCGCACAAAGCGGTGACTCCGGACACGAGGTGCCCCGGAGCCGTCGGCATCATCATGTCGAGCATCTCGGGGTCACCTCCTTCCACTGAGTTCCGCACCGGGATGACAGTGATCCGGCACGGGGCTTCTCGGCCTGGCACTCGTAGATTATGGCCGCGGCGATGTCCGCCGCAACCGATTTTTCACCACGACCCCCGAATGGAGGTAAAAATCTTGCTCCCGCAGCGCAGCGGCCTACTCGCCGCTGACCAGCTCGAACACCTCGGCACCGAAACGCTCCAGCTTGGTGGCTCCGACGCCCGGGATCGCCGTCAGCGCGGCCGAGTCACCCGGGCGTTGCTCCGCGATCGCCAGCAGGGTCGCGTCGGTGAACACCACGTAGGCCGGCACCTGGAGCTCACGCGCCCGCTGGCTGCGCCAGGCGCGTAGCTTGGCCAACAGTTCCTGGTCGGCGTCGGAAGGGCACTCCGCGCACCGCCCCAGCTTGATGTCCTTGGTGTTGACCAGCCGGTTGCCGCACAGTCGACAGGTCGGTTTGTCGGCCTTGGACTTGCCGGAGGAACCCGAGCGTCGTGCGGTCTGGGCGGGCAGTGCGGCCGGATGTCCTTCGGGCACCAGCGAGTGGACGAATCGGCTGCGCTTGCGGTGGCGGCGGCCACCCGCGGACCTGGACAGCGCCCAGGACAGCGTCAGGTGTTCCCGCGCACGCGTCACGCCCACGTAGAGCAGCCGGCGCTCCTCCTCGACCGCCGCGTCGTTGCCGTCCGCGTGCTGGATCGGCAACGTGCCGTCGACGACCCCGACCAGGAACACCGCGTCCCACTCCAGCCCCTTGGCCGAGTGCAGCGAAGCCAGCGTCACGCCCTCCACCGTCGGCGGATGCTGTGCCTCCGCCCGCATGTCCAGCTCGGCCACGTACCGCGCGAGCCCGGCTTCCGGCACCGTCGCGGCCAGTTCCTCGGCCAGCTCGACCAGCGCGCTCAGCGACTGCCACCGTTCCCGCGCGGCTCCGCCTTCCGGAGGCCGCGTCGTGAGACCGAGCTCGGACAGCACCGCGCGCACGTTCGCGGGCAGGTCCTCACCCGACAGGTCGTCACGCGCCGCGGCGCCGCGCAGCGACACCATCGCCTGCCGCACCTCGTTGCGCGCGAAGAACCGCTCGCCCCCGCGTACCTGGTACGGGATGTCGGCGTCCGACAACGCCTTTTCGTAGACCTCCGACTGCGCGTTGACCCGAAACAGCACGGCGATCTCGGACAGCGCCACGCCCTGCTGGGCCAGCGCCGCGATCCGGTGCGCGACGGCTTCGGCCTCGGCGGGCTCGTCGTCGTACTCGGCGAAGTCCGGCTTCGGTCCGTCCGCGCGTTGTCCCACCAGGCGCAACCGGGTACCGGCCGGCCGTCCCTGCGCGGCGTCGATGACCTCGTTGGCCAGCGACACGACCTGCGGTGTGGAACGGTAGTCGCGTTCCAGGCGCACCACGGTGGCCTCCGGGAAGCGGCGCGGGAACCCGATCAGCCACTTCGGCGCGGCACCGGCGAAGGAGTAGATGGTCTGGTTCGCGTCACCGACCACCGTGAGGTCGTCCCTGCCGCCCAACCACGCGTCGAGGACGCGCTGTTGCAGCGGGTTGACGTCCTGGTACTCGTCGACGACGAAGGAGCGGTAACGGGACCGGAACTCCTCGCTGACCTCGGGGTGATCCTCCAGGATCGCGGCCGTGTGCAGCAGCAGATCGTCGAAGTCGAGGACGCGTGCCTCGTTCTTGAGCTGCTCGTAGACCTCGAAGGCCTTGGAGAGCTGGTCGGCGACCACCGGTGTGGGACGCCCCAGTTGCGTCGTGACCTTCGAGTACTGCTCCGGACCGACCAGCGAGGCCTTCGCCCACTCGATCTCGGCGATCACGTCGCGCACGGATTCCTTCTCCGTGGACATGCCGAGTCGATGCGCGGCCTGCATGACCAGCCGGAACTTGTTGTCCGTCAGCGGCCACACGGAGCCGTCGAGCACGCGCGGCCAGAAGTAGCGCAGTTGGCGGAACGCCGCGGCGTGGAAGGTCTGCGCCTGCACCCCGCCGGCCCCCAACGCGCGCAGCCGCGTGCGCATCTCCCCGGCCGCTCGGGCGGTGAACGTCACCGCCAACACCTGTTGGGGAACGACCAACCCGCGCTCCACGAGGTGGGCGATGCGGTGGGTGATCGTGCGGGTCTTTCCGGTGCCCGCACCCGCCAGCACGCACACCGGGCCGCGCGGGGCCGTGACCGCCTCGCGCTGCTCGGGATCCAGTCCTTCCAGCAGTCGCGGTAGTTCGGCCATGCCCGCATCCTCGCAGAGGACCACCCGCACTCAGCCGCACACCCTGCACACGGATCCGCGTGTCGGCGGGGATCCTTGACTCGAGGATGTGGCCGCGAACACAGTGGAGTGCTCCGACACCTGCTTCCCGGGAGCCTCGATGATCCTGCCCCACGACCTGATCGGTTCGGGAGAACGCAGGGTCCTGGTCCTGCACGGCTGGCTCGGCGACCGCACGAGTTTCGGCCCGATCCGCCCGTATCTGGACACCGGGTCGTTCAGCTACGCGCTGGTCGATCAGCGCGGCTACGGCGAAGCCCTGAAGCAGGAGGGCGAGCACTCGGTCGCCGAGGCAGCGGCCGACGTCCTCGACACCGCGGAGGAGCTCGGCTGGGATCGTTTCTCCCTCGTCGGCCACTCGATGGGCGGCATGGTGGCCCAGCACGTGTTGGTCAGCGCGGACGAGCGCGTGGAGGCCGTCGTCGGCATCTCTCCGGTACCCGCGTCGGGGGTGCCGTTCGACGAACGGAGCCGGCACCTGTTCGAGGGCGCGGACGAGTCCCCCGACCAGCGCAGGGCGATCATCGACCTCACCACCGGGAACCGACTACCCGCCGTCTGGCTGGACATGATGGTGGACCGCTCGCTGCGCCGCACCGACAAGGTCGCCTTCCGTCGCTTCCTCGACTCCTGGTCGCGAACGGACATCCACGAGCGGATCGAGGGCAACACCACGCCGGTGCTGGCGCTGGCGGGAGCCCACGATCCGGCGCTGTCGCCCGAGGTCATGACCGACACCTGGCTGCGGTGGTACCCCAACGCCGAGCTGGAGGTCTTCGCCGACGCCGGGCACTACGCGCCCGACGAGGTCCCCCTTTCCCTGGTATCGAGCATGGAGGCGTTCCTCGCACGATGACCGAGGCACTGATCGACGTCTTCGACCCGAGGCACTACGCGCGGGGCATCCCCCACGAGGGCTTCCGTCGGCTGCGCGAGCACGATCCGGTGAGTTGGCAGGAAGAGCCCGCCGTCGGTGTCTGGCCCGCCGGGACCGGATTCTGGGCGGTGACCCGCTATGACGACGTCGTGCGGGTGCTGAAGTCGCACGCCGAGTTCTCGTCGTGGGTCGGAGCCACCCAGATTCGCGATCCCGATCCGGCGGACCTGCCGTTCATCCGCAGAATGATGCTCAACCTCGATCCGCCCGAGCACGGCAAGCTGCGACGGATCGTCAGCCGCGCCTTCACCCCACGCCGCATCGAGCGCTTCCGTTCCAACGTGGCCACGCGGGCGCGACGACTGGTCGACGCGGTGATCGAACGCGGCGAGTGCGACCTGCCCACGGAGGTCACCGACGACTTCCCGCTGCTCAACCTCGCCGATCTGCTCGGTGTTCCCGAGTCGGACCGGAGCATGCTGCTGGAGTGGACCAACAGGGTGATCGGGTACCAGGACCCGGAGCACTCCGCCACCGAACTCGACTCCGACGGCGAACCGGTCAACCCCCGGTCACCGGCGATGCTGGCGGACATGTTCGGGTACGCGCGCCAACTCGCCGAGTACAAGCGGCGCGTTCCGGACGACGACGTGATGACCGCGCTGGCCACTGCCGAAGTCGACGGCAGGAAGCTGACCGAGGCCGAGCTGGAGATGTTCTTCTTCCTGCTGTCGGTGGCGGGCAACGACACGGTTCGCAGCGCCCTGCCCGGCGGGATGCTGGCCTTCGCCGAGCACCCCGAGCAGCACCGACTGCTGCTGCGTGAACCCGAGCTGTTGGACACCGCGATCGAGGAAACCCTGCGCTACCACCCTCCGGTGCTCACCTTCCGGCGCACGGCGGCCGTCGACACCGAGCTCGCGGGGCAGCCCATCGGTGCGGGCGACAAGGTGGTGGTGTTCCACTGCTCGGCGCACTTCGACGAGGACCGGTTCGCCGAGCCCCGGCGCTTCGACATCCGCCGCCGGCCCAACGAGCACGTCGCCTTCGGCAACGGTCCGCACGTCTGCCTCGGTGCCCACTTCGCCCGACTGCAACTGCGCGCGTTCCACTCCGAAGCCCTGTGGCGCATGACCGACCTGCGAACCACCGGACCCGTCCAACGCCTGGTCTCGAACTTCATCCACGGCATCAAGCACCTGCCCGTCCGGTTCACCCCCGGCCCCCGCCTCACGACCGGGTGATGCACTCACTTTCGAGTGGTGATCCTGGACGCGGCCAGGGGATAACGTGAGTACGCGCTGGTTTGTGCTCATGGCAGAGCACGCAGCACAGCTGGCCGCTGTCCTCTGGGAACAGGTTCGCGAAGAGCTGGCCATTACCCCCGAACGACAGGACGAGGCGCGGCGGGTCACGGGGGCTTACGTCACCGGGGACCGGCTGGGCGAGCTGCGCAAGCAGGCCGGGATCACGCAGGTCGAGCAGGCGAAGGCCATGGCATCGGACAGCCACGGGTCGGCGCGATCGAGCGTGGCGACATCGACACGCTGACCGTGGCCAGTGTCCGCGCCCACGTGGAGGTGCTGGGCGGCAGCGTGCGCATGGTGGCGCACCTCGACGACACCGACGTCACCCCGCGGGTGCCCGAATCCGCCGCCTGAGCGGGGGCAATTTTCGTGGAAATCGCCCCCCGGTGCTCAGTCGTTCCAGTAGGCCCAGCCGCGGAGCATCCGGTAGGCGATGGAGACTCCCGGCGGGAGTCGTAGCCCCCGCACCGGCCCGTCGGCCTCCAGCGCCTCCCGAATGTGGTCCCGGTGCATCCACCGGGCCTCGGCGATCTCGTCCTCGGCCAGGCGCAGCTCTACCGCGGGATCGGCGATCGCGGCGAAGCCGAGCATCAGCGAGCGCGGGAACGGCCACGGCTGGCTGCCCAGGTAGCGCACGTCGCTCACGGCGAGACCGACCTCCTCGGCCACCTCACGCCGCACGCACCCCTCCAGCGACTCCCCTACCTCGACGAACCCGGCCAGCACGGAATAGCGCTCGGGAGGCCACTTGGTCTGACGCGCCAGCAGCACCAGGTCGCCGCCGTCGTGAACCAGGCAGATCATCGACGGGTCCGTGCGCGGGTACTCCTCCCGGTCACATCCGGTGCACCGGCGCGCCCGGCCCGCCTGCACACGCCTGGTCGTCGCCCCGCACACCGCGCAGTAGCGCGCCTTGTCGTGCCAGCCGAGCAACCCGACGGCGGTGGTCAGCAGACTCGCGTCGGTGTCGTCGAGCAATCCGCCCGCGGAGCGCAGATCCCGCCAGGTGTCCTGTTCCTCGTCCGGCTCGGTGCGCAACGCCCAGTAGCTCGTCTCACCCCGGACAGCGAGGAGCACGGCCCCGGCCACCGGCTGCGAGCCGTACTCCTTCGCGGGGACGCACACCAGCCGGTCGTCCGCGATGAGCGGGGTGCGACCGCGGGCATCGACCCGCACGACCAGTCCGTTGCCCCACAGCGCCGTCTGGTCCAGGGTGTCCCACCGCGGCTCCGCGAGGTCCGCCGTGGGCCGGGAGAGCAGCGGAGTGCTGTCCAATTGGAACCCGACCACGGCGTGCTGTCCGGAACACGTCGTCACGGCAGCGCCACCCCGCCGAGCGAACGCAGCGGTTCGCCGATCTTGTCGGCATCGCCGACGATCACTCCGGTGAACGCCGTCGGCGCGTAATAACGCGTCGCCTCGACGACCTCCTCGCGGGTCACCGCACGAAGCCGATCGGGATGGGCGCTGAGCCACTCCTGCCCCAGCCCCAGGGCCGCGAGCGCGGAGAGCATGGAGGCCAACCCGGACTGCGAGGAGACCGAGGTGAGCAGGCTGCCGATCGCGTACTGGCGCGCGGACTCCACCTCGGAGTCGGTCGGTGGGACCGCGACGAGTTTGCCGAGCTCGTAGCGGGTCTCCAGCAAAGCCGCCGCCGTGACCTCGCTGGCGGTGTCGGCGTCGACCATGATGGTGCCCCCCGACGAGGTGAACTCGAACGTGGAGTGCGCACCGTAGGTGTAGCCCTTGTCCTCGCGGATGTTTTCCACCAGCCGCGAGGAGAAGTAGCCGCCGAAGGCGAGGTTGGCGATCTGCAGCGCCGGGTACCGCGAATCGGTCCGGGGCAGCCCCTGGGACGACAGCCGCAGTTGGGACTGCACCGCACCCTCGCGGTGCACCAGCCGCAGGTCCCCTCCCCGCACGGCCGGGAGTTCGGGCAGCTCCCGCGCGGACTCGTCCGAGTACCAGCCGGACAGCGCGCGGGCGACGTCGGCCACGGCCCGCTCCGGGTCGATGTCGCCGACGAGCACCAGCGTCGCACCGCGGGGCAACACGGACCGGCGGTGCAGCTCGCGCACGTCCTCGGCGGTGACCCTGGCGACATCGGCGGCTTCCGGGACCTCCCGCACGAAGGGGTGGTCACCGTAGCGGTGGCGCTGCAGCTCCTCGCGGGCGATGGTGCGTGGCTGCGACCGCGCGACCGCGATCCGCTCGACCAGCCGGTCACGTTCACCGGCGACCTCGTCGTCACGGTAGACCGCACCGGTCAGGGCGTCGGCCAGCACGTCGAGCAGGGTGTCCGTACCGCTCGCCAGCGATTCGCCGGAGATGCTGAGCCGCTCGGGGTCCACCACGGCGTGCAGCTCGCCACCGACCGCGGCCAGATCGGTGTCGACGCGCACGCGGTCCCTGCTCTCGGTGCCGGTGAGCAGGGTCTCGGCCAGCACCTCGGCCTTGGCCGGATGCAGCGTGTCCTGGCCGGCGAAGGGGATGCGCAGTCGCATCTCCACCATCGGCACCGCGCCGTGGCGGGCGGCGACGACGCGCAGCCCGTTGGCGAGCACGGTGTCCACCGTCTCCGGCGACTGCCCGCTGCGCGGGGTGTCCAGTGGAGGCAGCGGGCGAGGCCCGAACTCGGTGCGACCGATCTCCTCGGCGCTGCGGTGAGTTGCCCGGGTCATGCCGTACCTCCGGCGGTGTTCGTCTCGCTTGCGGGTTCGAGCTCCAGCACGGCCCTGGCGTCCGGGCGCAGTGCCTTGGCGGCCGCGGCCACGTCCTGTGTGGTGATCCCGTCGACGCGCCCGGGCAGCTCGGAGATCAACTCCGCGCGGCCGTGGATCAGCTCCGCGCTGCCCAGATCGAGGGTGCGGGAGACCAGCCGGTCGTGCTCGCGGTGCAGTCCGGCCGACCAGCGCGCGGTCACCCGCGCGAGCTCGTCGGCGTCCGGGCCCTCGGAGGCCAACCGGTCCAGCTCCTCGTCGACGGCACCGATCACGCGCTCGGAACCGGCCTCGGGAGTGTGGATCGCGGTGACCGTGAACGTGTCGGGGTCCCGGGCGTCCAGCGGGGCGCCCATGAGTCCGCATCCGGCCTGGATGTCCACGACCAGGGAGTCGCGGTGGACCATCCGCTGTTGCAGCCGGGAGGAGTCGCCGTCGGAGAGCACGGAGGCCAGCACGACGTTGGCCAGGTAACCGTCGAGTTCGTGCACCGGATCGGGCAGCCGGTAGCCGAGAGCCACGGCGGGCAACGGCGCGTGCGGATCGGGGTGGTGGTCGTGCAGCTGCTGGGCGGGGAACGGTTCGCCGAACGACGGGCGCTCGGTGACCGAACGCCCCGGCACGTCGCCGAAGTGCTTGTGCACCAGCTCGGTGGCCTGGTCGACGTCGAAGTCACCGGTCAGCGTGAGCACGGCGTTGCCGGGCGCGTAGAAGGTGTCGAAGAACGCGGCGCAGTCGTCGACGGTGGCCCGTTCCAGGTCGGTGAAGTCGCCGTAGCCGTTGTGGGCGTTGGCGAAGGTCGAGTACAGCACCGGCGGCAGCAGGATCCAGGGGAACCCGCCGTAGGGGCGGTTGAGGACGTTGAGCCGGATCTCCTCCTTGACCACGTCCACCTGGTTGCGCAGGTTCTCCTCGGTCAGCTTCGGCGCACGCATCCGGTCGGCCTCCAGGAACAGCCCCCGCTCCAGCGCGTTGGAGGGCAACACCTGGAAGTAGTCGGTGTAGTCCTGGTGCGTCGAACCGTTGAAGATGCCGCCGGAACCCTGCACGTGCCGGAAGTGAGCCAGTTTCTCCAGGCTCTCGCTGCCCTGGAACATCAGATGTTCGAACAGGTGCGCGAATCCGGTACGGCCTTCGGGCTCGGAACGAAAGCCCACGTCGTAGTGCACGCTGAGCCCGACCACCGGCGGACCGCCGGGGGCGTTCGGAGCGAGCACCACGCGCAACCCGTTGGGCAGGGTGACGCGATGCAGTTGCGGTTCGACCATGGCACCAGCCTACGTGCGACCCCTGATGTGTCGTTGAACACCTAGCGCAATCTCGGCGTGTCGGCAGGTGAGCCGAGAACGGTGACGGCTCACGAGCCGAGACGCCACCGTCCCAGCGGTCGGTCACCCCGGAGCGTCCGCACCCCGACCCGCCATGTCCTCGGAGGGCAGGGCGTACACGCGGTCGGCCAGGTCGGAACGCCCGGCCTCCTTGAAGATGGCGTTCAGCCGCCGGACCAGGTAGTCGCGCTGGGCCGGATCCGCGTCGGTGACGTAGTCGTCGACCACGCGACCCACGCTGTCGGCCTCGTCTCCCGGCGCGGGTTCCAGCACGTCACGGAGCTGCTGGAAGTTCCGGGCCGTCTCGAGCAGCCGCTCCGGCTTGTCCTGGTTCTCGGCGAACCACCACGCCGTGGCACGCGTCGGATCGGTGAGCAGCTCGCGCAGTCGCTGCTCCTCCACCCGGCGCTGCTGCCCCTGCCAGGAGGCGACCAGCTGCCGCCGCCGCGCTTCGTCGCGCCGCTCGACGGCCTCGACCAGTTCCGGATCGGCCTCGACGGCGACGCAGTGCGCCCACGCCTGCACCCCCGTTTCCGGGACTTCACGAGGCCGGCAGAACTCCGTTTCGAGCTCATCGCGGAGTTCGTCCCGCCGAGCCAGCGTGTAACGGGCGGCGATCGACTCCGCCCGCCGGCGTATCCCCTCCCGGGCGATGGGGTGCGCCGCCGAGGCGAGCTGGCCGCCGTTGGTCCGGTAGCACCCGACGTGGACCCGAACGTCGAAGCTCAACGGGTCGTCGGCGCTGACCAGCCGCAGCGTGTCGTTCGGCTCCGGATGGTGCCACGCCGGCACGGCACCGAGCTGGCTCTGCCTGCGCAGGGCGTCTCCGTTCCGGGCTTGGATCGCCCACTGCCTGCGCAGGTGACGCTCCTCCCACCAGGCACGCAGCTGCTGCCACCACTGCGGAGTCGTCATCGTCATCACTCCCCTTCCGGGTTCGTTCGGAGGTCCCGTCTCACGCGCGCAGCGGGTCGACCTCGTCCAGCCGCGTCCACATCTGCTGGACGACGTCACCGAGCGGATCGGTCCCCGGGGCTTCGGAGGAAGGCGTGGCGATCCGGCTCGCGTAGTACAACCGCTGGATCCGGTGCGGCTGGTGCTCGGTGGCCTCCACGAGTACTTCCACCATCCGCTCGCGAACCGTCTCCGGTACCGACGTCGCGGGCCGCAACCACGCCGCGAGCACCCTGCGGCTCTCCTCCAGCGGCATGTCGTCGAGCGCCCGCCGCCAGAAGATCCGGACTTCGGCCGCATCGATGAAATCAGGCGACAGGGCGTCACCCTCGACAGCGAGGGCGAGTACTGCATCGATGCCCTCGGCCAACGTCGCCAACCGGATCGGCTCGGCCCGGTCGAACCACTCCGCGAGGTAGCGCAGGAAACCGGGCGGCCCGAGGTGCCCGGCGATGCTGGTCAGAGCCTCCACCACGGCCGCGTGCACCGCCTCGTTCTCGCTCGCCGCCAGGAGCTTCAGCCGGGTCAGCGCCACGCGCGGGAACTCCACGCTCATCGCACCGCCGCACACCTCGGCCACGACCAAGCCCAATTCGGGCGAAGTGCCGCGCTGAGCCCAGTCGTAGAGCTTGTCCCGCACGTGGCGCCCGGTCGTCGCATCGAGGGCAGTGTTGGTCAGCAACCGGACCGCGATCGAACGCCGCGCACCGTCGAACCCGCCCACCGCTCCGGCGGAGCTTCCCCCTTCGGGCGTCGCCCACCTCCTGGCGAGGTCGATGGCCACGCGCGATCCGGTCACCCTGGCCAGCTCGGTGGTCCGGTCGGCCACCCGCTCCAGGTCCCGTCGGTGCAACCCGCCGACCCGCAGCTCGGCCATCCAGTCCCGGATGGACCTCCGCAGCATCGGGTGTTCGCTCCAGAAGTGCCGCAGCACCGACTCCCCGTAGTGGGGACGTTCGAAACGGCTCCGCTCCACGTCGAAGACCGTGCTCCCGAGTTTTCGCAGGGTGGTCACCACACCCGGCCGCAGCAGCGATTCGGCCTCCGGCGGACGGTGCTCCAGACGCCGCAGCAACCGGTCCGAGGCCGCGACGATCTGCTGGGGTCGAGCTCCTTCCAGCAGGGCCGCCGCGAGCAGCAGACTCAGCCACTCGACGTCCTCCTCCTGCTGGTGCGCCGCGATCTCCTCGCGGAGAGCGCCCGACCAGTCCTCGACCACACCGCATGCCTGCCGAGCGAGTTCGGCGGAGTCCGTCTCTCCCCTCTCGGCGATCTCGGAGACCCAGCACGCCAGCTCGGTCGCCCGTGGCGGCCACGCCTGTTCGAGGTAGGCGGTCAGTCGCGACTGCTCGAGAAGGTCAGCCGAGTCGTCGACACCACGCAGATGCCGGGACAGCACCTCGGGGGCCGGTGGCCTGCCCAGCTCGTGGGCCCGTGCCGGGAACTCGTCGTCGAACCGGCGTCGCTGACCGTGCGGGAGAAGGAGCACCAGGTAGCCGTTCCGGGGCTCCAGTTCCTCCACGAAGGACGTCAGGCCATTGCACACCCTGTCGACGGCGGAGTCGAGGGCGTCACGCAGATCCAGGATCACCAGGCAGGGACGCGTCTCGCGCAGGAGCGTTTTCGCGGTCAGGCGGAAGTCGCGGTCCACCAGCTCCTTGCACACCACGAGGTCGGGAACCGAACGCTTCCGGACCTCGTGTGCGAGGCGAAGCGCCGCCGCCTCGTGTCCGGCCCGGTCGACCGGCGCGGTGATCGCGAGGTGACGACGTGAGGTGAGCACCCGGTATGCCGAGCGCTCCTCCGGTTCGAGCAACCCCTGCGGGACGACGTAGTTCTCGGCCGATTTCCGCAGTGCGTCGGCGTCCCACTCCCGACGGCGCGCTCCCGGATCGGCCGAGCGCGCCACCTCCAGGATCTCCTCCGCCGAGGAGTACAGGTTGAACTCGGGGGAGTTGATCCGCTTGTCCCGGGAGTGGTCGACCTCCTTCGCCACGGTGACGCCCGAACCGGAGATCGAGTCGACCGCGACACTGTCACCCCGGGCGCTCACGTCGTGGTGGTCTCCGACGGACTCCTGCGGCGCCTCGTCGGTTTCCCGCGGTGCTGCGGCGGATTCCGGGAACGCCTCCAGCACCTGCTCGGGAACGAGCATGCCGTGGTCGTCCACGCGTCCCTGATGGCCTCCGTCGGGATCGAGCAAGTCCGCCACGCCGTCGTCGTTCACCGCTGACCTCCCGATTCGTCGTCACGCGCGGTCCCGACACGACGGCCGGCCGATGGTCCGAAGTTGCCGTCACCGCCCATGCCGAAGTTCCCCGAGAACTCCTGCTTTCCGGAGGACTGGTCCACGGTGTGGCCGACCGTGGTGCCGGGGCCGGTCGCGGAACCGACCGCCACGGAACCGTGGGTGGCCCTGTTCCCGTGATCCCCGAACGAACCCACGTGCCCGCCCTGCACCACGTTGCCGCCGTCCACGTCGCCACCGGTGTTCGTCGTGGTCCCGTGCTGAGGTGCGGCGGACGTGTCGACCGGCTCCTCGTGCTCCTCGGGCTGACCGCGCAGCAGACCGTGCACGAGCAGGTCCCCGGACGGCACGGGCACCCGGAGGTAACCCGTCCCCCGGTAGTCCTTACCGGCGACCTCCAGGGGTGCCACCACGAACTCGCTCGGACGCCGGACCGAGTGACCGGCACGCACGACGCGCTCCATGACCTCCTCGGACACGACCGTGCCGAGGAAGGTGACCCCCGGGTCGGATTCCTCCAGCAGAGCCCTGACCTGCGGCGCATCGACGGCCCGGTGGGTATCGATCATGACCTTGCCCGCGGGTGAGTCCGCCAGCAGGCTGTCGAAGTCCTGGAGCGGCCCCGCGTGCACGCTCGCGCGCAGCCGCAGGGACATGCCCTCTGCTCTCAGGCTCCGCCCCCACGAGCGCAGCTCGGACTGCAGGGCGTCCAAGTAGAAGTCGACCACCCTGGCGAGCAGCCCCGGGTCGAAGCCGAACAGGTAGCCGTCACCCCGGTGAGCCGGAAAACGGCGACCGTTCCACAACGCCTCCGTCCCGCTGCGCGCCGCCGCCTTCTCCAGCACCCGCGGGACCAGGCCCGCCAGTCGCTTCTGCCGCACGTCGTCGTGCGCGCTGAACCCCTCAGCGTCGACCACGAGCACTCCCAGGTACTCGCCCGGCCCGTGGTGGTGCGTCTCGGAATCGGTGTCCATCGCTTCCTCCGTCGTCGTCGGACTGCCGAGACCACTGTGACCCCGTGCGAACGGGACTTCTGTCCAGAACTGGACACAGTGCGAAAATCACTCAGTCCCCGGTCGATCGCGCCACGGCGGACAGTCCCGCCAGGTCCTCGATCTCCACGCGTCCCCGGCCGGAAGTGATCAGGCCGGTTTCCTTCCACTCCGCCAGTACCGGAGTGATCGCGCTGCGGGCCAGCCCGAGCGCGTCGGCCAGTTCCTCCTGCGACAGCGTCACCGTGGCGGGGCTGCGGTGGTCGGGCCCCGCCGCCGCCACGATCGTCAGCAGCAGCTCCGCCAGGCGCACCGGGGTACGGCGGTACGCCATCCGCCAGACGTGGGCGCTGCTTTCGCGCGTCTTTCCGAGGATGTAGCGGTTCAGCTCGGCGTCCAGGCCGAACCGGGCCACCGTCTCGGCGAACCGCTCGTCGGGCAACCGCGAGACAACGCACGACTCGATCGCCCGCACCGTCGCCGAGCGCGGCCCACCGTCACGACCGGAGAACTCGCCGAGCACGTCTCCGGGACCGCGTACGGCCAGCATCAGCTCCCGGCCGTCCGGTTCCGCATAGGTCACCTTGATCCGGCCCGCCACGCACAGCAGGACCCAGCCACCGGGATCGCCCTGCCGCAACACCCTCGTACCGGCGTCGTGCCTGCCCCGGACACCGCTGTTCACCAGCGAGGACCACGCGGAATGACCGGCCAGGGCACGAAACGCGGGCGTCCGCCCGGAACCGTTCGCAACGTTCACGCCACGTTGTCTACCGCGCACGGATGGCGAACGGGAGGCGCACCCGGGCAAGATCACCCGAACGGCCGCAAGGACTCACGACGCGGTGAGGCAGTACCGAGGTCTTCCCGGCGCGGTGACCGACCGGGTGGCCACCGCGCCGGCAGGCCAGCAAGTCAGCTGACGCGGCCCACGCCGACGTATCCGTAACGGCAGCTGAGCTGGACGTCGTCGAGCTCCTCGTCCTCGGAACGCCAGTCCGGATAGTGCACCAGCCCCGGCTCGACCAGCTCGGTTCCGGCGAACCACGAGGCGACCTCGTCGTAGTCGCGCAGAGTGAGTTGCTCGTTGGCCCGTTCGTAGGAGGCCACCACCTGGTCGATCTCGCTTTGCAGGTCCGGCGGGAGGTCGTCGTCGCTGGCCTGGGAAATGGCCAGGTAGCTCCCGGGGACGAGCTGTTCGCGATAGGCCCGCACGAGCTCGCCCGGCCGGTCCTCCGGGCTGAAGAACAGCAGCACACCGACGACCAGCAGACCGACCGGGCGGGAGAAGTCCAGCAGCTCGCGGGTGTCGGGGTGATCGAGGACCGCGGCGGGGTCCCGTAAGTCGGCGTGCAGGATCGTGGCGTTGGGATTGTCGGCCAGCATCGTGCGCGCGGTGTTGTAGGCCACGGCCTCGTAATCGACGTAGACCACGCGGGCGTCCGGGTTGTGCTGCTGGGCGATCTCGTGCACGTTGCCCACCGTGGGGATGCCCGAGCCCAGGTCGAGGAACTGGTCGATCCCCTGCTCGACCATGTACTGCACCGCCCGGCGCAGGAAGGAACGGTTCAACTGCGCCCCGAGCGACCACCGCGGTGCGTTGAGCCGGATCCGCTCCGCCAGGGACCGGTCCTCGGCGGTGTTGTGGTCCCCGCCCAGGAAGACGTCGTAGAGCCGAGCCGAGTTCGGCAACTTCAGGTCGAGATCCTGCGGTCCGTAGCTTCCGTCCCGTGCCATGGCCTGCTCCCGTGTCTTCGCCCGTGCGGGTGGTGTCGTGCCGACCCGATCATCCTAGCCAGCACCGCAACCGTGTTCGGCTGGTCGATCACTTTGCGTGTTTCGAGGCAAAACAGCCGATCTCGGGAAGGCGACCGGGGCGGGCGGCCGCCACGCCGTCGGCGCTGTGATCGACGCACGTCCGCCCCGACACGACGTGCCGGGGCGGACGGTACCGGGACGGATCAGCTCTTGTAAGCCGGGTAGCAGTGGTTGGTGAACATCGGATCGGTCGACATCGACGCGGCGGCATTGGAGTTGACCGCTCGACCGATCGGGTGGTAATCGGCGAGGTCGGTCACCCAACTACGGGGCTTGATGGTCAGGCACTCCCCGCCGTACTTCCAGCCGTCGAACACGTGGACGGGGTGATCGGTGTTGTTGACGATCGATTCGGTCCTGTCCTGGGCCTGGTTGCTCAGCGTGCTCCCTTCGAAATTCTGGTTGAAGTAGGGCCAACTCCTGCCGACGGTCCAGATGTCGTTTTCATCGGTGTCTCCACCATTGTTGAACTCAGCCTCGGCGTAGAAGCAGACCCGGTTGGTCGGGCACTCCTCCATGCCGGAGCCGGTCTTGTGATCCGGGCCGTCGTCCGGCGGCGCGGCGGCGTGGGCCATCGCCCCGGTCATCGCGGTCGCGGCGATTCCCGCCGCCACGGCCAGTCGGATCTTTCTTCCTGTTTTGCGCACGATCATTTCCTCGACCTTTGCACTTCGAAACTACGAAGAAAGAAGAAGACACACGTCACCACACCAGAAGACGTGTGGCGATGCGGGAAAGCGGGTTCCGCGAAGGAATCCTCAGCTGATGGGGTTGTCGCAGTCGACGGAGGAGTTCGCCGGCACCGAGGAGACGCCGTCCGAGTTCTCGTCGTAGAACTCGTACTGGTCCAGATCGTGGATCGCGGTGTGCGCGTCGACCTTGAGGCAGTTTCCGTCGAGGTACTCGGAGAAGAGGCAGATGGGACCACCCGTCCTGTTGACGACCGAAGCGGCCCTGTCTGAGAAACCTCCGTCCGCGAGCTCGGCAAGGTCTCCGGCGGTACCGCGCAGCCACCAGTAGCGGGCGTGGCTGTTGTCCTGGTTGAAATCGGCCTCGTCGTAGAGGCAGTAGGTGTTCTGCGGGCAGTTGTCGAATCCCCGACCGTCGTCGTAGTCGCCCGTGA
The DNA here is from genome assembly GCF_014137975.1 of Halosaccharopolyspora lacisalsi. Classification (GTDB taxonomy): domain Bacteria; phylum Actinomycetota; class Actinomycetes; order Mycobacteriales; family Pseudonocardiaceae; genus Halosaccharopolyspora; species Halosaccharopolyspora lacisalsi. Next base: position 345,949 of record NZ_JACGWZ010000001.1, on the reverse strand, counting down.
GCCCCGGTGAGATCTCCTCGGGCGGTTCGGCGGCCACGGCCGTCCCGGCCGAGGCGGTCCCCACGGACGCGGCGAAAAGCGCGGCGACGAGAATGCGGGGGTTGCGATGTCGTTTCATGGATTTCCTCCGATCGGACCGCTGCATCCGATCAACACCGATCTTGAAACGGAGGACGAGCCGGAACAATCCCCCGAAGGGGTTTTCACTCCAACGAGGGGTCTCCCCGCGAGAAGAATAAATTCGCGAACGGCATTCGGATTACCCCGAATCAGCGTTATCGAACTATTTTCTCACGCTCCGCGCACTACCGCACCGAACGCAGGTGACCGGGCTGAGCCAGCACGCCGTCCAGGGCGGAGACCAGCATCGGGAAGTGCGTGCGGAAACGGCGCAGGTTCGGGACCACGTGTCCGTCCTGCTCGACCAGTTCGCCGTACCAGTACAACCCCGGTGTCCCGTCGGCCCCCGGGTCCAGCTCTGCGAACTCGGACAGCCAGCGCTCGGTCTCGCCCAGCACCACCGCGTACGGCAACGAGCGGGAGAACACCATCTCCCGGTCCCGCGCCGGGACGGAACCGGCCGGGACCCTGTGCAGGTAGTCCCGAAGTCCGCGCACCTGCGCCACCAGGGCACTGCCCCGCCGCGCCCGCGCGGGCATCAGGCGCGCCCCGAAGGTCAGCGCGATTCCACCGAGGACGACCCCGACACCCAGCAACGCCAGCGACGTCGTCAACGCCAGCGCGACCGTCAGCACCACGCCGGCCACGGCCACTCCCACGCCAGCCCACCAGAACAGATTGCGCTCGGTGTCGGGCCTGCGGGAGAACCAGCTCTGTTCCACCACGTCGGAGTACAGGGCGTCCCGCACCTTCGCGAGGTCCACCTCCCGGCCGGCACGCAGCTCGGAGACCAGGGCCTGCTCCTCCTCCCCGAGCAGGAGTTCGTACACCTCGCGCTCGTACGGCCGCAGCGACTCGTCCGGCGGATTGACCCCCACGATCCGCCAGTCCCGCCCCTGCTCCTCGCCGGGAAGTTCCTCGATCCACAGGTAGTTGCGCACCGCGAGGTCGACGACGGTGGCGGTCACGTCCACCACGTCGACGTGCTCGTCGATGACCGTGCCGATCTGGCCCGGCAGCACCCCGTCCGGGGAAGCGAACGACATCCCGCCGTCGGAGTCCTCCATGAGCACCTCGACCTGCCCGACCTCACCGGCCAGCACGCGCTCGTCACGCCCCCGCAAGTACCACAACAGGCCGAAACCACCGATCAACAACAGCCCGATGCCGACCAGACCGGATCCGCTGGCCGGAGTGAGCGCGAAAGCGCTGCCGAAACCGAAGGACTCGTCGAAACGGGCATTGGGCGGCACTGTCCCCGCGGGCAGCTCGACGGCCAGTCCCATGCGCTCCCCGGGTTGCAGGTCGAAGTGCACGGCCCGCGTCCCCCCGGCCTGGCCGATCTGGAACTGGTCGCACTCGGTATCGGTCCCGACCCGGCCCGCGCTGCAGTCGATGGAGCGCGCCAGCCGGGGGGCGATGAAGGAGGTCTCCACCTTGCTCACCGGCACGTCCCAGCCACCCGAGACCCGCCAGCGCACCTGCTGACCCTCCGCCGTGTCGGCGACGGCCCCGCCCGCCGAATAAGTCACAGTGGACTGTCCTGGTGGGAGGGTGAGCGTGAAGCGTTCCGCCCCGACATCGGCGCTGCCGGGGCCACGCACACGTGCGTTCTCGACGGTGAACACCCGGTCGGCGTCCGCACCGGCGGCCTGTCGCAGCGGAACCGTGCGGTGCGCGGTGCTCCCTTGCGGGACCGTCACCCGCTCGGTCACCGACAGCCTGCCGTCGCGCTCCAACTTCACGTCGATGTCACTGGTCACCTCCCCGGCCTGCGCCGCGACGGCCGAAGCCGAAGCACCGGCCAGCAGCATGGTCACCACGGTAGTGACGAAGGAGATCAGAAACCGTTTCATCAACACGGACCAAACCCTAGCGAATCCTGGGTAGGCTAATCCGGCGAACAGCGCAAGAGACAGGGGCGGTTTTCGGCGATGACGGGCTCACCGGATCCGGACGAAAGCGTCCTCATCGGAGTGACCAGCTGGGGGCGCAGACGTCCATGACACCACCACAGCAGCCACCTCGGTGGCCTCACCAACAACCTCACCAGCGGCCTCCCGCACCGCCCCCGGCGGCCGGTCCGCTGGGACGTCCGGGAGCCGGCCCCACCGCACCGCCCCCTCGGCATCCGGGGGCTCCTCCCGCCGGGCCGCCACCGCAGCCGCCGCCCCGGAACGCTCCCGCGCAACCGGTCATGCCACCGCCCCGCGCCAGCCCATCGGGGCCCGTCCATCCCGGACAACCACTACCGCAGGGGCCTCCGCTACACCACGGAGCACGCCCGGCAGCACCGCCCCGCAAGCGCACCAACGCCGCCGCGATCGTCATCCCGATCGTCTGCGGAGTCCTCCTCGTCTTCACCACCTCGATAGGACTCGTCGCGGCCAACTCCGAAACGAACGCCGCCGGTTCCGACTACAGCTCCCCCCGAGGGGAACCCCCCGCGACCGAGACCTACGACAACGACTACGGACTCTCCGGCACCGAGTCGACCTACGACAGCACCACGGACAGCTCGACGCGCGAGTCCACCACCACGACCACCACGGAAACCACCACGGCGACCGTCGGGGCAGGGCCGCGACCGGTCAGCGCGCTCGGCGAGCACCCGTTCAACATCGAGGGCAACGGGGCGGTCAACACTTCGTGCGAACTGCCGCCCTTCGCCACCGACCTCGCCTCTCAACGAGCCTTCATCCAGGCGTTGGCACCCTGCCTGATGAAGATGTGGACTCCCGCGCTCCGGGAGGCCGATCTCCCCGCGACCATGCCGAACGTGGTCGTGACCGGCTCGGACGTCAACAGCCCGTGCGGCACCCGCGGATGGCGGAAAACCGCCATGTACTGCAGCAGCAACCACACGATCTACTGGACCGCCCGGCACTACTCCCAGGTCGAGGACCGCGACAGCGCCGGTCCGTACCTGGGGCAGTTCGCCCACGAGTTCGGTCACGCCGTCCAGGGCATGACCGGGATCATGAAGGCGTACAACCGGGCGGTCTACCAGGCCGACGGCAGTGACACCGCCGAAGGGCTCGAGCTGTCCCGCCGCCTGGAGCTCCAGGCCACCTGCTACGGCGGCGAAGCCCTCGCCTCATTGCAGAACGGCGGTGTCAGCGACGACTACATCCTGCCCGCCCTGAGGGACGCGGGAAACCGTGGCGACGAGTACAGCAACGTGCGCAACCACGGCACGACGGCCCACAACCAGGAGTGGGCGCGGCAGGGCTTCTACGAGAACCGGATCACCCAGTGCAACACCTGGCTGGCCGGCGCATCGAGAGTGAGCTGAAGAGCCCGGCGAAACCGCACGAACCCGGCTACGCCGACGGCCGGTCGAAGATCCATCGGCGCAGCATGAGGGAATAACCACCACCGGCGACACCGGCCAGCGTGACCAGCACCCAGCTCAGCCGGGTGCGCAGGTCGGCGCCGCTGTTGCCCTCGCCCGAACCGGCGGGCAGCGCGGTGAACTTCCCGGCGGGATCGGCGGGGATGCGGACCCGCAACTGTCGTCCCCTGCTGTGGCCGCACCCGTCGTACCGGGCCCGCACCTTCTCGCCGTCGACCGTCATCTCCAGCAGATCGCCCGCGGTGGAGGAGCCGCAGGGCGCGGACTCGACCACCGTGGCCGACACCGAACGCAGCGTGCCGGCCTCCCGCCCGTAGACGCCGGGTAGTGGCCACCAGGACGCGGCGACCAGCACCACTCCCATCACCATCAGAGTCGGCAGGATCAGTCCCACCGATGCCGCAGCTCGTCGTCGACCCACACCTCGATACTCCCAGAGTCCCCGGGCGGCAGGACCGCCTCACTCCTGAGCCGAGGAGACCTTCTTCACGTAGAGCAGGCGGTCGCCCTCCTCGATGGCGTCGGCCTCCGGTGCGTCGACCCGGTAGAGCGCGCCTTCGCGGACGATGCCCAGCACGATGTCGGACAGGTGCCGTGGTGATCCGCCGACCTCGAAGCGCTCGACCTCCCGCTCGGCGATCGCCAGTCCCAGGTCCGGGCTGAGCAGGTCCTCGAACATCGCCACCACCGAGGGTGTCGTCGTGGCCATGCCCAGCAGCCTGCCGGAGGTCTCGCTGGAGACCACGACCGAGTCCGCCCCGGACTGACGCAGCAGGTGCACGTTCTCCGCCTCCCGCACCGCGGCGACCAGCTGTGCCTTCGATGCGAGCTCCCGGGCGGTCAACGTCACCAGCACGGCCGTGTCGTCGCGGGCCGGGGCGACCACGATGGCGCGTGCTCGTTGGGCACCGGCCACCCGCAGCACGTCCGACCGGCTTCCGGAGCCGTGGACCGTGACCAGGCCGAGCGAGGACGCGGTCTCCAGCGCGTTCTGGTCGTTGTCGACCACGACGATCCTGCTCGGATCGGCGCCGTCACCGAGCAGGGCCGTGACCGCGGAGCGGCCCTTGGTTCCGTACCCGATGACGACCACGTGGTCGCGCACCTTGGACCTCCAGCGTTGGATCTTGAATGCCTGGCGGGACCGCTCGGTGAGCACTTCGAGCGTGGTCCCGACCAGCACGATGAGGAAGAGTACGCGCAACGGCGTGATGATCAGGATGTTGACCAGCCGGGCCGACTGGCTCACGGGGGCGATGTCGCCGTATCCGGTGGTGGACAGCGACACCGTGGCGTAGTACAGGGCGTCCAGCAGGCTCAGCGCGTCACCGTCGGTGTCACTGTAGCCGCCGCGGTCCATGTAGACGATGACGACGGTCACGACCAGCGCCAGGGTGGCACCGATGATGCGGCGGCCGATCGAGCGCGCCGGCCCGATCGCCGTCTCCGGCATCCGGATGATCCCGACCAGGGCGTGATCGGGGCGGTCGGTCAGCCGGTCGGCGATCCCGTCGTCGTCATCGCGGCGGCCGATCGTTCCTGGCGTTCCGAGTCTGTGGGTTCTCCCACCGCGCGGACTCGCGCGAGGGTCATGGCGAGTCACCGCGTACGCCTCCTCGGCGTGGTACCGGCGTGGATCGATTCGGTCACGAAGTCGTACCGTAACGCCTCCGGTGTGGCGACCACGAAAGGACGCGCACGTTCACCCTCGAAGTGGTCGATCACGGCGTTGCCCCGGCCCCACGGCCGTGACAGCCTTCTTTTATGATACCGAATCGTTCCGCATTGCTGCTCGCCGGAGGTCTCGCCGTCACCGGCACCGTGCACTTCCTGCGGCCGAAACCGTTCGACACGATCGTCCCCCGAACGCTGCCCGGATCGGCTCGCCCCTGGACCCACGTCTCCGGCGTCGCGGAGCTGGCCTGCGCGGCCACGGTCGCACACCCGCGCACGCGCCGGGCCGGGGCGACCGCCACGGCCGGGCTGCTGGCCGCGGTGTTCCCCGCCAACGTCAGGATGGCCGTCGACTGGCGGAACAAACCCCGGGCGCTGCGCTACGGTGCCTACGCACGGCTACCGCTGCAACTCCCACTGATCCGGCGGGCGCTGAGCGTACGCGCGAACACCGATCCGTAACGACTTCATCGCCACGGCCGAACGGCTTGGTGGTCACCGGGTTCTCGTGCGTATCATGCAGCGGGTGCAGCAACTTGAGCACGCGGCTCGTGCCCTGGGATGGCACGGATTTCTCATTCCGGACGTCGAGGTCCTCGGCGCCCGCTTCACCGCCGTCGCGCGGATCCGCCCCGAGGTGCATCGCTGGCGCAGCCGCAACGGCTGGGAACCCGTGCTCGACCCGTCGGGGTTTCGCTCCTGGTCGGAGCCGCGGACCCACGACCATCTCCCGCTTCCCGGCGTGGACCTGATCGGCACGCTCGTGCCGGTGACGAAGTCCCGACGCGCACTGCGCTCGTGCGGTTCACTCATGACACTGGCCCCCTGCACGGTCGTGCTGCCCGGTGACCACCCCTACCGCCCGTGGCCGCTGGTCGAGCTGGACTACTACGGCATCGGGGTCGTCCAGTCCGGCACGAGTGGTCCCGCCAAGCTGATACTCAGCCCGGAGGACCGCTCCCCGGAGTTCGGTTCCAGCCCGTTCACCCGCTGGCTGCTGGAGGTGCTCTACTCCAGGGCCCTGGAACGAGCCGCCGACAGCGCGGGCAACACCACCTGCTGAGGTCTCAGGCCGTGGCGTACTCGTGCCAGTTGAGCTCTTCGGAGTTCCAGCGCATCCCGTAACCCTCACGCACCGTGCGCAGGGCCTGCATGGTGTGCGGCCAGCGGCGGATGACGTTGGCCAGGGCCACCGGCGCCATCTCGTCGCTCGTGCGGCGCTGGCCACCCGGCCCCAGCAGGGCGATCCCGCCCGGTGTGGCGAGGATGTCGGACAGCGCGATCTGCCCGGCCAACGCGGTCTGCTCGACGCTGACCAGGCGGTCCGGCTCCAGCTCCGAGGGCCAGGTATGACGGTCCAGGTCCGCGGCGGCCGGCTGCTCGCAGCTTCCGCAGCGGCACTCGAACTCACCGGTCCAGCCGTGCTTCTCCCAGGACCACACCATCGTGGTGCCGTCGTCCAGCTCCGTCAGCGCCGCGACGTGCGGCCAGGCTCCGACCACCGCCCCCAACAGCGTGGTCGTGGCCGGGCGCGGTGGTTCGCCCGGGCCGTCGAAGAACCACGCTCCCGCGCCGTCCCGGTAAACCCGCACCAGCGGTGCGCGCAGCGCCAGGACGTCCTCGTCCACCCGCACCTCGGTCTCGGGCGGAGAATCCAATTGCCATTCGGTGTGCTGTGACATCGCGAGCATATTCCTCGGCGAAGATCCCCCCTGACAAGCTGCTTCACCCGAAGGTGTGGTTTTTCGATTCGCCGGTGTCCGTCACACCACGTTTTCGGGAATATCCGGCCGGAGCCTCGGGATCGATGTGCCAGCTCGGAATCCGCTCGGGCCGAACGCGGATGATGTCGCGACCGGCCATGCCCGGCGCACCGGGCGGGTCGTCGACGCTCAGTGCCTCGGCACGGCCGCGCACCTCGACACCGCGTCCCATGCCGGGCTCGATCTCACCCGGCTCGTCCGGCGTCAGGTCGTCGACGACGAAGCCCACGCGCGGATTCGCCACCACGTTGCGGTACCGCCGGGTCGAGGCGACCCACGGGCCGCCGAGATCGATCGTGCCGTCGGCGTTGAGCCGGAAACCCAGCGGACGCACCTGCGGCGTCCCGTCGGGGTCGATCGTGGCCAGCCGCCCCAGCAGCCGCCCGAACAGGTGGTCCCGCTCGACATCGGTGAAAACCATCGCGTCCGCTTCCCCTTCCTCCGACCACTCCGATGAGAACCGGAGAAGTTCCAGCGAACTCGAGGTCAAGATCCCTGGAGCGACCGCCTCTTCGAAACCCCGCCCACCGAACTCGATCAGGACACCGACCTGGACAAGAGGCGAGGGGTTCAGCCGTCGTAGTACCCGTGCTTGAGCCGGGCCAGGAAGGACCGCCACTGGCGCACGGACACTCCGAAGTGCCCGGCAGCGCGGTCCTTCGAGTCCCGCACGGCCACGCCCTCCGTCCTCAGCGCCACCTCGACGCAGTTGCCGTTCGAGCCGCTACGGCTGCTCTTGCGCCATACCAACTCACTCATCAGGTAGTCCTTCCTTGATCTCGGTGATCAGCTCCGCAGACCGTTCTTCGCCAAGCAGGTTCATGTCGATCTCCTCGATCCCGTCGGCGAAGGGTTCGACGTCCTGCGGGCGAGTCAGGAACAGGCCCACTCGCCGAGCCTCTATATACACGTGTGGCTCACGATCAGGATAGGTGAGCATGACGAACGACCCGTCCAAACCTGGATGGGCTCCGACCGACCTGGGAATAACCTGGACCGCAACGTTCGACTTCGACCGACTGCGCAGCAGGTGATCAAGCTGGTCTCGCATCACTGACGCACCGCCGATCAGGCGCCGAAGAGCGGACTCGTCGACGATGAACCGCACCGTAGGTGCTCCGGGCTTCGTAAGCAGCGCCTGACGAGCCAGCCGCGTAGAAAGCAACCACTCCTCGTCCGGTCCTGTACCAATCAGCTCACGTGCGTATTCGGGGGTCTGCACCAAGCCCGGTACCAAGTTGAGTGAAACATCGGTGATGGTCACTGCTTGGCGTTCCAGCGCTACGAGGCTGGTTATCTGCTGCGCTGTCGCAGGTCCTGTCGCCAACCATGCCGTACTCCCGTCGCTGTCGTTCACGCGCTCGATGAACTGGTCCCGTTTGTGACCGGTGATGCCGTACAGAGCGCACAACGCGATCACTTCCGTGACCTCCGGGATACGCGCCCCCTGTTCGGTTCGAGCTACCGACGTATGTGAGATACCCAGTCTTTCGGCCACCGATCGGGTGGACATCTGACTTTTTTTCCGCGCCTGGCGCAGATCAGCCCCCAACCCCACCTGACGCACCTTGCCCGCTCCACCCACGACCTGACCTCCTACGACGCGTGAAACTTTGTAACAGTATCTGTTACACCTGATACAGAGCGCCTTCCTGTCTTATTTGTAACTGGTTGCTGTTCCAGTTTCCAGAGTCCTAGCTTCGGTTCATTCGATCGTTGGAACCACGAAGCAGGAGGGCACGTATGTTTCCGAGTCCGTTCCGGGCGGGCAGCGCCGACGTCTTCTGGATCGTCGGGGTGGGCACGCACGTTCGTCACGCCACCACGGTCCTGCCGGGAGCCCGGCCGGGCGGCTACTGGGTCCCGACGGTGTGCGAGCAGTGGATTCGGTGGCCCTTCGACACGGTCTCCGACCGCACGCCCGAGTCGAAGCGAATCACCGAGCGCTGTCCGACGTGCACCGAAACCGCCGAGGACCGGGACTGGTCCGGCAGCGACTGGGACTTCTGAGGGAGGCCGGGAGTGCTCATCGATGCGCACACTCAGGTGCTGGCCACCCTGACCGTCTTCGGCGCCGCGCTGCTGGTCATGGCCGCGATCGTCGCCCGCGGTCACCTCCGCGGCAGTACCGGCCGACACTCCGGTCCCGACACCGTCACGGTCGCCCACATACGGGACACTCTGGCCGCCGAAGTGACCCGCGGCTTCATCACCCGCCACCAGCGACGCGCGCTTCGGACCGCATCGGGCCCCGGGGTGCCCGAGGACTACGTCGGACGCCACCGACTCCCCGAATCACACCCCGACCACGGCATTCCCCTCGACCTCCCCGGCAAGAACCCGTGCCGTCCTGGGGACAACTGGATCCCCTGCGGGCAAGTCACAGCCAAGTTCCCGTGGTGAACGAGTCGTTTTGGCACTCTCACCGCCACAACGACGCGCTCACTCCGCGGCGGGCACCGAGGTGATCAGACGTCGGAGGTCGTCGGCGTCGTGGAGGTCGGCGGGATGCAGGGTCCGGTCGTGGCGCACGTAGTAGAAGGCCGCGCGGACCCGCTCCAGCGGTGTCCCCGACAACTCCGCCCACGCCAACCGGTAGGCGGCCAGCTGCACCGACACGGCCCGCATCCGGTTCGGCCCCGGTGGTGAACCGGTCTTCCAGTCCACCACCGTCCAACCGCCGTCGTCGTCGCCGAAGACGGCGTCCATCCGGCCGCGCAGGGCCACTCCGTCGATGTGGGTCTCGAAGGACACCTCCACCCGGTGCGGGACGCGATCGGCCCACGAACCGCTGCGGAAAGCGCTCTTGAGCTCCTCGACATCGGCGTCCGGCTCCGCCGAGTCGTCGGAGGAGCCGGGAAGCTCGTCGAGGTCCAGCAGCGCACCGTCGAAGAAGTAGTGCTCCAACCAGGCGTGGAAGTCGGTCCCGCGCCGGGTCACTGGGTTCGGCGGCGACGGCAGCGGACGCCGCAGCCGCCGCGCGAACTCGTCCGGATCACCGGCGAGCTCCACGAGCTGGCTGACCGACAGCTGGTCGGGCAGCTGCACCTCCTCGCGCTTGCGCGTGGAAGCGCGTTCGGCCAGCAGCACGTCCACGTCCCGAGCCCAGCGCCGTGCTTCCTCGTCCTCCGGCTCCTCCGGCTGCGGCTCCTCCGGCTGCGGCTCCTCCGGCTGCGGCTCCTCCGGCTGCGGCTCCTGCTGCTGCCCGGCGTCCAGCGCGGCCCGTACGAGTTCGGCCCCCTCGGTGACGGCCTCCCGGCGCCGCCCCAGCGGGTCGGCCGGCCACCGGGCGCTGGGGGCCTGGTCGTCGAGCGGGTTCGTCGCCTCGTCGTCGGGCTGGGGACTCCAGTGCTCGACGCGGTCGCCCAGCACCTCGGCGACCTCGGTCAGGAAGGCCGACGGCCCCTTGGGCTTGCCACCGCTCTCGCCCCACCAGTGCCCGGACACCAGCAGGGCGCGCTCCGAACGGGTCAGGGCGACGTAGAGCAACCGCCGCTCCTCGGTGAGCTTGCGCTGCTCGAACTCCTCCTCGTGAACCCGGAGCTCGGCCATGAGCTCCTTGCGATCCAGTCCCCCCAGCCGGTCGGGGTCCAGTCTCGGCAGGTCCGCGGCGTCACCACGCAGCCCCGCGGGCAGATCGGTCACCGACCGCAGCCAGCTGGACGCCTTGCGCCCGCCGGGGAAGACACCGTGCACCAGGTGCGGCAGTGCCACGATCTCCCACTCCAGCCCCTTGGCCGCGTGCACGGTCAGCACCTGCACGCGGTCGTCGGCGACCTCCACCTCGCCGGGTTCCAGTCCGCCCTCGGCGTGCTCGGCCGCTGCGAGGTAGTCCAGCAGCGAGGGCAGCGTGGCGGCGGGGTTGGCGGTGGCGAACTCGTTGACCACGTCGGCGAAGGCGTCGAGGTGGGCGCGACCGACGCCACCGGGGCGGGCGATGCTCTCGATGTCGAGCAGCAGGGTGCGCTCGACGTCGGAGACCAGTTCGGACAGTGGTTGTTCGAGCCGGTGGCGCAGTGCCGCGAGCTCGGAGCCGAGGCGACGGATGCGCCGGAACCCGTCGCGGGAGTAGCGCTTGCCCTCGCCCGGATCGTCCAGCGCGTCCACGAGACCGGCCTGATCGGACTGTTCCCCCGGCAACGCCGCGGAGACGGTGTCCTTGGGGCCCTCGGACGCCGTGCTCCGGGTGGCGAGCTCACCGGCACGCTCGGACAGGGCGGCGAGATCGGCGGAACCGAGTCGCCAGCGCGAACCGGTCAGCAGCCGCATCGCCGCCGTGCCCGCGAGCGGATCGACCAGCACGCGCAGCGCGCTGACCAGGTCCCGCACCTCGGGTTCGTCGAGCAGCCCGCCCAGCCCGACCACCTCGACGGGCAGGTCGCGTTCCCGCAGCGCGGCGGCCATCTCGGTCATGTCGGCACGGCGGCGCATCAGCACGGCGGCGGTCGGTGGCGTGCCCGTCTCGTCCAGGCGCCGTTGCCACTGCGCCGCCATCCGGTCGGCCAGCCACTCGCGTTCCCGCCGGATGTCGTCGACGAGGACGCAGCGGATGTCGCCCGGTTCCGCGTCCTGCTCGGCGCGCAGCTCCCGAACGTCCAGCCCCGCCGCGCGCAGCGGCTCGGACACGACGTTGGCCAGTTCCAGGACCTCGGGCGGGTTCCGGAAGCTCGTCAGCAGATCGTGGCGCTCGGCGACTGCGAGCTCGGCGGGGTTCGGGCGGTTCGCGCCGAAACCGTCGAGTTCACCCGAAGGTGTGAGGCGCCGGGGGAAGTCCTCGGTGAAGCGCGGCAGGTTCGCCGCGCTCGCACCGCGCCAGCCGTAGATGGCCTGTGCCGGGTCACCGACCGCCGTCACCGGGATCGAAGTCTCGCCCCCGCCGAACAGGGAGCGCAACAACTCGCGCTGCGCGTGCCCGGTGTCCTGGTACTCGTCGAGCAGCACGGCGCCGAAGCGCTCCCGCTCACCGGCGACCACGGAGGGGTGTTCGGAAGCCAGCCGCGCCGCCAACGACATCTGGTCGGCGAAGTCCATCGCCGCCTCGATGCGCTTGCGGCGCGAGTACTCCTTCAGCAGCGGCAGCAGGGCCACGCGAAGCCGCTGGGCGGACGCGACCTTGAGCAGGTCCTGCGGGAGTGCGGTGCGTTGCCCCTTGGCGCGCGGGGCGTTCTCCACCACGTGGCAGAGCTTCTCGGCGTGCTCCCGGACGTCCTCCGGAGTGACCAGGTGCTCGGCCAGTTCCCCCGCCAGGGACAGCACGTATCCGGTGACCGTCGAGGGAATCTTGTCGGTGTCCAGGTCCTCGGTCCAGGTGGACACGACGCGGTGCGCGAGCTGCCAGGCCGCCGTCTCGGTCAGCAGCCGCGCTCCCGGCTCCACCGGCACGCGCAGACCGTGCTCGCCGACGAGGCGCCCCGCGTAGGCGTGGTAGGTCAGCACGGTCGGTTCGGTGGCCAGCACCGTCGACCGCAGCTCACCGGAGGGGTCCACCTCGTTGAGCAGTCCCGATCCCGCCAGCCGCCGCAGCCGCGCGCGCACCCGGTCGGCGAGCTGCCGCGCGGCCTTGCGGGTGAAGGTCAGGCCCAGCACCCGGTCCGGGGTGACCAGCTGGTTCGCCACCAGCCACACCACCCGCGCGGCCATCGTCTCGGTCTTGCCCGCGCCCGCGCCCGCGACCACCAGCGCCGGTTCGGGCGGCGCACCGGTGACGGCGGACTGCTCGGCCGTCGGCGGATGCTGACCCAGCGCGTGGGCGATCCGCTGTGGACTGATCACTGACCGACCTGCCTTCCCGACGAGTGCACGGGGCAACTTGTGCGGGCCGGGCACCGGGAGCAGTCCGAGTTCTGCTGAGCCAGGAACGACGGCCCGGTGCTGGATGCCGCCGCGTCGTGGACGACGTCGAGCCACACCCGCACCCGTTCCTCGTCGAGCCGCGGCTGGTCGCGCTCGACAGCGGCTCCGCTGCGGGCCTCGGGCTTGGCGACGTACAGCAGCCGGGCGCCACCGGGCTCGCCCCCCTCCTCACCTCCGAAGGCACCCAGCGCGGCGGCGAGCTGGTACACGGCCAGCTGCGGGTGTTGCTGCGCCTCGTCCTTGGTCACGGGGGTTTTCGCGGTCTTGACGTCGATCACCACCGGGCGCCCCTGCGCGTCGGACTCCAGCCGGTCCACCCGTCCGCGCAGCCGCAGCCACGGTCCGTCCTCATCACGCGCGGGGATCTTCAGGTCGAGGTCCCGCTCGACGCCGAGCTGGGTCAGCTCGCCCCGCGAGGAGTCCAACCACGTCAGGAACGCCTCCAGCATCCCCTCGACCCGCTTGCGCTCCTTCCTGGAGAACCAGGGGGCACCGGCGTCGACCGACTCCCAGGCCGTGTCCAGCTCCTTGCGCAACTGTTCGGCGTCGGCCCCTTCGGCGGCTTGCTGCACCAGGGCGTGCACGAGCGTCCCGGTGACCGAGGCCAGCTCGGCGGCGTCCTGACCACCGTGGCGTTCGAGCATCCACCGCAGCGGGCACGAGGTCAGCACCTCCACCGTGGACGGGCTGATCCTGGCGGGCTCACCCGCCTCGAGCAGCGGTTCCGCTGTGGACGGTTCGGGAAGGCCGTACCAGCTGTCCGGATGCGCGCCGGGGACGTTCTCCGCGGCCAGTCGAGCGAGCTGGGCGGCGGCCCGCTCGCGACGCCCCGGGGCGGCCTCGGCGTCGCAGACGACCTGCCGCAGCTCCCCGACCAGTTCGGGCAGCGACAGCCCTCGCTGCGGCTGCAGCAGCGGCCGCTGCACCGACTCGGGATCGTGCGCCACCCCCTCCAGCTCGTCGAGGAAGCGCGAGGGCCGGTCGTCCTCCCCGCGCACCGCGCTGACCAGCACCTCACTCCGTGCCCGGCTGGTCGCCACCAGCAGCAGTCTGCGCTCCTCGGCCAGCAGCGGTGCCGTGGCCGAGACCCGGTCCGTTTCCTCCACTCCGGACAGCACGTCGACCAGGTGTTCCGATCCCAGCAACGAACCGCGCTGCCGCAGGTCCGGCCAGGTTCCCTCCTGCACTCCGGGGATCGCCACGACCTCCCACTGCCTGCCACCCGCGGCGTGCGCGGTCAGCACCTCCACCGCCTCCCCCGCGGGGGCGGTCGGCGCCAGCGAGCTTCCCGAGATCTGCTGGCCGTCCAGCCAGTCGGCGAAGGCCGCCGCGTCCGCACCGGGATGGCGCTCGGCGTACTGGGCCGCGGCCTCGAACAACGCCACCACGGCGTCGAGGTCGCGGTCGGCCTGAGCACCGGAGAGACCACCCCGTTCGGTGCGACTCAGCCACTGCCGTTCGAGCCCGCAGGCCTTCCACACCTGCCACAGCGTGTGCTCGACGCCGCGGTGCCCGGCCTCGGCGCCGAGGCGCAGCAACTCGGCGACCCGCCGGGCGGGTTCGGCCGCGCCGTCCTCCAGCGCTGCCAGCCGGTCCCGGTGCAGCAGGACCTCGACGAGGAGGTCACCGCTGCCTCGTTCACCACCCTCGGCCGCTTCCAGCCGACGCAGCCCGCGACGCAGCCGCCGCAACGCCAACGGGTCCGCCCCGCCCAGCGGTGACCGGAGCAACTCGTCTGCGGCGTCGGCGTCCAATGCCTCCGGTCTGACGGCGCACCGCAGCAGCGTCAACAGGGGACGGACCGCGCCGCGCTGCGCCAGGGGCACGTCGTCGGCGGGCAGCGCCAGCGGAACCCCGGCGGCCAGCAGCGCGCGGCGCAACACCGGCAGTGACAGGCCGGTGGAGCGAACCAGCACGGCCATCTCCGACCAGGCCACCCCGTCGATGAGGTGGGATCGGCGCAGCTGGTCGGCCACCCACGCCGCTTCCTGGGCGGGAGAGGCCAGCACCCGCACCCGGAGCGAGCCGGGCTCGGTCTCCGCTCCGGTGAGCTCGCGCTGCGGGCCGGAGCCGGGTAGCCGGTCCACCAACCGCCGCACGCCGGTGCGGATCGCCGAGGGCATCCGGTGGTCGGTGGTCAGCACCGTCGTCCGGTCACCGTCCGGATCGGACTCCAGCAGGCAGCGCGGATCGGCCCCGCGGAACGACGACACGGCCTGGTCCGGGTCTCCGAACAGCAGGAACTCCGCGGACGTGCTTCCGAGGCGGCAGCACAGCTCGTACTGCTGCAGGTCCAGGTCCTGCGCGTCGTCCACCAGGACGTGACGCACGCGCTCGCGTTCGGCCGTCAGCAGCGCGGAGTCGGTGTCGAAGGCTCGCAGCGCCGCGCTCACCATCTCCTCGGCGTCCCAGGCCGAGGAGTGCTCGAGCAGCGCGCCCTGCTCCTCCCGGAGCTGGAACTCTCCCGCCGCCATCCACTCCGGACGTCCGTGGCTCCGACCGAGCTCGATCAGTCGCTCCGGGGAGAGTCCGTGCTTCTTCGCGCGGATCAGCATGTCCCGCAGCTCGTCGACGAAACCTTCCGCCGCCAGGGCCGGACGCAGCGCTTCCGGCCAGTCGCCAATGCCGGCCTCCAGCTCGTCCTTGTGCTGGTCGCGCACCCGGGCGTCCTTTTCCGGGCCGCTGAGCAGGGTGGGGCGTGGGAGGTCGTCGCGCGCGGCCTGCGAGCTCAGCACGCCGAAGGCGTAGGAGTGCACCGTGCGCACGAGTTTTTCCCGAGCTGTGTGGACTTCGGCCGAGTCGGTGACGAGCCGGGCGATCAGTGATCGCATCCGCAGCGCCGCATCGCGACTCGTGGTCAGCACCAGCACCGACTCCGGAGGTGCACCACCGCGAATCCGGTCGGCCGCCGCTTCGGCCAACAACGTGGTCTTGCCCGTGCCGGGGCCGCCGAGGACCCGCAGGAAGCCGCCGTCGTGCTCCAGCACCCGACGGGCCCGGGCGTCCCACGAGTACCGCTGTCGGCCCGCGTCGCCGCGGCGAACGAGAGCGGGAGCTTCCGTGGAGGTCACGACCACGATGGAACCATGCCGCGCCGCCGGACCGACGGAGGTGGGTCGGTACCGGCACGCCCGGTACCGGACGTGTGATCGCCGTCGGCGCCACCCGATTGAGCGAGCGGCGAAACCGCTGTTGCGCCAAAGTGTCGTCAGGGCGCCGGAAAACGCCGTCCTGCCCGCCTCCGGGTCGCACCGCCCGATCCGGTGAGCGGCTCGGAACCGACCAACACACGAACCTTCGCCGGAGGACACATGGGCACGATCGGACGCAGGCGAGCTCTTCGGCCGGGAGCCGTTCCGGCCGCGGTGTGCGCCCTCGCACTGGCCGCCGTCTCCGCCTGCGGAACCGGCTCCGCGCAGCACACGGACTCCTTTCCCGCTCCGAAAGCGGCTCGCGCACCGCAGCCCCCTCCCTCCGTGACACCGAAGCCGGTGGCGGCCTCGCCCTACCTGTATCCCTGGGGCGATCCCCCCGAGCCCGCCGAGGTGATGCGGTCCACCGGGATCGGCAGCTTCGCGATGGCTTTCCTGATCTCCGACGGCACCTGCAACCCGGCGTGGGGCGGCGAGCGGCCCCTGGACGGCCCCCAGCAGGACACGATCCGGGCCATCCGCGACGCGGGCGGTGACGTCATGCCCTCGATCGGCGGACACGGCGGCCCCAAGCTCGGCTTGGTCTGCCCGAACGCGCGGGCGCTCGCGGGGGCCTACCAAAAGGTGATCGACGCCTACGAGCTCGAGGCCGTCGAGATCGACGTCGAGGCAGCGGAGTTCGAGAGTCAGGCCGCCCAGGACCGCATCCTGAAGGCGCTGAACATCGTTCAGCGGGACAATCCCGAGCTGCGCACCGTCGTCACCTTCCCCACGGCCAAGGACGGGCCGAATTGGTGGGGCGAGCGGCTGGTCCGGCGAGGAGCCGAACTCGAAGCCGGCGTCGACGTGTGGACCGTCCTGCCGTTCAACTTCGGTGGGACCGACATGGTCCGCGACACCGTCAACGCCACCGAGGCGCTCCACGAGACCGTGCGGGGAGCCTTCGGCTACGGCGCCGCCGAGGCGTACGCCCACATCGGCATCACGTCGATGAACGGTCGGACCAACTCCGACGAGACCGTCGCGGTCGCCGATTTCCACGAGATCGCCGACTACGCGAAGAGCAAGGGGCTGGGGCGGTTGAGCTTCTGGGCGGTCAACCGTGATCGTCCCTGCCCCGACGGCGGCGCGGCCTCGTCCTCGTGCAGCGGCATCGACCAGCGACCCTGGGAGTTCACCGGGCTCGTCGCCGACTTCGGCGGCTGAGACCGTCCCCGGAGTAGGCGGCTGAACACCGCGACCGGCACTTCCGGGCGACCGGAGTCCGTGGACAACACCTCGGTGCGACGGTCGCGGTCTTGTAAGACCCCGGTTTCGCGCGAAACCGGGTCACCCCACCGGAACGGGTGACGCGTTTTCACCCGACTGGACTTCACGCGACTCGATTCACCCGAAGGAGTGGCAATCAACCCCGTTCGGCGCTCTGCGAGACTGGAGCCGTGGACGAGGAGACGCTGGAGCGGGTCCGATCGGTCGTCGCGTCGATCCCGCCGGGACGGGTACTGGGCTACGGTGACGTGGCCGAGCTCGCCGGGCTGCGCTCGCCACGGCTGGTCGGTCGAATGCTGGCCGAGGACGGCGCCGACCTGCCCTGGTACCGGGTACTGCGCTCCGACGGCACCACGGCCGGACACCTCCGGCAGCGCCAACTCGAGCTGCTGCGGACCGAAGGCGTCCTCGCCGACAACGGCCGCGTCGACATGCGCCGCCACCGCTGGGACGCACATCCGACCTCAACTCCCGGGGAGTCGCTCGGTGAGCAGGCGCACGAGTGAACCGGTCCTGGCGCGCTCGGGCATGACGTAGGGCAGTCCCGCTCGGGCGATCGGTGCTGCGGTGACCGGACCGACGCAGGCCAGCAGCACCCGTGAGCGCAGCGCCTCGTGCAGCTCCTCGCCGCGTCCCAGCCGCTGTGCCCGGTCCAGCAGGTTCGCCGCCGCCGGGGCACTGGTGAACGGCAGCGCGTCCACCCGACCGGCGACGATCTCACCGATCAAGTGGTCCAGCGCGTCGAGATCGAGCGGATCGGTCCACCGGTACACCGGGACCGCGATCACCTCGGCTCCGGCCGCGCGCAACTTCTCCCGGTACTCCGTCATGGGTTGGCCGTGCAGCTGCACGACGACCCGCTTACCGGCGAGGTCGTGCTCCAGCAGGTGGTCGAAGACCTCGGAGGACTCCTCCGAGGGAGCGCTCCACGCATCGGGCAGCCCGGCACCTCGGATGGCGCCGAGCGCCTTGGCCCCCCGAGCCAGCAACGTCGCCGAGCGCAGGTGTTCGACCAGCCCGGAGCCGAGTCCGTCGTGTTCGGCGGCTTCCAGCCAGCCCCGGAAACCGACTCCGGTGGTGGCGACCACGAAGGCCACCGGCGAGGCCAGCACCCGCCGAGTCGCCTCGGCGAGTTCGCCGTCCTCCGGCAGCGGGACGGTGTGCATCGCCGCCCCGTGCACCACGTGCGCCCCCTTCTTGGTCAGCAGGGCGCCGAACTCCTCGGCCTTGCGCTCGGCGGTCACACCGACGGTGCAACCCTCCAGCGGTCGGGCGGTCCTGTCGTCGTTCACGTCCTCATCGTCACACGAACGCGTCGCTCAGAGTACTTCCAGGACCGTTTGGGAGGCGTGTTCGAGACCACCCAGGGAGGCCGTGGTGGAGCGCGGGTGCAGGGCGTGGACCGCGAGGCGGAACAGCAGGGCACGCAGCAGGGCCTGCGGCCACTCGGCCAGGTGCGACCAGCGCTCCACGATGGCCGGGTCCGAGCCGCCCCAGGCCAGGGCGTCGATGACCGCGACGGCGGCCGCCCACTCGGCGGGACGCCAGTACGGGGTGAAGTCGATCAGCCCCGGTGCGACGTTGCCCGCGAACAGCACGTTGCCGAACAGGTCCCCGTGCACGACCTGGGGACGTAGCTGCATCTTGCGTCGCGAGGCCGCCAGCACGTCGTAGAGCCGACCGCCCTTGTCGGCCTGCAGCGGAAAATCCACCTCCGCCCAGGCCATTCGGTCGGCCAGCGCGTAGATGTCCTGGCGGGCGTCCAGGAAACGCGGACGCGCCAGGAAACCGCAGGAGGCGTGCAACCGCAGCGACATGGCCACGACCTCGTCGTGGCGGGGCTCGGGCCGGCCGATGAGGTTGCGGCTGGCCGACCACCCCGAAACCACCCACCGGCCGTCGGTGGAGCGCAGCGGCCTGGCCAGCCGGACCTCATCGGGTTCGAGGGTGCCCAGCGTCTGGGCGACCCACGCGGCCTCCGCGGTGTTGGCGACCGGCTTGAGCACGATTTCGTCGCAGCGCCATGCGACTCCGCCCTCCAGCAGTTCGGGTTCCTCGTCCCGCGCGCCGAATGCCGCGCGCACGTGCGACGGGGGTGGCTCCGGCGTTGCACTCACGAATGTGACGCTACCCGCAGCGTCCGGGATTCCGTGGCAGGCGCTCCGGTAAGTCGCCGGGTTTCCGACCGACTATTCGACGACATCGAAACGACACCGTCCACCGGAACCTGCCAGCTTCGCGTCGCACGTGATCAGGTCGGCGTCCCATTGTTCGGCGAGCGCCACATAGGCGGCGTCGCAAGCGGTGATGTTGTGGCGCAGGCCCCACATCCGCTCCATCAGGGGCGCGACCGGCACGCGGCGAACCGACGACCCTGCGAGATGGCGAAGGGCACCGGGTACGGCCTCGGCGAGAACGGCGTTCCCCTCGGCCACACCACGTAGTGCCGAAACGATTTCGGCATCAAAACGGGCCGGGGCGAACAGCGCGTGACCAGCTGACAAACGCCGCACGGCCTGGGGAGGACGCGGGGCACCAGCGACGTAGAAAGCGGTCAATACCGACGCGTCGACCACAGCCGGGCTCATGGGGCCTCACGTACTTATCGTGCGGCCGCCACGGCGTCATCCATCGACACACCGGTTCCCCGTGGTGGCGTGTAAGAAACCACGTACTCCGCCCTGTGCAGCACGCCGACCACTTCGGTCAGACGCTCCACCACGAAGGCGTTCGGGGACTGGTGGTTGTCCTCGGCGGCTCTGGCAAGAGCCGCGTGGACCTCGTCGGGAACTTCGCGCAGATTCATGCGAGCCGTGGTGCCGTGATGGCACCACATTTCTGCTCACGCCAGTCACCTACGTGCCCGGGCCGGGTTCCGCACGGACCACGCGCGGAACCCGGCCTCGACTCCTCAGTAAGTCGGCAGGCTTTGATCGATTTCATTGGCCCAGCCGGTAACCCCACCGCCGACGTGCACGGCGTTGGAGAAGCCCGCGTTGTGCAGGGCCGACAGCGCCTCCGCCGAACGACCACCGGTCTTGCAGTGCAGCACGATCTGACGATCCTGCGGCAGCTCGGCCAGCGCCTCCCCCGACAGGATGCGGTCCTTGGGGATCAGCGTCGATCCGTCGATCTTGACGATCTCGTACTCGTGCGGTTCGCGCACGTCGACGAGCTCGAACTTCTCTCCGGAGTCGAACTTGTCCTTGAGCTCGCGCGGGGTGATGGTGCTGCCCGCCGCGGCCTGCTGCGCGTCGTCGGATACCACGCCGCAGAAGGTCTCGTAGTCGATGAGCTCGGTGACCTCGTCGGCGCTGGGATCCTTGCGGATCTTGACCGTGCGGTAGCTCATCTCCAGCGCGTCGTAGATCATCAGCCGGCCGAGCAACGTCTCACCGATACCGACGATGAGCTTGATCGCCTCGTTGACCATGATCGAGCCGATCGAGGCGCACAGCACGCCGAGCACGCCGCCCTCGGCGCAGGAGGGCACCATTCCCGGCGGCGGCGGCTCGGGGTAGAGGTCGCGGTAGTTCGGCCCGTGGGCGTCCCAGAACACGCTGGCCTGGCCCTCGAAGCGGAAGATCGATCCCCAGACGTAGGGCTTGCCCAGCAGCACCGCCGCGTCGTTGACCAGGTACCGGGTGGCGAAGTTGTCGGTGCCGTCCAGGATCAGGTCGTAGTCCCGGAAGATGTCCAGGGCGTTTTCCGAGGTCAGGTGCGTCTCGTGCAGGTTGACCTGGACGAGCGGGTTCACCTCGGCGATGGAGTCCTTGGCCGACTCGCCCTTGGAGCGGTTCAGGTCGGACTGGCCGTGAATGATCTGACGGTGCAGGTTCGACTCGTCCACCGCGTCGAACTCGACGATGCCGAGCGTGCCGACTCCGGCCGCGGCCAGGTAGAGCAGCGCGGGGCTGCCCAGCCCACCGGCACCGATCACCAGCACCTTGGCGTTTTTCAGGCGTTTCTGCCCTTCCATCCCGACATCCGGGATGATCAGGTGGCGGCTGTAGCGCGCGACCTCGTCCTTGGTCAGCTCCGCCGCGGGTTCGACGAGCGGCGGGAGTGTCACCCGGGTTTCATCGCCGGACATCTCCGAGCTCCTCCTCAGTGGTCCTTACCTCTCCGGAAGCGGCACCCGTGGGATGCCTCCGGACGGTCCGTGGCGGCGCCCGCTCCGCGGACGCCTCACGGAGAGTGCAACGCAAGACTGGCCCATGGTCTTCCCTCGCCCAAGGTACTCCCATCATCCGGGAGGACAGCCGGATTCAGGCCCCGCCCCGGACGTTCGTGGGGTGCAACAGGTCACGCAGGACCGCTGCCGGAGCGGTGACCTCGCCGGAACCGCTCAGGCGGCGTGGTTGCCCAGCGGGAAGGGCCACGCGTTCGGCTTGCACACGAACCCGTTGGCCGGGATCTCGGTGCCCTGCGAGACGCGCTCGTTGAGCTTGTGCAGCTCGTTGTTGGACACGCTGAAGGTCTGCTGCATCATCACCGGCGCGAGCTCGCCCTGCTCCGTGCAGGCCACGTGATCGTTGTCGAGGACGTGCCCGACCTCGTGGTTGACCACGTAGCGCCGGTAGGTGCCGATGTCGCCGTCGAAGGCGACCGCGCCGCGCACCCACCGAGCGGTGCTGATGTAGACCCGCTCCCCGATCCGGCAGGAGGCGTCGTAGGGCAGCCCGTTGCCGTATCCGCAGACCTCGCGCGCGGTGTTCCGGCTGACCAGCGTGACCCGGAAATCGGGGCGTGGTCCCTTGGCGTCCACCCGCTGCAGCGAAATGCCCCCGGCACGCGGGTTGGTCCAACTGCGCGGATCGGACAGCGTCTGCTCCGCCAGGCGCGCGAAGGAGTCGTTGCCCTCGATGAGCTCGACACCGGTCTCGATCTCGATCGTGTACCGGTAGAGCTTGCCGGAGCCGATGCGCGGCGAGGTACCGGGCATCACCTCGAACGTGCCGGCACCGGTCTTCGGAACCGGCCCGCCCGGCGGGAGCTCGGCGGAGAACAGCTTCGGCTCGTAGGTCTGACCGCGAGGAGCCTCGGTGAGTTCCGGAGGATCGAGCACGTCGGCCGAGGTCGGGGCCGCACCGGCCGAGCCCTCCCCCGAGCTTCCGCGCGGGGGTTGAACGATCTGCGTCACCGCCAGCGCGGAAATCACCACCAGCAGCGGAACGACGTAGAGCCCCCAGCTGTATCTGGAGATCAGTCGACGCCGCCGCGAACCGGGCTCCGGTTCCTCCTCCGGGGTGGGATTCCACGAGGCCGCCAGTGGTTCGCCCCGTCCACCGGTGGAGCGTTCGTCGGGGGAATCACTCGGTTCTTCGATCGGCCCACGCACCCGACCAGGGTGTCACAGCACGGCACGGCGAGCAGCTTCGCCCGGCACCCTGCGTGATCGAGCGAACCGACGGGAGCGGTGTTCTCACCAGGCCTCCGCGCGCACCGCCGCGCACATGCCCAGCACCGCCCTGGCCAGGATCGACGGGCGCTCCATCTGCGCCACGTGACCGGTTCGCGAAAGCACGAGCAGTCTGCCCCGTGGGAGCTCGCGAGCCGTGCGCCGCGCCTTGCGCACGCTCATCACACGATCCCGCTCGCCCCACACCACCAGCGTCGGAGCCTCGACCCGGCGCAGCGTCGACCACAGCGACGGATCGAGCAGCCACGAACGAATCAGGCAGTGCGTGGTGCTCGCCAACGCGGACACCGCCCAGGGCAACCGGTCCCTGGCGACGAACTCCTCGACGGTCTCCTCCACCCGGTTGGCCGGTACCGAGTCGGGATCGGCGAAGCACAGTCGAATCAGTCGCTGCACGCGCTCACGCGCGCTGGTGGCGGCCAGCTGGCGCCGTGCCCTGGCACCGATCAGCGGCAGGTAGGCCACCGCGAGCCGACCGTCGGAGATGCGCCGCAGGCTGGGACGCAGGTCGGGCACGGCCGGGGAGATCAGGGTCAGGGTCGCGACCAGGTCCGGACGCCGGGCGGCGACCTCGACGGCGACGGCTCCGCCGAAGGAGTTGCCGACCAGGTGCAGCTCACCCGCGTCGAGGTGTTCCAGCAGCCCGATCACGATCTCGGCGTGCGCGTGGTGGGTGTAGTCGAACCCCTCCGGGGGCTCGGTGAAGCCGAACCCGGGAAGATCGACGGCGACGGTGCGCATTCGGGATCCGAGCAGATGGCCCAGGTCGGTCCAGTTCGAGGACGAACCGGCCAGGCCGTGCAGGAACACCGCCGTGTCCGCGAGCGGATCCGGCCCGGGCTTCTCGCGGACGAACAGCTGTTCGCGTCCCAGCGAGGTGTCGATGTCGAGCAGTCTCCCCTCCGCGGGGCGAACCGTGGTGTCGACCGCGGGCAACTCGGACTCGGACAACGGCGCCGCGGGAAGCACCCCACGCCGGCGCAGCGGACGCAGCCGGGGGCGTGGTAACTGGGCTCCGGGGGGAGTCTGGGAAGAGTTCACCGTCACGGCTTCCAGGATGCCCAATCCGACGCCTTCTCGCCGGTTGTCGCGCACTCCGGCGAACAGCACCACGAGACCCCACTACCGAGGGGTAAAGTCGGGGGTCCCGGTCGGACAATCACCGCCCGGGGGGCACAGCATGATCCGGGTGGAGGCCACATGACCGAGACCGCGCAGCACGGTACCGAGCAGCCGACGCGAGGGGGTCGGCTTCCTCGGGACGCGCGCCGGGCCCAGCTGCTTGTGGCGGCTCAGCACGTGTTCGTCACCAACGGCTACCACGCGGCCGCCATGGACGACATCGCCGAGCGGGCCGGAGTCAGCAAGCCCGTGCTCTACCAGCACTTTCCCGGGAAGCTGGAGCTGTACCTGGCACTGCTGGAAAAGCACGGCGCCGAACTGGTGCACCGGGTTCGGCACGCCATCGAATCCACCCCGGACAACAAGCAGCGCGTGCGCGCTGCCGTCGGTGCCCTCTACGAGTTCGTCGACGGCGAGGACCAGGCGTTCCGGCTCGTGTTCGAGTCCGACCTGCGCGGGGAGCCCGCCGTGGAGCAGGCGGTCGAAGGCGCGCTGTCGGCCTGCGTGGACGCGGTCGCCGAGGCTGTCACCGCCGACGCGGGACTCGACCACGACCGTGCCCGACTGCTCGCGGTCGGACTGGTCGGTCTGAGTCAGGTCACCGCCCGTGACTGGCTGGACAACAGCCAGCACTCGATTCCTCGGGAAGAGGCCGTCAACCTCATGTCCACCCTGGCCTGGAAGGGCCTGGCCGGTTTCCCCCTCCAACACGGTTGATCGGCGAAAAGCCCGGTCACCGCGCAGGTACCGGATAGCGCCCCCTCGGTCCGGAGAGTAATCGCGTACCCGACGTGGCCGAGCGGGCTGGTTCCCCGCGAAACCGCGTTTTCGCGGTACTGCACCCGGGCCCCCGGACGCCACGGTGACGCCACGACCGACCCGCCCGCCGGCCGGCCGGCCTGTGGCGAACCCAACATGTTTTTGCACTTTGAGAAATTTTGCGCGCCGTGCAATCATAGTCGTGTGGCGATGACGGGAGAGGAATCCGGTACCGGGCTGCGGGAGCGCAAGAAGCAGGCCACCCGGCACGCGCTCCAGCGCGCGGCGCTGCGGCTGGCGACGGCACACGGCGTGGAGCAGGTCACGGTCGAGGCGATCAGCGAGGACGCCGGGGTCTCGACACGGACGTTCTTCAACTACTTCGGCAGCAAGGAAGAAGCGCTGGTCGGCGACGGGACGGGCCTTCAGCGCCGGGTGCGCGCGGCGCTGGAAGCCGCACCCGATCAGCCGCTGCTGCCGATCCTGCGCCGCGCCCTGCACGAGGCGGCGGCCGACGTGGTCGACATGCGGGAGGACATGCTGCTGCGCAAGCAGCTGCTCTCCGACAATCCGGCGCTGCTGCCACAGCACATGGCCAACTTCGCCGCCGGCGAGCGAGCCATCGCCGAAGCCGTGGCCGAGCACCTCGGTGCCGACTCCGAACACGAGCTGCGTCCCAAGCTGGTGGCGGCGACGTTCACCATGGTGGCTCGCGTGGTTTTCCAGCACTGGCACGGCAGCAGCGACTCCGAGCTCGCCGCGCTGATCGACGAGGCGTTCGACCGACTCGAAGGCGGTCTCTAGCGCACACCGCCCCGGCAACCGGCCCGCACCGACCGAGGGCGTCACCACACCCACGTTCCACGACCGACACCGCCCTGCCGGCGATGAGGAGTTTCGTTGACACACGCCGCGCCCTCGCGCGCCCAGAAATCCGGTGGCGAGCCCGCTCCACCTCCCCAGGAGGAGGTGCAGCTGAGCCGGGGACGCATCTGGCTGATCTTCGTCGGCCTGATCCTGAGCATCCTGCTCGCGGCACTGGACCAGACGATCGTGTCCACCGCGCTGCCCACCATCGCCGGGGACCTGCACGGCTTCGACCAGATCTCCTGGACGGTGACCGCCTATCTGCTCGGTCAGGTCGTCACCATGCCGCTGTACGGCAAGCTGGGCGACCTGCTCGGCCGCAAACCCGTGTTCCTGTTCTCCATCGGCGTGTTCCTGCTCGGATCGGTGCTGGCGGGGATCGCGCAGTCGATGGAGACCTTCATCGCCTTCCGCGCCCTACAGGGCGTCGGTGCGGGCGGACTGATGGTCGGCGCGCAGGCGATCATCGGTGAGATCACCAGCCCCCGGGAGCGCGGGCGCTACATGAGCCTGCTGGCTCCGCTGATCGGCATCGGCACCGTGATCGGACCGCTGCTGGGCGGGTTCTTCACCGAACAGCTGAGCTGGCGCTGGATCTTCTACATCAACATCCCGCTGGGCGCGATCGCGGTCACCGTGGTCAGCCTGGTGCTCAAGCTCCCCCGCAACGATCGCACCCCGCGAATCGACTATCCCGGGGCCGTGCTGATGGGCGGAGCGGTCACCTGCCTCGTGCTGATCACCAGCTGGGGCGGCACCGAGTACGCCTGGGACGGCCCGACGATCCTCGGGCTGCTCGCCGGGTTCGTCGTGCTGACCGCGGGCTGGTTCTTCGCCGAGCGCCACGCCCCCGAACCGGTGCTTCCGCTGCGGCTGTTCACCGACCGCGTCTTCGTCGTCTGCGTGGCGCTGGGGCTGGCCGTCGGGCTGGCCATGTTCGGCGCCGTGACCTACATCCCGACCTACCTGCAGATCGTCGGTGGCGCCGGAGCGACCAACTCGGGACTGCTGATGCTGCCCATGGTCCTGGGCATGATGGGCGCGTCGTTCCTGACCGGGCAGCTGATCACCCAGTTCGGGCGCTACAAGATCTTCCCGATCTACGGCACGGTGCTGGCCGGCGTCGGGATGTACCTGCTGTCCACGATGGGCGTCGACACCACCCGCGTGGAAGCGGGCGTCTACATGGTCTTCCTCGGCGCCGGTATCGGTTCCATCATGCCGGTGCTGACCACGGCCGTGCAGAACTCGGTGCCCCGCTCCGACCTGGGGACGGCGACCTCCGGAGTCAACTTCTTCCGTCAACTCGGCGCGTCCGTGGGCACCGCGCTGGTGGGAACGCTGTTCAACAGCAGGCTGTCGAACCAGCTGGACCAGGCGCTGCCGCCGGAGTTGGCCGAGCAGGCCTCGTCACACGCCAGCAGCATCACCCCCGAAGCGCTGGAGAGCATGCCGCCACCGCTGCGCGACGGCTTCATCGAGGCGTTCGCGGGGGCACTGCCACCGGTGTTCCGCTACTTCGTTCCGCTGCTGGCGGTGGCGTTCGTGCTGGCGCTGATGCAACGGGAGAAGCCGCTGGGGACCACGCGCAACGCCGAGACCGGCGCGTCCGCCGAGTCGGCGGAGGCGGTCGAACCCGCCCCCGCGGCTCCCGATCCGGAAACCACCCGGCCGACCACCGCCGTGCAGGATCGCTCCCTGCCGGGAGTGCGCGGGCAGCTCCGCGACACCGCGGGCCGCGCCTTCGGCGGTGCCACGGTAACCGTGATCGACTCGGCCGGTGGGCAGGCTGCGCGCACGTACACCGATGACACCGGCGGCTACGAACTGAGCCTGCCGGGTCCCGGCAACTACCTGCTCGTGGTCTCCTCCGACAAGCGCGAGCCCAGCGTCGAGGCGGTCACCGTCGACGATCGGACCATCCAGCACGACGTGACCGTGGACGGCAGCGGAGCCGGTGCGGTCACCGGCACCGTCACCGGGGCCGGAAATCGCGGCGTCCCGGCAGCCACGGTGACGCTCACCGATGCCCGGGGCGAGGTCCTCGACGTGGCCACCACCGGGCCGGAGGGTGACTACACCATTCACGGGGTCGACGCGGGTTCCTACACGCTCACCGCCTCGGCTCCCGGTCACCAGCCCGCTGCCGCCGCCATCACGCACGCCGAGCAGCACACGCGTCGCGACATCGCGCTGTCCGCGGCAGGCCGGGTCCGGGGCACCGTGCGAGCCCGTGCGGACGGCACGCCGCTGACCGAGTTGCGACTGATCCTGCTCGACGAGACCGGCACCAGCATCGCCGTGACCACACCCGATTCCGACGGCAGCTACGCCTTCGACGGCCTCACCGGAGGCGGCTACACCCTGGTGGCACGCGGCCCCGAACCGGAATCGGCCGGTTTCCGCCTGGCCGCGGGCGAGCACGCCGATCACCACATCGAGTTGGAGTACGACACCGAGGGAAGCATCACCACCGCGACCTCGGCGGCCCCGTGACCACCGGGAGCCCGTGACCGTCGAGGGACGACGACAGGGCGGGCGGCGGAGCCCGAAGTTCCGCCACCCGCCCCCTAAGCAAGCCAGCCAGTGAGCTCTCAGGTCAGCGGCTGCGTTTCTTCCCGCCTACCGGTACCAGCGGCGTCGTGTCGCAGCGGCACTCGTCCTCGGAAACGGCCACGGCGCTGATGGTCGGGCCGTCGCGCAGGCCGGTGGTGATGGTTTCGCCCGCCTGGGCGAACTTGACCCACTGGGCCCACTCGTCGGTGAAACCGACCTCCTCCTCGGACTTGCCCATGGCCGCGCGCAACGTGCTGGCCAGCCACTGGGCCACCTCGTCCGGAGTCTGCAACACCTCGGCGGCGTCGAGCCGGGTCGGGCGCTCGTGGGCGGGCATGGCCGTGTTCAGCGGCGCATCCTCGACATAGCCGTGATGGTGGTGGACACCGCTTGCGTGCTGTCCCACGGGTGATCCTTTCGTCCGGCCGGTTCGCCCTCCCCACGGTACCGAAGACGAACCGGACGGCGTCTCATCCGCGCACGGCGGCGCGGACGACACCGGCGATACGCGCTGTGACCTCGTCGGCGCGCTCCAGCGGCAACATGTGCCCCGCCCCGGCGTAGACCATCAGCTCGGCCTCCGGAACCGCGTCGGCCATGCGCCGGGCGTGCGCGTAGGGGCACAACCGATCGTCCAGCCCCACCAGCACCACCGCGGGCACCGACCGCAAACGCTCCAACGCCCCGGTCCGATCGTGCTCGGCCAGCGACTCGCGGAAGCCCGCGAAACTCGCCGGATGGCACCCGGCCACCCACTCGGCCGTGACCGCGAGGTCGGCGGAGGCGGGCCGCGAACCGAACAGCAACCAGCGCAGCCCGGGACGCATCCACGCCGAGCGCTTGCCCACGACAAGCCTGCGCGAGGCGGCCAGCCAGGAGCGCAGCAGGCGCTCCCCCGCGTTGAACACGGCGGCCACCGGTTTCGGCAGCCCCAGGCCGGGCTCGGCCAGCTCCCCGGCCGAAGTCGCCACCAGCGCCGTCCCGGTCACGCGGTCGGCGAACAGCCGCGGGTACCGCTCGGCCAGGGCCATGATCGTCATGCCGCCCATCGAGTGCCCGGCCAGCACGATCGGGCCGTCGGGGACGTAGTGGCCGATGACCTCGGCGAGGTCATCGGCGCAGCGCTCGATCGTGGCCGTGCCCGCGGGCGACGGATCGGAGTCGCCGTGCCCGCGCAGGTCGAAGCGCACCGTGCGCACCGGTGTTCCGACCTCGGAGGACAGTCCGGGCGACACGCGGTCCCACGTGTGCCTGCTCAGCGTCCACCCGTGCACGAACACGACGGTGACCGGCGCGTCCGCCACGTCGTCGACGTGCACCCGGAGTCGGGTTCCGTCGCCGGTGGTGAACGTGTTCGGAGTGAGTTGTTCGACGGTCACCGGATCAACCCCGCCTTCTTCCACCAGATCATCCCGGACTTGCCGATCATCCCGGCCTCCTGGAGGAACGGCATGATCTTCTCGCCCATCCAGTGGACGGTGTCCTGCCAGTTCGGGTTGTTCATCGCCACCCGGTAGGCGTCCCTCGGACGGAGCCCGACCGACTTGTAGAGCCGGGGGTTGACCAGCGCGGCGACGATGCAGAACGCCACCACGGCCGTCATCTGCTGGTGATAAGCGCGCTCGGCGGCGTTGCACTCCCGCATCCGGCGCACCACCTCCTCGCGGGCGAAGGTGACGTGACGGGCCTCCTCCATCACGTGGATGCGGTTGACCATGCGCACCAGCGGCTGGACCTCCTCGTCGTACATCTGGTCGCGCTGCAACCGGTCCAGCACCTCCTCGGCCACGAGCACCGACGCGTACGCGGAGGGTCCCTTGACCAGCGTAGGCAGGATCTTGCCGCCGTGGTGCAGGACCGGGATCGGCCCGTACGCGGGAGCGCCGATCCGCTCGCAGGCCTTGCCGAACATGGTCATGTGGCGGCACTCGTCGGCGATCTCGGTCAGCGCGTAGTGCACCTGATCGGTGCGGGGGTCCTGGCTGTAGACATCCTTGATCAGGATCTGCATGAGCAGCATCTCGAACCACAGGCCGTTCGAGGCGAGGCTGGCGAACTCGTGCTTGGTCAGTTCGATGCGCTGCTCGTGGGTGAGCTGCTCCCACAGCGAGGTGCCGTACAGCGTGCTGCGCTTGAAGGGGATGTAGGGCTGGGACTCGGCCAGCGGAGCGTCCCAGTCGATGTCCACCTCGGGGTCGTAGCTGCTCTTGGCCGAGGATTTGAGCAACCGGGCCGCGGTCTTCTCCCGCTCGTTGACCTGGAGGGCCTTACTCATGGCGTGCTCACTCTCCCTGCGGACGACCGCAGTGAACAAGTGCGACGAACAATTGCGTGTTACTTCGAGTAACAGTTATCTTGGGTAGCGTGAGTCACAGCCCCCGGCCTGTCAAGACCGCTCAGTCACCGCCACCCCGTGGCGATGCCCGCAAGGAGAGATGGCGCGAACACCGCCGAGCGCGCCGCGCCGAGTTCGTCGACGCCGCGGTACGCGCCATCGGCAAGTACGGCGCCGAGGTGGGCATGGACGAGATCGCCGCCGAGGCCGGGGTCAGCAAGCCCGTGCTCTACCGGCACTTCAGCGACAAGAGCGACCTCTACGTGGCCGTCGGCGAGTGGGGCACCGACCTGCTCATGCGCCGTATCGGCCCGACCATCAACGAGGGCGGGACGCTGCTGGAGCGCATCCGGTGCATCATCAGCACCTACCTGGGAGTGATCGAGGAGCATCCCGAGCTCTACCGCTTCGTGGTGCGCCGGACCTTCGCGGACCGACCCGTGCGCAGCGATCCGGTCACCGCCGAGAAGACCGTCATCGCCAACTCGCTGTCCCGCCTGCTGGGCGAGTACCTGCGGGCGCTGGAGCTGGACTCCGGTGGGGTGGAGCCGTGGAGCCACGGACTGGTCGGGATGGTGCAGGCCAGCGGTGACTGGTGGTTGGACCGGCAGTCGATGAGCCGGGAGGACCTGACCGACTACCTCGCGCGCATCATCTGGTTCGCCATCGACGGAGTGCTGCGCTCCGGAGGCATCGTCACGGATCCGGACGCTCCCCTCGAACAGACCCTGCGGCTGCGGGCCGCGACAGACGAAGAGCCACCCGATGTGGGCTGACGAGGAAGGGGAAACCGTGTCCGAACACGACCACGACGAGGACGACTACCGGGGAAACGCGGTGGTGTTCACCGAGGGCGGCGAGGTCGCGATCGACGAGGTGGTGCTACGCGGGCACTTCCAACCCATCGACGGCCGCTTCCACTGGTACGGGCGGTTACCCGCCGGCGACGACGTCACCGAGCTGGCCGGTGGGAAGAAGAGGAACGTCGTGGTTCGCACGACGGAGGGCGAGGCGGTCGGCACCCTGTCCGACCCCGACCCGTGGAACCGCTACCGGATCGCCGGGGTCGGGCGTCCCCCCTTCACGGTGGAATCGGAGCTGGAGGAGACCGCCTGACCAAGCCGGGGTGGGCGGTTTTCGTCGAAACCGCCCACCCCGGATGGAGAAATTCTCAACGTCAGCTGACGCCGAAACCGACGCGGGGAGCGGAGGAAGCACCGATCTCCACGTAGGCGATCTTGGCGGACGGCACGACGTAGCGACGCCCCTTCTCATCGGTGAGGGCCAACTGCCCCTCGGACTTGCCCAGCGCGTCGGTAACCAGCGACTCGACCTCGTCCTGCGATTGACCGCTGGCGATCGTCAACTCACGCGAGTTGTCCGCGATGCCGATCTTGACCTCCACGCTGAACCTCCGTGGCGAAATCTCGTGGGTTGTGGATATCCCCAGGCTATCCCAGTCCGAGCCGGGACATGCGCTTGGTGTGACTGTTCTGCAGCCGCCGGAACAGCGCGGCGACTCCGGCGAGATCCCCGGAGCCGCGGATGATGAGCTCGGCGAGCGCGTCGCGCTCGGCCACCACGTGCTGGGCCTGGGTCACCGCCTCCCCCAGCAACCTGCGCCCCCACAGCGTCAACTTGTCCCCCAACGAGGGGTCCTCCGCGCAGGCGGCCCGCACCTCCCGCTCGGCGAAGGCCGAGTGGCCGGTGTCGGCGAGCACCGTCAGCACGAGCTGCTCGGTGTCGGGATCCAGCCACTGGGCGACCTCCCGGTAGAAGTCGGCGGCCAACCCGTCACCGACGTAGGCCTTGACCAGGGACTCCAGCCAGGAGTGCGGTGCCGTGGAGGCGTTGAAGGCGTCGAAGGGAGCCACGAACGGCCGCATCGCCTCCTCCACGGCGATTCCCCGCCCCGCGAGCTGCTCCTCCAGCAGCCGATAGTGCCCGATCTCGGCGGCCGCCATGCTGGCCAGCGCGGCACGGCCGGACAGCGTCGGCGCGGCGCGGGCGTCCTCGGCCAGCCGGTCGAAAGCCGAGAGCTCACCGTAGGCCAGCGCCGCGAGCAGATCGACGACACCTTGCTCGTAGTCTTGCTCGCCGTTGCTCGGGGACCGCTGCCCGGTTTGCTCAGCCTCACTCATGACCACGAGCTTAACCGGCCCGAACGCCTTCGCCGTCGCATCCGTCAGCGACACGGGACGAACAAACGGGTACCCTTTGAACAGGAGGAGTATTGGCGTCGGACAGTGATTACGCTGAGAACTACACTGAGAGTTACGCTGAGAGCTATACTGGGAGCTGCGCTGATAGCTACAGCGCGAACTTGAGCAAGGGCTCATCAGCGAGTTCCTCACGGAGCGTTTCCGAGCGGGCACGTTCGGCGCGGGCCGTCACTCGGCCATGTCGATACCCTGACGCCGCGGTCGATGCCGGTCAGGGCGCAACGCCCCGGCAGCCCGATCTCCTCAGTACCCCTGGCGGCGCGAACGTGAACCACGTTGCGCGCGAGGGCCGACGTGTGTGCCGCGCCACGGAGGCAGCATCGCGCTGCGGCACCACGACAACGACAGACCTGACAGCGGATCCCTTCCGCCTAGTGAAACAAGAGCGCGCACCAACACGCCGGTGGCCGAGCGCCGTGCGCGACCGCGATCGAGAGTCGTGGTCGCCGGAGCTCGCCGAGACCCGGGCTACCGGCCCGGGGACACGGACGCGGGAATCGTGCGTGCACGAACGAAAGAGGCGATCACCCTGACGTCCACCGAGAACCGAACCATCGACAACCTTCCCGCCGAAAGCGAGAACTCCGACGACCAACGCGCTCGCCCGCTGCACGCCGAGAAGCGAGCCGGCTCCGACACCCCCACCTTCGCCGAGCTCGGCGTGCGCGAGGAGATCGTGCGCGCGCTGGGCGATGCGGGTATCGAGCACACCTTCGCGATCCAGGAACTCACCCTCCCCCTGGCGCTGGGCGGCGAGGACCTGATCGGGCAGGCACGCACCGGCATGGGCAAGACCCTCGGTTTCGGCGTGCCGCTGTTGCAGCGCCTGGAGACCCCCGGTGACGGCACTCCCCAGGCGCTGGTGGTCGTGCCGACCCGCGAGCTGTGCGTCCAGGTCGCCCGCGACCTCGAGGACGCCGCCAAGCACCTCAACGTCCGCACTCTCGCCGTCTACGGCGGGCGTCCCTACGAGCCGCAGATCGAGGCCCTGCGCAAGGGCGTGGACCTGGTCATCGGCACACCGGGGCGGCTGCTCGACCTCGCCGACCAGCGCCACCTCGTGCTGGGCAAGATCGGCGGCCTGGTGCTCGACGAGGCCGACGAGATGCTGGACCTGGGCTTTCTGCCCGACATCGAGCGCATGCTGGGAATGGTCCCCGAGCAGCGTCAGACCATGCTCTTCTCGGCCACCATGCCGGGGCCGATCATCACCCTGGCCCGCAAGTTCCTCGGTCAGCCCACCCACATCCGGGCGGAAGAGGCCGACGAGAGCGCCGTGCACGAGCGCACCAAGCAGTTCGTCTACCGCGCGCACGCGATGGACAAGACGGAACTGCTGGCACGGGCGCTGCAGGCGCGCGAGCGCGGTCTGAGCATGATCTTCAGCCGCACCAAGCGCACGGCGCAGCGGCTCGCCGACGACCTCGTCGAACGCGGGTTCGCCGCCGGGTCCGTCCACGGCGACCTCGGCCAGAGCGCGCGGGAGAGCGCGCTGCGGAAGTTCCGCTCCGGAAAGATCGATATCCTGGTCGCCACCGACGTCGCGGCCCGCGGTATCGACGTCGAGGGCGTCACCCACGTGATCAACCTGCAGTGCCCCGACGACGAGAAGACCTACGTGCACCGGATCGGGCGGACCGGCCGGGCCGGCCGCGAAGGTGTGGCGATCACCCTCGTCGACTGGGAAGAGGAACAGCGCTGGAAGTTCATCAGCAACACGCTGGGCCTGGACAAGCCGGAGCCGGTGGAGACCTACTCCACTTCGCCGCACCTCTACAGCGACCTCGACATCCCCACCGACATCACCGGGCGACTGCCGCTGTCCCAGCGCAAGCGCTCCGAGGCCGAGGCCGAGAGCGGCCATTCCAAGCCCCGCAGGCGGCGCACTCGCGGGGGCTCGACGGAGCCGCAGAAGGCCGAGGGTGACGGCTCGCGCGGCGAGGCCACCGAAGACACCCGTCCGGCGCGCCGCAGGAGGCGGCGCACGCGCGGCGGTGTCGGCGTCGAAGGCGAGGCGCGTCCCGCCGAGGTGTCCACCTCAGCCACCGGTGACACCGCGACCACCGGTGGTGGCACCGAGCGGCCGGCCCGTCGTCGTCGCAGGCGGCGCGGAGGACGTTCGGCGAGTGAGAGCAACTCCGGTACAGCCGAAGGCACCGAGTAAGGCACCGACCGGTCCGTCCGAGGAGTTGCAGGAGGCGTAGTGGTCCGGCCGGAACGGCGCACCCGGGGTGATCTCACCGCCGTGGTCGCGATCGTGCTCGTCGTGCTCGTCGGCGCTGGTGTGATCTGGTGGAACAGCGACGCCCGGGCCACCGTCTCCCAACCCGCCGGCCAGGCGATCCGACCCGCACCGGCCCCCGCCGGCGTCCCCGCCGAACTCGGGGAAGTGTGGCGGGCTCCCAGCCCCGCCACGCCGGAGCCGGTGGTAGCCGGACCGGCCGCCGTGACCGCGGGCGACGGTGAGGTCCGCGGCCGGAACCCCGTCACCGGGAAGGTGCGCTGGCGCTTCGCGCGCGACCTCCCCCTGTGCACCGTCGGCGCGGAGTGGGGACGTGCGATCGCGGTGTACCGCAAGTGGCACAACTGCAGCGGAGTGACCTCGTTGAAGGGCGCGACGGGCGAGTTCGGGCCGCAGCGCAACGGCAGCACCCCGTTCGGTACCCGGCTGCTCTCCGACGGCGACTACGTCACCGCCACCGGCCGTCAGCTGTTCGGGACCTGGCGCTCTGACCTGGTGCGCACGCAGCAGTACGGAATCCCGGTCGATCTCAAGAACCCGGACAACAACATGGCGCGGCCGGAGTGCGAGTACGCCTCCATCGCCGTCGGCCGGGGCCGGGTGGGCGTGGTCGAGGAGTGCCCGAAAGCACCGAGCGACCGGATCACCGTGCTCAAGGCGCACCCGGAGAGCAGCGAGGAACCCGAGCAGGTGTTCACCAGCCTGCTCGGAAGCTCGCGGGCGAGCGTCGTGGCGGTGAGCAGGACGCACGTGGCCGTCGTGCTCCACGACCGTTCCGAACTGGTCGTCCACGGCTTCCGGGACAACGAGCGGTCCACCCACCGCCTCCGGATTCCCGAGCCGGGACCGCCGCAGGCCAACGTGCGGGTCGAGTCCACGACGAAGGCGAACCGGATCTACTGGCACACCGGTACCGACACCGTGGCGCTGGACTCGCGGACGCTGACCCCGCTGTGGACGATCCCGGACACCCTCGGGGCGGGCACGATCTTCGCCGACAAGCTCGTCGTCCCGGTGCGCGGCGGACTGGCCGTCCACGACCCGAACACGGGCGAGCGCCTGCGGGTGCTGCCGGTGGACCGGCACGACTACCGGGGGGAGGTCGTTCTCGACTCGGTCGGCGACGTCCTGCTGGAGCAGCGCGGTGACACCCTCGTGGCCCTGCGCTGAGCGGAGCGGTTGCGCGCTCCGGTTTCGCACGGTCGGTGCGACACCGAAACAGGCCCTACAGCCACCACCAGTAGACGAGCGCGGCGACGACCACGCCGAAGGCGCCGAGAGCCGCGAAGCCTCCCACCACGTCCCTGCGGCGGTCGGCGACCGTCTGCAACGCCAGCGCCGCTCCCGAGGCGACGAAGTGGCCGATGACGACGCCGATGCCCGGCCCGGGGACGGAGTGCGTACTCGCCCACCACTGGACGCCCCCCAGCGCCACGGCGAGCACCAACAGCCCCGCCGCCAACGAGCCGGTGAGTCCGCGCACGAGTCCACCCATTCGGGAAGCCACTCCGGAAGACCTCTCCCCATGCCGCTGAGACCGATGAGGGGCGGTCACGGCTCCCTGCCCACGCGGCTCCGAATCCGGTGCGGTGACCGGATTCTGCCTGCGCTGCCCGGCGGGTGTGTGCATGGGGTCGTCCTCACCAGATCCGGTCGGTACCAACGTCTGCCCCCGGCGGTGCTCATGACGCGAAGTCGCCGGAAGCCGCCCATCCAATGGTGTGTCCGGAAATCGCACCTTGAACAGTAGCCGGTCCGCGGAGGAAGCGCCGAGTCCGCGTCCGCTCCCGAGGCCCCGGCCGCCGTAAGCGACTGCCCCGCCAGCCGCACGGCTCGTTCGAGATGCCGGGCAAGGGAGTTCCCGGTCTGATCGAACCTTAGCACTTCCCGCGACGACGGGTACCGCGACTCCGTCGTCCGCACGGGACCGGACTATCCGATGATCTCGCTGCCGGTGCTCTGCCGAACCAGCCGGTCCAGCGACTCGGGAGGAGTCGTTTCCTGGCCGATGCCGATGGTCTTGTTGGTCCCGTGGTAGTCGCTGCTGCCCGTGGGAACCAGTTCGAGCTCGTCGGCGAGGCGACCCAGTTCGGCGCGGGCGGCGGCATCGTGGTCGGGATGGTCCACCTCGACGCCCCGCAGTCCGTGCTCGGCCAGCTCACCGATGACCTCGGCCGTGACCATCGGACCACGCCTGCCCGCGAAGGGATGCGCCAGCACGGTGACGCCACCGGCCTCGGTGATCATGTCGATGGCCCGGTGCACGGGTGTGTCGCTGCGCGGGAGGTAGTACTCGCCACCGCTGCCGAGGTAGCGGTCGAAAGCCTCGTCGACGCTGGAAACCGTGCCGCCGCCGACCAGCGCACGCCCCAGGTGGGGTCGTCCTCCGGGCGAGTCGGCGGGCAGCTCGGCCATCAGCCGATCGGGATCCACCGGGAACCCGTCCTCGGCCATCCGCAGGGCCATCGAGTACAGCCGGGACCGCCGTTGAGCACGCAACCGGGACTGCTCCTCGACCAGCGCCCGAGAGGACGGGTCGAACAGGTAGGCCAGCAGGTGCACGGTGATCGCGTTGCCCCTGCCGTCCTGGCAGGAGCACGACAGCTCCGCTCCCGGGACCACGCGCACCGGGCTCGCACCGTCGGTACGCAGTACTTCCCGTTCCGCCTCGGCCCAGCCGGCCGTGGTGTCGTGGTCGGTCAGGGCGATGACGTCGAGTCCGGCGGCGGCCGCGGTGGCCAGCAGTTCGGCCGGAGTGTCGGTGCCGTCGGACTCCGTGGAGTGGGTGTGCAGGTCGATACGCACACCGGCCAGTGTGGCCGACGCCCCGCGAGCACACCGCACCGACCCACTCATCGCGACGCGAGCCGGGCCGAGGCCCCGCTACTTACCGAGCTTGGCCTTGTCCCGCCCCACCGCCGCGCGGCGGGCCTTGAGCATCGAGAACCGCTCCTGCTGCTCCTTCTTCTGCCCGAACACGAGCTCGGAGATCGCGTCGTAGACCTCGTTGGCGTTGGGCAGGTACTCGATCCGGTTCAGCGCCTGGATCTGTCCCGCGGACTCGACCACCAGCGTGCCGTACCCGAGCAGTCGCCCCATGAGCGTGCGGTGGAACGAGATGTCGGTGACCTTGGTGACGGGCATCATCGCCACGTTGGTGGTGATGATGCCCTCGGTGATCACGAACCGCTTGTCCGTCACCACGATGCGCTCCACGTACCAGTCCAGGGTCTGATAGGTGAGCCGAAGCAGCACGAACAGACCGCCGTACCAGAGCAGGTTCTGCAGCAGCGGCGTGCTCCGAGGCAACAGGTAGGACACCATCACCACACCGAACAGCAGCCCCACCGCCTCGAACAGGTCCCACAGCAGGCACGCCCAGTGCCTGCGGAAACGGATGACCCGACGCTCCGAGGGCAGTAAGTACTCGTCCGGATCCCGAGGTGCGAACACGGTCGCCTCCGAAGGGCCTAGCGGAAGATGTTCTGCATGAAGGTGATGACCGCTTCCGCGGCCTGCCGCAGACTCGCGAGTATGCCGTTGACCACTCCTCCGGCCTGTTCAGGCGCGGAGATGAGGAAGAACAGCAGGAACGCGATCCCAGCCCAGGTGAGGATCTTCTTGATGTTCACGGTGACGCACCCCGTCCGAAATTCCCTTGAGTCGTGCCAGCGCCTGCTGATCCGTTGTACCGCACTCGGCGCCTGTACGGCAGAGTTTTCGTGCATACGGGCCAACCGCTTCCGGCCACACCGGATTCAGCTACCCTCCGTGTCAGTGATCATATCCGAACCGCCCGCCATCCGTTGCGTCGGCGCGGTGGTCCACGACCGCACGGGACGACTGCTCATGATCCGCCGGGCCAACGATCCCGGCCGCGGCGAGTGGTCTCTGCCGGGGGGCCGAGTGGAGCGGGGCGAGAGCGACGATTCGGCGCTGCGCAGGGAGGTTCACGAGGAAACCGGACTGCGCGTCACCGTCGGCCCTCTCGTCGGGAACCTGCGGCGAACGGGCCCCCACGGCGACTACGACATTCGCGACTACTGGTGCGTTCCCGACAGCGGGACTCTTTGTGCAGGTGACGACGCTGCCGATGCGCGGTGGATCGATCGTGCGACATTGACCACACTGGACCGCGACGCAGCCCTCACCGAGGGCCTTGTGGAGTTGCTGCGCTCCTGGGACTGTCTTCCGGGGGCGCAGTGAGATACCTTACCCGTAACGGGTGACACAGAACTCTCAGTGACGCGATTGGACACACATCGGCTTCGCGTGAACACGAAGCGAAGGTGCAGAGCCCTCGAAATCCGCCTCCGCGCTGTCCTGGTGATCGAAAAATTCACTCGTTCGGTCCACGTTCCTTCCCACCCAGTGGACAGTAGCCACACCGGTACGCCGCGACTCGGAGCGAGGAGTACGGTGGGACGCTGGTAGGCAGGCCCACCAGCGGTGGCCGACTCGTGAGGAGGTGAGGGTTCGTGCCCGGTCGTACCGACAGCTCTCCTCCGTGTAGTACCAGCCGCATCCCCGCCGACGAGGTTCACCGGTAGGCCAGCCACCGCCAGTACGACCTCTCCTTCGGTTTCGGCCGGGATGCGCCTGAGTTTCGTGTAGCCATCCCAGCGCTCGTCTCTGGAGGTCGCCGTGCCAGCTCTGCCCTCGCTCGGCCTGCGCAACCGCGCCACCCGCAACAGCGATCGCCGCCTGCGACCCGCATCGGTGCCGCAGTCGACGACCTCCGTCGTCGACTGCGGTGTCTACGTCGACGGCGAACGACTCGAGGGAACGTGGTCCCACTCGGAAGCCGTGGCCGAGGTCCGCCGTCGCCACAGCGGTTTCGTCTGGGTCGGCCTGCA
This sequence comes from Halosaccharopolyspora lacisalsi, assembly GCF_014137975.1. Taxonomy (GTDB): domain Bacteria; phylum Actinomycetota; class Actinomycetes; order Mycobacteriales; family Pseudonocardiaceae; genus Halosaccharopolyspora; species Halosaccharopolyspora lacisalsi. Next base: position 306,382 of record NZ_JACGWZ010000001.1, on the reverse strand, counting down.
CGAGCCCGACTCGCACCAGATCAACGGTATCGCCGAGACCTTCGGACTCCACGAGCTCGCCGTCGAGGACGCCGTGCACGCGCACCAGCGTCCGAAGCTGGAACGCTACGACGACACCCTGTTCATGGTGCTCAAGACCGTTCGCTACGTGGCCAGCGGCACGCTGACGGCCAACAGCGAGATCGTGGAGACCGGTGAGCTGATGGCGTTCGTCGGCCACGACTTCGTCGTCACTGTGCGACACGGCAAGCACGCCGGGCTGGCGCGGGTACGTCAGCAGCTGGAGCAGGACACGGAGCAGATGGCGCTCGGTCCGGCCGCCGTGCTGCACGGCATCGCCGACTACGTGGTGGACACCTACCTGGAGGTCACCGACGCCATCCAGGACGACATCGACGAGATCGAGGCCGAGGTCTTCGCCCCGCACACCACCGTGGAGACCGAGCTGCTGTACCTGATGAAGCGGGAGCTGCTGGAGCTGCGGCGGGCGGTGCTGCCGCTGACCAAACCGCTGCAGCGGCTCTCCGAGGGGAACACGCCGATGGTCCCCGAGCAGGTGCGCTCGTACTTCCGCAACGTCGACGACCACCTGAACACGGTCTCCGAACGGGTCTCCGGGTTCGACGAGCTGCTGACCACCCTGATGGACGCGGCGGGCTGGAAGATCACGCTCGCGCTCAACACCGACATGCGCAAGATCTCGGCGTGGGTGGCGATCATCTCCACCCCCACCATGATCGCCGGGATCTACGGGATGAACTTCGAGCTCATGCCCGAGACCGAGTGGAGTTTCGGGTATCCGGTGACGTTGCTGGTCATGATGGTGGCCTGCGTCGTGCTGTTCAAGATCTTCCGCAAGAACAAGTGGTTGTAGCGATGTGCTGTAACGAACACGTCCTCGCCGACGATGTCAAGGCAGAGGACCCCGTTGGTTTCATCCACGCGCCCGCCACGTTCTCGGCGGAGCGCCGGACACGTACTCATCGGTCGATCCACGAGTCGACCTCGTTCACGAGTGGGGAGGCAGTCATGTTCCGGACTTCGCACCGCGTTCTCGACGTCCCCCCCAACGCGCTCGTACGCGAACCACTCCAGCGACGAAGTCCCGGCTCGCGCCGGGACTTTCGGGAGCGACAGCACTCCACGGTCTCCGCGCGAAAACCCTAGGCGAGAAAACCGGACCTTCGTTTCACGCTGGAGTACGCCATGACCCGCTTGATCACTCACAAGCTGACCGTGCTGTCCACCCTCATCATGGGCTGGATTCTCGCCCTCTTCGTCATCATCGCCAACCAGATCTGAAGAGACCGGGCACCCGAGTCAGCGGAGGAGTTCCGGTGGTTTCGCACGAAATCGCCGAAATGCGGTTTCGCGCGAAACCACCTCGAATTCAGCGAGCGCAGACGCGCCGGTAGCGGGCGGCGGCCAGCGGCAGGAAGACCGCGATCAGCACCGCGGCCGACAGCACCGCGTACAGCGTCGGGTGCTGGCTCGGCCAGCCGTCGGGCTGCGGCAGTCCCGCCGGAGTCGGATTGCCGAACAGTCCGCGCACCGAGTCGGCCACGGCCGAGACCGGATTCCACTCCGCGATCGTGCGCAGTCCCGGCGGCATCCGAGCGGCCGAGACGAACGCCGTGGACGCGAAGGTGACCGGAAACAGCCAGATCAGTCCCATGCTCTGGGCCACCTCCACGCTGCTGGCCGTCAGTCCGATGAGCGCACCGACCCAGGCCATCGCGAAGGCGAACAACAGCAGCAACCCGAACGCGGCCAGCGCCTCCCAGAAACCACCGCGGATCCGCCACCCCACCAGCAGCCCGCACGCCCCGGTGACCACCAGCGTGATCACACTGGTGGCCATGTCGGAGGTGGTGCGCCCCAGGATCACCGCCACCCGCGACATCGGCAGCGAGCGGAACCGCTCGACCATCCCCTTGCTCAGGTCGTTGGCCAGGCCGAGCGCGGTGAACGAGGCGTTGAAGGTCACGCTCTGGGCGAAGATCCCGCCCAGCAGGTACTCCCGGTAGGAGTCCCCGCCGAGGCTGCCGCCGAAGACGTAGGCCAGCAGCAGCACGAACATCAGCGGCTGCAGCACCGCCGAGAACAGGGCTCCCGGCGTGCGGCGGGTGTTGGTGAAGTTGCGCCAGGCGACGATCCCGCCGTCGCGGAAGACCTGAACGGGGGCGGCGACGAACGGTGCGGTCACGAGAGGGCTCCGGCGGGCGCGGGGTCGTCGGTGGTGTCGGGCTGGTCGACTCCGGACTGCCCGGTCAGCGACAGGAAGACGTCGTCGAGGCTGGGCTTGCGGGTACCGGCGTCGGCCACCGGGATCCCGGCCCGCTCCAGCCGGTGCAGCACCTCCAGCAGCGCCCGCGAGCCGTCGCGCGTGACCAGCTCCACGCGCCCCGGCTCCGCTTCGGACACCGACGGCCCGACGCCGGCCAGCAGGTGCACGGTGCGGGGCGCGTCGGCCGGGTCGGCGAGCACGATCTCGACGCGCTCGCCGCGGACCCGCCGCTTGAGCTCGGCGGGGGCGCCGGTGGCGATGACCCGACCGTGGTCGATGACGGCGATGCTGTCGGCGAGCTGGTCGGCCTCCTCCAGGTACTGGGTGGTCAGCAGCACCGTGGTGCCGTCGGCGACCAGCCCCCGGACGGTCTCCCAGGTGTCCCTGCGCGCACGCGGGTCCAGTCCCGTCGTGGGTTCGTCCAGCACCACCACTCGGGGGTCGGCGATCAGCGCGCCACCGAGGTCCAGCCGCCGCCGCATCCCGCCGGAGTAACCACCCGCGCGCCGGTGCGCGGCGTCGGTGAGCCCGAACCGGTCGAGCTGCCGGGCGGCCCGCTCGCGAGCCCGCGCCCTGGAGTAACCGTAGAGGCGGGCGACCAGGTGGAGGTTCTCCCGGCCGGTGAGGTTCTCGTCCAGGGAGGTGTACTGACCGGACAGTCCCATGGTGCTCCGCACGGCGGCCGGTTCGGTGGCGCAGTCGTAACCGGCCACCTCGGCGCGCCCCGAGTCGGCGGCCAGCAGGGTGCTCAGCACCCGCACCGTGGTGGTCTTGCCGGCGCCGTTGGGGCCGAGCAGGCCGAGGATGTGCCCGCGCGGGACCTCCAGGTTCACGCCGTCCAGGGCGCGGTGCCGGCCGAACCGCTTGACCAGGGATTCGGCCACGATCGTGGGGGTGGGCAAGGTCAGCTCCGCTCGGACTCGGTGACCGACCGCCGAGGGGTCAGATCGGTCCAGTGCTCGTTGACGTAGTCCAGGCAGGCCTGCCTGCTGTCCTCGCCGTGGGCGATCCGCCAGCCCTTCGGGACCGCGGTGAACGACGGCCACAACGAGTGCTGCCCGGAGTCGTTGACCAGCACCAGGTACCGGCCTTCCGGATCGTCGAACGGATTGCTCACGAAAGTCTCCTTTCTCGGGGTGTCAGCTCTCGGGGGCCTCAGGCCGAAGCGCGGGCGGTGTCGTCGGAGGCGGCGGTCAGGGCCGCGTCGAGCACCGGCCCGATCTCGTCCAGCGCCTCGGGCCCGGCCATCTGGGCGTGTCCGCAGTGCACGAGATGCTCGGTGATCTCGCCGGTGACGTAGGGGCGCCAGGTCCACGGGGTGCGTGTGCCGTGGCCCTCCTCCGTGGCGGTGAAAAACAGCACGTCGCCGTCGAACACGCCCGGACTGTGCCGCTTCAGCAGCCGCGCCTGGTGTTCGAAGTTGACCGCCATCGCACGCAGCGTCCCCTCGTCGAGGGATCCGAGCGGGTTGCCGACGCGTTCGAGGGTCCGCCGGAGCTCGGTGGCGTCCATCTCGTTGTCGCTGAGCGCCTCGGCGGGGATGCCCAGCGCGTGGACCAGCGAGGTGAACAGGTCGGTCTCGCCGTCGTGCTCCTGCTCGGAGAAGTGCTCGACCGGGTAGGCGTCGAGCACCGCCAGCAACGCGACCTCCTCGCCCTGGTCGCGCAGCTGGGCGGCCACGGTCTGCACGACGTTGCCGCCGAACGACCAGCCGAGCAGGCAGTAGGGGCCGCGGGGCTGCACCTCGCGGATCCGCGCCGCGTAATCACGGGCCATCTCGTCGATGTCGGCCGGTGCCCGGTCGGGATCGCCGATGCCCCGCGCCTGGAGTCCGTAGATCGGTCGGTCCGGGTCCACGCGGGTCACCAGTCCCGAGTACATCCAGCTCAGCCCTCCGGCGGGATGCACGCAGAACAGCGGCGGCTTGGAGCCGCCTGCGCGCAGCGGCAGCAGCACGTCGAGGGCGTCGTCGCCGGTGTCCACTCCGAGGCGTTCGGCCAGCGTCGCCGGGGTCGACGCGTCGAACAGGGCACGGATCGACAGCTCGACGCCGAGCGCCGAGCGGATGCGGCTGACGAGCTTGGTCGCCACCAGCGAGTGCCCGCCGAGGGCGAAGAAGTCGTCGTCGATGCCCACCTCGTCGAGGCCGAGGACCTCGGCGAAGAGACCGACGAGCGTGTGCTCCTGCGGGGTGCGCGGACCGCGCCGCTGCCGCGAGGAGGTCAGCTCGGTGGCCGTCGCCCGCGCGAGCGCCCTCGTGTCGAGCTTGCCGTTGGCGGTCAGCGGCAACGAGTCGAGCACGCGCAGCAGGGCGGGCACCATGTGCGCGGGCAGCCGTCTGCCGACGAAGGTGCGCACCTCGTCCGGGTCGAGCGCCCGGTGCACCGCCACGTAGGCGACCAGGCGGTCGTCCTCGACGAACACGGCGGATTCCGCGACGGCGGGGTGCTCGTTGAGGACGGCGACGACCTCTCCGGGCTCGACGCGCTGGCCGCGGACCTTGAGCTGGTCGTCGTCGCGTCCCACGAACTCCAGCTGCCCGGCGGTGTTCCAGCGCGCCAGGTCACCGGTGCGGTACATGCGGGAACCGTCGCCGGAGAACGGGTCGGCGACGAAGCGCTCCGCCGTGAGGTCGGCGCGCCCCAGGTACCCGCGGGCGAGACCGGCACCTGCGAGATGGAGCTCGCCGGTGACGCCGGGCGGTGTGGGGCGGAGTCCGGCGTCGAGCACGTAGGCGCGGGTGTTGGCCGCTGGGGTGCCGATCACCGGGTGGTCGGCCTCGTCGAGCCCGGCCAGCACGGAGTCCACGGTGGACTCCGTCGGGCCGTAGAGGTTGACGGCGGTCACCGGACTCGAGCGCAGGGTCCGCCACAGCTCGGCGCCGACGGCCTCGCCGCCGAGCGCGATCAGCGACGGCCGGTGCGCGGACTCGTCGAGCAGGCCGAACGACAGCAGCTGCTGGACGTAGGAGGACGTGCTCTCCAGCACGTCGACGCGGTGAGTGCGCACGTGGTGCACCACCCGCTCCGGGTCCCGCCGCGACCGATCGTCGAAGAGGTGCAGCTCGTGGCCGTCGACCATCCACAGCAGCGGGTCCCAGGAAGCGTCGAACGACAGCGGGGCCGTGTGGCCGACGCGCATCCTGCGGCCGGCGACCGTCCCGAACAACCGCCGCCGGTGGTTGGCCAGCAGGTTGGCCAGCGAGCCGTGCTCGACGACCACTCCCTTCGGGCGCCCGGTCGAGCCGGAGGTGAACAGCACGTAGGCGGCGTCGGTGGGCCGGATCGCCGCCCCGCGCTCGGCATCGGTGACGTCCCGTCCGTCCCGGGTGGCGGTCACCCACGCGGTGCCGGGCTCGTCGAGCACCGTCCTGTCGGCGTCCCCCAGCGCCACGTCCGAGTCGTTGCCGGTCAGCACCGTCGACGGTGCCGCGTCGTCGAGCATGGCGCGAATGCGCTCGCCCGGCTGGGCGGGGTCGATCGGCAAGTACGTGGATCCGGCCTTGGCCACGGCCAGCAGTGCCACGACCGCGTCGACCGAGCGGGGCAGGGCCACGCCGACGACCCGGCCACCGTGGCCGCGCGCGAGCAGTTCGCGAGCCAGCCGGTTCGCCCGCAGGTTGAGCTCGGCGAAGGTCAGCGACCGGTGGGCGTCCACGACCGCCGCCTCGGTCGGCGTGGCCCGCACCGTGGCATGGAAGGCCTCCACCACGGTGTCCTCCCCGACGGGCAGGGCGGTGTCGTTGTGGCCGACGAGCACCTCGTGACGCTCCTGCTCGTCGAGCAGCTCCACGGCACCGATCGGGGCTCGCGGACGTTCCAGCACGCCGTCGAGCAGCCGCAGCAACCGGACTCCGATGCGTTCGGCGGTGCCGTGGTCGAACAGGTCGGCGCTGTACTCCAGGGAACCGGCGATGCCGCCCGGCGTGCCGTCCGCGTCGTGGCGCTGCCGGAAGCTCACCGACAGGTCGAACTTGGCCCCGCCGCTCTCGATCGGGGTGACCTCGGCGTCCACCGAGGGCAGCCGGAGTCCCACGTCGGGGGTGTTGTCCAGGGTCAGCATGACCTGGAACAGCGGGTGCCGGGCCAGCGACCTGTCCGGCGACAGCGCCTCCACCAGCCGCTCGAACGGCAGGTCCTGGTGGGCGTAAGCATCCAGGTCGGTCTCGCGGACCCGAGCCAGCAGGTCGGTGAAGGCCGGATCCCCGGAGGTGTCGGTGCGCAGCACCAGCGTGTTGACGAAGAACCCGACCAGCTCCTCCAGCGCCTCGTCGGTGCGCCCGGCCACGGGGCTGCCGATCGGCACGTCGGTGCCCGCGCCGAGCCGGGTCAGCAGCGCGGCCAACGCCGCTTGCAGCACCATGAACGTGCTGACGCCGTGGTCCCGGGCGAGCTCCTCGAGGCGGGCGTGCCGCGCGGCGCCGAGGTCCAGCGGCACCTGTCCGCCGCAGTAACCGGCCTCGGCTGGACGACGCCGGTCCGTGGGCAGCGGGAGCTCGCCGGGCAGGTCCTCCAGCCGCGAGGTCCAGAAGTCGAGCTGACGACGCAGTTCGCCGTCCGGGTCGTCCTCGCTGCCGAGCACCGTCCGCTGCCACAGCGCGTAGTCCGCGTACTGCACCGACGGGGCCGCCCCCTGCGGTGCCTCCCCGGCGACGCGGGCGGTGTAGGCCCGCGACAGGTCCCGGGCCAGCGGTCCGGTGGACCACCCGTCCCCGGCGATGTGGTGCAGCACCAGCGACAGCACGTGCCGTTCGGGGGCGACGGTGAACAGTCGGGCGCGCAACGGCGTCTCGGTGGCCACGTCGAAGCCGGTCGAGGCCTCGGCCTCGAGCGCGGGGCGCAGCTCGTCCTCGGTGACCGAGACGACGGGCAGCTCGGGGTGTCCGTCGTCGAGGACGTGCTGGTGCGGGGTGCCGTTGCGGTCCGGGAAGACCGTGCGCAGCGTCTCGTGCCGGTCGACGACGTCACCGAGCGCCCGGTGCAGCGCCACGGCGTCCACCGGACCGGACAGCCGGACGACGAAGGCGATGTTGTAGCCGGCGCTGTGCTCCTCCAGCCTGTTGAGGAACCACAACCGCTGCTGAGCGTACGACAGCGGCAGCGGGTCCGGGCGCTGCATCGGCCGCAGCGGGGTGCGGATGCGCCGCGTGCGCTCGATCCGGCCGGACAGTCCCGCCACCGTCGGGTTCTCGAACAGGGCGCGGATCTCCAGTTCGGCGCCGAGGGCCGAGCGGATGCGGCTGACCATCCGGGTCGCCAGCAGCGAGTGGCCGCCGAGGTCGAAGAAGTCGTCGTCGACACCGACCGCCGAGACGCCGAGGACCTCGGCGAACAATCCGCACAGGATCTCCTCCCGCGGATCGCGCGGTGCCCTGCCGGTGGGATTCCCGTCGGCGGCGGGCACCGGCAGCGCCCGGGTGTCGAGCTTGCCGTTGGCTGTCAGCGGCAGTTCGGCCAGCTCGACCAGGGCGGAGGGCACCATGTACCCGGGCAGTCGTCGCGCCAGGAAGGCACGCAGTTCGGGGATGTCGAGTTCCTCGTGGTCGCGGGAGACGAAGTAGCCCACGAGCCGCTGGTCGGCGGCGTCCTCACCGCGCACCACCGCCGCCGCGCGCTCCACGCTCGGATGGGTGCCGAGGGCGGAACCGATCTCGCCGAGCTCGATGCGGAAACCGCGCAGCTTCACCTGGTCGTCGGTGCGTCCCAGGAACCGCAGGCTGCCTTCCGGCGTCCAGCGAGCCCGGTCACCGGTGCGGTACATGCGCCGGCCGTCGGCGGCGAACGGGTCGGCGACGAAGCGCTCCGCGGTGCGGTCGCCCCGGCCGAGGTAGCCCCGCGCCAGGCCGTGCCCGGACAGGTAGAGCTCGCCGCCGACGCCGGCCGGGACCGGGCGCAGCCGCTCGTCCAGCACGTAGGCGCGGGTGTTGGCCACCGGCTCACCGATCACCGGGTGTTCGGCGTCGCCCAGCGCGGCCACCACCGAGTCCACAGTGGTCTCCGTCGGGCCGTAGAAGTTCAGCGCCAGCATCCCCTCGACGGTGCGCAGGTGTCGCCAGAGCCGCTCGTCGACGGGTTCGCCGCCCAGCGCGAGCACGGTCGGACGGTGCCTGCCCGGTTCGAGCAGGCCGTGGTGAACCAGCTGCCACACGAACGAGGGGGTCGTCTCCAGCACGTCCAGCCCGGAGGCCACCACCTCACCGGTGAAGGCCTCGGCGTCGCGCCGCAGCGGGTCGTCCAGCAGGTGCAGCTCGTGACCGGCGCACATCCACAGCAGCGGGTCCCACGAGGCGTCGAACGACAGCGGCGCCGTGTGCCCCACGCGCAGTCGCCTGCCGCCGACTCGCTCGACGGCGGGCTCGATCATCCGGTCCCGGTGCTGGGTCAGCAGGTTGGCCAGCGACCCGTGCTCGACCAGCACCCCCTTCGGGCGCCCCGTCGAGCCGGAGGTGAACAGCACGTAGGCGGCGTCACAGGGACCGGGCAGCGGCCACTGCTCGGGGTCGAGGCGCTCTCCCGACCGTGCGGACACCGCCGCCTCCACGACTGGGTCGTCCAGCACCAGCGGGTCCTCGACGGGCAGTGCCGCGGCGTGCGCACCGGTGGTGAGCACCCGACGAGGGACGGCGTCGGTGAAGACCGCCACCGTGCGCTCGGTGGGCTGGGACGGGTCGACCGGCAGCAGGACCGCACCCGCCTTGGCCGCCGCCAGCAGCGCGACGACCGCACGGGCTCCGCGTCCCAGGGCGAGCGCCACCACGTCCCCGGAGCGCACATCTTCGGTGATCAGGTGGCGGGCCAGCCTGTTCGCCCTGGCGTCGAGATCGGAGAAGGACAGCGCGCCGTCGGCGGCGACCAGCGCCACCGCCGACGGGGTGCGGGCCGCCTGCTGGTGGAAGGCCTCCACGATGCTCGACACGCCCACCGGCCGACCGGTGTCGTTGTACTCGTCGAGCAGGCGGCGCCGCTCGACGGCGTCCACGAGTTCGACGTCGCCGATCGGGGTGTCGGGCTCGGCGATCGCCGAACGCAGCAGCAGCACGAACCGGCGCACCAGGTGCTCGGCGGTGGCGGGGTCGAACAGGTCGCTGCTGAACTCCAGGCTCCCGACGAGCCCGGCCGGACTTCCCGCCTCGTCGTAGTCGTCGCGCAGCGACAGCGACAGGTCGAACTTCGCCGAGCGCCCCAGGTCCTCGGCCTCCACCTCGGCACGCAACCCGGGCAGGTGCACCGTGGCGGCCGGAGCGTTCTGCAACGCGAGCATCACCTGGAACAGCGGGTGCCGGGCCGGGGAGCGGTGCGGCGCCACCGCTTCCACGACGCGCTCGAACGGCACGTCCTGGTGGGCGTAGGCGTCCAGATCGGTCTCGCGCGTCCGGCCCAGCAGGGTGCGAAAGCTCGGGTCCCCCGAGGTGTCGGTGCGCAGCACGAGGGTGTTGACGAAGAACCCGACCAGCTCGCCGAGCCGCTCGTCGTTGCGCGCGGCCACCGGCGTGCCGATCGGCACGTCGGTGCCCGCGCCCATCCGGGTCAGGGTCGCGGCGAGCGCGGCGTGCAGGGCCATGAACGGACTCGCGCCCGCCTCGCGCGCGAGGTCGTGCAGCGCTCGGTGCGTGGCGGCGTCGATGTCGACGGGCACCGTCCCGCCCCGGTGGCTCGGCCGGGCCGGGCGCGGCCGGTCGGTGGGCAGCTCCAGCTCCTCCGGCGAACCGCCCAGGGTCTCGGTCCAGAAGTCCAGCTGCGCACCGAACTCGCTGTCCGGATCGGCGTCGTCCCCGAGCACCTCGCGCTGCCACAACGTGTAGTCGGCGTACTGCAGCGGCAACGGTTCCGGAGCGGGCTCGGTTCCGGACGAGCGTGCCGCGTAGGCCAGGGACAGGTCGGCCATCAGAGGCCGCAGCGACCAGCCGTCACCGGCGATGTGGTGCAGCACCACGACCAGCACGGACTCCTCGGAGCCCAGCGCGAAGAGCCGGGTGCGCAACGGGATCTCGCGGGTGAGGTCGAAGGGTTCGGCCGCGAAGGCGTCCAGCTCCTCGCGCAGGTGCTCCTCGTCGGTGTCGTGCACCGGCAGCGACACGGCACCGTCGGCGGGGTCGAGGACCTCCTGCCGCGGGATGCCGTCCCGGCCCGGAAAGACCGTGCGCAGGCTCTCGTGGCGGGCGACGACGTCGCCGAGGGCCAGCCGCAGCGCCGCGACGTCCGGCTCGCCGTGCATCCGCAGCGCGATCGGGATGTGGTAAGCGCCGCCGGTGCCCTCCACGTGGTTGAGCAACCACAACCTGCGCTGGGCGTGGGACAGCGGTAACTCGTCCGGCCGTTCGCGCGGGCCGAGCACGGGTGAGGACAGTCCCCGCAGTCGCGGCGCCAGCGCCGCCACGGTCGGGTTCTCGAACAGCGCCCGCAGTTCCAGTTCGGCGCCGAGCTCGCCGCGCACCCGTGCGGCCAGCCGGGTCACCAGCAGGGAGTGCCCGCCGAGGGCGAAGAAGTCGTCGTCGATACCGACCGCGTCGACGCCGAGGACCTCGGCGAACAGCTCACCCAGCCTGCGTTCCACGTCGTCGCGGGCGGCACGGCCGCCGGTGGCCGGTCGCGGGTCGGGCAGGGCGGCGACGTCGAGCTTGCCGTGGGCGGTCAGCGGCAGCTCGTCGAGCACCACCACGGCCGAGGGGACCATGTACTCCGGGAGCCGATCGGCCAGGAACTCCCGCAACGGAGCGTCCTCGGGCGGCTGCGTGCCATCGGGGGGCGCGGGGGTGACGTAGGCGACCAATCGCTGCGGCCCGTCCGGGAGCGAGCGGACCGTCACCGCCGCCCGGTCCACCTCGGGACGCTCGCCGAGCACGGCGGAGATCTCGCCGGGCTCGATGCGCATCCCGCGGAACTTGAGCTGTTCGTCGGCCCGGCTCACGAAGCTCAGCAGGCCGCGCTCGTCCCGGCGCACGAGGTCGCCGGTGCGGTACATGCGCTGTCCGGCACCGGTGAACGGGTCGGCCACGAACTTCTCCGCCGTGGCCACGGTGCGTCCGAGGTAGCCCCGCGCCAGTCCGGCCCCGGCGATGTAGAGCTCGCCGGTGACTCCGGGTTGCACCGGCTGCAACGCCGTGTCCAGCACGTAGGCGCGCAGGTTGGCGGTGGGGCGGCCGATCACCGCGCTGTCGGCGTCGTCGGTGGTGGCCACCACCGAGTCCACCGTGGTCTCCGTCGGACCGTAGAAGTTGTGCACGTCGAGATCGGGTTCGGCGGCCAGCCGGGTCCACAGGTCCTGGTCGAACGGTTCCCCGCCGAGAGCCAGCACCCGGGGTCGGTGGCGCTGGTCGAGCAGCCCCGCCCGCAGCAGTTCGCGCAGGTGAGAGGGAGTCGTTTCCAGCGCGTCCCAACGCTGCCGATCGAGCTCGGCGACGAGCGCCTCGGAGTCGCGGCGCACCGCGTCGGAGACCAGGTGCAGCTCGTGACCGGCGAACATCCACAGCAGCGGATCCCACGAGGCGTCGAACGACAATGGCGCCGTGTGCGCGGCGCGGAGTCGACGGCCGAGTGCGCTCCCGGCCGGCTCGTAAACCCGCTCCCGGTGCGATTCGAGCAGGTTGGCCAGTGACCCGTGCTCGACCAGCACCCCCTTCGGGCGCCCGGTCGAGCCGGAGGTGAACAGCAGGTAGGCGGCGTGATCGGAGCTCACCGGAGCACCGCGCTCGACGATGGTGACGTCGTGCTCGTCGCGTTCCGCGATCGAAGCCGCCGTGTCCGGGTCGTCCAGGCACAGGGCCGCCAGCCCGTCCGGCAGCGACGCCCGGGTGTCCGCAGTGGTCACGGCCGCGACGGGCCGGGCGTCGGCGACCATGTCGGCCACCCGGGAGGCGGGCTGACCGGGGTCCACGGGGAGGTGGACCGCTCCGGCCTTGAACACGGCCAGCAGCGCGGCCACCACGTCGGCCGAGCGGGGCAGCAGTACGGCGACGACGTCACCCACCCCGACCCCGGTGGTGATCAGCTCGCGGGCGAGCCGGTTGGCACGGGCGTTGAGCTGCTCGAACGACAGCGTCCCCGATTCGGAGACCAGCGCCGTGCTTCCCGGACCACCGGCCACCGCGGACTCGAAGGCCTCCACCACGGTGGCGTGGCGCGGTGTGACGTCCCCGCCGGACGGGGCCGGGTCCGGGCGCTCGTCCAGTGGTGACACCGATCCCACGGGCGCATCCGGCGCGGAGATCAGCGTGTCCAGCACCCGGCGGAAACGCTCGGCGTGGGCCTCCAGCTCCCGCTGCTCGTAGCGGCCGGGGTTGGCGTCGAAGTCCAGCCGCAGCCCGTTGTCGTCGGCCGCGCCGTGCACGGTCACCGTCAGGTCGTCGACCGGGCCGACGGACAGGTTGTGCGAAGTGGCCGTGGCCTCGCCGAACGGGACCTCACGGGCGACCGGGATGATGTTGATCCCCGGACCGGTGATGCGTTCACCAGCGGTGACTCCGAGGTCCCGGGCCAGGTCAGACCGGGGGTAGCGCTGATGACGCAGCACCCGGCGGGCCTCGGCCGACACGGCCGAGACCAGTTCGGCGACGGTCATCCACTGGTGCACCCGCACTCGCAACGGCAGCACCTGGGAGAGCATGGCCGGTGTCTCGCGCCCCAGCGTCCCCTTCCGCGCGCTGACCGGGAGCGCGAGCACGACGTCCTGAGCACCGGTGGTGCGGTGCACGTAGGCGGCCATCGCCGCCAGCACCACCGAGCTCCACGCGGTACGCAATTCGGCAGCGGCCGTTCGTAATCCGCGAGTGGCCGCGCCGTCCATGCTCACGCTGCGCCGCAGGATCGGCCCGGTCGCGGCGGGCCGGTCGCTGAGCACCACCGGGTCGGGTCGGTCGGCCAGGCGCTGCGTCCAGAACTGTCGGTCCTGCTCGTGGCGGGACGTCTCCGGGTAGGCGGCCTCGGCCTCCAGCAGTTCGCCGAAGTCGCCCAACCGGGGTTCCGGCGGTTGCTCGCCCCGGTTCAGCGCCGTGTAGACGGCGGTGATCCGGGACAGGACCAGCGCGGCCCCGTAACCGTCCACCACGAGATGGTGCGTCCGCTGGTACAGCAGGCTGTGTCGCTCACCCGCGGTGAACAGCACCAGGGAGCACAGCTCGTCGTGAACGGGATCGATCGGGCGCCGCAGGTCCGCGTGCATCCACTCCTCGGCGGCGGCCCGGAAGTCCCCGGAACCGGAGAGGTCGACGGTACGCAGGCCCCACCGCCCCACGGAGCCGACCGTCTGCCGGGGACGCCCCTGCTCGTCCTCGTCGAAGGTCAGGCGCAGTGCCGGAACCTCCGCCGCGGTGCGTTCCAGGGCCCGCTCCAGGATCTCCGGGTCGATCGGGCCGGGTACGTCCAGGTACTCGGCGATCGTGTACGTCGGATCCGCGGGGTTCAGCCGCCGGCCGTACCAGATACCCGACTGAGCGGGCGTGAGAGCAACGCTCCGGACAGACTCAGAACTCAATTCTGACCCACCTTCCCGATGCCTGCATCGAGCGCAGAATCAAAGACCTCAAAAGTGCGCGGATTGCCAGCGGTCGGCACGCGTGCCGACCGCGAAAACACATCCGGACTGTTACTGGTTTAACGGGCGCACCGGACGGGTACCCATATGCCCCTTGCGGAAACATACGAATCCACCAGCTCCGGACAGCGCAGCGCTACTCCCCCTTGCGGACCACAATCGCACGCTTACAGGAGAGCATTCGAGGCGACCCCGCTCAGCGATTGGTCAGTGTGAGAACGGACACCGAAACCGGGGGAAAACTCCCGATGGCAGCGACACTGAGCTGCAGATACAACAGATCGGTATATGCCGTGTCGACACTGTTATTAAACACGTGTAACGCGATTTGACGACACTGCGTATTTCGCGTACGCGGAAAGTGATGCAAAAGGTCGCTCGGCTATACTTCGCGAGCACCGATTTGGATACCGCCGTCCGGGTGCCGTTCGTTCGTCACCCTCGAGGAGCAATCCGCGTCCTCACCAGTGACAACGACACCCGAAGGACCGAGTGACGACGCTCCGTGTGTTTATCGTCACAGTCAGGCCCTTCGTGGTGCCGGCATGACCGTTTCCCGCCGCACCGGCCGGCTCGACGGTCACGCCGGCGCCGGTCACACCGAGGCGGTACTGGTGTGCAACCACTCCCAGGCCCGGTCCACGTCGTCCGCCACGATCTGGTGGCCCCCGGAATGGCGGTGCGCCGAAACCCCCGCACCGCGCTCGCGCAGCGCCGACACCAACTCGTCGACCGACTGGTTCGGAGCCATCGGGTCGCGCTGCCCGTTGGACAGGAACACCCTGCTGCCCGTGAGATCGTCGCGGGGCGGATCCGGCACCGGCAACATCGCGGCGAACAGCACCGCCTCCCGCAGCACGTCCGGACGCAGCAACGTCAACGCCGCCGCGATGTTCGCGCCGTTGGAGAAGCCGACCGCCACGAGTCGCTGCGTCGAGATTCCGTAGTGCTCGCGGGCCTCACCGAGGAAGTCGGCGAGCTGGTGAGTGCGCGCGACGACGTCCTCGGTGTCGAAAACGCCCTCCGCCTCGCGCCGGAACCAGCGCGGCGCCCCGTTCTCCGAGACCGGCCCCGCCGGAGCCAGCATCGCGGAGTCCGGGGAGAGCTGACGACCGAGATCGACCAGGTCCCCGGGAGTTCCCCCCGTTCCGTGCAACAGCAGCAGCACCGGGGCGTCCCTGGTAGCGGGCGTGAACTCGTGGCGGAGCGACAGTTCGGTCATGCCGGCAACTCCTCGGGGTTGTTCTCGGCGGGCAGGTTCAGCGCAGGCAGCCCAGCCGCGATCTGTTCGCGGCTGGGCTCCAGCCACGGCGGAAGCTTAAGTGCGCGACCGAGCTCCAGCAGCGGCTCGTCAGCGGTGAAGCCGGGATCGTCGGTGGCGATTTCCAGCAGCGTGCCGCCGGGTTCGCGGAAGTAGACCGACCGGAAGTACTGGCGGTCCAGGATGGAGGTCGGGCGAACACCGCTTTCCGCTAGTTCCGCGCGCCAAGTCGCCTGCGTCGGCTGGTCGGGAGCGCGCCAGGCCACGTGGTGCACCGTCCCGGCCGCGACCAATCCCTCGGGCTCCCGCGGAGTCACGAGCACGTCGACGAACGATCCGGGACCGCCGTCGGCGGCGGCGAACCGGAAGCGGTTCTCCTGCTCGGAGACCAGGTTCAGTCCCAGCTTGTTCAGCATCCCGAAGGTGGCCTCCTCCCGGGACACCGAGAGGGTCACCGAGTGCAGGCCGCGGATGCCGTGCTCGGCGGGGACGATGCCGTTGTCCCAGGGCGCGCGCGGATCGCCCTGGGGGTGGGCGACCAGCGAGAGCACGAGCCCGTCGGGGTCGCGGAACGTCAGCACGTCCTCGCCGTCGCGGTTCTGGATCCGGCCGACCTCGACACCGACGCTTTCGAGGTGGCGGTACCACCAGCCGATCGAGTGCTCGGGCACGGAGAACGAGGTCGTGGTGGCCTGGCCGGTGCCCTGCCTGCCGCGCGGAGCTCCCCGGAACGGGAAGAAGGTCATCAGCGAACCGGGGCGCCCGGCCTCGTCGCCGTAGTAGAGGTGGTAGGTACCGGGGTCGTCGAAGTTCACCGTGGACTTCACCAGCCGCAGGCCCAGCGTCTTCAGGTAGAAGTCGGCGTTGCGCTGCGGGTCACCCGCGATGGCGGTGACGTGGTGCAGGCCATTGGTCGCGATGGTCATGGCACCCTCCTGGGGGCTTGCCGGGAGGAGGCCGGGCGGCTTCGGCCGGAACCGCCCGACTCCGTCGCTACCGCTGGTCAGGCCGCTCCCTTGAGCGCTGCCGCGACCCTGACGACGCGCTTGGCCTGCACGGCGGCGGCCGTGCGGGTCTGCTCGCCCACCTTGATCTCGCCCTGGGCATCGACGTGGCTGGTTCCGTAGGGGTTGCCGTCGACGAACTTCGAACCGTCGGTGTAGCCGGGGCTGACGATGATGCCGCCGAAGTGGTGGATCGAGTTGTACAGCGCCAACAGCGTCGACTCCTGACCGCCGTGCTGGGTGGCGCTGGAAGTGAACCCGCTGTAGGCCTTGTCGGCCAGCAGGCCCTGCTGCCACTCACCGCCCAGCGAGTCGATGAACTGCTTGAGCTGCGCGGCGATGTTGCCGTAGCGGGTGGGCGAACCGAAGAGCACCGCGTCGGCCCACACCACGTCCTCGGCGGTCACCTCGGGTACCGAGCGGGTGGCCTCGAGGTGGGCGCGCCAGGCCGGGTTGGAGTCGACGGCCGCGTCGGGAGCCAGTTCGGGCGCCCTGCGCAGCCGCACCTCGGCACCGGCGGCCTCGGCTTCGGCCACCAGCGCGTTGGCGATCTCGGCGATGTTCCCGGTCGAGGAGTAGTAGACGACGCTGAGCTTGACGGGCTCACTCATGACAACGCTCCTGTTTCGTGTCCTGCGGGGAGACGGACCTGGCCGGCCGTCGGGGCGGACACTACCCAGAAAAACTCTTTCCTGCAAGATACTTCTCAGGCAGGTAAGAGGTTTCACCCGAAAAGTCCGGGCGGTACGGTCGAGAGGTGCCACCATGCGGCGAGAGGAGCTGGCAGTGAACGCCGAGGAAGCCCCCGACACCGGTGACGACGAGATCGTCACCTGGTGGGGCCTGGTCATCGAGGGCTACCACGTCACTCAGGAGCGGCTGATGACCGAGATCGGACGGCGCTTCGATCTCACCCCAGCGGCCTTCGACATCCTGCTGCGCCTGGTCCGCTCCCCCGAGCACCGGTTACCGATGACCCGCCTGGCCCACGAGGCCGCACTCAGCAGCGGGGGATTCACCAAGGTCGCCGACCGCCTGGTGGCCGCGGGGCTGATCCGGCGCGAGCCCTGCGAGCACGACCGCCGGGTCACCTACGCCGTGCTCACCGAGCACGGACGCGACACCGCCGAGCGGTCCAGGCGGGCCTGCGCCGAGATCCTGCGTCATCGCGTGCTGGATCCGCTGGGCACGGAGATGTCCGCGTCCCTGGCCACGGCCATGCGCACCCTCCGCACGGCCAACGGCGCCGAGGACGCGGAAGGGTGATCTTCACCCGTCCGCGGGGCGGCGGTGACGCGGCTTCGCGCGTGACCGCGTCGTCACGACCGCCCGCTGTCACGACCTCACTGGGCCGGACGCATGGCCAGGCGGGCGAGCATCTCGCGGCCCTGTTCGGCGTGGTCGGGCTGGGCCAGCACGTCGTAACGCCCGGCGACGAGCTGGCTGGCCGAGGAGAAGTCGCGACGGCCCCGCATCGCGGCGTAGCTGATGGCGGCGAAGACCATGCCGAAGACCGCACCGGCGACCACGCCGACCAGCAGCGGGGAGATCCAGGTCGCCTGGGTGGAGAAGATCGTCAGCAACAGGCCGACGAACAGACCGAGCCACGCGCCGGAACCCGCACCCTGAGCGAGCACGCGCGCCCAGGTCAGCCGACCGGTGACGCGCTCGACGAGCATCAGGTCCACACCGACGATGGTGACCTCCTGGACCGGGAACTCGTTGTCGGCCAGGTGGTCGACCGCACGCTGGGCCTCCTCGTACTTGCCGTACGAGCCGATGGGCCAACCCGTCGGCGGAGTGGGAAGGTTCGGGCCGCCCGGCGTCGACCGGGCGGAGCCGGAAAACGGGCTGGACACCGTTGACACCTCCGTGGAACTGGCTACCCGGATTCGGGTGGCTCGGCAGTGGTCATGGGGCTGTGCGGCACATCGGTACGGGTACGGCGATACGGGTACGGCGGTATGGTCATGGCGAGGTGCCACCCGGCGCGGCGCGGGGCCCGGCGCAGCGTGGCACCGCAGGGCCCGCCCGACGTGGGCGAGTCCCGTCTCACACCGAGAGTACCCCCTCGCATCCGTGCCTATACCTGCCCGATCGATCATCGTGGTCACAGCGTATGCGGGGCTCCCGGACCACGGCACCGATCACGCGGACGGAGTCGCGAAACTCACGAGCCCTCGGTCGCGGACCGCTCGGAACGGGGCCGCGGGCGCAGGACGTCGACAGTGCTCTGCAACAGCATGTGGGCATAAGCGCTCGCCGCGAAGGAGACGAGGACCCATCCGCCGACGGAGAACACCCCCGCCATCAGCCCCCACAGCGACGCGACCAGCACGATCGCCGTGAGCCCGGTGGCCGCGATCCTGCCACCGGGACGGTAGGCCAGGGTCGCGAACCAGGTCAGCGCCACGGCCAGGGCCGCGAGCACGACCGGACCGATCCGGATCCCCGTGCTCAGCGGCCAGTACCCCAGCACGATCAGTACCGCCGCCGCGACCAGTGCCACTCCCCACCGCGCCGGACCCCGGCTCGTCCGCCCGGCGAGCTGCCAGCCCAACCACGGGGCGGCGAGCACGGCCAGCGCCGCCGCGACGTAGGCGCCGTGCCCGAACGACGATCCCGCCAGGTCGAGCAGGACCGACCGGGTCGCGGGCACCGAATCCGCCGTCAACGCCACCCCCGTGGCGGCGGCGAAGGACACCGCCGCCGCACGCAGCGGGGCGGCGAAGGCGAACACGACGGCCATCACCACCGGCTTCAGCACCGTCATGGCGCACCTGGCCAGCGACGCGGCCACACCGCGTCGGCCGGGGACGACGGCTCGGTAGGCGATCAGCGCGAACCGGGTCGCCGTCGAGGCCCTGCGCCGCTCACCGAGGTCGTCGACCCGCTGCCGCCCGACGTCGTAGCTCCGCACGTCGGTGGCCAACCGGTTCGGTTCCGCGGCCACCGGAGTCGGGCTCGCGTCGGGAGCCGCACCGGAGCTCACCTCCGTCACGAACGGGACCTCGGCCGCCGCGATCGTCCACTGGAGACGCTCGAGGACGACCTTCCTGGTCTCGGTCAGCGGATGCCGCCCCCCGGGCCGCTCGAACAGCGCGTCGAGCTCGGCGCGGACCTCGCCGGCACGATCGGCCCAGCGTTCGGCGAGGAACTCCCGCCACCGCCTGGTCTGCTCGCCGTTGCGCCCCTCCGCCGGCGTGGGGCGACTGACCACGGCCTGGATGGCGTCGCCGAGGCCCTCGGCACCGAGCTCGGCGTTGTACCGCACGAGGCGCTCCGGATCGAGGAGCAGGTCGACGAGGGTGGACGCGGAGTCCATCCGCCCCCACATCCAGTCGTTGGCTCGCCACTTCGCCGACAGGAACGCGGCGAAGCCGCCGAGGGTGGATCCCCGCACCTTGTCCGCCGTATTCACGTGTCCGCGGGTGAGGAGCGCGTCGAACGGCAGCGGTGTGTCCGCGTCGCTGGTCACCCGCAGGAACTTGATGCGTGAACCCCGGACACCGTCGACCTCCAAGGGCACCGTGAGTATCACCAACCGGCGCAGCACCGCGGTCAACTGCTCAGCCGGCTCCTGTTCGAGCAGGGAGTAGCCGACTTCGTGGGGTTCGGTGATCGTGTCGCGCTCCGGCGCCACGGCGGCCAGCCGGACCGCGATCCGGTTCAGCACCGCGGTGGCCTCGGCGACCGCGTCGACGTGGTCGTCGTTGCTCGCGGCGGCGTCCGCACCGGAGGAGTCCACGATGGAGGACAGCTCGGCGGCGAGGTCGGTCAGGGCCTGCTGGAACCACTGCCCCGGCAGCCCGTCCTCCTCCTCGACCGCGGCCAGCACGGCGGCCAGCAGCGGCCCGACCGGAGCGGGCAGGTGGTGCCACAGCCGCAGCCGGCGCTCCAGCACCCGGTCCGTCCAGTCGTCGAGCTCGGCGAACTGGGTGATCGGTTCCAGTCGCGCGCCCGTGATCCAGTACCGGTCGCCGTGCCCGTGCAGCAACTCGCCGACCGTCCGCAGCCGGTACAGCGCCGCCTTGCAGTTCCCGACCTCCCGGGGGTGAGCCGTGCGGTGCTCGACGTCCCGCGCCCAACCGAGGCACTCGTCCACACCGGACAGCAGACTGCGCACCCCGTCGAGGACCGTCCGGGGGTCCGTCCCGGCGCGGTGGGCGAACCGCTCGGACAGCCGCGTCCCCAACTCGTCGCGAACCCGCGACGGCCAGCCTTCGAGCGGATCCCCGGCCACCGGCTCGAGGAGTGGGCTCTCCTCCTGCTTGTTCGGATCGGTCAGGATGTCGCGGACCGTTCGCGCGTCCAGTTCCGCCCGCACCAGCGCGTGCTCGTCACGCACCACCTCCACGCGCCGCGCGAGCTCACCGGCGCGCTCCCGCGGTGACGCGGAGTTCAACCCTGCGTACAGAGCCCGCCGGCGCATCTCCCCACGTTGGACCGAGTCGTTGTGCCGGTGCAGGGCTTCGAGATCGGACAGCAGGCTCTCCTGCCCCGACCTGGCCCGCAACGCGGCCAGCGCGACCGGGAGCGCGAACCACCGCCGGTGACGCCGTCCCGCGTCGTCGGTGGCCGGATCGGGATTCAGATACAGCAGCCAGCGGTCCACGGGCCGGTCGGCCATCGACCCGGTGATCGAGCGGATCGCCGCGGTCACCGGAATGTTGTCGAGCACCCCGCCGTCGAAAACCCGGTACGTCGGTGAATCGGTGGACGCGGCGGTCTCGGAGAACAGGCCGTACATGTTCGGCACGCCCCGCGGCGGGTCGCCGCGGGCGGAGTGGATCTCGCCGGGTTCGAAGGCCACCGGGAACGACGAGGTGGTGCGAGCCGCCTGGGCGAGCTGTTCCACCGTGGTGGTGAGCCGTTCGGTGTCACCGAAGTCGGACAGCGGGTGACCCGGGCGGCCCCGATGGCGGAACCGGAAGGAGGCACGGCGGCGTTGCGTGAGGATCGGCTCGGCGTTGCCGTCGAGATCGTGCCGCGCCACCGGCTCCAGCAGGGTCGCCGTGAGCAGCGTGTCCAGTCTGCCGGAGCGCGCTTGCTCGGACGGCGGAATCCGGTCGAGCAGCGTGCGGGCCAGCTCGGGGCGGAAGTAGGCGTCGCCCTCCAGCAGCGATCGGGGACGCCGGTTCCAGAACTTCGGCACCGGCCGGGCCATCGCCTCCAGGTCCGCCAGCCGCACCCAGGTCTGCCGCATCGAGTCGAACGGCATTCCGTAGACGAGCGAGGCCGACAGCAGGGTGGCGTTGAGACCTCCCGCCGAGGCACCGGCCAGGACGTCGACGTCCACGGACTCGTACCCGGCGAGCCGGGCCAGTCTCGCCCAGGGGGACGGGTCCGGCTGCCCGGTCTCGGGATCGGCCATCGCCTCGCGCAAGTGGTCGATCTCGGCGACCGCGCCGCCGATCCACACCGCCATGCTGGCCCCACCGCGCATCCCCAGCGCCAGCCGCAGCTGTCGCTGATCGCGCCCGTCCGTGTCCGAGGTCATCGCCGAACCCGCCCTCGCTCGAAACCTGCCTTCGCGACGGGAAAACTACCGTGCGAACACCTCGCTCGGAACGGCCGAGTGGAGGCTTCAGTCCGGCGGCGTCCAGCGGTCGCTTCGCTCGAGTCCCGCCGCGCGCCCCTTGCCCGCGACGACCAGCGCCATCTTGCGGGAGGCCTCGTCGATCATCTCGTCACCGAGCATGGCCGCCCCGCGCATCCCTCCGGCCGCGGAGGTGTGCCACTCGTAGGCTTCCAGGATGTTCTCCGCGTGGTCGTAGTCGCGCTGGCTCGGCGAGAAGAGCTCGTTGACGGCCTCGACCTGGTCGGGGTGCAGCACCCACTTGCCGTCGAAGCCCAGTGCCGCCGACCGCCCGGCCACCCGCCGCAGTCCCTCGACGTCCTTGATCTGCAGGTACGGCCCGTCCAGCACCTGGAGGTCGTGGGCCCGCGCGGCCATGAGCAGGCGCATCAGCGTGTAGTGGTAGGCGTCGCCGACGTCGTAGCCCGGCGGTTGCTCGCCGACCACGAGCGAACGCATGTTGATCGAGGCCATGAAGTCGGCCGGGCCGAACACGAGCGTCTCCAGCCGCGACGAGGCCGCCGCGACGGCGTCCACTTCGACCAGTCCCCTGGCGTCCTCGATCTGGGCCTCGATGCCGATTCCGCCCACGGGAAGTCCGAGCGCCGTCTCCAGCTGGTTCAGCGTCAGATCGAGCCAGCGCACCTCGTCGGTGCCGCGCACCTTCGGCAGCATGATCGTGTCGAGTTCCGCTCCGGCGCGCTCGACGACCTCGATCACGTCGCGGTAGGTCCAGCGGGTACCGAGATCGTTGACCCGCACGGTGCGGGTCTTGCCGTCCCAGCCACCCGCGTTCAGCGCCTCGATCACCGTCTCGCGGGCCTGGTCCTTGGCCCCGGGGGCCACCGCGTCCTCCAGGTCGAGGAAGAACTGGTCGACGTCCAGCCCCCTGGCCTTGCCGATCATCTTCGGGCTGGAGCCCGGCACGGCCAGGCAGGTGCGGCGCGAACGCTGCCTCTCGACCATTGCGATGCCTCCTCGGGAACGTCCGACGTTCGCACCGTGTCTACCACGCGCTCGCCCGGCACGGGCATGTCGCGTGTCACCGTCACGGCTTCGCGCGAGCGGCGACCGCGGCGAGCGGCCTGCCCGAGGTGCCAGCACCGACTAGCCTGATCAGCGTGGCAGGCACGACCAGAGTCTTCGCGGCCCGGATGGCGGGACTGGCCGTGTTCGGACCGGACGGCGAGTCGATCGGCAGGGTCCGCGACGTCGTCGCGGGACTGCGTGCCGACCACCAGCCGCCCCGGGTGCTCGGGCTGGTCACGGAGATGGCCACCCGCCGCCGCATCTTCGTGCCGATGCTGCGCGTCACCGGTATCGAGGCGAACGCGGTCATGCTGTCGACCGGGACCGTGAACATGCGCCAGTTCCACCAGCGTCCCAACGAGATCCTCGTCCTCGGCCAGCTCCTCGACGCCAGGGTCACGGTGGCCGCGTCGGAGACCCCCGCCGTGCTGATCGACGCGGCGCTGGAGCAGACCCGTACCCGGGACTGGCGGATCGGCAAGCTCGCCGTCCGGGAGCGCACCGGGCGGTTGGGGCGCCGCGGACCCGTGCAGGTGCTCGAGTGGGACCAGGTCAACGGGCCCGCGGTGGCGGAGTTGACCGGCCAGCCCCAGGACGTCAACCAGTTGTTGACCGTCTTCGACACGATGCGAGCCGTCGACGTCGCCAGCGCGCTGCACGAACTGCCCACCAAGCGCCGCCACGAGGTCGCGGAGGCGCTCGACGACGAGCGCTTGGCCGACGTGGTCGAGGAACTGCCCGAGGACGACCAGAAGGACCTGGTCGAACACCTCCACGAGGAACGCGCCGCCGACATGCTGGAGGCGATGAACCCGGACGACGCGGCCGACCTGCTGGCCGAGCTGGCCGAAGGGGACAAGGAGCGGCTGCTGGAGCTGATGTCGCCGGAGGAGTCCGCTCCGGTCAAGCGGCTCCTGGAGTACTCCTTCGACACCGCCGGCGGACTCATGACCCCCGAACCGGTCGTCGTCGGTCCGGACGCCACCGTCGCCGAGGCGCTGGCCATGGTCCGCAATCCGGAACTGCCGGTGGGGCTGGCGAGCATGGTGTTCGTCTGCCGCCCCCCCTCCGAGACGCCCACCGGCCGCTACCTCGGATGCGTCCACATTCAGCGGCTGCTGCGCGAACCACCGTCGACCCTGGTGGCCGGGGCGCTGGACACCGACCTGGCCAGCCTGCCGTCGACGGCGACGCTGACCGAGGTCACCCGCTACTTCGCCGCCTACAACCTGGTCTGCGGCCCGGTGCTCGACGACCAGGAGCACCTCATCGGCGCGGTGACCGTCGACGACCTCCTGGACCACCTGCTGCCGGAGAACTGGCGCGAGGGCGGGCTCCCCGACAGCGAGGAGACGGCCGCCGCGGCCGAGGGCACGGGGGACGCGGATGCCTGAGCTCCCGTCCAGGAGACGACTCGACCAGCCTCGCCGACCACGGCGGTTCGCCATCCCCTTCGACCCCGAGATGTTCGGCAGGCTCTCCGAGCGCATCGCCCGCTTCCTGGGAACCGGCACGTTCCTGTTCTGGCAGACGCTGCTCGTGGTGAGCTGGATCGCGCTGAACCTCTTCGCGGTCTCGCTGGCCTGGGACCCCTACCCGTTCATCCTGCTCAACCTGGCGTTCTCCACCCAGGCCGCCTACGCGGCGCCGCTGATCCTGCTGGCCCAGAACCGGCAGGACGACCGGGACCGGGTGTCGCTGGAGGAGGACCGGGCACGGGCGGAGCAGACCAAGGCCGACACCGAGTACCTCGCCCGCGAGCTGGCCGCGCTGCGACTGGCCCTCGGCGAGGTCACCACGCGGGACTACCTGCGCACCGAGCTGGACCGGCTGCGCGACGAACTTCCCGGTACGGAGCGCTCCGGAGGACGACGACGACGCGGCGGGTCGAGATCGGACGCAGGAACCACTCGCGACGACCCCGCCGAACACGAGTGACGCCGCTGTCACCGGACGCGCGCGGCTCAGGCCTGGACGCCCGAACTGGGCGGGGCGGGTACTCCTCCGGCCGCCAGCCGCTCGCACGTACGCGCCAGCGCCTCCAGGTCGTCCCCGGCTACGGAGACGAAGTACCGCGCTACACCGTCGAGGTAGCTGACGGAGGCGGTCTCCAGCCTGCTCCGGCCGCGTCCGGTGATCACGGCCAGCACTCCGCGGCCGTCGGAGCTCACCCGTGAGCGCCGCACCAGCCCGAGCCGCTGCAACCGGTCGACGAGCCTGGTGACCCCGGAGCGCGACAGCAGCACCGCGTCGGCGAGCTCGGTCATGCGCAACCGCCGCCGCGGCGCCCGCTCCAGCGCCTCCAGCACCTCGTAAGCAGCCAGGCTCAGGTGCTGCTCGGAGAGCAGCTCACCCTCCAGGCAGCGGGTGACTCTGGCGTGCGCCCGGAGGAAGCAGCGGTACGCCGCCATTTCGTTGCGACCGGGTAATCGATCGGGACCGTTTTCGACCACGAGGCGGAATGTTACTGAACACACCCGGGTGAACACGAAGCGCACCGCCCCTCGCTCACGTCCGTTCCCACATGTCGCGCGGGCTGTGGGAGCGACCGCCGTGGCCCGTAGCATGACGGTGTGACGGCAAGCGCAGGAAAGGTCGGTGTCACGCAACCGTGACCACTACGCAACCCACCCCTACCGAAGAGGCCGTCCGCCAGGCCCTGAGCGCGGTGGAGGACCCAGAGATCCACAAGCCGATCACCGAGCTCGGCATGGTTCGCGACATCTCGATCGGTGACGACGGCGACGTCCAAGTCGGTGTGTACCTCACGGTGCAGGGCTGCCCGATGAAGGACACCATCACCAAGCGGGTCGACACGGCGGTCTCCGAGATCGAGGGCGTCCGGTCGGTGTCGGTCGACCTCGACGTGATGAGCGACGAGCAGCGCACCGAACTCCGCAAGCAGCTCAAGGGCAACGCCGAGGAACCCCGCATCCCCTTCGCCGAGCCGGGCTCGATGACCCGCGTGTACTGCGTGGCCTCCGGCAAGGGGGGCGTCGGCAAGTCCAGCGTCACGGTCAACCTGGCGGTGTCGATGGCGCGGCGAGGACTCTCGGTCGGGGTCGTCGACGCCGACATCTACGGGCACTCGGTGCCCCGGATGCTCGGCACGGAGAGCAAGCCCACCCAGGTGGAGAACATGATCATGCCGCCGCAGGCGCACGGCGTGAAGCTGATCTCCATCGGCATGTTCACCCCGGGAAACACTCCCGTGGTCTGGCGCGGGCCGATGCTGCACCGGGCACTGCAGCAGTTCCTGTCCGACGTGTTCTGGGGCGACCTGGACGTGCTGCTGCTGGACCTGCCGCCGGGCACCGGCGACGTGGCGCTGTCCACGGCCCAGCTCATGCCCAACGCCGAGATCCTGGTGGTCACCACTCCCCAGCAGGCGGCGGCCGAGGTCGCCGAGCGGGCCGGGGCGATCGCGATGCAGACCCGTCAGCGACTGGCCGGTGTCGTGGAGAACATGTCCTGGATGGAGCTTCCGGACGGCCAGCGGATGGAGGTCTTCGGCTCCGGTGGCGGGCAGATCGTGTCGGACTCGCTGACCCGCTCGATGGGCGCCGACGTGCCGCTGCTGGGTCAGGTGCCGCTGGACCCCCGGGTGCGTGAGACCGGTGACGGCGGCAACCCGCTGGTACTGGAGCACCCGGAGTCCCCGGCCGCCACCGCGCTCGAGGACGTCGCCAAGCAGCTGTCCACCCGCGCACGCGGACTGTCCGGACAGCTCCTGTCGGTCTCCCCCGCCTGAGGAGGTCTCCTCGCGGAGGGCTCGGGCGGGACGAACCGGCGCTTGCCGCAGGGAACCCCGAGCCCTCACACCCTGGCGAGGGCGAGCAGACCCGCTCCCACGGGAAACACGGCGGGCAGCAGGCGCTCGTCCTCGTCGACGGCGCGGACGAGCTCCTGCAGGGCCAGGTTGTCGACATCGCGGCGGGCCGGGTCGTGTGGCTCGTCGGCGAGCACACCGGTGAACACCATCGTGCCGCCGAGCCGCAACAGCTCGACCCCCAGCTCCAGGTAACGCGGGTACTCCCGCTTGGCGGCGTCGACGAACACGAGGTCGTAGGCGCCCTCGGCGAGCCGGGGCAGGACCTGCGGGGCGAGCCCGGTGATCAGTCGCGTCCGCTTGGCGGGCACCCCCGCCTCGGCGAACGCCGCACGGGCCAACCGCTGCGCCTCGGGATCGATGTCGATGGAGGTCAGGACGCCGTCCGGGTGCATCCCTTCGAGCAGGGCCAGCGAGGTCGCCCCCGATCCGGTCCCGACCTCGACGACCGCTCGCGCACGCAGCACCGAGGTCAGGTAGCGCAGCGCCGCCTCGGTCGTGGCCGGCAACGACTCCGGGGCTGGCGACTTGTCGGCGACGTCGGGTGCCACACCGCCGACGGAACGTGTCGACTCGGCACCGAGCGGTATCTCGGGGAGCACGGTGCATCAGGCTATCGTCGCGGGGATCTCTCGTAACCGACGCGGGCCATATTTTCGCTCCGGGACGCATTTTCTCAGGCTGCTCTCAGCTCGTTTTCACGGTCGCCTCACCCGCGAGGAGCACAGTGAAAGTGTCACGACCGGAAGTCTGCGACATCTTTTCGCCGGGATCCGGGAACACAACGAGCATCGGGTTCGTTCAACAGGGTGCAACAGCGCCCGCAGGAGGTGCCCCCGCGCCACATGGCCATCCAGCAGACGGCAACGCAGCCCACAGTCAGCCCATCGGTCGCGACCCAGCCGATGGCCGTCCAGTCGACGGGCCAGGCGTCCGAGGCCGAACGGCACCCCACCACCTCCACCCCGGAGGAAGCGGCCTGGACCCCGCCGTCCTGGGACGAGGTGGTACGCCAGCACGCCGACAGGGTGTACCGGCTGGCCTACCGCCTCGCCGGCAACAAGCACGACGCCGAGGACCTGACGCAGGAGACGTTCATCCGCGTCTTCCGCTCCCTGGCCTCCTACAAGCCGGGAACCTTCGAGGGGTGGTTGCACCGCATCACCACGAACCTGTTCCTGGACATGGCCCGCCGCCGTTCCCGCCTGCGCATGGAGGGGCTGCCGGAGGACACCGACCGCATTCCGGGCCGGGGGCCCAGTCCGGAGCAGGTGTACCACGACAACCACATGGATCCCGACCTGCAGGCGGCCCTGGACGAGCTGGCACCCGAGTTCCGCGCCGCGATCGTGCTCTGCGACGTGGAGGGCCTCTCCTACGAGGAGATCGGCACCACGCTGGGCGTCAAGCTGGGCACCGTACGCAGTCGGATCCATCGCGGTCGGCAGCTGCTCAAGACAGCGCTGGCGACCCGCCGCGAGCGCGCACGAGAGGATTCGGCATGACAGGACTGCGCGGGTGGGGACTGCCCGAACAACACCTCGCGCTGGACGCGCTCGTCGCCTTCGTCGACGGCGAGCTGACCCCGAACGCCTACGATCGCGCGGCCGCTCACCTCGCCGGCTGTCCGAACTGCGCCGCCGAGGCCACGGCACAGCGACAGGCCCGTTCCGCGATGCGCACGGCGGAGGCACCCCAGATGTCCTCCCAACTGTTGCAATCGCTGCGTTCCATCCCCTCCGAGGCCGAATTACCGGCCCAGCCCGACGGGCTCGCCCTCACCAAGGACGGGCAACTCGTCACGCTCGAATCCCGTGGCAAGCCCCGCCCTTTCGGTTCCGGCCCGACACCGGGATCGAGCACTCCACTGGGTGGTGGCACACGCTCCTTCGGAGGTGACCTCTCCTTCGACAGGCGCACCTCCGCCACCGATCACCCCGAGCACCCGAAGGGGCACGGACGCCGGACCAAGCAGGGCGCCGGTGTCGTCTTCTCCGGCATCGTGCTGGGAGCCCTGGCCTTCATCAACGTCCCCGGTGACGAACCCCGCGACGCGGTCACCACGGTTCCCAGGCCGTTTCCGCGCAACGACACCGCCCGCACCAGCAACCTGGTCCCCACCGGGACCGCCATCGACGGACCCCTGCTCCGCAAGGGGCACGCGCCGGAGCACTCCGTGGTGACGTCCGCGCGCAGCTCCGCTCCGAGCGCCGAGCAGCCGCCCCCCGCTTCCAGTTCGAGCGCCGCGACTTCCACTCCGATTTCCGCCGCGCGCTGAAACACCGGACCGCGAACCTCCCTCCCAACGCGGACTTCACCCCATACCGGGCAAAATGAGTCTCGACAGGGGACGAAAGGCAGGGCGATCGTCGCCGAGAATCACCGGTTCTTCACCCGTTCGTGTGAAAACTCGGCGATCATTCACACCGGCGAGCGCACTTCCGCACTCCGTGTGATCCACTCGTGCGGCAGGCGACGAGGTCCATCCGTACACAGGCCCGGGGAGCGATGAGCGACGAGCAGCCGAGGACGTCCACGCAGGGCTCCGACTCCGAGGACGGCGTCACCGGCACGAACGGTACGGCTGCTTCGGCATCGCCGCACTCCCCCACGGAACCGGGTCCCGGCTCGGTTCGTCATCCCTGGCAGGGCGGCGGACGACCGTCGACCCGCGGTGTCCCGGCACAACCGGCGGCACCGCCCCGGCAGCCACCCGTGGACCCGGCTCAATCGGCGGCCTTCGGCCGTCCGCGGGGCGTCGCGGGCAGTTTCGCTCCGCGAGCGCGCGACGCAGCACCCGCCGACGGGGTCGAACAGCGGCCACCACCCCCCGAGGCACTGGCCAAAGCGTTCGGTCGGCCTCCGGACAGCGACGAGACACTGCAGCGCGCCCCCGGTGAACAGCCACCGGGCGAGTCGAGCGACCGGGACGAGTCCGCGCTGTGGAGCGAGCGGCGGGATCCGTGGCGCGACCCCGCCGCGGCGGCCGTGCTCGGTCCCCCCGCGCAGCACGAGCAGGCCGACGAGTCCGCCGCGGAACCCGGCACCGGGCCGTTGCTGAACGTGCGCGAGGTGCTGTTCGGTCGCCGGGTGCGTCCGCGTGCCCTGGCGGCCCTGGCCGCGGTGGCACTCCTGCTGGGGGTGGCGGGCGGTCTCGTCGGCCGCATCACCGCCGAGGAGGGCAATCCGCTGACCGACCCCGACGTCACCCTGGCCAAGGTCGAGCCCGGCGCGGACCGCCCGAACGGCTCCGTCTCCACGGTGGCCTCGCGGGTCGTGCCCGCGGTGGTCTCCGTCGAGGTGCAGGTGGGCTCGACCGGCGGCACCGGTTCCGGGGTCGTCGTCGACGGCAACGGCTACATCGTCACGAACAATCACGTGGTCTCGATGGCCGTGGACACCCCCAACGCCGAGATCTACACCGTCTTCAACGAGGGGAGCAGGGTCCCGGCCCGCATCGTCGGGCGCGACCCCAAGACGGACCTGGCCGTGCTCAAGGTCGAGGTCGCCAACCCCACGGTGGCCCAGCTCGGTTCCTCCGACGACCTCGCCGTGGGGGACGAGGTCGTGGCCATCGGCTCACCACTGGGGCTGGAAAGCACGGTGACCAGCGGCATCGTGAGCTCGGTGCACCGGCCGGTACGGCTGGCCGGCGAGGGCACCGACACCAACGCGGTCATCGACGCCATCCAGACCGACGCCGCGATCAACCCGGGCAACTCCGGCGGTCCGCTGGTCGACGGCAACGGTGCCGTGGTCGGCATCAACAGCGCCATCCGCACCGTGGGGCCGGGCAAGGGCGGTTCGATCGGCGTCGGGTTCGCCATCCCCGTCGACGAGGTCCGGCGCGTCGCCGAGCAGCTGATCCGCACCGGCGAGGTACGCCACGCAGGACTCGGCGTCAACGCCAAGTCCGTCACCGACGGCTCGACCAAGGGGGCCCAGGTCCAGAACGTCCAGCGGGGCAGCGCGGCGGAGGCGGCCGGGATCGCCGAGGGCGATGTCATCATCAAGGTCGGCGACCGGGAGGTTACCGGCGCCAACGAACTGATCGTGGCGGTCGACGAGCACCGGATCGGCGAGACCGTACCGGTCACCGTGGTTCGCGGCGGACGCGAACTCGTCGTCCGAGCCAAGCTCGAATAGCGGCTCCTTTCGAAGAGCCTTTCCCTTCGAGCACCGGGTATAGGTAGGCTGGGGCACGGTACGCGCTCGTCGAGCCGGAGGGAGTCGAGGTGTTCGATAGTATCGGCTGGGGTGAGCTGCTCGTTCTCATCGTCGCCGGTCTGTTCATCCTCGGCCCGGAGCGGCTTCCCACGGCCGCCGCGCGGCTGGGGAGAACGATACGGCAGGTCAAGGATTACGCCACCGGAGCACGCGATCAGCTGCGTTCCGAGCTCGGCCCGGAGTTCGACGAGCTGCGCAAACCGCTGGAGGACCTGCGCGGGCTGCGCAACTTCGACGCGCGCAGCGCGGTGAGCAAGCACCTGTTCGACGGGGAGAATCCCCTCGACGCCCTCGACGACAAGGGCAACCAGTACCCGGCCAACGGCCACAAGCCCGGTTCGGACTCCACTCGGAGTTCCCTCGAACCGGGCGAGCGGCCCCCCTTCGACTCGGACGCCACTTAGGGCTCCTCGTGAAACGGCCCGCGTAGCGGGCCGGGTGGGGGAACCTCAGCCGGCGCGACCTGCATGCGTGATGGCAAGCGGCTCCGCCGCTTCCGGTCACGTGGGGCCGCTGCGGGACCGGCCCTGCCACATCTCGTCGAGGAGTGCCGCGACCGCGTCGACGGTCAGCGACCGGGGGTTCGGGTACGGCTCGGCCACCACGCGCTCGGCGATGCCGCGGAGCTCCGCGCGGGGCACTCCCAGGTCGGCGAGGGTCGTCGGCCCGTCGTGGCCGTGGGCGAGTTCGGAGACCACCGCGACCGGGTCAGGTCCGACGACCCGGGTCATCCGGTCGAACGTCGCGGGCGCCTCCGGCAGGTTGAACGCCATCACGGGCACCAGCAACATCGTGTGCAGCTCGGCGTGCGGGAGGTCGAAGGCGCCGCCGAGGACGTGCGCGAGCTGGTGGTGCAGGCCCATCCGGGTCTGAGCCAAGCAGAGCCCGGAGAGCCACGCGGCGGACTGCAGGCGGCCGCGGGAAGCCGGCTCCGTCGGATCGTCGAGGACCTCGGGCAGCGCGCTCAGGATGCCGCCGACGGCCTCGGTGGCCAGCGCGTCGGTGACCGGAGTGGCGTTGGGCGCCCACAGGGCCTCGACGGCGTGGGCGAGCGCGTTCAGGGCGCTGGTCCGAGTCAGGCCCGCCGGCATCGCGAGGGTGAGGTCGGGGTCGTAGACGACCGCCCCGGGAACCAGGGAGGAGTCGCGGCGGGTGGTCTTGACGCCGTCCTCGGTCTCCCCGAGGACCGGAGTGGCCTCGGAACCGGCGTAGGTGGTCGGTACCGCGACCTGCGGCACACCGGTTCGCACCGACACCGCCTTGGCCAGTCCGATCGCGGAACCGCCTCCGATCGCGATCACGCAGTCCGCTCCGGTCGCCTCGACGACCGCCATGACCTCCGCGGTCACCGCGACCGGTGTGTGCGGCGCCGGCCGGTCGAAGCGCGCCGCCAACCACGACCCCAGCGCCTCGGCGACCCGCTCGGCGGCCACGGCGGCGGACGGGGTCGCGACCAGCAGCACCCGCCGCGCGCCGACGCGATCGACCTCGTCGGCGGCGCGATCGATCGCGTCCCGGCCGATCAGGGCACGCTGCGCGAGGGACTCGTGGACGGTCACGGAGGCGTCGTCCGGTCGATCCTGCCCACGCGCGGTAGTACTCGTCATAGCTTCGTCCTCCTGTCGTCCCGGTGGGTCCCGGCGTGTTGCCCGGTTTCGCGCGAAACCGGGCAACCGCCCAACACGGATGGGCAGCTATTTTCCCGGGTCGCCGTGCCGTGTCCGGCGTGCGGGGCCGGTACCCGTGATCGGCGCCCTACGCTCGACTCGGGACCGGTTCGGGGACTCGCCGACGCGGTCGACCACCGGCCGCGACGACGACGCCGAGGGCGGCGACCGCCACCCAGCAGGCCAGCACCGCCGTCATCGCGGGCCACCCCCACGCCGCGTAGACCGAGCCGCCCACGACCCCGCCCACGCTGCTGCCCGCGTAGTAGCAGAACTGGTACAGCGACGAGGCCTGGCCCCTGGCCGACTCCGAGGCCCGCTCCCCCACCCAGCCGCTGGCCACCGAGTGCGCCGTGAAGAAACCACCTGTGAACACCACCAGCCCGACCACGATGACGCCGAGCCACCCGGCCAGCATGGTCACCAGTCCGATCGTCATGATCGCCAGCCCGCACAGCAGCACCGGTGCCCTGCCCCAGCGGTCGGCGGCACGTCCGGCCAGCGCCGAGGTCACCGTCCCCGCCGCGTAGGCCAGGAACGCCAGCGCCGCCAGCGCGGGCGGCACCAGCAGCGGTGGGGCGGTCAGCCGGAAGCTGAGGACGTTGTAGACGGTGACGAACGCCCCCATGCCCAGCACGGCGACCAAGTAGGGCGCGTAGAGCTGCGGGTCACCGACGGCGGCCCGCAATCCGCCCAGCAGCGGCCTCCAGCGCAGCGGCTGCCTGGTGTGCCTGCGTTCGACGGGCAGCAGCAGCACGAACAGCACCGTGCACACCCCGGCCAGGGCGGACACCGCCATCATGCCGCCGGCCCATCCGGCGAAGTCGGCGACGACCCCTCCCAGGATCCGACCGGACATGCCGCCGATGGTGGTCCCCGCGACGTAGAGCCCCATCGTGGTGCCGAGCTGCCTCCCGCCCGTCTCGTCGGCG
The DNA here is from genome assembly GCF_014137975.1 of Halosaccharopolyspora lacisalsi. GTDB lineage: Bacteria > Actinomycetota > Actinomycetes > Mycobacteriales > Pseudonocardiaceae > Halosaccharopolyspora > Halosaccharopolyspora lacisalsi. The sequence goes on along the minus strand of NZ_JACGWZ010000001.1, from coordinate 273,039 downwards.
AGGTAGGCCACTGCCACCGCGGCCAGTCCGGCCACCGCCGTCCCCTGGACGAACCGGATCCCCACCATCAGGGGGAAGTCGCGCACCCAGGGCAACACCAGTCCGAGCGCTTCGGCCACCAGCAGCGAGGTCACCATCGTGCGGCGACGGCCGACCGCCTCGGACAGGGTGCCCAGCGGGATGGCGGCCAGCGCCAGCCCGAGCGTGCCCGCCGAGACCAACAGCGCCACGGTGCCGGGAGCCACCGAGAATTCGGCGGCGAGCTGCGGCAGCACCGGCTGCGGCATGTACAGCAGCGCGAACAGGGCCAGCGCCCCGACGAGCAGCGCCACGCGAATCCTGCGTATCCGGCCGGTATCCGTCTCCGTCACCACACCATCGAAGCTAGAAAGCCACCACTGATACGTCCAATGCAGCAGAGGGCCACAATCGATACCATGGTGAATGATTCGGACGTCTCCCCGGACGTTTCCCAGCTCGTGGCGCATCTGAGCCCCACGCTGGTCCTGCTGCGTGTCGTGGCCGAGGAGGGACACCTCACACGCGCCGCCGACCGGCTCGGGGTGCCCCAGCCCACCGTGAGCCGCACGCTGGCGCGGCTGTCCGAGCAGCTGGGAACACCGGTGACCTTCCGGCAGGGCCGTGGTGTCCGGCTCACCCGCACCGGACGCCTGCTGGCCGACGCGGCCGACGAGTCCCTGCGCGGCCTGGAGGCCGGATGTCGTGGCGTGCTCGAGGAGACGGATCCGCAACGGGGACAGGTGGTGCTCGGCTTTCAGCACACCATGGGCAGCATCCTGGTTCCCGGCCTGATCAGCGACTTCCGCGAGCGACATCCGCGGGCCCGGTTCGGCCTGGTCCAGGGCGCGCGCACGGACATGCTCACGCGGCTGCACGAGGGTTCGGTCGACCTGTGCCTGAGTTCGCCCCTGCCGACCGGGGCGGAGCACTTCGACTCGGTGGCCCTGCACCGGCAACAGCTCATGGTGGTGCTGTACACCGATCACCGGCTGGCCGGCCGGGACACGCTGCGGCTGGGCGAACTCGCCGACGAGGACTTCATCGCCACCCGCCCCGGTTACGGGCTCCGGCAGATCTTCACCGAGCTCACCGGCGGGGCCGGGTTCGAGCCGCGCCTGGCCTTCGAGGGCGAGGAGGTCGACACCGTGCGAGGACTGGTGGCAGCGGGACTCGGCGTGGCCCTGCTTCCACCGGCCGACACCGGACCGGTGCCGGGGACGGCGGAGATCCCGCTGCACCCGGCGGCGCATCGCACGATCGGACTCGTCTGGTCGTCCCTGCGACCACTGCCCCCCGCCGCCCGCGCCTTCAAGGACGTCACCCTGAACGACCGGATCCCCTGACGAAGTGACGCCTCACGGTTCCGCACAACCTCGCAGCGACGCTCCGCACCACAGCGTTCTTCGCTTTTTCAGGGTTCTTTGTCTTCCGGGAAGCGGTTCCGCCGCTTCCTCCCCATGCACGCAAGCCGACCCACCGGGGTTCTCAGGTGCGGGTCTCGCGAGGACAGCTGCCACGTGGCGTAGGTGCCTACTCGATGTGGCAGGTCCCGGAGCGAGACCCCGCCTGAGGTTCCCCACGGGACCCACTGCGCAAGCCGATCAAAGGACTGTCAAGAAGACAGGTCCTCGGCGAACTCGATGAGCGTCCGGGCGGCGAATCCCGTAGCCCCGGGAACCACCTCGGCGTAGGACTTGTCCGCACGAGCCGGCCCGGCGATGTCCAGGTGGGCCCACGGCAGCCCCCCGGTGAACTCCCGCAGGAACAGCGCGGCCATGACGTTGCCCGGCCCGGGAGCCGCCTGCCGCACGTCGGCGATCTCGCTGCGGACGTCCTCGGCGTGGTCGGACAGCAGCGGCATCGGCCACCAGTTCTCCCCCGCGCGCTCACCCGCCCGGCGAACCCGCTCGGAGAGTTCCTCGTCGGTGGCGAAGACACCGCCGATGCGCAGCCCGAGAGCCGCCTTCATCGCCCCGGTCAGCGTCGCCACGTCCACGAGCATGTCGGGCTCGTGGTGGCGCACGGCGTAGGCCAACGCGTCGGCCATCACCATGCGGCCCTCGGCGTCGGTGTTCTGCACCTCCGTGGTGGTGCCACCGTAATGCCGCACGATGTCACCCGGGCGGTAGGACGACCCCGACACGTGGTTCTCCGCCGCCGGAACCAACCCCGTGACCCGAACCGGAAGTTCGAGGCGGGCGATGGTCAGCAACGCGGAGATCACCGCCCCGCCGCCGGCCATGTCGGTGCGCATCATCTCCATGCCGTCACCCGGCTTGAGCGAGATCCCACCGGTGTCGAACGTGATGCCCTTGCCCACCATCACCAGGTGCGGCGCGGATTCCGCTCCCGGCGGGCTCCAGTTCAGCTCCAGCAGGCGCGGCGGCCGCGCCGAGCCGCCGCCCACCGCCAGGATCCCGCCGAAACCACGCTCCGACAGCCACTTCTCGTCGCGCACGCTCGCCCGCAGACCGGGTACCCCGGCGGCCAGCTCGGCGGCGGTGGTGGTCAGCCAGGCCGGATCCTTGATGTTGGAGGGGGCGTTGGCGAGATCGCGAGTCAGCGCCGTGGCCGCCGCCGAGTGCCGGGCACGCCGCGCGGTTTCCCGCAATTCGTCCACGTCCGCGCCTTCCCGCGCCACCAGCAGCGCCTTCCGCAGCCGCGGCGGGGACTGCTCGGCGGTGACCCGGAAGCGGTAGCCGCCCAGACTCAACCCCAGGGTCAGCGCCGCGACCGTGTCGGCGTCGACGTCGGCGGGCAACCGGACCTGCACGTACTCGGCATCGAGCGCGTCACCCAGGTCGTCCGGGTCGGCCTCGTCCCCGTCGTCCGCGCCCAGTCGCTCCCGGACCGCCTGAGCCAGCGCGGCACCGGCCCTTCGCCACTGCGCCGGTTCTCCCGAACCGACACCGACCACCCAACCGAAGCCCTCGTCGGCCAACGGCACGGTGCGCACCTCGCCCGCGGAAGCGGTGGCACCCAACGTCCGCAGCACCGCGACATCCACGTCGAGCGCCGCGGCCGGGGTGCTCAGGTCCGTCGAACCGTCGACCTCCGCGACGGGAGCCATCGCGGGTACGCCGTCTCGCCACCGCTCGACGACCTCCACTTCGACCAGACTGGTCGGGATGGCGGGCAACACCGGATCGTCGGTCCGTACCGACGCTGAAGAACCGGGCACAGCACTACCTTTCTCGCGTTCGCTCTCGACGGCCTCAGCCGGTGACGGAGTTCAGTGCCTCGCTCAGGTTCGTGGCCTCCTCCATCGTCATCTCGACGACGAGACGCCCACCGCCCTCGAGCGGGACGCGCATCACGATTCCGCGTCCCTCCTTCGTGACCTCGAGGGGACCGTCACCGGTCCGGGGCTTCATGGCCGCCATAGCGTGCTCCCTCCGTGAACTCTTCCCACCCACTGGACTGCACGACCAGTTGGTCCGCTCCCATTGTCCCCCATCCGGACGTGGCCGCGAAACCGAACCGATCAACTCGTGTCGGGCTGCGCTGGTCGAATACCACCGAAGAGTGGCAGACTCCCGCGCCGTGCGGTTTTTTCGGCGTCGCAGAACAGGTGCTGCGGGCGTGAACGTGGCGATTTCGTCAAGCGAACCGTCTACTCGGCAGCAGGGCTCCGACGACGGCCGACCTCCCACGCCTCGTCTACTGTGGAAATGCTCGCCCATCGCCCGCCCCCACGGAGGCGCTCCAGCGCCCGGTGTTTGTCGACGAAAGGTCCCGACGTGTCCGACGTACTGCTGATCGAAGACGCCCACGGTGTGCGACGACTCACGCTCAACCGTCCGGAGTCGTTCAACTCCCTGACCGTCGAGCTCAAGCAGCGCCTGATCGAGGCATTGCGGGAGGCGGCGGCCGACGACGCCGTGCGCGCCTTGGTGATCACGGGGGCCGGTAAGGCGTTCTGCGCGGGCCAGGACCTCAGGGAGCACGCCGAGATGCTGGAGGCCGAGGACCCCACTCCTCTACGGACGGTGGAGGAGCACTACAACCCGCTCATCCGCGCGGTGACCACGATGCCGAAACCGGTGATCGCGGCCGTCAACGGCACCGCGGCCGGTGCGGGGGCGTCACTGGCCTACGCCAGCGACCTTCGGGTGGCCTCGGAGGACGCGAAGTTCCTCATGGCCTTCGCCAGCGTCGGCCTGTCCACCGACTCCGGTGCCTCGTGGACGCTGCCGCGGCTGGTCGGCTACGGGCGTGCGATGGAGATGCTGCTGCTGGCCGAACCGGTCATGGCCGATGAGGCACTGCGCATCGGTATGGTCAACCGCGTCGCCGCGCCCGGCACGACCACCGATGCGGCCACCGAACTGGCCGAGCGGATGGCGACCGGTCCGACCAGCGCCTACGCCCGGATCAAGGAAACCATGCTCGCGGCGGCCGCGGAGGGCCTGGACGAGACGCTGGCCGTCGAGGCGGGAGCCCAAGCCGAGTCCGGCGGCACCGCCGACCACCATGAGGCGGTTTCGGCGTTCATCAACAAACGATCCCCGGAGTTCACCGGGCACTGACGGCCGGAGGCGCTCCGGCGTCGCCCGCGGAGCGCCTGCTCACTCCCCGTCCTGCGCGGGGGCGTCGCCGGGAGCGCCGCGAACCTGTTCGGCGGTCTCCAGTTGTCGTTCGAGCGCCGCGATCCGGCCGCGCAACTCGTCGATCTCGGAAGCCGTCCGCTCCAGCGCCCAGTCGACCTCGGCGGCTTTGTACCCGCGAAAGACCTGCTGGAACCGCAACGCTCGCACGTCGGACCCCGCCACGTCCGTCGGCGGCAGTCGGGTCGGTGTCGAGCCCGGAGGCAACGGTTCCATTTCCTCGCCACGGCCGAAGACCACGGACGCGAGCAGGTAGACCACCGCGGCGACAGCGAGCACGACGACGAGGTAGATGAGTGCGCTAGCCACGGCACAGATCCTGGCACGAACCCCCACCGGAGCGCGGAGCACCTCCGTGGAGACGGCGGTCCGGACGTCCTGCGGTGGTCGGAGTTCCCACCCGCACCACTACGCAGGCCTCTCCACGGGGCTCTCTACACAGGGGCGGCCGCTTCGCTGCCGAGCACTCCCTCGATGGCCGAGGTGAACTCGCGCCAGGCACGCCTCTCGTCGTGCAGGGTGCGCATCCCGGACTGCGTCAGCCGGTAAGTCCGCCGTTGCCGCCCTCCGACAGTGCTCCAGTCACTGCGCACGTGCCCGGCCCGCTCCAGGCGGCGCAGGGCCGGATACACGGTGCCGGTCGGCAGGTCGACAGCACCACCACTGCGCTGTTGCAGCGCCTCGATGATCGCGTATCCGTGGAGTTGCCTGCCGTCGAGAGTGGCCAGCAGTAATCCGTCCAGGTGACCGCGTAGAGCATCAGCTTTCACAGGTAGCGACTCTACGGTTATTTGGGGCTACTGTCACCGTCCCGCCGACAAGGGACCGAAGTCCCGAAACGGGTCACCGGTGGCATGTCCTCGATCACAGCGCTCGCGATGATCGAGCCGGGCCGGCCGACGAGGCCGGGCCAGCGGAAAGGAGCGCAGCGGATGATCGTCCCGTACCGGACTCTACGCCATTCGGGTGAAGTCGCCTCGTTCGTCACCGAAGCGGTCTACTTCACGGGCGGTGTCCGCGGCGGCAACGCACGCTCACGAAGGAAACCGTCACGCAACCGACACCACCCCGCCACCACCGGACCGGTCACCCGGAAGGACTTGAACCGCCCCGCTCCGAGGCCGGACTACCAAGTTCCGAAGGGATTGAACACGGAGACACCGGCAACGGACACATCCGAGGCATTGCGAGTCACCAACGTCCAACCGAACACCTTCGCCGTAGCCGCCAGCAAGCCGTCCACGACGGGGAGAGGATCCGGAACGCAGAGCCTCCCCCACTCATCGGCGACTTCAGCGATAACCGGCACGATCCGGTCGCTGTACGAGTCTCGGAGCTCGTACAGCCACTGCCGAAGCACTTCGGCCTGCTGCGGATCACGGCGCTGCAAACGAGCAATCCCTCGGCTGACCTCGCCGACTGTGAGTACGCTCAGATAAAGCTGATCCTCGGGAACGGACTCGAACCACGATATGACGGCAGGATCAGCCGCGCGCCGCCGTCGCGATTCGGAAACGACGTTGGTGCCGAGCAGATACGTCATGCGTCAGCCGGGAAATCGATGTCCCGAGGCAGCTCACCGGACCTGGTGAGAGCGAGATCGTCCAACGGCGGTCCCGAACGCAGGAAGGACTTGAAGTCGGAACCGCTCAGCTGCCGGTACTCCTCGATACCGAGAACCACGGCGACATCCTCGCCATGACGACTGACGAACTGGGCACCGCCACGGTGCGCACAGCGAAGTACTTCGCTGAAGCGCTGTTCCGCCTCCTGGAGCTGCCAATGCACAGCCACCTCCTCGCTCATATCTAGACAGTCCGGACTCCAGGAAAGGACAGGCGAACTCACCGCCACCACAACTTCAGCTCGCCGAGCCCGCGCAGGCGTCGAGTGCGGTGGTGACGTCGGTGGCCACGGTCAGGGCGTCGAGCGATCGCTGGCTGGCGAAACCGGTCCCGGCCAGTCCGCGCACCCACTCCAGCAACCCCCGGTAGTGGCCGTCGGGGTCGAGCAGCACCACCGGCTTGGTGTGCATCCCGATGTAGCGGGAGGTCCAGACCTCGAACAGCTCCTCGCAGGTCCCGATACCGCCGGGCAGCGCGAGGAAGGCCGTCGCGTGGGCGTCCATCAGCCCCTTGCGCTCGCGCATGTCGTCCACGACCAGCAGCTCTTCCGCCGCGGTGTCGGCCACCTCGCGATCCACCAGCTCCTGCGGTATGACTCCGACCGTGCGCGCACCGCCGAGGCGGGCCGAGCGGGCGACCTCGCCCATCATCGAGACCCTGCCACCACCGGAGACCAGGTTCCAGCCGCGCTTGGCGACGCCGGAGCCGACCTCGGCGGCCAGGTCCAGGTAGCGCTGCTCCACGGGGCTGGACGCGCAGTAGACGCAGACCGCCACCGACCCGTCCGCGGGCCTTCCCTCGCTCAGTGCGTTTCCTCCCATGCCCGGTATGCCTCCTCCACGACGCTCACGGCGTCGTCGACGTCGTCGGTCAGGTGCAGCAGCGCCAGGTCCCGCTCGCCGATCTTGCCCGAAGCCATCATGGTGCCCCGCAGCCAGTCGTACAGGCCCTGCCAGTAGGAACGTCCGAACAGCACCACGGGGAACTTCGTGACCTTCTTGGTCTGCACCAGTGTCAGTGATTCGAACAGTTCGTCCAGTGTGCCGAACCCACCGGGCAGGCAGACGAACGCCTGAGCGTACTTGACGAACATCGTCTTGCGGGTGAAGAAGTACCTGAAGTTGACCCCGAGATCGACCCACGGGTTGAGTCCCTGCTCGAAGGGCAGTTCGATGCCCAGACCGATCGACAGGCCGTCCGCCTCGGAGGCTCCCCGGTTGACCGCCTCCATCGTTCCGGGGCCACCACCCGTGATCACGGCCGATCCGGCGCGGGCCAGGGCCGCCCCCAGCAGCACCCCCTCCTCGTACTCCGGGTGCTCGCGGGCCGTTCGGGCCGAGCCGAACACGGTCGTGGCCCGCGGCACCTCGGCCAGTGCGCCGAAACCCTCGACGAACTCCGACTGGATGCGCAGCACCCGCCACGGGTCGGTGTGCACCCAGTCGGTGGGACCGCGCGAGTCGAGCAGCCGCTGGTCGGTCGTGGACGGATCCCCCAGCCGGGATCGGCGCACCACCACCGGTCCGCGCCGCTTCTCTTCGGGCCGTTCCTCGCCGTTCGGTGCGTCCCACGGGCTCGTCATACCCGTGAGCTTAAGCAGCCGGGGTGAATCCCGGATGAGCCGCCCGCCTCCGCGAAGTGCTCAGCGGTCGACAGCCCCCCGACATCACCGGGCGCCGACGTCTTCACGCAGCGTGCAAACGGAGTAGTATGCGGGTATCGGATGACGCCGGCAGCCTGGACCCGTGTCGGCGGGCCCACTTCGACCACCGCGATCTGGACCACGGCGAACGGCCCCGGCCGGTCGGCGGGCAGCAACGCACGCAAGTCGGGAGCCCGCCATGATCCTCATCAACGTGCTGATCATCATCCTGATCTTCGGGGTGGTCTGCCTCGCAGCGAGCGCGCGGATCGTCAGGCAGTACGAACGCGGCGTCGTGCTGCGCTTCGGGCGCCTGCAGCGGCAGGTGCGCGAGCCGGGTCTGACGATGATCGTCCCCGGGATGGACCGGATGCACAAAGTCAGCATGCAGATCGTCACGATGCCGGTCCCCGCCCAGGAGGGGGTCACCCGCGACAACGTGACCGTGAAGGTCGACGCGGTGATCTACTTCAACGTCATCGACCCGGCACGTGCCGTGATCAACGTGGAGGACTACCTGTACGCGATGGGGCAGGTCGCCCAGACCTCGCTGCGTTCGATCATCGGCAAGAGCGACCTCGACGACCTGCTGTCCGACCGGGAGCGGCTCAACCAGGGCCTGGAAGTGATGATCGACAACCCCGCGCTGGGCTGGGGCGTGCACATCGACCGGGTGGAGATCAAGGACGTCTCGCTGCCGGAGTCGATGAAGCGCTCGATCGCCCGCCAGGCCGAGGCCGAACGCGAACGGCGCTCGCGCGTCATCTCCGCCGACGGCGAGTTCCAGGCCTCCCGCAAGCTCTCCGAGGCCGCCGAGGTCATGTCCGACACGCCCTCGGCACTGCAACTGCGGCTGCTGGAGACCGTGGTCGAGGTCGCCGCCGAGAAGAACTCGACGCTGGTGCTGCCGTTCCCGGTCGAGCTGCTGCGGTTCATGGACCAGGCCACGGACGGGCAGGCCAAAGCCACCGCCGAGCGGAGCAGCGAGGACGAGCCGGAGGTGACGGTGCCGGAGACGGTCGAACCGGGGGCGGAGCCACGGGCGACGGCGCCGCGACCGCGAACGCCGAACAACGACGTCCCCGTGGAGCCGACACCTCCCACCACCCACGGCATCTCCTGAGGATTTCCCTCACGCCGGCTCGCGCAGAGCGCGCGGGGAGCTTCAGACCAGGAAGCGACGGAGGACGTCGGCGCAGTGGCGGACGTCCGCCGTGTGCACGTGCTCCTGCTGGGTGTGGGCCAGCGACGGCGATCCGGGGCCGAAGTTGACGGCGGGCATCCCGTGCGCGGCGAAACGGGCCACGTCGGTCCAACCCAGCTTGGCCACGGGCCGTCCACCCGCCGCCGTCACCAGCTCGGCGGTGGCGGGCTCGGCCAGCCCCGGCAGTGCTCCTCCCGAGACGTCCACCACCGTCACGTCGAAACCGGCGAAGACCTCACGCAGATGTGCCTCGGCCGCGGCCTCGGAAGTGTCCGGGGCGAAGCGGTGGTTCACCGTCACCACGCAGGAGTCGGGGACGACGTTGCCCGCCACGCCGCCCTCGATGCGCACCGCCTGCAGCCCCTCCCGGTAGGTCAGTCCGTCGATCTCCGGCTGCCGGGGGGTGTAGTCGAGGAGCCGGCGCAACACCGGCTCGGCCGCGTGGATGGCGTTCTCCCCCATCCACGCGCGGGCGCTGTGGGCGCGTTGCCCGTGCGTGCGCACCTCGACGCGCATGGTGCCCTGACAGCCGGCCTCGATCGAGGCGTTCGACGGCTCGCACACGACGGCCAGGTCGGCGGTCAGCCACTCCGGCAGCTCGCGCTCGATGCGGTTGAGCCCGTTGCGGTCGGCGGCGATCTCCTCGCAGTCGTAGAAGACGAAGCTCAGGTCGTGGCGCGGTTCGGTCAGCGACGCGGCGATGCCCAGCATCACCGCGTCACCGCCCTTCATGTCGACGGTGCCGCAGCCGTGCAGGATCTCCTCGTCGCCGCTACCGGTGCGGTGGGAGGGCAGGTTGTCGTTGATCGGCACGGTGTCCAGGTGTCCGGCCAGCAGCACCCGCGAGTCCCGCCCCAGGTTCGTCCTCGCGAGCACGGCCGCCCCGTTGCGCACCACTTCCAGGTGCGGAGCCTGGGTGCGCAACGCCTTTTCCACGGCATCGGCGAGGTCGGACTCCTGCTCGGACACGCTGGGGACGTCCACCAGCGCGGCTGTCAGCTCGACGGGGTCGGCGGAGAGATCCAAACGCGCGGTCACGACCCCGTAGGCTACCCGCCCCGGCGCTGTCCGCAGCAGCTGCGCCGATTACGGTTTCACCATGAGCAGCCAGAGTCCTGATCCGCAGACCACCGGGGCCCACGGCGTGGGGCTGGCCACCGTCACCGACGACGGCACGGTGCTGGATACCTGGTTCCCGACCGTCAAGCTCGGCGAACCGGAACAGGTCGGCAGCACCCGGCTGTCGCACGACGAAGCGACTCGGTCGCTCGGGGAGGGCGGAGCCGACCTGCTCGGGCGCGACGACGCCCGCGGTGTCGAGGTGGTCGCCGTGCGCACCGGTGTGGAACGCCTGTCCGACGCGCCCGCCGACACCCACGACCTCTACCTGCGGCTGCACCTGTTGTCGCACCGGCTCGTTCGGCCGCACGGCCAGAACCTCGAGGGGATGTTCGGGCTGCTGTCCAACGTCGTCTGGACCAACCACGGCCCGTGCCCGGTGGAGGGTTTCGAGGCCACCCGCCTGCGACTGCGGGCGCGCGGTGCGGTGACGGTCTACAGCGTCGACAAGTTCCCCCGGATGGTCGACTACGTCATTCCCTCCGGAGTGCGCGTCGGTGACGCCGACCGGGTTCGCCTGGGCGCGCACCTGGCCGGAGGCACCACGGTCATGCACGAGGGGTTCGTCAACTTCAACGCGGGCACCCTCGGTGCCTCGATGGTGGAGGGTCGCATCTCCGCCGGGGTCGTCATCGGCGACGGCTCCGACATCGGTGGCGGCGCCTCGATCATGGGCACCCTCTCCGGTGGGGGCAAGGAGGTCATCTCCGTCGGTGAGCGCTGCCTGATCGGCTCCAACGGCGGCGTGGGCATCTCGCTGGGCGACGACTGCGTGGTCGAGGCCGGGCTCTACGTGACGGCCGGAACCAAGATCACCCTGCCGGACGGCACCATCACCAAGGCCAGCGAGGTCTCCGGCTCCGACGGCCTGCTGCTGCGCCGCAACTCCGGCACCGGAGCCGTGGAAGCCCTTGCCCGGACCGGCGAGCGGATCGAGCTCAACGCCGCCCTCCACGCCAACGACTGATCCGGCGAATCCCGGGTCGACCTGCGTGCGGGGACGCGAAGCGGCTGCGCCGCTTCGTGAAAAACAGTCGGGGGTGAACGGACCGTTTTGGCACTCTCACCGCCAAAACGGTCCGTTCACCCCGATTCGCTCAGGCGGTCGGCGGCGGCGGCGATGCGCTCGTCCGAGGCCGTGAGCGCGATGCGCACGTGCTGTTCACCGCCGGGACCGTAGAAGGATCCGGGAGCGACGAGGACGCCGCGCCGGGCCAGCCACTCCACGGTTCGCCAGGCCGACTCGCCCCGGGTCGCCCAGAGGTAGAGCCCGCCCTGCGAGTGCTCGACGGTGAATCCGGCGCGTTCCAGCTCCGGCCACAGCAGCGCACGCCGCGAGGCGTAGCGTTCGCGCTGCTCACGCACGTGCTCGTCGTCGTCGAGCGCGACGGTCATCGCGTCCTGCACGGGGCGCGGCACGATCATGCCCGAGTGCTTGCGCACCTCCAGCAGCCTCCGCACCAGCTCGGGATCACCGGTGACGAAGCCGCCGCGGTAGCCCGCGAAGTTCGAGGTCTTCGACAGCGAGTGCACGGCGAGCAGTCCCTCGAAGCTGCCTCCGCACACCGCGGGATGCAGCAACGAGACCGGCTCGCTCTCCCAGCCCAACGACAGGTAGCACTCGTCGGAGGCCACCACCGTGCCGCGTTCCCGCGCCCATTCCACGACCTTGCGCAGGTGCTCGATCGGCAGCACCTTGCCGGTGGGGTTCGACGGGGAGTTCAACCACAGCAACGGCGGCCGGGCCGGCCCCAGGGCGTGAGTGGCGTCGGTGCGCACGGTCTCGGCGCCCGCGAGCGTGGCACCGACCTCGTAGGTCGGGTAGGCCAGCTCCGGGATCGCCACCTGCTCGCCCGGCCGGACACCCAGCAGCGTCGGCAGCCACGCCACGAGTTCCTTCGACCCGATCGTGGGCAGTACCGCCTCGGGATCGAGGTCGGCCACGCCGTGACGACGGCGCAGCGCCTCGACCGCGGCACGGCGCAGCTCGGCGGTTCCGTGCGTGGCGGGATAACCCGGTGAGTCGGCACCCTCGGACAGCGCTCGGCGCAGCCGCGGGGGCACCGGGTCCACCGGTGTCCCCACCGAGAGGTTGACGATGCCGTCCGAGTGCGCCTTGGCGACGGCGGTCTGCTCGGACAACGAGTCCCAGGGGAAGTCCGGCAGCGCCGGACCGCGTCCCCCCGCGTGCGACCGCGAGTCCGGCGAACTCATTCGCCCTGGTACGGCAGGCTGGTGACGGGCTCGACGTCCTTGTTCACCTTGCCCACCTTGGCCGCACCGCCGGGCGAGCCCAGCTCGTCGAAGAAGTCCACGTTGGCCTGGGTGTAGGAGGTCCACTCCTCGGGGACGTCGTCCTCGTAGTAGATGGCCTCCACCGGGCACACCGGCTCGCAGGCGCCGCAGTCGACGCACTCGTCGGGGTGGATGTAGAGCATCCTCCCGCCCTCGTAGATGCAGTCGACGGGGCACTCTTCGATGCACCCCTTGTCGAGCACGTCGACACAAGGTTCGGCGATCACGTAGGTCACTGTTGCTCTCCTGCTTGAAGCGTTTACCGTTCGCGCGCGCGAAGTCCCCGCACGCGGCTTACTACCAGTATCTCTCGTTGAGCCCCCGCGTACGTAAGTGGCTCCCACTGCACGGAATCACTGTGACCTTACTGGCCTCGTCCCGCTCGGGAAACGCCACGAACCGGTGATCGAGAACACGTCCTCACGTCCCGTGTCGCCGGATCCACCGCTCCCCGTGCCGGGCCACCCGGCGCAGTCCCGAACGCTCGCCCAGGTAACCACCCACGACCCCGACGACGGGTACCGAACCGATCGCCTCGTGGTAGAAGCGCCCCTGGGGCCGCTTGTCGAGCTCGGAGTCGATCTCCCACAGCGCCCGCGCCATCCGCCACACAGTGCGCACCACCGCCTTCGACTTCGTGCGTCCCCGGTTCGACCTCTCCAGGTCCCCGGTGAGGTCGGCGGTACGAGCCTCGTCCCGCTCGGCGGATCCCGCTCCGGAGGCGAGCGCGTCGGACAGGTCGCGGTCGAACAGGACCCGGGCGATCATCCGGACCTGCACGGTGCGGTCGGTGACGCCGTGCTCGGCGGCGATGGCCGACAGCACCAGCACCTGGCCGACCGTGCCCAGGGCGTTGCGCAGGGGCAGCCGCGAGGTGATGACGCCGCCGAAGCGCGGCAGTCCGGCGACGGCGGCCAGCAGGCGCCCGACGCGCTCGACCCACCAGTCACATCGTTGTCCGACCGTCATCGCGTCCCAGGCCGAACTACCGGGCAGCCGCACCGAGTCCAGGCGCCGCCGCACCCCGCCCAGCCTGCCGGGTTCGGCGGGCTCGGTCGATTCCCGGCCACGTCGCAGCAGCAGCGGATCGGACTCGCGCAGCGTCCGCAACACCGGCGCGGAGGCGCGGACGAACGGACGCAGCAGTCCCGCGATCCGCTCGTCGGTCACCACCTCGCTCATCGCGGACTCCCGACCCCCTCGACGGTCTGACGGCCCCGCACGATCCCGAGCATCAGCGCACCGGGCACGGCACCCGCCCCGAGCAGCAGGTACGTGCGCCAGTCCCCGCCCAGCAACAGCACGTCCCCACCGGGACCGAAGGCGCCGAAGACGAACAGCGTCACGAACCACACGATCAGCGGCGCGGCGACGACACCGGGTCGGGAGGACAGCCGAGCCGCCTGCGAGACCAGCAGCGGTGTGGTCACCGCCGCCACCGCCGCCGTGATCGGGAACTGCACCTGGCCGATGTAGGACGGCAGGAACAGCAGCTCCAGGATCGCCAGCAGTACGGCGTCGAGCAGCAGGGCGCCGATCGTGACCCGGTCGAGCATCAGCGGCCACCCGTCGGTTCGGTCCCGCTGACCCCCAGGCCGCCGAACAGGTCGCTGCCGGCGCCGTCGGGGTCCCCCCTGGCCAGGACGTAGTGCTCGGTGCCGACGACGGGCTGGGCCACGTCGTTGGACAGCGCGTAGGCCGCGACGCCGGCACCGTTGTCCCACTCGTCGAGCCACACCTTGGCCTGGGTGCCGTGGGCGCGCAGGGCGCTGATCTTGGCGGGGAGGTGCTCGGCGACGTCGACCACCGTGGTGATCGACTCGTCGTCGACCTGGGGAAGCTCGTGCGCGCGGGGCATCGTGAACGGCAGTCCCCGCGCCTCGGAGAGCCCTTGCAGTCCCCGGCGGGTGGTGTCCCGGGACGGGACCGCGTGGAACACCCGCAGCACGTCGGGCACCCGGTCGGCGGCGGCCGTGGTCACCTCGTGGGCACGGACGTGGTCGGGGTGCCCGTAGCCGCCGTCGGCGGCGTAGGTCGCCACGACCTGGGGCCGGATCTCGCGCAGGATCTCCTCCAGGGCCCCGGACTGCTCCTCGAGATCGCCGTGGGCGAAGGCGCGGGGGTGGGCGTCGGTCAGTGCCTCGGCACGTCCCGGTTCCTTCCAGGTCATGCCGGAATCGCGCCAGCGACCGATACCGCCGAGGAAACGGTGTCCGGCCACGCCGAGCGCGGCGCAGGCGCCGCGCAGCTCACCGACCCGGTAGCCGCCGAGCTGGTCGGCCTGGTCGGAGTCGAGGCCGCGCAGGCTGTCGGGGATGACCTCGCCCTCCTCGCCGAGGGTGCAGGTGACCACGATCACCTGCACGCCCCTCGCGGAGTAACGGGCGATGGTCCCGCCGGTCCAGATCGTCTCGTCATCGGGATGTGCGTGTACCAGCAGCAACCGTGGTGGGGCCGTCAGCGTCACCGGTCCAGCCTAATTGCCCGCGCGTATCGCCACGTCAACGGCTCGGCGAGGGCTACCAGTCGTAGGTCTCGGCGGGGGCCCCGATCCAGTTCCCCGCCGTGTCGAGGGGACTCGCGAAGCCGTTGCCCTGCTCGACCCCCTTGACCTCGCGGCTGATCGCCAGCACCTGGGCGTGCTGGTACAGCGGCAGCGCGACGGCCCGCGCCCACAGGGTGGACTCCACCCGGGACGAGGCCTCGGAGAACGGGATGCGACCGCTGAGCGCGGCCTCGATGGTCGGTTGCAGCAGCGGATCGCAGAATCCCGCCATGTTGTGCGGGAAGGAGTGCCCACCGGAGGGACTCGTCGCCGGGCAGCCCCATCGGGAGGCCATCATCGAGGCCGGATCTCCTCCGGCCGGGCGCGGCGTGATCGCCATGTCGACGGTCGCCCGCTGCTTCCCCTCGGCGAGCGGGTCGGAAGGCAGCATGCTGCCGAACAGCTCGTCGCCCCTCGGTGTGATCACCCTCGCCTGAATGCCCTGCTCGCGCAGTTGGTCGGCCGTCGCCTCGGCGAGCCTGACGTAGTGCTCGCTGCGGAACTGCGCGGCGATCACCAGTTCCAGGGGGTGCCCGTCACGACTCCAGACATCGCCGTCGCGCCGGTACCCGGCCTCGGTGAGCAGGCGTGCGACCCGCTGCGGTTTCGGCGCGCCGGAGAAGGTGCCGGCGGGTTCGGTCGGCTGGTAGCCGCTCTCGGAGGGCGCCAGCACCTGGGAGTGGGCGGGCAGTTGCCGCCCGGGCCCACCGCCGCTTCCCACGTCGATGAGCGCCTCGCGGTCCAGCGCGGCGACCACGGCCTCACGCACGCGCCGGTCTGAAAGGCGCGGGCTGTTCGGACGCAACAGCAACTGCGTGGTCGCCGGGCTGGGCACGGTGCTCAACCGCACCGAGTCCCCGAGCCCGCGCAGGTCCTCCATGGTGGCGGCGTCGGCCCGGAACAGGGCCACCCCGGTGTCACCACTGCGCAGTGCCTCGACCTGACCGGACTGATCACTGGCGCGCAGCACGATGCGATCGGTCTTGGCCGGAGGCCCCCAGTAGCGCTCGTTGCGCATGAGCACGATCTCGCCGCGATCGAGATCGACCCGGCGGATCGCGTACGGGCCGGCCGAGGCGGGATAACCGTCGTCGAGCGCGTCGGCCCAGCCCCCGGGTGCGTCCTGGAGCAGGTGCGCGGGCAGCAGGTTGTCGAACAGCTGCCTCCAGCCGGGATAGGGGCGGGAGAAGGACACCTCGACGGTCTTGCCCGCCTGGCGGGAGTTGACGTCGTGGATCATCCGGTAGCCGGCGGGCTCGGCCACTCCCGGCTGGGAGCGCAGCTGCTTCCAGAGGTAGACGAAGTCCTCGGCCGCGAGCGGCGCCCCGTCCGACCATCCCGCGTCGGTGCGAATCCGGTAGCGGACGGTGAACCGCCCGGACTCCCGGCCCTTGCCGTCGTCGACGACCTCGGCCGACTCCATCAGCATCGTGTTCAGCCGCGGTTTCCCGTCCGGCCCCGGTTCGAACACCGAGGGCAGCATCAGGCTCGACAACGCCCGGGTCGCCGGGGAGATGTCGGCCAGCGCGTGCGGATTGAACCCGCCCCGCAACTCGCCGACGCCGACGACCACCTCTTTCGGCTTCGGTGGCTTGCTCGGCACGGTCGTCGGCGACGACGACGGCGACGGTTTCACCAGCGGCGGTGGAGGTGCGTTCGTGCATCCCGCGAGCACGCTCAACGTCAGCAGCAGGAGGGCCGCGGTGAGCGGGCGGCGTCGTCCCCGGTGCGCGTTCAAGCGAAACTCCCCTCACGAGTCCGGCATTGCTCAGCCCCCGGCCGGAATGCTCAGCCTCTCATGAGCGCTTGATCGCTCCACCCGCCCGTACCGGAGCGGCGGGGCGACCACAGCGGGGTGGGTGGTTGCGACGGCAACCACCCACACCCACCGGACAGGGGCGGTCACCCCTGGTCGCGGGCCTTGGAGCGGGAACGCTCGCGGGAACGCTGGTTGCCGTCCAGGGTCATCTTGCGCACGCGCACCGAGTTCGGTCCGACCTCGACGCACTCGTCGGCCGAGCAGAACTCCAGGGCCTCCTCCAGACCCAGGGTGCGCGGACGAGCCAGCCGCTCCAGCTCCTCGCCGGCCGCGGACCGCATGTTCGTGAGCTTCTTCTCCTTGGTCACGTTGATGTCGAGGTCCTCCGGACGCGAGGTCTCCCCCACGACCATGCCCTCGTAGACCTCGGCGGTCGGCTCCACGAAGAAGGTGCCGCGGTCGGCCAGTTGCAGCAGCGCGTAGGTGGTCACCGGACCGGACCGGTCGGCCACGAGCGAACCGCTGCTGCGCGTGCGCAGCTCGCCGACCCAGCCGAAGTAACCCTCGAAGACGTGGTTGGCGATACCGCCGCCCCGCGTCTCGGTGAGGAAGTCGGTGCGGAAACCGATCAGCCCGCGCGACGGGAGCACGTACTCCATCTTGATCCGGCCGGTGCCGTGGCCGTCCATGCTCTCCATGCGTCCCTTGCGGGAGGCCAGCAGCTGGGTGACCCCGCCGAGGTGCTCCTCGGGCACGTCCAGGCTCAGCCGCTCGAACGGCTCGCACAGCTTGCCGTCGATGGTCTGGGTGACCACCTGCGGCTTACCGGCGGTGATCTCGAAGCCCTCCCGGCGCATGGTTTCCACCAGCACGGCCAGCGCCAGCTCGCCACGGCCCTGGACCTCCCAGGTGTCCGGGCGCTCTGTGGGCACGACCCGCATGCTGACGTTGCCGATCAGCTCGGAGTCCAGCCGGTTCTTGACCAGTCGCGCGGTGACCTTGGTGCCGCCGATGCGCCCGGCCTGCGGCGAGGTGTTCGTGCCGATGGTCATGGAGATCGCCGGGGCGTCGACGGTGATCCGGGGCAGCGGTTCCGGGTTCTCGGGGTCGGCGAGGGTGTCGCCGATGGTGATGTCGGGGATGCCCGCGATCGCCACGATGTCTCCGGCCGAGGCCTCCTCGGCGGGCACCCGGTCGAGGTTCTCGGTGACGAACAGCTCGCTGAGCCGGACCTTCTCCACCTTGCCGCCCTCGCGGCACCAGCCGACGGTCTGGCCCTTGCGCAGCTTGCCGGAGTAGACCCGGCACAGCGCGATGCGGCCCAGGTACGAGGAGGCGTCGAGGTTGGTCACCAGCGCCTGCGGCGCCGCCTCCCAGTCGCCGACCGGGGCCGGGACGTGCCCGAGCAGCGTGTCGAACATGGAGGTCAGGTCCTCGTCCGCGGGCAGCTCGCCCTGCTCCGGCTGGGTCAGGCTGGAGCGGCCCGCCCGGGCGGAGGCGTAGACCACGGGGATGTCGAGCACGGACTCGTCGGCGCCGACGTCGGTGGCCAGGTCCAGCAGCAGGTCGTGGGTCTCGTCGACGACCTCGGCGGTGCGCGCGTCGGGCCGGTCGACCTTGTTGACCACGAGGATCACGGGCAGCCCGGCGGCCAGCGTCTTGCGCAGCACGAACCGGGTCTGGGGGAGCGGGCCTTCACTGGCGTCGACCAGCAGCACCACCCCGTCGACCATGGACAGGCCACGCTCGACCTCACCGCCGAAGTCGGCGTGACCGGGGGTGTCGACCACGTTGATGGTCACGGGCCCGTCCTCGGTCATCCGACGGATGGCGGTGTTCTTGGACAGGATCGTGATGCCCTTCTCCCGCTCCAGATCGTTGGAGTCCATGATCCGGTCGACGTGCTCGGCACGCTCGGAGAAGGCACCGGACTGTCGCAGCATGGCATCCACCAGGGTGGTCTTGCCGTGGTCGACGTGCGCGACGATCGCGACGTTGCGCAGATCCGTGCGGGTGCGCTGGTTCGGTGCAGCGACGCTGGTGGCGGACACGCGAGTACTCCTGATCGAGGTGAAATGAGAATCGGGCCGTGAGGTCGACGGATCGGCCGCGGATGCGTCGTACGTCGCGGTGGTTCTCCCACGCCCCGACGAAACTTCTCACGCGAGGCGCGGCGTGGTGTCGACAGACGGTCCCTTTCAGGATAGTCCACGCTGACAAAGCCGTGTCGGACACGTGTCCGGAACAACACGCGTCGCGTCCCGCCGCCCGCACGTCGGTGCCCCGTTCGGCCCCGTCACCCCCAGGCAGATGATATTCGCGAGCCGCACCGAAAAAGTTTCACGAATTCTTCGGGTCCTCCGGTGCCCACGTATTCGACGAAAAGACGAAAAGAGACGAAGGGGACCCGTGAAAAGTCCGGTTGATACCGATCGTCCCGACGCGCACACCGTGCACGCCGGGCCGCTTCCGGCCTACTCCCCGCCCGTCGGCGCGAGATGGTCGGCGTACTGGGCCAGCTCGGGGATCGTGCGCAACGCCTGGAATTCGATCACCTCCTGCCTTGCCACTTTGTGCAGCGCAAACGGATCGGTGGCCAGGATCGCGTCCAACCTGCCGCGGGACATCGCCCGCGCGATGATCACGCCCCCCGTGCGCGGGTGGCGCCGTCCGGCGGCGATGAAGTCACCCGAGTCGTAATGCTGGGAGACCCATTCGGAATGGTCGGGCAACAAAGCGTCGACATCGGCGAGTGGCGCGGTGTAGTGCTGAAGTACCACGTACATTCTTTCACGATAACTCCGGAAGCGCGCCGGTGACCAACATCGGGCGATAGCACGTATTTCCGGCACGGCCGAGCACGCGCCCTATTCGCGCAGCAGCGCCTCCAGCGCGGGGACGAGCGCCCGGTCGGTCTCCAGCCAGTCGAGCTCGGCCAGCTCGGAGCGACCGACCCAGCGCACCTGACGGTGCTCCAGGGGCCGCGGCGTCGCGACCGGATCGGCGAGGGCGGCGGCGTACACCCGCAGCACGCCTTCGGGCAGGGCGACGTCCGCCCCCACCCGCTGCGCGGGCAGCACCGTGATGCCCAGCTCCTCCCGGCACTCCCGGACCACCGCCTCGTGCTCGGTCTCCCCCGCTTCGACCCGCCCACCGGGCAGCTCCCACCGCCCGGCGGCTTCCGCCGGGTAACGGCGCTGCTGGGCGAGCAGCCGTGTTCGGCGGACGATCGCCGCCCCCACCACGAGCAGTCGCGGGCTTCGCGCTACGGACACGCGGACCACCCTGCCAGGCCTCCGCGCCCGATCGATTCACCCGGTTCACTGGCCAGCGCGCGGCTCATCGCCCACGCTGTGAAGTACGTCCGGATTCGCTCGGCCGACCACCAGGAGGACTCATGAAACGCAGAAGCGTCGCGCTCACGGCGACGGCCGGGGCGGCGGCGGGGTTACTGGGGCTGACCGCACTGACCCTTCCCGCCGGCGCGGCCAAGCCCGACCTGCCCGCGATCGAACCGGAGGAACTGGTTTCCTCGGCCATGACCGCGCGTTCCCCGGAGATGGCGGGCACGATCCGGGTGGACAACGACCTCGGGCTGCCCGCCCTCCCGGGAGTGCCGGAGTCCTCCCCGCTCTCGGGTGGTTCGAGCACCCTGCGGGCGTGGTCCGACGGCCAGGGGCGCCACCGGCTGACCGTCCCGTCCGAGGGCGGCGAGAAGACGGTCGTCGACGACGGCGACACCGTGTGGAAGTGGAGCTCCACCGAGCGCACCGTCACCAAGTACCGGCCGGACGCCACCCGTGAGCACCGACCCGCGACGACCCCGGCGGAAACGGCACGGCACCTGATCGCCAAGCTGCGGGAGAGCAGCGAGGTCGCGGTGGACGGCACGGCCAGCGTGGCCGGCAGGGACGCCTACGAACTGGTCCTGACTCCCGAGCCCACCGAGCGCACCGTGCTGCGCGAGGTGCGGATCGCGATCGGCGCCGAGAAGCGGATACCGCTGCGGGTGGTGGTCGAGACCGACGGTGCGCGGCAACCGGCTCTGAAGGCGGGCTTCACGAAGCTGTCCCTGGAGCCGCAGGACTCCGAACTGTTCCGGTTCACCCCACCGGCCGGCGCGAAGGTGACCACGCCCGAGGCACCCGAGCGAACCGAACGCGCGCGACACCGCGTGGTCGGTGCCGGCTGGGACAGCGTCCTGCTGACCCGCCTCCCGCAGGAGCCGCAGTCCCGGCAGGGCACCGACGACGGTCCGAAGGACCCACGTGACCTCGCCCGGCGGATCGGCGAGCCGGTCAGCGGGGACTGGGGCCGGGGATGGATCGTCACGACCCGGTCCGGTTCGGCGCTGCTGACGGCCGACGGTCGCCTGGCCGTCGGTGCGGTTCCCGAGCAGGTGCTGACCGGGGCGATGGGAGCTCCGCGTTGAGCGGTACCACCGAAACCTCCGGGACGGCCACGATCGACTCCGTCCCGGGGTCCGCGGAGTTCGCCGCGCGCACGCACGGGCTTCGCAAGACCTACGGGCGCACCGTGGCCGTGTCCGACGTCGACCTTGCCGTGCCGCACGGTGTCGTGCTCGGGATGCTGGGACCGAACGGCTCGGGCAAGACCACCACGATCCGGATGCTGCTCGGCCTGACCCTGCCCACCGCCGGGACGGCCGAACTGCTCGGGCACGCCGTGCCCGAGCACGTCGACCGCGCCCTGCCCCGGGTCGGCGCCCTCGTCGAGGGGCCCGGCTTCCATCCCTTCCTGTCCGGGCGGGAGAACCTGCTGCGCAGCGCGGCGACGGAGCCGGAGCTCGCCGGGTCCGGCCTGCGCGGGGCCGTCACCGCCGCGCTGGAACGAGTCGGTCTCGCCGCGGCGGCGGGCCGCAAGTACCGGGCCTACTCGCTGGGCATGAAACAGCGGCTCGGGCTGGCCTCCGCCCTGCTGGTGCCGCGTGAGCTGGTGGTGCTCGACGAGCCGACCAATGGGCTGGACCCCGCGGGCACCCGGGAGATCCGGCAGGTCATCGCCGACCTGCACGCGGCGGGCACGACCGTGGTGGTCTCCTCGCACCTGCTCTCCGAGGTGGAGGCGACCTGCACGCATGCCGCGGTGCTGCACAAGGGCTCCCTCGTGACCCAGGGCGAGCTCACCACGCTGCTGGAGTCGGGCGGGCCGAACCTCGTGGTCGCCGCCTCGGACGACGTCGCCGGACTGGAGGCGCTGCGCGAGAGGGGCATTCCGGCCCGGCGGGAGAACGGGGCGCTGCGGGTGGAGCTGACCGAGGTCGACTCGCCCGAGGTGATCGCCACGCTCGTCCACGCCGGTGTGGGCGTACGCGAGGCCCGTCGGGGCCGAGCCGACCTGGAGGACATCTTCGCCCAGCTCACCGAGGAGACGTCTTGACCACGACGACGCCCACCGCCACTCACCGCTCCTCGGCGCCGCTGGGCCGGGTCCTGCTGTCGGAGCTGCGGTGGGTGCTGCGGCGCCCGCGCAACCTCCTCGCCCTGCTCGGGCTGGCCGCGCTGCCGGTGCTGATCGGCACGGTCGTCGCCCTCACGGGCGGTCCCTCGCCGGGTGACGGCCCGGCACTGCTGGCTTCGGTGGCGGGGAACGGGCTGGTGCTGCCGATCGTGACGCTCGTGATGACCCAGAGCCTGCTGTTGCCGCTGGTGACGGCGATGGTCGCGGCCGACGCGCTGGCGGGTGAGTCCGCGCACGGCACGCTGCGCGGACTGCTGCTGGCGCCGGTGGGCCGGGTCCGGTTGGTGTGGGTGAAAGCCACCGGGGTGCTGGTGATGACGGTGCTGTCGGTCGCGGTGATCGCCGTGGTCGGCGTGCTCACCGGGCTGGTGATCGTCGGCAGTGACGGACTGGTGACGCTGTCCGGCACGACGCTGCCGCTCACCGGGGCGATCGGACGGGTGGCGCTGGCCGCCGGGTGGTCGATGACGCAGATGGCCGGGATCGGGGCGATCGCGCTGGCGGTCTCGGCGCTGACCGAGCATCCGCTGGTGGTGCTGGCGGTCACGGTGGGAGGGCTGATCGTGTTCGGGGTGCTGGGCGAGCTCCCGGCACTGGAGTGGCTGCGACCGTTCCTGATCACGACCGACCTGTACGCGGTGGCCGACGTGCTGCGCGACCCGATCCCGACGGGCGACCTGATCACCGGACTGTGGCGGGCGGGGTGCTACGTCCTCATCGGCGTCTCGGCCACAGTCGCCCGCATGGCCACCAGGGACGTCTGAGTCCCGAGGGTTCGACGATTTTCCCTAAAGTTGTGGCACAACTTTAGGGAAAATCGCACAGGTCCTACCCGGATACTGTCGGTGGTTCGTGACAGACTGTGTCTCACTCGACGCGGAAAGGTGTTCCCATGTCACTGATGGTCCGCGCTGTCACCGACGATCGTGACGGCCTGCTCACATTCCTGGAAAAGCAGCGCGACGCGCTGCGCGCGGCGGTGCACGGCCTCACCGAGGAGCAGGCCGCCCGGGCGCCCAGCGCCAGTGACCTGAGTCTGACCGTGCTGCTCAAGCACGTGATGCGCACGGAACGCCGGTGGATGGTGGTGATGGTCGCCCAGCGCGAGCTGCCGGGCCTGTGGCCGGTCACGGACCGGGAAGCCGAGTACAGCGTCGGACCGGGCGAGACGCTGGCCGGTTTCCTCGAGCAGTACGCGGCGGCGGCCGTGGAGACCCGCTCGATCGTGGACGGTGTCACCGACCTCGACGAGCCGCTGCCCGTCCCGGAGGCCGCGCGCTCCGTCCCCGGCGCCGAGCCGTTCTCGGCGCGCTGGGTGCTGCTGCACCTGATCGAGGAGACGGCCCGGCACGCCGGCCACGCCGACATCATCCGCGAGTCCCTCGACGGTGCGAAGGCCCAATCCCTCCTCGAATCCCTCGAGAGCGGCGCGACCACGTAGGGAACGCGCGTTCCGGACTCCCGCCACAACGCCGCTGACACCCCTTCGCCCGTTCACCCGATGACGGCGACGCCGTCGGGGTTCAGCCACAACCGCACCTTCTCCTCGTACTCCGGTGCGTCGTCCACCCGCGCGGTGGCCTCCACCCGCCCGAGCTCCGGTGCCTGCGGCACCGTCACGGCCACCCGCACGTGATCGTGGCGGTGCACGCGCTCGCGCACGACACCGACGACCTCCGGCTCCTCCTCGACACCGCCGAAGCGCACGGCCCGCAGTCCGGTGGCCCGCAACCCGAGAAGCCCCGCTCCCGCGGCCTCGCTCGGCACG
Source organism: Halosaccharopolyspora lacisalsi (assembly GCF_014137975.1). Lineage (GTDB taxonomy): Bacteria > Actinomycetota > Actinomycetes > Mycobacteriales > Pseudonocardiaceae > Halosaccharopolyspora > Halosaccharopolyspora lacisalsi. The sequence goes on along the minus strand of NZ_JACGWZ010000001.1, from coordinate 248,973 downwards.
GCGACCTCACCGAGCGCGCAGCGGGCGAGGCCGTCACCGATCCGAGCGGACAGCACCGTGGAACATCCCAGGAACGCGGCGACCTCCTCGTCCGCGGGATGCTTCCAGAGCCGTGACGGCGCGTCGACCTGCAGGATTCGGCCGCGCGACATCACGGCGACCCGGTCGGCGAGCGTGAACGCCTCGTCGTGGTCGTGGGTGACGACGAGGGCGGTGGCCGCTGCGCCGCCCAGCAGCTCGGCCAGGACGACGGCGAGCTGTTCGCGCAGCGCGCGGTCCAGCGCCGCCAACGGCTCGTCGAGCAGCAGCACCCTCGGGTCGGCGGCCAGCGCACGCGCGAGCGCGACCCGTTGCGCCTCCCCACCGGAGAGCTCCGTCGTGCGCCGCCGCTCGTACCCGGCGAGTCCGACGAGCTCCAGCACCTCACCGACGCGTTCGCGCCGCCGCGCCTTGCTCGCCCCGCGCATTCGCGGTCCGAACGCGACGTTGCCCGCCACGTCGCGGTGCGGGAAGAGCTGCCCGTCCTGGAAGACCATCCCGAACCCGCGGCGGTGCACCGCGACGCCACCCAGGTCGGCACCGTTCCAGAGCACACCGCCGGCGGTCGGGGGTTCGAGCCCGGCGACGGCGCGCAGCATCGTCGACTTGCCGCATCCGGACGGTCCGAGCAGGGCCACCACCTCCCCCGCGGCCACCGACAGGTTCACACCGGACACCGCGGGCACCGACCCGAAGCGCACCGACAGGTCGCGGATCTCCAGCCCCATCAGAACTCTCCCGCCGTAGGAACTCGTAGTCGCTCGACGATCAGGACCACCAGCGCGGTCACGACCATGAGCAGTGCGCAGACCGCGTAGGCCAGCTGGGTGTTCAGCTCACCCGGGCGCGCGAGCAGCCGGGCCACGGCCACAGGCAGGGTGATCGTGTCGGGACGGGCCAGGAAGCTGGTGGCCCCGAACTCCCCCAGCGCGACGACGAAGCCGAATCCGGCCGCGGCCAGCACGGTCCTGGCGCTCAGGGCGATGTCGACCTCCCAGCGCACCCGCAGCGGCCCGGCCCCCAGCAGCGCGGCGGCCCCGCGCAGCCCGTCGTCGATCGACCGGACCACCGGCAGCACCATGCGCACGATCAGCGGGGTCGCGATCAGGGCCTGGGCGAAGGGCACCAGCAGCGGCGAGGTGCGCAGCTGACCGGGCAGCGTGTCCAGGGTGATCAGGTATCCGAAGCCGAGGGTGACCGCCGAGACCCCCAGCGGCAGCATCAGCGCGGCGTCCATCGTCTCGGCGGAACCGCGCCTACGCAGGCTCACCAGTACCGCCGAGGCCAACAGCCCCAACAGCAGGGACATCCAGGTGGCGTCGACGGCCGTGCGCAGGGAGTTGAGCGCGGCTTCGACCCCGGAGACCTCCAGTGCCCCGGCCCCAGTTCCGGTCAGGGCGCGGTAGCCCGCCCACGTCCAGCCGTCATCGCCGGAGACCGACCGGACGACCAGGGCGACGATCGGGACCAGCAGCCCGCAGAGCACCGCTCCGGCGGCGACCACCACGCCCCACTCGCCGCCCTGCGGCACGCGCGCGGTGTCGGTGGCCTGACGTAACCGCAACGTCCGCTCGCCACGTCGCCGTGCCACCGCCGCGATCACCAGCGCCACCACCACGGCCGCGAGTTGCAGCAACGACAGCGCGGCGGCACCGGAGAGGTCGAGCATCCGCACGGTCCGCAGGTAGATCTCGGTCTCCAGGGTGCGGTACCGGCCGCCACCGAGGACCAGCACGATCCCGAAGCTCGTCGAGCAGAACAGGAACACCACCGCCACCGCCGCTCCCAGGGCGGGCCGCAGCGCGGGCAACGTCACCGACGTGAACGCGCGCATGCGCGAGGCCCCCAGCGACCGGGCCGCGTCCTCGGTCCTGCGGTCGAGGTGACTCCACAGCCCGCCCACGGTGCGGGCGACGACGGCGACGTTGAAGAACGCGTTGGCCAGCACGATGGCGCCGACGTTGCCGTCCTCGGCTCCGAGCAGGGCGCGGAAGGCCATGCCGACGACGATGGTCGGCAGCACGAAGGGCACGGTGATCATCGCGCGGAGCAGGGTCTTGCCCGGCATCGCGACGCGGGCGAGGACGTAGGCCAGGGGCAGGCCCGCCAGCAGCGCCACCACCGTGGACGCGGCGGCCTGACCGAGCGTGAAGGCGACGAGGCGCCAGGTCGCGGGATCGGCCAGCACGTCACCGACGCCGCCACCGAGGCCGAGCCCGAGAATCGCGACCACCGGCCAGGCGAAGAAGACGCCGAGGAACCCGAGCACGATCACGGCGGCGACTCCCACGGTGACCGGATACGCGCGGCTGCCGGAAAGGCTGCTCGTCATCCCTGTACCAAGTCGCGCCACTGCCGTACCCAGCGCTGACGCTCGCGCTCGACCCTCCGCGCGTCCAGCTCGGCCGGGTCACGCGGCGGCGGCGCCACCCGCGACCAGCTCTCCGGCACGGGAACGTCCCGCACCGCCGGATAGACGTACATGTGCTGGGGAACCTGCTCCTGGAACCGGCGCGAGAGCAGGAAGTCCACGACCCGGCGGGCAGCTTCGGGGTGCCGTGCCCCCGACAACACCCCGGCGTACTCGACCTGCCGGTAACAGGTCTCCAGCAGTGCCCTCGTGCGCGAGGTTCCGTCCGGACGCGTCTCCGCGGTGGGCGAGGAGGCGTAGGACAACACGATCGGGCGATCGCCGTGACCACCCGAGCCGGAGAAGTCCTGCTTGTACGCCTCCTGCCAGCCCGCGGAGACTCGGACGTCGTTGGCGACCAGACCGCGCCAGTAATCACGCCAGCCGTGCTCACCGAACGCGGTGACCGTGTCGAGCAGGAAGGCCAGTCCCGGTGAGGACGTCACCGGGCTCGGGACGACGAACAGCCCTCGGTAGCGCGGCTCGGTCAGGTCCCGCAGGCTCGTCGGTTCGGGGACGTCGTGTTCGGCGAACCACCGCTTGTCGATGTTGACGCACACGTTCCCCACGTCGACGGCGGTCAGCCGGTGCTTCGGATCGACGGAGTAGCGCTGCGGGATCTCGCCGCTGTTCCGGGGCCGGTAGGGGGTGAACACGCCCTGGTTCAGCGTGCGGGAGGCGAAGGTCGAGTCGACCCCGAAAGCGACGTCGCCGATCGGGGCGTCCTTGGTCAGCACCAGCTCGTTCGCCAGCGCTCCCGCGTCACCGGCGCGACGGATCTCGACGTCGAGACCGGACCGGCGCTCGAAGGCGGCCAGCACGCCCTCGTCGACGGCGAACGAGTCGTGCGTCACCAGCGTGACGGTGTCTCCGCCGTCGTCCCGTGCGCCGACGAACGAGCAGCCGGCGGCCAGCACGGCCACCGCGAGCAGCCCCGCGATCCGCGTGCGGTGCAGAAAACGGTGCAACGATCCTCCCGAGGTTCACACCACGCGTGCGCACATCGAGCTGATCGTTGGCGCCTCCCTGCGCCGGCATGACCCGGTTCAGGTGGACGGTCGAGGGTCGCGGCCCTCCTCTCAGCCCGGCGCACCGGACTCCCGTGGCGATCAGACCCTACACCGTCCCGGAACCGGGGCCATCAGGGTTCGTGGTGATCAGGGTTTACGACCGACGACACCGACGATGCAGCGCGAGACCGGGTCCATCGGCTTGATCCGCGGGCCGTCGGGCCACCAGTCGGCACACACGACGAGCCCGGGCTCGACGATCTCCAGCCCGGGCAGCATGGCCTTGATCTGCTCGTCGGTGCGGAACAGACCGGTCCCCATCGGACTGTGCAGGAAGACGTCCTCCATCCGGCGGGCCAGCTTGCTGTACTCGGAGTCCTGCGGATCGAAGAAGTGGCTCACCGCCACGTAGGAGCCCGACGGCAAGGCCTCGACGTAAGCCTCCATGATCTCCCCGGGATCGCGCTCACCGGCGTGGTGGTGCAGCGTGCCTATCTGGAACAGCGCGATCGGCTCGGAGAAGTCGAGCTGCTCGGTGACGACCGGGTCGTTGAGCACCTCCTCGGGCTCGAAGATGTCGGCGGCGCTGAAGTAGGTGCGGTCGTTCTCCTCCAGCAACGCCCGCCCGTGCGCGAGCACGACCGGGTCGTTGTCGACGTAGACCACGCGGGCGTCCGGGTCGAGTCGTTGGGCCGCCTGATGGGTGTTCTCCGCCGTGGGCAGCCCCGAACCGCAGTCGAGGTACTGGCTCACTCCCGTCTGGGCGGCCAGGAAACGGGTCACGCGGATGAGGAAGTTGCGGTTGTCCCAGGCGAGCATGGCCGCCTCCGGAGCCACCCGCTGGACCCGGTGAAAGACCTCCCTGTCGATCTCGTAGTTGTCCTTGCCGTACAGGAAGGCGTCGTAGACCCGGGCGATGCTGGCCTTGGTGGTGTCGATGCGCGCGGGTGTGGCGCTGACGGTCGAGGAGTGGAGATCGGGCATGCGGGCCTCGCTAGGCGTTAAGGTGTCGGCATCGATCACGAGGTACACAGCGTAGGGGTATCGACGCGATCGGTGAAGGGCAAGTGTGACAACCGATCAGGACACAGCACACCGAGGAGCCGCTATGGCCACGGACACCTCAGACGAGTCGGCCACGGAAGAACCCGGTAGCGGCCCCACGGCACGGCGCATGGTGCTGGGAACACAGCTTCGGCGGCTGCGGGAAACCGCCGACATCTCACGTGCCGACGCGGGTTACTCCATCCGGGCTTCGGGCTCGAAGATCAGCAGGATGGAACTCGGCCGGGTCAGCTTCAAGGAACGTGACGTGGCCGACCTGCTCACCCTCTACGGGGTGGCCGACTGCGCCGCCCGCCAGAACTTCCTGGAACTGGTCGCCCAGTCCAACCAGCCCGGCTGGTGGTACCACTACACCGATCTGATGCCCGAGTGGTTCCAGGACTACGTCGGCCTGGAGGAGTCCGCCTCGCTGATCCAGACCCACGAACTGCAATTCGTCCCCGGGTTGTTGCAGACGGAGGACTACGCGCGGGCGATCACCAGCCACGGCCGCCCGGAACTGGCCGACGACGCGGTCGAGCGGCGGGTCGCGCTGCGGATGCGACGTCAACTGCTGCTCGCCGGGCCGAAAGCGCCGCGACTGTGGGTGGCGCTCGACGAGTCCGTGCTGCACCGGCCGATCGGTGGTCGCAGAGTGATGATCGACCAGCTCGAGTCACTGCTCGAGGTGACCAAACTGCCCCACGTCGCCGTGCAGATCGTGCCGTACCGACTCAGCGGTTACGCGGCGGAGGGCGTGTTCAGCCTGCTGCGCTTCGCCGAACCCGAACTGCCCAACCTCGTCTACATCGAACACCTGTCCGGCGCGCTTTACCTGGACAAACCCAAGGAAATCGAGTTGTACAGCAGGGTTTTCGACCAACTCGCCGTGGATGCCCACACTCCCGAGCAAACACGGCAACTCCTGTACAAAGCGCGCGCCGAACTCTAGTGCGAAAAACGCGCCGTTGACACCTTCGAGTGTTGTCGTGCAGCTGCACGTGCAGACGGTGTGATCCGTGCTACTCTCTGGCACGTTCAAATGCACGTGCAGATGCATTCGAGTCTGCTCGAAAGGGTGGGAAAACGTGACGAACGACGACCGCAACGGAATCTCGGCAGGACTGCTCGACGAGGCCGCGTGGCGCAAGAGCCGCCGCAGCGGCGCGATCGGCAATTGCGTCGAGGTCGCCCCCCTGGACGGCGGCGAGATCGCGATGCGCAACTCACGCCACCCGAACGGTCCCGCGCTGGTCTACACCCGCGCCGAGGTCGAGGCATTCCTCTCCGGTGTCAAGGACGGCGAGTTCGATGACGTCATCCGTTGAATCCCGCTCCAGTGCCGACGCCGGTCTGAGAGCACTGGTCACGCGAGGTTTCCAGTTCATGCAGTCGCACGACGACAGCGGTGAGATCGCCGCGCTGATCGGCGTGCGCGGACACGACAACGTGATCGACGTCCTGCGGTTGGAGGGCGAGGACAGCGCCGCGGCCATGCGGATGCCCGCCGACGAGGAGAACGTGCTGGCTCCGGCGAGCACGACGTGGCGCTACACCGGAAACGCGCACGAGGCGATCGAGGAACTGCTCGACCTGCCCGACGACCGCACCCCGGGCTCTCTCCTCGTTGCCGCGAAGTACTGAACGGCACCGTCCGGAGGGTCCGGCCTCCACGAACGAATTTCCCAGGAGGCCGGACCAACGGCTACTCGGTGGGGACGTCGGCCCGCCACGCCAACCAGCGGGCCACCTCGACGAGGAGATCGAGGTCCGCGGTCTCGACCAGCACAACCGATGGCCGGCCTACGAGACCCTCCACATCGACGCCCGGCGCCTCATCGAGGAACTCGCTCAAGTCGACCACGACCTCGCCCACCTCGACGACTCCACTCGCACCGGCTAGTGGTTCAAGGCAAGACTGTGGTCGGCGCGGAGCCCCGCGATCCTCGATGCCCACAGTCGCGGCAGCGATCGCCGGGCTCAGCGGCTTCCCGGTGATCCCGTGGGCGATCGGCTCGAGGCGGCCAGTGTGCACAGCTCTTTTCAACGGCCCCTCCGCGCGGAGATCTGACGGGTTGAGGACCTCTCGGTCACGTGTGAACCGCAATCGGCGCTGGGGCCCTCTCATCTCGGTGACCTGCCCATCCGACGAGAACCTCTCTTTGTGTCGTGAGCTCGGTGCATTGCCCAGTGGTTTCCATACCGCCCCCCTGGGAACCCCGAACGAGGAATTGCGTAGTCGGCCGGAGGTGACGGCATGGCCGAGAAGCACGAAGAGGTGGAGTTGGCGAGCTCGTTGGCGCACATGGCTCGGCAACTACTCGCCGAGGACTCGGTGAACAGCACGCTGGACGGGATCGCCGAACAGGCCGTCTACAGGATCGACGGGTGTGAAGCCGCCAGCATCATGGCGCTGGACCGCAACAGAAAGCTGAACACCCTGGCCGCAAGCAACGAGCTGAGCCGGGAGTCGGACCAGATCCAGACCGAGCTAGGCGAGGGCCCCTGCTTCGATGCGGCTGACCAGCAGACAGAAACCTTCCGTGTGGCCGACATGGGGGAAGCGGCGACCGGTGGCCGAACTACGCCCCGCGGGCACGGGAGCTCGGCCTCGGCAGCATGCTCGGTTTCCTGCTGTTCACCACGCAGGAGAACCTCGGCGCACTCAACCTCTACTCGTCACGGCGCGACGCGTTCACGAAACGCTCCGAGCAGGTGGGCTGGATCTTCGCCTCACACGCCGCCGTGGCTCTGGCCAGCGCCCGCAACGACGCGCAACTGCACGAGGCGATCGAGACCCGCCAGGGCATCGGCGAGGCGATGGGCATCATCATGAACCACTACAAGCTTGCCCAGGATCAGGCGTTCGAAGTGTTAAAACGAGTCTCGCAGCACCGCAACGTCAAGCTCCGCGACGTCACCAGCGAGATCATTAAAACCGGTGAGATCCCCGAGGTCAGGGGCGCTGACCGCTCAGCAGGGATCTCCTGGTTTACGTCGAGCGCCGTACTGGTAACTCCCTGGGTAACCAATTTGAAGCCCAATTATGGAACAGCTTGGCCAGGGCAACGGTGTGCTTGAGCAGGCAGTCACTCCGCGCACCCGTAAAGCGCGTCAGAGGCGAAACCGGTCACTCCTCTTGGCGCGCTTTTCTCCTCTCTCGGCGTCCCGGAGGGGACGCCCTTGACCAGTTCCCGCCCGACGCTGCACCAGACCAGTGGTCGTTCAAAGGAGACAACGGCAACCCGTTGCACCAGCACAGCGTCGGGTGCTGGGGCGTGAGGCACGTGAGGCGGCGGACTGCGAGAAGATCCGGCTTCACGATCTGAGGCACACGCCACCCCCTGATCGCGACCGGATGCGAGGTCGTGACCGTACGGCGGGCGCTCGGGCACTCCAGTGCCACGAGCACTCCGAACACCTGCGCCCACGTGTGGCCGACCGCTGAGGGTCGGACTCGGAACGCCGCCGGGATGCTCGCGGACGCGCTCGAGCATCCTGGCGAACGACGAACCGAGTCAGGTCACTGACCAGCCTTGGTCGTCGCCGCCTAGACGTTGAAGCGGAACTCGACGACGTCGCCGTCCTTCATGACGTACTCCTTGCCCTCCATGCGGACCTTGCCCGCCGACCGGGCCGCGTTCATCGACCCCGCCTCAACCAGCTGGTCGTAGGAAATGATCTCGGCCTTGATGAAACCGCGCTCGAAGTCCGTGTGGATCGCTCCGGCCGCCTGCGGTGCCGTGTCACCCTGATGGATCGTCCACGCCCGGGCCTCCTTCGGCCCCGCCGTGAGGTAGGTCTGCAGGCCGAGAGTGTGGAAACCCGCGCGGGCCAGCGCGTTGAGCCCCGGCTCCTGCTGCCCGATCGAGCTCAGCAGCTCCCGCGACGACTCCTCGTCGAGCTCCTGCAGCTCGGCCTCCACCTTCGCGTCCAGGAACACCGCGTCGCCGGGAGCGACCAGATCCCGCAACTCCTGCTTCCGGGACTCGTCGGTCAGCACGCCCTCGTCGGCGTTGAACACGTACAGGAACGGCTTGGTCGTCAGCAGGTTGAGCTCACGCAGCTCCGGCGTCTCGCTGCCGTGCCCCGAACCGAACAGGGTCCGTCCGTCCTCGAGGACCTCCTTGGCGGCCTTGGCCGCCTCCAGCGCCGGACGCCGCTCCTTGTTCGTGCGGGCTTCCTTCTCCAGCCGGGGCAGCGCCTTCTCCAGCGTCTGCAGGTCGGCGATGATCAACTCGGTGTTGATGGTGTCGATGTCGGTGCGCGGGTCGACGCGGCCGTCGACGTGGATCACGTCGGAGTCGTCGAACACCCGGATGACCTGGCAGATCGCGTCGGCCTCGCGAATGTTGGCCAGGAACTTGTTGCCCAGCCCCTGCCCCTCGGAAGCGCCCTGCACGATCCCGGCGATATCGACGAACGAGACCGTGGCGGGAACCACCTTGGCCGAGTCGAACATCTCGGACAGCTTCTCCAGCCGCTCGTCCGGCAGCGGGACCACGCCCACGTTCGGCTCGATGGTGGCGAACGGGTAGTTCGCGGCAACGGCTTCGTTGCTGGTCAGCGCGTTGAACAGCGTGGACTTACCGACGTTGGGCAGTCCGACGATTCCCAGGGTGAGGCTCACGGGGAGACAAGTCTAGGAGTTCGGCTCCGCGATCAGCGGACCCGGTGGCCGTAGTGGCACCACCACCGCCGTCGACGCGCCCGCTCAGTCCTCCTCACCACCGCCCTGGTCACCCTCGTTGCCGCCGTCCTGCTCCTCCTGCTGCTGCTGGTTGCCTCCCCCGTCCTGAGGCGGCGGGGCGGAGTCGTTGCACCCGGCGAAAAAAATCAACGCCAGAGCGGCTGCGACTGCCGTGGTGAACACCTTGGGGGCACGCGCTGCACGAGTCATGGCACGGACACTATTGGATCTCCGGGCAATACGCACCCGCTGCGGACGCGAGGCGTCCGACAAGAGGACCGACAAAGAAGAGGCCCGCACTCAACCGGCCTGGGGGTCACCGGGAGCGCGGGCGCACCCATTATTCTACGTCACCGAAAAGGTCGTGTCGAGACCCTGAACGCGTTCAACCCGAACGAGTGGCGGAGATGTCGCCGATCTCGCCGCCGCGGAAGGCGTCGACGAACAGTCGGTGGTCATCGCGGACCACGTCGGCGTACTCGAGGGCGAAGTCGCACAGCCACTGCGTGAACTCCTCCTCGCGCCCCTGGACCACCTTCTCGATGGCCTCCTCGGTCTGGAACGGCACCAGGGACTGGTCGGAGTCCGAGTCGGAGACGCAGTGCACCTTGGCGACGGCCCTGCCGAGGTAATCCAGGACGGGGAGGATGTCGTCCGGCTCGGTCAGCTCGTTCCAGTCCAGGTCGGACTCGTACGGCGAGATCTCGGAAACCGAGTAGCCGACACCGTCGATCTCGGTGTAGCCGAGCATCTCGTCGGCGTGGGCCTGCAGGGCACGCTGGGACAGCGCGGTGCGCTGGCCGTGGTGGGCGAAGTAGGAGCTGATCTCCTCGTCGGTGACCACCCGCGAGGGCGCGGCCACGTTGCCCTGCTTCATCGACAGCATGATGTCGTTCTCCAGGGCCTCGTTCTCACCCTCGATGAGCACGTTGTAGGCCGGGAGACCGGCGCTGCCGATCCCGAAGCCGCTGCGCCCGACGACGTCCTTGATCGTGTAGGCGAAGTCGCTCATCTTCTTGTCCTGCGGGATCGTGGCCAGGTACCGCTCGAAGGCGGCCACGACCTTGGCGCGCTCGGCGTCACCGAGGCGGCGAACGCCGACCTTGTTCCGGAAACGACGGTCGTAGCCCTCGGTCTCGGTCTCCCGGTCCAGCAGCTCGCTCCGGCTCTTCAGCCGCGCCTTCTGCAGGATGTGGTGGATGATCCCGTCGGTGGTGTCCAGGTTCAACGAGAACGCCGCGTCCTGCTCACCGCGCACGAACCAGCGGACCTGATCCAGGTAGGCGTGGGTGGCGTGCCGGACGAGCTTCTCGATCTCGGAGTCCGGCAGGGCCTTGCTCCAGCCCAGCAGCGCGATACTGGTCGCGAAGCGCTGCAGGTCCCAGGTGAAGTGGCCGACGTAGGCCTCGTCGAAGTCGTTGACGTCGAAGATGAGCCTGCCCGTGCTGTCCATGTAGGTGCCGAAGTTCTCGGCGTGCAGGTCACCCTGGATCCAGACCCTGCTGGTGCGCTCGTCGGCCCACGGGTCCCGCAACCGGGCCACGTCCGCGTAGAACAGGCAGGCGCTGCCCCGGTAGAAGGCGAACGGGGAAGCGGCCATCTTGCGGAACTTCGTGCGGAAAGCGGCGGGAGCGGCCTCCATCAGGTCGGAGAACGCCTCGACCAGGCTCTCGGTGATGAACCGTCTGCGCTGGTCCTGATCGGCGACGTCGAGGGTGCGAGTGAGCTCGGACATGATTCGCCTTCCGCGAGGGCACCTTTGCAGCACCATGCTAGTGGAGTGACGGCTCACTCGTCCGTGTGATACCGATCAGGATTCGAGCGTCAACGTGGATCCCGTGCGGGACTTGCTCACCCGCAGCCGCACGCCGATGCGCTGGCGCACCTCCTCGACGTGGGAGACCAGCCCGACGACCCGTCCCCCGGCGCGCAGGTCGTCCAGGGTGTTCATCACCAGATCCAGCGTGTCGGCGTCGAGGGTGCCGAAGCCCTCGTCGATGAACAGGGTGTCCAGCAGCACCCCTCCGGTCTCCGCCGCCACGACGTCGGCCAGTCCCAGAGCCAGTGACAGCGAGGCCAGGAACGACTCACCACCGGAGAGGGTCTTGGTCGGGCGCGTCTGCCCCGAGTAGTCGTCGAGCACGTCGAGCCCGAGACCACCCCGCGCCCCGTGCGGACCGGCGGCGTCGGAGTGCACGAACGAGTAGCGCCCCTCGCTCATGCGCCGCAACCGGTGCGTGGCCGCCGCGGCGACCTCCTCCAGCCGCGCGGCCAGCACGTAGGAGCGCAACGACATCTTGCGCGCGTTCTGCCCACCGCCGTTGACCACGTCGGTCAGCGCGTCGAGCTCGGCGAAGGCCGACTGCTCCGGCCCGAGCTCCGCCCAGGCCCGGCGCAGTCGCTCCGCGAGCTCGGCGACGTCGCGACGCCGCTGCTCGGCGCCGCGCGCCGTCGCCGCGGCCTGCTCCGCCGCCTCCCGCGCGGTGGTGGCCGCCTCGGCGGCCTCGTCGAGGCCGACCTCGGTTTCGGCGTCCACCCCGGCGAGCTCCTCGCTCGCCAGCGCCGCGCGGGCGGCGGCCTCGCGCCGCTCGACCTCGGCCAGCGCCTCGGCCAGCTCCGCGCGGCGCTGCTCGCCGCGCTCGGCGGCCAGTGCGGCATCGACTCCGTCGAAGCCCGCCTCGGCCGCGGCCTCGGCCAGTGCGGCCTGCTGCTCGTCATTGCGCCGCCGCGCGTCGTCGCGCGCGATGCGCGCGGTGACGAGCCGGTCCACGCGTGCCGCCGTGTCGAGGAGGTGTTCGCGGCGGCGGGCGACGCTGTCGAACTCACCTCTGCCCCGCTCCAGCCGGGAGTGTCGCTCCTCGACGGTGCCGGCCAGGTTCGCGTGCTCGGAGCGCGCGGCGGCCACCCGGGTGGCGAGCTCACCGCGCCGCGTGGTGAGCCGCTCGGAGTCCGACTCCAGCTCGGCGAGTCGATCGGTCAGCGGCCGCTCCCGCTCGGCCTGCTCACGGAGCGCGTCGCGCTGGGTGGTGGCCTCGGAGAGTTCGGCGGTCAGACCGCTCTCGGCGCACTCCCCCAGCCGCTCCCGCAACCGGTCGTGAGCCTGCTGCGCCCTCGTGACCTCGGTGTGGGACTGCTCGCGGCGGGCTTGGGCGGCCTGTTCCTCCGCTCGCGCCCGCTCCTCGTCCTCGGCACCGACCGGCTCGTCGACCGCGCGGCGGGGGTCCGGGTGCTCGGCCGAGCCGCACACCGGGCAGGGGCGTCCGCCGTCGAGCGTGGTGGCGAGTTCGGCGGCCATCCCGGCCAGCCGCCGTTCCCGCAGGTTCTGGAGGTGTTCCCGCGCGCTCTGGTGCTCGTCGACCGCCTCCCGCGCCCGGGTCTCGGCGGTGGTCAGTTCTTCCCGCGCGGCCGGGAGCCGGCGCGCGTCCTCGACCAGCGCGGTCAGCTCGTCGACGCGGCCGGAGGCGGCGTCCAGGCGTGCCGCGGCGTGTTTGGCCTCGTCGAGCTCGCGTCGCGTGGTCTCGATCCGCGCGGGCAGTCCGTCCTGCTGCTCGGCCAGCTCGGCGTCACTGCTCCGGTCGGCCTCGATGCGGTCGGCGAGCTCGGAGAGCCGTCGCCGGTCGTCGTCCTGCTGCTCGGACTCGGTGACCAGTTGCGCGAGCGCACCGGCCTGCTCGTGGAGGTGGCTCGACGCCGCGCGCAACTCGTCGGTCCCCTCCTCGGTGTCCACCCCGACGCAGTGGGCCGAGGCCACGGTGACCTCCTCGGCGGCCCGCTCGTGCTCCTCCGTGGCACGCCGGGCCGCGCGGTGCGCGGTGAGCACCGGCATCGCCCGGGTCGCCGCGTCCTGCTCGGCGCGCCAGGCTTCGTGCTCGGCACGATGTTCGTCCAGTTCGGACAGCTCGGCGCGGGACAGGCGGACGCGGCGCACCTTGTCGGCCAGGTCCCGTCGTGCGGCCAGGGCTCGTTCGGCCTCGTCCCGCTCACGCCGGAGCCGCTCCTGCTCGGCGTCGGCTTCCTCCGACTCCCGGGTCAGCCGCTTCTCCAGGTCCTCCAACCAGCTCGCGCGGTCCTCGCCGTCCTCCGGCTCCGCTCCCGCGACCTGGAGCACGCGCGCGAACAGCTGGTCGACGTGGGCGCGCTGCTCGCTCAGCCGCTGACGACGCTGCTTGCGATGGCCGGAAAACCACTCCGCCACCCGGGTGAAGCGCTGGGTGCCGAACAGCTTCTCCAGCAGCTCCGCGCGATCGCCCGTATCGGCGTGCAGGAACTGGGCGAACTCGCCCTGCGGCAGCATCACCACCTGGAAGAACTGGTCGGCGTTCATGCCCAGCAGCCGCTGGACCGTACGCCCGACCTCGTCGATGCGGGTCGCGCCCTCCGAGGGGAGGTCCTCGGGCGGTCCGCTCACCCAGATCAGCGAGGCCTTCGCCTTCTGGGGGGTGTAGCCGCTGCCGGAGCGCTTCGGGCGCTGGTACTCGGGAGTGCGCTGGACGCGCAGGCGGTGGCCCTGCACGGTCAGTTCGAGCGAGACCCAGGTGGGGGTGTCGGAGGCGGCCGTGTCGCACCGGAAGCGCTTGGCCTCCTTCCTGGCACCGGGCACTTTTCCGTAGAGGGCGAACGCGACGGCGTCGAGCAGCGCCGTCTTGCCCGCGCCGGTGTCGCCGTGCAGCAGGAACAGGCCGTCGGAGCCGAGCGCGTCGAAGTCCACCACCTCGTGACCGCTGTAGGGACCGAAGCCGCTGAGCTCCAACCGGTGCAACCGCATCAGGAGTCCTCCGCGGTCCGGATCGCGCGCAGTGCCTCGTCCAGCAGTTCACGTTCGGACTCCGACGGCGGCGCTCCCCGGCAGTCGGCGACGAAGCCGTCGGTCAGCTCCCGGTCGTCACGCCCTCGCACCGCCTCGGAGTAGCGCAGTGGCGCCGTGGCGCGTCCCTCCTCCGGCTGCCACTCCAGGTGCACCGCGTGCGGAAACCGCCGCTGCAACTGCCGCATCGCGTCGAGCGGGCGGACCTCGTCGGTCAGCGTCGCCGACAGGTAGCAGTCCCGCAGCGCCTCGTACTCCGGTTCGTTGAGCAGGTCCTCGAGACGGCCGCACACCGTCGCCAGGGCGCGCGGCACCGGCAGTTCCCTGCGTTCGACACCGGCCAGACCGGCGGCGTCGAGGTCGAGCAGCCACACCGACTTGCGCTGGTCGGCCTCGGAGAACGAGTACGCCAGCGGGCTGCCCGAGTAGCGCAGGTGCTCGCCGATCCGCTGCGGACCGTGCAGGTGACCGAGCGCGACGTAGTCGGCGGCGTCGAACACCGAGCCCGGCACCTGCTCCACGCCACCGACGGAGATGGTGCGTTCGGACTGACTGGCCTCGCCGCCGGTGACGAAGGCGTGGGCCAGCACCACCGAACGAGTCCCCTCCGGACGGGCGGACAGGTCCGCGCCGATCCGGTTCATCGCCTCGCCCAGCACGGCGGCGTGGCCCCGCGCTCGCAGCGAGCCGGTGGCACCGGGAACCCGCTCGGCGGTGGAGTTCAGGACGTGCCGGGCCGGGTCCGGTTCCAGGTAGGGGATGCCGTAGAAGGCCACGGGCCCGTGCTCGTCGTCGATCAGGACCGGGTCGTGCAGCCGGGAGGTCCTGGTGCACAGGTGCAGCCCGCCCGCGGCGGCGAAGTCGGCGAAGGCCCCCACCCGCGCGGCGGAGTCGTGGTTGCCCGGGGTCACCACGATGTGCGCGCCCGCCGCGCGCAGCTTCCCGAGCACCCGCACGCAGACCTCCACCGCTTCGCCGGACGGGACGGCGCGGTCGTAGAGGTCCCCGGAGATCACCACGACGTCGACCCGCTCGTCGGTGACCAGATCTGCCAGCCCGGACAGCACGGACTCCTGGTCGGCCAGCAGGTCACGACCGTGGAAGGTCCGGCCGACGTGCCAGTCGGAGGTGTGCAGTACCCGCATACGGCCAACCTAGCGGCCGGCGATCACGCCGGAGTCCGCCCCCGTCGCCTCGGCGCGTCGTGCGCCGTGCGCGACATCGCGGCGCCTCTCCGGCATGATCTCCGTACGAACACGTCGAGGGAGCACACGTGGGTTCAGGATTCCTCACGACCATGGTCGTCGTGCTGACGCTGTTGTTCGCAGCGGCACTGGTGCTGATCTGGCGCCTCTACACCGACAACGCGCGCCGCACCGACGAAGCGCTGCGCATGGTGGAGACCGAACGCGCCCGCACGGCCGAGCAGCAGGCGGCGCTGCGCCGCTACGAGGTCACCTTCGCCTCGATCTCCGGACGGGGTGAGCTGGGGGAGAAGGTGCTCGTGGAGACGGCGCGCTCGCTGGGACTGCGGGAGGAGGTGCACTTCACCCTGCAGACCGACCTCGCCGGTGGCGGTTCGGCGCGGCCGGACATGGTGCTCACGGTCGGCGGCGGCAGGCGGGTGCCGGTGGACGCCAAGGCCAGCCTCGCCGTGTGGGCGGAGGCGATGGAGACCGACGATCCCGAGGAACGCGGCGAAGCGCTGCGGGTGCACGTGCGCAACCTGCGCTCGCGCGCCTCCGAGCTCGCGGGCAAGGGATACCAGCGCTGGGCGGACGCCATCTACGGAACGATCATGTTCGTGCCCTCGGACGCCGCGCTGATCACCGCTCTGGACACCGATCCGGGGCTGCTGTCGTGGATGCTGGACAAGCGGGTCTTTCCCTGCGGGCCGACGGGATTCGCGGTGCTGGCCTCGGCCGCGCTGTTCGCGGCGACCGAGCGGACCCTGGCCGAGGACGTCGAGCAGGCGCGCTCGCAGGCGGTGCGCGCGCAGCGCGCCGCCTCCGGCGCGGTCGAGGCGGTCAACCTCTCCAGCACCCACCTGCAGCGCTTCGTCTCGGCCCGCCGCCGCGAACTCGACGCGCTCGAATCCTTCCGCAGCGCGGTGCAACCCCTGGCCGAGGCCGCCAACACCCCCGGTGACCTCACCGACGTCCGCCGCGACGGCGACGGAGTCGCCGGCAACGCCACCTCCACCCCCGAGGACAACTGACCGTGCGATCGGGTGACCACCCTGGACGTACGACGACGAGCAGGAGAAGACGTGGCGCAGGACCTGATCGAAGCCCGGGAAACCGAACGCTGCTGACCACGGACCGCCGCGGTCAGTCGTCGAAGCGTTGTTGTTCGGCGAGGAAGTGCGCCGTGTCGACGGTGGACTCGTACAGCGCTCGGTAGTGCCGGTAGAACTCGTCGTAGCGCTCGGTGCCGGCCGCCGTCGGCCGGACCGTCTCGGTCACCGGGTTCCAGTCGTCCGGGTCGACCGCGACGCCGGTGCCCACCCCGGCCAGCAGCGCGTCACCGAAGCACGCCCCGATGGTCTCGGCCGGTACCTGCTGCTCCCTGCCGGTCACGTCGGAGACGATCCGCGTCCACAGGCCGCCCCGCGTACCGCCGCCGACCGCCACCAGACGCCCCGCGCTCGCCCCGGACTCGCCCATCGCCTCCAGGTTGTGCCGGACGCCGTAGGCGATGCCCTCCAGCGCCGCCCGATACAGCTCCGCGCGCCCGTGCACGGTCGTCAGGCCCGCGACCACGCCCCGCGCGTCGGGATCGAAGATCGGGGTGCGTTCCCCGGCGAAGTAGGGCAGCAGCAACAGTCCGCGACTGCCCGCGGGTACCGCGGACGCCTCCTCGACGAGCTCGGCGAACTCGCCGTCGACCAGTTTGCGCAACCAGTCCGTCACGGCTCCCGAGGTGGCCATCCCCGCCGCGAGGGTGTAGGTGCCCGGGAAGGCGCCGCGGGTGCCCCACAGCGTCGGGTGCGGGCTGGGGTCCTCCAGCACCTGGACGAAGAACATCGTGGTGCCGTACATCAGCATCACGTCACCGGGCCGGCGCACTCCGACGCTCGTGGCCTCGGCCCAGGCGTCGACGGTGCCCGCCGTGACCGGCAACCCCTCCGGCAGGCCCGTCTCGGCCGCCGCCTTGGCGCCGACGTGGCCGACGACCTCGGTCGGCCACGCCAGCTCCGGCAGCGTCAGCCCCGGTGCCACCCGCCGCGCCCAGTCGTGCGCCCAGTCCCCGGCCCGCAGGTCGTAGAGCGGGTCGCACTGGCTGGCCGAGTGGTGGTCGAGCACGTAACGGCCGGTCAACCGGTGCACCAGATAGCTGCTGCACATCAGCAGCATCTCGGTGCGCTCGTAGACGTGGGGCTCGTGCTTGGCCAACCAGCGGATCTTCGGCCCCACGGCCTGACTGCTCAGCGCCGAGCCACCGCGCTCCAGCAGGGTCTCGGCTCCGAACTCGGCGGTGAGCTCGTCGATCTCGGCGGTGGCGCGGGTGTCCACCCCGTAGAGGATCGCCGGGCGCAGCGGGGTGCCCTCGGCGTCGGCGGGCAGCAGCACGGGACCGATGCCGCTGATGCCGAGACCGGAGATCGTGCGTCCCTCCGCGGCGGGCAACAGCTCGGTGACCAGCGCGAGGAAGTCCTGCCACCACACCGAATCCGCGTCGTGCTCGACCCGTCCCGGGTGCGGGTAGGACGTCTCGTGCGCCCGGCTCGCCCTGGCGAGGACGGCCCCCTCGGCGGTGACCAGCACCCCCTTGGAACTCGACGTGCCGATGTCGATGCCCAGCAGCACCTCGTGCGCCATCCCGCGTCCTCCCGCTTCGTGCCGTGCCGATGTTCACGGAATACTCGTCCACCGCGCAACGAGGGTCAACTCGTCGTGCAGTCGCCCTACCGCTCCCGGGTCCACTCGTCCAGCTCGACGTCGAGCTGCTCGGCCACGGCCCGCAGGGTGGCCCGGTGGTCACCGGGCACGGCGTGAATGTGGTTGGAGCCGAACTTGGACAGGAACACCTCGCCCGGCGCGTCCAGCCTGGCGAACGCGTGCGGCCACTCGGGAGTGGACTGACGCACCAGCTCCTCGTT
Organism: Halosaccharopolyspora lacisalsi; assembly: GCF_014137975.1. Lineage (GTDB taxonomy): Bacteria > Actinomycetota > Actinomycetes > Mycobacteriales > Pseudonocardiaceae > Halosaccharopolyspora > Halosaccharopolyspora lacisalsi. Next base: position 230,874 of record NZ_JACGWZ010000001.1, on the reverse strand, counting down.
GGTGGCCTCGTCGTAGCTCTCGAAGTCGCCGAGCATCAGCTGCAACCGGTACCGGCCGTCGCGACGGGTGAGCCTGCCCAGCGTCATCCGCCCCGGAGCGGCGATGTGCTGGACCGAGGCACCACCCGCGGGGAAGAAGAACACCTCCGGGTACAGGTGCACCCGCGAGAGGTTCTCGGCCGGGTCGTCGCTGCGCGCGGCGAACCAGGTCGCGTGCTGACCCGAGTTGCACAGGTCCCAGATGTCGCGGTCGGCGTGGTAGTGGCGCACGTCGGCGAACAGCGCCGGGGTCCCGGAGACGTGGTTCATCAACCGCATGGTCAGGGCGCCGTCCATGTCGGTCTCGGTGGCGCAGATGTGCGGGGGCTTCGGCCCGTTCCAGTCGTAGGGATCGTTGAGCAGCGCCTCGGTGATGTCCATCGTGGCGAAGTTCTCGGTGAGCTCGGGCTGTGCCTTGATCCCGGAGAAGTCCAGCTCGCGCTCGGCGATGATGTCGCGGATGGCCAGGTACGAGCGGAGCTGGCGCTCCAGCAGTTCGGGAGTGAGCTTCTTGCCGTCGTAGTGCACCCCGGCCGCGTGCTGTTCGAACCACTCGCGGCCCTTGCGCGCCTCGGCGGCGTCGGCCTTCTCCGCCCGCAGCACCAGCTCGTACTGGTCGATCTCCTCGACGTCGATGCCGAACAGGCGCTGCCACTGGTCGGTGTTGGCCACGGCGGTGTTCATGCCCATCGGGCGCCCGCCGAAGCGGCCGAAGGTGGATCCGCGCAGCGAGGAGGCCACCGAGGCGGCGACGGCCCGCACGCCGATCCGCTCGACGAGCTCGGCGTCGTCGGGGGCTCCCCACGCCCGGGTGTGCTGACGGCCGATCTGGTCCAGCGCTCCTCCCGCGGCCAGCATCCCCACCAGCCCCGGCTCGGTGGGGTCGGTGCTGGCCACGAGCACCAGCGGGCTGCGGGTGGCGTCGGCGGCCAGCATCGTGAAGTGCGGGAACGCCCACACCGCGTAGTACAGCACGGTCACGTCGACGTCGGAGGCCGCCACCCGGCGCGCCACCGAGGTGGCCTGGGTGTTCGTGGCCACCAGTTCGCTGCCGACCGAGACCTCGTGGCCCGCCGAGCGCAGCGCGGCGACCAGTGTGTCCTGCTTGGACCGGATGAATTCCGCGTTGCGGGCGTGCACGTGGTCACGGCCGTCGGAAACGCTGATCACACCGATACGAGCCACGCCGACCTCCTCACTGTGACCGCCGAACGCGCCGTCGGAGCCAAGACTTCCCGCTCACGCTCGACCGTGCGCCCATCGGCGAGCAATCGTTTTCTCAGCAGTTATTCTGGAAATGTTCGTGCTGAGTACGTTCGGCTGTCAAGCCAACCGGGGCATCCCGCCCCGAAGGAGGTAGCGGTGGCGACCATCAGCGAGGTGGCCGAGCGGGCGGGAGTGTCCACCGCCACGGTCTCGCGTGCGCTCAACGGCAAGGACTCCGTGGACCCCGCGCTGGCGGGGAGGGTGTTGGCCGCGGCGGACGAGCTCGGCTACCGCCCCAACGGTCCCGCCCGCAATCTGCGCAAGCAGGAGACCGCGGTCCTGGCCCTGATCATCTCCGACGTGGAGAACCCGTTCTTCACCGCCATCTCCCGTGGTGTCGAGGACGTCGCCCACGACGCCGGCTACTCCGTCGTGCTGTGCAACTCCGACGACGATCCCGACAAGGAGCGCGAGTACGTCGAGGTGGCGCTGCAGGAGCGGGTCGCCGGGGTGCTGCTGTCCCCCGCGGGACGGGGTGACAGCGCGGAGAAACTGCGTGCCCACGACACCCCGGTGGTGGCGATCGACCGGCCGCTGCCCCGCTCGGGCGGGGACACCGTCCTGGTGGACACGCGACTGGCCGCCAGGGAGGCCACCCTGCACCTGGCCGAACAGGGTTACCGCCGCCTCGGTTGCCTCACCGGACCGGAGGGCGTGCCCACCGCCGACGACCGGCTCGCCGGCTACCGCGACGGACTCCGCGCGGCCGGACTCGACTCCGGGGAACTGGTGCGACGCTCGGACTTCAAGGCGACCGGGGCCGCGGAGGCCGCGCACTCGCTGCTGGCCGAACGGCAACCTCCGGACGCGATCCTGGTGGCCAACAACGCGATGGCGGTGAGCGTGCTGGCGGCCCTCGACGAGCTCGGGATGCGTCCGGGCCGGGACGTGGGCGTGGTCGCCTTCGACGACGCCCCCTGGACCGTGCTGATCGACCCACCCCTGTCGGTGGTCGCCCAGCCCGCCTACGACATGGGAGCGACGGCCGCCCAGCTGCTCCTCGGACGCATCGGCGGCGACCACACCGAAACCACCGTCACGACCCTCTCGGCCCACCTGGTCCCCCGCGGCAGCAGCAGATCGGGGTGAACGCGTCGTTCCGGCACTCACACCGCCGGGACGACGCGTTCACCTCACCGCGTCACTTGTGGGAGAACACGGTGTAGCGCGAAGCCGACCAGTCAGGCCCGTTCCCGACGGGGACGAGCTCGACGCGGATCGAGGACTTGCCCGCGGTCATGGCGGGCGGGATGTCGAAGCCGTCCTGCAACCAGCGGTGGCTCCGGTTTCCCAGTGGCTGCAACCACGTCCCCACCGTCTTGCCGTCGACGCGGACCCGCACCTTCTGGTGGGACTGCGCCTGATCGCTCAGCCTGCGCAGTCGCACCCCGTTGTTCGACTCGGAGATGTCGACCTCGAAGCCGACCCGCCCGGACGCGGTCGTGGTCTCGCGGGTCAGTGGCTCCGGATCGCGCAGACCCACGAACGTGGAGGTCAGCGTCTCGACCTTCTCTCCACCGGCCTTGTAGGAGTGCTTCGCCCGACTGCTCCGGTCGGCGAGGTCGATCCGGTCGGTCCGCTCCGTACCGGAGGGCAGACCGCCGTACCAGTACGCCGTCGAGCTGTAGAGTCCCGGCTCGTTGTTGGACGGACCGTGTTCGATCCCGGCCACGATGCCGTCGGAGAACGGCACGGCGTCGGGGATCATCAGCCGGTACGCACCGGTGCAGTCGTACTTGCACCCGTCGCCGTAGCGCTCGTAGGCGGGGTTGCCCGCCAACGGCATGGAGTACGTGGTGCCCGACCGGAAGTACCACCCGGACTCGTAGAAGTCCTCGCTCCCGGTTCCGTGCCAGGACGGGCTGGAGGACCCGTTGACGTAGAACCGCTCGTCCCCCTCGAGGTAGTTGCGGATGTTGGCCATCGCGTGGTCGCGCGAGGACAGCGGCTCGGTGGTCCTCTCCTTGCCGTGCGGCGGGATCCGGCCCCTCATGCTGTGCGTGACACCGTAGAAGGTGCCGCTCCCCCGGGCGGTCAGGAAGTTCCAGTCCTCGCCCTGCACCGTCGCTCCGCGCTTGTGGGTGGCGTGGAAGTAGCCCCTGCCCGTGCCGGGGCCGACCCGCTCGGACGGGACGCTGCCGGCCTCCAGCGTGGCCCGTTCGATCGGTACGTCACCGGTGTTGACCAGCTCCACGGTGGCGGTGCGGTTGAACGGCATCGGCCACCACGAGGTGTACCAACCACCGGATCCGGCGTCGATGGAGCTCATCATCCTGCGGACGTCGTACTCACCGAGCCCGGAGCCGAAGAACTCCCCGATCGGGGCGTCCACGGTGGTGTGGCCGTCGAAGGTGATCCGCAGCCGCGTGGAGCGCAGTACCTCGTCGGAGGCCGCGACCTTCTCCGGCGGGGTCGGGTAGCGGCTGACCAGCTTGTCGCGCTCGAAGACCTGGTTGGTGATGCTGTAGTCGTGGGCCTGCTCCTCGCCCGGATGCGTGGGGCCGAGATTGAGCACGTCGGTGCGCACCCATTCCCCGTCGACCAAGCTGTGCACCTCGTAGCGGAACTCGTTGAAGTCCAGCTCGGAGGAGACGAACCGGTTGGTGATCCGCAGCGAGGACTTGCCCTCGGTCATCCTTTCGGGGACCTCGATGTTCTGGGTACCCCACTGCCCCGCGACGGCGGGACCACTGCGCCACTCACCCGCGGGCTGACCGTCCACCAGCATCGTGGCGGTCTGGTGGCCTATCTGCGGGTCGAAACGCCGTGTGATCCGCACGCCCTCGTTGTTCGGCGCCACGGCGGCCCTGAACTCGCTGCCGCCTCCCGCGCCGAAGGCCCGACCGTCGTCGACCACGCGAGGGCTTGCGGCCACCTGCGGAATCCGCAGGCGCAGCTCGTCGATGCTCGCCGGACCCCGAAGTGTCGCCAGCTGCTCGGATTCGCCCGGTTCGAGGGAGAAGTCCTCGCGGGCCACCTCGGCCGTCGGCGCCGGTGGCTTGGGATCGTCGATGCCGAATCGCCGCAACTTCCGGACGACGTCGGAGGCGGGGTCGGTGGGATCGAAGGTCGACACGTCCTCGGCGTCGGGAAAGACGCGGTGATCGACGTGGTAGAAGTACGGGTTGTCGTCCACGGTGATCCGCATCGATTCCCGGTAGGGCATCGGCACCTTGATGACCGCTCCGCCCTCCGTGTCATCGGCGTTTCCGACCAGCGGCCAGACGAAGGGCGCGCCGATCCGCCCGCTGACCACGTCGCTCAGCGGGGCGTCCAGCACGGTCTTGCCGTCCAGTTCGACGGTGATGTTCCCGGTCGCGGTCACGTCGCCGAGCGGTTCCCGGGTGAACCAGATGGAGGCTATCTCACCGGCACCCGCGCGCTCGGCGATGACGCAGCCTTCCGAAGTGGTGCGCAGACAGGAATAGGTCCCCGCGAAACCGTCGTCGTTGCTGCCGTCGCGCGCGAAACTGGAGAACTGCCTGGTCCTTTCGGAACCGCGCGACCGCGTCAGTTCGTCGAGTTGCCGATAGGTCTCCCAACCGACGGTTCGTTCGGAAACCGCTCCCCCGTCCGCCGAGTCCGGCTCGGCATGAGCGGGTGTCGCCACTCCCGCCGGAGTGACCAACGCCGCCGAAGTCAGCGCCAGCACGCCGAAGTGAGCCGTGACTCCCCTACTTCGACCCGCCACCCGCCGAAACAGCCGCCATCCTGCTGCCATCGTGCAAGCCTCCCCACAACCGCATCCACACAGGACCCGTCCTCTCCCGGACAGGGTCTACCCGTTCACTCACCGGTGCGCGACTCGAATTCACCACCCTCGCTCGAACGGGGCCGCTCATATCACTCGTTCAGGTAGGCGCCTTCCCGGTGTCCCGGAACACCGACACGTACCGGAGCCCCGGATGGACTCGATCGGCCGAATTCGTCCTCATGATGGTTGCCGGTGGAAGCGAAAAGCGAAATCACCCATCCAGGTGTTCTCATTCCTCGTCGCGACATCGGCGACATTCGCCGACACCGCTTCTACGTGTCCTCCCGCCGACTCCGAAAACCCGTTATTCCGGCGGGCAAAACACTCGGTCCCGATGCGACACGGCATACGCGCTACCGGACTTTCCCGCGGCCGACTCGGTCGCCGAAACGGGTCACGACACCGGGTGAGGCTCGATCCTCGTCACAGCGGTGACGCACCAGCACTCCACCGCGCTGACCGGGGAACCGAGGAAAGCGATTACCGGAACACCAGGACGACCCCCAGCACCGTGTCAAGCCTCACAGTCCGCTCGCACGACCGCAGCCGATCGTCCGCTTTCGTCCGAATCACCAAGGAGTCACGCCTGGGTAACGAGGCAGCGGGTTCAGGCCTGTCACCGCCGTATTCCCGAGACATGTCGTTACCGAAGCTGCCCGACCGTTACGGTTGGTACCCGTGACCGCCACACCCGAGCGCCCGACATCAACAGCGCCTCACGCCGACAGCGACGAAGGCGCCACCGACTGGGCGAACCGTTCCCTCTTCGACACCCGAGGCATCCCCTGGTGGTGGGCGGTGCTGCTGGCCGTGGTTCCGACCGCGCTGGGCACGCTGATCGACGTGCTCGTCTGGTCCGAACCCGGCCTGGTGTTCACGTGCTGCTACGCCCTCGGATCGCTGCTGGCCGTCGCGCTGGTCCGACGCACGAGCCTGTTCGGGCCGATGGTGCAGCCCCCGCTCGTGCTGGCGATCATCATGCCGCTCGTCGTGCTGATGGTCGGCGCCAACGTGCCCAGCAACGCGGGAACGACAGCCACGGTGCTGGCCGTGGCCAGCCCACTGATCAGCGGCTTCCCCGCCATGGCGATCACCACGGCACTCGCGATCGCCATCGGCCTGTTGCGCATGTTCGTGCTGGAGCGCTACCGGCCACGCGAGCCCAGGACCCCCGTCGAGGACTCCGACGCCCCGACCAAGAAGGCTCCTCGCCCCGTCGGCCAGAAACCACCGGAGGCGGAGCGCAGGCCGGCGGAGGACAAACAGCGCCCGGCTGCGGCCAGGGGAGAGGGTCGGCGACGCCCCGCGTCGGGGCCCGAGTCGGGGCAGCGATCGGCACGCGGCGCGCGCACGTCCGGGCGGGGAAGGCCCGCCGAAGGTGGGGAGCCGGCCAAACCGGCTGCGAACAAGAAGCGTCCCAAGCCGGCCGCGGAGCAGCAGAAGGCCAAGCAGGACGGCGCGCCGTCCAAGCGGGGAGCACGTGCGCGCGGTTCGGCCCAGGGCGGAGAACAGCAACGCGGCTCCCAACAGGGCAAGCAGCGGCAGGGCGGGCAGCCGGGACGGCCCGCACCGGGTTCTCGTCCGCGCGGAGAGGGCAAGGACAAGCCCCAGCGGAACGAGCAGCCTCCTCCGGGACGCGGAGCGGGGCAACAGCGTCAGGCGCCTCCCGGGCGCGGCGGTAAGCCACCCCAGCGGCCCTCCGGCGACCAGCCCGGTCGTCCCCGGCGCCCACGGCGCGACAACGGCTGAGCCGTGGTGTGGTGCGGTTCCGCGTGGAACCGCACCACCGGGGCGCCTTACCGGACGCTGCTGCCGCTCGAGTTCTCCGGCAGGTCCTTGCGCAGTTCGCGCGGCAGCGCGAAGGAGACCTTCTCGTTGGCCGTGGTGACTTCCTCGACCTCGCCCCAGCCCTGCTCCTGCAGGTAGTCCAGCACCTGGAAGACCAGCGCGTCGGGGACCGAGGCACCGCTGGTGACGCCGACCGTGTCCACTCCGTCCAACCAGCTCTCGTCGATCTCGCTGGCGTAGTCGACCAGGTACGAGGTGCTGGCGCCCGCCTGCAGGGCCACCTCGACCAGCCGCTTGGAGTTCGAGGAGTTCTGCGAACCGACCACGAGCACGAGGTCGCACTCGGCGGCCATCGCCTTGACCGCGACCTGCCGGTTGGAGGTGGCGTAGCAGATGTCGTCGCTGGGCGGGGCCTGCATGTCCGGGTAGCGCTCCTGAAGCTGGTGGACCCGCTCCATCGTCTCGTCCACGCTCAGCGTGGTCTGCGACAGCCACACCACCTTGGACGGGTCGCGCACCTCGACGTCGTCGACGTCGTCGGGCTTGTCCACCAGCTGCACCCGGTCGGGGGCCTCCCCGGAGGTGCCCTCGACCTCCTCGTGGCCCTCGTGCCCGATCAGCAGGATGTCGTAGTCCTTGCGGGCGAAGCGGTTGACCTCCTTGTGGACCTTGGTCACCAGCGGGCAGGTGGCGTCGATCGTGCGCAGACCGCGCTTGCTCGCCTCCTCGTGCACGGCCGGGGACACCCCGTGCGCGGAGAAGACCACCAGGCTGCCCTCCGGGACCTCGGAGGTGTCCTCCACGAAGATGACTCCGCGGTCCCGCAGCGTCTGCACGACGTGATGGTTGTGCACGATCTCCTTGCGGACGTACACCGGCGGCCCGTAGGTCTCCAGCGCCCGTTCCACGGTGTCCACGGCACGGTCCACCCCCGCGCAGTACCCGCGGGGTTTGGCCAGCAGGATGCGTTTGCCCGAGGAGTGTTCGGCGCCCGATTCCACGGCGCCTGATTCCACGGTGTCCGATTCCACGGTGTCGGCGTCCTGAGACGAGGTGGTCATGGCACCCAGGGTACGGACCTGGCGGGGCCGGGTCAGCACGGTGCGCGCGCCGCGACCGATCTCACGCCGCGCGGACCCGGCCGATGGATTCCGCGGACCGATTGGGGCAGGCTGGGGTCATGCCCTCGTTCCCGCTGCCCGTGCGAGTCGCCGCAGGAATCGCGGCCACGGCACTCGAAGAGACCCGTCGACTGCCGCGCCAGCTGGTCGGATTGCCGATCACCGTCGCCAGCCAGGCGCTGCAGCTGTCCATGCGACTGCAACAGCAGGTCACCGAACTGGCGATCAAGGGAGACGAGACCCTGTCCCTGTGCGCTCGACACGAGCAGCAGCCGGAGTGGGCCACCTTCGACGAGGACGAGTCCGGCGGCTCCGCCGAGTCCGGCGGCTCCGCCGAGTCCGGCGGCTCCGCCGAGCCGGGCGATTCCGTCCGGGAGGAACCCCGCTCCGCCGAACCGGACACCGCGCCTCCTCCCCTGCCCGGATACGACCAGCTCACGCTCCCCCAGCTGCGCGGCACGTTGCGCCGACTGTCCGAGGCGGACCTGCAGCGGCTGCTCGACCACGAGAGCACCCACAACCGCCGCCCCGACTTCGAGCGGATGCTGTCCAACAGGATCGAAACCCTGCGCTCGAAGTAGGCTTTCGAGGTTCTTCTCGGAAAGCGGCGAAGCCACTTCCCTCCAAGCACGCGGTCGGCACCGTTGGCCGAGGTTCTCCCACCCGCACCACGGCGTGAGCCGTTCGCAGGAACCCTCAACAAGGAGCAGCGCTGAACTCCCCGACGAGCCCCGAAGAGCCCTGGCCGGTTCGCACGGTCTCCCGCAAGATCGCCGATTGGATCAAGCGGCTCGGCACGATCTGGGTGGAGGGCCAGATCACGCAGATATCGGCACGTCCCCGGGCCACGACGGCGTTCCTGACGCTGCGCGACCCGTCGGCCGACGTGTCGCTGACTCTGACGTGCTCGTCGTCGCTGCTGCGCGACATGGACCCTCCGCTGACCGACGGCAGTCGCGTCGTGGTGCACGGCAAACCCGACTTCTACGTGGGGCGCGGCACCCTGAGCCTGCGGGTCGACGAGATCCGCGCGGTGGGGATCGGCGAACTCCTGGCGCGCATCGAGCGACTGCGCCAGCTCCTCAAGGCCGAGGGGCTGTTCGAACCCGCGCGCAAGCGTTCACCTCCCTTCCTGCCCGGACGCGTCGGCCTGATCACCGGGCGCGCCTCCGCCGCCGAGCACGACGTGCTCAGCAACGCCGAACTGCGCTGGCCCGCCGTGCGATTCGAGGTCCGCAACGTCGCCGTGCAGGGCTCGACGGCGGTCCCCCAGATCCTCGAGGCCCTGGAGGAACTCGACCGGGCCCCCGAGGTCGACGTGATCGTGCTGGCCCGTGGCGGCGGCAGCGTCGAGGACCTGCTGGCCTTCTCCGACGAGGCGCTGTGCCGCGCGGTGGCGGCCTGCACCACCCCGGTGATCAGCGCGATCGGACACGAACCCGACTCACCTCTGCTCGACCACGTGGCCGACGTGCGGTGCTCCACCCCCACCGGCGCGGGCAAACGCGTCGTGCCCGACGTCGCCGAGGAGACCCAGCGGATCCACCAGCTGCGCGACCGCGCCCGGAGAGCGCTCCAGGGGTGGGTCGAGCGCGAACGCCGCCTGCTGGACTCGCTGCGCAGCAGGCCCTCCCTCGCCGACCCGCTCGGGCCGCTGCAACGCAGGTCGGAACAGCTGAACACGCTGCGGGAACGTTCCCGGCGGGCGGTGCTGACGGTGCTGAACACCGAGCAGCACTCGCTGACCGCGACACGATCACGCTTGACGACCCTCGGTCCGGCCGCCACGCTGGCTCGTGGGTACGCGATCGTGCAGCGCGTCGGGCCGGACGGCGTTCCAGCCGTGATCCGGTCCGTCGGCGACGCCGAGCCGGGAACCCGACTGCGGGTGCGAGTCGTTGACGGATCGCTCCACGCGGTCGTGGCCGACCCCGGGGAGTGATCGACGCGAACCGCGGAGGTCCGCCGTACCCGTCCACTCGGTGATCCGCCGTCATCGTCCGTCCAGCACGCCAACAGGGAGGTCGTGGTGCCGCACCCGGAGCAGGAGTCCACGTTCCTTCCGTTGACGGTGGCCGTGACGAACTCCGCGAGCGCCGACTCCGGCCGCGTTCCCGCGCACACCGTGCGCCAACGCGCCGAGGAGGCCGAAACCGTCGCCGCCGGATGCTGGGTCGCCCTGCTGGGGGGCTGCGAGTCACCGGAGCTGCGGGCGCTGCCGGGCCGGCTGCGCGCGCTGGCCGAGGCGACGTCGATCTACGTGGGGACCCGGTGGTGGTGCGGGCACGGCGCGGGATATCGACGTAAGGTCGCCGAGACACAGTTGCGCATCAACGACGCGGTGCGCGAGGGCGACGGTGCCGAGTTCGCCGAGGCGTTCGCCGGCTACGACCGGGCGATCGCCACGGCTGTGGTGTCCGTACCGAGCACGTTGGAGAGTTCAACCCCGTGACCACGAACGAGCAGGACCGCGACGAGCAGGACCGCGACGAGAACGAGTTCGACCCCGAGGCCGCCCACCCCGAGGTGACCGGCCTCGGTTACGAACAGGCGCGTGACGAGCTGACCGAGGTGGTGCGGCAGCTGGAAGCCGGCGGGCTGTCCTTGGAGGACTCCCTGAGCCTGTGGGAGCGCGGCGAGGCGCTGGCGGCGGTGTGCGAACGTCACCTGGCGGGCGCACGCGAGCGCGTCGACCGGGCGCTGGCATCCGTCGAAGCGCCCGCCGAGGAGTAGCGGTCCCTCAACGGCTCGCGGCGGGACTCGGGGAGGCCACCACGAACGCCGCTCGCCTACGTCACGGCTGCGGTGCGACGGGTGCGGCTCCGGCGACGGCCGTGGCGAAGGTGCGGAACTCGCGGTCGCTCCCGCTGCCGGTGATCAGCAGGCGCACGCCTCGCCTTTCGGTGACCCAGGCGTGTTCCGAGCGGACGCTGTCGTAGTCGACCCAGCGCAGTCCGCCCGCTTCGACGACGCCCCTGGCCCGGGGTGACCGTCTGGTCTCGAAGGACACGAGCTCGGCCTCGGAGGCGCTGGACTGCGACAACCTCATGTAGTGCGATCCGGCGGTCAGCCAGCCGACCCGCACCGCTCGGGCCTTCGAGGGGAGCTGCTCGACGTCGGCGGAGTTGGCCCGCCACCCGGCGGGCAGCCGCGGTTCGAACACCGGGAAGTCCATCCGGCGGGCCGCCTCGTGCAGTTCGGCGGTCGCGTCGACGGTCGGCGCCGAGCCCTGCTCGACCGACGGCCCGAGCGGGCTGAACGAGCACTGCCCGGTGAGACCGGCGACACCGGCGACCACCAGCACCAGGGGCAACATCGAGAACAGCATCGAGGTCACGGTTCGGGACGGCCGTCCCCCGGCGGACTGCTGGTTGCGCTGTTCGGCCACGCCCCTCATGCTCTCACCCACCGCCGCGCGTGCACCCGCGCGGCCGCGTGGAGGTGGGCTCGCCCACGTGGGTCTCCCGCGGCCGTCCGGATCTGCGAAGATCCTTCACAATCCATGCTCGGAACGTACTGGTCGGTTCGTCAACCGAGCCGCTCCTGCTCGTCATCGGGAGGCATCACATGAGTACCTCAGTTCCCCACACTTCCGTTCCCGACACTTCCACCGACGACCGGCACGAGGCGCCGGATCGCAACCTGGCCATGGAGCTGGTCCGGGTCACCGAGGCCGCCGCGATGGCCGCCGGTCGCTGGGTCGGTCGCGGCGACAAGAACTCCGGCGACGGCGCGGCGGTCGACGCCATGCGCAAGCTCATCGGCACGGTGACCATGCGCGGAGTCGTGGTCATCGGCGAAGGCGAGAAGGACGAGGCGCCGATGCTCTACAACGGTGAGGAGGTCGGCAACCACAACGGCCCCGAGTGCGACGTCGCCGTCGACCCGATCGACGGCACCACCCTGCTGAGCAAGGGGATGCCCAACGCGTTGGCCGTGCTCGCCGTGGCCGAGCGCAACGCGATGTTCGATCCCTCCGCCGTGTTCTACATGGAAAAGCTCGCCGTCGGGCCGGAGGCGGCCGGCAGCGTCGACCTCGGTGCTCCGGTGGCCGAGAACGTCCGGCGCGTGGCCAGTGCCAAGCACATCGACGTCACCGACGTCACCGTCTGCATCCTCGACCGTTCCCGGCACGAACAGCTGGTCTCCGAGGTCCGCGAGGCCGGCGCGCGAATCCAGTTCATCACCGACGGTGACGTGGCCGGAGCGATCGCGGCGGCCCGGCCGAACAGCGGGGTGGACATGCTGATGGGGATCGGCGGCACTCCCGAGGGCATCATCACGGCCTGCGCGCTGAAGTGCCTCGGCGGCGAGATCCAGGCGCGGCTGTGGCCCAAGGACGACGACGAGCGGCGCCAGGTCACCGAGGCCGGTCACGACGTCGAGCGCATCCTGGGCACCTCGGACCTGGTCGGTGGTGACAACGTCTTCTTCTGCGCCACCGGGATCACCGACGGGCCGCTGCTGCGCGGGGTGCACTACCAGTCGAACCGCTGCACCACGCAGTCGCTCATGATGCGGTCGAAGTCCGGGACCGTTCGCTCGGTCGAGGGGTCGCACCGGCTGAGCAAGCTGCGTCAGTACTCCGACGTGGACTTCGGCAGCGGTGGTTCCGAGCACCAGCCCCTGCTCCCCTGATCCGGCGGGGTTGGGCGGTCGTGGCGAGAACTGCCCAACCCTCACCCGGAAGGGCCGTGAAGAGCGCGAAGGGCGACGACAACGGCCCTTCGGAGGAGGGAGAGACCTCCCTGAGCGGGTCCCTGGTCCGTGGAACGTTCACTACCTTCCGTTTCCAGCCGGCTCACAGCGCCGGAGACACGGAAGGATGCACGCAGATGCGCAAGAGATCTTTGCTCATCGGAGTGGTCGCGGCGGCCTGCACCGCCCTCGGTGGCCTCAGCGCACCCGCTGTCGCCACCCCCGCCGACACCCCGGAAACCATGATCATCGGTGGCCACGACGCCACCGAGCAGTACTCGTTCATCGCGTCCCTCCAGTCGGGGGGCAGGCACCTCTGCGGCGCCTCGCTGATCAAGCCCGACTGGGTGGTCACCGCGGCCCACTGCGTTCAGGGCGGCGGGCAGTTCACCGTCCGCGTCGGCAGCAACGATCGCACCAGCGGCGGCGAGCAGGCCGGCGTCACCCGGGTCAAGACCCATCCCGGTGGTGACCTCGCCGTGCTCCAGCTGGACCGGCAGCTGCGGAGCCGGCCCATCGACATCGCCTCCGAGTCGGGATCGGTGGGGACCCGCACCCGGATCGTCGGCTGGGGCCAGACCTGCCCGACCCGCGGTTGCGGTGGTGCGCCGCGGACCCTCCAGGAACTGGGCACCAGCATCGTCGGCGACGCCGAGTGCGGGGGCATCTCCGGTTCGACCGAGATCTGCACCGACAATCCCGGCGGGGACTCCGGCGCGTGCTACGGCGACTCCGGCGGACCTCAGATCAAGGGCGCGCCCGGGAGCTGGGAGCTGATCGGCGCCACCAGCCGCAGCGGCAACGGCAGCCCGGTCTGCGCGACCGGCCCGTCGGTCTACACCGACGTGGCCGCCTACTCCCACTGGATCGCCCGGAGCACCCGATAGGGAGTCCCCTGAGGACTCGCGCAGCGAACCGCAGGTCAACCCATGTTCGTGGAGTGACCGGGGAAGAGACGCGCTCCGGTGGTGGCCACCGCGATGTTGTTCACCGCGGTGGCCGCCTCCCCGAACCCGGTGGCGATCAACCGCACCTTGCCCGGGTAGGCCGCCACGTCCCCGGCCGCGTACACCCGCTCGCGATTGGTCCGCATCGTGGTGTCCACCGCGATGGTGCGCTTGTCGATCTCCAGCCCCCAGGACTCGATCGGGCCGAGGTCGGCGGTGAAACCGAGCGCGGCGACCACGGTCTGCGCGGGAAGCACCCGCTGCTGCCCGTCCGACAGCGCCAGCTCGATCTCGTGAACGCCGTCGGCGTCCCCCCGGATCTCGGCCACCTCGGCCTCGGTGATCAGCGGAACCCCGAGGTCCTCGACCTTGTGCACCAGTCCCGACTGGGCGCGGAACCTGGCGCGGCGGTGCACCAGCGTGACGCTCCGGGCGATCGGGTGCAGGGCCAGCGCCCAGTCGAACGCGGAGTCACCACCACCGACGACCACCACGTCGTGTCCGCTGTGGGCGTTGAGCTCGGGGATGAAGTGCACCACTCCCCGATCGACCCAGCCGTCCCCGGCGGGCAGCGGGCGCGGGTTGAACTCCCCGATGCCCGCGGTGATCAGCAGCGCACCCGCCCGCACGGAAACCCCCTCGGCCGTGCCCACCAGCAGCCCGCCCTCCACATCGGAGAGCTCGGTGGCGTGGCGGCCGAGCAGGTAGGTCGGGTCGTACTGGGCGGCCTGCTCGACCAGCGCGGAGACGAGGTCGCGTCCGCGAACCTCGGGGAACCCGGCGACATCGAAGATCATTTTTTCCGGGTACATGGCAGTCACCTGCCCACCCGGTTCCGGCAACGCGTCCATCACCGCCACCGACAAACCGCGAAAGCCCGCGTAGTACGCGGCGAACAGCCCCGTCGGTCCGGCGCCCACCACGAGCAGGTCGACCTCGTGGCAGGCCCGCTCGCCTGTCACCTCCGTCATGAGCAACCACCTCGAATGTGACGTCGTCCTCACCCTAGTGCTTTTTCCGCGGGCGTGGGGTGACCGGAACGCGGTTTCGCCGAAACAGGTGAAGCGTCCGCCCGATTCGCCCCGCGACGGGCGGCTTCCGGAGTCCTCTAGACCATCGATGTCGATCTCGCAATAGGCCGATTCGCTGAATCCACCCCGGTATTCAGCGGTACCTGGCCGGTAACAAACGATCTACGTTGCCTCGAAACCGTCCGGGAGAGGAGAACGCGGTGAAGACACGAGCGCTACTGCTCGGCGGCTTCGCGGCCCTGGCCATGACAGTCGGTGCCACACCGGCCGTCGCCGGCGCCGCATCCGCACCCTCCGACGATCCGAACACGATGATCGTCGGGGGACACGAGGCAACCGAGTCCTACGAATGGATGGCCTCCCTGCAGCGATCGGGCCAGCACAGCTGTGGTGCTTCCCTGATCGACCAGCAGTGGGTCCTGACCGCCGCGCACTGCGTCCAGGGAGCCAACCCCGGCGACCTCGGCCTGCGCATCGGCAGCTCGGACCACACCACCGGTGGTACCGAGGCCGGGGTCTCCGAGATCGTGGTTCACCCCGACTACGCCACGCAGTCGCCCAACGGCGACATCGCCCTGCTCAAGCTGGATCGTACGGTCGCGGCGGACCCGGTGGACATCGCCGAGTCCGCCGGCGCGCCCAACACCCCCACGAGGATCATCGGCTGGGGCGTGACCTGCAGGACGCGTGGATGCGGTCAGCCGCCCGAGCAGTTGCAGGAGCTCGACACCAAGCTGGTCGCCGACGGCAGGTGCACGCTCAGCGGTGTCGACTCCGGGACCGAACTGTGCACCGGCACCACCGAACCGCTGTCCAACGCCTGCTTCGGCGACTCCGGCGGGCCGCAGCTGCGGGGAGAGCCGGGCGCCTGGAAGCTCATCGGGGTCACCAGCAGGCTCGGCAGCCCGGTACCGGTGTGCGGGACGGCACCGTCGGTCTACACCGACGCCACCGCCTACACCGACTGGATCGAGCAGCACGCGAGCATCTGAGTCGCGGAGCGAAACCGCACCTCGTCGGTGTGACACGGTCCGACCGGGCCGTGTCCCACCGACGTGACGTGGCGCTTCCCATACTGACCCACCCAGCCGGGACGGTCCACACTTTCGCCATGACTGAACAGAATTACCGGATCGAGCACGACACCATGGGTGAGGTCAGGGTGCCCGCCGACGCCCTGTACCGGGCACAGACCCAGCGTGCCGTGGAGAACTTCCCGATCTCCGGACACGGGCTGGAACGCACGCAGATCCGCGCGCTCGGGCTGCTCAAGGCCGCCACCGCTCGCGTCAACGGCAGGCTCGGCATCCTGCCCGAGGACATGGCCGAGGCGATCGCCGCCGCGGCCGACGAGGTCGCCGACGGGCGCCACGACGCCCACTTCCCGATCGACGTGTTCCAGACCGGATCGGGCACCTCGTCGAACATGAACGCCAACGAGGTCATCGCGACCCTGGCCACCCGCTCGCTGGGCCGCGACGTGCATCCCAACGACCACGTCAACGCCTCGCAGTCGTCCAACGACACTTTCCCGACGACGATCCACATCGCCGCCACCGAAGCGGTCCTGACCGACACCATCCCCTCCCTGGAGTACCTCGCCGAGGTGATCGAGGGTCGTGCCGCCGAGTGGTCGGAGGTGGTCAAGTCCGGCCGCACCCACCTGATGGACGCCGTGCCGATCACGCTGGGCCAGGAGGCCGGAGCGTGGGCCAGCCAGGTGCGCTTCGGCGTCGAGCGACTGCGCGCCGGGCTCGGCAGGCTCGGGGAGCTGCCGATCGGGGGTACCGCCGTCGGCTCCGGGCTCAACGCGCCGAAGGGTTTCGGCTCGGCCGTGTCCGAGGAGCTCGCCCGCGTCACCGGACTGCCGCTGACCGAGGCCCGCGACCACTTCGAGGCCCAGGCCAGCCAGGACGGCGTGGTGGAGACCTCCGGCAACCTGCGCACCGTCGCGGTGAGCCTGAACAAGATCGCCAACGATCTGCGCTGGCTGGGCTCCGGCCCGCGCACCGGTCTGGCCGAGCTGGCGCTGCCGGACCTGCAGCCCGGTTCCTCGATCATGCCGGGCAAGGTCAACCCGGTCATCCCGGAGGCCACCCACCAGACCGTGGCCCAGGTGATCGGCAACGACGCCGCGGTGTCCTTCGCCGGTTCGCAGGGCAACTTCCAGCTCAACGTCAACCTGCCGGTCATCGCCCGCAACACGCTCGAATCGGCCCGGCTGCTGGCCGCCGTGTCCCGCCTGCTGGGCGAGAAGGTCTTCGCCGGAATCCGTGCCGACGTCGAGCGCACCCGCGAGTACGCCGAGGGTTCGCCGTCGATCGTGACGCCGCTCAACCGCTACATCGGCTACGAGGAGGCCGCCGCGGTGGCCAAGCAGGCACTCAAGGAGCGCAAGACCATCCGCGAGATCGTGCTGGAACGCGGCCACGTCGAATCGGGCAACCTCACGCTCGAGGAGCTCGACACCGCCCTGGACGTGCTCGGAATGGCCCACCCCGAGCAGTGACGGGAGCACGGGGTCGTGAGTGGCCGAAGGCGGTCCACGGCGAAAAAGTCGCTCACGGCCCCGCGCGGTAACTTGCTTCACTCATTGGTGGCATTATCGTGACTCTACGAAAGCAGCGTGTCCACGCGGGGGTGATGGAGGTTCGGGAGAAGACATCCGACGGCGAAGGCGCCGCCGTCTTCACCGAGGTCCGGCGACTGATTCGGGAGGGCGACAACGAGGGTGCGCTCGACATCACGACCGCCATCGCCGACCGAGCCACCGACCCGCTGGTCACCGGCAGAGCCCTGGTCGTCATGCTGGGCCGCCTGTTCAACCTCGGTCGCACCGAGGAGTGCCCCCCGGTGCTGGATCGGGCCTTCGACGTGCTCGGCGACCGCAGGAGCCCCGAGCTGCTGGGCGATCTGTACGCGCTGGCGGGCATCACCGCCGCCCGGGACTCGTTGCAGCGCTGCATCCGGCACCTGGTCCAGGGCAGCCGCGAGCTCGACCGGGTCCGGCATCCGGGCATCGACGCGGTCAGCGCCTGGCACGACCTCGCCGTCACGTACTCCTACGTCGGTTTCCACGCCCAGGCGATGACGCTGGCCGAACGCTGTTACCTGTCGGGGCAGGAGATCGGCCTGCCCAGCGGCGACCACGCGCTGCCCGAGGTCGGGGTGCGCTGGGCGGTCTCCCTGGACCACCGAGGTGACACCGAAGCGTGCGCGCGGATCCTGCGCGAAGTGCTGTCCACATGGGAGCAACGCACCGATCCGGCCGCCATGTGGCCCGTCGAACAGCACTACTACGGCTACGCCGCTGTTCGGCTGGCGGCGCTGGGTGAGGACGTGAGCTTCGATCCGTCCCTGTTCACGGTGGAGGAAAGCGGCTGGGAAGTGGCCGACCTGCGACTGCTGGCCGGGGCGTGCGCCGCCCTCGCGGAAGGACGACCGCACGAGTCCCTGGAACGGCTGGCAGGGCGGTGGATCAACCACTACACGCTCGGCTCCGCCGAGATCCACCGGGTACGCGCTCTCGCCCACGCGGCGGCCGACGACCACCGCTCGGCCCTGACGGCCGACCGCCGGGCGATGCGGGTGTCCACCCAGGGGATCGAGCAGTTGCGGGACCGACTGGTCGACGGGACCAAGGCATCCCTGGACCACGAGGCACTGCGGCGAACCGTCGAGCAGTACGCCTCGGAGGCGCTCACCGATCCGCTGACCGGCCTGCCCAACCGCAGGCACTTCGACCGCCGGATCACCCAGCTGGCCGAGCAGCGGATCCGCGCCGCCATCGGCGTCATCGACCTCGACGGCTTCAAGGCGGTCAACAGCGCCTACGGCCATCTCTCCGGGGACCTCGTGCTGCAACGGGTGGCGGCGATCCTGGCCCGCTCGCTGCGGGACGGCGACTTCGTCGCCCGCTACGGCGGGGACGAGTTCGTCGCGGTGCTGCCCGAGACCGACCTGGCCACCGCCGAGGAGGTCGGCAAGCGGGTCGCCACCGCCGTGGAGGCGGGCGGCTGGGAGGCCCTGGTGGCCGACACACCGGTGTCGATCACCGTCGGCTGGGCCGAGCTGGACGCGCGCTCCGACGTGGCGGCCACCGTCGCCGGCGCCGACCGCGCCATGCTCGACCGCAAGGAGCACGTCCCGGCTCCACCCGAGCAGCGCAGGACGGGAGGCGACGTGTCGCCCCCGTCGGTGAACCGGCCCGGACCGGCCGGATGAAACAATGGGGGCATGAGCACACCGGGCGACGAACCGAACATCGAGCGGCTCCCCGACGAGCTCGTCGAGGACGACCACAGCTCGATCGACCTCGGTTCCGGCACGATCGATCCGCGCGAGCACCGCCCGCGGGTGTTCGCCACCGCCGAACCCGAGTCGTACGTGGCCGTGCTCGTCATCGAGTCCTCCTCGGAGTCACCCGACTACGAGCCCTGGTACGAGGAGTCGTTCGTCCTGCTCACCGCCGAGTCCGACGACGAGGCCCGGGAGAAGGCCCGCGAGTACGGCAAGCAGCACGAGACCAGCCACCACGACGAGCACCAGCGGCTGGTCAACTGGAAGCTCAAGCACGTGGTGGAGGTCAAGAAGCTCGAGGACGCCACCTTCGACGACGGTTCGGAGCTCTACAGCCGTGTCTTCCGCGACTACTCCGGCTACAGCTCCTTCGAGCCCCGGCTCGGTGACGAGGAGCTGTAAGGCTTTCCGGTGGACGTCTTCCACGATCGGGTGACACGACTTGATCTCGAACTGAGGTTCGCGCCGTAGTTCGCCGGTGCTCTCCGCCTACGTCGACGAGTCGTACGACCCCGGCGTCGGCGCTTACATCCTCACCGCCGGCATCGTCGACCTCGCCGACGCCGGGGAACTTCGCTCCACGCTGTACGAGCTGCGGCCCGGACGGGGCAGCTCCACTGGCACGAGTCCGATCCATCCCACGGATTGCACTTCGCCAAGGCCGTGGGGGCGCTGGGGATCACGAGCATCTCCGCGGTCGGTCGTGCGACTCATCTGCGTACTGAGCGTGCTCGGCGCAAATGCATGGAGGTCCTGCTCCCCGAACTTGAGCGCACAGGAGCGGGGACCGTCATGTTCGAAGCCCGACAGGCGAAGAACGACGAGCGCGACGTCGACATGGTGGACGCATGCCGCAGGAAAAGGCCGATTTCGCAGGGGTTCCACGTCACGTTCGCCCTCGGAGCGGAGGAACCGCTCCCGTGGCTTCCGGACGTAGCCTGCGGCTCCGTACTGGTGGACCAGCGAGGCGACTCCAGTTACCTGGAGCAGTTCGGCGACACAGCTCGTCTGCTGTTCATCGAAGCGAAGTGACAAAGACCCCAGAGATGCAGAGGCCGGGGTCCCGCCTCCGGCGGGCAGTCCCGGCGTACTTCCACGCACCAACAGAACGTGACTGAGTTCAGCCCACCAGCCGCAGTGACGCCTACCACTCGGAAACGGTCGGCAGAAGCAGTATCCTGAGGTCTCGTGCAGTTCTTGAACGGGCAGCAGCCCACCACCGACCTGACCTACGACGACGTGTTTCTCGCGCCCCGGCGCTCGGGGGTGGAGTCCCGGTTCGACGTGGACCTGGCCACCAGCGACGGCTCGGGCACGACGCTGCCGCTCGTGGTCGCCAACATGACCGCCGTCGCCGGGCGGCGCATGGCCGAGACGGTCGCGCGCCGGGGCGGCCTGACCGTGCTCCCTCAGGACGTCGCCCCCGAGGCGGTCGCCGAGATCGTCTCCTGGGTCAAGCAGCGCCACACCGTGTGGGACACCCCGCTGGTGCTGAACGAGGGTGACGCCGTCGCCGACGCGATCAACCTGCTGCACAAGCGCGCCCACGGCGCCGTGGTCATCGTCGACGACAACAACCACCCGCTGGGCGTGGTGGACGAGGCCGCCTGCACGGACGTGGACCGGTTCGCCCGGCTGGGAGAGGTCACCGACCGCGACCCCGTCGTGCTCGCGCTGGAGACCGAGCCGCGCGAGGTCTTCGAGAGCCTGCACCGCCAGGCCAAGCGGATCGCGCTGGCCGTCGACGCCGAGGGACGCCTGGCCGGGGTCATGACCCGCCGCGGTGCGCTGCGCGCCGAGATCTACACCCCCGCCCTGGACGCCGACGGCAAGCTCCGCGTCGGCGCGGCCGTGGGCGTCAGCGGCGACGTCGCGGCCAAGACGCGGGCGCTGCTGGACGCCGGGGTGGACACGCTGGTGGTCGACACCGCCCACGGCCACCAGGAGAAGATGATCGCCGCGCTGCGCGCGGTCCGCTCGGTGAACCCCGAGGTCCCGGTCGTGGCGGGCAACGTCGTCACGGCCGAGGGGGTCCGCGACCTGGCCGAGGCCGGTGCCGACGTGATCAAGGTCGGTGTCGGTCCCGGTGCCATGTGCACCACCCGCATGATGACCGGTGTCGGCAGGCCCCAGTTCTCCGCCGTGGCGGAGTGCGCCGCCGCTGCCAAGGAGTACGGCAAGCACGTCTGGGCCGACGGCGGCGTGCGCCATCCCCGCGACGTGGCGCTGGCGCTGGCCGCCGGGGCCTCCGCGGTGATGGTCGGCTCCTGGTTCGCCGGCACCTACGAGTCCCCGGGCGACCTGCAGCGCGACGAGCGCGGCAACGCCTACAAGGAGTCCTTCGGCATGGCCTCCAAGCGTGCCGTCGGCGCCCGCACCCGCACCGACAGCGCTTTCGACCAGGCCCGCAAGGCCCTGTTCGAGGAGGGGATCTCCAGTTCCCGGATGAAGCTGGACCCGCAGTGCCCCGGCGTGGAGGACCTGCTCGACCGCGTCACCTCCGGCCTGCGCTCCGCGTGCACCTACGCGGGCGCGCGCACGCTGGCCCAGTTCCACGAGCGCGCGCTCGTGGGCATCCAGTCCGCCGCGGGCTTCGCCGAGGGGCGCCCTCTCCCCGCCGGTTGGTGAGCAACGGAGTGAACGCGTCGTTCTGGCACTCACACCGCCACAACGACGCGTTCACCACAACGCCGTCAGGTCGAGCCGAGGTCGGCGGAGAGCCACCGCTGTGGTCTCAGGAAGACGGCCACCTGCTCGCCCAGCTCGGCCTCGGCGAACTCGACGTAGGGCCCGGCCTTCTCCGCGGGGAGGTAGCGCCTGCTCATCTCCCGCAGCATCTCGCCGGTGCCGGGCACCGTCCGTGACACCGGGCCCTCCACCGACACGTAGCGCACGGTCGGTTCGACCCGTTCGACCATGAGGCTGAAGCACCCGGCCGCCTCGATGAGCCGGGCCTTCCTGGAGTCGGCCTCGGTCAGCACCCACGCCTCGCCGCCGGGCGAGTACTGGTACCAGATGGGCACGGTCAGCGGTCCGCGGTTCGGACCGGCCGACACGGACAGCGCCGCGACGTGCGGCTCGGCCAGGAACTGCTCGCGTTCGGCTGTGGTTAGCGACATGGGCCGAATCTAGCCGCGGGCACCGACAAGTTCGCCCCGAACCGCGCCGGAAGGTGACTGGCACACTCGAAGTGTGTACGAGCAACGGCAATCGGTGATCGCGGGTGCGGTCGTGTGGCGGACGACCGTCACCGGACCGGGGGACGTGCTGCCCGACGGGTGCATGGACCTGATCCGGATGGACGGTGATGTCGTCGTCGCGGGCCCGGACACGCGACCGCACGAGGTGCGGGGACGCGCGGGTGATCACTACGTCGGCCTGCGTTTTCCGCCGGGTGCGCTGCCCGGGCTCCTGGCGGTTCCCGCCGCCGAGCTGCGCAACACCCGCGTGCCGCTGACCGAGCTGATGGGTGACGACCGGACGAGAGCGTTCGTCGAACGGGTCGCCGAGGCGGCCGATCCCGGAGGTGCGCTGGAGAGCTTCGCACCCTCGAACGCCGCGCCGGACCCGCGAACGTCGGCGATCGTCGGACTGCTCCGCGAGGGCGCGGCGGTGCCCACGGTGGCCGAGCACGTGAACCTGAGCGAGAGGCAGCTGCACCGCCGGTGCCTGCGGCAGTTCGGCTACGGCCCGAAAACGCTCGCGCGGATCCTGCGCTTCCGGGCCGCGCTGCACCTGGCCGAGTCGGAGCCCTCCGGCGCGGTGATCGCCGCTCGCACCGGCTACGCCGACCAGGCGCACCTGATCCGGGAGACCAGGGACCTGGCCGGCGCGAGCTTCGCGAAGCTGGTCAGCTCGTGAAGGTCGCGAACAGGTCCACGGGGTTGCCGTCGGGATCGAGCACGGTCGCGTAGCGCTGCCCCCAGGGGGCGTCCCACGGTGCGTGGTGACCTGCGTGCCCCGCCGCAGTGATCTCGGCGTACGCGCTGTCCACCGCGGCCGGGGAGCCGCAGTCGAAGGCCAGCGCCACCCGGTGCCCGCCGGACGGCGGTTTCCACGTGGGGTCGATCGAGCGCACCGCCTCCGCGGTGTCCCACATCAACCGCACTCCGCCCGGCACGATCACGTCCACGTGCGGTTCGGCGTCGGCCCCGGCAGGGATGTCGAGACCGAGCAGGCGGTAGAACGCCAGCGTCTTCGCCATGTCGTCGGCGACCAGTCCCAGAGCACTGAATTGCATCGTCATGGGTGAACCGTAGAGGCCGATCGAGCGTTCGGCATTGAACGAATCGGACACCGGGGCGGCGGATACGGGGACGCTGGACCGCTGGACCACCGGTGGCGGCCGATCTAGGGTTCCGGGATGCGCGAATCACAGCTCGATGCGCTCGCTTCCGCCGCGCGCGAGCTCATCGACACCCGCTTCCCCGATCCGAACGACGTCGAAGGCGCGGCCGCGATGCTCCTGGACGACGGGACGATTCTGACCAGCACCTCCCCCGAAGCGCTCAACCCCAGCACGCAGTTCTGCCACGAGGTGGGCGCCTTCGCGGAAGCGCACAAGCGGGGAAACCCGGTCATCGCGTCGGCGTGCGTGCTCCGCGAGTCCGTCCACCGGTACGTGATCCTCAGCCCGTGCGGCATCTGCATGGAGCGGCTCATCACTCACGGACCGGACGTCAGGGTGGCTGTTCCCGAACCGACGGATTTCACGAACCCCCGCTGGGTGCAGCTCGAAGAAGCACACCCCTACTACTGGCGCAACGTCTGGAGCACCGACCGCGCGGAGTGAACGAAGCCGTTGTGGCATCCTCACCACCGGTTGCTTCGACGAAGACGCCGAGACCGCTTGCTTCGGGCGTTCGAACGCCTGCACCAACTCGCGTCGAGTGATGCCGACTCGCTCCGACTGATCAATCGCATCGCGGAAGAGGGATGACCATGCCCAGCAGCCATCGGGACACGGGCTGGTTCAAGAGCAGCCGCAGGGCGGCAGCCAACGACAACTGCGTGGAGGTGCGGATGACGGGCACCGTCGTCGGGGTCCGCGACTCCAAGAACCCCGACGGCGGCGCCTTCGCCGTCACGCCCCGGTCATGGCGCGCCTTCCTCGATCACGCCAGGGCCGGGGACTTCGACCACCGGAGCTGATCAGCCCGGATCCGAGCCGTACGGCCGGGTGATGGCTTCGAGGTAGTGGCCGGACGGGTCGCAGAAGTACACGCCACGTCCGCCGTGGTTGGTGTTGTACTGCTGGGGCAGCTTGCCGTGCGGATCGGCCCAGTGCTCGACACCGGCGGTTCGGATCCGCCCGTGGATGCCGTCGAAGTCGTCCTCGGTCACGAGGAACGCGTAGTGCTGCGGCGGGAAGTCGATCCCCGGCTCGGCGAACTGGAGCAGGACACCGCCGTCGAGGTGGACGACGAGGAAGACCCCACCCGGCTCGGCCGGGGGCAGGCCGAACATCTCGGTGAAGAAGGACGCCGACCGCTGCTTGTCGTGCGCGGCGATGATCGTGTGGTTGAACAGGGTGGTCATCGAGGACCTTCCGAAAGACCGGCGCCTCCATGCCTGACGCTGTCCGCCACCGACACGCGACGTCGAGAGGGAATCCAAGCACGACCGAAACCCACACCGCAAGACCACCGTGCTTCGGACGTCCTGCGTAAGACTCCACGGGACCGGCTTAAGAAGCCCCACGGATTGGCCTGTGCTGCTGAGCGGGTGGGCCCCGGCCTGGTCCCCTTCCGTTCCGGGGTTTGTGCGATTTTCCCTAAAGTTGTGGCACAACTTTAGGGAAAATCGCACCACCACCGCGGAGGCCGACCACGCGCCGTTGATCGAACAGGCCGAGCGGCTCAGGGTACGACCGGGCGCTGACCGGTGAGCGTGGTCCTCGACGCCAACGTGCTCGTCGCCTGAGACGTCCGGTGTCAGGACGGTCGAACACCCACCAGCCGGGCGGTCCGAACGGAGCGAACGGACCGTTCGGGCATTCGCACCGCCCGAACGGTCCGTTCACCGCGGCGGCGTCAGGGGGTGAACTCGCCCTCCAGCATCTCGGTGACCAGGGCCGCGACCGGCGAGCGCTCCGAGCGGGTCAGCGTGATGTGGGCGAACAGCGGGTGCCCCTTGAGCTTCTCGATCACCGCCGCCACCCCGTCGTGGCGCCCGACGCGGAGGTTGTCGCGCTGGGCGACGTCGTGGGTGAGCACCACCCGCGAGTTCGCCCCGAGTCGCGACAGCACCGTCAGCAGCACGTTGCGCTCCAGCGACTGCGCCTCGTCGACGATGACGAACGAGTCGTGCAGCGACCGGCCCCGGATGTGGGTCAGCGGCAGCACCTCCAGCATCTCGCGGTCGACGACCTCGTCGATGACGTTCTGCCCGGCCAGCGCGCCCAGCGTGTCGTAGACCGCCTGCGCCCACGGCTGCATCTTGTCGTTCTCCCCGCCGGGCAGGTAGCCCAGGTCCTGGCCGCCCACGGAGTAGACGGGGCGGAACACCACCACCTTGCGGTGCTGCTGCCGCTCCATCACCGACTCCAGCCCCGCGCACAGCGCCAGCGCCGACTTGCCGGTCCCGGCACGCCCACCCATGGACATGATGCCGACCTCGGGATCCATCAGCAGGTCCAGCGCGATGCGCTGCTCCGCCGAACGCCCGTGCAGGCCGAAGGCCTCCCGGTCCCCGCGCACCAGCTTGACTTCCTTGTCCGCGGTCATCCGACCCAGCGCGCGCTGCGTTCCCGCCTGCAGGCGCAACCCGGTGTTGGCGGGCAGGTCCCTGGCGTCGTCGACGTCGACCACGCCGTCCTTGAACAGCGCGTCCACGGCGTCCGGTGGAACGTCGACGTCGGCCATCCCCGTCCAGCCGGAGGAGATCACGTCCTGCGCCCGGTACTCGTCGGCGTCCAGGGCGACCGAGGCCGCCTTGACCCGCATCGGCATGTCCTTGGTCACCAGGGTCACCTGATGACCGTCGGCCGCGAGGTTCAACGCGCAGGCCAGGATGCGGGCGTCGTTGGAGTCGGTGCGGAAGCCGGGCGGCAGCACCTGCGGGTCGGAGTGGTTCAGCTCCACGTTCAGCCGGCCGCCCTGCTCGCCCACCGGTACCGGTGCGTCGAGCCGGCCGTGCCGCGTTCGCAACTCGTCGAGCTCGCGCAGCGCCTCCCGCGCGAACCAACCGAGCTCGGGGTGCCTGCGCTTGCCCTCCAACTCGCTGATCACCACCAACGGCAGGACCACGTCGTGCTCGGCGAAGCGGGTCGCCGCCCAGGGGTCGGACAGCAGCACGGAGGTGTCGAGAACGTAGGTGCGAGTGTCTGTGGTGCCGAAAGACTGGCTCGCGGAGCCGGAGGACTCCGCTTGCGGCTGGGAACGTCGTGTGGTCACGGCTACTCCCTCGCGGGCATGGCTGGCCCACGCCCGCACGTCGGCGGGCCGGGTCGCCCTCGTCGCGCCTGGGGGGTGCAACCGCCCGATCCTGCCACGGCCAGGGCCTCCCCGAACGGACCGCATATGGCACGGTCCGTCACACCGGACGCTACCTGCGTCGTCCGCCTCTACACAGGCACCCACACAGGTGATTCAACGGATCGTCACCGCTGGGCCACACGGAGCACACGAGAGCTTTGCTCCGCGCGGGGGACGCGCTCGGCCACCGTCCGGGGGGTCGGGGGTTCGCTCAGCAACGCCGCGTAGCGCTGCGCCGCCGAGACCGTCGGGGGCCGTGCGTCCAACCAGGAGCTCAGCAGCCGCCGTCCCTCCACGTAGGTCGTCGTGTACGCGCGCCACGACGGATGGGACAGGAACCGCACCAGCTGCCGCGCCTTCTCCTCCGAAACGAGCAGCCAACGCCGCAGGTAGGCGAGGACGTCGTCGACGTCGGCGTGGTACTCGTGCAGCATCAGGGCCGCGTCCTGGCGGACCGGGCGCAGCACGTTCATGATCGCGTCCAACCGCTCCGCCCGCTCCCCGTCCAGGTGCAGACCGAGCTCGGCGAAGACCTCCCGGAGCCAGCCACCCCAGCCGGGACCGACGGTGACGACCAGACCGAGCTCGGCGAGTCCCTCCGCCATCAGCGACTGCGGGGTGTTGAGCAGGCACATCGACCGTTCGGACGGAGCCGGGTCGTCGGGAAACCGGTCGGTGTGGCAGTCCTGGGTGTGGTGACCGGGGTAGGCCTCGTGGGCTACCAGGTGTGCCAGGCCGGCCATCCGGACGGTGCTGTCGGCGTTGACGACCACCCGTGACCGGTGATTGCCGAGATAGCTGTGCAGCCCCGACCACGGTTCGCCGGTCACGATCCGATACTCCACGGTCTCCCCCGGAGGCAGGCCGAACACGCCGCGGACGCGTTGCCGCAACGCTCCCGACAACACCCGCACGCACCGCTCGAGGTGATCCGGCGGCACCCGAGTGCTCTCCCGGAACGCCGCGAGCCGGTCGGCCAGGGGGCCGCCACCGGTCAGCAGTTCGTCGAGTTCGGCGTGGGCGCGCCGGTACTCGTCCTGGTCACCGAAGGACACCTCGACCTGGAAGTACTCCCGCAGCTCGCCGCGGAAGGACATGCGGCTGCCGGCCAGTTTGCGTCCGGAGCACTCCAGCGCCCGCAGCTGCGCTTCCAGGAAGGTGCGGCGCCGTCGGGACAGCGGGACCTGGTCCAGCCGGGCACGCAGCCGGGCCGCCGCGCTCGCCAATCGCGCCGGGTCGGGCCGCTCCTCGGCATCGACACGCGCGCGCAATCGCGGATCTCCGGTGTAGGAGTCCACGAAACCCGGTACGAGCCGGCCGAACCGCAACCCGAGCATCAGGTACTCGGTGACAAGCGTGCGCACGTCCATGTCCGGACGATAATGCCCACGCGAGGACGTTCCCAGTCGCAGCGGATCCGGCGGAGCCCCCCCCGAACATGAACAAATATCGGAAAACCCTGATGAACGGAACTTGAGGGGTAAATCCAATGATCACACGATGGTGTTAGTTAGCTTTCGGAGTAGGTGAGTGGCTGTGTATGTTTCACACCGAGTGCGTACCACGGTGGAACTACTGGGGTTCTTTCGAAGTGGACTCCGTGCTCGCATCGCCCGTACCAACAAGGAGCTAACCAAGTGCTGAAGAAGGCAGCTATCATCGGCGGCGCCGCCGCCGGTATGCTCGCGCTGGCCCCCGTCGCCAGTGCCGACACTCACGACAACGACGGCGTGAACGTCCTCAACGACAACAACGCCAGTGTCGTGCCGATTCAACTCTGCGGCAACAACATCAGCGCTGTGATCGGAGTCACCGTCCCTGTCGGATCGCCGCAGGCCAGCGAGTGCGTCAACGCCCCCATCGTGGACCACCCCACCGCAGTGGGCTGACACAGCCGGCACCGAGGACTCCCCTCGACCGGTCGTGGGCGAGGAGATCGGTCCGCACTTCCGAGTCTCCTTTTTCTCACCCGACGCAAGAATCCGGAAGTTCACGCACCCACGATTCGCGGTGGGAGCGTAATGGATTCCGCACTCGGGCGCAGCATCATCCCCAATGATGCGCTTGAGTGCGCTGTCCGGGACACCGTCCGTCCCCAGATTTCACCCAGCTCGAAACAAGGAGAGTGAGTTCCAGTGCTGAAGAAGGCAGCTATCATCGGCGGTGCCGCCGCCGGCATGATCGCGCTGGCCCCCGTCGCCAGTGCCGACACTCACGACAACGACGGCGTGAACCTCCTCAACGACAACAACATCAGCGTGTTGCCGGTCCAGGCTTGCGGCAACAACGTCGCCGTGCTCGGCGTTGTCGTGCCGATCGGCTCGCCGCAGGCCAGCGAGTGCGTCAACGCCCCCGTCGTGGATCACCCCACTTCCGTGAGCTGATCACCACAGCACTACGGGAGGGGCCGGTGATCCGGCCCCTCCTTTGCTGCGTGGGCCACGCGTGGGTCAATAGCCGAATCGGCGGTGGCGAGTCGCGAAGTTGCGCAACGCGCGGAGGAAGTCGATGCGGCGGAACGCCGGCCAGTACGCCTCGCAGAACCAGAACTCCGAGTGGGCGGACTGCCAGAGCATGAACCCCGAGAGGCGTTGCTCCCCGGACGTGCGGATCAGCAGTTCCGGATCGGGCTGACCAGAGGTGTAGAGGTGCTCGGCGATGTGCTCGACATCGAGCCCCTCGGCCAGCTCCTCGATCGTCGTCCCCGCCTCGGCGTGCTGCTGGAGCAGCTTGCGCACGGCGTCGGCGATCTCCCTGCGCCCGCCGTAGCCCACCGCCACGTTGACCTCCATGCCCGAACGCCCCTCCGTGCGCAGGGCCGCCGCCGAGATCCGGGCGGAGATCCGCGTGGGCAGCAGGTCCTGTGCTCCCACGATCCGGACCCTCCACGGGGTACCGGGCTCGGTGAGCTCCTCCACCACCCCGGCGATGATCTCCAGCAGCGAGTCGACCTCCTTGCTGGAGCGCGCCAGGTTGTCGGTGGACAACAACCACAGCGTGACGACCTCGACACCGGCGTCCTGGCACCAGCCGAGGAAGTCGGTGATCTTGCGCGCGCCCGCGCGGTGCCCGTAGACGGCGTCGAAACCCGCTTCCTTGGCCCACCGGCGGTTACCGTCCAGGATCACGCCGACATGTCTGGGAGGCTGGACATCGACGAGTTGGCGGCGCAGGCGCCGCTCGTAGAGGTCATAGATCAGTTCACGTAGCCGAACCTTGAGCGCCACGTTCCATGAGGCTACGCGGATCGTCACCGAGCACGGCAACTCCCTGACCCGACCGTGGCGGCTGTCGCCTTCGTCCGGATCGTCCCGTCGCTCACGCACGAGGTGTTTCACCTCCGGTGGACGACTTCGCCGGTGAGGTGAGGGCAGCCATACCGCCCGCCCGGCCGAACTACCGTAACCTCCGGGGTATGACTAAGGCGTTCTCCTCCCGCCAATCCCTGGCGTTCGTGAAACCACGGTTGCGCGGCTGGATTCACCTCTGGTCACTCGTCGTGGCCTGCGTCGCCGGTGCGGCCCTGATCACGCTGGCCGCAGTCACGGTCTCGGGGCGCGCGGCACTGGGCACCTCGATCTACGTCGCCACCGTGCTGGGGTTGTTCGGCGTCAGCGCGCTCTACCACCGCAAGACGTGGAACACGGTCGGCGCCCGCACCTGGATGCGGCGACTCGACCACTCGATGATCTTCCTGTTCATCGCGGGCACCTACACCCCGCTGGCGATGATGGCCATGCAGCCCACCACGGGAGCGGTCGTGCTCGCGATCGTCTGGGGCGGGGCTCTCGGCGGTGTCGTGCTCAAGCTGGCCTGGCCGAACGGTCCCCGCTGGGTGAGTCTTCCGGTCTACGTCGCGCTGGGGTGGGTGGCCGTGTTCGTGCTGCCCAACCTGCTCAGCAACGCGGGGGTGACCGCGCTGGTCCTGCTGGTGGTCGGCGGGATCCTCTACACGGCGGGGGCGGTTTGCTACGCCGCCCGCAGGCCCGACCCCTGGCCGGAGACCTTCGGCTACCACGAGTTCTTCCACGCGGCGGTGTCGGCAGCCGCCCTCTGCCACCACATCGCCATCTGGCTGGCCCTCTACTCCTGACCGAGGTTTCCGGCCGGATCGTCGTCAGGGCCCGGGTCGCTGTCTCAAAGGGTGAACGGACCGTTCGGGCAGTCACACCGCCAAAACGGCCCGTTCACCACGGCGTCGCCCGCGCGAGCCCGGATCAGTCCCCGAGCGTCGCGACGAGTTCGTACACGCTCGTGACCGGCCGGTCGCACACGAAGCCACGGCACACGTAGGCCGCCGGGGCTCCGTCGACCGACGAGCGCCCGGCCAGTAGCGGCACGCCGCTCGCCTCCGGCTCCCCGGCGAGCGCCACCGCCCCACCCGGAGCGCGCCGCCGCGCGGCGCTGATCAGGGCCGCCCGGTCGCCGCCGGCTTCGCCGGCCACGGCGACCTGGAGCGGCCCGTGTCCGAGTGCTTCGGCGGCGGCCAACCAGTGACCCGCGAAGCGCGGGGCTCGCTGCGCGAGCAGCCCCGCGCGCCCCAGCGCTTGCTCCGCCTCGCGGCGATAGCGCGGAGCGCGGTCCTCGTCCGCGAGGGCGGAGGCGGTGACGGCCGCGGAGGTCAACGCCGCCGCCCCGGAGGGACTGGAGTTGTCGGTGGGATCGGAGGGGCGTCGCACCAGCGCTTCGGCGTCGGAGGCGGTGTCATGGAAGGCACCGGGGTTGTCGGCGTCGGCGAACAGGTCGAACGCGGTGTCCAGCAGTCGGCAGGCCCGCTCGAGCCACTCCGGCTCCGCCGTGGCCTGATGCAGGCTGAGCAGCCCCTCCGCCAGGCATCCGTAGTCCTCGAGCACTCCCGCGGCGTGTCCGGCCGCACCCGCGCGCGAGTTCCGGTACAGCCGCCCGTCACGGAGGTGCACGTCGGCGATGAGGGTGGCCGCCCGCTCGGCGGCCCGAAGCCACTCCGGCTCGTCCAGCGCCGTGGCCGTCTCCACCAGCGCGACGATGGCCATCCCGTTCCAGGCCGTCACGACCTTGTCGTCACGCGGCGGTTGCGGACGGTGCGACCGCGCCTCGTGGAGGAGGTCGCGAACGCGGCGCCACCGCTGCCAGTCGTCGGGGTCGTGACGCAGCTGCAACGTGGATGCCCCGTGCTCGAAAGTGCCCTCCGTCGTCACCATCAACAGCTCGGCGGCCCACGCTCCGTCCTCGGCACCGAGGACCTGACGCAGTTCCTCGGGCTTCCAGACGTAGGTCAGTCCTTCGACACCGTCGGTGTCGGCGTCCAGGGAGGCGGCGAAGCCTCCCTCGGGCGTGTGCATTTCGCGCAGCAGGAACCGCGCGGTTTCCCGCGTCACGCGCTCGGCCAGGGAACCGGCACCGTGACGTCGGGCGAGGTGGGCGTAGGCCCGCAGCAGCAGGGCGTTGTCGTAGAGCATCTTCTCGAAGTGCGGCACGACCCACTTCGCGTCGACGCTGTAGCGGGCGAACCCACCCGCCAACTGGTCGTAGATACCGCCCCTGGCCATGGACTCGCAGACGTCCTCGGCCATCCCCAGCGCGGTTCGGCCGGTGCCCTCGTCGCCGGCGCGCTCGTGGTGGCGCAGGAGGAACTCCACCACCATGGACGGCGGGAACTTCGGGGAGTCGCCGAAACCGCCCGCCTCCGCGTCGAACTCCGAGTGCAGCTGCGACACGGCCGTGGCCAGGGTCTCGTCGTCCACCGGCGACTCGGGCAGCGCGCTGCCCTGGGCGGCCAGCTGCTCGGCCACGTTGGTGGCGGTCCGGCGGACCTCGTCGCCCCGTTCCCGCCACGCCTGCGCGACGGCGTCGAGCAACTGGCGGAACGACGGCATCCCGTGCAGTGGCCGTGCCGGGTAGTACGTCCCGCAGTGGAAGGGCTCACCGGCGGGAGTCAGGAAGCAGGTCATCGGCCATCCGGCCTGACCGGTCATCGCCTGGGTGGCCTCGATGTAGACGGCGTCCACGTCGGGCCGCTCCTCGCGATCCACCTTGATGCTGACGAAGTTCTCGTTCATCACCTCGGCGATCTCGGGGTCCTCGAAGGACTCGTGGGCCATGACGTGACACCAGTGGCAAGCGGCGTAACCGATCGACAGCAACACCGGCACGTCCCGCCGCCGCGCCTCGTCGAAAGCCTCCTGGGACCAGGGCCACCAGTCGACCGGGTTGTCGGCGTGCTGGAGCAGGTACGGGCTGGTCGCCTGTGCTAGCCGCTGTGCCATACCCGCAGCGTCCCATGTCGCGACGACTTCCGTCGCGACGACCGCACTCCCGGAGCAGCCCGCGGCCGGGAATTCGAGTTTCGCGCGAAACCCTGGTTCCATAAAATCCGGTCTCGCGCGAAACCACGCGGCCAAGCCGAAACGATCGACGGGAAGCCCCCTCATGAGCCGCGCCATCGACGTCCCGGACCGGTCACTGGTGGTACTGGTCGGCGCGGCGGGAGCGGGCAAGTCCACGTTCGCCGCCGAACACTTCCTGCCGACGCAGATCCTGTCCAGCGACCACTACCGCGGTCTCGTCTCCGACGACGAGAACGATCAGGGCGCGACCGACGACGCCTTCGAGATCCTGCACTCCGTGGCGGAGAAGCGCCTCTCCAGAGGGCTGCTCACCGTCGTGGACGCCACGAACGTGCACAAACACGCCAGGCAGGGCCTGCTACGGCTGGCTCGCCGACACCACGTACTGGCCGTGGCGATCGTGCTCGACCTGCCGGAGACGGTGTGCGTGCGGCGCAGCACCGACCGCCCGGACCGCTCCATCCGCGCGGGGGTCGTCCGGCGCCAGCACAAGGACCTGCAACGCAGCCTGAAGCCGCTGCGCGAGGAAGGCTTCCACAAGGTCCACGTGCTGCGGGACGAGTCCGAGGTGAACTCGGCGCGGGTTCGGCTGAATCCGCTGCACAACGACAGGAGACACGAGACGGGACCGTTCGACGTCATCGGGGACGTGCACGGATGCCGCCAGGAGCTGGAAACGCTGCTGAGCGAGCTCGGCTACCACCTGAACCGCGACTCGTCGGGCCGGGCGGTCGACGCGCACCACCCCGACGAGCGGCGGGCTCTGCTGCTGGGCGACCTGGTCGATCGCGGACCGGACACCCCGGGGGTGCTGCGGTTGGCGATGGGCATGGCCGACTCCGGCCACGCCCTGGTGATCACGGGCAATCACGAGGACAAGCTGGTCCGCGCGCTGCGCGGTCACAACGTCCGGGTCTCCCACGGACTGGCGGAGTCGCTGGCGCAGCTGGACGAGGCCGGCGAGGGGTTCCGCCAGCGAGTGCTGGATTTCTGCGCCGAACTCCCCGTGCACTACGTGCTCGACCACGGCAACCTCGTGGTCGCCCACGCGGGCCTGCCCGAGCGCTACCACGGCCGCGCCTCACGCCGGGTGCGCGTTTTCGCCCTCTACGGCGACACCACGGGCGAGACCGACGAGTACGGCCTGCCGATACGTTATCCCTGGGCACGTGAGTACCGGGGCAAAGCGGTCGTGGTGTACGGGCACACGCCCACTCCCGAACCCGAGTGGGAGAACCGCACCCTGTGCCTGGACACCGGCTGCGTTTTCGGCGGCAAGCTGACAGCACTGCGCTACCCCGAGCACGAGATCGTCTCGGTCCCCGCGCTGCGGGTCTGGAGCGAGCCCGCGCGTTTTCCGGGGGCGGCGGCCCCCGGAACCAACACTGCTCGACCGACGCGCGAAGAGCAGTGACTCCACGCCTCGGGACAAGCACGCGAAACCGTGTGACTAAGAGGTGCTCTCGCTCTTCGCGCTCCCCGCGTCACTCTCCGTCGTCGCCGACTTCGTCGCGGCGGAGGAAGCTTCGTCGGTCTCCTCCGAGCCCTCGTGATCCGGACTTCCCCGTGATCTCTCGGAATCCCGCTCGGTCCGTTCGGAGTCCTGCTCGGACTGCCGCGCCGCCTCGGCTCGTTTGACGCGGGCCGGGGCCGCCGCCGTGGCCCTGCCCTGGTCGAAGTTGCCGGGCAGACCCCTGATGTGCTTGCTCATGGAGCGGACCAGGAAGACCACTCCGATCAGCAACACGATCAGCAGCAGCAACCCCACCGGGGTGGACTTGCCGAAGCCCGCCCCCTGGCCGCCGTTGGGAGACTCCCCGCCGGGAAAGTCCGGCTGGGCCAGCACGACCGCCACAGTCTCCACACCGCTCACGTTCACACCCGCTCTTCTCCAACCCCGGCGAACAGGTCGTCCTCCGGCAATGTCGTGTCCACCAACGAGCGGACCAGCTCGTAGTCCTCGGTCGGCCAGATCGCGCGCTGGATGTCGAGCGGAACCGCGAACCAGCGGCTGTGCGGATCGATCTGCGTGGCGTGGGCTCGCAGCGCGTCGTCACGCACGTCGAAGTACTTGCCGCACTCGACCCTGGTGGTCACCCGCTCGTGCGGGTCCGGTCGGGACGAGTCCCACTTCGCCAACCACTCCCCGTACGGCGATTCCAGCCCCCGCTCGAGCAGGGCGTCGTGGAACAGCTGCATCCGCTTGCGGGAGAACCCGTGGGAGTAGTACAGCTTCAACGGCTGCCAGGGCTTCCCGTGCTCGGGGTGGATCTCGGGATCGGCGGCCGCGTCGAAGGCTGCCATCGAGATCTCGTGGGTGCGCACGTGGTCCGGGTGCGGGTACCCGCCGGTCTCGTCGTAGGTGATCAGCACGTGCGGGCGGAACTCGCGAATGGCCCCGACCAGATCCCCGGTCGGCCCCTCCAGCGGTTCCACCGCGAAGCAGCCCGTGGGCAACGGTGGTGGCGGGTCGCCCTCCGGCAGGCCCGAATCCACGTAGCCCAACCACCGGTGCTCGACCCCGAGAAGGCTCGCGGCCTCGGCCATCTCCGCACGCCGGATCTCCGGCAGGTTCTCCACGACCTCGGGGCGCTCCATCGCCGGGTTGAGGATGCTGCCCGCCTCACCGCCGGTGCAGGTGACCACCATCACCTCGTGCCCCTCGTCCACATAACGCGCTGTGGTGGCGGCACCTTTGCTCGCCTCATCGTCCGGGTGCGCGTGCACGGTCATCAGACGCAGCTTATCGGCCATCGCCGGAGTAATCCTTTCCGTTCGCCTCGGACCGGCCCCGCTGACCGTGACCGGAACACCCCAGGGATACTCAACGTGGGCGCCGGTCCCCATTGTTCCCGAAGGACCGACATTTTCTCCACGGCCCACGAAGGGGTGAGACTCCCGTGACAGATCAGCAGCCCCCGGAGGGGCGTTACGGCGTGCGCCCCCGCAAGCGCTCACCATCGAATCGGATGCGGTGGTTACTGACCGCCCTGGTGGCCCTGGCGGGCCTGGGCGCGGCGTTCGTGGCCTACGACAACCTGGGCAGCGCCCCCATCGAGGGCAAGCGGATGACCTACCGGGCACTGGACGACAATTCGCTGCGCATGACCCTGGAGGTGCGCCGGGACCAGCCGCGGCGCCCGGCTGTGTGCGTCGTCCGCGCCCGGTCGCTGGACGGCACCGAGACCGGCCGCAGGGAGGTCCTGGTCCCGCCGAGTTCGGGGCTGTCCCACCCCACCACGGTGATCACCACCAGCCAGCCTCCGGTGGCCGGCAACGTGTACGGATGCGACTACGACGTTCCGGAGTACCTGCTCGAACCGACACGGCCAACCGGGTGAAACACCGCCACAGCGGACTGATCGTCGGACGAAATCAATCCCCGAGTGGCCTCGCTCGTGTTATCGTAGGCACAGCACGGTCCCGGTACGGGCCGTGTTTTTCCATTCCGTGCCTCACGGGGCTCGGAGGGTTCCGGCCCGCGGAGCGCGGAGCCGCCGTCTACGAGGAGTGGTGACCGTGAGCGAGACCCAGGCGACCTGGCTGACCCA
This sequence comes from Halosaccharopolyspora lacisalsi, assembly GCF_014137975.1. Classification (GTDB taxonomy): domain Bacteria; phylum Actinomycetota; class Actinomycetes; order Mycobacteriales; family Pseudonocardiaceae; genus Halosaccharopolyspora; species Halosaccharopolyspora lacisalsi. The sequence continues at coordinate 194,579 of NZ_JACGWZ010000001.1, read as the reverse complement.
GGATGCTTACGACCGGCTCAAGACCGAGTTGGACGAACTCGTGGCCGGCCGCCCGGTGATCGCCGAGAAAATCAACGAGGCCCGCGAGGAAGGCGACCTCAAGGAGAACGGCGGTTATCACGCGGCCCGTGAAGAGCAGGGGCAGATGGAGTCCCGCATCCGCCAGCTCCAGGAGCTGCTGCGTACGGCCCAGGTCGGCGACATCCCCACGGAGTCCGGTGTCGCTCGCCCCGGCTCGGTGCTAACCGTGCGTTACGAGGGCGAGAACGAGAACGAGAAGTTCCTGCTGGCCAACCGGGAGGAAGGCGCTCACGGGGAGCTGGAGGTGTACTCGCCGAGCTCGCCGCTGGGCCAGGCGCTGCTGGACGCCCGCGAGGGCGAGACCCGCGAGTACGACCTGCCCAACGGGGGGACCATGCGAGTCACCCTGGTCAAGGCCGAACCCTTCTCCGGATAGACGGAGACACGGATTGAGTCGCTTAGCGGTGCAGGTGGGGGGACCTCAGCGAGGCAGCGTCTGAGGTCCCCCCACCCGGCCCACCGCGCAGACCGGCCCGCGGATTCCGCTATTCGTCGTTGGCCAGGTTCTCCAGTAGTGGGCGCACCCGCGGGGGCACCGGGGTGGACAGTGCGATCGAGGTGGAGGTCCGCCGCACCGCGGGCACGGCCACGACCGTGTCGATGACGCGCTGCAGGTCCGCGTTCGAGCGCGCCACCATCCGCACGAACAGGTCCCCCTGCCCCGTGGTGGCGTGCACTTCGCACACCTCGTCGATGGCCGCGAGGCGCTCGGCGACCGTGGCCCGCTGCCCCTGGGCGATCTCCAGCACGGCGAAGGCGGTCAACCCGTATCCCATCGCCGCCAGGTCGAGTTCCGGGGGAAACCCCCGCAGCACTCCGCGCCGCACCATGCGATCCATCCTGGCCTGGACCGTGCCGCGGGCCACTCCCAGCCGACGCGAGCACTCCAGCACCCCGAGCCTCGGTTCGTCGGACAGCAGCAGCAACAGCCGCGCGTCGAGCCCGTCCAGCGGATCGTCGTCGCCCGTGGGAGCCATGTCACACCTCCTGGTCAGTCTGATTGCCGTCGGCACCGATCGTCGGCCGCTCGTTGAGCAGTTTGTACAGTAATCGAAGCCGCCATTGCTCAAGATGCCCCGGGCTCGCACGCTGGGATCACCAAGCTCGCGAGAAGTGCAGGAGGGCATCGTGACCAGCACCGCCAACCCCCGCACCGGGGAGATCGACGCCGTCACCTTCGACCAGATGCGCCAGCTCGTCGGACTGGTCGACCACGACGCGTCGCGGGACCCGTTCCCCGTTCGCTCCCTGGACGCCGTGGTGTTCGCCGCGGGCAACGCCACCCAGAGCGCCCTGTTCTACCAGAGCGCCTTCGGCATGGAACTGATCGCCTACACCGGCCCCGAGCACGGCAACCGGGACCACAAGTCCTACGTGCTCAAGTCAGGATCGGCCCGGTTCGTCATTCAGGGCGCGGTCGACCCCGCCAGCCCACTGGCCGATCATCACCGCAAGCACGGGGACGGCGTGACCGACATCTCGCTGGAGGTCACCGACGTCGACCGCTGCGTCGAGCACGCCCGCGCCCAGGGAGCGACCGTGCTCGAGGAGCCCAACGACGTCTCCGACGAGCACGGCACCATCCGCAGGGGCGCCATCGCCACCTACGGCGAGACCCGGCACACCCTCATCGACCGCTCCGGCTACACCGGGCCGTACCTGCCGGGCTACGTCGCCAGGACGAGCGGCTACCGCAAGCCGGCCGAGGCTCCGAAGCGGCTGTTCCAGGCGGTGGACCACTGCGTGGGCAACGTCGAGATGGGCGAGATGGACCGGTGGGTCGACTTCTACAACCGGGTCATGGGCTTCGTGAACATGGCCGAGTTCGTCGACGACGACATCATGACCGACTACTCGGCGCTGATGAGCAAGGTCGTGGCCAACGGCAACCACCGGGTGAAGTTCCCGCTCAACGAACCCGCGATGGGCAAGAAGAAGTCGCAGATCGACGAGTTCCTGGAGTTCTACGGGGACTCGGGCTGCCAGCACATCGCGTTGGCCACCAACGACATCCTCACCACGCTCACCGAGATGCGCGCGGCCGGGGTGGAGTTCCTGGCGACCCCGGACTCCTACTACGACGACCCCGAGCTGCGGGCGCGCATCGGTGAGGTGCGGCTGCCGATCGAGACGCTCAAGGAGCACGGCATCCTCGTCGACCGCGACGAGGACGGGTACCTGCTCCAGATCTTCACCAAGCCCATCGGTGACCGCCCGACCATGTTCTTCGAGCTCATCGAGCGGCACGGTTCGCTCGGCTTCGGCATCGGCAACTTCAAGGCCCTGTTCCAGGCCATCGAGCGGGAGCAGGAACTGCGCGGCAACCTGTAGCCGCCCGCCGAGCTCCTCCCCGGCACTCGGGCGATCCCGGCGCCACCCGTTCAGCGGTGTCGGCGGTCTTCGACACACCACCGACACCGCTGCGGTGCCGCCGAGAAGCGGCCCGTGCGCGTGCCGTTGGGTATCCTCGGTGCAGCGCCCGGACGGGTTCGCAGCCGCCGTGGGACGGCGCCCGTCACAGCACTGTCCTGGGAGGGCTCATGGCACGGCTGACCTCCACCGCGGGCATGATCCCGCTGGTCACCGGTATCGCCACGGCCACGGCACTGTCCGGTGCGGCGGTGTTCACGGTGGCCAGCGCCGGTTGCGAGGACCCCGGCAGGTACCGGGTGCGGGGCGGAGTCGTCGAACTGGTCGGCGGCTGCGTCACCAGGCAGGATTTCCCGCCCGCCCCCGTACCCGATCCCCCTGTCCGGCACCCCCTCGGCGTCGACACCACGGTCACCGCCCCCGTACTGCGCCCCTGACCCGCCGCGGTGGTTTCACGATTTTCCCTAAAGTTGTGGCACAACTTTAGGGAAAATCGCACAAACCCCGGCACGGACGGACCCAGTCCGGAGCCCGCACCGCTGCGCAAGCCGAGCCGTGCATCCTTCTACCCCAGCGCGGTCCGGAGGTCCTCGACCAGGTCGTCGGCCTCCTCGATGCCGACCGACAGCCGAACCAGCTCCGCGGGCACCTGCAGCAGTGATCCCTCGGTGCTGGCGTGGGTCATCCTGCCGGGATGCTCGATCAGCGACTCGACCCCGCCCAGGGACTCGGCGAGGGTGAACAGTCGGGTGCGGGCGCACATCTCCAGCGCCGCCTCCGGGCCGTCGGCGTGGAGGAAGGAGACCATGCCGCCGAAGTGCCGCATCTGCTTGGCGGCGACCTGGTGGGCGGGGTGCTGCTCCAGGCCCGGGTAGATCACGTGGGAGACCTTCGGGTGGTTCTCCAGCGCCTCCACGACCCGCTCCGCGTTGCGGCTGTGCCGCTCCATGCGCACCGCCAGCGTCTTCAGGCCACGCAGCGTCAACCACGCGTCGAAGGGGCCGGGCACGGCTCCGGCGCTGTTCTGCAGGAAGCCGACCTGCTCGGCGAGCTCGTCGTCGGAGGTCACCACGGCGCCGCCGACCACGTCGGAGTGGCCGCCGAGGTACTTCGTCGTCGAGTGCACGACGACGCCGGCGCCGTGCTCCAACGGCTGCTGCAGGTGCGGGGAGGCGAAGGTGTTGTCCACGGCCAGCCGCGTGCCGGTGTCGTGGGAGAGCTGGGCCAACGTGGACAGGTCGGCGATGTTGAGCAGGGGGTTCGTCGGCGTCTCGATCCAGAGCATCTTGGTGTTCGGGCGGATCGCCGCGCGCACGGCGTCCACGTCGGAGACCGGGACGGGGGTGTACTCCACGCCCCAGCCGCTCAGGACCTTGTCGATGAGGCGGAACGTGCCGCCGTAGGCGTCGTCGGGGATCACGAGGTGGTCACCGGGACGCAGGGCGGCGCGCAGCACCGCGTCGGTGGCCGACATGCCCGAGGCGAAGGCGTGCCCGTGCCTGCCGCCCTCCAGCGAGGCCAGGCACTCCGCCAGCGCGGTGCGGGTGGGGTTGCCGGTGCGCGAGTACTCGTACCCGGCACGCTGCTGCCCGACGCCGTCCTGGGCGTAGGTGGAGGTGGCGTGGATCGGCGTGATCACCGATCCGGTCGCGGGGTCCGGTTGCTGGCCCGCGTGAATCGCGCGGGTGGCGAAGCCGTCGCTCATACCGGAAGCCTACGACGCCGGGCGACGGCGATCCGCGCGGGCCGCCCGCGACCCCGCACGACTCATCCCCAGTGTCGGAGCGGGCCGGGCTGCTGGAGTGGGCCGGGCTGCTGCGAATACTGGGGCTGCTGGTAACCCTGTTGCGGATAGCCCTGCTGTAGATAACCCTGCTGCGGTTGCTGGGGGCAGCCCTGCTGGGGGTACTGGTAACCCTGCTGCGCGTAGGCCTGCTGGGCGTACTGGGGGTAGGCCTGCTGCGCGGGATGACCGGGCTGCCGGGCGTACTGCTTCACCGCCCCGAGGTAGCGACTGGTCGTCGGCGAGGAGGCCAGCACGATTCCCGCGATCGAGAAGACCAGGACCGAGACCGAGAGCAGCAGGAGCCCCTGCGGTGGTCCCGGCGACGTGGTGAAGGACGCGACGACGACGAACCCCGAGGGAAGCACCGACAGCGCGAGCCCCACGATCAGGAGCCAGCGGCCGAAACCGCGCCGGACGAACAGCGCGACGGAACCGATCAGCGAGGGCACCGAGAGCACGAAGGCGATTCCCGCGGCGACCGCCATACCGCCGACCTCGACATCGGGGGCGGTGATGATCAGGGCCGACACACCCACGATCCAGGTGACTCCGATCAGCAGACCGAGCACCGCCGCCACGAGCGTCGTGATGCCGCTGGGTTCCCCGGCGGGAGCGCCCCACCACTGCGGATACCACTGCTGATACTGCTGCGCGTACGGGTACGGCTGCTGGTACTGCTGAGCGTGAGGATCGTACTGGTACGGCTGCTGGGGAACCTGCTGGTACGGCTGCGGGGGCTGCGGGGGCTGCTGCCCGTGGGGCTGGGGCTGCACGGCGGGCACCTACTTCCTGACGCCGGACGAAAGTGGCCCCCGACGCCTGGTCGGGGGCCACTGGACTCGATCAACCGGTCACCACTGGGGTGGCTGACCCGGCTGCTGCGGCGGCTGGCCGTACGGCGACGGACCACCGGGCTGCTGCCCGTAGGGCGCCTGTGGTTGTTGCCCGTAGGGAGCCTGCGGCTGCTGTCCGTAGGGCGCCTGCGGCTGCTGCCCCGGCTGCGGGGGCATGCCCTGATGCTGAGGCTGGGGCGGCATGCCACCGGACTGCGGGGGCATGCCCGGCTGACCGAACGCACCCGGCGGCGGCCCGTAGCCACCGGCTGCGGCCGGGGCGGCGCCACCGGAAACGTAGGAGCGGGTCTGCGGCAGCATCGCGAGCACACCCACCGCGGCGGAGAGAAGCAAGGACACGATCTGGACCGCGGAGAAGTACGAGACCATGTTGATGATCACGGAGATCACGAACACCGCTGCGGCACCAGCGGAGAGTAGCGGCCCCACCTTCTTGCGAGCGTTGATGAGCAGCCCGCCCGTCACCATCGTGAGGGAGACGATGATCTGAACAACGAGCAGGAAGATGACCAGCCCGAAGGACGGCAGCTCCACGTCGGGCGTGCTGACGCCGTACTGCTCGCCCATCTGGCCGTACTGGTCCATCATCTGCTGGGCCTGCTGGAGCTGCTCGTAGCTGCCCATGAACATGATCAGCACAATGATCTGGAGCACCGCGAGCAGACCACCGAGGCCGACTGCGGTCCAGGCCGCCCCCATAGCGACGCCCTTGTTGGGATCACCGGCCTTGCCCATGCCCGGCATACCGGGCTGGCCGGGCGGGGGCATCCCGGGCTGCCCGGGAGGAGGGGGCTGCTGAACGAACGGCTGCTGAGCGGGGAATCCACCGCTCGGGGTGCCCGGCTGTCCCTGGGGCGGAGCCATGCCGGGCTGCTGGGGCGGCTGCTGCGGGTATCCCGGCTGCTGCCCGGCCAGGCCGGGCTGTTCGTACATCGGCTGCGGCGGCTGCATGGACGGCGGCACGACCTGCGTCGAGCCGCCCCCCTCCTGCGGAGACTGCTGCTCCTGCGGAGGCTGCGCCGGCCGGACGACCTGCGTGGAGTCGGCACCGGAAGGCTGTCCGCTCTCCTGCTGCGGCTGCTGCTCCTGCGGAGGCTGCGCCGGCCGGACGACCTGCGTGGAGTCGGCACCGGAAGGCTGTCCGCTCTCCTGCTGCGGCTGCTGCTCCTGCGGAGGCTGCGCCGGCCGGACGACCTGCGTGGAGTCGGCACCGGACTCGTTCTGGTTGGCGGAACTGCCGTCCTGCTGGCCGTCGGGCTCTGGCTGTCCCTGCTGACCGTCAGCGGGCGGTTGCGGAGAGCTCATCGAGTTTCCTGACCCCCTTGGGCATGAATCTGGGCGCGTGCGCCCAGCAGACTATCCGATCACGTGGCAGCATAGTGCCCACGTGTAACGATTGGTCACCGACCGGCGATGAACGCGAGCACGTCCTGCCGGGTCACCACGCCCGCCGGCTTTCCGTCCACGAGCACCATCGCTCCGTCCGCATTGGTCAGCGCGGTCATCGCGGAGCTGATCTCCTCGCCCGCGCCGATCGTGGGCAGCGGCGGCGACATGTGCGTCTCCACCCGGTCGGCGAGATTGGCCTTCCCCGCGAACAGGGCCTGCAGCAGGTCCCGCTCGTTGACCGCACCGGCGACCTCGGCGGCCATGATCGGCGGTTCCGCGTTGACCACCGGCATCTGGGAGACGCTGAACTCCCGCAGGATGGTCACGGCCTCGGCGACCGTCTCGTTCGGATGCACGTGCACCAGCTCGGGAATGGTGCCGTCCTTGCGGCGCAGCACGTCACCGACCGAACCACCGCTGTGGTCCGGCGACAAGAACCCGTAGGAGGCCATCCACGAGTCGTTGAAGACCTTGGTGAGGTAGCCGCGACCCCCGTCGGGAAGCAGCACGACGATCACGTCGTCCGGTCCGGTGCGTTCGGCCAACCGCAGCGCCGCCGCGACGGCCATTCCGCAGGAGCCGCCGACCAGCAGGGCCTCCTCGTGGGCCAGCTGCCGGGTCATCCCGAAGGAGTCCGCGTCGGAGACCGCGATGATCTCGTCGCAGATGTCGTGGTCGTAGGTCGTGGGCCAGAAGTCCTCGCCCACTCCCTCCACCAGGTAGGGCCTGCCCTTGCCGCCCGAGTACACCGATCCCTCCGGGTCGGCGCCGACGATGCGCACGCGACCGTCGGAGACATCCTTGAGGTAGCGGCCCGCGCCCGAGATCGTGCCGCCGGTACCGATACCGGCCACGAAGTGCGTGATGCGCCCCTCGGTCTGCTCCCAGATCTCCGGACCCGTGGTGTTGTAGTGCGACTCGGGGTTGGCCGAGTTGTTGTACTGGTTGGGCTTCCAGTACCCCTCCTGCTCGGCCAGCCGGTCGGAAACGCTGTAGTAGGACTCGGCGTGCTCCGGCGGCACGGCGGTCGGGCACACCACGACCTCGGCGCCGTACGCCTCCAGCACGTTGCGCTTGTCCTCGCTGACCTTGTCCGGACACACGAACACGCAGCGGTAGCCCTTGCGCTGGGCCACCATCGCCAAGCCGACCCCGGTGTTGCCGGAGGTGGGCTCCACGATCGTGCCGCCGGCGCGCAGCTCCCCGGACTCCTCCGCGGCCTCGATCATCCGCAGCGCGATCCGGTCCTTGACGCTGCCCCCGGGGTTGAAGTACTCGATCTTGCTCAGTATCGGTGTCGACAGTCCCCCACCGAGGGCGTTCAGCTTCACCAGCGGGGTGCTGCCGACCAGGTCGGCCACGTGCTCAGCGTAGTCCACCGTGCGAGTCCTCTCCCTTGTCTCCGCCTGTGACCCGGAGCCTAATCGTCGACCACGGCGCTAACCCAAACGGTCGGTGTGACGACATACGGCTCGGGAACGAATCGAACCGCCGCTGTGTCACCACCAGTGCGGAGGTCGTCGAGCACGCACACTGTGCGCGGAGGCCGTTTCGCGCGAGTCACGAGGAGGGACGATGATCGGGCTGAGACTGGTCCGGCTCGCCGCGTTCGCGGCGGGCACGCTCGGTGGTCTGTCCGGAGCGGCCTACGGACTGCTCAACGGGCAGTCCCGGCACGCCCGGCGAGTGATCGGCCCTCCGGAGAACGCACCACTGCGCGCGGACGGCATCCACCTGCCCGACGGCACGGACCCCCGACCGTCGGACGGGATCGCTCCGCTGGAACTGGCGATCATCGGTGACTCCACGGCCGCCGGACTCGGGGTCGACGTGCCCGAACAACTGCCGGGCGTGCTGCTGGCACGTGGCCTGGCCGCCGAACTCGAACACCCGGTGGCGCTGAGCACCCACGCGATCGTGGGCACCACCAGCCGCGAGCTGGACGCGCAGGTGGACGAGGTGCTGCGCCGCCCACCCCGAGTCGTGATCATTTTCATCGGGGCCAACGACGTCACCTCGCAACTGCCCGCGCACAAGAGCACCCAACTGCTCGGGCAGGCCGTGCGGCGGCTGCGAGCAGCGGACGTGGCCGTGGTCGCGGGGACCTGTCCCGATCTCGGGGCGATCCGCCCGATCCCGCAGCCGTTGCGCTCCGTGGTCCGCACGATGAGCCTGTCGCTGGCCAAGGCGCAACGACGCGTGGTCGAGGAGGCCGGCGGTCACGCGGTGCCGTTGGCGGATCTGCTCTCCCCCGAGTTCCTGACTCATCCCACCGAGTTATTCAGCCGGGATCGCTTCCATCCCTCGGCCGCCGGGTACGAAGCCGTCGTCGAGGTACTGCTGCCCGCCCTGTGCCACGCGCTCGACGCCTGGGAGGGCGCACCGCTGCCCCACGCGCCCACGCGCTCCTCGGCCGCGGAGGCCAGGAGGCCGACGCAGCGCCTCGTCACGTGGCTGAACCGGCGGCTGAAACAACGGAAGGGCAGCTGACCTCGCATACCACGTGGTCGGTATCGTGACGCGCATCACCGCACAACAAGCCCCGGCGGGCCTACAGTGAGCGCGAGCAACCCGTCGCCTCCGCCCGTTCGCGGGAGGAAGGGAGCATCCCACCATGCCCGAAGCCGTCATCGTCTCCACCGCGCGCTCGCCCATCGGACGCGCGAAGAAGGGGTCGCTGGCCGACATGCGCCCCGACGACCTCACCGCCACGATCGTGCGCGCGGCGCTGGACAAGGTCCCCGAGCTGGATCCCCGTGAGCTCGACGACCTGATGCTGGGCTGCGGCCTGCCCGGCGGGGAGCAGGGATTCAACATGGCCCGCGTGGTCTCGGTGCTGCTCGGTTACGACCACCTGCCCGGAACGACCATCACCCGCTACTGCTCGTCGAGCTTGCAGACCACCCGGATGGCGCTGCACGCGATTCGCTCCGGTGAGGGCGACGCGTTCGTCAGCGCCGGTGTCGAGCTCGTCTCGCGGTTCTCCAAGGGCAACTCCGACTCGCTGCCGGAGACCCAGAACCCGGCCTTCGACGAGGCCCAGGAGCGGACGCGGCAGCGGGCCGAGCAGGGTGCCGAGGACTGGACCGACCCGCGCGAGTTCGACCAGCTGCCCGACGTCTACCTGCCCATGGGGCAGACGGCCGAGAACCTGGCCCTGACCAAGGGGATCAGCCGCGCCGAGATGGACGAGTTCGGGGTGCGTTCGCAGAACCTCGCCGAGAAGGCCATCGCCAACGGGTTCTGGTCGCGGGAGATCACCCCGGTGACCACCCCGTCCGGCGCCGTCGTCGACGCCGACGACGGTCCGCGCCCCGGTGTGACGCTGGAAGGGGCCTCCCAGCTCAAGCCGGTGTTCCGCCCCGACGGGCGGATCACCGCCGCCAACGCCTGCCCGCTCAACGACGGTGCGGCCGCCGTGGTGGTGATGAGCGACACCAAGGCCAAGCAGCTCGGCCTGACCCCGCTGGCCCGCATCGTCTCCACCGGAGTCACCGCGCTCTCCCCGGAGATCATGGGACTCGGTCCGGTGGAGGCGTCCAAGCAGGCCCTGTCCCGGGCCGGGATGAGCCCGGGCGACATGGACCTCGTGGAGATCAACGAGGCGTTCGCCGCCCAGGTCATCCCCTCCTACCAAGAGCTGGGCGTTCCGCTGGACAGGCTCAACGTCAACGGCGGTGCCATCGCCGTGGGGCACCCGTTCGGGATGACCGGTGCGCGCATCACCACGACCCTGCTCAACTCGTTGCAGTGGCACGACAAGCAGTTCGGCCTGGAGACGATGTGCGTCGGCGGGGGCCAGGGGATGGCCATGGTCCTCGAACGCCTCAGCTGATCGCTGCCTCTTCCATGGCTCGGCTTGCGTAGCAGGTCGGGCGGGGGGACTCAGGCAGGTCGGCCTGCGTACACGGATGCAGAGCGGCTCCGCCGCTTTCTGCAAGAACCCCTTACGGGGAAACCGCGGACCGGTGACCGGAGCGGCCCGTGAACCGCCGCTCCGGCGACCCCGGGTAACCACCAGCATGGTTTCTGGGGTTACCCGGTTTCGCGCGAAACCGGGTAACCCCAGCCCCTCACACACGAAGCGCCTGCCACCTCGGTCGAGGTGACAGGCGCTTCGCCACGTCGTCGAGCCCCCGCGTCGTCGGCTCGGACTCCGTCGTCAGTCGCTCTGGAGGTAGGACAGCAGACGCAGGATCTCCAGGTACAGCCAGACCAGGGTCACCATGAGCCCGAAGGCGACGTACCAGGCGAACTTGGCCGGCACGCCCTGGTGGATGGCCTTGTCGGCGGCGTCGAAGTCCAGCAGGAAGCTGAACGCCGCGATGCCGATGCACAGCAGGCTGAAGCCGATCGCGAGCGGACCACCGTCGCGAATGCCCAGCGGCATCCCGAACATGCTCATGAGCAGGTTGACCACCATGAGCACGGCCACGCCGGCCATCGCACCGATGATCCACTTGGTCAGCTTCGGCGTGACGCGGATCGCTCCGGTCTTGTAGACCACCAGCATCGCCGCGAACACGCCCATCGTGCCGACGATGGCCTGCATCACGATGGCCGGACTGAACATCGAGGCGAAGGCCCAGCTGATCCCGCCGAGGAACACGCCCTGGACCGCCGAGTAGGCGATGACCAGCCCGGGGCTCACCTTCTTCTTGAAGATGACCGCCAGCGCGAGCACGAGCCCGATCAGCATGGCGGGCAGCGCCAGCCCCATCGCGGCCTGCCCACCGACCAGGAAGGTCGCGGTACCGGTTCCGAGGGCGATGGCCAGCGTGGTGGCCGTCTTGGTGACCACGTCGTCGATGGTCATCGGGCGCTCGGCCTGCGGCGGAGCCGCGGTGGGCGCTTGGCCGGGCGCGACACCCACGCCGCCGCGGCCGTAGTCGAAGTTCGCGGACCCGCCCCCTGAGGGCAGGTTCTTGAACGCGGGGTTGCTCGTTGTGCGCAACTCATCCTCCTGGGCGTTCGTGCGCCGTCACAGGTACAACGACCGAGCCCGGCGGTCGGTTCCCGTCTCGTGTAAAGACGATTTTACCCCCGGGACTGATCGGGGCACCGATCGGAAACTACCCGCTCGCACCGGGCAGCACGAGTAACGATCACATTGCGTTGAATACTGCGCGGGCAACCTTGGCGGGACGCTGCTGCCCGTGGTGAGCTCCACCGTCCCAGCACCCCATGCTACGGCCGACCGGGGGCCCTCGACGCCCTCCACGCCGCGTCTTCACCAACACAACGTAATTCTCTTTTCCACCGTATGGCCTCTTGTGAACACGCTGCGCACGAAGAAGGATCGCTACGCGACACCCGGGCAGTCGGGGACGTGCGCATGCTCACCGGTGCGCGCGGGCACCGGGACCTTCCTCCACCACGGAAATGGAGTTTGCATGCGCGTGTTCGGAAAACTGCTCGTGACCATCACGGGCGCGGCACTGCTCGCCGGGGGGACGCTGACCGCCGCCCCCGGCGTGGCCCAGGCGGCACCGCAGGAGGGCATCGGTCACGAGATCAGGCCGGGGCAGCCCTACGGCGACCGCGACAGACCCAGCGACTGGCTGGGCTCCTACATGGTCGACGGCGAACAGGTCTGGTGCGTGCAGTTCGCCCTGAAGGCCCCGGACAGCGACGAGGCCTACGAGCCCGGTGACGTGCTCAAGACCAAGTGGGGAACTGCGATCCCCGACGACACCGCCGCCAACATCTCCTACCTGCTCCTGCGCTACGGCGACACGGAGTCGGCGGACGAGGCCGCGGCCCTGGCCCACCTGCTGCACTCCTGGACGGCCGCTCCGCGCACCCCCGAGGACCTCGATCGGAAGAACGACTTCCGCGAGATCGCCTACGACGTCGAGAAGCACTTCGCCAAGCTCCCCGGGGGAGCCAAGGACGCCGTGGAGCGCCTGCGGGAGGACGCCGAGGCCAACCGGGGCCCCTGGCAGGCCTCGCTGACCGAGCCCGAGGACGAGCAGGTCATCGGGGAGAGCGCCGAGTGGACGCTGCGCGTGACCCAGCGCGACGGCGACGGCGTGGGCGGGGTCCCCGTCGAGCTCGACGCCACCGACGCCGAGGTCGAGGGCCTGTCCGACGACGGCACCGTCACCACCCCCGCCGACGGTGGCCCGGTGAAGCTGCGGGTCACGCCCACGGGCCCGAACCCCGAGGTGACCGGCACGCTGGCGGCCCCGGCCGAGCGCCCCTACGTCCGGGAGGCCGTGCACAAGCCCGGCACCACCCAGCGCGTGGTCTCCACCGGCGGCGAGCAGCAGCTCACCGTCGAAGCGGCGACGACGGCGGTGACGGCTCCCGGCGTCGTCGAGATCAGCAAGATCGACTCACAGAGCCGGGACGGGATCGCCGGCGTGAAGCTGCGCGTGACCGGTCCCGACGAGAAGACGCCCGCGACCGAGCAGGACGGCACCGAACTGGTCGGTCCGGAGGGAGAGCCCCTCGTGGTGACCACGGGAAGCGACGGGACCGCCACCGTGCCGGAGCTGCGCACCCCCCAGGAGGTCTGCGTCGTCGAGACGGCACCGGCGAAGGGGTACGGGGAGGCGTTCGACCCGGCCGCACCACCGTCGGCCTGCGGCACGCTCAAGCCCGGCGAGACCCTGGCGCTGGAACTGGTCAACAAACCGAACACCCCCAGCGTGCCCATCACGATTCCCGCCGGTGACACGACCGTCGCCGCGGGCGACGTCCCCTCCGGTGACTCCGGCGACGGCGGCGCCCCGCTGGGCCTGTTCGGCCTCGGTGGCGGCCTGCTGCTCACCGGTGCCGTGGGCGGCGGTGTGCTGCTGCGCCGCCGCAGGTTCGAGACGGGACGGCAGCGGTGACCGAAGGTCGCCGTGATCGTCGACGCCTGACCGCGCTGGTGCTGGCCGGCGCGGTCGGGCTCGCCGCCGTGGTCGCCGTGGTCGCGGGGGCCCTGATGACGAACGGTGCCGTGAAGGGTGGAGCGGAGGAGGCCGCCGCACCACCTCCCTCCTCGACCGCGGAGGTCACCCGACCACCGTCCTCCCTCCCGTCGCGGGACCCCGCGGTCTCGCGGTCGTCCCCGCCGCGACCGGTGCACATCAGCGAGGGACAGCCGCCGGGGACCATCCGGTTGCCGGACGGCGGAACCGCCGAACTGGTGCACGAGGAACTCGACGAGTCCGGCACGCTGCCGATCCCGGAAAGCCTCGGCGAGGCCACCTGGTGGGGTGCGGGGCTGGACGCCTCGGAGGGGGCCACGGTGCTGGCCGGTCACGTGAACTGGAACGGCCGCACGGGCCCGTTCGCCGAGCTGTGGGACGCCTCGGTGGGGCAGCGGGTCACGGTGACCGGGCAGCGCGGCCGTGAGTTCACCTACCGGATCGCCGAGCTGGTCACCGTGGACAAGGACGAACTGCCCCGGCGGGCCACCGAACTGTTCGGGCAGGGCGGCGACCACCGCCTGGCCCTGGTGACCTGCGGCGGGCGCTTCGTCGGAGGCGACCGGGGCTACAGCGAGAACCGGATCGTCATCGCCGAACCCGTGTGACCGAGAGCGAAGCAGGCCCGACGCGAAACGGGCCCGGTGGTCGCCGACCACCGGGCCCGTTTCGCGTGCTTCTAGCGTTTCTTCTTCTGGCTCTTCTTCTTGGCGGAGGCGGCCTGCTTACCGGGGCGGTTCTTCTGCTGGGTCTTGCCACCGGGTCTGCCCCCACCCGCGGGCTTGCCGCTGAACTTGCCGACGCCGGCACCCCCGTCCGAGCGGTCGGCGTCGAGCTGCGCACCGTTGAGCTGCGCGGCCTCGGGAGCCTCGCCCTGCTCGGAGTCGTCGGCCTGCTCGGCCTTGCCGTTGCCCGCCTCGACCGGCTTCTGGCCCGGCTTCGGACGCGGCGCCTCCTTCTTCGCGGCGATGTCGGCTTCCTTCTGGCGCTGCTCCTCGCGGTCGACCTTGTTGGTCAGGAAGTGCTGCTGACCCAGCGTCCAGACGTTGTTGGCCAGCCAGTACAGCAACACCGCCAGCGGCAGGAACCAGCCCGAGATCAGCGCGCCGACCGGGGCCAGGTACATCATGACCTTGCCGATCATCGCGCTCTGCGGGTTGGCCATGGTGGCGTCGCTCTGGCGCTTGAGCGACATCCGCATGGTGAAGTACGTCGCCACCGAGGCGATGATCATCAGCGGGATGCCCACCGCGATCATCTCGGGACGTGTGGTTCCGAACTTCTCCAGCGTCTCTTCGGACTGGGTGAGCCAGTTCGACAGCTTGGCGCCGAAGATGTCGGCGTCGGTGAAGGAAACGACCCCCGACCGGTCGAAGATGAAGTTGCTCTGCGCGGTCGGATCGAAGCTGCGCAGCACGTGGAACAGGCTCAGGAATACCGGGATCTGCAGCAGCGCGGGCAGGCAGCCGCCGAGCGGGTTGACCCCCTGCTCGGACTGCAGCTTCTGCATCTCCTGCATCTGCGCCTGGCGGTCGTTCTTGTACTTCTCCCGCACCTTCTGCATCTGCGGGGCGAACTTCGCCATCTTGCGGCTGGAGCGGATCTGGCTCAGCGCGGGCTTGAGCAGGATCACCCGCAGCGAGAACACCAGGAAGAACACGGACAACGCCCAGGCGAAGCCGTTGTCCGGACCCAGCAGGAAGCCGAACACCTTGTGCCAGAACCACAGCACGGCCGAAACCGGATAGAGGATAAAGCCGAAAAAGTCAGCCACTGAAGTAACTCCTGGTCCTCACCCGGCCGTACCGGGTGCACCTGCACATCCGTGCGCCCCACCTGCGTGCAGGGCCCAGCCCCACAGGGTGCCACGGTAGACTCGATCTTGTGGCGCGGGCCGCACCGCACTCGACACCGCGGGTCACCCAGCCGGATGCTGCGGACCACGGCGGTGCACCAGTCTCGCAACTGATCAAACGACTGTCCGGAGCACGAGCCCCGTGGACTCGGAAGTCGTGAAGGCGGTCGGCCGTTCGCCACGCGACGGCCTCGATTGTACGCGCCGCACCCCCTCGGGCCGGGAAACACGCCGGATCCGACCACTGTGACGTGCCCCGCCGGAGATCGTCACAGGCCGACGACTCGAGTAACTTGTGCGGTATGTCTGCCTCCTTCGCATCGCCGGCACAGGCCTACGCCACCCTGATGGAGGGAAACCGGCGTTTCGTCGACGACGAGCGCTCGCACCCGAACCAGGGCGCCGACCGCCGGTCCGCCCTGACCTCCGGCCAGGCGCCGTTCGGCGTGCTGTTCGGCTGCTCCGACTCACGGCTGGCCGCCGAGATCCTCTTCGACCGCGGGCTGGGCGACCTGTTCGTGGTGCGCACCGCCGGCCACGTGAGCGGCCCCGAGGTGCTGGGCAGCATCGAGTACGGAGTCGGCGTGCTGGGCACGCCCCTGGTGGTGGTCCTCGGGCACGACTCGTGCGGAGCGGTCGGGGCCGCGGCGAAGACCTGCTCCGAGGGCGAGTCCCCCGGCGGTCACATCAGGGACGTCGTGGAACGGGTCACCCCCAGCGTGCTCGCCGCCCGCGCCGCCGGGGCGACCGAGACCAGCCAGCTGGTCGACGAGCACGTCCGCCGCACCGCGGACCTCCTCCTGGAGCGGTCCCCCCTGATCTCCTCGGAGGTCACGGCCGGACGCTGCGCCGTCGTGGGGTTGTCCTACCAGCTGGAGGAGGGCTCGCTGCGGCTTGTCTCCAGCCACGGCCCGCTGACCGAGGGCGCGACCACCTGATCGGAAGAGCCGTCGATCAGTCGCCGGAGTTCCGCCACACGGCCCGGTAGCGCTCGGCGGCTTCCTCGTCCATCCGGTTGCGGACGGCCGAGCCGTGTCCCGGCGGGTAGCCGTGGCGGGCCAACCGGGCGTCGACGCTTTCCACCGCACCGGTCAGCGTGACGCGCAGGACGACCAGGAGACCGAGCAGCAGCGCCCCCAGCGCCACGGGCCAAGCTCCCCCGAAGTACACGAGCACGGCGAACAGCACCGCGGCGATCGGCGCGATCCGCAGGACGCCGCGCACGACCACGCGGAGCATCCAGGTCCGGCAGGTTCCGTCGTGCAGCACCCACTCGCCGTACGCTGCCGGCAGGCGCCCGGCGTACTGGTAGTACAGCCACGACGCGGGGTGGGGGCGCTTGATCGACACACCGCCATCGTAGTCGGCCCGTCCGCTCGGACGGGTGAAACTTCGCGGGTCCCCGTCCGCACGGGCCGAACGGGCCGCGTGCGTGCCCCCGGTGGGGTTCGAACCCACACTGTGACGATTTTAAGTCGTCTGCCTCTGCCTGTTGGGCTACGGGGGCTCGGGAAGGTCGGACCCGTAGAGCGTGCCTGGTGATCCGACGGCGCGAAATCCGCCAAGCGGAGCAATGACAGCACGCACCGAGCGAATTCGACCACACCAGGGTGCTGCCCGCGGAGGCTGTCTCACCACCGAGTGAAGCATCCACGGAGCCGCACTACGGACAGTTAATCAGAAACTCGGGGCCACGTGCGGGCAACACCCGGCACGTGGCCCCGTAATACTCGACACACCGAAACCGCCGAACGGCGTGGAGCGGTCAGTCGCTGGAAGCGGCGCGCTCGAAGGCGGCCTTCGGGTCCTGGATCTGACCCATCGACACGACCTCGCGGCGGAACAGGAACGCCAGCGTCCAGTCGATGACGATCCGCGCCTTGCGGTTGAACGTGGGCATCTTGCTCACGTGGTAGGTGCGGTGCATGAACCAAGCGATGATGCCCTTGGCCTTGAAGCCGTACACGTCGGCCACACCCTTGTACAGGCCGAGACCGGCCACCGAGCCCGCGTAGGCGTGGTGGTACTCGCCGGTCTTCTTGCCCCGCAGGTGGGCGATCATGTTCTTGGCGAGCTGCTCGGCCTGACGCACCGCGTGCTGCGCCGACGGCGCGCAGGTCGCCTCCGGGTTCTCCTCGGCCTTGGACAGGTCCGGGACGGCCGAGCAGTCGCCCGAGGCCCACACGTTCGGCAGCCCATCGACCTGGAGGTGCGAGGTCGCCTTGACGCGCCCGCGCTCGTCCAGTGGCAGATCGCTGTTCTTGAGCACCGGGTTGGCCTTGACACCGGCGTTCCACACCAGGGTGTCGGTGTCGAACTCGGTGCCGTCGGAGAGCACGGCGTGACCGCCCTCGACCGACTTCAGGAAGGTGTTCAGGTAGACCGAGATGCCCCGTTCCTCCAGGGCCTTGACCGTGTAGACACCCATCTTCTCGCTGACCTCGGGCATGATCCGCCCGGCGGCCTCGATGAGGGTGAACTTCATGTCCTCGGGGTCGATGTTGTCGTAGTAACGGGTCGCGTACCGAGCCATGTCCTCCAGCTCGGCCAGCGCCTCGATGCCCGCGTAGCCACCACCGACGAAGGTGAAGTTGAGCAGCCGGTCACGCAGTCTCGGATCGAACGTGGTGGACGCCGCGTCCATCTTGGCCAACACGTGGTTGCGCAGGTAGATGGCCTCTCCGACGGTCTTGAGGCCGATACCCTGCTCGGCGAGGCCGGGGATGGGCAGCAGGCGGGAGACGGAGCCCAGCGCCACGACCAGTTCGTCGTACTCCAGGGTGTCGGTCACACCCTCGGAGTCGGCGACCGTGACCGCTTGGTCCGCGTGATTGATCTCGGTGACACGCGCGGTGAGGACATGACACCGCTTGAGCACTCGTCGCAACGGCGCTACCACGTGACGGGGCTCGACATTGCCCGCCGCCGCTTCCGGTAGGAAGGGCTGGTAGGTCATGTGCGGCTGAGGGTCGACGACCGTCACCGAAGCCTCACGACGGCCGAGCTTGGACTGAAGCTTCAGAGCGGTGTACATGCCGACGTAACCGCCGCCGATGATGAGAATCCGGGTGGGATCGGATTTACCAGCCATGTCTCCATGCTCGCACCGGCAAGCGACGACATGCGGCACACTCCCCCCAAGTGTGATCCCGGTCGCGAGTGTTTCCCATCACAGTGGACGCGCCGTGACGAAGCGAAAGCGGTGCGTGATCAACTGATAAGTGGCCGACCAGCCTCCCTGGCGACGATGTCAGGTGCTCGCCACTCTACATCACGATCAGCGACCGCGAGGCGTCGAAACCGCCACGGCGGACCCGGGGCACCCACGACCGCCACGCTCCCGCGCGAAGGGATCCACCCGCATCGGGAAAATCCCCTGACGCGACCGAGGCACCTCCGCGTCACGTTCCCCCGCGCCTGAACCGACCCGCACCCCATGCCACGACACCCGTGATCACGCCGACGACCGTTCCGACGATCACGCTGCTGAGGAAGGCGGTCGCTCGCGTGATCGCGGAATGCGCCATCCACGGCAGGTCCTCCAGGTTTCCGCCCAGCTGCGGGACGTCGCCGCCGTAGGCGTGGCCCCAGAGCACCTGGTGCCCGATCGCCAGCAGGACCCCGTGGACCGCACCGACGACCACCAGCGTCAGCACGGGTCTGGGCACCTTCGCCGCGACGGCCACGACCACCCAGCACACGAGCGGACCGAACACGAGCAGCGCGTTGACGACGGGGCCGACGAGCCCCAGGTCGTGGGTGACGACCCGGGGCACCGCCAACGCCGCGAGCAGGCCGATCGCCCACCAGGGCAATCCCAGCCGGTTCCGAACCGATGTCGTCGCGACGTTCATCGTCGACTCCTCCCGCGAGCGAACGTGTCCACGACGCTATTCGCGGGGAAGTTCCCGGCACATCGGGAAAGTCCCCGACACGTCCCCGAGAGGGCCCCTACCGGCCGGTCGCGCGGGTGTACTCCGCCGGATAGCGCTCGCCCGCGACGGCGTCCGGCGGAGTGACCGCCTCGATCGCCCTGATCTCGTCGTCGGTCAGCACGAGCTCGGCGACGGCGACGTTCTGCTCGAGGTAGGTGCGTCGCTTCGTCCCCGGGATCGGCACCACGTCGACACCGCGGTGCTGGACCCAGGCCAGCGCGAGCTGCCCCGCCGTGACGTCCCTGCTGTCGGCGAGCGTGCGCAGCGCGTCGACGATGGCCAGGTTGCGGTCGATGTTTCCCTCCTCGAACCGCGGGAACCCGCGCCGCACGTCGTCGGGGGCCAGCTCGTCGGTGGAGGTCACCGCGCCGGTCAGCAGTCCCCTGCCCAGCGGGGAGAACGGCACGATCCCGATACCGAGCTCGCGGCAGGTCGGCACGACCTCCGACTCGACGTCCCGCGTCCACAGTGACCACTCGCTCTGCAGCGCGGCGATCGGGTGCACCGCGTGCGCGCGGCGGATGCTGTCGGCACCGGCCTCGGAGATCCCGAGGTTGCGGACCTTGCCCTCGGACACCAGTTCGGACAGGGCGCCGAAGGTCTCCTCGACCGGGACTTCCGGGTCCACCCGGTGCTGGTAGTAGAGATCGATGTGGTCCACGCCGAGCCGTCGCAGCGACTCCTCGCAGCACTCCCGCACGTAAGCCGCGTCGCCGCGCACCCGCATCCCGCCGCCGGGACTGGTGATGCCGAACTTGGTCGCGAGCACCGCCTCGTCGCGCCGGTCGGCGATGGCGCGGCCGACCAACCGCTCGTTGGCACCGTCGCCGTAGACGTTCGCGGTGTCGATCAGCGTCGCGCCGAGGTCGAGCGCGCGGTGGATGGTGGCGACGGACTCGGCGTCATCGTCGTGCACGCCGTACGCGTGGCTCATCCCCATGCAGCCGAGCCCCTGGGCACCGACTTCCAGGCTTCCCAGCTTGCGTGTCGGCATGTCGTTCACGCGGATACCTCTTCTTTTGTTTCGGCTTCTCTGGTGTCGTCTTCCGCCGTGTCGTCCTCCGCCGCGGAGGCGGCCATGCGACGTTCGAGACGTTCGCAATTGTCGATCTTGTAGTCCAGTGCGTCGAGGCAGGATCGCAGTTCGGCGATGCGCTCGACCACGGCCGTTCGCTGCTCGGCCAGGATCCGCTTGCGCGCTCCCGCACCGGCCATGCCCTGGCGGCGCAGCACGGCGTACTCGTGCATCCTGCGGATCGGCATGCCGGTGGTTCGCAACTTGGTCAGGAACTCCAGCCAGGACAGGTCCGCGTCGGTGTAGATCCTGCGACCACCGCTGTCGCGGGCCGGCGGTTCGATGAGCTGGACGCGTTCGTAGTAGCGAAGAGTGTCGATGGACAGCCCGCTGTACCGGGCGGCGTCGGCTATCGAGTAGCTCACGTGGTCGACCGTACGACCTGGAGTGCACTCCAGGTCAATTCCACCGTTTCGGCCGTGCCTCGTCGCCACTGTGAGCCGGGGATCGCTGTCGCGTTGCTCGTGGCACTGAATCCCAAAGTGGTATCATCATTGACATGACCAGACAGATAGCGGTTCGCCTTCCGGACGAGCTCGTCGAGTTCATCGACGGACACGTCGAGCACGGTGACGCCAACAGCAGAGCAACCGTCGTCGCACGGGCGTTGGAACGTCAGCGCCGCCACGAGATCGCCGCCAGGGACGCCGAGATCCTGGCCCGAGCGGGCGGAGACACCGATCTCGACGACCTCGCCGAGCACGCCGCACACACGCCCATGGACGATCTCGACTGATGCGGCCGATCCACAACGCACGCCTGGACAAGACCCGCCCGGTCCTCGTTCTGACCAGAGAACTGGTACGCCCTCACCTCACTCGGGTTTCCGTGGCGCCCATTACGAGCACGATCCGGGGCTTGTCCACGGAGGTTCCGGTCGGATCGGCCAACGGGCTCGATCACGAGAGCGTGATCAGCTGCGACAACATCGTCACCATCCCCGCAGCGACCCTCGGACGACACCTCGGATATCTGCTTCCGGCGCAGGAGCCCGCGCTCGCCGAAGCCATCCGCTCCGCGTACGGGCTCGAATGAGAAGCGACCGGCGACGAGTGATCGTCCCCGTCCCGCCGGATCCTTGGCGTGGTGCGGCTCCGCGGTAAACGCCGTTCCGCCACTCGGCGATTCGCGCTAGGGTCCGATCATGGATGTGACCAGCGGAACCTCCCCGGACGCCTTCGGGGAACTCGGTGAGTTCGGCGAGCCTCCCGCCACGACCCGTGACTCCCGCGAACTGCTCGTGGGCTACCTCGACTGGTACCGCGACCGGCTCCTCCACAAGGTCGCCGGGTTGACGGACGTGCAGCTGAGAACCCCCGTGCCCCCGATGGGATGGGCTCCGCTGGGACTCGTCAGGCACCTGGGCATGGTCGAACGGCGCTGGCTGCGGTGGGGGTTCGCCGCCGAAGACGTGCTCGCCCGACTCCCAGGCGGCGACGAGGCGGAGTGGGACGCCACCTCCGAACCCACGGCCGCGATCCTGGCCGCCTACCGCGACGAAGTCGAACGCTCACGGACTCTCATCGCTCGGGCGGAGCTCGACGATCCGGCCCGCACGGGCGGTCGGTTCCGGGACCCGGAGCAAGTCCCGTCGTTGCGCAGGATCGTGTTCCACCTGTTCCAGGAGTACGCACGCCACGTGGGGCAACTCGACGTGGCGCGGGAACTCGTCGACGGCGCCACCGGTGAATGAGCCTCGGCGCGAGGGCGCTGCCGGGGACGCCGAGATCCCGGCCCGGTTCGGCGGACGCTCCGACGGAAGCGAAGCGTCGGAAGGTGAGACGGCGGACGAGCTGAGGAGCCTGCGCGAAGGACGCGACCGGGACACGGGTTCCTGCTGATGCCGGTCGTGGACGCATCGGTACCGGCCGATGCACTGTTCGATGACGGCCCCGTCGGAGACCGAGCTCGTCACGAGTCCCCCAGTCCCGCCAGCTCCTTGGCGTGGTGCAGCACGCCGCGCAGCATCTCCGGGGTGAGCAGTCCGGTCTGGGTGTTGCGCTGGCTGACGTGGTAGCAGCCGAGCAGGTGCAGGTCGGCCCCGTCGTCGGTGGCGGGCAGCCGCACGTGGGCGTCGTGGCCGAACTTCGGGCGGGGCCGGGGTACGCGCCACCCCGCGGAATCCGGTATCGGCAGCAGCGACTGCCACCCGAAGGCGCCGAGCACCACGACCACCCGCAGGGTGGGGCGCAGCAGCTCCAGCTCGCGAGTCAGCCAGCTGCCGCACGTGTCCCGCTCGCCCGGGGTCGGCTTGTTCGCCGGAGGCGCGCAGTGCACGGGCGCGGTGATGCGGGTGCTCCGCAGGGTCAGATCGTCCCCGAGGCTCTCCGAGCGCGGGTGCGAGGCCAACCCCACGTCGTACAGCGCCCGGTACAGCACCTCGCCCGAGCGATCCCCGGTGAACATCCTGCCGGTGCGGTTGGCGCCGTGGGCCGCCGGGGCCAGACCGACCACGGCGATCGAGGCGTCGTGGGGGCCGAAGCCCGGGACCGGCCTGCCCCAGTAGCCCTGGTCCCGGAACGCCGCGCGCTTCTCGCGCGCGACCCGTTCGCGCCACTCGACCAGGCGCGGGCAGGCGGTGCAGTGCGGGATCGCCGCGTCCAGCTCGGCCAGGTCGGAGCTGGCCGCCGCCACCGAACCCGGCTGCGAAACCGGGTCGGAAACCAGCTCGGAGCGCACGTCGTTCATCCCCTCACCGTGACAAAGCCCCGAGCCGCCGCGCGCAAGTAGGGTCTTGGTTATGGCAGCCAGTGAGCAAGCAGAGAACAGCGCCAAGTCTGCCCCCGAACAGTCCGGCAGTCCGGCCGAACCCGCCGACGACCTGGTCAGCACCCACCACACCGTCACCGCCGACGGCAGGACGCTGTCCTACACGGCCACCACGGGACGCGTCGTGCTCCGCGAGGAGGTCTACGACGACGGAACGTTCCGGGGCCTCAAGCCCAAGGCCGAGATGTTCATGACCTCCTACGTGGTCGACGACGCCGAACCGGGCAGCCGACCGGTCACGTTCGCCTTCAACGGCGGGCCCGGTTCGGCGAGCGTCTGGCTGCACATGGGGGTGCTGGGCCCGCGTCGGGTGCTCGCCGGGGACGCGAACCAACCCGCGGCACCTCCTTACGAGCTCACCGACAACCACGAGACGCTGCTGGCGCACAGCGACCTGGTGTTCATCGACCCGGTCTCCACCGGCTACTCGCGCGCGGTCGAGGGCGGCGAGCCCGGTGACTACCACGGTTACCAGCGCGACATCGAGTCCGTCGGCGAGCTGATCCGGCTGTGGATCTCGCGCAACACGCGCTGGATGTCGCCGAAGTACCTGGCCGGGGAGTCCTACGGCACGCTGCGCGCGGCGGCGCTGGCCGAGCACCTACAGACCCGCTACGGCATGTACCTCAACGGGCTGCTGCTGATCTCCTCGGTGCTGGACATGGGAACGGTCATGTTCACGGAGGGCAACGACCTCCCGTACGCGCTGTACCTGCCCACCTACGCCGCGATCGCGCACCACCACGGCAAGCACGGCGACCGCCCGCTGCGCGAGGTGCTGGACGAGGCCGAGGAGTTCGCCGAGCGCGACTACCCGTGGGCGCTCGCGCGCGGCGCGCGGCTGTCCGACGACGAGCGGGCGGAGATGGTGCGCAGGACCGCCGCGCTGACGGGGTTGTCCGAGGACTACGTCGACCGCGTCGACCTGCGCATCGAGCACGTCCGGTTCTTCACCGAACTGCTGCGGGACCAGCGGCTCACGGTCGGGCGGATGGACGGCAGGTTCACCGGCTGGGAGCCCGACGCGGCCGGGGAGCACTTCAGCGACGATCCCAGCATCTCCGGCATCAAGGGCGCCTACGCCGCCGCGATCAACCACTACCTGCGGGCCGAGCTGGGCTACGTCAACGACCTCCCCTACGAGCTGATCACCAGCCGGGTGCAGCCGTGGTCGTTCAAGGACTTCGAGGGCAGCTCGGTGTCGGTGACCGGCAAGCTGTCCGCGGCGATGCGGGCCAACCCGCACCTGCGGGTCCACGTCGGCTCCGGGCACACCGACGGCGCGACGCCGTACTTCGCGGCCGAGCACGTGCTCGCGCGGCTGGAGATCCCCCGGCAGCTGCGCGGCAACATCGACGTCCGCTACTACCCGGCGGGGCACATGATGTACGTGCACGAGCCCTCGCGGATCAAGCAGGCCGCCGACCTCGCCGAGTTCGTGGCGCGGTGACCCGGTGAACGGACCGTTTTGGCGGTGAGAGTGCCAAAACGGCCCGTTCACCCTTTGGGAAAGGCCCGGCTGGGTGCCGCCGGGCGCCTCCCCGCGGCCGACCTCACTTCACCACGTGCGGGTGCTGCTCGGCGAAGTGGCAGGCGCTGGGGTGGCCCTCGGCGTCGGGGTCGATCCGTCCGCCGTCCAGTCGCACCTCCAACTCCGGCTGCTGCTCGGCGCAGAGGTCCTGGGCCCGCCAGCACCGCGTGCGGAACCGGCACCCGGACGGCGGGTTGGCCGGACTCGGCACGTCCCCGCTCAGCCGGATCGTCTCGCGGCGGTCCCGCAGCTCCGGGTCGGGCACCGGCACCGACGACAGCAGCGCCTGGGTGTAGGGGTGCTGCGGGTGCTCGTAGATCTGGTCCTCGGTGCCGGTCTCGACCATCTTGCCCAGGTACATCACCGCCACCCGGTCGGACAGGTGCCGCACCACTCCGAGGTCGTGGGCGATGAAGATGTAGGACAGCCCGAACTCCGACTGCAACTCGCCGAGCAGGTTCATCACCTGCGCCTGGATCGACACGTCCAGGGCCGAGACCGGCTCGTCGCAGACGATCACCTTCGGGCGCAGCGCGAGCGCGCGGGCGATGCCGATGCGCTGGCGCTGCCCGCCGGAGAACTGGTGCGGGTACCGCCGGATGTGCCCGGGGTTGAGTCCGACGATGTCCAGCAGCTCCTGGACCCGGCGCTGCCGGTCCTCCTTCGGCGCCACCTCGGGGTGGATCTCGAAGGGCTCCCCGACGATGTCACCGACCGTCTTGCGCGGGTTGAGCGAGGTGTAGGGGTCCTGCAGCACCACCTGCATCTGGCGACGCAGTTCGCGCAGCTCGGCGCCCTTCTTGGCGAACATGTCCGCGCCCTCGAACAGCGCGGTGCCGCTGGTCGGCTGCTCCAGCCGCATCAGCACCTGGGCCAGCGTGGACTTGCCGCACCCGGACTCCCCGACCACTCCGAGCGTCTCGCCCTTGTTCAGGTCGAAGGAGACGCCGTCGACCGCGCGGACGTGCCCGATGGTGCGCTTGAACACCACCCCCTGAGTCACCGGGAAGTGCTTGACGAGGTCGCGGACCTGCAACACGGGTTCAGTCACGGCTGATCAGCTCCTCGGCGAAGTGGCAGGCACTGAGGCGGCCCGCGCCCAGGTCGTGGAGCTCGGGCCGCTTCTCGCGGCACTCGTCCTCGGCCCGGTGGCAACGCGGGTGGAACGGGCATCCGGGCGGGGTGTCGCTCGGGTTCGGCGGCAGCCCCTTGATGCTGGCGAGCTCGTGCCCCTTCATGTCCAGCCGCGGGATGGACTCCATCAACCCCTCGGTGTAGGGGTGGCCGGGCTGGGAGTACAGCGAGTGCGCGTCGGCCTGCTCCATGATCCGCCCCGCGTACATGACCACGATGCGGTCGGCCACCTCGGCGACGACGCCGAGGTCGTGGGTGATCAGGACCAGGCCCATGTCGCGCTCGCGGCGCAGCTCGTCGAGCAGGTCCATGATCTGGGCCTGCACGGTGACGTCGAGCGCGGTGGTCGGCTCGTCGGCGATGAGCAGGTCCGGGTCCAGCGCCAGCGACATGGCGATCATGGCGCGCTGGCGCATCCCGCCGGAGAACTGGTGCGGGAACTCCTTCACGCGCTGCCCGGCATTGGGGATCTGGACCATGTCCAGCATCTCGACCGCCTTGGCCATCGCGTCCTTGCGCGACATGCCCCGCCGGAAGCGGAACTGCTCGGCGATCTGGAACCCGACGGTGAACACCGGGTTCAGCGCCGACAGCGCGTCCTGGAAGATCATGGCCGTGTTCTCGCCGCGCAGCTCGCGGCGGCGCTGCTCGGTGGCCGACAGCATCTCCTCGCCCCGGTAGCGGATCGAGCCACCGGTGACGTGGCCGGGCGGGGTGTCCAGGATGCCCATCACCGTCTGGGCCGTCACGCTCTTGCCTGAACCGGACTCGCCCAGCACGGCCAGGGTCTCCCCCGCGTCGACGTGGTAGCTCACGCCGTTGAGCACGTGGGCCGTCTCCTCGCGGGAGCGGAACTCCACGTGCAGGTCGTCGACCTCCAGCAGCCGCGACTCCGGAGAGCCGCCTGCCTTCTCGTCCTTCGTGGACACAGCGGTTGCCCTCCTTCTAACTCTGCTTCGGGTCCAGCGCGTCGCGCACGGCGTCGCCCAGCATCACGAACGCCAGCACGGTGATCACCAGGAACATCGCCGGGAACAGCAGCATGTGCGGGGCGCTGAAGAGGTAGTTCTGCGAGTCGGAGATCATGATCCCCCACGAGACCACGGGGGCGCGCAGCCCCAGCCCGAGGTACGACAGCGTCGCCTCCAGACCGATGAACTGGCCGAGCGCGATCGTTGCGTAGACCATCACCGGTGCCACCGAGTTCGGCAGGATGTGGCGGAAGATGATCCTGCCGTGGCTGGCACCCAACGCCTTGGCCGCCTTGACGTAGTCCTGCTGCTTGGACGTGATCGCCGCCGAACGCATGATCCGCATGCTGATCGGCCAGGCCAGTATCCCGATGGTCACGACGACCTGGGTCATCACCCGCACCGTTCCCGGATTTCCCTCGATCCCGGCGTTGAAGGTGGACAGGATGACGATGGCGCCGAGCACGAAGGGCAGGCCGAGGAAGATCTCGGCGAACCGGGACAGGGAGCTGTCGGTCTTGCCGCCGAAGTATCCGCCCACCAGTCCGATGAGGGAACCGAGCAGCACGGCCAGCAGCGTCGAGAACACCCCGACGATGATCGAGGCGCGGGCACCGTGGATGACGCGGGCGTAGATGTCGCGCCCCAGGTGGTCGTAACCGAACCACGCCTCGCCCGACGGGTCCTGGCGCGCCTTGCTCAGCAGCTGGGTATTGGGGTCGGCACTCGCGAACAGCCCCGGGAACGCCGCGATCACGAGCAGGATCGCGATGAGGATCGCCGAAGCGATGAACAGGGGACGTCGACGCAGGTCGCGCCAGGCCTCTCCCCACAGCCCGCGCTGTTTCTCGGTTTTCCGCGGAGCCGTCCCGGCCTCGCTTTCCTCCGTGGTCGCGGAGGGTTCCAGGACGCTCTGCCGTGCTTCGCCTGAGTCAGTCATATCGAATCCTCGGATCGAGCGCCGCGTAGAGAACGTCCACGAGCAGGTTCATCAGCAGATAGACCATCACCAGCAGTGCCACGACGGCGGTGACGGTGGTGCCCTCCTGGCCGAGGATCGCGTCGTAGACCAGGCCACCGATGCCCGGGATGTTGAAGATTCCCTCGGTCACGATCGCACCGCCCATCAGGGCACCGAGGTCGGTGCCGAGGAAGGTCACGACCGGGATCAGCGAGTTCCGCAGCATGTGGATCCCGACCACCCGCCGCGGGGCGAGCCCCTTGGCCGTGGCGGTGCGGATGTAGTCCGCGCTCTTGTTCTCCAGCATGGAAGTGCGGCTGAGCCGGGAGATGTAGGCCATCGACAGGCTGCCGAGCACGAATCCTGGGAGGATCAGCTCCCCGATCCCCGGGTCCGAGCTGACCGAGGGGTCGATCCACTCCAGCTGGACGCCCAGCAGGTACTGCAGGACGAAACCCGTGACGAACACGGGAATCGCGATGAGGAACAACGTGGAGGCGAGCACCAGGCTGTCCAGGAAGCCCTTGCCCCGCAGCGCGGTGAGGACCCCGGCCGAGATCCCGATGACGCCCTCGATGACCAGAGCGATCAGGGCGAGCTTGAGCGTGACGGGATAGGCGTTCTGGATCAGCGTGCTGACCTCGATACCGGAGTAGGTCTCGCCGAAGTTCCCCGTCAGCAGATCACCGAGGTACTTGAAGTACGAGACGTAGATCGGATCGTCGAGGTTGTACTGCTGGGTCATCTCCGCGATGTAGGTGGGCGGGCAACCGCGACTGCCGCACTTGCCGGCGAACGGGTTGCCGGGAATCGCCCAGACCAGGGCGTAGATGATGAACGTCGTTCCGATGAACACGGGGATCAACTGCAACAGCCGTCGCAGTATGTAACGACCCACCGGACCTCCTTCGACAAGGACACGCCCGGTCCGCCGTCGCGGGGACGGCGGACCGGACCGCTATCGCTGTGGGTTCACTCCTTCGGCTTGGCGACCGTGAGCGTGGTCAGGGCCAGCGAGCGCCGCGGCGTCATGGTGGCCGTGGCAACCCGGTCCGACTTGCCCGCCTGGATCGGCTGCGAGTAGATCGGGATCACCGGCATGTCCTTGCTCAGCACGTCGGCCGCCTGGCCGTAGAGCTCGTTGGCCTGCTTCACGCTCGAAGCGCTGCTGGCCTGCTGCATCGCCTTGTCGAAGGCCGGGCTGGAGTACCCGCTGTCGTTGGAGGAACCACCCGTGCTGTAGAGCGGGCCCAGGAACGTCTGGATGTTGGGGTAGTCGGCCACCCAGCCGCTGCGGAACAGCCCGGTCATCTTGTGGGAGTTGATCTTCTCGCGGAACTCGCTGAAGGTCGGCACGGGCTGGAAGGCCACCTTGATGCCCAGCGTGTCGCGGATGCTGCCCGCCACGGCCTTGACCCACTCCTGGTGGCTGCCGTCGGCGTTGCTGCTGATGGTCAGCGTTCCCTGGAAGCCGCCGGCCTTCTTCAGGTACTCCTTGGCCTTGGCCTCGTCGTAGGTACACCACTGGCCGCACCTGCCGGCCTCGAACCCGTCCACCGAGGGGGCGGCCCACTCGTGCATCGCCTCACGGCTGCCCGAGAAGACGCTCTTCATGATCGATTCCCGGTCGACGGCCATCGAGATGGCCTTGCGCAGGTTCGGGTCCTGGAACTTCTCCTTGTAGAGCGGGAAGCTCAGCGTGGCGGTGAGCATGCCCTCGCGCTGGATGGCGTTGTCGCCCAGCTCCTCCTTCCAGCGCCCGCCGACCAGCGCCGAGGTGGGAACCTGCCGCTGCACGTCCAGGTTGCCCGACTTGAGGTCCTGGTAGGCCGTGGTCAGCTTCTTGTAGACCTTGAACTTGACCGCGTCGACCTGGGCCTTGTCCTCGCCCTTGTACTTGTCGTAGGAGGTCACGGTCAGGCTCTGCTTGGGCGTGCGCTTCTCGAACTTGAACGGCCCGTTGCCGATCGGGGTCTTCTCGTACTTCGCCTTGTCCTCGAAGAACACGTCCGGCATCGGCGCGAAGGCGCTGTATCCCAGGGTGGTCGGGAAGATGGTGAACGGATTCTCGAGCGTGATCGTGAAGGTGTGGTCGTCGACGACCTTCAGACCGGACATCTTCTCGGCCGTGGGCTTCGGCGGCTCCTTCGGGCCCGAGTCGCCGTCCGGGTCGCTCGGGTGCACCTCGTCGTAGCCCTGGATCTTGCTGAAGAAGCTGGCGGTCAGCTGCCCGTTCGGGGCGTAGGCGCCGTAGTTCCAGGCACGCACGAAGTTGTCGGCGGTGACTTCCTCGCCGTCGTGGAACTTCCAGCCTTCCTTGAGCTCGACGGTGTAGGTCTTCTTGTCCGGCGATGGCTCGATCGACTTCGCCATCGCGTTGTGGGGCTTGAAGGTCTTCGGCTCGTACTCGACCAGCCCGGTGAACAGCGGATCGAGGACGTTGCCGCCGTTGACCTCGGTGGTGTTGGTGGGCACCAGCGGGTTCTCCGGCTCACCCCACTGGACGACGATCGGGTCGTCCAGGGTTCCGGTTTTCTTGGTGACACCACCACTGCCACCGCCGCAACCGGCGGCCAAAAGGGCCACCGACAGCGTGGCCGCGACCGGCGCGGCCATGCGTGTTCTGCGCATCGAGTTCCTCCCACGTCCCGCGTGGCTCCCGCGCGGGTATGCGGGAGCACCACGCCGGCGGCGCTGTTCACCGCCTTGTCAGTCGTCGGTAAACATAAGGGAGATGCAGCTCACGACAATGCGATGTCATTAACCCGTCATCTTCTGACTCGATACAGCAGGTAATTCACCCAGAAGATGGAACGCGAGTGTCCACATAACGGGAATCCGAGTGCGTGAGAATGCTACTCGGTCAGCGACAGGGCGATACCGTCGAGGATGTCGTGCTCACTGACGGTGAGCCCGGTGATCCCGGCTCGTTCGGCCAGCTCGTCGGCGAGCACCTTGACCACCAGCGCCCCGCCGCCGATGACGTCCACCCGCCCGGGGTGCATCGGACCGATGGCCGCGCGCTGGTCGTGGTTCATCTCCAGCAGCGAGCGCTTCGTGTCCTCCAGGCTCCGGCGGGACAGGTGAGACAGGTGAATCGCCGCGGGGTCGTAGCTGTCCAGCCCCTGGGCGATCGCCGAGAACGTGGTGACCGTGCCCGCCACCCCGACCCAGGTGCGGGCCCGCGAGGAGTCGACCGCGGCGAAGGCCTCGTCGAGCACCCCACGAGCGACCTTCTCCGCCTCCGCCACCTGCTCGGCGGTCGGCGGGTCGGCGTGCAGACAACGCTCCGTGAGCCGCACGGAACCGACATCGGTCGAGAAGGACGCCTCGACCCGAGCTTGAGCCCCGTCCCACGTCCCGAGAACGAGTTCGGTGGAGCCACCGCCGATGTCGGTCACCACGAACGGACCGTCGCTCGGGTCGAGATCGCCGACGGCGCCGACGAAGGACAGGTGGGCCTCCTCGCTGCCGGTGATGATCTCGGCGTCCACACCGAGCGTCTCGCGCACCATCGCGAAGAACTCCTCGCGGTTGGCGGCGTCCCGGGTCGCCGAGGTGGCCACCATCCGCGTGCGCTCGGTGTTCTCGCGGCGGATGGTCGCGGCGTAGTCGGTGAGCGCGCCCCTGGTTCGCTGGACGGCCTCGTCGGCCAGCCGCCCCGTCGCGTCCACCCCCTGGCCGAGCCGGACGATGCGCATCTCGCGATGCACGTCACGCAGCGCGCGGGTGCCGTCGTCGTGGATCGTCACATCCGCGATCAGCAACCGGATCGAGTTCGTCCCGCAGTCGATCGCCGCCACCCGTGGCATCAGTTTCCTCCTCCGGAGCACCGGGGTACTTCCCCGATCACCTACCACGCTACGCAGTAACCGGGACTCCTCGACGCGGCCCGGGGCCGTGGCGATTTTCCCTAAAGTTGTGCCACAACTTTAGGGAAAATCGCACGAACCCCGGCACGGCTCCGGCTGAGGTTTCGCTACCCGTGCCGCCACGCGAACCGACCCGTGCACTCTAAAGAGACCAGCGACGGGCGATCTCTTCCAGCGCTTCGTCTCCGAAGGGGTTCACTCCGGGGCCGACGGCCAGGGAGTGGGCGACGTGCACGTGCAGGCACTTCACCCGGTCGGGCATCCCGCCCGCGCTCACGTCGGTGCCCAGCGGTTCGATCGCGTCGCGGTCGGCGAGGTAGCAGCTGTGCGCGTGGCGGTAGCGCTCGGCCAGCTCCGGCTCCTCGGCGAGGCGGTCGGTCATCTCCCGCATCCTCCCCTCGGACTCCAGGGTCGAGACCGGAGCGACCAGCCGCGGCGAGGTCAGGTAGTACAGCGTCGGGAACGGCGTCCCGTCCTCCAGCCGCGGATTGGTGATCACGACGGCCGGTTCCCCCGCGGAGTCGCGGGCGGCGACCGCCCGCGCCCCTCGTGGCGGGCGTCCGAGCTGCCGCTCGACGATCTCCCGGTCACTCTCTGTGATCGGCGTGAGCGACACCGTCACGAACCTCCTCCTGTCAACGACTGCCACAACTGCTGGTACCACGGAACGTCCTTCGGCTTCGGCGCCGGCTCGGGCTTCTCCGGTTTCTTGCCCGGAGGCAGGTGCACGACGTAGGGCGTCTCGCCCGGCCGCACCAATCCCAACCGCCTGCGCGCCTCGGCCTCCACGTGCTGGGGATCGGACAACATGTCCTTGCGTTTGGACAGCTCGTGCACGTCCTCGGCCAGCTCGGCCTGTTGCTGCTGCTTGGCCTGCAACTCGTCGCGCTGGCTCATGTAGGTGCGCAGCGGGACCGACACGCTCAGCGCCATCGCGCACACCAGTATCGCCAGCACCGCCGCCCGACGGGTGGAGGCCAGCTTGAAAGCCCCACCGGTACCGGGACGCGGTCGGGTGGAGCGCTGCCCACCCGACCGCGCGGAACGGGCGCGTTCGGAGCGGCGCGCCGAGGTGTTGGTTCCCCGACCGCGCCGCCCGCCCTGCTGCTCGCGCCCGGTCGGCACTTACGACTCCGAGGACGTGAATCGGGGGAAGGCCAGTTCACCGGCGTAGCGAGCCGCGTCGCCGAGGGTCTCCTCGATGCGCAGCAGCTGGTTGTACTTGGCGACCCGCTCGCTGCGGGCCGGGGCGCCGGTCTTGATCTGCCCGCAACCGGTGGCCACGGCCAGGTCGGCGATCGTGGTGTCCTCGGTCTCGCCGGAACGGTGGCTGAGCATGCTGCGGTAGCCGCCGGAGTTGGCGAGGTTGACCGCGTCCAGGGTCTCCGAGAGCGTGCCGATCTGGTTGACCTTGACCAGCAGGGCGTTGCCCGCGCGGCGGTTGATGCCCTCCTCCAGCCGGTCGGGGTTGGTGACGAACAGGTCGTCGCCGACGATCTGCACCCGCTCACCCAGCTGGGAGGTCATCTTCGCCCAGCCGTCCCAGTCGTTCTCCGACAGCGGGTCCTCCAGGGAGACCAGCGGGTAGGAGTCCAGCAGCTCGGTGTAGTAGCTCACCATCTGCTCGGCGCTGCGCTCGGACTTCTCGAAGTGGTAGACGCCGTCGCTGTAGAACTCGCTGGCGGCCACGTCCAGGGCCAGCACGATGTCGCGCCCCAGCTTGTAGCCGGCCTTGTCGACCGCGGTGCCGATCAGGTCCAGCGCCTCGCGGTTGTTCGCCAGGTCGGGGGCGAAGCCGCCCTCGTCGCCCAGCCCGGTGCCCAGGCCCTTGGACTTCAGCACCGACTTCAGCGCCTGGTAGGTCTCCGCGCCCCAGCGCAGTGCCTCGGAGAACGAGTCCGCACCGATCGGGGCGATCATGAACTCCTGGACGTCCACCCCGGTGTCGGCGTGAGCGCCGCCGTTGAGGATGTTCATCATCGGTACCGGCAGCACGTGGGCGTTCGGGCCGCCCACGTAGCGGAAGGGCTCCAGGCCCGTGGACTCGGCCGCTGCCTTGGCCACGGCCAGCGAGACCCCGAGCACGGCGTTGGCGCCGAGCCGGGACTTGTCCGGGGTGCCGTCCAGGTCGAGCAGCTTCTGGTCCACCACCCGCTGCTCGATCGCCTCGACCCCGGAGAGCGCCGGGTCGATCTCGTCCAGTACCGCCGCGACGGCCTTCTCCACGCCCTTGCCGCCGTAGCGGGCGGGGTCACCGTCGCGCAGCTCGACGGCCTCGTGCTCGCCGGTCGACGCGCCCGAGGGAACCGCGGCGCGGGTCAGCGTGCCGTCGTCCAGCGCCACCTCGACTTCGACGGTGGGATTACCGCGCGAGTCCAGGATCTCGCGGGCGCCGACCTGCTCGATGATCGCCACGTGTGCTCCTAATCAGCCTGTGAACTATGGACGTTGCGGCCGAGCGCGGCTCGGTGTGACTCGAACGCCCGACGACCACCTCCGAGCCTATCGCCGATCCGCCTCGTGTTCGCCGGGGACTCGCCCCGATCGTGGTTCCCGTCGCCGTTTTCCGTGACCGCGCAGCGGTGGAGGAGACACCGATCACCGAGGTACCGTGACGGGGCCCGGAAGGGTGACCGGAAAAGTCCACGGGAAGCGGCGGCCCATGAGTAGCGGCGATATCGTGGAAGCTTTCCGCCAAGCGGAAACCCTGGTGACGCAGCGCAGACCCCTGGAGGCGCTGCGCGTACTGGAACCCGTCCTCGACACCGCCTCCGACAAACCCAGCGTGCAACTGCTGCTCGGACGCGCGTACCTGTTCTCCGCGCAGTTGCACCGCGCCGAGCGAGCCTTCGCACGGGTGATCGAACTCGATCCCTCCGACCACTACGCGCGGCTGGTGCTGGGCCGCACCCTGCAACGGCAGGGGCGGCTCGACGAGGCCCAGACCCAGATACGGCTGGCCGCCACCATGTACCCGGACCCCGCCTACCAGGAGATGCTCGGGGAGATCAACGCACGCATCGCCGTCAACGGCAACGGCAACGGCAACGGCAACGGCAACGGCAACGGCAACGGCTGAGGTTCCCCCACCCGACCCCTGCGCGAGCCACTCCGCGAACCCTCCTCATCGCCTGCGGTTGACGGCGTTGGCGTAGGTCTCGGCCAGGGCGAAGACCCGCTGCCCGTAGGCCACCGAGTTGTTGTACGACAGCACTCCGGCCCACCAGCCCCGACCGGTGCTCATGTCGCGCCCGCCCGCGCACAGGTACCTGGCGGCGGCCATCGCGGCGTCGTCGAGATCCTGCGGGTCACCGGTGCCGTCCCCGTCACCGTCGGTGGACCACTTCGCCCAGGTCGAGGGGATGAACTGCATCGTCCCCACGGCCCGGTCGTGCACCGGGTCCCCGTCGATCCGACCGTCGTCGGTGTCACCGATGGCACGCACCTCGGGGCCGCCGTCGAGAGCGACACCGATGATCGGACTCGACGGCCGACCGTCCGCCCCCAGGCTGCGGTCCCCGTACCGTCCGTGATCGGACTCGACGCGCCCGATCCCCGCGAGAGTGGCCCAGGAGATCCGGCACTCCGACCGGTACTCGCTCATCGCCAGATCGGCGTTGACGTAAGCCACCAGCGCCCGCGCGGGCACGTCGACTCCTGCGGCCACCCGGTTGGCCCACTCTCGCACCGGCTCGGCCTCCGCACGAGGCTCGGCCTCCGTGCGTGGCTCGGCCTCCGCACGTGGCTCGGCCTCCGCACGAGGTTCGGCCTCCGCACGTGGTTCGGGCTCCGCACGTGGTTCGGGGGCGGGTTCACGCACGGGAGGCGCCGACGATCCCGGCCGCACCGGCGCCGGCTCGACCTCCCGCTCGGGCAGCGGCCCCGCCACCGGCGCCGGGCTCGGTCGTGCGAACTCGGCGAGCAGGCCGACGCCGAACACCATCAGTCCGAGCAGCGACAGGGCGAACGTCAGCCGCCCGGTGGCCGCCAGCACTCGGCGGAGGGGGGTGCTCGCCGTCGTGGGACGGATCACCCGACCAGGCTGGATCACTCGGACAGGCTACGTGCCCGATCAGTCGTTGCCGAGGGGTCGCGACCGTTCCGCCCCGATCAGTCGGTGACTGCGCCCGCCGTAGTAGTCGGCGTGGTTGAGCACCTGCTGGCCGTACTCCTCGCTGGCGTTGTACTCCAGCAGCGCTTTCCAGTACTGCTGGGGCTCGCGCAGATCACCGGCGGAGTCGCACAAGTAGTTGCCCGCGGCCAGGGCGGCGTCGTCGATGTCGTCGGGGTCGGCGGCACCGTCGGCATCGGCGTCGACGGCCCACCGGTTCCACGTGGTGGGGATGAACTGCAACGGCCCCACGGCCCGGTCGTAGACCTCGTCTCCGTCGAGGACGCCGTCGTCGGTGTCGTGGATGGTCTTGATGCCTTCGCGCCCGTCCAGCGGCATCCCCCGAATCGGGGTGCTCGGCCGTCCGGTCTCGTCGAGGTCCGCCCCTCCGTAACGGCCGTGGCCGGACTCCACGGCACCGATCCCGGCCAACACGGTCCAGGTCAGCCCGCAGGTGGGTTCGGTGACCTCCAGCACGCTGGCGGCGTAGCCGTAGGCCTCCAGCGCGGCCTCGGGAATGTTGAGCTCGTCGGACATCGACCTCGACCACCCGGTGAGCTGGCCCTGCGGTCTGTCCTCGGGCGGACGCGGCGGCGCGTCCGCGGGCAGCACGTGCACGGCCGGGGGCTCGACGCCGGGATCCGGCGGTGCCGAGGCCACGGGCAGTGGATCGGGCGGGATGCTGGGCGTGGGCTGCTGCTGGTGGTCGTCGAGTCTCCGCAGCACGACCCAGGACAACAGCACCAGCACGACCATGATCGCCGCCCCCAGGACCCGGAGCGACCACGTCCGGACCGGACTCGATTGCGATGACACCCTTGTCTCCCCTCGACAACCACCCCAGTGTGCCCGTTCGGCCCGCCGATGGTGCGGTTTCTCGTCACACGCCCGGCGTTCACGGTTCACTCCGAGCCCGGCCAACAGCTCCACCACTGCTCGGCCGTCAGCTCCGGTGGTTGGTGACCGGTCCGCCGCGCGCGCTGTTCGGCCACGCGCACCCGCTCGACGAAGTCCAGGGCCACGGCGCGGAGGTCGTCCTCGGGGTCGGCGGCGTCCTGGGCGGCCTGAGCGGCCAGCGCGAACAGCCGGGCACCGACCGTTTCACCCCGTGGCAGCAGCTCGGCGGGCAGGTCCGCCCGGGAGGCCCGCTGGGCGAGCTTGGCCGCCAGCGCCACGGCGGGCTGGCCGAGCGCGACACCGTCCACGAGGGAGTCGCGGCGCTTCTCCCGCTGCTTGAGCTCCTCCCAGCGCAGCTGCTGGGACTCGGCGCTGTGGAGCGGCTCCCCGTCGGCGAACACGTGCGGGTGCCGGGAGATCAGCTTGGTGACCAGGCTCGCCGCCACCTCGTCCACTCCGAACGGGTCACCGTCGTCCTCGGCGGCCACCCGCGCGTGGAACAGCACCTGCAGCAGGACGTCACCCAGCTCCTCGCGCAGCGCCGCGCGGTCCTGGCGCTCCAGCGCGTCCAGCAGCTCGTAGGTCTCCTCCACGAGATAGCGCCGCAGCGACTCGTGGGTCTGCTCGGCGTCCCACGGGCAGCCTCCCGGGGAGCGCAGCCGGTCCATCACGGCCACCGCCTCCAGCAGCTCCACTCCGGCCGGGGGCGTGGAACCGACCCACCGGGCTCCCCCGCCGCGCAACGCCTCGGCCGCGCCGGAAGCGGGATCGGCGGTGACGAGCACGACGGGCTCGCGAGCGGCCCGCGTCAGCAGGTCGACCGGCGACGGAGTCGGCGTCGCGCCCAGCGCGGTGCGGGTCTCCTCGGACAACCCCGCATCGGCGTGGACGGTGGCGGCTCCGCGCAGCAGCGGCGCGGCGGCAGCGGGCAGCACATCGCCCAAGCGGTCGTCGATGACGATGACGGCGCAGCCGGTGACCGGCTGATGCGCGGTGCTCATGCCGCGATTGTTCCGCACCGGCTCACGTCGAGAGTGCGTGGCCACCGATCCGGAAACCGGTGGTTTGCCCCTCCTCCGGGACGGCGGTGAGCTGGATCGGGTCCCACGCGCCGTAGCGGGGGCTGAGCCGGACATCGGCCCGTTGGGCGGTAAGGCCCAGCAGCCGCCGCCCGAACGCCAGCATCGCCCGATCGCCGAGCTGACCGGTCTCCGCGGACGCCTGACTCGTCGTGGCGCGTTCGCGGACCAGCGCGATCATCCACTGCCCGGCACTGCGCTGCTTCGACCCCCTGAACGCCAGCACGGTTCCCGGCTCGGCGCCGAACAGCGGGGTGTTGAGCGCCATCCGCGGGTTCTCCATCGCCTGCATCCGCTTGCCGGTCCCCGTCGCGGTTCCCGCGGCGCGGTCGGCGGCGATGAGTTCGGCGGCCTCCCGAGGGCCCCGAGCCATGCGCTGGGCCTTGCGCTGAGCATCCGCGCGGGAGGTGGCCTGGGTGTAGTCGATGGTGATCGACAACCGGTCCACGTACTTGCGGCCGAGCTCGGCCAGGAGCAGCCGCGAGCGCACCGACGCGCGGAAGTTGCGGGAGTTCAGGATCGTGCCCTCGGTGGCCCGCCGAACACCGCCCTGCGCCTTGATCCGGGCGGTGACCTGCTGCTCGTCGACGCTGAGCTGTTCCTTCTCCGCGACCCGGCGAACGAGCTGCTGGCGCACGGCGAAACCGGCCAGCCGCCTGCCGAGCTCGCCCAGCTGACCCTGCTCCCGGAGCTTCTCCTTCAACGTGGGCTGCTCGTTCATCGTGACGGTGGACCAGGATTCCACCTGGCTGACGGGGATGCGCTGATCACCGACGATCGCGGCGGCACCGACTCTGCTGGGACCACCGCAACCGGCCAGCAGGAGTGCGGCGGCCAGTGCGGCGACGATCACGCGAGCGGGACGAATGATGACGTGACTCACAGGGCGCACTCTCTCACGAAGCAACACCTCGTGTCCGCCCCTTCACCGTCCCCGTCGGGGTTTCGCGATTTTCCCCCACCGAGGTTTTCCGGCCGGGTCGTCGTCAGGACCCGGACCACTGTCCCAAAGGGTGAACGGACCGTTTTCGCACTCACACCGCCAAAACGGTCCGTTCACCACGATGCTGGGCCCCTACAGCGCGCGCAGCTCGCGGAGGAAGGCCTCGGGCGTGGCCGGGATGAGGTGCCGGAGCGGTTCGTCGTCCGGATCCGGACCGGAGCGCTTGAGCACCGACATCACCGCGCCCTCGGCGCCGAAGTAGTAGTGCAGCGGGAACTCGTTGACCTTCTCCCCGCCCCGGGCGCTCTTGTGGGCCTTGCCGAGCTGCATGACGAAGTGCTGCTCCCCGGTGGTGAGCTGCTCGACGCGATCGTGCTTGCGCTGCACCGGGTCCCGCTCGGTGCGGTCGAGATCGCGGTCGACGAACGGCAGTTCGCTGTCGTCGTCGTTGCTCGCGCGGCGGGGCCGTTCCGGAGTCACGACGATCTCGCCGTCGGCGATCGGTTCCACGGCGTCGGGCAGCAGACTGGCCACGACCGAGTGCAGGTCGTCGGCGTCGACCGGTTCGAGCAGCACCTGCCCGCGCTCCCACGCCGCCAGCACGGCCACGTCGTCGGACTCGGCGATGTGGAAGCTGCCCTGCACCCGCTGATCGTCCTCGACGAAGCCGTACCAGCCGTAGATCCGCCGGTGCGGGTTGTGCAGCAGCCGGACGGTCTCGCGCAGCTCCGGCACCGGGTTGTCCACGGAGGCCAGTCCGCGCTCGCGCAGCTCGGCCAGCACGTCCTTGATCAGACGTACGCGTTCCTGGTACGTGCGCCCCGGCGAGACGCCTTCGAGCCCGGTGGGCTTGGGAGCGCCCTCGCCGCACTCACCGCTGTGCAGCACGTCGTAGGAGGCGTAGCCGAGCAGGACCGGCTGCTTGATGATCGCTTCAAACCGTCGGGACACGACCATCCCCGTTCGCCGTCCTCACTGCTGCTTTTCCTGTTCCGCCTGTTCCTGCTCGGCGCTGGTGATGCCGATGACCGGAGGGGCGGTGCGTTCGTCGGTGCCGAACAGGTCGTCGGGGTCGTGCTCGTCGAGCAGCCAGTCGGGACGCTCGTGGGTGTTGTCGTCGTCGCCCTGCTGCCGACCACGCCCTGCCGCGCCCCCCATCGGCGCACCGGTGCTCGTGGTCGCGCGAGCGGCACTCGCACCCGTCGCACCCGTCGCGCTCGTCGTCGAGGGAGCGCTGCCGACACCGCTGCGGCCACCACCGGGCAGCGATCCGGTGCCACCACGACCGCCCGCGCCGGTACCGGTGCCCGTTCCCGTTCCCGTTCCCGTGCCGGTGATGCCGCGACCGCTGATGCCCGCACCACCGGCCTTGCTCCCGAGCACACCACCACCGAGAACAGCGCCACCGGCCACCAGCCCGGCGGCTCCTGCGGCTCCGGCGGCACCCGCGGACACACCGATACCGCCCGAACCGCGATGGTCACCGCCGAAAGCCTCGGTATCCACGACGCCGCGCTGCGACCACCACGAGGACCGCGTCCCCGCAGCCTGACCGCTGCCGCTGCCGCCGTTGTGGCCACCGCCGGTGTTGGCACTGCCGCTGCCACTACCACTGCCGCTGCCGTCGTAACCGGCCTGATCGGTCCCCGCCGGATTCGAGTAGTCCACACCGGACCCGTTGGAGCTCCCGTAGCGAGTCGCGTTCGTCCCCGAACCGTCACCGATGCCGTCGACACCGATGCCGTCGCCCGAGTCCCGCCCGTCCGGCGGCGGAGGCTTGGGGGGCTCCTTGTGCCCGTCGAAGGACGGAACCGCACCCGTGTTGCCACCGGTGACGTCACCGTAGCTGCGCAGCGACGCCTGGTTCATCTGCTGCTGCGCCTGGTAGATCTCCCCCTGGGCCGCGCTGGCAGTCGGTGTCAGCGGGTTCATCATCGGCGGTTCGGCCGACACGTCGGTGACGTTCTTCTTGATCTCGTTGAACCCGGAGCTCTGCGCCTCCAGCACCTTCCCGGCCTCCTGGCAGCGACTGCTGGCCGTGTCGGCGGCGTCGCGCAGCGGACCGATCGAGCTCCGCGCCGCGTCGGCGGCCTGGCCCTGCCAGTTCGCCTTCATCATGCCGAGAGCGCCGTCGAGCTCGGCGGAGACCTCGGTGTGCTTCTCGGCCACCTTGCCCCAGCCCTGAACGGCATCGTCGAGGCTGGCGGTACCGGGACCGTGGTGGAACCACACGTAGATCTGGTGGCCGTTCGTCCCCTCGGGACGGATGTCGGGCGTCAACTGGTCGTGCACCCAGTCGCAGGCGTTGTTGAAACCGTCCGCGGTGGCGCTGGCAGCGGCCTGCACTCCGTCGACGACGGCGCTACCGGCGTTCTGGGCGCCCTCCACGACGCCATTGACGAGATCCATGCCCCAGCCCATCACGCACCCGCCTTCAGGGTCTTCACGACCTCGGTCGCCACGTCGCGGGCACGCCCGCACGGATCGCCCGCGTAGGAAGAGCCATTGCCAAACTTAACCTGCGTGAGAAAGGTCAGACTGTCCGTGACACCGACCTCGACCTCACACTGGCCTTCCTTCTCCGGCGTACTAGTCGAACTACCCGCCGCGATGGCCGGGTATCCGACGATCGGCTTCAATTCCCGGAAGTACTCGAAAACGCCCTTGCCCTTCCGGAAGTACGAGGACTTCAGCCCGTCACTTTCAACCATAAAGGTCACTGCTGTGCTGGAAACCGTGTAGTCAGGTGGCCCGCCCATGTAGCGCCAAGCGCACTTAGGACCACCGGTGGACCCCATGTCCACTTCGGACTCCCACTGCTGCATATTCAGGGCGCCGATCTGCTCCGGCTTGAGCACGCTGCACGGCTTCTGCTGGAACGCCTTGGTATCGAGCGGACTCCGCACCTTCGGTGCGCCGTGCATGTTCACGGATGAGGACGAAGGTTCCGGAGACTCAGTGGCGCCCGAACCTGAGCTGCATCCGGCCAGCAGGGCCACCGTCGACAGCGCGGCAGCCGTTAGGGCAAGCTTGTTTCGCACCGTCACGCCTCCGGGGTGAACCGACGGGCGGCCTCGTCCTCGTCGGCGTCGTAGCGCCGCATGGCCGCGTCCAGGTTCTCGATCATCGCCTGCATGTTCGCCTTGTCACGCTGGTTGGAGCCCAGATAGTTGCTTACCAGCTCCGGCCCCATGGCCCTGACCGCCTGCTGACTGTAGGGGTCTCCGCCAGGAGGGACGATGCGATCCATCCTCTGCGCCTTTCCCGCCGCATCGTCCAAGTGCATGAGCGCACGCTGGAACTTGGTGATGACTTCGGGGATCTGGTCGCGGTCGATCTCGTAGCCGACGCTGCTGGCCGTGCCGGAGGCGATCGCGCGCTCGGCGTCGGCGGGCTTGGTCACCATGCCGTCACTGGTCATCGCCATCGAGGCGCTTACGAC
Source organism: Halosaccharopolyspora lacisalsi (assembly GCF_014137975.1). Classification (GTDB taxonomy): domain Bacteria; phylum Actinomycetota; class Actinomycetes; order Mycobacteriales; family Pseudonocardiaceae; genus Halosaccharopolyspora; species Halosaccharopolyspora lacisalsi. The sequence goes on along the minus strand of NZ_JACGWZ010000001.1, from coordinate 152,604 downwards.
TCCCACAGAACCTCCCCTGCGTCGGTCAACATCGCGCAGTCTGCCAGACGCTCGGACGGCCGTGTTGCGGTTCGGCCAAAATCCGGGCACGAAGCCTCACACGTCGTAACGACCCGCCCTGACCTGCGTCAGGAACGACCGCCACTGCCCCGCCGACACACCGACGCGAGTCTCGTCCGGGGCCTTGGAGTCCCGCACCAGCGCTCCCCCCGAGACCAACGCCACCTCCACGCAGTTGTACTGCCCTGACCGCGTGCTCTTGCGCCACCGCAGCTCACTCATCGCCGTACCTCTCCGCGATCTCCTTGATCATCTTGTTCGAACCCTGCTCATCCAGCGCACGGTCGTCCAGCACACGGCAGACTTCCACAAACGGCTTCACCTCAGTTGGTTCCGTGATGAAGACCCCAAAGGACAGCCCTTCCACGAAGATGTACGGGCTGCCGTCCACGAGTTCGTACCGCGAGAACGAACCGTCCACTGCTGGATGGCCAGCAGTGTCGAACGGGAGTACCCGGACGCTGACGTTGTCGCGCTGTTGAACCACGAGCAAGTGTTCCAACTGCCTACGCATGACCCACGCGTCACCCAGAGACCTGTGCAGAACCCCTTCGTCGATGAACAACGACACCTCGGGAGCGTTGGGCCGAGACAGGATCGCTTGCCGCCCCAGACGGGTCGAGACACGGCGCTCGACGTCCTCGTCAATCACCGCAGGCGAGCCCAGCACCAAGCGCGCGTAGTCCGCCGTCTGCACCAGCCCCGGTATCAGCGCCACCTGCGCATCGGTGATCGCGACTGCTTCCCGTTCCAACACCATGAGGCTCGCCAGCTGGTCGGGCAGATGCCCGGTGGCCAACCATGAGGCGGTCTCGGAGGTCTCCCCGATCCGCTCGATGAGCTCGCGCTTCTCGTCACCGGTCACTCCGTACAACGCGCACAGCGCGCTCGCCTCCTCCCGGTCGGGAACTCGCTGGCCTTGCTCGTTGCGATTCACCGAAGCGGGCGAGAGACCGAGCGCGGATGCCACCGATCGGGTGGTCATTCCGCTCTTTTTCCGCAGGTTCTTCAGTTGCACACCGATCCCGACCTGACGCAGTCTTTCCGCCTGTTTCATTGCGTTGACCTCCTGGAACGCTGGGAGAACCGTGTCAGCACTTGATGTAAAAATACCGCTGTACACACTGCTGCACTGCGTTGTTTCAAATTCGCTGTAACAAACCTTAGCGATCTAGCTTGACCGAGGTAAGGAGCTGACCAGGGGTTACCCCGAAAGGATGACCATGTTTCCGAGTCCGTACAACGGCCGCAACGACGTCTTCTGGATCGTCGGCCTGTCCACCGACATCCGCCACGCCACCAAGGTGCTGCCCGGAGCGCGCCCACCCGGCGAATGGGTGCCGACGCTGTGCCAGCGCTGGATCCGGCTGCCCTTTCCGTCCCTGGCCGGTCGCGTCCCGACCACCGCCGCGATCCACGAGCAGTGCTCTCGCTGCGGCGACATCGCCGAGCAGCAGGAGTGCTCCGGCGTCATCTGGGACTTCTGAGGGGAGACCACCGTGCTCATCGACGCTCACACCCAGGTCACGGCCACCCTGACCGTCTCGGGCGCCACCCTGCTGGTCATGACGATCTGCCTCGTCGGCGGCGGCTACGTCCGCGAGTGCACCGGCCAGCACGCCGGAACCGGACCCGGGGCCATCACCGTCACCGCCCTCCGCACCCACATCACCGCCGAACCCCACCGAGAATCCGCCACACCACCCGAACCGGACGCACCGGAATCCCGGGAGTACGTCGGCCGCCACCGCCTGCACGAGTCACACCCCGACCACGGCGCCCCTCTCGAACCGCCTCGACCACAGCAGCCGAACCCGTGCCGGCCTGTGAACAATCACATCCCCTGCGGACTCATCTCCGGAAATTCCCTCAAAAATCCCCGGCGTTGTGAGTACGTTCGGGCGGGACCTAGCGACACGCGTCCGGGAACAGGAGACCGATGAACACCACTTCCGCCAGACACGGTTCCGCGACGGGACAGCCGACGTTCGTGCTCGTGCACGGTGCTGCCTGCAATTCTCGGGTGTGGGGGCCGCTGCAACGCGAGCTGGCGCTGCTGGGACATCGCTCGCTCGCGCTGGACCTGCCCGGATACGGCGCGCACGCACGTCACTCGGCTTCCTACTACCAGGCACCGCAGGCCCTCGAAGCGCTCGCCGAAGAACCGTCGGCGCAGGCCGGGATCACCCTCGCGGACTGGGAGGAGCACGTCGTCGACACCGTCCGGCGGGTCGCCGAGCACGGACCGGTCGTGCTGGTCGGCACCAGTGCGGGCGGCATGGCCCTCAACGTCGCGGGCAACGCCGCTCCCGAGCTCGTCGACCGGCTCGTCTACGTCTCCGCGTGGTGCTGCGCGGGCATCTCGACCATGTCGGAGGGCATGGCGTGGCCGGAGCAGGAGGCGAACCTGTTCGACGAGGTTCCGTTCCCGATGCTGGGGTACTCGACGGAACTCGGGTTCGCACGGTCCAACCTGCGCACCGCCGATCCGGCGCTGTTCGCGCGGATGAAGGCCGCGCTCATGGCCGACGCCGACGACGACCGGTTCCGCGAGTTCGTCGACCTCATGGAACCGGACGTCAACACCGCGACGAGCGGCGAGGACTGCCAGGTGCGGTCGGAGACGTGGGGCACGATCCCGCGCAGCTACGTCCGGTTGACCGAGGACCGGGCGATCACGCTCGCCACGCAGGACCGGATGATCGCCGAGGCCGACGCGCTGACTCCGGACAACCCGTTCGACGTGCACTCGGTCGAGACCAGCCACGCGGGCTTCTTCCACCGCCCCGCCGAGTTCGCCCGGATCCTCGGGGCCCTGGCGTAGGTGGCGGACCCGGGCGTCCCACGATTTTCCCTAAAGTTGTGGCACAACTTTAGGGAAAATCGTGAATTACTCCGGGGACGCGGAGGCCACGGCGGGCGCCCCGACCAGCGACTCGACGAGCTTGGTGCACCAGTCGAGCAGGGCCTCGTCGCGCAACGCGGGGGCGCCCATTCGTCCACCCGCGGCGCCCTCGGTCGGGCGCGGCACCGACACCGTGCGCATGGTCGCCTTGTACACCGCCTTCGGGTACAACCGCTTGAGTCGCACCTGCGCCGAATCCGCCAGGTCCACCGGCGTCACCCGCAGCGACGAGCCCTGCAACGTCACCTCGGTGATCCCGTGGGCGCGGCAGACCTGCCGGAACGCCGCGACCTTGAGCAGCCGTTCCACCGGAGCGGGCAGCGGGCCGTAGCGGTCCGTCAGCTCGGAGCGCATCGCGTCCAGCGCGGGCTCCCCGAGAGCCGCCGCGATCTTGCGGTACGCCTCCAGCCGCAGCCGCTCCCCCGGCACGTAGTCGTGCGGGATGTGCGCGTCGACCGGGAGGTCCACCCGCACCTCGGCGAGCTCCTCCTCGGTCTCGTCGGATCCTCCGCCCGTGTCCTTGCGGAAGGCTTCGACCGCCTCGCCGACCAGCCGCATGTACAGGTCGAACCCGACCCCGGCGATGTGGCCGGACTGCTCGGCGCCGAGGATGTTGCCCGCACCCCGGATCTCCAGGTCCTTCATGGCCACCGCCATCCCGGAACCCAGCTCGGAGTTCTGCGCGATGGTGGCCAGCCGGTCGTGGGCGGTGTCGGTCAGCGGCTTCTCCGGCGGGTACAGGAAGTAGGCGTAACCGCGCTCGCGGGCGCGGCCGACGCGCCCGCGCAGCTGGTGCAGCTGGGCCAGGCCCAGCGTGTCCGACCGCTCCACGATCAGCGTGTTGGCGTTGGAGATGTCCAGACCGGTCTCGATGATCGTGGTGCACACCAGCACGTCGTACTCGCGCTCCCAGAACCCCTGGATGATCTTTTCCAGCTTGTCCTCGTTCAGCTGTCCGTGCGCGGTGACGATGCGCGCCTCGGGCACCAGCTCCCGCAGGTGGCGGGCGGCCTTCTCGATGCTCTGCACGCGGTTGTGCACGAAGAAGACCTGACCGTCGCGCAGCAGTTCGCGCCGGATCGCCGCCGCGACCTGCTTCTCGTCGTAGGCGCCGACGTAGGTCAGCACCGGGTGCCGCTCCTCCGGCGGGGTGAGGATGGTCGACATCTCGCGGATGCCGGCCATGCTCATCTCCAGGGTGCGCGGGATGGGCGTGGCCGACATGGTCAGCACGTCGACGTGCGTGCGCAGCGACTTGATGTGCTCCTTGTGCTCGACGCCGAAGCGCTGCTCCTCGTCGACGACGATCATCCCGAGGTCCTTGTAGCGGATCCCGGTCTGCAGCAGCCGGTGCGTGCCGATGACGATGTCGACCTCACCGGTGGCCAGCCCGTTGATCGTCTGCTCGGCCTCGTACGGGTCGGTGAACCGCGACAGACCCTTGATGACCACCGGGAAGGAGTGCATCCGCTCGGTGAAGGTGTTGAGGTGCTGCTGGGCCAGCAGGGTCGTCGGCACCAGCACGGCGACCTGCTTGCCGTCCTGGACCGCCTTGAACGCGGCGCGCACGGCGATCTCGGTCTTGCCGTAACCCACGTCGCCGGAGACCACCCGGTCCATCGGCACGGAGTTGCGCATGTCCGCCTTGGTCTCCTCGATCGCGGCCAGCTGGTCGCCGGTCTCGACGTAGGGGAAGGCGTCCTCCAGCTCGGCCTGCCACGGGGTGTCCTCGCCGAAGGAGTGTCCCGGCGCCGACTGGCGGGCCGCGTAGAGCTGCACGAGCTCGGAGGCGATCTCCTTGACGGCCTTGCGCGCCTTGGCCTTGGTGTTCTTCCAGTCCGATCCGCCCAGCTTGTTCAGCGTGGGCAGCTCCCCGCCGACGTAGCGCGAGACCTCGTCGAGCTGGTCGGTGGGCACGAACAGCCGGTCGCCGGGCTGACCGCGCTTGCTGGAGGCGTACTCCAGCACCAGGTACTCGCGGGTGGCGTCACCGACGGTGCGCTGCACCATCTCGACGTACTTGCCGATGCCGTGCTGCTCGTGCACGACGTGGTCGCCGGGCTTGAGCGCCAGCGGATCGACGCCGCCGCGGCGCCGCGAGGGCATCCGGCGCATGTCCCTGGTCGACGTGCCGCCGCCCCCGCCGGTGATGTCCGCCTCGGTGAGCACGTTCAGGGCGACGGCGGGCGCGGAGAACCCGTTCTCCAGGGTCGCGCGCACGACCGTGATCACGCCGGACTCCGGTTCCGCGACCAACCCCTCCTCGGCGTGCTTGGCCGGTAGCTCCGCCTCGCGCAGCTGCTGCACCGCACGCTGCGCGGTGCCGGTGCCCGGCACGACGAGCAGCGCCGCCCCACCACCGGCCGTGTGGGTGCGCAGATCGCCGAAGGCCCGCTCCGCCTCGCCGCGATAGGCCTCGACCGCCCTGATCGCCGGGCGCAGCACCTCGGCGTCGGCGGTGGTGGCGTCGGTGTCGACGGCTTCGCTGCTGAGCTGGCTCAGCGTCCACCAGGGCAGCCCCAGTTCGCGGGTGTACTCGGTGACCTCGCCCAGGTCGCGGTAGGCCGACGCGCCGAGGTCGATCGGGGCCTTGCCGCCGTCGGCGGCGACCATCCAGGAGGCCTCCAGGAACTCGTTGCCGGTGCGCACCAGATCGGCGGCCCTGGCCCGCACCTTCTCCGGATCGGCCAGCACCACGTGGGTACCGGCCGCGACCAGGTCGGTCAGCAGCTCCATCCGACCGGCGCACAGCGCCGGGATCAGCGCCTCCATGCCCTCGACCGGAACTCCCGCGGCGATCTTGCCGAGCATCTCGGTCAGCTGCGGGTCCGACTCGTGGTGGGCGGCGAGCTCCTCGGCCCGCTGCCGCACCTCCTCGGTCAGCAGCAGTTCCCGGCACGGCGGCGCGAACAGCTCGGAGTGGCTCGCCTGCTCGTCGGAGCGCTGGTCACCCACGGAGAACGGGCGGATCTCGGTGACCTCGTCACCCCAGAACTCCACGCGCTGCGGGTGCTCCTCGGTGGGTGGGAACACGTCGATGATGCCGCCGCGCACGGCGAACTGACCGCGCTTCTCCACCATGTCGACGCGCTCGTAGGCCAGATCGGTCAGCTGCTCGGTCAGCGCGGTGAAGTCGTGCTCCTCCTCCAGCCGCAGGCGTACCGGGGACAGCTCTCCCAGCCCGGGAGCGACCGGCTGGATCAGGCTGCGCACCGTGGTGATCAGCACCCGAACCGGGCCGTGGGGGTGCTCCTCCGGGTGGGCCAGCCTGCGCAGCACCGCGATCCTGCGTCCGACGGTGTCGGCGCGCGGCGACAGGCGCTCGTGCGGCAGCGTCTCCCACGAGGGCAGCACCTCGACGGACTCGGGACCGATCAGGGCGGAGACGGCGGCGGCGACCTCGTCGGACTCGCGGCCGGTCGCGGTGACCAGCAGCACCGGACGCTCCGCGCCGCGCTCGGAGGCCAGGGCGGACGCGATCAGGGGCCGGGCCGCGGCCGGCCCCTCCAGCACCAGTCGAGAGCGGTCGGCCGCCTCGACGATCCGGCGCACGTCCGGGTCCTTCAGCAGGGTTTCGAGCAGCCCCGCCAGGGGACCGGCCTGAGTCATGGGAACTACCTCGCACCGCCGCGGGAAACACAGATACCCACCCGACCGTCACGGGGAGCCGTGGTACAGGGGGACCCGTCCAGCTTACGACCCCGCGCCCACATCGCTTCTGCACCCCGAGCGTGCCGCCCGGCGAACGCGGTGAACGGACCGTTTTGGCGGTGTGAGTGCCAAAACGGCCCGTTCACCGAGTGAATGCGTGTCCGCATTGCGAACACGTGTCGCGAACCGGCGGACACTGGAAGAATGTGGGCATGATCACGCGGCGTGGGCTGCTGGCCGGGGCGGGCGGGTTGTTGTTGGCCGGGTGCAGCGGTTCGAACGGACGCGGTGCCGCGCGGCCCCGCAGGACCACCTCGGGTGGACTGCGCGTCGAGGTGGTGGCCGGCGGACTCGAACACGGGTGGGACGTCGGTTTCCTGCCGGACGGTTCCACGCTGGTCACGCAGCGCCCCGGTCGGCTCGCCCTGGTTTCGGGCGGACGGGTCCGGCCGGTGCGGGCGAACTTCGACGACGTGCTGGCCGCGGGGGAAGGCGGCCTGATGGGGTTGCTCGTGCACCCCGGCTTCGCCCGCGACCGGCGGTTCGTGACCTGCCAGACGCACCAGGTCGGCGGCCGGGCCGTCGACGTTCGACTGATCACCTGGCGGCTGTCGGCCGACGGCGGCAGCGCGCGGCGCGTCGGTCCGCTGGTGACCGGGCTGCCGGTGAACCCGAGCGGCAGGCACTCGGGATGCCGCCCCGCGCTGGCCCGCGACGGTGCTCTCCTGGTCACCACCGGCGACACCGCGCGTCCCGAGATCGCCCAGGACCTGTCCAGCCTCGGCGGCAAGGTCCTGCGTCTGAACCTCGACACCGGCCGTCCGCTGCCCGGCAATCCGTTCCTCGACTCCCCCGACCCCGCCACGCGCCTGATCCACACCTACGGCCACCGCAATCCGCAGGGGATCGCCGTTCGCCGCGACGGGCGGGTGCTCGTCGCCGAGCACGGCCCGGACGTCGACGACGAGCTCAACCCGCTGGTGGCCGGTGGCAACTACGGCTGGGACCCGTCGAGCGGAGGGCGCACCGGCTTCTACGACGAATCGGTTCCGATGACCGACCTGAAGCAGTTCCCCGACGCCGTCCCGGCGCTGTGGACGTCGGGCGGCGAGACCGAGGCCGTCTGCGACGCGACGGTGCTGACCGGGCCGCGATGGGGGCCGCTGGACGGGGCGCTGGCGGTGACCGCGTTGAAGGGCCGCAAGGTTCTGCTGTTCCACCTGGCCGACGACGCGAGCGTGCGCGAGGTCTCGATCCCCGCCGAGCTCGACGGCACCCACGGCCGCCTGCGCGCCGCCGCTCAGGGGCCCGACGGCGCGCTCTACATCACCACCAGCAACGGCGACGACGACGAGCTCCTGCGCGTGACGCGGCGGTAAGGCACGTCACGGGAGGCGAGCCCCCTTCACCGCAACGGTCCTACTTGTGAGTAACTTATGGGCCGGAACGGACCGGAAGGGGACACCGTATGAACATGCTGGGACGCCTGATCGCGCTGGTGCTGCGCAGCAGTCTGTGGCCCCGGGTTCGCCCCCTCGGCCCCTCGATCACCCCGTTCCGGGTGCTGCCGGGTGACCTCGACCTGCTGGGGCACATGAACAACGGGGTCTACTTCTCGATCTTCGACCTGGCCCGGATGGACCTGATGCTTCGCTCCGGCCTGATGTCGAGGCTGCGCGAGCGCGGCTGGTACGCGGTGGTGAAGGCGGAGACGGCCTCGTTCCGCAGCTCGCTGAGACCGTTCCGGCGCTTCCACGTCGAGACCCGCGTGCTCGGCTGGGACGAGCGGCACCTCTACCTGCAGCACCGCGTGCTGTCCGGAGGACGCACGGCCACCAGCGCGGTGATCCAGGCGCGCTTCCTGGGCCGCGACGGCGAGCGCGTCTCCCCCGATCAGCTGCTCGACCTGCTGCCCGCGTCCGTCGAGCGCCCGGAGCTGCCGGACTGGGTCGCCGACTGGAGCAAGTCCGCCCACGACCACGCCACCCGGTCGGAGTAGGGCCGCTCAGCGCACGAGACCGTCGAGCAGCTTGTCGACGGCGCCTTCGAACCGCGCGTCGGCGTCCGGGGCCGCGCCGCCCTCGGAGATCGCCCGGGACACCAACGGGGACTCCCCGCTCTCCACGACGCCGTTCAGGTAGCGCGCCGTCGCCGCCCGCCACTGCTCGGCGCTCCTACCGGTCCGCCCCCGACTCCTGCTGCTCGGCCACCTCGTTGGCCACGTACGCGGAAACGCACGCGTTGATCAGGGCGAGCGCCTCCAGTCCCGATCCGGAGACGAGTCCGGCCGGTCGCAGCGCGGCGAGGCAGAATTCGCGGTAGCGCAGGCTGTTCGGACCGTAGTCGGGACGCGTGATCGCCAGCTGGGGAACCCACGGGTGCCGGTGCATGATCCGGCGCGACTGGTGCAGCACACCACGCAGATCCGCCTCCCAGTCCCCCGGCGGAGCCTCGGGGAGCTCGTACTCCGCCGCGACGGCGTCGAGCATGAGATCGAGCAGGTCGTGCTTGCCGGAGACGTAGCGGTACAGCGACATGGCGCCCAGGCCCACCTCCGAGGCCACCCGGCGCATCGAGACGGCGTCGACCCCCTCGACGTCGGCGATCCCGACACCCACCGCCACGATCTCGGCCCTGCTCCTGGACGGCCGCGGACCCCGCGCGGGCTGTTCCTGGCGAAGCCAGATCACGCCGTCGGACACCGCACCATTGTCGCCCCGGCGAAGGTGCGTTCGTGACCTCACCCGCCCGATCATCGAGTCGCGTACACCGTACTCACTTGTTTGCCTCAAAACCCAGTGCGGTGTACTCGCAGAGGAGGAGCCATGACCCTCCGCAGGGCCCGCAACGGCGAGGTCGAACTCGCTTGCGAAACCTTCGGCTCCCCCGAAGGAGAACCGCTCCTGCTGACCACGGGGAACATGTGTCAGATGGTGTGGTGGCCGGAGGACTTCTGCGCGGCGCTGGCCGAACGGGGCTTCCACGTCGCCCGGTTCGACAACCGCGACTCGGGGCTGTCCACGCACTTTCACTCGCACGAGCCCCAGCACCCGGTCAGAACCCTGTTCTCGGCGGGCGACCGCGCCCACACCAGCGCCGACATGGTCGAGGACGCGATGGCCGTGCTGGACGCGCTCGGCTGGAGTCGGCACACCTGGTCGGCGGCTCGCTGGGCGGCATGATCGCTCAGCACGCCGCGCTGCGGCACCCGGGCCGGGTCGACAGCCTCACGTCGATGGCCGCCGCCCCCGGAAACAGCAGGACGATCATGGTCCGCCACTTCGACTTCGCCAACGTTCTCCGGCTGCTGCCCCCCAGCCAGGGGGACGGCCGACGGGAGGAGTCGCGAGGGTTTCGTCGAGGCGATCGTCGCCGTGATGCGCGTGCTCAACTCGGACACCCACCCGTTCGACGAGGAGCTGGTGCGCGGCCTGACCGAGCTCTCCCACGATCGCCCCCCGCTGGATCCCACCGCCTCCCCGCGGCAGGCGAACGCGACGATCTTCCGCGGAGACCTCGCCGACATCCGCGTCCCCGCACTCGGGCTCCACGGCGAGAGCGACCCCGTGCTGCGCGTCGGTGCGGCGCACGCGACCGCGAAGGCCATCCCCGGAGCCCGGCTCGTGTCCTACCCGGGCATGGGGCACTTCATGCCCACCGCGCTGTGGACGACCATCGCCGACGAGACCGCCATCCTGGCCGACCGCTCGCGGAGCACCGCCACGAGCACGACCACCGGCGCGGCGCCATGACTCCGATCGCGCGGACCGAGCACGGCGCGGTGCGCGGCGACCTCGTCCCGCTCGGGCCCGCGCACCTCCGGTGACCGATTCACCTCACCCCGCGGCGGGGATCGACCACCACATGCGCACCATCGTGCCGTCCGCAACGGCGATGACCTCGGCCTCCTCGGCCAAGTGGTGAATCAGCGGCAGACCGCGGCCTTTCCGCACGTCGGACTGAGCGGGAGGAGTGGTCCACGCGCCCCGGTCGGACACGGTCACTCGCACCCGGTTCTCGGCGGGCAGGAGCACCGCGGTCAGATCGAGCTCACCCTCTCCGTCGGTGTAAGCGTGCTCGACCACATTGGCCATGGCTTCATAACTGGCCAGACCGAGCGCTTCGACGCTGTCGGCGCTCAGGCCCACCCGGGTTGCCCAGTCCGCCAGAACACACCGCAATGCCGGTAACCGATCGGCACTGGCAGGGACCGCCCGGTGCTCCACCCCCGTGGTCGAGGTATCAAGGGGCTCGCCTTCGCACGAGCGGGTTTGATCGGCTCGGTCGGTGTCCATGCCGAATCGCTCACCTAACGTCCGTGTGCCCCTCGGGCCGTGTGGAGCTGAGCAGCAGCGCCCAGGCCCCCGTCCGCCGACGACGTGCGGCGGTTCGGACCTAGGCCGCTACAGCCTCCTTCATGGAGGGATACACGGGGAACTCGCTGTCCAAACCCATCAGCTGGATCGGCCGCAACGTCACCGCATCGTCGGCGGCGACGCGGAAGCGGGTGCGCTCACCCGCATGCTGGTTCGTGCTCACCAGCACGGCCAGGCCCGCCGAGGACAGGAAGGTGACTCGGGTGATGTCGAGCACGAGCACCTCGGGACGCTCCTCCAGCACCCGCGTCAGCTCCTGCTCCAACTGTGGCGATGTGACCAGGTCGATCTCACCGGACACCTTCACAACGAGAGTTCGCTCGTCCCTCTCGATGGCCACACTCATGGATTCGCCGGACTCGTGCGAGTGTGCGGAAGCGCTCATGCTTCCATGCTGCTCGGTTGATAACCATTTGGCAAAATTCCGGTGATCCCCGTCGTCGGTGTGAGAGCGCCGCGGCGCGCGCCGCGGTCGAGCGCTCCACCGCGAATCAGCGGTACCGGATCGACCCGGTACGGGCAGGACGAAGGTGGCGGGGAAAATCCCACGACTATGCTTGAGCCATGTCGAACTCAGTCGACTCGACGGACGATGCCGAAGATCGTTTGCACCAGATCACGAGAGTGACCGACACCGCGCTCGCTCGTCTTGACTTCGAGGCACTTCTCCACGAACTGCTGGAGCGGGTGCGGGGGCTGCTGAACGTCGACACGGCCACGGTCCTGCTCCACGACGACCAGCGTCAACAGTTGGTCGCCACCGCTGCGGTCGGTATCGAGGAGGAAGTCCGCCAGGGCATCCACATTCCGGTCGGGAAGGGCTTCGCCGGAACCGTCGCGCAGCGGAAGCAACCGCTCGTGCTGGACCAAGTCGACAGCACCACTGTGGTCAATCCCCTGTTCTGGGAAAAGGGCGTCAGTTCGCTGCTCGGGATACCGATGCTGACCAGCGGGGAGCTTGTCGGCGTGCTGCACGTGGGCGCGTTCACGGCTCGCCGCTTCACCGACCACGACATGCACCTGCTCCAGCTCGTGGCCGATCGGATCGCGCTGGCCACCAAAGCCAACACGTCCCGTGCGGAGCGGGCCGCTGCCGCGGCACTGCACCGCAGCCTCCTTCCCGACCAGCTCCCCGAGGTGGCGGGGACCACGCTCGCCGCCCGCTACGTTCCCGGGGACGGGACCGGTGTCGGCGGCGACTGGTACGACGTGTTCACGCTCCCCACCGGTCGGATCGGCATCGTGGTCGGCGACGTGGTGGGCCAGGGACTTTCCGCCGCCGTCGTGATGGGCCGGCTGCGCAGTGCTCTGCGGGCCTACTCCCTGGAAACCGAGGACCCGGGCCAGGCGCTCGGCAAACTCGACCGGAAGGCCACTCACTTCGAGACCCGCGCGATGGCCACCGTCGCCTACGCGATCTTCGATCCCTCGACGAACCAACTGCGGCTCTCGCTGGCGGGGCATCCCGCGCCGGTGCGGGCCCTCCCCGCCGAATCGGCCGCGCTCGCCGACATCGCGGTCGACCCGCCCGTCGGCTTCGGGATCGCTCACCGGTCGCGCCGGACGAGTTTCCTCGAAGTGCCCCCCGGTGCGGCGGTCTGCTTCTACACCGACGGCCTCGTGGAGCGCCGTGGCAGCTCGATCGACGACGGGTTGGAGCTCCTGAGCAAGGAGGTCACCGCTGCCCCTGCCGAGTCCGTCTGCGCCTCGGTGATGGGCAGGCTCGTCGGGTCCGCCGCCGTCGACGACGACATCGCGCTGCTCGTGCTGAGCAGGCAGACCGCGGAACGGGGCGACGGGTCCTAGCCGCCGAGCCGCCCTACTTGCGGATGTGAATCTCGGGCTTGTGCTCCAGGTGGGACAGCCCGTTCCAGGCGAGGTTGACCAGGTGCGCGGCGACCTCGTCCCGCTTGGGCTTGCGCACCTCCAACCACCACTGCCCGGTCAGCGCGACCATGCCGACCAGGGCCTGGCTGTACAGCGGCGCGAGCTTCGGGTCGTAGCCCTTGGCGCTGAACTGCAGGCCGAAGATGTGCTCGACCTGGCTGGCGATGTCGTTGAGCAGGCTGGAGAAGGTGCCCGTGGTGCTGGCCACCGGCGAGTCCCGCACCAGGATGCGGAAGCCGTCGGTGGAGGTGTCGATGTAGTCCAGCAGCGCGCAGGCCGCCTGCTCCAGGAGCTCACGGGGATGGCCGGCCGACAGCGCCGAGACGATCAGATCGAGCAGGTTGCGCATCTCGCGGTCGACGACCACGGCGTAGATGCCTTCCTTGCCGCCGAAGTGCTCGTAGACCACGGGCTTGGACACGTCGGCGCGGTGGGCGATCTCCTCGATGGAGGCGCCGTCGAAGCCCTTCTCCGCGAACAGGGCACGTGCGATGTCGAGCAGCTGCTGGCGCCGCTCCTCCCCCGTCATCCGCACCCGTGAAGCACGTCGTTTGCCCGTGCGCCGGTTCGAATCGGCCGCGCCTCGTGCCCGTCGCCGTGCCGCCATTCCGGCCACCCTATGCGCTCGACAAACGTTGACCCCACGGGGCCGTGGGGGTGCCCGATTCCTCCCGGAAACGAGCACCTCCCACGCGTACCGACAGGTGACCGTTCCAAAGAACCCCTACGCCTGCTCGGTGGCCGCGATGCGGGCCAACCTCTTCTCGTTGGGCCAGCGCACCTTCCAGGCCCAGCCGAGCTTCTCGAACGCCCAGATCGTCCGGGCGGAGATGTCGAGCTGCCCGCGCAGGACGCCGTGTCGGGCGCAGGTCGGGTCGGCGTGGTGCGAGTTGTGCCAGGACTCGCCGAAGGAAATGATCGCCAGCGGCCAGAAGTTCGCCGCCTTGTCCCTGCTCTTGAACGGCCGCTCGCCGATCATGTGGCAGATCGAGTTCACCGACCAGGTGATGTGGTGCAGCACCGACACGCGCACCAGTCCGGCCCAGAAGAAGGCCGTCAGCGCGCCCCACCAGGACCAGGTGATCAGACCGCCGAGCACGGCGGGAAGGGCGAAGCTCGCCAGCGTCCACACCGGGAACAGCTTGTTCACCCGCAGCAGCCCGTTGTCCTTGATCAGGTCGGGAGCGAAGCGGTCGGAGTTGGTCAGGTTGCGCTCGAACAACCAACCCATGTGGGAGTACCAGAATCCCTTGGCCAGCGCCGAGGCCGAATTGCCGAACCGCCACGGCGAGTGCGGGTCGCCCTCGCGGTCGGAGTAGGCGTGGTGCCGCCGGTGGTCGGCGACCCAGGTGATCACCGGACCCTGCACCGAGAACATCCCGGAGATCGCCAGGCCGAACTTCACGAAGCGGTTGGCCTTGAAGGAACCGTGGGTGAACAACCGGTGGAAGCCCACCGTCACGCCGAGGCCGCTGATCACGTAGAAGGCCACGGCCAGCGAGATGTCCACCACGCCCAGCCCCCAGCCCCAGGCCGCGGGCACGGCGGCGATCAGCGCCACGAGTGGTACGAGGACGAACAAGTACACCAGCACTTGCGCGATCCGGGGACGCTCACCCATGGTGAGCGGTTTCGGTTTCGGTTTCGAACCGGTGTGGGACGCCTCCTGGGAAGCGTTGCTTGTCGCTGTGGTCATGCTCTACTACCTCAACTGGTTCGGGAGGTGGTAACGGTAGCCGTCCGCGAGCCACGATCCCGACCGCCGGACGGTCGGTACGGCCTCGTTCACCTCAAGGGTTCAACCCAAGCCTACGGTACCGTAACCTACGACAGCGTAGGTTATGTCGCTCCGGGAGGTCACGACCCCCGCGCGCGATGACGGCGTGTCATGTGCACACGGGCGTGTCATACCCGTTGTGGAGCTCTCCGACACGGCCGAGGTCAAACCCGCCGAACGAGCATGGCACCATGTCGCTGTACGACAACGAGGTACCGCATTCGGTAGGCTTCGACGGTGGAGCGCCGATGTCGATATGTCGAGGTCGTGCGGTCCGCCGTGGTGTAAGGGCAGCACCTCGGATTTTGGTTCCGAAGGTCCAGGTTCGAATCCTGGCGGCGGAGCGGTCGATCGTCGACCGAGCAGCTCGCCGAGTTGGGCGGTCGTGACCCGCGGCCGAACGAGGACGTCGGCACAGGTACGTCGGCAGGGGGTGTGCGTCGCTGCACGACCACACGGTGGAGCTACACGAGGAGACGGCCACCACGCTGGGCGAGATGTCCGACGCGTGGCTGGTGGGTCGTGCGCGTGAACTCAACGCCGTGGGCCAGCACAGCGGATCCCGCGGATGGTCCTCCAGCCTCCACGAGGCGGACGAGCTACTCCGCGAGGCTCGACGACGCGGCGAACCCCGCGTCGTCGCCCAGCTCATCCGCCACTGCGTCGCCTTGCGACTGAGCAATCCCGAGCTCGTCGGCAACGCGGGCGAGCTGCTCGACGAACTGCTCAACCACACGCGCAGGCACGGTCTGCTCGTGCTCCAGGCCGACGCCTACGCGCTGCGGGGCAAGCAGGCGTTCGCGGCCGGCAGCGAGGACAACGCGCTGACCGAGCTCGCCGAGGGGCTGGCGATCCTGGAGGACGAGCTGATCCCCGACGCCACGCTCGGTCGCCGCTCCTGGGAGCGGTTGCTGGCCACCGCCCTGATCGACATCGGGGTGATACTCACCCAGCTGGGCATCTACGACATGGCCAACGACATCATGGCCCGCGCCCATCACCGGATCAGGGAAAGCGGTGGACCGCACGAGATCACCGTCCACATGATCAACCGGTGCCGGATGTTGATCGGCTGGGGCCTGCGGCTGGAACGGCTCGGGGACGCCGAGGCCGCCGTCGACCGCTTCCACACCGCGGCGGACCTGGCCACGGCCATCAACGAGCCGTGGCACCAGTCGCTGTTCCCCCGCAGGGCCGACAAGTCGGCGGCCGAGCAGATACCGGTGCTCGGGGCAGCCCGCGCGCTGGCCGCCCCCGGCCCCGAGCACCTGGAGTTCCTGGAGAACCTGGAGACACCGGAGTCCTCCCTGCACGCCGGCGAGCAGGTCATCGTCGTCCTCGCGCTCTCCCGCTGCCTGCACCGCACCCACCGCACCGACGAAGCGGTCAAGGTCCTCGCCGAGACCCGCGACCGGTTGGGGCACGACGCCGCCGAACCGACCCTGCGAATCTCGCTGACCCGCGAGTACGCCCACCTCACCGACGACGTCGGCAGCGATTCCTGGCGCGACTACGCCCGCGAGCTGGAGGACGAGCTGTGGGAGATGCGGCAGACCCGCATGAACACGCTCAAGACCCGGCTGGCCAACACGCAGCTCAGCCGCGAGCACGGCGCGATCAGCCAGCAGGCGCTCCAGGACCCGTTGACCGGCCTGCCCAACCGGCGCGCCCTGGACCGCAACCTCGACAAGCTCCTGGAGCAGTCGGACTCGCAGCCGCTGTCGGTGGCCCTGGTCGACCTCGACGGGTTCAAGACCGTCAACGACCGCTCCTCGCACGCGGAGGGCGACGAGGTGCTCCGAGTGGTGACCCGGACCCTGCGAGACACCCTGCGCGGTGACGACATGGTCGCCCGCTACGGCGGTGACGAGTTCGTGGTGTTGCTGCCCACGGTCACGCTCGCCGAGGCCGACGCGGCGCTGGGGCGCACCGTCGACGCGGTCGGCCAGCTGCCGATGGCGGTGTCCCGCGGTGTGACGTTGTCCATCGGAGTGGTCACGATGCGCCCGCAGGAAACCAACGTCGAGGTGCTGGCCCGCGCCGACGCGGCGATGTACCGGGCCAAACGCGGGGGCGGCAACAGCGTCGTGGCGCTGTCGGGTGATCAGACACCGTCCGCCGGTCACGCGTGGGTCCCCCCGGAAGCCGTCTGAGCGGAGACCGGAACACTCCTCGAGTACGGGTGCGCACGAGCGATGCTCGGTACCATCGGAAGCCGTCGGGGTCGGTGTCCCTCGACGGGGCACCGGTCCCCGACGCCGTCCAGCCCGTTACCCTTCACCCGTTCGGACGCCACGGCAGTAGCTCACCGTTGAGCCTGCCCGCCGGTGAGACACCGGCGAAGCGGCGTCGTACCCGCTCGACACCGAGGGAGAGCATCGATGCTCCAGGGCACAACTGCCCGGCCGCCTTCGGACGACGTGCCCCGTGAGCCCGTCAGCACCGTCGTGCTGGCCGCCGGCGAGGGCACCCGCATGAGATCGGCCACACCGAAAGTGCTCCACACCCTGGCCGGCAGACCCCTGGTCGAACACGCGGTCCGTGCCGCGGCAGGCGTCGAGCCCGACGAACTGACCGTGGTGGTCGGTCACGGCAGACAAGCCGTCACCGAGCAGCTGTCGGAGCTGGCGGAAGCGCTCGGGCGCGAGGTCGACACGGTCGTGCAGGAACAGCAGCTCGGAACCGGGCACGCCGTCTCGTGCGGGCTGTCCCGGTTGACCCGCGCCGACAGCGGGACCGTGCTCGTCACCTACGGGGACATTCCCCTGCTCGACGCCACCACCCTGAGCAAGCTGCTCTCCGAGCACCGCGCGGCAGGCAACGCGGTGACCGTCCTGACGGCCGTGGTGGACGAGCCCACCGGGTACGGCCGGATGCTGCGCGACGACGACGGCCGGATCACCGGCATCGTGGAGCAGAAGGACGCCACCGCCGAGCAGGCGGCCGTGCGGGAGATCAACTCCGGGGTGTACGCCTTCGACGCCGCGTTCCTCGACGACGCGCTGCGGCGACTGTCCACCGAGAACGCGCAGGGTGAGCTCTACCTCACCGACGCGGTCTCCATCGCCCGCGCTGACGGCCACGCCGCCGGTGCGCTGGTGTGCGACGACCCGTGGCTGGTCGAGGGCGTCAACGACCGCGTGCAGCTGGCCAAGCTCGGTGCCGAGCTCAACCGCAGGCTGGTGCTGCACTGGATGCGCGAGGGCGTCACGGTGACCGACCCCTCCTCCGTGTGGCTGGACTGCGACGTCGAGTTGGCCCCCGACGTGGTGGTGGAGCCGGGAGTTCAACTACGCTCCGGAACCACCGTCGGAACCGGCGCGGTCGTCGGACCGGACACGACGCTGACCGGTTGCGCGGTCCGCGAGGGTGCCAGCGTCGTCCGCAGCCACGGCGAGGGCGCCGAGGTCGCCGCCGGTGCCTCCGCCGGCCCCTTCACCTTCCTGCGTCGGGGAACCCGGTTGGGCCCCGACGGCAAGGTGGGCGCGTTCGTCGAGGTCAAAAACGCCGATATCGGACGGGGAACCAAGGTTCCGCATCTGAGCTACGTCGGTGATGCGACCATCGGGGAGCACAGCAACATCGGTGCCGCTTCGGTGTTCGTCAACTACGACGGCGTGGCCAAGCATCACACAGTGATCGGGTCCCACGCCCGTACCGGCGCGGACAACATGTTCGTCGCTCCGGTGCGCGTCGGTGACGGTGCGTACACCGCAGCAGGATCGGTGGTCACCGACGACGTGCCCCCCGGCGCCATGGCGGTCGCGCGTGGGAGACAACGCAATATCGAGGGCTGGGTGGCCAAGCGCCGTCCCGGCACCGCCGCAGACCAGGCCGCACAGCGTGCGCTGGGCGAGACAACCACCAATCCGACGAGCCACGCCCCCTGACGGGCGTCAACGGGGAGGGACCATGACCGTGAGTGCCATGTCCGCCACGCCGAAAAAAAGTCTCAAGCTCTTTTCCGGCCGCAGCCACCCTGATCTTGCCGAGGAGGTGGCCAAACAACTCGACGTGACGGTCACCCCGCAAGCCGCCTACGAGTTCGCCAACGGCGAGATCTTCGTTCGTTACGACGAGTCGGTACGCGGTTGCGACGCGTTCGTCATCCAGTCGCACTCCCAGCCGATCAACGACGCCATCATGGAGCAGTTGATCATGGTGGACGCGCTCAAGCGCGGTAGTGCCAAGCGCATCACCGCGGTCGTGCCGTTCTACGGCTACGCGCGTCAGGACAAGAAGCACAAGGGCCGCGAGCCGATCTCGGCGCGGTTGATGGCCGACATGTTCAAGACGGCGGGCGCGGACCGCATCCTGACGGTCGACCTGCACACCGACCAGATCATGGGCTTCTTCGACGGTCCGGTGGATCACCTGTTCGCCCAGACCGTGCTCTCGGACTACATCCGGGACAACCACAGCGACCGGGACATCACCGTGGTCTCCCCGGACTCCGGCCGGGTGCGCGTGGCCGAGAAGTGGGCGGACAACCTCGGCGGGACCCCGCTGGCGTTCATCCACAAGACCCGCGACCCCACCAAGCCCAACCAGGTGGTGGCCAACCGCGTCGTCGGTGACGTGGAGGGGCGGCTGTGCGTGGTGGTCGACGACATGATCGACACCGGCGGCACCATCACCAAGGCCACCGAGCAGCTGCTGGCGGCCGGCGCCTCCGACGTGATCATCGCCGCCACGCACGGCGTGCTGTCCGGCCCGGCGGTGGATCGACTGTCCTCGTGCGGTGCCCGCGAGGTCGTGCTGACCAACACCCTGCCGATCCCCGAGGAACGCCGGTTCCACAACCTCACCGTGCTCTCGGCCGCGCCGCTGGTGGCCAGGGCCATCCACCAGGTGTTCGAGGACGGGTCGGTGACCGGCCTGTTCGACGGCCACTCCTGAGCCGACGCACCTGAAACCGGCACGAACGTGGCGCCGGCGGCCCGGAGCACGCGGCCGCCGTCGGCGACACGAGGGTTACCCGATTTCGCGCGAAACCCGGATTTCCGGGTTTCGCGCGAAATCGGGTTCACCCAAGCGATTCGAGCACCGCTAGAAGAGCATCCCGACGATCTTGTTCACTCCCACGCTGACGAACAGCACCAGGCACAGGACCAGCGCGGTGTTCGACAGCCAGCGGGATCGGTGCTCGGCTGGCATCAACGTCGGAGAGTTCAGCAGCACCAGCAGCGTTCCGGCCAGGAACGGCATGAACAGCGCGCCCAGCACCCCGTAGACGATGACGAGCTGGAACGGCTTGTCCAGGAACAGCAGCGCCATCGGCGGCACCGTCAACCACAGCAGGTACAGCTTGAAGGGCCTGCTGTGCTCCCCGGCCTTGTGAGCGTAGGCGTCCGCGGTCTCCGGCGGCGCCGAACGGGGCAGCCGCCAGGTACGCCACCAGTCGGCGAACAGCAGGCTCACCCCGTTCCACACTCCCAGCAGCGAAGTGAACGCCACGGACAAGAAGCCCACCAGGAACGGGATCCGCGCCCACTGCCCGTAGTCCGCGGCCAGCGTGTCGGCCAGCCGCAGCAGTCCCTCGTCACCACCGACGACCCTGCTGCCGAACAGGATCTCCGTACCGACCACCAGCATCGCCACCACGAACACACCCGTGGTGACGTAGCCGACCGCGTTGTCGGTGCGCATGAACGGCAGCCATCCCGGGCTGCGCCATCCCTTGGCGAAGGTCCAGTAGCCGTAGGCGGCCATCGTGATCGTGCCGCCGACCCCGCCCATCAGACCGAGCACGTAAGCCGTCGAGCCGTCCGGCAGGCTCGGCACCAGACCGGCTCCGAGAGCGGTCAGGTTCGGACCGACGAGCACGGCGGTGCCCACGACGGTGACGAACATGACCGCGACCAGCGCCGTCATGAGTTTTTCGAGCAAGCCGTAGCGGCCGAACCACACCAGCAGCAGTCCCGCCAGCCCGCACAGCATCGCCCAGTAGCGCACCGACAGTCCGGGGAACAGCGCGTTGAGCGGCAGCGCCGAGGCCGACATCGCCGTCGCGCCGTAGATGAATCCCCAGATCACGATGTAGACGCCGAAGAACCCGGTCGCCCACCGGCCGAGCGTGCGCCAGCCGGACAGGATCGTGTGGTTCGAGACCAGGTGCCACCGGCCGATCGCCTCGCCGAGCGCGAGTTTGAACACCGTGCCCAGCACCACCGCCCAGAACAGGGCGTAGCCGTAGCGGGCACCGGCGACCATGCTGGCCACGAGGTCCCCGGCCCCCACGCCGGTGGCAGCCGCCATCACCCCGGGGCCGATCTGTTTGAGCCGGGAGCCCCACCCTCGGTCGGGTGGGGCTCCCGGGGTCTCCGAAGTCGCGTCGACAGCCATGCGGATCAACGTAGTGGTGACGTCGTTCACGTGGAAGAACCGGGCCGGATGCGATCTCGGGAGTCCGGCGACCGCAGGACCCCGGTTAGCAGCCCCGTCAAGAGGACTCCTAGACTGTCCAGGTTGCCTCGGCGAGGCCGGGTGGTGAACCCGGCGTGATCGACGCGGTGGCTTAGTGGCCGCCGACGTGTTGATCGGCGCACTGGTGTGGTGATCGAGAAGTTCGGTGTCGTTGGCACGCCGAATCCACCTCGTACCAGTCGCGCGCCCGCCGCCGCAGGCCAGCGACCGATTCCACGTTCCGCCGTCACGAGGAGTGCAACACCGTGTCCGAGGTACGTCTCACCGTCGAACCGCGCACCGAGTTCGGCAAAGGTGCGGCCCGCCGCACCCGCCGTGCGGGCAAGATCCCCGCAGTGCTCTACGGTCACGGCTCCGACCCCAAGCACCTGTCCCTTCCCACCGTCGAGTTCGCCCGCGCCCTCAGGAACAACGGCCGCAACGCGGTGCTGACCCTGGACGTGGCCGGCGGCGAGAGCGAGGTGGCGCTGACCAAGACGGTCACCAGCCACCCGATCAAGAACTACATCGAGCACGTCGACCTGCTGCTGGTCAGGCGCGGCGAGCAGGTCGTCGTGGACGTGCCGCTCGTGCTCACCGGCGAGGCCGCTCCCGGCACCCTGGTCACCCAGGAGCACAACACGCTGTCGCTGGAAGCCGAGGCGATGCACATCCCCGAGCAGATCGAGTACTCGATCGACGGCCTCGAGGGTGGCACCCAGATCCACGCCTCCGACATCACGCTGCCGCGCGGTGCGACCCTGCAGACCGACCCGGAGGCCCTGGTGGCCGCCGTCGGCGGAGCACCGACCGCGGCCGACATGGAGTCGGAGATCGACACCACGGGCGCCGGGGTCGTCGAGGAGGCCTCCGAGGAGCAGACCTCCGGCGAGGCGTCCTGACTCCACGACGCCGAATTCACGACGGTGCGCCACGACGGGTGGCGCACCGTCGGTCTCGTATCGTCGATTCGAGTCACGCAGATTCGAGTCATGCAGGGAGCGTTGCCGCGTGAGCACACCCGAGCCGAACCGGCAGGGACCGGCACTGATCGTCGGTCTCGGCAATCCGGGACCACGCTACGCGGGCAATCGGCACAACATCGGCTTCCTCGTCGCCGACGAGCTCGCCGCCCGCGCGGGGGGCAAGTTCAAGGCCCACAAGACCGGCACCGAGGTCGTCGAGGGACGGCTGGCCGGTGTCCGGGCGGTGCTGGCCAAACCCCGCGCGTTGATGAACCTCTCCGGCGGACCGGTCGCGGGGATCGCGAAGTTCCACAAGGTCACCGCGACCTCGGTGATCGTGATCCACGACGAGCTCGACCTGCCCCACGGCACCGTGCGGCTCAAGCGCGGCGGCGGGGAGAACGGGCACAACGGGCTGCGCTCGATCAGCAAGTCGCTGGGCACGCGGGACTACCTGCGCGTGCGCTTCGGCGTGGACCGCCCGCCCGGCCGGATGGACCCGGCCGACTACGTCCTCAAGGACTTCTCCGCCACCGAGCGCCGCGAACTGGGGTACTTCGTGGACCGCTGCGCCGACGCCGTCGAAGTGCTGGCGGCCGAGGGCCTGGAAGCCGCCCAGAACCGCTTCCACTGAGCGGTTCCCCGGAGCCGGCGATCCTCACCTCAGGCGTGAGCAGGGGACGACGACACCGAACAGCAGTGCCTCCCCCTCGCGGACCTCGGGGGCCGTCACGATGGTCACCTGGTCGGCAGCGGGGACGATGGCTACCGAGTGGCCGTCCTCGTAGTCGCCGACCAGCACGGTTCGCTGCCGATCACGTGCTGCCACCGGTGTTCGGCAGTCGAGACGAGCCTCCCGCACCTCCGCGCTCCACGACGGACCACCACTCCGAACGCTCGGCGCCGCCCACCCGTGGAGCAACTGGACTCCGAGGAAGACGGCGGTCAGGGTCCCGACCAGGGCGGACGCGTTCACGCCGAACCGGGTCGGGCGGGGTCCGCACCGCTGCGCGAACCGATCCAGCAGCACGATCACGGCCGTCCACAGCAGCAGCAGGGGCACGATCGTG
The DNA here is from genome assembly GCF_014137975.1 of Halosaccharopolyspora lacisalsi. Classification (GTDB taxonomy): domain Bacteria; phylum Actinomycetota; class Actinomycetes; order Mycobacteriales; family Pseudonocardiaceae; genus Halosaccharopolyspora; species Halosaccharopolyspora lacisalsi. The sequence goes on along the minus strand of NZ_JACGWZ010000001.1, from coordinate 129,508 downwards.
TAGCGCGATCCGCCCAGCCAGAACCGCTGGTAGTCGAGGTATCCGCCGGTGCCCCGCACGAACAGCGGCGCGCAGAGGTACGCCACCGAGATGACCAGCGACACCGCGGTGACGAATCGCGTCCTCCGGTCGGCTCTCCACCACGCGGCCACGGTTCCGGCCAGCACCACCAGACCGACGACGGCGACACCGGCGAGTCCGATCCGCACGTAGACCGGTTCCAGCAGCCGATCCCCGGTCAGCGCGCTGAGCACCACCCGCACCGCGTAGATCTGCGGAAGGTCCCACAGCGACGTGGGGCTCGCCCGGTACCCCACCGCTCCGGTGAAATGCACCCACACCTGCACCGCGAGCGCCACGATCATCGCCGCGGGCGCGATCGCGGCGACACGCCGCCGGGATGCGAACCTCATCCCGACGGCGGCCGCGGGCAGGACGATCCCGGCCAGCGGATCGGACAGCGCGGCCAGCACCACCACGAACGCGCCGCCGAGCTGGCCACGAACCGTTCTCGGGGGGACCAGCAGTACCCAGAAAGCCGCGTAGGCGAGGTACCAGTGCAGATTGCACGCGGTGGCGATGACCTCGTAACCCGCCTGCGGCAGCAGCGGCACCAGCGCGGTCAGCAGGCCACGCGCCCACACCGACCGGACGACGCGCCCGCTGGCGAACCACACCAGCACGGAGATCGACGCGACCACGAACGCGGCGCCGGCCGCCAACCACGTCGCCGCCCACGACACCGGCAGCAGCGACGCCGGTTCCGCCACGATGCGGGCGACGACCTGCAGGTAGCCCGCGTGGGGCACGAAGAGGTTGTGCCACCACGAATGACGCATCGCCTGATTGAGGAACACGCCACCGTCTTCGCCCCAGACGACATCGCGGGGCAGGAGTCCCGGGCCTCGGACGATCTGCAACCAGGTCGCCGTCAACGCCCACGCGGTGCACAGGGCGACAACACCGGCCACGTACCCCTTCCGTGACCCGGCGGGAGCCGGCGTGGCACCCGCACCGGTGTGCTCGGCCCTCGTCGACTCGATCACCCGCGCCCCTCGTACGAGTTCCACTTCCTACGCGGCCACAGCAGCACCGTCCGGAGCACGTCCTTGAGAACTCGCGCCGGGGACCGTTCTCGTAGTTCCGCGATCTCGAGCTCGAGAGCCCGCTTCTCCTCCAGCGACCGGTGGACCTGCTCGTCATACCGGGCGTGCGCCTCGTCGAGCTCGTTCCGGAGGCCGTCCAGCTCCGCGTTCTGGGCGGACACCGCCATCGCCAACCGATCCGCGGCATCGGCGTGGGCGACCGCTTCGTACTGCATCTGGAGAACGCGGGTGTACAGGGCGATCCGGTTGTTCTCCATCGCCTCGAGCAGCGTCGAGGTGCTGTACGGGCGCAGTGCCTCCAGCAGAGCCGCCGCGCCGGGAGAGGAGCGGCGTGCCATGACTCCCAGGCCGAACACGGCGGGGACCACGGTCAGCTCCCACGGATCGTCGGCGTGACGGTCCAGTGCGTCCTCGACCGCGGTGAGTGTCCCGTTGCGCTCCCCACCGGCTTCGCGAGCAGCGGTGAACGCACCGCGACCGACGAAACCGGCGGGAGTCGTGTCGTCGTGCCACACGGTGGGGCCGTCCTCACCGGCCGGGTGGGTTTCCTCCGCGGTCAGTCCGCTCGGCTGGTAGTACTGGTCCCGCCGGGAGCACGGCCACAGCAGGTCGTGGAACACCACCACCGCGTCGGGCGCGTGGGTCAGGATCCAGTCGAGCTCCTTGCCGAGGGTCGCGTAGTTGTGGTCGCCGTCGATCACGTAGAGGTCGCCGACGGGGATCTCGTCCAGCACCGCCGGCGAGGTGCCCTCCACCAGGTGCAGCTCCGCGCCGTCCAGGTTCGCGCGCAGCTCGTCCGTCGGCTGCGGCTCCACGCAGTGGACCGCACTCGCTCCGAGCTCGGCGTACATGCCGCTGACCCGGCCGGACTCCACTCCGATCTCGACGACGGTCGAGATCTCGCGCTGAGCGAAGACCTCGGCGAAGACCTCGCGGAACAGCGACAACGAGTGCAGCAGCAGCGGCTGGTCGCGTGCCTTGCGGGCTTGGGCGTGCGGATCCTCGCGCGTTCCGATGCCGTGCGGGTCGTTGAAATAGGGGTTCATCGACGACCCACCAATCGACGGACGAGGAGACGTGCACCGCCCGCGACGACGCCGACGGCGCCCTTCGCGCGGTACTCCTCGTGGATTCGCCCCACGAGACGCGCACTCGTGGGGGCAGCGGGCATGCGCGTGGAGAAATCCGATTGCGGCAACACGGCGAAGGCGAGCGTGATCTGCGCGGAGGCGACCGGCGCTCCGGCGCGCACGGACAACGGCAGCCACAGCGCCGCGTGGGGGGTCGCGAACTGCACCATGTTGCCACCCAGCCAGGTGCACTCGGCGAAGGTCAGCCCGGCGAAGTCCTCGGGCTTCTCCCACCGCAGAACCTTGGGGGCGGGGTCACCGGTGGTGAACACCGTGGCCTCGATCCAGTCGACCCGGACGATCGCCGGCCGTCCCGGGATCGCCAGTGACACGTCGGTCGCGTCCCGCGCGTGAAAGCCCAGCCGCGCGAACGAGAGTCCATTGTGGTTGATCCGCACGCGTTTGCACGGCCCGTCGTGCCACTCGTCGTCCCCGGTTCGGAAACGAAGCCGGGTCTCGGACTGCTCGCCGGAGGGGTCGAACGCGCTCGGGTCGATCAGGCCGTTCGCGCGCGCGTTCGCCGCGGCCGCCAGCCGCGGGTCCGAAGCCGCGATCAGGGCCGGCCAGAACGCGTCCCGCATGTGCAGGTCGTCGAGGTCGTTCGGTGACAGGTACGGAACCGCCGGACGCAGGTCCTCGGGCAGAATGCGCGTCACGACGCTGGACCCGAAGTTGTCGTCGTGCTCCCAGTTCCCGAACACCCCCGCCTCGGCCTCCGTCGGGGAGCGCAAGGCCGAGGTGAGGACGGTGGCCAACGGTGCGCGGGCCGTGTCGGTGAGCGTGGGCCAGTGTCCGTCGGCGTTGGCGACGTAGCGGTTCCACTGCCGCTGGAAGGCGCCGACGCCGTCCTGGACGGCACGGCGTTCGCCGTCCTGCTTGTCCGAGCCCGCGCTCGCTCCCAGCACGGGGGACCCGTCCTCGTTGAAGTCGATCAGCGATCCGCACACGGCGCTCACGGACTGCTCGACGACCTCGGGACTGCGCCGGAGCGCTTCGACGACCTTGTGGGGATTCCCCGCCTGACCGAGGTAGCCCTCGGCACGCAGTCCCTCCTGGTGCAACCTCGTCGAGCGTTCGTCGGTGACCACGTAGAGCCCCGAGACGGCGACATCGACCTGGGCCTTGCGCAGGATCCGGGCGAGTTGCCACTGGATCGTGCCGCCCCAGCCGAGATCGACCAGCGTGAGGTCGGTGCTGTCGAGCGCTCCGCTCTTCCGCAGGGACCTCAGGAGCCGTTCACGCGCGGTGGTGACGGAAGCGGCGAGGCTGTTGGTCAGGTGCGGGGTCTCGGTCATCACGTCGGTGACCCGATCGATGATCTCGCCGTGGTCGAGCAGCGTGTTCAACGCGGTGGACAGCGTGGGGACGTCGCCGGGACGCAGGTTCAGCATCGCCAGCAGCTGGCCGACGGTGAGCCGGTAGCTCTTGCGGATGAACTCGTGAACGGAGTCGCGGTCGTAGGGGTCGACGAGAGCGACCGCCGTCACCTGACGCGACAACCACACGGGCTTGGCCTCGACGTTCCAGCCGCGAGCCGCCGCGGCATCGTTGACCAGCCGCGAGAGCAGCTCCCCCTCGCGCATGGGGCACCAGACGACGGAGTTTCCCGCGTGGTGGGCCCGCGAGGCCACCCACTCGGCGAATCCCGTCAGCACCGGCCCGAGCACGGAAGCGCCGTAGCGCCACGCGGTGTCGAGCGCCCTGTCGGGGTGGTCCGGCGCGAAGCTCAGGGTCTTCGCGCGGAGACTCGTCAGACCGAAGTCACCGTGCTCGGGACTGAGTCGCTCCGCGGAATCGCCGGACAGCTCCGCGGCAAGTCGCTCGCGGTCGAGCACGGGCTCGAAGTCGTCGTCGATCCTCCGGTAGTGCACCGTGCGAACGCCCGACGAAGCCGGAGTCGTGTGATCGGCTTCCTCGTTGTCACCGACGTGCACCACCTGCTCCGGACCGCACTCGAGTTCCCCCAGGACGCTCTGCCACAGGCCGGAGGCCTTGTCCGTCCCGTGGTGCAGCGACCGGAAGACACGGACATCCTCCGGCAGCGCCAGTTCGGGGCGATCGAGCAGGTGGTCGAGTTGGTCACCGGTGAAGTAGGTGTCCGAGACCAGGGCGACCGGAACGTCGTGCTTGGCGGCCGAATCGATCACCTCGGCGACGTCGAGGTCGACCACCGTGAACTCGCGCTCCAGCTCCAGCTCCGCCCGGACCAGCTCCTCGATCGGGGCGTCCCCGAACAGCGACAGCGGCATCTCCTGCCAGATCTCGAACAGCGAGACCTCACTGCCGTGTGACCGGTTCCGGTGGCGCGCCTGTTCCTCGGCGACGACGCGCATCCGGCGAAACGACGTGTCCGTCAACCATTCGGGAGCGCGGCCGTCGCGTCTGAGTCTCGCCCCCAGCAGTTCGAAGAGATCGACGGGCCGTGGAACTCTTCGCCATAAGATCGTGTCGAAGACGTCCAGCGACACGACCGAGCAGGATCCGTCGCTGATCAACCGATGAACGTAGTCGAGCCGACCACGATTATCACGATGCCGAGCACCGGTCGACATGAAAAATCCGCACCTACCTCTGCTATTTCAGTACATACGCGTGCTCACCCCCGGACGAACGCACCCGGGAGAAGACCCCCACGACGTCCGCACTCGCCGCCCGTTGACGCCGAACAGCAGCGAAGATGGCGAGCACGGGACATCGGCACGGACACCGATTTCGGTATATCACCCGATCGTGTCAACTGTCCACGAGGTGTTTTCGCGGTCGTTCGCGCGATACTCGGCAGGACGAGGAAAACCGGCCGCGCCGGCACCGAAAAAGAACTCAACCGTAACGATGAAGCATCGATCAAATTCATCCTAAACGGTTGTTACGTGATGGCGGGCACATTCGGGCAACAAGCCATCCACCCGGATTATTCTCATTTTGCCGCCATATCGTAATCCGAATGCTACGCGGGACTCGGGAAATTTCCGTCGCCCGTGCCACCGAAACCCTCACCCGGTGGTGATCAGCTCGGCCGTGGCGGCGCGGCGGAGCTTGCCGGAGGGGGTCTTGGGCAGCGTGCCGGGACGCAGAACCACCACGGTGGACGGCCGGAGACCGATCACCTCGAAGACGCGGGAGGCCACGCGCTTTCCGAGCGCCTGCTCCGCCTCCTCGTCACCGGCCAGCCGGGACTCGACCACCACGGCGAAACGCTCCCGCCTGCTGCCCGCGTCCAACCGCACCGCCGCGGCGTTGCCCGCCCGCACGCCCTCGACCTCGCAGGCGGTGCGTTCGATGTCGACCGGGTAGACGTTGCGTCCGCCCATGATGATCACGTCCTTGCGGCGCCCGCAGATCACCACCTGCTCGTCGACCAGATAGCCCTCGTCGCCGGTTTCCAGCCAGCCCTGTTCGTCCCGAGCCGACAACGGCCCGTCGACGGTGAGGTAGCCGGGGGTCACCGCCGCTCCCCTGATCCGCAGCCGGCCGACCTCGCGCCGGCCGAGCCGCCGACCGGAGTCGTCGACGACCTCGACCTCCAGGCCCGGCAACGCCGACCCCAGCAGCGCGAAACTCCTGGCCCCGTCCGACTCCTGCCCGGTCGGTTCCTGCCCGATCGGTTCTGCGCGACGCCGTCGCTCCAGTTCATCGGGGTCGACCGTGTCGACCTCCACGCCGCGTCCCGGCGGGGGAAACGAGACCGCCAACGTGGACTCGGCCATGCCGAAGGCACACACCATGCTTCCGGGGGACAGACCGAACCGCGCGCCGGCGTCGACGAACGTCCGCACCGCGGCCGGATCGATCGGTTCCGCTCCGTTGAGGGCGAAGCGCAGCGTGGACAGGTCGAAGGCACCGTCGTCGGCACGAGCCATCCGGCGCCCGACGATGGCGTAGGCGAAGTTCGGTGCGGCGGTGACCGTACCGCCGTACCTGCTGATCAGCTCCGGCCACAGCATCGACCGCTCCAGGAAGTCGGCCGGAGTCACCTTGACCGCCTCCATGCCGAGGAACATGGGCACCGCCAGGCAACCGACCATGCCCATGTCGTGGAACAGCGGCAGCCAGGACACGACCACGTCGTGCTCCGCGTCGAGTCCGGCTCGCTCGACCATCGCGCGCGCATTGGAGTCCAGGTTGCCGTGAGTGATGCGCACGGCCTTGGGTTCGGCCACGGAACCGCTCGTGAGCTGGAGCAGCGCCGTGTCGGTCTCGGCGGTCTCGACCGGTGCCTCCAGGACGGCGACCGAGTCGGCGAGCTCGGAGAGATTCCGGTACTCGATCCCGTGCTCGTCGAGGACGTCGGCCAGTCCGTCGAAGGGCGGACCCAACAGCACCAGGCGGGCGCCGATCATCCGCAGCGTACGCAGCGTGTCCCGCGCCCAGTGCGTCAGATCGGTGCGCTGCGTCGGCTGGTGGAGCATCGTGACGCTGCCGCCGGACAACCACACCGCCTGCACCGCGGGAGCGATCGATCCCGGGTCGGCGGCCAGCACGGCCACCGCGTCCCCCGAACCCACCGCCGGGGTGCCCTCCTGTCGCCGCAGGGCGCCGGCGATGCACCGGGCCTGCTCGTGCACCTCGCTCCAGGTGCGGCGACGGGGCTCGTGCGGCTCACCCGTGGTGAGGCCGCGCGCGCGAGCGCCGACGTCGTGGCGGGCGGAAGCGATCAGCGTGTCCATGAACCGACTCACACACGGCAGCCTACGACGAGTGTGATCCTCGCGACAGACGACGAGATCACCCGATCGCGGACCCCGGCGCGGTGATCATGGAGCGGCCGACGCGGCAGTAACCACATCGGCCGCTGCGGCGGTTACCCGGTTTCGCGCGAAACCGGGCAGAGCCCCGCGGCCCTCGCTTCAGCCGAGCTGACCGGCCAGCTCCAGCCAGCGCGACTCGAGGTCGTCCTTCTCCGCGCGCAGCGACCGCAGATCGGCGTCGAGAGACTGCAACCGCTCCGGCTCCGTGGCCGCGTCGGCCAACTTCTCGTGCAGCGCGTCCTCGCGCTTGCCGAGCTTGTCGAGCTGACGCTCCAACCGGGAGAGCTCCTTCTGCGCGGCCCGGTGCTCGGCTCCCGACATCCCGCCGGACTTCGTCTCCTCCTCGGAGTCCGCGGCCTGCTTGCCGAGCTGTTGCTGCGAGGACCCCAGCAGCGACTCCCGCTTCTGCAGGTACTCGTCGATACCGCCGGGCAGATGGGTGACGTTGCCGTCCCCGAACAGCGCCACGACGCTGTCGCAGACCCGCTCGACCAGGTAGCGGTCGTGGGAGACCACCACGAGGGTCCCGGGCCAACCGTCGAGCAGATCCTCGAGCTGCTGCAAGGTGTCGATGTCGAGATCGTTGGTGGGCTCGTCGAGCACGAGCACGTTGGGTTCGTCCATCAGCAGCCGCGCGAGCTGCAACCGGCGGCGCTCCCCACCGGAGAGATCACCCACCGGCGTCCACTGCCTGCCCTTGCCGAAGCCGAAGCGCTCCGCCAGCTGCGAGGCGGACAACTCGTACTTGCCCAGCGTCACCTGCTTGGCCACGTCCTCGATGGCCTCCAGCACGCGCCAGTTACCGGGCAGTTCGTGCAGTTCCTGGGTCAGGTGCGCCATCCGGACCGTCTTGCCCTCGATGCGCCTGCCGCCGTCCGGTTCGCGCTCCCCCGCCAACAGCCGCAGCAGCGTGGTCTTGCCGGAGCCGTTGACCCCGACGATCCCGATCCGGTCGCCCGGTCCGACGCGCCAGGTCACGTCGTTGAGCAGGGAGCGCCCGTCGATGTTGAGGTCGACGTCCTCCAGCTCGATCACGGTCTTGCCCAGGCGCCGCTTGGCGAAGGACACGAGCTCGACGGTGTCCCGGGGCTCCGGGACGTCGGAGATCAGCTCCTCCGCCGCCTCCACCCGGAACTTCGGCTTCGAGGTGCGGGCCTTGGCCCCGCGCTGCAACCAGGCGAGCTCCTTGCGCGCGAGGTTCTGCCGCTTCTCCTCGGCCTGCCGGGCGAGCCTGGCTCGTTCGGCGCGGGCGTAGATCCAGTCGGCGTAACCGCCCTCGTACTGCTCGACGCGCCCGTCGGTGACCTCCCAGGTGCGGTTGCACACCGTGTCCAGGAACCAGCGGTCGTGGGTGACGATCACCAGCGCGCAACGCCGCGCGAGCAGGTGGTCGGCCAGCCAGCGCACTCCCTCGATGTCGAGGTGGTTGGTGGGCTCGTCGAGCACGAGCACGTCGAGGTCGCGCACCAGCGCCGCGGCCAGGGCCACCCGTCGCCGTTCACCGCCGGAGAACTCGCCGACCGGAGTGTCCAGTCCCAAGCGGGTCATACCGAGGCCGGTCAGCACCGAGCGCACCTTCGCGTCGGCGGCCCACTCGTGCTCGGCGGTGAAGCCCTGCGGGTCGAGCACCGCGTTGCGCACCGTGGCGCCCTCCGGCAGGTCGGTGCGCTGGGTCACGACGGACAACCGCATGTCACGGACGTGGCTGACCCTGCCGCTGTCCGGAGGTTCGGTGCCGGAAAGCACCTCGAGCAGCGTCGTCTTCCCCCCTCCGTTGAGGCCGACGACCCCGATCCTGTCGGTGGCGGTCACACCCAACGACACGTTGTCCAGCAGGGGACGGATGCCGTAGTTCTTGTGCACCGACTCCAGGTTGATCAGGTTCACCATCAGGTGTTCGTCACTTTCGTCATCGCGTCGTAGCAGATCAGCGCACTCGCCGGCTCACGCGTGCACCTGAGGCGGAGTGGGCGGGGTGGGGCGATCGGCGTGATCGTCGCCGACGATCCGTGCACCGGGTACCGGCCCCCTGGCCACCCGGACGGTGCGGCACACGCCCGCGCCCGAGAGCTCGGCGGCCACTCGCACGGCGTCCTCGGAGTCCGAGCACAGGAAGGCGCAGGTCGGTCCCGATCCCGAGACGATTCCGGCCAGCGCGCCCGCGTCCACACCCGCGCGCAGCGTGCGGCGCAGGTGGGGGCGCAACGACACGGCCGCCGCCTGCAGATCGTTGCCGAGCAGGAAGGCGAGTTCCCGGGGATCACCGGAGGTCAGCGCTTCCAGCAGCGGCTCGGCCCCGGAGGCCCGCTGCGAGTGCGTGCCCTCGCGCAGTCGGTCCAGTTCGCCGTAGACGCCGGGGGTGTGCAGGCCGGAACTGTCCAGGGCGATCACCCAGTGGTAGGTGTGCCGGGCGAGCACCGGCACCAGGTGCTCACCGCGTCCCGTGCCCAGCGCCGTGCCCCCCTGGAGGGCGAACGGGACGTCGCTGCCGAGCTCCGCGGCGATGTCGAGCAGTTCGTCCCGCCCCATCTCCAGCCGCCACAGGGCGTTCAGTCCGAACAGGGCACCCGCGGCGTCCGCACTGCCACCTGCCATGCCACCGGCCACGGGAATGCCCTTGTGGATCGACAGCTGGACACCGGGTTCCTCCGGGTCCCTGCCACCACGTTCGGCGAGGGCTCGTACGGCCTTCCAGGCCAGGTTGCCGGAGTCGGTCGGCACCGAATCCGCGCCGTCGCCGCGCACGTCGATGCCCGACTGGTCGGCGGGGCGAACGGTGACTTCATCGACCAGCGACAGCGCCTGGAACACGGTCGCCAGCTCATGATAGCCGTCCGCGCGGGTATCACCGACCGTAAGATGCAGATTCACCTTGGCCGGGACCCGAACGGTGATCGGGGTGGGTACCACGGAGAGCACCTCCCCAGCCTACGTGCCGCACGCCAGCCGATGCCGCCCCAGCAGGTGATTCCCCCGGCGCGGCCCCGGGCGTCCGGCCCGATCGAGCAGCACCGCTCACGCGGCGACGACTCCGTCCACACGAGCCGGAGCCCGGTGCACCTGGGCGTCGTGGTCGATCATCCACTTCAGCGCCGATTCGGAGCGCTCCCCCGACAGACCGATGCTGAACTTCGCCACGGGCGTGTCCCCGAGCCGGGTCATCCCGCCACCGAGGATCGACAGCTCGACGTCGAAACGGCTGGAAGCCTCCGGCAGCAGCGCTCCCACGGCGGCGAACCCAGTCAGCACCACCTCGGCGACCACGTCGTGCCCCCGGCCCGGCTGCGTGGCGGACCGACCCTGATCGGCGGCGGGGAACAGTGCCGAACCGATGCGGCTGCCGGGTTCGGAGACGAGGTCGAGGACCTTGCCCTGCTCGACCACGTTGCCCCGGTCCAGCACCACGACGTCGTCGGCGAGACGGCGCACCACCGCCGTGTCCTCCGTGGCGACCAGAATCGTGACGCCGAGTTCCGAGCGCGCGCGGTCCAGCACCGTCAGCACGGCGTCGGTCGTCGCCGGATCCAGCTCCGCGGTCGGCTCGTCGGCCAGCAGTACCGACGGACGGGTGGCCAGCGCCTGCGCCACGGCGGCACGGCGACGCTGCCCCTCGGAAAGCTGGTCGGGATACACCGGGGCCTTGTCGGTCAGTCCGACGAGATCGAGCAGCTCGGCCACCCGGGCCCGGCGCTGCGAAGCGGAGAGATCGGCGGACTCCAGCGGTAGCGCCACGTTGCCCGCCACGGTGCGCTGGCGCAGCAGGGAATCACCCTGCGGCACGACACCGATCCGGCGGCGGGCGGCGCGCAGGTCCCTGCCGTCCAACCCGCTCAGCTCGGCGCCCTCCATCCGGATCGAACCGCCGTCGGACCTGTCCAGCAGACCGAGGCAGCGGAGCAGCGTGGTCTTGCCCGCTCCGGCCGGGCCGACCACGCCACACACCGCTGCCTGCTGGATCTCCAGGGACACGCCGTCGAGCGCGCGGACGGATCCCTTGTTCTGCTGGAACGACTTGGTCAGGTTCTCGAGTGTGATCACGATCGGCTCCACATCGACTCGCACCGGCACAAGCGTGCCCAGGGCACGCTGCCGGAAGGGGAAAGAAAGGAGAGGGTCCCGGGTCAGGCGCGACGGCGACAGGCGCTCGAAGTACGTCGTACGAGATCGACGACTCGGCGCTGAGTCAGCTCGTAACGCACCGGGGTGCGAGGCGTGTCCGCGCTCGCGATCAGAGTTTCAGGCACCACAACTCCATCGGTCCTGGCGGTAGCACCTGCCCGCGTCGGGTGGTTGCTGCGGCTTCGACGAGCCAGATCTCTCAGCCGCTCGGGATGGATTCCGCGGAACAGTAGATCTCATGCGAAGCCGTGAACGCAAGTTGATCCTCGTCACGAAACGACAAACATCGTGCACGTCACATTCCACGCTCGTGTGAGGACCACCGGTCCTCCGGGCGCTGCCGCACGTCGTGGAGTCACGAGGACCGGCCTCAGCGGTACGCGGCCTCGGCGATCCGCACGAAGTCGTCGATCGAGAGCTGTTCACCGCGCGCGGAGGGCGCTACGCCCGCCTCCAGCAGGAGCTCTTCGGCACGGGCAGCCGAACCGGCCCACCCCGACAACGCCGCGCGCAGGGTTTTGCGCCGCTGGGCGAAGGCCGTGTCCACGACAGCGAAGACCTTCTCGCGGTCCACCGCGGCGGGCGGTTCGGTCCTGGCGAACGACACCAGCCCGGAGTCCACGTTGGGCATCGGCCAGAACACCGAACGCGGTACCGGCCCCTCGCGCCGCACATCCGCGAACCACGCCGTCTTCGCGCTCGGCACACCGTAGGTACGGCTTCCCGGACCGGCCGCCATCCGGTCGGCGACCTCGGACTGCACCATCACCAACCCGTGCCGCAGGGTGGGCAGCTCGGCCAGCAGGTGCAGCACGACCGGAACGGCGACGTTGTAGGGCAGGTTCGCCACGAGCGCGGTCGGCGGGCGTTCGGAGAAGGCCTCGGCCCGCACGCGCAGCGCGTCGGTTTCGAGGACCCGCAGCCGTTCGGAGCGCGTGGGAGCGTACTCGGCCACGGTTCTCGGCAGCCGCCGCGCCAGCACCGAATCCACTTCGACGGCGGTCACCGCCCCGGCGACCTCCAGCAAGCCCAGGGTCAGAGATCCCAGCCCGGGGCCGACCTCGACGACGACATCGTCGGCGCCGACACCGGCCGTGCTCACGATGCGGCGGACGGTGTTCGGGTCGTGGACGAAGTTCTGCCCGAGCTTCTTGGTCGGGCGCATGCCGAGTTCCTCGGCCAGCCCGCGCACCTCGGCCGGGCCGAGTAAACGCGTCGGCTGTTGATCCTGCACCCGAGTGAAGCTAACAGCCCCTACGACGAGAGGCCGAGCTGGGAGGCGCAGGAGGGCCAGGCACCGTAGCCGCCACGGGCGTCGCGGACCTTCGTCGCGACCGCGATCTGCTGCTCGCGGGTGGCCTTGTGCGGATAGGCGGCGTACTGGTCACCGCCGTAGGCCACCCAGGTCGACTTGTCGAACTGGATCCCGCCGTAGTAGCCGTTGCCGGAGTTGGTGTGCCAGTCACCACCGGACTCGCACTGGGCGAGCTTGTCCCAGACCGCGCTGTTCGGCGGCTCCTTGCCACCGACCCGCACGACCTTCGGCTCGGGCTGCTCGACGATCTTCTCGTCGATCTTCTCCCTGCCGGTCTCCTCGCCGTTCTTCGTAGTGACCCGGTAGAAGACGATCTTCTTGCCGGGGCTGCCCTGCTGCTCGACCTTGCGCTCGCCCTTGAGCATCGAGTTGTCGACGATCTCCTCGACCGGCGGGTCGACCGACTGATGGACGTTCTCCGTCGAGGTACCGGTGCGGTTGATCTCGATCGTGGCGCCGTCGGTGATCCGCTCGCCGCCGCCGGGAGTGACCCGGTCCTGCGCACCGAGCTCGACGTGCTGCTGGTTCAGCAGCTCGTCGACGGTCACGGCGGTGGTCTCCAGCTGCTCGGGCTGCTGACCACCGTTGACCAGAGTGATCGACTTCTGGGTCTTGACCTCGAGGTTCATGCCCTGCTCGGGCACCGGCATCGAGCGCTTGGCCGAGACCCAGGCGCCGTCGGTGGAGACACCGAGCTGGCGCAGCGCCTGGCCGACGGTCACCGAGCGCACCCACTCCTCGCGCTGCTGGCCGTCGACCGTCATGGTCAGCAGCCGGCCCCGATCCAGCGAGATGGTCTCGCCCTGCTCGAGCTGGGAGGACGGTGACGGGCTCAGCGCGTCGTGCGAGTCGACCTCGATGCCCTGGTTCTCCAGGACCTCACCGACGGTCGAGGCATAGGTGTTGATCTCGCGCTCTTTGCCGTCGACCTCGACGGTGACGGACTTGTCCATGGCCGCCGCGGCACCACCGGTACCGGTCAGCGTCAGGATCACCGCACCGACGGCTCCCTTGAGGAAGCGGCGCTTCCACGTGCTGATCGCCTCGACCATCTCGGGAGGCGGGGGGGCATGCGGATCGAGCTCGGCGATCGTGTCCGGGATGTCCAGCGGTGGCATCACCGTGGTCTCGGCGTTGATCATCCGGACGAGCTCGTCGAGCTCGACGTCGGCATCGGCGAGCAGGTCGTCGGCGTCCGCACCGAGCACCTCGTAGAGGTCCTGCTGCGTGATGCTCCACGTTTCGCCCAGCGTTCCGGGAGGGAAACTGGGGTGGTCCTGCGCGGGATAACCGCTGCGCCCTCCCTGGTCCGGCCGGTCGAGCAGGCCCACCGCGGTGGAGGCCTCGGGCGGGACGGGAGTGAACCAATCCGTGGAGGTGTCGAAGGAATCTCCCCAGTAGCCCCGAGCAGAGCTACTGGACATGCCGCGTTCGTTCACAGGGTCGCTACCTCTCGAAGGCGGAAGCCGCGCCGGGACGACACCTCGCGCGGGCGACTCGTCGGCCCACCCGGTCCACTCGGGACCGAGTCGCCGAAGATCCCCCGCACCGAAGCGTCGGCCACGTGACCTTCGTGCTTCGTGTTATGTATCCGACTCCCGTAGCCAGCACCGTCCTAACCGCACTCCGAACGGCGAAGGCCGTCCACGAGCCCGATTACCCCGACGTACACCGGCGAAGACTGCGGGCGTGTTCCGAGACCGCACTGTCATCGGTTTACCGGAGCGAGACTTTAGCGTGATCGAACTCCACTGCCAAGCCCCCGAAAGGACGATGTGAGCCGAGTTACTCTGCGTCGCCACCGCGGGGTCGTCGAGGCACTCCACACTCACTCGGAGCTCGTTCGGGACAACCGGAACACGTGCTCGGCGGTACGGTTCGTGGCCGCCGCGAGTTCCTCCGGCGTGACCTCGCGCAACTCGGCGAGATCACGGAGGGTGTAGTTGGCGCAGTAAGCCTCGTTCGGCCGACCGCGGAAGGGATGCGGCGTCAAGAACGGCGCGTCGGTCTCGACGAGCATCTGTTCCGCCGGAACCAGCCGCGCGGCCTCCCGCAGCCCCTTGGCGTTGGCGTTGCGAAACGTCGCGGTCCCGGCGAACGAGAGCACGTATCCCGCCCGGACGCACTCACGCGCGAACTCGGCGTCCCCGGAGAAGCAGTGGAAAACCACTGTGGACGGAGGGCCTTCCTCCTCCAGGATCCGCAGGATGTCGGCGTGCGCGTCGCGGTCGTGGATCATCAGCGGCTTGTCCACGCGCTTGGCGAGGTCGATGTGCCACCGGAACGCCTCCTGCTGGGGGCGTGGCGGCGAGTAGTCCCAGTAGTAGTCCAGGCCCGTCTCCCCCACGGCCACCACGCGCGGATCGGGAGCCAGTCGTTCCAACGTCTCGCGCTCGGAGGCGCCGAAGTCCTTGGCACGGGTGGGATGCAGCGCCACGGCGGCGAACACGCGGTCGTCCCAGGTGGACGCATCGACGACCCACCGGGCCGAGCCGATGTCGTCGGCCACCGTGACCACGCGGTCGACGCCGGCGGACTCGGCGCGGTCCACGATCTCCCGCACGTCCGCGGCGGTGGAGGCACCGCACGCGTCCAGGTGCGTGTGAGCATCCACGATGGGCGTGGGCAGCCGTTCCGGAACCGGGGGCGGCTCACGCCTCTTGTCACTCTTGCTCAAGGTTCCTCCTCCACACCCAGAAGGATTCTCTGAGGGGTCTTCCAGAAAGCGGCGGAGCCGCTTTGCACCCATGTACGCGGGCCGACCCGCCTGGGGTCTCAGGCGTGGGCCTCGCGAGGACAACCCCCGCGAAGACGCTGCGGCGCGCAGCGCCTCCGTGGGGGGCGGTGGCCGGGTTACGGGTGGGCGCAGTACCTACTCGATGTCCCGGATCCCACGGCGGGGCCCCGCCCGAGGTTCCCCACCCGACCCACTACACAGGACATTCCACAAGGAATCCTAATGCCGGATGGGGGCCCAGTCCGGGCCCGTCTCGGCCAACTTGGGATCGAGCTTGGCGAAGATGGGCTTCGGCTTGCTCAGCGGACGCCCGACCTCGATCGGCTTGGACTCCCAGCTCGCCTGCTCCCGGGTGTACTCGCCGGTCAGGATCGGGTACGACCTGTCGGCCACGTCGAGGTCGGAGACCTCGCGCATCTCGGGCTGGGCCGCCCACACCCCCGTACCGCCGAGCAGTTCGTGGACCTGCTGAGCCGCGTGCGGCAGGAACGGCGTCAGCAACGTGTTGGCGTCGGAGACCACCTGGAGAGCGGTGTGCAGGATCGTGTCCCGCCGGTCCGGGTCGTCCTTGCGCTTCCACGGCTCCTGCTCGGACAGGTACTTGTTCGCCGCGCTGACCACCCGCATGGCCTCCTGCGAGGCCGCGCGGAACCGGGAGTGGCGCAGGTGCGTGCCCACGGTGTCGAACGCCGCCCGCGCCGATTTCTTCAGCTCCTCGTCGGCGGCCTCCGGCGCGCGGGGCACGGGCACGGCCCCGACGTTCTTGGCCGCCAACGAGATCGCGCGGTTGACCAGGTTGCCCCACTCGTTGACCAGCTCGAAGTTGATCCGGCGGACGAACTCGTCCCAGGTGAAGTCGACGTCCTGGGTCTCGGGGCCGGCCGCGGAGATGAAGTAGCGCAACATGTCCGGGCCGAACTCGCGCAGGAAGTCGTTCACGTAGATCACGGTTCCCCGCGACGTGGAGAACTTCGACCCGCTCATGGTCAGGAACTCGCTGGAGGCGATCTCCGCGGGCAGGTTGAGCTCACCGTACGGACCCGGCGTCCCACCCAGATCGCCCTGGCCGTTGTGCCCCATCAGCAACGAGGGCCAGATCTGGGCGTGGAAGGTGATGTTGTCCTTGCCCATGAAGTACACCGACTGCGCGGCGGGATCGTTCCACCAGGCCCGCCACGCGTCCGGATCACCACTGCGCCGAGCCCACTCCACGCTGGCCGAGAAGTAGCCGATCACGGCGTCGAACCAGACGTAGAGGCGCTTCATCGACTGCTTGTCCCAGCCCTCCAGCGGGACCGGGACGCCCCAGTCCAGATCGCGGGTGATCGGGCGGGGCCGCATGTCCTCGACGAGGTTGCGGGTGAAGTTGAGCACGTTGGAGCGCCAACCGGTGCGGGTCGACAGCCAGCTGCCCAGCGAGTCGGTGAACGCGGGCAGGTCGAGGAACAGGTGCTCGGTGGAGACGAACTCGGGAATCTCGCCGTTGATCCTGGAGACGGGGTTCTTGAGGTCGGCGGCGTCGAGCTGGTTGCCGCAGGAGTCGCACTGATCGCCGCGTGCCCCGTCGGAACCGCAGATCGGGCAGGTGCCCTCGACGTAGCGGTCCGGCAGCGTGCGTCCGGTGGACGGGCTGACCGCCCCGGTCGTCGTCTTCGGCACGATGTAGCCGTTGCGGTACAGCGTCAGGAAGATCTGCTGCACCACCCCGTAGTGGTTGCCGGTCGTGGTGCGGGTGTAGAGGTCGTAGCTGACGCCGAGCCCGCGCATGTCCTCGGCGATCACCCGGTGGTAGCGGTCCACGAGCTCCCGCGGCGAGACGCCCTCCTTCTCGGCCTGCACCTGGATCGGGGTGCCGTGCTCGTCGCTGCCGGAGACCATGAGCACCTTGTTCCCGACCATTCGGTGATACCGCGAGAACACGTCGGAAGGCACGCCGATGCCGGAAACGTGGCCGATATGGCGTGGCCCGTTGGTGTAAGGCCAGGCCACGGCGGTCAACACGGAGGTACTCATGGTCCATAGCCTACGTATCGAGGGCTTTTGCTCTCGAAGGAGGTTCCACGCGGGCGCGAGTCACGATCGGGATACGACGGCGCCGAGCCGTCCCCGCCGCGCCCCACCATGGCGAACATGGGTGAGCCCTCTCCGCGACGGCACGAGCACCCCCGGTGGTACGTGCCGAGATCGCGAAAGTTCCTCCTGTCGGCGGCCGTCGCGTTCTCGGTGGTCGCGGTGCTCAACGGAGTCCTGTTCCTGGTCGGACTCGGTGCGGAAT
Source organism: Halosaccharopolyspora lacisalsi (assembly GCF_014137975.1). Taxonomy (GTDB): domain Bacteria; phylum Actinomycetota; class Actinomycetes; order Mycobacteriales; family Pseudonocardiaceae; genus Halosaccharopolyspora; species Halosaccharopolyspora lacisalsi. The sequence goes on along the minus strand of NZ_JACGWZ010000001.1, from coordinate 112,078 downwards.
CCGCCCTCCCCCTCGTTGGCCAGGGTGGCTCGGCGATCGTGTTCGCCGCGATGGCGACCACGCACGGGGCCAGCTACGCGCGAGCGCGCCGCGCCGGGGGAAGCTCCGGTTGACGCCCGCGCCGGATGGTGGCGGTATCACCGCGGACCGGTGCCCGGAGAGAATCGACTCGTCGGACCCACCGGCCCGTCGCGACGTACGGGCACCGGACCGTCGATGGGCCACGGTCGTCGACGATCCTCGGCCTTTCGGTCGATGAGACCGGTCGGAGGGTTCGTCCTTTCTCGGCCGTCCGGCCGGGATCGGCCCACGGCGGTGTCTTCAGTGGCCGAACGCACATAGACTCCACGGCATGCCCACCCCGCCACCGGCTTTACCGGGAGATCTCGCCGAGGCGACTCGCGACGACTCGACGCTGAAGCGGTTCCTGCACGGCCTACCCGGTGTGGACCGGGTGGGCCTCGAACAGCGCGCGGCCGACCTCGCCACCCGCAGCATCAAGAAGGACTCCAAGCTGTGGGCGATCGACACCGCCATCGGCATGATCGACCTCACCACGCTGGAGGGAGCCGACACCGCGGGCAAGATCGGCGCCCTGGCCGCGAAGGCCCGCCGACCCGATCCCGACCGGCCCGACACACCTCCGGTCGCGGCGCTGTGCGTGTACCCGGATCTGGCCGCCACCGCGGCGGAGGCCCTGAACGGGTCCGGCGTCGGAGTCGCCTCCGTGGCCACGGCGTTTCCCGCCGGCCGTTCGTCCTCGCGGGTCAAACTCGCCGAGGTGGAGCTGGCGGTCTCGGCGGGGGCCGACGAGGTGGACGTGGTCATCGACCGCGGCGCGTTCCTGGCCGGACGCTACGGGCAGGTCCACGACGAGATCCGCGAGGTCAAGGCCGCCTGCGGACGGGCCCACCTCAAGGTCATCCTGGAAACCGGCGAGTTGGCCACCTACGACAACGTGCGCCGAGCCTGTTGGCTGGCCCTGCTGGCCGGTGCCGACTTCGTCAAGACCTCGACCGGAAAGGTCTCCCCCGCGGCGACCCTGCCGGTCACGCACCTGATGTTGGGGGCCGTACGGGACTGGCGGGACCGAACCGGCCTGTCCCGCGGGGTCAAACCGGCGGGCGGAATCCGCACCACCAAGGACGCCGTACGCTACCTCGTCGCGGTGCACGAGGTGGCCGGTCGGCAGTGGCTGAGTCCGGAACTGTTCAGGTTCGGCGCCTCGGGCCTGCTGAACGATCTGCTGATGCAGCGACGGACCCAGCTCGACGGCCACTACTCCGGCCCCGACTACGTGGCGGTGGACCAATGACGGAATCGATCACCAGCCCGTGGGACTACGCACCGGCGCCCGAGTCCCGCGACGTCGCCGGCCTGCGGCCGAGCTACCGCATGTTCGTCGACGGCGAGTTCGTCGACGGTTCGGGGCAGTCGCTGACCAGCGTCAACCCGGCCACCGAGGAAACGCTCGCCGAGGTCGCGGGTGCCTCGGCGGCCGATGTGGACCGAGCGGTCACCGCCGCACGCGCCGCGTTCGAGAGCACGTGGGCGACCATGCCGGGCTCGGAGCGGGCGAAGTACCTGTTCCGCATCGCCAGGCTGATCCAGGAGCGCGGCCGGGAGCTCGCGGTGCTGGAGACCCTGGACAACGGCAAGCCCGTCAAGGAGTCCCGCGACACCGACGTTCCCACGGCGGCGGCCCACTTCTTCCACCACGCCGGGTGGGCCGACAAGCTCGACCACGCCGGGTACGGCGCGAACCCGCGCCCGCTCGGGGTCGCCGGGCAGGTGATCCCGTGGAACTTCCCGCTGCTCATGCTGGCATGGAAGATCGCACCGGCACTGGCCTGCGGCAACACCGTGGTACTCAAGCCCGCCGAGACCACACCGCTGACCGCGCTGGTCTTCGCCGAGATCTGCCAGCAGGCGGGACTTCCGGCGGGAGTGGTCAACATCCTGCCGGGTGCCGGCGACATCGGCGCGGAGCTGGTGGCCCATCCCGGGGTCGACAAGGTCGCCTTCACCGGTTCCACCGAAGTCGGCAAGAGCATCCAGCATCGCCTGGCGGGCACCGCCACGAGGCTGACGCTGGAGCTCGGCGGGAAGGCCGCCAACATCGTCTTCGACGACGCCCCCCTCGACCAGGCCGTCGAGGGCGTCGTCAACGGCGGCTTCTTCAACCAGGGCCACGTGTGCTGCGCCGGTTCGCGCCTGCTGGTGCAGGAGTCGATCGCCGAGGAGCTGCTCGACAGGCTCCGCACCCGGGTGAGCGCGCTGCGCGTCGGGGACCCGCTGGACAAGAACACCGACGTGGGGGCGATCAACTCCGCCGAGCAGCTGTCGCGGATCACCGAGCTCGCCGACACCGGCGAGGCCGAGGGGGCACGGCGCTGGACCAGCCCGTGTCCGCTGCCTTCGCAGGGATACTTCTTCGCACCGACGGTGTTCTCCGAGGTCCACCAGTCGATGCGCGTCGCCGGGGAGGAGGTTTTCGGCCCCGTGCTGTCGGTGCTGACCTTCCGCACTCCCGAGGAGGCGGTGACCAAGGCCAACAACACCCCGTACGGGCTGTCGGCCGGGATCTGGACCGAGAAGGGATCACGGATCCTGTGGGCGGCCCAGCGGGTCCGGGCCGGTGTGGTGTGGGCCAACACGTTCAACCGGTTCGACCCGACGGCACCGTTCGGCGGGTACCAGGAGTCCGGCTTCGGTCGCGAGGGCGGACGCGCGGGTCTGGAGGCTTACCTTGACGTCTGACAGCCGAGCCCGAGACGGGGCAGTGCCGGAGCGGATCGCTGTGACCAAGACCTACAAGCTCTACATCGGCGGTGCGTTCCCCCGCTCGGAGTCCGGCCGCGTCCACCCGGTGCACGACGCGCGGGGTCGGTTCCTCGCCAACGCCGCACAAGCCTCGCGCAAGGACCTCCGGGACGCCGTGGCCGCTGCCCGCAAGGCCTTCGACGGATGGTCGGGCGCGACCGCCTACAACCGCGGGCAGGTGTTGTTCCGCGTGGCCGAGATGCTGGAAGGACGCCGCGAGCAGTTCATCGCCGAGACGGCGGCGGTCGAGGACCTGTCCGTCGAGGGGGCGACCGCGGCCGTGGACACCGCGATCGATCGAATGGTCTGGTACGCGGGCTGGACGGACAAGATCACCACGGTGCTCGGCACCACGAACCCGGTGGCCGGGCCGTACTTCTCGTTCAGCGTGCCGGAACCGACCGGAGTGGTCGGGGCACTGGCCCCACGGCAGTCCTCGCTGCTCGGCCTGCTCAGCGTCGTCGCACCGGTGATCGCCGCAGGCAACACCTGTGTCGTGGTGGCAGGTGATCGTGCACTGCCCGCCATCACCCTGTCCGAGGTGCTGGCCACCTCCGACCTGCCCGGTGGGGTGATCAACCTGCTCACCGGCCACGTCGCGGAGCTGGCTCCGTGGCTGGCCACCCACGCCGACGTCAACGCTCTGGACTTGACGGGTGCGCCGGAGACGCTCCGGCCGGAGCTGGAACGTTCGGCCTCCGAAACCGTCAAGCGCGTCCTGCCCGTGGGCAGGGGCGAACCGGACTGGACACGCGAACCGAGCCTGAAACGCCTGCGCACCTTCACCGAGACGAAAACCGTCTGGCACCCGGTGGGTACCTGAGCCGACCCGTGGGGACCTGACCGGTATTGACCGGCCCTGAACTTTGCACTACAAAGTAGCTATGCACTTTGCAGTGCAAAGTCATAGCCGGAGGGTCGAACCATGAACGAGGACAGGCCGGACACCACCGGCGAAACCCCCTCACCCGCCGAGATGCTGGCCGTGGCCGAGCACCAGCAGGAGCGAACCCGCAACGGGCTCGACATCAGGCCCGGTCTCCTGTTCGGGGCCTGGGGCACGGCCTGGCTGCTCGGTTTCGGAGAGCTGTTCCTCACCATCGGACCGGCTGGGGCGGTGGTGATCCCGCTCTGGGGTGCGCTCGCCCTGTTCTTCGCCTGCCTGGCGGGCGCCGGGACGATCACCGCCGTGACCCTGATCCGGGTGTCCCAGGGACTGCGCGGACCGTCGCAACGGGCCGGAGCGATGTACGGATGGTCGTGGACCATCGCGTTCGGCTGCCTCGCCGTGCTGATCACCGCGGTCGGAAGGCTCGGAATCGACTTCGAGGTCTACGCACTGCTGTGGTCGGCGGGATCCGGACTGCTGGTCGGGCTGCTGTTCCTCGGCGGCGGCGCGCTGAGCAACGACTGGTGGCAGTACTGCGTCGGCCTGTGGATCCTGCTGATCAACGCGGTCGGCGCGTTCGCGGGCATCCCGGGCCACTACCTGGTCATGTCGCTGGCCGGAGGCGGCGGTTTCCTCCTCGTGGCGCTCGTGCTCGCACTCCGGAACGCGAAGCGGGAACGTCGATGAACACGTCGAGCGGGGAACTCGACCCCGTCATCCACGCCCAGTCCCGGCTCCGGGTCATGACCACCCTCGCCACCCTGCCGGCCGAGGACCGGATGTCGTTCGCACGACTTCAGGAGCTGCTCGACATGACGCCGGGCAACCTCATCACGCATCTGCGCAAACTCGACGAGGCCGGCTACACCCGCAGCGAGAAGTCCCGCTCAGGACGGCCCACCACGACCTACGTCGGGTTGACCAGGCTCGGCCGCGCCGCCTTCGAGAACTACGTGGCACAGCTGCGATCCCTGATCGGACCGGCGACGGAGGGAAACTCCCGATGACGACCCACCACGCCCGAGCACTCTCCGCCACCCGCGATTTCGACGGCGTCCGCGCGCTGGACGCCGTGGACCTCGACGTCGGTGCGGGACAACTCGTGGGACTGCTGGGCCCCAACGGGGCGGGAAAAACCACGCTGCTGAATCTGCTCACCGGCCTGCGCAGACCCACATCGGGCCGGGTGGAACTTTTCGGCGGCGACCCACGCGAAGCCGGCAACCGGAGGCGGCTCGGTGTCACACCACAGCAGACCGGAGTGCCCGAGACACTGCGAGTGGGCGAGATCGTCGATTTCGTCGGCAGGCACTACGCGAACCCGGCCCCCGTCGGCGACGTCCTGGAGCGGTTCGGGCTGGAGGGGCTCGAACGTCGCCAGTCCGGAGGGCTCTCCGGTGGTCAACAGCGTCGCCTGGCCGTAGCGCTCACCTTCGTCGGGCGACCGGACCTGGTCGTACTCGACGAACCCACCGCGGGCCTCGACGTCGAGGCCCGCCACGTCCTGTGGGAAGCGCTGCGCGAGTACCACCGCGAGGGCGGCACGATGCTGTTGACCAGCCACTACATGGAAGAGGTCGAGGCGCTCGCGCAACGCGTGGTCGTCATCGGCGGCGGCCGTGTGCTGGCCGACGGCGACCCCGACGACATCAGGGCCCGAGTCGGCACGCACACGGTCGGCTTCCGCGCCGAAACCCCGCCGCCGGACCTGCCGGGGATCACCCGGCGGGAGCACGACGGGAACCGGGTCCGGCTGTTGACCGGCGACTCCGACCGGCTGGTCCGCGACCTGGTCGCCTCCGGCACCGAATTCCACGACCTCGAAGTGACCACCGCATCGCTCGAAGAGGCTTTCATGAGCCTGACCAGCGGTGACGAGCCGACCCGGAGGGAATCGTGAGCATCCTCCTGCTGCACGCGCGGTACCAGTTCCTGGAAACGATCCGCGTCCCGATCGCCATCCTCGGAACGCTGCTCTTCCCGCCCCTGTTCATGCTGCTGTTCGTGGTCTCGAACCCGGCGGTCGGCAACCACCCGACCGCCGCGACGTTCGCGGCCGGTCAGATGGCGTTCTTCGCGATCGTGTCGGCCTACATGTTCAACCTCGGGGCGGGAGTGGCCGAGGACCGGGCGCGCCCGTGGCAGAGCTACGTGCGCACCCTCCCGGCCGGACCCGTCAACGAGCTCGGTGGCCGCCTGCTCAACGCGGTGGCACTGGCACTGCTCTCGCTGATCCCGGTGACCCTGGTGGCCGCGCTGTTGACCGAGGCCCACGCCTCCGTCGGCCAACTCGCCGGTGCACTGGTGGCACTCGTGCTGGGCGGACTACCGTTGCTGCTGCTCGGGCTGGCCGTCGGCTACGCGCTACCGCTGAAGGCGGCGGTCCCGGTCGTCCAGCTCCTGCTGTTCCCGATGGCCTTCGCGGGTGGGCTCTTCCTGCCGCCTCGCATGTTCCCCGCGTGGCTCGACGCGCTCTCCCAGGCGTTACCGACACGAGCGGGGCGCGATCTCGTGGTCGGCACGCTCACCGGCGCTCCCACGGCAGCGACGTCGGTACTCGTCGTGCTCGGGTGGACGCTGGTCTGCGCGGGTGCGGCCGTGTTCGCCTACCGGCGCGACGAGGGCCGCCGCTTCCGATGACTTCCGGTGTTCGCGGTCCGGGAGACCCGACGCCTCCCCCGCCGGATCAGCGGATCTGCCAGTCGAGTCGTCCGTCCTCGGTGACGGTCGGGTGGCTGTAGCCCGAGGGCGTGCCCTCGGTCAGCGCACGGTAGACGTCGCTGAGCATCGACGCCACACCGGACCACTCGGTGACCAGCACCTGCGCGGCCTCCTGCTCCCACTCCAGGACGCAGCCGTGCATCGCGCCGGGTCGCAGGTCCACGACCAGCTCGTCGGCGAAGCCGTCCCCGGCGATCGGAATCCAGTCCGGGTGATAGCTCGACCCCGGCGATCCGGCTCGGGGATCACACAGCGGCCGCTGCCACTGCGTCCGCCACGACTCCCGGAGCTGCTTCCAGGTTCGCAGCGACCGGCTGACGTCGTAGGGCGTGTAGAACGGGGGAAGCACGTCGGCGAGGACGTCGCTTTCGGTGCCTCCGCAGCACGACCACCACTCACGCAGCTCGGCGGGCAACTGCCGGCCGAACTCGGCCTCCAGGGACTCGACGTCGAGCGGCGTGGAGGGCTGGTGCAGTGCCGCCGCGGTCACCGGGGCGTGCTCGCCGAGCCACAACACGATCTTCGTCCACAGCTGAGTGACATCCATTCAGACCATGATCGGAGCAGTACTACCACATCGGTACCGCCAACCGTGACCCGTCTCCGGCGAATGGAGCACACCGCGCTCTCGACGATCGATAGCGTGACAACCCCACCGGCGGACATGGCATTATCGGCCACCCCGTAGGCTGCGGCAAGATCTGGTTCGGTGACCGGAGGTAATTCGACATGGCGCAGGACATCGTCCCGATCGAGCTCGGTCTGCCGCAGGGCGACATGGTCACCCTGTGGGCACCCCAGTGGCGGGAGGACGGCGAGGACTGGGAGGCGTTCCTCGGCCACGAGGAGGCTCTGTACGCCTTCCCCGACGCGGCACACCTCACCGCTTTCGTGCGGTCGGGAGCCGAGAACGATCTCGACGACCACCCGGCCTGGCACGTGGTGCACGCACTGGGCGCGATCGACCTCAGCCCCGACGAGGAACACCAGTTCGATCTCGTGGGAGTTCCCGAGCTCGTGTCCGAGCCCCCGGACACCTGGACCATCAACGAGCTGTCCGACATCGTGTCCATCGCCCGCTCCCTGGCCGATGTCTGCGAGCTGGACGCGGTCACCGAGATCCTCGACTCCGCCGACGGCTTCTCCCTGTTGCAACAGGGCACCCTGGCCTTCTCGGGCAAGGACGGCCAACGACGTTGGAACAAGCTCTGCGAAGTGGTCGCCGAGCGCTGGGACGAGCTGCTCGACGCCATCGACGGCGTGATGACCACCCCCGAGGTCGACGCCGACGCCGTCGCCACCGCGGAGGCCGAACTCGCCGAAGCCTTCTCCGAACCCGAGCAACAGGAGGATCAGGAAGCCGAGCCGGCCACCTCCGAGATGACCGAGGAGGAGGTGGAGTCGACCGAGGAACCCGAGCTCGGGTTCTGGGGCGAGGTCGGGATCGACCCGATCCGGATCATCTCCGGTGCCGGCGATCACTACTCGCTGCGGTGCTACCTCGACGACGAACCGGTCTTCCTCGGGTCCGAGGGCCGGATCGACGTGTTCACCTCCCCGAGCGCCCTGGCCCGCTTCCTCGCCGACGACCCCGACACCGACCTCTCCAACGTCGCAACCTGGCCGCGGGTGGTGGAGAAGGCCGTCGCCGGGGAGCTGAAGGTCGAGGTCGATCCGGAGAACACCTACGTGCTCAACGGCCTCGATGCCGATCTCGCCGAAGGGCCGGGCGAGGTGGATCCGAACCAGCTCGACCTGGCCGAGGAGCTGCTCAGCGACGCGGCCACGTGGGCGGAGGACAAGAGCGTCGAGGAGGCCCTGCGGCCTTCCGAACGGCTGGGGTGGATGGTCTCGTACATCATCCGGCCGAACCCCAACCGGCTCCCGCCGAGCGCCCCGTTCGACGCGGAGGTCGCCGCCTGGCGCGAGCTCGTCGACGCCTTCGAGAACCGACTGCGCACCCACTGACCCACCGGCCCCGTCGGCTTCCCCGTCAGCCGATCAGGCTGGCGTAGCCGGGCTTGATGAGGTTGTTGATGATCTCCAGCCGTTCGTCGAAGCCCAGGAACGAGGACTTCATCGCGTTCACCGTGAACCACTGCAGGTCCGTCCAGCCGTAACCGAAGGTCTCGTGGAGGACGGCGAACTCGCTGGACAGCGAGCAGTGGCTCATCAACCGGTTGTCGGTGTTGACCGTCACGCGGAACCGCAGGTCGGCGAGCAGGCCGACTGGATGCTCGGCGATGGAGGGCGCCGCGCCGGTCTGGAGGTTCGACGACGGGCACATCTCCAGCGGGATTCTGCGGTCCCGCACGTAGGAGGCCAGCCGGCCCAGCTGAACCCCTCCGTTGTCGTCGACCTTGATGTCGTCGACGATGCGCACGCCGTGACCGAGCCGCTCGGTGCCGCAGTGCTGAAGCGCCTCCCAGATCGAGGGCAGCCCGAACGCCTCACCGGCGTGAACGGTGAAGTGCGCATTCTGCTGACGGAGGTATTCGAACGCGTCGAGGTTGCGGGTGGGCGGAAACCCCGCCTCCGGACCGGCGATGTCGAAACCGACGACCTCGACGTCCCGGTAACGCACGGCCAACTCCGCGATTTCGGCCGACCGCGCGTTCTGGCGCATCGCACAGAGCAAGGTACCGATCCGGATACTTTTTCCGACCTCGGCGGCGCGGCGCTCACCCTCCCGGAATCCGTCCTGAACAGCACAAACGATCTCGTCCAGGGTCAGGCCGCGCTCCTGGAACAGTTCCGGCGCGTAACGGACCTCCGCGTAGACCACGCCGTCGGCGGCCAGGTCCTCGACGCACTCGGCGGCGACCCGGACCAGCGCCTCGTGGGTCTGCATCACCGCGACCGTGTGCGAGAAGGTCTCCAGGTACCGTTCCAAGGACCCGGAGTCGGCCGAGGCGATGAACCATTCTCCCAGCTCATCGGCGCGCTCGGAGGGAAGCTGGTCGTAGCCCGCCGCACGGGCGAGGTCGATCACCGTCTGCGGGCGCAGCCCGCCGTCGAGGTGATCGTGCAACAGCACCTTGGGGGCCAGGGGGATCGTGTCCAAGCTCACCGGTGTTGACATGTTCCCACGTTACTATCTCCGGCCCCGCCGCACGGAGCCACTGTGCCCGGGCGCATACTCCATCACGTTGTCTTACTCCGAGTGAGTGAAACTTCAGCGGTGCACCGATAGGATTACTCCGAACGGCGTAACCGTCCACCGCCTTTCGGCGGGATTGGTAGACTCTCCGTTGCGCTGGACTCCGTCGGGAAATGCCCGGCGACACGGGGGGCGTTGGTCATGATGGCGAGCGAGTCGCTACGCTCCAATCGTCCTCCCCCTCCCCACGAAGAAGGACGCCCCTAGCCGTGAATGAGAACAGCCAAGACACGGTGTCGTTCGACCGTATGCGCAACATGCTCACGCGCGCGGCCGAGATCCGCGAGAGCGAACAACAGCAGATTTTCGACGCACTGGACGAGATCAACGCCCGGATGTCGCCGCTGGAGTCGCTCGGCTCCGTACGCAAGCGGCTCTCCGAACTCCCCGACCGCACCGAGATCGGCGTACTCGCCGAGCGGTTGGACGAGGCGCTGGCCAAGCTGGAAACCCAGGACGGCGCGATCTCCGGCCTGAACACCCAGGTCGAGGGAATCACCGACAAGCTCGCCGAGCCGTTCGCCCAGTTGGACGGACGCATGGACGGGATGGCGGGCCGGTTCGACGGCGTGGCCGGCCGCATGGACGGGATGGAGGACAAGCTCTCCCACATCCACAAGCGGCTGGACGAGCTGGGTGCGCACCTGGGCAAGCAGGACGAGCGCATCGAGTCGCTGCCGAACTCCGTGCACGGCCCGGTGCGCGAGCGCATCGACTCGATGGAGACCAGCCTGCGCGGGCGCTTCACCGAGATGGACGAGGGAGTGCACGAACACCTCGACGGCACCCGTGAGGCGCTGAACCGCGCCGTGACGGAGTCCGCTGAAGGCGTGCGGAGCTCCGTCGGCGAAGCGGTTTCCGACAGTCGCCAGCAGCTTCAGGGCAAGCTCGACGAGCTGGCCGAGCGTCCGGCGGTGGACCCCACGGACCGGCTGCAGCAGCTGGCCGATCAGATGGAGAACCTCGCCAACCGGCTGGACCGGGTCTCGGGGCGGCTCGACAGCGTCGAGGAGAACGTCAACAACCGGCTGGAAACGGTCGAGCAGGGCGTCAGCAGCCGGCTGGAAACGGTCGAGCAGGGCGTCAACGAGCGGCTCGGCGACCTCGGCGGCACGCTGGCCACGAACCTCTCCGAGATCAGCGGCACGTTGGCGGAAAGGCCCGACACCGAGGCGCTGTCCTCGCTGGTGCGCGACGCCAACGAGGACAGCGAGCGCAAGCACGCCGGCCAGCTCGACGAGGCGATGGCGACCTTCGCCGAGCTGATCCTCGGCGGCGGTGCCCCGCAGTCCCAACCGGCTCCGACCGCTCCGACGGCGCTCCCGCGTCAGCAGCGCCGTGGACGCTCCAAGAGCGCCAAGCGCGACGACAAGCCGGGCGAGGAGAGCGACGACATCACCGCCGAAACGGCGTAGTCGGAGCTCGGGGAGGATTTCGCCGGTTTCGCGCGGATCCGGGAGCTCCCGGATCCGCGCGAAACCGGGTAACCACCCGCACCCTCGCGGTGGTTACCGGATCGGCCGCCGCGCTCACGCCCCGATGCGTTCCAGCACCACCGGGGCCGAAGTCACCTCGACGTCGCTGACCTCGACGGCGTCGGACAACGCCTCCAGCGCCTGCGGGAAGTCGGCGGGGTCGTCGGCGAGGAGTTCCAGCAGGGGCTGACCCTGCTCCACACGCTCTCCCGGCTTGGCGTGGCACAACACGCCCGCACCGTGGCGGACGGGATCCTCCTTGCGCCCGCGCCCGGCACCGAGCCTCCAGGCCGCGACACCGACGGCATACGCGTCCAGTGTGGCCAACACCCCGGACTCGGGCGCGACGACGGTGTGCGTGTGTGCCGCGCGCGGCAGCGGAGCATCGACATCGCCGCCCTGCGCCGTGATCATGCGGCACCACGTCTCGTATGCCCGCCCGGAAGCCAGCACCCGCGCGGGATCCGCGTCCACCCCCGCTTGCGCGAGCATCTCGCGGGCCAGCGCGACGGTCAGTTCGACCACGTCGGCGGGACCTTCGCCACGCAGCACCTCGATCGCCTCGGCGACCTCCACCGCATTGCCCACGGACCGGCCCAGGGGCGTCGACATCGGGGTCAGCAGGGCGCTGGTGTTCAGACCGTTGGCCGTGCCGATCGACACCAGTGCCTCGGCGAGCTCACGAGCCCGGTCGACGTGGGTCATGAAGGCACCGCTGCCGCACTTGACGTCCAGCACGAGCGACTGAGCTCCCTCGGCCACCTTCTTGCTCATGATCGAACTGGCGATCAGCGGTACCGACTCGACCGTGCCGGTGACGTCCCGCAGCGCGTAGAGCTTGCGGTCGGCCGGCGCCAGGTCCTCGGTGGCCGCGCACACCACGGCGCCGGCTTCATCGAGGCGTTCGCGGATCTCGCCGACGGACAGTCCCGCACGCCAGCCGGGGATCGACTCCAGCTTGTCCAGCGTCCCGCCGGTGTGGCCGAGACCCCGCCCGGACAGTTGCGGTACGGCGACTCCGCAGGTGGCCACCAGCGGGGTCAGCGCCAATGTGATCTTGTCGCCGACACCGCCGGTGGAGTGCTTGTCCGCGGTCGGCCTCCGGACTCCCTCGAGATCGAGCGTGTTGCCCGAAGCCACCATCGCGGCCGTCCACCGGCCGGTCTCGTCGGCGTCCATGCCGCGCAGCAGAATCGCCATGGCCAATGCCGACATCTGTTCCTCGGCGACTTCTCCCCGCGTGTAGGCATCGACCACCCAGTCGATCTGGGGTCCGGTGAGCCGCCCGCCGTCACGCTTGGTGCGGATCACATCGATGGCGGTGTGTGCCATGAGACGACCTTTCTCCATGATTGTTCTCTCCACACCTACACCGACGTTCGAGGCGTTCACCGGGATGCGTCACAACTCGAACGCCTCAGGGAGGAGCTCGCGGACCGGCAGCGCGCCGCGTGGGGTGTCGACGAGGCACTCCGGACCGCCGAGCTCCAGCAACAGCTGGCGGCAACGGCCGCACGGCATCAACAAACGTCCGCCACCGTCTCGGCAGGCCACGGCGGAGAAGCGCCCTTCCCCGGTCAGGCGCAGCTGACCGGCCAGGGTGCACTCCGCGCACAGCGTGAGCCCGTAGGAGCCGTTCTCGACGTTGCACCCGACGACGACGCGACCGTCCTCGCACTGCGCCGCCGCCCCCACCCCCAGCCCGGAGTACGGGCAGTACGCGCGTGCCGCCGCGGCCACGGCCGCTTCCCGCAGCACCTCCCACTCGTCCGTTCGGATCGCTCGCACCGCTCACTCCTCGCTGTCGCCGGTTGGGTAACCCGTATCATGTCAGTGACATCTCTCTCGCCCTAAAGGGTTGACGATTCACCCATTCGAACCCTCATTTCCACGGCGTTCGATGACAAAACGGCTTCTATATCGATTAACCACGCCGTTGTTTTGTCTGGTCGATCACAGCAAGCACATGCGAGTAGGCCAGCTCGACGGCACGGGTCTAGCATCCGATGAGTCAAGGACCCGTCGCAGGCGATTGGTTCGTTCGTTTCCCCCGAAACGTCGACGCCGGTGGCACCCGTGGTCGCCCAGCGGGTCCGTCAAGTCCACCAGCGACGTTGGAGGCCTCCCATCATGGCCAGCACCACCGCCACCGCGGCGGAGGCTTCCCGGCGCGAGTCTCTCCCTCGCGCCCGGGGCAAGCTCTACCGCGGCGATCTGGGCATGTGGTCGTGGGTCGCGCACCGCATCACAGGCGTGCTCACCTTCTTCTTCCTGTTCGTGCACGTCCTGGACACCGCTCTGGTGCGGGTCTCGCCGAACGCCTACGACACGGTGATCAACACCTACAAGCACCCGCTCATGATCCTGTTCGAACTGGGTCTGCTGGCCGCGGTGCTGTTCCACGCGTTCAACGGCATCAGGGTGATGCTGGTCGACTTCTGGTCCGAGGGACCCAGATTCCAGCGTCCGATGCTCTGGACCGTCATCGTCCTGTGGCTGGTTCTGATGATTCCGGCCGCCATCAGCATGCTGACCCGCGCCGCCACGGAACTGTTCGGGGGCTGAGAGAGATCATGACCACCACCGAAGCGCCGCTGTCCGTCGACAAGCCGCGCTCGTCGACGCGCCCGGCAGCCCGCCGCAGCAACTTCGAGCTCTACAGCTGGGTGTTCATGCGGCTGTCCGGAGTCGTGCTGCTGTTCCTGGTCCTCGGACACATGCTGATCATGCTGTTCCTGGACGGCGGAGTGCACCGCATCAACTTCGCCTTCGTCGCCGGCCGCTGGGCCTCGCCGTTCTGGCAGCTGTGGGACCTGACCATGCTGTGGCTGGCGGGACTGCACGGCGGCAACGGCCTGCGCACCGTGATCAACGACTACTCGCGCACCAACGTCACCCGCTTCTGGCTGAAGATTCTGCTGTACTGCTCGATCCTGCTCACCGTGGTCCTGGGCACCTACGTGATCTTCACCTTCAACCCGAACATCGGCTGAGCAACCCCCGCAGGCGCGAAGCCGCCGTAGGAGACCACCATGCAATTCCACAAGTACGACGTACTCATCGTGGGCGCCGGGGGTGCCGGGATGCGCGCCGCGATCGAGTCCGGCCAGCGCGCCCGCACCGCCGTGCTGACCAAGATCTACCCGACCCGCTCGCACACCGGGGCGGCCCAGGGCGGCATGTGTGCAGCGTTGTCCAACGTCGAGGAGGACAACTGGGAGTGGCACACCTTCGACACCATCAAGGGTGGTGACTACCTGGTCGACCAGGACGCCGCCGAGATCATGGCCAAGGAGGCCATCGACGCGGTCCTGGACCTGGAGCGGATGGGACTGCCGTTCAACCGCACTCCCGAGGGCAAGATCGACCAGCGCCGCTTCGGGGGGCACACCCGCGAGCACGGCACCGCGCCGGTGCGCCGCGCCTGCTACGCGGCCGACCGCACCGGTCACATGATCCTGCAGACGCTGTACCAGAACTGCATCAAGCACGGCGTCGAGTTCTTCAACGAGTTCTACGTCCTCGACGTGAACATGAGCACCAACGAGGACGGCGAGGAGGTCTGCACCGGTGCCGTGGCCTACGAGCTGGCCACCGGCGAGATCCACGTCTTCGAGGCCAAGTCGGTGGTGTTCGCCACCGGTGGTTTCGGCAAGGTCTTCAAGACCACCTCCAACGCCCACACGCTGACCGGCGACGGCATGGGCATCGTCTACCGCAAGGGTCTGCCGCTGGAGGACATGGAGTTCTACCAGTTCCACCCGACCGGGCTGGCCGGACTGGGCATCCTCATCTCCGAGGCGGTGCGCGGTGAGGGCGGAATCCTCCGCAACGTCGACGGCGAGCGGTTCATGGAGCGCTACGCGCCCACCATCAAGGACCTCGCCCCGCGCGACATCGTGGCCCGCTCGATGGCGCTGGAGGTGCTGGAGGGCCGCGGCTGCGGCTCGAACAAGGAC
This sequence comes from Halosaccharopolyspora lacisalsi, assembly GCF_014137975.1. GTDB lineage: Bacteria > Actinomycetota > Actinomycetes > Mycobacteriales > Pseudonocardiaceae > Halosaccharopolyspora > Halosaccharopolyspora lacisalsi. Next base: position 97,051 of record NZ_JACGWZ010000001.1, on the reverse strand, counting down.
TACGTGCTGCTGGACGTGACCCATCTCGGCGAGGAGGTGCTGGAGTCCAAGCTGCCCGACATCACCGCGTTCTCCCGCACCTACCTGGGCGTGGACCCGATCTCCGAGCCGGTCCCGGTCTACCCGACCGCGCACTACGCGATGGGCGGCATCCCCACCAACGTGGACGGGGAGGTCCTGCGCGACAACGAGACGTCCGTGTCCGGTCTCTACGCCGCGGGCGAGTGCGCCTGCGTGTCGGTGCACGGCTCCAACCGGTTGGGCACCAACTCGCTGCTGGACATCAACGTCTTCGGGCGCCGCGCCGGTATCGCCGCCGCCGAGTACGCCCACTCCCGCGAGCACGTCGAGATGCCCGAGGAGCCGGCCAAGCTCGTGCAGGGCATGGTCGATCACCTCCGCACCGCCCACGGAGGGGAGCGGGTGGCCAACATCCGCACCGCCCTCCAGGAGACGATGGACGCCAACGCCTCGGTCTACCGCACGGAGGACACCCTCAAGCAGGCGCTGTCGGACGTGCAGTTGCTCAAGGAGCGCTACGGGCGCATCGCCGTGCACGACAAGGGGATGCGGTTCAACAGCGACCTGCTGGAGGCCGTCGAGCTCGGCTTCCTGCTCGACCTCGCCGAGGCGCTGGTCAATTCCGCGCTGGCGCGCAAGGAGTCGCGTGGCGGGCACGCCAGGGAGGACTACGGCGCCCGCGACGACACGAACTTCATGCGGCACAGCATGTCCTACAAGCAGCTGCCGGACGCCGAGGACCCGGACGCACCGTTGGGCCTGACCGGCTTCCTCGCCGACATCCGGTTGGACTACAAGCCCGTGTCCGTGACCCGGTACCAGCCGATGGAGCGTAAGTACTGATGACCGCGACCCTCAGCGACAACGACAACGCCGTCACCGACCTGCCCTCGGACGCGCCCCCGGTCCCCGAGGGCGCCACGATGGTCACCGTCAAGATCGAGCGATTCAACCCCGAGGTCGACGAGGACCTGCACTGGGAGTCCTACCGGGTGCCGGCGATGCCCACCGACCGCGTGCTCAACATGTTGCACTACATCAAGTGGTACATCGACGGCACGCTGACGTTCCGCCGTTCCTGCGCGCACGGCGTGTGCGGGTCGGACGCCATGCGCATCAACGGCGTCAACCGACTGGCCTGCAAGGTCCTGATGAAGGACATGTTCGCCAAGAGCGGGGAGACCACGCTGACCGTGGAGCCCATCAAGGGGCTGTCGGTGGAGAAGGACCTGCTGGTGGACATGGAGCCGTTCTTCGAGGCGTACAAGGCCATCAAGCCGTACCTGGTGACCACCGGCAACGACCCCTCGCGGGAGCGCACCCAGTCCGTCGCCGAGCGGGAGCGCTTCGACGACACCACCAAGTGCATCCTGTGCGCGGCCTGCACCACCTCGTGCCCGGTGTACTGGTCGGAGGGCTCCTACTTCGGGCCCGCGGCCATCGTCAACGCCCACCGGTTCATCTTCGACAGCCGTGACGAGGCCGCCGAGGAACGCCTCGACATCCTCAACGACATCGACGGCGTGTGGCGCTGCCGCACCACCTTCAACTGCACCGACGCCTGCCCGCAGGGCATCCAGGTCACCAAGGCCATCCAGGAAGTCAAGCGCGCCCTGATGTTCCGCCGCCGCTGACGGCGACAGCCGATGGTGAACGCGTCGTGCCGACGGTGCGACTGCCGGCACGACGCGTTCACCGCGAGCGCTGCTCCGGTCGTCGCACCGGACCAGAGGTTCGAAGACACCGCTTCCGACGAGCCGCGTGATCCTCTTTTCGGGTGTTCCTCGACCCGTTTTCTCCCCGTTCGCCGCATTTCGCGGCCCACCGCGCCGTAAGATCGTCTAGCCTGCTCATGTGCTTGTGAGAGCCCGTCGCTCGGCCGTGCCGGGGAAGAAGGCCGCCGCCGTCGTCTGTGCCGCGCTCGTCGCGCTGGTTCCCGGCGCGGTGACCGCTCCGGCGACGACCGCACCACCGGCGTCCACGTGTCCGAACGCGACACTGCCGCCGCCCCCCGTGGACAGCTCGGAGGTGCCTCCTCCCGGCATCCCCTCCCCCCAACCGCTACCGGTTCCCGAGCAGCCCGTCGGTGGTGAGTCGCTCGGTCGATGCGGCGTGGTCACGCCGCCCGGCGAACCCGTCCCGGAGCGGGTCGGCTCGACCACGTGGATGGTGGCCGAGCTCGGCAGCAGTGACGTGCTGGCCGCGAAGAATCCGCACGGCAGGCACCGACCCGCCTCGATCATCAAGGTGCTCACCGCGCTGGTGACCATCCGTGAGCTGGAACTGACCGACACCCTCACCGCCGCTCCCGCCGACGCCGCCGTGGAGGGCAGCAAGGTCGGACTCGTTCCCGGCGTGACCTACACGGTCGACCAGATCCTGGCTGGCTTGATCATGCAGTCCGGCAACGACGCCGCGCACGCGCTGACCCGCGCGCTCGGCGGCGAACGAGCCACGCTGGACCGGATGAACGAGTTGGCCCACCGGCTCGGCGCACTGGACACCCGCGCCGCCACATCGTCCGGACTGGACGGCCCCGGCATGACGACCTCGGCCTACGACATGGCGTTGATCTTCAGGGCCGCCCTGCGACAGCCGGCGTTCGCCCGCATCGCCACCACCCGGGTCACGACCCTGCCCACCCCGCCGGGCGAGGCCCCGATGAAGGTCTACAGCGACAACGACGTGCTGACGACCTACCCCGGGGCGATCGGGGCCAAGAGCGGCTTCACCGACGACGCCCGGCACACCTACATCGCCGCCGCCGAACGCGACGGCCGCAGGCTCGTGGCCGTGCTCATGCGCGGCGAGTACCGGCCGGTGGACCTCGACGTGCAGGCCAAGGCCCTGCTCAACTACGGTTTCCGACTCACCGGCACCGAGCCGATCGGACGGCTCGTGGAACCGCGACCGCAGCCCACCGCCTCATCGACCGGGGTCGAGCACGCGGCCGGTGTCGAGGACGGTTCCGCATCGCCGGTGGAGTCATCGGCCGATCGGCCCCGTCCCCACACCAGCCTCTTCGGCAACGTCGGCGGTCCACTGGCGCTGCTGCTGGCCGCCGGGGTCGTCGCCTTCGGGGTGGTAGCCCTGCGGCAACGCCGAGCGCGCCTCGCCTCCGTCGCACGTCGCGACAGCCTCGGACCTCCTGACGACCATCCGTGACGCGCGGGTGACTGCGCTCTGTCGGACGATCGGAGGTTCGGCGGTTTCACACCACCGGATCACCGGCGACGGCGCAGCAACCACCCGATCAGAGCACCGAGCCCGAACAGACTCACCGTCCTCGCGCGCGTGCCGGCGCGTTCGTGCACGACCGGGCTGATCAGGACGGGGCCCGGCGGCCGTGGCGGCAGCAGCTCCAGGTTCTCCCGGGCACAGGCCGTCCACGCGGTCACGAACAGCACGAACCGCGAGGTCAGGTAGGCGAAGACGAGCAGCCCCAGGATGGGGCCGAACGCGGCGCCGGCCGGGGAGTCGCTGATGCTTCTCAGGTAGATGACACCGATCTGCTTGAGCACCTCGAATCCCACGGCGGCGAACAGGGCACCCCAGACCGCGCTGCGCACCGTGACCGGTTGACGGGGCAACCGCGCCAGCACCCACAGGAACACCAGCCAGTTCGCGCCCACCGAGAGCACGACGGCCAGCACCCACCACAGGACGTAGGCCAGCAGGCTGCCCTCGATCCCGACCAGCGCGAACGCCGACTGACCGACACCTCCGCCGAGCGCGGTGATCGCGAAGGACAGCACCAGGGCCAACCCGAGCCCGAGCAGTGCGAGCAGGTCGAACCCCATGCGCTTGGGCACCGGCGGGCTCTCCGGCTCCTGGATCCACTGCGCCGTCAGCGCGTCGCGCAGATTGGTCATCCACCCCAGCCCGGAGTACAGCGCCACCAGCAACCCGATGACACCGACCGCTCCCGCCTGCGAGATCGCCTCCTCGATGACGCCGGAGAGCAGTTTGCTCAGCTCGGGACTGGGCACGGCCTCGGCGATGGTCCGCTGGAGCCGTGCCAACAGCTCGGGATCGCCCGTCAGCACGAAACCGGCCACGGCGAAAACGATCATCAGCAGCGGCACGAGCGCGAGCACGCTGAAGTACGTGATCGCGGCGGCGTAGTAGTCGCCGTACTGCTGCTGGTATCGCCCGGCGGCACGTACGAGCCGGTCGATCCACGGGTACCTGCGTCGCACCAGGTCCAGCTTGCTCGGCTGGGCCTCGGGAGCGCGTGCGGTGCGTGCGGGCTGGCTTCGGTCGACCACGGCTCACCTCCGGGTCGGACGTTACCGGCGAGTGATCAGCTCAGCTCGCCGGAGGTAGGAAACCCACCCGGTCGTAGGCCTTGCGCACGGTCTCGGAGGCCACGCCGCGGGCGTGCTCGGCCCCGCGCCGCAGGATCTTGTCCAGCTCGGCGGGGTCGTCCAGGTAGCCCTGGACCGCGGCCTGGAACGGGGTGGCGAAATCGACCACGAGCTGGCCGATGTCCTTTTTCAGATCACCGTAACCACTGCCCTCGTAGGCGGATTCGAGGTCGGCGACCGACCGGCCGCTCATGGCCGAGTGGATCACCAGCAGGTTGCTGATCCCGGGCTTGTTCTCCGGGTCGTAGTGGATCTCGCGCTCGTTGTCGGTCACGGCCGAGCGGATCTTCTTCGCCGTGCGCTTCGGGTCCTCCATGAGCTCGACGACCCCGGAGGGGATCGACTTGCTCATCTTCGAACCCGGGTCCTGCAGGTCGAAGATCCGGGCCGTGTCGGTGGGAATGTGGGCGTCGGGAACCGTGAAGGTCGTACCGAAACGGGAGTTGAACCGCTGGGCGAGGTTGCGGCTGAGCTCCAGGTGCTGGCGCTGGTCCTCCCCTACCGGGACGGCGTCGGTCCCGTAGAGCAGGATGTCGGCGGCCATCAGCGCCGGGTAGGTGAACAGCCCCACGCTGACGTGCTCCTCCTCCTGCCGGGAGGACTTGTCCTTGAACTGGGTCATCCTGGCGGCCTCGCCGTAGCCCATCAGGCATTCCAGCACCCAGCTCAGCCGAGTGTGCTCGGGCACGTGGCTCTGCACGAACAGCGTGCTGCGGTCCGGGTCGACGCCCAGGGCCAGCAGCTGCGCGGCGGCGTAGCGGGTGTTGCTGCGCAGTTCGGCGGGATCCTTGGCCACGGTGATCGAGTGCAGGTCCACCACGCAGTAGAACGTGTCGTGGGTCTGCTGCATGGTGATCCAGTTACGCAGCGCACCCAGGTAGTTGCCGAGATGGAAGGAACCGGCGGTGGGCTGAATACCGGAGAACACGCGCGGAAGCGCCGCTCCGGCCTCCTGGGGTGCGGGGCTGTCACTGCTCACACGGCGATTGTCGCATCAAGTCGCCACGGTGTTTCCGCGCCCGCCCGGGGGAGAAGCCCACCACCCGGTGATCGTCAGGTCTTGCGCTGGTTCTCCGGCTGCACCGGGATCTTCTTGCGGCGCAACGTGCCCACGACCATCCCGACGAGGCCGAGGCCGAGAGCGGTGGCGGCTACCGGGGCGCTCAGGGCGTCCAGCGGAGTCGCCTGGGCATCGAGGTGCTGATCGGGCGTGGCGGCGTGAGCGGTGGCCGTGCCACCGGCCATCATGGCGGCGACGAGCGCGGGCGCTTGCTTGCCGGCGCGAGCCAGTCGGCTACGCACGAGCGGATGCCTCCCTTGACGGTGACCCGTACGGGCCACAACCAATCCGGGTTTGCGGTTCTCCGACCGTTCCGGAAACCGGTAACGTCGCGTTCGATTCGCACTCCTACCGAGAGGTGGCCGACAGGTGCGGACCAGCGAACGCCGCAGAGATCGTATGGGGTTACGCAACGTTGCTCACACCGGGTCGCCGATCGTGTGAGAACCGCTGGACATCGCCACTAACCGACCGTGGAGTCGGATTCACCGCCATCCGGGTCCGCACGCACGGAAGCGACGAAAGCCTGGAAGTCGTCCAGGAGAATCTGGAACTGCTCGGGATTGGCGGTCAGCACCAGCCGGACCACCACCCGCTGCTCCGGATCCTCGGTATCCACCATCGACAGGTAGATCTGACACTGGAACAACTCCCGCTCGCTCTCCCCGACGACCACGGAGAAGCTCAGCACCTGACCCACTCCGGGGGATTCGGAGGTGCCGAACTCGGAGCGCTGGGTCACCTCCACCGCCCTGGCCACCTGCCCGAGCGCGCCGACCGACTCGTCGGCGATGTCGCTCAGCGTGGCCGGGTCCGGCCGGTAGTCACCGTCGAGGGTGATGCTGGCCAGCGAGCCGGGCTGCTGCGACCCGGGATGGACCGCGACGAACGCCGCGTTGGGGGCACCGGCCTCGTCGGGATCGGCATCCTGCCATCCCGCCGGGACGCGGAACCGGATCGGGATCGGCAAGGTGCCGGCCATTCTCACCCACTCCACTCGGAGACGACGGCGCGGTGCTCGTCGGTCTCGAGTCACCCTACCGCAGGTCAACGAGGCGCAGGGCGCTACTCCGGAGCTGCCGTAGCGGTTCACGAAAGGCGCTTCCTCGCGGTTCCCGGCGAGCGGGACTGATACACCTCACTCGTCCCGTTCGCTCTCCGCGCGCACGGACCCGACGAACGCCTGGAAGTCGTCCATGAGAGTCCGGAACTGCTCGGGATTGGCGGTCAGCACCAGCCGGACCACCACCCGCTGCTCCGGGTCCTCGGTATCCACCATCGACAGGTAGATCTGGCACTGGAACAACTCCCGGGCCGTGCCGTCGACGACGGCGGAGAACTTCAGCACCTGTCCGAGCCCCGGAGCCTCGGCCGAGCCGAGTTCCGAACGCTGGGCCACCTCCACCGGCTCCGCGACCTGCTCGATGTTGCCGACCGACTCGTCGGCGATGTCGGTCAGCGTGGCCGGGTCCGGCCGGTACGCACCGTCGATGGTGATGTTGGCCGTGGAACCGGGCTGCCACGATCCGGGGTGAATCGCGGCGAACGCCGAATCCGGCGACCCGAGCTCGTCGGGATCCCCAGCCTGCCACCCCTCGGGCAGTTCGAATTTGATCGGAATCGGCAGGGTGCCGACCATCGTCACACACTCCATTCACGAAAAACGGGAACCGCCATAATCAGGAAACCCAGCCCGTCACGGTATCGTAGGACGACGAGGCGAATTCCCCCACGGACTCACCGGCATCTCCGACGAACTGGGCGGCATCGGAGGCCGTCGCGGCCACGTCCTCCGGATCGACGGTGAGCTCGAAACCGAGCTTGCCGCCCACGATGGGGGAAACCCCGGCGTTCGCCCCGATGTGCCATGTCCCGCTTTCATCAGGACCGAAGTGGACCCCAGCCTCAGCTCCCGGACCGGCCCACCCCTCAGCCGTGGCATTGATACCTATACCGCCGATATCGCCACCCGCTTTTCCGGTTACCTTTCCACCGGCAAAAGCACCGGCATTCGCATGCAGACCGTCGAGCCCCACTGACGCACTCGCACTGGCCTTACCGCCCACGAATGCTTCGCCTTTCGCATTGTAACCGAGATACGGCCCCAGCTCGGCCTTTCCCTGAGCCGTCGCCTTCGCTCCCGCCGCCACCTCGGCCTTCGCGGCCACTCCCTCATTGGTCACTCCCCCCGAGAGGGAAGCTTCCGCCGCCACGGTCGCGGAAGCCTTGCCCGACAGCTGCGCGTACTCGTTGCCGACCGAGCCCTGAGCACTGGCCTTGGCCAACTCGGCGAAAGCCTTGAGCTCCCCCATCTTGCCGCCCTTGGGCCAGGAGGCCGAGGCTCCGGCATTCGGACCGCTGGCATCCGCCTTGCCCTCGGCTTTCCACCCACTCGTCACCGCGTGGACGAGGCCGTCGAGCGCACCCTCCTTGCCGGAACCGCCGCCGATGGCAGCCGCCGCCCGGGTACCGGCCGCGTCGAGCTGTTCGCGGGCGTGCGCGAGAGTCTGCTGCGCCTGCTGCCGGTATCCCGATCCGGGAGCGTCCCCTTTCGCCGAGGCGGCCTGAGTCCCGGCAGCCCGCCGAGACTCGTCCTCCCCCCTCTCCCACAGCGCGATGGCTTCCGAAGCCTGGTTCTGCGCCCAGCGCAGCGTCTCCGCATAACCACTCAGGACCTTGGAGACGGACTCGGTGGCATCACAGACCTTGATCCACTTCGGCGGCTCGGGGGAGAAGGTGCTCCAGAACGCCTCACTGGCCTCCCCCTTCCAATCACCGACCTCGACGCGCTTGAGACCGGCCCCGACGGTCTCGAAGCGCTCACCCTCCTCGCGGAGTTTCGTGGCCTTGTCGTTCAGACCGTCCGGATCACCGGGAACCAGCGCCTTGGGGTCCGTGGTCTCACCGAGTTCGGCCATCACTTCCCTCCCGGAGCCCTGCTGCCGTTCAAGTCGTTGACGAGGGCGGTCATCTCGTCGTTCGCGACACCGTCGCTCTCCGCGTAAGTTCGCGCGGCGTGGTTCAGCCCGTCACCGGTCGACTCGGCTTTCCGCACCAGCACCTCGGCACCGAGCTGCGTGGCGGAGCAGAACTCCTCGAAAGCCTTGAACAGGGCATCGTGACCGTATGCACCGCTGTCTCCGCAGAAGGAATCCAGCTTCCTGCCGTCCGCGCCGCCAACCGTGTCGAATATCTTGGACGCCGCCTGCCGGAGCACCTCCGGCTCGACACCGAATCCATCGCCCATACTGCCTCATTTCAACGAACAAGACGACTGTTCCAGTCGGACACGGCCGATCCCAATTCCAGCCAACGCGAAGACCACTTCGAAAGTGGTCCTGTCAGAGTTTGCCGACCGCGACACCGCGCCAGGTCCACCCGAGATCGATAACGGATTTCTGAAGCGGAGACTTCAACTCGCCCATAGAGAAGGTGGCTTTGTCCTTGAGTTCAAGCTTGCCGTTCTCATCACGCCCGAGGGACCACGCCTTCTCGACCTTCTTTACCTGCCCCCGACCTGTTTCGGCACCATGAACGAACTGGGGAAATCCTCGTACCCAGTCCACTTCCCAAGTTCTGTCCACCGAGCGCACTTCCTGCTTCGAAGGATCGAGACGCATCCGGATCTGATAATATTTGGTCACACTGAATGCCTTGAAGTGCTCGTACCAGACGGGGTCCATGATCCGCCACTCCGAGATCAGGTCGACCCCCTCGGGCGAGCCGTCACGCACCACGAAGGGAGCATCGTCCCGGTTCACCGCGAGTAGGGACTGGTAGACCTCCTGTGGTGATCTCGGTGTAACTCCGCCCTCGGGACGCTTGGTGCCGGTGAACCAGTCGAACAACCCCATGCCGAGCCTTCCTCCGTCGAGCTGAGCGGCATACTAATGGTTTCCGAACTCTCCCACAAGCAACCGTCGGGATCCGTGATGTCCCCTGATCCGGGACAACCGAGGCGGGGAACGGATGGCGAACACGGGGAGTCCGAAATCCAACGATCCGGAGAAACCGCCTGCCCGCACCGGGGTATTCCCACGACGGGAAACTCCCCTGACGAGCCAAAATCCCGGATTTCGCCCGGCCGGGCGAAATCCGGGCTCGGCGAAGTCCGGCCGGGCCCCCTACCCGGGCGCCTCGGTGAGGCCGAGGTGCCGGACCGGTGCCGGACCGTAGGTCGTTCCGCGCTGACGGGCCGTGCGGTCGATCCGCGAGGCGATGTCGTGCAGCTGTTCGATGGTGCGTTCCGAACCGTGTTCGGATCCGGCCATCCGGCTGATGGTCTCCTCCATGAGGGTGCCGCCGAGGTCGTTGGCCCCGCCGGTCAGCACCTGGGAGGTGCCCTCGTCACCGAGCTTGACCCAGGAGCACTGCACGTTGTCGACACGACCGTGCAGCGCGAGGCGGGCCATCGCGTGCACCGCGCGGTTGTCCCGCTGGGTCGGTCCGGGCCTGGCCAGCCCCGCCAGGTAGATCGGCGCGTTGCGGTGCACGAACGGCAGCGGAACGAACTCGGTGAACCCGCCGACCCCGTTGGCGGCGGCCCGGTCCTGCACCTCGGCGAGGGTGCGCAGGTGACCGAGCCAGTGCTCGGGGGTGTCGACGTGGCCGTACATCATCGTCGACGACGACGGGATGCCCAGCCGGTGCGCGGTGCTGATGACCTCGATCCACTCCGACGCGGGCAGCTTGCCCTTGGTCAGCACCCAGCGCACGTCGTCGTCGAGGATCTCGGCGGCCGTTCCGGGAATGCTGTCCAGCCCGGCCTCGCGCAGTTCGGTCAGCCAGTCCGCGATACCGACGCCGGCCTTGGCCGCGGCGGAGACGACCTCCATCGGGCTGAAGGCGTGCACGTGCATGCCCGGGACCCGGGTCTTGACCGCGCGCACCAGCTCCGCGTACCCACCGACCGGCAGGCGCGGATCGATGCCCCCCTGCATGCACACCTCGGTCGCCCCCGCCCGCCAGGCCTCCTCGGCGCGGTCGGCGACGTCGTCGGGGGACAGCCGGAAGGCGTCGGCGTCACGCTCCCGCTGCGCGAAGGCGCAGAAGCGGCATCCGACGTAGCAGATGTTGGAGAAATTGATGTTGCGGTTGACCACGTAGGTGATATCGCCGCCGACGACGTCGCGCCGCAGCGCGTCGGCCAGCTTCGTCATCTCGTCCAGCGCCACCCCGTCGCAGGTCATCAGCGCCATCGCCGCGGTCGTGCTGGACTCGTCGAGCAGCGCGGCCGGATTCTCGGCCGCGATCCGCAGTCCCTCGCGCACGTCGGTCTCCAGCCGCTCGGGCTCCCGCGTGCTCGGGAGCTGCTGACGCAGCTCCTCCCAGTCGCCGTAGACGGTGTCGAAGTCGCCGCGCTTGTCCTCGGAACGTCCCACCGTGTCGATGCTGGTGTTCAGGTCGGTGCGGCCGAGCGACTCGAAGCCGCCATCGGGCTCCTGCCACGGTTGCCCGGCCGGCTCCGTCTCCGCCGCCGCCAGTCCGTCCGAGTCGGCCAGTCGCGAGACGTGGGGCGCCACCCGCGTGTCGATCCACTGCGTACTGTCGCCGGTCAGCCCCGCGCGCACGTGACGCGGGTAGGCGGTCAGGCGCTCGCGCAGCTCGAACCCGCCGGTGCGGGTCTGCTCGGACAGTTCGTCGAGCTCCGGCCACGGCTGCTCGGGGCTGACGTGGTCCGGAGTCACCGGCGACACGCCACCCCAGTCGTCGATTCCGGCGCGCAGCATCAACAGCTGCTGGTCACCGACCAGGTTCGGCGGTGCCTGCACGCTCACCCCGGACGGCATCAGCAACCGTGCCACGGCGATGGTCGCGGCCAGGTCGTGCAGGTCGGCGTCGGGCGCTTCGCGCATCGCCGTGTCGGGCTTGGCCCGGAAGTTCTGGACGATGATCTCCTGGATGTGCCCGTACTGACGGGCGCTCTGCCGCAGCGCCAGCAACGACTCGGCGCGTTCGGTCGTGGTCTCGCCGATGCCGATGAGGATGCCGCTGGTGAACGGCACCGCCACCCGACCGGCGTCGGCCAGGGTGCGCAGCCGCACGGCGGGATCCTTGTCCGGGCTCGCGTAGTGCGGATTGCCCGGTTCGCTGAACAGCCGTTCCGAGGTGGTCTCCAGCATCATGCCCATGCTCGGAGCGACGGGCTTGAGCCTGGTCAGCTCCTGCCAGCTCAGCACCCCGGGATTGAGGTGCGGCAGCAGCCCGGTCTCCTCCAGCACCGCGATGGCGCACGAGCGCACGTAGTCGATCGTGGAGGAGTAACCACGCGCCTCCAGCCACTCCGAGGCCGCCGACCACCGGTCCTCCGGGCGGTCGCCCAGGGTGAACAGGGCTTCCCTGCAGCCCGCCGCGGCACCTCGGCGCGCGATCTCCAGCACCTCGTCCTGTTCCAGGAACGGGGCGTCGACCTTGTGCGGGACGGTGGCGAAGGTGCAGTAGTGGCACCGATCCCGGCACAGCCGGGTCAGGGGGATGAAGACGTTGCGACTGTAGGTCACCACGCCCCCGCGGCCCTCGGCCACCAGGTGCGCGTCACGGGCGCGGGATGCGGCACCGAACAGGGTCTCCAGGTCGTCGCCGCGCGCGTGCAGCAGCACGGCGGCCTCGGAGGCGTCCAGGGCCTTGCCGTCGGTGGCCCGGCGAAGAGCACGACGCATCGCCGACGCGCTGGGGACCGGTTCCGGCTGGGGTGTTTCGAGATCAACCGACACGCCCCCGACCCTATGCCGATCCGCCGGTGAATCCCACCCGGAAAGCGAAGCGCTGCACGTCACATCACGTGTTGCTTACGACGGCTGAATTACTCCATTTCGCCCTATCGAGCCTCCCCCGCAAGGCAGAGACTGCAACGCTTAGTAACCCCGAAAACGCAATGAAGCAGTAGGTGTCATTCAAATTGGTGAGACGCAGCCCATTACGCATAGCCGGTACGGCGTTGGCCCTGACCCTGGCCGCGCCCGCGGTCACCGCCGCCGCTGCCCCGGCTCAGCAGACCACCGCCGCACCGGCGCACTTCATGGTCCTCGGCCCGACCGGTGAAGGACTGGACGTCACGGCGGACTCGGTGGAAGCCGCCGGGGGCGCCGTGGTGCGGTCCTGGCCGGAGATCGGTGTCATCGCGGCGACCTCGACCGAGGTCGGCTTCGCCGCCGACCTGCGTGGCGAACCGGCCGTCCAGGGCGTGGGAGCCAGTCGCAACCTGGTCGCGCGGATGCCGGACGAGAACTCGACCAACCGGTTCGAAAAGGTCGACGGCACCGTCGAGGCCACCACGGCGGCCGCGAAACCGGGCGCGGAGCCGCTGGAACCCGAGCAGTGGGACATGCGGATGATCGGTGCGCCGAAGGCGCACCAGGTCTCGCGGGGCAGCCAGGACGTCACGGTCGGCGTGCTCGACTACGGCATCGACCCGAACCACCCCGACCTCGCACCGAATCTCGACGAGTCGAAGTCGGTGAGCTGCGTCGACGGCGTCCCCGACCGGTCGGTCGAAGCCTGGGGGCCGGAAGCGGGCCAGGACCACGGCACCCACGTGGCGGGCACGATCGCGGCGGCCCGCAACGGCCTCGGCATCGCCGGGGTGGCCCCGAACGTGAACCTGGCCTCGATCCGCGTCATCACCGACGAGGGCTTCATCTACCCCTCCGCCGCGGTGTGCGGATTCATGTGGTCGGCCCAGCACGGCATCGACGTCACGAACAACAGCTACTTCGTCGATCCCTGGTACTTCTGGTGCCAGCGCGACCCGGACCAGGCCGCCGTCGCCGAGGCGGTGCGCCGCTCCGTGGCCTACGCGCAGGGGCACGACGTCGTCAACGTGGTCGCCGCGGGCAACAGCAACCAGGACCTGTCCAAACCGATCCGCGACACCAACAGCCCGAACAACGGCGGACCGACCCAGGACCGCCTCGCCGGCCCGGGCTGCACCCAGCTTCCCGGGGAACTGCCCGGCGTGGTCACGGTCTCCTCCGTCGGCGCCGACACCGAGAAGTCGTACTTCTCCAACTACGGGCTCGGCTCGGTCGACGTCACCGCCCCCGGCGGCGACTCCGAGCAGATCCCCGAGAAGGCACCGTCGCGCAACGGGCTGATCCTGTCCAGCGTGCCCGGCGGCGGCTGGGGCTACATGCAGGGCACCTCGATGGCGTCCCCGCACACGGTGGGTGTCGCAGCGCTGCTGCGCAGCGCGCACCCGGACTGGACGGCAGCGCAGGTCAAGGGCGCGCTGAAGGCCCAGGCCGACACCCTGCCCTGCCCGAAGTCCTACGACACCGACGGTGACGGCAAGCAGGACGCGAAGTGCCGGGGCGGCAAGACCGGGGCCGGGTTCTTCGGCGCCGGCCTCGTCAACGCGCTCGACGCGGTGCGCGGCTGACCGCGACCGACACCGAGGGGCCTCCCGCGCGGATGGGAGGCCCCTCGGCTCGTCTCCGGTGAAGATCACCCGTTCGTGGTCGTCCTTCACCCGGCTGTGCGTTGTGTAGTCACAACACCAAGCGGCACGCTCGTCACGGTGATCAGCAAGCGACGACACCCGAAGAAGCCGGTCGCCGAAGTGCTGAAGCGGGCACAGGAGGGGCTTTCTCGTGGTGGAACTCCACAAGGGGCACCGATGGGGCCGGCTCGTATGCCCGGGCTGCGGCGAGCAGATGCCGATCTACTGCACTCCGCAGGTTCCAGAACTGCATGCTTTCCGGCTCGACAAGTTCCGCAAGCAGCATCGTTCACCGAAGGAGCAGTGATCATGATTCTCCACGACTTCACCCTGGTCCTGGACCGACTTCCGGAGGAGGCGGAGTACGACATCCTGTTCGAGTCGGGTTGCGACGACGCGAGCCCGGAAACCCGACGCGGTTCCCTGCTCCTGCACTTCGACAGGGAAGCTCCGACACTGGGCCAGGGCATCTCCACGGCGATTCGCGACGCGGAAACCGCCGGATTCGCCGTGCAGGCCGTGGAAACCGACGATCTCGTGTCGCTGCGCACCGTCGCCGGGCGGCTGGGGCGCAGCTACGAGGGAATGCGGCTGATCGCCACGGGACAGCGCGGGCCGGGTTCCTTCCCCGCACCGCTCTCCGGCGACGGGTGGGCGCTGTACTCCTGGTCGCAGGTGGCCGAGTGGGCGGCCGAGCACCTCGGTGAGCAGGAGGGGGTGAGCACGTTCGAAACCGAGATCGCGGCGGCCAATCTCATCGTGCGCGCGAGGAGCATGCTGCGCTCGGACGACGAGCGCGCCGAGTTCACCCAGCTGCTCAGCGCGCGGGCAGCCGTCTGATCCCCTCAGGACGTCCTGGCCAGAATCCGATCCAGCACGGATTCGAGGGCGTCGGCGGGGTTCTCGGGCATCGACGCGCAGCGCCAGGCGACGAACCCGTCCGGTCGCACCAGCACGGCGCCGGACGGCTCGATACCCCACGAGGCCCCCGCCTCCGGGTCCACGGAACGCACGGTCATCGGGAGTCCGAGCCGCCGTTCCAGCTCCGCCGAAGCACGCGGCCACGAGTCGTCGCCGCCGGTGAGCAGCGCGAAACCCGAAGCACAAGCGTCCACCGTGGACTCGTCCCGGTCGCCGTCCAACCACACGTGCGGCACACGAGTGCCGGGCGCCCAGGAAGGTCGGCGCGGGTCCTCGACCTCGGCACCGGCACCGGACTCCGCGAGCAGCGCCGCCGAGTCGTAGCGGTAGCCGAACATCAGCGTCAGATCGTCGATCAGCTCGGTGCTCGCCTCGCCGTCGCCGAACCAGGCGCCTCCCCGCGCGAGCGCCTGATCGACCGTGAGCTCGGCGACCGGACGCCGCTCGGCACCGTAGGTGTCGAGCAGGTCCGTGCCCGCCCGGCCGTCGAGCACGAGCGCGAGCTTCCACGCCAGGTTCCAGCCGTCCTGGATGCCGGTGTTGGCCCCGAGCGCACCGCTGGGCGGCATGACGTGCGCCGCGTCGCCGGCCAGCAACACCCGGCCGTGGACGAACCGCCGCGCTACGGCGGCCCGCGTCGTCCACGGCTGGGCGTCGAGGACCTCCACCGGTAGGTCCGGAACGCCCGCGGCCGCGCGCGCCAGCTCGGCGCAGCGATGTTCGGGGAACTGCTCGGACACCGCGCCCCCGTCGGGGTCGTGCTCCACGTTCAGGATCATCAGGTCGCCGACGACGCGGACCATCCCCGAAACGTGCTGGTTCGCCACCATCGAGATGGCGAAGCTCCGCCCGTCCAGCACCTCCGAGAGGTCGGTGCGGACCACGATGCCGACCTGGTGCCCCAGCACGCCCGGCCCGTCCCGGCCGATCCCGAGCGCCTCACGCACCGGACTGTCCGCGCCGTCGGCGGCGATCAGGTAGTCCGCCCGGACGCTCCTCCGCTCATCCGTGCGCCGGTCGGCCACCTCCACCGTGACCCCCTCGTCGTCGGGGGCGAACGACAGGAGTTCGGTGGCGAAGCGCAGATCCCCGCCCAGCGACTCGGCACGAGCGCGCAGCACGGGCTCCAGCTCGTCCTGGGCCAGCACCGCCATCTCGCTCGGACTCACCTCGGAGAAGCCCTCGGTCGGAGCGTGCATGCTCGGATGCTCGATCCAGTGCCAGTTCGGGCTGCTCAGGCTCTCCGCCCACAGGATCCCGCTCCCGGTCAGCGTCCACGGCCCCGCGGCCCGAACCTCGTCCTCGATCCCGACCGCGCGGAACGACTCCATCGTGCGCGCGTTGTAGCCGGGGGTGCGGGGTTGGATCGACGTGCTCGGATGGCGCTCCACGAGGACGACGTCGACACCGTGGTGCCGGAGGAACAGCGCGGTGGAGAGCCCGACCAGGCTTCCACCCACGATCACGACCCGGGTCTGTTCGTCGGACATGGGATGCCTCCCTGCGTTGAGTGGGTCAAGCACTCTCTTCGGGT
Organism: Halosaccharopolyspora lacisalsi; assembly: GCF_014137975.1. GTDB lineage: Bacteria > Actinomycetota > Actinomycetes > Mycobacteriales > Pseudonocardiaceae > Halosaccharopolyspora > Halosaccharopolyspora lacisalsi. Next base: position 80,711 of record NZ_JACGWZ010000001.1, on the reverse strand, counting down.
TTCAGCGAAGCGAGCAACCGATCGAGCTCGCCGGGCAGGTGCTTTCCGTGGTCGACAGGCATGGGCGGGCGCAGGACCACGCTGAACGCGAGGTAGACGATCAGCTGAGCGGTCGTCGGCGGGTCCAGGTCGGCGCGCACCGTGCCGGCACGCTGGCCGTTTCGCAGACAGGACGCGACGCCCTCGTGCCAGTGGCCGTGCCAGTTCTCCAGCAGCACCCGCAGCTCCGGATCCTCGTGCGAGGCCCAGATCATCTCGTGCAGCAGGCGAAAGTGGCCGGGATCCCGCTCGGCCTGCTCGCGGAGGCCGGCGAGCATCTCCCCGAGCCACTCCGGCGCGTCGGAGGCCGTGGTCGCCTGCTCCTGAACCGGGACGATGATCCGTTCGGAGATCGCGTACTCGACGACGGCTCGCACCAGGTCGTTCTTCGTCGGGAAGTAGTAGTGCAGCGTCGCGACGGTGATGCCCGCCTCGGTCGCGACCTCACGCGTGCGCACGTTGGCCATGCCGGACCGGACCATGACGTCGTACCCCGCCACGGCCAACCGCTCCCGGCGCCGCTCGGTCTGCTCCCCCGGCTTCGCGCGCTTCACCATCACCGCGCCCCTTTCCATCACTTGATAGACGACGGTAGCGCGCACGCACCGGGGCGTCAATCAGTTGATGGAAAACGGTGACGCCGAGTGGGCAGCAAAAAGCCCCACGGCTTCGACCGTGGGGCTCGCCGTATTGATCAGAACTTCCCGGAGAAGTACGCCGTATCGGCCGCAAAAGCGTTCGGCTGAACGGAAAGCTGGAGTTTTCCGGGCTGTTCGCCGATCTCGAAAACCGCCGTGTACGTCGTCTCACCGCCGGGAGGGAGCTGCACGTTCGGCATGGGATCACCCGCCATGGGACTCTGCTTCGCCGCCTGTCCGCCGTGCTGAGCAGTGATCGTGGTCTGCACGACGTTGTACTCGGTTTTTCCCTCGTTGCGGATCGTCACGTCGACAGCAACGTACCGCTTCCCCTCCGGTGCCCGCATGAACTGCTCGGACGGAGTGTGCTCCTCGGGCTTCGCGACCGAGATGGTCTCGCCGCCACTCCACGTGTGCTGCTCGCCGAAACCGAGGCGCACGACTTTTTCCTCAGAGCTTCCGCCCTGGTTTTCGACCGAAGGAACATCCAGCCGATCACCCGCGTTCTGGGCATACTGAGCAGAACTCACGACGAGTGCGCCGAACACCACCGTGGAGACCACGAAGGCCAGCGCTCCAAGACCCAGTCCGAAATACGAGACAACGGGGTTCGTGGCAATTTTCTTGTGGGATCGATACACGGCGATGCCGCCGAAAACGATCGCCAGCACCCCGAGGACGAAGCCGACGAAACCAATGAATGGGATCCAGGCCAGCAGGAGACCGAGAATACCCAGGACCAAAGCGGTGACACCCATACCGTTCTTCGGCCGCTGCGGAGTCACGTAAGGCTCTGAAGTGGGTTGTTGCTGGTAGGTCACGGTCTCTCCTCGCTGGCCGCTGCGCCCCTTCGGGGCTCTTGCTACACACGTTCACCTAACGGCGACGATTGTTCCATCCGAGCAGTATTCACCGGAACACGGTTAGTTCATACCGAAATGATAATCATACCACAACAAAACAGTATCTATTTTTGAATCGCATGGAAGCGACTGATACGGGCGATGCTGGCTCGACTCCTCACTGATCGCGCTGAGCAGGCCCGGTGGCTGCGCTGCCGATCACGTCGACAGGATTCGACCGGCTCCGACAGCTCCTTGAAGAAGCGGCGCGCGGTCGGTTCCCACCGGTCGACGGCACCGCTGAGGTCCTGCCGGCCCCCGAACTCGCGCATCAGGAAGCGGTCGTCGACTTCACCGGACACGCGGCCATCGTGACCTCTCGCGGCTCCGGATTCCTGACTTGGCCGGCCGGTGAAAGCGGAAACGCGGCCCACCACGGAGCCGTCCTGGCAGCGATCGGCGAAGGAACACCGGACCCCCGCGCACGACCGCGTGGGACGACCACCCCCGGGTGCAGCGAGCGAACCATGCCCGCACCGACGTCACGGTGTTCGGTGATGACGAGCACCGCGTCACCTTGTGACGCGGCCTGGTCCACCGGTGGGAAGCGGGCGTGGAAGTCGCCGCAGAGCACCAGTAGCAGAGCGTCGGCCGGGAACTGCTCGACGCGGTGCGGCGCAGCACCCCCACCGGCGAACCGGTGTTCGCCACCGCCGCACCCGGCAACGCGCTGCGCACGCTACTCGCGTGCGGCTTCCGCCCCACCGGTTCCGAAGTGGTCGTCAATCACGACGTCGCCCCGCACTGATCACCCGGAATATGCGCACATCAGGCCGCATAGAGCAACTCCCTGGTGTCCAGGACGCGCTGCTTGGAATACGGGTTGCGGACGCTGGAAGCACTCACCACGTCGACCGACCTCCCGAGGATCCGTTCGAGTCCTTCCTTCAAGGCGAAGTACGTGCCGAAATAGTCGAATCCCGGACCACCGTCGAACTCGACGAGGACATCGACGTCGCCGGAGGAGGCGTCGAACGTGCCCTCGGCAGCGGACCCGAAAAGATCGAGTCGCCGTATCGACAGCTCTCGGCACAGCTGCTCGATCTCGTGCCGCTTCTCCGCGACCACCTCGTGCACGGCCTTCACCTCCCACCCGACATGCTGCCCGAGCGGGTCACCCACCCGCGAGCAGTGCCGCTACAGGTCGTAGGAGACGGTGACCGGGGCGTGGTCGGACCAGCGCTTGTCGTACGAAGGAGCGCGCTCGATGCGCGCGTCCTGCGCGCGGACGGCCAGCTCCTCGGTGGCCACGTGGTAGTCGATCCGCCAGCCGGAGTCGTTGTCGAAGGCCTTGCCCCGGTAGGACCACCACGAGTACGGCCCCGGTCCCTCCGGGTACTGGCGACGGACGACGTCGACGTAGCCGGCCTCGTCGAACACGCGGCTCAGCCAGGCCCGCTCCTCGGGCAGGAAGCCCGCCGACTTGCGGTTGTTCTTCCAGTTCTTGAGGTCGATCTCCTGGTGGGCGATGTTCCAGTCGCCGCAGACCAGCACGTCCTTGTTCGCGGCCTCGGCGCGGGCCCGCAGCTCGACCAAGTACGGCAGGAAACCCTCCATGAAGCGTTCCTTCTCGTCCTGGCGCGGGGTGCCCACGTCACCGCTGGGCAGGTAGAGGCTGGCGATCACGACGTCGCGCAGCTCGATCTCCGCGTAACGACCGCTGTCGTCGAACTCGCCGGAGTCGAAGCCGATCCGCGAGTTCTCCGGCGCATCGCGGCTGTAGATCGCCACGCCGCTGCGCCCCCGGTCCGAGCTCGGGGCGAGCAGCGTGTGCCATCCCTCGGGCTCGCGCACCGAGGCGGGCAGCTGCTCGTGCTCGGCGCGGGTTTCCTGCAGGCAGACCACGTCGGCGTCGGTGGCCCCCAACCACTCGACGAAGCCCTTCTTCGCGGCGGCGCGCAGGCCGTTGACGTTGACGGTGGAGACGGTCAGCACGGGCCCGAGGATAGCGACCGGCGACAGCGGGCACGTGGTCCCGGTCGGTTACCGGTCGCGGGAACCGCTGTCCGCCTCGCCCGGCGAGCGCCGTTCACGCAACCGGAAGGCGACGCCTCCGGCCCCCAGCAGGACGGCCCCCACGATCACCACGATCAGCGGTGCACCGATCGTCCCGTTCGTCCAGTCCCAGACGGCCTCCGGCACGACCAGGGCGATCCCGATCACCCCGACCACGAGCAGCAGCACCCCGCCCCGGAGCAGGTACAGCGCGAAGCAGGCCAGCGCCACGAGCAGTCCTACGGCGTAACCGAGGACGGGGAACTCCGACAGCGTCAGCCACTGCGCCCCGCACGTGGCGATGGCCATCCCCCCGAAGCCCAGCTCGCGGTATCGCAGCAGACCGGACCAGGCGAGCACGGTCCACACGGCACCCACCAGGAGCAGCGCGAACCCCTCCGCCACCGTCGAGTGGTCGAGCCACAACTCGGGCGTGACCAGCGCCAGCCACGCGCTGAACACGCCGGTGACAAGCAGCCCCGGTATCGAGGGCAGCACGAGGTAGCCGACCAGCCCGATCAGCAGTCCCACCAGGGCGGCGCAGAACACGTCCAGCGCTCGCGGTCCCGACATCTCCACGGGGAAGGCGTTGTTCACGGCCATCGACCCCGTCACCGCGGCGACGGCCAGCAGGACGGTCGTGATCCGAAAACGTCGTACGGACGACTCCCGCACCGACCGAAACTTCGCGGGGCCACCGCCGATGAGCACACCGGCCAGGACCAGGGTGAGAGTGACCGCCGTCAGGATGCCCACCCGCACCGGTGCCCCCAGCTCGTACCAGTAGAGCCGCCCCAGCAGCCACGCCCCGCCCAGTACCAGGACGCCACCGACGTAGCCGAGGATTTCCGGGACCACGGCACCGGGTCGGACGCCCGGCGGGCGAGCCCGATCGAGTTCGGTCAGCACCGCGTCCGCCTGTTCCGGTGAGAGCACGGCACGTTCCGTCAGGCGTTCGACGGCTCGGCGCTGTCTTCCGCTGGTCATGGCGCACCTCCCACCGGGATTGCACCACGGACGCAAAACGACGTGGAGCGGTTCGGCGGACATCGAGGGAATCCGGATCCCCTTCCCGCCCGAACGGGTGAGATCGTTCCGCACCCGATGCCCCCGGTTGATCGCCTGCCTCAGAATGATCGCGTTCGGCGCCACGCCGGTGCGTGGCGCGAAATCGATCACGAGGAGTGCGTATGCACCGTGGAAGCGTCGGGACCGGATCGGTGCACCACCGGAGACGCCGCGGAGCGGGCCGAGCGGCGCTGGTCGCCCTGCTGGCCGCCGCGTCGTTCCCGGTGGTCACCGCACCGGCCCAAGCCGCCGAGTGCGCACCGGGGGACCGCGAGTGCCGGGTGAACCGGTACCTGGACGGCATCCGCTCGAATCCCGGCGAGCTCAACGAATTCCTGAGCCACCTGCCCAAGGGTGGTGACCTGCACAACCACCTGTCCGGCGCGGCGTCGACGGAGTCGTTGATCCGCTACGCCGCCGAGGACGGGCGCTGCATCGACACGACCACGCTGAAGGCCTCCCACGGACCCTGCGAGGCCGGGCAGCGTCCCGCGAGTGACGCGGTCACCGATCCGGTGTTCCGGGGCGAGGTGATCCGCGCGTGGTCGATGGAGGACTTCCGGCCCACGCCGGAGGAGTCCGGCCACGACCACTTCTTCGCGACCTTCGGCAAGTTCTCGGCCGCCACCGACGGCCGTAACGGCGACATGCTGGCCGAGGTCGCCAACGACGCCGCACGCCAGCGCCAGTTCTACGTCGAGACGCTGCTGTCGCGGCAGTCCGAGGCCGTCGGCGAGCTCGTCGACCGCGTCGGGTTCGCCCCGGAGTCCCGGAAGGACTTCGCGAGGCTGCGCCGGGTGCTGCTGTCCGAAGGGCTCACCGGCATCGAGCAGGCCTCCCGGCGCGCCACCGACCGGGACTTCCGGCGCTACCGGCGGCTGCTGCACTGCGGAACCGCGCAGGCCGAGGCGGGCTGCGCGGTCGATGTCCGGCTGGACTACCAGGTCGCCCGCGCTCGCAAGCCCGCGCGGGTCTTCGCCGACATCCTGCTCGGGTTCGAGCTGGCCCGGAGCGACCCGCGGTTCGTCGGGCTCAATCTCGTCCAGCCCGAGGACGACCCCGTCGCGCTGCGGGACTACACGCTGCACATGCGCATGATCAAGTACCTGCGCGGGCTGTACCCGGAGGTGCCCGTCACGCTGCACGCCGGGGAGCTCGTGCCCGGACTGGTCAAGCCGAAGGAACTGACCTTCCACATCAACCAGGCGGTGAGCATCGCCGGTGCCGAACGCATCGGGCACGGCATCGACCTGCGTCACGAGGACGACTGGCGTGGGCTCGTCGAGCGCATGGCGCGGGAGAACATCGCGGTCGAGGTGCCGCTGACCAGCAACTGCCAGATCCTGCGGGTCTGCGGCCCCGAGGAGCACCCGCTGCCGACCTACCTGGCCCACGACGTGCCCGTGGCGCTGTCCACCGACGATCCCGGTGTCTCCCGCAGCGACATCACCGAGCAGTACCGGCGTGCGGTCCGGAACTTCGGCCTCGACTACACCCAGCTCAAGGCCAGCGCGCGGACGTCGCTGGAGCAGGCCTTCATCGAGGGGGCAAGCCTCTGGACCAACCCCGACGACCACGAGGTCAAGCCGGCGTGCGCCACGGACACCCCCGGTGGTGGCGATCTCACCGCCTCGTGCACGGAGCTGCTGAACTCCAGCCCCAAGGCCGGCCTCCAGTGGCGGCAGGAAGCGGCCTTCCGCGCCTTCGAGGCCCGCTACGCGTCGAAGGTCTGACCGGGGACCGGTGGCGATTCTCCGCGAGTTCGGCGTCGTCGCCCGGTGTTCGACCGTGTGACAGCGTCGTCGACGTGGGGCGCCGACGTGGAGGGGACGGCCACCGGTGCTGATGTCCCCTCCACGTCGGCGAGGTCCCTTTTCGGGTCGCGTTCGCTGCCGCATCAGCGCGGACGCCGTGCTCGCAGGACGGTGTCGTGGGTGTGCCGGGTGCCTTCGGGGGCGGGGCTGGTTCGCGGGCGGGTTTCGTCGACCAGCACGGTCCAGGAGTCGTCGAGGAGCTCGGCGATCTCGTGGGGTTGGTAGTACTGGCTGGGATCGATTCCCTGCTCGTTGTCCAGCGGCAGGTCGGCGAGGTCGTGACTGGCGACGAGCAACGTGCCGCCGGGGGCGACGGCGTCGAGCAGGCCGCGCAGTGCGGCGTGGTCCGGCTGGTGCGGCAGCGGGAAGTACTGGACCGAGACCAGGTCGAACGCGCCGGCCGAGGGTGCTGTGGCGGTCAGGTCGGCGCGTGTCCAGGACACGTCGGGGGTGACGTCCTCGGCTCGCGAGGCGGCGCGCTCCAGGGCGACTCGGGAGACGTCGACCGCGGTGACCTGCCAGCCGTGCTCGGCGAGCCAGCAGGCGTCGGCACCTTCGCCGCATCCCACGTCGAGCGCTCGCCCCGGTGGTAGGTCGGTCACTTCGGTGACGAGCACGCCGTTGGGAGCACCGCTGAAGAGCTGGTCGTGGCTGCTGTACCGGTCGTCCCAGAACTGCGCGTCCATCGTCCTTGCCTTTCTCGGTGAGTCTTCGGTGGCCAGCTGCCGTGTCGCCGGTTCCCGGGACGCGTTCGCGACCATCGCCATCGAGTCATCGGGGCCACCTGCACGCCCAACGTGGCCCTCATGGCACCGGCTTGACAAAGTTCTTTGCCAAAACTGCAATAGGCGGATGGTGGACGGCTTCGACTCGGTGCTCGGCGCGGTCGGTCCGCGCCTGCGCGACCTGCGTCGTCGCAGCGGTGCGACGCTGGCCGAACTGGCGGAGACCACCGGAATTCCGATCAGCACCCTGTCCCGGCTGGAGTCCGGACACCGCAAGCCCAGCTTGGAGCTGTTGCTCCCCCTGGCCAAGGCGCACCAGCTACCGCTCGACGAACTCGTCGACGCTCCGTCCAGCGGCGATCCCCGGGTGTACCCGCGGCCCGTAACGCACCACGGCATGACAGCCATCCCGCTGACCCGCAAGCCCGGCGGCCTGCAGGCGTTCAAGCAGATCCTGCCCCCGGCGTCGGACGGGCAGGATCCGGAACCCCGGTCGCACGAGGGCTACCACTGGCTGTACGTCCTCAATGGACGGCTGCGCCTGGTGCTCGGCGAGCAGGATCTCGTCCTCACCGCGGGCGAGGTCGCCGAATTCGACACCCACCTCCCGCACTGGTTCGGCAACGCCGGTTCCCAGCCGGTGGAGTACCTCAGCATCCTGGGGCCGCAGGGGGAGCGCTTCCACATCCGAGCTCGCTATCGCCCGTGACAGCGAACCTCGGAACGGATCGCCGCGGTGTCACGAGGCGCCGAACGGACTCAGCGGCCAAGGGACCCCCCATGTGTCCACGAGGGCGAGCGTGCGCGGCGAAGGCCCGGAGTCGGTCGATCCCGACGCGTGAGCGAACCTCCCCGATGGGGAGGTGTCGAAGGAATTCGGTGCGCGATGCTGGATTTGAACCAGCGACCTCTACGGTGTCAACGTAGCGCTCTTCCACTGAGCTAATCGCGCGTGCATGGCCTCGGCCGTGCACGACCAGTATAACGGTCCGGGTACTCCCCCTCCGAGGAGGGGATGGTCGACTTCCCCCGGCGGTAGGATCTCCCGCCGTGACCGACTTTCCCGATCCCCCACCGTCACGCAGCGACTTCCCCGTGCTGTGGCCGATCTCCACGCGCTGGGAGGACAACGACGCCTACGGGCACGTCAACAACGTCGTGCACTACTCGTGGTTCGACACCGCCGTCAACGGCTGGCTGATGCGGACCACCGGACTGGACATCCGGGCGTTGCCCGCCATCGGGATGGTCGTCGAGACGGCCTGCCGCTACCTGGTCGAGCTCAGCTTCCCGGACGAGATCGAGGTGGGCATCGGGTTGCGCAAGCTGGGCAACTCCAGCATCACCTACTCGCTGGCCACCTTCGGCAACGGCGGTGACAGTCCCGCCTCGCTCGGCCGTTTCGTGCACGTCTACGTCGACCCGAACACCCGCCGCACGACCCCGGTCCCCGAGCAGATCCGCACGGCGGCGGAGTCCCTGCGCTCCTGAGCGGCGCTTTCCCGAGACGAAAACGCCGCCCCCGTCGGGCGGGAGCGGCGTCGGTGTCGCGGTGGACGACGAGGATCAGCTCTGGGCCATCTTCTTCTGCAGGTTCTCGTCCAACGCGTTCAGGAAGTCCTGCGTGTTCAGGTACCCCTGGTCACCGCCGACCAGCAGCGCCAGGTCCTTGGTCATCTTGCCGCTCTCGACGGTCTCGATGACGACCTGCTCCAGCTTCTCGGCGAAGTCCACGACCTCCGGAGTCGAGTCCAACTTGCCCCGCTGCTGGAGACCGCGGGTCCAGGCGAAGATCGACGCGATCGGGTTCGTCGAGGTCTCCTGACCCTGCTGGTGCCGCCGGTAGTGCCGGGTGACCGTGCCGTGGGCGGCCTCGGCCTCGACCTTGCCGTCCCCGGTCATCAGCACCGAGGTCATCAGGCCCAGCGAACCGAAGCCCTGAGCGACCGTGTCGGACTGCACGTCACCGTCGTAGTTCTTGCAGGCCCAGACGTAGCCGCCCTCCCACTTCATGGCGGTGGCGACCATGTCGTCGATCAGGCGGTGCTCGTAGGTCAGCCCGTTGGCCTCGTACTCGGCCTTGAACTCGTTCTCGTAGATCTCCTCGAACACGTCCTTGAACACGCCGTCGTAGGACTTGAGGATCGTGTTCTTGGTGGACATGTACACCGGGTAGCCGCGCTCCAGACCGTAGCGGAAGGAGGCGCGGGCGAACTCCGCGATGGAGCTCCGGTAGTTGTACATCGCCATCGCCACGCCGCCCTCTTCGGGGAACCGCGCGACGTCCAGCTCGATCGGCTCGGAGTCGTCGTCGGGCGTGTAGGAGATCGTGACGGTGCCCGGGCCGGGAACCTTGAAGTCCGTGGCCTTGTACTGGTCACCGTGGGCGTGACGGCCGATGACGATCGGCTTCGTCCAGGTGGGTACGTAGCGCGGGATGTTGGAGATGACGATCGGCTCGCGGAAGATGACGCCGCCGAGGATGTTGCGGATGGTGCCGTTCGGGCTGCGCCACATCTTCTTCAGCCCGAACTCCTCCACGCGGGCCTCGTCCGGAGTGATGGTGGCGCACTTGACGCCGACGCCGTGCTCGGCGATCGCGTTCGCGGCGTCGACCGTGACCTGGTCGTCGGTGGCGTCGCGGTGCTCGATGCCCAGGTCGTAGTAGTCGAGGTTGACGTCCAGATAGGGGTGGATCAGCTTGTCCTTGATGAAGGACCAGATGATCCTGGTCATCTCGTCGCCGTCGAGCTCGGCGATGGTGCCCTGAACCTTGATCTTGCTCATTGTGGCGGGGTGCTCCTCTCGCGAGAATGCAAGCGGTACAAGCGTACTGCTAGCTGATTCGATTGTGCCGCCCCCCACTGGTTTCGTCACCCACCCGCGGACACAAACGCGTCACACCACCCGACGGGCCGCCACGTAAGCTCGGCGGCGCACCGGTGATCTTTCGAGGGGGCAGGCGATGGCGACGGGACCGACGCACGCCATGAGCGGGCTCGTCGGTTGGGCGGCGGTGACCGCCCTGGCCGGCAGTCACACCATCGGGCAGCTGTCGGCCAAGACGTGGGTGGTGGGGGCGACGCTGGCCACCGGCGCGGCGCTGTTGCCCGACATCGATCACCCGAAATCCACCGTGGCCCGCACCTTCGGCGGGATGTCGCGCGGGGTCTCGGCGGCGATGAGCGGCCTCAGCGGCTTCATGTACCGGCTGACCCGCACCAAGCACGACAGCGACCGCGAGGGCACGCACCGGGGGTTCACTCACACCGTCGTGTTCGCCCTGCTCGCGGGCGTGACCACCACGGCCGTCGTGCAGAGCAGCGACGGTGCCGCGCTCGGCGTGCTGATGTTCGTCTTCGCCGGGCTGACCGTGCGGGGCCTGATGCACAACTGGAGCCCGCGCAGCGACGCGCTGCTGATCGCGGCGGTCTCGCTCGTGCTCACGATCGTGTGCTGGGCGTGGGCGGGCGACCAGCCGCACCAGGCCGCGGCCTTCGGAGTGGCCGTGATGACCGGCTGCGTGATGCACTTCGTCGGCGACGCCATCACCGAGCAGGGGTGTCCGATGCTGTGGCCGATACCACTGGGCGGTAAGACGTGGTTTCCGGTCGCGCCACCGAAGGCACTGCGCATGAAGACCGGCGGCAGGGTGGAGCTGGTGCTGCTCGGGCCGACCCTGACGGTGATCGCGGTCGTGCTCTCGGCCGTGGTGCTCTACCGCGTCGGCGCCGTACCGTGGCTGGACCGGGCGGGTCTGCCGCCCGAGGTCATGGCCTGGATCGACCTGCGCTGATTCCGGTCCGTGAAATCTCACGAAACGCCCGCGGTCAGGACGTGAAGCGTTATTCTGATCATGTCCGGCGTCGCCGTGGTGCCGGCCGTAAAACCGGAGGAACGATGCGACTCCACAAGCGAATCGTGGCAACATCCCTGGCCCTGCCCCTGCTGGCCGGCCTCCCCGCGTGCGGCGTGGCGCAGGAGGCCCAGCAGGGCGTCCAAGATGCTCAGCAGGGCGTACGACAGGCACAGCAGGGCCTCCAGGCGGCGCAGGCCTGCGGCAAGGCACTGCAGCTGGCGAAATTCATGCCGAACTGGCAGGACCCGGCCCAGGCCAGGGCCGACGCGGCGGCCAAGGCCGAGGAGATCGGACGAGTGGCCGAGCGGACCGCCGACCAGGCCCTCAAGCAGCACCTGAGGGGGCTGCAGGATTCCGTCTCCCGGGTCGCCTCCGGCGAGATCACGCCGCAGAACAGCGCCGAGTGGACACAGACCAAGCTGGACAAGGCAGCCAAGATCGCCTCCGTCTGCGGCCGCATCACCGGCTGAGAGCTCTCGCAGAGCACGACCTCGCACCTCGACCGCTGTGCAAGGTGATGCGGGTCACCTAGGCTGGTGACGAGCCCTCCACGTACGCGGAATCGGAGGTGAGGGGCATGAAGGCCACCATCGGAGATCAGCTGCACATGCACAGTCGCACCGTCGAGGAATCCGACCGCACCGGGGTGATCCTGGAGGTGCGCGGCCAGGACGGGGCACCGCCCTACCTCGTCCGTTTCCACGACGGGCACGAACGCCTGGTCTTCCCCGGCCCGGACAGCGAGGTGGAACTTCCCCAGCAGCGGTGACCCGCGTCACCGACTGAGACGGGGCCGCTGGGGCCGCACCACGGCACGCTGCCTAAGGTGTACGGCGGCGCGGCGATCTCCTCGCCGCCTGCCGGGCATTCGCGAAGGAGGCGGTGACGTGGTGCGAAGCGACCAACCCACGAGGGTCGCCACCGACCTGTCCAGCCTGCTCGGCGGTGTCACCGAGACGGACCACGCCACGGTGACGCTGCCTCCGGGTGAGATTCTTTCCGAGCAGTCCACGCGTGCGGGTTGGACGGCCGACTCGGCACGGCTGTGCTGGCTCAGTGACGAGCCGCCCTCCGCGCAGTTGTTGGCCTCGCTGCGCGCCGACCACCGGCGCAGCGGGCTGTGGCCGCTGTTGTTGTGCGACGACACCGAGGTCTACGGGGAGCGTTGCACGGTCGGCGTCATCGCCCCGGAACCGCGCGAGCACGTCGACAGGTGGCGGGCCGAGCAGGTGATGGCCAGGATCTGGGAGGGGCTGTGTCAGGCCGACTCGGACCTCGGCCCCTCCTACGACCCCGACGGCCTGCATCCGTTCGACCACCGCTGTCCCGGCCCGGCCCCGGCCGGGGCCCCGTTGGCCGATCCGGACATCCTGGCCAACCAGCAGGCACCGCGCCTGCTGGACCACGAGACCCGGCTGGCGATGGTCCCCGTGGCCCGGGGAGCCGACGTCCTCACGGTGCTCGGTTGGTCCGGCGCCTCCAACCACGTCTCCCGCAACGCCGGTCTCTCGGCCATGCTGCGCAGCTGGGAGGAGCGCTTCGGCGTCCGTGTGCTGCGACTCGGCCCGGACCGGCTGGATCTCAGCGTCGCCGCGCCCCCGCAGCGGGAGGAGCACGCCGTCGCCGTCGCCGCCGAGCACTGGACCTTCAGCCCGGATCGAGTGATGCAGGAGTCCGGCAGCCTCGCCGCCCACGCACGCGAGATCCGGGGCCGCCGCACCTGGTCCTTCTGGTGGGAGTGAGAGGGTGCGCGGATCGGCGAGCGTCCGTCCTGCCGTAGGTGGTGCGATTTTCCCTAAAGTTGTGGCACAACTTTAGGGAAAATCGTCACGCCCCCGGCACGGGCCGGTGAGAGGGCCCACGGATCGCCTACCGGGGCGCCGCGCGGCGACCGTCGAGTTCCTCCGCGGGCACGGGCGTCTCCCCGACCAGTGCGGTGGCGAAGTACTTGTCCAGGCCGGGTAGACCGGCGAGCTTGAACGCGATCCGGCGTGCCCACAACCGCGCGGTCGAAGGCGGCAGGAACCACTTGGCCCCGTTGCGCCCGACCCGCTGTTTCTCGGTGGCCACCGGCTGCCACAGCCGCTGGTACTCGGTGAGCGCGTCCTCGACGGAATCCGCCGTGGCCAGTTGCTCGCCGAGCACGTAGGCACCCGCGATCGCGAGCGAGGCCCCCTGCCCGGCCAGCAGCGAGACCGCCTGGCAGGCGTCCCCGAGCAGGACCACCCGCCCACGGCTCCACCGCGGAACCTCGACCTGGGCGACCTGGTCGTAGTAGATCTCGGACGACTCCGGACAGGCCGCCAGCGCACGAGGAGCCATCCACCCCAGTGTCGAATGCTCCGCGCGCACGGCTTCCCGCGCGTCGTCCGGCAGCGTGGGATCGGAGCTGCGGTGTACCGCGAAGACCGCCACCCTGCCGTCGCGCAGGCCGTAGAAGCCCAGCTGCCGATCCACGGTGTCGGTCAGGCAGAAGCGATTGCCCAGCGACTCGTACACCTCGGGATCGTCGAAGGTGTAGGCGGCGGTGTGGAAACCGAGGTAGCGGAAGTACCGCTGCTCGGGGCCGAAGACCCGCTCGCGCACGGTCGAGTGGATGCCGTCGGCGCCGACCAGCACATCGGCGTCGATGACCGTCCCGTCGTCGAGGGCGACACGAACGCCGTCGGTGTCGTCGTCGATCCGCGCGATGGTGCTGCCGAAGCGCAGGTCGACATCGTCGTCGACCTGTTCGCGCAGTGCCCGTTCCAGGTCGGGACGCATGATGCTCAGCAGTCGGCCGTCGACGGCCCGCTGGAGGCTGGCGTAGTCCATCCCCGCCCGCCTGCGACCGGAGTCGTCCAGGTAGCTCAGGCCGTCGACCCGGTAGCCGAGCTCGGCGACGCGGGGCAGCACTCCCATCCGTTCGGCGGCGTCGTAGCCGGGCCCGAAAAAGTCGATCATGTATCCCTGGGGGCGCGGGCCGGGAGCCTTCTCGACGACGACGACGTCCCAGTCCAGGGTCCTCAGACGCTGGGCGAGGGCCAGCCCCGCGATACCGGCACCGCAGATCACGGCCTTCATCGGTGCTCCTCTCCTTCGATGTCCGGACCGAGGATCCTGCGCAGGACCGGGGCGACGGCTGACGAGGTCAGCGCCGGGTTCAGCGGCCGGTGCAGCAGCACCCCGTCGACGGCCGCGGCCAGCACGGACGCGGTCTCGACCGGACTCCCCTGCCCGTGCTCCCCGAGCCACCGGGCCAGGCCGTCGCGGAACTCGGCGAGCAGTCCGGCGAGCTCACCGCGCAGTTCCTCGTCCCGGGCCGAGACGAGGTAGGCCTCGGTGAACATCAGCGAAGCGGGATCGTCCCCGCTGTAGGCGTCGAGTGATTCGAGCATCATCCCGATCCCGTCGGCCGGGGTCCCCGCACGCTCGAACTCGGGGATCGCGGCCCCGAGGGTCCGGCGCATCTCACCCACGGCGGCCTCGCGCAGCACCGCTTGCAAGGACGAGAAGTGGTAGTGGACCAGACCGGGTGCCACACCCGCGCGCTCGGCCAGGGCGCGCGTGCTGACCGCGTTCCAACCCAGTTCCGGCACGAGTTCGAGTGCCGCGTTCAACAGCTTGCGCCGTACTTCCCGTCCTCGCTCCGACGCCGTCACCATCGGCCACCTCTTTCAGGTCACTCGCCCTGTACATTCGACCTGGTCAATCGATTTGGGCGATTGCCCAAACGGTAGCATCGTGCGCAACCCCTGGCAGTGCTTCTCTTCGGGGAACGCGCCGAGGCGGAGAGGAGTGACTTCCTCGCGCGGTCACGGTTCGAGGTGGGAGATCCGGCGTGTCGAGCGCATCCGGAGCAGCGCGGCCGGAGCGTAACCGAGTCGCCTCAGCGGGCAGGCGGGCGGCGAAGCAGCAACCGCACGTGTTCGCGCGGCTCACCTCGGACACCGCCGCGGCCCTACATGTCCAGCGGACCGCCCTTGATCGTCAGCGCCACGGCCACGATCAGCAGTCCCAGCACGCCGTAGAGCACGATGTCCACGACGCGGCTGCGGATGGCCAGCAGTCCCGCCTGCTTGGTGGACAGGGTCGCGCGCAGCCCGGCCGCGAGCAGCAGCGCACAGCCCAGCAAGGTCGATCCGTCCCGCCAGTGCTGCGTGGCCACGCGCAGGAAGCCGATCAGCACGACCAGGCCGACCAGGCCGAAGGCCAGATACACCGAGAGCCTCGACCCGCCCCCGAAACGGTCCGTCATCGCCCAACCCCTTCGCACTCGTGCCTCGGCGTGGGTGCGGCGGTTCCGGGCGAAACCGCCGCCACCTCCGGTCAGGTGAAGCGGCGCTCGGCGGCCTCGACGACGTTGGTCAACAGCATCGCCCGGGTCATCGGGCCGACACCGCCCGGATTCGGCGAGAGCAGGCCGGCGACCTCGGCGACGTCGGGGTGCACGTCCCCCGAGGGGCCCGAGTCCGTGCGGGTCACACCGACGTCCAGCACGGCGGCACCGGGCTTGATCATCTCCGGCGTGATCAGACCGGGCTTGCCCGCCGCGGCCACCACGACGTCGGCGCGACTCACCTCGTCGGGCAGGTCCTTGGTCCCGGTGTGGCACAGCGTCACCGTGGCGTTCTCGCTGCGCCGGGTCAGCAACAGGCCGAGCGGGCGACCGACGGTGATACCGCGGCCGACCACGGCGACCTTGGCTCCGTTGAGCTCGACGCCGTAGCGACGCAGCAGCTCCACGATGCCGCGCGGAGTGCACGGCAGCGGAGCGGGCTCCCCCAGGACGAGGCGGCCGAGGCTGACCGGGTTCAACCCGTCGGCGTCCTTGCTCGGGTCCACCCTTCCCAGCACGGCACCGGTGTCCAGCTGCTCGGGAATCGGAAGCTGCACGATGTAGCCGTCGCAGGCGGGATCGGCGTTGAGCTCGTCGATGACGGCTTCCAGCTCGGCCTGACCGACGTCGGCGGGCAGATCCCTGCGGATCGAGGTGATCCCGGCCTTCGCGCAGTCGTTGTGCTTGCCCCGGACGTAGGAGTGCGAGGCCGGATCGTCGCCGACCAGGACGGTCCCCAGGCCCGGCGTGTGGCCCTGCTCGGCGAGCCGGGCCACCCGTGGCCGCAACTCGTCGTAGATCGCGTCCTTGGTGGCCTTACCATCGAGAATCGTCGCGCTCACAATCGGTCATCCTGGCAGATCGCGCGCACGAGCGCCCTGCCCGGTCGGCCATGCGGCGATCGCGGCGGCCACCAACGTCAGTCCGATCCCCACCACCGTGGAGACATCCACCCGCGTACCCGGGGTCGGAACGACCAGGTCCAGGATCAGCGCACCGATGAGCTGCCCGGCCACCATGCCCATGCTCAGCAGCAGCACCCCGGTGTAGCGCACGAGTACGACCGTGCCACCGATGACGAAAATGCCCAGCACACCACCGAGGTACAGCCACGGTTGCGCGGGCAGGGGTTCCGGCAGCCCGCGCACCGCGAACCCGACGAGCAGCGCCACCGCCAGCGAGCACGTGCCGGTGGCGAAGTTGAGCGTCGACGCCGACACCGCGGAGTCCGCCGTCTGCCGGACCCTGCCGTTGACCGCCTGCTGCCAGGAAACGCCGGCACCGGCCAGTACCGGCAGCACCACCAGCCAGTTCGCCCGTGAACCGTCGAGCTGCGCCGACACCGCGATCACCACCGCCACGACGGCCAGCACGGCACCGAGCATCCGCGTGGGGGTCACGCGCCGAGCACCTCCCGGTCCGATCCCGAACCGGTCGACGACCAGCCCACTGGTCACCTGCCCGGCGACGACCGCCACCGTGAACAGCGCGACCCCGAGCACGCCGACGACGATTCCCTGGGTGAACACGAGAAACCCGCCACACACTCCGCCGAGGCAGTGCCAGGGCCGCAGTCCGGACCCCGAGCGCAACGTGCTCGCCAGCCTGCGGAAACCCCGCCGGGCACGCGGAACCAGCGCGGTGCCCACCACCAGCAGGCTCAACCCCACGCCGAACGAGATCACCGCCGCCGCGAGAGCGTCCGACAGCCGCGCTCCCAGCATTCCGTTGATCTGCGACTGCACCGCGAGAACGAACCCCACCGCCGCGGCGCCCAGCACTCCGACTCCCCTCCGAGCGGAAGTCGTGCCGGCAGCGGGGGCGTCCGTGGAGGTTCGAGTACTCACCCGCGAACCGTATCCACCGCGACCGAAACGCCGAGCAGCACTGTGACGTGTGACAATCCTCCGTGACGAAAGACTCCCGAGGACCACGAGCCCACGAAAAGCTCGAGCAGCTCCCGTACCCTGCCCCGGAGACACGGACCGGCGTGGCAACCACACGAGAACTCGGGTATCGAGTAACGTTTTCGTGGGGTGGAGTCGGTGTGCCCGGTCGAGAGGGGGAGGATGACACCCATGTCGCGTCCGACAGCGATCAGCCCGGAAGAGCAGGAGCAGATAGCCCGCAGGATCGGTGTCCTGGTGCTCCAGGGGGCTCCCGAGGACTGGCAACAGATCACGGTGGAGTACCGAGCCACCGGTGAGTACCACGACCTGCTGGGCGAGACCGTCCGACAGGACGACAGCACCCAGACGTGGAAACCCTCCGAGGAACTCCGCACGATCTTCGAGCAGCTCCGGGAGGGAATGTACCGCCAGGACGTGGGCACCTGGATCAGCGCGCTCTACACCGTCGAACGGCCGTCGAGCTACCGCATCGACATCAACTTCGACGCGGAGCCGCAGTGGCAACAACCGTTGCCCCGAGCGGCCTATGTGGACGAACTGCGTCGCTACCCGCGCTCCGACGAGAACATCCCCGGCTGGATGCGGGAGAAACTGGAGGGAGCGGCCCAACCCGCCCCGTCCCAGGACGAGCCCCCGCAAGCCGAACCGCAGTCGTTCACCGCACCGGAGCCCGCCTCCGCGGATTCGGAGACCGACCACCGGCGGTTCCGTACCGCCAGGCTCTTCGACGACTCCGACGAGCAGGGCCGCCCGCTGGTCGTGACCCGTGCGCCCATCGCTCCGGAGGACGTCGCCGCGCTGCGTCAGTACCTGGAGAACGCTCCGATCGTGCTGGCCTCGCGCGACAACGAGCACGACCTCCTCGACCCCGAGTCGACGGCCGTCGTCCCCGCCACGTGGCACACCGACGGTGTTTGGCTGTGGCAGGGCGCGGTGGCCTACTACCTGGCTCAGTACGGTGTTCCGCCGGACCCCGAGCTCGTCGAGCACATTCGCGCCACGCGTTTCACGCTCACCGACGTCGACGACCGGACGCGCGACGCCGCCGCGAACGTGTTGTTCGAGCAGCAGGACCACGGCGAGCAAGACCGTGACGAGCAAGCAGCGGTCGAGAACACCGCCGAGCAGTCGCCCCGCGTCCCGGACGATCTCCCCGCGCCTCCGCACCCCGAGATGGCCCGACAGGAATCGTTCACCGCGGAACCGTTCACACCGGAACCGGAGAACACCACCGTGAACGGGAGCGCCCAGTCCGGCGCCCATCACGTCGACGAGGTCGACGACGGCCGCGTCGACGAGGTCGCCGAAGTCGACGACGAACCGGAGGACCTCGGCATCGAGACCCACTCCGCCGACTCCGTCCCGCCCGAGCAGGCGCCGGTCACGGAGTTCGGTTCCGAATCGCGGCACAGCCTTCTCGAGGAGTCCCAACCTTCCGAGCCGGTCACCGCGACCGGGGACGAGGTCGACTCGGACGCCGTCTTCCACCGGCTGCACGACCAGCTCGGCGCTCACGCGGTGGACACCGACAGCTACCGGGTGGGCAGTCGTGCTCGTGACGCCTGGTGCCTGGTGGCCGAGGGCTCGGACTGGGTCGTGGCCGCCCCCGAGGGCTCCTCCGAACTGCGCTTCGACCGTCCGGACCAGGCTGCGGCGTACCTGCTCGGCAGCCTGCTGATGACGGCGCCGGAACCCGCGGCCGCCACCACCGACGAACCGCTGATCACCGGGATCGGCGACACCATCGAGGACACCGAGCGGGCCGACACGGCCGAGCAGGCCGAGCTCCCCGATCCGGTCGAGGAAGACGAACAGGTCGAGGAAGAAGCCGAACTCCCGACCTGGCAGCCCGTCGAACCGGAACCCTCCGCCGAAGCCTCCCGCGGCCCCGCCGAGCAGCCGGGCGGGCATCCGTTGTTCACGGCTCACCAGGAACCCCAGGAAGCCGACTCGGAGCCTCCCGAGGAACTCGCACGTCCCAGCGCCGAGCCGGGCCCCGCGCTGAGTCCTCCGACTGCGAACGAGGAGCCGACGCGGGCTCCGGAACCACCGCCCGCTCAGCCCACTCCCCAACCTCCGGCTCCTCCGGCGGGCCCACCGTCGTCTCCCACCGGCCAGCCGGCGCAGGGTCCCCGTCCGGGCGAGCCCGTTCCCGGTGGCCCCGCGGCGGGACAACCGCCGCTGCCCAAGCGCCAACCGCGGGCGGACCAGTCCGGCTCTCCCCAACCCGGCGTGCCCCAGCCATCCGAGCAACAACCGGCTTCGCGCCCCGTGAACGGACAACCACCGGGACCTGCGCCCGGCGCGGCGGGACCGCCGCCACGGCAGGGTGCCGGGCCGGCTCCGGCACCGAACGGACTGCCGCAGCGTCCACCCCAGGCGGAGCCTCCGCGTCCTCCCGGGCAGCCGCCCCAGGCAGGCCCGCCGAACCAGGCTCCGCCCCAGGGACCGGCAGCCCAAGCACCAGCCGCCCAGGGGCCGGAACAGCCGATCCAGCCGATGCAGGGCGAGCCACCGCTGACGTTGTACCGGGACCGTCGCAGCGTGGTGCTGCAGCCCGGCACCGAGTTGGACCGCTTCGGCGAACCGCACGGCAACGTGACCTACGCGGCCCGCACCCCCTACACCCAGCGTTCGCTCCCACCCCAGTGGGCCGGCCGCAGTTACCTGGCCTACCGCGTCCAACGGCCGGTCCAGGTCCTGCGGGGCACCGCTGTGCCGTGGTTCGAACAGGCCGGCGGTGGTACGGCCTACGTGCTGCCCGGCACCGTCAGCGATCTGATCGCCGACGGCACGCTGATCGCCCTGTCCGGCGTCGACGCACCGGCACGCCCTCCGATGGAATGATCCCCAGTCGCCCCCGGTGAGCCCGCCGGCCCACCGGGGGCGGTTCAGGGAACGACCACGACCGGCCGCACGGCTTCGACGACCAGCGTCGCGGGCACGGTGCCCAACAGGCCACCGCGGCGACGCGAGCGGCCGACGACGATGAGATCCGCCCGGTACTGCTCGGAAACCTGCTCCAGCCCCACGGCGGGATCCCCGCGGTGGTGCACGAAATCCCAGTCGATGTCGACCCACCGCAGGTGCGAGACGACTTCCTTCTTGAGCTCCTCCACCAGGCTTTCGGCCGCCTCACTTGCCACGGCCACCCCCATCGGCGACCAGTAGGCGACCCCGCCGACCGCCTCGACGTAAACGAGTACCAGCCGCGCGCGCTCGCGCCGCGCCAGTCCGCCCGCCCATGCCGCGGCGTGGAAACTGGCCGGGCTGCCGTCCATCCCGACGACGATGCCGCTCAGTCCGTCCTTGCCGATCTCGAAAACCGGTGGTCTGCTCTCGCCTTCTTCGGCCACGCGCCGAATGGTAATGGCCGTGGCATCGGGACTCGGACGGATGCGACATACTTGCAACGTGGTTATCCCGCATCCGCCGACCGACCTCGAACGCACGGTGCTGAAGTCCGTGGACGTGACCGGCATCCTGAACGATCTCCGCGAGCTCGTGGCCATCCCCAGCGTCGGGGGCACCTCCGGAGAACAGCAGGCACAACAGTGGTGTGCCGACCGGATGGAGGCGTTGGGGGCGCGGGTGGACCACTGGCGCATCGACGTCGACGAGCTCGCCGCCCAGGATGACTTTCCCGGCCAGGAGGTGGAGCGTGACACCGCTCACGGGTGCGTCGGAGTCCTCGGAGCGGACGGTGAACCGGCCCTGGCGCTGTGCGGGCACACCGACGTGGTGCCACCGGGCGACCTCGATCGGTGGCCGGACCGTGACCCCTACAGCCTGCGGGTGGCCGGCGGTGTCGCCTCCGGCCGCGGCACGTGCGACATGAAGGGCGGAGTGGCGGCCGTGTTCGGCGCGCTGGAGGCACTGCGCGCGTGCGAGGTCCGGCTGCGCCATCCACTGGCCGTGCACGCCGTCCCGGCCGAGGAGGACGGCGGAATCGGCGCGTTCGCGACGCTGCGGCGCGGGCACCGGGCGCAAGCCTGCGTACTGGCCGAGCCGAGTTCGGGAACCGTCGTGGCCGCCAACGGCGGATCGCTGACCTTCCGGCTGGAGGTGCCGGGCCACGGCACTCACGGCGCCACGCGGACTCGCGGAGTCGACGCGGGGGAGAAACTGGCCGCGCTGCTACCGGTGCTGCGGGAACTGGAAAGCAGCCGGAACACCGACCCGGATCCGCTGATGAAGCACCTGGACGTGCCGTACCCGCTGTCGATCGGGATGGTCCGAGCGGGCGACTGGGCGAGCACGGTCCCCGATCTGGCGGTGGCCGAGGGTCGCTACGGTGTCCGCCTCGGCGAGGACGTGGCCGCGGCCAAGGCCGAGTTCACCGAGGTCGTCGCGCGGGCGTGCGCGGCGGATCCCTGGCTGGCGGAGCACCCGGTGCGGGTCAGTTGGCCCGGTGGCACGTTCGCCAGTGGACAGTTGCCCGCCGGGCATCCGCTGCTCGACCAGACGCGGGACGCCGCCGAGGCGGCCGGAGCA
This sequence comes from Halosaccharopolyspora lacisalsi, assembly GCF_014137975.1. GTDB lineage: Bacteria > Actinomycetota > Actinomycetes > Mycobacteriales > Pseudonocardiaceae > Halosaccharopolyspora > Halosaccharopolyspora lacisalsi. Next base: position 58,949 of record NZ_JACGWZ010000001.1, on the reverse strand, counting down.
CCGCGACCGGAGGCGCTGGGAGCTCCGTACGGTACGGACCTGCGCCACTACGCCGCCGCCGGAGTCCCGACGCTGCAGTACGGACCGGGGGATGTTCGCCACGCCCACGCCCACGACGAGCACGTCGAGGTGGCCGACCTCGAACAGGCCGCCCGCACCTACGCCCTCCTGGCCATGCGCCGCTGCGGCGTGGTCGAGTGAGAGAACGTGGTCCTTTCGGGTCGCCGCGGTGACCCGAAAGGACCACGGGAGAAGTCAGCCGCCGTAATCGCAGAGACCGTTGCACACGTAGAGCCCAAACGTCCCGCAGCCGTCGTTGAAAGAACAGTTGCTCGACTTGTACTGGCAGTAATGCCTGTCGGGGCAGTACTCGTCCTCGTTGGTGCACTCACAGGCCGGAGCTCCGGAAGCGGAGCGGTATTCCGGGGGGCCGATCGTGGCCAGCAGCGCCCCCGCTCCCGCCTTCCCGAAGGATCCGACGGCGGACTCCTTCAGCTGTGCGAGCGCCCGATCCGGCCGATTTCCCGACTCGAAGTGCGTGGGGTTCGCGGCGATCGCTTTCGCCGCGTCGACGACCTTGACCTGTTCGGTGGAAAGGTCGGGGTGCGCGGCGCGGTAACGGTCGAGGTGCTCGATCCAGATCCCGCTCTTGGACACCGGGGAGAGCTCACTGTAGATCGCACGCCGATACACCATCGGGTAGGCGGTGATCTCGTCGTAGGTCGTCGGCAGCCTCCCCTTGTTCGCCTCGACCCAGTCCCGCGCGGCCGCGCAACCGCGTTCGGCGAAGGCCGGTGTTCTGCCCGTGAACACGATGCCGGCCGCCACGGCGGCACCACCGGCGAGTCGCAGGAAACGCGCCCGACCGATCGAGGCCGGCTCCAGCGGGTACCCGTTCACCTGCCGGCGCAGCTGCCCCAGTGACCTCAGCACCTGCGCCGTCGAACGCGCTCCCAACCGGCGCACGAGCGGAAGACCCATCGACGCTCCGGTCCAGACACGCACGCTCTCGTCCCGAACTCTCAACAGGGTCGGCTCCCAGCGAGCCCGATCCCCCAACACCCGCTCGCGCCATTGCCGCACCTCGGAATGCGTCAACGGCAACACCTCGAGCTTTCCCGCACAAGCCTGGGCGACAACGTCGGAGAGCTCTCGGCACGTTCCGCACGAAGCGTCGAAAGCAAGTACCCAGCGTTCCGCTGCACCGTTCATTTTCATCCCTTCGCCAAGTAGGGCCAACCACACGGGGAAGCCCCTGGTAAACCGACGCCATCAGGATGCTTCAGCGGGAACGGAAAAAGCAGTGATACACCCGGAAACCACACTTTCGAGCACACCCCGCACTCGATCAGTGCAATAGAGCGACAACTACGCGTAATTCACCGATTCGGGCGCTCGGCGGCGGAGAGCGCCGACATCAGCACGGGATTCCATCCTCCCCTTCCGGCTCGGAACTTCTCGGGACACGGTCGTCGAAACCACCGCCGTGCTGCCGCGCCGCGGGCTCGGCCACGGCAGCACGGTGGCGCTCCGCTCCGCCGGCGGTCCCGTCCCGCAACAGGACCGCCCCCGGATGCCTCGGAACCGGGCGACCACGAACACCCCGACGCCGTGGTCACCCGCCCGCCCGTGGCACCCGTGCGGACGTACTACGGACCTCGTCGTGCCTGCACCCGAACCGACGGGGTCCGCCGGAGTGGCCAACCCCCGACGCCGGCCACTCCGTGTTCGAACCTCAGTTCGAACATCATCAGTAAATCGCCTCCGACCCCCACCGTCAAGCGCTGAACCCGATCGAGTGAACATCCCGCGTGGACATCCCGCGGTGATCGCGTCGCCTTGGCAGCATCACGGGCGGTGTAACTGCCACGACGACGCGTTCACCTCTCCGGGAGGCGTGAATGTCGGCCATCGCGGGTCACCGGCACCCGCTCGGGGCGATGGCGGCCAAAGCCGGTACTGCTGTACGTGTCCGCCGTGGTCGGACTACGGCCGGGCAAGAGGCGGGCCCTCGCCGAGCTGCCCCCGTTCGACTTCGTCGTCGCGGTGGCGATCGGCGCGATCGTCGGCCGGGTGCCGAACGCGAACACCACCTCCTGGGTGGAGGGAGCGGTGACCCTGGCCGCCCTGGTCGCCGCGCACCGGGCCGTCGAGCGCATCAGGTCTCGCGTTCCCCTGGTGTGGCGGCTCACCGAGCACCCGGCTCGGGTGCTGGTGGCTCGCGGACAGCTCTGCGACCGGGAACTGCGCGCGGCGGGCATCCGTGACGACGACCTGTTCCGGTTGCTCCGCCAGCGCGGCGCGGTCGACCTCGGCGAGGTCGACCGCGTCATCCTGGAGTCCAACGGCGGAGTGCCCGTGATCAGGCGCGGCACCGGGGAGCAGCGGGGAGGACCGGCCCGGCGAGTGCTCCCCACGGGATGACCGCGCGGCCGGTGCGCGGAGGAGCTCCGGCACTCGCACCGCCGGAACGCCTCCGCACACCCGCTGGGAAAACCCCGGTCAGTGAGCGAAGTGCCGGGTACCGGTGTGGTAGAGGGAGATCCCCGCCGCCTCGGCTGCCGCGATGACCTCGCCGTCGCGGACCGAACCGCCCGGCTGCACGACCGCGCGCACGCCCGCGTCCAACAACACCTGCAATCCGTCGGCGAAGGGGAAGAACGCGTCGGAGGCGGCGACCGCACCCCGGGCCCGGTCACCGGAGCGGGAGACCGCCAGGCGCGCCGAGTCCACGCGGTTGACCTGCCCCATGCCGACCCCGACCGTGGCGCCGTCGTCGGCGAGCAGGATCGCGTTGGACTTCACCGCGCGGCAGGTCCGCCAGGCGAACTCCAGATCGCGCAGCGTCGCGTCGTCCGCCGGCGAACCCGCCGCCAGCGTCCACTCCGCCACGTCGTCGCCCGTGGCGTCGATGGCGTCGGAACCCTGCACGAGCAGGCCACCCGAGATCGCCCGCATCTCCACGCGACCGGGCCGGGGAGGCTGCGCGGTCAGGATGCGCACGTTCTTCTTCCGCATCAGCACGTCCACCGCGCCCTCCGCGTAGCCGGGAGCCACGACGACCTCGGTGAACACCTCCGCGATCTGCTCGGCCATCGCCACCGAAACCTCGCGGTTGGCGGCGATCACGCCGCCGAAGGCGCTCACAGGGTCGCACTCGTGAGCCTTGCGGTGCGCCACGGCGATGTCCTGCTCCTGGTCCGAGACCGCGATCCCGCAGGGGTTGGCGTGCTTGATGACGGCCACGCACGGATTGGCGTGGTCGTGCGCGGAACGCCATGCCGCGTCGGCGTCCACGTAGTTGTTGTAGGACATCTCCTTGCCGTGCACCTGCGCCGCCGCGGCGAGTCCGCTGGCTTCCCCACCGGAGACGTACAGCGCGGCGGGCTGGTGCGGGTTCTCGCCGTAGCGCAGCGCCGAACGACGCTGCCAGGTCCGACCCATCCAGCTGGGGAAGGTCTCGTCGGCCGGAGCCGTCCGGCGACTCATCCACTCGGCCACCGCGACGTCGTAGGAGGCCGTGTGGCGGAACGCCTCGGCCGCCAGTTCGGTGCGCTCCTCCTGCGTGAAGCCACCCCGGCGAACCTGCTCCAGCACCCACTCGTAGCGGACCGGGTCGACCACGACCCCCACGTTGGAGTGGTTCTTGGCCGCCGCCCGCACCATCGCCGGGCCACCGATGTCGATGTTCTCGACGATCTCCTCCGCGCCCGCGCCGGACTCCACCGTCCGCACGAAGGGGTACAGGTTGACCACCAGCAGGTCGAACGACGCGATGTCGAGGTTTTCCAGCTGCTCGACGTGCTCCTCGCGTCGGGTGTCGGCCAGCAGGCCCGCGTGCACCCGCGGGTGCAGCGTCTTGACCCGGCCGTCGAGCGCCTCCGGAAAACCGGTGACCTCATCCACCGACGTGACGGGCACCCCGGCGTCCGAAATGGTCCTCGCGGTGCCGCCCGTGGAGACGATCTCCACTCCGGCGGCGTGCAGGCCGGTGGCGAACTCCAGCAGCCCCGCCTTGTCCGACACGCCGATCAGCACACGGCGAACCGGCCGCCTGTCCTGCGAGTTCGTGGTCACGCCGATACTCACCTTTCGTCCCCGCACGGTCCACCCGTGCCGCGCCAGATCTTGGAGGGTTTCCACCAGTAGTCGCCGCTCGACGGCCTTGATCCGTTCGTGCAGGCCGTGCTCGTCGTCGTCGGAGCGCACCTCGACCGCCCGCTGAGCCAGGATCGGCCCGGTGTCGACTCCGGCGTCCACGACGAACAGGGTGCACCCGGTGACCCGGACGCCGTAGTCCAGCGCGTCCCGAACCCCGTGCATACCGGGAAACGACGGCAGCAGGGCGGGATGGCTGTTGAGGTAGCGTCCGGAGAAGCGAGCCAGGAAACGCTCGCCGACGAGCTTCATGAAGCCGGCCGAGACCACCAGGTCGGGCTCGTAGGCCGCACAGGACTCGGCGAGCGCGCCGTCCCACTCTTCCCTGCTGGCGTAGTCACCCAGCCGGTGAGCGAACGTCGGCACCCCTTCGTTCTCGGCGTGCGTGAGGCCCTCGACGCCTTCCCGGTCGGCCCCCACGGCGACCACGCGGACGGGGTAGTCCGGATCCTTCGTCGCCTCCAGCAGCGCCCGCATGAGACTGCCGGTCCCGGAAACCAGCACGACGACCCGCGCCGGCTCGCGAGGCCGGATCTCCCGAGTCGATTCCTGCTCGTGGGTACTCGACGTGGAGGTGTTCAGCGTGACTCCCGGATACGGGTGGAAACGATGCCACATCGCAGGCTAAGCGCCGGCGGTGTGGAGCCGGCCACCAGGTCCCACCCGAGTGGGCCAGCACTCACCGGCGGCTCAGTACTCGCGCGGGGAGTTGCTGGGGTGCGGCATGTGCTGGGTGCCCTGCGGGCCGCCCTGCGGCCCCTGCTGGGGCGGCTGGCCGTACTGGCCGGGAGCGGCGAAACCGCCGGATTGGGGGTTCCAGCCGCCGGGCTGCTGGGGCGGTTGGCCGTACTGGGGCTGCCCGCCGGACTGCGGGTCCCAACCACCGGGCTGCGGCTGCCCCGGGAACGGCTGACCGTACTGGGGTGGTTGGCCGTACTGGGGTGGTTGACCGTACTGGCCGGGCTGGGGCTGCCCGCCGGACTGCGGGTCCCAACCACCGGGCTGCGGCTGCCCCTGCGGGGGCTGGCCGAACGAGCCGGGTTGAGCGGGCTGACCGAACGGCGCCGGCGGGGCGGGCTTGGGCGCGGGAGCGGTGATGATCCCGGCGTCGAGCAGCAGCACACCGACCACGGCACCGAGTTGCAGCACCGCCACGATCAACACCACGATGAGTACGGCGCTCGGGCTACCGGCTCCGGAGGAGCCACCGATGACCGCCTGCAGCAGCGCGAGCGTCGCGTAACCGCTGAGCGGGGCGGCCGCCGGCAACGTGTCGGGCATCTTCGGCAGTACCGCCATGCCCGCCAGGATGGCCGTACCGATCAGCGCCAGCCCCGTCACGCCCATGAGCATGTTCGACGTCTGGCCGTCGAAGAAGCCCAGCAGGTAGGTGATCAGGCCGAGTCCCGCGGCCGCGAGTTTGAGCAGGTACTTCAGGTACGGCCCACCGGCCGACTGTCCCGATTGCTGTGGCGCCGGTTGCGGCGCCGGATACGGCGCGGACATGGGATGGGTTTCCTCCTGAGCTGGAGTCACGACACGCGAGTGCTGCCCTGACAAGGGACACGCCACGACGCTACCGAATCGTTGCCGTGGGACCACAGGAGACCTGTGGCGCCGGCAGGCACCGATTTCGCACGCGGCCGACACGAACGTCCGGGTGGGACGGTGACTTCCCGCGAAATCACCGCTCCACCCGGACGTTGCGACCGATGTGGTCCGGTGTTGCTCAGCCGTTGAACACGGAGCGCATGAGCCCCGCGGTGGCACTGGGAGTCTTGCCGACCCGCACCCCGGCGGCCTCCAGAGCTTCCTTCTTGGCGTCGGCGGTACCGGAGGAACCGGACACGATCGCGCCCGCGTGTCCCATGGTCTTGCCCTCCGGGGCGGTGAAACCGGCCACATAGCCCACGACCGGCTTGGTGATGTGGGACTTGATGTACTCGGCCGCCCGCTCCTCGGCGTCACCACCGATCTCGCCGATCATCACGATCGCCTCGGTCTCCGGGTCGTCCTCGAACGCCTGGAGCGCGTCGATGTGGGTGGTGCCGATGATCGGGTCGCCACCGATGCCCACGCAGGTGGAGAAGCCGATGTCACGCAGCTCGTACATCATCTGGTACGTCAGCGTGCCGGACTTGGAGACCAGGCCGATCTTGCCACCGGAGGTGATGTCGGCCGGGATGATGCCCGCGTTGGACTTGCCGGGCGAGATGACGCCGGGGCAGTTCGGACCGACGATGCGGGTCTTGTTGCCCGTGGCGGTGGCGTGCGACCAGAAGTACGCCGCGTCGTGCACCGGAATGCCCTCGGTGATCAGCACGGCCAGCGGGATCTCGGCGTCGACGGCCTCGATCACGGCGTCCTTGGCGAACTTCGGCGGCACGAACAGCACCGAGACGTCGGCGCCGGTCTCCTTCATCGCCTCGGCGACGCTGCCGAACACCGACAGCTGCTGGCCCTCGATCTCCACCGTCTGCCCGGCCTTGCGGGCGTTGACGCCACCGACGATGTTCGTGCCGGAACGCAGCATCCGAGCAGTGTGCTTGGTGCCCTCCGAGCCGGTGATGCCCTGGACGATGACCTTGCTGTTCTCGTTGAGGAAAATAGCCATCGCTTACGCCCCCGCAGCCAGTTCGGCGGCCTTGTCGGCCGCGCCGTCCATGGTTTCCACCAGCGTGACCAGCGGGTGGTTGGCCTCGGCCAGGATCCGCCTGCCCTCTTCGACGTTGTTGCCGTCGAGCCGGACCACCAGTGGCTTGGTGGCCTCGTCACCGAGGATCCGCAGTGCCTGGACGATGCCGCTGGCCACCGCGTCGCAGGCGGTGATTCCGCCGAAGACGTTGACGAACACGGACTTGACGTCGGGGTCACCGAGGATGACGTCCAGACCGGCCGACATCACCTCGGCGGAGGCTCCGCCACCGATGTCCAGGAAGTTCGCCGGCTTGACGCCCTGGTGGTCGGCACCGGCGTAGGCCACGACGTCCAACGTGGACATGACCAGGCCCGCACCGTTGCCGATGATGCCGACCTGACCGTCGAGCTTGACGTAGTTGAGGTCCTTGGCCTTGGCCTTGGCCTCCAGCGGGTCCTGGGCGGCCTCGTCGACCAGCTCGGCGTGAGCCGGGTGGCGGAAGTCGGCGTTGCCGTCGAGGGTGACCTTGCTGTCCAGCGCGAGAACCTTGCCCTGCGGGTCCTTGACCAGCGGGTTGATCTCGAACAGCGTCGCGTCCTCGGCGACGAAGGCTTCCCAGAGCTGCTTGATGATGGGCACGAGCTGATCGGTGAGCTCGGCGGGGAGCTTGCCGCCCTCGACGATCTCGCGAGCCGTGGCGTCGTCCACGCCCCTGATCGGGTCGATGGGCACGCGCGCCAGCGCCTCGGGCTTGGTCGCCGCGACCTCCTCGATCTCCATTCCGCCCTCGACCGATGCCATCGCCAGGAAGTTGCGGTTGGCGCGGTCGAGCAAAAAGGAGAGGTAGTACTCGTCGGCGATGTCGGACGCGACGGTGACCAGCACCTGTCTCGTGATGTGACCCTTGATGTTCAGCCCGAGGATTCCCTCGGCCTTGGACTGGGCTTCGTCGGGGTCCTCGGCCAGCTTCACGCCGCCGGCCTTACCCCGTCCTCCGGCTTTCACCTGGGCCTTGACGACCACTGGGCCGCCGAGCTCCTCGGCGACCGCCTTGGCCCCGTTCGGATCCGTTGCCACGGAACCCGGCAATGTCGGTATTCCGTGGGAGGCGAAGAGCTCCTTCGCCTGGTACTCGTAGAGGTCCACTCGACTCTCCTGCGACGTCGGTGTCGGACGTCAGTGACCATATCGACCTGCGATGACGCTTGGGGCGGCGCACCCGGTGAACTCACTCACCCGAAACCGCCGATCACGACGTGGTGAATCGATCCAGCGAACCGGTTCCGCCCGCTGGACGTGTCCACGCGGGCCCGGAAAGTGACGAGAAAGACAGTTCGCCGCCACACCACCGGTTGTCCGGCGGTCGTCCGGACGCGCTACGCGTCCGACGCGGGCTCGTCCCGGCGAAGCACCACACCGATCGCGGCCCCGAGCAACACCACGCAGCCCAGACCGAACCACAGGCCCGTCCCAGGAACGGGGTCCGCCACGCGGCCGGCGGTCAACGGCAGCTCCAGCACTCGCAGCAGCACCACCGCGGCCGCCCCGGACAACAATGCCACCACCCGGCGAGGCCGGCACACCGGAGCCAGCCCCACGGCACCGAGCACGGCCGCGAGCGCGGCCACCAACCCCCACGACGTCGTGCTGAAATCGGTGAACACCCCAGGTGGCGTGTACCCCGGCGCCCGCATCACCGGCAGGCTGAACGCGCCGAGCGCCAGCAGCGCCGCCAACACAGCGGGGACGATCAGGTCACGGCGTGCCGATCGCTCGGTGAGGTCGACCTCGTCGCGCTCCACACCCCCGGCCACGGCCGCGACCGATCCGGCCAGGGCGGCGGGCAGGACGGCCAGGCCGGACGCCCAGGCTCCGAAACCGACCTCGGCGCCGGTGGCCTGCGTAGTGGCGAGCACGGTCTCCAACGTGGGCGCGCTCGCCAACGGCACGAGCACCCAGCCGACCGCGAGCGCCGGACGAACCCGCTCCGCCAGCCGGGGATGGCACAACCCGGCACCGAGCAGGATCAGCACCGCCCCGGCCGGGGCCGACATGCGCGCCGAGTACGGCGTCACATCGGGCGCTCCGGCGGGCATGTGCAGCTGTGGCAGCAGTGCACCGCCCGCGGCCAACAGACCGGCCAGCGTGGACAACAGGGCGGCGCTCAGCAGCAGGCCGCGCAGCGAGGGCAACCGCACTTCACCGAGCCGTTCGCGGGTGTTGCCGCGTCCGGCGGGGACGGCCAGCAATCCCAGCAACACGGCTCCGACCGTGCCGACCACCGCGCCCCAGCTCGGCGACAGGTCCCGCACCAGCAGAGCCGCCGACAACGGCGGCACGCTCACTCCGGCCGTCGCGAAGGCCAGCCCCAGCAAACCTCCGCGGGCGAAAGCCGGGGCAGCCAGGTCGACCAGGAAACCACTCGCGACGGGCAGCGCCACCGCCAGCAACAGGCATCCCGACAGCACCGGCAGCGGTGCCTCCACAGCGGACTTCGGGACCAGGTACGGATCGTCGGAGGCGAAGGACTTCACGAGGAAACCGGCGGCGGTCGGGATCGTGACGAGCAGCACGGCTGTCAGCAACCCCGGTCGGCGCGTTGCTCCCGCGCTGACGCGACCGGCGGACGCCGAGTGATCGCCACCGACGGCACCGAAGGCGAGCACTCCGGCGAGCACGGTGACCACGTGCCCGGCCAGCAGCAGCCAGACGCCGACCGACGGCGTCAGCGCGGTCAGCGTGCGCGGCAGGAGCAGGGCGGGACGTGCGGCCAGTCCCGCGTCGACCACGAGCTGCACGTCCACTACCAGCCTGCCCACAGCCAGCGCGGCGGGACCGACGAGCAGCGCAGCCGCCGAGACGGGGCGTTGTGCCCGCGCGAACGCGGCGGCCGACAGTGGCGGCAACGCGGCCAGCACCAGCAGGAGCGGCCAGGAGGTGAAAACGGGTGGCGCTGCCGGTCGTACCAGGCCGAACAGGACAGCGAGTCCCGTCAGCAGCGCACCGATGCCCGCCAGGGTCACCGCGACGCCCAGCCGATTGCTCGCCACGCCCTCCGACGCGTCCGAACGAGACCCGATCGACTCGGTCGGCTCGGCAGGCACGTCACCGGGCGGATTGTCGGACCGCACACTCACCGCGCCGACGCTAGCAGTGCGGACACCACTGCTCCGCCGACGAGTCCCGCTCACGAAGCGTGGACACCGAGCGCAACCCCGGGTCCGAGAATTTCCGCCGGACGGGTAATGGCGCCGTGGCCAGGACGCGGAGTCCGTCCCTCCGGGAGGGACGCGGAGGACGACGCCCGAACTTCGTCACGATGTGACACCCCCGAACGGAGTAACCACAAAGGGCGACAAAAACCCACTTTGTCGGTGATTTACGTCACTCATTGCGACGGCAAGCACCCAGCGTCGCGGCGCGCTTCTCCCCAAAAGAGTGATTGTGGTGGACAAACAAACCAGCAGGTAGTAGCACTGTGCAACACCGAAGCGGTTCACGGGAACACCTTCCGTGAGCAATGCTGTTCCCACGCGTCCGCACCCGCTCACGGCCCCGGTGTGCCCACCCGGGATTTGCCCCTAAGGGTGCGAGATGATTATCTTCCTCCGGTCCGTTGTCACGGTCCGATCACGAATGAAGACATGCGCCGGTTACCCCGACCGGCCCCGGGACCCCCGCCCGGTGACGTGATCGGGCTACCCCCGAAACGGAAGGGCAGGCATTGGCTCACAACCGCTCCCCCCGCGGCCGAAACGCATCACCGGTGCTTGAGGACGCCCAGGAGGACGACTCCGGGAACGGCTCGCGCCGACCATCCTCCCCCTCTTCGGCAGTGCGCGGCCGGATCGTCGTGGCGGCCGTCGCCGCGGGCGCCTTCGCCGCGGCCGGACAGTCCGTGATCGCGGACGAGGAACAGAACGACGGCGGCCCCCGGGAGTACACCCCGCTGGCATCCGGGCAGGACGCCGCGGCCTCGTTCGGGTCCGCCGCCTCCAACTCCGGCTCCGGTACTGCTACCGACTCCGGCACGACGCGCACCGGCAAGGGCGGCGCGCCCCCGGCCCCCGAGGTTCTGCCGGTGGCCAACACCTCCGACACCGACTCGGAGATGGCCAAGCTCGCCAAGAGTCAGCGCATCGCCCAACAGCGCGCGGAGGCCGCGGCCGCACGGCGGGCCGCGATCCGGGAAGCCCAGAAGCCGGACTACGTCGTCCCCGCCACCGGGAGGTTCACCTCCGGATACGGCGGGCGCTGGGGCAGCACGCACTACGGCATCGACATCGCCAACGACAAGGGCACGCCGATCAACTCCGTGGCCAAGGGCGAAGTCATCGAAGCAGGCTCCGCCAGCGGCTTCGGCATGTGGGTTCGCGTGGAGCACGAGGACGGCACCATCACCGTCTACGGCCACGTCAACAGCATCACGGTCGAGGAGGGCGAGCAGGTCGACGCGGGCGACCAGATCGCCACGATGGGCAACCGCGGCTTCTCCACCGGCACCCACCTGCACTTCGAGGTGTGGAACCCGAGCGGCAAGAAGATCAACCCGCTGCCCTGGCTCAACGAGAACGGCGTCGAGGTCCCCGGAGCGGGCTGAAGCCCTCCCCGGAGCCTTCCGGCCTCAGTCGCCGGAACCGCGGGCGCGCTGGCGCCGCCACTTGTCCAGCAGGGCCGGTAGCTCGTCCCGGAGGAAGGCGAAGAACTCCCTGGTCTCGTCGATTCGCCTGCCGGCTCGGCTGTCCGCGCCGACCGCCTCGACACCGTCGGCCAGGGTTCGTTCCCAGTGAGCGAGCTGCTCGTCCCGTTGAGCGAGCGACTCGTACCACGTGTCGTCGTGCACCCGGTAGTGGTCACGTCGCTGCCCCGGATCGCGCTCGCGGGAGACCAGTCCGACCTGCGTCAGGTAGCGCACCGCACCGGAAACCGATGCGGGACTGATCCGCAGGAGCTCGGCGAGCTCGGCGGCGGTGCACCGCCCTCCCTCCGAGACGAGCAGTCCCGTGAACACCCGGGCAGCCATACGCGGCATGCCCGCATCGGACAGGTCCAGCGCGAAGCGTTCGACGAACCGCGCCACCACGTCCTCGTCCCGCACCGCCTGGTCCTTCTCGTCGGGCTCCGCACTCATGTCACGGATTTTATCTGCTTCCCAATATTCATGAATTTGTAAAAAGAGTGTAGCTTCCCAGATGTGCCTACCACGACGACCGACGAGAGCACCGCGATCGCGGTGAGCGGCCTGACCAAGCACTACGGGCGCAGCCGAGCGCTCGACGGGCTGGACCTGGGCGTACGCACCGGCGAGGTGCACGGTTTCCTGGGGCCCAACGGGGCCGGGAAGACCACGACGATCCGCATCCTGCTCGGCCTGCTGCGCGCGGATTCCGGCAGCGCCCACCTCCTCGGCGGCGACCCCTGGCGCGACGCCACGTCCCTGCACCACCGCCTCGCCTACGTGCCCGGGGACGTCACGCTGTGGCCGACGCTGTCCGGCGGAGAGGTGATCGACCTGCTCGGCCGCCTGCGCGGCGGCATCGACCCGCGGCGCAGGGCCGAACTGCTGGACCGGTTCGACCTCGACCCGGGCAAGAAGGCCCGCACCTACTCCAAGGGCAACCGCCAGAAGGTCGGGCTCGTCGCGGCGCTGGCCTCCGACGTGGAACTGCTCGTGCTCGACGAACCCACCTCCGGGCTCGATCCGCTCATGGAGGAGGCGTTCCGCGAGTGCGTCCGGGAGGAGCGCCGCAGCGGCCGCACGGTGCTGCTGTCCAGCCACGTCCTCGCCGAGGTGGAGGCGCTCTGCGACCGGGTGACCATCGTCCGCGACGGCCGCACGGTCGAGTCCGGGACGCTGTCCGAGCTCCGACACCTCACCCGCACCTCGATCTCGGCCGAACTCGCCGGTACCGGCGACGGGTTGGCCGAGCTGTCCGGCGTGCACGACCTGAGCGTCGACGGCGACCACGTGTCCTGCGAGGTGGACAGCTCCGCCCTGGACGCGGTGCTGCGGCAGCTCGGTTCGATCGGGGTGCGCAGCCTGACCAGCCGCCCGCCCACCCTGGAAGAGCTGTTCCTGAAGCACTACGAGCAGTCGGACGGCGACCGGGCGGTGACACGATGACGGCACTGTCCGGTACCGGAGCGCTGATCCGGTTGGTCCTGCGTCGTGACCGCGTTCGCATTCCGGTGTGGGTCCTGGGCATCGCCGGCACCGTGCTGGGAAGCGTGTCCTCGTTCCCCGCGGCCTACTCCGACGCCGCCTCCCGGCAGGCCCGCGCCGCCCTGATGAACAACCCGGCGACCGTGATCATGACCGGTCCCGGGTACGGGTTGGACCACTACACCTTCGGGGCCATGACCGCCAACGAGATGGGCGGGCTGACGGCGGTGGCGTCCGCACTGATGAGCATCCTGCTCGTCGTCCGGCACACGCGCGCCGAGGAGGAGAGCGGGCGCGGCGATCTCGTTCGCGCCGCTGTGGTCGGCAGGCACGCCGCGACCACCGCGGCACTGGTCGTGGTGCTCGGGGCCAACGTGCTGCTCGGTGCCGTCATCGCGGCGGGGCTTCCGACCGTCCTGCCCGCACTCGGAGCGGCGGGATCACTGCTGTTCGGCGCTTCCGTGACCGCGGTGGGTGCGGTCTTCACCGGTGTGGCGGCGGTGACCGCGCAGGTGATGGAGCACAGTCGCGCGGCCACCGGATCGGCCGGAGCGCTGCTGGCGACCGCCTTCGCGCTGCGCGCGGCGGGGGACCTCGGGGACGGGACACTGTCGTGGCTGTCTCCGATCGGCTGGGCGCAGGCGACTCGCGCCTACGTCGACGGACGCTGGTGGCCGCTGCTTCCGGCCTGCGCGCTGACCGCGCTGGCGGTGGCCGCCGCCTACGCGCTGAGGGCGCGAAGGGACGAGGGGGCCGGACTGGTACGAACCCGCTCGGCTCGGACGAGCGCGTCGGCCCGGCTGAACGGTGCCTTCGGCCTGGCACTGCGGTTGCAGCGCGGCCTCCTCGCCGGCTGGGTGCTCGGGTTCGTCGTGTTCGGGCTGTTCATCGGGTCGATGGCGGACCAGGCGGCGTCCTTCGTCGCGGAGAACGAGATGGCGCGCCGCTTCTTCACCCGGCTCGGCGCGGGCGCCGCGACGGACGCCCTGCTCGCGACGTACATGTCCCTGATGGCGATGGTCGGCACCGGCTACGCCCTGCAGGCGGTGTCGTTGCCGCGTTCCGAGGAGACGGCCGGGCACGTCGAACCATTGCTCGGGGGAACACCGCTGAACCGGCCGCGCTGGCTGGTCGGGCACCTGGCCGCGACGCTGCTCGGCAGCGTGCTCGTGGTCGGCCTCGCCGGAGCGAGCGCGGGCCTGATGTTCGCGGCCACCACGGGCGACGTCACCGCCGCCGCCCCGGTGCTGCTCGGGGCGCTGGCCCACCTGCCCGCGGTCTGGGTCCTGGTCGGAGTCGCCGTGGCCCTGTTCGGCCTGGCACCCGCGGCCGGCGGGCTGGTCTGGGCCGCCCTGGCGGGTGTGGTCTTCGTCGGAACCTTCGGGCCGCTGCTGCGACTGCCCGAATGGGTCTCGAACCTCTCCCCGTTCGCGCACACCCCGCGACTGCCCGGTGCCGAGTTCACCACGACCCCGCTCGTCGTCCTGACGGTGCTCGCCGTGGGGCTGATGGTCGTCGGAACGACGGCGTTCAGCCGCCGCGACGTGGGGTGACGCGTCCCGGACGCACGCCGCCGAGTTCCGGCGCGAGCCGAAGTGGCGGTTCACGCCGGGACACGGCCGGGCACACGCGTCCGGCCGAGAGCGACGACGAGTGGTGATCCAGCGCGGCGAGGTGTACTGGGCCGACCTCGGTGCTCCGGCGGGGAGCCGGCCTGCCGAAGTCGCCCCGTAGTCGTGATCCAATCCGCCCCGGTTCCGTTGTCAAGATCACGCCTGAACGGCACCCCACCAACATGTGTGCGGGGTGGTTCCGTCCTTGCCGACCTCTCGAGACGTCGGGGAAGACGTGGTCCGGGCGTCTGCCTTGCAGCCGACTTACGCTGTTCGGTTTTCGTCATCGGCGCGGAACACGGTGAGCAGCACGGTCTGGGCCACACCTGCGTGCTTTGCCGCGTGGGCCACGACGTCGGTGACGAACGCGGCCATGTCCAGGCTCCACTCCGGCCCGCGGCAGCGGAAGTGCACACCGTGCAGCTCGCCGGCGACCATCCAGCGGCCTTCGGTCTGATCCGGGTCCACGGGCCCGGCAGCCGGCTGTTCGACCGGCTGGACGTCGAGCAGGATCGACGCGTGCTCGTTGATCGCCTGCAACAGCGCCTGCGGGTCGAACGCGCCGTCGCCGTCGGTGTACAGCGACACCGTGAACTCACGCCGGGCAGTGGCCTCCTCGGCCAGCTCGAACCACTCGTAGGTGCCCGTGAACCGCTCCTGGTGGTGCGTGCCCAGGTGCAGTGGCAGCACGGCGTGCACCCCGGCCGGTTCGACCGTGCCCACACGCCGGAGGCCGTCCTCGATGCACGCCAACGCCGGCCACACCGGCCACCCCTGATGTGCGAGGTTCAGGGGTCTCGCCTGCATCCAGGCGATCTCCCGCACGCGCCCGTCCTGCGCCCAGTCCCCGCCGGCCTCCTCCGTGCTCCACCGGGCCATCGGGTTCGGCGAGGTGGGGTAGGCCACCAGGCCCAACGCCTCGGCCCCGGTGTCCGTCACGGCGAACACGGCCTCCTCGTCCGGCTGCGGAAAACCGCCCCGCCGCTCGCTGTCGACCACCCACCGGTGCCAGCGCAGCACACCGTGCACACCGAGCACGAACGACGGCAACGGACTCTCCCACTCAACCACGGTCATGGCCGACACGCCCTTGTCCGTACCAGCGACACTGCGCCCCCGGCGTGCCCGGACTGTGCAGCGCCTCCCGGCATCCGGCGAGCCAGCGGTGGTGCCAGGCACTGATCGCCTGCGGCGTGACCTCCGACAGCCGGGCGATCTCGGCCTGACCGCGACCACCCTGCTCAAACAGATCCGCCGCCACCGAACGACGCTCTTCCCGCTCCGAGCGCATGCAGCTCCGTTGGCTTCCCAGACTCCATACCTCCGGAAATAATCCATCAGCGTGATCAGAACACCTCAGTCTGGTGGATGGTCCGCTGATCACCGCAGGAGCAGCGCGCTGCTCGGAGTATCCGCAAAACCACTCATTCCAGGGACGGTGTAGGAGGCAGCACACCCCGCCCCCAACGACACCGAGGCACGGCCACACCGACGACTGCGTGCGGCACGCCGCAGAGATCCGCACCTCCGAACAGGCCGCCTGTCTCGTAGTGGCTGCCGGAGCTGGCGACCGGCCAGTTGCCGTCGCTTCGCTCGCGGGCAGAACGGTGTGGCCGTTGTGCCAGGAGTACTCACCGAACGCGGTAGCCAGGCCCCAGCGCAACGAGATCGGTTCGCCGGTCCGGTACGACGCCGCGGTCGGTTTTTCCGTCGGAATCTCGGTCATGGCGAAAGCTACGCACGAAGACACCGACAAAACCGGTGTACGAGCGCTCCTTCGGACGAGGGGCGGGCGATCTTCGCGAAAATCGCCCAACCTCCGGCCCGTCACTTCGGGGTCTTGATCAGAGCTTGGTCAGGGGGACGCTGCCGATGAGCATCAGACGTACGGTGCCCGAAGCTCCGAAGTCGATGGTCGCCGTCGCCCGCGCACCCTCGCCCTCGGTGGTCAGGACCGTGCCCAGGCCGTACTTGTCGTGGTTGACCCGGTCACCGACCGCGAGCTTGATGGCCACGCTGTCCTTGAAGGACTGTGCCGAGGAACGTCCGTTCCCCGCTCCTCCGGAACCGCGGTCGAAACCTCCACCGCCACGGCTCCCGCTACTTCGCACCTGCGGAGCCGATCGCTCCGCTTCGGACCGTCGCCACCGCAGCAGGTCCTCGGGAACCTCCCCCAGGAACCTCGACGCGGGATTCGTCATCGGCTGTCCCCACGCCGACCGCATCAGCGCTCGCGACAGGTACAACCGCCGCCGCGCGCGCGTGATCCCCACGTAGGCCAGCCGCCGCTCCTCGGCCAGTTCCGCGGGCTCGCCCAGCGCACGCATGTGCGGAAAGACCCCGTCCTCCCATCCGGTGGAGAACACCACGGGAAATTCCAGCCCCTTGGCGGTGTGCAGGGTCATCAGCGTGATCATGCCCTCTTCGGAGTCCGGCAGCGAGTCCGCGTCGGCCACCAGTGAGACCCGCTCCAGAAACGCCGAGAGGGAACCGTCGGGGAGGACGGCCGCATCGACGTCCTCGGACTCCCCCGCGGAGGTTTCCTCGGAGGGCGCCCGCATTTCGCTGAACTCCCGAGCCACCGTGATCAACTCGGTGAGGTTCTCCACCCGCCCCGCGTCCTGGGGGTCATCGCTGGCTTCGAGCTCGCCCCGGTAGCCGGTGCGTTCCAGCAGCGTCTCGATCACGTCCGCGACGTCCGACTGGGCCACCGCCTCGCGCAGCTCGTCCAGCAGCGCGACGAACCCGGAGATGGCGCGTTGCGCGCGCGTGTTCAGTCCCGGCAACCCCTCACCGGCGGCGCGGCGCAACGCGGCGGCGAACGAGATCCGTTCCTGCTCGGCGTACACGGAAACCACGGCCTGCGCCCGGTCGCCGATTCCGCGCTTGGGCACGTTGAGGATCCGGCGCAGGTTGACGGTGTCCTCGGGGTTGTCCAGCACTCGCAGGTAGGCGAGAACGTCGCGGACCTCGCGGCGTTCGTAGAAGCGCACCCCGCCGATCACCCGATAGGGCAACCCGCGCCGGATGAAGACCTCCTCGAACACCCGGGACTGGTTGTTGGTCCGGTAGAACACCGCGATGTCGTTGAACGTGGCTTCGCCGTCGTCGACCAGCCGGTCGATCTCGCCGGCCACGAAGGCCGCCTCGTCGTGCTCGTTGTCGGCGACGTAGCCGACGACGGGCTCCCCTTCGCCCGCCTCGCTCCACAGCCGCTTGTCCCGACGTCCGGTGTTGCCCCTGATCACCGCGTTGGCCGCGGAGAGGATCGTCTGCGTGGAGCGGTAGTTCTGTTCCAGCAGGATCGTGCGCGCCTGCGGGTAGTCGCGCTCGAACTCCTCGATGTTGCGGATCGTCGCCCCGCGGAAGGCGTAGATCGACTGGTCGGCGTCACCGACCACGCACAACTCGGCCGGTTCGACGCCGCCGGAGTCCCGCGTTCCGACGAGCTCGCGAACCAGGGCGTACTGGGCGTGGTTGGTGTCCTGGTACTCGTCGACCATCACGTGCCGGAAGCGGCGGCGGTAGTGCTCGGCCACCTCGGGGTACGCCCGCAGCAGCTGCACCGTACGCATGATCAGGTCGTCGAAGTCCAGCGCGTTGGAGTCGGCCAACCGCCGCTGGTAGGAGGCGTAGACATCGGCGACCTTGCGCTCCAGGTCGTTGCCGGCCCGCTCGGCGGCATCGGCCGGGGTGAGCAGCTCGTTCTTCAGGTTCGACACCTCGGCGGCCAGCGTGCGCACCGGGTAGCGCTTGGAGTCCAGCTCCAGGTCGCGGGCGACGAGGGTGACCATCCGCTTGGCGTCGTCGGCGTCGTAGATGGAGAAATTGGAGTTCAGCCGGGGATCGCTGCTCGTTCCCGCGAGCAGCTCCCGCACGGTTTCCGCCTCCCGCCGCAGCACCCGCACGCACATGGAGTGGAACGTCGAGACCCACATCGAACGGGCCCTCGGACCGACCAGATCGGTGACCCGCTCCTTCATCTCGACGGCGGCCTTGTTGGTGAAGGTGATCGCCATGATCTCACCGGGATGGGCGCCGCGGGCGGCCAGCAGGTAGGCGATCCGGTGGGTGAGCACCTTCGTCTTGCCGGAACCGGCACCTGCCACGACCAGCAGCGGCGAACCACCGTGCACGACGGCTTCCCGTTGCTGGGGGTTCAGGTCCGCCAGCAACTGGTCGGGGTCGTGCTCTCGACCCGCTCGCGGCTCGGAGCTCTCTTGCGGCCACGAGGAGCCGCCGTGCGGAAGGTCGAAGAGGGTGCTCATCGACCATCCAGAGTACCGCCCGCCCGACGCTGCGTACGAATCGCGACGGCCGTGCTGATTCACTGGTGGCACGGAGGCCCCGACCGAGAAGCGAGTTCGACCATGACACTGATCCACACGGACACCGCGGTGCGGGACTTCGCCTCGTGGGCTTCGACGGTCGATCCGTGGTACTGCGTGCTCACCGTGCTGGTGGTGTTGTCGGCGGAGACCTCGCTGCTGCTCGGAATGATCCTGCCGGGTGACGCCGTGCTGTTGCTGGCCGTCGGAGTGCTCGGTTCCCACTGGACGCTTCCCCTGTTCCTCGCCGCCGTGCTGGCCAACGTCATCGGCCAGACCGGTGGTTACTGGCTGGGCAGGGCGATCGGTCCCGGCCTGCGCACGACGTGGTTGGGACGCAAGGTCGGCGAGCGACGGTGGCGGGCCGCCGAGTCGGTGCTGCACGGCTCGGGCGCCCGTGCGCTGATCACCACACGCTTCGTGGCTTTCGTACACGCCGTGGTCCCGGTGCTGGTGGGAACGCTGCGGCTGCCGTTCGGTCGCTTTCTGGGCCTGGCCACGATCGGAGCCTCCCTGTGGGCGACCGCGCTCACCGGCATGGCCGTCGTTCTGGGGGAAACCGCACGGACGGTGGGCTACGGCTGGGGCTTCACGGCGTTCGCCTGCCTGGGCGGTGGCATCGCCGTGGTGCTGATCATCCGGGCGGTACGCAACCGCTCCGCTCGGAACTCGCACGAGGCCACCTCGATCTGATCGACGCTCATGAGTCCAGCCTCCGGACGGCTGGTGCGCCCCACGAGGAAGTTCACTCGAACTGGTGATCCATCGAATCCACCTGACGGGAAGGCCGGTCCACCTCTTGGCCGGAACGACGGGGGCTGTGGCAGACTGGGTGTGTGTTCACCTACGACGGGCAGTTTTTCTACGGGACCGGGACTCCGGTACCCGTCGTCGCGTGAACGCCCACCACGACGCCCCGGAGTCCGCGGACCCGGGGTTTTCGCACTTCCGGGTCACGATGGACACCACCACACCGGAAGGATCCCCATGAGCACCACCGCCCCCGGCGACCACTGGTGGCCCGCGGCCGACGACCAGAACGGCGATTCGGACCAGGCCGGTGACGACCAGTCCGCCCAGCCCGACATCACCGAGCTCCGCGACGAGATCGACTACCTCGACGCCGAAATCCTGCGGCTGATCAAACGACGCGCCGAGGTCTCGCACCAGGTCGGCACCGCCCGCATGGCCTCCGGCGGCCCCCGCATCGTCTACAACCGCGAGATGGACGTCCTCGCCCGCTACCGCGAACTCGGCCAGGAGGGCCGCGAACTCGCCATGATCCTCCTCCGCCTCGGTCGCGGTCGCCTCGGACACTGACCGACGGACCCGCTCAGTGGGCGCCCCAGCCTCCGTCCATGGGGAACGACGAGCCGGTGATCGAACTGGTCCCGGGACCGCACAGCCACACCGCCAGTGCGGCCACCTCGTCGGGCTCGACCAGCCGCTTGACCGGAGTACGCGCCAGGAGCACGTCCTCGATCACCTGTTCACGCGGGACGCGATGCTGCACCGCCTGCTCGGCCACCTGCTGTTCCACCAGCGGTGTACGCACGTAGCCGGGACAGACGCAGTTGGACGTGACCCCGTGGGTGGCGGCTTCGAGGGCGACCGTCTTGGACAGCCCCTCGAGGCCGTGCTTGGCGGTGACGTAGGCGCTCTTGAACGGCGACGCCCGTAAGCCGTGCGCCGAGGAGATGTTGATGATGCGCCCCCATCCCCGGGTGTACATGCCGGGCAGGGCGGCGCGGATGATCCGGAACGGCGACTGCACCATCACCGTCAGGATCCGCGCGAAGGTCTCCGGGGGAAACTGGTGCACCGGAGCGACGTGCTGCATTCCGGCGTTGTTGACCACGATGTCGGTGTCCTCGCCCACCTGAGCGGCGGCGTCGGGGTCGGACAGGTCCACGACCGCGCTGCTGCTGCCGATCTCGGTGGCGACCGCCTCCACCGACTCGGCGTCGCGGTCCACGGCCAGAACCGTGGCTCCCGCCGCCGCGAGCCCGCGCGCCACCGCCGCGCCGATGCCGCTGCCCGCACCGGTCACGACCGCTCTTCTGCCAGTCAGTTGTCCCCCGTCTCCGGGGCCGGGGTCTCCGGGTCCTGGAGCCGGGGCCGAGCTATCAGTCATAGCCGAGAACCTAAGGGTGATGTGGGCCCCGATCCATAGCCAAGACGCGGTAGTTTTCATCCGACCGGTCAACACCCGTTGTCCGCTCGGCGCGTCACGCGGCCCCGCGTCCCGCCGATATCGGGGATATCACCCATACCGGTCACGGTTCGGAGAAGGGCAGACTGGGGATATGACAACAGCTGTTGTGGGTTTGGTGGCCTTCCTAGTCACGCTCGCCGCGGTGCTGGCCGCGGCGGGCCACGCGGGCTACCTCGGAATGCTCTCGACCGCGGCGCGGAAGCGCCCCGGCGGCCAACCGGCGGCCGAGTTCGCCAAGAAACGGATGCCGGTGGCCGGAGTCACGCTCGGCGTGAGCCTGCTGGCCATGCTGATCTCCACCGGAGAGGGCGGAACGGACGTCATCGCGATGCTGCTGGCCGCCGGGGGCGGTGCTTCCTCGATCAAGGCGCTGCGCACCTCCCAGGAGCGGTTCCGCAGCGGCCGGTACTGACCGGAGGCGCTCGCGTCGCGGGGTTCACACTTTCGCGCATCACCACGTGTGATGAAACGAACCCCCAACGCATTCACGTTCTTCGGCGGCTAGCCTGTGACCATGAGCACGCCCCGAGTGGAGACCCTCGTCGGGGTTCGGCGGGTCCCGGTGGTCACCGCGCGTCCCGACGACGTCGGCTTCCGCGCGAAGCTGTCCGCGCTCCGGGCGTTCCGGGCGCTCCACGCGCAGACCGCCGGGTTCACCGCTCTCGAAGCGACGCCGCGGCAACGGCTGCGCGCCGATGCCGAGCGGCACGGACTCGGTGCGGACCGCCTCGCAGAGACCTTCCAGCTCGTCGACACGGCCTGAAGCAGCTCGGAGGAGACCCGATGCACAGCGGCAAGAACACCGGCTGGACCGGCCGAATCGAACAACCGGCCACCGCTTCGCCTTTTCCGCGGTCCTCGGACACACCGGCGGAGACCGATCCGAGCGGCGGACTGTACGAGTTCGATCTCGGCACGGTTCCGGCCTCGGTGACCCCTCCACGCACGTGGCGCCACGCCGCGTGGTTCGCGGTGACCTCCTCGGCGGCCACGCTGGGGGGACTGGTGTTCGTGACGGCAGCGCTGATGGGCGAATCCTCGGTGCGGGGATGGGTTCCGCCCGAAATGCCGCGCGGAGGCGAATACCCGCCCCTGCCCTCCGGGCTCGTCACCTCCGGCACGGAGGAACCGACGCCCTCGCACTCCTCCGGAATACCGTCGCCGCGCCGCTCCCCCCGCAGCACCACCGTTACGCGGTCTCCCGGTGCGACGGTGATTCGTTCCGACGGAATCCCCACCCGCACCGGTCAGCGCGATCCCGCGGCACTTCTCCCCCCGCCCGGGAGCACCGGCTCGGAGCACAGCGGCACCGGCTCCTCCGGGCCGAGCGAGCCCACACCCAGCACCCCCGCCCCCGAAACGAGCTCCCCCGCGACGACCGCGTCCTCCGCGCCACTGTCCCTGCTCACGATGTCGTTGGTCCCGTCGCTCGAGCAGCGCACCGAGGCGTACTTCGCCGCCATAGACCGGGGCGACCTCCGGTCCGCCTACGCGTTGACCACGCGGGAACAGAGCTTCTCGACCCTCGCCGCCCGCTACGAGGGGGTCACCTCGGTCGACGTGATCGGCACCAGGACCACCAGGACCCGGACCGCGAGCACGGTGGCCACCCTGCGCGTCACCCGCGACGGCACGGTCACCACGCGGCAGCACGAGCTGCGATTCACCACCGGGCCGGATCCGCTCATCGAATCCGACACCCCGATGCCCTGAGAGGCCCCGTCACCGTGACCGAGCCGGGCGAACCGCCGTCCCGTACCCACACCGCCGAGGACTCCGCCGCGGAGCCGCCCCTGCCGCGCCGCCGCATCGCCACCGGAGTGCTGGGAGCGCTGCTGCTGTGCGGTTCGGTGGTGACCGGTTCAGCGATCCTCACGGCGTCTCCGACCGACTCCCCGCCCCCCACCGCGCCACCGGCACCGATCGACGGAGCCGAGGCACTCCGCCCCGATCTGCTCGCCCGGGCGAACTGGCCGTTCGCCGACAACGGCGGCTACTCCCGCGTGTCGGACGAGCGGCCGACCCCCTCCGGCCCTTCCCCCACGCATCCGCCGGAGATGTGCGAGGCCAATCCCCAGGTCGGTAGCGCGGATTCGGCGCTGGCACTGGTCGAGAGCTTCTACCGGCTGCTCGGCAGTGATCCACGACGCGCGGTACGACTGGTGTCGCCGAAAGTACTGGGAGCACAGCGCGACCGGATGGTGCGCTCGTGGGAGGAACTCGCCTCGGTGCGGCCACGGCGACCGCACCTTCGTCAGGACGGCTCGGTGGTGGCCGAGGTCGTCGCCGAGTACCCGGACGGAACCAGGCTGCTCCTGCGCCACGCGCTGACCGTGAAGGCCGGACCGCATCCGATGATCGGGAGCGTGCGTCTGGTCACCGCGCGACGCGGTCCACCATCCGCCGGATGACCCACCCGAACCGCTCCGCCGGGCCCGCTTAGTCCGGATGGTGCAACCCGGCCGACCCGTTCGCGGGTATTCTCACAACAATGCGGCAACGACCTGTCACTCCGGGCGGAGCCCGTGTCGGTCTGTTCCACCCCGACACGCCCCCTCCGCGCCCCGAGAGGGCTCGGTCGGCGGCCGTCCCGGTCGGCTCGTCCGGCCGGACGTCGGGATGGCGAGGGTCTCCAGTGCCGGGGGTCAACTGCGGAAACGACGAGCGGTACCGGAAGGGGTCCCGTGACGGGCCGTCCGCCCCCTCCGGTAATCGGATACCTCACATCCGTGCTCGACGAATTCGCCGACTTCGGGCCTACGCCACATCGACGTGGGCTAGGCTGCCGTATCGCGGCCGAATGAGTTGTCCGCCAACCTCGGCCGCTTTGTGAACGTGTACATGTCGGAGGGCCGGACCCGGTCCACCAAATCCGCCGGTGTCGGCGTGACTGTCGGGTTCCCGCCTAGGGAGGCCCCGGCCCCACGCGACACCGAGAGCAGTACGGGGAGACGTCGGTGAGCGACGAAGGTCGCCTGGTCGCCGGACGCTACCGAGTGCAGCGACGCATCGGCAGTGGCGCGATGGGCGTGGTGTGGGAGTGTCTCGACGAACGCCTGCACCGCACGGTCGCGGTCAAGCAGTTGTTGCTGCAGCCCGGATTGGATCCGGGTGAGGCCGAGGAAGCCCGGCAGCGAGCCATGCGGGAGGGGCGCATCGCGGCCCGCCTGCAGCACGCGCACGCGGTCTCGGTCTACGACGTAGCCGAAGACGAAGGCCAGCCAGTGCTGGTCATGGAATTTCTGCCATCCACCAGTCTCGCGGCGATGATGTCCGAGCACGGTCCGCTGCCACCCCGCGAGGTGGCACGGATAGGCGCCCAGGTGGCGTCGGCGCTC
The DNA here is from genome assembly GCF_014137975.1 of Halosaccharopolyspora lacisalsi. Lineage (GTDB taxonomy): Bacteria > Actinomycetota > Actinomycetes > Mycobacteriales > Pseudonocardiaceae > Halosaccharopolyspora > Halosaccharopolyspora lacisalsi. Next base: position 34,496 of record NZ_JACGWZ010000001.1, on the reverse strand, counting down.
GGGGCCGCGCATTCAGCCGGTGTGGTGCACCGGGACCTCAAGCCGGGCAACATCCTGCTCGGCGACGACGGCACGGTCAAGATCACCGATTTCGGGATATCCCGGGCCCAGGGCGACGTCGCGGTCACCAAGACCGGGATGCTGGCTGGCACGCCCGCCTACCTGTCACCGGACGTGGCCTGCGGCCAGGAGCCCACGGGGGCCTCGGACGTGTTCTCCCTCGGCGCGACGCTGTACGCGGCGATCGAGGGGCACCCGCCGTTCGGGCAGAGCGAGAACACCCTCGCGCTGCTGCACTCCGTGGCGGCGGGTCGGATCGATCCGCCGCAGAACTCCGGGCCGATGAACGACCCGCTGATGGCGATGATGCAGGCTCGCTCCGAGGACCGTCCGGACATGGCCCAGGTGCGCGAGATGCTGCAAGCGGTCGCCGACGGTCAGGCCGTGACCTCGGTACCGTCGATGCCCGCACCGATCCCGCCCGCGATGGCGCCGGGAGAGGCCGCGGCCTCGAACGTGCCGGACGCGGGGCCGACCGAGGCGGTCGGCAGGGACGGCACGATGGTCGCCGGTGCCACGGCTTACGAGGACGATCCCTACACCAAGGAGGCGTATCCGGACGCCACCTCCTACATGGGGTCGGACACGCGTGGCGACGCGGCGCTGACGGAGACACGGCGCAGCAAGCGACCGCTGGTGGTCTCGGGGATCGCCCTGGCTGCCACCGCGGTCGTCGCGGTGCTGGTGGCCTCGGCCTTCCTGGGAGGAGGCGACAACGGGAACGGCGGACAAGTCAACCCCGCCGGCAACGGGGGCAACCCCACCCAACAGCTGCCTCCGCCGGTCACGACGACGAGCGAGACCACACCCCGGACGACCTCGGACTACGACGACGAGGAGACGTCGGACAACGACTGGACCGGGTCGTCGAGCACCGAGGAGAACACCTCGCAGCCGACCACCACCAGCAGCGACGAAACGCCGAGCTCCCAGCCGAGCACCGAGCCGTCGGGCACGCAGAGTCCCCCCACGTCCGCGGGCGACTCGGGGGAGGAGACGACCTCGCCTCCCGACACCGGCAGCAACCAGACCAGCACCAAGAAATCCAGCACCAACAACAACGCGGCCGGCAGCAAGTCTTCACCCACCGTGAAGACCGGCCCGGCCACCAGCTGAACACGGGCTCCGGCCGGGCGGTGCCGACGCGGTACCGCCCGGCTCCGGCCGTTCTGCCCAGCGTGCGGTTACCCACGGTGTGCCCAGTACCGTTGGCGGGACCGAAGGAAGCCGACCCGTGGGGTCCGGCCGGTCCCCATCCTGCCGCCTACACAGCCGAGACCAGGAGATATCCGTGAGCTCCGAGGGTCGTTTGATCACCGGTCGCTATCGACTGCACCAGCGCATCGGCAGCGGAGCCATGGGAGTCGTGTGGCGCGCGGTCGACGAACGCCTACAGCGCACCGTCGCGGTCAAGCAACTGCTGTTACAGCCCGGATACACCGACGCGGAGACCCAGGAGGCCCGTGAGCGGTCGATGCGCGAGGGGCGCATCGCGGCACGTCTGCAACACCAGAACGCGATCGCCGTCTTCGACGTGGCCGAGGACGAGGGTCAGCCGGTGCTGGTCATGGAGTACCTGCCGTCGCAGAGCCTGGCCTCGATGATCAGCGATCACGGCGTGCTGCCGCCGCTGGAGGTCGCGCGCATCGGTGCCCAGGTCGCCAGCGCGCTGGCGGCCGCGCACATGGCCGGCATCGTGCACCGCGACCTCAAACCGGGCAACATCCTGCTCGGCGACAACGGGCAGTCCAAGATCACCGACTTCGGGATCTCCCGCGCGATCGGCGACGTGGCCATCACCAAGAGCGGCATTCTGGCGGGTACCCCCGCTTACCTGTCACCGGAGGTGGCTCTCGGTCGCGATCCCGCTCCGGCCTCGGACGTGTTCTCGCTGGGTTCGACGCTGTACGCGGCGATCGAGGGACACCCGCCGTTCGGGGTGGACGACAACGCGATCAGTCTGCTGCACCGGGTCGCGCGGGGGCAGGTGGATCCACCCAGGCAGGCCGGCCCGATGACGGCGGCCCTGATGCAGCTACTGCGCGCCGACCCGGTGGATCGGCCGACGATGGCGCAGACGCAGACCATCCTCCAGGCCGTGGCCGACGGGCGGCCGATACCCAACACCCCCGCCAACGGCTGGCAGCAGGCCTCCGCTCCCTCCCCCCGTCCCGCCGCCCAGGAGGGTGGAAGTACCCGGGTCGGTGCTCCCACGACCGCCGGATCGACGGGGGCCGCCGCATCGGGCGCAGCGGCTGCCGACCCGACACGGGTCGGTCAGGCCGCCCCGCCCGAGGAGCGCGGGCGGAATCGATCACGCACCATCGCGGTGTGGGCGATCGCGCTCGTGGCCGCCGTCCTGATCGGCGTCCTGGCCGCCAACGCCTTCGGGGGTTCTCCGGAACCGTCGAACGCGCAGTCGTCATCCTCACCCCGTCCGGCTCCTCCACCCGTGACCACGAGTGCGCCGGCCACGACCTCGGCCGCCCCCACCACGACCTCCTCGGCTCCCACCACGAGCAGCACTCCGCCGAGCACCAGCAGCGCGCCCCCCAGCACCACCGCCAAGAAGGTCTCCACCGCCGAGAAGGAGGCCGTCGTCAAGAAGTACTTCTCGCTGGTGCCCGACGAACTGGACAAGTCGTGGTCGCTGTTGGGGCCGAAGCTCAGGCAGGTCGGCAAGGACGAGTACGAGGAGTTCTGGGGTGAGGTCAAGGACGTCAAGGTCCTCGGCAAGCCCAGGGCGATCAAGAGCAACAAGGTGGTGGTGAACCTGCGCTACAAGACGGAGGACGGCGACAAGAGCCTCGAACGCCACCTCATGGGCATCGTCGTCGAGAACGGCAAGCCCCGGATCAACACCGAGAAGTCGCTCTAGGGGAGAGCCATAACCATCACCGGCGTCCGTGGTGGCTACCCGGTTTCGCGCGAAACCGGGTAACGACGTGCCGCCCCGGGCTCCGCCCTAGGTTCCGGCGGATTCGAACAGGGCGTCGAGCATGGTCCGACTGGCCGGCTGGTCGGCGACGGCCTCGCGAACGCCGACGTAGAGGCGCCGGACGGGCTCCGGACGACGCACCGGCCGCACGACCACATCCGGATGCACGAGATCCAGTCCCAGGCGCGGCAGCAGCGCGACCCCGATTCCGGCGGCGACGAATCCCTGCGCGGCGGCGGGGCTGTCCGCGTCGAAGGCCACGTGCGGAGTGAAACCGGCCGCGGCGAAGGCTTCCTCCAGCGACTCGCTGCACGGCCCCGGCAGCAGGCCACCGTGCACCCAGGACTCCCCGGACAGGTGGGTCAGGTCCACGGCCTCCTCGGCGGCCAACGGGTGTTCCCGTGGCAGGACGACGCGGTAGGGCTCGTCCACCAGGTGGATCACGCGCACCCCGTGCATCACCGGGACCTCCCTACCCACCACGAGCACGGCGATGTCGGCCTCTCCACCCGCGACCTCGTCGAGCACCTTGCGCTCCACCATCCGCAGGTCCAGTCGCACCTCCGGGTGCGCGGCGCGGAACTTCGCCACGGCGGGCGGGACGAGCGCCACGCTCGCGCTCTGGAAGAACCGCAGGCGCAGCAGACCGGTACGCCCCGAACGGATGTCGGCGAGCTCGGCCTCGGCCGTGCCGAGCAGGTCCGAGAGGGCCGCCGCCCGGTCCGCGAGCAGGTTGCCCGCCGGGGTCGGGTGCACGCCGCGTCCGACCTTCTCCAGCAGTGACGTACCCGCTTCCCGCTCCAGCGCGGAGATCTGCTGGCTGATCGCGGACGGCGTGTAGCCCAGATTGGTCGCCGCGGCGCTGAGCGAACCACTGGTGACCACCGCCCGCAGGACCTGCATCCGACGCACATCCAACATGTACCAACGATACAGCAGAGCTCAAAGGTCAGTACAGCAGTATTCACTTGTGCTTACCTCTGGTGAACCCGCACCGTGGAAACCGCAACATCGTGGCGACTCGGGAGGCCCCGTGAACAACCCGGCCAACTACCTGCGGATCGGTGCACTGGCGCTGATGTGGGGAGCGAGCTTCCTCCTGATCAAGATCGGACTGGAGGCGCTCACCCCCACCCAGGTCGCCTTCGCGCGCATCCTGTTCGGCGCCGTGGTCCTGCTGCTGCTGTGCGCGGCGAGCGGAATCGGCCTTCGCGGACACTCGCGCAAGCTGTGGGGGCGGATCACCGTCGCCGCGCTGTTCGCCAACGCCCTGCCGTGGGTGCTGTTCGGGCTGGGAGAGCAGACCGTGGACTCCGGGCTCACCGGTGTCCTCAACGCGACGACACCGCTGTGGACCCTGCTGATCGGGGTGGCCTTCGGGACCGAGAAATCGCTGTCGCCACGGCGGTTGTCCGGACTGCTGCTCGGCTTCGCGGGCGTGCTGCTGATCCTGGCGCCCTGGAACAGCGGTGGACTGTTCGGCTGGGGCGTGCTCGCGTGCCTGGCGGCGGCGGTGAGCTACGGCATCGGGTTCGTCTACATCGGACACTACGTCACCGGGTCCGACGAGGGCCGGAAGCTGCCCTCGCTGGCACTGGCGGCGATGCAGCTGACCACGGCCACCGGACTCGGACTGCTGACCCTGCCCGTGAACGGGATGCGCGCCGTGGAGCCGGAACTCGCGCCCCTGCTCGCCGTCGCGACGCTGGGAATCCTCGGCACCGGCCTGGCGTTCGCGCTGCACTACCGGATCATCTCCGACGAGGGGGCCACCACCGCCTCCACCGTGACCTACCTGATGCCGGTGGTCTCGATCGTGCTCGGTTGGCTGGTCCTCGACGAGCGGTTCGGGTGGCGCGTGGTGGCGGGCATGGTCGTCGTGCTGGTCGGCGTCGCCCTGAGCCGCACCAGGACCGCCGCTCGCGAGCAGCGCCCCACCAGCACGCCCCGCCCCGCGACCAGGGCGTGAACCGCCGGTTCACTCTCGGGATGGCGGTCGCGCTCCTCGTTGGTCGTTCCGCCTCCCGACCAGCTGCGAACGATCCGCTCCGGGAACGGCTCATCCGCCATCGGAGCGCGCGGGTCGGTGGCACCGACGGCACGACCACTTCGCTCACCGGGTGGATCCTCAGCGGTGGTGACCTGCGAATCCCGCACTTCGTCGGCATCCACGCCCTGCAAGCCCTCCCACTCCTGGTACTGGCCCTGGAACTGGCCGCGCGCCGGTCGCGGCGGCTTCGCGACCCCTCGTCAGGCTCCGCCCGACGCGCATCGCCGCGAGCGGTCACGCGGGACTGGTCCTGCTCATCACCTGGCAGGCGCTGCGCGGCCAGCCACTGCCGCACCCGGACGGCTGGACGCTCGCCGCGCTCGGCGCCCTGCTGGTCGCCCTCGCCGTCGGGGTGCTGATCGCCGTGCGTCCGGAGGTGACGACCGGGCCGCCGGAAGCATCACCGCTTCCGGATTCGGCCGCCGATCACACCAGGCGGCGGTCGGTGGCCCAGCGGGACAGCTCGTAGCGGTTGGACAGCTGGGTCTTGCGCAGCACGCTGGAAACGTGGGTCTCGACCGTCTTGACCGAGATGAACAGCTCGGAGGCGATCTCCTTGTAGGCGTAGCCCCTGGCGAGCAGCCGCAGCACGTCACGCTCGCGAGGGGTGAGCAGGTCGAGTTCGGGATCGCCGACCGACTCCGCGCTCGTGCCCCGGGAGAAAGCGTCGAGCACGAACCCGGCCAGCCGCGGGGAGAACACCGGGTCCCCACCGGCGACCCGCAGAATCGCCTCCGCGAGCTCGTGCCCGGAGATCGTCTTCGTCACGTACCCGCGCGCACCGCCACGAATGACCGTGATGACGTCCTCGGCGGCGTCGGAGACCGACAACGCCAGGAACACCACGTCGGGGTGGCTCTCGCGCACCCGGCGCAGCACCTCCGCGCCACCGCCGTCGGGCATGTGCACGTCCAGCAACACGACATCGGGGGCGAAGTGGCCGATCCCGGCCACCGCCTCGGCCACCGACCCTGCCTCGCCGATCACCTCGACCCTGTCGTCGGCTCCGGCCAGCTCCGCGCGCACCCCCGTGCGGAACAAGGCGTGGTCGTCGACCAGGTACACGCGGACCGGCCGGGGTCCGCCCTCGTCGTTCGTACTCGTCACCGCACGCCTCCTTCGTCGTCCCCGACCTAGTGCCGGGGAACAGCCAACTGGATCTCGGTCCCCGCGCCGGGTGCGGTCCGCACCCTGGCACTGCCACCGTTACGTTCCATCCTGCCCCGAATCGAGTCGGCCAGTCCGTGCCGATCGACGGCGACCCGTTCCGGATCGAACCCGGCGCCCCGGTCCCGCACGAACACCTCGACGGCGTCGTCGGTGACCTCCCCGTAGACGCTGACCTCGTCGACCCCGGCGTGCTTGGCGGCGTTGACCAGCGCCTCCCTGGCCGCGGCCAGCATCGCGGCGATCGGTTCGTCGACGTCGCAGTCGGAGACCACGACGTGCTGGGCGGTGATGGCGAAGGTGTCCTCGACCTCACCGCAGACCCGGCCGAGCTCCTCCGACAGCGTCCGGCTCGACGTCGCGGCACCGTCTCCCCGCTCGTCGTCGCTGCGACCGTGCCCCTGCGACCCGTACAGCCAGTGCCGCAGCTCGCGCTCCTGGCCGCGGGCCAACCGCCACACCTCGCGCGAGTCCCCCGACTGCTTCTGGATCAGCGCCAGCGTCTGCAGCACCGAGTCGTGCAGGTGGGAGGCGATCTCGGCGCGTTCCTGGGACCGGATCCGGCCGGCGCGCTCGACGTTGAGATCCCGCACCAGCCGCACCCACCACGGCACCGTCAGGACGGCGACGCCGACCAGCGTGGTCAACACGGCCAGCAGCGCGAAGCGCATCTCGTCGAGGGTGGCGTTGCCGCCGAGGAACAGCCCCAGGCCCACCACCGCGAGCCCGACACCGATGACGATGCGGAGGACGGCGGCGCGACCACCGCCCCCGACCATCACCTCGGCCACGCCGATACGAGCACCCTGCCGCCACCGCCCGCGCTGGGACTCGTCGGCCTCCCGCCACACCACGGCCGCGCCGACCAGCACCACGCCGAGCGGACCGACGAACCAGACCGCGCCGGTCCCCACCGACGTGATCGTCACCGCCAGGCCGACGCCCAGCACGAGCATCCCGAAACCCTGCTGGCGTTCCTTCGGCGTCGGCTCCGGCTCGTTCCCCGAGCTCTGCGGCACGAACATCCACAGCAGTCCGTAGGCGAGGATCCCGGACCCACCGAGGGCGGCCAGCACGACGAACACCGCACGCACCCAGAACACGGAAGCGCCCAGGTGCTCGGCCACACCTCCCGAAACCCCCGCCAGCACACGCCCGGAGCGCCTCCTGCGGAGCCTGCCGGACTCCGGCAGGCCCTCCCCGCGCGCGACTCGCCGCCTCGATCCCGGACGCCGGTACGGCACGGTCGCGGACGGGCGCTGCCGCGGGTCCGTCCGCCTCACCTTGCTCTTCAGCCGGGGGTGCACGCTGTCGATGGTCACACGCTCGTGTGCCCGGGAACATCGGGGAACACCCCCGGGCACGGGGGTGATGTTTACAGGTCGTCTCAGGGGCGGCCCCCGATGTCCGGAGGGACGCGGCCTCGGACAGTGGGTGACATGAGTAGGCCAGGGACGAAACCCGGTGTCGAGGACACGCTGCGAGATTTCTGGGCGAGCAGGCCGGTGCGCCCGAGTCGGGGCGGCAAGCTCGGCGGGGTCTCGGCCGCCATCGGGCACCGGTACGGCATCGATCCCGTGCTGGTGCGGGTCGCCTTCGTCGTGACGACCTTCTACGGCGGCGCGGGGATCCTGCTGTACCTGCTGGGATGGCTGCTGCTGCCGAAAGAGGGATCGTCGACGTCCACGTCGACGATCGTGCTGCTCGCGCTGCTGCTGATTCCGTGCTCGTACGTCGTCAGCGACGTACCCGGGCTGGTCGGGCTCGTTCTCGGTGGACTGGCGCTGTATCTGCTGCACCGCAACTACGGGGATCACGAGCCGGCCGAATCCGCGACCGAACCGCCCTCCGAATCATCGGCCGGACCCACGGCCGGACCCACGGCCGGACCCACGGTCGAGGGGGCGAACAACACCTGGGTGTATCCCACGGTGCGGTCCGGATCCACCGAGACCACCGAACCCGACCGGCAGGAACCCCCTTCCTGGGATCCGCTCGGCACAGCCTCCTTCGCCTGGGACCTGCCCGAACCCGATGACTCCCCTCCCGATCCCGCACCGTCCCGCCCGCGCCGGCACTCGGTCACGCTCGTGACCCTGGCGGTCACGCTGCTGGCCCTCGGCTTCGGGACCGCCTTCAGCCTGCCTCCCGTGATCACCACGGCCACGGGACTGGGAGTGCTCGGCATCGGCATGCTCGCGGGAGCGTTCCTGCGCGGTGGCCGTGGTCTGATCGTGCTGGCCGTCCCGATGGCCGTGCTGGCCCTGGCGTTCAACGCGCTGCCCACGGACACCTGGTACGGGGTCGGTGACCAGCAGGTGCGCCCGGCAGATGTCGCCGGACTCCGGGACAGTTACCGAAAATCGGTGGGCAACATCGAACTGCATCTCGACGACCTGCGCTTCCCCGAGGGGCGCACGATCACCACCGGCGGCGACGTCGGTGCGGGAAACATCAGCGTCCACCTGCCCCCGAACGTGGACGTCCGAGCGAAGTGCTCCGCCGACATGGGGAACGTGAACTGCCTGGGGCAGGAGCGCCAGGGCGACGGCGTCAGCGCCGCGGCCTTCGACGAAGGTGCCGACGGCCGCGGCGGAGGACAACTCGTGCTCGATCTCCACGCGGGCACCGGCAATGTGGAGGTTCTCCGTGACTGATCAGACTCCCGCTGCCCGAGAGACCTCGACCAATCGGCGCGCGGGGCCGGACCCGATCACCCTGACCGCGGGCGTGCTGGCCCTGCTCGTCACGCTCTACGTGCTGGTCGGAGTGCCGTGGAGCCTGCAGTGGGTGCTGGCGATCGGCATGCTCGGCTGCGGCGTCCTCGTGCTCGCCGCGTCGCTGCGCCGTCGCGACCGATGAAGAGGTCGGACGGGTCGGAGAGCCGTTCAGCGCTCCACTTCGATCACACCGGGCAGATCACCGAAACGGCCCTTCCTGTCGGTGGTGAGCACACCTCGCCCCGTCTCACGTGCGTGTGCGGCGATAATCAGGTCATGACGGCCACGTGGTCTACCGGCGACACGCACGTGGTCCAACAGATGAGCATGTGCCTCACCCGTCGTATATCCGTATTCCAGAACCGGAGCACGCTCCACGATCCCGCGTAACCATCGCTTCCTCAGCGCGGCTCGGTGTGAGGTGTCGGCACGCAGCACCCCGGTCAGGAACTCCGCGACAGTGACCCCCGCGATCGCGACGTCCTCGATGCCATCGAGCAGCGTCTCGAAACGTCCGTGATCCCCTTCCCCCACGATGAGCACACCGGTATCCAGGATTACTCGTTCCATCGGTCCGAGTCATCCGTGAGTACATCGTCGAGAGCGTCCAACTCCGCCGGCGCGGCACGAGCGCCTTCGGGATCGCTGCCGTGCTCAGCTCCCCAGTCACGAGCGAACGCCCGCAACGCGTCAGCATTGCCCGTACTGGCCGGCCGGATTTCCGCGACACGTCGCCCGTCCCGGGTAATCACGATGGTTTCTCCGTGCTCGGCCTCATCGAGCACGGAGGAGAACCCCCGCGACGCCTCCGTCGCCGTCATCAGCCTCATGGGACAACGGTATCAGATTTCAGATTACCGGCCCCTCCCGCTCGATGGCACCCCCGGGGCTCGGACGTGACGTCGACGGCCACCCGATTGATCTCGGGCACCTCGCTGGACGCGGAAGGGTCAATCCACGCAGTAATCAAAAAAAGACGCGGGGTTGATGCTCTTGATGCGCTGGACTGATGCTGTGCGCACCACAATGTCGATCGACGAACGACTACTCGAGCGTGCCAAGCACCGCGCGCGGCAGTGCGGTCAGACTCCGGGCCAGTTCGTCGAAGCAAGCCTGCGTCGGGAACTGATGAGTTCGTCCGAACAACCGGAGCCACCGAAAGTACCCGTCTTCGACGGAGGCACGCCACCTCCCGCGACGATCAACCTGCGGTCCGGGCGCGACATCGCCGCACTGTTCACCGATGAGGACGCCACGCGGCCCGGAGGGGGCTCCCGGTGAAGGTTCTGGACGTCAACGTGGTCCTGCCAGGACACCGACAGGATCACCCCGATCACGAGACAGCTCGACATTGGCTCAACGAACTGTGGTCACGCAAAGAGCATTTCACGGTGCCGTGGTCGGTGTGGTGGTCGTTCTTGCGGTTGACCACGGACACGCGCATCTCCGCCGTCCCCACTCCGCTCGACGAGGCGACACGCTTCACCAGCGCCGTACGCGCCCGACCGGGAGACATCACCGCGGACGCGGTATCGCAGGAGCACCTCGACCACCTGTACGCGGTGTGCGAAGCAGGCGAAGCCACCGGCAGCCTCATGCCCGGCGCCGCACTGGCGGCCCTGGCACAGGAACACGGTGGGGAAGTGATCAGTTTCGACAGGGGCTCCGGACGCTTCCCCGACCTGCGGTGGCGCACCCCGGCAGAATCGTGAACCGCCGACCGGGTCACCCCCGGCCGGTCACTCCCACTCGATGGTGCCCGGGGGCTTGGACGTGACGTCGACGGTCACCCGGTTGATCTCGGGCACCTCGTTGGTGATGCGCGTGGAGACCCGTTCCAGCACCTCGTAGGGCAACCGCGTCCAGTCCGCGGTCATGGCGTCCTCGCTGGAAACCGGCCGCAGCACCACCGGATGACCGTAGGTGCGCCCGTCACCCTGCACTCCGACCGACTGCACGTCGGCCAGCAGCACCACCGGGCACTGCCAGATGTCGCGGTCGAGCCCGGCGGCGGTGAGCTCCTCGCGGGCGATGGAATCGGCCGCGCGCAGGGTCTCCAGCCGCTGCGCGGTGACCTCGCCGATGATGCGGATGGCCAGTCCGGGGCCGGGGAACGGCTGGCGGTGCACGATCGTCTCGGGCAGACCGAGCTCCAGACCGACCCGGCGCACCTCGTCCTTGAACAGCGCGCGCAGCGGCTCGACGAGCCCGAACTGCAGGTCCTCGGGCAGGCCGCCGACGTTGTGGTGACTCTTGATGGTGGAGGCCCCGGAGCCGCCGCCGGACTCCACGACGTCGGGGTAGAGCGTTCCCTGCACGAGGAAGTCGACCTGCTCGCCCGCCTCACCGGCCTCGGCCTGCGAGTCCCTGGCCGCCTGTTCGAAGGTGCGGATGAACTCGCGCCCGACGATCTTGCGCTTCTCCTCCGGGTCGGCGACCCCGGCCAGCTCGCCGAGGAACCGATCGACCGCGTCGACGACGACCAACCGCACTCCGGTCGCCGCGACGAAGTCGCGCTCCACCTGGGCCCGCTCGCCCGCACGTAGCAGACCGTGATCAACGAACACGCAGGTCAACTGATCGCCGATGGCGCGCTGAACCAGCGCGGCGGCCACCGCCGAATCCACTCCCCCGGACAGCGCGCAGATCGCACGTCGGTCACCGACCTGCTCACGAATCGCGGCCACCGTGTCCTCCACGATCGAGGAGGTGGTCCAACGCGGACGGATGCCCGCGATGTCGTGCAGGAACCGCCGCAACACCTCCTGACCGTGCGGCGAGTGGGCCACCTCCGGGTGGTACTGCACTCCGGCGAGCCCGCGCTCCGGAGCCTCGAACGCGGCGACCGGGGTGTCCCTGCTGCCCGCCGTGACCGTGAAGCCCTCGGGTGCCTTGCTCACGGAGTCGCCGTGACTCATCCACACCGGGTGGTGGCCGGGCAGGTCCTCGTGCAGCGCACCGCCCTGCCCGGTGATCGACAGGTCGGTGCGCCCGTACTCGCTGACGCCGGTGTGCTCGACGGTGCCGCCGAGGGCCGAGGTCATCGCCTGGAAGCCGTAGCAGATCCCGAACACCGGGATGCCGGTGTCGAACAACCGCCCGTCGACGCGCGGCGCGTCCTCGGCGTAGACGCTGGCCGGACCGCCGGAGAGCACGACCGCGGCCGGGTCGCGACGCACGATCTCGTCGACCGGCGTGTCGTGCGGCACGACCTCGGAGTAGATCTGCGTCTCACGCACCCGCCGAGCGATCAGCTGGGCGTACTGGGCGCCGTAGTCGACCACCAGAACCGGCCCCTCGCCGGTGTGGGTCTGCGGAGCGCGGCTGCTGCTTGGGGTGCCGGACACGTGGTCGAACCTTCCTGGCCGTACGGGAATCCACGGCCATTGTCCCAGGTGACCGGCTCCACAGGCCCTTCGGGTCACCATGCCGCCCCAAAGAACTACGAATCGACGGGAGCACCCACTCAAGCTGGGCTCGACGTCGGGCAAGCGGCGTTAGCCGCTTCCCACCGAGCACGCGGACCGACCCGGCGGGTCCTCAGGCGCGGGCCTCGCGAGGACAGCTGCTGGTTTGACCGTGGCGCAACGCGCCTCCATGGGGGCGGCGGCCGGGTTACGGGTGGGCCCCGGCTGAGGTTCCGCCACAGGACCCGGCACGCGAACCGATCCGCGCCCGGAGCAGTCCGAGGGTTACCGCCGCGTCGAGCCGGTCCCACCGAAGAATCCCGCGGTCCCGGCCGAGGCCCCGGCCCGCCCTGCACACGCCCCGGTGAATGCGAGGTGCGTGGTTCGGTTCGCGTGCCGGGTCCTGTGGCGGAACCTCAGCCGGGGCCCACCCGTAACCCGGCCGCCGCCCCCATGGAGGCGCGTTGCGCCACGGTCAAACCAGCAGCTGTCCTCGCGAGGCCCGCGCCTGAGGACCCGCCGGGTCGGTCCGCGTGCTCGGTGGGAAGCGGCTAACGCCGCTTGCCCGACGTCGAGCCCAGCTTGAGTGGGTGCTCCCGTCGATTCGTAGTTCTTTGGGGCGGCATGGTGACCCGAAGGGCCTGTGGAGCCGGTCACCTGGGACAATGGCCGTGGATTCCCGTACGGCCAGGAAGGTTCGACCACGTGTCCGGCACCCCAAGCAGCAGCCGCGCTCCGCAGACCCACACCGGCGAGGGGCCGGTTCTGGTGGTCGACTACGGCGCCCAGTACGCCCAGCTGATCGCTCGGCGGGTGCGTGAGACGCAGATCTACTCCGAGGTCGTGCCGCACGACACGCCGGTCGACGAGATCGTGCGTCGCGACCCGGCCGCGGTCGTGCTCTCCGGCGGTCCGGCCAGCGTCTACGCCGAGGACGCGCCGCGCGTCGACGGGCGGTTGTTCGACACCGGCATCCCGGTGTTCGGGATCTGCTACGGCTTCCAGGCGATGACCTCGGCCCTCGGCGGCACCGTCGAGCACACCGGCGTCAGCGAGTACGGGCGCACCGACCTGTCGATCACCGGGCAGGGCGGTGCGCTGCACGAGGACCTGCCCGGCCACCACCCGGTGTGGATGAGTCACGGCGACTCCGTGAGCAAGGCACCCGAGGGCTTCACGGTCACGGCGGGCAGCAGGGACACCCCGGTCGCCGCGTTCGAGGCTCCGGAGCGCGGGCTCGCCGGAGTGCAGTACCACCCGGAGGTGGCCCACTCGCCGCACGGTCAGGAGGTGTTGCGGCGGTTCCTGCACGACATCGCGGGCATCCGTCCGCGTTGGACCACCTCCTCGATCGTGGAGGACACGGTGGCCGCGATTCGTGAGCAGGTCGGTGACCGACGTGCGATCTGCGCGCTGTCCGGGGGAGTGGATTCGGCGGTGGCCGCCGCGCTGGTTCAGCGCGCCATCGGCGATCAGTTGACCTGCGTGTTCGTTGATCACGGTCTGCTACGTGCGGGCGAGCGGGCCCAGGTGGAGCGCGACTTCGTCGCGGCGACCGGAGTGCGGTTGGTCGTCGTCGACGCGGTCGATCGGTTCCTCGGCGAGCTGGCCGGGGTCGCCGACCCGGAGGAGAAGCGCAAGATCGTCGGGCGCGAGTTCATCCGCACCTTCGAACAGGCGGCCAGGGACTCGCAGGCCGAGGCCGGTGAGGCGGGCGAGCAGGTCGACTTCCTCGTGCAGGGAACGCTCTACCCCGACGTCGTGGAGTCCGGCGGCGGCTCCGGGGCCTCCACCATCAAGAGTCACCACAACGTCGGCGGCCTGCCCGAGGACCTGCAGTTCGGGCTCGTCGAGCCGCTGCGCGCGCTGTTCAAGGACGAGGTGCGCCGGGTCGGTCTGGAGCTCGGTCTGCCCGAGACGATCGTGCACCGCCAGCCGTTCCCCGGCCCCGGACTGGCCATCCGCATCATCGGCGAGGTCACCGCGCAGCGGCTGGAGACCCTGCGCGCGGCCGATTCCATCGCCCGCGAGGAGCTCACCGCCGCCGGGCTCGACCGCGACATCTGGCAGTGCCCGGTGGTGCTGCTGGCCGACGTGCAGTCGGTCGGAGTGCAGGGTGACGGGCGCACCTACGGTCATCCGGTGGTGCTGCGGCCGGTTTCCAGCGAGGACGCCATGACCGCGGACTGGACGCGGTTGCCCTACGAGGTGCTGGAACGGGTCTCCACGCGCATCACCAACGAGGTGCCCGAGATCAACCGGGTGACCGTCGACGTCACGTCCAAGCCCCCGGGCACCATCGAGTGGGAGTGACCGGCCGGGGGTGACCCGGTCGGCGGTTCACGATTCTGCCGGGGTGCGCCACCGCAGGTCGGGGAAGCGTCCGGAGCCCCTGTCGAAACTGATCACTTCCCCACCGTGTTCCTGTGCCAGGGCCGCCAGTGCGGCGCCGGGCATGAGGCTGCCGGTGGCTTCGCCTGCTTCGCACACCGCGTACAGGTGGTCGAGGTGCTCCTGCGATACCGCGTCCGCGGTGATGTCTCCCGGTCGGGCGCGTACGGCGCTGGTGAAGCGTGTCGCCTCGTCGAGCGGAGTGGGGACGGCGGAGATGCGCGTGTCCGTGGTCAACCGCAAGAACGACCACCACACCGACCACGGCACCGTGAAATGCTCTTTGCGTGACCACAGTTCGTTGAGCCAATGTCGAGCTGTCTCGTGATCGGGGTGATCCTGTCGGTGTCCTGGCAGGACCACGTTGACGTCCAGAACCTTCACCGGGAGCCCCCTCCGGGCCGCGTGGCGTCCTCATCGGTGAACAGTGCGGCGATGTCGCGCCCGGACCGCAGGTTGATCGTCGCGGGAGGTGGCGTGCCTCCGTCGAAGACGGGTACTTTCGGTGGCTCCGGTTGTTCGGACGAACTCATCAGTTCCCGACGCAGGCTTGCTTCGACGAACTGGCCCGGAGTCTGACCGCACTGCCGCGCGCGGTGCTTGGCACGCTCGAGTAGTCGTTCGTCGATCGACATTGTGGTGCGCACAGCATCAGTCCAGCGCATCAAGAGCATCAACCCCGCGTCTTTTTTTGATTACTGCGTGGATTGACCCTTCCGCGTCCAGCGAGGTGCCCGAGATCAATCGGGTGGCCGTCGACGTCACGTCCGAGCCCCGGGGGTGCCATCGAGCGGGAGGGGCCGGTAATCTGAAATCTGATACCGTTGTCCCATGAGGCTGATGACGGCGACGGAGGCGTCGCGGGGGTTCTCCTCCGTGCTCGATGAGGCCGAGCACGGAGAAACCATCGTGATTACCCGGGACGGGCGACGTGTCGCGGAAATCCGGCCGGCCAGTACGGGCAATGCTGACGCGTTGCGGGCGTTCGCTCGTGACTGGGGAGCTGAGCACGGCAGCGATCCCGAAGGCGCTCGTGCCGCGCCGGCGGAGTTGGACGCTCTCGACGATGTACTCACGGATGACTCGGACCGATGGAACGAGTAATCCTGGATACCGGTGTGCTCATCGTGGGGGAAGGGGATCACGGACGTTTCGAGACGCTGCTCGATGGCATCGAGGACGTCGCGATCGCGGGGGTCACTGTCGCGGAGTTCCTGACCGGGGTGCTGCGTGCCGACACCTCACACCGAGCCGCGCTGAGGAAGCGATGGTTACGCGGGATCGTGGAGCGTGCTCCGGTTCTGGAATACGGATATACGACGGGTGAGGCACATGCTCATCTGTTGGACCACGTGCGTGTCGCCGGTAGACCACGTGGCCGTCATGACCTGATTATCGCCGCACACGCACGTGAGACGGGGCGAGGTGTGCTCACCACCGACAGGAAGGGCCGTTTCGGTGATCTGCCCGGTGTGATCGAAGTGGAGCGCTGAACGGCTCTCCGACCCGTCCGACCTCTTCATCGGTCGCGACGGCGCAGCGACGCGGCGAGCACGAGGACGCCGCAGCCGAGCATGCCGATCGCCAGCACCCACTGCAGGCTCCACGGCACTCCGACCAGCACGTAGAGCGTGACGAGCAGGGCCAGCACGCCCGCGGTCAGGGTGATCGGGTCCGGCCCCGCGCGCCGATTGGTCGAGGTCTCTCGGGCAGCGGGAGTCTGATCAGTCACGGAGAACCTCCACATTGCCGGTGCCCGCGTGGAGATCGAGCACGAGTTGTCCTCCGCCGCGGCCGTCGGCACCTTCGTCGAAGGCCGCGGCGCTGACGCCGTCGCCCTGGCGCTCCTGCCCCAGGCAGTTCACGTTCCCCATGTCGGCGGAGCACTTCGCTCGGACGTCCACGTTCGGGGGCAGGTGGACGCTGATGTTTCCCGCACCGACGTCGCCGCCGGTGGTGATCGTGCGCCCCTCGGGGAAGCGCAGGTCGTCGAGATGCAGTTCGATGTTGCCCACCGATTTTCGGTAACTGTCCCGGAGTCCGGCGACATCTGCCGGGCGCACCTGCTGGTCACCGACCCCGTACCAGGTGTCCGTGGGCAGCGCGTTGAACGCCAGGGCCAGCACGGCCATCGGGACGGCCAGCACGATCAGACCACGGCCACCGCGCAGGAACGCTCCCGCGAGCATGCCGATGCCGAGCACTCCCAGTCCCGTGGCCGTGGTGATCACGGGAGGCAGGCTGAAGGCGGTCCCGAAGCCGAGGGCCAGCAGCGTGACCGCCAGGGTCACGAGCGTGACCGAGTGCCGGCGCGGGCGGGACGGTGCGGGATCGGGAGGGGAGTCATCGGGTTCGGGCAGGTCCCAGGCGAAGGAGGCTGTGCCGAGCGGATCCCAGGAAGGGGGTTCCTGCCGGTCGGGTTCGGTGGTCTCGGTGGATCCGGACCGCACCGTGGGATACACCCAGGTGTTGTTCGCCCCCTCGACCGTGGGTCCGGCCGTGGGTCCGGCCGTGGGTCCGGCCGATGATTCGGAGGGCGGTTCGGTCGCGGATTCGGCCGGCTCGTGATCCCCGTAGTTGCGGTGCAGCAGATACAGCGCCAGTCCACCGAGAACGAGCCCGACCAGCCCGGGTACGTCGCTGACGACGTACGAGCACGGAATCAGCAGCAGCGCGAGCAGCACGATCGTCGACGTGGACGTCGACGATCCCTCTTTCGGCAGCAGCAGCCATCCCAGCAGGTACAGCAGGATCCCCGCGCCGCCGTAGAAGGTCGTCACGACGAAGGCGACCCGCACCAGCACGGGATCGATGCCGTACCGGTGCCCGATGGCGGCCGAGACCCCGCCGAGCTTGCCGCCCCGACTCGGGCGCACCGGCCTGCTCGCCCAGAAATCTCGCAGCGTGTCCTCGACACCGGGTTTCGTCCCTGGCCTACTCATGTCACCCACTGTCCGAGGCCGCGTCCCTCCGGACATCGGGGGCCGCCCCTGAGACGACCTGTAAACATCACCCCCGTGCCCGGGGGTGTTCCCCGATGTTCCCGGGCACACGAGCGTGTGACCATCGACAGCGTGCACCCCCGGCTGAAGAGCAAGGTGAGGCGGACGGACCCGCGGCAGCGCCCGTCCGCGACCGTGCCGTACCGGCGTCCGGGATCGAGGCGGCGAGTCGCGCGCGGGGAGGGCCTGCCGGAGTCCGGCAGGCTCCGCAGGAGGCGCTCCGGGCGTGTGCTGGCGGGGGTTTCGGGAGGTGTGGCCGAGCACCTGGGCGCTTCCGTGTTCTGGGTGCGTGCGGTGTTCGTCGTGCTGGCCGCCCTCGGTGGGTCCGGGATCCTCGCCTACGGACTGCTGTGGATGTTCGTGCCGCAGAGCTCGGGGAACGAGCCGGAGCCGACGCCGAAGGAACGCCAGCAGGGTTTCGGGATGCTCGTGCTGGGCGTCGGCCTGGCGGTGACGATCACGTCGGTGGGGACCGGCGCGGTCTGGTTCGTCGGTCCGCTCGGCGTGGTGCTGGTCGGCGCGGCCGTGGTGTGGCGGGAGGCCGACGAGTCCCAGCGCGGGCGGTGGCGGCAGGGTGCTCGTATCGGCGTGGCCGAGGTGATGGTCGGGGGCGGTGGTCGCGCCGCCGTCCTCCGCATCGTCATCGGTGTCGGGCTCGCGGTGGTGGGCCTGGGGCTGTTCCTCGGCGGCAACGCCACCCTCGACGAGATGCGCTTCGCGCTGCTGGCCGTGTTGACCACGCTGGTCGGCGTCGCCGTCCTGACGGTGCCGTGGTGGGTGCGGCTGGTGCGGGATCTCAACGTCGAGCGCGCCGGCCGGATCCGGTCCCAGGAACGCGCCGAGATCGCCTCCCACCTGCACGACTCGGTGCTGCAGACGCTGGCGCTGATCCAGAAGCAGTCGGGGGACTCGCGCGAGGTGTGGCGGTTGGCCCGCGGCCAGGAGCGCGAGCTGCGGCACTGGCTGTACGGGTCGCAGGGGCACGGTCGCAGCGACGACGAGCGGGGAGACGGTGCCGCGACGTCGAGCCGGACGCTGTCGGAGGAGCTCGGCCGGGTCTGCGGTGAGGTCGAGGACACCTTCGCCATCACCGCCCAGCACGTCGTGGTCTCCGACTGCGACGTCGACGAACCGATCGCCGCGATGCTGGCCGCGGCCAGGGAGGCGCTGGTCAACGCCGCCAAGCACGCCGGGGTCGACGAGGTCAGCGTCTACGGGGAGGTCACCGACGACGCCGTCGAGGTGTTCGTGCGGGACCGGGGCGCCGGGTTCGATCCGGAACGGGTCGCCGTCGATCGGCACGGACTGGCCGACTCGATTCGGGGCAGGATGGAACGTAACGGTGGCAGTGCCAGGGTGCGGACCGCACCCGGCGCGGGGACCGAGATCCAGTTGGCTGTTCCCCGGCACTAGGTCGGGGACGACGAAGGAGGCGTGCGGTGACGAGTACGAACGACGAGGGCGGACCCCGGCCGGTCCGCGTGTACCTGGTCGACGACCACGCCTTGTTCCGCACGGGGGTGCGCGCGGAGCTGGCCGGAGCCGACGACAGGGTCGAGGTGATCGGCGAGGCAGGGTCGGTGGCCGAGGCGGTGGCCGGGATCGGCCACTTCGCCCCCGATGTCGTGTTGCTGGACGTGCACATGCCCGACGGCGGTGGCGCGGAGGTGCTGCGCCGGGTGCGCGAGAGCCACCCCGACGTGGTGTTCCTGGCGTTGTCGGTCTCCGACGCCGCCGAGGACGTCATCACGGTCATTCGTGGCGGTGCGCGCGGGTACGTGACGAAGACGATCTCCGGGCACGAGCTCGCGGAGGCGATTCTGCGGGTCGCCGGTGGGGACCCGGTGTTCTCCCCGCGGCTGGCCGGGTTCGTGCTCGACGCTTTCTCCCGGGGCACGAGCGCGGAGTCGGTCGGCGATCCCGAACTCGACCTGCTCACCCCTCGCGAGCGTGACGTGCTGCGGCTGCTCGCCAGGGGCTACGCCTACAAGGAGATCGCCTCCGAGCTGTTCATCTCGGTCAAGACGGTCGAGACCCACGTTTCCAGCGTGCTGCGCAAGACCCAGCTGTCCAACCGCTACGAGCTGTCCCGCTGGGCCACCGACCGCCGCCTGGTGTGATCGGCGGCCGAATCCGGAAGCGGTGATGCTTCCGGCGGCCCGGTCGTCACCTCCGGACGCACGGCGATCAGCACCCCGACGGCGAGGGCGACCAGCAGGGCGCCGAGCGCGGCGAGCGTCCAGCCGTCCGGGTGCGGCAGTGGCTGGCCGCGCAGCGCCTGCCAGGTGATGAGCAGGACCAGTCCCGCGTGACCGCTCGCGGCGATGCGCGTCGGGCGGAGCCTGACGAGGGGTCGCGAAGCCGCCGCGACCGGCGCGCGGCCAGTTCCAGGGCCAGTACCAGGAGTGGGAGGGCTTGCAGGGCGTGGATGCCGACGAAGTGCGGGATTCGCAGGTCACCACCGCTGAGGATCCACCCGGTGAGCGAAGTGGTCGTGCCGTCGGTGCCACCGACCCGCGCGCTCCGATGGCGGATGAGCCGTTCCCGGAGCGGATCGTTCGCAGCTGGTCGGGAGGCGGAACGACCAACGAGGAGCGCGACCGCCATCCCGAGAGTGAACCGGCGGTTCACGCCCTGGTCGCGGGGCGGGGCGTGCTGGTGGGGCGCTGCTCGCGAGCGGCGGTCCTGGTGCGGCTCAGGGCGACGCCGACCAGCACGACGACCATGCCCGCCACCACGCGCCACCCGAACCGCTCGTCGAGGACCAGCCAACCGAGCACGATCGAGACCACCGGCATCAGGTAGGTCACGGTGGAGGCGGTGGTGGCCCCCTCGTCGGAGATGATCCGGTAGTGCAGCGCGAACGCCAGGCCGGTGCCGAGGATTCCCAGCGTCGCGACGGCGAGCAGGGGCGCGAGTTCCGGCTCCACGGCGCGCATCCCGTTCACGGGCAGGGTCAGCAGTCCGAGTCCGGTGGCCGTGGTCAGCTGCATCGCCGCCAGTGCCAGCGAGGGCAGCTTCCGGCCCTCGTCGGACCCGGTGACGTAGTGTCCGATGTAGACGAACCCGATGCCGTAGCTCACCGCCGCCGCCAGGCACGCGAGCACGCCCCAGCCGAACAGTCCACCGCTGTTCCAGGGCGCCAGGATCAGCAGCACGCCCGCGAAGCCGAGCAGCAGTCCGGACAACCGCCGTGGCGACAGCGATTTCTCGGTCCCGAAGGCCACCCCGATCAGCAGGGTCCACAGCGGTGTCGTCGCGTTGAGGACACCGGTGAGCCCGGAGTCCACGGTCTGCTCTCCCAGCCCGAACAGCACCCACGGCAGGGCGTTGGCGAACAGCGCGGCGACGGTGATCCGCCCCCACAGCTTGCGCGAGTGTCCGCGAAGGCCGATTCCGCTCGCCGCGCACAGCAGCAGCAGGACCACGGCGCCGAACAGGATGCGCGCGAAGGCGACCTGGGTGGGGGTGAGCGCCTCCAGTCCGATCTTGATCAGGAGGAAGCTCGCTCCCCACATCAGCGCCAGTGCACCGATCCGCAGGTAGTTGGCCGGGTTGTTCACGGGGCCTCCCGAGTCGCCACGATGTTGCGGTTTCCACGGTGCGGGTTCACCAGAGGTAAGCACAAGTGAATACTGCTGTACTGACCTTTGAGCTCTGCTGTATCGTTGGTACATGTTGGATGTGCGTCGGATGCAGGTCCTGCGGGCGGTGGTCACCAGTGGTTCGCTCAGCGCCGCGGCGACCAATCTGGGCTACACGCCGTCCGCGATCAGCCAGCAGATCTCCGCGCTGGAGCGGGAAGCGGGTACGTCACTGCTGGAGAAGGTCGGACGCGGCGTGCACCCGACCCCGGCGGGCAACCTGCTCGCGGACCGGGCGGCGGCCCTCTCGGACCTGCTCGGCACGGCCGAGGCCGAGCTCGCCGACATCCGTTCGGGGCGTACCGGTCTGCTGCGCCTGCGGTTCTTCCAGAGCGCGAGCGTGGCGCTCGTCCCGCCCGCCGTGGCGAAGTTCCGCGCCGCGCACCCGGAGGTGCGACTGGACCTGCGGATGGTGGAGCGCAAGGTGCTCGACGAGGTCGCGGGTGGAGAGGCCGACATCGCCGTGCTCGTGGTGGGTAGGGAGGTCCCGGTGATGCACGGGGTGCGCGTGATCCACCTGGTGGACGAGCCCTACCGCGTCGTCCTGCCACGGGAACACCCGTTGGCCGCCGAGGAGGCCGTGGACCTGACCCACCTGTCCGGGGAGTCCTGGGTGCACGGTGGCCTGCTGCCGGGGCCGTGCAGCGAGTCGCTGGAGGAAGCCTTCGCCGCGGCCGGTTTCACTCCGCACGTGGCCTTCGACGCGGACAGCCCCGCCGCCGCGCAGGGATTCGTCGCCGCCGGAATCGGGGTCGCGCTGCTGCCGCGCCTGGGACTGGATCTCGTGCATCCGGATGTGGTCGTGCGGCCGGTGCGTCGTCCGGAGCCCGTCCGGCGCCTCTACGTCGGCGTTCGCGAGGCCGTCGCCGACCAGCCGGCCAGTCGGACCATGCTCGACGCCCTGTTCGAATCCGCCGGAACCTAGGGCGGAGCCCGGGGCGGCACGTCGTTACCCGGTTTCGCGCGAAACCGGGTAGCCACCACGGACGCCGGTGATGGTTATGGCTCTCCCCTAGAGCGACTTCTCGGTGTTGATCCGGGGCTTGCCGTTCTCGACGACGATGCCCATGAGGTGGCGTTCGAGGCTCTTGTCGCCGTCCTCCGTCTTGTAGCGCAGGTTCACCACCACCTTGTTGCTCTTGATCGCCCTGGGCTTGCCGAGGACCTTGACGTCCTTGACCTCACCCCAGAACTCCTCGTACTCGTCCTTGCCGACCTGCCTGAGCTTCGGCCCCAACAGCGACCACGACTTGTCCAGTTCGTCGGGCCACCAGCGAGAAGTACTTCTTGACGACGGCCTCCTTCTCGGCGGTGGAGACCCTTCTTGGCGGTGGTGCTGGGGGGCGCGCTGCTGGTGCTCGGCGGAGTGCTGCTCGTGGTGGGAGCCGAGGAGGTCGTGGTTGGGGGCGGCCGAGGTCGTGGCCGGCGCACTCGTGGTCACGGGTGGAGGAGCCGGACGGGGTGAGGATGACGACTGCGCGTTCGACGGTTCCGGAGAACCCCCGAAGGCGTTGGCGGCCAGGACGCCGATCAGGACGGCGGCCACGAGCGCGATCGCCCACACCGCGATGGTGCGTGATCGATTCGCCGCCCGCGCTCCTCGGGCGGGGCGGCCTGACCGACCCGTGTCGGGTCGGCTAGCCGCTGCGCCCGTGCGGCGGCCCGACCCGAC
Organism: Halosaccharopolyspora lacisalsi; assembly: GCF_014137975.1. GTDB lineage: Bacteria > Actinomycetota > Actinomycetes > Mycobacteriales > Pseudonocardiaceae > Halosaccharopolyspora > Halosaccharopolyspora lacisalsi. The sequence continues at coordinate 11,445 of NZ_JACGWZ010000001.1, read as the reverse complement.
ACGGGTCGGTTCAGGCCGCCCCGCCCGAGGAGCGCGGGCGGAATCGATCACGCACCATCGCGGTGTGGGCGATCGCGCTCGTGGCCGCCGTCCTGATCGGCGTCCTGGCCGCCAACGCCTTCGGGGGTTCTCCGGAACCGTTCGAACGCGCAGTCGTCATCCTCACCCCGTCCGGCTCCTCCACCCGTGACCACGAGTGCGCCGGCCACGACCTCGGCCGCCCCCACCACGACCTCCTCGGCTCCCACCACGAGCAGCACTCCGCCGAGCACCAGCAGCGCGCCCCCCAGCACCACCGGCCAAGAAGGTCTCCACCGCCGAGAAGGAGGCCGTCGTCAAGAAGTACTTCTCGCTGGTGCCCGACGAACTGGACAAGTCGTGGTCGCTGTTGGGGCCGAAGCTCAGGCAGGTCGGCAAGGACGAGTACGAGGAGTTCTGGGGTGAGGTCAAGGACGTCAAGGTCCTCGGCAAGCCCAGGGCGATCAAGAGCAACAAGGTGGTGGTGAACCTGCGCTACAAGACGGAGGACGGCGACAAGAGCCTCGAACGCCACCTCATGGGCATCGTCGTCGAGAACGGCAAGCCCCGGATCAACACCGAGAAGTCGCTCTAGGGGGAGAGCCATAACCATCACCGGCGTCCGTGGTGGCTACCCGGTTTCGCGCGAAACCGGGTAACGACGTGCCGCCCCGGGCTCCGCCCTAGGTTCCGGCGGATTCGAACAGGGCGTCGAGCATGGTCCGACTGGCCGGCTGGTCGGCGACGGCCTCGCGAACGCCGACGTAGAGGCGCCGGACGGGCTCCGGACGACGCACCGGCCGCACGACCACATCCGGATGCACGAGATCCAGTCCCAGGCGCGGCAGCAGCGCGACCCCCGATTCCGGCGGCGACGAATCCCTGCGCGGCGGCGGGGCTGTCCGCGTCGAAGGCCACGTGCGGAGTGAAACCGGCCGCGGCGAAGGCTTCCTCCAGCGACTCGCTGCACGGCCCCGGCAGCAGGCCACCGTGCACCCAGGACTCCCCGGACAGGTGGGTCAGGTCCACGGCCTCCTCGGCGGCCAACGGGTGTTTCCCGTGGCAGGACGACGCGGTAGGGCTCGTCCACCAGGTGGATCACGCGCACCCCGTGCATCACCGGGACCTCCCTACCCACCACGAGCACGGCGATGTCGGCCTCTCCACCCGCGACCTCGTCGAGCACCTTGCGCTCCACCATCCGCAGGTCCAGTCGCACCTCCGGGTGCGCGGCGCGGAACTTCGCCACGGCGGGCGGGACGAGCGCCACGCTCGCGCTCTGGAAGAACCGCAGGCGCAGCAGACCGGTACGCCCCGAACGGATGTCGGCGAGCTCGGCCTCGGCCGTGCCGAGCAGGTCCGAGAGGGCCGCCGCCCGGTCCGCGAGCAGGTTGCCCGCCGGGGTCGGGTGCACGCCGCGTCCGACCTTCTCCAGCAGTGACGTACCCGCTTCCCGCTCCAGCGCGGAGATCTGCTGGCTGATCGCGGACGGCGTGTAGCCCAGATTGGTCGCCGCGGCGCTGAGCGAACCACTGGTGACCACCGCCCGCAGGACCTGCATCCGACGCACATCCAACATGTACCAACGATACAGCAGAGCTCAAAGGTCAGTACAGCAGTATTCACTTGTGCTTACCTCTGGTGAACCCGCACCGTGGAAACCGCAACATCGTGGCGACTCGGGAGGCCCCGTGAACAACCCGGCCAACTACCTGCGGATCGGTGCACTGGCGCTGATGTGGGGAGCGAGCTTCCTCCTGATCAAGATCGGACTGGAGGCGCTCACCCCCACCCAGGTCGCCTTCGCGCGCATCCTGTTCGGCGCCGTGGTCCTGCTGCTGCTGTGCGCGGCGAGCGGAATCGGCCTTCGCGGACACTCGCGCAAGCTGTGGGGGCGGATCACCGTCGCCGCGCTGTTCGCCAACGCCCTGCCGTGGGTGCTGTTCGGGCTGGGAGAGCAGACCGTGGACTCCGGGCTCACCGGTGTCCTCAACGCGACGACACCGCTGTGGACCCTGCTGATCGGGGTGGCCTTCGGGACCGAGAAATCGCTGTCGCCACGGCGGTTGTCCGGACTGCTGCTCGGCTTCGCGGGCGTGCTGCTGATCCTGGCGCCCTGGAACAGCGGTGGACTGTTCGGCTGGGGCGTGCTCGCGTGCCTGGCGGCGGCGGTGAGCTACGGCATCGGGTTCGTCTACATCGGACACTACGTCACCGGGTCCGACGAGGGCCGGAAGCTGCCCTCGCTGGCACTGGCGGCGATGCAGCTGACCACGGCCACCGGACTCGGACTGCTGACCCTGCCCGTGAACGGGATGCGCGCCGTGGAGCCGGAACTCGCGCCCCTGCTCGCCGTCGCGACGCTGGGAATCCTCGGCACCGGCCTGGCGTTCGCGCTGCACTACCGGATCATCTCCGACGAGGGGGCCACCACCGCCTCCACCGTGACCTACCTGATGCCGGTGGTCTCGATCGTGCTCGGTTGGCTGGTCCTCGACGAGCGGTTCGGGTGGCGCGTGGTGGCGGGCATGGTCGTCGTGCTGGTCGGCGTCGCCCTGAGCCGCACCAGGACCGCCGCTCGCGAGCAGCGCCCCACCAGCACGCCCCGCCCCGCGACCAGGGCGTGAACCGCCGGTTCACTCTCGGGATGGCGGTCGCGCTCCTCGTTGGTCGTTCCGCCTCCCGACCAGCTGCGAACGATCCGCTCCGGGAACGGCTCATCCGCCATCGGAGCGCGCGGGTCGGTGGCACCGACGGCACGACCACTTCGCTCACCGGGTGGATCCTCAGCGGTGGTGACCTGCGAATCCCGCACTTCGTCGGCATCCACGCCCTGCAAGCCCTCCCACTCCTGGTACTGGCCCTGGAACTGGCCGCGCGCCGGTCGCGGCGGCTTCGCGACCCCTCGTCAGGCTCCGCCCGACGCGCATCGCCGCGAGCGGTCACGCGGGACTGGTCCTGCTCATCACCTGGCAGGCGCTGCGCGGCCAGCCACTGCCGCACCCGGACGGCTGGACGCTCGCCGCGCTCGGCGCCCTGCTGGTCGCCCTCGCCGTCGGGGTGCTGATCGCCGTGCGTCCGGAGGTGACGACCGGGCCGCCGGAAGCATCACCGCTTCCGGATTCGGCCGCCGATCACACCAGGCGGCGGTCGGTGGCCCAGCGGGACAGCTCGTAGCGGTTGGACAGCTGGGTCTTGCGCAGCACGCTGGAAACGTGGGTCTCGACCGTCTTGACCGAGATGAACAGCTCGGAGGCGATCTCCTTGTAGGCGTAGCCCCTGGCGAGCAGCCGCAGCACGTCACGCTCGCGAGGGGTGAGCAGGTCGAGTTCGGGATCGCCGACCGACTCCGCGCTCGTGCCCCGGGAGAAAGCGTCGAGCACGAACCCGGCCAGCCGCGGGGAGAACACCGGGTCCCCACCGGCGACCCGCAGAATCGCCTCCGCGAGCTCGTGCCCGGAGATCGTCTTCGTCACGTACCCGCGCGCACCGCCACGAATGACCGTGATGACGTCCTCGGCGGCGTCGGAGACCGACAACGCCAGGAACACCACGTCGGGGTGGCTCTCGCGCACCCGGCGCAGCACCTCCGCGCCACCGCCGTCGGGCATGTGCACGTCCAGCAACACGACATCGGGGGCGAAGTGGCCGATCCCGGCCACCGCCTCGGCCACCGACCCTGCCTCGCCGATCACCTCGACCCTGTCGTCGGCTCCGGCCAGCTCCGCGCGCACCCCCGTGCGGAACAAGGCGTGGTCGTCGACCAGGTACACGCGGACCGGCCGGGGTCCGCCCTCGTCGTTCGTACTCGTCACCGCACGCCTCCTTCGTCGTCCCCGACCTAGTGCCGGGGAACAGCCAACTGGATCTCGGTCCCCGCGCCGGGTGCGGTCCGCACCCTGGCACTGCCACCGTTACGTTCCATCCTGCCCCGAATCGAGTCGGCCAGTCCGTGCCGATCGACGGCGACCCGTTCCGGATCGAACCCGGCGCCCCGGTCCCGCACGAACACCTCGACGGCGTCGTCGGTGACCTCCCCGTAGACGCTGACCTCGTCGACCCCGGCGTGCTTGGCGGCGTTGACCAGCGCCTCCCTGGCCGCGGCCAGCATCGCGGCGATCGGTTCGTCGACGTCGCAGTCGGAGACCACGACGTGCTGGGCGGTGATGGCGAAGGTGTCCTCGACCTCACCGCAGACCCGGCCGAGCTCCTCCGACAGCGTCCGGCTCGACGTCGCGGCACCGTCTCCCCGCTCGTCGTCGCTGCGACCGTGCCCCTGCGACCCGTACAGCCAGTGCCGCAGCTCGCGCTCCTGGCCGCGGGCCAACCGCCACACCTCGCGCGAGTCCCCCGACTGCTTCTGGATCAGCGCCAGCGTCTGCAGCACCGAGTCGTGCAGGTGGGAGGCGATCTCGGCGCGTTCCTGGGACCGGATCCGGCCGGCGCGCTCGACGTTGAGATCCCGCACCAGCCGCACCCACCACGGCACCGTCAGGACGGCGACGCCGACCAGCGTGGTCAACACGGCCAGCAGCGCGAAGCGCATCTCGTCGAGGGTGGCGTTGCCGCCGAGGAACAGCCCCAGGCCCACCACCGCGAGCCCGACACCGATGACGATGCGGAGGACGGCGGCGCGACCACCGCCCCCGACCATCACCTCGGCCACGCCGATACGAGCACCCTGCCGCCACCGCCCGCGCTGGGACTCGTCGGCCTCCCGCCACACCACGGCCGCGCCGACCAGCACCACGCCGAGCGGACCGACGAACCAGACCGCGCCGGTCCCCACCGACGTGATCGTCACCGCCAGGCCGACGCCCAGCACGAGCATCCCGAAACCCTGCTGGCGTTCCTTCGGCGTCGGCTCCGGCTCGTTCCCCGAGCTCTGCGGCACGAACATCCACAGCAGTCCGTAGGCGAGGATCCCGGACCCACCGAGGGCGGCCAGCACGACGAACACCGCACGCACCCAGAACACGGAAGCGCCCAGGTGCTCGGCCACACCTCCCGAAACCCCCGCCAGCACACGCCCGGAGCGCCTCCTGCGGAGCCTGCCGGACTCCGGCAGGCCCTCCCCGCGCGCGACTCGCCGCCTCGATCCCGGACGCCGGTACGGCACGGTCGCGGACGGGCGCTGCCGCGGGTCCGTCCGCCTCACCTTGCTCTTCAGCCGGGGGTGCACGCTGTCGATGGTCACACGCTCGTGTGCCCGGGAACATCGGGGAACACCCCCGGGCACGGGGGTGATGTTTACAGGTCGTCTCAGGGGCGGCCCCCGATGTCCGGAGGGACGCGGCCTCGGACAGTGGGTGACATGAGTAGGCCAGGGACGAAACCCGGTGTCGAGGACACGCTGCGAGATTTCTGGGCGAGCAGGCCGGTGCGCCCGAGTCGGGGCGGCAAGCTCGGCGGGGTCTCGGCCGCCATCGGGCACCGGTACGGCATCGATCCCGTGCTGGTGCGGGTCGCCTTCGTCGTGACGACCTTCTACGGCGGCGCGGGGATCCTGCTGTACCTGCTGGGATGGCTGCTGCTGCCGAAAGAGGGATCGTCGACGTCCACGTCGACGATCGTGCTGCTCGCGCTGCTGCTGATTCCGTGCTCGTACGTCGTCAGCGACGTACCCGGGCTGGTCGGGCTCGTTCTCGGTGGACTGGCGCTGTATCTGCTGCACCGCAACTACGGGGATCACGAGCCGGCCGAATCCGCGACCGAACCGCCCTCCGAATCATCGGCCGGACCCACGGCCGGACCCACGGCCGGACCCACGGTCGAGGGGGCGAACAACACCTGGGTGTATCCCACGGTGCGGTCCGGATCCACCGAGACCACCGAACCCGACCGGCAGGAACCCCCTTCCTGGGATCCGCTCGGCACAGCCTCCTTCGCCTGGGACCTGCCCGAACCCGATGACTCCCCTCCCGATCCCGCACCGTCCCGCCCGCGCCGGCACTCGGTCACGCTCGTGACCCTGGCGGTCACGCTGCTGGCCCTCGGCTTCGGGACCGCCTTCAGCCTGCCTCCCGTGATCACCACGGCCACGGGACTGGGAGTGCTCGGCATCGGCATGCTCGCGGGAGCGTTCCTGCGCGGTGGCCGTGGTCTGATCGTGCTGGCCGTCCCGATGGCCGTGCTGGCCCTGGCGTTCAACGCGCTGCCCACGGACACCTGGTACGGGGTCGGTGACCAGCAGGTGCGCCCGGCAGATGTCGCCGGACTCCGGGACAGTTACCGAAAATCGGTGGGCAACATCGAACTGCATCTCGACGACCTGCGCTTCCCCGAGGGGCGCACGATCACCACCGGCGGCGACGTCGGTGCGGGAAACATCAGCGTCCACCTGCCCCCGAACGTGGACGTCCGAGCGAAGTGCTCCGCCGACATGGGGAACGTGAACTGCCTGGGGCAGGAGCGCCAGGGCGACGGCGTCAGCGCCGCGGCCTTCGACGAAGGTGCCGACGGCCGCGGCGGAGGACAACTCGTGCTCGATCTCCACGCGGGCACCGGCAATGTGGAGGTTCTCCGTGACTGATCAGACTCCCGCTGCCCGAGAGACCTCGACCAATCGGCGCGCGGGGCCGGACCCGATCACCCTGACCGCGGGCGTGCTGGCCCTGCTCGTCACGCTCTACGTGCTGGTCGGAGTGCCGTGGAGCCTGCAGTGGGTGCTGGCGATCGGCATGCTCGGCTGCGGCGTCCTCGTGCTCGCCGCGTCGCTGCGCCGTCGCGACCGATGAAGAGGTCGGACGGGTCGGAGAGCCGTTCAGCGCTCCACTTCGATCACACCGGGCAGATCACCGAAACGGCCCTTCCTGTCGGTGGTGAGCACACCTCGCCCCGTCTCACGTGCGTGTGCGGCGATAATCAGGTCATGACGGCCACGTGGTCTACCGGCGACACGCACGTGGTCCAACAGATGAGCATGTGCCTCACCCGTCGTATATCCGTATTCCAGAACCGGAGCACGCTCCACGATCCCGCGTAACCATCGCTTCCTCAGCGCGGCTCGGTGTGAGGTGTCGGCACGCAGCACCCCGGTCAGGAACTCCGCGACAGTGACCCCCGCGATCGCGACGTCCTCGATGCCATCGAGCAGCGTCTCGAAACGTCCGTGATCCCCTTCCCCCACGATGAGCACACCGGTATCCAGGATTACTCGTTCCATCGGTCCGAGTCATCCGTGAGTACATCGTCGAGAGCGTCCAACTCCGCCGGCGCGGCACGAGCGCCTTCGGGATCGCTGCCGTGCTCAGCTCCCCAGTCACGAGCGAACGCCCGCAACGCGTCAGCATTGCCCGTACTGGCCGGCCGGATTTCCGCGACACGTCGCCCGTCCCGGGTAATCACGATGGTTTCTCCGTGCTCGGCCTCATCGAGCACGGAGGAGAACCCCCGCGACGCCTCCGTCGCCGTCATCAGCCTCATGGGACAACGGTATCAGATTTCAGATTACCGGCCCCTCCCGCTCGATGGCACCCCCGGGGCTCGGACGTGACGTCGACGGCCACCCGATTGATCTCGGGCACCTCGCTGGACGCGGAAGGGTCAATCCACGCAGTAATCAAAAAAAGACGCGGGGTTGATGCTCTTGATGCGCTGGACTGATGCTGTGCGCACCACAATGTCGATCGACGAACGACTACTCGAGCGTGCCAAGCACCGCGCGCGGCAGTGCGGTCAGACTCCGGGCCAGTTCGTCGAAGCAAGCCTGCGTCGGGAACTGATGAGTTCGTCCGAACAACCGGAGCCACCGAAAGTACCCGTCTTCGACGGAGGCACGCCACCTCCCGCGACGATCAACCTGCGGTCCGGGCGCGACATCGCCGCACTGTTCACCGATGAGGACGCCACGCGGCCCGGAGGGGGCTCCCGGTGAAGGTTCTGGACGTCAACGTGGTCCTGCCAGGACACCGACAGGATCACCCCGATCACGAGACAGCTCGACATTGGCTCAACGAACTGTGGTCACGCAAAGAGCATTTCACGGTGCCGTGGTCGGTGTGGTGGTCGTTCTTGCGGTTGACCACGGACACGCGCATCTCCGCCGTCCCCACTCCGCTCGACGAGGCGACACGCTTCACCAGCGCCGTACGCGCCCGACCGGGAGACATCACCGCGGACGCGGTATCGCAGGAGCACCTCGACCACCTGTACGCGGTGTGCGAAGCAGGCGAAGCCACCGGCAGCCTCATGCCCGGCGCCGCACTGGCGGCCCTGGCACAGGAACACGGTGGGGAAGTGATCAGTTTCGACAGGGGCTCCGGACGCTTCCCCGACCTGCGGTGGCGCACCCCGGCAGAATCGTGAACCGCCGACCGGGTCACCCCCGGCCGGTCACTCCCACTCGATGGTGCCCGGGGGCTTGGACGTGACGTCGACGGTCACCCGGTTGATCTCGGGCACCTCGTTGGTGATGCGCGTGGAGACCCGTTCCAGCACCTCGTAGGGCAACCGCGTCCAGTCCGCGGTCATGGCGTCCTCGCTGGAAACCGGCCGCAGCACCACCGGATGACCGTAGGTGCGCCCGTCACCCTGCACTCCGACCGACTGCACGTCGGCCAGCAGCACCACCGGGCACTGCCAGATGTCGCGGTCGAGCCCGGCGGCGGTGAGCTCCTCGCGGGCGATGGAATCGGCCGCGCGCAGGGTCTCCAGCCGCTGCGCGGTGACCTCGCCGATGATGCGGATGGCCAGTCCGGGGCCGGGGAACGGCTGGCGGTGCACGATCGTCTCGGGCAGACCGAGCTCCAGACCGACCCGGCGCACCTCGTCCTTGAACAGCGCGCGCAGCGGCTCGACGAGCCCGAACTGCAGGTCCTCGGGCAGGCCGCCGACGTTGTGGTGACTCTTGATGGTGGAGGCCCCGGAGCCGCCGCCGGACTCCACGACGTCGGGGTAGAGCGTTCCCTGCACGAGGAAGTCGACCTGCTCGCCCGCCTCACCGGCCTCGGCCTGCGAGTCCCTGGCCGCCTGTTCGAAGGTGCGGATGAACTCGCGCCCGACGATCTTGCGCTTCTCCTCCGGGTCGGCGACCCCGGCCAGCTCGCCGAGGAACCGATCGACCGCGTCGACGACGACCAACCGCACTCCGGTCGCCGCGACGAAGTCGCGCTCCACCTGGGCCCGCTCGCCCGCACGTAGCAGACCGTGATCAACGAACACGCAGGTCAACTGATCGCCGATGGCGCGCTGAACCAGCGCGGCGGCCACCGCCGAATCCACTCCCCCGGACAGCGCGCAGATCGCACGTCGGTCACCGACCTGCTCACGAATCGCGGCCACCGTGTCCTCCACGATCGAGGAGGTGGTCCAACGCGGACGGATGCCCGCGATGTCGTGCAGGAACCGCCGCAACACCTCCTGACCGTGCGGCGAGTGGGCCACCTCCGGGTGGTACTGCACTCCGGCGAGCCCGCGCTCCGGAGCCTCGAACGCGGCGACCGGGGTGTCCCTGCTGCCCGCCGTGACCGTGAAGCCCTCGGGTGCCTTGCTCACGGAGTCGCCGTGACTCATCCACACCGGGTGGTGGCCGGGCAGGTCCTCGTGCAGCGCACCGCCCTGCCCGGTGATCGACAGGTCGGTGCGCCCGTACTCGCTGACGCCGGTGTGCTCGACGGTGCCGCCGAGGGCCGAGGTCATCGCCTGGAAGCCGTAGCAGATCCCGAACACCGGGATGCCGGTGTCGAACAACCGCCCGTCGACGCGCGGCGCGTCCTCGGCGTAGACGCTGGCCGGACCGCCGGAGAGCACGACCGCGGCCGGGTCGCGACGCACGATCTCGTCGACCGGCGTGTCGTGCGGCACGACCTCGGAGTAGATCTGCGTCTCACGCACCCGCCGAGCGATCAGCTGGGCGTACTGGGCGCCGTAGTCGACCACCAGAACCGGCCCCTCGCCGGTGTGGGTCTGCGGAGCGCGGCTGCTGCTTGGGGTGCCGGACACGTGGTCGAACCTTCCTGGCCGTACGGGAATCCACGGCCATTGTCCCAGGTGACCGGCTCCACAGGCCCTTCGGGTCACCATGCCGCCCCAAAGAACTACGAATCGACGGGAGCACCCACTCAAGCTGGGCTCGACGTCGGGCAAGCGGCGTTAGCCGCTTCCCACCGAGCACGCGGACCGACCCGGCGGGTCCTCAGGCGCGGGCCTCGCGAGGACAGCTGCTGGTTTGACCGTGGCGCAACGCGCCTCCATGGGGGCGGCGGCCGGGTTACGGGTGGGCCCCGGCTGAGGTTCCGCCACAGGACCCGGCACGCGAACCGAACCACGCACCTCGCATTCACCGGGGCGTGTGCAGGGCGGCCGGGGCCTCGGCCGGGACCGCGGGATTCTTCGGTGGGACCGGCTCGACGCGGCGGTAACCCTCGGACTGCTCCGGGCGCGGATCGGCCTCGCCCTTGTTGGGCCACAGCGCGAAGGCGCGCTCGGCCTGGGCGGTGATCGTCAACGACGGGTTCACACCGAGATTCGCCGTGATCGCCGAACCGTCCACGACCGACAGCGAGGGATGCCCGTACGCCCGGTGATAGGGGTCGATCACCCCGTTGCCCGCGTCCTCGCCGATCGGGCACCCACCGATGAAGTGCGCGGTCAGCGGGATGTCGAACAACTCGCCCCAGGTGCCCCCGGGGATCCCGTCGATCTTGTCGGACACCCGCTTGGTGGCCTCCTCGCCCGCCGGGATCCACGTCGGGTTCGGCGACCCGTGGCCCTGCTGCGAGGTGATCCCGCGACGCCCGAACAGACCCCGCCGCAGCCGGGTGGTCAGCGAGTTGTCGAGGCTCTGCATCACCAGCAGGATCACCGTGCGCTCGCTCCAGCGCCGCACCGACAGCAGCCGCAGCGCCGTCAGCGGGCGCCGTACCACCGTCCGCAGCCACTGCCGCCAGCGCGGCGTGGACTCGGCGCCCGTCGTCTGCAGGGTCTGCAGGAACCCCATCGCATTGCTGCCCCTGCCGTAGCGCACGGGTTCGATGTGGGTGTCCTCGTCGGGGTGGAACGACGAGGTGATCGCCGTACCGCGGGAGAAGTCCTGATCCGGCGAGGTCCGGTAGCGCTGCGCGCCGGTGATGGCCTCGGAGTTGGTCCTGGTCAGCTCCCCCAGCTTCGCCGACAGCAGCGGGAGGTCGCCGCGCTCGTTCGCCCGGTGCAGGAGGTTCTGCGTCCCCCAGGTCCCGGCCGCCATCACGACCTGGTCGGCGGTGAACACCCGCCCGCCCTTGCCGAGCTTGGAACCGGTGCGCTCGGTCCCGATGCGCCACCGGCCGTCGGAGCCCCGGGCCAGCCGGTTGACCGTGGTCATCGGCCACACCTCGGCACCGTTGCGCTCGGCCAGGTAGAGGTAGTTCTTCACCAGCGTGTTCTTCGCCCCGACGCGACACCCGGTCATGCACGCGCCGCACTCGGTGCAGCCCGTGCGCCGGGGGG